>CAVYVM010000001.1:0-221218 GCA_963771965.1 uncultured Acidobacteriaceae bacterium
CCGTGTTTCCGACCACTCGGTTGCGGTCCACTCGCCGTTGCCAGCACCCTTGTGCGGCAACAGCCGAAGGCTCTTTGCCACCTTGCTGAGAGACGCCAACACGCCAACCCGTTGGGGGGGCGCTGAGGCGTCGATGAAGTTGGCCACCTCTGTGCGAGCGACTCGATTGTCGATCTCCTTTGGGTTACTCATCCATTCGATAAGCTCCTCCGGGGTCGGTCCATAGCGCAGCAGATACGCAAAGATCTGCTGCGGAATCTCGAAAAAGAACTCGCCTTTTTTGTCCTGCGGAGGCTGGAACAGCGACACCGCGATTGCGTCCGCTTCTGAACTTGTGCGCAACTCCTCGGCTGGTCCCCAGTAGGGGCATCGCCGGTCGAGCGGATTGAGAATGATGTCGTGCTTCGGGTCGTAAAAGCGGCGCGTGTACTCCAGCGCCGGGTCGTAGACGATGGCGGAATCGCCGCGGCTTCGAATCTGCCGGAGCATCTGCATAATAATGGTCGTCTTGCCTCCACCGGTGTCCGCGATGATCTGAACGTGTTGCGCCTCGGCCTTGGCCGGGATGCGAAGCATCTCCTTTAGACCGTCGATTTTGATGCCAAGTCCCTCCCCCTGTACCTTGCGGTTGAATTCTTTCGGCGTGAGCCGCTCCGTCCCTTTTAGCCGACGCCCGTACCTCATTTGCTTGCGGCGTTTGATGTCCTTTCGGATGGAAAACGGGAGCTGGAGGAGCAACGATAGGAAACCGAAAAACAGTGGCAGCTGGTAAATCTCGGATAGGCTGTCGCCACCGTAAATCGCACTCTTGAGGTAGGCACTCAAGGGCGCATCGATGTAAAAGCGTTCCGGGTCCTGGTAGAGCAGATCATAGCCCGCCTGCAGGGCGGACTTGGAGAGCGCAAGTGGGAGCGGTTTCGTTCCCGGTTCCGGCGTGTTCCCGTCTGCCACGTCCGCGTCCGTGGCGGGTCGCGGTTGGATTCCGCGAGCGCCGATCATCACCAGGCGGTACTGGTCTTTGCGGCTGCCGGAGACGCTGCCCGCAACGCTCGACCGGATGTAGATCGGCGTGTAGAAGCGCTGCAGCGGAGTGTTGCCGAAGGTGAACCGCAGGTAGACGAAAAGTCCGGTGAGGATCACAGCAAAGAGCACCGCGCCATAGGTGTAGATGGCGCTGTGTGGCGGGAAAATGATCGTTTCTTTTCGTCCCCAGTGAATGCTTGTCATTAGTCTTTCTCCAAGTCTGTCCGCGTCTTGATCGCCAAGCTGCGTTTGTGCTTTTTGACCTCGGCTATGATCCCGTCGAAGACTTCGGGTGTTATCTTCTGCCCTGTCGTGAGTGGTTTCAGAAGGTTCGTGAGCATGAGCCGAACGCCGATAATTTCGACCAACTCCGGGCTCACGGGTGGATCGCCGGAGTCGCACGCCAACTCGTCAAGAATCAGCTGCCGGATGAATTCGCCACGCTGCAGGCGGTGCTTTTTTGCCAGCTCGTCGAGGTGGTCCGTCTCGCGGCGCGTGAGTCTTGAAGAGACGTTGGTCATCCGTAACGACTCAAGCTTTCTCGCCCTGTCTGCAATCGAATCGTCATTTACTAGCGCCATGCGTGTTCCCTCCCATTACGAATGAAGTCGCACGGATTCGCGCGAAGTCGCACGAATCCGTATCGCTCGTAAGATATTGATCTTGCAGGTTGCTGTTCACGAATCCGTGCGGATTCACCGCACGACCCTTTGAGGGGTGGAGTGTCAAAATTCTTCCGGTGCGAAGCACCGTTCTTGCACCACCACGAAATTGGATGGATGATCATGCCTTCACTGCGCGCACAGAAGCCGTGGACTCGACCCCGGCTGCAAGCTTGTTTGTCGGCTGCTCCGTCGCACCATTGCTCGGGCCTTTTCGCACACGCAAAGCGGGGGCAACCTGCTTGGCGTGTGCCGTCTTCAGGAAGTCCTGGAAGTCGCGGTCCTTTGAGAAGACATAGTTGAGCGCCTTGTCCACAACATCGTCGGCGGATGCGTGGATGAAGGCGGCGTACTGATCGACCTGCGCGGCGGTCACCTCATCGAGCCGAACAGAAGCACAGATGTGGCGGACTTGGTTGATCTCAAGCAGTGGCATGTTTGTTCTCCTTTTATAGGTAGTGAAATTAAGCAATCTTTCTGTGGGCAGCGGGCGTGGGCTCCCCACGTTTCGCCTCGAATACCGGCTCGATCAGGAAGCGTTTCGCGTCGCGGTCGTATCCACGAAGCGCCAGTACTTCGCGGAGAATGCGACGCCCCGGCTGCCGCTCGACATGGACGACTAAATCAACGGCTTCTCCGATCTCTGCCTCCGTGTCGGAGAATGTCGTTTGGGCGTGAAATGCGGCAGTGGCCATTGTTGCCTGCTGTTCTTTCTGACGTTCGGCCTGAAGCTGGTTCTTCAACTCCTGGACATTGTTGTCGGTGTTGTCCTGCAACGTTGGTTGCGGCGGTTGCCCTTTCGCACTGGCCTGTTGTGCGGGCGTCTTCTTGCCGGACGAACTGAAGAGCGCCGCCACAATCACAAGCAACGCCGCACCCAGATAAACGAACGTCTTAAGGTTCTTCTGCAAGACGCCTTTGGGCAGTTCCAGGTTGCGGCGCAACGTTGGCTCGGCTTGGGGCTCTGTGTGGGAAGCAAAGGCGTTTTCGGTCATGAAGGTGATCCCTTACGCGTAAATTCCATCCGCTTCTTGCCTAGCTCCACATATCCGCTGTCCATGATCTTCGGGATGATGTACGTTCCTTCCCGGAGGTCGTAGGTGACGAGGTTGGGCTTGCCGTCTTTCATCTCATAGACGCTGAACTTCTCAGGCGCATTCGTCTTGATGTAGGTAAACCTGTCGTCGTGATAAATCGACTGGATATTGAAAGGCGCTTCGTTCGGTTTATAGACATAGTCGAACTTGAGCCGTGTGGGATAGGCGCTCTTGTATTCATCGACAGCCTGTTCAACGTGCGATTGCAGAGCGGCAATCTGCTGCCGCGACTGCTCCAATTGTGCAGCGGGCACAAACTTCGGAGGGCCGCTCGCGGCCACGATCGCGCTGCGGTCGGCGGGTTCGACGATCACCTTGAGGTCAGGAGTGGTGGTGGACCCTGAGATGTCCTGCAGGGTGAAACTGTAGATATTCCCCTTGTCTGTAATCAGATTCAAGTTAGAGCTGATGCCTGGTTTTGCCGGATGCACAAAACAAAAGTTGCCAACCACATCCACGATCCAGAAGTCTTTGTCGCCCGTTGCGGCTTCCATGATTTTCTCAGTCGTGGGTAGTTCGATAAGGGTCGTATAT
Source organism: uncultured Acidobacteriaceae bacterium (assembly GCA_963771965.1). Classification (GTDB taxonomy): domain Bacteria; phylum Acidobacteriota; class Terriglobia; order Terriglobales; family Acidobacteriaceae; genus Sulfotelmatobacter. Next base: position 3,317 of record CAVYVM010000001.1, read on the forward strand.
TTCAACTTTGCGCGGATCGGAATGATGTCCTGCGAGTGATATTGCACAGTGCGCGCAGAGTCTTGGGCGAAAGCACCGATGGAAGAAACAACCAAAGCGCAATTGACGACGAATTTCAGGTGCCGCATAACAGCTCTCCTTATCGGTTGGTGTTCGAGGTTGATACAGCCAGCGCACCGGGTCGGAACGGATGATCTTCGGCCAGATGGCGAAGTCCATCCGCAATACTGAAACGGTCGAAATATTCCTGCTTCTTGAGGTTGTCGCGGGCGTTGTTGGTCGCCATCCAGTGCGAGACCGAATCGACGTTCAGATGCACTTTCTTCGAGGTTTGCGCCTTGCGAATCAGCATTTGGCCCGGTGGAACAAGGCCGTCGATAAGGTTCAGTTCGGTGTCGTTCAGATGAAATGCCTCCCGGTAAACGTCACGGTTCATATCCGGGTTGGCGAGAAAGATCTTCGTGGGGCAACTCTCGGCCACTATCGCCAGCATCCCCGATTCCTCAAGTTCTTTGATGGATTGGGTCGCCAGAATCATCGCCGCTTTGTGCTTGCGCCATGTTTTCTGCGCCTGCACTACATAATTGCGGATCGTCTCGTTCTTGATGAAAAGCCACGCTTCGTCGAGCAGGAAGAACTTGGCTTGGGCTCAGTGATCTCATTGGATGCCCGATGCAAAACATAAAACAGCAGCGGCTCCAAGACTTCCGGCGCATCGTTCCAGCCGTGGAAATTGAACGTCTGAAAGCTTTTGAACGAAAGCGTGTCCTCGGCGTTGTCAAAGAGGAAACCGTACTGTCCACCGCGGGTCCAGCGGTGGAGGCGTTCTTTCAACTCGCCAATGATGTTGCCAAAGTTCGAAATCGTGCGCTGGTTCGGCTCCAGTACGTAAATCCGTTCAATCGCATCCCAGAGGCGGCGTTCCTCCTTGAAGTCGATCCGGTAACGCTGCTCGTTACCCTCAATGAGCACGCGGAAAAAGCTGAAGAGAAACTGCAGGTTCTCTTTGGTCTGAGGCAACGAGAAGGGGTTGATTGTGAAGTCCCGCGCTTCCTGACCCACATTGAGATACGAGCCCTTGAATATCGTCGTAAGGGATTGGAAGCTGCCGCCTATATCGAAGATGAAGGTCAGCGGCTCGTATTTCTGCGCGTTCTGCAGCAGAAAAACGCAGAGATAGGACTTGCCACTGCCGCTCATCCCGAGAATAAGGGTATGGGCAACGTCGCCGGTATGGAGGTTGAGATAGTAGGGCGTGCTGTTGTCGGTTTCGAGCACAGCCAGATACTCCGTGCCGAGATGCGCGTTTGTCTTCTCGCCGGGAAGGATCGTAAAGAGAAAAGACAAATCGGCGTAATTCGTGTTCAGCAGATACAGCTTGCGGAGGTTGAGCGCATAGTTGCCGGGTACAGTGGCGAAATAGGCGTTGAGCTGGTTGTAGGTTTCGGCAAACAGATTTCCATCCGCGTTGGTGAAGACGCCAGTAAACTGGGCCACGAGCTGATCGAGTTCCGTTCGTGACCGACCGTACAGCACAATCGTCAACGAGAAATCGCCCAGCGATTGGCCGTCACCTAGGGCGCGTAGGCAGTCGCCAAGATTCTCAATGTCGGCCTGTTTGGACTCGTCCACCAGCACATCACGTGGGTTCGTCTTCGTAGCATCGTTGCCCATCTGGGAGACAAACCCTGTTTTGGACATATTGAAGTGGCGGCGACGTTTGTTTACTTCTTTGCGGGCCTTATCCGCCGGGAGCGGCGTCCACTCCGTAACGACGTAGAAGTTGGCCGGAATCTTCAGCAGCACATCGAGCGCCAGGGGCCGTGTTTCGGTGATCGCCTCTTTCATCGTCAGCACCCGGACGATGTGATCGCCGACGCGGAGATGATCGCGTTCCGCTTCGATGTCGGAGTTGACCACCTGATAGTCGAGAAACTGCGTGGACTGCGGCCTGCCGGCAACACGCCAATCGTCGTAATTGAGCAAGCGGCGGAAAAATCGGAACTGCCCCTGTCGATCCAAGATCTCGATTTGCATGAAGTCAGCGAGCTGTCGAGCGAATGCCTGCACGCTCTGGTCGAGCCGTCGAAGATCGTGCTCGATATGCGTGCGCAACAGCGTCTTCATGCTGTCGTTGGTGAACTGCACTTTTAGTTCGCCAACGGCGCCCGCGGGATCGCGCAAGATTCGAGCGATTGCCGCGCCCACGCCGGTCTTCGACCTGGCGCCTTCGAGCAGAATGCAGTAGAAGATTTCAATCTGATAAAGATGATCGCGCTTCGCTTCAAAGAACTTTCGCCGTTGTTCAATCGCAGCTTCCACAATCGGATCGTCATATTTTGCGAAGGGTATGTCGGGGCGGTTCGATTTGAAGAGGTATTGGTAAACATGGAAGCCTGGGCCAAACGCTTTTAGTGCCGCCTCCAACCGCTTCACTGCGTACTCCTGTTCTGACCGGTCCAGACTTTCGTAGTCCACGCCGTGGAACGCTCAAAACCATGCCTAGATCGCCACTTTTGGTAAGGAAGGCCGTCTCGTTCCAGAACCCGTAGAGGTTGATGTGGTCGTTGAGAGACGCACTCTCTTTCCACGGCTTGATGACTTTATCGAGGCGCAGCATCAAATGACCTCCACAAGCGGGACTTGCTGTTTGGCGGCGTCGTAGCGCAGCTTGTAGCGTTCGGATTTCGCGAGGATGCGGAGGAAGGCTGGATCGCTGTTCGTTACCCAATGCCCGAAGGCAAAACCCCCGATGAATACGGCGATACCGGCGAGGATGGAATTGAAGAGGTTGAAGGTGCCGACGGCGCCCACACAGACGAAGTAGAAGAGCGTTCGCTCTACGCCCAAATAGGTGAGCGGCTTGTGCAGACTCTTGAAGACTCGGTTTGTGCGATGCTTCTGCTGTGTTTTGTCGGGCATTAGTTCCTCGTTCCGGGTGCGGGTTGAATGTTGCGTTATACGCCCCAGAGCCAACTCAAGACATTCACCGCGAGGACAGCGATGCCCGTTCCCGCGGCAACACCCGCGAGCGCCTTTTTTGCACCGGGTTCGCCGTGGGCGAAGCCGTAGCCACCGATGACGATTGCAACCAGACTTGCGACCTTCGCGATCGTGCCGGTGAAAAGGCTTTGGATGGCGTTGAAGCCGGTGTCGAAGGGACTACCTTGAGCGTGAGCTGCCACAGGCAAAAGTACGAGAAGAGCTAGCGACAGGGATTTCGAGGCTGAGAGGTGCAAGTATGCAAAGCTCTTTCTCCCGTATAAATTGTCAATAGGCGCAAAATGCAGCATGCAACACCTCCAGTACCACCTTGGAATTTGCTTTGTCTGTTAACCGTAGAGGCCAACAGGAGAGCAAGTCCAAGACTTACTTGGGCACGATCCATGCGTACCGGCTATGGTTCAGTTTCGGGCAGACACCGTAGGGCATGCTAGAGGAGTTATCAAAAGGAAGAGGAGCGGTAATACCGCTGGCCGCCACTCAAACAACTTCACCTTCCGGTCAAGCATCTGGCGCTGTCAATGATTTCGGCAATGTGAGACGCTTAATACGCTTGGTTTAAGTACTGTCTGAACAGGATATTGCGCAGACGAAATGCGCCGACATTGACTGGGTGATTTCAGGGGCGAAGGATTGCCGAGGACTGATTGTTTGTTCGCTTCCAAGGCGAACGTCTTTGCTTGTTCTCTTTCAGCCAAGTATGACGAAGCCATCTCAATGGCGCGCGACTACGTCACGTGATAGGCGCGGATATTGGTATTCGCAAGGGTCAGACCGCGCGCTAGCCTTTGAACGTCTCGCCGCCACGCGCAACTCATCACTTCGGCACCCGCATTTCGTGAAATCGCACTGTATGTATAGAGAAATTTCGGGAGAACCTAACCCATGTCGTCAGGAGCGATTCTCGGTTGATGGCAAATCGCCGATTCGCTTATCGACGGCGGATCAGTCCTGATTAGTCGGCTTCTCCCCGGCGATCGGTTGGTTACCGCTAGCCCGTTTCTCGGTACTAATTGAGGCTGAGCAAAGCTCACTGAGGAGCAAAAAGGCATTTAGCGACCAGTCATCTTCAGCATGGCTTCGGGGAGGCGGGCGCCTTCGAGAGAAAGTTTAGAAGTTGCATTCTCGATTTCCTTCAACTCGCCCTCTGTAAGCTCGACGTTCAACGCGCCAAGGTTCTCTTCCATTCGGGCGACCTTCGTGGTGCCTGGAATCGGCACAATCCATGGCTTCTGCGCTAGCAACCAAGCCAGGGCAATCTGGGCTGGAGTCACGCCCTTACGTTTTGCTGCCGCTTGCACCGCGTGGACGAGCACCATGTTTGCTTTACGTGCCTCAGGCGAGAATCGAGGCACGTGATTGCGGAAATCACTCGGGTCGAATTTGGTGTTTTCATCGATCTGGCCCGTGAGAAATCCGGCACCAAGCGGGCTGAACGGTACAAATCCAATGCCGAGCTCCTCACAAATGGGTAGCACATCACTTTCCGGCCCGCGCCAAAACAACGAGTATTCGCTTTGCAGCGCCGCAACCGCTTGTACGGCATGTGCTCTGCGGACTGTGTCCACGCCAGCTTCGGAAAGACCAAAGTTCCTTACCTTGCCTTGGGCAATCAGTCTCTTCACCGCACCAGCCACGTCTTCGATCGGCACATCCGGATCAACACGGTGTTGATAGAACAAATCAATGTATTCGGTGCGTAGCCGCTTCAGGCAAGCATCAGCGGCAGCCTCGATGTGCTCGGGGCGGCTATTTGTTCCAGGTCCTCGCTTGCCGGTCTTCGGGTCGATATCGAAACCAAACTTCGTTGCAATAACCACATTTTCGCGGATAGGCTGCAGAGCTTCGCCGACAAGCTCTTCGTTCGCGAACGGTCCATATGCTTCAGCCGTGTCGAAGAGGGTAACGCCCTTGTCGTAGGCTGCGCGCATCAAGCGGATCATCTCACTCTTGTCTGCGGGAGGACCGTACGCCGAAGTCATGCTCATGCAGCCAAGACCGAGAGCGGAGACAGTCAAATCTTTGCCGAGTGTGCGCTTTTGCATAGGAATGTAATTCTTTCATCCTTGTCGTGTTTGATGCCATGCATACGTTCGCAGTCTCCTCAGAAAGAGCTTTCTCCCGACCGAGCCTAATCCTGAAAGTCGGAATCTCTCACTGATCGATGAGTGACGAGATGCGCGTTTATCGCTACTGATCCCGGTTCCGAGAGAGGTCAATGAGTGCATCGGCCTGATAGCGCCAATTGACAGAGAAGCTGGCCCAAGAGAACCGAACAAAAACTCGCCAAGCAGGAGTAGTGTGCCTTGGGAATTCTTGAGTGGAGCGGGTGGTTTCAGAAAGTATAAGCCGTCATGGCTTTTTGACGGTGGTTTCGCAACCTACGCGCGGAGGCTTCTTCTTTAGAGCGCCACAACGATCTTCTCTGACTCCGCCCACAGCCGGGTGGCGAGCGCGGCGTCTTCTGCATCGGCGCGCGGCTTCAACACATTTGAGTCGGCAAGGTAGTTGCCCGCCAGCGGCACTGCCTTCGGGCTCACTGCGGCGAAGACCTCGGTCGCGGCGCCCTCGCCGACGGACTTGAGAAAGAGCCGCCCAATGACCCCCAGCACCCGACTGAGCACCGGCCCCAGGTTACGGGCGAGATTCGTATCGACCACGCCGGGGTGCACTGCGTAGGCGGTCTTCTTGGTGCCGGCGAAACGCCGCTCCAGTTCTTTGGCGAAGAGCAGGTCGGCGATCTTCGATTGGCCGTAGGCCTTCAACGGCTTGTACCCCTTGTCGCCCGAGAGATTGTCGAACTCGATGGCCCCGACAGGCGCGCTCCGGTGCCCCTCGCTGCTGAGCATCACCACCCGGCCGGCGTCTTTGAGGTGACCGAGCAGGCCCGTCACCAGCATGAAGTGCCCGATGTAGTTGGTGAAGAACTGCAGCTCATAGCCGTGCGATTTCTCGAGCTTCGGCAGCATCATGACGCCCGCGTTGCAGATGATGGCGTCGAGCCGGTGACCGTCTGCCTTAACCGCTGCTACGCACCCTCGCACAGACGAAGGGTCTGAGAGCTCGCAGGAGTAGCCGACCGCCTTGCCGGGAAGCGTCGCGCACGCAGCCGCGGCCTTCTCCTTGGTGCGCGCCGTCCCCAGCACCAGAGCGCCTCGCAGCGCGAGCACGCGACACGTCTCCTGCCCGATGCCTGAATTGCAGCCGGTAACCAGAATGGTCTGGCCACCGAGTGAGAGCCCTTCAGTGACCTGCTCCGCCGTCGACCCGTAACCGAAGCCGGTCGGGCCTGCTGATTTGAACATTGCGAGCAAAGACATGTGCGTTCTCCCATTGGACATCTGACAACATATGTCTACTTGTTAGTATTGACAATTAGACAAAATGTGTCAATGCTTGATGGGTGAGCGAGGAGAAGAAGAGCAAAATTCTGAATGCTGGAAAGGGCCTTTTCCTGCGCTACGGCTATAAACGCGTCAGTATGAACGACATCGCGGAGGCTGCAGGCATCTCGCGCCCTGCGCTGTATTTGGTTTTCAAAAACAAGGAAGAGATTTTCAAGGGTGCCTACAAGCAATGGGTTGATGAGAAGATCTTCGAAATAGAAGAGAAGGCGGAAACCCTCAATACGGCCGAAGAGAAGCTGCGCCTCGCTTTCGATCTAGGGGTGATCCAACTGATTGAGGCCATGAAGACCTCACCCGAACTCAAGGAATTAGTGGAACGCAACTTTGGTTATGGGTCTCGCAAGTTTGAAAACCTTGTAGAGAGGTTTCTCACTCCCATTGCCCCGAGGAAGCTTAAAAAGAGCTCTTGGACAGTAGAAAGGGCCGCGCATCTATTGGTAAGCGCAGTGCCCGGCTTCAAACAGACGGCTGAGACATCTCAAGAACTTCGCTTGCTCATCAATGATTGTGTGTCGCTCGTCTTAGGCTCATGGCCGAGGGATTGAACCCACTCAACTCCCAGATGCCGACATTGGACGGCGACGGCGTAAAAGCGGAGGCCACCACTTTTGCTCCGCCGTTAACTCACCTTTCGCTTATCGTCGATCCTTTTTCTCTCGACGATCTGAATCTCTCGCTTGCTCGGCGTAACGTCAATGGTTCGCCACTGATCCGACGGATTCCGCAAGCCCAAGACTCGCCTCATCCAACCAATTGCACTTTTCCAGCATAGGGCGATATTCGAAAGTCGTTCGATCGCTTCGATGAAGTGCGTCTCGAAGTAACTGCTCGACGACAACTTCTCCATAATGGGTCGAGACAGCACCGACAATCGAGTTCGCTCGACCCGCGTGTGACTTTCTGTAAGAGATTTGCTTGTGCTTTGTTGTTCGTTGACATCGAAACGGAAACATCGAACAAACCCAACAAAGATTGCGGCCCATGCCGCAGGTACCAGGATCAAAGTGGACGTAAGCCACACCAAGAAAAATCGGTCATGCATACGAGGACTCCTCCATCTGATTTGATGGCCGGAAAGATGGAAAAGGCAAAGGGAGTGGGTGACGTCAAACTTGAAGACGACGTCGGAAGATGCGAATATCTTGCGGCCGTGCTCGCATTCTCTTGGAAACCCCTTTTGGACCCCCAATAAGGATTTCCAGGAGTGATTTTCAATGACTTAGGGGGTTTTCGAGAGCCACTCGTACCCGTAGAATCTATAATTTACCGTTGCTCGGTTCACTCATAACCCAAAGGTCGGTGGTTCAAATCCACCCCCCGCAACCAATCTTTTCGCGGGTTCCCGACGATTCCTCGTGACACCTTCGGGTCAAATAAGGTCACGACGCCGTTCTCTCCTTTCGCACTGACTGACTTCGAATGTGCTTCTTTGTTGTTGAAATAGTCTTACCTGTCCAGCCTTCCGATTTCGCTTTGTCGTAGACGTACTGCACTAGCTGATTTTGAATCGCACGTTTCTCGTCCACGGACATGCCGCCGTAAATCTTTGACGTGGTTGCGATGTCTTCGTGACGGAGAAGCTCTTTTGCATCCTCCAGTTTCATTATCGCTTTAGCCCACCTGCTCGTTGTGTGCCGGAAGCTGTGCCATGTGATTCTTGGCAACCCAAGCTTCAGCGCAACTGGACGAATGTGCTTCTTCATCATCGACTGCGGATCATAGGGTCGTTTGCCCTTTGTATATGGGGAGGCAAAGACCCAGTCGTCGGGACGGTTATACGGCGTTTTGGCTTTCCATCTCCGCAACAACTCGACAACCTCTGGTGGGATCGGCTCAAAGGTACGTGAAGCCTTGGTTTTCAAGAAGGTGATTCGACCTGCCACGAACCCCTGTCGGAGTTCCACGACAGCGTGGTCGAAGTCCACGTCTTGCCACTTTAGCCCGAATGCTTCGCTCCGGCGTGATCCAAGCCAGCACTCCAAGGAAACGGCGAGGCATGGAAGCAAGTCCAGATTGTCGCGCAACAAAAAGAATTCTGCTGGCGTTATTTGCAGAGCCTTCTGCACGTGACGTTGCGAGGTTGTACCACGTGGCAGTTCGACGCGGTCGTTGGCGAGGGGATTGAAAGCGAGGTATCCCCACTTCGCACCCCGTTTGAATACCTGCCTCATGGCGTTGTGAACGTGACGCAGGCTGGCCGGCGCACGTCCGTTTGGGTTCTTCGGCGACACTGCTAGCGAGGGCAGCCATTGTTCGACTTCGGCTTGGATTTCGGGTCGCTCGAAATCGCGGACATCGTATGCCCCCCAAGTTGGTTCGATCCAGTGAATCAGTTCATTTCTGTATGCCCTAGCGCAACCGTCTGACATTCGTGCAGTTGGAGATTGCACTCCTCCCACAGGAAGAAAACATGGTTCGAGAATCTGGCGGATGTAGCGTTCGATGAGTCCCTTCATCGTGACAGCAACATAGAGCGGACGCTCGGTGTTTGCCATCATTCGCAAAGGCTCAACTCTGCGCCAAGCCTCGTCCTCACTCATTTCGTCAGTTCGCCCGACCACGGCAGATAGACGAGGACGTTTTCCGTTGCTGGCCATCTGAGGATCGAAATAGCGGTAGAGATAGAATTCGTGGAGCTTTCCGTCCCGTTGGTCTATCCGCATCCCCTTTGGCATGGTGCCCCGTGAGTTTCTGCGACGCCGCTTGAGGTCTTTCATTGTTCCTCCTCGCGGCGCAAGTGACGGCCCGATTCTAACGCATGGCGAATGTCATGCTGGAGATCGGCTTCGCGGACGTACCACGCCTTTCCAAGTTTGAAGCCATGCAGCTTCCGCTCACGAAGTCTGCGCTTCACAGTTTCGGGGCTTTGCTGGAATAGCTCCGCGATTTCCTTAACGCGCAAAATTCTGCCCAGTGATGCTGTCTGAACGGGCAACAAAGGGTTGCTCTCACTCAAGGCTTCAAAATCAACACGCGGCGAGAGATTGCGTGCTGATCTGGCTCTGGGAGGTCTTAGGTGTTGGTCTCGCATTATCGGCCTTGCCTTTCACTCTCTGGCAGGTCGATAATCGATTTGCGACTAGCGACTTTCGGCTTGCCGAGAGTTGTTGGTTTACCCGCTGTTCCAGTTAGCGCTGGACGGCGGGATTGTCGTTTAGGCGCAAAGGGAGACCGAGAGCGGCTGGTTAAGATCGAATTGGAATTGGAAGCCCGCACCGTGATCCCCTTTGGGATCACGCCGGGAACTAGCAAAAGGAAGGTCGCTAGTTACGGTGAGACCGCGCACGTCAGGTGCTCTTGCCCAAGGAGAGCGCTGCCTATCCCTGCCTCTTAATCCGCTCCAACGAGGTGAACGCTCGTGTGGTCGCTGCGCTCAGTATCCTCCAGCCGGAGTGGGACGTGTCGCTGTACTGCTAATTTCTTACGGCCATAGTATAGCGCAGTTCGCACTGCGCTAGGCGGTTTTCACCGCCCTGAAATTCCATCGCCAGCCTGCCCGAACGAGCAGACTGCTGCCGCTTTTGATTGCTACGCATCGTTATGAGGCTCGCTGGCCAGCATCGGGATCACCGTCCAGTGCAAGCCCTGGCACCTTACGCAATGTACTCCCAAGTACGCCTTGCAAGTCCCCGAACATGGCTCCCATATTCTCCACCACAGCATCTATGTGGTGCTGGTTCCGCGCCCATCGTCTGGCCGTCGCCCTTTTGTCGGCATTGAGATCGCCTTGGAGCGCAATGCAGCCGTCCAAAACTGCACTGATGCGGTTATAGAACTGCTGACCCGTTACATAGGAAAGGAGCTTTTCCGAGACGCCATCACCCTGCTTAACCGTGGCTCGGATCAGCGCCATATCGATGAGCACCTGCCGCAGAACTTGCGCCAAGGGCAGAACGCACCGAAGCGAAACGACGAATACGGTGTCGATGCGGTCAAAGAACTCGACGCCTTTGGGAAGTGTGGCCGTTGCAATCACGCATAGCGTAGCCTTGGCTTCCCGCATGTCTTCCTTGATCTTGTTCACCCATTCGTTGCTCCATGCTCTTGTGTTCTTGGACTCCCAGAGGATTGTCCCCGCAAGCTTGCCGTTGAGACCGACGACTTCGTGGAGTGTATCAGCACCCGAATGCCCCTTTTGGACGGCCACAATGCGGTCTGCTGGAAACGCGGTCCGCAGCAGTGCTTCCAGCGCCAATTCCTGAACCTCTCCCTGAATCTGCTGCGAGCCAACATCGACCTTGCGCCTGAGTTCGTCGATCTGGAGCCGCATGTCGGCGATCATTTTGTCCCTCATCGCGATGGCTGTGTGGTTCCGTTCATCGGAATCCTTTGCGGCTGTTTCACGCGTTTTCTTGATGATGTCCTGCCGTTGCTCATCCAGCCTGCGCCCGATTTCACCGTCGATGAGAGGCGTGAGCGCCTCGCCCACTGGCATTTGAAACTTGAACTTGCATTTCGGACATTGCACGTCGATACGGCGGTCTATCATTTTGCTGTTCTCCTTTTGCAGACTCCCACGTTCGTGATAACGATCTCGTTCTTGTCTGCATAGAACTGAGCCTCGTACCTTCTGTGCTTCACTGGCAGCACTCCTTTCCCCTGTAGAAAGTCGGCGGCTTCAAGAGCCATTACCCAGCCATTGGGCATCTCGAACAGTGGCACCCCATAACCCGCTCCGCTCGGTAAGGGCCACAAGACGAACATCGCAGCGGGCGTTGAGTAGAAAACCAATACAGATTCGACCCCACGCAACCGAAATCTCTCAACAGCTACATGGTCGAAGACCATCGTGCCGTCTGCTTCAATCAAGACCTTGGCTCTGCCGTTTCCTGCTGACAATCGTCACGTGTGCCTTTCCTGTTAATTGCCACGGCATCCTTGCTCGCGCTACGCTACTCTAGGCAAGAATGGCATAATCAAAACTGGAATAGTTTACCACAAATTAGAATACATGTCAAGTGGCAGGAAAAAGACCGCGAAGGTCGAACTGAAAGATATTGGTCGGCGGATACGGGAAATCCGTGGATTCGACCTCACTCAAGCGCAGTTTGGCGAAAAGATGGGAGTGGGCCAGACCACGCTGTCTAAATACGAGAAGGGGCAAGCCGCGCCCCCCTTGGAATTTCTCGTTCGGCTAAAGGCTCATTCCCGAAAGAGCATCGACTGGATCGTCACTGGAGAGGAGAAAGGCGACGCGGCAAACTAGCGCCTCCGAGTTGGCAAGCCTTCGAAGCCGTGGCGCTCGAACGGGAAACATCCGCTATCGGTGGGCGGAAGCCCTCGTGAACTACAACCAACCGATTCATTAGTATTTGCGATACGATAGTTTGGCTCGCAACTGGAGACGGTGAGCGGCCTGCCATCGTCTGATGGTTAAATCGGCGCAATCGGCGAGATTGTTTGGGCAATGTAGGAAACGTGAGTCAACTTAGTCAACTCGTGAAGTGTTCGTTATGCCTAGCCCTCCAATTGATCGTGTTACCACATATTGCCCTTCACGCACAGGACAAGACAGAGCAAAAGTTTAAGAACTGCCGTCAGGCGGAAAAGTTGGTCGATAAGAGTTGGGATGACGACGCAATGTTGCTGGCTAGCGCACGTGATTACATGACTCACTGCTCTCCAGAGATGCCTGCGACGGGGCGAGCGCGTCTGCTATTACGTATGGGCAGTGCGCTTATTCACATGAGACAATTCTCGGAATCCGTCCCGATTCTTGAGGAATGCGTGGACGTTGCCGCGAAGAATGACCTTAGGGGAGACTTTACCAGTTGTTTGGTTGATCTTGGGACTGCGGCGGCCAATCAAGGGCAATGTGATTTGGCGCAGATTCACTTCAACGCGGCTCTCGGTGTTGGTACAACAGACAATCTCACGTCTGTGAATCACGATTTGGCAAAATGGTGGATGGACGATCTCGAAAAGGCGGCCAGCACTGGAATCCTGCAATTACCGTCACCGCGAGAACCTTTCAAGTGTTGTTCCGAAATCAGGTGTTTACCGCCGCCCGCACCGTCGGTCCAGAAATCCAGTCCCTCTCAAAGTCATCTGTACGGAACAGCTTTCTTTGTTTCAAGCGATGGTCAGTTGCTGACAAATGACCATGTTGTAAGCAACTGTACATCGGTGACCTTGGGAACTGGGGAGAAGGCCCAGATAGTCAGCAGAAATCCCAAGAACGATCTTGCTCTACTCAAGATCGGTAATAAGGCAGACCACTTTGCCAGCTTCAGGACGGGACTCCCAGCCCGACTGGGCGAAACGGCAATGGCCTTCGGCTTCCCGTTCCCCGGAACGCTGTCTTCAGGGGGCGTCGCTACCAGCGGAATTGTCAGTTCTCTTGCGGGTCTGCATGACGACCCGCGAACCTTGCAGTTCAGCGCTGCCGTTCAACCGGGGAACAGCGGCGGACCTCTGCTTGACGGAAGTGGACATGTAATTGGTGTCGTCGAGGCGAAGCTGGACGCTCTTGAAGTGGTCCAAGAATCAGGTAGCATCCCGGAGAATGTTGGATTTGCTATCCAATGGGCTCAGATCAGGGCATTTTTAGAGAGCGAAGGCGTGACCCCAGCCCGCGACTCGTCTACCTCGCCCCTCCCATCGAGCGATGTGGCCCGCATAGCGAAGCAAATGACCGTGGCAGTGGACTGCGCCCAATAGATGCAAGTAATTCTTGGGCTTTGTCTTTCAAGAGAGAGCACCGCAACCTCGTGGATTATGGTCTATTGAGGTGAGGCCACGAAATAGCAATTCTTGCTGCCCGTGGTAAAGTAGGTCCAATGTCTTTTGTTCTCCTTCAGCCGCTTCGGTCATAGACCGAGAGTGAAACCGCAGGCAGTGCCCCCAAACACTAAAGGCTGAAAATGGAGAATTCATCATGGAATACGAACTGATATTTTTGGACAACTCAAAAAAGGATGAGTTGGAACCGTTGTGCAACAAAGTGCTCGAACATTTTAAGCAGCTTCCAGAACAGAAACTTATCGCTATTTTCGATGACGAAGAGCGCCAAGAGTTCACCGTCTTTACGCCTTCGCTGGGCAAAGAGTTCTGTGGATTCTTTCGAGGAAACCTATACGGAATGCAGCCGTTTCCGCAGGAGATTAAGGATGATTATCTTTGGAGCAAGCAAGACGGAAGATGGCGCTGTGACGTTATGATCTACTTACGTAGTCGAACCTGCCAGTCTCCAACGGGTATGGCGATTACCTTTGCGCACGAACTCCAGCACTTTGTGCAATATGGATTTAGCCGTAAGGTTTGGCAAGCCAATCATGATCTGCAACAAATCATTAGAGGCTTTCCTTGGTATTTTCCTGATGAACGCGACGCCCTAACCGTTTCGAGGGGCAAGGTCGAGGACATCTGTGGAAAAGTTGAGGTTCGCACCTACGCAGAGCAGCAAATCGAACTTAAGCGCTACCCCGACAAGTGGGAGTTTTTTCTCGGATCAGAAACAGAAAAACCGTTCGATCTCCTGCAAGCAACAATTTCGCTGGTAAACGAGCACAGGGAAACCCTGAAAGAAAGATTCTCTGTAAATGGCAAAGACCGTCCCGATTACACAAAGGAAAGATGGTGGGAGTGACGAGCTACTCGACCAGGAGGAAAGATCAGGCGATCAGTCAAAGCGTCCTGTCAAGGGTTTTTGCAGCGCGGGGGCCTGCTCGGCTTGGTTTTCGGACTACCGAAAGTATTTACTGAAGGATGTAGGGAAGGTGAATGAAAAATGCGATTTCGCTCCAAACTGCTTCAGCGTCGCACCGCTTCGGAACCCACGCTGACGAGAATCCACGATGTTTATATGACTCCCGACGGTCGCGTTGAAGGCGAGCAAGACGACCTTGCTGAAAGCCTTCAACATGATGCCGAATGTCTCCAAAGACTGAGATCACCCAAGTCATGATCGTTCATCGCATGACTGCCACAGGCGGTAACGGCGGGCGCAGCCATACGGGTCTCCCAGCCCTCCGTTTCGCCCAGTAGCCCCGACCGGGCACGGGGATCAATAGTTTCTCGCAAGTCTTCCCGAGGGCTACGGCGGACACCCCGTATTTTCTGGCAACCTCCCGCACCGGGCGCTTCCAGACCTCCTTGTAGAGCGTTCCTCGGGGGTAGCGGAACAGCAGGATGGGGGAAACCATAGGCAGCTCGGGTGTTTTGCGCAGGGCGGTTTTGTGCTTCAAAGGGCGATTTTCGGTCGATTTCATGGGTCAAATAAGGTCACGGTGTGCTGAATTCACCGTTGTTGAGCGTCGTCGTGGGGTGTCATTTGCGCCGCTATGTTGTTGAATTTGTAGCTTCCCACTTGACTCATAACCCAAAGGTCGGTGGTTCAAATCCACCCCCCGCAACCACTTACGGATTTGAGGGACTACCGGCGTAGTCCCCAATTCCAAATCACTGGATCGTGGCTGTTTCGGGCCTCAAATTCTTCAGGGAAACTTCCTTCGCCCTATCCTTCAGCTGGCCTTTGATCGCGGGCGGCAAAACAAGATCTGCAACCCGGCTATTGGCTCGGCGCTTGGTCTTCTCAAATGCTGAGCCGTAGGTATTCATGGTCGTCTTGATGTCGGCGTGCCGCATGAGGCGCTGCTGCACCCCGAGCGGCGTGCCGATATCATCAATCAGCGTTCGATAGGTGTGCCGAAAGCTGTGCCAGCCCACTCCTTGCAATCCGATCTTTTCACCCGCTGGTCGCAGGTAGTCTTTCTGAATGGCATCGCCGTGGACTGGGCGTTTTGTATCCGCGTTAGCAAATAGCCAAGCCTCCGGCGTTTCGACACATTGCTTTCGCCAATCTTCCAGAACGGACACAAGCTTGGAATCCAGAAAGACTTCGTCCTCTGAAGCTCCGGTTTTTCCACCGTTCCAGACGTAGCGGCCCACAATGGATCGGGTCAACGTCAGTATCCGCGCCTTCAAATCAAAGTCCGGCCACTGCAATGCCCTGATCTCACTGATGCGCAAGCCCAGGCACATTGCAATCATGACCATCACTTGAATGTGGTACGGAAGCTCTGCGAGAAGAGCCTGATATTGCTCGACCGTAAGCACAACTTTCTTGCGAACCCGTTTCGTCACGCCCTTGATTTCGACTAACTGCATCGGGTTTCTCTGAGTCTCCAAAATTTCCCATTTCATCGCGTACTCAAAAATGCGATGCAGGAGACCCTTTATGTTGGACTTCGTTTTGGGAGAATGCTTCAGCTCCTTACAACCACTGTTCCACTTTGAGGGGCTTTTTCACTTCGGCCACGGGAGCCTCGCCCCATTGTGGCAAAATGTGTCTCTTCAAAATGGGTACGTAGGACTTCTTGGTTGAATACCGTTCCGGCATTGCTTCGTGCATGTATCGCCTTACCAATGCTCCGAACGATTGACTGGAAGACTGCTCCATCCGCTGGTGTCGCAACTCTCTCGACCCCTGCCAGGCATGATCTTCCGTTGGCCACGCTTCCACATCTCCCGCTAACATTACGCTGCGCTTTCGCGTAATGCCCATCTCGTTCGTAAAAGCGCCAAACCCACACATCCGGGCCTCGCGTTCTCCTCTTGCGGACAATCGTGCCCACGTCTTGCTGTGTGCGTTTCAAGAAGCTTTCCTCCTTAAAGCGCGCACGGATGACGATTCTGACTGTACACGACAACGCATGTGGGAAACCAGCTCAGAAATTCGAAAGCGCCAGCGCTTGCGAAGCCCGTTTCCTATCGGGTGTGCGGGGAGGTCTCCTTCCCGTGCCATCTTCTTTACCGTCACGGGACTGATCCTGAGAAAGTTTGCTGCTTCTTCAGGCGTTACGAATGGCTCATTGTCTTCTGCTGCGTTCACGGTACTACTCCATTTCAACTCGCTCTCACACTTCGAGCGCCTCACCCTGAACATGGCCCTGCGAATGTGTCGTGCCCGCATGGTCTTGGCCGGTGTGGATGGCCGTGCTGTGTGAAACATCGCGACTCAAGTGCTGCGCGAGTTCCGATTTGTCGTTGGTGTAAATCTGGGCATCGTAGCGTCCACGTGAGACAGCGACATATGCCATGCGGCTATTCACCAGATGCGGACTTTCTTCGGTGTCCGCGTGGATCAGTACACGGTCAGCGGTCTGGCCTTGGCTGCTGTGGCTGGTAACAGCGTAGCCATAGTCGAGATGAGGGTGGTCCCTCAGTTGGAATTCCACCACTCTTCCTGAATCGGTGCGCACGGCAATCTCGCCGCGCTCATCGAGTCGCACAATCGTTCCCAGCTCGCGGCCGGCAACGTGCAACTCTTTTGAGGGAGCGGTGAACTGGATACGGTCGCCTTCAGCGAAATCACGCTCTCCTTCCCGGTAGACCGAAACTCCCTGCAGGCGGCGCGGGTCGTAGCTCACATGCTGGCCGTCCTGGCGTTCAACAGTGAGCAGGTTTTGCTTGGCGTCTGTGCCTGTGACCGTGGCATACTGGCCGGCAGTTACTCCCACCACTCTGCTGCCTCGCGAATAACGCAACACATCGCTGGGCAAGTACTGTTCCGCCCATGCGCGGTCTGCGCCGGTCAGTTCCTGGCGGGTCTCCAGTACACGGACGGTTTGCTCCTGCGGCTGGACCTGGCCGCGCTCTTGTAGTTCGCGATGAATTATGAAGTTCAGTTCACGCCGGGATTGGTTGTCGGGGGAAACTACCAGCGTGCCTTGCGGACAACGGGCATACTCCTGGGCGATTGCCTGGAATCGTTCTTCCCGGTTTTCGATCTGCTGTACTCGGCCCTGGCGGTCAAGGTTGTCGATGGCGACGTGAATTTCGCCACGGGCAAGCTGCTCAACTGCTTCCTTGAGCGCCGGGTCCTTCTGGCGGATGATCTCGTCCAGATGCGCGGTTCGCATTCCGGCTTCCTGTAGCTGGTAATAAGGGCGTCCGGCTTCGACAGCTTCGTGCTGTCGCACGTCACCCACAAGCAACACCCGGTCTTGTTCTCCCAGCCGCTGTAGGAAGTCATTGATCTGCCGGGTACTGGCGAGACTCGATTCATCAAGCACGTAGAGGTGCTTTTCTCCGGCATCTCCCTGCATTCTACTGGCAAGGTGGTGCTGAAGTGTGTTTGATAAGATTCCTGCCTCGCCAAGTTTGTACGCGGCTCGTGAGGTAGGTGCAAAACCCTCAACGCTGTAGCCATCGCGTTCGGCGGCGTCACGAATGGCGGCCAAAGAAGTGGTCTTACCTGCCCCGGCTACGCCCTCAAGCGCTGTGATCTGATCTCGGCTGCTGAGAACCTCCTGTACTGCCCGATGTTGGCGGCTGCTGAGATGCGCGTAGTCTTGTTCAATCTCTCCTCGGGTCCCGCCACTGGCGAGTACGGGATATTGCTCCTGGGTGCTGCGCATGAGACGAATGTTGTCGTACTCCAAGGCGATCATCTCGTCCGTGGTAAAGCTCCGTCCAATGCCGAGAGATTCCTTCTGAATTAGCCCGCCGCTCTCAATCTCCTGATTGAGCTGCTGCTGAATTCTCGAAAATGGAGCCTCGCCCATCGCACGTTTCAGTGCATCCCGCATCAGCTCACGTTCGTCCGAAACGGCTTCGCGCTCGAAGTTCCTTTCAACCGAGTACCGGACGGCTTCGCGGGCTGTTCCGTTCGTTTGCTCCTCGCTCGTTGCTGCGATCTCATAGGCGCGGGCCTGGGCCTCACGCACAATTCGCTCTGGCTGGTTGCCGTACTCTTTGGCCATCTCCTCATGACGGCGCTGCATTTCTTCGTGAGTGATGTTCAATTTGGCTTCGCGGGTGCGGTGGGCGGCAATCTGTGCGGATTCAGCTCCGCTGAGTCCTCCTTCCGTCAAGTGGTCTTTGATTTGCTGGCGGCGTGGACTGCTGGCCTCAAGATATTCTTGCGAGTAACCTCGAATTTCGGGCGCGCCATGGACGCTCTGCTCAATCTCGTAACCAAGGGCGCTCAAACGAAGTGCCAATTCCGAACGGTATATGGCGGTGGCATACTGCTGTGAGCGGTACAGTTCTCTCGGTTGCAGGGCACGCATTTCGCCGGTTTCCCGCTCGGTCATGTTGAAGAACACAACATGCGTGTGGAGTTGCGGCGCGGCGTAGCCCTCGACCGGGCGGCTCGAATCGTGCTCAAATTTCGCGGCAATCCATTTGCCGGTAGTCTCCGCTGGGTGATTGCCGCCAATGCGGGCCTGCACATATTTTTCGAGTTCATCAAGAGCAAGATCGACGCTCTCCCGATGCGCAGCCCGCACTCTCTCATCGCCACCGACCAGTGCGGTTAAACTGACGCTCATCTTTCTTATGCTTGCGACGCCCCATACAGCAACGAGCCCTCTGACTTCGTTGGTCCAACACGGGTGGTCACGCGACTGCCCGATATTAGCGGTCAAAGTTCCCCGCAGCCATTAATCGCTGCGTTAACGCATGCACAACAAGCAGAACCAGTCTCCCGGCAAAGCTACACCTCGTACTTGGGCGTAACGGCTGCAGTTTGGCATCAATCCACGATGTTGAGCCTCTTGGCCGTCTTCGGTTCGTCGGCTGCCTTGCAGGATGTGCCGCCTGCTAGCTATCAATGGACGCAGGGCGAACTTGGATCGCTCATCCATTTCTTCAATTGTCACGGGGCGGACCAAGATACCCGCTACTATGGTCAATCAGGCAATCAATACCCGCCAGCTCATGACGCGTCGTACATAACAGGCAAGCTCTCTGCAGGGGTCATCCTCGCCGCCGAATGTTGCTACGGCGCTCAACTTTTCAATCCGACCGCGACCGCAGGCCAACCCGGTATCGCAAATGTCTATACCGGGGAAGGTGCTCACGCGGTATGGGGAAGCACAACGATCGCATACGGGCCCTCGGACTCGAATGGTCAAGCAGACCTGATCTGCCAGTATTTCTTCGAGGAAGTTTTGTCTGGCAGTTCTGTTGGCATGGCCGCGCTTAGAGCTCGTCAGAGGTTCAGTTCTCAATCGACTACACTAGCGCCATCCGATCTCAAGACGCTGGCGCAGTACATCGCACTTGGAGATGCGTCGGTGCAACCCATAAGCAGCACCATGCCGACTACGCAAAAGACGACTCCCAAGGCTGCAGCACTTCTGGGGCAAGACTTGGCCCGCGCATCGCGAATTCAGAGGCGGGCAACAGCCCAAGAAGACGGCACTATCGAAAACCTCTTCCGCCGACGTACGGCAGCCGACTCGATTGCCGTCGATAGCAATCTCCAACTGTCAATTCTTGGCTTTGCTCGGGAATATGGCATTGTGGACCCATCCATCACTACCAAGCGGGTCGTGGAGCCGCCAGGACCGAAGCTCATTCTCGGTGCGGCGGGGGAAGCAGGTTCAGATGAGACACCACAGCGATATCACTTGGTTTTCGAGCACGTCCCAACAAAGGACCGCTTCTCTCCACGCCGTATACTTGAGATTGGTGAAACGAACGGTCGCATTTTGACTGTCTCTGAAATCTTTACGAAATAGCTCTCCATGGATGAGATCACGATAGTCGGCGTTGTGGATGCATTCGATTTCGGTGGAACTTCGAAATCAGCATACAAAGCGCTAGAAATTCGAACTTCTTCGGAGCGTTATCTCTTCAAGATCATCGGAGAGAATCCCTTCGAACTCTCGAGCAAATATCGGGACCTTTGCGGCAAAACAGTCCGCGCATCCGGCTTCCTGAATGGCAGGACGCTCATGGTCCGCAACTATACGATCAACAATGATTGAGAAACAGGCATCTCGTCAGGTATCTACTCTTGAAGAGATGGCTCGAACCGGACCCGCTGGGATCTTCCTAGATCCCACCCCGCTGGCCGACTTTCCAGTACCGATCTATCCTCAGGGAGTGCTAAGGCTAAAAATGGGGTCCTCGGAGAAAGCATTAGACTGCAGTGGTTGTTTGTCTTTTATGTTGAATAAGGCGAGACGGTGATAAATATGCCGACCGACCTGGAATTCGCCTATAAACAGCTGCTCGCGACGCAGGCCGCGGTTCTTCCGGACGACTCAATCGTCGAGCGCATCGGGACGTTGATCGACATAGCTGAGGATCTTGATCGGGACGAAGGGGTGGCTCGTGCCCTTGATTGGTGCGATATTGCGGACGCTCGGACTCTCCCAGACTCGAATTCGGCTCTGCTTCAATACTTCCGTGCAAATGCCTGGGCAGTTCGCCAAGGGAAAGTGACACGCAACCCCTCAACGACTTGGAAGTGGGAACAGCCCTATATCGAAAAGCAGATATTCCATTTACGAGCTTGCATCGGCCACCCTGGTTTTCCAGTGCTCCCGGACTTGCGGCGGTGTCAGGTCCTTACGAATCTCGGTAATTCTCTCAGCACCGTCGGACGCTTCGTCGAGTCTCTTGAATATTGGGGGCGCGCGCTTCAAATTCGTCCTAGATTTGCCATGGCACTTGGCAATCGTGGATACGGCCTCGAACGCTACGCGCATTCGCTATATGACCATGGTCATCAGGCTCTCTTTCTCAAATTTGCACACGTTGAGGTGACCTCAGCCACAGAACCTGACGCGGAGTATGAAGGCACCTACGCGGGCGCTAAGGATTTCTTCCGAACGCTGAAAGCTAAGATCGAAAGAGCTGTTCCTAGGCTAAACGAAATAAACTTACATCCCCATTCGATGGGAAGCTCAGAGGCGGAGCGTCGCTATCGGACTTGGTGTCTCCGAAGGCGGCTCTTCCTTAATCCTCTCAATGATTTGGGCGAGCACTCTGTTGCAAATAACGACGTCTTGATGATGCCCACCTTCTCCACACCGGTTGGGGAGCCACCTATCCTGATTGGATTTTTCAATGAGATCAAGCAGGAGTTTGCTTCAGGTCGATGGTTGCTGTTCGACGGCATTGAAAGCGCTTATGTTCACTTCTCCGATAAGGGCGTGCGACTCTACAACACGCTGGATTACCCCTGTTACTCACTCGGGGTCGAGAAGGTCAAGGCAGCGTTTCGCCTCGCATACTCGATCTTCGACAAAGTCGCATTCTTTCTCAATGAATATATGCACCTCGGTATAAAGACGACCGATGTTTACTTCAAAACTCTCTGGTTCAAGAATCGAAGTTCGAAGCCGTTCCCAATTCGTGATGAGTTTCAGAATCTCGACAATTGGCCTTTTAGAGGTCTCTTTTGGCTATCCAAGGACTTGTTTGATGATAAACTCGCCGACGTCATCGAGCCCGATGCACGGGACTTCTATGCCATCAGAAATCGTCTGGAGCATAGCTATCTGAAGGTGCAAGACGAGATGCTTGGATCATTAGCTCCAGGCAAAGACGACTTCCGGTTCGATCAATTGGCTTACGTCATTACGCGGGATGAACTGGAATCGACATTACGACTCTTCACATTGGTCAGAGCAGCCTTGATTTATCTGATGCTTGGAATGCATCGCGAAGAGCGTCGTCGTTTACAGGGTCAAGACCGATCAAAATCCATGCCGATGAACCTTTCTCTCTGGGATGATGAGTGGAAGCACTAAAGCACTAGTGGCCGTTGTCGGCTTCCATGACGAAGCACTCCCCGACATGTTGACGAAAGCTGCCACGCTGGATAGGAACGCTCCCAGTTTGCGTTAAGGCCATCTCACGTGGCCAGCCCAGTTCAACTATGGAAGCAACTGACTGGATCAGTACCGAGAAACGCGCGTCTCGTCAGTTTGATCATCCAGAGTCAGTAGGCGCACTTACGGTGCGCATCTATTTTGCGTCCTAGTGCGAAATCCCGAAGGTGGACGGGTGGACGCAGCGCAAGCTACTCGCTTGCCAAGGTCACGTGAGTCTTCCGGGCCTCATCGTTTTCAAAAGGCAACCTTCAAAAAGCAGCTTGACGCTGGAACGGACTCCGGGGTTGATACTCCCTATGGTGCAAAGCAGCGGTTCCAAAGCTCTTCCTTGATGGCGACCCGGCTAAAGCGCTTCGATGTTCTTGAAGGTGATCTGGCTATGTCGGCCACTATTATTTCCTCGGATCGCGGCGCCACCGCTAGGAGTCGGGGATTTCTGAGGCTGGGACCGCATTTCTGAGAGATCGCCCGAATGGCCCAACGCGGAAATGCGAACCACTAACCGCCTTGAAGCGAGAGTTGTCGCCCCTTTACCCATTCCTGCAGCATGCGCTCACCCACTTCCTTGAAATCGGGATGTTCCTTGATGTATGAGCGCAGATCGATCTCGGTTTGCGAGAGGGCGTCTGAGACATGCTCAAGGATCTCGCGAATCTTAGCGGGTGTGCCTGTCATCCGTGTTTCACCGAGCCGACGGAGCACTTTGTTGCCCGGCCACTGGGTTGTTCCGTTGAGCGTAAGCGCCAGACTATCCTTCGGCAGGTAGATGGCAGTCGTCACGAGATCATAGACTGGTGCGAGACGAGCTTCACCAAGCACGTCGTCGTAGACGATGCCGAAATTCTTGAGGTGAGCATCGCCATTGCGCAGCGCGCAATTCAGCACGATCAGCGTGAATAGTTTTTCAACATCTGCGAGTACGGCGGGTGAGTTTGCGAATTGCTGAAATCGCTTCATGACTGAAGTTTCGTAGCTGCCGCGATACTTCTCGTCTGTTCTTCTCGCGTTCAGGACGCAAAAATCTTCAAATCCCCGGTAGGTACCATCTGGGCGCAAGTCGAAACGGTCAACGACAAGAGCCATCCCGTCTTCTGCGAGTCGATACCGAGGTACGTCCAGGCCGCAACGCTCAGCGGCCTTCAGGCAGAAGTATTCGTTCGCAGCGAGCTGAGGAAATTCGTTCGGCTCCCAGAACTTCACGATGTGAGTTGCGCCTCTGTAGCTCGGAGAAAGACGGGGCTCTCTGTTCGCTAAAGTGGCAGATGCGTTCTCGTCTCGCACGAGGATCTTGGGCTGGACACCGCTGATACCGGAAAAGGCTGCAAACTTCTCAATGAGGTAGCGAAATAAGTCCCCGTCGCGACGACTTGCCAAAATCTCGTCGACCGACTGAAAAGGAACATCCTCGTTGAGCCGTTCCTTGTCGCCGGTATACCGGATGCGGCCTACTTGTGAGCGGCCAACTATGGCGAGCAGATCAAAATCATCGAACGTTCCAGTCGCCTTCGCAAAGGCGAGTCGCAGCCGTTCCCGTAACGCGCCTTCTGGGAGGTTCATCTCGAAGATCGGAGGAAGGCCAAAGGGCACGTCCCAGGAGGGAAGGCGCACAGGCATGGTAACGGAGACGGCACGCTGTGGGACTGTCGCTGGCAAGTACGCAAAAGCACTTCCACGATCCCGCTGCCTGTCCAACAATCCTGCCTCAGCGGCGTCTGTCCAGACCTTTATCATCACGATCCTCTTCTAAGAGTTCGTCCAGAGTGGGCCGTTGGAGGTTTGCCTCTTGGAGTTTCAACTCTAGGCCGAGCGCCGACAAAATGTTGGCGACTTTGGAAAAACCAAGTTCACCGGATCGGCCATTCTCCAGGGCATCGAGTGTCGCCCGACTCACACCGGCCTTGTCAGCCAACATGGATTGGCTAAGCCCAAGAGCCTTCCGCCGAGACGCGATCTGAGAGCCAATGGCATGCAGTTTCAACATTGCAAGCCTAATATACTAGGCATAATATATGTTTGTCAATGTTATGCCTAGTATAATAGGCACACTGACGAGGGAGGATCGGGGCAATCCTCCCAATGCTGGCGGATCATAGCAAGTCTCGCCGTATTCCCTGCTGTTCAGTTCGATTGCCGTATCGCCAGCGAGTTGAGCAATCACGGCATCACTGTGTGAGCAAACAAACTCTCCCACGGGCCTTCGAGACAGCGTGCAACCATTGGAGGAGTTTCTCACTAAGGGTCTGGCATATTTTGCTGAACGCTGGCCGGCTTCCACGCAAACCACAAGTATCGGAGATCCCATAACCCAATTCGTGTGTGACAGCGTCGTGGATGCGCTCCTGGCGGATCATGGAATTCTCGATTTGCAACCTGCTTTCAAAATGGCAGGGACGGTTCTGGAGACGCTCTCGCAGTCCTATTCGGAGGGAACAACCAAAGCGGAGATACGCTATTTCATTCGCAATCGAGGCAGCAGGCCGTTACTTCTGATTAATTCAACTGGCGTGCCCATTGATATTTGGCACAGCTTTCTGGCTGATCCGGAGCACGACTTCAGGATCATTGTCCCCGAACGTCGCGGGACGGACCTCTTAAATGGCGGATTGCAGGAGCCCGTAGACATAGCAACGGAGTCCACCGATCTTGGTTCAATTCTGGACGCGGAGTCCATTGAGAGAATCGAGGTGGTCGCTTGGTGCAATGGCACGAGACTCGCAATCGAGCTCGCGACTCTGCAACCGGCCAGGATCGGTTCCATTGTATTGCTCACGCCAACTTTCAAAGGCTTGTCCGGCAAGGTTGCGCTTCCAAGTCAGTTTGAGAGAGATCTTCAATTACTTTTTGACTCGGTTTTGCAGCAACCAGATCTCGCCGAATTCTTTTGCCAGACTATTGCAGAGCAGGGCCGGGAGCTCCCGGATTGGGACCGCCTGAAGGATCAACCGGCGAAGCGGGCACAGAAACTTTTTGAGATGCCATCACAAAAACACGCAGGTGTGATAGTGGCGCCCATGACAGAGCCCGAATCTTTTCTGAATATGACTTATCGAGTGGCTTCCGATGAAAACCACGCAACAAAGGAGACTCTGCAAAGACTCACGGGCCGGATGCTGGTCCTCATGGGATCACACGATCACATTGTGAGTAACGGTCTTACCCTGTGTGCTTTGGAGCAAATCAAACCCAATTCAGTCGTAGCCGTGACCGTTAGCGGCGCTGGCCACTACATTCATGACTTGCAATACCGCTATTTTCGCTTCTTGCTAGACCGTTTCTTGCCGGATCGTGGCCAGATCTTGAGCACAGCTCGAATGTCGGTGTACCGCTGTGTTGTACCCGCTTAACCACAGCGAGGCCTCACCCTTGACCAGATTCTCGATCTCACGCACGTCTAACTCGAGCTGCGAAACCGCCGTCAGCATGCGCAGATAATTGAGCCGGTTGGCGGGGATTTCGTGCGCGGTGAGTGTTTCCGGTCGGATTACGTCAATTCGGAAGCATTGCCCCAGGCGTGTTCTGACCACGGCGAGCCTAATTTGACTTTGACTGAACGACAGCCACGGCCTCGACCTCAATCAGGAATTCCGGCCGGAACAATCTCGGAACTTGAATCGCAGTGCTGGCCGGCGGATTCTTAACATTGATGTATTTGTCACGGACCTCCCTGAAGTCGGACAAATGGGAGAGGTCGAGGAAGTAGCTGTTCAATTTGACCACGTCGTTGAAGGCGCCTCCCGCAGCCTCAACTGCGGCCTTTAGATTTTCAAACACTTGCTGAATCTGAGCTTTGAAGTCGTCCTTGCCCACAACGTTCCCGGACTTGTCGAGAGCGACCTGACCAGCGATAAAGGCAACGGTTCCGCCCGTTACGACGGCGAGCTGCGAATAACCGACTGACTTGGGCATGGTGTTTGGAATAAGCAATTGGAAATTCGTTTCGTTCGACATTTTTCGTTCTTCTCCTTGGCTAGTTTGTTTTACTTGTGCGGAGGCCGCGGTCGCGGTCGCACTCAGCAGCAGAAATACCACAACCAGAGGTACGCTTTGCATCACACGCTCCTTTGCCCGAAGGAAATTCCTCTCGGTCTCGTGTCACCTTCACCTGTAGGTGTTCGGTGCTGTTATTGAGTAAAGTATTCCAGTGCAGGGGAAGGTGCAAGTGTGGCGGTGAAGCCCTGTCTCCGGAACTTCAGTTAAACCACGAAGATGTTGCTGCCCCAAATTGTCCGCGTTTTGTCCGTCAACAGGGTGTCAAACAGTGCGAAAAGAGGCAGGAACAGCGTGGGGTGTACTAGGATTTTCTTGGAGTTAATCTGCACTGCTTGTACGGTGTCCTCGGCTGCTTTTCCCTCATAACCCAAAGGTCGGTGGTTCAAATCCACCCCCCGCAACCAACCCAGCTCTAGTATTTTCCCATTGTCCCCTCGGTCCCGCGATTTGATGCCCGTTGGTTTACTGACAGTCTCCCACAGGTTTGTAGCGGTTCATCATTTGTCGCCAGTTCCTGCGAAGCAGTCTTGGGAGTTGGAATGACCACACGGATTCGAGTTCCCGATGCATCGGACTTAATGCTCATCGTCCCAGACAATTGGAGAACCCGTTCTCGCATACCTCGGATCCCGACACCGGAGCCTCTCGTCTGAATTTCCGATAATCGCTCGGCTGGCATGCCCCTGCCTTCATCCCAGACCTCCAGGACAAGGTCTCCTTCGTCGTGAACAATGTGGATGCTGGCTGTCTTACTTCCCGAATGGCGATGAATGTTCGTGAGGCATTCCTGGACAATACGGAATAATGAGAGGTCATAGTCGCGATCCAGGCGCTCGATCACCTCTGGGAGTTCGAGCGATACCTGAACCCCGCTGCGTTCGGCAAACCCCGTAATGTAGTTCGTAAGGGCAGACTTGAGGCCAACGTCGTCCAGGAGGGGCGGATACAAAAGATGAGACATGGTGCGAATGTCTTTCGTCATTTGTAAGACCAGCGAGTCGATGTTGCTGAGCGAGGATGCGGCGCGTGAACTCAGACGGTCACTCTCCCCAGCTAAATTGGCAGCCTCCATGCCAAGCGCGGCGAGGAGTTGTCCCGCGCCGTCATGGAGTTCCCTTGCAAGTCGTCGTCTCTCCTCATCTTGAGCTTGCAAAAGGCGTGCTGACAGTTCCCGGAGTTCCTCGCTCGCGTTCAGCAGTTCCTGCGTGCGTTCTCGAACTCTCTGCTCCAGTTCCGCCTGACTAGTCCTGAGTTGCGATTCTCGATCCCGCTGCAACCGGGCAATCTCGAGTCTGCCGCTGATACGAGCGAGAAGTTCCCGCGCGGAGAACGGTTTTATCAAATAATCATCCGCTCCCGCTTGCATGCCCTCCACCCGCGATTCTTCGCCGGCTCGGGCCGAAAGCAGGATGACTGGAATGGCGCGAGTCGACTCGTCTGTCCGCAGCGCCTTCAGAAGCTCAAAGCCATCGAGTACCGGCATCATTACATCGCTAACGATGAGATCGGGGAGATGTTTATGCGCAGCCTGAATGGCTGCTTGACCGTCAGCCACAGTTTCCACTTCGTACTGTTCCGACAATAGACGCGCAAGATATTGCCGCATGTCAGCGTTGTCGTCAGCGATCAGGACGCGGGGACGGTCGGCACCCTGGGACACCGGAGGGCACGGGACCGGCAGCAACTCGTCGTGCACGGGAAAAACTTCGCCGCTTCTATCAGTCTCGTCAGGAAGCCACCTGAGAGCTTCCTCGACAAACGGTTTCGCGCCTACCGCTGTTGACGACAAGCTGCGGGAACCGCCCATCTGGCCTGATGCCAGGTGATTTTGCCCAAAAGGAATGCTAACCACAAACGTGGATCCTTCTCCCACGACGCTTTCGGTTCTTATGGAGCCGCCGTGCAATTTGACTAACTCGTGCACTAATGCCAAACCGATGCCGCTCCCCTCATGGGTTCGGCTACGCATGTTGGGAACGCGATGAAATCGCTCGAACAATCTAGGTATGGCTTCGGGAGGAATTCCGACACCGGTGTCGCGGACGCGCAGTTCTGCCGTGCTCCCCACTCGACGTACGCTGACAGTAATTTCTCCATCAAAGGTGAACTTGAAAGCATTGGAAATCAAATTCAGAACCACCTTCTCCCACATATCGCGATCCACGTAGACCGGTTCTCCGAGATCGTGGCAATCCACCACCAGTCGCAACCCTGCTTTGTCCGTCGCAGAGCGGAATACGCTCGCTAAATCGGACGTGAACCTTGCCAGGTCCGTTGCCTGATAGACGGCTTCTACGCGTCCTGCTTCGATGCGCGAAAAATCCAGAAGCGTATTCACCAGGCGCAAGAGCCTAGCGCCGTTGCGATTCACCAAGTCGAGTTGTTCCTTAGCCGTTGGAGAAAGGTGAGTATGGCTTCGTGCCAGCAGGTCTTCGAGCGGCCCCAACATGAGAGTGAGCGGGGTGCGAAACTCATGGCTTACGTTGCTGAAAAATGCCGTCTTAGCTCGATCGATCTCCGCCAGCGCTTCGGCACGCTTTTTCTCTGCCTCATACGCCCGCGCATTGGCGATGCTTGCAGCGATCTGGCCCGCGATGAGGTTGATGAATCCCGCGTAGTTGACGTCCAGGGGACGATACGGATTGAGAGCCGCTACGATCACTCCAGCGGGCCGATCTTTATCTTGACCCTGACTCGTAATGGGCAGGAGGAGCGCTCGCCAAGGCGATTTGTCCCAGAAACCGGACGGAACCAATTCGAATTGCTCCAACAAGTTCTCGACGATAACGGAATCTTTCCCGTCGAGTAGTGCGCCGATTGGCCAGACCTGGCTCTTCGCAGTCAAGGAAATGGTCTCCGGCGCAGCCGGATGATTTTCCGGAATACCAGTCCGGCACGCCAGCCGGGCTTCTTTGCCATCTCCCGTCAGTAGATATGTGAGGGTAAACGGCAAATCTTTTTGATTCTCGCCGAGACAGCGAACGATGCAGTCGACCACATCCTCTTCTGTAATCGTTCGGCTCAATTCTCCCGCCAGCGAACGTAACGTCTTGAGGCGGCGTTCACCGATGACACGGTCCGTTTCTTCTGTAACCACGCATAGATGCCCGGCAACTCTGCCGTCATCTCCAGACAGCGGACTGTAAGAAAAAGTGTGATAGGTTTCCTCGCGATATCCGCTTCGCTCTAAGAACAAGAGCAACGCTTCATCCCATGTCGCTTCGCCGGTGTCCAGAACTCGTCGAATCCGGGGACCGATGTCGTCCCAAATTTCCTTCCATACCTCGCGAGATGGCTTTCCCAGCGCCCACGGATGCTTCCCGCCGAGAGTCATGCGAGCGTAGTCATCATTGTAGAGAAATGTGAGGTCCGGTCCCCAGCTCATCCACATGGCAAAGCGTGAAGTTAATACAATGCGAACCACGGTTTTCAAGCTTTGTGGCCAGCCTTCGATGGCGCCGAGCGGAGTCTTCGTCCAATTGAATTCACTGACCAGTCGGCTCAAGGCTCCTCCACCGCGCACCCACCCTTCCGTAATCGCGGCTTTTTCTCCCGGTCGCTCGACGGCTTCCGACGTCGGAATCGCGAACAATCGTTCAATGGCCGGGCGCAACTCCCGCGTAAGTTCTGACTTTGTCACAGAGCCTCTCGCATCGACGGCAGCGGCTTGCTGACGGGCGATGGTTTCGTGATTCTGCGTGACAATGATCACGTTGCATTCAGGGAGTTCGCGCCGAATGATTCGAGTTGCCTCCAATCCATCCATGCGAGGCATGTTAATGTCCATCAGGACGACCTGAGGACGTAGTTGTTTCGCCTTTTCAACCGCTTCGATCCCGTCCCCAGCTTCGCCGCAAACCTGCCAATCGGGATGAGATTCAATGAAAGATCGCACGGTGCGTCTAAACAACTCATGATCGTCGGCGATCAGAATCTGGACAACACTCATCCTTCTAACCTTTCTGGTGGCTTGAGGTTCTTAGAATTTTCAACCGAAGCAGTCGGGTATTATCGATGGAACGACGGGGGAAACCTTTACAGTTTTCGCTGTATTACCTACTAGTTAACCCCATTTAAAACCGACAAGCGACGGATCTTCTTTGGGCATCCGTAAGCTACGAGCTCTAGTCGACACCAGAAGCAAGAGCCCATCCCCAAAGGCGAGAGCCGTCGCATACACCCGGGAGTGCGCGGCGTAGTCTATAATTGCGGCCACGGATGGCTCTCACCGCTGGCACCAAGCTCGGCCCTTATGAAATCCAGTCGCAATTGGGTGCGGGAGGTATGGGTGAGGTGTATCGCGCGCGAGACAGCCGCCTCGACCGCATCGTCGCCATCAAGGTCCTTCCCTCGTCGTTCTCGCTCGACAAAGATCGCTTAGAGCGGTTTGAGCGGGAGGCGCGTTCGGTTGCAGCTCTCAACCACCCCAACATTCTGGCGGTACATGACATCGGAACCCACGATGGAACTCCGTACATGG
Source organism: uncultured Acidobacteriaceae bacterium (assembly GCA_963771965.1). GTDB lineage: Bacteria > Acidobacteriota > Terriglobia > Terriglobales > Acidobacteriaceae > Sulfotelmatobacter. Next base: position 33,772 of record CAVYVM010000001.1, read on the forward strand.
TGTGCGAACTGTTGGAGGGCGATCCTCTGCGCGAGCGCCTGCAGGGCGGAGTTTTGTCGCCACGGAAGGCCATTGAAATCGCGATACAGATTGGCCAGGGATTGGCCGCAGCCTACGACAAAGGAATTATTCACCGCGACCTGAAGCCCGAGAACATTTTCCTCACGAGAGACGGACGAATCAAGATTCTGGATTTCGGTTTGGCCAAGATGGCGCGAGGCGGGTCCGGGGCGACCAACAATGTGCAGACTCTGACCTCGGCGGACATTTCACTGACCGAGGCCGGCCAGGTTCTGGGCACCGCGGGATATATGTCGCCGGAGCAGGTGCGTGGCATTGAGGTCGATCATCGTTCGGACATCTTTGTGTTTGGTGCGATTCTGTTCGAGATGCTCAGCGGCCAGCGTGCCTTCCGACGGGATACGGCTGCAGAGACGATGACCGCAATTCTGAAGGAAGACCTACCAGAGCTCACGGATCTGAACCGCACCATCTCTCCGGCGCTCGATCGGATCGTGCGCCACTGCCTGGAAAAAAATCCCGACCAGCGCTTTCAATCGGCTCGCGATCTTGTGTTCGCTCTGGAGGCGTTGTCTCCTACTTCCAGTTCTTCTTCGCTGGGCAGGGTTGCGCAGCCCACCGTCGTCCAGCGCGCGCGCCGCTTCCAGCCGTTGATCGCAGTGCTGCTGGTCGCATTAGCCGCGGGCTTGGGCTACCTTGCCGGACACAGGGGTAAGGCAACCTCGGAGTTGACGTATCGCCAGCTGACCTTCCGCAAGGGAACGATTCTGAGCGCGCGCTTCGCGCCCGACAGCCGGACCGTCATCTATAGTGCGGCGTGGGCTGGGCTGGCTCCAGAGTTGTTCTCGACGCGTGCGGACACGATTGAATCGCGGCCACTCGGATTGAGCCAGGTCGATTTGCTGGGCATCTCGTCGCAAGGGGAGCTTGCGGTTTCTCTGAAGCCGACGCCACTTACGGGCTTCTTCGGCACGCTGGGCACTTTGGGTCGCACGCCACTCACCGGCGGAACGGCGCCGCGCGAGATGCTGGAGAACGTCGAATGGTCAGACTGGTCGCCCGACGGATCGAACCTGCTGGTTGTGCGCACCGTGGCTAACGAGGAACGCGTCGAGTATCCCGCGGGTAAGGTTGTTTATAAGGTCCTCGTGCCGGGCTGGATCAGTCAACCGCGAATTTCTCGCGATGGCAAGCGGATCGCGTTTTGCAAGCACAACGCGAGAGGCGACGATCGTGGTTCGGTGACCATCATCGATTCCGACGGCAGCAATGCAAAATCTTTTGGAAGCTTTGCCAGCCTCTATGGGCTGGCTTGGTCGCCGAAGAATGACGAAGTTTGGTTTACCGCGGACCCTGCGACCACCACGATCGCGCGGAGGTTGATGGCGGTCAACATGTCAGGAACGTTCCGCTTACTGGCTGCCGCACCGGGGGATTTGACTCTGCACGATGTTGCCGCCGATGGCACCGCCATCATCGCCATCGACGACCGCGAGCGCAAGATATTCTTTTCTGGCGCTCAAGGGAACGAAGACAGAGAGCTCACATGGCTTGACCGAGCTGTGCTCGTGGCCTTGTCTCCCGATGGCAAACAAGTAGTATTTCATGAAGGCGGAAAAGGGGGAGGGTCCCAGGGCACGATCTTCCTGCGCAAAACAGATGGCACCGCCGCAGTGCGGCTAGGGGAAGGCTATGCCGTCGCTCTTTCACCGGATCAGAAATGGGTGCTGGCGCTCACTCCGAGCGACCCGCCCCGTTACTGGCTCATTCCTTCCGGTGCAGGGGAAGTCACGGAATTGAAAATGCCGGGAATCGAGCACATCGCACTGCAGGGCTTCGCGGCTGATAGTCATCGAGTGGTGGCGATTGCCAACGAACCAGGAAAGCAGGCGCGTGATTTTTTATTTGACCCGGATACGGGCAAACTGCAACCACTCACGCCGGAAGGCGTGCGCGCACTCGACATGCCCGGAGGTAAGTTCCTAATCGCACGCGGCAACAAGAATATACCTGAAATTCTTCCACTTGAAACTGGAGCGCCGGCCCGCGAAATAAAAGGATGGCAGGAGAAGGATGTCCCGATTCAAGTGACAGCGGACGGAAATGCGGTGCTGGTGGTTGCCTACAATGGCATGTCAGCGGCGATCTATCGCGTTGGTGTAGACAACGCAACCCGGCAACTGGTGAAGACGCTGCAAATGAATGACCCTGCTGGTGGGTTCGGTATCACGCGCGTCGTCACTACGGCCGATGGTCAATACTTCGCCTACAACACACTGCGGCAGTTGTCGGAACTTTACCTGTTACAGGGACTGAACTGAGTTCCTCGGATTCCCGCCTACCACACGAAATAGCGATTAGAAAGTCCATTTAGCTGAAATCTGTAGTTGGCGCGGGTTGAACATGGTTCTTGGCGTGCCAAATAATGCACTCGGCGCCGGGGCCGTTGCCACAGGACCGAGTGATGTGATCTCTGCCGGACAGCTTACCTGCCCGCGTTGAATGGCAAGCGAAGCGGCGTCATTGTAGTGTTTTGGCACCGGCCCGTTGAGGGCGTTGGTGCCGCCGCAGAAGTCCGGGGTTCCGCCGCCGTAGACCGAAGTCACCTCATTAATGTTCTGGCGATTGAACACATCAAAGGCGTCGAAAGCCAGCAGAAGTTGCTTATGCTCCCCGAATTTGAAGGAGCGCGACGCACGAAGATCAAAATCATAAAAGTGGTCGCCGTAATATGCATTGCGTGGCGACCAGCCCACACGGTCGGTCACAGGGTTGGTGTCGCCGTTGATGTCATTGCCGACGAACATGGTGAAAGGCCGCGGCGTTTGCAGGGAGGCAATCATGCTGAACTCAAAGTTCCGCAGAAAGCTGTTCTGGGGTATATCGGCGGTAAAGTTCCCCACAAATCGGTGGCGAATATCCTGCACCGAATTGGCGCGTTCCAGAGCGCGGTCGTAGAGGTCTTCCGGAGTACTTACAAAAGTCGTGAAGGTGCCGTCGTCGCGGGTATGCGAGTAGGTGTAGTTCGCGTTGAAGCGCAAATACTGTCCTAACTTGTCGGTGACGGAAATTGTACCGCCGTCATATTCAGCGTTTCCGGAACCGTCGAGGAAGTACATGAGGCCCGCGTTGTTGTACAAAACTCCGCTAAACGCATCCTTCCCGTCGAATGTCTTGTTGCCGGGGAAAGGACCGGTCGGAGTGATCGGTGGGCCCGGTATCGCGACAGCAGGAGGACAAAATGTAGCGTCATTGGCTAATCCAGCGGAGGGGCAAACGTTCAGGTTCTCCGGCCGGATCTGCTTATGCGCGCGGAGGAACAGATAACCAACGCTCAGAACTAATCCTTTGCCGATCTCCTGATCGATCTGCAGACTGGCCTGCTGGGAGTAAGCGAGCCGCATATTGCGGTCAATGCCGCCGCCGCTGTTAGTGACAAAGCTGCCGCCCGGTGGCAAGTTTGGATCCTGGCCGGGACCCGGGCCTGTGTTGAAATTGGGCGGAGTCTGGCCGGTTAAGAGGAGGTTTTTTGCCGCAAGCGAGGGGGTCGGTACGGTCGAGCCATCGGGATAGGGCAAAGGACAAGCCGACCCCGGACCTGTACAGGGATTACCCGGGTTGGGTGCATCGAAGCTGAGCTGGTTCAGCGCCCAAGTCGCTGTCGTGTTCCCTTGCCTTACCCAAGGTTGCGCCGCGTTTGGAATGACTACTTCGCGTTGCGGGTAGGTGACGAAAAAGAATGTCATGTTGTAATGATCGTCGAAGACTCCATAGCCGGCGCGAATCACTGTGTGCTTGCCCGGCGAGTATGCCAGCCCGATGCGCGGCTGAAACCCGCTGTGGTCGGGATTAACGATCTGCGACAGTCCAAGCTCTTCATCCCAACGTAAGCCGTAGTTGACGGTTAGTTTGGGGTTGAGCCGCCATTGGTCCTGAAAGTACAGTCCGAAGTAGCTGTGGTTGAGGTTGAAGCTGAAGTCCTGAGGATCAACGTAGGCATTTTGAAAACTCGTGGGAATCACCGGAGGCAAACTGCCGGCGACAACCGGCCCGGTGCCGAGCGGAGCTCCCCAAAAAACGATGGGCACTCCGTTGAGAGGATCGTTTGGATTCGGGCCCGGTCCGCTTGGCGGAGCCGTTCCTGTAGGGCACGGCGGGCCGGGTACGGCGGGCACATCTGCAGTCGGATTGACGTAGTTGGCGAAATCCACCATGCAGTTGTCGCCCGGCAAAACGATGCGCATGGGCGTAAAACCCGGCCAGATCACGAAATTTTGAATGAAGTTCGCGTCGACGCCAGCCTTCAGGTAATGAGTGCCCTTGATCCAGGCAATACTGTCGGAAATCTGTTGCCGGCTTTCATTGAGCGCATCGAATGTACCGAAGTTGTGGCCGAACGAAAGCTCGTTGGGCAAGTCGAGATTCGGCTGACCGGTGGTCGCGGGAAAGTTATAGTGGCGCCTCGCGTACTGCACGAGAAATGTATTCACCACGTTCGGTTTGACCAACGTATTCACAGTGCCAACTAACGATTGATCGCGGAGGAAGGTGTTATGCCCGTCGCTGGGCACACCGATCCCGCCACCGTCGAGTGTGTCTCCGACCAGCACGTTCTTATCCCGGGCGTCGATCGCTCCGTAGTGAATGGTGAGCCGATTGTTGGTGTTGATCTGCTCGTCGAAGCGGGCGAATCCGTTGTCGTTATCAAGCGTCTTCAGAGTGTTCAGATTCTCCGGCGGCAGGCCCAAAGCAATCTTAGCGGCATCGAATACAGCCAAATTACCGATTAACGTGCCCGGATAAGTCGGCGACTCTCCGAGCCTCTGCCCCTCGTAATTGGCGAAGAAAAACGTCTTGTCCTTCTGGATCGGCCCGCCGAGCGTGCCTCCGAACTGGCCGCGGCGATACTGATCGTACTGCGCGGTTTGCAGCAGAGAACGCGAATTGGCAGCCTTGTTGCCGAGATAGCCGTATAGCGAACCGTGCAAGTCATTGGTGCCTGACTTGGTAACCACGTTGACGATTCCGCCCAGGGCGCGGCCGTATTCGGCTCCGAAGCTGTTGTTCACGACGCGAAATTCACTCACGGCTTCCTGCGACGGAGTAGCCCTCTGTGAACCTGTGCCTTCGTCGATATAGTCTGCGCCGTCGACGGTGACGGCGTTGCTCAAGTCGCGCATGCCTCCGAAAGAAATGCGTGTGATATCCGGCTCGGTGAAGGTGGATTGAATGCTGGTTCTGCCGGTCGCGACGCCCGGTGTGAGCAATGCGAAATCCACGAATTGACGGCCGTTGACCGGCAGGGATTGAATCTGCGGTGCGTCGATCACCTGGCTGATTTCGGTTCGGCTGGTTTCCACCGGCGGCGCCTCAGTCGTTACCGTGACCGATTCACCGACGCCCGCGACTTTCAAGGTTACGTCGAGGGTCGCGATCTGGCCGACCGTCAAAGTGAAGCCAGTCTCCACGGACTTGCCAAAGCCCGTAGCCTGCACGGTAAGCTCGTACTGGCCCGGAGGGAGATTGGGAACTACGTAGTAGCCCGAGCTGTTCGTGGTGGCTGCGTAGCTTTGATTGGTGCCGAGGTTGCGCGCACTGACCGAGGCTCCGACGACGATCCGGCCGCTGGTATCCAAGACAGTGCCGTTCAACTGAGCAAAGCTCAGCGTTGCTTGTCCGAAGGCGTGAGGGACCAGACAAACCGCCGTTAGCACCACCAACCAAACGTTCAACGTGGAACGCTGCCTCATGACTTTTCCCTCTTCAAAGCTTGGTTGAACCTATCACCAACGGAGCAATTGCTCATCGCAAAGCAAAACCGCGTAGCCCAAGAGCTACGCGGTTGCCTGCGAACTTGCGTCTCCGAGATATACAGTGTATCTAGTCACGGCTTACCCTCAACAACGCTGGGCCGCGATTAGACAGAAATACGCCCAAATCGGAACGCCACTATGGATGGTGAGCATCGTTTGAAAGGAAACAACTGTCCAATACATCTTTGGTAGGATGGTCATACCAAATGGGTATGGCACAAATTCCCGGACCCAATAGCCGTCCGCTAGGCGCGCATCTTCTCTCAACCTAGTCTCACCGAGAAAATTGTGGCGAGCCGCCGTGCGATTCCGGGTGCTGATCAGTCTCGCGGAGAAACAAGGCAACCACAAACACGACTGCACTTCCAGCCGCCGCCATCCACATGCTTAACGACAGGCCATATTTTTCCGCGAGGTTGCCCACAACGATTGGAGCCGCCGTGGCGCCAAAGATTTCACCAACCAGAGTGGCGAGACCGATCGAGGTCGCGCGGAACTGAGGTGGAACGCTCTCCGTGGGAACCAGCACCATCAGAAGGCTCGCCATGCCCTGGCCCGAATTTGTGACGAAGACAATCGCCGCCAGCAGGAACGGATACACATACAGAACAGGAACCAAGAACACGAGAGGGATGAGGGCGGACATGGCAGCTGAGACCAGAAGAACCGGCTTGCGGCCGACTCGATCGGAGAGTGAGGGCAGCAGAAATCCTAGGAAAAAACTGCCCAGCCCTGTGGCTCCCAACAACAGGCCGGCTGTAGTCGCAGGCTGGTGCGCGACCTCCGTGATGTAGAGCGGCGCGAACACATTCAGCGCGAACAGCCACGACATGAAACCGGTTGCTCCCAGACAGCAAAGCCACATGTTGCGAAAACGTAAGAGGGAAACATAATCCCGCAACGTCGGTTTTTCATGGCTCTCGGTTTCTTCGTGAGCCGGCTCTTTCACAAACTTCCAGATCAAGGCTCCCATCAAGAAACCAGGAACGCCGGCGAGGAAAAATGCGGAACGCCATCCCCAACGCGCCGCCACCTGCGTGGTCAACACGGGTGCTGCTGCCAAGCCTACGAGCGCGGCAGCGCTCACCACCAATCCGATGTTTCGCCCGCGCCGCTGCACTGCGGATGATTCTTCGATCAAGGCGGTCATGATCGACCAGGTTGGTCCTTCCGCCAGGCCCATCAGACCGCGAATCCACAACAGTTGATGAAAGCTGTGCGCCAGTCCCGTCATCCAGGAAAGGATCGAGAAAATAAATACAGCGGGGATGAGCACTCGTTTGCGGCCTACGCGATCCGACATCGCGCCAAAGAAAAACGTGGACGCCGCCCACGTGATGGCCAACACCGAAGCCAGCGTGCCGATCTGTGCGTGGCTCATGTGGAATTCCGGAGCGAAATAGGGCGCAAGATAGAGGGGTGACATGCGATCGAGAAAGACCGTGCCCCAGGTGAAGAACAGAATTGCGACCAGCGTGCACTCATAACGCTTTGAGGAATTCATGCCGCTGCATCATAGCAAACGGTTTTCAGATTCGAACGATACACACTTTAATTATTGCGGCAAAACGACTTGCCACTCCACCTTGAGATATAGTGAGTAACTTCCGCGTCAGACTGATTGCGGGGAGGGTGATGGCGGAGGAAACGTCACGCTTTTACCTTCGCTTAAAGCGGTGAGGATGCTTTGTTCGGCCAACGCTGCTTGTGGTGCCTAGAGCCGGAAAGAACTTCGAAAACATACCCCCAAAGGGTATAAAATAGCTGGCCGTGGAACTTCGTCATGTTCGGTACTTTATCGCGGTTGCGGAGTGCCTTAACTTCAGCAAAGCGGCGCAGCAACTGCACATCGCGCAACCGCCCCTGAGCCGCCAGATTCGACAACTGGAAGAGGACCTTGGTGTTGCCCTCTTTCTGCGCAATAAGAGGGGCGTGGCCTTGACTAAGGAAGGCCGGGTCTTTCTCGAAGAAGCGAGAAAACTTGTGGCACAAGCCGGGCATGCGGTGGAAGCGGTTCGCCACGCTCATGAAGGAGAATGCGGCAGCATCAAGATTGGCATCCCTTCACGCCTGGGAGGTGTGCTGAGCGCGGCCGTCGCGGAGCACTGTAAGCGCTTCCCTGCCCTGGACGTCCAGCGCAATGACATTTGCTCCAGCCTGCAGAACGAGGCGCTGCGAAACGGAGAAATTGATATTGGCTTCTTCCGTCCCCCAATCGACCATGCTCACCTGGATTGTGAATTGCTGTTCGAAGAGGAGTTTGTCGTCGTTCTTCCAGCGACGCACCGCCTGGCGAGACGCAGATTTTTGAGAGCAAAAGACATTGCGGGCGAAACTTCGATCATTTTTGACCGTAGTTTCTCGAGCTGGCTTTACGACAAAATACTCGGTTTGTACAGTAGGCAGGGCTTGAGGTCACATCTTACCGTCACCCATGTCGAGGACGAAGAAGCGGGCGCGCTGATGGTCGCGGCGGGCAACGCAATTCTGCTTGCGTAGGCGCAACCGCGAATCATTCTGTTCCCGGTGTCGATCTGGTGTCCATCCGGCTGAGTGAGCCTGAGGTCAAAATAGAACTTTACATGGCATGGCGCAAAAACGAACAGTCCACCGCGGTATTCTCCTTCCTGGACAGTGTGCGCCGAGTCGTGCAGCGCCCCGCATACAGGGACATTGCCTGATTCGAACCCAAACATTTCGATCCTTCCGGCGCAAACAGAGCGTCCGAAGGCTCCTCCAACGTGCTTTCATAACCGGCGGATTGTTGCCGTCGAACCGCCAAGGAACTTCTAATATATGGCTCTCATCCGATTGAACGCCTCGAACACCACCCTGCTATCCTTGACTATCATGATTGTTACTGGAGCTATCGCGATTTCTTCCGCCAACCCCGCGCTCGCCGCAGCCGCGGATTTCGGTCCTTCCAACCCATTCTTTACACCCAGCACGCTGCCTTTTCATGCGCCGCCGTTCGACAAGATCAAGGACGAAGACTTTCAGCCCGCCATTGAGGCCGGTATGGCGGAGCAGCAGACCGAAGTTCGGGCGATCGCCGACAATTCCGCCGCTCCCACGTTCGACAACACGATCGTGGCCATGGAGAAGACCGGCCTGCTTCTTGAGCGCGTCATGACGGTATTCGACGGAATCACTGGGGCGAATACGAACGACACTCTTCAGAAGGTAAAGACCGTTGAAGCCCCTAAACTGGCCGCCCACCACGACTTCATTTTTCTGAACACGAAACTTTTCGCGCGCGTGGCTGCGATCTACAAAGAGCGCGCCGCGCTAAAGCTGGACTCCGAATCTCTCCGTCTGGTGGAGCGCTACTACGATAATTTCGTGCATGCCGGCGCCAATCTTTCCGAAGCCGATAAGACTGAACTGCGAAGACTTAACGAAGAGATATCCGCGTTTTCGGACACGTATGCCAATAAAATTCTCGCGGCTACGAAACAGGGCGCGTACAGAACGACCGATAAAGCCACCCTCGCCGGATTCTCCGAGGCTCGCATCGCAGCCGCCGCGCAAGTAGCCAAGAACCGCCAAGTCGAGGGTTTTGTCATTCCACTTCAGAATACGACGCAACAGCCCGATCTGGTTTCGCTCAGCGACCGTTCTACCCGGCAGGCGATCTTCGAGCACTCATGGAACCGCACCGAACGCGGCGATGCCAACGACACTCGCGACACCATCGCACATCTGGCGCAGCTGCGCGCGCAGAAGGCAAAATTGCTCGGCTTTCCGAGTTTTGCGGCATGGAAGCTCGAAGATCAGATGGCCAAGACACCTGAAGCCGCTTTGAAGTTCATGGATGCCATTGTTCCTGCCGCCACCGAAAAAGCCGCTCATGAGGCCAAGGACATCCAGGACATCATCGACTCGCAGAAGGGTGGCTTTCAGCTCCAGCCGTGGGATTGGAATTTCTACGCCGACCAGGTTCGCAAAGCTCACTACGATCTCGATGACGCGGAGGTAAAACCTTACTTCGAGCTGAACAATGTTTTACAGAATGGCGTCTTCTACGCTGCCACTGAGCTTTATGGCGTCACGTTCAAAGAGCGGCATGACATTCCGGTCTACCAAGCGGACGTGCGTATCTTTGAGGTATTTGACGCCGACGGAAAGCACCTCGCACTTTTCTATTGTGATTATTTCAAACGGGATAACAAGAACGGCGGCGCATGGATGTCGGAATTCGTAGGTCAGTCCCGCTTACTAGGAAACACTCCGGTTGTCTACAACGTCGCGAACCTTCCCAAGCCCGCCGACGGCGAGCCTGCTTTGATCAGTTTCACCGACGTAGTTACGATGTTCCATGAGTTTGGACATGCATTGCACGGAATGTTCTCCGATGCCGAGTACCCCACTCTGGCCGGAACCTCAACTGCGCGCGACTTCGTAGAGTTCCCATCGCAGTTCAACGAACACTGGGCCCTTTATCCATCGATCTTTGCCCACTACGCCAGACACTACAAGACCGGCGCTCTTATGCCGGAGGAACTCGCCGCGCGGATCAGGAAAGCCGCCACTTTCAACAAAGGCTACGACATGACCGAACTGCTCGCAGCAGCCGAACTCGATATGCAGTGGCATTTCCTCACTCCGCAGGCTCCACTCCAGAATCCGGATGAGTTCGAAAAGCAGGCACTGGACAAGACTCACCTGAATGTAAGCTATGTTCCACCTCGTTATCGAACCACGTTCTTCAGCCACATCTGGCAAGGAGGTTACAGCGCAGGTTACTACGCTTATCTCTGGACTCAGATGCTTGCCGACGATGCCTACGAATGGTTCAACGAACATGGAGAACTCAGCCGCGCCAACGGCGATCGCTTCCGGAAGATGGTTCTATCCCGCGGCAACACGGAGGATCTCGCCAAGATGTACGAGGCGTGGCGCAGTGCGCCGCCAAATTCGAAGGCCATGTTGAAGTATCGCGGCCTGGATGACTCTCCGGCGAACTAGCTCGACCAGAGCGGGTTGTGACGCCCGCCCGAGTATTTTCAAATTGTCATGACTCGTCAATGGGCAATTTCACAGGATGAAACGAGCTTGACACGTTGGCCGAAAAACCAGTCTATGTCCGCCGCGAAATGAAATTGAACAGAAGCTGGTTACGATCTGGGAGCAGACGCTGGAACTAGATCGAGTTGGAATCCATGATGATTTCTTCCGGATCGGCGGCCATTCGCTGCTCGCAACACGGGTGATCGCTCGAATTACAGATGAATTAGGAGTGGCGGTGCCATTGAGCCAGCTATTTACAACCTCGACCATCGCTCAGCTTGCCGACCTCGTTGCGCACTCCCCTACCGCCAAAACAATTACTCCGATCAAGCGGTTGGCGCGGCCGGGTACCGTGCCACAGGATATTTCTGCTTAGTACCGGGCTAAGTGCTTCTACGCAGACTTCATTGTGTGCGAATGTGCAGTTGGAGGGTTAGTGCTGCTCCCATCCCAAATGCTCGCTGGCACGAGCACATCGCCGCGAAATAGCGCGCGCGCGGTTCGAATGAGGCTTGAGCGAATTACCTGGAGTCGGGTACTCGTTATATTATCGACTTCAATTTCCAACGAGAATTCGCCGCTGGGGTGTTCAACCGAGAGTCGCTTGACCGGACCTTCGGTCGCAGATACGACACCTGAAGCGACCGAACCGGGGAGCACGCAAGCCGTCCCAACTGTCACGGCTCCCAACACTCCGATCGCCGCATGACACTTGTGCGGAATGAAGGTACGCGTGCTCAGATCTCCACCGTTGCGCGGAGGCGCAATTAATGTCATCTTGGGAACCACTTTTGAACTCACGTCTCCTAAACCCATACGCTTTCCTGCCAAGAGGCGAATCTCTTCCAGCCGCGATTTAAATTTCTTATCGCTATCGAGTTCGGCAGGACTCTCATACCCGGACTTTCCAAGATCAGCAGCACGGAGTACGACGACCGGCATGCCGTTATCGATTAGCGTTGCCTCGATCCCGCCGATTTCGTCGATAGAGTGCCCGGTCGGCAACAGCACGCCACAGACCGAGCCAGCTGTGTTCAGAAAATCGATGCGAATTGCCGCGGATGTACCCGGTACACCCGCGATGGAAGTCTCGCCTTCGTACGCAACCTCACCGCCGGGTGTAGGCACATGAGCCACGGCGATATTTCCAGTGTTGACCATATAAATCTTGATGGGGGTAACCGGATCACGCGACGCAGTCAAACCACGCTCAATCGCAAAAGGGCCAACGCCAGCGAGCATATTGCCGCAGTTCGGCGTCACATCCACAAATGGTCGGTCGATGGAAACCTGCGCAAAGAGGTAATCGACATCGATTCCCGCGCGTGCCGAGCGGGAGACTATCGCTACTTTACTAGTCAGAGGATCGGCGCCACCAATGCCGTCGATCTGGCGAGCGTCGGGCGATCCCATCACGGCGAGCAACACTCGATCCCTAAGCTGGACATCGCTGGGAAGATCGCTGGCGAGAAAAAAAGGTCCTTTCGAAGTGCCGCCGCGCATCAACGTACTGTGAATCGGAGTCTGGGGAGGCTGACGCATGCGATCTTCTTATCCGTTGATTCACCCTTCAGAAACCTTCTTTCAGCTGCTTTCCACTCATAAATACTTGATTCCAAGTTCCGCGATCTTCGAGCGTAAGCCGTAGATATCGAGTCCCAACTCTCCGCGGGCAAGCCGTTCTCGAGTCGCCTCTTCTTTGAGAATTCTTTGCTCCGACGCGGCGACCACCTCGCTCGCAACGGCGCGTTTCACAACAACTACTCCGTCATCGTCAGCGATGATAACGTCGCCCGCTTCTAAGTAGGCCCCTCCGCACACCACTCCTACATTCACCGATCCTAACGTCGCCTTGGCCGTTCCTTGAGAGCTGACGGCACGGCTCCAAACCGGAAACTGCATGTCCGTCAGAGATCGAATGTCGCGACATCCCGCATCGATCACCAATCCCTTCACACCACGCGCGCGCAGGGAAGTTGCCAGCAGTTCGCCAAAATATCCGTCTGTACAAGGCGACGTCGGAACGACAACGAGGATGCACCCTGGATGGCAAACCTCGACTGCGACGTGAATCATCAGATTATCCCCCGGAGGAAGCGACACGGTAACGGCCGGCCCGGCAATTGCAGCGTCCGGATAGATTGGGCGCATATAGGTGGCGAGCAACCCGCATCGCCCCTGTGCCTCGTGCACAGTCGACACTCCAAATTTCTCCAGCGCTGCGACCACATCCGCAGGCGGTTGCTCCACCTGGCGGATCACGATTGGGTTGTTCATTCCAAATCCTCCGTCACCTGCGGAAAGATTCGCTGATACGCCTCGCCGTACTTGATGTTCTTGTTCGAATTGCGTGAGGCCTGCACCCCCCGTTGCAACGCCACACGCTCGTAGTATTGCCACAGATGTTCCTGAGCTCTCATTTCCTTGAACGCCGCATATTTTTTCGCCCACACAGGAGTGATGTCGAGCAGAACCTGCGGCTTCCACTCGCACTGCTCAGGCTGGTGCGGCTCGAACAGAAATACGGGCGGTGCGCCGATTACGGGAGTGCCAGGTTCGTGTCCATGCGCCTGAGCAACGATGCGAGCTTCTTGCGCGGCACGCGATGCGAGCGGATGATCGAAATTATATGGATCGTTGAGCGCGTGGGTGAGAACGAACTCCGGACGAATTTTTCGGTAAAGTGCCGCCAATTCGAAGAGCACGCTGTCTGCGATTCGCATCGGATAGTCGCCCACGTCGAAGAAAATCGCGGTCGCACCCAGAATTTCTGCTGCCCGCGTGGTTTCTTCTTTTCTATTGGACTTCACTTTCTCCATGGTCATTCCGGGCTCGCGCCACAGTTTCGCCGATTCGCCGCGTTCGCCGAACGAAAGGCAGACCACGGCGACTTCCCAGCCACGCTCGGCATACAACGCTATTGCTCCTCCCGCGCGCCATACAAAATCTGCGGAGTGCGCGCTGACAACCAGTGCGGTTTTCTTCTCAGCCATGGTTTATATCTTTTGAATTTTGATTCTCGATAACTAGATGGCTAGCCCACACTGTTCATGCCTTAGTAACCACCTCGACCGGAGGTGTACCGTAAGTGTGAAATGATTCAATCGTCTTGAGGCCCCAGGCCTGACCTTTCCTGCGCTCAGCCTCGGTCCAGCGAATCGGCTTCCAGTCCGGTGCCAAAATCAGCCGCGCTCCGGCGTTGCATATCTCCACGCGATTACCTCCGGGCTCATACACATATAAAAAGAAGGTTTGCTGAATGGCATGCTTGTGCGGACCCGTTTCAATGTAGACGCCATTCTCCTGGCAAATGTCTGCAGCCAAAAGCACTTCCTGCCAGGAATTGACGGCATAGGTCAGATGATGAAAACGTCCTCTGGTTCCCGTGTGGTCACGTGTGTAGGCAAAATCATAGCTCTTGTTCGTGCAGGTCATCCACATGGCGGCCTCTGAGCCGTCGTCCAACACGATTTGCTCAGTCAGGCGAAAGCCAAGATACTTTTCGAAAAACTGGCGATTGGCTTGGATATCGACGGCCAACCCGTTCCAGTGGTCGAGGCGACGGACGTTTATGCCACGGCCCGGAAACCGTTGCGACTGATTTTTCAGCGCCGGCTTCAATTCTGGCGGAGCTTGATACCACTGGGTTTCGTAATACAGCTCAACTTTGTGCCCGTCCGGATCTTGAATGAGAAACGCGGGACCGTGCGCCAGGTCGCCATCTGTCCAGCCAATATCGAAGCCGGATCCTTTCAGCGCTGCGACTCGTCTCTCCAGAGCCAGCGAGCTACGCGTGCGATAAGCGACATGACCTAACCCCGGCGATTTCGACGCGGTAAGCTTCAAGGAGTGGCGTTCATAGTCGTCATATGCATGCAGGTAGACCGAGTTGCCTTCGCGGCCCGTCTCCGTCATCCCCATGATATTGACGAAGAATTGCAAGCTCTCCTGGAGTTTGGGGGTCAGCAACTCCAAATGGCCCAGATGAGCTACCTCCATGACCGGTTCACTGTGCATGGTCACCTCTGCAGCATGGTACCGCTAGTTTCGCCGTAATACGTATGCGATTTTATTTTTCAACGAAAAGCGTTAGCTCGAAATGTTGAGGTTACTTTTTCGTACCTCAGTATGCCTCACTGTGTCCTATTGACAATCAATTGTGGAAGTGAGGAAATGCGGCCACTGCTTTCAGCACTCTCGACACGATCTGATGAAAGATATTGCCACCGATTCGCCTAACATCGCCAGAATTCTGCGCGGCTATTCGATTGAGGTCAACCCCAATCAGCCGAAGGTCGTGGATGCGGCGGCAACCCGGCTCAATCCAGGCACTGAAGTTTTTCTCACCTGGGTTCCTAACACAAATCCGATGAACATGGTGGGCCCTGCAGCCAAGCTGCGCGGCGCCGGACTACTGCCAGTTCCTCATATCGGCGCCCGCCATCTCGCGAGCGCGACACAACTGGAGCAGCTTGCCGCACGTTTCGTAGAGGGAGCGGATGTGGACCGCGTTCTCATCATCGGTGGCGACCGCGCTGAGCCCGCCGGTCCTTATGACTCGAGCTTAGCGGTGATGCGGACTGAAGTATTTCAGAAGCTCGGCGTTACTCGCATGGCCGTAAGCGGCTTTCCCGAAGGCAATCCCAATGTCTCAGATATCGTCCTTGATGAAGCACTCGCGGCGAAAATAGATTTCGCACGCGACAACAGACTGAAGCTTTCGATCGTTACGCAGTTCTGCTTCAAAGCCGAACCAATCGTCGAATGGCTGCAGCGTCTTCGCGCCCGCGGCATCGATATTCCCGTGCGTGTGGGCCTTGCCGGCCCGGCCGGAATACTCACTTTGACCCGCTATGCGCTCCACTGCGGCATCGGCAACTCGCTACACGTGCTGACTGAACATCCGTCGTTCGCGAAGCTACTCACCGAAAACGGCCCTGAGCCGATTATTCAAGGTATTGCGCAAGGTGCCGTGGCGACTGCACTGGGCATCGCCGGGCTGCATTTTTATGTCTTCGGCGGGTTCAATAAAACCCTCGACTGGATACACGCTCACCAATGAAGGATGGGGACTCGTAAACGCTCCTCTGCATTCACACTTGCGCCGTGCGCCAGCCTTTCGCATAAGTCTCCCGCGCGACCTTCGAGTAAGGCACCGGACTGACCGTCACCCGAATCTCAATCTGCTTATGGCGTTCGACGGTCGTTTTCCGCGAACCGCCGCTGGCTTCGCCCCAAACGATTCTGACTTCGGAGCCGATCTCGACGTTTGGATCCACAACGCCGAGCGACAGCATCGACCGCTCGTTGTAGCTGTATCCGCTGAACATCGAAAATCCAACGAGCTTTCCGTCGCTCATCACTTTGTCGTACGATGCCGAAGCGTAATTGGATAGCGGCAGGTCGATGTACTTGTATAGGTCGCCGGGTTCAAACATCGACGCGATCGTCTTGAGGACATCTTTCGAGTCCCAGGCGAACGTCACTTTCTTTCGCTGCGGCTTGCTCTGCATCTTTTCGAGAGCTTCTCTTCCGATGAAGTCGTGGTCAAACTTGATGAACGGCCCGTAGCCCAGGGCATACGGCGACATGTAGTAATCCTCGATATTGTTGGAGTCGAAACTGCCGCCGAGGGAGCCTGTGCCTTCGTAGCTCGTTGCAGGCAACCATTGTCGATAGCTCTTCATTTTTTCGCCGGTATAAACAGCGGGAAGAGGAGACGGAATCCATCCCGACTCAAGCGTGTTGGTGGCGTATGCTCTCGATCCGACTTCGCGAAGACCAAAGTCCTTGCCGGCGTCGACAATGGCAGCACGGATTTCTTCACGCTCGTCGTATGGTCCCCAAACCTCCAAACCGGGAGCGCCCGCCATACCGTGGCGCAGTGCGCGGACTTTTCGCCCCGCGATGTTGATGACATCCATGTGGAAGAACTTGATTTCCGGAACCGGCTCGCCGTTCAGCTTCTCGAGAATCTGCGTGGCATTTGGGCCCTGAATCTGATAACGGTAGCACGTACGAATAACCGCCTTCGCCTTCGGGTTTGACGGAGACCTGTCGTCTTTTTCGATCTTGACGTTATATCCTCCAGTCTCGCTGTGGAATTGAATCCAGTTGGCAACCGGCGCGCGCCCGACAAACACCAACCGATTTTCTTCGAGATGAAACAGGATGCCATCGCCAATCACATAACCGTCGTAGCTGCAGGGAGCGAACTGCTTGGCCCGGTTGACGGGGAACTTCGCGAAGCTGTTGGTTCCGAGATGCGAGAGCATTTTGAGAGCGTCGGGGCCTTCGATATACACATTCACCATGTGGTGAGACTGATCAAAAAGAACGGCGGTCTCTCGCCAGGCGCGTTGCTCGTCGCGCCAGTTTGAATATTCCGAGGGGACGACCGGATAAACGTAAGCTCCAATCTGCGAATTCCGCAGCATGGTCACCGGATTCCCGGCGGCCTGCAACAAGTCCTCCAAGCTTTTCTCTTTCATCCCTTACTCCTTGTGAGAACTTTGGTGAATGGGATTCTCCCGGTCCCGGTAGAAGGTGCGCCTGTCGCGGCATCATGGCAGTCTGTGTAGCCGCCAAAGTACGGATCAGTATATGAAAGATGCCGGAATTTGCAATACATTGCGGTAGACGGATAGTGGGGGAAACCAAGGCACTTTTCAGACACCACCCGTTTCGGAGACTCGATAAAACGCGGCTATCGAACACTCGTGGAAGTCCTGAAGGAAGCAACTCCTCGGAAACTGTTCCTCCAGCGGCGTCAACACTTTGCTGTGATGCGCGACGAAAGCGAGCTTGCGAAATATCAGTGCGAACTGGCATGCTGAATCGTCATGCCGGAACTTCCGGATATCCTCGCTTACATCAGCGCCCTCGAACCACGGATTGTCGGGCAGCCGATCAAGCAAGCGCGGCTGGCGAGCCCATTTCTGCTGCGCACGGTCAAACCTCGGCTTGAGAGTGTTGAAGGTCAGAAAGTGCGGGAAATACGTCGTGTCGGCAAGCGCATTGCAATCGGCGTAGACAACGAACTGTGGCTGGTGCTTCACCTGATGATTGCAGGGCGGCTCCACTGGCGTCCCGCAGGCGCGAAACTCGTGGGCCAGCAAAATCTGGCAGCGTTCGACTTTCCTGAGGGCTCTCTCGTTCTTACCGAGGCCGGTTCGAAGCGGCGCGCTTCTTTGCACATTTTCAGCGGCGAGGAATCTTTGCGTGACGCGGACCCAGGTGGAATCGACATTTTGACCAGCGCTGTCGACGCTTTTCGGGCGGCACTTACCTCGGAGAATCGCACGCTTAAGCGGGCACTGACCGATCCGCGCCTTGTAAGTGGAGTCGGAAACGCTTATTCGGATGAGATTCTGCATGCAGCACAACTCTCGCCAATTTCGCTGACGCAGAAACTGACAGCGGAAGAATGGGAGCGCCTGTTTCTTGCGGCCAGGCAGACTCTTCAACTGTGGATCGAGCGCTTGCGAGACGAAGCGAAGGTAAGTTTTCCCGAGAAGGTAACAGCGTTTCGCAAGGGGATGGCTGTCCACGGACGCTACGGAGAGCCTTGCCCTCGCTGCGGCGAAAAGGTTCTGCGAATTCGCTACGCAGACAAGGAAACAAACTACTGCGCCCGTTGCCAGACTCGCGGAAAAGTGCTCGCCGATCGTGGGTTGTCCCGGTTGTTGGGATCAGATTGGCCACGCACTCTGGAAGAACTGGAAGCGCTGACCCGGCATTAAAGAGCAAAGGTGTTGTCACACACTCATAAATCTTAAATCCCACCTGCCCCTAAATGGAAAGACCGATTCTCCTCTTGATTGTCCGATGGATTTGCCCAAACGATCAACTCCGGCACGAAGGAGCTGATCAAGTCAGGGTGTTGGGGCGACACTCGTATCGAGTAACCGTGTAAGCCAGTTCGCATTGTTGGTTTGATGACAGCTTCGAAGAGATCGATCCCGGAGCTATCTCTTCCCGTTGATTGCATCGGGATCACGACTGAGTTCTTAATCTCGCCTTCAGCGTCGACCTGCCCTATCAAAACTTGCACAACAACGTCTTCGGGAGTGAGAGCGTTCAAGGCGATGCGTGCAGACACCACAATCCGCTCGCCCAGCCGGATCTCGGAAACGTCATTCCTTACGGAGTCCACCTTTATCGTTGGCCATGCGGTTTCCACCTTGCCCAGCCATAATGCCAGGCGTTTCGCCTTAGCGGAGTTTTCAGCGCCAAGGCTCAAACAGCGACGGTGCGCAACCAAGTAGTACTCATCGGCGTATTGCGTCACCATGCGGTACATGTTGAACTCCGGACACAATGTGGCGACCGACGACTTCATACACTCGATCCACTTCGACGGCATTCCGTCGGCTCGGCGCTCGTAAAACATCGGCACGATCCTGTGCTCGAGGAGTTCATACAAGGTTTCGGCTTCCACCTGATCCTGATATGCAAGATCGTCGTACACCTCTCCTTTGCCAATGGCCCAACCTATATCCGATTCGTTTTGGTTGCGCATCTCCCACGCCTCGTCCCACCATCCATCCAGAGTACTCACGTTAAGGACGCCATTGGCCTGGGCTTTCATTCCGCTGGTGCCGCTGGCTTCCATTGGGCGCCGCGGAGTGTTCAGCCAAATGTCACATCCCTGCAGCATGTAGCGCGCAATGGCCATATCGTAATTTTCCAGGAATACCAGCTTCCGGCGAAATTCCGGCTTCATGGCTAAACTGATAATGGCTTGAATCAATTGTTTTCCATCATTGTCCTGAGGATGGGCCTTGCCGGCATAAATAATCTGAACCGGGCGTTTTGGGTCGTTCAGCAGACGGGACAAGCGTTCCGGATCGCGAATAAGAAGATTGGCGCGTTTATAAGAAGCGAAACGGCGTCCAAACCCTATGGTTAGAGCATCCGGGTTCAGCACTTCATCAGCCTCATCCAAGGCACTTTGAGTGGCCCCGCGGTTCGCCAACTGAACGTGCAGTCTTTTCCGGGCATAGGCCACTAATCGCTCTCTCCGGCGCTCATGTGTACTCCACAATTCGGGCGCTGGAATGGTTTCGGCTCGCTGCCAAAGCTTGTCATCCGCGGGCTCGTCCCGCCACTTTGGCCCGAGATAGCGGTCATACAACTGGTTCATCTCGAAGGAAACCCAGCTACTGAAATGCACTCCATTGGTCACATATCCAATGGGGACGTCCAATTCGGGCAAGCCCTTCCAGATCGGATTCCACATGCACCGGGAGACATTGCCATGGAGTCGGCTGACTCCGTTGCTGAAAGAGGCCAAACGCAAGGCCAGGACCGTCATACAAAAATCTTCAGACTCGTTGGTCGGATCTTTTCGACCGAGCCCCAGGAATTCGGCCCGCGAGATTCCCAGCCGTCGCATGACGGTCGAGAAGTAACGGTCCATCAGAGCGGGAGAAAAATAGTCGTGACCGGCTGTAACGGGCGTATGGGTAGTAAAAATGAGATTGGCCGACGCCAGCACACGCGCTTCGCGAAAAGAGAGCTGCCTGGTTTCTATCAGCCGCAAGATTCTCTCCAGCCCCAGAAATGCAGAGTGCCCCTCATTCATGTGAAAAACGGTGGGCTGCAATCCCAGGGCTTCGAGTAAGCGATAGCCTCCGATTCCCAACAAAATCTCCTGCCTGATCCGGTTCTCGAGGTTTCCGCCATAAAGGTGGTGAGTAATTTCACGAGATGGGGATGGATTCTCTGGAGTATTTGTGTCCAGCAGAAACAGCTTTAGCCGTCCAACGTTGACCGACCACACTCGCGCGGTGATCGGACCTTCGGGCATCTCAACTTGAATCTTTACATCCGGAACAAGAGCGATTGGCAAAGTGTGAAAGTCGTTGTCTTCGAAGGCTTCCTGTTGCCAGCCCGCGGCGTTCAAATATTGGCGAAAGTATCCTTGCTGGTAAGCCAGGCCCACACCAACTAGCGGCAATCCCAAATCACTCGCTGCCTTCAGATGATCGCCAGCCAGAACTCCAAGTCCGCCCGCAAAGATCGAAAGGCACTCGGTGATGCCAAACTCGGCAGAAAAATATGCCACCACCAATTTGTCGTCGTTCTGATGTTCGCGGCGGTACCAACTACCTTCTCCTGAGAGATAAAGATCGAGCCTTTCTGCGACTCCGCTTAAATGCGCCAAAAAGGAGTCGTCATGGGCCGCAGCCTCCAAAGCAGACTGGTCGATGCTTCCGAGTAAAACGATCGGATTGTGCCCCGAGGTTTCCCAAAGATCGCGGTCCAGCCTAAGAAACAACTGAACCGCACCGGGGTCCCAACTCCAGCGCAGGTTGTAGGCAATGGGTAGCAGTGGCTGCAGGGGCTCGGGCAAGAGGGGACGAACTGTAAAAGTCGAAACAGGCTTCATCAGAAACCTCACGTCGATTGCCTAGGCCGCATCTCACGTTTCCTGCACAATCGCTCGAAAGCAATCCGTAGCAGCGAGGCGAGGCAATCGCACAAGTTATTTCCTAGAGTATTCCTTTCAAGAAGCGTGGAAGATGAAAGCATGGTGGAGATGTCCGCACAAAAGGTCATGGTGGGAATAGGAACTCTCACTCACAATTCGCACGAATGCTACGAACCGATTCTGTAGTCCTTCTCGAAGTTGCGCTGGACGGCTATTTCATAAAGCAGCAAAAGACTGAGGAAAAAGAGTGCCCAAATCTCATGTGGCATCACAATCGTGTCCCACCACCAGCGTTCCGATAAGGTCGAGGGGATGCGTCCGTTGATTTGCATCGTTTGCAGGATCGTTCCGCCGGGAATTAAGAATGGGACCATCAACAACAGGGCGAGGATTGCCGGAAAGCGCGCTTTCCGGTATGAGGCGACTACCCAGCACAACGGCAGGACCAGCAGAACCGCGTCATAGAATCGATGATAAACAGGGAGCAAACTCATGACCGCAATGGCGCTCAAATCCAAAAGCTCAAGCTCATCTTGACGGATTCTTCTCCGCAACACGATGAGAAGCCACGCACCAAGAAAAACTACTCCAATCAATTCGGCTAAGCGGTTGGCCTCGCTGACACTGTCCACCATGGAATATAAAATCACCTGAAGATTGAGCAGCCCGAACCGCATCGGGTTGACGGGGGTAAAGTTCGCAAGAATCCCGCTCTCGAGCAGAACGTGATTGTCGTTGAGATAGTTTCCGAGCCAGGGAGTGTGGCTGCCTTCAAGCCTAAGCAACCCCACGGCGGCGAACAGGGCCAGCAATGCCGTCGCTCCTGCGAAGATTCGCCAGCGCCGGCACACCAGATAATAGAGAAGAAAGCAGAGTCCAATTTGCGGTTTCAATCCAGCCGACACTGCGAGCAGCACTGCGGTTGCAATGTCATGGCGCTGGCGAGCGGTCCAAACCGCGACCACTCCCAACTCAACCGCGGCCAGCGCCACGTTGCCGGTCACAAACCCTGTATGAAACGGCGCGAGCGCCAAGACAAGGGCTATTAGCAAACCGCCTCGAATATCACGATAGGAAAAGCCGGCGAGTTCCACGACAACACTCAGCATGATTCCGAACAGCGCGAGGTTGATCGCGAACCAGATCCCATAAGCGAGATTCCACGGGAGCCAACTGAGTGGTGCGATCAGCACCAGCGACGTAATCGGATACGCTGTGGGAATGCCCCGTTTGGCAATGATCGAACCATCCGCCACTTCTCTCGGAACAAACTGGAGATGCGCCGCCTGCGCCGGCCACAACTTCAGAAGAGTTTGTGGACTGTAAGGATCGAGGCCGCGAGTCCACGCATCCGCTTGTATATAAGGAGAGAGAAAGTCGTTAAACTGCGTTGAGCTCCGAACCGCCCGGAGCGGTCCCCGCACCACGAACACCGCGCCCGCAGCCAAAACCAGCGCAAGGCACAGCACACTCCGCCAATCCCGCGCGATGCGAGAATTCCGTTCAGACGCATCCCGAGAAGATGGCATGGTTCGCGCTTGGCACTACGTCGTTGGCTGCCTGAAACTATGGACCGGAGAGAATGCGACAAAAGACTTGGGAACCGCATGCGGATCGGACTTGAACTGCGCCGCAAGATCGATTAACAGAAAAGCCGACACCCAGAAGAACACGGAGAGATAGGAACCCACAGCAAAAAGCCAATCTTCAAAGCCGGCATGAATCAGCCCCGCGATGACGATCATGGCGAACACAACCGCGTAGTTGTTCGGACTCTCATTTCTCCGCATCCATAAATAAGCCCGAGTTGCCGCCCGCGACAAAAGAAGCAGTAGGATGACGAACGGCACAATTCCCAGCAACCCCACGTACTCGGCCAGCGCCAAATAGCTGCTGCCGTGTTCGCGGTTCGAGCCCCACTTTGTGTAGATCGACGAATACTGAATGTCAGTCCGCTCTGTTCCCAGGTCGCTCGTTCCGAAACCAGTTCCGAACCATGGGTGCTGCTTGATGGCGGCAATGCTGTCATCCCAAGGCGCCTGGCGCGATCCGAAGACGCCGGTGTTTGGGCGAGACTGGTCGAGTTTGAAAATAAACCGGCCGGTCATCGAATCCAGTAACTCGCCCATGTGAGAAGGATTGGCGACAGCCATGATCTCAAGGAACAAAGCTGCGGCAAAAACCCCTCTCACGAGTAATCCGGGGCGGCGTAATCCGACTGTAATAAGGATGACGAGAACTGCATCTGCAATGATCGCCGCACGGCACACGGTAACGTAGAGGAGAACTCCGCAGAGTGCCAGTGCAATGTAGCGGCGGCGGCGCTCCGCATGGTCGCGAGCCATCAAAGCCGACCACAGGAGAACGGGGGTTAACGCAACTCCAACCACAGCCCCTAGGGCGTTCGGGCTTCCAAAAAGATCGTAGCCTAGCACAAAATTGCAGAGGGCCGCGATATAGACCATACCCTCACAACCGAGAACCAGGCCGCGAACAAAGGCGTCCTCTCGCCCCGCCAGAGCAACCCGTGCGCCGGTTGACGCGTACAAGAAGAGTAACAACAAACTTCCGGTTTTCAGCGAAGCCGTGAGAGGAGAGTTTGAGGCGCTGGCCGTGGCCAGCGCGGTGAGAACACAAAACAAGGCAATCAGATGGAACGATTCAAAATGCTTTTCGCGATTGCTCTTCATCCAGAGAACGAGGCCGGCCAATCCTCCAACAGCCAGGAACAGCCAGCGCAGATAGGTACTCGCTCCAGCGAGCGGCAGCCCGGTTCCAGCTATAACGAAGCACGCCATGGTGACCGGGAAGAAAACTTTCTGGAACTTCCAAAGGCAGGCAAGGACCATTTCGACCGCGACGATCGCTCCCAGGTACGTGGAGTTGGCGAAGAGGCCCGGACTCCGCTGCATCTCATGAAAGAGACCCCAGAGTACGACCAATCCCACAGGGATGAGAAGAAATCGAAGTTGAAATTTCATCCTACGCTTGCGCTCCAACCTCAACCGGCAACGGAAAAACTATTGTACAGGGCAAAGATAGGCCGTACTGTGGCATAGCAAGTTTCCCTAACACGATGAGTGCGAACGCCACCGTCTACGACCCCGAAGCTGAACGCTCGCCCCGTGTAGGCCAACAGCGCATCCCTCAATTGGATGGTTTGCGGGGAATTGCTGTCCTTAGCGTTGTTCTCTTTCACTATGTGCTTTCAATTCCCTTCCCAAGTGATGGACTTGGTGCTCGCTTTCAGGACTGTTTTCGCCTCGGCGAGTACGGCGTGGATCTGTTCTTTGTGCTTTCTGGATTTCTGATTGGCGGCATCCTCCTCGATTCCAGAGAGTCGTCACGCTACTTCGGCACATTTTATTTGCGTCGTTTTCATCGCATCTTCCCGCTCTACTATTTGTGGCTGGCCCTTTATATCGCGTTAGGACTCAGTGTATTTAGCCATCTGCCCGCCTCCATCAGAGCTGTGTGGACCGGCTGGAGGCCGACAGTGGTTTATGCGTTCTTTCTGCAAAACCTCGTTCACAAGCAGCTCCTGGGCATCTCGGCCGCGTGGCTTGGCCCACTTTGGTCGCTAGCGGTAGAGGAGCAATTTTACCTACTAATGCCTTTAGCCGTCCGTTTTCTGCCCAAGCGCCGACTTGTGCAATTCCTAGTGGCGACAATCCTTCTCTCGCCCCTTCTACGTGCTATCGTCGGCATGCGGGCGTATCCGCGGGCCGTCCCCTACATGGCAACGCCGCTAAGAGCTGACGTGCTAGCAATGGGAGTTTTGCTTGCCATCGCGCTCCGCAGTCAGAAATGGCAGGCGCGCATAGCAGGCAATCTCCGATCACTTTATGGAGCGATCATGTTGCTTGGTAGCGTGATTATCTTTACTTCCGCTAGGGGTCGCGTGATCGACAATCAGACACGGGCTATCCTAGTTTTCTTGATGGGGGCATTCTTCGCCGCGATCATTCTTCTTGCATTGGTGCAGCCACAGGGCGCGTTGGCACGTTTTTGTTCGTTATCGGTGCTTCGGCGTCTTGGCGGTATCTCATACTGCATCTACGTGATTCACTTGCCTGTGAATACCATATGCTTGGCTCTTCTTCACTCCATGCCCGGGACGCAATCGATTGGTTTTGATGTAGGCGGTGTCTTGCTCGCTTGCGTGATCACCTGGATTTTGGCAAAGATCTCATGGCGCTATCTGGAATCGCCGATGATTCGCGGTGGGCATGCTTATAAGTACTAGATCCCCGCAGTTCTTCCCACCTGCGCTTTCGTCCGATTTATCTGCAGATTGTGCACGCAGTAGGAGGTTCCGGCTATTTGCACCCAGCCGGCCAGCTGCACTCCTTCGACTGGACACACCGATACGACGACCTTTGCACCGGTGCGCGCGAAAACATCAAGAACCTGTTGCTGCACTATCGTGGAGGCGCTCCAGAATTCGGCAGTGCCGCCGCCGGTGTCCATGATTTCAGCCACGATTCGCAACCTCGCCAGGTGGGCCCAGTATGCCCCGGTTCCGTTCATGATTATCGCGACTTTGTCTCCCGGCTGAACTCCCATCTGCGAGAGCTGTTCGGCGGCTGCGATATCCGGCAGAGTTGAGTTCGGCCCGCTGCCTGGGATTGCAAGATGATGCAGGGCGACGCGCACCGTATAGTCCGTGGTGGCCAGTAGCATGGTGAAGCCCACCGCCAGCGTGACGTATGTCGCGCTCTTTCGAGCATCCGGGCGAAGCCGCACGGCCGCGAGCAATGTAAGAAAAAGGAGTAGAACAAACCCGCCTAGGTACCGATCATTCTCGACCAGTGGCAGATACAGTCCCATGCCGGCCACTGCAATTGCGAGTAAGGGCCACGGTTCGCGTAATCCTGCCCAAAACGCTGCCCCGCTCAGAAGAATAAGGATCATGACGCCGGCAACTAAGTCTGGCCGGGAGCGAAACACTAATCGGAGTTCACTGCGAAGCGTGCCGGTGAGCACTTCCAACTGCGGCCCGAACTTGAAATGCCACTGCAACCCCTCGTTCCAATAAGAAGGATCAGTCCACGGAGGATATGTGCCCACGACGGGGCCATCGAACTCAAATACTGGAGGATGCTGTAAGAGTTGTCGGGTCGGGTGGGCGGGGATGCCGCTTCCCTGCTCGGCCCCTTGCCAGTTTCTCCAAAACGTTCGCGGAGATACATACCAGGCATAGTTAAACTTGCCGGTATCGCTAAAAGTGAGCCGTCCCTTTTGATGTGATAACAACAGGATGAACGGCGCTGAAGTGCAGAGAAAAACTAGCGCGGCTACAAGAATGCCGCGACGCCATTCTGAACTCGATCGTCTCCACCAATAGCCCGCTGCGAGGACCACTAATCCCACGGGAAACAGAATTGCTTTCGTCAAATACCCAATGCCAAGCGCGAAGCCAAGCAGGGCGAACCGCCAGATTTCTCCTGCGCGCGCGCAACTTAATAACATTCCTGCTGACCAACACACGCAAGCCAGCACCGCAAGATCGGGAGTCATGTCCCACGGAGTATCCACTTCCAAAGCCAGCCAGAGAAATATGGGATAGGCGAGGAGCAGCATCATCCATTTCGGCAAAGAGGCCGCATCGTTAGGGCTTAGCGTCAAAGGTCTTTTGCGGCTCCAAGCCATCAGCTCGCGCAGCAGAAACCGAAATGCAAGCAGGGCGAGGACAAACACTCCGGCGTTGACGAGTCGAGCTACGGGAAACTCCCGCGCAGGCGAAGGCCTCACAATTCCAAGAAAAAGGCCAAGTGTCCACGGATACAACGGACTCCACCATGCATTGATGGCATTGGCCCAATCATGCCGAAAAAACGACCGGCCCACGTCCAGATAAGAGATCCCATCGGGATCCATCGCGTAACGACCCAGCCATGCGTGGAACAGCCCAAGCGCAAGGGCCGCCGTCACGAGAACGCGTTCCAGCAACTTTTCTTTATGTCCTGAGAGTTCGTCGGTTTGGGACGTCATATTCTGCGAACTGCTTACGAGCGCAGGCGATAGCTCTGGCAGTTTTTTCCTTAAAGATGTAGTCCTCGATTGCAAGAGTCATTTGTACCATGCCAGGGGCGCGGTTTCCGGTTCGAAGAGAGGCAAGGCCACTCCATATATTTTCCGACGGAGCCAGAAGGTTTTTGATATAGTTGCCCACTATCATGCCGCGTTCCGCGATGAACGAAGCGAATTATCCGGCTCCTGTTCCGATCCCTGACCCGGCCCGGCCTGCATCGCTCAATCGAAATCAGATTCGCGGTTTCTGGGCGTCGTGGGGTGGGTGGACGCTCGACGGCATGGACTCCGTTGTCTACGCGCTGGTGCTGGTGCCCGCGCTTCGCGAGTTGCTGCCGCACTCCGGCATTGCAGCCAACAAAGGCAATATCGGGTACTACGGATCTTTGTCCTTTGCCCTGTTCCTGGTGGGTTGGGGACTCGCATTCTTATGGGGGCCGATCGGGGACAAGTTCGGGCGCGTGCGCACCCTGATGCTGACCATCGTATGGTACTCGGTGTTCACGTTTCTGAGCGCGTTCGTCAGCAACGTCTGGGAGCTGGCGATCTTGCGTCTGCTGGCTGGAATCGGAATTGGCGGAGAGTGGGCCATGGGCGGGACGTTCGTGGCCGAAGAGTGGCCCGAGAGTCGCCGCCGGATGGGTGCAGGATTCATGCACACCGGCTACTATGTCGGCTTTTTTCTCGCTGCGCTGGCCAACTACGCCATTGGCAGCCACTATGGCTGGCGCGCCATGTTCGTTGTCGGCGGGCTGCCGGCGCTGTTGCTGGCGTGGCTGCGGCATGGCGTGTCAGAACCAGGCGCATGGAAGAAAAAAGAGGGGGTAATTCGCTCCTGGGCATTGTGGCGTCCCTTTGCCGTACTGTTTTCCGATACCCTGCGCCGCCGCACTATTTTGAATGCGCTGCTCATGCTGGCCTCGATCTGCGGCTTGTGGGCCGGTACCGTGTACGTTCCCACGGCCATCACATCGCTCGCCGAAGCGGGCGGCCATGTTGGCCCAGCCGCGGCGCAGATCGCTTCCTATGGCGTGATGTTGATTTCGTTTGCCACAATTCTCGGCTGTCTGGCTATGCCATGGCTGGCCGAGCGACTTGGCCGCCGCGGCGCGCTCGCGCTTTTCTTTTCCTTGATGTTGGTCTTTATCGCGCTCACATTCGGAAAGGTCTTCTACCTCGGTCCCAGCGCGCTGCCTTGGTTCTTCGTGTGCCTGTTCTTTCTTGGGCTGGGCGGAGCTAACTTTGCCGTCTACACGCTCTGGCTGCCTGAGCAATATCCAACAGAGTGCCGCGCCAGCGCCTTCGCCTTTTCCACATCTTTTGCTCGGTTTGGCGGCGCTGGGATTACATTCCTGGTCGGTGCAGGCGTTCGTCACTTCGGGTCGTTGGGAATACCAGTTGCAATGACGTCGATTGCCTTCGCGCTGGGTCTGCTGTTGATTCCGTTCGGCGCGGAAACCCGCGGCAAAACCTTGCCCACCTAATTGCAGACGCAAGAAAGGCTCTCTTCCAGGAAGAGAGCCTTCAGCTTTCTTGTTTTCGGCCACTCTGCGCTACGCTACACCTCGGGCCTTCAAGGGCGTAGACATATCCACAGCGTGCAAGCCGCTGTTGGTTTCTTCCACAGTGCGCGCCGCTAAAGGCTTCAGCCAGAACAAAGCCAGGAGCGCGGCAATAAGGTCGCAAGCAATCATCGCCCAAAAGACCTTTGTCCACGAACCGGTCTTCTCAAACAACCAGGCTGCGCCGAAACCGGCAAAGAGTGCGCCCGATCCCTTCGCCGTGTACACGATGCCGTAGTTGGTGGTCGCCCAGGTCTTCCCGAACAAATCTCCAGTGATGGAAGGGAACAGCGAGAAGATCTCACCCCAGGCGAAGAAGCACAAGCCCGACAGTGCGATGAACCAGACGGGACGGCTGATCAGTTGCAGCAGCGCAAATACCGCGATTGCTTCCAGAGTGAAGGCAATGAACATGGTGTTCTCGCGACCGATGTGGTCCGACACCCATCCCCAGAAGGGTCGGGTCAGCCCGTTCAGGTAGCGGTCTACCGAGATGGCCAGCACCAGTGCGCTCATGCCCCACGCGACGATCACCTTATCGACGTGGAAGGAGACGGCCATGGGATTGAGTTGCGCCGTAACCACCAGGCCGCCGAACGACAGCATGGTCATCATCAGATAGATGACATAAAAGGAGGGTTGGCGCAGCATCTGCAACGGTGTCATGTCCACGTTCGAACTGCGGACGTGTTGCTTGATCTTGGCTTCTTTTTCCGCCCAGTTGGGAGGCGTCCAGCCCACGGGTGGCTTGGCTAGGAACAGCGCCATAGCTAGCACCACAACCCCCTGAATGATGCCCCAAAAGACCAGAGTATGCTGGTAGCCGGAAGCTGCGATCATTTTGGCAATGGGAGCCACCGTCACCGCGGTGCCGATGCCGTAGGCTCCGGCGGTCAGGCCAACACAAAGACCGCGGTGGTCGGGAAACCATTTGAGCGCGTTGCCAATGGTTCCCCCGTAGACGATGCCGGCGCCAACTCCGCCCAGACAATACCAGAAGTACAGGCCGCGAAGCGTTTCGGCTTGTCCCGAGAATATCCAGCCCAAGCCAACCAAAACGCCGCCAACTCCCAGCATCAGGCGCGGGCCGATGCGGTCGACGAGAGCTCCTTCAAAAGGAACCAGCCAGGTTTCCAGAAGAATGAAGAGACTGAAAATTCCTTGGATCGCCGTCAGCGTTACATGGAGATGCGCCTGCATGGGTTTGGTGAACAGGGTCCAGGCATACTGCAGGTTGGCGATCGCCATCATCGCAACGATGCCAGCCACTAACTGAACCCAGCGATTGGGAATACGGGACGGATGAATCAGCGGAGCCGCAGATGCTGCCATAGACATACCTCCATGACGGCTAATCGAACTTCAAACACGGAAGATTCGCGTTCGCTGCGGGTAATCGCACCCACAGCCGCCGCGCTCGTGGCGGCGATTTGCTGCGTCGTGCCAGCCGGCTTCAGCACGTTCCTGACCCGAGAGTGAGCCAACTGGTGCTAGACTGGTCCAGTCATCGAACCACTTAGCGGCAGCGAATTTAGCACGCCCGTCCATGGCTGTCAAGAACGGAATCGTCGCAGGGGTGAGTTTCTTCAGGTGGCAGTAAGTGAGAAGCCGCGCATCGCCTTCGCGTTGCAGGCTGGGTTCATACTTTTGGAGTCCGGCTGTTTCTGTAGCCCGATAGTGACGCGGCAAGCTGCGCAGAGATCTAATCCATGAACGATAGTCTGCAAGCCCAGGTCGAGACTTACCTGTCTCACCTCGATGGCCTGATCCGCCGCGGCCGACAGCTTGGCGAGGCCCTGGCGGCCAATCCTTCCGATGGGGCCGTTATCGCCGCCACGCGGGCCTGGCAGGAAGAATGCGGAGTCACCATCAATCAATTGTCCGGAGGCAGCAAGGCCCATTGGCTCGCCCGTGCCTTTAGCCAGGCATTCCTGTTGCGCTCAGATAGTGGCAGCGCGGTCGAAGGTGCTGCGCCGGAAGAGATCGTCAAGCGGCTGCTCGATGTACTCGAGCAAGCGGTCGCTATTCTTTCGCAAAAAGACGACGCTGCAATTACTTCTGCATCATCGGCGCAGCCGGCTCCTCATCGCTTTGACTTCGTTCACAACACAGAGATTCGTCCCGTTCTCGAGCAGGCCTATACCGATAGCCGCCACGCCTTCGATGAAGGAAAATATTTCGACGCACTCTTGAACTCTTGTGGAGTCCTTGAAGCTATCGTTACGGATGCGCTGGAATTCAAAGGCTTGGCCGCGCTGATTCAGTCAGGTGCACCCACAGAGAAGATTTCCGACTGGTCGTTCGAAACGCGGCTCACTGTGGCCGAGAGAGCCGGACTCATTCGTGGCGGTTGCGCCCGCCTTCCCGCAGCCGCCCGTTCATATCGAGATCACGGTGAGACCGGCCCACGGACTGTAATTTCCGAACACGAGGCGCGACTCGCGGGCCAGGTGCTTCACGTAATCATGAGGGATTTGGATCCGGGAAGGTAGCGCCGGTAGACCGGACGAAGATTTAGGGCGGCGTAAGCCAATCAATCTTCCAAATCCTGGCGGAAGACAGGCTGCGATGGATCCAGGCTTCCATCGATCACGCCCACCAGCAGATTTCCGTAAGCATTTGTCGCTTCTTCCAGAGAAGCGTAGCCTCGCTCGCGCTGCACAGCCCCGCTCGGCGAATAGATGAGGGTGAAATACCGGCCCGAAGAATATTGCAGTTCGAGCATTTTGTCCGGCATGTCAGGATCGCCCTTCTGCCCCAGCACATCCATCAGCGCGACCGTCCACTGCCTACCCTTTGGGTCGGCTACGGTGTCACGCTCCACGTATTGCCAATCGTCCATGCTCCACAGTGGCATGTTTATCTTGACCTTCATTTCAGCAGTTGAGCAAGCGCTCTCGCGACGTGCGACGCGGTAAATGGCTTCGGAATCAGCAAGACTTTCCGAGCGTTGCGCTCGCCGAGGCTTGTGTCCGCTTCCTCCGGAGTATCACTGATGATGACGATCGGAAGCTCGGCGTGATCGGCATGATGACGCACGCTGTCGAACAATGCCTCACTCATTTCGTACGCGGAGCAATCGAGCACAAGCGCATCGGCGCGGTGCTCCCTCACCAGATCGTTGACCGAATCGGTGTATCCCGAAGCGAATACCTCATGACCAACGTCGCGAAGGGCAAAGGTGAGAAGCTCGGCAATTTCCGGCGTGTCGTCGATGAGTAGGATGCGGCTCAACCGTCCGCTATCCTTTACCGCCGCCAGTACCGGGCAATCGCGCCTTCTTGCCTTCGCAGGGCTCGATGTCGAGCATCCAGATGCGTCCGCCCGCAGTGTAGTAAGCGCGATGATCGTTTTCGATCATCACTCCCCACGCCTCAAGCGTGCGCATCACAAACGTGACCCCTTCGAAATTGGCCCGCGCATGGCTGAGCACTTCATTGGTATGCCAGTTATCGGTGAGGACCGCGTCGCCCGGATGCACGCGCAAGACGGTGTAATAGCGGTCGAACGCCGCGTCCGGCCGCACGTCGCGCGTCGAACCGCGCTTCTTACCTTCCGTGACAATATAACTTTCCTGTCCCTCGGGTTCCACTTCGGGTCCGGTTTTGCTAGCGGGAATATTCGCTGTCGTGTTCATATGGTTTGCGCAACCGCCTCCGCCTCTGCCGCTGCCGCCATGTTGGTCAGGTTCTTCGCGTCCGCTGCCTGGACCAAAGCTTCGGGCAGTTCAACTCCCATCATCTTCCATTGCTGGTTGGCGAACTTCTGCAGCGAAGCGATGTGCTCGGCGTGAAGGTGTCCGAATCGTCCCTGCAATTTCAGGTACTCGGAAACTGGCCGCATGCTCTGCGGACGGAAGCTGTAATCGTATTCACGTTTCTCCGGGTTCCACTCCCACATCGGATAAAGGCCGCACTCTACGACCAGCCGGCCAAGGTCGATGGAGCGCGGAGTCTCGTACACGAACCCTTTCTGGCAGGGAGTGTAGATCATGAGATATGCCGCGCCTTTGTGGTTGAGTCCCTTTCGCACCTTGTTCATCAGGTCGATGGGATAGCCGACGCTCGCCGTCGCCACATAGCAGTGTGGGTGCCCAGCCGCCATCATGCGCGCGAGATCCTTCGGGAATAGCTTCTTCCCTTCCGGAACCTCCGGCCCGGGGGGAGAGAATGTTGTCATTCCACCATACGGCGTACGGGAAGACGCCTGAATGCCGGTGTTGGCGTACTGCTCGTTGTCGTAGCAGATAATCAGGCAATCGTGATTGCGATAAAGCGCGCCGGAGATCGAGGCAAGTCCAATGTCGGAGGCGCTACCGTCGCCCGCTTCGCAAATAATGTTTGGGAATTCGCCCTTCCATTTGCCCTTGCGGATCATCGCTTCATACGCCGCGGCTACGCCCGCCGTGAAGCTCCCGGCGCTGCCAATCTGCGTGTGCGCCCACGGCACGTTGTAGGGCGTGCACAAATACGAACTGTTGGCGACGTACATGCAGCCTGTCGGTCCAACCAGAATCGTATTGTCGCCGGACGCCTTGCTCGTCATCCGGTACTGGATGGAGGGCCCGCAGCCCGCGCAGGTGCGATGGCCCGGTACAAACGGCTCGGACGACGGTAGATCAGGATTATAGAAACGCGCTCCCTGATTCGGGCTGGCGAGAATCGGTAGAATTTGCCGCTGCACTTCAATGGTTGCCATATCAGTCCTCCAAATCGCAAAGCCCAAGGCCCTGCATCAATCCTAAATCTCACACGGAGTAAATCCGCTACATCAGAAACTTTAGTGTTCGAAACCGACCCAGTGGGTGCGCTTTTCGATCTTGCCGCGTTTCTGCGCATCCAGCATTTTTTCGGTCATCCAATAAAATTCTTTCAGCACAATCGCCTCGCCACCCATGCCCGCCATGAACGAGAGCACCAGCGGCCGCTCTTTACTTTCGTAGAGAGCTGCGCAAACTTCAGCGTATAACGAACCGCCGCTGCTGACGCTGCCCAGGCCCATGTTCGTCTCGATGACGCCCACAACCTTGAACTTGCTGAGGATCTCGTTGACGCGATCGGTGGGATATGGCCGGATGGTGCGCAGGCGGGCCATGCCGACTTTCAATCCGCGTTCGCGCATGTGTTGAATGGCAAAACGAGCCGTCACCGCATGAGCGCCTTGCAGGAAAAATACAACTTCGGCGTCATCGGTCATGAACTCTTCAACCCAGGGATCGTATCGACGGCCAAAAATCTTCGCGAACTCGTCGTGCACTTCCTCGATGACCGCCATCGAACCTTCCATGGCGCGAGCCCGCTCCAATTGCAGCGGAGGCCCCTGCTCCGGCATGATCTGTGGCCCGTGAGAGACCGGATGCCGTGGGTCGAGCGGATAGGGATGCTTGTAAGGCGGTAGAAATTCGTCGACCTGCCCCTGATCGGGTAATTCCACATCTCCTGTGATGTGCGAAACGAAGAAGCCGTCCTGGCAAACCATCTGCGGCAAAAGCACGCGCGGATCTTCGCCGATGCGAAATGCGATCAGATGATTGTCGAATGCCTCCTGGGCGTCGCACGACCAGCCCATCAGCCAGCCCATGTCGCGAGTGGAGAGTGCGTCGGTATGTTCGGAGCCAAAATCGCCGGGAGGATCGAGCGTGCGATCGGCGATCATCATCTGCACCGGCATGCGGCTTCCCGAGATCGGCGAATAAAGTTCGTAAGCGAACTGCACGCCGACGCCAGAGCTGCCGGTGAAAACGCGCGCCCCCGCCGAAGCCGCGCCGTGCGCGATACTCAACTGCGAGTGCTCGCTATCGGCCACGATGTATTCGGCATCGAGCTCGCCGTTCGCAACCATTTGTGCCAGCGCCATCATCGTCGCCGTATAGGGACGAATCGGGTACGCCGCGATTACGTCGACATCCGCATATTTAGCGGCTTGCGCCGACGCAACGCAGCCATTGATCCGGACCATTCTCTTCTTTGCTTCGGTAACCGTTGCCATAGTTCACTCCGCAAATTCCTAAATCTCTCTATCGTCGACTACTGCTGATGCGAACGTTGCTGCTGTAGTTTGCTAAATATTCTTTGCCGGACGCTCGCCCAAGTTTCGTAGCTCCTCGGCTTGACGTCCGTGCAGACCGGGCGTGATCGCAAATGCAGTATCCATACGTACGACTCCAGTATCGAAGTCGAGTTCGGGCACGCCCTCCAGGCAACCGGTTGGACATTCTTCAATACACACGCGGCAACCTTTGCAGTAGTTGACCAGAATCTTATACAGACCGTTCGACCGTTCCGGACGCGCGATACAGGGCTCGGGACATACCAGATAACAGTTGTCGCAAGCATTGCAGGTACCACAACTGAAACAGCGAGCCGCCTCTTCGACAGCCTGTTCTTCCGAGAAAGCCTGAATCACTTCATCCTGCGTTTTGCGCCGGCTGTTCGGATTCAGCATCGCCTGCTGAACCCGCGGAAAGTGCGGGAAGTAGGTCATGTTCATGCGATTCAAATCCATGATCACGTCCACCGGAATCGTACGCGGCTGCAACGCCTCGCCACGCACGACCTTGTCCAGGTTGAAAGCGACACGCTTGCCGTCGCCAACCGCATTCACCACCATCAAGGGTTGACCCAAACCGACCTGCGCGATGTCTCCGGCGGCAAAGAAGTTTGTGTCGCCGAGACGCCCGAACTTGTCAATCCTGATGGTTCCGCGTTCGTTCTTGAACTCGTCAGGCAGCCAACCGACCGAGGCACGCTGGCCGATCGCAATGATTACATTGTCGACGGCGAAGCGCTCCGCAGCAGTTTCGCGATCGACGTTGATGGGGGAAGCGTTAATCGCACCGGCAAAGCGTGCCGGATGCAGTTGCAGCGACTCAACCTTGCCGTTGCCCAGAACAGCCGTCACCGCGCGGCCATGCCACAGGTCCACTCCTTCCTCGAGCATGTCATGCAGATCTTCCGACGAGGCCGGCATCTCTTGAGGATTCGCCTCCACCGTGATCATGGTCACTTCCACAGCGCCCTGCCGCAGCGCTTCGCGTGCACAGTCGATGGCGGTATTTCCTCCGCCGATGACGGCGACACGGGATCCCAGTTTTACCTTGGATGTGCCCATGCCGATGTCGCGCAGAAACGGAAGGCCGTACAGCACGCCGTCTTTGTTTTCACCCTCGGCTCGCACGCTGTTGGGCTCAGTTAAGCCAATAGCCAGCACGCAAGCGTCGTAATTCTTTTTCAAATCGTCCCAGGTAACGTCCTTGCCAACTTCGACGTTGGTTTTGATGGTGATGCCCAGTTGCTCCAGACGCTCAATTTCGCGATCGAGAATGTGCGCCGGCAGAACCCAGTCAGGAATGCCGCCGCGATTCAGTCCGCCAGCTTTAGGAGATTTTTCGAGGATCGTAACTTTATAGCCGAGACGCGTGAGTTGATAAGCGGCGCTGTGACCGGCAGGGCCGGAGCCGACAACGGCTACTTTTTTTCCGTTGGGCTTCCCGGGCTTTACGACATCGTGCGTCAGAGCTTGTCCGAGGTCACCGAGAAAACGCTCGACGGCGCGGATCGAAATGGCCTCATCGTACTTTCCACGGTTACAGGCTTGCTCGCACGGGTGGTAGCACACGCGGCCGGTGACCGATGGAAAAGGCATGTCCTCCTTGATGAGCGCGTAAGCGTCGATGTACTTCCCGCGCTTCACGAGGTCGAGATAGCCCTGAATTTTTTCGTTGGTCCCGCAGGCGTTGTTGCACGGTGGCAACTTATCGCGATACACCGGACGGATCGAACGCCAGTTGCCGGTGGGGAAAAGGTCTTGTCCCTTTTCCTGCGACGGGGCGGGCGTGATGCCCGCGAAGGGGACGGTAAGCCAATCGGGAATTTTTGTGCCTTTAGTCGACATGAGATCCTTCCTACACGGCCACTGGATTCAGCGGCATAATATGTAACTCGTTGAGCGCCATTTCGAATGCGTTCTTGTTGGCAATCATCGGTTCGATGGTTTTCATTTTGACGATGCCAGTTGTCTTTACGACTGCGGCAATTAGCGGGGCCGCGATATCGGGCGCAATTGATTTATTTCTCTCGGCAGCGCCTTCGGTCGAAAGACGGTCGAGGCCAAGCTCACCCAGCCGGTAGTAAAGCCATTTGTGCTGCGCCAGCTTGGCAGCATCAACGCATACGAGTTGAGCTAAGCGCTCCGGCCCGGGAACGAAACGGATCATGTAATCCGGCGTGTAGTGCGTGTTGATCACCAGCGTGCCGCCTGGGGGCATGCCGCGCATGTAGTCCCAGCCTTTCACCATCGTGCCTTCCACCAGCACGACGATATTGGGCTTCTCGTTTTCGTAGGTGAGCTCATTCTCGAGAATTTCGTCGCTCACGCGGCAATACTTGCGTGTGGGGCAATTCGTACGATCGGGATTGTCGACGTAATTCTCCATAGCCTGCGCGTATTTGCCTTCGAGCCGCGCCGACGCCGAGATTGAGTTGACGATGTCGCGGCCTTCTTTGTCCATAATGATGCCGCGCGTCCAAACCGTGAGTTCTGTGTAACTCATAATCAAACCTCGTTTGTACTCGTAAAATCAGTGCTTCGTAATCGCAGATGCGCCAGGGAACGAATTCTCAGCGCTCTGTTTCAGGTTCGAAGCATTCACCCTGGTCAGTTGCGAGAGGCTTCCGTGATCGGACTCCAGAATCGCCATAAAATCGCTGCGCAAAACGATTAACGGCGCGCGGCGCGTGCCATTCTGAAACTCCACAATTGCGGATAGCGTCGCCTTCTTGCACAAGCTTTCGATATCGGCGCCGGTGAAATCCTCCATCTGTTCCATGAACTCGTTGAAATCGACATCTTGAGCCAAAGGTACGCGCTGGCAGCAAAGGCGCATGATGGCGGCACGATCGGCGGCGTCGGGCTTGGCGAACGGCAACATGTAGTCGAAGCGTCCGCTGCGCAAGAGAGCGGGCTCGATGCGTTCGGGACGATTAGTGGCCGCCAACAGGATTACGCCTTTTACATCTCGCAGGTTATCGATTTCACGCAGAAGCTGACTAAGAATTCTTTGATAAACATCGGTGCCAAATTGATCAGCTCCGAACTTTGGCGCGAGCGTGTCGATGGTGTCGAAGAATAGAATGCAGGGCGCAGCGCGCCTCGCTTTTTTGAAAACTTCACGCAAGGCTCGCTCGGATTCGCCGAGCCACTTTGAGTACAGTTGCGGACCATCGATGGCAATGAGCGGCAGTTGCTTCTCGCCCGAAAGCGCACGAGCCATTGCAGTCTTCCCAGTTCCAGACGGTCCAACGAACAGGATGCCTCGCGGAGGCGCGAGTCCGACCTGCTCATATATCTCGGCACGCATGTGAGAGTGCTCGACGACTCCGTCGAGCAACCGTTTCACCTGCGCGAGACCTCCCAAAGATGCGAAAGTCGACGAACTTTTCTCGATCAGGAATTCGCGAGTAGCGCTGGGCTCGACTTCTTTTAAACCGGCAAGAAAATTTTCTCGCGTCACCTGCAAGGAACCGAGTTCAACCGTTGCGGCGCCGTCGGTTTCGAGCGGATAAGCGGAGAGGAAGCCGCGCAGGGCGATCATGCCCACCTCTTGCCCAAGCGCTTCGAGGTCAGCGCCCACGAATCCGTGCGAATGCTCGGCAATCTCCTTGAGATCGACATCTGATGCGAGGGGCATGGCACGGGTATGAATTCTGAGAATTTGAAGCCGTGCTTGCGTATTCGGAACACCGATTTCGATTTCGCGATCGAACCGGCCCGGACGGCGAAGTGCGGGATCGAGTACCTCGGGAATATTTGTCGCACCGATGACGATGACTTGTCCGCGGGCCACGAAACCATCCATCAAGCTGAGAAGCTGTGCTACAACGCGCTTTTCGACCTCGCCACTCACTTCGGCGCGCTTGGGGGCCACCGCGTCAATCTCGTCGATGAAGAGAATCGCCGGCGCATGGCGTGCAGCTTCTTCGAAGACCTCGCGGAGCTTGGCCTCGCTTTCACCATAGAACTTCCGCATGATCTCAGGGCCGTTGAGGTGAATGAAATGCACACGGCTCTCAGCAGCCACAGCGCGGGCGAGAAGCGTCTTACCCGTACCAGGTGGGCCATATAGCAATACACCCTTCGGCGCCAGAATTCCGAGGCGCTCGAAGACGCGTGGATACTTCAGCGGCAGCTCGACGATCTCGCGAACTCTCGCAACTTCACGCTCCAAGCCGCCGATATCTTCATAGGAGACCGCGGGAGCACGCGCTACCGTCTGATCGCCTTCCACCACGCGGAGGTCGGTGCGCTTCCCAATGACGACCGCTCCTGAGGGTATCGTGCGTACGACTTGGAAGTTCACTGCTTTAGAAAACGTTGGGACGCGCACCACGCAGCCTGCAACAACCGGAACGCCGATCAGGTCATCGAGCATTTGCTCGGGCGCGATCGTTGCCGGTGGCGCCCCTTTCCACAGTGGCGTAAAGCGAACGGCCACGGCCTGCTGCGGCTCGACAACCGCGACTGCTACTTGCTCCTGCAATCCCGCATTGCAATTGCTGCGGCATGTTCCATCGATCTGGATCATGCCTTCGAGGCCTTCGTCGGCAAGCTCGGCGCGTCCAACGGCCATTGTGCCACCGGTGATTTTCAGGATGTCGCCTGCCCGTGCGCCTATGCGCCGCAGATCAGCCGGCGCCAATCGCGCGATGGCGTGACCGACATCCTCGACGCGGGCTTCCGCAACGCGCAGCGTTATTGTTGCAAGCGGATGACTCACATGGTCCGCATCGCGAGCCGCGAAGACTTCGCGCGTTGCGTCATTTCCCCGGTCAGTCAATCTAATCATCCCCAGCTGATGGTCCGCAGTTGGTCATCCCAAACTCGAGTGCGAAAACCCACTTCGCATTCGCAGAAACGTTCTGCTCAAGAATTATTTTTTCAACACAATCTCTTCGACATCTTCAATGTGACGCCGCATCGCGGCTTTTGCCGATTCGGCGTCGTGGCGCTTGATGGCCGCCAGTATGCGGCTGTGGCCTGCCAGCGATTTTTGCGGGCGTCCCTCAACTTGTAAACTGCGTTCCCGCGTTTCCCGCAGCAAGTCCATGAGAGTATCCAACACTTTCAGAACAACACTATTGCCAGACGCCAATGCAACTGCGTAGTGAAATTCGGAATCTTCGGCAATCGTGCTGTCCCCAACGCGCAGTTTCTCCGCTTGCCGTTTGAGGATATCTTCCATCTCAGCAATTTCGTCGGCGGAGGCATGCGTAGCGGCGCGCGAGGCCAGAGATGGTTCGAGCATCAAGCGAAAATCAAGGAGTTCCCCCATTAACTCCTCTTTGTGCTTGAGAGCATTGGCCAGCGGATTCGCCACGGAGTTGGAAGTGATTTCCCGAACGATGGTGCCCGCGCCTTGACGCGGTTCCACCATGCCCATCAGTTCGAGACTGCGAATCGCATCTCGTATGGAACTGCGGCTGACGCCGAGGGTCTCGGCGAGTTCGCGCTCCGAAGGCAGTTTGTCGCCCGGCCGCAGCTTCTTAAGAATTAACCGCTCGATCTGCCGCGCAACGTCTTCATAGACTTTGTTGCGCCGTACAGTCTCGAATTCGGAATTGAGGATTGGAGGCAACGCGGCTCCCAAGTGGTCTGGTAAGTGGACCAGATGGAGTATACGCCCGTTGTCAAGCCCGGGCAATTATTTTTCGCTGATTTAGAAACATTGACGGTGTCCAGCAGGCCGCTCGTAATCAAGAAGGCTTTGTCGTCTGCAACGTCGCACGGCTGCTCTGTCCCAACAACTTGGCGCAATTGTACACCGCCCGCGTATATGTCATAGGAACATCTACCTTCTCGCCTAGTTCCACCACCGAGCCGACCAAGGCTTCGAGTTCCATGGGCCGCCCAGCTTCGAGATCCTGAAGCATCGAGGTCTTGTGTTCGCCAACTTTTTCCGCGCCGGCCATTCGCTGATCGATGGTAACTGGCAGTTCCATTCCTAACTTTTTTGAAACCGCTTCCACTTCCTGCATGATGTTGCGGACCACATCCGAGACTCCCGGATCGTAGAGCATTTGAGCCAGCGTGGCGCGGGTCAACGCGCTTACTGGATTCAACGAAGCGTTGCCCAAAATCTTCACCCAGATCTCTTGCCGGATGTGAGTGGTGATCGGACAGCGCAAGCCAGAAGCCGTGAGAGCTTCGGCGATGCGGCGGCAGCGTTCGGTGCGCGTGCCGTTGGGTTCTCCAATAGAAATGCGATTGCCTTCGGTATGCTGGATCACTCCCGGCGCGGTAATCTCCGTAGAAAAATAAACGATGGACCCAACCACGCGGCCGGCAGCAATAGCGGCGGAAATCACGCCGCCGGGGTCGATGCGCTCGATGCGAAGTCCATCCCACTCGCCGCCGAAACCTTGAAAGTACCACCACGGAACTCCATTCTGCGTGCTAACAACTGTGGTATCCGGGCCGAGCACCGGTTTCAACAGAGGGGCGAGTTGCGGCAGGCTGTGGGCTTTTACTCCGAGAAAAACTACGTCCGCTCCTCCCGCTTCTTCGAGGGAGCCAACAATTCTGGGGTGGGCCTGGAAATCTCCGTCTGAGCTTTTAACCTGAACCCCGTGCTGCTGTATGGCTTTCAAATGCGGGCCGCGCGCGAAGAGCGTGACGTCGAGGCCGGCGCGCGCCATGCGGGCGCCGACGTATGCGCCGATTGCGCCTGCTCCTACGATCAGAAACTTCATTCGTGCTCACCGGCCAGGGCAGCAGCGACTGCGCGGCGTCGAATTTTTCCCGTCGCGGTGGTGGGAATGCTTTCGACCAGATAAATTTTCGTTGGGCATTTAAATTCCACCAGGAATTCGCGGCAGTGCTTGATCAGCTCCGCTTCGGTCGCACCATTTTTTTCATGCAAAACCACGGCTGCGGCCACTTCTTCACCCAGTGTAGGATGCGCGCAACCGAACGTGACCGCAGCAGCAACCGCCGAGTGCCTTAGCAAAACTTCATCGACTTCGTGAGGCGCAATATTTTCGCCGCCGCGAATGACGATATCTTTGATCCGGCCTGTCAAATGCAAATAACAGTCGGTATCGAGATATCCCTGATCGCCGGTGCGAAACCATCCACTTACAAAAGCCCGAGTATTCGCGTCAGAATTGTTTTCGTATCCCCGGAACACATTCGCGCCCTGAATCGCTACTTCGCCCCGCTGATTGGTTCCGAGATGATTGCCGTCTTTGTCCATGATGCTGATGCGGAGGCCGGCGCCAACACCGACGGAGCCCGCTTTGCGGTGCCGCGGAGGCAGTGGATTGGAAGTCATTTGATGTGCGGCTTCGGTCATTCCATAGGCTTCGACGAACGGAACGCCAAACAATCCCTCGATCTTGTGAATCAGCTCTGCCGACAAAGGCGCACTACAGGATCGAATGAACCGCAACGAGGCAGCTTCCGCCGGTTTCTGACGTGTCCGAGCCAGCAGAAGCTGATGCATGGTCGGCACGCCTGAATACCAAGTCACGTGGTTCTCGCGCACCGTTCTCCAGAAGGACAAAGCATTGAATTTTGTGGGAACGACGACCGTCCCTCCAGAAATCAAGCTTGCCATGGTTGAACCAATCAACCCATGGACGTGGAACAGCGGCATAATGCAGAGCGAGACATCTGCCGGTGTAAGCGCGTACGTATTCGCAATATTTGCCGAGGAGACCGCCAGGTTGAAATGCCGCAGAGGAACGCGCTTCGGCCGTCCGGTACTTCCGCTGGTGTGGAGGACTAGAGCAATATCGTCCGCTGTCGGCTCGGTGGCCTTTGCGCCGGAAGGAGCATTCACCATGCGAACGATTCCCTGCTCCGTCATCTCAACAGAAAAAATCGGGATCTTGCGGTCCGTGGCTGCTGTGCGCACAAACTCTGCTCCGACCGGCGGGCAGAGCAAAACCCGGGCATTGGTGTCGCCCAGGAAAAAATGGAATTCTTCGTAGGGA
Source organism: uncultured Acidobacteriaceae bacterium (assembly GCA_963771965.1). Taxonomy (GTDB): domain Bacteria; phylum Acidobacteriota; class Terriglobia; order Terriglobales; family Acidobacteriaceae; genus Sulfotelmatobacter. Next base: position 76,637 of record CAVYVM010000001.1, read on the forward strand.
TAGGCCGGATTCAAAGGAGCCGCCGTACCGGCGATGGAGGCGGCGAGGAAACTCACGATCACTGGCAGACCGTTGGGCAATGCAATCGCCACCGCGTCCCCGCGGCGGATACCGGCGGACGCCAAAGCGTTCGCCATGGCCAGAACCTGCTGGCGAAGAGAATCGTACGTAATATTGATTCCAAGCTCGGGCACGACAATGGCCGTGTGGCTATCGGCGAAATGTAAAACGTCAAGAAGCGTATCTACCGACTTCAGTGTCATTCGTTCTTCGCCTCGAGGGAGTGCGTTGGATGATCGGTCTACTGCTAGCGGTTGTTCATGTTGCGCGAGCCAATGTCCGCTGGCAGGTGTTCGCCAAGCGCTTCCGGCAAACAACACCGGCATTCGCATCGTTGCATGAAGAGGTGCCCGCGTCAGTAATGATCCCGAATCTATCCCGCGTATCCTTCTGCCTTCAGTGCTTTCTTGAATTCCGCAAGAAAAAACTGCACATTTTCTTCGGTAGCGAGAGGCCCCATCAGGCCGACACGAAAAATCTTGCCCGCCAATGGCCCGAATCCGCCAGCGATTTCGATGCCTGGACCTTCCAAAAGCCGCTTGCGCACTTTAGGCTCATCTACGCCGTTCGGCACGAGGACAGTGTTGAGTGTTGGAACTCTGTGAGCGGCGGCGACATGCATGCGCAGACCCATCGCTTCGATCTCCCGCACGAAAAATTTGTGGCAACGGCGGTGTCGCTCCCAACGGTTCTCGATCCCCTCTTCGGCGATCACCAGCAAAGCTTCGCGCAAGGCAAAGAACATGGAAATTGGCGCGGTGTGGTGATAGCGGTGCGATACGGTCGAGTAATCATGAATCAGCTTGAGGTCGAGATACCAACTGCGCACCGGCGAGGTGCGGGCACGCAACCAATCCATCGCGCGCGGTGAAATCGCCAGCGGAGACAGGCCCGGAGGACAACTGAGCCCTTTTTGCGAGCAGCTGTATGCGATATCGATTCCGGTTTTGTCGAACTCGACCGGAACTCCACCGAGGGACGTAACGCAATCGCCGATGACCAGGGCCCCGGCTTCATGAGCCGCCGCGCAGATTGCATTGCCAGGCTGCAATGCGCCCGTGGACGTTTCGGCGTGCACATAGCCAACCACCTGCGGCTTTTCGCGATGGATGAATTCCGCAACCTCCACGTCGGTGAAAGTTTCTCCCCACGCCTTTTCAAAGCGAACCACGTTTGCGCCCTGGCGTTTGGCCATCTCCGTAAGACGATCGGAAAAATATCCATTCGCGAAGATCCCCAACTTGGAACCGGGGTCTACGAAGTTGGCGACCGCGGCTTCCATGCCCGCGCTACCTGTTCCGGAAATAACCAGCGTGGAGCCCAGAGTGGTGCCATAGGTGGTCTTAAGTAATTCCTGAACGTCCTGCATCACCTGGATAAAATAGGGATCAAGGTGTCCAACGATAGGCTTCGAAAGCGCCTGATAGACGCGAGGGTCCACCATCGTCGGCCCCGGTCCGAAGAGGTAACGCGTGGGCGGCAGCAGAGGTGCAAATAAGTCAGTGGTCGAAGTCGGGTGTTGTGCGACGCTCATAGGCCTCTTTTCCAGTCAGACGCAATCGAATCCGCGGCGGAGAACCCTCCAAAGCGGAGCTTTCGGAATGACAAGCAGGGTCGAAGTAAATACCGGCACCGCGAGTGTAGTCAAGTTAATTTTATTGGCGAACTCTATTAGTTTTTCTTATAGAGCGGCGACGTTAAGACGCTCAGCGTACCGCTCTCTGTTTATCAAGCACTGAACCTGATTCTATAGAATCTGCGGCCGCCCCGGCGGCGAAAAGCGTGCCTAAGAATTTCTATTTACTCTTCCGGGATGCCGATTCTCAAAAGGGCAAGAGGCAGCGGCAAGCGAATCCGAAAATCGACAACGCTCAACGAGCGGTTACGAAGAAATATGCGGTCATGACGATACCAACGCCGATCACCACGTACCTCATCTTCACGGGATCGGCTTTCTGCGCGTAGTGCGCTCCGAACCAACCGCCGGCCAGCGCGCCCGCAATCATCACGACACATTGCGGCCACAAGATCGCATCCGCCACAATGAAGGTGACGACGGCCGCCGCATTGATCGCGACGGCGAGCAAGGTCCGGATCGCACCCATGGCATGAATGTCCTGCATACCCAGCGCTGCCAGCATTCCGAGCGTTATGAACCCGATACCGGCGCCGAAATACCCGCCATACACCGCGACCAGCAACTCGACGATTGAAGTCACCGTAATTGCCTGCCAGGAGATCTTGCGGAGATCGTCGACGGCGGCCGTGTGCCCTGCGATCGAGCGGATGTTATTGCCGAAGGCAAAAAGCAGGGTGCCAGTGAGCAGCAGCCACGGAACCAGATGCAGGAACATGTGTTGCGGAGTTTTGAGCAGCAACAACGCTCCAGCCCATCCCCCAGCCAAGCTCGTCACCAACAGCGGAATCAGTAAGCGCAGCGGTGCGTCCAGGCGCTTTAGGTAGGCAACGGTACTGGCCGCTAGACCTGGCCATAGAGCCACCGTGTTAGTGGCATTTGCCTCGATGGCGGGCACGCCTGTAAACAGCAGCACTGGAAACGAAATGAAGCTGCCTCCGCCAGCCACTGCATTGAGGGTTCCGGCAATCGCGGCGGCAAAGAAAAGCAGGATAGCCTGAGTAAAGTGCAAGTTCTTGTTTATCAGAAAATCGATGTCCGGAGAAGCTACGGGTTGCGCTGCGGGAGAACCATCATCCAAACTAGATTTGTCGTGAAATTTGTTACAAACTTCGCTTTCAGCGCTGAAAGGCTTTGATGAGTAAGACTCCTAATCGAACAGACAAACAGAAGCTCCGTAATGCACTCTTACCACGAGCTTTGAACGGGTGCTGCAGACTTACTAGAAGTGATTCGAATCGGCGTTAGTAGAAAAGTTTTCTTGACAATTTCCATTTCGGTGTGTTAAACCCGCCAGTCGGTACTGGTCCGCTAATCATACCGGATCAAAGTCTGATTTCGTGACTCTCGGTAGTTTCGGTCAACCCGAACCAACAAGGCACTGCGAGTGTCCGCACTGCCCTGAGGCTCTTTTAGCAAATCATCCGGGGAGAAGAAACCCATGCGCTCGCTAACAAAGCTTCTCGTGCTGCTGGCAGTTGTAATGGCGCCAGCTTCGATCATTCTTGCCCAAGGCACGGAACCCGCCTCCAGCCCCGCCGCAGCAAGCGCAACCAAGGCCGAAGTCGACCAACTGCGTGGTGAAGTCGCGGCGCAACGCCAGACAATCGAGGAACTAAAGGCGATGGTGGAGAAGTTGGTTGCGGCGAAAGCTTCCGCCGCGGACAACAGCTCGGCGCAGATTCGGCCTGTCTCCAGCAGCTCAGCTCCGGAAGTCAGTTCCCTGCCGGTTGATGGTCGCGCCAGTGGGGCGCCCCGTCTGATGAATGCGGTCCTGCTTGAGGCTGAGCCGGTAGTCGCGGTTGTAGATCAGGCCCCAGCGAATGCGGCTCCGAAAAAAGACACTCCTCTGACGGCAGGGTGGAACGGCGAGCATTTCTTCATCAAGAGCCCCGATGGGCAATTCAGCATCAGCCCATATGGCTATTTGGACACAGACTACCGCGCGTACAAAGGCGATGGGGCGCCTTCCGACACTTTTCTGGTTCGCCGCGCCCGCTTCGGATTCCAGGGCAATTACGGTTCGCACTTTGATTTCGCGCTGCTGACCGACGCGAACTCCACGACGGGTGCTATCGTCCGCGACGCTTATCTGAACGTCCGTATCAGGCCCGAGTTCCAATTCCAGGCCGGGCAGTTCAAAGAGCCGTTTGCGCAGGAAACTGGAATTGGCGCCACCAATCTGGATTTTGTCGAACGTGGTTTGCAATCGCTGCTGTACCCCTCCGCAGTGACCGCGTACCGCAGCCCTGGTATCGCTCTGCACGGTGACATTTCCGGCGGAGTGATTCAGTGGTGGGCAGGGGCGTTCAACGGCCGTGGCGGCGTTACCGCGAACGTCACCAATGAGCCCGATTTCGTCGGCAGACTTCGTTTTTATCCATTCCGCAAGGGCAAGGGCGATTGGCTGAAGCAGTTCGCCTTCGGCGGATCGATTGATCATTCGCGTTCGCGCGGTCTGACCGGCAACGTGAGCTTCTTGGGCACGCTGCCCGATGCCGCGTATACATTCTTTCCGCAACTCCGAATCAATGGTCCGGTGGAGCGCTACGAAGGTGAATTCACCTATATCAAGTCGGCATTTGCGTTCCGCGGTGAATACGTGCAAATGCAGCAACAACGCTACGACATTGGGCAGGAAACCCCCGGCGGCCTGGGATTCCTTTCCGTCCCCGGCGTAGGAGCGAAAGCGTGGAACATCGCCGGGACTTATCTGCTGACCGGAGAAAAGCGGCCGGAAAACGGCACGCCGCGGGTGAAGAAGCCGCTCTTTGGCCCCGATACTCCCGGCGGCAAGGGACGTGGGATGGGGGCCTTTGAAGTGGCGCTGCGGTATACCGGCATACAGGCCAATGCACCCGGCGCCAATTTCTTAAACTTCTACACGCCTGAGTTTGTGCCGACCTACGACTATCACACGGATGAGATCACTTTCGGGCTCAACTGGTACCCGAATTATTGGGTGAAGTACATGGTGAACGTCGGCGTAGATCAGCTTCATCAGCCCAGCGTTACGGGACAGGAGCCACAGAATTTCTTCGTGATAATGCAGCGCTTGCAGTTCAGATTCTAGTGATCGGCTCGTCGTCGTGGCCGATGGAACTTTCAACCGAGTTTGATGTCGGAGCCGGTCGCAGGCCGGTTCTGAGGGAAATCGCAGGAGGGGTTCGATGAGATCGAGAATTCTGCTTTCTATTTTTCTCACGGCGCTGTTTGTAATTTTGAGCGGGTGCGGCAACGTGAAGAACTGCCCAGTGTGCGGCACGACGACAGGCGATGGCTACGCGAACCTCGTTACCATCCCCGTCCCCGAGCACAATGCCAGCGGCGAACCGGGCGGAGGGTTTACGTCGTTCGACATAAGCTGGATCGACCCCAACCGCCATCTCGATTACATTTCTGACCGCATTGGCTTGGACGTTGCGGTCATCGACACAATCAACAACTACGCAGTAAACGCGATTCAGGGATCAGGCTCAGTCGCGGATGCGGGCAACGGGGCCAGTCCGTGCGCGAAAGACGCGGCCGGGAACGACATCATCCCTCCCCTTGTCACTGTATTTGGCAATTTCACGCGATTTGGATGCAGAACAGCAGTGCCGGGGGCTACGGAAACCTTCCATCTCAGTTCGGGTTTTGGCGCCAACCACAACTTCGGAGGATTTCCTGGAGCGCAATGCTGCGCTTCGCGCGGTAACGGCATTAATCCGATGTCCGGACCCGATGGTCTTGAAGTCAGCGCCGATGGCACGACTTTGTTCGTCGGAAATGGCACCGCCAGCGTTGTGGTTTTCGATCTAACAACCATGGACCTGACCAAGAGTCCACCGACTCCGCCCACTGTGCTCGCCGATATACCCACCGGTGTTGCGGGCGACTACGACGGGGTCGATCAGTTATCCGCCTGCCTCACGTCGTGGAATGGCGAAGCCGGCTCCAGCGCTGAGTGTGGCGATGATCGCGCCGACGAAATGTCCTTCGACAATGTCCATAAGGTTCTCGCGGTCATCAACGGCGATCCGGGTTTGCCTTTCATCACATTTATCGACATGTCGCACATCATCAGCAAGACGGGAACGGTGGCGCAGCAGCATTGTCTCCCGCTGGATCCCACGACGCCCTATGGTCCGGCGGCCACAGCCACCGGAGGCGCCACTCTGGGAAACGGATCGTCGACGAGTCCCAGCACGGCGTCGTTCAACCCGCCAAGCTGCATCCTAGGTCAGATTTACTATGATGGCGCGGGTGGCATCGCATCTGGCGGTCTTGGCATTAACTCCGGGACTCAGGTGGACGAGGTTGGCGGCACTTTCGCGTGCCCGGATCCCAGCAATCCCCAGGCCCTCGGTGGCGTTTCCGGCTCGCCTGCAACCGGCGCTCTTCTGGGCAACGGCATCGGAACGCGCCCCAGCGGCGCGACTTACACCATACCCTGCCATCATGGACCGATCTTGGATCAGTCCGTGGCAACCTTCTGTAGTCAAACTGCTCCGGGTGCCACCTGCGCTGGTGCTATCTCTCCAGCCGGGTTGGGAGGAATGGTATGGAACCCAAGCACAGGCCACTTGCTGCTGACCAATGAAAACTCCATCGGCACCACACAGTGGGGCAGCGTGGACGAAATCGACCCCCGGCTTACCGACACCAGTTGCGGCGGAGTTTCGTGTGGCCCGTATGTGGTAAACAGCTTCCCGCTGGAAAATTGCATGCCGACCGCCGTCGCTCAAGGCCCCGGCAACAACTTCCTGGTAGGTTGTGCGGACCATGACGGCACCGCATTCCCGCCCAACGAATACGTGATCGATGGAACCGCTGGAACAATCATCACGGAAATCACCAATGTAGGCGGCGTCGACGAGATTTGGTACAACCCCGGAGACAACAGATATTATCTGGCCGCGCGCGACATGCCGACTGGACCTGTAATGGGCGTGATCGACGCCAAGACGAACCAATGGCTGGTGAATGTCACGACCAACTCCAACTCGCACAGCATTGCGGTGGACCCAAGTAACAACCACGCATTCGTGCCCCTGCAGCCTGGTGGCATCTGCGGATCGAGCAACACTCAAGGATGTGTTGGAGTCTACGCGGAACAGTAATCTGGCCTTTACCTTGGTGGTATAGTCGCTTTAGATGCGAAATTTGGATATGGTTTCGCGTTGGGGACTGCGAAGTGATTTATGAATATTTTTCGTAGAGGACAGCGAATTCAGTTCTGGTCGTTCTCGCTTCTGCTGATGCCTGCGATGATGGCTGGAGCAAGCGAGCAACCCTCGCCAAAGCCCACAGATGTTCCTGCAACCCTGATCGCGCACTTGGCCTTGCCGCAGCAGACCGGCAACCAGATGCAGTTGCAGAAGGAAAATGGCAAGCAATATCTTTACATCCAGCAGGCTGCCAAGCAGGGCTTCATGGTGGTTGACGTGAGCAAGCCGGATAAGCCGAGCCTTCTCAAGCGAACCGCCGAATCGAATCAGGCAACTTCTGGCAACCTGGAGATGGTCAGTCCCGATATAGCGATCGCCGAAGCTCCGGAAAAAACGCCCACGACACTGACCAGCAGCAGCCGGGCGACCGAAACAGTTCGCGTGCTTGATCTAAGCGATCCGCGCAATCCGAAAACTCTGGAAACTTTCAATAAAGTGACCAGCCTTCTTCCCGACGGTGGCCACGGCTTGCTCTACCTCACGAACAATGAAGGCCTGTGGATTCTCCGCTACAATCATCCCTCATTCCTGGAGCCGGCGAAGAAAAAGCCGCCATGCGACTCGAATTCGGAAATCATGGCGATGCCGCCCGATTGTGACTAAGCTCTCTTACTCGATCAACCGCGGACGAAGTTCCTCGGCTTAATAATCTGAAGCTTGGCGAACCGTACATTCCTTGTCAATCGTCCGGATTGATGTGATCGTTATAGTCGTTGGAGCCGCGGAACCGGTTTTATTCATAGCGTCTGAACTGGTGCTCATGGTCGGCGATTCTTTTCCAGTGACTTCCACGCGCTGGCCCAGGTAGTGTTTCAGTCTCGTCTTGCTGGTCGCCTGCAGTTCGTAGGTCATGGCCGGATTCTGCTTGGTCAAGACGTAGTCGCCACTGGACCGGCCAACGCAGCCTTGCACAGTTGTCTCATCGTTGGATGTCTTAGACTTCTGATCGCTGTTGGCAGCACTATCTTGCGCCAGGAGAAAGCCGCCGGATAGCAGCAAGGTGACGAAAAATAATTTCTTCATAAGCGTCTCCTCTCGCCTAGTGGGATGGCAACATTCTTGCAGAGGTTGGCTTCAATTCGTGATGGAGCTTCGGCGCTACTTCACGTGCGTCTCCTGATAATGCACTTCCTTCCATTGCCCCGAGCGCTTTATCCAAAGTTCGCTGATGTAGACCCGTGAGTAACGCACCTGCGCTTTGGGCGGGAACTGCATAGTGACTTCGTAGATGACTAGGACTGCATCCGGACCGGCCGGAATTAACTTGAGGCCCCACAGCGTGTAGGTGAAGACGTTCGATTCCGCCAGTTCGGCTAAGGCTTGCAGCTTATTACGTTCGCCCTTGCCATCGACTTCCACGCCCTGGTAATCGTCAGCTAAAAGTTCGCCGTAAGTCTTCTTGTCTTTGTTCTTGATCGCTTCCCACTCTGCCTTAATCTTTGCTTCGAACATCTCTTTCAAAGCTGAGTCGGCGCCAGCTTGCTTGCTTTCTCCCTTCTTCGCCGGCGTAACGGGTTGCTGCGCGCACAAAAAACATGTCAGCCAAACTACACAGGCAAATGCAAGAATGAAGGATCGTCGCACGACCCCTCGCGAGTGAAACCAAGAAGAGATTTGAATGGGACCGTGCACTGGCTCTAATGCAAGTCCTGGACTTTCCTCTTAACCGCTGCGAGCAGCGGCTGAGGAAGTTCAGAGTAGCCTTCTTCGCCGGCAAACTGCTGGCCATCGGAATAGATCCAGTCCAGCAAGTCACGCAACGCGGCCATCCGGGCGATATCGTTGGATGAAGCTCGTACATAAACCCAGCTGAAGCTGGTGATGGGGAAGGAATCGGCTCCGGATGCGTTAGTTAATGATGCCGCAAAACTGCTCCACCGTGGTGCTTCCACCGCCTGGCAGGCTGCTGCAATCGTGTCGGCGGAAGCTCTCACAAACTTTCCAGCAGCGTTCAGGACCGCAACCGTAGAGACGTTCCCCTTGGCTGCGTATTGCGACTCGACAAAACCGATGGTACCGGGCTCGCCTTTTACCCGCTCAATCATATCTGCGCTGCGCTCCGCAGACACACCGACTGGCCACGTTGGAGAAGCAGTGACTCCGATTTGACCTCGAAACTTGGAACTAACTTTAGAGAGAAAATCGGAAAAGACGTAGTTCGATCCTTTGCCGGGAGGACGGTTCACGACCTGTATCCGGAGGTTGGGCAAAGTCACTTCCGGATTGAGTTTCGCGATCGACGGCGAGTCCCACGTTTTGACGTCGCCCAGAAATATCTCTGCTAGTACCTCGCCAGACAGACGCAGCTCTTGGTGAACATCGGGAAGGTTATAGATTGGCACGATGCCGATCAGCACCGCTGGTAGTTCAATCAGGTTTCCCTCTTTTCGCTCCTTGTCTGTGAGCTTGGCCTCGCCAGCGCCATAGTCGCCTACACCATGGGAGATCTGCTTGATTCCCTCACTGGTGCCGACCGTTAGATAACGCAACTGAACGTGTGAGTTGCGTTTTGCGTACTCTTGCGCCCAACGGTTATAGAGAGGCGCCGGCACACTTGATCCGGAACCCACCAGAACAAGGGCATTCTGGGCGCCGGCCGGAAGAGCGCAGAAGTTCAGGACGCCGATAAGAACCGCAAGAATAATCAGGGAAGGCCTGAACCGCGTCTGTGATAACCGGTAGCGACTGGATAATTCACCACTTACAGCGGAAACTTGCATCTTATCCATTTACTATTCCTCCATGGCTGCGTTTCTTTCTCGCGATTTATCGCCGAGCCGTCGGAGCGTGCAAGCAAAAACAGCTGTTAGGTTAGCATGGCGCATAGCTGAGAAAACGTATCTCTCTGAGCTTGCTATTGTCATCCAAGGAACATCATGGATAAGGAATTGGCCAGTAACACCTCGATTACTTCGCATGAGGCAGTCGAGGCTTTAGCCCGGGAAGTGGTGATGGCGTCTGAAACCGGCCAAATGATTCCAGTGCCTTTCTCCGCGCGACCGGGCTTTGATCTCAATACGGCATATGAGGTTGAAGCAATCCTAAAGAGACTTCGTGAAGCTAGTGGACACAGAGCCGTCGGGCGGAAGGTCGGTTATGCCAACAAGGCAATGTGGCGAATCTTAAAACTCGAAACCCTGGTTTGGGGCCATATGTATGACGACACCGTGCACTACGCCGACAACAACTCCACCACATTGACTATTGCGAATACCCGCTCATTGAAGATCGAACCGGAAATCGTCTTCGGTTTGAAGACGTCGCTATCCTCCGACAATCTGGATGCTCGCGCTGCTCTCGATGCAACCGACTGGCTGGCATTGGGATTTGAAATCATCGACTGTCCGTTTCCCGGATGGCAGTTCCAACCCAGCGATTTCGTCGCGTCTTATGGCCTTCATGTTGCTCTCATCGTCGGAGAAAGGATCGCCGTGCGCCCGGAATCGATCCCTCAACTCCTCGACGATCTGCCGCGTTTCAAGGTACGAATGCTGAAGTCTCGCGAGTTTGTCGAAGAAGGATCGGGCAAGAATTCCTTGCGCAGCCCTGCGCTTTGCCTGGCTGAACTGGCCAGTGCGGTTGCCAAGCGGTCGCCAAATGAGCCCTTGGCCGCAGGAGAAATAATCAGCACAGGCACTCTCACCGCTGGGCATGCGATGAAAAAAGGGGACGTTTGGACAGCCGAGGTTACCGGACTCGCTGTTCGGGCTCTGACGTTGACTCTGGGATAGAGTCGTGAAATTGTCGTTGCTAAATAAAGAGCGTGCACAATCCCGTGGCCACCAGCACACCGCCCCAGACTAAGTCGAAGTTGAACCAGGTTTTGCGGAGAAGGGCCAGACCGAACTTGCGATAGACAACCCACGCGATCAATCCCGTCACGGAAAGATAAGCCGTCGTGTGAACTACAGTGGCGAGTATTCCCGCCAGAGGGCTGGCGACGGCAGCAGCCATGTGGTGATGCCCTGCCATTTGACTTGCGGCTTCAACCGTGCTGCTACCCAGCAACACAGGCAGTACCATCAAACCTGCACCGTGGGCTGATGCCATTAGAAACGACCAGACCGTCAAGTCTCGAAAGCCCACTTGCATGCGGACCCATCGCGGATGACGATGTCGAACCAAGCCATAGATTCCGAGACCAACCAGCAGCACCGCAACCGAATAACGGATCACAAGAAGCGGCAGCGCCATTCCGAGAAACACCGCAGCCAAGACCACAATGCCGATGGCCACCGCGTGGCCGAGCGCGATTGGAACGAGCGCTTTAGCCACGGCGCTTCCCTTCCCTTCCTGCAACCCCAGCGCCACTGCGAACAACCAGCCCATCCCAGGGTTGAGCCCGTGGTAGGCGCCGAGGAGCAACATCAGCCACAATGCGCTCGAACTCAGCGCCGCATGGTTCATTTCGCATCCGAGAAGCAATAGGAGTCTGACGAAGCGTCGCCACCTTCCAGCCTCACCTGGTGTGCGCGTAGCCCGTCGAACTCGACGAAAAACTTCTCATCCAGGCTCATCCCGCCCTTTGGATGCGCGTCGACCTTTACCATCCAACTCTTCACACCATCCGGATAGAACTGCTCGTCCCATGGAGAGTACAGCGAGTTGGTGAAATAAATGCGCTTGCTGTCGCGGCTGATCTCGACCATTTGCGGCGCACCATTCAGCTCCTGCCGAGGCTTGCTCGGGTGAGCCGCACGGCGCACGATGCCGCCAACATGGACTGAACCTGTCTTCTTCGGGTCGGCGGGATCCGAGACATCGTATTGGATGAACTCGCCGGTCCCCCAGCACGAAACGTAGAGGAAGCGGTCGTCGAGTGAAAGATTGATGTCCGAAACCAGCGGCGGCACGGCCTTGAATCCCTTCAGCAAAGGTGGAAGCTTCTCCGGGTCGGCCGGTTCGGCGGGGATTTCGATCACTTTACGAACCGCCCACTTACCTTTCTTCCCATCATCTTCGCGGTGCCACATCCAGATCGAAGACGAAAGGTCTTTGAGCGAGATGACAACGCCGACGAACCCATAGGTCTTTTTAGGATCGTGGGAGGGCCGCAACTCAAGCACCATCTGCTGCTCCGCGCCCAGATCCACTTCCTGCAAGTGGCGGCGCTTGTCCAGATCCCAAATATGTATCTTGTGACCGTACTTGCCGGCCAGCAGCAACTCTGCGTTGAGGCCGTCTTTCACCATGTTTGGCGTGCCCCATTCGGAGGTCACCATAGCATCCTGTCCCAGATGCCACCAGAAATCATAGGCCAGTTGCTGCGGCCCACGATCCTGCTCCCATTGACCTTTCAGTTCGAAGGTGTTCGCATCCATCAGAAAAATTCCGCCCGGGCCGTCTCCGTTAGCTGCTCCCAGCGCGCTGCCATAAACACCATCAGGCCCGCAATGAATCGTGTGAGGCGAAGTGTAGCCCGTTTTTTTGATGAATTCCTCGGGCTCGATCACCTTCACGATTTTCGGCTGCTTGGGATTCGCTTTCGTGTCCAGGATATGAATCCGGGACGACCCGATGCCGGGCACGATTAAATAACGACGCTCCATGTGCGGATGCGGAGCCTGCGGACAAAGGCACGCGCTGCAAGCGTTCCAACCGAAATGGTGCAGTTCATTATCCCCGCGGGGAAAATCCACCTGCCCGACAAGTCGACCATACTCGGCAGAACTTGGGTTGAGATCAACGACGCCCATGGCATCGCGTTTTCCGTTGTTCCCGACGTTGAGCAACACGACGTAAGCGAGGCGTTCGGGCGGCGCCTGCATCGCCATGCCTGGGGAAGGATAAAAGGTAGGGTCCGGCAGCAATGCCATATCGAGGTTCTCCGTTGGTAATTCCACGAATAAGGGTCTTGAATCGAACCGCGTTTTTCGCAGTTTAGCGCAGGACAGAAAAACACGCTATGTCGGATTTCGCTATGTTCCAAAAGCCGGAACCGGATCAGAAGCTGATCGGAGTGCACAAACTCGCCGCAAATTCCGGGCTTGATTGTCGACCGATGAAATCGGCGTCATACCGTGCTAGGGTAGTCCTTAAAATCTGGTGAGCGCGGAAGGATTCGAACCTTCGACCCATGCCTTAAAAGGGCATTGCTCTACCAACTGAGCTACGCGCCCACTGTGCCTTCATTTCCCAGCTAACCCCCTGATTTGTTTATGTCTTACAGGAGCCAGCCGGAGCGACATCGCCGTCGCTCGTTGCGGGCGTTTTCGTGGATTGTAGTTTGTTTGTAGTTTATCTTTTCCACTGAAAGCCTGCATATGCTCCTGTTTTACCACATCCGCTCGTCCCGTGCGTTCCTGTTCCCGATACTCGCCCAGCTTGTGCATCTCCGGCCTGAGCCGCTCCGGGTTGCGCAGCGCATTGCGGTTGAACATCGAATCAGTCTTCCAGCCGCAGATGACCTTGATTATGACGGTGCCCTCGTCGACGGCGTGAAGCATTACCAGGACAGACACCCGAGGCAGATAATGTCTGGCCCGATAGACCAGGGTGCGGCTCCGCGAAGAATGCGGGGAAGGTCTCGCCGCTCGCGACGGACATTCCGACTACGAATATGCTCGTTAGAACGGTCATCCACTGCGACCGATAAAGAAGATTCCTCATTGCAAACGTCCTCTCGATGTCTTCTTTGAGTGCCGAAAGCAATTTTAGGTTCCACTTAATTGGAAGAGATTTCTTGCGTCCGTGCCACCGCGCTTCGTGCTCATGGACCCTGCCGAACGTCGCTTTTCTTCGGTCGACATAAAACCACAATCGATCTTGGAGCCACGAGGTAATTCGTCCGCTCTAAAGGGATTCCGTCGTCCGAGAAATCACCTGGACTGGGCAAAGCGGTGTCCACGATTCTTTTCCACTCCCGGCTAGTTCCCTCCTGGATATTGAACTCCAACTCTTGCCAATACGCATTTATCATGGCGTAGATGTCGTCATCATCTTGAGAAGCGCCGTGCAGGCAGAATGCGAGGCTGTGCGAATCGGAGGACAAATCGACCGTGGGGCCGACGCCGTACCAGGAAACATCCTCCCGCCAGAACCTGCTCCGGCTCACGGAGGGATGATTTTTCCTGAACGCGATCATCTTCTTGAAGAACCGGAAAATGTCCTTATTGGATTGGAGCTGACTCCAATCAAGCCATCCAATTTCGTTATCCTGGTTATAGGGATTGTTATTTCCAAATTGCGTGTTCAGGAACTCGTCCCCGGCGCGAAACATCGGCGTACCGTTGGACAAGAAAAGCAGACAGCAGAAATTCTTTACCTGCTTCCGGCGCAACGCGAGGACTTCCGGGGAGACAGCTTCATCGCCTTCCTGCCCACAATTCCAGCTGTAGTTCGCGTCGGTACCGTCCTGATTATTATTTCCGTTTTTCCAATTGTACTTGCGGTCATAAGCGACAAGATCGTAGAGCGTGAAGCCATCGTGGGACGTTACATAATTTACACTCTGATATGCGTGATAAGCGTCGGCGCGGTTGTCTGGAAATAAGTCATCGCTGCCATAGATACGCCGCATCACCTCGGGAACCATCCCCGCGTCGCCCTTAACAAACCGGCGAATGTCATCGCGAAACCGGCCGTTCCATTGCAGCCAAGTCAGGCCCGGGAAGCCGCGTCCGAGCTGATAAGCGGCTGTGTCCCAAGGTTCTGCGATCAGACGCACCCGGCCTAATTCCGGGTCCGCGGCAATTTCACTGAAGATCGGCGCTTCGCCCCAGTTGAGAGATCCGTCTGCATTGCGGCTGAATACCGACGCCAGATCAAAACGGAATCCGTCGATATGCATCCCTCGCTTCCAATAACGCAGACTGTCAATCACCATCTTGCGCACGTGTGCCTGACTAAAATTCAACGTATTGCCGGTGCCGGAGTAATTGGCGTAGGGGTTTGCCGGATCGGAGGACAGCATGTAATACCCGGCGCTGTCGAGACCCTTGAAGCTGTAGATCGGTCCTTTGGAGTCGCCCTCGCAAGTGTGGTTATACACGACGTCCAGCACCACGCCGATATTAGCCGCATGAAAAGCCTTCACCATGTTCTTGAATTCGATACGCAGCTCATCATCACGGTGAGTGCTCGCATACTGAGCATGGGGCGCGAAGAAATTCAAAGGCATATAACCCCAGTAGTCGCCCTCCTGTGGATCACGCTGAAAAACCGGCATCAGTTCTACAACCGTCACCCCAAGTTCCTTTAGATAGGGGATCTTTTCAACGAGACCGGCGTATGTGCCGGCACGCGATGGGTCGACACCTGAGTTTGGGTTCTTCGTGAAACCTTTCACGTGAAGTTCGTAGATGACCGCATCCGACTCATGATACGGAGGCCGAACCCCCGACCAGTCAAATGTCGATCGGTAATCCATCAGCACCCCCAAAGGCGCGCTGCCTGCATTGGATCCTTCTCGCATGGCCAGGTTCCGATCAAAACCGGGTGGGAAGAAAATGCACTTCGCGTACGGATCGAGGAGAACCTTCTGTGGGTCGAAGCTATGGAGTTGAGGAATGGTCTCTCCCGAGACGGAGTATGCGTAATAGCGAGCCTCAACAATGTTTGTGACTGGGACGCGGCAGTGCCAAATCCGCCCCGACTTGTGGTGCAAATAATCCAATTGAAGCCGCAGAAGAGGATTCACTAGATCGGCTGGAGAATAGAGCAACAGAGTGACGCTCTCCGCATGTTCCGAGTGAATGGCAAAATTGAAGGCTTGCTCCGCTTCGATCCAGGTGACGCCAAGCGGCAACGGGTTTCCCTCGGCCTGGTCCCAAGTTGGTCGTTTCGTGAGTGGGGCCGACACGGTATCTGCAGGCTTGGCCGGACCATCCGTGTTGGCGAGCACATCAACGCTAGAACGGTTCACTGTCCCTCTCTTTTCATCCACTCCAACCGCTTGCTTCGCTCTCAATGCGGCAGCGCTACAACGCCACTAAGCTGCGGCAACGAACCAAGCAATTTGCTCGCGCCATTCCACAAGATCTGGACTCCAATGCACACCAGCAGGAACGCGGTGAGCTTTAAAATTACGTTTGTCCCCGTGGGGCCAATTTTGCTCGCGAGCCGATCGGCGTAGCCGTAGCAGAGATAGATGGTCACTGCAATGAAAGCGGAACCGATCGCCGCCGCGAGAATTACCAGCAGATTTGGGCCCAGGTGCTGCGGCGCATTCGCTCCCAAAGTGATTGCAACCGAGATGGAGCCGGGACCAACTGTCAAAGGAAGCGTCAGCGGGTAAAACGCCTGGCTCAGAGCATCGGCGCAAGTGACCGTTCGGCTGGCTGGCCGGTCGGCCGCGTCCTTCTGGTTCAGCATCGCCCAGCCCGATGAAATCACGATCAGCCCACCGCCGACCTGCACAACCGGAAGCGAAATGCCAAAGAAGGAGAGCACGTGCGCCCCAAGGGTAAAGGACGCGATCATCAGTATGAAACTATCTACGGCAATGCGGCGAGCCAGCACTCGTCGGGTCTCGGCCGCATAGTCTCGCGTGAGCAGCAGAAAGACGGGAGCGCCTCCGATCGGATCCACAATCGGAAAGAGGGCGCTCACGATCAGGAGAATGCTCTTGGCAACTTGAATCACCAGGCTAACCTTCCGTCCGTTTCTAGATTTGAGCGCTTACCCATCCGCGGTCCACTTGTGCCCTGACGGATGTTGCCGGACTGACCGAGCGCTTCGACCTCTCCGTCAAATCCTGCAGCCATTGGAAAGCCTGAGAGGATAGCATGTCTTCTCGAACGCGCCAACGCCAGTTTCCATCGGCACGGCCAGGCACGTTCATACGACCTTCGCTTCCCAAGTTGAGCAGATCCTGCAACGGAGCGATCGCCAGAGCCGCTGGTGACGACCATGCCAGCCGCATCAACTCAGGGGCGGCGTCCGCGCTGGTTTCCGGCGCACGCTTGAGGTAGCTCCAGAAGTTCTGCCGCTGGTAGTCAGGCAATTCGTCATACCACTGTCGAGTTGTGGCATTGTCATGCGTGCCGGTATAGGCAACTGTGTTGTGGACAAAGTTGTGCGGCAGATACGGATTGTCCGCGTGACCATCGAAGGCGAATTGCAGGACGCGCATCCCCGGCAGACGAAACTGGTCGCGCAGGGCCTGCACGTCGGGGGTAATAAAACCTAAATCTTCCGCAATGAATGGTAAGTGGCCCAGCTCGGTTTGCACTGCTTGAAAAAAGCTGGCTCCCGGACCCGCCACCCACTGCCCGGACTGAGCCGTTGGCGCTCCGGCCGGAACGTGCCATGCAGCCGCGAACCCGCGGAAGTGATCCATGCGAATGACATCGACGTGGGCCAGCAGAGCACGCAACCGATCGATGCACCACCGATAACCGGTCGAACGTAGAGCATCCCAGTTGTAAACGGGATTGCCCCACAATTGGCCTTGCGCGCTGAAATAATCGGGAGGAACTCCGGCGACGAAGCGTGGGCGCTGCTGCTCATCA
This sequence comes from uncultured Acidobacteriaceae bacterium, assembly GCA_963771965.1. Classification (GTDB taxonomy): domain Bacteria; phylum Acidobacteriota; class Terriglobia; order Terriglobales; family Acidobacteriaceae; genus Sulfotelmatobacter. Next base: position 93,994 of record CAVYVM010000001.1, read on the forward strand.
AGCAGGAATAATTCCGGGTTCGCCCAAACATCACTGGAATCCGGGGAAACAAAGAAGGGCAGGTTGCCGATTAACCCCACGCCCTTGGCATGGGCATGCTCCTTGAGCTGATCGGCCTGGCGGAACAGCAGGAATTGCGCGAAGCGAACCTTATCGATTTGACTTGCTAACTCTCGCCGCGCCACGGCGAGAGCACTCGGGCTGCGCTGAACAAACTCTTCTGGCCACTCGAGATAATAAGCTTGGCGATACTTTTCTTTCAGTGCCCGGAACAGAGCGTAGTCTTCCAGCCAATGCGCTTGCTTTGCGCAGAACTCGTCGTAGGCAGGCGCGAGATCCCTATGAGTATCCTGCCCGGCCTTGAAGTTTGTCCATGCCGTTTCGAGCAACCGCTGTTTGAAGGGGATAACAGAATCGTAGTCAACAGCATCGGCCGAGAATTGAGACTGAGTATCGCTCGCCTGTAACAGCCCGTCCGAAATCAAAGAACCGGGATTGATCAGCAGAGCGTTGCCGGCAAACGACGACATCGCTTGATAAGGCGAGTTTCCGTAACCCGTCGGGCCGAGCGGTAGCGACTGCCACCAACTCTGGCCAGCATCATGCAGACGATCAATCCATGAGAAGGCGGACGACCCCAAATCGCCGATGCCGCATGGCGAAGGCAGAGAGGTGACGTGTAACAGCAAGCCAGAAGCGCGATATTCGGGGGGAAACGGCGGAACACTTGTGCGCCCGTCGTTATCGGCCATTATTGCCCTCCCGAACCCAACGCATTATTCACCATCTCCTGCGCCTCGCTAAGGATTGCGTTCAGATGGGTCTGGCTCTTGAAACTCTCGGCGTAGATTTTATAGATGTTCTCGGTACCGGAGGGTCGCGCTGCAAACCAACCGCTCTCCGCCACAACTTTCAGGCCGCCAATTGGAGCATCGTTGCCCGGGGCTTTGGTCAGCTTTGCGGTGATTGGCTCCCCCACCAGGTCTGACTCCTTTACCGCGTCCGGCGTGAGTTTTTCCAACTTTGCTTTCTGCTCGGGCGTGGCGGGTGCGTCGATGCGCGTGTAGTACGGGGTACCGAACTCCGCCGTCAGCTCGCGGTAATGTTCTCCGGGATTCTTGCCTGTGCGCGCCGTAATCTCCGCCGCCAACAAGTCCATAATCGGCCCGTCCTTGTCGGTCGTCCATACTGTGCCGTCCAGACGCAGAAAACTCGCTCCAGCACTCTCTTCTCCGCCGAAGCAGTACGAGCCATCGACCAGCCCCGGCACAAACCACTTGAAACCCACCGGCACTTCGCTGAGCTTGCGGCCGAGCTTTTTGACGACCCGGTCAATCATGCTGCTGCTCACCAGTGTCTTTCCCACTGCAACTGTGCTACGCCACTGGGGCCGATGCGTGAGCAAATAGCGGATTGCAACGGCAAGATAATGATTCGGATTCATCAAACCCGCAACCGGAGTTACGATTCCGTGCCGATCAGCGTCGGTATCGTTGCCGAAAGCCAGCTGGTACTGATCTTTCAGACTGACCAGCCTGGCCATCGCATAGGGACTTGAGCAGTCCATGCGGATTTTGCCGTCATGGTCAACGGTCATAAAAGAAAATGTCGGGTCAATTTTTGTATTGGTGACGACGATGTCCAGCCCGTAAATCGAGTTGATCGGTTCCCAATAAGGCAGTGAAGCTCCGCCCAGAGGGTCAATGCCAAGCTTGAGGTGAGCACCGCGAATCGCATCCATGTCGACGACATTCTTGAGATCATGAACATACGGCAGGACGAAATCTTCCTGGTGAGTGGTCGCGGACTTGATGGCTTTGGCAAACGGAATTCGCTTGACCCCTGCATTCTTTGCTCGCAACAATTCGTTCGCGCGATTCTCCACCCAGCGGGTCACGTCAGTATCAGCCGGGCCGCCGTTGGGCGGGTTGTACTTGAAGCCTCCATCCTCCGGAGGATTGTGCGAGGGCGTGATCACGATGCCGTCGGCTAAATGGTCTTTCTGCTTGCGACCGCGGTTGTAGACCAGAATCGCTCGCGAGATAACCGGCGTCGGAGTTATCCCGTCGTATTGCTGAATGATCGTTTCCACGTTGTTTGCCGCCAGCACCTCGAGGGCGGTGCGCTGCGCGGGCTCGGAGACTGCATGCGTGTCTTTCCCCATATAGAGCGGGCCGTCGGTACCTTGCGCGCACCGGTATTCGCAGATCGCCTGGGTAATTGCGAGGATGTGCGCTTCGTTAAATGTGCCCCGGAGGGGCGAACCACGGTGTCCGCTGGTGCCGAAGCTGACTAGCTGGTTGGGATCATCCAGGTCGGGACGCCGCTCGAAATATTCCTTCTGCAGGCGGGCCACATCCACCAGCAGCTCCTTCGGCGCTGGTTTGCCTGCCAGCGGCGAAATGCTTTCACCTGTCAGCGACTGTGTTTCTAAACTACTGGGCATGGCTCCACCTCCCAAATCTCGCTCGCGTATTCCGCGATCGAGCGATCGCTCGAAAATTTCCCGGAGCTGGCGACGTTCAAGATTGCTTTCTGCGCCCATGCGCCGGGCTCGGCATAGAGCGCGCCGAGCCGGTCTTGTGCGTTGCAATACGAAGTCAGGTCCGCCAGATGCATATAGTGATCGCCCTGGGTCAGAAGCGTATCGCGCAAGGGAGCGAATACTCCTGGTTCGTTGCGGCTGAAGTGGTCAGAGAAAATCAGGTCCAGAGCCGCCCGTGTCTCCGGCTCATTTTCATAATGCCAGTGCGGGTCATACCAGGCGCGGCTGTTCTCGACTTGCTCCACGGTGAGCCCGAACAGGAACATGTTCTCTTCTCCAGCTTCCTCCGCCATTTCGATGGTCGCACCGTCGCGGGTTCCCACGGTTAAGGCTCCGTTCATCATAAATTTCATGTTGCTGGTTCCGCTGGCCTCGTAGCCGGCGGTCGAGATCTGGTTGGAGACATCGCTGGCCGGAATCAATCGCTCCGCCAACGAAACGTTGTACTCCGGAAGAAAGACGACGTTCAGCCAGCCACGCGCCGCCGGGTCGGCATCAATTGTGTCCGCCAGGTTGTTGATGAATTTTATGATGAGCTTGGCGAGCTTGTAAGCTGGCGCCGCTTTACCAGCGAAGAAAAATGTCCGAGGTACCATTTTCATGCCGGGAGTTTCCCGCAGCCGGTTATAAACGATCACAATCCGCAGCGCATTCATCAATTGCCTTTTATATTCGTGAATACGCTTGATGTGACAGTCGAAGACTGTATCGGGGTCCACGACACGCTCCGATGTTGACTTGAGCCAATTGGCGAACTGCACTTTGGCTTCTCGCTTTGACTTGAGAAAGCGTTCGCGAGCACTGGAATCCTCCGCGAATGGCTTGAGCTGTTTGAGCAGGCTAAGATCCGTAATCCAGCGATCTCCGATGACCTGCGTAATTTCGCGGGCCAGCGCGGGATTGGCCTCACGCAACCAGCGCCGGGGCGTCACTCCGTTTGTCTTGTTGCTAAAACGCTCGGGAAACATTTCCGCGAGATCCTTGACCGTCGTGGTTCGCAGTAGCTTGGAGTGGACAGCAGACACTCCGTTGGTGCTATGTGAGCCAACAATGGCAAGGTTGGCCATCCGGATTTTGCGTGTGCTGCCTTCTTCCACTAGGCTCACGCGCCGCACGCGGCCCTCGTCACCCGGGAAGCGAACCCGAACCTCATCGAGCAGCCGACGGTTGATTTCGTAGATGAGCTCCAAGTGACGAGGAAGCAGTGTCTCAAACCACGCCACCGGCCATTTCTCCAGAGCCTCAGGCAGCAAGGTGTGATTTGTGTACCCGAGCGTCCTCTTCGTCAGCTCCCAAGCCTGATCCCATCCCAAGTGCGCGTTGTCGACCAAGATTCGCATCAGCTCAGGGACCGACATGGAAGGGTGCGTGTCATTGAGTTGAATTGCGGCCTTCTCCGGCAACTTTTCCCAATCCGAGTTGTGGCGCTGGAAACGGCGCACCAGATCAGCCATGGAACACGCGACCAGAAAATACTCCTGCAGAAAGCGCAGGCCCTGCCCCTTCGTCGTAGAGTCGTCGGGATACAGAACGCGGGTGAGCGACTCCGCCTGGAGAGTTTCACCGAGTGCGCCTACGAAATCTCCGGTGCCAAACTTCTCAAAATCGAAATAATCCGGTGCCGCCGCGGCCCAGAGCCGGAGCGTGTTGATCGTCTTTCCACCATAGCCGACCACGGGACGATCAAACGGAATGCCGATGAGGCTTGACGGCCGGTCAGGGATGACTCGAAAATCACCCGCCTGCAACTTGAATGAGACGTTCAGCTTGATTTCTACTTTCTCGTGAAGCCGGGCAATCTCCCAGGGATCGCCGTAGCGGAGCCAATTGTCAGGATTCTCTTTTTGCCAGCCATCTATGATCGATTGCTTGAACATGCCGTATTCATAGCGCAAACCATACCCGGTGCCGGGGAGTTGCATGGTCGCCATCGAATCGAGAAAGCACGCCGCCAAGCGGCCCAAACCACCGTTGCCCAGCCCAGCATCTGGTTCCTCCTCTATCAATTCCAGCCAGTCGATACCATTCTTGCGAGCTGCATCCGGCAAAAGCGGATCCAGCAACAAGTTCGTGATGTTGTTGGCCAACGAGCGTCCGATGAGAAACTCCATGGAGAGGTAATAAATGCGCTTGGCATTCTGCCGTTCATAAGTGCTCTTGGTCAGCACCCAACGCTGGGCGAGAATGTCTCGCACCGAATGGGAGAACGCCTCGAATCGCTCACGCGCACTCGCCACTTTGGGATCAATCGCTCTGTCAAAAACCAGGTGTCGTTCGTAAAAAGCGTTTTCCGTCCCGATAACCGGCATCGCGCCGTAGCCGTACTGTTGCAGGGCATCTGAAACATTCGTTGCGCTGGTGGTCATGGGGACGACTTTTGCGGAGCTTGGACGCGTCACGCGATTCGTGCTCATAAGTATGCTGATCCTTAGTTCTCTACATTGCAGAACGGTTCGTGCTCAATATTCGAAGGCCCGCCAGTCAAGAGTACAGATCCTCGTCTGGCCCGAGCTCGATGTCTGAAGCCACTAGGTACGCGCGCACGGCCTTTTCGGCCGCGAACCAATCAATTTCGGGTGACCCGAACGGACTGCCTCTTTTTTCCCAGTGCTGGTATGCGAGTTTTTGCACCAGTTCGTGACGGTCTTCGGCGTAAAAATCGGTCAGTGGCTTGGGCCGTTGCGCGCGGTCTTCGCTTCTGGGCTGTTCAGTCATGGGACCTTGCTCTTCGCAAATTTCCTTTATGACTGCTTCGATTTGCGGTAATGCCTGATTAGATTGTTAGTGGAACTGTCGTGCGCAAGCTGCGGTTCGTTTGTGCTCTCCAGTTCAGGGATGATGCGTTGCGCGAGGACCTTGCCCAGTTCAACGCCCCATTGGTCGAATGAATCGATATTCCAGATTGTGCCCTGAGTGAAGACGGAGTGTTCGTACAGCGCCACCAGCTTTCCGAGAGCTTCCGGCGTGAGCTTTTCAGCAAGGATCGTATTCGATGGACGGTTGCCCTCGAACACCCGGTGAGGAACGAGCCACTTCGGAGTGCCTTCTGCCTGGACTTGCTCTGGAGTTTTGCCGAAGGCCAGCGCCTCGGTTTGTGCGCAGACATTCGCAATCAGCATGTCGTGGTGCCGCCCGAGTGGATTGAGCGGCTTCGAGAACGCGATGAAGTCGCAGGGAATGAGTCTCGTCCCCTGATGAATCAGCTGATAGAAAGAGTGCTGACCGTTGGTTCCCGGTTCTCCCCAATAAATTGGACTTGTGTCGTGCTTAACCTTTTTCCCGTCAAGCGTGACGTGCTTGCCGTTGCTCTCCATCGTTAGCTGCTGAAGATAGGCCGGGAAGCGTTTAAGGTATTGTTCATAGGGCAAGACCGCGACCGTCTGCGCCCCGAAGAAATCGTTGTACCAGATCGCCAGAAGACCCATCAGCACCGGCAGGTTTCGCTCGAAGGGAGCGGTGCGGAAGTGTTCATCCATCTGATGGAAACCATTCAACATCGCCCGAAAATTCTCGGGACCGATGGCGACCATGGTTGAGAGGCCAATGGCGGAATCCATCGAGTAGCGCCCGCCAACCCAGTCCCAGAACTCGAACATGTTGGCGGTATCGATCCCGAATTTCGCAACCTCGGTCGCATTCGTCGAGACCGCGACAAAATGCTTCGCAACCGACTTTTCGTCGCCGCCCAACCCGGCGAGAGACCACTCGCGAGCCGTATGAGCGTTCGTCATCGTTTCCAGCGTGGTAAAAGTCTTGGACGAGATAATGAATAATGTTTCAGCGGGATCCAGATCGCGGACCGCTTCGGCGAAATCAGTACCGTCGACGTTGGAAACGAAGCGGAACGTCATGCCCCGATCGCTGTAATGCTTCAGCGCCTCATAGGCCATGACCGGCCCAAGGTCCGAGCCACCGATGCCGACGTTGATTACGTTGCGAATGCGCTTACCGGTGTGTCCCTTCCATTCACCACTTCGCACACGGTTGGAAAAATCCGCCATCCGGTCGAGCACGGCATGAACTTCAGGCACCACGTTTTTTTCGTCAACAACGATAGATGCATCGCGCGGCGCGCGCAGGGCGACATGCAGGACGGCGCGCTTTTCGGTGATGTTGATTTTCTCCCCGCCAAACATGGCATCGATTCGTGCCCGCAGGCCAGACTGTTCCGCCAGTTGAAGAAGGAGATGCATCGTTTCATCGGTGACGCGATTCTTGGAGTAATCAAGGTAAAGACCAACCGCTTCGACGGTCAAACGCTCACCCCGCTTCGGATCATCCGCAAAAAGCTGCCGCAGATGCAGCTTTGAAACGGTTTTGTAATGTGACGCCAGTGCGCCCCACGCTGTTTGTTTAGTCTTCGGCGGCTTTGTCAGTGGTTGGACCTGTGCTGCCATATGCACACTCCTCCTGTGTTCCCGCGTTTTACTCCCGCGAGCTTTACCTCCTTTGATTTAACTGACCGCCTTTAGGGTGCCGATTTTCTTTCGCGCGGCATTTTTAGAAGAATCCGGGCCACCTAGGCACAGTTCAGCGCTTTTGGTATGGGTGGAAGATGTAGTCCTTCGCCTTCACTGGCGTATGGCATGCGAATCCGCAGTCTGAGGGGCTTTTAGGATCGGCCGAGAACTTGTCCGAAGCGGCATCGTAGTTGAACACCGCGTATCCCCATCCGCCACTTTTCGCAAATCTCTTGCTGTCCTTTTCCATGACGAAAGCCTGGGAAAAAATGTCCGGCACTTCCACGGCGAAAGGGGCCTCTGTGCTCTTCTTCAGCTTCCACTGGAGCTTGACGATCATGGAGCCTTCCGGGAAAACCTGGCCGTTGCCCGGAATGCCGGCCTTGTACGCCTTGATCATGGTCGGGTTGGCGACGATCACCTTCAGTATTTCATCGGTTCGGGCGGAAGAGGCCACCGACCAGTCCTCGTATCCCCTGAAGTCGGAGAACGCGATTCCACTCGGCGATCTCAGCGTGTACTTGTCGTTGTCCTGGCCTTGCGCGAAAAGGACAGCGGCGCCGAGGACGGCCAGCACTGCGACGGCTGTCGCAATGATGGCAAACCCGCCGATACGTTTCGCGGCGGTGCCTGTTTCTATCTTCTGTTCTTGTTGCTCTTGCGCCACAGATTTCGTCACAAGTTCGGACATGGTGTGTTCTCCTTCACAAAAAAGTCTTCTAAGCCCGATCAACGTGCGTCTCGAACGATTGCCATTAAGCCACAGGTGAGGGCAGTAAAACTATTAGACAATAGTATCGACGATACCTTCCAATCAAGTGTGCAGGGGGAAGTTTCCGTCGCTTTGATCGATTATCAGGACTAGCTGGATGCGCTAGGCCAGCGAAGCATTTAGCTTATTGTCAAATCGAGGGCTCAAGATGAACGATCAACAGACGAAGGAGCAGTGTTCTGGAGTGCGGGATCAAGACATCCGTGCGGCACTGGATCAGCATTGGGCGGCGTCCGATGCCAACGATTTTGAAACGGAGCACCGCATCTATCAAGAGGACGCGGTGCTGGATTACCCGCAGTCAGGCGAGCGAACCCGCGGCCGAAGCAACATACAAGGCCAACGCGCTGGTCAGCCGAGCCAAAAGCAGTTTACTGTCCGACGAATCATTGGGGGCGGTGATCTTTGGGTCACCGAACTCATCCTGACATATGACGGCAAGCCGACCTATACCGTGAGCATCATGGAGTTCAGGGGCGACAAGGTTGCGCGGGAAACACAGTACTTTGCGGATCCATTCGTGGCTCCCGCATTTCGCGCTCAATGGGTCGAACGGATGGACACATAATCTCGAGGCGCGAGATCGCGAATGCGTGGCTCCTTGCCAATACTTCGGCATCGATTGATACGTTCGTCCAATAGATTCATCGTAGCGCTTCTGCTAATCTCGCCTTGAACAGTCACTCCCTCTGACATCGAAAGGAGTACCAAATGGACGGCACAAATGGGCTGAAAGAGACCACGCGCGTGGCTGCGCCTGTCGCGTCGAACACGCTCAGTGTGAACGTTTTTACTGCCCCGGGAAAGCCTATGGTCGGCGAGCGGCCAAAGTCCTTCGGCGAAGCGCTCGGCTTTGATCCGATCACATCGACTTTAATCTTCGGCGAGTACGACGCGGTGCTGGTAGACGCAATGGGGACAGTGGCTGAGGCCGAGGCTCTCGCGAGTTGGGTTGCTCTGCACAACCGCAACCTGGAGACCATCTATATAACGCACGCCCATTTCGACCACTTCTACGGTCTGAGCATTCTGCTCGACCGTTTCCCGGGCGCACGGGCGATAGCAACGCCCAAGGCGTTGAACGCCATGCAGATGTCTTTCACTCCCACTGTGGAGCGGCTAGCCCGCCGGATGTTTCCTGGGCAAGTGCCCACGAAGTTGGTTCCACCTCAGCCCTATGAGCATGACACGTTCACTCTCGAGGGGCAGGAATTGCGCATCATCGAGCAGGGCCGCACCGATAGTCCTGATTCGACGTCTCTATATGTTCCATCGATCGGCCTGATCGTCGCCGGCAACGTTGTCTACAACCAATGCCGCATGTACGTCGGCGACACTACCCCCGAGAGCCGAAAGAATTGGATCGCGGCGCTGGACCGGTTGGCGGCGCTGAACCCGGCGATGGTTGTCGCGGGTCACAAGAAGCCTGGCGCGCCCGACTCTCCCTCGACGATCCAGGACACCAAGCGTTACCTGCAGGACTTCGATCGGCTGCAGAAAACAGCGAAGTCCGACCAGGAGCTGTTCGATCAGATGACGGAGCTGTACCCGCATTGGGTAGCCAATCAGTCGTGGCTGATGTTCGGATTCCCGAGCCCATAAGCCATATCAACTGCTGCTGAGAATTTTTCCTCGCGCATGGGAAAAGGTTGTCCCTAGTTGAAAAGGCCCGTAAATCGCATGAACTTAGTTAAGCTGAAACTTATTCCGCCGCGGGACTGTAACGATTCCGTAGGAGGTCAATGTGAAAAGAGAACGCCTAACACAGATCGTCCTGGTGATCGTGGGGCTGTTGTATCTGGCCCCAAGTTATTTTCTATATATGGACCTGCGGCATTCCAGCTGGCTTTTGGTGCAGAAGAACGAGACCGAACCGATGTTTCTGAGCTTTTTTATTCCGGTCGGCGTTTTTCTACTCATAGCCGCAAGGAGGCCATCTGAGCATCGCTCTGTGATTGCGCTAGCAGCTTGGTGGAGCATCTCCCATGGGGCTGTGATGGCTATTCAAACCGTGGAAGCGTGGATTCACGGCGTCCACCGGAACTTTGCTGATGTGATCGTATTCCTTACGATCGGAGTTGTCCTGTTAGCGCTTCTGCCAGCAAAACGAGAGGCAGTCGCGCCGGGAGTTGCGTGAACGAGCGCAGAAACCCCACACTCTACGCGGATAACGTTTCTTCTCGTCTTCGTTTCACGGGTTTTTCCCGAGGGGACGTGGGCATATTGGGGGCTTGCCCAGCTTCGAATTTTTTTCTACCCTAGCACGACATCGGCTGCCCCAGCTTTCGTTTTTTTCGAAAGCTGGGCGCCACTAACCTATCCCTCTGGGGATGTTTCCCACCGCCACCTCGGCTCGGTTGGGAGAGAGAAAATCGGTGGCGCAAACGCCAGTGGTGCCCGGCTTACCAACGGAAGGAAAGCTGGGGCAGCCTCAGTTAGTATGGTGGCGGCAAAGCTGAGCGAAATAGCCTGATAACATCTTCTGTTCGCAATGTTCAATGAAGACGCCTCAGATACTCGGCCACGTAATTGCGGTTCTCGTGAGTGTGTGGGCATCATTCTCGTTCTTGCGGGGGAGCATCACTGGTGCTCCCCCTCTGTACTCTCACACTTGGGCGCAGCGGATTTTGCACTTCATCGCAGGCATTCTCTTTGGGGCACTCGCCATCTTCGCAGGGATTAAGCTGGCCGGACGTTGATAACCACGGCATAAGCGGTCTGGGTGTAATCGCCTTGGAAACCGGGAAACCGGGGGCAGATTCGATTTCAAAAAGGAGAACAAAATGGCAACAAAAGGAAAAGTCCTGGTACTAGTCTCGAGCGGTCACGGCTTGCCCTTGAAAGATGGCGGGTGTTACAAGGGCGCTGGTTACTATCTCAACGAGCTGACGGTTCCGGTTCGCGCCCTGATGAAGGAGGGCTACGAAATCACCTTCGCCAACCCCAAAGGCAACACGCCGCAATTGGATGTTAATTCAGCGATAGCCCAGTTCTTCGGTGGGGACGAGGCTAAGCTTCAGGACTATCTAAAATTCCGCGACAGCCTGACTGGGCTTAAAAATCCAACTCGTATCTCGGATGTCATCGCATCGGGCCTGGATCAATATGACGCGGTTTTCGTCCCCGGCGGCCATGGCCCGATGATCGATCTTCTCGATGATCCCGACGCTGGCACCGTGATGAGACACTTTCACGAAACAGCCAAGCCTACGGCAGTGCTCTGCCACGGCCCGATTTCACTACTCTCGGCTCTTCCGAATTCGAAGGAGGTGGTCGACGCGCTGAAGGCGGGCGATGCCGCTGGAGCGCGGGCAAAGGCGCAGGGTTGGATCTATTCTGGATATAAGATGACTATCTTTTCGACAGCGGAAGAGCAGCAGCGGGAGCCGCTTGAGATTGGTGGTAAGGTTCTCTTCTACCCGGACTTCGCCTTGCGTACGGCGGGCGCTGACGTAAGCGTGCTCGCTCCATGGACGAGCTATGTCCTTCAGGATCGCGAGTTGATCTCAGGTCAGAACCCGTTCTCTGATGAAGCGCTTCTGAAACTTCTTATACCGGCACTCAATCGGAGGAAGGGATCGGTTTCAGCGGCATAAGAATCGGAGACTCCCAGAAAGCGCTGGATTCCCCACCCGTGGCAGTTCAGGGGTGGGCTGCGATGCCGATGGGATCAAGAGATTTTGCGGATGTGAAGCTCTGCTCTCAGATCTCATTGACTAGAACTGGGGGTTCACCATACAGTAATGTCGGACCCCCCACCCTGGAAAGAGAATCGGGACGTGAAAGGACGGATACCACCCAGCCTAAAATCGCGTCGTTTGCGATGCTAGAGCCGGGATGTTTCTACATATCCAGATCCCACTCACCCCTAGCACCACTCCACAGCTCAGCACCACAAACGTATAGATCGTCATCTCGTGTGCCCGGCGCCGCAAGCCTTCCGTCAGCGCATTTGACATCGCGCTTGAAGTATTGAAGAACGCATGCAACGCGATCGCTATACTCACGTTGAACTTCGAGAGATTCGCCGCCGCCGTCAACAGAAAAGAAACGCCGGTCAGGATCATTAGAAATTGCCACGGATTGGCGCTGATCCAGTTCGGCATCAGAAACAGAGGCAAATGCCAGCCCATCCACAGCGGAGTCAGAATCAGCGTGGCGCGCACCGGGCCATACGTCCGCTGTAAGCGCGGTAGCGCAAACCCTCTCCATCCTGGCTCTTCATTTGCCGGGCCACCAACCAAGGTGGAGTAGTTGATCCCATACGTCCCCCAGTGCATCAGCGCGGCCCAATGCATTGCAGAAAAAGGGGCGATTACAACCGATCTCGCCGACAAGGCTACCGTCGTCAAGAAGAAAGTCGTCAGGCCGAAGCCGAATCCGGCAATCAAACTTCGCCAGCCGGTCCAAATTCGGCAAATTCTCAAGGACCGGTGCGCTACCCACGAAGTGACCAGTGCCGCTACAGTCGGTCCGCAAATTGCCGCGATAAAAAGTACTGACAGACAATTGTCGACGTTCGGGCTCAGCCCCTGCGGTAGCAACGCTAGACAGATCCAAATCGTCCAACTCCAAAGATAAGTCAGCGCGAAAAATGTAGTGAGTGGCCGAGCTTGCACGAAGCGCACGATACCCGACCGCGGAGTGGGGAGCGGTTCCGCGAGATCTGCCATGACGATGACGGAAGCTTATCACGAATGAATTTGAGTGACTGCAAGGGGGCCACCCTACCTACCAAAGTATCGCGCAATACTTTGGTCCAATTGTTTTTCCTTTTCTCGTCAGGCTTAATAGGTAGCAAGTATGAATACGAAAGAACTAGAATCAGCGGATGAGCACCGTTTATCGCAAGGAGACGTCAATGAGCAACGTACAAATCGACCAGAAGAGCTATGAGATGCCCCCGCGAGAGGGGATCAGCATCGCGCATTTTCTCACCGTCGCCGACGTCGAGCGATCGGCTCACTACTACGAAAAGGTCTTCGGCGCTCGCATTCTGACCATGGGTGACGGCAACGCGCCTCCGTACCTTCAGCTTGCGAATATCTGGATGATTCTGAACGTTGGAGGCGGGCCGACCCCGGATAAGCCGACGGTAACGCTCAGCGTCCCCGACCCGAATCACATCAACAGCTTTATGAATTTCCGCGTTGCGGATATTCAAGCGTGCTACAAATTATGGAAAAGTCGAGGAGCCGAGTTCATCACGGAGCCGATCCCCAAGTACGGCGAGATACGCTGCTACATCCGCGATCCTGACGGCTATATTATCGAGGTCGGACAGAGCACCGACCAAGTCTACGGTTAACATCACATCCTCCGATGGAGGGATAAGAGATGGATTGGAAGCGGTTGGTCCAGTTTGCGCTGCAGGGTAGCGGTGATTTGGAACAACATGCCATCCTGCTGGTACGTGTTTCAATTGGGCTGTTCTTCGCCATCTCTGGGGCAAACAAATTGTTTGTCGCCGGCGGCACGAAGCCTGTTTACGACACACTTGTTAAGGCCAAAGTCCCGTTTCCCCGCCAGACAGCTTATTTCGTGGCGGGTGTCGAGTTCGTTTGCGGATCCTTAGTGGCCGTGGGGTTTCTCTCGAGCCCGGCCTGCGTCGCGTTATTGATCGATATGACTATTGCTACGCTGACCAGCGCGCTTTCCACTCTGCCGAAAGGACTTTCGCCTCTTAGCTGGCTCGACGATTTCCTCTACCTTCCGGAAGTCCTGTACGTGCTCTTCTTTATCTGGCTGATCTGCTCTGGTCCGGGAAAGTTCAGTGTCGATTACTGGCTCGCCGGCAGGTTACTGGGGTGATCGGGGAAGCTTGTTGCTAGACAAGAGCTTGATGGTCATTGCCAGAATTGTTATGCTGCCCGCTCCACGAAATAAAAGGCGTGCTAACCACACGCCAGACTTCGACGAGATAAGAATGCCCCGATTGCTTTCAGTAAATGTCGGCCTTCCGCGCGACGTGACATGGATCGGAAAAACGGTCCGAACGTCAGTCTGGAAGTCTCCAGTTGATGGGCGGCGGATGGTGCGCAAGCTCGATATGATGGCGATGCGCAAGCCGATCTCGCGGGTCACGGCGGGAAGCACCGCGCCGTTTCCGTCTACCACATGGATTCTTACCACTACTGAAAGACGAGAGGAGTCCAATCATGCGTTCTGATATTGTGCCCGGAGCCATTTTCCCCAACTACGAACTGCCCGATCACACTGGCCAACTGCGCAAGCTCAGCGAGCTGCAAGGCGACGATCCGCTGATACTCACGCTTGCGCGCGGCCACTATTGCCCAAAGGAGCACCAGCAGCATCTGGAACTCGCCGCGTTCTACCCGAAGATCGCGGTGGCGTACACGCAGATCGCCACGATTGCCACCGACAATCACCATACTCTTCAGGAATTCCGAGCGTCAGTCGGAGCCCAGTGGACATTCCTCTCGGACCCCGACCGAACGGTTCAGAAGGATCTCGACATCCAGGAGTACACCGACCCCGAGCATAATCCGATGATCCCGCACACGCTTGTGCTCAAGCCGGGCCTCGTGATTTACAGCATCTATAACGGCTACTGGTTCTGGGGGCGTCCATCAGTCAGCGATCTTTGGCGCGATCTGCGCGCCGTGACAAGTGAAATCCGCCCAGACTGGGATCTGAGTGCTCCTGGACTTCGCCAGGCATGGAATGCGGGCGACCTCTCGCGTTTTCACGGGTGGAACAAGCAGGCCGGTAAGGAAGTTCCCTCAGAGAAATGAAGCCCACTGCTTCCCTAAGTCTCTGGCGACCGCTTCGAGTAACGGTTTTTCGCAATCTGCTCGTCGCGGATGTCATTTCGGACGCCGGCGCTTTCATGCAGAACGTGGGCGCTGCATGGTTGATGGTCTCACTTGGCGCCGGGCCGATTTACGTCGCGCTGACGCAGACTGCCGCTTCGTTGCCATATTTTCTGCTGGCGCTTCCAGCAGGCTCCGCTGGCGATATCGTTGACCGCCGCAAGCTGATTCTTTTCACCGAGTCATGGATGATGGCCGTCGCGTTGCTTCTGGCGATCTTGACCATCGCTGGAGTGATGTCGCCATGGATACTCCTGGTGCTCACATTTGCGCTCTCGGCCGGAGATGCGTTCGAAACACCGGCATGGCGTGCAATCCTCCCTGAGTTGGTGCCCAAGGAAGACATCGCAGCGGCTTCCGCGCTCAACGGAATTGAATTCAACCTCGCCCGGGCGGTTGGACCAGCACTCGCGGGCGCGATCATATCTGCTGCCGGTGTCGCCACGGCCTTCGCCACAAATTTCGTATCGTTCTTTGGAGTGATTCTTGTTGTTGCCAAGTGGAAAAGGCCGGTCCGCAAAAGGAGTGCGCCGCCAGAGTCTTTTTCGGGAGCTACCGTCGCGGCAATTCGATACGTCCGCCACTCTCCAGCAATCCTGACGGTATTGTTTAGAACAGGCGTAGCCATGTTCTTCTCCAGCGCACTCTTCGCGCTGCTGCCGACGGTTTCTCGAAGTGTGAATCAGCATGCAACCGGCTATGGACTCTTGCTTGGCTGCTTTGGCGGCGGTGCAATCATCGGTGCTTTGGTCATGCAGTCGGCCCGTGACAGATGGGCGATGGAGTCCATCGTATCGACGGGTGTCGTGAGCTTGGGGTTGGTGATTCTGGCGATGAGTAGGTTGCACAGATTGAGCACGCTGGCTGCAGTTATGTTGGTCGGCGGTGCGGCGTGGGTCATTTTCATTTCCCTTATCAATGCCCTCGTCCAGAACCTGGCGCCAGATTGGGTACGAGCACGAGTCCTCGCCATCTTCATTCTGGTTTATCAGGGGAGTTATTCGCTCGGAACCGCGGTTTGGGGTGCCGTCGCGCAAAGATCAGGCGTTGGAACCGCGCTCGTCTGCGCGGGAATGGGAACAATCGCCACCGCAGCAATTGCCCTTTTCGCGCGACTTCCCGACTCAACTGCGGATCTGAGTCCCTGGAACCACTGGCGCATGCCCGTCGTCATCGGGGAAGTTGGCGCTGATGTTGAGAAGGGACCGGTACTGGTTACCGTTGAATACGCCGTCATTCCAAAACGGACAGCAGAATTTGTGGATGCGATGCACGAATATGGTCGGACACGGCGTCGCGATGGCGCGTATCGGTGGGCAATCTTCCGCGATACCGAAGTCGCGGATCGTTATCTGGAAATGTTTTTGGTGAACTCCTGGGCAGAGCACTTGCGTCAGCATGAGCGGCAAACCCAGGCCGACCGTGAGTTGGAAGGGCGAATATACAGCTATCTTTCCGGAGAACCGACAGTGCGTCATTTGATCGATACGTAGCGACAGGAACGTAATCGAACAGAATCCGCCTGAGCTAGGTTGACCAACACTTTCGGATTGGTCGCTTCGGCTCTTCTGGCTCGATCAAATTTGTGCAGCGGATTCGACCTGACAGAGACTGGATTTTTTGGCGGGCCCACGAAAGTGTGCAGCGCTAATTAGGGTAACTATTTACTTGACTGACCGACTCTGCTATCCTTGGCCGCCATGCAAGAAGCGTTTCGCGGCATTGAGGAAAAGTTAAAGCGGGCCGATGAGAACATCGTTAATCTCGATACCGAAATCAATCGGTTTTTTCAGGACGGCGAATATTCCGTTCTTGCCAATTACGACGATGAGGCTCTTCTCAAGGCCGCCGAGTACCATAACGCTCGCAGAATCCCGCCTCGTTTTAACGTCCTCGCCGGGGAAGTCGTTCACCACTTGCGGTCCTGCCTTGACCATGTCGCGTGGCAATTTTCCAGTGAGCAATATAGGCGCGACCGTTTCTGGAAGATCGAATTTCCCGTCTTCGATAAAGAGCCTGTCGATAAAGACACACTTTCCCGATATAAAGGAAAGGTAAAGGGGATTACAAACCCAGCGGTTTTGGCACTCATTGAGGCTCTTCAGCCTTATAACGCTCCTGATCCTCTCGATGCTCCCATCCACATCATTCACGACATGGACGTTATCGACAAGCACAGAGAGCTTGTCTTGTGTGTCAGTTCCGTCGGATTTCAGATTCCGTCTGACTTGCTCGTCCGATTGGCTCCTTATGCTGACAAGGATAGAAGTAGTCTTCCCGCCGATATGGAAACTGAGCTTTATCACAACCTCAAGGTCACTTCGCAGATATCTTTCAAAAATTTTGGTAGGAGGGAACTCCAACCTGTCGTTCCAGGATTGAAGCATTTGAAGGACATCATCGCGGAAATCGTCGCGCGATTCGAGGGATTGCATTAGAGGCATATAATTGGCCGCGCTATGGATGCTGAATTCGCCCGTGAGTTTTTCCGCAAATATTCAGACATGATCGAGGAATTATGGCTTGAGCGTCAATGCTACCGAAACGTTATCCTCGACAACGACCTCATCCCCGAGACGGAACTTGATGGTCTAGTCGCGACTGCGAAGCTTGATCCTGAGAATCGGAAGATTGCGACTGAGGCCTTTGCGGCTTCGCGTAAGGCCCTAGTCGAATTCGGCCTTTCGGACGTGATCCAAAATCTCGCGTCAAAGCCTCCAGCCAAAGACAAAGAGAATTGATTGTAGGTTCCATATGGATGCACTAGACTCAACTACGTGAAGCAAAAAACAGCGGAAATGAACGAAGGCCCAGAAGCCTTCAAACGGTTTCGCAGCGCGGTGAAAACCATTCTCTCAGTGCCGAAGAGTGCGTTGCCGCCGGACCCGTTCAAAAAACAGAAACCAAAGAGGCGGCGCGGAAGATAACGCGCATGTTACTTGCTGCCTTCTTCTTTGCCACGGCGCTTCCTCTTGTTGAGCATCGTTCTTCGCCAGCTAAAGCGATTTCGTCCAAGAAGCCTGCGAATATCTTCCTGCAGCTTCCGGACTTTTTTCTCCAGCTTCTGCACTTTATCTTTTTCCCTTGACATGATTTCGCTTCCCGCGCCCTTGGCGCGCTTTTTCCTTCTCAGTTAATCGACGGTTCGCTGCCAGCCCTTCCAGTGACTTCATTCCACGTCAGCCGCTTGCCGACGATCTGCGAAGCTGCCAGTTTGAAGCGGTCGAAATCATTCATGTCCTTGCGGTTGTTGAATCGGTAGGCTTGTTCGTCGAGGTATCGGAAGAGATGAAACGGCTCAACCGAAACGTAAGTTCCAGAAATACCGCGTTTCAACAACGACCAGAAGTTTTCTAGACCATTCGTATGACACGTTCCAGAAACGTACTCGACCGCATGATCTACAACCTGATGCGCGTAGTCTCCCGCAAGGCCGTCATAGGAAAGCAGCGCGTCAGTATAGAGAGCCGCACCAGCTTCGACATGCTTCCTCACTTCCCCTTGCAGCGCGTGCTTCTTGCGATTCGGGACCACCACTGTGCGGACCTTGCCACCGCGCTCAAGGATTCCCATCACAGCGGTTTTGTCCTTCGTGCCAGTTCCCGTGATGCGGCGGCGGCGCTGGGCTACGTGCATGTTCCGCGCTTTTCCGCCGATAAAAGTCTCGTCCACTTCAACGTGTCCCGAGAGTTTTTCGAATGAGCCATGATGCAGCGCAAAGCGAATGCGGTGCGCCATATGCCATGCTGACTTTTGAGTAATCCCAAGATCGCGGGCGACTTCGCAAGAGGAGATTCCATTCTTGCAATTCACAATGAGCCACATAGCAGTAAGCCATTTATCGATTGGAAGGGCCGAATCCTCCATGATCGTCCCCACCTTGAGAGAGAACTTAGCTTTCGCATGATCCTCATAGCACTTCCAGAGGCGAGCATTCGCAAGATACGTAACTTTCTCAGAACCACAAGAAGGGCAGCGCACTTTGCCGTCCGACCAACGCAGGTCGATAATAAAGCGCTGGCAGTTCTCGAAATCTGAGAAGTAAACGATGGCTTCTTGAAGTGTTTTCGGTTCGCGTTCCATGCAGAAACTATCGCACAAATCGCATGGTCAGTCAAGTAAATAGTTGCCCTAATTAGGCAGAGCAGTGAATGGGTCGCTTAATGCGATTAATTTTCCGGGAGGATAATCCCGCTGGTTTAAAGGAGCCTGGGGTTCAGGGTTGATGATTTTTAGCACTTTGCCGCTGAGAATTCCGCGGATGAGCAGGCAGTCACCCTCGATCGCGATAACCCTGTATTGCTCGTCGAAGATCGACTTCGTAGTTTTTCTCATCGTCTTCCTCATCGCGCCATCACTCAATCGTAATGTGGTTGGATGCGCGATTTAATACCCGGGATCTCTTTCTCGTTGTTTTCGTTACAAGTTTCTCGAGGCCGGTCAGAATGGCTACTGTACAACAGCTTGCGAATTAAGGTGATCGGATCATGCCCTCAGTGAATCCCCTGAGATTCGCTGTCCATTACCCGTTTTGCCCCAATTTACCGATTTGGGTCGTCGTATGATCTTCTGCGCTAGACCTGTGCAAATCGCGCCATCTCCATTGCGAATCGGTGTCGATAATCGCATTAGAGACAGAGGTAGTAGAGGGTAATAAATGTCTAACGCAGCAAATAGAACGATCCTGTGTATCGATGATGACCGGGGCGCACTCGATTATCATCGAGCCCTGCTCGAACGATCCGGATACTTGGTGCTCACTGCCTCCTCTGCGCGACGCGGATTGGAGATGGCTCGAACGTACGCGATTAGCCTCGCGCTCGTCGACTACCATATGCCCGAGATGACTGGCGGCGAAGTGGCAAACGCAATCAAGCGTGTAAAGCCGACGGTTCCAGTCATCATAGTTTCCAGCGACGACGAAATCCCAAAAACCGCGCTGCGCCAGGCTGATGGGTTCGTTTTGAAGAATGATGTAATCAATCTCTTGTTGCCAACTGTCACCTCGCTCTGTGGGGGAACGCCGCCCGTGATCCACGAAGGCGTCATCGCGGGAGACTGAGTCCAGGCATATACTGGCAAGTAGCTTCCTGCGGTGTATGCTGTTGGTTGCTGCAAGTCTTCCGGAATTCACTGCCGGCGACTGGCGATTTTGAGCCACCTTCGCGCAACCGCGCATGACGCATATCTCAGGGAATGCATACATAATCGGCGTGGATGTTGGCGGGACGAAGGTGGCCGCCGGCTTGGTAAGTTCTTGCGGCGAGATTAGCGGCCAGACACGCACGCCAATGATGGCAAGCGATGCCGCAGCTGGCTTGGCGGCTGTGATCTCGGCGATTGACTCGGTTCGCTCGGCGGCTAGTCTTAAATCACAGTTCCGGGATTTGATTTCGGGCATTGGCATCTGTGCTCCAGGGCCGCTCGATCCTCGAGCCGGCGTCGTGGTCAATCCTCCGAATCTTCCGGGTTGGCGCAACTTTCCCCTCGCCGCCGAAGTATCGAAAACCTATCACTTGCCGGTTCGGCTCGATAACGACGGCAACGCCGCTGCTTTAGCTGAGGCTCTTTGGGGCGCAGGTCGCGGTTATCGGAACGTTTTCTGCACGACCATCGGCACGGGCATCGGAACCGGAATTGTTTTCGATGGCCGCATCTATCACGGCCGTACTGGTGCCGCGGCTGAGGGAGGCCACACCACCATCGACTATCGCGGGCCTCGCTGTGGATGTGGCAAGCTGGGATGCATCGAGGCTCTGGCTTCCGGTCCGGCAATCGCTCGCCGGGCTGCCGAAAAAATTGCCGCGGGAGGCTCCTCATCCATCATGGAACAGGCTGTGGGCCATGCCGATCACATCACCAGCGAGATGGTAGGGCGAGCTTGCGCTGCGGGTGATGCCTTGGCAAAAGAAGTCTTAGAGGAGACCTCGGTGTTTCTGACCATCTGGTTGGGAAATATCGTGGACTTGCTTGAACCCGACGTGATCATTATTGGCGGCGGCGCGGGTTCGATGATGCGACCGTTCTTTGAAGAGATACGAAACCGGCTACCCAGTTGGTGCGTGAATTCGCATTGCCAGGACATCCCGCTGGTTGCGGCACACTATGGAGCTGATGCCGGCATCGCCGGTGGGGCCGCGCTTTGCCGCGGCCTTGCGGTGGACGATTTGAACGCGAACTTCAGCGTTCCAAGCAAAATTTAGAGTTCGTCGGCCAGTCTGGATTTCGGGAGAGCTACTCTTCGTCCAGATATTCACCGGGTACGTCATCTTCGGGCACCTCGCGAGTATGAACTTCACTACCCTCGCGTTCTCCCGCTTCTTCCACGCTCTCGACTATCCCGGCTTCGAACGCATTCCCCTCTTCAAGCAACTCATCGACACTCTCGGAATCGGCGCGATCGATATCGGACAGTCCTTGCAAATCCCCTGACTGTCCTCCCGAACGAGTTCGCGAATCCATGGATGAGACCTGCTCATCGCCGACACGCGGGCTGCGCTGAATCGATTTCTTAGGGGCGCTCTTGGCGGCGACGGTCTGAGTCTTCTTTGCGGTGGGCTTGGTTTTTGCCGCTGTTTTTTTCGGAGCGGGCTTCTTCGAAGCAGCCTTCTTCGTGGCCAGCTTCTTTCCGCTCGCTTTCTTGCCGACCTTGCGGTTGCTTCCAGAGTTTTTCTTGAGCTTGGCGGGGTTCCTCTTGGTTTTCTTATTGAGCGTCTTCTTCTTAGCCATGCCCGCAGTTTACACCGGTGAATCGATGCTCACAAATCCGAAACCGCCCACCTTTTCGTTCCGACGATTACAAACATCTGCAAGTGCGGACAAGACACAGGGTTAAGTCGTGACGAACTCCTTCACGACTCCCTCAGCACCCTTCTCACGCGCAAGATACTGGTCATGAATCCACGCATAAGTTTTCTCCAAGCCGGTCTGCAACGGGATGCACGGCTCCCATCCGAGATACTTCTTGATCAGGGTGTTGTCGCTGTTACGGCCATTCACCCCCTGCGGCGCAGTGAGATCATAGTTTCTTTTCAAACGAATTCCGGCAATCCCTTCCACCATGTCGACCAACTGATTGATGCTGACGGCCTCACTCGATCCGAGGTTGATGGGTTCGAGAATTTCCGAATTCATGATTTTCTGAATACCCTGCAGACAATCGTCGATGTACATAAAACTGCGGGTTTGATTTCCTGTGCCCCAGATTTCGATCTCATGGTTGCCGGCAAGCTTCGCCTCAATCACCTTGCGGCAAATCGCGGCAGGAGCTTTCTCCCGTCCGCCGAACCATGTGCCCCACGGTCCGTAGACGTTGTGAAAACGAGCAACGCGAGTGTATAGCCCAAAATCTTCGCGGAAATGACGGCACATGCGCTCGGAAAACAGCTTTTCCCAGCCGTAGCCATCTTCAGCGAGGGCGGGATAAGCGTCTTCCTCTCTCAGGGATGGCGCCTCAAAAGTCTTTTGCTTATCGCCGTTGTAAACGCATGCCGATGAAGCATAAAAATATCGTTCGGCGCGATACTTCACGGCCGCCTGCAACATATGCGTATTGATCAATACGGATAGCATGCACAGGCCCTTGTTCTTCTCGATAAAACCCATGCCTCCCATATTGGCGGCAAGGTTGTAGATCACGCGGGCGTCTTTGGCTGCTTTCTCGCAGCTCTCTTTGAGGTTGAGGTCGAGAATTAGATTCTCAACCTCGGGAGTCCTTTGATACCAGTGCTCCAGCGGCTTGACATCTACGGCCCTGATCTTTTTGTGCCCCTGCTGCCGAAGAGAGGCGACCAGAGCGCCTCCGATGAATCCACCCGCACCGGTTACCACCACCAAGCCGTCGTGCACGTTTCGCCCCCTTAAGTAATGCTGATTCTAAGAATTAAAGCTGATGGTCGAATTAAAGCTGACTCTAAAGCTGACCCTCATGGCTGTCAAGGTTACCCGTGGCTCGATTCGGGGGATAGCGGGCCCTGGCCGAAAACAGAGGTTGGGGAGGGACAAATCTTTGTCCTTAATATCTTTACACAGAATTGCAGTCGCGCGGTCCGTTTGTGACCGAAGGGCTTGCTTTATTTCGGCAAAAACGATTAGGTTCATTGCGGGCGGGTTGCCAACATAATCGGGCGCGAGGGTTGCGAATGAAAGCTGATACCAGACGGGATGGTTTGCTGCTGACGGTGCTGATTTGTATTCTTTCCGCCTCTTTGTGGGCGGCGAACGAGGGTGTTGCGCGGAGTCCGGAGGCGAATGTGGAAATGAGCAAGTTTGGAACTTTGGAGGATGGTACCGAGGTTGACGTTTACACGCTCAAGAACACCAAAGGTGCCACGGCGAAAGTCATCACCTACGGCGCAACCCTGACCGAATTGACCATGCCCGATCGCTCGGGAAAGTTCGCCGATGTGGTTCTCGGCTCCGACCAGATTCAAGGTTATGTCGGTAAAACTCCGTGGTTCGGAGCAACCGTGGGAAGGGTAACCAACCGCATCGCAAAGGGGAAGTTCATACTGGACGGAAAAGAATATTCGTTGGAGATCAATAATCCCCCGAACAGCTTGCATAGCGGGTCGAAAGATCTAAGCCACGTGGTGTGGAAGGCAGAGCCGGTTCACGAAAAAGACGGAGCCGCGGTTCGATTTTCTTACGACAGCCCGGACGGCGACGAAGGCTACCCGGGAAATCTGCACGTGACTGTTCTTTACCGCTTGACCAACACGAACGAATTGCAGCTGGAATACAGAGCAAAGACCGACAAGGCGACTCCAGTCAATCTCACGAATCACAGCTACTTCAATCTCGGTGGCGAAAAGGATGTGCTCGGTTACGTGCTCGAAATCAACGCGGACCATTACACGCCATTCGACTCCACGCAAATTCCGACGGGTGAAATCAGTCCGGTCAAGGGAACGCCGCTCGACTTTACCCATCCAATTGCGATCGGAGCGCATATTGCTGAGATGCAGGGAAATCCCGGAGGCTACGATCACAACTACGTGTTGAACGGAGAACCCGGCAAGCTAAGAATGGCGGCGCGAGTTTTCGATCCCACCTCAGGCCGGCAGATGGAAGTGTTCACAACAGAACCCGGAATGCAGTTCTACACCGGAAACTCGCTCGATGGAACATACACCGGAAAGGGCGGAGTCGTGTATGGCAAACACTCCGGCTTCTGCCTGGAGACGCAACATTTTCCGGACTCTGTGAACCAGCCGAAGTTTCCTTCGACCATTCTGCGGCCGCCGTCGATTTATAAAAGTGAGACGATATACAAGTTTTCGACACGTTAGGCATATTACGAAAAGCGGCCGCGGCAGGCAGTCAAGAAATCTCGGAAATCTCTGAGTCTTAGAAATTCATGACCGGCAAAAGATTGGACAAGTGGCTTTGGGCTGCGCGATTTTTTAAAACGCGAGCTCTAGCCGCCAAAGCCTGCGACCTTAGCAGGATTCAATCCAATGGCCAGCCAGCCAAGCCGGCGCGTGAAGTCCGCGTAGGAGATATGTTACGCATCACCAATGATGGCGGCGAGTTTGAGGTAGAAGTCCTGCTTCTCAGCGACGTGCGTGGTCCAGCTTCGGTTGCACAAACGCTCTATCGCGAGACCGAAGCCAGTCGCAAACTGCGCGCGAAAGTCGCCGCTGAGCGCAAAGCGGCAAAGCAGTTTGAGGAGTTGCCGGCGGGTCGACCATCGAAACGCGATCGCCGGAGAATCATTCAGTTCCGGGGCAGAGCTTAAGCCGTTGATCCTAGCCCCGTCGACAAGCCCACCTCGCTTTGGAAGCGTCGAATTCTAGCTGTTCTCGATTCCTCGCATCTGCGCTAGATCGGTTTCCTGCATCCAATTCGGCGCATGTCAATCGGCCTTCAATTTATCTGGTTACTCATCCTGTCCATTCCAGTGGCCTGCGTCGCTTGGACGATTACGCATGAGGAGGTTTTTCGCGAGCCTCGCGAGTACTGCCAGCGGCAATCCGGAGTGGCGCATACTTTTGTTCGCCGCAAGTTTTTCTATCTGTTTACCTGTGAATACTGTTTCAGCCATTACGTGGCTGCGCTATTTCTCGCGCTGACCCGCTTTCAACTTCTGTACCCAGGCTGGCGCGGATATCTCGTCGCCTTTTTCGCTCTGGTGTGGGTGGCGAACCAATACATGAGTGTTTACAACCATCTCCGGCTCGACATCAAGCACGAGCAGGTTGAGATCCGCGCTAAGGAAAAAGATTCCAAACAAGCCGGAAGTGCGCAGATGCGCAGAGTCTCTTAGTTCCAATCGAGTGCGATCTGCCGAGTTTGGGCGAGATATGGCCGAGACCTCTGAGGAATCAAGCTAGTGATGCTGGTGATCGAGATCACTGATAGTTTACTTCCCTTAAGTGCGCCGACAATTCTGACACGCTGTCCAGCTACGCGTTTTAGCTGCACTGTTTCTCCCTCAAGCGAGTAGATGGTCTCGCCATCGACAAGAGCAAATTGTTCGCCGCCGTGTATGCAAACCAGGGTGCAATCGGCGGCTGTTTTTCCAATTGCGGCAGAATGTTTCGCGCCGCATCGCGTGTCTGTAATCATGCCGTCGTAAGATTTTTGTGTACCGGCTTCGGTATCGGGCTGATTCGGTGTAGGGGCCGCGACTGCTGTCCCGGCGATCGCTCCCAGCGCGGCAATCCCCAGTGCCAAGACACACGCGACGGCGCTGACGAGGGCAATGGTTCCAACCCAGAAGGTGGTCTTCGGCAAAGACGCGATCAATTCCATTGGTTCCTCCAGTGTCTTGCATCGACTCTCTCGAGAATTTCTCGAGCCCTAAAGACGCGAACACTTAATTAATAGTTCTAGTACTTCGCGCGTGTGTCTACGGACTCATTGACACCGTTCATAAGGCTGGGAATAAATCTATTTCCATCTTGGTTAGCGCGATCAATGCTGATGCGATCACTAAATGTTTGAACGGGACTCGATGGTTGATCTGATCGTTGGAGCGATTGCTGCTGCTCTTGCGATTGACCCTGCATGACGGGTTCTGGCTTCTGCAGCTGCGACCATGCGATCAACTGCAATCCGAGCACGTCGTCTGGAATCGAGGGGTTCTGCTGACCTGGCGGCTGTTGCCCGAATACTTGAATCGCCGTGAAAAATGACATGTGCGCGATGAAAATGAGAATACCGATCTGTCTTCTCACAACGCCTCCTAAGTTTCCTCTGCAAGTACTATTGGACCGGACGCTGAAGTGGCCGTCCATACAACGTTCGCCGTAAACCCAACCTCAGTAGGTTTTTATGATCGGATACGACATTTACGGTATGGTCAGACCGGCTTTCATCTCCTAGCCTGGTTACCTCGACATACCCCACCCTTTAAGGCAGGTGCCAGTTCACTGGCGAACAGGCATCTGCCCCCTTCACACTCAGGTCTTTACAGCATTGAAGTTCGTGAAATAGGGATTGCAGAGGATTGGTCTGCGCGGGACCTAGACGCTAACTTCTCAGCTGCGCAGTTCAAATTCCTGACATCACCCGAGAAGGAGTCAACATGCTTTATTGGACGCTGATGTTCCTGGTCATTGCACTCATCGCCGGAGTGCTGGGTTTTACCGGCGTGGCCGTTGCAGCCGCAGGCGTGGCAAAATTGCTGTTCGTTATTTTCCTCGTCCTGTTTGTGATTTCCTTTGCGACTCACCTCACACGCCGAGGGAGCGGCGTATAACTTTGCGAAAAGATTGGGTGCTGCTTTTCTTGACGGAGTAAAGCAGCGTCCCAACCTTTGCAATCTACTGCAGCAACTAACTTACAGTTGCGATTAAATTCCAAAGTGTGGGACAGCCTGCGCTTTTTAGGAGGAACTTTCATGGCAGACGATATGGAAAAGAAAGGCCAGCAGGGCAATCAATATGGAAAGGGTCAGCAGTCTGGTCAACCTGGACAACACGGTCAGCAAGGTGGACAGCCCGGCCAGCCTCAGCAGGGCAGCCAGTCCGGACAGAACCAGCCGAAGAAGAGTGGGCAGGGCCAGAACGAGAACGAGGAAGACGATCAGAATCGCGACCGTCAGCGCCGCGCTTCCTAGTCTGGCTAAGCGAACGGTATGGAAGTCCCGGCAATGCCGGGACTTCTTTTTTGAACGCTGGATCTGCAGCGCAACCACAGGAGGCATCATATGGCGCCGAAGAAAAAATCCGTCAAGCAGGAACCATTTCTGAATTCCATGGCTCGCAAGTTGGGACACGCAGCCGGCACGCTTACGAAGGTGACCCACGACCTTACAGACAACGTCACCACGCTTACGGAGAGTGTTGCGACAAAAGTGCAGGAAGTCACCGGCACGAGCACTGCGGATCGAACTAAGACCCGGCGCAAGCCAGCTAAGAAGACTAGAAAACGATCCGGTGGCGTTGTGCGCGCACGCAGCACGAAGAGCCGGTCCAGCGGCATCAAGCGCGGACCCAAAACCAAAGCGCGACGAAGCTCGCGGTAGGCCGGTGTCTTTATTACCGTCCCTGCCATCTTTGGTTTAATTTTCGAGCTTTGAAATTTCGAGAGGTAGACCCTCTCTCCCTATGGGCAAAGGCAGGGGACTAACGCGCAATCTTCACCTTGCGCGTGCTCCTAGCAGCGGAGCGAACTGGTCAAACTTTCCACAATTGTGCCAGAGCTCGGGCTGCATCCGACAAAGCGCGCTTTTCTACGTCAACACAACTGCCGGCACGTTGAACGATCGGGCTGCGATACTGCAAGCGCCTCTTCTGGGCGACTGGATCTAAATCATGCAGTTCACACACTGCGGTTTCAAATTCACGCCTCAAAGCGTCTGGTGAGAGCGATTTGTTTGGTTCGATGCGGTGTCCTACGATCCTATATGCCATGTCGGGAGACTCGCTTTCTGTACCGTATGCAAGCACTCTAAGATCACCTACAATTCCGCACCATACTGTCCTGCCCTTGCAAATCCGAGATAGTTTCCCTACTCGCGTAGAACGCGAAATGTACGATCGCCTTAGGCATAGCAGTAATCAGACGCAAAAAACAACGCCCACCAAGATGGGGGTCTCGGTGAGCGCAGGGCTGAAATATCGACTGACCGATAAGCTAACTTGCTTTGCGGCGCGAACCCACGTCTTCGTTTTCTTTTTCCACATCGTTATCGATGACGGGATCTTTCTCGCGTGGCTCGTTCTTGTTAACAGCCTTTTCGCTAGCATCTTTCACATTTCCCCAAGCGTTTTGCACTTTGCCTTCGGCCTGCTTTAAGGCTCCGTGGGCTTGCTTTTCTGTATCCCCGGTCCATTCGCCGGTTTGGCGCTCAACGCGTCCGGCAACATCCTTGAGCTTTCCCGCCACCTGATCTTTATTCATGATTCCTCCTGAATTAGTTGATCTGCTTCAGGGCAACTATGCCCCGTTCGACGAATGTCTGCGCGCTTGCCTAGTTCGGTTTAAACGACCGGGCTTCGGCCTTGGATCAGGCGGATCAAAATCGCAACGACGGCCAAGACGAGCAGAATGTGAATGAATCCACCCAGCGTGTACGAGCTGACCATGCCCAACAGCCAAAGAATCAAGAGCACGACGGCTATAGTCCACAACATAGGCACTCCTTTCCTGGAAGTTGAGGCCTTCCACCTAATCACTGCGTCACAGTTTATGAGCAGTCGGTCGGCCGAGATATCCAGCAAAGTCCCTATTCGAAGGGTGGTCGCGCTCTATGTTCGACCAGGAACACGATTAATGGCGCAAGGTCGCTATTCGATAAGCGCAGGTCGGACCTTAATAGACCTGCACGATTCCGTTGCGAACGGCGTAAAGCGTAAGGTCTGCTACCGAATGCAGGTCCAGTTTGCGCATTAGGTTTGTTCGGTGAGTTTCTGCGGTCTTGACGCTGAGACTAAGAGCGATAGCAATTTCTTTCGTGGTCTTGCCTTCGGCGACAAGTTGGATCACTTCTCGCTCACGCGGCGTGAGCACCGGCTGATGATTGGAGTTTTCGTTTTCGCTGTGGGGGCGCAGGTACCCGTCGAGCATCATCTGCGCCACTTTCGACGTAAAGAAAGTCCGGCGATTCTGCAGGGCTTCTACAGCGGCGATTAGATCTCGACCTGCGTCGGATTTCAGCAAGAAGCCGCGTGCTCCCACGGCCAGCACCTCGCGTACGACCTGCTCAGAGTCGTGAATGGTCAGGATCAGAATGCGAGCATCCGGCATGGTAGCCAGGATTTGCCGTGCGGCATCGAGTCCGTTAAGGTTGGGCATGCCGATATCCAGCAAGAGGACGTCAGGCTTCAGAGTGGCCGCACTGGCGACAGCCTCGCGACCGTCGCTCGCTTCACCACAAACCTCCCACCCGGCGTGGCTCTCAAGTATGGCGCGAATGCCCTTCCTGGCTACTTCGTGATCGTCCGCGACAAGGATTCGAAGTACGCTCAAGCTTGCACCTTCCGCACACAGGATCGAACTTTCCGGATAGAAGAACACCGGATGCAACTTCGTGTCTGAGGATAGTTGCGCCACTACGAGCGCAGGGTTGTAACAAATAGCGCGCGCCTCGGCGCAGCCAACCCAATTGTTAGCACGGAAATTGCCAAATCCAGACTGGTTGATTTCAGTGCGTTCGTGGGCCTATTAGGGAAAATTGTATGTAAGTTTTTCGTGCAAACCCCTGAGGAGCGGCAGAGAATTTATGGGTTTCTCTCAGGTATTTACTGTAGAAAAATCAAAAGATTGACTTGCCCTCCTGCCCAAACATGGCATCCAAATGGCCTACGGAGGATTGTTGCTCATGCGCCCGGCCGCTTCCTGGTGTTCCATAAGAATCCCATCAGCTCTTCTCGTCGCCATTCTGGTTTCTGGAGCATTCGCTCAAACGACGGCGCCGTCGTCCCCAAGGGTGTCGAGTAATCCGGGCGCGCAGCAAATACCTGCGAGCTCTCCCGATTCGCAAACGTCCGTTCCCGGACAGCAGCCCACAGCACAACCCGGCTCGAATGACGACAGCATGTTTGTGTTTAAGAAACAGGTAGAAGAAGTCGTATTGCATGCCACTGTGGTTGACGACAATTTACACCTGGTTACCGGATTGGGCCGCGCCGCATTCACTGTGGTCGAGGATGGAAAGCCACAGACGATCACGTCGTTTCGCCGCGAGGATGTCCCCGTCGCCATAGGCATCGTAGTCGATAACTCAGGCTCGATGCGGGATAAGCGAAGCCAGGTGAACCAGGCGGTTCTAAATCTGATACGAGCCAGCAATCCAAAAGACGAGATCTTCGTGGTCAACTTCAGCCATAATTACTACCTCGACCAGGATTTCACATCCGACGCAAACCTGCTGCAGACCGCTTTACACCAAGTATCCTCAGCAGGCAGTACCGCTCTCTATGACGCGATCGTCGCGTCGGCGGTGCATCTCAAGAACAATCCACACCTCGACAAAAAAGTCCTTCTGGTTATCACGGATGGGCAAGACAACATGAGCCAGGAGACTCTCGATGAAGCCTCGCGCAAACTCAAGCAGGCAAACGGCCCAACCATCTATGCAGTGGGTTTGCTAGGCAGCGGCTTGCAGAGAAAGGGGCGCGAAGCTCTGCAAGACCTGGCGGAAGGTACGGGTGGGGTGGCTTACTTTCCTGAGAGTCTGGATCAGGTGGATAACATCACTCGGACGGTCGCGCACGACATCCGCAGCCAGTATATGATCGCATACAAGCCGCGGAATCAGAATGCAAGACCGGGCTATCAATCGGTGCGGATGGAAGCGAATGCTCCCGGATATGGCAAGCTTACGGTTCGCACTCGTACGGGATATTATCCGCCCGAGTCAGCTCATTGAAAATAAAACCCAAAAAACTAAACAACCGTAGTTTCCGTTGTGTTTCGCAGCTGAGGCGGCATCTGGATCTGGATGATGTTGTTCTTGATGGCATAAACCACCAGATCGCGGATCGAGTGCAGGCTGAGTTTCCGCATGATGTTGCTGCGATGAGTTTCAACGGTCTTCGTACTCAAGTTCAAGAGCGAAGCCACTTCCTTCGAGCTCTTCCCTTCCGCAAGAAGTTGAGTAACCTCGCGCTCCCGCACCGTCAGTGTCGGCAAATTCGGAGGCTCGTTGCGCGAGATTGCGTGTCCCTTTTCCAGGAAACCCGCGAGCACCAAGTCGTTGACCCGGGGCGTAAAGAACATTCTCTTACTCTGTAATGCCTCAACCGCCGAAACCAAGTCACGAGCGGCATCAGACTTGAGAACGAAGCCCCGCGCTCCGGCATCAAGTGCTTCGCGGATAACCTGATCGCTGTCAGTGATGGTTAAAACGATTACTTTGAAGTGAGGATCGTATTGCAACAGTTGTCGCGTGGTATCCAAGCCATTGAGGTGCGGCATGCCAATGTCGACGATCACGACATCAGGCTTCAACTGCTTCGCCATTTCGATGGCCTCGCGGCCGTCGGATGCCTCTCCGCACACTTCCCAGCCCTCATGCTTCTGCAAAAGCGCACACAAGCCTCGACGTACAATCTCGTGATCGTCGGCCAACAAGATACGTAATTTCATGGCATCCTCCCG
The DNA here is from genome assembly GCA_963771965.1 of uncultured Acidobacteriaceae bacterium. Lineage (GTDB taxonomy): Bacteria > Acidobacteriota > Terriglobia > Terriglobales > Acidobacteriaceae > Sulfotelmatobacter. The sequence continues at coordinate 125,155 of CAVYVM010000001.1, forward strand.
TGCAGCCTGGCAGATAGTTGGAACTAAATTCTCTTGGCTGAAATTCAACACGAAGCTTGCGGACTTCGCGTCAGTGCCGTAAAAACCTTATGCTGGCTTACCGCCTCCACCGCTTCCAACAAATCGCGGGCGGCATTCGACTTCACCACATATCCCCTGGCCCCGGCATCCAACGCCTCGCGCATCATTTGCGGCGAATCATGTTGCGTAACAAACAATACCTCAGGATTGGACTTTTCTTTCCGTTGAATCATTCGGCATGCTTCCAGCCCATTCATGCGAGGCATGGTGACATCGAGTACCACGACATCCGGCTGCAAGTTTTCGATCTTATCCAACGCTTCGATTCCATCCGAAGCTTCACCAACTACTTCCCAGCCGGACCGCCCTTCCAGCAGCGTCCGCAGTCCTTGTCTCACAACAGGGTGGTCATCCACTAACAGTATGCGGACTGGCATAAGGTTTCGCGATTCTACGAGGGCAGCTTGGTGAGGCAACTGTACACCACTCTCCGGTTTTGCTTTTGCTTCCACAAGCATCCCGCCCACTGCCGGAGGAGTCTATCCCTCTTCGGTCCCGAAACATGCCACCAGGCGGATCACGGCTAACCTTAGCATGCAGCTTTACGGGGCCGTATACAGGATATCCTGTATTTTCTGATATTTGAGGTTTCTTATGAATAACTAATTTCGGAACTCATTGTCGGGAAATAAGTTCCAGCATGCAATAGCGCGTCCACTGCCTCTACGATCGAGCTGACATCCGATTTCGCGCAGGCACCCCGGATCCCCACCCGGCGAGCCTCCTCGGCCAGCTGCTTCGACAGATGAATCGTGATCATCAGAATTGGGATTTCAGGAAAAAACCTTGTCAGTTGACGCGCCACGTCGAGTCCATTCAGATCCGGCATTTGAAAGTCCAGCAGGATCATGTCGGGCGGGTTCTTCTCGACCCGCTCCAAGGCTTCTCTTCCGGTCCGAGCCTCGCCACAAACCTGCCACGCGCTCTGCTGCTCGAGCAGCGCCCGAAGATAGTGCCGAACCGCCGGATTGTCGTCAACCACAAGAATTCGCACCAAGCGGCACTTCCTCTCTAATCTTGGACGTTCAACTTTAAGCTGCGCTCATCGGCTTTGCGCCCTCAAACACAATCTGCTCCACTTTCGAATGATTCAAGATAGGGGCTTCCCGCTGAGGCTCGCAATACCCTGAAAGCCTGAGAATTGACTCGGGCAATCACCAGACTCCCTTATCGCTGCCAGTAAGCTTGAATTCCAGCATCGCTGCCGCCGCCAATCCTGGTAGTAAGCTAAGGCGCAGCATATTTTGTAGCTCACCATTCAACAAGAGTTTCTTCCATTCCGAGGTATAGAAACTCGCGGCGTGCGGGAAGATCGGGATACGAAGGAACTTCCGTCGAAATTGGATCTCCGAGTTGCCGAATCGTGAGGCTGCCGTAACCAACGACGGTAAAGGAAGCTCTTCTCCACCATAAGATTGAACATAACCCGAGACCGTCACCAGGTAGGTTGCCAGGCCATCCCACAGACCGGCGGACCGAGCCAGCTTTTGAAGATAGGTATAGTCGACGCTTCTGCTACTCAACAGCCGGGCGGTATCGGCGATGTCACACAGCCTCAGGTAAAAATGGCGATACATGCGCTGCAACGTGCTGATGATGAGTCGGCCCTCTGCGGCCGGCACGCGAAGCGTGTGCGCTCCGAATCGTGCGTTGCTCGAACGCGAGACCAAAGAATTCGTAATTGCGACTTGCTCCCCGGTCTGGCCCAGTCGGCCCACGTGCACTTCCACAAGTTCGGGTAAGCCAGGAACAATAAAATTCCACTTGTTCGCTAGCCGGTCGCCCCAGCTTCGTTCCGCTGCCTGAGCCTTGAATCGCTCGCGCATGATGGCGACAATGTCGGCACTCTCCGCGTTCGAGTAAAGATCCAGGTCGCTGCCGAGGTCAGGCCAGTGATCGAGCGACTTGATCACGACGACATCGCCGACCCTTCCCAACGCGTCACAAATCGGAGACAGAAAAGAAAGCGCGCGGTCGATGCGCGCCTGCTCCTTCACTACCGCGTGATCGACCCATTCTGCCTTGTCGCTTCCTTCATCCTCAATCAGGCGGCGGCGCAGTTCGGGGAAGGTTCGCATAATTACGTGATGCGATGATGCTAGCCCCCAAAGTTCTCCGAAGTCGGGGCGAACAAAGCCTCGCAAAGCGACATTGAAATTCTGCGTAGCGGCATGACTACCGGATTTTTCCGGTTCTTTGGCTGAGTCCCCGAACAGCAGGCCAGAGAGAAGAGTAAGGCAACGTGTGGCGTTTTTCATTTCAGAATCCATTATTTGTTTCTAACTGTCCGCTAGAAAATCGCTCTTAACTTGTAAATCTCGCCGAACTTGCAGCGGCAACCAGCCCACTTTCGATGAGAAAAACGACTCGTGGGTTGTCGAATGAAAGGAATGCACTCAGATAAAGAATCAGCGAGACACGCCGGCCCCCGCGGTATTTGTATCCTTTCCACAATCCACGGCGGTGCGCCGTTCGATGGCCGTGCCCTCCTCGTAGTCGTTCCAAGTCTCTAACAAGAGGAACGGGGGCGGAGCGGAAGTGTCGTAGTAACGCTGGTAGAAGGTGAGTGTCGCATCAAAGGTCTTCCCACATGCGCTCTGCATGTGCCGGTTGAGACCCCATTTTGCGGCAGAGTCATCGAAGCCGGGCCACACTCCTCCGATCGCAATTTTATCGGGATGACTGTCTTTCATCGTCTTGTAAAAGTATTTGAGATACTCCTCGCCCCAGTTGCTGCCATCCGCGGCCCATCCTCCCGGCCCCGGCTGCACCCAGGCGTAGGAACCTGCGAAATCTTTCGCATAGTCCGCGGTTGGCTGGTCTTTATAAATCAGAAGCGGAGCTGCGGCCCAACCGCTGAAACTTTCCTGTACGCGATTCCAATCGACGTGCCCACTCTTGGGAAAAATGAACAGCATCGGCCGGCCGTCGTACGTCAAATACGCATCGTGGTACTTAGCCGATGGGCCGATGTACGCCTTGTATGCTTTGTCGAAAGCCGCTATTGCTGCGTCGGTCGCCTGCACATCCTGATCCTCCGACTCGTTGTAGAGTAGCGCGACCTTGAAGTGGGTTTCGCTCGCGGCTTGTTGCAGCAGTCCGAAATTGTGATCCGAGTAAGGCTTGCTCTCACCGTACCAATCGACCACGAAGGCCGCGATGCCCATCCCGCGGGCCTTCTGAATTTGCTGATGGAGAACGGCGCTGTCGTCGCTGGAATAACCGACATCCATGTGGGTGTGGTCGCCGAACCATGGCATGTAAACCGCAAGAAGTTTCGGAGAGAGCGCAGGCGCCTGTCCGTCCTGCAGCACAGAGTGATGCATTGCCGGAGACGTACATCCCCCGAACATCACAACCCATGCAATCGCGAAACTGAGAAGCAACTTCGACAAAGATCGCTCCACGTTCTAATTTTCTATCTGTCTGTATCTCTAGGACTTCCGCCTGTCATTAAGATGCGATGAGGAGGGCCGTGGTTGGCACCTCAGAGCGTCTGTATAAAGATAAGAGGGACCCCCGAAAGCCTTGAAGGATAAGGGTTTCCGGCTGAGCAGTCGTCTTTCTAGAACTGAGGCACGGCTTGCAGCTGGCGAATTACCCAACGATCCGCAGCTGGAGTCATCAGCACAACGTAGTGAACCACGGCGTGCTCGTCATGGACCATCTTCCCTCCGTCAGAAATCTGGAGCTGGTACTCCGCTGTATCATGCAACTCCATCACATCCCCTTCGGGAGCATAAAATACCGCTTCGACACGATGCGTCTGATCCAAGTACTTTTGGTTTAATCCCGACTGCTGTTGGCTCACGACACTCTGCTTCAGCCAGCGTTTTGCATCTCCGGCAAAAGGGCCCTCGAGAGGGTCGACGGTGTTGAATTCGAGGACCTGCGCGATGCTCGTCCAAGCGAAGCGATAGTCCCGGAGGATTGCCCTCTCAGTCAATTCTTCGACCGCACGAGGGCTGGCTTTCTTAAAATCAAGTTGCACCTGAACCGCTGAATCTGCCGCATGCAAATTCAGCGACACTCCAAGGCAGAGGGCCAACACGGCGACGCTGAACGAACTCCGAAATCGCGCGAGACAGTTGGAGAAATGCATCACGGTTGTGCCCCCACGCGTACTTCGTTTCCCATCACTACACCGGAAGCGGCCGATATCGAGGTCGCACCCGAAGCCAGCATCTGCGCCTGCGCGATTCCACGTTTAATGGGCGCATCTACTGAGCTTTTTCCATTCGCGTCAGTCGCAGTGAAGGTCACGATCGTTCCATCGGGCACCGGATTGCCCGCGCAGTCGCGAACCGGTTCGGTTTGCACGGTGATTCCAACCTTCGTTCGCTGACCAGTAATGCGCAGGTTACAGGGATCTGACGCAACCTGTTGCACGGCGCGCCGGGCGGAAAGCTCATCGACGGCAGCCGTGACTTGCAGCAAGCCAGCAGACTTGCCGGATAGTGCGCGGAACCAGGCTGTTCCATTTTGCGTGGGCACTTGCCTCGACAACAACGAAGCGTTCCCAGTGGTAAGTTGGAAGTTCACTGTAAGCGGATGGAGTATCAAGTTGTGAAATTGATCAAACGGAAGCAAGACCCCGCTTACGGCGTCACTCTGCGCGACCGGAACGCGGGACGGATGGACCAGAAAAGTTAAGGTCGCTGGCTTTGCGGCACTTACGTAAAAGCCACCACTTCGGCACGTGGACGAGCATACGATCGCCAGATAATCGCCTGCAGTCCGCGTGTCTTGCGCCTGTAGGTGAATACTCTCGCCAAGGTTTAATTCGCTCTTGCGCGAGACTCCTGGTCCGATCAAATAGAAAGTCGCTTTGCCGCTTCCTGCCGTAGAAATGTCGGCTTCGTCTCCAGCGCTAACGGCAGCTGGAACCTGGAAATCCTGTGCGCGGCAAAATCCCCCGAGGCATGCAACGCCCAGTAAAACCGGTACGCAGACTTGAAGAAAGCGCTCCATCCTACGACCTGCCCAGGCTGTACTGGTTGACTACAACGTGGAAGTTCTGCACCTTACCCGCGAGAGAACGTGGAATTTCCACCGCAAAAGGCTCTGAGGATTGCGGCAGCAGAGCGCGATCCACATAACCATCCGCGACCCAAACTACTTTTCCGTTGTTGTCGTAAAAGCTCGCAACCACGTGGGGAATGTTGACGGTCTGGCCGCTTTCATTCAGCAGATCGCCATGGAGAATAGTCTTACCTTGAACGTCAGACTCAACTTTTTGGTTCATGACGCCAATCACTGGGTCGGCGGAGGCTGGAACCAGCGTGGCTTTTACGTCCATGCGAACGTTCTTCACGCTCTTCAGGCTGATAGTCGGAAAATCGATGCGGTACGGCGTGACCTGCTTGGGCAAAAGAATATGCGCGATCTTATCGAAACTATTCTCCTGGTCGATCGCATTGCCCGCTCCATCGACGAGCGTGGCATTCACATTCACGAAGGCAGGAATCGTATCTTCGTTCACCATCTCGCCCATCACAACCGCGCCTTCGGCTGAATCCACGGCATTCATGGAGATGATTCGCACGTGCGGCGCGTCGACGTTTTTCGATCCCCATTCGTCCGCCGCGCCCCCGGTAACGAGATCCCAACGCAAATATGTAACGGGAACCACCTGCGCGGGAACCGACGGCACTTGCACCTTGGGCCAAACCGTCTTCCAGACATCACCTTCTTTAATCAGGTGAAAATCGCGTACGTCTTCGATGGGGCCAACCGGAGTGGTCCAGTGGAGACGCACTCGCATTTGCGCTTCGTCGTTAGTGATATGCATCGGCCGCGAATCGAAACCTTCGAGGCTCGAAAACGACCGCAGGCCGCCATTGGAGCCAATCCAATCCTGAATGAAGGAAGATTCGTCGACATCGCTCGTCTTCGAAACATCGGCGTAAGCTCGGTCCCAATTGCGCCGCTGCGCATCGGCGAGCAGGTTCGCCAGCGCATGTTCTGGAGTGTCGGCATTTGGTGTCAAGCCGTACATCGCCGAGCCGGCGGCAATTCCCACGGTACCGCCTGCATGTCCAGTCCAGACGAGACCGGCCACCATTAAGAGTACCGTCAGCACCACGAGAGTGATTGGGATTGCAAATTTCATTCCGATGCCTCAGGCCACATAGTGTTCTTCAGGTTGTCCGGCGCGAATTGGAATCCCCAGACCTGCCGGTACGCGGCGCTCTCCCGGCAGCAGCAGCTCAAGAAAGATCGCGAGCAAACTTACGCCGATGGGCAACGTTCCCCACAACAACCCTTGCCAGGCCGGCGGCACGGCGTCCGACTCGATCTTGTGGGCGGGCGGAACGTCTTCTTCCGTCCAAGCCGTGATCTCTCCGTTGTTGAAGGTTTCAATCTTCCGCCATCCTACAAAAGTGAGAAGCGGCTCGTAGTAGGGATCGTGGACAAAAATGTACTTCAAGCCGTATCGGCTCGAATGCTCGAGGATGGCTCGCAGAGAAGCCATTCCTGCGGAGCCGTAGAACTTGGCGTTCGTCAGCTGCGCCGCTCCGTAGTGCGTCATCTCAGGAAGCAGACGCGCTGAGTTGTAATCTCCGTCAACGCTGCCGGCGTTCGTGTATGTCGACACCTTGGCTAGTTCGCTGCCAAAGCCCAGCGTGATATAGCGGTAGGCATCGTGGCCATCACGATTCATGAAGGCGACCACTGGGTCCACGTTGGTCAAAGTTCCAGTGGGTCCCGTGGGCCGGTACGGATTTGCCGAAAGCCAATAGAGAGCAGCGCCCAGCGTGGCGACTGACGCCAGCGAGAGTCCCACGGCCGCCTTCGCTCGAAAGCGATCCAGTAGCTCGACCGCGAAAACGCCGACCAGAGGCATCGCCATCAGGGTTGCCCAGAACGTGAACCTTTCGAAGGTCAAAATTTCAAAAGCACGACCCAGCAACCACCGTGGCAGCGGCGTCGTGCCGCCAAGTCCGAAAATAAACGTGAGCCAAAATCCACACAAAAGGGGCCATACTCTTCGCGACGAAGCTCCTCGAAACAGGATAAAAGGCAATGCCAGAATGAGAGCGCCGTAAGGTATCACGAAATAGTTGATTGCCGTCGTCGAGTTCAACAGGAAGTTTGCGCGGCTGTCGTGAGGAATTGGAATCTGGCGAATTGGATGTTGGATTAGAGCCAGCCAATAAGGCAACAGCACCAAACCAACGCCAGCGCCAACGATAACCGCAAACGCCACGGCTCGCGACAATACACCGCCCACGGAGGCCGCAACCCGTTCGTCGTGCGCATCCAACAACGCCGTCAACAGCACTGGACCCGCGAATAGCACCGCACCGAAAATTAGAGTTACGTGGTGCGCGGCCGCGGCCGTCAAACTGATTGCGATTCCCTTGGTGAGGGCACGCCCGGAGGACTCTGTAATCCATTCATACAAATAAGGGAGCGCATTCAGATACAAGGCCGCAGAAGCTATCGTCGCCAACTGTCCAGCCTGATATACCAGAAATGCAAGGGCGCCGAGGAAGACACTCCCTAACGCGGCATAGCTCGCAGATCGGTCATCCACCCAAATTCGTGCAAATCGGAACACGCCAACCGGCAACAACAACACCGCAATTAACTGCACAAGCATGTAGCCCATGGTCAAGCCGACCGCGTTCGATAGCAGCGCAATCCACTGGTGGGTAAGAGGTGGATACGTTGTTTGCGAAAACCCTGCAAACCACTTCTCATTCCAGGGATTAAACCAGTGGTGCACGTAGTGCGATGCGAAAAACATATGGAAATTCGCATCGAATGAACCCGCCGGCAATTGCATGAGTAGCAACGGTCCGTGGACGGCCATAGCTACCAGGACAATTGCGAGTATCGGAATTGGACGGGAGTAACTCGGGGCATTGCTCAAAATGGGCGCTCCAAGGGTACTTATCCAGTTGCGAAGAGCTTGGATTCCGAAAAGGGCGGCAAGGTTTACTGCAATCTGTGTGCCTTCCTACACATTCTTCTGTACTCGTTCTGTTACGGGAAAAGCAGCCTTCCTCCGAACGGCGGCATCTGATTGTGACCGCAGACATATTGTGAATGCGGGAGGTACGCCAAAGACTTGTATAAAGCGTGGTGATTCAGTGAAAAGCCGATTTCCGCTCGCGAGCTTTTACATTGTATTTCTTTGCGCTTGTGCCCTGGGTCAGACGTTTGACGTTAATGGTCAAAGCACGTCTCCGCCCGGCAACAAACGCACGAGTGCGTCCGACGATAAAACTTCGCCAGCGAGTTCTCCGAATCAGAACGACTCGAACCTCGGCTGGGGATCGAGCATCGACGTAGCTCGCCAGGCCCGTGCCGCCCAGGATGCACTGAAGAGAAACGATTACGCAGCCGCAGTCTCTTTCGCGGAACGCGCTGCGAAATCGGCGCCTCAGAATCCGGAATTGTGGTTTTTGCTGGGCTATTGCGCCCGTCTGGAAGAGCATTACACAGCCGCGATCGACGCCTACAATCACGGTCTCAAGATTCAGCCCAACTCGCTACGCGGAATGGCCGGACTCGCGCAAACCTATGCGAAGATGGGCCGCGATGCAGAAGCCGAAAAACTGCTGCAGAAGATCGTAGATGCGAATCCCAAAGATGCGAATAGCCTGCAACTCGCAGGCGAACTTCTTCTAACCTCTGATCCTAAACAGGCGATCGAGTTGCTTCGCCGTGCGGATCAGCTTCAAGACTCCCCTCACACAGATTTGCTGATTGCGCACGCCTACGAACACCTCGGACAACGGGATGAGGCAAACCGTTATTTGAACCGTGCGCGGGCTCGAGGCCCGCAAGATCCGGAAGTCCTGCGTGCGGTCGCCGGGCAATATCGCGATCAAGGTGAGTACGGCCAGGCGATCTCGTCTCTTGAGGCGATCCCCGGAAGGTCCATCGATGTTCAAGCCGAGCTGGCCTATACGTATCAGCTCGCCGGCGAGCCGAACGAGGCGGCCAATATCTACACGCGCATCGCGAAGAGTGCGAAAGGTAACATCGGGCTCGATCTCAGTGCGGCCCAGGCCTTGGTCGCTCTCGGCCAACCCGATGCTGCGCAGGGTTTCCTGGACCAGGCAAAGAAAATCGACAGCAATAACTATCGGCTTCACGCCATTCAAGGCTCGATTGCGGAGGGGGACGAGCGCATCGCTGATGCTCGCAACGAATACAACCTCGCGTTAAACAGCCTACCGGAGCGTGTGCAAGAAGGACCGCTTTATCCGATCGAACTGCGGCTTAATTTGTATGAGCTCGATGTGCGCCAGGGCGACGACGCCGGCGCGAAACGGCAACTCGATGCGGCACTAGCGCAAATCAACCAGGTGAACGTCTCCGAATCTTCCCGTCCGGAAATGTTGAGGTTGCGCGCCGCCGTCGAAGCAGGCTCCGGCAACCTCGACGCCGCGAACAAGGATCTCCAAGAAGCGATGCGCCTCGCGCCGAACAATGTTAACTCGCTTTTGAATTACGCCAGTCTGCAATGGAAGCTCGGGCAAAAAGATGCGGCGCAGGATTCTTTTTCGAAAGTTATTGGACTAGATCCACGTAACCGGACCGCGCTTTCCTCGCTTGGCTATCTCGCCCGCGATAAGGGTGACACCAAGCTTGCCGAAAGCTATTTCATCAAAGCGACGGACGCTCATCCCAAGGACTTCAGCCCTTATCTCGCGTTAGGAGACTTGCACGTCGCCGAAGGAAACTATCATCAAGCGGAGTCGGATTATGAAAATGCCTATCAGCGCATGCCTAGTAATTCGCTGGTCATCGCGGGAGGCGCCAATGCAGCCCTCGAATCGCACAACCCGGAACTGGCGAAGCGCTGGCTCGATCGCGCGAAGGGCAACATCGATGGAAGTCCGCAGGTAAACCGGGAGCGCGAGCGCTATCTCACGCTCACAGGCGATTATGCGGAGTCCGCCAAGCTCGGCTACGCGGTGCTCAAGCAGCTTCCGCATGATCGGGAAGGCGTGGTTTACCTGGCCTATGATCTCTATTATCTGGGCCACTATGAAGACGCCCAGGCGCTCGTGACTAAATACGATCCAATTCTTCCCGACGATAAAGATCTCCCTTTGATCGCCGGATACATCCATGCCCACGACGGGCACTCCCGCGAAGCCCTCAGCGATTTCAACCGAGCACTCGAACGCGATCCAAAGATGGCCACCGGCTACGTGGACCGTGGATTCGTCTTGAACGATCTCCGTCAGGCAGGCAAAGCGTCGCAAGATTTTCAGACTGCCATACATTTGCAGCCCAACTACGGCGAGGCGCATCTTGGCTTAGCGTATGCCGATCTACAGCTGCATCGTCCGAAGCCGGCTCTAACGCAGTTGGACACTGTACAAAAGCTGTTAGGCAAGTCGCACACCTGGCACCTGGCTCGGGCTGAGGCATTCCGGCAGGAGCAGGATTATTCGCACTCTGAGGCCGAGTACCGCATTGCTCTTCAGGAAAATCCAAACGAATTATCGACGCAGCTCGCCTATGCGGACACGCTTTATCGGCTTCGACGCTTTCCGCAATCCATCGCTGCGCTGGAAGTGGCACAAAAGCTGTCACCCACGGATCCCGCGGTCTATGCGCTGCGCGCACAAGTTCACGCAAAAGAAGGTGAGCGGGACGCAACGTCGCAGGACGTCCAGCAGGCTGAACAGTACGGGAGCAATCAGGTCGACACGTTAATGGCCACGGGCAGCGCACTGCTGATTCTCGGAAATCGAGATGCAGCCATGCAGCGCTTTTCGCGTGCCCTCGACATCCCAAATGGAAACCGCCTCGGCGTGCGGCTGGCGATTGCCCAGGTATTTCTGCGGCAAGGGCACTACGACGACGCCCGCCGCCAGGTCGCACTCGGCTTCGCCGAAGCGCGCCTGGATTCCTCCCCCGTCACGCCGGATGACATTGTGGAAGCAGCCGGCATCTTTCTCGCGATGCACGATTTCAATCTTGCCGAAACTTATTTCGATAAAGCGCGGCTCGCGGGAGCAAATCCCCTTACGGTTGCAGTCGGGTTGGCGAACACGTATCTGGCCGAGGGTGAAACTCGCAAAGCGGAAGATGCGCTGAACAACCTTGGGCCTCCCAGCGATTATCGCGACGATTACGACTACATGATGGCCGAGGCAAACCTGTATCGCCAGCGTCAGGATACGGTGCAGGCACTCTCCGCTTTTGCGCAAGCCAGCAACGTCGCGGGTCAGGAAGACTTGGCGACAGCCCAGACCGCGCAATTCGAGCTCGCCAGCGAAGAAGGCCGGCGAATCAATCAGGATGTGAGCCTGTCGCCCGAAGCATTATTCGCGCCTTCGCTCGAAGACATCAACGTCTATACTCTCGACGCGAAGATCCTGCATGTTACCGATCCCTCATTGTTGCCGCCGCCGCGTCATTCTTACCAGACTCTAGCCGATTCTCATTATCGCGTTCACATTGGCGGCTTGCCGGTGATCTCCGGCTTTGTTGGAGAAAGCTTGACAGCCGGTCGGCTTCTTTTCCCCAGCGCCAACGTTGTTCAGGATCGCAACACTTACGACACGTTAATCAACGGCGGAATCACGCCGATTCTTCATTTCGGCTCGAACAGCATCGCCTTCAATGGCGGACTGCAATTTACCATCCGGCGTGACACCATCTCGCCGGTCTACATGAGCCAGAATCTCTTTCGCCAGTTTCTCTATGTTTCAACCAGCTCATTCTTTAATTGGGTTTCGATCAATGGCAGCGCCATTCGCGAAGCCGGGCCGTTCACCGGTCAGAACTTGAATTCGCGAGACGCCTCTGCCAGTCTGGAATTCACCGTCGGGCGGCCCTGGGGGCACACATCCCTGCTCACTGGATACTCGGTTCGCGACCTTCTATTCAATCCGCTGGTGCAGGAGTACTTCAATACTTCAAGCTATATCGGACTTCAGCACAAGTTCGGCAATCGGATAACGGCGGCGGTGCTGGCTGAGGATTTGCGCTCGTGGCGCGTGCAGAACACGGAATATGCCATTGCCCAGGCGCTGCTCCCAGGCGGAAGGTTCGATTTCCGAGTTAATCCGCGCTGGCACGTTCAGGGATCATTCTTGCTTTCACGCGGAGAGGGCTTTCACCAATACGACAATGCGCAGAGTCAATTCCTCGTCGCGTACACGCGAGCAATGGGCAGCACTTCGAAGGATGGCTATGGCACGGCGGTTACACATCCCCTTCAATTTTCTTTCGGTCTTCAGCAACAAACCTTTTACAGCTTTGACAATATGACGAAAACGACGGTTCTTCCCATCATTCACTTCAACTTATTCTGAGTGTTGCTGACTTTCGATGATCAATTCCATCCAGAACGATGCGGAGACTCCGCCGGTCAAGACTCTCCCAAGGACGGCTCCCGCAAACACAAAGACGCTGAAGTCTCAGCTTCTGGGCGGCAGCCTCACGCTGCTGGCCGGCTCTGGATTGGTTGGAGTCACCAACCTCGTTTACAACGTAGTGACCGCACGGCTCCTTGGACCAACGGGATTTGCCCACGCCACGGTGGTTTACACGATCCTGATGTTGATGTCCGGTATTACGCTCTCGTTTCAGGTCGTGTGCGCAAAATATGTGGCGAAGAGCGCATCGCCAGAATCGCGGGCCAGCGTGTTCGCCAAGTTGCACGAGCGTTCGTGGATAGCGGGAGTTGTTATTGGCGTGATTCTATTTCTGGCATCGGGCCCGATCGCCACCTATTTGAATCTGCCCGATCGATCTCTAATAAGACTTCTGGCTCTGGGGACAACTTTTTATATTCCTCTCGGAGTGCGCCGCGGTTACATACAAGGAATTCATGCCTTCGCGCCTCTCTCGCTCAATTTCATGCTGGAAGGCCTGGTCCGCTTAGGTGGAGCGGTTCTTCTCATTGAACTGGGTCTGGGGGTCAAAGGCGCCGTTCTGGCAAGCGTGATCGCCGTAATCGTTTCTTATTTTGCCGCGGTACCCAGCCCCGGTCTCACCGCTCTCAGTTTTCGAGGGATTTCCATCTCCTTTCGAGAAGGGCTTCAAGCGATTGTTTTTTTCTCAGGCCAGACCATCATCAACAACTTTGACATTGTTCTGGTTAAGCATTTCTTCCCTCCCGCGGAGGCGGGATTTTACGCGGCCGTTGCACTGGTCGGCCGCCTGGTCAACATGTGCGCATGGTCCGTCGTGAACACCATGTTTCCGGTCTCTGCCGGCGCCGGCACCGACGAAGGCGAAGGCCACCCGGTATTGTTTACTTCGTTGTTGCTGGTCTTTCTCATCCTCACGGTGTTGATCTTCGGTCTATGGGCTGTTCCCAGTTTCCTCTGGAAAATACTCTTCGGTGCCCACTTCGAACTTGGCAACTACGGAGCGCTGGCTCCTCTACTTATCCTTTACGCCATCACCACCGGCATTTATTCGCTCAGTTCGGTAATTATCACCTATGAAATGTCGCGCAAGATCGCGAATACCAGCTGGGTTCAGCTGGCATTCAGCGGCGCATTAGCCCTGGGAATCTATATTCTTCACCAGACCCTTCGGCAAGTGATCCTGGTGCAGTTCGTGCTGATGATTGCGTTGCTCTTCGTGCTTATGATTCCGTTGTTGCGGCGGCAATTCACTCCGCGGGCTCTGCCCATCTATGCGAGTCTGAAACTCCGCCGTCTGATGACCGAAGAGGAAGTGATGGCCGAATTTCTGCGAAGCGAATTCCATCACGCGGAATTCGACGAATATCGTCAGGAATTCGACACGCTTGTCAGGCGCCCGAATCTCAACAGTCCCAGGGAAAACGCACTGCGGCAAGCTTTGCTTTTTCTGAGGCGCGGTGCGATGTGGCGCGAGCTTCCAACCGACACGAAGTGGTACGAGGTCGAACTAACTGCTGACGATCTGGCGCGAATTCGTTTTTTCCCCAGAGCGCAGTGGCGGCGCGTGGCGCAGGGAAATTTCTATCTGACCGACGTAGTGGAACGCCTTCGGCAGAAACTGGATGGCTCTTTCAATGACAGTTTTCTCGGCAAGCTTCGACTCCTCAGTTCCTCGGTTCAGGAAAACTTAGTCGATCCGGCGGTGCTTCTCATCGGGATCGACAATACAAGTCCTCTGACCATTCTAGATGGCAACCATCGTATGGCGGCAGCCATGCTTGTACCCGGTGGTCCGATGCTGAATGGCTTCCGTTTTATTTGTGGATTCTCGCCCGATATGACCCGCTGCTGCTGGTATGCCACGAACGTGAACACGCTGCTGCGCTATTTCAAGAATCTCGTGATTTACTTCTCCTACCATCCGGAATCTGACATTGGACGTTTTCAGGAAGAAGAAATATAGAGTAATTGCACGGCTGCGGAAACCATCGAGCGCTGAAATCTAGGCTAGGATCACACTGGTCCCGACACCCGTTTCCTTACTGCTGTGGCGGCGCATTACTCGCTGGCGGCGTACTAGGCTCCTGGACCACAGAGTTATCCCTGCGCCGCAGCAAAATCGGTTCGCGTTGCCGGCGGTGTATGTTTCGCTCCTGGGTAACCTCGGCTTCGACCTTGTTGTCGCTATCCGATGCGACCTGGGATAAGTTGAGACCCTCAGCAGAGCGCCGAGTAGCCAATCCAACCCGCATATTCAACCCGCTCGCCTGCGCCTTCTCGTAGAAGAACTGCGCTGTCTCTTTATCCCCCTCGATCTCCGCCAGGTATCCAATGTTGTTCAGCGCAAAAGCATTCGTAGGATCGAGCGCGTATGCGCTGCGGAAGTCTTGCTCAGCCGACTTGAGATCGTTGCGGTTGAGCGCCGAAACTCCACGCAGATTTAATTCAGCAATTCTGACTTCCACGTTTTTTTCGGCTTCGAGGCGATTGCGCAAGCTGCGTGCATTTTGCGCGGCCATCGTGCTCACCGGCTTTCCTCGCCACGAGTGATCCAGCGTGACCATCGCGACCGCGTCGGAGTTCACAGCGGCAGCCGAGTCATAATATTTCAGAGCTGCCTGCGTTTCCCCCTCCATTTCCTTCGTGACCCCCATATTGTTCAATGTGAAAATGTTGTTTGGGTCACGCTTCAAAACCTGCTGCAAAAACAGGTCCGCCTCAGGAGCTCGGCCTGCCGAAAGCAACCGCACCGCTTCCACATTTTCATGATTAATTTGCAGTTGCTGATCAGGAATCGCCACTGCAGCGCTCACGGTCTGTCCTTCGAGCCGGCGTGAACTGGCGTGCGCAATCACGGCATCGGTATGCTGCTGCGCTGCCAACTCGTAGAATTTCTGCGCTCGATCCAGCTGCCCCTGCAACTCTGAAACATAGCCAAGATTGTTGAGCGTAAACGGGTCGTCCGGGTCCAACAAGTAAGCTTTGTAGAAGAGCGTCTCAGCTTTCTCGTAGGCGCGTTTGCCGATTTCTTGCACACCTTCCTGGTTAAGCCGTTGAACGGGTGTCATCGGGCTGCGCTTGGGCAGGGTGATCTTAATGTCGCCGGCCCGCACTCCCGCCGGCCACGCCATCCCGCCGCAAACGATCCCCGCAAACGCCCACTGTTTCCAAGACATGCCGAGACACCTCAACCTTAAAGATGAAAGCAAATGTTTGATGCCAGGAATCGGCCTACGTTTGGCGCGATTTTGGGCTTTTTTCATACGTATATGGCTACCTTTAACCCCTTTACTGGCATCCTAGACGTGCGTCGAAGAATCGCCAGACAGAAAACCATGCATCGCATTGTGCCTAGAATCTCGCTTACAGCCCTGCTCTGTGCAGTTTTTTGCTACGCGGCTGTTGGGCAGACGATCCCGCCTCAGAACGTGCCTTTGACCCCGTCTGGAACTCCTTACGGCGATCCTGCGGTGTCTGTCCCGACAAATTCAGTCACAACTCCACAACCAAGCGACAGCGCCGCGCTGACTGCCAACGGCCCAGATACAACGGCCGACAATACTCCAGACACAACTATCGATCCGGCCAGCCTGCTCCCGGATCCCACTCCGCTACCTCGCGCCAACGCAAGTCTAATTGGTGGAACCGTTGAGAAACTCGACCGCGTGCGCGACCGGCTTACGGTGCGGGTATTTGGCGGCGGCAAAATGACTTTCGCTTTCGATCCGCGCACCCATATTTATCTCGGGAGTGCCACGGCATCGGCCTCCGATTTGCATCAGGGAGACCGTATTTCTGTCGACACGCAGCTCGATGGCAGCGTTGTTTTTGCTAGAACGATTCGGATTCATTCCAAGACTGCAGCAGGTGAGAGTCAAGGTGCGGTAGTCAGTTATCGCGGGGATGAATTAGTATTGCGCGATCTTTTGTCTCCACGGCCACTGAAGATTCGCCTCACCTCACAAACTCGGCTTGTAAAGGGTGACCATCAGGCTTCCTCAGCCGACATCGTGCCCGGAACTCTGGTCTCAGTGAAGTTCGGGCCGCAGAAGAATGGTAGCGATACCGCGAGCGAGGTCTCCGTACTGGCGGTTCCAGGGGCTAGCTTCGCATTTTCGGGTCGGATCACCGCGTTGGACATGCGGCTGGGGCTTTTGATTCTTAACTCTTCGACCGATCGCAAAACCTACGAAGTCTACTTCGATCCCTCGGTTTCCGGAGTCGACGGCAATCTGCGTGAGGGAGACGATGTCATGGTTATGACTCGCTTTGATGGAAACCGGTACGTCGCGCGCAGCGTCACGGTGAATGCGAGAAATCGGTAGAGAAGAGAAAAGCGGTCTCAGGTCTTGGGTGTCAGGTCTTAGGCCCTGGGTTTCTAGTTCGTTGACCCCCCACACCTGATGCCCAGGACCTGAAACTTAAGACCTGTAATACTCACGGATAACCAAGTTGCTGAGAATTACAAACCCCGCTCGTGGTCTGTGCCGGCGGAGTCGGTGGCGTGGCCCACGGCACATTCTGAAAGTCGAAAAACTCGGACATATCCATTTGCGCCGCATCGCGCTTCGTTAGAGCCGGAACATTAAACCTCGTCTCAATGAACTTGAGCATCGCTGTATAGTCCGCGACCGTATGGGACACGTAATTCTTCTTGGTGAACGGCGAGATCACGATCAGTGGGAGCCGGTACCCGGTGTAGTTGAAATCACAATTTGCTCCGCCGGAAGTCGTACAAATATCTGCGGGAAGCAGATCGATTGGAGCGATGCCATCAGGGTTGGGCATTTGCGCCGGAGGAACGTGATCATAAGTTCCTCCCGCTTCGTCGTAGGTAAGAATAAACACCGAGTCATTCCAGGACGGGCTGTTCATCAGTCCATCGATCAGGGTTTGAACGTAAGCCGCGCCGGTTTGCACGTTGGTGCCGCTGCTGGGATGTTCATCGCGCTCAGACTCATATCCAGGCTCGATAAATGACACGGAAGGAAGAGTTCCGGCTTGCGCATCGCTCAGAAACTGCGACCCCGACACAACATTTGCGGGCAGAGAGTTCGGCGGCGCGTAAGACTTAAACTGCGAGAGGTAAGTGCAGTACCCAGTAGACGCGGCTGAAGGATTGGCGCTGGAATTTATATCGGAACTCGATCCCCCTCTTGGCCTGCTATCTCCCGTTACGCCGGTTGGGCACGTATTGTCGGTCGCGTAGATTTTCCAAGAAACTCCCGCGGTATTGAGCGCGTCGAAGATAGTTTGAGCAGTGAGCGGCGCGTTATCCGAGGCGTTTGTTCCCGGCGGATACGCGTAGCCCTGCGACGTTGCGGCGAAAAGATACATGCGATTGACTTGCGTGCGGTCCATCGCCGGGGAAAACCAGCGATCGGATGTGGCAAAATTCGACGCCATGTAATAGTAGTAATTCAAATCCGTCCAGTCGTAGTAGCCCATGGCGCGGAGGCCTTGAGTGTCGCTGTAAGGCGGGTTCGCACCTCCAGAATTCTGATCGATCGCATACTTCGCCGCGTTATAAACGAAACCGTTCATCAACGGAGTGCTGGAAGTTGGATCCTGCAAATTCCAGTCTTCGTGGCTCTCATCCCACGACGGGCTCAGGTTTTCCATACATTGGGTTGCAATGTGGAAGGCGGAAACTGTGGTGGCGCCCGGAGTAGTTGTTCCGTTGTACGCCGGGTTGGAGGCGTTCGCAGGCAGTCCATCGAATTGCTGCGAGGGGAAGCCGTTCGCCGCCCAGTACGCCGGCAGTTGGCCGAGGTAAGTGTCAAGAGAGCGATTCTCCTGCACCATGACAATAATGTGATTCACCGACTGAATATTACCGGGACCACTCCGCAGACCCTGGCAGCCGCAAAGGGCCAGCGACAGAGCTGCCGTCGACGCGACGGAAATCCTACATAACTTTTCTGTTGAAAACACTAGATGCACCCCGCGACGTGAACGACTGAGTGACACTGAAAGGCGTAGATAGGATGACTTCCCTCACAGAAATGTTGTTTCGATTTGGGAGCATATCATTGCTTTCGCACCCCTAACTGACTGAAATGATTAGACTCTAGTTCGTTTTTCCCCACCGATTTTCGGCAGCTGGCACACGGCCCGCAGGTCGTAGCACTTAGGTTCTTAGACGAATGTCATCTTCCACTCCTCGCGCTTCAGCCATAAGCTGACCCCGTTCCCAGATCGATCAAGTTAGCCAGATAGATCAAGTTTAAGAACGATCAGCTGGTAACGAGGAAATTTATAGGCGGGCGCGCCTTCTTCGTTGCGGCCACAGCTCGTGCACGATCCTCACCCCCGACGCCCCCTGAGGACCAATGCTTCGTTTAACTCTTGCTGCAGTTCTGCTCCTGGCAATATCGACCCTGTGTTCGGCCACATCGTCTTATATTGTTCCCACCACCACGCTCAGCGCTCAAACTGGCAACAACACGAGTGCCGCCAATAGTTTCAAGAACCAGTCGAACGGAAATCGCGGCGCAGGGAATATAAGCAAGGTTGACGTTCACACATTGCTTTATTCCGGCGCGACGACGAAGGTCTACGCTCACCTTCTGCTATGGTTCGGTGAGTCGAACCACATGAATATCGGATACAGGTCCACTGACCCCGCACAAGTCAAGAGCCAGATTACCGACATGATCAGCCGCGGCATTGACGGCGTCATCATCGACTGGTATGGGCCAAACAATGCAATGGATCAGGCTACGCAACTCGTCATGGCCGAGGCTGAGAACCACCCGGGTTTCACCTTCGCCATCATGATCGATCAGGGGGCCATCGAATGGGATTCCTGTTTCGGCTGCTCGCCTCAGCAGGCGTTGATCAGTCAGCTTCAATACATTGAGCATACGTATTTTCCTTCGCCCGCGTATATGACCAGCCAGGGACAGCCGGTGGTCACAAACTTCAACATCGACCTCTCTTATTCGATCGACTGGAATGCGGTGAATGCTGCGCTAAGCACACAACCGCTTTTTCTCTTTCAGAACAACAGCGGATTCGGCCACACCCTCAGCGGTGGCAGCTATTCCTGGGTCATGCCGACAACCACCGATTACGGAATCGGTTACCTGTCCAGTTTCTACGATGCTGGAATGTCGTTTCCCTCCGATCAGACCGTCGGCGCAACATACAAAGGGTTCAACGATACTCTCGCATCATGGGGATCGAACCGCATCATGAAACAGCAATGCGGTCAGACCTGGCTGCAAACATTTTCTGAGATTAATGGACTTTATAACTCAGGAAAACCGTTGCCCGACCTGCAGCTTGTAACGTGGAATGATTACGAAGAAGCCACGGAGATCGAATCTGGAATCGATAACTGTCTAACGCTTTCCGCTTCAGTTGCGACAAATGCTCTGCAATGGACGATCAACGGGAATGAGAATACGGTCGACCATTATTCCGTCTACATCAGCTCCGACGGTGAGAACCTGATGTCTTTGACGGATTCAGCGGCCGGAATTCACTCGCTGAATTTATGTGGCTTCGCGATTCCCGCTGGGAACTATCAGTTGTTCGTACAGGCCGTGGGTAAGCCCAGCCTGGCAAATCAGATCACGAGTGCGGTCGATTACACTCCGTCTTGTACCGCCAGCGGAGGGGCACCTACGCCGCCACCGCCGCCAGCGCCATCATTATTGTTTTCGGCTTCTCCTGCGTCCATCACAATTCTCGCTGGGCAATCAGGAACTCTCACCGTCTCTGCCGGATCGCAATCGGGCGTGTTTAACACTCCCATCGCTCTTTCCTGCGGCGGTCTCGCAAGCGCGCTGCGCTGCTCGTTCTCCCCGAGCACGATCACTCCCGGCGCGGGCACTGCTACTTCCGCCCTGACTATTTCCGCCGCATCCGTCGTAGGGAGAACCTTGCCTCAGCCAAGCCAAGCGGTACCGATCTATGCTGGCTGGCTGCTACCCTTCGGAATTGCCGGACTTGCCTTCATGGGAAAGATCCCGTGCCAGCGCAGCTCGCGAGTTCTCGCTCTTGTCGCGCTGCTCGGCATCGGAATGGTTACCGTTTCCTGTGGCGGCAACAAGATGGGGACGGCCCAAAGCACTGCCGTTGCGGTTCCCCCTTCCACCAACTACTCCGTTACCATTCAAGGGAATACCAGTTCGAGTCAGCTCTCTACCACCGTTAGCGTCGTCGTTCAATAAACGAACACGAGAGTTGTTCCGCGAATTTCGATAATGCGCCGTGCCATGATTCGCCGATCGATAAATCCATCCACTCGAATTCCGCGTCATTAGTCTTAACAGGAATGCCTTCGATGGCATCCACTTCGGCAGCCTTCGAAATCTCGTCACCTGTCGCAACGCGTCGGTTCTTTGCGCCAGTTCAAAATGGCGCAGATATTTCTGAACGATCGTGGGCATGGTCATGCGGAGAGCGGTTGAAAAATTCTGGACTCCCATGGCTAGCTGCTTTTCCGGGTTTGTCAAAAAGTTGATCAAGCACTCTGCCAGGTCGGGCGCGCTTCCCGGTTTATAGAACTCCATGGCGAGTTCTTCACCATCCCCCATCTGGCGAAAATCCGGAAGATCGGCGCATACAATGGGTACGCCGTATGCGCATGCCAGGTGTGCAACCCCGCTGCAGCCAGTCGACGAAGAATAAGGCATAACCGCGACAGAGGCTTGTTGGAAGAGACCAGGTATCAGGTCTTCATGTACATATCCGAGGAACTCAATCGCGGGATTCCCAGCGCACTTCTCCTTCACCGACTCCACATATCCCGCAGCCTGAGGGTGGTCCCCGCCGGCGATGACGAGCTTGGTATTTGGAAGCGCGTCCGCCACAATTTTAAAGGCATCGAGCAGAAGTTCAAGCCTCTTGTAGGTTCCCCACTTACCAAAGGCCAGAATCCTATGTTCCGGATTTCCCCGCCGGGAAAAATCCGGGTATTCAGGTTTCCGCGTCAGAACACCGTGGGACCGCAGATGAACATTGTCACGGCCATATTTGTCATAAAGAATCTTGCGGTATCCCGGCATCAGAACGGAAACGGAATTCGAAAGCAGTAGGATTCTGGTGGCAACGGAACCCGCCAGACGGTAAGCACGGGGATGTTTTACGCCCGCATCCTTCAAATCCACGGTGTCCATCAGGTGATGCAAAGTAACATGCGTGTAGCGGCCGCTCAAGCGCGCCAAAAGCGGCGTCAACAGACCCAGGAACGCGTTCAGCGGATTACGTCCAAATGTGCTGAAGAGCAGATTGAACCACACCACATCGGGCTTGCATTCATTGAGTGCTTTTACAAGCCGAATCGAACTCAAAGGATCGTCAAAAGACCAGCAACGATTAACCGAGAAGCCTTCAAGCTCCGGCTGATCGGTGGCGACGCGGTCAGCAAGAATCGTCAGGCTGATAAAAGGATTGCTGCGCAACTCCTCGGCAAGGTGCAGTCCATACTCGCTTAGTCCTCCCTGGCTGGGGGGAAAAGTGGTGACCAGACAGATTTTCATTCCTTCTCCGGGCTCCGGATAACAACCGCTTCAGGTTCGATGTCGTCGCCGCACTAGATGTTGGCTCTTCGATGAGCCGAAGGATCGCCTTTTCAAGAAGATCGTATGCAGAAAATAGTTTTGAAATTAGAGCGACACGGTCGGCGCCAATCGCTGTTCCGGAACGAATACGGTCCGCAGGAATGATTCGCGGATTCTCTTCTCTGCTTCTTCGACCGGTAGCGGGTCAACCACGGTAATGGCACCCGAGAGAGAACTCAAAGTTAGGTAGGCTTCACGGTTCCTGCGAAGAAACTCCAATGGATATTCCGGCTTCCGCGCTAGCGCCGTGACCGGATCGGCATCGATGACGAAGGACACATCTGGCGTAGGCGTCAACTTGAGGAGGAACCGTATGAACATTCTCGACACCGCAGACTTAAGCGGCAGATTCGCCAGTTCGTCATAGATATAGCGATCAAAGATCACGACATCGGTGCCGCTAGATCTCGCCTTACGAATTGTTAGGCGCACATTCAGAGCATCCAAGAAGTACAGGCACATCCGCACTACGGTTAAATGCCAGGAAGTGACGTTCTTATCGCGCCGGTTCAGCGGCTTCTCCGGGCTTCCAACCCCGCGATCGCCTTTGAAAGCGGCGTGGCTCATCGACTCGCGAAGTTTTTGGAGCACCACAACATCATCCCAGAACGTCAATACCTTTACGCGTAGACCGGATTGAAGGAGCCACGTCTCAAGGGCATGAATCTGGGTGCTCTTCCCTGCCCCATCGATTCCAGAAAAACTCACAATTTTCACTTTAGTTACTCGGCAACACCATCTGAGCATTCGATCCCACGGTCGAGAATCTAATGAGCCCCGGGCGGCTTACTCGAAGTCCCTTCGGTTAGTGCAATCACCGTCCCGACGGCCACCCCTGCTCCCACAATCGCTCCAACTCTGATCACAATAGTGCGAACCCTGTGCTGTTTCGCTGGCGCAATTGCCACGCCGGCCGGTTGCGATGCGGCAACCCCAGTTGTGTGAGGAGCCTCCGCGGCAGCCGTTCCAACTGGCTTCTGAGCGTCGGGCGCAGAATTCTGGTTAGGCTGAGTCGAGCTCGACGAAGTCTGGGGCGACTGAGGCTGGGTTGACTGAGACTGGGAAGCCTGATTCTGCGCGACCATAAGCGTTGCGAAGCCCGCGCCTTCCGACTTCTGGTTCGAAAGATTTGCTCCGGGACTATCCGGCAGCCCTTCGACTTTGGCTTGTTCCGCTGCCAGTTCCGTAAGGGAAGTTCGTCCCGGCTCAACCGAATTCGCGACCTCTACACTCTTCTCTGGATTAGCTGGCTGCTGTGCGCTAACCGGCAGCACAGCCCCCGCTAACCCAGAGACCAGCAACCCGTACACGACCGCGCGCACCAAGCTGTTTTGTGTTCCCACTGTTTGCCTCCGGCATAGCCGATGAACGATCAACTCGCAGTCTTCAGGTCTGTAATTCCATATCCGCCGGAATACCAAGGCAATGTCTGTGCAACCTCAGGCGCTGCTATCGCACGGAAACTTCGCGCTGCTTCGTCGGCGGTCTCGAACACTTCAAATAACCGATCGACCCGCATAAGTTCAAGAATCGCCGCACAGGAGGGCGAGAGCGCAGCCAGCTTGAGATCTCCGTCTCGTTTCATCACCTCTTCCATGCTCTCAAGCAGCACTTCGATCCCGGCGCTGTCGATGTGTCGCACTTGAGAACAATCCAAAATCATCCGGGGACGATCGCTTTCCAGCAGCGGTTTCATTTCCGCCAGAAACGTCGTTCCTTCTAAATGGTTCAGTTTTTCTGGTAGCTCCATTACGATCACAGGCCCCCTGGTGTACATATCATTCACCCTTGAATAGGATTTGTTCCTAACTGCCAAGGTTCTGGCGTTGAAAGCTTTTGTTCTTGCAAGTCGGCAACAATAACCCGCTCTTCCTCCGGATGGATTGTGCTCCGCGGCTGTTTTCGGATCGGACTAGTGGACCGCATCACGCCGGGATCGGAGATCTCGATCACTACATCGCGCTCCAGATTCAGAAGTTTGTTTCCATTTGCAATCGCATGGCAGACATCCACGGAAATTCCGATGTGTGTATCAGAAAGGATCGAACTGTCTTCGATCACCGTTCCCCAGTCCACGTAGCAGTCCTTCTCAATGCTGCTGCAGCGCGTGATCACGGTGTCCTGCCGAATCCTCGATCCCCGGCCGATGTATGCCGGCGCTACGATTCGCGCGCGCTTGTGAACTTGCGCTCCTTCATCGACCCAGACCCCGGGCTTGATTTCCGTCCCGGCAGGACGCATTGCGCACCGCCCGCTGAGCGCGTCCGTAACTATGCGGCGCAGGTCACGAGGGTGAGTCAAGCGGGTAACAAATTCACGAACAAAGTACGAGCTGCCGGCACCTTGTCCGCGCATCAGGACATTCTCGATATCCATCTCGAGAGCCTTCGCACAATCGACGATCCCAAATTCCAAGGGGCCGTCACGATCTACCGCCTTAGTCGCCCTCTGCCGGGATTCACTATGGAAAGAAAACAAATCAAATAAATCAGTTTCCGCATACACATTCGCAGAAACAATGAATGAGTGGTCGATACCGCTTTGCGAAAACTCCATTATTTCCTGTCCGATTGCCGAACCGACGTCGCTAACGCTCTTAAACTTCACGCAATCAAATGCGCTCCTGGCGGGCTGTGCCGCGTAAGCCGCGTCGTCGACCATCAGCACCGTGACAACGTCTACATTGGCACGCCCAAATCGCTCGATGGTGCGCTCCAGCATGGAACGCCCCATAATTTCTACGCATGGAAGAGGTTCAACTACTCCAGCTGTCTGCTCAGTTTTCATGTCTGCCGGAACTGCCAGAGAAGAATCCTCTGTGCCCGTTTCCACCACCACAATGGCCGCTAGCCCCACAACTTTGTCCTCTCTGATTTCGAACGTGTCATTTCACCCAGGTTAAGATCCAACGCTTTTTTTATACTGCGCTGACACTAGAGCCGATCATGGTTGATTCAGAAGGGGAAAATTCGGCGACCTGACTGGCGGCGGATCGCCGCAACACTCTTCGTTTCGGAAACAGCAAGTCGCGCATCTTCATCTTCGCTTTGTGTAACTGCGATTTCGAGTTGCCGACCGAGCAGTCAAGGATCTTGGCGATTTCGTGATGTTGGAATCCCTGGACCTCATGCAGCGAAAAGATCTGCCGGCATCCCTCAGGCAATTCCTGCATGGCACGGCGTAAGGCGATACGATCGATCGCGCCGCTAAGACTCGGGTCGGCTTTCCCTACATCGCGCCGTAGAGACGGCGACTCGGCCGAGACTGGCTCATCGAGAGACAGGACTGGAGGCGACTTGCGCCGGCGCAGCTTCATCAGCACGGTGTTCACGGCTACGCGGTAGAGCCAAGTCGAAAAAGCTGAGTCGCCGCGGAAAGAACCGATGGATCGGAATACCTGCAGAAAAGCCTCCTGGGTGAGGTCCTCTGCATCGGCCGTATCTTTCGTCATGAGAAGACATACGGAAAATACACGCTTCTTGTGAGCCTGGAAGAGCATGCCAAAAGCCTCTTCATCGCCCTGCTGGGCGCGCTGCACGAGGCTGCGTTCGGGGGTTTCGGGGCGGCTGGCTACTTCGCCCGCCGGAATCAGATTGGTTGCAGTCGCGGAAATCACACAAGTGGCCACTGGAGTCTCCTTAAGGTCAAACTAGAGTGCTTATCCATTTTGGTAACTGGGAGCTTCAACTTCCAAAACGAGATTAGCGATTTGGCCTCGCGCCGCACATCAGGATGCCCCTGTAATTGCCCCCGAGACTTGCTGTACAACTCTTAGAGTTAACTTATGAGGCCTAAATCTTTGAGACTGCAGGCGAAACTTTTTGCGCAAACAAGTGTTAAAGCGCATCTTCCTGACAGTTCCAGCTGATGAACCTGCGATCCAAAAAGAAGCCGCCACCCGAACAGGCGCGGCGGTCATTCGAACGCCAACCAAGTCACACCACTTAATAGAGCTTGAATCCAACTTCCACGCTGATCTGCACGTTGACCGGATGGCCATCCTTCAACGAGGGCTTGAATCGCCATTGCTTGACGGCTTCAACGGCGCGGGCATCAAGGCCGAATCCCAGGCCACGAACTACACGAATGTCACGAGGATTTCCACTCTCGTCCACGATCAGCGCGAGTACGCACACTCCTTGAGTCTTAGCGTTGCGAGCCTCTTCGGTATATTCCGGATCCGGTGTCGTTATCGCCTCAGGAGCGGAAATACCTCCGCCCACCTTGAATACGCCTCCGCCAATACCGCCACCGCTGCCCGAACCCACACCAGGTCCGTGACCCACGCCCACTCCGCTACCCGATCCCGAGCCAATGCCGCCACCCGAACCGGTTCCATTTGAGGGAGGAGCGGATGGCATCGGGAGAGCTGACGGATTGCCCAAATTGAGCATGTGGTTCTGCGCCAGGTGAACTTGCGGAGGCACAACGACTGTCGGCTCCACAGCAAGCTTTGGATGTTGGTTATGAATGACAATCTGAGGAGGCGTAATCTGCTCCATCGCAAGTTTTGGCAGGCGTCCTTTCGGAGCCTGCAACACATCGTGCTCGCCACCGCCACCGCCGCCGCTTGCGATCTTCTTCGCGACAGGGAGGGCGTAAGAGTCCGGAGACGGGGCGATCAGCGTTACAGTCTCGTGCGGCTGAACGCGCTGCACCACCTGGTGGCCAAATGTCGCGGTGCCCAAAATGAGCGCCAGAAGGATGATGTGAACGGCTGCGGAGCCCGCCAGACCATTGGATCGATAGTTGTTGAACTGTCCCCAAATCGCTTCCGGTGCCTCAGCTTTTAGCCGTGGTTGTAGTCTCGGTTGCGCAGACCGTGCCGGCAGCGCACCAACCGCGTACCGCCGGTCGAGCACCGCTGCGGAAGACGCGGAAGAACCTGGGTAGAATGTATTTGCCCCGTGGCGAGAACTCTGATTGCTGGACATTGGCGCTCCTGGCTCCTAATAAACTTCACTAAGCAAGGGAATGAAAGTTGCTTCAACTAACCCGAGAGCGACTTTCAAAACAGATGAGAAATAGTGGGACCGCATTCCCACTATTTCCCCTCACAAATGCTTGGTCCGAACACACCGTTGAGAATCGCGGACTCACAGTCGACCGGCCAGAACTAAAACGAGTAGGACTACGACCACCAGACCCAGTCCTCCACTGGGGTAATATCCCCATCCCCGGCTGTACGGCCAGGCCGGGAGAGCGCCCAGCAACAACAGCACGAGAACGATTAGCAGAATTGTCGACATGAAAAGCCTCCTTATTGTTACTCCGTTTGAACATCGGCCCAGTTCCCAAGAACCGGAGCCGTAACAAACTTCTTCAGCGACTGCCGACTACCGGCGTTCCGGCTGAGGGCTTCAATTCACCGTGTTCGGCCCTGGCCTGTCCCGAATATTTCCTTACAGCCGCCAGAAATGGCTGGCTCGATTCGCGTGGGTGGACTTTCCCCGCTAAGATTTCGCTGAACGGCAGGAATTTTCCGTAAAGAATTCTGGTTTCGTCTTTGTCCTGTGTCACCGCTGTGCCGTTCAAATCGATCCCCGCAAAGAGTCCACGAGCGCGGGAGTAGGTCAGCAGCTCAGCTCTCATTTTCCAGTCCGTATCGGCGCCAGTGTCACGGCCCACAGGCCCTGCAGCCGCCGACGCGTCAGCGCCAATCTTGAATTTGCTGGATAGCAGGTGTTGCATCCCCTGGTCGTTCATCACGACCATCACGATGTCCACGGCCTGCCCGCCAAGTTGCAATCCCCAGCTTCCGCCGGTGATCGTGATGGGTGCCGGAGCGCTCCACATTCCACCTTTAGTACGGCATGTCGCCACGCCCTTGCCATGGCTGCCGCCAATGCCGATCGCAATCTTCACCATCGACGGGATGACCGCGATGCACTTTGCATCGCTCATCACCTTGTCTGGAATGGCTTTATCCGGGGTGTCCATAATTTCGGTCAAAACCTTGGCAGACGCATCGAGGCGCTTGTCGATATCCGACACATCCTTATCATCGGCGGACCAAGCCACGTTGCCGAAAATCATTAGACCAGCGCCGAGCGCTGCAAGAAATCTCGGTAATGCAGAATTAATTCTTGTCATGAGCCGACCTCTTCTTTTTCCATGCCCAAAGCGAGCAATTGTTTGAACTCCCTTGCGAATCAAAGCTAACTTTTCCCTCGTCTCGCGGCTATCCGGTTCACGCTGTAAAGTGGGCAAGGGGATACATGTGTAGGAGTGTCGTACGTGGGCGGCTAGATGTCTTGCTAAGGTTGAAAATCGCGGCGAATACAGTTTTTTAGGTATTGATTGCGGTCATTCGGCGGATGTCGTAACACCAGGAGTGAAAGAACGTTCATCTCCTACGCATCTTCCATGACGGCGTTTGGCTCTCGCAGGACGGAAGAACAGGGAATCGTCAATTCGACAAGAGTTCCGGGATCAACATTCGTCAGTCGCAGCTCTGCGCCAAATTCTTTAGCGCGTTGTTTCATGCCACCGATACCCACGCCAACACTATCCGGTTGCAGTTCAACAATTCTTTTGCCGATTCCTTTTCCATCGTCTCGCACTGCCACCACGATCAAGTCTTCCGTTTGAGTAAGCGTGATCCAGACCTTTTGGGCTTCGGAATGCCGAAAGACGTTTGTCAGGGCCTCTTGCACAATTCGGAACACCGCAGTCTCAACCTCTGCCGAGAGCCTCGGAAACTCCGCGGCGCGGACATCGAGTGAAATTTCAACGCCGCTCCGTTTCCGTAGCCCGTCCACGTACCAGGAAAGCGCCGAGAGCAAACCGACTTCATCGAGCAACGGTGGATGCAACAGGTGAGACATGGTGCGGACCTGCTGAATGGCACGATCCACAATCGCGCTGGCCTGAGTCCAGGCCCCGTCTGTCGGCTCAACAGATTTTTGCACCATCATTCTGTCCAGTACCATCTTCGCCACGGCCAGTTCTTGCCCCAATCCGTCATGCAGATCGCGTGCCAACCGCCGGCGCTCTTCATCCTGCATGGTCATGAGGCGGATGGAAAGCCGCCGCAATTCGTCTGTCCTCCGATCCACTTTTTTCTCGAGTTCCGCAGCGTTATCGCGGATGGATTGCTCCAACACTTTGCTGTCATGAATGTCGGAACAGGTGCCATACCATTTGACAATCTTTCCTTCATCATTGCGAATCGGAACCGCGCGAGCTCGGAACCAGCGGTACGTTTGGTCCGCGGACCGCATGCGATATTCGGCTTCGTAGTTAGTCCCGGCATCCACACAGCGCATCCACTGCGCCATGGCCTGATCCCTGTCCTCGGGATGCACATAGTCGAGCCAACCAAAGCCATTCGCGGAACTGGAAAGAGCGCCGGTGTAGTCGTAAAATCGATCGCTGATGTAGTCTCGAGAACCGTCGTTCTGGCGGCTGAAAATGATATCCGGAGCGGTGCGCACGATCGCGTCAAGTTCCTGATTCTTGCGTACCAACTCCGTATTCAGCTTCAACAACATTTCTGCCTTGCTAGCTAACTCCTCGGTACGCTCGGATACGCGGTCTTCCAGCTCGTGATTCAGGATCTCAAGTTGCCGCGTCTTGCGGTGCAACTCGGCGAATACCCTCACCTTCGCACGCAGAACTTCCGCAACCACCGGAACCGAGATGTAATCCACGGCTCCCTGTTCATAACCCCTGAGCTGATCGAGATCGCTAAGATGGACCGCGGAAACAAAGATGATCGCTGTCCTCTGAAACCGCGGATGTTGCCGGATCATCGCAGCCAGTTGAAAACCGTCGAGCTCTGGCATGCTCACATCCATGAGCACGACCGCGACGTCCGTCTTGAGGAGAGTTTCAAGGGCTTCCTTCGCTGAAGTCGCCTTGATCAGATTTTCGCCAAGTGCGTCGAGCATGACTTCATAGCTGAGCAGCTTGGCCGGCTGATCATCGACCATCAGGATATTTACTTTGTCGTTGCCGCCCATCAGTTATCTCCCGTACTTCTCGGCACGCGTACATGCCGCCCTGGGCAACTACTACCGGTGAAGCCACATGCGCAGCGACGAGAGCAACTGCTCCGTGTTGACCGGTTTGGCCAGATACTCGGACGCCCCCGCCTCTAGACACTTCTCGCGGTCTCCCTTCATCGCTTTCGCGGTGAGGGCGATGATGGGCAGCCGCCTGAATAACACGTTCTGCCGGATCACTTGCATCGTCTCATATCCATCCATCTCGGGCATCATGATGTCCATCAGTACGATGGCAATATCAGGCGTCGATTCCAGCTTGGCGATTGCCTCCCGTCCAGTACCGGCTGTAATCACAGTCATGCCCCGGCGTTCAATCACACTGCTCAGCGCGAAGATGTTGCGCACGTCATCGTCGACGACCAGCACCTTCTTTCCGACCAATGCGTCGTCCGAATGGTGGAGGCGATCGAGCAACCTCTGTTTTTCGACTGGAAGATCCGCCACCACGCGGTGCAGGAATAACGCAGTCTCATCGAGCAGACGTTCCGGCGACTCCACGCCCTTGACCACAACGCTACGCGCCAACGAATGTAGCCGCGCATCCTCCTCCGGCGAGAGCTCCTTGCCGGTAAACACAACGACCGGTAGATCGGCGAGTAACGGAGTGTCACGGAAGCGCTCCAACACATCGAAGCCCGATATGTCCGGCAGCCGCAGGTCGAGTACCACGCAGTCGAAAATCTGCTCTTTTACAGTCTGAATCGCCTCCGCGCCAGTGGCTGCCACGGTGACATCGATATCATCATAGCCCAGCAGTTCCTTGATGCTGAGCTGCTCGGCCGGATTATCCTCGACCACAAGCAACCGCTTCCGTCGAGGAGCAGAGTATTCCTTAATGCGCGCCAAGGCCGCTTCCAAACCTTCCGGCGTGGTTGGCTTTGTAACGAATGCAAACGCGCCGCGAGCGAGGCCATGTTGCCGATCTTCATCGAGCGTCAACATTTGAACTGGAATGTGCCGGGTTGCCGGATCCTGTTTCAAGTGGTTAAGAACGGTCCAGCCCAGCATATCGGGCAGAAAAACGTCGAGCGACACAGCGGTTGGATGATATTCCTGGGCCAGCATAAGCGCTTCCGCACCGCGCGTGGCCACAAGGACTTTGAATCCCTTGTCCCGCGCAAGATCACGCAACACCCGCGCGTAATGTGCATCGTCCTCGACAATCATGAGGATCGCATCGTCCGTTTGCAGATTGTCCCGGTCGTCGGCAATCTTCTCGACCACATGTTCCGTCGCCGCCGACATCTGCGCCGGCCTGATGGAGGATCGGAATCCCGCCTCAGCCGCACCTGCACCCGTAGAAGGACCCACATAGGTTTGCGGCAAGTAGAGCGTGAACGTACTGCCGCGCCCGGGCGCGCTGCGCAACTGAATCTCTCCACCAAGCAGGCTGGCCAGTTCGCGACTGATCGCCAGCCCCAATCCGGTTCCGCCGTACTTGCGGCTGGTGCCGGCATCTGCCTGCTGAAACGCTTCGAAGATGATTCGCTGTTTTTCGAACGGGATGCCAATGCCGGTGTCGGAAACCTCGAACGAAACTACCGAGGCAGCTTTGCCCAGGATCGGATGTCCCTCCGTCCAGCCACTCTTCGCCGCCGATACAGACAGGCGGACGCCACCGACTTCGGTGAACTTAAACGCATTCGATAGTAGATTCTTCAACACTTGCTGCAACCGCTTCGAGTCGGTGACCACACTGCGCGCAAGATGTGGATCGGCTTGCACCTCGAAGCTGAGACGGCGATTTTCCGCTTCATGCCGGAAGGGACGTTCCACAGCATCCAGCAGGCTCGCGAAAAAGACCTCCTCCGCCTCAACTGAGACCGTTCCGGATTCGATTTTCGACAGGTCAAGAATATCTGTAATTAAGTTCAGCAAGTCCGTCCCTGCGCCATGAATCGTGCGCGAGAACTCAACCTGCTTCGGAGTGAGATTGCCATCCGGATTATCGCTGAGCTGTTGACCGAGCACCAGAATGCTGTTGAGCGGCGTCCGCAACTCGTGAGACATGTTGGCCAGGAATTCTGATTTGTATTTCGAAGTCAGGGCCAGTTCCTTAGCCTTCTCTTCGAGAGCGCGACGGGCTTGCTCGATTTCCTGGTTCTTGCGTTCGACTTCAACGTTCTGTTCGGCGAGCTGCTGCGCCTTCTGTGCCAGCTGCTCGTTGGTCTGCTGCAATTCTTTTTGCTGCACCTGAAGCTCGGTGGCCAATTGCTGCGACTGCTTCAGCAAGCCTTCGGTCTGCATCGTGGCTTCAATACTGTTTAGCACAATGCCGATGCTGGCCGTCAGCTGCTCTAAGAACGCCAGTTGCGAAGTGGTGAAACTACTCAACGAAGCCAGCTCGATCACCGCCTTAACCCGGTCTTCGAACAACACTGGAAGCACGATGACGTTTCGCGGAACGGCCTCGAACAAACCGGAGCGAATCGCGATTGTGTTTGGCGGCAAGTCAGAGATCAACATTCTCCGCTTCTCTGAAGCGCACTGTCCCACCAATCCCTCACCAAGCTTCAAGCGGCGCAGGTGACCGTCTTCCCCGTCGCCGGCAAATGCCGAGAGCAGCACCATCTCTGCCGATTCGTCGGTTCCCATCTGGTAGATCACGCCTTGCTGTGCATTGACCAGCGGAGTGAGCTCGGAAAGAAGCATGCGTCCCACCGTTGCCAGATCGCGCTGCCCTTGCAGCATTCCGGTGAAGCGAGCCAGGTTCGTCTTCAACCAATCCTGCTCCGTGTTCCGGTCAGTCGTCAGACGGAGATTGTCGATCATCGTATTGAGGTTGTCTTTCAGGTCGGCAACTTCGCCGCTGGCTTCCACCTGAATCGAGCGTGTGAGATCGCCCTTGGTGACAGCGGTCGCAACTTCAGCGATGGCGCGCACTTGGTTGGTCAAGTTATCGGCCAGCAGGTTCACGTTTCCGGTTAAGTCTTTCCAGGTTCCGGCAGCGCCGGGCACATTCGCCTGTCCTCCGAGCCTGCCTTCGACGCCTACTTCGCGCGCCACGGTCGTAACCTGATCGGCAAATGTCGCAAGCGTATCCGTCATGTTGTTGATGGTTTCCGCCAGAGCTGCGACCTCACCCTTCGCGTTCACCGTCAGCTTCTGAGTCAACTCACCGTTTGCGACGGCGGTCACAACCTTCACGATGCCGCGCACCTGTTCCGTCAGGTTGGCAGCCATTACGTTTACGTTGTCGGTAAGATCCTTCCACGTTCCTGCGACGCCGGGCACCTGCGCTTGCCCGCCTAGCTTGCCTTCCGTTCCCACTTCGCGCGCCACGCGCGTTACTTCAGCGGCGAACGCGTTGAGCTGGTCGACCATCGTGTTGATGGTGTTCTTCAGCTCTAGAATTTCGCCCTTTACATCGACCGTAATTTTGCGCGATAAATCACCGCGGGCCACAGCCGTGGTTACTTCGGCGATGTTGCGGACCTGGCCCGTCAGATTTCCGGCCATTGCGTTCACAGAGTCCGTCAAATCCTTCCAAGTACCTGCCACGCCGGAGACGTTCGCCTGTCCGCCGAGACGGCCTTCGCTACCCACTTCGCGCGCCACGCGCGTTACCTCGGCGGCGAACGATCGCAACTGCTCGACCATCGTGTTCAACGTCTCTTTCAGCTGGAGAATCTCGCCGCGAACGTCGACCGTGATCTTTTTCGAAAGATCCCCATTCGCGATAGCGGTTGCGACTTCAGCAATATTTCGCACCTGGCCGGTAAGGTTGCTGGCCATGAAGTTGACGTTATCCGTGAGATCCTTCCACGTACCCGCGACTCCCGGCACTTGCGCTTGGCCACCCAGCTTTCCGTCGGTACCGACTTCACGTGCCACACGCGTAACTTCGCCGGCGAACGCGTTGAGCTGATCGACCATCGTGTTGATGGTGTTCTTGAGTTCGAGAATTTCGCCCTTCACATCGACCGTGATCTTGCGCGACAAGTCGCCGCGTGCCACAGCCGTGGTCACTTCGGCAATGTTTCGCACCTGGCCCGTCAGGTTTCCGGCCATCGAGTTCACGGAGTCCGTAAGATCCTTCCATGTACCGGCAACTCCAGGCACGTTCGCTTGCCCGCCGAGACGCCCTTCGGTACCGACCTCGCGAGCGACGCGCGTTACTTCGCCGGCGAATGCATTGAGCTGGTCCACCATCGTGTTGATGGTTTCTTTCAGCAACAGAATTTCGCCGCTGACATTTACCGTGATTTTCTTCGAAAGATCACCGCTCGCGATTGCCGTGGCAACTTCGGCAATATTTCGCACTTGACCAGTCAAGTTGCTGGCCATCGAGTTCACGGAATCCGTGAGATCTTTCCATGTTCCGCCAACTCCGGGCACCTGTGCCTGACCGCCCAGCTTGCCGTCGGTTCCAACTTCACGAGCCACGCGCGTCACTTCCGAAGCGAACGAGCGCAATTGGTCGACCATCGTATTGATGGTGTCTTTGAGTTCGAGAATCTCTCCGCGAACGTCAACCGTGATTTTGCGCGATAGGTCGCCGCGAGCCACAGCTGTCGCCACTTCAGCGATGTTTCGTACCTGGCCGGTGAGGTTGCTGGCCATGAAGTTGACGTTGTCAGTGAGATCTTTCCACGTACCTGCGACACCCGGTACCTGCGCCTGGCCGCCCAGCTTACCTTCCGTACCCACTTCACGGGCGACGCGGGTAACTTCGCCGGCGAAAGCGTTGAGCTGATCCACCATCGTGTTGATGGTGTTTTTGAGTTCGAGAATTTCGCCCTTCACATCGACCGTGATCTTGCGCGATAAATCGCCCCGAGCCACGGCAGTGGTAACTTCGGCAATGTTTCGTACTTGACCGGTGAGGTTTCCGGCCATCGAGTTCACAGAATCCGTAAGATCTTTCCAGGTGCCGGCGACACCGGGCACGTTGGCCTGGCCGCCGAGACGCCCTTCGGTACCGACCTCGCGGGCCACGCGCGTCACTTCGCCGGCGAATCGGTTCAGCTGGTCCACCATCGTGTTCAGTGTCTCTTTAAGCTGCAGGATTTCGCCGCGGACATCGACCGTAATCTTGCGCGATAAGTCGCCGGTCGCGATGGCGGTTGCGACCTCGGCAATGTTTCGTACCTGGCCAGTGAGGTTGCTGGCCATGAAGTTAACGTTGTCGGTGAGATCTTTCCACGTGCCGCCCACGCCGGGCACCTGCGCCTGTCCGCCGAGCTTGCCTTCCGTGCCTACTTCGCGCGCGACGCGGGTCACTTCGCCGGCGAACGCATTGAGCTGATCGACCATCGTATTGATGGTGTCTTTAAGTTCGAGAATTTCGCCCTTCACATCGACCGTGATCTTGCGCGACAAATCGCCGCGGGCGACAGCGGTGGTTACTTCTGCGATGTTTCGAACCTGAGCCGTCAAATTGCCAGCCATGGCATTGACGGAATCCGTAAGATCTTTCCAGGTGCCCGCCACGCCCACCACCACAGCCTGGCCGCCGAGTTTGCCGTCGGTTCCGACCTCACGAGCGACGCGCGTCACTTCGGAAGCAAACGAGCGCAACTGATCGACCATGGTGTTGATGGCTTCTTTGAGCTGGAGAATTTCTCCGCGCACATCGACCGTAATTTTGCGGGAGAGGTCACCGCTGGCCACAGCGGTTGCCACCTCTGCGATGTTGCGGACTTGACCGGTGAGGTTACTGGCCATCGAATTCACCGAGTCCGTAAGATCTTTCCAGGTTCCGGCGACACCCGGAACCTGCGCCTGGCCGCCCAGTTTGCCGTCGGTGCCCACCTCACGCGCTACGCGCGTCACCTCGGCGGTAAAGACGCTGAGCTGCTGAATCATGGTGTTGACGATGTTGGCCGACCGGAGAAATTCACCTTCGAGTGGGCGGCCATCCACATCCAGACGGACAGTTTGAGTCAGATTTCCCTGGGCCACGGCGGCGATGGCACGCGTCACGCCTTCGGTGGGCCGAAGCAAGTCTTCCACCAGAGTATTAATTGAGACTTCCATGTGACCCCAAGCGCCACGGGATTCATGAAAGCGGGTGCGTTCGCGCGTTCTTCCCTCTTTTCCGACAACCTGTCCAACGCGCTTTAACTCATCGGCCATCTGCTGGTTGGCCGAAACAATGGAATTGAAAGTATCGGCGATTTTTCCCGCTAGTCCGGTCCATGAACCGGGCAGACGCACGGAAAAATCTCCATCTCGCATAGTCTGCAAGCTCGCCAGAATTATGCTGAGATCAGCTGATGCTGGCTCGGCAATGCGGGCAGAATTCCCATTCGTCTTCTCTTTTTCTTCACGCCCAGCGCTCGGTCCGCCGTTCGCAACGGTAGTGGCCGACTCTTGGCTTACCTTCTTCATGGTCTTCTCCCGTAAACCGACACCCAGGCTGTGCGCTCACACGCCATTTCTAGCCGCCGCCGCAGCAAGGCGAGCACTCGAAACCGTCGCGAACCAGAATGTGGTCCGGCGCTGGGCGAGAACCCTCCGAAGGCAGGGGCAACTAACCATCTATCTCGAAGTTAATCTAGGAGGAGCTAACGAACAACAACGATTGGTAACACGAATGCCTACGCCCTTACTCTAGGGTTTTTACTGTATCTAGGGTGTTTACTGTACTTTTTGCGTAGCTACTTTTCGGCAACTAGGGGCGAATGGGGGAGACCCTGTGCCGCGCGTATGTAAGAAGCCCCTACAGCATTGCCTTGGCTTCATCAGATTATGGAACACTCATGCGGCAGCAGCCGCCATCGCTACATTTTGCCCTAGTAATGCGGGCTCACGAGCCCCGGTCTTTCGCAGGACTTCGAGCGCCCACACCGCATTGGCTTTTTCCGGGCAGGCCACGTAAACCAGAACACCAACATCTCGCAATTGGCTCTCAAACCGGTCCGCGTCATATTCCGAAAAGCCCAATCCAACGAGAGGTCTCGATTTGCCGCACAAACTTGCGGAGTCCTTCCCTGTAACCAAGGCACGAAGAAAGGCTTGCGACCGGATGAAAAATCCAACCGTTGGAACCATCACCGCGCCGAACTCCAAGAGCCAGCGCATCAACCCCGCCGCAATTCCGCTCTCCCGGTCGGCATTCAAAACTTCGCCTTGGCGTAGAACCTTTGCCAGTGGGTGGTTGGGAGAGACCATCATACAGATGTCTTGTTTGTCGAATCCTGATTGGTTTAACGACAGCATGACCTGCTCAAGCTGCGCGTCCTGAGCGTACATTCCGTAGGCACCGGGGGAATTCATCGGCATAGGTCAACTCCAGCTCTCTTGTTTGAATTAGCAGTGCAAGGCTGCCCCGACGGTGAGCGCCAATAGATCTCGCCATGCACGGTGATAAGGCCTTAACCTAGTTGAGATCGCTTGCTCGGATTATCTACTCCTCAAGAAAATTGAATATCGGGTGGATTCTGTAGGAAGATCACAAAGATCACACGAGAGCTCGGCGGAACTCTGGAGATTCGATCTGGCGGAGCCGGCACGATGGTGACCGCCAGAGTACCTTACGCCAACCGAGTAAGTAGATTCTATTTTGATCCCCGGGGTCTATTGTTCAGCATTATCAATAGCATCCCGACGATTTCTACGGCTTAGACTATTCTTTCTTCGATTTCCTCCGAAACCTACGGTGAACCCCGTATGTTCCCGCAGAACCCGGATCACTAGACTTTCGAAGAGACAAATTTCGGAAAGCAAACCTATGCGCCTGTTGAGCCTTCGGCTCATCGTTTCCCTCATCATCGGCATCACGCTGGTCTCTCTAGGGTTTTCCTATTTTGAGGTCGTGGGGGAGAAGCGCGTTCTGCGCAGCGATCTGGAAAAGCGCGCCGATGTGCTTGGTGAGAGTGTTGCCTCCAGCTTAGAAAAGTCGTCCGAAAACAGCTCGGAGCGGGGATTGCAGCGTCTGGTGCAGCGGTTCGGCAACCGTGAGCATCTGCTTGGGATAGCCATTTATGACCGGCAGGGGATACCGGTGGTCATGAGTGCAGGCCTAAAGGACGTTCTCACCGCGACTCCGCATGAGGTAATTCAGGCTACTCAGGAAGATCGCAGAGCGAGTTCTTTCACTCATCTGGGCAAAGGTCCGGTACACATTCTTACGTTGCCTCTCCACCGCCAGGATGAGGTCACGGGCGCGTTGGCTGTAGTCCATGACGCCCTTTACATCCGTACACAGACTCTTCGTTCCTGGCGTCAGGCCTTCTTAAGGATTCTCGCACAGGTCTTTCTCATTGTCTTAATTACACTGCTGATCGTTCGCTGGAGTATTACCGGGCCAATCGCCCGCGCCGCTCAATGGATGCGCGCGCTTCGTATGGGCAGAATTTCCTCGCCGCAGCAAATGCCCGACTTGGAGTTATTCAAGCCGCTCGCCTGGGAGGTGGTCACTCTCGCCGAAAGTCTCGGCCGAGCCCGCAGCGCCGCTGAAAATGAAGCGAGACTGCGCGAGGCATCCGAATCCATGTGGACTGCGGATCGGCTCGCAGCGCAGGTTCGAACCCGTTTGGGCGACGGGCGATTGTTTGTGGTTTCGAACCGCGAGCCGTATCTCCATCAGAGAAATGGTAAGTCGCTCGAAGTGATTGTCCCTCCCAGCGGCCTGGTAACTGCCCTCGAGCCGGTGCTCAATGCCTGCGACGGAACCTGGATCGCCCACGGCAGCGGAGAAGCCGATACTGAAGTTGTGGACGGAAATGACCGGCTTCGAGTTCCTCCCGCCGACCCTCGCTATACTCTGCGCAGGGTTTGGCTCAGCAAGGAGCAGGAAGAAGGCTACTACTACGGATTTGCCAACGAAGGTCTATGGCCGCTTTGTCATATGGCACATACTCGCCCAGTTTTTCGCGCGAAAGACTGGCAACACTATCAGGAGGTAAATCGGCAATTCACCGCTGCAGTGCTCGAGGAGATAAAGGACGTACCCAACCCCGTGGTCCTGGTGCAGGATTACCATTTTGCGTTG
Source organism: uncultured Acidobacteriaceae bacterium (assembly GCA_963771965.1). Taxonomy (GTDB): domain Bacteria; phylum Acidobacteriota; class Terriglobia; order Terriglobales; family Acidobacteriaceae; genus Sulfotelmatobacter. The sequence goes on from CAVYVM010000001.1 coordinate 164,111, forward strand.
CTGCCGCGGATGCTCAAAGAAAAGAGGCCGGATGCGCGCGTGGCGATCTTCTGGCACATCCCATGGCCGAACCCGGAAGCTTTCGGTATTTGTCCGTGGCAGCGCCAACTGGTAGATGGGCTATTGGGAGCAGACCTCATCGGATTTCATATTCAGTCGCATTGCAACAACTTTCTGCAAACGGTGGATCGGGTTGTGGAGTCGCGCGTGGACTGGGAGCATTTTTCGGTGGCGCGGCAGAACCACCGGACTATCGTGCGGCCGTTTCCCATCAGCGTCGATCTCACCGACGACGAAGCAGTCGAAAGTGACGCGTACGGAACTAATTATCTCGAACGCTCCACCTTGCTGCACGACTTGGGGGTGGAGACAGCGTTCCTGGGTGTTGGGGTGGATCGCGTCGACTACACGAAGGGTATTTTGGAGCGCTTCCAGGCGATCGAATGCTTCCTCGACAAGTATCCCAAATACCGTAGTCGATTCACTTTCGTGCAAATAGGAGCACCCAGCCGTACTCATATCAAGCGCTATCACGATCTGCTGGCTGAAGTGGAGGCGGAAGCGGAACGAATCAATTGGCGCTTTCAAACTGGCAAGTGGAAGCCCATTCTATTTCTCAAGCGCCATCATGGCCACGAAGAGATCGAGCGCTATTACCGCGCTGCCGATCTCTGTTTAGTGACCTCTTTGCATGATGGTATGAATCTGGTTGCCAAGGAATTCCTGGCTGCGCGACGCGACGAACGCGGCGTTTTGATTCTGAGCCAGTTCACCGGCGCCGCGCGCGAATTGCGGGACGCTTTGCTGGTCAATCCTTACGACATTGAACAGACCGCCGAAGCCATTCGGATTGCTTTAGAGATGGAACCGGAAGAGAAGCAAATGCGCGTCCATCGGATGCGCAAAATCATAAGAGAACGCAACATATATCACTGGGCCGCAACTCTGATCACCGAACTCTGCGAGTTAAGGCTTGACGCGGATCGCCCGCAAGAAAGATTCGACAAAGCGTTACCGCCGCATGATTCGGTACACGGAATCCAAGGAACTCCACAACGCGCTTCGCCAAGTCGAGCGATTACCCCATCTATAGGCTACATTTGACGTTCATGATCTAGGTTGTGGCTAGTGATTGCCACTCTTAGGGATCGTGGCTTCCAGGGGCGCTTCGATGGTCACTTCTATTTCTGCGCCCGGCTTCAGCCGGACTTCCTGGCCATTTTCATCGGTTAAAGTATTCTCGATGCGAAGTTCCCGATAGAGGTGATCGGCGCCCTCGACGCTAATCTGCGCTTTCTCGGGCTCACGTGGGGATGGAGACGTTATGATCTTGTCAACCGTCGCCGGCAGTGTGGTGCTTGGCTTCTCGCTCATGGTTGATCTCCAGTCTAGGGAGTCACACTCGCGCACTCGCGCCTTTCGCACTTCGGTTGGGAAGTGGAACAAGCGAGAGTAGGCGAAGGATCCTAGTTTCGCCCATAGAGTCCTTCCTGTAGCTCAAGGAAGGTAAGCCCTTTTTCCACAAAGCCAGGATTCCGAACGGGGTGCTCTCGGCTGAATCGAGCCAAATTGGGCGCACGGTTGTGTACTTCTGACTAAAAATTTCAAGATTCGCGCTTGGCCCGAGTAGGGGTTTTCTGGTAGCCTCACTACAGTTTTTGATCGATTGCTTCCAGGGTTGGGCTGGTTGCTGTCACCGCCGGACTCGGAATCAACGATTATGCGACACAAAATACGCCACTCCTTCTGAGCCTCCCGCGCCCGCTCGCGCGACAGGTCGGTTTAACTCGTCGTTCGCAAGTCGGAAGTTAATAAACATTACTGGAGAAGCAACGCATGCCCCCCAAGTGTGTGCTGATGGTTTTGTGCCTGTCCGTTGTTTGCATCCCCGCTGCCTTTGCCGGCGTAACCGTGACCAGTCCCGCTAACGGCGCGACGCTGCAAGGACCGGTACCTTACGTCGCCTCCGCTACCACATCTTGTTCAAAGGGCGTGGGTTCCATGGGAATCTACACCGCCCCCGGAGTTCTGGCGTACGTGGTGAATGGGTCAAGTATGAACACGACACTGAACCTCAATCCTGGGACCTACAACACCGTCGTCGAAGAATGGGACAAGTGCGGCGGCGCAGGCACCACCCCCATTACCATTACGGTCACCGGGGGATCGAAATCCGGGGTTTTCGTGACCTCACCCGCAAACAACAGCACCGTGACCTCGCCTGCAAATTTTGTTGCGACAGCCACTACCACCTGCTCGAAGGGCGTGAGTTCCATGGGCATCTATACTGCGCCTGGTCAGTTGGCCTATGTAGTGAATGGAGCCAGCCTGAATTACGCGTTGCCGCTTAATCCCGGCACGTACAACACGGTCGTTCAGGAGTGGGACAAATGCGGAGGAGCAGCGACCACTCCCATAACCATCACCGTTAGCGGAACTGGCAGCGGCAAATCTTTTTCGAATTTGCAGGCCAGCGGCGGATGGGGAAGCTTCGGTCAAGGTCCTCCGAATTTTATCGACTGCTCGCCTTGCGGAGGCGTGGTGACCTGGTCCATGTACCAAGGAATCAAACAGCCCTCCATGTCTGGGGATGCGACCCAGTTCAACATCGGCGGAACTGGTCCCTATTGGGATGTGTTGTTTAACAACCATCTGATCGGCATTGACTCGTCGCAAGGCCTGCCTGACAACAATCACACGCTGGTTCCCACGCTCCACGACTTCACTTACGACGTGTGGTTCTACGGAACCAACCTTGGGCTCGCCCAGGCGATTGAGTTCGACATGAACCAATTCTTCAATAATCTGGGCTTCATCTGGGGCCATGAATGCCGTATCGCCGGCGGCAACGAATGGGACGTCTGGGATAACGTTAACCAGCATTGGGTTCCCACTGGCATCTCATGTTATCCAAACAGCAATGCGTGGAACCACTTGACGATTCAGGTCCAGCGCACTGGAAGCAATCAGTTGCTGTATCAATCGATAACTTTGAACGGAGTCACCAGCAATTTGAACTGGTACTACAATCCGGGCTCAGCTCCCGGCTGGTACGGGGTCACGATCAACTACCAGATGGACGGAAACAACAAACAGTCGCCCTACACTGTTTATCTGGATGATCTGACCTTCAGCTACCAGTGAGGGTATCCAGCATATAAAGGAAGGATAGAAGGCGGACCCGCGAAAACGGGTCCGCTTTTTAACGGGCATTCCCTGTTCTTCTGCAAAGTTTGTCAGGGATCTGCGTTATTAGAACAGTCCACCCCGAGGTCAATTCTGCTGTTTTCCGGCCGGGTCAGAACTATGCCACACCGGACTCGTCAGCTCAATGCGCCAGATTGGACCGCCGGCAAAAAGAGGTCCCTCCGATTTCACGAAAACTGGCGCCTCTCCACCTAGTACCCAAACATGGATGTCTGGAGGTTGTTTCCCCACTAGTGGCGCGATCGTTCCCGCAATGCCCCCGATTTCGAGCTTTATGTCATAGTGGGTCGCGGCGAGCTTGGAGTCGCCCAGGGTGAACGTCTCCTCACCTTGGCGATTGATCGCGAGTTTCACCAATCTTGGCTTCGGCGTGGCAACTACAATCGAAGCGTTAACCGGCAACTGGCCCGGTTGGATGTTTTTAACTAGTGTGAAAAGTAGACCGTTGGCTATATCTGCAGGAAATCCCTTTTGATCGTGCGCAACCTTTTCCTTGCCAGCTTCGGTGTAGTGAACCGTCGTCCGATTCGTTGAAGTGTCCATCGACATCTCCAACGGATACGGGAAGGCCGGTCCTTTCTGTTCCACGCGGTAGTTTAGAAGCCGGAAGTGACCGCGCTGCGAAAAAATTGTGGTCTCATCGCGGACTGAACCGTCTTTAAATCGAAACCAAACATGAGTAGTGACCCGGTCGCCACGCGAAACCTGGGCCAGCTCGCCATGAGCAAGAGGCTCTCCGTCAAGTGCGCTCAGCACTAGGAATCCATGAACGAGGCCTTCCCTGTATCGCACGGCAATCGAAGATGCAGACTGCGTATCCGCATCGACCACGGCGGAGCAAACTAGAACGATCACAAATAGTTTGAGGGCCTTGGCGTTCATATCCAGTCTCGCCTGTGGAGTCGTACCGGGTTTCATGAGTGAGAGGGCCGAATGGACCGGAATCAGTCGGCCGGCCCGCGGGCTACTGAGCAGGCCGGCCATCCCCGTTTCTGCTTAGTGCATGGAGCTCGCCTTTTGATTCTTGATCTGCAGCTCGTTCACCACCTGTTGCACGTTGGGAACGGTCGATGCCACTTTTTGAACCCGCGCCCGCGTCGACTCCGAGTTGACGTCGCCGGTAAGAGTCACCACGCCACTCTTCACCTTATATTTAACGTCCTTGTCGAACTTGTTCTGGATGAGGGCCGCATCCAGGTTCTTTTCAATCCCCTTATCCAGGTCCGAATGCATCGATTTGGCGTCGCTCTCGCCGCCCGGAGGAAGCACCGCAATCTGATCCGCAACAACCTGCCCGCCCGCCATCGACTTGGCGATGGACTCCGCCTGCGATTTGTCGCTCTCACTGGAAACATTTCCGCCAAGAGTCACCACCCCTTTGTCGCGGTCTTGTGAAACGGAAACATCTTTAAGGCCGGATTGATCGAGTGCCTTCCGGACGCCATCGGCAACATCGGGGGATTTTGCGGATTCTTGTGTGCAGCCGAGAAAACTCCCGACCGTTAGCAATGTTAGTAAAATCAGATATGTCTTCATATTTTTTCTCGTTATTGTGCCTCCAATTTCCTTTTCCCTTCGATTGAGCCCCAAACTTGAGCGTTGGATGTATTCCTCGAACAAGAGGTAGCCAAAATTCGTGCATTGCCATTCACGCGGAGTGTCTACGGTCGGGACCGTAAATCTCGAAGATACTTTTGGTATCTGGGCTGCTTCATCACGTTCTTTCGCCTCTAAGCGTTAACGCAGATTTAAGCGCGAGGAGGAACGATGCGCAGAGAGGACTTAATGAAGCCAGATCTCCTTAGCAATGTGCTGGTGCTGGGAAGTGGGATTGTCATGGTGGCCGCTCTGGTGCTAGTGATGGTGCTTGCAGTTACTCACCCCGGGACTTCCGCGTTACCTACCATCTTCCAGCCACATAATTACAGCTCGCTGCCGATGTGCGCTTGATTTCTTTCGAGGTATAACGAAAGAGCTTGTGGCGTTCTGTGTTGGATCGTTAATTTTGATCGTTATCGTTGAGCACCCTTAGGAGGCACAAATGCGATTCGGACCGTTTCTCATGATTGCTCTGCTACTGGTTATTCTGTGGGCCGGTGGCTTCCTGATGTTCCATGTGGCGAGCGGCTTGATTCATCTGCTGCTCCTCTTTGCCGTCATTTCTTTTGTGGCGCATCTGTTCACGGGCGCACGGGCAGTATAAGGATTTCGAGGTGGAGGCTGCGAGCGAACCTGCTGCGCTTCCGCCTCCCTTGTATCGCTCGACACTGAGCTTCGCCCTGCTCTTCTTTAAATGCGTCGCATCCCAAGGTTCACACCGCGCGAAACCCGAGCAAACTTCTTCCGCTTCTAATTCCAATTACTTTTTTCCTTCGTGATGCATCCAAGCTTGAGCTTTGAACTAATTCTGGGAGGAACAATGGCAGACAAAGGACTGAAAGAACTATATATCGACGAGTTAAAGGACTTGTACAGTGCGGAAACACAACTAGTAAAGGCTCTTCCAAAGATGGCCAAGAGCGCAGCCTCAGACGAATTGCGTCAGGGCTTCGAAGAACATCTTGAGCAAACCAAGGGTCACGTGCAACGCTTGGAACAAATCTTCGAAACACTCGGCGAAAGTCCCAAGGGAAAGAAGTGCAAAGGCATGGAGGGACTGATAGCCGAGGGTTCGGAAGTTGCGGAAGAAGACTACGAAGGAAATATCTTGGATGCAGCATTGATTGGTGCTGCCCAGCGAGTTGAGCATTACGAAATTGCTGGGTACGGCACGGTCCGCGCCATGGCGGAAGTGCTCGGCGAAGATGAACACGTCTCGCTGCTGACTGAGACTCTCGACGAAGAGAAAGAAACCGACGAGAAACTCACCGAACTGGCGCAAGAGGCCAACACCGCCGGAACTCCTGAGAAAGAGAAAGCGACCGGAAATCAAGGTGACGACGCTGATGCAAAGAGTATTGGCATCGAAAGAAAAAATGACAAGAAAACATCGAAGCGTGTAGCGTAACTCATGCACGGTGGCTCTCCCGAGTCACCGTTGCTTTTTTATTTGAGCCACACCGGCGTGTCCGCTGTCAGTTCCCACCAACAAAAGTGAACGGAATTGCATCCTAGGTTCACGACTCAGAGCGCAAGATTCGCAAAGATCAAGGCGTTTTGAGCCCAGGGAGGATTGCATGGTCGCAAAAAATAAAAGTAATAGTTCACGGAAGAAATCTGGTAGCAAGTACGGGAAAGCAGCGGGCAAGAGTGTCGAGAGCGCAATGCGCCGCGAGAAAAAAGGTACGCTTCGTTCGGGCAAGGGCGGCAAGGGAGGAGTCGTGAAGAGTCGCAAGCAGGCAATCGCGATCGGACTCTCCGAAGCGCGCAAGAAGGGCGCAAAGGTTCCAGAGAAAAAAAACGCGTAACGTAGCACCGATCAGGAAGATCAACCGCTGATCGTCGGAGATCCGGGCCGGTCAAATACCCGCGTACCACGCATAACCGCCTTCGGGCGATGCGGAGCCCAGGCCTTTCCCGAAGCTTTTGAGCGAATCGGTGACCGTCAGGCGGGTTATGAATTTCACGCTCTTGTAGCCGAGTTGCCGGGGCACGCGCAGCCGGAGCGGGCCGCCGAAGCCCACTGGAAGGTCTCCGTCGTTCATCGCATAGGTCAGTAGAGTCTGGGGATGTAGCGCATCGGCCATGTCGATGCTCTCCCACCAGTCAGGCTCGATTGAGAAGTAAACGACATATCGCGCCTGCGGCAGCGCCCCGACGGCCTTGAGGAATTCATGCAGCGGCGTACCGATCCACTCGGCGATGTAAGACCAGCCTTCCTCGCACACCACCTCGGTGATCTGCCTACTGACGGGAAGGCTCCGTAGGTCAGACATAGAAAACGATCCAGGCCGGGCAACCATTCCATCGACGGCGAGCCGCCAGTCTGCAAACTGGTTCGCCTGGTGCCGTTTGAAAGCGTCGTTAAACGGCGCGAGTTCATTAGCGAAGGGGGTCTTCGAAATCATGCTGCGATCAAATTCGCGGGCCAGTGAGTGTCTAGTCAGAAGGCGCTGTGCGGCGTAGGTCAGCGTTTCGCCAGGGCCGTAAATTCCGCCGCTATCGGGCGGGATCAACCCATAGTGCCGCGCCAGGCTTGCAGCCGCCACGACGCCTGACGCGCCCGCAGTAGCGGCGAGACCAGCGGTGACAAACTTGCGGCGTGAGACTTTGCTCATGCGTGCTCCTCCATTTGCGCCGTAGGTCGCGCGACGTCGACAGCAGTAGTCATCGTACCGGTGGTCAATGTCGGGGTACCCATTGTCCCAGTGATTATTGTCCCGGTGGTCATGGCCCGCATGCGATTCATGAATCCGGCGAGGACAACCATAGCGACGTGAACGATGAGGAAGAGCAGCAAAGATACCGAGACGAAGAAATGAAGCGTACGCGCGGATTGCCGCCCTCCTAACACGTTGACGGCTAGAGGGAATGCAGAATTGAAGGAGGGTGATAGCGCCAGGCCGGTCCAGATCACCAGAGGAAACAAGATGAAGATCACGATCAGGTATGCGGCACGCTGCACGACGTTGTACGAAAAGGCTTCGGCTTCATCCGGCCGCTTGAGGCGAATATGCTTCGCCATCACTCCCAGAAACGTTCGCCAGGTTCTATCCGCCGGAGCGGGAAACAGATTGCTGCGGAAGTGGCCGGTCCACAAGCCCCATATGAGGTAGAGAATGCCGGTCAACACCACGGCCCATGCAGCCTCAAAATGGAGGTATCGGCTCCAGCCATTCTGATCGGGCAACACGTACCCATAGCCAGTAGGGACAAGGTTCCTTGAAGCGGGAATCGGTATTTTGAACAGCGTTGGCGTTAAATCGTTGCCGGTTTCGCCCCAATAAAAACGCGGGTGAGAGATAACGATCTCACCTCCGCTAACCAGCAAAGCGAAAAAACAGACTGCCGTAATCCAGTGCGTCACGCGAACAAACACAGCATGCCGGGGAGATTCCGACTTCTCGAGCTCGGCGGCATCAGACACGTCGAAAAGCATAGCATGTCGGCGAGGATGAACCGAGCGTTCATATCTTTTGCGTATGTCGGCACGTGCTGAGAGGCCTTAGTAGTGCAGCAGGAAGCGTGATGGATCATGAAATAAGTTTGCCGTTCAGACACGGGCAAGATGCGGGCTTCAGTCGTTGAGAGAAGACCGAGATTAGGAAGACTAATTACTACGAAAACCAAGGCCGAAACCAAAAATCGATGTCATTCCGAATCGGGCGGAACGCCCGGTGAGGAACCTGCTTTTCTAGTCTTGGTTTTTTTCAGAGGCAGGACTGCCCACCCTAAGGGGATCTGCTAAAAAAACTTCATAGATTTGTCACCCTGAGCGAAGTAAGTGCTTCGTGAAGCGAAGCACTTACGCAGTCGAAGGGCCCTATTGCTTCTCGACTGCCGATCCGCCTCAGGAAATCTCTCTAAGTGTTCTCAATATCGTGCGAATGCCTTTCTGGGGCCCCTACCATCGCAAAGGGTGCAGGGATCCTTCGATCCATTTGTCTCGCGCTTCGCGCGAGACAAATTCCGCTCAGGATGACAACGCTCAGTGAAAGAACGGCCTTCAAAGCCTGCACTGCGCTTGCCGAAAGGGCCGCGTAGGTAGTTCTATATCCGTCGGGCTTCAGCGCCAAGGAGAAATCGACCAGGAAAAAACTAGGGAAACTAAGACTGAAAGCAAAATCGATGTCATTATTCTCCACGTGATCGCCTCACACGGAAAATCTCGGATCGCCCTCGAGAATCTGCATCTGGAGTTTTGGAGCTTCGCCATTCTTCCAAAGGCTGGTTCGAAATTTGACGCGATAGCTGAGCGAACCGCCGTCCGGACGGTCACTGCGCTCAATAGGCCGAGGAATGCAAACGAACTCAGTTTCGATGAAACCGCTGGTGGCGTGAACCACCGAATAGCCGTGCCCTCCCATGTCGACGAACGAAACATGCGGCGACAGGTCAGGATTGGATAGAGCTCGCGCTTTCACGATGTCGCCGCTCCGCGCGTATTCGAGACAGGAGCGCACTCCGTGACGAACGAGCAGGTTGAGGGTTGGCTGCATCGCGTGATCGCCCGGCCCTTGTCCAACATAGAGCGATCTCAAGGGATGCTCTTTGGGCAGAGAATGTTCCAGTGCTTCAACTATTCCTGGCGCAGAAATCGAACCTGTCACAAAAGCGATCCCGGCCGGCACAAAAGGCTTTGGTGGAAGTGACTTGGCAGCCAATCCCGCCCAAAAACTATGGCGATCTCCCGCCACCGTGACAAAACCAGTGATGCGGTTGGCGAGTACAAAATCGTAGATTTCTCCGCGCTCTACATAAGCGGTACCGTGATCTCCCAGCGGAGAAGTTGCGTAACCGCTCTCCGGCCACGTCCCTGCTCCCGGCGGCAGATTCTGCAGATCGGCACGCATGTCGAGCGTTGCGGTGGTGTTGCCCCAAATCTTCCAGGTTGCTTTCGAGTTGCGCAGGCGATCGAGGAACCAAGCCTTCTGCTCGGCACCAAGAATTGTTTGTGCGGGCCGGTCTTTCCAAAAATTATCGATCTCGACACCGCCGAAGCGAATAGACGCAGGGGGCCGACCGCCGCGATAGGTCTTTCCTGAATCCATGATTTCCATGGCATTCTCCGAAATAAATTCAGAAAAGTCGTCGCTCGAAAGAGGCTTCGCTTCCGGCTGATCGGTAGGTTCCTCTGAGCGATACGTGCGCTGGTCGGTTACGATCAGCTCCATGTTTCGGCCCCAGCGCAACGTCCGGTAACCCCTGAGGCTGCCGATGGCGGCAAGATTGTTCGGCTCTTGCCCCAGGCCGTGCTCGTCAAAATGGATCACCGGCGTATCGACCACCAGCGGAGGATCGAATCGCTCCAGAGAGGGCCCGCTAGGTTTCGCAATACGCGCCGGTTGATATTCGAAGAACGCCTGGTTGGCTGCCACTTTTCGGGTTTGCGCAGGCAAATTCTTCCCCTCGAATCGTTGTATGGATTGCCAGCCCAGCCAACTGAACTCGTGGTTGTCCCACATGTTGACGAAGGGCCACCTCGCGCGTGCATCTTGCAGATCCGGATCGTTCAGGTAGGCCCGATAAACGGCGCGATAGTCTTCCACGGTCGTGGGGATATGAAAGTCGCGAATCTTTTCGCCGTGGGGATAACGGACGATGTCGCGCACGCGGCGATCGTACATCCCCTGAGGACGGTCCTCCGGATACCAAACGATTTCGTAGATAAAGTCGCCGAGGTGTAACACGAAGCCAATCCGCTCGGATTCAGAAGCTTGTTCATCTTCGAAAATCATTCTCCGGTAGGCGTTCTGCGCGCCGTCGTTCGCATTCTGGCAACTTACAAAAACAAAACGAACCGGTCTGTCATCGTCAACGTCCGGTGCAGTAACTGTCCTGCCCACTCGGCTGCCAGAACCTTCGGAATCGCTGAAGCGGTACCAATAAACGCGGCTTGCCTTCAGTCCTCCAACCAGCACACGGCACGTCCAGTCCGACGCTTCCGAGACTGGCGCCATAGCCGTCGCCACAACACGAGTGAACCTCTCATCTTCGGCAACCTCGACGTTCAATTTCGTGGCTAGCTTTCCGCCGGTGGACGCTCGTCGCGTCCACAACAGAACGCTGGTGCTGTCGGGGTCTCCGGAAGCAACTCCCTCGGGGAAAAGTTCACGGCGTTCCCGCCATGCGATGCGGGAGTTGGCTCCGAACGGATCACTCCACGCTGCCGTCGCGCCGATGGCGGCCGCCATCCCTAGAAAAGAACGTCGAGTAATGCTGGACATCAGTTTCGAATCTTTCAAATCATAAGGCGCCGCGCATATCGATCCGAAGCTATTTACTCCGCAGAGCAAACCTACGCAGGAATCCCTCCGTGTCAGCCCTTCGCAGTGTGAGCTAGCGCGACCGCAGCCTCTGCGGTGAGCAGGAGGAACGTAAAAGTCTCCTGCAGGTAGAGCCGGACAACCGTATCAGTGTGGTTCAAATAGCCGATGGAAACATCCTGGCCGATGTGCAGGTCGAAATCACCGCCGCGCGTCGTCGCCACAAACGCACCTTGGATCGCAGGCGCCCAGATGATTTTGTCGTTGACCAGCCGCTTGACGTGTTCCAGCACCGGATAACCGTGATCGCTGGTCTCGGCAAGCGCGGTATAGGCATCGGAGCCGAGGAGCACCGCGTAGGGGCCATTGACGCCGACCAGCCGCAAACGGCTCAGGCCTTGGGCAATCGCGTCCGGGTATTCGCGCACATCGCTCGGAAGCGTCATCTTCGGATTGCTCGTTCCCTGTCGAATGCCAACGATTCCCGCGGCCTCATAGCCTTCAAATATGGCACCGTCCTCGGCAAAAGCGATCTGGCGCGCTGCGTCTTTCGCGGGCTGCCAGTCGGAATCGTTCGCGCCGCGCTCCACGTCGTCGATCGTCTGACGCTCCAGTTCGAACGGAACCCGTAGCTCGGCCAGCGCCTTAACTTCGCGCTGGCTGGCGATGATGCCCTTCTGTGGCGCGGCAATCGTCCGCAGATGGCCGGTGCCGACTGCGGCGAAGTTGACGCCTGCCGGCCCATGCACATCGACCACACGCCGGCCCGCAAGGTGACGTTTCAGCGTGCGCGAGGTTTCCTCCTCGATCTGTGCCCACGCGGCCTCGGAAATCGGCGCAAGTTCGCGATGCAGATTATTCATGAGAGAAGTCTCCTTTAAGAGAACCTATGCCCAGCGAACCATCACTCTTCCGCGGGATAGATGGCGCGGGATCGACTGCCGACGAGTCGGCAGACGGCGCCGCGATTGAAGCCGGTTCATCAGTTACGTCTTCTAGAAATGTTGCCGTCGGCACGAAAAACAGACTTCCAGTAATGGCTCGGCTGAAGTCGAGCAGCCGGTCGTAATTCCCCGGCGGGCGGCCCACAAACATGTTCTCCAGCATTTGTTCGATGGTGCGAGGCGAACGGCTGTAGCCAATAAAATAGGTGCCAAATTCACCGGAACCGGCCCGGCCGAAGGGCATGTTGTCGCGCAGAATCTTGATCTCTTTTCCATCCTCGACGATCGTCGTAAGCGCGTTGTGCGCCGACGTTGGTTTGATGGAGTCGTCCAATTCAATGTCGGAAAGTTTTGTGCGCCCGATGATTCGTTCCTGCGCCTCGGTAGACAACGCATTCCAGCCGGCAACATCGTGAAGATATTTTTGGACGATCACGTAGCTGCCACCGGCGAACGCAGCATCTTCCTCGCCGATGAACACGGCCTCCGCTATCGCATCGCCTCTCGGATTTTCCGTGCCGTCGACGAAACCGATGAGATCGCGGTCGTCGAAGTAACGAAATCCCTGAACCTCATCAACCTGCGAGACGGCATCGTCGATTCGCGCCATGATTTGCGTCGCCATCTCGAAGCATAAATCCATCCGCTTCGCCCGAATATGGAACAGCAAGTCGCCCGCCGTGGAGACCGCATGGCGCTCTCCGGCGCGAATCTCACGAAAGGTATGCAGGTTCGCCGGACGTGGCGCGCCAAAAAGACGGTCCCAAGCGTCAGATCCAAATCCCACGACGCAAGAAAGGCCCGCCTCAATATCGCGAAAATCCACGGCGCGTACCAGCGCTGCGAGGTCTCCGCAGAACGAACGAATGGTTGTGCGATTCTCAGTGCCCGGTTTTATTGTCGCGACCAAAAAGATCGCGGCGCGGGTGAGAGGCGCCGCTACCGCCTGGGCGACGTCGCGCCTGCCCGCTACGGCTTCGTGCGCACTGGTCGGATCGGACTTCATCGATGTCATCCCGTCGGGCCTGGCAAAACGTCACCCCGTCGAAATCGCCTCGCATGCGAACAATCAGAGCGCAAGCTTACCATCGCCTCCCGATCGTCGTCCACGCCGAAGCGGCGCCCGAGAATGAGTTTTTGGAGCGTAGGTCGGTGCCTAGAACTGCATTCCCTAAGCACAGAAAGAACAAGGCTACGATCCAGTTACCTGACGTTGATCAACTGTGATAAACCGTTGTAGATTTTCTACGACCTCTGGGACGGAAACGCATCCATATTCCTAATCCACGATTGCTAGGCTGCTCCGTTCAGGGTATTCTCTCTCGAACTGCAGAGCCGGGAGTGCGGCGCAGTCCCAAGCGAGGGCAAAATTGGGGGAGACAACATGACCCAGGTCCAGAAGCGATATGTATTGATTGGCGCAGTCCTTGGCTTGATCGTGATCGGGTTGATTGTTGGAGCCGTTCGCCCGTCAAAGAACGCTCTGGGAGCGCAGCCAAGCACAACCAATGTCGAGGTCGTTCAAGTCCAAAAAGAAGATGTGCCGATTTACGCAGAATGGATTGGTACGCTCGATGGATTCGTCAACGCCGACGTCCGGGCCCAGGTCACCGGTTATCTGCTGAAGCAAGGCTATCAAGAGGGTGCTTCTGTTAAGCAGGGCCAGTTGCTTTTCCAGATCGATCCGCGGCCTTTTCAGGCGGCGCTGGATCAGGCCCAGGGCCAGCTTGCTCAGGCTCGGGCAGCTCTCGCCAACGCGCAGGCGGTACAGCGCCGGACGGAACTTGATGTTCAGCGTTACACGCCGCTAGCGGAGCAACAGGCAGCGAGCCAGCAGGACCTGGACAACTCGGTGCAAAACAACCTCGCCGCGATCGCAACCGTGGAAACCGCCAAAGCACAGATCAAGACGTATGAGGCTGCGGTTGAAACCGCGAACATTAATCTTGACTTCACTCGCCTCGTTGCGCCTATCGATGGCATTGCCGGCCAAGCGCAACTGCAGGTCGGCGCTCTGGTGACACCGGGTAGCGGCATTGTCACTTCCGTTTCTACTGTCGATCCGATCAAGGTTTACTTCACCGTGAGCGAACCTCAATATCTTTCATGGCGGAGACGTTTTCCGACCGAAGAGAGCCGCCTGCAGGCTGACAAGGAGCTGCGGCTGCAACTGATCTTAGCGGACGGCTCAACTTATTCGCAGGAAGGAAAGTTTTATTTTGCCGACCGCCAGGTGAACGAGACCACCGGCGCGATTCGAATCGCCGGGCTTTTTCCCAATCCCAACAACATCCTGAGACCCGGAGGCTACGGCAAAGTCCGCGCCGTAATCCGGACCCAGCCGGGTGCGTTGCTGGTTCCGCAACGTGCAGTGTCGGAGCTGCAGGGCGGCTACCAGATTGCTGTCGTTGGCGCCGACAACAAAGTCGACGTTCGAACCGTGGCCGTGGGCGACCGCGTCGATAACCGGTGGATCATCACGAGCGGACTTAATCCCGGAGAGAGAATCGTGGTTGAGGGGGTTCAAAGAATGCGCAGTGGTGTGCACGTGAATCCCAAGCCATTCGTTGCGGAAAACCTAGGAACGGCAAATCAGGGGTCGGCAAATCGATAAGGACGACCGCCCATGTCGAAATTCTTCATCAACCGTCCCATTGTTGCCATAGTGATTTCTATCGTCATGGTGTTGGTTGGCTCGCTCACGGTTCTGAGCTTGCCCGTCGCTCAGTTTCCCAACATCACGCCACCGGAAATTCAAGTCCTCGCCACCTACGTCGGCGCTGACGCGCAGACTCTTGAGCAAGCAGTGGCCACTCCCATCGAGCAGCAGATGAACGGAGTGGACAACATGAATTACATGTATTCGTTGAACGCCACAGGGAACAACACCACCAGCCTGATCGTGGATTTTGACGTCAAGACCGATCCGAATACCGATTTCATTCTCACGCAATCTCGCGAAACACAAGCCGCCTCCCAGCTTCCCCCGGACGTCAACAACTACGGCATCACAGTTCGAAAATCAGTCACTGCTCCGCTGATGTGGGTCGCACTTTATTCTCCGCACGGAACCTATGACGCCAAGTTTCTGGCCAATTACGCCTACATCAATATCGTCGATCCGATTCTTCGCTCCTACGGCATTGGCAATGTTCAGGTATTCGGCGCCGGCCAATACGCGATGCGCCTTTGGGTAAAACCGGATACGCTGGCAAAGCTCGGTATTACGGTTCCGGAGATCGTCAGCGCGATTCAGTCACAAAATACAGTGAACCCCGCCGGTAAAGCCGGAGGCGAGCCAGCTCCCAAAGGCCAGGAATATACCTACACTGTTCTCTCGCAAGGGCGCCTGGCTTCGCCGGAAGAATTCGGCAACATTGTTGTCCGCGAAACCCCCGACGGTGCAACGGTCAGAGTACGCGACCTCGCTCGCATCGAATTAGGCGCTCAGGATTACAGCGTCGCCGGACGCTTCAATGGCAAACCCGGCGCCATCATCGCGGCTTATCAGTTGCCGGGGTCCAATGCAGTCAACGCGGCAGCCGCGGTCAAGCAGTTGATGGCGCAGATGAAAGAGCGATTTCCCGAGGACATGGATTTCGCGGTCTCCCTCGACACGACGCTTTCTGTGACTCAAGGCATCAAGGAGATCGTTGAAACCCTTGTGATCGCGCTGGTCCTGGTCATCATTGTTGTTTTTCTTTTTCTTCAAGGCTGGCGTTCCACGCTGATTCCCCTTCTGGCTGTGCCGGTTTCTCTCGTGGGCACATTTGTGCTCTTTCCGTTATTTGGTTTTTCTATAAACACACTTTCTCTCTTTGGTTTGGTGCTGGCGATTGGACTGGTCGTGGATGACGCAATCGTCGTCGTGGAAGGCGTCGAGCGCCATATCGAGGAGGGCATGACTCCGAAAGATGCGGCATTAAAAGCGATGGAGGAACTTTCGGGCCCAGTTGTAGGCATCGCGCTGGTTCTCTCCGCCGTATTCGTGCCCACAGCTTTCATTCCCGGAATCACCGGCAGGCTGTATCAGCAATTCGCCGTCACCATCGCCATTTCGGTGATTCTCTCCGCGTTCAACGCACTCACGCTCAGCCCGGCGCTGGCAGCACTATTGCTTCGCCCTCGCGAAGAAAGCCACGGACCGTTGCGAAGATTCTTCGATTGGTTTAACCGCGTTTTTGAGCGGGCCACGGAGGGTTACGTCGCCTGGAGCGGGGTGCTACTCAAGAAGACCCTCGTGGTGGTGGTCCTTCTCCTGGCCTTTTGCGTGGCGGCGGGATTCTTTGGCAATCGTGTACCGTCGAGCTTCCTTCCGGATGAAGATCAAGGCTACGCATACATCAACCTGCAATTGCCCAACAGCGCGTCACTGGAGCGGACATCTCAAACTGCAACGCAGATCGAAAACATTCTGGCGAATACACCGGGTGTGAAATACACGACCAGCGTCATCGGCTTCAGCTTGCTCAGTTTTGTTCGTACCAGTTACAACGCTTTCTTCGTAGTCACTCTCAAGCCATGGGATGAACGCAAGACCAGAGCCGAGCAATTTCAGGCCATTAAGGCGCATCTGAATCAGCAACTCACAAAATTGCCGGCAGGAATTGCTTTCAGTTTCTCGCCGCCAGCGATTCCGGGTGTAGGCACCTCCGGCGGATTCACCTTCATTCTCGAAGATCGCTCCGGTGGCAGCATTCCATTTCTCGCGAAAAATGTGAGCACGTTTATGGATGCAGCGCGAAAGCGGCCCGAGATTGCGAGCCTGAGCACCACTTTTCTGCCCAGCGTTCCGCAGAAATTCGTTGAGGTGGATCGCGACAAAGTGTTGAAACAAGGCGTCAATCTTTCCGATGTTTACCGGACTATCCAGGCTTTCATGGGCGGATATTTCATCAACTACTTCAACCGCTTTGGCCGCCAGTGGCAGGTTTACGTCGAGGCCGAAAGCGACGATCGCGCCAGCGCGGATAACGTCGGTCGATTCTATGTTCGCAACAACAAAGGTGAAAGCGTTCCACTCGCTACGCTCACCACCGTTAAATCGCAGTTTGGCCCCGAATTCACGCAGCGCTTTGACGAATACCGCTGCGCGCAACTCAACGGCAGCGCTGCGCCGGGGTTCAGCGCCGATCAAGCAAGCGCAGCTCTCGAGGATGTTTTCAAACAAACCATGCCGCGAGAAATGGGATTCGATTACTCCGGAATCTCGTTTCTGGAGCAGAAGGCGCGCCAGGGAGTGCCTCCCGCGGCCATCTTTGGACTGTCGTTGCTGTTCGTCTTCCTGATTCTTGCGGCTCTTTACGAAAGCTGGTCGCTGCCTTTCAGCGTATTGCTCAGCACGCCGGTAGCGGTCTTCGGAGCCTTTGTCGTTTTATGGTTGCGCCGTATTCTGCTCGGCGTTTTTCTACCGCCCTATATGGTGCAGATCGAAAGCGACGTTTACTCGCAAATCGGCCTGATCATGCTGATTGGCCTTGCGGCGAAGAACGCGATCTTGATCGTCGAGTTCGCGAAGGATCAGTACGAACACGGAAAGCCGCTAGCGGATGCGGCTCTTGAAGGGGCGAGGTTGCGGCTGCGCCCGATCCTGATGACATCTTTCGCATTTATCCTCGGCTGCGTTCCGCTGTGGACTGCGAGCGGCGCTGGTTCGGTGGCCCGCCAGATTATGGGGACGGCGGTGATCGGTGGAATGCTGGCAGCGAGTGCGATTGGAATCTTTTTCATACCCGGCATCTTTTATCTGGTCGAGAAATGGTCGGGCGCGGGTAAGGAGCCTGCACCGGGCATATTGCCTGCTACGCCTTCGCCAGCGCCGGGAGACTGAGTCTGCGCATGGCAATTGAACGGGAATCAAACGGAATTTGCGCAATGGTTTGCGTGATGGGTTTTGCGTAATGGGGTCTGCGTGATGAAGAGAATCGCGAAATTGCTCACGGCGACGTTGCTTTTTGGCGCGCTTTCCGGTTGTGCGGTAGGCCCCAATTATCATCGGCCTGCCGTCCAGACTCCGAACTCTTTTCGAGATCTGGCAAACAATCCGCAGTTTCAAGCGCAGACTGCTTCGTATGCCGATCTTCCCTGGTGGCAGGTATTTCAGGATCCGAAGCTGCAGGAACTCATTCGCGCGGCGCTCAAACAAAACTACGATCTGCAACTCGCGACGGAACGCATCAACGCAGCCCGCGCGCAACTTACTGTTACCCGTTCGAGCCTGTTTCCTCAAGTGTCAAGCAATGCCAACTTTGCGGGCGGCAAGGAGAATCTCGAACAATCCAAGTACAACTTTCTGATCCTCTCCGCCGATGCGGCTTTCCAACTCGACTTCTTCGGCAAGTTGCGCCGTGCAACGGAAGCAGCCCGGGCTGAACTTTTGGCCACCGAAGACGCGCGCCAAGTCGTCGTACTCACTCTCGTCAGCGATGTAGCGAGCGACTATTTCACGCTGCTGCAATTAGATCTGCAGCTTCAGATCACTCGTGAGACAGTCAACACGCAGACTGATTCAGTCAAACTTACGAAACTGCGGCTCGATCACGGAGTAGCCACGAAACTGGATGTGCTCCAGGCTCAGCAGGTCCTCGACACTGCGAATGCGCAGATCCCTGACCTGGAGCGACAGATCGGTCAGGAAGAAGATGCCATCAGCATCCTCCTCGGCAATTATCCGCAAGACATCGCACGCGGGATTCCGCTCGTCGAGCAAACGCTTCCGCCGCAAGTTCCAGCCGGCGTTCCATCTACGATCATTGAACGCCGGCCGGATATTCGCGAGGCGGAACAGATTCTCGTTGCCGCGAACGCCAACATCGGAGTCGCCAAAGCTCAGTTCTTCCCGCAAATCTCTCTGACCGGGGGAGGCGGCGGTTCATTTGGTCGAAGCTCCGCCTTCTCCAGCCTCATGACGACGCAGCTAGGCATCTGGTCCTATGGCGCGCAGGTAAGCCAGCCGATCTTTACCGGAGGCGCGCTCAAAGGGAATTTGCATTTGGCTGAGTCCGAACACCAGCAAGCTCTGATCGGCTACCGGGAAGCGATCCAGCACGCTTTCGGAGAAGTCTCGGACGCGCTCATCGGTTACGAAAAGCTTCATCAGGTGCGAATGCGGCAGCAGGACAGCGTCGCTGATTTGCAAGAAACCGTCCGCATTTCCACCCTTCGCTACAAGGGCGGCACGACGACATACCTCGAAGTGCTCGACGGGCAGCGATCGCTTTACGGCGCCGAACTGACGCTCGCAGCCGCGCGCGCAGATGAATATCGCAGCCTGGTCCAACTCTACAAAGCGCTCGGCGGAGGCTGGCAACAGTGAAATCGTCGCCTACAACACAATTCGCCTATGGTGTTTGGGCTGTGGCGAGTAGCAGCACGGAGATAACTGAACGATGACAACGCTGCGCGAATACCGATGTGAAGTCTGCGGAATTGGGGACACTCGTCCCATCCACTGGTTCGTTATTCAGTGTGGCGACTCGCAACTCTCAGTTCATCGCTGGAGTTCAGAGGCGGCGAACACAGCCGACGCCCGGCACTTCTGCGGTGAAGCCCACGCTGAGGTCTACATCAGCCGATGGTTCGATTCGATCTGTTCGCCGCCCAAACCCGATTTCAATCTTCCCTCGCCCGCGCGATGAAACGGCGATCGTAAAGGGCAGAAGCGAAACCGCCCGGCCCTAGCGCTTGCTCTAAGCGAATATTTTGGCACACAGACACCACGAAAATCCCAAGCCAGCGACAGGATAACGGGCTAACGACGGGTTGGTTTTTCCAAAGCCTTCGAGGTAATCAGTGTTCTCTCCTCAAGCCTGCCACCGGCAGGCCTTTCCTTTGCAGCGCATCAGAAAGTTATCGCAGATCGTGAAGTTGCCATATACAATACTGGGTATGGTATCATTACAATGATGCTAAAAACCCTATGAGTCACACAATCAAAGACAAAGAAAAGCTTGTCCTCCGGGCTAAGCGTATTCGAGGACAGGTGGACGCGCTGGTACGAACTCTGAGCGAAGAGCGCGACTGCTCTGAGGTTCTGCAAGTTATGAGCGCAGCCAGAGGAGCCATGAACAGCCTAATGGCCGAACTTCTGGAAGGCCATATTCGGAGCCACGTCCTTATCGGAAAACAAAAACCTACTTCACAGCAGGTAGCAGCAGCTGACGAAGTGATTGACATGGTCAAGTCGTACTTGAAATAGGTCCCGCCCGCAAAAGGAACTTTCAGATGAGTGCCCCGAATTTGATCGACAACCCCCCCAGTTCAGCCCTTCTCTTCACAACGACTCCAACCATCCAGAGATGCAAGACTCCGTAATCTCGGAACATTCCGAGCACGACCACGCATTTGAATGGGCTGAGATTGCCCGCATCGTGTTTGTGGCCTTGGCTGCGGCTGCCGTCTGGTTTCGACTTTGGGAACCATTTCCGCACATCAGTGTGATCGGCATTGCGGCTACCTTGATCGGCGGCTATCCGATTTTAAAGGAAGCGTTCGAGAACATTGCTGAACGAAAGATGACGATGGAACTATTCAAGAGCGTTGACGAGGTGCTTGAGCGAGCGCCCGAATCGGTCCACCTTCCAGCACAGCACCACGTCAAAGCGCCGCAAGTGAACGTCTGACATTAGGCGATTGAGTTCTGGGCGTGATTCTTTCGAGCCGGAGACTCCCGAGTCCACATATTCGCCGTAGATTTCCCAGCCGCGCCGAGATGCATACTCTCGCAATTCGTCCAACTGCATCTCTGGACTTTGTCCAATCAGCGTGCTTACTCTCGCATACTTGGTAACCTCCGGCCTTGGTGGCGTCCCATTCCCAGCGGTTGTTCTGCTCGTTCACAACTATTTCCTTGCGTGCGATTCGCAGCGTGAGCCTGTTCCCCAGCACAACTTGGACCTCCTTGCCGTCAAACTGATCGACCACCCCAATCCCGCGACCAAGGACGCCCACGCGGTCACCTTTTTTCAGGGCGCGCTCCTGTTGGCGGCGGACATAATGCTGCTTGCGTGTCTTGATCAGATAATCCAGTCCCGCGGCGTCGTAGCCTGATCCGCTCTTCCAGAGTGCAACTCTCTCACCATCGTGCAGCAGAAAAATGTCCGTACCAAACTCGCTCAGATCTGTGAGACGAGAATTGATCTCTGATAGCGAGAACGGCATTGTGTCGGCCGCAAGGAACAGAGTCTTGGGATAGGCGTACTGCGCGCGCCAACCGCGTTCGTGCTCCACTGCCTTGCCCCACAGGTAGACCTCGCCGTGGACGCCAAACTTCTTATAGCCGCACTGGCGCAGGTGCTCAATCGTCTTCGCTGCATAGACGCCACAAGTGCAGCTGAAATACGGCAACTCGGCAGGATTGTGTGGAGGTTTCAGATATCGAAAAGCGACTGGAGGATCTTGAGCATTACCAGCAGGCGGAGGAGTGCGCCTTGTTTCGATTAAGCCCGCCGGAGACCGAACAAGACGGAGAAGCATAGGGGCTATGACATCCTTTCGGAACAGGCTTATGAAGTTGGAAATGAGCGACTCTTCCTGAACTGGATCTTAAAGGAGCGTTTCTTGGAGAACCTCAGTGCGGATGAGCGGGACAAGCGTGCCGTACAGCGAGAGCGGCAACAATAGTGCGGCCAGCGTAGCCAGTGCACTGGCAACAAGCCTGGGCAGCACATGCTCCATCGATATAAGCGCGTCTGCATCGGGCGATGTTGTCACCCTCACTACTGTAGCCACCGGCCCAAATGGCGACAACTACACGCTTTCGGCTAGCTCAGCGTCTAGTAATCCGGGTACCTTCAGCCCGCCTTCGTTCGCGGCCAGCGCCGGTGTGTTCACCGGCGGAGGCGACGCAGGTCTGAACAACCCGGCGGTCACGTCGTATACATATGACCCGTTGAACGATCTTACCGTGGTCACGCAAAATGGCAGCAATTCCGCTTATGCTCGCATCCGGAGCTTCTCCTACGATTCTCTAACGCGCCTTACCTCCGCCGCGAACCCGGAGTCGGGAACGATCACGTACACGTATGACCTCAATGGCAATGTAGCGACTAAAGTCGCACCGAAACCGGTCGTTGGAAGCACAGGGACAGTCACAACAAATTTCGCCTACGATGCTTTAAATCGGTTGACGCAGAAATCGTTCACCGGCCTGACGCTTGCAGCCGAGCAATACGGCTACGATGGAAACGCCCTGAGTTCGTGCGGCACGGCTCCGCCTACCATCACCTCTCCGACCAATTTGATTGGGCGGCGATCCTCGATGTGCTCGGGATATAGCGGCTCGAGCTGGAGCTATGATGTGATGGGCCGTACTTTGTTGGAAACTACTATCAATGCTGGTGGGAGCTATCAACCCAAAAATAGCATTGGTTATTCCTATTATTTGGACGGATCGCTGAAGACAATTACATATCCCAGCGGGAATATCGTTACCTACACGGTTGGCGGCGCCGGTCGAACAACTCAACTCAGCGACAGCAGCAGCAACCAGTACGCCAGCGCCGTCAGTTATGCACCTCAAGGCGCGGTTGCAACCATGACGAGTGGTTCAGAATCGTCAGCTCCAACACCTACAATAACCGGCTGCAGCCAGTTTCGATCTCGGCCGGCTTGAGCGGCCAGAGCCCAGTGTTAAACCTCTGTTATGACTTCCATCTGGGGGTGGCATTTCATACGACGCAGTGCAATCTCCCCGCATATACAACCGGGAACAACGGCAACGTCTTCCAGGTTTTGAATAACGTCGATTCGACACGCAGCGCAGCATTCGGCTACGACAATCTCAATCGGATCGCGCAAGCCAATACCATCAACACGACTTCGGCAAACTGTTGGGGTGAAACCTACTCCATTGACGCCTGGGGCAACCTGACGAATCGGGGCAGTGTTTCCGGCATGAGTGGTGGCTGCTCCTATGAACCGCTCAGCGCCAGCGTGAATACCAACAATCAACTAAGCATTCTGCAGTACGATCCGGCGGGGAATGTGGTCAACGACGGAAACGGGAATGCGCCGACCTACGACGCGGAAAATCGAATTGCCTCGGACGCGGGCGTCACCTACTACTATGACGCTGACGGTATGCGGACTGAGAAATCGTCGGGCACGAAATACTGGTATGGTCCGGGCGGGGTTCTGATGGAGAGCGCTCTCAACGGAACCATCAACGAGGAATACATTTATCTCAATGGCGAACGCGTGGCGCGAGTCGACCGTCCCAGCGGAACGGTGAACTACTATTTTTCTGACAACGTTGGCTCGGCCAGCGTGATCACGGGCGCAACCGGAACCATCCAGGAGCAGTACTATTATTACCCGTATGGAGGATTGGTCGCGAGCATCAGGAAGCGATCCGAACCACTACAAGTTCACCGGCAAGGAGCGGGATTCAGAGTCGAACCTGGACAATTTTGGCTCACGGGCAGGGTTTCTGCGTCCTCTGCGGCGCAGCCTGGTTCTCAGACTGCGCCGCGGTTCGTTTTCCAATTCAACAAAGCTCATTTTGTTCTAGCACCCTCAAACATTCGGCGAACGAAGAAGGGAAACTGCTTGCGCATGGGCCGGGTGAGAACAAAAGGAAGTTGGCTGATGACTAGCGCATTCAGGTCGGACAGCGTGTTGTTTTGCCACAGGACTGCCCGGGAAGTACCAGCGTTCACATTGAATGAGTTGCCCACAGCCTGGTTCTTGTCGTTGATGTCAAAGAGAGCGTCGTTGGTGTCGGTTTCAAACGGATATACCTCCTTCATCTTGTTCGCCTTCGTCCAGACGAAAGCCGCCGGATTTTCAGCGGCATTTTCGTTGCCGGATATATTTCCGAAGCCGACGATTACTGCCTCATTATTGAGTGCGATGGGAGTGTTCCACGCCTGGCCGCCGATATTGCCGAGATCGGTCGGCACGCCATTTTCCCAGAGCAAAGCATGTTCAGCGCTTGCTCCTCCGACCGCATTTGAGCAGAGGCCGGAGATCCCGACTACCTGACCTTTGTCATTGATCGCAGTCGCCGCAGAATCTGGATCTCCGGCCAGCGGGGGAAGCTGCGTCATCTGATTGAGACGCGGTCCCCACATAGCAGCCTCAAATTGCAGAAACTGACTGAAGGGAGGATTGTTATTACAGGTTGGATCGTGAACGCCGTTTTCCGCCCATCCGACGATTTGCCCCAGGTTGTTTACGCCGGCGGCGTAGCTATCGATTCCTCCCGCAAATGGCGGAAGGGACGTGATAACGCCGTCTTGCCACGCAAAGCCGTTACACACGTAGCCATCGGGCCCAAAGAAAAAAGCTGAACAACTCCAGGCCTCGCCCAGCGGGTTCATCTGCGTAGTTTCTGCAATCCCTACAATCTCACCTCGGGTGCTGTGGTTTGGCCAAGAGATATTGCTGTTGGGGCCGCCCAAGGTGCCGAGGTCGATGGGAGCTCCGACCCACAGCACCCCGTTCACCGTGGTGTTCGTCGCAGAATTGTCGCCACCGGAGATCCAGCCAAGGTCGTTAATGCCCACGGGCTCCGGGATACCGCCGAGCGGGCCGTTACCGAGATTAAAGAGGTAATATTTTGGCGGTTGCTTGGCGGGCTCAATTTGCGAAGCTAGCGGAAGCGTCAAGGCGAGAATTACGAATAGAGCGTGTGCGGTGAGATGGGCTAGAGCTTTCGGTCGCATGTGTTCCCTCCACAGTTGGGTATTGTCTTCACAGCCGAATGGCGCTGCATCCGTGCCTCACCCTGCTTTGTCTGTCGCGGCCGGCAATGCGGCTAAGTCGTGACCATAGCGAAATGGATGCCCGCGCATTGGACGTTTGCGGACTTCCTATCGCGAATCCCGTGACGACTCAGATCGTGGTCCGAAAACGTCCAAAATCCCCGCCCTAGTCGACTATCATGAGGGGCATTGGCATCGGCCGTACTCATCCATGGGTTCGCGATCGGTATGAATCTGGATTGGAAGATCTGTTCGCGGGCGAGACTGTCGCGTGACGCGCGATTTGATGGCAAGTTTTTTATTGGCGTACTTAGTACCAAGATTTACTGTCGTTCGATTTGCCGATCACGCACGTCTAAAGAGAGCAATGTCCGTTACTATCCAACCGCGGCGGCGGCAGCGGAGGCGGGTTTTCGCCCCTGTCTGCGTTGCCGGCCGGAATGTTCTCCTGGAACCCCGGCTTGGTTGGGAACCTCCAATACAGTCTCGCGAGCCTTGCGGCTAATTGGAGAGAGTGGTCTGGAAGACGGTGGTGTCGAAGTTCTTGCCGAACGCCTGGGCGTGGGTTCGCGCCACCTTCGCCGCTTGTTTCTGCGGCATTTGGGGGCGACTCCGAGCGCAGTTGCTCATACACGGCGTCTGCATTTTGCCAAGAACTAATCGACGAGACCAGGCTGTCGATGGCTGAGGTCGCCCTTGCCGCAGGTTTTGGTTGTGTACGAAGATTCAACGCCGCCATCCAAAAAACCTATCAGCGAACTCCAACTCAAATCCGACGCCTTGCGCGGCAGACGACGATTCAGCCAGAGAATCAGTATTTTTTCATCTGCGCTTTCGCCCGCCTTATTGCTGGAGAGGAATGTTGGCTTTTCTTGCAGCTCGCGCGACGACCGGCGTCGAGGTGGTGGAGCTGAACACCTATCGCCGTTCCATTTCCTTAAACGGTTGCCATAGTTATTTTGAGGTTGCGCCGGACGAAGAGCACAAGTGCATCGACGTGCGTGTACAGATTGCCGATCCCCGTTCGCTTCACTCCATTATCGAACGAATCCGCGGCATGTTCGATCTGAACGCCGATTGGGCAACGATCGCGCAAAGCCTCGGGAATGATCCCGAGTTGGCTGCGCGGATTAAGGCTCAGCCCGGACTTCGTGTACCCGGTTGCTGGAACGGCTTTGAACTGACGACGCGAGCAATTCTTGGCCAGCAAGTCACCGTGAAGGGCGCAACCACGCTCGCGGGGCGGATCGCAAGATCTTTCGGACAGGCGTTCTCCGGAGCAGCCGGGCTGACTCATCTCTTCCCCGTACCCGAGGTCCTTGCCGATGCCAAACTGACAGCAATTGGTCTGCCCGAGAAGCGGGCGCAGTCCATTCGCGCCCTCGCGCGCGCTGTTTGCGATGGGCAAATCAGCTTCGAAGGAGTCATCGACTCCGATGCCTTCCTGTCGCAGCTATGTGAGATTCCTGGCATTGGGAGCTGGACGGCACAATACGTGGCCATGCGAGCGCTCGGCGAACCTGATGCGTTTCCTTCCAGCGATCTGGGCCTTCTGCGAGGGCTCGGCCTGCGAAGCGCTCATGAACTGGAGAGGCGTGCCGAAGCCTGGCGGCCATGGCGAGCGTACGCAGGTATTTATCTCTGGAGCAACCCGGGTGACCATATGAGTTCGCAGAAGCCAAGAGGTCTTTCCAAAACCAAGATTGCTGTTCTTGAAATGACCAGCCTGCATGTCTCAATGGCTCCATAAGGCTGCAGCACGGATGCCAAGCGGTATACGGAACTCCAGAGAGCAAAGGAGCGGTCTATTGGAGCGCTCTCTGCGCTTCGTGTGCGATCAGGCCGAAGCCTTTGGCATTGGCATCCTGCACCAGAGTGGCGAGTTGTGCTCTCGCCTCGGCTTTGCCCGACTTTAACTCGATCTCACCTAGGGCGAGGCGCGCGTCGAACTCGCTCGCGCGGTTACCCATGCGCTCGGAGTCACGAATTGCATCGTAAAGGCTCTCGACGGCGTGGTCCCGCTCTCTAACGGAACCCACATGACCACGGATGCGGTCGACGGCAATGACGATCTGAAGCCGAAGATCCTCCGCCTGACTCTTTTTCGACCGTGTCAGAGCGCGATCAACTGCTGCTAGTGCTTCGGAAGGCTTACTTTGTTCGGCAAGCGCCCGCGCAAGTAAAACGTAGCCGGTTGCTTCATCATCAAATTCGTCCTCCTTGGCGAACTGTTCCAGAGCTGCCCGTGCAGATGCCTCCGCTTCTTGAGGATGACCTTCGACGATCGACAGTTCGCTCAGCGAGAGCATGGTTACAGCAAGCTTTTGAGCCTCGCCCGCCGCCTTCTGCATAGCGAGCGCTTTCTCGAAATCCTGGCGTGCCCCTCGGGAATCGCCCATCTTGAACAGGAGTGTCCCTAACTCCGAAAAGGCAAAGTCTTGTCCGGCCTTGTTGCCAAGTTGCTGATAGATGGTGAGCGCTTCCTCCTCATTCGCTCGGGCTTTTGGCAAGTCCCCTAGTTCGTAGAGCAGCCCTCCCAGATTACTGAGACTCTGCGCGACACTGTCTTTCTCCCCTACCCGGCGACGAATTTCGAGCGACTGCTCGAAGGCCTCTCTGGCAGCGACGAGGTTGCCGCCGTACCAGCGTAAGATCGCTATATTATTGAAACAATCGGAGACGCCGTTTTGGTCGCCGAGATCCCTACGAATGGCCAGAGATTGCTTATACAGATTTAGGGCGTCGGCGAGGTTACCCCGGTCCTTAAGAATATTCGCCAAGTTCCCCAATTCGCGAGCCACACCTTTCTTGTTGTTGATTTCTCGGTCGACGGTCAAGGCGCTTCCGTACATATTCCTGGAGCCTTCAAGATCACTTTGCTGTTTTAATACGAGCGCAATATTGTTGAATGCCACGGCCATACCCGCTTGGTTTCCAACTTCACGGAAAGTGGAAAGGGACTCTTCGTAGGCTTGCTTTGCACCCCTCAGGTCGCCTTTGTCCGAACGGACGTTCGTAGCAACTGAGAAGTATTCGGAGAGGATTACGATCCAGCACACTTGGGCACCTGGCTACGTTTGCAGGTGCCCCCGCTGTGGTTTTGCCTCGCCACCGTGGCGCGCGATTGCTGCATCGGTACCGGGGAAGTTCCGTCGTGCATCAGGTCTTGGCGGAAGCGCAGGCCCAGAGCGGCGGAGTGCGGAACTTGTTGGCGGTGGATTGGTCCAGGTACTCGGGCTTGGCGGCTTGCGGGATGCCGTCTCCGGTGCCGACATCGTGCAGCGGGAAGTCGCTGTAGGGACGGATTATCGTATCCCCAATGCCCTTTGGGAAAACCGCCCTGGCGGCGGGTTTTCCTGTCACATCCGACCCAGCCTGGACAGAGCAGCCCTTAAGCGCTCTGATCTCGAACTAGGGTGTATCAAACCTCGCTCACCGTCGTCTTCTCGGACCCTTCTTGCGAATATCGTCCAGGCCCCGCACAACGTCGCACATTGGAACGGAGAACAAACGGCAGATGCGAAGCAACGTCCGGAGCGTTATGGGCTTTCCGGCTTCGATCTTTTGCCAATAGCGGACGGAATATCCGTGGGTAATCATATCTTCCTGGCTATACCCTGCGCGCTCACGCAGCCCCTTGATGCGCGTTCCCAATCCTTTGAAAAATGCGGTTTCGTCTTGCACGTCCCGTTTGTAAGCGATTGAATACTATAAAGGCCACGTCTTATTTGAGACGTGGTATATTTAGGACGTAATGTCAACCTCTCAAGGACAAATCAGATGCCTCAAAACCCCATAGAATTTAAGGAAGCCGTCGGCAAGATTATTGAGAAGATTATGCTGACTAACGAATGGGACTATCGATCACTCTCGGTCTGCTTCACGGACAAAACGGCTCTACATGTTTCAGTGACTCCTCGCCTAGAGTTCGATGCAGTGCTGGAGGACTGGAAGACCGGAAACCTGGAGCCGATCAAGACCTACCCACGTATATCCGAATCAAAATGACAACGCCGGTCGTGCGCGGAACCTGGCGAGTTGCATTGCATTGCGACGGGGTAGAGGATTTTGGGCAGCTTTAGCCCCTTATCTTACGGATTTGCTTCCAAAAAGTTGGGAAGCGGGCCGCGGTACATGTGTTAGCCCGTACAACGGTTTAGCAATACGCAAGCGGACAATGGGTCTGCCCTGGGTAAACTGGCGGTCGTTGCGGACTTCTCATGCGGTCTGGCTGAAGATGGCCGGAGCGGACGTGAAGGACGCGCAAGGGCAGATGCGGCACTCGCGGGCAAGCACGACGCTGGACATTTACCAGCAGTTTCGTTCCCGAGTCGCGCGTCGGGTGGTGGGCGATTAACCAATCTCGTGCAGTAAGAGATTTCCGTAACGGTTTTGTTCGCAATTGTGCGCAAACTGTGAAGGTAGGCAATGCGTAAGCTATTGAAAACTATGGTGGCCAGGGACGGAGTTGAACCGCCGACGCCAGCCTTTTCAGGGGCGACAGAAGCATTGCTTACAGTAAATTACAAGGACGTGGAAGGCTGCGCAAGCACTGTAAGGACGCGCAAGGAAACAGGAAAACGGGCCACGACGACGGGCTGGATTTCTCAACTCAAATTCAGTCCAAGACTGCCAATGTCGTTCTGATACAACGGGATGGCCGCTTCCACCAGCGTTCCCGGTTCCGCCCTCGATACCCTGAACTCACCGCCGAGTTGTTTGACTCGTTCCTTCATTCCGCCAATTCCGACGCCACTCGTGATGGTTGACGACACGATGCCTTTTCCGAAATCGCGAACTCTAATGGTCACTCTGTCCGATTCTTGGCTGATGTCAATCCGGGCATCCTCGCTACCGGAATGGCGATAGGCATTCGTCAGAGCCTCTTGAATAATTCGGAATACCGTAGTTTCGAGATCACGCGAGAGACGTTGAAAGTCGGATGGCTTGTAGTCGAACGTAACTCGCAACTGGCTACGCTTCTTCAATCCGTCAAAATACCAATGCAAAGCAGGCAAAAGACCGGACTCATCAAGCAACGGCGGATGCAGCAAATATGAGAGATTCCTAACTTTGGACAGTGACCTCTCAGCCAGTTCGATGGCGGGAGCCAATTTCTTGTCATTTTGAACATCCAACTCGATCTTGAGTGCCGAAAGTTCCTGACCGAGTTCATCGTGGAGGGAACGCGAGATTCGGCGACGTTCATCGTCCTGCACGCGCAACAACTCACCTGATAGCTTTTGCAATTCCAACGTCCGCAATTCAACCTGACGTTGGGATTCGACCAGTTGCGTTATGCGGCTTCGCAACTCCTTGTTGAGATTGCGAGTTTTCTCTTCCAATTCCCGCCGTTCTGTTAGGTCGCGGGTGACCTTCGCAAATCCCTTCAACGTGCCAGCGTCATCGCGAATTGCGGTAATGACGACGTACGCCCAGAAAGTCGTGCCATCTTTTCTTACGCGAAGTCCTTCATCCGTGAATCGTCCCTCTTTACTCGCAATTTCCAATTCGCGGTCGGGCCACTTGCTTTCGACGGCTTCTAGCGGATAGAACCGGGAGAAATGTTCACCGATAATTTCCTTTGCGGTATATCCCTTAATTCTCTGGGCTCCTTGATTCCATGTGGCGACCTTCCCCTCAGGGGAAAGCAAGAAAATCGCATAGTCAGTAACGGCGTCGACCATCAGTCGGAAAGTGTCATTGGGCTGAGCGATCGTCTCGCGCTCCCGCCCTTCCTGTGAAACGAGTGAAATGTGATTTTGTGGGGCCACGGTTAACGCTCCGATGGAAAGTCGAGTTGCTCCGTACCATTTTAAATCCAACTGTCAACGCTGCGACCTTCAATTCTGCCGGGCCGAATCTACTCGCAGTCGAATCGCCCCTCACATTTTAGGTTGTGTCCGGCGTGGCTTTGGTTTTGCGCGGGCGGTTGGCGCAAACGTGCGATGCAAATTCCTTGTCGCGTTGAGACTCGAAGTTCCGCTTCATCTCGTCGAAATTCTCGCCTGTAGGCGGACCGGGAGGGTTGAAGACCCATGCACATTGGGAACAGCCCCAACCACGAAAGCGCGGTTGGTCCATCCACACCAGCTCGCGCGGCATGGCCTGATTATATGCAGCAAAATCGCGGTGATCAATATTGATCAGTGGCGATTCCGTCTTGGGCCTAAGCTATTTGTGGCCGTCCAAAGGAGGCGTTTATGGGTGGTCACACTTTCCCAGAAATACCCTGCATTCTTTGCAACGAAGCAGTAGATTTGTCGGTTGATCTGAATACCGACGAAAACGGTAAGGCCGTACACACGGAGTGCTACCTCCAACGGATCACGAACCCACGAGGCAGCCCCTCGGCCATGCTGCCGTTTGATTTCTGTGCGGGAGTCGCTTGAGAAGTTGGGAGGGATTACGGGTGTGCTACGGTTGATCCTTTGCGATCCATATGCGTTCGCGATGCGGAGTCATGCGTGGTTGGCCAGTGCTGAGTTCACACTTCTGGCGCGGCGCAGCCCCACAGGTCGGACATCGGACTGCGAGTATCTGTTTTGGGCTGAGTTCTTTTGTCACACAATATCCACGTACAAAAGGGTCGTCAATTAGACCAGTTCCTGGCCATCTGGACGGTCTATGCCCTCCTGACAACGGACATGGGCCGATTTTGCAGAAAGGCACCGATAAGTGCGCTATTTATTTGCAAGCCACCGTTGTAGTGGACGAAACCCTTCTTCTTGAAGGCATTCATAAATTTACTTACCCTTGCGCGTGTGGTACCAACCATCTCGGCGAGGGTTGCTTGGCTCACCTTCAGGGCGTTCTCTGGTTTTGATTCCTTGGTGATTTGCCCAAACAGCAAGAGAACCCGTGCCAGTCGCTTTTCGCTGAAATTGAAGAATTGATCTGCCAAGTCTTCCTCGACTCGAATGACGCGAGAAAGCAGATATGCATTAAGCAACTCTGCAAATTGCGGATCTCGCTTGAGCTTGCGAAGCGTGCTTTCCTTCTGCAAGCGAGTGATATTGGAGGGGCCAATTGATCTCGCCGTGTACATCCGCAGAGATTGCCCGCCCAGACATCCTTCGCCAAGAAAACT
This sequence comes from uncultured Acidobacteriaceae bacterium, assembly GCA_963771965.1. Taxonomy (GTDB): domain Bacteria; phylum Acidobacteriota; class Terriglobia; order Terriglobales; family Acidobacteriaceae; genus Sulfotelmatobacter. The sequence goes on from CAVYVM010000001.1 coordinate 195,921, forward strand.
ACCCCGCAGCAGGATGGCTATTATCGCTTTTTTGCGACGCGTAGCGGCAATCGTGAGCTTCACTGTACCGCTCTGGATATAGAACACCGCATCGGCTCTGTCCCCTTGTGAAAAAACGATCTCGTTGTCTCGGTAGGTCCGCACAGTCATCCCAGAATGGAACTTCTTGCGGAAAACTGCGGAACTGAAACCGAGAGTTTGATGCGCCATCTATCTCCTTGACACGATCAATTCACTTGGGAGTACCGCCCCTGTCTAGAAAACATAAACCATACGGCTCGGGAATCTATCTTGGCTGGTCAATAAAGCTCATACACAATTGCACACAGTATCTACGTGGTAATCTGTGGCAAACTGCCCTGACCCGAGGCTCCACATGGTTGCGAAGCCATTAGGGACAGACAATCGCAAGCTCCAGCGACAGTCGGAATTCTCCGTGAGACGAACAACAGGCGAAATCTAATCCCCCATTGACGAGGGCCGATGCTCGAATAAACTGCTGCGGCAATCTCGCTTCCTTCTCCAGAAAAGTTGATGTCGTAGCCCCTCCTGCCGGGACAAGATTTGCTTCCTTCCCTATGAACGGCATTTGGGAGTGCTGCGAGGCGAGAAAGTGCAGCGGGGCAAGGGAAGCAAGACAGGATTGCGAAGGCGGGATCTTGAGGACGGCCAAACAAACGCGGTAAGACTAAATCTCAGCTTCCTGATCCCCGGTCGCAAACATGGCCCTCTTCTAGCCGGAGCGGGCCAAAGTTTTGTTGATGTCAAGCGGCTCCCTCCTGCTCCATAATCCTCTGCCCTCGGAGGGTTCATGGCTCAAAAGATACACGATTACACAGAAGCAATAGGCAAGACCGTCGCCAAGGTCACAGTCACTAACGAGTCCGACTGGCGCAACATCACGGTCAAATTCACCGATAACACCGCCATCCATTTTGGCATTCGCCCGTTCATTCAAATCGAGCCAGAGCACGTGGATTGGTCAACCGGGAACGCCAAGATTCTGCGAAGTTATCCATTCGTTCATGAGAAGGAGGGATAAAACCGTGAGGCACATCAGGAGCAAGGCCTTTGAACGAGAGTTCGCCCGATGGCAGAAGAGTTTTGGGATCGTCGTGAAGCAGCAGCGACTCAAGGCGAAGCTGTCACGCCGTGAGTTGGCGACGAGAGCGAAATTTAGCGTCTCCACCCTGATTCACATCGAGCAGGGTCACGGCAACCCCACCTTGACCCGCATGGAGAATCTCGCGGTTGCACTCCGTACGACCTTGAGCCGTCTCTTCAAATTGGCCGAGGAGAATCTATGAGGAAGCGCAGGCTAATGCTATGGGACACGGTGTTCATTGAACTGCATGGTCCTCGTGAGTTGGAAAAAGATCGCACAGCCAATCGTCACGCCAAGAAGTTTCTGGTTGCGATCAGGGACGCGGCGAACAAATGCATACGAGAACACCGAAAGAAATCGGATGTGATGAAGCGGTTTCACATCACGATTGAGGGCGAAGGATGAGCGGGATAAAATTCTCTCCCGGCTCCGTCTACGGCACGGTAGGAGTGATGGAGCAATTCAAGGCCAGCGGCGATGACCCGCTGGCTTTTCTTATTCGGCATATCGCTGGCGATTGGGGCGAAGTTGGCGCGGAGGACTGGCACGCGAACGAGGAAAGTCTCCGCATCGGCGAACGGCTCCTGTCTGCCTACACGATGTCGAACGGCACACGCTTCTGGATCATCACCGAGCGCGACCGGAGCGCGACGACGTTCCTTCTGCCGAGCGAATACTGAAGTGCGCTTGATCTGTAAGAGTGTGGGGGGAACGGCTGCACTTGCGCGCAAGGTATCAAGGCGTAGCGCTTGCTCTTGACAATAATCTCCTCGTAGTCACAACCCACATGGAGGATTTATGTCAAAAGCGAAGAACGGCAAGGTGGTCGATGTCAAGAAGGCAGCAGCGGGTGACAAGTCGGAACCGAACGGCAACGGAAAAGCGGAGACGGCCAAGGTTGTGAAGATCCAGACGCTCACCCCGGCGAACACGAAGCTCGTAAAGCGTGGCTTCGTCAAAATGTTTGTCGATTTCGTTGTGAAGCGCGGCTCAGTCACGACTGACGACCTCGCAGCAGAGTTCGCTGGGAGGCAGGTTGAAGGCAAGAAGATCACTAGACAGCGCGTGTTCCGTTATGCACACTGGTGCGTAAATCGGGGCATCCTTAAAGCCAAGTAGAGGGCGGCACAGGACGTTTGCGAACGGTGTCCTAGTAGAAAAAATTTTTCTTAGCCTCCACGCTACCCCACGCTGGAGGCCCATTTTCTTTACTTAGCGCCCTACTAGGCGTCCCGTAGTTGCCGCTGAAGAGGAGAATTCGATGCTCATCCGCAACAACGATGGCGAGATCGCTGGAGAAATGAACGTCTCGATCACGCAGGATGGCACCGTGATTCGGACGAACACGATGTACCAGAACGGGCGTCCGGTCACCCAAAACATCTCAATCCGCGACAGTCAGGGAAGCGTGCGCACGACGAACGTGATCGGCGGGAAGATTCTGCCCTAGTCCGTGTCCACGGGCCGGGTTCCTAAGATGAGCACAATCGCAGTGAGACGATCAGGGATATTAACCTTCGTCCCGCCCGGCATGGCCTGCGCCATCGCGATCACGTCTGGAGTACTGATTTCTCGGAAGGCTGTGAGATTCAGCAGGGCCATCTGAGCCTTGCCCTTGATCGGAGGCAACACGGCTAAATTTCGCATTCTAAGAATCTACGGAGCAACAGAGCGGAAGGAGCAACGGATGCTTCGAGTCCGGAAACGCAATAGTGCCCCGCCTCGCTCCTCGGGTATAGGCGCTGAGCTAGGGGTGAGGTAGAGGCTTGGACGCGCCTAGAACGGGCTGTAGATGTGCTAGCGAGGCTCTCATGCGGGCAAACCTCTGGAGCCTCAGTTTTCGCGTGTCGCCACAGGTTCTGGCGGGCAGAGTTGGTCTATGGAAATCCGAATAGAGGTTGGGCCGTCCGGCCCGGTGTGCGACTTTTGTGCAAGCGTTCCGGTTGTGAAAACCTATGCGGCTCACCCCTTCGTCTTTATGAAGAGTCAGCCTGTTGAGCACCACTCTGATGAAGGTTGGTCAGCTTGCAAGAGATGTGCCGAACTCATTGACGCCGAAGAGTGGGACAAGCTAACAGACCGGGCAGTTAGCCTCTTTAAGGCGAGACATTCTATTCCGAGAGGTGACGTGCCAAGTGTTCGGGAACAGCTACGCAAAATTCACGCGGCATTCCGCGAGAACATGATCCGCGAATCTTAGCCCGTCAATGCGCTGCCAGAGCGAGAAGAGATTCTCCGAGCTTCGCTTCTTCATCTTCTAGGTTCGCATCGAGCCTAAATCTGTACTCAAATAGTTCGACCCCGCCCGCATCGCAAACTTGGCCCACTCTCGTCAGTCCTCCAGCCGGGGATTCGAAGATGGGCATAATCAATAATGCGGTCCTGGTTCCGTAGGACATTGCATGGCTGATTACCTGGTATCGGTCCACGTCTGCGATCTTTGGCTTGTACTTTACGTCAGCCACGCAGAACGTTTTTGGACGCGAATGAATTACTACATCCGGTTTGATCGGAATCGTCCTGTTATCGTGAAACAAGAGCCCACGCGACTCCTTGTTCCCGTTTCCGATTATGAGAGGACTTCCTTGCTTTCGAAATTGCTCTTTGATCGCATTTCTGATGTATTTTTCAAAGACATCTTCTAGATTCACAACGAACGACAAAAGGTTCACGTCGTCACCCGAAGTCTCGATGTCCACCGAGCGATTAGCAACTATCAAAAGACATGATGTCGCGATGTCCGCGTAATATTTACGGATGGTTGGCAAACGATGAATTCGAGCCATCTCGGTGCTGGCTGGCAAGAACCGCCGACTCGTGTCTAGCGGTACGGTTTCCAACAGGTTGTAGAAAAAATCTAGTTGTTCCAACAAGTCGGTTGGATTCTTGCGTCGTAGCTGAAGTTCCCTTCCTGCGTACCAAATCGTGTATTTGATCAACCTGTTGAGGGCATTGTCTTTTGTAAAATCGAAACAATCTGCGCTGGCCTGGGTAAACGTTCCTCTACACCATTGTTGCCGGATCGTCCTCGAAAAGTTAATCCGAGGCTTAAACGGGCCGACAAATTCTCGCCGCTGATAGAGTTTCAACACACCTTCCAATGCCAATTGTTGGAGTTGCTTGAGAAGGGAGCGAATCAGGAGAGAAAGAACGTTGTCATCTGGCGTCGGAGCCTCTTTGTAAGACCTGTTGAAGAAATCTAGCGATCCAATCTCCTCCTCGGCCACGTTGAGAATCCGCAGGAGACCTTTCAACGCCAACTTCGGTCTGACATCTATGACAACACGGCTGTTTATCGGGATGAGGCCCACGAACTTCCCGGCCACCAGCAACAGCTTTCCAGAGCGATAGTCGATTTCGAAATACGACTTCGACAAAACTTCGGGAAGAATATCCAAAGCACCTGTCGGAGATAAGAGTTCAGAAATCGGAACTGCTACTGGCTGCCTTTCGGCACATAAGTATACGGTGGGCTTATTCACAGCAATTGAGTCGCGTCCGTTAATTGCGCAGCATAGTGGTTTCGGATTTGCTGGTACTTGTCATCGTCGAATCTGAAAATCTTCTCAAATACGAATTTTAGTTTGTGGTTCCATACTCGAACGAGTGAAGCCTCGGAACCTACTCCCAGGAAATAGGTTTGACCAAAGCCGTGCGCAACCAATCCATTCGCCTCGTTGAAGAAGCCGATGATCTTCCCTAGCAACTCACCCTGGGCTCCAGCGGTCGTAAGTAAAAGTCGCAGAATACGGACATCAGGGACGACAGCTACGCGATCGAATCGCCGTTCGAGGGCGTCATCTAGTTCTGTGATGCTCCGATCGAAGGGGTTCATGGTTCCTAGGATGATCACATTGCTTGGAATGCTGGCGGTCTTTCCCGAATATGCGAGAAGGAAGTTTCTATTGCGGTAGTCAGGTTCCAGGTATGTGAGAAGTTCGCCAAAAATTCGGCCAATATCCCCGCGAGTCATCTCATCTATGACCAGTACGAACTTTTCATCGGGGCGTTTGCGGGCATCGTTGCAAAGACTGAGGAAAAGTTTTGGGACCACTCGAAAAAGGGGTCCGGGAGCCTCCCCTGCTTTCGGAGAAATCGGTATATACCCTTCGATGAAGTCGTCGTAGCTGTAAGAAGGATGAAACTGAATCCGTCTCACGTTATTGCGCTTGTAGTCTGCAATCTTCGCCGCAAGCCGCCACGCATACCAAGTCTTGCTCGTACCAGGCGGACCCGACAAAATAATGGTCAATGAGCCGGAGTCCAACAGAGCCTTCACCTGTTGCCAAACTGGATCGTCATCCGGGAGCTTATCTATCTCCTTTTCGGGAAACTCTTCGCCATCACCCATCGTGTCTCCTGGCTCAGAATTGATGCGGCCATAGTGTTCGAACCACTCTTCTTTCGATTCGAAATAGCGATACGTCGGAGGTTCCCGCAGAATGTCCTTGATCTGGGAGGAAAGGTCTCCGGGTATTGTCCAGTATCCCTCTCCAGTCTGACCGGGAGATTCTAATAGAAGTCCTCCGAATCCTGCCCTCTTGAGCCAAGGGGTCATGTAATGATCACGAACCTGGCCATCCGCTGTTTTGTTCCCCGGCGGGTCCAATTCCTCGTAACACCTGCTCTCAAGCGGATGCGCTTTAGAGCCACCCTTGGCAGCGTCGTAGTCAGAGTCGTTTCTAGCAACCCTGATTCTCTCGATCCGAAGATCAAGATCCTCCATCCTCATAACTCGCATTAGTTCTCTGTTTAGTTCGTCCCAATGGAGTCGTCCACCAAGAGCATCAGCCGCTTTCCAAATACACCAATAAGGAAAAACGTCGCAATCCTCAGGGTAGCGCCCTTGTGGGTCATCGGCCGGATTCTTCAGTTGATATAGCCGGAGAACTCTCAGAGCGTCCCTAGCCACGGTGCGGCGAAATTCACGCTTCTCTGTAGATGAAATGTCTGCAAGTTTTCTTCCCAGATCGGTGAGCTTGGTTATCTGCCCTTCCCGGTACATCAAGCCCATGCGCTCGAAGAACTTTCCCCACCTTCGCGACCGTTCGATTTTTTGCCCAGTTCTCCGAAAAACCTCCTCATCGTCATAGGCATTGAAACCATCGAGCTGTAGGAGGGCTTGTAACTTCTTGTTTGACGCGTCGCTGATTTCCAGTGTGAAGTCGAGATCAACAGCGTCCCCAGCGGGACTGTCTCGGTCTGGTGCTTGCCAGAAGCGATAAACCTGATCTGCGGGCGATTCAGAGCCTTCGTCACCCAACGAATCATCGTTGGCGGGAAAGGCTATTTGTGCCTCAGAATCGCCCTTGGGCTTTTGGTCAGCCATAGATGGTCTCGAACCGATAGTCGGCGAGGGAGGATGGCCGACGAGTAGCTAGAGTACCGGGAACTGCAGCTCAGGTTCAAGTTCTTCGAGGGAAGGCTGGCTTTCCTCGCGTCGCAGGAGTGCGTCCAACATTGCATGCGCGAGACACTCGCCAAGCAAAGGTGGAACAGCATTGCCGATTTGACGAGCCACCTCCTCTCGATTTCCAAGGAATCTGAAATCGTCGGGAAAGGACTGTAATCGCGCACCTTCACGAAGGGTTATTGTCCGGTGCTCTGTCGGGTGGGCAAATCTTCCACGTGTGAAACTGTCAAAACGAGCGGTCAATGTGACGGACGGTTGATCCCACGCTAGTCTCCCATAAACATCCAAATGACGATGCCCATTCTCCTTTTTGTGACATGCTAGTTGGAGGTCTTCGGGTAGGTGCTCTCTGCCTCCTCCCTCTGGAACGTGCGAGATGCGACGGCGGTTGATACTGGAAAGGTTTCCCTCACGAAAATGATTGTGGAAATCCGAGTGGGGAGAACCATCCTCCGGTGGGGACGGCAGATCGCCTATCGCTTGTCGCACGGTAACATACTGTTCCGCAGGTAACAGTGGCTCTGGAAAACGGAAATAACTCTTCCCGTCGTCAAGCCTCTCGCCGACGATGAACGCACGCAATCGCACTTGAGGAATTCCGTAATCTGCCGCATTCAGTTTTCTTGCCCTATTGCGATAGCCTGCTTCAATCGAACGTTTTTGTACGTATGTATAGAACTCGCGTCCCTGCTTCGACAAGAAACCGAGAACATTCTCAATGAGGAAAAATCTAGGACGAACCGCTAGGGCCAAGTCCAGAAAAACCTTCACGAGGTCATTGCGTTCATCCGTGCGATCACCGCGCCTCTGGATTGAGAATCCTTGGCAGGGTGGTCCGCCAGCGACCAGCGTACACTCGCTCGCTTGCAGAGAAGATTTCTCAAGGAGTGTCTCAGCAGAGAAGCCCTCTAACGAGGAATGCGAAACAGCAACTGAAGGAAAGTTTTGAGCATAGGTCTTCGTGGCGACGACGTCGTTGTCCACCGCCAAACGCACATCGAACCCGGCCCTTTGAATACCCAGCGAGAGGCCGCCAGCACCACAGAAAAGATCAATTGCAGTCGGCGAACGCTCCATCAAATTTATCCCTGCGCCTTTTTATACCATTTATCAGGATCGAGAAACCGGGTCCAATCGGATCAGCTACGTCAGCGTCGGAGTTTACGGATTGCTGCCCCTGCTTCGAATTGGAAAACTGACTGAACATGTGTCCTCCGATGAACTTGGCTACGATCGGAGGCACCGCGTTTCCTATCTGCTTGAACTTATCATCGAAGGGGCCGTCAAAGTAATAGTCCTCCGGGAAGCCTTGAAGCAAGGCAGCTTCACGAACGGAAAGACCGCGATTTTGCTCCGGATGAACAAAGCGTCCACATGAAGGAGTCCTGCAACGCGCTGTGACAGTGAGCGCGGGACGGTTCCACCACAATCGTCCGTACACGTCTGTGTAGCCACCATAGCGTTCCCTAGCTTTGTCCAAACACTTCGGGCCGACTCCAACGGGCCGGTTTCCTCCATCCTTCGGAACGGCACGCAATATAGCGATGGTCGTCTTGCGGTGATTTGATGTGATGTGCATAGGATCATCGCCGATCTGTTCCCCAGGGTGCAAAATCGGCAGGTGCCCGATCACATCTTTCACGGTTCGGAAGCTTCCCGATTTTACGAACGGTTCTGGCATTTCAAATGGGCGTTTGAAGGCCAACACCACTGCCCGAAATCGTTCTTGTGGCAATCCGAATTCTGCGAAGTTGTAGATTCTCGCTCTGACAAAGTAGCCATGCTCTTCGAGGACGGATTTGGCTATGCTGAAATGCTTCCAGTTACGCTTGGCCAGCATTTCCGGCACATTTTCAATGAAGATGGCTTCTGGATTCAGTTGCGTTGCGAGGCGGGCGAAGTGTGGAAGTAAGTTTTTCCGAGGATCAGCGGATGATCGCATTTTGGTATGTGATGAAAAACCTTGGCAAGGCGCACAACCTATAAGGAAGAGTGGATGCCTCGCATCGCGCGTGGTTTGATCGAGCATGCGGTGGAGCAGCATTTTGTTGGAGGATACTCGCGAGATATCCATGTTTATCCCAGGTGCTCCGACATTGCGTTCATACGTCCGCAGTGCGTGCCCGTCGATATCGACGCCTCCGATTGCTCTGTAGCGTACCTTCGGCAATCGTACTTGTTGAAATCCTGCTGACGCACCTCCGCAGCCACAAAATAAATCCAGCACGTCAATTTGCGCGACAGATTTGTCACTCATGCCCTGCCCCCATCGAGACGCGAGTTTTCTGCACAAAGCGAGACAGCAAAGCCGAAGCGCGTTCGTGATCTCTTAACTGACACTCCCACACCGTCAAGACAGACCAACCACCCTTGCGAAGCTCCGCAACGGCTCGTCGGTCGCGACTGATGTTCTTCGCTATTTTCGACTCCCAAAAAATTCGGTTCGCCTGAGGCAATGTCCGCCCTTTCTTGCATCTCTGGTGCCCATGCCAAAAACACCCGTGAACAAAAATCGCCTTCGCTCTCTGCGTGACAATGAAGTCGGGTTTTCCGGGCAGCGTAGACACGTTTCTCCGGTAGCGGTACCCGAGCTCGCGCAGGAGGCTTTGAACTGCGATCTCTGGTTGAGTCCCCGTGGTACGAACCGCCTGCATAATTTGGGAACGTTTTGCCGACGAGAAAATATCTGTCTTGCCCAATGTTTCTCTTCGCTGTCCCAACATTGCCTCCCTGAGCATCACGAGTCAAAACTCATGCCTATTGCTCGAAGGTGATGTGTAACTGTGCCGCTCGCGCCTTATTGTCTTTCAGCCATTGGAGAACTTCGGACTTTCTGTACCGATATTCCCGGCCAACCTTTCCAAAGGGAAGCCCAGCGTGGTTTCTGAGCCGCCACGAAGTTGTCCTGGAGACCCCCAAGAGTTCTTGCAGTTGGGCATCTGTCAGCAACTCGTCGCGCTCCAGATCCTGAACCATCCTGAACCATCTTGAAACATTCTGAAACAGCCTTCCGCGGATTCTATCCGAGAAGGGCGCGGCATTCAAGTCCATAGATTTATTCGCCTGTTATTCGCCTTTTATATCACGGGGGGGACGTGGTTCCGCCCAGTGGCAAAACTAAGAGACGGGGCTGTTCATTTTGGAAACACACCGTCAATCTTCCGCATGGATCTCCTCAGCCCATTGAACTGACGCGGCTATCAGCTTATCTGTCCGTGGGCTCCCCTGCGGCCCACCGAACAGATCATCGGCGGTTTGCATGTGCAGGCTGGCAAGAATCGCCGCCATGATTCCGAGCACGCGCTTCCGTCCTTCGTCCATTCGGGGATGGTAGCAGTTTTCGTTTTTTGTTCGCCATACTAAATTTTGACTAGAGCATTAGAGCATAACAGCTTGACAACAGGTGTAGACTGTTTTAGAGGTTAGCAACATGAACGGAGGTTTAGAACATGATGAGTGCTGATATGCTGTCAAGGGTCGAAGCCATGAAAATAAAATCGGACGACAACGAAGTAATGATGGTCGAAGAAGTCGCGGATTTCCTTCGCGTCAAAGAAGCGACAGTCAGAGAAGAAATCAACTCTGGTGCGCTGCCGGCTCTCAGGATTGGCTCGGAGCTGCGAATTCTGCGAAAAGATTTCGATCAATATCTGCGTGGCAAAATAGTGGGACGCGCGAGGGCTAAACCGGGAGGGCCGCTACCACAGATAACTTTTACAGAGACTGCCCCCTTCACCTACGAGTGGCCGAATAGGAGAAAGGAAGACTTCGATAAGGCCTACGAGGGCAAAGTTGGGATGAAGAAGATCGTCATCGGCTTCACGCACAGCAGCATGCATGGGAAGCGACGCAAGACAGTGGTATTCGTAGATCGGCGACCACTGGTGCGTTTCAAGGCTGCTGACGACTATGATCGCTCTGGATTGATGGCCAGCGTTGTCAAGACGATCGACCGGAAGCAACTGCGTCCCGAAGACCCTGTGCCATTTGAATACTCGGGTTTCAGGATTGAACTGTACCGCACGTACGTCGACGAACCGCATACATCAAAGAACATGGCCGTCATCTGCAAGAAAGACGACCTTCAAACCATGGCAGCACACGCTCTGATCCGCGCAGATCAGATCGAGGGAAGGAAATTGTAAAGAAGGCCAATCCTGTCATTCGAGAAAGCCTCGCCATCGCGAGGCTTTTTTCATTTCCTCAAACGAAAAAGCTATACTCGGGGTGAGGTGGTTTTTATGCTCTGGGTTGCATTGCTTAGGTATCGCGAAAGAGCTGTGAACATCGTGCGATGTTCTCCCGCTGATGTTAGCGCATTGAAACACTATTTAGAGGCTTTCGAGATTGGAGAGGGTGTTTCCAAACTTGAAGCGAGAACCGATGCGCAAGACTCAGGATTGTGGCCGTCCGGCTGGTCGTGTTACTAGGAATACCCGCTCCGCATGCGTCACTCAGGCGTCGCCTGTCAGCGAGGTGACTTCCGCTTCATGCAGTTTATGCACGTGCAAGGTGGCACGTCTTTGTGGCCGCATTTCGCGCAGTGATGGAATCCTTCCATTGGCGACATCGGGAGTTGGCAGAACGGGCAGTAGACAATTCCGGGAACTGTGTGCATAACACGAAGGCTAGCACACGCATGCTTATTTCTGCGGCGAAATAACCGAACAGAAGGGGGATGTCGATGGACCTTGAAGCCAACCTACAAAGCTATCTTGGCGGCAACAGCACCAACCCCGACGGACGCGACCCGACAGAGCGGAACGTATCGTTCGACCACTGCTTCAATTACTTCCAGTCGTATCGCGAGTTGGGGAAGGCACACGAGCTGGCGAGTCCCGCAAACGTGCAGCTCAGTTGCCTTCACCTGAATTTCTACCTCGCGAGTTGGGGTATGCTTCGGAATTCCCAGTTGATGCAAAAGAACGCCAAGTACCTGATCCCCGTTATAGAAGTAATCGCGACCGCCGACGCATCTCTCTGGGAAATCGATGCTCACTGCTACGATCCAACGAACATTCAGCGTCTCGACGAACTAGCGGGCAAGATATGCAATGCCCTGCCCAACGTATCTGGGACCGACACCCTAAAAACAAAGATCATGCTCGGAGTGTTTGGCAGTGTTCCCGCCTTCGATACGACCTTCAGGCGAGCCTGCAAAGAAGAGCGCATGGTTGCAACGTTCGGTGAGAGGGGGTTGAAAACAATCGCCGAGTTCTATCAGAAAAACGAAAACGTAATCAATGCGTACCGGGTGCGAACGCTCGATTTCGACGGAGGCCATACGCAGCGCTGCTACACACGCGCGAAGGTCATAGATATGGCTCTCTCCACCGAGGGAGAGAAGCGAGAGCTAGCTGACAAACTCGCCAAAAAGCTTGTCGCCAAAAAGCTTGCCGAACTCGCCGGAGCCCAAACGAGATTACTCGCCGTTTAGCGACGTCTCCGGCAATTCGTTGCGTCAAAAGAAAAAAGCCTGCCGTGGCCAGGGCAGGCTTGAGGAAAGGGAACGCGAGATTACACGAAGGCTTCGTACGACGCAGCCACTTGAGCCTGAGAGTGCTCCGGGTCCGCACGCTGACGCCCCGTTCCTCCTGATAGAAGGTGGCGAACTTCTTGCGGATGGAATCCTTCCATTGACACCCTGATCGCATAGCCCTCAGGCCTAAGCACTTCAATTTCAACCCAACCGCTTAAGTGGTCCCACTGTAAGCGATCCGAGTCTGCCCACCTCGACTGCCCTCGTTTCAAAAACGGGGCCGGAATCCGTCTAACTGGCTCCCGCAAACTCAGCAGTTTAGCGCCGCCCTCTTCTTGGTTCAAAAACGGACGTTTTTGCGACTCTGGCTCGTAGTCAATTCGCATGGACGTCGCGATCTATTCTCGGATTTCCACTGACAAGCAGGACAACCAAAACCAGCTCGACCAACTCCGCGGATTCGCGGCGAGCCAAGGCTGGCGCATCAACCGCGAATACGTGGATGTTGCCACTGGCAAGACGGGCGACCGCGAGCAGTTCAAACTATTGTTCAAGGCGGCTTCGCGCCGGGAGTTCGAGCTGGTGCTGTTCTGGAGCCTAGACCGATTCAGCCGTGAGGGAGTACTCGAAACTCTTACGTACCTGCAAAGTCTCACCCAGTACGGTGTCGGCTATCGCAGCTTCACCGAGCAATATTTGGACTCGTGTGGAATGTTCCGCGACGCCGTCATTTCGATTTTGGCCGTGATTGCAAAGCAGGAGCGCGTCCGCCTGAGCGAGCGCACTATCGCTGGGCTACAACGTGCGCGGGCACATGGCCGGATCGGTGGTCGACCTCGCGCGGCCTGCGATCCGAGCGAAATTGCGCGACTCAAAACTGACGGCAAACCTCTTGCAGAAATTGCGCGCATGTTGAGAGTGAGCAAATCCACGGTCTACCGGACTCTCCAGCAGGGCGGGAAGAAATAGGCGCGACCTCGGCTCAGGTCGGGCGCTCGCCAACTCGGCCACCCCCGCATTATCGGCAATGTTCGCCGCACGCACTTGATTGGAGGGTTGATGATTCCACCGAAAATAGCTCGTATGCCTCAGTTCGCAGTCAGGATCTGCGGGGTTGAAGTCTCAAACGTCACGGTAAGGGTTGTGATCGGGTCGGGCCAATGCCCGGTGAAGCACGAGTTGGTCTTTGAAGACGGGCTTCTTGGAACGATGCCGCTGGACGACACCCTTACCATCGAAATCTGGCGTATGAAAGGGCCACTCTCCCGTCAAAAGTGGCAGGCCACGGACGTCCGCGGCCTTTACGCCGAACTGATCTTGAGCGGAGGGATTGATCTTGTCGGGGCTGGCACGGTCTAAGAACTCTTGGGCCAAGCTTCCAGCTCCCGGAACTTCGCCAGTGGGAGGAACTTCACTTTGCGTTTGTCGGCAGTAAGCTGGATTTTACCAGTCAGCCGGATCAGCCTTCGCTTGCCCCGTTTGTGACGCACGACAAACTTCCCGAAACTCGGCAGCTTCAGTTCGAAACCGTCAGTGTCTATATTGTCGCGCATCACTTGCACAATCGAATCGGTTACCGTGTTGACCACGTGATCTGCTTGCCGATCTGAGGTCATGTACAGCTTTTCCCTCACCAGTGCGGCAACCGTCCCACGTCCAACCTGAGGATTCTTCATATCCGAAGATTATGTCGAATTCTAGCTTTTGGCGTCCGGGCGGCTTGGTTTTTTCGCCCTTTCCACGAGAGCAATCCGCAATGCACATGGAAAATTGTTTTTGTGCGCGGGTTTTCGGGTGTTCCAACTGACGCCGTCGCAGAAAATACAGCCGTTAAGCCGATTGCATCTCGTTCGCGGTGCAGCAAACCACTCGTTTCAGGTACTTCCAAGGACCTTTCCGGTACTTTGGCGGACTTTCAGATCGCATATTGAGAGGTGGATTCCGTGTTCCCGCACGGCCCACCATCGACGCCAACTTGTCAGCGAGGGAGGCAAGCCATGAGAGCACGGCCAGAAGTTCGAGACAGCCTGATTGCGTTCAAGATCAAGCGCTGGAAGACGATCGCACACAATCCTTCGGCGTTCGGCGGATACTCGGTCACTCAGGCTCGAAAAAATTATTGGCGACTCTGCGCTCGATATCCTGAAATCATGAAAAGACTAGGACTGAGCGAGTCGTCAGTAGTTTATTGGGCTTGAAAATGAGTGGCACAAGGTCTCGCCCCTCGCCACCTTACTACCATGCGTCGGGCGACGCACGACCGTGCTACGCGGGGATCTCGCAATCCGAACAGAGAGTCGGCAACCGTAGAAATTCGTGGAGTGCTGCCTCGTCCCGTGCCTCGATATGTAGCGCACCATCCTCACCCTTCCAGTATCCCCATTTCGCATCCTCTGATGACGGTTTTAGTCTGGGAGACACCGTCCATTCTGAGACAGGACAGATTCGAACAACCACGCGCTGCTCGAACGTGGTCTCGCAATGTTGACAATTAAACATTGCCGTAATGGTTTGCCAATTTGTCATGAGTTTCCTCAGCGTCGCGCAGCCTTCACTTTCTTCGATCTTAACGCGGCTGGTAGTTATCCATCAGAACCTCACGGGTTTGTCGTAGAGTTGCTCGGCCATGAGGTTCCAGAATTTCTTCTCCTCTTGATCCTGAGGCATGTGGCGTTGCGTTAAATCGGCGAGCATCCGGGCGTAGTCTTGCGCTGCTTGGTCACCCAACGCCTCGCCGATGGCATGTGCTGCCAGATACAGGAAGGCCATTTGTGCCACGTCCATGTGCACATGTGGGTCGTCACCCATTTCATTATCTTCACAGCCAACTCTTGCGCTTGACGATTCCGGTCATCAGCCATGGGCCGTTCCTCTAGCCTGATTCTGCCAGTCCCGGTTTAAAAACGCATGAGCACCAAAGTAATGCGGCTCTGCGCCGTGCAAATACGGATGCCCAGGACTGCGCATGATCTTGAGCGGCCTGCGGTTTGGGTTGGTCACACAGGGCGAATCTTTATTTCCTTCGCGTAGCAGTCCACCACATTGCACATCTCGCTGATGCGACGAGCGAACTCCGGGCCGAACTGAGCAGCGAACTCCTGCTTGGTCAGGTTGCTGTTGAGCAGAAGCGGGCACTGGTAGTTGTACAGCGCGTCGATCACGTCGAACAGGATGTCCAGCTTGGTCTTGTCGGTGCGGACCTTGTCAACTTCTTCGAGGTAGAGGCACGGATTGCATACCATGCTCGTTAGCGCCTGAATCCACGCGGACGAGCAACGCGGCTGTTTCGCGTTCTTGTCAGTGAAGTCGCGATGCTGCCACGCGAGGTTCTCGTCGATGAGAGTGAGCGCGTTCATTCGCCACATACACTCGGGCGTGCGATTCTTGGGTGGTTGGATCATGTCCCACAACGAGTGGTGATTGCGCATCTCGTCGATGGATGTGACATTGGCCCGAGCGTACTGTGAGAACCATGCTGTGCAGAGTGTTGACTTCGACCAGCCAGCGGGACCGAAGAATGCCCAGCCATGCACCTGACGTTTCTCACGCCAGTTCAGCAAGTCTTGCTTATGCATCGCGTCCAGAATGCGAGCCTGAAACTCCACGGGCATCTTGCTTTTTTCGCTCGGCTGCAAGGTCTTCAGATCGGCGAAGCGATCTTTAGGCGGGATGGCGTGGTCCAAGAACTGTTGCACCGTGCCCTCGTCTATGCGTGCCATTGCACGTTCGTCTTCTTCCTTTGATGCAGCAAGTCTGAGGTTTCTGAACTCAGCACTCGCGTGGACTTCATCCCAGTTGCGGAAATCGTCCAGCGTTTTGGGCTGGGATTCAAAATCATCAGTTGTCTGGAACGTAAGGCCGTCATCTTCTGTTTCGGGCATGTTTCACTCCTATAAGAACTGCGTGATGTCTTTCTTGTACTCGGGCCGATTGTCATTCTTAGGCGCTGAGGATTTCTCAGCCTGCTGTTTCTGATGCCGCTCATACGTGGCTCTGCTCCGCAGTTCGGCCCGGTAAGCGTCCACGATAGCCTCGGCATTCTTTACCACGTTCGCTGCTCGTCGAATGTACTGAGGCCAGTGCGGAGACTCCGTTATGGCCCACCGGACGGCTTCGCATAAGAGCGGGAACTCGTACTGGTCGCAGAGAGGATCGAGTGCTCGCTTCCACTCGGGCAGTTGCTTCGCTTTGTCCTTCGGACTTCCCAGATCGATGTAAATCCTGCTCGTGAGTATCCGGGCTTGATGTTCTCTCGGGACATCTTCCAACTTGCTGTATGTGCTTTTCGTCTCACCCGGAGAATCGTCTGAGGCTGGCTGGTTTGCTATCTCACTTGGACGAGTTGATTTTTCTTGAGGTCTTGAGTTCTCGTTGTCTTGTGTTCTTGAATACGGTGGGGGCAGCACAGGGGTCGGCACAGGAGGCGCAACAGGGGGCAGAACAGGGGTCTCGTCAGTTCTACTGAATACTGCTGGCTGTCGCCAGTCAACAGTCTGTTCTGCATCCACTAGCCTGTCGCTCAGGGGTCCAACTGTAATTTCGTACTTGTTGATGAGAATCGGGTACTTCGCTCGGCTCCCTTGCTGGCGGAAACGTTTGATGTAGCCCTTCTCCTCCAGCCCGTGGAGCACATCCTTGGCCTTCTCCTGTCGGAGGTCACGCTGACCGAACACGGCTGCGAGTTCGACGCTGTCGCCCCACCACACTCCGGTCGCAGCATCAGCGGAGAGGAGCATGAACTCGTAAGCAGCGAACTCGTCCTTCGAGATGCGACCTTCTTTGAGATGTTGGAGGATTCCACGACGATTTTTGACGAAGTTGCCTTGCATACTAGTCCTTGTTGGCGGGAGCCGGGGACTAGTCCGGCTCCCGCCGATGGCTCTAAGCTGAGGTGCCCCGAGCCGCGCACCTATCCAATACTCACTTGCCAAGCCTTGGTGCCCGAACTGTTCACTCTGCGTCGTCGTATCGGGCTGCCAGTTGTTTCTGTTCCTCTGGCGAGATGAACTTCCCGTCGATGATCCAGCCGTGCAGAGGATCGCCGCGCTTGCGATTACGCATCCGTTCAACCTCTTCTGCCTGGGTACCGCACTGCACCATTCGCGCTCGGAAATAAAACACACAGGTCGTGCGAAAGCTGCTCCTTTGGATCACTGCGAAACGGTGCGTTGCCGTGCCACTCGTGGACGTTCGCCAGCA
The DNA here is from genome assembly GCA_963771965.1 of uncultured Acidobacteriaceae bacterium. Classification (GTDB taxonomy): domain Bacteria; phylum Acidobacteriota; class Terriglobia; order Terriglobales; family Acidobacteriaceae; genus Sulfotelmatobacter. Next base: position 213,117 of record CAVYVM010000001.1, read on the forward strand.
ATAGGTCTCCGTTGCTGTATGGAACTCCCACGCCGTACTTAGGGAAGATGAGTTCCCCGCCGCTCGCGTTGGTGAAGCATGTCATCGGAGCAACGCTGCTATGTAGATTGTTCCCGTCCTTGTGAACCTGCGTACGAAACCCTTTATTGACCTGAATGGTGCTGAAGACGCTGTCGCCAGCGAGCCACTCGGGCCACGTTGCGAGAGCGACCAAATATTGCGAGTTGTAGATCTCTGGCAGGTACTGCTCGTAAAGCCGATCAACCTCTTCGACATACGGAATGAATTGCCTGAAGAGGCGCGGATGCTTCCTGCTGAAAGCAGCTTTTTCCGCGCAAGGATGATGGCGACCATCTCTGTCGAAAGAGCCAAGGATACTGCTGCCTGCTTTTGGATCAGCACCGTTTCCTGACGCTTTCCCTCTTCTTTTCGCACTGCCTGGAGGAGCAATCTCCTTGTGCTTTAGGACTCGGAAAGCGTCTCTCTGCAATTCAAGCGATACCACTTTCTTGAGCCATAAGCAGAGGAACTCGCCGTTCGGTTTGAGGTAGACGGTGGACGGATTGATGAGGCGGTCGTAATGACCCGCCCCAATCGATTGCCCCTCCAGAGCAGCGACTTCCTGCTCTGGTTCTTCGTGAGTGAGAGTGATACTGGGCAGCTTCATCACTGCACATCCTCATCTTCTGGGAACACTAACCGACGACGCGGCGAGCACCGCACGTCTGAGATCGGAACTGGTACCGCCTCGATCTCATCCTCTGGACCAAGAGGAGGGGCCACGGCAACTAGCGCGACGCTCGATGCAGTCTCAGGCGGCTCGACCTGGCTGACCACTGATGGAGAACCAACTCCAATCGCTTCGATCTCCGCTGCAGCGCGACGTTCGAACTCCTTCGCCACTTCAACGACGGCGAAGAAAGCGGCCTCGGTGGGATTGTGAATGCCCTCCTGCGCGATGATCACTTCGATGGCGTGCTTCCACGCCGTCTCTTCCTCTCCCCACTTGAGGACAATCATGGGACGGAAACGGGACGCCTTCTTGCGCTCAGGCGCGGGCCTCTCCTCTTGCTGCTCATCTTCCGAGTCGCCAGAAGCTGGTAAGTCGAAGTCGACGAAGTCCGCGTCAGTAATTGGCGCAGTGTTGCGCAGTGCGAACTCTTCACGGTAATGAGTGATGAGGCTGGTGATCGTCCGGTGAGGGATGCCCATCTGCTGCACCTTCATCATCCACTCGCCATGCTTTGCCTGCTGCTTGAGCTGCCAAAGCTTCTCGCCCAAATCATAGCGATTGACTTTATTAGCGGCCCAGAGCTTTGCGATTTCTGCGTACAACTCTGCTTCGGTTGGTACTTCGATGGTGGCTTCAGCGTTTGCCAAATCGGCAGAATCTGCCAATTTGACGGCATCGGCCTCGATCTCGGGTACGCCTGCGGCTAACTGCAGGGACACGAGGGCTTCAGGCGCAGGAATAATTGATTCCGTGCACATTTGTGTTGCTCCTTTTTCCACCTTGCAGAACTGGTGGTTCTGGTCGCTTAAAGCATTTGCGCGACTGGAGCTAAGTTAGCGGGGCATTGATTCGGTGAGGAGTACAAGTCGGAAAAAAAACAGGTTGGCAAGTTGTAGGAGAGGCACTATTTGCGGTTGCTGTTGCTCATGAATCGCTCCCAGTCAGGAGGCGGCAGCGTTACAGGAGCGTGGTGCTTTGCAATGAGGAAAGATTGTGCCCACTCACAGAAGAGCGGGTAGGTTTTCCGAAATCGCTTAATGTCCCGCGCCCAATTAGCAGTCAGTTTTGCTCTCCCCGGCTCCGACACGGAACAGCATTCCAGTAGCGTCTGCGTAAGTGAATAGGTTTGACTAAATGAAAGTTTGGTCGCGCTTCTCACGTAAGTGCAGATCACTGCCTGACCGTACTGCCTGATGACATCTTTGCGCGGCAACACTCTACAAAGGGTTTTAAGCTCAACGATGTACTGATTCATCGCCCCTAGGAAGTCTTGATGCAGGATTTTGAACGAGAAGAATGCGTCTAAATCCAAACCCAAATCCCAACCATCCATCAGCGTTGCAATCCCTCTCTCGTTCGTGAGCGTCTCCATTTTCTTGCGAACGCGATCCAATCCCGCTGGAATTTGCGCCCAATCCTCTTTCCTTGGGAACTTTAGCTCTTTACCGCGTGGCCCTCGGGAATTGAGGAATATGTATATGCACGGGAACAAGACGTCGGGAACACATCCCGCCTTCTCCAATTTCCGAAACCTATCGCGAAATAACTGACGATCGCGCTTCAGAATTCTCTGGGCGACGACTGTTCGCCCTTGCCGGTCGAATTCCTCCCAGTCCTTAAGGAAGCGGGCCTGAAGGAAGTCCGTTCGCCATTGTCGCTTGAATTCCTCCCGATCCTTATCGAGGCGGGCCTGAAGGAGGTCCGTTCCAATCATGACGTGCTCGCTGGGTACCATTGAATGGCCACTGGAAAAAGCTTCTTGGATTGGCAGCACGGACACAATGGTACTGAGGTAACCATAGACTGAAATGTTCCAACTTGTACCGCTTTTTATCTTGCAACTTGTTGTCGTGCTCTTGCTCACCTGCTTGTATTCATAATGCGTGGACATCGTTTCACCAGAACCATTCGTAGCCGCCGAGCGAGCCGCCGAGTTCCTCAGCGTCAGGCCGCGCTACTTGCTTGATCTAGCGCGCAGAAGACTCGTCCCCGCGTATCCGCTCGGTTCTGGCCCAAGAAAAGTGTGGCGTTTTCGACTTTCGGAACTTTCGCGTGCCCTGACAACGCGTACCGAGCATAATCTTGCCAGCAGCCTTCCACGGCCAAAAGGAGACAACGAATGGCGCGTGGATGGTTAAAAGTAGAAACTCGCAAGAGTGGTAAAACGTGGGTGCTGCGTTTCATGATGACCAGAAAGACCGACGGCAGGCGAGTCGAGCACAAAGTCCCAGTTGGCTTGGTGCGGGATTTTCCGAGCCAGTCGGCGGTATGGATGGAAGTGGAACGACAGCACCTGAACGTAAACACACCCGACTTCAGGGGTGCCGTAAAGTTCAGCGATCTTGCCGAGCACTACATTGCGCACGAACTCGGAGATCAGAGCGACGCGGTAGACCCGAAGTCTCCTAGCACAATCGGCGCGTACAGGCGCATCCTGCATAACCGCCTAATTCCTCGTTGGGGTAAGCGGGTTGCGCTGGGTATCGAGCCGTTGGAAATCGAGCAATGGTTGAAGGCTGTAAAGAAAGAAGAGGGGCTGGAGAATCCCACCGTGGACAAGATGCGGCGAGTGATGTCGCTGGTCTACAAAAGCGGTATGCGGTACGGGTTGATCCCTCGCGACGAGGAATCGAACCCACTTCGCTTTGTCCGCTGCAAAACCACGAGCGAATACGAAGCTTTGATTGTGACTCCGAAGCAGGCATTCGATTTGCTTATGGCTCTGCCGGAACCCGAACGCACATTGACTCTCTTGGCTGCAGCGACCGGTCTTAGAGTTTCCGAGTGCCTCGGGTTACAGTGGCAGGACGTGGATTTTCTCAAACAGCAAATCTTCGTTCGTCGCACGTGGCTAGCAAGCAGGGTAGGTTTGCCGAAGAGTAAGGCGTCGAAGGCCCCAGTTCCCATGCACCCTCTTCTTGCAGGGTTCATGCAGGACTGGAAGAACGAGACGCCCTATGGTCAGCCAACAGATTGGCTTTTCGCCAGTTCCCGGCTCAAGGGCAAGCAGCCTCGCAGCGCCAGCATCATGGTTGAGGATCACGTCAGACCAGCAGCGGTCAGGGTCGGGATTCTCTCGGCTGACGATCAACGCAGGTTTGGTTTCCACAACCTGAGGCACTCGCTGGCCTCTTTCCTTGTCAGTGTCGGCACAAACCCGAAAGTGGTTCAAGGGCTGCTCCGGCACAGCGACGTGCACACGACGCTTCAGCTTTACAGCCAGAGCGTGAGCGCAGATCGGCTCGCGGCTCAGGGAACAATGCTCGATGCGATGGGTGTTCGACCGGAGTTGGTGAATTGAAAACCGGGCTAGCGACGGGCTACGGGAAAACGCTTGAACTGAGCAACCGCTTTAGAATGTGGTGGCCAGGGACGGAGTTGAACCGCCGACGCCAGCCTTTTCAGGGCCAAAATTAACAGTGATTGCAACGACTTCGTGGCACGGGTGGCGCTAGAAGTTGTTGATAGTGAGTGGTGGAAACAGCAACTGCGGGCAAAAAGTGCGGGCAGAGGAAACCCTGCTTTGTCATCGAATAGACAGGGCATCGCGCTAGCCATTCCTTTCCTTGACGCGGTCTCCGTCCCGCCGCGGTTTCCGCATCAGTGATGGCCCTACCATCAAAGGGGCGGAATCTCGCGCGTCTCAAATCGTCCCGGACCAGCAATCTCAATGAGCTTGTTGAGCAAGACGTCTTTATCTCCCGAATTCTTCATATACTCGACTACAGGCTGGATGCGCCCCCACTGTTCGTCGCGACTCAATCCACTCTCGCGCAAGACGATCAACCCTGGATGCACTTCCACATCGAGGAGTTCGATGAAGTCTCGCGCATTTGTCGTAACAACTGCAAAATCGTGATCAAGCGCATACTGCCATATCTCATGATCCGCTCGACCAGCTAAGCCGACGTGCGATACGGATTGAGCATATATGCCAACCTCGGCCAATCTGGCGACCAACGCCGGCGAGATATGCTCATCTAGGAGCAGGCGCATGACTACGTGGCCCTACGCTTCCTGTGAATGGCCAGCTGCTTTCTGGGGCGTCCCGGCTTTTCACCAAAGCGAGAAAATAGGCGAGCATACGCTAGGTCTCGCTCACTGAGGCTGGGAAAATCTTCCACGATCTCTTGTTCGGGAGCACCCTTTCGAAAGAGCGACGCGACATGCTGTACTGGAATCCGAGTTCCACGAAAAACGGGTTCTCCCCCCAAAACTTCGGGTGAGGAAACGATACGCCGCCTGCCCCAGCGGAAGGCTGCCAAATTCTTGGCAACCGTTTGCCGGAATGACTTGCACTCAACCAGTAGCTGGATTTTCCCGGAGCGGTACACAATATCAGCGCCTTCTTTAGACCAGTGTGATGCTTTCGTGTCTCCACGCGCCAAGATTTGTGCTAGAGATTCTTTGTCCTGCCGGCTCAAGGGGAAAGGGAATTCAACCAACAGCTTCACAAGAAGAACATCGCCAACGGAGAACTGATGCCGCACCGCCTTGCCGGTTTTCCGTTTGTGCGACGGCTTCACTGATTTCTTTTCCAGTGCCGTCCGAATCGTTTCGGGCGACACTTCCGCAATGGCCGCCGCCTCATTCACAGAAAACAGTTCAGTCATGACGATCTCCTCAACAAAATATACCACCACAGGTGGTATCATATCAATAGAGTGTTTTCCCGACGGCATTCTCGCGTTCAGACCGAAGCGGACTAAGAGCGGACTGAAAATCTAGCGATTCGAATTAAGCTCTCGTAATCAAGGAGAGACTCTAAATGACACACAGACATCAACAAGGTTGGCTAAAGAGAGAAAAACGCAGTCGGGGTGAAACTTGGGTGCTGTTCTTCCGTACCGTGCGGAAGTCCGACGGTAAGCGCGTCGAGAACAAGATTCCGATTGCTCTTGTAAGAGACTTCCCCGACAAGAGCTGTGCATGGGCCGAGGTTCAACGACAGCACCTCCACATCAACCAGGTGGATTTCCGCGGATGTGTAACTTTTGCGGATCTGGCACATCACTACGCGGAACATGAGCTCGTAGAACCCACCGAATCTATCCATCCAAAAGCACACACGACAATCAGAGGTTACGAGCGAGTGCTCCGCAATCGACTGCTGCCACAATGGGGGAACCGGGTAGCGCTGGGCCTCGAACCGCTGGAGGTGGAAGAATGGTTGAAAGCCTTGAAGCGCAAAGAGGGTCTTGCAAATCCAACGCTCGACAAGATGCGCCGTGTTATGTCGCTGGTCTACAGGCACAGCCAACGTTACGGGCTGATTCCACGAAATCAGGAGTCGAACCCGATGCGCTTCGTCCGTTGCAAGACCACCAGCGAGTACGAAGCGATGATTCTCACCCCGGAACAAGCATACGCAGTTTTGCGTAACCTACGAGAGCCGGAACGTACTCTAACGCTCTTAGCCGCTGGCACAGGTCTGCGTATCTCAGAGTGCCTGGGGCTGCAATGGCAAGACGTGAGTTTTACCGAAGCCGTCATCCATGTGCGCCGCACGTGGACTTGCGGCAAAGTGGGCTGGCCGAAAAGCAAAACCTCAAAAGGCCCAGTGCCGCTGCATCCTTTGCTCGCCAAATTCATGTTTCGCTGGAAACGGAATACACCATATTCTCAGCCTTGGGACTGGGTGTTTCCTTCGCTCAAGCTCAAGGGCCAGCAGCCGCGTGTGGCTAACATGCTGGTGGAAGATTATCTGCGGCCGGCGGCAGTGATGGTGGGCATTCTTTCATCGCACCGAGATGACGAAGGCAGACTGGTAGATGATGATCCACGGCGATTTGGCTTCCATAATCTCCGTCACAGCCTGGCATCCTTTCTGGTCCGCATCAGAACTGACCCGAAAACGGTACAGACTTTGCTTCGCCACAGTGATGTTAAGTTGACCCTGCAGTGTTATACCCACAGTGTCAGCGAGGATCGCATGGCTGCGGCAGGGGCAATGCTGACTGCCATTTTCAGCCACGCCGCAGACAGAAGCGGACTGAGGGCGGACTGAGCAAGAGGTAATGCGAGTTTAAGTCCTTCACCATCATCGTAGCCAGGAAGCGAACCGGATGTCGCCGAAAAACCGCGGACTGAAAGCGGACTGGAAGGGCAAGACGCGATTCCACTAAGTTCTTTGGAATGATGGTGGCCAGGGACGGAGTTGAACCGCCGACGCCAGCCTTTTCAGAAATTAACAGTGATTGCAAGTACTTAGAGGTGCCTCCCGGCGCTGTAAGTCACTGATGGTCACCGTAGAAAAGGTCAACTGCCGGTAAAAGTGCCGGTAGGTTTTATTCGCCTTTGCTTCGCACGCGCTTGCTGTTGTCTGTATTTTACGGTTGTTCTATCGTTCGACGAAATCCATCCGCACAGCGGAGGCTTCGCGAACGACGCTTGTCCGGTGAGTGTTGTTGTTGATGCATGAACGCAGCCGTGAGAGCGAAATCTTCTACCGTAACTAACTGAAAACACGCGGCACGGATGGCGCTACAGAAACGTTTTAATGACCGTGGGAAACAGTTCGTGGACCCTAATTGGACCATAATTTCTGGTGTGCTTTCACGCGGGAGAGGCCGGTAGAAACTGACGCTTGATCGGGCGCGAAATGCGTCGAATTTGGAGTGACCAGCCAGCCCCAGGCAGTGAGTGAGTTATCTGGAAGTATTTGCGTAAAGCCTTGTCTTTGGAAGTTGTGCTGTGTGATGGAAGATGCAGCGTTTGTCATTGGCGTGGTGAAGTTTAGCGCAGAATGGAGCGACACCCCGACGTGTTCGAAGAAATGTCTCAGCGGCGGCCAGCATGCCTACCGTCGGTGCGATGAAATAGATCCAGAGGGTGTGCCAATAACCTCCGTAAGCGGCGGGGCCAAAGGTTCGCGCGGGGTTCATGCTCATTCCGGAGAGAGGTGTTTCAAACGTGATATTCACGGCGTAGAGCGAACCCACAAAATAAGGCGTGTACCGCGCCAACCTTTCGTGGTTCGTCACAAGCAGTACCGTGATCATCAGGATAAACGAGATGGCTAGCTCGGCAGCAAACGCGACGGCGGCACCATACACGCCCGGGGCGGTCACTGCATAACGAACCGTGCCATCCCCCGGAGCGCCTCTCAGTAAAAACGTTGCGAGCGCAACGCCGATCGTTGCCCCGGAGAACTGTGCGACCCCATAAAACAGCGCATCCCAAGGGCGGAGTTTTCCGAGCCGGTAGAACGCGAACGTCATGGCGGGATTGATATGCCCGCCGGACTGCTTGCCCCATGGACTCATGATGAGCGCCATGACTGTAGCGCCGACGACCAATCCCATCAGCGCACGGCGGACGATGCCGCTGATGAACAAATGCCTGACCGGAGAAGCAGGATGTTGCAGTA
>CAVYVM010000002.1:0-13187 GCA_963771965.1 uncultured Acidobacteriaceae bacterium
TAAACGGCAGATTGCAGAAGGACCTCTTTAATCTGCTCATGCGTGACCCCGTTATTGAAGGCAGCTTTTACGTGCATGCGGAATTCCTCGCCCCGGTTCAAGGCGACCATCATGGCAAGCGTCAGTAGGCTCCGAGTGTGGCGCGGCAGGCCGGGGCGAGTCCAGATTTCTCCCCAGGCGTTACGAGTAATGAAGTCCTGAAACTCGCGGTTGAAATCGGTGGTCGCCGCAATGGATCGGTCGACATGCTCGTCGCCGAGAACAGTACGCCGAATTTTCATTCCCTCTTGATACCGTTTGCTGTCATCCATGGGCGTCATCGATTCTTTATCTCACTCGGCCACAAAGTTGCTCACCGCCTGTGTGAATGCATCTGCTTGCTCGACATTTGAGAGGTGAGCAGCGGCAAGTTCAACTTTGTCTGCTCCCGGAATCCGATCACTAAGAAATTGAGTTTCCGGTACAGGGATAACCGGGTCTCTGCTGCCGTAGACCACGAGCGTCGGAGCTTTGATACGCGCAATCTCTTCGTTTTGATCCATATCGCGAACCGCGGCACAACAGGCTGCATAGCCCTCGGGAGGAGTGTTTTCGAGCATTCGCTGGGCCTTTGCGACCGCGTCTGGGCAAGATGCGCGAAACTCGGGAGTAAACCAGCGCTCAACGACTGCAGCAGCCACGCGTTTCATCCCATCTTTGTGCACGGTGGCGATGCGCGCATTCCAAATCTCTTTTGTCCCGATCCGAGCCGCCGTGTTGCATAGAACAAGACGTTGCAGTCGATCAGGTGCGTGAATTCCCAGCCACATGCCGATCATGCCACCCATCGAGAGCCCGCAGAAATGTACTCGTTCGAGGCCAAGCGAATCCAGCAAGCCGAGAACGTCACGCCCCAGTTGCTCGATTGAATAGTCTCCCGGCGTAACAGAAGACTTTCCATGCCCCCGAGTATCGTAGCGCAGCACGCGGAAATGCCGCTGCAGTTCCACCATTTGCGGATCCCACATAGAAAAGTCGGTGCCCAGGGAATTCGACAATACAACCACAGGCTTTTTATCGCTAGTGAGCTCGTAGTGCGTCCGAAGTTTTCCAACATCGACGAACGGCATCTTGTCCTTCCCTGAAAAAAACGTCGACTCCCAATGATTACTTTCTTGTGGCCGGCACGCGGCTGGCATCGATCACCCGGTCGATCCAGTCTCCGCTGGTTCCCAGATAGTTTTTTGGATCGAACAAGCGATCCAGCTCCGCTGAGTTCAACTGCTGCGCGACTTTGGGATTCTCAGCGAGCACCTCGCGAAGATGCTTTCCAGACTCGCGCGACTTCTTGCTCGCTTCGTCAACCAACGCATGTGCGGCAGATTTTCCAATATGAGCCGCCATCGCCATCGTGACAGCTTCGGCAAAAATGAGACCGTTGGTCGCGTCCAGATTGCGGCTCATGTGCGCCGCGTTGATTTCGAGATGAGGCACAATCGTCGCCATCTGATGAAGGGCCCCAGCGGTCAGACGAAAGATTTCGGGCAGCGTTTCCCATTCAGCGTGCCAATTGCCGACCCCGCGCTCATCTTCCTGCGCCATGGCGCTGAGCATCGTGCTGACAAGGCCTGGGATGCGCGTGGCGGCCGACAGCACGATTGCGGCACTCACTGGATTGCGCTTGTGAGGCATCGACGATGAACCTCCGCGCCCTTCGGCTGCGGGTTCGAAAATCTCCGCAATCTCAGTTTGCATGTGCAACGAAATATCGCGCGCCATCTTGCCTAACGTGCCTGCGCAAAGACCGAGAGTAGTCGCCGTTTCCGCGACGCGATCGCGCTGCGTATGCCACGGCATGGCAGGGAGCTCAAGTTGAAGCTCTGCCGTGAGCGCCTCGGCCACGGGCAATGCTTTTTCTCGTAAAGCCGCCAACGTTCCAACCGCGCCGCCAAATTGCAAAACGAGCACCCGCCTTCTGGTTTCCGCGAAACGCTCACGGTGACGAGACATTGCGTCGAGCCATCCCGCAATCTTTACGCCGAAAGTAGTCGGCAACGCGTGCTGCATGAGCGTGCGCCCGACGATCGGCGTGGAACGGTGCTTCTCAGACAGTTGTGCCAGCCCTAAGCAAAGCTCGGCCGAGTCGCGCTCGATAATATCGAAAGCTTGCCGGACTTGAAGAACGAGGCCCGTATCATTCGCGTCCTGGCTGGTTGCGCCCCAGTGGACGAAACGCGCCGCGTCAGGATTCTCTTTTGCGACCAGCGCAGTAAGCTGTTTGACAAGAGGGATTGCAGGATTGACTGAATCGGCGGTCGCGAGTGCGAGCGCGTCAAAGTCAATGAGTTCCGCCTTACATTTTCCGGCGATCTTCCGGGCCGCAGGTTTGGGGATGACGCCACAGCGCGCCTCGGCTTGCGCCAGCGCAGCCTCGAAGTCCAACATGCGCTGAACGCGCACGGAGTCGCTGAAGACCTCGAGCATTGCCAGTGAGCCGAACAGTGGATCGAACAAGGCCATTCAAATGATAAGTGCTGCGGTCCGCTTTATTGCAATCCCAAATCTACAATCGCAAACCTACAAACCCACGTCGAAGAATACTGTTTCATCCGGGCCCTGCAAAACAACATTCCATTCGAGAGCGCCGGGACCGCTGGCGATCTTTTTTGCGATTAAAGTAGAGCGCCTCGATGGTTCCACCAAATTGAGAATGAAATCCGATGCGTTGTGCGGATCATCGGGGAAATAAATTCGCGTCACCATTCGACGCAATACTCCTCGCATGAAAACTGAAACGACCAGATGCGGCGCTTGATCTTTTCCCTGTGGTCCCGACACAGGCCCCGGCTTGATCGTGGCGAAGCGAAACATTCCTTCATCATTTACCGGGACGCGGCCATATCCCTTAAAACCCGGTTCCAGCGGTTTGTCCTGAGTGTCTTCCGGGTGGTCATATTTCCCGTGCCCGTTGGCTTGCCAGATTTCCAAAATCGCATCCCGCACGGGAGCGCCGTCGCCGTCGAAAACTCTGCCTTGAATCGTGACTCGCTCGCCGGACACCCCTTCGCCGACCAGGTTGTCCTGGTTCAACCAGCGCAGGCCGATCTTGAAATATGGACCAACCGTTTGCGATGAAGTTGCCTGCAAACTCACTTATTCCTCTTCCTCCATGGGCGTGGCTTCGCGCCCGCGCAGAATGATATCGAACCGATAACCCAGCGCGGTTTCCGGGATGGTGCTTTCCCAGTCGAAAACCGAAATCAGCCGGTTGCGGGCTTTTTCATCCGCTGTGCAGTTGAAGATCGGGTCAAACGAAAGCAGTTGATCGCCCGGGAAATACATTTGCGTTACCAGGCGCGTGGCAAACGCCGGACCGAACAAAGAAAAATGAATGTGCGCCGGCCGCCACGCGTTGTAATGATTGCGCCATGGATATTCCCCAGGCCGAATTGTGATGAAGCGGTAACGGCCCTCGGCATCGGTGACAGCTTGACCGCAGCCGGTGAAATTAGGATCCAAGGGAGCTTGATGTTGATCCCATTCGTGCAGATATCGTCCCGCGGCATTCGCTTGCCATATTTCGATGAGCGTGTTGGCGAGAGGGCAACTGTTTTCATCGAGCACGCGCCCGCTCACAATAATTCGCTCACCCAGCGGTTCGCCAGAGTGCTGGCTGGTTAAATCGCTCGCCTTAGGTGCGATGATGTCAGGTCCGAACAATGGACCTGTGACCTCAGACAGAGTGTAAGGAATTGGTATTGGCGGTTTGGTCGGCGCGCGCTTGATCGACGACACGTACGGCGGATGTAAATGGTTTGGCTGAGTACCGGGATACGGCGGACGATAACCTGCGATCCGTTTCATGGTGCTTGTCACAGTTGACAGAATAGCGCACAAACCGCACGGCGAAACGCTTGCAGCAGGAGCCAACTACTCAGCGGGGCCAGCCGTTGCCGAGTAGAGTAGCTCCACGACGGTACAATCATCGTTTAATGGATTCCCGGCGCAGAACTCCGAAACCGCGGAGAAAATTCCTTCCAGCGTCGGCGATTTGGCAGCAGCTGATTCCAGCCGGGAGTCTTCGAAAAAGTCTCCCATGGCATTCTCAGCCTCGGTGACGCCATCGGTAACGAGAATGAAGCGATCACCGGAATTAAGCTGGCAGCGCGCGCTTTCAAAGGTCGCATCCGGCAGCAGGCCCACGGGAACATTGCCGTGTGGCGGACGCATCACCTCGCCCCCGCATACAAGAAGAGGCTGCACGTGACCACAGTTGACGTATTCCAAGTTGCCGTCGCGGCGAAGGCGGGCCAGCAGCACGGTGGCATATTTTTCTCCCACCAGTTTCTCGGTGAAGAAGCGGTTTACTGCAGCAACCACCTCCAGCAGGGGCATGCCTGAACTCAGGTGGGAATAAATCATACCCTGCAGAGTGGACGCGAGCAGCGCCGCAGAAACTCCCTTGCCGCTGACGTCGGCCAGCACCACGGCCAAGCCTTCTTTAGTATTGACCGCGTCGAAAAAATCTCCGCCAATTTCCTTACAGGAAAGATTCTTTCCACGCAGCTTGGCAAAGGGAACTTCAGGAATCTTCACCTGCATCAGCCGCTGTTGGATGCTCGCGGCGATGGTGAGTTCCTGCTGATAGCGGCGGGATTCTTCCTCGGCCTGCACCAAGCGCGCGTTCTCGATAAGCGATGCCGCTTCTGTGGCGATCGCGCGCAAAATATCATGGCCAACTCCGGAGAATTCGCGAGAGGCAAAGCGCGAATCGACATACAGAACTCCAGTTACCTCTGCAGCCGGGTTCGACGAGCCCGGGGCAGGTGTCTGCGCGTCACGCGTGGCTTGTACTTGGCGCTTGCGGAGCGGAATGCAAATCACGGTGCGAAGATCGTAGGCCACGATACTTTGGCGGCCTGCCAGATCGGCGGAGCTGCCGGTATCGGTCAGCAGGAATTCAGAATTCGAGCGCAGGGATTCTTCGAGCGCAGAGTGCGAAATCGTTTTATCGTCGAGCAGCGATTCGCCCTTGCTGTTGCGCCCGGCCGCCAGCCGCAGATTGCCTTCCTCGTCTTTTAAGAAGACGTAGCCCCGTTCGGCGCGAGTCAGCCGCAACGTGACTTCTAGCATCGTCATTAGAATCTCGTCGAGCACGCCGGCGGTGTTGAGTTTGCGCGCGGCTTCCAGGAACAACGTGAGCTTCTCAAGGTCCGTGGCTTCCTGCGAAATTTGAATGCCAGAAATCTGGCTTAGGAACTCGCGGGCCGTATTGGAGGTGCTATGAGCCGGATTAAAAATGGCGTAGGTAGAGTCGCGCGCGCCAAATTCCAGACGGTCATTGCGCTCGAGCCGTTGCCGCTGGATGCGTTCCCCGTTGACAAACGTACCGTGCTTGCTCCCTTGATCGACGAGGAAGAATCCATCTTCTTCGAGCACGATGAGGGCATGGTCGCGCGAAACGCGAGGATCGGCGATTACCAGGTCCTTATCCACCTTGCGCCCCACGCTGAAAGGAGTGCGGTTCAAGACGATGTTTCGCTGCTCGTTGCCTTGCACGAGCACCAGCGCGGGAAATACGCCTGACCCCGAGGACTGCGGACGACTTATCGCATTTAAGGCCATGGAATAGGGAATGTCGCTCCGCTCCCGCGGCTAGCCGTGGCGGAAGCGCTGCAGTTAAGCATAATGACAGGAATCATGCCGCGACGGAAGGGCCTTTATGGCGACCGCTGGAGCTTTTTATTTCCCACTGTCGGTTTACATTAGAATGCCCCCGTGAAGCTAATAGATAGACTTGCGGCGAAACCTTGGCTTGTTGTCGCCGCTTGCACCCTCATCTCTATCTGCTTCTGGCGGTGGGCAAAACATATTCTGGTGCCCGCCTATACCTCGCAAATTGTCACAAGCGGAAGGCCGACCGGCAACAACTCCGATCTGTATCCGCGCTGGCTAGGAGCGCGCGAACTGCTCTTACGCGGGCGAGATCCTTATAGCGCGGAGGTTACGCGAGAAATCCAGACTGGGTTCTATGGGCGTCCGCTGAATGAGTACAATCCCTCCGACCCGAAGGCTCAGGAATCGTTCGTCTATCCGCTTTACGTTGTTTTCCTGCTCGCGCCGACGGTCGGGCTGCCTTTCGCGACCGTTGCTACGATTTTTCGCTGGCTGTTGCTGCTTGCAATCGCTTTAGGCTTTTCTCTGTGGGCTTACGCCGTGGGTATGCGTAGTGGCCGAATCTATGTTTTGGCAGGTGTGTTGCTGGCACTCGGCAGCTATCCAGCGTTTGAGGAATACTCTCAGCAGAACCTTACGGCTCTAGTAGTTTTTTTTCTCGCGGCGGCAGCGGCGTCGATCGTCAGCAATCGCCTCGTGCTGGGCGGATTTCTGCTCGCGCTGGCTACGGTAAAACCGGATATTGCCGGCCCGCTGGTTTTGTGGTTCTTGATATGGGCGCTCTCAAACTGGAATCAGCGCAACCGGTTAATCGGAAGCTTCGCCGTTACAATGACTGCATTGCTGGCAGGCGGGGAAATACTCTCGCCTCACTGGATAGGACGCTTTGCGACCGCGCTGCGAGAATATCCATCCTACGGCTCCGACCCATCGATCCTGCAGCTTTTCTTGCCACCGTTTCTGGCCCGAGCTTTGGAGGTCTTACTGTTTGTCATCGTGATCGTCATCTGTTGGCGATGGCGAACCGCCAGGCCAACGTCTTTCGAGTTCGGTGCCGCCATCGCCTGGGTAACGAGCGCGACCCTGGTGTTGTTGCCTAAGCAGGCTGCCTACAATCAACTTTTGCTGATGCCGGCATTTTTTGTACTGGTTGCGCGACTCGATAGCGTGCCTGCTCCCGGCCTTCTTCCACGCGCCTTGATGAAAGCTACTTTTGCTTGCCAGATCTGGCAATGGCTCTCGGCAACAGTTTTATGCTTTATCGCCCTAGTGGTTCCAGCGGAAAAGCTGCGAGCGGTAGCGGAAGCACCGCTTTATACCTTGCTGGCGTTGCCACTGACTACATTTCTGGCAATCTTTCTTGTTACTTTTTTAACGCAGCCGGAATAAACCTGATTGGCGATCAAAACCGCCGAACTTCAGAAGGCCAGTAGCGCCGACATCGACTTACGACGACTGCCCTCCCGCTTGATACGAATAGCTTTGTGCTGACTGGCTTAGGATATAGAACAACAGCACGACGAATATCCAGACCGGCAGCGCAAATGTGGCAAAGGCTGGCCATTTCCACCGTTCGAGCGCCCATTGGCGCGACACCGACCAGTAGCCCACGGTGAGGGTGAGGCTTGCCATCCATTGCCATCCTATCAACGCGACCGTTATATAGAACGCCAGGCGGCGCGCGGGAGACCGCGACAGAAGTACCCGCTCCCGCATTAGAGTCAGAGCTGCGGGTAACAAAAGAACCTGATTGTAGGGCGCGAACATCGGCACTACCAGCACGGTCAGTGCTAACGCCAGCGCAGCGGCGCACCCGAATCCGGAAGAGTCGGGACCCTCGCGACGTAGATTCCAAAATACCGGGGCGCAAGCTAAAACGGCTATTGCCTCAAGGATTTGGGAGCCAACGTGGGTTACTCCTTCTCGAACTAAGCCCCCCGTGATTTGAGTGAGCATGGCTTCGGGCACCGACTGGTTCTGCGTATATTGATGGTATTGCATGATTGCCTGGGTAAACATGTGCAACCATCCCGGCAAGAGGCTTTCCGCGCCGATCAGCAGGAGGGCAACCACTGCGCTGAAGCCGTACACCAACTTTCGTCGGGAACGCCAATCGCTCACTGCCCACAGAAGCATCCAGGCGACAACGATCCACGTCAGTTGCGGCTTGATGGTTGCCAGAGCCAGCAATACCCCGCCCGTGAATAGGGAATCCGCGGCCACACAGGCCACCGACCCCGCCAGTAATCCCGCGACCACCAGGCTTAACTGCTGCAGTTTGATTCCCTGCACCGCCGGAAAATTTCCCAACGTCAATGCGATGGCGCCAGCTATGCCAACCCACGATAGCCGCCAGCGCAGTACGCGTAGCCAAAGCCAAACCGTCCCCGCAGCTGTGACAACGAGCAGCCAATGAAAAAAAAATCGCACTTCACTGAAAGGAAATCCCACGAGCGGGGCAAGCAAGAAGACAACGTACACAGGATATGCGAATCCCTGACGATCCTTGGGATCATCGGCACGAGCCGCATCTAGAACACGGCCATAATATCCCTCCTGGATTTCTAGCGTTATGTCTTCGCCGTACGGATTGCGGCGGTGCAGCAGCAGTTCTCGCGCGCCCAGCCAGCGGGGGTAAAGATCCGAGAGGTTGCCCCGTGGGCGCTGGTGCTCGGCAGCGTCGGCAAGTTGATGACCAACCAGAATCCGATCGAAGTAGAACCACATGCTCAGGGATGCAAGGCCTGCGCCTAGAAGAAAGATCGCGAGTTTTATACGGGGCGGCATTACAGATAATCCGGCCTCTGATTCGGCAACCTGAAATAAACCATCCACATGTTACAACTGATGGGACAATCTCATCTTCATGCGGAAACGGATCATAGTAGCAGTCGCAATCGGCGTGGCTGGCGGTTTATTGTGCAGGCTCTGGCTGACACGTCTTCACATCGGTGCCGGCGATTTCAACTGGGCGGTATGGGCCGCGCAAGACCTGCTGGCCCATCGTAACCCTTATAAGCGGCCGATGCAGCTGTATCCCTTGACTTGCAGTTTGTTTGGATTGCCCTTCGTGTGGATGCGCGCCGAAAATGCCGGCGCCACTTTCTACGGAATAAGTTCGGGGCTGATGGCCTTTGGCTTGTCTCGTAACGGCTTTCGTCGGCTGTATGTGTTTCTCTCGTATCCTTACTGGGCCGGTTTGATCACTGCCCAGTGGACCCCTGTTATTGTAGCCAGCACTTTTCTTCCTTTTCTGTTGCCGGCTACTTTAGCGAAACCGCAGATTGGACTACCTGTACTTCTGACGAAGTCGACGTGGCGCGGTCTATTGGCCACTGCAATGGTGGTCGTGCTTAGTTTTGCGATTTTGCCCCGCTGGCCATGGTTATGGATTGGGAATTTTCATCTCTACGCGCGCTTCATCCCGCTACTGGTTCTTCCCGGACCTTTATTAGTTCTCGCGCTGCTTCGCTGGCGTTCCCGTGATGCGCGTCTTCTTTTCTTAATGGCTGCGATGCCGCAACGCTGGTTCTACGATCAACTCATTCTGTACGTGATCCCGAAATCCTGGCGCGAGATGAGCGCCACCGTTTTCTTAAGTTGGGCTGTCGGCATATGGCGCTGGTATCACGTTCCGAACAGCTTCACTCAGGTGGGCCGTTGGAGCGTACTCTTCTTCTACCTCCCTATGCTCGCCGTTGTACTGATGCGAGACAGCCGCACTCAAGCGCGACCTGAGTCAGCATCGCAATGAATTCATCCGAGTCGTCGCCGATTTATGATCAAACGAGCATGAAGCGGCTGCTCCGCATCAGAAACATTTTTCTTGCCGTCATCTTACTTGGCATTTTTGGCATGGCGGCGCGCAATGTCACCGATCCTGACGTCTGGTGGCATCTCAAGACAGGCCAGTTCATTGCTGAACATGGCAGTGTTCCGCGCACCGATCCTTTTTCCTACACTCGCGCTGGGCAGCCTTGGGTTGCCCACGAGTGGCTCAGCGAGGTTTTTCTTTACGAACTTCAACGTGCAGCGGGAGCCACTGGCCTGATCCTGACATTCGCCTCGATCGTGTGCGCGACGTTTTTCTTGCTTTACTTACGCTGTGGTTCGGCACCCTACGTGGCGGGCGCGGCCACACTCATCGCGGCCTGGGCCACTGCGCCCCTCTGGGGAGTGCGTCCACAGATTATGTCTTTGTTGTTGACGAGTCTGTGGCTGCTGATTCTCGAGCGATCGGAATGCGATCCCAAAGTCTTATGGTGGACACTGCCCCTGACGCTTCTCTGGGTAAATCTGCACGCCGGCTTCGCACTTGGACTGGTGTTGTCGGCCTTGTTCCTGGCAGGAGGATTGATCGAACGCGCTCTTGATTCCGCTCCACAACAGAGCGCGACACGCATGCGAATACAGGTGTGGACACTGCTCCTCGACTTGTTGATTGTGCCGATCAATCCGAACGGCTTGCGGATGTTCATCTACCCGGCGGAAACTTTGCGTTCCGCGGCAATGCAGAAATACATCGTAGAATGGGCCTCGCCTAATTTTCATCGCCCAGAGTATTGGCTGTTTCTCCTGCTGGTGTTGGTCACGTTTGCTACGATTTGCTGGTCTCGCGTTCCGTTACGTCCACGTGACCTGCTGCTTCTGCTCGTCAGCTTGTACGCCGGCCTCAGTTCGATTCGCCTGATGCCTTTGTTCGTATTGATTGCGATTCCTCTGATCTGCCAAAGGCTTGGGAATTGGCCCCCAAGCGATTCGCAAGCTTTGCCGTATTCGCCGATGCTCGCACCTCGCGCTTCGCTCAATGCGGTAATTCTCCTGGCCATGGCAGGGTTCGTCGGCGTTCATATTGCCCAGGTGGTTCGGCACGAACCTCAGGCCGAGACGCAAGCCTTTCCTGCTGGCGCCGTCAGTTATCTTCAGACTCACCCCGTCGATGGACCAATCTTCAACGATTATGATTGGGGAGGGTACCTCATCTGGAAGCTTTACCCGTCCACTCGCGTCTTCATCGACGGACGGGCCGATCTTTACGCGACTTCGGGTGCTAGTGGACAAGATGATCCACCGCTGCTCGATCAGTTTGCGAAAACCTATCAATTCAAAGGCTCGTGGAGGCAGGCCCTTGATCGCTGGAACATCAAAACTGTGCTGGTTCCAACCGATTCGGCGCTGGCGGTCGGACTACGACTGGCTCCCGGCTGTACCGTCATTTATGAGGACGCCCAGGCAATAATCCTTGTCCTTGCGGCCTCGTCCGCCCGAGTGCCAACCGACCGGGCTGGTTCCAGCCCAGGCGGAGAGGTCAGCCGGAAAGTTGCACTGTGGTTACCGGAGACATGCAATAAATTACACTTCCGACCATTTCGCAGGGTATTATGGTGGGAATCGTGGTCGGGACAAATCGCCAGAGGACTGTGCAAGCGGGATGCATGTGGTAGAACTACGTCCGTAGCCTTGGCCTATAACCCGGTTGAAGCGCGTTTGAAGTTTCCCTTTAGGAGGTTGTGAGAGTCATGAAGCATTTGAGAAGATTTTGGCATGACGAAGAAGGACAGGATATTGCGGAATATGCTGTGATGCTGGCTGTGATCCTGGTAATTGTCGTAGGAACCATTCGGCTGATCGGCTCCAACGCCAATAACGTCTTTTCCAACGTAGCCAGTTCGATTCAGTAAAGTTTGCACAGCGCAACAAAGACCAAGGCCGCTTCTCGCCCGTTTACGGTGGCGACCTTTTTGTCTGCTTGCCGTGACGGAGCTCTATGAACCGCACACGTTTGTTGACGATCGGAATTGTGGCCCTGGCTTTTGGAGCCGTGGTCGCTCTTTTCGTCTACAAAAATCTGCAAGGAAGAGGCGCGTCGAACGCCGAGCCGGGTGTAGACGTGATTGTCGCCGCTGACGACATTCAAGTCGGAGCCAGAGTTGAAGAACACGACGTGACGACGGTGAGGTACTCGGCCTCAGCTCTTCCCGCCGGAACGTACAACAAACGCTCGAAAGTCATGGGTCGCGGAGTGATCCTACCCATTTCCAGGGGCGAATTCATTCTGCCCAGCAAGCTGGCTCCTGAAAATGCCGGGTCAGGTCTTCCCTCTTTAATTCCTCCCGGAATGCGCGCGGTTTCGGTGCGGGTGAATGAAGTCGTCTCAGTGGCTGGTTTTACCGGCCCGGGAACTAGAGTCGACGTTCTGCTGACGGGTACGCCGAACGGCGGGAGTGAGCCGCAAACCACGACAGTGCTGCAAAACGTAGCGGTGATTGCCGCCGGGAATAAGCTGGAACGAAATGCCGCTGGAGAAGCTCAGAACACACCGGTAATCACACTTCTGGTTTCGCCCGACGATGCCGAACGCTTAACTCTGGCTAGCTCGGAAGGCCACATTCAGCTTGCCCTGCGCAATCCGTTGGATACCCGGCAGGACGAAGTGGCCGCGGCTAACGCTAAGGGACTCTATAAGGGCAGCACTCCGCAGGCATCTCCGCCGCCGGTTCATGTTCGCCCGGTCAAACAAACGCTGAAGACTGTACCACCCCCCTCTCCGTCAGTCCTCAGCATCGAGGTTTATCAAGGTGATAAAAAGACACCGGACGTGGTCAAGTTTCCGGAACAAAGTGGCGGTGAAGACCCCAAGTAATCGGAGAGTTGGTTTGGCCTGCCCGTCCAGTTGCGGCACTGCAGGTTTCCTCATGTGGAGAGGAATCACACGATGAAGGTTCGTACGAGACTTTTGGTAACTGCCGCAATGTGGTTCTTGCTGCCAGTGCTTGCGTTGGCACAGGCGCAACCGCCCGCGACTCAGCCCGATCCAACGCCGCAAGAAACAGTTGCGCCGGGTATCAGCCAGACCACTCTTCCTCCGCCGTCAACGCAGTCACAAAGTTCTGCGCCCCTGCGGGTGATGGTCGGCAAATCTCTGCTCATCAATACGACGGAAACGATCAAGCGGATCTCGGTAACCGATCCCACCGTGGCTTTCGCCAACCCCGTCACTCCCACCCAGATTCTGGTCCATGGCCGTGCCCCCGGCGAAGTGTCCTTGATAATTTGGGACGAACTGGAGCGTTCGCGCAGCTTCGATCTGCGCGTGGATGTCGATGTCAGCGCTTGCGCCGAAGAAGAACATCGGGTCTTTCCCGACGAGCAAATTTCGGTCACTCCTTCGCGCGCCGCTATCGTCCTCTCCGGGCACGTGACGACGGAAGACGTTGCTAAGCGCGCCGGAGAATTGGCTGCGGCCTATTCGAAGAATGTCGTCAATGTACTCACGTTTGGTCCAGTTGGAGCGCAGGAAGTTCTGCTGGAAGTGAAGTTCGCCGAAGTCGATCGCTCTGCCACTACACAACTTGGCGTGAACGTCTTCTCCACCGGTGCGGGCAATACGATTGGAACCGCTACCACTGGCCAGTTCGGCGGCTTCGGCTCTGAGGCCATCAGCGATACCACGGGCGTCACCGGGCCGTTTCAATCCAACCAAACCGTGAGCAATGTTCTGAATTTGTTCTTATTCCGCCCGGACATTCACC
>CAVYVM010000003.1:0-272809 GCA_963771965.1 uncultured Acidobacteriaceae bacterium
CTGGGCGCTGTGCTTGAGGCGCTGCAGAGCAAGAACTTACTTCAGATTCTGGCAGAGCCTAATCTGATTGCCGTCAACGGCAAGAAGGCCAGTTTCCTCGCCGGAGGCCAGTTCCCTTTTCCCATCGTGCAGCCGGGCGCGGGCTTTACAGCAGTGACCATCTCCTTCAAGGAATTTGGCGTGAAGTTGGAATTCACCCCGGTGATCATGCCGAACGGCAACATTCACCTGACCGTCGCGCCTGAGGTCAGCACGCTGGACTTTGCCGATGCACTCACCATTTCCGGTTTCACCATCCCGGCCTTGAGCACGCGCAAGGCGGAGACCGAATTCGAATTGCGAGATGGGCAGAGTTTTGTGATCGCAGGATTGATCGACAACCGGGCCACCGATATTTGGAACAAAGTTCCAGGCTTGGGCGATATTCCAATCCTGGGCAATTTCTTTAAGAGTAAGAGCGTGCAAAAGAGCAATTCCGAACTCATGGTTCTGTGTACAGTGCACCGGGTTTCGCCCAACAGCGAAACGCCGCCCGGACCCAAGAATCCGCAACCGTTTATGGATAAGGATAAGTTTGACGGAAAAAAGCCGTCGGGCAAGTAATCGTTTCTGAAAGAGCGGGTTCTTGAGGGCCCGGAAAGAGCACGAAGCTTTAGGTTGGGGTGGAATAAGTAGGGGACAGTCGCAGGAAATGGCGGAGCTTTCAGTCGTTATCGTAGCCACGGACAATGAACAGCGCACCGTGCTGCAAGTGCTGGTTGACGGCACCAGCGTGGCCCGTACAGTTCATAGCTGCGCCAATTTCCCGGTGTCGGCGACGGACCCCGTAACGCGCAGGGTGCAGGCTGCGACTCCTGAGGTGATTCTCGTCGATATTCCGGCGGATAATCCTACGCTTGCGATGCGCGCAATTGAACTTCTGCATCAGGAACTCCCCGAGGCTGCCGTATTCGCCATCGGCAGTCTGAATCAGCCGCAGACCATCGTGACCGCCATGCGCGCCGGAGCGCGAGAGTTCATCGAGCGCCCGACAACCACCACTGATCTTCTCGAAGCTTTTGTTCGACTGACCACCGCTCAGCGGCGCGTGCAAAAAGAAGGTCCGCGCGGCAAGGTCTTTTCAGTGGTCAATGCGAAGGGCGGAAGCGGAGCGACTACTGTTGCGGTGAATCTCGCGCTTGCCCTGCAGGCGGCGCACGGACAAACGGCTCTGGTCGATCTTGCACCGCTGGGACACACTGCGCTGCATCTCAATCTCAAGCCTCTATTCACGGTTGCCGACGCTACACGCAATCTCCACCGCATGGATAGTTCGTTGCTCGAAAGTTTCATGACCCGGCACGGCGGCGGTCTGCAACTGCTCGCCGGAACGAATGTGCCCGCGGCCATCGAACCCTCGACCACCGAGTTCGTCCGCTTGTTTGACATGCTCGTGTCGCACTACCGCTATGTAGTCGTGGATAACTCTTCACGCCTCGATGCTGCGAGCCGCCTGGTTTCCAATTTGTCAGAGTGTGTGCTGCTCGTTGCCTGCACCGATGTTGCTTCCCTGTGGAGCGCGGCGCGAGTGCAGCAATATCTTGGGGAGACTGGAAACCGCGAGCGCGTGCGCCTGGTCTTGAACCGCTTCCGCAAAGTTCCCGGCTTCACCGAAGCGGATGCCGAGAACGCCGCCGGCATCAAATTGTTGTGGCGCGTTCCGAACCAATATTTCGCGATTTCCTCGGCGATCGACCGCGGCGCCCGGTGATGGAACAGAGTCACACAGAGATTGCCCGCTGTTTTTCCGGGTTGGCGCAGGAACTGACCCGCAATGACGTCGATGTAAAACGTGCCGCATGGTCGCTGTTTAAGACGGTGTAAGACTTTATGGCGAATCTGCAAACCTTCGAGCGCAGCGAGTACCAGCAGGTAAAGTCAGACCTGCATCGCAAAATTCTCGACCGGCTCGATCTGGAAAAGCTTGGCCGCAGCACCAGCACTGCGGCGCGCGAAGAAGTTCTCGTCCTCATTCGCAACTCCGTTAACAGCGAAGTCATTCCACTCAGCTTTGCCGAACGCGAGCGGCTTTCTCGCGAGATTCTCGACGAAATCTTCGGCCTGGGTCCGCTTGAGCCTCTGCTTAAGGATCACACCATCTCCGACATTTTAGTGAACCGCTTTGACCGGGTTTACGTCGAGCGCGCCGGCAAACTGGAATTAACTGGGCTGTCTTTCAAGGACAATCAGCACTTGATGCAGATCATCGAGCGCATCGTTTCCCGCGTTGGCCGACGAGTCGATGAATCTTCCCCCATGGTGGATGCTCGCCTGCCTGACGGCTCTCGTGTGAATGCGATTATTCCGCCGCTGGCTCTCGATGGTGCGTGTCTCTCGATCCGCCGTTTCGGGCGCGACCCAGTGACGGCCCGCAACATGATCGAGAACCATTCGTTGACCGAGGCCATGCTCGAACTTTTGTCGACGATGGTAAAGGGGAAGTTAAACCTGCTGATCTCCGGCGGAACTGGCGCCGGCAAGACCACTCTGCTCAACGTGCTTTCGGGCTACATTCCGAACGTGGAGCGCATCGTCACGATTGAAGACGCCGCTGAACTTCAGCTCAAACAAGAACACGTGGTCCGCCTGGAGACTCGCGCAGCCAATATCGAAGGCCAGGGCGCGGTACGGCAGCGGCAGTTGGTCATCAACAGCTTGCGTATGCGCCCCGATCGCATCATCGTCGGCGAAGTCCGTGGCGAAGAGGCTTTCGACATGTTGCAGGCCATGAATACCGGCCACGAAGGCTCGCTCACCACGGTTCACGCGAACTCGGTGCGCGACGCTCTATCCCGCGTCGAGAATATGGTTTCGATGGCCAACCTGAATATTCCAGAGCGCGCAGTGCGTCATCAGATTTCGTCCGCTATTCATGCCGTAGTGCAGGTCTCACGCTTGTCCGACGGCACCCGTAAGGTTATCTCGATTTCTGAAGTCACTGGAATGGAAGCTGACATTATTACCATGCAGGATATTTTCGTCTTCGAGCGCCGCGGTATCGACGACTCTGGCAAGGTCCGTGGAGTTTTCCGTGCCACCGGCGTGCGCCCTCATTTCTCCGAGCGGTTAGCGACGTACGGTGCACGCTTGCGCGCGGCATTATTTGAGTCGCGGACGGAAATTTGATGTTCCAGAGCGGATCGACTGTGACAATGCGGCCTTAGAGAACTTGTCATGCCAACGCTAATTGCACTTCTCGTGTTCCTGGTAGTAGCGGTCATGGCCTTTGTTGTGGCTTCGCTGCTCGACCAGCGCAACGCCCAGGCTCGGCTCATCAAGGACCGGCTCGCGAACGTTCAGAAAGCGCCGGAGCGCGAGCCGGACGCTGAACTCGCTCTCCTTCGCGACGAGCAACTGAGCAAGATTTCCGCCTTCGATGCCCTGCTGCGCCGCTCCGAACGGGTTTCCGCCATACAAGAAACATTGGTGCAGGCGGGCATGAAAGTTCGTGCCGGCAACTTTCTGTTGCTCTGCTTGGCCTGCGGCGTTGGCTCTGGGTTCATCGCCCTGCTGTGGAGCAGAAATCCTGCGATCGCCTGGGTGGGACTTGTGATTGGCCTGGTCCTTCCGTATTCGTTCATCTCTTATCGCCGCCAAAAGCGATTCGAAAAGATCGAGGAGCTTTTTCCCGATGCGATTGACACCCTGGCGCGCGCCGTCCGCGCCGGCCATGCTTTTACCACAGCTCTCGAAATGATTTCCAGCGAAGTTCCTGAGCCGCTGGCCAGCGAGTTCCGCCAGCTTTTTGAAGAGCAAAAATTCGGTATGCCGGTTCGCGACGCGCTCCTCAATTTCACCGAGCGCGTGCCGCTGGTTGACATAAAATTCTTTGCGACCGCGGTCATGCTGCAGCGCGAGACCGGTGGCAACATCGCAGAGATTCTCGGCAATCTTTCTGCCATCATTCGCGAGCGCTTCAAGATTCAGCGGCAGGTGCGAGTTCACACCGCGCAGGGGCGACTTACAATGGCATTGCTTATGGCGATGCCTCCGGCTGTGGTGGGAATTCTACAGATATTCAGCCCCGAATTTGTAAGGCCGCTCTTTGTCGATCCCATTGGGCACGCGCTGTTGGTCATTAGCATCGCTTTGCAAACCACTGGCTATTTCGTGATCCGGAAGATTATCAAGATTGAAGTATAAGTTAAATAAGTATAGCTATACGATTGAAAATGCTTTAATTAAGTCGATGTTTTATTTTGATGAGCTCCTAGCCTAATGTTGCCTTTGATACTAACGATCGTCGTGTTCGTGACCGTGGTGCTTGTGGTTTTCTCCTTCGGCGCCGCTGTAGCGACCCCCAGTTCCGTGCTGGGAGCCCGTTTGCGCGCTTTGGGCGGACAGCCGGCTCAGGCCCAGGAAGCGCCCGCGATGAAAATGAAGGAGCGTATCGAGCAGGCGCTCGATCCTCTCAGCAAGGCCATTCCGCTGTCTCCGTCGGATGTGTCCCGCACCCGCGCGTGGCTGATTCAGGCCGGACTTCGGGACTCGCGTCACGTCAGCTACTATTTCGGCTCCCGCCTTATCTTGGCATTTCTCGGTCTGGCGGGCGTCATCGTATTCTCCGGGGTCAGCAACATGCCTCTGTTGGTGTGCGTGCCTGCCCTCGGCTTCTTCATTCCGCGATTCTTTTTGAAGCGCATGATCAAGAATCGCCAGCAGCGCATTCGCCTCGCCCTGCCAGACGCTCTGGACCTTACGGTGATTTGCGTGGAAGCTGGCTTGGCCCTCGATCAGGCGCTGATGCGGGTGGGAAAAGATCTACACCATACCCATCCTGACCTCAGCGATGAGTTCCATTTGGTTAATCTTGAGATGCGGGCCGGCAAACCCCGTGCCGAAGCGCTGCGCAACCTCGTTGACCGCACCGGCGTGGACGACATCCGATCTCTGGTTGGCACACTGATCCAAACCGATCGCTTTGGCACCAGTGTGGCGCAAGCCCTGCGCGTGCATTCGGACTCTTTGCGGACCGCCCGCAGGCAGCGCGCCGAAGAGCAGGCCGCCAAGACTACAATCAAGATGGTTCCTCCCCTCGTTATATTCATTCTGGTGCCATTTCTCTTCGTCACGATTGGTCCCGCGCTGATTCAGGCGTATCACTCGCTGGCCGGCAAGTGAACGCCGGAAATTAGCTGGCCGGAACGAGAAGTTGCAGCAGCGAACCAAGCGGAAGTGAATCAGGAGTTCTATGTCGGGAATCGTCCCGCGCGGCCATGCCTTCAACCAAACCCGCCAGCGCTACCTTGCCACGAAATTGGCGGTAGCCGATACGCACTGGTCTCGATTGCGTGGCCTGCTGGGCGCAGCCGAAGCCGAATTCCTGAACGGGGGCGGGCTCTGGATTCGTCCCTGCCGCGGCGTTCATACGTTTGGAATGCGCTTCGCAATCGATGTGGTCTATCTCGACCCCTCTAACACGGTAATACACATCGAGCATAATCTTCGTCCCTGGCGTTTTGCCCCGGTGCGGGTGCAGGCGAGGTCGGTGCTGGAATTGCCCCCGAATACTGCCTCTTCTGCTGGAACCCTGTTAGGAGATAGAATTGAGATCAAGATGCGGTCCGGCGGCTCTGCCCCCGGCACTCCCCCAGGCATAAATCCAGACGACGTAACCCGGGAAAAAGAGATTCACGCTTGACCGAAACGCTCCAACTCGAACGGACCGAGACCCTTGCCCACAGGCACGATGCCCCGAAACTCCTAGTGGAGTGGTCACCGCGCTGGGAAGAGTTCGTTACTTCCATCCGTCCGGCCTTCGCCCGCTCGGGGTCGCGCCTGGCCGGCGAGGCTCCGCATGGTGTTTCCTCCCATCGGAACATGGCGGCCGCGTTGCTGCTGGAAGCATTTCTGCTTTTCGTTGTGATGGTACTTCCGCGGCAGATCGCCCACATGCGTCCCTACGCTGCGCCGAAGCTTGTTCCTTACGAGGTGATCTACTACTCAGGCGACGAACTGCCGCGCACTCAGGACGTCGGCGGCGCGCAAGCTGGCACAACTGGCCGTGCTGGTGGCCGCCAGGCTCATCACCGTACGCAGACGATCCGTGTAGCTCGAGGCGCCTCGCTGGCTCCTAAAGTGGTGGACGCTCCTAACCTCAAACTTCCCTCTTCGAGCGCCGAAGTCGCCAACCTTTTGGCCATGAAGGCAGCTCCGGGAGCGCCGTCGGCCGAGGGTCTGCGCTCTTCTCTTGTCGCTCCGCGCCTCTCTGAAAATGTGGTTGCTCCAGCCGCGAACAATGTTTCTCGTGAGCAAGCCCGCAACTCACCCACTCTGAATGCGGTGATTGTGCCCCCCGCGCCAAGCGTCCAGTCCGAGCACCGACTAGTGGCGCCCGCGTTGAATTCCAGCGTGATCGCGCCCGCGCCAAGTGTATCGCGCGACCGGACGCTTACCGCGCCTGCATTGAATTCGAATGTGGTTGCGCCTGCACCGAGCCGCGTCTCACGCGATCGGGGCCGCTCCACTCCAGATTTGCAGGGGAGCGTAATTCCGCCCGCGCCTACGTCCGCCAGCCGCGAAGTGTCGCCGTCACGCGTGCAGATGAATAGCACAGCTGCCGTTCCTCCTCCGATTTCCGCTCCAGAGCGGGAGAGCGATCGCACGGCGAAACTAAGCATGCCTGCGCCATCGGTAATCGCTCCACCGCCTTCCGCGGAGAGCACGCGTGAATTGCGCAGGCTTGAAAGCGGCGGTGCACCCGAGACATCACAAACTATTGTCCCTCCGCCGCCGCCGGCCACGAACAACACCTCGTTCGTGAGCAGCATCATTGGAAAACTTTTTGGAACGCAGGATGTCGTGCCACCTCCTCCGAATGTGACTTCAGGCGCGTCTGGAACTTCCCGCAGCCCGAATGGAACCGCCGGAGGACTTGCCAGCAACGTTATTCCGCCTCCTCCGTCGGCCGGAGGTTCCGGCAGCGCCGCTTCATCCGGAACCTCGCGGCGTGGCGCTCCAGGCAATGCGTCCGGCACAAACGTGATTCCTCCTCCGCCATCAGTTTCCGGCGCTGGGGGCGCAAGCGGGGGCGGAACAGGAAGTGGTCATACTCTTGCCAGCAACGTAGTACCGCCGCCTCCCGGTCTTGGGGGAGGTTCCACTCCCTTCGGCTCTGGAAGCGGCAGAAAAGGTGCCGGCCTTGGAGGGCCTGGCGACGCAGGCTCCGTGCTCGCCCCACCAAAAGGTGGAAACGGCAATAGCGACACCTCTGGAGTTGTTTTATCGTCCCAGCCCGGTTCAGCCGTCGGCATACCCGGAAACGGCGGCAAAGGCTCGCTCGCCGTTTCTCCTAGCGGAGGCGACAAGCCGGGCCTCGGTGGCCTCGGCGATGGTTCAGGTATTGGCTCGGGCAACGGCCCCGGCAGCGGGTTGACCGGGGAGGGTTCGGGGGCGGGTAAAACTGGAGCCGGACACGGCTCCGATCCGAATGCACGCGGCGGGATCTCGCCGACACCAGGTCCCGGCGGAGCTGGCAATGCGACGATCGGCTCCCCTTCGGTGCCTGGAGTCGATGTTCGGGGCGGGAGCACCGTAGTGAATTTGCCGAGCTTCGGCTCTGGTGGCGGAGGGACGAGCGATCCCTCGCTTCCCGGGCGCTCTTCGGTTCAAGGGGACAAAGGTCCGGCCATCACAATCGTGGCGACGTCCCGTTCGGGCGGAGTGTTCGATTTCTATGGAAGACTGCCCGGCAACAACTATGGCGTATATGTAGCAACTCCCGCAGGCACGGTCGTGATGCAATTCGCTGAAGTCAGCCCCGGCCGCTCTGGGCCATTAATGGGACCACAGGGCATGCGCACCGAACTGCCCAAGGATCTTCCGCATAACCGCGTCGTGGTGAAGTGCACAGTGGACGCGTCCGGCAACGTGAGAAATCTTCAAGTCCTCGAACCCGGCCCCGCAGTGATGACCGCGAAAATCGTTGCCGCTCTTCCCGGCTGGAAATTCAGACCGGCCACGCGCGGTGGCCAGCCTATCGAGATCAACGCCATCCTCGGATTCAACATCAATACCAACGACCGCAACTAAATCCGCATCAGCCGTCTACTCAGGAATCCGAATGCTTCCATTCTCTGCTATCGGAAAGCCTGGATTCCACGCAATCTCCCACAAGAATCCATCCGGATCGGAGAAGTAACCCGAATAACCGCCCCAGAAGGCTTCCTGTGCCGGCTTGAGAATTCTTGCGCCGGCGGCCTCCGCCTCGGCGAGGACTGAGTCTACTTCTTCACGACTGCGGGCGTTATACGCGACTGACATTCCGCTAAACCCCTGACCGTCGGCGGCTATATTCGCGTCTTTAGCAAGTTCTTGCCGTGGATACAAAGCAAGAGCCATCCCGCCCGCTTGAAAGAACACAACGCCTTGAGCCTTTGCCATCGACCTCCGCCAGCCGAGTCGCTCGTAAAATTCTCGGCTCCGATTCAAGTCTGCGACGCCAAGCGTGATTATGCTCATCCGTTGCTCCATCGTGGACACTCCTCGGGCGGGTCGGAAGCGAACTATTTAGCGTTTCTTAAATTATTCAGAGCCGCGACCGCGCCAGCAGCGCATAAGCTTTACGGAACCAGGCACGCTCACGGCGCCGCTGGTAGGCTGGCATGCTGGGTCGCTTGTCGAGAATCTTCTGGGCCCACTGCCGCGCTTCGTCGTTACGGCCCTGCGCGTGAAGAAAGAGCGCATAATTGTAATAAGTCTCGGAACTTGTGGAAGTCTTCGTGGCCTGCTGAAAAAGCGCATCAGCCTTTTCGGGCCGTCCGGTCTGAGCATACGCGTGAGCCAGAAGGCCTGCTGCGCGTTGAAAGTCGTAGTTCGGATCGGAACTGACCGCCCGCTCAAGATCGGGCACGGCTGCGGCGAAATCTCCTAATTCGACTTCAGCCACTCCGCGCCGGTAAAACGGATCTACCGAATCGGTTCGTTGCGAAATAGAACGGTCATAGCATCCGCGCGCTCGCGCGAAATCACCGTCGTCGAGATACAACAATCCCAGCTCTTCGTAATTCCCTGCCGACGGGTTATCCAGGATCGCCCGCTCCAGCTCGCGAATGCGCCGCCTTCGCGGAAAAGCTTGAAACGATCCGCGCAGCAACCCTGCGTCCGGAATTACCTCCGCGGCAATGTAAACCACCGCGCCGATCCATCCCAGAAACAAGATGATAAAGATCCAATAAGTGTCGGGACGGCGACGGATAAAGTGCACAATTGCTACGCCCTGAAGGATGAACCCCCACCCGTGCAAGAAAAAGAAGAGCGAACCCATGTGAGACCGAATATAGCATGCGAGTGGCGAATCAAGCCGATGCGGTATGTCACAATAACAGAGTGACCGAAGTCGCTTGTTTGCCCAAGCCCGAGGCCGGAAGCCAGACGCCTAGTCCTATACGTTTGATCGCCACGGATATCGACGGAACACTGCTCAATCCACAATTTCAAATCTCCGAGGGCGACCTGGCGGCGCTGCGGCGCGCTCATGCCGCGGGCATCGAGATCGTTCTAGTCACGGGACGACGGCATATGTTTGCCTTGCCGATCGCACAGCAATTGGGCTTCGATTTGTGGCTGATCAGCTCAAATGGGGCGGTAACGCGGTCGCTGGCGGGCGAAACCTTCCATCGCGATCTAATGCCACTGGCACTGTGCCGCGAACTTTGCGGGGCGATGCAAGACTTTCGCGGCAACACCGTTCTAACCTTTGACAAAGAAACCAGAGGCGCGATTGTGCTGGAGCACCTCGACGAGTTGAGCGCCAGCATCCGGCGGTGGCTGGAGAAGAATATGCAATACATCGAATTTGTTGTTCCCCTCGAGAATTCGTTGGTGACAGACCCCGTACAGACGATGTTTTGCGGTTCGATGGCGCGCATGGCCTCAGCTTTGCAAGCCCTGGAAGGCACCGGCATGGGCAACCGGATGACCGTGCTTCGCACCGAATATCCTGAACGCGATCTATCCATGATCGACGTGCTGAACGCGGGTTGTTCCAAGGGGCACGCTCTGTCCCGATGGGCTGCCCACCGCGGTTTTCGGCCCGAGCAGGTCATGGCCATCGGTGACAACCACAATGACGTTGAAATGCTTGAGTTTGCCGGATATCCGGTTATCATGGGGAATGCCTGCACGGAACTGCGTGGGCGTGGCTGGAAGGTAACTTTAGGTAACGATAGCTGTGGCGTGGCGGCGGCGCTGGCGGGAGTGGTTACCGGATAATTCTTATTGCCTTACCGCACGGCTTGAATCTGAGTTTCAAGTGTCGATTTCCCGAATGAAGCGATCCATCATCATCGCCGGATTTGTAGCGCTGACCGCGCTCATCGCGCTTAACGCGCTTCCCTGCCTCGCAGCCGAGTCGGCGGTTCTCCGCAATGGATTCGAAATTCGCCATGAGCGCAGGCAAGTGATTGGGGATGTGACCCGTCTGTTCGTTAACACGGACGGATCGAGCTTCGTCGATGTGCCGACACTCGAGATCGATCACTTCGAAGAGACGGCGGCGAGCGAGGCAGCGAGTGCCAAGCTCCAAACTCCTCCTAACAACATCAAACCGCCGGCCGATTTGAATGAGTTGGTAAACGCCGCAAGTGGAATGTATAAACTCGATCCAGACCTTGTCACCAGCGTGATTCGCGCCGAGAGCGGGTTCAATGTCCGCGCGGTTTCGCCGAAGGGCGCACAGGGGTTGATGCAGTTGATGCCACAGACTGCATCGCAACTGGGTGTGCAGAACGCCTTCGATCCGCAAGCGAACGTGCAAGCCGGATCGCGCTATCTTCGTGAACTGCTGGAGCGCTACGATTTCGATCTGATCAAGGCGCTTGCAGCCTACAATGCCGGGCCGCAGCGAGTTGAACAATACGGTGGCGTCCCGCCATACTATGAAACGAAAGCGTACGTGGCCCGCATCGTGCGCGACTTCAATCGCAAGAAACTCGCGCAGAAGAGTGCCCCCGCGGCGGTAGCGGCCCATGCCAGCGTCAAGAAAGCAAACTCTCCCGCTTCCGCCAGCAAGTCTTCCGCTTCTACCGTGCAAATTGCGGCAAAGCCTAGTTCGAGAACAGCAAGCGAATAGGCTCATTCCTCATTCAATTTGCTATCGGACGTTCCAATCGGCACGGAAGCCCGTCGCTGAAAATGAATTTTATTTTCAAGATAGCACAGTGGTATCCTGACTCTTTCATGCTGCAAAAGCGCATCGATGATCAGCCATCCATCTCTCGCGAAATGGTGCGGGAGGCTCAGTCGATCCTCCACCAGCATCTGAAACGGGTTGGACTGAAACAGACCGCGCAGCGTGACACGATCCTGCGGTCCTTTCTTGAAACCCGCGACCATCTCTCCACCGACGAACTGCACCGCCTGGTTCAGAAAAAAGACGCCGGCATCGGCTACACCACCGTCTATCGCACTCTCAAACTGCTCGCCGAATGCGGATTGGCCAGCGAAGTTGCCTTTCACGATGGCATCGCCCGCTATGAGCATCAGTACAACCGCCGTAGCCACCACCACATGGTTTGCACGGAGTGCGGCAGTTCGGTGGAATTTTTTTCGCGCGAAGTGGATAAGCTCGAGCAGGAAATCGGGCGCGCACACAATTATTCGACCACTCGCCACACGTTTCAGATCTATGGCGTTTGCGAGGATTGCAGGCAAAAGCACGCTGGTGGCCGGCCAGTCTAGACTTCATGCCGATTCCCTGCCCCGACTGCGCTGTGGAGATGCCCGATGACGCCGCCTTTTGTCCCGCTTGTGGGCGCGCCATGCACCCGCCTGAGCGCGCACGCGGCACTATGGGAGGTCTACCGGAGACTTTGGCGGGTGCGCTCGCGTACTTTCTCGTCGTTCCGGCGATTGTTTTTCTTCTCGTCCCACCCTTCAGCAAGAATCGCTTCGTGCGCTTTCATTCCTTTCAATGCCTCGGGCTCTGCCTGGTTGGGGTGGTGATCGGCGCTGCGCTCAGGATTGCCGGCGTACTGCTCGCCTTTATTCCCGTAGTCGGTCACCTCTTGGTTGCATTGTTCACCATGTTAGTGAGCCTTGCGTTTTTTGTGGTTTGGGTCGTACTCGTTGTCAAAGCTCTGCAGGGCGAGATGTTTAAACTCCCCCTGATAGGCGACTTCGCAGAGAAGCAGGCAGCCGCAGTTTAACGATTCACGACTGTGTGGTTGAAATCTCGTTTCTCCCGGAAAGATTGCCTCGGACACCGCTTTCTGTTACCTTTCCGCAACGTTGCGCGGATCGCATTCGCGCGACCGAACGCGGATTTCCAATTTCCAGTTCGGAGAAAACTTCATGGCGTTTTGTAACATGTGTGGCACACAGATTGCCGATGGCGCAACGACATGCGCAGCATGCGCTGGGCGCGGCGTGGTCGTCCCCGCCAGCACCGGTGCGTGACTCGCCGATAACGTCGCCGGAATGCTGGCTTACATCACGATCATTCCCGCGATACTCTTCCTCGTGATTGAGCCGTACAACCGCAGCCGGTTCGTCAGGTTCCACGCATGGCAATGCATATTCTTCAACGTGGGCTGGTGGATTCTCTGGATCGGGCTGCGCATCATCGTGCACCTTCCCCTGCTGGGTTTTCTCACCTTGCTGGTATGGCCGGTGGTCTGGCTCGGTGGCTTTATTGTCTGGCTCATTCTGTTGCTGAAAGCGAATCAGGGACAAATGTTTAAATTGCCGGTGATCGGCGACATGGCGGAAAGACAGGCAAACGCGGCCTAAGGTGCCGCGGTGCTCTTGACTTTCTTCCCGTAAGCTGTCATTCCTATTAGCTTTCACCTTGCTGTCCGGAACGCACTGGCGCGGTTCTGGGCGGCACCATTTTTGAGCATTGGGGAACAGATTGAAAGTCAGAGTCTTTTACCACGACAAGTGTTTCGACGGAGCTTCGTCCGCCGCTCTCTTCGCACGCTTCTATCGCGAGAGAATCCGCGGCGACGCTGACTTCGTGTTCTCCGGATTGCTACATCGCGCCGGAGCGCTCTTTAACGAATCCGATTTCACCGGTGACGAAAACGCCATTGTTGACTTCAAGTATTCCAGTTCTCCGAAAATCACATGGTGGTTTGACCATCATGAGAGCGCATTTCTCTCGCCGGCTGACGCGGCACAGTTCGAGCGCGACGAGAGTAATCGAAAATTCTACGATCCGGCGTTTAAGTCATGCACCAGTTTTATCGCGATGATTGCGCAGCAGCGCTTTGGATTCGATCCGGCTCCGGTCGCCGACCTCGTACATTGGACCGACATTATCGACGGCGCCCTGTATCCCGACGCCAAGACGGCTGTGGAGATGCAAGCCCCCGCCATGAAGCTGACCATGGTCATAGAATCCGCGCCCGACCAGCGGTTCGTTCCTAACCTGATCCCGCTTATGGCAACAAAATCTCTGGCAGCGATCCTCGAAGAACCTTTTGTCGCTCCGCTTTTGCCGCCACTCCTAAAACGCCATGAAATCTCGATCGAGATTCTGCGGCAGCGCACCGAATGCAAAGACGGCACGATTTTTTTTGACATCACCGATCAAGAGCTCGAGGGCTACAACAAGTTCGTTCCTTACTATCTTCACCCCGAGTCGATCTATAGCGTGGGACTCAGCAAAAGCAGCTTCCGCGTGAAAGTGTCGGTCGGGTCCAACCCTTGGGCGCCCGAAGAACCGGTGGTTAACCTGGCGAAGATCTGCGAGCGCTACGGCGGCGGCGGACACGCCCGTGTGGGCGCCATCTCTTTCAATGTAGATCAGCACGCGGCCGCGATCCGGGCCTCGCGAGAGATCGTGAGTGAGCTGCGCGCTGCGGTTCGCACAAAAAAGAGTTGAGAGCCGACAGCAGCCGATCCGTTACCAATATCGACACCGGCAAACGCGTTTGCGCCCGAAGGCAGTCGTGATAATCTGAAATTATTCGCGCCGCTGCATGCTCTCGCCTGCAACGATAAACGGTTCCTACCCAGCGCAGCGACGCTTGCTGCGGGTGGTAGCTGCCTTCGAACTGGTCAAAGGCCTTTTCGTGATGTTGATCGGCCTGAGTGCGATTCTCCTCGTTCATAAGGATGTCTGGGTCATCGCCGAGAGCCTGCTGGCCCTGTTTCATATCAGCACAGACCGGCACTGGGCGCAGGTGTTTCTCGATTTTGCCGACAATCTTACCGACGCCCGTCTATGGGCGGCGGCGTGGCTGGCTTTTTCCTACACCGGCTTGCGTTTTGCCGAGGCCTACGGCCTATGGAAGGAACGCACCTGGGCGGAGTGGCTCGCTTTCGTGTCTGGAACTCTGCTGCTGCCGCTCGAAATTCGGGGACTATTGCGCGGCATCACGCTGGTTCGCTCCGGTTTGTTCTTGGCCAATCTGACGATCGTGTTCTACATGCTTTTTGTGCTGCGCGCAGGACGCCGACACCGGGACGCCCTGCGCGCATCTGAGGCCGAAAGCCGTGGCAGTCAAGGCGAGTAGGGTCTATTGACTCTGGCAGCAACCGTTTCCGTCACTTCATAATCTTAGAATCGTATGATGGAGGTTCCATGCGAGTTCTTTTTTGTTTTGCGTTCGTCGCGATTTGCGCGGCAGGAACTGCTTTGTGCCAGGACACAAATTTTGGCAATGGTCCACAATATCTTCTGAGTTCGGTACCGAACGCTCGATCCGTCTCTTCGAGCTTTTTCGTGCGCTCCATTTCCACGCCGTCCTTGTCCCTGTCGGGTCCGGCTTTGGAAGTTGGCGCCAGCAACGCAACCGGCGATCTCAATGCGGGAGCCGAAGTTCAAACCATTGCGGTACCTGAGGCCGTCGCTTTGCCTAAGGCCCATTTGTTTCCGATTTATTATGGTGCGCCCGCGGCAAACGTGATCGAGATCAGCTTTCCACCAGCACCCAGTACATCGATTGCGAGCACTGCGATTCCCCAAAGCATCTTGGATATTGGTGTAGGGCGAATCATTGAGGCCAAAGATCTGCGGGAAAGCGATAACGGAGTTACTCTGCCGGAAGCAGCGGCGTACGGCAAAGAGCACGTTCGGCGTGCGATGCGCGTCTACACCAATGCTGATATCGACCGCCTGCATGGCGGCATGTAGAGAAAATCGCACGACCGATCACGGCTTCGACGGACTGACCGGATCTTCCGTGCGACAGACAATCAGGCAGGCCAGGCCGATCAGACCAACTCCCACGCCCTTGGCCCAGATGCTGTCTAGAAGAGGCCCCTTACCGTCGACCTCGGCAGGTCGCCCCGCAGCCCCACACTTCTCATCCCGGGTGGATCGCTCACCTTCATGCACAATATTATCCGTCGATGCTCCCTGTTTTGATCTCCGGGCCGCGCCTGGAGCGTGAATCTTTACATCTTTCTTGTAAGCACTCACCTTCACTTTGCCATCGATATCACTCACGTCGTACTGAGTCCAGTCGGCAGTCACGGGAATTACGGTCACGCAATTCACGCGTACTTTCATCTGGCGAGCTGTACTGAGCTGCAGGCTGCCGTGATCGAGAACGAGTTCGTCGCCCTCAAATTGCACGACGGTATCCGGGAGCATCATAGCGGTGGATCCTTCGACATCGATTTTCGCGCTGTGAGCCGCTTGTGTCTGGATATAGTCGTTCGGAAAAATTGCGGAGGACGCTGGCGCTGGCTTCCCGTTCAGCCATGTGCCTCCGTCGCTATAAAGCAAAGCGCGGTCAGTGCCCTGCGCCGACATCGACGCAGGCACGATGACGATCATCACACCGCAAACGAGTTTGCGCCATTCAAGCAAACAAACCCCCGCCTTGTCTCCGCACCAACGGCTTGGGCAAGCATAGCGTGGGAGTGTGGCCGGGCCTATTGGCTTTCGTGATGACCGGGGAATTATAGTGAGGCCTTGTTAAAGATGAGCTTATGAACGACGACCCGCGCGGAGCGGATTTGATCTCGACTCGCTCAGGCGCGAGCAAAATCGATGAATCCATGCTGCACGTCGGTGCGGATCAGTTTGACGCGCAATTTGTTGCCGACGTCGACGCCTTGCGCACCTTGTGCCAGCAATCCCTCTACATGGGGTTGCAGCGCTCGGACGAAGGTTCCCTTCGGAGTTACGCCGGTGACGACCGCGTCGAAAATAGCGCCGATGCGGTTCTGCATGGCGACTGCCGCCAGCCGTTTCGACATTTCGCGCTCCACTTTCCGTGCTGCGTCCCCCTTCTGGGTGCAGTTCGCGGCGATTTGCGTGAGTTCGGCATCCGAGTAGGGATTCGGCTGCCCTGCAAGCATGGCCTTAACCAAGCGCTGAGTCACGATATCCGGAAATCGGCGATTGGGCGCGGTCGAATGAGTGTAATCCTGGACGGCCAGGCCGAAATGTCCGGCTGAGGGATCACCCGGCCGCTCGAGCACATATTCTCCGGGACCGATCAACTTAATCACAGCGAGCGACACGTCGGCGAAATGGTCGGGATCGGCTGCCCTGCGTTTCACCAGAAAATCGTTCAAAGCCTTGGAATCCGGTTTGGGAGGAAGTTTCCCTCCGTAAGCCGACGCCAGTTGAACGATGCGATCCCAACGCTCCGGCCTCTTGACGATGCGGCGTAAAGACGAAACTTTTTCCAGCATCCGCGCCACAACCCCGTTGGCAGCGATCATAAAGTCTTCAATCAACTCGGTAGCACGATTTCTCTGCTGCTTCACTACGTCGATGACCTGAGCGTTCAGCACCAGCGGATAGGTCTCGTCCGTCTGAATCTCGAGAGCTCCGTTTTCTTGGCGTTGACTCTTCAATTTCTGAGCGACTTCGCTCTGCAGGCGCAATTGTGTCTGGAGATCGGCGGAGGCCGCAATTTTTGGCGGAGCAGCCCCTGTACCCTCCAACCACGCTCCAGTTGAGTTGTACTGCAGTTGTGCGTAATTGCGAACCACGGCGCGATAGACTTCGCTGGAGGTTACGTGGCCTCCGTCGTCGACTACAAACTCGATGACCACGCTCAGGCGTTCTTGATTCTCCAGCAGCGAAGTCTGGCCGGTTGAAAGTACTTCCGGCAACATCGGAAAGTTTCGGATTCCGATGTACACCGTGGTCGTTTCGCTGGCGGCGTGTTGATCGATCGCGCTCAGTTTGGAAATGTAGGTGTCTACGTCGGCGATAGCGACCAAGACCCTCACATCGCCGTTGGGCAATCTTTTGGCAACTTCAATCTGATCGAGATCGCGCGATGTGTCGTTGTCGATCGACGACCAGAGCCGATCGCGGAGATCGCGCACGCTTCCTCCAGAAGTAATCTGCGGAGGATGAGCACGCAAGTCTGCCAGTTGCTTCTGAACCGCAGCTGGAAAGTCGGGTTGAAAGCCATGCTGCCGCATTATTTCTTTTGCGACAGCTTGTAGATCGATGTGAGATGTATTGGTGTTTGACATGAACTCCCGTGAGGTCGGTGGCCAGCCGAGGCTGGCTGTCCACATTCGCACTATTAGAAGGAGGCTCGGTTTATCACTCGGTGACCACCGCCTTCACGAGATTCCGAGGGCGGTCCACGTCATATCCTTTTTTGGTGGCGACATGGTAGGCGAACAACTGCAACGGAATCACCTCGACGATTGGCAGCAGCAATTCTGGCGCCGAAGGGACAAGAAATACATCGTCGGCAATGCCGGCGATCTCCGGGTCTCCTTCGGTGGCTACCGCTACTACGCGGCCGTGCCGCGACCGGACTTCCCGAATCACGTCAAGGGTGCGCCGGTAGCGCAAAACCGAGTCCGGATCGCCGTGATCACAAGTTGCCAGCACGACGACCGGAAGGTTCTCATCGACCAGAGCATTAGGTCCGTGCTTTAACTCACCCGCAGGGTATCCTTCGGCGTGCGCGTAGGAGGTTTCCTTGAGTTTGAGAGCCCCCTCGCGCGCGATGGCATAGTGCACGCCCCGTCCGAGATATAGGAATTTTTCCGCGCGGAAATGCTTCTCTCCGAATTGCTCCGCGAGTTCGTCCCAGGTGCGAAGATTGCGTTCGATGGCCTCAGGGAGCTGCAACAGGCGCTGCAAATAGGAGCGAGTGACCTCGGAGGTCATGCGTCCGCGCTTGCGCGCCAGGAACAACGCCATCAAATACACAACCGTGACCTGCGCTGTGAAACTTTTGGTCGCAGGTATGGCGACCTCCGGACCCGCGCCCGTGATCAAAGCTGCGCTCGCTTCTCGAGGAATGGTCGCCTCGGCTACATTCGAAACCGCGATTGTCTTCACCCCGCGCGTCAGCGCCTCTCGTTGCGCGGCAATTGTATCCGCGGTTTCGCCGGATTGCGTGATCACCATCACCAAGGGGTCCACGGCGGCATGGGTGGAGCGATAGCAGTACTCGCTGGCATATTCCACATCCACGGCCACGCCGGAAAGATCTTCGATCATGATCTCGCCGGCCAGACCTGCGTGGCGGCTCGACCCGCTGGCGGCGATGATCAACCTTTCCAAGGTCAACAGCGCGCCCTCGATGGCGTGCAGCATCCCAGGAAAAATAACATCATTCTTTAAATGGATATCGATGGTTTTTGCAATGGCCTGGGGCTGTTCGTAGATTTCCCGGCGCATCGCGTGCGCAAAATGATCCGTGGCGGAGTTGGTCTTGGATGGGTTCATGATCGACTGGGGCGAGGGTAAATCATTTGCAGCGCATCCGGCAAACCGGATCGAGGGATAAACCGATATTCATGAATGTGAGACCGCCGCGCCGCGCCAAATAGCTCCACAACTTAGCAGTGCGACCGGAGCGTGAACACTGCTCGTTGCGTGAATAAGAGACCACCGCTCGAACGCTGCTTTAGGCCCAATACTTTCGCCGAACACAATAGTGGTATAGAGGCTACAATGGGCCGCATCAATCTTAATAAGTAACGTTTGTAGCTCACGAGAAGTGTCGAGTTATTCGCGAAAAGGAACAGCGAGCTTATGCCATGACTCAACGCTAGACCACGATTTAGACCCAAGTACTCATTCTCCATGGACTTGCTTTGTCGCCTGAGTTAGCACCCTAATGCATCGACGCCGCGACTCTTCGGCCAGCTTTTTCGGGTGGTTGGCCTCGCGCAGTTGTCCGGAAATCTGTAACAGACGCAGTTGAGAGTATTGATGTCGACGCAGCTTTCACGAAAACATCAGGGTTGAGTTGCAGCGTCAGTTCCCGACACGCGCCCCGCCCTTCCTGATAGTCTCAAAGAGTCAGGAGATCGCCTAGCATTGCCACCGCTCATCAACGTACAGAACATTTCCAAGACCTTTGGTGCGAATCCACTTTTTCAGGACATCTCCTTTGCGGTTTCTGAGGGAGACTGTATTGGGCTCATCGGTCCCAACGGCTCCGGGAAGTCTACCCTGCTGAGGGCTTTGGCCAGTGAAGTCAGTCCAGATACCGGGGAAATTGCTTTTCGAAGACAGCTTCGCACCACCTACGTAGCGCAGGAATCCAGATTTGACCCTGCGAACACCGTGCGGTCTGTGATAGAGAACGCATTAGACAACTCGGGAGTGCCCCAGTCGGAGCGAGGCACGCGCTTCGCCGAAACCTTAGGACGCGCCGGTTTCGATGATCTCGAAGCACCCGCACGCGGGTTGTCAGGGGGCTGGCAAAAGCGGCTCGCGATCGTCGAAGCTCTGGTGCAGGCGCCGGAAGTACTGCTGCTGGACGAACCTACGAATCATCTGGACTTGACGGGAATCGAGTGGCTCGAGTCCATCCTGGATCAGGCTACGTTTGCCTGTGTAGTGGTCAGTCACGATCGCTATTTTCTGGAGAATGTGGCGGGTGAGATTGCTGAACTCAGCCGCGTTTATCCCGATGGTGTGCTCCGGGTTCGCGGAAACTACAGCACATTTCTGGAAAAGAAAGAAGCATTTCTGCACGCCCAATCGAAGCGCCACGAAGCGCTGGAGAATCTGGTCCATTCCGAAATTGAGTGGCTTCGCCGCGGCGCGAAAGCTCGTACCAGGAAGTCCAAGGCGCGAATTTCCAAGGCCGGAGAATTGAAGGAGGAACTCGCGAACCTGAATGCGAGAACGCGAACTGCAAATGCTCAAATCGACTTTTCGTCAAGCGACCGGCAAACCAAGCGATTAATCGAACTAGAGAATGTCGCGTACGAAATCGGCAATCGCACTCTGTTTGAGGCGCTTAATTTCACCATTACCGCCGGGATGCGGGTTGGATTAGTAGGTCCGAATGGCAGCGGCAAGACGACTCTGCTGCGCCTGCTTCGGGGAGATCTCGCCCCTACTAGCGGCGAGATTCGCCGTGCCGACCGGCTGCGAATCGTTTACTTCGATCAGACCCGCGAACTTGATTCGAATACGACGTTGCGTCGCGCTCTGGCCCCGCAAGGCGATTCGGTCATCTATCAGGACCGGGTGATTCACGTTGCATCCTGGGCTGCGAGATTTTTGTTTACCGGCGAGCAGCTCAACCAGCCGGTCGATCGGCTTTCCGGAGGCGAGCGGGCCCGAGTCCTGATCGCTCAGCTCATGCTTCAGCCTGCTGACATTCTGCTGCTCGACGAGCCAACCAATGATCTTGATATCCCCACACTCGAAATACTGGAGGCTAGTCTGCTCGAATTTACGGGTTCGCTCGTACTGGTTACTCACGACCGCTATATGCTTGACCGGTTATCGACGATCGTACTGGGCCTGGACGGTCGCGGTGGTGCTGCCAGTTTCGCGGATTACTCGCAATGGGAGATGTGGCAAGCAGAAAGCAATCAGACGGTACAAACCAGTGTTCGGGCTGCTC
The DNA here is from genome assembly GCA_963771965.1 of uncultured Acidobacteriaceae bacterium. Taxonomy (GTDB): domain Bacteria; phylum Acidobacteriota; class Terriglobia; order Terriglobales; family Acidobacteriaceae; genus Sulfotelmatobacter. The sequence continues at coordinate 20,790 of CAVYVM010000003.1, forward strand.
TCCGGGCAGCGGCTTCTAACGAATCAACCACGAAGGGAAAGAAAAAACTCTCCTATCTCGAAGAACGCGAATATGGCAGCCTTGAGCAGCGAATTGCCGATGCCGAAGATATGTTGCGCATAAAGCGCGCTCAACTGGAAGATCCAGCGATCGCCAGCGACGGGCCGCAGCTACTGAATGCACATGCTGAAATGGAGGCAGCTCAGGAAGTTGTTGATGCGCTCTACCGACGCTGGGCCGAGCTTGAGGAAAAGACCGAATCTCTTGATAAACGATAGCTGTGGTTTCTAATGAACCATGAGAGAACACAAAAATTCAGATGATGGTTGGACGCTTAACACGTGGGGAGCATCGCAACCACTTCCATAGCAACTCTGGAATTTGCCTTGAAGTTTCATGGCTTCTTCTGCTGGTATTTTTCCTCCTGTTGTTTGCGTAGATCGGCAGCTTGTAGAATTGCCTGCTTCACTAGCTCGATGTGATCGAACTTGGGGTTCACATCATGGAGAGCGAACTTGAGGTCTTCAATACGATCCGATATCTCCACCGGCATCAAATGAAGTGGGTGATGGATGTCAGAAATGGTGGTATGAACCAGCCGGGTCATCAGCTTGTTATAGGCCCGCTTCGCTTCCCGCTCAGCACGCCGCTTCTCGACTCTGCCGTGAAACCAGTAGTTCGCCCAAAACGACCCTACTAGCGATAAAACTGCGCCCACAGCAATTTGGAAATAAGGGTTGGAGGCGATATCACTCATTACGGCCACCAGTGTAACTCACGCTGCGCGCAGGGCCGGGTGTAGAATCCAGGCATCGCCAAAATGCTTTACTTCGCCTTAGCGTTAATCTTCTTCGCGCTTCTCGCGGTAGTGTACGAACTGCGCAACCTCACCAGCCGCCTAATCGAAATCGGTACTATCGTGGAACACTTCAACCGGCGCGGACTGCGTGCATCGGGCGTTAAAGATATTGACGGCGACGATTTTGCTTATGAATCGGTAAGAAAAACGCAGCGGCCTTGGTGGCAGAGCGTGGTGGGTATCGTGGCTGGAGGCATCGTGGCCGGTGCAGTTTTCAAGCTGCTGACTAGCCTTGGCTGGTAGAATTACGCCAAATGAAGAAGGGGCCACCGTGTCGCGGATATGGAATTGGGATGCCGGGAATCCCCGAAGGCGCTGAGTATCACAGGTGCTCTGTGTGCAAGAAGGAATGCCGCGTAGTGTGGCCTACGCCTGATGAACAGAATTCCGGGGTGCTTCCGCGCCTAGTGATGCACCACCACGGCGGTACTGGCAGACTCCGGGCAGCGCCAACTCGCAGGTAAGTTTTATTGAAAAGTGGTGGCCCCGGCGTGAGTCGAACACGCGACCCTTCGTTTAGGAAACGAATGCTCTATCCATCTGAGCTACGGGGCCACTCAATCAAACGTTAGCACAAGCCCAATCCGAGACAAACTTTTTCCTCGACCCCTGCGATAGACGGCCCAACTCACTTTATGCTAGATTGCTTAAGGTGTTCGGTTCAAGTCCGTGTGCCACGTGGGCTCAACCACGGTGCACTGGCGCAGATGAAACCGACCCATCGGTACTTCGGTACCCCCCAAAGAGGCCCTCCGGCTGGGGCACTGTCGCAGAATGTAGTTTGCATGATTAGTACGCGAATCTCTTTCAGCCGGGAAGGAGATTTGTGTGCCGAAATCGAAGCGCTCAACCCACCGCAGTCACTTCCGGACATTTCATCTCGTAAAATTTTATGCCGTCGAAGTTGCTGCCACAATTGTTTTCTTGGCGTGGCTGATAAGGGCTGTCGCTCATGAACTTGGGTTTAACATTGGTTTTCCACCATAACCGTGGCCCGAAAATGTACCCCATCTTTTGCACCCCATGTACCCCAAAAACCACTAATAAACACAACCAACCGTGGTCGGCGGTTCGACTCCGCCCGGGGCCCCCACTTGTCTGAACTCGGCTGCCCTTTTCCTATCGACTTCTGTTAGTGAACCGGCGCCGGTTGCAGAGTCGCCTGCGGCGCTGGACTCGAAAAGTTCACCTTCGGAACCTCGCGCGACGCGGGCGTCGCCTCGAAATAAGCCTCATTCGGTTTGAAACCCGCGATTCCCGCGAAGAAGCTGTTGGGGAACTGCTGTACGTAGGTGTTGTAATCGCGAAGCGTGTCGTTGTAGCGCTTGCGCTCGACGGCAATGCGATTTTCCGTGCCGGCGAGTTCGTCCTGCAGGCGCAGGAAATTCTCGTTTGACTTCAACTGAGGATAGTTTTCGACAACTACCAGCAAGCGCCCGAGCGCTCCATCGAGCTGGCCATTGGCCGCGATCTTTTCCTGTGGCGAACCGGCAGAAAGCAGCGCGGAGCGCGCTTTTGCGATGTCGCCGAATACAGTCACTTCCTGCTGTGCATATCCTTTCACCGTCTCCACCAGGTTTGGGATGAGGTCCGCGCGGCGTTGCAACACGATATCAACCTGTGACCACGAAGCCTTCACCGCCTCGTTCTTGCTGACCAGCGTGTTCTTAACGCTTACGTACTGACCAAAAACGAAGAGAACAACCAGTAATACGATTGCAATGATTACGACAACCGCGATCAGTGCCTTGCTCATGAGATTCTCCTGAGGATCAGCTTCCGCGATTCCTACGCCGAGTCGACGGTGCCCGAGTCCAGCATTCTATCAACTGCTGCGGCTACCTGTTCTACTGCCGCCAAATAACGCGAAAAAACGTCTACCGCATTGAACTTCTTGCGCTCCGCTTTTCGCTCTCGAACGTCCAGCACCTGCAGGATGCCGGATGCATCAAATCCAATCTGTTTTGATAATGCCTGCACCGCCTCGCGCTTCCCTACTGGCGCTTCCTGACCCAACACGATGCGCGCGTGGCGAAAGAGTGTGGCAAATGACGAAACGGATCGTAACAGCACATCCCATAGCCGCGAGTCGCTACCCGTTGCGAGCACCAAGTGCTGGCGCAACAGAGCGAGTTTTTCCCGCAGCTCGTATTCCACCTGTGCGCGGTGCAAACTCGCTGAGATCGAAAGCTTCTGCACAACATCCTCGCCGAACAAAACTCGGTGGTGCTGCTGCATATCGAGCAACTCAATCGTGAATACATCGGTCGATCGCTTGATCTCGTCGTGAGTCATGAACAGAGGAGGCGGCTGGTTCTGTTTCTCCCACCACTTCACGGCCGGCGCGAGAGCTTGTAACGCCGTGAAAGAGCTGTCGCGAAGCACGCAAAACAAATTGATGTTTGAAAACTCGGGATGAAAATCTCCCCCGATCGCCGATCCGAAGAGGATCACGCTCTCCAGGTTTGCGCCCGCTGCGGTTCGCAGCCGGTTCACAAAGTCCGCAAGTTTTTCTTCAGGAACCATCGCATTCGAAACCATTGCACCCTCGCTTGCTACCAACTGCCACTGGAACCGCCTCCGCCCGACATGCCGCCACCACCAAATCCGCCAAATCCGCCTCCACCACCGAATCCGCCTCCGCCTCCACCGAATCCACCGCCTCGGCCGCCCCCGCCGAATATTCCGGAAAACAACATCCAGAACAAGACGGTGCGCAACGGGGTAAAGAGGACAATCAGAATTACAATGCCGATGAGCACGATCCCGCCGAGCGATAGATGGCCCGATGGCTCCCGTTCCGTCGGTTGGATTGGTCCTTCTGCTTGCGCATTCGTTAGCTGAACGCCGGAATCGTCGGCAATAACTTTTGCCACGCGCGAAGTGACGAGAAGCAGCGCCTGACTATAATTGCCACTTCGCATGAGTGGCACGGCCTCGCGCGCAAATCCACCTGTCTTCCCATCGGGCAGGATGGGCTCCAGCCCATAGCCAACCTCGATACGGTCGCGGTGGTCGTCGATGGCGTACAGGATCAGGACTCCCCGGTTGGTCGATTTGGTCCCGAGTCCCCATTGTTGAAACAGAGCGACCGCGTAACTTTCAATATCGGACCCATCGAGCGATCGCACGGTGACCACGGCGATCTTGGCATGCGCCTTCTCATCAATCTGCCGGCAGATGTCATCCATCTGTACGATTGAGCTTTGATTTAATACGTGGGCAAAGTCGTTAACGTAGTCGGTGGCCTTGAGGTCCTTGATCGGCTCGGCGTGGGCAACGGCTAGGAGCACGGCGCTAGCCAGAACCAACCACAATTTCGTTCGCGCGCTCATCGGAAGCCAAATTGTACAGGACAGCATTACACGGGGGCGACATAAGGGAAAGCGTACAAAACAAGATCGCGCGAGCTTAGCCCGCGCGATCTGTCGATAGTTCGAGATTTGTTTACTGGTTAACGCGCAGCAGCATCATCGTGCCGCTCTCGATCTTCACGTTGTTCTTATCGGAGCTCATCAAAGAACCCTGACTTGAATTTGCTGCTGACGGCGTGAGCTTCAGATCTGAGATTCCAATCACGCCCTCGGTCTGGGACGTTATGGGAGGCCGCGCTCCAGCGCTTGTCTGGGCATCGCTCGGCGTGCTGCTGCCGGTTGGGGCGGAAGCCGACGGATACGATGGCGACGATGACGACGATCCCGCCATTCCCGGACGCCCGGCAGAATTTGAGCTGGCGCTGGAGGTGGGTTGCGCGGCTGGGCTGTTTCCGTTCGTCGGACTGTTCTGACCATTCTGCGACCCGTTATTATTTTGCTGGCCAACGATGGCTTGAATCGACATGGGCATCGTCATCTCAGTTCCATTTTTCGCGATGGTTCGGTCAAACACAATTCCGAGTTGTGATTCCTTCTGATCTTTGCTTCGCGGCTGGGCCTCGGTCACATGGCCCATCACCTTGGTGTCTTTGGGTAAGATTACATCGCCGCTGTTGCTCTTCATATCTTGTGTGACTTTTGCGACGACTTCATCGCCCGTCTTCGCCTTTTTTGCGTCGATGGTTTTGGTCAACGACACTGGAAGGACGCTGCCAGGAGCAATGCGCATGATGTGCTGCGTTTCAGCGGGTTGTGCCTGGGGCAATTGCTGCGTTGAAGGCGAACTCGCGGGGTTCGAAGGCGGCGAACCTGGCGGCGGTGCTGCGTTATCCTGAGCGACCGCGACTGTCAACAGCAACGCGCCCGAAAAGATGGCAATACAAACCGTTTTCATAGACTTACTACCTCCTTTTGAGAAGTCGAATCTTTCTCGGCTAGGGCGCGCAACTGACAACCTTCCCTTAATTCGATGCACAATCGACGGCATCAGTTTGTGTGATTTTGCTTTTCACGCCAACCACAGATGGCTCCGATTGCAACTTAACAACCATGAAAATCCATCGCCTTTACTCGGTGCCGCTCATACTTCTCGCATCGTCGCTCGCGACCTTCACCGCGTGCAGCAGCAAGCAGGACAATCCAGATGAAATCCGGGAGCGCACTGCTCAGGCGACAGAAACTGTGCGGCGCGATACCAAGGCCGTCGTCGAGGGCGTAAAGGAGGGCATGAGAAGCGATAATAAGGCCATCAACATCAACAAGGCTTCACGCGAAGATCTGCTCACCCTGCCGGGGATCACGGAGCATGAAGCAGACCGCATTATCGCTGGAAGACCATTCGACGATGCCCACGATCTGGTCAGTCGGCACATAGTCTCGGAAGGCGAATACGCCAAGATTAGCGACCGCGTGATTGCCGGTCACTAGCCTTCTCTGTGACTTCTAGGTCTGTCCTGCGCTATCATCAAGGGGATGTCTGCCCCGCGCCAGTACCACTCATTCCAGACGGACGACCCTCGCCTTCAGCCGATTCATGCAAAAGTTATTGGCGGCGAACGCCTCAACGCCGCGGATGCTCTTACCCTTTACCGCACCGGCGATATCCTGGCCGTCGGCTGGATGGCCAATCACGTTCGCGAGCGGATGCACGGCGATAAGACGTACTTCAACGTCAATCGCCATATCAATCCGACGAATGTTTGCGTGGCGGCTTGCCGGTTGTGCGCCTTCGGTCGGAAAAAAGATGCGCCCGGCGCCTATACCATGGCGCTCGATGAGGCGTTTGAAACCGCGGCTTCCGGGTACAGCGAGGCGGTCACTGAATTTCACATTGTCGGCGGATTGCACCCCGACCTGCCATTTCAATATTTTCTCGATCTATGCTCCGGCCTGAAGCAGCGCTTTCCGCAGGTGCACCTTAAGGCTTTCACCATGGTCGAGGTCGCGTATCTCTCGAAGCGCGCTAAACTCTCGATTCGCGAGACGCTCGAGCAACTCAAAGCTTCGGGGGTAGATTCGCTGCCGGGTGGGGGCGCAGAAATATTTGCCGACCGCATTCGCCACATCATTTGCGATCACAAAATCGATGGCGACCAATGGCTTGACACGGCGAAAATCGCTCATCAGGTCGGATTGAAATCCAACGCGACCATGCTTTACGGTCACGTCGAAAATGACGAAGACCGCGTCGATCACCTGCTAAAACTGCGGGCGCTGCAAGACGAAACCAGTGGCTTTCAAACATTCATCCCGCTGGCCTTCCATCCCGAGAACACGGCGCTGCAGCACCTTCCGAAAACTACGGGGATGCTCGACATCAAGCAGATCGCGGTCAGCCGCCTTGTGCTCGATAACTTTCCGCACATCAAATCCTACTGGCAAATGATGACCGCTAAGATTGCACAGGTCTCGCTACGCTTTGGCGCGGACGACATGGACGGCACGGTTATCGAAGAAAAGATTTATCACGACGCCGGAGCTACCACGCCGCAGGGAATGAGACGAGAAGAGTTGGAGCGCTTGATCCGCGCCGCGGGGCGGGAACCCATCGAGCGCGACACACTCTACAGACCCGTCACGCGAACCGAGACGTCAGTTACGGTCGCGGTTTGACTCCCAGCTGAGTCGTTATCCAATACTGGTCGGATTTAGTTAAAGAATTCAGTCATATCGGGCGCAGTCGCTGCCGCCCCGGGCAGGTCCGTGACGCCCAAACCTTCCATCATCAATCGCAGCGTGCTTTCGTGCTGATACAGCGTTGTCGATTGATATCCGGCTTTCGCCTTGGAACTGACAATCACAGCGGGAACGTGCCCGCCGCCGTTGGTAACATCCGAGTCTTCCGCTTCGTCGAAAACGACGATCATCAGCGAGTTTTGGAAGGATGTACTTTGCAGCAGCGGGCTGATATTCGTCGATAGCCACTGATCGGCGGCCGCGAGCTGCTGATCCTGCGTGCAGGTTGTCAACCCGGCGGGACAATTATGGGCGTCGTCGTTAACGTTCGGCACGATGAACGCATAATCGGGCAGAGCGTTATTCGCGATATCCGTTGCGAGCTGGGTAAAGGGAACAATATTGCCCGCCTGGGTGGCACTGCTCTGCACGTCAGAAAAATAAACAAAGGGGTTGTGACGCTGAAGGTAGGCGCCATCATCGCCACCCAAGTAGCCCACCGAGGGCAATGACTCGGCGTAACACTTCCAGGTTTTTCCGGCAGCGGTCAAGGCGCGGACTACATTGTCTTGAGTCACGACTCCGTTGTAAGAGTCACCTGCGCTTCCCGTAATCGACGTACCTTCGCCAACCGTCAGCATAAAGTAATTCGGCAACGACGGATGCGCGTCAGCGTAGTACTGCGTCGCCAGACTGTTGGCGGTGGCCAACCCGTTCAAGTAAGGCATGCTGCTGCTTCCGATGACGTCGTTAAAGCTGTGATTCTCTTCTACAACCAGGAACACGTGCGCGAACTGCGGAACGCTATTTCCTCCAGAGCTTCCCCCGCCGCTGCCGGTTCCGCCACCACCACCGCCGCCCCCACCCGTGCCACCCCCACCTCCAGTACTGCTGCTAGCGCTGGACGTGCTGCCACCGCTGCAAGCACTCTGCTGAACTACAGCCGCAATCAGGCATAAAGCGACAAGCCATTGGCGGATGCCGGGGTGAACATTCATGGAAACGCGCCTCGATGCCCGAGCGGAAAGACTCGACACTTCAGGCGAGAATTGGATGGCAAGGAACGGCAGGGAGTTGCCGCCTAAGAGAGCGAAATGGCCGGAGCGGGAACGTTCCCTGGACTCCGGCATTCCGAAAATTGAGAAAGGACTTACAACTTTTCGAAGAACTCACAGGCCGAACAGGAAATATAAATCCCGCCAGGAGTGCCGCGCTCCCGGTCTTTCATGCGCTTGACGATGCGCGTCGACTTGCCGCACTTTGGGCAATCGGTGCTCTTGCTGGTGTCCATAACCTTCTTACGATCTGCTGTTTTTGCGATCTTTGCCCCTACTGCCATGATTCGTTTCTCCTGGTCTTGATTGCGCAGCGTACTCTGCCAAAACTTCCGGCAGGCAATGATGGATTGGATGTTTCAGAATGCCGGAAGAACTTCGTTAAGGCATGCGCTGGTTCTCTTCCGTCGTTATTCATGTTTATTTTACAGCAAGGTTTGCCGTATGTCTTTCTCTCGGCGTGTGAGTCGCAGCGCTCGTTGACCCAGCTCCCCTGCCCCTGCTACCGTCATATGTTTGCCCTCCGGCACGCGCCCCATTCTGCGGGCGGCAAACCTTTCCGGCCGCCTCGTTTGCCGGATCGTTTCCGAACATCCATTGGTTCAAGGAGACTCGCAATGCCTGCCATCAAATTTCGTGGTGTCGATTTCATCCAGTACGATTCGCTGCTCACCGAAGAAGAGCGCCTGGTCCGCGACACCACGCGCCAGTTCATCGAGGACAATCTCATTCCCATCATCGAGGAATGCAACCGCGCCGGCCGCTTCCCGCGTGAACTGGTAAAGCCCATGGCCGACCTCGGATTCTTCGGCGCGTCGCTGAAAGGCTATGGTTGCGCCGGCATGGGCAATGTCGAATATGGACTGATGACGCAGGAACTCGAACGCGGAGACTCCGGCGTACGCAGCTTCGTCAGCGTGCAATCGGGACTCGTCATGTACCCCATCTACGAATTCGGCAGCGATGAGCAAAAGCAAACCTGGCTCCCGCCCATGCAGAAGGGCGAAAAGCTCGGCTGCTTCGGACTCACAGAACCGGGCTTTGGCTCCAATCCCGGCGGGATGCTCACGCGCGCCCGCAAGGTGGGCAACGAATACATTCTCAACGGCGAGAAGATGTGGATCACCTCCGGCACGATCGCCGACGTAGCTGTGATCTGGGCGAAAGTGGAAAACGAAGACGATAAGATTCGCGGCTTTCTGGTCGAGACCGACCGTCCCGGCTTCTCAGCCAGCGATGTTCACGGCAAATGGTCGCTGCGCGCCTCGGTCACGTCCGGGCTGTCGCTGCAGGATGTTCATATCCCCGAGTCGAATCTGCTGCCGAAAAGCGATGGCCTGAAATCGCCCTTGATGTGCTTGAACCAAGCTCGCTACGGCATCGCTTGGGGTGCGATCGGCGCGGCCATGTCCTGCTACGACTGCGCCCTGCAATATGCCATCCTGCGCAAGCAGTGGCGCGACCAGCCCATCGCCTCGCACCAGCTCGTGCAGGACAAGCTCACCTGGATGATCAGCGAGATCACCAAAGCGCAACTGCTCGTGCTGCAAGTCGGCCGACTGAAAGATGCAGGCAAAGTCGAGCACCAGCACATCTCCATGGCGAAGCGCAACAACGTCTGGATGGCCCTCGAATGTGCCCGCATCTCGCGAGACATCCTCGGCGCGAATGGCGTCGCTGACGACTATCCCATCATGCGCCACATGATGAATCTGGAGTCGGTGAAGACTTACGAGGGCACGCACGATGTGCATTCATTGATTATTGGGCAGAGCGTTACGGGGATTGACGCGTTTTGATCGAGGAACCGCGCCTGCCCTAAATTATCCGAATGCGCGCGAGGGGTTGTACAGGATCTTTTACAATGCTGATTTCTGCCGGGCGGGTCGTAGTTCGGACGGTGCATTTCTCTCCCTCGTAGTTGATGCCGGCGATGTGGTTACAGTCTACGTAGTCCGCTCCGCAAATGAGACACATTGCTCTTGAGACGATTCCCGCAACGCTAAAACCTCTCAACTCGCCGCGCTGAATGCGCTCCCGAGTTTCATCGTCACAGATTCTAGTCTCATCCACCGCTATGGTCTTCTTCGCGTCATCGAAAATGAACCCTTTCGACCAGGCTACCACTTTCTCCGTATGTTCAAGGTGGACGGGAATAACGTATCCAGGATATGGCGTAGTCAGTTTTCTCGATTCCTCAAATCTACGTTTTCTAGCTTCGAGCGTTGAGAGTATGGATTGGAACCTCTCTTGGCTGACTGGCTGCCCGCTCTCGCTATACCGCATCTTGTTTCCATTCTCGTCGAATTCGAGAACCAGATTCACCTCACCTGGCTTAGGAGGCCGCTTTAGTTGAAACACCCAATTGGCGATCAGGTTTAGGATGAGACTTGTAGGAATTCCGATAACAAACGCATAGACCGGGTCAGACAAGAGTTCACGGAATCCCTTTTCCGCCAAGTAGTTCAATCTAGTCCCATTGTCGGGCTCAACTACGACAGAGTGTCCCTGCGCACGTAGCGTCTTAATCAGGTGAAGCGTTTCTCGAGAGACAACGCGCAGCCCAGGATAGACCGATTCGTATGGGTTGTACGATCGGAAGCGTATCTCTTGTGAGGATTCACTTGTAGTTTTGAGTTCACGAGGTTCAGCGTGGAGCGTAGCCGGGACGCGGCGAATCCCGCCGGAGAACCCATCCCCCGCATTCTTCGCGAGAGCGTCGCGGAGCAGCATTTTGATATAGGTCTGGTAACCCAAACCTTGTTGCGCAGCCAATCGGCGCGCCGTCTCTAGGTCCTCAGTGGAAATGCGCAGCGTGATTGGCTGCGAGGGCCTCGCTCCCCGGAGCAAGTTACCCAATGTCAGCGGCCGCCTATGCTTCATCCGCTGCCGAATTTCTGCCTCAATTTCAGAACGATGCGCGTCCCACCAGGCTGCTTCGGCAGCCTCGCTCGAAAACTTCGGAATGACCGCCGGTTTCATTTTTGCTTTTCCCATCTTCACTCTAGTCCCCACTCCCGGACGAAGTCGTCACACATCTCTTTGTTCGCAAGCCAGCCTGTTATTGGCCGTATCATGTCACCCCAGATGGCGAACACGATCTCCAAGATGCGACCGTCGCGAGTCGCGCCTACAGCAATCCATCGTTCCTCGTCTCCTTCCATTTGATACTCGAGAAGGATGTGATTTCCGGACAACACGTCCTCTGCGTCAAGACGACTGATCCCGTGTTTCGCGAGATGCTCTAGGTTATGGCCGTCCCAGTCGAACTCGACGTCGTAACCCACTAAAAGATAGTGTACATTAAATGTACATACAACGATAGAGGGTTCGTAAGAGGTTGTATCCGGGCAACTTACCGATTTCAGGCCGTTGGTTTGTCCCGTGGCGGTTCCACCGCTGTGAACTCTTCGGCGAAGCGCTGAGCGTAGTTCTCCAGCAACGACTGCACGCGCTGCTGATTGGTCGACCGCAGAATCAATCCCGCATGGTGATGCTTCTTAATTCGCAGAAAAATTTCCGGATCGTTATAGGCCGAAGTATCCGGATCTTCTTGCCGCGCCAGAGAAAGAATCACACCCGCATACTCCTCGCGCACCGGAGGAAGCTTGTAACTTCCATCGCCTCCAGCTACTTCGATCCGCGCCCACTCCCGCCAAAGGTTGATTCCCGTCGCCGCCTCGACCATTTCGTTGATATAAGCACCACCCACGCGGGCGGCGCACTCTAGAAAATAGAAATGTCCGTCGGCATGCGCTCTTATGAATTCAGTATGGGCCACGCCGCGAACTAATCCCAGCGCTGCGATTAAATCCCGATTGATCTCCCGCAATCCTGAATCCTCTTCGCTTCCGCGGCGCACGGTGAACGTTGTGAAAACTCCTCCACCCTGCGCCACATTCATCGGCGGTTTGCCATATTTGCTGACATTGGCGAAGAGCACTTCATTCTCCGAGACCACCGAATCCACGTGATAGACCTCGCCGGGAACGAACTTCTCCAGCAGATACGAAGACTGCTTGTCCCCCAGTTGCTCCAGCACCGGCCACAAATCTTCCGGGGCGTGGATTTTCTTGATCCCAATGGCCGACGCTTCCTGTCGCGGCTTCAAAACCCACGGACCCGTCACGTGCTCAAGGTAATAGCGAATGTCGTCATGGTTCACCACCGGCACGAAATCCGGTACCCGCACCCCGCGATCCAGCGCCTTCATGCGCATGGCGAGCTTGTCGCGAAAATAACGCATGGTGGTCAGGCCCATCCCCGGCACCCGCAGATGCTCGCGAAGAGTCGCGGCCGTCTCCATGTCGAATTCGTCGAGAGCGACGATTCGGTCAAGCTTCTTCGTGCGCGCGAGGTGCGTCACGGCCTGCACAACATCGGCGAGGGGAATGTCGGCCGGAAGGTAAAAAGTGTCGTCCAGAATTTCGCGGGGCCAGTCGGCATCGCGCAACTTTTCCGCCGTCAGCAGGATTACGTGGCAGCCCTGGCGCTTGCACTCGCGCATAAACTCCTGCCCCTTTTCGTACGTCGTAATGCACAGAAAGGTTAGAGGACGCGAGTCCAGCATGGCTTTCTTTCAAAACTGGCCTGTGAGAATAGCACGACGCGCAACCACGGGGTATAGAAATTTTATGATGAAACGCCCTGTTCGGCGCGACGCTTCCCGCCGAGTTGGAGTCCCGATGGATAACAGAAAAATCTTCCGCCGTTCGTAATGCGGTTTTTATTTTCGCAGTCTGGCTAACCTCAGACTGCTAGAATCAACTTGCCCATGAGCACCCTGACCGCAACCGGCGTTCCCGTTTCCCGCCGTTCGACGTGGGTTCGCGTCGTTCTCTGGCTTATTTTGATCATCGCGCTAGTCGTAGCAGGTGCTCTCGCATACGCCTATTTCTCGGCTCGCTCGGCCCTGCCCCAGCTCGACGGAACGCTACAAGTAAAGGGTCTTTCCAGCGCGGTGAAGGTGACTCGCGACGGTCATGGCGTGCCGGCTATCGAGGCCACAACTCTGGAAGACTTGTTTTTTGCTCAGGGCTATGTCACCGCGCAGGACCGGCTGTGGCAGATGGACGTGATGCGGCGCTTCGGCGCTGGAGAACTTTCGGAAATCCTCGGCGAGGGCACGATCAAAGTCGATCGCGAACAGCGCATTCTGGGCTTGCGAGCAGCGGCTAAGAAATCTCTCGCGCTGGCGAGTCCGCGTGATCGCTCCTACTTTGACGCTTACGCGCGCGGCGTGAATGCGTTTATCGATGCTCACGGTAAGAGTCTTCCAATCGAGTTTCGAATTTTGAATTACCGCCCAAAACCCTGGCAGTCAGAAGATTCCATCGTCATCGCAAATCAAATGGTGAAGGACCTCAACTACTACACCTTCCCAGAGACGCTCAGCCGGGAAAAGATTCTGGCTAAGCTGGGGCCTGAGCTGGCTGCCGATCTTTACGTAAACCGCTCCTGGCATGATCGTCCGCCCACGGTCATGCGTGAAGATCTTAACGATCAGGACACCCAGAGCGACTCCGACGATGAGGATGACGACGATGATGCCGGACCCGACAACTCGGTGACGCAGCAGAAGGGTGGGGCCGAAATCCTGGCGCAGCGGGCATTCGAACATTCTCGCGAAGCGGTGAATGGATCGAACGACTGGGTCGTTTCCGGGGCGCACACGGTGACCGGGAAGCCGCTGCTCTCAAACGATATGCACCTCGGCCACCAGATGCCGAACCTCTGGTACGAAGCGCATCTTAGAGCAGGCAATCTCGATGTCGCGGGAGTGACGCTGCCCGGAATGCCTTACGTGATTGTCGGTCACAATCAGCGCATCGCCTGGGGATTCACCAATGTTGGGCCCACGGTAGCGGATGCATTTATCGAAAATTTCAATGCGCAAGGCGCGTATCAGACTCCGCAGGGTTGGCAGCAGCCCGAGCATCGCCAGGAGATTATTCATGTCAAGGGCCAGCCGGATATAACGCTGGATGTAAGAATCACGCGGCATGGCCCGGTCGTCACGGACATCCTGCCCGGTGAAACGCGACAGGTGGCGCTGCGCTGGACGCTCTACGACGGCCTTCACATGCCGTTCTTCGATGTGGACTCGGCTCAGAACTGGGAAGGATTTCGCGAGGCATTTTCGCAGCTCGACGCGCCCGGGCAGAACGTGGTTTACGCCGATGTCGATGGCAATATCGGATATCAAACCACTGGTCACGTTCCCATTCGCGCCTCCGGGGATGGCAGTCTGCCGGTGAACGGGGCGGACGACGCTCACGAATGGACGAGCTACATACCTTTCGACAAGCTGCCGAGTATCTATAACCCACCTTCAGGAGTAATCGCGACCGCGAATGGGCGCATCACGCCGGATGGCTATCCGTATTCGATTAGCGCGGAGTGGGAGGCGCCGTGGCGTACCGAGCGTATCTATCACGTTTTGGAATCTGGACGAAAGTTTGCCCCCTCAGACATGCTCGCGCTGCAAAACGACGTTCACTCGGAGAGTGATCTTTTTGCCGCCGAGCGTTTTGTTTACGCCATCGACCATTCCTCCAAGCCCTCGGCGCGCGCAAAGCAGGCCGCGGAGCTGATGCGCAATTGGGATGGACGCATGGTCGCCTCTTCGACGCCGGCGGCGATCGCGGTTCGTTCGAGTCGCGAGTTCTCGCGCCTGCTGCTCGAACCCCGCCTGGGACCTGCACCGGATGATCCGAAGAAGCAGGCCGAAACTCTGAGTTGGAAGACCTACGATTGGGAGATGAGATCGGTATGGCTGCAGAATATTCTGCTGCATCAGCCGAAGCGCTGGTTGCCGGAAAAATATTCAAGCTACGACGAACTGCTAACCGCCGCAGTGGACTCTGCGGTGAATGGTTCAGACGCTCCGAAAGATCTCACATCGTGGCGTTGGGGCAACGTCAACGCAATTGAAATCGACCACCCGGTGCTCGGTAAAATTCCTCTAATTCGGCGATGGTCCGCGCCGGGAATAAAAGAGCAGTCGGGAAGCGGCTATACCGTAAAGGCGGTGACTCGCCATCATGGGCCGTCGGAGCGATTCACTGCCAACCTTGCCGATCTCGATCAATCGACTCTCAACACGGTCACCGGGCAGGGTGGAAACTTCCTCAGCCCTTACTACATGGATCAATGGAAGACGTGGTACGAAGGTTCGACTTTCACTTTGCCGTTTAGTTCCCCGGCAGTGCAAAGTACGGCTGTACATCGACTGGTGTTGGAACCGCAAAAATAGTTCTCAGCGATCAAATCTCAAGAGCAGCATGCTAAGCGTGTTTGCTAGAAGAAGTCGACGGCTTTCATGTCAACAATCTCGCCCGTCACCACGATGGTTCCGGTAGTGATGAAGCTGTTCAATAGCAGACTGTCAATGGTCGTGTCATAAACACGCAATCGCCCGCCCTGGGCTACGTATTCCACATAGCGAGTGGAGAAGCTCTGCAGACCGGTGGCATCTCCGTTGTCCGGCGGTATGACAACATTGCCGTTGGTGGTGTTGTAGATCGTTAGACAGCCGCGCACCTCTCCCGTCGGCGCGTTGACGTTGCCGACGTTCGTGCAGGTATGCGAGCCGATAAAAAGCTGGCCATTATTACTCATATCGATGCGATTGTGGTAGCCATCGGTGATTGCAACGGTGCTGGTTACCGTCATCGAGCCGAGATCGAGAATGTCGAGGCGCCCGCAAGTCGTAGCGGCTGTCGTTTGGCCGGTGCACGCATTGTTCGTCGAGGAGTTTCCAACCACATAGAGTGTCGAGCCACTCAGGAACGCGATGGTTGCGCCATCGACGGGGACCGCGGCTCCCAAAGTTAAGGTAGTCATGTCCAGCGGCTGCACGCTGGCTTGCGGGCCTCCCGGAGAGCACTCCGCGCCGCAATTCAAAATGTATGCCGTGGTGCCATCCGCGCTGAAAACCGCGTAAGTCGGACGGCAACCCGCACATGAAGTCACCGTGCTTGTGACCTGACTGCCTGTGTTCACCAGGAGCGGCGAAACGATCGTGATGACATCGGTGTCGTCACTGAACACCAGCAACTGACTTCCATCTCCGCTCGACACGACGGTCTGAGCACCGGGTACGCTAACGGTCGATGCGACGGCTCCGGACGAGAGGTTCATCACGATGAGCGCTCCCGGAGGAGCGCCGTTCAACGGCGCGTTCGGCACCGCCGCATACCCGAAGCCAGACGAAAGGGCGACCATGCTCGTGGTCGGCCCAGGCAGTTGTATTCCCCCGGAGAGAGTATCTTTTACTGTAGTGACGACTTCGACCTTATTGTTTGAGGTATCAAGAACGAGCAGAGTCGCCCGGTTCGGAGCTATCGCCATAAGCCCCGGAGCGTTGCCTGCGCCGAACTGCCCCGCCAGGGTATCAGTCGTGCCGTTGACGACGATCAGACCGGGGTTGGCGGTTGGACTAGCTACGCTCTGCGAAGCAAGTACACGGGCGGTTTGTTCAGTTGGCCCTCCGCTACACGAGACAAGACTAAAACCGGCCAGCACAAAAGCAAACAACAGGGCAGCTTTGTTCAAACGTCAGGCTCCTAACTGCAGGAAAACCAGAGATTTAGTGCGAAATAGCGGATTATAGCAGAGCGCCGCGATCGCTTCCGCCCGAACGGGATCGAAGTTAAGACTACCACCCATCCATCTCTCGTGAGATGCCGTAGGCATCTCCAATCCTGTATTCTGATTAAATGGCTGGCGATTTTCTGGCACGAATCAAGCAAGCTCCGGTGCTATGCGACGGGGCTATGGGAACGCTGTTGTATTCAAAAGGCGTGTTCATCAACCGCTGCTACGACGAGCTAAATCTCTCCCAGCCCGATCTGATACGCGCCATTCACCACGAGTATCTCCAGGCAGGAGCGGAGATCGTCGAAACCAATACTTTTGGGGCCAACGCGTTCCGCCTCGGCCGTCATAGTATTGCCGACAAAGTCGCTGAAATTAACCGCGCCGGGGCTCGCCTGGCTCGAGAAGCCGCCAAGAGTTTCGATGTATGGGTCGCGGGATCGGTTGGCCCGCTCGGAACCAGAATCGAGCCGTTGGGAAAAACCTCATTCGAAGAAGCGCGCCAGGCATTTCGCGAACAGATTGCAGCGTTGGCGGAGGCCGGTATAGACCTTCTGATGCTTGAGACCTTCGGCTATCTCGAGGAGCTCCATCAAGCCATGTTGGCCGCAAAGGATGTCGGAACGAAGTTGCCCCTGATCGTGCAGGTTACGATCGATGAAGACGGCAACTGCCTGGACGGCTCCGATCCTGAGACGTTTGTGCCGCGGCTGGAAGAGTGGGGGGCCGATGTCATCGGTTGCAACTGCAGCGTGGGTCCGGTAGCGATGCTGGACGCAATCGAGCGCGTGCGGGCCGCCACTTCTCTGCCTCTCGCCGCCCAGCCCAACGCCGGCATTCCGCGCTCTGTGGAAGGCAGAAATATATACCTGTGCTCTCCCGAATACATGGCAAGTTATGCGCGCAAGTTCGTTGCCGCCGGCGTTCGCATCATCGGGGGATGCTGTGGAACCACCCCGGACCACATCCGCGTAATGAAGTCCGCATTGCGGGTTGGCGAGGCGCGGGGAAAAGCTGCCTCGGTCACCTTAGCGGCAGGAATTGCCCCCGCGCTTGCGACCCCAGCCCAATCATTAGAAGAACGATCACTTTTGGGGGCGAAGCTGGCTCGGGGCGAATTCGTCACTATGGTTGAGATCGTTCCTCCCAAGGGAACTGATGTCAGCAAGGAAATGGAGGGATCACGCTTCCTTAAGTCAGTGGGCGTGGACGCGGTCAACATTCCCGACAGCCCGCGAGCCTCGGCCCGCATGAGCAATCAGGCGCTCTCGATGCTGGTGCAACGCGACGCAGGAATAGAGTCCATTCTTCACTACACCTGCCGGGACCGCAATGTCCTCTGCATTCAGAGCGACCTGCTGGGAGCGGCCGCAGTCGGGATCAAGAACTTGATCTGCATAACCGGCGATCCTCCGAAGATGGGCAACTATCCGGACGCGACGGCAGTTTTCGACGTCGACGCCATCGGCCTGGTAAACATCGTCCATAACTTGAACCGTGGACTGGATATTGGTAGAAATCCAATCGGTAACGGTACCGGCTTTGTGATCGGCGTGGGCGCCAATCCGGGGTTGACTGACCTCGACGAAGAGATCCGGCGATTTGAATACAAAGTTGCCGCAGGCGCCGAATATGCCGTAACGCAGCCGGTCTTCGATCTTCGATTGCTTGAGAATTTCCTGCGGCGTATCGAGCATTGCCGGATTCCGGTGATTGCCGGCATCTGGCCACTGGTCAGCGTGCGCAATGCGGAGTTTATGAAGAACGAACTTCGCGTATCCGTGCCGGATGCAATTCTGGAGCGCATGGTACGGCCCCAGAACCCGGAGGCAGCCCGCGCCGAAGGTGTAGCGATAGCCCGTGAAATGCTGCTTGCTGTTCGAAGCGCTGTGCAGGGAGCGCAAATCAGCGCGCCACAGGGTCGCTACAGTTCAGCGGTGGATGTTCTAGAGGCATTGGGCACGAAGAGTCCCGTCGTTCAGTGAGCATTCGGAAGAAGTGCTTCCGATGTGCCTATTTTCGGGTTAAGCTAGTAAAATGAACTTCGACGTCAAACCAGGGAGGGGATCCGAACGCGTTAAAGCCTGGATTTACACGATCCTGAACCCGGTAATCGACTCACTCCGTCGCGAGGCTGAACTTCTCAAGGTCGGCAATCTCTCATGGCGAGTGCATAGCAGACGCTGTGAGTACATTCGGCCTATCTCTGAAGTCATAGAGGTAAATCAACAGCCAAATCTTGAGGATTTCCTGACCGAATATCCCACTTTCAGTGACCGATTCAGTGAGCACGATTCCGCACTGGCTGCCGTCGAACATGCAACAACAGAATATGTCCTAGGGTTGCTTAAAGCGTCTGATTTCCAAGAACAAGTTAGAGAGTGCTTAAAGAATTATGAGGCGATCCTGCCGTTCAATCCAACCTATCCCGACCTGCACACTCTACCAGGCAAGGTTGATGAGTACGTCGCGGAATTTATAGCCAACAACTCCAGATCTTTGCCGCGGCATTACACGCTTTATCACTTTTGGAAGGAGTACGCGGAGACCTTTCAGGGCTATTTCGACGGTTTCACTGAAACTACGCACTACAATGTACGTGGAAAAACAAGGGAACTGCTAGATATATCCAAGCGAATTAGGATCGACCTGGAGACCCTTAGACATACTCTAGTCAGCGAATACGACATCCCCGCTGCGCCAATCGTGCCGCCCGGCAGGACGCCCTCGGAAGCCGTTTCACCCAGGCTTAGAGGCTAGCTTGGACCGCCGCAGCATTCTGATAGTGGATACTGGGCCCATATGGGAGCTGGTTCTCTACCGAGCTGTCAACGAGCTCGGCTTCCTAGGCTTGAAGCGGAACCTGACATATTTCGATAGCGTCGAGGCTTACGAGAATTGTGGAAGCTTTTTATCTAGTTTCGGCAGGAAGACAACGAGTGCGTCAGTCGTCGCCGAACTCTACCATCAGATCAGAGACACCGAGTCAGGGGGGCATCTGCATCTTTGGAAACAGGTCTATGAGGAGTTCGAGAATATGGGCATGGAAGAAAACGTCGTTAAGCTCTTAGATATGGATCCCGACCTCGTCACGAAGTATGGCCCGACTGATGTGAGCCTGCTTGAGATCGCACGGCGGAACGTTAACCAGAAGCCGGTTATTTTGACGCTCGATACAAAACTGCGTTCCGAGTGTGTAAAGGCGCAAATCAGGTCAGACTTGTTGATAGAAGTGTGCAATTCTAGGTTATGACGAATTCCCTTTTTTAGAAGAAGAGAATCGACTCCTCAATTGTTTACAAAAAAACACTGGACACCTTGAGTAAATCGTAGCATCAATAGAGAAGGAGCGAATCCCGTTGGCCAAGTTTGAAGAGTGCCTTCAGCGGCTGGAAAAAATCGTTCAGGAGCTGGAAAAAGGAGAAGTGCCTCTGGAGAAATCTCTCACTCTCTTCGAAGAAGGAATGAATCTTTCCTCCGCCTGCCGTAAAGAGCTGGAACAGGCGGAGAGCAAAGTCGAAATTCTGCTGAAGAAGAACGGGAAGCTCCAGGCCGAACCATTTGAACCAATGACGGAAAGAACATCTGCCCAACGGTAGCGTTCGATCCGTCGCCGGTGCTGTTGTAATGCCTGTGGAGTAGAGTCTCCGAACCCTTCCCCGCAGCCCTAGTCCACCGCTAATGGCGGTTAGTCAGGAGGATCTATGGGCTTTAGCGTTGTTGTCTTTGAACAAGACCCCAGGGTCGCGCAATCTCTGGCCGGCAAACTTTCCTCGCACTTTCATGATGTCCACTTGGCGCGCTCTGGCGATGAACTTCGCGAGCGCGTCGCCCAGAACAAGCCTGAGGTCGTCGTGCTTGATGTGGAATACTCCCGTCTGAGCGAAGTGCGCAACCTGCACAGCGATTTTCCTTCACTGCCGATCGTCTGCACCCACCGTATCCCGGATGACGATTTGTGGATCGCCGCGATGGAAGCCGGCGCCAGCGATGTTTGCCCATCCGACGACCCGCAGAAAGTCTTAGCTTCGGTCTTGCAGAGCTTGGCAATCGCGTAGGGCGCTATTGTGTAAACTCTTCCCTAAGCCTCAAGTCAGCGAGCAGACCTTCGGTCTACTCGCTTTTTCTGACAGACACTTTTCGATCTGATTCGACTAGGTCTAGTCCAACTTATTGACAGGGGCTTGCCGAACTGGAAGGTGCCAACAGGCTCCCAACTTCGCTCAACAGTTTCTCTGCCGCTTCTCCGGGATCGCGAGTCGCGAAGTTCTCCTCCAAAACCAACAAGCCGACGCTGGGATCAATTTCGTCCAACGCCTTGCGGATCGGCTTCCCTGGCGCAGACTGGATGCGCGCCGAAACCACCACCAGCTTTGCCTTGGTCGCCTTCAGCAGAATACGGGCATCGTCGGTCGTCGTGGTGGTCATGGCGTTATATCCTGCTCCGCACAAGACCTCCCGAAGGAACGCGCAGACGTCGTTTGAAGCGTAGATGCAGAGCATGCTCGGCCTCGCGTCCCCGGCTTTTCCCCGCGAGTAGCGCGAGCCTAAATATGCTGCCGTAATTGCTTCTTCGACCGACTCGTAGGTTTCAAACTGCGCCAGCAGATTCGTCAACTGCAGTACTTTGCGAATGTTCGGCGGCAGTCCGCTCAGTTTGAGGTCTCCGCCCTTCGCTCGCGCGGCCTGCATCAGACGGACCAGCGCGCCCAGGCCGCTGCTGTCGACAAACTCTACCTTGTCGAGTTGGAGGACAACATCGCCGTACTTTTCAATGGAGTCCCCAACCTGCGAATGCAAAGTAAACACTTCATTCCCAGCCACAATCCGGCCCTGGCACTGCATGACCAACACATCTCCAACCGGCCGGCTTTCCAGGCGCAGTTGCATCCCGCCTCCTCAAACTTGAAATTGCCCGTCGGTCGCGCCCACGGTACTTCCAAATCTTCCCGGCAGGAACGCGATGCGCTTCCCCGAGTAATTCGTTGCGGAATCTTACGTGGGTGGACTTGGCAAGTCAATCTAGGCTATGTCAATCCAGGCTACGCAAGATTAGAAATCGATCCTGCGACCATCCGATGCACTTGCCGCCTTGCTATACTCACTGGGCGATGTTGCAGGAAACTCTCGAACAAGGCCGCGCGCGCACGGACGCGGCCCTCGACCGCCTGATTCCGCTGGAAACCCAGCATCCCGTATCCATTCACAAGGCAATGCGGCACAGCGTATTTGCCGGGGGCAAGCGGCTGCGGCCTGTGCTATGCATAGAAGCGGCCCGCATGATCGCCGGATCGTTGCCCGCGAAAATAGAGGAACTTGGCGCCGCGCTTGAAATGCTGCACACCTACTCGTTGATCCACGACGACCTGCCCGCGCTAGACAATGACGATCTTCGCCGCGGCCGACCCACCTGCCACAAAGTCTTTGGCGAAGCGATCGCGATTCTGGCTGGGGACGCGCTGCAAACCCAAGCCTACGAGGTTCTTTCACGGCTGGAATGCAAGGCTGAAGCGCGGGTTCGCATTATCGAAGAGATCGCGCGCGGCACCGGCACAATCGATGGCATGATCGGCGGACAGGTCGTGGATCTCGAAGCCGAGCAGACGCAGCCAACCGCAGAAATGCTGGAATATATCCATCGTGCCAAGACGGCTGCACTCATCACCGCAAGCCTGGTGAGCGGCGGCCTCTATGCCGGAGCCAAGGACAGCGAAGTGAAGAAGCTGCGGGCCTTCGGGCAATCGATTGGTTTAGCCTTTCAGATTGTCGACGACGTCCTCGACGTCACCCAAACCTCCGAGCAGCTAGGCAAGACCGCTGGCAAAGATACCGCCGCACAAAAAGCGACCTACCCGGCGCTTTTTGGCATTGAAGAATCCGAGCGCAAGGCGGATTCGCTGGTGAGCGCCGGACTTGCGGAACTCGACAGCTTCGGGGACCGGGCCGACACGCTGAAGGAACTTGCTCGGTACCTGGTGGAACGGAAAAAATAGAACAGACCTCCCACGTCTCTCCAAAAGTAATACCCTCTGAAGATTTCCTTGATCAACGTCGAGCCCTTTTGTGATTAAATGACCTCAAACGGCGATGGAGTTCGCCAATAACCGCCCTGCGGTGGCTGTTAGTTTTAGGGCTGATAACTCCTACAAATTAAATCTTAAATTTGTAGAGAGGCTCCGTCGTGAAGGACTACCTTGCAATCTCTCTTGCTGCCATTGTGGGTGCGAATCTGCGTTATCTGCTGAGCCGTCTCACTGCCGCAGAGCTAGGGTATTCTTTTCCTTACGGCACGCTCTTCATCAACCTCGTGGGCAGCCTCATCGTCGGCTTCTTCGTCATCTGGACCAGTGAACGGGTCTTGGTCGATCCGCACTGGCGGTTGCTGGTTGTCGTTGGCTTCTGCGGTTCGTTCACTACTTTTTCCAGCTACGCCTTTGAAACCATGGCCTATTTCGACCAGGGCCAGTGGGGCCTCATGCTCGCCAACATCTTCAGCAATAATCTGCTCTGCTTAGGCGCGGCGTTGGCGGGGATGGCTCTGGCGCGCGCGATTTGATCCTGTGCATGATTCCTACTCTCGAAACCGCGCGGCTCAGGCTGCGCCCGTATCGCGAATCCGACATCGCAGAACTCCTGCCCCTGATCGGCGCACGCGAAGTCGCGGCCACCACTCTGCGCATCCCGCATCCGTATACCGAGCAGAACGCGAAAGACTTCCTGGTTCTCCTACAAGACCCTGGCAGGATATGGTTGGCGATTTCACTACGCGGCGATGGCAGCCAAGTCGGCGGTATGGGCCTGACCGTCGATCTGCAACATCAGCACGCCGAACTTGGCTACTGGCTGGGCGTGGCGCATTGGGGCAAAGGCTACGCCACCGAAGCTGCGCGGGAAATGCTGCGCTACGGATTCGAAGACCTTTGCCTCCACCGTATCTTTGCGTCGCATTTCAAACACAATCCTGCCTCCGGGCGCGTTCTGAGAAAGCTGGGCATGCGCCACGAGGGCTGTCAGCGGCAACATCTGCATAAATGGGACCAGTTCGTCGATTCCGAACTCTTCGGCCTCTTGCGGCAAGAATGGGAGCTTTCTCGGGAGGTTCGCGAGTAAAATGCCAAATGCGATGGCAGTGCAGGTCACAATTTATTTGAACGCCGGCGATAAGTGGCAGCGCCAGCCTCTGCATATGGAGATTCTCAATTACCTGCACAAGGAAAACGTCTATGCCGCTACCGCGTTTCATGCTGTGGCGGGATTCTTAGGACGAAGCCGCGTGGAAACGGCGCGCTTGATCGAAGCCGGTGGCAAGCTGCCGGTGATGATTGTCTTCGTTGATACGGATGAGCACGTGAGCCGCGTCCTGCCTACCTTGAAAGAAATGGCCGCGAATCGCCTGATCGTTCGCGAGAACGTCGTAATTGAGCAGGGGAATCTGGCCTGACATGCCTGCTACTCCTCTCGATATTCTCGCCATTGCTGCGCACCGTGACGACGTTGAACAAACCTGCGGCGGAACGCTGCTGAAGGCGGCCCAACGCGGTCAGCGAACGGGCATTCTCGATCTCACGCAAGGCGAGATGGGTACCCGCGGCACTGCCGAAGACCGAGCAAGAGAAGCCGCAGATGCAGCGAAAATTCTGGGTGCGGGCTGGCGGCGTGCGCTCGATATTCCGGACGGACGCGTCGAAAATACCTGGGAGAACCGGCTCAAAGTTGCCAGCGTGATCCGTGAGACCCGCCCGCGCGTGATCATTCTTCCTTATTGGAAGGGACGCCATCCCGACCACTACACGGCTTCGATTCTAGGGTACGAGGCCTGTTTTCTTGCGGGGCTGTCGAAGCTCAATCATGCCGCTGCCGGCTCCGCGGCTGGGGAAACCACAAAGCTCCCGCCGCATCGTCCTTTCAAAATCATTTATGCCACGCTTTACTACGACGTCCGCCCTACGTTCGTCGTGGATATAACCCAGCAGTTCGAACAGAAGTTCGCCTCGATCCTGGCTTACAAATCGCAGTTCAGCGACCAGGAGGCTGGCAAGGACCTCTTTCCTGCCCACGACGAAATTCACGCACGAGTCGAATCGATGGCGCGATTTTACGGCGCTCTCGGCGGCGTTACCTATGCCGAGCCGTTCGTGCAGAAGGAAGTCGGGCTCGTTGAGGATTTGTTGGCGATTCCGGTGAAATCTATCTAGACTTCGCCGGTTTGTGGTTTCCTGCGGCGTCGTACACAATCGATCGAAAGTCGGGCACAAAACGCGCCGAGTAGACCCTACCCTCCTCAAAGGTCAGACGCAGGTAGGCCTGGAGACAATTTGCTCTGCGGCGATTGCCTTACCTAGCAGGAACAGCAGGACTAGCGTAGCAGCCAGAAGCACCTTTACCGGCGATGGGAGAATCCTCACTCACCACCGTACTTGCCACCGTTGGGCCTTGAGACGCCTTGGTTGTCCGCCGGAGGTGCCTATGAGAGTGTCTAACGCAGCCGCTAGATCGCGGGCCGATTGAAATCGATTCTCCGGTTCCTTTTCCAGACACTGTAGGACGATTTGTTGGAATGATACGGGGACCCCGGCCCGCTCCAGATCGATTTCGGGAGGACCTTCCTGAACCATTGCGATCATCGTGTCAACATCGGTCTTGCCTGTAAAGGCTCGGCGGCCAGTCAACATTTCATAAAGAATCGCGCCCACGCTAAAGATGTCGCTGCGTTGGTCTACTATCTTGCCCCGCATTTGCTCGGGCGACATGCATGAGGGGGTTAACTCCTCGACGGAGCGTTCGTATTCTGCCGGCTCGGATTGCAACCTAGCGGCTCCGAAGAAAATCTTGATCCGGCCGAAGGTCAGAAATAAATTTTCCGGCCTGAGGTCACGGTGAATGATGTGGCGGCGATGAGCCGCGATGAGGCCTTGAACAATTTGTGACGAGTAATTGACGGCTAGGCGAACGGGCAGTGCTCCTTCCGTCAGCCGCTTACGCAGAGTTTGGCCTTCCAGCAATTCGCAAACGATGTAAAGCGCCCCATCGTCGAAGCCCACGTCATAAATGGCGACGATGTTAGGGTGATTCATCGAAGCCACGGCGCGAGCTTCCAGT
The DNA here is from genome assembly GCA_963771965.1 of uncultured Acidobacteriaceae bacterium. Taxonomy (GTDB): domain Bacteria; phylum Acidobacteriota; class Terriglobia; order Terriglobales; family Acidobacteriaceae; genus Sulfotelmatobacter. The sequence goes on from CAVYVM010000003.1 coordinate 46,451, forward strand.
TCAAAACAGCGCAGATGATCGGGGCTGCCGTTCGAGGCTGGCCGGAAAAGCTTCAGAGCGACATCGCGCCCTAGCCGTTCATCACGCGCCCGGAAAGCCTCGCCCATGGCTCCCGCCCCGATTTTTTCGAGGATTCGGTAATGACCTATGACTCGTTCGGAAGCGCTAGGCGCAGCGTCCAATGCAGCCGCCAAGTCTCGCGCCGATTGAAAGCGATTCTCCGGTTCCTTTTTCAGACAACGTCGGACGATCTCCTGGAGTGGCCAGGGGATGCCTGCCTGCTCCAGATCGATTTTGGGAGGTTCTTTCGTAGCCACCGAAATCATCGTGTCAAGCTTGGTTTCGCCTGGAAAGGCCCGGTGGCCAGTCAACATCTCATAAAGAATCGAGCCCATGCTAAAGAGGTCGCTACGGTGGTCCACTTTCTGGCTACGCACTTGTTCGGGCGACATATACGGGGGCGTACCAATCAGGAAGCCAGCCTTCGTGACCGTGGTTAACTCTTCCACGGGGCGTCCGGATTCGGGTTGCACCTTAGCGACTCCGAAGTCGAGAATCTTGGCTCGGCCGTCGGTGGTCAGAAATAGGTTTTCCGGCTTGAGGTCACGGTGGGTGATCTGCTGATCATGAGCAGCGATAAGGCCTTGAACAATTTGCAACGAGTAGTCGACGGCTAGGCGAACAGGTAGTGCTCCTTCCGACAGCCGTTTACGCAGGGTCTGGCCTTCCAGCAATTCGCAAACGATGTAGGGCGAGCCTTCGTGCAATCCGACGTCATAAACGGCAACAATGTTGGGGTGATTCAGCGACGCTGCGGCGCGGGCTTCCAGTTCGAACCGGCGGCGATGATCGGGATTGTCGTTTGAGGATGGTTTAATCAGCTTCAGCGCTACATCGCGCCCCAGCCGTTCATCACGCGCCCGGAAAACTTCGCCCATGGCTCCCGCCCCGATTTTCTCGAGGATTCGGTAGTGACCTATAATTTGGTCAGGCATACTGCAACGGCGCCCCGCTGGAATGTTAGGACTGATATCCCTTGCCGTCAATAGTGGAGACGAGCCGGAAAGTGGCTATTTTTCGCGCAAAAATGAGATCCAAAATGAAAGGGGAAGCTCTATATACGGCTTTTTGTAGCACCTTTCGCAAATGGCTGCAGTGTCCGGCGATCCCTGAACTCTAATCTACATACTGCCGCTTCCTCGCATGGTTTGCTGCCATGTTCGTGACTCTCGGATACGCAGACGCATTCGCTTTCTTCCATGGATAGGGCGATTCTATAGATAAGGCGACTCTCTAGATAAGTCGATCCTCTCTCCATCTCTTATCTCCACACAAAGCAAATTCAGCCACTACCGAAGAACCAGCCTTACGTGATCTTCTCTTACCTCTTCAACGCCACAGCCAGCCCGTCTCGAATCGGCAGGATTGTCGTGTAGAAATCCCCGGAATTGTAGAGCAGCCGGTTGAACTCGAGGATCGCCTTGGTTCGCGGCTCCTTAGGATTTTTCTCCGCGACCCTGCCGCTCCACAAAACGTTGTCGGTGATGAACAAGCCGCCCTTCCGCAGGCGCGGTGAAATCAGGCGCAGCACGCGCGGATAATCTTCTTTGTCGACATCGTTAAAGATGACGTCAAATTGCTGCTTTTGTTCGGAAAGAACTTCAAGCGCATCGCCCGTATGAAGCGTGATGCGCTTGGAAACGCCTGCGCGATCGAAGTATCTGCGCGCCCGCTCGGCATTCTTAGGGTCGCCATCCGTATAGATGACACTTCCCTTTTCGCCGACCGCCTGCGCCCACCAGATAGTCGAATATCCAATGGCCGATCCCAACTCGAAAACAGTTTTTGCGTTAATGGTCAGCGCAAGTTGCTGAAGCACGCGCGCGACGGCCGGACCGACGATAGGAATATCGTGCTTGCTGGCGTAGTCTTCCATTTCCTGCAGCACCGGCTCCCGCTTCGGCAGCAAGGAATACATGTAATCGTCGACCGGTCCGGCCGTAGCGAGATCAAAGTGTCGCCAACTTGGTCTTGCTTCTTCTTTCGGCTTTGCTTGCGCCATGAATCCTTCTCGACTTTCAGTTGACTGCAAAATGTTTGGTTTCAGTTGCTGATGGTTTCGCCGGGTTTCATTGCCAGAATTTCCACGTCTGGCACCAGCTTTTGCAAGTCGTTCGGCGTCCCGGTCAAAACCGGGAACGTTCCAAAATGCATGGGGATCACGGTTTTCGGTTTGAGAAGCTTGCACGCGTAGGCCGCCTCTCGCGGGCCCATCGTGAAGTGGTCACCAATCGGCAGCATCACGATTTCAGGAGCATAAAGTTCGCGGATGATGGCCATGTCCCCAAACACATTCGTATCGCCAGCGTGATATATTTTGACTCCGTTCTCGAACTCGATGACGTAGCCAACCGCCTCGCCTCCATAGATAATCTGATCGCCATCCTGAATGCCGCAAGAGTGGTCGGCATGCACCATGGTGATTTTGATATCGCTGATTTTCTGCGTACCGCCCTTGTTCATCATGGCGATTTTTTTGGCGCCCTTCTTCTGCAGCCACCCGCACAACTCAGGAATTCCGACGATTTGCGGATTGTGCTGCTTGATGACCTCGACCGCGTCTCCAATGTGGTCGCCGTGACCGTGCGTGCATAAAAGCAAATCGACGTTCTTCACCTTCTTTTCCGACGATGGGCACATCGGGTTGTTCATGATCCATGGATCGATGATGACAGTTTGGCCGCCAGGCGTGACGATGCGGAATGTCGCATGCCCCAGCCATGTAAGTTGAATGCCTTTCAAATCCATAAATAGAGACTCCGGGTGCTTCCTCGCTTTAAGACACGTACTCCACACCTCACCGAGGGCAGCCGCTTTAGTTTAATATGAAACGCCATGACAGAACTCAAGGTGCTGATTTCGCGCGATGAGATTGCGAAACGAGTCATAGAACTGGGCGCGGAGATCACTCGCGACTTCGCCGGCCAACCCGTGCTCTTTGTAGGCGTATTGAAGGGCTCGGCAATTTTTCTCGCCGACTTGGCACGGCAGGTGAAGCTCGACGCGACCTTTGATTTCATCGGCGTCTCCAGCTACGGAAATCGCCCCAGCCCTTCGCAGGAGCTCAAGAGTGGATGGGACTCAACCGGAGAGGTGAAGCTGACGAAGGATGTCGACCAGTCTCTGAAAGACAAAAATGTAATCGTGGTCGAAGATATTCTGGATACAGGGTTGACGCTCACCGTCCTGAAGAAATTATTGTTAGCCCATCAACCCAAGTCGCTGAAAATCGCTGCACTTCTCGATAAACCCTCGCGCCGCAAACTGTCTCTCAAGGGCGACTACGTCGGATTCACCATCCCCGACGAATTTGTTGTTGGTTATGGTCTCGATTATGCCGAACGCTATCGCAACCTTGCCGATGTCTGCATCGTGCCCCGCGAGTAACCAAATCGACGCCTGTTATCATAGAAAAAAATGGGGTCCACTCTGAATAAGCAGGAAAATCATCTGCACGTCGAACCGTTTTTGCTCGAGGTTGCCGACGTAATGTCGACGTCGCTCGACCTGGATACGACTCTGCGCCGAGTCGCGGAAATCGTGCAAAAAGTCATCGACTACGAGATTTTCGCCATACTCCTGCTCAATGAGAAGACTCAGGAATTACGCTTTCGCTTTCAAGTGGGATATCCACCGGAGTTTGCCGAGCGTGCCCGCGTCAAAGTTGGCGAAGGAGTAACCGGACAATCGGCCCAGTTGCGGCAAACGATTTTTGTCGACGACGTCACCAAAGATCCGCGGTACATAGCCGCCCTCCCCAACGTGTGCTCGGAGTTGGCCGTGCCACTGATCGCGAAAAATCGCGTCATCGGTGTCATCGATCTGGAGGCCCGCACGCCGGGCTATTTCACCGAAGAGCATAGCCGGCTGCTGACGCTGCTCGCTTCAAGAATCGCCAGCGGAATCGAAAACGCGCAGCTTTACACTCGCACCACTCGGCAAGCCCGCATCCTCGGACTGCTGAACGATATTGCCCGCGAGCTATCGTCCATCTTGAATCTCGACGAACTGCTAAGCCGGGTCGCCGAACTTTTGCGCAAGCTGATCGACTACCAGATGTTCAGCATTCTGTTGCTCGATGCTTCCGGCGAAAAGCTGCAGCATCGTTTCTCGCTGCGCTTCCACGAAAATATCCATCTCAAGCATGAGGTTCCCTTGGGACGCGGGCTCGTCGGGCATGCCGCACAAAGTGGACATGCGATCTTGGTGCCCGATGTGACCAAGGATCCTCGCTATGTCGAGGGGAATCCTGAAACCCGCTCCGAGCTAGCTGTGCCTCTGATTTACAAAGATAAAGTGATCGGTGTGCTCGACCTGGAGCACACGCGGCGCGGTTTTTTTACCGATGACCACCGGCGCACCATGATGACGTTGGCCGCGCAAGTCGCGATTGCGATCGAAAACGCGCGCCTGTACGAGGAAATTGCGCGTCAGGAACGCCGCCTGGAGCGGGACTTGGCGCTGGCTCGCGAATTGCAAATGCGCCTGCTCCCACAGGCGCGCCCCAAGCTCGCGCATTTGGATGTTGCCGCGAAATTTATTCCGGCTCGTGCCATCGGCGGGGATTTGTACGACTTCATTCCCTATTCTCTTTCGCGCCTGGGAATTGTCATTGGCGATGTGAGCGGCAAGGGTGCTCCTGCTGCTATTTATGCCGCGCTGGTGAGCGGCATTCTGCGCTCCCACGCGCCCATCGAGCCGGGCCCTGCCGAAATGCTCAAGGCGGTCAACATGTCGCTGGCAGAGCGGCGGATTGAAGCGCAATTCGTTTCGCTCATCTATGCGGTTTGGGAGGATGAGCAGCGCACACTCTTGGTGGCCAACTCGGGTCTACCACGCCCAGTCTACGTGCACGATGGCAAGAATCAGGTGATTGAGGCCACGGGCCTGCCGCTTGGCCTTTTCGATGACGCGGACTACGACGAGTTTACCTTTCGAATGAAGCCCGGAGACATGTTTGTATTTTTCAGCGACGGCATTCTCGACGCGCGCAATCGCAAAGGAGAACTGTTTGGCCGCGGACGGGTGGAGAAAATTATTGCGGACTGCGCCGGCAAATCCGCAGACTGCGTCGTGGACTCTCTTTTCAAAGCGGCGGCCGAGCATTCTGCCGGTGTTGAGACTTTCGACGATCAAACGGTGGTTGCGATTAAGGTGAAAGATGGTCCTCCTGTCTCTGGGTCGGCCAAGCGAAAATGACCCGGTCCACCCGAGTTACGCGAGCGCCGAACCTTTATCCCGAGCGGCCCCCGGGATTTGTCTTTCGTCAGCAGAAAAAAAAACGAGCAACGCCTGCTGGGGATCGCGACGAGCTGCACTGTGACAATGTGCCGTTAGCGGCGCTTGCCGAACGTTACGGAACTCCTCTCTACGTTTACTCGGAGACTGCAATTCGGGAGCGGCTGGCGACGTTTGAGAAGGCTTTTCGGAATGTCCGGCATACTATTTGTTACTCCGTAAAAGCAAACTCGAACGTCAGTATCCTTCGTCTGCTGGCGCGGCAGCGATGCGGCTTCGACGTTGTGTCAGGCGGAGAACTGGAGCGCGTGCTGGTTGCCGACCGCCGTGCCGCAAAGAAAGTCGTCTTCTCCGGCGTCGGCAAATCCCGTGAGGAGATGACCGCCGCACTGAAGGCTGGCATTCTCTTGTTTAACGTAGAAAGCGCCTCGGAACTCACGGCCTTGAGCGAGTGCGCATCGAAACTGCGCAAAACCGCGCGCGTTGCTCTCCGAGTCAACCCTGACGTTGCCGCAGATACGCACCCTTACATCTCTACTGGTCTACATAAACACAAGTTCGGAGTGCCCATCCGCGGGGCGCGCGCGCTCTACGCTGAAACCCCTCGATCGCAATATCTGAAAGTTGCAGGTGTGAGTGTGCACATCGGATCACAGATCACCGATGTGGCGCCCTTCGCGGAAACGGTGGTGCGGCTTGCCGACTTTGTTCGCGATCTGCGCGTCGACGGACACAAGATCGACTACGTCGACATTGGCGGTGGCCTTGGTATTGCTTATCAAGAACCCGCCGCAGATCTTGCCGATTATGTTGCAGCCTACGCGCAAGCTGTGACGCGTCCGTTGCGCGGTTTGAATGTGCACCTGTTGCTCGAGCCGGGCAGGTCGATTGTTGGCTCAGCTGGCGCTCTGCTCACATCGGTGATCTACATAAAAGACAACGACGGCAAGCGCTTTCTGGTTGTAGACGCGGCGATGAACGATCTGATCCGGCCGGCGCTTTACAGCGCGTACCATGAAATCGTTCCTGTAGTTAGAAATCCACAATCAGCAATTGAAGACTCGTCAGATAAACCAGAGACCGTCGATGTCGTGGGCCCCGTGTGCGAATCCGGAGACTTCTTCGCACGTGATCGCGAGTTGCCCCGAGTCGAAGAGGGTGACTTGCTTGCGATTCTGGACGCCGGAGCTTATGGAATGGCACTGGCGTCAAACTACAACACTCGTCCACGGCCTGCGGAAATTCTAGTCCGCAGAAAGTCGGCGAAGATCATCAGGCGGCGGGAGAAAGTGCATGACCTCTACTCGGCCGAACTCTAGCCGAGAACTCAGCCTTAACTTTGCTCGATAACGTTTAATTTTGCACCTGCACTTTATCGTTCCCCCCACTTAAGCTTGGTGCGCAGAACATGGAAGAAGTCGGTGCTGGTTCGAAACAAACTAACTTTGTGTTCGGACCGCCAGCACCGAACCCTGTCGCCATCTCTCAGATCGAGGCCCGGTTGACCATCCATGCTGAGGTATGCAACTTCCTCGTCGCTGCGGAGCAGGATCTCGACCATAGCTGAATCCGGCACGACCAGCGGACGATGCGTAAGAGAATGCGGAGCCACCGGTGTGATCACAAACGCATTCACCGTCGGCATGACCACCGGACCGCCTGCCGAAAGCGAGTAAGCGGTCGAACCTGTCGGGGTCGCAACGATCATTCCGTCAGCGCGATAATTTGTGACAAATGCGCCATCGACAAACAACTCATAAGTATTGAGGCGAGCCAGAGCGGTCTTGTTCACTACGACGTCATTAAAAGCCAAATAGCTTCCCAGCGTCGTGTCGCCTCTGAGTAATTCGCAACGCATGAGCGTGCGCTTCTCCACAGGGGCCTTCCCCTGCGAGATCGTGTCCAGCATTGAGAATAGCGAGGAAAGTGGAACGTCTGTAAGAAAACCCAGCGAGCCTAGATTCACGCCGAGCAAAGGCGCGTCCATGGCCGCGGTCGCTCGAACCGCGGAGAGTAAAGTGCCATCGCCACCGAAAACGACGACCAGATCCAACGATTGCGAGAACATCTGCGCGCGGGGCACTTCTTCCTGTCGCCGGTCACAATACTTCGCCGTTTCAGGATCGACGATGACTCGATACTCGTGAGCGTTAAGCCATGCCAAAAGTTCGGGGATAACACGCTCAAGCGCCGGCCGCGCCGAACGCGAGATGACAGCTGCAGTCTTTGGTCGGGAAGAAGTTTGAGAGCTTGTCATAGACAAAGGGAAATTGTACAGAATCCGAGGAAAGAAACACTCGATTGGGAGAGATAAGAACACAAAAGCATCAAAAGCTCCCCAGAAGAAGAAATTCGCGATTCCCTTCCGTGCCTAGAATCGGAGACTCTATGACATCGGTGTAGGCACAACCGAGGTCGAGCAGCGCGGTCTTCACTCTTTCAACCGCGGCGAGTTGCGCCGCTTCGTCTCGCACAATGCCGCCCTTACCGACGAATTCCCTTCCCGCCTCGAACTGCGGCTTCACCAGGACCACTATCTGCCTGCCTCGGCGTTCACCAGCAAATTGAGGGAACGCGGCATTCACAACCGGAGGAAGAATGAGTGTAGCGGAGATAAACGCAACATCCATGACGACGAGGTCAACGGTCTCACCGATCATCTCTCTCGTCACATACCGGGCATTCGTTTTTTCCAGCAAGCGCACGCGGGCATCCTGACGCAATTTGAAATCCAACTGCCCGTATCCGGTGTCGATCGCAATGACCCGGCTGACGCCGCGTTGCAGCAGGCAATCGGTAAATCCGCCAGTGGAAGCACCGACATCGAGACAGGTTTTGTGCCCGACATCGATCGACCAGTGTTCGAGAGCGCGTTCGAGCTTAAGACCGCCGCGGCTGACGTACTTCAGATCTTCGCCGAGCAGGCGGACCTCTGCGTCCGCAATAACCTGTGCGCCGGCTTTTTCGAATTTCTGATCGTTGACCAGAACTTTCCCCGCGAGAATTAGAGCCTGTGCGCGCTCGCGTGAAGCCGCAAGTCCACGTTCAACCAGAAGTTTATCGAGTCTCAGTTTCAAGTTTGGCCCAGAACAAATCTTACTGGCAAGCTGCGACTCTGCGTTCGCACCACGATAGTGCCAGCACCCGATGCGGTGCAAAATGCTGAACCATCTCGTGCTGAATCACTTACAAAGATACTGTCGTGCTTTTCCACAGAATTTTCCACCTCTGTGTTGAAAACTTTTTGACGCGATGCTCCGAGAGGACATACGCATGGAAAAAGAAAAGCCGCCCGTGAAGGGCGGCACGAATCTTCCAGAGCGCAACCTATCCGGCAACTTCTTCCAGAAGTTTCTCGTCGATATCGAAATTGGAGTGAACGTTCTGCACATCGTCCTGATCTTCGAGCGCTTCCATCAGCCGGATCATGGTATTGGCAGCCTGACCCTCCAGCTTGATGTAGTTCTGCGGAATCATAGCTACGCTGGACGACGCAGGCTCAATCCCAGCTTTCTTCACCGCTTCGAGCACAGCTTCAAAGGCGTAGGGCTCGGTCAGGATCTCCCAATTCTCGCCATCGTCGTTCAAATCTTCCCCGCCGGCTTCGAGAACGATGTTCATCAGGTCGTCCTCTTTCGCAGCGCTTTTCGGAATAACAATGTCGCCCTTCTTGTGGAACATCCAGGAGACCGCGCCGGCTTCGGCCATGTTGCCGCCGTTCTTGCCGAAGCAGTGGCGAATTTCGCTCACTGTACGATTGCGGTTGTCGGTGTTGATGTCGAGCAAAATCGCGACTCCACCAGGACCGTAACCCTCGAGCGAGAACTCTTCGTAAGTGGCCCCGGGCAGTTCTCCAGTACCGCGCTGAATTGCCCGCTTGATGTTGTCGGCCGGCATATTTTCAGCTTTGGCGGCAACGATAGCGCCACGCAGTCGAGGATTCGAATCAGGATCGCCGCCGCCATTCTTCGCGGCAATGCTGATTTCCTTAATAAGCCGGGTGAATATCTTGCCGCGCTTGGCGTCGAGCGCGCCCTTCTTATGCTTGATTGTGGCCCATTTTGAATGGCCAGACATGACTAGACCTCGTATCTAAGGATCTTGATTGATGCGGAATTCGCCGAAGAAATCACAGATTACCTCGACAAATATGCAGGCGAATACAGATTATAACACGACACCATTCCGCAGGTTGCCGCTCTTTCAGATGATAAACAGCCGACACTGCCGCGGCAAGCTCTTCGCGCCAAATCTACCTCTCTAATCTGTTACTTTCGGTATTGACGCCAAGGCATCGCCGCCCTAACATGCCAACCGGGGTGTGCTGTGCAGGACAACAGCCAGGTCATAGGTCACTACCGGGTCATCGAGAAAATCGGCTCCGGAGCCATGGGCGAGGTTTTCCGGGCGCGTGACGAGAGACTCGGACGGGATGTAGCCCTGAAGTTGATCCGGCCCTCCTCGAACGAAAACCCCGATCATCTTCGCCGCTTCGAACTGGAAGCCCGCGCTGCAGCTTCGCTGAATCATCCCAACATCGTTGCTATTTATGACGTCGGATTCACTGACGGCATTCCTTATATTGTCTGCGAATTGCTGGAAGGCAAGACCTTACGCAAACTCTTGTTGGAGGGCGCGCTTAGCCTTCGGCTTACTGTCGATTACGCGCTGCAGATTTCGCAAGGCCTCATCGCGGCGCATGATCGCCGCATCGTTCATCGCGATCTTAAGCCGGAAAATCTGTTCGTGACCATCGACGGCCGCTTGAAGATTCTCGACTTCGGCGTCGCTAAACTGCAGCCCATGTCGGAAGAGGCTGGCCGCACTTTGGAGGAGTTGACTACTGTAACGAAGAGCGGCGCCGTTGTCGGTACCGTCGCCTACATGTCTCCCGAGCAGTTGCGGAGCAAGGCTGTCGACCACCGCAGCGATATCTTCAGCATGGGTGCGATTCTTTACGAGATGCTGACCGGCCATCGTGCTTTTCAAGGCGAAACGGAAGTCGACACCATGACCGCGGTTTTACTGGAAGAGCCTCCGGAAGTGGACCTAGAACAGGCCAATATTCCCGTCTCGTTCCAACAAATCGTGCGCCACTGCCTGGAGAAAGATCCTGAGAATCGCTTTCAATCCGCCCGCGATCTCGCGTTTGCTTTAGAAACTCTCTCCGATGCTGCCCCTATTCGGACAAAACGTACCCTCCCGGTTCGGCCGAGAGGGCGCACTATTCCGTGGGCTGTTGCCGGGGTGTTCTTATTGGTTACACTGTTTCTATTGGCCGACCTATGGCGGGGACGTAAGCAGTTTCCGACCTACCATCATGTAACGTTTGAGCAAGGGACCGTCTTTTCGGCGCGGTTTGCGCCGGATTTTCGCTCGATTGTGTACGGCGCCGCCTGGAATGGCAGTCCGAAGCAGCTTTACTCGACCGTCGCAAATTCCTTTCTGCCCCAGCCCCTTTTACTTTCTGACGCCATTCTGCTCGCGGTTTCGCGCAACGGCGAATTGGCGCTTACGCTCCGTAGCGGCCGCGGAGCGCATCTGTTGACGCAAGGGGGCACGCTTGGCACGGCACCGCTTGCCGGAGGTTCTCCGCGCGAGGAACTCGATAATGTTCCCTCCGCAGATTGGGATGAAAGCGATCAACTGGCTGTGGTTCATCACGTTGACGGCCAGGATCAAATTGAGTATCCGATTGGCCACGTTTTGTTCCGGGCCAAGAGAGGCACGATCAGTCATCTCCGGCTTTCTCCGCAAGGCAACAAGATCGCGTTCATGGATCATCCGATGCAGTGGGATGATGGCGGCTGGGTCGACGTCATTGATCTGCAGGGTCATGTCAGCGTGCTAACGCCGCAGTGGGATTCCGAAGATGGACTGGCGTGGAGTGCCGATGGGAAAGAGATCTGGTTTACTGCCGCTGAAAGCGGAACAAACCGAACTCTTTTTGCGGTCGACCTGGCAGCGCATATGCGGACGATCCTGACCTCCCCGGGTGGAATGACGCTACAGGACATAGCCCCGGATGGCCGCGTCCTGGTCAGTTTTGACGCAGAGCGTCTTGCCTTGGCCACCATGGCCCGAGGCGATTCGAAGCCTGTGGATCTTTCCTGGCACGATTGGAATGTTGCCAAAGATATTTCGTCCGACGGACAGTCGATCCTGTTCGAGGATGACAGTGAAATTGCCGGGCATATGTTTTCAAGTGCCATTCGCAAAATCGACGGTACGCCGCCGGTGAATCTTTCGGGAGGAAGCCCCAGTAAACTATCTCCGGACGGAAAATGGGTGATTTCCATCGTGCTGGGCAAGCCGGGAAGAGTATCTCTCGTCCCCATTGGTGTTGGTCAACCCCACATAATTCCACTGCCCGAGTTCGAGGAAATTCACAACGATACCGATCGCTTCTTGCAAGACGGAAAACATTTCACCATCAACGCTAACGAGCCCGGTCACGCCGTACGAACGTACGTAGTAGATTTGGACGGCAAGAACGCCACACCGATCACGCCGGAAGGGACAACCGGCATCTTAATCTCGCCCGACGGCAAGTATATTTTTCGAATGGACAATTCGGGACTACTCTCCATTTACTCGACCACCGGAGGGGCGGGCCGTCGCATTCCCGATCTCGAAGCTGGTTTCTTTCCTGTCCAATGGTCCGAGGATCAGTCCTCCATTTACGGTTATTTTTCCGACCAAATTCCGACAAAGGTCTACAAAGTGAACGTGACGACGGGCAAGAAAACCCTTGTGCAGGAGTTGCAGCCCGAAACCATCGCAGGCGCGGTCACGATCACCTCGGTGTGCGTAAACCGTGATGGCTCGCGCTTCGCTTACAGCAACTACCAAGTCCTCTCCGATCTTTACATAATCTCGGGCCTGCGCTAGCGCAGGCTGTTAAAGTGGCCAAGGTATTCGAGAGTCAAGCGGGCAATGAAATTGTCTCGGGGACCGCGCCGCAATCTGCGTCTGCGGCGCGGCCTTTCCTCTATCGGTCTGGCTATCCATGTAAACCGCGTCGTGTCTCCTACTTGTGAAGCCATCCATTTAAAGTAAAGCGGCTGTCAGCGAAGGCTTCCGATGGGCACTCAACCTGCGTAATCTCATGCAATACCGAGCATGGGAAGAACACGATCTGGTTCTGCAGCGGGACGATTGATTCGTAGCTGCCGGTCGGAGAGTTCCAACGCGAATTATGGAGGCGCAGTTCGCCACCCCCAAACTGGCGTGGCTCACGGTAGAAAAAATAAACGAAGGTGATGCGACGGGAAGAAATTGTTTCCTGCCCATTATCGATGTGATGGCTGAAAAAATCTCCATCATTGCTGGCCGTGATCTGAGCCTCCGTTCGCGCAACCGGGAACTCTTCGATTCCGAGACGATCAAATACTCCTGGGAGCACGCACCGAATTCGTTGCAGGATTACCTCCTGGTGTTTTCCCAAGTCCATAAGCACACGCGAACGGCGATGCTCGTAGTCGATCACTCCCCCGCTCGCATTGGGTGAAAGTACCTCGCTATTTTGGAATTCGGCCTCATGCTGCAGTGCATAACAGATCAGTTCTCCGAGTTCTTGAGGGGCCAGGAACTCCTCTAGGACCACGTATCGCGGACGCTCCATCCCAGGCATGCCCGAAACAGTGACGCTGCTGTGCGGGTTTATCATGCCTCGTACTGGCTCCTGGGTCGTTCCACCACCCGGAGGCATAGGACCGGGAGGGACAGGCAAATCTTCATCGGGGCGTACTCCCGGCTTAGGAGACTTGGGACTGACAGGTAACTCCTTTCCCGGTGCCGGTCGGGCTGGCTGCGGTGGGCCCGGTGGCTTGGGAGTTTTGTCTGTCGCGAAGATAGGTGTGGTGTCGTGACTCTTGGTCATAACACCGCCGCTGGCCAGTATCTGCTCCACAATGCTGCTACCCAGCAACGTGAAGGCGCGTTGAGCTACCGTTTCACCCACTGAACGTGCTATGGTCGCCGTGACAGCAGACTGAATTTCTGGATTGCTGCCTGGCGTTTTGGCATTTTGCAGGAGACGGGTCAACAATTGCCGCTCCTGCGAGCTCAGGATTCGTTCATCCTGGATTAGCGTTTGGGAAAATGAATCGAGGATCTGCTTCGCCGTCATGGGACACACTCCTACCCTTATCTACTCGAACCCTCTTTGGGTTCCGGTTAGGCGAATCGGGAAGCAGCTTTCGCGAGACAGTACCATCAAGCGGAAGGATTTTCAAACGAATTTTTTGGTTCAATATAAGTCGGTAAACGTGGGGTCTTGCAAGCCGGAAGACTTTATCGGCTCGCCATCGCGCCCACCATCGAGTGGAAAATCTTCATCCCGTCGGTGCATCCGAGCTCCGGTTCGGCGGACCGTTCGGGATGAGGCATCATCCCAACGACGTTTCCGCCCTCACTGCAGATACCCGCGATGTTGTCCAGCGAACCGTTCGGATTTGCGGAAGTAGAAACTTCACCGGCCGGTGTCACATAGCGGAATACGATCTGGTTATTACGACGCAACTCGTCTAGTGACTTGGGCTCACAGAAATAATTCCCTTCCATGTGTCCAATGGGAATCGTCAATACTTCTCCCTGCGAACAAGCGTTGGTAAAAGGAGTCGCGGCATTCTCTACCCGCACCTGCACCGGCTTGCAAACATATTTCAATCCCGTGTTCCGCATGAGAGCTCCCGGCAATAGCCCGGATTCACAAAGGATTTGGAATCCGTTGCAAATTCCCAACACCATACCGCCGCTCTCGGCAAACCGGCGCACCGATTCCATCACCGGAGAAAACTTCGCAATTGCCCCCGTCCTCAAGTAGTCTCCATACGCAAAGCCTCCCGGGACAATGATGGCGTCGCAATTCTGCAGATCGTGCGATTCGTGCCACAAAAAAGTCACCGGCTGCTTCGCTACCTGCTGGATGGTCCAGTAAGCATCGTGGTCGCAATTGGAACCGGGAAAGATGATGACTCCGAATTTCATCGCCTATCCATAAATTATGGGATTTAAAAGCAGTTTAACATGTTGCGTTTTAGCCAGTTCGCAACCGGGGATCCGGTTAGCTAATTTCTAGTGAGCCACAACGTCCGAATTTGGCAATGGCAATGACGATGACGGATTCGATGGAGATGGATTGACTAGTGGCGTTACGGATGGTGAGAGAATCGGGGCTAGGTCTTGCGAACTGTTTGCGGCCGGTTCGGGTGAGAGCGGGTTGGGGCCTTGTCCAGGCGTTGCCAATTCCGTATTTGAGTTCTGAGGCGGAATCCCTTTGGCCCTCACAATGGCCCAATGCCATTCCTGGTCAGGAAACATCGCAAAGTTCAGCGAAGTGCGAAAGATCGCGGTCGCGGTTGGAGCCGCGGTCCCTTTTACTTTCAATAAAAGGGTTACATCCGGCTGCTTCTGAGACGAGTCCTGCCCGGTCCGCTCGGAACTGCCCGCTACAGCCGGAACAATTCGCGCCGCACCGAAATAGCCCGCGCTCGTCTCCGGACGTCGAATGATCGTCAGGCCGATCATCACCTCGCGAAGATCCCAGGAGGTTCCGTTGTGAATTGCGACCTGCAGCAAATCTCCCTCGATCGTAGCCGGGCCTTCGAGTTTGGCCAATTCGCTGCGCGGCAACTCATCCACCTGCAGCGAGTCGGAGAGCAGAGAACTCGTCTTAGCACTAAACGATAGGCTGCACGTGACGTCGGGCGACGAGACCTTGAAATTCTTCCCGCCGGGATCGAATGAGAACACCATCGACGAACCCGACTTGTGATGGCTTTCCGCATCGTCCATCACCTTGGAGATGTTGTCGTTGTCGATGACTGCTTCGGACGCCTGGGGCTTCCGAAGACTTCGCGCCACGTCGCCTAATGGCGTCTCATCCTCCTGAGCACAAAGTTGCAGAGGCAGCCCCAACAGAAGCAATCCTAAGAGCACGAGGCCCAAACGGAAGCGAATTCGTAGGTATGTTCTCACTGGACGATTGCAAAAACTTGCGATCCCGCCTGGGGCACGACAAATTCCTCAGAGCCGCAATCCTCAACTGCGCACCCAAATTGATTACCTCAGTGCGCACAAGGGTTACTTCTACGATTGTAGTGAGAGCACCGAACAAAGAAGAGATAACTCAAGCAAACCTAGGGACTAGCACTTCTGCGCAACGGACGAAATCAGCCGCAATCGAGCGATTGCCGCCTACCCCGAACCAAGATCGTAACCAGAAATGAAGAAATAGGGCGCACGCTGACGAAATGGTTGCGCAACGGGACGCGCGCCCTAAACTTTAGCTTAAAGCTACAACAGGCCAGAAGTTCGCAACCTCGTGACCGGATCGACTACAGGTTGCCGACGGAATACCCAGCGAGCCACCGCAAAGCCTAGCGCCGCGTAACACAGATGCATCAACCTCATAGTCACCCCCAAAACATCTGAATCGGCCATCACCTCAGGGGGAGGATCAGCATCACTATCGGGAACATATCAGTGCTAAGTCGGCTGTACAAGGCACATCCGTGCCAGCGAAGTGGCACGGAAGTAGGAGGAGTCGTGCGCGCGCCCGCTCACAGAAGCGCCCATCCCTATGCTCAGCGAGCGTCAGTATTCTTCGCTTCGGCAGCTTTGCCCGCAGGTGGAACCCCAACGGGGGAAAGACTGCGTTCCGCGGTCAGCTTCTGAAAGGCCGCTAGGTCGCGTCTTTGCAGTTCGTCCCACTGACTGAGCAGTTCCCCGCCCTGCCGCTTCAGCTTCTCGAATTGAAGTTGCTCCGCCTCCGTGGGAGCTGAGTCCGCGCTGCCGACGTCCATGGAAAGATATGCCAACTTCGTATCAAACTGCGGAGGATAGGCGAGCGAGTCTTCGTTCGCGCTGATCGTCAGATTCACCATCCGATCGCGCACTGTCTCTAGCTTCTTCTCAAGATCGTCGGCCGACGAAGCAATGCCCTTCGTGCTGGCGTTCTCGGGCAATCGCCGTTTCAGGCCGGCAATCTGCGAACGGACATCTTGAATTTGGTTCACTGCGTCATAAACACCGTTGAGCTCTTCATGAAGCCCCATCAGCAAAGTGAATTGCTGCTCGAGATCCGCCCGGCTCACATGCACCCGCGGATCGAGCTTCACTTCCAACGGCGCTTCCTGGCTATCTCCGCCAACCGTCAGGCGTACCCGATAGCGGCCCGGCACAGCCACCGGTCCCTTCGCCCCCGCGATGTACTCCCACAAGTAGTATCCGGGAACACGATGGGCTTCTTCATAACGCAGGTCCCATACGAATCGATTGAGCCCGGCTTCTGGCTTGATCTCTTTCTCTGGTTTCTTGTCGTCGGGATCGAGCGGCTCGTCGGGCAATTGCATAGCGGCGCTCGAATAGGTACGAACCACCTTTCCCGAGTCGTCAAGGATTTCCAACTTCGTTTCTGTGCCAGCCTTGGGCGCATCTTTCAAGTAGTAGTAAATGATCGCGCCTACCGGCGGATTTTGCCCCGTCCGCTTGGAAGCGTGTAGTTCTCCTGCCGCTCCCGCTTGAATGCGGAAGGCGGGGGCGGGCGCATACAGATGGACATCTTTCTTCGTGATGTCATCGCTGAACTGCCGCAGCGGGCTGATGTCATCCAGTATCCAGAAGGATCTGCCGTGCGTCGCCACCACGAGATCGTTGTCCTTCACTGCCAGATCGTGCACCGGCGTCGTCGGCAGATTCAGTTTTATGGACCGCCAGTCCGTGCCGTCGTTGAAGGAAACGAAAACGCCATTCTCGGTTCCCGCATAAAGCAAGCCACGCTTTTTCGGATCTTCGCGGACCGCACGAACGAACGAACCATCGGGAATCCTGTTGGTCAGTTTCGTCCACGTCTGGCCGTAGTCGCTCGTTTTGTAGATGTAAGGGCGCAGGTCGTCGTTCTGATGTCGGTCCACCGCAACGTACGCCGTTCCCGCATCGTGCGGCGACGCGTCGATCAAGCTGACGCGGCTCCACTCCGGCAAGTCCTTCGGCGTGACGTTGGCCCAGTTCTTTCCTGCGTCGCGCGTGATTTGGACGAGACCGTCATCCGTGCCCACCCAGATCAAGCCCTTTGTGATGGGCGACTCTGCGACTGCAAAAATTGTGTCGTAATATTCCGTGCCGGTGTCATCAAGCGTGATATCGCCACCCGAAGGCTGCTGCTTGCTTTTGTCATTCCTCGTAAGGTCGGGGCTGATCGTCACCCAGTGAACACCACCGTCGATAGTTTTGAATAACCGTTCGCCACCGTGGTACAGCGTGTCGGGATCGTGCGGCGAAATCACCACCGGCGCCGTCCACTGAAAGCGATGCTCGAGTTTTGCAGCGCCGCCTCCATCGGAAAGCTCAGGCTGCTCGGTGATGGCTTTCACCTGCCCGATGCGCTTATCGAAGCGCGTAATGTTTCCCTGATAGTCGGCGGCATACACGATGTTCGGGTCAGGAGGATACGGTGCGATGTAGCCCGCTTCGCCTCCACCCACGTCATACCAGTCGGAGCGGTCGATGGCCCCTCCGTCGCTGCGGCTCGCTATGCCAACCGTGGTGTTGTCCTGCTGCGCACCATAAACCCGGTAAGGCACCGCATTATCGGTAATGACGTGGTAGAACTGCGCCGTCGGTTGATTATCCTGGCGTGTCCAATTCTTGCCGCCATCCAAACTCACGGTTACGCCGCCGTCGTTCGACGCGATCATGCGTTTCGTATCCATTGGGTCTATCCACAAGCCGTGGTTGTCGCCATGCGGAACCTTAACCTTATTAAACAGGTGACCGCCATCCGTGGATTTGAACGTTTCCACATCCATGACATAGACCACATTCTCATCTCTCGGATCGGCGATGATGTGCATGTAATACCAGGGCCGCTGCCACAAGCTATGACTGGGATTCACGAAATCCCAGTTTTCGCCCCCATCGTCGGACCGGTACAAACCGCCATCGGGATTGCGCGCCTCAATCAGCGCGTAAACTCGGTCGGAGTTGGCCGCCACCGCTACGCCAATGCGTCCATAAGGCCCCTTGGGCAGACCATGCTCTTCCAGCCGCTTCCAGGTTGTGCCTCCATCGCCCGAGCGGTACAGTCCGCTTCCCGGACCACCGTCAGAAAGATTCCACGACGAGCGCCGCGCCTGCCACAACGCTGCAAACAAAACATTCGGATTGCGCGGATCGAACACGACATCGATGCCGCCTGTGTTCTCATCTTTATATAAAACTTTTTCCCAATTCTTGCCGCCGTCGGTCGTGCGGAAAATACCTCGCTCGGTGTTCGGCCCATAAGGATGTCCAAGAGCCGCCACAAAAACAATGTCTGGATTTGTCGGGTTGATAATCACCTTGCCGATCGCGCGGCTGTCATGCAGGCCAACATTCTTCCAGCTCTTCCCACCGTCGAGAGATTTGTAAACTCCATCTCCATGAGAAATATTGCCGCGAATGCAAGCTTCGCCCGTACCAACGTAGATAGTGTTGTGATCGGAGTTCGCGACCGCTAGGCTGCCAATATCTCCGCTTCCCTCGCGATCGAAGACGGAAGACCAAGTCATAGCCCCGTCGGTTGACTTCCACACACCGCCGCCAGTCGCGCCGAAATAATAAGTGGTGGGATCGCCCGGAATTCCCGCCGCAGTCAGCGATCGTCCGCCGCGGAACGGCCCGATCAGGCGGTATTTCATACCTTTGAACAATTTATCTTCCGGCTTGTTGGACTCGGCTTCAGGCGTAGCATTCTGGTCAGAGGTCGCCGATTTTGATGAGGCCGCCGATTGCGTCGGCTTAACGGCCTTCGACTCGCGCTCAGGCTTGGTTTGCGCTGAAGCCGCATTCGTCAGTAAAGCGACAAACGCACAAAGAAGTAATGCCAAGTTCCCGTTCACAAATATTCTTTTTGATGCGCCGCCGCAAAGCGTGTTTCGACCAGACATATTCAAGCCCCTTAGATTAGAGAAGTGGAAAAGAGGAAAAGTAGATTACTGCCATGTTAATCCTGCGTCAGCCGGACGCAAAGCACCCGTCGGCCTGTTCAGCAAAGTTCATTTCTTGCCCAGCATCTTGTGAGCCTCTTGCAGCTCTTTGCGCTTCGCGGCGTCGACTTTCGGATACGCAATCCCAAGTTCTTCCAGTGTTTCTACAATTGCCGCTGCCACCACGAGATGCGTGAACCATTTATTGTCCGCCGGAACCACGTACCAGGGCGCATACTTCGTCGCCGTAAATCGGATCACATCTTCATAAGCCTTCTGATATTCATCCCAATAATCGCGTTCGTGAATGTCGGCCGCGGAGAATTTCCAGTTTTTCTCCGGCTCATCCAGTCGCGCCATGAATCGCCTTTTCTGCTCTTTCTTTGATAGATGCAGAAAGAACTTACGAATCACCGTCCCACTGCGCGCCATGTGCCGTTCAAAGCCGTGAATGTCTTCGAAGCGCTCTTCCCAAATGTCTTTCTTCACCAATGACGGTGGCAGCTTCTCATTTTCCAGCACTTTAGGGTGCACCCGCACCACCAGCACTTCCTCATAATAAGACCGGTTAAAGATACCAATGTGCCCGCGCTCGGGAAGGTTTCGCGTCGTCCGCCACAAGAAATTGTGCTGTAGCTCCGTTTCCGACGGCGTCTTGAACGAATACACCTCGCAGCCTTCTGGATTCACTCCCGACATGACGTGCTTGATGGTGCCATCTTTTCCCGCGGCATCCATCGCCTGAAAAATCAGCAGGAGAGCCCACCAATCCTGGGCGTACAGTTTGGCTTGCAAATCCTCCAAGCGGGCCACATCTTTCATCAACTGCTCGTCGGCTTGTTCTTTGGAGTGCAGGTGTGCGGTGTCGGCAGGATCGAAGTCCTTAAGACGGAAATGCTTGCCGTCATCGATGCGATAGGCGCTGGCCAGTTTGGCAGTCTTCATCGCCATCAAGTTTACACCGCCGGGGATGAGGCCAGGTTTTCGCAGAGACCCGAACAGGTTGTAGGGACGGAGCCTTCAAGCGACCGTTCATTTTGCTGAGGCGTAACTGAAAACGGAATGTTCTCGCCGCCGTCCACGGCTCTCCCAGATGGGGCACCAAAATGAACACTAGCAAGTTCGAAGGCCCCGGATAAGCATCAAAGAGCAGGGTTCTTGCAAAGTAAATCGTTATCGAAAGAAAAGTTTGAAGTTTCCAATAAAACTGGTGCTATGATTGTTTCCCCCGCTCCCAGTCTTCCCCCATTGATGCCTCAAGTCCTGACCGGAGGATGAGAATGAAGTCGCCCCTGCTTGCGTTTCTTGCAATGATTTGCAGTGTCTTGCCGATCCCTTCCGTAGCTTCCACAATCGCCGTCGGGAACTGCGACCCGCAACACACCAGCTATGCCACTATTTCCGATGCTGTCGCAGCCGCACCCTCCGGTGCCACCGTGCTCGTGTGCCCGGGAACATACGCCGAGCAAGTCACGATTACCACTCCCCTGACTCTCAGGGCCATACTTCCGAGTTCTCCGCCGGTCATCAGACCGCCGAGCGGCGGCCTTACCGGGGCGCAGATTAATGTCAACGGTGAATTTGATTCTTCACCGCTGGTAGTCAATCTTGGCAGCCTGGTGGTGGATGGACTTGGCTCTTCCGCTACTGCTGGGGTTTCTTACAACTCCGCGTCGGGTCAGATCAACCATCTCGAAGTGCGCAATCAAACGACCGGAATATTTCTCGTAGGGGCGATCGACGGAGGGATTGACACGGTAAACATCTCTAACAGTTACGTTCATAATTTTTCAGACGAAGGCATAGCCGCTCATGGATTAGATGTCGAGTTCGTTGTGAACATCACCCGTAGTTTCGTCGCATCCACGGGCGCCAGTGTGCAAAACGGGATTAGCTACAACATTACGAACGGAACGATTCGGCAAACTGCCATCATTCTGAATGCTGGCGTCGGCCTGCTGCTCGATAATTTGTTTGACCCGATCACGGCCGAGGGGAATTCCATTGCGGGTGCTACGGTGGGAATAGAATCTGGGGCCGACATGACCGCCGCCGCCAACGTTATTGAGAACAACGTGCTCTACAACAACGCCACCGGCATCTCGATTTCCGGGCAAGGCGGGGGCGACACCATAACTTCGAACACCATCATGCAGAGCAGCGTTCAAGCCATCACGCTGAATTGTTCGGCCACAAGCATCGCGCAATATAACAAGATCGATGGAACCCCGATCGGCATTGCCAATATTCAAGCGGGAGACGTCACATCTCCCAACACATTTACGAATGTCGGAACAGACACCACCGAATGCCCGTCCGGTCAGTAAAGAACCACCAAGTAAAGATTGGCACAGCTATTCGGAGTTAATCGGCATTCGGGGTCGAAGCAGCCGTGGTTTACATTGGATAGTCACCATGGTGGCTGCCGATCCGGCGCAACGAATTCCCTGCGGGATCGCCTGTCGCCCTTCACATCGAAGCTGTAGTACCACCGATAATAGTCGCGCTCCGATCCGAAAGCCTTCACAGCACCGCGAACAGCTTCTAGACGAGACGAGAATTGTCCGGCGCGCACGAAGCCGCTTACAAGATTCGTCCAGAAACGTGTGAGAGTTTCATGATAGCCGCTATCTTCCGTATCGCGAATGCCAACACTGCGGTTGTAATTAAGGAGGCCGGCCTTCATCCTTTGATAAGATCTCTCTGAATCACACTCACAATCGAACGCATAGCAGGCAATGATCGTAATATGCGCAACGTGGTTCCAGCGGCTTCGAGGTAAAACTCCTCTTTCCCAATCACACACGAATTGCTCCAGACTTGCACTGTTGACAAGATGCGGAGAATCCAAGTTCAGTTTGTAAAATCCTCCTCGCCACCGGACCAGAGGTTCTCCGCCGTGCAGTCCGAGTTCTTCTATTTCTGCAGTCAGCATTTGGTGTTGCCCCAGATCGATCCAGCCCCTGTTCACACGGCCAAAGAGAACTGCTAGAGCTTTCTCGATCACAGGCAGGCCGGAATCGCTACGAGTCCATGGTAGAGATAGGTCTTGACCCACATCTGTCTCAGAGGTGTTCTTCGCCACTACAACCTGGTCCTCACGCAGCACGCTTAATGAAAAATTGTTGATCCTGGAAAGAACGCCTGTCACAGCAGCCGTGCGCTTTACGAACAGTGCAACCA
This sequence comes from uncultured Acidobacteriaceae bacterium, assembly GCA_963771965.1. Lineage (GTDB taxonomy): Bacteria > Acidobacteriota > Terriglobia > Terriglobales > Acidobacteriaceae > Sulfotelmatobacter. The sequence goes on from CAVYVM010000003.1 coordinate 68,902, forward strand.
CTGGCGGATCATCAGAGACGGGCACAAAACCACTCAACAAAAGGGCGCATGGCTTGCCCTCGTCATTTAAAGCCCCTAGCACCGCCGTACCGGTCGGGTAATAAGAACAAGCCCGCCGTAAAAGATCCGCGAACAGCTTACTGTCTTCGTTGCGAAGGACGATCGGCGCAGAAACCATAGGATGTGTATTTTCTCTTTGTTGGCGGCGCAGCAGGAATCGAAAACTCGCTAAAAGAACGATGTCGAGTTTTTATGTTGACAGCAGCTCTCCACAGCTTACGCATTACAACTCACTCATAACGTAATGCTTCCATCGGATTCACAGTCGCCGCCCGGAGCGCAGGCACAAAACTTGCGAGCACGCTGATCAGCAGAAAGAATCCCGCGATTCCGACAAATACCGCCGGATCGGTCGGACTTACATCATATAAGAAACTCGATAAGACACGTGTAAGTGCACGGGCGCCGATCAATCCCAGAATTGTGCCAGCTAAGGTAAGCAAAAATCCCTGACTGATCACCAAAAGCAAAACATGACTCGTCTGCGCCCCGAAAGCTCTGCGTATCCCGATTTCGCGCGTACGCTGGCTGGCAAAATAGGAAACGATCCCGTAAATTCCCAGAACTGCTAAGAGCAAGGCGATTCCGGAAAAAATGCCGAGCAGCAGCGCCGTAAACCTTGATCCAGAAACTGAGTCCGCGACTATTTCTTTCATGGTTTCGATATTTGCAACGGGTTGGTTCTTGTCCAGTGACCAGATTTGCTGCCGAACGGAAGCCGCGATCCTCATGGGATCGCCCGCGGTTCGAACCACAATGTGCATGACTCGCGCTATATTCTGGCTGTAGGCGAGATACAACTCTGGCTTGGCATCCGCACCTAGCGCAGAACTCTTGACGTCGTCCGCTACCCCCACAATCTGCATCCATGGCGTAGGATCGTCGGGCCCTCCAATCTTGATTCGATGACCTTCCGGATTCTGACCCGGCCAAAAGCGGTTGGCCATGGCCCGATTGACAATGGCGACCTGCACCGATTTCTCATCGTCATGTTCGGTAAAGTAACGCCCGCGCAGTAGTGGAATCTGCATCGTCTTAAAGTATTCAGGACTGATCAACTGCAGGTTCGCCAATGGTTGCTCATCGGAATAAGCAATTAAGGGCTGTCCATCGATGGTGAATTTTGAGGTCAGCTTTTGTCCGCTGAGCGGGGGCGTGGCCACAACGCTGACCGATTGAATTCCGGGTAGCGCGCGAATCGAATCCATGGCACGCTGATAGAACCGGACTAGTTGTTCATCTTCACTGTATTGTGGTCCGGGGAGGAGGAACTCCATCGTCAATACGTTCTCGGGATTGAAGCCGGGGGCAACGGACTGAAGATGCAGGAAGGCTTTGATCATGAGCCCCGCGCCCACCAGCAGCGTTACGGCCAGTGACACCTCCAGCACAAGGAGAGCGTTACGCATGCGCGACGACGACGGATTAGCGCTTTGCGACTTTTCTCTCAACGACTGATTAAATCCTGGAACAGAAAGAACTACGGCCGGCATCAGTCCTGAAAGTATTCCGCTTAACAACGCACATAACGCTGTAAACCCAAGCACCCACCCATCGAGATGGGCCTTATCCAAATTTGCAAGATTGCCCGGCCTGGCAATCGAAATTAGCCGCACTCCCACCTCAGCAAGCAGCAAACCTAAAACGCCGCCGATTACACCCAGCAACACGCCTTCAGTAAGTAGCTGACGGAAAATTGTTGCTCTTCTTGCACCCAGAGCTGTTCGCACGGCCATTTCATGTTGGCGAACTACGGAGCGCGCCAGTTGTAAATTGGCAACATTGGCACACGCGATCAAAAGAACAAAACCGACTGCCCCCCACAGCACCAGAAGAAACGGCCGTAGTCTACCGATTAATTGCTCTTGCAAAGGGACCACGCGCACTCCAAGTCCGTAATCCGAATCGGGGTATTTCATCTGAAGCTGGTGAGCAATACCGTCCATATCGCTTTGCGATTGTCGCAAAGTGACGGACGGCTTAAACTCCGCCAGCACTGCGAGATTCCGCGTCCCGTGGGTTCTTCTCTCCTTCGGATCCAGGCCCAGCGGCGCCCACAATTCCGTGCGTTTTGGAAACTGGAGATAAGAAGGCATTTCCGCCGCGCGAGGGAACTCAAATCCTTTCGGCATGACGCCGATTACCGTGCGCTCTAGGCCATTCAGTGTTATCGACTTTCCCACAATACCAGGATCGGAACCGGTAAGACGCTGCCAGAGTTCATTCCCCAGAATGACCACGTAACTACCGCCGGGTTCATCTTCTTCAGCCGAAAAAGTTCGCCCTAATACGGGCTGGACTCCCAGCATCTGGAAAAAAGGAGCCGACACATTTGCCGCTTGAATCTCCTCGGGATAGCCCTGGCTCATCAGGTTATAGCGAACGTAACGGAACCCGGCCAATCGATCGAAACTCTGGTTCTGCTCCTGGAACTCCGTAAAGTCAGCGCCGAAAATTGGCAACTGGTCCACTCCCTGCTGCGCTTTCGGATTACTGCCCCAAACCATGGCAAGACGATGGGCGTTTGGATAGGGCAAGGGACGGAGCAAGACTGCGTCCACTTCACTAAAAATCGCCGTATTTGCTCCAATGCCTATCGCCAACGCTGCAATGGCAGCGATGGCATATCCCGGGTTGCGAATCAGCACGCGTAGGGCGTAACGGACATCTCGGAGTAGGTCTGTCATAAAGGCCTCCGGGCGGTGCGCTGTATCTTTAAAATGATATAACATACCCGCTCACTCGGGGCGACGCTTGCGGCGCGAAAGCTGCATTTTGCGAACGAGTCAGATTTCCCAAATGCCTTTCTTTCTAGATGGAACTCAACCAGCGAGTACCAGCCAGATACCATCCACTCCTAACAGTTCCTTAGTGCAAATAAGCGATTCTTGCCCGCTGAGCGATTCTCGAATAACATTAGGTATCCAGTGGTGGGCGGCCGCAAGGGAGGAGATGAACTCGTATGTACCTAGCTATTATCGAACCTCATGAAGCGCTGTTCCGCTATTTCGAAGTTGCCAAGAGAAAAGGCTATCAAACTCTCGTTGTAACCTCAGATGTGGAATCGTCTAAAAAGGATGAGGAAAAGTACAACCTGTCGATCCGAGGGTCGCACGTTTGCCGCATGGACAAGTTTGTCATATGCGATGTCGGCGACCCCAAGAGCGTGTTGGACGCTTTGACGCCGCTTAAGAAACAGATTGCGGGAATCGTAGCTGGTCACGAGATATTTGTGCCCCTGGTCGCAGAGGTAGGAGCTGCTCTGGGTTTCGACTACGCTAAACGCGAAGACGCCACCTGCCAGCAGTTGAAGACCGCGATGAAGCAACGGCTGATGGACCGAGGCGTGCGCACCGCCAGATTCACGGTATGCAGCGAACTGGATGAGGCTATGCGAGCATGGCATAACTTCGGCCAAGACTGCATCGTAAAGATGGTGAATTTCGTCGGAAGCATGAATGTGTTTCGCGTCAGGAGCCAGGAAGATCTCACGACTGCATGGGACATCATTATCAATGACAGGAGAGGTGTGAAGACGCCGTTTCCCCGCCTTCTCCAGGTCATTGTCGAAGAATATATTTCGGGGAGAGAGCTTAGCGCTGAGGGCTACGTACAGAATGGCCGGGTAGTCGTTCTCAATTCCTGCGAGAAAATAACAGGACCGAACTTCGTTGTCGTGGGTCACCTGCTACCCTCGCAGCTCTCGCCCCAGGAAAAAGCGAAACTTGAGGAGATAGCTGCGCAGTGTGTGCTGGCACTAGGTGTACACAACACTGTCTTCCACGCCGAAGTGCATATTATGAATGGTGTGCCTTATGTGATTGAATGCGCGTCTCGTCCTCCAGGACTGCATGTAGCTGAACTTATTAGTCGTTCTTATAACATTGATTTAATGGAAATCAGCATAGATTTGGCGACGGGCAAGAAAGTAACTGTGTCTCCACGGGCTCCCCACCTTCACTACGCAATGATGGCCCTCTATGCGCAGCAAACAGGAACGCTGAAAAAGATTGAAGGACTGGACGAACTGCAAGCTCGTGGCGGAGCGTTGCGAATCCATCTTGGCGTCAAGGAGGGAGATAAGGTGGATGCGTTATCGACCTTCCGCAACAAGTGCGGGTTTGCGATATTGGAGGACGCGACTCCCGAGGGTGTGCGGGAAAAGGCAGCCTGGTTGCAAGCGAACGTTCACTTCGAGGTCGATAGCACCATGACCGAGCCTGTTTCAGCCGTCTCTTAAGAAACTGACAGGCAGCCGACAGGCCGTTGGATGATTAAGTGAGTCTGACTCGATCTTACAGCAAGTGCGCGAGCTTGCTCGACCGCAAACTAACCATGTCCGTGTCCGTGGGCAAAGATTCTTACCGCCTGTCCCACTGGCACTGTGTCAGGAAGCTCTTCTTCGATGAATTTAAGGTGGCGAGATTGCGAAGCAACCGCCACGGACACAATCACCAGGAGCCCGAGAAGCGTAATGAGAAGCCCAATGCCACGGCTCTCTCCGGTTCCAAAGATCCAACCTAACCTGCCGGACAGGGGTCCGCCTTGAATGAGAAGGTGCCGGAAGACTTTGTCTGTGAGCGGGCCCGCGATAACAAAGGCCAGAGGAGCCATGACATGATTGATTAAGCCCTTGAGGGCAAAGATACGTCCTTGTAGAACAGGCGCAACCTTTGTCTGCCAAAGGGCCTTGTCTGTGACAATTACAACCGTATAGCAGAAGTGAAAAGCGAAGATGCTTGCGCTAATCAGCGTCGCCGAAGATCTGAGCCCGGTGAGAGCGATAAATAATCCAGTGAGCGCTCCAAAGCCCAGGATACCTGCAATGCGGCGCTTGGGGCCACCCCAGGCGCCCATCACCGTTCCGCCCACTAACCAGCCTATCCCGCCCATGGATAAGACTGTCCCTAGAACCGCGGGTGAACCAAAGCCCAACACGAGTGGAGTCAGCAAGACTACCGTGAACGCGAGACTGAAATTAATGGCGGCGAAAAGGAGAAGCAAAGTTAGTAAACCTCTCCTGTCCTTGATATACCGAAAGCCGTTCCATGTTTCGGATAACAATGATGTCTTGTGCGATGCAGATTGTTCGGCAGGCAGCCTCGCAGGTATGCGAATCATAAGTAGCGTCAGGACCGCGAATAGGTACGTCGCAAAATCGATCAGCGCTACTCCTTGAACTTTAATGTAGCCAATGAGAACGCCGGCGAGCGTTGGCGAAATGATCGGAACTGCGGCCTCCGCCATTTCAATCAGGCCATTGGCTCTGCCGAGATGTTCTCGCGGGACCAGCATGGTGGTCGCGGCGGTGTAGGCCGGCAGTTGTATCGCCGCAAAAATCCGAAGGAGAGCAACCAACAGATAGAGTTGCCAGAGCTGATGCCGTCCTGTGAAGAAGAGGACAGCAAGACAGAGCGTGCAAAATCCAGCCCCGAGTTCGCTGAAGATCATTGCCCGCCGCAGGTCCCAACGATCCACCATCGCACCCAAGAACGGCAGAAGCACCAGACTGGGGGTCGTACCGATGAACGATACTAGAGCTAATTTGGTGATGGATCCAGTGACTTGATAGATCCACACGCTCACGGCGAAGGCAGTCAAGCCGCTTCCGACTAACGATACTAACTGACCTCCCCATACGATAAAAAATGCAGACTTACGGTCCCACAATGTTCCCCCCGCCATGCTCGGAGCCTCCTTCGGGCACTGTGCAACATACCTGATTATGTTTCCCGGATAATTCTGACTAGCTTAGCATTCCCGCTGATGCGAGCAGGTTGAGGCATCACCTTGGCCGCGCTCGACAATTGGGACTTCTCGGTTACGATGTTGGCCATGCGCGCTTTACGGATAGCCTCTCGCCGCCGCGTCACCTTGAGCTTCTGCAAAATGTTATGAACATGGCTTTTTGCCGTAGAGGTTGAAATGCCTAACCGACTGGCAATTTCCTTGTTCGCAAGATGGTAGGACATTAACTGCAGAATTTCCTTCTCCCGCGCGCTCAACATCAAAGGCTGATCGCATTCCCCAGATAGCTTTCTGAGCCGTGACACCGCCAGCGTTATTAAATCAGTGGAGTACGACATTTCGTTCCTGTGCACGGTCTTGATCGCCTCGATAAGTTGCTCGAATGAGCAATGTTCAGATAGAAATCCATTCACGCCGCCATTGATAAATCCTAGGACGCTTTCTTCTGACGGCTCCAATCCCAAAATGAGTATCTTGACGTACGGCAGGGCCATCTTAATGTCGTGAGCAGCTAAAAGTGTACTCAAGCAATCACTCGAGGATTCAAGCAAAAGTACGTGGAAGTTCAGCGACTTCATGCCTATCAGTTCGCTCGCAACTTCGAACGTGTTAGCATGGCCGATCACTTGCAGCCCGGGCACCTCCTCCAACGCGACCATAAGTGACTCTGCAAACAAACGGTGTCCGCTGATCAAGAATGTACGAATCGTCTCTTCTGACGGATGGACATCCTCATGCATGGCGAACTCTTCTCAACTCGCTCTTGAGCGTCAGTGCTGACGAGGAGGCCCAATGCTTAACGACCCGCAAAATGCCCTCTGACAACTTCTAAGTCGCTATTTTTCGGGCCGTTCGTTAGTCCATTATCTCTAACACTCGATGGAAACTTGGGTTTGCTTGGACTATCAATAATCACCCGCTCCGCAGTTGCCGTTCCCATATTCAGCCGTCTTCTTCCGTAAACTTCTTGTACTGCCAGGAGCCGCCTGTTTACGTGTAATTTCCCGAGGATGTTATGGACATGGTTTTTCACGGTATGGGCAGAAATAGATAAGCGGTCCCCAATCTGCCAATTTGTGAGGCCCGCCGCCATCAATTCTAGGATTTCGTTCTCACGTAAGGTGAGTATCTGCGACTCGCACTCGTGAATGTGCTGGTTTTCGCCGCATAAATTTGCCAGTCGCCCAAAAATTGCAGGCGCGGCACTCTGAGAACAAACTACCTCGCCTTTCGCAACCTGCTGGATCGCTGCTCTTATGTCAGAAAGAGACACTTCGCCTGGGATATATCCTTGAGCCCCAGCTTCTAAGTAATAAACCGCAAAGCGCTCAGAAACGGGATCCCCCAAGATAAGTATCTTGACATCGACAAAGGCTCGCGAAAGAAATGTGATCAAGTCCAGACATCGATCATCTTGATTATCATTTCTTAAAAGAATAATGCTCGAGGGATTTGTTTCGATGTGCGCGCAGATTTGTGACTTGTCACAATCGGCAATGTCCACCGCGAACTGCCCGATTCTCCGCAGCGCCACGGCCAGACATTCGGCAAACAACCTGTACCAACTGACCACGAGTAACGTTGTAGCGCGCGGCATTTCGTTTGATCGGAGCATCGATAGCCACTCTTAGCAGACCCTTCCGCCAACGCATCGGCTTAAGTTAACAATCCGTGATACGATCTAACAAGAACACTAACACGTCCATTTCATCATTAGCTATCGGATTATTGCACACGGTATATCGAAGTTATGACGCGATGACAGGTTGTCCGGAAAACGTAACATCGACTAAGAAGGGAAGCGGCCTTAACAAAGCCAGAGCCACTAGTTATTCCCTCGCGCATCGGAGTGTAAGTCAAACCGCTTAGCAGCTGGACACTAGCCAGCAATTTCAAGCACAGCCCGGTACAAGCTGCGAATGCCCTGCTCAAAGCTGCTGATCGCGACGCGCTCATTTGGGCCATGAACGCCTCCCAGATCTGCAGGGCTGATTAGAAAGGGCACCCATCCATAACAGGGCACCCCCGCGGAGCGGAAGTAACGCCCGTCGCTTGCACCGGGCGACAAAATCGGAGCCACGATGCCGCCTTGTTGTCCGACGGCATGCTTTGCCAGAGCAGCGAATTCCTGTGTTTGAAAATCAGATGTGTTAGCCGGGTGGGCGTGAGAAGGCAATTGAGAGACGCGTATGCCATCTTTGGAAAGTTCACTAGCAATTTTCTCCCGCATGGTCTCCAAGTCAGATCCCGGCAAGAGCCTAATGTTCAGAACTGCCCGCGCCTGGCCTGGCACAAGGTTTCCTTTCATGCCACTTTCAAGGACAGTGAGGGCGATCGTGTCATGAAGCATTGCGTTGACCGCAGGTATCTTGGACAAGTGTCGCGCAGTCAACCGCGATTTCAGAAGCGGGAATCGAAATAGAAAACGTGCCGGACCCTCGGCCTCACTCGCCAGGCTTTCGAGAAAACACTTGGTGGCTGGCGTAATTCGCATTCCGAACTTCATGCTTAACACACGGTTCAAGGCCGCAACCAAACGTGCGGGCGGCGCGTCTCCGGAGATAATGCTCGCATGATGTCCGTTTGACTCCGCTACACATTCCAACTCTAGGCACGCCTTTTCAGCGACCGCAATCGCATGCACGTCACGGCCATGCCATAGGCCGCGCACGGAAAACCCGCCTTCGCCGAACACCAACCCACACTGCAACAGTTCGGGGCGATGCTTCAGCATCCACTCCGTGCCAAAGTGCCCGCCAGCCTCCTCATCGGCAACAACCAGCAGAATAACATCGCGGTTTAGCGGCACCCGCAACTTGCGAAGCAGAATGACAATCATCAAGTGGGCGATCCCAAGCCCTTTCAGATCCAACACCCCTCTTCCGTAAATATATCCTTCACGGACGGTCCCAGAAAATGGGTTAATCGCTGAGTCCCACTCTTGCCGCGAGACAGGGACGACGTCGCTGTGACTAAGCAGAATGAGCGGAGGTTTGATTGAGCTACCCGTACTCAGTCGCGCTATAAGATTGATTCTTCCGGGTGCAGACTCCAGTAACTCGGCAGCGATCCCAGCATCTTGCAACACACTGGCTAGCCATCTCGCGGCGTCGGCTTCGCAGCCTGCCAACCATGGCGCATTTTGGATTTCCGTAGAGCTTAGGCGAAGAGGGTCATTGACGGTAGGAAATCGGAGGTATTGTCTAAGTAAGTCAACCGCCTGTTCGAGAACCGCAGGCCACGATAGCTCTGACTCCAGCACAGGAAGGTCTGATAGAGAAGATTGTGGTACCACGTAGCCACCGTTTAAAGGCGATCTTTCACCTTCTGAATTGCTGTGGGATATTGAAGCCTGCTGGTTTTGGAGCAAAACGCTTCTCCCTATGCGGTTCCTGCCACAGAAGACAATTTGATCGGGCGCTCTCCTTGAACCGTAGTTGGGGCCCGCAAGAACCGTGCAATCAATGAATTAACCCGATCCGGATCTTCTTCGTGAGGAAGATGGCCACAGTCGGCAAGAATTTCCAACTGAGCATGCTGCATCTCCCTCTTAAACCTCTGCGCATTGTCTACCGGCAATATGTGGTCCTTAGCTCCCCAAATAATCAGAGTCTCGTGAGGTATCGCTGGAATAATCGCTGCCAGCCGACTTTCGTCAAACTCTTCCAAGGTAGCTAGAAAGCTCCGCTCGCCCGATTCCGACCGAAGCAACTGAAAATAAGAATCAACTAGATCCGGGGTAGCACGGCTCCTGTCCTTATAGGAGCGACGCAGCCCAGCTGCAAAGATTCGCCTGCCAAACATGTCCGATCGCAACGTCGGCTCCAGCAGCTTTCTAAGCACGTTGATACGCAGTAGTTGCTCAATGGAGTGTCGTCCTCCTGGGTAGCCTACGCTGTTAATCAATACGAGTCGGTCTACTTTTTCTGGACACTTCCTTGCCAGCGCGAGGGCAACTGCGCACCCGTATGAGCTGCCCGCTATACTGACTCGCGACAGCCTAAGCTTCTCCATCAGTTGCAAAACAAATTGCACATGAGCTTCGGGGCTATAAAGTCCTGCTACCTTCGATGAACGTCCGAAGCCCTTCATATCCAGTGCTATAACATCCAGAGACGTTGATAACTCAGGTATGTTACGACGCCAGGTAAGTAAGGAAAGAGGTGCACCATGCAACAAGATGACTGGAGCACCTACTCCCCTGCGCACAAAACAAGCGTCCCCGTCGGGAAGAGTAATTGTTTGAGCGTCGTGATAGCTAGCGCTCATCACCTGAGATGAAATAGATGGCATTTTGTGTTACCGAGTCTCACGACATCTGCCATACTAACTCAACACGTTTGTTGGCTTACGGCCAGTGCCGGACGCTCTCACTGTTGAGTTCAGAAACCATAGGCAGCACGACCTTTTCTATTCGAAAAACCACCCAGGCCACAATAGACCGTTTGGTCCAATATGGAACTATAGGGCTAGTGTCGCTTGCCATGAGAAGTGGAGTTCCCAACGATCTGCGAGATGCCGGCAAATCTTTTGCTTGCTTTTTACCCCTCGGCAATGCGATTAAGATAATTCAGTAGGGTTTGGAAATATGCGCAAATATGTTGGGGTTGATTTCGGCACCACAAACAGTGCCGTAGCCATTGCCGAGGAGGATGGCAGCGTGCGCACGGTGCGATTCCCTGCGGGGAACGATAGCACCGAAAGTTTCAGGTCGCTCATTTACTTCGAGCGCGTTCGAGAGAACGGGCGCTTTCATCTTCGCGCTCATACCGGACCGGAGGCCATCACGCGATATTTAGCGTCAGACGAAAAGGGCCGCCTCATTCAGTCTTTAAAGGCGTTTCTACCCAGCACATTGGTGCGGTCCACCAGGATTTTCAACACGGTCTACATGCTCGAAGACATGGTCGCGTTTCTTGTTCAACAGCTTCTAAGAAAGTCTGAGAATCTGGTGGGCGAACTCGGGCCCAAATCTGTGGTTGGCAGGCCGGTGCGATTTTCAAGCAAGGAGTCGGCAACGGATGATTCTCTTGCAGTCCAGAGACTGCAGGACGCCTTCCTGAGGGCTGGCATGGCGGATGTTACATTTGAATACGAACCGGTCGCAGCGGCCTACTATTACGAGAGCCTTCTTCACAAAGATGAGATCATTTTGGTCGCAGACTTCGGCGGTGGTACCAGTGACTTCTCTCTTGTTCGTCTGGGACCTTCCTTCCGGGGCACATTTGCTGACCGGGAGATTCTCGGCAGTGAAGGCATCGCGTCCGCCGGCGATGCTTTCGACGCAAAAATCGTTAAGCATCTCGTCTCGCCGCTACTGGGAGCTGATTCGGGGTATCGATCTCTTGGGAAGCTCTTGGTTATGCCAGCGTGGATTTACATTCACCTTGAACATTGGCATCACTTATCTTTTCTGAAAAGCAAGGACACCATGGATGTCCTGACAAGTTTGCGAGCAATGGCAGTGGAACCGGAGAGAATAGATAATCTGATCAATGTCATTCAGGATGACCTGGGCTTTCACCTGCACCAAGCCGTTCAGAAGACTAAAGCTACATTATCGGAAGCCGACAGTAGCTTATTTTTCTTCGACGTGCCGGGCATTTCAATTAGCAAGCAAGTGACACGAAGTGACTTTGAAATTTGGATTGCCGAAGAACTCGACATGATTTCACACTGCCTGGACCACCTCATTAAAGAGTCGGACGTGAGACCATCACAAGTCGACCGTGTCTTCTTGACCGGCGGGACCTCTTTCGTGCCGGCGGTTCGGCAGATCTTTCTGAAACGCTTTAGCGCCGATCGGATCGCAACTGGCGCCGAGTTTACCTCAGTTGCGAAGGGACTGGCTTTACGGTCGTTAGAACTTGCTCGGTTAGAGAACCGCTGAGCAAGCGCCTGCTCCACTAACCCTACCTAGTATTCCACCATGCAATGCCATGCTGTTCTTACTATTACACTAGCTAGGTAACAGCAGAGGCACTCGGCTACCTACTGTGGGCTCGCGTACCCAACGCCATTTACTTCACCGTGCAAGGCGTTGCTACCACCTCAGATCTACACATACTAACGTACCCAATAGACCATTATTGGTGACAACGGTCTATTGAGCTAATTACAAAGCAAGGGTACTGTTCTAACTCTTAAGATCATTTATTTTCCCCTTGAAAGGATGGACACAATGAGCACGACAGCTTGGAGAGAGACTTCAGTACAAGCTCGGCTGGAAGAGCGATTACCCGACGGAATCGTTCGCTGCCATTTGTCTCCGCGGAACTGTACCATTCGCGAAGGCCAGCATGGCTTTTGTGGGGTTCGCGCGAATCGGAACGGGCGGCTCGTGAGCCTTAATTATGGCAAAAGCGTTCATCTTACCCAGGAGACGATCGAGACCGAGGCAGTAAATCACTACGCTCCCGGAACGCCGATTGTGTCCATGGGAAATGTAGGGTGCATGTTGAATTGTGTCTACTGCCACAATTGGAAAACATCCCAGGCGAAGCATGTTGAGGACAAAGATGTCTACTACTACACGCCGGAGGGGGTGGTCGAGACGGCGCTGCGGCATAACATCCGGGTTATATCATGGACTTACAACGACCCTGTAGTGTGGCATGAATTTGTCCGAGACACAGCAAAGCTCGCACAGCAAGCCGGCATCATCAATCTTTACAAGTCAGCCTTCTTTATTACGCCCGAGGCTATTGAAGAGCTGCTGCCCTATATCGACATCTTTTCCATTTCAGTGAAGTCTATCGACCCCGAATACTACAAAAAGTATACGTCTGGTTGGCTTCAGCCGGTTTTGGATGGAGCGAAGCAGGTATTTCAGGCTGGTAAGCATCTGGAGCTGAGCACGCTGATGATTACCGACATCAGCGACAACGAAGATACCGCGCGGCGGGTGGCTGATTGGGTGCTCACCAATCTGAGTTCTGCTGTGCCGATCCATTTTGTCCGATTCCATCCTGACTACAAACTTCGGGACACCATTCGCACGCCAGTGGACCGGCTGGAGAGGGCGCGCGAGGTGGGATTGGAAATGGGTCTGGAGCATGTCTATCTTGGCAATGTATACGACACAAAGTGGTCGAACACCTATTGCCGCGGCTGCAACCAATTGTTAGTGTCGCGCTATGGTTTGAACGCCAGCATCGTCGGTCTGGATTCTAAAGGCCACTGCACTCAGTGCGGTCGCGATGCACACTTCAAGTTGTTGGCACCTCAAACGCAGAAAGAGGCCTCGGCCGCCGTTAATATGGGGCCTTCGGCAGAGCATGTCATGAGGCAGTTTTACTGGCATGGCGATATTCGCTCGTTACACGCTCAGGTCCGCAATACGTCTACATCCCCTACAAGCCTCTTTCAACGCCGCCTTTTGAAGAATGGCACGTCCGAATGGAGCGAACTGCAGCTTATTGCTGGGGAGAGCTACCGTTTCATCGTTGCCAAGGCGTATGAGGAGGAAGTGGGTTGTGAAATTGGTTGCCCACCCGCGATCGAGTCGAACTTGCATGAAGTGTTTGATCGCGCACACTTTCCCACAGTGGCCGTGGAAGAGGCGGATGCCTCCACCGATATTTCGCCCCTGCCAATGTACCCAGGGCGACAGGTGGCGGTCAGACTAGCAGCAACCGGCACAGACTAACCCGCGGCCACCCACTCGTCTCGGCCTCAGCAAAACGGAAGGTGGACACAATGATTGACACGCAAGCGCCTCCAAACTCAGAACGCAACAACTCGGCATGGCGTCATGAACGGGACTATAAGGTTGTCCACTTAGGCGATCGGTCGGCACTGTTCTTGACTGGCAACCATCGGATATTCCTAACGTCAGCAGATCTCGGCAAGCGTCTTGAAAACGGACTGGATCAAATGACCGGAGAGGAAGCGCAGGAGTGGTCAACCCTGGAACAGAACGGGTTGCTGACAGATGTACATCGCGAACGTCTGGCCGCATCCACTTACGAAGACGGCGCCAACCTGGCGCTTAACATCAATCTGACTGGCACCTGCAACTTAGCCTGCACGTACTGTTTTGCCGATGGAGGCGATTACGGGCGCATTTACAAAAAGATGGAAATCCACACGGTTGATTACATTTTCGAGTTCATTCGCAAGCATGTCACTAAGTCGAGGAGGGTTCGCTTTGAATTCTTTGGCGGCGAGCCCCTTTTGAACTTTCCAATCATTAAAGAGGTATGTGAACGTAGCGACCGCGTGGCAGAAGAGACCGGTATTCAGTTTATCAATCGAATCTCAACCAACCTTACGGTAATGCCCGCCGGCACAATTGAGTTATTCCACGCGAAACACTTCATCGTCTCAGTATCGATTGACGGTGGCGCCGATACGCACAATCAGAATCGGCCCACAAAAGGAGGCAAGGACTCCTTTGCGGGAATTATTGAGAACTGCAAGAAGGTGAGAGAGCGTGGCGACGCTGTGACCATGGTTGCCCGCATGACGGTGGTTTCGGATGAGCCTCCGCTGATTGAAAATGTGATGCAGCTGTATCAGCTCAACATTTTCGACTACTTTCAGATCTATCCTGCGGTCACTGCGCCGGGTACGGGCGGATGCGGCGGACAGCCAAAGCTGGTGCAGTTAGCGTCTTCCGAAGCGCCGCCGAAACCTGACGGCCCCACGATGAACGGAGGCTTTCTCAATCAACTCGCGGAGTTTGTAAAAATCTATCCAAGTCTGTTCAACAGTGGAAATCGCTTTCGAGGGGTCCTGGAATACGAGCGCATCGCCGAGATGTTGCTCGATGGCAAGATGGCGCTGGGGTTCTGCGGTGGCGGCGGTACCTACTTCACGTTTTCTCCAGACGACTCCATCATGCCCTGCCATCGAATGGTGGGTGATACGCAGTTTCAAGTGGGCTCGGGCGCTACGGGTCTAAGCGGAGACACTCGCGACTGGACCCTGCCCGTCGACGCCCACCCTATTTGCTCAAATTGCTGGGCCCGGTATGTCTGCGGGGGCAATTGCAGGCAGGAGAACTTCCTGGCCAGCGGTACGCTTCGCGGTCTTAACGAAGAAACCTGCCGCTATCAGCAACAACTTTTAGAGAAAGTGATCTTCCATTTGGGACTAGCTCCCGCGCAATATCTGCATTCAACCCGGGACTTGGAAGATATGTTTGTTTCCTGCGGGCGTCCGGTAATGAATAACCTGCGTCAAGGAGTCGAATCGAAGGCGACAAATCTCCGTTACTTCCAGTTGCTGACATCGGCGCAGCCTGAAATGCAAACCGCGTAATGATCAATATTCGAGGAGAACGTTTATGGGTGACTTAGCGAAAGTTCGCCGCAATATTCATACTTACCCCTTTAAGTATCGGCATATCCCTGAAGATGATTTCTTTGCACTGGAAAAAGGGTCCATTTATATCCACATACCGTTCTGTAGCACCAAGTGCTACTTCTGCGATTACACCGTGTACACAGACAAGACTGCGGGTGTGCGCGCCCAGTACGTGGATGCACTCTGCAAGGAAATCGCGCGGTTCTCTGAGGACCGCACCTTCCCCGCGTTCGAAATCGAAGCGATTTACTTGGGGGGCGGAACGCCTGGGCTTCTGACTGGCGATCAGTTTGAGAAGATCCTTACCACCTGCCGCGATAACTATCAGCTCACATCAGACTGCGAAGTCTGCGCGGAATTCGATCCTGCGTCCGTCGAATACGAAAAGGTGCAACAGATGCTCGAGGCAGGGTACACGCGACTTAGTATGGGCGTGCAGTGCTTCGACGACGACATCCTGCGACAAGCGAACCGTCCTCATAACCTTGAGTCGGTCTATTCGGGATACGAAGCTATGCGCAAAGCGGGATGCAAGCATCTGAACGTCGATCTTATTTATCCCATGCCTAACCTCACGCAGGAAATATGGCAAACCTCCGTCCAGAAGGCGATCGCCCTCAAGCCCGACTGCATTACTGCTTACGGACTGGAAGTCTGGCCTGGGACGGCTTATTACAACTGGCTCAAGAAAGGAAAAATCACGCTACCAGACGGAGATTCGGAAGTGAAGATGTACAAGTACGCGGTTGACGAACTTGAGGCTGCCGGCTTCGTACCCCGCAGCAATAGCGGCTACTACCATCCTGAGCGCACACCAAAATATTGTCGATTCCTGGACTTCTATTGGCGCACTTGGCCCATGATCGGCTTCGGCGTTTCCTCCAAAACTGTCATTCACAACCGCTTGTGGACGAATATCAAGCCGCTCAATGAGTACATCGATCGCGTCGAAAAAGGCGACTTGGTGATGGATTTCGCAACATTCATGTCCAAGGACACGGAAATGAGGCGAGTAATGATTCGCGGTCTCAAGATGTGCGAGGTTGCAAAAGAAGATTTTGCAGAGCGGTTTGGAATTCCAATGGAACGTGTGTTTGCTTCTGAAATCCAGAGCCTTGTGGATGATGGTCTTGCAGTAGATGAGCCGGAACGGGTCATTCTGACCAAAAAAGGCAGGACCTATGGAACCAACGTATACGAGCGGTTCTATACCAAGGAAGACCTTCGCGCGCCGAACCCCGGCGAAGTGCAATTCGGAATCTCAATGCTTGTTTTGAACTGACGCGCGGGGAGACTCGACCAATGTTGATGTACGGATGGATGAAATTTGTCGAATTGGCGCCTGAACGCTATGACTGGGCTGTGAGGCTCATGACGGCGGGAAGGTTGGATCGACTGAAGGACCGCATTGCCAGCATGGTCAACGCCAATGACCGGGTTCTCGACATTGGGTGCGGTACCGGGACCCTGGCTTTGCGGATGCTGCGTCGAGGAGCGAATGTCACAGGGCTGGACATGTCTGAGCACATGCTCGGAGTAGCGCGCAAATATGCAGATGGCGAAGGACTAGGTTCCCGGCTTGTGCTCATCAAAGACAGTGTGACCCAGCTTAGCAAACATGCCCAGCCGGGCAGCTTCGACTGCATCGTGTGCACCATGGTTTTGGGCGAGCTAAGTTCCGAGTACGTGAAGTTTGTCTTTGACGAATGTTTCAACTTGTTGCGGCCCGGAGGGCGTTTGCTGATTGGGGACGAAGTGTGGCCGGAAAATCCTTTCATGCACGCCATTTACCGAGCCATGCTCGTCGTGTCGTGGATCCCACAGTTTCTCCTTCTCCGCCGGGTGAACTATCCAGTCAGCGACATGCGGCGGCTTGTTCAGGATGCGGGTTTCAAAATCAATCACGTTGAAAACTGGCTTATGACTTCTTTCAGCCTCATCGCAGCAACAAAATCTGAGGACCTAAAAGCGAACAGTCCAAGCTTCTCTAGCATCGAGCAGATGCAATGGGTGCAATAGAAGGGGTTGCTCATGGGGCGACTAAGTGGGTTCTTGTGGGAAACATTCCACACTTTCTTCAGAAACTTCAATTTCCCGTGTGAACTTGGATTGATTCGAGTAGGCAATCCAACGGTCGATTCCCCTGTATTCGTAAGTGGAAACTACAGTCTTGTGGTTGAGAGATTGTTACGCGTGCTGCAGGGTACGGACTGCTATTTGCTCGTAGCCAATTCTCGCGGCTCCAACGTTTGGTGTGCGGCGGGGATGAATGAATATACCGAACACGACATTGTGGATGCCATCAATGTCAGCCACTTATCCAAGATAGTCCGTCATAGGCAAATTATCGCTCCGCCCTATGCCGCCCCCGGAGTTGACATTCGTGCCATCAAGCGCGAAACCGGATTTCACATTAAATGGGGGCCCACACATCTCGACGACATCCCGGCATACATCAAGCACGGCTACAAACGAAGCAACGAGATGGTCCAGGTGCAATTTGGGTTTCGCGACCGCCTGGAGCAGGCGCTCGCGAACACCTGCACCTATTCTCTGACGATTGCGATCGGGTTGCTGTTCTTTCCAAAATTTATTCTGGGACTGATGGCCCTGATCGCGACCGGGCACCTGCTCTGGTTTTGCGGCTGGAACTGGCTTCCGGAAGAGCGTTACTGGCGGCGTACCGCGACCGTTGCCGCCATCATGATGCTGCTCGTGGCCGGCTTCGGAAATTTGCGAGGTTGGTCAGCGTCGCAGTTTGCGATTTGGCTCGTTACTACATTCATCCTGGTTGTGGTAATGGGAATCGACGGATGCGGCAGCTCCGCCGTCTACAAGACCACCGCGGTGCATTGGATCACCAAGGGTAACTACGACAGCCTGTTCGATCCGGTCATCGATCCCGAGAGGTGCACAAATTGCATGCAGTGCGTCCTCGTATGCCCTATGAACGTGTTCGCGGCCAAAAGGACCGGCGACTATAAGGTGGTCGCCGTACATCCGGACAATTGCATCGATTGTATGGCCTGCGTGAAGCAGTGCGACGACGACGCGTTTTTCAATCGCTCCACGGAATTTAAGGGCGACGTTAAGAGTGTTCCGAACCTAGCGGTAATAATGACCCGCGACTGGTCGCACTTGAAGGACGAAGATCGCTGGCTAAACCATCCGACAACTTTACGAAACGGGCTTCCAGTCTTGGACACGTCTTGCAACGGTAAGGCCACGCAAACAGCGGAGCAGACTCATGGATCGGTTGCTTTTTCCTAATAGCTTCGGGCTTTCGCACCAGGGCTTCGAGATCGAAGTCGTCCCGGAGGGTTGCCGGCGATACCCCGAGCTGCTCGAAAGCATTCAGGAGCAGGTCTTACGGATCGCAACCTTCTCTCGTGGCTGGGATGAACAGAGTCTGGACCACATGCGGACCTATTTCAAGTTGGGTCCACTCTACGAGGCAAACTCTTTAGTGCTGATCAAAAAAAACGACACGCTGGTGGGATTGGTTGGTAGCGTGAATGATTGGCGTGTCGATGGGCGTTCCTTGATCCATCTTTGCAGCCTGGGATTGCTGCCGTCGGCCCAGCGGCGTGGATTTCTGCCGGTTCTGCTCGGAATCCTTTGGACCATTACATTACGCCGGCCAGAGATTAACGAAGATTTTCGTCAGGGTCGGAGTTATATCTCCGCTATCACGCAGAGCCCCTACCTTTATGCCGCATTGCATAAGTTGTTCGATCTCTATCCTTCTCCAGACCATTCGGTTGTTCCCGCAGAGGTGCGCGACCTGGCCCATGCGGTAGTGGATCGCTTTGACGAAGAACTGCAGTTGGAGGAGGAAACGTTGACGCTGAGAAACGAATGCCGATTTTTTTATCAGAAGACGCCTTACAGTACCAGCCGGGAGTTGAACTCGTTCTGTGACCAAAACCTTAACTATCGCAACGGGGATGTCTTTGTACTGATAGGTCGAGTAATTCAAGAACGAGTGGAACAGTATATCGAGTTTGTTGCGAACACACATTCCGACCTATATCTCCGTTTCTGCGTGGCCCTTGAAGAACATGGTTATAAGGACATTCGTCAGACGAATATGACCGTGGGGATTGCATCCCGTGGCTAAAAGCAAAGATCTCTATACCCTTTGTTATTCGCGAAACATTGGAATCCTTACCGAAAAGGAACAGCAGCGTCTTGGCCAGGCGGCGGTCGCCATAGCCGGGATGGGCGGCATTGGCAGCAATACTGCGGTGTTACTGGCACGGATGGGGGTCAGCAAATTCCGGCTCGCCGATTTCGATACGTTCGAATATGCCAACGTGAACCGCCAATACGGAGCGTTTCTTGACACCATCGGTCACCCAAAAGTTGCGGTCATGGAAAAAGAGCTGCGACGGATTAACCCGAAGGCTGAAGTTACAGTTGAGACCGGAGGGTTCACCGCCGATAACGCTGAACGATTTCTAACTGGGGTTGACTTAGTCATCGATGCTATCGATTTTTACTCCATCGAAGCACACCTGGAACTGCATCGCCAGGCCCGTAAACGAGGGCTCTACGTGTTCATGGGATCTCCCGTTGGTTTTA
Source organism: uncultured Acidobacteriaceae bacterium (assembly GCA_963771965.1). Lineage (GTDB taxonomy): Bacteria > Acidobacteriota > Terriglobia > Terriglobales > Acidobacteriaceae > Sulfotelmatobacter. Next base: position 88,603 of record CAVYVM010000003.1, read on the forward strand.
GCGCTTGTCTTCAGATCTTTGATCCCGAAGGCATGAGCCTGGAAGAGTATTGCGGAATTGAGCCGGGCATGATGGGGCTGGAAAAACAATTACGTTATGCGTGCGGAGTAGTGCCGAATTTGGCCCACATCGATTACTTCGACGTGTCGCAGGGACCCTCGAACACAAACTTCCTAAAGAAGACCGGCCCATCGCTGGCTTGCGCGACAACCCTCGCCGCATCGCTGGTAGCAAGCGAGGTCGCGATCATGCTGGCGAGCCGCCGCAAGCCAAAAGCCATTCCGTACACTTTTCAATTTGATCCTTATACCTTTCGCTACGAAAAGGTATGGCTTGAAAAAGGAATGGCGAGCTTCGATGTAGACCGCGCTTTAAGCCGCCTTCAGGATCGATCCTCTTTAATTCCTCTGGTCTTGAAGTACCTCTACAAGCGCCGGAAAACACATCGTGCAAAGGTGAACGGCGCGGAGCTCTACTACGAAATGGAGGGCGAGGGCGATAATCTGCTGCTCATCGGCCCGCTTGGCGCTGACTCAAGTTTCTGGGCGCGGCAGGTACAGCAACTGGCCCAGCATTTCCGAGTGATCACTTTCGACAGCCGTGGCACAGGGTTCTCCACTGCGTGCAAACAAAGCCACTCCACCGTCGAGATTGCAGAGGATGCAATCGCCCTTCTGAAAAAACTTGGCATACGACGTACCCATGTGGTTGGACTCGCTTTAGGAGGCCTGGTTGCCCAACACATCGCCGTACTTCAGCCATCTCTTGTCGACCAGTTAGCGCTCGTATCCACCTATGCCAAGGCTGATGAGGTTATTAGTGCAACCGTGTCAGGCTGGCAGCAGATCGCGTCGAGGCAGGGCATGGACGAGTTATTTGACGCCTCCGTGGAATCGCTGTTTTCAAGTGAGTATGTGCAAAGCGCGAACGGCGAAATCGACAAGCTCCGCACGTTCTTTCATTTGAACCTGCAGGACCCAATGAATTTTATCTATCAGAGTACCGCAGGAATTCTTCATGATTCCAGGGGCCTGCTATCGAAGATCGCATGCCCCACCCTGGTATTGCATGGTGGAGCGGATCGCGTCGTCGACCTGTCTCATGGAAAGGAATTGGCTGCGGGCATTCGGAGTTCAAGGCTTGAAGTGATGGAACGAGCGTCGCACTTTATGAATTGGGAGCGCCCGGAAGGCTTCAACGAGACAGTCTTTCAATTCCTCACAGCCTCACCGGAAGTCTCGCAGCGTTCAGCATGACTTTCGAACGGCGTGGCTGGTGGAAGGACGACCCAGGTTGAACCGCAGGAGTAACTGCAATGAAGAAAGATAACGATGACAACCACGCAATCGAAAAGCGCTCTCAGCCGCGTTGGCGCAAGTATAGCTCTAAGATCTTTTCCTGGTTCAACAAGGAACAATATGAGCTCTATCTGGCGGGGTGCGTGGCGTTTTCATTCGGGGCGAATGCGTTTATTGCCTCACATCTCGGTACGGACCCCCTGGACGTCTTTTCTCTAGGCCTGAAGAAGCATATGCCTATGACCATTGGCATAGCGCAGGGAGGGTTTGCGGCTTTGTGCCTGGTGGTGTGGGGCATATGGAATAGAAGAAGACCTCCGCTCTCTCCTTTTTTTACTTTCTTCTTTTGTGGTTCCTTGATTGATCTCTGGATGTGGAGTGGCATTGCTAATCAACTGCGATTAGGCCCCTATCTTCTGCTCGTGCTGGGCGTGATGCTCTGTGGAATAGGATCGGCACTGATCATCATGAGCGGCATCGGAATTCGAGCCATGGATCTCGTTGCCATCACGATGTACGAAAGGCTCGGCCAGCCATTCTGGCTGTGTAAAGGAATACTGGAAGTGATGTTGCTCGTGTCTGGATGGCTGATGGGGGGACCCGTAGGAATCGGAACAGTCGCGTTCCTGGGGGTTGTCGGGTGGTCGATCCAACCTATGATGTGGTTTGGCGGGCGCTACTTTAGCCTGCCAAACTATGGTCTACGGCCTACCTCAGCCGCGCCTGACCGACTGGCGAATCAACAAGTGTACGGGCAATAGGGCACAGGCAGTGAGGGGAATATGAAACCGACCGGGCTACAAAAACGTTCTTCTAAGCGTGGGCGGTCGGACAGCGGCACGCAGTGGAGCTATAGGCATGACTTGGTTTTCTTTGGGGAACTGCTGCACAAAAGACATTATATTTCCGGCGTCGACGGGAACCTATCCGTCCGCTTGGATTCCACGCGCGTGTTGACGACGCCGACTGGAATGAGTAAAGGATTCATGAAGCCGGCGGATATGGTGGTTGTAGATCTTGATGGCGAGAGAGTCAGCGGCACACATAAACCCTCGAGCGAACTTGAAATGCATCTCACCATTTACAAGCTTCGGCCGGATGTCGGGGCGGTAATCCACGCTCATCCCTGTACCGCAACCGGCTTTGCATCCTCAGGACTTGGCCTGACCGAGGCTGTTTGTTCGGAACTCGTATTAACCTTGGGTGGAGTACCTCTGGCAGAGTATGCGCTTCCCGGCAGCGCAGAGCTTAGTGAGTCTTTGCGGCCATTTATACGGAGCCACGACGCGATTCTCATGGAAAACCATGGAGTCGTCGCCTACGGAGCGACATTAATGCAGGCATATCTCAACATGGAGTCCGTCGAGCACAGCGCGATGATAATGCTTGTTACCAAGATTATAGGCCGGGCGAATACTCTCAGCGAAAAAGAGGTAGGCCGCCTGCTCGCACGCAGATCGAAAGACAGGTCTCTGGTTCAACCTTCAGTAGCGGAGATGATGTAAGTCTTCGCGATGCCAACTTGTCAGAATCACAGTAAGGCTCTCGCCTCCCCGAGCCGGCAAATCGTATATATTTATTGTTACTAAATAACTCGAGAGACCTTGCGATGGAACAAGCTGCTCCAGCCTTAGTGCAATCGCCAACGGAAAAATCCGACACCTACATTGTGATCGTTGAACCCTTCACGTCTCTTTTTCGCTACGTACAAATTGCCCATCGGCGCTTTCGAACATTGGTAATCAGTGCCAATCCACAGGACTGCCTGGCGCGCGAGAAGGCATACAATTCTTCTATCGGCCAGCCGGAGGTCACCCACATTGATCGGTTCATACAGTGCGATACGTCTGACGTTTCGGTTATGCGCCAAGCGCTGGAGCCTATGAGGACAGAACTTGCTGGCGTTTTAGGAGCGCAAGAAACATTTTTGGCTGTGAGCTTGGAGTTGGGCTGGAGCCTGGGATTTGACTATGCCAAGCCGGAAGATGCGATTACCCATCGTTTAAAGAGCGCCATGCGGCGCCGGTATCAAGAACGCGGGGTACCGTCGCCACGGTTTTTCGTCGCAACTACGTTGGAACAAGCCAAGCAGTCGTGGGAGGACCTAGGACGCGATTGCATGGTCAAAATGGTGGACGCTGACTCCAGCATGAACATTTTTCGGGCAACTACTTTAGACGAACTCGAATCCGCCTGGGACATCATCATAAACAACCGCAGAAATATAAAGAGCCTGATACCACTTTCCAAAGAGGTAGTGCTCGAAGAATTTGTTACCGGCCGCGAGCTTACGGTGGAAGGCTATACCCAGGGTGACCGCGTCGTCTGCCTGAATTTCTCGGAAAAAATTACCGAGAGTTCGTTCGTTGTGGTCGGTCATCTGATTCCCGCTATGGTGTCCGCAAAAGAAGAGCAAATCTTGAGCAAATTGGCCGATCAAGTTGTCCGCGCCGAAGGAATGCGCAACAGCGTATTTCATATGGAGGTACATCTACAGGGCGATAAGCCATATGTAATTGAGTGCACTTCGCGGCCTCCGGGCCAGCATGCTGCGGAAGTGATCTATCGTTCGCATGGCTGCGACCTCATGGACATCGGCGTTTCGCTCGCAGTCGGAGAGCCGGTCTTTGACGAACTCAGTCCACCGAAGAAACATTTTGCCATGTTGGCACTATATTCTCTGCGCGAAGGCATCTTCGAAAAGCTCGAAGGAGAGGAAGAGTTGAAGCGCCGCGGAGGTCTGTTTCACTTGCATCTCGACGTAAAGCCCGGAGATCGAATCGAGCCGTTGTCGACCTTTCGCCAGAGATATGGATTCGTCATTCTTGAAGACGATACGGCGGAGGGAGTGCGCGAAAAAGCCCGTTGGGCGCGAACTCACCTGCACCTGGCGCTGAAGAATTGAAGTCTGTGTGGGAGAGAAAAAGCGCGCAAGTCAGCAAGAGTCCAATGGTGCCGGGAGGGGGAATCGAACCCCCACAGTCCTTTTCGGACCTGCGGATTTTAAGTCCGCTGCGTCTGCCAATTTCGCCATCCCGGCCCGCGAATTATTTTAGCTCACACCGTGCCATTGGTTCTGAAACTGGCAACGAATCTCGCTTGGATCGCCGGGCAATGAATTACTTAACCGCGCGTGCAGAAAAATCCGCTAGTGGAAAGCACAGGAAGGCCGGCTGATGGAGATGCAGGAAGAAGAACCACAAAGCAAGACAAATAAGAAGCGATGAAGGAGGTAAGGGAGAAAATACGTCTGCTGCGCTACCCTAAATTAGGCGGAAACCGCGGCAGCCGCGCCGCCACGTTGCTTGCGTAACTCCGCGAGAAAGTTATCGGCTGGTAGCGTTCCTTTATTGCGGAACAAATTAAGCAATGGATCTTCCACTGCACCCGCATCGGCGGCAACGGCTAGATCACGCTGCGGCGACTCCGTTTCCAAACCCTCCGGTTCCACCAGCAATTCGGGCAGAACGTCACGATTCTCAGTGAGTGTTCCGAGGAATTTTTCCAGCACTGCTCGATGTTCCGGGGTACTCTGGGTGAATTGCACGCCCATCCCTTTATCCGGATGCATCACTCGAACCACACCTGCGGCCCGAAGGTCCACACCTGCGGCGCGCATCGACAACGTGACCCTGGTCGCCGCTGGAAAGGGCGAAGCAATCTCGAGGTAACAGCCGCCCATGCTCAAATCTGTGAGTCGGCAGGCAACCGGCGGATCGTCCTTTTCAGCGTCAGGAGAATTCCGGCCCAGCCAATCTCGCAGCTCCCGCGCAACCTCCGGCGTCGGATCCTGGAAGCGCAAACCCACCTGCGTTCCTGTGCCCTCCCAGGCGAACTCCGCAAGAACTTTCAGCGGGGCCGCAGAACTTGGCAGCGTGAACGACAACTCCCAGCGGCCAGCAGGTTTGCTACGACGCGGCAGGCTAACTGCAAGACCGCCTTCACCTACGTCCGTGGTATTCACCCTAAAATGAGCGCCGGATTCGAGGCTCGACATCTCCACCGGGAACTGCACCGGTATTCGTGTATTGTGACGGCGCTCCTTCTTCATCAGAGCCCGTGCCACGCGAAAACTTGATTTAGCCTTCTCGCTCGATACCGGCTTATAGAGAACGAAGTGCGCCCCAAGATCAAAGGCCGAACGAACCCCTTTCTGTGGGTCCAGAATTGCCACCGCAACCGCCCGCTTATTGCACGGGGCCGACCGCGCATTGCGCAACACCTCCGCCGCTCCAGGCCCGGCGCAATCTACAATGATGGCCTCAAATCGCTCCCGCGTCAGCTGGCGCACGGCGATCTCCGCCGTGGCGCAGTGTTCAATCCCGATGTCAAGATCTCCCAGAGTGCGTCGCAGCACCCGTACGATCTTTTCATCCGAACAGAGCAGCAGTGATTTCAGGTTCATGGCAAGGTCCCAAATGCATTGGCATAGCCGTGCAAGCACCCAGGGCCTTCCGCAAGGAATCGTCTCTTCCGGAAAGCATAGGTCCAACCTCCACTCTAAGCCGGGGAAAGAGGTCTTATCAATAAAGCTGCGCAGTATGGGATTACGCTGGTAACGCGGCTATCCTTGTAATGTCCTGTTTCGATGAGCTTCATTCCAGCCAAGAGAGCGGATTGACTATCACGACTCTTAAGATTGGGAGGATGGCTTCGTCGATAAGTAACTTATAATCCAGTGACTTAAGGGTTTTCCCTTCAAGTGAAACGGGGGATTTTTTGATTGACTTTTGCGGAAAATCGTCCTATGCTATCCAGTCTCCGATTAGCTTTTGGTCCCTGAGGATGCCCATTGATATTTCGATGGAGTTATCGTTTCCATGCATCCTTAGAGCACCCGGAGAATCATATAGATAGATAGAGCGGTAGAGCATTAAGTACATCCCCCCATTTGTAGGAAAGGGCATTTTTCATGGCGAAGCGACGCGGCAATCCGAACTGGGGCAAACCGGAGCCGATCGGTCCGATTGTCCCCACCATCACGGAATTCGAACAGGTCGTGCGCGAATACAAGCTCTCCCCCGACCAGTATCTTCGTTCAACCCGTCTGCGCGAGTGGGCGCGCCGCAATAAGAACTCTAAATATATCCCGGAGCCTCTCTTGGAGGCGTGGGGATTTGAAATCGAGTCCACGCTGTAAACGCAAGCGTGTTAAGGACTTTCAAGGGTCGCTGAGAAGCGGCTCTTTGTCTTTTGAAGGCTATGTGTTTGAATCGCGATGTTGGTGGGTTTCTCGGTCGAAGGTGAAGCACCGGAGACCGGCAACCTGAGACCTACGCCTAATGCTGAACTGGTTGCAAATCCCTCTTCCTGAGTTGTTTGCGTTGTTGGCAGCAATCGCCTTTGCTGCTGGCCTGAATGTCTATGCCACCGTAGCCGCGCTCGGTCTGCTCGCCCGTTTCGGACACGTGCCCCTCCCGCCGGCCCTTCAAATCCTGGAAACTTGGCCCATCATCGCTGCCAGCGGAACTCTCTTCGTGGTCGAGTTCTTCGCCGACAAAATCCCCGCCTTCGATCTAATCTGGAGCGCCCTTCACACCTTTGTGCGGGTACCTGCGGCCGCGTTGCTGGCCTACGGCGCGACCCGGCAACTGCCCCCTGTCGAGCAGCTCCTCGCAGCCCTGCTCGGAGCAGCCGTTGCCCTCGCTGCTCATGGAGGCAAGACCGCAGCCCGGGCCGCCGTGACTCCTTCGCCGGAACCGTTCTCGAACATCACTCTGAGTTTGGTGGAAGACGCGCTTGCCGTCGCCCTGACTTGGCTGGCCACACGGCATCCTTATGTCGCAGCCACGATTGCGCTTTGCCTGGTAGCGGTTATCGTGATGTTGACCCGCTTCGTAATTCGAGCGCTGAGAGCGCTATTTCGCGGCGCTGAGATCGAACTGTCTGGGAAGCCAACTTAGGCAGGCTGGATAGGAATGCGCTTCCAGCAAACTGCTGGGCGCCCTCTGGCTTCAGACTGACCTGATTAGCGGTTCAACCCGATCTACGGGCCGCTCGGTGCGATTTTTCTTAGTACCCGGTTACTTTGCCGCGCGGTAACTATTACGTCCGTGCCAGTCGACATGCGCCAACGAGCCATTCACGCAACATCGCCGCTTCGCTACGATTGAGTTGCCCGAGTGCATGATCGTGCATGTGTCGCTTCCATTCAGATTGTCGAACGGGTTGCCTTCGTAGCGCTGCAAGACGCTTCTACGGACGCGTCAGGATTTAAAAGGAGTTGCATCTTGGCATTCACCGAACACAATCACGTGGTAACCGGACAGCACGATAATTTTCACATCCTCCAGCCGCAGCCGCGCCCTCATCAACCCACCTGTCAAGTACACGTACCCGAAGGTGGCTCGGGATGGGCATTTGTTTTGGCTGCGTTCGCCATAATCGGATTGGCAGTAATCAAACGCTACAGCGAAAAGATCTCCTTCCAGCACACCGCGTAAACTTTCACGTCTGCCATTTCTCGCCACGCCGCGAGAAGTGGCGGCTCGTGTGGAGCGGACACTCCTGTCCGCTGCCTTTGACCTTAGCTTTTGCTTTGGATCTTTCCATCGCCCCGAATTCGAAGGAGCTTCTGCTGCCACAAGCAGCACCGTGGAAGAGCGGCGCTTCAGCGCCGCGTAAAGCCTTGGGTGGCGCAGCGCTTCAGCGCTGCGATAACTGGCCTACTTTGAACTTCGGCTTTAGCCGCTGAGGGACGTCGCCCCGCACGATCACCGCCTCCACCCTCCGCCAAGTCTCGCCTATAACCCCTGCTCAATCCCAACCTTCGCTGCTATACTCGCCCTTTCCCCACGGGCCCAACCATCTTCGTCGAGAGGGAGCAGCACCCGCCCATGGATCAAGTTCGAGTACTGCGCATCGTCGTCGCCTCGCCCGGCAACGTCAAACCCGAGCGCGACATCGTTCCCAAAGTAGTCGAGGAAGTAAACCGCAACATCGCTCGCGAGCGCGGACTGCACCTCGAAGTGCGCCTTTGGGAGACCGACAGTTTTCCTGGATTCCATCCCGACGGGCCTCAGGGCCTGATCGACAGTCTCCTGAAAATCCAAGAGTGTGACATTCTGATCGCGATTTTCTGGAAGCGTTTTGGCACACCAGTCAAAGGCGCTAGGTCCGGCACCGAACACGAGTTCCTCGCCGCTTACGAGGCTTGGCAGAAAAACCGAAAGCCTCAAATCATGGTCTATTTCTCTCAGAAGGATTCCAAGCCCAGGTCAAAACAGGAGGCAGATCAATGGGGACTCGTGCTGCAATTCAAGGAAGAGTTCCCGCCCGAGGGCCTGTGGTCCGACTATGAAGATGAAGCCGACTTCGAGCGGCAAGTTCGCAATCACCTTTCTGTCTTTCTGACCTCGAAGTTTCCTGCTCAGGGTCCGGAGGCGAAGCAGCCCGAACCACACGATCCAGCTAAGGTTGTAGCGCCTTCACTCACCCCGCTCCACCAGCTCCCACCCCCGCCCGCCGACTTCACCGGACGCACCGCCGAACTCGCCGAACTCCGCGCCGCCATCGAAAAAGGCGGCGTCCACATCTCCGGACTCCAGGGTCAGGGCGGAGTCGGCAAGACCGCCCTCGCCCTAAAACTCGCCACCGAACTTGTACCCAACTACCCCGATGCCCAAATCTACCTCGACCTCAAAGGCGTCAGCGAAAAACCCCTCACCGCCGCCGAAGCCATGTCCCACGTCCTCCGCACTTCCATCCCGAAGCCACCCTCCCCGAAAAAGATGACGACCTCCGCGCACTGTACCTGTCCGTCCTCCACGGCAAGCGCGCCCTGCTGCTAATGGACAATGCCAGGGACGGAGGCCAGATACGGCCGCTCATTCCGCCGCCAAAGTGCGTCCTTCTAGTCACATCTCGTTATCACTTCGTGGTAGAAGGACTCCATGCTCGAAACCTCGACACTCTTCCGCCAGAAGACGCGGCAACCCTCCTGCTTCGGATCGCTCCTCGCATTGACGGCGAGGCCCAGACCATCGCAAAGCTGTGCGGCTACCTAGCTCTTGCCTTGCGTCTCGCGGCGACGGCCATCGCCGAGCGCATCGACCTCGCTCCCTCAGACTACCGGCAGAAGCTTGCGGACGAGAAGAGCCGCCTGAAGCTGCTAGGCGGCGATAAGGGCGTGGAAGCTTCCACCACCCTGAGCTACGACCTGCTCGACACCGAAACCCAAAAGCGCTGGCGCATGTTGGCCGTCTTTCCCGACACATTCGACCCCCTCGCCGCGGCGGTCGTCTGGGAGACCGGACCCGATGCCTCTCAGGAAACGCTCAGCCGACTCCTGCAATACTCCATTCTCGAATGGAACGATGCCACCAAACGCTACCGCCTGCACGACCTCATGCGCGATTTCGCTCGCGAAAAGCTGAGCGAAGAGGAGCACGAAGCTGCCGCCTTGCGCCATGCCCGGCACTATCTCGAAGTGATTTGCCGCGCTGGCGATCTTTATAAGCAAGGCGGGGAATCGATCATGCGTGGGCTGGCCCTGTTTGACCTGGAGTGGGGCAATATTCAGGTGGGACAGTCCTCGGCTGCTGCGTACGCGGAATCGAACCGCGGGGCCGCCGCGCTGTGCAGTGAGTACCCCGCCTACGGCAACGACATTTTTCATATGCGGCAACGTCCTCGGGAGATCATCCGGTGGCGCGAATCGGCGCTGGCCGCAGCGCGCGAACTGAAGGATCGAGAATGCGAGGGCGTCCATCTAGGAAACCTTGGCGTCGCATACGAGTCTCTGGGCGAGTACAGCCGCGCCATCGAATACCACGAGAAGCATCTGGCCATCACCCGCGAAAGAGGCAACCGGAAAGGCGAAGGACAAGCGCTAGGCAACCTAGGCAACGCGTACAACTTGCTGGGCGAGTACAGCCGCGCCATCGAATACCATGAGCAAGCAGTGGTCATCGACCGCGAAATCGGCGATCGACGGGGCGAGGGGCAAGACTTGGGCAACCTAGGCAACGCGTACAACTTGCTGGGCGAGCACCGCCGTGCCATCGAATGCCACGAGCACGCCCTAGCCCTCACCCGCGAGATCGGCGACCGGCAAGGCGAGGGCGTCGCGCTTGGCAACATGGGCCTAGTACTAGACCAAGTCGGCAACCGTAAGAAGGCCATCGAACACGCCGAGGTCGCGCTCAAGATCTTCGAGGAAATCGAATCCCCCAACGCCGCGAAGGTCAGAAAGAAGCTCGATATCTGGCGAAACAGCTGACCACTCCCCACGATTATCGTTCCGACCCTCGGTACAGGTGGCCCAGCTCTCTATCTTTAACTTCGCTCCCTAAACCTGCTGTCATCCTGAGGCGGCGGAGTCCTCGGCTTCGCCGAGGACTCCCAACGAAGGACCTATGCAACTCGCATGCGGCGCTGATGCTGCTGGCAAATACATAGGTCCTTCAGCCCGCAAAGAACGCGGGCTTCAGGATGACAGGGCGTGTTTGAGACGCGGGTGCTGGAAGCTTATTAAACTAGTGGTACTTGCTACAATGATTCCATCATGGCCACCCAACCCTTCGCCGACGTTCCTACCGCCATCGAAGATTTCCGCGCCGGCCGCATGATTGTCGTCGTCGACGATGAGGACCGCGAGAACGAAGGCGATCTCACGCTTGCCGCAGAGAAGGTCACGCCCGAAGCCATCAACTTTATGGCCAAGTATGGACGCGGCCTGGTTTGCCTCACCATGACCGAAGAGCGCCTCGACCACCTGCGCCTCGGTCCCATGAGCGCCGAGAACACTTCGCAATACGGCACGGCATTTTGTGAGGCGATCGACGCGCGCGTAGGCGTGACCACCGGCATCTCCGCGTACGACCGGGCGCGCACCATCCAGGTGGCGATCGATCCCGCGACCAACGCATCCGACCTGGCGCGGCCCGGCCACGTCTTCCCTCTTCGCGCCCGCAAAGGCGGAGTCCTGGTGCGCGCCGGACAAACCGAAGCCTCGGTCGATCTCGCGCGCCTCGCCGGCATGATTCCCGCCGGCATCATCTGCGAAATCATGAAGGATGACGGAACCATGGCGCGGATTCCCGACCTTGTCGGGTTCTGCCAGGAGCATGGCCTCAAGATGCTCACCGTTGCCGAACTGATCCGCTACCGCATGGCGCATGAACGCTACGTGCACCGCGTGGGCGAAGCGATGATCGATACGCGCTTCGGCGAATTTCGCCTCATCGCTTACGAAAGCGAGGTCGATGGTGGCGAATCGCATGTGGCCCTGATCAAAGGAGAAATGCCTAAAGGAGATGTGGAGAACAGCGACTCGCCAGTGCTGGTTCGCATGCACGCTCACTGCCTGATGGGCGACGTATTCGGTTCAACCGGATGCGAGTGCCACGCCACTCTCGAAGGCTCACTTCGCCGCATCGCGCAGGAAGGGCGCGGAGCTCTGATCTATCTGCATCAAACGTCGCAAGGTTTTTCCGTGGAGAAAGTTGGCGAGCGGGGAGCCTTAAGTTTCCACCGCGGCCACAAGGTGTCCTCCCTGCTCGACAGCGAGCGGCAGACGCAACGCGAGATCGGCATCGGCGCGCAGATTTTGTCGGATTTGAATTTGCGCCGCATTCGCCTGCTAACGAACCGGCCTAAAAAAGTAGCGGGGCTTGAGGGCTTTGGAATCGAAATTGTCGATCAGGTTCCGGTGGAAATGGGCGGAGTGCGGACGGGCACGAACTGAGAAGCAGTTTAAGTTTTTCTTACCGCAAGAGTTCGCGGGCGGGGGCGCCCGCGCTACATGTCAGAACGGCTTGCGCACGATGACTTCCGCATCGCGAATGAAAAACTGTGCGGAGCATTGCTCCGAGCCGCAAATAACGGGCATGAGACCGTGAATTTGCCGGCGCGTGATCAGGCCGAGCATGCCACAAGACGGGCAAGCCAGCACGGCCCAGTAGGGGTCTTCTTTTTCGCCGACTTCGCCGGCGTTCTCCAGAACAAAAATTGTTCCGGGCTGCATCTGTTCGGGAATCCACTCGCTGAGAAGATCCAATTCACCGACCATGCACTCCTCCTGGGTCAAACATTGAAAGCAAAACCTGAATCCAAAAACCTGAATGCAAAACACCCCGCACAACCTGAGACCGAAACATGGGTACAACTTGCCTACGAAACCTTTCTAGCACGCCGCCCTGTGGACGGAGTTGTTACCGAAGTGTTCAGCTTTTTGGCTACGACCTCCGCGCGCACCTGACGGACTGCATCGCTGAGGCACACGCCCAAAATGGGCTGGCTGGAATTCTTCAGGATGTCCACGATCTGCCGCGCCGAAGTTTCCAGGTAAAGATGCTTGCCGTCGGTGAGCAGGTGAACATCAGAGGTGCGGCTGACGATCTCGGCCAAGCCCTTGCTAAATTCGCGCTGCAGGAATCGCATCACTTTGCGCACGGCCTGCAGCGAGAACCCTTTGCGTTTCAGTTCGCAGATCACCGCAATTTCGGTGACATTCTGCATGGAATAGAGGCGGCGATGTCCCTGACGCTGCGGCTTGACCACTCCCCGCTCGTCCCACCACTGAAGCTGGCGGGCGCTGATGCCGGTCAGGGCGATCACTTCTCGGGATGGAAAACTATCCTGCATTCGCGTCCTATTCTGTTTGAAACAACGTACGGGATAAATGTTTCAAACATTTTAGGCGCAGATGGTTGAGTGTCAACAGGAGATTCGCATGAGAGGTTAACTAGAAGAGTGCGCGAGGATTAGCCGACAGGGCACGGTTTTGAAAGGCAGCCGCCCCCGACGAAGTGGACGATTTCCAGTCGGTCGCCGTCGTTGAGCAGTGTCTGCGGCCAGCGATCGCGCGGAACGATGTCGCGGTTCAGTTCGACGGCGACGCGATCGGACTTCATACCAAGGGATTCAATCAGCGCTGCCAATGTGAAGGGACCTGAAGAGTCTGGGAAAGTGCGCTCGTCGCCGTTGATGTAGAGGTTCATTTCTTCGATCCATCTGCGCTTCGGCGCGATGGAGTTGATTGTCTCACGATTGTTTTTACGAAACGACCTGGATTAGTCCGCTTTGCGCAAGGCGAATTTGCGGGTTACGGTGCGGCCGTCGTGGTTGGCTTGCACAATGACGGAGGAGTCGGGAAGGACAGATTCTTCGACTTCGACCGAGATGGAGGCATTGCCTGCCGCGTCCGTGACAGCCTGGGTATAGAAAGGCGCAGCGTCGGGACGGGCGAAGCGAAACGTGAGGCGGGCGCTGGCTATGGCCGTTCCATCTTCTGTGACACGCAATTCCATGGTCAGATTGCGATTGGCGTGGACCGACTCGGCGTTCACCCATTCCAAGTCCAGTTGTTTGATGGCGGCCAAGGTTTCGTGTTCGGCGGGATCCAACATGCTTTCCAACTTGCCTTCGCGGATGGCTTCGAGAACCTGGCGATGCTGATCGCGCAGTTGCTGCTCTTTTTGGGGATCTCCGAAACCCGCCTGGTTGGCCGTGCTGGCGTACGAAACCGCTCGCTTGCCGACGCATCGTCCGCGCACAAAAACTTGCGTCTGCAACAATTTCTCGCTTTCGCGCGCTTCGCTTTGCACATGGTAGATGGTGTTGCCGTGCTTAACGTCGGTATTGAAGCCGAAGATCATAGGGAATCTTAATTTAGCGATTGCGCGATTGGGTCATCGGGCGATTGAAAACCGGATCGGTTTCATCTTATCGCGTTCGCGTGCAGTTTCCAGTTTCATTTCAATTGCACAATCTCCCGATCGCGCAATGACTCAATATTTTCCTTTCCCAAATCGGCAAAATCACGTGCCGTTCCCTTGACACTCTCGCACACCAACACTAATCTAGAATGTTTATTAGCACACGGCGCGAATTATATATAGCCTGCCCTATGCCCGACAATTATTTCGCTGGCTACCTGCCCTTCCTGATCCACATTTTGCTGGCAGGCGGAATCGCGACCGCAATTGTCTCCCTTTCTTGGCTCGTCGGACAGCGCAAACCGACGCGCGCCAAACTTTCCGCTTACGAATGCGGAATGACGCCGGTGGGCGACACGCGCGGGCGCTTCTCGGTACAGTTTTACCTGGTCGCCATGCTTTTCATTTTGTTCGACGTTGAGGCGATCTTTCTTTATCCCTGGGCGGTGATCCTGCACGATCTTAAGCACTTCGGCCTTTGGGAGATGCTGGTCTACATCGGGATTGTGCTGGTGGGCTTCTTCTATGTGTGGAAAAAAGGCGTTCTGGAGTGGGGGCCGACGCCTCGGCGGAGAGAACGCTGATGCCCGCGTCCCCCGCCGTCACCGATCTGGAACAACTGAAGACTCATCCAGCAGTGGCGCGTTTGCTCGCATGGAACCGGGAAGCCGTGCTGGGAGCCAAGTTCGACCGGGAAGAAATGACGATTGTCATCGATCGGGCGAAGATACGCGAGGCCTGCACACTGTTGCGCGACCGTCCGGAGTGCGATTTCAACTTTCTTTCTGATATAACCTGCGTCGACTGGTATCCGGCGGAGCCTCGGTTTGAAGTGGTCTATCATTTGCTCTCGATCCCGCGGAAAGAGCGGGTGCGGTTGAAGGTACGGCTGGACAGCGGCAATCCAACAGTCGATTCGCTCACTCCTATGTGGCCGGGAGCGAATTACTTTGAGCGTGAGGTCTTCGATTTATTCGGAATTCGCTTCAGCGGCCATCCTTATATGGTGCGCATTCTGATGCCTGAAGACTGGGAAGGCCACCCACTGCGCAAAGATTATCCGGTGGAGGGTTACCGCTAACGATGGCGCACCTTTCCCCCACGCCAGTGCTTGAGCCCGGACAGGATCGAACGATGATCCTGAACATGGGGCCGCAGCATCCCTCGACCCATGGCGTGCTTCGGGTATTGCTCGAAATCGATGGTGAGACCATCGTGCGGATCATGCCGGATATCGGCTTCCTGCATACCGGAATCGAAAAGACTTGCGAAGCAAAGTTTTACCAGCAGGTTGTGCCGCTCACCGACCGCATCGACTATCTCTGCCCCATGACCAACAATCTTTGCTACGTGCTGGCCGTGGAAAAGTTGCTGGGGCTGGAGATTCCTCCGAAAGCGCAATGGATGCGGGTGCTGATGAACGAGTTAACACGTATCAACTCGCATCTGGTGTGGTTGGGAACGCACGCGCTTGATATTGGCGCGATGTCGGTGTTTTTGTATTGCTTCCGCGAGCGCGAAGAGATTCTGAAGCTGTTTGAGATGATCAGCGGGCAGCGGATGATGACTTCCTACTTTCGCATAGGAGGCCTAGCTCTCGAGCCGCCGCTGGGCTTCTTCGAACGCGTCGCTAAATTTGCGGATAGATTTCCTGAGAAGGTGGATGAGTACGAAAACCTACTTACGGGAAATCCAATTTTCATGATGCGGACCAAGGGAGTCGCGCGGCTCACGAAGGAAGATGCGATTGCATTGGGCGCGTCCGGTCCAACTTTACGCGGAAGTGGTGTCGACCTTGATCTTCGGCGCGACATGCCCTACTCAGGCTATGAAAACTTTAAGTTCAAGATTCCGGTGTCTCAAGAAGGCGATGTGTTTGCTCGTTACCTGTGCCGAGTGCGGGAACTGCGGGAATCGAACGAAATTGTGAAGCAAGCTCTGGCGGGCATGCCGGAAGGCCGCATCAAGGCAGACGCTCCCGGGATTGTGCTGCCCGACCGAGAGAAGATGAAGACGCAGATGGAAGCGCTCATCTACCATTTCAAAATTATTACCGAGGGTTTCGCGGTGCCTGCGGGCGAGGTTTATCAGGCGGTGGAATCGCCTCGCGGAGAGATGGGCTATTACGTCGTCAGCGATGGGACAGCAAAGCCTTATCGCGTGCACATGCGAGCCGCCTGCTTGGCGAACTTGCAAACTTTGCCCAAGATGTGCGAGGGCGGGCTGATTGCGGATGTGGTGGCGGCCATCGGAAGCATCGACATCGTGCTGGGAGAAATCGACAGGTAGGGATTGAGCGATTGGGCCATCGGGCGATTTTGCGATTTTAAAAACCGATTAAAGGAATGTCGTGAGCAGTCAGCCGGAGCAGCTTCGTGACAGGACTAAAGCATTCGCTTTGCGCGTGATTCGGCTTTACCGCTCGCTGCCTTACAAGACGGATACTCAGGTTCTAGGTAAGCAGTTGTTGCGTTGTGGAACATCTGTGGCCGCCAATTATCGCGCGGTGTGTCGGGCGAGATCGAAGGCGGAATTTGTGGCGCGAATGGGTGTTGTGGTTGAGGAAGCGGACGAGGCAATTCTGTGGCTGGAGTTGATGACGGAATCGGGAATTGTTTCATTGACGAAAACGGAGGCACTGCTGAAAGAAGCGAGCGAACTAACGGCGATTTTTGCAGCTTCGCAACGCACGGCAAGAATTGCGGCATGAGGTTTTCAATCGCAAAATCACCCGATCACCCAATGGCTCAATTTCTATGAGATTTTCTGACGAATTCGAGACTCGGCTTGCCGAGATGGTGCCGCACTATCCGACGAAGCGCTCGGCGCTTGTGCCAACTCTTTTATATGCGCAGGATGAAGTTGGGTTTCTGTCGGACGAAGTGATTGCTGAGATTGCCGGTAGGCTGGACCTGACCGAACTAGAAGTACGCAACGTGATTAGTTACTACTCGATGTTGACCACTAAGCCGCGCGGAAAGTTTAACGTGCAGGTTTGCACCAACATCAGTTGCCTGGTTCGGGGTGGAGAAGAGATTCTTCGTCACTGCGCAAAGAAGCTGGGCGTTGGCCACAAAGGAACGACGGCCGACGGGATGTTTACCCTGGAAGAAGTTGAATGCATTGGGGCTTGCAGTTGGGCTCCAGCGGCGCAGGTGAATTACGACTTTCATGAGAACCTGACGGTGGAAAAGATGGATAAGGTTCTGGACGAATACAGGAAAATTTAGCGATTGTGTGATCGGGTGATCGCGCGATTGTAAGGCAACCGGAAATGGCAGACTATCCGGGAACGGCTTTTCAATCGCACAATAACTCGATCGCAAAATCACCCAATGGCTTCACTCGTTTCCCATCCCGACGAGGTAAAGGTTGTCTCCCGGCGCTTCGGCCAGGGAGCGACGAATATTGACCGGTATCTCGAACTGGACGGCTACAAGGCCGTGCAGAAGGCACTCGCCATGGAGCCGGATGCCATTGTTAACGAAGTAAAAAGCTCCGGGCTGCGGGGGCGCGGCGGCGCTGGTTTTTCGACGGGGATGAAGTGGTCGTTCGTGCCCAAGCAATCGGCCAAGCCGAAGTATGTGCTCTGTAACGGGGACGAGAGCGAACCGGGCACTTGCAAAGATCGATTGATCTTTGAGCATGATCCGCATTCGGTGATTGAAGGCGTGATGATCGCGGCTCTGGCGGTGGGCGCAGCAAGCGGTTATATCTACATCCGCGGCGAATATCGATATCTGTCGATCATCATGCAGAAGGCGATTCGCGACGCTTACGCGAAGGGCTTTGCGGGAAAGAATATTTTCGGCAGCGGACGCACTCTCGACATTTTCTGGCACGGCGGCGCGGGCGCTTACGAAGTCGGCGAAGAATCGGCGCTGATGGAGTCGCTCGAAGGCAAGCGCGGCATTCCGCGCATTCGGCCTCCGTTCCCTGCGGTCGTGGGGCTGTGGGGCGGTCCGACGGTCATCAATAATGCGGAGACGCTGGCCAATGTGCCACACATTATTCTTGGCGGCGCCGATTGGTATGCCAAGCTGGGCACTCCGAAGAACGGCGGCACGCGGTTGTTTTGCCTAAGCGGCAACATCAACAAGCCTGGGGTCTACGAGTTGCCGATGGGCTACAACCTGAAAAAGATGATTTACGAAGTGGGCGGCGGAATTCCCGGCGGTCGCGAACTGAAGGCGGTGGTACCGGGTGGGGCGTCGTGTCCGGCGCTAACGGTCGATGAAATCGACGTCGCCATGGATTTCGATTCCGTGGCGAAGGCGGGATCGATGCTGGGTTCGGGCGGCGTGGTCGTGGTTGACGACGCGCAGTGCATCGTGAAGTTCGCCCTGCGAACGATGAAATTTTATAAACACGAAAGTTGCGGCTGGTGTATCCCGTGCCGCGAAGGCACAGATTGGCTGGAGAAGACGCTGACTCGCTTTCATCGTGGCGGCGGCCTGATGAAAGATATCGACAACATGCAGTATCTCGCGGAGAACATGCTGGGACGGACGTTTTGTCCGCTCGGCGACGCGGCCGCGATGCCGACGATCGCGTTCGTAAAAAAGTTCAGAAAAGAATTCGAAGACCATTTGGAAGGCAGGCCGTGCCCTTACGAGAAGCATGGCGCGGTGGAAGAAGTGCCGGCGATGGCACACTGAGGAACATTGAGTCATTGGGCGATCGGGTCGTTTTGTGATTGAAAATCTAAAATCGATAGGTTGCTAGGTTTTTCAATCGCACAATCACCCGATCACTCAATGCTAAATTCTTATGGCTGACGTAACACTCACAGTCGATGGCAAGAAGGTCACGGCTCCTGCAGGGACGCTGTTGATCGAGGCCTGCAAGAGCGCGGGCATCGAAGTGCCTTCGTTTTGCTATTACCCCAATCTCTCGCTGCAGGGCGCATGTCGCATGTGCCTGGTGAAGATCGAGAAGATGCCGAAGCTGCAGACCGCATGCACGACGGTAATCGGCGAGGGCATGGTCGTCACTTCTGACAGCGACGAGATCAAGCAGGCGCGGAAGTCGATGCTGGAGATGCTGCTGGGCAATCACCCTCTGGATTGCCCGGTGTGCGATGCGGGCGGCGAGTGCGAATTGCAGGACATGACATTCTCCTATGGCGCCGCCGAATCGAAATTCATGGAGGCGAAGAATCACAAGGACGAGCAGCAATGGTCGCCTGTGGTGTTTTTCGACCGGCCTCGCTGCATCCTCTGCTACCGCTGCGTGCGCGTTTGCGGTGAGGGCATGGATGTGTGGGCGCTTGGCATCCAGAATCGCGGCGTCAGTTCGATTATCGCCCCTAATAAAGAGGATCACCTGGAGTGCGAAGAGTGCGGTATGTGCATCGATATTTGCCCGGTCGGCGCACTTACCTCCGGTGCGTATCGCTACAAAACGCGGCCGTGGGAGATGAAGCACGTGGGTACGATCTGCACGCATTGCGGGGATGGCTGCAAAACCACGCTAGGCGTCCGGCGAGCAGACACCGGGATGGAGATTGTGCGCGGCGACAATCGTGACAAGAGCGGTACCAACGGAGATTTCCTTTGCATCAAGGGCCGGTACGCCTTCGATTTCGCAAACCATGAAGAGCGCCTGACGCGGCCGCTGATTCGCAAAGCAGGCAAGCTGACGCCATCGAGTTGGGAAGAAGCTTTCGAGTTGATTGGAAAAAAGTTTGCCGAGGTTCGCGACCGCGATGGCGGGGCGTCGATTGGCGTGGTTGGATCGACGCGTATTACTAACGAGGAAGCGTACCTGCTCTCGAAGTTTGCCCGCGTTGTCCTCAAGACGAACAACGTTGACCACCATCGCACAGCGGACTTCCCTGCTCTTGCGGCGGCGTTGCGAGGCAAGGCCAACGCCACAGCCAGCATGGCAGATGTTTTCACCGCACCGGCGATTCTGTTGATTGGGAACGATCCGACCGAGCAGCATCCTCTTCTTGCCTGGCAAATCCGCAACAACGTTCGCTTGCATCGGGCGCGGCTCTACGTAATGAATTCCAAGCCGATCAAATTGCGGCGGCAGGCGACTAGCTTCACAGAGATCTCCGCTGGGGTGGAAGGACAATTTGCTTCTTTTCTGGCTGGCAATGATTCCTCGGTCGATGCACTAACCGGTGCATCCACTAATAAGGACGCTTGGATTGTATTGCGCGACAAGCTTCGTGGCGAGCAGAACATAGTTATCATTTTCGGTTCCGAACTTCGCGGAGAGAATCTTGCCAACCTCGTAAAATTCGGTTCGACGATCTCCGGAGCGAAGATTATTTGTTTGGCTGACTATGCCAATTCGCGAGGCGCGGCTGATATGGGTTTGTATCCCGATCTGCTGCCGGGATATCACCCGGTCGCCGGGAGCGGCAAGTTCCATCAGGAATGGGGAGACATTCCGCAGGCTGGAGGCCTTGATCTTGCCGGGATGGTCGGTGCCGCAAAAGCGGGCAAGCTGAACGCGCTTTATGTTGTCGGATCGAATCCGATTGGCCGCTTGAGTATCGATCCTTTTGCATTCTCGAAGAGCTTCGTCGTAGTGCAGGATATGTTCCTGACCGAAACGGCTGTGATGGCTGACGTGGTGTTGCCTGCAGCGAACGCTTACGAAAAATCCGGAACATTCACGAACACTTGCGGCGATTTGCAACTGGTCAAGAAAGCTGGCGAGGTTACGGGAACGAAAGCGGACTTCGAAATGATTGTCCGCATCGCCGACGCCATGGGTTTTGAGGTTCGCAAACTCGTCCCCTTCGGCGGCGGCACCTATGCGGACATGGGACAGTCTCGCGGCGCGCAATCGGGAGAAGCTGACCGTCATGCGGTTTGGCTGGAAGCTCACGGACTGGAGCCAAAGCTGAGCCCGTTCGATGCCACCGCGATTCTGGACGAAATTCAGCGGCTGGTTCCGGGTTATGACGTCTCTCGCATGAACTTGCTGGCGGGCAACAGTCAGCATACGTCGCTCGAGCACGTGGGACCGGGAGTCGCGCACAACACGGAATCCATTGTTCCGGCGAACGATAATCTCTTCACTTCCGGAACGCTTGGGAAATATTCACGCGCGTTGAAGTCGGTGATTGAGAGTCACGAGATCAAGCCTGCCGAGGTTGCGGCGGACTGATTCAGTTTTTTTCCACCGTTTGAGTGCTGTTTGGTTAAGGGCAGTCAGGAGAGGAAGCGGGCGCATTGTCAGTTGGCGTTTTCATACTCGTGTCGGTGATCAAGTCGCTGATCGTGTTGATCGTGCTGCTCACCGCAGTTGCATATACCGTCTGGCTGGAACGCAAAGTCGTCGGCCACATGCAAAATCGCTGGGGGCCCACGCGGGTGGGGCCGTTCGGACTTTTGCAGCCGATGGCCGATGGGATCAAGCTTCTGTTCAAGGAAGATCTGACGCCACCGCACGTCTATAAGCCGCTATTCATAGCGGCGCCGCTGATGGCGGTGACTTTTGCGCTGACTTCGATTGCCGTTATTCCGTTCGGCAACTCGATCACGATTTTCGGTTTGAACGTTCCCCTGCAGATTACCGACGTGAACATTGGATTACTGATGATTCTCGGCGTGACGTCGCTCGGGGTGTATGGCGTTGCCTTGGCAGGCTGGTCCTCGAACAGCAAATACTCCCTGCTCGGCGGACTTCGCGCCAGCGCGCAGATGGTAAGTTATGAAATTGGGCTGGGGCTTTCGCTGGTCGGGGTCATCATTCAATCCGGTAGTCTTAGCCTACGCACGATTGTGGATACGCAGGGCGGCCACATGCTGGGGTTTATCCCGCGGTGGAATATCTTCCACGGACAATTCATTGGTTTCTTCATTTACCTAACCGCCGCGTATGCGGAGACCAATCGAATTCCGTTTGACCTGCCGGAAGCTGAAACCGAGCTGGTCGCTGGTTATCACACCGAATACAGCGCCATGAAGTTTGCCAGCTACTTCATGGCGGAGTACGCGAACATGATCACGGTGGCTTGCGTGGCCACGCTATTGTTTCTGGGCGGCTGGCATGGACCGCTCTTCGGGCCTGCGCTGCTACAGGCAGTCCTGCCGTTGTTCTGGTTCGGCGCGAAAGTTTTCGGATTTCTCTTTCTCTATATCTGGGTGCGCGGGACATTACCGCGCTTCCGCTACGATCAACTGATGGCTTTCGGCTGGAAGTTTCTGTTGCCGGTCGCGATTGCTAATCTGGTGGCGACGGCGATTGCCGTGGCCTGGTAAAAACAGTTGCCAGTACCTAGTACCCAGTTGCAAGCATACATTGGCTTTGGACTTTACTGGCAGCCCGGTACTAGCAACCAGGGACTGATTTCATGAATTTTCATCTCATTTTATTTCTCGCGTTCGGCGCGGTCTGCGTGGGAGGGGCGATCAATCTCCTCGCGCAGCGGCATCCGATCAACAGCGCGCTGTCGCTGATCGCCGTAATGGCTGCGCTCGCTGGCGAATATCTGTTGCTGGGCGCAGAATTCGTGGCTGCGGTGCAGGTGATCGTTTATGCCGGTGCAATCATGGTGCTGTTCGTCTTTGTCATCATGCTGTTGAATGCCGGAGAAGAAGAACACACCGGCGGAAGTCGAATCGCAATTTTGCTTGGCGTGCCGGGAATGCTGACCGGGAGCGTGCTTACGGCGTGGGTTGTACTGCGGCATTCTAGAACGCAATCCGTGCCAATCGGAGCGTTGCCGGGGTCTCCGAGAGATATCGCTCAGCTTCTCTTTCACGATTTTCTGCTGCCGTTTGAAGTCACCTCCGTGCTGATCTTGATTGCGATTATGGGAGCGGTGGTGCTGGCCAGCAAACCGGAAGCGCCGGCGGGAGATGGCGAGCGATGACATCGTCCTATGTGCCGCTTTCGTATTATCTGCTGCTCAGCGGGTTCCTTTTCGCCTGCGGTGTAACGGGGTTCATCATCAAGCGCAACATCATCAGCATTTTTATGTCGATTGAGCTGATGCTGAACGGCGTGAATCTTTCGTTTGTCGCGTTTGCCGCGCACTGGCATACGCTCGCTGGCCAGATTTTTGTTTTCTTTGTCATGGTGGTCGCGGCTGCGGAAGCCACAGTGGGCCTCGCGATCATTATCGCCGTCTATCGCACGCGGGAAACTTTGAACGTCGATCAGGTGAACCTGCTCAAACTATGAATCCGTCCCTCAATCTCTGGCTGATCCCGATCCTGCCGCTGGCGGGTGCGGCGATCAATGGTTTTCTTGGGAAAAAGTCTTCGCGCACCGCGGTGACCACCATCGCGCTCTTCTTTAGCGGCGCAGCTTTTGCCATGGCTTTGTGGGTTGCGATACGGTTTTCATCCCTATCACTTCCCTACCAAGAATATTTGGCACACTGGATTCGTGCCGGAAGTTTTAGCACCGACTTCGCTTTCTATCTCGATCAACTCTCGCTCGTCATGTTGCTTGTAGTCACTGGGGTCGGATTTCTGATTCACATCTACTCGGTCGGCTACATGTGGGACGACCCCGGCTACTACCGCTTTTTCAGCTACCTGAATCTGTTCATGTTCTTCATGCTGACGCTGGTGCTCGCGAACAACTATCTGCTGATGTTTATCGGGTGGGAGGGTGTGGGGCTCGCGTCTTATCTGCTGATTGGCTTCTGGTTCACGAAGGATTCGGCAGCATCCGCCGGCAAGAAAGCGTTTATCGTGAACCGCATCGGCGATTTCGGCTTTCTGATCGCGCTGTTCCTGCTGATCCAGCACTTTGGATCGCTGAATTTCGATGCGGTGTTCCAAGGAGTTGTTCCGCTGGGCCCGGAAACGACGGGTGCGGGTTTGCTTACCGCGATTGGAATTCTGCTGATGGTGGGTGCCTGCGGAAAATCGGCACAGATTCCTTTATATATCTGGCTACCCGATGCGATGGAAGGCCCAACGCCAGTTTCGGCTCTGATTCACGCCGCCACCATGGTGACGGCGGGCGTCTACATGGTTTCACGCTCGCACGTGATCTTTGACCGCGCGCCGATCGCGCTCAGCGTGGTCGCAATCATCGGAACGCTGACTGCGTTTTTCGCCGCCACGATTGGCATCGCACAAACTGACATCAAGAAAGTTTTGGCCTACTCGACTGTTTCGCAGCTTGGCTACATGTTCATGGCCTGCGGGGTGGGCGCGTTTTCGGCGGGAATCTTTCACTTGATGACGCACGCTTTCTTCAAAGGCCTGTTATTCCTGGGTGCGGGTTCGGTGATTCATGCCGTCGGCGGCGAGCAGGACATGCGCAAGATGGGTGGACTGCGCCTCTACGCGCCGTGGACGTTTTTGACGATGACGATTGCCACGCTGGCCATCGCTGGGATTCCGCCGCTGGCCGGCTTTTTCAGCAAGGACGAAATTCTGTGGAGAGCATACAGCAGCGAGCACGGCAGCTGGATTTTCTGGCTGATCGGCGTTCTCACTGCCTTCATCACATCGTTCTACATGTTTCGATTGTGGTTCCTCACATTTCTCGGGGACTACCGCGGCGTCGAAGCAGTCGAAACTGCCGGACATGGCGGCGGAGGCAGCTCCGCACACGGCCATGGCAATAGCCGTGACGGACATGGCCTGCCCCATGAAAGTCCGATGGTAATGATCGTGCCGCTGGCAATCCTTGCGGTGCTGTCATTCGTCGGAGGATGGGTCGGGATCGGCAATCGTTTTGAGAATTTTATCGCTCCCGTTTTTCGGGCGGGCGCGGTTGCGGCTAGCGAGACGGCAGCAGAATCCGCGGGCCATCTCGAACTTTACCTCATGCTGGTCTCGATAGCGGCGGCCTTCCTGGGACTTTACCTAGCTTACCTGCTCTACCATAAGCGCGAAGACCTGCCGCAGAAGATCGCCGACTTGCTCGGCGGTTTTTATCAAACCGTTGTCCACAAGTACTACATCGACGAACTCTACGCCGCCCTTTTCGTTAAGCCGCTGATCGACGGCTCCACGCGAATCCTTTGGCACGATGTGGATCAGAAAGTTATTGATGCGGCGGTGAATGATTCTGCCGACGGAGCGCGTCACGCCTCTGACGAGGTTCGCCAAATGCAGTCCGGGAACATCCGTTCCTACGCTGGCTGGATCGCGGCAGGCTCGGCCGCGGTGATTGCATTCATGATCTGGATGGGAGTGAGATGAACGGCGTCGACGATCTCCGGTCCATTATTCTTACACTAGTGACATTTGCTCCGCTGGCTGGCGGATTGCTGTTGATGCTCTTTCCTCGCCGCGACCGCGACATTCGAATCTTTGCGCTCGCCGTCTCGCTGCTGACGTTCGTTCTCTCTCTACATCTCTCGGTTAATTTTCAACGTGCGGCCTACGCTGATACCGGATTTCACTATGAGATCGATAAGCAGTGGGTCTCCTCTCCGAATATCCACTACCACATGGGTATCGACGGAATTTCGTTGTGGCTGGTGGTGCTCACGACTTTTCTTACTCCTTTGTGCGTGCTGATTTCCTGGAAGTCCATTCACGAGCGGACGAAGGAATTTTTTATTCTGCTGCTGATTCTGGAAACCGCGCTGATCGGCGTCTTCACGTCTCTCGACTTGTTCCTATTCTACTTCTTCTGGGAGGCTACGCTCATCCCGATGGCATTGCTGATCGGAATGTTCGGCCACGAACGGAAAGTCTACGCCGCCGTAAAATTCTTTATGTACACGATGATTGGATCGGTGTTCATGTTGGCGGCAATCCTTTGGCTTTACGCGCACACCGGTAGCTTTGATTTTGTTGAGATTCGCGATCTGATTGCGCGCCACGCGGTACCGCAGTTCCCTGCAGCCGCGCAGTGGATTTTCCTCGGTTTTTTTCTGGCATTTGCCGTCAAGGTTCCTCTGTTTCCGTTTCACACATGGCTACCCGACGCTCACGTAGAGGCGCCCACCGCCGGCTCGGTCCTGCTGGCCGGAGTTCTGCTCAAGATGGGCACCTACGGAATGCTGCGCTTTAATCTAGGCCTGTTCCCGGAGCAAGCGCGGCGGAACGCTCCCTGGGTGATGGCGCTGGCCTTGATTGGCATCATTTACGGCGCTCTGGTGGCGATGGTGCAGCCCAACATGAAGAAGTTGATCGCATACTCCTCGGTCAGCCATTTGGGATTCGTAGTGCTGGGAATCTTCAGCTTTACCCAGGCAGGACTGGATGGAGCGATGTTCGTAATGCTGGCTCACGGAATTTCAACCGGAGGGCTCTTCATGCTGGCCGGCGCTCTGCATGAGCGCCGTCATACCTACGAAATCGGCGAGTTCGGCGGACTGGCCACGCCTATGCCGGTTTATGCTGCGTCGTATTTAGTGATCGTACTGGCATCGGCGGGCTTGCCTATGTTGAACGGCTTCATCGGCGAATTTCTGGTCATGAGCGGCGCATTCCAGGCTAGAGCAGTTTACGGGATACTGGCCGCTACCGGCGTCATCTGGAGTGCGGTTTATCTGCTTTGGATGTATCAGCGCGTCTTCTACGGTAAGATCACGCAGCCAAAAAACAATTCGCTTAGCGATCTGTCAGGATTCGAAAAGCTGGCCGTATGGCCCTGCGCGGCTGCGGCTCTGGTGATGGGTGTCGTGCCGATTTTGTGGCTGAAGGCAATCGATCCTGCGGTTCAGGCGGCGCTTACTCCCTTCGTCCGGGTTGCGAGCCGGGTGATCGGACAATGATCGTCGAGAGAATGATCGTCGAGAGGCTAAGCGTAACCGTTGCTTCCGCCTTTCCGCAGACGCTTCCGCAAAGCGCCGATTACCTCCGCATCCTACCGGAGATTGTTCTGTGCACGTTCGGCATGGTCGTGATGTTGCTTGAGCCACTTCTCGACGAACGAAAAAGTCAGAAGCTACTTGGAGCGATTGCGTTGCTGGGATCGCTGGCGGCGATCGCAGCGACGTGGTTCATGGCACAGTCTCCAGGGCTGGCCTTTTGGAACATGGTGCAAGTGGATGGCTTCAGCGTTTTCTTCCACGTACTGGTCATAGCGATCGCCGCTGCCGTCATCCTCACCTCATACGAATACATGACCGTGCAACGGATCCGTGCCGGAGAATACTACGCTCTGATCCTGTTCGGTGTGGCCGGCATGGCGCTGATGTCGTCAGCGGTGGAACTGGTTCTGATTTTAATCGCACTTGAGATCTCTTCTATCTCTTCTTATGTGTTGACGGGATTTCGCCGTCACGAAGCCTCGAGCGCAGAATCTTCTCTGAAGTATTTTTTGCTCGGATCGTTCGCCACTGCCTTCTTTCTCTACGGAGTGGCATTAATGTTCGGCGCCACTGGCTCGACCAATATCGATCAGATCAGCAGTACGCTGCTGGCTGGGCCAATCCCGCTTCTGGCCTTCATTGCAGTGGCGTTTATGTTTGTGGGCTTGGGCTTCAAAGTGGCCGCTGCTCCGTTCCATGTCTGGACCCCTGACGTTTACGAAGGCGCTCCTGCGCCGATTGTGGGTTTTATGTCCACGGCGCCCAAGGCTGCGGCGTTTGCCGTTCTTTTGCGGGTGATGTTCGTCGTCAATGTGCCCGGCAGGCTTTGGCTGATCTGGGTATCGGCAGCGCTCTCCATGACTTTGGGCAATGTGGGTGCGCTCGTGCAAAACAATGTGAAACGGCTGCTGGCATATTCTTCCATCGCTCATGCCGGTTATCTGTTAATGGCGTTCGCTGCCGCGCCTGCGTTCGGAACCTCGGCGGCCATGTTCTACACCGCTGCCTACGCCGCGATGAACGTTGGCGCATTTGCCGTGGTGAGCCACTTCGCGAATGCTGGAGAGCGTTATGTGACCCTTGAAGACTACGAAGGGTTGGGCCGCACTTCCCCACTGCTGGCGGCGACGCTCACCATCTTTTTGCTTTCGTTGATTGGTATTCCGATGACCGGCGGATTTTTTGCCAAGTTCTACGTGTTCAGCGCGGCGATAAAGGCTAACTTGGTCTGGCTCACGATTATTGGCGTGATTAACAGCGGTGTAGGAGCCTACTATTATCTGCGCATCATCGTGATGATGTACATGCGCGAACCGCGAAAGCCGGTACCAGTCACTCCTGTTCCGCTTGCCGCGCGTCTGGCGCTGGCGGTCTGTGTTATTGCGACCCTCTACCTGGGACTATTTCCCGGCCGTGTATTGCAGTATGCTCAAGGGTCGGCACAGCAGCTAGTCCAGCATTCGGTCCCTGGTCCGACCGTTTCCGAAACGTTCTAATAATTCCGCCCTGTTATTTGACAACCGCCTAACGCTGCGGCATGATGTTTAAATCAAATGTGGTTCTTCCTTCTTGTTGGGAATCAATGTTGTTGAATTGGAGGGAGAGATGTCTGAATTCATACGCAGTCTTTGGTTGGAAGATGAGGGCCAGGATATTGCCGAGTACGCGGTTATGCTGGCTGTGATCTTGGTTTTAGTGGTCGGCACCGTGCGACTGATCGGGTCCAACGCCAACAACGTATTTTCGGCGACCGCCAGTTCGATTCAATAGTCAGGGCCTGCTTTCGCAGCGAATGAGCATTTGCAGACCTCGAATAGCTTTTTATGACACTTTTTACCTCGTTTACCGTGCCGTTTCGCTACCGCTGGTTTAGGGTAGCGGCTGCGGCGGCGCTTGCGAGGGGATCGACAATGCAATGATCGCCTAGATCCGAGCAAGTTCCAGCCAGCAGCCGCGATTGCGAATCGCGGCTTTTGTTTTTTGCATAAACTTTTGAAGGAATAACTAAGGAGATCGAAATGATCGTCAACATGTCGGAGAAAGCAACGGAAGAGCAGATCAGCCACATCATCGAGCGCATCCGCGAGGCGGGCTACCAGCCCCACGTCACTCGCGGAGTGGAGCGCACAATTGTTGCCGCCGTAGGCAATGGACGCCGCAACGAAATCGAAGCCCTCCAAGTCGCGCCCGGCGTGGATAATGTGGTCGCCATCGCGCAGCCCTTCAAATTGGTCAGCCGCCAGGTCAAGCCCGAGCGGTCGATCGTGAACGTCGAGGGAGTGTGCATCGGTGGGCCTGGAGTTGTGATCATCGCTGGTCCCTGTTCCGTGGAATCTCCAGAACAGTTACTGAGCACGGCTCATGCCATCAAGCGTGCCGGCGCAACCATGCTGCGCGGAGGCGCGTACAAGCCGCGAACCTCTCCCTACGACTTTCAAGGTCTCGGTCTGGAGGCGCTGAAGATTCTGCGCCAAGCCCGCGAGCAGACCGGTCTTCCTGTCGTCACGGAAGTGATGAGTACCGAAGATGTGGAGATCATATGCGAGCACGTTGATATGCTCCAGGTTGGAGCGCGCAATATGCAGAACTTTGCGCTGCTCCGCCGTTTGGCAACGGTGAAGAAGCCAATACTCTTGAAGCGCGGGCCTTCCGCGATCGTGAAAGAATGGCTCCTCGCAGCCGAGTACCTGCTCTCCGGCGGAAATAGCGAGGTCGTACTGTGTGAGCGCGGCATAAAAACTTTCGAGACCGAAATGCGCAACACCTTCGACCTCGCAGCCGTGGCTCTAGCTCGCGACCTGTCTCACCTGCCGGTTATTGCCGATCCTTCACACGGCACCGGCAAGCAAAGCTTGATTGCCGCAGTCTCGCGCGCTGCAGTCGCGGTGGGAGCGGATGGGCTGATTATCGAAGTACATCCCTGCCCAGAGCGAGCGCTTTCCGACGGAGCCCAGTCTCTCGATTTTGCAGGCTTCGAGAGAGTGATGAAGGCAATTGCGGAGCCGTTGCGCCGAGCCGCCGTGGCGGAGGATATGGTCCGCGCATAAACACACGGCCTCGTTTAGTGTGCCGGACTCGTACCCGGCATTTTGATCTGCATTGATGGATCGCCAAACAGAATGAACGTCTTGCGAACGCCGAGATCGGTGATACCGGATTTCGCCTTAAGAATCGCGTCTCCCAGAGCTAACGGCGGCGAACTGAAGGCGTTCTGCACCACCAGCTTATCGAGGTTCGTCTGCGGCGGAGCCTGGTTCAGCCCGCTCGAAGCCAAGACCGCAACGGCGCCCCCATTCGGAGCAAGCATGAGAGTCACTGCCAGAGGCTCCTCGTAGACGTCCTGGAAGAAACCATTCAGACAGTCCATGATAAGGAAGACTGGCAAGGATGAGCCATTTGTCAAAGAGCTTGCCGTTGAGTTATCGAACAGATCTGTACCCGACCACTGTTCTTCGGAGCCATGGCCTGCATAGTTCACCAATAACTGCCCGGAGTTAATGGCGCCGAGAATGTCTTGGCGGGCAGCAGTAATGCCCGTCGTCGTTGCGAACACATCAGTAACCTGAAGTGTAGAGGGTAACTGAGCCTGCACAAGCTGACTATCTTTTGTAAAGTTCTCAGTATCATTTTCGTCGGCGACCATCAAGGCCTGCGATGTCCATGGACCATTCGTCGATTGGCCTTCATAAGTGGCTGCCTTGTTGGCGACGAGGGTAGCTTCGTCAGTAGTACTAACGGGAAAGCGCCCGGTCGCAATCGTCGGCATCCCGCTGTCATTGAAATCGGAGAACCAGTCATCCGACGCGGTCATCAGGCTGGTCGTCGGTATGATCTTTGTCGGCACAAAATCCAGGTGGCCGAATCCTAAATAGTTGCGGGGATCGAGCGATGCTCGACCGTTGAGCAGCAGATACTGCGGCGCGGTGTGCCACGCCTTGACCGCTGTGCGCAGAAAACTCTTGATTGCGCCAGGACTTTGCTCCCCAAAGTTAAATTCGTCGTACAGGTCATCGACTGGCACTACCGCCGTTGACTGACCCGCCGCTTCGTGTGCGGCAACCAGCGGTTGCAGCGCTCCCGCAAAGCCCGTTGCCGAAACCATGACGATCTGGCTGCCCGGAAGTGGATCGTGCCAATGCGACGGATGGTTCTGCCGAATCCCAGGCGGTGTCTCAACACGGTCGTTCGTCAGAGCCAACAGCGTACGCTGTCCGGAGTCCGACGAGTTATTCGTCGGCCACGGTACTTGCACATCGAGCGTATAACCGGCGGTCTTCGAACCCGTAGTTGACATTACTTGAGGAGTAAGTTCCACTGGCTGGTTCGGGTCGGTAATGTCAAGTACGACCGTAGGAGCACTGGTGAAGCCAGTTACTTTCAGTTCATCCCCTGCTCTTCCTGTGAAAACCAAACGGTTCGTGTCCGCGACGTAGGAATGCTGATACTTGATCCCAATCGATTCGATCAGGCTGATATCGTACTCCCTGCCTTGCGACATAAGAGTGACGGTGTTAGGTCCTTCCTGCAAAAGGCCCGCCGGCAAGGTGGCACGGAAGGTTCCTTGAACCTGTCCGGTAAAGGTCAAGTTGCCGAGCGTCGTGCCGTTCAGCGCGACAGTAACATCATGTGGCACGGCGAGAATTATCCCTTGCAGAGTCACCTCAAGCATCGCCGGTTCCGCGGAGTTGCTGTCGAGGTGAGGCACCTGCATAGTCTGTTGCACAGGCGTAGTCGACACCAATGGTCCAAAGAAGTTATGGCCGTTTGAAGTAGTCAGTGCAGCAAAGTAGGTTGTGTGTGGAGTGAATTCCACTGTAAATGGGAAACTAGCCTCAGGCTGGTTAGAGCCAGTCGATGGCGGTAGTTGCTGAATGCGTTGCCCCGGAGTATTTCCGATCGCAAGCCAGTAAATTCTTGTGCCGCTGTAAGGTGTGTCGATTCCAGTTCCATAAAACCCGATCGCTGCCTGTGGTCCAAAACCACCCGGACCAGCGGATGCGCCCATTACCTTGATCGGCTGCTCGATGGCTTCTGCATAAAGGTGGAGAAGCGATGGATCGATATTCGGATCCAATCCTGCCTTAACCAATTCCGGCTGGGTAACCTGATACCATCCCTCGTGCTTCACCGCAATCTTGACCGCAGGATGACCTGCCAGTGCAAATTGTTCTTGCTGTTGCGTGATCGTCGGCCGGAGATTTCGTAATACATTTTCTACAGGATGACTAGGTTCACTAGCTCCAGGCGCAGGTTGAACCAGGTTCAGTTGACTCAACATTGCAGTCGTGTCCTCGGTTGGCTGAAGCGACTGTTGAAAATTGGCAGCTTCTGCAGTTACGGGTCCATGCAACGTTCGAGTACCGTTGACATCCACATCTTCGAGCCAGTAAGCGCCCGCTCCTGGGGACGAGTCGATCCACGAGTAAGTCTTTCCTGAATGCTTGGGTAGCGCCCCACTCATAAGCAGCGCCGATCCCGCGATCAGAGAGGAATTCAGTGGGACGCGCTCGCCCGCTTGTTCCCGGTAAATATTGAATCCAAGATTGTGCGCTTCCCCACCGGTCTTCCACAACAGCATGACGCGATTCGCACCGTCGTTGTTCCTGCTCAGTAGAGCCGAAAAAGATTGGAGCTGAATTTGAGTCGAAGCCGTTATGATCTCGGGCCACGTGGAGGAATTATTCGCACCGTTCGGATCAGTCTGGTCCGCGCTAACCTTAGCTGTGTTCACCGCGATACCAGGCGCGCCTGCCAGTACGACGATAGTGATCGTTGCTGTGGCTCCACTCGTCATGCTGCCGAGTAGG
Organism: uncultured Acidobacteriaceae bacterium; assembly: GCA_963771965.1. GTDB lineage: Bacteria > Acidobacteriota > Terriglobia > Terriglobales > Acidobacteriaceae > Sulfotelmatobacter. The sequence goes on from CAVYVM010000003.1 coordinate 121,067, forward strand.
CAAGTGACCGTGGCCTCTGCCGCTGAACAGGTCCCCTGAGTGAATGAGAGTACGGGGTTGCTCACATTCGGAGGCAAAGGATCCATCACCGTAACATTCGTTGCGGTCGCAGGGCCATTATTCGTCACGGTGAGTGTGTAAGTCAGAAGATCGCCGTCAGCTACTGTTGGGCTCGGCGAAGCCGTCTTCACGATTGCCATGTCCGCGCTGTTTGCGTTGGCGACAACAACCGTCGCGGTGGCACTGTTACTCGTCAAACTAGGAACAATGTTGGTTGCCGAAGCCGTAACCGTTTCCGCGATATTCGTTCCGGATGTCGTTCCGGCATTTACCTGCAACACTAGAGTGAAGGTGGCACTAGCATTGAGAGCGAGGCTGCTACTATCCGTGCAAGTGATCGTTCCAGTGCCACCAACCGGGGGGGGGCACGTCCATCCCGCGGGGGCAACGATCGATTGGAAATTTGTATTTGGAGGGGTGGTCTGTGTAAACGTCGGTGCCGTGGCCGCTGCCGGACCGTTATTCGTCACGGTCTGTGTATAAGTAATGTTACTGCCAGCGGCAACAGTTAGCGGCGCTGCTACGTTCGTCGTAATCAGATCGGCATCCGTTGAGAGAGCAACTACGTCCGTGGCGGTCGCGCTGTTATTAGTCAAGTTGGGATCGGTAGTTGCGGAACTAACGGTCACTGTGTCGTTAATCGCCGTCCCATGTACGGTTCCCGCAGTTACTTGCAGCACCACAGAGAAGGTGGTGGATCCAGCAGCGAAGCTGGGGTTGGAACACGTAATTGTCCCGGCGGTGCCAGCCGTGGGTGTGGAACACGACCATGGGCCAGTGGTAGGACTAATTGAGACAAATGTCGTATTCGCGGGCGTGGTTTCGGTGAACGATGCATTGGCCGCAGTGCTCGGCCCACCGTTAGTGACAACTTGCATGTAGGTGATGTCATTGCCAGCCTGCACCGGGACTGGACTGGCGACATTAATGACAGAGAGGTCAGCCGAAGCTGCGACGACCACGCTGACGGAGGCGGTGTTGTTGCCGGGGTTCGCGTCAGTTGTAGCCGAAGAGACGGTGGCTGTCTCCGTGAGCATTGACCCCGAAGTCACTGTGGTGCTTACCGTCACCACGAAGGTAAAGGTCGCCGTGCCATTCGCGGCAAGACTCCCGATGGTGCAGGTTAGCAAGGTGCAAGTCCACCCAGGAGCGTTCAATGACTGCGCAGTCGTACCTGCCGGAGCCATCTCAGTAAGTTTGACGTTGGTTGCTGCTGCAGGACCGCCATTTGTTACAACCTGCGTATAAGTAATGTTGTTGCCCGCCGTTACCGGATTCGGACTTGCCGAGTTCGTAACACCTAGATCAGCATCGCCAGTGACAGAAATCCCTGTCGTAACGGTTGCCGTGTTGTTGGCCGGATTCGAGTCGTGAGACGTAGTCGCGACGGTTACGGTATCTGTGATTGGCGTAGTTGTACCGGTGTTAACGGCAACCACCACAGGGAAGGAACTTGTGGAATTCGGCGCCACACTGAGGTTCGTACAACTGATGGAGCCGGTTGTCGTGCAAGTCCAGCCCGCGGGTACTGGACTTAGCGAGACGAACGTTGTGTTAGTTGGGATCGCCTCGGTAAACGTCGCCGTGCTGCAGTTGCTTGGGCCGCTATTGGTGACAACCTGTGTGTAAGCAATATTAGAGCCAGCCGCAACCGGATTCGGGCTGCCACTATTGGTGATCGCCAAGTCGCAGACTGCCGCTACGTTCGTAACAACACTTGTGCTGTTATTGGCCGGGTTGGGATCGGTGGTTCCTGAGGAAGCGACCGAGGAATTCGCAGTTATCGTTGCCACCGTCACCGTGGCAGCGAGGTTCACCACAACAGTAATGTTAGCGGATACGCCAGAAGCCATGCTTGTATCGCTACAGCTCACATTGCCGGTTCCACCTACTGCGGGCGTCGTACACGTCCAGCCTACGGGGGCAGAAACGGAAGCGAAGGTAGTATTGGTTGGCACGGCCTCCAAGAAAGTTATTCCTGAGGCTGTGGCAGGACCATTGTTCGTCACCGTCTGCGTATAGGTGATGTCATTGCCCGGAAAAACCGTAACCGGAGTGGCCGCGGTGCTCAGTGCAAGGTCAGCTTGCGCCGCGGTCGACACTATGTCGGTTGCGGTAGCGGAGCTGGCTCCGAAAGCTTGGTTCCCTGCATTAACTGTCGCGGTGTCGCTGATGACCGTCCCGCTGGCGGTGCTCGCGTTCACGGTGTACACGACCGTAAAGGTCCCCGATGAGCTAGGGGCCACACTTGAGTTTGTGCAACTCACCGGCGGCGAAGTACACATCCAACCCGAAGCCGGGGTGACCGATGCGAAGGTTACATCGGCGGTAGGTGTGGGAGTGGGCTCGGAGAAAGTCGCGGCGCTGGCTGCGGCCGACCCTGTATTGGTGACTACTTGCGTGTAAGTAATAGTGCTCCCGGCCACGACCGGATTCGGTGAAGCTACGTTAATTACCGTTAGCTCCGCCACGGCGGTTGTCCCAACCACCGTCGACGCGGAGGCGCTGTTGTTGCTGGTGTTCGGATCGTTCACTGACGAGCTCACCGTCGCGGTATCCGTGATCACCGTGCCATTCGCAACTCCCACATTTACTTTTACTAACATCGAGAACGTAGCCGCGGTACCTCCAACCATGCTCAGGTTGGTGCACACCACGTTACCAGTGCCGCCGACATAGGGTGTGGTGCAGCTCCAGCCGGCAGGGGCTGCTATCGAAAGAAATGTTGTGTTTGTAGGAACAGCTTCGACCAATGCGGCATTATCGGCAGCACTGGGACCGTTGTTAGTGACGAGTTGCGTATAAGTGATGTTACTACCGGCGGCTACCGGATCCGGTGACGCAACGTTAGTCACACTTAGATCGGCGACGGAAACTACATTAGCTACGTCGGTAGCGCTGTCATTCGAGAGGTTGATCTCGCCACCGCCACTGACTAGCGCGGTATTCGTGACAGTAGATGGCGCGGTCGGCGCTACATTGGCAATGATCGTGATCGAGGGATAGAAACTATTCGCGGCAAGAACGTTGGAATCGACACAACTTACAGTCTGGTATGCAATCCCGCAAGACCATCCGGTGCCGCTGGCGCTAGTTGGAATCAGACCCAGAGGCAAAGTATCGTTGACCGTCACGGTGCCATTAGTAGACCCATAAGGGCTGATGTTCGAGACTGGAATCGTATAAGTAGCGGTCAGTCCACGAGTAAAGTTGCCGACGTGGCTCTTGGCCAGCGTCATGTCGGGGGTGCACAGCGCCGTCGACTGAAGGCCGGTGAGTTGAGCGAGCGCCACATTGGTCACGCCGACGCCGGTTGCGCCAGAGGTCGCGCCGTAGGGGATCGGCGTGGAGGTTGTATCCTGCGTCAAGCCATTCGCACCGCCAGTCAAACTAATCGCAGGCACACCGCTCACGCTGCTTGTATACACCGCTCCACCGCCGCCGCCTGCGCCGGGGCCAATTCGGCCTTGCAGGAATGTTTGAGTGCCACACGCCGTGCATCCCTCATTGCCGCCGCCAGACCCGCCATTGGCCTGCAGCGTCAGCCCGGTCTCCCCGCCATTGGCCGTGACCACAACGATGGTGCCACCTGCACCGCCGCCGCCACCGGCGTTCGACGATGTCCCGGTATAAGCGCCTATCCCATTGGCTGTGAGCGTCGCACTTCCGCTCAGCAAATCCGCGCGAATAAAAATCATTCCTCCGCCGGCCCCGCCGCTGGAGTCCTGTGAATCCTGGTAGTAGTTATTGCTCCCGGCACCGCCGCCGCCGCCCATGGCAAAGCGGTTTACTGTCACCGGAAAGGCTACGCCGCCCTCACCACCAGTGCTGAGGTTGTTGCCATAGGAATTTCCGCCAAAACCTCCCGCGCCGCCGTTGCCACCGCCACCGCCGCCAGCATTGTCATTGTTCTGACCGGCTACGCTCGGCGCCCCATCGGTCGCTCCGCCTCCCGCATTTCCCGGCGCGCCGCGTCCCATGCTTCCATCTTTTCCAGTTGTTCCGCTAGGATAACCCGAACCCGTGTTCGAAGGCGACGTGCCATTCTGAATCCACAACGGCGTCCCCGCGATTCCTTCTCCCTTGGAGCCATCCGCTCCGGTAGTAATCGCCAGATTGTTTAGGGCAGGTGTGGTGTAGGTTGCTGGTGCTGCAAATTCGTAGTCCGTATCTAATGCGCCATTCTCGCCCACGAGCGACAGGCCCGCCGCCCCGCGAAATCCCTTCCCATCCATGGCCACGGTAGCGCTGCCAAGCGTCAGAGTTCCCGCCACGTCCATCGCCAGAATGCCGCCGGTCGAGCCATTCCATGCCAGCGCGGTCAATCCCGAGCTGAGCGTCGCGGAGCTGTATTGCGGCACTACCACCACCTGATACGTACTGGCGCCAGTGGTCGCGCTCCATGCCGCGCTGGTGTAGGTAAAAATCAACCCGCCGCCCGGCCCTGCTGCGCGAATTGGAATGGATCCGCCACTGATCGGCCCGGTCGCCTGCACGAACTCGTAGTTGCCGCTCTTGTTCACCGCCGTGAATCCCTGCCCGGTGAACCCATTACCGTAGGCACTGCTGTTGGCGTCGTCGATGCTTGCGTTTTGCATCTGAATCACCAGAAGCTCAGTTCCGCTGGTAATGGTTGCTGCAGCCCCCGTGGCCGTGCCGACAGGAATCGAGGTCGCGCCTTCGGCCACAGTCGCCGAGCCCGGGTAATATGTGTTGATCACGCCGCTTAGCGTTCCGCCCACAGTCAAATTGTTTGTGGCACACACCACGGTCTGCACCGGGGCCACCGCAACATAGGTGTTGTTGCCCTGGTTGTAATCCGGCGGCGTCCCGGAATCCGACACCACCGCAGTGTTGGGATAAAATCCCGCCGCCGTGGTGCTCACCGTGAGCGCGACCGTCGCCGTGGCATTGGGAGCCAATGCGCCAACATTGCAGGTCAACGTTGCCCCAGCGTCCGTGCACGACACGCCGGCGCTTGCCGTGTAGGAGACATATGTAGTCCCAGTTCCCAGCGTATCCACTAGTTGGACGAGTGCCGCCGCGGACGGCCCGTTATTGTAGACCGTGATGTTATAGACCGAGTTTGTGCCCGGCGCCACCGGCGTGACGGTTGTGCTCACGCCAATATCAGCCTGGCTGGGATTGAGCGAGATTGCGCTCTCCGACCAGTTAGGGATCTGGCCGCCGTTAATCGTGAAGGTTTCCGCCATGGGCACACTCGGCGCACCGGCTTCATAAGCCGCCGCCCCATAGACGTTCGTTGCTGAAGTCTGGTTATTGGATTGTTGCGTGTAGATGCTGTTCTCCGGAGCTGGGATCGTGATGGTCTGCCCGCCGGTCGCCAGCGCATCCACTACCATGCCTTTCACCACGCTTGGGACGTCGAGCATTGAGTAACCGGTATTGGCGTTGTTGCCTCCATCATTGCCAACATACCGGCCCACTGGCACCGTCTGGTCCACTCCTGAAAACGACGCAGAGCCGGCCATCACGCCAATCGTGGCTGCAGCTGGATTATTAACGGCCATCACAATGTTGTGGTTGGCCCCTGTCGGCGGCGCCAGCCGGGTCCAAATCTCCGTCCGCATAATGCTCTGGGCATCGTTGTGGGCCCCTTGGAACGTCAAAGCGAGGCCGTTATAAGTGATGCTGCTCACGGACGAAGATGGAGAATTCTTGATATTCAGCGAAACGGTGACTACAAGAATGTAATTGCTCGCGGTATTGCTCACCTGGTGTTGCCAGGTGAATGAACATGTTCCATTGCCAGTACAGTATGAATTGCCGGCCAAGTTTGCGGTCCGGTCGAAGGCAACCTGCGCGTTCAGCATAGCCGCAGCAGATAGCAATAAAACCAGAATGCAGAGTGAGGTTCCAGCTTTGGCGGCCGAGCGGGACCGCAGGACGCCCTTCAGCAGTTTGACGGCCGCGTACTGTCCCCGCGCCGCGCCGCGCAGCAATTTACCACCGATTCCTTTTAGTTTTGCAACCACGATTTTTTCCCCGAGCCTCACTTCTTTGGCGAGGACGATGCCTAGGATTTGGTCGCTGCGCACTGGGGGGTCGTCTTGCTGTCCGCAATCGCCTCGGGTAATGAAAAAATTCTTATCATGATCGATTACCACGAGGCGGTGAACCCGGAAGCCGCTATGACCTTTCGTAAGTACAATATCGCCCTTCCGTAATTTGCTCACGATTACGGGAGTAACATAGACAATCTCGCGGTCACGAATGATGGGGGACATGCTGGCGCCGCGCGCCTCGAAACGCACGGTTAATCCTTGATGCAGCAACTCCCGACAGAGGGCCTCGAAGCCTTCTGAATCGGAGCCGCTGTTAGTCATGAAAGTGGAGGATTTTGTCGATGGCGCGCTGGTCGGGCTCGAACGAGTAGCGATAGCAGGGGACACAATCCGCAAGTTGCTCCAGGAAACTTAATGCCGATTCCACATACTTATGCCGATGAAACGGCACGAAGGCGCGCGCGAATAATTCAGCAACTGCCTGACTGGGGGAAAGACGCGTGATCACATTGCCGCGTCCATGCTCTAAAACGAAGATTCGTTGTAGGGGCGCACTGTTGGGAGAGGCAAACATCGCCTCGCCATGCCATGGCGTACCGTACATTCTCATGCCACAGCTTTTTGCTTTGTCATTTTTTGCTTTGTCATCCTGAGCGAAGTGATTGCTCCGCGAAGCGGAGCGATCACGCAGTCGAAGGATCCCTATCTCGTCCGAACCCCCTGCAGCGTGGATAGCAGTGTCTAGTTCGTCCGAGGCATGCTGCCAAACTTCATCAGGCCGAACAATAATGCGGTCGTCACTCAGAACTTCAACTTCTTCCCGAGCAGTCCACAGGCGTGTAGTCGTACTCTTCCCCGCCCCAGAATGGCCGACAAACAAATTGCCCTGGCCGTTGGCACGCACGATTCCCGTGCCGTGCAACTCGATTGCCAACTCCCGCGTGAGGCGATGCATGATGAGGAGTTCGTCCACGGGATATTCCAAAGAAGCGACCGGCGAAGAAAAGTCCGCAAAGCACTCCTCGCTCATCTGAAGAATCGCATTTGTGAAGCGATCGTCGACTAACAGTCTCTTGTATATTCGCTCTCCAAAAATCGGTGCAGCGAAGTCGAACTGAAATTCCTCCTCACATTCACACAAGCGCCACGTCGAATCGGAATCGAACAACTGGCGTCCTGAAGTCCGCTCCAGCGCCGGCATCCACTCAACACGTAGATTGATTTCTGAGGTATCCGTCTCGACCGAAAATGGAAGTAATGAAGGGACTAGAGCGACGTCATCGCTGCATTCACCTACGACCTGGACAGAGACCGCTCCCACACAAAAACCGCTGCGATGCATTACGTCTTCGCATTTCGACGAACGTCGGTTGACATCGTTCTGCATCCTGACACCGAACTCCCGAATGTTGCTACGACCCAACGCTGGCACACATAGTGATGAAAGTGCACGTTGATTGCACCGGCCCCCCCGAACTAGAGGTTTTGCAATGCCCCAGCACTGCCTCCTCGGGACGCAGGTTGATGGTCGTTAGACGTGGCGGTTGGTAGGCTTTCTTTCGATCACTCTTCCCCCATTCAGAATTCATTCCACCCCCAATCGGTACTTCGTGCTCAACGACCACAACTTCCGCATCCCCCTGCCACCACACCTTGATTGTTGAGAATCGGCAGAATCTGCTGCGGTCCGACCCAACCCTCCACATCGATTTCCCGGCTAGCAATCCGTCGTGCCGACTCCAGTAAGTCTTCATGATGACTTCCGCCAACGCAGAAGTCGCACTCTCCGTGCGCGGGAATCTCGACTCCGATCGTTGCGGCCCGCAGATGCGCGACATGGCACAGAAAGTCAACGGGACTCTCTTTGTCGCCGCTTTCCATCTCTCCATTCGCCGGACACATGCCGCATAACGACTGAATACGGCACTCGATGCACTTCGTCATCTGCGTACGCTTGCGCGTTCGAACATCGAGCAGCGAATGCTCCCATGCATGAGCCAATCCAGCCTGCCGAACGTCGAAAGTCTCCTGCTGAGAGATGACGCAAATGCTCATCTCTCCATAGGCATTGATGGCAAACGAGTTCATTCCTCCGCCGCAGAAATACACGGTGTCGTTCTCTCGTAAATTCGGGGGATTCTCCGCATCGTGCTTTGCCAGCCTGCGGTACTCGTCCACACCTTTCGGAGCCGCCATGTCTAGCGCGACCACCTCTTCCGGTGTAAGCCGCACTGCAAGCGGACTCTGCGAACAATCGATCCGTGGGTTAATCTGGCCGTCGAACTTGAATTCCACGCCCAACTCTTCTTCTGCGAACCGCCTCATCGCCAAAATCTCATGCTTGTTGATGCTGGTGGCGACCGTCTTTAACTTGAGCGGCAGGTCTCTTTCGCGCAGCAACTTGATCCCTCGCAAGCATCGATCATAAGAACCGGGAATCATCGTCAGGGCTTCGTAGGTTTCTCTAGTTCGGCCATACAACGTGATCTCGATGGCGAAGGGCGGCCACTCTACCAGATAGTCGGCGATTTTTTCCGTGATCAGCGTGCCGTTGGTGAAGAGGGTGATGAGAAAACCTTTTTTCTTGGCGTAGGTGTAGATCTCGAGAAAATCCTTGCGGGCGAAGATTTCGCCGCCCGTGTAGAGGAGCCAAAAGCAGCCCATCTCGACCAATTCATCCAACATGCGGAAGTGTTCTTCCGTGGTCATCTCGCGGCTGCGGGCGTCCTGGTCGCCCATGGGCAGATTGTTGTAGCAGTGCTGGCATTCAAGCGGACAACGACGCGTCACTTCAATCGACACCTGCATCGGCAAACGCTGGCCGGACTGGCGCTGGTGCAGGTCCGCGCTGAACGCCCCGTAGGTCAGTTGTTCCATACCCCTCCTGATTCGACAGGCTGCTGAGCTCTCAGGATCAATCCGCACCTGCTGCTAACTCTTCTCGCTCCGATAATCCAATCGCATTCACCGGGACGCTGGGGCAGGCTTCAACCAATCCTACGGCGAGCATGTCGTTTAAGAATCGCGTCGCATCGGACTCGGCCTGTTCACGATCGACCGAATATTCCGCTTCGATAAACTCGATCAACTCAACGAGGCTCTTGGGAGTTTCTAACGTTTGCCAAATCAAAGACCCGGTTTCGTTGAAGCTGTAAATCGATGCCAGATCTCCGACTTTGCCGCGAATGGGAACAATCAACGTTTCTCCGGCGACCCGTCGAGAAACGACAGACTGCGAGCGCACAAACACTTGGCCGGAAAGCGGCGGCCAAGAAGCCGCATCGGTTGCCGGTTTTCGTTGCACAAACTCATCCATAGAAAGTTTTGATAGTTACACTTTGATTACCGCAGAACTCGACAGACAAAGCAATCGGACGTTTGGGCATGGGTATCCCAGTAGTTATCGCCTTCAAAGAGGCGCACGGCTTGCATTTTCCCAGTGAGGAGGTGGCGTGACCGCGGGATTGTGGGGCAGTCGAACGGATCAGCTCCCTTGGTACTCACATTGAAAGTGTCGCCTCGATAGAATCAGCTTTTTATTGCTGCTTCATTTGTTCTGTTGCGGTAAAGGGATGGGTCCACTTGCTTCGTCATCGCCGCGATGTCTAACTCCCGGTCAAGAAACGTCCTGATACCTTGCGAGGCACCGGCGGGGTCGCGCAGAACATCGTGATATGGCTGGCGCCTCACGAGGATTTCGCTTCTTTGGGAAAGCCATGCATTCACTTGGTTGAGGTGCGCCCGGAGTCCCGCGATCAACGCCGCTTCCGGCACGGCTGCGCCCGAAGTTCCCCGGCGACGAATCATCTCTGCCTGCGAAGCAACCACTTCGGGCAGCGGGCGCTCCATGAAAATGATTCGATAAGTGCGTCCAACGGGCACTGCAAACAATAGCTGGGAGATAACCTTGACTGCTTTGCCGTCGGCTTCATCGATGCAAGAAGGTTCCTGTGGGAGCCGCTTGATTCGCTCCCATTCGCAGTAGCCGCGAGGATTATCGATATCGGCAACGCGTTCGCCGTCAGAAAGAATCGGCATGCCGCCAGCGGCCAGCATCTGCATCATGAGCGACGTACCAGAGCGCGGCAAACCTGAAACGATGGTGATCACGCTTCAACCTTTGTCTGTTGCTTGCGCCTCATGCGAAGAAAAATCTCGCGATGCCTCACCGATTTTTCTATGTCGCCGCCAGGCTGCGCATATAACGCGCCAAGCCAGCGATGAGCGGCGATCAGTCCGGGAAGCATGCTAAGCGACGTTTCAAAAGCCAGTACGGCGCGATCGCGATGCCCAAGTCGCGCCAGGGCGACTCCTAAACAGAAATGCCCCATCGGCAGAAAGTGTTGCAAGCCTACGGCGAGCAAAGCTTGTTCAGCGGCATCCTCATTCTTGCGCTGCCGCAATCGAGCAACGGCCAAGCCCAAATGCGCTTCCGGACTATCGCCGTCGATGTCCAGCGCGCGCTGAAAGGCTCGTTCTGCATCGTCGGTGCGTTTTTGGCGTAGATAAGTTTCGCCGATGCGCAAATGCAAATCCGGCAAGCGAGGATCGGCGCTCTCCGCTTTCAGAAGATTATCCAGAGCTCCGTCCATATCGCCCTCTTCAAAATGAATGATGCCCATCAGCAAATCGGCCCACGGCCGCCGCTTCGGCGTTTCTTGAGAAGGCGCTGGGTCCGGCTCCGCCCTTTCTGCAATCGCTTCGCCTTCGACACCAGGTTCCGCGTTCTCTTGTGCCGGTTGTTCTTTTAGCACAGGAGGCTTAGGCTTCAGCGTCAAGAGTTTTTGAAGCTGTTCTTTCGCTTCGGCACGCCGGCCCAGGGCGAGATAACACTGAGCCAGATGCTGCATGAAGCGTGCTTCATCAGGCCACTTGTTCACCAGTTCTTCGAACATGGCCAGCGCTTCGGTATATCGCCGCGCATCGATGTATACGCGGGCAAGATTGTAGTGCTGTTCGCGCACAGCCACTGCAACTGCCTTCTCCTGGTCTTCGTTCAGCGGCTGGATGTAACCCAGAGCGACGAATTGTTGCAGCACCGCCTGCGCCGCGGCAGGATCCATTCTCAAATCGGCTGGATGCATTCCGCATTCGCCCAGTTCGTTCTCCCAACTCGGTATTCGCTCGATTTGCGGGGGCTCTTCAAAGGCTTGCACGAGTACGCGCCCATCCATATCTTCGCCAATCGGTAGACCAAACAGAGTCAGGATGGTTGGAGTCACATCGAGCAGCGTCGCCCCATAAATTCTTTCATCCTGCTTAATGTGATCGCCCTTCATGCAAACGATTCCGAACGGCCGATGCTGCACTGCCGGCCCGGCTGGCTCCTGCGGGATGCCGCGAGGCCGCAGATGATCGGAATGAAAACCGTGATCTGACACGATCAGTACGGTTGTATCCGGACCCGCCAGATCGAGCAGAGTTTGCAGCATCATGTCATGGAAGCGGTAGGCACCGTTCACCACGTCTTTATAGATTTCGTACCGGTCTTCGAGAATCCCCTCCATGCGCGGCGGATGGTAGTTCATAAAACCGTGGCAGAAGTGGTCGATGCCGTTGTAGTAGACCGCAAGAAAATCCCACGGCTCATGCTGCAGGATCCACGTGGCAGCATTATGAATCGAGCAGTTCTCCGAGAGAATCTTCGAGAATGACTGCAGTCCTCTATCTTTTTCTTGATCGATTTCGGCCGCACGCGGAATCCAGGGCAGGATCGCCGCTTCCGACACCTCGGCGGGATGCATGCGCAGCATTGCAAACGTGTCGCGCATGCTCTCGGGATGAACCGCACCTGGAGGCAGTGGCCAAGGCTCACCCAGCGGTGCTACCGCATAAGGGTAAAGATCGGAGACAGAAATGCCGTTGATTGGTTCCGCGGGATGCCCCGCAAACCAGCCCAGCACGTGCGCCTTGTATCCGCGTTGCGTAAGAATGTTCCAGATCGCCTTCACCTTGCGGGAGGTGCTGGTGACGGGCCGCACACCGCCGGTTTGCGGGTCGGGCTCCATGAATCCCCAGATTCCATGCTTATCCGGGCGCTTGCCGGTTGCGATGGAATTCCAAAGCATAGGAGAAAGAATGGGACGCAGCGTCGCCAGGTTTCCGATCACGCCGTGATTCACGAAGTCATTCAACGTCGGCATCAGACCCTGGTCGATGAGGGGATTGGCGATCTTCCAATCGGCTGCATCCCAGCCGATAAGCAGTACTTTCTTAGCGAGAGGTTTAGTCATGGGATAGTCAAACGGGGAGGCGCGGTCCCGAGGGGAGACACAGTTTACTACATTTTGCGACCGTAAAACACGTCGCGAACGCGGCTGGGCGAATGCTGCAGGCCGTGTCAAGTCCTATGTAAAAACAGCCTTCGCAGGAGGGCACGAGGTCTAGTAGGTGCGAGCCGCGACGAAGGCGATAATCGTATCGCCGCAGATTCCCGTCTCTTTTTCAAGCTTCTCCAGTAAGACTGACTCGATATCATCTGGGTCGGGATTCATTTCGCAAGCGGCAATTTCTTTGTCAGATGCCCCTTGGAAGCAGAGTTCGCACACTCCTAAGCCATCTTCAGAGCGGACCGGAGGGCCGAACACGCGGCAGGTCATCGGACGTGACTCGTAGAGTTCACAGTTTCCGGTCGCTGGATCGAGAACTGGACAGGGCTCATCATTTGCAAATTCATAAAAGCGCTGAGCTGCATCTTCTTCTTGGTCCAGGATTCCGGTCATCGGGTCTCCGGGAAAATCTCTTGCGAGCCGCGCAAGCGATTCATGGGCTCGCTCGCGAATGCGCGCCGCACGTTCCGGTTCGCGGAGGGTAAGCTTAGCGAGGCCGAGCCGCAACCGCCGGGCATCGAGCTGATTGATCGCAAATACTCCGATGCAACACTGTGTGCATCCGGGGCGACAGACAAGCCATTTGCCGCTGCGCCGCGTAGCGTCAGCCAAAGCAGCGTCGACGATCTGAATCAGTTTCTGGTCGTTATTCCTATCCTCAACGCGATCCTTAGCGTGATCCTTAACTCGAAGATTTCCAACTCGGAATTTATTTTCGACGTCGCCGGAAGATGAAAAATGCCGCGCCATAACGATGAATGAATCATACAATCTCATCGCTACGCGCGGCAGAACGTCGTTCAGAAATACATCTCCCGAACGGCGACGGAGCCGTGCCGATGCCTTGGCTCCAGTCGCCAGAAGCTCCCCACCCCTTCCCCCAAAGCGGTAAGGTTCCTCCCTCGGGATTGATCTCACCGGCGAACCCGACTGGCCAGGCGGGTTATGCCTGAGCTGTTTGGCCGCTGGTCACCCGTGAGCCTGACTACATTGAGATAGTGATCGAGCGATTAAAAACGTTTCATCGGCTTTCGGGAATTTCTCGCAGACAGGCCGATTCCCGGTACCGCTTGAAATGAGCTGCCATTCGGCTCTGTACGCGGGTCTTCGATTTGAGTAAGATAGCTGCCACTTAATTAGGGCAGTCCCCCGGAGCGTTCTCGTGCAATTCCACGCTTTCGATAGCCTTTACTTGGAGCAACTTCGTGCCGGAGACTTCCGGACCCAGGAGCATTTTGTGTCTTATTTCAGCGAGTTGATTCGGTTGAAACTAGGCAAGCGTCTGCATTCTAGGCCGGAAATCGAAGATGCCCGGCAGGAGACTTTTACCCGCGTCCTCACTGCACTGCGCAAGGATGATGGTGTACGCCAGCCCGAGCGGCTGGGCGCGTTCGTCAATTCCGTCTGCAACAATGTGTTGCTGGAGCACTACCGCTCAGCTTCTCAGGAGGCTCCCGGAGCAGAGGAGGAAGCCGCGGCCAATATTCCCGACCCTGCCTTAAGCGCGGTCGACATCATCGCCAACCGCGAGATGCAGCGGAAGGTTCGGCACATTCTTGACGAGCTCCCGGAAAAAGATCGCCGCCTGATCAAGGAAATATTCCTCGACGAACGTGACAAAGATGAAGTTTGCCGGGACCTGGGAGTCGACCGTGAATATTTAAGAGTTCTGCTGCATCGCGCCAAGAAGTCGTTTAAGTCTCTGTATTTAAAGAAGATGGGGAACCGTGCGCCACAAGAATGAAACCTTACGAAACGTTCGGCGATGTTTTGTCACTATTCAAATATGAGGAGAGCTTCTGTGATGGAACATAGTGAGGCAATCCAGTTAATGGCCGCCGAAAAATATCTGCTCGATGAACTGCCGGCCGATGTGAGGGATGAGTTCGAGGAGCATCTCTTTGGCTGTCACGAGTGCGCTATGGACATGCGCACGGCTTCAGTATTCCTGGAACAAGGCAAGGTAGCGCTGGCTGAGCCTGAAATCGCGACAGTAAAAGATGCGATAGTAAGAGACAAAGACAAGTCGCGGCCTGGACTCTTCGCCTGGCTGCGTCCTGCTTTTGCCGTTCCTGCCATGGCCGCTCTTTTGCTGGTGATTGGGTATCAGAATCTGGTGACCCTGCCGCAATTGACGCGGTCGCTCAACCAACTGAAGGTTTTGCCTGCGATTACAGTGCATCTACTTACTTATGGCAATCCTTCGCCGTTGGTGGTCCATCGAGGAGAGGGCTTTCTGTTGAACGTGATTGCTCCGCCCGACCCTCGGTATCCGGCTTACGAGGCCGACTTGCGCAGTCCAGCGGGAGGAGTAGAATCGGTCGCGATTTCGGCTTCGGCTGACGATACTTGGTCAATCCAGGTTCCCGGCGCGAACCGGCAGAGCGGGACCTACTGGATAACCGTGTACGGCGTGACGGCGGGTGGACAGAATGTAAAAGTTGGAGTGGATTCTTCTTTCCAGTTGCAAGTACAACAGTAAATCTCAAGGCGGGAGGAGATAAAACTATGGCAGTCGCAGAGCTACCATTCGCGGGCACAAAGCGCATCCATACTTACCATGGAGAGGCGGATCTCCTGGAGATGGAAGTCAAGGAGCCGTTTCACGAGAAGGTAAGACCCCAGGCCAAAGTAGAGTTGTATGGCGGCGGAGAGCGCAGTCACTACCATTTCAAACACTCAGGTCCCTTCCGTGTGGAAGGCATCGCGTCGTATCAATCCGGCTACACGCAGGTCGCAGGAGCGCGCAGTCTGAAACACGAACGCCGTTTTTCCACGCTGGTCACCTCAGTCGTCGAAGGCCTGAACATCCTCGACATTCTTACCGCGGATCGCGTGGTGGCGCAGATTTCCACCGCGCATCCCGTCGATGGCGCGGTACCCGAAGTCTCGTTCCTCGGAACGCGCTTCGAAAACCTGAGAATCGCCGGACACAAGGTCGATCTCGATACCAATCTCGATATCCTAGGGCCAAGGCCGGTCAAGGACACTTCGTACTTCGATAACCAGACGGTGATGGACAACATGGCGCGGCAGTTTGAAAACCTCGTTACTCACGAGAACTGTCCCGACTGGGCAGAAGAACGCTACGAGCGCGACGACGAAAAATGGAGAACGACGAACCGCGACACCCGCGCAGACGTTGCCAAATGCTCGTTGGTCAATCGAGTGGACAGTAAGTTGTCATTTGGCCACGTGATCGACGTTCCGCACTTCGGAAAGTTCTTCTTGGGAGAACTCACCATGAAGCGCGAACCCGCCAAGAACCCGAGAGAGTATTATGACGCCTACACCTTTCATCTGACCATGGTTCGGATGGAACTAGGGTGTGCCACATCCTCGACTGGTGGAGCGACCGAAGCGGGTACGAACGGAACAGGCGGCAAAGGCAGCGGAGGCGGCACGACCACCCAACCACCGGGAAATTAGCTCGTGCCTCTCTCGAACAGGGACGAAACTATCGCAGTCTGTTCTCACTCGGGCGATGCGGGATTCGGCTGGTCGACCGCCAGCCGAATCCTCGCATAGGCTAACTTGATGTTGCGGGTCCGCGTCTTGATCGATACAGGATCTTTGATCTGGGGCGCGCCCGCCAACGTACAAACTCCTCCTTTTGCGCGAATTAGACGTACCTTCCATCGGCGTTCAAGTTAAAATCCTGGCACGGTCCGAAAAGCGTGCCTCTCCCTCGGCGACTCCGAACGCGCAGTGCAGGTTACGGGTGGTTGTTGCGCGTTGCTGCCAAAACATCCCACTTACTCGTCCCGATCATAGTAATTGCTTTGTCAGCATGCTCCCGTCGCCTCGATCCCCAGGCTGTCTTCGACCACGCGGCCAGTACTTTTAGAAAGGGTGATCTTGCAGCTGCGACCGACGAGGCGGAAAAAGGCCATAAGCGGTTCCGCAATATGAGTCCCACCTGGGCGTGGGAGTTCACCATACTTAAGGCCACCACGCTCCACGCTCGGAACATGGACAACGAGGCCCTGCAACTGCTGGCTTCGGAGTCCGCGCCCGGTCCATTCGGCGAATTGGCGGTAAAGAAACGAAGGCTTGAGGGAGAGGCTTATACATCGCTGCAAAAATTTCAGGAGGCGGAGAAAAAGTTTGATGAAGCGGAGCAGGCTTGCGGTCAGGCGGATTACATCGCGTGCGCCGAGGTAGCGAACGCCCGCGGAGTCTTGGAAATGCATCGCAGCCGATTCACCCAGGCTCAAGCCCTCTTCGGTCGAGTTCTTCCCAAAGCCCGTGCCAGTGGCAACCAGTTCTGGGTTGCGAGCGCAATGCTCGATCTTAGCTGGGCCGCCGATGAGCAGACGCACTTTGATGAGGCGCTCGACTGGTCTGATGCGTCTCGCAGGATCGCCCTAGAACGAGGGTTTCCAGATCTTGCGCAAGCCGCCCTCGGAAATATGGGCTGGGCTTATTACAAATTAGGGGACCCCGCGAAGGCTGAGGGCATGTTCGTGGAGGCAGAAAAGCAGGCCGGAAAGATCGGCAACACGTCAGATCAGGTAATGTGGCTTCAGGCATCCAGTTACGTGTACCTAGACGAGCAGAAGATATCCGACGCCGACCGATCCTCTCGTCAGTCCCTCGATCTTGCGCGCAAAATCAAAAACAAAGAGGATACCCTGAATTCTCTGGCCGCGTTGGCCTTTGTCTCGGAGCAAACGGGCAAACCGGAGGAGGCAAAGCGCTATGCAGACGAGGCGCTGGGGATGCGAGAAAACGGTGATAACGGAGAGTACCTACAGTATCTGCATTTGGTCGAGGGCCGCATTGCGATCGGGCGGCATGACGCCGGTACTGCCGATGCGAAGTTTCGTCAGGTTGCGCAATCGAGGGACACACCAGTTTTTTTGAAGTGGGAAGCCGAACGCTCTTTGGCGCGGCTGTATGAGGACGAAAATCGTCCGGACGCCGACGGCGAATATCAGACTGCGCTGAGCACTTTTGAAGCAGCGCGCTGCGACCTCAAGCGCGTGGACAGTCAGTTACCATTCCCCACTAACGCCGCCCGCATCTACGAGGACTACATCCACTTCCTCGTGGCCGCAGGTAAAACGAATGAAGCCCTGCAAGTTGCCGACTATGCTCGCGCCCGAACCCTGGCTGAAGGCCTAGGACGGGCGTGCAAAGCGAAGTTTGCGCCCGATCCTCTGAATGCGACAGAAATCGCTCGCCGCGCCGGTGGAACGATTCTGTTTTACGCCCTCGGCCAGGAGCATTCTTATCTGTGGGCGATCACGTCGCATCAGGTCCAGCTCTTTCCGCTCACCGCCAACCAACCTGAAATCGATGCGGCGGTGCAGCGCTATCGCAAGAAGCTCGAAGGACCTCCCGAGATTTTTGATGCATCCAACGATGGCAGCGTCCTCTACAAGATGTTGGTCGAGCCGGCACAGGACTTGCTGAAGAAAGAAGCGCAGGCCAAGAATACACATGTCTTCATCATCCCGGATGGCGGCCTAAACAGCTTGAACTTTGAGACGCTCATTCCAGAAAACCCGGTTGCGCAAACTTCATCTCCGCAACCGAAGCGATACTGGATCGAAGACGTAACTATCGCCAATGCCGCGTCGCTGACGATGTTGCCGGCGTCACATGGTCGCAGCTCGAACCTTGCAGGCAGCTTGCTGCTCATCGGTAATTCAGTTGCTCCGGTTACCGGAGCTGACAATCCGTATCCTGAATTGCCCAACTCCGCAGTCCAGATGGAAAACATCGAAAAGTATTTTCCAGCTGGGCGGCAACAGATTTTCGCGCGGGAGCGGGCGACGCCAACCACCTATCTCAACAGTCATCCGGAGCGGTTCTCCTACATTCACTTTGTCGCGCATGGAACCGCCAGCCGGTTGAATCCACTCGACTCCGCCATTATTTTGAGCCGAGACCCCGCGTCCAGTGCGGCGCAGGATGACTCCTTCAAACTCTATGCCCGTGAGATTATCGGCACTCGCCCCCTGCGGGCGGAGCTGGTCACAATTTCCGCGTGCCAAAGCACCGGCACCCGCACATATTCCGGAGAAGGCTTGGTCGGCCTTTCCTGGGCATTCCTGCGAGCCGGGGCGCGCAATGTAGTTGGCGCGCTTTGGGATGTCAGCGACACCTCGACCGCCCGGCTCATGGACAATTTTTACGGCGAACTCAAGCGTGGACGGCCTCCGGAGGTGGCGCTTCGGGCGGCCAAACTGGCGATGATCCACACCCACGAAGTCTCCCGCAGGCCTTTTTACTGGGCGCCATTCCAGCTCTATACCGGGGGTCGATGAACCAACTACAGTCAATTTCGGAGAGCACAGGGACGAATGCTGGAATAGAATAGCCGCTTTGGCATTCGTCGTCTTGGCAGTCGTCGCTATGGCAGTCGGCACACAGCAATCGTCGCCTATGAGCAATCCGGAACTCTGGAAAAATTGGGAAGGCCGGGTAGTTGATGGAAAGTTTCCACTACAACGGTGGCTGGGTGGTTCCAATCACAGCGCTGTATTTCTCACCAAGCGAGGCAGCGGCGAGCCGCAGAAGGCCGTTGTAAAACTCATAGCCTCCGAAAATTTGAACCAGGATGCACAGCTTTTGCGCTGGTCGGATGCCGCGAAGCTTTCCCATCCCCATCTGATCCAGCTGTTCGAATGCGGAAGCTGCCAGCTCGACGATACACGGCTTCTCTATGTCGTGATGGAATACGCCGATGAGGACCTGGCGCAGATTCTTCCCTTGCGCGCGCTCGCGCCCGGTGAGATATCCGACATGCTCGAGCCAACGAGTCAAGCGTTGGCTTTTGTGCATCGTGCCGGATACGTACATGGGAGCATCCAGCCTTCGAACATTATGGCCGCGAGAGAGCAGCTGAAGATTTCTTCCGACGGCCTTCGCAAGACGGGAGAGCGGCCGCGCGAGTTCAGTGCGTACCAGGCACCCGAAGTCTCCACCGAAGGGGTTTCGCCGGCATCGGATGCATGGTCTCTCGCGGCTACGCTGGTCGCTGCCTTCACGCAACGCGAGCCGGAGCGAAACAATTCGGACGTTGCCGTACCCGAAGCGCTTCCGGAGCCCTTCCGCGAAATCGCGTCCTGCTGCCTCCGGCGTGATCCTCGCCAGCGCAACACGGTCACCGACATTCTGAGCCGGCTTCAAGGCGGCAAGCCTACTGAAGCGCGGACGACTGCGCCTACTTCAAACGCAGGTCGCAGGCCGTGGATCGTGGTGCCGCTCGTCGTCGCAGCGCTTGCTTTGCTTGTATTCGCAGGTAGAGAATTTCTCCATCGACCGCCCACTCCAGCCGCGGAGATTGCCCCGGCCCAACCTCAACCAACGGAATCCAACCCTCCCAAAGCACAGCCACCCGCACCGTCACCGCAGAAACAGACCGAAACGCGAGAAACAACCCGCGGCGCCGTGCTTCACCAAGTTCTGCCGGAGGTATCGCGCAGCGCACAAAATACCATCCAGGGTAGAGTGAAAGTAATCGTTCGGGTTACGGTTGACACATCCGGAAATGTCTCGCAAGCAACGCTGACCTCTGCCGGACCCAGCAGATATTTTGCGAATAAAGCAGTGGCGGCAGCCCGTCAGTGGAAGTTTAAGCCCCCACAAGAAAACGGACAGCCGAAGGCAAGTGAGTGGCTACTGCGCTTCCAGTTTGGACGAAGCTCCACGCAGGTTTTTCCGACGGAAGCCAAGCTTTAAGCTCGGCCGGTCAGCTTTAGGATTGGTCGTGCTTCTTCAACTTCCAAACCATCTGCCGCAGCATCCCAAGGAGAAACTCCGCATCGCCTTGTTGCAGGTGAAGACGCAGCACAAAACGCCGAACCGCCGCCTCAAACGACTCCGAGGAATTCAGCTTCGGATAACCGCTCGCACGAAGCGCCTCAAATAAAGCATCCATCACTCGCTCGATCTCAGCCGATGAGGCCGGGCTTCCCTTCTCTGGTTCAGCCCGGGCCGCCGGATCGCGGGCTAACTCATATAAGCAAACCGCAACCGCCTGCCCCAAATTCATCGAGAGATGCTCATCATCGGTCGGTATATGCAGCAGCCAGTGACAATGGCTCAACTCGCTGTTGGAGAGTCCAAATTTTTCGGATCCAAAAAGCAGGGCGCATGGTCCGGATGCGAGATGCCCGCGAATGACCGGCGCAGCTACCTCCAAGCGCCTCAGGGAATGGTGCAGGTCGCGGAAACCGACGGCCGTGGTTCCGACGACAAGGGAGCAGTCTGCAACCGCCTCGGCGACAGTTTTGTATTCTTCGGCAGCGGTTAGTACTGCGGCAGCACCAACAGCAGAGCGAGCCTCACGAAATGCCGCCTCGAACGGATTCACTACCCGCAAACGATGAAATCCAAAATTGCTCATCGCCCGGGCAGCCGCTCCGATGTTGAGAGGATTGCGCGCCTTCACCAAAACGACGCGTAGATTCTCGAATTCAGCGGGAACAGGCAAGCGATATATTTTACGTCAGCTTCCGCCGAGCAAGGATTGCCAGCCCAATGATCGCAGGGGGTCGAATCGCCTCCCTTTTTGGGGAGGTCAGTCGCGCGCGGCCAAGGTGGGGCGCATCACAACCAGCCATTGCACGCGCCGTGCCGCAACCCCCTTGTTTTGTGAAGTGCAATTGTAAAAGAATTGTCAAACAACGCCGTTCCCACCGAAAACGGGTCGAAACCGTTGTAAGCTTGCCCTGTTGAAGGCTGGGCCGCGGTTTGCTGGGCCCAGTTAACGGTTTCAAATCTGGCAAGGGATGGCTTCTGATGGCACAAATGTCCGCACCGCTGAGCGTAGCAAGATCGGCTGACCCTATGAATTCTGCACGCCCTACGGGAAGAATTCTAGTGGTCGAGGACGATCCCGCAGTTCAAAAGGCGTTGAAGCGTCTGTTCGAGACCGAGGGGTACACCGTCGAGGTACAGGCCAATGGAAAATCAGCACTGCAGAGCTTTCAGGCGTCACCGCCTGCGGTCATCATTCTCGACCTCCGTCTGCCCCAACTTTCGGGCAGCGATTTATGCAAAGAAGTAAAGTCGCAGGCGCCCACGCTGCCGATCGTGGTCCTCAGCGCAACCAGCGATGTCTCCGACAAGGTTCTGCTTCTGGAGTTGGGCGCGGACGATTATGTAACCAAACCTTTCAGCCCGCGCGAGTTGCTGGCTCGTGTGCGCGCGGCTTTGCGGCACACTGCAAGAACCGCGACTGTAAACCTCGTAAGCTTCGACGGCATTTCGGTTGACTTCAAGAAGATGGAAGTCCAGCGCGATGGTAAAGTCATAGTCCTGACTGCGCAGGAATTTAAAACCCTGCAGTTTCTCGTGCAAAATGCCGACCGGGTCATAAGCCGCGACGAGTTGCTGAACGAAGTGTGGGGATACCAGAACTACCCTTCCACACGAACCGTCGACAACCATATTCTGAAACTTCGTCAGAAGCTCGAACGGGACCCCGCGAGTCCAGTGCACTTTCGCACGGCGCACGGCATGGGCTACAAGTTCGTGCGCTGAGATCCCTTGGACCCTTCATCCGAATCCGCGTCCCAAATTCTCCAACAGCCCGCCAGCTCGCTGGTGCCGCGAACGCGGCTGCGTACACGATTTCTCCTTTCCATGCTGCTGATCACCGCGGGCCTCACGGCCACGAGCTTGCTCGTGGTGCGGCGCAGCGTTCAAAACCATGTCCGGGACGGCATCCTGCAGGATCTTGGAAACTCGGTTACAACATTCCAAAACTTCCAGCATGATCGCGAATTCATGTTGACCCGCTCTGCGGAATTGGTGGCAGACCTGCCGATTACGCGCGCGATCATGACGGCTCCCGATCCAGCCACTATCCAGGACGCATCCCGCGACGTATGGCAGTTGACCGGCAGCGATCTTCTGGTGCTCGTCAACCGCAATGCCCAGGTGGTCGCGCTGCACACCAAGTCGGCGGGCTTCACACGAGCGACCGCTCAGCAATATTTTCAACGCTCCTTAAACGAGCCTTCCTTGAGTCAGGACGATTCCAGCCACTGGTGGTTCGGCGACCACCATCTCTACCAGACCTTCACCCAGCCGATTTACTTCGGCTCCAGGACGGAAGGCCCGTTGCTTGGCTTTCTGATCATCGGCTATGAAATCGATGACCGGCTGGCCCACGAGGTTAGTAAGATTTCAGCGAGCCAGGTTGCGTTTTCTTACGGCGCCGAAATCGTCGCAACCACTCTGAAGTCGCCCCAATCGGGCAGCACAAGTTTGCGCGAGCTGTCCGAAGGATCGCCAGAAAGCGGGCCGCGCGATGTTGAACTTGGCGATGAAAATTTTCTGGTTACGTCACTCAATCTCTCCGGCCAGCAGGGACCACCAGTTCGTTTGACCGTGTTGGGGTCGTACGATCAGGCGTCGAAATTTCTCGACAAGCTGAACCGCCTGCTCCTCCTTCTGGGCCTCGCCGCCGTTCTTGTCGGTAGCGCGCTCGTGTTCGTGATTTCCCACACCTTCACACGTCCGCTGGCCAGCCTGGTAGACGGCGTTCGCGCTCTGGAGCACGGAAATTTTCATCATCCCCTGGACCCCCGCGGCGGCGATGAAGTCGCGGAACTCACGTCTGCATTCGACCGCATGCGTTCGAGCCTGCTCAAGACGCAGCAGGCACTGCTGGAATCCGAACAGTTGGCCACGATCGGGCGTATGGCCAGTTCGATTTCTCATGATCTTCGCCATTCGCTGGCTGCCATCGTCGCGAATTCCGAGTTTCTTTGCGATGGCCGTCTCAGCGCCGCGCAGCGCGAGGAACTCTACCAGGAAGTTCGAACCGGCGTCAATCAAATGACGGATCTCATTGATTCCCTTCTCGAGTTCGCGCGGACCAGAGAATCCCTGAACCCAACCTACGCCAACATAGTCGAGACCGTGCAGCGAGCCATGCAGGCGGTTCGTTTGCACCCACGCCATCAGGGCACTCTGATTGAGGTTCTCAGCAACGGCCAAAACTCCGCCTGGTTCGATCCGCGCAAACTGGAGCGCGCCCTGTACAACCTTCTGCTGAACGCCTGTGAGGCCGCCCCCAGCAAGGAGGGAAAAGTTAGAGTCGCGATCAGCCGCACGGGCTCGTGGGTCACCATTGCCGTCGCCGACAACGGACCCGGTATCGCCGAACCGATTCATGACAAGCTCTTCCATCCCTTCGTTAGCTATGGCAAAGAGAATGGGACTGGGCTCGGGCTCGCGGTCGTGCAGAAGATCGTCCAGGATCACGGCGGCGAAGTTTCGGTAGAACGCACCGCGGATGCGCATACCGTCTTTCGGATTACAATTCCGGGACGCGCTCCGCAAGGTTCGGCGGATGCAGACGCTATGACAACTCGTCCCGTGATGCGAATACACGGCGACAGCATGAGCCAGAACTCAATTCGACATTCGGATACGTAAGCCGCGCATAAGTACGATTCCAAGGCAATCCGCGTGTCGCTTAGGAGGATGTGTGAAAACCCCCAGGACAAGGACGACAAAGACCCTCGCGCTTTGGACAACCGCCACGACGGCGGCCGCTTTCGTCCTCTTGTGCACCAGCAGCCTGGCGCAGGAAAACAGCGCTTCGGCGGCTTCTCCGCCCGGCGATGCTTCGCTGCATGAGCTCCACTCGCAAGTGCGCAAGCTGCGCGAACTGATCGAGCAGATGCGGAATGAGAATGCTCAATCGCGCGCCGAGATGCAAGAGCTGCGTCAAGAACTGCAAGACACTCGCAGGCTTCTGGCCCCGCTCGCGGCGTCGGTGAATACAAACCCTCCCTCTGGTTCTCCGTTGTCCTCACAATCTGCCGAGACCGCAGCTGCTTCAGGTTCACCTGTATCGGGAGAGCACACTGCATCGGACGCATCCCCGCCGGCAAGTCTTGGAAGCCGGGTTCAGAAGCTCGAAGAGTCCACACAATTATTGGGCTCGAAGATCGATGAACAATATCAAACCAAAGTGGAAACGGCGTCGAAGTATCGCGCCAGACTTTCGGGAATTGTGCTGATGAATGCCTTCCGCAATGTTGGGGCGTCCGACAACCTCGACCTCCCCAACTATGCGCAGCCGCCTGCCCCCGGCACCTCTCAAACGAGTCTTGGGGCCACCCTGCGGCAATCGGAGATCGGGCTGGAGATTTTTGGACCAATCCTGGCTGGCGCAAAAAGTTCAGCCAATGTGCAATTCGATTTTTTCGGAGGATTTCCCGCAACCAATAATGGAGTCGACTTCGGCATCGCACGCCTGCAAACCGCAAGTCTCCGGCTCGACTGGAAAAACACTTCTGTGATCGCAGGGCAGGATTCTCTCTTCATCTCGCCGCTGTCTCCGACGTCCTTTGCGTCGCTT
Organism: uncultured Acidobacteriaceae bacterium; assembly: GCA_963771965.1. Classification (GTDB taxonomy): domain Bacteria; phylum Acidobacteriota; class Terriglobia; order Terriglobales; family Acidobacteriaceae; genus Sulfotelmatobacter. Next base: position 145,816 of record CAVYVM010000003.1, read on the forward strand.
GCCACTCCGGCCTTTGCCTACGCAGGAAATCTATGGGGATGGACGCCCCAGCTTCGCGTTGAGCATCGCTTCGATCTCAGCGATAGCCAGACGCTCACCTTTCAAGGCGGAGTTCTCGACAATCTGGATTGGGAACCTCCCGCTAATCCATACGTTCGCGTCGCCCAGGCCGGCGAAAGCACTGGACAGCCGGCTTATGCAGTTCGCACAGCCTGGTCTCGCCCCGCATTTAACCATCCGTTGAGCATTGGCGTAGCGGGCTACTACGGGCGCCAGGAATGGCCGTGGAGCCGATCAGTCGATGCGTGGGCAGGCATGACCGATTGGCAGATTCCCATTCTTCGCCGCTTGACTCTTTCCGGTGAATTTTATCGCGGACGCGGGGTAGGAGGTTTGGGCGCTGCCATTGGGCAAACCATTCTTTTTGGCGGCAATCCAGCCTCCGCTACGGCGCCGATTCACGGCCTTGACTCTGCCGGCGGATGGAGCCAGCTCAAGTTTCAACTCACGCCGAAGCTGGAACTGAACGGCGTCCTGGCGGAAGACAACGCGTTTGCCTCCGACGTCCGCGGTTTCGCGACTGACGCCAATAACTTCGGAGAGATTCTGGGGCGGAATCGAGGCGAGCTTGCCAACCTGGTTTACCGGCCGCGCTCTGACTTGCTGCTTTCGGCGGAATTCAGGCGATTGCACACTTTTCCCGTCTATGACAGGGCCAGTGTGACCAACCAGATCAATCTCTCGATGGGGATTCTGTTTTGAAAATCTCTCACATTCGGGTGAACGGACGTCGCTTCGCGCAGTGCCTTATCTTCTTTTTTCTGCTGCGGCCGTGCCTTCTCGCCTCGGCGCAAAATGTTGAACTGAAGGGCAAGGCGCAACTCACAAGAAATAGCCGTCACCTGGCAGATGCTTCGAAACTTGTCGTCTGGCTCACCCCGTTGGGGAGCACCCCCGCACCTGCGCCGCCGCAACAGCAAAACTCACAGATTCCCAAGCTTGTTCAGAAAGACAAGAGTTTCCACCCCCCGTTGTTGGTGATACCAGCGGGAGGAAAGGTGGAATTCCCCAACCACGATCCGTTTTTTCACAATGTGTTTTCGTTATTCGACGGCAAGCGTTTCGATCTCGGGCTCTATGAGAGCGGCACCACACGTTTTGTCCAGTTCGACAAGCCCGGAATTTCCTTCATCTTCTGCAATATTCACCCACAGATGAGCGCCGTAGTGATCGCCTTGAATACTCCGTACTACGCCATATCGGACAAGCGTGGTGACGTTAGCATTGGAAACGTAGCGCCTGGCCGCTATCAACTCCATGTCTTCCATCCCTCGGTTTCGCCGGATGTGCTTCAGGCGACGGAGCGGGAAATCACTGTTGGTCCCGGCAATACCTACCTCGGAACCTTCGCCTTTGCGGAATCTGACCTCGAACTGGCCCACAAGAACAAGTACGGACGGGATTATGATCGCCCAGACCCAGACAGCCCAGCCTATGCGCGTCCTTAAAGGGTCGAGGCGTGCTACATTCCAGCCTCTAGCTCGCTTTCGCTGAGTAGTTGCAGTTCGATCCAGCCTTCCATCGGCATCGCGTCCGCCGGCAATCGATTTTGCCAAAGGCTGAAGCGGAGCCGCAGCCGACTCGTCGGCGCGATTGCCACGGCTGTTGGCTTGGGCTTGCCGACGGTCACATTCTTTGATCCCGCTACAGTTTGGGCTACATCGAGATTCGGCGCGGAAGCCGGTGCCGCCATCAGACAACTCAGAGGCAGTCGAAACTCAAAGCTGCGTGCGAGCGCAACCTTCGCGCCATCGTCAGCTTTGGCAGGCAGCACTGGCGAAGAATCTTCCCGTCCGCTGACCGTGAATCCAGCCAGCTTGCTGTCCTGTACTTTGGCATCAAGCCGTAAACTCCGCCGTGGGCGCGCCTCTTCGCTTGCCCACGACTCCAGATTGACCACCAGGTCAAACTCTTTATCCGGCACAGGCCCGGCAAAGTCCAGCCGGCCGTAGACGAACTCGCTGTCGATTCCGGCATATACCGAATCGAGCAGAAACTGTTTGCCATGCATCGCGCCCGCACGCTGATCGGCGGTGAATACCGCCGAGCCCATCCACTCGAAATAACGAATCTTGTCGCCCGTGATGCGAGGATGAATGTAGGCCGTCTGCGGCGCGAATGCAGGACGCACCTCGCCGCCGGTGATGGGCTGGGAAAGATAATCCGGCGGCATTGCTCCCAGCGCCTGATAAATATTCGACAGATGTTTGCGGTAAAGCTCGTCAAAATCCCGGTCGTTGGCCGAGTGATGCTCCGGTCCGTACCACCAATTCCAGTCGCTGCCCTCGGCGATCAGAATTTCTTCATAGGCAAGCTTTCGTTGGGCCTCGGTCGCTCGGCCTTGATTCTGCGCGTAAAAGTCACGCGCATGCTGCAGATAATCCCAGGCCCGGTTATCTTCCGGAGCACCGATCCAAACATTGAAGTTTGCGTTAATCCAGGAACCCGGCACCAGCGACGGTAAGGCTGAGAAATTGCCATGGCGCGCAATCGCCTCCGCCACCGTTACGGCCTCGAGATTGTTCTCGCGCTGCAGCGCGTCATAGAATCGTCGCAAAAATTCACGCCCCGACTTCGGATAATACTCCCAGGCATTTTCTCCATCGAGAATTACCGACACCACCGCGTCCCGGCCCTGCGCCAGCACTGGCTTTGCCGCTTCTTTGATGTTGTGCAGCAAATGTCCCGCAGCGTCGTTTGGATCCATGCCCGAGTAGACGAAACCGATCAAATCCGAAATCGTATGGTCGCGGAACACCAGATTCATCGCGGTCTTGCCACTCTCATAGCGATGAATGTTGTAGAGTCGTTCCGCTAAATGCGTGGGCAGCCGTCCGTTCCCATCCCGCTGGAAGAACAAACCCGTGCTCCGGCCAAGGATGCCTTCGTCAGTGGCCATCCACTGAATACCCAGACTATGCGCAATCGCCAGAACCTCTTCGGAGACGCTACCTTCCGAAGGCCACATGCCCTGCGGCTTCACTCCAAATACTTTCTGGTGAAGGTCGAGCGCGCGCACGATCTGCTCGCGCGCATCCTCGGGATGCCGAAACCTATTCTGCGGCAAAGGCAGTCCTGGCGACGAAGTCGCCCCGGCATTCGTATCGCATACCAGCGGCAGAATCGGATGATAAAAAGGTGTCGCCGAAATTTCGATCAATCCTTTTTTCGCGGCGTCGGCATACGCCGGCAGAACCTTGCCCATCAGTTCTCGCTCGCGCGCAATCACAAAGTTCTGATCGTCGAATGAATAATTTCTCTCTTTCCTGATCAGTTCGGCGACGTCTTTATCTTCCAGAAAGAATTCGTCGAACCACGCGATCTGCGACAGCACCTGCAAATCGGTGAAGTCACGCGCCTGAAAATGCTTTTCCGCACGCTCAGGGGAATATGCATTATCACGATATTTCTCTAACAATTCCTTGTAGCGCGGATAGCGCCCAATCAAGTTCGCCGGATTCGCCTGAAAAAGATATTGCAGCGCAAACTGACGTTCCTTCGCCGTCAGATCGTTTGCGGGCTTGGCGGCCACGCTGAGAAATGGATCCTGCGCCGTTCCCTCGATATAATCCTGAATCTGCGCCATCAGCGACGGCACTAGATTGAAGTTCTGGTGGACATTGGGAAACTCATCCAGGAGTTTCACCATCCCGTAGTAGTCTTTGAGTCCGTGCAGGCGCACCCAGGGCAGGCGATACTCGCCCGTCACCAAGTCCTTATAGAACGGCTGGTGCTGGTGCCAGAGAAAGATCAGACGCAGGGCGGGCATGTGCGGAAACCTCAGTCTAGCATGGGAATTCAGCCCTCAGTCTGGCACGAAAGGCGCTTTGTTGTGACCAAAAGGCCCTAAATCGTTATAGGGAGAAGCCGAGCAACCTGTGTTCCTTCATAGGGCGAGGAGACTTAGTGTTGCTCCATCAACTGCCTACGCCGGCAATCTGCAGGTATCACCCGAGATGTCACGACGCTAGTCTTCCGATACACTAAAAACTCGGAAATGCCAGAAACTTCCATCCTCGCCCCTGACCGCCCCACCCTGCTCTCCGATCAGGACCTTTACCTCTTCAATGAAGGCAGCAACTATCGTCTTTACGAAACGATGGGCGCACACCTGATTTCGCGCGACGGCAAGGCGGGTGCGGTCTTCAGCGTCTGGGCACCGAATGCCCAACTGATTTCGGTGATCGGAAGCTTCAATTCGTGGAATCCCCGCACCCATCTGCTCAAAGCTCGCGGAGAATCCGGCATCTGGGAGGGCTTCGTTCCCAGCGTGTCCAAAGGCGCGCTCTACAAATTCCATATCGAATCGCGGAGCCACGGGTACCAGGTCGACAAAGCCGATCCGCTCGGCATCTGGCACGAAAAACCTCCTCGCACCGCCAGCGTGGTCTGGAATCTCGACTACGAATGGGGTGACCGCGACTGGATGCAGAATCGCGCCGGTCGCAATTCGCTGCACGCTCCGCAATCGATTTATGAAGTCCACCTCGGCTCGTGGATGCGCGTTCCGGAAGAACACAACCGTCCTCTGACTTATCGCGAGACAGCGCCCAAGCTGGCGGACTATGTACAACGTATGGGCTTCACTCACGTCGAATTTCTCCCCGTGATGGAGCACCCCTTTTACGGCTCCTGGGGATACCAGACCACCGGCTATTTTGCGCCCACTTCGCGCTACGGCACGCCGCAGGATTTCATGTATCTGGTCGATTACCTGCACCAGCATGGCATCGCCGTGATTCTCGACTGGGTGCCATCGCACTTCCCTTCCGATGCCCACGGCCTGGCTTATTTCGATGGCACGCACTTGTACGAGCACGCCGACTCGCGGCAAGGTTTCCATCCCGATTGGAAGACGCACATCTTCAATTACGGGCGCACCGAGGTTCGCAGCTTTCTGATGTCGAGCGCCATGTTCTGGCTCGACAAGTATCACATCGACGGTCTGCGCGTAGATGCGGTCGCTTCCATGCTCTACCTCGACTATTCGCGCAAGGAAGGTGAATGGATTCCCAACAAATTCGGAGGCCGCGAAAATCTTGAGGCCATCGACTTCCTTCGCCGCTTCAACCAGGAGGCTTACAAAGAGCATCCTGAAATCCAGACCACTGCGGAAGAATCCACTTCGTGGCCCATGGTTTCGCGGCCCGTGTATCTCGGCGGCCTGGGCTTCGGCTTGAAATGGGATATGGGGTGGATGCACGACACGCTGCAATATTTCCAACAGGATCCCATTCACCGCAAATATCATCACAGCAAGCTCACCTTCCGCATGCTGTATTCCTTCCAGGAAAATTTCGTTCTGCCGCTTTCGCACGATGAGGTCGTCCACGGCAAGGGATCGCTCATTGGCAAGATGCCCGGAGACGAGTGGCAGCGCTTCGCCAACCTGCGGCTTCTCTTCGGTTACATGTTCGCGCAGCCCGGTAAGAAACTGCTCTTCATGGGCGACGAATTCGGCCAGGTCCGCGAGTGGGGGCACGATACCAGCCTCGAATGGGACGTGCTGCAATATCCCGTTCACAGCGGCATGCAGAACTGGGTGGGACAATTGAACCGCCTCTACCGCAGCGAACGCGCCCTGCACATGCTCGACAACACTCCTGACGGTTTTGAGTGGGTCGATTGCAATGACAACCTGACCAGCACGATTTCGCTCCTGCGCAAGAGCGATTCACCGAAAGATACGGTCCTCATCGTTTGTAACTTCACTCCGATTCCGCGCATGGGCTACCGAGTGGGCGTCCCCGAAAGTGGTTATTGGCGCGAGTTGCTCAACAGTGACGCCAACGAATATGGCGGAACCGGCTGGGGCAACCTCGGTGGAGTTCAAGCGGAAGAAATATCTGCCCACGGGCGGCCGTTTTCGCTGAAGCTTACTCTTCCTCCGTTGTCGGCATTATTTTTGAAAGTGGGATAGCAAGCTAGGAGCCGCACGCGCGCCGTGTGCGGTTTTGCAGCCTCAGGCGTGAAAAATCCTGATGACCAAACCGAGCCGGATGACGAGTTGATACGGGACCTTTTTGCGAAGTTCGGCCGAGCCTATTATCACAGCGAGTGCTTGCACCGCGAGCTTTGCATAGCGCTTGCATGCTCAGAATTACCTCCCCCAGCCCTGTTCACCCATCCCAGAGTTGAAGAGCTATTGTCTCGCGCATTTTCTCTGACGCTAGGTGAAGTTATTGTCAAGTTAGAGGGAGTTCTGCCACACGACGTGTGGAAGAATGCTCTCGCTGCGGTAGACAGGCGTAATTTTCTCGCTCACCATTTCTGGTTCGAGCGCGTGCATCTAATGTTTAACATCGAGACGACGCGCCAACTTATTGCTGAACTTGACGACGATACCCAGTTTTTCGACAAATTAGATTCTCGCGTTTCCGAGTACTCGAAATCGGTGTGGGAGAGACTTGGGGTCACTGCGGAGATGCAGGCGGAGAGCCTGAGCCGTGTCATTGCTGGCGAGGATGATGATCCGTTGCCCGACAAGCTAGCGATAAAGGAGTTAAACAGACGACTGCGAGGGAAGCAGCGGTTGATTCGTGTGTGGAATTCGAATTGGATGATCGTGGCAAACCGCTCATCTTCGAGCTGGCAGACGGATCATTCTGGCAGCTCTCGGATGTGGGACTCGGTTGGACTCGTTTCAAGGTCGAAAGTGGATGGATCGAGAATCCGCTCATTAAGCCATATCTTCCGGCTGACATACAGTTTCGCCCCAAAACTGACGGCCCTTGGAAATATGAGTGGAGTCTCGCCAAAGGAGTAACGCTCTGGGTGCGACCGGGGCGGCAAGAACGCACTTTCGCATGGGGTCTGCGGCATTCCCGACAAGTCGCGAGTACCTAACCCTTTGAGGCACCCTTGCGTGCCCACGAAACAGCGTCTAACACATCCTTTTCTTGAATGCCGCGCTGAACAAGGCGGACACGCACACTATCGGCACGGCTGATCGGTGCCTTGGGCAGTGCGATCCGTTTCTCAGTTTTCTTTCTGGCAGCCATAGCGTGCGGATGCAGCGAGCAAGAAAATCTTAACAGACTTGGCACAGTCGTTCCTCCAGCGAATGTCGGCAACTAGCCACTGACCTCTGATCACTTCTCCACATGCTATTCTGCGTTGTAGAACGTTTCGCATGCGGATTCTCACTCGCTACATTCTGCGTGAAGTAACCTCACACGCCCTCATCGGCGCGGCGATCTTCACTTTCGTTCTCTTCACGCGCGATCTGGGGCGCATCCTCGAACTTGTCGTCCGGGCCAGTGCGCCGCTGCCGAGTGTCGCCGAGATTTTCTTTTACACCGTTCCGCTCGCGCTCACCTACACCATCCCGATGAGCGTGCTCGTCGGCATTCTTATCGGACTGAGCCGCCTTGCGGCCGATAGCGAAATCACCGCCATGCGCGCCAGCGGCATGGGTGTATGGGACTTCGGCCGGGCGCTGGCTATTTTTGTGTTCGCTGCGTGGCTGCTTGCCCTGGGCAACGGTTTATATTTGGCCCCATGGTCGATGGCGTCACTCGGCCACCTCGAGGAGCAACTCAAGGGCTCGCAAGTTTCCTTTGAAGTGCAGCCGCGAGTGTTCTATGAAGGTTTTCCGAAGATCGTGCTCTACGTGCAGGACGTGCACACCGCGCAGGGCGCAGCAGTGTGGAAGGGAGTATTTCTCGCCGACATTTCCGACCCCGCCAATCCCCGAATCACGCTAGCCCACGAAGGCATTCTTGTTCCCGAAGGCCAGGACCGCCTGCACCTGCATCTGGTCGACGGTTCCACTCATGAAACCGATCCCAAACAAGCCGACCACTACCAGATCTCGACCTTTGACCAAACGGACATCCCGATTGATCTGCCATCGACCGAGAATAAGGCGGAAGAACAGATTCCGGTCGGCCTGGTCAGCACATGGTCTTTGCGTGACTACGCCAGGCGTGTCGATCCGGTTTCGGCTCGCTGGTACTTGATCGAATTTCATCGCCGCTTTGCCTTGCCCACAGCCTGCCTGGTGCTGGCAATGGTCGGAATTCCTCTGGGGCTATCGTCGAAGAAGAGTGGTAAGTCCGGCGGCTTCGTACTCACGATTGTGCTGGTTTTCTTGTACTACTTCGTTTCGCTGATCGGAGTGTCGCTGGCGCGGCAAGGAACGGTTCCTCCCGCTCTCGGCGCGTGGCTGGCCAACATCGTATTCTTTGCCGCGGCACTGTTTTTGCTGTGGCAAGCCGAGCGTAGGCCTTTCGCGCTCTCTGCCGTAAAGCTGCCATGGAAGCGTCCGGAATTGCAGCCCAACGGAGCGATCCGGGCATTCGCACTCGGACGCAAAGACAACGCCAACGCTTTCGAGCGCGCCTCCACGCGGCGGCGGGTTTTCAGTGCGAGTTTTCCCACGCTCCTCGACGACTACGTGCTGCGCGATTTCTTCGTCTATCTGGGAATGATTCTTTCCGCATTTCTGGTCCTGTTGCTGGTCTTCACCTTGTTCGAGTTGCTGGGAGACATTCTGCGCAATCAGACGCCGCCGATTGTGGTCGCAGAGTATCTGCTCAACGTTGCTCCTTACCTGTTGTATAGCGTTGCCCCGCTAATCATGATGCTGGCCGTTCTCATCACATTCGGACTCATGAACCGCGCCAATGAAATCACTGCCATCAAAGCGACTGGAACCAGCATCTACCGAATCGTCACACCCGTGCTGATCGCCGCTGCGGTGCTCGCCGCCGGCTTATTCTTTGCCGATCAATTCTACCTGCCACGCACCAACCAGCGCCAGGAGGCGCTGCACAACCAGATCAAGGGCAAGCCGCCGCAAACGTATCTGCGCCCTGACCGAAGATGGATCTTCGGCCAGAATAGCAACATTTACTACTACCAGTTCTTCGATCCCGACCGCGACCAATTCGCCAACGTCACCATCTTTCGCATCGACCCCGCCAGCTTCGCCATCACCCAGCGTATCCATGCCGAGCGCGCGCACTGGGCCGAAAATCTTGACCGTTGGGTCTACGAGCAAGGCTGGCAGCGTTCTCTGCAGGGTGCGGCCATCGCTGGCTATCGCAACTTCGACGTTTCCACGTTTCCCGAACTTAGCGAGACGCCCTCCTATTTTAAGAAGGAAGTGAAACAGTATTCCGAGATGAACTACGAGGAGTTGCGCCGCTATATTCGCGACCTGCAGCAGAGCGGCTTCGACGTGGTACGCTTGCGCGTGCAGTTGAACAAAAAGCTTTCCTATCCATTGATCACCCTGATTATGGCCGTACTCGCCGTCCCGTTTTCGCTTTCGGCGGCGAAGAAGGGAGCAATCACCGGCGTCGCGGTCGCGGTGGGCATCGCCGTGGTCTACACCGTAGTATCGCGATTATTCGAAGCGATGGGAGACCTGAGCCAACTCCCGCCGGCGCTGGCCGCCTGGTCTCCAGACTTGATCTTTACCCTGTTGGGCGCCTACCTAATTCTGAAGGTTCCTACGTAAACGTCGGCTTTGTGGCAACCACTGAGCCGATCGCCAAGACCTACTTCCCTACTTCACCGCGACTCCCCAGGGATAGTTGTCGGTTGTGATTGGCGGCAATGGGGTCAATTGGCCCGTCGCAGGAGTGATGGCAAACTCCGAAACATTGGCCGAATTGAGGTTGGTCACGAACAGCCACAAGTCGTCGGAACGTATCGCGATCGACTGGGGAAACGAGTTGACCGATACCGTAGAAGGCGTGAGCGGCGATAAAGTTCCAGTTGCCGAACTGATTCTAAATGTCGAGATCGTGCCCGACCCGGTGTTCAAGACGTACAGGAACTGCCCCAGCGGATTGACCAGCAACGGCCCCGGAAGATTGCCGACGGCGTATGGTGAACCGGTCACCTCTTGCAGGCTGTAGTCGGCGTTCGGGCACTGCGCCGACACTGCAAAGCATATCTTGTATGCGCTGACGTTGTTGTTGGGGCTTTGGTTCGAGACAAAAACGAATCGGTTACAGGGGTCGACGGTCACCCCAGAGGGAACGGTGCCGGTCGCAATGCCTGGCGCCGAGGTCGTTGAGGGTACCAGCGTTAGCGCTCCGGAGGAGGACACGGAATAGTTCACGACCGCATAATTGGCGGAATCTGTCACGTAAAGATTCTCCGTTGTCGGAGGCGTAAATCCGGCGCAAGACGTATCTTGAGTTCCTAGTACGGGGAACACCGTTGGTGTCACCGCCAGCGCCGACGCGATGGGGCTTTGGCCACGCGACTCCGTGGGCAGTGGAAACGGCGAACCCGTTACTTCGCTCAAACTGCCCCCGCTGCCGATGGAGAGTACCGAAACCGTTCCGCCCAAGTCGGCAACGAAGAGAAACTTCCCCGCCGAGTCCATCGCTTCCGCTACCGGATACGCGGAGTCGTTCAGTGTTGTTGTCCCCACCACAGCTAACTTTCCGTCGGACGCAACTGAATACGTGGTAATGCCAGTGACGCTATCCCCGATTTGAGAATTCTGAGTCACGATCACGTAAGCGTATGCACCGGCCGGATCAAGCACCACAGCCGTGGCCGCTCCCGGCGTGGGCGGTCCATTCACGTTGTTGATCTGCGCGACGCTGCCGTTGCCCAGGTTAAGGCTGAAGGTATCCATCACGGCGCTGCCGGTATTCGTGGAAACAACGATCAGGCCATTGTTGGAAGATGAATACTTGGTGCTACAGGCTATGAGAAAGCCGACCGCAAGCAGAACCAGAATCGCTACAACCCAGGTAAACCTTGTCCGCATTCTGCGCTTTATCTCCTGTGAACGTGCTGCCGCATTCCCCGGCGACCATAGGCCGGGCGTGAACCCCAATTGAGGGCGTAAATTGCCATCCATTTATGTATCAGGAATGCGTAGGAAGAGCAAACCCGGCACGCATTTATTAGAACTCCCGAGGTGGCTGTGAGTTGCCTGAGAGGTAGTGGCTAGGCGTTAATCATTAGTCGCCGATGTTCACTGGCACCTGCCGAGCACTCTTTTAAGCTTCTCGCTCTACTGGAACCGCCGTCTCTGAAGTCTCTTCCACTGCGGCGAAGGCCCCCGGCGTAAGCGGCAGATGAAGCTCAACCCGAAGCCCGCCCTCGGGCCGGTTGAACGCTGACACGCGTCCTCCATGAAAGCGCACAGCCCTTTCAGTGATAGCCAGCCCCAACCCCACTCCACCCGTGAGGCGCCCGCGATCATCGTCGATACGGTAGAAGGGCAGGAACAGCTTTTCCAAAGCGTCGAGCGGAACGCCACAACCGCGATCACTGACCTTTACTACGGCTTCCTGTCCGCTGGCGGTTTCGATCTTCTCCAAGCCAATCTCAACAGTTGTGCCTTCACCGGTATAACGAATGGCGTTGCGTACCACGTTCTCGACCGCGCTGTGCAGCAGCGATGCCTCTCCGCGCACGCACCAGTTCCCATCGGGAATATTACTGCGCACGTGGCAATGCCGCGCCTGCGCTTCGAATTCCGCATCTTCCGCCACACTGAGCACCACTTCGTCGAGCGGAACCAACGTCGAAGGAACCTTCTTTTCCCCGTCTTCCAGCCGGGCCAAAGTCAGGAGCCGCCCAATCAGTTCGTTGAGACGGCTGGCCTCGAGTTCGATGCGCTCAAGCATGGTCGCACTTTCCGGTCCTGAACGCTGCCGCGCCAGGCCCAGAGCGACGTTCAGGCGCGCGAGCGGAGACCGAAGTTCGTGCGAAATGTCATTCAGCAAACGTGACTGAGCCTTGACCAGAGTTTCGAGGCGCGCCGCCATGGTATCGAAATCGCGCATCAATCCGCCGATCTCGTCGCGTCGGTTGCTGTTAGGCTTCCCCGCTCGGGCGGTCAGATCGCCCGCCGCAATTTGATGCGTCGCGGATCGCAGCCGGGTCACAGGCTTGGTGATATACCAAGCCAGGAAATAGCAAACCAATCCGGAAGAAACAACTGCAATCACCAGGCCCGGCGCCGGAATTCCCCACGGCCCGAAGAAGACCCGAGGCCCGGGCGGCAATTCCATCGCGATGGTATAGAGATGGTTCCCATCGCTCGAATACTTCGATTCGGTTAAAATTTGCGGCCGCGGAAAAACCGCCCCGGGTCGCGGCGGCAGAGGCTTGCCAGCGGCAACGTGTTCCGCCCAACCCGTGCTCGAGCGCCCGGAGATCTCGTTTCCCCGCTCGTCGAAAACGTAGGCTCGCACATGCTGCTTATGTTGCAGATCTTCCAGATAATCGTGCGCTTCACGCGTTCCACCATGCTCATAGGCGTTAATGGATTCCGCGAGCGCAGTCGTGCGCAGCGCATCCCAAGTAGAATTGCGTTGCGGACGCAACGCCAGCATCACGAGCACTGCCAACACTAAAAACAATGCCTGCGCTACCCAGAAAGAAATAAAAATCTTGAGGAAGAGGCTTTTCACGGTGTGGTCTTTACCTTCTCTCGTGGCCGGGCAAAGATGTAACCGACACCGCGGATCGTCTTAATATGCTCGTCGCTGTCGGTATCACCCAGTTTCTTGCGAACCTTGCTGACGTGCATGTCGATGCTGCGATCGAATGGAGAGAATTTTCTGCTGAGTACGGCGTTCACCAGGCGCTCGCGCGGGACGACGCGTCCCGCCTCGCGCAGTAACACCTCTAACAGATTGAACTCGACCGAGGTAAGGTCGACCGGCGCGCCGTCGCGGCGCACACTCCGCGTGGCCGGATCCAGTTCAATTTCGCCGACGCGAACAATGTCGGGCGCCGCCGGAACCGTCTTATCGCTGCGCGTGCGGCGCAGAATCGCTCGAATCCTCGCGACCAGTTCGCGCGGGTTAAACGGCTTCGGAAGATAATCATCGGCGCCGATTTCCAGACCGACGATGCGGTCAACGTCTTCGCCGCGCGCCGTGAGCAAGAGTACTGGCAGCCGCGACGTTGCCCGAATCCGGCGCAGCACCTCGAACCCATTAATGCCGGGTAACATTACATCGAGCACGGCCAGGAGATAACCACCGCCGTTGGCGCGCTGCAGTCCGCTCTCGCCATCGTGCGCGCACTCGACCACAAACCCCTCGGCCTGTAGGTATTCGCCGACCAGAGTGCAGAGTTCAGTATCGTCGTCGATGACTAAAATTCGCTCCATCTTCGCACTTTTCATTTTGCACCACGCAGCAGCGGCTAAGGGTAAAGAATTGTCAAACCTGTCGCTAACGAAAGAGTTAACTCGAAATCAATATTCAAAGTTTCTCCTTTGACAAAACTTTACGCGGATTGACTGACTCTTTACTACCTTGTTATCGCAACTCGTGTTCCTATAAGTGTACGCAAAATGCCGGTTCCGAGTTAGGAGCGGGCCACTAGGAGTCACCTTTAATGAAATCGATCAGTCTTCGCTTTTTAATCGCTGCGTTGGCCGTGATGCTGGGCAGCGCGATCGCCAATGCGCAAACCGCCGATGCGCCTCTGGCGCCACCCACGCACAAGCACGGCTTCGGCCCAGAAGGCCACATGATGGGCTTCTTCGGTAAATACCTGGATCTCACTGACGCTCAACGCGCTCAGATGAAAGCCGTCATGCAAAAAGAGCATGCCACCATGCATCCCCTGATGCAGCAAGAGCACCAGTTGGATCTGCAGCTCAAGACGTACGAAGAAGGCACCTACGATGAAGCTAAAGTGCAGGCTTTGGTCTCGCAGCAGGCGCAGACGCTGGTACAACTGAAAGTCGAGCAGAGCCGAATTCACAGCGAGCTCTATCAGTTGCTTACTCCCGATCAGCAAGCCAAGATGCAAGCGTTCGAAGCCAAGCGGGCTGCACGCATGCAACAGCACATGCAAAGCACACCGGCAAGCGATACGCAGAGCAACGAACAGTAAATTCAAAGCGCGGGGTTGAGTTGAGCTCGGCCCCGCGCGACGCCGTCGGCGCATCCCAACTCCCAGGAGCGATGCCATGGATTCTGCTCAGATGTTCGTCTTCGACCTCGGATGGTTGTTCTTTGCCGCCTGGGGAACGATTCTCACGGCGCTCGGCGTAGTTGCTTTCGGGCACGATATCGTCGCGGCTACGCAATCACAAGAAGGCACGAACGAACGTTGCCTGGACTAATTCGGAAGGATTGATCGCCCGCGTCAGATCCTGATACTTGCCTGCCAAGACTTGAACCCCGCCTGCTAGAATTTCATCTACACAATCTGCATGATTCCCCAGAGTATGCGTCCGCTCCTGCCCTACCTCAAGCGCTATCGCTGGGGTTTTGTAGCAGGCGCCGTATGCGTGGTATTGAGCAACGGAGCATGGGCCGGGTTGCCCAAGGTTATTGGCAATGCCGCTCAAAGCCTTGAAGGTGGGGTCAACCGTCACAAGCTCTTCATCTTCGCGTTACAGGTACTGGCGCTGGCGGTGGTGCGTGGCATTTTCCTCTTCCTCACGCGCTGGATCGTGATCGGCATATCCCGCGATATTGAGTTCGACCTGCGCAATGATCTCTTCGCTCACTTGGAATCGCTTTCCTATTCCTATTACCAGCGCATGCGTACCGGCGACATCATGGCCAGAGTCACCAACGACTTGAATGCGGTACGCATGCTAATGGGGCCGGCCATCATGTATTCCGCGAACACCTTGGTTTTTACCGCCGCGGCACTTTGGTTCATGATGCGCAACAGTCCCAAGCTGACCTTTTACGCGTTTCTGCCGCTTCCCGTCGTGAGCGTGGTCATTCAATACTTCGGGCGGCGAATTCATGAGCGCTTCGAGCGAATTCAGGCGATGTTCTCCGACATTTCTGCGCGGGCGCAGGAGAATTTTTCCGGGGCACGTGTGGTTCGCGCCTACGTGCAGGAAGAGGCCGAGATCGCTTCGTTCGAAACGGCGAATCAGGAATACATCGCTCGCAGCCTTAAGCTGGTACGACTCCTGGGCATGTTATGGCCAACACTAGAGTTGATGCTGGGCCTGGCCATGGTGCTGGTGCTGTGGATCGGCGGCCGGGAAGTATTGGCCGGCCATATGCAGATCGGCGCGTTCACTGCCTTCAACATTTACATGATGCAGCTCACCTTTCCTATCATCGCGCTAGGCTGGGTGATCAGCATCTTTCAGCGCGGGACGGCGTCGGTGGGCCGCTTGAATGAAATCATGCAGGAGCAGCCGAAGATCAAGGACGGACCTGAGGCTCGCGACCAGTACATAGAGGGAGAAATTGAATTCCGCGGGCTGACTTTTGAATACGATGGCAAACAGGTCTTGCGCGGCCTGAACCTGCGAATTCCCGCGGGCAGCAGTATGGCGATTGTTGGACCAACTGGATCCGGAAAAACCACACTGGTTAATCTGATCCCTCGCATTTACGACGCAGCACTAGGGATGGTATTGCTCGATGGCCGGCCGATCCGCGATTTTTCTCTGGCATCGCTGCGCGAAAGTATCGGTTTCGTTCCTCAGGAAACATTTTTGTTCAGCGAGCGCATTCGGGAGAACATTGCGCTGGGCGTGGCATCGGCTACCGATCAGGAAATTCACGACGCGGCCGATGCGGCTAACATTGCCCTCGATATCGAAGGCTTTCCCGAGCAATATCAGACGATGGTGGGCGAGCGCGGGATTACGTTATCGGGAGGACAGAAGCAACGCACAGCGCTGGCTCGCGCGCTCATTCGCAATCCGCGCATTCTCATCCTCGATGACGCGCTCTCCAGCGTCGATACCCACACCGAAGACAAAATCCTGAATCACTTGCGCGAAGTGATGCAGGGCCGCACGACCATCTTCATTTCTCACCGCGTTTCCACGGTACGCAATGCCGACCGCATTGCCGTGCTGCATGAAGGACGCATCGTGGAACTCGGCACCCACGACGAACTGCTCGCCTTGAACGGCTACTACAGCGACCTGTATAACAAGCAATTGCTGGAAGAAGAGCTGGCCGAGGTTTGAAGCCGCGCTCTTTTCAGCGCTTTCGCCTACCCGAAAATTTCGCGAAGACCAGCTTCCTATGCAGCGAACCGACGCGCCTGAGATTCTCGATTCCGACGCTTGCTCTCCCGCCGACGTAGAGATTTCCATGCGCGACATTGGTCGCGTGAACCGCTGGTTTGGCGGAGTCGCAACCACGCAGATGATGGTGGAGCGTGTCGCCCAGGCGAATGGATTGAATCGCCTCTCACTGCTGGAAGTAGCCGCAGGGTCGGGCGAAGTGCCGGAGATGGTCCGGCAGAAACTGGCGCGCCGTGGCATCGCGTTAGAAACGACTCTGTTGGATCGGGCGCAGTCTCATCTTCCAACTGGAAATTCTCGCGATACACATCTCATCGGTCGGAGTCGCTCAGTAGTGGCTGACGCATTTGCTCTTCCCTTTGGCGATGGATCGTTTGATCTGGTAAGTTGCTGCCTTTTTGCGCATCATCTGAGCCCCGAGCAACTGGCACAGTTCGTGCGCGAGGGCCTGCGGGTAAGCCGGCGGGCGCTGCTGATCAACGACCTTGTGCGGCATCCTTTGCATCTGGCTTTGGCCTTTGCCGGATTTCCCCTCATGCGCAGCCGGGTCGCGTGGCTAGACGGATTAACGTCAGTGCGGCGAGCTTATCTTCCTGCGGAGATCGAAAGCATGATCTCATCGGCCTTTTCCTCCGATGCCCCGTATTCACGGCCGTGCGTAGAGATCACACGCCATTATCTTTTCCGCATGGGAGTGATTGCGTGGAAGGCTCCAGTTTTAATTTCGGACTTGCTGTGCTAGGGCGCCGTTCACGTTGTCGAGCAACTCACCTGTGGGACAGGGCAAGCCGTAACGGAATTTCGCTGCAAAGCCGGGGCAGATGGGATAAGCTGCTCCCGGCGTCGTGATTTTCCTCTGGTACATACCGATGGGGCTCCTCGTTGTACTGCTTGGCCTAATGCTGCAGAGCCGCGCTTACAGGGCGTGGCCGTGGTTCTTCAGCTACGTAGCCTTTGGCATATCCGCGGATGTGGCGCGGTTTGCGGCGCACAACCATCCCCACTCCTATTTTTTTATCTACTGGCTCACGGATGCGGGCTATGCGGTTCTCGGCGCCTTAGCGATGTACGAGATACTGCGCAAGGTGCGGCGCACGCTAGCGCCCATTTGGTGGACGTACTTGATTTTTCCCGCTGTGGTTACTATTGGCGTGGGACTGAGTCTAGCCCATGTCCATCACACTCCGCCGCAGATTAGAGGGCTACTCCTCTACTATATCGTCGTGGGCGAAATCGCCGTGCGGTTCGCGCAGGTACTGTTATTTATTGGACTAGCAGGGTTCTTCCGGCTTTCTAGTTTTCGCTGGAGCCTGCATGTTCTCGGCATCTCCGCCGGGTTTGGACTCTACTCCGCAGTTGCACTGCTGATCACGATCAAACTTTCGGATATTGGAAGAAGATTTGCCTTTTCTTGGGCGCTGATTTCGCTCGTGGCATATTGTTTGGCTGTATTGATCTGGATTTGCGCCTTCAGCGTGTCCCAAGAGCACGAGCCTTCCCCAATTAAACAGGCGGCAGTTACCCCCGATCAATTGCGCCAAGATCTGGAGGAGCTAAGTAAAAAGAGCAGGCGGTTGATTGGCATCAGGACGTCGCTTTGGCGCTGGCGCAAGTTCTCCAACTCAACTAGGAGCCGTATTGACCCTGCCTGACACCGGGTTTGTGGGGGCTTGCTACGGCACGCATGAATGCGTGCCCTGATACAACCCTTACCTGCGCAACGGCAACCATCCGGGCGCATCTACCAACTCACTGACGCGCTGCCTACGCTAGGGCTAAACTGTCCGCTGGGAACTTAGCCCCAAATCACACTTGAGGAAAACCAAATGAAACGCGCGTTCGCAGTCGCGTTGTTGCTCTTGTCTTTTGCTACTGCAGCACTGGCCGACGGATTTGGAAAGCCCCCGGGCCCACAGGGCACGACCATACAGCCCCCGCTGGTCGCATTGTCTAGGTAGGGAATCGGCGTTGTGCCTGGGCCGTCTGAGGTAAGATGTCTCCGGCCACATGACTGACCTCGTCTGGTACATCCCCTTTCCGCTGGTGCCGCTGCTGCTTTACCTGCTAGTGAAAAGGGGAGCGTACAGGACGTTCCCATGTTTTTTTGGCTACGTCGTGTTTGGGGTGGTGGCTGTCGTGGCGAGGTTCTTTACGCGAAGCCACGCCCCACTTTATTTTTGGACGTACTGGACCACTGATGCCGGCTACGCGCTCTTCGGAGCCTTGGCCATGTACGAAATACTGCGCAAGATCCTGCGCGGAATGACGGGCGTTTGGTGGACACGGCTGATTTTTCTCGCCGTGATCGCCGTTGGCGTGGGCCTGAGCCTCTGGCGAATGCACGAAGTTCCTCCGCAAGTCCAAGGCCGCCTTCTGCTCTTCATTGTCACTGGCGAAATTGCCGTGCGCTTCGTGCAGGTGCTCGTTTTCGTTGCAACGGTGGGATTCATTGCTTTTTTCGGCTTCCGCTGGAGACAATATCCTCTAGGCATAGCGGCAGGCTTTGGACTCCATTCTACGATTACCCTGCTGGCCACGACCAAACTTTCAGATATCGGAACAAGATTCACTTTTTTGTGGGGAGTCATCTCTCTTGTGGCATACTCTGTTGCCGTATTGATTTGGATCGGCTTTTTCAGTGTTCCACAAAAAGAACAACCTCCCCTGGATCCCAAGGTAGCAAAGCATTACATCGCTCTTCTCGAGCGATATCTGAACGTGCTAAGAAGGACGCGCTAGCGATGTATTTATCGATTGCGACTTGGCTGATCGTCGCCTCGGGTGCACTGGCCTTCCTTTATATTCTGCGTTGCGCTTACGCTCGCGCCAGAGACCCCAAGCCCGATCCCAACGATGCGGTTCATTATCTCTACCCCGTCGACTGGGCGCTGCTGGAATCGCTACTCGATCCCGCCGCCGACTTCGCGCTGCGCTGGAGTTTGGATCCGCGCGCCTTACGCGCAGAACGCCGCCGCCGCATGCGCCTTTATCGGGAGCTAGTCCGCCGCATGGCCCACAACTCCTCGGTTCTCGCGGACTTCGACGATGCCCTGTTTGCCGACAATCATCTCTCTCGTGGTCCTGATTCCAAGTTGCGGCAAGCGATCATCAAGGTGCGCTTCTACTGTGCAGGCGTCCGGCTAAAGCTCGGCGTCTGGCTATTGCTGCCGGATGCTTTCGGCCTCGTTCCCACTCCCGACCTAGCAAGCCTGCGGAAAGCCGTCGAAGTCGACGGCCCTAAGGCTTATGACGAACTCAGGGTGGCCGCCGTGGAAGCCTTCGCGCGCCTCCGGCCTAACGAACTCGAGGCCTTGACTCGCGGCTTGTGAAGGCTTTCAGCGAATTTCTACCGGACGACCAGCACTTCGCGGATATTGTCTCGGGCAAGAAAAAACTTGATGGAAGCAAAGTCGCGGAAAAGCGTTTCGATGTGGCGGTTGTTGAACACGCGTTGCAACTGGAAGCCATCTGTAATGGCGGTGTGGACGGCTCCTGTAGGCCCACGGCGGGCTTCGCGGCGCAGTTCGATTTTCTGCATCTCCAGCGTGTCGGGGCCGACGATGTGAAAACGATGGCAAGGCGAATCCGGACCGGCATCGCGAGTGTGGAAGAACGCCAGCAACATTCCGCCGGGCTTTAGAACCGACCATAGCCGTCCCACGACCGGTTTCACCAGGCTCTCATCGAGATAATCCGGCAGATTCCAGCACAGGACAACGTCAAAGCGAGCCGCGGGATAGACCAGATTATCGGCCAGAAACTTGCGGCTGTCGAGAACCGCATTCCCCTGTTCATCGGTGGTGGGAAGTTCCGGATCGGTGGAAGCGGTCAGCAGATCCTCGCTGTAAATTCTGTGGCCGCGCTCGGTAAAGTGACGAATATTCGTGGGCGAGGTCGAACCCAAATCGAGTACGCACAGGCCTTCCGCGGTCTCCCAGGAACGGGCAAGCTCCCCCAGTCCGCTGGACCGGCGGGTAAGCTTTTGTGAGCCTTGTGCCGGAATCGTCTCTGGCCCGGATGAACCACGAAAAAATTTCATGAAAGTCTGCGAAACTGACGACATCCTGACTTCTGAACCCCTGACATAATTTCCCGTGTAGGGCCGAACCTACTTAATATCCGTCCTGTGAATGTCCACCTTACCCTTCAGATAGGCGCCTTCTTCAATTGAGATGCGCTGAGTGGAAATGTCCCCGGTGACCACGGCAGACTTGCGCAACTCGACACGGTCGCTGGCCTGAACGTTGCCCTCAAGCTTTCCCTGCACCACCACGCCCTTCGCCTCAACGCTCGCCTTGACTTGGCCGTTTGGGCCTACGGTCAAGCTGTTTCCTTTTAGCGCGATGCTGCCTTCGACCTGGCCATCCAGATACAAATCTTCACTGCCTGAAAGTTCGCCTTTGATGAAGACCGACTTGCCGATTTGCGCCAACCCGCTAGCGGGTGCGCTCGATGGTGCGCTCATGGAAAACTCCTCTTGATGCAAATGACCTGGCGCAACGGAACCCGTGCTGGCTTGCTCAGGAAAAGCTCTCCCAAACAATCGGAGCCGCTCACTCACACGACTATACGCAAGGCGACGAGTTCGCGGCAAGCGCTCTCTGCACAGAACCAGTACCCATTTCGCTGTAGACAACGCTTGGAGCCGAATTGCTACACTAACCTGGTGAGCAGTTTGGGCCTGAAAAAATGAAGACGGAAACCACTTCGTGGATGGTGCGGCGTCTTTCGTTGGCGGCCCTGATTACCGGCATGGCAGCGTCCTCTTTTGCGGCCGGAATGTCCCGAAATGAAGCCCAGAATTCGACGCCTGCCATCGACTTGGTGCGGGCTGCCGTGGCCAATGAAGTGGCCGCCGCCAATGACAGCTCGAACAAGCACATGTTCCGCTCACGAAAGCAGACTCCCCAGGGATCCCAAACTCGACTCTATGTAGAAACCCGGGAAGCGATGGCCGGCATGACTATCGCCTACGACGATCATCCCCTGACGCCGGAACAAGTGCAGGGTGAGCAGAACCGGCTGGCTGGCTTGGTCGGCGACCCCGAGCAGCTTAAACATAAACACTCTCAGGAGCAGGAAACTGCAGGCCGCACTCTGCGGATTGTGAAGGCTTTGCCTGAAGCTTTTCTTTACGAGTACATGCCGGGCGACACGGCTAATCCGACTAAAGATGCAAGCCAACTCGTGCGCTTGAAATTTCGGCCAAACCCGGAATACCACCCTCCTTCCCACGTCGAACAAGTGCTCGAAGGAATGCAGGGACTCCTCGTGATTGACCACGCGTGCCAGCGCATCGCGCTGATTGACGGCAACCTATTCAAGCAAGTCGGGTTCGGTTGGGGGATTCTAGGTTATCTCGACAAGGGCGGACACTTTCTGGTCGAGCAACGCCAAGTGGAAGATGGATCGTGGCAAATTTCGCGGATGTCTCTCACCTTCAAGGGAAAAATTCTTCTGTTCAAGAGTATCGCGATCAAGTCTGATGAGGCCTTCAGTGACTTCCGTCCCGTGCCAGCAGGCACAACATTTGCGCAGGGAGTGGAAATGCTGAAGGCGGAGGACGCGAAGCTCGTTCAAATTCAAACTGAAGGAATGAAGGCCGAGGGTAAGTCCCGCTAGAGCTTCGATCTTGTTCGGTTACTCAAACCGTT
This sequence comes from uncultured Acidobacteriaceae bacterium, assembly GCA_963771965.1. GTDB lineage: Bacteria > Acidobacteriota > Terriglobia > Terriglobales > Acidobacteriaceae > Sulfotelmatobacter. The sequence goes on from CAVYVM010000003.1 coordinate 167,488, forward strand.
GCTATAACCGTGGCCCTCACCGTCTCTTTGCGTACCGTTAACTTCTCGATAAGGTCTTCTTTAACTCGATATCCCGTGCCTACTGCACTGCTGATCGGAATCATCCCTTGCGGTGAAACCTGCACCTCCGGATCGATGATGTCTTCCTTCCAATAGCGCTTGGAGGCCGAGACGTCGCCAGGCAGACTAAAATTTTCGAGCGTTGAAAGCGCGATGTTGTGCGCGCGGCCGATGCCCGATTCGAGCATCCCACCACACCAGACCGGAATCTTCTGCTTTTGGCAAATGTCGTGGATCTTGCGAGCTTCGGTGAAGCCGCCGACCCTGCCGACTTTGACATTGATAATGCGGCATGCGCCGGTTTCCAATGCAATCGCCGCCGTACGACCGCTGACGATGGATTCGTCGAGGCAAAGTGCGGTGCGCAATTCTCTCTGCAGGCGGGCATGATAGAAAATGTCATCGTCCCAGAGCGGTTGCTCAATCATCAGCAGATTGAATTGATCGAAGGACCGCAAATGTTCAACCTGATCGAGCGTATAGGCCGAGTTGGCATCGCAGCTCAGCGTGATGTCGGCCCAGCGCGACCGAATTTTCTCCAGCACGTTGACGTCCCAGCCCGGCTTCACCTTCACTTTGATGCGCCGATAACCGGCAGCAAGTTCGATCTGAATTTTGTCGAGCAATTGCTCCACCGAATCTTGAATGCCGATCGAAACTCCGCACGAAATTTCGGCCCGAGTGCCGCCCAGCAATTTCCACAGAGGCAAATTCTTCTGTTTAGCCTCGGCGTCCCAGAGTGCATTCTCGAGCGCCGCCTTTGCCATACGGTGGCCGCGAACCCTGGAAAAGAGATTGGCGCAGTCGCGTGCTGATCCAACCTCGCGGCCCATCACTGCCGGGGCAAGGTAGTTTGTAATCGTCGGCCAACTACTTTCGATCCACTCGCTGCTGTAGAACGGGTCCTCGCCAGCGACGCATTCGCCCCAGCCATCGACTCCTTCGCAATGCGCGGTGAGCAGTAGGATTCGACGGCTGTAAGTACGTCCGAAACTCGTCTCAAAGAAATGGACGAGTGGCATGTGGATCTCGCGCAGCGTGATGGCTTCGATCTTCATGGTTCGTGTTTAGTACCGAGTACCCAGTAAACAAAGGCCGCGCACTCTCGGTACTAGGTACTAGGTACTGTGTACTGGCGATCTCATTCTTCCGACGCGTACGACCACTTCTCATCCCAATTACCCAGCAAGAACCTGCCGTTGCCTTCCGCGTCGCGCTCGTAGCCTAGCACAGCGAATTCTTTGGCGAAGGCCGCAATAAATTCATCACGGTTGCGTTCCTGAACTTCTTTTGCGTTACTTCTCGTTTCCGGGGTGGACTTCCACTCATAAATCTGCGCCGGGACTTCAATCGCAGCCTGTCGACGGAACGCTGTGTTCTTTCCTGTCGTCAGTAAAGTCTCCACGCGCTTCGACTTCAGCCACCATTCGGCAATCAGACGGTCGCTCTGCAGGCCGCCCTGCAACGGCGATGATGTGATTCCGTACTGGTTGATATTGTAGCGGCGCGAGATCGCTCCCAGCTTCTCAATATTCAGATAAGCGTTCTTGATCTCGAGTGGATCGAATGTCCACTCGATGAGTTCGATGCCACGCGAGAGAGCATCTTCGCGCTGTAGCAGTTTGAGCCGGCGGCCCAGTCCACTATTCCGATATTCCTGGCGCACGGCCAGCATATGCGAGTGCAAAAAAATGTGGCCGAACCGCGTGCCTGGAACCGAAAGCGCGAAACCTACCATCCGATCGCCATCGAACGCGCCCATCACTTGCCCGCCAATTTTTTCGGCAACCACGAACATGCGGAGTGGAACCAGATCGGCGTCCGCAAAATTCCAGACTTCCTTTTGCAAGGTTACGCAGGCTTGCAACTCATCCAGACCCCGGCAGTGCCGGATCGCGACGTTGTCTGCGGTCACGATCCGCTCTCCTGCCGCTTGGCTCGCTGCCAAAGCGATTCCAACTCATCCATCGTGGCCTGCTCGGGCGTGGTCCCGTTCGCATGCAGGCGTTCCTCCATCCACTGAAAGCGGCGGCGAAACTTTCGATTGGTCCTGCGCAGCGCAGATTCGGGATCGATCGCGAGATACCGCGCAATGTTGACCAGCACAAAAAAAAGATCGCCGACTTCTTCTTCCAGCCGCACGCGCAAGTCTTCCGGAACAACCTGGCGTCCAGCTCCCGCTACCCCTCGGCCTTCAGGGCGAGGGCCGGGCGCGGGAAAATCCCGCAACTGTTGGCGAAGTTCGGAAGTCTCTTCGCTGAGTTTTTCGAACAGGCCATCGATCTCAGGCCAATCGAAACCAACCTGTGCCGCGCGGGAACTGAGTTTATGTGCTTCCAGCAGCGCCGGCATCGATGAAGAAATTCCAGCGAGAATCGACTGCGCGGGTTCTTTGCCTGTCACGCCGGCGTCGGCTGCGCTCCCGTTTTCGCTCAGGCGTTTTTTCCTTTCTTCGACCTTCAGCGCCTCCCAGTTACGTTTGACGTCAGCCGACGTTTCGGCTTTCTTGTCACCGAAGACATGAGGATGCCGGTCTACAAGTTTGCTCGAAAGCCGATCGAGCACGTCATCGATGGAAAACGATCCCTGCTCCTTCGCCATTTCCGAATAGAAGAGCACCTGCAGCAAGAGGTCGCCGAGTTCGCCGGGAAGTTCGCCCCAGTCGCGATTGTCAATAGCTTCAAGAACTTCATAAGTCTCTTCGAGGGTATAGGGCTTGATGGAATCAAAGGTCTGCTCGCGGTCCCACGGACAGCCTCCCGGAGCCCGCAGGCGCTCCATGATCGCGACTGCTCGTTCGAAACGTTCGCCGGTGGTGGACATTGCCAACCACTTTAAATGAGCCGCTTCACTGGAGCAATGCACCTACATTACGCAAAGCCGGTACAAAGGTCGCTTAACGTGGGCCGGGATTTCTTCACTTGCAAGCCTCCAAATTAAGCGGCATCCCACCTTGGGGCCAGTCGTTTCGGCGGTACTAACGTTACCTATTCTCCGGGGCGTGCAGAGTTCAGACTTAAACTCGAGACTCTATAATTAATCTGACAAGTTCGGCATCTCACTGATAACCAATGGTTTTAGCCGCAAATCAGCGAGCATCGCTCGAGGGCCAGCACTTTCAGGTGGTGGTGATCGGCGGCGGCATCAACGGCGTGGCCGTGGCGCGGCAGTGCGCCCGTTCGGGAAAGCACACGCTGCTGGTTGAACAGAATGATTTTGCCTCCGGAGTGACCAGCCGGTCTACGCGGATCATTCATGGCGGACTGCGCTATCTCGAGCACGGCGAACTCAGCCTGGTGCGGGAATCCTTGCATGAACGGGAAAGGCTGTTGCGCGAGCGTTCCCACCTGGTGCATCCCATGCACTTTGTGCTGCTTTTGAATGAGCAGAGCCAGCGCAGCACAATGAAGATTCGCGCGGGACTATGGCTCTATCAGCGAATGGCCGGAAAACCGCCGAGCGCAGATGTCACGGAAATGGAATTGAAGCGGCTGGAGCAGGCGCTGGATGCCGGACATCGCTGGTCGTTTTTTAACTATGAAGACGCCCATTGCGAATTCCCAGAACGATTGGTAGCCGAATGGCTGATGGAAGCCTGGGATGCGGGAGTTACAGTCCGCAATCACATGGAGGCGTTGGCGGTCGATGTGGCGCACGGCCGGGTTCGCGGCGTGCTGCTACGTGATCGACTCACCGGCCGCGAAGTACGCGTGGATGCCGGCTGGGTGATCAACTGCAGCGGACCCTGGGCCGACCGTGTTTGTCAGCGCTCGTCGATTCGCATGGCGAAACCGATGCTGGGCGGGGTGCGCGGTTCGCACATTATTTTGCCACGATTTCCTGGTTCGCCAAATGCGGCCCTCTATACCGAAGCGGCAGATGGCCGTCCCATCTTCATCATTCCCTGGAACGATCAAGTCCTAGTGGGCACAACTGAGGTCGCGGATACGGGCGATCCCGGAAAAACGGTGCCCGCAGCCGACGAAATCACCTATCTGATAAGCTCTGTTGCAAAATTATTTCCCAAGGCGAAAATCTCGGCGCAGAGCGTCAAACATGCTTTTGCCGGAGTTCGCCCGTTACCTTACTCGGCGGATAATCGCCCGTCCGCGGTGACTCGCAAGCACATTCTGCACGATCACGCGGATGACGCCGCGTCCCGCATGATTTCGGTGATCGGCGGAAAATTGACGACTGCGGCATCGCTGGCCAGAGAGTGCGCGCGAAAGATCGGACTGAACGCTGCTGAACCCACCACTGTAGCTATGGGTCAGGAAAACGCCTTGGATCCTTTGCTCGACGAGGCTGTGCTTGAGATTGCCCGGATTGGCTCGATCAGCGAGGAATCGGCGCGCGGCATGCTGGAGTGGCATGGGAAACGCGCTGCGAATATCGCGCGCATGGCGCTGGTAAGCGCTGAACTGCGAGCGCCGATTTGTACACATTCCACTCATGTGATCGCTGAAGTCGTAGAAGCCTACCGCCGGGAGTACGCTGTGACCTTAGCCGACGTGCTACTGCGCCGTGTACCGGTTGCATTGGGAGCATGCTGGTCCGAGTCTTGCAGTCGCGAGGCGGCGTTGCGCATCGGCGCGGTTTTGGGTTGGGACGATCACGCTATGGGAGCGAACCTGGAAGCTTTCGAAACGGAGCGCACCGCTTTTTTGCGACCAGCCGGACGGCCTGAGGTAGCGCTGGAAGCGGCTGCCGACTGATCTCAGCCAATTCCTTTCCTGACTACCGTCGCGCCGAACTCACCGCATCGCTTGCTGTTTCACGTAGTATCTCCGCCGGAATCTCTTTCAGGGTAAGGCCGAACTCGAACATCGGCGTTTCTACGCCGCGGCCCCAGCGCGCGACTTCCCAATGTGCGCGCACGAACTTCACATCGGGATGCGCCGTCAGATCGAGCAATAGCGGAAACTCACCGCGATAAAACTTCTGGGGATAAGCGGCCACCGCCTTCGCACTCCACGTCGCCCCATCCGCCGAACCATAAATCGCGACATCGAGCGACTCCTGCTCAATGATGTTCGTGACGTCGAGGGTCAGCAGAAACACACGGCCGCTGGCGCCGCTCACATCTACGGCAGCACCGTCGCCTTTCGCGGTAACGACTGTTTTCTCAGGAACTAGAAAGGTGTTAAGCATGGCGAGAGAATTCTAGCAAAATCGCCGATTCATTGTTGATTGTTGATTGCTGATTTCCTAATGCTGATTGAAATCACGTTCTTGCTTAGCCATTTGAGCAGATAAAATTCAACCAACTTTATGGTGTCTCAACGAGAGGTTGCCAGAGTTCGACGCGGTTACCTTCCGGGTCGGTGATCCAGGCAAAGTGGCCGTAGGGGGCGGATTCCTGGTGGGGGTCGATTGGGACGTTGGCGGCGCGGAGCTTAGTGAGCAGGGCTTCGAGGTCGTCGACGCGGTAGTTGATCATGGCGCGCTGGTCGGGGGCGCCGAAATGCTTGGTGGTATCGGGGAAGAGCATCCACGCGGTTTGGCCGGTACCAGCGGGGACTTCGTCGGACCAGAGGAGCGTGGCACCGCCGTAGTCTGCGAGCTGGATGCCGAGGTGCTGGGCGTACCACCCGGCGAGGGCTTTGGGGTCGCGGGCTTTGAGGAAGACGCCGCCGATTCCGGTGACTCGTGCCATGAGGGTCTCCTTGAGTTTGTGTGAGCGGGAGAAGAAAAGCAGATCCTTCCGCTGCGCTACGAGATGACAAAGATTAAGTGCAACGAGATGATACCAAGTAAGTGAAACAGAGTGACGGAAAAACGCTCCAACGCTCTACTCACTCGCTGGCACCAACGGTTTTTAATCAACAATCAGAAATCAGGAACGAACAATTCCCTACTCCGACGGATGCGGCCCCGTGAACTCCGAGCAGCAAGGTTTCTCGGCGGGTTTGAATTCCATCAATTCGATTCGCGTCAAATCCGGATCGAACAGGTTGAGCTGCCACTTGCCGTCTCGGCCCATCTGGGCTTTCTCGTCGCCATGCGGCTTCCAGCCGTGGGATTCCAGAACCGCCTGCGCCTTCTTCATGTCGGCGACGCCGAGCGAGATGTGGTTCATTACCCCTGTTAACCGCAAATCAGGATGCTCCGGCTGGTTCAGCATATATTCCAGCCAGTCGGTGCCGTCCGGTACCTGCAAAGCGACCCAATCAGTTTTTCCCGGCTGCATTCCTCCGTGCCAGTAGGGGCGAAAGCCAAGAATGTCACGATAGAAGTGGTCTTCGGTGTCGCGGCTGGAAACCAGAAATCCCGCATGAATCATGTGGCGCGAAACGGCCGACTCGGGCGGCGCTGGCGCTTCGCCCTTGCCGCGCTCGACAAATTCAATGTGATGGCCTTCGGGATCGGTCAAGGCTATGGTGAGACTGTGATCCCCGTGGCCTTCGACGGCCGCCACCTTTACACCATGCGCGACCAGATACTTACGCAGCGCAGCAATGTTGTCGGTGGCAAATGCCACGTGATCCATGCGGTCGGTGGCTTTCGGATCCGGCGCAGCACTGAAGCCGACCCATTGCCTGCCCACGAGGTATCTGACAAGTTCGCCAGACTCTACGGGCGCGGCCGAAGCCAAACCAAGCGTGCCACTGTAAAGCTGTTTCACTCCGTCGGCGTCAGTGGTGTAGAACGCGACATGATCGATGCCAAGAATGCGCGGTCGAGCGGGATGACCCTGTGAATGGGCGAACACCGCCGATGCCACGAATATGATCGCGAGAATGAGCCTCTTCATAGGTGATGGATTCTATCGCGAACAAAGCCCCGCCGGGATTTTAAAGTTGTCTAGAGCTAAAGTTGATCCAGAAATTACCGCAGCAGCTTTCCGACTTCCTCAGGCTGCTCCCACGCCGAGTAATGGCCAGCCTTCGGAATTATGCGCAACTGGCTGCCGGAGATATGCTGGCGCATGAGCTCAGCTTCGTTGGCGCCCGTGAGGATGTCTTCGTCTCCGGTAATCAGCAGCGTGGGTACGTTTATGGTCTTCAATGTCCCTACCGGATCCAGGCGCTCGGCCATGCCGCGCTGCACTTGGGCAACGTCCTCGGGAGACATCTTCCCCATCATGCGTAGCGCACCTTCGACCAGGTCAGGACGCGTCTCTCGCGTGCTTTTGCCCAACAGGCGTGGAATCATACTCTCGAAAAATGGTTCGGTGCCGCTATCAAGAACGTCGTTTGCGGCCTGCACGCGTCCGGCCCGGGCCTCCCCTGAGTCGGCCTGCGCCTTCGTGTTGCAGAGAGCGAGCGCCGCGACTCTGCCCTGATGCCTTCGCCAGAATTCGAACAGTAAATATCCACCAATGGAAACGCCAACCAGCGGAGCGCGGCCGACATCGGCATCATCCATCACGCGAGCGAGGTCGGCAGCGTACTTTTCCATTGTGGCTGGGCCTTCTCCAACGCCGGAGTCTCCGTGGCCGCGAAGATCCGGCAGAATCACGCGATAGCGTGTGATTAAAGCATGGGTCGCTGGAAGCCAGAATTCGTGATTTGCTGGAAAAGGATGGAGAAGGACTACCGGAGGGCCGTCGCCGAGCACCCAGTACGTAATCTCCGCATCCGCGCTAGTAATGTGGCGAGAGGCGATCTGCTGCATGGATATAATTTGATCACAAATTCGGCTCCCAACCGTGCGATGCGCCCCGGATATTAAGAACGCTACGGGTTGGTCACTCGCTGTGCGCCCGCCGGAGCCGATCGCGATTTCGATTCCTTCGAGAAGGTGCTGGGCCTTCAGGTCGTACATGCATCCTGATCACGTTTGGCACCCTTCACTCCCGGTACGCCTCCCTGATATGTTTGCGTGCCTGCTCAGCTGGGGGAGAGCTGCCGTTTTCTGCTAGAACCGCTTCATACTTTTTCATGGCCATCTCGCGTTTCTGCAGCAAATCATACATTTCGCCAGCCGCGAGATTGGATTTCTGCAGAGTCTCAGGATCAGAGTCTGGAACTTGGCTGACCTGTTCGTAGGCGGCTGCGGCTCCGGCATAGTCTTTCTGAGTGCGCAGGAGTTCGCCTAATCCCCATGCCGCTATTTCGTAGTGCAGGTTGCCGTATTTCCCTTCGCGTCCACTCTGCCATACTTTGCGATAAGTTGCGGCGGCCTCGGTCGCATGGCCGCCAGCGCGCAGCAAGTTCGCTTCTTCTAATGGGAAAAGATAATTCCTGGGATAGCGCATCCCCAGATCGTGCATGAAGACGCGCGCTTCATCGTAACGGTGCTCGCGGCGCAGGAACAAGCTGAGCACAACCTTGGCGTCGACGCTGTTTTCTCCGCTGCTGTCGCCCACCTCGCGCAGATATTGCAGCCCTTTTTCTTTGGTCCCGCTCAACCCCACCAGAGCCACAGCGGCTTTCACGCTCCAGGGCAGGCTGCCCAAAACATAATTGTGGGTACCCACGACCAGCTTCGCATCTACGTAGTTGGGGGCAAGTTCCAGCACCCGTTCATGGTCTTTGCGCGCACCCACTGCATTACGCAGCGAGGAGAACCATGCGCGTTCCACCAGCGCAGTGTAGAGAGCGAACTGCGCGCGAGTGACGCCGCGGGCGTAGAGCGCTTCCACGCCGTTTGGGCTGGCCTTGAGTTGCTCCTCCTCGCAGCTCTCGGCGCGCCCCACTAGCTGTTTGATTTGCTCTTTCACCTTCGGATCGGCGGTTCGATGGGCCTGGCCGATGAAGCTGTCGTTTGAGTACTCGCCAGTGTTCATCGCTCCCATGCGATAAAGCTCGCGCATCAGAACCGCGCTCAGCAGGTGATTCACCGCGGATGGATCGTTGGGCCTCCGGTCCAGCAGCTTTTCAAACTCCTGGATCGCGTGGTCGTAATCCATGTTGTAGAAGTGATCGAAGGCGGCATCTGCCAGCGGATCATGGGCGGGCGACGCAGCTGTGATCGCAAGACTCTCGGGCACTGCTCGGGCTTGCCCCTTCGCCGCGGGCGACGCCAGGCACAGCAGGACAAGACAAAACAGCACAGCATTCCTTGGCATTGGTCTGAAAGACTTTGGAACCAACTGCATCGCCATTCTTAAGTTTTATTTCTTAAACTCTAGCCTGTGGCGTCGAGTTTTTAGTCTATCCGATGTCTACGAAGCAAGGGACGAACCAAAGACGTCGGTAATGGGTCAGTTTCCTGAAACTGACCCACTACCAAGACGTCATCGGGAGACCCCCAACATTTTGCTAGCGGTTTCAACACTTGACTCTATAATGCGCGCAGTTACCCACAGTCAACGCACCTCCGTAACCGGGCCATCTTTACCTGAGCTGACGAGTAATAATTGCGCGGAAGGCACTGATTGTTGGGTGTACGGAGGCTGCAAGTATTTGAGTTGAAAATACCTTACTGAGTGCAGAGCTTTGGCTGTCGGCTTGCGTTGCTGAAAATAGAATTCCCACCGTATGGCTGATGTCATTCAAGATGCGCAGCAGGAGTTTTGGCGGTCTCCGATCGTAGCCGAACCGGCGGCAGAGATTCAGCTTCCGGCAGCGTCACCGGCCATGGCCGATGCCTGTTCCGAGTGTGGCGCCGAGTTCATGATCCAAGCCCACTTTTGCCATAGCTGCGGGCGAAGGCGTCTTGTGCTGGCTGCGGCCAATGCCGATTGCCCGATAATCGCCGGGTTGTGGTCTCGGAGCTTAACGTGGTTCGGGACGGTCGCAGATTCCGTCACAGCTGCGTGGCGGAAGTTATCCTTCCCGGATTGGCTGCACTATTTGCATTTTCATGAGATTAAACGTTGGGTCGGTCTGCCGACGGCGTCTCTGGTTGCCTTCATGATCGGCCTAGGTTGTATAGCTGGGGCGCTCGGCGTGAGTTTCTTCTACAAGGCCTCGAACTTGGCCGAATTTCAGGCGATCCAGATGTGGCGGATCGAATGGCTATTGGCGGCCACAGCGTCTTTTGTGGCCGGGATTCTGCTGAAAAAGCCTTCGGGCACGAGCCACGACTAAGGTTGCCCTGCTCTCCCCCAGAAATGCTACTTGCAGCTAGCTCTAGTCCTCCCCGTCTGCATTTGCACCCGTTGTCGCGGTTTACGATTCGCTACCGGAACTCGCCCCTCGTCTCTGCTGGTTCATTCGATAGAGATGATGGACCGGCCCGGTTCCACGCCCCAATGGATGGCCAGCGGCAATCGCCGCAGTCACGTAAGTCTTGGCCAGCAAAGCAGCTTCTGCGATCCCTCGATCCAGCGCCAGGTGGCAAGCCATCGCCGTGGCGAATGCGCAACCCGTACCGTGGGTAGAATTCGAACGTTGCTTCTCGGCTCTAAAAACTTCCTGCTGCACACCATGTTTCGAAGTGAAACTCAACAAGTCAATCGCTTTATCCAGATGCCCTCCGGTTATTACTACCGCCTTCGAACCCATCTCATGCAACTTCTCCGCCGCCGCCCTCATTTCTTCTAAATCCCGGACCTTTAACCCGGTAAGAACAGCGGCCTCATCCACATTCGGCGTAATCACGTCGGCCAGTGGGAGGAGTTTCTCGACAAGCATCCTGATTCCCGGCGCATCCAGCAGTTCAGCGCCAGAAGATGACAGCATGATCGGGTCAAGAACTATATTCGGCACCCTAGCCTTGCCTTGCTGGCTAAGAAATTCTGCCACCGCTTTAAACACTCTCGCCGTGCCGAGCATTCCGATATGGACCGCCGCGATAGGCATATCGGATGCAAGTTCCTGCAAGGTCTCGACCACCAAGCCGGGATCGACCGTCTCGACCCGGCGCACGCCGGAGGTCGACTGCACGGTCAGGGCGGTTACGCAGGCAACCCCATAGCAGCCATGAGCGGCGATGGTCTTAATATCGGCCGTCACCCCAGCCCCCGAGGACGGATCAAAACCGGCGATAGTTAAGACGACGGGCGGTCTCTCAGCCATAGTTTTCTCGACCTTACCATGAACCATGCCACATCCGAGCAGTCTCGGTCTGTGACAAAGAACGGCGTTCTTATGAACTCTCCGAAGCCGACTGGGGTCTCCAACGACCCACACGAAAGGACGATCTCGTCTCGAAAAACCGCCACTTTTTCGGGCAACCATCTGTGCAACATGCTAGCAATAAACAACTTACCCAGCTATTCTCTGTAAGTTATTGAATCAATTGATGATGAAAATACTTCCCGGCCTACATTGCGTTGAGTATTTACCATAATATAAATAGTCAAGCTCATTGTTTTAAGCAAGATACCGTACATTACTCATCATTAACAACAAGTTACGTAAGATATCGATTACTACCAGGTCACCATAGACCATTCACTTTCGGGTTGACAAGCCTCCGCCCGGCCTCTAGCATTTACAGAACGTTAACCCAATTTCTGGCCAGGAAGACTTTTGAGATGCGAGGAGAACTGAATGCATCGACGTATCGCTCATGGACTGATGATCGCTTTGCTGGTCATCGGGCTGGGAGCTGCACAGGGACCAAACAGCTCGGAGGCCACACCACGCCCTGGTAGCCTAGCTCAAAACACGCCAAAAATTCGAACGCAACCCGGCAAGAATCCGGCTTATCAAGTTGGAACAGCCTCTTGGTATGGCGAGGATTTCGTCGGAAAGCCAACCGCCAGCGGTGAAGATTACGACATGTACGACATGACCGCCGCGCACCCCACGCTCCCCCTAGGAAGCTATGTCCGGGTCACCAATCTGCGCAATGGACGGGTAGTCGTCGTCAAAGTAAATGATCGTGGTCCGGTGGTGCCTGGTCGCATCATCGACCTGTCGTTTGGCGCCGCCCGAGCCCTGCAGTTCGAACAGCGGGGATTGCAGAAAGTGCGGCTCGATCTGGTAAAGCCTCGGACCGAACACCGGCCCGTCTACCAGACCGTGGCCTATAACCACCCACTGGTGGAACTTCCTTAAAAGCCCTATACTGTGAGGGATGCAGGCCACTCTGCCCAAACGCATCCCTCACAATAATCCCTTAGAAAAACAGTTTCCAGACAACGCTTTTCGCGGCAGCGATCTGCGTAACAACGACCCGCACGAGAAATTGATTGTTGCCTTGGACGTCTCCACCGCAGCCGCCGCGCAAAAGATCGTCGCGGCCGTCGGAGAGTCGGCGCTGACGTACAAAGTCGGCATGCAGCTATATACCGCCGAAGGCCCGCAGGTGGTGAGGGACCTCGTAGCTTCCGGTCGGCGGGTCTTTCTCGACCTTAAATATCACGACATTCCGAACACAGTCGCTTCGGCAGTGCGCGAAGCTGCTCGGCTCGGCGTGAGCATGTTGACCGTGCACGCGAGTGGCAGCAGCAAAATGCTGCGCTCCGCGGTCGACGCGGCCCGCTCGGTGAATCCTTCCCTGCTCGTTCTGGCCGTCACGGTGCTTACCAGCCTCGACCAGAGCGATTTAGAGCAAGTTGGAGTTCAAGGAAGTGTCCAGGATGAGGTCCTGCGATTGACGAAGCTTGCATTGGCGGCCGGATGTCAAGGCATCGTCACTTCAGCCCGTGAGTCCTCGAGGCTTCGCAGCGAACTCGGAAACGATTTCGCAATCGTGACTCCAGGCGTGCGCCCTCTCGGCAGCGATCACGCAGACCAGGCTCGCGTCGTCACCCCCGCAGAAGCAGTTGCCGCTGGAGCGAGCCACATTGTCGTTGGGCGTCCTATCACAGAAGCGGCTGATCCCGCTGCCGAAGCCCGGTCAATTCTGCAGCAAATCAGCTAAAGGGATTTGTGTAACAACCAACAAATTAAGCAGCCCTGCCGGGAACGCGAACGCATTCCTTAACCATACCCACCTTCTTCGCAAGGATCGCTGACAGACGTTCCGCCTGTTTGATCTCTGCATTGCGTTCCCGGCGAAGCTCTTGCAATCTTTGCTCGTAGAGCTGGGGTTCCAACCTCTGGTGAAGTCTCATGATGGTGGTGGATTTTATCATGGTCTTGGTCTTGCAGTTGTCGCGCCGTTTTGTAGCTGCTGTTGCCACTAGGTTGTCCAAGCCCAAGCATATTTCCCTGCCATTTTCATGTTTCTCAGACCGCGGGGAAGCTTGCGTTGGGCGGTTATCTCCTCGATCAAACCAAGCTTGAACAAATAGCACTCTTCGTGAACTGCGTGACCTCTTTCATCAGTTTTAGAACTTTCGAGGGAAACAGGTTTCGCGCAAACGCAACAGATCGGAAGTTGAAAGGCATGAGCGGAATACATTTTGCCCCTCCTCCGAAACATATTCGCACGTCGGATACCAAAAGCGCTGTTTGCAGCTAAGACAATGCAGCTCAGGAACTTGCCGCTGAGAACGACCATGGAGATGAACTGCCAGAATGTCGCCATTGCGGGAGTAACTTACACGCATCGAGCAGCGGTCAGCGAAAGGAAGCTAGGTCGCACAGAGGAAGTGGTGAGAACGAGGATAGGGATCGACGGTGCAGCAGCTTTCATTTCTTTGCACAGATATTGTCCTGACAACTTTGGGTGATGCAAATCTAGGATAAAGTCCTCTCGATGTTCAAATTCATCGAAAGCGTCTATGGTGCAGCGGTAGCTCCCGCAGTCGTCGTCTTCCGTAAATCCTCCGCCGAACCCTGCAGCAAATTCCTCAGTACTGCAACTTCTGCTGTGATGCCGGTGCGAAGCGCAGGATCTACATCCGGCGCAAACAGAGAAGAGTGATTCGACGGCAGCATCGTCCCCGCAGCCTTGGCTTGCGCGAACTTCTCAGGATCAGCGCCTCCAAGACTGAAATAAAATCCAGGAATTCCCTGCTCCACATAAAAAGAAAAATCCTCCGAAGGCGTAATCGGCTCCTGGATTAGCACATTCTTTTTCCCAATCGCCGCCTCGAGCACGGCACGCATTCGCTGCGCAAGTGCAGGGTCGTTGTACACCAGGTCCGCGCCCTCATAGGCTTCGACCGACGGAAAACGCACCGCACCCGCCGCTTCGGCTTCCGCCTTCGTGATACGCGTGATCGCCGCGAGCACTTGCTTGCGCACTTCTGTCTTATTGGTGCGAACCGTCAGGCCCATCTCAGCTTCATCCGGAATAATATTGTTCTTGGTCCCAGCGCGAATATAACCCACCGTAACCACGGCCATATCGCCTGGCTTCACTTCGCGTGAAGCGATCGTCTGCAAAGCCAAAATCGTTCGCGCCGCGATCACAATCGGATCGATCGTAGTCTGGGGCGCTGAACCGTGCCCGCCTTTGCCGTAAATCGTGATTCGAACGGAGTCCGCATTCGTGTTGTAAACCCCCGGCGTAATTCCGACCTCGCCCGCGGGAAGCGTGTTGCCCACGTGCAGAGCCACCGCCACATCGGGTCTGGGAAAGCGCGTGAACAGCCCGTCGGCAATCATCGCTTTCGCGCCACCGATGGCCTCCTCGGCAGGCTGGCCAATCAGCATCAGCGTTCCATGCCAGGTGTCTTTGCCGTGCGCCATGATCGCCGCTGTCCCCACAATCGACGCCATGTGCAAGTCGTGCCCGCAAGCATGCATCACCGGAACCTCATGTCCGCCGTCATCCTTGGTGCGAACTTTGCTCGCGTAAGAAAGCCCAGTCTTCTCCTCCACGGGAAGCGCGTCCAGTTCGGTTCGCAGCATCACAGTCGGGCCCGCGCCATTCTTCAGAATGGCGACCACTCCGGTGCCACCGACATGTTCCGTGACTTCATACCCGAGCGCGCGTAATCGACCGGCCACCTTCGCTGCAGTCTGCGTTTCGTGAGCAGAGAGTTCCGGATTCTGATGGAGATCGAAGTACAGTGCTCGTGCGTCGGGATAAACTGCATCAACTTCTTTTGCGCTCGGAGCCTGAGCGCTCGCCAAAGCACTCAAAGAAACCAATAGCAGAAAACGAGGCCAAGTCATGTCCCGCATCATAGCGGGCCCCGTAACTGGCTGCAAATTCGCACTTACCCTAAAAGTATGAACTTCCGACGTCGAACCAGTTTCGCCGCAGCTTACAAGAGCGATTACCGAGGCCGATTTACCAACCGGATCATGTGACCCAGAGCCCGACCCGGAATACTCGCTTCAACTGTACAGAGTTCTTGGCATGGCCAGGTGAGAAACCTACCGTTTGCCGACATGGGAACTTGCTCGGTTACTGGTCATAAGCGCAGTTAGCGGTACTAATCACCAGCGATTCTCAACTCGCAGCAATACTAGAAAAATGTTAGAGATGCGCGTCGAGCGCTTGTTGATCCGACTCCTGCAAAGGCGAAGAGATCAAAAGATCAAGAGATTAACCCAATGAGCGACGAGTTCTCTAACGGAAGTGTCGAAGTCGGCGTGGCGATGACACCAAGTGCGGACGGCGTGCCGGGCCCTCCTCACAGATCCGTCGGTTGCTGGCGGACGACTGGCTAGCAGCCTAGAAAATCTAGAAGTATGAGCACCGCTCCAAGCGGGGGCGGTGAGTCGAAAAATAACGAGTGTGCCGCGATCCGGCGGAGTCCGCTTGTACCTTTTTCTGCCCACGCTGGAGTAGGAGCCTTTTCTGTAAAGTGTTTGAAATGGCGGGGACGACGGGACTCGAACCCGCGGCCTCTGCCGTGACAGCGCTGCGTGATTAGGTTTTACAACAACTTGCAAGAACCGCGGGGACTGCTAAGGTTCGCGGAACTCGTGCAAGACATCGCATTTCGTGGGTTGAGTTGTGGGTTGAAGATTTTGCCGCAACCACCCTCAACACTGCCTTGTCGTAAGCGGCAATCAGTATGAGGGGAAAATCCTTGTGGTGAGCAGAGAGGGAAATGGTTGATAGCAACTAAAAAAGGCGAGGGCAATCGGGAAACCCTCGCCGCCATTCACGCAGATCGCCGACTGTGGGACCTATGGCGTCGGGTCCAGTACGCTCGCTACTCCATTGACCACGATACTCATCTGGCATGTGTGGCAATCAGCACTTCCGTTCGCAGTTGCGCAAAATGGATTCACGTTTTTATCCTCCTCCGAGGCTTTTTCGATTTCGTCGGCGGTCTTGGACACGGAAGTCGGCGAGCAACTGCGGTTGTAGTGGTGTGACTGGTGGCCCACCATGTCTAGGACCGACGGAAATGAGGCGTGTTGATGAATTTGAAATAGGGTGTTCCGTTCATTAACCGACATCAACGACACGTTGTCGCATACGTTGTTGCACACATTGCCCCCTGTCGGCCGCAGCGATCGTGATGCCTAACGGCGTAGATCCCATGGCCATGATGTGCTGGTCGGAGTTCCGTCCACGTTTACCTGGGTTGGCACATTCTTAGCCAAGTAGTGAAGCACCATCGTCATCGTGTACAGGGCCGGAAGGGTTGATGGGCCTACGGGGTTGTTACTCTAGGTTTCATTTATTTTAAGTAAACGATTACTTTGCTATAGAATATGCGATGTGGGGGCACCGACGTAGCTGATACTTCCGGAGAAGTGGTACAACCAGAACCATGCTAGAGCGTCTACGGGAAGAAGTCCTAGAGGCCAACCTGGAATTGGTGCGTCAAGGTCTCGTGTTATACACCTTTGGCAATGTCAGTGGCATTGCGCGCGAGAAAGGCCTCGTGGTGATTAAGCCCAGCGGCGTGCCTTACGCGCAAATGAAACCCGAACACCTGGTGGTGGCGGACTTGAGTGGAAATATCGTGGAAGGAAAACTGCGACCCTCCTCCGATCTGCCTACCCATCTGGTGTTGTATAACCATTTCGCTGAAATCGGTGGGGTTGCTCACTCTCACTCTGCATATGCGACTGCCTGGGCGCAGGCGCGCAAGCCCATCCCGTGTTTCGGCACGACTCACGCGGACTATTTCCATGGTCCGGTGCCCGTGACTTCTGAGATGAGCGATCTCGACATTGCCGACGAGTACGAGAAAAATACCGGCCACGCGATCGTTCGTAGCCTGCGACAAACGAATTCGTTTTCAACTCCAGGTGTTCTGGTGGCCAATCATGGCCCGTTTGCCTGGGGAGCGGATGCCGCCACCGCCACTCACAACGCGGTAATTCTTGAAGCAATCGCGCGCATGGCATACTTCACGCTTGGCATCGACTCATCGGCCCAGGCGGTCGGCAGAGCGCTGCACGATAAGCATTACCTTCGCAAACACGGCGCGAACGCATACTATGGGCAGACCAAGAACCCCGACAAGGACCAGCAATGACTCGTTTGCCCGTGCTCGCTGTGCCCGCCCACCTGGTACACCTTTCCGTCATCGATATTGTGATCGTGGTTTTTTATTTTGCTCTGGTGCTGTCGATCGGGTGGTATCTGCGGGGGCGCGCCAACACTGGCGAAGACTTCTTTATGGCGGGGCGGGAGATGACGGCGTGGGTGGCCGGTCTCAGTTTTCTTTCCGCAAACTTAGGAGCGCTCGAGTTGATGGGCTGGGCG
This sequence comes from uncultured Acidobacteriaceae bacterium, assembly GCA_963771965.1. Lineage (GTDB taxonomy): Bacteria > Acidobacteriota > Terriglobia > Terriglobales > Acidobacteriaceae > Sulfotelmatobacter. The sequence goes on from CAVYVM010000003.1 coordinate 184,900, forward strand.
GGTTCGGCCTATCAGTACGGCATTCTGGCGACGCACTGGTATTGGATCGGCGCCATTCCGGCGATGTTGTTTCTGGCGCTGGTCATGATGCCGTTCTACTACATTTCGAAAACCCACTCGGTGCCTGGTTATTTGCAACTGCGTTTCGGCGAGCCCAGCCGCGCGTTGTCGGCAGTATCGTTCGCGTTTATGACCGTGCTCATGAGCGGCGTGAACATGTTTGCCATGGCCAAGGTCATGCAGATTGTGCTGGGCTGGGATATCAATTTCAGCATCTGGGTTTCGTCGCTGACGGTTGCGATTTATGTAACTCTCGGCGGATTGCGCTCTGCCATCTTTAATGAAGTGCTGCAATTTTTTCTGATCTGGGCCGGGGCGCTGCTGATTCCGATTCTTGGTCTCTACGAAGCCGGGGGATGGACCAACCTGAAGTTGCAGATCGCGCAGCGCGCTTCGGAGCAGTATGTGCATCTGTGGTCGGGGTTGGGTTCGTTCACCAACAATCCGATGGGGATCCATTGGACGGGGATCGTGTTTGGGCTGGGCGCGATTATATCTATGGGCTATTGGACTACGGACTTTCTGGTGGTGCAGCGCATCCTGGCGGCGAAAGATATTCGCAGCGCCGAGATGGCGCCCATCATCGGCGCCGGCTTCAAAATGCTGGTGCCAATCATCGTGATCCTGCCTGGGTTGCTGGGTTTGGCGGTGTTGCCGGAAAAACTGGTTCCGGAATCAGTCGCCTCGGTCACCGGAGCTCATAGCTATAATGACGTGCTTCCGCTCATGCTGGCGCGCTATTGTGGTCCGGGACTACTTGGCCTGGGAGTTACAGCGCTGATTGCCGGCTTCATGTCGGGCATGGCGGGAAACGTCAGCGCCTTCACCACGGTCTGGACGTACGACATCTACCGTCCCTTTATCAACAAAACGGGCAGCGATCATCACTACGTGAACATGGGGCGCTGGACCACGGTGATCGGGGTGCTAATCAGCGTGGGCACGGCGTATCTCGTCATGCAGTTCGCCAGCATCATGGACTACGTGCAGGCATTGTTCAGCTTTTTCATCGCTCCTCTGTTCGGCACGGTGGTGCTGGGAATGCTATGGAAGCGCGCGACCGGGGCTGGCGGATTTTGGGGACTGCTGTCGGGAACGTTGTGCTCGATCAGCATGTGGACGTGGGTGAAAATCGATCCTACAGCTTTGCGCTATGTTGCGCTTTCACCGCACGCGAAAGGCTTGGCGCAGGATATGTATCAGGCCCTTTGGTCATTTATTGTGTGCGTGGTGGTAACGGTGGTGGTGAGCCTGCTGACCAAACCCATGCCGGACGCGGCATTGACAGGTTTGGTCTATGGCTTAACGGAAGTTCCATCGATAGGAGACGTACCGTTTTACCAGAAGCCGCTGTTCTGGGCCGCCGTGGTCACAGTGATTTTCTTCGTACTGAATATTATCTTTTGGTAATAGTTTTTGTTTCGTAATAGCTTTATCTTCGGTGCGGTAGGTTTATTTTCGGTGATGCAGTGCTGCCTGGCGGGATTCTCTAGTGAGCGGAGGCGAGACAGGATGATCTCAATCTGGTTTTTCATCGGTATTTCGCTGGCGGTGAATGGCGCACTGATCCTGGCCGCGGGAGTCTATCAACTGGTGAATCCTCCCGCCAACCCCGGCATTGTGTTGTTCAATCTGCACGCCAACGTCTGGTGGGGCGCCGCACTCTTAATGATCGGACTGATTTATTGTTTCAAGTTCGCACCGGCCAAAAGATGAATTGATTTTCGTATTTCGAAGCAGGGAGTTTTATGGGGAACAAGAAAATGACGATGGGGTTGATCGTGGGCAACCGCGGATTCTTCCCCGATCACCTGGCGAAGAGCGGGCGCGAGGAGATGCTGCGGGTCCTGGAGAAAGCGGGCATCGAGGTTGTGTCTCTCACTCCAGAGCAAAGTAAATACGGAGCCGTGGAGACGCGGGAGGAATCGCGGCGCTGCGCCGATTTGTTCCGACAGAATCGCGACCGGGTCGATGGCGTGATCGTTACGTTGCCCAACTTTGGTGAAGAGCGCGCGATTGCCGATACGTTGCGCCTGGCCGATCTGCGCGTACCCGTGCTGATTCAAGCCACGCCCGACGACCCGAAAAAGATGACGATCGCGTTTCGTCGCGATAGCTTCTGCGGGAAGATGTCAGCCTGCAACAATCTCCGGCAGTACGGAATCCCCTATTCCATCACGACGCTGCACACGGAGAGCCCCGACTCACCCGAGTTTGCGATGGATTTGGAGTGGTTTGCGGCGGTATGCCGGGTGGTGAAGGGATTTCGCAACCTGCGAGTGGGAGCCATCGGCGCTCGCCCGGCTGCGTTCAACACTGTGCGCTATAGCGAAAAGATATTGGAGTCGCAGGGCATTTCGATTGAGACACTCGATCTTTCGGAAGTGCTGGGGCGCATTGATCGCATGAAAGACAACGACGATCAAGCGCAAGCAAAGCTCGCGGAAATCCACAAGTACGTGGATGCGAGCAGCGTGCCCGCTCCTGCGCTGTTAAAGATGGCGAAGCTGGGAGCGGTGGTCGACCAGTGGATGGCGGCGACCGAAGTTACCATCAGCGCCGTGCAGTGCTGGACATCCATCGAAGAAAATCTGGGCGTGGTTCCCTGCACCGTAATGAGCATGATGAGTAACGAGCTGCTCTCGAGCGCCTGCGAAGTGGATATTTGCGGTGTGCTGGGGATGCATGCGCTGCAACTCGCGTCCCAAACTCCTTCGGCTCTGCTTGATTGGAACAATAACTACGGATCCGATCCGAACAAAGCGGTCTGCTTCCACTGCTCGAACTTGCCGAAACATTTTTTCCGCTCGGTTAAGATGGATTTTCAAGAGATCATTGCCGGTACCGTCGGCAAGGAGAACACCTTCGGAACATGCGTCGGGCTCATCAAGCCCGAGAAGATGAGCTTCGCGCGATTCTCAACCGACGATACTGCTGGCGAAATGCGCGGCTACGTGGGGGAAGGGCGATTCACGGACGATCCGTTGAACACCTTCGGCGGCGCCGGCGTGGTCGAAATCCAGAATCTGCAGAAACTTCTCCATTTCATCTGTGAACGCGGTTTTGAGCACCATGTGGCCGCCAATCTTTCGACCGTCGCCTCCGCGGTGTACGAAGCCACGACGCGGTATCTCGGTTGGAACATGCACTATCACGGCCGCGAAAACGGAGCCTGCTGATGGCGATCGTGGCAGGAGTCGACTTCGGAACCTTGAGCGTTCGCGTTTCTCTGGTGGACAGTGAACGCGGACTGATTGATTCCGCTGTTGCCGAATATCCATTACACCGCAAGCGCGAAGATCCGGAATACGCCACACAGTCCCACGACGACCACATGCGCGCGCTTTCTTCGGCGATGCGCGATATCCTGAAAAAGGCGGGCGTCGCGGGAGATCGGGTGCAGGCCATCGCACTCGACACTACCGGCTCATCGGTGATCCCTGTAGACAAAGATCTCCAGCCGTTGGGCGAGTATTACCTGTGGTGCGATCACCGCGCGAAGGGTGAGGCCGCCGAGATTACCGAAGCCGCGCATCGCGAGGGATTGCAAGCGATTCAATGGTGCGGCGGAATTTATTCGTCCGAGTGGGGATTTTCGAAGCTCCTGCATTGGCTCCGGCACAATCCTGATAAGCGATCACAGTTTGCCTCGGCGTTTGAGCATTGCGATATGGTAGCAGCCACGCTGTGCGGGTTCACCGACCCCGCGAAAGTGAAGCGCAGTATCTGCGCGATGGGCCACAAGTGGCTATGGAACCGGCAACTCGGCGGCCTTCCTCCGGAAAGCTTTCTGGTAAAAGTAGACCCTCTCTTGACTGGAGTGCGAGCGAAACTCGATGGAGAGTTCGCCACCTCCGACCAGATCGCCGGTAGGCTGTCCGCTTTTTGGGCGGAGAGGTTGGGACTCAGGACTGGGATTCCGATTCCGGTCGGCGCATTCGATGCTCATTGGGATGCGATTGGCGCGGGTTGCCGCACCGACGACATCGTCAACGTTGTAGGCACCTCGACTTGCATTATTGGAATCACGCCGTCGATCAATCTAGTGCCGGGAGTTTGCGGCGTGGTTGAAGGCAGCGTCCATCCTTTGCGCACCGGAATCGAAGCCGGACTTTCGGCTGTGGGAGACATCTTCAATGCGATTGCCACGCGCGCTGCGACCGATGTGACGACGCTGAGCGCGGGCCTGGAAAATTATCGAGCCGGGCAGACTGGCCTGTTGCGCATGACGTGGGACAATGGCGACCGCACCGTGCTGGTGAATCCGAACTTGCGCGGCATCACGCTGGGATGGAACCTACAAAGCACAGCGCAGGATGAACTCTTTGCCGCCATCGAGGGCACGGCGTTTCATACTCGCGTGATTCTCGACAGGATGGCCGGACACGGGGTGCACATCAAACGCGTTATTAACGCGGGAGGCATTCCGCAGAAGAATGATGTCCTGAACCAGGTTTATGCCAATGCGCTAGGGCGTCCAGTGCTGGTTCCGAGCACGAGCGCTGTGAGTCTCGGGTCGGCAATTTTCGCTTTCCTGGCCGCTGGGATTTTCAAAACGATCGAGGACGCGCAGGATAAAATCAGCCCTTCCCACCGGACGTTCTCACCGGATGACTCAGCCCGGCGAACGTACGAGCAGCTCTATCCTTTATATAGCAAGTTATATTTCTCTCTCGGCCAACGGGGCAGCAATGGTCTGGGCGATATTTTGCCCGCGTTGATGTCGGTGGCCGAATCGGCGGCAACGCGGTAGCGCAACCAAACGAGGAGCGGCAATGAGCGTTCAGAAAGTCGTGCGAGCGATGGTCATCGGCGCGCTATGTTCAACGGTGGTTAGCTTGACTGTGGAGGCTAAGACGAAGGTGACAAGCCAGCCTTTTGGTAAATTGCCGGACGGAACTCCGGTGGAACTTTTCACGTTCATCGACGGCGCCTACGAAGCTTGTATCGCAACATATGGCGGTGTGGTGGTTTCGCTGAAAGCTCCTGACCGTCAAGGCAAGCCGGCAGACGTTGTGCTTGGCTTTGACGATGTTGGCGGTTATGTTGCCAACTTCAACGGTCCGTCTGATGCCTTTTTTGGAGCGATCATCGGCCGCTATGCGAATCGTATTGCGCAGGGCAGCTTCACGCTTGATGGCGAGAAGTACTCACTGCCCCTCAACAATGGCGAAAACTCCCTTCATGGAGGGCCGCACGGCTTCAACAATGTAGTCTGGAAAGCGAAACCGATCGCGAACGGCGTGGAACTAAGTTATCTCGGCAAAGACGGTGAGGCGGGATATCCCGGCAATCTGTCGGCCACGGTTCGCTACACGCTAGTCAAGGGCGATTTGCGAATCGAGTATTCAGCAACGACCGACAAAGCGACCGTGGTGAACCTGACGAATCACTCCTACTTTAATCTTGCTGGAGAAGGTGACATCCTCAACCATCAGCTCACGCTGCACGCCTCTCGCTTCACGCCCGTGGATGCGGGCTTGATTCCAACAGGCGAGTTGAAATCTGTGGAATCGACGCCGTTCGATTTTCGTAAAGCAACGGCCGTTGGCGCACGGATCAATGCGAACGCCGAGCAACTTCACCTTGGCCGCGGCTACGATCACAACTGGGTGCTGGACAGCGGCGGCGGAAAATTATCGGAAGCCGCGGAACTTTACGATCCTAGCGAGCGGGCGCGTCCTGAAAGTTCTGACCGATCAGCCGGGAATCCAGTTCTACAGTGGAAATTTTTTGGATGGATCGATCAAAGGCAAAGGCGGAAAACCGGACGAACTACACGCGGCCTTGTGCCTTGAGACCCAGCACTTCCCCGACTCCCCGAATCATCCAGATTTCCCAACCACTGAGTTGAAACCCGGCGAGCGATATCACACGGTCACGGTTTACAGCTTCTCGGTGCGATAAATTGGTTGAGGGTAGCATAGATCTGATTACATTGCTGCAGGCTAAGTCGGCAGCTTGCAGGTTCAGTCGATGGGAGCCGTATCGCGATGTGGCCGTTCATGAACATCGATAAGGAAAATTACGGCACGTACGTGTCGGTGAAATCTAATTAAGACATTACGACCGGAACGCGCAAAACCGGGGCAACAAAATTCGCCACACTAGTGTTGACTGATGCTTGACGCCATCCCATTGCCTGGGCTGGCACTCTTCGTTTGAATCAATTGCTCCGTGATGCGAAATTGCTCGCGAGCCAAATCGCCTTTGCCAATTCGTTGATAAATTCGCCCCAGTATGTAGTGGCTTGAACTATCGTTAGGACCGGCACTAACAGCCTTTTCGGCTTCTCGCCGCGCGTCTTCGAAGCGGTTGAGAGCGAAACAAGCTTTTGCCAATTGAAAGTGAGCCTTCCCCGACGCAGGGGCTATGGCCACTGCCCGAGTCAGCAACGGAATCGCTTCTTCCGCGCGATCGCTTTTTGCCAACAAAATTCCCAGATTTAAATAGGGTTGTTCGGTGTGGATGCTCAGTTGCTCGTCCACGGCAATCGCCTTGCGGTAAGCGGCGAGCGCAGCATCGATCTGGTTTACAGCTTCCAGACTTAATCCTAGATTGTCCTGGGCTTTCACATGGTTCGGATCGCGTCGCAATACCTCCTCGAACGCAGCAATTGCAAGTTGGAAGCGGTTTTGCTGATAGCGAACTCGTCCCAGATGGTAGCGCGCCTCAATGTTTTCCGGGTCCGTGGCGAGAGATTGTTCTAGATAGTGCGCGGCATCATCGTAATCGCCCAACAATACATAGTTCAGTGCAACAACCTTCAGATCGTCGGCAGTGGGATCTTTGAGGCGCGCGGCATCCGCGAATAGCTGCAGAGACTCTTTTGGCTTATTTTGGCGGAATCGAATGTAGGCGAGTAAGTACGCGGCATCGTCGGATCGGGGGTGTGTCCGCCTATAGTTTTCGATCGCGGCGGACGCATCTTGGAGCTGCCCGAGATTCAGCAGTGCTTTTCCACGATATAAAAGAGCAGCGGTCTTGCCGGGATCGGCTTTCTCACATTCCGAAAGTGCCGCGGCAGCTTCCGCCCAATGGCTCTGCCGAAACAACTGCATGGCTTGGTCGAACGAGGGCGACTGGGCAAGCAACTGAAGCGAAAAAATTAAGACGATGTAAAAGGTCCGGAACGAGTTCACGGTTGTCCTCATCGCGCGCTACTTGGCCGGAGTACTCTCTTCTGTCACGGTGAGAATTTTGTCTGCCGCCAAATTCTTTAATACCTGGATGCATCCGCTCGGCCAGTGAATCTCGACCTGACTCACACCGCTCGTCGTCCCCAATCCGAAGTGTACCCGCTTGTCGCTTGAGGATTGGTAACTGCTCGCGGTTGTGACCGTGGCATATTGGTCGCCCGCTGTAGTCGTGATCTTGATTCGAGCCCCAATGCCGTCTCGATTACTTTTCACGCCTACCAACTTCAATGTGATCCAGTGGTTGCCGGTCGGCGTATCGTTGCGCAGAACCCACGCCGGGCCGTCATTTTCGGTAACGACGACATCAAGCTTTCCGTCGTTATCGATGTCTCCGATGGCCATGCCCCGCGCTACCCACTGTTGTTGAAATACTTCTCCGGACTGCGCTGAAACATCCACAAATTTCCGGCCCTTCTCGTTCCACAACAATAACGGAGGTTCGCGATACCGCAGGTGCGGCTCATTGACCTGGATCGTATCCATGACATGGGACTGAACTACAAAAAGATCCTTCCAGCCATCATTGTCATAGTCCATGAAACGAACACCCCATCCCGAATGCAGCAAACTGATTGCTCCGAGACCACTCGTCAAAGTCGCGTAATCGAACGTTCCATCTCCGGCATTCGTATAGAGGGCGTATTTCTGATTGGCCAAATCGGTAATGATCGCGTCAGGCCAGCCGTCGTTATTGTAATCTTCGAAGTCGACGCCCATACCCGCAAACGTTGTACCGTTACCGTCGAGCCCGAGTCCAGAAACCACCCCCACTTCTTCAAAGGTACCGTTGCCTTTATTATGAAAAAGAAATTCAGGAATGGAATCATTGGCCAGCAGGATATCGATCCAGCCATCGTGGTCGTAGTCGGCGATTGCCAAGCCGAGGCCCTTGCCGGGCTTGTTGATCCCCGCCTTGGCCGCGACTTCGGTAAACTTGCCATTCCCATCGTTGTGATACAGCAGTACGCTAGCGGGTTTGAAAATATCCGGATGGCAATAGGAACGGAACCCCTCTTCGCGGTGGCCGCAATAGATGTCGTCGAAATCCCACTCCATGTAACGGGCGACGACTAAATCGAGTTTCCCATCATTGTCGTAGTCAACCCAGGCAGCGCTGGTCGCCCAGCCCGAGCCTACTACGCCCGCAGTGGCTGTCACATCGGTGAATGTTCCGTCTCCATTGTTGTGGTAGAGAGTGCTGTGGCCGTAGCCCGCAACAAAAAGATCATCGAAACCATCGTTGTCATAGTCACCGACGGCAACGCCAGTTGAGTAGCCGCTTCCAGCGAGCCCCGCCTTTTCGGTTACGTCTTCAAAGTTGCCGTCTGATTTTTGATGGTAGAGACGATTCCAGTACTTCGGACCATCTTTCTGAGGAATCGTGCCTTTGGGCGTGGGATCATCGAGGCGCGCGCCATTGGCGAAGAAGATGTCGAGCCTGCCATCGTTATCGTAATCGAAGAGGGCCATGCCCGACCCCATGGTTTCGAGAAGATATTTCTTCGACGTTGGTGACGCCGCATGTCTGAACTGGATACCGAGCTTCTCGGTCACATCAACAAATCTGCCGGCGATGGGCGCATTCAGCGCATAGTAATTCTCCGACGCAGAGCTTTGTCCTAAGCTCTGGCCAACGAGGAGGAAAATAATTGCAGAAGAGACTACCCGCCTGACTTGGCTGCCGCCAATCCCCCAAAAAGCGGATCGACGGCAACGCCTTCCAGTTCGGGCATTCAATCTCACGATGATGTCAGTTTAGTACGTATGGCTAGGCTCCGACATCTGAGAGCGCCAACCGCCGGCAACTGCGCCGTCAAAACTCAACTTTTAGTTGGAGCTGTAATCTGCGTGGAAACAGAAGATAGCCTCCACCTCCCGTTGTCGAGAAGTTGTTGTAGTTGATGATTCCAAAAGCTTCACCGTCGTTGGGGCCAAGATCGTTCGGCCGGTTCCATATGTGCCGGTTAAACGCGTTGAGCGCATTCACCTGCAGGAGAAGGTCGCTACCTTCAGTTAGTTTGGTCCGTTTCAGCAGGTTGAAATCTTCGCTGAGATAGTGCCCCATTCGAATGTCGCCATCGACGCGCGGCAGAGTACCGAACGCATAGCTGCCCCTGGCTGCCAAGTTTGCGGCTGAGTTCGGATCATCGAAAGCTGGATTCGCATTCCCTGGAGCATCTACGGGGCTGAAGATCGAGATGCCATTGGGCTGGCTTGGAGAGACCGGCACAAAGCGTCCGCTCTTCCAGGCTGGGCTGAAGATTTCGCTACCGGGTATCTGGTCGAAGCGTATACATCCAGCGAAAGCAGGTACACCTGTGGCGCAACCGAAAGCAATCGGTTGGCCGCTTTCGTAACGTTGGACGCCGCTGACTGACCATCCTCCAACGACGCGATCCACCACGCCTCCATGCGACAGGAATTTCTTATTCTTGCCTAACGGCAACTCGTAGACGTAGCTGAGTACAAAATTCTGGGGGAGGTCCTGGTTGCTGATGGCTTTGTCGCCAGTCTTGTTGAAAGAGTTTTGCGGAGCCCCACCTTGGTGCAGGGTGGCAAAGAACGGCAACGCAGCATCCGCATCGGTCAACGTTTTTGACCAGGTGTAGGAAGCCATCAGGTTAAGGCCGTTGCGGAAGCGCCGAGTCAACTGCGCCTCCAGAGCGTTGTAGGTGGACTGGCCTAGATTCTCAAGCGCTCCGTCGGTGTTAAAACCGAAATACTGAGGAAACGGAACCAGAGCTTGAGCGACGATGGCGGTGCTTGGAAAGCCTGCATAGGGAGGCGCGACGGCTGTTTGAGATCCAATCTGTGTCAGCAGATTCGTTCCCTGAGAAAAATATTTGGGATTCAGAGAATTTACCGCATCGAAATTTGACCGCAGATTGGTGGAGTGTTGTCCCACGTACGCGACGTCGAGAATCAAATCGTTGGTGATCTGGTGTTGTACCTCGGCACTCCAGTTCTGAATCATCGGCGGTCGGCCGTAGGATGGATCGGTGTACTGCGGCCCCGCGAAATTCAACTGAGTGGGATCAAGGTTGGGAGGCGCCGGATACGCCGGAACTCCTGAATCAATTGGAAGAGCAGGGTCGAATCCATTCACGCTGTTAAAGGACGGGTTGGCCTGGAAGCCGGTGCGGTTGAAACCACCGAAGTCGGCATACTGCAGGCCGCCGTAGATAATACCGTATCCGCCGCGAAAGACGGTTTTGTTCTGAAACATCGATGGCGACCAGGCAAAACCTATGCGCGGTCCGAAGTCCTTCTTCCATATGTTGGCCCATCTTTCATTTGTGTTGCCGTTGCGCCCAGTACCCTTGCCTGCAAATACCAAAGCTCCCGGAAGGTTTCCCGCCCCCGGATTTGGCGCGGTCAAGCTGATGTTTGAAGTATCTCCATAGGCCTCTTTTTGCGGCTCATCAATTTCATACCGCAGCCCAATATTCAAGGTAAATGTTGGGGTAACTTTGATCGTGTCCTGTACAAAGCCGGCAAAATAGCTGCGCAGCCAGCGCGCCTGGCTGGCATAAGCTGTCACACTCGCGTTTTGCGGCTCGCCGAGCAGTATGCTGGCGATAGCATTGCCGGTAGTCGGTGACAGAGTGGGGATTCCGCTCGTCTGGTCCCGGCTGAAGGTGAATGTTCCGCTGGTGTTCTGGAAATTGAGCGGGGAGTACTGTTGGTACCACTGCTCGTAGCCAAACTTGAACTCGTTCCGGCCTTTGATCCACGTCAGCGAATCATTGACTCGGAAGCCGTTGTCGATCGTGTCTCCATCTACATTGTCGCCGAAGGCGCTGGGCGCGAGCGGCTCTCCCCCAGGGAACGTGATGCTGGGGAACATCAGGCCGCTGGCGCCTGAAATGCCCAGCGTGGCGTCCCAATTGCTGCTTCCGCCTTCGGAAGCTCCCGCGCCCACATTCTTGCTGTTCGTGCGGTTATAACCCAAATTCAAATGGTTCAAAATCGTGGGCTTGAAGCTGTAGTCGTATCCGAAGCGGATAAAGTGAGTGGCGAAGAACTGGCTGCGTCCGTATCCGGCGGGTCCAGCCCACTCCGGAGTAGTTGAAATACGCGCATTGTTACGCGAGCTGTATGTGAAATACGCTTTGCTCTTGTCGCTAAGGTTCTGATCGATACGCACCGTCATCGAGGTATCGAGTATCGGGTAGCTGAAAGGGAAAATGTAATTGTTGACGAGGCTATTCTGGTTCTGTGCTGTTGGATAATAAGAGAGAATCTTCTGACCCACGCTGGAGAAGCGACCCGCCGGTATTTTGTTTCCAGTGCTCCCTGCTTCATTCATAAAGGCGGTCCTGCACTCGACTCCGCTTACTGTTTTCGTGGTCGCCGGATCGAAGAGTTCGCCCTGATAAATGGGGGTGTTATCGCAGGGATTCGTTCCCAATACGCTGCTAGTATTTAATGCCGCGGTGAAGTCGCCGCCTAGTTCGGCGGTGGTGGGTACGGTGGAAGTTTGAGTGCCGCCGTTGGTTTGCCTGTACTGCTCCCACGAGAAGAAGAAGAACGTTTTATCCTTGCCGTTGTAGAAATGTGGAAGTCTGACGGGACCGCCTAATGTTCCCCCATAGTCGTTTTGCCGATCCAGCGGCGTAGCAAATATGCTGCGATCGGTCGGATTTTGCGAGAGTTGGTAGTCGTTTCCCCAGGTATTGGCGTCGAGATCTTGATTGCGGAAGATATCGTAAGCCTCGCCGTGATACTTGTTGGTCCCCGCTTTGGTGCTGAAACTTTCGATGCCTCCTGTAGTGCGGCCAAACTCGGCGGGCAAGGTCGAAGTGATTACCTTGAATTCGCCCAGCGCATCTACCGAGGGCGCGGTCTCATCGAAAGAGGACCCGTTTTCGGAACGGGTGGTTGAAGCGCCGTCGAGCAAAACCTCAGTCGCGTAATTCTGTCCGCCACTGATCTTCGATTCGAAGGTGCCGCCGTTGCCTGAGTCGGAACCCGGGCCAACGGACCCTGGCGTCAGAAAGACAAAGGCTTCAGGAGACCGCATCGCCTGGACCGAACTGCCCAGCGCCAAAGGAAGATCGAGGATCTGTTTATTGCCAACAACCGTGCCGATATCTGAACTCTCCGACTGCACGGTGGGCGAATCCGCACTGACCACGATACTTTCATTTACCCCGCCGGCAGCCAGTTTCACGTCGAGAGAGGCGGTGGTCGCCACTTGCACCACGACCCCGGTAAGGGTTGCAACCTTGAAGCCGGCAGCGGTGACGGTAACGTCGTAGGTCCCGATGCGGAGGTTGGGAAAGCGATAGGAGCCCGCGCTGGTGGTCACTGCCTCGTAGGTCGACCCAGTCGATTTCTCTGTTGCGGTCAACTTAGCATTTGGCACCACGGCTCCGGAAGAGTCTTCCACAACGCCCGCGATTGCGCCCTGATTCGCCTGGCCAAGTGCGGCTGGGGAAAACGTGAAAAGCACCAACGACAGAAGTAAACTGCCGGCGACTGCCTTAGCTGCTAATCTTTGATGCAGATGCATAGTTCACGCCTCCCAGAAGATTAGAAAAACAATGCTTGCTGCGCTTGCATACCACGTCGCGTAGGTAAACGTTTACTTATCTCAAAACACTTTTCAGCATTTCACCCCATCCAAGAATCCAGGGACCGCCCCAAGCTCTTGGCTTACTCGCCTGTGCTCATTGCATCGAAATCTTTAAATCAGGGCGAAGCTTCTAAAAGACTGAGCTTCGCCCCAAAAATCTCTAACGGGCCGTTTGCTGCGCTTCTGGCGACCGCTTCATCTTGTCCTCTAATTTCTGAGCTTGTGCCGCATCCGCTTCCTGCTTAAGCCGCATAAACGACTCCAATGCTGCTTGGGACTCCTCGGGCCGTTGCGCTCTGCGGTAGAGCTGCGCTAACTGGTAATATGATTGACGCTTCGTTTCGCTATCTCCTTGCCCTTCATCCACCGCCGCCTTAAAGCTAGTGATCGCAGCGTTCACCTGGCCGAGCTGAGCCTCGGCCCGCCCAAGTTGATATTGCGCATCCGGATACTTCGGCGCTCGGCTCAACAATGCATTGAGTAATGACACGGTAGTTTCGGGCTTGGAACGTTCCAGACTTACTACCGCCAGTTTGTACATGGACGAGAGGCTTTCGCTGTCAATTCTCAGTTCATCCTGAAAGGAGGATTCCGCCTTGTCCAGTTGGTTTTGCTTCCAATAGATGTCGCCCAGTTCCTCATGCAGACCCGGTTCGTTCGGCCGTAAGTTGAGTGCAATCTGGCACTCGGTCGCCGCATCGGCAAAACGATTGGCCTCGACAAAAGATTGCGCAAGAGCTTGATGCACGCGCCATGACTGCGGATCGGATCGATACATCCGCTCGTAGCTGTCTTTGGAAACCAACATGTGAGCGCGGCCCCGGTGATACAAGATATCGACATTGCCGGGATCGATCTTAGCGGCTTCATCCAGAGCGACGCTAGCCGCCTCTGCGTCGCCCGTAGCGAGCTGCACTACTCCCAGCCACATATAGGCTTGCGCGTTTCGCTGGTCCAGGCGTATCTCGCGCTGCAAGGCAGCAGCAGCACTCTTGAAGTCATTTTTGCGATAGCGCGCGACGCCCAGAAACAAATTCGCGCCTCGGAGTTTAGGCGACAAAACCACCGCGCGATTTAGAGCAGTCAACGCGTCGTCAACATGACCTTGCTGAAGTCGCGCCAGTCCGAGGTTGAAATACGCAGGGCCGGAACTAGGGTCCAACGCTGCCGCTTTCGCGAAGTCGGCAGACGCCTCCTCCCACTGCCCACGGCGCATCTCTTCCGTCCCGTGCTGAAACGATTTCTCAAACTGAGTGTTTTGACCGAATGAGGAGACCGCCCCACAGAGAAACGCGATGGACCATACTACCGGCTTCGCCCAGGAGATTCGGCTTAGAAGAGCGGTATTTGGCGCGGAAAGCAAAGCGATAAGAAATCTAGTATTAATCAATTATCATTGTCAAGAATATTCTCTCGTTCAATCATCTTGCAGCAAACGTTTCCCTTCATCGATTCGATGGGAAGCCCCCGGCACTAATGCCCCGGCCCTCTTCAACAGAATAAAAACGATCAACCGCCGACAGTTTCAGCCGCTCGACTGCACCGCTCGGCCAGTGAATCTCAACGCCCTCAACCGCAGTCGACGTCCCCAACCCGAAGTGCACCCGGAGATCGTTCGACGAGGCGTAACTGCCTCCGCTGATCACGTCCCCTCGCTGCCGGATGCCGCCAGCAGCTAGGTAAACTGTCGCTCCAACCGCATCCCTCGGGCTCTTCGGCCCCCCAATCAGTCGAAAGCCAACCCAATGATTTTCTGTCGGATATACGTTGCGAAGAAGTGCCGGAACGTTGTGCAGTTGATTGATCACAACATCAATCTTGCCATCATTGAATAAATCGCCGAAAGCGGCGCCGCGGGCGGTCAGCAAAGCAGCCAAACCAGTTCCCTTCACAGGTGGCACTGCCTCGAACTTGCCGTTCCGTAAATTGTGAAATAGCAAGGGACGTTCGGCAAAAGTTGTGCCCCAATCGCTCTGATCAACCCCGGGATAGACATGCCCGTTGGCTGCCAAAAGATCCTTCCAGCCGTCGTTGTCGTAGTCCAGGAAACCGGTTCCCCACCCCAGGAACGGAATCGTTACTTCCGCAATGCCGGCTTGATAACTAACATCGGTAAAGTTCCCTCGACCCTCGTTTTTGTAAAGTGGGTTGTAGTCGTCCGAGAACACGGTGTTGTAGAAATCCAAGAGGCCGTTGTTTAGATAGTCTCCGACCGCGATTCCCATCGACGCTGTCTCGCGGCCGTTTTCGTTCAGGGCGTAGCCGGAGGCATAGCTGGCATCTTCGAAAGTTCCGTTGCCCTTGTTGACGTACAAATAGTTCGGAGTGGAGTCGTTGGCCACCATCAAATCGACTTTACCATCGTTGTTGACGTCGGCAAAAACGGCGGTGAGACCGTAGTAGCGATTGGAGTCGCTGACCCCGGCCTTTTCGCTGACATCGGTGAAGGTCCCGTCGCCGTTGTTGTGAAAGAGGTGGTCGGGCTCACCCTTGAGTCCGCGCGGACCGCACATCACCTTCATGCCCCGGAATTCGCAAGTTGAAAACGCAACAGCGGCAGAACCCGGCACCGGCGGATGGTCGAGATCGTAGTGCACATAGCCAGGAACAAAGAGATCGAGCCGGCCGTCGCCATCGTAGTCGCCGAATGTGGCGCCAGTCGACCAATTGCCCAGTGTTACTCCAGCTTTTTCCGCAACGTCAGTAAACGTTCCATCGTGATTGTTGTGATAGAGACGATTCTTCCCAAAGTTCGTCACGTACAGATCGGGCCAGCCGTCGTTGTCGTAGTCGCCGACTGCAACGCCGAAACCCCAGCGGTCGTTCGTTACGCCCGCCTTTTCAGCAACATCGGTAAACGTCCCGTCGTGATTGTTATGAAAAAGCGCTGCGTGAGGAGGTGCAGCCTTCCCTGCCATTGCATCGTAAGTCGAGCCGTTGACCAGATAAATGTCCGGCCAACCATCGTTGTCGTAGTCGATAATCGCAACCCCGGAACCGACAGTTTCAAGAATGAAGCGCGTTTCATCCGTGCCCATCACGTGCTTCCATTTAGTCAAGCCTGCCTTTTCCGCGACCTCCTGAAAAACGACTGGGCCGCTATCCACGAATCCGCCCGCGGTGATGGGCCGCTTCTCAGTGTCGAGTACCGCGGCATGTGCCCCACCGGTAGAAACTGCGCCTTGCGTTTGTTTCGAAGTGGCAGCAGCGGGCGGATTCGCCTCCTGACTTTGACCCACAGTAGTCCACGCAACGAGAAAGATGAACATGCTGAGAACGGCCAATACCTGAGGCGCGGTCAGGGTTGAATGTTTGTTCTTCATGGAAATACTTACGCTCAGCGGCCAGACTGACCAGCCCCAGTCAGTTGGCGGATCAGCTCAGTTTCCTTCGCATCGTAGGGCGTTCCGTCTTTGCGGAAGATGTCATGAAACCAAACCGCCGGGTCACCCTGATAGGCTTTCTCCCACGAGTCCCATGGATAAATGGTCTGAGACTTCCCATTCACAAAACCCCAGTTGTACGCCCCCACATGTTCCGTCTTCAGCAACGGCAATACCGATGCAAACGTGCTGCCGAGCGGCCGCGCCATGTATTCGGTGCATACAACGGGACGGTCATATCGACGCAGCACCTCGATCCGGCGTTTCGTCGCATCGGACCGATCATAGCTGTGAAAGGTGATGACGTCAGAGTTTGTTAACTGAAATCGTTCGATCGCGCTCAGCGTTGCATCACTCGAGTAGTTCCCTTTCCAAACTCCGCTGGTGAGCGGCTGCGATGGGTTTACGGCGCGTGCCCATTTCCACTCCTCCCGCAACAACTTGAGCGCGCGAGCCCCTTTGTCCGGAAGTTCGGTCGCTTTGTACTGGACGCTGTCGTTATCCGGTTCGTTCATCAGATCCCACATCAAAATACGGTGGTCGTTGCGAAAATGGGTGAGCACGCCTGTGACATAGGGTTTCAGCGCAGCGTCCCAGCGGGATTCGTCTTTCAAAAGGTCGGCCCCGGGAGCTTGCACCCAACCAGAGTTGTGAACGTGCGGCCTTGGATCACGCTGCTTGCCCAGTTTTGGATGCGGATCCCAAACCGAATCGAACACTACAAACATGATTCGGATGTGGTGTTTGTCTGCCACTTCCAGAAACTGATCCATGCGATGAAGAAAGCCCTGCGAGTCTTGTTGCCACAAAAGGTTGTGGAGAAAAACCCGCATGGTGTTCATGCCCAAAGCCTCGGCCCAGCCGAGTTCGCGATCGATGGTCGGCAAGTCGAACGTTTCGGGCTGCCACATCTCCAACTGATTAATGGCAGTGCTCGGAATAAAGTTGCTGCCCACCATCCATGGCTGGTGCGAATACCACTCATTGGCCAGGGCGAGCGTCCAAGGTTCGTCCTCGGCAAAAGTTGACGGGCAGAAGCACGCTGCTAACAGAAGTGCGAACACAAATTGAGCACAGCAAAACCGGAAGCTATTTTGCAAAACGCGGCTGTTCATGATGTGTAAGTTCCTGGAAGACAGACTTGCAGCCTTCAACCGCTGAGTCAAGCTTCAAATCTGCATCGATCGCGAGCCAAGTGGATCTAGGAAAGAGTCAACGTCAGCTTTGTGACCGAAGCTGGCGGAAATGTGTAGCGCAAGACTCCTCCACCAATTTCGAGGGCCTTCGTTTGCGGCACCACGACTTGCCGCTGCTCAAAAGTGTTGTGGGCATGGATGTCAGCGTTAGTCAGTACAGTTGACGTTCCCGACTTCAGCGCCGCGCCGCGGACAACAATCTCGCTCTCCCGGGCGCTACTCACGTGCGGGTTCACCACCGTTAAAGTTAATTCCTTATCACGCACCGAGGCCGATCCTTTCAAACCCCAGAACGACGCCGGTTTGCCATCTCTGTCGTAATCGATCGTCGGCGCCGAGAAAATCGTTCGAAGCGCCTGACCGCCGTGGTGCGCCGCGTACATGGCAAAAACATGGCCGACAGGGGTAACCACAAACTTGTCCTCATGTGCCAGATAAAGGCTGTTCAAACAGTTAATCAACTGCGCACAGTTCGCCATCGCTATCTTTTCCGGATGACGATTGAAAATATCGAGCGTCATTCCGCTGAAGACCGCATCCCGTAAGGTTGGCATTTGTTCAAGTTGATCTCCAGGCGTCGCTTCGCTACCTGGCCGATACCACGGTCCCCATTCATCGACGACCAGTTTGACCCAGTGCTCCGGATCTTCCTCGGCCATCACCTGCCAATGGCCGTTGATCAAGCCTTCCATGCGGTCGCCTTCCCGCATCAATTCGTACCAATCCACGCTGTCGAACTTTACAGCTTCACCTTTCCCCTGCACCCAGTCGCGAGTTTTGCCGCGGCTAAGATTCCACGCATAGTGATGAAGGGCCCATCCATAAACGCCATGGAGTTCGCGTCGGCCTTTCTTGGCGATCTCCTCAAAGAAGCCTCTCGTCCACGCCCAATCATCCACATTAGGGCCGGAACCAATGAATGACAATTCCTGGTCAAATCGCGGCACCCACGTTGTGAAGCGCCGGAATTCTACTGCGTATTCCTGAGCCGTAAAGTTCCCTCCGCATCCCCACGATTCATTTCCCACTCCCCAATAGCGCACATTGAAAGGATCTTTGAAACCCGCAGCCGCGCGCGTATCCGCGAGCGTTGTGCTTCCCGCTGGAGAATTGCAGTACTCAATCCATCGATAGAATTCTTCGGCCGAAAGGCTACGGAGGTTGGCTGCCAGATACGGCTCGCTTCCAATCAGTTTGCAGAAGTGGGCAAACTCATTCGTGCCAAATTGGTTGGGATCATAGCTGTGGCTCGCGGGTGCTGCGCTGGTTTCTCCGCCGTTCCAGAAATTGGTTCGGCGTGGCCTCTTGTCAGCCGGGCCAATGCCGTCTCGCCAGTCGTAGCTATCCGCGAAACACCCCCCGGGAAAGCGCACGACCGGAGCTTTGATTTTGCGCATTTCGTCAATCAGTTCCTTTCGAATGCCATCGACATTGGGCACCTTGGAATTTGCGCCCACCCATATCCCGTCGTAGACAACACCGCTCAGGTCTTCGGTAAAATGACCGTAGAGGTTTGGAGAAATGACGCCCAGAGGTTCCCTGGAGAGAACTTCGATGCGCGAATCGAAGCCGCTGGATTGAGCCCAGGCGAACGAGGACAGCGAGCGGGCAGCAAGAGCCGCCCCGGTAGTAGCTAGAGTATTACGTAGGAATT
Source organism: uncultured Acidobacteriaceae bacterium (assembly GCA_963771965.1). GTDB lineage: Bacteria > Acidobacteriota > Terriglobia > Terriglobales > Acidobacteriaceae > Sulfotelmatobacter. The sequence goes on from CAVYVM010000003.1 coordinate 203,970, forward strand.
CACGGCGTCCGATCATTGCCAAACCCTCCGGAGTCAAGCCGCCCGTATAGTAAACGTTTGCCAAGCGGGATGCTATAGTTTTCTGGAAGTTCCCGGTAGATGGAAATGAAGAATCGATCCTCGACCGTCTTTCATCGTATGCCGGTCCGTAGCATGGTCGCTCCTTGTCGCATCGTGAGCGCACCAGTTTGTGTTGCAGCAATGCTCGTCTCAATCCTCGGCGCCGCATGCGGCATCCTGCGAGCTCAAAACTCGCCCAGCACGGTGAACTTGCGGATTATCGTCGTCGCGTCAGCGACGGACGCAGATCACATTGTGCGGCGACTCAAAGGCGGCGAAGATTTCGCTACCCTCGCGAGAGAAGCCTCCATCGATCCGACGGCATCTGACGGTGGTTCGATGGGGGCTGTGGATCTCGCAGCCTTGCGCTCCGAATTGCGTGATGCTGTCAAAGGGCTGGCAGCGGGACAAATCAGCAATGTGGTGCGTCTACCCCCCGGCTACGCGATCTTGAAAGTAGTTGCGCCCGGAGAAACCGATGCCCTCCAAAATACAAGTCCGGCGAGGATTCTTTCATCCTCGGCTACCGGAGCGATTCGATATTCTCCAAACGTCGGCGGGAAAGGCGAGGCGGATCTCGCTTTTCGCAATTTTTCCAAGCCAGAGGGCTGGAGCCAGGATTTGCATGAATTGTGCCGGATTCGGCAGGAATCGCTCGCTTCGGTCACCGATTACGTGCAGAAGAGTCTGGACCCATCCAACCCGCAGGGTGTCGCTCACGGCCGCCCCCTCGATGTGATTCAGATGCACTATGCCCTTGCCAACGTGTTTGCGTACCAAGGAGAAATGGATAAAGCAATCAACGAATGGCTAGCAGCATATCAAGTGGCGTCGTCACAGCTAACTGGAGCAATGCCCGAACTGGAAGAGGTGCTGGGCATCGCCTATTTGCACAAGTCGGAAATGGACAATGATGTCTATCGTCATCCGGGTGACCAGTGCATTTTCCCGCCGCGCGTAAACCAGAGTTACTCAAAGCCGGCGGACTCGCAAAAAGCGATCGAATATTTGTTGAAATATCTGCAACGCAACCCTCAGGCGCTTGATGCAAGGTGGTTGCTCAATCTCGCCTACCTGACTCTGGGAAAATATCCTGCAGGCGTGCCGCAACAATATTTGATCGCGCCCTCGATCTTCGAATCCACTGAGGATGTGGGACGATTCGTCGATGTAGCGCCCGCTGCCGGCATCAATCTCTATTCCATGTCGGGAGGCCTGATCGTAGACGATTTCGAGCGAAATGGTTTGTACGACATCGTTACATCGGACTTCGGCCAGTGCGCTCCGATGCATTTCTTCCACAACAACGGCGATGGGACATTCAGCGACCACACTTCGCAGGCCGGATTGAGCGATCAGTTGGGCGGACTCAACCTGGTGCAGACCGATTACAACAATGACGGCTGCCTCGATATTCTGGTGTTACGCGGCGCATGGGAGTTTCCTCAGCGCAAGTCTCTGTTGCGCAACAACTGCGACGGAACTTTCACCGATGTAACTGTGGCCAGCGGCCTCGCCGAGCCGGCAACCGACACGCAGGCCGCCGTGTGGGCTGACATCGACAACGATGGTTATCTTGACCTGTTCGTCGGCAACGAAAATAAACCGAGCCAACTCTTTCACAATCGTGGTGACGGAACATTCGAAGACATCTCGCACGCCGCCGGGATCGATCGCATCGCGTTCACCAAGGGCGTCGCCGCAGCCGACTATGACAATGATGGCTATGTGGATTTCTTTGTCTCCAACCTGAATGGCGACCATTTTCTTTATCACAACAATCACAATAAGACGTTTACAGAGGTCGCGAAGCAGGCTGGTGTACAGAAGCCATGGCAGAGCTTCGCCGCATGGTTTTTCGACTACGACAATGACGGCTGGCCTGACCTATTTGTCACAAGCTATTACGTATCAGTCGACGAGTCGGTTCGCAGTTATCTGGAGCTGCCTCCAAACGCCGAGACTCTGAAGTTATACAAGAATTTGGGCAACGGAACTTTTCGCGACGTCACATCAGAAGTTGGCCTGGACCGAGTATTGATGCCCATGGGCGCCAACTTTGGAGACATCGACAACGATGGTTTTCTGGACATGTACCTTGGCACCGGGAATCCCAGTTATGCGTCGCTGCTTCCAAACGTGCTGCTCCATAACAAAGAGGGCAAATTCTTCACTGACGTGACGGCCTCATCCGGCACAGGCGAACTCCACAAAGGACACGCCGCCGCCTTTGCGGACATCGACAACGATGGCGACGAAGATATCCTCGCCGAAATTGGCGGCGCAGTCCCGGGCGACAGTCATGCCTTCCGTCTGTTCGAAAATCCGGCAATGGCAACGACTGGATCAGTCTGCATCTGGTTGGGGTGAAGACGAACCGGGCTGCAATTGGCGCGCGCATCAAGGTGACGGTGCAAAATGAAGGCAAGGCCACGCGTTCGATTTATCGTACGGTTAGCAGCGGAGGTTCGTTCGGCGCTTCCCCGCTCACGCAACATGTTGGCCTGGGAAAGTCAGCACGCATCGTGGATTTGGAAATCTGGTGGCCTACAAGTAATTTGCGCCAGAACTTTGAGAACGTCGGCGTCGACCAGTTTCTCGAGATCAAGGAATTCGCCAAGGATTACATCAAGCTTCAGCGGCATCCTTTTCGCTTGGGTGGCGCAGGGGAAACGGTTAAGAAAGTTTCGAACATGTCAGAAGACTCGAGCAGGCATTAGGTCTGGTGTGGTACCTAAAGAGGTGAATGGTGAATCGCAGAGTGAACATTCTCGGGCGTAGTCTTGGAATGCTCTTGCCATTTCTCTTCCTCAATCCTCATGCCGCGGCATCGCAAAAATACGCGGTGAGCGGCGTGCTCTTGCAAGTCGATACGGAGCACGGGACGATGTCCGTGTCATGCCGTGAGATTCCGGGCTACATGGATTCCATGGTCATGCCTTTCCACGTGCGCGATTCGAAGATGCTCGTTGGCCTGGAGCCGGGCATGAGCATCGACTTCTCGCTGGTCGTCGATAAGAGCTCATCGTTTGCCGAAGACATTCACGCGCATCCTTTCGAAAGCCTGGATCTCGACCCAACTCAAGCTCGCCGGTTCAAGTTGATGGAAAATGCGATGGCCGCGAAATCGGCCGCCGACGTACTGCATGTTGCCCAACTCGTCCCAGACTTCGCTCTGATCGATCAGCACCGGCAGCGGGTTTCGCTCTCCCAATTTTCCGGAAAAGTCGTGGCCATCACTTTTATCTATACCCGCTGTCCCCGGCCCGATTACTGTGTTCGTCTATCGAATAATTTTGGCGCGCTTCAAAGGAAATTTAAAACAGTATGGGCCGGGATTTGATCCTCCTCACCGTCGTCATCGACCCCGCCAACGATCAGCCCGAGGCGCTCACTCAATACGCTCGCATCTGGAACGCCGACGCCCGCTCCTGGCACTTCTTAACTGGCCCTTCGTCGGATATCGAGCAACTTTGCCGCAAGTTTGATATGGCCTTCTATCCGGACGAGGCTCTATTGGTCCACTCTTTTCATACCGTGGTAATTGACCGCGAGGGTAAACTGGCCGCCAACCTTGAGGGCAACGACTTCACCGTTCAACAGCTCGCGGACCTTGTCGAGTCAGTGATGGCGCCTAGCCATTAGTAAACGATTTCTGATATTGTGCTCTTTACCAAAAAAATCTCCGACTTCATGCGAGAGGGATACTCGATGCGAAATAAAACGGCATTCTTTATTATCCTTTGCTCTCTGACCGCGGCATTCGCTCTTGCAGAAGACAACCCGCAGAACACACCGCAAGTCGTGAAGGTCGAAGGAGACGTCGAATATACGCACGATCCCTCCATCGCCAAAGATGGCGACACATGGTATCTGTTCGGAACAGCCAATGGGCAGGTTCGCAAAGGAGAGCTCCCGATTCGTTGTTCGAATGACTTACACGCGTGGAAAATGTGCGGTTACGTTTTTGACAAGGTTCCCGAGTGGATCACGAAAGAAAGTCCGCGAACCAAAGAACTTTGGGCCCCCGATATCTCATATTTCAATGGCGAATACCATCTCTACTACGCATTTTCAGTTTTCGGCAAAAACACTTCAGGAATCGCACTCCTGACGAACAAAACTCTAAATTCAAAGAGCGCAGATTTTCATTGGGTCGATTGCGGATTGGTCCTTCGATCTCGACTCGAAGATAATTTCAATGCCATCGATCCGAACCTCGTATTGGATGAAAAAGGCCAGCCGTGGCTTTCTTTCGGCAGTTTCTGGACCGGCATCAAAATGCGGCGCATCGATGCAAAAACCGGCTTGTTGTCTGCGGGCGATGCAAAGATCTACCCGCTGGCGACTCGTAAGCATCCGGATAATCCACCGCCGAATCCCCCGGGACTTCCCGGCGATTGGCAGGCGGTCGAGGCGCCGTTCATTATTCGCCACGGAGATTTCTTCTACCTGTTCGTGTCGTTTGATCTCTGCTGCCGCGGCACAAAAAGCAATTACAAGACGATGGTGGCACGCTCTCGCTCCGTGACCGGCCCATATGTCGACGCTGCCGGGACCCCGATGCTAGAGGGCGGTGGTACTCCTTTATTGTTAGGAAACAAGCGATGGCTGGGGCCTGGAGGCGAGTCGCTGCTGCAGCAAAAAGACGGAGATATTATTGTTTTCCACGCTTATGACGGCACCTCAGGCGACGCATACCTGCAAATTTCGACGATTGCCTGGGTCGATGGTTGGCCTAAAGTCGCGTTAGAAGGCGGAAATCCCGCGAACAAATAGGACAGTCCAGCCGTAGGCAGTCGGATGCTCTTAGTAAACGGGATTATTTGTTGGGCCGTGTACCGACCTGATCGGTGTCGATAATCTTCAGCATGTTCTGTTGTCGCTCGACTTCTTCGTGTTCGAGGTGGCCGGCGATCTCCAGTTCTTTCTGTGAGTCTTCTTTGTGATTCATGCGCGCATACGTCATTCCGAGATAGTAGTGGGCTTCGCGAAGAGAAGTGTCCGCAGCCACGGCTTTGCCGAGCAATTCGAGCGCTTGCGAGTAGTCTTTCTGCTGAAACTTCAACCGCCCCATGCCTGCTAACGAACCCGCATGATTCGGATCTCGTTCGAGCACACGCGTAAATTGTTGTTCAGCCGCGGAAGGATCGCCGGCCTCCAGATCCATGCGTCCGAGTTGATAGCGAGACTCGGTTTGTGCAGGCTGCAGCTCAATGGATTTGTCGAACTCACTTCGGGCCTCTGCCGATCGTTGTAATGCTTGCAGCGTCATCCCCAACGCATAGTGGCCCGAAGCGTCGGAAGGTCGAAGGCGGACGAAGCGCTCGAAGGTTCCGCGAGCATCTTCGTAATTCGCCAGGCCCATTTGCGCCCGGCCCAAACCGTAGAGCGCATTCACATCATCTTTTCTTAGATCGAGCGTCTCGCGAAACGCTTGCGCCGCATCTTCAAACAAAGACACCCGAAGCGCGACCATCCCAAAATCAAAGAGCACGTCCGCGTCCTTCGAATTCGCCTTGCGCGCTTGTAGCAGCAGCGACAATGCTTTCTCCGGGTCACCGCGAGCCACCTCCGCGCGAGCTTGTTTGCGCCACACGTTCACGAGCGAAGCGAGTGCATCCGTACGGCCAATATCCAGTCGTAGAGCAATCTGGAACTCGAGAATTGCCTGGTCCGGCTTAGCCATCTGCGTGTACAACATGCCCAAGCTGACATGGGCGCTGGCGAAATCTGGCTTGAGCGTGATTGCCCGCTTGAACAATCCCTCCGCTTCCGACTCGCGCTTTTGCTGAGCATAGACTATGCCCAAAAGATTCAGAGCGCGGACGTCATCAGGCGCGGTTGCGAGAACGATATTCAGCTCATTCTCAGCTCGCTTTAAGTCGCCGGCTGCCAGCGATTGGGCAGCATCCTTGATTAACGTGAAATCTCCAGATGCAGCTTTAGCCCCGCTCTGAGAAGACGCGGACGGTGCAAGGCTAAGAACCAAAGTGCCACACAAGGCGAGGCCGGCGTGAAATCGCAACTTCATCGATCCCTGTTAAGCTTTCACTCGATTTAAGTTAGCAGCGTTCCACCGTCGCTAATGTCCGCGGACTGCCGGCACCTTGTAGAACGCAATCTGATCTTTTTGCAACACCGCCAGTTGGCCGCCATCCGGTGAAAGTACAAATGTCTGAACGGTTGGTTCGGGCGAAGGGATCGTGACCGTGAATATTCTCTCTCCATTTTCCGCGCGATACACGACGATGCGTTCGCTTTGTAGATCAGAGGTCTGAAAGGCAGAATTTGCGGCCATCGATTTTGCCGTTTCCGCCACGCCAATCGCGAACGAATTGCCCGCAGCGACACCGCTGACCGTTTGTTCCAATTCCACCGACGGAGAAACTCCCCTTAGTAGAGGCCTTCCGTTGGGCCGGATCACACGATACCATTTGCCAGACGACTGCCGGTCGCATCCAACCACGAACAATAAATCTGGCGGTAAGCTCGTCACTTGAGGCCGGCAGCCAGAGTTCAATCGGGCCAGGACCCGTTGTTGTTCGTCCCAGCTCTCTTCGACGATGCTCCACCGGTTCTTGGCTGTGCTCAGTACGCGAATCTCTCCCACGTCCGACAACACCGGTATCGTCGCGCGGGAAGACCGAACTACAGTGGCCAGGATGTGAAAATTACTATCCAGGACTTTGATCTCAACGTCTTCTTCAGGCTCTCGCTGTTCAGCTTCCTCTAATTCACGATGGACCGTGTCCGAGTGACGTTCCTGCAAAACGCCGACCGCAAAATATTTCGACGAGGGAGAAATACGCACAAAAGCGAGAGGACCGTTCAGCGCGAGCTTCTGTTCCAACTTCAGCCCAGCCCTATATAGTCTTAACTCGCGTCCAACATGAACTAACACGCCCCGACTCACCGGCCATAGATATTGCTGCGAATCGGCCACTTTCCAGTCGACGGTCTTCTCCACTTTCCGTTCCTGCACATTGATCAGAACCGCACGAATGACGCGAAGTTTAGCGAACTTTGCCTCGGTACCACTGCGCTCAATCAACACATGCGGATTGAATGTAAACAACAATTCATTTCCGCCCAAATAGGACATCGCCGAACCATAGTCGAAGCCGTACATTTCCTGGTCCGGCCGGGCCGGAGCATAGCCCAACTGAGTGACACGAAAACTCGACCAAGCAGTAGCCCCGCCGGTTTCAGCTTCGCTGGACTCGAATGCATCGGTGCAGTGTGGAGGCAAACAGATTTCGGTTTCGTCCAGCACGCTGGATTCATCCGAAACGGTGGCGGGTGTCGCAATCGGAGCAACTGCCACACTCGGAACGGCACTGGTGCCTGCGCCGTTCGATACTGGGGTGGCCGTACTCAGGTTGGGCACGAGCATGATCCGATATCCGGATTCGAGACGGACATTGTGTCCCGACATCGAAAGCACCGAACTTCCTTCCGGCCCATCCCCAACACGGAGCTTCAGGCCTCTGATGCCAACAACCTGTCCCGGCATCACAGCAGTCGGCCCCTTATACTTCGGCGGTGAAACGTAGACAGTAGCCGCAGCGGCACTCACGCTTCTCATGTTGGAGTTGATGACTCCTCCGCCAACGCCAACCCCGGCCGCGCCCCCGCCCCCACCTCCTATGCTCAGGCCCACTGCTTCATTCAGCGGTTGATTCTCGTACAGATTACGGTCCTGGTAGGGATCGCTCACCAGCACGGCGGCCACGGTGAGAGGCAACGGCTTCAGGTCAGGACCGTTGCACTGAGCGTTTTCGAACAACAGAGCAATCTGTGAATTCTTTTCGGTTTTTGAGTGGGCGGTCTGGGCGACGATCCGGCCCTTGAGAACTGCTCCTTCTCGCAAGGTACATTGAGGGGTCTGCCATTTCACAGCTACTTTCGCCAACACGGATTCGCCGATCTTGACCCGCCCCGCGTCGATGGCCCGTACCAACTCTGCCTCCACTGGAACGCGATCCTGCGCAGGCGCCTTGCAGAGCAAAGAAAGTAGAGTGCTGAGCAGCCAGCCACTCAAGAGAATACGTTTGCTCATTGCAACGTCCTTCCCAAAAACTTTACCACCAGTCACTGGTTTTTGCTTAGTCAAATCAGTCGTACATATTACGAGATCGTGCACCGAGTTCTTTGCCTCGGATCGAATTACAGGAGATGGGATGCGTAGTTTGGGGTAACAGAATCTCGCTCTTGGGTCGGATTGCTAAGGCAGGCTTAAATGCTCATCGAGCGGCGCGTCTGCGGGCCGAGTTTCTCAGTTGCCCAGCCACGCTTCCGGCGCTCTTGCGTCGAACGTCTGCGCGAGCCGCTTCAGGATTTCTGTGCGCGGCCTTCAGGTCCCACCGGCAAAGCACGCATCGCATTCCCAACGTGAAAACAAAGTGCGCGTAAGCAGGACAGTTCTGGTTGGTGCAAACTTTCGTCAACATCGTGATTCTTCCTTGCGCACGGCTCGGAGGATGGACGCAGATTGATGACTACGGCTAAAGGTAGCACGATGCAAGATCGGCGCAGAACGGAAGTTCAACGGCGGCGAATCGGATTTTTTTCTGCGAACGAATGAGCAAGCCCTAATGCACCTGAAAAAAGGAGCGAAGATCTGGTTACTTCCCTGCCAAAATCCCCTCGATCTGCTTCAGGTGATTGATGTCGTGGCCGGCAAACATGCGGACGATGTGTTCGATCGTCTCCTGGCCGCGCTCGGAGTGCATCCCATAATGTTTCCACTGATCGGGCGTCAGAGACTTGAGCAACGCGAGGTTGGCCTCGCGCACGGCGCGAAACTGTTCGAAGGACTTCTGAGAATTGCGCTTCTCATAGTGGCCGCTCATTACCCAGGAATCCTGATCAAAGGCCGCTATGGGAGTTCCGGGAGCGCCCAAAATGAGGCGCATGCGAAAGCCGACGACGATTTCGGCGTCGGCGAGGTGTGCAAGGATTTCGCTCACCGACCACTTATCCAGAGCCGGACGCTTGCGCAGTTTGGCTGGGGACACGCCTTTGATGAGACGATCGATTTTCTTGGCAGTCGCAGCTTGCACCGCCAAAGGCTGCTTGCCGTCAAGATAGCTGACTACTCGCTGCGTGTATTGCTGTGGGGTTTCTTTCACGAGACTGCGCCTCCTTCTCCATGAGCGATCGATAAAATTCGAACCCACGCGGTTACGCCTACGGTTGCGCCGGGCTTCGCCCAGGCTTGGACCGCCGAGGCGGCTGTCGCTACATAAATTTACTCGCTGCTTTTCTGTCCAGCCTTGAACGTCGTCCACGGGCCGGCCTTCATGTCGCGCAGAAGCGGCTTCTGCCACGCGTATTCGGGATGATGCTCAAGAAAGTCGGCGGCCAGGAAATCTGCGCCGCAGGGATGTCCGGCGCGCGCAACAAAGCTCATGTTCGCCGCCATCCCGCTGTCGGTGGCTTTGCCTTGAACCGCACCTCCTGGGTTGTAGCCTTCCCACCCCCACTCTTTCACGCCGCGGGCTGTGACTTCGACATGGCCGCACAAGGAGCGTTCGTCGGCTTGCTCTTTCTTCTCGAAGCTGTCTATATGATCTGACAAAAAGGCTTCGGCAACCTCGACGTCGATTTTCCCTTTCGCACTCTGCACAAATTCGTCGGCTCGGGCGTGGCGTGCATTCATCGACGATGACGCATCGTTCGGATTGAACCCGTCAGTCTCCTCACGAATTAACTTGGGATCGCGGGCAAAATTTGAACTGACAAAATATCCGTCTCTCGTCCGCCACAGCGGCGTGTTCTTCAACCCAAGTTCGAGATAAGCAATCTCACCCGTCTTGCGGTCACCGATCAGCCAGTCGTTGGCGTATCCGCCGTTGTTGCCTTCCTTGATGATGCGCACGTAGTCGTCGATACTCTTCGAATATTGCAGCGCCTTGCGGGAGCGCATAAATTCCGGTTTGCCGTTCGGGTCCCAGCCTTCGAACTGAGTGATGGTGGTTTCAGTGATCATGATGCCTGCACCGTTCACTCCGAAATCGTCGTCGCTGGTGATCACTCCCGGAAAGCCGTCCATCAAGATGCGCTCTCCGTGCTCCGGCAAAATGTCGAAGACAATCACCCATCGTTCGCCTGCGAGATAGCTTGTCCAGTTGTTGTGCGCGATCACAATCTGATGATCCTTCGTGTAGGCACCGGTGGCGATGAAAGCGCTGCAATTTCCCGGAGCCTTCAGGCTCGGCGGATTGGCCTTCTGCGCGCGCTTGTTCAGCCACGGCACGTAGTAGTCCGGAACTTCCTCAAATGCGTTCAGCGCGACAATGTCATAGACGTCGAGATCGACACCGTACGCCTTCACGCCATCGGCAATCCCTTGCAGCTCCTGCTGATACTCGGCATCGATGTGCGGCCACAGCATCTCGCGAGCGGTCTTGCGAAAGAATTCCCAGTCGCGCTGGCTGGTGTGCGTGTCGAAAAGTTTGATGGCCTCGAGGGCGTCGACAATTTCAGGAGCCAGCAGATATCCGTGCTGGAAGCCGATGTTGGCGGGCGAACCCTCCAGATGAACATAAGTCCAGCCGCCCTGCTGAAAGCGATAAGCCTTCTGCAGGCGCGCATCGGCAGCGGGCGAACCTGGATTTCCCGGTTGCGCCAGACAGACCAAAGAAGTCAGAATTAAAGCACCTAACCCCCCAAAACTCAGCCACTTTGCAGAAACTACATTTGATAAGACGACGCTGGGACGATCATCCCTCATGGAATCCTCTCGATGACATTTCGGCGCAATCTCCGCAGAAGTCATTCTAGTCTAGCCCAAAACGGCGATGTGCAGGTTCCTGCAGCCGCGAAGCGTAATGGATTTGAGTGTCGCTGAGACATCACTTCCGTGGTAACATTCGGCCCCTGAATTCGTATGGGGGTTCCCGATGACGTTCTGTCGCCTTTCAAGCTTATTTGCCGTCCTGCTACTTCTTCAATCCGCATGGTGCTTTGCGCAGGAGTCTGCGGCGCTCAGGCACCACATCTCCGGGAAGGTCCCGGTGCAATCTTCTTCGCCGCAGGAACTGTCGGCAGAGAGGGTGTTGACGCCCGAATCTTCGATAGCGGCGCCACTCGAAAACCCCGCCGCCCACAACTGGCAATTGCAGGCCACTCTGCCCGGCGCAGTAATTCACGATCTCGCGTTCGCGTCGCCGACAATTGGATACGCCGCCGCTGAGCTTGGCCAGGTCTGGAAGACTACGAATGGCGGCAAGACCTGGACGGAAATTGTGAATCTAGGCTCCCCCTACTATTTCTACGGCGTGTCGGCGCTGACCGCGAATGACGTCGTCATCTCCGGCTTCTATGACTCCTCGAGCTTCGAAGGTCTTATCCGCTGGAGCCACGACGGCGGCCAAACCTGGAGTAACGATATCGTTCTCACATCCACCGGGTGGGTGCAGCGCGTGCGTTTTCCCACGGGCGAGAATGGTCTAATCCTCGACCTGATCGGAGGTGCATCCAACACTGCGCAATTCACCACGGATGGCGGTGCGCTCGCCACCGACTGGACCACAGTGACCGACAACTCCGACGGTGGATGGTTTGACCCGCAATTCAGCATTCTTTCGAATCTTCACGCCCGCGCTTCGGGTATTAATTTTTGCAAGAGCGCGAATGGAGGGAGCGCATGGAACTGTGGCCCTTCGGTGGATTCCGTTTTCGATGGTCCTGTATTTTTTCTGAATGATTCCGACGGCTGGGTCGGCGGCGGAGAGATCAGCCCGAACGTGGAGGGCTGGGTTCATGTGACCACCAACGGCGGCAAGAACTGGACGTCGCGGACGCTGGATGGACCATGGCCGATCCGCGAAATCATGTTCCTCACCTCCAAGCAAGGATGGGCAGCCGGAGGCAACATCTACACCGGCGTGGGAGGAGTCTATTTCAGCGGGGACGGCGGCAAAACCTGGTCGGTGGATGTCACGACGAATGCTGAGATGGATGCCTGCGACAATCAGGCGACAAACACCGGCCACCGTGTCTGGTGCGCCGGCTACGATTCGTCGTTTAACGGCGTAATTTATACGCTGGCCACGAAGTAACCGCACCGTGCGCTCCATAACTGGAGGCGACAAGTAAAGGCGGAGCACTTTCAAGCTCCGCCTATGCTTCTTATCGGGTTCTATTTGTCAGCGACAACCGTCGTGAAATCCGCTGCCCCGTGAAAGCCGCCTCCCGCGCCACGAAATCATCCACCATCATTCAATGCCAGCGCATCCCATTGAGACCATGATGGTTCGGGGCTTCCCAAGTCTCCGTCTTCCGGGGATTCTCTTATTCACGAAACTTTAACTATCCATTAACAAAAACGCGCTTAGCCGGATGCCATAATTCTGCGCTTGCATTTCCGTCAAGCCTGAACTGCGTTCCTAGGGAAGAATCCCGCTCGGTAATCTCCGCGCTTCATTTTGGCTGCGCTGAGAGTTGCGTTGATAGAGGATCTTGTATTCATGAGAAGAATGGTAGTTTCCGCTCTGTTGTTTGCCGTCGCCGCTACTTTTGCCGGTTGCTCCAGTTCAAAAACGGCTGCTGTCGCGCCTATGCCAAACATCGCCGGTGCCTGGGAGTTCATTTCCTCGTCCACATCCAGCCCGGGATTCTCTACCGGCATCGAAACCGCTCTTCAGGAAGCCCAAGTTTTCAGCAGCCAGACCGGAACCTTCGTCCCCACCGGTCAGATTTCCGCCGGCGGGGCGCAAGTCAATTTTCTGGCTCTCAACGGTTTAAAGAATGGCGTGCCGTCCACCATCGGTTTCACTGGGAATTGCACCGCTGCCACAATCGATCCCACGACTGGTGTGTCTACCGGAAATAGCCTGACTGGAAGCATCTCAGGCCTAGCCGGTTCGATGAATTTCACCTACGTGGAAAGCGGAAACGTCTTCATGGTGACCGGCGATTTGAGCGCCGACGGAAAATCGATGACGGGAACCTACACCGAGCAAGCGGCACAAACGGGCAACACCAACGGCACTTGCAACGGTGACGGAACGATCCTCGACCAGGGAAATATCACCGGAACTGTCGTGTCGAAACTCTCCGGCACCTACACCGGAAAAATCTGCGAGCCCCTTGACAGTTCCTGCACTGCCGGCGCCAAGGATACCGCAACCGCGACCCTAAGCGAGAATTCCAGCAGCACCCTGAACGTGAGCGTAGTGCTGACCGGCGTTGACAATGCTTCCATTACGCTGCAAGGCCCGGTCACCGGAAACTTCATTTCCGTGCAAGGCACTTTCAACGGGGAGACGGTTGTCTACGAGGGATACGCGGAAAATATCCCCTCGGGCAACTTCATCGTCCCCACACTCTACCTGGCGAATGTCGACATCAACAGCACCACGCCTACCGCCACTTATGCCGGCACTCTGATTGTGCCCCAGCCTCAGTAGGCACCCCGGCCGAACCGTTTTCAGATGTTGGTGCGCTCCTCAGTATGCCTCTGGAAATACCAGCAAGGCGCGTATCCAGCGTGCGGAAAAAGCGAGTTGACGCAAGTCTGCACCTGCGGCGGATCGAAGAGGAATTCAGTCTTGCCGTTTTTCTGCCGGACGGCGTCGTAATGCGTAACAGTGACCTGTCCGAAGGCCTGCCGGCCACCGGCGACGCGATAACGAAACACAGCGTAGTCAACGGCGTAAGCCAACCCCACAAGCACCGCGGCGGATAATAAAATTCCGACCGCGAACCGTATCAGCAGATGGCGGACCCGCGCGCTCGTTACCGGACTCACGTGTGCAGTATAGCCGCCCCGCGCCGCCAGCAGACCGTCGATTGTGCGCAGGAATTTTCCTAAACAATTTAGAGCGATAAACCTATGGTAGTGGCTGAAGTTGAGCACTAGAAGTTTCGCAAATGGAATGTAACTTGCCTTCTTGCTTTCTTATTCATCATCAGAATATAAGCGGGTAACGGGCCACGCTCGTGGTTGGACACGAACGCAGCCCTAACCAACCGCACCACTCTAGGAGGCGCAATTGGCTGCTCATAAAGTTACCCGCTCCCGTCGAATAAGGAAAGTTCTCAGGTTCCCGCAAGTCAAAGGCAAGATCATCGCAGAAGTGGAACTGTCCCTCTCTTCGGATTATCGCGCCGTAGACATCCGGTTTCAGGACAAGACCGCGCTCACCCTCTCCATTGAGCCGTGCTTCCGGATCGCGCCTGTATTGGCGAACTGGAAAACCGGAGACTACAGATTGCTGAAACGATGGCAACCCGTTCTCAGTTGACAGCCGTGGTCTAATGGGAAAATAAAAAGGCCCGGATGCCAGTCCGGGCCTAAATTCGATACGCTCACGCGAATCATCGCATGGAGTGTGTCATTTGGCAAACAACTTGTCTTCGCCGCCCTTTTCGAGTGCCATTCCGAGCACGCAGTTACATTCCGATTCCGCGCAAAAGAAAACCAAAACACCATCACGAGAGGCGACATTTAGGGTCTTTACAGTGGACTTGCAAAATGGACATACGGGAACAATCGACTTGCGTACTGCTTTCATGTGTCCTCCTAGGACAATAGATTTATCAGGGGCCAAATTTGGTCAGATACGCCTGCTGCCATCGCCGGGGTCACGCGCAAAGACGAATGCACGCGGCAAAAATTATAGTGTGCGAAGTGCAAAGCACAAGCGGCTTTCAGGTTCGCCAGTTTCTTCGAGAAAGCGTTCGTCAGCCGCGTAAATCGACGCATTGCCATTCGCATAGTCAAGTTCTGCCGCTCTACGAAAGACGTCGAGATATGCTCGGGATCGGGATCACCCTGCCGGACCTTGGATATAACCCCCGAGATGCGTGGTGGGGAGTACCTCGCATCGGGGCTGTCGAACTGCCCGAAGTCGCCAAACATCTTGGTAAGCTGCGCGAAGTCCACTTCGGTGCCAAAGCACTCAGGAACCGTCACGGTGTAGTGATTCAAACCATCTGTCGTAAGCTGAACGCGATTCGCCATGCGCTTGTGCAAGTCCCAAAGGAAGGCCCAGGTATCGGGCCGGACGCGCTTGCCAATGCGGAACGCGGGAATCAGCTTGCTTTCCGCATCAATCGCCACGTAGACCCATTGATCGCCCACTTCGGGCGAATCGCCGGAGCGCACGTTACGGCGCTTCTTTTGCACGAACGTCCAGATTTCATCTACCTGTAGATAGCGGCATTCGAGGTTACGCATTCTCTCGTTCATAATCTGCTGGCAGCGGTCGCCAGTTCGCAGCAAGAGAGAATTGATTGTGTTGCGGTCTACGCCTGTCATACGGCTGATAGACCGGATGGAATTGCCTTCGACTAGCGCGGCGATTACGGCGAGTTTCTTATCCAGCGAGAGTGTGTTCATTTTGTCCTTGCCTTTCGGGTGAAGGCAAGCCAAAATGAAGTTGAGGACTGGCATTTCGGCTTGCCGGATTGTCGGTTTAAGGGCCTTTAGAGATTCCAGTCTCTAGAGGCTCTTGCTATTTACGGCTGTCATTGGCGGAGGGCGCATTCGCTTCTCCTTTCTACTCATCAGCTTTAACGTCAATGAATTTCTCCCTTCCCTTGCGCGTGACTGTGAACGTGTCCGGGTTTCGTTTAATCACGCCTTCGATGGATTGGCGCTTTGCGTATTTCACTCCCATCCATTGCAGGAACGCGACGATTTCCCCGACCTTTGACGGTCCCGCAGCCCGCAGGTACTCGGAAGTGAAAGAACGCAGCGATACAGCTTCGCTTCGGCTGTACTTGCTAGGCTCACGTAAGTCAGCGTGCAAATCTGCAAATTCACGGGTGTTAAGCAATGTTTTCTTAGTAGCTGCGTCACCTACCATCCTCATCGTGCGAATAGCGCGGATTTTGGCGGTTTCGCATTGTGCTTCGAGAGACTCAATTTCCTTGGCGGTCTCTTTAAGCTGGTTAAGTCTCGAACTGGCCGAGCGTACAGTGGCAATCTCTTCTTCCAGATTCCGCTTAAGTCTCTTAACGACCTCTGCGTGCTCAACCATAAAATCAGCGTATGCTATCGAGGCAAACATGTCAAGTAGAAAGTTTGCCTCTATAAGATGTTGTTGGACCGTCACTGTCGATCTCCTTTCTTGGCTTGTTTTCGGGATTTACTGCTGTGGAAAACTTCTAGGTTTCAAATTCAGCCACTACCAAACCTATGTCCTCGTTGACAACACCCCGCCTCGACAGGCACACTACCGCATTCGCTGCATGCGGACTGCGGCGAGCCCTTGTGGGCCAATCGCCTATGGGACAATCTAAGGAACAGGTGCGGGCTGAAGAGTAGTCTATCGACATGGAGCAACCAGTCTCCTATACCTTCGATTCGACCTTGGACACCGTGGACCATGCGGAAGAGACAGCGACCCGCATTTCCAAGGAACTCGGCTTTGGGGAAGATGAAGTAATGCAGATTTCGATGGCGGTGCGCGAAGGCGCGGTCAACGCGGTTCTGCACGGCAATGCCTACGCTCCAGATAAGAAAGTGACGCTGGCCTTCGAACAAAATGCGGAGGGTCTGGTCATCACGATTCGCGATCAAGGTAAGGGCATAGACTTGAGCAGCATTCCTAATCCGCTGGCGCCGGAAAATCTGCTCAAGACATCGGGACGCGGCATTTTTCTTATGCGTTCTTTTATGGACGTGGTGGAAATTCGCCCGTCCCCGACAGGTACCGAAATAAAACTGATCAAGCGCGTCCACGGAGCATCCGCGGGCGCCAAGGAGGGGTCTCAGTGAGCATGAAACTTAGTTCTCGGCAGGTGGACGGGGTCACCATTCTGGACTGCAGCGGACGTATCACCTTGGGCGAAGGCAGCGTCACCCTGCGTGACACCGTGCGCGACCTTCTTGCCAAAGGCAACAAGAAAATCATTCTAAACCTGGGCGAAGTTAACTACATCGACAGTTCCGGCATCGGTGAACTGGTCAGCGCCTTTACCACCACCAAAAACCAGGGTGGGGAGCTTAAACTCCTCAACCTCACGAAAAAGGTGCACGATCTTCTCCAGATCACCAAGCTCTACACCGTCTTCGATGTGAAAGACGACGAAGCCGCCGCTGTCAAGGGCTTCAAGTAAATTCCAAAGTCATTGCATGTCCTAGGTGGCGAAGAACACGGGGACTGGCTGCCCAGTCCCTCAGCGTTCTTTCTTGGATTTTGCCGCCGTCTGCCTCGGATCAATCCAATTTCTTCCCAAATCATCACGGCACTTCTGTGTTTCCCTTCCGGGAAAAATTACCCAAATAGTTGGCCCGTAGGCCTCTTCCGTCAATACCAACGCCATAAAATTCAATTGTGACCCTAAGTTGGAAATCTTTCGTGCACGCCCTGCTCTTTTTCTCCGCTCTCCCGCTTTTTGCGACTTCCAACTGTCTTTCCATTCGCGAGGCTAGCCAGCACGTCGGCGAGACCAAGTGCATCGTTGGCAAGGTTGTACGAGTGAAAGTCGGCTCAAAAGGGGTGCACTTCGTGGACTTCTGCGAAGCGCAGGCGTCCTGCCCTTTCACCGTGGTGGTCTTCCCTCATGACCTTAAAGACATCGGCGACGTCCGCCGCCTCACAGGCCGCGTCATCGAGATTCATGGCCCCATCAAGCTCTACGATGGGCGAGCTGAAATCATCTTGAACCGTATCGGCCAGTTAACCGGGGGATCGACGCTGATCCCGCCTCTGCCCAAAAACTACGACGTCGAAAAGCAAGGCCACTACAGCGCCGGCAGGATGCGCCCTACCAAGAAGCCGGCCAAAACCTACCCCACTCCCGCCACCAGTGCAACCTACGGCAATGAAGCCGACGTAAACGACGAACCGCCGCGGTAAACTGAGGTTGGGAGTAGGAAGTTTCCGACCCGGGAGCCTATCGTGGAAGGTACCGCCGCAAGCAAAAGCAGTGCCACCGTGCGATCTTCACGGCGGCACTGCTCTGTAACGTGATGGGGTTCAGATCTCGGGATAAAACATGAACGTCCCGTAATGATTGTCCTGTAAGACGATGAACTGACCCGGCCCGGAGTACGGCGGGTTGCAGCCAGAGGGCTCCGTTACTGACAGTGCGTTTGAATTGGTCTGAGTGACCGTCAGGGTGTTTAGCCAGGTATAGGCCCAGGTGAGGGTGTCCGTCGTTTTTATGTCGACGGTGAAAGTACTCAAGAATGTGCCGCCGGAAAAATTCTCCTCGGTGCCGAACGCCTGCTTGTAGGTGTACGAGGTTCCGTTGGACTCACTTTGAGTATTGACGTCGATCGTGTTGTACCCCGTCGTGGTTTCCCCCGGGACGTAGGGGATAGGGTTAGGAGGGTAAGGATCCTGCGTGAAACGCCCGTCCGCGGTTGAGGACGGAAGCGGTGTCGGCAGCGTATATGAGGGGTTCGTGAAAGGATCGGCGGCGAGTATGCTGGTAATGTCGGTACTCGTAATGCCGGGTCCCTGCCCAGCGGGCCAGACCATTCCGGGATCGTAGGTCGTTACCCAAGTACGCGCGAGGATCGCGGTGATAGTCGGGTCACTTCCGAAATGGCCGTTCAGGTACCCCACTTGGATGGGAACAACGTCCCGACCAAGAGTGCCGGCGGGATCGTTTTTGTCATAACCATACCCGTTCCATTGAATGTTCGTCTTGCCAGGGTAGACCGTATAGATCACCAAAGGGTTAAGCCACAGCCAGATCGTGTCGTAGTCGTGATTCACTGGAGAACAGGTCGGCGAGCCCTTTGTCTGGTATGACACAGTGGATGTTTTGCTCATCGTGACCGTAGAGGAACTGTTTGACCCTTGCGTAACGTCGGTCGATGAGGTGCCCGTGATTTTCACTGCGGCCCCACCGAGAGCAGACCAAGCGCTTATGTCGTCCGTGACCGAGATGGTCACGTTGACATCGCTCTGGAATGAGCCGGTAGTCGTGCTAGTGTTGCCAACGAGAGTGCTGTCGGTGTAGGTAACAGAGCTGCTCGACCCAGGAGGCGCGTAGGTGACGCCGACAACGATGTACTTAGGGTTAACAAACCCTACCACCCCGACCGGAGGAAGAGTGATCGTCCCTTGGCCCCCGTATGCGACTAACACGTAACCCTCACCATCCGTCGAATTGGCCGTGAAGCCGTCCATGTAGTTCACACAAAATGCGTTGCCCTGGTACGTGTCCGACGTTCCGATGAAATCATGTGTGCCTTTGGAGTCCTTGTAGATCCAATTGTAATAACTGTAGTGATTACCCCGGCACTCGGCACCGACGCTCCAAGCCGTGGTCTTCTCCGAACTAGAAACTTGCGCCCGCGCGGAGGTCGCGAAAGTCGTTAGGCCAACCAGCAGGACTACAAACACTCCAATCGTCTTCTTCATTGAATTTTTTCCTTTGGAAGTGGAACTAAGAGGGGGAGGACTTCAGATGGGCTGACTTAGCTCAGGGAACCTGAAAGAGAGAAAGGGAGTGTTCGTCTCCGGCGCGATTGTCATCTATCAATGCGGACCCAATGACGTGCCTGTCGGCTTGTTACGAAACACGAACATCGCGCTCCCAGCAAAGAGACAATGAAGCATCGATACGGGGTTAACGGGAGCGAGACAGCTATTACTCGAGGAGGAACTGTGGATAACTCTTCTTCCGCGACTGCTCTTTTTACGAAGCCCGAACAGAGGGGCAAACCTACGCCTCCTCACACCATTCCCTTCCTCAACTCTTCCAGCGGATATTTTGTTCCGCGCCAGATAATTCCGTCGTTCGAAAGTGTGAGAAACATCGAGCGCAGCAAGGTGTAGACGAACAGTGCTGTACTGATGGGATGCAACAAAAAGTAATAAGCGGGAACCTTCGAGCGCCACGACATACCGACATAAATCGCGAACATCGACATAAGTGCGATGGCATAGGGCAAGCGCTCCCAGCCATGCGCCAGCCAGACGCCGAGAAAGGGCATCAGATTCAGGAAAGCCAATCCGAACGCTGACACCAACGTGCGCGGCCACTGAAAAGAAAGTACGGCGAAAAAATTCTTAGTGAGGTTATTCACGACTCCCATTGCGCCATGCGCCCAACGTATCGAAATCAAATCGGCGCCAAAAACATTTCGCTGCGCAAATCCCGCGTTCTTCACCACCTTGCCAAGCTTCATATCATCCAGCACTTCCATGCGCAGCGCAGCGTAGGTTCCTACCGCTTCATACACACTGCGCCGAACCAGGTTGAATGCGCCCACGCCCATATGATCCTGCGATTTAGGGTCAGCCACTTTCCACGGACGATGTCCAAACACAAACATCGTCTGGAAAAAGGCGATCATCATATACTCGCCCGGCCGCTTCATGATCATCTGCGGAAACACCACAACGTGATCGGCGCGCTCCGCCTCGGCGTAAGCCAGCGCGCGCCGCAATGAGTCGGGCTTAAACAACACGTCCGCATCGGTAAACAACAGCCACTCGCCATCCGCCTCATTCGTGGCCGTCCACATGGCATGGGTTTTTCCCAGCCAACCCGGAGGCAATTCGCTGTGGTGAATCACTCGAAGCATTGGGTGCCCCATCCTTGTCGCGCGTTTTGCGACAGAGCCTGCCCTGAGCTTGTCGAAGGGGTTGGGGTTTTGACTTCGGCTCACCTCTTCCATGATTTCGCCAGTGCGGTCCGTGGATCGATCATCCACCGCGATCACTTCGTAATTGTCGTAATCCAGTTCGAGTAGGCGAGTCAGGGATTGCTCGATGGCTTCTTCCTCATTGCGAGCTGGAACGATAATTGAAACTCTGGGGTTGACGGAACTTGGATTGCCGGAAACCGAACGCCGGTTCCATTCAGGCTGGGAAATATCGACAACACTGGGCATCCCAATCGCCGCGTCCACGATGCGAGAGAACCACGCGAGCGCAAGAAAGGTGCCAGCAATCCAATGAAAGTAATGCATCCCGCTTAGTTCTTCCCCGCCCCGATTTTTCCTTCGGTCCCCGCGCCGTCGATGCGAACCTCACTGCCAACGACTGGCGCGAATTTCATCCCGTAAAACAGTATGGCAGACGAAGCGACCATGGCTATCACGGGCAGCACGAAGGCAGCTTGCAATGACCGTTTATCGGCCACGTACCCCATCATGGTTGGCGAGGGAACGTCGCCCAGCAAGTGGAAGATGAAAATGTTAACGGCCAACGCAGTGGCACGAATGTGCGCTCCAACGGAATTGATGACCGCGGCATTCAATGGCGAGGTATTGAGCAGTAGGAAGAAAGCCGACACCGCAATCGCCGGAATCATAACCGGTCCACGCGTGAACAAGGCCACAATCATGAACGGAACGCCCAGCGCCATGCTTGCCGCCGAAACAAAATAGTAAGAACCCTTCATCCTCGGCAACAGATAATCGCCCAGCCAGCCACCCGCCAGCGACGCCAGAATTCCATCCACCACGATAACAATGCCGAACATGAAGTTTGCCGACTCTAGCGAGTAGCCGCGCGCCCGCGACAAAAATGTTGGCATCCAAACCTGTATGCCTCCCAGCGCAAATGTCATCATCGCCATGCCCAGCGTTGAGGTCCAAAACGCGGGATTCCGTGCCAGGCCCAAAAGCGTCCCGCGCTCCGGAGTTTCTTTCTCCCGATCGAACTGCCCCCGCTCCGGCTCACGTAAGAACAACACCGCCAGCGCCAGCAAGAATCCCGGGATCGCCGCGATGTAAAACGGAAATCTCCATCCATAATGCGGACTGAGATTTCCGCCCAGCAAATATCCTGCGGCCGTGCCGACGGGGATCGCCAGATAAAACACGCCTAGGATCCGCCCGCGTTTTTCTTCTGGAAACAGATCGGCAACGAATGTCGGGGCGATGGTCACGAACGTCGCTTCGCCAATGCCCACCAGCGTGTGCCGAATCAGCAGCTCCATGTAGGTGTGCGTAACCGCCGTCAGCAGCGTGAGCCCGCTCCAGAAGATCGCCCCGCCAACGATGATTCTCTTGCGCGAATAGCGGTCCGCCAATGGCCCCACAAATGGTGCAGCCACCATGTAGAACAGCAGAAACGCGCTGGTGAGATAGCCGACCTGCGTGTTACTCAAGCGGAATTCGCTTTGCACCAGCGGTTGCACCGCGAACAGCACGGAGCGATCTACATAATTGAGCAGGTTCAGCGCGGTCAGCAAAGCCAGCGCGGTGCGAGGATAGAGTTTCGTCTCGGCCACAGGTCGAGCGAATATAGCATGTGGCGCTATCCATGCTCACGCCTCGCACCCAATCCGCGCATGCAATCCATTGACTTGCCAGAACTTGGCCCCTATCATGGGCGCTCACACGCATCCGGGACCCCGTAAACGACCGCATGATCGGCCAAACCATCTCGCACTACCACATCGTCGAAAAACTTGGTGGTGGTGGCATGGGCGTGGTCTACAAAGCGGAAGACACTGAACTCGGCCGCTTCGTCGCGCTCAAGTTTCTGCCCGACGAACTGGCGCAGGATCCTCACGCTCTGGAACGATTTCGCCGCGAGGCTCGGGCTGCGTCCGCGCTGAATCATCCAAATATTTGCACCATCTACGAGATCGGCCGGGACGGCGACCAATCTTTCATCGCCATGGAATTTCTTGAGGGGATGACGCTGAAGCACCGCATCGGCGGACGTACCATTGAACTCGAGACGCTTCTCTCGCTCGCCATCGAGATTGCCGACGCACTCGATGCCGCGCATGCCAAAGGCATCGTCCACCGCGACATCAAGCCTGCGAATATATTTGTCACCACTCGCGGCCACGCCAAAGTGCTCGATTTCGGATTAGCGAAGGTCGCAAGCAACAGCGGTTCGCACAGCCAGATGGCGGCCGCCAACACTCAAAGTGCGGCAGACGAACAGCTCACCAGTCCCGGCATGGCGGTGGGCACCATCGCGTATATGTCGCCGGAGCAGGTTCGCGCCAAAGAATTGGACGCGCGCACCGACCTGTTTTCCTTTGGCGCGGTGCTTTATGAAATGGCGACGGGGTCGCTGCCTTTTCGCGGAGAAAGTTCGGGAGTCATCTTTGCTGCGATTCTCGAAAAAGATCCGGTGCCGCCGGTACGTATCAATCCCGACCTGCCGCCGGAATTGCAACACATCATCAGTGGCGCGCTGGAAAAAGACTGCAACCTGCGCTATCAGAGCGCGGCCGAGATGCGGGCAGAATTGCAACGCCTGCGCCGGGACACTGATTCGCGCCGTTCTGCCGCGGCCGTCGAGAACGTGGCTTCCACGCCAACTTCCGGCTCGCGCTCTCGCTCCGCAGTGACAACTCAGCTACAGCGAGCGGCGACTGAACTGAAGAAACAAGATTCGTCCGGTAAGGCCGACACTTCCAAAACACGGGCTTGGATCTGGAAGATTTCTATCCCGGTGCTGATCCTAATCGCACTGATCGCCGCAGGACTCTATTACCGCTCTCGCCGAATCCCCAAACTCACGGACAAAGACACCGTGGTGCTCGCCGATTTCACCAACACCACCGGCGATACAGTTTTCGACGGCACCTTGCGCCAAGCGCTTTCCGCGCAACTCGAACAGTCGCCCTTTCTGAATCTGCTCTCGGACTCCCGCATCGCTCAAACCCTCTCTTTAATGGCCCAGCCTAAAGATGCCCGGGTCACGCATGAACTGGCTCGCGAAGTCTGCCAGCGAACTGCGAGCGCGGCCGCGCTTCAGGGCTCAATCGCCCAAGTCGGCACCGAATATCTTCTAACGTTGAGGGCGGTGAATTGCTCGAACGGAGAGCCGCTGGCCAGCACCACGGCGCAAGCTCGCGACAAAAATCATGTCCTCGATGCCGTGGGAGAAATGGCCTCTGCGATGCGCGGCAAACTCGGCGAATCGCTCGCTTCCGTGCAAGAGTATGACGCGCCTGCGGAGAACGTAACCACTCCATCTCTTGAGGCGCTGCAGGCTTACAGCCTGGGTTACAAGGCGCAAGTCGTGAAAAGCGATTACGCCGCTGCGATCCCGTTTTTTCAGCGGGCGATCAGCCTCGATCCCAACTTCGCCATGGCTTACGCCCGGCTTGCTGCCAACTACTTCAACCTGAATCAGACTGTGCGCGCCGCCGATGCCAGCCGCAAGGCTTTCGAACTTCGCGAACGTGTCAGCGAGCGCGAAAAATTCTACATCGCATCGCATTATGGGCACTTTGTCACTGGCAATCTTGAGGAAGCTCGCAAATCTTACGAACTGTGGGCGCAGACCTATCCTCGCGACTCCAGCCCTTCCAACAATCTGGCCGTGATCTACAACAATCTCGGGGATTACGCCAGCACCCTCGCCCGAGCTCAGCAGACTCTGAGGATGAATCCCGGCAGCGGCACAAGTTACAGCAACCTGGTCACCGCCTATCTCAGCGTGAATCGCCTCGATGAGGCCCGGTCCACTGCAGAAGAAGCAAAATCCCGCAACCTCGATTCCCCGCTCAATCATGCCAATCTCTACCTCGTCGATTACCTCCAGCACGATGCCGCTGGCATGGAGCGTGAGGCGAATCAACTCATGGGGAGACCGGGATATGAAGATATCGCGCTCTATTACCAATCGGAGACGGCCGCTAGTGGAGGCCAGTTTGCTAAGGCAAAAGAGCTGTCACAGCGTGCCGTCGAATCCGCGCAGCGCGCGGATGAGAAAGAAACCGCGGCTGGCTACGCAGCAGAAGCCGCACTTCGAGCGGCGCTTGCAGGCGACATGACGTTCGCCAAGCAGCAGGCCCAGACGTCGCTCCCGCTCTCCGAAGGGGGCGACGTTAAGGCATTGTCGTCCATCGCGCTCGGGCTGGCGGGGGATTCGGCAACGGCCATGCACGAGGCCGATGATCTCAATAGGCGCCTGCCCGAAGATACTATCGTTCAGTATGATTACTTACCCATGATTCGTGCCGCGGTGGCGCTGCACAACGGAGCGGCCGAGAAAGCAATCGCGGCGCTCGCTCCAGCCGCTCAATACGAACTCGGCGCCGCCTCGCAGAATTTGAATTTTCTTCTCTACCCTGTTTATCTGCGTGGCTTGGCAGATCTTGCCGCGAAACGCGGTACCGATGCCGCCGCTGAGTTCCAGAAAATTCTCGATCACCCCGGCCTCGTGCTCAATGAGCCAATCGGCCCACTGGCTGTGTTGGGCCTTGGCCGAGCCTATGTCCTCGCAGGCGACTCGGCGAAGGCGCGCACGGAATATCAGAATTTCTTCGCGCTATGGAAAGACGCCGACCCAAGTATTCCAATTCTCCAGCAAGCCAAAGCAGAATATGCGCGGTTGAAATAGCATAACTGCAGAAGGAGATTGGGACGCCGTAGGAGAATCGACTTTTGTGGAGACAGCCGCCCCGGCTGTCTGGCGGCCCAGATTTATCGGGCCGCTTCTCTCGCCACGAAGATAAGCCTCACCCTCGCGGCCATTTCGCCACAACAGTCGTCGAAATACCACCGCGCGGCCGAAAGTCTCCCTTAACCTCAGCCCAAACGGGCTTCGCCCATCGCACCACATCCTCCAGCACGCGATTTACAACATTCTCTTGAAAAATCCCCAGGTTGCGGTAGGTTTGCAGATATTCCTTGTATGACTTCAATTCCAGGCAGACTTTGTCGGGCTGGTAACGCAGCGTGATCACGCCAAAATCCGGCAGTCCTGTCTTTGGGCAAACCGAAGTAAACTCAGGATCGTCGATCACAATCTCGTATCCGGGAAACTGGTTCGGCCAGGTCTCAATTTCGGGGAACTTCGCGTCCAACCCAGCAGCGGCGTGTTGAGGCGTGTAACGGCGCAGTTTTGCCATGGAGATATTGTAACGTTGTCCAAGCTTGTCCCTGCGTCCCAGCGAGCCGCAGTGAAGACAACGGCATCCGCTGCCTCCTGGCAGCATCTAAATGGGTATCGGCTCAGAAGGTGAGCGTGCGCTCCTAAGGCCCGCACGAGTGGTAAATTAATGCTTGCAATTGTCCCGCCGATACTCTGAAAGATAACCAGTTGGCAGCATCGAACAACTCGAATGGCAGGCCGGCACGCAAGCGACGCACTTGGGTAGCGGTTGGAGTGCTGGCGTTGCTGGCCGTGATCCCGGTTTTTACGCGTCCGGGTCCGTTGCGGGTTCGCACTACCACAGTGGAGCGTGGTCCCATTCGAAGTCTCATTTCTACCAACGGGAAGGTTGAGCCCATTCAGAATTTCGAAGCTCACTCCCCGGTACCCACGACGGTGAAGCGCCTGCTGGTAAGAGAAGGAGACCACGTGCGGCGTGGGCAATTGCTGCTTCTACTCGACGCCGCCGACCTGCGCAGTCAGGCGGCTCGTGCCCAGGCTCAGATAAAAACCGCGCAGTCCAATCAGTCCGACCTCACGACTGGTGGCACGCAGGAAGAGCTTCTCACTCTGGATTCAGAATTGACTAAAGCTCGCAACACCCGCGACGCAGCGCAGCGCAATCTTGATGCCTTGCGCCGCCTCCAACAGGAGGGAGCAGCATCGGCCGGTGAGGTTAAGCAAGCTGAAGATGCTCTGCAGCGCGCCCAGGCGGACACCACGCTCCTCGAGCAAAAAAAGAAGGATCGTTACTCCAAGCCCGAAACCGCAAGAGTTCAGGCGCAGGGCGCGGAAGCGCAAGCCGCTTACGATGCGGCCGAAGACGCCTTACGGAAATCCAGCGTCCGCGCCCCGTTCGATGGCATCGTCTACGCCCTCCCCGTGAAACAGGGCGCCTACGTGCAAACCGGCGATCTCTTATTACAGGAGGGCGATCTCTCCCACATGCTGGTTCGCACCTTCGTGGATGAACCCGACATTGGCCGTCTTGCCACTGGTCAAAAAATCGAAGTGACCTGGGACGCGATTCTCGGCCGCATTTGGCCCGGGGTTGTCAGCACGATCCCCGCCACCGTAAAACTTCGCGGCTCCCGCAACGTCGGCGAAGTCACCTGCACAGTCGATAACCACGACCTGCGCCTGCTCCCGAATGTCAATGTCGGCGTCACGGTCGTTACCGCCGAACACAGTGGCGCGCTTACCCTGTTGCGCGAAGCCGTGCGCATGGACGATACCAAGCCCTACGTTTACCAGGTCGCGGACGACAAACTCATACGTCGGGAAGTTGAAATTTCTCTCCAGAATCTCACTCGCGTGGAGATCACGGCGGGCGTTCCAGAAAATGCCGTGGTGGCCTTGTCCTCGGTCGACTCCAAGCCTTTGAACGATGGCGCCCGCGTAAGGGTGGTCCCCGGTCCATGATGTGGACTAGCCCCTGGGAGCGTCACCCTGAAAAAGCGTCACCGCCCCTCAAAATTCTGGTGCATCGTGCGCCGGCAACCCTGAGGGCGATGACGTTACTATTAGCTCTGTTTTCGATTGCGCCCTTCGCACTCGCCAGCGACCCCCAGGACCTTCTAGCCGAAGGCCGCGTCGATCAAGCGATTCAAATACTTCAGGGCCAAATCCAGCGCGCCCCTAACGCCGAAAGTTACAATTTGTTGTGCCGCGCCTATTTTGAGCTCGACGACTGGAACCCTGCAGTTTCCGCTTGCGAGACTGCCGTTGCAATCGAACCGGGTAACAGTCTCTATCACCTATGGCTGGGTCGCACCTATGGCGAGAAGGCCAATCGCGTCAATTTTTTGAGCGCAACTGGGCTGGCCAGAAAGGTTCACTCCGAATTCGAGCGCGCAGTGGAGCTCTCTCCCGGCAACGTTGACGCCCGAACTGATCTTGCCGAGTTTTACCTCGAGGCTCCGGGAATCGTCGGCGGTGGAAAAGACAAAGCTGCCTCACAGGTCAATCTGCTTATGCCTCTGAATCCGGCGCTGGCACATTGGGTGATGGCACGCACGGCCGAGAAAAATAAGGACAACGCCATCGCCGAACAGGAATATCGTGCCGCCGTCGAAGCCAGTCATGAGGGCTCTCGCGCTTTGGCAAACCTCGCCGGCTTTTATCGCCACATTAACCGCATCAATGACATGGAGCAGGCTTTGCACACGCTGGAGTCGTCACGGAATCTCGACCGCCCGGGGGCTCTCGTCGACGCCGCCCACATGTTGCTTCGCGCCGGAAACGATTACCCTTTGGCGATGCGCCTCGTCCGCCGCTACCTTTCTTCTGGGACAACCGTCGAGGAAGCTCCCGTCTTCAAGGCTCATTATTTGCTCGGCGAGCTACTCGAGAAACAAGGCGACTCTTCGGCCGCAGCCGACGAATATCGCGAAGCCTTGACTCTGGCCCGCAACTTCCGTCCTGCCCAGGACGCATTGAAACGTCTTGCGTCGAAGTCTCCTCCCCAAGAAGATAAACCTGCCACTCGATGAGTTCAGAAATGCTCGCGTTGAGAATACCGGCCCGACTCACCGATATCATTTCTCCCGCATCAGAATCTCCGTAGAATCTTCCCAGCGAATGTGAGGGAAAACAATGAACCGTAAACCCTGCCGTAGACCGAGCATCAGTCCGCGCATTTATATATTCTTATTCACCATCCTCCTACTCCTGCCCGCTTCCACGCTCGCCGAGACCGTGACCTTGCAGCGCGCGGTGGAACTCGCGCTAAAGCACGCGACCACCATCGGCATCGCGTCTGCTGACCAGCAACATGCATCCGCCAGTTACCGCGAGCTGCGCAACAGCTATATCCCGCAACTGAATGCAGGAGCCGGGATCGGTTGGTCCGATGGGTTTCCACTCAGCCTCGAAGGCGCGGCTCCTTCGCTCTTTAACGTGACCGCGCAATCGGCGCTCATCAATCCTGCATTGAAAGATTTCATTCGCGCCGCACAGTCCGAGGTCGCGGTCACAAACTTGCGCACAAAAGACCAGCGTAATCAGATTATTCAAGACGTAGTGTTGAGCTATACCGAACTGGCGAAATGGGAGGAGCGCTCGACCCGCCTGCGCGAGACGGAGGCAGCCGCGGTCAAAACGGAATCAGCCGTAGCGCAGCGCGTGAAAGAAGGAATCGACAGCGCTCTTGACGACAGCAAAGCTCGCTTGTCCGTGGCCCGCGTGCGTTTGCGAATTGCCGAAGCTGGCGGCGCAGCCGATGTTCTGCGCGAACATCTCTCGCGGCTCATGGGTCTGCCAGCAGTCTCTTTCGAAATTAACGCGGAGTCTGTGCCGGCGTTCCCAACCGTAGAACAATCAGAACAGTCAACGGACAAAGCGACCGACGCAAATCCCGCGGTTCAGGCAGCCGTGGAACATGCGCGCGCGCAATACTTGAAGGTAAAAGGTGAACGCAGATCACTGTGGCCAAGCATAGATTTCGCAGCTCAATACGCCAACCTCGCCACCTACAACAACTATCAAAAATTTTATACGGCCGGCAGCTTCCAGCCCAATAATGCGACCGTAGGCGTAGCCATCCACTTGCCTTTCGTAAATCTTGCCCAGCACGCCCGGGTCCAGGAGGCTGAGTCGGAGGCCTTCAAGGCAACCAAGCAGGCGGAAGCCGCGCGGAACCAGGTCTCGGAAGAAACCTTGCGACTCCAGCGGTCTGTGACTCAGATGCAGGCCGCGCGTGACGTGGCCGAACTCGAGTATGAGATAGCCCAGAAAAACATCGAAGCCATTCAAACGCGCATGGAGTCTTCCGGCGCGAACCTGCACGATCTCAACAACGCCAGTTCCATCGCCAGCGAACGTCTCATCACGCTGCAGGACGTCACGTTCGAACTCGAGCGTAGTCAAGTCGCCCTCCTGCGCGCCACCGGAGATCTGGAAAAGTGGGCAATGGGGAGTAGTAGGCGAAGTAAGTAGGCCGAAGTGAACAGGCAAGAGAAGCAAATAAAATGGGAGTAAATAAACGGAGAATGCCTCTTTTCCCCGTTCGCTGCATCAAACCATC
Organism: uncultured Acidobacteriaceae bacterium; assembly: GCA_963771965.1. Classification (GTDB taxonomy): domain Bacteria; phylum Acidobacteriota; class Terriglobia; order Terriglobales; family Acidobacteriaceae; genus Sulfotelmatobacter. The sequence continues at coordinate 233,832 of CAVYVM010000003.1, forward strand.
CACTCAACGAAGAACCTGCATAAACACTGGTTTTGGCCAACGTCGATCACCCGCGGATGTTAAAATAAGACTCACTCAATATGCCTCTTAAAACGCTGTTTCTGAATCCACCGTCCTTTGAAAACTTTGACGGGGGCGCTGGCTCCCGCTGGCCCGCCACCCGCGAAATCGAAAGTTATTGGTATCCGGTGTGGCTGGCTTATCCGGCTGGAATGCTGGAGGGAGGGCGTTTGCTGGATGCGCCGCCGCATTACATTTCAGCTGAGCAGACGATCGAGATTGCCAAGGATTACGAATTTCTTGTGCTCTTCACCAGCACTCCTGGGTTTCCGGGCGACATCGGACTGGCTCGGGCGATCAAGGCTGCGAATCCCACGATGAAGATTGCCTTCGTGGGGCCGCACGTGAGCGTGCTGCCGGAAAAATCTCTGCGAGATTGTCCGGCGATCGATTTTGTCGCCCGCAAAGAATTCGATTACGCCGTCGTCGATTACGCCAAGGGTAAGCCGCTGGAGGAGATTGCCGGCATTTCGTATTTGAAAGACGGGAAGATCGTACACAATCCCGATGCGCCGCAGATCCAGGATCTCGACGCTCTACCGCACGTCACCGATGTTTACAAGCGCGACCTCGACGTTACCCGGTACAACGTGCCGTTTCTTCTGAATCCTTATGTTTCGCTCTACACCACGCGGGGCTGTCCGGCGCAATGCACATTCTGTTTGTGGCCGCAGACTTTGAGTGGACATCCGTGGCGCAAACGTTCGACTGATGACGTTGCCGCCGAAATGTCGAAGGTGAAACAGTACTGGCCGGAAGTCAAAGAATTCTTCTTTGACGACGACACTTTCAACATTCAGAAGGCGCGGACGATCGAGTTATGCGCCAAGCTGAAGCCGCTCGGCCTGACCTGGTCCTGCACCTCGCGAGTTACGACTGATTTCGAAACCCTGAAAGCGATGAAAGAAGCCGGATGCCGGCTGCTTATCGTTGGTTATGAATCAGGCGATCAGCAGATTCTGAAGAACATCAAGAAGGGCGCAACCATCGAGCGCGCGCGGCAGTTCACCAAAGACTGTCACAAGCTGGGGCTGGTGGTCCACGGCAACTTCATCATGGGCCTGCCTGGCGAGACGCATGAGACCATCAACAACACGATTGCTTTCGCCAAGGAACTGGATGTGGAGACCATTCAGGTTTCCGTGGCGCACGCTTATCCTGGGACCGAGCTTTATGACTATGCGGTGAAGAATGGATTCATGGTTGGCGACAATAAGATGGTGGATGAGGGCGGGCACCAGCTGGCGCACATCCAATATCCCGGGCTGCCGGCGGATGACATTCTTTCGGCGGTTCACCGTTTCTACGACGAATATTATTTCCGACCCAAGGCTGTGTTCCGCATTCTGAAGAAGGCGGCATTCGACAGCAACGACCGCAAACGCCTTTACAAGGAAGCGAAGACGTTCCTCAAGTTGCGCTCGCAGCGGAACAAGATGGTGAAGCAGCACAGCGACGAGGCTGCGGAACTCGCCAAGGCGTGATTAAGGAAGCGAGCCAAACGCGCTAGTATTGTGTCGCATAAACGCGACACATCGCGCGGCTCGCCTAGATCCTTCGCAGCGCAAAGAACGCTTGCTCAGGATGACAGTCGAAACTACCAGCGTCTAAACTTCCAGTGAACTTTCGCAAGTATCTCGTGCTGGCCGGTGTCACGGTCTTCGCTGCGGCTGGGGACTCGATGCTCTCGCATGGGATGAAGCAAGTCGGCAGCATCTCGGTTGGCCGGCTGCAGAGCGTTATTTTCGCTGTGCTCAATCCCTGGGTCGCAATCGGGATAATTCTTCTGCTCGCCTTTTTCGCAACCTACATGACTGCCCTTTCGTGGGCCGATCTTACTTATGTTCTGCCGGCAACTTCGCTGGGGTACGTGATTCTTGCCCTGGTCGCGCGGTTCGTTCTGCACGAGCACGTCAGTCCGCTGCGCTGGACGGGGATTGCTTTGATTACGGGAGGAGTGGGATTCATTGCTGGAGGGCCGGAGATCACAACACATGATCACGGCGACGAGCGTGTGGACGAACCGTGCGCAATGGCGGCTTCCCCACTTCTCGCAAAGGACGCGAGAAATGGGGCACCCAAAGTTGGAGTGACGGGCGAATTATGAAATCCATCTACACCTGGAGCGCAGTTCTCGCCATCGTCTTCGCGTCCGTAGTCGGTGACATACTTCTAGCCCGGGCGATGAAGCAGGTTGGGGATGTAGGGGCCTTGCGGCGACGGGCGGGTTTGGGCGTAGTGATCGGGCGTACGCTGGCGAATCCGAACTTTCTCTTCGGTATCACGGCCATGGCCGTTGCGTTCTTCAGCTTGTTATTTGCACTCTCCTGGGGAGACGTAAGCCTGGTAGCTCCCGCTGCCGCTTCCCTCACCTTCATTGGCAATGCTGTCGCCGCGAAGATCTTTCTTCACGAACGAGTTGACCATCGCCGCTGGATCGCCGTTGGTCTGGTGGCGGCGGGAGTGGCGCTGCTGGCGGGGTGAGTGCGGGTTTGGGTCGTGCCTACGCGAGTCAAAATCCTAGGGAGCGGGATTTGTGGAATCCCACCCTTCGGCAAGTTCGGGGTAGGCTGTTTCGCAAAGGATGCGAAAGATGGGACAGGTGGCGAGATCTCAGAGGACTCCCTGACGGGCCGCTGCTGGATATCGACCGGCATGGGGTCCCTCGACTCCGCTCGGGATGACAGAGCGGAGGTGGATGACAAAGCCGAAGTGGGGAGGGTGGGCAGCCGCGCTGTCAAATTAATATCTTTCCGCCGAAAACCACGAATCCAAATCCGAAGGCACGTTAATCGTCCCGCCCTGCCTGACGTCGCCCGTAGCTACGTCGAAGCCATAAATCTCAACATCCAAGGCCCCATTCACATCGTTCACGGCGTAAGCAATGGTTCCATCGGGACTGAACTGCTGCACCTCGTAGGGAATTGAACTGGTCTGCGTGATCTGCTGCGTGCTGAAATTGACCGCGCCGATATCGGTTACGTTTGTGGAATCAGTCAGGAAAACATATTTCCCCGAGGGATGCGCCAGGCCAAGAATGAAATCGCCGCAAACTGCCAACATGGAAGCGGCGCAGTTGACCTGTGGCGTGCTCACATTCGGAAGTTGGTAGACGTCAACCAAGTTCGCATTCGGCCCCTGATTATAGTAAGAAATGAAGGCGAACATGAGGTCACCTTCAAACTGAACGCCGACATACTCGCTGGCGGCGTAGGAGCCATAGTTATAGATTTCTTGATCTGGCCCCAAGGCGCCGGTCTGCGGATCGACCGAGCGATGGTTGTAGGTGATCGTGGCGCTGGCATGAGGTCCGTAGCAAAAAATACCGTCATACATCTCGGTCCCGGCAACATTGAATCCCAAAACAGATAGAGAGCAATCGTTTCCGCTTGGATCCGAATCCAGTTGATAGTTTGCCTCGGTGACGGGAGCGCTGAGTTTTCCGTTCTCGGGGTTTATCAAGCTGCGCACGATGGAGTATGGCGTGACGAATTGCGGTGAGGTGGCTCCGACCGCGATCCGATAAAGAAACTTGCCGCTGGGATCGACCACCAGGCCGTACGACTGCGTCGCCTTAAGTTGCTGCACGGGAGTCGGACCGGGCACTCCGGACGCATTCGTGTCATAAACGTATAGCTCGCGATCCTGTTGCGAGTCGTTGAGGTAAGCACTGTAGTAAAAGAATCGCCCGTTTGGAGAAGTCACCACTGCTGGATAAGTCGACTCCGGCAGCGTGAAAGTGCCCACCGCCGTAGCCTGCAGCGTATGAGGATCGACGTTATAAGTAGTCAGCGTCGAGCCATCGACCACGTAAACAACCGGCACCGCCGAGGAATGTGGCGGATTGGGAATGTTCCGGCTGGAGGTTTGAGCGAAAGAAAACGTGGAAAGGAAAAACAACAAACAAAGGGTAGCAGTACGCAGCATATCCCGCCCTCATTCGGACGTGGAATCTGATGATACCCGAAAGAAACAGGTTGCCGTGGTATAGAGAAAAACCGGAGAGTCACACGGGCACAAAGTGTCAGTGATGGGGCAGACGGCTGGCCGATGGAAAATGAAAATCGTTGCCCCCTACGCTTGGGGTGCTTGTAGGGATGCTTCGGCTGCGTGGAATTGTCCTTCGGACAATTCCACTTCGCTCAGCACGACGGAAAGGACGTTTTAAACTTCGTCGCTTTCTTTCAATTTGGCGATCACGCCGAAATCCTCCAGCGTGGTCATGTCGCCTTTGACTTCGCCGCTGCTGGCGAGTTCGCGGAGAAGGCGCCGCATGATCTTGCCGCTGCGGGTTTTGGGGAGCGTGTCGGTGAAGCGGATGTCATCGGGCTTGGCCAGCGAGCCGATTTCCTTCGCGACCCACTTGCGTAATTCTTCTTTTAACTCCGGGGTTGGCTTGCGGCCCTGCTCGAGCGTTACGAAGGCGGAGATCGCTTGCCCTTTCAGTTCGTCGGGACGGCCTACCACCGCGGCTTCGGCAACTGCTTCGTGAGCTACGAGGGCGGACTCGACTTCCATGGTGCTGAGGCGATGGCCGCTGACGTTGAGGACGTCGTCGACGCGGCCCATGATCCAGAAGTAGCCGTCTTTATCTCGGCGGGCACCGTCGCCGGTGAAATAGACGCCGGGAATCTGCGACCAGTATTGCTTTACGTAGCGGTCGGGGTCGCCATAGATGGTGCGCGCCATGCCGGGCCAAGGTTTGGTGATGACGAGGAATCCGCCGGAGCCGAGGGGAACGGGTTGGCCGTCCATGGTCATGATCTCCGCCGCGACGCCGGGGAAGGCTTTGGTGGCCGATCCGGGCTTGGTCGCAATCGCTCCGGGAATCGGAGCGATCATGATGTTGCCGGTTTCGGTTTGCCACCAGGTGTCGGTAATGGGGCAGCGGTTGCCGCCGATCATTTCGCGATACCACATCCAGGCTTCGGGATTAATTGGTTCGCCGACGGTACCGAGAAGGCGCAGACTCGACATGTCGTGCTTCTTCGGCCATTCACTTCCCCACTTCATGAACGTGCGGATGGCGGTAGGCGCGGTGTAGAAAATGTTGACTTGATGGCGCTGAATGATTGACCAGAAACGGTCGGGCTCGGGATGATTCGGAGTGCCTTCGTACATGAGGCTGGTGGCACCATTTTGCAACGGTCCGTAGACGATGTAGCTGTGGCCGGTGACCCATCCGATGTCGGCCGTGCACCAATAAGTGTCTTCGTCTTTGAGATCGAAGACCCACTTGGTGGTGAGATAGGTGCCAACGGAATATCCGCCGGTGGTGTGGACCAGGCCCTTCGGCTTGCCGGTGGTGCCAGAGGTGTAAAGAATGTAGAGCGGGTGCTCGGCGTCGAGAGGTTCGGCCGGACAAACATCGGATGCGGTAGCCATGAGTTCGTGCCACCAGTGGTCGCGGCCGGGCTGAAGGTTGATGGGCGTTCCGGTGCGCTTGTAGACGACAACATTCTTCACGCTGGGGCAGGACTTGAGCGCTTCTTCGACGGCGGGAAAAAGTTTGACTTCGGTGCCGCGACGGTAGGAACCGTCCTGAGTAATGACGGCAGTTGCCTCGCAGTCGTGGATGCGATCGATCAGGGCGTGGGCGGCGAATCCGCCGAAGATCACCGTATGAGGCGCGCCGATGCGGGCGCACGCTAGCATGGCGATGGGCAACTCGGGAGTCATGCCCATGTAGATGGCGACTCGGTCACCCTTCTTTACGCCGAGTGTCTTTAGAACATTGGCGAACTTCTGAACCTCACGATGAAGCTGCTGATAGGTGAGGGTGCGGATTTCTCCGGGTTCGCTTTCCCAGATGATGGCGGCTTTGTTCTTGCGCGTCGAATTAATATGGCGGTCCAGGCAGTTATAGGAGAGATTGATCTGGCCGCCGACGAACCACTTTGCCCACGGGAGATTCCACTCAAGGACTTTGTCCCACTTCTTGAACCAATGCAGCTCGCCCGCGATACGGCCCCAGAATTTGTCGGGTTCGGCGATCGATTCGTTGTAAAGGTCTTCGTATTCATCGCGGCTTTGAATATGAGCGCGGCGGCTGAATTCGGCGGGCGGCTCGAAGCTGCGCTGCTCCTGAAGAATGGAATCGATGCTGCTGGCCTGAAGATCGGCTATCGCTCTATCTGACATGAACAGAAACCTCGACTTGGAGGAATATGAGGCGCGGACGCCGGTCAATGGCCGTGCGTCGTTGGCAAGTGCGCGGCTGAAGCATCCGTCATTTTACTACTACCGGTCGAGAAAGCGGCTGTGATCCTGAGCGCAGGGTAATGTACATACGTCGGAACGTCCGAAGATGCGGTAATGGTGGGTGGAGGCAACGGGATGGCGGGACAACATTAGCATCCTAAACGAACCATCCTTGTTTCCCCCAGAAACAGAGAGACAAGGACGGCAGCGTTCGAGATATCGTGCATGAGGCGAAGCGCGACTCTAAGAATCGCGAGCCGGCGAGCACAAGCGATCAGTTACACATCAGTACAAAAGGGAGGCGTTGAAAAAATCGTTCAGATCGGAAGTCACGCCCGTCCCACCCAAGGTTAGCGTAAGTGTATGTTGCCCAAAAGTCAGATTGAAACCGATAAACAGAGTCGGCAACGCGCGGTGGGTGCTTTGTGCGTTCGAGAAAATCTGGCCGGTGGCGATTTGAGTTCCGTCCAGAGAGACAAAAAGTTGCAGAGGGACATTTGGAGCCGTTGACCATAGAGTACTGGTTACGACCAGCAGCGCGGGGCCATCCAGCGGAGCGTTGAACTGCGCTTTTAGAGGTAAGGGGCCCGGTTGGTTGATAATCTGCAGTACTTGCATTGGAATCTCCTTTAACGTTCGTCCTCGTACCGAGACAGATTCTCTCTAACTCGCGCAAATGTTGGGGCCCCGGCGCGAACTTAGTTAGTCGAACCAGTCATTAGTTATCGAGTTAGCGGACGCCGCGATTGTAGCACGGCAGATCGACCTAGCCGATTTAGTTGCGACGTGTGGGAGACTTTGTTTAATACTCATGATTGCGGAACGGGACAACGTGTCTGGGGTTGCTCCGGGCTACTCGAGTGTGCGTGAGAACTCGTGCCGTCCCTACGGGACTCGGCTCCTTCTTGTACGAGCTACCCAGGACTAAAAGTCCTGGGCTATTGTCTGCTGCCCCTTCGGGGCTTGCTCGTTTCCCGCTTTTTACCCACAGCTTACGCTGTGGGCTGAATTCTTGCGCCGCTTCGCGGCTGAAACAGGGGAACTTTGCTCCACTGCGAAATACAAATCTAGTTCTCACGCAGTCTCTGCAGGGCTTCTACAGCATTAGCACAACCTATTTAGAGAAAGGTATATCCGAGTCGGGGAAAATCGGCGAGTGTGGATTGATTGAAAGTCTCACGGGTGAGATCGCGCTGTTTTCAATCAGCAATTAACAATCAAGGAATCGATGATTTTCGTTGAGCCCAGACGGATCAACTCCGCACGCAAACGCGCGTGCTTCTGGGTTTGGCGAAGATAGGACATTTCGTTGCGGGCAGATTTGGCGCGGATAATTTTGATTACGTTTTGTTTCTCTAGTGGAGACCAGCGGGCGAGGTCGGGAATGAGAGCTAAGACCAGCGCCCAGTTTTCCAGAGACTGTTGCTCGTTTAAGGGCCAGCGGTCTGTGTTAATTCTTAGGGCCCGGGCTACAGCGGCCTTCGAAGCTCGACGGATTTTTGGGCTGTCTCCGTTAAACTCGCGTGCCATGCGGCGGTTGATAAGCAGGCCTAGGTTGCGGATGGAGAAAGTATCCCAGAGACCGAAGTGGCCCTCGGGGGCTAAAGCCCAATCGGAAATTCCAACCTTGAACGCAGGCCTAGAAGGCCTGCTCCACCGATTCAGATCGCTCCGGCAATCGAATTCGTAGAACATATGCGCTTCGGCTAGCCGTTTCAAAGTACGCCGCGGAGTTCTATATTTCGGATCTGCGGTGATCTTTTCTTCTTCCTTCTCACACAAATTCCGCAGATCGGGACGGCCGGGGCGGAAGCCCAGCTTGCGATAAAACCAGAAAGCTCCGGAGTCGATGGCTTCGTCGTTGTTCTGACCGATCTGGTAGGGATAAATCGAAATACACTTGGCGTCAGTTAAAGCGCGCAGACAACGCAGCGCCTGTGCGTAGATCCACGCGGTTTCTCCCTGACGATAGGTGTAGAAGGTATTGAAGCCGACTTCGATCCATTCACAGAGGCCGATGGCTTCGATGTAGCTGATGGGCACGCCGTTCTTGAGGGTGTAGCCGGCAACGTAGGCGCGGAGCGGAAGGCGACGGTCAGGCGGCAATCCCCAGAAATGCATGACGACTCCACGGCCCAGGTCGCACCTGACTACGGAACGGGGATCGCCCAGCGTAGTGCCATACAGCTCGCGGTAGCGGACAAACATGATCTCGCGGATGGCTTGCATGACGGATTCTCCTGCGGCGACAGAAAGCTTTTCGAGCTTAGGCGCGGGCCGGGAGAGTTCGCGAGCGAGAGAAACTTCGCTACGCTGAATGAGAGGAGCGTCATGAAAATAGAAATGGCGAGGACGCGCCCAGTTGCGAGTGCGGGAGAGCTTGAGGTTTTCGAGTCTCCAGCGAATGGGCAGACGAAGCGAATCGTAAAGTTCGGCTCGTTGGGCTGAAGCAAGCGGAAGTTGCTCGAAGCGGTTCAGCAGAAACTGGAGTGGGTTGTGACGGCCGCGGGCAGCATCCATCCAACTGGACCAAGGAATGTTGGCTTCTACAGCGGCGTCCTCTTCAAGCAGCGGGATAAAGCGCGGCCAGGTGTTGCCGCGGGAGCGTTCGGCCTGATAGTCATCCCAATAGTCGTTCCACGCAATTTCGACATTGCTGGGAATGCGGCGCGCGAGCCAGGTTGCGACGTCGAAGGAAAGAATGTCCTGCATGGTGGTGCCGGCAATGCCAGAAGTGTGGAAGTCGTCAAACGCGGACAGATCGGCGTTATGGTCGAGAAGGTTTTCGATACGTCGATGGAAGGTGTCGAGTAGACGTTCGACCGGGGAAACCTGAGAGGCAGCGTGCGGAAAGGCGCGCAGAAAGAGCAGGCACTCATGGAAGCGAATCAGTTGATGAGGGGCATTGAATTGGAACTTCGAGAGTTGGGCCAGAAATTTAGCGATGACGGAAGCGTGGCCTGGATCGAACCGATTCTTAGCGGCTTCGAGTTTGGTGAGAAGATCCCTCGGATCGCGCGACATGGCGGCAACCTAGTGTAACGCAGGCAGGCTGAGTCCCTTTGACAAGCTCAGGGCAGGGCTCTGCTTGGACAGCCGAGGCGGCTGTCCCCACATAATTTTAGGAGAGATGGGAAGTTCCAGACTTTGACCGCCAGGCAGCAAGGGGGACTTGCTGCCTGGCGAGTCTGGTCGGGCGGGTGGCCTCCGGTTTGGAGGGCCGCCACGAAGGTGGTTCAACTCAACTAGTCGCCAACGCCACAAGTGCAAACACCCTTCTTGCTGCCATCCAACTGGATTGCGTAGCACTGGGTCTGCAGCCGGCTAACTTCAGCGGCGCTAAGAGTCGCATCTTGCGAAGCGGTCTCAGTGATCGTGAAGTTGCTGTTCTGGATGTGCGTTCCCCACGAGCGAATCGCCGGAGACGGGTTCAGGCGAGTCGGAAGCGGGCAGATGCCGCCCACTGTCGGAGTCGACACAATCTTGATCAGGCCGGTGGAAAGAACGACGCCGGTCAGCGGATTGCCGGTCAGGTCCGTGTTAACCGAAAGCGTACGCAGACCATCGGGAGACAGGAAGCAGCTGCAGCACTCGGTAAGTTCCTGGCTGGGATCGAACACGAAGATCGCGGCGCAGATGTTGCTGTTCGCGCCTGACGTTCCGCTTACCGGTGCATAGGTTCCGGGGTTGGTGAGGCGCACGGTGCCATCAGGAGCGCCGGCGGTGTTGGCGTTAGCGAAATAGTCTACCTTCAACGTATCGGGAGCCGGCGTGGTGGCTGCCGCTGCCGATCCGGCACCAAGGGCCAGAGCTAAAAGACACACTACGACTGTAGCGAAGTGACGCATTATTCTTCCTCCTACGGGGTTTACGCCGCCCTGCTGGGGAGGAGATTAGCTCGGGCTATATGGCGCTTGGTTACTTTACCCTGAATCGAAGATCGTACAAGACTCCAGGTGAGCTAACCCAAAGGCATTAACCAGCCGAAACTGGCTAACAGCAAGGCTCTTGGGGCGAGTGAAGGATCTTGCAGGGTTAGTCCGGTTAGCTTTTGGCTGAGGTGGCTTTTCACGATCGGGCGCGCGAGAACTAGTCGCCGGTGCCGCAGGTGCATTGTCCTCCCCTGCCGCTATCAAGCTGAATGGCATAGCACTCGCCCTCGATGCGGCGCTCTTCAGCGGAGCTGAGGGTCGCATCCTGGGATGGGGTTTCGTTGATCGCGAAGTTGCCATTCTGAATGTGGGTCGCCCAAGAGCGAATCGCCGGCCGAGGAGACAAGGATGTGGGGAGCGCTGGGCAGACTCCGTTGACGAGCGGAGGTGTCGATACTATTTTGATCGAGCCGGTTGTCAGCATGACGCCCGTTAACGGGTCGCCAGTCAGATCTGTATTTACCGAAAGAGTGCGCAGACCGTCGGGAGAGAGCAGGCAGCTGCAGCACTCCGAGATCTCTTGATTGGGATCGAAAACGTAGATGGCGGCGCATATGTTGCCACTAGTTCCGGGGTTGGTTAGGTGCACCGTGGCGTCCGGGGCGCTGGAGGTATTCGCGTTGACGAAGTAATCTACTTTGAAAGTATCGGGGCCAGGGGTGGTAGAGGCTGTGGAGTAAGCAACGCTCAGGGCGAGGGCTATAGTACACAGGGCAAGAGTTGAAGTGCGAAACATGGAACGGTCCTCCTCAGTGTCGTATGCCGCCAAGGCGACGGCTGGAACTACGGGGCCCGTGGTTACTTTACTACAGCTAGCCGGAATGACGCTGCCAGACTCTCGAACTCAAACGTAACCCTTTTTCTTCCAAACATCCCAATCGTCGCGAACGGCTTGAAGCATGGCTTCAGCGGCGTGGTGCAGCCACTTCCCTTTTTGCTTGTTGATGTGATGAAGGATGAGTTTGCGCGCGGAGGGTGTGCCGAGATGAATGTTGGCAGTTTCCCATCCCATGGCTTGCAGCAAGCGAAGCTCGGTATCGGGGGCGGTCAAGGAAGCGAGTTCGATGCGGGAGCAATGCGGCCCGAGGCGGCGAACGATCCAGCGCCCGCGGAGTTGGACGAAAGGATCGGGACATCGGACGGCGCGATTAATGATGGTCTGGTAGAGGATTTCCGCGGGGCCTTTGTGCTCTTGCGCCCACGAGGATGCGGAAGGCACGAGAGCCTTGGCTTCACGCGCGATGCGGCCGCCATGCCAATCGGCTATTGCGACATAGCGCGCATGGCCGAGACTGCCGAGCCCAGCTATGCGGTGAGCGAGGCGGTACGGGATGCCCGGCGCCGGCATGAGGTGTTCGATGGCATCGATGGCGCTGATGGGAGCTTCCGTTTTCAGAGTTGCAAGTGAGTCGATTCTCTTCCAGAAGTGGACAGGATCACGGAGCTCGCCTTCAGCAATGAGCCGCAGCCAGGTGTGTTGCTCACCGAGGACGAACGGCTGGCCTTTTTCGTTGAGGCTTTCGCGATAGCCTTTGAGAATCGCGTCGCAGATATCGGCACGTTTGACGGGGAGACGTCCGGCCTCGGCGGCAAGATGGGCGCTGACGGCCAGGCGGACCAAATCGATGGTGTAGGCCATGGGCCACGCTTCGTCGAAATCATTGACTCCCCAGATCAGCCGGCCTTCGACGTCGCGCCAGGTTCCGAAATTCTCAATGTGTAGATCGCCGACGGCAAGCACGCGCGGGGCCTGCGCGAGGTCGGGACAAACCTGCGGCCAGACTTGCGCCCAGCGGTAATAAGTGGCGCGGAGAAACATGAAGACATCGGCCTTCATGTTGGTGTGCTTTAAGACGAGATCTTTGCCATCGATGGTAGTGCGTTGGGCCAGCCAAGCTTCGAACTGGCGGGTCGCTTTAACGACGTTCATGCGGGCAACGATAAGGGCCGGAAAATGGGAAGTCAATGGCCGTGGGAAAGAGTTTTTCACCACAGAGGCACAGAGAAAATCCTTTGATAAGTGTGTTGGGGCAGACACACTGACCTGGAATGTCCACTCATCGCTCCTAGGCCGCACCGCATAAATCCTTAGTTTTCAATTCCATGAAGATTGGTGTTCGTTCTGCGATGTAGGTTGGCGTGCTGCAAGCGGTACACGGGAGGGCGTTATGCAGATGGCGATCACATTCATGGCGGTGGTGGCGGGCCTGATTTTTTCGATTGCGGTAGCTTTGCTGGCGGAGGAACTGATTTTCGGACAGGTCGTCCGACTGTTCTTTTCACAGCAGAGGGCAGTTCTGAAAACGGAGCAGAAGCGCTGAGACGCAAAGGAGAACGACGATGCTGGCGTTGAGGTACTTGCTGATCACTTGCGGCGTGGGAATGATGATCGCGGCCGTGTGCATTCTCACCTACGATATTTATCGCGAAATGTTGTACCGGAGATTGCTGCAGACACCGGGAGGAGCTGTGGGTGCGGTGCCGGTGATGGTACGGTGGCGGACCTCCCTGGCGCTCGGAATGTTGGCCTGGGGACCGCTGCTGGTGGCTTTCAGCATTGTAGTGGTACCAAGCGGGATGGCCGGCGTGCGGGTAAGCGAGATGAGCGGGACGGTGCCGGGGACGCTGTATCCGGGGGCGCACATGGTGGTGCCGCTGGTGGAGGATGTGGCGTTGTTCGATACGCGGGATCAAGTTTTTACGACTGGAGTTTCGGAAGACGGAAAAACTGCGGCCACCAACGTTGCTGCGAAGACTCAACTTCTTGATGTGCAGGCTAAGGAAGGTCTGACGCTGGGGTTGGCGATCACGGTGAGGTACCGGCTGGATCCGAAGAGGCTGGATTATATCCAGGGGAATTTGCCGCGTCCGGTGGAAAAGGAGATTGTGCCGCCGACAGTGGCCAGCGTTTGGCGGGAAATCGTGCCGAACTATACGGTGCGCGATGTTTTTTCCGTGAAGCGCGAAGAAGTCCGGCAGCGCGCGGCAGGGCTGATCACGCAGAAGCTGGCAGCGGATGGGATTGTGGTGAAAGAGGTGATGCTGCGGGATATCCAGTTGCCGCCGGAATATGCGAAAGGGTTGGAGGAACTGTTGTTGAAGGAGCAGGAGAATGACCGCATGGGTATCGAGACGGAGTTGAAGGGCAAGCAAGTGCGGATCGCCGAACTCGAAGCCGAGGCAACGAAGGTACAGCAAATCAAGCAGGCGGAAGGCGAAGCGCAGGTGCATGTGCTACAGGCGAAGGGCGAGGCGGATGCAATGCAATACACGTTGCCGCTGAAGCAAAAACAGATTGAACAAAGCCGTCTTGAGGCGCAGGCGCGGAAGGAAGCGACCATTCAGAATGCGGAGGCGGAGGCGCAAGCAAAGGTCATCGACAGCAAAGCTGAAGGAGAGCGGAGGACGTTGCTGGCCGAGGCGGAGGCGGGCCGCATTCGTGTGACTGCGGCGGCAGATGCGGAGCGGATGAAAGGCGAGGCGGCGGTTTTGAAGGAGAATCCTCTGCTGATTAATAAGATTGTGGCGGAGCGGCTGTCGGATAAGCTGCAAATCATGATGGTACCGGCCGATGGAAAGTTCTTTTTCGCCAACGATGTGCTAAGAAGCATGAGCGTGGCGAATCAGAACGGGCAGGTTGAACAGCGATGACGAGGGCAGCGCTAATTGTTCTCTTCATCTGCGGTGTGGTGAGAAGTGCGGTTGCCGGTGACTGGAATGGTCCCGCGCAACAACTGGCTCGCAAGATTGTTGCCGTGACGGGACCGGGGGCAGTGGCGGTTACGGTAGAGAATCGATCGTCTCTCAGCAAGAAAGATCTGGATACGATCAGCAGCTTGTTGCACGTGGAATTGGAAGCGGCGGGAGCGCGTCCGGCTGCACCGGAGCAGTCGTCCGCGACGGCGACGGTAACGCTCTCGGAGAATCCTCAATCCTACGTATGGGTCGCGGAGATTCACCAGGGAGCGGGAGAATCTGCGGTGGTCATGGTGTCTATGCCTCGCAGGGACCAGGCTGGATTGGGGCAGGAAACGATGCCGGTTACTCTTCGCAAGATTCCGCTGTGGGCGCAAGAAGATCGCATTCTGGATGTTTTAGTGATCGAAGAAGACAGCGCGCCGAAGCAGATCGCCGTGCTGGATGGTGAAAAGATCGCGCTCTACCGTTTGAGAAACGGAAAGTGGCAACAGGAACAGGTTCTGGGGATCACGCATGCGCGCCCGTGGCCCCGCGATTTACGCGGGCGCGTGGTTGGATCGAGGGATCACTTAATGGACGTGTATCTTCCCGGCGTGTTCTGCAGAAGCACAACCAGTCTGCCTCTGGCTTTGAATTGCCGCGAGAGCGATGACCCGTGGCCGCTCACGTCAGATGCGGCGATACCTCCGCTGGGAGGCTTCTATTCCGCATCGCGAAACTTCTTACCGGAGCGTTGACGCCTGGAGTTGGAAAACTGACAACGGTAGCGAAGTTTTATTCGGCCGCCGCCGTGCCCCGCGACAAATATGTGCTGTGGTTGTTCGCGGGGACGAACGGCCAAACTCATTTGGTAGATGGTATGACCGACCAGGCCGCGAAACTGGGCTTGGGCAGCGACATTGCGAGCGTGAAACCCGCGTGCGGAACCGGCTGGCAGGTGCTCGCAACAAGCGCGGAGGATCGTAACCTTCAACAAGACTCCGACTCCGTGCGGGCCTACGAGATCACGGATCGAGAACTCGTTCCGGTAAGCTCACCCCTGGATTTTTCGGGCGAGATCACCGCGTTATGGGCAGAGGCGAAAGGTAACAGCGCAATCGCTGTCGTCCAGAGCCGGGAGACAGGAGAATATGAAGCGTTTCGCCTGGCAGTGGGTTGTAGTCAGTAGCATATTACTGATGCAAGCAGCGGAAGCGGTGATGCGTCCGCAATATGGCGGAACGTTGCGCGTTGCGATGCGGGAGGCGCCAGTGTCCCTCGATCCGTCGACTGGTGGTGCGGATGTGCGCTCCGATTCGTTTGCACAGCGAAACTTGCTGGCTCTCATCTTCGAAACCTTAGTCACCGTGGACGATCGGGGAAGGCTACATCCCGGACTGGCGACCGACTGGCAGGCTGCGCCGGGAAATCAGCGGTGGCAATTCCGGCTACGCAGAGGTGTCAGATTTCATGACGGTGCGCCGCTGACTGCGGAGATCGCCGCCGGATCGCTGAGAACCGCGAATCCGTCATGGAAGGTTTTCACGGAGGGTGATTCGGTAATCGTCGAACGCGACAAAGCAGACCCGGACTTGCCGGCCGAACTTGCACTGACGCGAAACAGCATTCTGAAAAGAAATAGCGCAGGTAAGCTGAACGGAACTGGGCCATTCCACATTGAGGATTGGCTGCCCGGCAAGAAACTGACGTTGGTTGCGGAGGAGGACCAATGGCGCGGGCGAGCTTTTGTGGACAAGCTTGAAATAGAAATGGGGATCAACCTTCATGAGCAGCTGGTTGAGTTGGAGACTGGCAAAGCGGATCTGGTGGAGGTCGCGCCGGAGCAAGGACATCGAGCGACAATGGAGGGCAGGCGGGTAAGCAGTTTGCAGCCGATGGAGTTAGTCGCGCTGGTGTTCGCGAACGATGCTCTAACGTCCGATGAACAACTCTTGCGCCGTGCGCTCGCGGACAGCCTAGAACGAAGTTCGATGCGAAGCGCACTGCTGCAGGGCGCGGGACAACCAGCGGCGAGTATCCTCCCGAACTGGATGGGCGGGTACGGATTCATCTTTTCAAGCGATGCCGAACTGGATAGAGCTCGCCACGAACGCGCACAGGTCCGCTCCGCGCCGAATTGGACGGTGGGATATGATGCGAACGATTCGGTTGCGCGGTTGCTGGTGGAACGTATCGCCCTCAATGCCAAGGATGCCCGGGCTTGCGTTGCAGCCGACTTCACTGGCGACAGCAGATTTGCGGCTGGTGCGGATTCCGTTGGAGACGGCGGATCCGTGGATCGCGCTGTCGAAGGCGGCCGGCATTCTCGGCCTGGCAATGCCGAAACGAAGCGGAGATACGGTGGAAGATTTGTACAGCGCAGAACGGGAATTGCTTGCGGGCCAGCGCGTCATTCTGCTGTTTCATTTACCGGCGGAGTGGGCATCGTTGCCGACGCTGCGAGATTGGAGGCCCGGTGCAGACGGCAGTTGGCGCCTGGATGACTCCTGGATGAAAAAAGAACAGCTATGATGTTTCGCCGCAAACTGCTGGCCGTATTCGCGCTAACCGTATTCTTGTCGGTTGCGACGGTAGCGTTGATCGTCTCGGAGGTCACACGGCGGGCGTTCGCACGCACCGACGACGAAAGAACTGCGGCGTTGGTTGCGCAGTTCAAGCGCGAGTTTAATCAGCAGGGCGAGGAGGTGATCCGACGAGTCGATTCTATTTCCGGGTCGGACGCGATCAGCCGAATGGCATTGGCGTTGAATCGTACGCCGGCGGATTCGGGTCCGTATTTTGAGCTGGCAAAAGTCACCGCGGAGAACAATCGACTCGACTTTTTGGAGTTCGTAGAAAGCGATGGAACGATGGTTTCATCGGCACAGTGGCCGGCGAAGTTTGGATACCCCGAGGAAGCGTTCGGCGGTTTCGCGGCCGCTTGCAACGAAGGAGCGTTTCTAAGGCAGGAGCCCTTGCAAGACGGAAGCTCGCTGGGTTTATTCGCAGTACGCGCGACCCGCCTGGGAGATCATCCGGTTTATGTGGCAGGAGGGCGGCGGCTGGATAAGAATTTTCTCTTCGGATTGGATTTGCCATTGGGAATGCGGGCTTTGCTGTATCAGAATCGCGGCGAGCGGTTCTCGGCGGAAATGCTGATCGATCCTTCCGCATCTCGCACAGAAACAACACATCCCCCAGAAAAGTTAGAGCCGTTGGTCGATGCGGTGCGGCAATATGATCAGGAGATGACGGCGGTGGTGTCGTGGTCAGGGAACCAAATCGATGACGAGGTCTTCCATGCGATTCCACTGCTCGGAGCGAGCGCAGCGAATGTAAAACATCCGCCGCTACTGGCGATTTTGCTGATCGGCAGTTCGCGACGAAATTATGTCGAGCTGAAGCGGCGCATCCGGTCGGCGGCCTTGCTGGTGGGAGGCGGAGGAATTGCAATCGCGATTCTTCTCAGCAGTTGGGCAGCGGCGCGAGTGACGCGCCCCGTGGAACAACTAGCGCATGCCGCGCAGGATGTTGCTGCGGGCAATTGGAACGTGCGGGTAGACGTGCTGGGCACGGACGAACTGTCGCAACTGGCGGATTCGTTCAACCGAATGACCACCGAATTACTTGGGCAGAAGGAACGCTTGGTCCAGACGGAGCGCGTGGCGGCATGGCGCGAGCTGGCGCGGCGCCTGGCGCACGAGCTCAAGAATCCGTTGTTTCCCCTGCAACTGACCGTAGAGAATTTGGTGCGGTCACGCCAGCTGAGTCCCGAGCAGTTCGAGGAAGTGTTCCAGGAAAGTTCGCGAACCCTGTTGGCTGAGATTTCAAATCTCAGGGGAATCATTGAACGGTTCAGCGAATTCTCCAGGATGCCGCAGCCGCAATTCGCGCAGGTACAGGTGAATGACGTGATTCGTGACGTGGCTCAATTGGTTCAGGCGCAACTGCGAGCGCCGGATCGTGCGAAGATCAATTGCGAATTGCAGCTTGATCCGCACCTTGAGCCAGTCATGGCAGATGCAGAGTTGTTGCATCGGGCCATATCAAATCTCGTGCTAAATGCCATCGACGCTATGCCGCAGGGAGGGGAGCTGACGCTGCGAACGCACCGAGAAAATAGCGTGCTGATTGAAATCACAGATACCGGATCGGGGATGACAACCGAGGAGTGCGAGCGAATCTTTACTCCTTATTATACGAAGAAGAAGAACGGCACTGGCCTGGGCTTGGCCATAGCACAGTCTGTGGTGAGCGACCACGGCGGAAGAATTCGGGTGCACAGCCAGCCGGGGCAGGGGACGACGTTTGTGATCGAGTTGCCGCGCAACAAAGAGGCGGCATAAGACGCCAGTTAAATTGTAGAGATCGGAGGATGGTTGCCAACGAAAGCGCATCTGTTGATTGTGGACGATGAAGCGAACACGCTTGCGTCGTTATCGCGGGCGTTTCGTCTTGCCGGGCACGATGCGATCGTGTGCGACAACGCAACGAAAGCGGTGGAACTCGCCAAGTCTCAGAGCTTCGACCTAATCTTATCGGACATGGTGATGCCTGGAAAAGGCGGCATGGCCCTACTCGAAGAGCTGAAATCACAAGGCGTGACGGCGCCCGTTGTCATGATGTCAGGGCAGGCGGATATCGAGATGGCGGTTCGGGCCACGCGGTTGGGCGCGCTGGATTTTCTGGAGAAGCCTATCTCCACGGAAAAACTTTTATTGACGGTTGAAAATGCGCTGAAGCTGCAACGTTTGGAGAGCGAAAACCGGCTGCTTAAGCAGCGACTGGGCAAGCACGAGATTGTGTGGCAAGGCGCGGCGATGCAGCGCGTAATGACACAAGTCGAGAGGGTCGCGGCGAGCGAAACGCGAGTCTGCATTCTGGGAGAAACCGGCACAGGAAAAGAATTGGTCGCACGAACAATTCACGAGCGCAGCGCGCGGGTCGCGGGCGCGTTCGTAACGTTGAATTGTGCGGCAGTTCCGGCGGAGTTGATTGAGTCGGAACTTTTTGGGCACGAAAAAGGCTCGTTCACCGGAGCCGCAGGAAGGCATATCGGAAAATTTGAGCAGGCGAATCATGGCACGATATTTCTCGATGAGATCGGCGATATGCCGCTGGCGATGCAATCGAAGCTGCTGCGAGTGCTGGAAGAAGGAGAAGTCGAGCGCCTCGGCGGGGATAAGCCCGTGAGCGTGGATGTGCGAGTGGTAGTGGCCACGCATCGCGACCTGGAAGCACGCGTGCGTGAAGAGAAGTTTCGTCAGGATTTGTTTCACCGTATTTACGTCTTTCCTCTGTTCCTCCCGCCCCTACGCGAGCGGCGAGAGGATATTCCGATGCTGGTCTCGCATTTCGCAGGGCAGGTGAGCGCGCAGAATGGATGGAAGCCGGTTCCGTTTACGACAGAAGCGATCGCCGTATTGCAGTCGCATCGCTGGCCGGGCAACGTACGTGAGTTACGAAACATCGTCGAGCGATTGATGCTGCTCGCAACAGAAGGTCACGTGGATCTTGCGACTGTGGAAAGTGCGATGCCGCGAATCGGTGGAGACCGGGTCACAACTTCCACTGAATTTTCTTCAGGGACGCTCGCCGATCGCGTGGATGGTTTTGAGCGGGAGGAAATTTTGGCGGAGTTAAAGCGCAACCATTCCAATGTGAGCATGGCGGCAAAATCGCTGGGGCTCGAGCGGAGTCATCTTTACAAGAAGGCAGAACAGTTGGGAATTGACCTGCGCGCCATGCGACGGGAACAGGGCACGCCGCAAGACTAATTTCAGCTGGCTGCTAGCTTCTAGCCTCGTCATCTTTATCATAATATGTTCAGGAGAGTGCGTTGATCAGGACCG
The DNA here is from genome assembly GCA_963771965.1 of uncultured Acidobacteriaceae bacterium. GTDB lineage: Bacteria > Acidobacteriota > Terriglobia > Terriglobales > Acidobacteriaceae > Sulfotelmatobacter. The sequence continues at coordinate 253,555 of CAVYVM010000003.1, forward strand.
CGCGTCGTTGGACATTCCACGTTTGTTTCTTCGGCCTCCTTGTTTCTCTCTTCTCCTCTATATCTACGACTGTTTCCGCCAGTGAGCCTCCCTCGACGCCTGCTTACGGTGTTCGCATGGAGCAGGCATGGATTCCAATGAAGGACGGGGTTCGATTGGCCGCAACGCTCTACATGCCGGACAGGGCGAAGCCGAGTGAGAAATTCCCTGCCCTGCTAGAGTATTTGCCTTACCGCAAAGACGATGGGACCGCGGCCGGCGATTATCCCAAGCACGCGTATTTTGCGCGGCGCGGGTACGTGAGCGTGCGCGTCGATATCCGCGGATTTGGCGCGAGCGAAGGCGCACCACCAGAGCGAGAATATTCCGAGCAGGAACAACTGGATGGAGAGCAGGTGATCGCGTGGCTGGCTCATCAGCCTTGGTCGAACGGAAACGTTGGAATGTTCGGCATTTCCTGGGGAGGTTTCACTGCTCTTCAGATGGCAATGAGGCATGCGCCGGGTTTGAAGGCGATTCTGGCGACATGCGCAACGGCGGAGTTGTTCCATGATGACGTGCACTATATCGACGGCATTGCGCATATTGATGAATTCGAACTAAACATGGATATGGCGGAAGGTTGGACGGGAGCTCCGGACTATACCCTTGATGAGAAAGTTTTGGGGCCGCGCTTCGACACGCCACCATGGTCGCTGCTTTATTTGAGGCATCAGCGTGACGGGCCGTTCTGGCGCGACCGCGTGCGTCCGCTGAAGGAAATCACGATTCCAAGTTTTCTGATTGGCGGATTGCTCGATGGATACCGCGACAATGTGACCGACATGCTAATGCAGTCAAGCGGGCCGGTGAAGGCAATTGTCGGACCGTGGAACCACACATTTCCGAACGATGCCGTGCCGGGTCCGCAAATTGAGTGGCGGAACGAGGCGGTGCGCTGGTTCGATCACTGGCTGAAAGGGCGCGACACCGGCGTGGAACGCGATCCGCGGCTTGTCATCTATATGCAGCATTGGCATCCGCCGGATCCGAGTCTCGAAACCGTACCTGGAGAATGGAGACGCGAGGATGTATGGCCGCCGAAAGATACGCAACCTTCAACTTTATTTCTGCAGCCAAATCACACGTTGGCGCGAACTGCGGCGCAGCCTGACAAGCATCAACTGAAGTACGTGCCGTCGATTGGCGTGGAGGCGGGATTCTGGTGGGGCGAGTTGTTGAGCGATCCGCGGCCGGTGGACGCTTTCAGTCTGGTGTACGATTCCGCACTATTGCCGGAGGATGTGGCGATCCTGGGCCGCCCGCATGCGTTGCTGCGAGCCTCAGCATCCGCGCCGCTGGCGGGTTGGTTTGCGAGGCTCTCCGATGTGGCGCCGGACGGAACGGTCACACAGATCACCGGGGCCGGAATTAACGGCGCGCAGCGCGATTCGATGACCGAACCACGCGATCTGGAACCGGGCAAAGTCTACGCACTCGACATCGAAATGCATTTGACTTCATGGGTTTTTCCCAAAGGTCATTGCATTCGCGTGGCTATCTCGAACGCCTTGTGGCCGATGATGTTGCCCACGCCTTACTCCATGACGACCTCCTTAGAACTTGGCGGTACTGGCGGTTCGCGGATCGTATTGCCGATTGTGCCTGAGCACGGCGCTGCGTCGCCTGAGTTCTCACGGCCCGAACCTTCCGAAGAACGAACCGACGTCAAGGCGGAAGGATTCCCATGGCCGGGTGAGTGGACGGTGGAGCGCGATGAAGCTCGACATAAAACAACCGTGCACTGGAAGGGAAAAGAGGGATCGACATATCCGTGGGGAACGGAGAGTGACTACGAAAATCTGACCTACGATGCGGATGACGCACATCCCGAGACGAGTTCTGTGCAAGGCGAGGCCGAGACCGTATTTGCGCTTAAGGGCCGCACGTTGACTTGGCGCGGGCATTTGCTGGTGACCACGGATCAGAAGAATTTTTATTATAAGTACACGCGCGAGTTGTTGAAAGATGGCGCGCTGATCAAGTCAAAGACCTGGCAGGAGACGATTGCAAGAGATCATCAGTAGCCCACAAGGGCTTACCTCAGGCGCTGAAGCGCGGACTCATTTTGAACGACGTAACGGCACGAGTGAACTCGTGCCCTTCCCGGATTCAACAACCTACGGCACGACTAGCTTCGCGCCAGTGGACCAGCTTTCCCTCCTGGCGAAGTTCGCTATTGTTTATAAATCCTGCCGTCTTTCATGACGAACTGAACGTTTTCCAACAGGCGAATGTCGGTGAGCGGATCGCCGGTTACGGCAATGATGTCGGCAAACTTTCCCGGCTTGATCGATCCGATCTCACTGGAATGGCCCGGCAGATCGGCGGCGTTGCTGGTTGCAGCCTGAATTGCCTGCATGGGAGTCATTCCGTATTTCACCATGAAGGCAAATTGTTTTCCGCTGGTGCCGTAAGCGCAAACCCCGGCGTCAGTGCCGAATGACATTTTCACTCCAGCCGCAACCGCTTTGCGAAAGTTGTCGCGCTGGATCTGACCAAGCTTGGCGTCGTGCTCCAGGAAGTCCTTGGGCATGCTTCCGTTTTTTCCGGCTTCCTGAATGCACTCCTCGTCGTAAATATCCATATCGAGATAGGTGCCGTGCTGTTTGGCGAGAGCGATGCCTTCATCGTCGATCATAGTGGCATGCTCCACGGAGGCGACTCCAGCACGGATCGCGTTCTTGATGCCTTCGGGCGAGTGCGCGTGGCGCCTCTACGCGCAGGCCGAAATGACTGGCTTCATCGACCGCGGCGTGCAATTCTTCCGGCGTAAATTCCTGTGAGTTTGGGTTGCTGCCATGCGTGAGCACGGCACCGCTCGAAAGAATCTTGATGTGATCGGCGCCGTCGTTGGCGAGCTGACGAATGACCTTGCGCACTTCCCACGGCCCATTGGCCTCTCCGTAATGCAAATCCCAAGGCAGCAAAATGTCAGGAGTAAGCCCAGTGGCGGCACCAGCGCCGCCGGAGATGGTGACGTACGCGCCTGCCACAAACATGTGCGGACCAACGATATCGCCACTCTGGATGGCGTCGCGAAGGGCAATGTCGCCGAGGGCGCGATAGGTCCCTACGTCGCGCACCGAAGTAAATCCGGATTCAAGCATGGCGCGCGCATTGGGCACTGACTCTAGTGCAATCCGCGCCGCCGTCTTCTTGAACTGGTCCATTGGTTCCAGATCGCGCGCGCCATCGGCAAGATGAGTATGGCAATCGATAAGACCGGGCAAGACTGTCATGTTGGTTAGATAGATAACTTTAGTGCCCGCCGGAATTGTGAGGTTACTACCGACGGATTCGATCTTGCCATCGCGAATGATAATGGTTTGGCTGGCAAGAACGGCGCCGGAATCGGGATCGATTAGTTTGCCGGCACGGATGGCAGTGACTTGGGCATCGGCGTTAGAAACCAGACCACAAAATACGCTGAAGATGAGAAGACTACTACGAAAAACAAGCGTGACCGATGCGTTTCTCTTGATCATTATTCGTTCCGTCGCAAAACAGCAGGGCTAGTCTGCGGCAAGGGATGGCGAGAATCCAGCTTTGAGATCAGCGGCCAGCAACCGGTGAAACAATTGTTCCCCGGCCTCGCGACGGACCGACAGGCGCCCGGCGCGATAGGCGCGGGACTTGAGGCCTCGCTGCACGTCTTCGCAAATGCCAAGATCCTCTTCTTGCACTCGATTGCCAACGTTCACCGACTGTTCGTTATATTCGCGATGGTCCTCGCTGATATCGGCAAAGTAAAAATCGAAGATCACCGTGCAGTGATCAACGTCTACCGGGATCACGAGGTTCGTGTCCATGTATCCCTCGTAGCAGTTGATCATCAGGTTGGGATGCTGCCAGAAATACCAGGCGCGGTCGCCCTTGCGTACCGCTCCGGTAGCCGCATCGTCGTTCGAGGCGACCATCGGGCTGGACTGCAGGCAGTATCGATCTTCGTTTTCGATGGTGTATTGCTTGTAATCGAGAACAGAGTTCAGACCTTTGTGGAGATGCGGGACGTGGTAACCACCGTCGAGAAAATTGTCGACAAAAACTTTCCAGTTGCAATGGATGTTGTAGGTTCGCCGGTCAAAGTAGTGAAGTTTGTCGATGCCAAGAGGAGCGACGCGCTTGACCAGGCCGCCGAGAAAGTCGGCGAGAGGTGAGGCGTCATCGTCCAGGTTAACGAAAACGAAGCACTCCCAGGTTTCCACTCGGATAGGAACGAGGCCTTTTTCCGCGCGATCGAAATTCTCAACTCCTTCGAACTCGGGCATACCCTTCAGCGAACCGTCGAGGCCGTAGTTCCATCCGTGATAAGGGCAACGCAAAAGCGAGGCGCTCCCGCAGGGTTGAGTTACGACGGCAGCCGCGTGATGGCTACAAACATTGTAGAAGGCCCGCAACACGTTGTCGTTGCCGCGGACGATAACTACAGGTTCTCCGGCGACGGTAGTGCTAATGAACTGGCCCTGCGTTTCTACCTGATCCGTGCGCGCGACGAGCTGCCAAGTCTTGTTAAATACGTTGAGGCGTTCCAATTCTGCGATGCGCGAATCGGTATACCAGGATCCCGGAATCGTAGAAGCCTGGGCAAGAGGCGCGCGATCATCGTAACTGGATAGAATTTGGTCGATCGAGGATTGCATTGTCTGCGAGTCTCCGGTTAAAAGTTCGACGGATGTTTTGAATTTGTGGGTACGCCTCGGTGCGCTATAACGCTTTGAGTTTCGCACCGGAACTGGAAGCGGCCACCTTCCGCAGTTCGTGGCGACTGCGAGCGGCAGCGGCCGACTCCGCGCCGACTGCTCGCTGCAGAACTGCGAGAAACTGCTGAATACGAGCCTCTTTCTTTTCCGGCATCTCCCCTCGTTTGCGGAAAAGGCCAGGATCGAGCTCCGCCGTAAGCAAAGCATCCTGAAATCGTTCCATAGTCCAATCCAGAATAGAGACAATCATTTCCACGTCCATATCTTGACGCAACTCAGCGCGCTCAAGACCGAAGCGCACGAACATCACGGTTCCGTATGGATCCTCGGCCATGAGGAAGCGATTGATTTCGCGCTTCAAAGTCAGATCGGTGCCGTAGTTGCCGAGCAACGCAATGCGATACGGAATCCAGTCTTCGTGCAGCATGTGCTCGGTGCGAATCAGCCAGTAGTGGAGAATACTGAAGAAGCCCTCGGCGCGCACGTCTGCCGGTGCATCCAGATATTTCGAAAAAGATCGCACGGCGCGTTTGTAGACTTCGAAAAAAAGCCCATCTTTACTTCCGAAGTGCTGGAAGATCGAACCCTTGGCAATGCCCAGCGCGGCGGCGATATCGCCGACACGAGCGGCGTGGTAACCACTCTCCGCGAAATGGTGCATGGCAGTTTCGATGATGCGCGATCGTTTGGCCTCAGACCGAGGGCGGGCGACGCGTTGACGCATGTACAGAGGCGGAATGACGGGATTGCTGGCGATGCCGGTCATGAATGACTCCAAGTCACGAAAGCATATCGAAGACGATTCTAATAATCAACTTCATTTTTACGGTCGATTGCAGTACTGTAAAACGTCCAAAGATGTATCTTGTGACTTTAAGTCAATTTTGTGAAGCCAGCTTTCGATCCCATCGTTTCCAATCCTATCTATGACGCCATTGTCGTAGGCGGCGGCCACAACGGACTGACCGCCGCAGCTTATCTGGCGCGTGCCGGTCTTTCTACGCTTGTGCTGGAGCGTCGCGAAATTGTCGGCGGATGTTGTGTCACGGAGGAGATCGTCCCCGGTTGCCGGGCTTCGACGACTTCTTATATCGCCAGCATGCTGCGCCCTGAGGTGATCAGCGATCTGAAGCTGGCAGACCATGGCCTTCGCATGATTCCTTGCGATCCGGCGATTCAAGTTCCCTTCCCTGATGGCCAAGTGCTCTCATGGTGGGTCGATCGCGAGCGTGCTAAAGGGGAGTTCGCAAAGATCTCACTGAAAGACGCAAAACGCTTCGTTGAGATTGACGATCAACTGAAAAAGCTGGCGCGATACCTTCAGCCATTTTTTATGGAACCTCCGCCTGAACTCAATACAGCGTCGGTGGGCGGCTGGAGCGATCTGTTTCGTGTGGGGAAGCGGTTCCGCGGGATCTCCAGCAGCGAGATTGCCCAATTGATTTCGTTCCTTACCGGCAGTCTTGGGGAGTTTCTTGATCGCAACTACGAATCCGAAAAGATGAAGACGCTGTTCCTGGCAAACAATGTGTACGGCAAGCATGGCGGACCGTACCAGCCGGGGACGGCGATTGGACTCCTATTCCATTTGTTGAGCGGCGGCGAGCATGAACTGCAGGGTTTTTCCGGCCACGTCGTGGGCGGCATGGGAGCCATCACGCAGGCGCTTGCAACCGCTGGAGAGAAACTGGGAGTTGAGGTTCGAACCTCGTCTCCAGTGGCGCAAATTGACGTGCGCAGCGGGCGCGCATCGAGCGTCGTTCTGGAAGATGGAACCGAGATTCGCGGGCGAATGATTCTTTCGAACGCCGACCCTAAGCGGACATTCTTAAAAATGATTGCAGCGCGCGAACTCCCGGAGGATTTTCTGTTTGCCGTACGCGGCATCAAGATGGACGGACCGTGCGCGAAGGTAAATCTGGTGTTGTCGGAAGAGCCACGGTTCACGGGGACCCCGCCGCAAGCGACGCCGTTGGAACGTACTTTCTATACGCTGGTTCCGTCGCTCGAGTTCGCGGAACGCTGCTATGACATCGCGAAATTCGGCGAGATCCCCGAAGAGCTGTGGGTGGACTGTGTTGTTTCGTCGAATGCGGATCCGTCGCTGGCGCCACCGGGCAAGCACATCGTGACGTGCTTTGTTCAATATGTACCGTACAAACTGTGTGAAGGTGATTGGGACGAGAAGCGCGAACTGTTGGGCGATCGCGTGGTGAGAAAAATCGCCGAGTATGCGCCCAATGTAACGAATGCAATCGTTGCGCGGCAGGTGCTCACTCCGCTTGACCTCGAGCGAACTTACGGATTGACTGAGGGGAATATTTTCCACGGGGATTTGCGGCTGGAGCAACTTTTCTTTATGCGCCCGGTGGCGGGATGGGCGCAGTATCGAACGCCGATTCGCGGGTTATATCTGTGCGGCGCGGGAGCGCATCCCGGAGGCGGCGTTACCGGCGCTCCTGGCCGCAATGCGGCGCTGCAAGCGCTGCGGGATTGGAAGAAGGGCCGATTAAAATCGGCGGCATAACTTCGATGTCAAATGCGCGTACTTCAATAAGTAAGGAGCAAGCATGAAAAAGAAAGGCATTCTGGAGCGGCTGAAAGAAGGTCCGGTGCTCGGGGACGGAGGATACTTGCTGGAACTCGAGAAGCGCGGATGGGTACGTGCAGGTCCGTTCACTCCCGAGGTTGTGCTAACGCATCCGGAGGCTCTGCATGAATTGCATGTGGAATTTCGCGAAGCAGGATCGGAAGTTTTGCAGGCTCTCACGTTCTATGCCAGCCGCGACAAGCTAGCGACCGTCGGACTCGAAAATCGATTGGAAGATTTGAATCGAACGGCGGTTCGTATTGCGCGCGAGGTTGCAGGCGACCGCTGCCTGGTGGCCGGAAACCTGAGTCTGACGTGGATGTATGAGCCGGGAAGCGCATCGGCGGCAGACCACGTGCGAAAGACTTTCGACGAGCAACTGTCGGTTCAAGTTGAGGAAGGCGTGGACTTCCTCATCGGCGAGACTTTTTCGTGGCTGGGCGAAGCGCTCATTGCGGTTGAACGTGCGAAGAAGACCGGTTTGCCCACCATGGTCACCATCTGTTTTGAGAATAAAGATGAAACCGCCGAAGGCAAAAGCGCAGCCGACGCCGCCAAAGCGCTCTTCGATGCCGGCGCCGACATCGTGGGCATGAACTGTCTGCGGCCACCGCAGCACATTCTGGGTCCGATGGAAGAGATGCGTAAAGCGGTTTTGGGATATTTGGCTTGCCAACCGGTCGCCTATCGCACTCCGAAAGAGAAGCCCGATTTCACGAGTCTCCCAGAGTTTCCTTACGCATTAGATCCGTTGCAGCTTACGCGGAAAGAAATGGGAGAGTATGCGGCGCAGGCACGCGACATTGGGATCAACTTTATCGGAGCATGCTGCGGAACGGTGGCGATGCACATCCGCGAAATGGCGCGCGTGCTGGGGAAGTTGCCGGAGGATTCACGGACCTGGAAAAAGGGCGGCGAGAAGCCGATGTCGGCCTATGAGTATTACGATCACGACAACATGAAGCCGGCCGGAGCTCGGAAATAATTAAGTTAAACAAACCAAGAGCAGGCTTCCGCAAGCCTGCCCTGGTTGGTTTGCAAACAACTAGCTGGCATCGCGCAGACGGGTATCTTCCGCGTGTACAAGCGGCACGTTCACCAGGTGCTCGCTCAAGAACCACACTTGCAATTCATTGGCCCGTAGCACATCACTCACCACGAGATCGTTGGTGCCCAGGTCGCCCAATTTATCGGTGCGCTCAGCCAATTCACGACAATGGCCGATGATGATCTGGTGCGCGTCCAGCAGACGGGAAATCTGCACCGGAACTTCTTCCCTGCCCCGCGGCGGGCGCTCGATGCGCGTGGTTTCGGCAACATCGGCAGCCATGGCAATCGAGACACCGCCGAGAAGCTGAATTCGCTCGGCGATCGTATCGACAATCTCGGATTGCTCTCCGTAATGTTTGTCGAACAAGAGATGCAACTGATAGAAAGTCGGTCCCGCGACTTGCCAATGCGATTTCTTGTAGAGATCTCGCAGAGTCATGGTATCGGCAAGCAATAAATTAAGTTGTTCGGTCATTTCCAGGCGAACCGGCTCTTCCAGTTCAAGAGGCAATAGATGAGACACGGTTCCGTACGCCTGGATTTCTGCAGAGCGCTGGTGAAGGTGCGGCTGTGCCGTTACTTTTTCCCGGCTCGACGCTGGTGCCTTCCCATTGAGATCCTTCTTAGCCATAGTCAATTTTCTCCTCGCGATTTCGTTATCTCGATTGTTCGCACACCCTGGCGATTGTTTCGATGCCCGGTAACCGAAGTTGGATGCGAAGCATCGTCTCGGCGACGAGCAATTTCTATCGAAGCAGAGTCCTATACAGTGAGCTGTAGATCGCCGCTGCTCAAGGTGAAACTGCAAAAGCGATGCGCCCTCAAGTTTGACGATGTAGGAGGCATTGTTTATGATTGAAATGCGGGGTGGAGCAGTCTGGTAGCTCGTTGGGCTCATAACCCAAAGGTCGGTGGTTCAAATCCACCCCCCGCAACCAAAGGAATCATAAGCTTACGGGAATTTGGGTCGAACCGAGAAACCCCCAAAAACCCCCAATAAGAAAAATGCAGTGATCAGGGAGCCGCAACGTCGGCTCCTTTTTCATTGGTCTGCACCGAAACTGTCGGCTTGAGCACCATCTGAACGACCTTGCTGTTTGCTTGGCGCTTCGTGCTCGACAGAGCCTGCCCATAAACGTTCATGGTCGTCTGAATGCTGGCGTGCCGCATTAGCTCCTGTTGCACCTTCATCGGCGCTCCAGTTTCGTCAAGGAGAGTCCGATATGTGTGTCGGAATGTGTGCCATCCAATTCCGGTGCCCAGGCCTGCCGCTTCTGCAGCGGGTTTGATGTGCTTCTTCTGGATTCCTTCCTGCCAGTAAGGCTTCTCCGTCGCGGGATTTGGGAATACCCAATCCTCATCCCCTTGAAAGCAGCTCTGCTGTTTCCAGTTGAGTAACACTCTTGCCAGATCATCATCGAGCGGAACAAAATCGTGTGAGTATTCCGTTTTGACGAAATCAACACGACAATGAACCGCGCTTCTCTGAACGAGCAATACCCGATTGTTGAAATCGAAGTCGCCCCACTTCAAAGCCACGATCTCGCTGACTCTGAGCCCTAGGCATTGAGCTACGATCACCATCGTCCTGTAAGTTTGTTTCAGGTGCGGTAGTATCGCGCAAAACTGCTCAACCGTGAGCACTCGCGGGCGCTTCAATCGTTTGGTGCAATCTTTCACGCGAACCAGTGCGATGGGGTTCTTGCCCATTTCAATCAGGCACCAGCGCTCTGCGCACGTGAAAACCAAGTGCATTAGACCTCGGACGTGCGCCTTGGATTTTGGAGCAAGATTGAGAGCCCGAAGCCATTGTTCAACAGGCATCGGCTTGATCCGGTCCAAGGGATAATCGGCCCACTTCGGTCGAATATGTGTCTTGATGATTGACTCATACGACTTGCGAGTTGAATACCTGTCCGGCATCTCTTCTTCGACATATTTGTTGAGAAGAGTGTCGAAGTTGGGGATTTCCAACTCGGCCCGTGGTGCCTCTGCATTGAGTTTGAGAAGAAGGGCTTGAACGGCCTTTCGCGCGAGAGCTTCGGTCGGATACTTCTCACGTGTGCCGATCGTGACGTGCTGACGCTTTCGTCCGCCACCCGGTTGATCCACGTAATACCGAAATTCCCAGGCCTCAGATCCATTCCGCCTCTGCTTCAGCCGTAAACTTCCGAATTGATATCGTGTCCGCGTTAACAAAAGGTCTTGCTCCTTTCGTCGATACGGGCACGAGTGGCTGTGGGCAGCATAGCTTGAGTCACGAGCAGAGTCTAGGTTGTTTTGCGACTAGCCGGCGAGTCGTGAAGCGAGCCACTCGTTCAGAGTGGACGCACGGAAACGCCATAGATCCCCAATTTGGACGCCGGGGACTTCTCCACTGCGTGCCATTCGTTGCAGAGTTTTCTTGTGGATGCCAAGTAAGGCGGCGGCTTCGTCGCTATCAAGCAGCCGCTCGAAATGCCCTGGAGTAGGCAACTGGTGGATAGCGCTGTCTTTGTCGGTAGTGGGTTGCTTCTTGGTGTTGAACACAACTGCTCCCAAATTGAAAATGGCTGGATCTGGAATAACCGTAGCCTGGAATCGAGAGGCAGTCCAAGACTTCGTTGGCGCGAACCGATGCTGCATTGGAATCGCTGAGGTGATTGGACACGATGTCGGGAACGGACAGGAGTGCTGGGCGCCGGGAGGATCAAGTAGACCTGCGGGAGTTTCGTTTGGGGACCGCCCCCGCGCGTGGGATCAAGCCTCTTGATTCATGCCTATCGCGCATGGATTATCGCGGAAACAGCATCGACGCCGTGATCCAGGGAAGCATCTAAAGTTGCACAAGATGTTGAGCAAGAACCTTGGTGCCCAAACGCTTGAATAGCTCGGTCGGAGAGGCTTATGTCGATAAATGTTGATCTCGACAGGCTGAAGAGTTTCGTTGCGGTGGGCGAAGAGCTGCACTTTACGAGGGCAGCCCAAAATCGCTTGCACGTTTCGCAACCTTGGTTGAGCAGGTCTGTGAAAAGCCTGGAACAAAAGCTTGGGGTCCAGTTGTTCGAGCGGCACAGTCGCCACGTGGAACTCACTCCTCCGGGACGACGTTTGCTCTATGGAGCCCGCAAGATCCTTCACGATTTCGACCGGACTGTTTCGGCGGTGGTCCGGGATAGGAAAGGAAACGCGCATCTGACGGTTGGTTATTCGCCCTATGTTGATTTGCGTTTCATGACCGAACTGGAGGAAATGGCTCTTGGCGAGTCACCAACAGCAAACATTACTTTTGAAAGTTCGTCCTCCGAGGAAATGGTGCTTCACGTCGAACACAGGACATGGGACTGTGGAATCGTTATTCTGCCAGTCGATGCGCCACATTTAGAAATCATTCCTCTGTTCAGATTGCCGCTGGCGGCAGCAATGCAAAAGACACATCCACTGGCGAAAAAGCGAGCGCTCAGGATCGAGGACTTGCAGAACGAGAGCTTGATACTTGGTGGAAAGCGCCGCGATCTTCAGTTCCGTGGGTGGCTGCTAGCTCGTTTGGCGGATGCCGGTATTAGACCGAGGATCGCGGCGGAGACTGCTAGTCCTCACGAAGCACAGTATTTGGTAACACGAGGGGTTGGAATGGCTCTGGCAAACTCGGGAGCGTTCAGAACCGCTCCGGAAGGAATAGTCGTCCGTTTGTTTCCTTCCGAGATTGTGCAGACGCAAACGGCGATATTGGTTCGGAAGGGAAAGCGTTCGTCTGTAATGGCAGCGTTTCTTGATCGGGTCCTGCAAATGGCGAAGGCCCGTGGGAGAAGTCGCTTACCGATGCGGCCGGCGGCATAGTCAGTACCGGATGTGTGCACGTATCAGACAGCGCAGAGAACGCAGACTCTTCACAGTGGTAGCTGAAGCAGCTCCCAAGACTCCATCGGAGCCGAAAGTAGATGTGAGTTTGTGTTGATTATCGGTAAATCGGTGTAAAGCCAGTTTCTTTCGAATGCTTCTCGCGTGTCCCACATTTGGAAAAGAACGAGTGTGTTCTCGTCATCGGTGCGGCTGAACAATTCGTAAGAAAGACATTCTGGCGCGATGCGGGAGCGTTCGACGATGTCGAACAGTGTGCGCAGGAACTCTTCACGATGGTTGGCATCGAGTCTTAGCTGGACAACGACAATGATTTCTCGCGCATTCATCAGAGTGGACACTCCACTCCGTCGGTTTAGTTGTTTCCATGTACATCTGAAGGTAATGCTGCCGCCCACCTGAACGAAACACCGGCATCGGTCAGTTCAGCCGGCTGTAGAATTTCAGGAGGGAAAAGATGGTGCCCCTGGTGATGGTCAAGTCTCGGGCCAAGACAATGCCCGTGTGCAGGTGACGAACTTTGACCCTCGGGGAACACTTCTCAACCCCCAGAAGACTGCCCTACGACACGAACACGCTTCGCCTCCCGAGAAGAAGCGCGTGACAAGTAACTATGTGTGAACAACCCGGCCAGCTCCGAAAAGTTTCCTTGTTATTACAAATAAAATTAAGCTTGGCTGAAGCGAAAGCCGCTCCCGGCGCTGCATCCGACAGCTTCGCGTCGTGCCGCGGACACCCGTACCGTTCGTTGCCTGGCCAGAGCTGGCTGCCGTCACTGGCGAACAGAAGGCGAATATGATAACGTTGTTCCCCGTGGACGAGGGCCGCAAGCGAGTGCTCGGAATCATGGCAGCGATCCTCGCCAGTTTGCACATGCAGACGGCAGATGATCTGTTTGGTGGACCCCAGGGAAGTCCACGCAGTGACAAGTTGATTGCTGCCTCAGTTCAATGGGCTGAAAAGATCATGGAGAAGATCGATAACGCGTTTCGCTCATCCGATCTGCCATAATCTCCTCATGTGCGGGCGCTATCGACTGTCGCGGAGGAAACAGCTTGTCGAGGAATACTTCGACACGGAGTCTGACGAACCCGAGTGGACTCCCCGCTATAACATTGCGCCGTCTCAGCCCGTTCCGATCATCCGGCAGAATCCGAAGGAACCTCGCCGGGAATTGTCCTTGATGCGTTGGGTCTCGCGCCCTTATCGTTTGCGAGATCGACCGGGAATGTTTCCACCGTAAGACCGTGCTCACGTGCGTCTGACGTTATAGTCGCAAGTACGCGCTCATGGTAATCGACGATCAGTGCAGAGATATAGGTCGGCGGTGGCGAGAATAGTTCGACAAAGTATGCCCCTGAAGTTCGCGCATCTGAAAGCCAGCGAATCGCCTCCTCCACGTTGAATCGCCTTTTATCGGCGGCCGCCGGTAGCTCGATCGATTCTACTGCGCCTGCATCGCTGCGCTGATCAGACGGAGCAACATACTCCTTGCCTGTCTTTGCACTAACGCGTCGGCGAGTCTCGTTTTCGGCTGCCGTGATTTCGCTCGCGAGTTCGCGCACATCGTCCGCAGTTACGTGGTAATAAAGTTCTCCGAGATTCGACACCGCAATGCAAGGCCGTTTTGACGGCGGAAAAAGAGCACGCTGGGGCCTGTGGCTTTTCGCCCAGGCTTCTCTCCGCAAACTCACTTTTAATACACCCGAACTTGCGCCTGACTGTTGAAACGCCGTCGATATTGAGGTCACCTGTTTGATCAACTTCTCACGGTGTTGAACAAATTCCTGGTCTCGCCCTTCGAAGAAGTCCGTGGAAGGACCAAATCGTCCGGCCTCTGGAGCTACAAAATAGTTACGTGTGTTCAGGATTACCTGGACGGGATTATTCGGCATGGACCGCCGCCTTGTCTGCCGGAGTGACTGAATCGTTTTTCAGCCAACGGCTAATAGTTGCTTGATCCTTTCCTAACAACTTTCCGACATCTTGCTGGGTCAGACCTAGCCCCGGTTCCGCCAGGATCCGACGAGAAATCTCCTGCGGCGAAGCCAACAAAAGATTGAGGAACTCGCTCCGCTGCGCTGTTGCGTTTGTGACAGCGTATGCGCGCAATGCTTCGATCAAAGCGAAGTCTCCCCTTCCATGTATCGTCGTAAATCGTTTAAGGCTCCTCGCAAGGGTTTCCAGATCACTGCCCGTCAGTCCGACAGACAACCACGACAAAAACGCCAATGCCGCGGAATCGATTGGCAATGGACGCAAATACAACTCAAGAATCCTATTTCGTTCCGGGTATTCGGGAACCGGGACCATGATCCTGACCTCAAAACGCCGCCACACCGCGGGATCAAGAAGTCCCTCGTGGTTGGTGATTGCTATGGTGAATCCGTGGGACGAGCGTTTATCGACATTTTGAAGAAGTGTATTAACGACTCGCTTTATTTCACCCACTTCTTGTGGGTCATCGCGCAGCTTAGCTAACGCGTCAAACTCGTCCAGAAGCAATAAACACCGATACCGATTGGCGAAGTGGAATAACGCACCGATATTCCGTGCAGTTGTGCCAAGAAACGAGCTGATCAAACCGTCCAATCGTGCTAGGACAATAGGAATTCCAAGCCGATCCCCGATGTAATAAGCGAGCTTCGTTTTCCCTGTTCCAGGTTTGCCAAACAGCATGCAGGTACGCGGGGGCGGGGCGCCAACCTCTGTCAGCTGATCCACATGGCTCCACTCTTCTGTCAGTCGCTCAATAGCGGAGGCCAATGCATCCTCTAGGACCGGCGGTTCGGGTCGCTCGGGAGGGAAGTGTATTTCGGCCAGCGGAGCACCTGTTTCCTTGTCAACCGGAACGGAAACGCGAGGGCTCAATATTTCACCAGCAAACGAAGAGGCAATTGAGGGCACAACTCGACTCGGCCTCAACGACTGTTCTGGACTTTGTGGTTTCAGCAACTCCTCCAGTGCATGTGCTTCCTTCTCGTAACCATCGCTGTGAAGAGCCTCTTTCAGCCGCTCCACTTGAAAGCGAAACGCCGGCCCCGACGACGGCAATCCGATACGGCAAAGTGTCTGAATGATGCGGAAGTTATCCATGGGTATGCGGTCGCGTTTCATATAATGCACCAAAGCAGTAATAGTATGCACACAACTTCAATAAAATGCAACCCCCTGCCACGAGTCAGTTCGCCTCTGCTATTATCAGGTAATTATATTGTCATTTTGGTGGTATTTTGATACACTCGGACTGAGGTTAAGGAGATCTCGAACATGGCAGTATTGACGCCACCACGGCCGGATTTGTTGGCGTACCGGGAAGCGACAACCCTAGAGTTTTCCAAACTCGTCGCGGAGCTAACGGGAATCTTGGGGAAGAAATTGACCGCCTACATCGCTTCGGTCAAGGACGCAAGAGCTGTAGAGCGTTGGATCGCGGGGTCCGAACCGTACAAGGGAGTTGAAGAACGACTGCGGTTTGCCTATCGGCTGGCGAAGATGATTAGCGATCATGAAGGACCACGCGTGGTTCAAGCCTGGTTTACCGGTCTGAATCCAGAGTTGAATGATCGCGTGCCGGTTCGGCTTTTGCGAGAAGAGAATGTTGAGGACGTGGGTCCGGAAATTCTTGGGGCAGCGCGCGCGTTTCTGGCCGGAGGATAGTCATTCTTGAAAGTCCCCGGCGTGATTTATCGATTGGGAAGGAAGCCCGATCCCTGGTCTGTGCCCGACTGGGCCTCGGCCGGACTGGACGGAACCTTTGGCAATCGGTTTGACGATCCCGAAGGGATGTACCGCGTTCTATATGCATCCTCGCAAAGGCTTGGTTGCTTTCTCGAAACGCTAGGCCGATTCCGTGTTGATCCCAAACTCCTGGCTGAATTGGCCGAAATTGAGGGAGAGGATGACTACTGTCCACTGGGAGAACTACCGTTGGAGTGGGCCGAGAAGCGAGTCATGGGTGTTGCGACTGCTGGCGGAGAGTATGCCGACATTTGCAGCAGCGAGTGGATCGGGCGATTGCGGAACTTGCTGGCGGCTCATCTGGTGAAATTTGGCTTCGATGATTTGGATGCATCCGTGTTGCAGCAGACGGCTCCGCGAAACGTTACGCAGTTAGCATCACGCATTGTCTTCAACGACGGCTTCGCGGGAATCTACTACCGCTCGAAGTATGGACATGACGTTGAAAACTGGGCCGTATTCGAGCCCTTTCAAATCAACGCGCAGGATCCAGAGCCCATCCGACTTGACGATCCAGACTTGCAGAGAGCCCTCCGGCTTCATTCGTTGAAGTTCAAGAAGTAGGGGGCGTTGGGCTTGAGGGATCAATTGCTTTGTTCCATATTTCGTGAAACTCGCTGTTCTCCGTGTTCCGCAGCGAATTCGCGAAGTTGCTTGAAAACTTAGCCGAAGCATAGACTTTTCCGTGACATGAAGACGACCGACCTTGTTGCTTGGATAGGCGCAACGACGGGCATAGCTAGTCTCGGCTGGAACATCTACTCCAAGATCACAGCGAATCGTCCGAAGTTGGTGGTGAGGGCTTACGCCAACATGGTGCAGATGCCGCCCCCACCGAAGAATTCAAGGTTTCTCAGAATCACAGTGCAGAACATCGGCACCGCCCCTGCCACCATCACCAACGTGGAGTTTTACAAGCTCATTCCCCGGTGGAAGCGACTTCTCTACAGACTCCATCTTAAGAAGCGGGGTGAAGAAATCCACGCGATAATGAACGACTATCGGGGAGCGCAAATTCCTCACAAGCTAGAAGTAGGAAGTGAATGGGTTGCGCTGATGGAGCAGGACGGGGGTTTCGAGGATTGGCTGAACACCGACAGCCTTCACTGTGCGATTCATCATTCGTTCTCAAGACGTCCAGTGCCGACGAAGATCATTCGAGGGCCAATCAAGGCGGTAAAGGAGTAGCAAGCGAGTCCCGCCGTTATTGGTCAGCTAAGAGTTGAACCTTGTTGCCGATGACGGGCTGCGTGACGGGAATGGTAGGATCAGTCTGAATGGACTAACGATGGCCTACATCCGACGAGACAAATCCAACGCAAAGCCCAATGCTCAGGTCGTGTATGCCGATCCTGAAACTGGGAAGATGCTGTCGGAAGCTGGATTCGTAAAGGCTTCCGGTGCTCCCTACTACAACTACATGGGCACTACTGTGGATGTCATCGTATACGACGATGGCACGTGGGAGCCGAACGGAGGTACACGTTTTCTATCCGATGAATGGAAAAAGATGCGTGAATTCGCGGGCGTTCAACTCAAGGATTTCGTTGCTTGGCTGAGACAGAACTACCAATTCATTGACCAGTATTGTGCGAATTTGAAGCCTGACGATTACCGCAAAGAAGAGACTTTCAATTTCACGAAGGTTTACAAACATGAGCCAGACGAGCAGGAGTACGCATGGTTCATCCAGCATTTCACGCTGTTGGGATCAGACGGCGTGATCCCCACTGACAAAAAGGCAATCCCAAGGCAGTATTGGTTCGTCAACGGGAAATACTACGAGTCAACGACTGCGTTTGCACCCACTGGCAACCCGAATCAGCTTTACCTTAACCAGACACCCGATCTGGAACGAGAAATGACCGACCCTTACGTTATCGATTTAGAGACTGATCCCGTGATTGATGCTGGTAGCGGGATTGGTCGGAGACTGTGCGTTCTCTGCGACGGAGTGTGTAGGCGAGTGGCCGGCCTGCTCAAGCGCGTTTTCGCGGGTGATGGGGTGGGCGTGGCGGTCAAAGAACTGGCCTCGCGTGTCGATGTGTAACCAGCGGTGGCTTTCAGGATGTTGGTAGCTGTGGATGCCGTTGGTTTCGCGTTGCCACTTGTAGCCCTGGGCTTCTGTTGGAAAAGCTGTTTCGATGGGGCCGTACTCACGGTTGCGCTCGGCTTGTTCGGGCGGGAGCGGCGGAGATTGTTGTTCCGGTTTCAATTCATTGAGGTGTTGCACGGTCTGCTCCTTTGGAGTTTGGGATTGTGAATGCGCATCTTGTCCCTCGTCAAAATCGAGAGCGGAGGTTTTGCTCACATCGGTGCTGAGGCGCTGGGCAAGCGTGGCGGCATCATTGGTGTAAATGTGGGCGTCCTGGGACGCGCGGGAGACGGAGACGTAGGCAAAGCGGGGGTTGAGGAGTTCGGAGAACGTATTGGTGTCCATATTGACGAGGACGCGGTCTTCGGTCAAACCCTGGGAGCTGTGGCTGGTGACGGCATAGCCGTGATCGAAGTGCCGCATCCGAGAGGGGTCAAGATTGACAGTTCTTCCGTCATCCAGTTTCACGGTCAAGTGATTGTCATTGCCGATGGCTTCGATCCGGCCGCGATCACGGTTGTGCACGTCGAGGTCCTTATTATTGTGCGTGAACTGGATGCGATCGCCGGTGGAGAACTCGCACGGAAGGTTGGTGTAAACATTCACTCCGCGCAAGCGCTGCGGATCGTAGACCACGTGCTGGCCATCCGCTCTGGCAACAGTTAGCAGATTGTTTGCGTTATCTGTGGCGAGGACCGTGGCGTAGGTGTTTTTTTTCAGGCCAAGCTGTTGGCTTCCACGAATGTACTGCACGGTGTCGCCGGCGGTGTACCTGGCGGCCCATGCTCGATCTGCGCCGGTCATATCGTTTCGAGCCATGAGCACAGAGAAAGAAACATTCTCTTTTCCGAGTGCGCCAGAGGCTTGTAACTCGGCCCTCACGGTCTGATTGATGTCTCGCCGGGAAGCGTTGTCGGGGGAGACGATCAAAGTTTTTTCGGGGTTCGAGGCGTAGTCCCTGGCGATGGCGGCGATGCGCTCTTGCGGATTGGAAATCTCGGTAATGCGCCCCTGAGCTTGCAGCAGCGAGATGCCGGTGTGGGTCTCATTCCTGGCAAGATGTTCGACGGCTTTGAGCAATTCGGGGTCTTTCTGCCGGACGATCTGGTCGAGTTGGGCGGTTCGCATTCCGGCGTCCTGCAGTTGCTCGAAGGGCTTTCCCGCATCTACGGCCTGATGCTGGCGTGTGTCGCCGAT
>CAVYVM010000004.1:0-634407 GCA_963771965.1 uncultured Acidobacteriaceae bacterium
GATGCGGCGCTTCTCCTGGCCGCACTGCCCCACCAGGCCCTGCCCCATGGCGAATTGCGCGTGCACGCTGTCGTTGGCTCCGTACGCCGCCAGCAGCTTCAGCGACTCCGATTCACGGCTGGAATCGGCCACGTAGAACGTCCCCTGCTGCGCGCCCACCAGCGGCGTCAATTCCGACAGCAGCAGCCGCGCCACGGTCACCAGGTCGCGCTGCCCCTGCATCATGCCGGTGAACTTGGCGATGTTGGTCTTCAGCCAGTCCTGATCGGTGTTCTTGCGGGTGGTCTCCGCCAGGTTCACGATCATCTCGTTGATGTTGTCCTTGAGCGCGGCCACTTCGCCCAGCGCCTCCACCGCGATGGACCGCGTCAGGTCGCCCTTGGTCACGGCGGTGGCCACATCCGCGATGGCGCGCACCTGGGTGGTCAGGTTGGCGGCGAGCTGGTTGACGTTGTCGGTAAGGTCGCGCCAGATGCCGGCGGCGCCGGGCACGCGCGCCTGGCCGCCCAGTTTGCCTTCGATGCCCACTTCGCGCGCCACGTTGCTCACCTGGTCGGCGAACACGGCCAGCGTGTCGATCATTCCGTTGATGGTGTCGGCCAGCTCGGCGATTTCGCCCTTGGTCTCGAGCACCAGCTTGCGCTTCAGGTTGCCGTTGGCCACGTCGGTCACCACTTTGGCGATGCCGCGGACCTGGGTGGTCAGGTTCGCCGCCATGGAGTTGACGTTGTCCGTCAAGATCCTTCCACGTGCCGCGCCACGCCGCGCACTTCGGCCTGGCCGCCGAGCTTGCCTTCGGTGCCGACTTCGCGCGCCACGCGCGTCACTTCCGAGGCAAAGCTGTTGAGCTGATCGACCATCGTGTTGATGGTGTCCTTCAGCTCCAGAATTTCGCCCTGCACGTCCACGGTAATCTTGCGGCTGAGGTTGCCGTTGGCCACGGCGGTGGTCACCTGGGCGATGTTGCGGACCTGCGCCGTCAGGTTGCCGGCCATCGAGTTGACCGAGTCGGTCAAATCCTTCCACGTACCGGCCACGCCGCGGACTTCAGCCTGTCCGCCGAGTTTGCCTTCCGTGCCCACTTCGCGCGCCACGCGCGTCACCTCGGCCGCGAATGAGCTGAGCTGATCCACCATGGTGTTGACGGTGTTCTTCACCTCCAGAATTTCGCCGCGCACATCCACGGTGATCTTGCGCGACAGGTCGCCTTTGGCCACCGCGGTGGTCACCTCCGCGATGTTGCGGACCTGCGTGGTGAGGTTGGCCGCCATGGAATTCACGGAATCGGTCAAGTCCTTCCACGTTCCGGCCACGCCGCGCACATCCGCCTGGCCGCCGAGTTTGCCTTCGGTGCCCACTTCGCGCGCCACGCGCGTCACTTCCGAGGCGAACGAGCTGAGCTGGTCCACCATCGTATTGATGGTGTTCTTCAGCTCCAGAATCTCGCCGCGCGCATCCACCGTGATCTTGGTGGTCAGGTCGCCCTTGGCCACCGCGGTGGTGACGCCCGCGATGTTGCGCACCTGGTTGGTGAGGTTGCTGGCCATGGAGTTGACCGAGTCGGTCAAGTCCTTCCATGTGCCGGCGACGCCGCGCACATCCGCCTGGCCGCCGAGCTTGCCTTCCGTGCCGACTTCGCGCGCCACGCGCGTCACTTCTCCGGCGAAGGCGTTGAGCTGATCCACCATGGTGTTGATGGTGTTCTTCAGCTCCAGAATTTCGCCGCGCACGTCCACGGTGATCTTGCGGCTGAGGTCGCCGCTGCGCCACGGCGGTGGTCACTTCGGCGATGTTGCGGACCTGGTTGGTGAGGTTGCTGGCCATGGAGTTCACCGAATCGGTCAAATCCTTCCAGGTTCCGCCCACGCCCTTCACATCGGCCTGCCCGCCGAGTTTGCCTTCCGTGCCCACTTCGCGCGCCACGCGCGTCACTTCGCCGGCGAAGGCGTTGAGCTGGTCCACCATGGTGTTGATGGTGTTCTTCAGCTCCAGAATTTCGCCGCGCACGTCCACCGTGATCTTGCGCGACAGGTCGCCCTTGGCCACGGCCGTGGTCACCTCGGCGATGTTGCGCACCTGCGCCGTCAGGTTGCCGGCCATGGAATTCACCGAGTCGGTCAGATCCTTCCAGGTGCCGGCGACGCCGCGCACATCCGCCTGCCCGCCCAGTTTGCCTTCCGTGCCCACTTCGCGCGCCACGCGCGTCACTTCCGATGCGAACGAGCTGAGCTGGTCCACCATGGTGTTGATGGTGTTCTTCAGCTCCAGAATTTCGCCGCGCACATCCACCGTAATCTTGCGGCGACAGGTCGCCGTTGGCCACCGCGGTGGTCACTTCCGCGATGTTGCGCACCTGGTTGGTGAGGTTGCTGGCCATGGAGTTGACCGAATCGGTCAAATCCTTCCACGTTCCCGCCACGCCCTTCACATCCGCCTGGCCGCCCAGCTTGCCTTCCGTGCCCACTTCGCGCGCCACGCGCGTCACTTCGCCGGCGAAGGCGTTGAGCTGATCCACCATCGTGTTGATGGTGTTCTTCAGCTCCAGAATTTCGCCGCGCACATCCACCGTAATCTTGCGCGACAGGTCGCCGTTGGCCACCGCCGTGGTCACCTCCGCGATGTTGCGGACCTGGGCCGTCAGGTTGCCGGCCATCGAATTCACCGAGTCCGTCAGATCCTTCCACACGCCCGCCACGCCCTTTACCTCCGCCTGGCCGCCGAGTTCTGCCTTCCGTGCCCACTTCGCGCGCCACGCGCGTCACTTCCGAAGCGAAGGCGTTGAGCTGATCCACCATCGTATTGATGGTGTTCTTCAGCTCCAGAATCTCGCCGCGCACATCCACCGTGATCTTGCGCGACAGGTCGCCGTTGGCCACCGCCGTGGTCACTTCGGCGATGTTGCGCACCTGCGCCGTCAGGTTGCCGGCCATGGAGTTGACCGAATCGGTCAGGTCTTTCCACACGCCGCCCACGCCCTTCACCTGCGCCTGGCCGCCCAGCTTGCCTTCGGTGCCCACTTCGCGCGCCACGCGCGTCACTTCCGAAGCGAAGCTGTTGAGCTGGTCCACCATGGTGTTGACGGTGCGCCCGCCACGTAGGACGCTTTCGTTGGGTGATCTGCACCGTTCTGCTGCTCGGTGTGATGAAGAACTACATGGACCGCCAGGTCATCGGCGTGCTGAAAACAACTCTGCAACACGATCTGGGCTGGAGCGAAATCGACTACGGCAACCTCGTCTTTGCCTTCCAGGCCGCTTACGCGCTCGGAATGGTGGTGGTCGGGCGGTTCATCGATCGAGTTGGCACCCGTCTTGGTTATGCGCTTGCCATGGCCTTCTGGAGCCTGGCTTCGATGGCTCACGGCTTGGCCAGTTCGTTCACCGGCTTTATCGTGGCTCGCTTTGCTCTGGGGTTAGGCGAGTCGGCGGTGTTTCCCGCAAGCTTGAAAGCTGTCGCGGAGTGGTTCCCTAAAAAAGAGCGCGCCTTCGCTACGGGCATCTTTAATGCCGGGAGCAATCTCGGCGCCATCGCTACGCCGCTGCTGGTTCCCTTAATTGCAGCGCGGTGGGGTTGGCGGCCGGCTTTCTTTCTCTTGGGCAGCGTTGGGTTCGCATGGCTCGCGTTGTGGCTCTGGGTCTATCATCGGCCGCAGGAGCATTCCTCCTGTTCGCCCGCCGAATTGGGATACATTTGCAGCGATCCCATCTCGCCGTCAATTCGAGTAGGTTGGTTCAAACTGCTAGCTCATCGCCAGACTTGGGCCATTGTGCTGGGAAAGTTTATTACCGATCCAATCTGGTGGTTTTATCTGTTTTGGATTCCTGACTTTCTTCAGCGCCAGCATGGGCTGGCTCTCTTGAACATTGGGATGCCTATTCTTGTGATTTATCTGATCTCGGACGTTGGCAGCGTGGCAGGAGGATGGCTTTCTTCGTCCCTCATACAACACGGGAGAACCGTAAATGCAAGCCGCAAAATCGCCATGCTGATATGTGCTGTCTGCGTCGTGCCAATTGTCTTCGCGCCCAGGATCGCATCGATGTGGGGAGTAGTCTTGGTAATCGGAATTGCGGCAGCGGCACATCAGGGCTTTTCCTGCAATCTGTACACCTTGTCTTCCGACATGTTTCCCGGGACGATGGTTGCATCCGTGGTTGGGATCGGCGGTACGGCGGGGGCGATCGGAGGAATGTTTATCGCGAAAATCGTCTCCAGCTTTTTGCAACGAACTCACAGTTACGCGGTGCCATTCTTTCTCGCGGGTTCGGCTTATCTGATCGCGCTGGCGGTCATTCACGGTCTGGCTCCGAGACTGAAACCAGTAGAATTCACTGCGGCGGAAGCATAGCTGTGAGCAGCAAAGTTCTGGCACAGAAAGGCGAAAGTGGAAAGAGCAGATTTAGAAACTGGTCTCACGATTAAGCCTGCCGAGCGCTGTCGCTGGGATCTGGTTAGCCTGGGCGAAGTGATGCTGCGCTTTGATCCCGGAGATCGCCGGGTATGGACCACGCGGCAGTTTGAAGTTTCCGAAGGTGGGGGCGAGTACAACGTTGCGCGAGGTCTAAAGAGGTGCTTCGGCCTCGAAAGCGCGATCGTCACGGCGATTGTCGATAATCCGGTCGGAAGATTGCTGCAGGACCTCATCTATCAGGGCGGGGTCGACCAGTCGCTGATCCGCTGGGTCGAGTTCGACGGTGTGGGTCGCGCGGCGCGGAATGGATTGAATTTCACCGAGCGGGGATTCGGCATTCGTCCGGCTCTGGGTTGCTCCGATCGTGGACATACCGCCGTAGCCCAATTGAGAGCGGGCAACATCGACTGGGACGAGATCTTCGGTAAGCATGGCGCGCGATGGTTTCATACCGGCGGAATTTTTTGCGCTCTGTCTGAGACCACGCCCGATGTCGCCGAGGAAGCGATGAAATCCGCCCGAAAGAATGGGACGATCGTCTCCTATGATTTGAATTACCGCGAGTCTCTGTGGAAAGCCGTTGGCGGCAAAAAGCGCGCGCAGGAAGTGAACCGGAAGCTTGCTCCGCTGGTTGATGTGATGCTCGGCAACGAGGAAGATTTCTCCGCCGCATTGGGATTCGCGGTTGCAGGAGTGGATGAGCACCTTTCTAACATCGAAGCTGAAGCCTTTAAAAAAATGATTGAGCATGTGGTGAAGGAGTTTCCCTTTGCGGTGGTTGCCACGACGCTGCGCAAAGCGAAGACCGCAACCGTCAATGACTGGGGCGCGATCTGCTATTCGGGCGGGGAGTTTTATGAAGCAAAATATCGGGAAAATCTGGAGATATTCGATCGCGTAGGCGGCGGAGATTCTTTTGCCTCGGGACTCATCTATGGTTTTCTCAGTGGCAAAGGACCGCAGTGGGCAGTCGAGTGCGGCGCGGCGCATGGCGCGTTGGCGATGACGACTCCCGGTGATACTACGATGGCAACTCTGAAGGAAGTGCTGCAGGCCATGCAGGGAAAGAGCGCGCGCATCGCCCGCTAAGCATATGACCAAGCAAGACGTAGCGAATCGGATCATGGAGATCGGGATTGTGCCCGTCGTGCGGGCATCTTCGGCAAAGCAGGCGATGCTGGCAGCAGAGGCGGTGTGTGCCGGTGGAATCCCAATCGTAGAAGTCACCATGACGGTTCCGGGTGCAATCGAAGTAATCGCCGAACTCAGCAAAAATATGGGCTCCGAGGTATTGATCGGAGCGGGTACCGTATTGGATGCTGCGACCGCGCAGCGTTGCATCGATGCCGGAGCTGAATTCGTAGTCAGTCCAGGATTCGATCTCGAAACCGTGAGATCGGTGAATCGGGCGGGCAAGTTGATGATGGCTGGAGCGCTCACGCCGAGCGAAGTCATTGCCGCCTGGAAAGCGGGCAGCGATTTTGTGAAGATTTTTCCCTGCGGTGCGGTAGGCGGCGCGAAATATATCAAAGCTCTGAAGGGACCTTTACCGCAGATCCCGATGATTCCCACGGGCGGCGTAAATCTAACGACAGCCGCTGACTTCATTCTTGCGGGAGCCGCGGCACTGGGCATTGGTGGCGAGTTGGTGTCGGCTTCCGCACTCGAGTCGGGCGATCTCGCCCCGATCATTGAAGCGGCACGAGGTTTTGTCTCGATCGTCCGTAATGCCCGCAAGTCAGCCTAATCCATCAATGGAGACCTCGGTGACTTTTATCAACGATGACTTTCTGCTGTATTCAAAGACGGCTCGTCGGCTCTATGAAAACTATGCCGCTTCCCAGCCCATTCTCGATTATCACTCGCACTTGCCGCCTGGCGATGTTGCGCGGGACCGCCGCTTCCGCGACTTGTTCGACATTGCGCTTGAAGGAGATCACTACAAATGGCGAGCCATGCGGGCGAATGGCATCTCCGAACGTTACTGCACCGGTGACGCTTCGCCTAAGGAAAAATTTCTGGCGTGGGCGCGCACCGTCCCCTACACGCTTCGCAATCCTCTTTATCAATGGACCCACCTGGAATTGAAGCGCTACTTCGAGATCGATGAATTGCTGGACGAGCGCTCTGCCGAGGCGATTTGGGAGCGGGCAAATTCAATTCTCTCGAACGGCGATCTCACGGCCCGAGGCATTCTCAAGAGATTCAAAGTGCGGGTGCTTTGCACCAGCGACGATCCCTGCGACAGCCTTCAGGATCACCAGACGGTGAACAACGGCGACTGCGAATTCCGCATGTATCCGACATTCCGTCCGGATCGTTCCCTCCGGGTCTCAGAGCCGAATGCTTTCAATCCGTGGGTAGAACGCCTGCAAGCCGCGAGCAATACCGCTATATCCGACCTCGCTTCTTTCCTGCGCGCTCTCGAGCTTCGCCATCAATATTTCCACGAGAGTGGTTGCCGCCTTTCCGATCACGGATTGCCGTATTGCTATGCAAATCCCTGCAGCGAAGCCCGTGCGGCTGCGATCTTTACCAAGGGCCGGTCGGGTGTGCCCGCCAGTCCCGAAGAGCAAGAAGACTTCGCTTCGTTCATGATGCTCTTCTATGGACGTCTGGACGCGGCAAAGAATTGGACGAAACAACTGCACCTGGGTGCATTGCGCAACGTGAACACGCGCCGCCAGTCTGGACTCGGTCCCGACACTGGATTTGATTCGATTGGCGACTGGCCACAGGCAGCGAAGCTTAACGGCTATCTCAATTTGCTGGACAATGAGAAAGCATTGCCGAGGACAATTATCTACAACAATAATCCCGCCGATAATTACGCCTTTGCGACCGCGATTGGTAGTTTTCAGAATTCGTCAATCGCCGGAAAGATCCAATTCGGCAGCGCCTGGTGGTTTCTCGATCAGAAGGAAGGGATCGAATGGCAATTGAATGCTCTTTCTGCAACCGGCCTGTTGCCTCGCTTTGTGGGCATGGTAACGGACTCGCGGTCGTTCATGTCGTTTCCTCGGCACGAATATTTTCGCCGCGTGCTCTGCAATCTTCTGGGAGGCGAGATGGAACGAGGCGAGCTGCCGAACGACGAACAACTCGTCGGCTCGACGATCCAGAACATCTGCTTCAATAATGCCCGCGACTCCTTAGGACTAAACTCGGAGTCGAACGACGGGCAGCGACGGCGCCCGTCTAGCTAACTGATGACAACGAGGGCAAAACCAAAGTCAGAAATGTAGCTGAAGGCGAAATATCCAAAGCAGCGCGTCGAGGAAAGTGGAGGAAATCAGTTTCGAGGAAAAGGTGCGGGGGTGGGCTAGTATCTACGTCGGTACAAACCGATCATCATTCAGCGGCGGTCATCTGCGAATCCATTCCCAGGAGTCTCGCGATCATCTGCCGGAATCGGACTGCAGGTATTTCTCGAACCAATGATGGGCGTAAGGTTCGTCGTTGAAGGCGTCGACTTCGATATATCCTTCCTTTCGGTACAGCGCCTGAGCCTCAGCGAGGGTCCGGTTGGTTTCAAGATGGAGCACTGTAAGTCCCGCTTCCCGAGCAATGGTCTCAAGCGTATGGAGAATTTTGCGTGCCACGCCGCGCCTGCGTGCGCAGGAAGCCGTCCACATTCGCTTGATCTCACCCGTCGTTGGATTCTTGCGTTTGAGCACGCCACATCCAACAGGACGGCCATCAAGCCGGGCCACAACAAAGTATCCCCTTGGGGGAATTAGGTCCTCGTCGGGAGCAGGATTGCTCTTGATAGGATCGAAACCTGTGTCGAAACGCTCCGCTAGTTCCAGAAAATACTGCTCTACGCACCAGCGCGCGTCGGCGCTATCCGGTACGTCCACTTGCACCTCGACCGTGATCGTTTGGCTCAATTTATCTTCTAGTGCGTGGCACATAGCAGTTCAAGATAAAGCAAAACTCTAAACAGCCACGGCCTCCTGGGCCAGGGCATAACGGCTCTTACGATAGGGTAGGTTGAAATGATCTCTCAGTGTGTCGCCTGCTTGGGCCATGTCATGATAGCCGCGCTCCGCTAGCGCTGGCAGCACAAGTGTTATAAGTCTTCGAGCCCGAAACCGAGCACCGCCTCAGCCCTGCGTGCTTTCTCCACGTAGTAGTTGAAATTGATACTGGAGTCAGCGGGAACGCTCGGGTGCTTCCAGGTATTCATGTTGACGCCGGGCCCTTGGAGCATAACACCGAAGTTATGCGTCGCTTAGTCATGGAAAGGGTGCCTCAATTTTGTATCTGTCCCAAGGCCGTACATGCAGTGATGTACTTCTAGCGTGGTTGCGACTAGGGCCGCAAAGTTTCCGCTTCCAACGAATCCACTGGCTGAACCTCTGTGGACCGGAAAACTTCAGCGCAAATCTCGCGCAAGTGGACATCACTAACCGCTCTCTGGGTGTCTAGCACCTGCTTCACTCTTATGGAGACCTGGTCGAGCTTTTCGCCTTCCACGTGATATCCGAGCTTTTCAAGTTTCGAGCGCAACGCGTTGCGTCCGCTTAGCTTGCCGAGTACCAGAAGGCTTTCGCTGACTCCCACGTCCGAGGGGTCCATGATTTCATAGGTGCGCGGATTTTTGAGCATACCGTCCTGGTGAATCCCCGCCTGGTGCGCGAAGGCATTCGCCCCCACAATCGCTTTGTTGGGCTGAACAACCATGCCGGTCAAGCCACTCACGAGCTGACTCGTCCGCCAAATCTCCTTCGTGATGATGTTTGTCTCTAAACTGAACAAGGGCGCCCGTGTGCGCAGTGCCATGACAGTTTCCGCCATGCACGCATTGCCGGCTCGCTCCCCGATGCCGTTGATGGTTGCCTCGATTTGGCGGGCCCCATTGGCGAGCCCAACCAGTGTATTCGCGGTGGCCAAACCCAGATCATCGTGGCAATGCACACTCACGGTGACACCGGCCGAAGCAAAGTGGCGATGAAGAAAGCCGATCAATGCGCCGTACTCTTCCGGCATTGCGTATCCGACGGTATCCGGAATGTTGAGAGTTGTGGCGCCGGCTTCTACCACCGCTTCCAGCACCTGCACGAGAAAATCGCGATCGCTCCGGGTTGCATCCTCCGGGCTGAACTCAATATCGTGGCAGAGATCGTGAGCGTAGGCCACCGAACTCCGGGCCATCTCTATCACTTCGGGCCGTGTCTTGCGCAACTTGTATTCCATATGAATATCGCTGGTGGCCAGCACAATATGGATGCGAGGATGGATCGCCTCCCTGACCCCGCGCCACGCGCTATCGATGTCCGTGCGATTGGCACGCGCCATCGCGGCGATGCCGGGCGGGTCCGCTATCGCGCCCTGCTTGTTGCTGCGCTTGGCTTGACCTACGCTTCCTGCGATTTTCTGCACGCCGCTCATATCCCCTGGACTGGAAACTGGAAATCCGGCTTCGATCACGTCCACGCCCAACTTTGCCAACTGTTCTGCGATTTGCAACTTCTCGTCGGCGGTGAGTGAGGCGCCGGGACTTTGTTCCCCATCGCGCAGCGTTGTATCGAAGATTCGTACGAGCTCAGGCTGGGTGGGTTGCAGGCTGGGGTTACGGACCGGCAAGTTATCGCTAGTTGCTTTCATCTTCGTCTCCCTGTTATATGGTGATGCTTAAGCCCTAACCACCGATCGGTGGGTGAGCATCAGTTTCGTTAGCTCCTCCGCAATCCTGGAGAGCACCAGTTGTTCAGCGCTGTGCAAAAAGAAGTGATTGCCAGCAAAGCGAAAATATCGCACCTCTGCGGTGGTTTGAGTGCGCCAACCGTTCACGCCCGCTTCGGTGCTGAGCTCGTCTTGGTTTCCCAACAAAACCACAATCGGGCACTCTAACGGATCCTTCTCGACATACCGGTACTCAGCCGATACGGTTAGATCGGCTCGTATCCGCGGAAGCACAATGTCGCGCAGCGCCAGGTTCTCCAGCAAAAACCCGGGTGTACCTTTGTAGGCGATCAGGGCAGCTACAAACTCGTCATCCGGCAGCAACTGCATTCCGATATCCCGCCACTTGAATTGTGGTGCGTTCCGCCCCGAAGCGATTAACATTTCAGGTTGCCGAAGCCCTTGTTCGCGCAACAGTCGTGCCACCTCAAATTCGAGGAGCGCGCCCATGCTATGACCGAAAAATACGAATCGCTTGTCCAACGGCAGGATTTCGGTAACCAGGCCCGCAATTCGATGGGCGTCCGTCAACAGCGACTCATCAAGCCGGTACTCTCGCCCGGGAAGCTGGACGGCCATCACTTCAATCCAGTCCGGCAGCGCTGCATCCCAAGACCGAAAGATCGAAGCAGATGCGCCCGCATAGTAAAAGCAAAACAGGCGGAGGTGAACTTGCGCTGCATTCTTGGAACGAAAGCGGACGAACCACGGAGAAGTGGACTGTTGCTCGATTACTGTCAAACTTGCCTCAAAGTGTCGGCACCAGCGTCAGCCAATTCCATTGGCCCGGACGCTTGCCCTCTGGAATTCCAAAGAATATTTCCTGGATTGCCTTAGTCATCGCGCTCGAAGCGCGCCGGGCCACAGAAGATGACGCGATTGCCGCCCACTTAGTGCGGCCTGGTCCCGTGACTTATATCGCCCCGTAGTTCTTGAAAGCATCTACTACGCTTTGACCGGATTCGATATCTCTGCGGACCTTCTTTTCCAATTGAGTCTTGGCCAGCGCCCGGTTAAGGATCTCCCCTTCCGCCTCGTGGGGAATGACACAGACACCGTCGCCATCGCCAAAGATCAGGTCGCCCGGCCTGATTCGCACCTTGTCGATTGTGATCGAACAGCGAAAATCCACTACATTGTGGCGGCGCTGCAAACCGTAGGCGTAAAAACCGTGAGCGAAGGCGGGAAAATTCAGGGATAATATGCCGTTGCCATCGCGAACATGCGCATTGAACACCATCCCCGCCGCACCTAACTTTTGCGCCCGCATCACTAGCATGTCCCCCGACCTCGCAGCCTGCGTTGGCCCGCCGCTGGCGATATATACCTCGTTGGGACGAAGCGCCTCGATGGATTCGAACATCAAGCCGAACGGCTGCGCATCGAAGCGCGAGGGCTCCCCGTATTCGACCGGTAGTTCATCTTGTGCCGGCATGGCGCGCCCGATCATTACCAGGTCGCTTCGTAAAGGGCGAATATGCGGCGGCAGCATGGGATATCGAAAACCGAGCTGCTCCATCACGTCGCTGATCGGAGGAGTTGAAAGTTCTTTCCGAATCCAGGCAAACAGTTCTTCGTCCGATTTCCACTGCGCCATATCTTCGTCTCTAGACAGAGCAGATTGGTTTACCTAGAAACATCTCTAACTCTCCATTGCCTTGAAAAGTTCAACACGGTCCGGCAACCACTCCTCCAGGTTCGAAAGATAGATCCGCCGGCCCGTGCAATGTAAGCAGAATAGGCGGAACTGAGGGTCCCGCTCATTCTGCCCGTCAACGCAAGTGTTTAGAGTGGCGGTTAAGCTGTCGTCATCGCCTCCACCGGCATGGGCATACGCACGCGATTGTGGTGATAGCGGTCTTCTCCCAAAACCAAAACCGTCGAATGCCTGTCCAGCGGAAATTCTTCCCCAAAGTGATGGAAAGAGTCCTGGCCGTCGTACACCTTCACGTGGGTGGGCACGAAACGGGTCGCCCAGCCGAAGCGGGTCGAATCTTTGGTCGAGTTGGGATTGGACCCATGCATGCACCGCGAGGTGAATAGGCAGAACTGGCCTGGCTTCATCACCATATGCACCGCATTCTCCTCGTCTGGCTTCCAGGTCGGATCCAGCTTCAGCTTGTCGTAATCGTAACCATAGAATCCAGCCTTCTCTCCCGTGTTGATCACCTTCTTGTTGAAGTTTTCAGGTTCGAACCTGATGTTCTTTTTTTCGTCGAAAAACCATGTCCGATGGGTTCCCGGCATGACTTTGAGACAACCATTTTCCTTGGTTGATTCGCTCATCGCGATCCAGGCGGTAAGCTCCCAAGGCTTGCCCTCCTCGGCCGCGGTTGGAGCTATCTTCTCCGTTCCCTCAAATTCGACGAAGCTTTCCGCCTGGTGCCAATCCGTACCTTCGTCTCCCGGGTACTTGGGAAACCACTCCGTTCGCCAACTCAAAAGGTCAGGTCCAATGATGCTCGAAACGCGATGAGTTATCTTTGGATTGCTGATGATCTGATTGAGCGCCGGAATATCGAGGTGCCGGTCATAGTTCAATTTGCTATTCGGGAAAGGTGCGTTATGGGTGTCCAGCAGGTCCATCCGTACCTCTGCGAATAGGCTTGTCATTTCGTTTGGCTCCATCAGCGTGTACGGGCCGAGATAGCCATTCTGGTAAAAAAACTTTGTCTCCGCATCGGAAAGATAATAGTTGTCCTTCATACCACTCCTCCTTGAATTTGTAAGTCCCGGTTGTCGTTACTGGCTGACTGCTAACGCCGCTTGACTCTCCTGCAGCTGAGAGTCAATCTTGGCGGTGATGGCCGCTATGGTGGAGTCAGATTTGTGGAAGAATATGCGCGCAGGCACAGCTACTCCCGTCTTGTTATGGATCTGTGTCAATATTGCACCCAGATTCAGTGAGTTGCCGCCGATGTCAAGAAAGCGAGCGTCGCGGCTCACCCCTCTGACTCCGATTACATCTTCGATGATGTTGGTTACTACAGCTTCAGTGTCCATGTTGCAGTTGTCACCTCCTTAGTTTCCTTTGTCATGCGAGCGGTAAGAATGGATGTGAGCGCCTTGCGATCCGCCTTGCCCGACGATAGTTTCGGAAAATCGTCGAAAATTGCGAGATAACGAGGCACCATATAACTTGGTAGCTCCGCCAGAAGACGAGCACGAATCCGAATGATCTGCTGATCGACGTCGAGCGCCCCCATCTTGCCGCTAGCATCGAGAAGGATTCCCGCCGCTAAGACTTTTTCTTCATACTTAGAGTCGACCAAGACGACTTCGGAATCGTGCACATGCGGCACGCTATTGATGACGCGCCGCACCTCATTCGGGTGCACGCGATAGCCGCCGATGTTCACTTCGTTATCTTTCCGCCCAATGTAGAAGAGGCTGCCATCCTCCTGATAAATACAGACATCCCCACTGCGATAGCAGCGTATGCCGTCCAAATACCTCACAGCAGCCTCCGTCTCCGCCGCCAGGTTCCAGTAGCCCCTCATTACCTGCGTGCCACCGATGTACAGTTCGCCAGGCACATTCCTTTGCGTGATTCGCCCGCCTTCGCTGCCGACGAGGAAAGTGTGCACATGTTTGAGCGGACTGCCGATGGGATAAAGCTCTTGTCGGTCAGGCTCAAGGTCTCTGATCGTGTACGCGGTTGAGGCGCATGTGACTTCGGTTGGACCGTAAGCATTGATCACTTTAACGCCGGCCCCTACTCGCAACCATCGCTGAACAGTGTCGACATTTGGAATATCTGTTCCAGTCAGTACGGTCTGGAGGTGCGGCAGAGGAGTAGTGCTGAATTGAGATGCCTGTGCGATGAGTCCAAGCATCAAGCCCCAAGCAGAAAAATGGGTCACATCGTGAGTTGCTATCGTCTGAAACAACAGATCAGGGACCACAACGTCGTCGTGGACATGCAGACGAGCACCCTGGGCAAGTGGGAACAACATATCCATGAGAAAAACGTCGAAATGCAGCGGTGAGAAACTGGCGCAAACCGATTCCGCACGGACGTCGTAAACTTGTTCAGTTCCCTCGAAAAAGTCGACGATGCTGCGATGGTCGATCAAGACACCCTTGGGCCGTCCAGTCGATCCAGATGTGTAGATGCAGTATGCTGGCACGTCCAGAAGCCAGCCCGGTGAACTTACGTGCGAGGCGGGGACGTAATCCGTTGCGCTCACCCGTAGAATACGCTCTAAGTCTTCTTTCAGAAGTAAGCTGGCCTGCGGGGGGAGATATGCTCCGACAGTTTCGCGCAGATCTTCCTCGGTTATGACGACAGCAGGTGCTATGTCATTCAAGATGTAATGCAATCGAGCTGCGGGCATGCGGGGATCAAGTGGAACGTGGATGCACCCGGCTTTGAAGATGCCTAAAATTGCAGCTACTATGATGGCTCGTCGGTTCGCCACTACTACAACCCGGCTCCCAGTCTTACAGCCAATTGCCTGCAAGTGCATTGCTAGGCTAGTGCTAAAGCGGTCCAAGGCACCATAGTTAATGCTGACCTCGCTGTCACAGACCGCAAATTGATTCGGTTTGGCGAGAGCGTGGCTTCGGATGTCTTCGAGAAGGTGTTGACGCATGGGCTTAGTCCAAGTGACGCATATATATCCGCTAGCAACGATGTTCCGCACCCCACCGCAAGAACTCCACTTTTAGCTCTTAGGTACGGGTGAATGAGCGTTCGCTGGCCTGCCGACCGAACGCATTCGATTCGATTTCTAAACGGTCAGAATGATCGGGTTTCGAGCAGCCTCATACAATAGAGCACTTCGCTACTGCATAACGACATGGCTACGCTGCTAAATCGGTTCCAACCTTCACCATCGGCACAAGCGATGGCTGTATCCAATCAAGGTTGACTTCCACCTCCGAGGATCTCTGTAACACGTGAACTGAGACTACTACCCGAAACTGGCCTTTGAATCGGGCTAAGATACCTTCAACACCTGTCAAAGGCCCTGATACCACTCGTACGCGCTGCCCAACATTGAGGTAAGCGCAGGAATTAACGGTTAGATTGGAGCTGAGAATCCTTCGAATGTTCTCAATTTCGATTTCGCTCACAACTGCGGGACCGGACCCGCACCCCAAAATCCTCACAATTCCCGGCGTTGTGACAATAGGCCCTCGAGCGTTAGGATTAAATCTACAGAAAATGTATCCAGGATACAGTGGCCGCAACTCCCCTCTGCGCAGTTGGTTATCGCAATGACGCATGGGCAGACGTGGATGACACAGCGGTAAGAACTCTTCGTAACCCTTGTTCCTAAGTATTGTAGCGACTACATGTTCGTGCTTGGATTTGGTCTGCAGCGCGTACCAACAAGGGCCTAACTTAGAGAGATCCATTTTGCACCTATGGCGCATCTGTGACGCTCTCATAAAGAGAGGCGACTTCCAGCGTACAGAAACGTGAGTGGATGAATGCTCGTCTCTTCGCTAGCATGACGTATTATCCCGGGACGCACTTCAGTGAGACAATTCCGGCGCAGCCGGAGGGTAACATCAGATTACCCAGGACAGGCTGCCGCCATAGTACCCGGGTATTAAGTATTAGTTACTAGTGAGCACACACTTCAACATCTACCACTTACTATCTGCGAGCTCTCTGCCACTAGTTCTTTACCGCGCACATGTATATGCTAATAATTCCTAGTCGCACCTTGAGGCTGGCAAGCAGCTTAGTCACGTGTTCGGATCCGCACAACCTGCTTTTCGCAGAGAAATGGCCTAGCCGAATAGTCGAGGTCTCGGACTAACATTTTTTATCGCTGGTTAGCGACCCGTCATCTGTATTCTCAGTCTCCACCAGCCGTGAGCGTTTCAGACCAGTCCAATGTTTGGGCTGACGTTAAGGATGTATCGCTTTTCTTGCACTCGAACAAGGCTTGTCTAATCCGGTGGTCCGGTGGACATGGCTGTGCGGTAGGGGTTGATCGAACGGGGCTTCAAACTTGTGGCGAAGATAAAGGATGAGGAGAAAGTCCTTCCGCCCGACGAGACTGATGATGTTCATGTGTTTATCCCGTACAAAACTCAGCTGAAATCGATGGGCTCAGGGGCACTTTTAGTTGCCCTTGCGCATATCGAATTCTGGAGTTCTTCGTTCTGTCATCCGAAATTCGTAACTGTCGGCTGCTGTTACACCAAGGTTATCGGAGAACCTAAGCGCATGAAAACATAAATGGAGGAGGAGGATCCGCTCGGTACGATCCACGATTGGGCACTCGCGTTCAACCTCAGCCATTCCCACCTGCAACGCCTTTTCAAACAAGCCACCGGAATCGGGCTTGGCCACGTGCTGACACAAAGAAGACTTCAGCGCGCTGCGCATCTGCTGGCAAACACCAACATGAGCGTGAAGGAAATCGCTTCCGCGGTAGGCTACGAACATACATCCAGTTTCATTCGCGCTTTTGAAAGGCAGTTCGAGACGGTGCCGCTTCCGCATGCGGAAGAGCGCATAAAGACGTGATAGAGGTCTTCACTTTCGTCCTTGCCTGTTTGTATTAACCATGATTAACTGTTAAGAATAATCTCTGGTTAATAGATAAGAGCGGTGGCACTTTGCCACTTCAGGGCAGAGACGTGGGGTATTCATGGCGCGGGCATCGAACTTCGCTTTTCTTGTATTGACGGTGGCGTGTCTTCTTCCGACGAAAGCGCTGGCACAAGGGGAAAGCACGAGTGCCATCGTTGGCCAAGTGCGAGACACAACCGGTGCGGTTGTGCCGGGCGCCACTGTGACGATCACGAATCACGAGACCGGCCTGAAGCGCAGTGCCCGGACCGATGACGCAGGACGGTTCAACTTTCCACAACTAAAGCCGGGCACCTATTCAGTTAGGGCGGAAGCACAAGACTTCGAACCGCAACATAATGACAACGTTATTTCAGGGCTGGGCCAAAAGCAAACAGTGGGTTTCACGCTTCCGGTGGCCCGATCCAGTGAAACGGTGGAGGTAAATAGTGAGGCTCCGATCGTCAACCCGGAAAACGCAAACACATCCACGACTCTGACTGCACCGGCTCTGGAGGACCTGCCGAATCCTGGAGGCGACCTGACCTACCCTCTGCAATTTGCGCCTGGGGCCCTGATCAATACGGCGGGAAGCAGTAACGATTTTGTTGGCAGCAGCAACGGGTACGGCAACGTGGAGTTCAACGGACTCCCCGCCCTCTCTAATGGCTACATCGTCGATGGACTGGAAACGAACGACCCACTCACGAATCTCAATAGCGGCCTCTCCACCAACCTTGTCCTGGGATTGAATTCGATTTCAGAAGTGACCGTCAACACGCTGTCCTATTCCGTGGATCAAGGACGGTATGGAGCATCGCAAGTCGATTACGTCACCAAGTCCGGCACGAATCAGTTTCACGGGAACCTCTATGAGCTGTGGAATGGTTCGTTACTGAATGCGGCGGACTACTTCACCAATGCGACTCCGGGGAACCACAAGCCCAGATCGACAGTGAATCACTTTGGAGGTAGTCTCGGCGGCCCGATTGCGCACGACAAGCTTTTTTTCTTCTTCGACAGCGAGTGGGTGCGTATTGCACTGCCCATCGTCACACCCACGATTGTTCCCAGCCTGGCATTCCAACAATACGTGCTGCAGCAACTTCCGTCTCCCTCGGTCCCGTTCTATCAGCAGATGTTCTCGCTGTACGGAAACACCAGCGGCACGCCGACCGCGATACTTGGATGCCCGCTTGGAGCCTCTGGAGATGGTTGCGCGAACCGGCAGAGCATCTCGCATTCCAGCGACGATCACGAACAGGTGCAGACGGTCCGCGTCGATTACAACATCAACCCGAAAGATACGGCCTGGTTTCGTTTTCAGTCGGACACCGGTCTGCAAGCCGCGTGGACGGACCCTATAAACCCGGCGTTCGATGCGTTTTCCCCGCAACCCCTCTATTCTTTTGCGGCAGGACACACGCACGTCTTCTCGCAGAACCTGGTGAACTACTTCAATCCCGCATTCTCCTGGTATGAAAGCCTGTTCGGGCCAGGCAACCTGCAGCGGACACTTTCGGCGTTTCCGATTGTGTTACAGGGCACTGGCGTGAACGCCTTCACTCCCATGGGAGGGCTTGACAACACCTGGATTCAAGGGCGGCGCGCATCCCGCTTTTTCATCAACGACAATCTAGCTTGGAGTCACGGCGCTCATGAACTGCGGTTCGGAACCAATATCCGTATCTTTCGCCTGAACGACTACGACTTCGGGGAAGGTACGGTTCCCACCGTCACCTATGCGAACTTGCAGCAATTCATCAATGGAGTCGCGAACACCGCGTCGAAGACATTCCCTTCGAACGCAAATGAACCGTTCAACTTTCTCAATCTCGATGTCTACACGCAAGACACCTGGAAAGTGACTCGCACCCTAACCTGGACGTTCGGTCTGCGCGACACATTTAATGCCAATCCGCTGAATCCTCATGATCAAGTCGCCCGTCTTCGCGGGTCCTTCAGTTCCATCTCGCATGATGTCAATCAACCGCTGAATGAGACCATCCAGACTCATCTCAGCAATCTGTTTTCGTCTACACCGCTGGCCATTCTGCAACCAAGAACGGCGATTGCGTGGCAGTTCGAGCCAAAATCCGTGCTCCGGACAGGATTTGGGATTTTCAGCGATATCTTGCCCGGCACGGTGGCCGACCTGATCGGCACAAACCCTCCCTACGACAAAACGTTTCAGGGAGGCGTGCTTGGCAGCGTGGGCGGCACGGCCATCGCGCCGGGTGTACCCAACAGCGCAGTCGACGCAACTATGACGGCAAATCAGGTGTTTACCGCGGGATTTCCCCAGGGACAGCTTTCGTGCGCATCTCCACAGTCTAGTCCCGCAAGTTGTCTTCCACCGGTCGCAATCACAGCCGTCCCCGATGGAAGACTCCACGCGCCGTACTTCATGGAGTGGAGCCTCGGAATGGAACATCAATTTGGAACGACGGCTAGTGCCCAAGCGCAGTACGTAGGCACGCGGGCCGTGAATCAACCGTACTCAACCCAAGCCAACGGCTACCAAACCGTGTGTGCGGGCTGTTTTGCACCCTTTCCCTACCCGCAATCAACCGATCCACGATTCGGTGCAGTGACGCAGTTCTCCACCGGCGCGAACAGCCACTACAATGGCCTTCAACTGACCGCGATAAAGCGCCTCGGACATGGCCTGCAAGGGCAGATCAACTACACCTGGAGCCGTTGCATGGATACGGTCTCGAACGGAGGATTCCTTTCGTTTTCCGCAGGAGGGATTCTCTCGCCTCTGCCGGGAGATCTGGCACGCGATTATGGTCCCTGCGACTATGACATCCGGCACAATCTCAACGCGCAATATGTTTATCAGCTACCGTTAAAAGTGCGCAGACATTCACTGGGTTACGCGCTCAACGGCTGGCAGATTTCCGGGACAGCATTTTGGCACAGCGGAGTTCCGTTCTCGGTGCTGAGCACGCCTTATTCAGCAAACGGAAACGGAATCGTACAGGGCAGCGGACCGCAGTTTGCCAGTATCGTTCCCGGCGTTCCGCTGTACGAGCATCATCCGATTCCAGGCGTAACGCAGGCGGGAACGATTCAGTGGCTTAATCCGGACGCATTTGTATCGGCGGTCGATCCGAATACAGGGCAGTGCCACGGCGGCGACAGCGCGCAGAATTGCCAATTCGGAAACCTCGGCCGTAATGCCTTGCGTGGTCCTGATTTTCTCTGGAGCGACTTCTACCTGACGAAATGGTTTCCCTTGATCGAGCGCGTCAAGCTGCGGTTTGAGGGGCAGTTCTTTAATGTTTTCAACCATCCGAATTTTGCGCTTCCAAACGTGGTTCAGGCGGGCATTCCAGGAAATCCTTCCACGCAGAGTGGATTTGGAGCGCTCACGTACACGACGTCTCCGCCGACCGGCTTGCTAGGCGTCGGACTGGGTGGCGATAGCAGTCCACGCATGATCGCCTTCCAGGCGCGGGTGGAGTTCTGATCGTGCCCGGTGATTCTGGGAGGTTGGTCGGGAATACGGAAATAATGACTATCTGGTTTTCAACAAAGACGTGTTTGCGGCCAAGGCCGTGGGCTACATCCAGGCCCTCTGCCAGGACACGGCCACGTCCGAACAGCTCACTTGGGGGAGCGGCGGCAGCGTGGGCGCGCCTCGCGCGGTAGGTGATTCGAGTGACGGAGAGATACAAGCAAATCCGTGTAAGTTCTGGAGATTGATTGGCTGCCCCCCAGAGATCGAACCTCGACATAATGATCTTGAGACACTGTGGCACAACTGTTTCGACGAATGACGGGCCGATCAGTCATTCTTCATTTCAATCGCTCAAATATCGGCAATTTTAGCCTCAGCCGTGTGTCAGTCAGCCTCTGGCTGATCCAATTGCAGCTTGATAGTTGAGTGATGCGATAATCGAACTTCATTGTTCCGGCTTTGAGGCAACATTGTGAATGCGTTTGTACTCCTCCATGTCGTGAGCGGCCAGCTCGGATTTTCCTTGTCTTCTGTGAGTGCTGGCTAGTAGCAGATATGCCTGCGCCGCTAGTGGGCTCTCCTTCTCGACGGCGATCACTCGGTGGAGGACTTGCTCCGCTGCGGTTGGGTCGCTGACCGCCAAGGCTCGTCCCAGCGCGTATAAAGTCTCCGGCATATCAGGGTGTAAAGAGTCAGAACGGCGCAGTTCTTCGGCCGCTTCTTTCATCTTTCCCTTTTGTAACAGTGCGTCTCCCAAACGATAAGCAACTTCCGCGTTTCCAGGTTGTAGTTTAGCCTCAGAGCGAAATTGCTCTTCTGCTTGCGTCCATTGCGAACTGGCCGCATAAATTTCGCCAAGCTCCAGGTGCAGACCGGGCAGGTCAGGTCGGAGTGCTATGGCCTTCTGATATTCTCTCTCGGCTTCCGAAAACCTCTTTGCGGAGTAGTAGCTCTGGCCGAGCACCTGGTGCCCGCGTGCGGTCTGAGGAAACCTCGCCAGCAATCTCTCGTTGGATTCGGAGGAGAGGGCGGCAGCAGCCTTGCCGAAGTAATAAATGAGATCGGGATCGTCCGGACTTTTCGCAAGGGCGCTCTTCAGATTGACGACAGCCTCTTCAGGTTGATCTGACTGAAGCTGTGCTATTCCCAAAGCGCCCGATTCATGCGCAATCTCAAGATGAGGAATCGCTTCCACGGCATAGCCCTGCGAAAGGAGCGCATACCCGAGCAACTGATGTACGGCCAGAGAATCGGGACTCAGCTCTAAGGCTCGCATCAGTGGTGGGATCGCCGCCTCGTAATCCCGTTTCCGCATGTATGCGTCGCCCAACTTCAGAAGCGCGGTCGCCGACGATGGAGTGAGCTCCACAGCTTTTCGGAAATCGGCAATAGCCTGCTCGAAATCGCCACGGCTCTCGGCATCAGTCGCGGACTGCAGAAGCTTTGCGGCTTCCGCGGGACCCTGACTCGCCGCAATTTGTGCTGGCAAGAGAAAGTGGACGAGCAAAACAGCTTGAATGATCACTGCTCCGGTTCCTCGATTGTCATGAATTGATCAGTCTTGATCGCACGCAGCTTTTGACGGATTCCTGATGGCCACGTTATGTCTATGTCGCAGTTGTTCGCACTCCCGAGTCCGAAGTGTAGCCGCTTGTCGTTGGACGATAGATAACTTCCTGTCGCGGTCGCAAATCGCACTTGCCCATTAACCTGGACCCGAGCTCCGTAGCCGTCGCGGTTGCTGCGCTTCCCGCGAAGCGTGATCGTAAGCCAATGCGATTTGCCTCCGTGATTCAAATAGAGTCGCGGGCGCTCACCGAGCGAGGTAGTGACTACGTCGACCCAACCATCATTGTTCAAATCTCCGAAGGCAGCGCCCCTACCCGCGACGGGGAGGTTCGAGCCCGCGTCGCCCTTTTCGAAATGCCCTTTTCGGTTCAATGCAAACAGTGGAGGCTCGCGATAGCTGAGCGAACTGTCATAGGTCTGCACGTTATCAAAAACATGGCCCTGAACGATGAAAACATCTTTCCAACCATCATTATCAAAATCCTCCAGCCCAACACCCCAACCCGATACGTTGCCTGATAGTGCTCCGAATCCCGTCTCCAACTCCTGTGCACTGAATGAACCCTTGCCATCATTGTGAAAAACTACGTAAGGGTCGTGCGGAAGCTGGGTCACAATCAGATCGGGAAGGCCATCGTTGTCATAATCCTGGAAAACAACTCCCATACCTGAGAGTTTCTTACCCGTGCTGGAAAGCGCAGCGCCTGAATTTAAGGCGACTTCGGTGAATGTTCCGTTTCCGTTGTTGTGCCAAAGAAACTGTTCGATGGCATCGTTCGCGACAAAGATATCGGTAAAACCATCGCTGTCGTAATCGGCGAAAGCGACTCCCAGTCCACGGCCTGGCTTTGTGGAGATGCCCGATGCTGCACTCACATCTTCAAACGTTCCATCGCCACGATTGTGGTACAGAATGCTTGTCGCAGGGCCGAACTCACCTGGCGGGCAGTACATCGGTTCTGCAATGCGGCCGCACGTCTTACTCTTTTCTGGAGTCCAATCAAGATAGCGAGTCACAAAGAGATCGAGATGCCCATCGTTGTCGTAATCAAGAAATCCGGCCGAGGCTGACCAACCACCTGCGCCTACTCCTGCTTTGCGCGTTACGTCGGTGAAAGTCCCATCGCCATTGTTGTGGTAAAGAATATTTCGCCCGAAATTTGTGACGTAGATGTCAGCGAATCCATCATTATCGTAGTCTCCAACGGCAACTCCCATGCCGTAGTTTGTGTCGCCGGCGTTTTGCAATCCAGCTTGCACCGTGACATCTGTGAAGGTGCCGTCTTTGTTCTGACGGTAGAGCCGATTCCAATAAGATGGATCGTGGCGATCAAAGTTAACTGGGCTGCGCAACGGATCAGCAACATGGCCTGCATTTACGAGAAAAATGTCCAGAAGCCCGTCATTGTTGTAGTCGAGTAACGCCACTCCGCCGGGCATTGTTTCGATCAGATACTTGCGGGAAGTGGGCGAATTCCGCAGAACGAAATCGACACCACGCGCAGGACTCAGCTTGAACTGCGGTTCAGGACTCGGTGTTGATATTTGTGAAATCGCAGAGAGCGACAAAAGAAGCAATAGTAGACATATTCGCATCATTAATTATTACGGCGGTGGCTATCGCTCCGGCATTTTACTCTGCTCGCTTGAAGGTTTATCGAGCAAGACTCGCGGCTTGGTTTCGCTGATATCCGCAATGTGTGCCATGGCGGTGGCGATGGCGTTATTGTAAGCCGCGAGCCGAGCGTTCGGTTGATCGGGACTCGAATCGGAACCGTTTTTCGCGAATTCTGGCGAGCTTTCAGTTGTTCTCATTGCCTCGATCGCCCCGGGAAGCGCGGAAAGCTTCTGCTCCAAGGCACCGAGTTCTGCAAATGCGATGTTGGGATGGTAGGTGAGGCGATCCCCCGTCTGCATCGCGCCAACCAGAGAATCTGGCGACCAGCCACCGGGCCAGTTTGCATTCAAGATGTCATAGCTCTCGCGAAGTCGCGTCATCTTCCCGGCAAAACCGTCGAGCAAGGGAACACTCCGTGCCATTTCGAGGCCCGTTTTTACCGTGATTGTCACGGCGTCTCCGACGCCGAAGCGAGGCGTCGAAACGATGGTAGTCAGCGTGTTGCCATCGAAGCGCCAGCCGGGGTCGCCTTTTCGTTTCTCGTAGACGAGCGATTTGCCATTCACGGAGACAGATGATGGAGGCCAATCCCCGGGAAGTCGTACTTCATATGCCCGGTCGAATTGCATTCCCTTGTAGCTGCCCTGGATCGACGAGATCGTGATGTTGAGAGCAGTGCCATCTTTGCTTAAGGAAGCTTGAATCGGAGTCCAAGCGGTTTCACCATTTTGATAGCCTGGCGTGTCACCGGAATCCTGATAAAGGCGATACTCTGAGGTTTGTCCGTCTTTCAACGGAAACACAGTCAGGATTAGAGGATCCAGCGGCTTCTCGCCAGTATGGGTGGTCGGAGGCTGCATGGGAATTATGCTGCCCGCTTTCACGTACAACGGAATTTGGCCGAGAGAAAAACTGCGCTGCACAGTCAGAGGTCCCCGGAATGTTGCCCCGCTGTCCCATTCAATCCAGTCTCCGGGTGGAAGCCACACGGAAATCGTGGCTAATTGCGAATCCTTGGAGACGGGTTGGGTAATCGGGTCGGCAAGGATACTTTCGCCGAACATGTATTCGTTCTTGGCGGTGTAGGCCTCGGGAGCTTCGGGCCAATCGTAATAAAGAGGGTGCAGGAATGCGAGTCCGGTGTCGTGTGTCTTTCTAGCTTCGGTATAAATGTAAGGCTGCATGGCATAGCGGCGCTTAAAACAGTCCCGCATCAGGTCCGAGTAAGGCTCCGGATATGCCCAAATGCGGCGTTCGGCTTCGGGATTCTTCGTAGTGTGCGTGCGCAAAATCGGACTGAAGATCCCCCATTGAATCCAGCGCAAATAGAGTTCCGGATCAATGGCTCCGGGCATGTGGCCGCCAATGTCGTGGCTCCAATAGGCGTAGCCCACGTTGGCAGCCGTGGCTGTGAAATATGGCTGGAATGCGAGCGAATCCCAGACGGAGATAGTATCTCCGGAAAAACCAATCTGGTAGCGATGATTGCCTAA
Source organism: uncultured Acidobacteriaceae bacterium (assembly GCA_963771965.1). Lineage (GTDB taxonomy): Bacteria > Acidobacteriota > Terriglobia > Terriglobales > Acidobacteriaceae > Sulfotelmatobacter. The sequence goes on from CAVYVM010000004.1 coordinate 24,781, forward strand.
CCCTCCCCAGCGATGAAACAGCAGGGCGCGTTTTGCTTCCCGTTGCTGATCGCTAAAGAACATATAGTTCAGCCACCATGTGGGATTCAGCCCGGAAAGTTTCGTGGTGTCTTCCTGCTGCCAGTCGAGCCAGAAGAAGTTGATCCCCTGACGCTCGAGAGGATGAATGATGTGGTTCAAATAATTCATGGCGAACTTCTTGTCAGAAATGTCGAAGGGCAGATATTGTTTCGTCGCGGGATCGATTCCAGTTGCACGGGCCATTTCCGGGTAGCCATCCTCCCAAGGTTGCACACCGCCTGCGGGATGGAGATTCACCGTAGCCTTGAGCCCCTGCTCATGCACGCTCGCAAGGAATCGATCGGGGTCAGGGAATAGAAGCTTATTCCACGAATAGCCGGTCCAGCCGAGTTTGTGTCCGGATGCATCCAGCCTGTTGGTTGGCGGAAATTCATCGAATGTCGGATGCCAATCGATATCGATCACCAGCACATCGAGTGGCGTGTCGTGCGTCTGAAATCCCTGGATCAATTTTTCAAATTCCTGATCGGTGTACGACCAATAGCGCGACCACCAGGCTCCGAACGCGAACCGTGGAGGCAACGGGATCTTTCCGGCCACTTGAGTGAAATCGTAGAGCGCGCGTTTGTAATCGTGGCCGTAGCCGAAGAAGTACCAATCCTGCCGGTCGCCCGCAGGCCGTAAGATCACCCATGGCCACGGACTCTCCTCGCCGCGAGCGAAAGAGAAATCAGCGGAATCGAATAAGGGCCGAGCGCTATCGTCCACAACCGTCCATCCGTCACGCGAGACCAATCCGGGTTCAAGCTGCACAGCGGAGCCGCGAACGAAATCAAGAGTCCGTGCCGTGCCCAGCAGATTTCCCGTGTCTGGCATTCCTGGCTTCCACATGATCTTCTTCCCGCCGAGAGTGAATGAAATACTTAGATTCTCCTCGGTGAACTTTCCGTCTGATTTGCCTGGCGCATAAATCAACGTCAACGCACTCGTGCGAATCACGGTGCTTCCGTTGGGCCCAGCCTCACGCGTTAATTCGGGAACGCTCAGCCGACGATTGAGAAAAACCAAGGACGCCTGGTCTTCAAACTTTCCGTCTGAAGCCCATTCCATACGTATGAGTTGCGGGGTGAGAATGGTGAAGCGGGCTGAGCCGGTGATTACAACGGACCGGCGATCCGCGATCGGATCGTAGTTGCCAACTTTGTTTTCCGATGTGTTCGCATACGAAACAATCGGCAAAATTGCCAATACCAATAACGTCAACGACAAAAAAATCCGCGCTGGTTTTTTCATGTTCATCTGATCTGGCTAGGTATAGATCTAGTTCGGGTCCGGGCTGTCCGGCAGGTTTCGGCCTGCCGGACAAGATATTTGGGAAGGGCCAACGCGCAATCTAGTAATAGAACTTAGCCCCGAACTGAACGCTCCGCGCAGGATAAGCCGAGGTGATTGTCCCGAAAGTTGCGTCTCCCAGGTTCGTATCGGGCTCGAAGAAATCAGGATGGTTGAGCGCGTTAAACATTTCAAAACGGAATTGCAATCGCCGCTCCTCGCCTAAGCCCCACCATTTCTGAATGCCCATGTCCCAGTTGAAATATCGCGGTGCACGAAGATTCGCGAGAAATCGGGGGCTATCGCCAAAGGTGAATGCTGCTGGCTGCGAGAATGCGGCAGGATTGATCCAGTTTGTGATCGTCTGATCTTGCGGAACTGGGTTGACGCCCGGCACCAGGTCGGGACGTTGATTGAAGCCGAAGCCAGCGGTATTGTTGGTCGCCGGATTGATGGAGAGAGGCAATCCAGATTTGGCAGTCAGAATTCCACTCCATTGCCATCCGCCGAGAACCGCGTTCATCGCCTTATTCCAACCTTGGCCAATCATTTTGTTCGTTCCGAACGGCAATTCGTAGTTGTAATTGACAACCAAGCTTTGAGGGGTATCGCTGACATCAACCGAGTGCTCGGCAGCGAGGTTGTACGAGTTGCGGACCGAGCTACCGCTGCCGGGAAACGCCCAACCAGCACCGCCCTGGACGTCATCCTCGAACTTCGAATAAGTGTACGAGACGTTCACATCGATTCCGGAGTGCCAACGACGTGTGTAGGTAGCTTGCAACGCGTTGTAGGTTGAACCGCCGACAGCAGGTGGCGCTTCGGTCACACTGCAGTATTCCGGGAAACGCCGTAACAATTGCCCTTGCGCAACGGTTGGCTGGTCGAGGCCACAACCGCTAGAGGTGATCGCCCCGAAAAATGGGTTTGGAACCTGGTTAAGGAGAGCATTCCCTAAAGCCTGATCCGCTGCTGGGATTTCGTCCCACTCCAGGTATTGTGACAGGACGTGTACTCCGTGGTTGCCGACATATGCAATATCGATCAGATCGTTGTTCGTCAGCGAATATTGAACGCCGGTCATCCATTGCTGCACGTATGGAGAATGGCGAACGGGATCGATGACCGGATTGAGTCCGAAGCCGACATCCGTCAAACCTCCAAGAGAATTTCCGGTCGGCGCGACTTCTCCGGTTGGGAACGCGCTTTGGCATGCGATCGCCGTTGCACCATTGCTGCAAGGTGCACTGGAATTGCCACTCAGAGTTGTAAACGGATTCAGTCCGTTGTTCAGGCTCGTGACCCACGGCGTGCCTTGGGAGAACCCTATGTTTGGACCCTGCCCGTAATAATTCGGCACGAAGAAAATTCCATACCCGCCGCGCAGCACTAACTTGTCTCGCAGTTGATAAGCGGCTCCGATACGCGGTGCGAAGTTCTTGAATGCAGTGTCATACAGGCCGCGGTTGCCGCCGGAGTTGAAAACGAGTTCTCCAGGATACTTCGTCCCTACTACCGAGCTAATCGGGTTCGTCGCCGTGAAGTTGAAATATTCCTGGTCGTTGTAGCGCTCAGTCGGCGCAGTTTGAATTTCATATCGCAGACCTAAATTCAAAGTCAGCTTTGGTGTCGCCTTCCAGTCGTCCTGCAAATACCAGCCGAGCATGTGCTTGTCAGTCGCCGGGAACTTGTTGAATCCGGTATTGTCGTTTCCGCTGCCGACGCCCAGCAAAAACGAAGCGAAGCCGTCGCCAGTTCCTGCGGTTGCGTTCTCGGGATCAGGACCGGCGGTTGATGTCGTCTGAAACTGCAGGACAGTGTTGGCATAGTGTCCGCCATCAATTCGAGCCCAGATATCCATAAAACCGAAGGCCAACTGGTGCTTGCCGTAGATCTTTGTGAAATCGACCGAACTGGTCCACATGGTTTGCGGCACCTGGTAATTGTCCAGACCGGCCTGTGCACCCAGAGACGAATAACTTTGCGGCTGGATCTCTGGGAAGCTTGGGGCGATGCCATCGATAAACGAAGGAAGATTGAGGGTAGAAGATTTGAAGCCGAAACTCTGGGTGGTGGACTGCTCGACGTGCCGGTTTACGCCGAGATTTGCGCTCAGCGCGAAGGTTGGACTGAAAATATGGCTGTACCCGACGTTGGCGCTATACCGATTGTTCGGAGCAACGACACCGGGTCCGCCCGGATCGGAAGCGCCGTAATATGTTGGGAAGTTTACTTTTTGCTCGTACTTTTGAGACCAGCGCCCCCATATCCGATCATTATTCGAAAGGTTGTAATCAATACGGATTGAGTACTCATTGGAATGCGCTGCGGCCGAGGAAGCCGAAGTAAAGTTGTTAAAGAGGGCGGAACCATTCGGTTGTGGCCAGTAGCTTCCGTTCGCAATGCTCGAAGCAATCGAATCCGTTAGGCCGGAAGGAATCGTGTTTGTGATCCCCGTCCCTGAGGCAATATTCCCCGAAACCGGATCCCGGATGAATTCGGTTGTTGCCCCTGCCGGACATCGACTCACTGTGTCGCCGGTGACGCTATCGATCCCGCCGCAGGTCACTTGTCGCGTGCTGAAGGGATTGTAGATCTCCCCTGCGAAAATGGGTCTGCCCAGGTAGTCGGTCCCTACCTGGCTGCCTAGCAGCGCCGAGAAGTTTCCGCTTCTTTCATTCGATGTTGGCATCGTACCCAGGAAAGTTGCGGGAGTCGCCTGCCGCAGGCCTTCGTAGTATCCAAAAAAGTAAAGTTTGTTCTTGATGACCGGCCCACCGATCGTAGCTCCGAACTGATCGCGATGGAATGCCGGCTGGTTCTTGTTGTCGAAGTAATATCTCGCGTCGTACGCGCTGTTTCGATAAAACATCCAGGCATCGCCGTGCAGCTGGTTGCTGCCCGACTTTGTTACCACATTCACGACATTGCCACTACTGAATCCATATTGCGATGTGAAAGCATTGGTCTGAATCTTGAATTCCTGGACAGCGTCAGCCGAAGGAACGTAAATCACACCTCCCCAATCCACGCGAGTGTCCCAGCTGCCGTCCAGCAAGTATTGTGCCGTGCCGAAGAAGGTTCCGCCGAAGTTCAGGAATGAGACATCCTGATCGGCGCTTCCTGAAATTCCCGGTGCGCCTACAATCTGTTCTTCGGCGGTGTTGCTGACTGAGGAGTTGAGCTCCGCCAAACTGATCACATTCCGCAAGTTCAAAGGAAGATCGACGACCTGCCTTGCGGAAATATTCGAGGAAATGTTGGCATTGTCCGCATTAAGGAGTGGACTTTGAGCGGTCACTTCGATTCTTTCTGACGTCGACCCGACCCTTAGCCTTACGTTCTGTTGAACGGTTTGGCCAGCGTCCAATGTGATCCCGTGTTGCGTGTAAGCTTTAAAACCAGTTTCTTCAACCTCGAGCGAATATACGGCGGAAGGAAGCAACGTAAACGAGAACAGGCCAGCGTCTTGTGTCGTATAGGTACGAACGACGCCATTTTGCGCGCTGGCAAGAGTGACCCTGGCACCATTGACGGGTAGCCCGGAGGAATCCATAACGATGCCGTTCAATGTGGCGGCGACTTCCTGGTTCTGACCATAAGCTGAGCGGCTTCCCATGAGCGCAAGAAAAACAATGCCTCCCAGTGCACAAACCTGCCAAGCGGAGCGGCTGCGGAACATACGTTCCCTCCTCGCGATTAGAATCCCAAATTGGTGACGAAAGGTTTAGAGCAAACCCAGCAACAGACCACACATCTACAACGTGCTTTCGCCCCAGGCAAGGGTTTACCGGTAAAGCTCAAGAGATAACTGGGAAACTGATGCGGCAGCCAACCTTAAGCACTGTTTTCAATAACTTGAGCGACCGTAAAGAATTACGTTAAGAACCGTCGGAGCATAGCGTTTTACGGTTGAAAGTCTGTCATCTGGCACAGTAGTATCCTCCAGCCAGGGTTCCTTGCCGAACTCTGTCCACCACGTTGTGATTTAGCCTGACGCAGGGCATTCAAAAGTGATATCCGAGCCAATAGCGGAAAGCTGGACGCCGACCAGCGACTACGAGAAGGGCGCCGTTGAGCAGCAACTGGAGCACTTGCTCGCTTCTCCTCTATTTAATTCCAGCAAAAGGTATGGCCAGTTTTTGAGGTTTATTGTGGCGCGTTCGCTGGATGGCCAAGGAAGTCACCTCAAAGAACGCGTTCTCGGGGTAGATATCTTCGAACGGCCTGCTGATTACGATACAAACACCGACCCCATCGTGAGGGTCACAGCGGCCGAAATTCGTAAGCGCATCGATCAGTATTATCAGGACCCAAAGCATAGTCAGGAGATTCGGATATTCCTGTCGTCCGGATCCTATGTGCCACACTTTTCCTGGCCAGGTCACCCCAACGGCTTTCCTGACGCCGCGACGACGTCCCCAGCCAACGGACTAGTCGTGCTCAAAACAGAATCCGTTACAGCGCCAGCAAATCCCCCGGTTTTGAGGTCCAAGCGGGTTTCCGCTCGCGCCCAAACTCTCGTGATTATTGCCGCCCTGATCCTCACTCTGGTTAGTGCTTGGGCGGCTTTACGGGAACCACGCTCGACTGTAGTTCGGCAGTTTTGGCAGCCGTTCGTGAATTCACCAGAGCTAACGCTCTTCTGCCTGGCGGACCAGCCGCAATACGCCAGCATCCGACTCCGCGATGCCGCCGATCCCCAGCACGTGACTATGCTTCCCGACACCATGGTCACGGTCATCATCGATGACGTAGATCCACTGGTTAATATTGCGGGAATGCTTCGCACCTACGGCAAGGACTATCGAGTACTCGGCGAATCGTCAACCACTTTGACCGACCTTCGGCGCAGCCCTTCCGTATTTATCGGAGCGTTCGATAATGGCTGGACTTTGCGACTGACCGCTCCTTTGCGCTTTCATTTTGGAAACGACGCCTCGATGACGAAGTTTTGGATCGAAGATCGCGACAATCCAGACAAACGGGAATGGCTGCTCGACCGGTTGCAACAGAAGACAGAAGACTATAAAGACTATGCGATCGTTGTACGATTCGTGCCTCGAGATACAGATCAGGTATCTGTGGTGGCGGCGGGTATCGGTCGTGGAGGAACCGTCGCCGCTGGCGAATTTTTGGTCAACGAGAATCGCATGGAGGAAATCGTTAAACAGCTACCGGTCGGCTGGCAGAAGAAAAACATCGAAGTGGTTCTCGAGACGCAGGTAATTCAGGGCAGATCGGGGCCGCCGCGCGTAAAGGCCGTCCACGTTTGGTAGTGACGCAATGCCCGGACCAATTCTTCTCGCGCCAGCTTAGCGCTTCTTGCGCAAAGGCTGGCGGCCGATAAGTCGTCGGCCTTTCCGAGCGACTGAATCAACAAAAGAGCGTAGCTGGGGTTACACGATTATATTCAGCGTGTACAGATTCCTGGGCGTCGAATTTCTTGGTGAACAGCTGCCAGTTTTTCTTGAACGTGCAACGGGTAAAATGGACGAAACGGAACTCGCCCGCAAGCGCAAGCCTGTGCGGGGTGTGCATGGGAATCAGCGTCAGCAAGTTGCCGTCAATTAGCGTTGATCTGCCAATTCCTCAGCGAGTTGGGACATTGGGAACAAAACGGAGGAGTTAAATGGAGCCGACGAGCGGACTTGAACCGCTGACCTGCCGATTACGAAGGCCAGCGGTAACGATTGTTTTCAACGGTTTTGGACGGTGATGACAGGGGATGATGGTCCTTGAGATTCAGTCAGTTATGAAATCGAGGGATAGAAATATCCTAGGATACGACGACGCCCTCTCATTCTCGCACTAAGAAGAGTCCGACGTTCTGGGCTGGGCGTTTCCCTCCAGCACGGGCAACTTCAAGCGGGATGAAACCGTGACCGGGCATATAGACTTGGTGTTCCCCACGGTCTCTCAAGCCGTCTGCTAGGCTGCAATAGTGTGAGTGCTCTTTCCCTTGCGTCACTCCGCAGTGATAGCAGCACTTTTGCTTCATCCAAAAGACATGAATGTTGCGGGCCTCTGCATACATCATTTGACCACAGCTTAGGCACGGCTTGGGGTGCGATTCTTGTTCGTGCATGGCGTGAATCTACTCCTCCGATTCCAGAAAATTATTCCGGGGTCTAGCTAACCGTCAAAGGATTACATACCTCCATTCGTCGTCATCCTCGAACTTGCACCGTGTCCGCAACCGGGTCAGTTCTTCCTCAGAAAGAGACTTCGCATCGAATGTATGCACAACATCCTTGGGAACGTGCTTAAAGGTTCCGGGTTCTTCCGCTCCTTTTGAGACAGCAACCACCTTGAACGCCCGTCCGTTGCGAAGGTCCACGAAAACAATGTCCTTCTCCAGCGGCTTGTCTCTGAAACGCACGCTTGTCGCATCCACTGGCAGAGGGCCGTTGTGCCTCCAGACGTAATCGAAAAACTTCACGGCTTGCGTAGCAGTCTTTGTGCTCATTTCATTGTACCGAGGCCATTCCCCGCATCTGGTCGAATCTGAATTCTTCTAGGGCACATTGCGGGCACTTCTCGATATGCTCGTTGAGTTGAACAAGACAGGCATCATACTTTTTCACATCGAATTTTTCCGGGGGGACATCTTCTCCGGTTTCCAGATTCATGTGACAGCGTGCCATTTGTTCGTAAAGACTCTGCGTGATTGAGCAATAGCCAGTGAAAGACATTTCGCTGCCCTCCAAGTCTTAGCCTATTCAGCCGTCAACTCTTCACCAACATCAGTCGTCGGGGTTGGAGAAACTTCGTCCTTGCAGTTTCCACACGCTCCAACTCGCTCTGCATCTTTGGCTCGAAGAATGCCTTTGGGACCGTCGTTTCTTGACACACTGGACATCTGATACGAATGTCGTTTGTGACGACGTAACAATGAACGCAGCGGTCACCGAACTCAGTAGAGAAATTCCCGCATCGAGTACAAAGATTGTGGTTTGAACTCTCGTGCTCTCCGAGCATCAGCACCCGCCATGCAGTCGCCTTGGTCAAGCCTTCTGTTTCATTCAGTCTCTCGAACTCGTCATACATTTTCAGTATGGGTCGCCTCGTCAGTTTTTCAAGATGCAAGACATAAATCCCGGAACGGCCTGAATAGCCTTCTATCGGGGCAGCCTTCGTCAACGCACCAAGGTTGACCAGTGCATCAAGGTGTCGTCGTATCGTACCGAGGCTATATTGCCCCTGAGATTCAATCATTGTTGGCACGACGTACAACTCACAGCCCCGAACTCGAAACTCCAACATGCGTCCCAACAAGTGACCAGTGGTGGAAACAAGTTCCGAGGCACGAATCTTGCGTTCCACTGCCCATTGGCAATCAAAGCAGTCGCAATCGCCTATCCATCGTTCGATGGTGCCGTGCTCCGATAGCACAGCCGTATTTGAGTCAGACATTTGTTTTCCTGCCTTCTAGCGTGCAAATGTAGCACGGAAAAGATAGGCAAAACAAAGGCGAAAGAGTGTGAATGTTGAGTCGCCTCTGTGGAAATCCAGAGGCACGCTAGGCTAGAACTTTATCCTGCGAGACCCAAACCCTGAACACCCCTGAATCGTTCGGGATTTTGACTTCCCACATGATGTGACCGTGGCTGTACGCATCCGCCAAACGGTAATCGACCGATTCCGAGCGGAACCGTATCGGATAGATGTTCCCGCAGTTCTTGCATTGCACTCGCAGGTTCACGCCGTCTTTGTTTTTCTCGACCGATTCCCAATCCGAGCAATCACAGCGCAGGCAAATCATGGGTCGTTACCTCATCAGGCATTCGGATGGTCTTCAAGGTCGTAGCTGTCGAAGACGATATTCTTGAGTTCACAAAGCCGTCGATGGCTCTGCTCATTGTACTTCCCTGATTTTAACCGTCGTTCAATCCGTCGAATCTCGGCTTGTCGCGTCCTGAACTGTTGCACGGGTTCGAGGCGAAACCCACCTGTCGCTGCGATGAAGTTTTCTTTGTTGGCCATCGTGCGAACATACCTCCCGGATTTTGGCCAGTCAAGATGTAGCCTGTGGATTTCTCGCTCCGGTGTCGCGAATATCGAACTTGAGCGGCGGCTTCAGTTCACGATGCACGCTCACCGACCCTTCTTCGGCGTGCGGGACAACAGTTCTCCTGTCGCAACGTTCTTGAAGGTCTGCTCATCGACGTAGTTCAGCGGGGTTCCATCCTGCAAGCGGATTGTCTGCATTCCCGGAATCGAGGCGACGCCGTCCATTGACGAAGCGTCGATACGTTCCTGATGTACGAAGGCCCGATACTGAGTCCCATCTTCGGCGTATAGCGTTAGAATCTTCATTCTGTCTCCGACCCGAATCACAGGTGACGCATCAACCACTCTTTGAATAGAGCGACAGCGAGAGCAAGTAGAACTGAGATGCGGATGACATTGAACCATTGATTCCGTCTCGCTCCGTGCCCGATAGCAAACGTCGCACGCGGGAACAGCTTCAAAGTCCAATACTCCGCAATCCCGACGCCGACGAGCGTTGCTCCCGACAGATACGAATGCCAGTCGCTCCCCTTCGGCGGGTAGACTTGTGCGACTCGACCAGCAAGGAAAATCGGCAACGCAAAGATTCCGAGAACGACGAGCAGCCCAAGGTTTGACGCATAGCAGGGCGAGTACCACTGAGTGCAGGACGCAATCCAGTCGTCCAATTTGTCGGCGAAGTAAATCACGTCACGCTGCACTCCGGTCAGGGTGTATTCGACCGAAGGCTCTGGGTCACCACGCAGTCCTAAGAAAAGTGAACGACCTTCACCCGCGACACTCGCCATGATAGCGACGATGAACTTTTCGCCAGAGTTGGGTTGTCCGATGACTTCGCCGATGTCGTATTTAACCGTCGAGCCATCGGAGAACTTGACTCTATATTCGATAGGACCGTGGATTTCGGACAAGAGTGTTTCCAGAGTCTTCAAACTCGCAGTGTCGAGCATGAATGCGACCTTCAACGAGCGAGTCTTTGAGGTTTCGTTTTCCATTACTGGTAGTACGTCAACGCAGCATCGACACGAACCGACTTCTGGGCGAGTAGTCCAAACCTGTTGCTGAAGACGAGATAGTAAGTCCCCGCATCGGAGGGCAGGTTGACGTTCAATGTCCCGATGGTGACTTTCCCACTGTTGTAGAACGTCTTCGCATCGTGTCTATTCTGCCAGTTGACGAAATCACTCTCAGACAAGAGAAAGACTTCAACGTCGTTGCCCAGCCCACCACTCGCCGTAAAATTTCCGTGGACAAGGACGCTGGTTGCTCCCGCCGGAACGTCGAGTTTGAAGTACGCAAAGTTGAGTGCGTTCACCTTCAGGGATGGGTTTGCCAGTGTCGTCGTATGCTGTTGTTTGGTAAGACGCTCAATGGGCGTAGCAGCGGGATTAGGGTTCGCTCGTTGACTAGCGTTGTATCCGTAAATCAGGAAGATGATGAGCAGGACGCCCGCGATTGCGAAGGGCGTGCGGACGAGTTTACGTTGAGGCTTGGTTTCTGGAATCCGAGCGGGAGCAACGGCGGCTGCGGTTCCGGTCGCCGATGCAACGACGCCTAGACCTTGACCGCACTTGCGACAGAACTGCGAATCATCAGGCGTCTCAGTACCGCACTTAGGGCAGAACAAGACACTCCTCCTACCCCCTCAGCAGTGAAGTTAGTGCGGCTCTTTGTAGTTGTCAACTGACTGTTCGGATTCCCCTTTGACGTTTCAAATCCCACGCATCGATGCCGAGATGGTCAACTCGAAACTCTTTGCGAGAATGTCACGCACGAGCACTTGTGTCGCGAACTTTCGCATGGCAAGATTGAGCCGCTCTTTACGGGACAAAATCCAATGCGATTTCTGCTCGAATTCATCATGCTCGCAGTCGGTGTAGCCTCGTCACAGGATATGACGGGTCGGGATTACTTCAACGAGTTAAAAACAGCAAATGCCTTCAATCATTTCAGCGATGAATACGTCTGCTTTCCTGATGACAATGGACCGGGCTTTGCAACGGTGGCTAAGGGAGCCGACATGGTTGCCGACGGCATGAAAGTCCCGGCAGGAACCGAGAAAGAGCGAAAGATGTTTCTCAAGAGCATCTTCGTGAGGACTTATTACAAGGGCGTACCAAATGGTGATTTGGGAGTGTTCGAGCCTTTGGAGACCGAAGGAACAGCGTATAGCCTAGAGGCTAATAAGCCGATGCATGTGAAGATGGTCTACAGCATCAATTGGACAACCGGACGCTATCGGCTGCAAGTCTATGCACTGGACCACAGTTCGACAGTTCCAGCAGCGGAAACTTCTGGAAAGTGCGAAATTATTCACAGCAAACAATAGCCTGTTCGCCGAAGGCCCGTTCTCTAGCCTGTGACGGTTCCTTCGGGCATCTTCACTTCGGGGGACAACATCATGACTCCAGAGGAACAGCAGAAAATATTCGGAAAAGCTATCGCGGAGATAGAAGACCTGTTGCGACAAATCAACCAAGTCGCCGTGACCAAGCTCCTCAAAGACCCTTCTTCAGCCACGATGAGCGACTTCAGACAAGCCTCTAACTTGTTCGTTCAAGACCTGAGACCAAGAAGATGACGAACGTGGGCAGTCGTCTAGACCCAAGGGCTGAACTCGCCACCGCCCGAAATCTCTTTACGCTGTGCCAGTGCGTCCAACGTGTTGACGGACACGGGTGTGATGCGTTCACGAAACCCCATAGCATCGGGTGACCCGACAATCTCTCGCGGCTGACTTCTCCGATTCTCTTCCGCTGTCTGGATAGGTGGTGGAACTGTTCTCAGCGTTCGTCCGGGGTAGACCAGTTCCCTCGCCGCACGGATTTTCTCTTCAGCACTCATGCCGGGTGACTGGTTTGGTGTAATCATCCGCTTCGCAGTTTCGGCGTCACGCACAGCGAGAGCAGCACGAGCGAAGATGACCGCTGGGCCGTCATACTTCGCCTTGTCGATGACACTCTGCAACGCTGAGTCAGTCTTATAAGTCTGAAGCATCTGGAAATAGGACGCGAAATCAATACCGACGAGCGGACAGAATATTCTGGCGACGGCGGGCGGACACGATGTGATGATGCGAATCGCCGCTTGTGCTCGGGCGTCGCTAGTTTCGTAGTGGCTGGCGATGTGCTTGAGCAGACTTGTCAACGCAGCATTCTGCTCACGGAGAGCAACGGCTTCGGGGTCGGGAGCGGTTACGGTGACCGTCTTGACTTCGTCGGCCTTCGCTTCGAGTTCTGCGACTCGTTGCTTGAGGACGACAATCTCAGCCGTGTCCGCATCATGCTGAGATTTCAACCCGCAACAAGCCCGACTGATGCAGTCCGTCTTCTCACTCCTGAGGAAGTGGCCGACCTTCTGTCGCTGACGCGAGACACCGTCATCAAGAAGGCACGAGAAGGAAAAATACCGTCACTCAAATTGGGCAAGGCGATACGCTTCCGTCTGGCGACGATTGAAGCATGGCTCCGTCAACAGGAATGTGCCTGACAGGTGGTATTTCGCCGTTTGTTCGCTCTGACGGTTGGTCATCAAAGTCGGCCAAGCCCCAGAGCACGCCACAGGGAAAAGCAGAGGACACGCGTGACTGGCGTCTTCGACGTAGTCAGCCGTGGGAGCCGCGTGTTACTTTCTACGGCGTAGAATGAAGGGAAAGCGAAGTCGTATACAATCTATACGAATAGAAGGCGAAGGCACAGGTGAGTCCCCAACCTTCCTGCCAGCATAGGCCACGCCCGACCGTCTCACATTGAGATTCGTTCAGACATTTCTGTCGCGAGAGAAATCTGGCATGGGATAAGGCGTAGGATAAGCCCATTCCAAGTCACTGATTCTTAAAGCCATTTCGGATGCCCTGCCGTCTTGCTATCGGCATGTCAACCCCCGCGACAAGCCCTATTAGCCGCCACTCGGACGCCCTTAGCTGGCACGTCGAGCCACTCCGACGCCCGCCCTATGCTGCATTCGCCACGGTCGCAGTGTGTCGCGGCTCCGGGCGAGAACAGGCAGGTTCTCAGCTTCGACCAAGCAGCTACGAATCAGGGGGAGAGTGAGCGAAAAAGGTACCCTTGAAATGAGCCTCCCGAAGCATTCTTCTGCGACGGCGTGCGGCCTGTCCCCTCACCCGCCTCGCTGGTGAAGTACCGTTCGGGGTTTGCAGGACGTAGCCGATTTCATGCCGCACGCCCCGCGAATCGAGCTACCAAGTTGAGGGCAAGCAGGCCGACACGCTCATTCCGCTCCGCACGTTGTTTACGTCGCAGAGTCTCAGGCTTGGTCGCCTTACCTGTTGGCCGAACACGAGACGGCACCCACGCTGTTGCATTGTCTTTGATGAACGCTAACAGTTCTTCGTGCGGCCTGAACCATTCGCCCTGTACGTGGTGCTGGCCGAATCGCTCATGCAACGCCTGCTCATCCTCAATGGTGCCAGCCATGACACCGAGCAGAACGAGTTTGTCAGGATTGTATGTCTTGCAACACGACAGTCTCCTGCGTGGGTTCGTGTCCGCCGTGAATCCGATTTTGATTTTGTTGGTGAGTTTGCCCTGTAGGAAGTAAATCACAAGCACCCCGTTCTCGGGATACTTGTTGTGCGTGACCGCCACGCAGAGGGCGTAACTTTGCCTAAGGCGAGATTATCACGGGAAGCCGCGTCCAGCAAGGGTTTTGAGGTACATGTACTTTAGTAACCATCTGTGGCGTGAAAAGTGGTGACCGATGGGCCATTTCGCTGACGTGTCGATTTTGGGAGAATCGAAGTGACGCGGGAGGGTTCATGTCAAAACAAAATGGCGAGTTGAAGCAGGTCGGGGCGAGTTGGTTCGTCCGCTACTATCTCGACGGCAAGCGGAGAATGACGAAGCTGGCTTCGGTCGAAGACTATCCGACTGACAAGGCTGCTTGGCCGAAGTTTCAGGAGTTCATGTCGAACATCAACAAGCCGGAGGACGAACGGCCTGCTGAGTTCCGACCGAATCAGCAAGTGACAATCAGACAGTTCGTCACGCAATTCTTGAAGGAACATGCGGACAGCGTCAGGCCCAACACTCTGCGGGGATATTTGAGCGTGTGGAATGAGCATGTCGATAAACGCATCGGGAGCCGCAAGCTGACGAGTGTCAGGACGCATGACATTGACTCAATGCTCCGTGCGATTGCACAGGCGAATCCTGAGATGCGAGAGAAGACACTGGCCCGCATCAAGTCATTCGTCCATCTCGTCTTCAGTGAAGCCAGCCGCAAAGATTTGTATGACCGGAAGAATCCCGCTGCTGAGGCGAAGGTCGTAGCGAAGAACAAGACTGTGCGTGAGACCGGAGCGTACACCGATGCTGAGGCACAGGGCATTATCGACTCACTTCTTGAACCGTACTCCGTCATCTTCGCTGTCTGCTATTGGACTGCGTTGCGACGTTCAGAAGTTCTCGCGTTGAAGTTCTCGGATTACGCGGGGAGCGAGATTTCTATCCGCCGTAGTCTCGGCTTCGGACTCAAGGGCGAGATGGTCCTCTCCAACCCGAAGACGGATGATTCACAGGCACCTGTCCACGTCGGCCCGGAGTTGAGGGCAATCCTGAATCGTTGGAAGGCGACACGAGCAAAGAAACTCGGCGAGAGTAAAGGCGTCATTGACGACTGTTGGATGTTCCCAGCAAGCGAATCGCGGGGGCGTCGGGGTGAACGTGACTACGGACCTTTGCTCGATGCCGCTGGCCTGACTCCAATGCAGCCAAGCAACATCCTGCGAGTCGTCTTGCCGATTCTGAAAAAGGAAAAGTTGGAGTGGAAGGGCTGGCACGGATTTCGTCGCGGGGTCGCAACGGAACTGCATCGCAACGGCGTGTCTGACTTCGTTATCCAGAAGGCGTTGCGGCATTCTAACGTCGCGGTGACTCAGGACTCCTACATCAAGACCGTGCCTGAGGTCGTCATTGATGCGATGGATGTCCTTGGGAAAAAGCGGAGCGGTCGTGTCGATGCGGTCGCTGTCTCGCAGCGTGGGAACGCATAGCGGGCAGGACCAGCAGAATCGGCATGTCAGTGAAAGATGGGATAAGGAAGTGGGATAAAAAGAACGGGTTCCAAGGTCGATACGCTTGGAACCCGCATAAAATCTGGAGCCGACGAGCGGACTTGAACCGCTGACCTGCCGATTACGAATCGGCTGCTCTACCAACTGAGCTACGTCGGCTTCTGACTGGCTGTTCCAGTTTATCAAATCGCCGACGCCACGAACGGATCACAAGCCCTTCGAGGCTGCAGCGCTCCGGGAACCCGCGCTCCGTTTTGCCGCACTCTTTCTTGCCTGTTTTTGAAAGTGCCTGGCGACTGGCGACGGATTTCGGCTCACGCTTCAACGCACGGGAAACCGCTCGCGAGCGTTTAGTCAACGTCTTATAGTGCGAACTCTCGCCGGCGGCAGAATTCCTGCGCAGCTTTCATTTTCAGAGAAGCTGGACCCTTCGGAGGAGCTAATTTCACGCCCGCGCGGCGCGCCTTGGAAAGTCCGATAGCAATCGCCTGCTGTGGCGAACTCGCCCCGTGTTTACCTTCGCGGATGTGATGGATCACCTCGCGAACGAATTCCCCCGCCTGTGTGGATGGGGACTTGCCCTCGAGAACATCTTCCCGCACTCGTTCCAATGTTTCTCGTTCCGGCATGATAAGTCCGTGCACGATTATGAAAAGTCAATCGATCTCTGCTCAATATCAAAGCGATCGCAGCATACTTCTATCCGAAATTCCCTGTAGACCCGCACCTAAAACGTTGGCTCAGAGCAACCTTTCAATGCGATCAGGCCTTCTAACGGTCGCCACCCTCCGCTTGGCCATTCACATTCCAAGGAAGGTCCATATGTTGTCCCGTCCCGGGTTCGTACTCGTAGCGATCACGCTGGCCTGCACGCTTTCTCTCTCCGCACAAACTCTTGTCACCGACATTCCTGTCTCCGGATACCCTGACGGAATCGCCGTAAACCCCGGCACCAACCGCATCTACGTCGCCGTCACCCCGCCCAACAACGGCACACCCGAGGTGAACGTCATCGACGGCGCAAGCAATACCGTTATCGATACCATTTCGACGCCGAAAGGCGCGTGGCTGACCGCCGTCAACATTGCCAGCAATCGCGTCTATGCCGCGGGATGCGTCTCCGATGTTTGCGCGCTCACTGTCATCGATGGCAACAGCGATAAAATCCTCGACGTGGTTCCCATCACGAGCACTCAGGGCATCGGTATTCAGGGACTCGCAGTTAACCCGGTGACCAATCGCATTTACCTTTCCGACGCAAGCGACGTGAAAGTCGATGTGATCGATGGCAGCTCCAACAAAATTATGGATTCCATTTCTCTAGGCGGAGGCCAGCCCCTTGGCATTGCGGTCGATCTCGCCCTGAATAAAATCGCTATCGCGCTCGACGGTCCGTACCTTTACATCGCCTCTGGCGTCACCGACAAAATCGTCGGACGCGCCACCATCGGCGAGTTCGCCGCCAACGTCGCCATCAATCCCTTCACCAGCGAAGCTTACGTCACCAACGAAACCTTCGCGCCTTCTACCATCGCCATCGTGAACATGCAGAACGCCAAGGTCATGGCCAATGTCGCTACCGGAAATAATCCCTTCGGCGTCTGCGTCGACATCTTCACCAACTTGGTCTTCGTCACCAATACGCAGGATTCCACCGTAGCCGAAGTTAACGGCAATACCCAAACCAAAGCTGGGAGCGTCAGCGCCGATAGCTTCCAGATCGACTGCAATCCCGCTACCCGCATGGTCTACGCCGGCGAGAATAACGGCGAGGTCGTGCACGTCATCTCGGAATAACTTGCGAGGAAGAGCCACAACTCGTGCGGGGACGGGCGACGCGCCCGTTCCTTCACGAAACCAGCTTTGGAATTTCGCAATCAACTCGGTTGTTTGGCCAATATCAGTCGATGGCAGCGTTCTCCATCCAAAATTCCCGGTAGATCGGCAAGGTGCTTAAGTCAATGAAGAGCCACGAAAAAATCAGCCCGGCAGCGTCTCACGGACCAAAGATCCTTGAAGCCCAGTGTGGCTCCGCCGCTTGGTGAAGATCCAGCGTTTTCTTAAGAAGTGGCCGCGCTTATGCGGCACGCGCGGAGGCCATGGTGTCGTATTCCGCTTGCGACTGGGTGGGGAGAAGAACCCACAGGGTGTAGACTCCGACGGCGGTGCCGAACGGGACGTTGAAAAGAGAGATGAAGCCCAAAACCAGGGCAACGACCCGCGCCCATGGTTCGCGTTGCAACAGTCCCCATCCGGCGATGAAACCGGAGGCGGCTTTGAGCAGGATCAGGCAGGCGATGACGCTGAGAAACGGGCGCAGGAAGCTGGTGGGCGCTTGCGGCGCTCCCATGTTGTGTAAGCGAGCGAACAACGTATTGGCGATGACGTACAGAATCACACCGCCGATGGTGTTGAAGGCGGAAATGGCCAACCACATAATCCCCAGTAGCTGAACGTGACCCTGCACCCGCCCGGGATGCATCTGCAGCGCTGTCACTGGTCCGACGATCGCTTTGCCGCACTTTCCGCAAAATGCCTGCCCCGGTTGCACTGCCGCGCCGCATCCATCGCAGAACATGATTTCCTCCGCACTGATTCGTGAAGGGATGCTTGACGACAAGCCCCTCGTCCATCGTGCCCAACGCCTGACGCTCAACAGATGATACGCAAAGCGTGCGCCAGAGTTCCGTCGAAGTTATCACGGACGAAGTTTACGGGGATGTTAGAGGCTGCAGCGCACTGAAGCAAGGTGTGAGCAAAACGAAAAGGCCGCCCGGCAACAGGGCGACCTTCTCTTTTCAAGGGAGAATAGTTCCAACGGAAGGCAAAGTCCGTCAAAACTTTCTGGACAAAATCTTATGAGCCTAAAAAGGGGGGTGTCAAGCGATTTTTAGGAAATAAATGCTTTTGTTTTCAAGTACTTACAGAAGCAATCAACACTCGGAAGAATTGTTCCAAAATGAGACGAAGAACCTTTGGAAGAGGTCTAAGCCGATACTTCCAAAGCACTTAAGAACGGTTTGGACCCTCCGCCGAGCCTCTCGGCCCGGCCGGGGAGGCCTGCGCGACCTCCTCTTCGAGGTTAAGGGAAATGAACTCAGTTTGGTTGGCATGGCCGAAAACCGGACCGGGGAAAAACCGCCGCAAGAGAACCC
The DNA here is from genome assembly GCA_963771965.1 of uncultured Acidobacteriaceae bacterium. Classification (GTDB taxonomy): domain Bacteria; phylum Acidobacteriota; class Terriglobia; order Terriglobales; family Acidobacteriaceae; genus Sulfotelmatobacter. The sequence continues at coordinate 43,336 of CAVYVM010000004.1, forward strand.
GAGCGCCGCCGAAGGCAAGTCCCGCCGCCAGCGAGAGCGCGCCCACGATGATGCATAGAATAATAATGTTCACCAGCAGGTTGGCAATGTTGTTTTTCTTGTCGAAGTAGGTGTTCTCATTCCAGGTGACGCTGGCGTCCCAATTCACCGCACCGAGAAGGGTTTGCGCATCGCTCTGCGAGAGCGGGCCGGCAGCGATGGCGACGATCGGCCCAGTACGCTTGGCGAAAAATGGACCAACATTTTCAACGGATGTGACTCCGGCCTTGGATTGCTCCGCATGGTATGCGGACTCGATGTTGCGCAGGTGTGCGGCGGACAATGCCGGCGTCGGATACTCGATGAGCATCAGTGTGGCTGCACCGCTGGGCGTAGAGTATTGGCCAAGGACTACCTCGGGGCTTGAAGCGAAATCGACCAGTTCGCCGGGAAGCGGAGATTCGATCGCCGCCAGAGCCAGCGGTCCTTCGGCATATTTCTCGGTGTGCGTCGCATAACCGTGGCGCGGCATGAAGGCGAGAATCGGAGGCAGATTGCCGGCATTGCCCGCCGCACGCGGAAGTACTCCGGCCAGTTCTCGGAGACTCGCCGCCGACATCACGGATTCCTGGCTGAATACCGCCTCGACAACGATGTGGCCGCGGTAAAACAGCACGCGCCGGTTCAGCGATGCGCCTTCGTCGCCGATTTCTTCCCGCGCCATCTCCGGCTGCAGGTAAAAGCTGAATGCCCCGAAGGCGCCGCTGGCATCGGCGAATCGCGCAGCGCGAATTTTCAGCGTGCGGCCGTCGTCGCTTTTGTAGGCCGCGGATTCGAAGTCGGTGAATCCGTATTCTTTTAACAGCGCGGCGTTCGTGGGATCGGCTGCGGCTGCATCTTTGCTGGCCTGAGCTGAACCTTGAATCTGCCATCCGGCGAATTGTTTGGGAAGGATGGGCTGCGCGGAAGAATCTGCGACCGGGCTGGCAGCAACGGCTACGGCGGCTAGGGAGACTACGATTACTAGATTCAGCAGGAGTACGGATGCTCGTATGGATGGACGACTAGGCACAGAATCTCCTTACTGATTAGACCACAGAGAAGGAGGAAAAGTTTCCTGCAAGGGAGCTGTCAGGGACGAAACAGGGTCATTCACTAACCTATTACTTCATGATCTGCTTACTTTATTAGATGAGGGGCGGCAAGAATGACGAATTCCCTCGAGTTTATGATCTTCGTTTTCTTCCAGAATTTCGGGAAATGCTTCTGGTTGCCTGTCACCAGGTAATCCGCACCGGCAGCATCGGCACATTCAAGAAACATATTGTCGGAGGAGTCGCTGGTGACTTCGAGGCGACGATTGGGACGCACCAGATAGCTGCGATTCGCGATGACTTGCAGCAGTTGCCGACTGAGACCCTTCCGAATCTTCAAGTCCGGCCGGGTGAGCACATTCCTGTATTCCTCGAGGATGGGCTGGGATACGTAAAGACGCGCCGGTTTGGTAACAGCGAGAATAAGAGTGGTTCGCTGCAGGCCATCTGGCTTCAGGGCGGCGGAAATCAACACGTTTGTGTCGATTACCAGACGGAGGGGAAGCATTAGGATTTCGGCTTCTTCGATCGGGCTTGCTTAATGATCCGGTCAATTTCACGCGCACTCAATTTGCTTGTGCCATTCCGTTTGGACTCCTCGCCGATGACCTTCAAAACTTCTGGCTCGGGGGCAGCCAATTTGACGTAATCGCGGATGCTGAGCAGGACGGCTCTGGGAATGCCGCGCTTCTCAATCAGGAGGGAACCGCGCTCGTCATCCACGCGGCGTAGGAGCTTTCCGAAGTTCGATCGGGCGCTCAGGGCAGAAACGACGATGGCACTATTCCTGGGGGTGAGTATGCTAGCCATGAACTCTCCAGTTAAACTAATTGAAGTGTACAGTTCGTCGGAGCCGAGCGTCAATCTGACTGGGAGGATGTAGCATTCGATGCGCTTGCTTGCGTGAGGGATTCTTGCCCTACTGCCCCGCAGCTTTATCCATCTTGCTCGCGACTTTGACACCGCTCAGTCCGTTTACATAGTGGGCGATGCCGCGGTAGAGCGACTCGGCGATGCGCTGGCGGTATTCGCCGGTGGCGAGGCGGTGCTCGTCGGTGGGATTGCTGACGAAGGAAACCTCGGCGAGAATCGACGGCATATTCGCTCCGATCAGCACGATAAACGGAGCCTTCTTCACGCCGCGGTCGCGAATGGCTGGGCTCTTGACGGCGAGGCCGCTGTGGAGCGACTGCTGCACGTCGCCGGCAAACTCCCGCGACTCCTCGATTTTTTCTTTGAGCGCGATCTTCTTAACCAGGTCCTGTAGCTCGTAGATCGACTTCTCGGAGACCGCATTCTCGCGCGCGGCGACTTCCAGCGCTTCCGGCGAAGAAGTGAAATTTAGGTAGTAAGTCTCCACTCCCCGGGCGCCGGGGTCGCGGCTCGAGTTGGCGTGGATCGAAACGAAAAGATCGGCGCGAGCCTGGTTCGCGACCGCAGTGCGGGTTTCAAGCGGAATGAAAGTATCGTCTTTACGCGTGTAAACCACCTCCGCGCCGAGACGCGTCTCGAGCAACTTTCCCAGCCGCCGTCCGACATCGAGGACGAGATCTTTTTCTTCCAATCCGCCGGGGCCGATGGTGCCAGTATCGTGGCCGCCATGACCGGGGTCGATCACGATCTTTCCGATCTTCAATCCGAGAGCGCGAATGAGAGACCGGTCGCCGCTGGCCGTGGGCTTGGCCTCGCGAATCAGATCGGAAGCGATCGCTGAGTTCTCGCTGTCGAGATCGTTGATCGCGGGTTTCTTCGCAGCGGCGGTAATCCGAAGAGGCGCGGCCACTCGTTTCGAGGCTTTGAGATCGTCCTTGAGATTTCTGGCGGGTACCAGGGCGACCGTCTCTTTATCATCGTCGTCGGCTTCCACGATTTTCTTAACAACTGCGGTCGGCGACTTCTTCGCCAGAACGGCGGTCTCAGGTTTAGATCCTGCGCCCTTGCGAACCTCCGCGCTGACGACCGGAATCTTTCCCGTTTGTATGGACGCGCGGGTTGAAGAGACGTCCTCTTCCGAGGCATCCGAGGCAACTTCAGGAATTGCTTTCGGAACGGCTACCAAATCCTCGGGCTCGTCGCTGGCGATCTCCCCGGCTTCTTTCTCTTTGTTTCTTGCCTCTGCGTTCCTGCTGCGACTATCCCTGCCGTGAATGTCGATGATCAACCGATAAGGATTTGGGAGCAGGAAAGCGTCGTAGTCGGAGAGGTTATCGACCTCGAGCACGACGCGGGTGCGGCCGGGGGCAAACTGCGCCACTCGAACTTTTTTCAGGAAACCGTCATCCACATCGAAGCTCTTGCCGACTAGGGTGGACGCCAGCTTGGTATCGCGCAGATCGAAAAAGATGCGCGCAGGACTGTCGATGCGCTGCGAGGAAAACTTCACGTCCTTTTCTACGTCAATTGCAACCCGCGTGTAGTCGGGAGTCGACCAGTGACGGATGCCCGTCACGCGCGGCAAGTGTCCGGAAGGCGTCGTCGGATTTTCATCTTTCGCTGAAATCGCGCGCGAGGCATGATCTGCCGATGGACGATCTGTCGAGGGATCGTCGGTCGATGAATTATCAGACAAGGAACGATCAGACAATGATTTATCGGCCGAGGAACGACTGACCGAAGAACTATCAGGAGCTTTCTCGACCCCAGCATCCGCGTTCTTCGAAACGACTTTGTTCTTGACGTTCTTGTCGGACCGAGCCTTTTCTAAGGACTTCTGCGGCTCGGCAGATTTCTCGGCCTTCGCTTGCTTATTCAATTCGACAATGGCTTCGCGGGCGCCGTCGGCGAGGCGATTGTTCGGATAGCGGTGCAGAAATTCCTGGAAGGCGGCACGGGAGGCTTCAGGATCGTTAAGATCGTCCTTATAGATTTCGCCGATGGTGAACAACCCGTCGAAGCGATACTTGCTGCCGGGATACTCGCGGCGCAGAAATTTGTATTGCTCGATGGCTTCGTTCAGAACTTTGTCGTCGTTGAAGCGCCGTCCCATTTCTACCAATGTTTCGGCCACCGCAACCACGCTGGGGTCAGCCTTCGAAGAAGCGGGCGCACCTAGATAGACGTTGCGATAGGCGTTCAACACGCGCTGGTAATCGCGGCGGGTACGGTCGGCTGCGGGACGTCCGTTGAGCGCTTCGCGCATGCGCTCGGCGGTGGCGAAATGCTCACGAGCCCACGCATCGTTATGGCGAGCATGCGCCTGCGCCGCCGGAGCGGCAAGCCCGGCGAACATCAGCAACGCGACCCACAGACCACGCTGGCGTAATGGAATCTTCAAGATAACCTGCACGATAACAGTCCGTGCCTTTGTTCCTGCTTCGTTGGTTGAACCGATACCTGGGTGCTAGAGAGAATTAGTTAAACAGATGCCGAAAATCTATTCCGTGTTGCTGATGTAGAGCACGCCGCGCGCATCTCGTTGAACCCGAACCGGATCGCGCGAAGCGCCTGAGTCAAAACCGGATCCTCCGTAATACAAATTGGTGATTCGCCGGACGTAATTCTGGGTCTCTGCGTAGCGGGGAACGCCGGAACTGCGCGCCACCGCTCCCGCACCTGCGTTGTAGGCGGCCAGGGTCAACTTAATATCGCCGCCATAATTTTCCAGAAGCTGCTTCAGATGACGCACGCCTGCGTCCACGTTTTGTTCAGGGTCAAATGGGTTCTTCAAGTTCAACTGGCGCGCAGTTGAAGGCATCAATTGCATGAGCCCCATCGCACCTTTGCGCGATACAGCATTGGGATTGAAATTCGATTCCACTTTCACTACGGCTCGCACCAGGTTCGGGTCAACATTGTGGCGCGCCGCAGCCTGCTCGATCGCGGTATCGATATCCCCGGACGATGCTATCGCTCCGCGAAAATTTGCAGCCACAATTTTGGCCGATGCCGACTGGTTCGATTCATGCCCCAGAAACTCGCTGACCTCGGCTGCCGCAGAACGAGCCGCCTTCATGGCCGCTGCATTCGGCGGAGGCACCCGCTTCCACCGATTGTCTTTCGAACTCCAGTACATCAAGGTTCGACGCGGAGACTCGGGGGTTTCAGCGTGGTGAACCGGCGCGCTGGTCACCGAATCGTTGACGTAAATCTTGCGGCCGTGCTCGTCGGCTGTGGTGATGCTTGCAGAGGAATCCTCGCCATCGGCGGCGCGAAGTTGAGGTGTGAGAAGAAGAGAGGTCGCGGCTACGGTGCTGGCCATCAGGGCGATTTGCAGGCGCTTTCGCATAAGTTACCGGGTTTCCCCTCCAAATTGGCGAAGACAAACCTCACCCTCGCTTCTTGCCACCCGGAACCTGACGGAGAATTCTTAAACCAGAGTAAGGCGATTATAGGGGGTCGGGGAGGGAGGAGCAACCTATCTGAAGGCCGTAGAACCACCAGAGTAATCTCTGTAAAATGATGAAAAAAAAGACTCTAATAAAACCTTAGGTGGTCTTTTCGAGGGCCAAGCTCAGGGCATCCAGCGATAACGACCGCAGAAGGTTTCGGCGCATGCCACGGTCGACCTCAGCCAGCCGGTCGGAGGCGGCGGCAATCCAGTCAAAATCGGCAGCCTCGGCCAGTCTGGCGAGTTCCCTCTGGATATCGGTGTTTTGCACCATTTCGGGTGCTCCCGAGCCGAGAAACATCAGGTCTCGTAACAGCGAATAAAGTGTGCGGAGAAGCTGCTCGGTCTTTTCTCGTCCCTCGGCGCCGGCACGATAAGTTTCCGTGATTTTGAAGAGCGCGGTGTGTTCGCCACCGAGCAGGGCGGAGTTAAGAATGGTAACGGCGTTGCCGCGAGCTGCAACGTAGGCGTCCACGTCGAAGCTGTGCGCTCGGCCCAGCGCGCCTTCGCTGAGCCGGGCCACCAGGGCTCGCTGCGCGGGCTTCCATTCGGGACGACTCTGAGACAAATAGCGATCGACTTCTTCCGTGGGCAAAGCGCCGAGAGAGAAAACCATGGACCGCGATCGGATCGTAGGAAGCAGTTCACCCGGATTTTCCGAAAGCAGAAGAATGGTGGCGAACTCTGGTGGCTCTTCCAAAACTTTGAGCAGTGAATTCGCCGCCTCTTTCATGAAAGCCGAATCGGTAAAGATATAAACGCGTTCGCGTGCTTCGGAAGGACGATAATAGATGGTTTCAATCACGCGCCGAACCTGATCCACCTTGATCATCATCTGCGGAGGGTCGGGAGGAATGATCAGCACATCGGGATGGGTCTGCACGAAGAGGCGCGTATCTTTCTTATCAGTCTCGCGAAGACCTTCGCGTGCCTCTACCGCCTCGGCAAAGCGCGCATCGAGATCGGCAGCCTGAGCGATGTGGAGACAATTGGAGCATCGTCCGCAGAAGTCAGGCAGACCGCCCGTCTGAGAAGGCTCAAGGCAGTTCAGCGCCTGCGCCAGCATCAGGGCGAGGGTGTACTTCCCTGCCCCACGCGCGCCGGAGAGAACGACCGCGTGGGGAAAGCGCTCCCGCGCCAGCATATCGCGAAGGCGACGGACGGTTTCGGCGTTGCCGTGGAAATCAGCGAAGGGCATAACACAGCGTAACCCAGAATCTACCATGGAGACGCGGAGTCACGGGGAAGACAAATCAGGTGCACTTCGGCTAACGCTCCTAGGGGTTAAGCTGGAGATCCTTCGCTGCGCCTGAAAAACGGCTACGCTCAGGATGACACGGTGCTCCTCGCTCCCAACTTCATCTTCTTTCCCATAACCTCCACGATCCGACGATGCGTTTGCCGGGGCGTGCCGCTGGCGTCCACTGCGACAACGCGTTGCGGCTCCCTCTTCGCAATCGTCAGATAGCCTTCCCGCACGCGGGCGAAAAAGGCGCGCGTCTCCTGCTCGAAACGGTTTTCGTCGTGGTGATGTTTAGTCGAACTTTTATAACCATGGTTCGATCCATGCGAGGTACGCTGGTTCCTCCGCCGCGCGCGGCCTACGCTCTTCGCCGGATCGGAGTCCAACAAGATTGTCAAATCGGGCTGCAAATCTCCACAAAGAATCCGGTGCAACTTTAATATGGCTTCACTGCCGAGTCTGCGGCCGCTGCCCTGGTACGCTTCCGTCGAATCGGTGAAGCGATCGCACAGGACGATTTGGCCGCACTCGAGCGCGGGCTGGATCACTTCCGCGATGTGCTGTGCACGCGAAGCGAACATCAAGGCCATTTCCGCTAAAGGCGAGAGACCTTCGGTCGCAGAGTCCAATAAAACGCGGCGAATCTTCTCTCCGGTTGCGGTACCACCGGGCTCGCGGGTTTCTACAACTTTATATCCGGCTGCGCGCAGAACGGCTGCCAACTTGCGCATCTGCGTGCTCTTGCCGGTTCCGTCGAGTCCCTCGAAGGTGATAAATTTTCCACGGCGTGACATCGTGGCATGATAGCAGCGCAGGTGCGTCCCTGTACCACGCTTCGCAGAGGCTGCTATAGTCTTAGGTTCTGCAAGCGCATTAGCATTTGGTATTCAGGTTTCATCGGTTCGTCGATTTCAGTCAACAGACACTCATGGGGGCTCTATCAATGAAACTCTCAAGAATCTTGGGAGTGGTTTCTCTTGTCTTCATTCCGCTTTTTAGCTGGTCGGCAACGGCGCCAACCGTAACCATCTTCGTCGATGCCACAACAGCCCCCCGCAAGATTTTTCACGCAAAACTAAAAATTCCTGCCAGCGCCGGCGATCTCACTCTCTATTATCCGAAGTGGATTCCGGGCGAGCACGCTCCCGATGGCCCGGTGATCGATCTGGCTGGACTCAAGTTCAGCGCCAGCGGCAAGACTCTGCAGTGGCGACGCGATCTGCTCGACGGCTTCACCATCCACGTCGACGTTCCAACCGGAGAGAACGAAGTCGACGCCGAACTCGATTTTCTTTCTCCAGCCACGTTTGAAAGTGGCTTCTCCGCCGGCTCTTCGGCGACCGACAAAATGGCGGTAATCAGTTGGAATCAGGTGCTGCTTTATCCTAAAGGCTGGAAGTCGGACGATCTCACTTACGTTGCCTCTCTGAAACTTCCCGCTAACTGGAAATTTGGAACGCCCCTGCCAATTGCATCCACGACCGGCGACCAGTTTAACGGTGAGACGCAGATCACTTTTCAGCCGGCTTCTCTGACCACGCTTGTGGATTCACCCGTAATCACTGGCGAATTCCTGAAGGTCGTGAAGCTGGCTGAGAATCCGCTTGTCGAAATGGATATCGCCGCCGATAGTGCCGCCGCGCTCGACGCTCCGCCGGACGTGTGGGACCACTACAAGAGTCTTGTCGATCAGACCAACAAGCTCTTCGGCGCACATCACTATCGCGATTACCATTTCCTTTTCAGCCTCAGCAATCACGTCGCACACTTCGGGCTTGAGCATCACGAATCCGACGACAGCCGCGTTGATGAGCGTGACTTGGTTGACGAGTCCTTGCGCAAATCGGAAGCCAGCTTGCTTCCGCACGAGTACGTGCACTCATGGAATGGAAAATACCGACGGCCCGCGGATCTCGCCACACCGGACTACCAAGAGCCCATGCAGGACGATCTGTTGTGGGTCTACGAGGGTTTGACGAATTATCTTGGCACGGTGCTGACCGCGCGCAGCGGACTACTCAACGGAAGCGACGCGCACGAGGATCTGGCGCTTACCGCAGCTACTCTCGACCATACTCCCGGCCGCGCCTGGCGCAACCTGCAGGATACGGCCGATGCCGCCGCGCAACTTTATTTTTCTCCTGAAGCCTGGCGCTCGGTGCGACGCAGCACAGATTTTTATGATGAAGACACTTTGAATTGGCTGTGGGCCGATGTCATCATCCGCCAGCAAAGCAAAGGCAAGAAATCCCTTGATGATTTCTGCAAGCTCTTCCACGGCGCTCCGAGCACGCCACCCGCAGTAAACACTTATACCTTCGAAGATGTCGTGAATACTTTGAACCAGGTCGCACCCTACGATTGGCGCGGCTTCTGGAATGAGCGGCTGACCAACCACGGCCCCGGAGCGCCGCTGGGTGGCATCGAGCAGAGCGGATGGAAGCTGGCGTATGACGACTATCCGTCGGGAATGGATTGCGCGGGCGAGTGCGGCTCCCGATCCATCGACGTGAAGTTTTCCATCGGCCTCAGCCTTCGCGAAGACGGTACGATCATCGACACCATCGAGGGAATGCCAGCTGCGCTAGCGGGGATTGGCCCGGGCATGAAGCTTGTAGGGGTCAACGGCCGCAAGTATTCAATCCAAATCTTGCGCGATGCGCTAAGAGCCGGCAAGACCAGCACCGACCCGCTTGAGCTTCTCGTCGAAAATACCGATTACTACAAAATCTACAAACTGAATTATCACGGCGGCGAGCGCTTCCCTCATCTGGTGCGCGATGAAACGAAGCCCGACCTGCTATCAGAGATTTACGGAGCGAAGTAAATACGGAGCGAAATAAACAAAGCCAAGCGGCCAACAAAATGACGTCGTCTTGGATTGAATGGTTTCGTCTTGCGAGGAGATGCCATCTTGAGCTTTCCCCGGCACGTGCTGCCGCTCATCGGCGAACTGTGCTTCGTGACACTCGCCTTGAACTCGCCGACCTTTACACACGCGCAAACTCAGACTTCTATTCTGGGGTTCACTCCTTCCGCCGCTGCGCGCCAAACGAAAATCGAAGAGCAATTCAAAGCCATTCCTTCGCCCGATGAGGAGCGCCGTCAGCATCACATCTTTACCGCGGAACCTCATGTCGCCGGCTCGCCGCGCAATAACGAACTGGCTCGCTATATCGCCGACCAGTGGCGCAACGAAGGGTTGGAAGACGTCGTCATCCGCCGCTACGACGTCTACGGCACCAATCCAAAAAGCACGTTGCTGGAAATAGTTGCGCCCACTCATTACCGCGCGATTTTGCGGGAACTGCCAGTCGCCGGCGATCCTGACTCAAAAAACAAAAGCATCGGTTCCGCTTGGAGCGGCATGTCCGCCTCAGGCGAAGTAACGGCTCCACTTGTTTATGCGCACAGCGGCAATCCCGAGGATTACGAACTGCTTCGTAGGCAAGGCATCGACGTAAAAGGCAAAGTCGTGCTCGTGCGCTATTCGAATCCCTATAGCTACCGCGGATTCAAAGCGCTCACGGCCGAACGCGAAGGCGCCGCAGCTCTTCTTATTTATAGCGATCCCGCCGAGGACGGATTCAAAAAAGGCAAAGTTGTTCCCAACGGACCATGGGGGCCTGAGTATCATATTCAGCGCGGCGCGATCACCTACGACTTCATGGTTCCGGGCGATCCGCTGACTCCGGGATGGGCTTCGATTCCGGGCGCCAAGCGCATCTCAGTCGATCAAGCGGTGTCGATTCCGAAGATCATGGCGCTGCCGCTTTCCTGGCACGATGCCAAGCCGTTGCTCGCGAATATGGACGGCCCGCTCGCTCCCGAGGATTGGCAGGGCGGATTGCCAATCAAATATCACCTCGGCGGCAACCGCGTGCGCGTGCACGTGAAAATCGAGATGGATAGTTCTACTCAGCCCTATTACGTGGTCGAAGGCCGCATTCGCGGCGCGCAGTTGCCGGATGAATGGATCGTGCTCGGCAATCACCGCGATGCCTGGGTTTTCGGCGGCGTCGACCCCAGCAGTGGAACGGCATCGATGATGGAACTGACCCGCGCCTTGGGAAAATTAGCGAAATCAGGGATGCGTCCACACCGCACGATCGTCGTCTGCAGTTGGGATGGCGAAGAAGTCGGCCTCACGGGCTCTACCGAATGGGGCGAGCAGTTTGCTGACGAACTACGCAACAAAGCCGTCGCCTACATCAACGTCGATGAAGCTACATCGGGCCCGAATTTTCATGGTCAGGCAGTTGCCTCGCTCGCGCCGATGCTGGTGGAGGCCACGCGCACGCTGAAGGATCCTTCGGGAAAAACTCTCTACGAAGCGTGGAGAGAAACCAGCGCGCGCGACCGCCGTGAAGCGAAACAACCAGAAGAAGTCACCGATTCGAATCTGGCCGATACCCGGATCGGCAGCGGCTCAGACCATACGGTCTTTCTTAATTTTGTGGGGATGCCGGTGCTCGGCTTAGGCTTCGAAGGTCCCTACGGCGTGTACCACTCGGCGTATGACGATTTCTTCTGGATGAATCACTTCGGCGATCCCGGCTACCGCTATCACACTCTGATGTCGCAGTTGTGGGGCGTGCTCGCGCTGCGCCTCGCCAACGCCGACTTGCTACCGTTCGATTTCGGCAGCTATGCCGACAACATTCGGCAATTCGTAAATGAGTTGACGAAAAACAAAGACATGACCCAGTTGGATCTCAAACGAGTCCTCGATGCGATCGATGAGTTTGAAGCAGCCGGCAAGCGCCTCGACGAATCCGCATCCCGCGCACTCTCCTCCAGCGCGATCGACGCAAAGCTCGCTTCGACCATCAATCACGGCACCATGCAAGTGGAGCGCAACTGGCTCAACCCCGATGGAATCCCTGGCCGGCCGTGGTTCAAACACATTCTCTACGGCGCTCGCTTCACTTACGCGCACCTGGAGTTGCCGGGGTTAACCGAAGCCGTCGAGAAACAGGATTGGGCAACCGCGAAACAGCAAGCGGAAATCCTGCGCCAGGCGCTGATCAACAACACGAAGCTCGTCAACGAACTGAATGCCGACTTGAACGGCGAGAAGGCGGAAGAGGGGAAGTAGAGTTCCGCCACAGCGCTACGAGGGCGCGCTCCACGCGCTTGCCACCGTCTCATCTTCTCGTCATGTGGTGGCCCCAGTGATGCATCACGGCGCAACTGATGTGACCTAACACGAACCAGAATACCGCCATCAAAACTGTCTTGAGAGTTGGGTTCATGGCAGCAGCATTAATGTAGAGGCAGTTTCTGTCAAGCAAATATACCGCAGTAGCGTGATGTTCAACTTTGAATGGTCGTGTCGAACTCGAAAACTTTCTGCTCGATCGGAGAGTTCCACACCGGAGCGAACGACTGACGGTGCAGCGGCGTTGGACCGTACTGCTGCAATGCGGCCAGATGTTGCGGCGTACTGTAGCCCTTGTGCGAGGCGAGGCCATACTCGGGGAAGACTGCGTCCCACTCGCGCATCATGCGATCACGTTCGACTTTGGCGAGAATCGAAGCCGCGGCAATCGAGGCGGAAAGTGCGTCGCCATGGATGATAGCGCGCTGCGACACATCGCAATCGAGCTTCACGGCATCGACCAACAGGTGATCGGCCGCCGGCTGCAGTCGCATCACAGCTTCGCGCATGGCGACCCGCGATGCCTGATAGATATTGATCTGGTCGATGCGCGCCGCATCCACCGCCGCAACTGCCCACGCGATGGCATGCTCTCGAATGCGCGGGGCCAGCAGTTCACGACGCTCGCGCAGCAGCAGTTTGGAATCGCGCAGGCCGCGAATGCGGTACTCGCGGTCGAGAATTACGGCCGCTGCGACCACCGGGCCGAACAGCGATCCGCGGCCCACTTCGTCGACTCCGGCCACCATCACCGCGCCTGACTCCCAGGCTTTTTTTTCATAACGCAGCGTGCAGCGCAGCTTCTTCAGCAGCCGAAGCTTCGCTGCCGATGCGGAGAGAGAAAACTCGGATGCAATCTTCGCGGTGGTCAGCATGCAGCACTCAACAGAGACATGACGTGTATGCCATCATGTTTACTTGCCCCGAGAGATTCTTGCAACCCCATGAAATCCACAGTCTGTGACTTCTTCGACTCCCGCTTCCCATGAAGTAACCCCGCTCGGTAACCATTACTCTGATTACGGACGTACATTGTCCGGTAGGACATGTACTGCTATGTTGGCGTCAGGTCGATTCGCGAGGAGAGCGTGAAACACGAAGTTATCCAGCCACGGCGGGTTGGCGAGGCACAAGATGCCGTTCCACAAGCGGCTACGCCGTTCGAGAAGTTGATCCACCTGGCGCTTCCAGTCCGCCTGACTCATATGCACAACGGCGGCCGCGGTGGTCCGGAACTGGCCTGCACTTATGATATTCATCCGCGTGGGGCGCGGCTGCTGAGCTGCCGCGATGTGAAGGTGGGGGATCGGATCACGATCGAACGCGGGCGTCATAAGTCCGTCTGTCAGGTGATCTGGACAGCGCATCCGGATTCTGTGCTGCGCGGTCAGTTTACGGTGGAGTGCATTGAAGGCAGCAAGATTCCGTGGGAAGAAGAATTGCGGCAGGCACAGGAGCAATATCTGCCGGTAGTTCCGGAAGGCGCGAACCGGATGTCGAGGCTTAGCCCGGGGCGCGTGGCGGGACAGAACCGGCGCCGACGGCCGCGATTCGAAGTGGAGGGAGGAGCGGACGTCACCGAGATTGGTGGACAATCGCGCGTGGAAGGCCGCCTGGAGCAGATTTCGGAATACGGCTGCCTGATTAGCGCGGGCGGTCTTCTCGCTCCCGGCACCGGGCTAAGGCTGGTGCTGAACATGTGCGACGTCAGCGTCGCGCTGCGCGGGCACGTGAAATATACAGCCGAGAACCGCGCCATGGGCGTGGAGTTTCAGGAGATTCGGCAGGGCGACCGTCCTCTGCTCGACTACGTGCTGGACCGGTTGAAAAAACCTCGCATTGAGGATTTCTCCGATCTGGAAGTGATCACCGAACCGATGGCCGAAGCCGCGGTGTAGGGTTGCCACAACGGTGCCGTACCCACGAAGTGTTCGCCAAACCAAGCCGAGTTTAGCTGGGCCTTTCCACGTCGCGCAGGCGAGCAGCCTTGCCTTTGAGTCCACGCAGATAATACAGTTTCGCGCGGCGTACCTTGGATGAGCGCAGCAGATCGACTTTATCGATCACTTTGGAGTGGACGGGGAAGATGCGCTCCACGCCCTGGCCAAAGCTGATCTTGCGCACAGTGAAGCTGGCCTGCGGTCCGCTATCGCGCTTGATGACAACGCCTTCAAACGCCTGCAGGCGCTCCTTGTCACCTTCTTTGATTTTGACGTGAACGCGAACGGTATCTCCCGGGTTGAACTTGGGGATGTCGGTGCGCTGGGTCTTGGCCAGCAGTTTTTCGATGATTAAGTTCGTCATGATTTAGCCCTTCTGAAATCTGAAATCGTTTTGCTAAGCTCATCCTCGGATGTGTCATTCCGAAGCGCGGTCCTTATCGCGCGAGGAATCTGCTCTCCGGCTTTACAGCAGATTCCTCACCGGCACAAAACGCCGGTTCGGAATGACAACCTGCTGCTGAAACTGTCGCCTTACTGACTCGTATTCTTGATCCCGATCAAAACCTTTTTCTCTTCCTCGCTCAACGCCGCACTCTCCAACAAGTCTGGACGGTTTCGCAACGTCTTTTCCAGAGCCCGCTGCCGTCGCCATCGGCGAATTTCTTCGTGGTTGCCGGACATCAATGCCTCCGGCACCGCAATCCCTCGAAACTCTGCCGGGCGCGTGTAGTGCGGGTAATCGAGCAATCCATTTGATCCACAGGTCGAATCCGCGCCGCCAAGACTTTTTACCTTCGTGTCAACGGTAAACGATTCCTGTCGGGTCGAGGCCTCGTTCCCGACCGCTCCGGGCAGCAACCGCATGACGGCTTCGACAATTACAGCTGCGGCCAACTCTCCACCACTCAAAACGTAATCGCCGATCGAAAGCTCGCGGTCAGCGAGATGATCCGCGACACGCTCATCCACGCCCTCGTAGCGCCCGCATATCAACACAATGCGGTTGAGCAGCACCAACTCCGCCGCAACTCTCTGAGTGAACCGCTGTCCTTGCGCGGAGAGCAGGATCACCGACTCTTCTGCATCTCCCGCCAAACGCTCGGGCCGCGACGAAACGGTCATCGATTCCAAACATTCAAAGACCGGTTCCGGCTTCAGCACCATGCCTTCGCCGCCGCCGAAAGGGCGGTCGTCCACGGTGCGGTGACGATCATGAGCGAACTTCCGCAGATCGTGGACTTCTATTGCCGCCAGTCCCAACTCCTGGGCCCGGCGGGTGATGCCGTAATCCAATGGTCCGCGAAAGAAGTCCGGAAAGATCGTGACTATGTCGGCCTTCATGCGGAACCGAAACCCTTAACCAAAACCTTTAACACAGAGAAAACAGAGTTACACAGAGGACTCAATCTTTATCTTGTTACCCTCTTTGCTTCTTGCCTTTTCTTGCTCCTTGGCGCCTGCTCTCGCTTCTCTTCTGCCGTCAGCGGACCGTTCACTTCCAGCAGGCCGTCGGGCAACTTCATCCGGACCTGCCTTCGATCTAATTCCATGCTCTCGAGGAACGCTTCGGCGAATGGGACCTCGACCAACTTCGCTGCGGCATCGCGCACAATCAACAACGGT
The DNA here is from genome assembly GCA_963771965.1 of uncultured Acidobacteriaceae bacterium. Classification (GTDB taxonomy): domain Bacteria; phylum Acidobacteriota; class Terriglobia; order Terriglobales; family Acidobacteriaceae; genus Sulfotelmatobacter. Next base: position 58,706 of record CAVYVM010000004.1, read on the forward strand.
GCTTCCCCCGCCCCAAACTGAACATCTTCTACGCGTCCAATTTCACGCCCGTTATCGAGCACTGCACAACCGATCATGTCGCTGACGTAGTTCCAGCCCGGTTGCAATTCCGAACGCTGGCTCTTAGGCGCCTGCAGCTCGCACCCAATCAGCGTTTCTGCGCCAGAAATCGAATCCACGCCCGCGAACTTCAGAACCAAAAGACCCTTGTGCGGCCAGAGTTCTTCTACTTCCAGTTCGCGACGACCCCCGTCCGAGTCCCGCGGCAGCGCCTGCAACTTCATGCCGACCGTGAATCGTTCCGGAATGTCGCTGTAAATCTCGGCCGCAACCTCGCCGCGGCGGCCCTGCGTTTTCACCACGCGAGCCAGCGTAATGAACTCATTACTTGTTTCAGGATCGACGCTCACTTTACCGGCGGTCGGCTAATCACGATTCGCCTAATCGATGACATCCAGCGTATATCGCTTGCGTGCCCGCACTCCGGCTGCGCTAAGAAGGGTGCGCAAAGCCCGCACGTTGCGCCCTTGTCGACCGATAATTTTTCCCACGTCCGCTTCGGCGACTTCCAGTTCGATCACGTCGCCGTCGAGGTGATCAACATAAACCTCGTCGGGAGCGTCGACGATCCACTTCGCAATTTTCTCGACGAGAGTACGAACATCCGCGCTGGTTTCAGGCATGGGCCTTAGGCTACGGAAGCCGCCGGAGCAGCGGCCGGCTTGGAATAAAGCTTACCGACGCGCTCCGACATCTGCGCGCCCTTCGAGACCCAGTAGTCGACGCGGTCGCGCTTAAAGTCGACGGAGGCGGGATTGGTGCGGGGATTGTAGGTCCCAACCACTTCCACGGGCCGACCGTTGCGCGCGCGCGCCTTCTCGATCACAACAATACGGTAATGCGGTTGTTTACGCGCACCCATGCGCGACAGTCGAATCATTAACACAGATATATATCCTTGTTCCGGAAGAGTCCGGCGAGGTCAAGACAAACACTTATTATGCCGGAGGTTAGAGGGAATGGCAATAGGGGCGTCCGCATCAATTGGGCTTGGCATCGTCGGTGTCGTTATATTTTCTGCAACCGGTAAGACCTTCGAAGGGCAGAGGGCCCCAAGTGACCACGTAATGGTAGCAAAACTGAGTGAAGTGTCGACTGCCGAAAATGTCACTGTATTCGACTTTCCCATAGAAGTTAAGAGTCTTGTGGCGGTTCCGGATCGCGGTCAGATCAGCATCAGCGTAGTCTTGCGCCGGAATATCAACGCCAATCCCGGCCTGGTTCGGAAAAAGAACCGCTCGTCCGGCGAAATCCTGTTGAAGGTTGGGATCTGGTGGCAACTCCGTAAGGTCGCCATCCAAGAACAGTGAGTTCTTTTGAATGCTGGAGACAAATGCTGGAGTCTTACCGACATTGATCAGGGCGAGTTGGACCCGGACCCCAGCATTGGAACTGGGATGCACGTGGCGGACATTGATAGGACCAACCCACGCTCGCTGGTCTACTTTCATGGCCCGATCCATGGCGTACCACTGCATGAAATATATAAACGCGACTAATGCGCCGAGGAGGATACCCCAACGAGAAGAAGTGGAATCAGGAGGCCTGTCCATGGAATGGGTCCCTCCACGAAGAAACAAATCCAGTTACACTGAAATAGTGTACACTGCTTCCGTATGAAAAACATCACTTTGAGTGCGGAAGAAACCTTAATCGAGCAGGCGCGTCTCGTGGCGCGGTCGCAGCACAAGACCCTAAACACCGCCTTTCGCGAGTGGCTGGAGCAATATGCCGCGCAAGCGGGAGGGGGAGCCGCAGTGGATGCACTGATGCGACGACTCAAGCACGTCCGTTCGTCTGGCCCTTACACCCGGGACGAGATGAATGAGCGCTAGGTTTTTCCTCGATACGAACCTCTTCGTCTACACATTCGATGGCACGGCCCCTGTCAAAGCCAAGAAGTCCGCTCAACTCATTCGGCGGGCGGCAGATACTGGCGAAGGAATTATCAGCTATCAGGTTGTGCAGGAGTTCTTCAATGTCGCGTTCCGGCGATTCGCTCGGCCGATGAGCGTGGCCGAGGCGGAGCAATATCTTATTACGGTGCTCCGTCCTCTGCTGGCGGTGCATTCTTCGCCCGCAATTTATTTCGCCGCTCTGCGGATTGCGGAGAAGCACCGGATCTCGTGGTATGACTCGCTCATCGTCGCCGCAGCGCTGGAGGGCCAGTGCGAGAGGCTCTGCAGCGAAGACTTTCAGCACGGGCGGAAGATTGAAGGACTGCGAATTGAGAATCCGTTCGCCTGAACCGTCGAAATTTCTCGGTCGAAGATCAGACGACGCGGGAAGTTCCAATTGCCCGGCAACGGACCAATCAGGGCAAAACGAGAAATGGCTGGCTACTGGTTAGAGTTTCAGAGGGTTCACTCACGGTCACGGTGCCAGTGCTTGCGCCGCTGGGTACGACCGCAGTCAGAAAAGTATCGGTCGAAATTCGGAAAGTTGCGGTTGTGCCGTTGAACGAAACTGCCGTCGCTTTTCGAAATCCTTGGCCTAGAATTCCGATTGTCTTCCCGACCTTACCTGAGGTGGAAACAAGGCGGACAAAAGGTGCCAGCCCGAGGTCGAAGCTGTAGAACGTGCCACAACCGTCGTTCCCGCAGGCCGCGCTCGCCCCGCCCGCGGTGGCGTCTCCATAGAGAATGCCGTTCGTGTGTTGGATCGGGGTGACGGTTGGCATTGCGCCATGCGTGCGATCAAAGGTATAAAGCACCGAGTAAGCGCCCGCCATGCTGATCCGGTAGATGGTTCCGTAACCCCCGCCGATTCCCCCTCCCTGGGTAACTCCGTAGAGGTTGCCGTCCGTAGCCTGAGCGAGTCCTGCTAACGGAACAAAGCCGTCGGTAATGCCGTTTAGGTAGAAGCTGTGAAGGACAGTGATGGCACCGGCCGGCGTTATCTTGAAGACAACGCCGCCTCCGGAATCCCCTCCCTTGCTCGCAGTTCCATAAAAATTGCCATCGCTGCCCTGGACAAGTGGAGAATATGAGTTCTGCCCGTGCGTGCCGTCGAAGTTGAACAATACCTTAAGCTTTCCGGAAGTGGAGATCTTGAAAACCGTGCCATAAGAGTTGGTGCCGCCAAGGGCCGTCGTTCCGTAGAGATATCCGTCCGATCCCTGCACGAGTGAGGAATACGGATTCGCTCCATGGGTGGAGTCAAAATCATAAAGTGTGGTGAGTTTTCCAGCGGGGGTCATCTTGTATACCGTGCCATAGTCGTTTGTGGCCCCAAAGGAGGTCGTTCCGTAGAAGTTCCCATCGCTGCCCTGAATTGGAGGAGCATAAGGGTACGCGCCGTCGCTGCCGCCGGTAAAGCTGTAGAGGGTGGTCAGGTTTCCAGCAGGTGTGATTTTGAATACGCTTCCTGCTCCGACACTACCGCCATAAAAGCCACCACCGTAGAGGTTTCCGTCTGTGCCGAGTGTCAACCCTGTCGTCGTGTAGGCGCCGTCATTACTGAAGTTGTGAAGCACGGTAATCATCCCCGCTGAGGTTACCTCGAAGGCGGTTCCCTCACCGAAGGAGCCGCCTATGGCGGACGTGGTGTACATGTTCCCATTCCGTCCTTGCGCCACTACGCCCGATACGTAGGGCTGCTCGGGATCGCCGGTGACCAGGCCAAAGTCATAGAGCAAGGAAAAGGATTGGGCCTGGCTGGCGGTTACGGCGAAAAGAAAGACGGCGAAGAAAGCGAGCGCAAAACGGCGTGGGGACATTGCACACATCCTGATGCAAAGATGCGGACAGATGAGTGTTCTATTGTGCCTTGGAATTGTCAACATGAAAGTTGCGCTAGGTGCGCCGGCGTGTGACTCCAGCCTCGCAGTATCCTTTCGCAGCCTGCTAGACTCAAATGTTTCGGAGGCAGCGCCATGCAGGCAGTCTACATTCTCTCCGCCGTCCGTACGCCGATTGGGAAGTTTGGCGGGTCGCTGGCTTCTCTGACGGCGGCTGACATGGGTGCGGTGGCGGCCAAGGCTGCGATGGAGCGCGCGGGAATTCAGCCGGAGCAGGTGGAAGAAACCATCTTTGGCAACGCGCGGCAGGCGGGGGGCGGGCCGAATCCGGCGCGGCAGATTTCCATCCGCAGCGGCGTGCCGCAGGAAGTTCCGGCGTTCACGGTGAACAAAGCTTGTGCCTCGGGGCTAAAGTCGATCGCGCTGGCTTACCAGGCGATTGCGGTTGGGGATGCGAGCTGCATTCTGGCGGGTGGAACGGAATCGATGTCGCGGCTTCCCTATTACCTCGAAGCGCGCTGGGGATACCGGCTGGGCAATCAGGAGTTGGTCGACGGCATGTATCGCGACGGATTCTTTTGTCCCATGGCGAAGATGGTGATGGGCGAAACCGCCGAAGTGCTGGCCGACTATTACAAGATTTCGCGCGAAGAGCAGGATGAATATGCGCTGATGTCGCAAACCCGTGCGGGGCGGGCGATTGCCGCGGGACGTTTCGATGCAGAGCTTGCTCCAGTGACGATTGAAGGCAAGAAAGGCTCAACCATTTTCAGCAGCGACGAACATCCCTTCGCTGACGCGAGCCTGGAAAAGCTGGGCAAGCTGGCTCCGGTGTTTTCGAAAACCGGAACGGTCACGGCGGGCAATTCTTCGGGAATCACGGATGGGGCTGCGGCAGTAGTTATCGCGAACGAGCATTTTGTGAAGAAGAATAATCTTAAGCCGCTGGCGCGAATCCTGGCTGTGACATCGGCTGGAGTCGATCCGCGCACGATGGGGATCGGTCCGGTACCAGCGTTGCGCAAGCTGGAGGAAAAACACAACCTGCGACTTCACGATTTTGGTCTCGTCGAGTTGAACGAGGCTTTCGCCGCACAGGTGTTGGCGTGTGATCGAGAATTGAATTTCAATCGCGACAAGCTGAACGTGAACGGCGGAGCCATCGCGATCGGACATCCCATCGGTTGCACAGGCACGCGAATCACGGTGACGCTGTTACACGAGATGCTGAAACGGAACACGAAGCGCGGTGTGGCGACGCTCTGCGTGAGCGGCGGGTTGGGGATGGCGCTGGCCCTGGAAAACGTAGCATAAGGTGACGTTAAGCCACTTTCTGAAAAAGATGTTCCGGCGGCCGCGTTGACGGCCACAAAACGCGGTCGCTATACTTTCTGAAGAGTCCGATCCCAGGAGACAGAATGTCCCTTTCCGCGGTAATCGTGGACGATGAGCAGCTTGCCCGCGATGAACTCGCTTACTTGCTGAAAAGCGCCGGCGACGTCAACGTGGTGGCGCTAGGAAAGAATGGCCTCGAAGCCGTCAACCTCATTAAAGAACACAATCCAGACCTTGTGTTTCTCGATGTCCAGATGCCGGGACTTGACGGGTTCGGCGTCATCAAGAAGCTCCTCGACAAGAAAATTACCCTGCCCAAGATTGTCTTCGCCACGGCGTTTGATCAGTACGCGGTGAAGGCATTCGAGGTGAACGCGGTCGATTACCTGCTGAAGCCCTTCGATAAAAAACGGGTCGCGCTGTCAGTGCAGAAGGCGCGAACCCAGCAGGGCGCGGAAGGCCTGCCTGCGGAGCGAATCGAAACCCTGGTACGAATGCTGCAAGCACCGAAGCCTCAGACGTCGAAAATTCTTCTGAAAGCGGTTGGCCGCATGTTTCTGGTGGATCAGAAAGAAATTTGTTATGCCTCGATTGAAGATGGAGTGATCACGGTGGTAACGGCTGGTCCGACGGGCATGGAGGGACATTCGAACTGCCGCACTCTGGAAGAATTGCTTTCCAGCCTAGATTCCGGTTTATTCTGGCGGGCCCACCGCTCCTACCTGGTGAACATCAACCGGATTCGCGAAGTTGTGCCCTGGTTTAAGAGTTCGTACCAGTTGCGAATGGATGATAAGAAGCAAAGCGAGATTCCGGTCAGCCGGGCCCAAACCAAGCGGCTGCGAGAGTTGTTCGGGCTCTAAGCCGATCAGTTCACCGGTCGGCTGGGAGTTTTTCTCGAGTGTCGAATCCTGATTGGAAAACGCTGCGGAACAGTCAGCGGCGGAGTTTAGTGAAGCAGCCTGCTCGGCCCTTTCGACCGCAGCCATCAGATCTTTAATCAACTTGCCGTCGTGCAGGATGGACTCTCCGTCAATTCCGCGGAAGAATTAGAAGTGGAGGGCAGCTTGCAACCGAAGCCGCCCTCCAACACCCTTTGGGGGAGGGTCAAACTGCCAAAGCCTCCAGTCCAGTACGATCGCGAATGACCAGCGTCGCGCCGTCTAACCGGATCAATCTTTTTTTCTTGAGAGTACTCAGCAACCGCGTAACGGTCTCGCGGGAGGATCCGATCCGTTGTGCCATTTCTTCGTGGGTCATGGCGGATCGCAAGTGGGACTCGTCCGAGTTAGAAACTCCCCGAGGCGCGCATGACAACAGCAGTCTTGCCAATTTCCCCGACGAAGAACGCGCCAGCACCAGATCGTGGATGTCGCGATAGGCCCCCTGGAACTCACGACTCAGCCACTGTGCCGCATGAACTCCCACTTCACTCTCACGCTCCAGCAGAGCCATCAAATCCTGCCGGCTGATGAAATCCAACTGACATGCCGAAGCAGCTTCGGCTGTCATTACATAGCTCGTGCCGGAGATGGCGGCGCTTAAGCCGAGAACTTCCCCGGCTTCGGCCTGTTTCAGGATGAGCACTTTGCCTTCTTTCGAGGTTGTAGAGAGTTTCATCTTGCCTGAGCAAAGCACAAAAATACCTCGTGGCATTTGGCCTTCCACGAAAAGTACGGCGCCTGCCGGCAGGATGGTATGGTGGCTGGCGGCGTCCACTGATCTCAGGACTGTTGGCGAGAAACGGCAGAAAAAACCCTCCCGGCTTGCCGGGCAGTTCATGCAGCTCTCGATGATGTCGAGACCATAAGGAGTTCTCATGCCTGCCTCCGTTTTCGAGTTTTGCTCATAATCGTTTTCAATCGAGTTTTCTGTGCTGTCATTTGGGAACAGCGCACTCCTTTGCTGCGAGTGTTCGAGCAACGCCCGGGCGTGGGCTCGCGTGTTCTCATGCGAACTGCGTGCGGCGGAAATGATGTCCCAGCCCGCGGTTGTGTTACCCCGCCTTGCCCACTCAACCTCGCGAGCAAACAAGTACAGCGGATCGACCTCGTTGAGGCTGGGAGTGTGAGCAATCTGATCGCGCCACTCATCCGGCACCTTTGTCCCGACCGAGTAAGGCTGGACAGCAAGGAAGTCTTCTCCACTTGCGAATGGTGGTTCCCGCCATCCTGAACCTTTCGAATTTTCTTCTTGACCTGGCTTGTTCTTACTACGCAGTGGCAGCAGACGTACTAAATTGTTCGGCTGGAGATTCCTGGCGACTAACACTTCTACACCCCAAGGTTCCCGAACGCACCGGGCAGTCGACGAGGGCACGCGGCTCGTCCACCCGCTTGTAGGAAAGCCTCGATTCAGCTCTTAAAGTCTTTCCGATTGAGGGCACTTGTGCAATCGTCGTTCCATAATGGCGCCGTGCTGGAAAGGGATCTAACTCAAAGAAAGGAATATGCCGTGAAGTTAGGACCGAGTTCACTACCGTGAACCTACTGCCGACCTCTCGGCAATTTTCAGGCGAGTCGGCACTCGAGATCGTCAGTTACCGTTTCGGAACATGGATAATCCGCTTTTCGAACACAGCTAATCCTGTTTCACACATTGTTAATCCAGTTTCGATACATGGCTAATCTTTTTTTGGTTTCCGAATTATGTAATCGGCGCGAGTGATTCCTAACCGCTGCATCTTCGACTGCAAGGTGGTCCGCTTTAATCCAAGCCGACGGGCGGCTCCTCGCGATCCCGAGATCCTTCCTTCGGTCTCGCGCAAAATCTGGATGATATGCTCGCGTTCCGCATGCTCGAGCGATTGCTCAACGTCGCGCGTGTTCGACGATTCTTCCCGCAGCTCCGCCAGTGGCGCCCGCAAAGCCGTTCCATTGGTAAGAATGACCGATCGTTCGATGAAGTTCTCCAACTCTCTAACGTTGCCCGGCCACTGACATTGCGTCAGGGCATCCATGGTCTCGGTTGGAATCGTTTCGATAACGCGACCCATGCGACGAGCAAATTTTTGAACAAAGTATCGGACCAATAGAGGAATATCCCCACGACGTTCCCGAAGAGACGGAAGCCGGACGGGAAATACGTTTAAGCGGTAGAACAGGTCACTGCGAAACTCTTTATTGGCGACGCTCTTCGTCAAATCCCGGTTGGTGGCGGCAATCAAACGCAAATCTACCCTGATCGTCTTCGTGCCACCTAGCCGCTCGAATTCGTGGTCCTGCAAGACGCGCAGCAGCTTGGGCTGCAATTCCAATGGAATTTCGCCGATCTCGTCGAGGAACAAGGTTCCCTTGTCAGCCAGTTCCAATCGCCCGACCTTCTGGCTGACGGCTCCGGTGAACGCACCCTTCTCGTGGCCGAATAACTCGCTCTCCATCAGTCCTGTCGGAATGGCAGCGCAATTCAATGGAACAAACTGTTGTGCGGCACGCCTGCTGATATTGTGGATGGCACGCGCGACCAGCCCTTTGCCGGTTCCGGTTTCTCCCAAGATGAGAACGGTCGCGTCGCTGGGCGCAACGATTCCCACCTCGGCCAATACTTCCTTAAGCACCGGAGCGTCGCCAATGATCTCCTCGAAATGGAGTTGCGGGCGGGCTTCCCCCTCCAGGTATTGTTTTTCCTGATCCAGTTTGCTCCTGAGCTGCTTGATCTCGGTTGCAGTTCGCGCGTTCTCTAAAGCGATGGCCAGCAGAGCGGCAACCTGGTTGAGAAGCGTGAGGTCATCTGTTTTGAAGGCATCAGCCCGGGTGCTGCCCAGCACCAGGACTCCGCGCGGTCCCTTTGGCCGGAGCAGCGGGACGCAACATAAGGACCTAAGACCTTCGGCTGACAAGGTGGCTGCGAACCCGGGATCGAATTCCTGTAACTGATCCCGGCTGAAAATCAGAGGAGAACGTTGCTGCAAAACCTTGACGCCCGGACCGTGAGCCGTACTAATTGCTTCCCCAAGTCCAAGGTTCTTGCCCAAAGGAAAGTCCATTGCCTGCCGGATCAACTGCCCACTCTTTTCGTCGTGCACGGCCAAAGCCGCGTACTCCTGGCGCAGGACTCGGCGCAGACTAGCGGAGATTCTGGGGAATATATGCGCCGCATCCCATTTTGCCTCCAGTACGCGGCTCACTTCCGTGAGTACTTCATGCCGCTTCCTCTCGCTGCGCAATGAGGCCGAGACTCCGCGCAGCGATTCTTCCAGTCTTTTCTGCTCGGTAATCTCGACGACGACCGAACCGATTTGTATTACCTTGCCGGTCTCGTCCTTAATCGGAATGATGTGCTTGGTCCAGTGGCGCGGCTCGGGTGAATTGGGCATCACGAAACTGAGTTCGATGTCCAAAATGGGTTCGCCAGTCGTCAACACGCTCCGAAGCGGTGGTAGCACCAGTTCCGCGAGGCCACCCAGAACTTCGCGAACGCTCTTTCCCAAAATCGCCGTCGCAGGCGCGCCATTTATCTCCGCCAATGAATCGTTGATTGCCAGATAACGGAACTCTGTGTCGAGGATGCAAAGGCCGACCCGGGACGCTTTGTAATAAGCGGAGAGCAACTGTTCCGATTCCATGAGAGTTCGAGAAGCGGAAAATGGTACGACCACCGGATGCTGACCAGCTGCTGATGTCATGGTGCCGGGCCCATGGCCGTTACCCCCTGCGCTGGCTGCAAGAGTGGAGTTTTTCTCAATTGCTGGTGCGTTTTCGTGCATCGAGCCTCCATTCATCCGGGCTCGATTGAGTACCAAGGCAACGGTCGCAGCCACTTGTTCAAGCAATTCAACGTCTCGCGCGGAAAATGCCTGGTCCACGCGGCGCGCCACCTTTAACACTCCCAACGACCCATTCCCTGCAAGAAGAGGAGATAGACATAACGACCTGACCCCAAGCTCCACGCCATGCTTGATGGAAGCAAACGGCAACTTGGCCAGACTGGAGTGATCGAGAACTATGCTGTGCCGGTCGCGAAAGGCTTGTCCTGCAAATGTGCCCTCGATGGGAGTCAGCCACTTAGGAACCATCTTGTCTGAAATTTCTGGGTCCAGCATATGCAGACGCAGAGACTGAGAGGTCTCGTCATAAAGGTAAAGGCCAGCAAAACCTTGTACGACCCACTTCTGCAAGGAACGAAGTATCAAAGATAGAGATTCGTGCAAATCCGAACCCTGCATGTAAAGGTGGCCTACCTCGAGCAGTAATCGCAGCCTGCCTGCTTCTTCGTCCCGCGCGGCATCGGCTAACATCGTGTCGATGCACAGGGCCACCAGATCGGCTACGCGTTGGAGAAAACGAATGTCCTCACCGTTGAAAGCATGAGTCCGCTTGCTGGCGATACCCAAAGCTCCCAGCTTTTCGTGAAAGGTGGTTAGGGGAACCAAACTGTAGGAGCGAATTCCTCTTTCGCGAAACTCCGGCTCGAACTGCTTTTCTATTGAAAGATCATCAATAGACAGAACGGTTTGGTTCCGCCAGACGACCATTGCCGCAACCGACCGTTCCAGAGGAACGTCTACCGGTTCGTGAAACGAATCCACTCCCTCCCAGATATACATCGTTGTAAGTTTTCGACCGGGGTCACAGAGAGCGAGGACGAGAGAATCGAAAGAGAGGGCAGTTCGCAGGCGGGGAGCTATTTCGCGCAAAGCGTCCCCGGGCTCGCGGCGCAGAAATGCCAACTCCGCCAGCCACAGCAGAATCTCCTGGCGCTGCACACCGAATTCAGCGCCTTGGGCGCTCAAGGGGAACACCGCACCGCACTCCTGGCAGCGTTTCCCCCTAAAAAACACGCTGCCTATTGGTTGCAACTGACTGAGCATTATTACTACACAACGCAGCGATAAATCGATTTTTCTTGGGGATATCGGTTTTTGGAACAGACCGCTCCTAATTTGGGAATTGGAATCGCGCTGACCCATGAGTCGTAGCCTGCAAAAGCGGACTCACAGAAAGCTATAATGTCGCTATGGCGCGAGGCTGGGAAAGCAAATCCGTCGAGGCGCAACAAGAGGAGGCGGCCGCCAGAACAATGCCCGAAAAGCCGTGCCTGACAAGGCAAGCGGCGGATCGACTGCGAGAGAAAGAGAGCCTCCAGTTGGCGCTGCAGAACGTGATTCAACAACTCGAACGCAGCCACGATTCCCGACACCGCTCGATGCTTGAAAGTGCGCGCAGCGATCTTCAACAGCAGATCGAGGAACTGAATAATAGTGGTCAGACCATCTGACCGATTCCGGACAATAGGCCACAATTCAGTTCCGCTTTCGGAACATGCGGAAAACGCTCCCCATTTAACCTAACTTGTTCGCTTACTTTCGAGATCAAGTTCGACGCTCAGTGCTGACGTATAATTAAACATTCCATGAAAGCTTACGTTTACGTTTCCCTCAAGAAGAGTGTTCTCGATCCTCAAGGAAAGACCATTCAAGGGGCCCTCCACAAGATGGGCTATAAGGGTCTGGAGGAGGTCCGCCAGGGAAAGTATTTTGAGCTCACTCTTGACGGCGGGCTGAGTCGCGAAGAAGCGCAAAGCGAAGTCGAGCGCATCGCTCGAGAAGTGCTCACCAACCCGGTGATTGAAGAGTTCCGCTGCTCCCTCGCGGATTGAACTCGCTGAAAATAATGGGGTTTTTGCATGTGTGGCATTGTTGGATATGTCGGCAAAAAGCCAGTGGTACCGGTCATCATTGAGGGCTTGAGGCGGCTCGAGTACCGGGGATACGATTCGGCTGGAATTGCCGTGGCCGGCAATGGCGACAAGCTGCAGGTCCGTCGCGCGGAAGGCAAACTGCGAAACCTGGAAGAAGTTATCCGTGTCAACCCTCTCGACGGAACATATGGCATCGGCCACACCCGCTGGGCTACCCATGGACGTCCGACGGAAGAAAACGCGCATCCCCATCGCGACTGCACCGGCAAGATTGTCGTCGTGCACAATGGCATCGTCGAAAACTATCTCAGCCTGAAGAAGAAGCTGCTGGAAGAAGGTCACAATTTTTCTACAGAGACCGATACCGAAGTTATCGCGCACCTAATCGAAAAATATCTTTTCAATACTGGCAACGGTCACCGGCCGACTCTCGAAGAGGCCGTTCGCCGGACGGTGAAGGAGCTCGGCGGGGTCTTCGCCCTGGTTGTCATCTCCGCGGATGAGCCGGATAAGATCGTGGCCGCGCGCAGCGGTCCGCCGCTCGTGGTCGGGCTGGGTAATGACGAGTACTTTGTGGCGTCTGACGTTCCTGCGATTCTCTATCACACCCGCGATATTTTCTTTCTCGTCGATGGCGACCTCGCCGTGGTCACCGTCGACGGCGTCCACCTAACCGATTTCGACGGCAAGCCGATTCAGCGGCAGGTACAGCACGTGACCTGGGACCCCATCATGGCGGAAAAGGGCGGCTTTAAGCATTTCATGCTCAAGGAGATTTATGAGCAGCCGCGTGCCGTGCGCGATACCACGCTGGGACGCGTTTCACTCGATACCGGCCGCATCTTTCTCGACGAGATGCAGATCAGCGAAGCCGAATTCCGCGCAGCCAAGAAAATCAACATTTTTGCCTGCGGCACTAGTTGGCACGCCGGCCAGGCCGGCAAGTTCATGATTGAAAGTTTCGCTCGCCTGCCGGTGGAGGTGGACTACGCCAGCGAGTGGCGTTACCGCGACCCGATCGTCGATTCGGACACCATCACGGTGTTGATTTCGCAGTCGGGCGAGACCGCCGACACCATCGCTGCCCAGCGCGAGGCCAAAGGCAAAGGCTCGCGAACGCTGGCCATTTGCAACGTGGTTGGATCGATGATTCCCCGCAACGCCGCCGGAACTATTTATACCCACGCGGGGCCTGAGATTGGCGTTGCTTCCACCAAGGCCTTCACCTGCCAGTTGACCGCGCTTTATCTCTTCGCGCTCTATCTCGCGCAGGTTCGCGGGACGATGAGCGCCGAACAGATTCGCACGGCTGCCCAGGAACTCACGCTGATTCCGGGGAAGCTCGAAAACATTCTCACGCACGACGAAAACTGCGAAGATCTGGCCAAACGCTTCCAGCGCTCTCAGGATTTTCTGTTTCTTGGCCGCGGCATTCACTATCCCATCGCTCTAGAAGGCGCGCTCAAGTTAAAGGAAATTTCCTATATCCATGCGGAGGGTTATCCGGCAGGCGAGATGAAGCACGGTCCTAACGCGCTGATCGATGAAAATCTCCCCGTCGTTATCGTAGTCACCCAGGACGCGAATAATGCCGGCTCGATGGTGCGCTACGAAAAGACCATGTCAAACCTGAAACAAGTCAAAGCGCGCTCGGGCGTTGTGATTGCGCTGGCCACCGAAGGCGACGAAGACATTAAGCAAGCGGCCGACCATGTCCTCTACGTTCCCGCAGCGCCGGAAGAACTTTCGCCGATTCTGGAGATCGTTCCTTTGCAATTGCTGGCCTATCACATCGCGGTCCGTCGCGGATGCGATGTGGATCAGCCGAGGAATCTGGCGAAGTCGGTCACCGTGGAGTAAGCGAGTAGCAAGCGATTACCCCGCGCGCTTCATCCCCCATTCTTTCAGGCCACAGTCGATTGGCGAGCGAGTTCCGTTATTCGTAACAAGGATCAGATTCCCGCGGGAAAGCCTCGTGCCGGATATAGCTTTCCGAGTCGGCTTCGACACGAAGGAGGAACAGGCTCATGTCTCTTCGGAAAAACACTTTTGTTGTCGCTCTCGCGCTGGTGGTTTCCGTCCCAAATACTTTTGGCAAGGGTAAGACAATCGAGTGCCATAGTTCAGCATTGCCCTCGCCAACCTACTTCGTAGATCCAACGGCGACGAAGCGAGGAAACGTGGACATTCGAAGTCATGTTTACGTGGCGCCGTTTGCGCTTCTGAATGCGGACAGATACAACATCCTGCTCGATGAAGACTCCGACGTGCAGGACAGCGTTCACGTAGATGCTTCCGGAGGGCCGCTGGTGATCGGAAAGAAGGCCATCCTTGCGCACGGGGCGACGGTAAAGAGCAACCCGAACCCGAAAATACCGGAGTTTCATCCTGCAATCGGCATTGGTGGCACATGCCCCGGAGCGGCCCCGCCTGCTGTCTGTCCTTCGTTCGTGGGGTTCAACGCCGAAGTTGACGGCGGGATTGTGCAACTGGACGCCATGGTGGGAATTCTCTCGCGCGTGGGACCCGGTGTAACCATTCCTTCTGGACGTAAGGTCAAGGCCGGCAAGAACGTGACTTCCGACGCAGACGTGATGGCACTGACCGAGCCGGTTACGAATGATGACCGGGAATTTATGAATGGCGTAATCGACGTGAATGTTGCTCTTGCGAAGGGCTACGCAGAACTAAGCAACGCTGATTCCACGCAGGTGGAAGGGATCAATTGCAACCCGCCCACTTCATTCGCCTCGAGCGTTGTGCCGGTCCTGGACAGCCAAGGAGAACGGCAGGTGCCGTCATTTCTGGACCGCATCATCGGCCATGTACACACCGGCGATACCCTGGAGAGTCTCGAAAGAGTCATGACCGAAAGAGGCATCTCGATCCGTGGAGATGAAGGCTTTCCTTTGGAGATTGGCTCGATCACGAAAATTTCCAATGGGACTACGGTCCACGCTTTGAAGGGCACGAGCGTTGTCCTTGGGCCGGAAGGAATGTACGGCGCTTACAGCATTGTGCATGGTGGCACACACCGAACCACGACGACCGGCATTAAATTCAGTATTGGAGAGCGCGCGGTCTTTTACGATTCAGCGGCTCCCGCAAACTGCACGATACCCGCCAGGACAGTCATCTATGACTCGAACCTAACCGCCGATGACTGCCGGAAGATCTCCGATCACGAAGTCTGGGAGAAGGGAAAATTCCTGTGGAAGGTTGATTGGTGAGAAAAGCTAGCCGTGGGAGGATCACCACGCACTGACTATCACGAAAGACCCGAGGATCGCCACACAGACTAATCTCTATCTGTCGCTCGCCGGATATCGGTATGGCGAAAGTCATTGCCTTTGAACAGTAGGGGTTCGTTCAAAGACTTCGCGAGAGCATAGGCAAAGCAATCGCCAAAATTTAAACCTGCGCGGTGACGACCTTTGCCAAAATCGCGATAGGCCTCGCGGGCCAGGCGTGCATGGTTCAACGTTACCGGCTCGACGGCGATTTGGAGATCGCGCAACAAGTCGTCGAGTCGACGGCTAAGAACGGGATTTCGGTTGCTGTCTACGACCACAGCAGCTTCGACATAGGTCACTGCCGACATCCGGCGAACTTGCGGTCGCTCTAAGACTTCACTGATCTCGGCAGCGTCGGGTTCGTCTCGGAGAATCGCGATGATTACCGATGTATCGACGATCACTTGGGCAAACCTTTTTCGTCGTAGAGGAGATCGCCGTGGTCCATCGACTTGTATGGCTCTTTCCACAGGGGAGCGCACTCGCGCCCAATCTGCAGCAGCCGCTCCGCTAACCCGCCTTTCTTGTGGCGCACCCGCTCCAGCCGCTCTCGAACCGCCTTGTCTACGGCGGCTGTCATGCTCTCTCCTGTGAGTCGAGCCAACTGCCGAACCAGGCGGTGTGTCTCTTCATTCTTAATGTTCAGGCTCATGATTCTACCATTCTACCATCTAGGTGGTAGATTCTACCATAAGGGCGAGTGGGACTTGATGACGTGTGCCTGAAATCAGATCGAGTGTTTGTTTTGCGCGATCTCCTCGGCCCGAAGATACTCTTCAATCGCCGTATGGCCCCCGTGTCTAGCCCAATCGGCTGGAGTGCCGTGCCAGAGAATATCTTTCAAATTCAATCGCACGCCGCGTTCGACGAGAAGCCGCACCACTTCGTCATGCCCAGCGCCCGCAGCTTGATGCAACGGTGTCGTGTGGGAATGTCCTCCGAATAGGATTGTAACGATTTGGATCTTCACCCGTGTCGAGCAACAATCGCACGATGTCCACGTGACCGCGGTTGGACGCGATCGAAAGCGCCAAGTGGCGATCCTCAGAGCTAGCATACGGAAGCAACCGCCGGACATCTTCATTTCGTCCCAGAGCCGCTGCCGCAGGCAAATCGATTCGAGCGCCGCAACCCATTAGAGCGTTCACTGACTCAATCTCACCGTGCAAGGCGGCTGGACGAATGGCGCTGTCCGGATCGGCGCCGTGATCGCAAAGAAGAACGATTAACGGCAGCTGCATGTGGCATTCACGCGGCACGCTTCCGGTTGCGACCAGCATCAGGGTCTCGTTGAGCGCGGAGTGCTCCACACCAGCATCGAGAATAAGTTTGGCGACGTCCAAAATATTGTGCGGAAGAGTTCCGCGGCGAACCGGATTCTCCCCTATGAATTCCAAGAGTGTGGGATTTCGAAAATAGTTGCCGCCTTCGAAGACGATGTGCCGATGCGCTAAATTCGGATGTTGTTTCAGATGCGCGCGCAATCCTGAGACATCGCCTGCATCGAGAAGCTCCACAGCGCGTCGAAATATGGTGTCCTCGATTCGCTCGTGATGCGGCAAGTTGAGCTGATCGGACAGCGTTGGTTTCTCGATGTGCTTTTTCAATCTCGCCCAACTCGGAAATCCATATTCTCGCGCAACTGCGAGTTGCGCGTCACTGAGGCTTAGCTGAGCATCGAATATTTCGGCATCTGCGAAGCGAGTGAATCGCGGATGAAATTCTCTGAGCCGCTGCGCCATTCCGAAATCGTGGGCAGCGTGCCCTTGAGCAGGTCTTTCGCCTGATACCTGAGATGGTTGAGATTTGGATTCGATGGGAGGCGTCTTAATTGGCATGACGAACTTCCTTTCTTAGGCCCGAGGTCCGCATTTACGGGCAGAAAGTAAGTTCGTGAAAACGAAATTTTACGATCAGGTGGACTTCTGTCCTCTCCGCGGACCGGATGCGCCCTTTGCGCGCTGACGATCTTACCACGAGAAAGGAGACCCATGATCGGTCGATTCGAGGCTCAAACCACGCGCTGCTGTAATACTGCTTTCAGCCGCCAGAGAGTCCGCGCAAGCGCCGCAAGCCCCGCGCCCCACACTGCAAATGCAACATCCACAACCCACCTCGGCGCGGCTCCTACTCTGCGCAGCAGGAACGGTAGAAAATTCCAGGTCGTGATGTGCACGTAATCCCATGGGTCTTGCGTCATCGAGTCGTTATTTAATCCCCAGGCCTGCATTTTCCCGAGCGCAAATGCCGCGATATTTTCAAAGCGCAACGCGATCACGAATGTGGGGTGGCCCAACGTTTCCATCTGATAGATTTCAAGCGGCAACCAGAAAGCGAGCGACGCAACCTGAATGATCAAGCTCGCCGCGATGAACACCATTGCGCAACGCCAAATCCACGCGCTCAGATTTTCCCGATAGCGCAGCAAGAGAGGCACGGCGAGAAATGCCGCCAGTTCCACCGAGGTCGAGACGTAACGATCGCCCCACGCAAAATCTCCCGCCCAGTAGGCGTATCTGGCATAAAAGCTGATGTAGCCGAGCAGGAGAAGCAGCGAAGCCGCGCCATAAGCGCGGATCTCCGGTGACAGGCGCTTCCACAACACGACCAACAGCAGAATCGCGATTACGAGCAACGGATCAAACAGGAAAATCGATTTCTCCGGCTTGAACAATGGGCCCAGAAAGCCCTCATAGAACGGCGTCGTCCAGGGGAAACTTGGCGGCAGAGTCGGATCTTGCGAGCGATATTGTTCGGCAGCCAACGATACATAAGTGTTGGTGAATGATCCGAAGCGATAGAACTGGTAAAGCCGGTCGACAATAAGGAAGAACGCATAGACCGGCGCTGCGACTTTGCAATATGCCCAGAACAGCCGACGCAGTTCACGCCCGCGCTCTCGTTCGAACCAGCAGACGAGCAGAAGAAAAATGCCTGCCGCTACCAAGTCGAGGCCGGTGGTGAGCCGCGTCAGCAGGTTTAGGCCGAGCGCGGTTGAGCCGAGAAAAAGTGCACGGTTGCTCTGCGTCCGCAGCCATTCATATTGCCAGGAGAATCCGGCGAGGGTCAGAAGCATAATGTAATTGTTTTCCATCATGTTCTGGGTGTAGTGAAGATGCGTCGTGCAGAACATCAGCGCCAGGATCGCCAGCACTGATTCCCTCACGCTGAACCGCAACTGGCGCAGCAGGCGAAAACCGGCAAGCGCGGTGAGAACATTCACCAGAATACCGGTGCCGAAGCTGACCACAATGCTGCGAACGGCCGGATCATCGCTGTATCGACGAAAAATCTGCCAGTGCGCGATCCAGGTACCGACAATATCCGCGGGCAGCATCAGTAGCGACTGTCCGATTCCGTACCAGCTGTAGAATAGGCCTCCGCGTCCGTGCAGGCCGAACTCGGGATACTCGCTCGGAAAAACCTGCGGTTCGGAGGTCCACAGCCAGTGCGCGGTCTGCAGTCGATGCATGGTGTCGGCGGTTCCCAACTCGCCGGACTGCACTACAAACGCAAGCAGACCGGCAGCCAGACACAACAGAAACAAGGGATCACGAAGCCACGCGCGGAAACGAGAGATCACGTTGCGATGGTAATACAAAGTTGCATCGGACTCCGGGTGGGCTTTGGTCCCGCGTCCCTCTGAAGTTCCAATCTGAAAACCAGGAGTCCAAGCTTCGAGCGCGAATATCCTTCTTTACTTCAAGCCAACGCCGTAAAAATAGTTGTAGGTTCCGTTGTTGCTGAATGGCAGATTGGCAGTGAAGGAAGAAAAAAGCATCGCCCGGTTCATGAAACTCACGAAAACATCCTGCTGCAAGCTGCTGGTATTTACGCGGAAATGAAACACACCGTAGCAGGGGTCTTGCAACTCACCGCTGCTGCCATCGTAAAGATAGTCGACATCCGCCACCGGCGTGAGCGTAGCTTGGACCATCGTGTTTCCCTGAGCATCGGTTACCATGACCCGCGCGCCAGCGGTAACCACAAGCGTTGCATTGCCCAGACTCGCCAATCCTGATTCGATATTTCCTTGGCCTGTGCTGGCTGCTGTCTTCTGGTAGTAGATTGCGCTATACGTCCCGGCAAATGATGGATCGAAGTTCTTGCTGGCAGCTTTCTTCAAACCGAGGATAGCGCCGTTCGCGGTATCGACGGCGAAAATTCCATTCGCCGTACCGAAAACGTAATCGAAGACACTGCTGTTCCCGGGCTCGGGAACTTTCAGAAATGTCTCCGACGAATCGAGTTGCGCCTGCGTCATGTCGATTGTGCCTGCGTTGAATGGACTGCCTTGATTCCCACCGTTATAGGCGCCATAAGGCCAGAAGGAAGAGATCGATCCCAATCCTTGCGCGTTGACGGTTACAGAGCCAACCTCCATGCCGCCGGCAGCAGTACGGAACTGCATGTAGTTGTAGGATTGGCCTTCAAATGTTGCCATTGAGATGGGACCGCTATCGACGGCGGTAATCAGCGCCGGCGTATTCGATCCGGGGCCGGTTTTGGCGGCCTGGATGACCATGGCGTAGTTCGGCACTTCATAAGCGGCAGTCAGGTTTGCCTGGGGATCGTTAATCGTATAAGTACCGTTGGAGCTCACCGTGTAAGGCACGGTTCCGCTATCGCCGTTCGACACGTCGCTGTAGTTGATAGTCTGAGCGCTGGAATCGATGGTGATGGTCATAAAATCGCCCACCGATGCGGAGCCGTGATAAACACGCGTGGACGGCGGCGTAACCATGCTCGTGCGCGGGTTTGTGCTGCAACCAGCCAGCACAAACAGCGTAAGAACTACAAGAAGGGTGCGAGTTTGCATAAGAAGGTCCCTCACTGTGCGCGAAGAGCCATCAGAAGGATGGATCGGCAGCGCCCCCGGAACTATGAGCTTCGCGACTCGCAAAAACCTAATCTTCGGTACCCCGGCGGCAGTTACCTCGCCTGACAGAACCTGCGGCGAACTGCCTCCAAGACTATTTCTAGGTCCGACGCGGTAGACTGTAGCGGGAAAATTCATGCCTCCGTGCTCATCTTGCGGTACTGACATACCCATCGCTGGACGATTCTGCTCGGGATGTGGCGCACCCGTTGGCAATACCGACGACGTAGCCACGCTCGATTTCGCTACGGCGACCTCGCCGTTGCCGCCACAGCCGCCTTCCAGTTCGTCGTCCCGAACCTCGGAGTCCCGAACCTCGAGCTCGGCGGAATATCTGAGCGAAGGCAGGTTTCTTCCCGGCCGTCTGCTGGCCGGCCGTTATCGCATCATTGCCCTGCTCGGAAAAGGAGGCATGGGCGAGGTCTATCGCGCCGACGATCTCACGCTCGGGCAACAAGTGGCTCTCAAGTTCCTTCCTGACGAGGCTGCGCGCGATCAGGGATTGCTGGAGCGATTCAAGAATGAAGTGCGGATCGCGCGACGGGTTTCCCATCCCAACGTTTGCCGTGTCTACGACGTGGGCGATGTCGATGGCCACAACTTCTTCACCATGGAGTATGTCGATGGCGAAGATCTGGCTTCGCTGCTGCGCCGCATTGGACGCCTCCCCGAAGATAAAGCTCTCGACATTGCGCGCCAACTCTGCGCCGGCCTGGCAGCGGCGCACGCCAAAGGAGTTCTGCATCGCGATCTGAAGCCGGCAAACATCATGCTGGATGGGCGGGGACAGGTAGTGATTACCGACTTTGGGTTGGCTGGAGTCGCGGATCAGATTCAAGGCGCCGAAGTGCGCAGCGGAACTCCGGCATACATGGCGCCGGAACAATTGGCGGGAAAAGAAGTCAGCACGCGCAGCGATATTTTTTCGCTCGGGCTGGTGTTGTACGAGGTCTTCACTGGGAAGCGGGCTTTCGCGGGGAAAACGGCGGAGAAGGATCGAACCGGCAGCGACCGTACTGTGAGCAGGCCTTCGACCGTGGTGAAAGATCTGAACCCGGTCGTGGAACGTGTGATCCTCCGTTGCCTGGAGACCGAACCATCGGCACGACCCGCCACCGTTCTGAGTGTGGCGGCTGCGCTGCCCGGTGGCGATCCACTGGCTGCTGCTCTAGCGGCGGGAGAAACGCCTTCGCCGCAAATGGTGGCTGCATCCGGAGAAACTGCCGGTCTGCGTCCGCGGATCGCAGTTGCCTGCCTCGTTTCTGTGCTGCTGGCGTTGTGCCTGGCTGCATCCCTCGGGATTCACTATAGCGGTCTCGAGAAGATGCGGCTGGAGCTAACTCCGGAAGTGCTTCGGCAAAAGGCGAGAGAGATCATTGCTCAACTCGGTTATCCCGAACGGCCCGCGGATAGCGTTTACGATTTGCGCTACGACACCGACTTCCAGGAGTACGTGGAAAAGAACGACAAACCCCGGCCGGAGTGGAATACAGTACTTGCGGCGCGGCCGTCGATACTAAAATTCTGGTACCGGCAGAGTCCCGATGACATGACTGCCGAAGGCTTTCGTGATCAGTTGCTTAATCCTGGAATTGTGACGTGGAGCGATCCTCCGACCACCCTTTCAGGAATGATTAACGTGGAACTCGATCCGCAGGGTCGGCTCACTTATTTCCAGGCGATCCCCCCGCAGAAGGAGGGTTCAGGCCCATCGCCGGGGGCGGAGTTTGACTGGAATTTGTTTTTCGCCGCAGCGGGGCTTGATCCATCTCAGTTTCAGAAAGCCGAGCCAGTATGGGCTTCACCGGGGGACTCCGACGCACGCGCAGCATGGACCGGAAAGTGGTCGGGCACGGCGCGGCCATTGCGCATTGAAGCGGCTGCGTGGCGCGGCAAGCCGGTTTTCTTTTCGCTCATTGGGGATTGGACCAAACCCGAGAGAATGAAAAGACCCGAGGATTCGGTCGGGAAGAAAGTAGGAAAGATCCTCACGTTTGTTCTGGCTCTTTCTTTACTCTTCGGAGCGGCTCGCCTGGCGCGGAGGAATTATCGGCAGGGGCGCGGAGACCGTGAAGGCGCATTCCGCCTAGCGGTGGTGATGTTTGTGCTTGAAATGATGTTGTGGCTGAGCCGCGGCCACTTTGTACCCGACCTCAACATGTTCTTGCTGTTCATCATCGCGGTAAGCACCGGACTGTTCATCTCCGGTACGACCTGGCTCTTGTACCTTGCGCTGGAGCCCTGGGTGCGCCGGCGCTGGCCGCACTCCATCATCTCGTGGAGCCGGCTGCTGGCCGGACAGTTCCGCGATCCGTTGGTGGGGCGCGACATCCTGTTCGGCGTGATGCTCGGCTTGCTTTGGATTCTCGTTTTCCAGATTCGCTACATCCCGATGATGCACATGGGCGCGGCTCCGGGTATCGGCCAAACTGAATACCTGGCGGGGGGACGCGAGGCATTGGGTGCGTGGCTGATGCAAATTCCAACTTCGATCATCGGCACTCTACAGTTCTTTTTTCTACTGCTCGGGTTGAAAGTGCTGCTGCGGAAAGATTGGCTGGTCGCGATCGTGTTCGTCGCCGTTTTTGCTTTGCCGCAGGGATTTTCTAGTTCTTACGTCGCAGTTGAACTGCCGGCACAAATTCTGGTCTATGCCATTGCCGTTCTGATCGTCTATCGCTTTGGTTTGGTACCTCTCGCCTGCGCCATCTTCACCGTGAACATGATGGGGAATCTTCCGATTAGCGCCGACCTTTCGGCGTGGTACCTGACCACGTCGGTTCTCGCGATCCTCAGCGTGGTAGCGCTGGCAGGCTGGGGATTTTATCATTCGCTGGGTGGAGAGCCGCTGTGGCATGCGGAACCGGAATGAGAAAGTTTCTGCCCGTGAACGCGTAGTCCGCCTTATCTTAGTCAGGCTTTCTTGCTGTCCTTCAGAAGTCCGAGCCGCATGAGGCTTTCGGCGGTGGCAATGATGGACTCCTCATTCGAGCGCGGAGCCCAGCCGAGCATGCGCCGGGCTTTTTCGCTGGTGGCATTCTTCACCTTGCCGAGTTCGGGCAGAATCTGCTTCACCGCGGGGTCGCGCAACGCGGCAAGTCGTATCAGCCAATTGGGCAGTTCGCGGGTTGGAATCCTTTTGGCAGCCGCGCCCAGTTGCCGTTTCAATAGCTTCGCAATTTCAACCATCGATAGGAAATCGCCCGCAATAGCGAGAAAGCGTTCGCCTTTGGCGGCGGGATGAGTCATCGCGCGGATATGCAAGTCGGCGACGTCACGCACATCGACGGCGCCAAAGCAGAGCTTCGGGCACGGCACCATCCATCATGCGCTGCACGATTAGAATCGACGTTGAATAGTCTGGTCCGAGTACTGGGCCGAAGACGCCCACCGGATTAGCGACCGAAAGCTCGAGGTTGCCACCTTCGCGGGCGATGAAATCCCAGGCCGCACGCTCGGCGATCGTTTTCGATTTCACGTATGCCGTAAGGCCCTCGGCGGTGAGGTCTGTCCAGTCCGTCTCGTTGAACGGAGCGTTCTGCGGCGGATGGCCATAGCCGATCGCGGCAAACGAAGAGGTCAGCACAACGCGCTTGACGCCGGCATCTCGCACCACACGCAACACGCGGAGCGCACCTTCACGCGCGGGTACGACGAGTTCGTCGTCGTTCTTGGGACGTTCGAAGGAAACGGCGACGCCACATGCAGCACATACTCACAGCCGGCGACGGCTTCGGGCCAACCTGCGTCGTTTTCAAGATCGGCTGCAAAGAAGGATAAGCGACCGATACTCTGCGAGTCGGCGCCGCCTTCCTTCAGCATGGCGCGAACGTCGGCCTCGCGCTTCAGGCTCCGCACGGTGGTGCGCACCTGGTGACCTCCTGCGAGAAGCTGCAGGATGCAGTAGCTGCCAATGAAACCCGATCCACCGGTTACCAGAACTGCGCTCATCTACCTTGGGATCTCTGTGCGAGGAAATCGGACTGGCACTGTTTGGCCGCGGACAGTAATTGCGTGAACTCAGGTGTGCCGCGCAGAGGCGCCCAGATCGAGTCATTGCGCAGACCCTCGTAGGCACAAAAGTGGCCGGTAACGACAGAACTTTTGAGCATGTTCAAAGCGAGATCGCGCTGACCGCAGAAAAGGACGTCGGACGCAACCACGTATCGGGGCTCAGGATCAGGATCGGCTAACATTTGGGCGGCAGTGTTTCGCGCGAGATTCACCGCATCGGCGGAGTTCGGCGTGTCCATGCACGCCAGCCACATCCGCCCGTCAGGATAATTTTTAAATTTCTGCGCGACTTCCCGCGCTTGCGACAATTTCCCCTCGCGAACGTAATACCGTATCAGGTTCGATCCAGCCCACCACGATCCGGCATCGAGCTGGAGAAATTCCAGAGCCCGCGCGTAGTTCCCCAACTGATCGAACGTAAACGCGCAGGAGCGGAGCTGAAAGTTTCCCGGATCCAGAGAAAGGGCGGTGTCGCACTCGTGCGCAGATTCCTCCATCGCACCTCCGTAACGCGATACGTATGCCAGAGCAAAATGCGCCTGAGCATTCTCCGGATGCCGCTCTACCAGAGCCTTGGCGTCGGCGTAGGCTTTTGCCAATTCTCCTCTTTCCACTCGATTGGTAATCAGCCAGGCCGGCGCAAAAACGAAGTTCGGATCGAGAACCATGGCGCGTTCGAGAGCGGCATTGGACTTTTGAAATGACGCCTCGCCGCCAGTCGAGTACGCCGCGTCGTAATGGTAGCGAACTCCCAGCGCGGCCCAGGCCGGCGCATAGGCAGGGTCCGTTCCCACCGAACGCTCCAGCATGGCGATCGCGTCTTTATTAGGAAGAGGATCGTGCGGCAGCGAAATGCTGCGCAGGTAGAGATCGTAAGCCTCCTCGTTCTTGGGGCGCGTGCCTTCGCTGGAATCATTTCCAGCGCCGAGAGCGGGCACCAGACCTTGACGCACCTTCGCCGTGATCTGGCTCCGCATAGCAATCAGGTCGGGAGCGGCGACGGTCATAGTGTCGCGCCACAAGGTGCGGTTGTCGGCGATGTCCACGGCCTCCAGCGTGATCTGAAGCTGGTCGCCTTCTTTCAGATAGTGGCCGGTGACAACGTCCGTCACATGCATGGCACGGCCGGCTTCCTGCAAATCGAGATTAGGAGACTCGTACTTGCTGGTTGTCGCGAACGGTCGAATGGTGAGAGTACGAACGTAGCTCAGCGAAGTTGCAATTTCGTCGGCGAGAGCAAGCCGTAGAAAATCTACATCCTTATCAGAGCCAAGGTTCTGCAAAGGCAGAACGGCGATGGTCTTTTGAGTGGGGTTTACGACGGCCGGCGCGGCGCCGCGCTGCCTCACGAACCAGAAAATGCCTGTGAGAATGACAACCACCGGAACGATCGCCCAGGCGAGTTTTCCTATGGATCGAGCCTGAGGAGGCACGGGAACGGCGAGTGCGGAGGCAGCATTCGACGACGCGGACAAAGGAACAGCGCCCGCTGATCCTGAAGATGACCCTGCAGTTGGAGAGGCCTGCTGAGATGCAAACTGCGATCCGCTGTCTTTCGCGGCTGCAACACTTTCCGAACTCGAAGATGCGCCCAGCCGCGAATCCGTTTCTCGTTTTAGCCGCTTCAGGTCGGCGCGCATGTCGGCGGCATGCTGGTAGCGAAGTTCAAGATCCTTTTCCAGCGCCTTGTTCAGGATGTCTTCGAGCTTGGCCGGAAGATCTGGATTCAGGCGCACCGCGGGGACTGGATTGCCCGCGAGAATTTCGTGAGAGATGACCCGGAACTCTCGCCGCGGAAAGGCAGCGTGCCGGTGGCCATTTCATAGAGGACTGCGCCAAACGAAAACAGATCGCTGCGGGCATCGAGTTCCTTGGCTCGAACCTGCTCCGGCGACATGTAAGCGACGGTGCCGACCGTCGAACCGGGGCTGGTGAGGTGCTGGTCGTCGATAGAAAAAGTTTGCGTGTTGGCGGAAGCGATCTTGCTGGAAGAAGCGGCGGGTGCAACTTTTGCCAGGCCGAAGTCGAGGATCTTGGCGTGTCCGCGCTTGGTCACGAAAATATTGGCCGGCTTGATGTCGCGGTGAACGATATTTTCGGCGTGGGCGGCGTCGAGTGCGTCGGCAATCTCGATGGCAAGACCGAGCAGAATATCGGTCTCCACCGGCTTTCCGTCGATGAGATGCTTCAGCGTTAAGCCTTCCAGGAATTCCATGGCGATGAAGGCCTTGCCATCCTGCTCGCCGATGTCATAGATCGTGCAGATGTTGGGATGATTCAGCGCAGAGGCAGCTTGAGCCTCGCGCTGAAAACGCGCCAGCGCCTGAGGGTCGCGCGATAAATCTTCTGGAAGAAACTTAAGCGCGACGAAACGATGCAGCCGCGTGTCTTCAGCTTTGTAGACCACGCCCATGCCACCGCCACCGAGTTTTTCGATGATGCGGTAGTGAGAGATGGTTAAGCCGATCATTGTGTTGGGAGCTTATTTCGGAGCGTATTGTCAGAACCTATTTCCGAGCCAAGGTGCGCAACTCCGCGAGTCGCTTCATCTTACGGAGGCTGATGCGCGTAGTCAACGAAGCGACGACCGTGAACGCGAGGTCTGCAAGGGGACACCAGTGAATTTAGCATCCTTTGGATTTTGCTTGGTGTAAGATGCGTGGGCCTTGGGGTTCAATCAGAAACTGCAGCGGAAAAAGGAGAAATGATGAAACGATCATTGTTAGTAGTTGGCATCGTGGCGGCGATCATCGCAGCTTGGTCCGTGGGGCGGGTACACGGGCAGAACGAAATGAAGAAAGTCGTCTATGCCTCTTCAAGTCAGGCGAGTTACACGGCAATGGGCAAGGGAGTGTCTTCGGCTAAAATCTGGGGCGACGCCGACAAGGGAGCGAACGCCAGTTTCACCAAGTTCGATCCGGGGCAAGATAACGGGATGCATACGCACACGAACGATGTCTGGATCGTCGTGGTGAAGGGCGCATATCTGTACAAGGACGACGCGGGCGAAAAGCGCGTAGACGCGGGCGACTTCCTACGAGTCCCCGGGGGACACAAACACTGGAGCGGCGGCGACGCGAAAGAGGGCGCGCTGTTCTACGCGGAATCGTCCGGGAAGTTCGACTTGATTCCGGTGAAGTAGAGAGTGTGGAGGACGGAGCGGCAAGTTGCTCTCCGCTCGCGGTTCGGGCGTCCCACTTCTCGC
The DNA here is from genome assembly GCA_963771965.1 of uncultured Acidobacteriaceae bacterium. Lineage (GTDB taxonomy): Bacteria > Acidobacteriota > Terriglobia > Terriglobales > Acidobacteriaceae > Sulfotelmatobacter. The sequence continues at coordinate 85,870 of CAVYVM010000004.1, forward strand.
AAGCGAGAAGTGGGACACTACGGGCAGCCTGGTCTGCTACGGCTGGGCATTCAAATTGAACGACTGGGCTTCGGTTCCGTTGCAATCATAGATTTGGAGCTGCACACCATTCGCGGTGGATGCTCCCGGAACATCCAGGCATCTTCCATTTCCCACCCCAACGAATTTGTACAGATTGCCGCCAAGTGCGACGGGCATCCATTGTTCATTGGAACCGCCCCCATAGGTCCAGAGCTGGATCAGACTGCCATCGCCCGTACCGTTGTTGACCACATTCCAGGCCTCGCTGGGCGCGTTGCGGTTGACGACGCTATAGATGCCGTTGCCTTTGGATTGGAATTGCCACTCCTGGTTGTACTGCTGACTTCCGCAGGCCCACTGTTGCACGACAGTTCCGTTTGAAGTTCCCCGTCCCTGCGCATCGACACACGCGTTGCTGTTCTGATTGACGACGTTGAACCATGAACTGGTGCTGATGCTTGCGCCATTGACGTTGCCGCTGAGGCCGAGATCAGCATTCTGCGCAAATGCATTGGTAGTGGTCCATTGCTCCCAATCGGCCGCAATCGTGGCGGAGGAGTTGGTAGAAACATTGGGAGTGGTTGCCCAATACGTCGGACTGTAGAATCCCCAATTACTGGGATTCAGCGCATTGGTGGACTTGTAGGCCCACATCGTCCAACTTAGCCCCGCGGCGTTGTAGGCATCCACGGAAAAGTTCCATACCGAGGAGACGTTGTACATGTCATTGAACTCGCCGATATAACCGGGGCAGTTGTAGCTGGAGTGATTGTTAAAATCGTTGACCTGGTTGGTGGAACCCTGCTCCACTTGTGACTCGCTGCCGTTGAACTGATACTCGTGCATTTCGTATACAACGTTCGTCCATCCCTCGGAGGCAGGGCTGGGAAGCATGCTCCAGTCCCAATTGCCCCAGGTTCCTTCTATGAAGATGATGTGGTTGGGATCGGCGGAGCGGACGCTATTATAGAGGCTCACGTAGGCGTTGATCACGGCAGTGTTACTTGGAGCGCCAGTCGGTTCGTTGATAAGGTCATAGCCTGCTACCGTGGAATTGCCTTTGTAGTGGTTGGCAATCTGCCACCACATGTAAGCGGTATTGCCCTGGTCGTTGCTGTTCGTCCAGTACTGGTTCTGGTTTTGTTGTCCGGTATCGTCTGAGGTGCTCTGGCTTCCGACCACTCCGTGCATGTCGATGATGACATAGAGGCCAAGGGACGAGGCTTGGCTGACCAGCCAATCAAGCTCGGTGAAGGCATCCGAGCGCCAGGAAGAGTTGGAGACATTCGCGATGGGATAGAAATTCCCCCACCACACCGGAACCCGCACCGCGTTAAATCCGGCATTCTTGATGTTGGCCAGATCGGTCGAGGTGATCCAACTCTGCTGATAGGTCTTGATCAGGCTCTGTTCTTCGGCTACACCGAAGCGACTGTCGAGTTCCTGAATGATGCTGTAGGTATCCGGAAGGCCTCCGCTATCGGCGGGAGTCATCCATGGTTCCATCACCAGCCAACCACCCAGGTTAACCCCCATAAGCTGCACGACTTGCCCATTTGTATTGACGATCGACCGTCCGCTCGCGTGCAACATACTCAATTGGGCCTGCGCTGCCTCGGTCGAGCAGGCTAATGCGAGCAGCAACGCCAGCGTGATCGTAGCGACTCTGGCAGTCTTAGCTGCGAAACTCTCTGGATTGGTTTTGGCTTCGGAAAAGCGATTGGAATTCCGCGATAGAAGAATCAAAGCTGAATGGCGGGGACATACGTCGTGGTACATCGTGATCTCCTTCTGCAACTGAAGGCGTTGAGCAAATCTCGTGCAGAGCCCACATATTTCAAAAGAGCGCGTTCTTCCAACCGCTAAGCATTGCTCAAGGCAGCGGGTCTCGCAAAAGAGGCGAGACCCGATTACACAAGCATCAATGTTTATCGTATGGAACTGGCACGACTTAACACGATGGACGGGTTTTTTCCAGAATCAGAACATCGACGGGCGTGTAGCGTGCAAGTGATAGCGAATTTAGGACGAGATTGCCATTTTGAAAACCTGACCCAAACGGGGAGTAATCCATAGACCGGTGGTTGGGTTTTGTTCGGAAAGTGAAACGGGTTCACAATTTGCAGCGGCTGAGTCGTTGCGGCGGAGTCACGAACGACGGTCTCAGGTCCTAGGTCTTCGGCGTGGCGGCGGGGAAATACCCGAGATGCAGAACTCCGTCGGGAGCGGATGAAGGCGTAGGGATCCCCTTCGGCTTCGCTCAGGGCAGGCATTCGACCGCACATGCGGATTCGTAAGGCGAATCCACATGCTTCGCTCAGGATGACAACGGGGTGGAGTGAATCAACAAAAACCTTGGAGGGATGGGGCCGTGGAATCCTACCCCTTCGATTCCACTCAGGGCAAGCTCTTGCCGCTTCGGAGTTTTCTTAGATCAAGACTGTAGATCGGCGGCAAGTATGGGGCACCCGGCATGTTTCTCCGATCCTTACTTCTTGCTGGTTCCAGTTAAGATCGGCGCACCCCACGCGCCGGCGGCGAGCAATGCACCGAAAAGAACGATCGCGTCGATGCTGGTGCGTCCTTGCGGCGACCAGTACACATCTTTCAGGTTCAGCCACAAGGCGAATTCGTCGAGGGTGAGCGCGGCGCCCACGCCGTATAGGATCGCCATCAGGCGGCTCAGAAGAACCGAGGAATCGTCCTCGCCGGTGCCGATGTCGGCCAGCCATCCATAGCCGACCAGAAGCAAAATAAGAATGCCGAAGACCAGATGATGAATGTGGCGTCCGCCGTGCTCGATGAAGTGGAATGGCGGAATGTTGTGCAATACCGCGAAAACCACGGCCCGCACCGCGCCGAAGGTGAGGAAAAAGCTTACGGACGCGACGAAAAGCCGGCGGCGCGGCCGGTCGGGGATGCGCTCATGGATCACGTCGCCAAATGGAGTGCCTTGTAGCAGTAGTAAGAAAAACGCCGTACCTGCAATCGCCAGCAGGAGAACGAACCAGGAGTAGGCCATGCGGTATTAGAGCATGGCAGTTGATGCCGCATCTCGCAATGGAAGTGTGAAGTGCGCAACCGGCGCCGAGAAGACAGAGAGCGTCACGGCTTCTTAACCAGGCCCGCCCTGACTTGCTGCCACGGGATGACGTCGGAGGGGTTCTGCTCATGGCGGGCGATGCGGTAGTCAAGTTCCTCCCGTTGCGCATCCGTGGTTGATGCGGCGTCTGCTTCCAGGCTTTCCCAGACCGTGTCGAGCAGGTCTGCCTTCTCCGCAGGGGAGAGGCTGTTGATCTGGCTTCGCAGGTCGCTCATGTATGTCTACAACCCTAGCGCGGTTTTCTGGCTCATGCAAGCACATAGCCTAGAGGGACGGCACAGTGGAATCCCACGTTTCGCAAAGGACGCGAAACATGGGGCACCCCTTTTTCGTGGAGCGGGACGGGAGAAGCGGGCCACCCGCCAGTTGAAGCAGTGGTGGAAACGCCTTTCGGAATTCGTGGCACTTCGGGCGGGCATGGGGTCCTTCGACTGCGCGGCTACTTCGCATTCGCGAAGCGGCGCTTCGCTCAGGATGGACAGGGGCGTGAATTCAGTCAACAAAAACCCAGCGGGATGGGGCCGTGGAATCCCACGTTTCGCAAAGAACGCGAAACATGGGGCACCCTTTTTGTGGGGCGGCAGGGGCGAGGCGGAATCTCCCGGCTGTGTCATCCTGAGCGGAGTTGGCGGTCGCGAAGCGAGCGACAACGCAGTCGAAGGATCCCTTGCAAGCTGAAACGCCGTGTGCTGATTCAAGGAGTTCTCTTCGCGAACGTGGGAGCACTGGCGGAAACGCCTTTCGGAGCTGAGAGTATTGCAAGCGTATAGGGATCCTTCGACTGCGCGGCTGCTTCGCATTCGCGAAGCAGTCGCTTCGCTCAGGATGACAGGGGCGTGGAGTGAATCAACAAAACCGCAGAGGGATGGGACCGTGGAATCCCACGCTTTGCAAAGGACGCGAAGCATGGGGCAGCCTTTTTTGTGTGGAGTCGGACTGAAGAGGTCAACTACCCTCCAATGACCGTGCAGGTTTCCCCTTGACCCGGCAATGAGGCTCTGCTATAGGATGAGTCGCTTCTGGTTTGTGCGCCGGCACACGTCACGATTGGAGTTCCGTATGAGAAACCTTCCCTACTCAAAGCAAGCTCTGTCGATTCTATTTCTTTGCCTCGCAACCCCGGTGCTCACGGCTGCTCAGGTGAATGTCACCACCTATCACAATGACGTCGCGCGAACCGGTCAGAACACACAGGAGACCATATTGACGACTGCCAAGGTGAATGGTTCAAGTTTCGGACCACTCTTCTCCGTTGACGTCGATGGCCAAGTGTACGCGCAGCCGCTAGTTCTCAGCAACCTCAGTATAGGAGGTGGCACGCACAATGTCGTCTACGTCGCGACCGAGAACGACAGTGTGTACGCGATAGACGCCAACAATGGGACGATTTACTGGCACAGACAACTTTTGTATAACGGCGGCAGGCCGATTCCCACGGGAGACTTCGGGTTCAACAGCAACATCACGCCGCAATATGGCATTACGGGAACTCCGGTGATCGACGCCGCGACGAACACGCTCTATGTGGTCGCATCCTCGGAAGAGAGTGGCCCAATCGCCGTCCACCGGCTGCACGCGCTCAACACCCTGACCGGTGCAGATCAGCCGCCGGGATATTGGGTAGTGGTGGGAGGATCGTTCGACAGCTTGAACTTTAACCCCGCGCTTGAGTTTAACCGGCCCGGGCTCTTACTTCTTGACGGTCATGTAATCGTCGCATTCGGAAAGCACAGCGACACCTCCGATTACGGATGGGTGTTTTCTTATAACGCCACAACGCTGGCGGAGGAAGCCGCGTTCGGCACTGACCCGGTTGCGGGCTCGCGTCCCTACGGAGGAATCTGGATGGGGGGAGACGGCATCGCCGCCGACCCCAACGCAGATCTTTTCTTTTCCACGGCGAACGGCGATTTTGATGATGGCCCGGACTACGGCAACAGCATCATCAAGTTGGGCTTGCCAGTAGGCGGAGCATTCCCTTTTCTTGACTATTTCGCTCCTCACGATCAGGGTAACCTCAATGCCCAAGACTGGGATCTTGGCTCGGGCGGGGTGCTCGTGCTGCCAGATCTGGCCTCGGGCGCGCACCCGCACCTGCTTGTTCAGTCTGGTAAAGAAGGCACAATCTATCTGGTGGATCGGACCAATATGGGCAAGTACTGCGGCAGCTCCACATGCACAGATGCCATCGTTCAAGAGTTGACCGGTGCACTGGTTGGAGGCAACTCTCTAAACATCGACGGCGTCTGGGGGTCGCCTGCCTACTGGAATGGGTACGTCTACTTCGGCAGCGCGAACAAGGACGTCGCGAATGTCGCTGATTACATGAAGGCATATTCGTTCAATGCTGGCGGAAGCGGACTACTGTCTGGCACTCCCACGTCGCACACGCCGGAGCAGTTTGCCTGGCCTGCACCATCTCCGTCCGTTTCCTCGAACGGCACTTCGAACGGGACTTTGTGGGTGACTGACAATAGTAGTTTTAATTCCAGTTGTTGCCAGGTGTTACACGCCTATAACGCAACGAATCTAGCCGACGAACTGTACAGCATCGAACTTCCCTTCGGAGCAATCAAGTTCTCCGTGCCAACGGTAGCAAACGGAGAGTTGTTCGTTGGCAGCAACGGTGCGCTAACTGCCTTTGGACTGACGCCGGGTCCGACAAACACTGTGAGTCCAACGAGCCTCACTATTAGCACTCCTGCTGGCTGTCAGAAGAGCTTACCTGTGGTTCTGAAGAACACCGGCCCGGTTTGGATGGGTATCTACACAGTCAGCGGTGGAGAATTCGGGGCAAACATGGGTACGTGCAACTCGTTCCTGAGTCCTGGACAGTCCTGCGCGGTCAATGTAACGTACGCGGGTGTCCCCAGCCCTGCGTCAGGAAAACTCTATATATACGATAGTGGTGCCGGCAGCCCTCAAACTGTCAGTCTGACAGGATACGCGACCGGCAAGTGTATACCCTGACGTTTGGCTTACTCTTCAATTTCTCACCTAAGTGCAGGTTCACGCTAGGTGCATTCTCACGCATCGTTGTGAGAGGTTCACTCATCTAAACCTTGACAACATTCCACTCAGGTCTTAGCATGGGCCTGTTGGCAATCATAAGCGCGCTGATTACAAAGCACTTATTTGATTGACGGAGCCGCCTAACGGCTCCGAGAAGGCTTTCGAGGAGAATATTTTATGGCCAAGATTATTGGGATTGACCTTGGGACTACCAATTCTTGCGTGGCGGTGATGGAGGGCGGCGAGCCTAAAGTGATCGCGAATGAAGAAGGAGGGCGGACTACTCCGTCCGTGGTTGGCTTTACCAAGACTGGAGAACGGTTGGTGGGGCAGGTGGCGAAGCGGCAGGCCATCACCAATCCGGAGAACACGGTTTATTCGATCAAGCGCTTCATGGGGCGGCGCTTTAACGAAGTGACGGAAGAGATCAAGATGGTGCCCTATAAGGTGGTCCAGTCGGGCGACCACGTGGCGGTGCTGGCGCAGGGCAAGGAGTACACGCCTCCGCAGATTTCGGCGCTGATTTTGCAGAAGCTGAAGAAGGCGGCGGAAGACTACCTTGGCGAGAAAGTGACCGAGGCTGTCATCACCGTGCCCGCGTATTTTAACGACGCCCAGCGGCAGGCCACGAAAGATGCCGGGCAGATTGCCGGGCTCGAAGTGAAACGCATTATCAATGAGCCTACGGCGGCGGCGCTGGCTTATGGGCTCGACAAGACAAAGGACGAGATGATCGCCGTGTATGACTTTGGCGGCGGTACGTTTGACATTTCGGTGCTGGAAGTCGGCGAGGGCGTGATTGAAGTGAAGGCCACCAACGGCAACACGCACCTGGGTGGCGACAACCTGGATCAGCGGCTGGTCGATTGGCTGATCGATGAGTTCAAGAAAGATGAAGGTTTAGATCTCAGAGGCAAAGGGAATGAAATGGCTTTGCAGCGGCTGCGCGATGCGGCTGAGCGGGCGAAGATTGAGCTTTCGACCACGATGGAGACTGAGATCAACCTGCCGTTCATTACGGCGGATGCCTCGGGCCCGAAGCATCTGGTGAAGAAGTTGACGCGGGCCAAGCTCGAGGGGATGGTGGAAGACATCATTCAGCGCTCGGTGGGTCCGTGCAAGCAGTGCTTGAAGGATGCGGGCGTGGACGCCAGCAAGATTCAAGAAGTGGTGCTGGTCGGCGGGCAGACTCGTATGCCTCGCATTCAGGCGCTGGTGAAAGAGCTGTTCGGCAAGGAAGGCCACAAGGGAGTGAATCCCGATGAAGTGGTCGCGATCGGCGCGGCGATTCAGGGTGGCGTGCTCGGCGGCGAAGTGAAAGATCTGCTGCTGCTGGACGTGACTCCGCTGTCGTTGTCGATTGAGACGTTGGGCGGCGTGGCTACTCCGATGATTCCGCGGAACACTACGATTCCGACGAAGAAGACGGAGACGTTCTCGACCGCGGCGGATAATCAGACCTCGGTTGAGGTGCATGTGCTGCAGGGCGAGCGCCCCATGGCGGCGCAGAATCGGACTCTGGGCAAGTTCCACTTGACCGGAATTCCTACGGCTCCGCGCGGCGTGCCGCAGATTGAAGTCACGTTCGACATTGACGCCAACGGCATCCTGAACGTGACCGCGAAAGATACGGCCACGGGCAAGGACCAGAAGATTACGATTACGTCGTCTTCTGGACTGTCGAAGGAAGAGGTCGAGCGCATGGCCAAGGAAGCCGACGCGCACGCGGCCGAGGACAAGGCGCAGCGCGACGCGATCGACGCCAAGAACCAGCTCGACAGCATGGTCTACAACGTGGAGAAGATGCTGCGCGATAACGGCGACAAGATCTCGGGCTCGGATCGTGGAGATGTCGAGAACGCCGTGGCCGATGCCAAGAAGGCGCTGGAATCGAACGACAAGGCGCAGATGGATAAGGCTCGCGAGGCGCTGACCAAGGCTTCGCACAAGCTGGCCGAAGAGATGTACAAGGCAGCGCAGGCAAAGGGTCCGGCAGCGGGTGGGCCGGGTGGCGCTCCGACGGACGGAACTGGAGCGGGCGCGAACGGCAGCGGTGGTCAGAAGAAAGATGAAGGCGTGATCGACGCTGAGTACGTGGATGTGGAGGATAAGAAGTAGCGCAGCTTCTGGCTGCTAGCTTCTAGCTGAATTGGGTGACGCGGGCAGCTTTGCCCGCGTCACCGTTTGTAGGTGGGGGGAAGTTTTCTGGGGAGGAGACGAGATGGATTTCCAGGTTCATGAACAAACTTATTTTCTGAGTCTCGCCGAAGACGAGAAGCAGTGGCTGGTTTTTGTGGACACACCGACGGGAGCGCGGCCGATCCCGGTTTACGTGGACGCGCCGGAACTGCGCTCGTCGATTCTGGTGCGAGAAGAAAAGCAGAGGATACCGAACTAAGAGACTGCATAAGGATTGTCATCCTGAGCGAAGTGGGTGCTCGCGAGGCGAAGCACTCACGCAGTCGAAGGACCCCTGTAGTTGTATCGGCGAAAATAGGCTCAGCAGGAATTTTCACGATGCCGGCGTTGCGGGGAGAACTCCCTGATACATTCGCAGTGAGGATAAGAGGCAAGGGATCCCCTTCGGCAAGCTCAGGGCAGGCTTTCGACTGTGCTTCCCTTCGCTAGTCGCGCAGGGGAAACTGCGCTCAGGATGACAAACTGTTCTAATGGCCACTACACCAAAGAAAGATTATTACGAAATCCTCGGTGTGAAGAAGTCTGCGTCGACGGAGGAGATTCGCAAGGCGTTTCGCAAGCTGGCGCGCAAATACCATCCTGACGTCAATCCCGGGGACAAGTCTGCGGAGGAGAAGTTCAAGACGCTCTCCGAGGCGAACGACGTTCTCAGCGATCCCAAGAAGCGGAAGATCTACGACCAGGTCGGATTCTATTCGGACAACATTGATCCGGCAACTGCGGAAGCTTATGCGCGGGCTGGCGGCGGAGCGGGGGATGGATCGCCTCAGGGATTTCCGGGCGGTGGGAATGCGGGACAGGGCGTTCCTTTCGATTTTGGCGGATTCGACTTTTCGGACTTAGCAGACAACGCGAGTCGCGGCAGACGAAGCGGCGGTGGCGGCGGATTTCGCGACATCTTCTCGGGAATTTTCGGAGGCGGGCGCGGCGCGGCGGCTGAGACTGGCCCGGAAGCTGGCTCTGATCTTGAATATCAGGTGAATGTGCCGTTCTGGACGGCGATTCGCGGCGGCGTGATGCGGCTCAACATTACGCGGCAGGATGTTTGCACGAACTGCCACGGGCAGGGGTATATCGAAGCGCCGGGAAAGTGTCCGGAGTGCGATGGAACCGGGCAGATCACGCAGACAGGCGGGCGCATGAAGTTCAACGTGCCGTGTCCGCGCTGCCAGGGGACGGGCAAGAACATTTCTACTTGCCCCACGTGCCACGGTGAAGGGACCGTGAGCCGAACCGAGCCGCTGGAAGTGCGCATCAAGGCTGGGACACGCGATGGGCAGCGCATCCGACTGGCCGGCAAAGGCAATGCTGGGTCTCATGGCGGCGTGGCCGGTGATTTGTATGTGATTATCCGAACCGAGGAGCATCCTCTCTTCCGGCGCGACGGAGACGACATTTATCTGACGGTTCCGGTCGCAGCTACCGAAGCGGCGCTAGGCGCGAAGATTGAAGTTCCCACCATTGATGGGAGGGCTTTGCTGAAGATTCCTCCGGGGACGCAGTCGGGGCAAAAGTTGCGGCTACGCGAAAAGGGCGTGCCTTCGGCCACGAAGGACGGCGTGCGCGGGGATGAGATTGTCGAGATCACGGTGACGGTGCCCATGCCTCGGGATGAGCGGACTAAGGAACTACTCCGCGAATTGGCGAAGCTGAACCCGGAGGATCCGCGGGAAGAATTGTGGAAGAAAGTGTGACGACCTCTTGATTCGGGGGAAACACCGATAGGGAAGGTCAAGGGCCCGGCTTCAAAGCCGGGCCCTTTTGCATTTTCAATTCACATCTTCGGGCTGGGATCGTCCGCTGGATTGATGTAGTTGAACTTGACCGGAGACTGCCCGTGGATCTGGATCACGGTCTCTCCGGAAGTAGCGGCATAGTGATGCATGGCGGGGTCGAGGTAGGCGAAACTGCCCGCCCCGAAGCTCATCATCTTGCTGGCGTCGAATTGATCTCCCATACCTACTTTGAGCGTGCCAGAAAGGACGGTGACGTTCTCCCGGTTGGGATGGGTATGAGGAGCGACCTTGTAACCGTCCGGCATTTTCAGGCGAATGGTGAAGTCGCCAGAGGCAGCCATGGGGTTGCCTTCGAGAACGGCCAACTGCCCACCCGGCGGAAGAAAGGGCGGAGCAGGCCCGTATTTCACCTGGTCGGGAGTGAAGGCGTTCTGGGCATGCGCAGGTTGCGCGGCGAAAACAACAGCCAAGGAAAGAGCAAGAACCCCGAGAAACGGCAGTTTCATAGATCCGCCTCCAAAGCGGTGGCCGCATAATAAATCGACGGCGTTTCCCCGTAAAGTACCTTAAACGGCTTGGGACGAGTTTAATAGTTGACTAAGTCATATAATTTATTTGACATAGTTAATAACACAGCGAGATACTCACGGCATGGCTTCCGCAACGTTTTCGCAACAGGTTTCTGCCGACTGCATCGCCGCTGTGCGCCGCTTCAACCGCTTCTATACGCGGCAGATCGGGCTGCTGGATGAAGGCCTGCTCAGCAGTCCCTTCTCTTTGACTCAGATGCGAGTCTTGTACGAACTTGCGAACCGCAAACAGCCGACGGCGGCGGAACTGTGCGATGTTCTCGGGCTCGATCCGGGATACCTGAGCCGGATTTTGACCGACTTCGAGAAAGACAAGTTAATCGATAAAAAGCAGTCGCCCGAGGACGCGCGACAGACCCTGCTATTGCTTACTAAGAAAGGTCGGAAATTATTCGAGCCTCTTAACGCCCGTTCCGACGAGCAGGTCGAGAGCATCCTTTGCAAACTGTCTCCCGCAAAGCAGGCTGATCTTCTGCACTCTATGCAGACAGTCGAATCGGTCTTGAATCCGGATAACGTGGGCGCGACCTCCTACGTGCTCCGGCAGCATCGTCCTGGGGATATGGGCTGGGTGGTGTGGCGGCATGGACTGCTCTACTTCCAGGAATATGGCTACGACGAGCGCTTCGAGGCGCTGGTGGCCGAAATCGTGGCGGAGTTTATCAATAATTTGGACCCGGCCCGCGAGTGCTGCTGGATCGCCGAACGCGATGGAGAAAATGTTGGGTCGGTATTTCTCGTGAAGAAATCCGCGAGCGTGGCCAAGCTTCGCCTGCTGCTGGTGGAGCCCTCAGCGCGTGGGCTTGGACTCGGCAAACGGTTGGTTTCAGAATGTGTTCGATTCGCCCGGCGTGCGGGATACAAGAAAATCAAGCTGTGGACGCAAAGTGAGCTTGGCGCGGCACGCGCAATCTATGAGAAGGCCGGATTCAAACTGGTGGGCGAGGAAAAACACTCGAGTTGGAGCCGGAAAGATCTGGTTGCCGAGACCTGGGAGCTGAAGCTGTGAGCGAAAGTGCGCGTTACCTCCGTCGCTGACCTGCTTGACGAAAATTTTCCCAAAAAATTACACATTTTTCTTGCATCGTTGGAAAATTCCCGTAATCTCTACATTGCGAACTAACTTCAGCGGAATTTCTGAAATCTAAACAAACCAGAAAGCTCGAGCAGGAACCAGCCCGCTGCGGAGTAGCTGAGAGTGAGTCGCTTGAGGAGGAAGCCATAGAAATTGGCAACAGCTAGCGCCCCGCGTCACCAAACAGAGAACCCCCAGCCTCTCGCCGTCGTCCCCAACCGGAACCTGATCGCCAAGAACCCGATTGCCCCGAAGAAGTTCGTGCGCCTCACCTTGTGGCCTCTGGTCGCCGCCACCTTCTTTATGGTGTCCGGCGGAACCTATGGCACCGAGGACATCGTGCACGGCGCCGGGTACGGACGCGCGATTCTGATTTTGCTACTCACTCCGCTGCTCTGGAGTCTGCCGACGGCTTTCATGATCGGCGAGCTTTCGAGCGCGCTGCCTTACGAGGGCGGCTACTATGCCTGGGTGCGCCGCGCCATGGGCAATTTCTGGGGATTTCAGGAAGCCTGGCTCTCTCTGGTTGCGTCGATTTTCGATATGGCGATTTATCCCACGCTGTTCGTGGCTTACCTCACGCGCATGTTCCCGTGGTTTCAGGTGAATAATCGCGGATGGTGGGTTGCGCTGGCAGTGGTGGTTGCCTGCGCCGCGCTAAACATTGCCGGGGTGAAGGTAGTTTCGCTCACATCGCTGTGGCTGTTCTTCGCGCTCTCGGCGCCGTTTGTGGCGATTGTGCTGATCGCTCCCTTCAAGATCGGAGCTTTGGCCAATGCTGTGACCAAACCGACTACATCTTCCGTCGATATTCTCGGGGGATTGCTCATTTGCATGTGGAACTACATGGGTTGGGACAATGCCTCGACGATCGCGACTGAAGTAGAGAAGCCGCAGAGAACGTATCCGCGGGCGATGCTGGTCGCGGTTTGCATTGTGGCCCTGAGTTACGTGCTTCCTTTTGCTGCGATGTGGATGACCGGGCTGACCGCGATCGCGTGGGAGACCGGGTCGTGGGCAGACATCGCCGGATTACTCGGTGGGCCGTTGCTGCGCATCGGCGTGGTGCTGGGTGGAGTGATCAGTGCCTTTGGCATGTTCAATGCGCTGGTAATGAGCTACTCGCGGCTTCCGTTAGCGATGGCGCAGGATGGCATGCTGCCCGGAATCTTCGCAAAGCTGCAATCGAAGTCGCGGGCGCCGTGGGTGGCGATTGTGGCATTGGCGGTCGGATGGGCGATGTGCCTTGGCTTGGGCTTTGCCCGGCTGGTTACGCTTGACATCCTTCTTTATGGCGCGAGCTTGCTGCTGGAGTTTGTGGCGCTGGCTGTGCTACGCTTCCGCGAACCAGAGCTTCCGCGGCCGTTCCGCGTTCCCGGCGGGCTGTTCGGGGCGATCGCGATTGGGATCCCACCGATGCTGTTGTTGGGCTTCTCGATCATTCGCAGCGAGCACGAGCAGGTGTGGAACATGAGCTCGTTCTCATTCGGCATGATTCTGATCGCGGCTGGGGTTGTGGCTTATGCGGTGAATCATCTGTTGAAGCCCGCGGGATGGGCGACAACCGGCCGGGAGAAACCGCAGCCGGCAGCCTAGCGTATCAGTACGCTATCGAGCGAGAGTCAGAGAGGACCGGGAACTTCCCGGTCCTCTCTGGCTTTATTGCAGTTGCCTCTCGACTACGCGGCTGCGGCAGCGCTATCTCTGAGCATCTTTACTTTGTCGTGTGCTTTTTGCACGCTAGCGGCCTGGCGCCGAACAATCTCCGCCACATTCGTCGGCAACGAACCACTAAGCGCCTTTTGGTAGGCTTCCTTGGCATTATCCTCGCCCGCCTCGACCGACTCCAGTATCGCCTTGTCGCCAGCGCCTAAGCTAACCTTGGTATCGATCCACGCGCGATGAAGCGCCGCCGAAACCGAGCCGGAGACTTTCTTATCCGGCTCGCCTAAGCGGGGAAGCTCGGCTTGGAGTTCTCCCGCAAAACGGGACCGTTCCAGGCTCTGCTCGTTGAAATATGTCTTCAGGTCGGGCCGCTTCACGTGCCAAGCCGCATCCTGATAGCCCTTTTGACCATCCTTGCACGTCTCAATAAGGTCTTCAATCACACTTAGAGTATTTTTTTCGTTCATATGATCCTCCGCATATTGGATGCCTGTTTGCTGTGAGGGTTTGGCGGGAATTCTCGCGGCTAGAAGTGGAAGACATTAATCGCCGTACGCCGCATGACCGTTGAACAACTTGCCATCTTGTGGCATTTAGGGCAGGATGGGCCTAACCATCGTTTGCAGAATTTGCAGTGCATTTCGGGCGGTGAGCAAAAGCTCTTACGACTGAACACGAGGCGGAATTTTTGACCAAACGCAAATCCAAGGGCGCGTACATGATCTCGTCTGTGGCGGAGATGTATGGCATCCATCCACAGACCTTGCGCCTCTACGAGCGCGAAGGCCTGCTCAAGCCATCGCGTACCGAGGGCAACACGCGCCTATACACAGATGAAGACTTGCAGCGCCTGGAATTTATCCTGTCGCTGGCCCGCGACCTCGGCGTAAACATCAGCGGCATGGCTATCATCCTGCAAATGCGGGAGCGCATGGAAGAGATGCAGCGCCAGATTCAGGAGTTCGTGCAGTACATTCAGGAGGAAGTGCTCACTCGCGCCAACGCCGCGGCGGATCCGGCGAAAGGCGCGATCGTGCCGGTGCGGAGAGCCATGGTGCCGGCGGTGCAATTGGGGAAGAAGCGCTAGTTCCTACATAATTTTGTCATCCTGAGCGGAGCGTGCCGCAGCGCAAAGCGCTGCGTCATGCGCAGTCGAAGGATCCCTTACCGCTTAGTCACAGTGCGGACCTCAACAGGAGTTTCTGCCGCGACCCTCGCCTCGACGATCTAGCCGCTCAGTTCAAGAATTCCTTGCAAAGCCGTCGCCGCAGTTAACATGCAAGGGATGCTTCGACTGCGTGAGCCGGTTCGCTTCGCGAACCATCTCACTCCGCTCAGCATGACAAGGGGCATCGGCATACGCACTCGCAGTATCATGGAAGCGCCCTATGCTTCTCTTCAAGCTCATCTACAGCGATGCCTACTACCTGCCCATCGGGCAGCATGTCTTTCCCGCCGAAAAATATAAGCGTATCCACGACCGGTTGTTGGCGGAGGGAATCGCGGAAGCTGACGATTTTCTGGAACCGCAGCCGGCGACCGATCAGGACATTCTGCTGGTTCACAAGCCGGAGTATGTGCACAAGCTAAAGACGGGCACCCTTACACCGCGAGAAGAATTGGAAATGGAAATTCCTTACTCGCCCGAGTTGGTTGAAGCCTTCTGGCTGGCGGCGGGAGGATCGATCCTCGCGGCGTGGCACGCTTTGACGGATGGCGTCGCCATCAGCATCGGTGGCGGCTTTCATCATGCCTTTCCCGACCATGGCGAAGGATTCTGCGTGATTCACGATGTGGCAGTCGCGATCCGGCGGATGCAACGCGACGACAAGATTCGCACCGCAATGACGGTCGATTGTGACGTGCACCAGGGCAACGGCACAGCAGCAATTTTTGCCGGGACTCGAACGGCAAGCGCGCTTTTGCCTTCAGCCGGAGCATCGACTCTAGATTCGTCGTCGCTGAATTCTGCGCTGCCCGGCAAGATTCGCGGAGCGCATGCCGGAGACGTGTTCACTATCTCTCTGCATCAGCACAACAACTATCCGATGTGGAAGCCTCCGTCGTCGATTGACGTGGATTTGCCCGATGGCATTGGAGACGACGATTACCTGGCGTGGCTCGACAACGCGCTCAGCTCCGGGTTAAGGCAGTTCGAGCCTGATTTGTTGTGCTACATCGCAGGCGCCGACCCTTACCGCGAAGATCAGCTGGGCGGCCTGTCTCTTACGATCGAAGGATTGAAGCGGCGCGACGAATTAGTATTCCAGGTGGCGCGGACGCGCAACATTCCGGTGATGGTGACCTACGCTGGCGGTTACGCGCGGAAAGTGGAAGATACCGTGACCATTCACTGCAACACGGTGATCGCGGCGAAGGAAATATTCGGCGTAACTAAGTAACTGCATGAAAAGTTATACTCGATGGAATGAACGTGAGGCCGTCGGACCTCGCCCACAGCGAGCTTTACAGCATCGTGCTCAATTCCGTAGCGCCGCGTCCCATCGCCTGGGTATCCACAGCGAGCGCATCGGGACAACTCAATCTTGCGCCATTTTCTTTTTTTAATGCGGTTTGCATCGACCCTCCATTGCTGGCATTTGCTCCCGGACTTCGTCAGCCCAAGCAAGCCGGGGCTAGCCACGGCGAAGCCAAAGACACGCTGCGAAACATTCGTGAGACCAAAGAATTTGTGGTCAACGTGGTCACCTACGAACTCGCCGAAGCCATGAATCTCACCAGCGGTGAATACGATGCCTCGGTGAACGAGTTCGAGTTGGCGAAGCTTACTCCGCAGCCGTCGCAAGTCGTGCGTCCGCCGCGAGTCGCGGAGTCTCCGGTCAGCTTCGAATGCAAGCTTTATCAGATTCTAGACTTCTCTCCTGCACCCACCAGCAGCAGCCTCGTGATCGGCAAGATTGTTTCGATCTACATGAATGATGCGCATATTAAAGATGGAAAGCTCGATCGCAACTCGCTGGATCTTGTCGGACGTATGGGCGGGCTCCAATACACACGGACGACGCAGCGGTTTGAGATGGTCAGGCCGAAGGTTGGGTAAGGTTTCGGTTATAAGCTAGAGTAGTGGATCCCAAACAAAAAGAATTACTGTCGCATTTCTTTGCGCGCCAGGGAAAGCAGTTCGGTCGCTGCCTAGCGCCCGGCATGAATTGTACGACTGCGGCGATACGGGCGCACTCCTTACAAAATTCACAAATTATCGACCTGCTAGTCCGCGATGGACATGTCAAGGTCCCGAAGCACAGAATTGAAGGGGGAGTCGGCCCGGTAATTTCGTTCGAGGATGTCGGACGAAACAAAGCCACAACATTTGCAGGGTTCTGTTCCCAGCACGATTCGAGCATCTTCAAAGCTATCGATTCAAACCAGTTCGACCCGAATGACCAAGAGCACCTATTTTTGGTTGCCTACCGTGCGATAGCACGCGAGTTGTACGCGCAGATGGATGGCGCAGTGAAGATTCAAGGTGCGTACGAAAAGAGAGTTGAACTTGGGATCGATAGCGGTGACGCACCCACGCCGGCCGGGATGGTGGCGATCGAACACTTCATGAAGGCCTACGAGACCTACTTATACAAGTCTGCCTTCGACGAAGCCCTGCTTTCTAGGACGTTCGCCGCAGTGTCGCACCATGTGCTCACGATTCGCCACGAGGCACCCACAATTGCCGTGAGTTCCCACCTGTCTCTTGATGGAATTTCCAGAAACAACGACTGGGTTCGGGTGACGCTCAACGTCCTGCCGCTGGGCAGGACCGAGTCTGCGGTCGTTTTCAGCTACCTACCCGCCGATGCTGACCCCATAAGATCCGGCTTAGACCGGATCTTGTCGTCAGAAGGCGAGTACCAGAAGTATCTCCTCTCGAAGCTGATACTGAACAATTGCGAGAATTTCGTAGTGTCTCCCGCATATTTCGACCAATGGAGTGCGGAGAAACGAAGCGCAATTACCGACTATTTCGCCGAAACGCTTACCACTGGAAAGCTCGACCTTGAGAATCATACCCTCTACTTGTTCTGAATCGAGTGTTCGTGGCTGTTAGAATATTGATTCGCCTATGTTCGAGAATCTTCAGGAAAAACTGCAACGCGCGTTCAAGTCCCTTCGCGGCCAGGCCCGTCTCAGCGAGGAAAACATTGCCGAGGCGCTCCGCGAAATCCGACTGGCGCTGCTCGAAGCCGACGTCAACTTCAAAGTGGTCAAAGAGTTGATCGACCGCATCCAGGCCAAGGCCGTGGGGCAAGAGGTGCTGACGGCGCTTTCGCCCGGAGAACAGGTCATCAAGATCGTGCGCGACGAACTGGTTGAGACCCTTGGCAAAGACACGGCGCGCATGAAGTTTGCATCGCAGCCGCCCACGGTTGTGCTGATGGCCGGGTTGCAGGGTTCGGGCAAGACCACAACTTCGGGAAAGCTGGCGCATTGGTTTAAGGCGGGCGGGCATCGTCCGCTACTGGTTTCTGTGGACGTGTACCGGCCGGCGGCGCGCGAGCAGTTGAAAGTTGTGGCGCAGGCGGTGAAGGCACATATCTACGAAGGCGAGGTTGGCGACGCGAATTCGCCCGCGCAACTCACGGCAGCGGTCGAGCGTTTAGTCAAAGAGGCGCGGCGCGAGGCTGTGGTTTCCGGCTGCGATGTGCTGATCGTCGACACCGCCGGCCGTCTCCATATCGACGATCAGCTGATGGACGAAATGCAGTCGCTGAAGAAGCTGCTGAATCCATCGGAGATCTTGTTCGTTGCTGACGCCATGACCGGGCAGGACGCGGTGCGCTCCGCCGACGAGTTTCACAAGAAGCTTTCTCTGACCGGCGTGGTGCTTACAAAAATGGATGGCGACGCACGCGGCGGCGCGGCACTTTCCATTCGGCAAGTGACTGGGCAACCCATCAAGTTCATCGGCGTGGGTGAGAAGTACGATGCTCTGGAACCGTTTCATCCCGACCGCATCGTGTCGCGAATTCTTGGCATGGGCGACATCCTTTCGCTGATCGAGCGCGCTGAATCACAGATCGACAAGAAAAAAGCGCAGGAGATGGCCACCAAGGCCCTCAGCGGCGACGGCTTTTCGCTGGAAGATTTTCGCGACCAGTTGCAGCAAGTAAAGAAGATGGGATCGCTCAAGAGCATTATTGGAATGATGCCGAGCATCGGTCCGTTCTCGGGTTTGCAGAAAGCCGCCGACAACGTCGACGAAAAACAGATCAACCGCGTCGAGGCCATCATCAACTCGATGACCGCTCACGAGCGCAATCACCACGAAGTAATCAACGGCAGCCGCCGCAAACGCATCTCCCGCGGCTCCGGCACCACGGTGCAGGAAGTAAATAATCTGCTTCGCCAGTACGCACAGATGAAGAAGATGTTCAAGCAGATGGGCAAGCCAAGTTTTGCGCGGCGGCTGGCGGGGATGAAGATGCCGGGGATGTAGAGAGTCGCGAGTCCAGTCCCGAGTGGCAAGTATAACCAGGGAGGACCACCTTGCACCGCACGGTTGTGAACGCGCTTCCGCTTAGGAACAGCCTTTTAACGAAGGAAGAATTGCTGAACGGTCTCAACGGCGTACTTAACAACTTCCTTTACGGATTCGTATGCTCAAAGCTTGTACCGCCTGACCGCTGGAGGGACGCTGCTCAGAAATCGGTTGTATTCCGGAGCAGCGAGAGAGACATTGAGATCGGGCTTGGTCCACTGGCGAGACGAGCATTCGATGCCAATCACACACCCCGCGAAAGGGTTCAAAAGGAACTATGAGAATAGTCTTCTCCGAACGCTGATGCGCGAGACCCATGAGCTAATTCTGCTGTACTGCGAGGAAACGCAACAATCTTCTGTATACAAGGCGGAGCCATGGTTTCAATTCGCACGCGTCCTAAGGAATGTTATCTCGCACAAGGAGGGAGGTACTCTAAGAGTATGGCCTAGAGACTTACTCGAAAGAGGCGTTACGTCAGTGACTTGGCGGGCAAAGACATTCGACACGACGATGCTCAACCAGCCACTGGTGTTTTACCCTACCGACGGTTTAGAACTAGTGAAAGATCAGATCGAGTTTGCGGAGGCCAGACTGTCGTGACCCCAGTTCTCCCACATCTCCGTGCACACGAATATCAGTTGCAAAATTAGGCTATGAAGTGGCGTTCCCTAGAAGAATCAGTTCCAAAAACTGACATTCGTCCTCTGCGCGAAATCTACGTCGAACGCAGGGAACTGATCGCGAAGTACGTTCCGGCGGAGACGCAGGCTGTTCATGCCAGCGCCGTCGCGGAGTTGAAGCGACAAAATCGAGCCGCGAACATTCTGCCCCTGGGCTCGAAAATTCCAGCATTCCAACTTCAAGATCACGACGGCAAGACCATCACTTCCTCCGATCTGCTCGCCAAAGCACGCCTCGTGCTCTGCTTCATCCGCGGGCGCTGGTGTCCATTTTGCGTCGCTCAGATGGAAGCCATGAATCTCATCCTGCCAGAGATCGAGCAGACAGGCGCAAGCCTCGCCGCGATCTCACCGCAGACCGTTCAGCAATCATTCTTCATGCGCGATCAGCACAAGCTGCGCTTCCCGCTGCTCGCTGATCCCGGCAACAATGTGGCGCGGCAGTTTCGCCTCACGTATCGCGTCCCCGACGAACAACGGGCAGTTTATCAACGTGCATTCGTCAATTTGCCGTTTGTTAATGGCGATGACAGTTGGGAGTTGCCGATTCCCGCGACATACATCGTCGATCGCGACAGCACGGTGCTCTACGCTTCCGCGGATGAGGATTATACCGAGCGCCCAGAACCGGAGGACATCTTGTTAGCTCTCGGTGCAACCCTCAGAGGCTAAAGCCAACCATAGGGGGCGCCTTATCGCAGCGCTGGAAGCGCTGCGCCACCCAAGCCCTGTGTTCCCCGATCCGGTAAAGTCGTGCCCTTCCCGGTCTTGCCAACGCACAGTGCCGGGCGATGTCTGCGGCCTCAGCTTTCGGTACACTGAGTATTCATGAATTACATTTATGGCATCAATGCCGTCGGCGAGGCGCTCAAGGCCCGGGGACGGGCTTTTCAGTGGGTTGGGATGGCGAAGGAGCGGCATGACATCCGCCTACAGCGGATGATCGAAGACTGCCGCAAGCTCGGCGTACCGGTGAAATTTCTCACGCGCACCGAACTCGACCAGATGGCAGGCAGGGCTGCGCATCAGGGCGTTGTGGCGGTCACATCGGCCAAGCAATATAGCGATCTCGATGATGTGGTTGGCGCCAAGCGCGGGCGTTATTCGTTCGTCATCGTCCTCGACGGCGTGGAAGATCCCCACAATCTGGGCGCGCTGATGCGCACTGCCGATGCGGCCGGCGCAGACGGCGTGGTGATTCCAGAACGCCGCGCCGCCCCAGTTACCGGCACTGTCACAAAAACTTCCGCCGGAGCGAGCGAGTACCTGCCCATAGCAAGAGTCACCAACATCGCCCGAACTGTAGAAGAACTGAAAGACCGCAACATTTGGACAGTCGGTCTCGATGAGCGTGGCAAGCAAACCTACGACGCCCTCGACTACAACATGGACTGCGCTCTGGTTCTGGGCGCGGAAGGCAAAGGCCTGCACGATCTGGTGAAAAAGAAGTGCGACTTTCTGGTTTCGATTCCGATGCTGGGGAAAGTAGCCTCGTTGAACGTGTCGGTTGCCGGTGCAGTGGTGATGTATGAAATTGTGCGGCAGCGGCGGGGGCAGGAACGGGCATTGAATCAAGAGGCTTCTTCGGGTGCGAAATGAAGTTGCGCGTTTTGCGCTTTAGTTTCCTCTTAGTTCTGTGCCTCTCTGTGGTGAGTGCCTTCTGCATCGACCGGGAAGCTTTTACTTTCGTCAGCTACGACCTGAATGTTCGCACGGAGCCCGAGCAGCAGCGGTTGGCGGTTCGCGGCAAAATCACGCTACGGAATGATTCATCGACGCGGCAAAAAATCGCGGTGCTGCAAATTTCTTCTTCACTCGATTGGCGGGCGATCAAGGCTGGGGATAAGCCGTTGCAATTCATCTCGCAAACCTACACCTCTGACATCGACCACACCAGCGCGCTTTCCGAAGTGATTGTTACTTTGCCTCAGACGATCGCACCCAAGGGCATCGTCGAGTTGGAGATTGCGTACGAGGGCGTAATCACGCTGGATGCCACACGGCTTATACGCCTTGGCACGCCGACGGCACAAGCGAACAGTTCGGACTGGGACCAGATCAGTACGAAATTCACGGCGGTTCGCGGTGCAGGCTATGTGGCGTGGTATCCAATCGCGACCGATGCGGCGAGTCTCTCGGAAGCTCCAGACTTGTTCGAAGTTTTGGCTCGTTGGAAGATGCGAGAGATGGCCTCCACCATGCACTTGGAGATCGCGGTGCCCATCGCTGAAGACGAGGAAAAGCCGGAGTTAATGGTCAACGCAACGGCCTGCCCGGCGGCGCACGAGGCTGGACATCAGTTTCTTGCGGATTGCACCTACCGTTCTCTAGGGTTGATCGTTCCGACGTTCGTCATCGCCAACTACGAAGCTGACGATCGGACAACGATCGAAGTCCACTACCTGCGCGGACATGCCGCATCCGCGAACAGCTATGCGGATGCGGCAGAGAAGGTTGTCCCTTTCATCACCGATTGGTTTGGAGCGCCGCGCTCAAAAGCGGAGACGGCCGACCTCAACGACGCCAGCGCCGCGCCATTTGAAAGCGGGTCATTCTTGTTGATGCCCTTGTTAACGCCACAGAGCAGCAGCGATCCCAAGCTGGCCGGCCTCGTAGCAGCGCACCAACTAACGCACGCGGCTTTTTCATCTCCGCGGCCGTGGATCAACGAAGGTCTCGCCCACTTCGCGCAGGCGCTCTATCTGGAAAATGCCAGAGGACGCCAGGCTGCACTCGATTACATGGGACTTCATCGTTCCGCATTTGCTGGGGCCGACGGTGGGAACCAAAAACAGACAACACCTCCGGGGTTTGACGACGAGATAAACCGCTCTTTGGTTAACACCTACGACGAAGAACGTTATCGCAGCAAGGCGATGTGTGTGTGGTGGATGTTGCGCGACATGATCGGCGATCAGGCGCTAAAAAAAGCGATCGCTTCCTATCGCGCGGAACAAGATAAAGAGCCGTCTTACATGCCGCGATTGATTCAGACACAAACGCAGCACGACCTGGAGTGGTTTTTCGATGACTGGGTTTATCGCGATCACGGGTTGCCCGACTTCAAAGTGGAGTCCGTATTTCCGCGCAAGACTTTGAAAGAGGCATACATGCTTACCATCACCGTCGCGAACCTTGGCACGGCTGGGGCTGAAGTTCCGCTCACGGTGAAGTCAGGCAGGGGGGAGACCACAAAGCGAATCGAGGTACGGGCCAAGAGCAAGGCCGTAATTCGAGTGGAAGTTTCGGCTCTTCCGGCGGAAGTTGTGGTCAACGACGGCAGCGTGCCCGAGAGCGACACGACGAACAATGTGTTTAAGGTTGAGGTTAGCGATGCTGCGAAGTAAAGCTGGCCAATGCCGTCAGCTTAGCGCCGGCGGCTCCGCTGTCAATTGAATGTGTCGCCAACGGAATCCCATCAGCCAGATGATCCACCCGTCCTGCGGCGACTAGTGCGGCCGCCGCATTCAGCAACACCACGTCGCGCCGGGGAGACTTCTTTCCACTCAACACTTCGCGAATGATGGCTGCGTTTTCGGCGGCATCTCCGCCAGAGATATCTTCGAGCGTAGCTCGCTTCATCCCGAATTCTTCGGGATCAACTTCATACGTTCGCACAGATCCATCGCGAGCCTCGGCCACGCGCGTGGGTCCAGTAATAGTGATCTCGTCGAGTCCATCGAGGCCATGCACCACAAGCGCGCGGCGCAGTCCCAGCATGCTGAGCGCCTCGGCGAGCTTTTCGACCATTTCCAGCGCGTAGACGCCTACGACCTGCCCTGAAGCGTGCGCGGGATTGGTGAGCGGGCCGAGCAAATTGAACATGGTGCGAAGGCGCAATTCCCTCCGGACTTTTTGCACCTGCCTCATGGAGGAATGCAGATCGGGTGCGAAAAGGAAACAGATTCCGATTTCGCGCAGGCATTGAGCGGCGCGCTCTGCAGGCAACTGGATGTTCACCCCCAGAGCTTCCATCACGTCAGCCGAGCCGCACTTCGAGCTGATGCTGCGATTACCGTGCTTGGCAACGCGAACACCTGCGCCTGCCGTCACAAACGCAGTGGCGGTCGAAATGTTGAAAGTGCCGCTGGCATCCCCGCCGGTACCGCTGGTGTCCACAACGGACGATTCCAGCAACGCATCCCTGCCGGTGCCGCTTAAGTCGAGAGCAGTGGGGTCGACGGTCTTTTCGCCGGAAAGCGAGACGGGAAAAGGCGTAGCCGCGGTGCGGATCGCTTCGGCGAAGCCCACGATCTCTTCCACCGTTTCGCCCTTCATGCGCAAAGCCATCAGCAGCGCGGCTATTTGTGAGTCAGCACAATTTCCCTCGAGAACCGCCGTCATCACTTCGCGCGCTTCCACTCGCGCCAGCGATTGGCTGTGGTTGGCTATGCGATTCAGGGCATCGAGGATCGTCATCACTCGGCATTGTAAGGTATGAGCTGCAAAGCGGGTGAGCGGCTAGCTTTCGCTGGCAGAGGGGTCGTTCAGTCGGGGTAAGAAATATTCACGCCAGTCTTCCGGAAGGGCTGACGTAGCAATCGCCTTTTGCAAGAGCGCGCGATTGTATCTCTCGCCAGTAAAGAGGCGGTTCATCTCGGCAATTGTAATTCCGTCTTCGGACTGGAAAATGCGTTCAATAGAGTCTCCTGCGGCGACCGTGCCTTCGTGTTCGACCGAAAAATAAACCCCGCTGCGCGTACTCCACAGGAATCGTTCGATCATGTCATCCCGCTGAAACTTGGCGGCCAGCTTGTAGCATGGCATGCGCGGCTGCCGGACCATCAGAATTGCCGACCCAACGCGGAATCGGTCGCCAACGTGAATTTCGCCCTCTGCCAGACCTATGGTTGTGAAATTTTCGCCAAACGCTCCCCAAGGCAAGTCGACGCCGGGCAATTCGTTGCGCCAGAATTCGTAGTGCTCGGAAGAATAGGCGTAGACCGCTTTGTAGGGCCCTCCATGAACACTCAGGTCGGCTTGCTGATCGCCTTCGAGGTTCAAGCTGCGCAGGACTACCCGGCCGGAGACGGGCTTCTTGAAGATGCCAGTGCTGATCGTTGTTCCTCGATAGGTAGTCAGGCGCGGCCGTGCGACGTTTAGCGAAATTATTTTCATTGCTCGCACTCTCGTTTCGCGACCCCGACCTTCGTTCTGTTCGCTCCCAATTTTCCAGTTTAGGCTTAGATGTACTGTCGATTGAAAGGACGCGGAGGGGAAGTTTGCTCAAATCTGTGGGCCTTCTATAAAATTGAAGGTTTGCTGCCCTCAGTCGATAGCCGCAAGCAGGTTCCTTCCGATTCTTAGCTAACGAGCAAAGCGCGATTATGAAAATCCATGAGTACCAGGGAAAAGCGATTCTTAAGAAGTATGGTGTGACCGTGCCGCGCGGGACCATGGCGACTTCGCGCGAAGAAGCCGAGGCTGCCGCGAGAGAGCTGTTCAGCGCGGGCTCTACCGGCGTTGTAGTAAAGGCGCAGATTCATGCGGGTGGGCGCGGCAAGGGCGGAGGCGTGAAGATTGCCAAGTCTGTGAGTGAAGCTGGGGACCTCGCCGAAAAGATGCTGGGCATGAAGTTGGTGACGCATCAGACCGGTCCCGAAGGGCGCATCGTGCGGCGGTTGCTGATCGAAGAGACTCTGCCGATTGAAAAAGAATTGTATTTAGGGATTCTGGTCGACCGAGCCGAAGGCAAGCCGGTGTTTATGGCTTCGGCTGCGGGTGGAATGGAAATCGAGCAGGTGGCGGCAGAAAATCCCGATGCCATTCTGAAGCAGCACATCGATCCCGGCATGGGCCTGGAGGCGTTTCAGGCGCGCAAGATGGCTTTCAGGCTTGGGCTTAGCGCGAAGCAGATTAATCCAGCGGTGCAGTTTCTCTCGAATCTCTATCGGGCGTTTCTCGATACGGACGCGTCGCTGCTCGAAATTAATCCGTTCATCACGACGACCGATGGCCGACTGTTCGCGCTCGATGCCAAGCTGACGTTCGACGACAATGCGCTCTTTCGGCATCCCGATATCCGCGAACTGCGTGATATTACGGAGGAAGATCCGCTCGAGGTTGAAGCTTCGAAGTACAGCCTGAATTACATCAAGCTCGACGGAAGCGTGGGCTGCATGGTCAATGGCGCCGGGCTCGCCATGGCGACGATGGATATCATTAAATACGCTGGTGGTATGCCTGCGAACTTTCTGGATGTGGGCGGCGGGGCGAACGCCGAGCAGGTGGCGCATGCGTTCGAAATCTTGTTGAGCGACAGGAGCGTGAAAGCTGTCCTGATCAATATTTTCGGCGGCATTCTGCGGGTGGATACGCTGGCGACCGGCGTGGTGGAGGCCGCAAAGAAAACCAACATTCAGCTCCCGGTCGTGCTCCGCCTCGAAGGTACGAACGTGAACGAAGGCAAGAAGATTCTGATGGAGTCCGGGTTTAATTTCGTGGTGTGCGACACCATGAAGGATGCGGCAGATAAAGTGGTAGCGGCGGCGCGGGGAGTTTAAGGGAGCGAGGGACCTTGGTGTTGCCTGAAGCGGCCCAAGTGATGACGCCAGCAAGAACCAAGGTCCCTCGCGTCGCTCGGGATGACAAGGATACAGTGATGACAGGGGTACAGTAATAAGGAATCGCAATTTATGGCAATCCTGGTTAACAAACAGACGCGATTAATTGTTCAAGGCCTGACGGGGCGTGAAGGCACGTTCCATGCGAAAGCCTGCGCGGCTTACGGAACGCAGGTGGTAGGCGGAGTGACGCCGGGTAAAGGCGGTACTACCCACGAAGGCTGGCCGATTTTCAACACGGTAAAGGAAGCCGCCGAAAAGACCGGAGCCGATGCTACCGCGATTTTTGTCCCTCCGCCCTTCGCGGCCGATGCGATCATGGAAGCGGCGGATGCCGAACTCGATCTCATCGTCTGCATCACCGAGGGTATTCCTACGCTCGACATGGTTAAGGCGTGGGAGTTTCTGCAGAACCGACGCTCGCGGCTGATCGGACCGAACTGCCCCGGTATCATCTCACCGGGAAAATGCAAAATCGGTATTATGCCGGGTTCGATTCATAAAGAAGGATCGATCGGAATTGTTTCGCGGTCGGGCACTCTGACATACGAAGCTGTGCATCAGCTTACGCAGCGCGGCATTGGGCAGTCCACTGCCATCGGCATTGGCGGCGATCCGATTATTGGAACCAACTTTCTGGATGCGCTGGACCTGTTCAATCGCGATCCCGATACCGAGGCCGTGATAATGATTGGCGAAATCGGCGGCGATGCCGAAGAAACCGCGGCGGAATTTGTGAGGGCAAAAATGAAGAAGCCAGTGGTCGGCTTCATCGCCGGGCAAACTGCGCCTCCGGGCCGCCGGATGGGGCATGCCGGGGCGATCATCTCCGGCGGCAAGGGTACGGCTGCGGAAAAGATAAAAGCTATGGAATCTGCAGGCATCCGCGTGGCAAAATCTCCGGCGGATATAGGGGAGACTCTGGCGGCTGCGGTGGGAGTGAAAGTCTAGATTGCTACCGCGCCAGTCCCTTTACGATGTTGTCATCCTGAGCGCAGCGAGGGACCTTGGTTTGGGCCTGCGGCGCAAGAATTGCCGCGGGAGGCAAACACCAAGCCCCCTCGCTGCGCTCGGGATGACAGTTGTTATAAAGCGGATAGATGCAGGCATACGCGAATTACCAACGACTAAGGACGAACGACCAACGACCCTATGAAAACTCTGCAACGCACTCTTACCATCGTGAAACCGGACGCCGTCGCCAAGAATGCTGTGGGCGACATCATCGAACAATTCGAGAAGCAGGGATTCCGCATTCTCGCCATGAAGATGCTGGAAATTTCCAAGCATCAGGCCGAACAGTTTTATGCGGTGCATGCGAGCCGACCGTTCTATGGGTCGCTCACCGACTTCATGTCAAGTGGGCCAATCGTTACTCTGGCTCTGGAAAAAGAAAACGCGATCGCCGACCTGCGCAAGCTGATGGGCGCAACCAACCCGGCGAGCGCCGAGGAAGGGACCATCCGCAAGAAGTGGGCCTCGAGCATCGAACACAACGCGATTCACGGCTCGGACGCGGAAGATACCGCGCGGTTTGAATTGAGTTTCTTCTTTGCGGGATATGAACTAGCAAAGTAGTCTCGAAAAGCTGACGCGAGGAGCTAGCGGGTAGGAGCTTTCTTTTATGCCTGTCGTTCAAATCACAATGTTGCAGGGACGCACTGTCGAACAGAAGCGCAAGATCGCGAAGCGCGTTACGGATGTTCTCGTCGAAGAAGCGGGAGCCCGGCGCGACGGCATCACCATCACTTTCCATGAGGTCTCGAAGGAAAGTTACTCATCGGGCGGCGAGTTGATGGTCAATAAGGGGAAGTGACACGACGCGGACCGATCACCCGCGATCACGCGTCTATCCCAGCGGCTCGTACAAATTCCCTTCCACGCGATCTGCTATTTTTGGCAGGTCTTTGCGGGCGTACTGCAGAAAATGTGGAGCGTTGCGATGCGCTTCCAGCGCGGCGTCATCTTTGTATTGTTCGTAGATAAAAAATCGGCGCGGCTCGGTCTTGTGACGGTGCACCTGATACACCGAACAGCCCGGTTCCTTCCGCGATTCTTCGGTGAGCTTTGCAAAAATCGAAGTCACTTCACCTTCACGACCAACTTTCGCCATCCAGATTACCGCCAAAACCACCATCGTGCGCTCCTTACGTCGTCTTAATGCCTTAGCAATGGGAAGCCAATTCTAGACTTTCCGGGAGGCCGTCTTCATCGCAGCGGCAAATTCGTCCAAGAAGATAATCTGATTTCGGTCCGGCCCGGTTGAGACCATCCCGACCTTCGCTCCAGTTTCCTTCTCAATGAAGGCTAGGTATTCGCGAGCCGGTTTCGGTAGCTGGTCGAATTGCGTGGCGCCGAGCGTGGATGTTTTCCATCCAGGCATCTTCGTATAAACGCACTCCAACTTGTCGTAACCGCTGGCCTGCGCAGGAATTTCCATGGTCTTCTTCCCGTCGACGATGTAGCCGACGCAGACCGGAATCTCCGCGAGCTCATCGAGCACATCCAGCTTGGTTACGACCAGCCAGGAGATTCCGTTAATCATGCCAGCGTAGCGCAGCAGAGGCAAGTCAAGCCAACCGGTCCGCCTCGGACGACCCGTAACCGCGCCAAATTCGTTGCCGCGTCTGCGTAGTTGCTCGCCAGCCTCGCCATGTTCCTCACTGGGAAATGGACCTTCGCCCACGCGCGTGCAATACGCCTTGGTGAGTCCGATGACCGATTGGATCGCATTGGGAGCAACTCCAGTTCCGATCGCCGCACCACCGGATGTGGCGCTCGATGAAGTGACGAAGGGATAGGTTCCGTGATCGATGTCGAGCATCGTACCCTGCGCGCCCTCAAACAGAATCGCCTCGCCATTGGCCAGGGCTTGATTCAACAGGACAGCGGTATCGCATACAAATGGAGCGATCTTCTCGGCGGCGGCGGCGTATTCCGTATACATTTTGTCGGCATCGAGCGGCTCGGAATTGAACAGCGCGTGTGCGATCATATTTTTTTCGTGCACCGCGTTCTCGATGTGTTTTTTCAGCAGTTGGAGGTCGAGCAAATCCGCCACGCGCAGGCCGCGGCGGCCCATCTTGTCTTCGTAGGCCGGGCCGATGCCGCGCGAAGTTGTTCCGATCTTCACCCGCCCCGGAGCGTTCTCCGCCGCCAGTTCGATCATGCGATGGTAGGGCAGAATCACCTGGGCGCGATTGGAGACAAAAAGGTTTCCATCGACTCGCACCCCGGCCTCGCGCAGAGAACCAACTTCTTTCAGAAAGGCTATGGGGTCGAGCACAACGCCATTGCCAATCACGCTGCGGCACGCTTCACGCAGCACTCCGCAAGGAACGAGTTGCAGAATAAACTTCTTGCCGTTGATGATGACGGTGTGGCCGGCATTGTGGCCACCGGCGTAGCGGGCAACGACGGAAAAGCTTTCCGACAAAACATCGACAATCTTTCCTTTGCCTTCATCGCCCCATTGGGCGCCGACAATCACAGCGGTCTTACCTGGTTTCAATGCCATCTCCGTCACAGGGATTTCGTGAATGCATAGCTGCGCCGCGAGTATGTGTGAACCCCGGGTTTGCACACTACTTTCCCCGCGGCAAATACTGTAAAAAAACTTATGGGATGAAAGCGGAGAAGATGTGTACCGGGTATCTTATCGTGCCCGCGCGACGAATAGCAACGTTCGGATAAAAGTCGGCGATCCGCAGGAAGAATCAACTTTCAAGTAAACTGGATAGCGTTGTGAAAGCGAAGTCATAACATTCGACGTCTCTTCGTCACAGGGCAGACATTGAGACGTCGATCCACTTCCAGGAATCGCGGGGATTTTATGCCCAAGTTTGAAAGGCACATTTTTGTATGCGGTAACCAGCGCCCTCCGAGTAACCCGAGGGGATGCTGCGATCCGGACGGCCAAGCGAAACTGCAAAAGCTTTTCAAACAGAAGCTGGCCGAACGCGGCCTCAAGGGTAAAGTGCGGGCCAACCAGTCGGGCTGTCTCGACCAATGTGAGCACGGCCCGAATCTCGTGGTCTATCCCGACGCCGTCTGGTACGGACACGTAACCGAGGCTGACGTCGACGAAATTATCGAATCCCACATCATTGGCGGGAAACCGGTCGCGCGCTTGATGCTTGCGGAAGAATGCCTGAATACGACGACTTGTGAACATCGGAAAGGCTGCGTAAGCAGTTAGTCCTGCGTGGTCAGAACGCCGCAACATGCAACATCAATGGTTTGAGAGATCACGAGCCGGTGACCTCGAATGGTAATCCGTGGTAGGCGCGGCAGGACTTGAACCTGCAACCACCGGATTAGAAATCCGGTGCTCTATCCGATTGAGCTACGCGCCCATTAGAGGCTATCTGTCTGATTCTACAACGTCACTGCAATTGCATCGTTTGCGGTTTTGCAGATTCTAGAGCACAGGAAGGGCACGGAACCGCGTCTAGCGATTCTAGCGCCCTCACTGAACCCTGATTCGCCGTCTTGATATAGCACGCTTGCGTCACGCTGACGTTAGAATGCCTCAAAGCGCTGGATTACCATGTCCTGCACTTGCAGGCAAGGCAGGTTACTCGCAAGGCCCCGGCGCAGCCCGTACCAGCCCTGCCAGAACGCGATTCCCGCCTTAAATGCAGGCTGCATTCTGTCCCGCAGAACGTTGTTAGGATCGAGGGCGTACCGTTCGCCGTTCGGAAGATTGGCCCGGTTACCGGGTCATGGTTGCTGTTGCCGCGTTCACGGGTTTGTCCTGCTCGGAAATCCGGGGCCTAACTTGGGAAGCGTGGCAAGGGGATGAATTGCACATTCTGCGGTCCATCGTCGCGGGCCACGTGCAAGATACGAAAACGCGGGCGAGGAAAGCACCTGCGCCACTGCTGCCCTCTCTTGCGCAAGTCCTAGCGCAGTATCGAGCTCACGACGGGAACCCGGTTCGAATGGAAACCTGAACTCAGCTGCATCGAGCATCAGCTCGCTGAGGATGAATCCCTCCAGTCATACTGACCTACCATCAAAAGCGGCCGAAGGGGGCCTCCTGGATCCAGTGGAAACCTCTTGAGACCAGCAGAAACGAATTCCGGTCGGTCAACTGAAGCTCCATATGAACCTGATGATTGTCCATCCGGCCATCCAGGATGAGCTGATCCCCGGCAGGCCGCTGGAAGGTGAAGCTCGCCGTCCAGTTCTTGTCGTCACTCTTCGTGAGGGCGAGAGTTCTCTCCGGGAGATTGACGGAGGCGCCATAAGGAGCGAACGAATCGTCCAGGCGCTGAAAGGCTATACACAGGGACGCTTGTGTATGTATCACTTGTGTGTACAGCTCAGCACAGTTCCGGTTGGGGAGATCGAAGATGGCGCGCTGCCAACGGGTGGAGTCGGTGGGGAGCAGCGGCGGTGGTTGTTCGTCGATCGACATCTGGCGCACCTCCCAGATGCCATAGAGCGGCGGGAGCGGTCTGCCCCCGCCCAGGGTATTCCAGGTACCCCAGCAGGAGTGGCAGTTCATGCCTACGAGCCACAGACCCAATATGATTTGCGCGGCAAGTGCGATCCGGTTGGCACGGACGCCACGGAAGAGTTGCACTTGCGTGGAAGGCGCCGTGGCCCGGTTCAGCAACAGGAATCTGACCAGGCGTGGAACGTCGGGGGCCAGGAGAAAGCAGGAGAGCAGTATGAGGTGGAAGGAAAACAGCTTTACTGGCACATCGTACGTCATGTTCAGCGTAAACACCTGGATCATGTCGGCGAGGCTGATCAGGGCACCGAGGGTAGCCGTGCGAGGGACGATCAGCAGCAATCCGCCTGCGAGTTCGGCGCAGCCGGTGAAGATTTCATAAGCCGGGGCCGAGCCCATGGAGGCCCAGAGTATCGCGAAGGGGGAGAACGTGCCGAAAGGCTGCAACAGCCTGGTCAATGTGGGATACGGCATCTGTACCGGGATGACTTTCACCATACCGTAAAGCATCATCTGTCCGGCAAGCGCGAAGCGAACGAAAAGCCGAAACCACTTGTGCAGCTCAGCGTAATTCTCCCGGCTGCGGTCGAGAAGTGACCAGACGACGGTGGCGGCAGTGGCAATCACTAGCAGGCAGAAGGTCATAACCCAAGCGAACATGGTGTCGCCGCTGCCGCTGTTGCCCGCCCAGAAGTCGGACGGGGCCGCATTCACGTGGAAAATATGGGCGCCGGTCCAGAAGATCACGGGGCGCAGCGGCCAGAGAGTGGCCGGATCGGGAATGTCGGCTCCCTCGGTAGCGTTGAACAGGCTGGTGATGGTTTGCGTGGCCAGACAAAACAGCCCCAAATATACCAGCCAGAATCGAAAGGCGATCCGCAGGGCCGGGTTCCACCTTGGAATGTTCTGCTGGGGCTGGATCGGTTCGGTCTGAAGCCGGATCGGTTCGGTCTGAAGCTGTGGGCTCATTCGAGACCTCCGTTAGAAGCAGCGCATCTCCCAAAAGAAGTGAACCGATTTTGCGAGAGTTAATGTTTATCGTATCGGCCGAAACGATATAACACGCGGGCCGGTTTTTTCCAGAATCAGAACATCGACGGGCGGGTAACTCGCAAGTGATAGCAAACAGTATGAGATTGTCGTCTTTAGAACCTGACCTAAACGGGGAGTAATTTTGGGCCGGGCGTTTAGTGTTGTTCGGAAAGTGAAACGTGCTCTCAATGAAGGGTAGTGGGGCAGTTTGAAAAGCAGCGTGCACCTTCTACCGTCGGGGCGTCATCCCTCGCCCCGCGTTTTCTCCAGCGGGGCGAGGGATCTCACGCACAATCGGCTCAGCGCGTAAGCCAAACTGACCACCACCATTTTTCTTTCTGGTTTCTTTTGTATGCTTGTCGGTCCGATGTTTTCGTCTAAAAGCTATCTATGTTGGGTTTCCTAAGGTTTTGAATTTCCTAAGGTTTTGAATTTCCTAAGGTTTTGAATTTCCTAAGGTTTTGAATTTCCTAAGGTTTTGAATTTCCTAAGGTTTTGAATTTCCTAAGGTTTTGAATTTCCTAAGGTTTTGAATTTCCTAAGGTTTTGAATTTCCTAAGGTTTTGAATTTCCTAAGGTTTTGAATTTCGGTGGTGGTGCAATCTGGCGTACGCGCAAGCGAGAGATCCTTCGCTCCGCCTGAAAACCGACTACGCTCAAGATGAGGCCGACGGGAGAAGTGCACACTGCTTTTCAAACTGACCCACTACCGCCCTTTAAGCCGAACACGCGATTTTGATTTTCCTATACTTTAAACCACCGACTGTCCAGCCTAGACAACGCCATCTTCGCCGCATGATAGCCACACATGCCATGCACTCCTCCACCCGGTGGAGTGGATGCAGAGCAAAGGTAGATTTTGCGAGAGGACGTGGCGTAATGCCGCCATGTCGGTCGAAAGAGAAACTGACGAATGTCCATGACGCCGCCTCCAATATCGCCGCCCACGAGGTTCGCGTCCATGCTCTCAAGATCTGCGGGAGAAAACACACGCCGCGCCAAAATGCATCCGCGAAAGCCAGGAGCGAAGCGCTCAATCTGATCTTCCAGTCTCTCAAGCATATTTTCTTTGGATCCATTCGGGACATGACAGTAAGCCCAAGCCGTGTGTTTACCCTCTGGAGCCCGTGAGCAGTCAAAAAGACTCGGCTGGGCCAGCAGAACGAACGGACGTTCGGCGACGTGTCCGATTCGGACCGCCTTTTCAGAGGCAGCAATCTCCTCAAAGCTTCCGCCCAGATGCACCGTTGCTGCTCGCAAGCAACTGGGGGCTCTCCAAGGAATGGGTGCGTTCAGCGCGTAATCCACTTTGAAGACACCGGCTCCGTAGCGGTATCTCCCCAGTCGCCGCTTGTAGCTGCCGGATAAGCTCTGCCCGCCAATCTTGACCAGTTGCTGCGGAGTCAAGTCACAGAGAAGCAAGTCATAGGTCGCCAATGGCGCCAAACTCTGGACCGGCGATGAAGTATTCACCTTGCTCCCGAAGGTCGAGAGATAACTACAGAGCGCGTTAGTAAGTGACTGCGCGCCGCCGCGAGGAATCGGCCAACCAACGGCGTGCGCAGGCACGGCCATCAGAATTGCGAACGCCCCGCTCAATGGCTCGTCTAGGCTGAGGAAAGAATGGGCGGCCAAGCCCGCGAATAGTGCCCTGGTTCGCTGGCTGCGAAACCGGCGGGCGACAGATTGGGCCGACCGTATCGCGACCATTCCGAAACGCGCCATCAGCCATGGATGTCGGGGGACGAAGGAAACGGGGCGCAGTATCTCTGGAGCAAATTCACTCCAGTGCTCGACGAACGGACGCATGAGCTTGTCCCACGCTGACCCGTCGATCCCAAGGGAATCCCTAGTTTTGTCCAGGTCACGTTCCAACATCACCGCCGTGCCGTCATCGAGAGGATGCGCCAAGGCAGCCGGCGAGTGGATCCACTCCAAGCCGTGCTCGATCAGAGGCAGCGACGAGAAGAATGGCGACCCCGCGCCGAGCGGATAAACGGCCGATCCGAAATCATGCCGAAAACCTGGTAACGTTAACTCCAGCGTGCGGGCAGCCCCGCCCGGCGTCAACTCCGCTTCCAGTACGTCCACCTGCAGTCCAGCTTGGGCCAGAATGATGGCCGCTGCCAGTCCATTCGGGCCGGCACCGATTACGCACGCTTTACGGCTCATCGTGAATCACCTGAATGCATCTTTTACAGAATATCCTTCGCCCTTAGCATAAGTGATTCGCGCGGTGCCGCGGGCGATTCAAGCATCTCGCCCTTCGCCCCTCGAACGGCTCTTTAGCGGCAGCTTTGCGCAAAATTCGCTGTTGCCCGGTTGTTATCTGTCGAACCTCGCTGAGCCTTGGGTGCAGTCTACTTATAACTCGATATAACTCGATTTGTTTCCACATCGTAACGACTCAAGTTGCTGCCTTAAATCTCTGTTACGATCACAGAACAAACTTCACCTTCCAGCACTTTGTGGCGTTCGGACTGCGTCATTTTCGACTCTAACGGGTTTGCCAAGGAAATCTTAATACCATCTTTAACTTAGCGGAAAAGCGCCTCTATCCTTTGGTTGCTTATCTTGGTTTTTGTTCGGTTTCTGGAAATCACCCACAGAGTCCTTGAAATCCACAACAGAGGTTCATAATGTGCTGTGAAACCCGGGGATCGTTACAACTTGGAGACTCTTGCCATCGCAGTGATAGTTCATGGCATATTTCCAGCCGCTTTCTGACGGAGGTCTCGAATGAGACCAGGGCCCCAGACCGAACCGACACAGCCCCAGCCCAACATTCCAAGGTGGAGCCCAGCCCTCCGGATTGCCTTTCGATTCTGGATGGTATATTTGGGGCTGTATTGTCTTGCCACGGAAACCCTCCCCGGCCTGTTCACCGCTATCGGGAGACCTGAAGCCGTCTTGCCCGATCCGGCCACTCTCTGGCCGCTGTGCCCCGTGATCTTCTGGACCGCCGCCCATATTTTTCACGTGAATGCGCCCCTGTCCTTCGGCGGCAACAGCGGCAGCGGCAACTGCATGTTCGGTTGGGTCACGGCCTTCTGCCTGATAACGATTGCCACTGCCGCGACCGTCGTCTGGTCACTTCTCGACCGCAGCCGGGAGAATTACGCTGAGCTGCATAAGTGGTTTCGGCTTTTCGTTCGCTTCGCGCTTGCCGGACGGATGATTTTCTACGGTATGGTGAAAGTTTTCCTGCTGCAGATGCGTTATCCCCCATTGACCAGGCTGCTGCAGCCTTTCGGCACGCTCTCCCCCTTCGGGGTTCTCGTGAACTCCATCGGCTCGGCCCCGGCTTATGAAATCTTCACCGGCTGCGCCATGGTCGCAGCCGGATTGCTGCTGATCGTCCCTCGCACGGTCACCTTGGGCGCCCTGATCAGCCTCGCTGCCATGATCCAGGTGTTTATGCTGGCCATGACGTACGATGTGCCGGCAAAGCTGTTTTCCTTCCACCTCATACTGCTCTCCTGCTTTCTCCTGGCCCCCGACGTTCCACGCCTGGTCAGATTCCTGTTGCTGAACCGGGCCACGGCGCCTTCCACGCAAGTGCAACTCTTCCGTGGCGTCCGGGCCAACCGGATCGCACTTGCCGCGCAAATCATATTGGGTCTGTGGCTCGTAGGCTTGTACTGCCACTACTGCTGGGGTATCTGGAATATCCGGGGCGGGGGCAGACCGCTCCCGGCGCTCTATGGCATCTGGGAGGTGAAACAGATGTCGATCGACGAACAACCACGCCCGCCGCTGCTCACCGACTCCACCCGTTGGCGGCGCGCCATCTTCGATTTCCCCGACCGGATGGCCTTTCAGCGCCTGGACGATTCGTTCGTTCCTTATGGCGCCTCCGTTAATCTCCCGGAGAGAACTCTCGCCCTCACGAAGAAGGACGACAAGAACTGGACGGCGAGCTTCACCTTCCAGCGGCCTGCCGGGGATCAGCTCATCCTGGATGGCCGGATGGACAATCATCAGGTTCATATGGAGCTTCAGTTAATCGACCGGAATTCGTTTCTGCTGGTCTCAAGAGGTTTCCACTGGACCCAGGAGTTTGAATTGCTTCCGCAGCCGTGATTGGAATAAACATTTTGGAGCCTCATGCCATCGTAGTGATAGTTCATGGCCTATTCTCAGCCGCTTTCTGACGGAGGTCTCGAATGAACGCCCAACTTCAGACGATCCCACAACTTCAGACCGAACCGATCCAGTCCCAGCAGAACATTCCAAGGTGGAGCCAGGGTCCCCTCGACCGCTTTTGATGGTAGGTCAGTATGACTGGAGGGATTCATCCTCAGCGAGCTGATGCTCGATGCAGCTGAGTTCAGGTCTCCATTACCGTTCTTTAAGAACTTGTAAAGTCATTCGCTTTGTGAGCACGGACGGGCGTAGCCAGTGGCCAGATTCTGAAATGCGAAGCCGAAGTTATCAGTGTCTCCTGATGCAGCCTGCGATCATGTCCTGGCTGATGGCGCTGTATCCACTTTCGCCTTGAGGGGTGACGCCATCGCTAACGCCTTCGTTTCCGCTGCAGCTGTCAATTCGAGTCACGGAATATCCCGCGGTTTGCGTGGCATTCGTAAACTGTTCGTAGAAGAACTCTCCTTGCGCGGCAGAGTTGTTTTGCTCGCCGGCAATATTGCTGCATAGCCAGCCCGCCATCGCTGTTTGGGGATAGGAAAAACTGGGGTTGTCGGTTCCATCCACAATGCTCATGACCTTCCAACTTAAATCGGCGAGCTTCGAGGTAGTTTGGGTGCCGTTGCAGGTTGGTCTGCCGGACCAGGCATCGATGGCTGTGATGTCACCTCCAACATAGGCTGGACTATCTGGCCACGGGGCACCATTGCAGCCGTACTGACCTGCAGGACACACAGTGCTGATGGGTGCGTTCGGTACGATGCAGCCCTGCTCAATGTTGCCGAAGACCGGTCCAGACAGCAACTCCACTTTGTCCAGAAAATCTCCAGATCCATACCACGCAAGCGAATAAGCGACCGCGCCCGAGCCCGCGCTATCTCCCTGGGCGCACATGCCGCCATCACTGTTGAGATTCTTGGACACATAATTCAGGAACGTAGCGGGCCGGCAAGCGGCGGTCTTGATGCTCGCAGTTGGCACACCGGTAACTTCCCATGCCGACTCCCAAGCTATATCCACGATGCGGAA
This sequence comes from uncultured Acidobacteriaceae bacterium, assembly GCA_963771965.1. Classification (GTDB taxonomy): domain Bacteria; phylum Acidobacteriota; class Terriglobia; order Terriglobales; family Acidobacteriaceae; genus Sulfotelmatobacter. Next base: position 123,679 of record CAVYVM010000004.1, read on the forward strand.
ACCTTCGTCCAGGTATTTCCCGGCGTATTCTGAACCCCCGCTCGCGCTCTTGCCCGTTCCCCCTTCGAGAAGGACAATTGTTCCCTTCGCGGTGCCCGTAGGATCTTTAGCTCCGTAAGTAAATCCGATCTCGGCGGTGTTCGGACAGCTCATGCGCGCTTGAAAGCAAGTCATTCCGGCAAAGAAACCAGCTGGACATGATGACAGTCGTGAGACATTCGTCACCGTACCGAGCGGCAAGGGTGCGCGCTGGGCCTGGGATCGCGGTGCAATGATGGAACCTGTCAGAGCCAGAGCGACCAAAGTCAACAGAGTAATTCTCATACTTCATCCCTCGCCGCATGGTAGATATATTTTTAAAAATGCCGCAATGGCCAATACGTGTTGGAGACCCTCGTCTCCGAGGTAGTTGGACTTCGTCCAGATGGCCCAGATTGTTGCCGCTTGCTCGGACTGAAGTTGGGGTACTGCCTTCTAGTTCTTCGTGTTCGAGGTTCAAACTCGGTTTTCAGAACTCGAAGCCATTTTGGCAGTTTTGTGAGGCGCTTTCCTACTCGCGAGATCTAAGCCCACTCACTATTGCAAAAAGCAAATATGTTATTTTCCGGCATTTCTGAAGGAAATTCCATTTTGAAAGCCCTATTGTCCAATAGGACATGGGGGTTCATGAACCCTCGGAATCTTTTTCGCCCGCCTTAATGCTTGCAGACTGTAGATGCTATGCGACTCCCCCAGTCAAAGTTTCATTCACTGCCCTTCCGCCGCGTTTACTACCTAATCGGCATCACGGTTCTCCTGATCGGCTTCCTGCCAACAAGTTCGGAAGCCGCGACGGGACAACTAGCCTGCACTCCGAGAACGGTGAGGTTCGGAACGATGAGCCTCCATCAGACGGAGACGATTCCCGTTACCTTGACCAATATGGGATCGACTACGATTACGGTTTCAAGCCTGACCTCGAGCGTTTCCAGTTTTGGGTCGTCCGATGTGAGCCTGCCATTCACCGTGGCGCCCGGAGAAAGCGTCAGCGTTAATTTGACGTTCACTCCGACGGTCGTGGGATCGACGGGAGGAACCATTACCATCGGCAGTAATGCGGCCAATTCCTCGCTTAATGTCTACGTCGGTGGGGCCGGCGTGGCAAACGAGTCTATGACTCCGAGCCCGTCAATCCTTGGGTTTGGCAATGTCGCGGTCGGGTCCAATGCTACTCTGCCGGTTTCGGTCACCAATTCTGGATCGTCCTTCATCCGCGTCACACAGGTCGATATGACCGGTACAGGATTTACCGCCAGCGGACTGAATCTGCCAATGATCCTTGCGCCAAAGCAGTCTCTCAACTTTAGCGTGACGTTTGCGCCCCAGGTGTCCGGAGCGGCCAGTGGAAACGTGATATTGCCCAACGGAGGAGTCACCATACCTCTCATGGGTACGGGCACATCCTCTTCCCCGGGCCAATTGACAATCGCCCCGGCTCCGCTTAACTTCGGCAACGTAACGGTGGGACAAACCGGAATTCAGCCGATGACGATGAGTGCTGCCGGCGCAAACGTAACCGTTACGTCCGCAGCCAGCAGCAGTTCCCTGTTCGTTCTGGAGGGAGCCTCGCTGCCGTTCACGATTCAGGCGGGCAGCAGTGTATCGTTCAACGTGGCGTTTTCGCCGCAAAGCGGCGGATCGGCCTCGGGCAATCTCTCGTTCATCAGCAATGCCTCCAATGCGCAGGCAACCGAACCGCTGAGCGGTACGGGGACGATGCCTACATATACCGTCAACCTCTCTTGGAACAGTACATCGGGAGTCGTAGGCTATAATGTGTACCGAAGCCTGTCTGCCACCGGCGCATACGCGAAGATCAATTCGTCGGTCGATCCAAATACCGCCTATATGGACGGCACGGTCACCGCAGGCCAAACATATTATTACTCCGCTACGTCGGTGAATTCTGCCGGCCAGGAAAGTGGCAAGTCGACACCGGTGCAAGCCGTGGTGCCGTAAGAACAGTTTCTCTCCATTGCCTCGAATCTATTGTCCCTTCAACTCTCGCCTCACGTGAAAATCGTGGGCGAGAGTGACTTTTTGTATGCAACAACTTGCACATAACGAGTGACCTCGGTGTATCTCACCCGCTCCAAAGTAATCATTCTAAATGCCTTAGTGGCACTGAGGGGCCATTCTCCATGGCCCCGCACATGCGATAGTACTAGTGCAGGCGGCCAATATCAGTCCCTCACTAAGGTGACCAATGAACTGGATTCGCACGATTCAACCGAAAGCAGCGATTGTGCCTGTGGTTCTGGGGCTGTGCCACGTGGCCGTATGCCAACAAGTTTCTGCGGCGCTGCTTCATCCTTCGATGATAGAAGCCTCATCGTTCGAACCGGCTCCTACGGTAAGGCTAGCTCCAGTGACTCTGCCTGAATCGCCGGTCCAGCATCGATTCTTGGATCGCGAGAACAGTCTGTTGTTTGCCACCAGCGCGGCTTTCAGTGCGGCTGATTTCGTTGTAACGCGGGACAACTTGCGCAGTGGCGGTCGGGAACTGAACCCCATCACAAGTTGGTTCACCGGCAGCACGGCGGGACTAGCCGTGAACTTTGCGGGCGAAACCGCAGGCGTCGTCGGACTCAGCTATTTGTTTCATAAGACGGGCCATCACAAGATGGAGCGGGCCGTTTCGATGTTGAACATTGGAGCATCTGCGGGCGCTGTGGCGTTCGACCTTGCCCATCGCTAACCCTTAAGCATTGAACCTGGATTTGCTTCCGGTTCGTCGTTCTCCTCGACGCACAATCCAGAGCAGCAAGAAGATTGTAGCCAGTGCAATGAGGAAAAAGATGATTCCTCCCTGCCGGTGAAGTCTTCCCATCAGGTAACTCGGATCGACTCGCGTTCCCAGCATTCCGATGGTGAATATCCGAAGCCCATTCTTGGCAACGGAGAGCGGAATTGCCACGGCAACCACAAAAGCCTTTCGCCACGGCGAGCGCAGGAGAAGTTGCGCGAGCACCATGGTTGTAACCACGAGCATTAAACTCGAGCGGATGCTGCTGCACTCCGGAGCAACCGCGAGAATCAGGTCTGGAATGTGTAACAGCAGGCCGCGCTGCTCAACCGGTACGCGTGCCGCCACGAAGAGAAGATATGCGGCTTTTGCGGAACCTTGCTGTAGCAATCGAATGATGGCGTCCAGGATAAATTCCGGAAGAGGAACCAGCCAAAACAAAAAGCACAGCGGAAAAAGCGAACGACGGAACGCGCGAGTGCCGAAACAAAAGAGAAAAGCTCCGATGCACCAAAGCACGAATGCCGCCATGTTTAGCGAGAGGCCGATATCGACGGAAAGCGAAAACAGTCTCCATCTCGCAACCGCACTCATCGCAACCGCCACCGCGAGTAACACGGAACCGATGCTCACACCCGATCGATCCACAGATGCTGGCGATTTCCAATCCAAGAAAATTAGCGCGGCGCTGATCGGGATGATCAGAAGCAGGTGAGTGTAGCGCTCGTCGCTGAGGGCCAAAGCCAGTGACGATTGAAGAGGATGCCACCAGAGCGCAAGAGAAATTGCTCCGAGAAGCGAAAAAAACAGAAGCGGAGATTTCTTGAGAATCGACTCTCGGCCCGGTTCGCCTGGCACAGTTACCTCTTGATGAAGCCGTTCGCCATAGCGGCGTGGTTCTCAAGCTGCCTACTTCTTATGATGCCGCAGAACCCTTCCCGCTCGAAGCAAGAACGCGGATCTCCGATGCCATGCAAATGACGAAGCACGTCACGCTGACTTCGAAGAGATTCCGCTTCGTCAAGCTCATTGCCATGAATAAGGTCCTTGCAATGTTCAGATGCACCAATCCACCACACAACAGAGTGAGCCATCCCACGTAATACGTAATTCTTGCGACTAGATGCAGACGAGCGGATCGATCCATAGAACTTTCCTCCTGGTTCTTTCGATCATTGTGGCGACGCAAACCACCGAAAGACTGCCCCAAAATAGGTGCATCGCGTTAGCGAAATTGTAGCAGCAATTCACTGCCACCACTATTTACTCGCCGCAATTGGCTGTCTGCACAGGGGGGCCGAAATCGCAGAAGTAGACGAATTGCCGGGTTTACTGGATGGAATCACGACTGATACTACGTTCGACGGACCGCTCTCAACCCGTCGCACGCTGATCGCCCGAATCACGTAAGTGTATTTGCCGCTGTTTTCGACCCAGTCGTCCATGCAACGCGTGCCTGGAAATGGAATGGAATTGACCAGCCTTGGAAACGGGTCACGACGGCTCTCGCCGCGGTAGATGCAATAGCCAACAGCAGCACCATGCTTGGGGTTTGGTGGAGCGCTGGCTTTCCAAGACAGGATTACGCGGTGCCCCACATTGGCGGAGCGTGGCTCTTGCACCAAGGAGGAACCCAGCGTAGGGCAAACCAGAGAGCTGTTTGGAGAGGGACTTGGAGGAGGCGAGGGTTGTTTGCTGGCTGTTGACACCTGCGGACTGGAGACTGGACTCTGCGCTCCTCGGCAGCTTGTACAGGAGGTCAGCAACGCACCTGCGAGGATGACGACGAGACCGAATGCGAAAACGGAGGTGCGTGGCCGAACGCCGCGAGTCGGCGAGTTCAATGGCATGGAAGCTTCATTCTGACAACAATTTTGGGGTTCGTTATCCTCGCGATCTCAGAGTACCCCTGCAGATACAGTCGAGGTATTTGTAACTAAAGTACCCTCGCTCCAACTTTGATTTCACGATTGAGTGTGAAATCCTACCTCTTCAAGACGCAACTTCCAGGCGGGCTATGATTCCGTGCGAAAAGGATTCTACAACCTCACCGATGTTCAGCATCGTGATCCCTGTTTACAACGACTGGATATCGCTTGACCAGTGTTTGCAGTCATTGGGGAAGCAGTCGAACAGTCCAAATTTTGAAGTCATCGTCGTAGACGACGGCAGCACTGAGAGTGCGCCGGAATCCATTCGCAACCCGGCTCCAGGATATCGGCTAACTGCGATTCGACAATCTCACGCGGGAATCCCCGCCGCGCGCAATCATGGAATTCGGGCATCCAAGGGCGAGGTAGTGCTATTCGTAGATGCCGACTGCCGCCTCCGGTCAAATTGTCTGGCCATCCTTGGTGAAACGGTAGCGCGCGCTCCACAGCACGATTACTTTCAACTGCGCCTGCTGGGAAACCGCTCCAGCCTGGTCGGCAGAGCGGAAGAGTTGAGGCTCATGGCTCTGCAAGAGCACATGCTTCAGCCCGATGGCCGCATTCGTTACCTGAACACCGCTGGATTCGCCATCCGGCGCGCGAGAGCAGCCCTCGAAACCGATCTGTTTGATCCCACAGCGCTGCGAGCGGAGGATACTCTTCTACTTGTGAACCTCATACAGCGCGGGGAACTCCCCTTGTTCGTTCCCGACGCCGTCGTCGAGCACACCATTCAACTATCTTTTCTGGCATGCCTGCGGAAGGATGCGCAGTCAGCCTACCTGGAGAGAAGAGCGTACGAGATCATCGCCTCGAAGGGAGTGAGAATCCGGGCGACCCAGCGCGAACGTCTGCGGCTGTTGTTGGCGATGTGGAAAACAGCGGGAGAGCGTTCGATTGGAAGGTTAGCGTGGATCACGCTGGTGTTCCGGCAGACGCTGCAGCGGATGATCTCTTCGGTTTACGAATGTCTGGGCGTTGGTCTGAAGCCGCAGGTGACCCGCTAGTGTAATTCGAGTCCTTTCCAATTAAACTGGAAGCATGAAGGACTTTCGAAAATTCTACATTGATGGAAAGTGGGTCGCCCCGGCGGAAGCCCACGATTTCACGGTTATTAATCCTGCCAACGAAGAGCCGCTCGCAACCATCTCGCTGGGCAGTGCCGCGGATGTCGACCTTGCAGTGAAGGCGGCGAAGCGCGCCTTCGATTCGTATTCAGAAACAAGCGTGGATGAACGGCTGGCACTGCTGCAGCGAATCATAGACGTATATCAATCCAAGGCTGGGGAAATGGCCCAGACCATTTCCCAGGAGATGGGAGCGCCCATCACCTTTTCCAAAAGAGCGCAAGTAGCGGCCGGTTTGGGTCACCTGATGGAAATTGTGAAGGTGCTGGGCTACTTCAATTTCGAAGAGCTCAAGGGATCGACCTTGATGCGCAAAGAGGCGATTGGCGTGTGTGGACTCATCACTCCATGGAACTGGCCCATGAATCAGATCGTTTGCAAAGTGGCTCCGGCGCTCGCTGCTGGATGCACCATGGTTCTCAAGCCCAGTGAAATGGCTCCGCTCTCTGGCTTATTGTTCGCGCAGATTTTGCATGAGGCTGGCGTTCCGCCTGGTGTTTTCAACCTGGTAAATGGCGATGGGCCCACGGTGGGAGCGGCGATTTCGTCTCATCCCGATGTTGCCATGGTGTCGTTTACCGGATCAACCCGAGCGGGCGTTGCGGTCGCGGTAGCCGCCGCACCAAGCGTAAAGCGAGTAACGCAAGAATTGGGTGGCAAATCGGCGAACATTATTCTGGATGACGCAGACTTCGCGAACGCGGTCAAGGTAGGCGCGCAGGAGTGCTTCCGCAACACGGGCCAGTCGTGCAATGCGCCGAGCCGGATGCTGGTTCCCCGATCCAAAATGGCGGAGGCGACAAGCGCCGCGAAGCAAGCGGCCGACGCCACCAAAGTTGGAGATCCTTTTGCAGAAGGAGTCGGCATCGGACCTCTCGCAAGCAAGGCGCAATTCGAGAAGGTGCAACGCCTTATCGACGTTGGAGTCAAAGAAGGTGCAAAGTTGATCGCCGGAGGCCCAGGGTCTCCCGATGGTCTTACGAAAGGCTATTTCGTCAAACCGACCGTATTTGCCGAGGTTCGCAACGATATGACTATCGCCCGCGAGGAGATATTCGGACCGGTGCTCTGCATCATTCCTTATGACGACGAAGAGGATGCGATACGAATCGCCAACGATACGCACTATGGGTTATCGGGCTTTGTAACGTCCGGAAGCAGCGAGCGCGCCCGGAAGGTAGCAAAACGCCTTCGGACGGGCAATGTCCATATCAATGGCTCGCGAGTCGACTTCGGAGGTTGCTTCGGAGGCTACAAACAGTCCGGCAACGGCAGAGAATGGGGCGAAGCTGGCCTCGAAGAGTTTCTTGAGCTGAAGGCCATTTTCGGCTATGCCTCCCCTAAGTAAGCCTCGGTCGCGGCCCGATTTGCATTAGACTTGGGAAATGTGCACCTCAGGATGGCCCAAACCGGAGCATGACTAGGGTCACTGGACACAACCTATGCGTTTCCATATGCTTGTGGAAAGCACGTAGTGGGACTTTGCAGTACAAAAAATTGAACCACAGAGACTCCAGTCGCGGCGCGCGCGCAATATTCCCCCTCGCGGTTTGTACCCCGAAACAGGAGCCTAGCTTGATGAAGAACTAACGAACCTGCCACGGGTCCAACATGCTATCCACGCCGACAACCAGTGCGCCACCGTCTCAGGCCGGTGCCGCTGGCAACGACATGGCAGAGCAACTCGCTCGCATCTGGCAAGAGGAACTGGGCGTCGAGGGCGTCGGCCCCGATCAGAATTTCTTTGACCTCGGCGGAGACTCCTCGCTCGCGGTCCGGATGTTTTCTCAAGTCGAAAAACTATTCGGAATCAAGCTGCCGCTCGCAACCCTTTACGAAGCGCCGACGATCGAGGAGCTTGCTGTCATTCTTCGTGGGGAAGCCTCGAACCACAGATGGTCTCCGCTGGTGCCGATCCAAGTAGCTGGATCCCGTCCATCTTTTTTCTGTATTCACGGAGCCGGCGGTACGGTTCTGATGTATCGAGAACTATCGCAGCATCTGGGGGATGACCAACCATTTTACGGCCTTCAGTCTCAAGGATTGGACGGAATCTCCCCGCCGTTGCATAGCGTAGAAGAGATGGCTGCAATTTACGTGAGGGAAATCAGGAAGGTCCAGCCTCAAGGGCCGTATTTTATTGGCGGCTATTGCATGGGCGGGACGGTTGCGTACGAGGTCGCGCAGCAACTCTGCGAACAGGGGGAAACAGTTGCGCTCCTGGCCTTATTCGACACCATGAACTGGCACAAGATTCCGCTCAATATCTGGAGCAAGAGTTCGCACGCGATTGAGCGGCTCTTCTTCCATGCCACAAGTTTTCTTAGTCTTGATTTTGGTGACAAAACAAAGTTTTTTGGAGAGAAAGTTGAAATTCTCAGAAACCGGATTCCGGTGTGGAAGGGCAAGCTGCTAGCCCGATTTCAGGAAAACGGGCATGGAACGCTGTCAGACTCGCTGGTGCTAGGGCAAATCTGGCAAGCGAATGACCGGGCCTCGTGGACTTATATTCCGAAGCCTTATCCGGGGATGCTGACGGATTTTCGTCCCCGAAAGCAGTATCGCGTTTTCAGCAATCCAGACTATAAATGGGATCGGCTGGCAAAGGGTCTAGAAGTCGTCGTTTTGCCGGTAAATCCCGCAAGCATGCTGGTTGAGCCTTTCGTCGGCCAACTCGCCATAGCGCTGCGGCAATCGATGGACGCCGCGAAGCAAAGAACGAAGCACTGACCACGAATCACGAACCGCCGCCGGAGGAAGTTGATTGACAGCCGCGAGTTGTTGGTCCAAAACCTGGACCTATTTCGAAAGCGCATGGCACGAGGGCAATGTCCCGATCATGGGGCCACGCACGCATGCTGCATGGCTTTGCTCCGTCGTATTCGACGGAGCGCGCTCCTTCGAAGGAGTTACTCCCGATCTTGAACTTCACTGCGCGCGCGTGAACAACTCTGCTTCGAAACTCTACCTGAAGCCTGTTGTCGCGACCGAAGAATGGATCCGGTTGGCCCGCGAGGGGATAAAGAAGTTTGACAAGGATGCCGCGCTCTACATCAGGCCAATGTATTGGGGGGAAGATGAAGGGCCATGGGTTCAAGATCACAATCCTGAATCTACGCGGTGGTGCCTTTCGATTTACGAGGCGCCGATGCGCGTGCCCAAGGGCTTCTCGGTCACGCTGTCGCCTTTCCGCCGGCCGACGATCGAAACCATGCCCGTCGATGCGAAGGCGGGATGCCTCTATCCCAACAACTCGCGCTCGCTTTTTGAAGCGCATGCGCGCGGCTTCGACAACGCGATCGTCTGTGATGTGCTGGGAAACGTCGCCGAACTGGCCACTTCAAATATTTTTATGGCGAAAGACGGCGTAGTGTTCACGCCCATTCCGAACGGGACTTTTTTGGCAGGCATCACCCGCCAGCGGGTCATTGGATTGCTGCGCCAGAGTGGCGTGAACGTAATCGAAAAGACGCTCACGTTCCAGGACTTCGAAAAGGCAGATGAACTTTTCGCGACCGGAAACTATTCCAAGGTTGTGCCGGTGACTCGCATTAGCGAGCGAGCGCTTCCCTTCGGCCCCATCTATACAAAAGCTCGTGAACTCTACTGGGCGTTTGCACACTCATGACGCCCAAACTCCAGGAAGATCGCAGAGCGAAATCTGACGCGATTTTCTCAGCGATCGAGCTGCTGACTCCGATCTGGCGGCAAGTGCTGCAACTCTCTTCCGTCAACATCAACGACAATTTCTTCGATCTCGGCGGCGATTCGTCGTTGGCGCTTCAACTTTTTACGGAGATCGCGAAGGCGTGCGGCCGGGAAATGCCCCCGGTCACCATCTATCAGGCCCCTACAGTCGCGGCACTGGCAGCGCTGCTTGAGCAACCTACCACACCGCGCTTCCCTGCCCTGGTGTTGCTGAAGCCAGGCCCCGCGAATCCGCCGGTTTTCATTGCGCACGGCCTGGGCGGCAGCGTAATGGATTTTTTCCAGCCCGTGAAGCACATCCGGGCGGACCATGCAATCTACGGACTGCAAACGCGGGGTATTGATGGCGTGGATGAACCGTTGGAGAGCATCGAAGATATGGCCAGGTTTTATCTGGATGCGGTGAAGAAAGTGCAGCCCCGCGGCCCTTACTTGCTCATCGGTTATTCGCTGGGTGGATTAGTGGTGCTGGAGATGGCGCAATGCCTCACCGCTGCTGGCGAAAAGGTCGCGTTGCTGGCAATGATCGATGCATATCCGCACATGCACCGCTTGTCTCTGGGTCAGCGTACACTGCTGATTGCGCGTCAAGCGAGACGTGGATTACGTTCTCTAACCGACCTAACGGGCGGAGGGTCTTATCAGCCTCCTGCAGGTGTATCGTTCACTCCTGCGATGCAGCGGGTGCGTGACAGCGCTTATCTGGCCTTGACCCGTTACCGTCCCCATTACTATCCCGGAAAAATAAAGTTCGTGCGCGCCGAGATCAGTTCGGGCTTCCCTAATAACGCCAGAGCAGTCTGGGTCAACCTGGCCAAGGAGATTGAAGTCGAGACCGTGCCCGGCGACCATCTGGGGATGATCGCGACACATTTCGAGGAATTGGCGTCAGCACTTTCGCGATATCTTGAAGAGGCTACTCGTTAGAAATCGTCGTTGCTCTCGTCTTATCCACTGCCTTTTTTCGCTGTAAGCATACGTTACGTCTGCTGAAGAATATCGGCGATGCGCTCACCCGTATTGCCATCCCACAAGGGAGGAATGATGCCCTTCTTCGCGTTGCCGTCCAGGATATTTCTTACTTCAGCGATCAATCTTTTTCTATCGTCACCAATCAGAATGTTCGTACCCGCGGTAACTGTGATAGGCCGCTCCGTGTTCGTTCTCATAGTCAGACAAGGTACTCCGAGATATGTGGTCTCTTCCTGAATCCCGCCGGAATCCGTAATTACGACCGTGGCGCGCCTTTGCAGGGATAAGAACTCGATGTATGGCATCGGATCGAAGAGAAGCAAACGATCGGTATTCATTCCAAACTCAGCAATGCGCTGACGAGTACGGGGATGTACAGGGAACACGATGTTCAGTTTCTCGCTTATGCTGGTAAGGCATTGCAATATCTCCCGTAGCCTTTCCGCATCATCAACGTTCGATGGCCGATGCAGAGTCGCGAGCGCAAACCGTTCAGGAAGTCCATTCCTCGCGCAGCTCTTCGCCACCGGCAGAAGCCGGATCAGCGAATCGATCATGACATTGCCCACGAAGTGAATTCGTTCCTGAGCCACTCCTTCGCGCAACAGGTTTGCATTCCCGTCTTGCGACGGCGTGAACAGAATGTCGGAAAGTTGATCGGTGACAATACGATTGATTTCTTCCGGCATCGTGCGATCGAAGGAGCGCAGTCCGGCCTCAACATGACCGGCCCGGATAAGCAGCTTCGAACAAACCAATGCCGCCGCGACCGTGGAGTTCACATCGCCGTAAACCAGCACCAGATCCGGCTTTCGCTGGAGAACAACGGCTTCGAACCGGCGCATGATTTCGGCTGTCTGCAAAGCGTGACTTCCGGAACCTACCTCAAGATTAACGTCGGGGTCCGGAATCTCAAGTTGGGTGAAGAACACGTCCGACATGTTGCGGTCGTAATGCTGTCCCGTGTGCACAAGTGTCTGCCGTATGCCGCGCTCACGAATCGCACGCAGAACCGGCGCCGCTTTCACAAAATTCGGGCGCGCGCCAACAACATGAAGAATATGATTCATTCCATCGTGGATTGTTTTCGGTTGGCCATCGGACGTCGATCGCTTGGATCAGTATAGGTTCTCGTTGCTCCGAAAGATAATTGGAGGATGGAGCCGCGCGAATTCTCAACGCAATCGAGAGTCTCCTTGTGATACCCTGCGTCGGACCGAGGTACAAACATGCACGCTGGCATTCAGGTTTTCAAGTCCACCTTTGTAGGGGTACTGCTCTGTTGCGGAATCGCTCTATCGGCGCAGCATGCCAACCAGTTACCGACACCGAAGGAGGGCGATTACACCACCCAGAATTTTCATTTCAAATCGGGCGAGACGCTGCCGGAGTTGCGGATGCACTACGCAACGTTTGGAACGCCCGTGCGCAACGCGAATGGCCGGGTCGCCAATGCCGTGATGCTTCTGCATGGTACGACCGGCTCGGGCGCTCAATTTCTGTCGCCGCAGTTTGCCGGCGTGCTATTCGGGCCAGGGCAGCTGCTCGACATTACGCGCTATTACGTTATTCTGCCCGACAACATCGGTCACGGAAAATCGAGCAAGCCCAGCGACGGCATGCACGCGCATTTTCCTCAGTATGACTATGACGATATGGTTGCGGCGCAACATGAAATGCTGAAACAAGGATTGGGTGTAAACCATCTGCGCTTGATCCTCGGGACTTCCATGGGCTGCATGCATTCTTTTGTGTGGGGCGAAACCTACCCTGACTTTATGGACGGCCTTATGTCCCTGGCTTGCCTGCCGGTACAGATCACGGGACGAAACCGGGTGTGGCGCAAGACCGTGATGGATACCATTCGAAACGATCCCGCGTGGAAAGGTGGCGACTACATTGACCAACCTCAGACCGCGCTGGAAACCGCGGCGGGCATTTTCTACTTTGCGGCGGGGTCGGCTCTGCAAATGCAGAAAGAGCATCCCACGCGGGATGCGATTGATTCCGCCGACGATGATTTTGTGAAGCGATTCGTTGCCAGCCACGACGCCAACGATTTTCTCTATGCGGTCAATGCCTCGCGAAACTACGATCCTTCGCCCCAGCTTGAAAAAATTACCGTACCTGTGATGTTTGTGAATTCGGCTGACGACTTCATCAATCCACCTGAGCTCGGAATTGCCGAACGTGAAATCAATCGAGTGAAAAAAGGCCGTTTTATTTTGATTCCGATCTCCGATCAAACCCACGGCCACGGCACTCACACCTGGGCGGCGGTGTGGCAAAAATATCTGAAGGAGTTGCTGGACGCTTCTGCGCACTAAAGCAAGTTATGTCATCGAACTGATCGACCGACCGGGACCATTGGGGTGAAAGGCTTGTCTAGACCATGAACGGCGCAGAGAGTCTGATTCGGTCACTGTTAGCTGGAGGGGTTGACACTTGCTTCGCGAACCCTGGGACCTCGGAGATTCACCTCGTCGCGGCCCTCGATCAGATCCCAGAAATTCGATGCGTGCTCGGACTTTTCGAGGGCGTCGTTGCCGGAGCCGCAGACGGTTATGCGCGCATGTCGGAAAAACCGGCGAGCACGCTTCTTCATCTTGGTCCGGGCCTTGGCAACGGGCTAGCGAATCTGCACAATGCAAGCCGGGCGCGTGTGCCGATTGTCAACCTCGTTGGCCAGCACGCTTCCTATCATCTGCGTCACGATACACCGCTTGCTTCCGACGTTGAAGGTATCGCGCGACCTTACTCGAAGTGGCTGCGAACGTCTCGCTCGGCATCCGAGGCCGGCCGTGACGCAGCTGATGCCGTCGTTGCTGCGCGCACTGCACCGGGACAGATTGCAACCTTGATCGTCCCCGCCGACGTTGCCTGGAGCGGCGGCGGAGTCGTCGCGACGCTCTCGCCTCTACCGACACCTTCACTGCCCCCCGCAACGGCGATCGAGCGGGCGGCCTCCCTGCTTCGGTCAGGCTTGCCAACCGCAATTCTGCTTTCAGGGAACGCGCTACATGGCAAGGGGCTGATCGCCGCGGGGCGCATTGCAGCAGCAACCGGGGCGAAGCTTATGGCTCCGTATCCGATTACGCGGCTGCAAAGAGGCGCAGGAATTCCGCGAGTCGAGCGAGTGCAATACGTTCTCGAACAAGGGATCGAGCAGTTCAAGGAATTTCGACAGCTGATTCTGGTAGGCGCTCAGGCTCCAGTCGCGTACTTCGCTTATCCTGGGAAGAATAGCGAGTTCACTTCGCCGGAGTGTGAAATCCACATGCTTGCGAACCCGGGCGAAGATTACCTGGGAGCGCTTGAAGCGCTGTCCACGGAGCTATCGCTGCGAGATGTTCAGCCGACAGTCGAGAGAGCAGATCAACCGACTCTTCCGAGCGGCGGCATCACCCTGCCCGGCCTCGCCGCTGCAGTGGGAGCCTTCCTGCCGGAGAACGCAATTGTGGTCGATGAGTCGATGACCTCAGGCCGGGGAATGATGGCCGCCACGCGGGGAGCCCCGCCGCACGACTGGCTTGGTAACACGGGAGGCTCGATCGGGATTGCCCTGCCGCTGGCTGTAGGCGCGGCTGTGGCCTGCCCAAGCCGGAAAGTTTTGTGCCTCACGGCAGATGGCAGCGCGATGTACACACTCCAGGCGTTGTGGACGATGGCGCGGGAACGCCTCAACGTCACGACGGTGGTGTTCGCCAATCGTGACTATGCGGTTCTTAAACGTGAATTTTCTTACTTAGGCGTAGGCAATCCGGGGACCCGGGCCTTGGATATGTTCGAGATTGGGCGTCCCGATCTCGATTGGGTGCGGTTGGCGAAAGGCATGGGAGTGCCGGCGATCCGCGTCAGTTCGCTGGAGGCATTCGGAAAGGCGCTACGGACAGGCTTGGAAGGCGAAGGACCGACGCTGATTGAAGTGCCTTTGTGAGCCGGGCGGCTCGGCACAGTTAGCGGGTCTGGGCGAAAGGGACGAGCTTAGGAAGTTCAGCCTTAATTACTTTTCCAGTCGGAGTGAGCGGCATGGATGCCACAAGGAGAATTTGCGACGGTCGCTTGTAGGGAGCAAGATGTTTTGCAGCGTGTTGCGCTATTTCAGTTTCTGAAGCGGGCGAAGAAGGCGCGAGTTGCACAAAGGCAAGAATCTCCTCTCCGCCTTCAGTTCCTTCGGCGGAGCGTCCAATGACCGCGGAGCGCACGACCGCAGGATGTGTATTAAGAGCGGCCTCGACCTCCGCCGGGTAAACATTTTCGCCAAAGCGGACGATCAATTCCTTGGTGCGGCCAACAATAAAAAGATATCCGTTCTCCAGGCGCGCCAGGTCGCGGGTATTAAACCATCCTTCAGCGTTGATCGCTGCCGCTGTTTCCTCCGGCGCGCGATAATAGCCCTTCATTACGTTGGGGCCGTGCACCCAGAGTTCACCGATTTCTCCGTCGGCCACAGGCTTTTGATCGGGACCGACCAGCTGTACTTCCACGCCCGGTAAAATCTTGCCTATCGAAGTATCGGCTCTATTCTCTCCCACGACAGCTTGAGAGATGTTGGGAGAGCACTCCGTCACGCCATATCCGTTGTGCAGCACCATGCCAAACAAGTTTTCCACCTGTGATTTCAGCGCCGGCTGCAACGGCGCACCGGAAGAGGAAATGATGCGGAGCGCGGGATAGTTGAGCGACTTCAGCCCTTTTAGTTTGGCGTAATCCGCCAGCAGCGAGAATGTTCCGGGGGCGCCTAGTACGACCGTCAGCCGCTCCTTCTCCAGCGTAGCGAGAGCCGCCACCGGATCGAAACGCGCTGCCAGGTAGAGCGTTGCGCCGCTCAATAACGATCCCAGCAGAACAACGGAAAGACCGACCGCATGCGACATCGGCAAAGTGCCATACAGGCGGTCATCCGGACTCAGAGACCGAATCTGCGCAGAAACTGATGCGACGAACAACAGGTTCCGGTGCGTCAGCATGACGCCCTTCGGAAGGCCGGTTGTCCCGGAAGTGTAAATTAGCGCGCCGATCCGTTGCGAGACATCGTTTTCGATCGGTTCTGGTTCGACATTTTCGTTTAGGGGACCGATCGCGATGGGACCTAAACCGCCGACTTCTTGAACCAAGGCTCCATGTCGCTTGGCATGTTCCCGCGCATGCGGTGAAACGCCCGTGGTACAGATGACCCGCCGCGCTCCACAGTGCTCGCGAATCTCATCGACTTCCCGCGCCGAGAGCCGCGCATTGACCAATACCGGCCAAGCGTCGATCTCTGCAAGAGCCAACAGAATTGCGACGAAGGCACAGCAGTTCTCGCAGACGATCATCACCCGGTCGCCTGGCCGGATGCCCGAATCGAGGAGCCAGCGCTGTGTGTCGGAGACGACCGATTCGAGCTGGCGGTAGGTCCAGGTACCGGAGGTCTCGACGAGCGCCGGCTTTTCCGGAGAGCGCTCGGACCACGGCTTAAATACGTCGCTGATTCGCGAGGGAAGGTTGGTCAAGAGATCAGCCAGGTAAACGTGAATTGCTTCTACTAAGGGATTGGCGCAGAGCGCTCCGTTTTCGGATTGCGCGAAATCTTTATGAAAGGGCCGACCGTTTTCGGGCGCTGTGAGAATAGGTGGCCGCCATGGCGGAGAATGCTGCCACATCGTTTTTTCTAGTCACGGTATATTGCAGCCAGTTCCGGTAGATGCGAATGGCGGTGTAATGCCACGTGTTCCGCAAACCGCCGACCAGAGCGGTCTCGGGGAAGCTTTCCATCGATTCCTCCCGCCGCTCCGTAAGAACACCGCGTTGAAAATCGGCCAGAAGCTTAGAGGCCGTCGCGTCAAAATATCCCTTCGGCATCGAAGGATAAGTCTCGCGTTCCTTCCTGAGAAATCTCTTTATATCTCTTCGATATTCCTTCAGTAAAGTTTGCGCGCCGTATTCCGGATGTCCCTGAAAATGCAGAAACAGGCTCTGCTTTCTCTTCTTCACAAACGAATCCACTCCGCCTGCGACGGAGTGCGTGAGAACTTGATAACCCGAGGCGGACAACTCTTCGGCCCGCACTTCATTCCAGCGGGAGTGAGGAAAGCGGACCTGCTTTCCGGTATTGTTTGTAAATTGGTGGTTGCCGGACTGAGTGAAATCAAAGACGCCGAACTGTTTGTCCCGCAGCGGATAACGGTTGATACCATCGCTGTGCAGCACTCCCGCATGCGCCGCCAGGCATGACAAGATTGTCGAACTGGTATTGCTTTCCGCCCAGTCCAGAACGCTCGTCAACGCAGGCCAGTAAGGTTCTTGCTGCAGGTCCGGTTGCCGCGGCTCGGTTCCGGTCATGATGACACCGTCAAACTGGCTGTTCAACAAATCGTTCGTGCTGAAGTAGAAGCTATTGAGATGCTGCTCGCCCCGTTCGCCGCGCGGAACTCCGGCGAGCGAGTGAAGTTTAACGCGCACCGGAATGGCGCCGGCCGCAGCGTCGAGCAATTCGAAGAACTGCATCTCTGTATCTTCCAGAGCGGCATCCGGCATGTTGTTGATGAATGCAATTTGGATGCATTCCGCGGCGCTGGCCTGGTTTCTGTGCGCCGCCGGATGCAACGCTTCCCTCTCCGCCCAACGCGGCGGAACCCCGGCGCCTTCAATGATCAATGGCATACTGTTTCCCAAAAATACGGCTTACGAATGACTTCCTCGTTTCATGGTCTGGCGTTGTCCAACGCCTGCCTCAGATCTTCGAGAATGTCGTCGATGTGCTCGATCCCAACGCTTACACGAATCATCTCCGGCGTAACTCCGACTTTCGCCTGCTCCTCGGGGGTTAACTGGCGATGAGTCGTCGACGCCGGATGGCACGAAAGCGATTTGGCGTCGCCCATGTTCACCATGCGTTTGAACAACCGGAATGCGTTGAAGCACTTTCGGCCGCCTTCGTAGCCGCCTTTGACTCCGAAAGTGAGCAGAGAACAAAAATTCGAACCCAGATAGCGGTGCGCCATGGGATAGAGAGGATTGTCGGGAAATCCAACGTAGTTCACCCAATCCACCATGGGATGAGCGCGCAGGAACTCCGCCACCTTGCGTGCGTTCTCCACGTGACGCTCGACGCGAAGCGCGAGGGTCTGAATCCCCTGCAGAAATAGAAAGCCATTAAATGGAGACAGGGTTGCTCCGGTGTTCCGCTGGCAAACGGTCCGGCAGCGGGCCACGAAAGCGGCTTCTCCGTAGTGATCGACGTAAACGACACCGTGGTAGGCGATCTCCGGCCGGTTGAACATGTAGAATTTTTCCGGATACTGCCGCCAGGGAAATTTTCCGCCATCCACAATCATTCCGCCGATACTGGTCCCGCCGCCCCCGATAAACTTGGTCATCGAGTGGACGACAACGTCTGCGCCATACTCGATTGGCCGCAGCAGAATCGGCGTGGCCACCGTGTTGTCGACCACCAGGGGCACGCCGTGCTTGTGGGCGACGCGCGCCAATCCTTCGATGTCCGCGACATTGCCCGCAGGGTTGCCGACGCTCTCGCAGTAAACCGCGCGGGTGTTCTCGTCGATTAATTTCTCCACATCTTCAGGCCGGTCGCTCGCGGCAAAACGCGAGCAGATGCCGCGCTTCGGAAAAATGTGTGCCAGCAACGTGTACGTGGCGCCATAGAGCTGAGGAGTAGAAATAATGTTGTTGCCGGCTTCGGCAATGTTGATCAGCGAATACTCAATCGCGGCCATGCCGGAGCTGACGCTGAGGCCATCGACTCCGCCTTCGAGCGCGGCCAAACGCTTTTCCAGCACCGTGTTTGTGGGATTTCCGATGCGGGTGTAAATGTTCCCTTGAACTTCGAGGTTAAACAGCGCCGCGCCATGTTCCGCGCTATCGAACTCAAACGCGACCGTCTGGTAGATGGGCACGGCGACAGCCTTCGTCGTAGGGTTGCCGTCGTAGCCGGCGTGAATGGCAATCGTCTCTCGCTTCATCGCTTCATTTCGTCGTCGTCGCCGCTCTCGCAACGGGAACGGTTGCCGGCGCACTGGCCAGCGATTTCGCAAGAGCTCGCGTAAGCGTGCGAGCGGCAAAACCCGCACCGAATGCAAAGCGCATGACTGGTCCGAAACTGTTTGCGGCCGCGACCCCGGCAAAATAGAGGCTAGGGATCGATGACTCGAAGCTCGAAGACAGCACCGGCGCTCCGTTGAGAGCCTTAACCTTCGAGCGAATGTCCGCACTCAAGAATTGCAAACGCTCGAGATTCACTTTGTAACCGGTCGCCGCAATCAGGTGTCCAGTTACAATTTCGCGTTCCTGGCCGTCTTGCGCACGAACCCGCAAATGCACGTTGCCGTTTCGCACTTCAGCGGCTAACGGCGTGCATCCGAGGTGCAACGGAACTTTTCCAATCACCTTGTCGCGGATAAACCATCCGCCCGAAGGACCGAGACTTCTTCTGACGGCCTCGATGCGAATGCGCTCAGGCAAGTAATAAAATGCGCCGGGCGCATCAGCGAAAAAGCGCGAGCGCATACCCGGGCCGAGTCCGGACTGCGGATGCCGGACTTGCTGCCAGAGAGACCGCGGCTTGCCCGTCGGTTGGCTATGAAATTTTAGTTCCGTTCTGCGGCTGACCATTTGCACCTTCGCGCCGGCCTCGCCGAGCAGTCCGGCAAGGTCCATCGCGGAAGATCCACCGCCGATCACAACCACATCTTTACCCCGAAAAGGCTCGACCTCGCGATGGCGAGCGCTGTGCGACAGAAACTCGGCCGGCAGGTGAGCCAGGTTTTCGGGAACGTAGTCGAAGTGCGTGATGCCCACGGCCAGAACCAGGTTGCGCGCCTGAAATGTTTCACCATCCTGCAACTGCAGACCAAAGCCATCGGCCAAGCGATCAACACTCACGACGATTTTCTCTTCGAGCTCGGGCACCATGCGGTCTTTGAAGGCGAGACCATAAGCTGTAAAGGTGTCGAGACGAACCGGAACGCCGGAATCGGCATACTCGATGCCACGCTCCGCACAAAACTGCCGTAGGGTGAATGCGCTCTCCGGATCGTAAATGTCAGAGGCAAAGCCGTCCGACTTGAGCACCATGCCCTTCGGCATGTGCGCCAGCCAACTGTCCATGGGACGGCCAAAAATGCGGAAAGGAATGCCCCGCCGTCGGAAGTGTGCGGCGACGGAAAGTCCATACGGACCTGCTCCAATGATTGCGCTGTTTAACATAACTCTGAGTTATAGACCTTTCGCGGGGAGGTGGCTGCGAAGAAGTATGGCCTCATCCTAACACGCGAACCGATTCTGCCCATAAAACGAAAGCGCGACTCGACCCGGAATTTAGTAACGTTGGCGACCGCAAGGAAGTAATTAGCACCGGAAATAACCATTTTGCTAGCAGGGAGATATACGCCTTGCAGTTTGTGGTCTCTCATTTTCTGTGAAGCAGGCAGACTCCGGTCCAGGGGTAATTCCGCGGATTCCCTTTGGGTTCGGGTAGCAAGGACAACAACTCCGCAGGCGCGCGCTTGAACTCCGCTGCGGTCTTCAGCAAACCGCGAACATCCTTCGACTCCCAACCGTATGGAGCAAAAAAATTTGCGCCCTCAGGAGGGCCAAACTTGAACGCGGCTCCTGCCTCGCTGAGTTGCTTGCCAGTAGTGCGCTGCATTAGTTTCAGTTGGCCGGGAGAAGCGAGGTCAATAATCCAGTATTCAAAGTGGCTTTGTGCGGAGAGGTCTTGCGCCAGCGAAGCGACCTCTTCTGTTGTGAAATAAATCAGCAGTCCTTCGCTTGCTACAACAACTTTGGGCGCCCGCGCATTGATCTCCGAGAAAAGCTGGCGCCGACCGGTAACGTCCGATAGATCCAAACTCACTCGCTCCAGCCGGCACTTCGGTTTCTCATCGCTCAGGATGTCTTGCTTGTAAGAAATAATCTCCGGCAGGTCGACCTCAACCCACTGCAGCATCGCGGGCAGGTCCATGCGATAGGGTCGAGCGTCAAGGCCTGCGGCGAGATTCACGACCAGATCTGCTCCATCGCGGATCGCACGGGCAAGAAACTGATCGAAGAGATATGTGCGCGCTACCCACGCCCACTCATGCTTGTTGCCATCGGGAAGAGTTTTCGCGAGATGGAAGCCGTGCTCCCCGGCCAGTCGCTCAGCATAAGGATCCCGAAACAGCCCGTCGGGACGCTGCGTTTCCAGAGCGCGGAAATACGCCACCCAGAGAGCGGTATCGGAAACGCCGCGAACAGTTAAATTTTGCTCGGTCATCGGTTGTTGCTCGATATCAGGCAGGCTCAGCAAACATTGAAATGCCCGTGCCGGCCAGCCAGGGGCGCTTCACAATCCACACCCATGCAATCGCCCCAAGAGCGGTGCCAAAGGTGTTGGTCACGAGATCGGTCATCCCCGAATCCCGGGTGGGCAGAAATGCCTGTAAGACTTCGATGGCGAGACTGACGGCAAAACCGAAAACGATCGTGATCGCGACCGCTTGTTTCATCCTGTGCAGCGTAAACAAATACGCGCAAAAGAAAAACCCGAGCGGGATGAACCCGCCGATATTAATGCCTACATTTTTCCAGTAGTTCCAATCGGGGCGAAACTCGCTCCGGGGATTTTCCAGAAACTGTGGGTGCAAAATAAAAAATCGCTGTGGGATGAGCAGGTCCGTCGCTGAGTCTGCCCGGTTGTGCACGACGCTACCGCTACCCTCGTCGAAAAGATACAAAGCAACCGTGCGTGCACTTTCAGTAAGGCCAGGCTGCGAACCCTTCGCGAGGTCCGCGAAATCCTCCCCAACTTCTGTAGCCGAAAGTTGCCGTCGATAGATGGCGATTTTTCGCACTTGTCCAGACCAATTGTCGGTCGTGGTCGGCGAGTTGCCGGCGATCAGTTTTCCGGTCAAGTCACCCTTGGAAAACCTGAAGTTTGAAACCTTCCGGACAAGCGCCCCATCGGCATACACCGATGTACCAGACTCACCCGAAACGATCGTGACCAACACCAATTGGCGATGGCGGAAGAGATCGTTGATGTAGATTTTTGGTTTCCCCGGATTATGCGGCGGATCCTGCGCCGTGCGCAGGATCACTAGATCGGCCAGCGATTGACGCAGCGCAAAAGGAACGCTCCGACTCTCAGAACGATAAAACGCGAGAATTGTGCCGGAGGAATCGAGGCGATTGGGTTCCAACCAGATTTCCAAGCTGCAACCGGCGTTGTCCTGTGATGGATTGGCTGTAAATGCGCCAGCGCTGACAATGCTGCCGTGCCGCTTGAACAGGAGGCCGTTCGCGCCATTCATCCACCTGACTTGATTCCTGGGAGCGTGAAATGGCCATAAGCCCGCAACCAGAACACCCAAAAGAACGAGGACGCAAATTGCCCGTAACAGCGCGATCTGGATTTTGCGACTTGGCCAATTGCCGAGGTGCTTTTCGGTTGCTATACCGGCTACGGGAACCTGAGGCCGTGGCTTTGACGCCGAAATCGTTTCAGAAGCCACGCTTGATCGCCAAATACGGGATGAGCGCCACTTCCGCCAGCCCGGGTGCCGGATCGCTCAAACTAAAGACCGCTTCAGTATTGCAGTCTCTGAGGGAGTGGAGATAGCTATTCAGAGAAGTATCTCCGCTGAGCATGCCCATCACGGCTGCAGGAACATCGGTAGTGGTGCGCATCCACGATACTCCGGGACGTCCGATGCTGGGGGTCACGGGCAAACCGACTTGATCGGCGTAGAGCATGTGGCTAAAGTCCACACCCGCGGCCGCTCCCAGACTGTGATAACCCCAGGTTCTGGCATTTACGTCGAGCAGTTTGTATTGGCCATCGCGCGGATCGAGCTTATATTCCAGTTCGACCAGGCCATAGTAGTCGATGGCGTGCAGGAACCGCTCCGAAAGCTTCTCCAGAATCGGAATGTCGACTGTCTCGACGAAGGTGCTCGCCCGTCCGAATTGAAGCGGATGCTGGCGCCGGCGGCGAACCACCATCTTGCCCACGGCTTGTCCATCGCGAAAAAACCCACAATAGGAGAACTGCTGTCGCCCGCCGCCGGGAATCAGCTCCTGCACCATGATTTCTCCCGAGCTGGCGTGTTCGATCGCTTTTTCAAACAGTTCTCTCAACTCGGAATGGCTGTTGGCCAGCCAGGCTTTCGCTTTCGTCGAGTAAAAGAAATGCTCTTTGATCGCCGGCTTGAGCACAAATGGCGGGGAAATCGACCAGAGCTGCTCAAGTTCGTCGGGATGCTCCAGATAGTGCGTACTGGGCGTTGGAATACCGAGGTCTCTCGCCAGTCGATAGGTATTTCTTTTGTCCCATGCCCACTTCACCGTCTCCCAGTCAGGGGTCGGCACTCGAAACACCTCCGCGAGTTCTTCACGGTTGCGCGACAAAGCGGCGACCAGTTCTTCGCGGGTGGGATAAAGAACCCAACCATCAAGACCAAGACCTCTGCCCGTTTCGAGCAGGCTGCCTACCGTGAGCCGCTCGTGGCGCAGATCGGGAAGCTTCACGAATTTCTTGCAGTAGCGCGAGTACCGCGAAATCGAAAGCTCGTCATCGACCACGCACACCGGTATCCCGTGGCGGCCAAGGCTGCGCACGATTCCAAGTCCCTGATAGTCGCCGCCGATTACGACCGCTCCCGTGGTTTGGTTTGCGGTGTGCACGGCGCTCAACCTTTCGACTCTGGATGTTAAGGCGGTGTTCACAGGCTCAGTGATTTCCGTTCCGAGAGTTGTTCCGGGCGATAGAGCGAAGCAGTTCGGTTGAAGCAAACTCCGCTCCTGAAACGAAGCCGAGCAGCGGTCCAAAGCTCCATGCCGCGGGTTTGCCGACAAAGTGCAGTCCTGGAATCGAAGACTCGATACCACGTTTAAGCACAGGGAAGCCGTTCACGGTTATCAGTTGCTTCGACAATGCTCGAGACAGAAAAGGATATTTAGATACGTCAACCCGGAATCCCGTTGCCAGCAGCGCATGGTCGACCAGGCGCTCACTTCCATCGTCAAGTCGCAAGCGGAGCTGGCTCCCGGAAACCTCTGCGGAAGTCACTTTGCGCCCCAAGGTAATCGGTACGTCTGTGAGTCGCGACTGCAGCCAACCGGCTCCCGCTGGCCGAATTGCGCGATAAGCGGTGCGATCCTGGAAGCTGCGGGGAAATCGCCGGAACACATGCGGCATGGCGACCAGGCGGCTGATACCAGCGGGCCCCACGTCGCGCTTCGAATAGAGCATTTTCGAGATCGCGCCCAGATGGTGCAGGCGCGGATGTAATCCAACCCAGTTGAGAGTCTCCTTGCGCCCAATGACTTCGACGGGAATGCCGGCTTCTTTGAACAGCACAGCCGACTCGAGAGCGCTTTGTCCGGCGCCGATCACTACCACCTTTTGACCCTTAAACTTTCGCAGATCGTTGTGCTCGCTGGTGTGCGATGCCAGAGCGGAAGGAAGGCCGGCAAACTCCGCGGGCCGGGCCGTAAACGCGCTGATTCCAGCCGCCACTACGACCCTCCGCGCTGTGAATTCTTCGCCATCCGCCATGACAATCTTGAACCCGCCCGCGGCGAGGTCGATGCTGCACACCTCGCGCTTTTCAAGATCTCGTACCGCCTGGCTCTGATACCAATGCCCGTAGTCTACAAAACGGTCGAGCGGGATTGGCCTGGAGACGTGATTTCCCTTTTCGCGGCAGTAAGCATCGAGCGTCAGAGCCTGGTTGGGATCGGCGATGTGCGAAGCGCCCCAATTCGAGCGCAAACACATGCCCACCGGCATCTGGTTCTGCCAGAACGACATGGGTTCGCCGAAAACGCGCGCTTCGACTCCAGCCGCGCGCAAATAGGCTGCCGAGGAAAGTCCGTAAGGACCGGCGCCTACCACTACTACATTGCAATTTGATGATTTTCGGTTCAAGAGTTTCTGCCCAAGATGAGTGAAAATGTTTGGGAGGTAGAGAATTGTTTGATATTCGGCTCAGCGGGGTGAGCCGTCGCATTTCTTATTTTTTGTTTTCGCGAGTTGCTGCGGCAACACTACAGACGGACGACTCTTTAGTCGGATCCCAAGCTGCCGACTTCTTCGCTGACGGCATCGGGCTGGCCGTGACTCGGTGGCTGTATCGCTTTTAGCGAAGGCATCGTAGCCTGAAAAGCGGCAGGACGGCGGCGGGGATGCAAATCTTCCGGCGAAGCAAACTCGTCGAATGCCTCGGTCGAAAGCGAGTCAATCAGATCGAGATACTCTTTCTTTTTCTGGTCCCAGCCATGGCGCTCGACATATTCATAGCCGCGCACGATAAGAGATTCACGCAAGGCCTTGTTATTCACCACATCCAGAATCGCATCTGCCATGGCTTGCACGTCGCCGGATGGGAAGAAGTGAACCGTCCCTTCTTCGAAATAGAAGGCATCGACCTTCGTCTTCGAAACAACCACCGGTACGCCCTGCGACATGAATTCCATGATCTTCGTGCTGTAGGCCTCGTTGCCAAACGAATCGGCTCGCTTGGGAACGACGCCAAGGTCGGCATTGGCCATGACCTGCGCCATCTCGTCGAGTGGAACCGCTTTATTGAATTTGACGCTTTCTCCAAGGCCAAGCCGCTCGACAAGCTCTTTCAAATCGCTCTGCAGGACGCCTGACCCGCAGTAGACATGAAACTCGGCGTTGGGAACCTTCGGCTTTACGAGGGCAAAAGCCTCGATCGCGATATCGACGCCCTGGTGCCACTGCAGGCTTCCGGGAAATAGAATAATGAATTTCCCATCCGTTCTGGTTTTGGCGTGGCGGGCGAACATGTCGGGATCGACGTGATTGATGAGAACGGAGCACTTCTCTTCCGGGACCGAACGCGCCGTCACCGTCTTATGCCAAAGGTGATTAGACACAATGACGTGATCGACAAATCCCGCCGAGAATTTTTCCATTTTCTTCAGCATCGCAACATAAGCGGAGTTGAGCCGGGAGCGGAATTTGTTGCCAAACAACTCCGGAACGATGTCGTGAATATCAAGAATCAGCTTGGCGCCGGTGAGCTTCGGATACCACGCCGCAAGCACCAGGAAGTCAGGCATATTGTGGATATGAACCACATCATAGCGATTGCGGTCATGAAGCTGCGAAAGCATCCGCGAAGTTCGCTTGAGAAAGCGCATCAATCTCCAGGCATAGGTCCACATGCCGCGCTCGTTGTGTTCGCGATGTTGAACCCGGTAAATCGTGACCCCGTTGATTTCCTCTACGGACGGTTGACCATGCTCGCGGGATAGACCGATCATATCCACTTGATCGCCACGTTTCGCCAGAGTTTCCGCGTAGCGCCGCACCCGATTGTCGCCTTCGTACGGCGTGTAAGCCACCATGCAGATCTTCTTGCGAGTATTGCGGCACCCGACGGGCACAGCCTCCTTGTAATAGCTGGCTAACTCCCGCGGCAGGCCAGTCCAAAACGAGCCCTCGTACTTCTCCCGCATATAGCGTAGGAATTCGTTGTAGCGTGCGACCGGATACTCGTCCCTCTGCTGCCGGCCCTCAAAACACATATAGTCGGGGTGCGTGTTGAGCAGTACCATACCGCCGTGCTCGGCCACCCAATCCGCCTTGCGCTTCCAAATCTCTATGTCCGGCTCCTGCAGAACTCCGAAAAGGTTGAAATCCTGAACCAGCGTGTAGGGAAGCTCCACGTAGCCATTGCCATTCGCCCCGGCGACCCAGAAAGGAAAGATAGTCCCGGCGCCATCGGATTCCGGCTCGAAGGGATCCGTATCGAAGGTAGAAGAGTCGTATACGACCCCGAGCAAATGCTGCCATCCCAACTGGTGCTGCATGAGGGGAGAACGAAATCCGCAAGCGTTCCATTGCTGCAGGTATTTTCTGATCCGGGAAGCCCTCAAGGCGAAGTCCGCCTTCGAACTGTAAAGTTTGCCGTCGTGCTTCAGACCGTGGACACCAACCTCGAAGCCGGCGCGATCCAGAAGTTCCCGCACCGCATCGGGAACGCGGTAATCCCCTTCCGGGACAAAATTGAAACAAGACCGGAATCCATGCTTCCGTTCGAAATCCCTGAGTTGCTTGACCCGTGACACTCCTTTGCTGCCTTCAACGTCGTGCGTGAGCACCAGCGCGAAGCGCTTGCTATCGGGCCAACCTGGCCAACCGGGAGGCGTTTGC
This sequence comes from uncultured Acidobacteriaceae bacterium, assembly GCA_963771965.1. Taxonomy (GTDB): domain Bacteria; phylum Acidobacteriota; class Terriglobia; order Terriglobales; family Acidobacteriaceae; genus Sulfotelmatobacter. Next base: position 150,370 of record CAVYVM010000004.1, read on the forward strand.
GCTGCCTTCGGATCGATCGGCCAGACGTCGGCATATTGCCGGCGGCGGCGCTTGGCTCGCCACCGTCGCAACCCCAACCGCACACGCCACGGCAACACTGGCTTCACGAAATAATAAACTCGATTTAGTAATAGCATTTTAAGAACCCCTCAGGGTTAGGCCTTCTAAATACTTGCGAGTTTCCGAATGAGTGAGTTTCAGAGCGGGAAGTCGGCGCAGCCATCCTAGCCGATATGCTTGTACAAAAGGCTTCCAACCACTTCGAGAGCCAGGTCGGGCACTGCCGACACCACGCGCCGCACCACCGTTTTTTTCCAGCTTCTTTGCGATGTGGGTTCGCTCTCCGGATAGGTCCAGTAAGCGATGGAGCGGCGAGAGGCGCCCCAACGTTCCTTAAAGGCGATCAGCCCGGCGTTGTCCGTATCGGAGCGGCCGAGTTCAAGCTCCTCGAAGCCCTGATATTTGGCTTCCTGAATGGTCTGCCAGAACAAGAGCGCGGTTCCTCCCAAGGGATTGAAGGCGGCATTGCTGCAGCCATATTTATAAACCACGGTCTTTTTGTGCGAAAGCGTGAGAATGCTGGCAACTGGGACATCATTCTTGGAGGCCACTCGGATTCTGAGGTCGCTTCCAAATGCGGCGATCAAGCCGCGAAACCACGCCAGCGGCTGCGGGGGCAGGCCTTGCCGACGGCGGGTCATCACTAGAAGGGAATAAAATTTCCGCAAGATCGCATCCGAGGCTCCGGCCTCATAGGTCAGGTTTTCCCGCTCGGCGCGGCGGATTTTTCTTTGCACACAGTCTTTATGGAAGCTGTGGAATAGCTGCCGCTCGGAGGGACGCAGATCCAGGCGATGGAACAAATAATTCATTCCCCGGCTCATCCCGGCGCGGCTGCCGGGCTCATAGGCGATAGGGCGAATCTCGACGTATCTCCACTTTTCGCGGGCGACCTTCTGACTCAGCTGCACGAGCAATTCGTCGGTCTCATTCGCTGTGTCGGGCAAGGGATCGCAATGATCGGAGAATGGCAGGGACACCAGCCTGCATCCGGTCAACCAGCTGCGGATCTTACAGAAAACCAGTCCATTGCTGAGAGGCGCGTTGGGAGGACAGGTGGTCACAACCACGGGCTCGTAGCCATACACGTTGTGCAACGCCTGCAGCCACTTCGAGCTATGAAATACCGAGGAGCGGGGATGGCCTGCCACCAGAGCCGACCAGCGCGGCTCTCGGATCGGATCCGTCTCATAAACTTCGACGTCGGCTGTAGGTCGGACGCGTTCCACGGAGATTGCGGTAGCCGCAGTTGTACTAGCCACAGATGTCACCACGTAACTCATCAGAATACGGCATCGGAAGCTGACTGTGAGTCCTGTTTCCGGCTTGCAAGTTCCCTTCCAACGGAACGTCGGGTTGTTGTCCAAGCTCTCTCATGACTCCGGCAACAGTCATAAAGCGCGCGCCACGGCTTGCAGCGAATGAGCACACTTCCTTCAGCAGTTGCGGAGAACAGCCAAAACGCGATGGTCTTGCCGCGACATCGTGAGAGTAAAAGATCAACCAGCCCCCAAGCCTTTCGTTTTCAAGAATCATCCGTTTGGCCGCTCCTCCGTGATCAATATCCCCATACAGGCTGTTGGCTCTGAGCAAGTTCAAATCTATGTCTGGGCCATTCAGGCCACCAGTGGTTCCCCGGCAGCTTGTTAACCTTGCTCCGAGTTTCCGTTTCACGACGGGTGTGAGATCGCCATAGGGATAGGCGAAGTTGCCGGAGCTCAGGTGCCCCAACGTTTCCCGAAGCGCGGCTTCGCCTTTTTCGGCGTCCCGGATAAAAACATCAGGGCCTGCGCGACGCGCTGAAAGATGGCTGAAAGTGTGGCTGCCCAGCTCATGCCCTCGACCCACCAGAGAGAACAGATCTTCCTCGTGAAATTGCTCCCCTAAACTATTGGCTGTATTCATCAGCGACATCGCCACGTAATAAGTGGCTCGCGCTCCAAAGCTTTCGAGAATTTCCGCACCCACCGTCAGCGCGCTGCGGGGGAAATCGTCAAACGTGAAGGTCACGACCGGACCGATCTTCCCTAGCGCAACCGTCCGCCGATAGACCGCGGAGAGAATCTTTCGACGAATACTTCCAGCACGAGAGCGCAGAGTCATGAGCGAGCCGTTTCCATCACATCTTCGGCAGCGGCAACGCCCTGAGCAACCACTTCGATGGTGCCATCGTCGGGAACCTCCCGGCGAGCCGGAAACACCAGGCGCGATACGCCATCCGCGACACCGTTCTCTTCGAGCCCGAGGTCGGCGAACACGCGGCCCGAGGGAACATTTCGCGAAGTCTTGCGATAGTTCGCCTGGAAATCCTTGCCGGTCAGTGCAATGTATTTTTGAATAATGTAGGCCAGGAACGCGTGTTCGACCCGCTTCGATTGCACCCGGCAGCTGAACATCAGGTCGGTCATCAGCGGAACGCGATTGTCGACGATGCAGAAACCCACCACCCCGTAGCTGCCAAAGCGGTCTTCTACGCTGAGAACGTAGGTATCGAGTTGCGGGCTGGCCAACACGTTTTGCAGCACGCTCTTCTCGTATTTGTTTCCGGAAAAGTTCATCTGATTGGTGCGCTGGGTCAATTCGTGTACCCGGCTCAGATTTGCCTCGGTCATGGGCTGAATATTCAAACGGATTTTACAGTAGCGCAGAAAGGTCATGTAATCGTCGCCGAAGTTGCCGGCAATATTCTGCCGCTCCGCCTCCACCTGATACATCTTGCGCCGCTCGCGGCTCTCGGCGGTCACCGGAACCTGGCACGCTTCCAGGTTCACAATCGTTTCATAGAGTCCGGCGTTCAGCGTCCGCACTTCGGGGTGCACCGCCTGCACCTCGCGCAACTCGAATTCCGAGTCATCAACGAACAGGAGTGTGTCGATGCCAATATTGAGTTGCTGCGCGATTGCGGCAATCCCTTGACTCTTCGGCTCCCAGGAAATCTGTGGACAAAGGAAATACTCTTCGATACCGAAGCTCCGGAGAACGCCCAATGCCTCCTCGGGATTGTTCTTGCTGGCGATGGATTGCAGGATTCCGCGCTCATCGAGTTGCTTGACAATTTCCTTAATCTGCGGCTTGAGTTTAAGTCTTGCCGCACCATCTTCCACCAAAACCCCGTCCCAAAGCGTGTTATCCAAATCCCAGACAATGCACTTGATCTTCCTGGATTCCTTCGGCTGCGCGTCTTTCGCTTTGGTTTGAACTTGCCGGCTCGCCTCTCGCACAAACTCCATCAGCCCAAAGTAGAGCGTGGTCTCGCTCTGGTCTTCGTTCGGAACCAATTCGACGTTGAAGGGCGCACGCAGATCAAAGAAGCGGATAATCGCCTCGAAGGGCACCCGGACCCGGTGGAATCCGGGAGCGAGTTCCAGCAATTGCTGGAACGGTATCTTCACCCGGTCATCGACTGAGCGCATGGTCAGCGACAGCCGGACCATCTCTGGCGCCGGGTTATAACACTCGATCACGAAAGCCGTCGGCAAGGTTTCGCCCGAAGCCGCTCCGTAGGCCATTCGCTTTTTGAAGCTGTAGCGCTTGCCTGTGGCAAAATGCCGCAGCGGCGGAGCCGGCAGCTGATAAAGCGTCGTACCAATCCAATGATCGCGGCGCTCAAGCTTTGCTGCATCTTCCACCGAGCGCAAGTGGATGTTGCCCGGCGTCCACAACTTGCCCCACTGCTTGAACCGAATTTTCAGAACGTAAGAGTTCACCGCCTCGGCGCAATCGATTCGGACCATTCCGTCGGAGAACCGCCGGCAGCGCCCATCTTCCCTGGGACTGTAAAGATCGCACGTGGTATAGCAGGTCGGCCAGACGCACTCCGTGCAATGCTCGCTCCAGGGCAGCACGGTGCGTTCTAGCAACGTGCTCTTGAGTTCGCCTAGCTGAGCGAGCATCTCGCCTGCCAGTTGGTCGGGCGATTCGATTGCGCGATTGGCTTCAGTTTCGTACATGAGCGGAAGATTCAGTCACCCCAGCGTTAGCGCCGCATCTGGGGTTGCGGACGTTTCGTTCGAGGCGTTTTTAGTCGGGTTCGAAGCGTTCGTAGCCGGGTTCTTAGTCAAAAACGACCGGTGCCACAACTCCAGCACCGCAAGAGAAAGCAGTTCCTTCGAATGGCGGCCGGTACGCGTGTTCTCCTCAAGCAGGCCCTCAATGCTCGAACGGCGGAAATATCCGCGTGCGACGCTCGCGCGGTCGAGCAACACATCCTGCAGCCAGCTCTTCAACTCCGTCTGCAACCACATCTCGTAGGGCACCGGGAACCCTGCCTTCTTGCGATGCAGAATTTCATGCGGAACCCGGTTCTGCAGCGCGGCCTTGGCGATGTATTTGGTAGTCAGGCCCCGCACTTTCAAGTTTTCCGGCAGGCGCGCGGCAAACTCAAGGATCTTGTGATCGAGCAGCGGCACGCGCAGTTCGATGGAGTTCGCCATCGTCATCTTGTCCGCTTTCAGAAGAAGATCGTCCGGCAAAGTGGTTTTCGTGTCCACGTAGAGCATCCGGTTGAGCACGCTCCTGGCCTGCCCGCTGTGCAGATGGTCGCGGGCCGGCATCACCGAAAATATTTTGTTGACGAATCCCGAGAAGTCACTCGAATACAGCTCGCTCGACTTGGCGTTAAAGTACGCCTCCGGCGCGTAGGTTCTCCCGTAGTAGTAATCGCCGAACGGGATTCCAAACAGCGGAGAGTATTTGTGCAGCCGAGCCATATTCATCGTGCGGTCGAAATACGCCGCCACCGAGGCTGCCGCCGGGGTCAAGGGGCCCAGCAACGCTTTCAGCCGCTCCAGCCACAAAACTCCGCGATAGGTTTGATATCCTGCGAAGGCTTCGTCGCCGCCTTCACCCGAAATCAGCACTTTGACGTATTTCTTCGCCAAGCGGGAAACGTAATACAGCGCCACCGCCTGCGGCTCGCAGACCGGCTCTTCCATGTGCCAGGCAAACTGCGGCAGGAAGTCGGCGAACTCCTGCGAGCTGATCGTGGTTTCATGATGCTCCGTGCCAAAAGTTTTGGCTGCGAAGGTCGCGTAAGGGCGCTCGTCGATGATCCCCGGCGTCGAAAACCCGAGCGTATAGCTGCTCAGCGGACGGTCGGTTTTGCCTACCGCGAATCCGAGCATTGCGGTTGAGTCCACGCCTCCACTCAACAAGAAGCCAACCGGCACATCGCTGATCATGTGCAGCCGAACCGATTCTTCGAACAGCTCCAGCAACTCCGTCTTGGCCTGCTTTTCTGTGCGCGGCTGCGGAGAGAATTCGAGATTCCAATATTGCCGGATCTCGGTCTTGCCATCACGTGCCAGCAGGTAGTGTCCGGGAGCCAGCTTGTGCACGTTTCGCAGCAGCGTCTCTTCGCCAGGAATATAGAGAAATGTGAGGAAGCGGTCGATCATCTCCGGCGCGACCTCGGGCGTTACCTCCGGATCGGCGAGCAGCGCCTTGATCTCGGAACCGAAGACCAGAGACTTGTCCGACAGCCAGTAATACAGCGGCTTGATTCCCACCCGATCGCGGGCAATCAGCAGTTGCTGCTTATTCTCGTCCCAGACGGCAAAGGCAAACATGCCGCGCAGCTTCTCAATACAGCCCACGCCAAATTCTTCATACAGGTGGACAATCACTTCGGTATCGGTCTGAGTTCTGAAAGCATGCCCCCGAGCCTGCAGATCGTGCCGCAACTCCTGATAGTTGTAGATCTCGCCGTTAAAGACGATCCAAACCCGTTCGTCTTCGTTCGAAATCGGCTGATGCCCGGTGTTGAGATCGATAATCGAAAGCCGGCGGAAGCCGAAGCCGACTGGCCCGGAGCGGTAATAGCCCTCATCGTCCGGCCCGCGATGCTGAATGGCATCCGCCATCGACTTCAGCAACGCGCCTGAAACGTGGTTCGCGCGATCAAAATTCAATTTGCCGCAAATTCCGCACACAGTGGCTTGTTCCTTCCTAGTCTTTCTCGTTAAGCGCGCTATCGGCGTTCGACGGCCACGTCCTGCCAGCCGGCGGTTAACTTCAAAACCGTCTTCCATTTTTCCCGTGAGTAATTCAGCGACTCGCGGTCCGATACCAGATTGCCCAAAAGCGACATCAGCCCCAGCAGCATTAATCTTCCCGTAGCCACCGCGCCCATCGTCAGCCGGTAGCCGAGCGCATACACGCCGCCGCGCGTCTTGCGAAACAACTGCACCATGGCACGGTACTTCATGATGGTCGCCCAGTGGCTGACTCGCTGCCGCGAGCTGCTGGTCCCGCCGTGATGGATGATCGCGGTTTCTCCCACGTAGTAGTTGGTAAGACCTGCGGCCTTGACTTTGTAATTCAAGTCGAGGTCTTCGGCGTACATGAAATATTCTTCGCTGAAGAGTCCGATCCGCTCAAACACCGATCTTCGCAGGAGCATGCACGCGCCCGGAATGATCTCGACCTTCATCAGACTAACTTTCTCCGAGAACAGCGGCGCGATTTTCCATAGCGGACATTCCGGCCAGCGCAGCCGCAGATATTCGGCGTCCATCGCCTGATTGAGAATTGTTGGGTAGGTCTGGATCGAACTTAACTGCACGGACAAATCGGTATTCAACAGCTTGCAGCCTACGATGCCGGCATCGGGCAGACTCTTATGGCGCGCGATCAACAAATCGATCGACGGAGCCATCAGCTTCGTATCGGGATTCAGGAAGAGCACAAACTCGCCGGTGGAGTGCCGGAAGCCGAGGTTATTGGCCCCAGCGAATCCCAGATTGTTTTCGCTGTGGATGATCTTCACGTCCGGAAAAGTTTGCTTCAGCAAATCCACCCCGGGCTCAGGCGACGCATTGTCCACCACGATAATTTCGTAAGCAACGCTGTGCGTTTGCTCGATAACGCTGGCAATCGACTCGCGCAGATAGTCGAGCGAGTTCCAATTCACGTAGATGATGGAAAGATCCATGCGATTGCGTCGGTTCTCGGCGAAGTTATGGGATTCTTAAATTGCCGTCTGCCAGATTACTTCCAGATCGTTTCCTGCCCGCACAGTCTGGCGAGTTGCTGGCGTTGCAGATACTTAATCAACTGCGGATCGTCGATCCGCGGAGTTCTTTCGAGATAGGCTGCAATGTATCCATATACGAGAGCGAACGATCCCCAGACATAAGGCCGCTGCCAAAGCCGGGCAACTGCTTTCGCCATCAGGAACAACGGATGGTAGCCCGCGACGTAGTCGGTCTTGCCGTTCTTTGCGATTCCGCCCCAGCGGCCGTATGCCGCGCCGGTCCAGCGATGATGCTGCAGTTGAAGATCAAGAAAACTTCGTGTGCTCCAGCCGAGCATGTTGGCTTTCACTTCATCGAGCGTATCCGAACCTGGCCCCACCCACAAACCGTCGATGGCATCCCAGCAGCCACGGCGGTAAATCTTCGCTCCGCCGCGAACGTGAAACATCGGACTTTGTTCCAAAGTCTTTCGCCCGTTTTCCACGTGGTAGAGAAAACCGCCCCCGATCCCGAGTCTGGCATTCTCCTCGAACTTGGCGAACATCTGCAAAAAATAATCGGGATCGAACGACAAGTCGCCGTCGAGCTTCGCCATGAACTCCCAATCCGTACAGCGAAGCGCGTGAAAGCCATCGTAAAAGGCCTCGATAATCCCAGCTCCCCATTTGCGAAAGCCGCGATCCTCGCGCCGTACACCGCGAATCCAGGGATATTGCCGCTCCGCCTCTGCGATGATGCGGCTGGTCCCGTCCTTCGAACCGTCATCGACGATGATCCACTCCTGCGGACGCACGGTCTGCTTTACCATGCTGTCGATGGTAAGCGGCAGGTACGCCTCTTCGTCGCGTACTGGGGTGACGACAACGTATTTTGCGGTTCCTGCGTTCATAAACTGGTTGCCTGGCTTGCAGCGGGCACGCCCGGTTGTGCGGCAGTCTCTTGAATCGGATTCAGTGGAATCTGATTCGGCGCCGCTTGCCGCGTAGCATTATATTGATCGACCGCGAGCCGATAGGCGGCGAACAATTTCTTGCCGGCTTCCGGCCAGGTGTAGCGAAGACGCTCGCGAATGCATGCGTCTCTGAGAGAGCCGAGCAGCGAGCGGTCTTCGTACAGCAAGGTGATATGCCGTTGTAAGGTTTGCGTGTTGCCGATGGCATGAACCAGGGCGTTGTGCATGTGCTGACAGGCGTCAGAGCATGCCGCGGAAACCACGGGAACGCATCCGCTTCCGATCGCATCCATGCACACTAAAGCGGAACCCTCTTCGAACGATGGCATCAGGAGCATATCTGCATTTCGCATCAGCTCCGGTACGTCCGAGCGGTGGCCGAGTGCTTTAACACTCGGGTGCGCCAATTCCCTGGCCCAGCGGCCCTTGAATTCCGCGCTCAGTTCTCCCGCGATCAAAAACTTGCCGTTCCTGCTGGCTGGCGAAGCCAGCCACGCTTCGAGCGCAAGGTGCAACCCTTTTCGAATAGCGTCGACCCCAACGAACAGGGCAATAAGCTGACCCTGTCGCGCATTCCGGGTGGCATCTGGAAAATATTTGTTTTCATCGAAGCCATAACTGTGGCGAAAAAGCTTTTCTTTCGCAAAGCCACGATCCTCGAAGGTCTTACTGGGAAAAGCTCCGGGACAGAGCAGGCCAAACGCTTCTTCGAACTCGGCTTCCTCCCGCAGAAGAACTGCGTAATCTTCCTGATATTCGTGGTGGGGATTACTCAACCCGAGGCGGCGGCACTCCGCCGCAACCGTTTCGTAACAAAAGCGGGTGTGTGCGTTCGGCCGTTCGAGCACCGCCGGAATTCCCATCCGCTTCGCAGCCTTTAAGGTTTCGAGCGAACCCAGCGGCCAGCAGTGGACGATGTCCACCTGGCCGGCTATCTTTTCCAGACGCCGAGCCACGATTCTGTCATGAAGCACACAAGCGCCCATTCTTCCCAATAGCTTATAAGGAAGCCTCATTTTGCCTCTCGCCAAGGTTGGGCGCACGGCAACGTTTGCGGGCAGCGGACGAGCGACGGCTCCGGGAAATACAGTGACATCCGCGCCCGCCGCGGCCAGTCCGCGCACCTGTTCCCATGCGGTGTAGCAGATGCGCGCAGCGCCGATCTTGTGTGGGAAGCTGTAAAGAACTCTCATCTTGGAAATTGGTGGTCCTGGAGGAGTGACGTCTCTTATAGCTGAGCATTCACCGCGTACGCCTCGGACTCCTGACCGTAGGCGAGCGATTGGCTGGGTTCTACTTCCAGCTCGGTTTCTATTCCCACCGTTTTCTTTTTCGAAGGATTCGTGGTCACGACAGAAGTCATTGCCAACAATGCGAACCAGGCGACCACAGTTTGATCCCAGTAGCTCACGCCGAAAAACGCCATCACGTTCGCGAAGAGCGAGACCCCGAAGAGCCACAAGATCCACTCCTGTTTGCCGCTGACCGTCTTCCGCATTTTGCCGAGCCGGCTGAACGAGCGGGAAATGACGGCGATGAAAAATATCAGTGCAATCAAACCGCCCGTCTCCCCCTGTGAGACGTACATATCGCTGAGGTCCCACATACTCCATCCCCAGCTCCCGATATCGCGAGTGCCCACCAGCCACCAATCGAAGAAGTGTTTGATGAATACATCGATCAAGTTGGCTCGATCGAAGCTGGCCGAACCTCCCACCATATCCACCCGCGCGATCAGAAACCACACCGGGGCTTTCATCACCAGGTGCAGGGACACGAGAACGAACACAACCGCCCAGCGCACGATTCGCATGCTCTTGCGGACCGGCCAAAAACAGATTCCAACCAACACTCCAAAGATTGCCATCAGCGGCGTACTTGAAGCCGAGGTCAGTACCATCACAAGCGATGAGAGCACGCCAATCGCCGCAAGCAGCTTGGCTTTTCCATGGGTCCTGAGAACCACGAAGAGCGGGAGCAACATGGCTCCAAAAGTTCCTGCCAGAATCGCATGCCCGAAGGCTCCCTGTGAGCGGATTCTCCCCTCGCGGATCAGCGGTACCGGATCGACGCCGCCGATCACGAGACCAAACAGATTCTGAATTCGCAATTTCTCGTAAACCATTCCAATGGCGTTGAGCGCCGCAACGATTACCAATAACTTGAGAACCCTGTTGACATCCTCCCGATCGCGGATGAGGGATCGCAGGAGAATGTACGACCCCAGTTCCCCCAACAGGAAACCTGCCTGATTGATGACTGCAGCGGGCTCCCGCCAAAGCAAGATGAAGGCCAGCGAGTGAGCGATGGCGCAGCCGAGAAATGCCTTGTCGATGGTGTTGAGGCCACCAGAAAATAGAACGAGCCGGGATGAATAGCGAAGCCAAACTAATCGGATCAGTCCAAACAGCGCGACGATGCGAACCGGCATCAGGTGAAATCCGCCGAGAACAACAACTTCTCCTTCGGGGATCAGAAACACCGCCAGCAACACCGGCGCGGTCATATACTTTCGCGGCAGCGCCAGCATCAGAGCGATCGCCAATAGCATCAGCACCGCACCAACCGGGCTCATGAGGGTTTCGCGGGCGCCGCCGTGGAGAAAAAAATTGTCGGGTATCAAAGGAAAGCAGCCTCATCACAAATCGCGAACAATGCTGTACCAGGAATCGGAGAAACGCTGGTACCTTCCAGTCGATGCCTCGGCCAGAACCCGGCCAATCCTGGCCAGTCCGTTGCTGCCGCGGGCAGTCGACCGCGTGACCATGTGCTTCTCTTTATCCCACAGAAGGGCAATACGCTCTAGTGGACATGGCAAATGCGGAGAGATCGTTTCGATGCGTTCCAGCAGCTGCCGGAAATACGCGACTTTTTGGGTCCAATCCTCGGATCGGGCTTGCAGCGACTCCATGCAGACTTCCCAGAAAGTCTGCTTTTTCCAACCACACACCTGCGACCCATGCCGGCGGTAGCTCAGAAGAACTTCAGGTACCGGAACCCCATAAGAGACCGCCGATGCCAGCAAGACGATCCAGTGGTCGTGCATCCAGTCCGGCATGATTGGCAGTGCAGCATCTCGGAACGACGCACGGAACGCCATGGCCGCTCCGGTGACGATATTGTGCTTGAGCAGGATTTTCAGCTGGCCATCTCCCGAAAAACTCTCGAGCCTGCCACTCAATCCAACTGCATCCCAGAGAGTGCTATCCAGCGTATTTCCATTCTCGTCGATCATTTCCGCGTTCGAGAATGCGTACATCGCCTGCGGGTGTTTTTCCAGCGCCTCGACCATGCGCTCGACCTTTATCGGTTTCCAGCAATCGTCCTGATCGCACAGGAATATGATTTCGCTTTCGCAAAGCCCGATCGCCTTCTCGAAATTCTTTGCGGGACCCAGCCGCTCGGCGTTCTGAAACAGTTTCACAGGGAACGGAGCCGTCCGGCTGAAGTCCTGAATCATAGAAACCGTATCGTCCGTAGACGAATCGTCGCAGACCACCAACTCCTGCGGAAGCAAGGTTTGCGAGGCGATGCTTTGCAACTGCTCGGCCAGGAAGCGGCCGCCATTGCAGGTGCACAACGCCACAGAAACGCGCTGGCTCATAGCTGAGGATTTCTCTTTCATGCGTTTTGAGTATAGATACCGTCTAGTTTTCCGCGCCCGCCAGAGGTATCGTCGGGCCGAAAAGCTTTTCGAGCAGCCGTTGCTTCTTTGCCAGAAAAGCATCCAGACCAAATTTCCGGTCCTGGGCGTCCAGCGCAATCCAATAGGCGTAGGGGCAGTAAGCCGCGAGTAACGCTATAGTGACTCCGAGTTGGCCGAAGTTTCGTACGCTGCAATTCCGCAAGCCGTACGAGGCAAATACCAAGAAGACAAGGGCCAATCCCGGCCACAGCAAACCTTTCTTGATCAGTTCGGCGCCGGAAAACGGAACGATTCGATAGACCACAATCCAAAGCACCACAGTCTCAATGATGGTGCGGACGGAATAGCTGAGCGCCGCGCCCGCGATCCCGTAATGCTTCGTAAGCGACCATACCAGAAGCACATTTATTGGCAGTTCGACGATATAAAGTTTTACCAGGATATCCGGCCGGCCCACTGCCTCGAGCAGCGCCCCCGAAAGCGGAGCCAACAATCCGATGGCGAATCCCAGCACCAGCATGCGTAAGGGAAGCGTGGCCTGTGCAGCGAACGAGGCGCCGATCCACAACCGCAGGATTTCTCCTCCCCATACAAAAAGAACGAACAGGATCGGAATGAGCGCGGTCAGGAGGTAGCGGTGTGCCCGCACGAAGTAGTGTTCAATACGGCTCCATTCCGTCTTCGCCTCCATCGCGCTAAAGGCCGGAAACAGAGTGGTAGTCAGGCTGTTGGGGAACATACCCAGGCGCCAGAGCAGATTGCTGGGGATGGTGTAAAACGGCAGCAGTGAAACGCCAATCAGTATGCTGATCATCCACTGATCGAAAAGCAGAAGAAGCGGCCCGACGATCGATGCCGAGGCTACCCACCATCCGTATTTGACCAACGTAACCACTCGAGACTTATAACTCGCGGTGACGGTTTCAAGGTAGCGAAACGATCTTAATTCCGGCAGAACGAAAGTCGCTCCCCAATAGCAGCCCAGCAGGTTGACGATTCTTATGACAACCAGTCCGTAGACTACGACTTTGAAGTTGGCGCCATGAAGAATTCCGATGCCGTAGACCCCGAAGGTCGACAAGGTGCTGAACACGCCCAGGCCATTCACCCAATCGAACCGCTGTCCTGCCTGCATGACACCTGTGATCGACCGGTTGGCGAAGTCGATGGGAATACAGAATGCAAATAATCTGAGAGTCAGAATTACCAGGGCGCGATTTTCGCTCTGCACATGGATGTGGTTGACGATGAAAGGCGCCGCTAACCAGATCGCAAAGGCTCCGATCAACCCGAGGAACGCCTGCGAAACCACTGCGGTGCAGGTCCACAATGCGGCTTGATCGGGGCGGCCGCGGCCCAGCTCCTGCGCAACATATCGGGCCGAGGCCCGGCTGAACCCGAAATCGAGCCACGAGAAATTCCCCAGTACCATCCAGGTTACGGAGAGCACTCCATAAAATTCCGTGCCGAAGGAGTGCAGCATCAAGGGGACGAAAATGACGTTCAGACCCGCAATGAACACCGCTGTACCCAGGTTCAGCAGGCTGTTCCAGGCCAGGTGCCGCCCCCCAAGGTGCTTGCCTTCGGAAAATGCCATTTCGCGTGTCAGACTCATCGCTCGGTAAAATTCCTTCGTGGACTCAGATTATTTTTGTAGGTGCGTAGGAAATGAAGTGAAGTGCGATGCAGGTTGCAATGGCCTTATGCGATTGGTGCCGGTCTCACCAGGTTTGCTGCGGGCTCGGAGCACGGTTCCACAATCGACATCAATTCCCGAGCATATCGCTCCGGCGTGAAGTAGCTTTGCACCCAGCGCTGCGCATTCATCCCAAGCTGCTTTCCCACGGCAGGATTGTGGCAAAGATATTCGATTTTTGCGGCCAGATCCGCTGGATCGCCGTGGTTGTAAAGAATTCCGTTCACGCCTTCTTTAATCAATTCGGCGGTGGCTCCGCTGCGGGCCCCAATCACCGGGGTTCCCGAAAACATGCCCTCGATGGTCACCCTGCCGAATGCCTCACTCCTCGAACAAATCAGAACGGCATCGGAAGATCGCATGAGGGGAAGCACATCTGCCACGTGGCCGGCGAAATGCACTCGCCCTTCCAGCTGATTCGTCTTGATGGAATCTTCCAACTTGCGGCGATAGGCCGGCAGCCCGTCGCCGACAATCAGCAGTTCGGCATCGACTCCGGTATCTTTGAGCTGGACCAGTGCCCGCACGCTCTCATCTTGCCCCTTGCCCTCCATCAGTGCTCCCGCGATTACGCAGCGAAATCGCTTTGTCGGGGATGCAAGCGGCGCAAGTGAAGCAACCTCCGTACCGCCCCGCGTCCCGTCTCGTAGCGACTGGTGCATGGACGGATAGATGACCGTGATCTTTGACGGCTCAATCGAGCACCGGTACTTTGCAGCCAACGCTTCAGAAACGCAGATGCAGCGGAATGACAGACGATCGATCACAGCCAGAGAGGAACGTTGCCCGAACAAAAAGGACAAACCCTGATCCTCCATGCCGAACTCATGCAAATGCCAGACATGCGGGCGGCTCGTAAGCCGGGAAGCGAAGGCTCCGACACAAACTGTCGCCGTGTTGGAATAAACATAATCGGGTTGCCAGTGATGGACCTTCCAGGCGACGACGATGGTGTTGAGAATGATGCCTACAGCGGATCTGAGCCAATCGACCCATGCAAGTCTTCCCCGGCTCATCCATAAAGGATAGGAAATGATGGCGAAGGGCACACCCATGCGGACCAATTCGTTGCAGAACTCGCCATTGCCCGGGACCAGAACGCGGCATTCCACGCCTTGCGACTGAAAGGCTTCAATCGTTTCGAGCAGAACCCGCTCGGCGCCGCCCAGCCGGGCAGAGTGTGAAAGGAAACAGATTCTCATCGTGGGTGTCCATGACGACGCACCGGGAGATACTCGTTACATAGCTGAACGACATTCATCGGGTCCCCTTAGCGGGACCACGTCGGGCACTCGGAATTGCCAAGGAAATACCTGAGAATCCCGCAAGAAGCGTTAAGCGCTTTACCAGACCTTTACTGGACCTGTGCGGCGAGCCCAGTGGGCGGTGCCGGAGGAGGATTTGTGGTGGAATCGTAGGCGCCAGCATCCCAGGGGCTCGATCCTCCCGGACGCCCGATCCCCGCGATATCGGAATCAAGCGCGGGAATGCCCAGACTAGTTAAATCCGCGCCTTCCGCGATGGCTGGAGAGCCAGCTTCTAAAGTGCCACCGGAGTTGACCTTAACCCAGGAGGCCGACGTCCCATAACTCGAGTGCGTGTCGCACTTGCAGTGCGCCTGCCACAGCGCGAGAGTTGGATACCACGCGGGAATGCTCTGATCCGTCCAGGGATTCGTATTGTTTCCACCGTAGATGTTGTTATCCACGGTCGTGTAGCCGGTGAGCGAAGACGGAGCGAACAGCGTAGTGCAATTGCTGATGATGTTGTTTTCGATGTAAACGGTGGCTCCGGCATTTCCGGTGACGCCAACACAGGTGTCGCTCGAATTTGCGCCGATGACGGTGTTGTTGTAAAAGCGGACGTAGCCGCCGGCGGTGATGCTGACGATGCCGTTATTCTCCTGCTGGTACGTCATCAGCCAGAGGTTGTTGAAGACCCGGACATTTTGGTTTACCGATCCGTTTCCCTCGATGAACAGGCCGCTGGTCGGGCAGTTACCCCAATCGCCATCGATCAGATTGTTGTAGTAATCGATGCCAGAGTTGGTCGTTGTGTAGGCAAAAGCATGGAGCGAATTGTGGTGATCAGGGCATCCCGAATTATCCCAGTTCCCGGTTGCTCCGAAGTGATTGTCGTGGATCGAAGCCGCCGTCAACGTGCCATTATTGTTATTGGAGATGTCCACGCTCGAATTGATGTTATAGGTAACGTTGTTATAGGCCTGAAATCCGTTGTCGTTCGAGCCGTTGGGCACGTAGACGATTGCCGACGAAGTGTCATGGATGATGTTGTTGTGAATTAACCACGTCCCGTTCCCCGAGGAGGGCAAAGTCTGAATGCCGCGTATATCTCCGACTGGCTCGTTTCCTCCTGAGGACTTCGTATAAATGGGTCCAATATTCAAGTTGCGAAACTCGCAGTTCGAGCAGCTTGTGGCGTCGATTCCAAACTGGGAACCGGAGGGCTGCGCTGCGCTGGATTGAACCGTGCCGTTGCACGGCACCAGCACCTGATTGATCCAACCACAAGGCACGCCGCCGTCCACGATGACGTAGCTCTTATTGGTTACCGCCAGACAACTGCCGCCATTGCAAGTCGTCGTGATGTTCGCGCCGGTATCGAATAGGATAGTGACTGGAGAGCCGTTCGCACCCGACCCCTGTGCCGTCAGCGTGCTGCTGATTGTTCCGCAAAGCAGTACGGTCGTACCTGGCCCGATCTGGCTCGTCCCGCCGCCCCAGTTGCTCGAACTATTGAACCAGGCAGCGTTATGTGGGCCGGCAGTGCAGGCGCCTTTGCTGCTGCCATCCTGCGTGATGTAAATGTTGGTTGCCGAAGAGAACATCAGCGGGGTAAATGTGAGTATGGATGCAACAATCAGAAGGAATTTCCGGGGGCCGTTCACGCGTTCCTCCACCAATCGTGTGCTGGGTGCGCTGTTTCAAGCGAACCCGCTGGTCGGACTTTGTCGTTCCCAGTAGGGGAGTTGCTCACGATCTACTGGATGATCGAGTCTCCTTTATAACCAGTGATGGCTAACGCGAACAGGTCTCAGGAGGACATGGCCCGTTCCCAGCCTCCCCATGAACTGCAGGAAAGTCTTTCGACACGCGGTATTTAGACCCCATCGAAAACCCCCGCAAACAGGCCTTGATCATCTTCGAAGCATACTGGAATTTTGCAACCCAGTCATACGCGCCAGCGAGTTTTGCCTGGAACAGCGCATCGTCGTCGCAGGAGTTGACCGGCAATCGCTCCATGAAAAACGGATCGCTCTTGGAACGAGCTAACCCTACGATTGTGCAGACGCCGTTCCGGTAACCAGCTTCAACCAGCAAATCACGCAGCATGTTTCTAAAGTCAATGTCTGTTTGAGGGAATGCGTAGGGATAGGCAAATGAGTCGACTTCGCAGCCGAGCTTTTCCTCGATGGTTTTCTTTGAGCTGGAAATCTCCTCCTTCACTGCTGCGCAGCTTAAATCCCGAAGCTGTGGATGAGTAACGGTATGGGATCCGAAGCGGATTCCGTGACGGTTCAGCTCGCGAACTTCCACCCAGGTTAAGCAATCTCTTCCTTTGAAAGATACCGGACTCTCTCCGATGTATGCGGTCGGCAGAAACACCGTAGCGCTGAAGCCGTACTGGCTCAGCACAGGAAAAGCATGACAATAAAAGTCCTGATAGCCGTCATCGAAGGTGATAACGACTTGCTTGTCTGCAACTTGCTTGCCCGCGACCGGCAACTGTCCACGCAGCGCGCTGAGGGCTTCCACGAGTGAAACCGTCCGGTAACCGTTGCCCTGAAGATATTTGATTTGTTCGGCAAAGCGTTGCGGTGAGGTGGATGTGCGGTAGTAGGGATGCGCGTTCGCTTCTCTTTTATTCTCGCTGCAATTATCTTCGCTGCCAACGGAGATGCTGTGGTACATCAGAATCGGAATCGACGACGTCCGATTCGACGAAGAACTCCGCAGCGGGTTGACCAGGTATAGCGTCGCGAAGCGATCGAAACGAAAGCTCATCTAAGCGCGGCGTCCTGCGCTCGCCACCGAAACCGTGTCGGCCTCGACGGGTTTGCGGGAGCGGGTCGAGGTGAAGTTGAGGATTTCTTCCGCCACGCGAGACTGTTGCTTCGCCGTCAACTGCGGGAACATGGGCAGAGAAACGATTTCCGCCGCGGCTTTTTCGGTCGCAGGGAAATCTCCTTTGCAGTAATTCATCCCGGCGTATGCTTTCTGCAGGTGCAGGGGAATGGGATAGTGAATGCCCGTGCCGATGCCCGCCTGCTTGAGATGCTCCATCAAGCCTTCGCGGTCGGCGTTCCGGACCACGTAGAGGTGATAGACCGCGCGCGACCATGACGGCTCGAAGGGCAGCGTTACAGCACTGTCCATCGAACTCAGCAGGCGATTGTATTCCGCGGCGCGCTTGCGGCGTTCCGCGTTCCACTTCGCCAGGTGAAGGAGTTTGACGTGCAGCAGGCCGGCTTGTATGGCATCCAGCCGTCCGTTGTAGCCTTCCATGTCGTGGTAATACTTCTTCGCTTGGCCATGGTCCCGCACCATCTTGATCTTCGCGGCCAGCGCGGCATCGTTGGTCGTGACCGCACCGGCTTCGCCGCACGCGCCCAGATTTTTTCCGGGATAGAAACTGAAAGCCGCGGCGCATCCCATGGAGCCGGCCTTCATCCAGCGGTTCTGCTTCTTGGAAAAATATTCCGCGCCGTGGGCCTGGCAGGCGTCTTCGATCACGATCAGCTTGTACTTTTCCGCCAGCGCGAGGATGGCGTCCATGTCGGCCATCTGTCCGTAGAGATGGACGGGAACGATTGCCGTCACCGGACGGCCGCTGCGGCGGCTGATGAGCTTGCCGGACTTGTCGCGGCTGCACTGCTCGAGATAGTGCTGCAATTTTTCCGGAGACATGTTGTAGGTCTGCTCATCGATGTCGACGAATTCCGGCAGCGCCCCCGCCTGTGAAATCGCTTCCGTAGTAGCGATAAAAGTGTGCGGCACGGTCACGACGACGTCGCCTGACGTCACGCCGGCCGCCATCAAGGCAAACCGCAAAGCATCGGTACCGCTGCTGACCGCGATCAAATGAGTGGCCTCGCAGAATGCCGCAAAGGCCTTCTCGAAGTCTTCGACCATGGCACCGCCGATGAATCCGGCGGTATGCAGGGCTTTGTGAAAAACCTCGGTCAGCTCCCGCTCCAGTTCGACATGCGGGGTAATCAGATCGAGAAAAGGGATGCTATTTGAATTGCTGGTAGAAACGCTCACTTGGAAGCCTCCACGCTTCGTTCGATATGACGCAAAAATTTTGCCGGATTGCCCGCCACGATACTGTTCGGCGCAACATCTTTGGTGACCACGCTGCCGGCGCCGACGATGGCGTTTTCGCCGACGGTGACGTTCGAAAGGATGGTCGCTCCCGAGCCGACCGATGCGCCCTTTTTAATCACGGTGCGCTCAACCTTCCAGTCGGCCTCGGTTTGCAGATTTCCGCCCAGCGCGGTGGCACGCGGGTAGCTGTCGTTGATGAACATCACGCCATGGCCGATGAAGACATTGTCTTCAATGGTCACGCCTTCGCAGATAAAGGTGTGGCTCGAAATCTTGCAGCGCTGGCCGACGCTCGCGTTCTTTTGAATTTCGACGAACGCTCCAATCTTGGTTTCGTCGCCAATTTCACATCCATAAAGATTGATGAACTTCGATAACTTCACGTCCCGACCGAGCTTCACGTCGGGAGCGATGCATACATGAGGATTCATGAAGAAAGACTCCGGTGCGAATGGGTGATCGGTCTTACGGCGACGGCAGTTTCAGGAGATCGTTCTGGCGCGGAAACCGGTTTGCGGTTCAGCCGCGCGTACCACCCGCTTTGCTTCTGGCGGCTGTTCACGCAGTCAAGAACCAGTTTGGGCTTTTCCCAGGGAACATCGTGGTACGCCGACTGCAGAAACGGGCTTTGCGAGTCCCTGATCCATTCTTGCGGGAATAAGGCGATGGTGTCTTTTTCGGTGACCTTCGGCGCGGGCTGAACATCTTTGCTACACAACGCGGCGTACAAAGCTGCCGGAAGGTCGCGTCCCGGACCCAAGGTCAAGTGCCCAACCTGCGTAACCCGCGGATTGATCTCAATCAGGTAAGCGTGCTGCGTCTCCGCTTCCAGCATGAAATCGAAGCCGTAGAATCCGGAAAGACCGAGGCGGCGAACTACAACCTCGGCGGCAGCCGCCATCTCCGCATTCTGAACCAGACGCACCACGGTGGCGTGTCCGGTAGAACTGACTTTATTCACAACTTCAAAATGCAGAGCGGCGAGCAACACACCCTTCGAGCACACGATGGTGCTGGTGGCTTCCTGCCCGTTAATAAAAGACTGGACATTCACCACCCTGCGCTGCCGTGTGAGAGACGGCCTCACCAGCGTTGTGTCGTGGTCGATGAGCGCCCGCTTGGCGGCTCTCGCCAGCAACGGAGGAGCCTGCAGCTGGTCGAAGGCGCGTTCAGCATCGGCGAGGGTACGCGCGATTCTCACGCCATCGCCGCCGGATGTGCCATCCGCTTTGAGCACTGCGGGAAGCCCCATACGGCTCACCCAGGCGATCAGGTCCTCGCGGGTGCGTACGATTTGGGTGGGCGGAACGCGAACACCCTCGGTGCGGGCGAACTCCATGAAAGCCCAACGCTCGCGGACAACCGGAAAACTTTGCGGGTCGCCAAAAGACCGCTCCAGCAGGGTGCCAATAGAAGCGCCGCTCTGGCCGTTATGCTTTTCGCGAGCATAGAGACGATGCAAAAGCTGCGTCGCCAGATCGTCCCCGGCAGCAATGAAATCGGGACGACTGATCGCGATGGCGCGGGCCAGCGAGCGCAGTGGAGACAACCCGCGGTATACGTGAACACGTTCCACGGAGCCCGTCTTGCGCAGCGGATGATTGCCCGGGCATACCGCATCGACCTGGCATCCGGCGCTGTGTAGAGCCATCGCCAGCCGGGCCGACGGATACCAGCTTGAGGTGGTCGCTAACAGGACTTTGGGTTTCACGGTGGTCTATCTGTCAGTGCAGAATCAGAAACCAGATTCCGGAGAATCGAGCGATGATGAGTTTGGACTGGATGAGCTTAGCGGCGAATCGGTTGAATATCAGTTGTGTGGGCTGAGGATTACAAGCGGATGAATCTAGAGGTGCACCAAAGCTCCGCGTTTGCGGATGGAGGCGTTGGCCGCCTCGAGCATCCGGACCACACGCAGGCCGGCCTCGCCGTCGTTCATGGGTTTCTTGTCTTTGGCAATGCATTCGACAAAGTAGGAAAGCTCGCGGGTCAGGGCTTCGACCTGTTCGATCTGCGGAGCCCACATGTCTCCGGAGCGGTAGTGCACCAGGAGGTTGTAGAGGCCTTCCTTGGTCTTGATGTTTACACCCTTGTCGTAAATTTTGATCTTCTCGTCGGCTTCGAGGTCATTCCACACCAGCATTTTCTTTTCGCCGCCAATCAGCGTGGTCCGCACCTTCACGGGCGAGAGCCAGTTCACGTTGATATGAGCGATGACTTTGTCGGGGAAGTACAACGTGATGAACGCCACATCTTCGTGGCCATTGAGGTGCGTCTGCCCGGTGGCGGAAATGGCTTCCGGAATCTGCGAGATCAGATGGTCGATGATCGAGAGGTCGTGCGGCGCGAGATCCCAGACCACATTCACGTCGTGCTGAAACAGGCCAAGGTTCACGCGCGTGGAATCGTAATAATAAAGTTTGCCGAGCGCGCCCTCCTGCAGAAGCTGCTTGATCTTTTGCACCGCCCCGGTGAACAGGAAGGTGTGGTCGACCATAATCTTGAGGTTCTTGCGGGCCGCTAGCTCGATCAATTCCTCGGCCTGGGCTGCGTTGGTGGTGAAAGGCTTCTCGACAAAAATGTGTTTGCCGTTCTGCAGGGCGGCTTTGGCCAGCTCATAGTGAGTCCAGACCGGAGTGACGACGGCAATGGCGTCGATGTCGGGCGAGGACATGATATCCCGCGCGTCGTCGGTGACCAGCACATCCGGATAAGCTTTGGCCACCTTGCGCCGCGCTGCGGGGCTTTTGTCGCACACCGCGACTACATCGGCTTCATCGAGGCGGTCGAGATTCCGCACTACATTCGGCCCCCAGTAACCATACCCAACCACGCCAAACTTCACCACAGCTTCACTCCCTGCCTGCTCCTGCGTCGCGTTTCCAATCCGCGGTCTTGGAATATATGTGACCATTTGTTTTGGCATCCTTAAGCGAGAAGAGTTAGGGAGAGGGAGACTGTTTTAGTGCGCGCCTTCGCCGAGCACGACCGCGCCGGGCGTGCGGACCAGGATTTTGATGTCCATCCAGGGCGACCAGGTACGGGCGTAGCGCAGATCGAGCCGAACCATATCGTCGAAGGTGATGCGGCAGCGTCCGCTGACCTGCCAGAGTCCGGTGATGCCGGGCTTGGCTTCGAGCAAGCGGCGACGGTGCCAGATATCGTAGGCCTCAACCTCGTAGGGAACGGGAGGACGTGGGCCAACCAACGACATTTCTCCGAGAAGCACGTTGAGGAATTGGGGAATTTCATCGAGGCTGGTTTTTCGCAGGAAGCCACCGACGCGGGTGATGCGTGGATCCTTGGTCAGCTTGTAGACCTTCTCGCCATTACCGCTCACTTGCTGGTCGGCTTTGCCGGCAATCAGTTGCCGGACGTATTCGCGATGCGCCGCGGCATCGTTATTCACATACATGGAGCGGAATTTCAAAAACACGAAAGCTTTGCCATGCTGTCCAATACGCCGCTGCCGGAAAAAAACCGGTCCTTCCGAGGTTGCCTTGATCGCCGCAGCAATGATCAGGAAAATCGGCGAAAGAAAGATCAAGGAGATCGCGCTGCCGAGAATATCCATCGTACGCTTCATCACGCGGAACGCCTTGCGGGCATCGTCTCGCGTCGAGAGATCGGGATAGAGGGTCTGATTGCTGGGCGGCTCAGCGGCATCCTGATCCCAATCCTCGGGAAACACGTGAAACGAGAGGCTGATCTGATCGAATTGCTCCGCCGTGAGATTGCTGCGCAGGGTCTCGGTAATGCGGCCGACGATGGTCCCAGGAATCAGGGTAGTGTTGTCGTTGCCGATTTCGGTGAACATGACACCCACCACACACTGATCGGCGTACCAGCCGGTGATGTCGGTTTCGCGGGTGGTCAGAGAAAGCGCTGCGAGTATTTTCGCCAGCGTCTTCCCATTCTTGTCCGAGGGAAGATGCTCGCCCATATCGAGCAACAGCAGGATGAAAGGTTTGCGGGAGCGCTCGCTCCTTTTTCTTTCGAGCGTGATCATCCTCCGAAAGGCTTCCGCGTCGAGGACGCCGCGGTCCATCGAAGAGGAGACGCCCGAAACCGGGCTCAAACTGATACTTTTGCCAGAACGTCTGACGTTCACAAATTACCTCCGCAGATTGTGCTCGCTGGGGGTAGGGACAAGCGAACCGATCGTTGCCAATGCCGATGTGGGTGGGGCAGGAGCTATCAGAATGCGACGGCCCGCATGCGCCGTTTCTTACTTTGTCTTGACACTTAGTCTTGAATTACTTTGTCTGTATTTCTTGTCTCTTGCTACTACGAGCGGTCTGCCAGGGGAGAGCTGTACCGCTGGTAATAATCGCTGTGTGCCACGTTCGAACTGCTGTTGACTAGGGCGCCCAAAAGCTTGGAGCGCTCGATGGCATCGATGCCTCGCTGCAATTGCTGCTTTTCTGTGATGCCTTTGCGCGTAACCAGCAGGATTCCATCGGACAGGCGCGACCAAATGCTGGCATCGGCCAGGGGCAACACCGGAGGAGAATCGATCACGATCCAGTCAAACCAGGACTCCAGTTGCTCCATCAGCGACGACAGCTTTCCCGATTGCATCAGTTCCAGCGGATTTTGCGGCGCGCTGCCCGCCGGCAGAATCCACAGGCCCAGACTCTCCAGGCGGTAGATGTTGATGTTCTCCGTCTTGCCGCTCAGCCATTCGCATAACCCGGGAAGCCGTCCCAGGCCAAATTTTTCCACAACCGCGGGACGCCGCAGATCGCCTTCCAGCAGCAGCGTCTTATGCTGCTTTCTTCGAGCCAGTGTGCAGGCCAAGTTGGCCGCGACCGTACTTTTTCCCTCCTGCGGAATCGTGCTCGTAATCAAAACCTTTTTCAGGGTTCGGCTCTGCCGGAGCTGCCGCAGCTTCACCGCCAGAAAACGGAATTTTTCCGCTCCCAGGCTTTCCTCTGCCCCCACCGACACCAAGCGGCTACTTGGCAAAATGGAAACCGGCAGTGTGGGAAACTGATCCAGTTCGCTTGAGTTGGCGGCGGCATGGTCGTGCCGGCCATTGCCGTTCGCGGCCGTGCCATTGCTCGGCGTTCCACTCACCACTCCCGCGGCGGCGGCCCGCATCTGCATCTTGCGCTCTGCAGCCTGCAGCAGCTCGGTTGCGGGCGGATACCCAGCGGACCGGGCCGGAGCAGTTTCGCCCCCAACGCTCTCCGCTTCCGATCGCTGTAATGCGTCAAAAATATGGCTCATGGTTGGTTCACTATTTGGCTTGCTGTCGGTCGTTCTTAGTCGTTACTAATTTTTGAACTTGAGTGTTCTGAGTTGAGGCTGCGTTTGGTTTGCCAATCTGTCACTGCTCCGACACTCTTACGGTCACATGCGTGGTCAATTCCTCATCGCGTGCCTGCTCAGCCTCAAGCCGCTCCGAGAGTTCAAGCAACTTTTTGGCCGCTTGGCGAAGGTCGAGTTCCTCGGAGCCTTTTTTTCTGGTGCGGGAGCTGTGAACACCCAAACGAAAGTCGGATGCGATCGCGTCAATCATCTCGGGAGAAACTTCCGCCGCCTGCTTGGCGTAGGCGGCGATCAACGCGTTTTCGCAGATGGTGTTGATCAGGCGTGGAATTCCTCGAGAATGCAGATGGATCCGCGCCGTAGTCTCCTTGGGAAACAGGATTGCCGGATTGGGACTTCCCGCAAGCTGGAGCCGGCGCTCGATGTAGCCCTTGGTTTCGTTCAAGTCCAGCGACGCCAGATGGGAGCGCAGAGCGATGCGCTGCTTCAACTGCCGTAATTCGAACGAGTCGAGCTTCTCGTCCAGTTCTGGCTGGCCGACCAGAAGGATCTGCAACAGCTTCTCATCGGCGGTTTCCAAGTTGGTCAACAGCCGGATCTCCTCAAGAATGTCGGTCGAGAGATGGTGCGCTTCGTCGACCACCAGCACTGTGGTCAATTTTTTCTCGCCGCGCGAGACCACGTAATTGGCCAGCAGTAGCAGCAGTTCGCT
Organism: uncultured Acidobacteriaceae bacterium; assembly: GCA_963771965.1. Classification (GTDB taxonomy): domain Bacteria; phylum Acidobacteriota; class Terriglobia; order Terriglobales; family Acidobacteriaceae; genus Sulfotelmatobacter. The sequence goes on from CAVYVM010000004.1 coordinate 175,032, forward strand.
TTTGTTCTTGCCGCCGGCAGGCAGTCCCAGATCGCCCGCAATGTACTGCAGAAATTCGAGCGGGGTGAGCCGGCCGTTGAATACGTAGGCGTATTTGACGTCGTTGCTTTGCCTGAGCAGTTGCAGCAAACAGCGCAGCAGCAGAGTCTTGCCGGTACCGACTTCTCCCGTCAACACCACGAATCCTTTGCGCCGACGGACGCCGTAATAGAGGGCCGCTAACGCTTCGTTGTGTCTCTCGGTGGGAAACAGGAACGAAGGGTCCGGAGTAATTTCAAACGGGTTGCGCTTCAAATTGTAAAAAGCTTTGTACATTTTTATAAATCGTTATAGATCGCCAGTTGCAGATCGTTAGTTATCGATCGTTGTTTCAGATGGCTAGCCGCGCAGGTAACTGTAGGCCGACCCCAGCAAGATTGTGCCCGTCACTAAAGCTGCCGTCGCCCATCCCAGCCATAACTTCTTGCGTTCACTCTGCTCGTCGGCAGCTGCGACGATCGCAGGGATCTCCGAGATCACTGCCACCGGCAAGAGCTTTTGTAAGTCTTTCTCTTCGTGAACCCGGTCATCCATCATCTCGAATGCACCGGCCACGGCGGCGCCCAGCGCCAGTCCTATGGCCAGTCCGATGCCGCAGAACTTCATGCGATTGGGGAAATCCGGCTTCAAGGGCAGGCTGGGCGGATCGATGATGCGAAAACGTTCACCCTGCTGCAGCAATTCCATGCTTGTTGCCATCGCTGACTCATTCTTCTTTTTCAGCAGCTCGTCGTAATTCGCCTTCGACTGCTCGTAGCCGCGGGTCAAATCGGAAAGTTGCTGTTCGCGTACCGGCTCCTGATTCAGCCGCGACTGGTAATCGGTGACCTTGGCCTGCAACTCTGAAACGCCGCGCTCGCGGTTGGCAATCTCAACTTTATTGGCTTGCAACTGGCCCTGCAACTGCGCCATCGGAGACGAAGGATCGCTGAGCTCAGCCGTATCCGCCATCGTTTTCGAGTCGCTCGAATCTCCGGCTGCTCTGGCTTTCAGGCCCGCGGCAATCTGATCCCTCATCTTTTCGGTCTTTGCAATCTGATCCTTGAGCTTGCGGACATCGGGATGGCGGTCGGTGTAATGCGAGCTCAGATCGGCCAATTGCGCTCTTAACTTGTCCAACTCGGCATCGATCGCCGGCAGACCGACTGGCGCTCCGTTTTCGGCCTTCGGCGCAGCCTGCATCGAGCGATATTGATTCACCAGCGTTTCCAGATAGACGCGCTGCTGCTTGGCGGTATTCAGGGCATCTTCTTGGGTCTGCAACTGCGCCTGCACTCCAGCGAGGATTTGCAGGTTGCTGGCAACCTGCGCCGGCATTTCGCTGACGTGCTGCCCCTTGAACTCGCGAATCTTTTCTTCCTGGTCCGACAGCGTCTTGCGGGCGGTCTCCAGCTGGTTCTCAAGAAATTTGGTTGTATCCTCCGACTGCTGCTGGCGCACTTCGAGGTTCTCGCTAATGAATAGATTCGTCAGTTCGCTGGTCACCCGCTGCGCCAGCTGAGGATCGCCGGAAGAATACGAAACGTTGAAGGCGCTCACCCGATTCTGGGCGTCGCGCACCAGCTCGATTTCGATCTGGCTACGCATGCTCTCCACTTTTTCATCCGGCGTCATGTGGCCGTGTGGATCGGCATAGAGGTTTAGCTGATCGATGATATGCAGCAAGCGGGTACGGCTTTCAATCTGCTGCGTGATGCTGCGCAGCCGGTCCTGCAAGTCGTCATTCACGTTGGGCGTAACGTAATCCTTGGGCATGGTCGGCTGCTCGACCAGAATCAGCGTGGTCGAGCGATAGCGCGAGGGTAGAAACCAGCTCGCACCCCATACCACGAGCCATCCCAGAAGCAGCGGGATCAGAAACGGCATGTGGCGGCGGCGCACGATCCCGAGATAGCGCGGGAGATCAAAGCCACCAGAATTTTTTTCTTCGAGTTCTTCAGTCATGATGACAGGACCTTAGTTAATTTCGAACTATCTTTAGTTAGTTTCGAATCTATCTTCCGAGCGGCCGGGCGAATTGATAGGAAATCGAAACAAATTCCCGATTCGTGTCAGGAGTCGCAGCCAGTACCGCGACCGAACTGTAATCTTCGCGTAGCCGGGTGTAGCCGAGCTGAAAATTAAAATGCTGTCCAACCTGCTGCTGCAAAGATGCCGTTCCCGACCAGGTGTGTCCATTATTCGCAAGCAGCGGCGTCGAGGCCAGCAAGTCGTTTTGGGCATACGATGCCGCGACTGAAGCGCTCAGCTTGGGCAAGAGCTGCTGCCGCGCCGAGGCAATCACAGCGTCTTCCCGCACTGCCCCGATCAGCCCGCCGCCGGTGGTGATGGTATGCGTGTAGCCGAGGGCCAGGTTGCTGCGCCGTCCCTGCCAGCTCATACTGGCTCCCGCACTTGGATTCCAGCTGGTAAAAGCGGACCCCGGAACCAACGCCGTGGTCGAAAACTGAGTGCCGACGTTGGCGTATTGCGGGCCGCCAAAGGCCGAAATCGAAAACTTCGAGGTCACATACAGAGTGTAGAAAGCCATCACCGCGTGAGTCTGCGTCTCGTTCGTTCCCGGCGCAGGATAGGACAGCAGGCGCTGATACTGATAGGTTGCGCCGAGATAGTGCATCTTCGAAACCCGCACTGCATAGAAAACAGTTCCGCCCTGCGAAGCCGAATCGTACAAACCTGGAACTTCCGCGGCATTTGGATAGTGCAGGTTCGAAAAAGTTCCGCTGGCCCCGATCATGCTGTTGGCGGCGAACTGGTAGTTGAGTCCCACGTTTCCCGCATTGCCCAGGCGGTCTGCAACCGGCGCAATCACCGACTGGTTTGGCGCCTGGATTCCGCCCGAAACCGCAGTGGCTGCGCCCGGATCGGGTTGATTAAAAACGTTCGAACTTTTCTGCAGTCCATCGCGCGCCGAAAACGTTACGTGTGGGCTCAGGCGATATTGCAAGTCCAGCGCCAGGTTCTCGTCCGCTTCATTGTATGAGGTATCGCGTTGATAGAAAGTGAATCCTGGGGCGTAAGCCAGCACCCAATGCAGGCGCGCCGAACTCTCGTCGAGCGCCAGGGTGGGCCAGATCGAATAACTCACATCGCTCACCGGATGTCCGTTCACCGAACCAAAAGCATTGTTCGAGTAGGCGCTCGTAAAGTTGACGCCGCCGCGCAAATAATTTGCCCGCTCCTCGGAGGTAAAAGAAACCGGATACGTCGATCCGCTCACCGGAGGCGGAGTCTGCATGCGGTTGGTGTCCGGGGCGCTACTGGTCGTATCGGCATCCACGGCGCCAGTAACCGCGGGTACCGGAACGCTAGGTGCGTCCTGCGTCCATCCCAGCGTGCTCGCCAGCAGCACCAATCCCAACCCGAATAAATCGAAGATTCTGATCTTCACCGAGCAGTGTTGACGGAGCATGTTCACGGAACGATATTTACGGAACGATGATGGTGTCGCGCGGCTGCAGCTTGATGTTCTGCGACATGTTCTTACCCTGCGCGACGTCTTTGTAATTAAATGGGAGGCGCGTCTCGCCGTCGGGGCCTTGCCGAAGAACATAAATCGATTTCTGTTTGGCGAAATCGCGGAAGCCGCCGGCCAGCGCGATGGCGTCGAGCACCGTGGGAGAGTTGGCGATCACGTACGCGCCCGGCCGCACCACTTGTCCCAGAATGTTGAATTTCTGGCTGTTGACCTGCTGCACCATCACCGTAACTTCCGGCTCCGAAATGTAATTCTTCAGCTTGCTGGCGATATCTTTTTCGAGCGCCGCCGGAGTCTGGCCCGCAGCTTGAACCTCGCCCACAAGCGGCAGCGAAATCTTGCCATCGGAGCGCACCGGAATCGAGCGCGAGATGTCCGGCTCCTTCCAGACGTTGATGGCCAAGACATCGTCATTGCCGATGATGAAAGTGGCATCGTGTGGCTTCGCTGCCGTTGGCGCGGCGGGAGCCGTCTTCGCAGAGTTGGCCGCACCGGAGTCGGCACCGGATCCGCTCTGCGCGTAAAGCGAAGCGGGCACGAGCATGAGAAAGGCGCAAACCATCAGTCGTCCAGTCCATCCGCGGCGGGTGCTCCTGATCATCATCCGCTTCTCTATCGCTGCTCGATTCTCTTTTCCGTTTGCGTGCGTATGCAAAATTAACTGGCCTTTCCGTTGCCTTTGACGCCGTCCGCCTGCACCGAAAATTCTTCGATCGGCAGTGAAGGAAGATAGACGTCGGGCGCGCGCATGTGGTATTGCTCAATCTTGTACAACAGGGTGCGGTAGCTCACTCGGAGCAGCCGGGCGGCCGCCTTGCGGTTCCAACCGGTTTTCTTCAGCGCTGCACCGATGGCATTCTGCTCAGCCTCCGACTTGATTCCCTGAATCAGCGACTTCAGCGACTCGGGTTCGGCTTCGCGCCGCCCCAATTCGTTTTCTTCGTCGCCGTCGATTTCTCGCTCATACCGCTCTGTCTCATCCCATGCGGACTGAGCTGGCCTCATGTTTCGCGCAGGTACGCGGGCACCTCTATTGATCGAGTCTAAACCCATTTCGCCGAGAGTCAACTTCGGCTCGCCGGCGACCAGGTAGCGCTTCACAAACGTCTCAAGTTCTGTCAAATTTCCCGGCCAGACATGCTGCTCGCAGGCATGAAGCATGCTTGCGGAAAATCCCCGGGCGGGCAGGTTGTAGTGTTTTGCGAGTTTGTGCATCAGGTAGCGCAGGAGGATTGCAATTTCGTCTCTACGCTGCCGCAAAGGAGGAACCTGCACGGTAAAAGCGCTCAGACGATAGTACAAGTCTTCGCGGAGCCGCTTTTCAGCCAGTGCGCGGTCGAGGTTGACGCTGCTCGCCGCCAGTATCCTGACGTCGGCCGTTGCCGCATCCACTCCCGGAGCCCGCCGCAAGTCCGCGTTCTGGACACCTTGGTTCGGAAAAATTTCACTGCGGAAATCATCGCTACGGAAGCCATGATCTGCCAAGCCGCCATAATTCTGCGATGGCTCGTCCTGAAATACCGGGTTTTCCAAGCCCGCACCTTGCAATCCCTGATGCTTCAATGCCTGGCTCTTCAACGCTTGGTTCTGCAGCACCTGCAGCAGGCGGGATTGCAACCTGGCGGGCATCTCGGTGATTTCGCTCAGAAAGATCGTGCCTTTTTCTCCGGCGGCAAACTTTCCTAGACCCGCCGGACGGGTGCCCTCAGGGGCGGCGCGTTTCTCGCCGAACAGTTCGGCTTCGAGCAAAGCCTCCGGCATCTCCGCGCAATTAATTTTGACGAGCCGGAAACCGGATCGTACGGAAAGCTTGTGGATCAGGCTCGCTACCGTGTACTTGCCGCATCCCGGCTCGCCGAGAATCAGGACGGGGACATCGGCCTGCGCCAGCAACTCCGCCTGGGCGCGCAGCTTGTGCATGATCGGGCTGGCGCTTACGAAAAATCCATCCGCGCCAATGGTATCGAAATTCTCGCGGGCGACTGCACCATGTCCGTTGCCGGCTGGCTCCAGGTGCCGGCGGACCACCGCTTCGATTTGCTGCTCATTGAACGGTGCGACCACAACATCCTCCGCACCTAAGCGGGTCGCTTCTTTGCCGGTTGCCGCATCGTCGGAGTGGCAGAGCACGGCGACGGAGAGTTCGGGGCGCAGCCTGCGCAGCCAGCGTAACAAGTGCAAGCTGTCGGAATCGCCGCGGGGAAGATCGAGCAACAGCAACCGGGGAGTAGCGCCGGACTGCACCCGCTCCATGGCATCCCAGCCACTGGCCGCAGTTTCCAGATGCCAAGCGTTTGATTCTGCAATCGACCAAAGCAGGCGGAGAACTGCAGGTTCCCGGCTTACCGCCAGCAAATGAGTTCTTTCCATTCTGTTTTCCGTCAAAGGGTAGGTAAATCCTGACCGGGGGAAAGCGAACTAACTATCTTGGGGAGAACTTCGGAGATTTCAATCGAAAACGGGTGCAACCAAAATCGATGCAACTTGAAAACTGTAACTTCACACCGGCTCTACTTCGTAGCCTTCCACACGCACCGACAAAGATCGTTGAATCGCGTCCACTGAGATCACCAGCGTGCGGTCTCCGTTGCGCGAGACCAATATGCCCTCCAGGCCATCCAGCGCCCCGCTGCGGATTCGCACTCGCTGTCCGATCTTCAGGAAAGGATGAGTAGACCACGGCAGCTGACCTTCCACCACATTGCGCACCGCACAAATTTGTTCGTCGGGAATCGGCGCGCCTTCGCCGCGGGAGCCGACCAGATTAAATACACCATCGACTCGCAAAACCCTGAGGCGCTCCGTCCGGTTCGGAATAAACCTGGCGAACACATAGCAACTGAAGAGCGGCATCTGTACCGATTTTTTGCGATCGCTCCAACGATGCGTCTCAGTGACTAGTGGCAAGAAAGTTGTCACGCCGCGCTCTTCAAGGCGCTGCGCCACAATCTTTTCGTGGCGAGGGCGGGTTTGCAGACCGTACCAATGCTCGGTCTCGGCTCCGACCGGCGGAGCCAACTGCGTAGACTCCCACGTTAAGCTACTGATGCCCATAGCTTCGCCCTCTAAGTCACCTGTCACAGTGACCCCAAATGAATTAAGACACAATTCCTATCAAGATCCCGGTTATAGGACCAAGGGGGATGCCAACTAGCAGAATCTGGAGGGGGATACTGGTTTCTGCTATCGCCTATTACTTAATAGTTACGTAAAGCGACTTTTCGTTTCAGAACCATCCGAAGCTTTCAAGTCTGCCTCGGTATCAGGAATCATCCGCGCCCTAAAAATCACTGGCAATGAGCTAGAATGATTGCGCTTGGTCCTGACCTTCACAGTGTTGCGTAATGTCATCAAGGCCTAGGGGAGAAGGCCACATCGGTTTCAATGTTAGCTGCCCTGATGCTGATCGATAGTACACACGATTGCAGTTCTCTGCAAGTGGTACACGCACCCAGAGGTGTGTTACCCACGTGCTATATGGATTAAGGTCCTATGACTATGAGAATGCTAGGCTAGAGACGCTTTTCTCTCTTTCCGCCACTGCTTTACCTCTGCCCCTCATATTTTGTTTTGAGCGAGATGATCCTAACCTGCATGTCATTCATTATATTAACGTTACATGCCTGCCTGCGCTTTACAATGGCGGCCGCCGCGATGCGAAGAGCGCTAGAAAACCTTCGTCTAGGTCGAATGCCTTATGCAAGACCTTGCAACTAGTGTCAATCATTTGCTACATTCCCCAAACGGGTACTTGAGTCGCAAGGAGAGAACTCGTTAGAATTTGCGCCGCTTCTCGGGAAGCGGATCTGTGTAAACGTTGGGGATTTGTTCGAGTCCGGCGTAAAGGTTGTTATGCGAAATGAGCAGAGTCCGCCCGAGCCTTCCATCCGAGTCCTGGTTGCCGACAGTTCGAGTATTCACACTCTTCTCCTCGCGAATGCGCTGAAGTGCGATCCCCAATTGGAAGTGATTCCATTCAACTCCGACTATTGTGAGTTGCCTGCATATGTCGTAGCGCAAGGCATCGATGTACTAGTGATTAGTTCCGATCTGCAGGATGAGCCCTCGCGCGGGCTCGACGCGCTGCGCGAGTTGCGCGCCAAGCATCCCATCACGCGCGCTGTGGTTCTGGTGAATCTGCCCAAGCGTGAAGTGGTGTTGAACGCCTTTCGCGCCGGTGCAAAAGGAGTGTTCTGCAAGAGCGAACCGATTGAGCTTCTTTGCAAGTGCGTTCGCTGCGTCCACCAGGGTCAGATCTGGGCCAACAGCAGTGAGCTTGCTCTCGCGGTTGAGGCGTTAGCCGGCGCTCCTGCAGTGCGGGCCGTCAATGCGGACGGCATGAGCCTCCTTTCCAAACGCGAACTCCAGATTGTGCGCTGCCTGGCGGAAGGCCTCACGAACCGGGAGATTGCAGAACGTCTAAAGCTGAGCCAACACACCGTCAAGAATTATCTCTTCCGCGTCTTTGACAAGCTGGGAGTCTCCAGCCGGGTTGAACTTTTGTTTATGACGTTGAGCCAGCCTGGTTCAAACCGATTGGCTTGGCCGGATTTGCCTTTGAGTTCTGAGCTTAGCGGTTCACCTGATGATTTTGTTTTGTGCCAACGGGCGGCCGAGGCCGGGCTACCGGCTGCTCAACTGGCCCTCGCTCAAATGTATTTGACGCGAAAGTCTGGTCCTCAAGATCTCGTCCACGCCTACATGTGGTATCTCATTGCCATGGAGCGTGCATCGCAAGCGAAGGGAGTCATCGCCAAAGTCATGACTGCCGCGCAGATCGACGAAGCCCGCCGAGGCGCAAGTGCATGGCTTTCTCGTCCGGAACGAACTACTCTCGCCGGGCTTCAAAGCCGGTCAGGCCCCCAACTTTCCAGCGCTGCTGAGGGCCGGCGCTTCAAATCATTAGACTGAGAGACCAGTACGCGTGGTGTTGTCGCGGGATAAATCCTGCGCGAATAAAGGTATCGACTGCAAATGAAAACGGCGCGCCTGATAATTCTGCACGCCGTTTTCATTTGCGAAATTTGATTCGTGATTAGCTTTGCTTCGTCTGGGCAGTTTCTGCGAGCTGATCGTGCGCGGTACGTTTCCGCAGTGATTGCACGAACAGGACTCCGAAGCAAGCGAGGCTGGCGAGAAACAGATACATTAAGTTCGACCCACCCTCTGGAACCGACTGGCAATTACCTCCGCCGTTGCCGCCCTGGCTACCGCAGCCGTTATTGCCACCGCCGTTGTCGCCGCCGTGGTGACGGTCGCGGTCAAATGCGAAAGTCAGGAAGCTGGGCACAGCATGACTCAGAACGCTAGGACCTACCACCAAATCACCGCTCACATTAGCAACTGCCTCTTGGGCCGTACCGAAAGCGAAAGGCGCGAAACACAAGACCACCGCTAAAGCGATCATCGAGAGCTTGCTTATGGATTTCATCATGAAACTCCTGTGGACTCGATAGCAGTGGGGGAAGGCTGCTTAGGAATGTCTGGCGCACTTGCGCCGAGAATCGTAGCAGTCACTCTAGCGCAACTCTGCTCAATGTCAAGGGTGATAATTGCTGCGATATTGGTTGCAGAAGATTGCAACCACCAACCAACTAACGAAGAGTGAACAAGATAAGGAAAACCAGGACAGTCAGAAGATCGTCCAAAAGTGTAAGAAAAATTGTGGAACATATTGCGCGAACAGGTGCTGATCGTACGAAGAAACTCGATCCATTCCGCCTCGCGGAAATGATTATGGCGGCGGAATCACTGTTCCAACCGGAGTCGAACGAGCGCTTTCCTCGTTGCTCGAGTTCACCGCGGTGGTTTCGTAATAATAAGTTTGACCATCCGTGACGGAACTATCGGTGTAGGAGGGGTTGGCGTCCAACCCGCTGTTGATCTTTACGTAGTTCCCGTTCGCTCCATTGCTGCTGCGATAGATGTTATAGCCCACCACATTCGGCGACGAATCTGCGTTCCACGAGAGGTTGACCATATGAACCGGTGCCGCAATTCCCGTTCCAGTCAGGGTCGCGACCGTGGGTGAGTTCGCTGTGTTGCTCGCAAAAGAAGCGTTCACCGATGCCGCCCCACTCGTCTGCGGCGCGAACGTCACGGTGAAGGTCGCGCTTTGGCCCGCGGGGATCGTGACGGGGAAGGCCAACCCGCTCACCACAAACTCGGAACCGCCCACACTCACCGACGACACCACGACGCTTGCACCGGTCGCACTTAGCGTCCCAGTTTGAGTTCCGCTGGTTCCAACCGTGACACTGCCCACACTGATCGTGGTCGGATTCACGCTCAACTGCCCCTGCGACTGCGCCGTCGCCGATCCGCTTAACCCAATCGTCAGGTTGGAATTCGAGGCGTTCGATGTAATCGCGACACTTCCGCTAAAACTTCCTGCAGATTCAGGTGCGAAGTTCACGCTGAACGAGGTGCTTTGTCCCGGCGTCAAAGTAATGGGCGTGCTGACGCCGGAGACGCTGAAGCCGGTTCCGTTGGCCGCGATCTGAGAAATGGTCGCACTCGTTCCGCCGCTGTTCGTTACGGTTTCGGTTTGGCTTTGGCTGGTCCCGATCGTTACATTGCCGAAGGTGACACTGGCCGGCGCGGCCGTGAGTCCACCCGTTAATCCCTGCGGGCTTTGCGCGGCAGGTTTGCCGGTACTCAATCCCTGACAACCGGTCAAAACGGCGAGGCCCACAATCACCGCAACACCGCTGCCCCAGCGGGTTAACCGCGAATTGACGAATTGTTTTCGATTCGCTTGCATGCGCGATTGAACGGTAAGTGTGACCTCTCCTCGAACATGCCGTAAGGTCTCGAAAGGGCATGATGGTGTACTGCGAACGGCCTATCGGTTTTTGGTAACTTGGGATAACTAAACTAGACCTTGGGTGCGAAGAAAACGTCCCCGGGAAAACCATCAAAAGCCGCGACAGGCGCGGAAATCCGCCTATCGTTGAGTCAGAAATCCTGACTGCAATTACGCCGCCCCGAGCCCGTTGTGAAAATCTATCACAAAGAGCCTACTTTCGGTCGCTCTCATCGCGCGATTTTTTAGCCGGCATTGCCTCGTGATCGATGCAGAGTAATCCATTTAAAGTAAACCGGAAGGACGAAGTAACAGAAACGCGCCTTGCCTTAGTGCCTTATACTGCCACGTTGCCCGCAGGCATCGTATGGCCGCTACCAATCCATCCCGGCTGGCTTATATCGACTGGATGCGCGGCTTGGCCTGCGTCCTGATGTTTCAAACCCATTGCTATGATTCCTGGCTTGGCGCTAGCGAACGCCACAGCAAATTTTTCACCTGGTCGCAACTCGGAGGAACCTTCCCTGCTCCTCTGTTTCTTTTTCTCGCAGGAATTTCATTCGCCCTTGTGACCGAGAAGCTCTTGCGGAAAGATCTCCGGCCCGCGCAAATCGCCCGCGCCACCATCCTTCGTGGTGCGGAGATTCTTGGCTTCGGTCTGCTCTTTCGTCTGCAGGAATATCTCATTGCCTGGGGCTGGGCGCCGCTCAGCGATCTCTTGCGCGTGGATGTACTCAATACCATCGGCGTGTCGATGATGCTGATGGGCCTCGTCTGCTGGTTGGTGCTGTCGATCCGTCGCGGAAACTCCTCGACCGGAGCGCTGATACTAGCCTCAGCCGGGACTGCTCTGATGATTTCTCTACTCACCCCGCTGCTTTGGACAAGCTGGAGCTCTGAGTGGCTGCCATGGCCGCTGAAGTCCTACATCAACGGAGCGCACAATCTGGGCGCACCGCAGCCCTGGCTCTTTCCGATTTTTCCCTGGACGGCCTTCGCCTTCGCCGGACTCTCTGTAGGATTCATTTTGCAAAGCGAGTGGGCGCACAGACGGGAGACTCAGATCTTCTTATTGGCGGGTTGCGTCGGTCTTGTATTTGTTGAAGCCGCGCGCTGGCTGGACGCCCAACCCCGCCAGCTTTACGCGGTCTACGACTACTGGCATACCAGCCCAAACTTCTTTTTAATTCGTGTAGGCATGCTGCTCATGATTCTTTCCGCGAGTTATGCGTGGTGCCGCTGGGTTATCGGACGACGGCGCGCGGGACAGTGGGGCTTCAGTCCGCTCATTCAATTAGGCCAAGCTTCGCTACTGGTTTACTGGGTCCACCTCGAATTCGTCTATGGACGTTTCTCCATCCTGCCCAAGCACGTCCAAAACATCCGGACAGCTTCGCTGGGATTGCTGACTATTTTTCTCGCCATGCTCTTGTTGGCGTTCCTGCGCACGCGGCTGAAGGGACGCGGGGATGAGATTCTGGCTTGGTTTCGCACGCCGGTGCGGGCAAACTGAGTGGGTCTGCGGGAGCCATCTGAAATTAATTTTGCGACGCCGAAAAACCGCACCGGTTTTGTTCCCTAGCGGAACTGCTTCGCAAACTCCACCACTTCGCGCTCCGCCCAGCGGCCATCGTAAGCCGGTTCACCATCGCGCTCGCCAATAAAAGCGCAGTGGCCGCCGTCCTCCGTTTCTACGTAAGTAATGTTGGGATTGGCGAGAAGTTTCGCCCGCGTTTCCGGCAATATACGAATGAACGGATCATTGTCCGCATGAATCACGAGAGTCGGACGCGCGATGCGATCCACTACATTTGCAGCTGCTGCTCTCGCATAATAATCGTCGGCCCCCGTAAAGCCGCAATAGTAGGCCGTCACGCTATCGTCGAATTCTCGCAGCGTCCGAACCCCACGCACCCGTGTGGGATCGAAGCTTGCGGGAAATAATCTCACCTTACGACGATACCGCTGAAATAACTGCATCAGAAAGTAGTATTCGTAAATCCGATTGGCGGGCTCGTGCAGCGCATCTGCGCCAGCCGCCAGGTTTATTGCCGGACACACCGCCACCGCTCCGCGAAACTCGGTCGGACCGCCGCTTCCCCACTCTCCCGCCAGCTTCAAAACGAGGTTGCCGCCCATGGAAAATCCCACGAGGACGAAGCCCGGCACGCCATCGCGCTCGACGATATTCTGCGCGACCGCCGCTACGTCTGCGGAACGGCCCGAGTTGTAAAGTGTGGGCGCGCAATGGTCCATGCCGCCGCAGTTGCGCTGGTTCATGCGCATCACACTCATGCCCGCGGCCAACCCCTTCTGAGCGATTCCCATCATGTATTGCGATTCGCTCGATCCCTCAAGCCCATGCACGATGATCAAGGTCAGAGCGCTCCGCCGCTCCGCCTGCCAGTGACAATGGCACAACACGGAGATCCCTGGTTCCACTTCGATCAAGCGCTTTTCAGCTGCGGGCAGCTCGATCCGCCGCTTGAGAAAAAAAGACGCGAGAGTCTGCACATGCCCGCCCCGCAACCACGGACGCGGACGGAAGTTCGAAGGCGCGGACGCCCGCTGCTTCGATATCGAACTGTCCTCGAGATCAACTTCTACGCGTAAGGGTTTCAGGCATCACCACTTGATTTGCGAAGTTTGCAAGGAACGATTCTAATAGTAGCTATCTGCTTCACGGGAGTCATCGTTATGCCGATTTTTGAATACGTCTGTCAGGATTGTCAGCACGAATTTGAGGCCTTGGTTTTCGGCCGTGATAAAGCCGCCTGCCCGAAATGTCAAAGCAAAAAGCTAAGCCCTCAGCTTAGCGTCTTCGCCGTCTCTGCCAAGGGCCACCACGCCGGCGCGCCTTCTGCTCCGGCCGGAGCGTGCGGTTCCTGCGGGGACCCGCGAGGTCCCGGCACCTGCTCGCTAGGCGACATGGACTAACAACTTGATGAGAGTTGGGGTGAAGCTGGGGCCGAACTGGGTGAGGCTGGAGCGGAGCGAGGGTGGAGCAGCGCTTCAGTGCTGCGTCGGAACCTCCTGCCTTTGAACCCGGCTTCAGCGGCTGATGTGCCTTGACTACGCCCTGCCGGATCCTAAGCGCTCTAGAACTTTGAAGAAGCTATAGAAGTCAAAGAAGAAGATCCACACCCAAGAATCAGCGCCCCTTCAGTAACTAACCTCCAGTCACCACACCACTGGTGACCGTCGTGACCTTTGTTTCCGCACCTCTCCCGCCTACGATGCCTGATCCCCTAATCTTGAGGAGCATCGCATGGATCGCCGTCAACAATCGCGTGTGTTCGTCGACCTTCCCGTGCACATCTGGGGCATGGACGCCAATTCCCGACCTTTCACGCAGCCAGCCAGCCTGCGCACCATCAGCGGCCGGGGTGCCACGCTGCAGTGCGTAGACGCTCGCCTGAAGCCGGGAGACGTCGTGGATGTCCTTTATGAAGGCACGAAGGCTCAGTTCCGCATCGTGTGGTGCGGGAAACCGGGAACCGAAATGGCCGGCGAAGTCGGAGTAGAAAATCTCTCCGTCGAAACTCGGCTCTGGGATATCGATCCGTTGCGCTGCGCCGCGGCCGTAGGACAGGGGTAGCCTACTTTTACTTTCCTGCCATCATTTTCTCCACGTCATCCGCTGTCGATGGCAGGGCTGCGCTTAACTTGATCAGCTTGCCGCTCGGGTCTACCCAGTAGTCGTCTTCGATACGAACCCCAAGATTTTCTTCCGGAATATAAATACCCGGCTCAATCGTGAAGACCTGACCCGGTCCGAGAGTCACGTCGGGATCGGTGGCGTCGTGAACGTTCAATCCCACAGGGTGTCCCAGCCCGTGGATAAAATACTTGCCAAGTGACTGGCCATGCAAGTCTTTGCCATGATTGTCGATGTAGCTGCGAGCGACCTCGTAGAGCGAGTCGGGACTGTCGCGCCTCATGGTCGATTTGCCGGACTTGAAAGCGGCTTCGGCCGCCTGCTGCGCCCCGAGAACGATGTCATAGATTTCGCGCTGCCGCGCCGTGAAGTGTCCGTTGACGGGTAGCGTGCGCGTGATGTCGGAAGCGTACATGGAATATTCGCCGGCGGCATCGATGACTACCACGTCGCCCGACTTCATGACGTTCGAATCGTCCGAGTAATGAAGAACAGTTGAGTAGTAACCCGATCCCACGATCGGCGCATAAGCCGGACGCTCGCAGCCTAGCTTGCCCCACTCATATTGCATGAGCGCGGAAATTTCGCGCTCGTTCACGTTGGGCTTGACGGCCTTGAACGCGGCGAAGTGGGCTGCCACCGAAGCATCGACCGCCTTGCGGATTAACGCCGCCTCTCCGGCATCTTTATTGGTGCGCAGCGACCAAACCATCGGCTTCACATCCTGAAAACGCAGGAATGAATTCACGTCTTTCAGAAAGTCCAGCGCTTTGCTGCTTGCCGAGGTCTCATCGTAGGAGGGGACATCGGAGTAAACCACGGGGCGAACGCCAGTCGCGAGTCGAGCTACCTCCTGAGGCAGCTTCGTCATGTCTTCAACGTGATCGAAACCGGTAATCTTCGGCGCTTCAGCGTTCTCCGGACCGAGCTTAGGTCCGGTCCATTTCTCCTGAGTCGGATTGCGCGCAGGAAGAAAGAGAATTTCAGTGTAAGAATGGGCGGGCGTTTCTCCCTTCGCATCCGCCGCCGGCGCGATCAATAACGCCGCGCCCGGTTCCGTCGAACCCGAGAGATAGAAGAAGTTGTCGTCCTGCCGGAATCCATACAGGTCATTCGGCCCATCGCTTTCCATGGGAGCGACGAGAACGACCACGCCTCCTGCCTTCGCGGTAAGGGCTTCGCGGCGCGCATGATAGTCAGAGTTTGGTTGACGATCGAGCGCAAAACTTGAGATGCCAACGAACAGGAGAAAATTCGCGAACAAGCTAGCAAAGAAAATCTTAAGGACAAATGACTGCGGCGTCTTTCGCATCGTTAGATCCATCCCAGGATTTTAAAGCAGCCCGTCGGTCGACTGCCGATCACCGTGGCTCGCCAGCAAGAATCTGCTACTTCTGGCCGCCAGTCACGCTCTGCTTAGCTTGCAGGAACGCGTCCACGTTGCTTTTATCGATCAGGGCAGAACCAGTATCCACGAAGGATGGGATCGGCGCAAAACTGTCTTTGGACCAGTCAGTATCGAGCGAAGGCGGCTTGTGGTGATACAAGTTGTCGAGCATCTGCATGCCGACAAATGCCATGGTATAGGGCTTCTGCGCCAGCGTAGCGGCGATGCCACCTTTTTGGATCCACTCCAGCGTTTCTGGATCTGTATCCATCGCCATAACAACCTTGCCGGTAATGTGATAACTGTTGAGCACGCCGGCAACTTCCTTGCCCGACTGCGCCTCCAGACAAACAAAAGCATCGACCTGATCTTTTTCTTTGCCGATGATCTGGGTCGTGGTGTCGAATGCGATGCGCGGATCGCCTTGAATGTCGACGACACGCACAATTTTGATGTTCGGAGTATGCTCCAGCGCATCATGATAGCCGCGCAAACGGTCCTGCATGTTGTGTTGATCGGGCATGGTAAATACCACAACGTTGCCTTTGCCGTTCAATGCCTGCGCAAGACGCATTCCCCCGGTGACGCCGACCTGGTAGTTGTTGGTTCCGATGAAAAACAGCCGCTTGCTGGCGGGAGCGTCGGAATCCACCGTGACCACGGGAATTCCGGCGGCGATCGCTTTGTCGATGCTGTCTTTCAGCACAGCGGCATCGGTCACTCCGAGGAGGATGCCGGTAGCCTTTTGCTGCACCGCCTGATCGAGAGCGTCGCGCTCGGCCTTCGAGTCGTAAGTGTTCGGCCCAACGAAATCCGAACGCACCTTAAATAATCCCGCAGCCTTGCTGAAGCCCGCACCTGCAGCCTGCCAATACGGCACCTGCAGATTTGCCGCAACGAAGAAGAAGTGTTCATCCGCATCGTGAGCGGAACCGCAACTGAGCGAAGTAACAACAAGTGCGAAAATTGGAAGGGACAACAGCTTGCGTGAGCGAAGCATCGGACCTCCTTCGAACCATACAGCGCGGAGTTCAGCCGGACCGGTTGAGAAATTGGGCGAGTTGGATTGTAATCGACGGCGCAAGCGAAGAAAAGCGCTAGCGCGATGCCTTGTCGAGCAGTGGGGAGATTACACCCTCATCGACTTCTCCCGCGGAGTTGTACAGCGCCGCACCTGAGGAATCGAGCACCATCACATGCGGAATGTATCCTTTGTAATACTTCTTGCGCAGCTCTTGCTGCGCGGGGGAAAGCGAGTGGTCGAGATCGATAATCACAAACTGCACTTGACCCTTGTATTTTTCATACAAGCTCACAGTGCGCCGCGCCTGCCGCTTGGAGTTGAAACAACCCTCACCGTACATGAACACGTACGCGGGCTTTCCCGCAGCGACGGCGTCTTCCATACGGTCTCCTGTGATTAGAGGACCGTTCTGGCTGTCGTTCGTGTAATCAAGCCTGGGATTCAGGCGGAGGTTCTCTCCGGCAAAGGCAGGAACTATTGCAACAACCAGGATGACCGCAGACGCGAGTAGCAGCTTCATAGGTTTCTCCGGCAATTCCGTCGTTTCATTAGACCAACCGGGAGAAAGAAAGTTACAACGGAGCGTCGCTGGAGTTCAGACCGATGAGATGCCGTGCCGAGATTCTGGACACCCGCTGGGAACGTTTGGCAAGTGGGGTGTAATCGAGGGATCGCGCGAAAGAAAGGGCCGCACCAATTGGAAAAATATCCAGAGCTCTTCAACAAGTACATTTGAGTAGTAGGCTGTTTTGAATCTTAGTTTGCGTGCTTAAGTTGTCGCCGCAGGGCCTCTACAGTAAGGCCGATTAGCGCATACGTCGCAGCATTCGCAAGAATGGCCCAATAGACGCCAATCGGGAAATGAAAATAAAAACTAGCAAACACAACGGGGCAAGTTAAACGGGCAAGAGTCCACATCGGTTCGGCTGAAGTTATCGGAGTTGGAGCCGTCGGGGAAAAAATAAAGCGCCCAGAACGCCGCCGCTAAAAAGCCAGCACCCATTCACGCGACAATTCGGTATTTCATGCCGCAGCTCCTCTACGTCGAAACCAATATTCTCACCAATCCCTCGAAATTCCAAACGTGATCGAACTCGCGGAACTTACACTCCCACGGGGAATGGCTTGGTGTGCGTCGTGGTTCCAAGCGAACCACCTCCGAATCGCCCCTGCAGCAAAGACATCAATCCCGTATACCAGTAGCCCACGACGAATAGCAGGAGGAATGGAATGGTGACGAAGTTCTCGTTTTCGACCGCGTAGTACACGGTAAGCGCGAAGTAAGTGCCAATAAGCAACTCAATCCACGGAATCCATCCCAGCCGTTTGCGGTATTTGGTCGCTCCGACTTTATCTTTCTTCGATTCGACGTTGTACTTAGGAGTGCGAGCGAAGGCGCTTTCCTTGCCAATCAGCGCTTCAATCACGGCTTTTGTATTGGTGATGGTCAATCCGATTCCGAGTGCCATCAGAAACGGCAGGTACAGCAAGGCTTTTGGCCAAGTCTTGGGAAAAAGTTCGCGTTGCGAAACCAGATAGAAACTCGAGATAGAAAATGTCGAGGCCATGAAGAGCGGCAGATCGATGAACAGCATCTGAAACCAGCCCTGATAAAAACGGATGATCATCGCCGGCAACATCAACACCGAAAGCACAATCATCAGCGGATAACTCAGGTTTGCCGTGAGGTGATACCAGGCCTCGATCTTGGTGTGCCGCGGAGCGTCACTACGCAGCACCCGCGGCAGAATTTTCTTTCCAGTCTGGATCAGTCCTTTGGCCCATCGCGCCTGCTGCGTTTTGAATGCGGTCATCTCAACGGGCAGTTCAGCTGGACACTCGACATCCTGCAGGTAGATGAATTTCCATCCCTTTAGCTGCGCACGATAAGAGAGGTCGGTATCTTCGGTAAGCGTATCGTGCTGCCAGCCACCGGCTTCGTCGATGGCGGCGCGCCGCCAAACTCCGGCGGTACCGTTGAAATTGAAGAAGACCCCGCTGCGCGCGCGCCCTGAATGCTCGAGCACGAAATGTCCGTCAAGCAGGATGGCCTCCACCTGCGTGAGGAAAGAGTAGTTGCGGTTGATGTGCGTCCAGCGCGTTTGCACCATGCCGATTTTCGGATCGGAGAAATGGTGGATGGTGCGCAGCAGAAAATCTTCCGGCGGGGTAAAATCCGCGTCGAAGATGGCGACGAATTCGCCTTTCGCCGTCTTCAATCCCTCGGCCAGCGCTCCAGCCTTAAAGCCTTCGCGGTTCGTGCGGTGATGGTAGCTGATCGGATTACCGAGCGCGGCATAGCGCTCGACCAGGTTCCGCGCCACCTCGACGGTCTCGTCGGTGGAGTCGTCGAGCACCTGGATGTCGAGCTTCTCCCTTGGATATTTCAACTTGCAGATCGACTCCAGCAGTCGCTCAACCACATACTGTTCATTGAAGATCGGGAGCTGCACTGTGACTCGCGGCAGTTCCTCAAAGTACGCGGCCGGTTCGGTCGTGCGGTTCTTCTTATGCTTGTAATACAGATAGACCAGGACGTAGCGATGCATTCCGTACGCCGCCAGCAAAATCAGCACGATGAAATATGGGACTAGCAGCGCGCGATCAAAGGCATCGGTATGGTAGAGACCCTGAAAAGTTTTATCCAGCAAGTGCTGGCGAAGATAGGGCCCAATCCCCTTAGGGGCAGCCCAAGCGGCCAGCGAACAAGACAAGATGAGATCAGAACGAAGCAAGGGGTGAAGGTGAAAACCTTTATTCTACCGGATTCGCGGGTTCAGTTCTGCTAGACAGACTAAAGACCACGCTCATCGGATGACATGAATTCTCACTCCCACCTTAACCTTCTTCCATGCCTTCTCTGCTGTATACACGGGAGCCTTGAGCGCGATCCCCAGCGCGAGGCACGCTCGGTCTCCAAGGGATAGGCCAAGATGCCGGGTCTGGGCCACTAGATCCCCGGCAGTCCTGGCCTGTTCCTCGTCAAACGGCAATACCTCCCGAACGGGGCTAGTCGCGTCTTCCCATGCTTGTCCGGAAGTCCATCCCCGGCTTACCAGCTTGGTTTGTACTTCGGCGAGATTCACAGCGCCGCCAACTGCACGGGACAGCAGATCGGGAGCCAGCTTCTCTGCCCCCGGCTCAGCGTTAATCACTGCAAGGATGGCGGAAGCGTCGAGCACGATCCTATTCATCTTTGCCTATTCATGCTTGGCGGCCTCGCGGCGTTCCGCGAGCAACTCATCCACCAGCGATGTACCGCGCTTTACGTATTGCCGGGCACGGCGCTGCGCCCGCTGGATACGGCGCTGCTGGGTCGTGATACGCAGCTCGTCGTCTTCGATCCGCAGCACGACCTCATCTCCAACCTCGATACCCAGAGCCTTACGAAAGGAAGAGGGGATTACGACACGGCCATTCTCATTCACACGGGTTCGGGTTTCATCCATAATGGCACGCTCCGACAGAAATGACATGATTATAGCATACTGCCACAAAATTGGATTCAGGCCATTTCCTGCGTTTACTGCCGCGTCGCCCAGGCCAAGCCGTCGGGGTTGTGCCCAGCCTCGATGCGGCCAGCCACTTCAAGCGAATGCAGATCGATGACGGCAACGTAACCATCGGGAGAACACGCCACAAAAGCTCGCGCCCCGCCAGGCTCCATCAGAATCCCCGCTGCGCCGTGCCCAACCGCGACTTTCTTGATGGTCTTGTGAGTCGCGGTGTCGATGACGGTCACGTCCGCACTGCGTAACGACGAGATGATGGCAAGTTTTCCGTCGAGCGTAAACTTCAGCCGGTTCGCGCCGCCAACGTCGGCAGCCAGCGTTTCCCGCACCTGCTTACTGGCAACATCAATGATCGACACGGTTCCGTCCTGCGCGTTCGCCACCCAAATTTCTTTGCCGTCCGAAGAAACATCGAAGCCTTCGGAACCATTGCCCACCCGGACTACCGTCTCATTCCAATCCGGCCTCGGAGGCCCCATCGGGCCGCCGGGGCCGCGTGGCGCACCCGCACCCGCTGGCGAGCCTCCTTGACCCGGACCACTCATGCTTTTCTCGATCATGCTCACGGTGCCGGAGCTAACATTGGTCGTCGCAATCCACTTCATATCCGGCGAAACGTAGATCATGTGCGTCCGGTTCTGACCGGTACCGAGAATCCAATCGACGCTCTTGGTTGCCGGATCATAGCTTCCAATTGCCTTGGCCCCTTCCGCGGTAAACCATACCTTTCCTCCGACGAAGGTTAATCCGTGCGGACCGCGCAACGCGCCCAGATCGATCGAAGGCAGGGACTTCTGGGCGACCAAATCGACCACCGCCAGAGTGTTGAAGGCTCCGGAACCGTAGTTGCTCACATAGGCCGTCTTGCCATCCGTCGATGCGATGACTTCGTGGGGATCTTTGCCCACGGGTATGTGAGCGATGACGTGCAGGCTGGCGGGATCAACAATGAGCAGCATGCCATCTTGTTTCGCGAGTATGAGCAACGCATTCGCAGGTGTGTCTTCAGCGTGAACTAGGGTGCCAAGCAAGCCGGAGAACAGAACGAGAGACGCAAGCACAGATTTCATCATTGCAAAAGGATACTGCATCGCGGATGGGAACAAAAAGGTGAGGATGGTTTAGGGCTCGTCTTCGGCTGCGGGAATTGCTTTGAGCTGAAGGCTTGCGTGGTCGCCCTGGTTTACATGCAGAGTTTTGCCTTGGCCTTCATAAATTCTGAGAAACTGTGGGTCATAGTAGGCCTCGCCGTCGACGCTCTCCCAGGCGAAAAGCGTGTAATCGCCGGGAGGCAGACCGCGAAGCGTGAAGTGCCCGTGCTGATCGGTGAGCGCTTTGCGATAGCGATCGGGATGGCTACGGAAACGCAGTTCAGGCACCGCAACTACAACCGCATCGGCCACTGGGCTGTCCTTCTCAGGTCCTTCCGCTTGGTTTGTGACAACGCCCTCAGCGGCGGCACCGTTAGAGCTCACGACCAGATCAAGTGTCATCCTTCCGCCGCTCAAGCTGAATCCAGAGTCGGCCGCATCGCGCCCGCTCGCCGCCACCGATTTCACGAACCAATCCGGCATCGCACTGGCATCAGAAATCTGAACTGAATAATGCCCAGCGGGAATGTTCTTCCACTCGAAGCTGCCATCGGCGCTTACATGCGTCACGGTTGGCAAAACGCCGCCGGCAAGTGTCCCGAGGGCCTCGGCATCGGCATCGGAAGAACGCAGCGCTAGAAAAATCTGAGTGGGATCGGGTCTGGCGTTGCCGCTGGTTTCCATGCGCAAGCGTCCGCGAATCGAGCCGCCCGCCTGAGGCGCGAGCCGCAGTCCTTCTACGTTTCCCGTAGTTAGCTGGAGCGCTTGCCGCGCCATCATGGGTACCGGCGAATTATCCGCGGTTGCGACGATCGTGTAAGCTCCCGGTGCGACATCGCGAATCTCGAAGGTGCCGTCCTTGTGCATCTCCGCGCCGTTTAATATCAAATTGAAATCTTTGGACTGCAGCATGATCGCCGCGGTAGAGCCGGGCGGCAGATTCACCACCGAGCCGCGGATGATAAGGCTGGGGCCGGGCACGAGCGAAAAATTCACCGGAAAGTCATCGCCGGCGTGCAACTGAATTGGCGCGGCCTGCCCGCGATCTCTGGTACCGGGATAATAAGTCGTTTGATAGGAAACGGGCGCTGGCTTTTCGGAACCGATGTTTACCGGCACGGTCGAAACCGGGTTGCCGGAGGTTTCGATCAGCGTTCTGAAATCCGGCGGCGGCGTTACCGAGACAAAGTAATTACCGGCGGCGAGGCTCGGGATGCGATATTCGCCGAGGTCGTTGGTGCGCTCGGCGCCAACCTGCTCCCAGTGGCTGCGTCCCGAAACAAAAGACTGACGCAGAACGGCAACTTGCGCTTCGGGCATTGGGTCGCCGTCTTCGTCAGTGACACGACCCTCGACCACTGCCGAGGCCTGCAAACGGATTACAAGATCTTTCAGTTCCTGCCCCGCGCTGAGAGCAAGCACGCGGCCTTCGGTGCGGCGACGATGCTTGTCGATTTCCTGATAGCCGGTGCGTTCCACAAACATGTGATAGCGGCCGGGCGTAATGTTCTCGATGTGAAAGCCGCCGTCGGCGCCGGTGACGGAAGTATAGTTTCCGCCATCGCTCTGGCTCTCGGCGATCAATTCAATCAGCGCTTTTTTCACCGGCTCGCCGCCGGGATCTTTGGTGACAATCCCGCTGAGCGTGGCTTGCGCATGCGATGAAGTTTGCGCCGCAGATGAAAGCGACGTCTGCGCTGAAAGCGCGGCCGCTGACGGGACGATGAGCCACAACAGAGCTGCGGAGAAAACCTTCATCATGTCGAGTGCGGGAGCTTGGGAGTGTGTCGAGTCGGCGGCGGGGGGGCGATCACATTCGCTTCGACTTGCTCATTCTATCCCGATGAGGGTGTTTGATCCAGATCAAAAAAATTACAGATTCGTGCTGGTAAAATATCTGGAATCAGCAACTTACGATTCTCCGGTCGTCAATGGTCTGGCTAAAATATTGCAAGCGCAGGACTTATATGCAAAATATTCGATCCAGATGACTTAGAGGACATCGCTTCGCCTAAGCGCCTTGGAATCAGAAGCTGGATCGTAAAATATTGCATTCAGGCGACTTATGTCGCTGCAGTTTTAATTTGTCAAGGATCGAGGGCGCTAACTGACGACCGCAGGTGTGCCGCTTGGTAATTGTCGGTTGGCGGGTCTGTGGATGGCAAGGTTGGATGTCACTGAGTGTCCTCCTTCGTTGAAGGGTTGCCTCACAGGGAGAAATGGAGTGTTCGCTGGAGGGTGCGGCCCTCCTTAAAGGTAACTGGATTTGTACTTGGGTTGCACCGATAATAGGGTCGCGACCTTGGCGGGGTGCCGATTTATCGGTTCTCGCGAACGGCCTCGGGATTTCAGGAACTGTACTCTACGGTTTCTTCCAGCCCTCCCTTCTTCTGAGCAAAGAAATCAGCCATTGCAGTAAGCGACAGTCTGCTGCTCAAGATCCTTGATTACTTGCTCTAGGGACTCAAAGGAAATGTGTTTTTCGGAGTGGAGGTCTCGTTGTCGCCTAGCCTTCTGCCACTCGCGGTCAGATTCGATAATTTTGTCGGCGACGTCTTTTCCAATTTCATCGATCAGAGCAGAAAAATCGTAGCCCATCACAGGTACGGCGCGGTCCGCCCTGGGTGCCCACGCCATCACGGCCTCTATCGAGCAAGCTTGAGCAATCGAGAGCAGTGTCCTGTCGCTTGTGCAGGGAAAACCAAGAGTGACGCTGTCAGTTGGTCCACATATGAGCAGTAAGGCTGGAAGGTCAAGTAGCAAAAGGTCCCATGAGGCGGCGCGAACTCGTCGGAGCGCACGCTCTGGGTTCGCACCTTTTTGAACCGGGATGAAATTTTCAAATTTTCCCGCGAAATAGGGGAGCGCCAGCATTCGCTCGATTCCGAGCGCTATGTTAAACGTATTCTCCATGAAGCCTCTCAGCTCTTCGTGCTTCCTAGCTATGCCCCGGCTAGAAGTCCTATGGATAAGAGCAATCTTCAGTAGGGTGGCGTAGGAGATTTTGCTCCTCCATTCCAGCTCGAAGTCCACGGGACAAACCATGGCGTCTGCGTGCTTGGCAGCCAACTCGACGAAGCTGCCTCGTCCGTACTCGCTGGTGTAAAACTCGAGGACTCTCTCATCCACCTTGATCTCGTCAGTCGCGAGAAAATGGGAAGCGTCCATCGTCTGCAGACGAAGTATCGATTCGGAGAACGGGCTTGCGAAGCCCAGAAGCGACGAACGATCACTACGCGATGCCCCTTCGATGTAGTAGAAAAACGGGTTGTAGTCGAGTTGGTTGTGGATGAAGAACCGTATCAGGTCTCTGACTGCTTCGCGCCTTGGGCCGGTAAGCGAAGGATCCGACCTCACGTACTGATTCAGGTATGACACGACGTTGGAGTCAAGTATCGCCGTAGGGCGAAAGGGCAGGGTTATCTCTCCATTTAGCGATTCGTAATTGATGAGCAGGGGGTGTCGCCCACGAAAAAGGTCGACGACTCCGACCTGGAATATCTCGCACCCAGTGAAGAATGGGCCGCGAAAGAATTTTGAAGGGACGTTGTCTCGGAACATCCAAACCTTCGACTCCCGATCACCGGTCGTCTCGAAGTATCGAGCCATCGACACGAGATCGTCTGACATGGGGAGATCTACAGTTCCGGCGTGAAGGATCATGGGAATCGAGTCCAATCGCTGGTTATGTAACCGAGGGCACGGATACTCTATGCGTTTTCTTGCGCGGCCGTAAAAACTAGACCTAGTTCAGGAAGTACTGCCGATACAGCGTATCCCTCTGCGCAGGTCGAAATCCTGCATCGCGGATGATGCGGCGCAGCTCTTCTTCCGTTGTGCAATTCGTCACACCGGCGGCGCGGACTACGTTTTCTTCCAGCATCACCGAGCCTACGTCGTTGCCTCCGAAGCGGAGGCCCATCTGGCAGACTTTGAGGCCTTGCGTGACCCAGCTCGATTGCACATTGAGGAAGTTCGAGAGATAGAGGCGCGAGATCGCGAGGACTTTAAGGTATTCGACGGCGGTGGCTTCGTCCCAGTGGCGGCCGCCGAGGGCGGTGTTTTGCGGCTGGAAGCTCCACGGGATGAAGGCGGTGAAGCCTCCAGTTTCTTGCTGCAGATCGTAGAGGGCTTGAAGATGGTTGATGCGGTGTTTGTAGTCTTCGCCAACGCCGAACATCATGGTCGCGGTGGTGCGCATGCCGATCTGGTGGGCGGTGCGATGGACGTTGATCCAATCGCCGGTGAGGCATTTGAGGCGGGCGATTTTGTAGCGGACTTCGTCGTCGAGAATTTCGGCGCCGCCGGGGATGGAATCGAGTCCGGCATCGCGCAGGCGGAGAATCGTGTCGCGAATGCTGAGGCAGCTGTACTCGGCGATGGCGATGATCTCAGACGCGGAATAGCAATGCAGGTGAACTTGCGGAAAACGCTCTTTGATTCCGCGCAACATTTTCTCGTGCCAGTCGATCTTGAGATCGGGATGCAGGCCGCCTTGCATCAGCACTCCGGTACCGCCGAGTTCGACGGTCTCGCGAATCTTTTCGTAGATGGTGTCGAATTCGAGAATGTAACCTTCCTTCGCCGCGGGGCCTTTGAGTGGTCTGTAAAAAGCGCAGAAGGTGCAGTACTCGGTGCAGAAGTTGGTGTAATTAATGTTGCGGTCGATGATGTAGGTGACCGTGCCTTCAGGATGGAGGCGGCGACGGACGGCGTCGGCTTCCATGCCGATGCCGATCAGGTCGTCGGATTCGAACATCTCCAGGGCTTGCTGCTTGGTCAGGGACATGAGTGCTGCTTCGATTCTAATGGAGAGGGGCCGATGAGGCCAAATACGAGGTAAGAGCATAAGAACCTCTAACACAGCACAGAGAAAAACTGATGGCTACTTTTTCCTAAGGCGCAGGTATTGAACCAGTGACATGATTGCGCCGATGACGGCAAGGCCGATCAGGATGGCCATTGCCGGTTTGTAGTATTGATTGAAGAAGCGCAGGATATGCCGGCCGTAGTGAAATCCTAAATATGCTCCGATCGAGTAGCGAACGCCGCGGCCGAGGGTCAGGGATCCCAGAAATTTCTTGGGGGAGTATTGCATTGCGCCCGCAGCCAGTAAAAAAGGAAGAAACGGAAACGGCGGAGGCATCAACGCGGGGATAGCAACAGCGAAAAATCCCCAGCGTTCGAACGCCTTAGAAACCTGCTTTGCTCTCCTTTTCGAGAGCTTGCGCTCCATGGTCTCTTTGCCGCCCTTTCGCGCGACGGCATAGGTAATGTAGCCACCGAGAACCGCGCCGAGCGTGGCCATCGCGGCATAGAAGGGCCACGGGTGTAGGTGGCGCGCAGCTAACCAGATGGTTAACACGTCCATGCTGCCGGTGAGCGGGATTACTGAATTGTCGGCAATGCCCAGTAGAACTAGACCCGGACCACCGAGCCGCCGAAGGCGATGCCAGATAGGAATCGCAGCCAGGGGATGCAGATGGAGAAGCATTCAGGTTGAGTGAGTTTACAGGAATCGGTTGAGAACTGCGCCAAAGGATCGCGCCGGACATTTGCGCTAGACCAGCGCGGCGTTCGCCACGCGGAGAAAACGAAGTTCCGGAGCCGTGGGTAACACTCCGATGTCGGCCGCGTAGCGGTAAAACAATTGCAGGCCTTCGCGGCAGGAGGCGTCGAAGTGGTAATAGATGTTTTCGGTAAGGTAGGAGCGTACATCGGACTTGGTGAGGCCGAGCCTAGTCGCCCACTCCCGGCAGATATGATCGAGGCTGGCGGGTTCAAGTCCGTGGTCGCGGGATTGTTGAAATAGTTGCGCCAGATCTCTCTCGGTTACCCGAGCGTCGCTTCGCGACTCGGACAGCCGGGGGCGGCTGTCCCCACATTGTATGTCTTGCACTGCATCCTGGCGTACTGCCCAGAAGGCAAATACGAAAGGTTTGCCCGTATGGCGAATCCATTCCTCGGCCAAATCGAGGGCGAAATAGCGCGAGCGATCGATTTGCAAAGCGGGATCTCCGATCAGCAATCCAGCGTCGTGGTGTACGAGCATCTTGTCGATATCGGGGGGCATAGCGGTGAACGTTCTGCCACCGCCCAGCCACTTTTCAAACAGAACTTTCGTCAGAGCAACCGAAGTCATCGAAGAAGTGTCGAGCGCCACGGACCGGATCTTCTCAACTGGAACTTTACTAACCAGCAGGATGGAACGCACGGGCTGGCGCGAGGCAATCGCGACGTCTGGCAAAACCAGCAGACCCAGGATTTGCGTGTAGGCCGCAGCGGGGATGATTCCAATATCGGCGGTTCCGGCTTCGAGGGCGCGAGCGCAGGCCGAGGGCAGGGTATAAGAAATGTCGAAGTCGTGACCGGCATTGCCGTGCACGAAATCCCACATGAGGGGAGCGGTGTTGAGGTAGGAAATCGCAGAGATGCGCAGACGTCTCATTCCTGTTTTGATTCTAGCAGAGCTGATTTTGACAGGCTCCATGTGACGGCTTTCCTTGACACTGCTTTCCCCGAATGACTACAGTCCGCCCAGCCCATATCAAGATCAAGTAAAGGATTGGAGAGAACTTGCCGAACGTAGCGGCTGCACCCGCAACTCACATTCTGGAGTGGCTTGCCATTTCGCTGACACAAGGCCTGGGGCCGACCAAGGCGCGAAAATTGGTGGAACATTTCGGCAGTGTGGAGGCGGTGTTTCACGCGTCGCTTACCGAACTGGAAGGGACGGGGATTCAGGCGGTTTCGGCGCAGTCGATTGCCACTGGAAAATCGGCGGAGATGGCGCGGGAAGAGATTGCGCGAGCAGCCGAGGCTAAGGTCATAGTGCTGTCGCAGGAAGATTCCTGTTACCCTCCCCGGCTCAAAGAAATCTACGACCCGCCGCTGGTTCTATATGTGCGTGGCGATCCCGAGGTTCTGACGCAGCCTGGAATCGCCATGGTGGGGACGAGGCATCCCACGCCGTATGGCTCGGGGATGGCGGAGCGTCTGGGGTACGATCTTGCGGCACAGGGGCTCGTTATTATTAGCGGCATGGCTCGCGGAGTCGATACAGCCAGCCATCGTGGAGCGATCTCAGCGAAGGGCAAGACCATCGCGGTGTTTGGCACGGGCGTCGATGTGATTTATCCGAAAGAAAATTCGCGCTTGTCGGAGCAGATTCTCGCGCTGGGAGGTGTGCTTATCTCTGAGTTTCCTCTTGGCACCGCTTCCTTTCCACAAAATTTTCCAATTCGCAACCGCATTATCAGTGGGATGTCGGTCGGGGTTATCGTTCTCGAGGCTGCGGAATATTCTGGAACGCGCATCACGGCACGGTGTGCGCTGGAACAGAATCGCGATGTTTTCGCCGTCCCGGGCAATGTGACGAACAAGAATTCCTGGGGGCCGAACACGCTGATTAAGCAGGGCGCAAAGCTGGTCGCCACGTGGGAAGATGTATGGGAAGATCTCCCGCCGGAAGTAAAACTTAGGTTGACCCCAACGTCCTCGCCTGAATCCGCTGGCGACTCGTCGGCATCTCTATTCCCGGACGAAGGCCTTCCTCCTCACGAGAAACGAATCCTGAGCTTGTTGAAGGCTGACGAGGCCACGCACATCGACGAACTGGTGGAACGGTTGGAAAACGAAATGTCGTCTTCGGAGATTTTCGCGGCATTGTTCGAACTGGAGCTGACCGGCAAAGTAAGGCAAATGCCGGGAAAGAATTTTGTGAAAAGCTTTTGAGAGCAGCTCCTAGCTGCTGGCTTCTGGCCTCTAGCTCAACCGAGGCGTTGTACGGACGGAAAACTTCAGGGACTTGCGGGTCTGGGCTAAGGCGCATGAATTGACTTTAGCTATCTACCAAAGGACGCGCGCGTTTCCAAAAGAGGAAATGTATGGCGTAACAAGCCAACTGCGACGTGCCTCCGTGTCGATTGGAGCAAATATAGCTGAGGGATGCGGCCGGAGATCAGATGCGGAGATGAGACGGTTTGTTCAAATCGCTCGCGGCTCGGCTAACGAGGTGGAATACCACCTGCTGCTCGCAAGGGATCTGGATTTTTTAACTGCGGATGAGCACAAGGATTTGGAAGGTAAAGTCTTCGAAATCCAGCGCATGCTAGCCTCGCTCGTGCAAAGCCTCAACGCTACGGTTTTGGTTCGGAGCTAGCCGCTAGAAGCTCGAAGCTTTCCGGCCAGTAACTTGTTGCCGCAGTCCCATTCGTGCTAGCTTCGAGACAAATTCGAAAAGAATAAAGGTAGAACTGAGGAACCATTGCTGAAGAGTTTAGTCATTGTCGAATCGCCGGCCAAGGCGAAGACCATCCAGAAATATCTGGGAAAGGGATTTAGTGTCGAAGCCTCGCTCGGCCACGTGAAAGATCTGCCCAAGAGCACGCTGGGGGTCGATACTGACGACAAGTTTGCGACCGATTATGTGGTCATTCCCGGCAAAGAGAAAGTTCTGGCTAAGCTGAAGAAGATGGCCCTGGGCATGGATGCGATCTATCTCGCGCCCGATCCAGACCGCGAAGGCGAAGCGATTGCCGCACACCTGGCGGGCGAACTTGATACCAACGGCCATGGGAAGAAGGCAAAAAAGAAAAAGAAGAAAGACGAAGTAGAAGGGCCTCCGCGCATTCAGCGCGTCACCTTCAACGAAATCACCAAGCGTGCTGTTCAGGCAGCTTTCGAACATCCGCGGGCCATCGATCAAAACCTCGTAGACGCGCAGCAGGCGCGGCGCGTGCTCGACCGGCTCGTCGGCTACCAGGTTTCGCCGCTGCTCTGGGATAAAGTTCGTCGCGGTCTTTCGGCGGGACGTGTGCAGACCGTCGCGCTGCGATTGATCGTAGAGCGCGAACGCGAAATCAAGGCGTTCGAGAAAAAAGAATACTGGACCATCGACGCGCACCTCGCAGCCAGCAAACCTCCTTCGTTCGACGCACGTTTCGTCGGTAAGGGCGAAGAGAAGATCGAAGTCACCAACGGTGAGGAC
The DNA here is from genome assembly GCA_963771965.1 of uncultured Acidobacteriaceae bacterium. GTDB lineage: Bacteria > Acidobacteriota > Terriglobia > Terriglobales > Acidobacteriaceae > Sulfotelmatobacter. Next base: position 205,015 of record CAVYVM010000004.1, read on the forward strand.
GCGGAAAAGATCCGAGCGGCGCTGGAAAAAGCCGACTGGCTCGTGCGCTCGGTCGAGAAGAAAGAGCGCCGCCGCAACGCCGCTCCTCCCTTCACCACCAGCAAATTGCAGCAGGATTCCTCGCGCAAGCTGCGCTTCAGCGTGAAGCGCACGATGATGATCGCGCAACGTTTGTACGAAGGCGTGGAGCTCGGCGAAGAAGGGCTCGTCGGACTGATCACCTACATGCGTACTGACTCGACTCGCGTAGCGCCGGAGGCGATCCAGGAAGTGCGCGAATACGTGGGCAAGGAATTCGGCGCAGCCTATCTGTCTGAGACGCCGAATACATATAAAGAGAAGAAGGAAGCGCAGGCGGCGCACGAGGCCATCCGGCCGACCTCGGCGATGCGGCATCCCGATCAGGTCAAGCAATACTTAAAAGAAGATGAATTCAAGGTCTACAAGCTGATCTGGCAGCGCTTCGTAGCCTCGCAGATTATGCCGGCTGTGTTTGACCAGACCACTGTGGACATCGATGCGAAGAGTAAGACTGAGACCTTCTGGTTCCGCGTAACCGGATCGGTGCTGAAGTTTGATGGATTCCTGCGAGTTTACGAAGAATCAAAGGAAGGTAAGGACGAAGAGGACGAAGAACTGAAACACAAGCTGCCTGCGCTCGAAGCTGGACAAAAGCTGACGCTGAAAGAGTTGAAACCCGAACAGCATTTCACCGAGCCGCCGCCGCGTTACAACGAAGCATCACTGGTGAAGGAACTGGAAGAGCGCGGCATTGGGCGTCCCTCGACTTACTCTGCGATTCTTTCGACCATTCAGGAGCGGCAATACGTCCAAAAGCTCGGTGGAAAATTTACGCCAACTGAAATTGGGCTTGTAGTCACCGATCTGCTCGTTGAGAATTTCCGCGACATTTTCGACGTGGCCTACACCGCGCACTTGGAGGAAGAACTCGACGACATCGAGGAAGGCAAAGAGAAGTGGACCGACACTCTCGCCGAGTTCTACAAGAAGTTCACGAAAGATTTGAAATATGCCGAAAAGCATATGGAGAACATCAAGCGGATGGAGAAGCCCACGGACGAGAAGTGCGAGAATTGTGGCGCGCCGCTGGTGATCAAGTGGGGCAAGCACGGGTCGTTTTATGCTTGCAGCACTTACGACAAAGAGGATCCGAACACCTGTAAGTTCACCAAAGAAAATCCCATCAATCTGCCGGACCTCGATTCGGCCGACGTGCAGGAGACAACACAGGAGGAATACTGCGAGAATTGCGGGCGCGTGATGGTGCTTAAGCGCGGCCGCTTCGGACAGTTCATGGCTTGCACCGGCTATCCTGACTGCAAAACCACGCGGCGGCTCGATCAGGGAAAGAAAGTTCCGGATATTCCTCTCGACGAACTATGCCCGAAGTGTGGGCGCAACATGATGATCCGCCACGGACGGTTTGGCGAGTTCACGGCGTGCAGCGGGTATCCCGAGTGCAAGTACGTGAAACAGAATTTCATCGGCGTGAAGTGCCCAGACTGCAAAGACGGAGAACTGGTCGAAAAACGCGCACGCAAGGGCAACACGTTCTACGGCTGCGGAAATTATCCGAAGTGCAAGTTCACTTCAGCGCACAAGCCGATTGCGGAAAAGTGCCCGAGTTGCGGCAGCGAATATCTGGTTGAGAAAAATCTCAAGGCAGGACCGGTGATCGCCTGCCCCAACAAGGAGTGCGACTACGAGCGGCCTGCGCCTGTGGAGGCGGCGGCCACAACGTCGGCATAGCGCCGCTGCAGACGGGAAAATATTTACCTCGGTTTCCACCTATAATCTCTTCGACAGGCACTTAGTTAACTCAATCTGTTCAACTCAATCCGCTCGACTCAATATACAGAGGACTGATGTCCAAGAAACCGACCGCTGCCGATGCCCAACTTATTCTTCACCTCTATGATCTGCGCCGCGAGGCGGAACTCCGCAAGGCGCGGAATTGGTGGTTAACCACTTTCTGGCCCGAGAATGCTGACGATTTCATCAAGATTGTCTCAGCGATGGGATCGCAGGAAAATAATTGGCTGCGCCAGGGAGCTAGTTACTGGAGCATGGCCGCGTCCTTTGTGCTCAACGGCGTTTTGAACGCGGAGATGTTCCTTCAGCCTTCTGCGAGTGGGGAGATGTATTTCATTTTCGCGAAAGTCCAGCCTTTTCTTAAGGAACTGCGGGAAAAAATGGGCGAACCGGAGATGTTCGGGAACATTGAGAAGGTAATTAACAGCTCCAAGTATGGACGGGAACGCCTGAAGTGGACCCTTAAGCGAGTCGAAACGATTAAGGAGAAGAGGGCGGCTGCGAAAGCCAGCTAAGAACGGTCTGATTTTGCCGGTTTGTAGGGCGGCTTCTCCGTTTAGCATCTGGTCCATCTGCTATTCTAGTCGGCTGTGCGGATGATCTGGTGGTTCCTGATCCTTGGCGTTAGTACCCTGGTCGTGGTGTGCGTTGCAATCGCGGTGTACATGCGCTTGCGCCGCCATCTGCGAGAGGCACAAGCGGCGCGGGAAGGAAGCTCAGGTGAGGTCGGCGGCGGGCATCAGCCGGGCGACATCGAACATTAAAATTTCGCGCAACGTTTCGGAGAATAATTTTCCATGACAAAACCAGCAATTCAAACCTTGGGCGCTCCGTGGGAACGCGTTTTCGTCTCGAGCCGTGCGCGGCAAACCGCCCTCGTGATTGGGGGCAGTTTGATCGTGGCGCTATGCGCGCGCATTACGATTCCTCTCCCGTTTACACCTGTGCCGCTGACACTGCAAAACTTCGGAGTGCTTTTGGTCGGCCTGCTGCTCGGCAGCCGGCGCGGGTTTGCCGCGCTCGCGCTTTACTTGGCCGAAGGTGCAGCGGGTTTACCGGTGTTCAGCCCCATCGGCCCAGGAGGAATCGCGCAGATGCTCGGTCCGACTGGCGGATTTCTTTTGGCGTATCCCCTAGTTGCCTGGCTCACAGGGTATGTAATGGAGCACGGGCGAAAAACTTTCTCTAGTGCCGCGATCGGCGGCCTTCTTGGCGAGCTTGTACTCTTCACCGGAGGTCTGGCCTGGCTCGCGGTTCTCACGCATTCCATCGTGCAAGCTTTTCGCTGGGGTCTCTATTGGTTCCTCTTTGCCGAAGTGATCAAGGTGATGATGGCCGCGGGAATCGCCGCGCGATGGCATCGCGGTACGGCTGCGAAACGATAGAGGGCAATAATTCGATTTGGTGTTCGAAGGTGGAGTTCAAGAAATGACAGTCATCTCGGAACAAGAAGCGAAACATTCAAGCGGCGATCCTTCGTCCAATGTGCGCGAGGTCAATATCGCTCACAGCCCGGACTCCGACGATGCTTTCATGTTTTACGGCCTCGCTACCAATAAGGTTCGCGTGCCAGGATTGCGCTTCACGCACACCCTTTGCGATATCGAAACGCTGAATCAGAAGGCGCGCGAAGGCGTCTATGACGTCACTGCCATTTCGTTTCATGCCTATCCTTATATTCAGGATTTGTACGCGCTCATGTCCTGCGGCGGCAGCGTGGGCGAGGGCTATGGTCCCATGATCGTTTCGCCGCGGCCATTTACGCAGAGCGAGATCAAGGAGAAGCGCATCGCGGTTCCGGGCACGCTCACGACTGCTTATCTGGCGCTCCATCTTTTCGCTCCCGGAGTGGAGACCGAAGTCGTGCCCTTTGACCAGATCATTCCGCAGGTGCTCGAAGGAAAGTACGAAGCTGGACTCATCATTCACGAAGGTCAGTTAACCTACGACAAGGCTGGACTGCACCGCATCGTCGATCTCGGCCGCTGGTGGCAAAAGATGACGGGTTTGCCGCTGCCGTTGGGAGGCAACGCCATCCGCCGCGCACTCGGATCGGAAGTGATCGCCGCGGTTAATGGCGCATTGCGCGATAGCATTCAGTACGCGCTCGACCACCGTGAGGAAGCGCTCTCCTACGCAATGCAGTTCGCGCGCGATCTCGATTCGCAAACTGCCGACCGCTTCGTAGGCATGTATGTGAATGAGCGCACCATTGACTACGGCCCCGAAGGCCGCGAAGCCGTCGTTCGATTGCTCGATATGGGCCACAAGGCAGGAATCATCGGGCCCGAAGCGAGAGTCGATTGGGTGTGATAAGAAACGCTTTTGGCTGTTAGCCCTTAGCTCCCATCTTTAAATTAAGTATTTGATTCGCAACCAGTGCTGAATTTCATTTCCTCGCATCGAATCCTCATTTACTAGTCTGTCCAATCTGAGGATTTGAGCTAAGAGCCAAAAGCCAAGAGCAAAAAGCTTGCTTCCCCAAACCCTCCTCATCGACGCAGACGACACGCTCTGGGAGAACAACATCTATTTTGAGCGGGCCATCACCAATTTTATTTCGTTCCTCAACCACCATGAGTTTTCTCCGGAGCAGGTGCGCGGGGTCTTAAACGATGTGGAGCGGGAATGCATCGTGACGCATGGCTACGGTCTGCACAGCTTTGCCCATGCGCTCGTGCATACGTTTGAGCGGCTCAGCGTTCGGCCGGTCACACCCGAGTTGCACGCCCAGATCCACGGATTTGCCCATAGCATCGCCGACCATCCGTTGGAACTCTTGCCCGAAGTCTCGCAAACGCTGCAGTATCTTTCCACGCGGCATCGCTTGATCCTTGTAACCAAGGGCGCGGTCGCCGAGCAAACTGGAAAGATCGAGCGCTCCGGATTGAAGCAGCATTTCGCCGCCACCGAAATCGTCGCAGAAAAGGACGCTGCCATCTATCAGTCTATCGTCGAGAAATATTCCTTGCCGCATGAATCGACGTGGATGATTGGTAATAGTCCCAGGTCTGACATCAATCCGGCGTTAGCCGCGGGATTGCACGCGGTTTTCGTTCCACACGGAAATACGTGGATTCTCGAACATGACGAAGTGAATGCAGCTTCGCCGCCACAAAAATTGCTCATCGTCGGTAGCTTCGCAGAACTGCGCGAACATTTCTAACCTGCCCTGACGGTAACAGCCGCTCCCGAACCTCATCAGCTGGAATCAGACTCGTCACCTTGTTCGCTCACATCGCACCAAACTAACCAACAATGCGCTCTCCCTGCGCATGTTGGCGCATGGTACGCTCATTTTGCTCAGCGTTCTCGCACACTTGAGTGGCTGTGGAAACCAACAATTTCCGCCGGTTGTTGCGCACAGTTGAAGCTCTCTCCGAACTGGGGCCGGAGCTGACCGCTGAACGCGACTTCGCCGATACTTCGCGCCGCATGCTCTCCGCTGTAATGGAAGCAGCCGGCGCGCGAGAGGGTGCGCTTTTCCTTTTCAACGAAAAGCCCACCATGCTGACTTCGGTGGCAGCTGCCGGTTTTGACATGCTGCCCGAGCCGGCCTTCATTCCTCTTCTGCCCAAACATGCCCACGCTCTCAGCGCCGCCCGCCAACCGATCGTGTTGAACTCCTCCACCTATTCGGTATTTCTTAGTTCGAATGGCAACGTGGCTCCCGAGCTGTTCAAGTGCCTGGCTCCCCTGAAAGCGGCTGGCAAGCTTGCCGGAGTTGTGGCGTTGGGGCGGCGTCCAGGCGACGCAGCTTACGAAGACGCCGAACTCGATGCCATGGAACTCCTGTGCAGCTACATTGGGCTAGCGGTTCAGAACCATGCGCTCACCCAAACGCTGGCGCAACGCGTGACCGAAAACCTGCGTCTGATGGCGTCCCTGCACGGTTTTTATGACACTGCGCTAGAAGCATTCGCCACAGCCATTGACGTAAAGCACGTCAACATTCACGGGCACTCCCTGCGCGTGGGTCGCTACGCAGCCGCCATCGGTGAAGCAATGGGCGTTGAGCCGAGCGAAGTCGCCGCGTTGCGCAGTGCCGGATATTTGCACGACATCGGGAAGGTTGCCGTTGATCGCCGTCTCTTCAGCAAACCGGCAGCGCTGAATGCCGAGGAGTTTCGCGAGATGGCGGACCACACTGTGGTCGGCCATCAGATCGTTAGCAGCGTGGAATTTCCCTGGCCTAAGATTCATGAATCAGTGCGCTGGCATCATGAGCGCTCCGATGGGTCCGGATATCCTGACGCTCTCGCTGGAGATGACATGCCCATGCCGGTGCGCATCATGGCCCTCGCCGACACCTTCGACGCCATGACCAGCACCCGTCCCTATCGCGAATCGCTCTCGCTTGGCAGCGCGCTCAGCGATCTCGTCCGCATGTCCCCGATGAAATACGATCCTAACGTCGTGCAGGCTTTACTGATCCAGGTGCGGCGCGACGGCGTGGGCAGCAATCGGACTCCACTCGTGGCCGACCACATGGCTGTAAACATCGCTCCCACCGATATCGACCAACTAGCGGCAACTCTGCAGCACAAGGTTTCGCGCGGTAAGATGTATCTGACCTAGCCTCAAATACCGGGCCGGCAGCCTTTGGAGCCGAAGACTCCTTGTTCTTCAGTAACCACGGCCAACAACTTTTTCCTGTCGTCCGGGTTGATAATAGGAAGAGTTCGTGTCTTCCTGGCGGGGAGTCCTCATGGGTTTGGGCCGTTCCAAGTCCGCAGTTTTTCTCATCTTTCTGTTCATTTCGAGCCTGGCTTGCATCGTTCCGTCGTTGCTGGCAAAAAAGAAAGACAATGGCAACAAAGATCAGGGCAACACTCCTATCAGCCAGGGCGAGCAGCGGCGCGCCTTGCACGCACTGAATCGCCTGACCTTTGGCCCGCACCCCGAAGATGTTCAACAAGTTGCCGCGATGGGCGTCGACCGCTGGATTGACCTGCAGTTGCATCCCGAAAAGATTAACGACGACGCTCTCGACGGCCACCTGCAAACATTCCGAACTTTGCGGATGAGTTCGAAGGATCTCGCGGAGGACTTCCCGGACGGACAAGAACTGAATCAGGTGATGAACGGCAAGAAGTCGATGCCGTCGGATCCGGCATTGCGCATGGTTTACGAGGTACAGATCGAACGCCACCAGGAAAAGAAAGAACGCAAGGAGAAAGAAACCACCGACAAAAACTCCAGCGGTGCCATGTTAGAGAAATCACCGGCGAACGCCTCGACGATGGCGGCCAACTCGACGGCAGATATTGCCAACACCGCTCAAGACAATGCTGCGGCAAACCCGAACTCAGACTCCAAGGCTGCTCCTGACAGCGAGAATACCAAGAATACAATGGCGGCCTCCGTTCCCACCTCAACCGCCCCAGCGCCGCCTCTAACGACTGCGGAAAAAGAAGAGGCGCGACTGCGCGAAGAGCAGCTCTACGCCGATCTCGAAGTTCAACAATTGCCGAACCTTCCTCCGGAACAGCGCTACAAGAAAATCGTCAGCATGAAGTTGCAGCAGCAGCTTACCCTCGCCGATACTCTGCGGGGCGGCAAAGGCCAGGAGTTTCTGGAGGGCATGACTCCGAAACAGAAAGAAACTTTGCTGGCAATGAACAACCCGCAAGGCGTCGTCACCGGCGAAATGGCGCAAGCCAAGCTTTTGCGCGCTATTTACAGCGAGCGCCAATTCGAAGAGGTGATGACCGACTTCTGGTTCAACCACTTCAACGTTTTCGTGGACAAGGGGCTCGACCGCATCATGCTCACCAGCTACGAGCGCGATGTGATCCGCCCGCACGTGTTCGGCAAGTTCGAAGACCTGCTCGTGGCGACGGCCAAGAGTCCGGCGATGTTGTTTTATCTGGACAACTGGCTGAGCATAGGTCCGGATTCTCCGCAGGCTCTGGGCCTTCCAGTGCATCCGAATGGGCCTTACAGGCGCCGCTATCCACCGCGTCCAAATCAGAACAAGCGCCACAGCGGCCTCAACGAAAATTATGGCCGTGAGCTACTGGAACTGCACACGCTTAGCGTGAACGGCGGCTATTCGCAGCAAGACGTTACCGAAGCGGCAAAAGTTTTTACGGGATGGACCATCGACAAGCCGGCAGACGGTGGCGGCTTCAAATTTGATCCACGCATGCATGAGCCCAGCCCCAAGGTTGTGCTCGGGCATCGCATCAAGCCCAAGGGCGAAGGCGAAGGCCTGGAACTATTACACCGATTGGCCACGAGTCCGCAGACCGCGCATTTCATTTCTCTTAAACTCGCGGAACGCTTCGTCGCCGACGATCCACCTCTGGCTTTGGTCGATCGCATGGCGAAAACGTTCTTGAAGAAAAAGGGCGACATCCGCGAAGTGCTGAGCACGATGTTCCATTCTCCTGAGTTCTGGGATGACGGAACTTATCGCGACAAGGTGAAGACACCTCTCGAATTCGTAGCATCGGCGGTTCGTGCCACGGGCGCGGAGGTTGACGATGCATTGCCCTTAACCCGCCAGCTTAGCAATATGGGGATGCCGCTTTACGGCGCGCAGCCGCCCACGGGCTATTCCATGAAGGCGGAAACCTGGGTAAGTTCGTCTGCGCTGCTCAATCGCATGAATTTCGCGCTAGCGTTGACCAGCGGCAAAATAAAAGGCGTGAAGCTGGATGTGGCGCAATTCACCGGGAGCGATTCCACGCAGCCAGATTCGAGTCTAACGCTCGCCAAGCTCGAAGCCGACCTGCTTGACGGCGATGTATCGAAACAGACGCACGATTCGATTGCTGCCCAGATCGACTCAACAAGAAACAGCGGGCAGCAGAAGCCGGACAACAAATCCGGAAAACGCAAGTCTGAGGACGCATCGCGTTCTCCGGAAGTGAACACGATCGCAGGATTGCTGCTGGGTTCGCCGGAGTTTCAGAAGAGATAGCTACTAGCTACTGGCTTCTAGCGAGCCACCTTTTTTCGGCGGCCGTTACGACAAGCTAAGAGCCGAGAGCCAGCAGCCAAGAGCGGTTTTCTATGTCCATCACTCGTCGCGTTTTTCTTCGTAACAGCGCCCTCGCCGTCGTAGGCACGGCAGCGGTGCCCAGCTTTCTTGCGCGTGCCGCCATGGGCGCGGTTGAGCCGGGTACACGTAACAAGCGTCTGGTCGTAATTTTTCAACGTGGCGCCGCAGATGGCCTAAACATCGTCGTTCCTCACGCCGAGCCGCAATATTACGCGATGCGGCCCAGCATTAACATCCCGCGCAAAGCGGTGCTCGATCTCGACGGTTTTTTCGGACTGCATCCTTCGCTCGCATCGTTCCAGCCGCTCTGGCAGCAGCGTCACCTCGCCATCGTTCACGCCTCCGGCTCGCCCGATCCCAACCGCTCGCACTTCGACGCACAGGACTTCATGGAGTCCGGCACACCGGGCGTGAAGAGCACGGAGGATGGATGGCTCAATCGCTCGCTCCGCGGCCTGCCTCATCCTGCGCAAAAATCTCCCCTCGAGGCCATCGCGATGGGGCCTTCGATTCCGCGCATCTTGAGCGGTCTTGAGCCGGTGATCGCCATAAACAATATCAATGACTTCTCGGTCGGCGGGCGCAATCCTAAGCCTTCGCCGGCAGCGAGCGCGTTCGAAGCCATGTACAACCACTCCGTCGACACCGTGCTTCACGGCACCGGCGAAGAAACTTTTGATGCGGTGAAGATGTTGAAGACGGCCGATCCGTCGCAGTACAAGCCGGCGTTTGGAGCCGATTATCCCAAGGGGCGCTTCGGCGACAGCCTCCGCCAGCTCGCCCAACTCATCAAAGCGAATCTCGGCGTGCAAGTTGCGTTCGCCGACATCGGCGGCTGGGATCATCACGTGAACGAGGGCGCAACCGAAGGCCAGATCGCCAATGTGCTGCGCGACTTCTCGCAATCGATCTCCGCTTTCTGGACCGATCTCGGCGACCTCGGCGAAGACACGGTGGTGGTGACCATGTCGGAATTCGGACGCACTGCACGCGAAAACGGCAATCGCGGCACCGATCACGGCCACGCCAACGTGATGTTCGTTTTAGGTGGGCCCGTAAAGGGTGGGAAGGTCTACGGACGCTGGCCCGGCCTCGATCAGTCGCAGCTTTACGAAGGCCGCGATCTGGCGCTGACTACCGATTTTCGGCAGGTGCTCGGCGAGGCGGTCACGCGGCACTTGGGGAACAAGAATCTGAGTGACGTTTTTCCGGGATATGAGAATCAGCCCGGAAAGTTCTTGCACTATCTCGGGTGAACTGACTCGCAAGCGCGCTACCTGCGGCCGCGAATCGATTCAGCTGCGCCGACTTGCAGGAAGCGATGCCGGGTGTAGTCGATCCAGGCTTCCCCTGCGAAAAATGTGATCGTAAACCCCAGCCAAAACGCAATGCCGAAGAATTCATGCGGCGAGAGCTTGCGAAAAGCAAAAAACATGCCCACAATCGGTCGTGTCGTGGCCACGCCCAAGCCAATAGCGAAAGCGCGAATCATCCACTCGCGATGCTGGGCCACTTCTTTGCGGCGGATGTGCCGGTAAGCCTTGATAAGGCAAAACAAGAACAGAATGGCGAACAATGTGGTCGCCGCGGTTTCATTCAGCCCGCCAATATTCATTGTGAAGCTCATCACCAGCGCTGAAATTCCAATCACCAATCCTGTGACGAACAGAATTCTTCCCAGCCAACGATGAACTTTCAGATGCTTGGCTCGGATACTGGGAACAAACTGGAGCAGAGCGAGCGCGAGAAATAGCGCGCCTGGAATGATGTGCACGAGGGTCAACGCCATGTGCCGGGCAAATCCTATATCCAGGGCCGCAGCAGGCGGATACTTGCCAGCGAGCACTTCGGGCCAGAACAAGACTAGCGTTCGCCGCGTTGCGGCTGCAACTCCAATCACGGCCAGAAGAATTACTCCGATCCAAACGAAGCGACTCGCTCGTTGTTCCAGCGCCATCAGTCCTCCGGATTCGATGCTCTACTCTATGAAGACGGCGGAAGGGACGATGTATTTTACGGAGGAGAAATTTTTCGAAATTGGCGGGCGAGGTCGGGGCTAAGTACAAATCACCGGTTTAGATCTCAATCAACACATCGCCGTTTTCGATCTTCAGCGGATACACGGCAACCTTCACGCTGGGATTCTGGTCAGCCGCCCCAGTCTTCGGATCCCACACCCAGCCGTGCCACGGGCACACTACTTTGCCACCCTCGATCATTCCCTGCCCCAGCGGGCCGCCGCGATGCAGGCAGACGTTGTCCATCGCACTGTAGTCGCCGTTCACGTTAGCGATGCAGATGGTCTTGGCGCCGCAGGGAAATTCTTTGGCTTCGTCGGTGGGCGGCAGTTCGGATTGAACGGTTAGTTTGGTGAATGTCGGCATTGGATTATTAGAGTAATTAGTAATTAGTAATTAGTAATTAGCATTCGGCATCAAGCACTAGCTCCAATCCGTTCACGAATTGCTAACCGCCAACTGCTATTTCGGCTGCAGAGTCTGCGCGATCATCACTTGGCGCTTGAAGTTCTCCATCATATTTGGATTAAGACGAACTTCCGTAGGCTTCTTCGCCAGTGTCATGGTGTCGATTTTGTCCTGCAGCTTGAGCAGCGCGTAGAAAAGATTTTCCGGCCGCGGCGGACATCCAGTGACGTAGACATCTGTGGGCACGATTTTATCGACACCTTGCAACACAGCATAAGTATTGAACGGCCCGCCTACCGATGAGCACGCTCCCATCGAGATCACCCACTTCGGGTCGGGCATCTGATCGTAGATGCGCTTCACCACCGGCGCCATCTTCAGAGTCACCGTACCGGCGACGATCATCAGATCGCTCTGCCTCGGACTGGGGCGAAACACTTCCGAACCGAAGCGCGCGATATCGAAGCGAGCAGTCGACGAAGCGATCATCTCGATGGCACAGCAGGCCAAACCAAACGTCATCGGCCAGACGGCCGATTTGCGTGCCCAGTTGAAAACGTAATCGACCGTACTGATCATAAAATTCTTTTCGAACTTGTTTTGCAGCCAGCCCATGAGGTGACCTCGGTCGGCACCATTATAGTTCGCAGCACGAGTTGCCCGCCAGCCTGCACTCAGCTACAAATAAACCTTCATGTTCTCAACCGAGCGGGCGGCAGCGCCCGATTCCCACCGGCCTCGCGGATGGCTCGATTTTTGGAATCGGGTCCGCACGTCGATGTTCTGGATGGTCGCCATCGCCCTCTTCCTGCGAGTTGGCTGGATCCTCATCGGCCATACTTACAAGTTCAAGAGTGCGGACAACAACTTCGGATTTGGCTGGGAGATGGGTGGCATCGGCGCTGCGGTTGCCTCCGGGCACGGCTTTAGCAACCCCTTCGGCACGCCCACCGGGCCCACCGCGTGGGAACCTCCGCTTTATCCGTACCTCATTGCAGGCGTATTCCATATTTTCGGTATCTACTCCAGGGCGTCGGCCTTTGTGCTGCTCACCCTCAACAGTGTTTTCTCTGCGCTCACTTGCATCCCGATTTTTCTTATCGCTCGCCGGATTTTCTCCGAGAAGGTCGCGGTTGGCTCCGCCTGGACGTGGATTTTTCTGCCCTATGTCATGTTCTGGTGCACGCGCTGGGTCTGGGAGACGAGTCTGTCGGCGCTGTTAATCGCCGCAATTTTCTGGCTCACTTTTACTTTGGAAGAACGCGATGGATTGAAACCGTGGCTAAGTTTCGGTCTGCTCTGGGGAATTGCAGCTCTAAACAGCACATCGCTGCTCGCGTTCTTGCCCGCCTCCGGATTGTGGGCCTGGTATCACCGCGCAAAACGCGGCAAGCGATCGCTTGCTGGCGTGGCGCTGGCCTCGGCCATTTTTCTTGCCTGCATCACGCCCTGGCTCGTGCGCAATTACGAAACTTTCGGCAAGTTCGTTTTTCTCCGCGATAACTTTGGAGCAGAACTGCGCTTGGGCAATGGCATCGGTGCCGACGGCACATGGATGGAATACCTGCACCCCACGCAGGATCTGTATGCCATGCGCCAATATCAAGCCATGGGTGAACTCGTTTATATCGCGATGCGGAAGCGCGAGGCTCTCGACTACATCCGGGCGGATTATGGACGCTTTGCTGTCCTGTGCATCAAGCGATTCATCTACTACTGGGCTGGAGCGCCGCGGCCCGGACGAACTTTCTGGCTCGAAGAGTTGAAGAACTCGTTGTTCCTAGCCTCGTCCATCCTGATGTTCTGGGGCCTGGGCCGCGCTTTGCGACAGCGCAAACCCGGCGCCTGGCTGCTGTTCTGGCTGATCCTGCTATATCCGGCAATTTATTATGTGGTCTTTCCTGGCCAGCGCTACCGGCATCCCATCGAGCCCGAGATTACAATCCTAGCAATCTTTCTGTTGAATGAGGCGGGTAAAAAATATCCATATTCCGCCAAGAACCAGGAACCTAGATGATCGGACCTTCGTATAAGTATTTATGGGGACAAGTGTCACGACCCAGTCCCTCACGAATTGCGAATTGCCACGTCCAATACTGAATAACGGAGGAATCCCGATGAACAGCAGGCAAGAATTGCAGACCCGGTCAGCATTCGTCCTCACCTTTTGCGCTATGTTGCTCTCAGCCGGCGCAGCCCACGCCGCCGATCACCGCGGAGAATTCACCGAAGAACTGCATCAGACTTACGCTCTTACTCAAAACGGCCGCGTGGAACTCGACAACATCAACGGCGCGGTTCACATCTCCACCTGGGATCGAAATGAAGTGAAGCTCGACGCCGTGAAGTATGCCGACCGGAAAGAGCGGCTCGATGAAGCTCACATCGACATTGATTCTGGTAAAGATTATCTTTCAATTCGCACCAAGTATCGTGATCACGATCTCACCTTCAACTGGGGTTCGCACAACAATCCGGCGGGAGTCGAATACACCTTGACGGTGCCGCGAGAAGCGCGCCTCGACGAAATCAAGCTGATCAATGGCTCGCTCGACATTACCGGCGCGGCTGGTGAAGTGCACGCTTCCTGCATCAACGGCAAACTGGAGGCGCACAACCTTTCCGGGCGCGCCGATCTCTCGACCGTCAACGGCCACCTCGACGCGCACTTCGATCAACTGGCGTCATCATCGGTTGAGCTGCACTCGGTCAACGGCTCACTCGAATTGACCATCCCTTCGGACTCCAAGGCAGAAATCGAAGCCAATACAGTTTCCGGCGGAATCGAGAACGACTTCGGGCTGCACGTGAATCATCACAACTTCGTCGGCCATGACTTGCGCGGCGAATTGGGCAATGGTGGCCCACGCATCAAGCTCGAGAATGTGAATGGCCGAATCGAAATTCGCCACGCCTCCGATGGCCGCGCTTTGAGCCCGGCAAAGGATTTGAGTCATGGCGATAAGGACGACGATGATGACAGCGAGATCTAGCATCCATCCAAACTTGTCATCCCGAGCGTGTTTTTTTGCGCGAAGGACCTGTGCAGTTCGCTGTCATCATTGACTGAGCTTGAAGCTCTAGATACTTTTTGATGTGCTAGCAAAATTTGTGCTCATGCTCGCTCTCAAAGCCTGAAAGTCCAAAGAAATTACATAGGTCCTTCGCGCAACGAATGCGCTCAGGATGACAAGGGGGACCACAACTCTCTAAAGGTCGGACTCCCTGTTCAATAAATCGTGTATCCCGGTGCCGGCGTGCGCAAATCGGGCTTCGAAGCCATCAGTAGCAACGCGCCTTCGCGCTTGAAAGCCCGCAGATCCTCAAGACTAAGAAACGACTTCGTCTTGTAGTCGTCGGGTGTGGGCGTGTCGTCGGGAACCCGGACCGCTTCGACATTTTCGAACGCATGTTTTTTCAGCAGTTCAACATACTCCGCCGCCGGGCGCACATGTACCGGCACCTTCAGCTTATCCACCCATTGCAGCGAGTATTCGTTGTCCTTGTATAGATTAATCAGGATGAACAATTTTCCCCGTGGCGCCATCACGCGAAACAACTCCATCAACGCCCGGTCCTGATCGGCATAGTAATAAAACGACTCCACCGACAAAACTTTGTCGAAGAAGTTTTCTTCCCACGGAATCTGCTGCGCCGATCCCCAAACATAGAGCACATTATCGAAATCTTTCGAAGCAGCACGCGCCTCGCGGATCATCTCGTCGGAGACATCGAGCCCCACCACCTGCCCGAAGCCGTCCGGACCCTCGCCAACCAACCGCGCCAGCAACCGCGTCGCCCACCCCGAGCCGCAGCCGAGGTCGAGCACGCGCTCACCCGGACGCAGGTTCATACGGCGAATCGTTTTCGCCGTGATATCGAAGTGGTGCTGCTCCATCTTCGGGCCTTCGCCGGCCGCGGCCCAGCGATTGAATTCCTGCTGCAGCTTCTCGTCTGGAGTGAGTGACTTTTCAGCCATACGAAGATTTTATCTTTTTTCGAGAGTGCCGTTAGGGGCGCTAAGTCTTAACATGCCCAGCCCAGTTCCTAAACTCTGTCGAGCGACACAAGCTTTATCCGCACCGAAATCTTCAGTTTGTCATCGGCGCGGCTGACTCCAATGTCGTAACTCTCGCCTTCATGCGTCAATTGTTCTCGCAGTTCACTCAGCGCGAACTGCGCTGCGGGCTTTCCGTTCAGGGCTGAAATGATATCTGCCTTCTTGAATCCGTCCTTTTCTGCTTGCGATCCCGGACGAACCGCGGTCACGGTATAGGTGTGCAGATCCGCTCCTGAGGCAATGATCGTCAACCCGTAAGTCTTCCGCTCGGGAAAGGGCGCATGAGTCTCGGCTGTCGGTTCATAAATAATGCGGTTGCGCGGGTAGTCAAGGAACACGTGATAGCGCCGGAAGATGCTTTCGCCGATCGTTCCGGAGAAGTTTGCGCTTGCATAGGCGCCCTTGGTGTTTACTGACAGGTTCACTGGAATCGATTGCTCAATCAGCTTTCCCAGTGCAAGCCGGTCGATATGGCCGCGAACATTGTTTTGCGAGAAGAACTGATTCTCCAGGCCTGCGGGACGGTTCACATAGGCATTGGTTTGGGCCAGGTTCAGCAGATCGTTAGCTTTGACGAAGGGCGAAGTCAAGGTCATGGTCTCCTGCGCGCCGAAGTCGAGAACGAAATACGCGGGAATACCGGTTTTGCCGCCCACGGAAATCAAGCCATCGGCGAAAGGAATGCCCTCGTCGAAAGTCACCGGCACGACGTAGCCGCTGCCGGAATAACTCCATGTTTTCGGATCGTGTAGAGTGAGCAGCTTCTTTTCGAAGTCGATTTCGACCACGAAGCGGCTGATGAAGTCGTAGCCCAGAATGCCACCCAGAGGCACGCCGAGGGCCCGCTCCAATCCCACTTGATCAAGCACAGCCACATGCTGATTGCGCAACTCAACGCCCGGCCATGTGAAAGTTGCGCCGGATGAGTAGTTATATTCGGCAGAGCCTCCGCCGCCCGTCGCCATTGTCTTGCCGTAGGTCTTGAGCCCAAACTCAGCCAGACGCGACGTGTTGATCACGTTATCGTCGGCTCCGGTGTCAAGCAAAAAGCCGATCGGCTCGCGCCCATTCAGTTGCACTTTCATGACAATGTGGCTGCTCTCCATGGTGAAAGGGATGGGAGGTGCGCCCAGGCTGGAAAGGAAGGCGTCCGGCGGCCCCGGTATCGGAGGGTCAAAGGTTCGAGGCGGAATATGTTTCTCGAAGCGCAACGAGGCTTGCCGCCACTGGTAATCGGGCTTGTCGGTCTCGCTGACGTTGACCCTATGCGGCGTTCGAATTTCGCTGGTCTCGGGCCACTCCTCGTAGGTTGTGGTGGTTTCGCTGTCATCGCCCGGTCGCACTGATTTCACCGGCAGGCAGGTGGCGGCGTCGACGTACCAGGTCATAGGTTCGCCACCGGCGGGCGTAGTCTGGAGCATGTACATTTTCTTGCCGTCGCTTTGCGACGCTATGTTCGTCGAAAGCATGGTTTCCGGCATCTCCGTTGGAGGCCCGAACAGAATCACGCTCTTCTCGAATATTTCCGTGCGCAGGCGGTTGAGTTCCTTGCCTTGCAGCTTGCGCACGAATCCGTTCCAGTCACGTTGTTGTGCAAACTGAGGCGTTACCACGATCTCGACATCGTCATAATCGCGCTTCGTCTTGGAGCGATATGAGTGGGAGGTGGTGACCCATTCTTCCACTCTTCCGGCAAGCCCATCCTCGTTCGAATCGCCCGCCAGCACAGCGAGGATGGGACTCTTCTGCTTATCCGCATGGACCGCGTTCCTCCACTTGATGACGATGTCTTGGGCGCGAAGGTTGGCCGGAGGCTGCTCTTGGGAAATAGCAGGGGTCGCGGTCACGGTGACAAGAGCCAGCGAGAAGACACCGAGACTTCGCATTCGACAGGACTCCTTTCTATCTTCTTTCTTCTTTGCTTCTTTGCTTCTTTGCGCAGGACGCCACGATCCCCACTATGCTACAGTTTCCCTCCTCATGGCGATACGCCCAGAGAATGCTCCACCGCCTGATGCGGGCTCGCTCTACTGCCCGAACTGCGCCAAAGAAGTAACCGATCCTCTGACTTGCGGCGACTGTTCCGCGGTCATCTGCCGACGCTGCGGTACGCCACTCGAATCTCCTGACGAACTGGGAATCGGATAATGGACTCGGGCCCAGCCGTACCCGTCACTGAGCCCGCTAAATCTGGCTCGCAATCGACTGCGGACCAGCCGACTCTGGTCCGCGGGCTTAGCCTGCTCGATTCCGTACTGCTGCTAGTGAGCGGCATCATCGGCTCTTCGATTTTTCTCACCGCCAAAGACATCGCCGGCCCACTGCCGCAGCCCATGCTGTTCTTGTTGGTGTGGGTAATCGGCGGCGTGATTTCGCTTTTCGGCTGCGTCGCTTTCGCCGAACTGGGCTCGATGTTCCCGGAGTCTGGCGGCCAATACATTTATCTCCGCGAGGCTTACGGCGATCTGACTGCTTTCCTCTACGGATGGATGCTGTTTGCCGTGGCCAACGGCGGCACCATCGCCGCGCTCTCCGTCGCGTCCGCCGCCTACACTGGGCAGGTTTTCCCTATCGTCTCGCAAGAACACGTCGTTCTCTCGCTTGCCGGAGTTACCATCACGCGTGCGCACGTCTTCGGTCTGGTTCTGATTGCCGCTCTGACTTACGTCAATGTCGTCGGCTTGCGCTGGGGCACGCTGCTGCAGAATCTTTCCACCTGGACCAAGTTCGCCGCTATGGCCGCCTTCGTGGTTCTCGGCTTCGCCATCGGCAAAGGCAACTGGTCGCACTTCCGATCGCACGGCGTCGGCCTCACGATGGGACTTCATCCCACGCAGTTGATCTCGGTCATGGGCGTGGCGCTCATCGCCGTCTTCTGGGCTTATGACGGATGGGTCTACATCACATGGGTCGCGGGCGAAGTCAAAGAGCCGCGCCGCAACGTGCCGTTGGCCATGGTTTTAGGCGTCCTCGTCGTCGGAGCGATTTACCTGGCGATGAACATGACTTACTTGTATGCGCTGCCGCTCGGCGAGATCGCCAAGCGCGAAACTATCGTCCACGACGCCGCGACTGCCTTATTTTCTCCGCGTGCCGCAGTTTGGCTTTCATTGATGATCGCAGTTTCCTGCTTCAGCGCCGCCGCCACCTGCACGCTCTCCGGCGCGCGCGTCTATCTCGCCATGGCACAAGACGGAGTCTTCTTCAAGCGCATGGCAGTCATCCATCCCAAGTGGCGCACGCCCGCTTTCAGCCTCATCGGACAAGGCATCTGGGCCGCGCTGCTCACCCTCAGCGGCCGCTACGATCAGCTCTACACCTACGTGATCTACGGCATGGTGCTCTCCTACACTCTGACCGTGATCGGAATGTTTCTGCTGCGCTGGAAGCGTCCCGACATTCCGCGTCCCTACCGCTGCACTGGATATCCGTGGCTGCCGGCAATCTATGTACTGGCCGGCTCTGCATGGACGCTGAATACAATCGTCACTCGCCCAACCGAAGCCTTCTGGGGAACCGCAATCGTTCTGATCGGCGTGCCAGGATATCTTTACTGGAAGCACAGCAACCGAAAGGCTGCAACGCAGTCGTAAAGTCGAATCCCGCATTTCCAGTGTGCACGTTCCTGCATATTGACATTGGACACTAGCCTGTGGGATGTTGTCGGCTCCGATCTAACGCGCGAACGCGCCCTGCGTCAGTTCAAGGAGTACCCCATGCAAAGCAAATCCCTTCCAGTCTTACTGGCTGTTTTCACTTCACTGCTCTCGCTGGCCACTTACGCCGCAGCTCAAACGGAAGCCGTGCTGCATAACTTTGCCGATAACGGCACCGACGGTTATCAGACCTATTCGTCGCTCGTCTTCGATGCTTCAGGAAATCTATATGGCACCACGCCCAAAGGCGGCACGCATACGAACTGTTACGGCGAAAATATCGGCTGCGGGACGGTATTCGAACTGTCACCGGTCGTGGGCGGGGGTTGGTCGGAAAACATACTGTACAACTTCGGCGGTACCAGCACCGACGGCACCAATCCCTCGGGCGCTCTGATCTTCGACGCCGCTGGCAATCTCTACGGGATAACAGAGCACGGTGGCACGGGAGTGTGCGACCAGGGCGAAAACTCCTGCGGTACGGTGTTCGAGTTGAAGCCAAAAGCGGGCGGTGGCTGGGAGGAGAAAGTTCTGTACAACTTCGGCAGCACCAGCACCGACGGCTACTATCCCGGCGCCGGCTTAATCTTCGATGCCGCTGGGAATCTCTACGGCACGACATCACGCGGAGGCACTTATGGCTTCGGCACCGTGTTCGAATTGACGCACGCCGCGGACGGAAGCTGGACCGAGAAGGTGTTGCATAGCTTCAACGACACGGATGACGGTGAGATTCCTCTCGCCAGCCTGGTTTTCGATCCTGCCGGCAATCTCTACGGCACCACGTCTGACGGCGGATCGTTTCACGCCGGCGGAATCTTCGAACTAAAGCGGGGAGCTGGCGAAAGCTGGACGACAAAGATGCTCCACTTTTTCAACGACGGAGACGGGAGAACCCCTTACGCCAGCCTGATCCTCGACGCTGCCGGCAACCTCTACGGTACGACCCAGATCGGCGGACCCAACCATGGCGGTACGGTATTCGAGTTAACGCAAACCGCAGGTGGAAAGTGGGGAGAGACTGTTCTGCATGGCTTCGACAACAAGAGCGGCGACGGCTATGAGCCCCTGGCGGGTGTGATCTTGGATCACAATGGCAATCTCTTCGGAACAACATTCGTTGGAGGTACGGGAGGCTGCCGCGATGGATGCGGAACGGTATTCGAGCTGACCCCCGCGGCGGGCGGCGGCTGGACGGAAACTCTTTATAGCTTTCCCGGCTATGCTAACGGTTATTGGCCCGCCAGCGGTCTGATCTTCGATGCGAAGGGCGACCTCTACGGCACGACCGTGAACGGTGGCACTGACACCGGATGCGCTTGCGGGACGGTTTTCGAGTTCACACCGTAGTCGATCGCTTTAACACTGCTGTAACACGGCTGGCTTCTCTGCGAGCGCATCTTACGATACCTTGTATAGTGACGGCGCCTTTGCGACGGCCGTCACCTTCGCGTCTGCTTAGGAAGACACCTGTCACTGGGAGAAAAATGAGGCGCTCCGCTATCCGCTTGATATTTGTCGTGTTCCTCATTTTGACTCTGTTCACCGGCTGCTCGCGCGATCCCAATGTGCGCAAGCAGAAATATCTCGAAAGCGGCGACCGCTATTTTTCCAAAAGCAAGTATCGCGAAGCCGCCATCCAATATGCCAATGCCATCCAAGTCGATTCCCGCTTCGCGCAGGCGTATTACCAGTTAGGAGAGACTTATCTCAAGCTGCAGGACTACAACCGCGCCTACGTCGAACTCTCCCGCACCGTTGAGCTCGCTCCGGACTACTATCCCGCCCACATCGATCTGGCCAACTTGCTCATCTCGGGGCGCGACCTCAAGCAAGCCAAGATTCACCTTGACATTCTGCATGACCATCAACCCAACAATCCTCAAACCTACGAGGCATGGGCCAACTTCTATGGCGCCGAGGACAATCTGGGCTCTGCCATGCAAGAGATGCAAAAGGCCATCGCCGCCGATCCGACCCGGTCGGAATCTTATCTGAACCTGGGGGTCCTGCAATTGCGCTCCAGCTTGAACGATCAGGCCGAGCTTAATTTTAAGAGGGCTGCTGAGGTTGATCCCAAATCGATGAATGCCCAATTGGCTCTCGGCGGCTTTTATCAGTCACGCAATCGCTTTCCGGAAGCAGAACAGCAATTCCGACATGCGATCGACGTCGACCCCAAAGACACTTCGCCGCGCGCAGCTCTGGTGCGCCTGATGATGATCGAAGGCAAGAAAACCGAAGTCGAGGCGTTCCTAAAGCAGGCCAAGAAGGACTTCCCTGATAATTCAGAAGGCTACCGTATGCTGGGCGATTTCTATTTTGCGAATGCCGATCTCGATCGAGCCATGGCGGAGTACGGCTCGCTCTACAAAGATCATCCTAGGGATATTCAGGTCAAGAAAAACTACGTTCAAATTCTGATTCTGAAGAACCGCCTCGACGAAGCCGCGAAGCTAAACAAGGAGCTGCTGAAAGCGAACCTGCATGATGGTGACGCGCTGATTTTTCGGGGACAGATTCAGATCCATAACAATGACGCGAACGGCGCCGTCGACTCGCTGCAGGACGCGCTGAAGAACGATCCCGACAATCCGGTCGCTCACTATCAACTTGGCCTCGCCTTCGACATGGAGCACAACGACTCGCGCGCCGAATCCGAGTGGCATGAGGCGATCCGTCTGCGTCCAGAACTCACCGATGCGCAGCGCGCGTTGGCGGGCGTGGCACTACGCCGCGGAGACCTCGATGGACTGATGCAAAGCGCGCAGCAGATCATCACAGCTGCGCCCTTCTCTGCCGATGGCTACATCTTGCGCGCGTTGGCCGAGATGAATCGCCAAAAGTATACGGATTCCAGCGAGGACTTGCGCAAAGCGGCGGAACTGGCTCCGCAAAGCCCCGTGCCGTACGTACAGATGGGAAATCTTCGTCTGCTGCAGAAGCAATATGCGGAAGCGATTAAGGCATACCAGCAGGCGCTCGATAGAGAACCTTCGTCGACCGACGCGCTTCAGGGAATGATGAACACTTGGCTTGCGCAGAAACAACCCGACCAGGCGATTGCCGCGGCCCGGGCCCAGATTGCCAAGACGCCCAACAATAGCGGATTTTATGATCTGTTGGGCACCGCGCTATTCGAAAAGAAGGACTTAAATGGCGCCGGGGACGCCTTCCGCGAGGCCATCGAACTCGACAAGAATAATTCCGACGCGCTCTTGAAGCTGGGACAAGTGCAGACGGCGCAAGGGTCGGCAAGCCAGGCTCTCGCGACTTACGAGCAGTCGATTAAAGATCACCCGCGCGACATCGCGTTCTACATTCTCGCCGGAG
The DNA here is from genome assembly GCA_963771965.1 of uncultured Acidobacteriaceae bacterium. GTDB lineage: Bacteria > Acidobacteriota > Terriglobia > Terriglobales > Acidobacteriaceae > Sulfotelmatobacter. The sequence continues at coordinate 227,332 of CAVYVM010000004.1, forward strand.
AACTTTACGAATCGCAAAACAGTTGGGATCAAGCCAAGGCGATGTACCAGAAGGCGCTGCAGATTCAGCCCGACAATCCGCTGGCCTCAAACAATCTCGCCTACGTAATGCTGCAGCAAGGCGGAAATGTGGATGTAGCTCTGGCGATGGCGCAAACGGCGCGGCGCGGCATGCCCGATTCGTCGAATGCCGCCGATACTCTGGGGTGGGCTTATTACCAGAAAGGCGTCTATCTTTCTGCCATCCAAATGTTCCAGGAATCATTGCGCCTTAACGAGAAAAAAGGCGCGGCTGACGATGCGACCGTACACTATCATCTTGGTCTCGCGTACGAGAAAAATAAGCAGCCGGCTCAGGCACGTCAGCAGCTGGAGCGGGTATTGAAGATAAGTCCAAACTTCAACGATGCGCGTAAGGCACTGTCTGAACTCCACGGGTAGGCGCCACTCTAATAGCCGCACACTATATGCCAAACCAGGGACGTTGGAGTCAGAGGGCTAAGTTCCACCAAACCGAAGTTAAACCACCTCCAAATTCCGTAAAACATGCTAGATAGCAGTATTCCTGCATTAAGTAACATCGACCTATTCCATTCGTTACATCGATTGTTAAGTAACCGTCGTAATGCTTATCCCTCTTCATAATCACCATTCAGAGCCAGTTATGCACTACTCTACTCATGGACGGCGTTCACTAACGGACAGCGCCTGTTCAGTACCGGACACTTTCCCCCACCCCCTGTACGGTCCATACGTCGAGGAGATCAGCGAATGCTTCACCATTTCGTGCCACAGCGGAGTGAGACCATCACGCAAAGCTGGTTATGCGGCTGCAAGGTTGTAACGACCTGGAGTGGAAGTGTCATGACTACGTGTTCTACGTCGCGTACCGATTTGGCCTGCCGGATGAACCGCGACGAACCGACCATCGAGCGAGTGCAAGAGGCCGCCAAATCAAGTAACGAGAATCTGAAGAAGCAAGCACCTCCAACTGCCAAGGCCGCGCGCGCTGGCGAGTAGAATCAGCCTCTTCCCGTAAACGGCGCAATCGCGCGACCGTCCGTCCTAGTAGACTGGGTTGGCCGCTTCCCCTCTATGCGTTTAAGGAAAAACTTCTTTCGACATCAGTCTCTCGTTTCCCTGTTTGCATTCCTCTTACTCAGCTCGATCGCAGTGTCCGTCGGTCAACAGCCGAACAAACCCACCGATACACCCGCGGACGCCTCTAAGGCTGAGACTACCGAACCCAAGGGATTCTTCGCCCGCTGGGTCGAGTTTTATCGTCAGGATTGGCGGCCAGCCCCGGCCGCTTCCATCGACGCCAGTTCGCCCAGTCCAACCCGGCGCGGGCCTACATCGCCATTGGATTCGCCGCCATTCCCTAATGCCGACTGGTCTTACGGCGGGTCGCCAGTTATCGGGGAGCCGGATTCGAACAGCTATCCGCTGATGACGGCAATAAACCAGGCAAAGAGCCGGACGAAGCTGTATGGCTGGCTCGATCCGACTCTAAACTTCGGCACGTCCACGCACAGCAATGCGCCTGAGGCGAATGATGACTACCCCAATCGTCTGGAGATGAACCAGATCGTTCTCTATGCCGAGCGGTTGCCAGACTCGGTGCAGCAGGATCACATCGACTGGGGATATCACCTGACAGCCCTCTACGGCACCGACTATCACTTTACGGTCGCGAAAGGCTACCTGAGCGGGCAGCTGTTGAACGATCATCATCAATATGGATTCGATCCCACGCTCGAGTACGTCGACGTTTATATTCCGCAGGTTGCCCAGGGGATGAACGTGAGAGTAGGACGCTTCATCTCGGTGCCAGGAATCGAGGCGCAACTGGCGCCGAATAACTATATCTTCAGCCACTCGCTACTGTATGCGATTGACCCGTTCACCGACACCGGCCTGATGGCGACGATCAAGCTAAGTGACCAGTGGCTTGTGCAACTTGGAATAACCGACGGGCACGATGTCGCATTGTGGACGCCGGACGCGAAGCCTTCCGGTACCGGCTGCGTGAGTTACACGACTAAGGCAGTGAATGACAATATCTATATCTGCGCCAACGGCATTAATGACGGCAAATACGCATACAACAATCTGCAGCAGTATGACATGACCTGGTATCACAAATTTTCAAAGACCGTCCATCTTGCGAGCGAGAGCTGGTATATGTATGAGCGCGATGTGCCTGCAGTCGGCGGTAGTATTCGACCGGAAACCGGCGCGAACGCTGCGTATTGCATGGCAGGAGAGCAGCGCTGCACGGCTCCCGAATATGCCGTAGTCAGCTTTCTGCAGAAGGAACTCTCGACACATGACTTCGTCTCGTTTCGCAGCGACTTTCTCGACGACAAGAAAGGCCAGCGTACCGGCTACGCGACGAAGTACTCGGAAAACACCATCATGTTGTGCCACTGGTTTGGCTCGACGGTGCAGTTGCGTCCGGAATTACGCTTTGAGCGTGCGTGGGATCGGAAGGCATACGACAACGGACGAAGTCAGAGTCAGTTCACGGTGGCGAGCGATCTGATCTTTCACTTTTGAGGCGATAGGATCTGGCGATGCGTTAGCGTGCTCGCTGTTTCTTGAGCGGCACATGCTTCATTGCCGATGGGCTCGCATTTTTGGAGTATTGATATAATCCAGACCGCATTCGCAGCCCTGTCTGACTCGCACCAACCCGTACTCGCCCTGAGGAGTTGTCCATATGCCTATGCCGATTCGGCCCATGATCTCTTGCATTTTGCGACTGGGTTATGCCCTGATGATTTTTTGCGCAAGCCAAGCTGTCGGTGAAACCGAGAAGATGTTGCACGTCTTCTCGTTTCAGGGAAGCGGCAGCCAGCCCAACGGCCTCGTGGAGGATTCGGCGGGGAATCTCTATGGCACAACCTATTCCGGCGGAACTTACAATGATGGCGCGGTTTATAAGGTTACTCCGAGGGCGGGCGAGGGATGGATGCAGACGGTGCTCTACAGTTTCTTATTCGACGTTGACGGCGCCGCTCCCGCAGATCCAGTGTTGGACGCTGCGGGCAACCTTTACGGCATAAGCCAATATGGTTCGCCGGGAGGCTGCAACGGCGGATGCGGTTCGATTTTCAAGCTCACTCCGAAATCGACCGGAGGCTGGGCGGAGAGCACGATCTATACCGTCCCTCCGAGCGCTGGATATCCGTCCGGCGGACTGGCGCTGGATGGATCTAGGAATCTTTATGGCGCTACGGCGACCAGTTCCGGCGTGTGCTCGGTATTTGAGTTGACGCCCTCAGGCCAAAACTGGAAGCAGACAACAATTTACACGTTCTCATGCGTGGACGGGTACATCACGGCTCTAGTATTTGATGACGCCGGAAACCTTTACGGAACGTTGTCTAGCGACACGTCAGCCAGCCAGGGCTTCGTCTTCCAACTCACACCTGGCTCTGGAGGGATCTGGACGGAAAAAGTCTTGTACACATTCCTTGGAGGGATTTCTGGCGGGGTCCCTAGCGGAAATCTGTTATTCCGCGAAGGAAGTCTTTACGGTGCCACCCTCGATGGAGGAGAAGCGCAATGCGAAAATGCGAATGGCGGCTGCGGCGTTGTTTTCGAGTTGAAATCCGGATCCAATGGTCAATGGACAGAGACCGTTGTTTACACCTTCCAGGGTCTAAATTCGGATGGCCCGATTCGTCCGAACCTTTCAGCTTTCGATAGCAGCGGCAACCTCTATGGTTACACCGGGCAAGGCGGCGCGGGCGTCTGTCCCTACTGCGGTTCAGTGTTCGAAATAAGCCCAGAGGGCAATGGATCGTGGAAGGAAAGCGACCTTTGGGATTTCACCGGGCAGCGTGACGGCGGTGGTCCCGCTGCGGTAGTTCTCGGCCCCGCAGGCCAGGTCTACGGCGCAACGACTGCGCCTACGGAAAACACCATATTCGGAGGCGCGATCTTTCAACTCACTCCCAAGAGTCAGTCAGATGGAAGCTCGAAGCTGAGCAGGATTTATGCTTTTCCCTTCACTGACGGGATGGAACCCTTCTCGGGTTTGGTGGCCGACGGTGCGGGAAATCTTTACGGAACCACAGCCTGGGGCGGGACGGACGATCAGGGCGCTGTGTTCGAGCTAAGTCCAACCGCCAAAGGATGGAAGGAAAACGTGATTTATAGCTTTGGGCCAGCTTCGAACATTCTTTATTCCAACGCCACTCCAGGCGGGTTAGTATTCGACGCGAAAGGTAATCTCTACGGAGTGACGGAATTCGGCGGAGCCAATCAGGAGGGGTCGGTGTTTGAGTTGAGCCCCGTGGCGGGTGGCGGCTGGCAAGAACGAGATTTGGTCAGTTTCAGTGTGGGCAAACGGGGCCAGCGAACCAGTGGGTGGTTTGGTATTCGACAAGGCGGGGAACATTTACGGCGTGAGCCTTGTGGGCGGAACGCACGGCTTCGGGACTGTTTTCGAGTTAACGCAAAACAGTAGTGGGCAGTGGACTTCTCAAACAATCTACAGTTTCAGCGGTAGCGATGGCGCGAAGCCGCAGGCCGGCCTCACTATCGACGCGGCCGGAAACCTGTATGGTACGACCGAACTGGGGGGAAGCGGGGCGTGTCACGATCAGACTGGCGGTTGCGGGACAGTATTCGAGTTGTCTTACATTGCCGGCGCGGGATGGACTGAAACAGTTCTGCATTCGTTTCTGGGCGCGCCCGGGAATGACGGGGCCGAGCCAGTTGCGGCCGTGATCCTGGATGGTTCGGGAAATCTTTACGGAACAACTTCAACCGGCGGAGTTCGCTCCGAGCGTTGCGCCTTGTTGCTCGCCGGGTGTGGCACAGTTTTCGAATTGTCTCCCGCGGCGGGTGGCTGGAACGAAACGATACTGTACGAGTTTCAGGGCGGGAGCAGCGACGGAGCAAATCCTTCCGGTCCGGTAGTTTTTGATCAGTTGGGAAATATCTATGGCACAGCGGCCGACAATGGACCTTATGTGTTTGGCTCGTTGTTCAAGCTGTCACCGGCCGCGGGTGGATGGACGGAAAGCGTCATCCACAACTTCGGAAACGGAAGTGATGGGAAATATCCCTCTGGGTCTCTGGTTTTTGACGCAGCCGGAAATCTATATGGAACGACGTCGGGCGGTGGGGCCAGCGGCGGCGTTTCGAATAATGGACAGGGAATTATCTTTGAGATTACGCCTTAACTGAACGCTGCAACGCTGCGGTCAGTCCGCAGCAACGGGCTTGTCTGCGTCAGACGGTCGCGGCCGCGGTGCGCGGTTGGAAGGCAGGCCAGCATCTCGGATCTTATACAGCAGGGCGCGGTAGCTAATGTTCAGGGCGCGGGCGGCTTGTTTGCGGTTCCAGTGATGATGCTGCAGAACTTTGAGAATGATTTTGCGTTCCAGCTCACGAACTGCCTGCCGAGTTATCTTCTTCAGAGAAATCGGTCCATCGACGGAAATGTCGGCGTTGAAGAAGTCGGGGTCGTGAGGACGAAGTTCGCCAGAGATCGCGTCTTCGGTACCCAGAATGACGTAGCGCTTCATCAGATTTTCCAGCTCCCGGATGTTGCCGGGCCAATGATACTTTCGCAGCGCCGTCATCAACTCGGCAGAAAGCGGTTTCGCGCGCGCGTTAAATTTGCGGTTGTAGCAATCCAGAAAGTAATTGACTAACTGCGGAATATCTCCGGCGCGATCGCGCAACGGCGGAATATAAAGATTCACTACGTTGATGCGATAGAAAAGATCGGCGCGAAAAGTTCCGTTGGCGATTTCTTCTTCCAGCTTTCGGTTGGTCGCGCAGACTACGCGCACTTCAACTTTCTTATCTTCCTGAGCGCCGATGCGACAGAACTGGCCGTCCTGCAGCAGTTGCAGCAACTTCGACTGCAGGCTCATGTCGAGCTCTGAGATTTCATCGAGGAAGAGAGTGCCGCGATGCGCCATCTCCACGCGGCCGGGCTTCATGCCGAAGGCGCCCGTGAAAGCTCCCTTTTCGTAGCCGAACAATTCGCTTTCGAGCAGCGTGCCCGGAATTGCTGGGCAATTTACCTTCACCCATGGACCAGTCTTCCACGGAGAAGTGGCATGAATCATGCGCGCAATGATGTCTTTGCCGGTGCCGCTTTCTCCCTGGATGAGCACAGGAACGTTGGCGCCAGCGATCTTTCCCAGGCGTTCGCGAAGGGCCCGCATCTCTTCCAGCCCGCCGAAAACAATGTTTTCGGGAGGCATCTCCCCGAGCGGCTGGACGAGCGAACTGACTGGGTTTGAAGAGCTCATAAAAGCTGTAACCTAGCTTCGGTTGCGGGGGGATTAAGGTTTGACGTGCACCCAGAGAACCAAAACAAAGAACCAAAACGGGCCTGGCGCGGACCGATACCCCTTCAGGCTAGCTTATCTAATTGAGGAAAAGCAACTTACTAAAGAGTAAGAGAGCTGCTTGCAGGTAATCAAATGGATCGGTGGACCCGACAGAATTGCTAGAGAGTAGTGGCAAAGCTTTTCACACGGGGAGAAGTGAGTTTCCTCCGACGTGCCTGGGCGGGCCTCTGGGAACTAACCAGTGGCCGCGAGAATTTCAGGCCTAGGAGCTGGAAGCCCTCAGCGTGCTCCATCCGCAATACTTTGGCGCGAAGATGGCGCGCAACTCTGGGTAATGCTGCCAGGGCAGCTACCGGAGCACTCGGAATCTCAAGAGAAACCCAGGTCGAGAACGGCAGAGCGCGGCGAACCGCTAACAGCATGCCGCCGGCAGAAACGTTAAGCGCGGTGGCAAACTCCAGAAATTCCTTATCGACGTCGGTCCGGCTTCTGACAAAGACCGGGATTGCCAAAGGCAAGCGGGGCCATTGTCGCCGTTCCCCCGCTGAAGTCTTCGCGTCCACCTACACCTCTTCCTAAAGCCGTCTTAATCCCACATACAAAGCATCTAGGGGGCCAAATCCAGAGGGGAACGGGAGACGTAAGGAGGAACCATGGGAAAAACCCAATCAAAACAGGCGGTTTTAGGTGAAGAAGCCTAACGACGCGCTAAAACGCGGGCTTGAAGGCACTTCTACCGGCAGGCGAAACACAAGCTAGATATGCTCCGGCACAAGTTCAGGCCCTGCGGAGTGCAAGATTTTGCCACACTTGGGTAATCGGCGTGCATTTTTCGTTGACAAGGAAAATTGAGTCGCTTACGATTTTTGTACAGCATTCTTTCCCTAATAGGCGAGTGCATCCTCCCTCTGTTGTTGGACCTTTGAACCGTTCCCCTTTATGGCTACCGTGCAAAAGAATGTGCGTTTCTCCGAGCCTGGGTCTGCCGAGGCAAGAAAGGGCGTGCCGGCACCTGCCGCTCAAGTAACAGAGGTACCCGACCCGGGAGATTTGGCACAGGCTTACGCCGCTCTTCAAGCGCGATTTCAGCGCACCACGAACGCTCTGGGATCCGCCGCGCACGATCTGAAGACACCCCTCGCCATTCTTAACGGCTACGTCGAATTGCTGCAGACTGAAAAGCTCGGGCCATTGAACGCCCGGCAGCGAGAAGTCTTAACGGACATGCAGTCGAGCGGCAAGCGTCTGCAACAGTTCATTCAGGATTTCCTTACCTACAGCGCCCTCGAAACCGGCGGGCTGAAGATGCATTTCGAGGTGGGCAACATCAACGCCTGCCTTTCCGAGGTTTGCCGCTTGTGGTCGATGCGATTTCAGGAGAAGGGACTGGCTCTCTACTTTCTCGCCAACGATAAACTGCCGGTTTTTCCCTTCGACTCTCCTAAACTCGAGCGCGTGATCTCCAATTTGCTGGAAAACTCTTTCAAGTTCATTTCCCCAGGTGGAACGGTTTGGCTGCATGCCGAGCCCTACATGTGGGACCGGCGTGCTGCAGCACAGCCTGCATCCGCGGGCGAACGGCGGCGGCAGGACAATCCGCAACCGAATTCGGTGAAAGTGAGTGTCGCCGATACTGGTCCGGGAATTCCAGCAGAGTTTCACCTCGAAGTTTTCGACGATTTCTTCCGCCTGCCGGGCACCGAGAACCAGGAAGGCATGGGACTCGGATTAGCCATCGTGCGTCGCCTGATTCACGGCATGGGCGGAAAAATCTGGGTGGAAAGCGAACCCGGCTCGGGCTGCAAATTTTCGTTCCTCATCCCCTTCAAACCTTCCCCGAATTCCGCAGGCAAAGGAAAGAATCGATGAGCGACACCGCCAAGATTTTACTGGTGGACGACGAACCCGCGATGCTGCGCTACATTCGAACGCTGCTCGAAGTGGAGGATTACAACGTCGAAACCGCCTCGACCGGCGAAGAAGCATTGCAAAAAGTAGAGAAGGGCATGGAGCCGGATCTGGTATTGCTCGATGTGTTGATGCCGGGAATCGATGGGCTCGAAACGCTTGAGCAACTCCGCCAGAAGCGGCCCGGAGTGAAAATTGTGATGCTCTCCTGCGTGAACGACACGCGCAAGGTGGTGCAGGCGATGCGCCTCGGGGCGCAGGACTACCTCACCAAGCCTTTTCAGAAGGCTGAGCTGGATGCGGTCATCAATCAGTGCCTTGGCCAGGGAAAAGAACCGGTCGGAGGCGAAGTCGAAGAAGTCGCGGATGATGTGTTCTTCATCGCCGCCAGCCCACAGATGCGTAAGATTCGCTCGCAAGCCGCGCTGGTTGCGAATGTGGACATTCCAGTATTGCTGCTGGGCGAAAGCGGCACAGGCAAGGAAGTGCTGGCGCGGCTGATTCATAAGCTCTCACCCCGCGCGCACCGCACGTTTCTGAAAGTAAATTGCGCGGCTGTACCGGCCGACCTGCTGGAGAGCGAACTCTTTGGTTATGAACCGGGAGCTTTCACCGGAGCTACGCACGCCAAGCCGGGCAAGTTCGAACTGTGTAACAAAGGCACGATTTTGCTCGATGAAATCGGCGAGATGCCGCCGGCCTTGCAGGCAAAGCTTCTGCACGTTTTGCAGGATCAGAGTTTTTCTCGGCTCGGAAGCCGCTCTGTCATCAAGGTTGACGTTCGCATCCTTGCAGCCACGAATATTGATATTCCTCAAGCGTTGGCCACAAAGCGGCTGCGCGAAGATCTGTATTACCGGCTCAACGCATTCACTTTGCAACTGCCACCACTGCGCGAGCGCAAGGAAGAGATACCGGTTCTCCTTAAGCATTTCATGACGCGCATGGCCGAACGCTACGCGCGGCCACAACTTCCGCTTTCCCCGGCAATGCTTGCAGCATGCCAGGCGCATCCTTGGCCGGGAAATTTGCGCGAGCTCAATAATTTTCTAAAGCGATACTTAATCCTGGGAGACGAGAACCTCGCGGTGGCGGAGTTACAGCCTCGCAACGACGGAAACGGCGGCATGCGCGGCGATTCCGGCGCGAAGACTGGCGAAACTGGGGGATTGAAATCGCTGGCTCGCAACGCCAAAGACGAAGCCGAAGGCGAAGCCATTCGGCAGGCGCTCGAGCAAACCAACTGGAATCGCAAACAGGCAGCGGCACTGCTTCAAATCAGCTACAAAGCCCTGCTCTACAAAATTCGGCAGTACGGAATCGCCGAGGCGAAGAGCCATCACAAGCTTTCAGCCGGAGCGTAGGGCGAACTTCGGCAACCGTCCTCGGACTTTTCGAAGGTCATGATCTGAGAGCCGGACCTCAACCTCACTGCACGGTCAGATTAAACGACGCACTTTGCGTGAACGAGCCTGAGGTTGCCGTGAGCGTCATGCTGTAATTGCCGGCGGGAGTTCCGCTAACGGTGGTCGGAGTCTTGCCACCGCTACAGGCTGGTTGCAGCAGCACGAGCGCGAAAAGCAGGAAGACCGCAGAACCTCCCAGCAGCCACCTTCTTCGTCGCTTGCCGCCAGCGCCCGCACCAATCAAAGCCATCCCAGGAACCATCAACCAGAATGCGTAGAACCAACCGTGGTTTATCTTTATGGCAGCGCCGTTCACGGGGCGGGCCGTCGTTGTCACATTCAGCGAGGTCGAAGCGCTGTTGGTGCTGGTCAGATTAATGGAGTTCGACCCGAAGTTGCAGGTCGCGCCCACCGGGGCAGAACTGCAACCGAGCGAGATGCTCGACGCGAACACCGGATTCGCCGTTATCTGGACGGTGTAAGGCGCCGTATTACCGGCGGAAACAGTCTGGCCGTTGGGAAGAACTGATACCGAAAAGATAGTCGCCGTAAAGGGGAAGGTTTTCGTATTGTTGGTGGGGTCTGGATCGTTGTTGGTAACCGACGACACGCTGACGATCGGAGCGTAAAGACCTGCTTGGGTCGGCGTCACGGTGAAGGTTGCCAAAGCAGGCGAACCAGCTTGCAGGGATGGAATCGTACACGCGATGGAGTTGTTGCTGGGCGTGCTGCACGTGCCGGAACCGACTGTTGCGCTGGTGAAGGGCGCTCCAGTGCCGGAGACGATGATGTTCGACGCCAGGTCAGGCCCCTGATTTGTAACGGTAAACGTGATCGTGACAGGATTGCCAGCCGCCACAAGATTGGCCGGCAGCACTGGGGCGACGCAGGTGATGCACAGATCAGCCGCGGTTCCCAGCTTTACGACAAATGCATCGGGCGGCCCTCCGGCGATGCCGTTGCCGTTGAGCAGGCTCTGCACCGGCTTGTCCAGTTGCAAGGAAGTCGAGGTCGTGTTGCCGACCATATAAGTGTTGAGGCTGGAGTCGACAGCGATGCCGGTACCGCGATCCGTGCCGTTGCCACCGAAATACGTAGCAAACGAAGCCTGAGTATTCTGGCCCCCGATCGTTGTCGTCTGAATGTGGGCAAAAAAGGCGTTCTGTGGGCCGTTGAGGGTGGGCTGGATCGGGTTGCTAAGAAGGGTTACGGGGAAGTCCGATGATTGCGTCCAACCCGTGACCAGCGCTCCGCTGGCTGTATCGACCGCAGTGGCCAGGCCGGCGTCGTTCGCACTTCCGCCCAGGTAGGAGAAATAGCCGAGACCGACGCTGCCCGCAGTTCCCGTTGTGCTCGAGGCCGGAAGGGAGAAGCGCGCCACGTAGGCATCGGTGTCGGCGGTGGGACCACCTGTAGAAGTACACGGAACCGGCGGGGTGACGGGAGGAGTATTCAGGCATGGCTGGAAAGCCCCGCTGCCGGTCGGTAGGATGAAGTCGCTCGAGTTTGTCGTTCCCGTCAGGTAGACATTCGCGGAATCAATCGTAATCCCAGCGCCAGCCGTCAAGCCATTGCTTGGTCCGCCGCCCAGATAAGTTGAGAATAGCAATTGCGCCGACCCGGTCTGCGCATTGTTGGGATTAATCTTGGCAACGAAAGCATCGAACGGGTAAGGCGTAGTCGTCGGCGCGGTGCACTGCAGAGGAAAAGTAATAATCGTCGGCGGAGGCGTATCCAGACATGGCTGATATGCATTTACGATGGGGAAATCGGTGACTTGTCCGCCGCCGCTTCCCGCCTGGCTTTCGCCGCTGTTGAAGAAATTCGTCGTGCCACTGAAATAAATGTTCCCAATCGTATCCACCGCAACGCCACCACCCACCACAACCGGAGAAGCAGGCGTCGCCCCGCCGAAGTATGTGGAATAGGCAATGCTGGCCGTACTTACATTCTTGGTATCCACCTTAGTTACGAAAAACTGCACGCTTGCACGCGGCGCCGTTTGGTACGGCACAGGCAGGAAGGTCACCGGGAATTGGTTTGTGAACGACGGCAAGTCGTTCACAGGGTCTGTCGAAGTAGTATCCGTGGAAGTCGTGGTCCCGGTGACGAAGACATCTCCATTCGTGTCGATCGCCATCCCGCTGGCTTGGTCATTCCCGGTACCCGAGAGATAGGACGAATAGCCAAGCTGCGATCCTTGTGAGTTGAGAACGCTGACAAACAGTGAAGTGCAAGTGATCCCGGAGCACTGCGATCCCTTGGTTTTGGGCTTAGTCTGATAAGGCACACCATGGGTGGGAAAGTCCGTCGATGTGGTGTTTCCCACAATGTACACACTGCCGCCGAGATCTACGCCAAGACCGCTGCAGGGGAATGCGAAGCTGTACCCGGTGTATGCGGGACACAATGTGTCGGTCCCGCTGCCGCCCAGAAAAGTTTCGTACACCACCGAGGGCCCCGTGGGATCGATCTTGGCGACAAAGATATGGCTCGGACTTGATGAGGTGAGGGACAACCCCACCGGTATCAGCGTCTGAGCAGTCGCGGCTGGAAACGAGGTCTCGGGCGAGCCCTGCGTCGTGCCTGCGATATAAATGAAACCGTCGCCGTTCACGGCAACCGCCGGCGCAGTTTCCGAACCGCTGCCGCCGAAGTAGGTGGAGAACTCGAGCAGCGGATCGATCACCAGCTCGCGGCTGCGATCATAAGGCCCTAACGCGAAGCCGACACGGTTGGCGGCGCGGAGAACAAATCGACCGTCGACTGGCTGTTGATGATCTCCAACATTTTGATAGATGCGGGGCTTTTGCAAGCGAACTCGGCTTTCGCCCGCATTGCCGACAAGGATCAAATCGCCGTCCGCGAGTTCGACTTTGGCCGCGCCATCGAACTGCAACTCGGCTTGCGCTGGATCGGCACCGGGTGCAACTTGAAAGTCATATTCGAGCCGGCCCTGGTTTCCGTAGAAAACCAGGTCGATTCCCGGGTAAACGCCCTTGTAGTGAACCCCGGCAAACTGCGCCACGTCGGTATGCCACTTGTGGGGATCATTGCCCAGGAGGTAGTTCGTTTTGCCGGGAAGCGGGCCGGTCGCATCGACGGTCGAAGCGGCATTGGCGCCCACCAACCTCATATGTACGGACTTTTCGGTTCGCGCGGCGTTGGCTGCCTGGAGCACGAGCTTCGCCCCGGTTTGATCGAACAGAAGCACGTAGCCCGCGCCTCGCGCGAGAAACTTCACGCTTGGGTCAGCCTGACCCTGGTTCGCCTCGAAGATCAAAGGCAGCTTTGCGAGGATGGAGTGCGCGTCCGGCTTTGCGTCAGAAGACCGGAAGAAAGACCGCGACAGCGAAGAAGGCGAGAACAAAGCTCCGGAGGCTGTTTGATTCGAAAAGGCCGAAACCTGTGCGGAGGCCTGAGAGTAGCGGCGGGAATTCGACCCGAGCAATAAACCCGCGGCCACTACCAGAACACACGCTGCCGCAAGGGCGCGAACCAAAACCAACCTGCTTCCCGAGCTTCCGCCCGACAACGCACGGCCATTTCCCATTACGCTTTTCCTCCGAATGCTTTTCCTGTGAACTTCATCAGACATTTTTGGAGAATAGAGACGCCACTCGGGTCAGTTCTTACCCGGTGCCGGCGAAACCGCCCGCTGCTGACATGTCATTCAAAACTGGCGGAAAATAAACACCTACTTAAACATCTGAGCGATGGCCAAGTCAAGCGAGGCTCCGCGCTTAGGAGCCCTACAAAACTTGTCAGATGCGTTGGATCGGGTAGAAAGATGCCGCAAGGTTGCTTTTGCCTAAGAATACGGTTCCAAAATGAGGGCCCAAGTGATCGATCAACGATCTTCGTGGAACCAGGGCCGAGGCGCGAGAGAATCTCCCGGTAGCTAAGCTAGCGTTGTTTCAGGGCTGAGTGTCACCGCCCGATTATTAGAAAACAGATCACCACTGCAAGGCGAATTTGTCGATACAACCACTGGCACAAAAGTGGAATGAAGTGAATTGCAGATCGCAGCACGTATGGCGATTTCTGCAAACAGTTGCATTTCGCGAATCCGGCGATCACGGATCTCCAGAGAGAACCTTCAGATTCGCCGCTGTTTCCGCGGTTCAAGCAACTATCGTATTAAGCACCATCTGGCACCGCGATTGCTATACACTCTCATAGAATCTGCACGGCGGTGTGCCTCCCCTGCGCTGTTAACGGTTTTCATGAGCATTTACCGAATAAGTTCCATAGTCTTTTTGCTCTTGCAAACTGGCGGCAAAGCTATACATTTAAGCGTAATCAGGCCTGCCGAGCGGCCGGTCTTGCGACCTTGGCCCAATTTGTTTTTCTGAGGAAGAATGCTTTCGGAAAATAGGCAACGGATGCAACCTGAATCTCAGGAACGGCGCATGATGCGGCGCTTCGATATGCGCCTGCCGGCAGTCGTTCGCCTCAACGAAAGCTCCGAATTCCAGACCGAGACCCAGAACGTGAGCGCGCGCGGTGTTTTCTTTTACCTCGATCGTCCCGTGCCCGAGGGAACCCGCTGCGAAGTCACGCTGACCTTTCCACCGCATATCACGCTAACCGACGCGGTCCGCGTGCGCTTCACAGCCCGTGTCATCCGCGTGGAATCGCCTCTGCCTTCCTTGCGGGTCGGAACCGCGGCCACCATCGAAGATTACGAATTCCTCCGCTCGGCCGGCAGCGCAGATCTATTCAGCGCGCTGCAGCAGGAATGGAAAGCCGCAAACTAAAAACGACTTCCGTCGTTCGCCTTTTCCGGCCTCGCTCCAGGATTCAGATTCAAGTCGGCACCAATCTTCACTTCCCGCTCTTGTTCAGATCCTTCATCTGCTGCCGCAGGCGGCTGTACCGGCGCGCGAGCATTCCGATATACAAGCCGTGAATCAGCCAGGTGGCGATGTAAGCCGCGTAGAGAAATCTGGTGGAATTCACTGTGGCACTCCGTGTAACGATTCCAAACTTTCGATTTCTTCAACTTCGCGGTGCAGCAGTTCCAGCTGATAGCGCGACCAGCACACCAAAAACGCAAAACACAGAAACGCAATCCAGTTGATCATTAGGACGTGTAGCATCCGCGGGTCCATCGACCCGCCACCACCAATCACCGGCTGAGGATGCTGGGTGCGGAAAAACCAGATGGAAAAATAAACAAGCGGCACGTCGAGCGCGCCAAAGACAGCCAAGACAGCGGCCAGCTTCTGAGTTTGCGCGCTATCGGAGAAACGCCGCAGCACTAAGTAGCTCACATAGATCAGCCACAACACCAGCGTGGAGGTGAGGCGGATATCTCCGGGCGCCCACCAGATACCCCACACCGGACGCGCCCAAATGGGGCCGGTAATCAGAACGATGCTGCAGAAAACCACGCCCACTTCAGCCGTGGTCACCGCCAGCAGGTCAAGACCTTGTCCCGGGAAATACTTCCCGATGAGGAAATAAAGACCGGCAATGATCAAGGCTGTGGTCGCCACTGAACTGGGATACATCCCGGTCGGCAACTCCTGCTTCACTTGAGGAATAAAAGGTGCGACCGCCCCGATAATTCCGAGCACTATCACGATCCATCCCGCGGCTTGCCTGGTGGATGGCTTTGCATTCGCCAAGTATTGCACCGATGCGATGAAGTTGATAAAAAACAGCAGAAAGGCCGTCCATGCCGAAGGCACATGGTAATAAATGATGCGGTAAACGTCACCCTGTAGCGCATCCGTGGGCGCGACGAACATGGCCTGATAAAACGCATAGGCGAGGAAAATCGCCGTCAGAGCCGCGAGAATGGGGAAGGCCTTCTTCATTCCGCTTGCAATACCGTTTCAAACAAGGCCAGACAAGCAGTAGTAAACACCACATCGTAGGTGAGAAGCAACACGATGTAGAAGCGGGCCGAATTCTCCCCCGTCAAAATGTTAGTGGTCGCCGCAACCATGGCTAGCACCGCCGGAATGGAAACCGGGAACAAGAGCAGAGGCAGCATGAGTTCGCGACTGCGTGTGCGCAAGGACATCGCCGCAAAGAATGTTCCATTCACTACCAGCGCCCAGGTTCCGAGCAGCGCCACTGGAATCAACTGCCACGCCGGACCGAGCACGCGCAAATTGTAGAAAATCACAAACAGAGGAGCCATCAATGCTTCCAGCACACTCACCAGAACAAAGTTACCGAGCACCTTCGCCAGAAAAAGCGCGTTCGCTGAGGCTGGAGAGACACGGTAGGCATCGAGCACCTGGTTGCGCAGTTCGCGCGCCCAAGTCTGATTAAGAGCAACGATGGTCGCGAATAAGAATGCGACCCAAATCAGGCCCCCGGCGATGTGCCGCGATTCCTCCGCCAGAGGATCGAAAGAAAAAACGAAAATCACGACCACCAGCAGAGAAAAGAACAGCATAGCGTTGAGGGCATCCTTCGAACGCCACTCCAGGCGAATGTCTTTGGTCAGCGTCGCCCAGGTGATGGAGCGCATCGAACTCATTGCTCCCCCGATCGCGTAAGGCCCGAAGTGCGTTCTACGATCTGTCCAGCCTGCATCCAGATAAATTCGTCGGCTACACCTTCGAGCAGCGCAGCTTGGTGCGTGACCACAAAAATGGTCTTGCCAGCGTGGCGCATGGCTTTCAGCAGGCCTACCATCTCTCCTGCTGAATGTACATCAACGTTAGAAAACGGCTCGTCGAGCAATAGAATTTTGGGATCGTGAAGAATCGCCCGCGCCAACGACATGCGCTGCCGCATACCCTGCGAATACTGCCCTACGGGCCGCGGCAATTCGGGATCGAGCCGTACCGAGCGAATCGCGTGCTTACATCGTTCGTCCCCTGAAATGTCGTAGAGTTGGGCGAAGTAGCGCAGGTTTTCCAGTCCGCTCATCTCGTCGTAAAGCAGCGACGGGTGCGCCATATAGCCGAGTTCGCGGCAGGCTGCTTGCGGGCTTTCGCCCAAGATTGAAATTGCGCCGCGCGTTGGATGCGCCAGGCCCGCCAGCACCCGCAACAGGGTCGTCTTCCCTGCTCCGTTGTCGCCGAGGATGACGTAAAACTTGCCGGCCGCAAATTCCGCCGTAACGCCGCGCAGCGCCGCGAAACGGCCGAATTGTTTCACCAGGCCATTGACGGCAACATGCGGCCCGCTCTGCGAGTTTTTGAGGTCGGTCACGAGCAAGAGACGTTCACAGCATAGCCCATCGATCTGCACACAATCTGTGCGATAGCGAATTTATGCATTTTCAGGTGGATTTGCAAAGCGAGCCGTGCGGGTATGGACAGAATAGCGGCGAGGATGTTGCGGGTAAATCGAACGAGGATGCGAAAGTCAACGCGCCGTTGAAGGTGCAGAACTCGTCGCTCTGCACCTCAACACGCCTTGCATCAAAACAATCGGTTCATCTTCTGCCTGGCCGGTAGGGCGACGGCCGGAGCGCCCGCGGTTTCCCGGATGGCTCTCCCGCTTTTGCGCTTCCGACGACGGCAGGGCACACATCGCCCGACAACGTTGTGTTGGTTACATTGCCAAAATTGTTTGGCGTGGATGTGCTGCCCGTGCCCGTACCCAGAAGAATCCCGGCACACGCTTCGTTGATCGTATTTCCGGTTGCAGAGTTGTTATTCCCAGAACCGCATGAGTCGTCGAAGTGCACGCCAGATTCCGTGCTGCCGTAGATCGTGTTGGTCTGCACCGTATTCGAGTTGCTGCAGACGTCGATGGCATCGAAGAGTTGGGTTCCAGAAATTCTGTTGGTTGTGATCGACGTACTGTCGGCTGGGCCGAAAGTGGGATCGGTTACAGCGACGATGCCGAATTGCGAGCTATTGACCCCGTTGCCCGAGACCGTGATTCCGGTCGACGCGTAGACTAGGATGCCGCTTGCCGCGTCTCCCGTATCGGTGCTCGTATCCTGCCCCCAGATGTTGTCACTGACGGTGTTTCCTGTGACTTTTCCGCTGGCGCCAAAGCCCACCTGCACGCCGTTTTCGGCCGCAGTTCCCTGGCTCAAGTACACTCCCTGCCAGTTCATGGTGGTCGCGGCAAGACCCACGATGTAGTTACCGCTGATGTTCATGACAGGCCCCAGAGACCCGGCGCCAGTTGCCGCCCCGGTCGCTGTGATCCCGTTCTTCTGATAGCTGCGCACGGAATTGCTGGCGATGCTAACAGCGTTGGAACTGGTTACACTTTCGACATTGACGGCCAAACCGTTCTGGCATCCGCCGAAGTCCGCATAATCCGTCTGATACTGATTTCGCACCGTGTTGCCGCTGATCGTTCCGGCAGTGTTCTGGAAATAGATGCCCTCTAGTGTGGGTGCTCCACAACCAGAGAGATTGTTGCCGGTGCCATCCACCGTCAAGTGCGAGACCGTAACCGCGCCGGTGGTGCTGGCAATGAAGATCTGGGCCGCTACTGGATTACCGAAAATGTCGGAGCCGTTTTGCACCAGGCCGCCCGATGGCGGCACGATTACAGAGGCGTCGCCAGTGCCAGCCTGCACGCCGGTTAAGATCAGCTTCTTCGTGATCGTCACCTGCTCTGCGTAAGTGCCGGGGCAAACGTTCACAGTGGAACCGGATGGCACGGCATTGATCGCCGCCTGGATAGTGCTGAAGGTGACTAGGTTTTTGCAAGTGCCTACGACAACGGCGCTTGCAGAAGCGGTTCGGACGGAAAGACAAGCTGCAATTACCAGCGCAAGGGCTGGCAGGACGCGAACATGCTTGCGCGCAAAAAGAATCATGGAAATCCTCCGAAGAACAAATTGGAAGTACTTGGAAACCCCTTGGGAAGGTAACTCTGCGCAGGAAGGTAACTCGCGCGTAAAGGTAACTCAAGTGCGAATGTACACCCCTGCCAAGCGACAAGTCAATTCGATTCAGGCTGTCGAAAAAAATAACGAGGAAGGTTCCCGAATGGAATTTGCAAAGCTGAGCTTGCGCCTTAGCCGAGCGCTAGTTTGCAACCATCGTGGAATTTTCCGGACCCTTTGTCATGGTCTTGGTGGGAGCGGCTTGCATCTGGTTTCCGGGCTGCTGCGGAGCGTATTTCGACGCGCACTTGGCCTGCAGGGCTTTGGCGTGGAAAACGCCATCATGCCCAAAGCTGCCATCGGCCAGCGCTTGTGAGTCGTCCTTAAAAGTATCGGGAGGAGCTTCGGTCCCTGTGTAATCCACCGGGAGCAACTGATCCTGCTCCATCAGCACAAACTGAACGTGAGTCCCGTTGCGCCTGATCGACCCCGGCTGCACATTCCCCGCGACCCGCAGGCGCTTGGTGTAAGCGCCATTGCCCAGCTTGTGCAGCTCGGTGATGGTGACGTAATAGCTCTTGCTGTCCTGCACGCCGGTGTAAGCGAGATAGCCGAGCAGAAACAGAATTAAGACAGTCGCGCCGCCGAATTTGAGATAGGTTTTGCCTTGGCTGGACATTAGGGATCACCCAACAGGAATCGTACTCTGAAGACTCTATTCTTCTCGAAGAGCGGAATCAAGATTCCAGAGAAACCTGGCTACGCCTGGAATCTGAGTGCCCGCAGCAGAGATGGCAGACGGGTCAGGCCCAGTGGATGGACTGACGTATATATTTAGAAGGCATTCAGGTCGTCAGAAACGACTGACGCGATTGCCTCTCGAATGTCACGGATGCAAAGCAGAAGAACAGCTCTTCGGTGCGTCTGCCGAGCGAATGCGCTCCTCTCGTGGGGATTCGTATGCGTAGCCTTTCATCTCTGCCTGGCGCAAACACAGTATGTAGTTTGCGAGGATGGGTCCGGCAGGTTCGAGACAAAGCTCGCCGGTGGAGTGAGCGTCACTGTGGGTGCCGCAAAGAGTGGCGGATTGGCGAAGCGATCCTGCAGCGGGAACCTCGCCTGGGAGGGGCGAGACTTGCCTGTGACAGCGGAAGCTTCACAGGTCGACATCGATGTGCTCGGCGTAGATTTGGGTTTGGGCACGCCGCTGGTTGCTTTTCAGGTGAAGAAGTCCGCTGCCGACTGGGACATGACGTACCTCATCTACTCCCTGAAAGAGCCCCGAAAATTGCTACGCACAATTACAGGAGGTGATTTCTTTCGTGCTGCAGATTCAAACTTAAATGGAAAAATCGAAATATGGACCGGCGACGTCGGGGCAATCAATGGTTTCGAGGGTCTCCTTCCAGGCGAATTCGACTTTGCGCCGACCATCGTGCTCCGATTCGAACGCAACCGGCTCATCGACGTAAGTGCAGAGTTTCAATCTCATTTCGACGAGCAGATCGCCCTCGTGCGAACCCAGCTCAGCGCGCAAGATTTGAGGGACTTTCAAGGCACTAATGGCAAGTTAACGGCCACTTCTTCTATGGCCCCGGATCGAATACACGGCTTGCGGATCACAAAAATCAAAGTCCTGGAAATTGTGTTGGCTTATCTCTACAGCCGTCGGGAGCAAGAGGCGTGGCGCGCCCTTGCAGACATGTGGCCTGCGGGGGACCTTGAGCGAATTCGAACTGCCATCTTGACTGCCCGTGCTCACGGCATTCGTTCACAAATAGACGATGTTTTAGCGGGAAAATCCCGGCCCCATTTCAAGAAACGCGTCTATATCTTTGATGCGGTAACAGATCACCCCCAAGGAAGCGTGGGGCAATTCCCTTTCGTTGATACGCGCCCTCAAGCCATTTTGCTTCGGCGCCCACCCCCCGTTGGTGCTAAGGCACCCTTAGCGCGTTCGGAACAGATGATCGAGTTGGTAGTCGATGCCGCTGGAAAGGTCTGGTCGGCCGAACCGGGGGGGACGCCGATAAAGATCTGGCTTACGCGGCCAAAGGATGGAAGTTCATTCCCGCGTTTGTAAATGGTCGCGCAGTCGCTAGTCGCCTGCGCATCGTCGTGTCGCCCGACCTGTGAGGGTTCCGCAGTCGAGATCGTCTCCGCAGTTCCGGCTCTTCACCGTTCGTGATCTACCGCAGTATGCACACGGAAGCGGGCCGCTGGCACGCAAGTCGTGGATCCATCGCGATGCGTGCTGTCCGAGTCAGGACTGTCTCTCACCACAAGGTAGCTGCGGATCGCATAGCACGTCGCGTCCGCAGGAAATTCCAGCCCGGTTGGAAATCGAAGCACTTCGGAATCGGATCGCTTCTTTCCGTTCCAATACACATGTGGATCGATGTGGACGAGGACTGTCGGATCAGTCTCATAGTTAGTTTGCGGACTGGACTCGGCCTGCGGATATGGGCTGAGGCGGAACTGATCAGCTCCGGAATTTTTGTTCTGAGGCGCTTGCGCGAAAGCCAGCCCGGCACACAACAGAACCATCATTGCGACGAGGAGAAGGCGTTTACAGGACATAAACCCTCCTTACAAGACGAATCATAGCACCGTTGTCCAACGGGCTCTCAGATTTCCCGGCCAGATGTCACTGTCAGAAATCATGGTCAGGAATCATGGTCCGATACAATAGGAATCATCGATGATTCATCCTTGGCACGACGTAACTCCCGGCGACCAGCTCCCGCAGGAATTCGATTGCGTGATTGAGATCCCTTTTGGATCGAGCGTGAAGTATGAACTGGACAAGGCGAGCGGCCTGATCAAACTCGACCGCATCTTGTACTCCGCGGTTTACTATCCCGCGAACTACGGCTTCATCCCGCAAACTCTGGCCGAAGACGATGACCCGCTCGACGTTCTCGTGCTCTGCCAGGAAACCGTGGTGCCGCTCACAATCATCCACGCCCGCGCCATCGGCCTGATGACGATGATCGACGGCGGCAAGCCAGACCATAAAATCATCGCCATCGCTACCGAAGATCCTGAGTTCAACTCCTACCGCGAAGCGGCAGAGATGCCGTCGCATCGCATGTTGATGCTGCGCCGCTTTTTTCAGGATTACAAGCAGCTCGAAGGCAAGGCCGTTGAGGTCGACGAGATACGCCCCGCTGCCGAAGCATATCCCATCATCCTCGACGCGCTGCACCGCTACAGCGAACAACGCCGCAAAGGCTTCAAGACTCCAGCGAAGCACTGAGGCGAATTTACATTCCCTTGAAGACGAAACTGATCTCCTTGGTCTCGTTCGCGCCAATCGTGACGGTTTGCGTGGACGTGCCCAACTTCTCGTGCCACGCCTTGATGGTGTAGGTTCCAGGCGGCAGACTGCTCAGATCAAAACTGCCGTCCTTGCCGGTAACCGCGAAATACGGATGTTTAAATACGGCCACATAGCCGTGCATCCACGGGTGCACGTTGCACTTCACCGGTATCGCAATCTCTTCCCGGGCGAAGGATTCATCGAGGCTCGAGCCCGGCGGCTCGGCCTTGTTCCACTCGCGATTGTTCGCCGGTGTGGGATGGATGTTGTGCGACGTGGGGTCGTCGTTCACCACGTGCAGCGGCTGATTCGCCCTCATCGCCAGCACATGGGGAGAATAGAGACAGCCCTTTTGTTCGACGACAACCGGCTGCGCCGGAACGTCGAAGGTGCGGTCTCCCAGGCCCTCGGTGATGAATACGATTACGTCCTGCAGGTCGCCCTTCGAATCCGTCAACACTTCCTGCGCAAGTACGGGCAACGAATGCTGTTTAGCGCAGCTCGGGTCGGCCGACATGCTGATCAACTTTGGCTTCGGAACCGTTCCTTCGAATCTCACAGTGCCTTTCAGATTGGCGGCACTGGAGATGCTTGGGCTCGAAGCGGGACTCCCAGCCGCGCCCACACTGGAAATACCAAGGAGCAGACAGAGACAGATTGTCAAACTAAGAGCGGATACAAAAATTAAGTTCTTGCCCGTCATAGAAAATTTACCTCCATTTCAAAATTCTTCTATTGCAAACCTTGTTTCATGGAGCCAGGGAGCCTTACTCGGCCGACCTGGCGCGCTCCGCGTGAGCCTGCGCATTCGCCACCACTTCGCGATATCCACGGCGATACCCTGCGGTGAACATGGCGCGGTCTTGCTCCGAGGACCAGCGGCCAATCCCTAGACGAAACGGCTGTCCGCTATCGGCTGTGAGCTTGCCCAAGTACAATCCATCGCGAAACGCCCCGTCGGCGGCAAAGTTCGCCTCCACATTTCGGGTTGGGTTCGTGACCGACTTGCTGTTGTTCAGCACCGCCGTCGTTCCCAGGCAGATAGCAAGTGCCGCGGCGAATGTAGAGAGTCTGTACATGTTCTTTCTCCTTATTTTCGATTCGAGTAGCTGCATCGAGTAACGGCCAATGCCCGGACGGAACTCTCCCTTGGCCCGGACGATGTAAGAACCGAGGGTTGATTTACTTATTCAGTTCGCAGGGGGTTTTTACTCGAGATGGATCGAGCTTACGAGTTGCGCAGATTGTGGTTGTCACAGTCTCGTCAGCAGCCAGTCAATTCATCGTCATCTTTTTGTCAGGACGGAGAAGACGTCTGGGATGAAAAGCGCTCACAACAAAAGTAACCATCCCGTAACTCCCTTGTACCACCGTAACTTCGCGTGGGTTGGACCACGGAATAGAATTCGACAAGTCAAAATCTACAATTCCGGGTTTACTACAACGAGCTTGAATTAACGGAGTTCATTCTGCCGAAAGGCTTCGAGGAAAATTTGAACGAGGAGACTATGAAAGCTCTACGACATTACACCGTAATGCTGTTATTTGTTGCCGCTTGCGCCGCTCTGACTTTCGCCGACGAACCGGGAAGGCATCCAGCGTATCTGCACGCACTCACCGACCTGCGGCACGCCCGCGCGCACCTGGAAAGTCCAGCTGCGAGTTATCACATGGACAAAGAAGAGCGCCACGCCATTGAGGAAATCGACCGGGCTATCGATGAAATCAAGCGAGCTGCGATTTGGGATGGCAAGAACCTGAACGATCATCCGCCGGTTGATGCCGGATTGGATCGCGCCGGTCGATTCCATCGCGCCCTCGAATTGTTGGATAAAGCGCACAACGACATCGCCCACGAAGAAGACAATCCCTCGGTGCGCGGCCTGCGGAATCGCGCCATCATGCACATCGACGAAGCCCACCACATCGTCGATCATCTGGTTGTGCAGGCGGCCAGATACTAGCGATACCCGCTCTGTATCTTCAGGCCTACCCCACATCGAAAGCTAAGGCCCGGGCAGTAAGCCGGGCCTTTTTCTTTGTGGTATGAATGTGTGTGTGAATCCGTCGAGGAAACGTCTCGATCGTAATCGAACCGTCCTCTTTCATACTCGAACAAACTTCAAGCGAGGCGTGTTATGGCGGATCGACATTTGCAGGCTTCGGCGGCTAGGCACGATCATCGCTGGCCAACGGCGCTCCTCTCGCTGGTCGTCGGCACGGCGTTCTTCTCACTGTGGTTCTGGCTGCTGCCGCAGTGGCTCGGCTTCACGGTTGAGATGGCCGGCGCGGCGCGTTGGCGATGGCTGGCCGCAGTTCCTTCTGTGCTCGGATTCGCAGTTGCCCTGCGCTGTGTCTGGGATTTTGGATGGACGGGACGCGGCACTCCCGCTCCCATCGCTCCACCGCAACGGCTGGTTGTGGTTGGCTTCTACCGCTATGTGCGGAACCCAATGTACGTGGGCTTCGCGGCAGGCTGGATTGGATTGTGGGTGATCTTCGGACACGCAGACGTGGCTGTGATCGCTGCAGTCGCGGCTGCTGCCCTCGGCGTAGATCTGTTCGTCATCTTTTACGAGGAGCCAACGTTGCGTGGAAAGTTCGGCGGGCAGTACGACGAATATCGCCGGAACGTACGGCGTTGGTGGCCGCGTCTGCGAGGCTGGAACCAGCCATGATAAACGCGTCAAAGAAGCGGCTAAAGTCGGTGCCGGTGGTTGCCGATACAAAAAGTATGGACCTCTCTGCAATCGCCTTCAGGGGATCAATCAAGCCGAAATGCAACTGGACGCGACGACAACCAGCCTAGCCAGCGCCGGGGCGTCTGCGAACGGTGGAGGCGTCGACATTGTCGATGTCGCCTCGCAAATGGTGGCGATGAACTCGGCGGAGATCCTTCTTCAACTCAGTCTCACCACCCTCAAAACGTCGGACCAGCTACAGAAAAATGTAATCGACCTGTTGGCCTGATCTCATGCGCACCTCACCAGACGTGGCAGGCATTCTCCGCAACCATGGGCTGCCCGGCCTTGCATCCCCAGGCCTTCTGAAACTCCAGCATGTTCTGCACCACGCCGTCGACGCGATATTTTCCCGGCGAGTGGGGATCGGTCAGCACTCTCAGGCGGCTTACCTCCGGACGACTCTTCTCGCACCACACCCGCCCGAATCCCAGAAAGAAGCGCTGCTCCGGCGTGTAGCCATCGATCTTCTGGCCTTCCTTGCCGGTCTTGTCGTCGGCAATCATGTGCTCAAGCGCCGCCAGCGCAATGCGCGCACCGCCGTTGTCGGCAGTGTTCTCTCCCAGAGTTAGGCGCCCATTTAGTTTCTGGTCATCAACCGCCACAAAGTTTGAGTATTCGTTGGCCACGCAACTCACGCGTTGCTCGAATTCTTTTCCATCCTGCTCGGTCCACCAATCGTGCAGGTTGCCTTGCGGATCGAATTTGCGCCCCTGGTCATCGAAGCCATGTGTCAGTTCGTGGCCAATGACTAGGCCGATCCCGCCGAAGTTGATGGCGTCGTCCATCGACTTGTCGAAAAACGGCGGCTGCAGAATGCCAGCGGGAAAAACAATCTCGTTGAACGACCCGCTGTAATATGCATTCACCGTCGGCGGAGACATCCTCCACTCCTTGCGGTCGATCGGCTTGTCGATCTTGGCAATGAGGCGTTTCGACTCGAATTCATTGGCCCGCGCTACGTTGCCGAGCAGGTTGCCGGATTTGATCTGCACCGAACTGTAGTCGCGATATACATCGGGATAGCCGATCTTATTGCGAATCGCATCGAGCTTTACCTTGGCCTGCTTCTTGGTTTCGTCGCTCATCCAGGAAAGTTGGTGAATATCTTCGGCGAGCGACGTTTCAAGCGCATCCACCATCTTGAGCATGCGTTGCTTGCCGTCTGCGCCGAACGTGATGTCGACGTATCTTTGTCCCAGCGCCTCGCCCAGTTCGTGGTCCGTGAGGTTGACGCAGCGCTTCCAGCGTGCCTGAATTTCTTTCTGCCCGGTGAGCTTCTGTTGCAGCTTGAAGTGAGCATCGACGAATGGCTGCGAAAGCCAGGGAGCCGCGGCGTTCAGCACGTGCCAGCTTACGTATGTCTTCAGCGATTCGAGCGATTCGGATTCCAGAACGCCATTCACCTGCTTGAAGTAATCCGGATTGGTGACATTGAGCTGTGCGAAATTTGGCGCGCCTGCCGCCGTGAAGTAGCGGCTCAAATAGAAATTCGGCGCTAGAGCAACCGCATCCTCACGGCTCATCTTGTGGTCGCGATTTTTCGGATCGCGGCGCTTGGTGCGGTCCATCGAGTAGACCGCGAGCAACGTTTCGATCGATAGTACGGTTTGCGCCGAGTGGGCTGCCTGCTGCGGCGTTTCGCCGGCGAGCGTAAACATCTGCGTAGCGTAATCGACCAGAAGTTGCCGCTTCTCAACTTTGTCGGCATCGTCCTTCAGGTAGTAATCGCGGTCGGGCAGAGTCAGTCCGCCCTGGTCAATGTAGGCGATGACCTGCTCGGCGTTGTGCAGATCAGGCTGCGAATAAAAATTGAACAGCGGGTTGGGGCCGACCAGGTGCACGTGCGCGATCTCGTCGATCAGAGCGGCTTTATCTTTTACCGCTGCGACGCGGTTGAGCTCGGGCTGAAGGGCGCTGATTCCCTTCGCGTCAATGGTTTTCTCGTCCATGCAAGAGCCGTAGAGATCGCCAATCTTCTGATCGACGGCATTGCGGCCTGAGCCTCCCGCCGCGGCCTTCTCCAGAATGCCGTGCTCGACGTCCAGGTTACGTTGATCGACCTCCGCAAAGCTTACCCACTGTGATTCATCTGCAGGAATTTCGGAATTTTTGATCCAGTTGCCACAGGCGTACTGGTAGAAATCCACGCAGGGGTCGACCGTCTTATCGATGTTGTCGACACTGAAGCCAGGGCCCGGTTTGGTAATGGGGGCGGAGGAAGCCGCTTGGGCAAAACCGGAGATGGCAATCCCAATCACAAAAATGCCGAGAATAAAAAGAAGGCGGAAGCAGCGCATTGTGCATTCTCCTGAGCGCGGTCTTGGTAAATACAGAAACGCGATTCTAAGCTTTCCGCGCCCTTGCGAACAAGTTCGTTGAACCTATGGAAGAAGAGGTTTGCCTTCTTGAGCTGCGGTGTAAACTGACTACACCACGCTGCACAGACTACGGCCCTGGAAAAATAAGAGTCAAACGCGTCAAACCGTTTGCTCATCAAGCGCCGCAACCTTCCCAATTCGGGAAAACCACCCCCTATCCCGCTGAAAAATCGATTCACGCAAATTGGCTCAGCTCTTGCACCGAATCAGTCCGTACATCTCAAGATCGCCCCGCCATTTCGGCAAGATTCGACTCCCCTTGGCAATCGGGCTTCGTGATGAAAAAGCTAGACGGAAAGCCAAGGAGAAACACTTTGCCGACTTCACGCTTGCTGATTCTTACACTTCTAATTGCCGTCCGCGCCGTGGCCCAAGAGCACCTGCCGAACGAAATGCCGAGCGCGATGCGCGTAGAAAGCGGCTCGGTTGCCGGATACACTCCTGCCCCTGCTCCAGTTGCATCCCTCCCCAACGCGCCGACGCCACAGAAGGTCAGAGTAATTGATAAAAAGTTCATCGCGGTGATGGCCGGGCTGGGAGGCGCCGAAAGCTTTCGTTTCACCTCCCGCAAGCTGGTGTTGGATAATGAATTTGCCGCTGGCGCTCCCTGGGTTACCAGCGTTCCGGAAAACCAGCACCTCGTCGCCAAGTACGCGGGAATCTATGCTTCCGAACTATTCGTGGCTTACGAGATGAAGAAGTCCCACTCCTGGCTTCCTGGAGACCGCATCATCCGGAAATTCTGGTGGGCCTATCCCGCGGCTATGGCGACGATCCATCTGAAAAATGCAATCGGCAACTTCAAACGCAGGGCCCGGGCGGTTGCACGTCGATTGAGTGCGCCGAGCAGATGCAGATGCAGTAGTTTGGGGAACGACGCTGCCTGCAAATGACGCAAGAAATCTGACGTCGCTTGGGCACTCTCCACGTACATTGTTCTCGCGCATCCGGTTATAATCGGGGCCAGTAGAATTCCCAGGAAAGCTGGCTCCGATAATGACCCCGACGAATGGCAATTCCGGTAACGGCAATGGAGGCTACGGCGTGCCTAAGCCGCGTGCCGATTGGCTGACTCAGCGCAAGCGTGCGAACTCCACCGGTAATTTCTCTCAGATGCATTATGCCCGCCAGGGTGTGATCACTGAGGAGATGGGATATGTTGCCCACCGCGAAAAGCTCACGCCGGAACTCGTGCGCGACGAAGTGGCGCGCGGACGCATGATTATTCCCGCCAACATCAATCATCCGGAACTCGAGCCGATGGCCATCGGCGTGGCCTCGCTGTGCAAGATCAACGCCAACATCGGCAACTCCGCAGTCACCTCGGAAGTGAACGAAGAATTGAAGAAGCTGCACACCGCCGTGCACTACGGCGCTGACACGGTTATGGATCTGTCAACCGGCGGCGACATTCACAACATTCGCGAAGCCATCCTGCGCCACTCGCCTGTGCCGATCGGGACTGTGCCGATCTACGAAGCGATTGCGCGCGTAAAGCGCGTCGAAGACTTGAATGCCAGCGTGATGCTGGAAGTGATCGAAGAGCAAGCGGCGCAAGGTGTGGATTACATGACGATCCACGCGGGTGTACTGATCCAATATCTGCCGATGATTTCGAAGCGCATCACCGGAATCGTCAGCCGCGGAGGCGCAATCCTAGCGCAGTGGATGGCCTATAACCACAAACAGAATTTTCTCTACGAGTGCTTCGACGATATCTGCAAGATTTTCAAGAAGTATGATGTCAGCTTTTCGCTCGGTGACGGCCTGCGCCCCGGCTGCGTGGCAGATGCGAGCGACGAGGCGCAATTCGCGGAATTGAAAACTCTCGGCGAGCTAACGAAAATTGCGTGGCAGCACGACGTGCAGGTGATGATCGAAGGCCCCGGCCACGTTTCGATGGACAAGATCAAAGAGCAGGTGGAGAAAGAAGTCGAACTCTGCTACGAAGCGCCCTTTTATACTTTGGGGCCGCTGGTCACTGATATCGCTCCCGGCTACGATCACATCACGTCGGCCATTGGCGCGGCCATGATCGGATGGTACGGCGCAGCTATGCTCTGCTACGTCACGCCCAAAGAGCATCTTGGTTTGCCGAACGAAAAAGACGTGAAGGACGGCATCATCGCCTACAAGATTTCCGCCCACGCCGCCGACATTGCCCGCGGACGCCCCGGCGCCCGCGACCGCGACGACGCCCTAAGCTACGCCCGCTACAAGTTCGATTGGGAAAAACAGTTCGCGCTCTCTCTCGATCCCGAAACCGCCCGCTCGATGCACGACGAAACTCTGCCCGACGACTACTACAAAGAAGCGGCCTTCTGCTCCATGTGCGGCCCGAAATTCTGCTCGATGAATTATTCGTCGAAAGTGGACGAGTACAACAAGCAGGTGCATGGCATCGAGAAGAAGGATTATTCGGAACTGGTGGAGCGGCTGGTGACGTTGAAGTAATGGTGGAACGGTGGACGCCCTCGTCCGCCGTGATAACCACACACTTGAATCTACCCCAAAGCGAGGTCTATGGATCACCACGAGGCAGTCCGGAAATTTGAGCATTTGATGTTGAAAGAGGCCGATCACGCACGCGAAGTAGCGACGGAGCTGGAGGCCTTGGTGCCGATCCTGACGACCGAGAACTCCCGACAGCTCGCACAGTTGCAAATCAAGGCGAGCCACAAGCTATCCAAAGAATTTCGCGAATTGGCGGAGAAGGTCAAAGAGAAATAGTTAGTGACGATTAAGTAGCGACCGCCACAAGTCACGTAGCCCCGGACGCATTCGTCCGGGCCCTACGCCAGCCTAGGCTTTCCAAATCATCACGAGCTTCACTCGCTGGCGGACGAATGCGTC
Organism: uncultured Acidobacteriaceae bacterium; assembly: GCA_963771965.1. Classification (GTDB taxonomy): domain Bacteria; phylum Acidobacteriota; class Terriglobia; order Terriglobales; family Acidobacteriaceae; genus Sulfotelmatobacter. The sequence continues at coordinate 257,029 of CAVYVM010000004.1, forward strand.
CGCCGCTACGCGTTCCTGTTTGGGAAGAGCCCGCATGTTTCGCCTCCCTTTTTCGATAGCGTCTCCATCTTTGATGGCAGAATAATTCCCGCCGTGACCTTCTATCGTCGCAACCTGCCTCATCTTCAGCGCGACTACAAACCGCACTTCATCACATTCGTTACTAAATTCCGTCAGGAGTTGCCAGACTGGGCACAGGACATCACCTTCGGCTGCTGCCTGCACGACCACGGAATCAGATACTCGTTGCATGTCGCTGTCGTTATGCCCGACCATGTGTATCTGATTCTTACTCCTCTGATCGACCAGGACCGTCGCCTCGTCGTTTCACTCATCGAGATTATGAGAGCCATTAAGGGTGCTTCCGCGCGATCCATCAACCAACGCATCCGACTACATGGCGCCATCTGGCAGGAGGAATCGTTCGATCATGTGCTGCGCTCGTCAGAAAATCTCGACGCCAAGATCAACTACATTCTCCAAAACCCAGTGCTAGCGAGACTGGTGCAGGACTGGCAAATGTATCCCTGGGTATGGCGGAGACCAGTGGCAAATCCTTACGCTCCGCCGGAGAGCCGCCCGGCATAACAAATCACGTAGCCCCGGACGCATTCGTCCGGGGCAACTTGCGAATCGAACCCAGGCGGACGAATGCGTCCGCCACCACGCATTCGGATCAGGCACCGACAAAAGACAGGTGCATGGGGTGGAGAAGAAGAATTACTCGGAGTTGGTCGAGAGATTGGTGACGCTGGAATGGGGCTGGCGGGACTAGCGAGGCCTAGTGAGGCCTAGCGCTCCTGTTCCCTCTGCGCCCGAAGCAGGAAATATAGGTTATGCTTCTTGATCTCCGAGGGGGCTCCCTCCACTTCGTCGATTGCGCCGTCAACCGCATTTGCCACGGCGCTGAGCCCAAGCGCTTTTAAAATCGCCGGCGCATCCGAGGTCAGGATTTTTGTATAGAGACCAAGGGCCACGACGGCAGCTGTAACGATGGCGCGCCGGCTGATCCTCCGTAGTGGTTCCCATTTTTTCTTGGCGACTGCTTCCAATGAGTCTAGCTCGGGTTTCAGCCAGTCGGCATAAATAGCCCTAGCCTCTCTCACGGATAGGATTTGTGGGCCCTGTACATGATCGCGGATAACACCGGAGAGGGCAGCACGATAGCGCAAGAAGGCCTCTGGTTCTTCTCGCCTCAGCCGAACTATAGTGTCCATCGGCAAGTCAGCGAACATTGGGATAGAGTGCGTCAACGTTTTGCAGGCCATTGCTGCGTCGAATGCCCGGGAATCGTCGCTAGTCCTCTGCAGAAAAGAAGCCTCCCCTGCAAGGTCGGTTAGATACGTCGCTCCTATCGCTTCTCCATATATCTTGTGAACAAACACGTCTCGCGCAATCCGTTCGAAGAGAATGTCGACAACTTTGGACTCTTTGATCTCGCGCTTGGTAAGCTGAATTTGGGTTCCTGGGACACATCTCGGAGGCAGCCACTTGGGAGTGCTGTTATGGTGGGTTGCCAAGAACCCATGCTCTAGGAATTCCGTCGGGCCTTCTAGTTCCGTCGTGAGATGCCCAGCGCCACCATTAGAAACTCTCATTGAAAATTTGGGGCGACTTTCGTCGCACAATTGCTCCTTGATCCCTCGAAAGCGTTCGTAGTCGGGAAATCGTTCCGTCAAGTGCTTCTCGCACCAGTCAAAGCCTCCAGGCAACAAAGCTACTATGCCCGCATCGATTGCGGGACGGAATATTAGGATTTCAGCAATTCTATCCGCTACCGTGCTGCGAAAGTGCTCACCACTACCGGCAGGGCAGGCGATGTTAAAGTTTATGGGCACTGCTATTTGGGTCGCGTATAGAACCGAATAGCGGGCGAGGTCTTCGAGTTTCTCCCATCTGCACTCGCTGCATCCGATGTCCCCCCTCAAGGTAGCGCTCGCCAGAAAGGAGAATGGGTCGAAGCCGTCGGGAGTGTTCGTTGGCTTTGCGGACAAAGACAGGACAATTCGCCGGAGATCTTCAGCTGTGCGCTCGACCTCGCCTAGCGACCGCGAGTGCAATAATTCGTGCCTCAGTAGGTCAGGGAAGACTAAGCCGCGCTCTTCCAGAAGCTCTAATACAGGATGCATAGCCCAACTACTCGTTTGCTCCCAAAATTCTAATCTTTCTTGGAGGCTAGCGCATCCTTTCGAGTGTAGAGGCTGACTCAGCTTTTGCGGAAGCTATCACGACCGCAGCTGGTCTACCTCTCGCGCTTTCGAAAACTAGGTATCGATGCTGCGGCAGGCTGCCCCAGCTTTCGCGCATTTCGAAAGCTGGGAATCGATGCTGCCGACCCCTGGGGCTTTTTCGTTGCGCCGTCCGCCAATCGAGCCTGCGATAACTATATGGCGAAGGCCAAGAAATTCGACCTGGAAGCCCCAGCTTCAATCCCCGACGAGGAAGACGAGGAGGCGCTCGCTGCCATCGATGAAGGTATTCGGGACGCGAAATCTAGCCGAACCGTCCCGGTCGAAGAAGTCCGCAAGCGGTTACCCAGAGGGATTTCCACTCTCCCGCTTTCGCGCATGGGCAGCATCATCCGTAGAGGCTGGCCCATCTTTGCAGGCTGTGCCGCTGGGGCACTCGGGGCCACCGGGTGAGTTCTCAGTTGGTAGAGGCCTTGCGAGCCCAAACGCGCGAGAATCCGTCGCCGCTGGATTGTTGGTTTTGCGACCAGGAGGCTGGATTCGAGTCCACAACCGTATACTTGACGTTGAAATTGAGCAGGACAGGATTTGGCGGCGTCGCTCTCCAGTTGGCATTGGGCACGTTTCGCTGTCCGGGGGAGCCCACAGCCTGCCAAGGGCCGAGTTTGACTCCAGTTGCGTCGGTGAGGCCGATGGTCCCGGGGTTGGCCCCGGCTGCGTTGTTCCAGTGATAGTCGTCTATGAAGCACAGCTCGTCGGGATCTCCAGGGGCGAGGGTGAACGACGGCGAAGCCCCGTTGTTGAGCACCGCGGCCACGTTCCAATTGTTGAAAATGGGTTTGCAGTCTCCTTCGATCAGCGCAGGCCCTCCGCCTTGCACATGTGCGGTGGCCGCCTTCCGGCATGAGCTAGCAGCGAGGATAAAGAGAATACACGCGCAAAACACCCGGCAACGGTGATTCATGTTCATACGCCTCCGGAACGGGCTTTCCAGCGAGGAACAACTCTCTGAGGAATAGTGTCGCGAAGGGGAGATTCGTTACGTGCGGTAGGCCGCGTTTCGGAGGATGGTGCCAAGGGGCGCACTGGACGTTGGGTCGCCAGGTGCCCTACTTCTCACCTCCTTTGCGAGAACTGGGACCGCCTGCTTTTCAAGAACGCCGACAACAGAGACTATGACAGGCGTATCCTATGAATATGGCTGTGAACTGGATTGAACTCGCGCAAAAGATGGCCCAGGCTGCCCGCGCTGGCGTGGCTATTGAAAAAAAGCGCTTGCAGGAAATCCTTGCTGAGCGACAGCGGAAACAGCAATCCCAGTCTTCCTCGTCCTCCCGTTGAAACATCGCAGACTGACCATCATCGCCGACCCCAACGGTTCCGGCACGACGATTGCGCCGATCAACCAACTCTATCCCCGAAACGGATTGGCTACCGCGATGCCAAAGTATTTCTGGGCGGGGTTGAAATCTTCGGACCAAATTCTCTCGCAGCAGGCGCGCTCCGCGGCGGCCACGATCATGCCATCGTAGAAATGCAGGCCATAGGCAGACTTGGCCTCGACGGCACGTCGCACGATTTCATGATCGGGAGGGATGAGCCGAATCGGAGCTAATGCGTCGAGCAACGCGATAACGTCCTGAGAAGACGGCGCGGGACTGAGTTTGTGAAGCAGAGTCGCCGCGAACTCCGCGAGCACTTGGGTGGAGGTGACCAAACCGCCGGCTACCGCTTTGTGGACCAGGTCTTGGGCAACGCGTTGCTTGGCCGGGTCACTTATATCGTAGGCATAGACCAATATGTTCGTATCCAGGAAGTCATGACCGGGCATACAGGTCTTCCCGCTTCCAGGTTTTCTTGCCCACGCGGAACTGGAACTGGCTGAAGCTGCGTTCCAGAGCCTCGCGTTCGCGCCGCTTACGGCCGGACGCGGCGTGCTCGGCATCAAGATGTTCAAGGTGGGCGCGTATCAGGCCGGTAAGAGTAGTATCCTTCTCGACCGCGATCTTACGGACATTTTTCACCAACTTTTCATCAAGGGAAAGCGTGATATTCATATACCCATAATAAGGGAAACCCTTAACCCGTGCAAGTGCTGTGTTTGCAAATCTGAAGGATGTGTACGAAGGAGCAACCTCCAGGGCACACGAGTGCTGGTTTGTTGTACGAGAGGGATGCGACGGTGGTTCCCTGGAAAATCTCGGCCCAGCAGAGTCGCGGACAGGAGTGTCCACGCCATGCGAGCAAGTTAGCTCTTGAAATCGGCTACGCCATCCCACACCAGTTGGACGGCGATGGCAAGAATCAGGAAGCCGAAAATCTTGTTGATGGCGCCAACGGCGCTGGGTCCAAGCCTTCGCACCAAAGGTCCGCCGAGCCAGAAGAAGAGCAATACGGAAAGTGCGATCCCAGCGATGCCAATCACCATGCCGAGGTAGGAAGCGGCGCTATCGACATGGGCCGCAAGAGCCATGACCACGCCAATCGCTCCGGGACCGGACATCAGCGGCATGGCGAGTGGGGTAAGCGAGATGTCTTCTTTGTCCTGGGCTTCGTGGCTCTCTTCGGGCGTGATGCGGGAATGAGATGTCACCATCCCCCACGCCGTGTTGGCGACGATCAGCCCGCCGGCAATCTTCAGCACCGGCAGCGAGATGCCGAAGAAATAAAGGACGAAACGACCAAAGAATAGAAAGGTAACCAGAATGACGAACACCCACATCCCGGTTTTCAGCGCGGTGTTCCGCCGATCCTGCGCGGTCCAGGAAGAGGTCATCGTGAAGAAGATCGGAATACCGCCGAAAGGATCGACAATGGGAAACAGCGCGAGAAATGTGGCCGCGGCTGAATGTGGCAACGTCCGCAGGAATTGCCCGAGGGCGTGAGTGGCGTTCATGAGGTTAATGGAACTTGAAAGGATTGATAATTTCTACACCAAGATGCTTGAAATCTTTTTCGTTTCGGGTTGCCACGGTCAACCCGTGCACCCGAGCGGTCGCCGCGATCATCGCATCGTAGAAAAGTTCCTCTTGCTTACCCACCATCATGCGTGCCGTTCCACGAAAGCAGCGTCCATCCATGGATAGAATCAGCGAGGAGTTCTCCAGGTCGTCGACCCATGCCTCGATCACGGCGGCTTTATCCTCATCTTGACTGCGCGTGCGCTCAATACCTTGCTGCAGTTCGAGAAGCGTGACCGCCGAAAGACAGACCTGTTCGTCTCGCAGACCGCCAAACCACGCGACCACGGCTCCGTGGGGCTTCGGTTTATGAATCTCCGAAATTATATTTGTGTCGAGTAAATAGCGGATCACTCAAACTCCACCGGTGGACGGCGTTTCCATTTCTTGCGCGGGGGGATAATATTTTCAAAACGGGGACCGGACAGTAACAGCTCTTTGATACTGGGACGAGATACACTCTGGATCCGCCGCCACTCGTCGATCGGCACCAGGACCGCAGCCTCGACGCCCCGCCGTGTTACCACTTGCGGCCCCTTAGTCAGTGCAGCGTCAAGGAACTCGCTGAACCGGGCCTTCGCCTCCTGCAGTTGCCAGGAACTCATGCCTCACCTCTATGAATACTATACGACTAGTCAGATGACTAGTCAACGCTAGCGGTAGCCCTCAAGCGTCTTAGCCGCACGCTCAAGCGCTGCCGCTAGCACTCCCAACTGCCGGCGCGCCCGGTCGGCGTCACCTTTATCGATGGCCTCGTTGACTCCCGGAATCACCACCGCCGCATATCCCGTGTATTCCCCGGGAGCATAGATGGAATGCCGGAACCACGGACGGTGCGGCAATCCCTCGGGCACCAGCAGGGCGCGCTCGGTGCCACGCAACGCCTGATTTAATCGTGCCGGATCGCGCGGCGGGTTTTTCTGCTTCGACAGAATCTTTGCGCCAGCGTCCTGAAAGTGCTTGGCCGCGAGGTTTACCGAAGCGAAATCGAGTGCATGTTCGCCGAACTTGCTTCCCGCGCGTTTTCCTGCCACCTCCAGGTACGCAGAAACTTCCTTACCATATTCCTCGTAGTCATACGGGAGTACGTCGGCATCGGCCATGCGCAACGCCTCCAGGCCAAACACTCTGGCCATTTGCTGCTCGTAAACAAAATCCGGATCGCCGAACTTCTTGAACCACGCGAAATTATCGAAAACCGAGTGATACACGCCGTATGGCCCGCTGGAAGTGACGTCAGTCGACGGCACTCCAAGATGCTGTTGAAAAGCGCTGTAATCGGAGCCGCTGCCCAGGTCTCCCACCGGGACATCGGATTTGGTAGTCGCTGCCGGAGTACGGTGAGAATCGCCAATGGCTTCAGTCGGCAACTGCGTAGAAGCCGCGCCGGGCTGATCGGTTTTCTGCCACGCGTCGTAAACCGTCCCGCCTTTGGCGCTGGGCACAGCTTTGGCGATGTCGCGTAAAAACTGCTTGAGGCTGGGCACCGCGGAAGCGCCAAACTTTGGTCCAGAGACAGCGACATCCATATTGAAATAGGCGGGAGCGTTAACCAGTTGGGGTTCGTTCTGCTCGGCCCATTCAGTGGAACCCATCAGGCCTTCTTCTTCGCCATCCCAACTGCAAAAAACAATTGACCGCTTCGGCTTCCAGCCGGTCTTGAGCAACTCGCCGACTCCATGCACACTTTCAAGCATCGCCGCCGTGCCGCTGTTGGGGTCGACCGCGCCATAGACCCACGCATCGCGATGGTTGCCCGCAACCACCCACTCGTCAGGCATGTCGCTGCCGCGAACCCGGCCAATCACATCCCAGAGCGTGCGGAATTGATAGTCCTGCTTCAAATGCATCTTCACGCGCACCGGGCCCGGCCCAACGTGATAGGTGAAAGGCAACGAACCTTGCCACTCACGCGGCGAGTCGGCGCCGCCCAGATGCTGAAGAATGGGTAACGCATCGTGATACGAAAGCGGGGTAACCGGGATCTTCGGCAGCTGTGCCGATTGCTGTGGAGAGATGCGCTTGCTCTCGGGTAACGATGGCAGTGAGGCAATTCCAGGGGTTGTCGGATCGCCGGGAAACTCGAACATGTATCCCACCGACCCACGCTGTACACCGGTATCCGGCCGCCACGGCCCATCTGGATATTTATCGCCGCGCCGCCAGCCATCGTCGAACGGATCGGAATAAATAATTACTCCCGCCGCGCCATGCTCCTCCGCGATGAATTCCTTCACCCCGCGAAAGTTCTGGCCGTAACGGACCAACACGATCTTGCCGCGTACGTCGACCTTCAATTTCTCCAGCTTCTCGAAATCTTCGGGTGTGCCGTAGTTGGCATAAACAACGTCAGCCTCGGCATCTCCCGATGGGGACATGCCGTTAAACGGCATCACCACGCGCGGGTCGCCGTCATCCGGATCGCCCTCCACATGCTCGCGGGTTGGGCCATGCATTTCCACGCCAGCCGGAGCGGTGACATCGACGCTGATCTCCACCGGATAGTTAATCCACACTTTGTATTCGACGATTTCGGTGTCGAGTCCGGCATCGCGAAACTTCTGCGCCACATAGTCAGCCGTGGCTTTGTCTTCCGGCGTGCCCGCCATGTGCGGAGCTTGCGTCAGTGTGCGCAGGTGCTCTTCCGCGAGTTTGGGGTCAGGCACGGCAAGGAAACGGGACTCTACGGCGTTTTCTGAGGCGGCGTCATGAAAGCCGAAGATGGCTGGAGACCCAGAGGAAGTCCCCGCTCCGTGGCCGCTGACCGTGATCGAAAAACTTGAAAGCAGAACAACTGCGACAAGAAATGATGCGGAAAATAGTTTCATGGGGCTTTCGCGGTGAAAGTATGTAAGGTAGCATAAATACCCCACCGACGTGTCTAAGAACGAGAGGCGTAATCCACGTCACCACGATCACCAACTTCATCATTCTCACCAATCTGTGCTACAGTGACTTTATGAAACGGGCCACCATCACCCTTCCGGACGACTTGGCCGAGGCGGTTGAAAACTACCTCCAAGCCCAAGAGGCGCGCCCGGCGCTCACTACCGTCTTGCAGGCGGCGCTGCGTGCATACCTGCGCGAGAGAGGATACTTGCGACCGCATCGTCCTTTGAAGCTCAAGGCTGTCGGAAGCAGCAGACGTCATTAAGATAATGAACTGACCTGTTGTTCAGTACGATGTCGCCCTACGGAAGAAGCTCTCGAACAATCGCGAATTGTACGAGTATCTGGTGCTTCTGGCTTCGCTATTGGAGAGCCGAGGTGTGGAAGCCTTCTTGAAGAACGAAGTGCTCACAGCGGCCAGAAGGGTTAACACCTTTCCCGCGACCAAATTTTTGGGCGAATCCCGGATCGCACTCCGGCATGTGCTCTTAGCGAAAATGGGACCTTGCACGAAACTGAGCGTATCGACGTTCAGGATGTGTTAACGCAACTTAACGCGTCTCTCGACACACGGCAATAGCTCTTCTACCGCACCTGCCCCGTCCCAACAATCTCGTACTTCGACGAAGTAAGCTCCGCCAGCGCGAAGGGGCCGCGGCAGTGCAGTTTCTGGGTGCTGATGCCCATCTCAACGCCGAAGCCAAATTCGCCTCCATCGGTAAAACGAGTTGAAGCGTTCCAATAGACCGCGGCGGAATCCACGCCGCGCAGGAATTTCCGGGCATTCGCTTCGTTGCGCGTCACGATGGCTTCCGAGTTCCTGGTGGAGTAGCTGTTGATATGGGCAACCGCTTCGTCCACACTTGCCACGACTCGAACCGCAATGCACAGCCGCAGGTACTCTTCGTTCCAGTCCTGTTCCGAGGCCGGAACGATGTTCAACCCAGACGCTAGACTGCGCGACGACTCATCTCCGCGGACTTCCACCCCCGCATCGATCAACTTCTTCACGATGCGTGGAACATATTCGGCAGCGATCCGTTCATGCACCAGTAACTTCTCCGCCGCGTTGCACACGGAAGGCCGCTGCGTCTTCGCGTTGATTACGATTTGGTCGGCCATTTCGAAGTCGGCAGATTCGTCGACGAAGATGTGGCAGTTCCCTGCTCCCGTTTCGATCACAGGCACAATTGAATTCTCAGTAACGAATGCGATCAGCCCGGCGCCGCCGCGCGGAATAATCACATCGACCAGCCCGCGCGCTTTGATGAGTTCAGTCACCGACTGCCGCGTGCTCGAATCGAGGAGTTCAACTGCACCTTCCGGAACGCCGGGCACTGCAGCAAGAATCTCCACCAGTCGCTGGTTGCTGTGCGCCGCTTCTTTGCCTCCGCGCAATACGATGGCGTTGCCGGTTTTCAATGCGAGCACCGCTGTGTCGATGGTGACGTTAGGACGCGACTCGTAGATGATTCCGACGACACCCAGCGGCACGCGCACCTTACGGATGTGCAGACCATTGGGGCGAGTCCACTCCTCGATCGTCTGGCCAATCGGATCTTTGAGGCCCGCGACGTCGCGCACTCCCTGTGCCATGTCCTTGATGCGCGCCAGAGTTAAGAGCAAGCGGTCGCGCATCGCTCCTTGAAGGCCGGAGCTTTCAACATCCTCGCGGTTCGCCGCAAGGATCGACTCGGTCTGCGCTTCGATTGAATCTGCAATCGCATGAAGCAGCGCGTTCTTCTCCTCGGTGGAAAGCATTGCCAACTTCGCCGACGCATCGCGCGCGCGCAACAACTTCTCCTGCGTGGAAACCGGGTTCGCAATCGTAGTCGCCATTAATTTCGCCCCAGTTGTGGAGGAAAGTAGGTCCCAATCCTACGCTCCATGGCGAGCGTGATTCCCTGCGGATGCCGTCCGTTCACGATGGCAACGTGTACGCCCGCTTCGCTGGCCAGTTTCGCAGCACGCAGCTTGGAAATCATTCCGCCGCGGCCCAAAGTACTCTTGCCGTTGCACTGCGCTTCCAACGCTGGAGTCAGCTTGCGCACAACACGCACCAGGCGCGGCTTTTTCTTTCCGTTCGGAGCCAGAAAACCATCCACATTGGTTAACAGCAGCAGCCAGTCAGCTTTCACAGCGGTGGCGAGAAGTGAGCTCAGCTCGTCATTGTCGCCGAAGGCGCCCTCCAGCTCGCGTACTGAGACGCTGTCATTTTCGTTCACAATCGGTACTACACCCAGCGAGAGTAACTCGGCCAGGGCGTTCTGAAGGTTGCGGTAACGAACCGGGGAAGTGAAGTCGTCGCTGGAAAGCAGGAGTTGTGCGACCACTTTCTTGCCGAAAAAAAGACGCTCGTAGGTATGCATCAACTTGCTTTGCCCAACGGCCGCGCAGGCCTGCATGCCGGGTACATCGCTGGGACGCTTGCGAAGCCCAAGGCCCGACATACCCGCGGCGATCGCACCGGAGGTAACGATCAGGTACTCGTTCTTGCTGAGATCGAATTGATCCACCATCGCGCGCAGCAAATTGGCGTCGATCTGGCCGCCGGGAGCGATCAAGCTGGTGCCGACTTTTATGACAACCCTCATACGATGGAGACTTTCATTCTGCTTGATTGGAATGGTATCGCAATTAACGGGGAGGTTGTTTGCGCTTCTTGTTCCGAAGGCCGCGCGGCATAGGGCTCGGCGGGGAGAGACAACCCCTCTATCCTGCCGTTAGAATGGCTTTCTGGCAAGATGAAAGAACTTGCCGCTTTTTAAGTCGATGCCAGCCACCAACGCCACCAGCCGATTCTCGGACCGAGTGCAAAATTACGTGCTCTACAGGCCGGGATATCCCCCGGAAGTGCTGCACACTTTGAAGACGGAGTGCGGCCTCGTCCCCGACCATGTAGTCGCCGATGTAGCGTCAGGCACTGGCATCTGGACTCGCATGCTGCTGGAGAATGGAAACCCGGTCGTCGGCGTCGAGCCGAATGCGGAGATGCGTGAAGCGGGTGAGCGTCTGCTCGTGGGATTTCCGAGGTTCACCAGCGTTGCGGGAATTGCCGAAGCGACTACGCTGGCGGCTGAGAGCGTTGACTTCGTCACTGCGGCGCAGGCTGCGCACTGGTTTAATCGTAAACAGTCGCGGCGGGAATTTGTTCGCATCCTGAAGCCCGGCGGTTGGCTCGTATTGCTGTGGAACGAGCGTCTCACCGATTCGACGCCTTTCTTGCGTGACTACGAACAGTTGTTGCTCACCTACGGTACCGACTATCAGGACATTCGCCACGAGCACACGACTGTGGAAGTCAACGAATTCTTCGATCCTGAGCCTTATCAGGAGCGGGAGTTCGAGATGCAGCAAGAGTTCGACTACTCCGGCATCGAAGGACGTTTGCTGTCGTCGTCGTACGCGCCTGGGCCGGAGCATCCAAGTTACACGGCAATGCTGAAAGAGTTGCGAGACATCTTCGATGCGCATGCGGTCGATGGCCGGGCTACGTTCGAGTACAAGACGCGTTTGTACTTCGGCCGCTTGAAGCACAAATAGAATCGCCTTTCTACACTTGTCGTAATTTTCTTGGAGAACAATGCCCGACGAAAAGTCTTTCCACATGACGCCCGACGAATTCCGTCGCCACGGTCATGCAATGGTCGACTGGATCGCCGACTACCAGTCGCGCATCGAGTCGTTTCCCGTGCTTTCGCAGGTGAAGCCGGGAGAGGTTCGGGCGTCGCTGCCCGCGAATCCTCCGGCGCAGGGCGAGCCATTCGAGGCATTGCTGAAAGACGTTGAGAAAGTGATTCTGCCCGGCTTGACCCACTGGCAGTCGCCGAACTTCTATGCCTATTTCAATTGCAATGCTTCGGGGCCTGCTATTCTCGGCGATCTTCTTTCATCAGGATTGGGCGTGCAGGGGATGCTGTGGTCTACCAGTCCGGCGTGCACGGAACTGGAAACACATGTGCTCGACTGGCTTGTGGGCATGCTTGGGCTGCCGGAGAAATTTCTCTCGTCGAGCACCGGCGGCGGAGTGATTCAAGATACCGCCTCGAGCGTGGCGCTGTGCGCCTTGTTGGCGGGACGCGAGCGCGCCACTAACTACGCCAGCAATCGGGCAGGATGTGACGGCCGCATTGTGGCTTACACCTCCACGCAGACGCATTCGTCATTGGAAAAGGCGGCCATGATCGCGGGTATCGGGTCCCAGAATCTTCGAGTGATCGAAGTCGACGAGAATTTCGCGATGCGTCCCGATGTTCTCGCCGAACAGATTAGGTCCGACAAACGTAACGGCTACATCCCGTGTTTCGTTTGCGCGACGGTGGGAACCACATCTTCGAACGCGATGGACCCGATTCCGGAGATCGCGCGCGTTTGCCGCGAGCACAATCTCTGGCTGCATGTGGACGCAGCTATGTCGGGCACGGCGGCGCTGTGCCCCGAGTTCCGTCATCTCCAGAATGGGGTCGAGTTCGCCGACAGTTACAACTTCAATCCGCATAAGTGGATGTTTACTAATTTCGACTGCAGTTGTTTCTGGGTTGCCGACCGCAAGGCGCTGATCCAGACGCTGAGCGTGCTGCCGGAATACTTGCGCAACCGTGCGACGGAATCGGGAGCGGTGATCGATTATCGCGACTGGCACATCCCGTTGGGCAGGCGCTTTCGCTCGCTGAAGTTGTGGTTCGTGATTCGGCACTACGGCGTGGAGGGCCTGCGGCACCACATCCGCCGGCACGTGGAACTGGCGCAGCAGTTCGCAGGTTGGGTGCGAAATGACTCTCGTTTCGAACTCGCCGCTGAACCGCCGCTGAACCTGGTCTGCTTTCGCCACGTTGGAGGGGATGAGGTGAATCAAACGATCATGGAGCGGCTGAACCGCAGCGGCGATTTGTTTCTGACGCACACTAAGCTGAATGGGAAGTTGACGCTGCGCATGAGCATCGGCCAGACCAACACCGAAGCGCGGCACGTAGAGAAGGCATGGAAGAGGATTTGCGAAGAGGCGGAAAAGGCGGGAGCTGAGTAACGAGAAACTCCTCACAGGTTGACATCGCGTGCAGGGCTGCGGTCCCGCTTTATTTTGAGTTTGGTGCCGACTACCGGTGATTGACGGAAAAAGTCAACAATGTTGCTGGCCTTCGCAGGCTGCGTTTGCCTAGACTCGGCGACCCTCGGTTTAACGACTGAGGCGGTCCGCGCCTGATGATTGAGCTTCTTCACTAAGTATGCCTACCCCCGGACGGTAGCCGCCGGATCTGATTGAAAAAAATTTACAGATTATCTTGGCTAAAATATTTTGAATCAGCGAGTTACGTATTCCTAGCCAGCCTGAATCCGGCTAAAATATTGAAAGTGAATAACTTACTCGCAAAATATTCCATTCAAATGACTTAGGCGATTTTGCTTTCGCTAACTCCTCTAGAATGAGCGACCTCCTCGCAAAATATCGCATTTGCGGGAGTTATCCGGATTGCTATTCGGATGTCAAAGAACTAAAGAACCTAGAACGCTAGAATCCGTGCGACAACGGATTTCGAGCAGGACGGGATGGCTTGTTGTCAGCCGCCGCGCCATCGATCATAATCGCGCACGCGGGGGGGCTGCGGACAAGGTTAGATGTCACAGAGGCTTGTGGAAATTCTTTGATGACGCCGTTGTTTCACGGCTGCGGCCCCAGTAATGAACGATAAAGGACGTTATGATTCGCACGTCTGACCTAGGTTTTCGACAGACTAATAAAATTGCTTCTTGGAAGGAAGCTCATTTAAGAAAACACCCAAGCGATAGAGCGCCGCTCCGATAGCACCACCCAGTGTGGCAGCTATGGGTCAGCTGGAGACTGATCGTCCGAGCGTCCCGAAGCAGACTGGGACTGCAGAGGCGAATCGAAGGGGACTTTACAACAAATGAACTACCGGGTCTCAACTCGCATTCACGGCACAAAGCTGAATTTGGCAAAGGCTTTAGAGTTCACCCTTGGGGACGGCAAGGTGCGTATCTGCGCAAGCGCGACCCAACCCGCAGAGGCAAAACAACCGGAATATCTCATTGGAATTGTGGAAACTGACCTATCGGGCTCGGCAGAGATGTTGACTCTTCTCGATGAAGTTATCCGGGGCCAACTACAAGTGTCCCCTGAACGCAACAAGGAAATATTGGCTTTTTGTGTGGAAACCAATGCCCGTCTCATCAGGCAGATTGAAAGCGTGGTTTCCACCCTACGATGGCGTTGTGGCCTCTCGGACGGGCCTGCGGATACACTTTCTGATACGACTTATGAGTACTCCGTTGATGGTGTCCAGTGGCAAACCATAACCTTCGTTCCGTCCTTCAAAGTTAAAGTCAGCGGTCGGGCAAGACACATCTTGACCGAAGACGAAATCAACGAAGGTGTAGCCGATCTTCTTACGAGAGGTAGGGAGGAGCCTCTCGGGTACCAACTGTTGCGAGAGGCATTTGAGCTGAGGAAAACTTACCCGAGGAGTGCTCTTGTGATCGGCATGTCGGCTATAGAGGTCGGGTTCAAGCGCTTAGTTGCCGACTTAGTTCCCGATGCAGCTTGGCTCGCCATCGAAGTCCCATCGCCGCCGCTAGACAAAATGCTCAAGGACTATTTGCCCAAACTGCCAGTGCGAAGTAAGCTCTGGGAACACCATCCCCTTATACCTGCAAAGATGATCCGCGTTATAACTGAAGGCATGAAGGCGAGGAACAAACTTGCGCATTCAGGGAAGTTCTTACCTAACGAGGATGAATTGCAGTCTCTTCTTTTCACGATAAACGATCTTCTTTTACTATTTGATGTTTATTCGGGGGAAACCTGGGCCATACATCACGTGGGCATGCGCTCACGGATTGAGCTTTCCAACGCGATACGGAAGAACTGATGCCAGTTCGGTCGGGAGGGTGTCAAGGCAAAGGCCCCCACTTCTCGCAAAGAACTGTCTAGTCCCAGGACATGGTTTACAAAGCGTCCCAGGACATCTCTTACACTTTGTTGTTAACTGGGAATCCAGTGCTCGACCATGGTCGAGCACTGGATTCCCAGTTCGATCTCGCGGATCAGGGTAGTGCAGTAATACACTTGCAGGCGTTGTTCTAGCTGCATGACCTGTACCCATTCTCCAGCCAGGCTGTCGCTGATGCTCCAGTTCTTTCCCGCCAGTGTAAGTTTTCCTTGTGAGTCCACTTTCAACACCCGCGCTCCCGCCGGATATTCCCAACGCGGCGGGTTGGCATCATAGCGCCGAACACTGGGACGCCAGCGACTGGCCGGAGTCTGCATGCCCAGCGCCTCATGGGGTCGCACGTGATTGTGCTCCCAACGAAACTGGTCCAGCCACAGTTGTACGTCCGGTACCAGCACTCGCCGCCGCGCCAATGCTCGCTGCAACTCGCCGTGAAACCGCTCTACCTTGCCCTGAGTCTGCGGATGCCTCACTCGGCTCCAGTGCAGCCCGATGCCTTGCCGCATCAGCCACAACGACAGCTTGGTCATCCCGCCCGCACTGTGCACGCTCCACCATGGCGTGCCGTGGTCCATCAGCATCGCCTCCGGCACTCCGTGCTCGCAAAAGGCCGCCACTAGCGGTTCCCGCACTTGCTCGGTGTGCGTGCTCGCCACCGCTTGCAACACAATCAGGTAGCGGCTGTGATCGTCGATCACCGACAGCGGCCCCACTTTCTGATGCCACAGCTTCGGACCTTTGAAGTCCATCTGCCACAGTTCATTCGGCGCGCTGCGCTCGAATCGCTCCACCGCCGGCTCATGACGGTCTACGGGATGCACCAAGTCATGCCGCAGCAGAATGCGATGAATCGTATTACGCCCCAGTTCGATTCCCTCACGCTGCAACAGCACCCGCAGCTTGCGTGATCCCCAGTCTGGATAGCGCTGCCGCAACTCCACCACCCGCTGCTCTACCTTCTCGTCCGTTCGTCGCGGACTGTGCTGCGGCCGCTGGCTGCGCTCCGCGATCGCTGCTACTCCGCCCTGACGATACCGTTTCAGCCACTCATAGCCCACCGGCCGCGAGATCCCGAACTCCCGGCACAACTCCGCCAGCGTTTTCCCCCGCCGATACGCCGCCACCACAAACCTTACCCGCTGCTCTCGCACATCCATCGTCTTCCAAGGCATCTTTCTCCCTCGCCCGCTTCGCGGACGAGCGGAGTGTAAGAGATGTCTTGGGACACCCTGTAAAGAATGTCATGGGACTGAACAAAAGTACGCGAGAAATGGGGCACCCAGGTTTAGAGGCCGTGAATCCCACGTTTTCATCCCACACCCACATTCTCATATGCTGGATGTCTTCACATTTACGGCATTAGCGTTGCCGCGAGCACGAGAACGTCCGGATTATCTGGCAAGGTTACGCTCTTCACAGTCTTCGCCGAATTCAAAGCGAAGTGGTAGGCGTACAGATTGAAGGTGCGCTTGTCCTTGGTGCCGTTGTCGAAATTGCGGTAGGCCATGGCTACGCCCTCGGATTCGTGGGGGAAATTCTGCGGCGTGAACCAGTCGCTTAGGCTTTGCGTAAATTTTGAGCTGCTTCCGTCGGTGTAGTTGACGGTGAAAATTTGCGAGGCTTGATTTCCTTCCACTGCGGTGGCGAACAACATCAGCGTAGAGAATTGGCCTGTGGGTAGAGAAAGCGATTGGCCGGCGCTGGCCACGGCGTCGGGCGAATTGGCCGGGCCGAAGTCGAGCAATACGGCATTGAATACCCGCGACGTGGTCAGCAGGTTGGCCGAGTAGGAATAACCCGTGCCATCGAGGCCGCCAGTGGTGTAGGTTGAGCCATCGGTGTAAATTCCGCTCAAAGTGAAGTCGGAAGAAAGATCGACCGGCGTGCCGGTTCCAGTTGTGCCCACCGCTGCGCTTACGGCTAAGGTGAGAGTCAGGGTTTGGGTGATGCTGCCGGAGGTGCCGGTCACAGTTACGGAGGTGAATCCCGTAGTGGCGGTGGGACTGGCTCTGAACGCTATTTTCTGTTTATTCCCCGTGCCTGTGATCGACGCCTTCACGCCTTTGGGCAGAGTTGAGAGAGTTAGAGTCACGGCACCCGTGAAGCCGTTCAGGTCAGTAATTTTGATCACGGCATCGGCGGTTGAACTTTGGTTCAGGAAGACGCTGGTTGGTCCCGAGAGTGTGAAGCCTGCGCCTCCGACAGCCGTGTTGATCGCGTTGGCGTACTGCGCCGCCAGGCCGTTGCCTACGAAGTCGTCGTAGAGCCACATGAAGCCGCCGATGATGCCGCACTGGCTGTGCCAGCCGCTCATGATGCTTTCGACCTGGGCGGGAGTGTCGTTCTGATCCCAGAGGCCAGGGAAAACCGGGACCGCGCCGAAATTCCATCCCGAGCACGGGCTGTTGCCGCTACCGCCGGCGTAGGCTTGCAGGTGGACTCCATCGACAGTGCCGGCGAGTTGAGTGTTAATTTGTGAAACTACATTCGTCCAATAGCTGCTGTCGTCAAAGGCGTCGGGCATTACGTGATAGCCCAAGTTGCCGAGCATCACGCCGAATTGAACTGTGGTGGGCGAGTTGAAGCTGTTCTCGTCGTCGAAATCGATGGCGTCTAGGGCCGGAATGGCGGCTTTCAGGGCTTGAAAATCTTTGTAGAGAATGCTGGTGGGGCCGGTGCCTTGGGCTTTGACGAGAGCGGTGATGTCTTGCCAGTCTCCGACATTGGAGGAGCCGACACTGAAGGTGACGCGCTTGACCGTGCCTTGTTTGAGCTGCGCCATTTCGGCGGGAAAGTTGGGATAGGTCTGATTGCCGACGTAGACTCCGCCGGAAGTCAGCGGGAACTCGCCGTTGAAATTCAAGTCGCCAACGCTGTTGACCTCGACGCTCCAAACGATGGCTTCGGTGAAGCCGGAATTTTCTATTTCTGTGATGTTGGCCGAGTTCTTGTAAAAGGGGCCACCGCCGAAGATGCCCGTGAATCCGGTTTGGGCGAGGGCGGGTACGCAAAAGAATATCGCGACTAAGAGAATAAGGATTGCAGCGACGGCATGATGACGAGTGAGCACCGACTGCATTTTGATGTGTGGCACGTTATCTCCTGGGTGGGGGTAGTCGCATCGGGCGTTTCATGTTCCACTGCGGCGGAATAGCGCGATGTCGTCCCCGCAAAGTAGAGCGGATTATACACGTTCGTCGGCCCGGAGTCTTAGTATTGGCGCGGGTTTTGGAGGGCGGGAGAAATCGCGCTGTCCACTGACACGGACGTTGGAGAAGATAGCGACTTACTTCTAGCGAATCCGTAGATTAGGGTCGAATTTTTCTTGGCCCCGCGCCTCTCCTAATTTCGGCGGCGTTCGAAGTTAGGGAGTGGCGGTCTTTTGGCGCGGTCTTTCTCCTGGGGCGCACCCGGCCTTGTGGGAGGCGCGGTAATTGTGCTGATGGGGGGGATGCGCCCAGGAAGCAGCGATGGTCCTTCGTCATCACGAAGAACAACGTTGAGGAGTGAGCTGTTGATGCGCACATTGCCACCGGGTTTGTAGTCGATAAAACCGAGCTTTCTGAATCGATTCATGAAGAAGCAGACTCGCGAACGCGTGGTTCCGACCATATCAGCCAGAGTCTCCTGACTCAATTTTGGGACCGACATTTCCGTCACGCCTTCGTTGCCGAAGTGCGCCATCAAGAGAAGAACCCGCGCCAGCCGCTTTTCGCTGGAGTTGAAAAGCTGATCGACCAAGTCATCCTGATAGCGGATGTTTCGCTTCAATAAGTACCTCAGGAACAGGGCCGACAATTTCGGCTCGACGGCCAAGGCATGCATCATGGCCTCCTTCTCAACATGCAGCAGTGTGCAGTCGGTCATTGCAACCGCGGACGACATGCGCAGCGGTTGGTCGGCGAGGCCGCCTTCTCCAAAGAAATCGCCTTCGTTCAAAATCCCCAGAACGGCTTCTTTCCCGGCTTCCGACACAACCGTGAGCTGCACCTTACCCTTTTGGATAAAAAACAATCCGTCGGTGGAATCGCCTTGTGCGAATATCGCGCCGTCTTTCGGAAAAGACACCATTTCCCTGCCCTTTCCAATCGTCGAAAGGAAGATGTAGGGATTGAAATCGAGTCTCTTCTTCGCGGGAACCATTGCGCTATCACCAAGCGGCGTTGTCAACGATGTTTGATATGTCGCCATTTGAAGTATGAGCTGAGAGATAAGTACTGTCTGAGCAATAGCGCTCACCCGAGTGTACTCAGAGTTTTGCCTTTGAGGCGGTTTTCGCTGAGGCTATCTCATGTTCTCTAAGGATGCTAAAGCGCACTGAATTCTCGAACCTTCACACGGCAAAGCACGCTCTGGTAGCTCGAACCCGTATGAAAGCTGAAAGTTGCGTGAGCAAAATTGAACAGCGTTCGCCAGAGGAAATGGAGATCATGAGACAACGCAAAGAAAGACTAGCGTCATCTCAACCGCCCTCAGGAGACCCTATGTGGATTCTTTCAAAGCAGGCAAAGCAAATTGCGCTCGCCCACTCCGAACTTGAGTTGCTAATGGTGGAACGCGCGTCAGAGCTTCAAGCGCTATCGAAGCGGCTGCTTCAGGTGCAAGATGAAGAACGAAGAAAACTCTCCCGCGACTTGCACGACACCACCGGCCAAACCCTGGCTGCGCTGAAGATGAGTGTTTCGTTCCTTCACGAAACATGCCAGCGAGATCCGGCCTCGCGCGCCATCGCGTCCGATGTTTTGGCGTTAGCGGACCAGGCGATTCGGGAAATTCGAACGATGTCCTACCTGCTACATCCGCCGCTATTGGATGAAGTAGGTTTCACGTGTGCGGCCGAATGGTACGTAGAGGGCTTTGCCAAGAGGAGCGGAATCGACGTAAGCGCACATATGAGCGATTCGCGTGAAAGACTTCCGAAGCGGATGGAGCTTGCCCTCTTCCGGGTGCTTCAGGAGAGTTTGACGAATGTACATCGACATTCTGGGGCTTCGACCGCCAAGGTATGTTTTCAGAAGCAACCCGAAGTCGTAATCCTTGAAATAAGAGATTTCGGCCGGGGCATACCTGCGGACCGGTTGGTGCGGCTTCGACAGAGCAGCGCGGAAACGGGAGTCGGCCTGGCGGGAATGCGCGAGCGAATGCACGAACTGACCGGCAAGCTCGAAATAGACTCGGATGGCCGAGGAACGATGGTACGCGCTACTGTTCCACTGTATGCCGTGACCCAATCGATTCAGATGGCAGGCTTGGAGCGGGGAGCGTCGCTGGGCTCCGGACAGGAGTGCCAATGAATGAGTCGATGCAGAGCGTCGACCGATTTCGATTAGTCCGCTGGCATGGGCGCTGCCACGGGGCGTGCTTTCGCAATAACCGGAGTTTCCACCGGAGCTTCCATCCACTTGCGAACTTCCGATAGCGCTTGGCGCATAGCAACCTCGCCGGCTCGCATGAGTTCACCGGCGCGTTTGAAATCGTCGTAGGCGAAGCCAGCGACGTCGGGCTCGATTACGAGATCGGCCGGACCTCGCCAGAGATGGCTCATTTGATCCTGGGCGATCGCGAACGATTGTCCAATCACGTCAAAAAGGTGCCGTGGGGCGCCGTTCTTGTTCCACTGGCCTTTGAGGTGAACGGCCAGCACGCGCTGTGCGCCCATCTCGCGCAGCGGGCGCGTGGGCACGGGATACGAGAGCATGCCATCGACCAGCCAGCGTCCGCGAATGTTGACCGGCAAAAACATTCCCGGATAGGCGCAACTGGCTCGCACCGGATCAATGATCGAACCTGAGTGAAACACGATGCCTTCGCCACTGTTGAAGTCGGTCGCCGTCACGCCCAGAGGAATACGCAATTCTTCGAAAGTCTTCACCTTCAGAGTGCGGGCAAGAAACGACACCATGCGGTCGTTGGTAGCAAAACCGTAACGGGAGACCGTCCACCGGGCGAAGGTGGTGAAACGCACGGAGTGCGCAACTTTTTCTAATTCTTCGATCGAAAGCCCGCTGCAGTAGGACGCGCCGATCAGCGCTCCTACGCTGGTGCCAGCGACGACGCGGATCGGAATTCCTTCTTCTTCGAGGACTTTCAGGACTCCGATATGCGCCATACCGCGGGCAAAGCCGCCGCCCAGCGCGAGCCCGATTGCGGGAATCCGTGGCTCAACTCCGGCGGCCTTGCGGGATAGCTCCCGTCCAAAGGCCTGCACCGACCGGACGATCTTGCCGATACTCTTCACCGGAACCCCACGTCCCCGGTTTGCGGGAACTTCCCCCTACTACATAAATATAGGATGCCATGATTTTTGGGAAGGCTGCAGACCACTTTTGTGCTATCCGGCATTACGGCAGAGCCGCCAATGTGTTACCGGTTGTTACCCGTCGGAAGCAGGGATGACTAACTCCTTCAATTTTGCTAAGTTGCGATTATGGTGCGCGAGATATCGGCGGGCGGGGTCGTGATCCGGAAGCGTGAAGATGCCTGGTGGATGGCGGCCATCGAACCGCCTGACGACTCAGCCCGCACGTCGACCGGTCCTTCCCCGCGTGCGGCCAAGTCGAAGACGGTGCTGGCTTTGCCCAAGGGCCTGGTCGATCCGGGCGAAAAACCGCTTGAAACGGCGCTTCGGGAGGTTCAAGAGGAAACTGGAGTAACAGCGGAGCTGATCGCCAAGCTGGCCGACATCAAGTACGTCTATACGCGGTCGTGGGGAGACGGCAGCCGGGTTTTCAAGATTGTGAGCTTCTACCTGATGCGCTACCGCTCGGGGCGCATTAATGAAATTTTCCCATCCATGCGAATTGAAGTGGCGCGAGCTCTTTGGGTGCCTTTGCAAGATGCTCCGACGCTGCTCGCGTATAAGGGAGAGAAGCAAATGGCGAAGCGGGCCCTCGAGTATGTGCAGAGCCATTTCGAAGTTTGAGGCGCAAGACTCGCAATTCATCGTAAGCCTTTTCGTGCCGCATAATGACTCCATGCCCAACAGCATGGCCCGTCATCGATTGCGGGAGAGCCCTCTTGGCTTTCCGCTTCGACTAAATTCCTGGATTCCCTGCGTATTTCTATTCGCGTTTTTGCAGGCGTTGCCTTCGGCGGCAAGAGACAGGTCTGCTCCTGCACAAGATCCCGGCTATGTTGAGGCGCTCGCAACCGCAGACCACTTCATGCAGGCGTGGCAGTCAGGCGACATCGGGAACGGTACGGCGCTACTTTCGAGTCACTCCAAAGAAAAAGCAACGACAGAGGCGCTGGAGAATTTTTTCGATGGCGCTCGTCTCTCCGCGTTCGAAGTCGGGCGCGGCAAACTGATAAAGCGCGGGCGATATGAGTTCCCCGTTGTTCTTGTCAGCGCGAATGAGAAAGGTAGCCACGCGCGGCGCCGCTTCTCAAGTATTGTGGTCGTCGATACCGGCCATGACGACTGGGCAGTCGACAAACTACCGTAGGAATACACTACTGATGCTAATTGCTGCCTGAATTATTCCGATCGAGGCTCGAACATGAAGCGCATTCATAAAGTTGCAATTCTCGGTGCCGGTACCATGGGCGCCCGCATCGCCGCACACTTTGCCAACGCCGGCGTCCCGAGCTACCTGCTCGATATCGTTCCGGAGGAAGTTGCGCCTGGAGCCCCGCCCGCGGCGCGAAATAAGATCGCCGCCGCAGGTCTGGAGGCCGCGAAGAAATCCAAGCCCGCCGCTTTCATGGACGCATCATGGGCGCGCTTTGTCACGGTCGGTAACTTCGACGATGACTTAAAAAAGCTGGCTGAGGTCGACTGGATTATCGAGGCTGTAGTCGAGAATCTCGAGATCAAGCGAGCCCTTTTGCGCAAGGTTGAAGCGATTCGCAAGCCCGGCACCATTGTCACGACCAACACGAGCGGCCTGCCCGTGGGCAGAATTGCGGAGGGCTTCTCTGAGGACTTCAGGAAGGCTTGGTTCGGCACACACTTTTTCAATCCGCCGCGTTATATGCGCCTGCTGGAAATTATTCCTACGCCGGAAGCCGCCCCTGCCGCGATCGATGCCGTATCGCACTTTAGCGATGTGAGCCTCGGCAAGGGAGTGGTGCTCGCCAAGGACATTCCCAATTTCATCGGCAACCGGATCGGCACCTTCTCGGTGTTGAATGTCATGCGCTTGATGCAGGAGATGAATCTCAGCATTGAAGATGTCGACGCGCTCACTGGACAAGCCGTGGGATGGCCGAAGTCGGCAACTTTCCGCACCATCGATCTGGTTGGGTTGGACATTCTGGGGCATGTGGTGAAGAACATGACGGCCAATGTCCAGGATGAGCGCAGCGAACTGCGCCTGCCAGATTTCTACAAGCAGATGCTCGAGCGTAAGTGGCTGGGCGACAAAACCAAGGGCGGTTTCTACAAGAAGAACGTAGCGCGGGCGATCTCTGCCGCCGAATCTGGCAAAGAAGACGAGCGCATGGCGCTCGATTGGAAGACGCTGGAGTACCGTCCGCGGCAGAAGCCGAAGTTCGCCGCGCTCGATATGGCGAAAAATATCGAAGACACCGGAGCGAGGCTGCGCATGCTGCTCGGCCTTGAAGGCAAAGCTCCGCAGAAGGGCGACAAAGCGGGAGAGTTCTTGTGGGCGGCTTTGTCCGACCTATGGACTTACTCCGCAAATCGCGTGCCTGAGATCTCCGATTCGATTGTTGAGATCGATCGCGCCATGCGGCTGGGCTTCAATTGGGAACTCGGTCCGTTTGAATTGTGGGATGCGGCTGGCGTTGAAGCAACAGTCGAGCGGATGAAAAAAGAAGATACGCCGATCAGTGCAAAAGTTGAACAGCTGCTCGCATCGGGGAAGAAGTCCTGGTATCAGGATGATCCTCAGGCGGCTTCGGGGTGCGTTTATTTCGATCTTGCGGCGAATGAATACAAGCGCGTAGCCGTGCCGGCAGGGGTATGGTCGGTGACGGTTGCCAAGAAATCGAATGGCGTGGTGAAGAAGAACTCGGGCGCGTCGCTGGTCGATCTCGGCGACGGAGTGGGCTGCATCGAATTCCACTCAAAGATGAATTCGCTGGGAGCGGACATTGTTGGCTTCATTCTGCAAACTCTCAAGCCCGGCGGCGCCGGAGACAACTTCGACGCCTTCGTCATCACCAACGACGCTACGAATTTCTCGGTGGGCGCTAACCTCATGCTTTTGTTGATGAGCGTGCAGGAAGAAGAGTGGGACGATGTCGACCTCGCCATCCGGCAATTCCAGAACATGACGCAGGCCATCAAGTTCTCGCCAAAGCCTGTGGTGGTTTCTGCGTTTGGATTATGTTTGGGCGGCGGAACGGAAATCTCGTTGCACGCCGCCGCGCGCCAGCCGCACTCTGAGCTTTACACGGGATTGGTGGAAGTGGGCGTTGGGCTTCTACCGGGCGGCGGAGGTTGCAAAGAGATGCTGCTTCGCGCGGTGGACGGAGCGGCCGCGGTCCGCGGCGGCAAGGTTTCCGGCGACGCGCTTGCCGGCTCCATCGAAATGCTTGAAGCGATTAGGCGAGCGTTTGAGACCATTGCAACGGCTAAAGTTGCCACGTCGGCGGCCGAGGCGCAAGGCCTCGGCTTTCTCTCCGACAGCGATCGCATCACCATGAATCGCGAGCGCGTCCTTTCCGATGCGAAGGTTCGTGCGCTCGAACTGGTGCGTGCTGGGTATGAACCGCCCGTTCCGCGCACCGACATTCCGGCTCCCGGCGAGAGTCTTCTGGCCACGCTACGCCTAGGCATCCACATGATGCGGCAGGGCGACTACGTCACTGACTACGAAGTGAAGCTGGGAGGAAAAATCGCCGAGGTGCTGTGCGGCGGGAACGTCACGCCGGGGACGCCAGTGAGCGAGCAGTACATCCTCGATCTCGAGCGTGAGGGATTTAAGTCGCTGTGCGGTGAGAAGAAAACCCAGGAGAGAATTCAGTACACGCTAAAGACGGGGAAGACGCTGAGGAATTGAGAATTGCGATTCGTCGGCAAAGCCGTAAAATCTCCACCTGCGCTACAATCGGCGTTATGCGAACATTTCTGCAAGCGACTAGATCTATCCTTGGAGTCTTGGTGTTAGGAAGCCTCCTCGGACTGACCACAGCCAAAGCGCAGCAGCCTGCGACTCCTAAAGAGGCTCCGCCCGACGTTCCGGACGCGATTCAGGTTCCGGCGGGCAATGAGGTTGTCCTTTACACGCACGCAACTGGATCGCAGATTTACAGCTGCAAAGTGGGCACCGACGGCAAGTTCGCTTGGACGCTCAAGGCTCCCGAGGCCGAACTTCACGACCGGAAAGATAAAGTGATCGGACAACATGGGGCCGGTCCCAGCTGGAAGCTGAAGGACGGCAGCGAGGTTACAGGCAAAGCAGCCGCGCACGTTGATTCGCTGGATAGCGAGTCCATTCCATGGCTGCTGGTGAATGTCGTGAGCCATTCCGGCAACGGATTGCTCAGCAACGTGACAGCGATTCAACGCGTCCACACACACGACGGCAAGCCACCGGCTGAAGGCTGCGATGCGTCGCACGGCGACGCCGAAACCAAGAGCAGTTACACAGCCGACTATTACTTCTACGCACCCGCCAAGTGAAGCGACGCGTGAAACATTTGAAAAACTTAATTTGCTAGATCTCAGAATGATTACCTTCGAAAGAACTGCCGTCAGTAGAATTCCTGCTGAGAACATTCAACAATGTGCTCAGCGGGAAGGAGTGCAGTGAAATATCATGTTATCTACGAGCAGTCGGCGAAGGGATGGAGCGCCTATTCTCCCGATCTACCTGGCCTCGGAGCAGGGGCTGAGACTCTGGAGGAGACAAAGAAACTCATCCGCGAAACGATGGAGCTCCACCTCGAGGGCATGCGAGGACAAGGTAGCCCGCTCTCAGAACCCAGCGAGACAGTTGAAATCATGAAGGTAGATGCCCATGCGTGATGTAGTCATCACCTCCTCCGTTCGAACACCGGTGGGGCGCGCATACAAAGGTGCGCTCCGCACCACCCGCCCTGACGAACTGGCGGCCATCGCCATCAAGGGCGCACTGGAACGGGTGCCGCAACTTGATGCCAAAGAAATCGAGGACGTAATTCTTGGCTGCGCCATGCCCGAGGCCGAGCAAGGAATGAACGTTGCCCGCATTGCGGCGCTACGCGTTGGGTTGCCAGTAGAGGTGTCGGCGCTCACTATTAACCGCTTTTGCTCGTCGGGGCTGCAGGCGATTGCGATGGCAGCAGAACGCATCATGGCCGGCGGGGCGGAAGTAATCGTCGCGGGGGGCACTGAGTCTATGACGATGATTCCAATGGGCGGCCACAAGATCTCGCCGAATCCCTGGCTGGTCGATCATTATCCGGACGCATATCTAAACATGGGTCTCACTGCCGAGCGCGTGGCTCAGCGCTTCAGCATCACGCGAGAAGCGGCGGACGAATTTTCGTTGCGCAGCCACCAGAAGGCACTGGCTGCAATTCAGGCGGGAAAGTTCGACGACGAAGTTGTGCCCGTGCCGGTGAGCTTTACGACCCCGAACGGATCGAAGCCCAAGCGGCAAGAAATTATTTTCAAGATGGACGAAGGCCCGCGCGCCGACACTTCGCTGGAAGCTTTGCTCGCCCTGAAGCCAGCGTTTCACGCGAAAGGTACGGTGACGGCCGGCAATTCTTCGCAAATGTCCGATGGAGCGGCAGCCACCGTTATCATGTCGGCTGAACGTGCGAAAGCGCTCGGCATCAAACCGCTGGCGCGCTACGTTTCGTTCGCCACCGCAGGGTACAAGCCCGAAGAGATGGGACTCGGCCCGGTGTTCGCGATTCCGAAAGCTTTAAAGATGGCGGGACTGAAGCTTTCCGAGATCGATGTGATCGAGTTGAACGAAGCTTTCGCCGCGCAGTCGCTGGCAGTGATCAAAGAAGCAGGTCTTGATCCTGGCAAGGTGAATCCGAACGGCGGAGCGATCGCTCTGGGACATCCTCTGGGTTGCACGGGCGCGAAACTGACGGCAACGATCATCCGCGAACTCAAGCGACGCGGCGGCCGCTATGGCATGGTGACCATGTGCGTGGGCGGAGGGATGGGCGCTGCGGGAATCTTCGAGAATCTGGCGTAACAGTTCTTTACGAAACTATTACGCTCCTTTTAGATGGCTTTGCTCATATAATGTATATGGTGGTCGAATGCCGGTAAGGCGGAAACTACCAAGTGTCCGGTTCGGAGGTGCTTTATGCGGCTCTCCTGCCTGGTTGTTGTAGTTCTCCTCGTGGTTACTTCCAGCGTTTTTGCGCAACACCCTTCTGCAGTCTCGTCCTCAAGCTTTTCCGGCGGCGGCGGTGGTTCGCACGGCTCGGCCGGAAGCAGTTCCGTGAGCTACTCCTCGAGCAGCCACGGTTCAGGCGCTTCAGCGCCTCATAGCTCCGGGGCGCAATTGGCTCACTCGACGCCGAGCGGTTTGAACATGCGCCAGGCGAGTGCCACGGCAACTGCAACGCAAGTTGAGAAACGAGGGTTCTTCTCTCACCTGCGGCATCCTTTCTTGAAACCCACGCCCATGCTGGAGACCTCCTTGCGGCTTCCAGTGTGCAAGAAGGAGCCGTGCACCCTCCCGATCTGTCCGCGTGGGCAGAGTTTGAACGGAAACGGCGTTTGCGCGGCTACGAACCTAGGTGCCCTAAGTTGTCAGACAGGAAACTACTCGGGCGCTGGCGCGTGCTACCCGGACGATTGCCAAGGGCTCGCTTTGGCTCTGAATAGGCTAGCTTTGATTCCGGACGAAGAGGCACGGAAGGCGAAGGGCCAGATCTTACAGGAATACGCGTGGTGCCGGCAGCTGCGATCAATTTTTCCTCCATATTGGGCAGCCAACTCCTCGCTGAACTTTTTAGCGGACCTTCGCTAAGATAGTTCGGTGGGTTGCAAGATGTAGCCAATCGCCGGGCTTACATCACCAAAGTACGTCGATTCGCGAGTTGCGCCAGCATCCACGGGAGTGACTTTAGATACTCCCCAGCACGATTTCCGCCTCTATCATTCCCACTCCCACCGAATTAGAATAGCTGGTACTTCATTTAGTTCCTCAACACCGTGCGGCTCCTTTAGGGGATCAACAAATATATGGCGACGACTACAGCAGTTCCCAAGACCAGAATTTCTGGTGGCAGCTTTCTACTGGAAGAGCGCAACACTGACGAAGTTTTTACTCCGGAAGACTTTAGCGAGCAGCACCGGCTCATCGCACAGACTGCGGAAGAGTTCGCGGTCAACGAAATACTGCCGAACGTCGAGAAGATCGAGCACAAAGACTTCTCCATTTCGAGGAATCTGCTGAAGAAGGCCGGTGAGTTGGGCTTGAGTGGCGCCGAAATCCCCGAGGCCTACGGCGGGCTCGAGATGGATAAGGTAACCGCGGCGGTGATCGTCGACCACCTTGCCAAATACGCCGGCTTCGCCACGACCTGGGGCGCGCACAGCGGCATCGGCCTGCTGCCGATCGTTTACTTCGGCACCGAAGATCAGAAACAGAAATATTTGCCGCGCCTGGCCGCGGGCGAAATTGTCGGCGCGTATGCGTTGTCGGAAGCTTCTTCCGGCTCCGATGCCCTGAACTGCCGCGCTCGAGCTGAACTCTCTTCCGACGGCAAGCATTACATTCTGAACGGCGAAAAAATGTGGATTACCAACGCCGGCTTCGCCGATCTGTTCACGGTTTTTGCCAAGATCGATGGCGAAAAGTTCACCGCGTTTCTAGTGGAGAGAACTTTTCCCGGCTTCTCCGTTGGCGCCGAAGAACACAAGCTGGGCATCCGCGGGTCCTCCACCTGCCCAATCATTTTGAACGACTGCAAAGTTCCGGTTGAGAATTTGCTTGGCGATATCGGCAAAGGGCACGTGATCGCGTTCAACATTCTGAACGTCGGACGATTCAAGCTGGGTGCGGCGTGCCTGGGCGGAGCAAGGGTTTCGCTCGGAAACGCCATTACGTATGCCAAACAGCGTAAGGCGTTCGACAAAGTCATCGCCGACTTCGGGCTCATACGAGAAAAAATAGCCAACATGGCGACTTTGACTTACATAGGCGAATCGCTGATCTATCGCACCGTCGGAATGATGGACGTCGCGCTCAATGAGGTCGACAAATCTGGACCAGACGCGATGAAGGAAACTCGCAAGGCCATCGAAGAATACGCGGTGGAGTGCTCCATTATCAAAGTTTGGACTTCGGAAATGGTCGATTACGTAGTCGATGAGACCATGCAAATCTACGGCGGCTACGGCTTCGTCGAAGAATATCCGGCCGAGCGTGCCTACCGCGATGCGCGCATCAACCGCATCTTTGAAGGCACCAATGAGATCAACCGCCTTATCATCACGGGGTTTCTGCTGAAGCGCGCCATAAGCGGACAGCTACCTCTTATGCCGGCAATCAAAAAGCTTATGGACGAAGTGCTCTCCGGCCCTTCCACGAGCGAGGATATCGAGGGCCCACTCGCCGAAGAGCGCAAACTCGTGAGCCAGGCAAAGAAGCTTGGCCTGTTCGCCGCCGGATCGGCCACACAGAAATACATGCAGGCGATTCAAGACCAGCAGGAGATCATGGGCGCCATCGCCGACATGACCATGGAAACTTATGCCATGGAATCGGCCGTGCTGCGCGCGCAAAAGATAGCCGAGGCGAATGGAGAAGCCGCTGCCGCTCTTCCGATTGCGATGACCCGCGTCTATCTCACGCAGGCGATGGAGAAAATCGAATCCGCTGCCCGAAAAGTAATCGCCGCCGTAGCCGAAGGCGACATGCTTCGCACTCAGATGGCTATTTTGCGTCGTCTCGCCAAGCACGAACCATTCAACACGATCGAACTGCGACAGCAGATTGCGGAACGGATGATCGAACGAGGAAAGTACACGCTGGCGTAAGTCTTTAGTACAAGGCGGTGTTGGCTGAGAGAAATGCTGATGGAGAGGAGACTTAGGGTCTCTTCTCC
This sequence comes from uncultured Acidobacteriaceae bacterium, assembly GCA_963771965.1. Taxonomy (GTDB): domain Bacteria; phylum Acidobacteriota; class Terriglobia; order Terriglobales; family Acidobacteriaceae; genus Sulfotelmatobacter. The sequence continues at coordinate 287,011 of CAVYVM010000004.1, forward strand.
GTTTTCTTTTTCTTGGCGATTTCGTCGCCGTTTTTGTTCCCGCGACTCATCTGGTAAAACTATCCAGATGAAAATCCGAGTGTTGTTGGTTCTCGCCACAGTCGTGTTCGCGGAAAGTCTAGCGGCGCAATCGAATCCAGCCGCGCCAAAGGATTCCGCAACCTTCGATCCCGACGGAACTGCCCATATCACGCGCGTTGTCCCCATGCCTCTGACAATCAGTCCTGAGGCGCAGAAGTGGCTGGCATCGTTTACCGAAAAGAAATCTGGATCCGAAACTTTAGCCGAGCGGCGAGCACGCACTGATATCTGGCGCGCACAGGATTCTGCCGAAGCTCGCAAAATTTATCCGGTAAACGTTGAAGAAGCCGCCATCGGCAGGGTGCGAACCGACGTCATTACGCCGCTCGCGAATCCGGAAGCGAATCGCGGACGCGTGCTCATCAATTTGCACGGTGGAGGTTTCAACTCGGACTCGGGCTCGCTCATCGAAGGAGTTCCGATTTCGAATCTGGCAAAAATCAAAGTTGTATCGGTTTATTACCGGCTCGCTCCGGAAAACCCATTTCCAGCCGCAGTCGATGACGTCGTGAGCATTTATAGAGAACTCCTCAAAACTTACAAACCGCGCAACATCGGAATTTTCGGCACGTCGGCGGGAGCCATCCTGAGTTATGAAGTTGCCGTGCGGCTAAAGCAATTGCATTTACCTCTGCCGGGCGCGCTCGGAGTTTTTTCCGGTCTTGCGGATTTCAGCCAACCTGGCGACTCACGGGAGCTCTTTGCGCTCGATGGATTTCCGGGCGCGTTGGAACCGACTTATTCGGACCACCTCCCTGACGATGCTTATGTGGGTAAGATGGACAGGAAAGATCCGGTTCTCTCGCCGTTGTTTGCCGACCTCCACGGAATGCCGCCCACTTTGCTGGTAACAAGCACTCGCGATCTTTTGCTGAGCAGCACAACGATTTTTCACCGTGCTCTGCTCCGCGCCGGGAATGACGCACAACTAGTCGTGTTTGAAGCGCTACCGCACGCATTCTGGTATCACTTCCAGTTTCCCGAAACCAAGGAAGCGCTCGAATTGATGGCAAAGTTCTTCGACGAAAAAGTTGGACGCTAAGATGAAAACAAATCATTGGTTGTTCGTGATCGCCGGCCTTGTGTTGTTATGCACTGGACTCGTTGCACAAGAAAACAAGAGTCCAACCAGCAATCTTGCTCTCACTCCTCCGATGGGCTGGAATTCGTGGAACAAGTTTGCGTGCAATGTGAGCGAAGACATGATCCGCAGCATGGCGGATGCAATGGTCAAGTCCGGCATGAAGGACGCGGGATATCAATACGTCAACGTTGACGATTGCTGGCAGGTAAGCCGCGACGCGCAGGGCAACATCGTCGTCGATCCGCAGCGTTTTCCCCATGGCATGAAAGCTCTCGGCGATTATATTCACTCGCTCGGCCTTAAGTTCGGCGTTTATTCCGACGCTGGTTCGAAGACTTGTGCAGGTCGGGCCGGTGGCCTCGGCCACGAGTATCAGGATGCGCTTCAGTACGCCGCGTGGGGCGTCGACTATTTGAAATACGACTGGTGCAACACCACCACGCAAGATGCGAAAGCTTCCTACGCGAACATGCGCGCCGCGCTCGATGCCGCGGGCCGCCCTATCGTGCTGAGCATTTGCGAATGGGGCACGGCCAAGCCCTGGCTTTGGGGAAAAGAAGCTGGCGGCAACTTGTGGCGCACAACGGGCGACATCCAGGACCGATGGCAAGGCAAACGCGAGTGGAAACCTGGCGATTGTTGTTCTTACGGTGTGCTCGACATCGTCGATGCGGAAGCGGGACTCTACGGCTATGCTGGCCCGGGCCACTGGAACGATCCGGACATGCTCGAAGTTGGCAATGGAGGAATGACCGACACGGAATATCGTTCGCACTTCAGTCTGTGGGCGATGCTCGCCGCGCCACTGATTGCCGGAAACGATCTACGCAATATGCGGCCAGAAATTCACGACATTCTGTCCAACAAGGAAGTGATCGCCGTGGATCAGGATGCGCTGGGACGCCAGGGTGAGCGCATTGCGAAGAATGGCGATCTGGAAATCTGGGCGAAGCAGCTAAGTGGTGGTAACCGCGCGATGCTCCTGCTCAACCGCAGCGATTCGGAGCAAACGATTCCTGTGAATTGGAGCGACCTAGGATACCCTGATCACCTCATCGCCGCAGTCCGCGATCTATGGCAGCACAAAGATCTCGGACGATTTATGACCGGATTTTCAGCGCTTGTGACTCCCCACGGCACGGTTATGGTTACCGTAAAACCCTAGAGCATTTCGCCATTAAGACACACAGTCGCGGAGAAACCTGGCAGTGACTTTGAAGTGCTCTGTGCCTCTGTGGCGAATGAGTTTTGTCCGATCCATCACGGTGTTCCCTCACTCTTTCGGGAAGTTCGGATCAGCCTTCACTTCCTCGATCTGGGCTGTGTGGCGAGCACTGTGACTCGAAATCAGAAGCAGCCACTGGTAGCCATCGAGCGTTCCGAACACGGGATGGTCGAAGAAATGATCGCGAAGATCATCGTTGGTCGTGCGAATGTAATCCATCGTCGCTTTGCGGCTTTCCTCGAATGCTTTCGTCAGATCGGCTTCGGTCGCCCAGCGGCCCGTAGGACGAAGGAACTCTGGCGCTTGCGCTTTGTGGCTGCGATCCGGAACCCTCTGCAAGATTAGTTCGTCCTTGCCCTTCACCTGCTCGCGCTTTTCCGGCGCGGCGGGCGACATCATGATCTTCTGCTCCACCAATCCCGAGAGCGAGGATTCCGATATTGCGATGTGCTCGGCCACTTCCGCCACCGACCAGCGGTCCGGCGCCGGCTTGAACGTCCACTGCTTCTGCGAAAGTCCGGCAATGGACTTCAGAAAATTATCCCGCGTGGTTTGAAAACTCTTCAGCGCTGACTCGCGCTCTTCCGGCGTTAGGTTCGGGGACGCGCTCTGGGCCCATCCGGAAACTGGTAACAGGGTCGACACCAAGAACAAAACTAGAATTGCAGCAGTTTTCTTCACTAGCATGATCTTCCTCAGTCGTGGGATTTGCAGCGGTGTCATTCTAGCGCAGAATCAGGACTTGGTCTTCAACTCTTCCATCACGCTCTGAATCAGTTCCTTCGCGTCGGTCAGGCTCTTCATAATGATCTGAATATCCATCACGGGCTTGCCCGGCCAGCGCTGGCTTTGGCAATAGACGCTGTGTTGGCCGACCAGAGCCATAGCATCGGTGATCGTATCCATGGTCACGGCAAGCCGCCCGCGCGGAACGCCCATCATCGTTTCGTAATGCTCAAGTTCTTCCTGCTTTTCGTCGAATACCGGCATGCACCGATTGTAACTGCCGCGACCAGTGGAGCATAATGACCAGTCCACTCACATATTTCTTTTCGGCGCGTCTAAGTACCATCGCGTTGCGAAGCATTCAAAAGGAGAGTCCATGCAAAAACGAATTGTCTACCTCGCCGCTCTGACCATTGCCTTCACAACCGCCGCCTTCGCTCAAGGCCGGCCCAGTCCTGCGGCGTCGGCTACATGCGACTTGGGTGGAGGCAGAACCATAAAGACCGATTACTCCAGCCCGCGCATGAAAGGCCGCAAGATATTCGGCGAGCTTGTACCTTTCGGTGAGGTCTGGCGAACTGGCGCGAATGACGCGACCACCTTCGTCACGAGTGGCGACGTTTCGGTTGGCGGCAAAACCGTACCTGCGGGCAGTTACACCATCTTTACCATACCCGCCGCGGACAAATGGACGCTGATCGTCAATAAGAAAACGGGAGAGTGGGGCATCCCTTACAAATATGAAAGCGATGAGCTGGTCCGCGTCGACATGAGTGTTTCCAAGCTGCCCTCGACGATGGAGAACTTCACGATTGCCTACGACAAATCGGCGGGTAGTTGCACTTTGCGCATGGAGTGGGAGACGACAAAAGCGTCAGTGCAGATTATGGCGAAGTAAGGGAAATGAAACTATTGTTTATTGTTGATTGTTGATTGAAGAATCCACCTGGCCACAAAGACGCGTTGTGGAGAGGTTTTCAATCAACAATCGGGAAATCAACAATCAGCAATATATAACTACGCCGGCTTCCATCGCAGCACCGGTTTCCTCGCCGCCGCGGTTTCATCGAGGCGTGAAACTCGCGTGGAGTGCGGCGCATCGAGAACCGTCTGGGGATTTTCTTCTACTTCCTCGGCAATCGATTTCATGGCTTCGATGAACAAATCCATCTCTTCAATGGATTCGCTTTCAGTTGGCTCGATCATTAGCGCACCCGGCACAATCAGCGGAAATGCCGTAGTGTAGGGGTGAAATCCGTAATCGATCAGCCGCTTGGCGATGTCCATGGTTCGAACGCCTTTTTTCGCCTGCAGCTTATCGCTGAAGACTACTTCGTGCATGGTCGGTGTAGAGTATGGCAAGTCATAGACGCCATCGAGCCCTTTGCGGATGTAATTTGCGTTGAGCACCGCATCCTCGGTGGTTTGGCGTAAGCCGTCCGGCCCATTCGCCTGGATGTAAGCGAGGGCGCGCACGAACATGCCAAAGTTGCCGTAGAACGCGCGCACCCGGCCAACCGATTGCGGACGGTTGTACTCGAAACCGAGCGTGCCGTCAGGCTTGGCAACTAGAACCGGCGTCGGCAAAAATGGTTCGAGTTTCTTCTTGATCGCCACCGGCCCCGATCCCGGCCCTCCACCGCCATGCGGCGTAGAAAATGTTTTGTGCAGATTCAGGTGCATCACATCGACGCCGAAATCGCCCGGCCTCACCTTACCCACCAGCGCATTCATGTTCGCGCCATCCATGTAAAGCAGGCCGCCTTTGGCGTGGAGGATGTCGGCGATCTTGTGAATCTCCTGCTCAAAAACTCCCAGCGTATTGGGATTGGTCAACATGAGCGCGGCAACATCCTCATTCATCTGCGCTTCAAGAGCCGCGATATCCACCATGCCGCGCGAATCCGACTTCAAGTTTTCGACGGAGTAAGCAACCATCGCGGCGGTCGCTGGGTTCGTCCCATGCGCGGAGTCGGGAATCAAAACCTTTTTCCGAGGTCGTCCCTGTGCATGGTGAAAAGCCCGCACCATGAGTAATCCGGTCATCTCGCCATGCGCTCCGGCAGCGGGCTGCATGGTGATCGCATCCATCCCGGTGATCTCAATCAGACACTCGCTCAACGTCTTCAGAATCTGTAGCGCGCCTTGCGAAATTTTCTCCGGCTGGTAAGGGTGCCCATTCGCGATGCCTTCCACCCGCGCTACGGCTTCGTTCACCCGCGGGTTGTACTTCATGGTGCACGAACCGAGCGGATACATTCCGAGATCGATCGCGTAGTTCCACGTTGAGAGTCGAGTGAAGTGGCGGATGATTTCGATCTCGCTCACCTCGGGCATATTTCCCAAATCTTTTCTTTCCGATTCGCCGAGCAGCGCGGAGGTGTCTACTTCAGGAACATCGAGTGGCGGCAGTTTCCATGCGGCTTTTCCCGACGAAGACTTCTCAAAGATCAAGCCTTCGTTCTGGTTGACTTGGAGGCTGGCTTTTCTGTTGATGGGCTTCATCGCGCCACCTCGGCCACATTGGATTCTTCTTTGCCGGACCGAACCGACCGTTCGCTTTCCGCCACCAGACCCACTGCTGTGTCGATGGCGCTGCGAGTCGTCAGTTCTGTGCAGCACCACAGCGCCGCATTGCCAAGTTCCGGATAGAATTTCTTCAGCGGCAGTCCGCCAACTACTTTGTGTCCCAGAAGGCGTCCGTTGATGGCGTGGGGATCTTCGCTGGTTAGCATTACGAATTCGTTGAACCGTGCCGACCCGGTAAACAGTACCTTGCCATGTTTCGCGAACCGAGTCGCCGCATATGCAGTCTTTGCCAGATTTTGTTTCGCCAGCTCTTGCAGTCCCACCTTGCCGTAGACGGTCATAAAGATATTGACCATCAGCGCGACCAGCGCCTGATTGGTGCAAATATTCGAAGTCGCTTTTTCGCGCCGGATATGCTGCTCACGCGTGGCCAGAGTGAGCACAAATCCGCGCCGCCCCTGCTTGTCGACCGTTTGGCCGACGAGTCGTCCCGGCATTTGGCGCACGAACTTTTCTCGCGTCGCGATCACGCCGCAGTAGGGGCCACCGAATCCTAGCGGAACGCCAAACGACTGCGCCTCCATGGCGATGACATCGGCTTGCCGCGGTGGTTCTATGATGCCCAGCGAAACCGCTTCGGCGATTGAAACTACCAGCATCGCCCCATGCTTGTGCGCGATTTCGGCAACCGCCGCCACATCTTCGATTGTGCCAAAGAAATTCGGCGATTGAATCAACACGCAAGCCGTCTCTGGAGTGATCGATTTCTCCAGTTCGGCCAGGCTCACCCGTCCGTTTTCGTCGAAGCCGACGGCGGAAAGCGGCATTCCCTGGTGAGTCGCGTAGGTTGCCAGCACCTCGCGATATTCCGGATGCAAACTCCGCGCCACCACGACAGATCGCCGGCCGGTGAGCCGAACCGCCATCATCACAGCCTCGGCCGCGGCGGTTGAGCCGTCATACATGGAAGCGTTCGCCACTTCCATCCCGGTTAATTCGGAGATCATTGTCTGAAATTCGAAAATCGATTGCAGCGTTCCCTGCGAAATCTCCGCCTGGTAGGGCGTATACGCGGTGAGGAACTCGCCGCGCGAGATCAGCGAATCGATAACGACCGGCCGGTAATGCGCGTATGCGCCCGCGCCCAGAAAGCTGGTGTAGCCCTCACCGTTCTCCCGCGAGCACTGGCGGAAATAATCCACGATTTCCGATTCCGCCATCTGGCGCGGCACCTTGAGATCGCGGGTCAGCCGGTACTCGGCGGGAATCGGTGCGAACAGGCCGTCGACAGATCGCAAGCCAATCGCCTTCAGCATGGCCTCGCGGTCGGCAGGGGATTTTGGTAAATAGCGCATAGGAAGTTGATTAGATGTACCGCGAAGTCATTTCGATTGCGTAGGGTTCAGCATCGAAAATCAGACTTCGAATCTTCCCGGACTGGAAAAGCTTCGCTGAGATCCGATGTCTTCGCACGGATGTCCAGTTTCAGTGCCCACCTTCTTCTGCTACGAATTTCTCATAATCCGCAGCGGAAAGCAGCGCGTCAAGCTCGCCCGTATTTTTCAGTGTGATTTTGAGCATCCACGATCCATGCGCATCTTTATTTACTTTTTCAGGCGAAGTGGCGAGATCTGCGTTAGTCTCGGTTACCGTGCCCGACGCTGGGGCATAGAGATCCGAAACCGCCTTCACCGACTCGACTGTACCAAACGTTTTGCCCGCCGTGAGTTCCGCACCTACCTTGGGGAGTTCGACGAACACAATGTCGCCGAGCGATTCCTGGGCATGATCGGTAATACCGATCGTGGCCGTCGTGCCGCTCGCCTGAATCCACTCGTGTTCTTTGGTGTACTTGCGATCTGTTGGATAAGGCATAAAAGCTTCTAGCTCCTGGCTTGCGTAGCGCCGGCCCAGCGACTCTGGTGGCGGGCGCTACAATTTCATTTCTTCGGACGCTTATAAAACGGCGTCCGCACCACTTGCGCTTCCACACCTTGCCCGCGTACCTCGACCTTCACGGGCGTTCCCATCGCCGAGAACTCCGGCGGCACATAGGCGAGTGCAATATTTTTTTTCAAGAACGGCGCGGGAGAGCCGCTGGTGACGTGTCCGATCTCGCGACCGCCACCATCCAGCACTCCATATTCATCGCGCGCGATGCCCCGGCCGGTCATCTCCAAACCGACCAAAGTTCTTTTCAGGCCGGCGGCCTTTTCTTTTTCCAGCACAGCACGTCCGACGAACTCGGGCTTCTCCATCTTGCAGAAGCGGTCGAGTCCGGCCTCCCACACATTGATCGTATCGGAGATCTCGTGACCGTAAAGCGGGAGGGATCCCTCAAGGCGGAGCGTATTACGCGCTCCTAATCCGCACGGCACGATGCCGATTTCTTTGCCTGCAGTCAGAATCTCATTCCATACCCGCGCACCGGTAGACTCATCCGCCGGAATGTAAATCTCGAATCCGTCCTCGGCAGTGTATCCAGTGCGCGCAATCAAAATATTTTTCAGGCCGCAGACAGTACCGCGCGTGACCCAGTAAAACTTAACCGCGCTGAGGTTGGCGTCGGTCAGCTTCTGGAGGACGTTCACACACTTCGGCCCCTGAATCGCAATTTGAGTGAAGTCGTCCGAAAGATTCTCTACTTTGCAGTCAAACTTCCGCGTGTTGTCGCGCACCCAGTTGAAATCTTTTTCGCGAGTACCCGCATTGATCACCAGAAGATACTCATCTTCACCCAGTCGATGGACGATCACGTCATCTACAAACGTTCCCTGCGGATAGAGCAGCGCCGAATACTGCGCCTGCCCGACCGCGAGCCGCGACGCATCATTCATGGAAATATGCTGCACCGCAGCCAGCGCTTCCGGCCCCGCCAGGCGGATATCGCCCATATGGCTGACATCGAAAATACCGACGCCCGTGCGCACGGCCATGTGCTCGTTGATAATGCCGCAACCGATCGACGCGGGATACTCCACCGGCATGTCCCACCCGTTGAAATCGACCATCTTCGCGCCCATCTGGCGGTGAACGGCGTTCAACGCGGTCTTGCGGACGATGGTAGCGCCAGCGGGTGTCGCCTCAACAGAAGACAAATGCAAACCTCATCAGCGAGCAGTGGATGGTCTGCTGGGATGTGTGACTGTTTACCGTATCACGCGGTTTTTCAGCGGGTCAAACGGGAGGAGTGAGCAAAGATGTCGGCTTTGCTCGCGGCAAATGCGTTCAGGCAAAAAAGTTTGTCACCGTCCGAACTGCACCGTCACATGTGCTCCGGCGACCACATGCGTTCCTGGTGGCGGGATTTGCTGTCGCGCCACGCCACTGCCTACGGCTTCCAACTCTAATCCGGCGTCTTGAGCAGCTTCAAGCGCACCACGCACGGTCTTACCCACCAATGACGGCACTTCGATTCCACCTTGCTCCACGTCTAACACGACAGTTCCACTCGTCGGTAGATTGGTCGGACTCGTTCCCCTGGCTTCCGTTGCCATGGCAGCTTTCGGTTCCGGTGTTTGACCTTGGTCCGAAACTCCAGACGAGACTGCTTGCGCCGGTTCGCTCTGCCGCATGGCCGCCTGGACTACTTTTCCTTCGCTGCTGGCAGTCGCAGGCGCAGGGAGCGGCACTACTTGTTTGCCTGCGACGGAGGCATCGTTGTCCAACTCCGCGGTCTCCAGCGGTTCGCCCGGATGGTCTGGCGTTCCTTCTTCCAGGTCATTATCCTTCGCCTGCGCCTGCGCCCGCGCCAATAGTAGTTGATGCTGCGGCGCTAACGGCAGGTCGTGCGGCGTATGCAAGTATTCGAGGACCTGCTGCGCGACGCGATGAAACACCGGTGCCGAAACCTGACCGCCCTGATGCAATCCCACCGCGGAATCCAAAATCACCGCGACGACGATCTGCGGATTGTTTACCGGCGCGAAGCCTGCGAACGATCCGATGTACTTAGTCTTCGAATACGCGCCCGTAGCCGGGTCGACTTTCTGGGCTGTACCCGTTTTTCCAGCCGCCGAGTAGCCCTCCAAAATCGCCTTGCGTCCCGTGCCCTCGAGCACAACTTTCTGCATCATGGACCGCATCTCGGCCGCGGTGTAACTGGAAATGACCCGTCGTGACGCTCCCGGATGAAACGCGACAGCCTGCGGGGTTCCTTGCGGCTCCACTTTTCCCGTAAGGATGCGCGGTGCAACCCACACTCCGTCGTTGGCGAAGGTAGAAACGAGTCCCGCCAATTGGATCGGCGAAATGCCGATCTCCTGGCCCATTGAAATTGCGGCAATGGAAACCTTCGACCAGCGGCTCACCGGCTTCGTTAGTCCACGAGTCTCGCCCGGCAACTCGATTCCGGTCTGCTGTCCAAACCCAAACGCGCGAATGTATTTGTAGAACCGGTCTTCGCCGAGCCGGAGGGCAATCTTGATCGCGCCCACGTCGCTCGATTCCGCCAGCACGCCCCATACCGGCAAAAGTCCGTGGGGCTTTGAATCGCGAATGCGCATTCCGTTATAGACGATCGAGCCCATCTGGCAGTCGAACACTTCATTGGGATTCGTGAGCTTCTCTTCGAGCGCCGCGGAAATTGTAACGAGCTTGAAAGTTGAACCCGGCTCGTAGACATAGCTCACTGCCCGATTGGTCAGGGCACCGGGAGTGATTTCTTTTCGCAGATTCGGATTGAACGTCGGCCGGTTGGCAAGCGCAAGGATTTCCCCGGTGTGCGGATTCTCAACGATCACCGTGCCAGCAATTGCCTGCGTATCGTGAATCGCCTGGTCCAGTTCCTTCTCGGCGATGTACTGAATATTTTTGTCGATGGTCAGCACCAGGTTCTCGCCGGGCTCTGGCTGCTTCTCTACATCGGAGAACCATTGCCGGCGCGCATCGACCGAGATGAACATCTTTCCTGCGCGGCCGCGCAACTCTTCGTCGAACTCATGCTCGATGCCGCTCTGCCCGGCATCCTCCATCCCCACGGTGCCGACAACCTGGGCCGCAAGATCGCGCGCAGGATAAAAACGCTTCGGCTCCTTCTGAAAATGGATACCCTGCAGGTTTAGAGACCGGATGCGCTCAATCGTTTCATCATTGTTCTTGCGGGCCACCCAGCAAAAAGTTTTGTGATTGCGGCAGTCGGCCAGCACCACATTGCGGTCTTCGCCGGTGATGCGGGTAATCAGCGACACCGCCGTGGGCAGATCTTTTACTTCGGAGGGCACAGCAAATGCGGAATCCACTAGGACGGACATTGCCAGTTCGTGACCGGCGCGGTCATAAATGACACCCCGCTTGGCGGAAAGCGGAATCTCGCGCTGCTGCTGGTGTTCAGCCTGCCGGGCAAAGCTGCCGTAACAAAAAATCTGTAAATAAATTAAGCGTCCGCAGATGGCTACACACCAGAGCAGAAGCATGCCACCCAGCAGATAGAGTCGGGAGTTCTTGCCGAGTTTGGCGTTGCTGGCCATGAAACCGTCGTTGGTCGTTAGTCGTTGGCCCCTGAGACAAACATGGCGGACCACCCTCGCGGCGGACCGCCAATTAAGAATATGTGGGGACAGTCGCCCGTAGCCTGCCCTGAGCAAAGTCGAAGGGGGTCCGCCGAGCGGAGCTCGCTGTTTTCTGCGCCGCTGTTACTGTCCCGGCATCACCATGGCCGGCTCTATCCTCGCCATCACCGGCCCGTTAGAATCCACTGGCGCGCTGTCCATACGGATCACTTGTCCCGGCTCCGGTGGGACCAATCCCATCCTCCGGGCCATCACATCGATTCGCTCCGGGTCGCGCAATGAGGCGTCTTCCAAACGCAGCGCCCGGTTCATCTCAGTCAGATTGTTGAGCTCTCGCTTCGCTGACTCAATCTGATAACCATACTCGATCGCCCGGAAGTGCTGCCAGGCATAGGCAAATACCAGCAGGAACAAGCAAGCCAGCGCCGTGCCGAACTGCTTCATCTCGCGGTTGCGGCCCGGGTCCTCGACCTTTACCAACCGGGAATTATCGATCGCCTTGGCGAAGTAGATCTCGGGAGTTCCCGTGAAAAAGTGATTGCGCTGTGTCGCCGGAATTGCATTCACGATTGCCACTGCCGCCATTTATGCCGCTCCTGCGTACACTCGTTCACTGTGCATCGGCGAAGTCTGCAACTCGAACATCCGTTGCAACTCCCTCTCATCGGCAACGCGTTTCTGCTGCGCGCTCCACTCGGCCCGCTCCACCATCGCCATTAAATCCTTGAGTAAAGTTCCTGTGTACATTTCCCAACCTCAGAAGTTTGGATTCCTACCACGGAATCCCGAACCGGCCGACTGCACCCGGTTACTACCGCGGATCTCTGTCCGCTCTCTTCGAAACCTGAACGCCCGGCACGCCATTACAGCTGTGCCGGGACTCCGGCAGGTTTTCCGGAGCAAACTCTCTAGCCAATCTCAGACTTCTAAATTCTCTCCGCGGCTCGCAACTTCGCGCTTCGTGCCCGCGGATTTTGGTCCTGCTCTTCTTCGGATGCCGTCACCGGCTTCTTGGTCAGCACCCGGAAGTACTTGTCCTTAATACTGCCCTCGCGGAAGGCATCCTTTACGATGCGGTCTTCCAACGAATGAAAACTGATCACCACCACGCGTCCTCCTGGCTTCAGAACCCGGGGCGCTGCTTCCAGCAGCGCCCGCAGATCGTCCAGTTCGCGGTTTACGAAGATTCGAAGAGCTTGAAAAGTTCTAGTCGCCGGATGAATTCGCCTCTCTGCTTGATTCATTGGCCGGGCCGCGGCTGATATGACGTCCGCAAGATGTGCGGTAGATCGTATCGGCCGCGACCGGCAAATGGCTCTGGCGATTCTCCGCGACCTCCTTTCCTCTCCGAATTCGTAAATCACATCGGCAAGCTCGCGCTCGTCGAGGTGGTTTACCACTTGTTCGGCGGTACGCTCCGACCGCGGGTCCATCCGCATGTCGAGCGGTCCATCCGCCTGAAAACTAAATCCGCGTGCGGCATCGGAAAGCTGCAAACTGCTTACGCCGATGTCTGCCAGCAGGCCATCGGCGATCGGGCGCCGGGCGTCGGCCAAACTTGCAAATGACGCCTGCCGCAACTCGATAGTCGGCCAGTCGGGTCTCGGGTCATAGGTCTCAGGCATCCGATCATCGGACTTACCTGAGACCGAAGACCCAACACCTAAGACCGCCCTTGCCTTTTCCAGTGCCGCCGGATCCTTATCGAGCCCAATCAAATGTCCCGGTGCGCCGAGGCGTTTTGCGATTTCGTAACTGTGCCCGCCCAAGCCCACCGTGGCGTCGATATAGGTCCCGCCACGCCGCACGTTTAAGAAGTCGATCGCTTCTTTTAAGAGAACCGGAACATGATTTGGTGAAAGATGGCTCGCTTCCTTTCCACCACCATGCCCAACCCCCTGAGGGGTGTCTGTTGAACCCTCGCCCACTAGATGCCCAGTTCGTCGAGCGTCTTCTCATCGTCAGGCGTAAACTTTTCTTCCTCGACCTGCTTGCGGTACGACTCCAGGTTGCGCACGATAAGGTGCGTCAAGTTGCCGGTAACCGCAACCTCGCCTTTGATCTCGGCCGCTTCGCGCAGCAGTTGCGGTATCAGCAGCCGCCCCTGGCCGTCCATCTCGACCACCTGCCCGTAGTAGTTCACCCTGTCCAGGAACTTCTTCTTCGTAGGATTGAAAGTGGAGAGCCCCGCCAACTTCTGCTCGATCCGCTCCCACTCCTCGAAGGGATACACTTGAGCAACCTTCCCATCGAGACTTGTGATGTAGTATTGCTGTCCGTACTTCTCGTCGATCACCCGCTTGAACTCGGCCGGGATCTTTAACCGTCCCTTTTCGTCGACGCGAGTTGGGTGATTGCCGCGAAACATGTTTGCTACCGAAGAACAGGAGCGTCAAGACTGCATAAAATCGGGTCAAACTCGGTTGGATCGGGCTGTTTGTCGTGCTTTTGGGTCGGTTTCCCACCGGCTCCTCTTTATCAGCTTTCCGTTCCCACGACCTTAACTGTTTCGACCACTCCGTACCACTTTGTACCACATCTTACCCGTAAGTCATTGATTGTCAAGAGGAAACTTGAAGGTAGGGTGCCTGCTGTAGAGGTGATTCGACAAAATACGAGCGCTTGTGGTTAATCAGAAATACGACCACAAGATGTTGGGTTTACGCTCTAGATTCCTTCGCTATCCATTCGCTTAGATTTCTCTTGCACTCCGCGCCGGTAGCGGACTTCCCTGTGCAAAATCTGGAAAAAGCGTAGAGTGCCATGCTCGTGTCCGGCAGACAAATTGACCTCATTTTGACTTGACATCTAGTCGGCGTGGAAGCAAACTGCGCCCTACAAAGGAATGCATCGTTATTACATGCATTTCTTTCGGGCCAAGCACGCGCAACCACTCAGTCCGCAGGAGGCCCCCGTGACTCCCACTCGTCTGTCGACCCTCTTGGTGCTTTTCGTATCTGTATTTTCCGCCGGCATCGCCGCGCAGACCCACCATCACACACAGACTCGCATCGTCGACGGCAGAGAAAACCCAGAACAGATACCCGATTCAGTGGCGCGCCGACTTTTTTTCTACAACATCTCCATCCGGCCCGACCATTCAAGTGCGGAGATCGCCGAGCAGGCTAGCAAACTCAAAAGAATAGGCCTCCGCGAGCCGGAGATCCAAGTGCTAAGGCGCGAGCTGGCATCGTTCCGTAGCCAGTTCGACGCGGAGGTGGAAATTTATAATAAGCAAGTGGAGGCCACAGGAGGGCTCGCGCCCTACGACGTAGCCGCCCGCCTCGACGGCGTGGTCCAGGATTTCCGCGCACGGCTTTCCGCACCATTGCTAGAGGCCGTGGAGCGCCAGATGCGCGCCGAAAAGACGAACATGAGGATGGGCGAGGACACTGGGTTTCCCGGATCAGGGGTCGTGGTGATGAAGAGCCAATACTCGTCCTACAGCACCAACTTGGGAACCGAAACGACCCTGGGGAGCCTCCAAGTGGGGCTCAGCGAAACACTGCAAGGTAACGCCAGTTGTCAGTATCTTACGGGTGGAAATGCACCCTGCCCCGCGTGTACCCACACCGGTACAAACACTACCATTTTCTCGGGCGGCAACGTGTGGAGTGGCACCGGAGACTATGCGGGGCTATCGGACGGAACCAGCCTTAACCAACTGAGTGTAGCCAACGACGGAACATTCGCGGCTACAAATAAGCAAGGAACTGCATACTTATTTAACGCAAATGCTAGTTGGGTTCCGATTCAGCCGCAACCGCCGGGCAGTGTCAAGGCGATCTCGGCTGGTTCCGCTTCAGGCATCTGGGCGGCGGTTGCGCCTACCGGCCAGCCTGCCGCAGTCTACATGTATATCCCACCCACATCCTCATCCGCTGGTTCTTGGGCGCTAGTTAGCCCACCCGTCGTCAAAGGAGTTTCTATCGTGGGAATTCACGCCGATCCCTTCGCTGCCGGGGTAGCGATGGCTTTGGACAGCACGAATACGGCTTGGGTCCGCTATGACAGCACTACAAACGGCTGGGGTTGGTATAAGGTTAGCGGAACCGTCTATAGCGTCGGTGCTGGCTACGGCGAGGGTGCAGCACTCAGCACGGCGAACAGCAATGGCAATGTCTACTATGTAAGCACCAGTTCCGCCAGCAGCCCGGTCTTCACGCTAACGCAATACGTTGACCCAGCCGCTCCCACGCTAGCGACGCTTCTTGATTCGGGAGGCGATGCTGAAGGGGAAGCGGCTGGCATCGATTCCGCTGGAAAGGTATGGCAGACGCCGGGCCTATTCAAACCGTGGACGACCCTTTCCTCGCCACCACTCGTCGTCGCCGCAGCCGCAATTGGCGGTCCGAATGACATATGGATAGCGGACAGCAGCAACCATCTCGCGAGATTCTATCCGAACAGCACATCCGCCACCAGTAGAGAAGTATCCAATCCAGCGGACTACATAAACAACACTGGCAGTAGCACGATCTCGAATCTGCTAAGCGGCATTTCGTTTGATTTTAGCAGCACGGTCGGGACAAATTGCTCTTGTGTTGGCAAGCTATACAACACAAGTTATTCCTCACTCCTACGCATTGGGACTTCAAACTACATCTATAACGGAAATTCCGGAAGCGAGTGTACATATGACCTGTTCTGCCCAAATGGCAATGTGGCCGCCTCATGCAAAATAAGTCCGCTTTACTATCTACCGGCGGACGGAGTTTCTTCATGCTTGAACTATCTTCAAACCTATAACCTTGTCGTCGGGGGTGTATGCACAGAGATAGGGACTGCTACCATGTCAAATGCCGCGATCAACTGCGATTGAGGACATCGTGGTGAGCGACTGGTAGTTGGACACCAACATCACTCCGGTGACCTCGGATCTTTCAACCTTACTCTTTAGGACGAGAGGGAAATGCTCGACAGTTATTCACAGCGTGCAAAGATGGTGCTATTCATCGCGCGCGCCCGGGCTGGACAGCGTGGGTCTCATGAGGTCGGGATAAAGCATTTGCTCGAGGCAATAGTCATGGAAGACCAAGAGCCAGAGCGTTACGCAGGGGCGGCGCTCGGCGTGCTTCCGGTGGCGGGCACGATCAGGGGGCGCACTTCGGAAGCGCGCTCTAACCCATTCTTCTCCTCTCAAACGGCTGCGACCCTGCTCACAAAATTGAATGAGACGACGACGATCCGCGATCAGCCTGTTCCGACCTCTGAAGACCTCCCGGTTACGGAGGAACTGGAGCGTACCCTAGCCGCAGCAGAGGAACTGAGCCGTCTTTATGAGGGGAACCGGGTGGAACCGCTGCACCTGCTCGGCGCGGCTC
This sequence comes from uncultured Acidobacteriaceae bacterium, assembly GCA_963771965.1. GTDB lineage: Bacteria > Acidobacteriota > Terriglobia > Terriglobales > Acidobacteriaceae > Sulfotelmatobacter. The sequence continues at coordinate 303,490 of CAVYVM010000004.1, forward strand.
TTGCGGAGCCGTCGGACACCGCCCAGTTCTTTTTCGAAGCTGGAATCACGAGGGATTCGGTCCTAGAGGACCTCCGGGAAAAATAGCTACCACTAGCGTTATCCGCCCGTATTCGGTAAAGCTGAACGCAAGCGACGCCTAGTAGGCCGTGTTCCGGCCTCGATGCGCGAAGAATCGCTACCAGATCACCTTCGCTCCCAACTGAATATGCCGCGAGCCGCCCGAGCCGATCACCGGATTCGATTCCCCCTCATCCGGCGTAAAGATCACCGTGCCTACTGTCGTCGGGACGGACAAATCCGTATTCATTGTCAACACGTCAAAATTGGGATGATTCAGAATGTTAAAGAACTCCCCGCGCAGCTGCAGACGAACGTTCTCGCGCACTCTGAACATCTTCGAGAGCGAAAAATCCCAGTTCTTAAATGTGGGACCGCGGAAAATATTGCGCGCCATATCGCCCTGCGAGCCATACGCCGGAGGCGTAATCACGGTGTTCTCGGCAACGTAACAGCCGAGGTCGCCACCGTCGGAACCGAGTTGATCCGCCGCGGCCTGGCCTCCAGTAGCGAACGCCTGATTGACGCATAATTGCGCGGCTGGCGTAGCGCCGGACACCACATCCAAAGAGCCGTTCTCGATAAACTGTGTTGGATCGACGTACGGAATCGAATTCAATGCCGACCAGTGAATGTTGCTGGCCGAGCCACTCATGTTCCAGCGGTCATTGAATTCGCCGGTCAGGCTGATATCGTCATTGAAATCGCCCAACGTGAACGGTTCGCCGCCCTCCAGCATCGCAACCGTCGAAGCTTCCCAGCCTTCGAGCATTTGCCACTTCGTTTTTCTGGAGGGAAATTCGTAGGTTCCGGATAAAGTGAACCGGTTGCGAATGTCGTAGTCGCTGTTTCCGCGCTCGGCATTGTAGTTGAGGCTGTTCGGCGGCACGCCGGCAAGATTGCTGGTTGCCGTGTCGATGGCATGCGCCCAGGTATAGCCCGCCAGCAGATAGAGCCCGTGCGAAAAACGCTTGGTAAGCGTCACCTGGAGTGAGTTGAAACTCGACCCGGAGTGGTTGCTCAATTGATCCAGGAATCCGATGTAAGGGAAGCAAGGACCTCCCAGGCCAAGCCCGAAGCCGCCGACGCTGCCGGCAGGGCAGCCAGTGACCAGAGGGCGGCCCACTGTCTCCGACCCATCGTCGAACGCAGGATTTACCTGATTAATATCTTGCACGCTATAGAGCTTCACGCCATGTTGCGCGACATAAGCAATTTGCAACAGTGTTTGGGGAGCAATCTCCTGCTGAATATTTAAATTCCAGTTGATGACATAGGGCGTTTTCAGGTGCGGATCGACGCCAAATACGTTGCATTGGCTGTCGACGCTGCATTGTTGTCCCGCGGACGCCGGGAAAATCGGGCCTGCCTCCGACCAATTAATGAGCGAGGTATCGGTTGATTCCACGAGGAACGAAGTAATCGTACCGTTGGGCTGCACCGTGTTTCCGTTCTGGTCGACATAGGGGACGCCGCTCGGATTCAAATTCAATCCGCCTCCATTGAACATAAAGGTGCGGATCGACGGCTGTTCAAAAATGATTCCCGAGGCCGCGCGCACGACAGTTTTGCCGTTGCCTCTCACGTCCCAGGCCAAGCCTACCCGCGGCGAAATGTTGTTGTATTTTGTCGGGTAGGGCTGACTGATCCCTCGTCCCACTTGCACAATTCCTTGAGATGGCGTGTAGTTGGCCAGTTGATCGTGCGAGTCTTTAATGGGGCCGGTGATGTCGTAACGCAGGCCGAGGTTCGAGGTAAGGCGCGGAGTCGCACGATACGAATCCTGTGCGAAGAACCCCATGCCGCGCTGGCTGACGTTGCGAGCGGTATCACCGTACAAAAAGCGCCAACTCGCGGGCACGCCTGCAATGAAGTCCGTCAAATCGTCGAAGTAGACGCGACCGCGGCCATACGTTGCCCTGAGGTAGTTCACGTTACCATCGCGGAACTCGCCGCCAAACTGAATCAAGTGTTTTCCCTTGGTATAGGAGACTGTGTCAGAAACGTGATAGGTGGCGCTGGGCGTGGTCGCCAACGGCCAGCTTGAATTCCCTCCCATGTAGTTGAACTCGTCCGAACCAGGATTGATTCGCGGGAAGCCAAACAATTGGGGATCGGTCACGCCGGTATTCAGTCCGTAGGTTTCCGGATTCACATTATGATCGACCGGGTAAATGGCCTCGTTAAACCGGTTGTAGCTGAAGCGCGCATCATTGATCCAGCGCGCATTGGGGGTATGCGTCCACGTCACGCCAAAAACCTGGGTCTTCGGACTGGTAGTGGAAAGCCACTGCGGCCGCAGCGCGACAATATCCTCCTCAGTCTGCTGCGTATTGGCGTAGATGAAACGGGCGCTTAGTGTGTCGTGGCTGCTCAGAACGTAGTCGGTTTTCGCGACCAGGTTATCGCCGCGGTTTACGTTATTGAAATCGAAGTTGATGGCCGCGGGATCGCTCAACCCTTTCAGCGTAAGCCCCGGATTTGGCAAAAACAATTGCGCAAGTTTCAGGCTCAGAGGGTTGACCGAGCAATTGCTCACGCCCTGGTCCGCCTCGCAAAATGCCACATTGTTCGGATCGTTAAAGTAGGCAATCGCATCCGGAAGGCTATAGGTAGCCGAGTTCGGACTGCCGTCGGCGTTTGCGACCCCGCCCAATTGATTTGCCAGTGAAACCGTCACAGGACTATCGGTCACTCCCGGATTTCCCACCTTGTCGCGAATGCCTTCGTAGTTGACGAAATAAAACCATTTGTCTTTCTTGATCCGGCCGCCGATCGAGGCTCCAAATTGATGCAGTATCAATGCCGAAACCGGTTCCGGTGCCGGATCAAAATAATTGCGCGCATCGACCGCGCTGTTTCGTGCGAAGTAGTAGGCCGTACCGTGAATCTGGTTCGTCCCCGACTTAATTCCCATATTCACGACGACTCCCGGCTTTACGCCATAGTCAGCGCCGGGGCCCTCCTGCGTATTGAACTCCTGGATCGAATCCAGCGGCAAAAAGCTCGCGGGCGTGCCGGAAATTCCGGCATCGTTCACCACCGTCTCTCCGTAATAAGCGTCGTTGTCGTCTGCGCCGTCGATATAGAAATTGTTGTCATCGGGCCGGTTGCCATTGGAGGTGACGGAATGAAAGCCGCCGCCCGGCGTGCGCTGCACTCCGGGATGCAGGGGCAGCAGATTCTGGAAATCCCTACCCTGCAGCGGCATTTCATTGATCGCTTTGTTCGAGAGCACGCCGTTCAAAGTCGTATCGGTGGTATCGACGAGGGCTGCGTCTGTCGTCACTACCATCGTTTCGTTGATCGCTCCCGGCTGCAGCTTCAAATCGATGCGTACCTCGCGCGCAACCTCCAGCGAGAATGGAGCACTCATCGCTCTCTTAAAACCGGCGGCGGCTGCGGTCACCGTATAAATCCCGGGATCGAGCGAGGGAGCCGAATATTCTCCGGCGCTGTTCGTTCCCAGGGAGCGGCTTACATTCGTGGCGGTGTTCGCAATAGTCACCTGGGCATTGGTTACGACCGCGCCCGAAGCGTCGGTCACGGTACCCAGGATTCGGCCCTGCGCAGTCTGAGCCACCATTGTTGCGGTGCAAACGAACCACACCGCCGCAACCACCGCACATCGTACGGACCATTTCATGACACGGCCTCCCTGGGTTCGGCTTTCGCAGTCGAGCTTCGCGTATATAGCGTTCGTTCGTGCTTGGTTTGCTTGCGGAAAGAGTTTGCGCCCTTATCTAACCGGCGGGAAAAATCGTGAGGAGAATTCGGCGACGAATTACAAGCCGGCTTCGAGACTGCCCGACTCCACCAGGCGTACAACCTGTTGCAGGTTGTTGTCGCTTTCGCACATCGTTGTTGCGAAGCTCATAAGATTTCTGTGGCCGCCCGACGCGGGACAGAATGACAGAGCATTGGAATGTCTGTCAATCGCAATCGATTTGTTTCGTGCGTTGGCTCTGATATCGGTTCCGTTCGCGGGAATTTCTAATAAACCTCGTTTCCCGCGCGGCTGGTATGAATCTGTCCTGCATCCACAGAGATCGAATAGGCCTCACCGCCATCGCCACTCCACGCCCGAACATCAAACATGGCGCCGGTGGGCGCCCGATAAGCTGCCACGTTGCGCAGGGTTAAAGGCTGCGCCGATTGGCAAACTGCCGGCGCTTCCGTCACCTGCAAAAAATAAACGCCACGGCCCGTGCCGACAACTTTCGCCCGGCCGTTCGCTTCCACGAGCAACGCTGATTTCTCATCGATGGCGATCTCACGCGGCGCCTTCGCCCACCCATCCTGCACGATGCGCGCCAGAAATCCCAGGCTACGCCCCATGCGGTCGCGCTTCGCGAAGTGACTATCGGTAAGAATGTTTTCGAGCCCCGGCACTTTCAGAAAGTCGCGCACGACAGTTACCCGCTTGGTGTAAGGATCGCCGAGAACTTCCCGCGAGTTAAGATCGGCGTCTTTCGGCTTGTCCTCCAGGCAGCCGTAAGCGAACTGACCCAGCACCGCGAGTCCCGCGCTTGTGCCTCCGATGGGCTTGCCCGCAGCCACGTGGGCGTTCATCGCATCCTCAACCGGGGTTCCTTTCCAGAAATTGACGTAGCGCGACTGATCGCCTCCCGCAATAAAAATGGCTTCAGCCTGCCCGATAATTTCCGCGACGCGCGACTCCTGCGCAGCCTCCCGATTAGAAATGATTAACGTCGCCACCGAGTTCATCTTGCACAGGCCCGCGACATAGGGGTTATAGTCTGCGCCGCCGTGTGCCCGCAGAATCAGAAAATCGCCGCCGTTGGCTTTGCCACAGAGCCACTGAAATGCTTCGTCGAGATCGCTGCCTCCGCCCATCATGGCGACCCCAGCGTCGGTGTGAGTTTGGAGATCTTGCGGGTTCCCTTGTCGAATGTACTTAAAGTGAGCCGCATGGCTCATAGCGGTGCAGCAGGAAAAAAGCAGAGCGAGAAGGAATGCTCGTCCGAGCGTCATGATTTGACGACTATACGCCAGGAGGATCGAACGGCGCTTACCGCGCCTGCGGTGCCGTCACTTCGTCGGCTCGACGAATACGGCCGTCCCGTACGCCAACACTTCGGTGACGCCTTGCATCACTTCAGTTGCGTCGTAACGGGCGCCGACCACAGCGTTGCCACCCAGTTCGGCAGCGTGCTGCAGCATCAGGTCAAAAGCCTCGGCGCGCGTTTTTTCGCATAAGTTGGTGAGTAACGTGATGTTGCCACCCACCAGCGTCTGCAAACCTGCGCCTATCGTTCCGAAGATCGAGCGCGAACGCACCACGATGCCGCGAACCACTCCCAGCGTGCGCGTCACGCGGAAGCCATCCAGTTCGAACTGCGTCGTGACCATGTTGTGTGCCACCATCCTTCCGCTGCCTGAGTAGCTCATTGCCATCGCAGTGATTCCCTTCTAAATTGTTTGCAGGCGATTAAGCCTGGGACTAACAGATAAGACGGACAGTGAGAGAACAGCTAACTATAGCGCGACCGGAAGCGGTCGGCGATTCCATACTTGATGACCACTCCATGAAACTCCGACGGACCCAGATGACCGCGCAGCCAAGATGGGCATCGCACCTGATTTGTTAACCCTTTCTAACTCGATTTACCTTGGTTCTTGCGCTGTTTGGACGTATAAAATCCCCTTGGTACTCCTTCCCTAACACCTGCTGTGGAGATCTCCCATGAAGCGTTTGGTATGTTTTTTTGCCGTTCTTGCGAGCGGTACCCTCATTCACGCAGCCGTCATTAATGTCCCTGCCGACCAACCCACCATCCAGGATGCCATCGACGTGGCACAGAATGGCGATACGGTTCTCGTTGCTCCGGGAACTTATCTCGAGAACATCAACTTTTCGGGTAAGAACATCACGGTCAAAAGCTCGAACGGGAATAAGGTCACGATCATCGATGGCGGCCATAATAACAGCGTGGTCACGTTCGACAGCGGCGAAGGGCGCAAGGCCATGCTCCACGGCTTCACCATCCAGAATGGCGAGGCCAACAGTGCCTCGGATTTCGAGGGCGGCGGCATTGCTATCTCCAACGCTTCCCCTACCATCACCGGAAATATAGTGAAGCACAATAATGCGGTTAATGGCGGCGGGGGTATCGCCGCGCAGTTTTCATCCGCCCTGATACAAGGCAATCTAGTTGAAAATAATTCCCAGACGCCGGGCTATTCCGGAGGAACCGGCGGCGGCGGGATCGGTGTGAACGGCGCGGGGTCGGCTCAGATTATCGGCAACACGATTCAAAACAACAATTGGGCTTCATCCAACGGCGGCGGGATCGTTCTGCTTGCCGCCGGCACGCCGATACTGAAAAATAACATCATCGACGGGAATGTCGCTGACTCCGAGGGCGAGGGCGGCGGGATTTTGATCGAGAGCGAATCAAACGCGGTTATCGTTCAGAACCTCGTCTACAATAATAGCGCCGGTCAGGGATCAGGAATCTTTTTCAACGTGCCTGAGGGTTACAGCGGGCCGGCGTTCGTCAACAACACGATCGTCGGGACTACTTCTTCGCAAGGCTCAGCGGTCTACGCTTCTGGCTTCGACGACCAGGTTCAGTTCTTCAACAATTTAATGGTTGGCCCCGGCAAAGGCAGCCCTGTTTTTTGCGACTCCACATCCGACAAGATCCCACCCACGTTCACAAACAATGACGCTTTCAGCCCCAAGGCCAACGGCTTGCAGGGAACCTGCTCGGCGCAAGCCAGCACTGACGGCAACATCTCAGCCGATCCCATGTTTGTGAGCAAAACAAACTTTCAAGTGAAAACCGGATCGCCGGCCATTAACGCAGGCGACAATTCAGCGCCCGATCTTCCGCCACTGGACCTCGCCGGCAAGACACGAGTCGTCGGCAGCAACATCGACCTCGGCGCTTATGAATCCCGAACGTCCGCTGAGGAAGCCGTCACTCCAGCTCAGCCATAAGGAAATATTCCTGCGACACCGTGTCGTACTCTATATGCAGCACATTCGGCTTGCAGCAGACCTGGCAGTCTTCGACATAGTTCTGCCGCCGTCCCGTGGATTCGTCGACCGCGGTCGGGTTCCACACGCCACAGCCCGCACATTGAAAACCGGCTTCCACAATAAGCGACGTTAGGTACGTGCTCCTTAGCCTAGCCGTTTCATCGGCAACTTTGCCAGCTTCCCTATAATGGCGTGACTCTCGTTTTCAAGTCTGGAGGTTGCATGATCTCGCGGCAACGGTTTCTCGAAGTCGGCAGTCTTGCAGGAGTAGCGGTTACTTCGCGTCCGCTAATGGCAGCTGGATCGCGAGAGCGGGGAAACCACTCGCTGCCGCCGTCTGTTGCGCGTCTAAAGTCACGGAAGACCGAAGCCAACCCCATCACACGCGAGGAACGTCAGGCTCGCCAGGAGCGTGCCCGCCAATTGATGCGCGAGAATGCGCTGAACGCCGTCGTTTTGATGGAGGGGACTTCGCTGACGTACTTCAGCGGCATTCGATGGTGGGGCGGCGAGCGCCTGTTTGCACTGGTATTGCCCGCGAAAGGAGCGGCGTTCTATGTATGTCCAGCATTCGAGGAAGGCCGCGCCACAGAGCAGATCGCGGATGCGCCGGACGGCGAACATCCAGACCTGCGCACGTGGCAGGAAGACGAAAACCCCTATGAGCGCCTTGCCCAGGGATTGAAAGACCGCGGTATCACGAGCGGCAATTTAGGAATCGAAGAAGGCATGCACTTCTTTTTTGCGGACGGAATCGCCAAAGCAGCACCGCTGACGACCCTGACAAGCGCCATTCCCGTAACCGCGGGCTGCCGCATGATCAAGAGCGCCCACGAGATCGCGCTCATGCGCCTGGCGTCTCAGGTAACGCTGGCGGCGTACGAAGCGGTTTACCACGCGTTGCGGGAAGGTATGACGCAGCAGCAGGTGGAAGACTTGATCGCAGCGGCTTACAAGCAATTGGGTTTTCGTGGCGAAGCCAGTGTCGAGGTTGGAGAATATTCCTCATTTCCTCACGGCTCAAGCACGCCGCAAGTCATTCGCGAAGGGTCGATCGTTATGATCGATGACGGCTGCACCGTGGAAGGATATCAATCCGACATCACGCGGACGTTCGTGCTGGGCAAAGCTTCCGACAAGATGAAACAGGTGTTCGATATCGTGCACCGGGCGCAGGCGACTGCGCTAGCGACGGCGCGTCCGGGAATAGAATGCGGCACGGTCGATGCGGCTACTCGAAAAGTGATCACCGACGCGGGCTTTGGCCCCGATTACAAATATTTCACTCATCGATTGGGTCACGGCATGGGCATGGACGGTCATGAGTGGCCCTATCTCGTCCGAGGCAATGCCACAAAGCTACAACCCGGCATGACGTTCAGCGACGAGCCGGGAATTTACTTTCACGGAGAATTCGGCATTCGCCTCGAAGACGACATGCACATCACAGAAAACGGCGCTGAGCTGTTCACGCCGCAAAGCCCGTCACTCGAAGATCCATTCGGCAAAGCCTGAGACGCAGCTGAACCGTTTGCTTTGTCTGCACCGCAACTACGTAGGAAAAGACACTGAATGATTTGTCTCTAAGTCTGAATTTACTGGGGTGAAGAAAACTTTGACGAAGAATAAAGCCCAATCGAATGAGCGTGGAACCTCAACACTTTCATCGGCGCTAGAGAAAAATCTGTCGGCCTACGCGCTCGCCGCCGGTTCGGCCGGAGTGGCTTTGCTGGCTTGTGCGCAGGCTGCAGATGCCAAAGTGGTGGTCACCAAGGTCAACATCCCGGTGCCGGACAACGGCGTACCGGTTCAGTTCGACATCAACGGTGACGGGCAAATGGATTTCGGCCTCTCCGCTTACGTTCACGGAGGCTGCACCTCCACCTCAGCGCGGGTGAAGCAGCCGCACGCTCGGCCGCCTTTGGGTTGCGGCCCCTTCAACGATGAGTTGAGAGTCGTCCCCGCGCAGGCCGCGAATGAGGTTTGGCAGGCCGGCACATCCTGGGGATACAACTGCGCCGCCAGGTTGGGACGCGGCACCCGCATCGACCGCCTGCGTCCCTTTGCCGCTGGCATTCAGGTGATGTACGGAGACGTGGGATCGTCTGAGGGGATTCAAGTCTGCCCTTGGAGATCCAGTACTCCGGCCAAGCCCTATCTCGGCGTGAAGTTCCTCGATAAAGAAGGCGCGCTTCACTATGGATGGGTGCGGGTGACCAACAACTTCGTCTTTGCCACCATCACCGGCTACGCCTATGAGACCATTCCGAACAAGCCGATCCTCGCCGGAGCCATCAACGAGACTGGTGATGAGGCGAGTTTGATGGAGCCGTCGAATCTGCCGTCCAAAGATGCTCAACCGGCGAGCCTCGGTTATCTAGCTCTTGGATCAGTTGGCTTATCGGCATGGCGTCGCGAAGACGACGTGTCAGAGTAGACGCCGGGCAAAATCGAACGGATCGATCGCGCTTCTTTGAACAGGGAGCGTGTTCGAGTTCCGTAAAAAATTCTGCTCTCTTGTGCCAAGACATCCATTCTGCGGTACCGTTCATTTGACGTTTACGAATCGATCATGGGGCGATCGATTCGTCCGACCTCGGGCCCCTTGCTAACGTGCGAAGTTGTGCCGCCCTGGCACATGCGCGATACGGAAACCGATCACCACAAGAGCAGTTAATTCTGCAAGGAGGAGAAATGCGCGTAAACCATGCGAGCATCTTGAAACCGTTTGCTTTGTCCCTGGCGTTCGTGCTGGTGGCGACACTCTACAGTTCGATCAACACATTTGCCCAGAGCGCGGAGTTTAATCCACACAGTCTGGGTACTACCGATGCTGGATTTCCAATCAGGCATGCGCCGGCAAACATTGGCCCGGTCAATCCTTTTCTGGTCGTCAGCAAGGCACAGTACAGTAGCGGAGGTGTTGCTTTGCGTAATCGAGGAACGGGCGCGATCCATGTCAGCGGCGTGATCGCACCGGTCAAGGTTGCATACATCTACTGGTCGGTTCTGATCAACGCTGCAGGCGTAATTCCGGCCGAGACAAGCGTCACTCTGCAGCGTCTGTTTCCGCCGCCCGTCGCTGGCCCTGTGGTCTTGCCCGGAGTTCTGCTGAAGGTTGGAGCAGACCCATGCTGGGGTAGCGCCGGAGCAGCCGTTTTCCGTGCACCGGTGCCGATCGCTGTTGCCAACGGGAACGGTTTGTACCAGATCACCTTAAATGCCGGCGCCAGTGGACTTACAAATGGCGCCGATCCTTGGGTAGGCGCCCCAGTCTTTCCCTTGTTCGAGGGGGCATCTCTGGTCATCGTGGGCACAGGCACAGGGAATGTGGCAATTTACGATGTTCCCTTGGCGGGCACAGAATTCGATCTGGCGAATCCGCTGAACTATGCTCTGACTCTTCCTGCCGCGGCCACGGGCACGCTGACGCTCTGGGACAACATTGGAGATGACGGCCAGATTGGAACGAGCCGTACTGCCGTCCCAGGAGTCAGCCTGGAGACGACAACCATTAATGCAGTAGCAATTTCAGGGGGTGCGGGTGCTCTGGACAACGATAGCGATTGGAATGGCAGTTCAGGGTTCCCGCTTCCTCAACTCTGGGATGACACGGGTCACGACATCACCAAGGCGACGCCAGCAGGAACCGCAGTCCTCAACGTCGCCTTCGCCTCGAACGGTGACTGCTTGAATGCGATCGCCAACGTGGTGGAAGTGCATTAGCGGCAGCGGAAAATTGCATCAGAAGCAGCTTTACGCTTCAAAAACGAGAAGGCCACGGTGCTTAGGCGACGTGGCCTTTATTAATGCCGGTAACGACCTACGCTTCCACGGACTAGGTGCGTTCAGCAGTCAACGCGGGCATGGTCTAGCTTCTAACCACGGGATGGGATGTGGCCGCGAGAATGGCCCGCCAAGCCCTCCGGTAGAATATCGTGACCGCAATTCAAATGTCGCGCAGGGTGCGAAATCGCAGCCAGGAGATGTTTTAAACCGATATGGTACCCAAAACAGTAGGCGCTTGGAAATTGGGTGAACGGCTTGGGAGAGGAGGGCAGGGTTCCGTTTTCAGGGCAACCCGTGATGAAGGGACTGTGGCAGCCGTAAAAGTGATTAGCCTCTCAAGACCCAAGAAGAGAGCTAGATTCGTACAGGAGCTAGAGATTCACGTCCGGCTCTCCGAGATGCATGCTCCGAACGTGATCCCGATAATCGACCACAACTTGGAGCAGATCTCCGATTCCGGGGACGCGGTGCGAGGATATGTAGCTATGCCTGTGGCAATCGGTTCGCTGGACGACAAATATCAGCTATACAATCTGCGGACCGAATTCTGTCTGGAAACCTTCCTCGGAATCGTGACGGGAATTCAGGCTGCGCATGAACTCGGGGCGATTCACAGGGATATCAAGCCGGCAAACGTGTTGTTCCTAGACGAGTCATTAAAACAACCGATGGTTTCGGATTTTGGGATATGCTTTCTAAAGGAGACGGCCAGAAGTGGGCGTCTCACTGAGCACGGCGAGACCGTCGGCGCTAGGTTTTTTATGGCACCTGAACAGGAACGGGGAGGTATAACCGAAGTTGACGAATCGTCTGATGTATACGCTCTTGGAAAGCTCTTGCATTTCATGATCACATCTCGAAATCTCTTTCGGGAGGAGTTGTCGGAAGCCTTCAGAGACGAAGAACTGTCCCAAGACGACAGGCTTCGGGTCATCCGGGATGATCTCCTAGCGCGCATGATAGTGCAAGATCGCTCCAAGAGAATTCAGTCGGCTAGTGAGGTCTTGAAAATTACTAGCGAAATGCTAAGTGCTCTCCGAATCTGAAGTGGCGAATGCCGCTTGTTGTTGCCAGAGAGGACATAATGGGGAAGCTTCTAACCGACTTTTCGGGAACCTCACGACTACTAGCTCGTGGCGGCTGGAAAAGGGTCATCCTACGTTTCGACGAGGCCCAGCGTGAGTTTGAAACTTCCTGGAACAACATATACGAGGAATTCGGTGATAAACCCCAAGAAGCAGCGGCTGCCGCTAGGAAGCTTATCGCCTCGCAACCGCTGGCTACCGCTCTTGTTCTAGCTATGGCGCGATCAGACAGCGCTGAAGTTTTCGGTAGATATAAACGGCTTCTTGAGTCGATGTTAAACAAAACCGAACGTTTATCAGGGTATCCAGCGGTAAGGGGAATACCACACGTACAGGCCGGCTTTCTGTACATGACAGCGTTAGTCATGGCTCTCCACTGGGAGGCTTGGGCAGTTTTCGAGAAACTGCTTACTACCAAGTTTGAGTGGTACTACCAATCCGAGCGGGCAATTTTTAGCTATCCGTTTGACATGCCCTACCTATTTCATTCGGAGGCTTTCGGGCGGGCTGCGGGGAGAATACACGACTTTTTTCGAGAGGAATTATCCTCCCCAGAACTGGCGGAGGTCACTCAGTTCCAGGGTGATGGCCTTCTCGACGCATATATCCAAGCGCAAATGCTAATGTGCCTGAAAGTTGCTCAGCTACATGAGAAGGGTGAGTCAGCTAGAATTTGGCCTGACTTCGGTCGCTTTTACGGCCAGCGCGTGGTCCGTCTGCTTGATCGCCTATACGAAGATCCCGAATTTGGGTCAGGACTGCTGCGAGCCTTCGGTGAGGACAGGCAAACATTTTTCGCGCGTCTCAACAGCAGACTTCAAATCATTCACTCCGAATTTTTTAAGGGGAGTCCCTATCTCTACGAGTCACTGGGATCGTGGGAACCAAGGGAGACGCCCGCCTAGTTCCAACTGAGAGCAGCCCTACCTAATTTTCTTGTGCCTTCAGTTTCGTACGGGATTTAGCCGTGTGGCAATTTACAGATTAGACCGCAAAATCTTCCTCCGGAACCAATCCGGCAATTGACGGCAGCCTCCGCGCATCGGAAGATACCAAGAATAGACCGAGCGGGCGGCCCCTCGCGCGGGCCCGGGAGCCTATGCGGATTAAGTTCTGGGGAGTACGGGGTTCCACACCCACTCCACAACCCGAAAACATGCGCTATGGAGGGAACACCTCCTGCGTCGAAGTACGCGTCGGTGACCGCATTTACATCTTCGATTGCGGAACCGGATTCCGCGTGCTCGGCCGGCAACTGGAGAGCGAATTCGGCGACCGTCCTTTCTCCGCGCACGTTTTCGTTTCGCATTTTCATTGGGACCACATTCAGGGCATGCCGTTCTTCCGGCCTTTGTATGCCAACGCGGAAAACCGGTTTCTGTTCCAGTGCTCCAGCCGCGTCAGCAGCCTCAAACAAGTTCTTGCGGATCAGATGGCGTCGCCGTACTTTCCCGTAGGCATCGATCACATGAAAGCCCGGCGGGATTTCTACGACATCGAGAGCGGACGCACTGCCATCGAGGACGGCATCACACTGCAGACCGCGTGGCTGAACCATCCCCAAGGGTGCATGGGATTCCGCCTGGAAACGAAAGATGGGATTCTGGTCTACGCGACCGACAACGAGCCGGGCGATGCCACCTTCGACAAAGCCGTGCGCAAGCTGGCCGAAGGCGCGGATGTGCTCATCTACGACGCACAGTATTTGCCCGAGGAATACGAAGCCCGTCGCCGCGGCTGGGGACATAGCCACTGGCGCGAGGCCGTGAACGTTGTGATGGAAAGTGGCGCCAAAGAGTTAGTGCTCTTCCATCACGATCCCGATCACACCGACGTTGTCATCGACAAGGTGGTGCATGACGCTCGCAACTACTACCCAAAAGTCAGGGCGGCATCTGAGGGGATGGAGATTAATTTAGAAGCCAAGAAAGCGTAACTCGCCACGTTTCGATTTCGCGAGAGACAGGATTAAAGGGGATCTGTTTCGGCCCGCGCAACATCTGTTTCGGCAAAGTCTGCGCCTTTGTACAGCAACTCCTCCCCTAAACTTTGCGCTAGAGCATAGCTGAAGCAATCGCCGAAGTTGAGTGCAGCCGCGTGGCCGCTGCCCTTCCCATAGCGCCGCCACGCCTTGCGCGCAATGCGGACGTGCTCCGCTGTTACAGGCTCAACCTCAATTTGAGCGCGAGCCAGAAACAAGTCCAATTGCTCGCCGCCTCTTTCTCCGGACTTAGCCTCAAGCACGATTGCGGCCTCTAGAAGGCTTGCTGCGGATATTCGCCTAGAGCCAGCCCCAGTCAAGCGACGCAACAGGTCTTCAGCCCCGGACTCTTGTCGCAGGATGGCGACGACGGCTGAGATGTCAATGACCATCTACTTCGGTAGGCCTTGATCGTCATAGCCAATAATTTCATCCGCGCTGCGGGAATCAATCTCAGGCAGGGCGGCGGCGCGGCGGGCGATGGCGGTGAGGTCTTCCATCAGTCGCTCCTGCTGGCGGGCCGCGCGGATACGCTGGTGGCGCTCGCGCAGGGCTTGAAGGATGGTCTGGGTCAAATCTTCGCCCGTGAGGCGAGAGAGCGCGCGAGCAAGGCGTTCCACTTCCGAGTTGCGGATACTGAGGGGCATGGGTAGATTATATACAAAGCATCGTTGTATATACAAGGAAAACGGAGGGACTAACGCGTCCGCCGATACCTCGCCTCGACGGCGAGCATTCCTAACACATAGGACGACCACAATAGGCAGATCCAGCCAAGTAGGAGGAGTAGGAGCCGCCACCCGAGGTCTAACGGATAGACATACCGAAATATCCCAAACTGCATATAGATTATGCCAAGTGGGGCGACCGCAAGGCCCACGCTGACCGAGCAAAGGGCTATTTCGAGCCGAAATCTTCCCTCCGTGGAAATCAATAAAATCCACAACGGCTGAATAATCTGATTACGGCATTTCTTTAAGGCCAATACAGGCGCGTACATTGCCAAGGTAACAGCGCCCATGAGCAAACCCACTGCGGAAACGTAAAGCGAAGTGTCCAGATGTAGTCCAAGAATATCTATCCCAGACATTGCGCCAGTCGCGGAGGTGAAGAAGGCCTGCAGAGATGGATCGTCCGCTCCCGGTGGCGAGCCGGGATCCTTTCTCCCAAACGCACGCAGGAATTCAGCGGTCCTGTCCCAGTACAACGGACGGTTATCACGCTCCGTAGGCCAATAGTTTCCCGGACCCAGGTTCGTAACAAGCCAGCGCTCAGAGTCGAGCCTCGTATCGCCAGTCACTACGTCTTTCTTTCTCGACTCCTCCGTCGGGATCAGTCTAATCAATAAATATTGAGAAAAGGAAGCGCACCATCATTGGCCTGGACCACAACTTTATAACTCTCCGTGTTTATCTTCGGAATGTATTCGTCCAACACCGGGCCGAGAATACGATGAAGTTCGACGTCATAAACCCTCAAACTCGGCCACACCGTGGCGATGCTGATCCCATCGCATTCGACTTCTCCTACCCCTGGATCGTATCCGGCGGGGTCAAGTCCGAGTTTGCAAAGTCTGTCGAAGCAAATGGCAGCTTCGAACGAAGTTTTGCCGTTTATCTTAGGATTTGCTTCCGCGCATGTGCCCGTCACGACCCAGTTCAACCGATAGCTTGAGCCAAGTGTGCCCCTCGAGGTCAAAGACGACGCCAGATTATTGAGCGCAATCCAGGCGCTAAGGTGAGTCGCAGACCGATATTCGGACATATTCGGTCCATTTCTGGGAAGAAAGGTGTACGCCGAGAATACAATTATCAAAACAGCAAAGAGGAGTGTTTGAAGAGACTTGGCGGCTTCATTGCCTGTGTTCTCGTCGGGCTCCATGGCTTTAAGATGTCACGCCCGCCACCGTGCTTCAAGCTATTTTCGTTATACCACCCGAGCCGACCTCGGTAGTGTCTGAAGTACCAACGCACTTTTAGACACTACCCCGACCTCGTCCGCCTTGCTTCCCACCCGTCCCGGCTCATATACTCTGAACGTTTGCCTGATCATCGCAGGAACTCGTCCCGGCGTCGGCCAACAGGTTAATCGCACTCATTCCGGAGAAAAATTATGACCACAATGGTTAGCGCTCCACCGATCGACAAAGAAAGTAATCCGTGGGAATCGCAGCGAGCCCGTTTCGATCTGGCGGCGCAAAAGCTCAATCTGGATGATGGCCTGTGGCGGGTTCTGCGCTATCCCAACCGTGAACTTACGGTCTACATCCCCGTACAGATGGATGACGGCCACCTCGAGGTTTTCACCGGATTTCGCGTGCAGCATTCGATCGCGCGCGGCCCGGCTAAGGGCGGCATCCGCTACGCGCCCGACGTTACGCTTGACGAAGTGCGCGCGCTGGCGAGCTGGATGACCTGGAAGTGCGCCGTAGTCAATATTCCTTTCGGCGGGGCCAAGGGTGGAGTGATTTGCGATCCGCACAAGATGTCGATGGGCGAGATTGAGCGCATGACGCGGCGCTACACCTCAGAGTTGATCGAATTTATCGGTCCGGAAAAAGATGTGCCCGCGCCCGACGTCAACACCAACGAACAGATCATGGCGTGGATGATGGACACTTACTCCATGCACATGCGGCAGACGGTGACTGCGGTGGTGACAGGAAAGCCCATCAATATCGGCGGCTCGCGCGGACGCCGCGAAGCCACGGGCCGCGGCGTGATGGCGGTATGCGACGAAGCCATTAAGAAACTCGGGCTCTCGCGGGAGAGTAGCCGTGTCATTGTCCAGGGCTTTGGCAACGTCGGCTCGAATGCCGCCCAACTTATGTATCAGGGCGGTTACAAAGTTATTGGCATCGCCGAAGTGGGCGGCGGCCTTTACAACAAGAATGGCATCGACCTGAACGCGCTCGTCGAATTTCGCCAGAAAAATGGAACCGTGCATGGATTTCCCAATGCTGAGGCATATAGCGCGGCCGATTTGCTGACGACTGAGTGCGAGATTCTTATCCCGGCGGCTACGGAGAACGTGATTACCTCGCGCAACGTCGATCGCGTGAAATGCCGCATCCTGGCGGAAGGCGCCAACGGCCCAACCACATCGGCTGCAGACGACGTTTTGACGGACAAGGGAGTCTTCGTGATTCCCGACATTCTGGCGAATGCCGGCGGCGTTACAACTTCCTACTTCGAGTGGGTGCAGGACCGCCAGGGCTACTTCTGGAAGGAATCCGTGGTCAACGAGCAACTGGAAGAGATTATGGTTTCCTCTTTCAACGACGTGGTCCGCTATGCCGAGACTCACAAAGTGAACAATCGCATCGCAGCGTACATGCTGGCCATTGACCGTGTTGCCTATACTATCCGCCAGCGCGGAATCTACGCGTAGGGCATTTACGCGTAACCAGTGGCCAGTTGCCAGTACCCAGTTGCCAGTAAAGAACCGGACTTACGGTCCCTGGTAAGGCCTGAGGAATTTGGGGAGGGAATTTATGAGTGCACGGGCCAAGAAGCTGTTCGCACGGATTTTACCGCTCCTGCTTGCCTCCTTGATGTTGCCTGTTGTCGCGCCGGCGCGATCATTTGCAGCCGCAGTGCCGCAAGCTTCCACCGCTGCCGAAAAGCTCGACATCAACACGGCCACCGCCGACCAACTTAAAGCCCTGCCCGGTATCGGCGACGCCTATTCGCAGAAGATTATCGCTGGCCGCCCCTATCGCACGAAGCTCGATCTGGTTCACAAGAAGATCATTCCGCAAGCCACTTACGACAAGATCAAGGACCAGATCATCGCCAAGCAGCCAAAGACGAATGCAATGCCCCCCGCACCGAAATAGTGAGTGGATTCTGCCGGAAACAACGGTTGCACAACCGTGTCCTAACGGGGCAATCCCCCGATTGCGTTACCTCTTACCGTGGAGGATAATCAAACTGTCCTCCGGAGCCCGGAAACTCGTAACTGAAGTGAATCTGCAGAAGTGAACCTGCCTAATTCCATCACGCTGATCCGCATCTGCAGTATCCCCCTGCTGATCTGGATCTTATCGTCCACTCACTTCAGCAGCGAAAACGGCGCCAAAGAATTGCTGGCATCGGCAATATTCATTGCCGCCTCGATGACCGATGGGATTGATGGATACCTCGCGCGCAAGCGTGGACAGATCACCACCATGGGCATTTTGCTCGATCCCATGGCGGACAAGCTTTTGATCGCCGCGGCATTCGTTACGCTGGTGCAATTCAATCCCAGCCTGGTTCCGGCGTGGATTGCAGTGATCATCATTGGCCGCGAGTTTCTGGTGAGCGGCCTGCGGTCGATTGCCGCCTCGGGCGGGTTCACCATCGAAGCCAGCGAACTGGGCAAGTTCAAGATGGTGGTGCAGATTGTCTCCGTGGTCGCGGTAATTTTGGACCATCGCTGGAAGGAATGGCCGATCTACGGAAATTTCGTTTTCCCGATTCACTGGATCGCTTATCTTGCGATTTGGTTTGTGGTTTGCGTATCGTTGGTTTCCGCCATCGATTATTTCGTGGCATTCTGGTCGAAGATTGATCGTCGCGTTTCGAAGCGCCGCCGCCGCGCATTCATTCTCAGCCGTCGCAAAAAGCCGCAAACGGCCCCGGCAGATGCCGCCTCTACAACCTAATTCGTCGCCGGTAGTGGATTCTTTGTCGCACAACACAGCGGAAGGAATCAAAGCCGGCAGATCAACTTCCATCGAGGAGTTCTCTGCCCAGGAGCGTGCCTTGCTCCTGCGGCTGGCGCACGATTCCATTTCTTCGTCGTTGGGGCGGCGCGCAATTTCTCTGGAGCCGCCCACCCCTCATTTTGCCGAGCACCGCGGTACGTTCTCGTCTCTGTATCTGCGCGGACAACTACGCGGATGCGTTGGCTATGTTCTTCCTCAATTTTCGCTTTACCGCGCCGTGGCCGAAACCGCACGTGCCGCGGCATTCGACGATAACCGTTTCTCTCCAGTGACTGCGGAAGAGGCTCCGCATCTGGAGATCGAACTCAGCATTCTCTCACGTCCGCAGCCCATTGCTGCGGAAGAGGTAGAAGTCGGACGCCACGGTCTGCTCATCAGCCTGCACGGCCGGCGTGGACTACTGCTGCCCCAGGTCCCGGTCGAACACGCATGGGGCCGCATAACGTTTCTTGAGCAAACCTGCCGCAAAGCCGGGTTGCCGATCGATGCCTGGCGCTCTGGCGCGATCATTGAAGGGTTTACCGCCGAAGTCTTCGGAGAGAAGAAACATTTGCCTGATGATCCGGCGGCTCCTATGCGCTCAGGATGACAACCTGGTAGGTGACAGCTCTCAGCCCGCCTATGCCGCAGAGTAAGGGTGAAGACCATGACCACCGAGTGCTGTCATCCTGAGCGGAATTTGTTTCGCGCTTCGCGCGAGACAAATGGAGTCGAAGGATCCCTGCAGTGCTTGCGGTGATAGAGGTCTAGAAGGGCGTTCGCACGATGTTGACGAGCCACCTAGAGAGAACTCTCTGAGGCACATCGGAAGTGGAGGAACTGGTGGGGATATCCTTCGACTGCGTAAGTGCTTCGCTTCGCGCAGCACTTACTTCGCTCAGGATGACAAACCTAAGAGTGCGGCACGGCTGAAGCCGTGCCCTGATTACGAATCAGGAGTTCTTCCTCAAGCTGTGAAGTCGTACCCTGCACAAACCGTTCACGAGATGAGATGGCTTCTATTGTTCGTGCAACTCGTGCACTACTGCGGCGATGTCGTTTTCCTGAAACAAGCGGATGCCCGCGATTCCCGCTGCACCGACGTCTAGACATGACTTGGCATTCTGCAGAGTCACTCCGCCCAAAGCGAAGACTGGAATGTTGGCTCGGCAAGCTTGGCGAAGAGCGTCCAGGCCGGCAGGCGTGGCTGCCGCAGCGTCCTTTTTTTCAAAGACGGGGGCGAAGACGGCGAACTGCGCGCCAGATGCAGCGGCTTCAACAACTTCTTCGGAAGAGTGGCAGGAGATGGCAATCAAAGGGTCGGCGTGGTCTGAGGCTGCAACTGGCGGCCGCAAAATGCTTGCGTCACCTCGGCTCGCTCCATCCTTCCATGCTTTTCGAACGTCTGTTGGCGAGACGTCGCCAGCCGGGAGATGAACTCCGTCTGCGCCTGCAGCCAGCGCGACATCGGTGCGAGAATTGGTGAGCAGCCGAGTCCTCGGTTCACCGTTCTTTGTCGGCGTTCTTGACGCATCGCGAACGATGCGCACAGCTTCGCGTGCAAGCGACTCCAATTCGCGGATGGGCATGTCTTTCTCGCGAAGTTGGATGTAGTCGATGCCGTAGCCAGCCGCTTCCTCGATCTTTTCCAGCAGACGAAACCGGCGTGCTTGCTCGTCGCCCGGAAAAGCGGCGCGGCTGGTGATGTAATACAAGAGTGGGCTTCGAGCCATCAGCTCTCAGCTAACAGGTCGGCCGCAAAAAGGCAAGTTCGTGTTTGCAGACTACGGCCTGGTTTTGGCAATCTCGGGCAGGACTTCCTGCTCTTTTTCCTTCTTGGACGAACCGCCGAGGTGGTATTCGGTCAAGCCATCGCGAAGAAACGTAAAAGCATCTTCGGGAGTATCGACGAACTTGAACAGATTGAGATCCTCCGGAGAAACCGTGCCAGCGTCGACAAAAGCCTGGAAATTCATGATGCGGTGCCAGTATTCGCTGCCGTAAATAACAACGAGAATTTTCTTGGCGAGTTTGTCGGTCTGAGCCAGCGTAAGAATCTCGAAGAGTTCGTCGATGGTGCCAAAACCACCGGGAAAAATTACCAGCGCCTTGGCTAAATAAGCGAACCAGAATTTACGCATGAAAAAATAGTGGAACTCGAAATTCAGCGCAGGCGTGATGTAGGAATTCGGGTTCTGCTCGAATGGAAGGTTAATGTTCAGCCCAATGCTCTTGCCTCCAGCCTCGTGCGCCCCCAAGTTCGCGGCTTCCATGATGCCGGGACCGCCGCCGGTGGTGACGACGAAACGGCGGCGGCGCGCCGGAATATGGATCGACCATTCGGTCAGAAGAAATGCCAGCCGACGTGCATCTTCGTAGTAACGGGCCATATCGACGGCGGCACGGGCACGCTTCAAAGTCTGATCGTATTGAGCATCTGAGGCCTGGCTCCTCTCGATAGCGGAGAGGTTTTCTTTTGCAGAAGTGTGGCCTTGAAAGCGCGCCGAGCCGAAAAAGACGACTGTGTCCTGAATTTGCTCGCGCCGAAAGCGGGCGAGGGGCTCCTGATATTCAGCCAGGATGCGGAGAATGCGGCCGTCGGGACTGTCGATAAAAGCAGGGTTGCGATAGGCGAGTGGCGCGGGATTCAGCTTGTCGGGCATGGGATCGTTCTCGTTCAGATCAAATGGTGATGACTAAGTCTCAGAATGCTTTCCGCTTCATTGATGCTCGTGGTAATGCAGGGCTTCCCAGAAACCGATCCAGATGTCGAGCAGTCCCAGGCCGCTGCACATCCCGCGAAAGAAGCCGTTGGAGACCGAGGTGCGAAGCCAGGGAAACGAGATTAGCAGATAGTTGTCGGTCCACTCGGGAGTCCATGGCAGGATCACCAGAAGCACGCCAGCAATGGCGCTGATCAGCACGAAGAGGAACACCGACGCGCGATGCAGCCACAGTTGGAAAGCGCCGTGCGGCCTGGGCGACACATTTGAAGACGGCGAATCAAGCAACACAGTGCTGGTATCAGTATGCGCGGGTGCAGCCTGCGGAGGCGGTGCAACAGGCCCGTTTTCGACGGGCAGCTTGGGATCGATGGTCACTGGGCGCTCCGCAGGGTGCGTGATCGCGATTCACCGTGGCCACAGAGAAAAAAGTTAGGGGAAAAACCCATCGGGTTATTCTACGACTTTAAGGCCTTGATGCGCTCGGCAACGTCCCGGTAGTCGATGTTGCGGCCATAAACTTCCATGAAGTGCTTGAGGGCAGCGCCCTTGTCGCCAGCCATCTCGTGGGCCCCGGCAAGCTCATAGTGGAGAGCAGTACGCGTTTCTTCGTCGACCCCAGGTGCAGCAAGAGCCTTTTCGTACCAGCGGATCGCGGCCTCGGGCACTCCTTTGTCGAGGAAGCATTGCGCCAGCCAGGTGTAAGTCTGCATCACCTGCGGGAAAGGATGGCCGCGATCGACCGCCTGGCAAGTTTTCTGCAACTCGCCGATAGCTTCATCGAGCAGGCCCATTTCGCGGAATGCAATTCCGAGGTTGTAATGCGTCTCGGGATCTTCATCGGCAGCCGTGGTTCCGGCTTCGAGATCGTGTTTGAGTTCGCCGAACATTTCGGCGAGATCCACGCCCGCCTCTTCGCCGAACGGAGAAGCCTTAGCGGCGGCAGGCACGCTGGGAATGATCGGAGAAACTGGCGGCTTGGGCGCTGCGGGCGGCGCTGATGGTTGCGCCAACACCGGAGCCGATGATGCAACCGCAGAACTGCCGGATGACGCTGCGGCAGCGTTCGCCACTTGGGCGGCAACCGCCGGCGAGGGCGCTGGAGCGGGTAGGTGCACCGGCGGCGCGGAAGCAGCGGCGACCGGTGCTTGGGCCACTGGCTCGGGCTCAGCTTGGGGTGCAGGCTGGCTTTCGGCGACCGGAGCACCCTTAAGGAAATCGTCACCCAAGGAAGCTTCGAGATCGGCAACGAACTCGCCCATGACCTCAGGCTCGCGAACTTCAGCCGCTTCCGGCGCGTCAGACTCGCGCACGCCGAAGACCGTGGGCGCAGATTGTCCAATCGCCTCCAGTTCCGGCTGCGCAACTTCAGGCTCGACTTCATGCGAGACCGTACCTGGAATGAAACCTTCGCCGAGAGACGACTCAAGATCGGCGACAAACTCCTGAAGAACAGCTGGCTGAGCCGTAGCCGCGGCGGGCTCGGCCGCGGCGGGCTCGGCCGCGGCGGGCTCGGCCGCGGCGGGCTCGGCCGCGACCGGCTCAGCCGGAACGGGCTGCTGCATCACAGGCTCGGGAACACTGGGAGCCGGTACCTCTGCAGCCTCGGCGTATTGCGAAGCGATCTCTTCGACAGCGATCTCTTCAACGGCAGTCTCCTCGACAGAGGTGTCTTCTGCAGCAGGCTCCTGAGCAGTAGGCTCTTCCACCGCTGAAAACCCTTCCGCAGCAGCAGGAACGTCTTCGATGGAGAATTCAGCGGCGGACTCAACTGCGGGTTCTTCAACGACGAAGTTAGAGACAGCTTCCACAGCGGCCACGTCGTCTGCGGCCGGAGACTGTTGGGAAGCCAATTCAATCTCGCTGCGAAGGGACCCCAGTGTGGCTTGGTTACTGGTAAGAGTCTGCAGCTTCTCGAAGGCGGCTTCGGCTTGCTCCGGCATGCCGTGCTCGAGATAAAAGCGGATTTCGTCGACGGTTTCGGCGGTCTTCTCGGCGTCGTCGGATGCGGCCTTGGCCTTGCCGGTAACGGCTGCGGCTTTTTGATCCGCAGCGTGAGCCGCAACTTCGACTTCCGCCGGTTCAGCCGCTGGGATGTCGGCTTCAACGGTGATTGCGTCATCCCATTCGGAAGACAGATCGATCTCTTCGGCTGCGGCTTCAACTTCTGCGACTGGCGCGCTTTTGCCACTGACGTGATCGTGGTCTTGATCGACTTCTTGATCGCTGACCACAGCGAATTCGTTGTCGTCGTCGGACTCCTGCGCAGATGGCCACGGAGCGGCTGCAGCCTCGACCGAAATTTCTTCGGGAGCTTCTTCTGCGGTCGCTTCCTCAACCTCAATCGCCAGCGAAGAAGTAACTGCACCCGCAGTTTGCACCGCCGAGCGCTCTTCGTAGCGGGTAGCAAGTTCGCCGTATCGAGTCGCTTCTTCAGGATATTCCGCTTCGGAGTAAATGTTTTGCAGAGTACGGCAGCAAACTCCAGCCTCGGCGAAACGGGCGGCTCGTGTGTGCAGTGCTGCCAGGCGCTGATTCAGGCGCAGATCCATTGGGGCCAAAGGCAGGGCGACCATCAATGGTCCCAAAGCCTTGGCGGGCATGTTGTAAGAGATAAACAGCTCGGCATCGGTCAGCGCAGAGCGAACGGCTAAAGCAACAGCATCGGGATAGTGTTGGTGAATCGAAGGAGCGGTGGCTTCCAACTCATCCACGATAACGGCCGCTTCTTCAGCCGAAATTAGTTTCTCAGCCGCATCCCCACCCAACTGGTTGACCACCTGCTGGTAATTGTTCATGTGCAGGGGATTGCCAGGTTCCACGGTCGCGAGCTTCTGATAGAGATCGCGAGCGCGCGACAAGTTGCCGGACTGCACCGAGGCATGAGCCAACAACTCGATGACTTCGCTGAGGTGCGTACTCTCTCCAGCTTTCTGGAAGAGATCGAGAAGCTTTTCGAGCGAAGCCGGATTGTCACGGACGTGCCCAATGATGGTGTGCAGGTTCTTGAGAACTTTATCGGAATCTTCGGCCAGCAGGCGCTCGGCGTGCTGATCGTAAACCTGCAGCGCATTCTCGTACTGCCCTGCCTGCATCAGCGCATCGGCAAAAGTCGAGATAGCGGGCAGATCGTTATGGACCGTCAATAATTTGCTGGCAAGCGTACCGGCGTCGGAGAGGCGGCCGGTCTTTAGATACGCCTTGAGCAGATCGCGCAGTCCCTCGGGATTGGAATCGAGGTCCGGGACTTTTTGCAACGCTTCCGCAGCCGCTTCAGCGTCTCCGTTTTCGAGCAGGTTGCGGCCCTGCATCAGCAGTGCGTAACTGTTTCCCGGGTCGAGCGTGAGCATGCGCTGCAGAACTTCCTCGGCGCCGCTCAGCGATCCCTTGGAGCGCAAGGTTTCGGCGGCGGCGGAGAAAATCTTCCACGCCTCTTCCTTCTTGCCAAGGCGGACGTAAACCTCAGCCAGGCGGACCCGCATGCTGGTATTTTCCGGATCCATTTCCAGAATTTTCTGGAAGATACGGACAGCGTTGTCCAGCTCGCCCGACTTTAGAAACTCTTCGGCAACTTGCAGGTACTGGGCACGAGCATCATTGAAGAGTCCCTGCTGGGTGTAGAGTTCGGCCAGCTTCAGCACGCTCTCGAGCGAAGGCTTGAGCTTGCTGATCTTCTTGTACATCGCGATTGCCTTAACCGTGAAACCCTGGTTGGCATAGGCATCGCCTACAGTTTTGAAGCATTCGGTAGCTTTGTCGGCCTCGCCGAGTCGCGAGTAGAGATCGCCGATGGTGTTGGTGACCGTGAGATCTTTGGGGTCAGCTTTAGTGACTTTTTCGTACTCAGAGATGGCGTTCTGTATCTTGCCCTGCTGGACATACTTCTCCGCAGCGCTGAGTACTTTCTGTTTGTTGAACCCGAAACCGAACGCCATAAGGATCCGAACTCCAGCCCTGGTCTGACAAAAGACGTCTGAAAAAAGACAACTGACAAAACGCCTGTGAAACCTGATTCCTGCTCCTGGGAGGTGCTGTCCCGGGTCGAACGTCGCGATGGCCAAACTTCTGTAAAGAGACATGGCCGTTCGGACAAGGGCAATTGTACGGCTGGACGGGTGGAATCGCATGGTTACCAAGGGTTACCAAAAGGGAGTGTACGAACGGGTTACCAAGGGAATCAGCCGCAGATACCGGGGTTTAGCCCTTGCTCGGCCCTATTAAGAGCGTGCTGCGAAGAAGCGCACCTTCAGCCCTCATAATACAAATTAGCTATAGGGCGATACCGGACAACCGTTGTAACCTTTCCATGCGAAACGCCGAGAAACGGCACCAAGGACATTTACATCTATGACCTGGATTAAAACCATCCCACTCACCGAGGCCGATGACAAACTGCGCCAAGCCATCGAAGCGCAACGCTCGTTGTATCCCAAGGAGTATGCCGATCCCGTGCACCCTGACGCGTCTGGAAGCTCGTCCATCGTCGGCTCGCACACTCTAATTCCGGACGCGCTCCACCACGCGTTCTCCACATTCGGCGCACTGATGTCGCCAGACCTGCCACTGAGCCGCCGGCAGCACGAAATGATTACCACCATGGTCTCGGTGACCAACCGGTGCAAGTATTGAATCGAATCACACGCAGAGTTTCTGCGTAGGATCACGCTGGATAAGGAATTCGTCGAGGCGCTCGAAAAGGATTACACCACCGCTCCCATCACGCCTCAAGAGCGCGTAATGCTGGACTACGTAGTGAAGCTGACTAAGGATGCAACCAAGGTTTGGAAGGACGATATCGAGGGTCTGCGCGCCGCAGGCTTCGACGATCGCGGGATTTTGCAAATCACGCTGATCGCCTCTTGGTTCAACTACATCAATCGCGTAGCCGATGCGCTGGGGGTGGGGCGGGAGTAGCTGCTCAGAGTGGATTTATTGTCATCTTCTTGTCAAACGAATCCAAAAGAGACCAAAGTCTCTTCCCCAACCATCTGCCTTCTGCTAAAGTCCCCGGCATTTGGGGAACGCCACGTGGAGTAATGCGTCCGTTCATCTAACGAGCCATCGGTTCGCGTGTCCGTGCCCGACTCTGTTCGCGAGGTGCGTTGATGAAACGTAAAACACTTTTGCTTCTGTTTTCGGCCACCCTCGTGGGATGTGCTGTAACCACAACCGCAGCGTTCGCACAGGGCGCAGCCAGACTCAACGGCTACACAACCGTAATAAAGCACGCGCCCGGAGCGCATCAAGCACTTAAGGCTCCAGTCGGCCCGCATCTCCCGCTGTGGACCTACAACGTTACTTCCACTCGAGACGGCAACAACTACAGTGGCGTTATGGTGGGCCGCAATGCCCTCGCCATAAACTTTGGCGGACTGGGTGAGACGGCAAAGGTCCCAACCAAGATTGTTCCGATTGTAATTACCACTAATCTGGTCGGTACGAGCGTTAATTTCAGTAACGGCGAAATCTCCACCACGCCGGGCGTTACGGTTCTGGATCCCACTGCGGCGAACACGTCTTGCCTGACCGCGCCCAATGACGTCCCCCTGACCCTGTATCAGCAATCGCCGATCATCCAGCCTGCCAGCTTTGCAATGGGCGGCACGAACGTCGGCAACACGCAGTACGTGGACGCCTTCCAGCGGGCGAATTTCTGGGCATTTACCAAGGAAACAAACTACCATGTGCTGCTCAGCCCGGTTACCACTACCAGCCCTGTTCAGGTCAACGTGCCGCAGGCGGACGGCCTGGCTTTGGCTACCAACTCGCTCGGGCCACCGGACTTTTGCGCTCCACTGGGGATTGTCGATATTGGTTGGTTCGACACTCTAGTGGTGAACACGATCCTCCCATCACTGTCTTCGCAAGGAGTGAACCCCGGGACATTCCCGATTTTCCTGCTCGCGAACGTCGTACTCGCGTCCCCCATCACCGATCTTTTTAGCTGTTGTGTCTTGGGATATCACAGCTTCGAGGGCGCCAACCAAACCTATGGGGTCATGGATTTCGACACGACCAGCCTCTTCGGGCCCACAATTTTCGACACATCCATCTCAGCCCACGAGGTGGGAGAGTGGATGGACGATCCCTTCGGGGACAATCCAGTGCCACCTTGGGGACATATCGGGCAGCAACCCGGTTGCCAGGGTAACCTCGAGGTCGGAGATCCACTCACCGGCACGAATGTCCCCACGGTGACTATGCCCAACGGCTACACCTACCATCTGCAGGAATTGGTGTTCTTCTCCTGGTTCTATGGAGCGCCTTCTTTTGCGGTCAATGGTTGGTTCTCTGACAATAACACCTTCACCTCCGATGCAGGGCCGCCTTGCATGTGAGCTAAGAGAAACTCAGGGGCGGGTAGTCATCAATAGTCGGCTTAACCCGCCCTTTTTATTTGACCGGGTTGTGCGCGGCTTGCCTTTCTCGGCCAAGTCGCGAAAGATCTCGGAAAGTATTACATTCTCCTCGCCCAGCGTGATTCTTCCGCCTACGTCGGCGACTATGACGTTGTAAATTTTGTCACATGAATATTCCCGACTCGGATTCCCTGCTCCGCTAGACTCATGCTGGAGCAGGGCTGATCCCGATTTCCATGGCTGAGTCATTGGCAGAGTTTTTTCTGACGAACTTTGGCGCGCATGGCGACGAGCGCGCCTATGGCCGCCGTCGTGGCTATCGCATGGAATGGCGGTCGTACGCCGAGGTACGCGATGCGGGGCTTTGTTTCGCTCGCGAGTTGCAGGCCCGCAACGTCGGCAAGGGCGATCGAGTCATGCTATGGGGGGAAAACTCCGCCGAGTGGGTTGCGGCATTTTTCGGCTGTGCGGTCGCGGGTGCCGTGGTTGTCCCAATGGACAATGGCGCGTCGGCTGATTTCGCAACCCGCGTCTTCCAGCAGGTTGACACAAAGCTGCTAGTCTGCTCACGAAAACACGCTGGACTTCCCAGTTCTGGACAACTCGGATCACCCACCCTAATTTTTGAAGATCTGACTCAAACGTTGAGCCCTCATTCCGCTGCTCCGGTTTCAAACTTGGCGATCGGTCGCGATGACATTCTGCAGATTGTTTTCACCTCAGGCACCACTGCGGAGCCCAAGGGCGTAGTGCTCACGCACGGAAATGTTCTGGCGAATCTCACACCGCTTGAAACTGAGATGAAGAAGTATTTGAAGTATGAGCGCTGGGTGCATCCGGTGAGGTTTCTGAACCTGCTGCCCCTGAGCCACGTCTTCGGACAATTCCTGGGAATGTTTTTGCCGCCTCTGCTGGGCGGGACGGTGATTTTTCAGGAAGAGTTGAAGCCGTCGGAAATTGTCAGCACGATCAAACGCAATCGAGTATCGGTGCTGGTGAGTGTGCCGCGGGTCCTGCAATCGCTGAAGCAGAAGATCGAACGCGATCTCGAAGATGACGGCCGTCTTGAGCATTTTCGTCGACGATGTCGCGCCGCAGAGGGACGGCATTTCCTCCGCCGTTGGTGGACCTTTCGTTCGATCCACCGCCAGTTTGGGTGGAAGTTCTGGGCGTTTATCTCCGGAGGCGCGGCGCTCGACACCGAGACCGAAGAATTTTGGGGCCGGCTCGGCTACGCGGCGATTCAAGGATATGGACTGACGGAGACAACTTCTCTGATCAGTGTGAATCATCCCTTCAAGTTAGGAAAACGTTCGATCGGGAAAGTGTTGCCGGGGCGCGAAATAAAGCTGGCTGAAGATGGCGAGATTCTGGTCCGTGGCGGAGGCGTGGCGGCTGGCTATTGGGAGGCTGGCCAAACGTCCAAAGTCACCAGGATTACCGATGACGACGAGGGCTGGTACGGCACGGGGGACGTAGGCGCGCTCGATGAAGCCGGGAACCTTTACTTCAAGGGACGCAAGAAGGAGGTGATCGTCACGCCGGGTGGGCTGAACATTTATCCCGAGGACTTAGAAGCGGCGTTGCGGCAGCAGCCCGGAGTAAAAGATTGCGCTGTGATCGGGATTGAACGCGGCGGAAATGCGGAACCCTGCGCGGTGTTGATACTGCGCGACGGCGCCAATGCGAACGAGGCAGTCGAGAGTGCGAACCAGTCGCTCGCAGAATTCCAGCGCATGCGTATGTGGTTTTCATGGCCGCAAGGAGATTTTCCTCGCACCAGCACGCAGAAACCTCGGCGAAACTTGATCGCTAAATTCGCAACCGAGCAACTTCACATTGGCGTTAAAGATGTAAGGTCCCACAGTCCCCTTGCGGAGTTGATCGGACGTATTACAGGGCGAACGGTGCACAGCCTCGACCCGGGTGCGAGTCTCGATTCCGATCTCGGACTTAGCTCGCTCGATCGTGTAGAGCTGATTAGCGCACTGGAAGACCGGTATCAGGTGGATCTAAGCAAAATGCGTCTGAGCGCCGAGCACACGGTCAGCGACCTCGAAAAGATGTTGCACGGCGAGTCCAGGCAGCGCATGAGATTTCACTATCCAAGTTGGGTTTTGCGTTGGCCTGTTACCTGGCTGCGATGGCTCGCTCACTGCTTATTGATACGGCCGGCGATGATGCTGCTGGGCTGGCCTCGCATCGAAGGGCGTGAGAATCTTCTGGGATGGCACGGCCCGTTGCTGGTGGTATGCAATCACATTTCGGGTGTGGATGTTGGTTTTGTCCAAACCGCTCTACCCGCACGATTCCGGCACCGCATCGCCACTGCGGCGGGCGGCGAGGCATTGGAGGCTTTGCGCACGCCCGCGCCAGGCAGAGGAACTGTTGGAAGAATCTACGATCGCGCACAATGGATACTCGGCGTTTCGTTATTGAACCTGTTTCCTCTGCCGCACGAATCCGGGTTCCGGGAAAGTTTCGCGTATGCGGGCCGGGCGGTCGATCTCGGATACAGTGTGCTGGTCTTTCCGGAAGGACGCCATACCGTAGACGGAAAGATGAATCCCTTCCGCGCAGGGATTGGGCTTCTCGCGAACAATCTGGGCATTCCGGTTCTGCCTGTGCGAATTACCGGACTATTCGAAGTAAAGCAAGCAGGCCGAAAGATCGCCGCTCCCAGGAAAATCTCCGTGCGCATCGGGCGGCCAATAAAGTTTGAGGCTGGAGCCGCGCCCGAAGACATTGCGCAGAAACTGAAAAGCGTTGTGGAAAAGTTGCAAGCATAAGCCAAAAAAAGGCGCCGGAGTCCATACTCGACTCCGGCACCGGTTTCGAATCGTGCAGCCGTCTTCAAAACGGCCAGCGATATTAGCTCTTATTGAAGGGTAACTTTCACCTTTGCCGAAGGAATTCCGTTGGCGATGACAACGAGTGCGGTAACACCCGTCTCGGCAGCCGCCGGAACGTCAAAGGTGGTGGATACGGTTGTGCTGCCGGTTGCAATTCCCATGGTGCTGTGGTCATGCGTGCGGGCGTAAAAAACATGCTTCGTGGCCTGATTCGTCAACTGCACGAGCGGATAGCTCGTCGCCATTTGCGCATCGTCTCCATAAGCCGTGCCTGCGTCGAGACCATTGAACTGGGTGCCTGAGATTACGTAAGAGCTGCCACGCGTCAGAGTTTTGGGAACCGACGTGACGGTAGGCGCCCAGCTCGCGGTGATGGTGCCCTTGGATTCATACAGTTCGAGATCCTTGGTCGCGCCATCGGCTGAATCCCACAGAATCTGGCCGTTGGGAAGAAGCAACTGGCGCGCCTGCCAGGATTGCAGCTTGGTTCCTGAAGTGGTCGAAGAAACCGCGGTGAACGCGTTTCCGGGATAGCTGAATTCGTAGAAGGTACCGGTACCGTTGAACACCCCGGGACTGGTGTAAACGAGGATGTTGCCATCCGGCAGGATAGATGCCGGCGCATCGGCCATGTCATCGCTGTTGGGATAGTCCGGCCCTTTGGCCCACGTGCCGGTCGAACTGCTGTAAATCGACGTGTGGGTGGTTGCGCCGAAGGCAACAACGCTGCCATCAGGGCGCTGCATGAGAGGCCCCATCTCCGGGACGATTCCGAGGCCGCCACTGTTAGGCAAGGCTTGGAGCGTGCTGCCCGCGCTGGTCCAGGCGTTGGACGTGGGATTGAAGAGCTCAGAATTCGTTCCGTCTTCGCAATCGACCGTCAACACGTTACCGTCGGGCAAAAGCGCGAAGCCTTCTTCAGAGAACCCATCGGCCTTGCCGGTGCCTACTGACGTCCACGTCAAGGTCGTAGCGTTAAACTCGACCTGCAATTTCGCGGGTTGTCCTCCCTGACCCATCATGAAGGTTCCGTCGGGCAGAACAATTCCGGGCGAGTCGCCGATCGTCTTCCATCCCGTGGGAGGATTTACCGGAGTCCACACATTGGTGGTGGGATCGTAAATGCTGCCCAAGTTGGTTTCGTCCTGCTGAAGGTTGTTGTACTCTCCGCCTTCCACCAACACCCGGCCGTCAGCCAATACTGCAGCGGCGAAGTAAAGCGGCGCGTATCCCGTCTGCATCGAAGCGAGAGCGGACCAGGTTCCATTCACATAGCTTCCGGTGATGTCAGGAGTAAGACGCCACCATTTGTTGCTGTTGTATTGGTGCACCATGACTGTTCCGTCCGTGAGCAACAGCGCCGTGTCGGGGAGGAAAGTCGGTGGATTCTTAAGCTTCAGCCACTTCGAAGTAATGGGTGCCTGAGCGCTGGCCAAAGCGGAAGATGCCAGTAGGGTAAGCGCGATTGCGAGCATACGGAGGAGCTTCATATTGTCCCTTTCGTGTCCAAAATCTTTGTGGTCTTTCAATCTTGCAAGGTGAGTTCTGATGCGGTGTTTCCACAGTGCAACACCGCGACGGAGTTGACTTGAGCTTCGGCCTTGGAATCTCAAGCCGCAGGATTATAACCTGCTTAGGAAGTTTCCGATCCATTTCTTAGAGAGATTTGACAAACTATTTTCGCTGCGTGGGAAACGTATGCAACATCTTGCACACAACTGCGCGTTGGCTGGAGACAAAATGCTCAAGCTTCATTCCTAAAGCTGAGGAATCGGACTCCAGAAGTGGCCCAGCATTACTCTTCGTCCATGTTGCCTTCATCCGCATGCGGGTTCACTTCGAGCTGTACCTCCGGCAGCTTAGCGTTGCGAAGTGAATGATTGAGCGCTGGGAGATCAGTGGTCTTGATCGCGTGCCAACGGTCTATAACACTCACTGCATCGTGCTCGGCAGACGCTATGGCAGCCAACTGAGAAGTGGTGGGTTCAGCATCGGCTTGCCACACTTGACCGTATAACGTGTAGAGCTGGCCGGTTATGCGCATCAGGGTGACTTCGTCGGAGACCGGCGCGAGGAAACCGGGTGCCGCTCCAAGAACGGCAGCGAGTCTGTTCTGAAACGCCTGCGCGGAGTCATGCGCCGGACCGTTCGCTTTCTCGCTCAGCTTCTGTAACGAGTCGCGAATCGATCCCGCCTGCAACGCCGCTTGCGAAGTCTCGCTGAGTAATGAAGCCAAGCGAGTTTCGATCTGGAATTTCTTTTCGAGGGCGGCTGTCGAGATAGTTACACGAGGATCCATCTTGACGATAAACGGCGCGGTATAGCTTTTTCCGCTGACGGTGAGACGCGCGGTATAAGCACCGGGCAAAGCGGTGGGACCGAGTGGGTAACGTGGCGTATCCGCGGGAATGGCCGCGATGGGATATTCGTGCCGCGTGGCATCGGGCGCGGGATAGTGCAGATCCCACACCCAACGGTGCATGCCCGCAGACGTGGGCAACGCCCGGAAATTACGCAGCCAGTAAAGCGGGATTAGCTGTTTCGTCAGATCTGCCTCGGTAACATCGGGTTTATCCGCGCTGGAAAATCGGCGAACCCGTTGACCGTGGGCGTCGAGGATTTCGAGGGTCACGGCATCCGAAGCGTCTTTCGCCAGATAGTAATCGATGATCGCTCCGTCGGGCGGATTCGCGGCAGCGGGCTCGTCAGGCGGCAACGGCGTGTCGGTATTCGTGTCGCGCTGAACGCGGTAGGCAGGCGCTGGCATGAACAGATGCGCCTCGCTGACAGCAGGTGAGGCCTCTACTTCGCGCAAGGGCGAAATGTCGTCGAGAATCCAGAACGAGCGGCCGTGCGTCGCCACGATGAGGTCGTCGTCGTGAATCCAGAGATCGCGCATGGAAGTGCGCGGCAGATTCAGCTGCAGCGATTGCCAGTGATCGCCGTCATCGAAAGAAACCCAGACTGAATTCTCTGTGCCCGCGAACAAGAGATTTTTGCGCACTGGATCTTCGCGCACCGTATCTACCGGGCCGATGTCAGGAAGGCCGGCAGTGATCAGTGTCCACGTTTTCCCTCCGTCGTGAGTACGAAAAATAAAAGGTCGCTCGTCGTTGATGCGGAAGCGGCTCACCGAAACGTAGGCGGAGTCGTCATCGAAATGAGATGCGCTGATTTGCGTGACTTTGCTCCAGGAGATGAGTCCTGGCGGAGTAATGTTGTTCCAGTTTTTCCCGCCGTCTCGTGTACGCCAGATCAGGCCATCGTCCGTGCCGGCCCAAAGCGTACCGATGTTCTTGAATGAGGGCGCCAGCGAGTAAATCACTCCTCGCTGTTTTTCGGCGCCTTTCGAAATCAGTTTCCCCACACTGGCGGGAACTTCCGGATTCTCGCGAGTGAGATCTGGGCTGATGGTCTGCCAGGAGCCTCCACCATCGGCGGTTTTGAAGAGAATATTGCTGGCGTAGTAAAGCACGTGCGGATCAAGAGGTGAGAACATCATCGGCTCGGTGCGATCAGTACGGTATTTCGAGCTGCGAAGCGGGATTGGTGTGATGTTCTGCACCTCGCCGGTGGACCAGTGAAACTTTGAAACCTCGCTCCTGCCAGCGCCGTAAATTACATCGGGATCAAGCGGATCGGGCGCGACGTAGCCATACTCGATAACCCCAACGGGATGCCAGTCGCGGAAGGTGATAGCGCCGTCATTGCCGCGGCTTGAGATGCAGACCGAGCCGCTCTCCTGCTGGCCTCCACAAACGCGATACGGAAAGGTCGGAGTGTCGATCGCGTGATAAAGCTGCGCCGTGGGCTGGTTGTACCAGGAACTCCAGGAAGCGCCGCCATTGACAGTTACAATCGCGCCCTGGTCGCTGACGAGAAGAATAATGTTTGGGTCGTTCGGGTTGATCCAGAGATTCTGGTAGTCGTCACCGCCGGGTGCGCCGCGAAATCCGGACCAGGTTTTCCCCCCATTCTCAGATCGCATGGTTACGATGCTGGCGCAATAAATGACGTCTGCATTCTTGCCATCGACTCGCGGAACAGAGAGGTCGCCTCCACCAATGCGCCCTGCAGGGCGAGGATCGTCGGTTGGCTTGGTCCAGCTTTCTCCGGCGTCGTCAGATCGGTAAAAAGCCAGGGGACCCGAAGCAATCGCGACCGTGGCATAGATGCGCCGGGGATTGCTGGGAGCGATTGCGACGTTGATCTGAGAAAGATCTTTAGGAAGACCTTTGGTGAGAGGATGCCAGGTATTTCCGCCGTCCGTGGACTTGAACAATCCGCCGCCGGTTCCGTTGACCTCGTTGCCGTCCTCCCAAGGGCCCTCGCGTACTTCCCACATCGAGGCGTAAATCACGTCAGGATTCGAAGGATCGATTTCTACATCGGAGGCTCCGGTATTTTCATCTTTGTAAATCGACTTTTGCCACGTCTGGCCGCCGTCGGTAGAACGGAAAAGGCCGCGCTCTTCATTGGGACCGTAGGGATGGCCAAGCACGGCCGCAAACACTCGATTAGGATCGCGGGGATCGATGGCCAGAGCGGGAATCTGAAAGCCATCGCGTAGGCCCAGATGGGCCCAGGTCTTTCCAGCGTCCGTCGATTTGTAAATTCCGTTGCCCACGGAGAGGTCAGGGCGATGCAGGCCTTCGCCGCTTCCGACATAAATAATGTTGGGGTTTGAAGGAGCTACCGCGATGGCGCCAATCGATTGCGTGGACTCTTGATCAAAAATCGGCACCCAGCTGCGGCCGTAGTCATCCGACTTCCATACGCCACCGTTGACCTGGCCCACATAAAAAACATTTGGCTGGCTGGGAACGCCGGTGGCGGCGCGGGTGCGGCCGCCACGAAACGGGCCAATCATTCTCCAATGCAACTCTTGATATGTATTTCCTGGAATTTGTTGTGCGGCGCCGAATGCAGCAAATAGGAAAACAGTAGAGCAAACGAGCAGGCATTCGACTACTCTGGATCTAATCAATGGGCCCCCTGAAAACGCCGTAAGACCAAACTTAAAGAGAATAAACTAAAACGTGCAGTCGTGGGGACGGCGATCTTTTGGAACTGCCTCCCGCGTGTCGAATTCAAATGTGAACGCATACTCACGGTGATCGCATCTATGACATCGCCAAAACAATTCCATCGCTTTTTGTTTCAGAAACCCGGCAACTGTCGTTTCAGATGTACTCGTCCACGTTTCTGTTTCGCCGCGCAGGTCTGCGTAATCGTTGCGCTCGCCTCTCTTGCTTTCGGGCAAGAAGTGCCAGCCGGGGAAGGCACTCGATCCGGCGGGCAAGGGCTTGCCCCGATTCTGACCTACATATCGGCGAGCTGGGATACGCTCACTCGCTCGATGACCGAGTGTCAAAGTGTGGTTGACCCAAAGGTCAGCGCGGCAGCGGTTGTGTATTTGCCGGCGGGTATGACTGAACCCACTGCCGTGCAAAAGCTATCGAGCGACTGCAAGGTTGAGATCAGGCATCTCCCGGTAGAAATTCACCGCCTGGGCGAAATCGATACAAATAAACTTCAACCTCCGGGATTGCTCTACCTCGAAAATAAATATGTGGTTCCCGGCGGACGATTCAACGAAATGTATGGCTGGGACAGCTATTTCATCATTCGCGGCCTGCTGCTCGCCGGGCGGGTGGAGTTGGCACGAGGGATGGTCGACAATTTTTTCTTTGAAGTTGAGCACTACGGGGCCACGCTCAACGCCAACCGTACCTATTACTTGACGCGTTCCCAGCCACCTTTCCTGAGTTCGATGTTCATCGAAGTGTATGACGCGCTGTTGAAATCAGGACATACGGATCCAGCATGGCTGGCAAAGGCTTACGCCGATCTTGAGAAGGATTACGAGACGTGGAACCGCGACCCGCATCTGGCCGGCAACATCGGCTTGTCGCGTTACTACGATTTTGGCGAGGGCCCGCCTCAGGAAGCGCTGCAGGATGAAACTGGATTCCACAAGAAAGTCGCGACCTACTTTTTCTTTCATTCTCGACATGCTGACGACTACATCGTGGAGAACACAAATAGCCCCACTGCCGCCCCTGCCTACACTCTCCAGGTTTGCGATACCACACCGCCGGCCGCGGGTGAGCGGTGCGAAAAGCAGCACGAATTCAAACTGAGTGCCGACTATTACAAAGGCGACCGGTCTATGCGGGAATCCGGCTTCGACGTAAGTTTCCGCTTCGGACCTTTTGGCGCGGCCACGCATCATTATGCTCCGGTGTGTCTGAACAGTCTGCTCTACAAAACGGAGAAAGATCTGGAGCAGATCAGCCGTTGGCGCGGCCATGCGGCCGATGCAGAAAAATGGAGCAAACGTGCGCAAGAACGCAAGGATCGCATCGCTCGCTATCTTTGGGATGAAAAGTCGGGATTCTTCCTCGATCTAAATTTGCAGACGGGGCAGAAATCCGATTATCGATATGTGACGACCTTCTATCCTCTGTGGGCTGGTTTGGCGACTCCGGAACAGGCGAAGGCTGTGGCCAAGAATATTCCCGCATTCGAAAGACCTGGCGGCTTGGCGATGAGTGGGGAGGACACGGGCGCGCAATGGGATCTTCCGTACGGCTGGGGAAATATTCAAATGCTCGCAGTGAGCGGATTGCGCCGTTACGGCTTCGATGCCGACGCGGATCGAATTTCGTATGAATTTTTGTCGACGGTGGCGGAGAACTTCCGTCGCGATGGAAACATCCGGGAAAAATATAACGTGGTCACTCGATCGTCCGAAGCTCGCGTGGAACTTGGTTATCGAATGAATGTCGTCGGCTTCGGCTGGACAAATGCTGCATTTCTGGAATTACTCCGCGGCTTGCCCAAAGCAACCGTGGAGAAACTGGAAAGGGAGCAAGACAAACCACTAGCGACAGTCGCAGAGTAAGCCGACATTTCTCGCGGGACTAGCGAATCTCCGCCAAACTTTCGTCTAAACCGCCCGCCTTCGGGGCAGGAGTTGCCCCGGACTGGCTGGCGACCCAGGCGCCCACGCAATTCGCGGTCTCGTTGATTTCCGCAAGCACCGTTCCGCGGAGATATCCGTGGACTAATGCCGCAGTGAAGGCGTCGCCAGCGCCCACCGTGTCCTGAACCTTGACGTTGAAGCCAGCATGCTCACTGCACTCATCGGCGGAGACGAGCAGGCTCCCGCCATTCCCGCGCGTTACGCAAACCAGCTTCAGATTGTACAAAGAAAGCAAATGCCGGGCCGAGTCCTCGTCGTGACGGTGATCGAACTCAAATAGCTGCATGATTCGCGGCAGCTCATCCTGATTCAGTTTGATCACGTTCGACAGCTTCATCGAGTTGGAAATGATTTGTTTTGAATAAAAGTCCTGCCTGAGGTTGACGTCGAAAACTCGCAGAGCATTCGGCTTTACGGCCAGCACAAAGGCAAGAATGGTGGAGCGACTGCGTTCCGAACGCTGCCCCAGAGAACCGAAACACACAGCATCCGCTTGCTGCGCCAGCCTCTGCCATTGTGGCGTCCAATCGAGAAAATCCCAGGCCACCGACCGCGAGATTTCAAAGCGCGGCTGGCCCGCAGTGTCCACTTCAACCTTCACGGTTCCGGTGGGATGATCTTCATCGCGCTGAATGAATTCGGTTGAAAGATCGAGCTGGCCGAGGCGGCGAATGGCTTCCCCACCCAGAGCATCCTGACCCAAGCGGCTGGCCGGAATTCCTTCATCTCCGAGCAACGAGGTGATGTACGCAAAGTTCGCCGGCGCACCGCCGAGTTGCTTTCCGCCTGGGAAAAGATCCCAAAGCAATTCGCCCAAGCCAATCACCATGTGTCCCTGGCCTACCATAGATTCTGGCCCAATGCAGTCGGTTGCACGAAACAAAAAACAGGCAGAGAATCGAGGGGCACGTACGAAGATCCAGACATAAAAGTCCTGCGACAGCACTCCTCGATCACATCGCGATGATCCGGTCCATGATGATCCATTCCGTTTACTCGAAGAGCTTCATAAAGGCGTTACTGCTACTGCTCGCGCTGGCCTCACAGAATAGCGCAAATCTTCCATTCGGAGCGTGGAAGCGTGTTTCGGAGACTCCCGTCATCTCGCCGCAGGGCGATGGCTGGGAATCAGCCGGCACCTTCAATCCTTCTGTGATTCTCCGCGATGGCAAGATAGTCATGCTTTATCGAGCCCAGGATAAAAGCGGCACATCTCGCCTCGGCTACGCCGAGAGCCCGGATGGGATTCACTTTACCCGCCGGAGCGAGCCGGTATTTTCGCCGGAGAAAGATTACGAAAAAGATGGAGGCGTGGAAGATCCACGCCTGGTTCAGTTCGGCGATACGTACTATCTGACCTATACCGGATATAACAAGAAAGATGCGCAGCTTTGTCTGGCGACCTCGAAGGATCTCATCCACTGGGATCGGCGAGGCGTAATTCTTCCAGCCTACAAGGGACGCTGGAACGTTCGCTGGACGAAGTCAGGCGCGATCGTGCCGGAGAAAATTGCCGGCAAGTACTGGATGTATTTTCTGGGAACAGCCGCAGATAACAATGACCAGATGGGGCTGGCCTCTTCGCCTGATCTCTTGCATTGGATGGAAGAAACCGATGCTCCGGTTTTACCCGTGCGGGCAGGAAAATTCGATTCTCGCGTGGCCGAGCCGGGACCTGCGCCAATCGTCACATCGAAGGGAATCGTGCTGATTTACAACGGTGCGGACGACAAACTTGTGTATCGCACCGGTGTAGCAGTGTTCGATCGAAACGACCCACGCAAAGTAATTTCGCGAACGAACGCTCCTGCCTTTTCGCCCGAAGAAGAATGGGAGAAGATCGGCCAGGTGCCGAATGTGGTGTTTGTAGAAGGGATGCTGCGGCAAAAGAACCGGTTTCTGTTTTACTACGGCGGTGCGGATAAGTACATTGGTGTGGCAGAAGCTCCAACACTCCCTTAGAGACGTTCGGCCACCTATTTTAGTATGGAGGGTCCGGAATGAAGAAGATCGTTTCATGGATGTTCGTTGGTATTTTTCTGATGGGATTGATCGCAGCCGCCCAAACCGCAACCCACGCCGTGGATGAACAAGGTCATCAATGGTGGCAGCACGCGGTGTTCTACGAGATCTATCCGCGCAGTTTTGCTGACAGCAACAATGACGGCGTCGGCGATCTCAAAGGGATCACCTCGAAACTGGATTACTTGAAAGATCTCGGCGTTGACGCGATCTGGATCTCGCCTTGCTTCCCTTCGCCGCAGGTCGACTTCGGCTACGATGTCTCCGACTACAAAAATATCGACCCCATGTACGGTACGCTCGCGGATTTCGATGTGCTGGCAAGTGAAGCCAAAAAGCGTAGCATTCATATCATCCTTGACTTCGTGGTCAATCACAGTTCCGATCAGCATCCGTGGTTCCTGGATTCAAAGTCATCGCGCACCTCTGCGAAACGCGATTGGTACATCTGGAGGGATGGAAAAGGGCCGGGGCAACCGCCGAACAATTGGGTTTCCACTTTCGGTGGGTCGGCGTGGAAATTCGATCCGACTACGAACCAGTATTACTATCACTATTTCTATGCCGAGCAACCGGACCTGAACTGGCGCAATCCGGCGGTGCAGGATGCGATGTTCGATGTGACCCGGTGGTGGTATAAGCGCGGCGTGTCCGGATTCCGGTTGGATGCGGTTGATACGCTGTTTGAAGATCCCAATCTTAAAAACAATCCCATCTCCCGCCCCGGAAAAAACGCGTTCGGGGATCCAATCGAAGAGCACAAGTACAACACGAAACTGCCGGAGGTGCATGATGTGCTCCGCGGACTGCGCAAAGTGGCGGACGAACATAATGCCGTGCTGATTGGCGAAACCTGGACGGCCGATGTTGCCGAACTGAATCGCTACTACGGGAAGGGCAACAACGAGCTGCAGTTGCCCATGGATTTTCTTTTTACAACGGTGAACAAGTTGTCGCCCGCGGAATTCCGCAAGCAGATTGCCGAAGTGGATGCAGCCGCAGGCTGGCCAACGTTTGTGATCAGCAATCATGACATCGTGCGATCGTACGATCGCTACGGCGATGGCAAACACAACGACGAGATTGCGAAGCTGATGGCGGCGCTTTATCTGACATTGCGCGGAACTCCCATCATGTATTACGGCGAAGAGATCGGAATGAAAACGACTCCGCCGACACGAAAGGAAGATGTGAAAGATCCCATTGGGCGTACGGGATGGCCGAAAGAAAAGGGCCGCGATGGCGAGCGCACCCCGATGCAATGGGACAGCAGCGAAAACGCTGGCTTTTCTAAGGGTAGTCCCTGGCTTCCGGTTCCTCCGACCTACAAAACCCACAACGTCGCGGATGAATCGAAAAATCCGGATTCGGTGCTGGAATTTTACAGGCAGGTGCTTAAGCTGCGGCACACAAATCCGGCTCTGTTGGATGGAAAATATTTCGTACTTAACGAGAGTGATCCGAACGTGCTTTCTTATGCTCGAATCTATAAAGACCAGGGTGTGGTTGTGACGCTGAACATGTCGGGCACGGCGCAGAAGATTCGTCTCGATCTGAAGGGCAATGGCTTCGCCTCAGCAAAGAGTCTCCTGGCAACAGGGAAATCGACCGCTAAGGGCAACGAGGTCACTCTCGAACCTTTTGGAGTTTTCATCGGCGAGCTTGCGAAATAAATTTGAATCAAGAGTGAGCTTCGTTCTGTCCGGCACTCTCCCATGACTTTGTGCGGGAGATGGCCTCGTTCCATCGCTGGCGGAGCGCATTTGCGTTTGGGCGTGGCAGCCGGGGTTCGAAGCGGCGTTCTTCCCTGGGCAACTCCGAGATCGTTCGTACTTCTTTCCAGAAGCCGGAGCCTAAGCCAGCTAGAAACGCTGCACCCAGCGCAGTCGTCTCGGTCATCGCGGGGCGTACAACAGGAACGCCAAGAATATCCGCCTGAAATTGCATGAGGCTATCGTTGGCAGTTGCGCCGCCATCGACGCGCAATTCCTGCAGTGGCGTGCCAGCGTCAGTTTGCACCGCATCCATCAGATCGGCGACCTGGTACGCAATACTCTCCAGCGCCGCCCGCGCGATGTGGCCTGCGTTGCCGCCTCGCGTCAGTCCAAAGATTGCGCCGCGAGCGTAGGAATCCCAATGCGGCGCGCCCAGTCCAACGAATGCGGGGACAAAATAAACACCGCCATTGTCGGGGACGGAATTCGCCAGCGCCTCCACTTCCGAAGATGAGTGAATGATCCCCAAACCGTCGCGCAGCCACTGCACGACAGCACCGCCCACGAACACGCTGCCCTCGATCGCATAATACGTCTCCTTGCCAATCTTCCACGCCACGGTTGTGAGGAGGCGGTGCGTGGAAGCGACGGCGCGGTTGCCGGTGCTCTGCAGCATAAAGCAACCCGTTCCATAAGTATTTTTCGTAAGGCCAGGGCTGGTGCATCGCTGTCCGAAGAGCGCGGCCTGCTGATCACCAGCGATACCGGCAATCGAGATGCCGTTGAGACCGGCAACGGCGGTTACTTCTCCGTAAACTTCGCTCGATGAGTGGACTGCCGGCATCATCGAAGCAGGAACGCGGAAGAGATCGAGAAGCTCCTGATCCCAGCCTCCAGTGTGAAGATTAAAGAGCATGGTGCGCGATGCATTGCTGGCATCTGTGATGTGCACGCGACCGCCAGTCAGCTTCCAAACCAGCCAGGAATCTACGGTGCCAAAAGCCAGACGACCGGCGTCAGCGAGTTGGCGGGCGCCTGGCACAAGTTCAAGAATCCAGGAAATCTTGCTGCCGGAAAAATACGCGTCGATCAACAAGCCTGTACGCTGCTGAATAAAAGTCTCGTGGCCCCGCGCCTTGAGCTGCTGGCAAAAAGTGGAGGTTCGGCGGTCCTGCCAGACGATGGCATTGCAAACGGGTTCGCCGGTCGCGCGGTCCCAGACGACCGTAGTCTCACGCTGGTTGGTAATGCCGATGGCGGCTACATCGCCTGGCTGTGCGCCCGCTTTGGCCAAGGCTTCCAGCGCGACAGCGATTTGAGTCGCTGCGATCTCTTCGGGATTGTGTTCGACCCATCCCGGCTGAGGAAAAATCTGCGTGAACTCGCGCTGAGCCACGGAATGTACGTTGCCGTCATGGTCAAACAACAAAGCTCGGGAACTCGTCGTGCCCTGATCGAGAGCGAGAACGTAACGCAAGAGACCTCCTGTTTTCTTCCGTCCTCCGCTAGGAGGGTGGCTGGGAAGCTCGCAGAAATCTTCGAATGCCGTAATCGTATACCGCCGCGCCTACCAGACCTCCCAGCAACGGCGCAAACACAGGAACCCACCAAAC
Organism: uncultured Acidobacteriaceae bacterium; assembly: GCA_963771965.1. Lineage (GTDB taxonomy): Bacteria > Acidobacteriota > Terriglobia > Terriglobales > Acidobacteriaceae > Sulfotelmatobacter. The sequence continues at coordinate 346,375 of CAVYVM010000004.1, forward strand.
TCTGGGACCGTCCGTCAGCCCGTTATTCTTGAATCCAGCCATTGCGGTGAAAAGGCGCGGGCCGAAATCGCGGGCCGGATTGATCGCATAACCATGCATACCTCCGAAGCTCATGCCGATAGCAACGACTACCAAGCCAATCATCAACGGCGCGAGGTTGGCTCCGGGAGGAATATTCAGCTCGTCGGTAATAGCCAATACGAGAAGCAGAAGCAAAGCAGTTCCGATGACCTGGTCGAGAAATCCTGCTTGCGGCAACGCAGGAAATGCGGGAAACGTCGTAAATATCCCCGCAGTCTTTTCCAGTTGAGGGTCGGTCTGTTGGAACGCGGGCAGATAATTTCGATAAACCATCGCGGCGGCCAGGAACGCGCCCGCCGTCTGCGCGATGGAGTAAGGCAAAACCTTCCTCCAGGGAAAGCCGCGAAACACGGCCAGAGTCAATGTGACCGCCGGGTTAAGGTGGCCGCCAGAGACTTTCCCCGCAACGTAGATCCCCATCGTCACGGCGAGCCCCCAACCTAGAGTGATGTTGGTGTAGCCGCCGTGCGCGGTCCCTGCCGAAGCGCCTGAAGGAAACAGAACCACCATTGCGACCACTCCCGTACCAAAGAGCATGAGAACAAAAGTTCCGAGAAACTCGGCGATCAACTCGGCAGCCAGCGTGGGCTTATTTGTCATCTGGGGTCTTGATCCTGACTGAATCCGGCGTTTCGGGCCGCGAGTAGTCTAGCAAGCTTCAGGCTTTAGTCCACCTTTCAATTTCCGCCGCGCGTCATCTAGGTAGGTCCACACGTGCGCGGCGTGGTTATCCACAAAAGTAAGGCGCTACAGGCATTTCTCTCTTGACAGCAGGGGTTCACCCTGTAAGATATGAGAATATTTATTCATCATGGTGAATAAATATTCATAATGAATAAAGCCCTGCGACAGAGAGCGGTTTTGGAAGCGCTGAGACAGGGGCCGGTTGCCAACCAGGAAGATTTGCAGCGGGCGTTGCGCAAGCGGGGATTCAAAGTGGGTCAGGCGACGTTGTCGCGAGACATTCACGACCTGAACTTGAGCAAGACTGCAACCGGGTATGCACTGCCTCAAGGCGAAGGTGCTTCGGGACTGGCATTACCTCCGGTGCAGCGACTGGTTCGCGAGTTCGTGTTGGATGTACGCCCGGCGCAGAACCTGCTGGTGGTGAAAACAATTATCGGCAGCGCTCAACCAGTGGCTGCAGCGCTGGATGAACAGGAATGGGAGGGCGTGGTGGGAACGCTTGGCGGTGACGACACAATCCTGATCGTTTGTCCCGACAAGGAAGCTGCCCGAAAGGTTGCGGTTCGAATCGAGGAGATGCTCGGCTGATGTCGGCAAAGCTCAAAAGCGCGGTGCTCGGAGCCAGCGGATACTCCGGACTGGAGTTGACGCGCATCCTCGAGCGCCATCCTCGGTTGGCAAAACCCCTGCTGATGCGGCGTGAGAGCAACGGTGAAGGCGCGAAGGATCTAGCAGAGGTGTTTCCCGAGCTGTCCGGTAATGGCGGTTATCCGCTTCGACCCCTCTCATGGCCGGAATTGAAGCGCGAGGGCGTAGAGCTGCTTTTCCTGGCTACGCCGCATGAGGCATCGCGTTCGCTTGTGCCTGAGGCAATTGCTCAACGATTGCGCGTGATCGATCTGAGCGGCGCGTGGCGGCTGAAGCAGGAACAGCATCGTGCGATCTACTCGTTTAACGATGCCGATGAAGCTACTGCCGCGGAACTGACGGCGATGGCGGTGTATGGCTTGCCGGAGTTAAACGCGGATTGCATCGCGGCGGCGCAACTGGTCGCGAATCCGGGTTGCTACGCGACTTCGGTCATTCTGGCTCTCATACCTTTGCTAGAGGCGGGACTCATCGACCGGGATCGCGGAATTATCTCCGACTCGAAATCTGGAGTTTCGGGCGCGGGCAAAGCGCCTACCGCGCGCACACATTTTGTTTCGGTGTCCGACAATTTCTCCGCTTATTCGGTTTTTAATCACCGGCATCTAGGAGAGATGGTGGAACAGTTGCATCTGAACGACGCGGATCTGACGTTCACGCCACATCTGTTGCCGATTCCGCGCGGAATTCTGTCAACTATTTATGTACACCTGAACCGGCCGATGAAGCCGGCGGAAGTGGAATCCTGTCTGCACGATTTTTATTCGGGTAAGCATTGGGTAAGAGTGTTTGCGACGCCCAAGCTGCCTGAGGTGCAGTTTTCGTTGCACACCAACTACTGCGATCTTGGCTTTTGCCTGGCGAACGATGGTCAACGGCTGATCTTGGTTTCGTGCGTGGACAACTTGCTAAAGGGCGCAGCCGGGCAGGCAGTGCAGAACATGAACCTCATGTATGGGTGGGGAGAGCGGGAGGGCCTGCAATGACAATCGTGGTGAAAATTGGGGGTTCGGCGATCGAAGACGCTTCTACGTTGCGCAAGTGCGCGCGGTCGATTGCAGAACTCGCGCAGGATGGGCACCGCGTAGCCGTGGTGCATGGCGGCGGCAGCGCACTCACGAAGATGCTTGAGCGATTGGGAAAGAAGAGCGAGTTTGTTAACGGGTTGCGCGTCACCGATGCGGAAACTCGAGACGTGGCCCTGATGGTTTTGGGCGGGATCATTAACAAGAAGTTGGTGGCGGCCATTCAGTCCGCGGGCATGCCGGCGATCGGATTTTGTGGCGGCGATGGCATGACGTTCCGCGCGCGCAGGAAGTTCGTCCACGGCCGCGACCTGGGATTTGTCGGCGAGATTTGTTTCGCAGAACCATGCTGGATCGAAGCGCTGTGGCAGCAGGGAGGAATCCCGGTGCTGGCTTCGCTGGCTTTGGGCACCGACAGCGAATACTACAACGTCAACGCCGATGAAATGGCGGCATCGTGCGCCGCGGCATGCCATGCGAACACGCTCATTTTCCTCACCGATGTGCCCGGAGTAAGAGATGCCGCGGGTAGCGTGATGCCATGGCTGAGCACGAAGCAGGCGGCTGAATTGGCGGCTGGTTCGGTAATCAGCGGAGGAATGTTGCCCAAGCTGCAAGCCTGCGGGCAGGCGCTGAAGCAAGGTGTGGGACGAGTGAGAATTTTGCCGGCTACAGAAGCAGAAGTATTGCCGCAGTTTTACATGACCAAGTTGTCGTGCGGCACGGAGGTTACCTATTTATGAGTCAATCCACTGCTGCACGTTACAAACCACGACCGGCAGGCGCATGGGTCCCGAAGAAGGAGTCAACATTGAACAGTCATGTGCAAGGCAGAATCGCAGAGGCTGCCGAAAGAGTTCCGCAGGTGTTTTGGTGCCCCGATCTGGTCTCGACTCGCGACCTCGGTCCTTCCGGCGTCGATGCTGTGCTGAACCTGGCAGGAGTGATGAAGTCGCGTCCAGCCGATTTTCACAGGGCGCTCGCTAGCCGGCAAATGGTGATGTTTTTCGAAAAGCCTTCATTGCGGACCCGGCTGACGTTCGAGGCAGGAATGGCAAGCCTCGGCGGCACAACGATGTTCGTCGACCAAACTCACGAACGAATCGACGCGCGCGAAACGTTAAGCGATGTGGCGCACAACCTGGAGCGTTGGGTCGATCTGATTGTGTTGCGTACATTTTCGCAGCAGACCATTGACGGCATGGCGCGTCACGCCTCTGTTCCCGTGATCAACGCGCTCAGCGATCTCGAGCATCCTTGCCAGGCGCTCGCCGACTACCTCACATTGGTGGAGCGCTTCGGAGATGTTAAGAAAATTTGTGTAGCGTATGTCGGCGATGGAAACAATGTGGCGCACTCGCTGTTGCTGACATGCGCGTGCTTAGGATCGTCGATCCACGTTGCTACGCCGCCGGGATATGCGCCCAATCCGCAGATTGTCGCGGATGCGCGCGAGATAGCTGCGGAAACCGGCGCCGAAATTCAACTGCTGACCGACCCACATAAGGCGGTTGCCGGAGCCGACGCGATTTATACTGACGCCTGGGCCAGCATGGGGCAGGAGAGTGAGGCGGAACACCGCGCGCAGATTTTTCCTCCTTACCAGGTGAATCCGGAACTCATGGCGGAAGCGGCGTCCCACGCCGTGTTCATGCATTGTCTGCCGGCGCACCGCGGGCTCGAGGTAACGGATGCTGTGATGGATTCGACGCAGTCAGTCGTTTTTGAGCAGGCGGAAAACCGCCTGCACGTTCAAAAAGCAATTATTTATTTATTGCTGGGCGGCGGCGATCGCCTGCCCGCAAGGAGTGCTCATGCCTGAAAAGGTTGTACTCGCTTATTCCGGAGGGCTTGATACCTCCATCATTATTCCGTGGCTCAAAGAGAATTACGATTACAGCGTGATCGCGATGGTCGCCGACGTTGGTCAAGGCGATGACATCGATGCGGTGGTCGAGAAGGCTTATGCCACGGGCGCGAGCAAGGTTATTGTCGAAGACCTGCGCGAAGAATTCTTGACGGGATATGTTTTCCCTGCGCTAAGAGCCGGCGCGGTCTACGAACATAAATACTTGCTTGGCACATCGCTGGCGCGTCCAGTCATCGCGAAACATCAGGTCGAGGTCGCGCTGCGCGAAGGCGCAACGGCTGTGGCGCACGGCTGCACAGGAAAAGGAAACGATCAGGTTCGCTTCGAGTTGACGTATCAGGCGCTCGCCCCGGAGTTGAAAGTGATTGCGCCGTGGCGGGAGTGGACGCTGAAATCGCGCGAAGACTGTCTCGATTACGCTGAAAAGCACGGCATCGCGGTAGCCGCGAGCCGCGAGAAAATTCACAGCCGCGACCGAAATCTGTGGCACCTGAGCCACGAAGGCGGAGAACTCGAAGATGCCGGAAACGCGCCGCTGCCGACGACATGGCAGATTACGCGCTCGCCAGAAGAAGCGCCGGACAAGAACGAACAGGTGACCATCGGCTTCGAGAAAGGAACGCCCGTCAGCGTCGGCGGCATGAAGCTCGATCCGGTTTTGCTCGTCGAATTGTTGAACGAAATCGGCGCACGCAATGCCATCGGCCGCGTGGATGTTGTGGAGAACCGCTTTGTGGGGATCAAGTCGCGCGGCTGTTACGAAACCCCCGGCGGCACCTTGCTGATTGCAGCGCACCGCGAACTCGAAGCCCTCTGCCTGGAACGCGAAGTCGCGCACTTCAAACAGCACATTGGGCTGAAGTACGCGGAGCTGGTGTATTTCGGGTTGTGGTTTACGCCCTTGCGGGAAGCACTGGACGCTTTCGTCTCGAGCACGCAATCGGAGATGACGGGCAGCGTGACCCTCTCTCTCTACAAGGGAAATATTTCGGTAGTGAGCCGCCAGTCTGAGCACTCCCTCTATCGCACCGACCTCTCGTCCTTCACGATGGGAGATGGTTACGATCAGAAAGACGCGGAGGGATTCATTCGGATCCTTGGCTTGCCTTCACGCACACGGGCGCGCAAGCGCCTGGAGATTGTGCGATGAAGATGTGGTCGGGCCGGTTCCGGCAGCCACTGGATCCGAAATTCGAAAAATGGCAGCGCTCGTTTGATTTCGATCGCCGTTTGCTGAATTACGAGCTTGCAGCGAGCGCGGCTCACGCGCGAGCTCTAAAAAACGCCAGAGTTTTGTCTGCCGACGAACTGATCAGCGTTCTCGAAGGACTTCAGCAGATCGGCGCGATGATTGCCCATGTCTCGCAAGAACAGCGAGACATGGGGCACCCCAAGTCTACGGAACTGGTTGAGGATGCCGAGGTCGAGGACGTTCACCACTTCGTCGAAAAACAACTGGTGTCGCGAATCGGTGACGTGGGATACAAACTGCACAGCGGGCGCAGCCGCAACGAGCAGATCGCCACTGACTTGCGCCTGTATGTGCGAGCATTCATCGATGAGTTGCGCGAGGAACTAGCAGAGGTTTGCGCGGCGTTCATCGATTGCTCGGAAAGAGCCGGTGGCGCGGCGATGCCAGCCTACACGCACTTGCAACACGCAGAGCCGGTGCTGGTAGCGCATTGGCTGCTGGCGTATGTCGAAATATTCTTGCGGGACGCTGACCGGATGGCCGATTGCCGCCGACGCCTGAACTTGTGTCCCCTGGGCTCGGGCGCTGTTGCCGGCGCGACTCTGCCGCTTGATCGCGCATTCATAGCGAAGGAGCTAGACTTCTCCGCTCCAACTGCGAACAGCATTGACGCGACCAGCGACCGTGATTTCGTTCTTGAGTTCGTCAACGCTCTGACGCTCCTGGCGCTGCATTTGAGCCGATGGGCGGAGGAGATGATCATTTTTTCTTCGCAGGAATTCGGTTTTGTGCACTTGCCTGAGGCTTACTCCACGGGCAGCAGCGCCATGCCACAAAAGAAAAATCCAGATCTTCTAGAACTGGTGCGAGGCAAAACCGGCCGCGTGGTTGGGGCCGCGACGGCACTTATCGTTACTTTGAAAGGCCTGCCTCTTGCTTACAACAAAGATTTGCAGGAAACGCAGGAGCCGCTGTTCGATGCTGCCGATACGGCACTCGCGCTCTTGCCGCTCGTGGCGGGCTGGATGAAAGCCGTCGGGTTCGACCACGAGTGCATGAATGAAGCATCTCAGTTGGGATTCATGAATGCCTGGGCAGCGGCAACTTATCTTGTCAATCACGGAGTTCCTTCGCGGCTCGCCCACGAAGCGGTTGGTAAGGCGGTGAAATTATGCCTGGAGAAGCAAGGTGAGCTTCAGGATCTCACGCTCGATGAGTTGCGCGCTTTGAACGCGGCATTCGGCCAGGATTTTTACGAATGCCTCAAACCGGCTTCGGTATTGGCGATTCATGACGTTGTGGGTGGTACTGCGCCGAGTCGCGTGCGGCAAGCGGTTGCGGCGGCGAAGGAAAAAATCCAATCCCTGCGCGAGGAGGTCAAGATTAATGCGCACGCGTAAAGCCATTTTGCCGGATGCCAAGCGCATCCACGAATTGATTTCGGCTTATTCCGGCGACGGCACTCTGCTGCCGCGCACGCTGGCGGAGATTTGCGAGAACGTACGAGACTTTGTAGTCCTCGAAAATGAGGGCCGGATTATTGGATGCGGCGCGCTGCATCTCTATGGCACGCACCTAGCCGAGATTCGCTCGATCACCGTTGGCCCGTGGGCGCAGGGGCAAGGCGGAGGCAGCCGGTTGATGAAGGCTTTGATGGCCGAAGCGAAACGGCATCGCGTGGATTGCATTTGCCTTTTTACGCGTGCTCCCGAATTTTTCGCGCGCCAGGGATTTCAGATGGCGCGCCGCGAAGACTTGCCCGACAAGATTCACAAAGATTGCCACGTCTGTCCCAGGTACCACAACTGCGACGAAGTCGCGATGGTACGCGGCAAGCTTCCCACCTTCGCGATCCTACCCGAACCGGCGAACTGGCTGGTGAAGATTCAGGCCTAGTCTCTGTCCTATGAAACGGACCCGCTCGCCAGCCTGCGAGAGGGGTCCGGTTCATCCTGGCCGCGGTGCTATCATGCAAAAACGATTAAGATTGACGGGAACCGAGCAAAGGACAATTCACGATGGCAATGACCACTCCGAGCACGTCCACGACGACCGTCTCTGAGACAAATACTTCTTACACCGCGCCACTCGCAATTGTTACCACGCTGTTCTTCATGTGGGGCTTCCTCACTTGTCTCAATGACATTCTTGTACCTCACCTGAAATCGATTTTCGACTTGAATTACGCGCAGGTCATGTTGGTTCAGTTCGCCTTCTTTGGAGCCTATTTTCTGTTCTCCATTCCCTCGGCGAAGATCATCGATGCGATGGGTTATCAGCGGTCGATGGTGGTGGGCCTTCTGACCATGGGGATCGGCGCGTTTCTGTTTGTGCCGGCCGCCAGCGCTCCGTCGTTCGTGCTGTTCCTGGTCGCGCTGATCGTGCTGGCCGCCGGCATCACCTGTTTGCAGGTTGCGGCCAATCCTTACGTTACGGTGCTGGGTAAGCCGGCAACCGCTTCGAGCCGACTAAATCTCACACAAGCGTTCAATTCCCTCGGAACGTTTCTCGCACCTTTTTTCGGTGGACTACTGATTCTCAGCGCGGCTCCGAAAGCCATGGACGAAATTCGCGCGATGGCTCCCGACGCTCTGCAGGCTTATCGCCTGCACGAAGCCGCAACTGTGAAGACGCCTTACGTGGGCTTGGGGATTGCTCTTGTCGTTCTCGCCGTGGCAATCGGCAGCTTTCATCTGCCAAAAATCCCGCAGGCGCAACACAAGGTCGGAGAAAAAGTAAACGACTCAATCTGGAGACATCCAAATTTAATTTTTGGCGCGATCGGCATTTTTGTTTACGTCGGGGCCGAGGTTTCAATCGGAAGTTTCTTAGTAAACTACTTTAGCCAGCCTGAGATTGGCGGCCTTACGGAAAAAGTTGCGGCCAGCTTTGTTGCCTTTTACTGGGGCGGGGCGATGCTAGGACGATTCATTGGGTCGAACTTTCTAGGGGGCGCGAAGGCTAAATACATGGGCCTAGTAACTGCAGTCAGCGTCGCGTTAATCCTGATCTCCTATCCAATTGAATCCCACATGCCGCCAGGATATCAGCCGGGGGTGCCGAATCTAACCTGGCTAGCGTGGCTAGTCGTCGCGGGGCGTCCGTTGTTCACTCTAGTTGCGCTCGCGGTGGCCATGATCGCACTGGTGGCGATGCTACGCGGAGGCAGAGCCACCGCAAATACGGGAGTATTGCTGGGTATTTGCGCCATCTCCACGAGTGTCCTCGTAGCAATCTCGATGCTCACCACGGGGCACATCGCCATGTGGAGCATCATCCTCGTCGGATTTTTTAATTCCATCATGTTCCCAAGCATCTTCACGCTGGGCGTGGCGGAACTTGGCCCGCTTACCGGGGATGGTTCCGGGATCATGATCATGGCGATTGTTGGTGGGGCGATTATCCCGCTGGCGCAAGGCGCAATTGCCGACCGGATCGGCATCCATCACGCCTTCTTCCTGCCGGTCGTCTGCTATCTCTACATCCTCTTCTTCGCCCTGAGCGGTTCGAAACCGAACAGCGAAAGACAGGCCCGCGCATAGTCCACGGGTGTGGACTATGCGATGCTCGGATCTTGAAACGAATCGGAAGACACGAAGGCGTGCCGGTTGGGTTACCCCAACGCGGCAAGATCGTGTCAGTCTGAACAGCAGGTCTGCTACGCAGGAACCTGCACAGAGATTAGCTCGGGATTACAGCGGGAATTCTGCATGGTTTTGACGGCGTCTTCGGCGGTGAGCCTTCCCATGGCGAGAGCCAGCTTCAGGTTGGTCGTGGTCTGAATGGGGCTGCGGTCAATCCGCAGTACGTATTCCGCAGCGCGCGCACCGCCACGGTTCACCTTCACAAGAAACTTAGTATTTTTCATAGGCTGTCCTTTTGGCTCCGGATGACTAGCGTAGAAAACGAACGAACTCGCATGACGCGACAATTCCCGCCGCATTCATTACTTTGCGTCATAGGCTTCAGATGGGCTGACTTGTTTCCGAAAAACCTGAAAGAGTAACAAAAAGATTAATAAGAGGAGATGTATGTTTACTCAATGACAATAGTAGGCCTCTTCGACCGTATTGTCAACCTGAGGCGTTAAATCGCACTCTGGAATGGACTTGTCGGCCCCGGAGTTCGGGTTGGAGGATCAGGGCTGCAGAACCTGGCCCGCTTGCGGATGAACTTGCTCATCTTTGATTTGGCTCGCGTCCCAGCCTCCGCCAAGGGCTTTCACCAGGTAGACGGCACTCACCATCTGCTGACCGAGCAACTGCGTCTCCAGTCGCTGGCTAGTCAACAGAGTCGTCTGTGCGGTGATCACATCCAAGTAAGTGGTGACCCCGCCGACATAACGATTGTTGGCGATAGCCAGGGCGCGGCGAGCGTCTTCCACCGCTGCAGCTTGCGTGGAAAGAGCCTGCGCGAGCGTGCTCAAATTGCTGATGCCATCTTCCGCTTGCTGAAAAGCTGTGAGCACAGCCTGCCGGTAATTGGCCACCGACTGATCATAGGCAGCGCGGGCTGCGGCAAGATTCGCGCGGTTTCGTCCACCTTGCAAGATCGGTTGCAAAGCATCCGCACCCAACGACCAGAAGAGACTTGGCGCATTCAACAGCGGGCCGAGTTCAACGCTTTGCCATCCGCCGGAACCGCTCAACGTAATGTGCGGATAGAAGGCGCTGCGGGCGATGCCGACCTCAGCGTTCTCATAAGCCATCATGCGTTCGGCGGTTGAAATGTCGGGGCGGCGCTCCAGCACATCGGAAGGAACTCCCAAAGGAATTGGCGGTGGTGTGGCCCGCAACGGCTCAACCGGCACGTTGAGGCTCGATGCCGACTGCCCCACCAGCACGGCGATGGCGTGCTCGTACTGCGCGCGCGACTGCTTCACCAGCGCCAACTGCGACAATGTCGAGTCAAGCAGAGCAGCCTGTTGCGCAACTTCCAATCCGCTGGCGACTCCACCTTCATGGCGGTTGTTCACCAGATCGAGACCTTTGCGCTGGTAGCCCACGGACTCTTGCACTACGTCAAACTCGGCATCGAGTTCACGCAGGGTGAAGTAGTCGGCGGCAAGTTCCGCAGTCAGTACCAATTGCACGTTCTGCAGATCAGCGGCCGTCGACTGCAGAGAAGCATTGGCGGCCTCGACGTTATGCCGCACGCGTCCGAAAAGATCGACCTCGTAATTCAGTGAGAAAGGGATCGCAAATACATTTTGCGTGTAGGGCTGAATCGGTTGAGCAACGCCGTTCACGATGGTTGGTCCCGCTCCATTCAAAGGGCGATTGGCCGAACCGCGCTCGCGGTAAGCGCTGGGATCGGCGGAAAGCTGCGGGAACATGTCGGCGGTAGCTACGCGAGCCAGAGAACGAGCCTGTGTGAGCCGATCGCGCGCAGCCTCCAGAGACTGATTCGCTTGCAGCAATTGCTGTTCGTAGGCATCGAGCGCGGGATCATGAAAAATCTGCCACCACGCGCCTTTGGGAATTGAATCTTTAGGCGCCGCCTGCTCCCATGGCGGCTGCGTCTTCCACGCATCCGGCGCAGGCGTTGGAGCCGCAGGCCGGCTGTAACGCGGACCCACCGTGCATCCGGCGGAAAAAGCGAGCAGTAAGACGACAAGAGGAATCGTACTTCGCATCACTCCCCGCTTCTTTTTTGCTGCGCCTTTGTCCCGCCCTGCTGAGCCGGGGCTGGCTGCTGCTGATCCGGCGATGTCTGCGCCACTTTGACTTGCTGGCCCTCTTCCAGAGAGTCGGAGGGATTCACTACGACTTGTTCGCTCGGAGAAACCCCGCCGAGAATCTCCAACGTAGCGCCATAGTCGCGTCCTATGTTGATGGGGCGCAATCGCACCTTGTTGTCGGAGCCAATCACTGCCACTCGCGGGCCTTCGGAGCGAAACAACATCGCATTGACTGGAACCGTGACTTTGTTCACGCCCGAGCCCACGGCAAAGTGTACTTCCCCGAAAGAACCGGGCAGCAGACGCCCGTCCTTGTTGGGAACATCCACCTCGGTAAGCAGAGTCCTCGTAGTCGGATCGATGGCTTCGGCCGTGCGCGCTACGGTCGCGACAAATTTCTGCCCGGGAAACTCCTGCAAGGTGACGGCGGTCTTCGCGCCAACTTTTATAAACGGCGCGTACGCCTGCGGAACACTGGTGAATACGCGCAGCGGATCGACCCGCGCAATATCGAACAGTTCGCGGCCCGCCGCACCGGCTCCCGCGTTAATCAACGCACCGGGATCAACGTTGCGGCGCGTCAACACGCCGGTGAACGGCGCGTAAACGTCTTTGAAGCCCTCAAGCTGCTCCAGGCGACGAACGTTCGCATCGGCAGCGGCCAGGTTCGCCTGCGCCTGCTTGTATCCACTGGTCTGTTGATCTGCTTCCTGCGCAGAGACCGAATCAGTCTTGCGCAGGTTCTCCCAACGATCGGCGCTGATCTTGGCCAATTCCAACTGTGCCACGATTTGCTGCCGGGCGGCGCGCGTCTGATCCAACTCCTGATCGATTTCGGGAGTATCGATCTTCGCCAGCAACTCGCCTTTGTTCACCCGGCTTCCAATATCTTTGTACCAGCGCACCAGATATCCGCTGGTGCGGGCATAAATCGGAGACTCCTCGTAAGCCTGCAGAGAGCCGGGCAGTATCAGATCCTCATCGGGCTTTTCCGACTGCGGGTAAATCACAGCGACGGTAGGCACGGTCTCGCGCTCCGTCTCATTTGCCAGCGCACGTTCGTGGCTCGCATGACTCCAAAGCGTGAGCCCACCCGCAAGCAGCAGGATCAGCAATGCCAGAGCAACCAGCGTCAAGGCCTTGCGCGGAGGCGCCGGTGGAACCTCCGGCGGCTTCTGGATCCCCACATGTTGGTGCTTCGACTGCCGTTGGATCGCTTCGATCTCCTCGTCGCGCTGTGCTTGCACGCTGACAGCGTGATGCTCTTCGCCCTGGCTCACCAGCGTCTCGCGTGACTTTTGTCCTGATTCGTTCTCTGCACTCATGCTGAACCCCGATCCTCCAAAAACTACTGATGCTGTTACAGATTACTTTGTTCCAGACGCGCGCGCCGTGCCTCGCGCCGGCTATGGAACATGGCAAATACACTCGGGACAAAAAACAATGTTGCGACCGTGGCAAATAGCAGACCACCGATCACGGCCCGGCCGAGGGGAGCGTTTTGCTCGCCACCTTCGCCGAAACCGAGCGCCATCGGAACCATGCCGATGATCATGGCCAGCGCGGTCATCAATACCGGCCGCATGCGGGTGTATCCGGCCGCAACGGCGGCCTGCACCGCGGGAATCCCTTCATCGAGTTGTTCGCGCGCGAAGCTGACCATCAAAATAGAGTTCGCCGTGGCCACGCCCATGCACATTACAGCTCCGGTCAGCGAAGGCACACTCAACGTAGTACGAGTAAGCAACAAAAACCAGCAGATTCCTGCGAGCGCACACGGAAGGGCTGCAATGATGATGAATGGATCGAGCCACGATTGAAAGTTAATAACGATCAATAAATAGACGAGCAAGATCGCGCCGGCCAACCCCACGGCGAGCCCAAAGAACGACGAACGCATGGTGGCGACCTGTCCCCTTACCACGATGTGGGTGCCGCGCGGCAGCTTGTCCTCGAACGTCTTGAGCACCCTGTCAGTATCGGCGGCCACCGCACCCAGATCGCGATCCTGGGTGCTCGCGTAAACGTCCACCACCGGCTGCACGTTGTAATGGTTCACCGTAGCCGGCCTTGCCGCCGGGGACAACTGAACGAGGTTACTCAGCAACTGCGGCCCCTGCTGCGAGGTCACCGGTATGGTCATTAAGTCCTGCATGCTGGTCATGCGGTATTGCGGCGATTGCACCGCAACCTGATAGGTAACAGCATTGCGCGGATTAAGCCAGAAATTCGGCGAAGTCTGAAAGCTTCCGCTCAGCGAAACCAGCACGCTCTGCGCCACATCGCGCGCGCTTAGCCCGACCTGCGTGACCCGCGTGCGGTCGATATCGAGATGCAACGTGGGCAGAGACAGCAACTGCTGCACATGGACATCGGCAGCACCCGGAATGTGCCGCATCTTGTTCGCAATCTGCTGGGCAATCCCGTAACTGGTCCCCATGTCCGTGCCCACGATCTGCACATCGAGAGGTGCGGGAAGACCGAAGTTCAGAATCTGAGTAACAATATCGGCGGGCTGGAAAAAAAACTCCACGCCGGGAAAGCGCCGCGGCAACGCCTCCCTCAGATGCCGTATGTGGTCCGCCGTGGGACTATGATGCTCGGGATCAAGCGCAATCAGAATTTCGGCATCGCTTGTGCCGATCGTTCCGCTGGAACTGTAAGACTGGTTGATGCCGGAGTTCGGCAGGCCAATGTTGTCAAGAATGGTCTGCACCTCGCCGTGGGGAATTTCTTCTCTTAGTGCCGCTTCCACTTGATCGCAAAGCCGCGCCGTTTCTTCGACCCGCAGACCAGGGCGCGCGCGCATGTGCAGGCGCAGCAAGCCGGCATCCACTTGCGGGAAAAAGTCTTCTCCTAAGAACGCAAACAGTCCGAGCGAAAGCACACAAAACAACAGAAAGCAAAGCACGAAAACGCCGCGATGCTCAAGTGTAGTTTCCAGTAACTGTTCGTAGCCCCGGCGGAAATCTTCGAACTTGCGCTCGAAGCCGCGCTGAAAGCGGCCCAGAAAAGATTTGGGCGCTTCCGCGCGATGCTCGTGCCCGCGCATGATGTACATGACCAGCGTAGGAATCAGCGTTCGCGAGAGCAGATAACTGGCCAGCATGGCGAAGCTCACCGCTTCCGCAAGAGGTACGAAGAGGAATTTTGCCACGCCCGTCAGAAAGAACATGGGCACAAAAACGATGCAGATGCTAAGCGTGGAGACGAAGGCAGGAACCGCGATCTGCTGAGCACCGTCAAGAATCGCCTGCTTCATCTCCTTGCCCATGGCAAGGTTGCGCTCGATGTTTTCGATTTCCACCGTGGCGTCGTCCACCAGAATGCCGACCGCGAGCGCCAATCCTCCCAGCGTCATGATGTTAATGGTCTGGCCGATGGCGCTCAAAACGATGATCGAAACAAAAATGGAGAGCGGAATAGAAATGGAAATGACGATGGTCGGACGCCAATCGCCAAGAAAGATCAGAATCATGACGGCGGTAAGAGCCGCCGCAATCAGCCCTTCCCGCAACACGCCCTCAATCGACGCTCGCACAAACAGAGACTGGTCGAACAGCGAAGTAATCTTCAATTCCGGCGGCAGTGCTTGCGCCGCCTGCAAAACAATGTTCTTAACGCCCTTAACAATTCCCAGGGTGGAAGCATTGCCGTTCTTGTAGATCGACATCAGCGCGCCGCGGTTACCGTCCTGACGCACGATATTAGTCTGCGGGGCAAAGCCGTCGCGTATGTGCGCCACATCGCGCATGTAGAGCGTGGAACCGTTCGCGGTCTTGACCGGAAGATCATTCAACTCCGGGATGGTCTGCGGAGTCCCATTCATTTCAACGTTGTATTCCAGCGGACCGAGCTTGACCGTACCCGTCGGCAGGATGATGTTTTGAGCATTCACTGCATTGACGATATCGGTGGGGCTGAGCCCGTAGGCCTGAAGTTTCGGCAGATCGAGATCGACTTGAATCTGTCGAATCTTGCCGCCATAAGGATAGGGCGTGGCCGCCCCCGGCACCGTGGCCAGAAAGTTACGCAGAAAGTTTTGGCCGAGATCGAAGAGTTGCTGTTCGGGCAAAGTCTTACTGCTCAATCCCAGTTGAATGATGGGAGTGGTCGAGGCACTGTAGGAAATGATCAGCGGCGGCGTGGTGCCGGGAGGCAGGCTGCGCACGGTGGTCTGCGCGATGGCCGTGATTTGCGCAATCGCGCCCTGCACATTTGTGCCCGGGCGGAAGAAAACCTTGATGACGCCGAGGCCGTACACCGACTGCGACTCCATGTGCTCAATGTCATTGACCGTCGTGGTGATTCCGCGCTCGGAGTTGGCGACGATGCGGTCGGCCATATCCTGCGGCGACAAGCCGGAATAAAACCAAACTACGGAGACCACGGGAATATCGATGCTCGGGAAAATGTCGGTTGGAGTGCGGAGAATCGTAATTGGCGTCAGAATAATGATGACGAGCGCCATCACGATGAAGGTATAAGGACGCCGGAGAGCTAATGCAACAATCCACATCGGCTAGGCACCACTCCAGGGTTCAATCGAAGTCACGAAAATGAATAAGAAAACAATTGTGCACTGGCTCAAAACGAAGCCCACAGTCTCGAATTTAGATTCGATACTAGACGTATTGGATTCTAAATCCATGATGCTGATTATATGTTAGGGTAGGCGTATGCGCCAGAAGACACCGGTTCATAGCAAGCGCGCAGGAAGCAATCGCAAGCGTCCGCCGGGGCGTCCGCGCAGCGAATCGATTCGAGTGGCGATCCTGCGAACGACCTTGAAACTTCTGGGAGAAAATGGTTTTGCCGATTTGACGATTGCCGATGTCGCGGCTCGTGCCGGCGTGGGGAAGGCAACGGTTTATCGCTGGTGGCCCGACAAGGCTGCGCTGATCGCAGATGCTTTTTCGCGCAGCGCAACTCCAGAACTCCACTTTCCGGACACTGGCTCCGTTGACACCGACATGAGCCAGCAGATGCGTCAACTCATCAAGATCTTCCGCAGCCCGCGGGGACGCATCGTCTCGGCGATTTTGGGCGGAGGCCAAAGCGATCGTGGTCTGATCACAGCCTTTCGTGAACGTTTCATGAAGCCGCGCCGCCAGGAAGCCTATGCCACCCTGCGCCGCGGAATCCTGCGTGGTGAACTTCGCCACGACATCGACATGGACCTTCTGCTCGATTCGCTCTACGGTCCGATCTACATGCGGTTTCTGTTACGCCATGACAGTTTGACACCTGGCTTTGTCGACAATCTCTGCCAACTGGTGCTGGGCGGAGCTCGTCCAATTAGAAATAACAACGGATGCAGATAGCGCTGTCGAAGCCTTCTTCTACTATTAGCCTCTATTAATCCCTCTCCCGTATCTGCTCGACCGCTCTACGCATTCCGGCTCCAGCGGCAACCGCGGATTCAGCCCTGTTTTTCTGCCACTCCGCTTCAACCGGGACCTTGATCGCCTCCATTTTTTTCTTACTCAGATTTTTATTAATTCCCGGGAGTTCTTTCTGCGTGACCTTTTGGAAGTCGCCGATAACATCTTCCAATTCATGCCCCAAGGAGCCAGCCCGCGTCACTTGGTAGTCCGTAGGTTTCCCGTCATAGCCAGTCACCGCGCCATAGAGTTGGCCCAGCAATTCGCGGATGCGCTCCTCGCCGGTAATCATGCCGCCTTCTTTGGTAGCGACAATCTTCGAGCGCAGCGCGTCAGAATCCGCCGCCAGTTGCTGCAGTTGCTTGCGCAGCGGATCTTTCTCCGCGACTTTGGCGCCTCGGGCACTCGCACCGTCGCGTACTGCTTCGATCGCTTCCACCGCGTACGTCATGTGTTCCAGCTCTTTATAGATCTTCATTGAGAGATCGAATTGCGCCTTGCGCTCCTCGATCGAATACTTCGCCCGCGGATCAATTGCCACATCAAACCGCTCGGTGTAAGTCTGGTCTCCTTTGGTTAGCTTGACTGTATACGTGCCCGGCAACACGCGCGGCCCCTGCGCCGCTTCGAACAGCGCAGACGCTGCTGGAGGCACCGCCGGCGGCCTCACACGCATTCCCCACCCGGCGCGGTTCAGACCGCGGTGCTTGCTGCCGGCCACCGTATCTACCAACTTGCCATCCTGATCGAAAATCTCGATCTTCAAATCGCCGAAAATGTGGCGGCTTTTCTGGTAATAGGTGATCTGCGCGTCCTCCGGCCGGTTTCGCCCGTGGAAACTTTCGTCGCCTTCCGCCCAGCCGCCGTTAACCTCGAAATATTGAATGGACGGACGTCCGGGAAGCAGCGTTGCCTCTTTCGTCATGACCTCCAGCGTGAGTGCGCGCAGCGGAGAGATATCGTCGACGATCCAGATACCGCGCCCATGCGTCGCCAGCACCAGGTCTGATTCGCGCGGCTGTACCACCAGGTCGTCGACTGCCACTGAGGGAAAGTCAGTGCCTTTATACTGCGCCCAGTGCTGCCCGCCATCGACGGAGATCCACAATCCAAATTCCGTGCCGAGAAAAAGCACATTGGGGCTTTCCGTGTCTTCCTTGATCACATGAGCGTAGCCGCGTACTCCGCTCTCCTGCGCGGGAAGCGCCGTCCATGTTTTTCCATAGTCTGTGGTCTTGTAGACATATGGTTTCATATCGCCGAACGTATGCCGGTCGAATGTGGCATACGCGGCACCTTCATCAAAACGACTGGCTTCGATGGTCGAGACCCACGAATTTTTTCCCAGCCCGCTGACGTTCTCGACCACGTTCGTCCAGGTCTTCGCGCCATCGCGTGTGATTTGAACGTTGCCATCGTCGGTGCCGACCCAGATGATCTGCCCGTTCTTCGGCGATTCTGAAATCGAATAAATGGTCGTATGCATTTCCGCCGAAGAGTTATCGATGGTGACGCCGCCGGATTCTTCCTGCTTCTGCTTCTCCGGATCGTTGGTGGTCAGGTCGGGAGAAATGCGATCCCAGGATTGCCCATGATCGCGCGAGCGGAATAAATATTGCGCGCCGATGTATAACGTCCCTTTCTCGTTGGGACTCATGTGAATCGGCGTGTTCCAATTGAAGCGCAGCTTCTTTTCTCCGTAATTAGGCCAGGGATGAATGTCGCGAGTCTCATGCGTATAACGATTCACACGCCCAATCTCGCCTCCCTGCGCTTCGGCATAAATGTAGTCCGGATCGGATGTATCCTCGAACATCCAGAAACCATCGCCGCCATACATATTCTCCCAGCATGAGTTAGTGACGCCGCCGGGATACGAGGAATCGCCGACCCACGAACTGTTGTCCTGCAGGCCGCCGTAAACATGATACGGGTCCGCGTTGTCGGCGCTCACGTGATAGAACTGCGAGACCGGCAGGTTCATCTGGTGCTTCCAGCGATTGCCGCCGTCTTCGCTGCGCCACAAGCCGCCATCGTCTCCGGCGATTACGATGTTCGGATTCAAAGGATTGATCCACACATCGTGAAAGTCGCCATGCGCTCCGCCGGAAACGATGTTGAAAGATTTTCCTCCATCATTGCTCAGCAGCAGAATGAGATCGGGTTTGAAAACTTTGTTCTCGTCCTTGGGATCGATGATGAGATTGCCGAAATAAAATGGACGCCACACCATGTAGTTGCTGGCATCCAGCCGAGTCCACGTTGTTCCCGCATCGTCGGAGCGATAAAGACCTCTTCCCTTCTCAGCTTCAATATTGACGTAAACCACCTGCGGCTTCGAGGGGGCTACCTGCACTGCCACGCGGCCCCATGGCTTCGCGGGCAAACCCGCCGCGTTGGTGATTTCATTCCAGTGCGCGCCGCCGTCGGTGGATTTGAACAGGCCGCTGCCCAGACCGCCCGACCGGAAGGTCCAGCCCTGCCGCCGAAAATCCCACATCGCGGCATAGATCGTCTTCGGCTCTTGTTTGCTGCGCGCGATCATTGCGCAACCACTCGAGCCATTCGCGCCCACCAGAACCTTGTTCCATGTTTTGCCGCCGTCGCTCGTATGGAAAACTCCGCGCTCGTCGTTGTCGTCCCACAGATGCCCGGTCGCGCACGCCAACACATCGTTGCCGTCGCCCGGGTTCACCAGAATCTTCGCGATATGCTCGCTATCTTTCAGGCCGACGTTGGTCCAGTTCTCACCACTGTCGGTCGATTTATAAACGCCGTCGCCTACCGATACGCTGTTGCGCGTCCAGGCTTCGCCTGTGCCCACCCACACGATCTTGGTGTTCGAGGGATCAATCGCCACCGCGCCAATCGACTGCACGTCCTGCCGGTCGAATACTGGCTTGTAAGTCGTGCCGCCGTTCACCGACTTCCAAACTCCTCCGCTGGCCGCCCCCACGAACACCGTGATGCGGCCATCCTCCTCAACCGCGTCGACTGCGGCGATGCGACCGCTCATGGTGGCTGAGCCGATGTTTCTCGCGGGCAATCCCGATACGGCTGCGGAGTCAAAGCGATAGGCCGCTTGCGCCTGGAGATATTGATTGGGTGAAACTGCAGCGAACAGCACTACCACTGCCCAAAAACTGATGGCGAATGCTCTCATGTTTACAGTGCCCTTTCGACGCAAGTGAACTCGTTGCAGCCCGTATGTTGCAACTTCATCGTTGCAGCCTTCACCGTCACTCTTCGGAAAGAATCAGTGAATCCCTACGATCCCGGACTTCTTTTCTTCGATTTTCAATGACGCCGGAAGCGCAAAGTCTGCGGGATCGATCGCCACATTCACTTCGAGTTTTTGCACCGTGAAGGTTTGTTCGTCGGGATGATTCTTCGGTCCGCGCGAAATAGAGAATGGGAACATCACACCCGCAACCGGCTTGTAGGAGCCCAGACCGACCACATGATCTCGCACCGATCCACGAATAAACTGCTGCACCTCTTTGCGAATCTCGATGAAGGTATCTGGATCAAGGTAGTAATAAACGAGGTCGCCATTCTTCAGTGTGACCTTCAGACGAAGCGCATCGTCGCCGTCAACTTCATCGTACCCCAGATATTCCACCGTGTTGCCCTTCTCCTTGTAATCGACCAGGGGACCGTCGAAGTCAGCATCCAGCAGCAAGTCGCGCAGATCGTCCTCGCCCAGCATTTCTGGATCTTTTTTCCCTCCGAAGGGCTGAATCTGCCAGCCATTTGTGCCGTCAAAGGCCTCAACAGAGGTCATGCCCTGCAGTTTGAAGGTTTCGCGAATCAGGTTCGGACGCTGGTTTTCCTGACCGATGGATGCAGTAAAACCATCACCGCCTTCGAACTTGCCCGTCATGCGAACGGTTTTGATGGCCTTCATTTTTTCGATCCCGCCCTTGGCTTGGATGTTTTTGGCGATCATTTCGTCAACGGTTTGGGAGAACGAAAATGCACCGAAGCAGCAGACAGCTATCAGCACTATCACAGCGTGACGCATCGAGCGGACTCCTAATTGTTGTGGGAGTTAAAGAACCCGGCGAGCGGGAACCAGTACTCTACCCGGTAGTAGACGAATGTTTCAAGTTTTGGTGAGCAGAAAAGCGCAGGAACCGAGTTGATCATCCGAAAACCGGAAAAGAAAAACCGCTCGTGACAGAGCGGCTTTTGCGATTCCAGACCATCTAATAATCCTTAGTGAGTAAACGAAAAGTTTAGCCCAGTCGTCAGGATGAGATCATTCTTCTTCGCGGTTAGCGGCGGATTCGAAACATAAATGTCGCTGAACTGGTTCTGCCAGCCCAGCCACTTGCTGATTTTCGTGACTGTGCCCAAGTCGAATTCGAATCGATACTGGCTGGTATCAGACATGTCGGGGTAGACGAATGCTTTTTCCGTAACAACGGTGCTCTTCCCCGCTTTGTACCCCAACTGTTCACCCAGAGTCAGCGCGGCGAATCGATTCGTCACTCCATACGAAACGAAGGTCGGAGGAACCGTAGGAGGGGTGACTAGCGGTCCGTTTGAATAAGTTTCATGCGTGTAATTCAATCCAGCCTCCAGATCCAATGTGGTGATGTCGGACTTAATCACATGGTAGCCCACGCCACCGCCATACACACCGCGCAGATCCAGATCCTGCAGCGCATTGCTCATGAAGTCTGCAGCCACAAAGCCAAAGATCCGCGGATCGAGATTGTGGTCGTACTCGAATCCTCCCGTAATCAGATTGGCTACGGTGCTGGGAGTCGCCAACTGATTGTTGGTGTCGACCGAGGTCAGATAAATGGTGGTTTTGTCGTTTAAAGTCGGACGCGTGGCATTAATCGCCAATCCTAAATTGGTGGTTTCGCTGTTGCCGCGAGCCAGCGAAAAGCCCACATTGATGCCGCCATTCCAGCCTTGGCGCCAGCCGGGATGAAGCGATTTATCATAAGCGGCCTGCTCGGCATCGTTGCGGATCAACACAACATTCCCCGCAGGCACTTCCACCGTCCCGCCGGCCTTGGTCGAGACCTCGATTTTTCCATCGCTTGCGTTCACCGGCCCAACCACAGTTTTCTTGTCCGATGTGCTGATATGCAGTTGCTGCTCGGTTTTGATTCCTGTAATGGCCGCGAACTGCAGTGTGATGTCGCCCGCGTAATCGGTGTGCAGGACCAGCGTTTTGCCGTCGGACTTCACGATGGTGCCGCTGAGGTGGTCCCCATTCTTCAACGTCACCTGATCGGCGAAAACCGCCGACGTAAATCCCACGAACGCCACCAAGACAACCAACTCGATTTTACGCAACACTTCCACCTCCGAATTTTGTATTCAGATTGACGACGCAAACGCTAGAGCACACCCCTGACACAAACAACGTTGGATGGGAACCCGGAAATAACCTGGAGCGCAACACTCCAGATTAACAATAAATTAGGACCAACAAGAAGACAGACAGCAACCAACCGTCTCAATCGAAGAGAGTATGCCCGCGAAGCCTTGCGACAAAACTAGCTAGACCTTGGTTTCCTTGGATTCGGAACTCTTGCTCTGCTCGGTAGAAGCCTGCGCCGGAGGATTGTCCTTCATGCCCTCTTTCAAGGCGCGAATCCCTTCTCCCAACCCTTTGCCCAGTTCAGGCAGCTTCTTTGGCCCGAACACCAGCAGGGCAATGGCGAAAATCACAAGCAGATGCATTGGTTGGAACAGACCTTCAAACATAAGGACCTCCAAAACACAATAATACTCTTAATACGCTACTGAACGCTTGCTTCTAAGTCAAACGCCCTGTTTCGTTTACCAAGCCTTAGCCTTTTTGGCTGTCAGTGAGTCATCCCCACCGATTACCTCCGTGACCTTACCTTAGTCTGTGCGGGCAATTAATGTTGAGCAGCGGGTCCACGGGTTGTCGATGACCGCGCAACCACACCGCAGCAGCCCAAACCATCACCGGAGAAATCGATTGAAGCGCAAGGGCCTGGTTTTTCTTCTTATCCTTGGGGCAACTGTTGGCGCATGCGCCAGCGAGAGCCAACCGGTGAACTCTACGCAATTGATGGCTTGGCTGGTGGCTGGCGTGCCTTGCAGCCGCCTCGTCCGTTTGATTCAGGAGCGCAGACTCGCGAATGTCCCCGGCAAAGAACAGATTCATCAATTCGAAGCTGCTGGCGCCACTACCGACTTGGTTCGCACTCTTACCAACAGCAAAGCGTCCGCCGGCGCTCAATCCGCAGCCCAGATCCCCGCATCACTGGTGCGTGCCGCCAGTGATGCTGCCGCGCAACACTTTCACGAAGCTGAACTCGACCTGCGCCAGGCGGTAGACTCCGATCCGAAAAATGCCGCCCTGCACTTCGCTCTTGGCACCATGCTTCGCCAGCAGGAGCGATGGGACGATGCCTTCGACGAGATCACTCTCGCCACGCAACTCATGCCCGATCTGCCTGAGAATCACAGCAGCCTGGCTTACATTTTCTATCGCCTCGATGACGGCCCCAACGCTATCGCCGAAGCCCGCACCGCCCTCAGTATGGACCCGCAGAACTCGGAGGCTTACCAGTTTCTTGGTCTTGGACTCTACTCAAACGGGCAATACGCAGCAGCAGTGCATGCACTCGTCGAGTCGCTCGCGCGTGATGCTGATAACCCTGACACCCTTTACGACCTAGGCATCACCTTGCACGCCGATGGCAATGTACCGGCAGCCATCACAGCCTACCGCGAGGCAATTCGTTTGAGGCCGGCCTTCTGGGAGGCTCATTCTAACCTTGCGCTGATCCTGCACGAACAGAACAAGCTCGACGAAGCCATCGCCGAATATCGCGAGGCCAACCGGCTTGCTCCGCAGGAAGCTTCCGTTCGCAATAACCTGGGAAATACGTATTGCGACAAGGGCGACTTTGACGCTGCCATCACTGAACTGCGCGAGCTTTACCACGAGCATCCCGAGTGGGAGCAGGGTCACGGCTGCCTGGCCCGCGCCTATATGTCGAAGAAGGAATATGGCAACGCCGTGACCGAATTGCAATTGGCCGTGCGGCAAAACCCTACCAGCTCTACCGAACATCGGGTGCTCGGCGAAGCTTTATTGC
Source organism: uncultured Acidobacteriaceae bacterium (assembly GCA_963771965.1). GTDB lineage: Bacteria > Acidobacteriota > Terriglobia > Terriglobales > Acidobacteriaceae > Sulfotelmatobacter. The sequence continues at coordinate 370,042 of CAVYVM010000004.1, forward strand.
TGGATGAGAAGCTGGACGAAGGGATTCGTGAGTTGCGCCTCGCGGTGACTCTTAATCCGGATTCCGACGCGGCTCACCACTCTCTGGGCACTGCGTTATTCCAGCAGCAGCAGTTGCAGGCCGCCGAAAAAGAGTTCCGCGAAGCGCTTCGCCTCAATGCTTCCCCGGACAATCATTACTCGCTTGCGGCCTGCCTCATGACGATGGATCGCTATGAAGAGGCTCTAGCCGAGCTGGAGTCGGCGGCGCAGCTCGATCCTGAGCGCAAACTCTATCGCGCCCGCCGCGAAGAACTCCTGAAATTGATGAAAGAAACGAAGTCACAGTAGCTGCGCTGCACCATCAGCCAGTGTACTGCCGTTATTTTCACAGGGACCATCGAACTCCTTACACTGAAAGCTGAAGCGAGCCTTTCTCGGGGAGACTGAACATGGACGTAAGCCAAGCTGCCGCCGCCAAACCCGCACGATCTATCCCGCCGCAGGATGAGGTCCGGAGTGATCTGCGGAGCGGTCTCCGGCGCGATGCCCGCAAGTTGGCGGGCTTCGGCTTGCCGTGCGCTCATTGTCATCTTTACTATTCCGCCGACCTTGACGCTTGTCCTACCTGCAACAACCCGGAACGGGTTTCGGCCAAGGTAACAGCAATTCCAAAAGTGCAGGCCACGACCGAAACAATCCCCGATACGGCTGTCGTCGAGCAAGAGCGCGAAGCTTTTCTGAAGGAATTTAAATCACAGCTTTTCGCGGCACATGCTGAGGTTGCCAGCTCTCCGGCAGTTTGTACGCTGGGAGAACATCACATCCAGGGCCCCGAAGCAGCGACGATATGCAAGCCGTGTTACGACCGCCTGCAGGAGAGATTGGACGTCTGCGAAGGCGCTTTGCACATCGATGTGAAAGAGGCCGCGCAAATCATCTACGACGCGGTCTGGGCCGATCCTTCCGATCCGAGCAAAACGTACACCAACGCAGCCGGCGCCCTGCTGGGCGAACTGCGCAAGCGCTCCGGAGTCTCCAGCCTGCTGGGTCCGTTCCATCCTCTGGCGGATTAGAAATCGACTGACCGGCCTTCAGCGAAACCTAGCGCGGGTCACAATATCTACGTGGATACGCCGGACTCTATCCGAAAACATTTATGCCGCTCTTGTTTCCATAGTAGCTTTGCAGCAAAGATGTTGTGAGATCCGCACTGTTCGAAGAGGTAAAGCTGGAAGTACTGGTGGAATTCAAGGTGCTGAGCAGCCCTTCGACCAACTGCACTGATTGGGATGCGGCGTTGGCCTCATTGGTCTGCGCCGGCGAGGCAGTGTTTTTCAGGTCGCCCAGGACTGTAGCAAAGGCCGATTGGGCGGTCGATAGATTGCCCGAAGTCAGCGCGGTGCCCAGCGATGTCAGATCGGTGGAAAGTTGAGAATTGCTTAAGAGGCTGGTGCCGTTCGCCGTCGCCGAGTTTTGCAGAACACTTTGCAGAGTTTGGAACGCCGACTGAGCGCCATTCAGGTCACTCGACGCGAGACTGTTCTGCAGAGCCTGTAAGGCCTGCTGCTGCGATGAGTTGCCCGATGCAAGTACTTCCTGACTGAGGCCCGCAGCCGAAATTGAACCGATTGTCATGGTTCCTCCTTACGACTCTCCGCTCAAGGCTGTGCTGGCTCGCGCCGTGACGCTTGTTCAAGCTATCGGCAGCGTCCGGCAGAACTTTAGAACAATCTCTGCCGTCGCAACAAAAAACCGCTCCTGCAAACAGACGGTAACGGGCTCTCGGTAAGAAATAAATTCCTTGGCTACTGCGGCTTAATCGCGATCCACTTCCGCCCAGCGTACAGCTTGTAACCGACGCCATCGTCAGCCATCTTCAACGGTACGGGACGCTTTAGCTCTGCGTCGGTCTGATAGGCGGAACTCAGCAAGTCTTCGTTGGCTACATTCATGACAACAAACTTACCGGTGACAAATCCGAATCCATATTCTCCCGGCGGCAGATCCGAACCTCCGATGCTGAGCTTTGACTCGGTGATGAGCAGGCCCTGATATTTCTGCTGAACGTCGCTTGAATACCCAGAGCTGTCAACCAGTGCGGCGAGTGTGATTTTCCCGTTGGCCAACTGAAACCCCGCGGAGTTCCTCATCTGTGTCGGCGCCTTCTGTCCGAGGAAGTAAAACTCCGCGGGGACTGCCTTCTTGAGTTCGTCGGCGCTGAGGAGATGCGGCGCGGCTTTTTGCGCCAGAGCGGAGGTCAGAAGTACCGACAGGACAGCGCCAAATGCCGCGAAGTTTAGCTTCTTCATTCAGTCCTCAAATTGGAGATTAGTACTAAAAGTCCATCGCAAATCTAGACGTTTCCTGCGCAGGGCGCAAATCGCCAGTGCTCAGCGCTGCACACGGAATACTGTGTACCGAGGGGTGAACGCCGAGAACCGGATAATTCGCTTTGCCCGCAAGATCCGGATAGTCCGCTGGCGCGTCCCAGCCATACGCTGTTTCTACCATGACAACCACAAACATGACTTTCCCAACAATGATGGCGAGTGCCATACTCGCAGAGGAACTCCCAAGCGAAATGCCAGCAACAGGCTCCAACTCAAAAGCAGCGGAAGAGCAGCGTTGGGACGCCGTGATGGCGCGCGACTCTGCCCACGACGGAGCGTTCGTCTTCGCAGTCGCAACCACCGGTGTCTATTGCCGGCCTTCGTGTCCCGCCCGCCGGCCGCGGCGCGAAAACGTAACCTTTTTTTCGCGTCCCGAGCAGGCGGAGAAAGCCGGCTTTCGCGCCTGCCTGCGTTGCCGTCCCCAGTCGCTCAGCGGCAATCCCCAATCGGATTCAGCGAAGGAGCTTTGCCGCTACATCGAGCAGCACCTTGACGAGCCAATCACGCTCGAGCGACTCGGTAAGGTTTTTCGGCAAAGTCCATTCCACCTGCAGCGGCGCTTCAAGGCTGTGCTCGGGATTACTCCGCGCGAGTACGCCGACTCCTGCCGCCTGCGCCTGCTCAAGCGCAATCTGCAGGCCGGTGACAACGTGACCCGTGCCATGTACGACGCTGGATACGGATCAAGCAGCCGCCTCTACGAGAAGACTGCATCGCAGCTCGGCATGACACCGGACAAGTACCGCCGGGGCGCCGTCGCCGCGGCCATTCGCTACACCTGCGCTGATTCGCCGCTCGGCCGCATGTTAATCGCGGCCACAGACCGCGGCATCTGCGCCATCCAGTTCGCGCGTTCAGACAGCGAGTTGATTGAGGGCCTGAAGCGCGAATTCCCTTTTGCCACGCGCAAGCCCGACGAAGGCGGATTGCAAGTCTGGGTCGCGGCTTTGCTTGAGAAGATGACTGGACGAGAACTAAATACGGATTTGCCTTTGGACATACGCGCGACCGCATTTCAGCGGCGCGTGTGGACGTATCTGCAGTCGATCCCGTTCGGTTCAACACGGTCTTACGGCGAAGTCGCAAAGGCAATCGGCCAACCCACCGCCAGCCGAGCCGTAGCTCGCGCCTGCGCGACCAATCCGGTCGCAGTCGCGATCCCGTGCCATCGCGTGGTCCGCGAAGATGGCAACATCAGCGGCTATCGCTGGGGTGTTGAACGGAAGAAGACATTGTTAGAGATGGAGCAGGACGCCGGACTATAAAGGACCGCAGCAGGTGGTGATCGCAAGGATTAAGTCAGTATCCGGCTTCGCGTCCGTGGCGGACCGCCAGGATCACGACCTGTTTCCCGTCGTAGCGATAGAGAGCGATATAGGCGCCGTGTCCGAATTCGATCACCCACTCGCGGAACTCGGGTGGCATTTCTTCGACGGGGCGGCCAATTTCGGGGTGCTTGCCTAGGGCTTTCATCCCTTGCCGGATCGCCTTAATAGCACGCTTAGCCGCGTCTCGGTTCTTGAAAGCCAGAAAGTCGTGGAGACGCACTATATCCAGCAGCGCCGCTCGGGACCACCTCAGTCGTGGCATTTAGGAGGAGCGACGTCCTTGCCTGCTTCGAGCTTGGCCAGCCAGGCGTCGGCTTCTTCGGCAGTGGCGTACAGGCCGGTTGTCTGGTAATGAGACCAAGCGGCTAGCGCGTCTTGCCGGAATTGCTCGCGCTTTTCTTCGCGTTCGACATACTCTTCGATGGCCTCGCGCATAAGCCAGTGCGGTGACCGGCGACGGGATGAGGCGAGACGACGTACGCGCTCTTTGGTCTTGACATCGAGTTTTAGGCTGGTGGTGGAAGGCTTCAGCATGGCGGTGGTCTAAGGTGTTACCTAGTGATACTATAGCATGGTAGCATTCGGTGGAGAGCGCCCCCGGCAAGCGCAGTGGCGCGTGGGTGTTTAAGGACACCCGTATGCCCGTCGCTATGGTTTTTGAAAATCTTGAGGCCGGATCGAGCATAGAGGAAATCATCGAGCAGTTTCATGTGACGCGAGAGCAAATTCAGGCTGTGCTCGAATTTGCTGCCTGCAGCCTCGACGCCCCGCCACCCGCTAGCCATTCGCTGGCTTCCGCTGATGCGCATCCTCTTTGACCAAGGCACGAAGTCGCGCTTGACACGTGCTTTCTTGCCTCTTACGCTTGGGTACATGAACGTTCGCGGAGGCCAGTCATGGACATGATCCCCCTCAAGCCAGAGCGCAAGGCGCAACTAGAAGAATACGCTGAGCGACATGGTCAAGACCCGGCCGTTGCACTCGATGAAGCGCTGGCTGCGTACCTAGAATGGGAGCGACAGGATTTCGAAGAAGCCGTTGAGGGTATCCGCAGGGGGCACGAAGACGTAAGAGCCGGACATAGCCGGCCAGCGGCTCAGTTCCTTTCAGAGATGCGCCAGAAGCATGGCATTCCGCGTTGAAACATCGGCGCAGGCCGAGAGCGACGCGGACGCAATCCTAGAATGGCTGCTATCGCAACACGCCAGAGAGACTGGCATCCGCTGGTTTCTCGCGTTGGATAATGCTATTGCGTCCCTAAGTACATTTCCAGAGCGTTGCCCTCTTGCTGCTGAGACCGTACGTTTTCCTTTTGAAGTGCGACAGCTCCTCTACGGTCGCAAACCTCATGTATATCGGATTCTATTTAACATCGAGGGCGACACTGTGAATGTCTTGCACATTCGCCACGGTCGCCGGAAGCCTCTCTCGGAGCGTTGATCCGAGCCGCCATGATCTTTGGTGCGGTCCCAAGGCCCAACGAAACTTCGGTACTGGTTTCACGCAACGGCCCAGACGATTCGGCCAATAAGGCTCGGAGACGGGCATGGGGTAGAGAGCGACAAGCTTATCGTGTTCCTCAACGACGAGGACTTGATTGGCATGCTCCAAAATGGCCGAAGGGGACGATGAACCTTTCGGGGTGATTGACGCCCAACTAGAGGGCTTTTCAGACGTAAATCCGTAGTCACTGAGTTTCTATGTGTGCTGGCCGGGACGACAATTCGACGTGCCTGCGGAGCCGGTCGTCATTCTGCTCCTCTTCGGCGCGCCACTACGGCCCAGTTCACTAACGCCAGAGCGATAGTGGCGACCAGAATCAGCGACTGACCGAAGTCCACACGCGTCACCAGAACCACGCATATCAGTACACCAAGGATAGCCAGGAAATTCCCCGCTGGCAGACGAAACATCGCGCCGTCCGACTGTTTGCGGCGCAGTACCGGCAACGCTGCGCAGCCTACGCCGTAGTAGAGAAGGCGTGCGACCGCAGAGAGCGTGACATTCCACTTGAACTCTCCGACGAGTGCGAATGCCCAGACCAGAGCGGCAAATGCAAGAATCGACACGTATGGCGTGTGAAAGCGGCGATGGACCGCCGCGAATGCCTTGGGGAAGTCCCCTTGTTCGGCAAGCGCGAAGGGGACGCGCGGCATACCCAGAATTTTTGCGCTGAGATATCCGTAGAAGGAAATCAGAGCGCCGACAGCCACTAACGCAGCCCCGATAGGACCAAGCGCGATCCGCGCCACGTCGGCCAGAGGGCGCTGACTGGTCGCGGCATTGGGCAGGACTCCAATAACCACCCACTGGATGAGCGCATAGATCACGGTGCAGGCTAGCAGAGCCGTAAATAACGCAAACGGAGCATCGCGGCGAGGATCTTTCGCTTCGCTCATGGGCGCCAATGCGGTCTCGAATCCGCCATAGGCAAAAACCAACAGCAGCACGGCTTTCAACCACTGACTGGTGCTGGCAGGCCCCATCGCCGGAGTCGCAATGTCCCAATGGTGGGCGTGAAGCACGAACAATCCTAGAACAATCACCGCAAACAGCGGCACCAGCTTGGCCGCGGTAAAGAGGTTGCTCACCTGCGCTCCGCCGCGCACGCCGCGAACGTTAATGAATGCCAGAAAGCCGACAAGAAGCGTAAGAATGATAGCGCGAGGCAGCGGATCTTTTGCGTGTGACCAAAACTCACCCAGGTAAATCACGAACAAATTGGCATTGGCAGCAGGCGCGGCAACCTGACCAAGCCAAAGCATCCATGCGGTTTGAATTCCCATGAAGCGTCCAAAAGCGACGCGGGCATAAAGATAAGGACCGCCGGCCTGCTGAAAGCGCGACGCCACCTCGGCGAAGCACCCCATGATCACGGCCATTCCCGCTCCAGCAGCCACTACCGCGAAAGGGCTGGACCTGCCGATGAGCCCGGTTACCGTGGAGGGCAATCCGAAGACTCCGCTACCGATGATGGAATTCACCACCAGCGCAACCAGACTCCAGCGGCCGATCGCGCGCACGAGTTGTTGACCAGACACGCTCGCGGCGGGCGTTACCATGCGCGTTTGTACCATAAGTCACGAATGCGCTGGAAGTGAAACATCAGAGTACGGTAACTACACCATTGGTCGCGGCGGAGAATACACTCCTATGATTGGAAGTTGTGAGCGCCGCCAAGATCGCTTCAGCGAAAACGTGAAAAGCCTTGCCAGTCGCGGGGTTCTGAGGTCTTTTCACGCCAGGCTAAGTCTGAGACGAAAGTAATCCCTTGAATTACGAAAGCGCATGATCAAGGGACATCTATCCGCTGCCTGCTGCTGATGAGATGTTCAAACGGTCAAGATGATCATTGCCGGAATACAGAGTAATCGTCACGACGGACCGCTTTAATTCATGGGAACCGATACTCAGATGGACGACCTTCATACCCGGATGGTGCGAGTGACCGAAGATCTGCGCGTGATTCAGCGCGAGTTGAATTGCGCCGCGATGCAAGCTCCCAGCGACCCCGAATTGATGGAAGCCATGAGCGCATTGCCGGAGACCGAGGCCATCCAGGTGCTGTGCAAGACACTTGACCAGATGCGCCACTTCCTGTGGTTCTACACGCAGGTGATGAGCAACGAACCAGAACTTGGCGACAAACTTCGACAGTCGAGTGGATCCCAGACCGTCGAAGACCGCAACGTGGACAGTTCCTTTCTCGACCGGCTTTCCCGCGCCGATGAAGCCGTTCTGATGCGCTACCTGGCGGAATCCAAAGAACGAAAACCGAACTAGATTTCCTGTATTTCGCGGGCCTTCTTCGTAACTTCTCACCGATGAAACCGAGTGCTAAAATCCGCGACCGCGGATCATCGTCTTGCGCACGTCTCCATTTGGGCTGAGTACCACGATGTTGGCTTCCGCCCCTGGCGCGATGTGTCCGTGTTGCGCAAGCCCCGTGGCGCGGGAAGGATTCAGGGTTGCGGCGCGGACCGCTTCCCGCAGAGACCAGCTGGAAAATTTCGTCACGTTGCGCACTGCCCCATCTATGGTTAGAATACTGCCTGCAAGTTTTCCATCAAGAGTGCATTTGCCATCTTTGACCTCAACCTGCATCGGCCCGAGCTGGTATTTGCCGTCCGGCATTCCGGCCGCAGCAGTCGCGTCGGTGATCAGAACAGCCGCTTCGACGCCCTTCGCCTGCAGGAAAAGCTGCACCACCTCAGGCGCAACGTGAATGCCATCGGCAATAATATCGGCGGTAAGATTCTGGTCGGTCAGCACCTCACCGAGGATGCCCGGATCGCGATGATCGAGCGGCCGCATCGCATTGAACGTATGAGTAGCATGCCGGGCGCCGGCTCTCACCCCCGCGCACGCAGCCTCCAGTGCGGCATCCGAGTGGCCGATGCTTACACAAACTTTGCGCCGCGCCGCTTCTGAAATTACTTCGAGCGCGCCCGGTAACTCCGGAGCGATAGTCATCACGCGCACGTGTCCGCGCGCCGCCTGCCAAAGGCGGTCAAAAATTTCCAGCGTTGGTTCCAGCAGATTCTCCGGAGGATGCACGCCGCGTCGTTTGTGACTGAGAAATGGGCCCTCCAAGTGGATACCGAGCGGCCGAGCCTGCGCCCCATCACCGTTCGTGGCCTGAAGAACCTCTCCAGCTTGGATCGCATCCGCAAGGCGTTCGAGCGCAAGGCATGTCTGGTCAAGCGGCGCAGCCACAGTAGTCGGGAAATAGCCGGTAACGCCGTGAGCCGCAAGAAATTTGTGCAAACGCGGCAGCTCGGCCGGCGATGCGCGCATGACATCGAGGCCGGCGCCGCCGTGCATGTGAATGTCGACGAATCCCGGCGCCAGAATCGCGTCACCGAGATCCACCATCGCGGCGGTGCTGGGGACTTCCCGCTCGGCACGCGAAGAAATGGCAGAGACGATGCCCTCTTCAATAAACACGAGCGGGTTCTCTATATCTTCCTGCGGCGTGTACAGACGACTGGCGCTGAGGACAATCATGTTTGGCCGATTAAATTTATGCGGTCTTTGCTTATCCGGTTTCTTATGCGATCTCTGCTGATGCGATCTTCGCCTGTGCAAGTTGCGATCGGATTGTGAAACCAAAGTTCTGTATCAAGTCCAGTTCCTTCCAGTAGGTCACCCCGTGCGTCATCAGTGTAGCGCGAAAAATGTCAAGGCAAGCCCAGGGAACCAGCCGTGGCAGCGATGTTATAATCGAAATGCTTATCAAGAAGTAAAAGCGCGGGGTGCGCGGCCTTCCACAAAGCCGCCCGCAGCCTAGTCGGGGAGTGGCTCAGCCTGGTAGAGCACCTGGTTCGGGACCAGGGGGTCGGAGGTTCAAATCCTCTCTCCCCGACCAATCTTTTCAAGCACTTAAACTGTACTTCTGGTTTTCCGTCTACATCGATGGTGTCGAAATTGTAGACGGTGCCTGCACCGCTGATTTTCCTGTGGAATTTCCCAGAAGAAATGCAAGTTGATTTTCTAAACGAAAATTCACACGGAGGGTCTTTGGACTTCCTGGCTTGCAGATCCAAACGTGGTCTCGAACTAACGTCTCACGGCCGATCACCCGAACATCGTCGATATTCCCATGTTTGGCTAAAATGTTGTGCAGAGAGTGTGCCTCAAACCGAAAGTATTTTGCTAGAGCTCACTTGAAAAGGCTCGGGTCTCCACTTTGACTAAAGTCGGCTCCGTATCGCCTGAATGGCGTGGACGGCGTCCCTGCCGACCTTCGGATCTTCGGCCAAGTTGTTCAAAACTTCGATTGAGATCCCAGTGCCTACCTTTCCCAAGGTCGAGATGGCAGTCTGTAAAAACACCTGCATCCGCCGACCCACCATATTGAAACAAGCTGGTCAAACTCTGTCTGCACCTTACGGCGTCCTCCAAGAGGGGTCGAACGTGGTCGGGAAAGAGAGTTGCTAGGTCGATGAAGTTCTCTCGTCTCTGCCATTGGGAATGATTGATGTTGTACAGAATGTCGGCGAAACAAGGTGAGTATTGTTGTTGTAATAACTTCCATGCTTTGTTGATCTCGTCCGCGGGGCCATCCTGGTCAGAGCCTTTCATCCACCAAAACAAGATCGTTCCCACGATAGCCCAGGCCCTCCGGTCGTCTTTCGCGTCTTCTGGAATCGCTGGCGGTTGATTGCTCAGTCGAGCGTAACCACGAACCCCTACTAAGAACGCGCCCACAATTTCCTGCCGGCAAGCCGTGCCGTCATCTAGCTTTGTCGCGAAGCGATCAAAGACGGGAATACTCTCGGCATCTGCCACAGCAACGAGTTCCCACAGTATCCAATCGATGTAAAAGCCCGGGCGGCTGGTCATGGCGGCAAGCTCCAGCAGCTTCTTTCGTTCGTATACGGAAAGGGCTTGATATGCGTCGTAGTATGCACCCTGAAAGATGTCTTCGAAGATCTCGTGAAGCACTGAGAAGAGTCAGTTCACCCTTCATCCGATAAAGATCCGGATCTATTTCTTTGTGATTAGCCGCTGTTCTTAAAGCCTTATCCACTATAGCGAACGCCTTTGCGAGCAGGTTCGGCTTGTCCCGCTCATGTTCATAGGCTTTTCCACATGCGTGCACGAGCCTACTTGTTAAGTACGGCAAACCCTGCTTCGCACGTATCGACTTCCAGATCTCCAGGCCTTCTTCAATTCGGCTGATTCCGTCATCAAACTGTCGCTGCATAACAAAAGCGCAGCCTTGCAGCATGGCTCCACAAGCTAACCAGTGGACGAATCCGTAGCGACTGGATAATTCTGTAAGTTCTATGGCATAGGTGCGAACTGAATCGCAGTTGCCACAAAAATGTGCAAGGTTGGCGGAGAAATTTAACGAGAGGGCCAGCGTATGCTGATCTGACAACGACCTTGCCCGGATCAGAGCTTCGTTGCAACATTTGGTCGCCGTTTCTGGAAAACCCAAATACCACAGTGTGCTCGCCAGATACGAGAGTGACGCGACTCGCGCATCATAGTCTCCTATCCCCGAGTGCGGCTCGGTCGGCCCATATGCAGCAATCGCACTCTCCAGGTTTCGCCGGGCAGTACCGAGCTTTCCCATGTAGAGGGCGGTTTCGCCGGCTCCAAAGTAGGCTTCCGTGGCGTGAATCGGTTGCTTAGTTTTGACCGACAAATCAACGAGCTGTTGTGCTGCTTCCCAAGCGTCCTCATATTATATTCTGCGGCCGAAAGATGGCACCGCCACAAGCCCCTTACAGCCAGGAAAAGATCAGCAACGCTGTCGGCTGCTTCGGTGTTCAACATTGAACTGTTCTGTGCTCCAGCAGCAATATCTGAGAATACCTGCCGCAACTTATTCAACGACAAGCAGAGTCTTGAGGTTTGGGACCCGAAACAATTTCGCTAGGAAGTCTTTATAGCTTTCTCCACCATCGCGTCGCACGATCGGGCGCCAGGCGATGTTCGCTTCATGTGACCTGTCATGGACACGCGGTGCATTTTTTTTCAGGAATCCGCGCTGAGCCAGTAGCCCCATTACCCAAACGAACACTCTGCAGTGGGTTTCCGCGCCCAGCAGCGTTCGGGTTTGCGAAATCGCATGATGGTTAGGTGCCCTCTCATATGACGCAATGCTAAGAAACTGCCGTACTCCCAACGAGTCCGCAGCACGCCACGCAATCCCTCGCTCCGAATCGATTCCTTCGAAGTAGCCGACCAGAAGCAATCGAAAGTAAGTGCTAGGTACCACCAGTGGCAATCCAGAGTTTCTCGCGAAGACCTCCTTACATTCGTTCTCCAAAAGAGCATCGAAATGAGCTGCCTGCAACAGCTGATTCAGCCTCCCGTAAAAGGGATGACTAGGCTGCTCGGCTAAATCGGTACGCAACCGTCTGGGCAGGCCCAGTCGGTACTGACGAGGAGAGTAGCCTGTTCTCGCCTTAAAATCTCGAATGAAGTGGCTTGAATCGCCGTACCCGACTCGCACCATGATCTCCTTAACCGACAGGAACGTCGATGCAAGAAGCGCTGCAGCTCGGCGCAACCTTTGGCATTTGACGTGATGGCGTAGAGGCAGCCCAGTTTCTGCCTTAACCAGATGCCGTAAATGGGATGAAGATAGGTTTAGGGACCTCGTCAATTCATTTATACGGAAAGGCGACGCCGCGTGTCGCTCACGAATATAGCAAAGTGCCACTCGCACTCGCGGATCCATAACGTCATCCAAGCAAGCCACAACTCCTGGCGCGGGCACATTAACCTCTTCGTAGGGCAATCACTCCGACTCCACCCTTTTCCCGCCGCTGGTGACTAGTCTCATTGTCATCTTCGTAACTTGTGGTGGCCAAGCTAAGTCGTTTTTGTTACACATTTAGAACAGTGTTTTGTAAAGGCGCAATCCTCCTCTCTTTGGTGGAGGCGATACCCAACCAAGCGGCGATTGTCTTCAGTGGCTTCGTTAAGTTACAAGTGCCCTTTGCGGAATTTAGGCTGGGCTCCACGGCCTTGCGACAAATCATCTCGGCGGGCCGTAATTCGCTGGAGCGGACACGTCTCACTGTCGTCGATCTAGCGCGAGTCTGAATAACGCGTAATCGGTTTGCTGTAGTGTTGCGTTTGTGTTCACACTGTATGCGTCTTGTTGTGGGAGTTAACGGTGAAGGTTATGGCCACGCCATGCGTCAAGCTTGCTTATTGCCCTGGCTCCTGGAAAGGGGCCATCAGGTGGCAATGCTTGTATCGGGTCGAAGCGCCGAATATTTTGGCAACCACTTCCCTGAGGTGCCACGCTTCTTGGTGAAAGTTCCTTCGCTGATTGCATCTTCACCCCAAGGCACCGACTTTCGTGGTTCAGCGCGGCTACTCGAAAACCGAAGGGATGACTTTTGTTCAACCAATTATTCCGCTATGGACGGCGTTTTGAGTGCTCTGAATGGCCCGCCAGATCTAGTTATTACCGACTATGAGCCAGTTGCAGCCCAGCTTGCCTACGCAACTTGTTGTCCCCTTATCACTGTCGACAATCAAAGTAGCTTTCTTGGATTCTGTTTTCCTGCCATTCAAAGCCTAAGGAACGGGAAGCAGCGCACGCGTCAGGAAGAGCGAAGTCGCCTCAGTCTTTTTTTCCCTAAGGCAGAAGAGCGCTTCGCGGTGTCCTTTCTCGAGATCACCTATCCGTCTGATCCGTGCTTCCCTGTGACCATTATTCCTCCTATTATTCGCCCCAATGTTCGGCAACCGGCCACTCCAACTGTGAAGCGAGCGCGCCGAAAAATCGTGGTGTATCTATCGCCTGGAAAGCCGACTGGCTCGACATCTGCCGGCATCCAGACGTCGATGGAGTTGACAGCCCTTTTCAGGTCACGTTGTGACTGCGATTTTGTGATTTTCACCGACTCCTGTACACTGTCTGTGTCATCGAATGTCAGCGTTCGGCCCTTCGACGGCGACGGGCTTCCCTGCGAGCTGCGTACGTGCGATGGTGTGATTGCCACTGCGGGACACACGCTGCTTTCAGAAATAGTACATTTTAAGAAACCTGTACTTGCGATCCCTGTTGATACCTTCGAGCAGACCTACAATGCCAGGTCGGTCGAGGCCACAGGAATTGGATTGGTCACGACCGTCGTTACACCTGAACTGCTGAACAGATTCGTCACGGGCCTACCGAGCTTCCGGGAGGCCTATGAGAAGCAATGCGCACGTGGCTCGATTGTGACCGGGAATGGTATTGAGGTTCTGACGGAGAGTCTGCGTGTCAGGTATGGCTTATGATGACAGATCCTGCCGCGTGAGCAGGTCGGCAGTGGCAAAAACACAAGACCCCACTGGCTCAGGGCATGTCCAAGTATTGTCGGTGAAATTTGTTCAGCCAGTCATCTTGTGCATGGACTACGGTCCAACCGAATTCACGAGCAGCATCGATGTTAACTTTGCGATCGTCTACGAACACGATATCTCCCGGACCCAGGATTTCAGTCGCTCGGCTGAAGAATACGTGGGAGGGCTTAATCGACCCAATATCAGAAGAGCAGCATATCTTTGTCCGTGACAGCATGGGTGCACAGTCAATCAGCAAATCGAGGAGGCGTCTGCACATGTTGGTAGCCAGACCAACTCGCTTTCCGCTAGAAAGTAGTTGTTCAAGAACAGTAAGTACTCGGCAATCGGGAGGATGAATTGACAACCAGTATTGCTCAAACATTCTCAGCTGAATGCCGAGAGCAGCGCAAAGAGTCGGCAAGGACGTAGTTCCCAAATCTAGCGACTGCTGCATACTCAAGTACGTCGCACAGGCCTCTTCCGGATTGAGTTGGCAGCGCATCGATAACTCCGTAAAGACATTTAGCGCGTTGCCAGGAGCCAAGTTGTCGTCGATAATTACGCCCCCGACATCGAAGCAAAACGTATTCATGGCAACATACCCTTCCAATCAAACACCAGACTGCACCGGCTGCGCGCAAAAAGCAGAGCCGGGGTATATGGTTCAATCACTCAACGCTATAGCTGGTCATCAGCTCGGGCCAAGCGAGCCGATTCAAGTCTCGCCAGGTTATGACTCGGATATCGTGCTGTTCCAGGAGACGCTTGAACTCCAAGCTGGTGATAACGTCGAGGTCACGCTGGCGCCACTGTGATCCCCAAGGCACGTTTGAACCAATCATAGCGCGCAACTCATCGCAATCGTATGCCAAATGGACGATCAGTTCATGAATACCAGGTTGCAACACCTCGATTATGCGACGATAGTACGCATACCAATCTGCGGGGTCTACTTCCTCTTTAATTTGAAAACAACCATCCAATGGAACACCAAGCGGCACGGGAAGAAGCGGCAGGTTTATAGGAAAAATTGCAGCCCTTGTCAGGCGCAAAGGGAGTCGGTACTTATAGGCGGCTTGAGCAAATACTTGCAATAGGGAAGGAGTGCTGACAAGAGTGAACATGTGGCTGTCCAGATGTGTGACATCAATACCATTTCGAAGAGCTCGTTCAATTTGCGCTTCCACTTCAAGCCTGACTGCTTCGGGCGATGCATTTGTCGCGATGTCAGTCTCGGTCTTCCAGAAATAGCCTTCCGGATCAACTATGCTCTGCGTACGACTAACGGACTCTAGCGGCCTCCATCTGTAATGGTCCCACTCGCTTGTGAGCGTAAGATGCACACCAAGATCAGTACCGGGATGATTTAACGCATATGCCACGACCTCAGGAAACCACGGACATGGGACCATTACGCTTGCCGATGAGATAGCTCGCTGTTTCAGGGCGTCAAAAGTAGCCTTGTTTACCGAAGTTGCCATACCGAGGTCGTCTGCGTGGATGATTAGAAGCTTCGTAGACTGTTCATAACCCAACTGGCTAGCCAGGAAACTCCACTGAGCGTTTCGATCCCGCGTGTAAGAGTCTGAGGTCATGGCTGTAAGCGCCAAGGCTTTCGAATCGCCTGTCACAAAGCACTCTTCGACGCCACGCCGGGCATGGCTGTTCGCGCGTTATTGTCAGGGCATCCAACGTCAAATTCACACAAGTTCCTAGCCGTCTCTCTCCCTTCGGTCTTCGGGACTCGAGCTGAGTGCAATATGTGGGCGGAGCGAGGTCCAGTGTTCGCAAGGAGGTCAACCACGCTCAAGTTAGGAACAAAACCCTGTTTCATCCAGCGTTGCTCGTAGGTGGGATGAGAAAACGACTGCCACTTGACCTGCACACCGGCAGAATCGAACGCTTTGTAGTCTAAATAGGATTTGGCACCAACGCCGCTGAGATACTCGTCAGCTCCTAAACGTTGGCATATAGCCGCTAGCAATTCGCTTTTGTGCAGTGTTGGCAGATCGAGGTGGCTGCTGCGCTGCCATTGACATTTCAATCCCAACGCGTCGGCCAACACCTTGATAAGCGAGATGTTTAACTCCACGAGTGTCTCAAAACGCTTTCCATACAGAGTCGCCAAACATTGGAACAGAGCAGAGCCAAATGGGGCTGACGCGTAGCTGATTTGTAGTAATCGCCAATGCTCTTCAGCCCAGTCAGTGTCGTAAGCGATCCGTTGGTCTAGCAGGACTCCTCGGCTCCCGTTGTGGATACAAGGCACAGATAACCATTTTGGGCCCGCCGGTGTCTTAATTCGATTACGATGCTGAAAATCGTTGCGGACGAACTGGACTGTGTCCAGAAAAACGAACATATCGACGGTACCGATTTTGTCAAAATAACCCAACCAGGGTAGGTAATTGGGTTGGTGAATCGCGATGATCATGGTCTATCCCGCCACGGTCCAACTCTTGGGCAAGGGTTCAGAATATCGATAGCGAGGGATGAAAGAATCCCTTCCTGGTCGAACAAAACCTTGCCGGAAATCGCGACGCTCGGAAGAGGGGATCCTTTCTTGACCTTCTCCAAGTGGCAGTCTCCCATGTGCATTTAGCAGCTGATTTACAATCAGTGCCTGACCCGGTTCTAGCTGCAGCACCTCTTGATTTTTTTCGAGTATGGCTTGCAGGCGCTCGAGAACGACCTTGGCCGGGCCGGGGGCCATGGTAGGTAGCATTTTGCCGGTAACCCGCACGCGCCAAATTCCGTCGGGAAATCTGCTGAGTACTGGGAAGGGACAATATTCATGACCGACACCTTCCAGATCGTAATACTCACCTTCTTCAAAAATCGGCTGTTGCAAGAAAACGCGATCCGGCTCCTCTAATTCACCGATAGCCCGCTGAAGGTTCGACACCAAGCTCGCCCCTCCTCTAGCAGGATCTTCCCGTCGGCAGAGTAAAATGAGGTAATCTGGAGGATGAGTGGTATTTACGCCATCGATGTGCAAAGGGTTATGCCCAACACCTCCAAACCGGTACGGCGTCTTTGTGAAGTCTACTCCAACAATTTCCCACAGAGCCTGTTTGCGGCTCATGTGGAACGGACTCCCGAGCAGGCTCGCCACAATGGTTGCGGCTCGCGTGAATAAAGACTCATCTTTGGGATCGGGGAGTAGTTGATCGACCAAGAGATAGCCCTTAGCCGTGCTATCGGTGGCTAGGCTCTGTTGGGAGGCAGTTCGGAAGCGATTCAGGGCCCCATCCGAAGCAGCGATTGCTCGAACGGCATCAACGTACTGACGTTCGACCTCCGAACCCTCCAAGCGGCACGGTCCCATTTCTTGTGTCAACTGCTGCAGCCAAGCTCGCTCCTCCTCCACCGCCGTGAAAAAGCCAGTTGTATTCATAGTCTGTTCTCAATACTGTGTCAGCTGTGGGTTAGAAAGGGGAGCACGCCAACGCCCTTAACTAGGACAAACGGTTCGAAGAATTCGGCATCCCCGATACGATGCAGTCGTGCCTGTCGAGCCCACCACCGTGCCCGGTCCAGCACTGCAGCTCGATCCATAAATCGCTTCTCGTGCTCCGAACGGTGGCACTCCACAGCCTTAATTTTGTTTTCCACCTGCTTCGAAATATCAATGAACAGATTGGGCACGAAGGAGAGGCCTAGCACTGGCGGCTCCGCCTGGATCACCATCCGAACATGACAGCCCCGCACGGCCGCGTTGGTAGCTGCCTTGCTAATTTCGACGTGGTCTTGATGACCGAATCCCGAATCTTGCGGGAAATGCGTCATTACAACCTGTGGGTTAAGCTCACTAATCTTCCTTTCTATGAGTGATACGGAGTAACCGTCGTATGAGATAAATCCGTCACGCAAAGATCCTAGGAAATTTTCTGCACCGATGATTTCGGCTGCCCGCTGCGCTTCTGATGCGCGACAACATTTCTCTGAAGCGCTAGTAGACTCGCCCGCGGTTACATAGAAAATGCACACACGCCAGCCCTGGGCAGCTAGATTAGCGAGCGTTCCAAAACATGTCAGTTCGGCGTCATCCGGGTGAGCGAAGACAGCGAGCGCGGTTGGTCGGGGGATTGGATGTCCAGCTTCGACGCAATCTCTACCGCTCTGGTCCAGATTTGATTCTTTCTGCATGGGTACTACCTTCAACCTCGCACCCCGAGGAGTTGCAGCGGTGACGGCCCAGCCTGCACGCACAGGACCACCTCCATACAATCACTGTCGAACCTGTGCAGCGCCTCAACTTGCTCATGGTTTGTATTAGGTGGTAACTGGGCAATATCGTAGTAGCGAATGGCGTCAGCTTCATCAGTGCATTGGGCATTGCCCGCAATTATGTCGCAAGCGAAACCGAATGCGACTTCGTGCTGATCCGGTCGGGAGTAGACGCCGATGAGCCTTCTGACTTCCACTCTAAGCGTAGTCTCTTCGTAAACTTCCCGGGCTACACCTTCCCAGGGGGGTTCGCCAGGTTCAAGTGCGCCGCCGGGCAGATTCCACAAGTCGACATCCCTCCGATGACACAGTAAAACCGAGCCCCGATGGACAATCAGCGCGAAAACACCAATTTTGAACTGCTGGTCGTTGTTGGCATACATTCGGATCCCCACCGCGCACAAACTCTCCTAAATCAGCGACGGTGCTTTTTCCGTCCCCAGTCGAGCACTTTAGTTATTCGTTGGACGCTTCACAATCCACCCTAAGTTCAGGAGGTGCCTCACCTAGGTGAAGGGGGCAGCTCGACTGATAGCACTGGCCGCGAGAAATCCGCCACACTCTGGTGCCTCGAGTCGATGCCATGTCGCCTTGCGGCACCTCTCTGCGCCTCCAGCCTGTCACTTTGTCCAACCTCTGTGACTACACTCACTTACAACAGTGTGCTGCTGACACGGGTCGTGCGTGGCTGTTGGGAGGTAACGATGAGCGTCTAGTTGAGTGATTTAGGGTTCGAGTCAAGCTAGGTAATCGTTGCCCCAAATCAGTTTTCAGCGGATTGATGGGAGACAGCACTAATGGCCAGCGAACAGCAACCGCAGCCAACCCGAAAACCTTGCAGAGTCGCGGAAAAATCGATGAAAATTACCATCAACAACATCGGGTCGGATTGCACGTCTCTCGCTTTGTCGTCCCGGTTTTGGCTGCTGGCTCCGGAGGACAATATCCAGTGCACGGAGAGTGCCAATTTCGTTTATCGGTCCTAACTTCACCCAGATTAGCAACGCCGCTGGCACATTCCCGCCTCTACGTTGCGAAGGAGCACGGTACGTTCCGGAAGTGCTTACGAGCTCCGGGTGGTTGGACATACTGCAGCAACAAGCCACGCCCTTCAGTAGTTAGTCGAGCGAGGCAATAGTTATGTCAATGAGATCGAGTGAACCGGTGTCTCACGTTTATATTATTGCGGGAAATCCTCTAGCGGGGGCGTATCTCGCTCATCTATTGTCGGGAGGTCGAATGAAAACGGCCGTTTTGCGTGAAAGGTTACCCGAACTGACTTCACCCGTAGACTCTATTATTTTTGTCGTTGACAGCTCTTTCGTGCCCGTGTCTCTCGGGGAGTGTATTCAGCGATTGGGATCTCGATATCCCCAATCACGATTCGTGGTCGTCAGCAGGGCGAGTACCAAGGAGGATGATATGACAATGTTGAGGCTTGGAGCACATGGCATTGTCGAAGATCGGAAGGTAGCCAGCAATCTAAGGGATGCAGTGCAAGCGGTTGCAAAAGGCCGGCTGTGGGTGTCCGACGAAGTGCTGCAGACTTATGTAGAGTCCGAACAATCGAGGTCCGCTTCTCGCAACAAGAGTGCGTTCAGGATAACCCGACGTGAAGCTCAGGTGGTTGAGCTTGCAAAGCTCCGACTGTCCAATAAAGAAATCGCAACTACCCTGGGAGTTCAAGAGAGTACCGTAAAGTATCATCTCTCGAATGTTTTCGACAAACTGCGGGTGCAGAACCGCCATGATCTTGGGACCCGTCCCGAAGCTCTGCGACTGTGGAGCCAAATACTGTCAGCGTGAGTTGATAGCAACCACCGACGAGTCGATGAAACATGAAGCGGGTACTCATCACGGGCACCATACTCACGGTGGTGGCTGTAAGCACCGGCGCATACTCCTTTTTCAAGGGGAAACCTTCCGAGCTAAGCGCGGGGGGCACGCTCGAGGCACGCAATGTTAACGTTGGATCGAAAGCTGGCGGTAGAGTTCGAGCGGTTTTTGTCAGCGAAGGCGATTCTGTCGACGCCGGGCAGATCCTGGTGACACTGGAAGACACAGAGTTTTGGGCCAGGCTTGTGCAGGCGCGCGGACGTGTCGAGGAGGCCCGAGAAAACCTTGCTAAGTTGCGTCGTGGCTCTCGACCAGAGGAAATTGAGGAAGCGAGAGCGGCTGCCGGTGATGCGCAGGAGCCCGGGTACCGGATGTACGAAGTAGAGCGGGCTATGGCCGACTTGCAAAAGGCTCGAGCCGACTCCCGCGACGCGGAACGCACGCTGGAACGGGACAGGCGACTAGCGGAAGACGGAGTGATCTCGCAGCAGCAACTCGATGACACGAGAGCTCGCAAGGAAATGGCTCAAGCGCAGGTAGCAAGTATGCAGGGTACGCTCTCCGCGACACAAGCTCGTGTCAACGAAGCTTTGGCTACTCAACGCAAGCTTGAGCGCGGATCGCGGCCCGAGGACATTGGAGCAGCCCGTGCCGCGTTGACCGCGGCGGAGGGATTGCTCCAGGAGCAGGAGGCAATGTGGGAGGAACGCCAGGTCAAAGCTCCGGCAGCTGCCCACGTGGAGGTTCTGGACGTTCGTCCTGGCGATTTGGTGTTGCCATATACCACCGTGGCGAAGCTACTCGAAGCGGATCAGCTATATGTCGTGGTCTATGTGCCCGAAACCGAAATCGGTAAAGTGCAAGTCGGGCAGGTGGCGGCTGTTGCTGTCGACGGCTTCCCGAATCAGAATTTCCGGGGATACGTCGAGCAAATCAGGCAGAAAGCGGAATTCTTGCCTCGTAATGTGGAAACATTTGAAGAGCGAGAGCACGAGGTCATCGGGGTGAAGTTGCGAGTCCATAATCAGGACAACAAGCTGCGAGTTGGAATCCATGCCAACGTGCGATTTCTACATTAGGACTGTTAACTCGTCCCACAAACCAGACACTCGCGACAGCTCTCGTTTCGGCACAAACACAGGTGATCGGCCGCATTTGTGCTTCAGCTCGAATGCGGACCCCCAAATTAGGCCAGACATGGCAAGTCGTCCTATGAGCGCGATCGTCGCAGCGGATCTAACCCGGAGATTTGGTGACTTCACAGCCGTGAACAAGGTCAGCTTGCATATTGCCAAGGGGGAGGTGTTCGGTTTTCTTGGCCCGAACGGCAGTGGCAAGACAACACTAATTAGAATTCTAACAGGCATACTTCCTGCTACCAGCGGTCGTGGGTGGGTGGATGGGATCGATGTCGGGGCTGACCCCGAAGGAGTGCGCCAGAGGATCGGCTACATGAGCCAAAAATTTAGCGTGTATCAAGATCTTACTGTTCTTGAAAATTTACGTTTTTACGGTCGAGTCTATGGTCTGGATCGCAAGAAGCTGCAAACCAAGATCGACGAGACCTTGCATCGAAATGCGTTGGAGCCGTTCGCAGCGCATTCTGCCGCGAGCCTCTCCGGCGGGTGGAAACAGCGATTGGCGCTGAGTTGCGCGATGCTACACGAACCTACGATTTTGTTCCTCGACGAGCCAACGGCGGGCATCGATCCGGTGGCGCGTAGAGCAATGTGGGACCTTCTCTTCGATTTATCGGCCAATGGCGTGACTTGTTTTGTCACCACTCACTACATGGACGAAGCGGAGCGCTGCAACCACCTTGCCTATATTTATTACGGCAAACTCATCGCGGATGGTACACCAGACTGCTTGCGCTCCTCGCCTGATGTGCGCCCTGCAGGTACACATAGATTCGAAGTACGAACCAACGATCCAACCACCGCGCTCCCGAAGGTCCGAGAGCTAGCTTGTGTCCGTACAGCTACCGTGCTGGGTCATCGCATACGTGTGCTGGCGGAAGATAGGATCTCAATGAGCGACTTTGGACTGGAATTGCGTCGCATTGGCGTCGGAGTCGAGGAAATCAAACCCCTGTTGCCCGATCTGGAGGATGTTTTTGTGGCGCTGACGGACCGCCATCAGCGGCAAACAAGGGGTCCGAATGCGTAGCCCATTCTCTGGCTTCCAAGCTGTCTTTTACAAGGAAGTGCTCCACATGCGTCGAGATAGCATGGCAATGTTACTAGCGCTGATGGTCCCGCTAATCGAAATGACCCTCTTGGGGGCGGCCATCGATACAAACATTAGACACGTGCCGACAGTGGTGTACGACGACAGTGACGTAATGGAGCGTGCTCTTCATTCCGAGGGCGGCCAGCCGAGCCGTGCATTGCTTGATCGATTTAGAAATTCGGACACGTTCCGAATCTACAAGTTCGTTCACTCTGATTCCGAAATGACCGCTGAGATGGTTTCAGGTCGTGCCCAGGTCGGGATCAAAATTCCCTTCGATTTTAACCGCCAACTTATGCGCAACGAGGCTGCCCAACTCCTCGTGCTGGTGGATGGCTCTGATTCATCGGTGGCGGCAGAAACGGTCAATGTAGCGCAGTCGCTCGGACTCGATGAGTCGCTCAAGCGGATTCTACCTCCAGACACTGTTCCGCCACTCGATGTCCGGATCAAAGTGATGTTCAATCCAGACTCGCGGTCAGCCAATTTCTTCTTGCCGGGGCTTATGCCAATCCTGCTGCATCTGGTGACGGTAATGCTCACCGCATCCACCATCGTACGAGAAAAAGAACTTGGCACCTTGGAACAGCTAGTCGTCACACCGGTGCGCCCACTGGGACTCATGACTGGCAAGATCATGCCATATTTTTTTATGGCGCTGTTTGAGGTCCTCGGGGCACTTGCCTTCATGCATTTCGCGTTTGCTGTCCCCATGCACGGAAGTGTGATACTGCTTGTGCTGCTCTCGATGTGCTATATCTTTGTGAACTTGTCGCTTGGAATTTGGGTCTCGTCAAAGGCTCGTACTCAGCGCGACGCAGCGCAGAAGGCAGATGCAATGCTGTTGCCGACTATCTATTTTTCCGGCTACATTTTTCCCCGTACAACGATGCCGAAACTTTTTTACTTGATGAGCTATTTGGTACCAGCGACTTACATGACGAACATCAGTCGCGGGATCATTTTGCGAGGAGCTGGTTTTCAAGAACTATGGCTTGACGGTTTGATTCTTCTGACTATGGGTGTCATCGTCCTCCAACTGGCTGCGAGGAACTTCACGAGAATGATCGTGTAGAGCGGCGGACATGCTTGGCCGGCATCGACTTGACTACTCCGACAACGAGCACTCGATTGACATGAGGTTGCCGGGAACGGTGGCGGCGATAC
Organism: uncultured Acidobacteriaceae bacterium; assembly: GCA_963771965.1. Classification (GTDB taxonomy): domain Bacteria; phylum Acidobacteriota; class Terriglobia; order Terriglobales; family Acidobacteriaceae; genus Sulfotelmatobacter. Next base: position 393,010 of record CAVYVM010000004.1, read on the forward strand.
AAGACTCTCGTGCCGGAAATAAGTTTCCAAGTCAAATACCTTACAGACTTGAGAGGAAGGCTAGCAGGGCGTCGCTGTCTTGCGGCAAGAGGCGGAGAAAGCGCTGGCGTGCCGTAGTAGCTTCACCTCCGTGGGCCATAATTGCCTCTGTAAGGGTGTGCGCACGTCCATCGTGTAAAAATCGTTGTCGTGCACCGAGGCCCCACAGTGGCGTCGTCCGCCAGTCGCGGCCGCTAGCTTGTCCCTGCGTCACCTTATCGTCGAGGTCAGGGCCAAGGTCATGGAGCAGCAGGTCCGAATAGAGCCACAGACGCTGCTCGCCCAGGGGCAAGCTTGGAGTATGGCAGGCATCGCAGCCGAGAGTGGCAAAGAGTGCGGCTCCCCGAGGAGAAGGAATGGGTGCCCGCGGTGGAGGCAGCGAAGCCACGAATGCGGTGACCGCTTCGATTGTGCTCCCATCATCCTCGACCCCTGCTCCCTCGCCGAAGCAGCGATGATGAAGAGACTGGTTGGCCGGTGCGATGTCTTCCGGTGCCAGGGGGCTGGTGATTCCAAGCTCGTTACGAAATGCGTCGGCGACAAACTGCTTGAGCGTTGCGGTGTCCGCTTTCCAGCCGAAGCGCCCAACTCTCTCTTTGCCATCAACGCTTTGTACCCAGTGCACACGCCCCTGGACGCCGTCGCCTTTGCTCACTGCCCTGGCGACGATTACGTCATCTTTGATCGCGTCGATGAGCCCCTTGCCGTAAAGTTCGGGGGCATTGCGCACAGAAGTGACGTTGGCTCCCGGAGGAATGCCCGGCTCAAGATCGCAGGGCAATCCTCGTTCACTTACCGACCGCATCCGTGCGATCGGGCCTCCGTGGCCGATCATAGGGTCGAAGCCCGTGGGTGTCAGTCGCCCCACTCGCATGGCCGTTCCGAGCCCGCCCATTCCCATGCCGCCTTTTGTTGGGGTAAAGTGGCAACCGGAGCAAGAGGTATGGTTGAAGAGTGGGCCAAGACCTTGGCCGGGAGTAAAGCTGACGCTGAACAGCAACTCACCGCGAGCGATCAAAGCAGAGTCAGCGAGGGAGTTTGCTAGATCCTGTCCGCGGGCTCGAATGTTTGTCGCTGCTACGGCGCCAAGAAGCAAAGCGAGAAACAAAGCTACCAACGCCGTTCGCCGACGGCCATGCCGCGGATACATCCCCGTTACCTCTCGCGGTGCCAATCATTGGTCCCGCCAAAGACCGGCAACTCGACGACAGCGCCTTCCGCATAACCAGGCAGACTCCCAGTTAGGGTTACCCAGATATGCTCAGCGTCGGGAGATATGGCAATCCCATTCAGCCGCCCGGGACCAATAGCTCCAATCCCCGGCAGAGTAACTCGCCGCACTGCGACGACCGAACCATCCTGCTTAAGTCGAACGATTGTTCCGTTACCCCGATTGGCCACATAGATATCGGAATTACCAGCCAGCGTTGTGTTACTGGAGAAGAGGGAACTGGCAACTTCGGCCACCGCCGGAGCGATATCCACCGGAACATCGAGCTGCGCAGTGGTGAGGCGTTTGGAACTTTCCAAACGGAAAACCTTCCCATCCGAGCGCAGAGACAGAGCGACGATGGAGTTGGCGGCAGGGTCCGCCACATATAAGATTGGATTCGGCACCCAGTTGAACACCATGCCGCCACGCGTTACCGGCCCACCGTCGTTCAGAGGCTGAATCGTGCCTGCCGGGGCCAAGCCATCCACTCCCTGCTCGACATGAACCTGTACCACACTGCCATCGGCATGAAGTCCGGCAAAGACAGCCCGCCCGCTGCCATCAGGCGACTTACCAAGAAACGCCGTAGCCAGGGCTCCACTCGTCATCGAGCCTAAGATCAACTGGGGCGCTCGATTGGTAATTGCCCCGCTAAAAACGCCACCTGCCGTCTTGCTCGGAGCACTGTTCAGGGGACGCCCATCCGGGTCGATCACCGAGTGCATACCCGCGCCCTTTGCTCCGAACGGCTCACCCGTAACCCAGACTCTTCCGAACGCGTTGTTGATCGAAAGTCCCGTCGGATTACTCACAGCTGGCAAGTCTGCGGTACTCGCACCGGGGTTGTAAATACGATTCATGAACCCCAGACTGTAGCTTTGTGAGAGATTGGTCTCAAGTTGTAGGCGTGGTAGGGCACATCAAATTTCATACTTTGATGGCAGAGGTTCGGCCGCAGATATATATGCCCTTTCTACAGACCATGCCGCCGCGATTGCAAATGACTTATACCATACGCACTCAGGGGGAACCCGAATCCGTCGTAGGGTCAGTGCGCCAGGCCGTAGCAAGGCTAGATAAGGATCTTCCGATCTCCGGCGTTCGGAGGCTGGACCTCTATGTCGCCGATGCAAAAGTAAAGACTCGTTTTACGACTTTGTTATCGGGCATACTGGCCGCCGTCGCGTTGCTGCTCGCGTGCATCGGAATTTATGGCGTTACTTCGTATTCCATCGTTCAGCGCACCGGCGAAATCGGATTACGAATGGCTCTGGGAGCAGAACCGCACCACATCGTGCTGTGGATTCTTCGTGACAATCTCATTTTTGTCGTCATTGGCATTTTATCGGGGATCGCTTTATCCTTCGGATTGGCGCCGCTGCTCTCCAGCATGCTTTTCCAAATCAGACCTGCAGACCCGATGACCTTCGCCTCGGTTTCCGTGTTGCTGTTGATCGTTGCCTTCCTCGGTTGTTATTTTCCCGCCAAGCGAGGAAGTCGAATGAACCCAGTGGACGCGCTCAGATCCGAGTGAAGTCTGTGACCGTTTTCGTCGCGCTTAACCGTATAAGCGGTCAGGGTTGAGTGAAGCTTCTGAAAAGCCCGAGAAGCTCGGGAGAATACTAGCTTTGCAGGCGAACGGTGTAGACGATTTTGTAGCTGCAAGAGCCTCCAAGACCAACAGCGATCATCGTAAAGCAGACTAGCTACGGCAATGTATTCAACTTCAATCACTTGCAGCCTACGAAATTCAATAGCTTTCAGCAAGAGCCGGAATCTGGTTCGGGACCAGGGGGTCGGAGGTTCAAATCCTCTCTCCCCGACCATTATTTTCAGGCACTTAAACTGCACTTCTGGTTTTCCGTCTACATCGATGGTGTCGAAATTGTAGACGGTGCCTTCGTCGGTCAAATCGCGGTGTAAATCCGAGATATGAAGAATCGAGAATTTCATGTGGCACGTTTACCACAGTAGCAGTAGTGGCAGCTGCATAATTCGCGACGTCTTGCCCGATTATTAGCTAGGAGTCATGCCGCCGCACAAACGACATTATCATGTACTGAGGATCGGGCGCCGGGCGCACCAATTGAGGGCTATCGGCTTTGAGGAAGGCAAAATTCGCTGAATTGATAGAACTCATGACTGTGGCGCTTGCGGAACCTTCTATCAGAGCAGGATTTTGATGTCAGCGCAATGCTATGCGTACGGGAAACCTTTATACTTCAATCACTGACCGTTGCCTGAACGGGCGAAGAGCAATACTACTGCATCATCTACAAGATTTGTTATGTGATTAAGTGCCGCACACCTCGGCGCATGCGATCTGTGAGAAAGCAGCTGCGAAGAGCCTTTGTCCGACCGGGTGAGTTGTATGTGGGAGCATTGAGTAGGAGTCCCGGGTTACACTGCGTTTACATTAGCATAACGCAGCAGAGTGGAGCATAAGTGATAAGCTGCGACTGAAATCCAAATGGGTGCGGGATGTGTGCCGAAATTAATCTACAGAGCAGCGCCAGGGCTCCTGGTTGCCTGATGACACCCACCGAAATATCACGAACAGATATTCCGTACTCGTGCCGTCGTGGCTGCTGACATTGCGTTTGAACGCTCTTGGTGAACAGAAGATCATCCGGCGTGTCTCCAACTGATGTTGGCGCATAATTTGTACAGCACGCGGTTAGTCCCTTCGGCTGGGCAGGACCGCAGGACATTATAAGGGTCAACCCCCAGCTGCAGTTTGCTAAAACTCGATCCCATTGCGTCACGGATCCTTTGAACAAGGACCTTGACGGCAAGTCGAACTCTCTTGACTTGTCGGTGGCCGCTGTTCGACGCATGCTCGCGATAGAACCAGTCTCCCAGACCTGAGACGATTTGTAGGGAGTCGACCGCCATCCTCCTTCGCGCCAGCAAGTCGAAGACAAATCGCTCTGCCAGCCCGAAAGGCAACTGTAGGACGTCGCCTGCGTTTTCCAAGAGTACGGCGGAAATCTCTTCGCCAGCCGTGCAGACTCCGGTCGAGTAGCTATGAACAATTTCAAAATGCGGGCCATTACGTTCCAGTTCGCGTATCTCAGTGAAAAGCAAATCAATCGCTTCGCACAGCATTTCCAGGCTGCCGACCCGGGCATACCGTGCGCCAGCCCTCTGAATGCTCAACAAGAACTCAGAATTGCGGTGTGCCGTGGAAAAACAGAGAACGCGCGGACGAATACTGCAAATACCGATCGTGGCGATTATCTCCTGAATCAGTTTTGTTACTTCGCGGCTGCTCGTCGTGAGGTCGATCAATAGCAAATCCGCCTCAGGAACGACATCTCGTAATAGTGAAGTGGAACGGCGAACCGCTATTGACCTCGCTGGATAACCACGGCCACGAAGAACTTCCGGGGGAAACCCGCCTGGGCACTCGATATCACAGATAAGGACGCGTGGCTTTAGGGAAGGCTGGACAGGCAGTAATACTGGAGAGACGGCTAACATGCGTACCTCCTAAAGATGTTGCCAAATCGAAAATCAAAGGTCAGTCTGAACCGGTTTGAATCGTTACGTAGTCAATCGATGGACACATCTCGATCAGCTTCTGCTGCAAACAATTAATTTCCTCCTTTCGTGAGCTCAAATTGAGCGGCTCAGTAGGGCTGGGGATTAAAATGACAAAGTAGCGTTTTCGTGAATCAAATGGGATTTCGTGCAATTCGACCGAAAAACCATATGATTGGCAGAGTTGCCGTAAGCTCTCCTTCATAGCGAGTGTCCCTCCTTCCAAATCTGGAACTGACTGTGACTAGTAAATACATTGCCAAGAAATACACCATGGCCAAGAGCCAGCCTTTTCATAGATTCATTCAGTTTTGCTAGAATTTGCCACAGCATGTTTCAGCGGGAAAGCGTGTTGTCTGACAAAACTCGTCTGGGCGAGGATGGAAAATGTCCGGTGGTAATGCACAATGGTGATTTATGCGACCGGCCGGTCCGTCCAATTCCTCGGAACGTCGAAGGTGCCGCCTTCTGCTTGATGCACTCGCGCAATCGCGATAAGGACCTCGCGGCTTTTCGAGAGGAGATTGAGCATATCCTGAAGCAAGCAGGAAGTGGTATTGCGGATTTCACGCAATTCGTGTTTGTCGGCGCCGTTAACTATGCGGGGCGTAGGTTCGAGGCTATATGTGCCTTCAAGGGCACGGTGTTCAACGAAGATGTTGATTTCACCCAGGCGACATTCATGCAAAGTGCTGATTTCACCGGGGCTGAGTTCAGCCGAGGTACGGATTTTACAGGCGCCACTTTTCAGCAGGACGCAGAGTTCACGGGGAGTAAGTTTAGGAGCAACGTTAACTTTGACAGAGTCGCGTTCAAGCGCGCGGCCATTTTCAGCGGCAGCGTGGTGGAAAGAGACGCAAGTTTTTCGACTGTAGCCTTCTCCGGGAATACAAGCTTCTTGGGGGCTACCTTTTCGAGAAATGCTTTGTTCCACGGCGCCACGTTCAGCCAAGATGCGAACTTTTCGTATGGACGGTTTGCACGATGTCTGATATTTACAGAGGCAAAATTCCTAGGGTCGGTCGAGTTCCGAGCTACTCAGTTTCGAGAGGATACGGAACTCCTTCCTGGGCCCGTTTTTATGCGAGCCGAGTTTTTGGGCCCCAAGGCGGCACTCTTCTATAGAACTTACCTCGGTCAGGCGCTACTTTACGACTGCGATATCTCAAGATTTGCATTGTCGACAGTTCAGTGGCGTGAGCGCCCTGCGAACGGAAAGTGTATGGTCTTTGAAGAAGTGATCGACCTAGCGGTCGAACCTGCCATAGACTTGCGCTCAGGGCAGGGCCACCCCGACGAGCGAAACTACGTTTTGATCGCCGAGTTGTACCAGCGCCTGAAGAAGGCGTACGACGACCGCAAAGACTATTGGACTGCGGGGGACTTCCACTATGGTGAGATGGAGATGCAACGCTTGGCATCGCCTAAATTGACGTGGCTGGATTGGCTTCGGCTGAAGCTTGGCAAGGCGAAGTATTTGAAGTGGCTTGGATCTGGTTGTGGCAAACTGCGCTCAAGCCCGTTGATCGTTAATACGGTTCGCTGGTGGCACCAGAAGGCAGGACTAGCAGCCTGGTACAGGCGTGCCAGTGACTACGGTGAGAGCCTAGGTAAACCCCTGTTGTGGTTCGTTGCTACTATTTGTCTGTTCACTATATCTTATCCGTTCGTGGGCTTGCGGCCTCCTAAGGACGCACTCTCCAATCCAATTACGGCGACAAGCCCCGCCGCTGGTTCTAATGTTAAGTATTGGAAGTCCTCCTCACGCGTTGGCTTGCTTGGCCACAGTTTGATGACAACAATAAGCGTTGCGGCTTTCCAACGTGATCTTGCTTACGAGCCGACATATCCGTGGGGTCGTCTACTGGTATTTCTGGAGCAACTCCTCACTTCCACCCTAATCGCGCTCTTCTTGCTCGCTCTACGGCGACAGTTTCAGCGGTAAACCGATAAACCCATACTCAGTTAGTCTGCTTCACGAAGAAGGCTCCCATCGAACCGGTCAGCAGTCCCTGTAGAGGGCCTAGCCACAACTTCGACTGCTTCATCAAATCAATTGCTGCTATTTGAACCATCGGTTGCACGAAAATCGTAGCCGCGACCGATGCCAGATAGGCTGCGGAGATCGTAAGCGTGAGGAAAAACAAGAATCTGTCTGCTCTCTGCTCCTTTGTTGGTTTGCCTTGTGCTTACATCACTAGAACACCGGTGATGAGAGAAAGGGTGGGAAGGAGGGTTGGAAGCAACCATCTCCATGCTTCAGTCGCCTGCTCACCATACTTGCCAAAGACGGTTTGGAGCACGACGACTGTGAATAGTGCTCCACTACCTGCAAACCAAAGAGGCGAGACGACGTTTGCACATCTTCATTGACAGTCGGCTCCTCACTTTTCCAGAGTTTGCCATAGCTTCGCCCTCTCTAGGTGAATACGGCCCGGTAGTTCGCTCGGGTCGGTCAGTCTTGGAGTTTGTGTTTCAGTTTGCCTAAACTCGTAAATCAGCGCGGTGCACTGATGCTCTTTCGTAAACTCAAGGGATTTAATTGCGAAAGGCAAGGCATTGAGTCCTCCCGACAGCCAAGCCCTTACTTCATCGTGGCTTAACAAAACGTGATCCTGTGAAAAAGCATACGGCGTAAAGACCAGAACTATAATTCTGTATAATCCAACTCTTGCCTTGAACAAAGCTTCCCAATAGGGTCTCAACCAAAACTTGTATGGAAGCTCTACCGTTATCGCCCAGCGGCTGGGTAGATCCTTCGGGGTTCCATCAAGGATTGATCTGTTCAAGGCGCGTCGCAAGCGCAAAGCCGGAGGGGACTGCGTAGTAGCTTCTGTCGTAATAGCCGCAGGCAGCCAAAGCGGAAGCGAGTATCTGATCGACGTTCTCCAAGTGTCTTCTGACTGCTTTTGCTAGAAACGCCGAAGGGAGCACCACAGTAGCAGAAGACTCAGGCGGCCAAGGGAATTCGGGGAAGTATTCCCACGTTTGCTGGTATATACGGTTACGCGCCCTCACGTACTGGCTATACTGGCGGACGTACGTCTGCGTGGTCTGAATTGCTGCGAGCAGATTTCTTGCTGTCCAATGGGTCATCTTGGCGAATGCCGCTGGAACGCTGATCCCAAGACCCAGGAAAGAGCGATGGCTCACCTTTAAGCCGGAGGGAAGACGTTCAATTGGTACTAGTTCACTGAGTTCAACTGTCCGATCTATCGTTACCCAACTCACAATGCGGCCACGACAATCTCATACGGGATCGATCCCATCCGCCAATCCGCTTTCATCGGTATACTTGGTATACTCTTGGTGATCTTCCTTCCAACCATGCGCCCTTCGCTGATTCGCAACCCTATTCATTCTCTGAGAAGGCGGTGAGCGATTAGGACGTGCCTATCGTGAACGACCTTCACAGCTCTTGGGTCTGGGGAACACATGTACAGACGCGTTCGCAGGTGCACACCTGGTTGCACGTGCAAATCTGCTGCGGGACACAGCTACACACTTGATTGCAAGTGCAGTTGCCAACGCACCTGCACACAGACTCGCAGGTGCAATCGCTACCCGTTGACGCTGCCACCGGCACGCAGTTGCAGACGCAAACAGCCCCAGGCGGAATCGGCGTACCGCAGGGAAGCGTATAAGTGAGTGTTTGGCCAGTTGCCTGATCGTACTGGCTATACCTGATGATGTAGGTTTGCGCTCCGGGAACTGGCGCCTGCACCTTTTTGGCAGCGCAGGCAGTCATCGTTGCCAATACAGCTGATATGCCGATGCCCGTTCCCAGGAACTGACGACGTCCCATCTTGGTGTCTCGCGGAAGCGAAGTAATTGGCACAATTTCAAGGACTTCGCTTGAGCCGTCCCCCAGGACCCGACTTAGTTCGAAGCTCGGCTTAGGAAATTTCACTCGAGCTCTCCAAATCGATCATGCATTTCGCAAGTGGAAGCGGGCTCGTGCCAAAAGAATCCACCCGATTGCGCGATCTTATCCAAGATTTGATCCTTCGTCAGTTCCCGTGTGATGTGGCAGCGTTCAGTTCCCGAGAATTCATCGCCACAGACTGTAAGGTTCTTATGGTAACAGTCGCCGGCGCACGTCCATCGAGCGAAGCAACCGGTACAATATTCTCTCCCTTCAACGCCTTTCTTTCGTAAATTGTTGAGCACAGGAAGCTTGAAGTCGAAGCCAGAACCTTCAGATTTGGAGTGCCCATAGAAAAAGTAGTTTGCGAGAGGATTGTCTTCGGCGAAAACTTCAAAGCAAGCTGAAACTCCTCCATCAGGGGACAGGCTGAAGGCATCCCGGCTAATTCCACAAAAGTGGTTGGTCAGCGTACCGACGCGTGCGGCGGAGTAACTGATGTCGCCCCCGAGGCCTCGGGCCCGACGTTTGGCTTCGCGATAAGCCTCAACGAATGACTCAGTTTCAGCACTGGGAGCGGTCTTCCATCGTCCGAGTTGATACGAAGGTTCGACTTGAACTGCTTGTGGCTTGAAATTCCTAAAGATGAAATCAATGGAATCAGGTAACCGTGGAATCTCATTGGCAGGGACAGTCACTCTAAGGTCGTATCTGAATTTGGCCTCGTCTAGTCGACCGATGGTGTAGATTACACGACCACTGGATGGCTGTCCGATCACTGTCGGTCGGTATTTATCCTGAACTGACGGCAAACCATCGAACGAAAGACTCATGCCATCCAAGTTCTTAACGATCCAATCGATTTTGTCATCGCTCAGAACGCCGTTGGTGGCAGTGGAAGCATGGAGTTTGAGGTTATGTGTGCTGGCTCTTTCGCGAGCATAAGCCAAAGAGTCGACCATTACTTTCCAGTGGACCGTTGGCTCGCCGCCACCATGATAACCAATCTGGATTGCGCCCGAGTTCCGCTTCAGTGCATTGTCAACAATGAAGTCGATACCTCGTTTTGCCACGTCGAGGGACATGAACTTGGCAGGATGCTCTCCAGCAGATGCATAGCAGTAAGTGCAGCGGAGGTTACACGCAGTCGTCAGAAACAGAGTCATAGCCGTGGGTTCAGGTGCACCGAAGAAAGTCTCGATAGGTTCTTGTTCGGGTCCAGCATCGATGATCTCAAGACGCCGAAGGAACTCAAGCGTCGCTTCTTCATCCTTGTTTCGGGGCGACTGTATTCCGTCTCGCAGGTCGGTAAGGAAGTTAATCAATCCAGAACTTGCCACGAACGCTGCTTTCCGAAGAGGAGCATAAACGATAGAGCGTCCTTGTTCTAGCGGTATCAGATACAAAGTGGCAGACAGCTGCGGCGCGCTAATTGCGCTGGCTGCGATCGCATTTTCGGCAACGCAGGTCATTGACCCCTCTTTTCATAATGTCGTTATCTGCGACATCTTCAGGATGATACGTTAGCCAAGCGTGGTGCCCATCGTGCTGAAAATCAATATTCGGAGATCGACCCATCTGGTGGCCTTCATGAGCGGTTGAAGATCTGGGTCTTTTGGCGAATCCTTATACCACAGTTCTAGCGCTTTGTTTACATAGTCGTCTAAAGCCTTTGGTGGATGTCCAGCATAGGCTTCGTCAACTTTTTTCATGTACGCACCCAGTTTTCGAGCTGCTTCAGGGGAAATTCGGTTTTCTGGCGTCCAGACCATTAGAGCGCCAGCATCAAGTAACATCTCGCGAAGGGCGTCTGTCTCTTTCGGATCGAAGCAGGTAGCCAATGCAATTTGTTTGTTTTCCAGCAGACGTGCTGTGGCAGCATCTTTCAGCTGTTTGCGGAACTGTTCTGTGTTGTCTCCAGAAATCAGGAATACGCGTGCGTGATCGCCAGTGCTGGGAGTAAACCAAAGACTATCTAACCCGTTGCCTCGATCTTTATCGAACCCTAGCTCGAACGATGCTACTTGGCCGATCTTCAACGGCTCTTGACTCTCCAAGGCGGCTACTCGCTTGCGTGCACGATTGATGTTCTTGGTGAAGAACAAGAAAGGAATTCGCCGGTCCGGCGGTTCTGCGAAGCTGGCCAGCGGAGTCGTCCACGGAGGTTCCCCATTTCCACCCGATCCACCGGTTCCAAGTGCAGTATTCAGCGGCTTGGAGTCTCCTTCGGTTGCTAGCACGACGCGTTCCGGAAGGGTGTCGCTTGATTTGGGCGGGGTGGCTTTGAATCGGTCAACCGTTTCAGTGCCTGTTGAAAAAGCGATCTTTGTCGCAGGACCATTGGGAGTATGGGTCTGGTAAGCCGTACCAAATAGAGTCCTGGTAGTACTGGCCTCCTTTGCCTCCGCTAGCGCACGAGCTCGATCAAAGATTTGGTAGCTGTTGCCGCTACCGTCGGGGAGGACGCCCGAGTCAACGACGTAGGAACCCCAATTTGCCCTGAGACCACCAGCATCGGAGGTTACGACTATAGCCTTTGTTCCTGCGGTGCCTGAGTGAAATTCGAATATTCGACTATTGCCGACGCGAAGCCCGCCGGCGCCGGTCGCATTAAGGGATTGAAGTTGCGAAAGCAGCCTCTTCATATCACTCGTATATGTTTGATCCAGGAGGCGACTCAGTTCCTTACGCTTTGGACCTTCAGAAAAAATCCGCTCCGCAGGACGGCTCCTCGCCAGCCAAGCTCTGTCTTCCCATCGTTCGATTTCATCCTCACTGGAGGAAAGCTTGCCAGCTAATACATTCACTTGTTCTTTCGTGAATCGGCTAGTTAATCCCTCCAAGTGAGCGAATCCGACGATCATCGCTACTGTTCTGACGGTAGGATTGCTCGCGAAAAAAGCCATCGTGTTCGACACCATGTGCTGGTCCCGATCGATCAGAAATGGCACCTCGTTGTCACGCTTGTCTGCTCGCGCCCGCTCTTGTTCGTCCCGGAGGAAGCTCTGCAACACTGGGATGGGTTTCCCAGCCGCCGCCCGCATCGCGTTTGCCACGATGAAAAATTGATCCTGAAGCCCGGCCTCCTGCTTATCGAAGCTCTCCGCCAGCTTGGTAATTTGCGGCTCGCTCGCCCTTAATGCGGTCTCCGTGTCGCCAATCTGTTTCAGATCAGCTAATACGCCTTCCGTGTTCGCATATCCATTTCTTTTGGCGGCGTCGTCAAAATTCACTGACAATTGCTCCAGCCTGGTCTTACCCGCTCTCAGTTGGGCAAGCAATTTTTCGGCGTCTGCGTCGGACGGCGCTGAACCAGCTGATGCCGCTATCCGCTTAGCTCGCTCCAATAGACGGTTGTAACTGTCGGCCTCCTTGGCGACCCGCTCATAGTCAGGAAGCAAGGGCTGGAGCTTGCTGTAAAGGGCCGTCAGTCGTTCGACGCTGTCGGTGTATGTTGCTTCTGCGTCAGCATACTTAGGCCCCTCTGCCTTGGTCAGGGCTGCGAAGGAGTCGATCTTGCCCTCATAGACCTTCAATTCCGTTTGCACATTCGACTGTTCCGCTGCAGATGGGTCGAGTGTCGTGCTGGCTTGTTTAGCCAAGACCAGAGCACGCTTGTGCAACTCGCCCTCTTCGCGCAAACCGTCCATCGCTGTCCTGCGGGTGGAACCGACTGTGTAGTCGCGCTTGGCATCCATGTCCTCCACGCCCCACACGAGAACTTTGTTCTTTTGTGTTAGCGCGATGTATTCGTACCCGGCGAGCTGACCCAGGGAGAGCTTCCCTTTCCAAAAGTCATTCGTGTGCTCTCCGCTGGTCTTGCCAACGCTGCTCCGAAGTTTAGAGGCATCAATGGGACCATTGGAGCCTTCCACTAGAATAGCGTCCACGCCGTCCGCTTCGTACAGTTCCTTCAAAAGCTCTGCAAGTTGTAGCTGGGTTTTGACACTCGCGTGATTTTCTCCGATCAGGACAATCGAACGCGGCGCATTCTTGTCAACGACGCGATACTTCACGAAGGACTGCGGAAAATCGAGTGCCTTCTTCCAAGTATCCGTCTCGGAAGCCTTAAATTGTGTACTGCAGCACGCGGCGAAGAGCGCAACCAGCACAATGCGTCGCAACGAGAGAGCGGGATACGAGATTTTCATGTAGTTACCTTCTCTTGTTCTATTCGGTTGCGGACAATATTTATTGCATCCCAGTAGTGATCACGTCGTTCGAGAAGCGAATCATTGTCCTGAGAAGCGGCATCGAGCGCGTTTCGCAGGATGTGGAAAGCGTCTGTAAGGTCGGAAGAATCCGCGCGTGATTCGGTTATCTTCGGCCAGATCGTTCGCAGCAAATCGTTCCATAGGCCCAGCGAGCGCAATGCTTCTGATTGATCCTGGCTGGAATCGAGAACAGCTTCTTCCACCGGGCTCAAGCGCTGCAATTTGCAACAAGTCACAGCAACAAACATGCCAACTTCGTTGCATTCGAGAATGCATTCAGTCGGCTGATCTCCGCTTGGCAGGTATTGAATGTCTCCTGTTGCTCCTGCAGCACGCTCTGCCACAACCATCCCGTCCACGAGGAGTCGGAGACTGCCATACTTTGAGGAGTGAAAAGTTTCGAGAACTCGGACTTTCGAGATCGGAAGAGGGAGTAGATCGGCAATGGTTGGCAGACCAGCTTCGCCAAAATGCGGAAACTTCGGAAGCGCACTCACAGCTTCCTCCGCTGCATTCTGGACTCGTTTAAGAAGTGCGTCTGGCAGCGACTCAAGATCGCCGGCAATTTCAATGCGAGGTCGGCCCACCGCGTAGCTCATGCCGTATTGCGTCAGAACCGGCCGTACCTTCTGCCATAAGTTCTCCATGGCGACGGCAGTGGCGCCGACAAGCGGAGTGATCCATCGCTCGTCCGGGGCGAGAAGATATAAACGCAGAACACCACGTTGGCAAACAACATCGGCCGTCAAATAAGCTAGCCACTCCTCAATTGGGGAATGACTAATGTCTGGGAGAGAAGCGCTGTTGGCTGCGATGCCTTTTCGGCTCACGTCCAGCCGGAATCCAATCTTGAGTAAGGCCACGAGAAGGTCGAGTCGAAGTTCAGTTCCTGCGTAAAGGGGAGCGGGTGAAGAGGTCCGACTTGCCTGGACCACCGTGATAATTTGGTTCAAGATCTCCGGCGTGGCCAGAAGTTCCTGCATCCGCTGCTGATCATCAGTTTCCAGGAGGACACAATAGAGAGCGCCGACAAGAACCTGCAGTTCGCGACCAGTGAGCTGATAGTTAATGCCGAGGAGGTCTTGGAGCTGCCTTATAATTCGCTGTGGCTTCTCCGGCGAATTGTCGAGAAAGCGTCCCGATGCATTGTGGAGACTGGTGTAACGCTCAATCAGCGCCTCACTCCATTCTTTCCCTACACTCGTGGGAGGTACGTTGCCGACGACAGATAAGTCCAGGAGTTCACTCAGCAAGTGTCGGCGGAACTGGGCCTCCAAATCAGTGATCGACTGGAAACTCGAGAACAGACCAGGATATTGCGCTCGGAAGGCGCGTACTCCTTGTAGCTGAGCATCCTCGGCAGCGCTGCCGGATTCTTCTTTGTGGAAATAGAAAAGAATGTGCGGTTTTCCGGTTTGTTCGAAGCTTGCCTTTGCCTCGTTGAACTCGTGCAATGTGCCGGACGCCACGCCGCCCACAGGTGTTCCGATGCGTCGGCCCATTAGGCCCACGTATAGATTGTATGCCAGCGAGCCGTCAGCATTCCTTGGCAGTTGTTTGTCAATTACGGTCTGGACTGAACCGCCTTTAGGAGCGGCGGCAGGAACTGCATCGATGTCGTACACCCAGGGCACCAGGATTACTCCGCTCTTGGCGAAAGCTGGACGCATCTCCTCAACTACAGACACGAGCCGCGCTCTTTCAGACATGACGTCTCCTGGACTGGAGAAGAACACCGTGACCACATGTTGGGATGGCGTACGGTTGAGGCCGTTCATAGTCACATCCTTCGTAGCCGCATTACCGCCATCCGCCGAGCGAAAAAATGCAAACAATTCACCTTTCCTCCCACAGCCTGACTATTTCTTTAATCGCTTGTTTATCTTCGGGATGTAGAACACTGCCTCGGTCCGACGAATGAAACCTCGGCACCTCTTGCGGCGCACGTTGTCTTCAGTGTTTGAAATCTTGTATGAGCGCGGTTGTCTGCCATACATTTCTCCTCTAGCTATTGCACGCCCTCAAGAACAATGGCCTACCCCTCGGCGATTCGAGCCCGCCAAGTTGCCTCAAGTCTTTAGCTACAGCCAGCAACAGCAATGTCCGAGTGAATAGACACCTATCCCAGTCCGGACCGCGCACGTTACGGGCGGCAGACATCCATCGAAGCTGAAACACCTAACCTATCTTTGGGGAAACCGGCGAGTAGACCCCCCTCAAGGAGAAGCGCAGAACCGCTTCACCATTCTCCTTCGCCGAATTGGCGCAGATAATATGCCTCGGTCGTCGGAAAGTCAAGCAGATAGAGAAACATTAGGACACCACCCTCAAGCGGGCAGAACACATCGCATCTTTGGCTAGCAATCAAGTGAATCTCGGCGACATTAAGATGGTTTGGGGATTCTGGCACAAACACTTTGGCACGCGGACCCAAGAGCGAGACACACTAATCAGCGCACTCCGTATTTTCGCCCAACATGCAAGAATTTGACCACAAACAGAAACAGCGTTACATGGCGCGAAAGTTTTCCGAGGCCTGGCCGGCTGTGCTCGCCCGCTTATAGTCACATGATCTCGACAAGTCTTTATGACCGACTTGCTTGCTTAACGATATTTCTCGCGATGAGCGCCTCCGTGGTTTGAATTAACCGGAAGAGGCACACCATATCGCGTACCTCTTTAGTTCTGTTCTGTATTTTGTGAGACTCCGAGCCCCGCATGGATGGCAAGAAAGCCCGTCTTTTATTTTTCTCCCTGACCGTTAGACTGAAATCCACGCTTCGGCATGTGGGCCTTGGCCGAGGTGTTCTAACGGGGAAGGCTCTTTGTTGAACCGAGGCAATGCGTTCACCGCTGTCGTACATAGGTGGGAAAAACCGTCTGGCGAAGCGGCTGATTGAGATATTTCCGGAGCACACGACGTATGTCGAGGCGTTCGCGGGCGGCGCGCAGGTGTTTTTCCATAAGGAGCCGTCTGACGTTGAAGCCTTGAATGATCTTGACGGCGAGATCGCGAATTTCTACCGCGTCTGCAGCACGAAAGTCCTGGTTCTATTCTCCGACATGCGCCACAGCATGCCGGACCTGAATCTTGAATCGCCTTCAAGGTTACCGAGTTTCTCTGATGCCCAGAAGCGCGCGCATATTCTAACTGCTGACTTGCAGCGAACCCGTGCGTATTCGTTGGGAGTAGATGGAGCAGGAAAGGATCTCATGTACTGGGAGCACCTGCGGCAATTCTGGACTGAGTACTTTCGAGATGCTGGGGCCGATCTGCTTTGTTTTTCTGTCCTGCGCGATCCACCAGACTTCCTGGGTTCGGAAAGGTAAATAACGGCGTCGGCGGAACACGGTCGTCGTTGGTACGCCTCTTTCGAAAACCTGTAAAGTCCCCCAGACTACTTGTAAAGCACGTCATGGGGTTGAACAAAACCATGAAAGATGAGGCAGCCTCGCATGATTGTGTACGGAGGGACCAATCCCCAGCAGACTGCGCGCCAGGGGGTGATAACCAACCGAATACTGCCCTCCACGGACGCCTTGCTTTATGTGCCTCCTTCTGCGGTAATCCAAAGAGAGTGTTTCCCAAAACTTCTTATGGAAACCATCCCGTTACAAAAACCGGAATCCTCTGGTGATCAATGCGGCCTGCTTCTTCGAGCGCAGGTCTTCGCACGCTGCCAAGCCGTGGTTTCACACCGCGTTGGCGGAGCAATGCTAATTGTTCCGGTGCGGGCCAAAGTCGGAAATCTCGCGTCCATCTATCGCTTCGACCAAATTGGGTCGTTGATCTGGCAGTCGCTGGAATCTCCCAAAGGCTGCGCCGAGTTAATCAAAGTTCTCGAACGAGAATGCGCGGTTGATCACGAACAAGCTGAACGGGCTGTGACCCATTTCTTGAATGAAATGCTTTCGGCAGAGCTAGTCGAAATCTACGAAGAAGTTCAAGTGCCGACGCCGAATTCAAGCGTATTAGAACAATAGTGATCGGCTCGATCTAGGCATTCGCTGCGGTACCTTGGCTGGGACTCCTCCTCTTAGATCGAGTAATTCAGATCGCTCAGCGCGAACGAAATTGGCTGTTTTGGATTCACACAGTGGGCGTCACGCTAAAGTTGATATTTCCCTGTCGTCGAATTGCGACGTTGTGTTCTGACTAGCAGTTGCCCTTCGCTTCAGCCAGCCGATTCGCTTACACCCTCCGAACATTGCTACAATTTGTTCCGGTTGTCTCGATGCGACTCGTTAGTCCATTATTGAAACGCGCTGTTTATCCGGCTTTGCATTACACCGGATTACTCGACCGCTTTGCTCCGCTCAGCGGTTATGCGGTCGTGAACTACCACGGGGTTGTTCCATCCGACCATTCGGAGAGCGAGAGTTTTCTCGACGGAAATCTGGTACAACCCGAAGCCTTTCGGCAGCAACTCCGATTCCTCAAAGCTCAATATCATGTCGTTCGGCCCGAGGACTTTCGAGCATGGATCGAGCAAGGCAAGGAACTTCCTCCCCGCGCGATCTTGCTGACATGTGACGACGGCTTGGTTAATGCGTTGACGGACATGGTTCCAGTGCTGCGCAGCGAGAATGTCTCCTGTCTTTTCTTTGTGACCGCGGCTTCATGCAGCGATAGGCCCGGCATGCTTTGGTATGAGGAGCTTTACCTCTTAATGCGCAAACGGTTGCTGACCACACCAGAGCTGCAACTCCTTATGGACAAGGCCACTGAGTCTCCACTTCCAGAAAATTTTCAATCCCAGTGGTGGAATACGGTGAGACGAGCCTCGCGATTGGATGCAAGAGCACGAGCGGATTGGATGGGGCTGGTACGCAGTCACTGCGGTCCAGTGCAGCAGTCTGGTTCCGAACGACGATGGCGTCTGATGAGTGTTCCCGAACTAAAGCAACTGGCCGAGCAAGGAATGAGTATCGGAGCCCATACACGAACGCATCCCATCCTGTCCCTTTGCAGCGCAGAAGAAGCGCAGCGTGAGATTCAAGAAAGCAAGAGAGAAATTGAACAGACATTGGGGCAGGCCGTCTGGGCATTCGCTTACCCTTTCGGTAACCCGTCGACGATGGGTGAACGCGAGGTGCGTTTTGCTCAAGAGGCCGGGTTCGCTTGTGCTTTCCTCAACGTGGAGCACTGGGGCACGGAGCGTTCGAATCCACTTGCCCTTTGCCGCACCCACGTGACCTTAGATATGACGCTTTCTGAATTTTCAGCCCATGTGAGCGGGCTTCACACACGCCTCCAGCGCGCAGTGAGCGGTTAATCTTGGCATAGTTGCGTCCACAGCCAGAATGCGGCATCCTTACGAGTCTGCAGTCCTCGGCATGAAAGCCTAAAACCTGTGCGTGTAACGGTTCTGAAGGAAATTCCGCAAGATCCCGATCTCAGTGAGGCTTGGAACAGTCTTGTTCTCGCTATGGAGAATCCTGAGGTCTTTTTCACCTACCAATGGGCGTTGGCTGCCAGCCGTGGTTTTCAAGGGAGTTTATCCCCCCTGCTTTTTCTGATGTACGATTTCGAACAACTGACGGGCGTCGCGACACTCGCGATTGATCCAAAGGCACCGCAGGCAGCTATTTTCCTGACGGCCAGTTCGGCGGATTACTGCGATATTGTGAGCGCGCCAGGTAACCGTGGAGCTGTGCTGCTTGCACTTCTGGAAGAGATTCAAAAGCTCGGGCTGACCGACTTGGTTTTCGCAAATGTTCCTTCGAATTCCGTTACTCTGAAAGAGCTTCCCGGTATAGCAAGATCGCGCCATTTTTACGTCTCATCCCGTACTTCCTACGATTGCGGCATCGTTCAACTTGGAGGCGAAGAACAACGCGAAAACGTCCTACGGGCGGTAGCAGGCAAGGGGAGGGAGAGACGTGCACTAAAGAAGCTAGAGACCTTGGGGTCAGTGAATGTCATTCACCTTACGGAACCGGAGCAGCTAGGGACGAGCGTTGAATCGATTATCTCTGCTCAGATTTCGAGGTTTCTCGCCAGTGACCGCGTAAGCCCGTTAGTTGGTTCCGACCGTCGAGTGTTCTTGCTGCAGTTGAGCGATTTGCTGTCTCGTTCCGGTTGGCTGAAGATTAGCCAGTTGGAAATCGATGGGCGTCCGGTTGCCTGGAACTATGGCTTTCGATTCGGCGGAAGTTGGTTCTGGTATTTGCCCACCTTCCAAATGGAGTACGAGCACGTATCACCAGGATCTTGTCTACTTCGTCTTCTGGTGGAAGAAGGGGCGAAGGATACTTCCGTAAAAATGCTGGACTTGGGCCTTGGCGACGAATCGTACAAAGAACGCTTCGCAAACAGCATGCGGCAGACGCGCTACGTGCACCTGTCCCGCAGCCTAAACAGACACGTCCTTAGTGTGGGGCGTCAGATGCTGAGCAGCGCGGCTGCACGATTTCCGCGATTCGGGGACCAGATGCGCGGCGTGAGAGCCTTCGGCAAGGCCTTGGCAAGTCGCGTCCAGGACGCTGGAGTCGTTGGCACGGCCCGACAATCGATTCGTAAGGCGGTAAGATCCGTTGCCTTCGAAGACGAGGTACTGCTCTTTGAAGCTCCGGAAGCCCAAACATTTGACGACCCATCCGTTCGGTTACTGCCGCTGAATTGGGATCATCTAGTCGAGGCCTCCATCAGCAATGCAGGAGATGCTCCAACACTCCTATACCTCATGCGTTGTGCCAAACGCTTGAAAAAATCGACTGCATCAGGGTTTATCTTGCAGGATGAAAACGGTCGGCCAATCCATTTTCTGTGGGTAGATAGTTATGACAGTTTTCGGTTGGCGGAAATCGACTATAGGATCGCATCGTCTTCTACCGATGCAGCGATGATTTTCGACTGTTGGACACCAGCAGCGAACCGAAGACGCGGCCACTATCGTACTTCCATTCGCCTGGCGGCTGCGAATCTGCAAAGCAAAGGCAAATCAGCATGGATTTTTTGCGGTGCTAGCAACGTGTCATCCTTGCGAGGCATCCTGAAAGCCGGTTTCGTATATCGCTTCTCACTGGTTCGTCACCGCAAGTTCGGCCACTCCGTCATAACTCGTCAAGACACTACATCGGCTATCGACACCTCCGCGCCAAACCACCTCCCCTGAAAGCGTCCTTGACCGCGCCTAAAACGTCAGGCTGGCCTTCGACATTTTTATGCTCGCCACGATCAAAAAGTGCCGACCTCTAGCTAGAAAAACTTCCGATGCCTCACATGTAAGCGGATTTGATATTTTTCAATTGACACCTGCAGATACTTTCGTTTAGCTTACGGCGCATCAGCGAACGGGATTCGCCGGGGGACGACGGATTCTGAGTTCCGTCATAGTCTTGATCGCTGCTTCCCTTGAAGTGTGAATGGATCGCGCCAGCGAGTTAATTGGCGGGGCTCATTGATGCGTACAAGTAATCGCCACGCTCTAACCCGGCACCGGTCCGGGGGGGGGCCAAGTCTGTTCATCTCTCAGGAGGATTTGCATGCCTCGCACCGCTCGGACTCTTGCCTACATTACCGCTTTCTATTATTTTCTTTGCGCGTATTCTTATGCCCAAATTACCGCCACCACAACCGGCATAGCGCCTTTCGGCAGCTACACCGACGACCCAAGCGGAGTAATCAATGCCGCAACTCTCGACATCGAGATCAATATCCCGGTGCGAAGTAAGGGACCATTCTTCTCATCGTTGCACCATGAGAACGCCCTTTACTACATCAACTACGGTCTAGCCACGGTAGGTTGGTACCCAAACGGCTTAGTTCCGGGCCAATTCTATCTTTTGGACAACCTGAGTAGTGGGCTGGGCTTTCTCGGTGCAGGCCCTTTCTGCCAAGCAGGGGGAGATATTGCTTACACTTTCATCCTTTCGGACCCGACTGGATTCGTCCATACGTGGCCGAATTTCGGAGTTGACAGTAACAGCTGCGTCTACCCATCCTCCGGCACCAACGTCGACGCGTACGGATACTCGATTTCGGCATATTTCGCGGGAGAACAGGTACGTGCCACGGTCACGGACCCGAATGGGACGGTGCTCACAACCCCCGCCGGAAGCCTGAACCCGACTGACGCCAACGGAAATCAGTTCTCCTTCACGCCGTCTCAGCAAATACTGGATTATACGGGCAATGCGGTACTCACCAGAACATCAACCGGACTTTCATACAACAACCAGGCCGGCAACCCTGTAAACGTATCAATAGCTACTACCAGCTACCCCCTAGCCACCTATTTTCAATGTCCGAACATCGCCGAATGGGGATCACTCTCTCCACAACCATTACCAACCAAGATCACCATGCCTGATGGCTCCTACTACCGCATTACCTACGAAGCCACCCCGAATAACCCAAATTCCCGTACAGGCCGAATCGCATCGATTACTCTCCCGACAGGCGGCACCGAAACCTACACTTACAATGGACCCAACCACGGCATCAACTGCTCGGACGGAAGCACTTCGGGCTTTACTAGGCAGACAAGCGATGGCACTTGGACCTACACCCACTCCTTTAACTCCTCGACAAATCAGTGGCAAACCGTCATCACGGCTCCAAGCGGGCAATCTCTTACATATCTGTTTACGTCCTATCCCTCCGAGTACGAAGTATCCCGTACATACGCCGAGTCGAATGGCGCGGTCACAGCAACCATCGTTACCTGCTATAACGGCAACACGGTGATGTCCTCCTGCGCGAATCAGTGGCAATTGGCATACATCCCTGCACCCACCGAGGTAACGGTATTCACCCAACTGCCCAATGCCGCGGGGCAAGTCTCCGAGGTAGACACTATTTACAATTCGGTCAGCCTACCCACCTCGATAAAAAAATACAACTACGGAGGCGGGGCCCCGGGTCCACTGCTCGAAACAACGACCATCGCATATGGAAGCTACAACGGTTCAGGTTGCACCGTTCTGGGGAACAACCTCGTTACGAAACCTTGCAGTGTGAAGGTGGTTGATGGGCCTTCGGGTAATACCAAATCGCTTACCTACTACAGCTACGACCTAACGACGCCTGTGTCCCTCTCAGGGACTACGCAACACCAGCAGGTCACGGGTTCTCGCGGCAACCTCGAAAAGGTCCAGCGCGCCACAAGCAATTCGAAATTCCTGGTCACAAAGGCGACCCACTACGACACGGGCGCAATCCAGACCTCCTTCGACGTTAATGGGGCAATGACCACTTACAATTATTCATCTCCCACGACCACCTGCGGCAACAGGTACCCGGATAGCGTGTCTCTTCCGCTCGGCCAAACGGAAAGTTTCACGTGGGACTGCAATGGAGGGGTTTTAATATCGGCGATCGATGTTAACACCAATACCGCATCACAAACGAACTCGGACCCCTATTGGCGGCTGACTTCGGTGACGGATCAGACGAATGTCACGACGTCGTTCCTGTACACCGCCACGACTACGGAAAGTATCCTCCCCGTTACCACGGGGGCCAGCGTTGACATACTCTCGACGGTTGACGGTCTAGGCCGCCCCGAAATCAAGCAGATACGCCAGCAACCCCTGCCATACCCCAATTTTGATACCGTTTCCAGCAGCTACGATGTCAACGGTCGGCCCTACTCGAACTCTCTACCGTGCGGCATGACTGCGAGCATGCCATGTCCAGGGTCAACCATCTCCCAAACTTACGACGCAGCAAATCGGCCGCTAACTTTTACAGACGGCGGCGGTGGGACGCTATCACTAACCTACCCCTTAAATGACGTGCTTCGCGTCATAGGTCCCCCGCCGACTGGCGAGCATAACAAGAGCCGCCAGCTGGAATACGATGGCCTACAGCGATTAATCTCAGTTTGCGAAATCCTGAGCAGCGGCGGAAGTTCCTGCGGGCAGAATAGTCCCGCCTCGGGTTACAAGACGTCGTATTCCTACACGACACCCGCTACGGGTGGCACAACAATGGTGGTTACTCAGTCGACGCAGAGTAGAACCTTTGTACGGGATCCACTAGGCCGCCTGATTTCCGAAACAAACCCCGAATGGGGGCCGGGAACTGCCACGTACACTTACGATTCCGATCCAAGCGGCACCTGTCCCGGCACGTACAATGGCGATCTGGTAAAGCGTGTCGATAATGCCGAGAACGTGATCTGTTACACATACGATGCCCTGCACCGAAAATTAAGTTCCACCTACACGGGGCAAAATCCGACCACGAACAGATACTTCGTTTTCGATAGTGCCAGCGTTAACGGAGTGGCCATGACGAATGCCGTAGGAAGGTTGGCCGAAGGATATACGGCAACCTGTGCGACCTGCACAAAACTTACCGACGAGGGTTTCAGCTACGATAAGCGAGGGGGGTTATCAGCATTCTACGAATCGACGCCGAATTCTGGGGGATACTACTCGGTGC
Organism: uncultured Acidobacteriaceae bacterium; assembly: GCA_963771965.1. Classification (GTDB taxonomy): domain Bacteria; phylum Acidobacteriota; class Terriglobia; order Terriglobales; family Acidobacteriaceae; genus Sulfotelmatobacter. The sequence continues at coordinate 416,277 of CAVYVM010000004.1, forward strand.
CGATCACCTACTTGGCAAACGGGCAACCGCAAACGGTGGGGCCGTTCCTGAACGAAGCTCAGGTCAGCATCACGCCTGATGGCGAAGGGCGGCCATTTGCCATCAACGGTGGTGCGAGCAATATCCTTTACAATTACGCGGGCCAGCCCACTCAACTGCAGGTCAGCTGTGGCGGCTCGACTTGCTACCCGATCACGTACCAGTATGATCCCAACACCCTGCGGGTGACGCAATACGGTTTTGCGGGGTCGAATGGCACGCTCACCGGAACTCTGACGTGGAATCCGAACGGCAGCCTAGGGCAGTTGGTGGTGGCCGACCCGGTCAATTCCGCGGATGCACAAACCTGCAACTACAGCGCGGATGATCTCGCGCGTCTGGCGAGCGTCAGCTGCAATAACGGCGCGACGTGGGGCCAGCAATTCAGCTATGACGCCTTTGGAAACATCACAAAAACCTCTTCCGGTACTACGGGTGTGTCATGGATACCCGGCTACTCCACCACCACGAATCACTACTCGCTGGGTGGCACCAGCTACGACGCTGACGGAAATGTGCTCAACGATACTTTCAACAGGTATACCTGGGACGCTGAAGGGAAGCAACTCTCAACGGCTTATAGCGGCGGAGAAACCTGGAGTTACACGTACGATGCGTTTGGGCACATGGTAGAGTTGGCTATCAACGGTGCTTACACATACTCTTATCTGAAGCTAGGAAAATTCCGGTTCTCCGCTACCGGACAGACGGCTGGCTATTCCGAAACTCCTTTGCCGGGTGGATCGATAGCCGCCCAGGTAACGGGGACACAGGAATTCAGATCGGGGATTGGCTGGGTACGATTCGTGGAAATTCCAACTATACGGGTGGCGTCTTGAACAGCACGGGCGCCCGCGCTCCGTTTGGTGAGCCGTACGCGTACGGGTCCGGAGCCCCGCCGGAGGCATTTACCGGGCAAGATGGTGACGGCCAGCGGAGCAATCCCATCTATTGGTTCCCGGAGCGGCAGTACGTGGCGACGCAGGGACGGTGGATTTCGCCAGACCTGGCGGGATTAGCGGCCGCCGACCCGAGCAATCCGCAGAGCTGGAATCGCTACGGCTACGTGGCGAACAATCCATTAGCCCTTACCGACCCGAGTGGAACCTGCACGGGAGGCGGTTGTCCGCCGCCTCCAACAAATGCGTGTCCGCTGGTGTTTACCGGATGTGGTTCCAACAACTTCCCGTGCCTCGCTTGTGGGCTATCTAGCTGGGACAATCTGACACAGGCGGCGGTGGTAGTTGGATACACTTCTACGGCAGTGATCGATCCTGATACCGGCCAGATTATTTCAACAAATTACTCGCCCGTTTTTGATACTGCTGTGCTTGGCACCTTCATCCCTGCAAACAATGGGAACTTTAGTTGGTGGGGGGCATTCGCCAAGAACCTCTTCTCGTGGAAGAACTTCACCGACGAGTTCAAGGAGGGAGGGTGCGTCGGAGTCTTTGTGGATGCGGCTTCGGAAGGCGGAATCCTTCCCGACCTACCTGCGGGGCACGGGGTCGAGGATGCTGTTACCGATGCAAGTAAAATGGCGGCAGCCACGTACGCAGTCAATCAGGGACTGGTCGTGCCCCTTCGGTCCTCGGCAGTGCGAGGAATTCTCGACCTCGGCGAGACCTCCGCTTCGGGACTAGTGTTAGCGGATACGTATGCCAAGATTGGTGCGGGCGGGCTAGCCGAGTACAACGCAATCAAGAATGGTAACTGCCATTGAAAATCCAGCTAGGTGATAAGACGCGACTCATCTTCGCTGCGATAATCGTTGCCATCGCCTTCGTAGGCGGAATTGTGCTATTCGCAGAGTTGGTCCCTGCGCAATACAGGGTTCAAACCAAATGGGTACGTTTTCTGTTGGTCAGCGTTGTGTTCGTTGGATACGCCATCAGGGCCTACTGGAAGTTGCGGAGGTCATTGGTCTTCTGGGGTATACTTCTGGGCTTCCTCGTTATCCACCTATTCGGCGTTGGTTACTTCTTCTATGCGGGCTCAGGGTTGCCGCTTCTGGTTTTCGGGCCGCTTTGCGCCGTGGAGCTGGCGGCTATGGGATTTGTAATCTATTGGATACTTGGCGTCGGCCCAGCAAAGGTGAGTATGAACCGGTGATTGACCGGCTGGGTGGGGGGCTGGCGCACCTTTGCATTGACACGGGTGAGGCTGCCCCATCCATCGCGGTTTTCGATGGATGGGCACCACGAACCTCGACTTTTTGTGCATTCACCACCGCCGAGTGTAGTCCACACAAACAACTGAGGTGACCCCAGGTAAAACCCTTGATACCATCGTCCGTGGTGCCCACCTTCCGAAAATCACGGAAGGTGGGGCAGCCTCAGCGGTGATAGGACAATGACTAGAAAATCAAAGGTGGGCCAGCCCCCCGGCTGGAGCAAGTTACCGGAGCCGCATCCAACATCAGCGCACTCGGATCGACCGCGCTCTCTCTCGCGAAGTCTCCGTCAGTCCTTCTAGCGGCGGGGGACCTTGCTCTAGGAGTCGGCGTGTACCAGGAGGCAAAGGCGGCGTTGAGCGGGAACTGTCACTGAGCGAGATCGCTTATCCGAATGCCTCCGAAGGGAGGGCCTGATGGAGACAGACCACAAAGCCGAAGAGGGCAGGAACTCCCATCCTAGGATAATGAAGAGATCAAGATGGGGGTTTCTGGACATCCTTGCACTCTTTGGAGCTTCGATTCTAGTTGTGGCCTTAGGGCTTTTCTCTTTTTTCCTATCGGACCGGTATCATGTTGATTTAATTTGGCCAATCTTAGCGTGGATATCCCTCGCATTCTTTGCGGGGATTGGTTGGGATTACCGTCGCGAATTTAGGTCCGCAGCGTTCACTTCGTTTTTCGCGGCTTGGTTGGCGATGCACTCCATGATTTTTGTGCTCGTCCTTGGATATCTATCGTGGGTCTACTACGTCCTGACGGTTCCCCTAGAGCTGTTCGCATTCTACGTGAGTGCATCTCTACTGTTCGGATTAAAGCCGCCCAATCGGCGTTAGGCGGGTGGCCGACGAAGGCTTTGGTTATACGGCGCGGGGCGAACTCTCCAACTTCTATGAGTCGACTCCGAATTCCGCTGGATACTACTCCGTGCCTCCGACGTATTGGCAAACGCGCAAACGGAAACTGTTGGGCCGTTCCTAAGCTTGGCGGCAGTAAGCATCACAGCAGACGGTGAAGGGCGGCCATTTGCCGTTAGCGGTGGTGCGGGCAATATCCTTTACAATTACGCTGGCCAGCCGACTCAACTGGAGGTAAGTTGGGGGCTGGCGCACCTTTGCATCGACACGGGTGAGGCTGCCCCATCCATCGCGGTTTTCGATGGATGGGCACCACGAACCTCGACTTCTTGTGGATTCACCACCGCCGACTGTAGTCCACACAAATAACTGAGGTGACCCCAGGCAAAACCCTTGATACCATCGTCCGTGGTGCCCACCTTCCGAAAATCGCGGAAGGTGGGGCAGCCTCAGCGGTGATAGGACAATGACTAGAAAATCAAAAGGTGGGCCAGCCCCCCTCGCTGCTTTCAACAGATTGCAATCATTCGGCCGACTGCGCATTTCGGCAGCAGCTTCGTTTTCTCGTTCAACGTAGCGGCACACCTTGCAGCAATCGTAAAACCATCTCGAACACTCCTTTCCAGCTCACGATCCCATATCTTTTTCGTAATCAGTGGGATGTTCTCAAGGCTTTGCAAGGAGGAGGGGAATGGACTAAAACCACGATCATCTACTAGCATAGGACCCTCAGTTCGGGAGGGAGAAAGGACTAGGAATTATGTCCCGTTATCTCCTCGAATCAGTCATGGCAGCTTACTTAAGTACACTGCTGGCATACATAGTGCAATCTGGAGTGTGGCTCTTCCTTGGTGCCCGATACTGGCTCGAAGCATTAATAGCACCCACATTCGTGTTGCCCATCGCTGTCGGTGCAATTGCAGCTTATTTGATGGGCAAACGCCTCTCGAAGGGCTCCTATTTCGCGTGGTGCATTCCTCTTGCGTTACTCTGCTGTGCGCTCTTAGGAGTGATAAATGCTCCATATGCGTCGCCTTCCGCAGTATGGGACACAATGATCGGAACTGATTGTCGCAGCTCCGAGTGTCTGTACGAAGCCTTCTTCTCCGTGCCTTTCGTCTGCTCTCTTTCGTACTCGGTCTCGGCCGCAGTCGTACAGGCGATCAGGCGGTCCCACGCCACGAGGGCTTCTGACCCAGTGAGCCACGCGACGGGAAGAGTGCTACCCTAACTGTCGAGGAACGCTCCCACAACAAGCTTGGGATATCGCACGCCGAAAGAATTTTGCGGCTGAAGGCGTACTGCTCTGGCACTTGCTCCACAGTCGCCTTCAGGACTGTGAGCTCCAGCCGTTTTTTCAATCACCCACTGCAGTGCGTCTTTGTCCAGGCTCAGATTCGCCACTAGCTTTTTCAAGCGGGCATTCTCATCGCGCAACTGTTTCACTTCCTGCGCTTGGCTCACTTCCATCCCTCTGTACTTCGCTTTCCACGCGCGTAGATCGTGTGCTTCGATACCCCCCACTTCCCGTCGTGCCACGTCTTCCGCTTTTCGTCCCGCTTCCAATTGCTTCAGCGCCCCGATCATCTCCGCTTCTGTGTGTTTGCTCAGAGACATCGGGCAAGTCTTCCACATTGGGCATGACGACATCAACGATGACGTACAATATCTCGTGCGAAATTCGGCATGGAATCACCGATTGAACCTGTTCTGCGCTAGTGGGAAAAACCGCTCGAAACGTTGCGTGATATGGTGCTTTGGCTGAACTGGGTTCGGCAACATCAAGAGGTCGCCCCTTCCAAAATAGGTCGATCCACGATCCGAATCGTAAGAAAGACAGGATCAGGCGGATGCTTGACGATTGCCGTGTGTGTAGACGATTTTGTGACGGTCGGAGCACCAAAACTCAACTGAGAGCAACAACGCGCTAGGTCGAGACTGCAACACATTCATCACCAAGCACTTTCGGTCTACAGAATTCAGAAGAATTCAATAAGCGCCGGAATCTGGTTCGGGACCAGGGGGTCGGAGGTTCAAATCCTCTCTCCCCGACCATTTCAAATCAACAACTTCCAAAATCACCGGGAATGCGAGGACTTACAAAAGGACTTACATTCGCGTTGCCGGCACAGGTTGCGCCAAAAACTCGCGCTACACCGTAGCGGCAGCCATGCTCACAGCTTCAACTCTTTCTTCCCGCCACGTGCGGTTGTAGACATTTGGGTCACGTCTACATTGGCGTGTCCCATGTCGTCCCGAGTCACCTCAGGCCTGACGCCAATGCTGCTCATCAGGCGGAGGCATGCCGAACACGGCCGAACACATAGCACCGACGGGCGGCGCCAGCAGGATCAAGTTCGGCCTTGACAGGTATTAGAGTACGATAGTACTCTTTGGATCATGCGATATTCGCCAGAACACAAAGCGCAGAACCATGAGAAGATTCTTTCCGTGGCCGCTCGCTCTTTCCGCGAACACGGCGGCGACACTAGCGGCATCGGGACGGTGATGAAGAAGGTAGGCCTGAAAAAGGGGGGCTTCTACCGGCATTTTAAGAGCAAGGACGACCTATTCGTCGAAGCGGTGGCACGGGCACTCGACGAGACGGGGAGAGGCATGGTGGAGGTTGCAAAGTCTGCGCCCGAGGGGCAGGCACTGCGGGCGATCATCGAGCGCTATCTAAGTACCGGGCATGCGAATTCGCCGGGAACCGGTTGCGTGCGCGCGGCCCTGGGGCCAGAACTCGCACGAAAACCGGTTGCCGTGCGGAGAAGGATTGAGACATTGTTGGAAGCGTATCGTGAGCGGTTCTTGCCATTCATGCCCGGTCACACGCTTCAAGAGAAGCAAACGAAGATCAGGTTGTTATTTCCCAGCCTAGCAGGTGTGTTGATGATGGCGCGAGTTAGTCCGGACCCTCCAAGGCGTGAGCAGATCCTGAGGGAAGCGAGAGAATTTTTCATAAAGAGCTTCGCTGAAGCGTAATTTTTTTGATCTTAAAGAGTACGTACGTACTCTTATCATAGAGAGCAATAGCAAACTTCAATCGAGAGGAGAACCTAATGAAATACACGATCCCTGTGCTTGTGGCGGCGCTTTCCGTGCTGTCCGTCGCGCAATTGCAACCCGAGAGTGGCCAAGGCTTGCCCAGCGGGGCCATACCTAAAACCACCGCAGTGCTTGTCATTCAGACTCCCAAGCAGGGCGTAACCGTTCAACAAGTCATGGCCGTGATTCCGGACGAGATTCAGGCGACTGTAAAGCTCTATCTCGACGGGAAAATTCGCGAGTGGTATTCGCGCGGCGATGGGAAAGGCGTCATCTTCCTGGTGGATACGAAGACCGAGGACGAGGCGCGGGCCATTATGGAAACGCTGCCGCTCGCGAAAGCACATTTGATGGATCACGAGTACATTCCTGTCGGGCCGCTGATGCCGCTGAGAGCGCTGAACCCAGCTGCATTCCAGTGACTCCTCGAAATGGCGCCGCTGCAGGAGGGACGACAGGCTTGCTATCCCCAGTCCTGATCCGCGACTGAAGCTGTCGCAGCCGCGATCTGTTAAGAGAAGAAGCAGGGCTATATCACTGGCTCGAACTTTGGAAAGGAAAAATTGATCATGCCACAACAGACACAATCCGGGGCCCCTTCAGGCGTGCCCAGCATTCCTACACCTAAAACCACCGCGGTGCTGGTCATTGAGACTGCGAAGCCGGGCGTGACCGCGCAACAAATCATGGCTGTCATACCGGCAGAGATTCGGGCAACCGTGAAGCTCTACCTCGACGGGAAGATCCAACAGTGGTATTCGCGCGCCGATGGGAAAGGGGTGATCTTCCTGGTCAACGCAAACACCGAGGACGAGGCCCGAGCCATCATGGAAACCCTGCCGCTCGCAAAGGAAGAGTTGCTCCATCACAAGTACATTCCCGTCGGACCCTTGATGCCGCTGAGGGCCTTGATGGGTTCAGGAACGCAACAGTGACTCTCTTCACGAGAGCACATTGGAGGCGGCGGTCATTCGTGAGGAAAACCGCCGCCATAAAGGATCAATCATGCCATCTGCAGTTTTGTTCGGAATCAGCGTGACGTTCGGCCTGGTTGTTTGGGGAATAGTAGCGTGGCAATACATTTGGCCAGCGCTAGGTGAACGCCCCAACCCCGAGAATCTGAAGCCCATCTTACTGTTGCATGCGTTCAGGTTCCTCGGATTGGCATTTGTGGTGTCCGGTGTTGTGTCTCCAGAGTTACCTGCCACATTTGCTCAACCAGTAGCTTACGGTGATTTCATAACCGCGGTTCTGGCTTTGCTCGCCGTGGCCACGCTGCGAACCCACACGGGGAGTGTGGTAACGTGGGTTTTCAATACCTTCGGAACAGCGGACCTGCTCTTCGCCTTTTACCTGGGAAGCCGCATATCACTCCCAAATAACCCAGGCCTGTTAGGCGCTGGCTATTTTATTCTGGCTGCCTACGTGCCTCTTCTTCTCATAACCCACGGCTTGGCGTTTCGAATACTGTTGCGAACAAAGGTTGTGGCGCCGTCGGGAAAGAAACTAAGTGTCGCTTGATATCACCCTGGTTCAGCCTAGTGCTTTGTGCTCCGACAGTTTCCTAAATAACGCGCCGACGGGGCCTTCTGCCAACGCCGGAGAGCCAGCGCTAGAGCTAATGAGACGACTGGTTCTCCGCCTTCTCCTCATAATCTGGATAATTTCGTCAAAACTGCCAGGGTCGGAAATCGTAAATGGCTCGTAAGGAAACGAAGCGGCCAGGAACAATACAACAGCTAATACGTTGCTTAATCGACAGGATCACGTTGGTGCGGCAGAGTAGTAAGCTAGTCCAGCAATCGGTAAGTTATGCGGCTTGCTTCGCGACACTACCGCCGAAAATGAGGCGAGCGGTGGGTGGGTTTAAGCGGAGGGAAGTGACGCTTCAGTTCTTAGGACTGCTCGCGCAAATCAGTTCAGCAATCTGAACTGCGTTTAGAGCGGCACCCTTGCGGAGTTGGTCGCCGCATACGAAGAGATCCAATCCTGTATCGCCGGATTGCGAAATATCGGATCTTATGCGTCCCACATAGACAACATCCTGGCCCGACGCAATCTTTGGAGTTGGAAAAATGTTATTAGACCAATCGTCCATGACTTCTACACCTGGCGCCTTGGACAATAGATCCTTGGCGTCTTGTCTTGAAAGGGGCTTGCGTAAGGACAGATTAATGGATTCGCTATGTGCGCGCACGACTGGAACCCGGATACAAGTAGCAGTTACGGCAATGTCTGGATCCCCCAGAATTTTTCTAGTCTCCATCATCACCTTGTTCTCCTCGCCATTGTAACCATTGGATTGAACGGTCGTGTTATGGGAGAAAACATTGAACGCGATCGGGTGCGGCAGTGCGCACGGGAGAGCTTCCTTTCCTTCAAGGACCGAACGAGTCTGCGATTCAAGTTCCTTCATCGCTGCCAGTCCGGCACCACTCACGGATTGGTATGTCGACACAACAATTCGTTTGATTCCAACCTTTCGGTGAATGGGCGCGATTGCGACTGTCAAGATAATGGCAACACAATTTGGATTAGAAATTACGCCGTTGTGGGTCTTGAGCGCCTCCGGATTCACCTCCGGAACAACTAGAGGTACGTCAGGTTCCATGCGAAAGGCGCTTGAATTGTCAATGAGAATGGCGCCGCTATTCCGAAGGGCAGGCATCAACTCGCGGGTTGCTGTCGCACCAGCGCTTGCCAGAATGATGTCGAGATCCTTAAAGCTTTCAGCGGAGGCAACCTCAACCGGAATGTTCTCGGCGCAAAAACGCACGGTCTTCCCTGCTGATCTGGACGAGGCTAACGGGCGGAGGGTACTAACAGGAAAACGACGCTGTTCGAGAACGGAGAGGATCTCGCTTCCAACAACCCCAGTGGCCCCCAACACCGCGACACGCAGACCTGCCATTACCGATTGTCCATTCGGGCCGAGACCAGTTGTTCGCACACGGAAATAACCTCTTTCACGGAACGCACCTCAATTAGAAGGGAATCGATTCCCAGAGTCAGCAGATCCGTTTCGAGTTCGACAACGTCAGAGCGACCCAGTGACTGCAACTGATTTACGATAAGGTATAGGACCTTTTCTTTCAAGTCAGAGTGCATGGCTCGAGATTACCTAGGGTCATGATCCCGCTAGTCGATTGTGCGAAAAAATCGGATGCTTCGTCAGGATTTCTGACATGGCTTGGATCCATGGACAAACTAGGAGGAGACTTAAAACGTTCCGAGAAGTGACGAACCTTCCTATGATCGAAGAAACGGTTTTTTCTACTTTTTTTCTATTGACGCCAGCCTTTTGCTTTGGCCCCCCAAGCGCCGTCTTGATTAAGTATCGTCGCGAAGACGCCACGCCGCAGCTTCAGGGTCAACAAGCGTTAGTTATCCGAAGAGGTTATTTTGTAGCACAATCGGTTGCCGCTGTTGATTTCGATAGCAGGTTGGACTACATCGGAATTTTCTCTGGAACGCTCGATCAAAATTCGGACTCTGAGAATAACCCGAGAGATAGGAAATCTCTTTGATCGTCATTTGGGTGGTTTGCAGAAAAAACGTGGCCCCGCGGTGAAATCCGGAAAGCTCCAGGAAGCCTTGGGGCGGTTGATCGTGCGAAGTGGCTGTGGAGATCATCAATACCGCCATCGCAAGTTTTCCGAAGGTTCGTGGACGGGTGTCTTGTTCGAAGTGTTACGTCCTTCGTGCCAGTAACCAGACCAAAAGCGGCACCTAGGTAATCTTCAGTTAGTAACCATGCCGCCGCATACTGAGTTCGTTATGAGCAGCCTTCCCCAACAACCTTCTTTGCCGTGGCGTGTTCCGCGGGCACATCTCGCCAGCAATACCCCGGCTGTGCTCCGCTTTCCAGATGGTCAACGTACCAGCGCAAACCTTCAAGTGATTTCGCTAACCGGGGGGCTCTTATCGCTGCCGCAGCCCGTGGACCAGGGATCGCGAGTGAAGGTGATGTTTCTGACTGGAGAGGGGTCGGTATTGGGAGGTGCAGAGATGTTGCGTCCAGTTAGCGATGCGTTGCAGCCGTTTCGTTTCGTTTCCCTCGCGGCCGACGATCAGCGCCGCCTGGGAACGCTAATTTGGCAGCAATCAAACCAGAACAAATCCGAGGAAGAGTGGATTGAGAAACTGCGGGCGGCCTCGGCGAATCGCGAGGAACCGCGGCCCTGGCGGTTTAAGCTGGCAGGCGCAGTTGGCCTGCTCACCGCGGGTCTTGCCACGGCGGCTTATTTGCTGCATTTCGGAATCTTGAAATAGTTGAATGGAAATTGAGCTTGTAGCTCGAGTTTGATGACAACTCTCCAACGATGGACGCAATCAACACTCGCCGCTGGCCTCGATTTCATGTGTACCTGCCTGTCTTGATCGCGGCTCATGCTGACTCCGAGAGTGTAACCGTGCCCGGCCTGGTTTGTGAGCTAAGCCGCGCAGGCATGGAACTCTACGGCGGAGTCAACCTGCAGCCCGGCGATCTGATGGAGGTCGAGTTTCAGACTCCCGACAAAATTCGCGTTGCAGGCGTTGTGCGCAGCCGCTCGGGCTTTTGTTTTGGACTTGAGTTCTGCGCGGTGAAAGAAGAACGGGGAGCGGCCGCCGAAGCCCTGGAATCCTTCATCCGGAAACGTCACGAAACCTACGTGCAAGAAAAGCAGCAGACGATCCATCAATCCTTGCAGATGGTGCAGGAGTTAAGGAAATGCCGCCAGGATATCGAACTCCTCGCTCACGCTCTGGACGAATGGCTGCACGCCGACGCCGACTCGCGCGAGAAGGAAAATGGAGATTAGTGTTCAGAAGTTGAATGGTTCGCGGTCAAATCACCAACCAACACCTTCACTTACTGCGTATCTGTGAATACGAAAACTGCGCCTCGCTTGCTCCCGCCGAGGGCCCCCGCAACGACTGTGGCGCCGTCGACGCTCACGCGACAGCCAACTTGATCGTTATCCCCGGCATGAATCGCATTGAGCTCGGTGCTCTGGGTCATATTCGCCCAACCAGTTTCGGGCTCAAGGAACTCATACACCGCGCCCTCGCCGACATCGGAGTTCACCGTTTGATTAGGCGCGCCGATGACAATTTCGTTGCCGCTGATGGCCACGGCCCTTCCGAAGTAAGCACTCCGTACGCCATCCGAGGCAGTCAGCTTGGCCGTCTGCGTCATATTCGCCCAGCCGGTTACGGGCTCGACGAACACGTATGCCGCGCCTTGCTGCGGTTTCGTTCCGGGCGTGGCCAGAGGCGCTCCTGCCACCACCGTATTGCCGCTGATGGCAACGAAATTTCCCAGGCGGGCGCCAACTGCTGCATCGGAGCCAGTCAATTCGGCCGTCTGCGTCATATTGACCCAGCCACCAAGGGGTTCGACGAATAAGTAAGCCTTGCCTGCCGATGCGGTCCTGGTGGGAATAGGGCTGGGGTTGCCGGCCACAATAGTGTTGCCGTCAATGCCCACCGAATAGCCCATCTGGCCATAGGAGACTCCGTCCGAAGGGGTGAGCTTTGCGGTTTGGGTCATGTCAGCCCAACCGTTGGGAGGCTCCACGAAAACGTAGGCCGCGCCCTGTTGCTTGTACGCGCCGTTGTTGTCCTGAGGCGCCCCTGCGACCACCGTATTGCCGCTGATCGATACGGAGCGGCCCACCAACTCGCTCGGTGCAGCGTCGGAGGCCGTCAGCTTCGCAGTCTGCGTCATGTTTGTCCAACCGTTGGTTGGCTCGGTGAAAATGTAGACTGCGCCTCTGCCACTATTCGTGCCGTGCGCTCCCACTGCAATCGTTCCACCGTCAATACTCACGGCAAAACCGAACTGGTTATTCGCCACCCCGTCCGATGCGGTCAACTTGGCGGTCTGAGTCATGTTTCCCCAGCCCTTCGCCGGCTCGGTAAACACGTACGCCGCCCCGACGAATCCACAATTCAGGCACCCCGGCGCGCCGGCTACCACGGTACTACCGCTCACTGCCACGGAGTCCCCAAACTCGGCGTTCGGTACGCCATCCGAGGCCGTCAGCTCGCCGGTTTGTACAAAGGGATCGATCACCACAGGATAACGAGCTGACGTATCTTCGACTCTCAACAGCAATTGCGAAGCCTTCAGCTCAAGCCACGCCGGTAATTTTTTTCCATTTTCGTCGTAAGCCAACAGTCCGCGGTAATGAAACGCCATCTGACCGTCGCCGCGAGTGAGAGTCAGGCCCTTTCCATTTCCATCCAGTGCCACGGCCAGATTACTCTCCATGGCGAATGCCACGGTGAGAGGCTGGCCATCGGCGCGTGCCGGCCGCTTTTGCACCGTAATTCCCTGCTCCAGCCCGAACGGCCCGTTCAAGTACCATTCTGTAAGCGCGCCCCGCCGGTATTCCACGCGGTTTGAACTCGCCTTTGGAGCGGCTGCTATTACGGATTGCAAAGTGTCACCATAACCGTAGCTTTGCAAAACCATCGTCCAGTTTTGGCGACCGCTGAACACCTGAACGCCGTGCGCCGTAAAATTCGCGGTCAGCTTCTGACGCGCATTGTCGGCTTCAATGCCGCCTCGTGTAGCCTTTGCCTGGTAGGTAGGAATGTCCCGCCCCATCATGGCGGAAATGCTGGACTGCGCCTCAGAAGAGAGACTTGCCGATTCAGCGGGGCTAGGCGCGTTACGACCGTCCGCAAGATCGGTGAAGAGTGCGCAGAAAACGAACAACACAGTAACCGATGTCGCAAAGCTTGTCTCCCATCCTTTTTTCAGGACAGAATTCACGACACACTTACGTGCCAGGTAGTACATATTTCCCCCCTCGCTTCTCGGCCTGATTAGCTCTTGCGTTTTTTCAATGTGGCCTGTGCAACATCACGTCTGCAAAATAGAGCAACCAAGTCCTGTTCGTGTCTTAGGACCATTTCCTTCGGCTTGGTTTTATTGTGATGCGGTCAGGCAGCAGAAGTTTGGCCCGTTCTAGGGAGGAAATCTTAGTTCGAGACCCCCTTCAAGTCAATCGCCCAAAATGCTTAGAGAGGGGCTGGTTTGCTATCTATACTCCTGACCTTAGCCGCACTCCTGACTTAGCCGCGTGCAAAACGAGCGGCGAGCCGCGCCAGACGCACCAGCCGGTAGAGAGGAAACGCAGACTTAGGTAAGCGAACCATTTCCCATTCGCCGGGGCCGGGAGTAAAAGCGAGGCGGGTAAAGAATCGAATTCGGTCGGCCCGACGCTCTCGCAGCCCCATCATCAAGCGGAAGTAAGATAGCTGATCTTCCTCGTAAGAAACGCCGCGAATCACCCTTTCTGCGATTTCTTCGGCGAAGGCTTGTGCAACGCGATCAGCCTTTATCGATTCTTCGATCTGCGGCGGAATCGCCATTGCCACGAACCGCTTCACCAACTCCAGCGTGACGTGCAGGATTCGATCGATGCCGAGTTCTTGCGCCTGACCCTCGATCCAATTCCAGTTAAGATTCCCCGCCTTCAAAATCTGCGCAATGTCGCAAAGCCAAATCAGGCGTCCCCAAACATGCTTCGCGGCATGCACCGAGAGCACCACGAACAGGTCTTCGGGAGCCGGCGTCTCCACCGTGCGCCCCGCAACCACGGCCTTTACCGCCCGATCAAACATCCCTTCCATGTCAAAATCGACCGCATAGAAGTGGGGCTGCAGCGCCCACTGCAGTTCAAGCACGTTCTTGCCGACGGCGCTGTCGAAGGTGCACTCGTATCCTGACGCAATATAGTCCTGCTCGGCCTCTTCAGGAATCGGCACGCGCACTGTATATCCCAACTCTCGAACTGCGTTCTTAATCCGCGCTACATCGCTCCTGCGCACGAACAAGTCGAGGTCGCCCGACTGGCGCAACGCCATATCGCCGTAATACATCTCCGAAAGGACGAGGCCTTTGTAAGGCAGAACTTCAATGCCCAGCCGGTCGAGGCAGTCCAGAATCCGGATCAGTTCGCGCGTCAAAAAAAGAGATTTGTGGACGTTAGTCTGGTAACGCTGGGCGAGCAAAACCATCACGGACGACGGAACGGCGCCCGGCAGATGCGAAAGGTTTCGATATACCAACGACGATGTGCCGTGCCGGTCGGCCAGTTCAAGCACGGCACCCCAATCGACGAGACGCCCCTCCTCCAATAACTGCCGTATCCGATCGATCTCGCGCTGACCACAGTCGGGCGAACTCGCGGCCCGCAGAAGATTCCACTCGCGCTCCACTGAAGTCGATGTCGCGAGATGGCCGGCGGATGAGGAAAGTTCCGGATTCACGGAGGTGAGCCATCTTAGCAGGCGCAAGGCCGCACCTGAAGTATTCGACCTGCGCCAAAAATCGATAAATTAGTGGTAAATTAAGAATAAAGCCGAGCGCGATCCACCCCGCCGTCTGAACCCCCCTCGAACGGGAAGTTACTCCCGTCACTTGTCTCTGCCGATCTCGTAATCGCCGCCGCCGTGCTTCTGTCACACTAGCAAGTTGGAGTCGACGCAAAAGCGCGCCGCCCCATGAAATCTGATCCATGGAAATTCTGACACAGAGAGCGGCCCGACGCAGCACCAGAGTCCGCGTGCAGATTCCGGTCATTGTGACCAGCATGGACCGGCGGAATCCGTTTTCCGCAACCTGTGACGCTCTGGTCGTCAGCGCGCAGGGCTGCGGACTCCGCGCATCGCAAGCCTTGCCCCTCGAAACTCCCATTCTGTTGAGCAACCTTCCCGGTGGCGCAAGCGCTTCTGCCCGCGTGGCCAGTTGCCTGCCGCTGGGTCACGATGGAAAACAGTTTCTGATCGGCGTGTCGCTCTACAATCCCGGAAACATTTGGGGAATCGCCAACCCGCCGCCAGACTGGGATTGCGATTCCGGCGGCGCTGCAGCCAGCCCCGGCAATCGCGCGAGCAAAAACGGAAACGTCTGGCCTTACAACGTTTTCTCAGCCCACGGCGAAGCACATCCCGGCCGAAAATAACCTGATGGCGTGACACCGGAAGCAATCCTGAACCCGTTCTTTCGTAACCTCGTTCTGTGTTCCGCGTGGTGCCATACTGCAGGCTAAGTATGATGCAAACCGCAGAACAAATAGCCTTGGAAGCGTCTTCCGCCCGTCTGGAAAAGGGCACGCCGCGCCCGTTCCGAGTGAAGCTTCGAGGGTCGATTCTGACGCTCATTCGACTGCCCAACCGGCGCCAGGTGCGGGGAAAACTTCACCAACTCTCCAGCACCGGGGGCCTGGTGAACCTCGATAAACCGCTCGACGAAAAACTCGTGGTCGAGTTTATCTTTCACCTCGGCGAAACCACGATTCGCGAGAAGGCGCAAATGCTATTCCCCATGTGGGCCACGCAGGGATGGCTCCAGCCCTTCCGCTTCATCGACATGCCGGAAGCGAGCAAGAGCACCCTGGAAACGAGTCTAACGGCATTCATGCAGGGCCTGACAGATCCCGCTTCCTGAAGTTGCGCACACTCCCTTCGCTCAAGCACTAATTGCGCCTGTATCTCTTGCGGACCTTTTACCCCTTCAACAGATTATTCGTGCGAACACGGCGCGACAGCCACAGTTCCGCCACGAGCGCCCAGTGGTTGATAATTGTGTTAGCTTGGTAGAAATTCGGGCCCGTAGCTCAGCGGTTAGAGCAGTGGACTCATAATCCATTGGTCCAAGGTTCAAATCCTTGCGGGCCCACCAATTAACCTTTTTATTTAATCTTTCAATCCCGAAGAACGGGAGGTTGGTCGGTATACCTTCCGGTGAGGAGACCAAAGGGATGTCGAAAGTCGCTGCCGTAGTCGTGTCGATGGTTCTTCTCGCTGGGCTTGGCTTTGCTCAGAAGCAAACCGATTGGATCAACACTTCGAACAGCCCGGAGATCCAATACCGCGTGCAATTATTTGACGACGCAAAGACTTGTTATCTCGACTTTCGCGACAAGAAACAGGGCAAAGGATACACCACGTTCGACGCCGCTGTGGATTACAAGTCGATGGATTCGGATTCGAACCCGAACAGTCAGCCGTCGACAAAAATAAAAACGGAGACCGAGCACATCGTAACTGCTTCTTCTCAGACTGGCAGCGCGCGTATCTCCGATTGCTCTGGCATCGCTGAGATCAACGTGAACTATATCCAGCGCCATTAACTACGATCCGCATCCCGCCCCATCTCCCGCTTATCCTTGTTACAAATGGATGAAAAGCAAGAAATTTCGCGCCTGCCGTTTGCGGAGATTCCCCAGCGATGAAACAATACCCCAATGCATAAATCTATGAAGACAGCAGTCAACCTATTGGCGGTTGGAACGTTGTTGCTCGGGCACGCCCTGGCGCAAGCTCCGGCGCCGGCGACTCCACCTGCCTCCTCCACGAAAACCCAGGCACCCGTAGCCAAGCACCCGGCGGCCGCTGCAAAGACCGCCGCGCCGCTGGCGCTCAAGACTCAAAAAGACAAGTTCAGCTATGCACTCGGGATGAAGATGGGAGCGAATCTTCAACGGCAGTCGGTTCCCGTGGACGCAACTATTCTGGCCCGCGGCTTGAAAGATGGACTCGCTGGCGGCAAGACTTTGCTGACCGACGCCGAGGCGCAAGCTGCAATCACCGCCGTGCAGGACGAGATGCGTAAACAGCAGCAGGAAAAAATGAAACAAGCCGGAGAAGTGAATAAGAAAGAAGGAACGGATTTTCTCGCTGCCAACAAAGGCAAAGACGGAGTCGTGACCCAGCCCAGCGGCCTGCAGTACAAAATTCTCACAGAAGGCAAGGGACCGAAGCCTACAGCCAGCGATTCGGTGGTCTGCAACTATCGCGGCACGCTCATCAACGGAACAGAGTTTGACAGCTCTTACAAGCGCGGCCAGCCCGCGACCTTTCCTGTCGGTGGAGTCATTAAAGGATGGACCGAAGCGCTCCAGCTAATGCCCGTCGGCTCGAAGTGGCAGCTCTTCATCCCGCCTGATCTGGCTTACGGCGAGCGCGGTGCGGGTGCCGATATCGGCCCCGACTCCACTCTGATCTTTGAAGTGGAACTGCTGTCCATCGAGGACAAAACTAAAGAGAAGACTCCGGACAAAGAACCAGAAAAGAAATAGCAGTTAGCAGGTTCGTTTCACATCTCAGCGGCGTCGCATCAGCGGCGCCGTTTTTATTTCATCCCACCCTCACGCCGGAACAGACCCGGCTTAGCCCCGATTAACCACTTTGGGGCATCGTGGCTGCCCGTCGTTGACAGGCTTACTACCGCAGCGTAGCGTTGCCACAGGTCAGAGAAAATCTCAACTTCAGCGGCGGAGGGGCGACTATGTTGTGCAGATTTTTCTGCGCAGCGGTGATTTTATGTCTGGCGGTGAACGGCGCGGCGGCGCAAGACCCAACTAAGGTAGAACCCAAGCACTACCGACTGCTTTTTGAGAACGAACGGGTGCAGGTGGTGAGCGTCCACTATGGGCCGCACGAGAGGTCTCAGATGCACGACCATCCCGGCGGCGTGGTCGTCATCGTGACGGGTGGACACCTCCGGTTCACCGACCAGAACGGCAAGGTCACGGAGGTTTATTCCAAGTCTGGCGAGGCCCGATGGTTTCCTCCCTTTAAGCACGAAGTCGAGAACATTGGCGACGAATCCTATAACGCTGTCTACGTGGGTATTAAGGGAAAATTAAACGCTGCCATAAGTAATCCGAACGAAGAGTCTCCGATAAGTCCCGAACAGTTGGCGGCAATCATGGCTGAGTATTCGCCAACAACAGCGAAGCCCCAGTAGCGGCTTTCGCCGTCCGGCTCCCAGCTGCCGACTGAATCCTGAGTCATCGTGCCGAATCCGTAAAGCCGATAACCCATAGCCGAAGCCCGATCCCTATCCGTATAATCGTTTTTTAACGATTCTTTCCCTTCAAAGGAATTTTATGGCGCACACCGTCTTCTGCGTGAAGCTCAAAAGAGAACTGCCCGGCCTGGATGAGCCCCCATTCGATAATGACCTTGGCCGCAAAGTCTATGACAACGTTTCCGAGCAAGCCTGGAGGATGTGGGTAGAACACTGCAAGATGCTGCTGAACGAATATCGCTTGAATCCGGCTCGCCGCGAGGATCAGGAAGTCATCGTCAAACAGTTGGACCAGTTTTTCTTTGGCGAAGGTTCGGCATTGCCCAAAGAATATGTGCCACCTGCGCCGAAATAGGGGAATTCGGAACGCCGTCGCTCGATGGCAATTTCGCCATTCACACTGTTGAAATATTTACTTGCGATCAAGCTAACTCTTTTCCTGCCAGCAAATTACCGTTCTGATTACTACCGCACTAATATTGATGCACATTTAATCACCCCGTAACATTCCCTTGCTACAACCTAAATATGGATCTGACCGTGTACAACACGCTGATCCTTTCCGACCTGCATCTCGGTGCAGAGACGAGCCATGCCCGCGAAGCGACCCGCGTGCTCAAGGAAAATCGTTTCGACCGGTTGATCCTTCTCGGCGACATTTTTGCCGATCTCAACTTCGCCCGCCTGACCAAAGATCACTGGAAGTTTCTCGGTTACATCCGCAAGCTTTCGAATCCGAAGCGAAACGTCGAAGTCGTTTGGGTGGAAGGCAACCATGACCACGGGCTGACCAACATCATGTCGCACCTGGTCGGCGTACGCGTTTATCAGCACTATGCCTGGGAATACGCTGGACTGCGGCACATTGCGATTCACGGTCACCAGTTCGACGGCTTCCAGGTAAATAATGTCAGGCTGAATACCCTGGGCACTTCACTCTATCTGCAACTGCAAAAGCTTGATTTCAAGAGCAAGCCGATCGCGCGGCTGATTGACCGCCTGAATACGCGGTGGCTGCGCATGTCGTCGAAAGTCTCCGCGGGAGCAATAAATTATGCGCGCCAGCACGGCGCCGACCGCATCTTCTGCGGCCATACCCATCAGGCCATCCATGTGGAACAGGATGGCATTCACTACTACAACTCAGGCGGCTGGGTCGATTCCCGTCTGACGTATCTGACCGTCGATGAACAGGGGGGTCGCATCCATGACTACAACGAACAGGACTACAGCAAGCACGACGACAACCAGCACGAATCCGCCGAGCGAGCTGACGATCGTGATTCCAGCCAAGAACGAGGCGAAGCTGATTCCGCGCTTGCTGACTTCTCTGACGAATCAGGACTACTCGAAGATGTCGAGTACGAGAGTGTTGGTCGCTGACGCGAACTCAACCGATGGAACACCCGAAATCGTGATAAGTTTTCGTGATCGCCTGAACGTGAAGGTGATCCGCGGCGGCATGCCTTCGGTTGGCCGCAACCTGGGCGCGGCCCAGGCGGAGAGCGATTACGTGCTCTTCCTCGATGCCGATATCGAGCTGGCGCATCCCTCCGTCGTACGGCGCGCGGTCGAACTGGCGCAGCGCAAGCAACTTCATTGTGTGACCACTAACATTCTTTGCCAGGGCGGCAACTGGATCGACAAACTCTTTTACGCGGGCAACGACTTCTTCCAACACCTGTCGCGCCTGCACCATCCATTCGCGACAGGGATGTTTATGCTGTTTGAAACCAATAAATTTCGTGAACTCGGCGGCTTTCATGAGCAAGTCGCGTTCGCCGAGGACTACCTGCTCAGCCAGCAAGTGGCGCGCAGTCGATTCGGGATCGTCCGCGGCGGCGTTTACACAACAAATCGCCGCTTCCAGAAGATGGGCCATCTGCGCGTGGGCTGGCTGTTCTTGAAAACTGCGATGAACTATTGGAATGAAAACTACTTCCTGCGCGATCACAAGTACTGGCAGACCTAACCGGAATTCAGCAGCGTATTTTTACAGTGATTTTTCTGTGGCCACCAACAGAGAAGGATCCAGCCAACCAACTGGATCCTTTTTCTTGAGACAACAAAAGTCGCATCTTTCAAAATCGCAGCACAATGCCCGTCGAGATCCGCACATTGTTCTGCGTGGTGTCGAAGAAACGAGTCTGCACGTAATCTCCCTGGACGCGCCAGGCGATGGGCTTGATGATTTTGTAATCGATGCCGCCGCCGACTGTGGTAGCGAATGAAGTATCGCTGGTAACGCCGTTCACATCGACATGCCCGGCTCCAAACAAAGCTTCCGCAAATGGACGAAACTTGCCGGCGGAAAATGAAACTCGTGGGCCAAACAGATAATTGTGCTCGGTGACATCGGAGTTAAACGTCCCACAGGTTGTTGCAAACCCAGCGATGCACGCTCCCTGGAAGTTCTGCGAGCCGTAGTGGGCATCGAAATCGGCAACGAATCCGATAAACGGAAGAATCTTCCCTTCCACCGACGCTTCCCAACCATCGGTATTGGCGCGATCAATCGACGATAGATCAGTGTTGTAATACGAATAACCGAAGAAAACATTGCCGCTGGGAACCTGGGCGCCGGCCATACCCACGAGCAACAGCAAAGCAACAACGATGAGTCCACTCTTTCGCATGGCGAAACGAATCCTGCCTTTCTATTGATTGGTCTTTAAGAATTTGATCCGAAAAATTTAGATGCGCGAAGACGGGATTGGGTCAACTCAGTGTTGCGTCGATTTTGTGTGGAGGCACACGGAAGATAAGCGTTCTTCCGCGTTCAAGAATGACAAAAAATTACAAAGGACGCTGCAAGGCTAGGGCGTTCGTTGCCCAGCCTCGCCACAGGCAGCGAGTCTCGATTACAAATTTTATCGTCGCAGAGTCGTACCGAGCTGAGATTCTCAGAAGCGCCACACCAGTCCGGCCGATCCTCGGTATTCATTCTGGTTCGCGCTGAGCAGGCGGGTATGGACGTAATCGAATTGCAGACGCCAGGAAAAATTATGCAGGAACAATAAATGGAACTTGCGATCGACTCCGCCGCCGACGTCTTCCGCAACGATGAAGTGGGTTACGCCGTCCGAAGTCTCTCTTTGGAATCCTCCCAGGAGCTGCACGAAGGGACGCCACTGTCCATAATTGCGGGAAACCCGCGGGCCCAGAAGCAGGTCGTACTGTTGAATTCCCTTCCGGTAATAGCCGCTGGTGTCGACCACGGCGCCGAAAAAAGAATACCGCGGGAACGGCATGTCTTCGGCCGATGCGGCCCAGCCGCGAAATGTATAACGATTTACCACGTCCACGGAATCCGACTCGGAAACTCCAACATAAACATTCCCACTTGGAATGAGCTGAGCTCGTGAGATGTTGGCGAACAGCATAAAACTCAAGAAGCCCAGAACCACGGCTGCGGTTTTCGACACGAAAATAGTTCCTCCCCGGCAATCATGCCAGCAGCAAATTCTACCTGAATGCGTGAAATTCGTTAGATGCAGTGTAGCGGGCGTTCAAGATGCCTGCGCCGCAAAATTGTGCGGGGTACCGCTTTGGCACGTCAATCGAAAAATTACCATCTTTTCATGATTCCAAAAGCTCACAAATCACGTCTATCTATTACGATGACTCCACCAGGACGAACTCGCAAACGACGAACTCGCAAACCTAGTCACGCTATATAAACATTCTGACCTGTAACACTATTGTTAAGGAGTCGACGTTGAAGCTCAATTTGCAAACTCGCAGTCTTGAAGATGTCATGATCGTTCACTGCCAGGGCCGCATCGTCTACCGCGATGAGGTTGCTGCGCTGTCGCGTCTGGTGGGCCAGATCATTGCAAACCGGGGCAAGGTGCTGCTCGATCTTAGCGGCGTCAGTTTCATCGATGGCGCGGGCATGGGTGAACTTGTGCTTTTGCATACCTGGGCGCAATCCCGGAATGCGGAGCTGAAGTGCACCAGTCCCAGCCCTCTGGTTCGGGAACTCTTTGATCTTACCAATCTGAATTCGGTGCTCGAGATCCATACTGACCTGGACGACGCTTTGGCGGCATTCCAGTCCGGTGCATACGCCTCGGAGGAACTCTGCGCCGATTGCTGATCCGTATCGCGGATGGGGCAAAGCGCATTACGAATCAAATATTAACAACCTCAAGAGCGGGGACGTGGCTCTGCTATGTCCTCGCCCTTCTAGCTTTCGCGGGAGGTTTCGCGGCTGGGTCTCGCAGCTAAGTTTCGCGCTGAAAGCGATAGCGCCCAGCTCGCTCCAGCGCGACAACCTCTGCCACTTTTAGAAACGCTCGTGCCGCATGGGATAGCCCCGCCTCTTTCCGGTAAATCAGACGCAGCTTACGCTGCACACGCAACTCACGCACCGGAATGCGCACCAGCTCTCCGCGGGCCAGCTCCGACTCCACGCTGATCTCCGGCATAAAAGCCACGCCGTTTCCCATGGCAACGAATTGTTTGATGGCCTGCAGAGTCGGTAGTTCCAGCCCCATGTGCAACGGCGTTTTATGCCGCTGGAACGTCTGTAACACCTTTTCGCGATACGGCGATGAGACGATGTGAGCGACAAACGACTCCGCTCCCAACTGCCGGATGCTCACCTCACCCGCCGTCGCTAGCGGATGCTTCGGAGGAACCACCAGCACCAATTCGTCAAGATAGACAACGATCGAATGCAGCCGTGCCTCCTCCGGTTTATAGGAAAGCACCCCCAGTTCGGCGCTGTGCTGCAAAACATCGTCCGGAATGTGGCTGCCCAGAGCCCGCTGCACCGTGATCTTGATCATGGGATGCAGCCGAAGAAACTCCGCCAGCACCGGCAAAAGATAAAGCGCGGTGAACTCATTGGCTGCAATAACCAGCTTTCCTTTTTGCAGCTCCCGCAATTCAGCCAGCGATTCATGCGCATCGTGACGCAGGTTCAGCAGTTTCTCGGCATACTCGTAAAGTACCTTGCCAGCATCGGTCAGAACGCCTTCGCGGGATGACCGGTCAAACAGGCTCTCCCCCAGTTCATCCTCCAGCTTGCGGATGGTCTGGCTTACCGCCGACTGGGTTCGATAAAGCTTTTCCGCGGCTCGCGAGAATCGCCCCTCGCGAGCCACACTCAGAAACACTTCCAGTTGAGAAAGCTCCATATTCGCTCACTTAATATAAACTTAGCGATACATTAGCATAACTTATCATAGAAGCACACCTAATGATCACTGAATAATTATAAGTATTGCTTCAGTCGAGGTTCGCCGTACGATAGGGAGGTAAAGATCGAGAGCATTGTTCCGATGGTGATAAAGGAAGAAAGAACGAATGGCCGCTGAAAACGTCCGAATTACCGTTTTCGATACTACCCTGCGCGACGGCGAGCAGTCGCCGGGTTGCAGCATGAACCATCAGGAGAAGCTGCGTCTGGCTCACCAGCTCGACCGTCTGGGAGTCGATGTCATCGAAGCCGGTTTTCCTATCGCTTCCGATGGCGATTTTGAAGCAGTAAGAGCGATCTCGCAAGTGATCCGCCGACCCATCATCGCGGGGCTTGCTCGCGCCTGCCGGCCCGATATCGAGCGCGCATGGGAAGCGTTGCAGGATGCCGCGCACCCGCGGATTCACGTCTTCCTCGCCACTTCCGATATTCATTTGCGGTACAAGCTGCGCATCACCCGCGAAGAGTGCCTTACGCAAGCGCGCGAGGCAGTAGCCTTCGCAAAGTCGCTATGCCCTGACGTCGAATTTTCGCCCGAAGATGCCACGCGCACCGATCCGGAATTTCTCTGTCAGGTTCTCGAGGCGGTCGTCGCCGCCGGCGCCACCACGCTCAACATTCCGGACACCGTCGGCTATACCATCCCTTCGGAATTCGGCGAACTGATTTCGACCATTCGCCGCCGCGTCAAGGGAATCGAGAACGTTACAATCTCCGCCCATTGCCACAATGATCTCGGCATGGCCGTCGCCAATACCATGGCTGCGATTTCCGCCGGAGCCCGACAAGTGGAATGCACGATCAACGGCATTGGCGAACGCGCCGGAAACGCCGCACTCGAAGAGATCGTGATGGCGATGCGTGTGCGCCGCGACCGCTATCCTTACGAGGTCGGCATCGCCGGCGAACATCTTTTTCATGCCAGTCAGATGCTGAGCGAAATCACTGGCGTGCCAGTACAGCCGAACAAGGCCGTCACGGGCCGCAACGCCTTCGCGCACGAAGCCGGCATTCACCAGGATGGCGTGCTCAAAAATCCGTTGACCTACGAGATCATGACGCCGCAATCGGTCGGCGTACCGGATTCACGGCTGGTTTTGGGTAAGCACTCCGGCCGTCACGCGCTCGCCATACGCTGCGAACAGCTTGGCTATAAATTCGACCGCCGCGCTCTCGATGACATCTATCGACGTTTTGTTCGGCTGGCCGATAAGATCAAGCACGTCGAAGATCATCACCTGCTCGAACTAATCCGTGACACCCACAAACCGGCGGCATCCGCTACGCCGCTATTCGAGCCGATTCCCGCGGTGGCCGCTGCAAGCGCCTCTGCCCGCGAGGCATCGCGCGAAACGCCACGGCCGTTTCCGCTGGCGCAACCCGGCAACGCGTTCAGCATGCCGCTGACCAGCCCCGCCGACCCGCACCATGAGCAAGAGGACTATCTCTGGGGCGTGTAGAGTCTTGGGCGTACAGAAATGGATAGGGCGAGCATGTCGGAGCCAAATTCCGCAAATGTCCATTTTGAAGGCAGTCAGCCGATCCTGCGCGTAGAAGACATGCAGGCCAGCCTCCGCTTCTATGTGGACCTGTTAGGTTTTCGCAACGTTCATTGGGGGACCGATGAATTTACCCGCGTAAACCGCGACCGGGCCGGCATCTACCTTTGCCAGAGCGGTCAAGGCCAGGGGCGCGCGTGGCTGTGGATCGGCGTCGAAGACGTCGAAAAACTACACGAAGAATACAAAGCTCGCGGAGTTCCAATTCGTATGCCTCCCACGAATTTTCCGTGGGCTCTCGAAATGCACGTCGAAGATCCCGACGGCAATGTGATCCGCTTCGGATCAGACTCGAAGTAGCGCGAAAAATCCGTTTTTCGTAAAACTCCCCGCCCCGCTTGGTAGTGCTTGTTGTGGCGGGATACACTAACTCGGCATGCTTCTCAATCTCACCATCCTCCCCGGCGACGGCATCGGCCCGGAAGTTACCACGCAGGCCGTCGCAGTTCTGCAAGCCGTTGCCGACACATTCGGCCATCAACTCAAATATCAAACGAAGAACGTCGGCGGCGCAGCGCTGGCTTCCGTAAACGACCCGCTGCCTCCCGATTCAATTCAGGCTTGCGTCTCGTCGGCGGCGGTACTGTTGGGCGCAGTCGGAAGTCCCGCGTTCGATCACTATCCCAACCATCTTCGTCCCGAGGCTGGACTGCTGCGTTTGCGGCGCGAACTGGGCGCCTACGCGAATCTTCGTCCCGCTATCTGTTTTCCCGCGCTTGAAGATTGTTCGCCGCTGCGCTCTGAACTGGTTCGCGGTACTGACATCATGATCGTGCGCGAATTGCTGGGAGGACTCTATTTCGGAGAGCCGCGCTCCATCACCGGAGAACCCGGCTCTCGCGTCGCGCTCAACACGATGATGTATGGAGAAGCGGCCATCGAGCGTATCGCCCGCGTAGGTTTTGACCTGGCCACGAAGCGCCGGGAAAAAGTCTTGTCTGTCGATAAGGCCAATGTTCTTGAGTGCTCGCGGTTGTGGCGTGAAGTCGTCACTCGATGCGCAAAAGATTATCCTGGCGTGCAACTCTCCCATATGTACGTGGACTCCGCCGCCATGTCGTTAGTCCAACGCCCTAACGACTTCGACGTGGTGCTCACCGAAAATACGTTTGGCGACATTCTCTCCGATCAGGCAGGTGGGGTAGTCGGATCGCTGGGGCTGTTGGCCTCAGCTAGCATCGGTGGACCGGTTGGCTTATACGAGCCCGTGCATGGCTCAGCACCCGACATTGCCGGCAAGGGAATCGCGAACCCTCTCGGCGCGATACTTTCCGCTGCGCTGCTGCTGCGCCATTCTTTTCAGTTGGAACGCGAAGCGGTTTGCATCGAGAACGCCGTCAATACGGTGCTGGATACAGGAGCTCGTACCGCGGATCTGGTGCGTGCCGGACAGGGTCCGATATCGACGACGGAAATGGGCCGCAGGGTTGTAGAAGCGGTGAAGGCTTCGGTAGCAAAACAGAAGTCAGCTTAGCCAGAGACTCAATAAGTGAAATCGCGAATTCTCACTAATCATGTTATGGTTTTTAAGCTACTACGCCTGGATTATAACGGCTGTGACGCAAATGAATTACCGCCGGGTATTTCTGATTCTGGTTGTGTCTGTCTTCAGCGTTGCGGGACCGCAAACTCGCGCCGTCGGGCAGTCGAGAATTACCGGAGAAACCGAAGATACAAAACTCAAGGGTGTGGAACTAGATGGCAAGTACTCAATTCACGTTCCAGCCTACCTCAGCGCAAATCGACTATCCGACAAGGTTGCTGCGGTTCCTTTCTACGCTTTTGAGGCACAGCCACCGCATTCCACGACCATCCAAGTGGAAATTCTGCCATATGCTGGCGAAATTCCCATCAACAAGGGCACCGGAAAACTAGTTGCCCTCGCAAACGGCAACTTCACGTGCGAGGTTGAGTCTCTGCCGGACCCCGTTGCACTTAGGGCTGACGGCGGAACTCCTCCACTTACCCGTTATTTCACGATTGCAGACAATATAGACGTTTACTACGGGTGTACTGTTACCGACAACGCATATGAGTGCAGTATGAATTCGCCGTGCCCGTTGCCAGTGCGGCGAGAGTCGCGCTACACAACCCAGTACGGATTTGCAGTGTTTGATAAAGAAACTCGCCAGATCGTCGAGTTTACGGGTTCAGATGATGGGCCATCAGCGAGAGTCATAGGATTCAAAGGTGATGGAAAGTTATTGCGCGATACGATTCTTCCATCCCTGACTCGAATTAAATAGGTCCCGTCTGCTCGCTCTCCCGCCGACCGGCGAAAACAAGCCTTAGGACTCAATACCCGCTCACTGGCCCTCCACAACGGGTGCACACTCGCTAACGGTGAATGCCAGATCTAGTGACTGCTAAAGCCGCGGCGCGGGACCAGGCATGGACTTCGCGGGCTGCGCTGCTCCCATCGATCCGCCATCATACTTTCCAGCGATGTCATACCAGCGCACGCGCAACATTTCCTGAAACATACGCGCGCCATCCAGCACGGGATGAATGCGCGTGTCTCCGCTGTGCCCCCAGTGAACGGCAACTTCTTCGACGCGTAAGCCAAATTTCCGCGCCAGAAAAAGAATCTCCGGATCAAATCCCCAGCGCTCGATACGCTGCAGCGGCAGAATGGTTTGCGCAGCTTGGCGAGTAAAAGCCTTGAACCCGCACTGCGTATCTTTGAACTTCAGCCCAAGGATCATCCGCATGAGCAGATTAAAGACTCTGCCAAAAATCTGGCGATGCACCGACTGCCGCTGGGTTTGCAACTCCGCCCGTAGCCAGCGCGAACCGATAGCAATGTCGGCCCCCTGCGCGAGCGCATCCAGCAACTTTGGCATCTCTTCGATCGGCAACGATAGATCCGCGTCGCTGAATACCACCACGTCGCCCCGTGCCTTCAGCATGCCGTGGCGTACGCTGTAACCTTTGCCCCGGTTTCCTGGATTCTCCACCAATCGCACGATCGGATTCTTTTCGGCGAACTCGCGCACCAGCCCTGCCGTATTGTCGCGCGATCCATCGTTCACCACAATGACTTCCGCGTCCCACCCTTGCTGGCGCACATACGCCAGAACCCTCTCAAGGGTGGCGCCGAGGCGCGTTTCTTCGTTGTAAGCCGGAATGACGATGCTGTAAGTCATGGTCCCAGAACAACTGCTACATCATACTCTTGGAAATTGCAGCTTCAACTTGTAAACAGCTCCCTACCAGCCACGTGGCAGGATCGAATAAGATGTCTTTTTCCTGAAAGCTGTTGCCCACAGAATCGCGATTCTAGACGGCGGGCGCAATAAGTATGAAGAAAGTTGCGATAAGAAGCTAGTAACGAAATAACCCGGAACGGGCGATTATGCCACCTTGCACTGTTGCAGCAGCATGCTGAAAAACTCATTCACGAGTTCTCCATCGAGCAAGCCCTGGCGGACTTTATCCCGCATCGTCTGCGAGGATTGTTCATGCCCCATCGCCGGCTTATAGGGCCGCGCCGTCCGCAAAGCATCATACACATCCACCACCTGCAAAACCAGCGGCAGCAGCGGGATCTCGCCCGCCTTCAACCCGTCGGGATAGCCCGATCCGTCCACATGCTCATGATGATGCCGGATGATGGGCAGCACCAGCCGTAGCGACTTCAAGGGTTTGCAGATGTTCTCTCCGGCAACCGGATGCCGCTTCATGATCTCCCACTCCGCGGCTGACAGGTCGCTTCCCTTTTTCAGAATCTCGTCCGGCACAGTGATCTTGCCCAGGTCGTGCAGAAATCCCCCACGCCGCAGCGCAACGATCGAATCATTGTCGAGCGCCAGATGCCGGCCCAGGTCCACACCATAAGAGGCTAGTCGCTCGCAGTGCCCCTCGGTATACGGATCGCGCCCTTCGACGATCAGGCCCAGCGTGCACAGCACTGAATCCACTGTTTCCAGCTCATCGGTGAACTCCTTCACCCGCAACAACGAGCTCACCCGGGCGATCAATTCTTCGGCCAGCACCGACTTATTCAGGAAGTCATCCGCACCGGCCTCGATGCCGCGCACCTTATCTGCGCTGTCACTCAAGCCGGTGATCAGAACAAACGGGATCAGACGCGTGGCCGGGTCGCTCTTGAGTTCGCGGCAGAAATCATAGCCCGACTTCCCCGGCATCTTCACATCGGACAAAATCAGGTCCGGCAACTGCCGCCGCACTTCCATCTCGCCCTGCTCGGCATCGGACGCCGTAACCACGTCATACCCTCGCGCCGATAGCAACTGGTTCATCAACCCCGCGATACCGGGATGGTCGTCAACCACCAAAATCCGCGCGGCACGCCGCACCGGAAATAACCGCTCGATCTTGTGACCTAAATCTATTTCTTCAGGCGAGGTTGTCCAAGGCTGGCTACCGGCATCTAGACGAGAATCAGGAGGGGAACCCATCGCACACTTACGTTATTAATTCTAGCTCAATATTTGAGCCCACAACCATGCAACTAGTTGCTATATCGATGACCCTATGCGCCGTTTTTCTCTGTTGGTTCCCAGTTTCGGAATCTTCTCGGCTCAATTTGTGACTTATAACCTTGCGCGAGGGCAGACTTACTGCTTAGCCTCGGCCATGCGATACCTTTTTCAATTTCGGTACCGAAGCGTTATGTTGCTGGCCTCTCTTGCGATGGTTGCATGGATTCAACCCACCGCCGCTTGGGCCACAGCCAAACCTCACGTCATCACTTTCGGTAAATGGACCACAGTCCAGTGGATGCCCGCGCTATCGGCAGAAGGCAAAGATAGAGATAAGAATAAAGATAAGGGGGAGCTCGCAACAGCCGCACCGTCGCTCGCCTTGCCGCTCGCCTCAAAGGTTCGACCGCTTCTCGTCGACGCCCGCGTGAAGGAGTTCACGCTCGGCCCAGCACACGAAGTGACCGACCGCTTATTCGTAGTCCGCCGCGCCTTCCGCGTCAATGACAGCCTGCCTCAGGAATCCGCATCCTCGCCGCACTGGCAGTGGCAACGTGGCGGATGGCTGCTGGTCGATCGCGTCACCGGCCGCATCTCGCCGATCAATTTGCCGGAGTTCGACGTCGTCTACTCCGACGTCATTTGGTACCGCGACTACGCCGCGTACTGTGGCGTCTCCGATGACAGCAAGCAGATCTATGCCATGGTCGCCCAGATCAATCGCCGAAAGCCGATCGTAAAATGGCTGATAGAAGAGACGAAGCTCGCGGTCGAAACTCAGCAATGGCAGATTCCGGACCCACCGTGCAGGCTGCCGGATTGGCAGCGATCTCCCGCCCGCGTAACCTTCGAAGCAAATCCAGCGACGAAGCGGACTTACGTGATTCGTGGCCACTCCGTGGATTTGGCGACTGCCGAGGAGGACGACGAAGAAGCCGCGAAATAGTTCGAAGCCGCGTTGGTTCTGATTCTGACTGAAGGCCACAGCACTCAAAAACCCGCTGTTAGATCAACGAGTGAAATCGGGGTGTTAGAACAACTACCCCTGGGTGGGCGAGCTGACCTCGGCGAAAATGCCCACATCGAAGCGGTATATTGTTCGCTCTCGGGAAGGTGTTGGTTAACCTCTTTGGTAATTCGTTTCAAAACCATCCACTGGGCTAGACCAGCCAAATAGAATATTCCGAAATAAAAGAGAATGCCCATAATGTATGGAGCCGCAACTGCGATTGCTCTCATTCAACCCTATTGCGCGGTCCCAAACCCGTCTACGTTACTTTGGACTGCTAAGCGAATGCATTTGTCTAGCTGGGCCACCAATCGCGATCAGGGTCGACAAGATCGGGAGCAAATCGGTGCTTGATCCATCCCTCGGGAATTGAGAGTCCCGCCGAGAATGTTGCCATTGCGATGCCGTAGAATAAAGGGAACCCTTCGCGAACAAGACTCAGAAGTATCAGAACGAGTCCGCCCCCCCAACCTATCCAACGCAGACACTTGAGCCACGGTAGAGCTGGGCGCGAGTTAACGGACCACCAGCGGGCAGCCAAGTAAAAGCCTAGCCAAATAATTAGTGGAGAGGCGACCAGTATCGCTATGATCTCGATGCGAAACACCTTGGAGGTGTCGAAGGCCATGATCGTGATCTACCTCTGAACGTTTGGAACGTGGACAGTCTACACCCAGAGTTGACCTTAACGGGTCTGTCCACTCAAATTCCCCGCTCATTGGCCAGCCGAAAATGTCGGCCTACTCGCTAGCAGCGAACGTCAGCTCTCTGTTCGGCTGACCTACACATTTCGACGACAGTAATAACTCTTGCTTGAGGGCCGAACTCTACCCTGCCGCCTCCACCGCCGGCATCTCCTCGGCCACAGTCTTCTCTTTTACCTTCGCGCTAGTAACAAGAATTACCGACAAGACAACGATCACGCTTCCCATCACAATAAATCGGTCCACGCGTTCGTGCAGAATCAGCCAGCCCAGAAACACCGCGACCACCGGATTCACATACGCATACGTCGACACCTTCGACGTCGGCACGTGCTCCAACAGCCAGATGTAAGCGGTGTACCCAATCCACGATCCGCACACCACCAGGTAAAGCACGGCGCTTACGCCGCGCGTCGTCCACACCACCCGAGAGAAATCTCCAGTGGCCAATGCCCACAGAAAGTTCGCCGCCCCTGCCGCCGTAACCTGCCATCCCGTCGCGCTGAACACGTCCATGCCAGACTGCCATCGCTTCGACAACACCGACCCCAGCGCCCACAAGAACGATCCACCCAGCAGCGCCAGCGAACGCCACAACTCGCTCCGCCCCAATGACGAGGTCGCGTGCAACTCCGGCCAGAACAAAACAAACAGCCCGACCAGCCCCAGCCCCAGCCCCGCTTTGCCGCGCCACGAAATCCGGTGATGGCCGAGAAGCAGCGAGTCCAGCACTAGAAACCACAGGGGCGTGATCGCAACAATCAACGCGGCCAGCCCGGAGGGTACAGTGACTTCGGCCCACGACAGCGTGAGGTTCCCGCCCATCAGCAGCAGAATTCCCACCACAGCCGACAGCGCTATCTGCCGTGCCGAGTACCAGATTTTATGTCCGGTCACCGCGCATGCGCCCAGCATCACCACGCCCGCAATCGAGAATCGCAAGCCGCACATCAGCGCCGGAGGGATGCTCTGCACAGCAATATCGATCGCGAGGTAAGTCGATCCCCAAAACAAATACACCAGCCCGAAGGCAAGGATGACCGCGAACCGGCTTGGGCGTTGTACTTGAGACATCGAGGCGAGAACTCGAAGGAAAGTTAAAAGATATCAGACGGTCGGTGCGAGGAATGGATTCTAAACGTGGATGCCGCCGATATCTAGATGTTTCATGTGGGGACAGCCGCCCTCGGCTGTCCATCGAGCGCAGCTCGACCGCTTTACTTCAACTTCTCATACTCCGCCCTAGCTTCCTTCAACACCGGCACATCCGCATCCGCATCCGCATCTTTCCACAGCGCAAAGAAATCCTGATACGCGGCCCTTGCCTTCGCCGAGTCGCCGGTCATGACATAAGCCCTCGCCAGCCCAAGCTTGGCGTAGGAATGCAGCTGATCTACCGGACTAATTCCGCGATGGTCTACGATTTTCTGAAACTCTGCCGCCGCGTCTGCTCCCCGTTTCGCCTGCAAATAGGCCAGCCCACGAACATAGATGGGAAACATACCCGGGATCCCGCCCATTTCGTAGGGGGTTGCTGTCTGCAGAGCCGTGATCGCCTGTTCCGGAGCCTTTCGGTTCAATGCCGTCAAGGCTGTCACGCAGGGAGCCCATACGTCGCGCAAAAGTGTGTCATCCGGGAAGCGGTGGCTCAAGTCGTCGGCGATCGCCTGCGCGCGGCTTCCGTCTCCAGCCATCGCCAAAGCAATTGCCACCGATTCCATGTTCCTGCGGCCATGCGCAAGAGCGGAGCTCGATGCAGCCAGTTCGTGCGCCTTGGCCGAATATCCCGCTTCCGCTTCTGTGATAGCCCAGCCCGCTTCAGTAATCGCGGTGGTTCCCTTGAACCCAAGATGCTCGGTGAGTTCTGTCGAACGTTTTAGCAGCTCTCGGCTTTTCTGCATTTGGCCATGCGACGCTGCAACCGCGGCCGCTTCGTTCAGCAATAAGTACTCGCTGGGTTTTTCCCCGGCCCACTTCATTTGACTCTGCATCCCTTCATTATCGCCGCTGAGAAAGGCCAATTCGTACTGCTGCTGATGAGTGAAGAGGTTGTCCGCCTTCATGTCCGCGGCTCTTTGCAGGGTCGCGCGCGCTTCCTCCAGCCGGTTGGTCGCGATGTATCCCGTCGCCGTGTGGTCATAGCCGAACGGAGCTGTGGGCTCCAGCCGCGTAAACTCGTTCGCTTCCTCGATCGCCTTGTCGAACTGCCCATAGAAAAGGTTGTATATCAAGGCGAGATTCACGTAAGCGCTGGAATCGTTGGGAAAACTGCGAATCGCGAGTTCCAGCGTCTGCCGGTCCTTGTCGATATCGCCGTTCGCAGTATAAAAGTGATCGTCCACATAGAAGCGTTCTTTATCGCTGACCCTCTCGCGCAGGTCAAAAGCCTTGCGCGCAGTCTCGACGGCTCGATCTTCTTCCCCGATGTTGTTGTAAATGGCCGACAGGCGCGCATATGCCATGGCAAAATTCGGATCGAGTTCCACGGCGCGCTGAAATAACGGAAGCGATTCAGCCTCGCCGCCGCCATTGCGCATCTGGTCGGCTGCTGCAAAAGCCTTCAGCGCTTCGAGCGACGACGTCGTCGCCTCGGTCACCGGCGTATCGAACTTCTGAATCGACGCGAGCGATTCTCCGAGCTTTCCCCGCAAGCTTGACGCGGCTTTGCCGACCGCCGGCAATACCGCTTCTTTCGATGCGGCCGTCACCTGCTCGCGCGCCAGTGAATCGCCCGTTGCGCAGTTCGTCGCGTCGATCGCGACCACATACTCGCTGCCCAGCGTCGCAATCGACCCGCTCAGCATGGCCTTGATGTGCTCGCGTTCGCAAATCTCCCGGGCCACACTTCCCGTCACGCGCTCATCTTTGCTGCGCCCCATGAACTGCAGCGCCTTGCGAACTGTTTGATCGGGAACGATATTCAGATAGGGCGACTGCTCTAACTGCACCGCCAGCGCCTGCTTCAGCGTTCCGTCGAAAACCGCATCGCCCGTGGTGTTCACGAAGTCAGCCAGCAGCACGCTGTCTTTTTCGGTCAGCTTCGCCGAGCTTCGAGAGCGCAGGTAATATCCCGCCGCAGCTAGAACGGCTAGGACGACCACTGCGAGAGGGAGAATCATCTTCCAGGACTTCTTCTCTGTTACGCCGCCACTCTGCGCGATTGCCACCGCGCTCGACGATGCAGCCGGAACATTGGCAGCAGCGGAGACCGCTTTTTGTGATCCCGATACCGCGGCTATCGGACGGGACGCCTCATTTTCAGCAGGCGCAATCGCCTGCGACGAAGACGAATCCGACTGCGCCGCGACCGCGTGTCCGCTTCCAGTATCGCGCTTAAGCCGCTGCAGGTCGGCGCGAATGTCGGCAGCATGCTGGTAGCGCAGGTTGCGGTCTTTCTCGATCGCTTTGTTGATCACATCTTCCAGCTTCGCCGGCAAATCGGGATTCAGCCGAATCGGCGACACTGGAGCCCGATCCAGAATCGCCTGAAAAATCAGCGCGGAAGTTTCTCCCCGGAACGGCAGCGTGCCCGTGCTCATCTCATACAAGACCACGCCAAACGAAAAAAGGTCGGTGCGCGAATCCAGTTCTTTGCCCTTGGCCTGCTCGGGAGACATATATGCGACCGTTCCCAACGTCGAACCGGGGCTGGTCAAGTGCTCGTCAACCGCGACGTTGGTCGGCGCGGTTACGTCAGCCACGTGCGCTGGCGAAGCCGGATTCGCCTTCACCTTCGCCAATCCGAAATCCAGAATCTTGGCGTGTCCGCGCTTGGTCACAAAAATATTTGCCGGCTTGATGTCGCGGTGCACAATGCCTTCCACGTGCGCCGCGTCCAGCGCGTCCGCAATCTCAATCCCCAGGTCGAGGATCGTTTCCAGTTCCATCGCGCGGGCTCCAATCACGTGCTTCAGCGTGGACCCGTCCAGGAACTCCATGACCAGATAGGCGCGCCCATTCTCCTCGCCAATGTCGTAAATCGTGCAGATATTGGGATGGTTGAGCGCTGAAGCCGCCTTCGCCTCGCGTCGGAAGCGTTCCAGGGCTTGCCGGTCCTGCGCCAACTCTTCAGGCAGAAACTTTAGCGCGACAAAGCGCCCAAGGCGCGTGTCTTCGGCCTTGTACACCACGCCCATACCGCCGCCGCCAAGTTTTTCGATGATCCGGTAATGCGAGATCGTTTGATCGAGCAAAGGAGTTTCGCCCCGCCCAGGGGAGTGCAGTCATGCTACGACCCGCTCTGTTAGAAGTCAAAAGGGAGAGGAGATTGCCGGGTAATGAGGAAGTACGTGGAGACAGCACGATGTGGGGACAGCCGCCCCCGACTGTCCGCCGGGCGCAGCCCGTCTCTGTTGACCATCAAACCGCTCCGCGCACCATAGCGAATACGGGCGACGACACGCAAAATGCCCTGCAAAGACAGGGGGCTAAAGCGGGGAGGATTTTTCTCGCGCGCACTTGTGCCCCGCGAATTGCATCTGAAGGCTCTGCTGCGCCTCCGCAACTCGATTGAGCGCGGTGAGAGGAACCTTAAATTGTTGCGTGCAAGCGCTGCAAACCGCGATGACCGGCACGGTCCCCAGCCACTTCGTTACCTTAAGGGTTCGTTTCTTTGCTTCCATAGTCCGGCCGCCTTCGTGGGTACGAGTTTTCGCGATGCCAATGCTCTTAACCGGGAGTTGTGTTCGTGCAGGGCGGACCGAAGCGCGGAAAGGATAGGCTTCACATCGCCATTTTCAGCATTCGTCGCCCTGAACAAGAGCAGCCGAATCCGATCCTCGAGCCGGCGTGTGAAAACCATACCAGATGCTTTCAGATCACACGAGCCCATTCAATGGAGCAAACTCCCTACAAGAGGAAGGCAGATGCGGTAGCTCGGCATCAGGTGGTTCCGCGATCTTCCTAAAGCGTTTCGCTTTCGCAAAAGACCAGACTTGGTAGGATACCCGACAAACTTCTGAATGGGCCTGTGGTAGCTTGTTTTGCGCCTTTTTTGTTCGTGGAGGTTTGTAAGATGATGCCTTCCACTCCCTTACCGCAGTGCTGGCTGTGCAGTCAGCCTTGCCCATTGGAAGATTGTACCGTTGATGAGAACGGGCACGCCGTACACGAGAGCTGTTACTTTTCCAAGTTAGAGCTTGAGAAAAGCAAACCGCCGGAAGACAAGACGTGAATCTTTCGAAGTTCGTCCGTACTGTCGCCCCATTAAAATCAAGACTAGAAAAATCAACCTAGGAAAACCAAGACTAAAAGCAAAATCGATGTCATTCCGAATCGGGCGGTACGCCCGGTGAGAGCCTGCCCTGAGCTTGCCGAAGGGAACCTGCTTTCCCAGCACAGCCGCTCTGCCTCTGAAAAAAAATCAAGACTAGAAAAATCAAACCAGGAAAACCAAGACTAAAGCAAAATCGATGTCATTCCGAATCGGGCGGTACGCCCGGTGAGGAACCTGCTGTCCCAGCACAGCCGCTCTGCCTCTGAGAAAAAAATCAAACTAGGAAAACCAAGACTAAAAGCAAAATCGAGGTCATTCTGAATCGGGCGGTACGCCCAGCGAGAGCCTGCCCGGTGAGCTTGCCGAAGGGAACCTGCTGTTCCGCATTTGCGGCGATATCCAGAAGAGAATTACCCTCGTAATCCCCCGTCGGAATGGGGGTTACGCCGCAGCACCCCGCCGCGTATAATGGGTACGAAGTTGATGTGCCCTGATGCTGCGCAACGCTCCCAATTCGCATCTGCCTGCCTGCTGGCTGCACTCTTTAGTGTGCCCGCGGCGCTATCGGGCGAATCTGCCTTCGCGACTGCGTCCCAGCCTCTTCGGTAGCGACTAACAATTCTCCTTAATTCTGTCTGCCTCAGTTCTGCGCGTGCCTGAACCAGAACCGCGCCATACCGAGTTGCAATGACTAAGTTGCAATGAGAATGACAACGAGCCACGAACCGGTGGCTGCTGCCTTAGGAGGATTCCATGACTACCGACACCCTGACTGCTGTCGCCGAAAAGAAGACTGCCGTTTCCGGAGCCACTCGATCTGCCGCTACCGGACCAAAGATTAAGACTGCCCTGCCCGGCCCCAACGCGAAACGCGTGCTCGCCAGCGATTCGAAGTACATTTCGCCTTCGTATACGCGCTCTTATCCCCTTGTGGCCAAGAGCGGCCGCGGCATCGTCGTCACCGACGTGGATGGCAATGAGTTCTATGACTTCTCCGCCGGCATCGCCGTGGTCTCGACTGGCCACTGCCATCCCGACGTAGTCGCAGCCATTCAAAAACAAGCGGGCGAACTCATTCACATGTCGGGCACCGATTTCTATTACGAGAACATGGTCGAACTGGCGGAGCGCTTGTCGAAGATCGCTCCCATGCCCGGACCACACAAGTTCTACTACGGCAATTCCGGCGCCGAGGCCATCGAATGCGCCCTCAAGCTCGCCAGGTACCACACAAAAAAGCAGAACATCATCGCATTTTTCGGCGCATTTCACGGACGCACCATGGGCGCGCTGTCGCTGACCGCGTCGAAACCGCAGCAGCGGAGGCGCTTCGCTCCTCTCATGTCGGGCGTAACTCACGTGCAATATCCCGACCTGTATCGCGGACGCAAAGATGCCACGCAGGATCCGGATGCCTTTGCGCTCGGCTGCGCGCGCTTCATTGAAGAGAAGCTTTTCAAGACCACGCTGCCTCCCGAGGAAGTCGCGGCCATCTTCGTCGAGCCCGTGCAGGGCGAAGGCGGATACGTGGTCGCTCCCACCATCTTCATGCAGGAGCTGAGGCGCATCTGCGATCGTCACGGCATCATGCTGGTGCTTGATGAAGTGCAGAGCGGCATCGGCCGCACCGGCAAGTGGTGGGCCGTCGAACATACCGGCGTCGAACCGGACATGGTCTGCATCGCCAAGGGCATCGCATCGGGCATGCCGCTGGGCATCACGATGACTCGCTCTGAAATCATGGACTGGGTGCCGGGTTCGCACGCCTCGACCTTCGGCGGCAATCCGGTTTGCGTTGCGGCCGCGCTGGCCACGCTGGATGTGATCGAGAAAGAACATCTGCTCGACCACACCACGGAAGTGGGTGCGCACATCATAAAGCGCATGGAGAACTGGCCCACAACCCTGAAGCTTGTGGGCGACATCCGAGGCCGCGGGTTGATGATCGGCGTCGACATCGTGAAGGACAAAACAACGAAAGAATACGCCGCCACCGAGCGCGATCAGATCATCGAACTCGCATTCGAACACGGCGTGCTCTTCCTGGGCTGCGGCCCAAGCTCGATCCGCCTGTGCCCGCCGCTGGTCGTGACCAAAGAAGAAGCGGATGTTGCCGTCGACGTGCTGGAGAAGTGCATCCGAATCGTTGGTAAAGAAGCGTAGTTCGGTTTCGGTTTTTCTTTTTTGAAACAAGTCCTGCGGGTGCCCCATCCTTGCCGCGCTCTTGCGGCAGGGTGGGGCCTTTTGACTTTCTGGCGGCTACTCGAGGAATTTGAAGCTAACTGAAGCCTCCCAATAACCTACACGAAGGTTGTCTTAGTTGTATTGCGTCGTCATTTACTTTCCCGAGTTCGCCATCTTATAGCTTCCTGCCCTAACTAAAACTTCGAGTAAGAGTGCGTATGTTACAATTCGCCACGCGTAAATCGAAGATAGTTTCGTTATCTTGTGACTCGCGTCTACAAGGAGTTACTGAATGAAGCTGAACTTAGCTATCGCATTTTCTCTTCTGGCGTTTCTTCTGGCGTTCGCGCCTCGCAGCGCATTCGCCGGTGACTGCCCAACCCGCCACTTCTACAACACTTCCGCCGTTACTTTCACAGCCACACTTGATAACGGTGGCACGTGTTCGATTGGTCCCTCGAAGGGGCCAACCTGCAACATACCCGCCGGGCAGACGGCCGAGTTACATTACCCCAACGGCAAGACGGTCGACGGCGGAATCATGATCCAAAGCCCCGTGTTTGCCGCCAAGCACTACGATGTAGACGCCAACAGTTGTGAGATCAAGCACGGTGGGAATACGGGGAATATCGTGGTCAATGATCCAGCAAACGGCGATGTTAAGACCTGCGGGAAATCCACTTATCCCTGCAAATAGCCGCGCGGTCTGCGACTTCAATCGCTGAAGTCGGGTTCCGTGGTGCCCAGCTTTGCAAAACCGGCAAAGCTGGGGCAGCCTCTTTCGTGGCGGTGCGAACACGAATCATTAAAAACGGGCCAGCCCCCAAGTCAGACCTGGAATAACGGCAGCAGAACCGATAGCTTTGGGCTAGAGTGATGGCTTTGTAGTGAGCTGGCGTTTGCTTGGCCCCGGGAAGAAAAGGCCACGATGAACGCCCGTTTCTGGTATCTTCCAGTCCTGTCCTTCACGACCGAGCAGCAATCTGTATGGGACGCATCGAGAAGACCGTCTTCGTCAGCTATCGCCGGACTAACTTCCCTTGGGCGCTGGCGATCTTCCAAGACCTAACCCAGCACGGTTTCGACGTATTCATTGACTACACGGGCATCAACAGCGGCAACTTTGGGGGCGTCATAGTCGAAAACATCAAGGGCCGCGCCCATTTCATCGTCTTGCTTACGCCCTCTGCCCTAGAAGGATGCGGCGAGCCGGGAGACTGGCTGCGCCGCGAGATTGAGACGGCGCTCGAGGAAGGGTGCAACATCATCCCGATCATGCTGGAAAACTTCGACTTCGGCGCTCCCGGAGTTGGCAGCCAGCTCACAGGCGATCTCGAGGCCCTCAAGCGATACAACGGATTGCGTGTCATGCCCGAGTATTTCCGCGAGGGGATGGACCGCCTGCGCGACAAATACCTTAATGTGCCGTTGGATGCGGTAATGCGCCCTCCCTCCGCCGCGGCCCAGCAGGCTGCGGAGAGGGAGCAGTCCGCAGCGGCCTCTGCTCCCATAGTTGCTAGAACAGAGCTTGCTAACCCTGCCCCCCAGACACGGCTCCGGACATGGCACCTCGAATGGCGGGCGATCCTAGCCCTCATTTTTGTAACCGCAGTTTTGGTCGGCGGATGGTCCTTGCTGCTCCGATGGCAAACTGCTGGCAATCGCGGTACCAGTGACACCAGTAAAGGCGAACTGACAACGTCGCCAGCGGCCATGCCAACACTAGCCTTCCAAGCGAGCAAGACGACTCTGAGTCCGGGAGAGTCAACCCAGCTTTCCTGGAGTGCGAGGAATGCGGATAAAGTACACATCGATCCGGGCATAGGCGATTTTTTCTCGGTGAAAGGTTCCCTAATAGTCAGGCCGGCGAAGTCGGTTACCTATCGTGCCTCGGCAGCCGGACCCGGGGGGGTCGCTTCACAGGAAGTGTCCGTGGTGGTTGCCGTGAACCCGCCCCCACCTCCGCCGAATCCGTTGTCGATTTCCATTCCCGCAAACAGGCCGTGGACGCCAACGGGCATAGTCGTGTCCGAAGGTCAACTCGTTACCATCAAGGCGGACGGAGAGATAATAGTTTCTGACCACAATCCACCTCAGACTCCGAACGGTACAGGCAAGGCTTGTTACCCCAACCCAGAGATTCACTACTGGCACTTTCCGGCTCAAAACCTCTCGTGCTCCTCGCTCATCGGAAGAATCGGTGACCTGACTCCTTTTGAGGTCGGTAGCTCCAGGCAATTTCGCGCCGAATCATCGGGCCCCCTCTGGCTAGGAGTGAATGACAATTGGTTTCCGGACAATCGCGGCAGTTGGGAAGCGACGATCTTTGTCAAAGGCGATAATTCTCAATAAACCAATCGTCCCAAGCCGGGGGGGGAATCCTAGAGGAAACATTTAAAGATGGCCAGCACCCAGTGGATGTTGTTTGATAGGTGCGGGGTCGTGACATGGTAGCCTTTTCCTAAGTGAAAGACACCGCACAATCCGTAGCATCCCACGAATGGGATGTATTCATTTCTCATGCAAGCGAAGACAAGGCCGCATTTGTCCGACCACTCGTTGACGGTCTTAGAACACGCGGTCTTAGGGTCTGGTATGACGAATTCTCACTGAAAGTGGGTGACAGCCTGCGTCAGTCGATTGATCGTGGTTTAGGTTATTCACGTTTTGGGGTTGTTGTTCTTAGTCCTCATTTCTTTGCAAAGGACTGGCCAGCAAAGGAACTAAACGGGCTAGCTACACGCGAAGTGCATGGGAAAAAAGTGATATTACCTGTGTGGTACCGTGTGGGTTTTGAAGAAGTTCGCGCCTATTCCCCACCTCTCGCCGACCGAATTGCTGCCAAAGCTGAGAATGGTTTGGAACATGTAATTGAAAAGTTGCTAGATGTCATCCAACCGAGTCCGATTGTTTCGACCGACGAAGCCACAGCAATTATTCTTGATTTAAAGTCGCGGTTGGCTTCACTCACGAACGATCTCGAACACGCTTATGACTTAACGCTTCAACTCTTGGGCGTCAACATCGACTTGAAAGGCTCCGAGACGGAAGGTCACTCCAGACGCGTGACGGCGTTCACCATGGCGATTGCAAAAGCAATGGGGCTTCCTCGCGAGCAAATCGACGTGATCGCTCGCGGTGCTTTCCTGCATGACATCGGCAAGATGGCGATTCCGGATAATATTCTGCGGAAACCGGGAAAGTTAGACGAAAAAGAAAGAGAGAGCATGCGCGAGCACTGCTTTCATGGGTACCAGATGCTCAAGAAAATCCCATTTCTAACCGAAGCCTGCGAGATTATTTATTCACACCAAGAGCACTACGACGGCAGCGGATACCCGCGCGGGTTGAAGGGAACAGATATTCCGCTCGGAGCGCGAATATTTTCAGTCGCAGATGCCCTTGACGCAATTACCACGAATCGGCCCTATCGCACGGCTCAGCCCCTTGAAGCGGCGCGGGAGGCGATTCGGCAGGGCACCGGGACACAGTTTGACCCCGATATAGTCAGAGTTTTTATGGAAATGCCAAACGACATCTTCGACGAACTTCGTCGCCAGATCGACGCCCAAGGCCCCTTTAGCTACTCGGCAGGCCAAGAAGCTCCGAAGGAATAACTGCGGCGTTTTTGCGAAGAATCTGTGGGCGGGTTTGCCAGCCTTTCGCGCTTTGCGAAAGGGTTGGGGCGTGCGGAGAAACAGTGTGTGTCGTCCTACGGAGTCTGTGTCGTAGCTTGTCTTTCGCCCCGCTGGGGCTTGCTCTCATTTCCATTCATGTCCCACGGCTTACGCCGTGGGCTGCATTCTTGCGCCGCTTCGCGGCTGGGCTATTATCTGCCGCCCCTCCGGGGCTTCGCTCAGGCTCTCCGGGGCTGGAGTCTGATAGGTAGCCTCGACGGTTGTGGTCCCGAGGACGGTTGCGCTTTAACCTCTTGCTTGAATCGTTCACTGCGGCGATGGCCGCCTCATTCGGTTTCAGAGGGTTTGTGAGGGCCTCCACAAAGATCCCCGGGATCACTCGGTAAGCTTCATACGTCACTTCCTAACTTACAGTCTCACAAATATTTCCCGAAAGGGAAGTGAACTCAGCGAGTATAGCAGCGAGGGCTAGGCTACGGCGCGGGTTTCGTGGCTCTGTCTACAAGTTGCATAGGTCCTTCGTCGGGAGTCCTCGGCTTCGCCGCGGACTCCGCTTCCTCAGGATGACAATGTGGCGGATGGCCCATCCTTTCGCGCTCTTTGCGGAAGGGTGGGAGCTTGTGGAGGAACGGTGTGTCGTCCCTACGGAGTCTGTGTCGTAGCTTGTCTTTCGCCCCGCTGGGGCTTGCTCTCAGTTCCATTCATGCCCCACGGCTTACGCCGTGGGCTGCATTCTTACGCCGCTTCGCGGCTGCGCTATTATCTGCCGCCCCTCCGGGGCTCTCTTTTCTCCGGTTTCGGGCGCAGTAAACCCCACGCCTCTTTGTAGACTTCGCAGTAGTAGCAATCGTTCTTGAAGGGCTGCATGGGAAAAAGCATTGGCCCGGTGGGATTTTGGCCGCCGTTGAAAAGGAGCCAGGCTGGGATGAGGTACCAGGTTCGCTGGGGGACGACGTAGGCGGCGAAAAAATCGAGCATATCGGGGCGGTAACGGCGGCCGTTATAGTTGGTGCTGATCTGACAGCGGTATCCGGTGCCGACGCGGAAGCTGGTGGACTTGACCTGGACCCTGACGACACGGGTGCCGAAGTTGAGGGCGACGTCGAAGGGCTGGGAGTCTCCCCACGGCTTGAGGACCGTGTAACCGTGGCCAAGGGCTTCGGCGATGAACTGGGCTTCCACCCATTCGCCGCATTCTTTGTAGGTCCTGAACTTGGGCATGCTGCTCCTAGGGTCGTTGCTCATTGCGGAATCGAGACGCGGCACGCAAAAGAAAAGGCGCAGCCCATGGGCCGCGCCTTCGTTTTAGAAATACGTTTTCCTAAAGCTTTACTCTATATATCCATTATATCACACTGCAAGGCCAAAAGCGACGTAGTTTCGGAAATATTCCGGTAAGAATATAGTTGACTAACCAATGGTTAGTGTGCTACCTTAACAACATGGAAAGCACACGGCCACAAACACTTCAAGCGGCCATCCGGCACTTTTCGGATGAGCAGGTCTGTATCGACACCGTGTCGAGACTGCGCTGGTCCGACGGCAAACCTACTTGCCCTGCGTGCGGCCATCAGGAACACTACTACCTGAAGACTCAAAAGCGCTGGAAGTGCAAGGAGTGCCACAAGCAATTCTCCGTAAAGCTCGGCACCATCTTCGAGGATTCGCCCATCACTCTGGACAAGTGGCTCACCGCTCTGTGGATGCTCGTAAATTGCCGGAACGGTGTTAGCTCTTACGAAGTGGGCCGCGCTCTCGGCATTACTCAAAAGTCGGCATGGTTTGTACTGCATCGTCTTCGCTTCGCTCTGCAAACTGGCAGCCTTACCAAGCTCGGAGGCGGCGGTACTCCGGTCGAAGTCGATGAAACTTTCATCGGCGGCAAAGCACGATTCATGCACCGCGATAAGCGGGAGCGCATGAGCAGCCAAGGCGGAATGCACGGCGGAGCGCACGGCAAGACTATTGTCATGGGACTGTTGGAGCGCGGCGGCAAAGTAAAAGCTGCCGTGATTCCCCATCGCAGACAGAACCTTCCGGAGCAGATCGTGCGTGAACTCGTGGAGCCGGGTGCCGAAGTTCATACCGACGAATTCCCCGGCTACAGCAATCTGAAAGACGGGTACGTTCACAAGGTCATTAACCATCTTGAGGGCTACGTAAAAGAGAACGTACACACCAATGGCATCGAGAACTTCTGGTCCTGCCTGAAGCGCGGGATCAGCGGCACTTATGTTGCGGTTGAACCGTTTCATTTGTTTCGTTATGTGGATGAGCAAGCGTTCCGATTCAACAATCGCAAGGACGGGAACGACCGACCGTTAAAAGATTACGAGAGATTCGAGTTAGCTTTATCGCAGATCGCGGGGAAGCGGTTAACCTTCGCAGAGGTAACTGGCAAGGTGGGAGAAACGGCCTTCTAATCCTT
Organism: uncultured Acidobacteriaceae bacterium; assembly: GCA_963771965.1. Lineage (GTDB taxonomy): Bacteria > Acidobacteriota > Terriglobia > Terriglobales > Acidobacteriaceae > Sulfotelmatobacter. Next base: position 460,594 of record CAVYVM010000004.1, read on the forward strand.
TGCGCGGGAAGCGCGGACGGAAGCCCGCTTCTGCCGCTGTTTCCGCACTCGCTTCTCACGGTCGAGTTCGGCCTTGAGAGCCGAATGCGGGACGGACAAAACTTTTTTAAGAGCAGTCTCAAACGTAGCATATTCGCCTTGCTCATTCTTCGCGGGAGCGGCAATGCGGGTTGGCTTTTGAGACATCGTAAAACTTTCCTGCTGGGAAGCAGGGTAGTTCTACGTGTGCCAAAAGTCAATCCTCAGATTATTCCGTACTGGACCATATTCTGCGAGCCGCTTACTTATCGCGCTCGAAAGATGCTTGGGTAATTTTCGTGAGCAAAGAACTTGCTGCCTATTTCGATGATAGCGGCCACCCTGACGATCAGGACGTTGTGCTTGTTGCCGGATGGGTGGGTAATGTGGATCAGTGGATCCTGTGGGAGCAAGGTTGGAAAAAGGTTCTTAGCGATTTCGATATCAAGACGGGCTATTTCCATATGACCGATTTCGAGGCAGCTCCGAAGTGCAAGGACGATCAAGATAACCCCTACAAACATCTTTCCGCTCACCAGCGCCAGGTATTTCTTTATCGATTGCTCAACCACATCGCTACTCGCGTTCGGTACAATTTTTCGATCTTGGTTCTAATGCACGATTACCGAGAAGTGAACGAGATTTATTATTTGGAAGAATGGCTCGGAAAACCATATACGATTGCCGCACTTAGCGTCGTGCAAAAACTCAAAGCATGGAAAGATAAATATGCCCCCGACGATCCACTAGAGGTATTCGTTGAAGACGGCACCAAGCATAAAGGCGACCTACGAAAAGTCTTCAAACAATTCCATTATGAAGAGCCAATTTTCAAGGACAAGAAGAAAGTTGCTCCGCTTCAAGCCGCCGATTTATTGGCATGGGAAAATTTCCATATGTTCAAGCATGGCGTGGTCCGGGCATCTTACCAGTACCTTGCCGAGCACACGGTCGGCCATGAAAAGCACGGAATTTTCACAACTCGCCGCCTCATTGAAGCATGCGAAGAGGAGCCGTTGCGAGTTCCGAAACGTGATCCGACCAATCCCAGAAATTTCCACTTCAACGCCGAGCCAAAAGTATCACGGATGAGACAGATCAAGGGCCCGCCTCGTGGAGGACAAGTAAAGGGCCTTGAGCGCGTCCCTCGTCCTGACGATGAGGGAATACGGTTTCTGTTGGGCGTAGATGATATTAGCGACCTAATGCGCAAGAAGTAACGGGACATGTAATTCGCGGCGCTATCAATCTAGAGTTGCTTCAGGAACTCTTCTAGCGTTTCCGACCGGGCTGCAATCTCACTCACTTGCAAAAGCCAAGCATGAAAGTCTGCCGCGTCCCGTATCTGTCCGGTAGGCAGCTTAGCCGTGTACATCCGTTCCGCTAAGAGCTTCGCAAATCGGGCCAATTCGAGCACGGTCCCGAATTGTAACACAGAGAATTTACTTAGTTCTTTTTGTTCCTAGTAATGCTTGCAACGAAAAGCGTTCCTAATCACGATGGGTAATGCCTAAACGCACCGTAGGAGTCTCGATCAAAATATCGGAAGAGGATTTAGCTCTGTTTCAGAAAGCCGCATCGCAGGTATGGCCGGAAGCCATTCTGACCCGCACGGCTGTCATTCTCGGGCTGGCACGCATCGGGGCCAAAGCGGTGCTGTCTAAGCCTAAGCACAAGTGACCCTATGGAAATCGACAAGCATATACTGATCAAACTCCTAGAAGCGTTCGCCGACACTTCGGAGGTTCTACAGCGAGAGTTAATGCTTTATCAAACACTTTTTGCCGCCGCCTGTAAGACTGCTAAGCTGAATGAGGCCGAGACGCAGAAGGCTGTGGAACGCGGACGCGAAGTGATGGCTCCGAAGATAAATGCGGCCTGTCGAGAAGGTCATCAAGGCCTCTTGGCCAAACTTCCTCAGATAGTCGAATTGCTTGACTCAGATCGAGACGAGGCTTTCCGACTTCTGAAAGAGTGGACTCCAAAAGGTCTACCAAATTAGATTGCATGGTGTGTCCTCCATTACCTAGAAGTTATACGTCTTTGCCATTTCCGACCTAAAAGCTCATGGTTTTCGGCGGTTACTGAAATGCCAGAAATGCAGCGAAGTCACGCCTGCCCTGTCACGGTAAGTTCTTTGTTATCACAGAATGGTTAGCGTTGTATATTATCACCAATATTCCATCAACGCTGTGAACAACTTAAGCCCGATTGTGTACTACTAGGCTATTGACAGCTTTCAGGCGGAGCGGCGCGAGCGCGTCCTCGCCAAGCGTGAAGCGCGCAGACTCCGGCGCGCCGTTTTTCGACTTGGCTGAATCAAAACCTCGGCAGGGATTTCCAGCTGGCTGTGCAGTTTGCGAATCATGTTGAGGGACAGCGGGCGAGCGCGCCGCATCACTTCATATACCCGGCTGCGTTGCCCGATTACTCCGATCAATGCGCGGTAATCCTTACCCTCCTGCTCCAACCGGAACTTAATAGCCTCAACCGGATCGGGTAGGTCGATGGGAAAATGCCGACGCTCGTAGGCCTCGGCCAACGTGATCAAGACTTCGAGTTCATCGCCCCGCGCGGTTCCAGAAGGCGCGCCCCAAAGTGCCTCGATACGGCCCAGGGCGGCTACGTAGTCAGATTCGGCCCTGATCGGATTAATCTCCATACTTGACCTTCTTTACGTCGATTTTGTCGTACTCCGTGTGTGTGCCGAGCCACTTGATGAAAACGACCTGCCTTTGATAATCCACGGCGACCACAAGCCTATAGGCATTGCCCTTAATATTGAAAACGACCCGATCGCTCCCCACGATGCTGGCGTTCGCGTAGTTCCTTGTCACGTCGGCTGGCGTATGCCAATCCGAACTTTGAACTTCGTGGAACCAGGCATCCAGCGCGGATTTGACGACTCTCTGGTCCTTGCTGCCACGGAGCGACTCCACAAAATCCCTCAACGTTTTACGGGCGATGATCCGCACAGTCGAAAGCCAGCTATACAGATCATATCATGTGCCCAAAATGGGCACAAGGGAAACGACAGCAAATTCCCGGTTTGGGAGGAATGGCATCCTTTGTCCCCATGACTGTGCGGATATCACATCGGACGCCGGGCCTTGCCCGCTAGAGTGGCGGGAGCGATCCGAATGCTCTCTTTTCGCGCATTTTCCGGAGTCCCGACTCAGACCGCGCTCCGCTTTCTTGATTGGCTGGCGGAACATACTCTGTCGGCAAAAGACGGCCCGGCCCATCTGCGGACTGGCCGGCGCGGCGAGGAAGCGGCTTACTTTCATCTGCGTAGGCTTGGCTACACGATGGTGGCGCGAAACTTTCGTTCGCCGCGCTGTCGGGGAGAAATCGACCTCATCGGATGGGAAAATGATGTTCTCTGTTTTGTCGAGGTGAAGACGCGGACCACTCGCGACGTCAAACCCGGCGAAGCTGCAGTCGACCGTCACAAGCGGCGCGAGATCGCCGCGGTGGTGCGTGAGTATTTGCGGCGCTTTCCACTTTCGTGCCAGTGGAGATTCGATGTGGTCAGCGTATACTATGACCATTCAAAGGCCAGCCAGCCGCAGATTGAGCTGTTTCGCAATTCCTCCCTGTCGGCTTAGGATTGGAAATTCGTCTATTCTGGGACTCTAATCAAGATTCGTCTTTATCTGGTCGATGAGGTCTGGTAAGTGCCTGAGCTGAGAAAAGATCCGATTGTTGGCCGTTGGGTAATTATTTCGACAGACCGTGCGAAGCGTCCCACGGATTTCGCGCGGGAAAACGTAAAGCTTAAGGGAGGCTTCTGTCCCTTTTGCTACGGGAACGAGAGCAAGACGCCACCCGAGATCCAGGCGTACCGGCCGGGGTCGAGCGGTGGGCCGGTATCGCAGCGGGACACGCCAGGTTGGACAGTTCGCGTGGTGCCAAACAAGTTCCCGGCGCTGGGAATTGAAGGCACCCTGAACCGGCAGGCCGAGGGCATGTTTGACCGGATGAATGGCATCGGCGCTCACGAAGTAATTATCGAGACTCCGGACCACACTGCCAGCCTGGCGACGCTGCCTCCGAAACGGATTGAAGATGTTCTGTGGACATTTCGCGACCGCATTCTCGACCTGAAAAAAGACCGGCGGTTCAAATACATTCTTCTGTTCAAGAATCACGGCGAAGCGGCCGGAGCCTCGCTGGAGCACGCGCATTCTCAGCTGATCGCGCTGCCCATCTTGCCCATCAACGTCACACAGGAACTGGAAGGCGCCAAACAATACTTTCTGTACAAAGAACGCTGTGTCTTCTGCGACATTATTCGTCAAGAAATTGAGAATGGGAGCCGGGTGGTTGCTGAGAATGAAAACTTTTTGACGATCGCGCCTTATGCACCGCGGTTTCCGTTTGAGACGTGGATTCTGCCGAAGCAGCATGAGTCGGCGTTTGAGAATTCGTCGTCACACATGTTTGAGAATTTGGCGAAGGCGCTGAAGACGCTGCTGGGCAAGGCGGATCGAGTGCTGGATAATCCGCCGTACAATCTGGTAGTGCACACGTCGCCAGCGCAAGATCCGACCAACGACCACTATCACTGGCATATCGAGTTCATGCCGAAGTTGACCAAGACCGCGGGATTTGAATGGGGGACGGGTTTCTATATTAATCCCACGCCGCCGGAAGAGGCCGCGAAGTTTCTGCGCGAAGCCAGCGTGGAAGAGCCGGTTGTGGCTACCGCGGGATAGATAGAGAAGATTCGATTTCAAACACGAAAAGAAGGCACGGCAAGCGCCGTGCCTTCTCGCTTTCAACAGACAGTGTACGAGAGGAAAGCGACATGGATCCCGCCGTCGCGGGCCTCCTTAAATCCCTGTCACAGTTCATCGAACCTAAATTGGAGCGCCGACAGAATTGTCAACGAAATTGTAAAAAGGATCTTTGCCGGACTCGGTTTTCGCTAGTTTTCCTAGTCTTGATTTTCCTAGTCTTGATTTCTCCTCAGGGGCAAGCGGCTGTGATGAGTGAAGGGACAGCAGGTTCCTCACCGGGTGTGCGCCCGATTCGGAATGACATCGATTCTTTCAGTCTTGATTTTCCTAGTCTTGATTTTCCTAGTCTTGATTTTCTCTCAGAGGCAGAAGTAGAGGGTGCCTTAACCTTGCGTGCGGTCCTGGAATTCCTCGTGCCAAGCCATTTGGATGGCTTCCAGTTTGCCTTCATTGGAGGTCTTCGGATCGCCCTTGAAATCGGGCAGTTCGGTTACGTAGCGATGAAGGTCGGTGAAGCGGACGGTAAGCGGATCAATTTCGGGATGCGCCTCGGAAAGCAAGATACCAATATCTTCGGCGTCGTCCCAGGTTAGAGATTTTGGCATGGGCAAGCTCCTTGCGGCGGCAATTAGCATTTAGCAATTAGCCGGCTCATTAGTTGCCGAATGGTAAAAAAGGCTAAGTGCTAATTGCCTATTAGTGATGTTCTTCCGAAATATAATTTCTATTCCAGGCTGGGATCTCGACGACGACCTTACCGGGCTTCGTGATCTGCACCTGGCAACCGAGACGTGAGTTTAACTGCAAATCGGCCGCCATGTCGAGGCGGTCGGCTTCGTCGTCATCCATGGGAGAGAGATTTTCGGCGCCTTCTTTGACCCACACGTGGCAGGTGGTGCAGGCGCAATTGCCTCCGCAGGCGTGATCCAGCGGGATTCCGTAATTCAGCGCGATGTCGAGAATCGACTCTTCTTTGCCGTGATCCTCGTAGGGCAGTTTGCCGTGCTCGAACTGTACGGTTTTGCCCTCAGGCAGAAACGTGATCTGGACGGTGTTTTGGCCGAGTGTGTTTTCGCCGGGGGCGTCTTCGGTGGCTGTGCCGGCGGATTGGGATTTTTCTCGTGACATTCCTGCTCCTTCGATTCCAGCAATTGGCATTTAGCAATTAGCGCCTAGCGCTTTTCTCTTGTGTGCGGCGTTGGTGTCCCGTTCGCCAAATGCTAATTGCCAATAGCTTCTATTCGAATTCGGCTTTGGCCATGGGATGCGGGGCGGTTGGGCCTTCGCCCATATCGGCCTCGTCCATGGTCTTGCCTTTCAGCGCGGTCGACACGGCACTGTCCATCATCAGTTCCGCTAGACGCGTCGTGCCTTGATTCAACGCGTCGATGGCTTTGCGGATCGCTTGATAATCCTCTTCGGCTTTTACCACGATCAAAGCTTTCTCCATCTTCGCGATCTTCTTCTTTTCGTCAGTAGTAAGGTGTCCCCAGGCCGGACTCTTCTTGCCTTTGTCGAGAGCAGCCAGAATCGTCGAAGCCTCGTTGCGCGCTTCGATGATCTGGCGCTGCCGGAAATCTTCTTCCGCGCTGTCGAAAGAATCGAGGATCATGCCTTCGACCTGCTCATCGGTCAGTCCGTAGCTGGGCTGCACCTGAATTTCCGCTTCCTTGCCGCTGCGCTGCTCGCGTGCGGAGACGTTCAGAATGCCGTTGGCGTCGATGAGGAATTTCACTTCGATGCGCGCCATTCCCGCAGCCATGGGTGGAATGCCTTTGAGATCGAAGCGCGCCAAGGAACGACAATCCCTGGCTAACTCGCGTTCACCTTGCAGAACATGAATCGCGACGTTCGCCTGCCCGTCGACTTGTGTCGTATAGAACTGCGTGGAAGACGCGGGAATCGTTGAGTTGCGCAAAATGATTTTGTCGGTGACTCCGCCCGCAACTTCGATGCCGAGCGATAGCGGCGTAACGTCGAGTAGCAGCATGTTCTCGGTGGCTTCGGAGCCGCCCCCGAGAATATTCGCCTGCACTGCCGCGCCCAGCGCGACGACTTCATCCGGATTCAAATCGGTGTGGGGTTCGCGATGGAAAAGTTCTTTGACCAGAGCGCGAACTTTTGGAATACGCGTCGATCCGCCGACGAGAACCACTTCGTCGATTTGTTCGGGCTTGAGGCCAGCGTCTTTCAGAGCTTGTTTACAGGGCCCGATGGTGCGGTCGATGACGGGCTGGATGAGTTGTTCGAACTGCGCGCGCGTGATCTCGCGCCTGTAGCTCTTGCCGCCCGGCAATTCGACATCCAGCTTTACCGCAGAATCCGAGGAGAGTGCAATCTTAGCCTCGATTACGGCTTTGCGAATGGCTTGAACGGCTTCCCCATTGCGGCGAAAATCGAGACCAAGGTCGCCGAGCAGGTCGTCGAGCGCAATGGTGATCAGCAGATTATCGATGTCGTCGCCGCCGAGATGCGTGTCGCCATTGGTTGCGATCACTTCGAAGATGCCGTCGTGAAGCTTGAGGATCGAGATGTCGAACGTACCGCCGCCGAGGTCATAGACTGCGACAATCCCGTTCTGTTTTTTGTCGAGTCCGTAAGCGAGCGACGCCGCTGTCGGTTCGTTGACCAGGCGCAGAACTTCGAGGCCAGCAATGCGGCCTGCATCTTTTGTCGCTTGGCGCTGCGCATCGTTGAAATATGCGGGGACGGTGATGACCGCCTTCGTGACCTGCGCGCCAAAGAAGCGTTCGGCGTTGCGCTTGAGCTGGCGAAGGATGAGCGCGGAGATTTCCGGCGGAGTAAAAGTCTTGTCGCCGAGTTTGATACGCAGAACTTCGCCGGCTTGCAAGTCTTCGGCAAGACGAAACGGGAAGAATTTCAATTCTTCCTGAATGTCTTCAGCCCCGCGCCCCATGAGGCGTTTGATGGAATAGACGGCGCGCTCCGGCGCATCGATCAAAGAATTGCGCGCAGCATTGCCAACTACAGGCTGGTTGTTCGAGTCGAGCGCGACGACTGACGGGACGAGATTCGATCCGTCGTCTCCGGGGATGACGACAGGGCTCTCCCCTTGCATGAAGGCCACGAGAGAGTTCGTGGTGCCGAGGTCGATTCCGACGATGCGTTCGGTAACCATAAATGCTGCTTCAATTTGATGACCAGCAATTGGCAGTTGGCAGTTAGCCAAAGGCCAATTGCTAGTTGCTAATTGCTAATTGCTAATCGCTCTCCAGCACCTCATTCACATCCCGCACCAGATTCCGGATGTAGTTTCTGCGGTTCAGCAGGTCGACCATTTTGTCGCGTTCCTGTTTGCGCTCCTCTTCGGAGACGGGTTGGCCGTTGGCTGCGCGCTGGATCAATCCATCCCATACCTTCCAGAGATCGGCCAACTCGCGCAGAAGCGATTCCTGTTTCTCTTCGAGTTCGAGTTTTTGCCGGCCGATCTCTTCGATCAGGGCAGGATCATCCTGGCCCATCTTCTTTTGTGCGCGGAGCTCTTCGAGCTGCATGTTCAACTCAAAAACTTCTTCGAGCAAACCGGGCGGAACAATTTGCTTTTTAATCTGCCCCGTGGAGCGCGCCTGTTCTGTGGCGCTCTTTGATTGCTCTTCAAGCTCTACGCCCTCCAACTGCAAAAGATACTGCGTACGCTTGATCGGGTCTTTCAACGTGCGGTGAGCGTCGTTCAACAGGGAGGTTTGCTGCAGACTCCACTCCTGCTCCTGGCCTCCGGTGCGGGCATTCACGTCGGGATGCAGCTTGCGGCTTAGCACGTAAAAATCTTTTTCTAACGCGGCGACATCAAGGTTCAACTTTCTTGGCAAGCCGAAGAAGGTGAAATAGTCCGCCGGTGCAGGCGGCTGAACCTTGCCGCAAGCCTCGCAGAAGTGCACGGCGCGCATGGTACCGCACGACCAGCAGGATTGGGTTTCCGGCGGTGCGGGCTTTGCGGTGATGGTGGTTAGGTTCGTCATACTTCAATAACACCTTATATGGAGCAGAGCATGCCGCATGGGACAAAGAGCTTCGTGGTGAGCTTTCTCGGACAGGAGTGTCCGAGCCACACGAGCAAAGCCTAGGCGGAGAAAGACGTGCCGCAGCCGCACGACTTCGTGGCCTGGGGATTCACGAAGACGAATCCCTGCTGCATCAACGTTTCCTGGTAATCCAGGATCATCCCGTGCAGGTAGATAAACGACTTCGGATCGACGAACACGCGCACGTCACTGAATTGAAAAATGCGGTCACGTTCGCGCGGCTGAGTGTCGAAGCGAATGTTGTAGCTCAGGCCGGAGCAACCGCCGCCCTGCACGCCGAGGCGCAGACCGCCCTGCTCGGGCGAAATGCCTTCCTTGGCCATCGCGCTGCGGACCTTGGCAATGGCCTTGTCGGTGACCTGAATGCCTTTGGCCGGCGCGGCTTGCTGTGCGGTTTCGGTTAGCGTTGTCATTCTTTCAAACCACGGTGCGTCAGCTGGCGTGAACGGAAAAGTTAACGTTCGCGTCCCCGCCGCATTTCTTTCGCCCCGTTGGGGCTTGGTGCCGTTCAGCCTTCGAACCCCACGGCTTACGCCGTGGGCTGCATTCTAGCGCCGCTTCGCGGCTCGCTAGAGACTACTACTGCGCTACTGTGGCGCCTACCGGCTTCGCGCTCTCCTGCTTTTTCTTCCAGTCGCCGATGGCGGCGCGGATGGCGTCCTCAGCCAGCACAGAACAATGGATCTTCACGGGAGGAAGCGACAGCTCCTTCACGATATCCATGTTCTTGATGGCTAGGGCTTCGTCCACCGTTTTGCCCTTGACCCACTCGGTGGCAAGAGAAGACGACGCGATCGCCGAACCGCAGCCGAAGGTTTTGAATTTGGCTTCTTCAATAACGTTGGTCTCACGGTTGACCTTGATCTGCAGCTTCATGACGTCGCCGCACTCGGGGGCGCCGACCAGGCCGGTGCCGACGTCGGCGCTGGTCTTGTCCATTGAGCCCACGTTGCGGGGGTTGTTGTAGTGATCGATTACTTTATCGCTGTATGACATGTGATCTCCTCGAACAACTTCTAGAATCTGTGCCAGTTTCTCTTCCGCCCCTTCGGGGCTTGTTGATCATTCCCACTCTTACCCACGGCTTGCGCCGTGGGCTGAATTCTTACGCCGCTTCGCGGCTCTCTTGGTACTCGGTACTAGCTACTGGTTTCTAGTGCGCTTCTCCGGCCCACTTCACATCCGCAAGATTGATGCCTTCTTTTGCCATCTCGTACAACGGAGACAGTTCACGCAGGCGCTCTACCGTTTCAATCACGCGGTCGGCTACGTAATCGACTTCGGCGGCGTTGTTGAAGCGGCCGATGCCGAAGCGAATCGAACTGTGCGCCAGGTCGTCGCCCGTGCCGAGAGCCTTTAATACATAAGATGGCTCAAGCGTCGCAGAGGTGCATGCTGAACCGCTCGAAACTGCGATATCGTTGATGCCCATCAGCAATGACTCACCTTCCACGTAAGCAAAACTGATATTCAGATTGCCGGGGAGGCGATGCTCCGTCGAGCCGTTGATGTAAGTTTCATCGAGACGGTTCATGATGCGGTCGCGCAAGCGGTCACGCAGGCTGGCGAGCTGAACCGCTTCGCGAGACATTTCTTCGGAAGCCAAGGCACAGGCCTTACCCAAACCAACAATGCCAGCAACGTTCAAAGTTCCGGAGCGCATGCCGCGCTCGTGACCTCCGCCGTCGATGATGGCGGAAATTTGCACTCGCGGATTCTTGCGGCGGACGTACAACGCTCCTACGCCTTTGGGGCCGTACATCTTATGTGCGGAGATCGACATCAGGTCGATATTCTGCTTGTTCACGTCCACGGGAATCTTGCCGATGGCTTGGGTGGCATCAGTATGGAAGATGACGCCGTGCTCGTGACAAAGCTTGCCAATTTCGGCGACCGGCTGCACAACGCCGATTTCGTTGTTCGCGAACATAATCGTGACCAGGATCGTTTTGTCATCCATGGCGCGCTTCAGATCTTCTAGATCGATCAGACCATCTTTCTGCACCGGCAGGTAGGTCACACGATAGCCATGTTTCTCAAGGCGCTTGCAGGTATCGAGCACAGCCTTGTGCTCGGTGACTGCAGTGATGATGTGATTTCCCTTCTCGCGGTACATCTCGGCCACGCCTTTGATGGCGAGGTTGTCGCTTTCCGTGGCGCCCGATGTGAAAATAATTTCTTTGGTCGTGGCGCCAATCAGCTTGGCAATACGCTCGCGGGCGGTTTCCACGCCGTCTTCAGCCGCCCATCCGAATGAGTGGTTGCGGCTGGCCGAGTTGCCGAACTTTTCCATGAAGTAAGGAAGCATCTCCTCCAGAACCCGCGGATCCATGGGCGTGGTGGCGTGGTTGTCCATATAAATGGGCAGCTTCACTCCCTCGGGAGTTGGGTGCTGCGTGACTGAAAGTTGCTGGGGGACCTTCACATCCGTGCTCATGATTCTTTCTCCTACCCTTGAATCCTGTTCCTACCTAGTTTAGATGCTTCATTCTTGCCAAAATCCTGCGACAACTGCTGATCATCGATTGCGACCCACGACTAAATAATCGTGAACAGTTCTGACGGCTTTGCAGAGGTACTCTCAGCCGTTTCCGGTTCTTCCCGCATATGCGAAATCTTGATGCGCTTCAGCACAGCTTCGATGCTGTCATTCACCTTGCGCAACGGCTCGCGGATGTTGCAGCGATCGCTCTGGCCGCACTCTCCGCGTACTGTAACGCATGACGTGATGAATAATGGACCGTCGATCGCTTGAATCACCTCGAAAGCCGAGATCGTATGCGCCGCTCGCGCCAGCCGATAGCCTCCGTTAGTACCGTGCTGCGATTGCAGCAGTCCGGCCTTTACGAGTCGTTGCAAAATTTTGGCCAAGGCCTCCGGCGGAATGCCGAAGGAATCTGCAACATCTTTCGCGCTCGCGCTGCGTGTTCCTTCATGCGCATGGTCCGCAAGATGCTTCATTGCCATCAGCGCGTAGTCCGCTTTTTTTGTTAGTTTGAACATCGTCGTCCTGCCGGAACGGTAACTGGCTGACTTCCGAATCCCGACCAACCTCGCCGGATATATCTACGACCTTTTCTGTCGTATTTCATTCTACGTCTATCGTCCGGGATTATGCAAGGCTTTGCAGACAGCTGCAAAAACAAGGCGGTGAATGGTAACTGCCGGGTGCTGACTGGCTTACAAATCGCCGATATTTTCGGTCGGAATTTCGCGATTCGTAACAGCTTCGACCTGAGAATATCGGCTTAGGACTTGACAAGTGGAGTGGCAGGTCTAAAATACCGGGGAAATCCCCCAAGCGAATCCGTCCCCAGTGTCTTTTTAGGGGACGAGGCTCTCGGATTTATGAGTTCAAAGCCGTCCTCTCATGCTCAGAACGCGCAAAAGCAGCCGTGCAAGCACCCACGTGTGCAAATCGTAAGCCGCGACGAAGATGCGGAATTTGTGGAGTGCCTGGAATGCCGCGAAGTCTTCGAATCCAGTGAACTCAAAGACATGAGCATTGAAGAAAGCAGCGAGAGCGATGCTCAGGAGTCGTGAGCGAATCATGAAACTGCAGTTTGCACTTCCGGCCTGACTGGATTGCGTATTCACTGGCGCGTCGGTAGTGGTGCAATTGGCTTACTTCGCTCCGCCTGAAAAACGGCTCCGTTTAGAATCACGCCGCAAAATATTCCTATGGTTTACATACGTCGCCCCGAGTGATTTTCTAGAGCGCTTTTTCCCTGGGCAGCGCACTTCTAAAACTTGTGATTTTCTAGGGTCTGAGCCCGCCGCAGCAGCAGAGGCCCTGTTCTTCGGTCCAGCATCCCACTTGAGGATTTGCAGTCGAGGCGCAATAGGGACCCTTCGACTGCATAAGTGCTTCGCTCCGCGCAGCACTTCCTTCGCTCAGGGTGACAAACTAGAGGTCTTCAACAAGCCCCCTAGTGCCAGAACAGAACTGAAGGGGCTGCCTCCCGGAAAGTCAAAGACCCCACCCTGCCGCAAAGAACGCGGCAAGGGCGGGGGCACCTACTCTCGAGGAACAACTTATCAATATCGCCTGACCCAGTACTGGCGTGTCACTAAGGTAACCAGTTCGTCTAGATTCCAGCTTGTTCCTGACAGAAAGGCTCTGCTAGTCTGCTGCCCAAGGGGCGTGCGGTCTGCACGATTGCGTTTCATGCCTGTAGCGCTGGTTGTCGATGATTCCATGCTCATCCGGTACACCGTCTGCCGCTCTCTCGAAGAGCGCGGCTACGCGGTGGAGTCGGCCGCGAATGGATTGGAAGCCTTGCACATTATGGAGCGTGTACGCCCGGACGTGATTGTTACCGACATGCAAATGCCCAAGATGTCGGGCAGCGAGTTGATTACCGCGCTGAAGAAGAATCCGGATACTGCAAACATTCCGATCATCATTGTGGCAGGCCGTGCCAGCGGCTTCGACAAGAACGAAAAACGCGCCAACATCGCCATTTATAAGGACATCGATATCCAGAGCCAGCTCGAAAAGGCGCTCGATACGGTGCTGGGGAAGACCCACGGTCGCGGGGCGGGCAAGTAGCGAACCTAATTTCCAGCCTAGTGGCAAAGTCTCTGACCCAGGAGACTCACTTGAAAGCCGATTAGCGCAAACGCAGATTCGCCTCGGCCGAAAAATCCATGGCCGAAAAATCCTTCGTCAGGAATTTGGGGTAGGCCGCGGCTGCGATCATCGCGGCATTATCGGTGGAAAGAGGCCGCGATGGGAAATACACTTGCAACCCATCCTCGGCGCCTCTGCGCTCGAATGTGCTTCGCAGTTCCTGATTCGCTGCCACTCCGCCGGTGACAAACAAGGTTGCGACATCGTTGGCCCGGGCCGCAGCCAAAGTCTTGCTGATTAGATCTTCTACGATCGCACGCTGAAACGAAGCCACCAAATCTAGCGTCCGGCGGTCGCAGTTCGCGAGGTAGTCCTCGAGCTTCGGCCGCGGGATATTCGTCAAGGCTCTGCGACGGGTCTCGATGCTCTCGTGCATCTGGTGAACCTCGACGTAACGAAGGACCGCCGTCTTAATGCCGCTGTAAGAAAAATCGAAGCGTGGAGAATCGGATTCACTAGACTGATTTTGCGCGGCTCTTTTCGATTCGCGGTGGTCGCGACGATCGCGGTGCTTAATTTGAGCCGGTGGAAACATTACTGCGGTTGAATCACCATGCGGAGCGACGCGGTCTATGATCGGGCCGCCGGGATAGCCCAAACCAAGCAGCTTTGCAACTTTGTCGAAGGCTTCTCCCGCAGCGTCGTCACGGGTGTGGCCAATGTTTTCGTAGGTCCAACTCTCACCCTTCTGCACCACAAGATATAGATGAGTATGACCTCCCGAGACCACCAATGCCAGCACGGGAAACTGCAACTCACGATTGCCCTTCTGACGCTCCTCCAGCAAAACCGCATGAATGTGACCTTCAAGATGATTGACGGCAATCAGCGGCTTGTCGAGCGCGAAAGCCAGAGCCTTGGCATAGCTAATGCCCACCAGCAGCGCTCCGGCGAGGCCGGGGCCTTGCGTAACTGCGATCGCATCGACAGACTCGTAAGTCTGATTGGCATCGGCGAGCGCTTGCCGCACAACCGGAACAATCGCGCGCAGATGCTCGCGTGAAGCCAACTCCGGTACCACGCCTCCGTAGGGCAGATGGGTCGCGATCTGAGAAGCCACTACGTTCGAGATAATCTGTTCGCCCGAGCGCACGATCGCAGCGGCCGTCTCGTCGCACGAGCTTTCGATGCCGAGAATGTAAGCGCTAGCCATCATTCCTAAATAGAGATATCTGTTTTGTTGCCTGGTCGGCTTCCACAATCTGAATGATCCGCTGTGCTACAAATACGCGGTAACGCTTTCTGCCTGTCACTTCCCGGAGTATTCCTGCTTGACGAAGTCTGTCAACGTTCTGTTGGGCAGCACGGGCCGTTACCTTTAACCGATCCCGCGCCGCGGCTATTGTTATAACTGGCTCTTTAAATAGAGTCTCCATTAATTCCAATGTGCGTCCTGGCGATTTCTGCGCCTGGAGCTTTTCCCGATATTCCTGGCGTAGCGCTAACAACTGGTTGGAACGAGCGACAGCATCTCGAGACTCTTCGGAAACTCCATTTACGAAAAAGCGGAGCCAATCCATCCAGTTTCCGGTCTGGCTGATATCGAGCAAAAGCCGATAATACTCTTTACGATTCCGCTCGAAATACGCGCTCAAGTAAAGGAGCGGCTGTGGCAATAGGCCCTCCGAGCATAAAAGCAGAGTAATCAAAAGCCTGCCGACGCGCCCATTGCCGTCCCAAAAAGGATGAATGGCTTCAAACTGATAATGGATCAGCGATAGCCTCACTAAAGGCGGGAGAACCCGCCGACTTTCGTGGAGGTACTTCTCGAATCGGTCCAGTGCGTCTTTCATGTGTGGAACTGGGGGCGGAACGTAGGTCGCGTTTTCCAATTTGCAGCCCGGCGGACCGATGAAATTCTGTGCCCGCCGGAACTCCCCAGGCGACAAAGACTCGCCGCGAACATCCTTCATCAATCGCTCGTGAAGCTCTTTCATGAGTCGCAAACTCACCGGTAGTTGCTTCAACCGCTTCAGGCCGTACTCTAATGCGTCAACGTAGTTGGAAATCTCTCGAATGGCCTCACTCGGCCCCTCCTTTCGAGCACCAGCTTCAGCTGAAAACAGCTCTGTCAGCGTGGCCTGTGTGCCCTCAATCCGGCTGGACAGCACGGCTTCGCGACGGGTAAACGGCTCGATCAGCAAGTGAGGATTTGGGATGGTGCGCGCCACCCCGGCCAGTTCTCCTAAAGCCCGGTCGGCATCGGAGATTCGTTCTGCGAGTTCCCATGTGATCTCCAGCCTGGGAGGAAGGGGGGTGGGCAGAAATGCCCACTGTTCCTGCCCAATTCCCAATAGTTTTCCAGCGCCCTCTTTTCTGAACTTCGCGGGATTCATTTGACCTGTCTCGGTTCTAAAGATACTCAGCTTCACTCAGGAGCCTGTTAAGTATACTTTTAAAGAGGAAAGTATCTTTAACATGCCTGATTTCAGTAAGGATACTTTGGCTGCAAAAAGTATATTTGATGAGTACTTAAGAGTGCAAGAGTATCGTTACATGTCACGTTAAGGATACTGAGGTTCGCTTATAGGGAATACGAAGGATACATTTTGGCCAAAAAAGCACTCAAGCTCGTCCATCGAGAAAATGAAAGAGGCGACATTTCGGGCGACATTTGACGTAATGTATGCCTAGATGTTTCAGTCATTCGCCACGTCGATCATCCAAACCCTGCGCCAGCATAGCTTCCAGGCCTACCTAGCGGGGGGATGCGTGCGCGATCTGCTTCTGAAGCGCCAGCCTGCGGATTACGATGTCGCCACCAGCGCGACTCCAACGCAGGTGATGGACATCTTCCCGGAAACCTACGCCGTGGGAGCGCAGTTTGGCGTGGTCTTGGTTCCTTTGCCAGTATCTTCCTCTGCGCCCTCTGTGCCAGCTGAGCTTAGCTCTGCCGGAGCCGGCGGTGGCGAGTCATCCGCGGTCGAAGTAGCAACTTTCAGAAGCGATCTCAGATACTCCGACGGACGCCATCCCGATGAAGTCCGCTTCAGCAAAGATCCTCGCGAGGATGTTGCCCGTCGCGACTTCACGATTAACGGCATGATGCTCGATCCCGTGACCGAAGAAGTGCTCGATTTTGTGGGCGGGCGGAAGGATCTTGAATCCCGCATCGTTCGAGCCATCGGCGATCCGGAGCAGCGGTTTGCGGAAGATAAGTTGCGCATGTTGCGGGCGGTGCGCTTTGCCGCGCGCTTCAACTTTGCCATCGACGCCGGCACTCAAGCTGCGATCCAACAACTGGCGCACGAACTCCACGCAGTTTCGCGCGAGCGGGTTCGCGACGAACTCACAAAAATGCTTACAGAAGGTCACGCTCGACGCGCTTTTCTTCTACTGGATGAGAACGGTTTACTGAAAGAAATCTTGCCGGAAATTTCAGCGATGAAAGACGTCGAGCAGCCGCCAGAGTTTCATCCCGAAGGCGATGTGTTCGTGCACACGCTGTTGCTGCTCGACAATTTGCCAGATCCTTGCCCGCCTACGCTGGCGTGGGGAGCGCTGCTGCACGACGTGGGCAAGCCTGCAACATTTCGGCGGGCTCCCGACCGCATCCGCTTCGACGGTCATGTGGACGTTGGCGTCAAGATTGCAGAAGAAATCTGTGAGCGGCTGCGGTTTTCGAATCACGATGCGGAACAGGTGCTCACGTTGGTCGACAATCACATGCGCTTTGGGCATGTCACGCGCATGAAAGAATCGACGCTGAAGAAATTCCTGCGCATGCCGCACTTTGACGAGCATCTGGCACTGCACCGTGCCGATAGCCTCGCGAGCCATCGCAATTTGGCCACCTATGAGCTTATTCGGGAGAAACTCACCGAAATCCCGCCAGAGAAGATGCGGCCGGCAGGACTGGTTACCGGCGACGATCTGATTGCTGCCGGATACAAACCCGGGCCCAAATTCCGCGAGATTCTGGAGGCCGTGGAAGACGCTCAACTGGAAGGGCGCTTGCTTTCCAGCGACGCGGCGATGGAGTTCGTGAAGCGCGAGTTTCCCAACTGACTGCGGGCGGCGAGTCGGAACGGTCGGCATGCCGGAGAGTGCTAAAATCGAAATTCTCAATGAGAAGCGGCATGGAGCAGGCGGGCGCGGGACTGGAAAAAATTGTAATCGGGTCGTTGCGGCACGTACCGGCGGCCGAAGCGCCGCTGCTGGCATGGCCTCTGGTTTGCGGTTCGGCAGTGGCTGGACGCACCAGAGCGCTGGAGTTTTCTGGCGCGGTGTTGCGCGTTGAGGTGCCCGATACCGGATGGAAGCGTGAAATGCAGAGTTTGGCTCCGCGTTATCTCGCGACCCTGAATCGTTATGCCGGACAAAAAGTGGAGCGGATTGAATTCGTAATTCAGCGTGGTTGATCCTTCCACGATTTTCCATAGCTAATCTTTCGAAATGATAGCCACAGAATATGAAGGTTACAGAAAAAGATGTCTCCCACATCGCTGACCTGGCGAACCTGGAACTTTCCGCAGGCGAGCGCGCTGGCATGATGCGTGATCTGAATTCGATTCTCGACTACATCGAGATGCTGAACGAATTGGACACGTCGAATGTCGACCCGATGGCGCAGGTCTCCGACCTTTACGGCGTCGACGAATCGAAGCAGGGTAGCGAGAGATTTGCCTACTCCTATCGCGAGGATGTGGTTGAGGGATTGCGCAAGTCTTTGCCGCAGGAAGTCGCGCTGGAAAATGCTCCCGATGCGGACGGGGCGTTTTTTCGAGTTCCGAAAGTCATCGAAAGATAAACACAGAATTGAGTCATTGAGAGATCGGGTCATTGAGTCAATTCACGCAGGTTCGCTCCGAACAAATGAGTCAATGGTTCATTGACTCAAATGATTCAATTCTAATTCTCCAATGACTCAATTCTCCCCTCTCACGATCGAGTCCGCCCGTTCCTCTATTCAGGAGCGTAGGACGACCGCGCTCGCGCTCGCCGAATCGCATTACGCGCGCATAGAAAAAGACGACGGGGAAATCGGCGCGTTTTTGACTCTCTGCAAAGAACGCGCGCTTGAGCAGGCAGACCGTATCGACCGCATGGCCGCCGAAGGCAGGCCGTTGCCACCGCTCGCAGGAGTGCCGGTCGCGATCAAAGATGTAATGTCGACCCGCGGAGTCCGCACTACGGCGGGATCGAAGATTCTCGGCAAGTACGTTCCGCCGTATGACAGCACCGCCGTCGCGCGCATGGAAGCGGCGGGCGCCGTGATACTGGGCAAGACGAACTGTGACGAGTTTGCCATGGGCTCTTCGAATGAGAACTCCGCGTTTCGTCCGGTGCACAATCCGCGCGATTTGAGCCGCGTGCCGGGGGGATCTTCCGGCGGCTCCGCGGCAGCTGTTGCCGCGGACATGGCTGTCGTTGCGCTGGGTTCAGATACCGGAGGTTCGATTCGCCAGCCTGCTTCGTTCTGTGGCGTGGTCGGATTAATGCCGACGTACGGCCGCGTCTCGCGCTACGGTCTGATTGCGTTCGCGTCTTCGCTCGATCATATTGGGCCTCTAGCGAAGACTGTGAAAGACGCGGCAACTGTGCTGCGTACGATTGCCGGGCGCGATCCCATGGACTCGACCTCCGCCGACGTTCCGGTCCCTGACTACGTTGCGGAACTTGACAAGCCTGTGCGATCGTTGCGACTCGGCATCGCCAAAGAATATTTCGGGGAAGGGCTCGACGATGAAGTTCGCCAGGCGGTTGAGTCGGCAATCGATAAGCTGAAAGGCCTGGGGTGCGAAGTGGTGCCGGTTTCTTTACCGCACACGCGGTACGCGATCCCCACATATTACTTGGTCGCAACGGCGGAGGCCTCCGCAAACCTCGCGCGCTACGATGGCGTGCGTTACAGTTATCGAGCTGCGGGAGTGAAGTCTCTCTCGGAAATGTACCGGCGCAGCCGCGATGAAGGCTTCGGCGCGGAGGTGAAGCGCCGAATCATGCTCGGCACTTACGCGCTGAGCGCCGGCTATTACGATGCGTACTATTCGAAAGCGCAAAAAGTGCGCACGCTGCTCACCCGCGACTTCGACGAAGCGTTCCACAAAGTGGATGCGATCGTGACTCCGACGAGTCCGACGGCCGCGTTTCGACTGGGTGAAAAATCGGATGATCCACTCGCGATGTATCTTGCCGACATTTATACGGTGACTGCTGATCTCGCGGGGATTCCGGGAATTTCCATTCCATGCGGCGTCACGAAAGATAACTTGCCAATCGGCCTGCAGATTCTCGGCAAGCACTTTGATGAAGCCTCGATCCTGCGCGTGGCGCACGCATACGAACAAGCGGGTTAATCGGCTCCTAGTCGGCGCCAGCAATTAAATTATCTCGTAGTAGCTTTCTCCGGCACAGGCGCGGCACAGCACCTTTTCTGCGGTGCGCACTTCCCTGCGGAAATTAATTCCTTCTCCGCAGGATTCGCAAACCACGCGCTCGCCTTTGTATCCCGGAAATTCTTCAGCAGGTAAGTTCACTTTCACCCATTGAAAAGTAAAGAGATCATCGTCTGTGATTTCGCGATAAGCCAGCATCTGTTGCTGATTTTTATTCGCAATTTCCGGATGCATCTGTTTGGCGAGAGCTTTCGACGATTCTTTGGCGGCAATGCGTATTGCCTTGCCCGTATTTACATCGACGAATGTGGCCGCAACTTTTCCCCAATCACGAAATTTCAAAGCGCGTTTGCCCAGCCGGCAGCCGGTCACGACGGCCACGGCATCGGTAGCGCAGCGGTCGATCTCGACGAAAGTAACCAGTCGCTTGCGGTCTTTCCCGTGGGGATCATCGACGCCAAGTTTAACCAGACCCAGCATTGCGAGCCGCACGCCGAGGACTTGGCCTGCACAGAGATGGCCGTGGGCCTTTTCGGCATCGAGGAGATATTCGTCGAAGGATTTCATGCGAACTGTCGGCAGTTAGCGATTAGCAATGGCAGCTAGCAATTGGCCATTACCGTCAGTTTTCAGCTTACCATTTGCACGAACTATTTTCTGCGCCAGCGGACACCATCTTTTGTGTTCTCGATCACAACCCCTGCTGCGGTAAGTTCTGCGCGGAGGGCATCGGACACTTTGAAGTTGCGGGATTTGCGCGCAGCTTCCATCTCGTCGATTTTCTTTTGAATGCCGGCTTCTGACAGTTGAGCGGACTTCACGACCTCCCGCAATTCTGTGCTGATATCTCCTTCTCGGCTTTCTGTCGGCGCCCAATCGAAAACCTGTTTCATCTTAGGACCATCGTCGTCGTTGAGTACCGCGAAAATCTCATCGAACTTCTGGAGTGCGCCGAGTAGGGGCGCGACATCCGCGCTATGCATGTGGCCGGAATCGAGCGCAGAGTTCGTCCGGCGAACCATTTCGAAAATCGCAGCCTGTGCCTGCGCGGTGTTGAGATCGTCATCGAGCGCCGCTCGCATTCGATCGACTGTCTCCTGCGCGATGGTTTGCATTTCTGGAGTCGAACCATCGGGAAAATTCCCGGCCATCAAACGCTGACGAAAATTGCGCAACCGATCCACCGAGACCGCGGCCTGCTTGAGACCATCGAAGGTAAAGTTGAGCTGATTTCGATACGGCACCGACATGAGTAGATATCTAATCGACGAGGGTTTGTGACCTTTTAGCACGAGGTCGCGCAGGGTATAGAAATTCCCCAGGCTCTTTGACATCTTCTCGCCTTCAACCAGCAGAAAGCGCACGTGAAACCAGAAACGGGCGAATGTCTTCCCGGTGAGCGACTCCGATTGCGCGATTTCATTTTCGTGATGAGGAAAAATCAGGTCTTCGCCGCCGGCGTGCAGATCAAAACTCTCGCCCAGTTCTTCCATCGACATCACGGAACACTCGAGGTGCCAACCGGGGCGACCGGGCCCAATCGATGTGTCCCATGAGGCCTCGCCGGGCTTCGGGGCCTTCCATAGGGCGAAGTCGCGAGCGCTGTCTTTGTCATATTCGTCAACATCGACGCGTGCTCCGTCGAGCATTCCGCCGAAATCTTTCTTTGAAAGTTTGCCATAACGCGGAAAACCGGCGATGCGAAAATAATACGAGCCATCTTCCG
This sequence comes from uncultured Acidobacteriaceae bacterium, assembly GCA_963771965.1. Lineage (GTDB taxonomy): Bacteria > Acidobacteriota > Terriglobia > Terriglobales > Acidobacteriaceae > Sulfotelmatobacter. Next base: position 482,094 of record CAVYVM010000004.1, read on the forward strand.
TGCGGTAGGCAATTCCCTTCTCCACCAACTTCTCTACGAAGGCCGCCATCTCCTTAATATGTTCCGTAGCGCGCACCAGCGTCGGCCGCTCGATGCCGATGAGCGCGGAGTCTTCGAGAAATGCATTTACGTACTTCTCGGTGTATTGCTGAACACTGACTCCATCGCGAGCGGCGTTGCGGATGATCTTGTCGTCCACATCCGTGATGTTCATCACGTAGTTCACCTTGTAGCCGGATTGCCGCAGGAATCTCTGCAGCATGTCGATCGCCAGGAAGGTTCGGAAGTTGCCGATGTGCCCGTAATCGTAGACGGTCGGTCCGCAGGCGTACATGCGGACCTCGCGGTCGCGCAGCGTCTGGAATTCTTCCACCTGCGACGACATGGTGTTGTAAAGATGCAATGCCATAAGGTGATTATGCACTCAAGGGCGAACCCTCAATTTCGGGGGGGACGCCAGAAAGTCAACTCGCGGGAATGCTTGCGGAAGACTGCGGAGGCAAGGCGTGAGCGTGCTGCCGCAATCGGAGTTGCACGAGAAAAACATAGTGCAACGCAGAAATGATCGTGAACGCAAATGTGGCACGCAGAAAGACGGTGCGCGTTATCCAGATCCAGCGGGTTTGGCGAATGGCAAACAGCATCGCGAAGAAAACCGCGGCGATCTGCGAAAAAGTATTCGCCTTCCCGAAGATGCTGGGCCGGAAATCGCGCAGCCCTGCGATGGCAAACAGCACCGCACTCGCCGCAAGAATTGAAATGTCACGGCTGAAAACCAGCACGGTAAACTTCCACGGGATTTTGTGCAGGATGGAGAGCACCAGGAACATCGTGCTCAACAGGAGCTTGTCCGCGATGGGATCCAGGTATTGACCGAGCAGCGTCTGTTGATGCAACTTGCGAGCCAGCAATCCATCAAGCCCGTCGCTGAATCCGGCAACGACGAAGAGGACCAGAGCCCAGAAATAGCGGCCTTCGACCAGTTCAATCACAGTGAAGGGGACGAAAACCATCCGCAGCAGCGTAAGCTGGTTTGGCGCAGTGAAGATTTGCGAGAATTTCATTCTCCGTCCTCGGGCGGACGAGCGGCTGAATGTGAGCGGGGGGCGAGGTTGAAGTTTCGCTCGATTCCGTTTTCCCGGGATCCGAGCAGCGCGGGCGGTTCGATCCCAGTTTTTGCTAAAAAGCGTTGCGACAGCGATGGCAAATTGCCATCGGGAAGATCGAGTTCGATGCGTTCAATGCGATGCATGGGGAAGAATACAACCGCTGGGCTGAACGGCTCGCCGTCTTTGACCATAAGAATCAAATCTTCAAACGACGCCAACTCGGCACCACTCATGCTGAGGCCTTCCGGAGCCAGCGCCAGAATCATCCCCCAGAATTTGTCCCGGGGATTGCCCAGCGTCACGACGACCATGGCTCCTGGTGAGAATGGATCGCGCACCCGCGCCTGTGAGGTGGAACCTTCTGCCATTCGCTCAGCGTTTTTCGGCATGGAACGATTGTCGCTGTGGCAGGCAGGAGTTTGCAACTGGCAATCGCGGTGCCTAGCGCGTAAGCCAAACTGACCCGCCGTCATTTTTCTTTCTGGTTTCTTTTGTACGCTTAACGGTCCGATGTTTCCTCTAGAAGCCATCTATGTTGGGTTTCCTAAGGTTTTGATTTTCCTAAGGTTTTGATTTTCCTAAGGTTTTGATTTTCCTAAGGTTTTGATTTTCCTAAGGTTTTGATTTTCCTAAGGTTTTGATTTTCCTAAGGTTTTGATTTTCGGTGGTGGTGCAATTTGGCTTGCGCGCTGGGCCGGTCAAGCGGGAGATCCCTTCGACTTCGCTCAGGGCAGGCTCTTCGCTCCGCCTGAAAAGCGGCTACGCTCAGAATGACGCCGACGGGAGAAGTGCACGCTGCTTTTTCAAACTGACCCACCACCATCGCGGTTATCATGCCTGCATGGCAGCGCCACCCGCCCAAGCCCTGGTTCTAAGTTTTGAGGATGCGCGTAGCATAGTCGAAGAGCATACCTCGCGGATCACTCCCGGCGGCAACGAAGTTGTTGACCTGCTGCACGCTTCTGGGCGAATTCTTGCCGAACCCATCACAGCCGATCGCGATATTCCTCCCTTTCCGCGATCGACACGCGACGGCTACGCGGTGCGATCGGTCGATCTGGCGAAGCTTCCGACGAGGCTCAGAGTCGTAGGAGAGATCAAGGCGGGGCCGCAGGCGGATCATACCCCATCAGAATTGAGTGCCGGTCAGGCATATTCCATCATGACGGGCGCGCCTGTTCCGCAGGGCGCAGACGCCGTGGTAATGGTGGAATACACCTCTTTGTCTTTGTCTGCGCAGAATGATTCTGTCGAAATCACAAAGGCGGTTGAACCCGGCGAAAACATCGTCGCCCCAGCCGCCGAGGCCGGACGCGGCAGCCTGCTGCTCGATTGTGGAGAGCGCGTGGATCACGCCGCGATTGCGCTCGCCGCCTCGGTGGGCAAGTCGCAACTGCAGGTGTTTGTTCGACCGTGCGTGGCCGTGCTGACTACGGGTGATGAGATTGTCGATGTCGATGGTCGTCCCGGTCCTACCCAGATTCGTAACTCCAACACGTATTCGCTCGCGGCTCAGATCCAGGAAGCCGGAGGCGAGGCCGTGCTCTTGCCGATTGCTCCGGACGAACCGCATCGACTGCGGCAGCTGATTGAGCAGGGTCTTGAATCCGATCTTCTAATCATGACCGGTGGTGTCTCCATGGGACGCTACGATCTGGTCGAGCAGGTCTTTAGCGAGATGAAAGCTGAGTTTCTGTTCACTGGAGCGAGGATCCAGCCCGGCCGTCCTGTGGTATTTGGCCGAGTTCCGCTGGGGCACAAAGAAGGTGCAGGCGCTGCAACTCCAGCAGCGGCGCTGCTCAAGTATTTCTTCGGACTTCCCGGCAACCCAGTTTCAACTATGGTGACATTCGAACTATTCGCTCGGCCGATTCTCGAGGCCTTGGCTGGGATGTCCCCGCATCCGCTCGTCTTCGTTCATGCGCGTCTGAAATCTGAAATTCGTGTCAAGACAGGACTGAGACGGTTCCTTCCTGCGGTTCTTTCTGGCCAGTACGAAAATTCGCAAGTGGAACTCGTGCCGTGGCAGGGATCAGGCGATATTGCAGCGCGATCCCGCGCGAATTGCTATGTCGTTATTCCGCCGGATCGAGAGCAGATATCTGCGGGCGATTGGGTTGCGATTATGCTGCGGTAAGTGGCGTTTGCGGCGAAGTAGCTTGCTACGTCTCGTTTGTGTCGTGTCTCAGTTTTGCCGGCTTTGAAGAGAAAGGCGAATCGAGCTTCGCTCGACGGACAGCCGAGGGCGGCTGTCCCCACGTGAGCATCTCACAGACTGAGACACTCTCCTCCATGTTTGCGGCCTTAACGACGGCCGGGTTCTGTCCATGTAAGATAGAGCTTCCGCATGGCGAAGAAGCTTTCTCATTACGACAAAGCCGGCCGGGCTCGGATGGTGGATGTTTCCGCGAAGGTTGCGACAAAGCGCGAAGCGGAGGCTAGCGCGTTTGTCAGCATCCCGAATGCGGTACTCCAAGCCCTTCCAACAAATCCCAAAGGCGATCCGCTCGAAGTGGCGCGCATCGCGGGAATCATGGCGGCGAAACGCACGGCCGAACTGATCCCGATGTGCCACTCTCTGCCGCTCTCGCTCGTTGATGTCGAGTTGAGGCTGTGCGAAAATGGCGTCGCCATTGCTACAAAAGTAATCACCACGGCCCAAACCGGAGTCGAGATGGAAGCCCTTGTGGCCGCCAGTATTTCCGCGCTCTGCCTTTATGACATGCTGAAAGGAATGGATAAGGGGATTGAGATTCGGGAGATTGTGTTGCAGCGGAAAAGCGGTGGAAAGAGCGGAGAGTACCGTCGCGCTAACAAGTTGGATAAGTAAAGAGTGATACGGAACGCAGCAAAGAGATTCGATGGCGAACGACGTTAAGCTGCTTTTGGTGGATGACAATCCGATGGTGTTGGGGATGTTGCAGCAGGCGCTGGCTCCGTTTGCGCAAGTAACGGCGGCGGGCGACGCGGCGGATGCTTTGCTGAAGGCGGTGGACGATCCTCCGGAGCTGGTGGTGTGCGACTACCGCATGCCGGGGATGGATGGGCGGCAGTTGGTGGAGAAGCTGAAGAGCCGGCCGGCTACGTCGAATTTTTCAGCGATCTTGCTGGCCAGCAGAAGCGACATCGACGAGCGGCTATCGCCGCAGGACGCAGCCGATGACTACATCGCCAAGCCATTTTTTCTGAAGGAGGCCACGCGGCGCATCAAGCGTACGGTGGACCGTATCGCACTGGAAAAGATGGCGAAGACGGCTCCGTCTGACGGAGTGGTGCGCGGGAACCTCTCGCAGATGAATGTGATTGACCTGATGCAATCGCTCGAAATGGGGCGCAAGAGTTGCCAGCTCAAACTCAACAACGCGGGCGAGAAGTGCGAAGTGTTTTTTGTCGAGGGACAGGTGAAGCACGCGACCTACGGATCTTTGCTTGGAGATCAAGCCGTTTTCAAGGTTCTGCGCTGGACGGGCGGGAATTTTGAACTCAATTTTGAGGGCAAGACCGACCAGGAGACCACGCAGCTTAATACTCAGGGCTTGCTAATGGAAGGGTTGCGGTTGCTGGATGAGGCGCAGCGCGATGGAGGCGGCGAGGTTGGTGAGGAGGCCAGTAGCGCGGCGGCGAGCGACGATAACAGCACGAGTGCAGGCGGTTCGGGTCTGAGCAGTTCGAATACGGCAGTTGACACAGGCAGCGGCCGGGCGGCGGCGGAAGAGGAAGATGATGTCCTCCTCGACAACTGACGCGGGTACATCTGATATGAGCGCGTCGGCTGCGTTCACAGCTGCAGTGGTTACGGTTAGTGATTCTTGTGCGCGCGGGGAGCGTGTTGATGTCTCGGGCCCGGCGGTTGTCGAACTCCTGAAGCAATCTGGATTTCGCGTCGTAGCTACCAGAATTGTCCAGGACGATTCCATGCAGGTGCAGAATGCGCTCGTCCATCTCGCATTGGAAGCGCGGTTCATCGTTACGACGGGCGGGACGGGGATTGCGGTGCGCGACGTTACTCCGGAGGCGACGGAAGCGATTTGCGACCGATTGATCGACGGGGTCGGTGAACGCATGCGAAGCGAGGGATTGAAGAAGACTCCGTTCGCGGCCTTGAGCCGTGGGGTGTGCGGGGTGCGAGGCAAGACTCTGATTTTGAATCTGCCGGGGAGTCCGAGTGGTGCAGTGGAGTCACTGCGGGCCGTGGTGGAGTTGATTCCGCATGCGCTGGATTTGTTGGATGGGAAGACGGAACATTCGTAAGCACGCATGATGTTATGCTCGAAGTAAATCCCCACTCATGCGATGGCTTGGTTTTCCTAGTCTTGAATTCTTCTCGGAGGAAGGGCGGCTGTGGGGGATTAGAAAGCAGGTTCCTCACCGGGCGTACCGCCCGATTCGGAATGACATCGATTTTTTGCTTTTAGCCTTGGTTTCCCTAGCCTTGGTTCCTCCTCGAGAAGACGGGCTGGGCCGAGCGGCGCGAGATTTTCCACGCTCTCCCCTCCCACATATGCGGGGCGTTGACGCTTCTCTTTCACCCCTTCGGGGTTTGGTTATTTATCGCTTTCTTACCCACGGCTTGCGCCGTGGGCTGCATTCTGGTGCCGCTTCGCGGCTTCACGCTTACACAGGCCTCGCTGCGCTTGGCTGGACAGCCGAGGCGACTGCCCCACATGATCTGAGATGTCCTTACGTCGTTGTTTTCCCGTAGACTGAACCTTCTTGAAAACAATTGGACACATTCTGGCGCGGTATACGGCTTGGATTTGGGGGCTGTTGCAGCACCTGGGAATTTGGGGAGTGTTTGCCATCGCGTTTGCGGATTCGGCGCTGCTGGGGATGCCGGTGGATGCGATTGTAGCGGCTTATGTTTATCAGGATCGCAAGCGGCTGCTGTTTTATGTGGTGATGGCTTCTCTGGGGTCGGCGCTGGGGAGCATACCGCTTTACGTTATTGGATATCTGGGCGGAGAGACGGTGCTGCGGAAGCGGATTTCGGAAGAGCGGTTTCTGCGGATTCACCGGTCGTTTGAGCGGCATGAGTTTTGGGCGCTGATGTTTCCGGGGATGCTGCCTCCGCCGATGCCGTTCAAGATTTTTGTACTGGGTGCGGCAGTGTTTGAAATGAGGTTTCGCGACTTCCTGGCGGCGATTTTTGCGGGGAGGTTTGTTCGGTTTTTTGTATTGGCGATGCTGACGCTGTGGTTTGGGCCGCAGATTGTTGGGATCATGGGATCGGTGTTTCGGCGGCATATTTATTGGGTGCTGGGGGTGGTTGTGGTGGGGATTTTGTTGGGGGTGGTGTGGTGGAGAAGAAAAGCTTACCGCAGCGGCTAAAGCTGGATTCAATCAGATGCTCTTTATGGCACGACTGGAACGTCGCGCCCTTCCCGACTTTTTATGCTTTCCGTTTTTCTGACGCTCCCGTTTTTCCCCTGCCGGTTTCTGGTCCTTCCCGATCGCTTGTCTCAACCGATCTTTACGCGGTGCTGAAGCGCTGTCCTTGCACGGTGCAGTATGGGATTGATCTAAACCCGCAAACTGCAAAATCAAAAGCAAAGGCGTCGGACAGGAGTGTCCGACCCACACAGGCTGCGGCCCGATGCACCTGGGCCGCTGGACAGCCGAGGGCGGCTGTCCCTACATGTTTCGAGATTAGGCTGGGGAGATGTGGTCGGGGGCGGACTTGTTGAACCATCCGGAGAGAGCGTGCAGAAAGACCGGGGTTCCGAACATTGCCACTGAGAAAAACAGGTCGCTTTCTACCGTGCCGCGGAAAAATGGGAGACCGGCGGTGTAGGACATCATCAGGCCATTGAAGCTCCGGGGATACAAATCCGAATAAGCGGCCCAGGCGGCGAAATTACTGACCAGGAAGAACGAGACCGAACTCGTAAGGGCAGCGCCGATGACGCGAACTGGGCCGGATTTTTCGCGGAGATTCGTTCCGAGCCAGAGTATGGCCGCATACCAAGCCCAGGTGACGAGATGATCCCAAGTCAGCGGGTAAGAGTAAATCAGCTTGGTGAGCACAACGTCAGTGGCGGCAAAGAGCGCCAGCGGAATCCACAATTGGCGTCGGGAGCCGCGCGCGCCGAAGAACAGAAGCGATGCGGCCACGGGCGTGAAATGCCAGGCGTGGGGTAAGACGTTCAAGGGACCGGCGAACGGCAGGAAGCGGACGGCGATAGCTAATAGGACGAATAGATAGGGCAGCATGGGAGCACCTCGGCAGCAATTGTTATTGTCGACGCGGTGAGGGGGGAACGTCAAGAGAGGAATGCTGCGGGCACTGATCTAATTAGATCAGTACCATGCTGCGGTCGATTTCTCGACTGTAACGGCGCAGATTATTTTTGGGAGCCGGGGTCGGGGACTATGACGCGGTTTGAACCGTCGCCGTAGACATCGCCGACGACCTGGAGATTGTGATCGAGTAAAACACCGGCGCTGAGGGCGCGGTTTGGCTGATTGCGACTGCCGGCGACCCGGCCGAGCAGGCTGGGCAACTGGACGAAGCGCAGATCCACGAATTGCACGATGTAACCATCTTGCGGAGAGCTAACGTTTTCCGTTTCGGTGATGGGATACTGCGCCCAGTCGAGGTAGACGCGTCCAAGGTAGGAGCGTTTGGCGGCGAGGGTGATGGGCGTTTCTTCGGGCTTGTAGCGGATTTCAAGCAAGCCTCGAGGATCGACTTCGGAGGCGAGAGAATCGACAGGGGCGAGGACGAAGAAGCTGGAAGTTTCCACCACACCCGACCAATGGAAGGGATTTATCCAGGTGGGGTAGGCAGAGGCTCGTAAAGGTTCGGCATTCTCGTAAGTGCGGGCTTCGAGGGCGTGGACGGCGCGGCGATGCTGAAAGTCACGCAGAGTCCAGAGGAGGACAACGGCAACCAAGGCAACCGTAGCGGCGGTTCGGCCGCGTGGGCCTTTCTGTTGAGCGCCGATTTCTTTGTCGACGAGCGAAAAGAAAGAGGGGACGATCAGGCCGAGAACGAGGAACGCGAACAGGATGGGCTCAAAGATGAAAACGATATCCCACGAATACCACTTTTCGGAGAATGGCCAGAACGGGCGAACGCCGTAGTCGTTGGTGAAGTCGAGCAGGATGTGGCTTAGGCCGGCGAGGCAGGCGTAAAGGAACAATAGTCCCCAGCGCGGGGGCAGGTTAGGATCGTTGACCTTGCGGCCGCGAAGACAGTGGATGAGATACACAAAGGCGACGACAACCGCAGCCATCAGCACGATGCCGACGAAGGAATGGGTGAAACCGCGATGATGGGCGAAGGCGAAGGCGCGACCGCGGAAGCGTCCGAGGACATCGAGATCGGGAGCTTCGGCGGCGAGAGTGAGCGTGAGCGTTGCCAGCGCGGTCTTACGGTTGAGTCCGGCTCGTCCCATACAAGCGCCGGTCAGGAAGTGGGTGACAGGTTCCAAGCGGTAAATGAATTGTAGGGGGATTGTGTCGAAAACGGCAAATGGAAGACATGGGGCGCGTTGCCGCGCCCCGAGACGGACTACATGTTGGTAAACACTTCGGGCGTACCATCCAGTTTGGTGATGGTGATTTTGAAGGGTTCCGCGTAGGTGCAAACCAAGTCGTGGAGAAAGCTGATGGCAGCGGCTTCTCCGAGTTGTATGGAACTATCGCTGTCACTGCGCCAGTGGATGCCTCCGTGGAGGCCGTGGGCGAAGGTGACGTTGTGGGCCAGCTTGTGGAGTTCTCCGTTCACGGTGAGGGTGCCGGGTTTCCCGATGCCGGGTTGCCCAGTCCAGGGCACCAGTGCGGTGCCGTTGTAATTGGGCATCATAGGGTTGGTCAGCTGGGCATCTCCGTTGAAGAAGAATTTCAGGGCGGTGATGCAGGCACCCCCGACGGTTCCGTGTCCGGTTGGGTAAGCGGGGTGAGTGGGCGAACCTTCCGGGAAGGGCTGAGAGAGGAAATAGGTTCCGTATTTCGCATGGCTGGCGGCAAGCGCCTTGGAATTGAAAATGATGTTGTCCGGGGTTGCGTCAAAGGTCTTGCCCTGCTTGATCAAGTGAACCAGACCCGCGCCAGCTTCAGGACGATGCCGCAGATGAACGACCCATTTCTGGTACCAGACCGCGTTTAAGGCGTATTTTGCGACTTGGGCAAGTACGGCGGCAAAATCGGGGCCGGCGAACGTGCCAAAAGGCTTTTGCGAATGCATGCCAACATAAGGATTTCCTAGGTTCGGAATGTTCATGGGGTTCAGGACGAGAGAAGCGGTGAAGTAGGCCTGATATAACTCGTCGACGTGAGTGTATGCGGCGAGTCCGCGGCCGTTGTGAAGAAAGCGTGGCACGGAATCTGGTTCATTGGTGAAGCCGGTAACGATACCTTGCTGCACCTCATACCAGGAAGCAAGATCGGTCATATAGTCGACGCTAGGGCGATAGGTGATGTATTTCTGATCGAACGGGAGAGCCCCGAAGTTAGTCGGCGTGATGAGGAACTGGGACATGTAAGGCCCGATGTCTTCTCCCGGGAATTTTCCGCGAAAAAGAAGTTCGGGTGTGACTTTGCCGGAGACGGTTGGTCCCGCATAAGTCGGAAGGTGCGAGAGTTCGTCTGCCGCGGCGTGAGCGGTTGCGTTCGTGGCATAGTCGCTGAATGCGACATCGCGGAGAAGGGAGCACCAGTAAAGTTCCACCAACTCGGTGGCATATGGTTTGCTGGCAACGGCGGGCGGAGCGGGAACGGAGGGCGCGCCGAAGAGGCTGCTATCAGCGCCCAGGAATGCATAGGCATACGCACCCATGGGGTCGTTCAGCCTTTGGGTTCCTCCCAGCGTGATGAGGTCGAAATCGGAGAACTTACCGCTGGCGATGGCCGTCTGGAATTTGCCAAACTGCGTGAGATTGACTTTTCCGGGACTATCTTGCTGGATGGCTTTGGAGTAGCTTCCGCACTTATCGGCGAGACCTAGGTCACCGTTTATTGGATGACTTGGCGGAGTCGCCAGAGCTTCGGTTGTAGCCGTGTTGAAGCGGCGAGTGAAATTGTCGAGCACGCGGGCATCGGAAATAGCCGGTTTACACGGTGCAGGGACAGCAGTCGTACATGGATTGGCCATAAGTCTCCTCTAAGTGACTTGTAATTGTCGAGGGAAGGAGACACTCCGCGTCCACGAGAGTCCCAAGTGCAAGATGATGGAAAGCGGCTACTGTCTCAGGGCAGTAATCTTACATGGATTTGTGATCGCGGCAAGTAAATTGATTTTGAATAACCGTGAGGGCTGTGGATAAGTCGGGACTATCAACGATTAATGGCGGCACTTTGTCGGGACTAATAGCTGCACTTTGTCGGAGGAGGCCCACTCGGCGGCGAGGGTGAGTGTGAGCGTGGTCAGCGCGGTCTTGCGGTTGAGACCGGCGCGTCCCATGCAAGCGCCGGTTAGGAAGTGGGTTAGGGGTTCCAAGCGGTAAGGAAAGATTGTAGGGGGAGGTGTGGAGAAAAGCCAAGGGCGGTAAGTTTCTTGACTTTCGCTCCCAAAGCCCCGTTTAGCGCTAGCGTTTTGGGCGAACTCCCTGGTAGCCGTCGATTCGGGAAGCTGGCAGGAAGGCCTCGACTAGAAGGAAGCGGCGCAGCCCTCGCGAAGTCCCATCCTTTTACCTGGGGCCCTGACTAATGGCACATGGTCTTTTCCGTGTAATATGCTGGCCGGGCTATTTTCCAGTACCCAATAAGGTCTTGTGTCACGTGTCAAGGGGGCGTGCTCAGTCGAAGGTCGCAAAGCCGCGTTCTAGCGATACTGATAACAATATCCGCCCGACGGTCTACTTAATCCCTGGGATGGAGGTTATTGATCACGCTGAAAGTGTCATAGCCAAGAGGTCGCCGTCGGGGGCGGCCAGCGGCCTAGACAAGAGTTGATCAGACTAGAACGGTACTCCAACGTGCCGGATACTCAGATCAGGAGTGAGCCTTTCCAATGACGACTGTAACGGAGATGATGGGACTGCTTATTGCAGTTATTGCTGCAACGCTTGCGTACTTCGAGCTTAAAGCACACAGGCAGACCGCCGAAAAGAGACTTGAGCACGAGGCACAGGCGGCGACGAAAAGACTGGAACTAGAGGAACGGCGTTTTCAAGCTGAGGCGACAGAACGCCTGAAGCTCCAAGAATTCCGCGAGCAAGAATACATGCGGTTCTCCCAGCCAGCCACCGAATTAGCAGAGCACCTCGCTCAGTTGCTCGTAAAACATCCTGATTGGGCGCACCGTGCCTTAGAAGCCGCTAAGCTTCTTCCATATACACACACCCTGTTTGCGGATCGGTCACAACACTTCAGGCAGGAGAAACAGGAACTTGCAGAAAGATTTACGCCGTACTTGTTGAAGCGATGCGAAGCGCTTGCCGCGAACGGTCGTCACGTTTTTCTCTTGATTGACGCTGGAACAACCCTGTACCCCTTCTTCGAGATACTCGGCCAGCAAACGATGACACGGTCACAACGGGGTGAGGAATGGCTGAAACGCCTCCACTTGGCCACGAACAACTTACCGGGAATTGAGAAACTGATCGAAGTTGGTCGGCGCGTTCCTGGGGACCGATATTCAAGCCTTGCGATCGAAGATACGCATCTTCTTCCGGGGGTGCCAGTGCCGGTATTTGCAGCAGTTGCTGGCGAAGAGACCAACGAGGCTATCAAACGCTTCCGGCAAAAGCACCCGCCAGCCGCCGCGACTTTCTTGGCACTTGTGGTTGGGAACTGGGTGCGCCTCCGGCGAACCGAGCCAACATGCCCCATACCGATGGCGCGCGGCATCGAACACCAAGCAGTCAAGCAAACGTTATTTGAAACCGCCGATGAAATATTTGTCATCTCACCTCTCGGAAAGATCTTCGCTGGACACTCTGAGGATGAGATAAACGCCGCTCTCGGTTTCGTTCCTGGTGCCGCCTCTGGTGTTAATAGGCCAGTTGACATGGAAAAGGCCCCGTATTCGGACATCAGCATCAGCAGCGATGTGGCACCGAAGGTCAAATTGGTTGCTACATCGCGCGCCGAAGGCCGCTTGCTTTGCAGGCACAGCAATCGCGTAGAGGATTTACTTGGGGTCAGTGGATCGGACTCGCTTCCGACTGAGGAAAAATTCGCCACCGCTCCTATAGAGCAGGTGCCTCATTTGCTGTTTCCTTTTGGTTTGACGACGAAATCAGAATTCGAGGAACGTGAACTCGAATTTCCTCACTATTACACGAGGATGAATCCGAAAGTGCTGAAGATGTTCAGTATTGATCCAAGGCAACGATAAACACCCATGCGTTGGGATGGCCTGTTCTGGCAACAGCCTGTTCGCGGTAAAGATGCTGGCTCGCTCAGTGCAGGGGTCTACCTGCCGAGATTTTCTCTCGAGTGAACTACACACCACTATGTCAGGGGCGTACAACGGCGCGGGCCGAAAGTCGGCTTCGGGGAAGTCAGCCGCAGATCATTCGACAGGTTCTTCCCGGAGACAGGCAAATCAGAAACGACCTACTATCCAAAATTACTGTCGCGGCGACAATATGATTAAGGCATTTGAGATAACCGTGATTTCCGCGGGAAGCGTGCCGAGGAGTTCGCCGTCGGCTTCAACGTAGATTTTGGGTTGAGGACGTGTGGAGTTATCCGTGGCCGGAAGGTATTGGCAGATGGCTTTACTGGCGTGCGCTAGATCGATGCCAGGGGCCGTCCACGCGCCGCGCAGAAGGGCGCGAGTTACATAGGAAAGATAGGCGAGGCGACTCGACGTGCGGCAGAGGATTAGGCGCAAGTCGTCGCGTTCGAGAGAGGCGCCGGGAGCTAGTTCCTTAATGACTCCGCCAAAGTTGCGGATGCGAACTCCGAGAAGTTCGGTCAGGTCGGCACGCTTGCTATCGTCCGAGCCGTTCTCAGTCGAAGCAGTTTCGGTGTACTCGACCTGAAAGCGCGGCATGGCATAGGTAAACCACAAATGCCAGGCTTTTGCGTAGTAGGCGGCCATCCCGAGGCGTCGCTTGGTTCCGTGGCCCAGCTTGGAGAAGAGATGGGCGTCGACGCCAACACCGGCGGCGATCACGAAGTAACGGTTGCCCGGCTGGCCTTCAAGATCGACGTATTGAATGCGGCCGAGAGCCACGCGGCGCAGAGTACCGCCGATAGCGGCTCGCGCTGCGGCGACGGAATTCATGGGTAAGGCGAGATCGTGCGCCAGCGCGTTCGCGGTGCCCATGGGCAGGACTGCAAGCGCGACGTTGGTATTCGCCAGCACTTGAATGATGTTGTGAATGGTTCCATCGCCGCCGCAGGCGAAGATGGTGTCGCATCCGGCGAGGAGGGCTTGGCGCGCCTTCTCCTCCGCCTGTGCCCGGGAGTTAGTGAGGACAAGGGTTGCATCGACACCCGCGGCCGACAGAAGCGCCAAAACGGATTGCAACTCGGAATGGCGACGCTTGCTCCCGCCGCCGGAATCAGGGTTGTAGAGCAGAGCTGCCTTGCGCATGGCCGGGTCGAAGCTGGATTGTACCTGAGTCGTTTTGCGCCCGGTAACGAGACACTTGGCAAACGGGAGAGTTTGGAATAAGCTGTGGCCGCTTGGTAAGGGGCGCGTCTCCCTGTTACTCACCTTCGACGGCCCGCCCACAATTTTGAATTCAGGAGGACTGACCAGATGAAAACTCTGGCGCATTTTCTCTGTGGAGTTTTGTGCGTAAGCGCTGCAGCCCAGGATCACAGCTCACATGATCACAACTCGCATGCGAAGGAGCATCCGGTAACGCTGGTGACCGGACTCGGGGACCTTCACCATCCGGTCTCTACGAAAAATCCGCAGGCGCAGCAGTTCTTCGATCAGGGTTTGCGATTCATCTACGCTTTCAATCATGGCGAGGCGGCGCGTTCATTTCAACATGCCGCGGAGCTCGACCCCAAGCTGGCGATGGCATACTGGGGTGTCGCTGAAGCGGTGGGACCGAACTATAACGATCCTGCCGACCCCGACCGGTACAAGCACGCGCATGACGCCGTGCAACAAGCCGTCGCTCTTGCCGGGTCTGCCTCGGCAAGTGAGCAAGCCTACATCCAGGCGCTGGCGAAGCGCTTTCCGGCGGATGCCAAGTCTGATTTGAAAAAGGCTGCGGAAGAATATCGCGATGCGATGCGGCAGGTGGTTAAGGAATTTCCCGACGACCTGGACGCTGCCACGCTTTTCGCCGAGGCCGGCATGAATTTGCATCCGTGGGGATTGTGGCATGTCGATGGGACCCCGGAGGCTGGGACGGATGAAATTGTCTCCACGCTGGAGTCGGTGATGAAGCGCGATCCCAACCATCTGGGCGCGATCCACTATTACATTCATGCAGTGGAGGCCTCGCCGACGCCGGAGCGCGCGCTGGCTGGGGCCAACAAACTGGCTGAGCTTGCGCCCAATGCCGGACACATCGTTCACATGCCCGCGCACGTTTACATTCGCACCGGCGACTACGAAGCTGCTGTGAAAACCAACGAGCAGGCCGCCGCGGTGGACCGCGCCTACATCAAGGCCACGGGAGTGCAGGGCATTTATCCGATGATGTATTACAGCCACAACCTGCACTTCATTGCGATGTGCGCGGCGATGAATGGCAACTATGCGGAGTCGATGAAGAACGCGGCGTTGCTGGTGGAGAATGTGGGGCCGCACGTGAAGGAAATGCCTCCGCTGGAGGGCTTCATGACGATTCCGGTGGCGGTGCAGATACGCTTTCATCGCTGGGATGAAATTCTGAAGATGCCGCAACCGGATGCCGCGATGAAGACCGCGACGGTGTTCTGGCACTTTGGCCGCGGGCTAGCCCTGGCTGGCACAGGCAAGATTAACGAAGCAGAAGCCGAGTACAGAATTGTGTCTGACGCTGAAGCTGCCACGCCTCCTGATGTGATTTTCCAGATGCCGATCAATAACAAAGCCAAAGACATCATGAAAATCTCAAAGGATGTTTTGGGGGCAAAGATCGCGTTGGCGAAGAAAGACAACAGCGGCGCCATCGCCATGCTGCGCGATGCGGTGACGATACAGGACACCCTGAAGTATGGCGAGCCGCCTGATTGGTTTTTCCCGGTGCGCGAATCGTTGGGAGCGGCGTTGCTGATCAATGGGGATGCGGCCGGTGCGGAGAAAGTGTTTCGCGATGACCTCGAGAGGAACTTGCGGAATCCTCGTTCGTTGTGGGGACTGCACCAGTCGTTGATCAAGCAGAAGCGCGACTACGATGCGGGGTTCGTCCAGAAAGAATTTGAGGCATCGTGGAAGGGCGGGAAGCAGGCGTTAACACTAGATGACTTAGTGTAGGCTCCAATTCTTCTTTCCGGGGCTGGCGAGTGCCAGCCCTTTTTATTTTGTTGGCGACTACTCTCTTTGAATCGTGTAAACCAGGTGGGGAAGGTCTACCCGCGTCACTTCTTTCCAGATCACCAAGTCATTCTTTTCGGCTACGCGGCGGGAGGCTATGTTTTCCGGACGAATAATCGAAACCAGCCGGCTGACACCAAGGTGAGCGAATCCGTAGTCGCGGCAGGCGCGGGCGGCTTCAGTCGCGAAGTCTTGTCCCCAGCGATCGCGGCGCACGTGGTAGGCGATCTCGATTTCGTTTGATCCATCTATCTCTTGAACTACGAGGCCGCAATCGCCAATCAATTCGCCACTCGCTTTGAGAATCATCGCCCATAGTCCATGGCCGTCTTTGATGTAGCGCTGTCGGTTGCGTGTGATCCACTCTTCGGTTCCGTGGCGGTCGAATGGGCGGACATAAAAGCGCATGGTCTCTGGGTCGGAGAGGATCAGAGATAGGGCATCTACATCTTCGGCGCAGAACTCGCGCAAAGTCAGGCGTGGGGTTTCTAGAATTTGCATGATCTGCTCGCTGCGCTTCGCTGGACAGCCGAGACGGCTGTCCCCACATGGTTCATTCCCACTTATAATCTTGGGGCGATGACTGTTGCCAGCAAAGACCTCGAAAAAAAGATTGAAGCGCTTCGGGAGAAGATTCGGCACCACGAATATTTGTATTACGTGCTGGACCAACCGGAGATCAGCGACGCCGAATTCGACAAGCTGATGCGGCAGTTGAAGGATATGGAGGCGGAGCACCCGGAGTTGCTCATGGCGGATTCTCCGACACAGCGGGTAGGCGGCAAACCGCGCGAGGGTTTCGTCAAGGTGGCGCATTCATCGCCGATGTTGTCGCTCGATAACACTTACAGCGAGGAGGAATTGCGGGCGTGGGAGCGCCGTGTACATGAACTGAGCGGGCGAAAAGAGATTGACTATGTTTGTGAGTTGAAGCTGGATGGGATGTCGCTGGCACTGATTTATGAAGGTGGAAAGCTGGTTCGCGGCATCACGCGCGGGGACGGGAGCGGGGGCGAGGATGTGACGCTCAACGTGCGTACGGTGCGGTCGGTCCCGTTGTCGATTCCGAGAGAGAAACTCAAGAAAGCTGGGATCCCTGAGGATTTTGAAGTGCGCGGCGAGTTGCTGATGCCGACGGCGGCCTTCAAGAAGGTGAACGAAGAACGAGAGCGCAAGGGGCTCGCAACATTTGCCAATCCCCGCAATTTCACTGCGGGTACGGTGCGGCAATTGGATGCAAATGTTACAGCGGAACGCCGCATGGACTTCTTCCCTTATATTTTGCTCGACAATGGGCGCACATATTTCGATCGCCACTGGAAAACTCTCGATGCGCTGGTCGCAGCAGGATTCAAAGTCAATCCAAATCGCAGGCTTGTGCACACGATGGAGGAAGTTTGGGCTTTCATCCAGGAGTGGGAGGGGAAGCGTGAATCGCTGGAGTATGAAATAGACGGCATCGTGGTGAAGGTGGATCGAACGGGTTTGCAGGATGAACTTGGATTCACGGGGAAGGCACCGCGATGGGCGATTGCTTATAAGTATGCGGCGCGGGCGGGGATTACGAAGCTGGAAGACATTCGGGTGCAGGTGGGACGCACAGGAAAGCTTACGCCGGTGGCAATGCTGGCACCGGCGCTGATCGGCGGGACGACCGTGCGAAATGCCACGCTTCACAACATGGATGAGATCGAGCGGCTGGGCGTGAAGATTGGCGACTGGGTGCAGGTGGAGCGTGGCGGAGATGTGATTCCGAAGGTCGCCAAGGTGATTGACGACAAGGATCATCCGCGGCCGCGTGAATTGAAAACGTTTGAGATGCCGGAGAAATGCCCGGTGTGCGGGACGAAGGTGGTGCGGACTGAAGGCGAGGTCGACTATCGCTGCGTGAATGCGAATTGTCCGGCGAAACTGCGTGAGACGATCCTACATTTCGCTTCGCGCGGGGTGATGAACATCGATGGCATGGGCGATGCGCTGGTGAATCAGCTTACCGAGCGCGGGATGGTGAAGAATGTCGCCGACATCTACAAGCTGACGAAAGACGACTTGCTGAGCCTGGAGCGCATGGGCGACAAATCGGCGCAGAACATTTTGGACGAGATCGAGAATTCCAAGAAACTGCCGCTGGAGCGCGTGATTTACGGGCTGGGTATTCGAATGGTAGGGGAGCGCACGGCGCAGTTTCTGGCGGAACATTTTGGGTCGATGGAAGCGCTGGAGAGCGCGGGCGTCGAAGAATTGCAGAATGTGAATGAGGTTGGCCCGCGGATTGCGGAGAGCATTGTGGAGTTTTTTGGCATCGCGGCGAATCGCAAACTGGTGGAGCGGTTGCGCGAGGCTGGGCTGACGCTGACGGGCAAGAAGAAAGAGCGGGGGACGAAGCTTGCGGGAAAGACATTTGTGCTCACCGGGACTTTGACGCGCTTCACGCGAGATGAAGCGAAGAAGATGATTGAAGACGCTGGAGGGAAGGTCACTGGATCGGTGAGCAAGAAGACAGACTACGTGGTGGCGGGAGCGGATGCGGGGTCGAAGCTGGATAAGGCGAAGGAGTTGGGGGTAAGTGTGATTGGCGAAAAGGAGATGGAGAAACTGCTGAATTGATGTTTATCGGTACCATGAAAATCCCGCACACATAGCGGGATATTCATGGTAGTATGTTTTCGTGATTAACCGTAGAACTGATCTCGCTCTGGTCCGTGCGGCGCTGCGACGGAGCCGTGTAGTAGCACTGTTAGGGCCGCGCCAGTGCGGCAAAACCACCCTGGCGCGGCAGTTTGTATCACCCGGTTCGCTCAATTATTTCGACTTGGAAGACCCGCAGAGCGTGGCCCGGCTGAGCGAACCGGATACCGCCTTGCGACCACTGAATAAGCTGGTTGTGATCGACGAGATTCAGCGGCGTCCCGATCTTTTTCCGCTTCTGCGCGTCTTAGCTGACCGGTCGCCGCTGCCCGCGCGCTTTCTCATTCTGGGCAGCGCGTCGGAAGACCTGCTGCGGCAATCGTCGGAAACGCTGGCGGGCAGGCTCGAAACCGTTCCTCTGGAAGGATTCCGGTTGGCGGACCTGGGGGCATCCGCGCAAAGCCAGCATTGGCTGCGCGGCGGCTTCCCGCTGGCTTACATTCCACGCCGTGAATCGGACTCGGTAAGCTGGCGGCGGCAATTTCTCCAGACTTTTCTGGAACGCGATCTTCCACAACTGGGAGTGCAGGTTCCAGCGCTGGCCTTGCGACGATTCTGGAATATGGTTGCGCATTACCATGGCCAGATTTGGAACGCGGCTGAATTGGCTCGCGCTCTGGCGGTGAACGAATCCACCGTGCGCCGCTATCTCGATCTGATGGCTGGCGTTTTCATGGTGCGCCAATTGCCGCCCTGGTTTGAAAACCTGGGCAAGCGGCAGGTGAGGGCGCCGAAGGTCTACGTGCGCGACAGCGGGTTGCTGCACTCGCTGCTTGGCATCACCAATCAGATCGATCTTGAAAACCATCCGAAGGTGGGGGCCTCGTGGGAGGGTTACGCGGTGGAGGAAGTGCTGAAGTCGTTTCAGGCCGACGAGGCTTATTACTGGGCGACTTACAACGGAGCGGAACTCGATCTGCTCTTGTTCAAGGATGGACGACGTATTGGGATCGAATGCAAACGCGCCGACGCGCCCGCTCTGACGCCATCGATGCGGACGGCGCTTGCTGATCTCAAACTCGATCATCTTTATGTTTTGTATCCGGGGGATAAGGCGTATGCGTTGGGGAAGAAAGTGGAGGTAGTGCCGTTGGCGAAGTTTGTGAAGGCGAAGTGAGAGGCGCGGTGATCAGGTCATGGTCGCGCGAAATAGGGCTTTACTGCCTTCACCAGCCTGTCCATCGCGGCTATCATTGCAGCCTGCATGGTTTGCCATCTGGACTCATCGACCAGGCCACCTTCTCTGAGGACACAGCAAACCCGAGAAGCATTTTTGTCGTCTAGACGCTCCCAAGAAAGCGGCGACCCAAACGCCGTTTCAATCTCCTGTTTTTTCTTATAAAGGTCATCGAATATGCGCTTGTTTGTGTCCTTACTTGCCGTGTTAAGGTAAAGCTCAACCCCTGTTTCTTCTGTCATCCAGACGACGTAATTGAAACTGACTCCCGCTTGCACACCTGCGCCCGCGGAAATCCAGGTGTCTTTGCCAGGTGACCTCTGTGCGTGGTACATGACTCCCGCTCGCTTGGCGCTTTCCAACAATTGCTCCCAGAACTTGAGGCGGAGAATTTGGCCTTCTGCCAGCTCCTTCTTTTCTTTCCCAAAGCTTTTCGTCTCGGCACTAGGGCTGACGATTACTTCGAATAGAGGCGCCGGATCACTGCCCGCAATTCGGTAGGCGGCCAGCCGTACCAAGTAGAAAGAGATGTTGTCGGGAGTGGTTTCATTTAACCATTGGATCGCACGGATGTGCTCTGCTCGGGGATCGGTCGAAATCCAGATAGCAGCCTTCGCATCCATGTTCGTGAGATATGTAAGCAGCTTCCCGAGGTGGTCGTGGTCTGTCGCATCTAGCTGGTTTTCTATTATGACTAGATCACCGTTATTGTCTTGGGCGACGATGTCGACCTGAAATTTTCCCGCTAAGAGCTCTCTCTTGGGGTCGGAAAGTTTCACTTTGATTGCTTCGGAAAGCACTTCGAGATTCGTTTCGAGCCAAGCGGAAAATCCCCGCTCTTCGTGTTTCCAGAGCTCGCGTATGGCAACCCTCTCAAGCTTTCCAATGTTGGACACTGACGTCCTTCCGAGAATCAGCGTTCGTTGTCCTCTTTTAGCGCCGCCGTCATTCTCTTCCACGTTTCACCCAGCGTCTCTGGCAGGATTCTCGTTTCGCACACGACTGAGACAAAGTTCGCGTCGGCAACCCAGCGCGGTAATACGTGCATGTGGATGTGTCCAGCGATACCGGCGCCGGCAGCTTTGCCAATGTTCATGCCGAGGTTGATGCCGTCGGGTGTGTAGAGTTCGCGTAGGACGGATTCCATGCGCTGTGCGAGTGCGATCATTTCGCTGGCGGCTTCGGGGGGGAGCTTGCGCAGTTCGTCGAGGTGAGCGTAGGGGACGATCATCACGTGGCCGGGCGTGTAGGGATAGGTATTCAGAATCACGAAGCAATGCTGGCCGCGATACACAATGCGAACCTTGGCGTCGTCGCCGGCTTGTACGGCGTCGCAGAAGACGCATCCCGTCGCCTTTTCGGCGGAGGAAACGTAAGCATAGCGCCATGGGGTCCAGAGATAATCCATTGCAAGTGGCAGGTTAGCAGATGGGAGTAGAGGAATGCATCCTGAGCGTTTGGCAATTAGCATTTAGCACTCAGCATTCAGTCCCCTCGGATGCGCTACCGTGGCTGAAAGTGCTGTGTTCAATTCTTGCAGCTCGCTTCGCTCGCTGGACAGCCGAGGCGGCTGTCCCCACATGAACTGGGGCCGATTGGCTGTGTGCTAATTGCTAATTGTTGACTGCTAATTGCCGATTGAAACACTGGCGTAACGTGCGTGAACAAATAGGTTTGACACTGTTTGCGAGGCGTTGCTATAGTCGAGGAGTTCCCTTTGGACGCGGGTTTCTGTAAAAACGTCCGGCAGCTGGGATTGTCCAAGCTCACTCGCCAGGGTGAGCCCACCACAACCAAACGACTCACTCCAGCAGTCCGCCAAGCAGGCTCCCGCATCCCGCCCGCACTGATGTGCGAGGTTTCAGCAGAGAGGCTTAACCTTGTTCGACGATACCACCGCTCACAACTCCGATTCCTCAATCGCCGTCGCAACCGAAACAGAACCGACGACGACTCAATCTACCTTCAACCAGCACGACACAACTGACGCGTCTTCGACCAAACAGAGTCAGAGCTCCGCGATCGCGACAGCGAGTCCGGTTTCCAAAGAGGCTGAGCCTGCAACCCCGGCTGCCGAAGAGAAACCGGCAAACGAGGACTTTGCGTCGGCGCTGGAAAACTTCACCACGGAAAGCGAAGAAGCCGTGGGCGAAGACCGGGTAATCAAGGGAACGGTGTTGAAGCTGACTTCGACACACGTGGTGGTGGATATTGGCACCAAGTCGGAAGGTATGCTGCCGATTTCGGAGGTGCTGGATCACGAAGGCAAGGCGAAGGTAAAGCCGGGTGACGAAATTGAGGTGATGCGGGAGAAGGGACAGACCGAAGAAGGCTACGTCAACCTCTCGCACCAGAAGGCTGCACGGATTCACGCATGGGATGAAGTGGAGAAAGCCCACCAGGAGAAGCGGCCGGTGAAGGCGGTCGTGATCGAGCGGACGAAGGGCGGGCTGACGGTCGACATTCTGGGTGCGCGAGCGTTTCTGCCGGGATCGCAGGTGGATCTGAGACCGATCCGGAATCTGGATGGGATGAAGGGCCAGACACTCGAAGTCACAGTCATCAAGATTAATAAGAAGCGCGGCAATATTGTAGTGTCGCGCAAGGAATTGCTGGAAGGCGAGCAGAACGAGAAGCGCAGCAAGACGCTCGAACATTTGGAAGAGGGATCGGTTCTCACGGGAGTCGTGAAGAACCTGACCGAGTACGGCGCCTTCGTGGACCTGGGTGGCCTCGACGGGCTTCTGCACATCACGGACATGTCGTGGGGACGGCTTACGCATCCGCGCGACCTAGTCAATGTTGGCGACCAGATTCAGGTGAAGGTTCTGAAGTACGACAAAGACAAGCAGCGCGTATCGCTGGGCTTTAAGCAGCTTACGCCCGATCCCTGGCTTGATGCCGAGCACCGCTATCCCGTGGGCGCGCACGTTTCCGGGCGAGTGATCAGTGTGACTGACTACGGCGCTTTCGTTGAGTTGGAGCAGGGCATCGAAGGGCTGGTTCACGTCAGCGAGATGACCTGGTCGAAGCGCATGAAGCATCCCTCGAAGCTGGTGAATGTGGGCGATCAGGTTGATTGCGTTGTGCTGAATGTGAATCCGACCGAGCGGCGGATTTCGCTCGGCATGCGGCAACTGGCGGCCAATCCGTGGGATGCGCTGCACGATAAATATCCAGTGGGCATGACGGTGGAAGGCCGGGTGCGCAACCTGACCGACTTTGGCGCATTCATCGAAATCGAGGATGGCATCGATGGCCTGGTGCATGTGAGCAATCTAAGTTGGACAAAGCGCGTGAAGCATCCTTCGGAAGTGTTGAAGAAGGGTGATCGCGTGAAAGCCATTGTGCTGGCGATCGAGCCGGACAAGCGCCGGCTGTCGCTGGGCGTGAAGCAACTGCAGCCCGATGTCTGGGAGACATTCTTTGAGACTCACCACGTGGGAGACGTGATTCACGGCAAGGTCCTGCGCGTGGCTGCATTCGGGGCCTTCGTGGAAATCGCGGAGGGTGTCGAGGGATTGTGCCACAAATCAGAAGCCGTGGATGGCAACGGGCAGCCGCTTCATCTGGAGCCCGGCGTAGAGCACGATTTCAAGATCATCAAGATGAGCGCGGAAGATAAGAAGGTGGGACTCAGCATCCGCGCCGTCGGCGAAGAAGCATCGCGCTCCGAAGTTGAGGCTTATAAGCAGCCGGTGTCGAGCACGAGTTCGACCATTGGCGAGTTGATCTCCTGGAAGCGCGCGAGCAACGAAGGCAATTAGAAGTTTGTCATCCTGAGCGAAGTAGCAGCTTTGCGAATAGCGAAGCTGCTGCGAAGTCGAAGGACCCCTTTCCCTCGTAGGAGCTTCAGTCTCATCAGGGAATTTCCGCCCCTACTCTTTTCAGCATCGCCCCGCCCCTGCCGCCGTTTGTTGCTGTCCCCCTGCTTGTTCTAGAATCAAACGTTTGCCCATCGACATCTGTTCCTACAGAGGAGCACCAATTTGCCTGAGAGTATTTACGACGTCGCCATCATCGGCAGCGGCCCTGCCGGGTACACTGCGGCCATCCGCGCCGGCCAGTACGGACTGAAAACCGCACTCATCGAAAAAGACGGATTCCTTGGCGGAACCTGCCTGCACGTGGGCTGCATCCCGACCAAGGCGCTGTTATTCAACGCCGAACTCTGGGATCACTTGAAAGACGCCAAGGAATTCGGAATCGAAGGCGTGGACGCGCGCAAGCTGAACTGGGCCGCGATTCAGGATAGGAAATCAAAGATTGTTGCGAAACATGCCAAGGGCCTTGAATTTCTCATGAAGAAGAACAAGGTCGAGACCGTGAAGGGATATGGCAAGCTGACTGGGCCGGCGCAAAACGGAATCTTCACCATCGAATTGACAAACGACGGCAAGACCAGCCACCTCAAGACAAAAAACATTCTTCTTGCTACCGGATCCGAAGCGCGCATGCTGCCGGGCCTCGAGGCGGATGATCGCATTCTCACCAACATCGAGATTCTCAGCTTGAAAGAAATTCCGAAGTCACTAGTCATTGTTGGCGCGGGGGCGGTGGGAGTGGAGTTCGCCTCCATCTATCGATCGTTCGATTGCGAAGTGACCATCGTCGAGATGCTGCCACGGCTGGTACCGGTAGAAGATGAAGAAGTTTCCAAGGAGCTGGCGCGCGTCTACCGGAAGCGTGGCATCAACTTCCATACCGGCGCGAAGGTCGAGAAGATTGACAAGACGAAAACCGGCATCGCGGTAACGATCAGTGTCGATGGCAAGCAGCAGAAGATCGATGCGGAGAAAATTCTGATCGCCGTTGGCCGCAAGCCGCGCACCGAAAACATCGGCTTGGAGAAGACAAAGATTAAGCCCGACCGCGGCTTCATCCAAACCGATTCCTGGATGCAAACCTCTGAGCCTGGCGTTTATGCCGTGGGCGACATCGTGCTCGGGACGCCGCAACTGGCCCACGTCGGGGCCATGGAAGCGTTGGTCGCAGTAGCAAAGATTGCGGGCAAACCGGGCAAACCAATTAATCCGGAGCACATTCCGGGCGCGACGTATTGCCATCCCGAGATTGGCAGTGTAGGACTCACTGAAACGAAAGCCCGCGAAGCCGGATATAACATTAAGGTAGGCAAATTTCCTTTCACCGCGAACTCGCGCGCGTCGATCGTTGGCCAGCACGAAGGGTTCATCAAGATTGTCTCTGACGCCGACTACGGCGAGATCCTCGGTGTGCACATCATTGGCCCGCAGGCCACGGAATTAATAGCCGAAGCAGTCGTAGCTATGGAACTCGAAGCGACTGTGGAGGACTTGATGTGGACCATCCACGCGCATCCGACCTTAGCCGAAGCTATGCTGGACGCGGCGAACAGCGTGTATGGGATGGCGATCAACGCGTAGGAGTTTACGCTAGGGCGTAAAATGAAGGTGCGAGATGTGATCAAGGACCTGGAGCGCGACGGCTGGCGGCTTAATCGCACGCGAGGCAGTCATCGGCAGTTCAAGCATTCGACCAAGCCGGGATTGGTTACCAGTTCCGGGCAAGCCCGGCAACGATCTCGGACTAGGTACGCTGAACAGCGTCTGGAAGCAAGCGGGGCTGAAGAAATGAAAAAGTATCTAATCGTTGTTGAAAAGACGGGAACAGGCTATTCCGCCTACTCACCGGATCTGGACGGGTGTGTGGCTACCGGTCGGACGCGCGAAGAAGTCGAACGTGAAATGCAGGGGGTAATTACCTTCCATCTGGAAGGGATGGCACAGAGCGGCGAACCGATTCCCGAGCCCCGGACGTATTCGGCATATGTAGAGGTTCCAGCGCACGCCCAGTAAGCCGCGCTTTCTTCTGGGGCGAATCGATTGATCTCTCTCATCCAACTCGGCACGGTCGATTACGCCACCGGCCTGCGCCTACAGCAACAACTGATCGCGCTGCGCAAAGAAGAAAAGATCGGCGACGTGTTGCTTTTACTCGAACATTCACCAGTCATCACATTAGGTCGCAATGCCAAGGCTGCGAATGTAATCGCGTCGCCTGAACTGCTGGCTGAGCACGGCGTCGAGCTTTTCGAATGCGACCGCGGCGGCAACGTCACCTTCCACGGTCCCGGCCAGATCGTCGGCTACCCCATTTTCGATCTGCGTGGATTTGCCACGCCCGATGGCAAGCGCAAGACACTCGGCGCGGTGGAATTCGTCCGCCGCCTGGAAGAAGTTTTAATCCGCACCTGTGCCGACTTCGCGATTCCGACAAAGCGAGTGCCAGGACTAACGGGCGTGTGGACTGACCCCAACTCTTTGTCATCCCAAGCTTCCAACTCCCTGTCATCCCGAGCGGAAGAGAACGATGAGCTTGCGAATCGTTCTCGGGAGTCGAGGGACCTGCTGTTTGACGATATGGCTGCTGCGGCAGATAAAGAGACATCAGATACTAGGGAGCAAAGTCTGAATACGCTGCATGTGAACAGCAGGTCCCTCGACTGCGAAAGGCGATCCGCATTCGGATCGCCTTTCTCCGCTCGGGATGACAACTCTGAGGAGGCACCGCGCGACGCGCTAGTTGGTACTGAAGGCAAACTCGCCGCCATCGGCGTCCACATCTCCCGCTTCGTCACCTCACACGGCTTCGCTCTCAACGTTAATACCGATCTCAGCTACTTCAACCTCATCATCCCCTGCGGCATCACGGCCAAGCCGGTCACCTCGATGCAGCAAGAACTCGGCGGGCCACTCGATCTGAACGCAGTTGCGGAATCCATCTCGCGCAACTTCGGCACGGTCTTCGAATCTCAAATCCTCTGGGTTGACACTCTCGATGCCCTCCTCGGCCGTGCGGTGGGGGTTCCGATGCGAGCCCCCGAGAGTCCCCGTCGCATTCATGAAGAAGATGACACAGCCTGGGCATGACCGCCTCATGAAATTGATAAAATAGTTACGCTGCATTACTACGATGAAGAATCAGCGAGACAAGAGTATCGTTGAGCACTGGCTGCGGCTCTACAATCAGCTCAAGAGTGCTTCGTACCGGGTCTTGGAATGGCCAGACGACGACTCGTCGAAAAAAAACATCGATGCATTTTGTGTTGACGGTGAGGAACACACTCTTGCGATCGAGCACACGCTGATCGAGCCGTTTGTAGGGGAGAAAGCTGACGCTGCGCGTTTCTTGAGAACCCTGGGCACGTTGGAAAATCACCCCTCCTTGTTACAGCTGGGGCACATGTTCATGGTCTCTCAGCCTGTTGCCTCTGTCCCAGCCGGCATTAGATGGGGCGATATTCCGAATGAACTCTTGGAGCAGCTTCCAAACATCCTTCGTCAGTTGCCAGATGGCAACTCACGGGTCCCCCTCAAAGCTGGCGGGTGCGAGATCCTCCTCCACATCCAGAAACTCCCATGGAGGCAAAACGATTCAGGAAAGTTCCTTACCGGTCGTAACTACCCAGGCGATCCCGGGCCGGAACTAGTCATTCGCGCCATGCGCAACAAAATCCCGAAACTTTCAGTGTCAAATGCTGAGAAGAAGATTCTCGTGCTAGAAAAGGATGCGGTTGCGGGAACAATCGAGAGTCAGTTTGAACAAATCGCTGCCGACCACGAGATTAGGAATCTGCTGTTAGATATAGACGAGATTTGGTCCGCGAATACTGCAGGCCTTGAACGCGAAGCAGTGCTTTTTACTAACTTACTCTGGCCTCAGCTTGACCGTGCGACGATCTGCTCCCTTAACATCCGAACGGGAAGATTTTGGCGCCTAGAAGAGGAGTTTGTGTGATCGCGTACCCACCCTAGCTCTTTCCTCTTCCTCGCGATACCATCAATACATTGCGCCTGCCGCGCTGCATCCATGCCCAACAAGAAAACGAAATCCAAAACCAACTCCAACGGCAACCGCCCTCGCAACGGCGCCTCCCGGTCGAAATCCCCACTTCTCGCAAAAGACGCGAGAAATGGGGCACCCACGTCTCCATCGAAGGTGTCGGATACTAGCCTTCGCACCTACTCCATCCCCGACACGCGCCTCGAGCACCCGGACCTCTCTGTAATCCAGCGCGTCGAAAAAGACAAAGACGGCATTGAGCACGTCCGCTACCAAGTCACTGGCGATCTCAACGCGCCCGTTCCGCCCATTCGTGACTCCAAGTATCTCGACAAGAAGCAGTGCATCGAGATTTACCGCTACATGCTGCTTAACCGCAAAATGGAGATCGCGCTCGAAAATCTCTACAAGCAAGGCAAGGTGGTCGGCGGAGTTTATTTTGGACTCGGCCAGGAAGCCTGCTCCTGCGCCTCCGCCTACGCGCTCGATAAGGACGACTGGTTCGCGCCCATGATCCGCAACCAAGGGGCGCTGCTGGTGCGCGGCTTCGCGGCCAGCGACACCATGATGCAGTACATGGCCAAAGCCGATTCGCCCACGCGCGGCCGCGACGGCACCTCGCACTTCGGCAACATCGAAAAGCGCAACATGGTCTCGCCCATTTCCATGCTCGGCGATTTAATTCCCGTGCTCACCGGCGTGGCGCTGGGGGCGCGCTTGCAGGGACGCAACGTTGCCGTCATGACCTACATCGGCGACGGAGGCCAGTCCACCGGCGTCACCTACGAAGGCATCAACTTCGCCGCCGTGCAGAATCTTGGCCTCGTGCTCTTCGTCGAGAGCAACGAGTGGGCCTACTCCACGCCGTCGGAAATGCAGTACCGTTGCAAAGACCTCGCCGAGCGCGCCATCGGATACGGCATCCCCGGCGTGATCGTCGACGGCACGGACGCCTGCCAGGTCTACGACGCCGCCCGCGACTCCGTCGAACGCGCCCACAGCGGCGAAGGCCCCACCATGATCGAAGCCAAGATGATGCGCATGAAAGGCCATGCCATCCACGATGCCGCCGCGTACGTCCCGAAGCCGATGTTCGACTTCTGGAAAAAGCGCGACCCGATCTCCCGCTTCGAGAATTATCTGGTGAGAGAGAAGAAGTGGCTGAGCGCAAAAGAAAATGTGGAGTTGATTTCGGACGTGGAGCGGGTGATCGAGGCCGAGCGCGAAATCGCGGTGAACTCGCCAATGCCGACGCCGGAGTCAGCCGAGGGCGGAGTGTTCTGCGAGGATGGGTGTCACGAGATCAAACCGAAGTATGGTATGTCGAAGGTAAAAAAGGGAACCGGTGGTTTTAAGCAAACAGAAGCGGCTGTACACCTGCGGTGACGGCAATCATGCCGAAAGAAGTTAAAACCGTCATGGCCGCGGAGCGACAAACTGCCGATGAAATTTACAGCATGGTTCGTAGTGCGATCATCGACAAAAATATTGTGAGCGCCAGCTATTGTGGCTACATTCGAGAAATGTGCCCGCATGTGATCGGCAAGAAGAACGGGCACCCACAAGCTTTGCTTTATCAGTTCGCGGGAGGAAGCAGAAGCGGTTTAGAACCTGACGGGTCACCAGCCAATTGGCGATGCCTTCGCATGGATGAACTCTCGGATGTTTTTATCAAACAGTCGGCAGGAGAATGGCACACGGCCTCAAACTACTCGATTAGGCAAACGTGCGTTGACGATATAGAGGTCAAAGTAGATGTCAGATGAAAATACGGCTTTTGCTATCTACGGTGAAATAGCTAGAGAAACCTATGCAACTTACCTATCTTGAAGCTATCCGCCAGGGAATCTGGGAAGAAATGGACCGCGACTCTTCTGTTTTTTGCCTCGGCGAAGACATTGGCATTTACGGCGGGGCTTTTAAAGTCACTGATGGTTTCATCGACCGCTTCGGCCCCGAGCGCGTCATCGACACGCCCATCGCTGAGTCAGCCATTGTGGGCGCGGCCTTCGGAGCGTCGCTCACTGGCATGCGTCCCGTCGCCGAGTTCCAGTTCATGGATTTCATCGGATGCGCCTTCAACCAGATCAGCAATATGGTGGCGAAGACGCATTATCTCTGGGGCGCGCCCGCCCCGCTCGTGCTGCGCGGCCCCAGCGGCGGATATGTTCACGGCGGTCCGTTTCACTCGCAGAATCCAGAGATGTGGTTCGTTCACAATCCCGGGCTCAAAGTCATCTGCCCCGCCACGCCTTACGACGCCAAGGGTCTTATCAAAGCCGCCATCCGCGACAACAACCCCTGCATCTTCTTCGAGCACAAATATCTTTACCGCCGTATCAAAGGGGAAGTTCCCGCGGAAGATTATGTCGTCCCCATCGGTAAAGCAAACATCGTCCGTGAAGGCTGCGACCTAAGCATCATTACTTATGCTGCGATGGTCCACACCGCGGTCGAAGCCGCCGAGATTCTGAGCAAAGAAGGAATCGATCTCGAAATCCTCGACCTGCGCACCGTCGCGCCGCTCGATCGCGAAGCGATCGTGCAGACAGTTAAGAAAACAAATAAAGTCATCATCCTGCACGAGCACTCCCGCACCGGAGGCTTGGCAGGTGAGATCGCTGCCATTATCAACGAAGAAGCCTTCGACGATCTCGACGGACCCATAGTGCGCATCGCCGGGCTAGACTCGGCAATTCCATTCTCTCCGCCGCAGGAAGAGCATTACTTGCCTAAAGTCGGCGACGTAGTGCGCGAAGCTCGGCGGCTAAAAGCGTATTAGGGCGCTGGAGTTTGCGGCGAACTGGCGTCACACCTACTACTTCTGCCACAATAGTTCCTCCCGGAGGAATCATGGGCAAATTTATTCTCGGTGTCATCATTACTGTTCTCGTGCTCATTCTTGGCGGACTGGGCATCGCCATGCTGGGCTTTATACCCACCAACGCAAATGTGGCGCCGCCGCACCTCGAGCGGCGCATCGCAAACGGAGCAGTCGATGCCTCAATGGAGCGACACGCCCCGCGCGTGACGAATCCTCTTCCCCCAACCGACCAGAATTTTGAAGACGGCATGAAGCTCTACACCATGAACTGCGCCGTCTGTCACGGCGCATTCGATCGCAAACCCGCGTCTCTCGCGAACTCTTTCTACCCTCCTGCTCCAAACCTCGTCTCCGATCCACCCGATGATCCCGAGTGGCACATCTTCTATACGATTCGTACCGGCGTCCGTTATACGGGGATGCCCGCCTGGGAAAAAACTCTGAGTGAACAAGACATGTGGAAAATTACCAGCCTCCTGTCGCACCTGGAGAAGCTCCCGCCCGCTGTGCAGGACTACTGGAAAATGAGTTTTGGAGTAGCGGCACCATCGGGAGAGGAAGAGAAACCAATCAAGCACGAATAAATGATCAGCGGGGGGATAACCGGAACACTACTCCTATAAACGGAAGTATGCTGACACAATATTGGCCGCATACACAGGCACTTTTTCAAGGCATCTCTTATAACCGCTATAATATTTGGTTGCGTCCGGCCTCTGCTGTGAAGCGTGGGCCACGCGGAAGGAAATCATGCCGACTGACATCATCATGCCTCAGATGGGAGAGTCCATCGTCGAGGGCACAATCACCAAATGGCTGAAAAAGCCGGGCGACAAGGTCCAGCGCGACGAACCTCTGTTCGAAATCTCCACCGATAAAGTCGACGCAGAAATTCCGGCCCCTGCTTCTGGCGTTCTTCAAGAGATCAAAGTCACGGAAGGCACGACAGTGGGTGTTAACACAATAGTGGGGACCATCGCCGTCGATGGCGAAGCCGTTCCGGCACCAGCC
The DNA here is from genome assembly GCA_963771965.1 of uncultured Acidobacteriaceae bacterium. Taxonomy (GTDB): domain Bacteria; phylum Acidobacteriota; class Terriglobia; order Terriglobales; family Acidobacteriaceae; genus Sulfotelmatobacter. The sequence goes on from CAVYVM010000004.1 coordinate 513,104, forward strand.
AAGGCAGCGCTCGTAGCCGCCCAGGAAAAGGCGGCCACTGAGAAGAATGAAAAGAAAGAAGAAAACAAAACCGCCACCGTGGCGCATGCTGGCACTCCGCGAGCTCAAGAGTCAGCACAGCCGACGTCAAGCGACGAAGAGGAGGCTCGATCCTCGCCGCTCGTTCGTAAAATCGCCCGTGAGCACGGTGTCAATCTTTCGCAAATCTCAGGCACAGGACTCGGCGGCCGCATCACCAAGCAGGACATCATGGCCTTTATCGAGCGTCCTGCGCAGCCGGCGCCCGCTCAATCCGCCCCTGCTCCCCAACCGGCGGCCGCGGCAGCAAGCCCACGTCCCACGGTCCCTGCTGCCTACCCAGGTGACTTGGTCCCATTAACCAACATGCGCAAGATCATCGCGCAGCGCATGATCGAGTCACGCCGCACCAGCGCTCATGTTCATTGCATGTACGAAGTGGACTTCACTCGCATTGTGACACTGCGCGGCAAACACAAGAACGGCTTTGAACAGCGCCACGGCGTCCGGCTCACTTTCATGCCATTCTTCGTGCGTGCTGCGATTATCGCAATACAGCAGTGGCCGATCATCAATGCGTCGATGGAGGGCGACAGCATCCGCTACCACCGCCACATCAACGTAGGTATCGCAGTCGCTCTCGACTGGGGGCTCATCGTTCCCGTCCTCAAGAACGCCGGCGACCTCAACTTTCTTGGCTTGCAACGTGGCATTACGGATCTTGGCGAGCGAGCTCGCAGCAAGAAGCTCAAACCGGAGGATGTCGAAGGGTCAACTTTCACCGTCACTAACCCCGGCCAGTTTGGCGCCGTTTTCGGTTTGCCGATTATCAATCAGCCGAATGCTGCCATTATGGGCGTCGGTGGCATCACGAAACAGCCGCTCGTTGTCACCGACAAGGAAGGCAATGATTCAATCGCGATCCGCTCTATGGTCCACCTCACGCTTGGCTACGACCACCGCCTCATCGACGGCGCCGTCGCCGACCAATTCATGGCGCTAGTGAAGAAGACGCTCGAAAATTGGACCGAGGAAGTTGGCTAGCTTAGGCGGTGGGATGGGCACTCGTAGGAGGCGGCTGATGTTTGCACCAGGTGGACGCATTCAGGCAGTCAACTGTTCCATCGATTATTTTAGAAATCCCGTTTCTGAACTTCTCTGGTTCGATGATCTCCCGGGCGGCGATCTGATCTGTCATCGCCAGTGCATTCTGTAAGAACGACATCGCTGCATCCTTTTTTTCAGCTCCCGGCTTGTCGCCGAAGAGTCCTTCGATTCCACTTACCAGCGCCGGCACAAATGCAATTCCTCGCAGCAATTGAGATAGAAAGTCCATCACCTTCCTCCTTTGAATATTGTTAACACGCAATTCGTTCCATGGGCCCCTGCTGCTTCCCGCGGATTACCCCGATTTCATGTGAGGCTGGCCAGAATATCGTTCAGCGTCACCAGATTCGGATCGGCCCCGTCGGTTGATTTGACAATCAGGGTCAGACAGACCTTCAATTCTGTGGCCTTGTTTAAAGCCAGTGCGAGCATCCCCGACACATCAATTCCTCCCACTGCCGAACTTTTCAGGGTGTTTGCAGTGGCTGCGGTTGCGTTCTTCAAATTGCTGATGATAGTGGTACTTGGTATTGTGCTCATGATTCTCCCTCTTATTCTGAATCGCTTAAATTGTGTCGAACGGGGCGCAGTAAACAAGCAGGTACCTTGCGCCGCAGCGAATCTTGCAGCAGGATCTCGGATTCCTGGGGTCAAGCTTCTCTCTACTTAATCCAATACTTGTGGAACGCGATCGCCACGCTGATCGCCGCGCTGATCGCCCCGTTCACCATCCGGTTGTGAAGGCTGTTACGCAAATCGCTTCGTTCCAACATTGCAACCTTATCCTCCGTTATCTTGATTCGTCCCGGTTGTCCGTTTCCCACAAGCGTGTCCATCTTCGTTTCCAACCTCACCAGCTTATCCAGCACTGCACGCTGAAACTCAATGTCGATTGCACGAAGTGCAACTTCTCGATCACTAACCATCATTCCTATGCCCCCATCGCGAATCGATCTTTACAAAGGATAGTCAACGTGCAACGCGGCCGAGTACCTTGAATATCTCGGGGGGGACGACCCATCATAGAGTCTCAAGAAATAAGTCTGAGTCTGCGCCACGCGAGTCAGGCTGAATGTTTGTGTTTCGAACCGTCCCAGCAAGTTCCTGTCATTCGCCTGGCCCCAACCATAATCGTTCTCGCGGACCTCCACGCCGCCGCCTCCGCTAGCGGGCGCCACTCCGAGATCGATCTCTACTGTCGTCGAGCTTACTGCCGTGATCTGTGCCTCGGTAAGATTGGACTGGTAGTAGGCTCCGATCTGAGTCGTCGCCAGGAGGGGAGGCATGTCCTGTAGTGCAATCGTAGTTGAACTCGCGCCATACTCAATTGCTAATGGCGCCACCAAGTCGTTGGCAAAGTGAATCGTGTAGAAAGCACGGTCACCCGTAGGATCAGCAACCTGAATCTCCACTTCTCTCACAATAGCCGCGAATATCGCTCCCCTTGATGGTACGTTCAGCGCAATTGCATCCCCCGGGAAGATATCGGCTGCCGCTCCCGGCAAAAAGTCACTCCACGTTTCGTAGGTACCTGACCAGGCGATTCCCGTGCTGTCATCTAAGGTCGCTAAAGCTGCGTTTTCGCAGTCGACAGCCGTACGGGCGCCCGGAGTTTTCGCCACACGCACTGCACCCCGTGTCCCGTCATCCGGACCACTCTGCAGTTGGGCTACGCTCGTCGCATTCTGTACTTTCGCCACTGCTCTCCCACTTCCGCGGTAGCTCGCAACGATCAGTTCATTCAGCACCGGTACGTATTGAGGATAAAAGTCCAGAGATGGATCGCTTGTGATCCCGCACTGCGCTCCTTCCGAAAGTGCCCCCACTAACTGTGTTACATAACTCGCGTTGGGAAGAGCAGTTCTCACTTCTCCGAGCGAGATGTGCGCGGCATACGTGAACGCAATACTGCACTGCATACTCCTTGCATTCACGAGAGCATAAGTACAGAAGCCTGGCGCTACAGGAGCTACTTCGTCGTACAACAACGTCGCGGGTGCAACTAGCGTCGCTTGATTGTTTGGGTCTATGTCCTGCACTTCCAGAGCAAAGCGCACGTTTGCCGCCACCGACCCACCACCCCACCCACTCCCGGCAGGATGCAACGAAGAGTGATAGGTTTCCTCGCTGCGATACACTTCCATCGAGTATAGGTAAGTCGTGAAGAAATACTGATGCCCGGGAGTGGTCGCTAAACTTGGCCCGGTGAGTAATCCGTTGATGAGTGCCTGAATATTCGATCCCGTGTCCGTCGGCGTAATCTGAAATCCCGCCAAACATTCTGCCGCCGAAATTCCTCCGGCGTAGAGGCCCCCTAATACGCCGTTCGATGCGGCCGCAAAGCTCACATCTCCGTGCTGCAACACCACCGCACCGCCCAACTCAATCTGCTCGACAAAGGTCACCGTCGTTTGCCCATCCGCTCCGGTTCCCCCCGCAATTTGCAGTGTCTGCGCAACCACCGACACTGCTGACGCCGGATCATTCACCACCCAAGTTGCCGGATCCAGACTTGGCTCCAGGTACTCTTCATCGATCATCGCAGGCTTAGTTTGGGCAAATGGTTTTTGTGACAAGTAAAATTTCAGGCTGAGTCCATTCGTGTTCGTGTAGTAGGTGTGGGATATCGAGTGCGAAGTCACATCTCGCCCCGCATTGATCCACCCTTGAAACTCCGAGACTAAAGTCTGCGCCAGAGGATATCCCACCGTAATCGCCACACCCACCGGCACGCCCACCGCATCTGCAATCGGCAGAACCGTGCTCGCGTAATACGTATCCGCGTTCGGTGTCATTCCCGCGTCGTCTACCGTTAACGACACTTCAGCCGGATATCTCTGGTAGACCTGGACCGCGGGAGCCGTGTCCGCCGCCACATTCCCCGCTCCTGCAATCGGACCGCTGCCGCTCGTCCATTCCACATCCGTCGATCCGGCGACCGCCAGACTTGAGGCATAAAAATGACAGTAGGAATAAGTCACAGCGCCCGTGTCGTCCACTAATGCACCATCTCGATTTGCATACCCTTTGTCGTTCACCATCGTGATCGCAGTCGCCGTTCCGTCAAACCGGTAGCCGTCATAGTTGAGGTGTGCTTCTGAGTTGTAGATCTTGATGTCGCCTGGTCCCGGTGTACTCTCATTTATGTAAAAACCTAGAGGCTGCGTGCCTTGAGGAACCATCGAATCTGATTCCATATTTGCGAATACCAGATGATCGCTTGTTCCCTGTACATACACTCCGTATTGATCAAACCAGTTCACCAGAAAATGCTGAAACGTCAGCCACGACATCCCGTTAATATTGATTACAGGAACATTGCTTAAAGCTATCGGCACAATCGGCTCGTTATAGTACGTCGCCGGAGATCCCACCGAATACACGTACACATACCCGCTTGCCAGATAAAAGTCCCACTGCGCCGTCAGGTTCGTAGTCGCTGCCGTCACCTTCTGTCCCCAAATTGATCCAAACAGACAGAAGTTGATCGTGGTATAGGTCGCCGGCACCGGCGCCTTCCATGCATTCCCAGTCACGAATATCCACGAGGCCGGCGGTACAGCGAAATATCCCGTCAGATTCGGCGGCGCTCCGGCACCAAAGGCGTCAAACGTAATCGAATTGCCCGCACTGCCCGAAGAGGGCGGCACTAGACTCTCGTTCCAAATATCTCCACGCTTAAACAGAATCGAATCCCCCGGCAGAAATGTTTGCCCATTCACATGCGCCACCGTCTGCCAGGCCGTCGCTGCGGACGTTCCACTTGCGCTATCGTTTCCCGTACTCGAGCTCACGTAGTACGTCGTCGCTTCGACCTTCACACCAAACACTGCCAGCAACAAAACGCCAACGCCGAACCAAGTAATTCTGAGCCGAGAGAGACGATTCGCCTGGCCAATTGCCTCGCGGAATAGCAGATTCCCTCGCTCCTTCGCGCTCCGATCAGCTTTGCTAAAAGCTCGCACAATCATCTCTCCCACCTTCCTCTCGCCAATAAAAAGGGCCACGGCTTTTGCCTATGGACCCTCACCGCAATCGATGGCTCGACCGAGCGCGATTGCGTCTCAATCGCGCTCTCAGCCTTCTCGTTCCGCCTCATCCTGAACGTTATCGGCGCTGTCGTCCATGTCGTAATCCTGCAGTCCCGCGTTCGGGGAAAGCGCCGGCCCCGGCTGGGTTACTCGACTGTCCGCGGATAAGGGCGTAGGTATTTGCCCGCCGGTGTTTGCGCCAACTAGGTTCGACACTACGGGGTTTCGATCGCTCTGCTCCAACGATTGAGTGGTAGATGGTTGTGCTGCTTCTGGATTGATCGCACTGTTCATAATGTGTTCTTCTCCAAGAATTGAGATCGATTCCAACCTGCAATTCATTTCATGTGAGGAAAGTCACCCGTGCCCGCCCTGAGCGGAGTCGAACGAATGGCCCCTCGATCGCCGCACCATCGCTTTTCCCAGCGCAGCAAACGTCAGAGCGCGCCTGCAAAACGAAAAGCCACCAGCTCTTAGCCGATGGCTCCAAACGGCCGCCGCCTTCTAATGAATCTCCCACGCCATAATCGTCGCTTCCGTCGGATTATCAGCCGGAATCGCAATTCCATTGTTCAACGTTCCGCCCGCCGTCACGCTCACCGCGGTCCCGCTGCTTCCGCCCAGGAATGTGAACCCTGCCGAACTTCCGCCGTAAACCTGCGCACACGTGCTCGTACAGCTACTCGTAATCGCGAGGTAATATTTGCCCGGTTGCAGTGTCGCACTCGCCGCCCAGTTCAGTGTTCTCCAACCAACGCTGGGCGCAAACGTCGTACCCGCGGTGTTTCCAATATGCGCAACAATGGTTCCCGAACTATTCAGCACACCAATGTCATAGGTATTGCTTGTATTGTCGGCCGTCGCAACAAAGTAAGTTACCTGTGTTGTGCTCAACGGAAACGTTAGTGCTACTCCCCACAACTCCGCCTTATTCGCGGTACTCGAAAAACTGATCGCCGTTCCCGTCGTGCTCGTTGTAAACCACGGAACCGAATATGTCGCGCTGCTGCTAACGTTCGACCCTGGCATATCGAGAAACATCTGCACCGTGGCGCTTCCAGAGCTAGCCTGCAGCACCCGACCCAACACCTGTATGCCGGTTGGTTGCGTTGCACCCGCATCGTGGCACAAAGGATAGAAACCACTGTTCGCGGTACTCGACGGCACAACAAAATCCCCGATCACCGTTGCCGTCCCATCGAAGCTGCAGAAAACCGACCCCGTACGCGCCAGCGTGACCACTCCACTCGTCCCGGCGTTGGCGATTACGACTCCAATGGCTCCGCCGGTCAGGGCGCTCGCAGACTTCGCCGCACAGCCCGCGGTCGTAAGAACCGCGAGGCCATTCACGACTGTTCCAGTCGTTGTGTCATTGCAAAGTTCGTAACTCTGATTGGCAAATTTTCCTAGTTCAAATCCGCTGCCGCTCGTCGAATTTCCCGCCACATAAACCGTCCCAGGCCTCAACCCGCTCCCGGTTCCTGTGCTATTGAAGGATCCCACGTTGTACGTTTGATCGGTCCAGGGCTTAAGATTGCTGCTCGCGTCGATGACCCATTTCAGCCCACTATTAACCCAGAAGCCTAATCCCGGCGCTGCTCCGGATGTCGAGTTCTCACTCCTCACCACTGCATAGCCATCGCCTGCGTCATATCCCAACGAAGTCCGCTGCCACGTTGAGCTGTTTGTATAGCTTGAATAAACGTGCAGGTTTTGCGGCGTCGTGCCGTTATATTCTCCCAGGTCATTTGCATCTTCCTGAAACAAATTCGTGAAGAAAGAACTCGTCGCCGTTGTCGCTACTTTTTGCGGAGTCCCGGCGTTCGCCGAGATGTAGAAATTTCCATCGTTCGAGATTCCTAGCGCCGAAGTTCCCGCTCCCGCCGCCGTCATCGGGCTCCCTGGAATCGGCGAACTCACCGACCACGGTCCTGCCACCAGCAACTGCCCATTCACTGTCACATTTCCGGTGAACGTTCCGGCCGTAGTCGAAATCCCACCGCTGCCCGCATAGTTCAGAGTCGATCCATTGTCCGTTAGTCCGCTGTCGCCGCTCACCGCCGTTCCATTTGTCGCGTACAGGGCCACCTGCGTCGCCGTCCCACTAGTCACCACTCCTGATCCGCATCCTGCGCACGTTCCTGTTACCGTCAGGTTTCCATTGATCTTCACCGGTACGTTGAATGTCTTTGCCGTCGCCGTGAGCCTCTCCAAATAGCTGCTGTTATCTCCCACATTGCCGATATAGTTCGAGATCGCAATCGGCGCGCCAAAAGCAAGTTGAGAATTCAACGGGATTGTCCCTGCGGACGGATTGTCCGTTCCGATAAACGTGTCGTTCGCGTCGTTTGGCGGTCGAGACCCAATCGTCGCTAAAGTCTTGTAGGGATTGGAATCGATCAGCGTGAGAAAGTGCTGCGGATAAATATTAGTCAGGCTCCCGCCCTCAAAATTCAAAATACCTTTTAAGTTCCCGATCCCGCTAGACGTACCCGTTTGCAGCAAGAGCGCGCCAATATTCCCTCCCGGTTTTCCTGCAAGACATTGTTCCCAGACACCGCCAAAAAAGTTTCCACCGATATTTGGATTCCCCTGGCATTGCCGGATGAAGATCTGGGGGTAAGCATTCCCAATCACTGAAACCATGTTGGATGGTTCTGTCTCGGAGATAACAGGCGCTGTACTAAAACCTTGCCCACCATTGCCAGGAATCAGGATTTCTGCCGGCCAGAAGGGTAACACCGGATCCCATGAAGTCCCGTTAATGGTATAGGTCGAAGTGTTCGCCGAAGCCGTATCCGTAAAGGTGCAGACCAACCCAGAGCATTGCGCCTGCCCGGTAACGACACTCCCGCATGTTGTCGTGCTCCCTCCTCCACAAGCTCCTGTCACAGGAAAGCTTGGAGCGTTCACCGAGAGGTTCGCCGATGGTTGCATCCGCAAAATGTCATACGTCACGGTGTCGCCCGGCGCGGAGCCAGGAACGTGCGGGTATTGCACCGTGATGCTTCCCGACCCGTTGGTCAGCGCGTATCCCGCAAACAGCGGAAAGCTGTGCCACCCCTGCGTCGTATCGTTGACGATTACGTAGTAGTTATACTGTGTCGATCCTGTGTTTGAAAATTGCGGAACATGGGAGCCCGCCGGACCTTCTCCACCTGTGATCGAAAGTTGCTGTCCACCCTGAAAAATAATTCCCGCCGCGCTGAACACCGTTCCACCGCCAGGATTGTACGGATGCGTACAGGGCCCGCCTCCCTCCTCCCAGTACAGGTTGTCCAGTTGCGTTCCACCGAAGCTCCCCAGAATGGTTTGTGTATTCACGCCCCACATCCCAAAGCCTTCAATCACGCTATCCGTGATGTGCACGCTGTTATTGGCGTACACCGTCACGCCATTGCCGCCGCACTGTGGACTGATGTTCGCCTTATCGATCCAAATGACTGGAGCGGCCGCGGTCGATCCGCCCGAATATACGTACGATCCGCAGTGATTCGCCGTGCACTGCACAGGCGCACTATTCTCATTAAAGTTACGAATTGTCGCAGACTGATCGTTGTTCACTACGAAAAACTGGTTATAACGTCCCCCCGCCGAGAGATTAACGTCAATCCCTTCCATAAGTCCCAGGTTAGTGGCATCGTCCTCGACCGCAGCATTCTGAATCGCGATCGTTCCCGGAGACGCTTCTGAAGCGATGGTTCCGCTGTGGCTGTAAGTTACAGTTGTTCCAGAAACTGTTACCGGACCGTGGCTTCCCCAGAAGCTCGGCGAATCCGTAAAATTGATATTCGCCAGATCGCCCGTGCGCAGATTCCCGCATCCTGAAACTACGCTGATCGTCGCCGTCCCCCCCGCCTCCCCTGTGCTCGTTACCAAGCAGCCATCCACCTGAATCCCTGCAGAGAACGTAACTCCCTTGAGCGCGACATTCACGTAGCTGAGGGTTGGGAAACCAAGCATCCACGCTCGGTCTCGCGTATACGTGTAAAGCAATGTTCCGTTGCCTTCCACCACGCAGCGGGAACAGTGTTCGAACACCGTGCCATAAATTTTCAGGGCATTCGCACTCGTCCCCGTCGGCGGCAGCACAATACGGCAGTTCGACGCCGTCGAGGAAAACCCGCACCCGTCGTTGATCGCCTCCTGAATTCCTGAACTAGCGCTGCTGATTATGGCGCTGCTATAGGAATTCGCCGGGTTGAAGATGATCGTTCCCGACGCGGCTCCGCTGGTGCATGTACCACCCGTTACCTGCTCGATCTCCGTCGTCGCTCCCTGAGTGACGTACACGAAATACATTCCGGCGCCACTCGTATCAACCCCCATAGGACATGGCGTTAACGTCACCGTCGCCGGACTTCCCGAGATACTGAATCCACTTTGGCTCCAGTTGTCGGATGCAGTCACATATCGAATTGCGTTGAAATTATTCGTGCTCGTCTCCGTGTTCACCGGCTGCACAATGTTCTGGCTCACACTCGGGCTCAGTGACACTCCGCCAATGCCGTTGCTCGGCGTCGCCGGAGCATATTGCCCGGACGTCGACGAATAGGTCAGCACCTGTCCATCCGCAGGTGCTCCTGTCCCTACCGGCACGCTCTGAATCTCCGTGGCGTTGGCGCTCGATGCACACGACCCCCAAGTCCCATTGCCCAATAGGCAGTTCAAAGCCGTAGCTGTTCCGCTCCCCAACTCGTGCGTCGGCACCAACCCGGTCACTAGGTCAGCCTTTGCCGCAGCCGTGGTGTCCACATACTGCTTCGGGGCGGCCTGCAGGGGCGCGGTTGGATTCGCACTCAGGGACAATGGCCCCGTCATCGCTCCGCCCGCCGTCGGCAAGAAGTTCCCCGCTCCCACCGTCGCGATCGACGCATCCACATACGCTTTATTTGTTACATCCCCTGTATTCACCGGTGTCGGCACATTCGGTGGCACCGAGAAAGTCTTGGTCCCCGTCACCGTTTCCGTCCCCGTCAGGTGGACTACTGCGTTATCGTTTGCCTTTCCCGCTAGCGCCGAATTCACGTACTGCACTGACGCCGCTGGGGCCGCCGTTCCCGATCCCGGCGTCGTCCGCACTTGCGCCAAAGTAGCGGGTGAGCTGGTCGGCACCAACCAATATTCCGTTCGCACCTCGCCCGGCCCCAACTGATACACCACCGTGTAATACACGCCCGCAGGATTCGCTCCCGCATTCGCTGCCAGCTCTACATTCAAAGCGCCGTTTGTTCCCAGCGTCACGTCCAGGACTCCCGCCGCCACGGCCGTCCCGCTCGCCGTCACAAAGGCAGGCCACGTGATCACCAACACTCCTTGCGCGGGTGTTCCATCCGCCGTATAAACCGTGTCAACCACGTCTGTCAGCGTCGGACCACTCTGCGGACTGGGCGATGCCGCTCGTGCCGCCGGCCTGGCAGCTGCAGATCCTTCGCCAACACACAGCCGCACGCTTAAAGCAGCGATCCCCACCGCTGCCACCAAACAAAAAATCCGCCCACACGGGCGGCTGGCCTGGAACATAATTCCTCCTCAATTTCTAAGGACGAGCTCTCTTGTCGCCGGACTTCAACATCGTCCGTTCAAAAACTTCTCCACACTCCGCACGTAGACGTCCGCGAAATCCGCCACCGGCCGTCGCCCTTCGATCAAATCCATTCCATCTTCTAGGGACCACCCCAGCACCCCAAGCAGCGCCAACGCCATCATCGGCGCTCGGTGAACCCCAGCTGCACAGTGCACAAAAAGTTTCGAGTCGAGCTCTTCCAGCGCAGCCAACGCAAATTTCACACCACGGGCAAACACCTCTGGAGGCTTCGACTCGAAGTCATCGTCTACCGGATTCCAGCAAACCTCAATCTCGTGGGCCTTCGCCAGTGCGGTATCGTCGAACTCGATCTGCATGTCGATGATGTGTGTAATTCCCGCACGCGACACCGCCGCCATGTTGTCCGCGTTCCAGATTCCGCCCCCGACCGCAATCCGGTCGGTTAGCCACGTGATATCGATCCCCACCCTGCGTCCTGTGAGGCGAACCTTCCGGTTCGCCTTAATTTTGCGGGAAGGCCTGGCCACTATGAAAAACGCCAGCCCATCCGACCGGCCCGATTCCGTCCCACAACTCCGCTTCATTCTACGGTATCCTCGCGGTCCCTCACGGCTGCCCTTACGATGGCCGTCGCCTTAGACTCTCCTGGCAGTAACGACGGTAGAGAATTTGCGTCTTTGACCACCGGCTCAATTGGCAGCCCCATTCTCTTCAAAAGTATGTGCGCCAGCGAATCCTCCTCGGGATTCGTAGCCTCGGTCTCCGCGGTCGCCGGATACAACCCTGCCATCTCAAACAAATACTTCGCTGGTGCAAGTTCACCGGACAGCGCGGCGTTTATCATTCCAGCCGCGATCTCGGTCGCCGAGTTGCCCACCATGTTTGAAATGTCCTTCCGCACCCGCGCCATGTCCACCGGCTCTTTCGATATCGCCTTACTCTTTTCTACGGATTCTTCTGCGGGTCCATTGTCCCTGCCCTTTATCTTGCCCTTTCCTGTGCTTTCCCCGCTCCCCATTTTCTTGCTTTCTTCCCCATGCGTTGCTTTGGCCTTCGCCTTCCGCTTCGTTCTCAATTATCACCGCCCGAAAATACGAAAGGCGCGCTTTTCAGCGCGCCTTGGATACTTTCTCAACTATTGCTTAATTCTTTACTGTATAATTTGAGTATAGCATATTGCATACGGCAAAAGTGACATAGATTGGACATTTATTTTCGCAACGTTTTCAACCACTTAAGCAAAAATCAATGCCTCGCCCCTCTTGACAACTTTTTCCACAACCCCTTCAGCTATTCGCCGCTTTAGCCTGATGAGGACCAGAGATTAGGAAAACCCAGCAACTAGAGAGAACCTAAAAATTAGGAGGTCCTAGAAGCTATTTCATAAACCGTCTCGGGAGAGCACTACTTCATAGCTCGTGAAAAAATCGCGATTCGTATCAGGGCACGGCTTCAGCCGTGCCGCAAAAAACCGATAAAGATCGGGGCTTTAGCCCCTATGCGGACCCAGGACTAGAAAAACCCGCAACTAGGAACCCTAAAAATCAAAAGACCCAAAAGCCAGTTCATGAAGTAAGGGGAAACCAAGGCTGAAAGCAAAATATCGATGTCATTCCGAATCGGGCGGTACGCCCGGTGAGAGCCTGCCCTGAGCCTGCCGAAGGGAACCTGCTTTCCCACCCGTCACGCCCTGTCTCCGAGAATAAAACCGAAACTAGGAAAACCAAGAACCAAAAACATTCGGAGACCTTAAAAGCATTTCGTAGAACCGCCTCGGGGCCAAAAGCAAAATATCGATGTCATTCCGAATCGGGCGGTACGCCCGGTGAGGAACCCGCTTCTGGCTTTTCCACCCCAAAAACAAAAAACGCGCCGCTTGGCGCGCTTTCGACTATTGCTTAATTCTTTACTCTATAAGTTAATTATAGCATATTGCATATGGTAAAAGTGACATAGATTGCACATTTATTTTCGCCGCGTTTTCAGCAAGTTGCGTAAAAACCACCGTGCTCCCCCTCTTGACAACATTTTCCGAATTCCACGGAAATCCTCACCCACCCGCTGCCGCCAGCTCAAGCAGCAGGCCGAACCCATACGCGCACAGTACGAACGAGAACATCAAAACGAATAGGCACACATTTCGCCCTCGTCCCTGCATCTTGCTCCCCAGCCGCGCAAACGCCCACAACGCGCTCGATACTCCCATGAGAATCGTCCCTCCAACCTCCATGAATGGTTCCACGTCGCTATTCCGCTCCGTCTCCCGAAGATTGCCGCGCGCACTCGCATCTTGCGGGACTGATAGCGCGCTGCCGCTCACGCTCTTGTAGAGTTCATCGAGCCCACTCGTAAGCGCGGCCTGGCTCGCAGCGATCCAAAGCACGTACAACCCGACCATGACCCCGGTCACGCTCAGCATTCTCCAACTCATGTCGTCTCCTCTTTCTTCACTTCCGGCAACCGCTCAAGCAACTGTGCCTTGAGAAAAGCCTCGCTGAGCTCGTCGAGCACTTCGGGCAGCCTGCGTTCAATCGTTCTGCGCGTGCAATGAAGAATCGTTGCCGCTTGCAGATGTTCGTGTTCTTGCAGCACCACCCGCGCCACGATCTCCCGGTCAAAACTCGCCAATTGGTTCAGACATTTCTCTATGTCATGAATGAAGATCACCCGGTCTTCAAACGTAGTCGCCGTATACGCCGTGACCTTTGCCCGGAACAGCTCCCGTCCCAGCAGCGAAGGCAATCGTCCCGCCTCCATCGACCACCGCATATAGCGCCGCAACAAAGCCGCCGTCTTCTTTCGATACATCCACAGGTCCGGATCCCTGTCCCAATAGCTATTTGCCGACCGCCGAATCTTCGCTTGATCGAAATCTTGCTTTTGTTTGGGAAAATCGTGGGCTGGCAACCCTTCTAGAAATGCCTCTGTCGGTCCAACAAATTCGCAACCTTGGTCAGCCGATCCTTCCATCGGTGGCAAAACAGGTCCTCTATCGCTCAGGGCAGTCTCTTCTGGATCTCGCCCTGCTGTGTGCGCCGCATTCCACGCCACGAACCCGCTCATGCCGCACCTCCTGCAGATTGCGTATCCGCCTCGGTGTCCTCATCGCGAACGCTGCGGCCTCCAGCCCATCGCGGTTCCCTTTTTGTCTGTGAGGCCTCCCGTTCGCCGGAGGGTACTGGCAGTTCGCCCATTTGCCGCGCACACCCTGCACAATAGGTTTGCCCGCCACCCGCCGGACGCAACCACAACCCGCCGCAGCGTTCGCAATACTTCAATTCGAATCTCAACTCTTCTTGACGACCGTCCCGTCTGGCCTTCGTTTTCATGGCTTCTCCTGATCTTCGGGTTGTGCCTTCGAAACAAAAAAGCCCTGCGCCGGTCCCGCTAAGAGCGGGTCGGACACAGGGCTCGTTTCTATTTGCGATGGCCTGCTTGGGCTATTTAATTGCGGATGAAATTACGCGCGATGCAGCGTCACACGGGGGTTCGTGTCTTCTATGGCTCGGTGCCGCGTTCTCCGATCGGGCTGATCTCGCGTTGACGAAAAAATCCTTCTTCGTACCCTGACTTCAGCACCCGTCCATTTTGCACAATCACGCTGACACGCCCGCTGAAGTTCAGGGTCTTCAACAGGCTCTCCATGGCCGCCGAAAGCACTTCGGCACCACGCACTTTGCGGCGGAACTCCACGAAGTTCTTTTCCTCGTTGCAGTTATCCACGACTCGCATGATCAACCGGCTTCTGGGGGAGTGAAGTGAGTTATAGTCTACTGCGATCCTATAGCTCCGAATTTCTTGCGTCAAGGTCGAGATTATGTACTTGACTCAATATGCCTCTTCTGCTACTGTCTCTACATGCTTTACTTTGATGACTTTGGCGGCTTCTTTAAGTTCTTCGGGCTTGCTGGTTTCTCCAAGTGCTGCCGTATAGCTTTCAGCACCTTCGGGTGGAATACCCCTTCGGCCAGTTCGCCGCTCGTCATCTTCGCCGGATGCTTTTTGAACTTCACTTTCTTCATGGTGACCCTATGACCTCGGCTCCCGTAAATCTTACGACTCTGGTAGACAAGTACAGCACAGATGAGCACTGCCGCGAAGCTCTAAAAGCTCTGCGATTCCCCGAAGGCGTGAAGTGCCTGAAGTGCCAGAGCGATAACGTTGCCCCGGTCGCAGATCGTAAAGTGTATGTGTGCTACTCATGCAAATATCAGTTCTCCGTAACCGTGGGGACGATCTTTCATGACTCGCATCTTCCGCTCACGAAGTGGTTTCTTGTGACCTACCTGATTACAGAATCGCGCAAGGGTATTTCCGCAAATCAGATTAAGCGAATGCTGGGCATCTCCTACAAGACGGCGTGGTATCTCTGCCATCGCATCCGCAAGGCAATGGAAGAGACGGACCACAAACTTTCTGGCACGGTCGAAATTGACGAGATGTACATCGGTGGTCACACAAAGAATTCTGACAAGTGGAAGAAGCACGCGCCTGTCGTAGGTATCCGCGAACGCGGCGGTCATCTGCATTTCATCTCTGCCGCGAACCTGAATCAAGACAAGATCAACGAGATCATTGCACGCAACGTTGACAAGACTGTGGATGTCATCATGACCGATGAGTCTAAGCTCTACAACTTCGAGACCACGAAGTATCGCGGGAAACACAAAAAGGTGAATCACTCGAAAGAGGAATACGTCCGCTATGAAGGCGGTCTGTGCGTCTCTACGAATGCTATTGAATCGGCGTTTTCGCTCTTTAAGCGCGGCGTCGTGGGCGCGTGGCACAAGGTCTCTGTGAAACATCTTCCCGCTTACCTGCAAGAGATGACATGGCGCTTCAATAACCGGAAGAATCAGTATCTCTTCCGCGATACGCTGATGCGCCTTCTTGCATCTAATAATTTGGAGTACAAGGAATTGACGAAAGCTGCTTAGATTTTCGTGAGGAACTCTTCCAAGGAATCGGATCGCTCTGCAAGCTCGCCTAACTCTAGAAGCCAAGCGTGAAAGTCGGAGGCGTCTCGAATTGGCCCGGTAGAGAGTCGGGCGGTATGTACGCGCTCGGCTAGCAGCCGTACAAATCGGGCTAGTTCCGTCATCGGGAAACATTATATACCTCCTCTCCCTTAAATTCCTTATAGACGTTGCCCGTGAAGGCAGGCAACGCAGACGATGTTTGCATGTCCAAAAGAACCACCACCGTAACCGTCAAAATGACCGCCGAAGACTTCGCATTGTTCACCAAAGCTGCGAATCACATCTGGCCCAAGGCCATACTCACTCGCTCAAGCATCGTGCTCGGGCTGGCCCGCATCGGCGCGGAATCCGTTCTGCCTCAAAAACACAAGTGATTAATGTATCGTTATCGTAGCGGGATTCGATGGAGTAGTATCGAATTGTCCCCAATCTGTGTCCTTCATTAAAACTTTGAATTCTTGACCTTCGGCCATATTTGTTTTCGGATTAAAGTGACCTCCTTTTTCTTCTCTGATTACGCCAATGGAGAACTCCCAATGTTGTTTCTCTACATTAAAGCGCACCTTTAGAAGCTCAAATGTCGGTTTGTTTCTCGCGAACACTGTAATCTTGAACACATTCTCCTTATCGCGGCTCACATCCACATTCCCTAGCGAAAACATTGAATGAGGATTAATTTGGCCTTGAAATATTTGATTTCCTACTCCGGAATTCGGAAGCGGGTTAGGCACAATATAGACCGAAGCATTTATGCTCTCCTCGCAAGTCAAACACATCGTGACGGCAAGTGGTAGAGAGTTTGCTTTACTGTCCGTAGTATTAGGAATCACGATTGCGAAGCTATCACCTCCGGTAATTTGGTCTATATTTTTCTTCTCAATTGCCATCGTCGCCGAAAATTGTCTTGATTGCCGGGTCACCGTATCCTCGAATTGCTTAACGCTCAGACGGCTCTGATTGTTAATTCCTTCGCCGATTTCTCCGAACTTAATCTTGGACTCGCCCCGAGCCTGCACCTCTTCAGACAAAATCCGGGCTAGTTGATCGTCGTGCTCCCTCCGGTCTTTCCGTATGGCAAGCACCTCGCTCAGCAGAAGTGAAGTTATTATCAACATCCATACCGCCTTCTCGGCTCCGCTCGCTTTGGCTCGTGCCGTCATAAGGGCTGCCGCAACACCCATAACGGCAACACTGACGCCGGGTCCAGGAATATTCCATTGCAGGTAGATACAAACCGCGACACATATGCTGGTGAGAGCAATCCCGAACCATCGACCATCCCATACAGCTTCCAACCATGCGCGGCTCTCCATTTTCCAGCGCAATAAAACCAAACGGAGATTTGCCATCCGAGACACCTCCACTTAGTCAAGGTCATAGCGTCTCCTTGACTGCGGAGAATTGTACTCCACGCATTGAGTGAAGTACATAATCTCGGTCAAGGTTGTTATACCAACCAAGCTGTGGAAATCGTTTTTAGTTAGCGCATTGCTATAGTTAGCGTGCTATACTCCGAGCCATGAAATTCCGCGTGCTGCAAGAGAATCTGCGCAATGCTCTTTGGGAGCGCATTGATGAAGGCGATCTGACCGGACTCCGTCTCGCTCAGCAGACCGGATTCAAGCAGGCTCACATCTCCAACTTCCTCAATCGCAAGCGCGGCTTGAGTCTTGAAGGCATGGATCGCGTCCTCACCGTCCAGCACCTTTCCGTTCTCGACCTTCTCGATCCCTCCGAGGTCAACAAGCGCGCTTCCATTCTCCCGCCCAGCGACGATGAGTTTCAGAACATCCTCCTTACTGACGGACACGTCGCCGCCACTCAACCGCTCATCACCAGTATGAACGTCAAAGAAATTGTGAAATTCAAGAAGAGCTTTCTGAAGAAGCTGAAGACGGAAACCGAAGGCAATCGCGATCAGTGGGAGCGCTTTGTAGTCATTAAGGTTGACGCCCGCGAAGGCATGAGCATGTACCCCCGCCTGCTACCCGGAGCAAACCTTCTCATCGACCGCCATTACAACTCACTCAAGCCTTATCGCAAGGGTGAGTTCAATATGTATGCAGTTCTCAGGAAGGAGAATTGCACTGTGAAATATGTCGAGACTGCTGGCGGTCACCTGATTCTCCGCCCCCACAATCAGGCTTATCCCATCGAGGTCGTGACCATGGAAGAAGGAAAGTCGCCTTCCGACTACATCGTCGGCCGCGTCTGCCACGTCGGCATAGAAACATAACGCAGGAGATGTTTATGTAGGGACAGCCACCCCCGGCTGTCCAGTCGAGCGAAGCTCGACCTTAGCCGCTGAGGACCGCCTCAGCGATGCCGACGGCGGAATAGCAGAAAGCGGATGGATGATGAAATAGGCTTCGCCGTTCAGAACCAACGAAGACGCAAAGCTTCGGCCTCTGAGGGGACTAGGGAAACTAGGGAAAACCAAAGGCTGAAAGCAAAAATCGATGGCATTCCGAACCGGACAGTTCACTAAACCATCAGCCTGAAGCACACGCCAAACCGATGTCATTCCGAATCGGGCGGAACGCCCGGGAAGGAACCTGCTTTCCCATCCCTCATCCCAGCCGCCCTGCCTCTGAGGAAAAATCAAGACTAGGAAACTAAGACTAGAAATATCAAGACTCTAGGAGAATAAAGACGAGAAGCCATCTCATGAATATCCAAGGCTGCTGCACCACCAACCACTGACTTGACCTATTCCGCGTTCAGATTGTCGAACATCTTCCACAGCTTATCCGCCGTCGCGCGGTAGATCACATACCCGCTGCCGGCATCGGTGGTTTCGCGGAACAATAATTCCCCTCTGCCGTCGCCGTCGGCATCCACGACGTCAATCAACTCCAGTCGAGGCGTTACATCGAGATGAAACTTGTCGGTCACTCCCGAATATAGTTTGTGCAGATTGCCGTAGATATCGGTTTTCGCGACAAGCGCAATGCTAAACGTCTCGTCCGCCGTTCCGACAGCCGCCCCTGACGCCGGGACGAAATGCGCTTCCGCCGTTAGGACCAGCACCGGCTGATTATTTACCCAGACATCGTAGGTTTGGAATTGCAGTTTCTCAAACACAGGCTGCTCCGGCTTTGCCCCAGATTTGCGCCCAGTAACAGGCGCCTTCGCTGCAAGCGGCTTCGCGGGAATCTGATTTCTAACCAATGCTCGCGCGTAAGCGCGAACTTGATCTCCCGCCAACGCAAGCATCTGATCGCGTCGCTCTGGCTCTTCACCTGTCTTCCAGAAGAATTTGTAAGATTTCGGATCAGGTCCCGCGGCATCGGAAATCGCAGGCACGAGTTGCACCGGCTCGCTGCTAATTGCATTAGCCTTCCCTGCAGTCTCCGCTTTCACCGCCTTCGGTGCAGTTTCCGGTTCTTCCGGCGCAGTCTCGGTTGGTTTACCCCGGCGTAGTGCCGGACGATAGTAGTCTTCCGGTGCCTGAGCCTTCGATCCATCGCTTGCAGGGCTTGGGCTCGAAGTTTGTGCCTGACTCGTCTGATCCGAATTTTTCTTCGTTCCCCCGGACGTTTGTCCTTTCGCATCGACAGACTTGTCAGGTGTGGCAGGATCCGTACTCTTATTCTTCTTCTTCGTTTCCTGCCCAGATGACGTTCCCGCCGGCGTAGTCGCGGCCGGAGCGGATGCAGCCGATGGCGAGGAAGACTGCGAGGTCGGGGTTGCAGTTCCCGATCCAGCCGCCGAAGTACTCGTAGAAGCAGTCGTAGGAGCAGCCGATGTAGGTGTTGCCGCCGCCTTCGAAGTATCCCCACGCGTAAGCCGCGGAGGTTCGTCGCTATTGTCCAGACCCACGGGTACATTTTCTGCCTTGTGGGTAGTGCTCGCCACTTCGGCACCCCGCGGCAAGTATGACCCCGTGCCCACCCAGAGATTTGTGCTTCCTGGATTCTTACTATGCAACGCCCCCGCCACGGTAAAAAGGCCCTGCGAATCGCCAGCCTGCTCCGCCTCATACACCGTCCCCGATTCCAGCGCCATCGGCACCGGATCGGCCTTGTAAACGCTCGCGTCGTAGAACCTGCCGTCAATCCGAATTACGATCGGAATCAGCGTCGCCTTGCCGCTGCTATTCAGTTGCAAAAGCCCCACAGCTCGCGGCTCCGAACCCTTCGCCGGCTTCTTTTTGATTTCCGGCGGCTTCTCAGGAGTGTCCTCAGGCCGCTTGAGCTGCGGCCTTCCCTGCGCCAAACTCCGCGGCGCGGCCGCCGCAAAAAACAATAGAATGAGAATGACGGCTGGCCCCATCCTGCTGTATAAGAACTTTCTGAACACAGTAGGCCGTGAACCCGGCTCTGCTAACCTAGAGTTCGCGGACACTGCTTTCGACCTTAACTTTTTTGAATAAGAGGCGCTCATGCTCAATATCAATGATAAGGCTCCCGAGTTTACTTTGCAGGATGAGAACGGAAATAACATCTCGCTGAAGAGTCTAAGAGGCAAAGTAGTCGTGCTGTATTTCTATCCTCGCGCGGATACTCCGGGATGCACTGTGGAGGCCTGCGAATTTCGCGATACCTACAAGCAGATGCAGAAAACCGGTGCCGTGTTACTTGGCATCTCGCCCGACACTCCCAAAGCTCAGAAGAAGTTTCAGGATAAATTCAAGCTGCCCTTCTCATTGCTCGCCGATGCCGACAAAAAGGTCGCCGTCGCGTTTGACGTGCTGAAAGAAAAGAACATGTATGGTAAGAAAGTCATGGGTGTGGTTCGAACCACATTCATCATCGGACCGGACGGCAAAATCCAGCACATCTTTCCAAAAGTAAAGCCCGAAGGCCACTCTGGAGAAGTGCTGGCCTATCTAAAAGAATCGGCCAAAGGTGCGGCTTAGGAAAAGTAGCCCGAATGCTGATGCGGAGATCAAATGGTTACAAGAAGGACCGAAAACCTTTAGGAATTACAGAGTTGTGGGTTAGGCTAGGTTGTCATCCTGAGCGTAGCCATTCTTCAGGCGAAGCGAAGGATCTCCCCCGCAACTAGCCCGGCGCGCCAGCCAAATATTCTACACCATAGAACGAACTCCACTCGACAACCCGTGACCTGCCTTTCCCCCATCTTTCCGCCAGATCGCGCCTTCTTCGCTCGCAATCCGCGGCGCGTCGCCCGCGAACTCCTCGGCAAGATCCTTGTCCGTGACCACGAGAACGTACGCCTTGCAGCCCGCATCGTCGAAACCGAAGCCTACCTGGGAGAAAACGATCCCGCCGCGCACTCTGCTGCTGGCAAGACGCCGCGTAATTCGGTCCTGTTCGGGCCTCCCGGTTACGCCTACGTTTATTTCATCTACGGCAGTCACTATTGCCTGAATGTTTCCTGCGAGCGCGAAGGCAAGGCGGGGGGTGTGCTCTTCCGTGCCCTCGAACCGCTCCTCGGCATCGAGGAAATGGCGCAGGCGCGAGACGTGGTGCTAAGCGGTCCTCGCGATCTTCGTCGCCTCACAAGCGGCCCCGGACGCCTCGCCGAAGCCTTCGGCATCACCCGCGCACGTGACAACGGCGCCGATCTCACTTCGCCGGCCTCTGGATTATGGATCGGAACGGACGGCTCTCACCCGGGAAGTATCCGAATCTCTCCCCGAATTGGCATCACCCAGGCGGCAGACCGGCGGCTCCGCTACTTCCTCGCGGAAAGCCCATTCGTCTCCGGCCCTAAGGTCCATCGTTGACCCTCGCCGCCAGCTTTCAGTTACAATCCGCCTGACTGCAATGAACACCACCAAACTCGACTACGGCATTGACGCTCCCGGCGTCATTCGCAACCTCATCCTCATCGGTTTCGCCCTTCTCGTCTTGTCGTGGTTCCTGCCCGTGCTTACGCTAGGCCCCGTCCGCTTCGCGCTTCGTCCCACGGCCATTGGTGTCGGCTCAGTCTGCCTGCTGGAGGGCGCAGCCATGCTTCTTTACGCCAAGGTGGGAAAGTTTCACCATCGCGATCGGATGCTGGCGCGAATCCACTGGACTGGACATGAAACAGTTCTCGACGTCGGCACCGGTCGCGGCTTGCTAATGATCGGCGCGGCACGAAAGTTGACCACCGGAAAAGCTGTCGGCATTGATGTCTGGAGCAAGACTGATCTTTCGGGAAACTCGCTGGAAAAAACAAAACTCAATGTGAACCTCGCAGGCGTCTCTGCCCGCGTCGAAGTCAAAAACGATGACGCGACAGCCTTGACTTTCCCTGATGCCAGTTTCGATGTAGTTCTTTCCAATCTGTGCATCCATAATATTCCGACTCGCGCGGGCCGTGATCGGGCCTGCCGTGAGATCGTCCGGGTGCTCAAGCCCGGCGGCCGAGCCATCATCTCCGATTTCAAGAATACTGCGGACTATCTAACGGCATTCCGCTCCGAGGGTGCAACGGCGTCGCGCGGCGTCCCCGACTTTTTCCACACCTTCCCCCCACTTCGCATCGTTGAATTAATCAAACCCTCCCCTTGACAAACGGGTGTACACTGTCCCCCGGGTCAAATGCGCCAAACCCGCTCTGGTAAAGGCATTTGCTGGCATTGCCGATGGCCTGAAGTATGGCTGGTAAGTCACTTGAGAGCGGATAGAGACGAGTGACCCGTCGGTAAAATCGTCTGTTTTTTCCGCATCTCCCGGCGGAACACGTCATCTCACCGATCTAAGGAGTTGTCTCTGCTCTGGCTGGCCCAATATCGCTCCTTAGTAGTCACCGCTGCGATGATTCTCGCTGCTGCTATGCCGGCGCTGTCGCGACCGGTGGATACCGCGGTGTTCCGGCCTACGGTCGCGACGGTTCCTTCCAGCATTGTCATTGGTTTCGTGGGTGGCTTCGTCAGCCACGACAACCTTAGCCACGGTCCTGTTCGTCTTGCCCAGCGGATCCAGCGCTCCGCTCCCAAAGACACCTACGTTGAGGTCTTCGAAAACCGCCGCAGGAAGAGTGCCTACGACACTGTCATGCGCCTGCTAGATATCGATCACGACGGCGGTCTTTCCCCTGAAGAAAAGACGCGGGCACGCGTCATCGTTTTCGGACATAGTTGGGGAGCTGCCGCTGCTGTATTGCTGGCTCGTGACCTGCAAAAGGCAGGAGTTCCCGTTCTGCTAACCGTGCAGGTCGACAGCGTCGCCAAAGTCTGGCAGAACGATTCCGTCATCCCCGGTAACGTCGCGGAGGCGGTCAACTTTTATCAGCCGCACGGCATCCTCCACGGCCGGGCAAAGATTACCGCCGCCGACCCGGCGAAGACCGAGATTTTGGGGAATTACCGCATCGACTACAAGAAAAATCCAGTCGCATGCACAGACGAGTCCCGCGTGGAGCGTTTCTTCACTCCTGGCCACATGCAGAGCGAATGCGATCCTCACCTGTGGTCAGTGATCGAAAATATGTTGCGGCAGCGT
This sequence comes from uncultured Acidobacteriaceae bacterium, assembly GCA_963771965.1. Lineage (GTDB taxonomy): Bacteria > Acidobacteriota > Terriglobia > Terriglobales > Acidobacteriaceae > Sulfotelmatobacter. Next base: position 536,187 of record CAVYVM010000004.1, read on the forward strand.
CTCTCGCCTCCACAAATTTCACCGGAAACAACTACAGCTACGACCACAACCGCTGCCCAGCCGCAGCCTTAGTCTCCAGATTTTCCCAGCAAAATGTTATCGATCAACCGCGTCGAACCGACAAATGCCGCGACAGCCACCAGCGCTCCATCTATCGCTTTGTCGACGGAATCGAGGCTGTCGGGATCCACGATTTCAAAATAGTCGAGCCGAACCGAATCCTTGCCTGCAAATTCTTCGCGCCCCGCGATCACCAGTCTCGCCGCGCTTCGCTCATCACCCTCCCAGGATTTTTCCACCCGCAATAACGAACGGCGCAACACCAACGCATCTTTTCTCTGCTTCGGATCAAGGTAGGCGTTGCGCGAACTCATCGCCAGACCATCGGCCTCTCTCACAATCGGACAAGCAACCACTTCCACAGGAAAGTTTAAGTCGCGCACCATGCGTCGAATGATCGCCACTTGCGCGGCATCCTTCTGTCCGAAGAAGGCTGCATCTGGCTCCACAATGTGAAAAAGCTTGCTCACCACCGTCGTAACGCCGCGAAAATGTCCCGGCCGCGATCTCCCATCCAGCTTGTTGCTGAGATCTTCTACCGTAACCCACGTCAAAGCGCCTCGCGGGTACATTTCCTCGACCGATGGAGCAAAAAGCAACCCCACGCCTTCCCTTTTCAATAAATCGCTATCACGTTCGAACGTCCGCGGATATTTCGCCAAGTCCTCGTTGGCGCCAAACTGCGTAGGATTCACGAAGATCGATGCCGCCACAACTTCGCACGAAGCTCTTGCCGCTCGCACCAGCGATAAGTGTCCTTCATGCAATGCGCCCATGGTGGGCACAAAGCCCAATCTCTTATTACACACTTCCGCGCGGCACGCGCCTCGCATGTCCTCGATTGTGTGGCAGATTCTCATGGAAGAGTTTCGGATTTCAGGAAGCGGCGATCCAATGAATCGCAACGTGTGCACCCTCCAGATCACCTGCGACAATGCCCCGACTTCTTCGCAGCGCAACCTTCTCCTGTTCGGATGCGGTAGGCTTTTCCTGCACAAGAATTGCCACCACTCGGCCGTAAGGCCACGCCGATGCCGGCAAATGAGCGAGTGCCGGCAAGACTTCTTCCGGCTTCAGCATCTGTTCTTCGTTAGCTACGGCGCCACTCAGCAGTCCAATCGCATCCGCTCGGATTACGAGATACGGATTGCCCCAATGCTTGTTCTCCTGCAGGGTCGGATACTTCTCAGGATCGGGCGCGGCAATGTTCTGCAGTAAAGCGGACGCATCTGGCGCGGGGGGCACGTCATGGCGTGAGCACGCCGCAAGAAAGAAACTCGTCGCCACAATCAATCCCGGAAGGAGTGCCAAACACATTTCATGCGTGCTGCGCCGAGTGCCGAACAACTCACCGCACCACCGCGGGCATGTCTGCCTTCACGGCCCACACTAAAGCGACGACCCATCCGATCATCGTCCATCCCAGAAAAAAGTTAAGCAAAACGATTCCGGCGATGTCCCGCTTGCTTCGCGCGAGCGCAATCAGCGACGGCAGGAAATACATTACGAAACCAAACCCGAGAAAGGGGAAAAAGAAAAATGCAGGTAAGAGGTTCGTCATAACTACCTCCTGGATAATATTAGCCTAGCACGCTCACGCGAAATGCTGGGATCGCTGGCCTCATCTGCGTGATCAGCGAAAATCCGTGGCGAAGTATTCTTCACCTCTGCATAGCTCGCTTCCGCGCCAGAACGGTCTCAAACCCAGCCTTCGTCTCCCGAGGCAAATGATACGACTCCTCATCCGACGGATATTGCTGCGATCGAACGTCGGCGCGAAACGCCCGCACCGTGTTCGTAATCAGCGAGGCTGCATCCCCGTAGCGGCGCACGAACTTGGCCGGCGGCGCAAACGTGAGATTCACAAGATCGTGGAACACCAGCACCTGGCCATCGCACTCCGGTCCGGCGCCAATGCCGATGGTCGGCGTGCTCACTTCCGCCGTAATCATCGCCGCCACTTCGCGCGGAATCCCTTCCAGTACAATGCAGCATACACCGGCGCGGTCGAGCGCCACGGCGTCACGCATGAGTTGCTCGATGGCGCTCAGATTTTTGCCCTGCACCTTGTAGCCGCCCATCACGTTGACCGACTGCGGCGTCAGCCCAATGTGGCCGGCCACCGGAATTTCGGCGTCAATGATGCGACGAATCAAGTCGGCACGCTTTTCGCCTCCTTCGATCTTCACCACCTCCGCGCCACCTTCCTTCACAAAGCGCGTTGCATTGTTGAGCGCGCTTTGAGGGTCAACCTGATAAGACCCGTAAGGCATGTCGGCCAACAGTAGCGCATGTTTCACACCGCGGCGCACGGCCTTCACGTGATGCAGCATCTCGTCCATGGTGACCGAGAGCGTGTTTTCATAACCGAGAATCGCCTGTGCCAGCGAATCGCCGACCAGGATCATCTCGATGCCAGCCTCGTCGACCAAACGCGCAGTCGCGTAGTCATAGGCGGTGAGGCAAGTAATTAGTTCATGACGGAGTTTTAATTCCCGCAGAGTCGCGGTCGTGACCTTCTGGCGCATCGCGTCGTTTCCCGACATACCGGGACGTACGCCAATTCCTGTGATGCTCATTGTTCCTCCAGTGCCCCTCCGGCTTGCCGGATAGAACCTGTTTCGCATCTTCGCGGATGCTGCAGCTATTGTAACCGCAAAATCGCCCCTAGTCGACGCCTATTTTATGCCCCACAGCCCGCAAATCTTATGTAGGGGCAGCCGCTCTCGGCTGTCCATCGAGCGAAGCTCGATGCTTTACATGGCCTAGGAACAGTCCTCCAATTCGATTGTAAGACGATTGAATTTGTATCTTACCTAATAGTAAGATGTGTTATGGCTACCTATCGCACCGTAATCAGCTCCAAGGGTCAAGTGGTGATTCCCGCCGAATTACGCGAACAATACGGCTTGGACAAAGGCACGCCCGCCACCTGGACCGACGACAAAGGCAGGCTGGTGTTGACTCCAATTACCGCGCGGCGCCTCGACGAGATTATGGGCTTCCAGAAGCCCAAGCCCGGCGAACCTTCGATGTTTGAGGAATCGTTGGCCGAGCGCGAACGGGAGAGGGAGCGCGAGCGCGAGCGCGGGCGAGAGCGGCCATGACTCCCGCCGCATCCCGTGCAGGTGGTCGCCGCTATGTGCTCGATGCCAATGCTCTGCTGGGATTCTTTGAGGCTCGCTACGGCGCTGCGCAAAGGATCCGCAAGTTGTTCGACGAAGCGCGACGGCAGGACAGGCCGTTATTGATGTCGGCTGTTACCTGGGGAGAGGTCTTCTACATCGAGTGGAGGAGGCACGGCGAAACCGGCGTCCAGCAAGCCGAGAACGTTCTGCAAGAACTACCAATCGTGGTCATTGCTGTGGATCGAGAACGAGCGTCCCGGGTCGGTGCGCTGAAACAAAAACATAGCCTGGGATACGCCGACGCCTTCGCCGCGGAACTGGCAATCGAACGCCGCGCGTGGTTGGTAACCGCCGACCCCGAGTTTTCTAGGGTGGGTCAACTGCTGTCCATCTATTCACTACCGCGACACGAAAAGTAACTGCCAACAACCAACGACTATCGACCAACGACGCCTCTCAAGCTCCCACCGCCTCCTGCCCGCCCAGCGGCAAAAAGTATTGCGTCCCCTTAATTGGCTCCGTCACTTTCCGCAACAGTTCCTGCAAGTCTTCGTTGCGCTCGACGAAATCGATATCGGACGTATTGACGATCAGCAGGTCCGACGACGTGTAGTGAAAAAAGAAGTGCTCGTAAGCCTTCACCACTTCTTCCAGATACTCATCGCTAACTGCCTTCTCACCCGGCGCGTTCTTTTTTTTCAGGCGTTTCTTCAGAATCTCGGGCGTGGCCTGCAAATAGATCACGAGATCCGGCGTCGGCAACTGCTCGCGAAAATGATTGTAGTAGCGGTTGTATGTATCGAGTTCCTGGTCGGTAAGGTTAAGGCAGGCAAAGAGCTTGTCCTTCTCGAAAATGTAGTCGGCAACCACGGTCCTCTGCGATCGCGAACCCAGGTCAAGCGCCTGCAACTGTTCGAATCGCCGCACCAGAAAGGCGAACTGAGCCTGGAATGCCGCCCCGCGCTCGCCCTCGTAGAATGCGCTCAGGAAAGGATTGGTTTCTGTTTCCATCACCCGCTGCGCCGTCAGCCGCTCGGCAAGAATCCCCGCCAGCGTACTCTTGCCAACTCGTATCGGACCTTCCACAGCAATGTAACGGGGGAGTTCGAAAAGATTCGCCATGGTTTACGCAATTTCTCGAATTGGCAGAATAGCTCGGATGAAGCCGGGTGGCAATTGAGGGAAGAGTTAACAGGCAGGAATTGCGCGATTGAGCGATTTTGTGATTGTGTGATCTAAAAAACGTCGACCGATTTTCAATCGCCCAATCACACAGTCGCCCAATCGCTCAATGCGTTTACAATTCCCGCATGTGGGGTTACATCGTCTCCGGCACTGCCCTTTCGGCCGCAGCAGCGGCGGCCTATCAATCCATGGCGCCGACCGGCCAATGGTATGGACAAACCTTCAAAGGATTGCCGCGCCGCTCACGCCAACTTGCCCTAACGTATGACGACGGTCCCAACGATACATACACAAGGCAACTTTTAGACGTGCTGGCAAAACACAATGTTCTCGTAACATTTTTTCTAATCGGACGCTACGCCCAGCAGCGCCCGAAAATTACTCGCGAAATTGTCGAAGCTGGCCACGTCGTCGGCAACCACACTTTCACTCATCCCTTGCTCACATTCAAGGGCGAGACCGAGATCCGGCAACAACTTCTCGATTGTCGCGCCGCTTTGCACGAAGCCATCGGCCAGCATTCCAACCTCTTCCGTCCCCCCTTCGGTGGTCGCCGCCCTGCGGTTTTTCGCATCGCGCGTGAACTCGGCTTGGAACCTGTAATGTGGAACGTCACCGGCTACGACTGGAATGCTCCGCCCGCCGCCGAGATCGAGCGCAAAGTGATAAGACAAATTCGCGGCGGCAACGTCATCCTGCTGCACGACGGCGGCCACAAACAAATAGGCGCAGATCGCTCCCAAACCGTCTTGGCCACGGATCGTCTGATCGCACGCTTCAAAGAGAGAGGTTATGAATTTGTAACCATTCCACAAATGATGCCGTGCCCTGGTGAGGACCAAGGACTAGGAAAATCTCAAGAACTAGGAAAATCAAAAAATTGGTAGGACCTGAAAGCTATTTCATAAAAATCGTCTTGGGAAGGGCACCGCTCACAGTTCGCGGAAAAATCCGTGATTCGTATCAGGGCACGGCTTCAGCCCCTGATGAGGCCCAGGAAAACTAGGAAAAAACAATAACCAGGAAAACCTTAAATCAGGAGGCCCCGGAAGTTATTTCGTAAAACCGTCTTGAGAAGGACACAGCCTCACAGCTCGCGGAAAAAACTCGTGATTCGTATCAGAGCACGGCTTCAGCCGTAACGGCCCAAGGCCGATTGAATATGTGGGCTTCAGCCCTTGAGGAAACCAAAACTAGGAAAACCAAACCGCAAACCCAAGAAAATTATTTTGCTCCAAATTAAACATTCATCCCCGCACTGCCGCAAACGCTTCCTTCGCCGCCGCAATCGTCTGCTCGATATCCTGCTCACTGTGCGTCGCTCCCACAAACGCAGCTTCAAACTGGGACGGCGGCAGGTACACCCCACTATCCAGCATGCTCCGAAAGAATTTTCCGAACGCCTCGGTGTTCGACTTCGACGCCGAATCCCAATCAGTAACCGGACCCGGAGTGAAGAACCAGGTAAACATCGATCCCACGCGGTTGTAACACAGCGGCACGCCCACATCCTTCGCGACCCCCGCAATTCCCTCGACCAGTTGCCGGCTCAACTTCTCGAGCCGAGGATAAATCTCCTGCTTATGATCCCTCAGATGCTTAAGCATCGCGCATCCCGCCGCCATCGCCAGCGGATTTCCCGATAGCGTTCCCGCCTGATACATCGGACCAAGCGGCGCAACCAGATCCATGATCTCGCTCGATCCGCCGTAAGCCCCAACCGGCAACCCTCCACCAATGATCTTGCCCATCGTCGTCAGATCCGGCCGAATACCATAAAGCTCCTGCGCTCCACCAAACGCCACGCGAAATCCCGTCATCACCTCATCAAAAATCAGAACAGCTTTTTCGCGTTCCGTGATCATCCGCAAGGCAACTAGATAATCATCCGCCGCCGGCACGCATCCCATATTCCCCACCACCGGCTCCACAATCACGCAGGCAATCTGGTGTTTGAATTTCTGAAATGCATATTCCACTGCCTTAATGTCGTTAAAAGGCAATGCCAACGTGAACTGAATAAACTCATCGGGAACTCCCGCCGATCCCGGAATGCCCAGCGTCGCAATTCCCGAACCTGCCTTCACCAGCAGAGAATCGGAATGCCCGTGATAGCATCCCTCAAATTTCACAATGTACTTGCGCTTGGTATAAGCCCGCGATAAGCGGATCGCCGACATGGTGGCTTCGGTTCCCGAATTCACGAATCGGACTTTCTGCATCGGCGGAAACGCCGCCAGCACCAACTCCGCCAGGTCGGCTTCCGCCGGAGTCGACGCTCCAAAGCTGGTTCCGTTGCATGCCGCACCCACGATGGCATCAAGCACATCCGCCGCGGCATGCCCTAAAATCAGCGGCCCCCACGACCCCACGTAGTCGATGAATTCGTTCTCATCCGCATCCCAGATGTGCGAACCCTTTCCGCGCACGATAAACGGCGGTTCTCCGCCAACCGATCCAAACGCTCGTACCGGAGAATTCACTCCGCCCGGAATCATCGATTCCGCGCGTTTGCGCAGACGGCGGGATTCTTCAACTTTGCGGGACGTAGTGGACGGCATCGAGTCCTCCCGGACGGATGTCAACAGTAACTGCGCGACTACTATATCAGCGCCCTCTCCGACAACTTAAAAGACAAATTAACCAGATATTCATTCTTCTGCCATCATTTTGCAACATCGCTCCGGTAACTTATGGTCATCACGTTGCCCTTCTAACCGGGAGGGTTCCAGGGACAGCTTCGGGGGCTCCGGGCTGTCCTTTTTGTTTTTGCGAGCAACAAACACACTCCGCTTTGCGATTTCCGCCAGCCAATTCCTCGCGTCTGTTTACTTGAGATAAGAGCGCACAATCTCCATCAACTCATCGGCCGCGATCAGTTGTTCCGAATTCGGTTTGCGCGAGCCGTCAAGCACATGGAACTTGACATGATCCTCCAGTAGTTCCGCCATCAGTCCGTTCATTGCGCCGCGTGCGGCCGTAATCAGTTGCAGGATGTCTCCACAATTTTTCCCCTCATCGAGCGCGCGCTCCATCGCATCAATTTGCCCGCGAATACGCTTCACCCTTAGCTTAAGCTTCTCTTTGTCCCGCAGTGTGTGCGCCATCTCAGATCCTCGCATGCTTTTTTCTTGACAATACTATACCGGGGTATGCTATAAAGCAAACTGTCGATACTTCATGTAGCCCGGTTTGTAACATTCCTTTAACTAATTCTGCGTAGGCTCGGTGAGGTTCGCGCCACAACCTTGCCGTACCTTCATCCGGTTATCAGAGGAATTCAATAAGCAGTTGTAATTAACTATAGTTAACTGAGGTGATAGATTGATCGTATACCTGAATCGCCATCGCAACTGAGTGCCGGAAGCCTTGAGTTAAATCCTCCTGGTTGCAATTACGAAATTGACATTCCTTCTTAATATCGCGCTCCGCACCGCCTCTGCCACTTTTCGGCCCATGGGAATGGGCTTCGCTTTGTGTTTCATATTCATGGCTCTAAGCTTCGTTCCATCGCCGGCCCAACAGGCTCCCACGCAACCGAGCGCCTCCGTTGCAAACTCTGATGCTGATCCCCAGGCCAATGCCCCGGCTGACGCGAACCCGGCCGATCCCCCGTCGGACGATAGTGCTGAGCCTATGTTCCCGCATCTCAAAGACACTCGCTTTTGGCTTTCAGGACAGGCCAATTTCATTTTCCAGACTCATCCTCCGTTCCCCGCCGATTACACCGGCCCTAACAGCCTAAGCCCCAACTACGAAAAGGCCACATCGCGAGTTGTGACGTTCTACTCCGGCGTGCGCCTCAACAATTCCACCGAAATCCTGGTCGACATCGAAGAAGCCGGCGGCGCCGCACTCAGCACCGGCCTCGGACTCGCCGGCAACACCGATCTCGATATCGTGCGCAATCCACTTCTCAGCAAAGCCCCTTATCTGGGCCGCGCGATGATTCACAAAGTGTTTGCGTTGAGCAAGGATAAGATAGAAAACCAACGTAACCCCTTCTCTCTCTTCGAAGAACTCCCGCGCCGTCGCCTTGAAATCCGCTTCGGCAAGTTCAGCCTGCCGGATTTCTTCGACATCAATTCCGTGGGCTCCGACACCCACTTTCAATTCACTAACTGGACCATCGACAACAACGGCGCCTGGGACTATGCCGCCGACACCCGCGGCTACACCGTCGGCGCCACCGCCGATTACGAAGACCGCAACTGGGGATTCCGTTTCGCCGAGGCGTTAATGCCCAAAGTTGCGAATGGAATTGATCTCGTCTGGAGGCCATGGCAAGTCCACGCGGAAAACTTCGAATACGAACTTCGTCATGGCCTGCTCCCCAAGAAATCCGGCGTCGTCCGTCTGTTGGCCTACACCAACGCCGCCAACATGGGCATCTATCGCGACGCCATCGCCAACTTCGAAGCAGGCCTAACGCCCGTTCCAGAAATCGCAACCCACCCGTGGCACATCACCCGCAAGTACGGCTTCGGTTTCAACGCCGAGCAGAATCTCACGCACTACCTGACCGCATTCGCCCGCGTCGGTTGGGACAACGGCAGAACTGAATCCTTCGCCTATACCGAAGTCGATCAGACCGTTGCGGCAGGCGTAGGCGCAAGCGGCGCGTGGTGGCATCGCAAGCAGGATCGCGCCGGATTCGCTTTCGTATCGAATGCCATCAAGAAAGACCATCAGACTTACCTCGCCGACGGCGGTCTGGGCTTTCTTCTCGGCGATGGCAACCTGAACTACGGCCGCGAAAATATTCTGGAGACTTATTACACCATTCACGCATGGCGCGGCATCTATGTCGGCCCTGGCCTGCAACACATCAACAACCCCGGCTATAACCGCGATCGCGGTCCCGTCCTCGTCCCCGGCTTCCGCGCCCACATCGAGTTCTGAGGCTTAAGCGATGTTGATCCAATGTAGAGACAGCCGCCCTCGGCTGTCCGTCGAGCGAAGCTCGATTGCCTTTTCTTCAAGTCTGCAATCTGCCGGGGAGTTACTTCTCCACACTTACGCCCTTCCAGAACGCTACATATCCCTTGATCTGCTTCGCCGCGTTCTTCGGTTCTGGATAAAACCAGGCAGCTCCCGCATTCCGTTTGCCCTTAACCTCAACATCGTAATAGCTTGCCGTGCCTTTCCACGGACACTCCGTATGCGCGTCGCTCGCCTTGAAAAATTCCTTGCGAATCGCCTCCGGAGGAAAATACTGGTTGCCCTCGACCTCAATCGTTTTATCGCTTTCAGCCAGCACTGCGCCTTCCCACATTGCTTTTGCCATAATGCTCATATAGATTCCTAACACCTTCAGCAGTTTCAGAAATTTGAGAACAGAGGAATACTCTTCAGACTGTTGGAATTATTTCATGAGGAGATAGCCGCGTTGCCTCTGAAAAGAAAATCAGGACTAGGGAAACCAAGAACTAGGAAAACGAAGGCCGAAAGCAAATCGATGTCATTCCGAATCGGGCGGTACGCCCGGTGAGAGCCTGCCCTGAGCTTGCCGAAGGGAACCTGCTTTCCCATCACTCCATCACAGCCGTGTGAGAAGAGAATCAGGACTTAGGAAGAAGAGGAAGATCAAAGAACTAGGGGAACTGAGAATCTAAGGAGCCAGTGATTGGGGAACCAAGAACTAGGAAAATCTTCATCAAGATTGCCCCCAGAGCCAAGAATGACGCAAGCTTCAGTTGCTGTTGCTGAAGATCAAGACTAGGAAAACGAAGGCTGAAGGCAAATCGATGTCATTCCGAATCGGGCGGTACGCCCGGTGAGGAACCTGCTTTCCCATCACCCCATCACAGCCGCCTCGGCTGTCCATCGACGGAAGCTCTATCGCTTTTTCCACCAAAATCGGGCAAACTGAGACACTAGCCAAAATGCAAGCAACTTTAACAAAATTCCGTTTTAACGGACACTCCATGGTCGACGCGCTAGAGCGCGTCCTCGTCTGCTCTCCCCGCACCGCAGGCTGGAACCAACCGGAGCGCGTCGCACGCTGGCAAGAGCTAGGCTTCCATCGCGCTCCAGATTTCGAGAAAGCCCAATCCCAACACGAAGCCCTCCACCGCGAATTGCGAACCGTCGGCGCCGAGATTATCGAGTTGCCCTCGACTCCAGATCTCTCCCTCGATGCCGTCTATACCCACGACGCATCCCTTCCCAGCGATTACGGCTTGATCGCGATGCGTCCCGGCAAGCCGAACCGCGTAGCCGAAGGCCCCGTCCATTCCTCATTCTGCAAAAGCCTAGACATCCCCACGCTGGGCACGATTATGCCTCCCGGCACCACCGAAGCCGGGGACATTCTCTGGCTTGATTCCAAAACAATGCTCATCGGCCACGGCTACCGCACCAATGCCGCTGGCATTCAACAGATGCGCGATCTACTCGCGCCCAAAGGCGTGCAAGTCCTCTCCGCGCCTCTGCCCTATGGACCTGGCCCGAGCGCATGCCTGCATCTGATGTCCCTGATCAATCTGCTCGACGATCACACCGCTCTCGTTGATCTACCCTGGCTCGCCGTCGAAACCGTCGAACTCCTGAAATCCCACGGATTCAAATTCATCGAGATCGATTACTTCGAGCGCGACACCCTAGCCTGCAATGTTCTCGCCCTCGGCAACAATCGCCTGCTCGCCATCGAAGAAAATAGCAAAACTAACGCCCGCCTGCGCGAAAACGGATTCGACGTTCGCACCTTCCCCGGCTCCGAACTCTGCATCAACGGCAGCGGCGGCCCCACATGCCTCACTCGACCCCTCTTGCGCGCCTAGCCTGGGCACACGTCATGTAGTGACGGGCGCCTTCGCCCGTCCCGCCGAAGCGGAAGCGAGGCGGGACCCCCACGAACTCCGTTCCTGCGCGATCGCGACTGGTGTGCTCGATGTCGTTGCGGGCTAAGTCTTAAGACATATCGCAACCCCGCACCCCACCTCCTCACTCCTGCTAAAATCAGAATGCATGCTTCTTCCCTTCGTCCGCGAACTCTTCGCGGACGTAGAAAAGCTTCCCGCCTTCACGCGTGTTGCCTTCCACATCAAGGAGGGCACGGGGCGTATTCGTGTCTCCGGCCTCACCCCCACGGCAAAAGCCTTGCTGCTCGTGCTGTTTCAGCGCGCCGCCGCCCGGCCGCTCATTTTTGTAGTCAACGACAACCGCGCCGTCGAAGACTTCCTCCCCGTCCTTCGCGGATTCTGCGAACTCACAGCCGCCTGCGATCCTGACTCGATCGTCTCCCTCCCCGCGCGTGACGTGCTCCCCTACCAGAATCTCTCGCCTCATCCCGAACTCCAGGAAGAGCGTGCCACCGCCTTGTGGAAGATTGCCACCGGCACCGCCTCCATCGTGATTTCTCCGGTCGCCGCCACTGCCATCCGCCTCCACTCGCGCGACTACTACGAAAATCTCGCCCGCACCATCCGCCGTGGCGAGTCTTTCGATCTCGAGTCTCTCCTCTCACACCTCAACACCGTCGGTTATACGTCAACGGATGTCGTCGAAATGCCCGGCCAATACGCCGTTCGCGGTGGCATCCTCGACGTCTACTCCCCCGAAGCCGATCGCCCCTTGCGCATCGAATTCTTTGGCGACGAAGCCGATTCCATTCGCAAATTCGATCCCGCTTCGCAACGTTCTTCGAATCCCGTCGACGAAGCCCTGCTCCTCCCGCTCACCGAAACTCCCGTCAGCGAACATTTGCTCGGCGCAATTCACACCCGCCTCAGCGGAAAACGCATCACCGGCAACGAAGAGATCGTCGAAGCCGCCGTCCGCGCCGGTGGACTCAACGTCTTCCCCGGCTGGGAGTTCTACTCCCCCGTCGCTGGAGCCAATAGCACCATCTTCGATTTAATTCCTCGCGCCGCCGTTCTCCTCGACGAACCCGATCAACTCAAACAAGAGTTCGACCGCTTTTGGACCCGCGTTGCCGAGGCCCACGAGCGCAGCGGCGTCGGAAACCTGGTTCGTCCCGAAGATCTCTACATTCCGCCCGATGATTGGTGGCGGAAAACCGCCGCACTTCCCGGCGCGGATATCGAACATCTCGGCATCACCCGAAGTCTCAGCCCAGGCGAAAACGATCCTTCCGAAATTTCTTTCCTCACCCAGCCCTCGCCCCGCTTCCATGGCGCAGTCCCAGCCATGCTCGCCGAAGTGCAAAAGCTCAACACCGAAGGCAAACGCGTGCTCTTCGCCGTCCCCAACATCGGCGAAGTCGAACGTCTCGCCGATGTCTTCACCGAATACAACGTTTCTTTCAAACTAGGAAGCCGCACCCGCGGCGGCGAAAGCTATGCCGACGAAACCAGCTACTTCGCTGGAGAGATCCTCACCACCACTCTCGCCACAGCCTACATCCCCGAAGGCGTGCTCCTGCCCGAGTCCAACCTCGCCATCTTCGGCTCTCGCGATCTTTTTGACGAATCCGAGTCCGTGGCCTCGCGACCGCAGCGCTCGAAATCCAAAGTCTCCGCCTTCCTTTCCGACTTTCGCGACCTCCAGGTTGGCGACTACATAGTCCACGTCGAGCACGGCATCGGCCAATACCAGGGACTGAAAGAAATTAACCACGGCGATGGCCCCGCCGAGTTCATGTTGCTCGAATTCGCCGAAGCCGCCCGCCTCTACGTTCCCCTCACGCGACTCGATCTCGTCCAGAAATACCGTTCCTCCGAAGGCGCAAAGCCGCCGTTAAGTCATCTCGGCACGCAAGCCTGGGCAAAGACAAAATCCCGCGTCAAGAAGGCCATGAAGGACATGGCCGACGAACTCCTCAAGCTCTACGCCGAGCGCAAAACCGCTGTTGGACACGTCTTTCCCCCCTCCAACGAATGGTTCCGCGAGTTCGAAGACGCCTTCGAGTTCAACGAAACCGAAGACCAGGCCACCGCCATTAAAGACGTGATTCGCGACATGGAATCCACTCAACCCATGGATCGCCTTCTCTGCGGCAACGTCGGCTACGGCAAAACCGAGGTCGCCATGCGCGCCGCCTTCAAAGCCATTAGCGACAACAAGCAGGTCGCCGTCCTCGCTCCCACCACCGTCCTCGCCTTTCAACACTTCGAAACCTTCAAGCAACGCTTCGCCCCGTTCCCTGTCACCATCGAAATGATCAGCCGCTTCCGCAACGCCAAGCAGCAAAAAGAAATTCTGCAAAAAACCGAAGCCGGCAAAATCGATGTCCTGATCGGAACTCACCGCATCCTCTCCAAAGACATCAAATTCTCCGATCTCGGCCTCCTCATCGTCGACGAAGAGCAGCGCTTCGGCGTCCGCCACAAAGAGCGCATCAAGCAAATGCGCAAGCAAGTCGATGTGCTCACCATGTCGGCCACGCCCATCCCCCGCACCCTCCACATGTCGCTCGTAGGCCTGCGCGACATGAGCGTGATTGAAACTCCGCCCAAAGATCGCATGGCGATTCAAACCGTAGTCGCCAGCTGGGACGAAAAATTAATCCAGTCCGCCATCGAGCAGGAACTCGAGCGTGGAGGCCAGGTTTATTTCGTCCACAACCGCGTAGACACGATCTGGGAAATCGCCGCAAAACTTCAGGCGCTAGTTCCGAATTCGCGCATTATCGTCGGCCACGGACAAATGTCCGAAGGCGAATTGGAAAAAGTGATGCTGAAATTCATGCACCACGAAGCCGACATTCTGGTTTCAACCACGATCATCGAAAACGGCCTCGACATTCCGCTCTGCAACACGATTCTGATCAACCGCGCCGACCGCCTCGGCCTCTCCGAGCTTTACCAGCTTCGCGGACGCGTCGGCCGCTCCAATCGTCGTGCCTATGCTTATCTCATGCTTCCGCCGGAAGTCGAGCTCACGCCCATCGCGCGACGCCGCCTCGCCGCGCTCAAAGAATTTTCCGACCTCGGTGCCGGATTCAAGATCGCCGCTCTCGATCTCGAACTCCGCGGCGCCGGCAACATGCTCGGCGGCGAACAAAGCGGCCACATCGAAGCCATCGGCTTCGAGCTCTACACACAGATGTTGGAACGCGCGGTAAGAGAAATGAAAGGCGAAGCCGCGCCCGACGAAGCCGAAACCCAACTCAATCTCGGCCTGAACATCCGCATCCCCAGCGACTATGTCCCCGAAGAAAACCAGCGCCTGCAGATGTACAAACGCGTCGCGCGAGTAGAAACCGAATCGCAGTTGAACGATGTTGGGTTTGAATTGAAAGACCGCTACGGCCCACCCCCGCCCGCAGTCCGCAGCCTGCTCGACTACGCATCGCTAAAATTGCTGTGCATGAAAGTCGGCGTAAACGCCATCGAGCGTAAACGCGACAACGTCACACTAAAATTCCGCCAGGATGCAACCGTCGACCCCGAGCAACTGGCCCGCTTCGTCTCCGCCCAGCGCGGCGCACAATTCACCCCCGACGGCATGTTGAAATTTACATTGAAAGCGACAGCCGCAGAAGAAGTCCTGCGCTCCCTGCGCACAATCCTCGAACAACTAGCAAGTACAGAAAAGCAGCAAAACCCTGCCCAAGCCCTGTCATCCTGAGCGAAGTAACAACTTCGCGACAGCGAAGCTGTTACGAAGTCGAAGGACCCGCTTCCTCCTTGCGACCACTACGGACCTTGCGAGGCATTTGCCACACGCTGCGCCTATGATGCGTTTTTCGAAAACAGCACAGCCAAGCCTTCAAAAGGCGCAGCTTCACTGGCGCCGCAAGTCAACACACATGGAAGCGTAGAGCGTCAGAAGGGTTACAAGAACAGCGTTCACGTGGGGTGAAAAAAAACGCCGATTGAGACAACGTGGAAGAGCGGCGCTTCAGCGCCACGTTAGAGCCTCGCAAAATAAAAGCGGCTTTATAGCCGCTGGTCGCCACTGCGCCTCACCCAATTCGCCACCCCCAAACTCCACCATATACAATTATCGCGGCAACCGAACTCGCACCGCCAACGACTAACGACTAACGACGTCTTAAAACGACCGCCCTTATGCCCATGAAAGTTCGTAAAGCCGTATTCCCCGCCGCCGGCCTCGGCACGCGTTTCCTCCCCGCAACCAAAGCCCAGCCCAAAGAAATGCTCCCGCTGGTCGACAAGCCCATCATCCAATACGGAGTCGAAGAGGCCATGGCTTCCGGATGCGATCAGATCCTCATCATCACGGGCCGCGGCAAGCAGGCCATCGAAGACCATTTCGACGTCAGCTACGAACTCGAGACCATGCTCGAGCAGCGCGGCAAAACCGACCTGCTCCAGATCGTTCGCTCCATCTCCGACATGATTCACGTCGCCTACGTCCGCCAAAAAGAAGCCCTCGGCCTGGGCCACGCTGTGCTCATGGCCCGCGAACTCGTCGGCGACGAACCCTTCGCCGTTCTCCTGGCCGATGACGTAATCGACGCCAAGGTCCCCTGCCTCAAGCAAATGGTCGATGTATTCAATCAGACCCAGTGCTCTGTCCTCGCGACGCAAATCGTCGAAGGCGAAATGATTTCTTCGTACGGCGTCCTCGACGTGAAGCCCGTCGACAGCCGCTTCGGCGACCGCCTCTTCGAAATCAAGCACATGGTCGAGAAACCCAAGTGTGAAGAAGCTCCATCAAACTTGGCCATCATCGGCCGCTACATTCTCACGCCCGCAATTTTCGATTGCCTCGCCAACACCGCCACCGGTGCCGGCGGAGAACTCCAACTCACCGACGGCATGCGCACGCTGTTGCAGAGAGAAAAAATGTACGCCTACGTCTACGAAGGCCGCCGCCACGACACGGGTGACAAGCTCGGCTTCCTGAAAGCTACCGTAGAATTCGCCCTAAAACGCGACGATCTGGGCCAACCGTTCCGCGAATATTTAAGAGGACTAAAGCTGTAAGCGGGAGCGAAAGCTCTAAGATGGATGGTCAGTCTCAGCAGCTCGACGATCTGTCATCCTGAGCGGAGGTTGCGCTTCGCGAACGCGAAGCACAACCGCAGTCGAAGGATCCCTCGCAATGTTTCTGGCGTTGGCCTCGCAAGGAATTCCTTGCAATCACACTGCTAGGAAAACGAAAGGCCAAAAAGCAAAAATCGATGTCATTCTGAATCGGGCGGTACGCCCGGTGAAAGCCTGCCCTGAGCCTGTCGAAGGGAACCTGCTTTCCCATTACCCCATCACAGCTGCCTACATCTCAAAAGAAAATCAAGACTAGGAAAACTAGGAAAACCAAGACTGAAAGCAAAAATCGATGTCATCCGAATCGGGCGGTACGCCCGGTGAGAGCCTGCCCTGAGCTTGCCGAAGGGAACCTGCTTTCCCATCACTCCATCACAGCTGCCGCCCTTCCTCTGAGAAGAAAATCAAGACTAGGAATATCTAAAGACTGGGAACCCGGGAACCAAGAACAGGAAAAATTAAACTAGAAAATACCAAGACTAGGAAATATTGCGCTTGCCTTTTGAGTGGCGACCTTGGTGGCGCAGCGCTTTCAGCGCTGCGATAAGACCTAGGAGGATTAGGCTTCAGCCTCTGAGGTTCCTATATCACGAACTCCTGAGCTTCTTCGATTTCTCCTCCACTCCCCGCGCCAACTTCGCCTTATGCTCTTCAAGCTTCTTCGCAACCGACGCGTCAGCCAACCCAATCATCTGCGCCGCCAAAATCCCCGCATTCGTTGCCCCAGGCTTGCCAATCGCGACCGTCGCGACCGGAATGCCCGCCGGCATCTGCACCGTCGCCAGCAACGAATCCATCCCCTGCAGCGAGGTCGAAGGAATCGGCACACCGATCACCGGCAATGTTGTGTGCGCTGCAATCACGCCCGCCAAATGTGCGGCCCCTCCAGCTCCAGCAATAATCACCTGAATCCCGCGCCCCGCAGCCTTCCGTGCAAAATCCGCCGTCCTGTCGGGAGATCGATGCGCCGAAGTCACATCCATCTCATACCCAATCCCAAACTCGTCCAACGCCTTCCCCGCCTCGCGCATAATCTCGAGATCGGAGTCGCTCCCCATCACAACCGAAACCAGTATTTTGCTCATGAGTCCCCTCAAACAATTTCATACCCCTAATCCCTGTCATCCTGAGCAAGATTTTGTTTCGCGACGCGAAACAAAATTGTAGTCGAAGGATCCCTTTCGCCAATGCGGCTCCCCTAGCTCCGAAGGGAATTTCAAAGGCCCTTGATGCTCCGAGCGGCACCCAATAATCCCCTACTTCTTCAGCGCCCTCGCCGCAATATCCTCCCTATAATGCGCCCCATCAAACCGAATCTTCCCGCAAGCCTCATAAGCTCGCCCCACCGCACGCTCCAACGAATCAGCCCGCGCCGAAACACCCAACACTCTCCCCCCAGCCGTATAAAAATCCCCACCCCTTTTCACTGTCCCCGCGTGAAACACCTTCACTCCATCAATGGCCCCAGCCTCATCCAATCCACTGATTTTTTTCCCCACCTCAAACGTCCCGGGATATCCTCCCGAAGCCATCACCACGCACACTGATGCGTCCTGCGACCACTTGAAGTCCCCCTCACTCACCCGCCCTTCAATCGATGCTTCCAATGCCTCCACCAGATCGCTCTCCAGTCGCATCAGAATCGGCTGCGTCTCCGGATCGCCAAACCTGCAATTGAATTCCAGCACCATCGGACCCCGTGCCGTCATCATCAGCCCGCAATAAAGCACTCCTTTATATTCCGCACCCTCCGCCTTCATTCCCGCGACCACCGGCTTAGCAATGTGATGCACTAGCCAGTCGCGCATCTCGTCGTCCACAATTTCCGCGGTAGAATACGCTCCCATGCCTCCGGTATTCGGCCCGGTATCGCCATCGCCCACTCGCTTGTGGTCTTGCGCCGCCACCAGTGGCGCAACCCGTTCGCCATCACTCAGCACCAGAAACGACAGCTCGTCACCTTTCAAACATTCTTCCAGCACGACTCGCGCGCCGGCCTCGCCCACCATCCTTCCGCTGAGCATTTCAGCGGCAGCGCTGGCAGCCTCTTCCTTGTCCGCAGCGATCACCACGCCCTTTCCCGCCGCCAATCCGTCAGCCTTCACGACTACCGGCGGATGAAAGTGTCCTAATGCTTCTCGTACCTCGTCCACTGATTCGCAAACCGCATAGGGCGCTGTTGGAATCCGATGCCGCTGCAGGAACTCTTTCGCAAAACTCTTGCTCCACTCCAGTTGCGCCGCAGCCTTGGTTGGACCAAACACCGGCCACTTGCGCCGCGTGAATTCATCCACTACGCCCAACGTCAGCGGCAATTCAGGACCCACCACCGTAAGGTCGGGCCGCAATCGCTCGCCCAAAGCCACCATCGAATCCAGACTCTTCAAATCAACTGCCAGGCATTCCGCTTCATCGGCGATTCCCCCATTCCCCGGCGCACAATAAAGCTTCTCAACACGCGCAGACTGCCGCAGCTTCCACACCAGCGCATGTTCGCGTCCGCCGCTGCCTAGAACCAGAACCTTCATAAGAGAAATTCAAGGTTAGGGGAGACCAGCAATGCTGTCAAACATCTCACCAAGAATTACCCTGTGCTACCTGTGTTAAAGATTTCATTTTGCAACTTAACCGCAATTAACCCAAGTCGTATAATCCTCTCCAATGATCACAGTCTCCAAAGAAGACTATCTCAAGGCCATTCTCGAGGCCGAAAGCGAGGGAGAGTCCGTCATCTCCGCCCGCCTCGCCGAATGGTTAAAAGTGTCAGCGCCCGCTGTTACCATGGCAGTGCGCCGCCTGAAAAAAGACGGCCTCGTGCGCGTCCAATCCGACGGACACCTCCGTCTTACCGCCGCCGGTCGCAAAATCGCTCGCAAGCTTACCCTTCGCCACCATCTCATCGAACGCATGTTGGCCGAACTATTCGGCATGGAGTGGTGGAAGGTTCACGACGAAGCCGAGCGCCTCGAACACGCTGTCTCTCCTGACTTCGAGGCCAAACTGCTGGCCAAACTCGGCAAAGCTGGAATCTGCCCTCACGGCAACCTGAGCGAGATGGAGAGTCCCTCCAGTCGCCGTCATCGCGGTCTTCTTCTTCTCGCCGACGCCACCCCCGGCTCGACCTATTCTGTCAGCGGCATCTACGAGCGCGACCGCCGCCTGCTCGAGTTTCTCGAAGCCCGCGGCATTCGTCCCGGAGCAAGGTTGCGTCTCCTCGAACGCAACTACGACCAAACCCTCGCTCTCTCCACCACCGCCGGAAACGTTTCCCTGGGCCGCGCCGCCGCCGAGCGCGTCTGGATCTCCCCCGCCGAGCGCCCTTCTCGCTAGCGATCCTTCCCTAAGCGGTGTCATCTCTTATGCTGTGTCATCCTGAGCGAAGATTTTGTTTCGCGGAGCGAAGCAAAATTGCAGTCGAAGGATCCCTTTTCTCTCTCCCCGTCCATCGGCATTACGAGGCATCCTTACCACACACTCTACTTAACCATGGTTTATCCCCTAGTGTATACTTACGCTAACCCTCAACCGATGAAGCCCTCGCCCGCCCAAATCGACCCCCAAGCCATAACCATCACGCACGAAGACATCGACCGCGCCCACGACCGCGTCCGCGTCTCCAAGGCGAGGGCATGCCGCGGGCTGTCCTCCAAAGCCCGCCTCCTGTGGTTGCTGGTTGGCCCCGGCGTCCTCGTCATGCTCGGAGAAAATGACGGCCCCAGCATGCTCTCCTACGCTGCCACCGGCGCACGCTTCGGCATCGGCTTCTTCATCCCCTTTGTCGCTCTCACTTTTTGCATGGCAATCGTCGTTCAGGAGATGACCGTCCGCCTCGGCACCGCCACTCATCGCGGCCACGCCGAGCTCATCTTCGAACGCTTCGGCCCCTTCTGGGGATGGTTCTCCATGATCGACCTCGGCATCGGCAACTTCCTCACGCTCATCACCGAGTTCATCGCCATCCGCGCCGGCCTCGGCTTCTTCGGAGTTCCTCCCTGGGTCGCCGTCCTCATCGCGCTCGTCGTTCTCTACGCCGCGCTCATGAGTCACCGCTATTGGACGTGGGAACGCATCACCCTCGCCGCCGCCGCCTTCAACTTGATTTTCATTCCCGTTGCGCTCATGTCGCACCCAAGCTGGCACTCAGTCGGTCACGCCTTCATCACCTGGCAGCCGCTCCCCGGCTTCAGCAAAGACACTCTGCTCATCGTCCTCGCCGATATAGGAGCCACCGTCACTCCCTGGATGCTCTTCTTCCAGCAGAGCGCCACGGTCGACAAAGGCATGACCACCAAAGACATTCACTTCGGCCGCATCGACACCGTACTCGGCGCCGCCCTCGCAACCGCCGCAGCCATCGCCACCATCCTCGCCACGGCCCCACTGTTCGCCCATCAGATGACCGCCGAGAATTTCCAGGCCGCCGAGTTTGCCCAGGCCCTTCAGCCCATCATCGGACGCTTCGGCGCCTCGCTCTTCGCTCTTGGCATGGTCGAGGCCGGCATCGTCGCCGCCATCACTATTTCCACTTCTTCCGCCTACGCCTTCGGAGAAGTCGCGCACAAACCCCACAGCCTCAATCTCCCCATGGGAGAAGGCAAATCGTTCTACGCAGTCTTGACTCTGTGCGCCATGGCCGCCGCCGCCATCGTGCTCATCCCGGGCCTGCCGCTCGTCTACGTGGTGCTTGTAGTGAACGTGGTCGCTGTTCTGGCCATGCCTCCAGCTCTCGTCTTCCTCTTCATGTTGGTCAACGACAAAGAAATCATGGGCGACCTCGTCAGTCCGCTCTGGGCAAACATCCTTGCCACGGGTGTGGTCTTCATCCTAACCGCCGCCGGCGTCCTCTTCGGCATCAGCATCCTCGCCCCCAACACCTTCACCGCCCTTGGAGGACACTAGCGGCTGGAGTACCAAATGCTTTGCTGATTTTGTTTTGAAAGGGCGCGGCTTCAGACGCGCCGCAAGCGACACAAAATGCTTTGGGCTTCAGCCCCTGAGGAACATGCCAATTAATGATGAAAAATAATGACGCGCACCCTTCACCCTCCGACCAGACCCTGGTCCTATCCTCACTCGAACACGATCAACTTGTGACCGCGAAGAAACACCCCATCCCGCGCCGCCACTTGAAAGGCCCCGAACTCCTCATCCTCTGGTCTCTCCGTCTCTACCTTCTATTCATGATGGCGGTAGTCGCCTACCAAGTCTGGCTCGCCGCCCGCTGAGGTAGTTGGAGAACTAGGCCGAGACCAAGTTTTGAAAGGGCGCGGCTTCAGCCGCGCCGTCAGCATTCAAGCTGTGTCATCCTGAACGAAGTTTGCCGGGCGCGAAGCGCAGGGCGAACGCAGTCGAAGGACCCCAAGTCACCAGGCAGTACCCAACACCGCATCAGGGCATTCCCACGATGCCGGGCGCGCTGGGAGAATTTCCTGACGCTGCAACGACGCCATGGCAGCGCGGGCTTTAGCTCCCTGCGGTCGGCTCCTTCGCGAGAAACGTTTCTGAAACCAACTGTCATCCTGAGGAAGCGGAGCCGCTCGCGAAGCGGGCGACTCCCGACGAAGGACCTATGCATTTCGGTTCGCGGCGCATGCTGTTGTCCGTCAACCCAGCTAATTGCACAATAGCGCCCATACTCCAAAACGAACCGGGAAGGGCACGACTTTCAGTCGTGCCGCTCAGCGCCCACAATGATATGGGCTTCAGCCCCTGCCGTCGGTTTCCTAGCGAGACCCACTGAAGCCAACTATCCTCCTGGGGAAGCGGAGACGGTCGCAGAGCGGGCGACTCCCAACTTATCAACATCAACTTAACGTTGAGACACATCCCTTTCTGGAGTAATGCCGAACGAAGAACTAAGATTAAATGGAACTAAGCGAGTTGATCATGATTCGAATCGCGGCTGAACACATCTACGTGTTGCGGAACTCGACCGGGAAGCCATTCACCGATCTGCTTGATCGTCTGATCCGTTGCTCCGCGTGGACGCTGGGTATCCCGCCCTCGGCTGTGCTCGACAATCCCCGCACGAATTATCCCGACGGTGGTGTGGACACGGAGGTCACCGTTGGTGCGTCTGATCCCTGGGGCTACTTCAACGCCCCATCGACATGGCAATACAAGGCCATTGAGCTGAAGGACTTTACAGATAGCAAGGTTAAGGAAGAAATCTGCGGAGATAGTAAAGACTACGTTCGCAGTTTGCTGAAGAAGAGCTATGCCTACCGAATGTGCATCGCGCACGATGGATCTGCTGAGAGGAAAACGGAGATTAAGGCTTTGCTCGACGCAGAGATCGAGAAAGTCAACCCTACGGCGCCGAAATCCATCGTTCTTTTGCGTCCGAAGTTGTTGCTTGGGTGAACGTGTTTCCCGCTATCGCTGCCGAGATGCTGGGCTCTTCCATGAAAGACTTTTTTCACTTCGCAACCTGGCAGAACCATGAACGCGCTGTGACGAAGACGTTCGTGGCGACGCCGGAGTCGGCGGCAATTTTTGAAAACGTGCGAGGCCATCTCAACTGGAAGAGCAAGCCGACCACTGCACGGCTCACGGTTTCCGGCGATGCAGGCGTTGGCAAGAGCCGCACGGTGTTCGAAGCAATCGCGGCGCTTCCTGAGGTCGCTCCGCTCGTCCTCTACACGGACGATGAAGAGAAAGCGCTCGAACTCGCGCGAGCGATGGCGAATCATCAAGGCCTGTACGCCGTGATCGTCGCCGATGAATGCCTCGATCCGACTGCGTTCCAGCTTGCCAAGATCCTCCAGGGCGTGGAACACCGAGTGCGGCTGGTGACCATCGACAATGCGCTGGAACGTGTGGGCAAAGCCGAGTTGCGGCTCAACCGGATTTCGACATCGACGGTGGAAAAGATCGCAGAAGCGAACTTCCCTAACATTGACCAAAGCCGTCGCTACCGGTACTGCCATCTAGCCGAAGGCTATCTTCGCTTCGCGATCTTCTTGTGCGATCACGACGATCTTATCGTTCAACAAGGTCATCTTGGCGAACTGCTGAACGACACGAAGGGCTATCTAGGCACACTCTTCGGCGGACAGGGACCCTTTGAACAAGCCGATTACAGGGCATTGATGGTGATCTCCCTCGTCGAACGCTGTGGAGTCGTTGGGAACGTATTTTCAGAGCTAGAACAATTGTGCGCGTTGGTGAAGCTGGATCCCAAGGACGTACGCGAGCGCCTTCATCGCATGCAGAAGACAAACGGTCTCGTGGCCCGCGCTGGGCGCTACTTCTATGTGACACCCACACCCATCGCCATGGTGTGCTTTCAGGCTGCCTGGTCCAAATGGGCTGAGCTCGACCCGAAGGCTTTTCTAGAGAGTTTCCCTCGGGATCTTGTACCTTCATTTCTCGCGCGCATGGCACGCGCCTCCGAGGAGGTCGGTAAGGTCGTTAACGCCTACTTTCGAAACTGGGAACTTTCCCGAGGGGGAGAGGTATTTACCGATGCCAATGAAACTGAACAACTTCTCCTTCTAGTACGGTCTGCACCGGATGAGATGGTGCCGCGGCTCCGCAATCTCGTGCTGACCGCCACACCCGAAGATCTCAGTAAGCGATACGGGGGTGGGCGGCGCAACCTAGTCGTCGAAGCGAATGAGATTGCCGCTTTTCCGCAGTGGTTTGTTTTCGCGGAGGAAATTCTATTTACGCTGGCACGTCACGAGACTGAACCGGGTCTGGGAAACAATGCGACGAAAGTATGGTCGGGGCTGTTTCCCATCAGGTCGTTCGTCGCTACGCCCTTTGATGAGCGGCTTAGGATCATCCAAGAGCGAAGTCGCAACGGCGATGCGACAACGAAGATCCTGTGCGTCGAGGCGTTGCAAAGTGCCCTAGATGACCGAACGATTCACATGATGGGTAGCCAAACCTATGGGCATAGGATTGCCCCGACGCCTTGGTGTCCGAAAACGTGGGAAGAGTTGTACGGATACGTGAAGGCGTCCCTCGCTGAGTTGAATGTACTGAGTTGTGATGCAGACCAGGGTGTACGCGAAAAGGCCACCGGGACCCTGATTCGGTGCATCCGTAGCTTGGTTTTTCGCGGGTTCACGCAAGAGGTGAAGGAAGGCGTGGGAACCCTCCCGCCTCATGTTCGTCCCATTCTCCGGGCAGAGTTACGAGAGTTTGTCCTCCTTAACAATTCTGGGCAAAGCCCACACTCCGAAGATGAGAAAAAACAGCGTACGAAGTTCGTCGACGAGTGGATAAAGGAACTGGCTTCCACGGATATTCATGATCGTCTCGTCGAAGAAGTGGGACCAGATTCTTGGGGCCATTATCTGGAACAAACCGAGTGGGAAGGTCGCATCCGTGACCTAGCTTCCCATCTCCTGCAACACGAAGACGACTTCGACATAGAGCTTCCGTGGTTGAGTAGCGGCAAAGCCCATTCCTCGGTCGAGTTTGGTGTCCATCTTGGCCGGCTTGATGAAGGCCTCAAATTTCTAGAGCGCATCGTCACGGTTTGTCGCGCTAACCGAAATCCGAATCTTGCACGGGGCTACTTTGCCGGCGTCAGTGAGGCCGCGCGGCTAAAAGCTCCCTCGGATGGAGCCGAGGTCGTCCGTAAGAAATTGAGTGCGTCTCTGGATGAGATTTGGGAGGAAGATCCGGTTCTCGGCTTCCATGTGATGACGCCGTCTGGAGACTTCGTGCAGTCGTTTGCTCGTGCAATCACTGCCGTCCGTAGCAAGCAGATCCATCCCGGCTTCCTGCACACGTTCGTTGCCTGGAACGGACCGAGACACACGTCGCCCGCGGAGGCGCGGCTGGCCGCCCAGACTCTGCTCGATGCAGCTGGCGAAGGGGACGGAGACGCCGCCAACACGGGAATCGAGTTCATGGTATTCCTCTTGATGCGAAAAGCTGATTTGGAAGACAAGCTGGCTTGGTTGCAGACCGTGTTCAACGACGAGTTGCTCGATGTAATTTTCGGATTGCTGGAGCAGGCCACTCTTAAGACAGATAAACTTTCTCACGGGTTCTCGCAGATTTTTGCTCGCGTACTGCCAGCAAATCCAAGCCGTGCCACGTCGATCCTGATTTTGATGATGAAAAGCGAATCCTATGAGACAGCGGAGGCCGCCGCGGGCCTTTTCACAAGCGTTGCGGCGGCGCGTCCTCAGGAGCTGATGGATGGAATTGGCGAGGCCATGCTGTCGAAAGAACCAAACCTGAGCTTCCTTTTCCGCAAGTTTCCTATCGTGGCGCTGCCGGAAGGTGTCGTCATCCAGTGGCTCGAAAAACATGGATTGGAGGGCGCCCGGTTGCTCGCGCGCCACGTTCCGCGGCCGTTCATCGGAACCCACGGGCAGCCTGATCTCAACCCCGTTACTCGCTTCATTCTGGAGAGATACGGGAACGACGATAATGTCTTCTCCGCATGGTTTGCCGGTATGCACAGCGGCGGGGCATTCGCCGGGTCGATCGCAGACCATGTGGGACAACGAGCTTCGATGGCGGAGCCATTTCTCAATTTTCCGATTGAGGCCGTGCGGCGATGGGCGCGGGCCGAAATCAGGTACGCCGACGAAAACGTCGAAAGCTTTAGGCTCAGAGAAGAGGAGTTATTCTGAGCCTGTTCATAGTGCGCGCCCTCGCGGGTAGCGCATCGTTTGCGTTTTTTGCAAGGACCGGGAAGGGCACGACTTTCAGTCGTGCCGCTCAGCGCCACGGAAGATGCTGGCTTCAGCCCCTGTGTTTTCCAAGTGCACCGAAGTCTCTGCCCCCTACGAATTCCCTCCGAAAGAGACTAAACTGATGAGTTGATATCTTCGTGTCAGCCAGCCCTGTGTGGCGCTCGCGGCATTCATCCAGGAAGGCCATCATGTCCTCAAACAGCTTCAACTCCCGCTCCACTCTCAAAGTCGGCAACAAGGAATACGAGATCTACCGCCTCGACGCCCTCGACCAGCAAGGCATCTCCACCAAACATCTTCCGTTCTCCCTGCGCATCTTGCTGGAGAATCTTCTCCGCACCGAAGATGGCCGCAATGTGACCAAGCAGGAAATCCGCGCTCTCGCTTCCTGGAATAAAAACTCCAAGCCCGACAAAGAAATCGCCTTCACCCCCAGCCGCGTTCTCCTTCAGGATTTCACCGGCGTCCCCTGCGTCGTCGACCTCGCTGCCATGCGCGACGCCATGCGCGAACTCGGCGGCGATCCAGCTCTCATCAATCCTCTTCAACCCGTCGAACTCGTCATCGATCACTCGGTCCAAGTCGACGAGTACGGCACCGCCAACGCCTTCGACGTAAACGCTCTTCTCGAGTTCCAGCGCAACAAAGAACGCTACTCCTTCCTCCGCTGGGGACAGACCGGCTTCCGCAACCTCGCCATCGTCCCCCCCGACACCGGCATCGTCCACCAAGTCAACCTCGAATACCTCGCCCGCGTAGTCTTCGTCCAAGAGAAAGATGGGAAACACATCGCCAGCCCCGATACGCTCGTGGGTACAGATTCTCACTCGACAATGATCAATGGCCTCGGCGTCCTCGGCTGGGGCGTGGGCGGAATCGAGGCTGAGGCGGCGATGCTGGGACAGCCGGTGTCCATGCTGATTCCGCTGGTGGTTGGAGTGAAACTTACGGGGCGCTTGCGCGAAGGGGCGACGGCCACTGACCTGGTTCTGACGATTACTGAGATGTTGCGCAAGCACGGCGTCGTGGGAAAGTTTGTCGAGTACTTCGGCCCCGGCCTGCGCGAACTGCCACTGGCCGACCGCGCCACCATCGCAAACATGTCCCCCGAATACGGCGCCACCTGCGGCATTTTTCCCGTTGATAAAGAGAGTCTGAAGTATTTAAAACTCAGCGGACGCAGTGCAGATCAAGTCGCTCTGGTCGAGGCTTACTGTCGCGAGCAGGGATTGTTCCATGATGAGAAAATGCCCGAGGCTGAATATTCTGAGCTGCTCTCGCTTGATCTCGATACAGTCGAACCGAGTCTTGCTGGTCCCAAGCGCCCGCAAGATCGGGTTATTCTTTCGCAAGCTGCCGAGTCGTTTCACAAAGCTCTGCCCTCGCTGATCAAACCAAAATCATCCGCAAAAACTACAGCAACCGGGGGTGCCCCACTTCCCGCTTCAGTTGCGGGAAGTGGGAACAACGGTCCCACGAGCAACGCAAAGACTTGGGAAACCGAAGGCGGCAGTCCAACCGCCATCGGCGTGGAAGATCCCAACGTTCATGAACATGTCGCCGCCAGCGTAAAAGATTCTCTCAAGCACGGCAGCGTGGTGATCGCGGCCATCACTTCATGCACGAACACTTCAAATCCGTCAGTGATGATTGGCGCGGGATTACTCGCGAAAAAAGCCGTCCAGAAAGGCTTGACTGTTCCGCCCTGGGTAAAGACTTCGCTCGCGCCCGGATCGAAAGTGGTTCGCGATTATCTGGAGAATGCCGGGCTCACTCCCTATCTCGAAAAACTAAAATTCCACATTGTCGGCTACGGATGCACCACTTGCATCGGCAACTCGGGGCCGTTGCCCGACGAAGTTTCGAAGGCCATCGACGAAAAAAATCTGGTCGTCGCCAGCGTGCTTTCCGGCAATCGCAACTTCGAGGGCCGAATCAACTCCGAGGTTCGCGCCAACTATCTGATGTCGCCGCCGCTGGTGGTCGCCTTCGCGCTTGCCGGACGTATCGACACCGATCTCCGCAAAGATGCCATCGGCAAAGGGAAAGACGGTAAGCCGGTCTACCTCGCGGACATCTGGCCGACTCAGCGCGAAGTGGAAGAAGCTGTCGAAGACTCTGTTACCGCGGAAATGTTTTCGAAGAGTTACGCCGAAGTTTTCCAGGGCGACGAGCGCTGGCGCGGACTCGACATTCCCAAGGGGCAGACGTATGCCTGGGAAAAAGATTCCACCTACATCCGCCGCGCGCCGTACTTCGAAGGCATCAAGCGCCTGCCATCGCCGGTAAAGGAGATCGCCGGAGCGCGCGTGCTCGCCGTGCTCGGCGACAGCGTCACCACCGACCACATTTCTCCCGCAGGCTCCATCAAGAAAGATGGTCCGGCCGGAAAATATCTGCAGGAGCACGGCGTCAAGCCCGCCGACTTCAACTCCTACGGCTCGCGCCGCGGGAACCATGAAGTCATGGTTCGCGGAACTTTCGCGAATGTTCGCCTGCGCAACAAGCTGGTGAACACCGAAGGCGGATTCACGCGTCACCTGCCGACGAATCAAGAGATGTCGATCTTCGACGCGTCGCAAAAATATATTGCCGAAGGCACGCCGCTCATCATTCTCGCCGGCAAAGAGTATGGCTCCGGCTCGTCACGCGACTGGGCAGCTAAAGGCCCGCGCCTGCTCGGAGTGGACGCCGTGATCGCCGAAAGTTACGAGCGCATTCATCGCTCCAATCTGGTCGGCATGGGAGTTCTTCCGCTGCAATTCCTGCCCGGCGAGAGTGCTGAATCACTCAAGCTGACCGGAGAAGAAATTTTCGAAATCGCCGGCATCAGAAACGTGGTCGATCACTTCGCCGCCGGGTCGCAAGTGAAAGTTCGAGCAACTCCAAGCGGAAGCAGCGGCGGAGGTGGGAAAGACCAGCCCATCGAGTTCAGCGCGCTGGTCCGCATCGACACGCCGCAGGAAGCTTTGTACTACGCCAATGGAGGGATTCTGCAGTATGTGTTGCGGCAGTTGCTGGTGAGCAAACCGAGTGTGCAGACGGTGGGGGTGTAGGAATGCGGAGAATGTGCCTTTCAAATTTCCGTGAGCGAGGCCTAAGCAAGTTCGCCTAATGTCGCGGGCGCAGCTTCAGGCACCGATTCTTGTCCCGGGTACTGGAGACCGCATCGCTGCGGGGCCTGCTATTCTTTTTCGGGATTTGGGCTGAAGTCGGCCAGTTTTGCTGAATCGTTCGTCGACCTCGACCTTGGCTTTTGCAACGCGAAACCCATAAGCCTGAAGTCGTCTTGCAGCGTTCTTGAGATTCAGTCGGGAAAAGAATGGCAGACGCAGCGCTCCAGAATGGTCGCTGATGATCGCAAAGACCACCCGAAACTTGTCTTGCTTCGGTCGTTCCGCAACATCGCTGAGGCGATGTGATGGCGGTAGCTTTTCGTTTACTTTGCGACGAAATTCGCGGTCCATTTGGAAGAGTTCGCCTGAAACCATCCCCTGTGCGAATAGGTGACTCAGCGTACTTGATTGGCCGTATTGTTTCACGTGGAACATATCCAGATCCTTCGTGAAAAGATCACAAAATTCGATCTGGCCATGACCTCCGCCGTGGAAGATTATCTTCTGATCCATAAGAGCAAATCGTTTTGGTTCCAAGGTAGCGACTCTTGCTGCGTATTCTTCCTCGGAGTCGTCGGCATATTCCGGTAAACTGCCATCGTAAGTGGGAATTCGATTGTAGGCGGCGTCTGTTTCCCGTACAAAGTCTGACTTGACCCGGTACCATCGGGCACCGCTGAGCACAAACGTTTCTCCATCGTGTTCTAGCTCTGCATATAAACATTTGTAGACGTGCCATTCCCGAAGTCTTTCGCCGTCGTGTTTCAAGCAACGGACACGGTAACGCATAAGGGCTTCAATGCTTAGCTGAGCTGAGCCACCAATTGCATCAAGAAAACGTGCCAAATTTATGTCGCGAAACTCGAGAGTCCGCCTACGGCTTATAAAGCGAAAGCCGCGAACTTGATCCCACTCCACTAGCTCAGGCACGGCCATCCAGATATTCTTGAGCTCATTGGCCTGAATCTTGCTAACCAGTAAACCAAGTAGCTGGTCCTCTAGGGACGTGTCGCGTATTTCAGAGATCTGATCTACCCATGGGAAGTTTTCTCGGTATGCAGTGTCGAGGAAAAGATTGCCTAGGCGTTCTAGCAATTCAGGAAGTTGATCAATCGTGACGGGGACCGCGATTTGGAGCGAATCGGCCCCGGTAATCCTCTCTCCGTACCTTTTGTCCTTCGGTTTTCCGGTGACAGCCTTTAGCAGGTCTTGTTCAACATCGAACCCGAACTCTGAGGTTCGTGCATCTCTAGATGCTTGCTCCCGTGTGTGGCGCAGAAGATGATCCAGCGAATGCTTGTCGATGCTCCTAACGGTGCCCTCGCCAATACAATTAAGTGCCACCTTGAGACCGAATCCATCCTCGAAGTTATCCGTTTCCAGCAGGAAGCGGCCGCTGCCGAAAGTCAGTGCGAAGTACTTTCCATCAACATTGATAAGTAGCGCTGCCGAGCTGGAGCTGTTCTCACCAAGCACATTGGGATCAAGGTAGGCTGCAAAGAAGTTTGACCAATCGGGCGGCTTCGGCTCCGACGTTTTCACCAAGAGCGTTGCGTCAACAGCCGGGTTGCCAGGAAGTTTCAGGCCGTGAATCGATGTCGCCGCAGTTCGATTTAGAAGCTCTTCTGCACGAACTCCGTTTCGCGCCAGATGGACGGTCAGATGTATCGGGTTCTCGGTCGCAGGCACGGTCCCCCCTTTGGCCCACCCCGGGAATGGATGCGCTATAGAATCTCGTTTGGGGAAGACCTAGACCAAAGTTTAGTTCGAGCACCTGAAGTTACCAACGTTACTTTGGTCATAGCCGACCATATGGGCTCGAAGAGAGGGAAGGCTTCTCGAATCGCCAACGGCGCCGCTAGCAGATTCCTTGTAGTGGGCGAATGAATGGGGCGCTAAAGAGCCGCTCTTCCACGGTGGTCCGGGCATATTTTGAGCTTCGCGCCTCGTACAAAGTCAAGGTCAAAAGCAGCGGACAGGAGTGTCCGCTCCACACGGTCCATCTCAGCGGCGAGGACAGCAGATTCCTCCGCTGCGCCATCCCCCTTCGGCTTCGCTCAGGGTCCGGCTCCGGTCGGAATGACATGTTGTGGAGGTAGGCATTTGTCATCGCAGCGCTGAAGCGCTGCACCACCCGAAATCTCATCTAGCGGCGCGACTGAAGCCGCACCCTTTCAAAGCAGGTAAAGTTAACCTGTGACATCGCAGATAGTTGGCGTTGAAGCGCTGCTCTTTCGCGGTACTTCCACTTGCTTCCAGCGTGCCATCCGAGAGCCCGTTCTGTCGTCCCTCCGGGACTTTGTTCCGTCTATTTCGGCCTGACCCAGGGCTTACGCCCTGGGCTAATATATGCCGCCCCTCCGGGGCTGGCGCGTGCGTTCGACCAATGCTCGGCGGCTTTTGTAGAGGAGGGGCCAGGCTTCTTTGTAGGCTTCGTAGCTGTAGCGGTCTTTTTTGAGGGGTTCGACGGGGTAGAGCATGAGGCCGGTTTTGCGTTGGGCGCCGAGGAGCAGGGCGGCGGGGATGATGTACCAGGCTTCGACAGGGATTACATATGCGGCGAAGAGATCGAGTTGGGCAAGAGTGTAGTCCTGCTTTTTGAGGTAGTGGGGCTTGAACTGGCAGAAGTATCCGGTGCCGGTGCGGCAAGTGGTGGACTTCACTTGGATGCGCAGGAAGTTGGGGCTGTGGTCGATGCCGATGTCGTAGGGGCGAGTGTCTCCCCAGGGCTTGAGGACATGGAAGCCGCGCTCGGCGGCGGCGGCCATGAAACGGAGTTCGACCCACTCTCCGCGCTGCTTGAAGCTTTTGAAATTATTCCACTGGTCTTTCTTCGAGTGGTCCATCTTCGACTGATCCATGGATTTGCCGCTTCTCTCCCAAAAGAAAAAGGCGCGGCTTGTAGGCCGCGCCTTCGTTTTCTTTAAGTTTTAGCTTATATATCTATTATATCATATTGTGAGGGCTCGAAGTGACATAGGTTGGCGGTATTTTTTCCCAATGCTATGAGGTAGTTAAGAAAAATTGTCGCGTTTTGCCTATTGACAACATTTTCCACAGGCTGCAGATCGCGCCATGAAGAATCGCCTTCGCCTGCTTCTCGATTCGCGAGGGATGAAGTCCCACTCTGCTCTCCCGGCTGAATCTTCCAAGGAGTTTGATAATCTGAAACGAGGCAACAGCCGCGGGCTCGGGTTCCTGCGTCCATGGCTGACCTAAGCTCATATCCGAAAACCTTGCCCCTTTCCTACGAAACCGCAGTGGCCCGGATGTTTGCGCTGGGGCACGAACTGGCGCAGACGGCTCCGCACAAATTCGATCTGGCGCATATGCGGGTGCTGCTGGAGGCGATGGATCATCCCGAGCGGCACTTTCCGAGCGTGCTGATTGCGGGGACGAATGGCAAGGGATCGACGGCGGCTACGCTGGCTTCAATCCTGCGCGCGTCCAGGTTGAAAACGGGACTGTATACCTCGCCGCATCTGGTGAGGATCAACGAACGGATTCGCGTAAACGGCAAAGAGATCTGCGACGAGGCCTTTGCTTTCCTGCACGGCGAAGTCGAGCAGGTTGCCGGAAGATTGGTAGATCGAGCAGACCTGCCCTGGCATCCCAGCTTTTTCGAGATGATGACGGCGATTGCATTTGAGCATTTCGCGCGAGAGAAGGTAGATATTGCGGTGCTCGAGGTAGGCATGGGCGGGCGGCTGGATGCGACGAATGTGGTCGAGCCGCTGGTCAGCGTGATCACCGATATATCGCTGGATCATCAGAAGTATCTCGGCGATACGGTAAGAGAAATCGCGCGCGAGAAGGTGGGGATTATTCGTAAAGATGGAGCGGTGGTGACGTTGCCGCAGCAGCCGGAAGCGAATGACGTGATCGGGAACACGATTCTCGAAGTTGGAGCGCAGGCGGTGAATGCGGTTCCGTATGTGCCTCCGGTTTCGCCGGGGAGTTCTCAGTACCTGGTACCGAGTACCGAGCAGGACAGGTTCGTTTATCGCTATCCGCTGCAGGTGCTGGGCGAGGAGATTCTGGTGGAGACGCCGCTGGTAGGGCGGCATCAGTTGCGCAATATGGCGCTGGCGATTGCGGCGGCGGTTGAGTTGAGCCAGCAGGGATTCAGTGGAATCACGGCAAAGAGTATTGAGCAAGGCATTCGCGAAACGCGCTGGCCGGGGCGGTTTCAGGTGATCGCGGCGCGGCCGGGATGGCCGGAAATTGTCATCGATGTCGCGCATAATCCGGCGGGCGCGTGGGCGCTGCGTTCGGCGCTTTCGGAGCGCTATGAAGACCGTCCGCTGATTTTTGTTTTCGGCGCGATGCGGGATAAGGCAATCTCGGAGATGACGGAGATTTTGTTTCCTCTGGCCGAGCGCGTAATTGCGACACGGCCGGAGAATCCGAGGGCAGCGTCGGCCGAGGAAGTTCGGCAGGCTGCGGCTCGAACAGCAGTTGAGATTGAAGCAATCGAAAACGTGCGGCAGGCTATTGAGCGCGCTCGGATACTGGCGAGTGGTGCGACGGTATTGGTGATTACAGGGTCGATTTATCTCGTGGGCGAAGTGATGCAGACGATTGGGGTTAAAGTCTGAAGCGGGCGAGCAGTTTAGAATGAGAGAGTGCAGGAAGTGAATTCATCGGTGGAAGTGGAAAGTGGCGCGGAAAGCGCGGGCGCGGCTCGGCCGCGAGGGAGTCCGCACGCAATTCCGGGGGCAAGATACGGATGGTTGAGCCGGCTGCGGTCGTATCTCATTCTTGATCCGCTGATTTGGTTCTATACGCTGGTGCTGGGATTGCTCGCACTGCCTGGCGGCATGTTCGACCGGAGCGGGCGGCGGCTGCACTGGTTTTCGCGGACGTGGTCGTGGCTGATCATGAAGACGATCCTGTCGCCGGTGAAGGTGACGGGGCTGGACAAGATCGACACGTCGAAGCCGCATGTTTATGCGGTGAATCATGCGTCGGCGATGGACATTCCGGTTCTCTATGTTTACTTGCCGTTTCAATTTCGAATTGTTTTTAAGAAGGAATTGTTGGCGTATCCGATTGTCGGATGGCAATTGAAACGTTCCGGACAGGTTTGCATCGACCAGCAGAAGCCGACGAATTCGCTTACGGCGATCCGCTCGGCGGTGAAGAGTTTGAAGGCGGGAATGCCGCTGGTGATTTATCCCGAGGGCGGGCGCACGCCGGACGGCGAGATCAAACCGTTTTTGCCGGGAGCGTTTTTTCTGGCGATTAAGGCGCAGGTGGATATCGTGCCCGTGGCCTTAGTCGGGACCTATGAACTGCTGCCCATGGATACCTACCACATCAAGTGTCGGCCTTTGGAGATGCGTGTGGGCGAGCCGATCTCGACTGCAGGGTTGACGATACGAGATATGGAGGCTGTATCGGCCAAGGTGCGGAATGCGATGGAGGAGATGTATTACGCGCCAGCTTCGCTTTCGGAGTGAGTTGGCTTCTCCCTGGAATCAGCGCCATAGTAGTTCGCGATCGATCTGCTCGAATGCCTGTTCTACCCGCTCCTCGATCTGCTTGCGCTCTTTGTTTTTGCGAAGGTGCTTGAGCCTGCCCAGGTGTTTCGTCCAAGGTTTTTCGTGAGGCGCGATTCTCAACTTCTCCTGGACAGCCTCCGTCACGAACTGGCGCAGAAGAATGCCGCGCTCGGCGGCCACCGACTTCGCCCGGCGGAAGAGAAAATCGGGGATTTCGAGCGTCGTCTTCACTGGCCCACATTACCATATTTATGTGAGCATTCTCGACCGGAAGTCTCGCCCCTGATAGTTTGCTTTTACGAGTTGCTAGAATGTCAGCCGTGAGCCGATTACCCGCGTTCGCTGCATTGCTAATCCTGGTTGGTTGCCAGCATCCGTCAGCCCCGGAAAACAAGACTATCCTTCTAGGCGGAACGTACAACATGAATACGAAATGCATCGGCCACGCTGATGGTCTCTGTGGTACTGAGAGCAAGATGTTGCCGACCGAAATCGCTGGCGTGTTCGCAACGGAGACGGACTGCCAGGGTCTTAGATTAAGAGGACTGACCGATAAGGAGCGGAATACGCCGGGCAACCAATTGCCGCTTCTGCTAGATGTCTACTATGAAGGGATGCGCAATGATCGATATATGGGGAACGGCCGGGGCGAGGACGAGGGCTGGATGTTCACGTTCAACGGCCCTCAGGGACATTTCTCTGCCAATGTGCGAACCGAACATGAATTGGTGAGTCGGGTGTGCAAGGCTGCGAAGGGCCTCGGCGCGCAGATTGACCACACTGTCGGCTACACGTCAAATTAAGGCTTGGTTTCCTCGGGCTCCGGTGGAATTCGGAAGCGCATGTAGTTCTTGTCATCTAGCTCTCGGAAGGCGAGCTTCAGTATGAGGTCGCCCCATGTCTGCGGTGGTACAGACCCGGTCACTTGTTGAGACAGTTTTGGGTCCTTCCCCAGGACTGTCCTGATCTCCTCTCGGAACTCGACGCTGGACTCCATCTCCGCCAATTTCTTGTTTAACACCAGGAACACGCGCTGCGCTTCAGCGAACGCTTCAATTTGTGTTTGGTCCCAAAATGCTTCCCACCCCTTAGCAAAGTCCGCGGGGTCGTTCGTCATGTGGAATGTCAGGGCGCCCCGGTATTTCTGAAACACTTTTACGAGCGGTTCCATCTGGTGCCAAACCGCAAGAATCTCATCCTTGAGAGTCGGGTGTAGGGCGATCCAAACATTGAAAACATTGATGGCGTTCGGATTGGAATCGAGGAGGCTGTAGAACAGCCCGAGCATCACGCTCCTCATGATGTCTTTCGTATCGACCGGGTTTATGGGTGTGAACGAGCCCTCACAAATGTCAACGAACACGTTGGAGAAATTGTGAAACTCAAAGTAGCGAATCTTGTACATTGGATACTCGCGCAACGCCTGTTCGCGGGTCAGTGTGCGGTTCCTCAAACGGCGCCTCCATCGGTTGTTGCTACAGTGGTCCGTCTTTGGCATTACACCACACGCTGCGTAACGTGGCGGCTACCGGATCGAAAGGCCAAGGTCAGGGCGGGTTCAATCTATTTTGTCGAGGCGGGGTCGCCCGCCGTCAGAAGAACTCCCCGAGGCGGCGGTGAATTGGGGTGGGGGGCAGGGATCCTTCGACTGCGCGATTGGTTCGCTGTCGCGAACCAATCACTCCGCTCTGGATGACAAGAGCGAGTTATCGAAGGAGCGATGGAGCCAAGAATATACTGGGAGCTCGCTATGCTGATCATCCTTAGCGGCCTGCCAGGTACTGGAAAGACGACCATTGCCAGAGAACTTGCGCGCCAGATCAGTGCGGTTCATGTGCGCATCGATTCTATCGAGGAGGCGATTTTGGATTCTGGGGTGCTCAGCTCACCGATTAACGATGCTGGCTATCGTGTGGGCGGCGCAGTCGCCGCGGACAATCTCCTTATCGGCAGGACTGTGATTGCAGACTCAGTGAATCCTATTCCGCTCTCGCGCGATGCGTGGGTCGAAGTCGCGAACCGTGCCCAGGTATCTGCCGTTGAAATCGAGGTTATCTGTTCAGACACCAAAGAACATCAGCGGCGGGTAGAAACGCGCATATCCGACATTGCCGGATCGCGGTCCATTACTTGGCAAGACGTCGTCTCACGAGACTACCGCCCATGGGATCGCGAGCATATTGTGATTGATACCGCTGGCCGGACCGTCGAGCAGGTCGTCACGATACTTCGCGGAGCGATTCCCAAACAAAAGTCAAAATCGCTGCTCCGCGTGCGCAAGGTGAGAATTCCCTGATGCTGCGGTGAATTGGGTTGGGAGTGCAGGGGTCCTTCGACTGCGCGATTGGTTCGCTACCGCGAACCACTCACTTCGCTCAGGATGACAAGGGCGGGTGGGCCATCTGCCAGCTTAGGCTGCTTTTGGCGACTCGTCGCATACGCGCTGATAGTATTCGCGTCCGCGTTGGTAGCCGGTGGTGAAGGGCTCTTCCAAATCGACGCCGGGATACTGGTGCTGGAGGTCTTCGAGCGCTGCGTTCATTTCGCCGGAGACTTGGTCGAATTCGAGGCAGCGAGTCTTGGCGTGCAGGGCTGCTTCGAATCCCATGCGATAGAATTTTTCGTCGTCGGCGAACTTGCGTCCAGACTTCGAGTAATGGCTTTCTTCCACGTCGCGCAGACCGACCCACCATTGGTGCCGCGCGTCGTCGATGGTTTCGGCGCCATTGGCGACAAGCAGGTCACGGAGTGTGGTTGCCGATTCTTCACCGTCCGCCATGGCGATGACCACGCTGCGGCCTTTGCGCAACGCATCTTCGTAGACATAGATTTCGTCGTGAGGCAGCCCTTCGGAGGAAGCGGCGTCAACTTTGCCGCCGACTGCGGCTCCCGCGGTTGCTCCGGCCGCACCGAGAATTGCTGCGCCAAGCAAGCCGAGAGCCGAAATAGGGCCGACGCCCGGGATCAGGGCGACAAGAAGCGCGCCGCCGGTAGCGCCCACTCCGCCTCCCATCAGTGCGCCAACCGCCTTGCCGATGCCGGACTGCTCGGTATCGTCGACGGGGACGGATTCCGCTTCATGTTCGACCTGATCGAGGCTTCCGGGGATTAGCAGCGTAACCTGATCAGCCGGAATTCCGGCTTTGCGAATTTCTTTCACGGCGTTTTCTGCGGCAGACCGACTGGCGAACACTCCGCTGATTGCTTTCATTTTGACTATCCCTTTCCGATTTTGCTCGGTTTTTGGTGCGCGACCTCCAAATGCTCGGGGCTAAGCAGTGCGAGAGCTTAGTCTTCCGCCCCTCCGGGGCTTGCTAGGTACCCTCTTTTTTTACCCACAGCTTACGCTGTGGGCTGCATTCTTGCGCCGCTTCGCGGCTGAAACAGGGGACTTCGTTTCGCTGCGAGGCGCAAAATCTAGTCCGGTTCTTACAAAGTCCACTTCTGTTCTCAGGCAGTCTCTAGCTGTTTAACGCTTGCCACTCACGCTCGGCTGGCAGCCACCGAGTCACGTTTGAGATGCTACGACTTCTGGTTTGGCTGTCAAGTAATTTTATGCTGTTTCCAGGCGGCGTAACCTTTTGCCGTTTCCTAGCGTTATCCTTATGTAAGATTGCTCCATGTAAGGTTGATCCGCGGAGAATTTATTGAAGGCTCTGAGGAAAGAAGCGGACGAGCGGCTTCTGATTGAGGCAGCGCAGAAGGATCCTGCGCGCTTCGCGGAGCTTTACGAGAATAATTTCGAGCGGGTTTATGCGTACGTGGTGCGGCGGGTGGGAGATCGAGCGGAGACTGAGGATTTAACCTCCGAGGTTTTTCATCATGCGCTGGCAAATTTGCAACGATTTGAGTGGCGGGGGATTCCGTTTGCGGCGTGGCTGTACCGGATTGCGGCGAACCTGATTTCGGACCGGTGGCAGCGCTCGGGCCGCGAAGTGGCCGACGAGGCGCAGATGGAACTGGCGCAGGTCAGTCCGGCCGAGATTGAAGAAGTGGAGCGTAAGGCGACATTGTTTCGGCTGGTAGATACGTTGCCGGCGGAACAGCGGCGAGTGGTGGTGCTGCGGTTTGTGGAAGAAAAAAGTATTAAGGAAGTGGCGCGGGAGATTCGCAAGACTGAAGGCGCGGTAAAGCAATTGCAGTTCCGCGCAATCAGCAGTCTGCGGGCGCGCATGGAGGGTGCCGATGCCTAAGCGCTCTCTGCATCCGCGGGATGGCGATGGAAAGAAGATCGAGCAGTTGAATAAGGCAGTCGACGCGATGTTGGCGCGGAACGACGGCAACCCTCTGAAGGCGGGGGCGGACATCGAGCCACTGGTGCGCGTCGCGGCAGAATTGCGCAATCTGCCGAGCGCAAGCTTCAAGGCACGATTGAAATCACAACTGGAAGGGAAAAAGACTATGGCCACCGTTGCTGAACCCATGGCAGCCGTTCATACCCATGCAACCACGAGCGCAACCCCACGATTAACTTTTAAAGATGCCGCGAAGGCGATTGAGTTCTACGAGCAGGCATTTGGCGCGAAGGAGAAAATGCGCTTCGAAGCCGGAGGAAGCATCCCGCATGCCGAGATCACGATTGGCGACTCGACGATTCTGCTGACGGAAGAGTGGCCGGAGGGAGGAAGATTCAGTCCAGAGACGCTGGGAAATTCGCCGGTCATCATGACGCTGAGTGTTCCTGATGTAGACAAGTTTTTTGCCCGTGCGGTTGAGGCGGGGGCCAAGACGGTGAGGCCAATCGCCGATCAATTTTACGGACGCCGCGAAGGAACACTTCAGGATCCCTTTGGCTACTCGTGGAGTGTGTCGACACTGACGGAGGAAATGCCCGTCGAAGAGATGCATCGGCGAATGGAGAAACTTACTACCGGCCCTGAGGGCGGACGGATGCAGCGGCCGAAGACAGGCGTGGACCCGGTTCCGCGCGGGTTCCGCATGGTGACGCCGTATCTGGTGGCGGAAGACGGCAATGGGCTGATCGACTTCGTGTTGAAGGCCTTCGGCGCAGAAGAGATACTGCGGGCCACGACACCGACGGGCGTGCATGGCGAGGTGCGCATCGGGGACTCCTTGATGATGATGGGCGGCGGGGTTGCGGGCAAGAAATTTCCAGCCACGCTGCATCCGAACGCGCTGCACGTTTATGTGGAAGATGCCGACGCAGTCTGCCGACAAGCGGTGGCGGCTGGAGCGACTTTGGTGGATGAACCTCGCGATCAGGAATACGGCGAGCGCTCGGGCACTGTAAAGGATGCGGCGGGCAACTTCTGGTATATCGCGACGCACAAGGGCGAAAGCTATTTGCCGAAGGGATTGCATACGGTGAATCCTTATTTGCATCCGCTGCGGGCGGAGCCGCTGATCGGCTTCTTGAAGCGTGCGTTCGGTGCGCAGGAAGTGGCGAAGTATGCGTCACCGGATGGCGTGGTGCATCATGCGGAGATTCGCATCGGCGATTCGATGGTGGAGATGGGCGAGGCGCAGGGAAAATATGAGCGGATGCCTGCGATGTTCTATCTGTACGTACCGAACTGCGATGCGGTCTATCGGCAGGCGCTGGCGGCGGGAGCGAAGTCGCTGCATGAGCCGACCGACCAGCCTTATGGCGATCGAAGTGCCGCCGTGACCGATTCGTTCGGCAATACGTGGTACGTGGCGACGCATATTAAGGATGTAACGATGTAGCTGGAGCTCAGGGCGGGTGCACGTACCCGCCCTGCCTCTCTAATATTTCCCCGCCGGATAGAACTCGCTGGTTTGACCCTCTGGAATCCCTCCAATAAACTGAAATATTCGGTACTCCTGCAGGTCTCAAACTTATGGCAGATAGCATTCATGTGAAGCTTCCGGATGGAAGCGTGAAGGACGTTCCTAAAGGTACGACCGCGCTCGATATTGCGAAGTCGATCAGCCCGCGGCTGGCGGATGCGGCATTGGCGGCGAAAACGAACGGGGACCTCATCGATCTGACTCGGCCGCTCGAAAAAGATACCGATCTGCGTCTTTTGACGGAGAAGGATCCGGAGGCGCTTGATATTTACCGGCATTCGTCGGCGCATCTATTGGCGGCGGCGGTACTGGAACTTTTTCCAGAGACCAAGCTCGGTCACGGTCCCGCGACTGAGAGTGGATTCTTTTACGATTTTTACCGGCCAACCGCGTTTACTCCGGAGGACCTGGAAAAGATCGAGAAGAAGATGCAGGAATTGGTGCAGCAGAATATTCCTTATGCGCGTGAGTTTCTGCCGCGTGACCAGGGGTTGGCGGAGTTCAAAAAAGACGGCGACTTCATGAAGTGCCATTTCATCGAGCAGTTCACCAAGCCCGATGAAAAGATTTCGATTTACCGCACCGGCAAGTTCACGGATTTTTGCAGAGGGCCGCATATTCCTTCGACCGGCAAGATCAAGGCGTTTAAATTGTTTAATATTGCCGGCGCGTACTGGCTTGGCGATGAGAAAAACCCGCAATTGCAGCGGATTTATGGGACCTCGTTTTTTTCGAAGAAGGATCTCGACGCACACTTACAGCAAATCGAGGAAGCGAAGAAGCGCGACCATCGCGTGATTGGGCAGCAGCTGGATTTGTTTTCCATTCAGGAGCTAGCCGGGCCGGGACTGATCTTCTGGCATCCCAAGGGCGGAATCATCCGCAAGCAGATGGAAGACTGGATGCGCGAGGAGTACCTGAAGCGCGGGTATTCCCTCGTCTACACGCCGCATGTGGCGCGGCGGCAACTGTTCTACACCTCGGGACACGAGGGCTATTACTCGCAGAACATGTTTGACGCCATGGAACTCGACGACGCCGAGTACCGGCTGAAGCCGATGAATTGTCCCGGGCACATTTTGATTTACAAAGATTCACTGAAGTCGTATCGCGATCTGCCGGTGAGGCTGGGTGAACTGGGAACTGTATATCGCTACGAGCGTTCGGGGGTGATGCACGGACTGTTGCGGGTGCGCGGGTTTACGCAGGATGACGCGCACATCTTCTGCATGCCCGAGCAGATTGAAGACGAGATTGCCGGTTGCCTTGACTTTGCGCTCGATGTGCTGAAAGATTTTGGCTTCGACAAATTCCAGACCGAGCTTTCCACCTGGAATCCCGAAGACAAAAAGAATTTCGTCGGCAGCGAAGAGCAGTGGGTTCACGCCACGCAATCGCTCGAGAAAGTGCTGAAACGGCGGGGGATTGAGTACAAAACGATCCCGGGCGAAGCGGCGTTTTACGGACCGAAGATCGATATCAAGTTGGTCGACGCAATCGGGCGGTTGTGGCAGCTCTCGACTGTGCAGTTCGATTTCAACCTACCGCAGCGCTTCGGCTTGGAGTATGTGGCTGAAGATGGATCGCGCAAGCAGCCGGTCATGGTGCATCGGGCGCTGTACGGATCGGTAGAGCGCTTCTTCGGAGTGCTGATCGAGCACTACGCGGGCGCGTTCCCGGTGTGGCTGTCGCCGGTGCAGGTGGCGATGATCCCCATCAGCGAGCGGCATGTGGAGTATGCAAACAAAGTTGCGGATCAGCTGAAGGCCATCGGGGTGCGCGTGGAAGTGGATGCGCGCAACGAAAAGATGAATGCCAAGATCCGCGAGCACGCGATGCAGAAAGTTCCGTTCTTACTTGTCGTCGGAGATAAAGAGGCTGAGGCCGGCAAGGTGAATGTGCGGACTCGTGGGAAAGAGAAAACCGAGGACATGTCGGCTACGGAGTTCGTGGAGAAGATTAAGAAGTTGATTGCGGAGAAGAGTGTGGGGTTATAGGTTGCATATGTGGGGACAGCCGCCCACGGCTGTCCGGCGAGCGCCAGCTCGCCCTGCCTGCAGTGCCGCGACTGCGGCACATTGAGAACTTGTGAATGCTTCTTCGCTGCGCTCAGCAGGACAGCCGAGGCGGCTGTCCCCACATGAGCTGTGCGGTACCATGTTTGCGTGCATGATCTGGCAGAGCGCTTATTGATTCATATCCGACGGGAGGAACTACTGCATGCCGGCGACCGTGTCGGCGTTGCAGTTTCCGGCGGGATCGATTCGGTTGCTCTGCTTCGCCTTCTGCTCGAATTGCGGCAGGAACTTGGCATCGTTCTCTCCGTCGTTCACTTCAATCATAAGCTGCGCGGAGCAGAGTCGGACGCGGATGAGGAGTTTGTTGCGAGGCTGGCTCGGGAGCATGGGTT
The DNA here is from genome assembly GCA_963771965.1 of uncultured Acidobacteriaceae bacterium. GTDB lineage: Bacteria > Acidobacteriota > Terriglobia > Terriglobales > Acidobacteriaceae > Sulfotelmatobacter. Next base: position 578,945 of record CAVYVM010000004.1, read on the forward strand.
GGAGTTTTATTCCGCTAGTGGCGATACGGCACTGCTCGCTGCCGAGGAACATTCCGGAGTGGAGGCGGCTGCGCGCCGGCTGCGGTATGGATTTTTTGGAAAGCTTCTCGGAGCTGAGGAGGAATCGGAAGATTCAGGCACCTCAGGGGCTAAAGCTCAAGACCTGGAAGCCTCTCATCGCAGCGCTGGAAGCGCTGCGCCACCCAAAGGCCCTGGTCAGGGGCTAAAGCCCGAGTCAGCGGAGGATCGTTACGGCACGGCTGAAGCCGTGCCCTTTCAAAGCCCAACACCGGCTGGGGAAGCCACACACCTTCGAAACCCGACGACCACACAGGAAGCCGTGCCCTTCCTGATCGCTAGTCAGCCATCTGCTAAGGATGCGCAAGGAATTCTGAACAAGATCGCGACCGGGCACACGCTCGATGACCAGGCGGAGACTGTGCTCATGCGGCTGATCCGCGGGACGGGGTTGCGCGGCTTAGGCGGAATTTATCCGCGAATTATTGTTGAACACGATATCGAAGATGCAGGCGGAGACGCTCACGGGGAGATCGTGCGTCCGCTGCTGGCAATCCGGCGATGCGAATTACCGCGGTATCTTACCGATCTCAAACAGCGGTGGCGGGAGGACTCGACGAATTCGGATTCAACGTTCACGCGCAACCGGTTGCGCAAGCTGGTAATGCCGCTGTTGGAGCGCGAGTTCAATCCTGCTGTGGTCGAGAGTTTTGCCGAACTGGCGGAGATTGCGCGCGATGAGGAGGATTACTGGGAAAACGAAGTCTCGGGCTGGCTGGGAACGGTGGTGCAGTGGTCGCAGCCGGAGTGGACCCGTGGGTTGCCGGGTTTCGATGAGCTGCAGGCGCTGGTGCAGATACAGCCGGTTGATTGTCTCGGGCGGGACGAAGAAGATGAGAGTCAAGAAACGAACGCGACAGGGTTGGGAGAAATGCTTCACCCGTTTCGTGGCGACTCGAGCGGGCAAGGGGTCCCTCACTTCGCTCGGGATGACAGGGATTTGAGTCTGGAAGAGTCTGGACCGGCGGTAATGAATGCGTCGCTGAGCCGGCCGTGGCTGGTGACTGAGCCGCGCGCGGTGCAGCGGCGCGTGTTGAAAGCGATTGGTGAGCAGGCTGGAATTCCGCTGGAATTCAAACACATCAAAGAGATCCTGCGGTTCGCGGCCGAGGATGGTCCAGCGGGGAAAGAGTTGTCGCTGCCACTGGGGTGGAAGATTCGGCGTGAGCCGGAGGCGATGATTTTCCTTACGCCCGACTTGCGGCGGCAGGAGCGGATTTCGGACTATGAATATTCGTTTGCCGTGCCGGGGCGCGTTGTGGTGCCTGAACTTGGCGTAGTGATCGAAGCGATGCGCGTGACGATGAACGACCCGAGCTTAAACGGTCCGAATCCAGAGCCTGAAGCGAGCGATGCGGAGTATAATCCGCAACAACTTCTGCGCGGGGATTTGTTACGGGGACCGTTGACAGTGCGAAATTGGCGGGCGGGAGACCGATTTTGGCCGGCGCACACGAAGTCGCCCAAGAAGATCAAGGAATTGCTGCAAGAACGGCATGTGGCACAGCCGGAGCGCAGGCTTTGGCCGGTGCTAGTGATGGGAAACGAGATCGCGTGGATGCGCGGTTTTCCAGTTCCGGCAAAGTTACGAGCTACGCCAAACCACGAGGCGGTGCTGATCCGCGAGATGCCGTGGGCTGAGGAGCATGAAACTTAGAGAAACGCTGCCTAGTCTGAAGAAGCTTAAACACAGGGGGCCACAAAGGAATCTAGGATAGTTTTCCGAGCTTAACGCCGCTCGAGATACACGAGCGGGGAGGCAAGTTATTTCATGAGCGAACTGAAGAACGAGCTTCGCCAGGTGATTGCGGCGGAGCAGATCCAGAAGCGAGTCAAGGAGTTGGCGCGGCAGATTTCCGATGACTACCGTGGACAGACGATCCAGGCGCTGGCCGTTCTGGAGAACGCGTTCATGTTCATGGCTGACCTGGTGCGGGCGTTGGATGTTCCCGTGGTGTGCCAGTTCATCAAGCCGAAGTACAGCCGGCAGCGGGGAGATCAGTCGGGAGAAACTTTGGAAATATTCTTCAGCCATGAGCCGGATATTCGCGGGCAGAATATCCTGCTGGTGGAGGGCTTGGTGCACTCTGGAGTGACCAGCGAGTTCCTGATGAACGACTTGCGTGCGCGCGGGGCGGCCTCGGTAAAGCTGGTGACGCTGCTCGACCGCCAGGTAGCGCGCCGCGTGGCCTTGCAACCGGACTATTTCGGCTTTCTCGTCGATGAGGCGTTCCTTGTGGGTTATGGACTGGGAGCCTCCGAGCAGACCAACCGCAACATTCCCTACCTCGCTGCAACTCAAGTCCCGCAGATGACTTAGGTCATTTCGACAATCACGCGCCTTTTTCTCTTAGAAGGGGTAGAATTGTGTAGCTAAAGTAAAATAATGAGCGTAGGGAATTTCCCTATCGAATTTGAAAGAAGAGCATCTAACCCAATAGTAGGAGCCTCGGGACTTCGGGCAATTTGGCGCGGATAACCCCGGTTTCTTCAGGAGCATTTGGTGAATTCGACAGTCAAAACCGTAGTCTTTTGGGTCGTGATCGGGCTTTCCGCGCTGCTTTTGTGGACGGTCATTCAGCAGGGGCGAGGCGGTCAGAAGGAAAAAGAAGTCAATTTTTCCCAGTTCATGAGTGACGTGGGCGCGGGCAACGTGCATGAAGTCACCCTGGATGGCCAGCAAGTACGGGGAAAATACCGCGATGGTTCCTCTTTCCATACCGTGGTTCCACCGGTCTACTCCGACATGTACAAGTCGCTCACCGACAAGGGAGTGCAGGTAACAATTAAGGATGTCAATGGTGGTAGCTGGCCGCTGACCCTGCTCGGCACTTGGGCTCCGCTGATTTTGCTGGGAGCGTTGTGGTTCTTCATGATCCGGCAGATGCAGACGGGCGGCAATAAGGCGCTGTCGTTTGGCAAGAGCCGCGCGCGCCTGCTCTCGATGCAGCAAAAGAAAGTCACGTTCAAGGACGTGGCTGGCGTGGAAGAGGCCAAGGAAGAGCTCCGCGAGATTATCGAATTCCTGCGCGAGGCACAGAAATTTCAGAAGCTCGGAGGCAGAATTCCCAAGGGAGTGCTGCTGGTTGGGCCTCCGGGAACCGGCAAGACGCTTTTGGCGCGAGCGGTAGCTGGAGAAGCGAACGTTCCCTTCTTTTCGATCTCCGGTTCGGATTTTGTGGAGATGTTCGTGGGCGTCGGCGCGAGCCGCGTACGCGACTTGTTCGAGCAGGGCAAGAAAAATGCGCCGTGCATCATCTTCATCGATGAAATCGACGCCGTAGGACGCCATCGTGGCGCGGGGCTCGGCGGTGGTCACGATGAGCGCGAGCAGACGCTGAATCAGTTGCTGGTAGAGATGGACGGGTTCGAGTCGAATGAAGGCGTCATTCTTATGGCAGCGACCAACCGGCCTGATGTGCTCGATCCAGCGTTGCTGCGGCCGGGACGATTTGACCGGCGGGTAGTGGTTAGCCGGCCTGATGTGCGCGGACGTGAAGAGATTCTGCGGGTTCACACGCGAAAGATTCCTTTGGCAGAGGATGTTGAGCTTTCAGTTCTGGCACGCGGCACACCGGGATTCTCCGGTGCGGACCTCGCCAACATGGTGAACGAAGCGGCGCTTGCGGCGGCACGGCAGAATCGCAAAGCTGTATTGATGTTCGACTTCGAAGTCGCCAAGGATAAAGTCCTGATGGGCGTGGAACGAAAGTCGCTGATTCTTTCCGACGAGGAAAAGAAGGTGACTGCATACCACGAAGCTGGACATGCGTTGGTGGCAGCGAAGTTGCCGGGCTCCGATCCGGTGCACAAGGTCACGATTATTCCCCGCGGAATGGCGCTGGGCGTGACCATGCAACTGCCAATCGACGACCGGCACAACTACACCAAAGAGTATTTGAAGACCGATCTGGCAATTCTGATGGGTGGGCGCCTAGCCGAAGAATTGTTCCTCAACCAGATGAGTACGGGCGCCGGAAACGATATCGAGCGGGCTACCGAGATGGCGCGCAAGATGGTGTGCGAGTGGGGCATGAGCGATCTTGGTCCGCTGACCTTCGGCAAGAAAGAGGAGCAGATATTCCTCGGACGCGAGATCAGCCAACACCGCGACTACAGCGAAGACACCGCCATCAAGATTGATGGCGAGGTTCGCAAGCTGGTGAACCAGGGATACGAGACGGCGAAAAACATCCTCGAAGGCAGCCGCGATACGCTGCTGAAGATTGCTGCCGCTTTGCTGGAGCGCGAGGTGCTGGATGCTTCTGAAGTGATGTTACTGGTGGACGGGAAGGAACTGCCTCCGATGAAATCTCCTTCGAAACCCGATGACGGCGTGCAGCAGGTCTTGAAACCGGAGCCGGGAAGAGGTATTGTGAAGGGCGGAGAAAGTCCGGCACGAGCTTAAAAGAGTTTGCTACAGATACGAGCAAGGGCGGCCTAGTGGCCGCCCTAATTTTTTTCTCCGAAAATCTTTCTCATGAGATTATCCGTTGATGGTGCTCATCATGTGTTCGGGATAGCGAAGTCCGGCAGCCGCGCCCGTGGGAAAGATTGCGTCGATGCGACGCAGGTCCTCTTTACTCAACTTTAGATCGACTGCCGCAACATTCTCTTCCAGATACCTGCGCCGCTTGGTTCCTGGGATGGGGACGACATTCTTATCCTGCGCTAGCACCCACGCTAGCGCCAACTGCGAAGGCTGGCAGCCTTTTTCTTTCGCTATCTCGTCGATCCCGCGTACGAGGTCGAGATTTTTTTGGAAATTCTCTCCCTGAAAACGTGGCGAGAAACGCCGGTAATCGTCTTCCGGAAGGTCTTCGAAGCGGGCGAACTGGCCGGTGAGAAAACCACGCCCGAGAGGGCTGTAGGCGACAAAACCAACGCCGAGTTCGCGGCAAGTGGCGAAGATTTCTTCTTCCGGGTCGCGCGTCCACAAAGAGTATTCGGTTTGCAGCGCGGTGATGGGATGAACTGTTACGGCGCGGCGCAACGTTTGCGGCGAAGCTTCGGAGAGTCCAATGTGGCGAATCTTCCCTTCCTGCACAAGCTGCGCCATTGCGCCAACAGTTTCTTCAATCGGCGTGGAGCGATCGACGCGATGCTGGTAGTAAAGGTCGATGTGGCCGACGCCAAGGCGGCGCAGGCTGCCTTCGCAGGAGCGCCGAACATAATCAGCCTTGCCGTTGACGCCGCGCGCGTTGGGGTTGGCGGGATCGCGGACGATTCCGAATTTCGTTGCGAGCACGATTTTGTCGCGCTTGCCTTTGATGGCGCGGCCTACCAACTCTTCATTCTTGTATGGGCCGTAGACGTCCGCCGTGTCGAGGAAGTTGATGCCATGTTCGAGAGACCGGTGAATGGTGGCGATGGACTCGTTGTCATCGCGCCCGCCGTAAAACTCCGACATCCCCATGCAGCCGAGGCCGAGGGCTGAAACCTTGAGGCCGCTGCGTCCAAGTTCGCGAAATTCCATGATGGATCCTGAAAATAATCTAGCGGACTTCCTCCGCCCGCTGGCTAAGAGATGCTCAAACCTCACCCCGCGATGGATGAAATTCGTGAGTCGATCGGCACGAGCCGCGCATCAACCTCTTTGTTGCGTTGGTGGAGTCCATGAGTCAGATACCGCTCTGGTTTGAACGCAAGTTTGAGTTTTCTTTTCCCGCGGAGTTGCACCCGAATTTGCGGGCGCGCTTGCGCGGCACACCTGTAAGAATCGAAGAGACTCTGCGCGGCCGTGCTCGCGATGCTCTGATTCGGAAGCCGGAGGGGAAATGGTCTGCCCAGGAACATGCTGGGCATCTCTTGGTGATGGACCCGCTTTGGCTGGCGCGCGTGGGCGATTACGTTGCAGGTAGCGATCAACTGACTGCAGCCGATCTGCAGAACCGTAAAACTGACGAGGCAAATTTCAACTCGCGCCCACTCGAACAAATACTGTCTGAATTTCGGTCGGCGCGCGGGCAGTTGCTGAAGCGAGTGGAAGAGTTAGATCCTGCGCTCTTGTCGCGAGTGCTTCCCCATCCGCGTTTGAAGACACCCATGCGCCTAGTCGACCATTTATTTTTCGTCGCCGAGCACGACGATCACCACCTTGCGCGAATCTGGGAGCTGCTGACCTAAGAGGTCGAGCGGGAGCAGTCAGGCCGTAACTGTGATTAGGGGCTTGGTTTGTGGCAAGACCTCGCCGATCCGCACAGCAGGAACACCTCGGGCAGTAAGGACAGCCGCTACATCGTTCCCATGGGTTTCAACGGACATCAGTAATCCCCCGGCAGTTTGGGGATCAAACAACAGAGCCTTCACGTCATCGGAAACGGCCGTATCGTAGTGGACAACGCACTCGGCGAAATCACGATTGTTCTTGAGCCCACCGGGAATGTATCCGGCCCGGACGCATTCGATAGCGCCAGGGAGTAGCGGGATCTTCTCGGCGTACAGGCGAAGTGAAACGCTCGATGCCAGAGCCATTTCGCGAGCGTGACCGATCAGGCCAAAGCCGGTAACGTCCGTCATGGCATTTACGCGAATACCCTCCTCGACGATGATCTCGGCAGCGCGTTTGTTCAGCGTGGTCATCGACCGAACGGAGGCATCGATCCAGGCGGGGTCGGCTTTGCCCTTCTTGATCGCGGTCGAAATCACTCCGGTGCCCAACGCTTTGGTGAGGATGAGAGCATCGCCGGGTTTCGCGCCGGCGTTGGCGAGAATTTTTTTCGGATCGATTAGTCCGGTGACGGAGTATCCGAACTTGGTTTCTTCGTCGCGAATGCTGTGACCGCCGATCACGGTGCATCCGGCTTCGATCATCTTCGAAAGACCTCCGGCGAGGATGCGCTCGAGAATTTCGAGGTCCGCTTTTTCAGGGAAGCAAACCAGCGCGAGCGAGGTAAGCGGCTTCCCTCCCATGGCGTAAATGTCGCTGAGAGCATTCGTCGCCGCGATCTGGCCAAAGATGTATGGATCGTCGACGACTGGAGTGAAAAAATCGACGGTTTGCACCAGCGCCTGGTCGGGCGCGATTCGATACACTCCGGCGTCGTCGGCGTGGTCGAAGCCGACTAGAACATTGGGGTCGTGTTGCCGGGCTAATTTCCCAAGCACCGAGTCCAGCGCCGCCGGACTTAGCTTGGACGCTCAACCGGCAGCTTTTACCGACTCCGTGAGGCGAAATGGCTTGGCATCGGCCATGCAGTCATTGTACTGGTCGCGGCGGGTCGCAGAAGATTGCAGGCTACAATGCGCCCAGCCATTTGACGGGCAGATATGCCGCAAGAGCATTGGCGAGGCGTTCGTCGGCGGTAATCATCTGTGACTTGGAACGAATTGCTAAAGCCACGTAGAGACAATCGTAGACGGCGCGATCGTAGGCGAATGCAATTCTCAAAGCCTCGGTCATCAATGTGCGAGACGGCACCGTAGAAAAATTCCGCGCGTGCATTTCGGATGCAATGCGCTCAGCAACTGCCCTGGACCATCGCCGCAGCCGAACGCCTTTCCACAGAACGTTGCCTACCTCGGCCCAGAAAATATCGGGTACGAGCAAGTCGACCTTGCCATTCATATATTCCTGCAGAAGTTGAAGGGATTCGGTGGTCAGAGTTTCGTTTGCCGACGGGATTGCCCATTTCAATGCCACGCTCGCATCCAGCACGAACCGGTTCAACGCTCACGGTCCTCGCGAATCATCTGTTCGGTGGTGGGGAACGGTCCATCGCTTTCTGCGCGACGCGTGCGGAATTTCGCCATCCGCTGGTAAAACTGCTGGCGCCGCTTCATTTCCGCTGTCGTAGGAATGTTCTGTTCGAGCAGGGAGATGACTTCCGAAGCAATGGAACTCCGGTTTTCGCGAGCACGCTGGCGCAGCCCGCGGTAAAGTTCGTCCGGCACGTTTTCCACGTAAAGGGTTGGCATAGGTTTCCCTAGGAGAAGTATAGCATAAGGCTATGAACTACTTCACGACGCGATGTTCTTAGTGGCTGGCAACGCACCACGAGAGTACGGCACCCCGAAAAACACTCGTTTCGGGGGCGAGTTATTTCACAGCTAGATCAACGATTTGGATGTCCGGAAACTGATGGTTCCATTGTGCGGAAATACTTTCAAAAGTCAGGCGAAAGGTTTTGCTCTGTCCCGGGCCCAACGGTGAGACGCTGAAGTCGACGGCTTCGGGATATGGGCCGTCAGTTTTCAGAACCTGCATGGGGATAGTCTCGCGCTGGGCGAGTTGTCCCATTTCGTCTTTGAATGTCACTTCAACGATCGCGTGGGTAACAGTCTTGCCGCCGACGTTGGTGACGGTTCCATCGACATAGCTAACGGTGGCCCCCACGAAGTTTTCTGCGGCGCTCATTTTGAAATCGGAGAGCTTCAGGTTTGCAGCGTAGGCTGGCGGTCCAGACGCGCCTTTGGGCTGGCCGCGCATCAGAAATGCGCCCACGATCGCAATCACGATGACAACCGCGACGGCGATCGCGATGGTACGCCGGCTGGAGTCGGGCTCTTCCGTGGGCGGAGTCCTGCTCAAGTCTAGCTGCGGTAAGTTTTGTTGACCCAAGCTGCCCATGCCGAAATTGTAGGCTGTTGCTTTTCGATTGTCGATTTTTCCGCTGCGGCAGATCCACCACTACCCGCTCGAAGATCGAGCCGCAAGCAGCCTGGCCGCATTCTCGTGATAGACCTGGCGCAGAACTGGATCGGGCAATCCAAATCCGTTCAGGCTCCAGTGGTATCCAAACTGGTCGATCTCGTAGAAGTGCTCGTCCAGCGATTCAAGAATGCGAAACGTGATGCCGTACATTGGCTTGTCGAAGCCCATGTCGGTGCCATAGACGAGGCAATCGGCATGCTTCGCGTAGAACTGTGAGGCGAAGCGCGGGATGGGCGCGGTCTCGGCATAGCGCGCTGAAATATCGGCGTAGAGATTCGGATTGCGCTCGAACAACTCGCCAAGGCGCGCCAGATCGTAATCGAGGTTGGCAAAGTGGCAAGCGAGAAAAGTCGTTTTCGGATGCCGTTGCACCGTACGCTCCAAAATTTCAATCATTCCCGATAGGCCGACGATGTTCGGCTGGTTATCGAGCCGCCATTCGTAAGCGTTCATCAAACCATCATTGGTTCTGTCCATCTTCTGGTACATCCAGATGGGGTCGGCCACATGCAGGCTGACTGGCATGCCGAGTTCGGCGCACTTCTCAAACAGAGGATCGACGAGAGGATCGTTAGGGTGGAGACCAACGGTTTTCGACTTGCCCGAGATCAGACCTTTGCCTTTGTCGTGGATCTCACCGACTCCGCGAGCGCCAGCGCTCCGGCAGCGTTCCAATTCCTTAATGGTCGCGGTTGAAAATCCCGGCTTATCGTAGCCGGTGAAGTCGAAGCCGCACCACATCTCGAAGCGCTCGGGATATCGTGAATACTTGCGATTTATCTCGTCGAACTCCGCGCCGGTCGCCATCGTCAGGATGATCGTCTTCTCCACGCCGACCTCGTCCATGGTTCGCACCCACTGAGCAATTTCTTCGGGGGTCTTAGCGTAGGGGTGCGAGTGCATGTCGATGATGGGAAATTTTGCCTTCACAATTTCGGTGACAGGAATCTTGTAGATGGATTTCGGGCGATAGTCCTTCAGCAGAATTCTTTCTGGTGACTCGGGGGCGCCGCTTTTCTCTTTGCCGCGACGGCTCCCGGCGTCAGCGCAGGTTCTTCCGAAACGTGGCCGAATGCTGTTGCAGAAGAGATGCCGCAGGCTAATCCAGCGGCACTCGTTGCTCTCAAGAATGATCGTCGATTCATAAGGCCTCCACAGGCGAACCCATCCCCCGGCACAAAGACGACGGAGTTGCAACTTGTCTGGAATATTTCGCTTCGAATGATTGGCGAATGAATGATTCGCTGGAATACTACGGAGCCGTCTTGAAGAATGCAACCAGGAACAAGATCCCTAAAAGCAGATCGACTCCGGCAAAAGTCAGGTCGTTCGGGTGAAGGCGGCGCTGAAGGTAGAGCACAATGAATGCGACGGCATAGCTGAACTTCTCAAACACTGCGGGGATCATCATCGGCCGGAAGCGTACCGGATCTCGGGCGATTACGATAAATGCAAGCTGCCACGCGAGACCTGCGCCGACAAAGCCGTAGTAGAAACCGGGATGCGTAATGGGTGGCGGGTCCTGGCGTCCGATTACGTCGAACAGGAAATACAGGGGCGTGAGAATTACGATGCCCCAGACGGCCGCGATCCAAAAGACGATCTTCGCGAACTTCATGGCAGCGATTATTCGCCGCCGACGGTGAGGCCGTCAATTCGAATGGTTGGAGAGGCCACCGAGCCGCGGAATTCGAGGTCGTTTGCGATCTCGGAGATATTGAAGAAAATTTCTTTCAGATTGCCGGCTACGGTGATCTCTTCGACCGGATATGCGAATTCGCCACCGGAGATCCACATGCCCGATGCGCCACGTGAATAATCGCCGGTCACGAGGTTTGCGCCGTGGCCGAGGAACTCAGTTATATACAGACCTTCTTTTACATCAGAGATCAACTGCTTCGGCGTCCTTGGCCCCTGCTTCAAGAAATAATTGCCGGGACCGATGCCCGGCGTGCCTGCAAGTCCGCGGGAGGCATTGCCGGTGGTCGACAGTCCCAGTTTTTTCGCCGTATACGTGTTCATCAAGTAGGAGCTCAAAACGCCGTTTTCGATGACTACGGTGCGGCGTGTGGGAACGCCTTCGCCATCGAACGGACTGGTTCCAAAGCCGCCGGGGATGGTGCCATCGTCGATGACAGTTACGTTGTCGCCAGCGATTTTCTGTCCCAGCTTGCCGGCGAGGAACGATGCGCCGCGGTAGACGGAATCGCCGTTGATCCCCTCGAAGATATGTTCGAGTATCGACGTGGCAACCATGGGATCGAAGATGATGGGCACTTGCGCGGTCTTCACCTTGCGCGCGCCCAAACGCCGCAGCGTGCGCTCCGCAGCGACTTTGCCGACATGTTCAGGCGATTCCAGTTTGCTGAGCGTGCGCGCGACTGAATACCAATAATCGCGCTGCATCGCGCCGTCTTCGGTCTGGGCAATGGGAACCGCCGATACCGAACAATACGACCGGCGGTATTCTCCGACGAAGCCATGCGAGTTGGCGAGGACTTTGTAGCCGGTGGCGGCGTCGAACGATCCGCCTTCGGAGTTCTTGATGCGCGGATCGAAATCGAGCGCGGCTTTTTCGGCGCGGCGGGCGTAGTCGATGCGATCGGGGCCGGGAAGCGAATAGACGTCTTCGTGATAAAGATCGAGATCGCCGGGGAGCGAGCCTAGTTGCGAAGCCTCAGGGATGCCGCCGAATGGGTCTTCCGAGGTGATCTTCGACAGCTCCAGGGCAGATTTCACCATGCGTTCGAGGCTAGCCGGAGAAAAATCACTCGAGTAGGTGCTGGCAGCGCGCTGGCCGCGAAAGACACGCACGCCGATGGAACGCGATCCGGATTCTTTGAGGGTTTCGACCTGGCCGAGGCGGACCAGCGTGGAGAATTCGTCGCCTTCGCGCACCACGCATTCGACAGCGGTTGCGCCGCCGTTCATGGCGCGGCGGACGATGTCCTGGGCAAGTTCGCGGAGGTCAGTGCTGAGTTGGGAAGTCTTGGCTTCTACCTTTACTGAAGACATAGCTGACCCATTATCCCAATAAGAAGGCATTTCTTCCTAATTGGGGTGTGGCGGGAGACAACTTGCCCAAAAAAGAGAAAGCCATTGCCATCGAGTAGATAAAATAATTTGAAAATAATGCAATTATGCCTTACAATTGTTAAGGAGTATATCGCTATGGCGACACTCACTGTAACGGCGCGCGGACAGGTGACATTTCGGAAGAAAGTGATGGAACATCTCGGCGTAAAGCCTGGCGGGAAGATTGAGCTCGATTTGTTGCCGGATGGCCGGGGAGTAATTCGCGCAGCGAGGCCCAGCGGAACAATCGACGGCTTTCTCGGTCTGCTTGCGGGCAAGACTAAGAAAGTTGCGACTATCGAAGAGATAAATGAGGCCGCCGCCCGCGGCTGGGCTGGCAAGAGATGAAGGTGACGGCCGATACGAACGTCCTAGTTCGAGGGGTTGTCCACGACAACGACGAGCAGGCAGAAATCGCAGACAAGCTATTACGCACAGCTGAAATGATTGCGATTACAGTTCCGTGCCTATGTGAGCTCGCGTGGGTACTGCGCAGCGTTTATGGTTTCAAGCGGACCGACGTGGCTGCGTCTATCCGGGCGCTGCTCGTTGCTCAGAACGTCGAGTTGAACCGACCGGTGGTTGAAGCAGGCTTGTCAGCGCTCGATGCGGGCGGCGATTTTGCCGATGGTGCGATTGCTTACGAAGGAAAGTGGCTAGGCGCGGAGACGTTTGTTTCGTTCGATAGGAAAGCGGTGGAGATGCTGGAGAAGCAAGGGCTGGCGGCGCGATTGCTTTAGCTTCTAATTTCCTAAGGTCAATACCCGATGGCATACAAATTGTCGGATATCAAATGCGCTGTTCGGTGTAATTGTAGTATGTGTCGTCGAACCTTGGCCAACAATGTTCTGTGACGAAACTCATCCGGAGCAGTTGTAATACGGGCGATTTCGATACCCGTGATATCGCAGATTCTGGAACACAAATTTCTTATCCGCTTCGCAGCTCCGTCAATTTTGAAGAATGGATCGCCGCGAATTTCCTGCATTACGCTCTCGCAGAGTTTGCCTCTCTTGAAGGGCCAATCGCTAAATACAAGTTCATTGTCAATCTGCACCCATAGGTGGTACTTCGTCACTAGAGTCTGGGTAGGCTCAAACATCCCGCACAAGAAACCGAGGAATCTGGCCTCGACCAAGTCCCAGGGGTTTGTTACTCCGCACTCGAACCAGGTTTTCAGTGAGGCTTCACGTTGTTTTAGCTTGTGGAATTGACACCCTAAGCCACACGGCTCACGACCATGTTCGTCGAACTTCCAAATTCCCACGTTGTATGGGGTCTTGTCCGGGTGCCATTCGCCCGTCAATGGCATTGAGTGCTTATCAAGAGTCAAATAGACTGAGGATTGCGTGCAAATTCCCAACGTCTGAGCAAAATCAGCGTAGATATGCTCACGCATCGCATTCCATGTTCCCTTCCACTTGACCAACCAAGAATTTGAACTAGGGTCGGTGCCGATCCAAAAATCTCGTTGCCCAGGGAATTTCTCCCAACGCCATCCTTCGGTCTTAACGATGGTTGGTAATTCTCGTATAAGCGGAAATCCCCAGCTGTTCACTGCATAAACCCGCCTGGATCCTTTTTAGCAGTCCCCCCAACAGTAAGCCGATCGATCTTAATCGTCGGAATGCCCACGCCAACCGGCACAGCTTGGCCATCTTTGCCGCAGGTGCCTACGCCTTCGTCGAGTTTCAAATCGTTGCCTACCATCGAGACTCGTGTCAGAACATCCGGGCCGTTGCCGATCAGGGTTGCGCCTTTGATCGGGGCGGTGATCTGGCCGTCTTCGATCATGTAGGCTTCCGAGGCTCCGAAGACGAACTTGCCGTTCGTAATATCGACCTGGCCTCCGCCAAAGTTGACCGCGTAGATGCCGCGTTTCACCGAGCGAATAATGTCTTCGGGATTGTCCTGGCCGGCGAGCATGTAGGTGTTGGTCATACGCGGCATGGGGATGTGCTCGTAGCTCTCGCGGCGTCCGTTGCCGGTGTCGGCGATACCCATAAGGCGCGCGGAGAGCTTGTCGCTCAGGTAGCCCTTCAGGATTCCTTTTTCGATGAGCACGGTTTCCTGTGTGGGCTCGCCTTCGTCATCCACATTGAGCGATCCACGTCGCCAAGGCATTGTCCCGTTGTCGATCACGGTGCAGCCCTCGCTGGCTACGCGCTTGCCGATGAGTCCGGCGAAAGCAGAGGTTTTCTTGCGATTGAAATCGGCCTCGAGTCCGTGACCGACCGCTTCGTGCAACAGAACACCAGGCCAGCCTGGACCGAGAACAACTTCCATCTCACCGGCGGGAGCTTCGCGGGCATCGAGTTGAAGAATTGCCTGCCTCGCTGCTTCCTTCGCAAAAAATTCGGGATTCTTGTCGCCAAAGAAAAAATCGAGAGCGACGCGTCCTCCGCCGCCGGAACCACCGCGAGCCGAATTATTTTCGGTTTTAGCGATGCAAGACACGTTCATGCGGGCCAACGGCTGGGAATCTTCGGCAAAAGTTCCGTCAGAAGCGACGACCAGAATATTTCGCAACTCGTCGCCGTAGCTGGCGCGGACTTCCTGAATGCGCGGATCGCAAGCGCGCGCAGCTTTATCGGCGCGCATTACAAGTTCAACTTTGGCTGTGATTTCGGCATCGACCGACGGCAGAGTCACGGGATACAGACTGCGCGCCGCCGTCTTCTGAAAACCTGCCACCGAAGTCTTCGCGGGAGCACTGGCAATCAGGGCCGCAGTGCGAGCCGCGTGCAAGATGCGGCTGGCGGAAAGATCGTCGGTATAAGCATACCCAGTGCGTTCGCCGGAAACGACGCGCACACCGCATCCGACGGAGATGCCTTGCGAAGCCGACTTCACGATCGATTCATCCACCGTTAAGGAGGTGGAAGAGAGATATTCGAAGTAGAGGTCGGCATAGTCGCCACCCGCGGAAAGAGCGGCGGACAAATAACGTTCGAGATCGTTTTCGGTGACGCCGTAGTGGTCGAAGAAAAATCGTTGCTTATCTTTATTTGCGAGGAGTTGTTTATCCAAACTATTCACCACGGAAATTAGATGCCGCCGGGCCACAGGCCGACTCAGTTTGGCGGGTGCACCTTCATTATCCCACAGGCAGTGAAGCCGAAACGGGCGAGCATCCACAGCAGAAATGTGACGATGGTCACTTGTCACAGACGGCTGGCTGGCGCGGGCTGGACAATCTGGCCGGAGGACATTTCAGAATGGACACTGCCAAATGCTGACGGTAACACCGCAAGCTTTGACTCGGACCGTACAGGACTTTCTCAGTGAGGCGTCAGGCGCCGTGGTGCTCGAAAATGGCGCGGTCGCGTTTGATCTGGCGCAATCTAAGTACTCCATTTCGGGCGAATATAACCGATGCCTCCTGCACTTGTGGTCGGCGGAACGAAACACAGTGCGCAGGGTGCTGGACGCAGAAATCAAGAATGGCACGCTGCGGCTGGCAGTACAACGTCTTGGACAGGCTCGACCGTCGAAACTCGAGATTTGCCGCGAACGGGATCGGCGTTCGCCTACGGTCCGCCGCCAAGCCCGGGCCGCGTATGAGCACAAACTAAGGAGGATGCTGGACCGGCACTTTCCTGACTTCAAGGTAATCAAGCTGACGACCGGCTTCGATCTTGAAAAATCCTTTGGGCCGGTTTACACGCGCGGATTGTTGCGGCAAGGTCGGTCTGCTTTTGCTCTGCTGGGGGTGAACGTGCAGGAAACGCAGTCGTCCATCGATGCATCGCTGACCTTCGGCATTTTATGGCTCAATGTGTGCCGGCGCGCACAACCTGCGAATGTGCTGGTGGAGGGCCTGCAGATGTTTGTCCCTGCCGGATGTTCGGCGCTGGTACGGGAGCGAATGGCGAATTTGAACCGCGATGCGGCCAAGTGGCGGCTGTTTGAATTCGATGAGCGGCACGATGCGCTGGAGGAAATTGACTGCGCGGATCGCGGCAACGTGGCGACGCGGCTGACGCACGCGACCGATCACGAGGCGGCGCGCGAACGCTTCAAAAATTCGATTAAGAGAATCCAAGAGATTCTGCCGAACTGCGAAGTCGCGGTGCTTTCGGCGGCAGAGATCGGTTTTCGCTGGCGCGGCTTGGAGTTTGCGCAAGCGCGATTAGGAATGCTTCCGGGATCGTTTTGTACTACGGAAGAAATTGTGTTTGGAGTAGGAGCGGAAGAACGGATTCTCGATGATACGAACCATGTCACATTCGCGAAACTCGCAAGCTGTTTGCGGGATACGCGCCATCCCTACGGACCGCGTCAACATCCGTTGTGGAGGCTGCGTCCGGAGCGATGGCTGGAGTCGTTGGTGGTAGGAGACGTGAGCGTGATAGACGGGCGCCTCGATCCATCCTGCCTTTATTCGCAGGTCCCAGCGTTCTCCGCCGCGGACCGGGCCATGATCGATGTGCTGACCACCACGCGTGCGGGGCGGCTGGCGGTGGTGGAACTGAAGGCCGATGAAGACATCCACCTGCCGCTGCAGGGGCTGGATTACTGGTCGCGTGTGGAATGGCACCATGCACGCGGTGAATTTCCTCGCTTTGGTTATTTCGAAGGCCGCGAGTTGTCGGCGGAAAAACCGCTGCTATTCTTGGTGGCTCCGGCGTTGCACGTGCATCCGGCCACGGAGACGTTGCTGCACTATCTCTCGCCCGAGATCGAGTGGGAGTTCGTGGGGATTGATGAGAGATGGCGCGAAGGCACAAAGGTCGTCTTCCGGAAGCGTCCGGAGCGAGCGATGAAAAATGGGCCAAACCTACCCGCCATTGCTGCGGCCTGACCGGCGGTAACGGTATTCCACAGCCGTCGATCGGCCATTTTCGTGATATTTTTCCTCTGCCGGTGAGTCTCCCGAGCAATCCTAGGCTTAGCGTAGGCAGGGCAAATTCGTAAAACCTATCAATCGCATCCGCATCCAGCCATTTTTGGAATGCAGTCATTGGCTGCGGACCCGCTCCCGACCGTTCTTCCCTTCCGGGTAATTCCGTTTTCGTAACAGTTTTCAGATACTCCAGCCACGGCATTCTGGACTGAGATAGGATTCCCCGACTCTTGCGCCGCAGAGTGACGATCATGCCGAGGTAGGCCGGCCCAAGAGAAATCGAGGATAAAAAAATGAGAAAAGAAATTTCCCCCAGTCTCAGACTGGCCGCGTTTCTATGCGCGGCCGTCTTTTTGTTGTTATTCGCAAACCCAGGACTCGCCCAACAAGCGTTAATGACGCGTCATGTGCGTAATGAGGTTGCCAGCGGGCGGGCGCAACTCGTCAGGCAACTCCCGGCAACCCAGACCCTGCGCTTTGATATTGTTCTGCCGCTACGCGACCGCGCAGGATTGCAAAATTTCGTGCAGCAAGTCCAGGACCCCACAAGCCCTTCATACCACCAGTTCCTTACGCCGCAGGAGGTTACCGCGAGGTTTGGGCCCAGCCAGGAAGATTGGGACGCCCTGGTTGCTTTCGCGAAAGCCAGCGGCTTTGAGATCATCAGCGGAACCCGCGATGAAAGGGACCTACGGCTCACTGGCGCGGTGGCGAACATCGAGAAGGCCTTCCATGTGACCTTGGGGAACTATCGCGACCTCACCGAAGACCGTACTTTCTTTGCGGCCGACCGCGAGCCCACTGTTGACCTTCCCATCCAGATTTGGCACATCACCGGTTTGGACAACGATTCCAAGCCGCATCCGATGTATGTCAAGAAGAGCGACTACGCCAAGGCCCATGGGCTCGATCCCAACAAGGTTGTGTCGAATGCCACCACCGGCTCCGGCCCTTCGGCCTCTTTCCTGGGCAGCGACATGCGTGCGGCTTATTACGGCGGCACGGCGCTCACCGGCACCGGCCAGAACCTCGCCCTGTTCGAATTCCTGGGCACCGATTTGGCCGATCTGACCACGTATTACAACAACGTTGGGCAAACGGAACCTTACACTCCCACTCTCATCTCAACGGGCGGGTATAGCACGAGCTGCACCGCGAGCAGCGGATGCGATGACACCGAGCAGACCCTCGACATGACGCAGGCGATGGGCATGGCCCCCGGATCCACAATGCTCTATATGTACGTTTGCGGCGACGCCTCGAGTATCAGCGATACTGCCTGCATCAGCGCGATGGTTTCGAATACGGCGGCTCCAATATCCAAGCAGATCAGTTGCTCGTGGGGCTGGACTCCGGCGGACCCCAGCACTCTGGATCCGTACTTTGAGCAGATGGCGTCGCAAGGTCAGAACTTCTTTGCAGCGTCGGGTGACAGTTCGGCTTGGTCGGCGTCGAACGAAGCCTGGCCGGCGGACGATGCGAACATCGTCTCGGTCGGCGGCACGGACTTGACAACCTCCAGCGCGGCTGGCCCCTGGAAATCGGAAACTGCCTGGGCAGACAGCGGCGGCGGCATTTCCCCGGATTCCATCCCCATCCCCTCCTGGCAGCAGCTCTCGGGGGTGATTACCTCGTCCAACCACGGATCCACGACTTTACGGAACGGCCCAGACGTGTCGGCCAACGCGAATTTTACCTTTTACGTCTGCGCAGACCAAACGACTTGTACGGCAAACAACTACGGCGGAACCAGCTTTGCGGCGCCCATGTGGGCTGGCTACCTGGCTCTGGCCAATCAACAGGCAGCAGCCAACGGGGACACGATTGGCTTTATCAATCCGATCATTTACCCGGCGGCTCTGACCTCAAGCTACGGCACCTATTTCCACGACATTACCAGCGGCAGTTGCGGCACCTATTCGGGAATAACCGGCTACGATCTGTGCACTGGCTGGGGCAGCCCGAATACGACTGGCATCATCAACCTGTTGGCCGGATCTGCGACGCCGAGCTTTACGCTGTCGGCTTCACCCAGCAGCGTGACCATCACGCAAGGTGGCAGCGGAACCAGCACGATCACTGTGACCGATCTTGGTGGATTCAGCGGCAGCGTAACTCTTGCCGCATCCGGTCTGCCCAGTGGTGTAACCGCGGGCTTCAGTCCAAACCCAACCACTGGAACCAGCACCCTCACGCTGACGGCGAGCGCAACGGCGACGACTGGAAGCGCTACCGTCACGATCACCGGCACGTCGGGCAGTCTGACTGCAACGGCGACAGTGTCTCTCACTGTGAACGCCGCAGGGACGCCGAACTTCACCATCAGCGCCTCGCCAGCATCGCTCACCATAACCCAAGGCAGCAACGGAACCAGTACGATCACCATCACCAGCCAGAACACTTTCAGTTCCGCAGTTACCCTGACCGCCAGCGGTTTGCCAACTGGCGTGACTGCGGCGTTCTCGACCAACCCGGTGACTCCGCCGGCGAACGGCAGCGCGACCTCAACACTCACGCTTACCGCATCCGCCACGGCCACTACGGGAAGCGCCACGGTAACCGTGACAGGAACCTCCGGTTCGCTCACTCACAACGCGACCATTGCGTTGACGGTGAATTCGTCCGGAGGAGCACAAACCGCGGTCTACAACTCCACGTTGAAGGCTCCGGAGTGCGCGACCGTAGGTACATCGTGCGATTCGGGTCCGTCCCTGCTGCTGGGCCGCGATCACATCTCGGGTGGCGCGGAACCCAATCAACCCAACACCATTAACAATTCCTGCGCCGACGGCACGACTGGAACTTTCCACTCTGACGAGTCTAACGACCGTATCGTGGTTACCTCTTCCAACGGTTCTTTGACCCACGGCACTACAGCCACAGTCTCGGCAACGGTCTGGGCCTACGCCGGATTCACCTCCGATGCCCTTGACCTCTACTATGCCGCCAACGCCAACAGCCCGTCGTGGACGTTCATCAAGACGATCGTGCCCACCAAGGCTGGAGCGCAGACCTTGTCGACCACGTTCACGCTACCCACAGGCAGCCTGCAAGCGGTACGCGCCCAGTTCCGCTATCTGGGATCGCGATCGTCCTGCACCACGGGCCCCTACAACGATCACGACGACCTGATCTTTGCCGTGCAATAGGCGGAGATCTAATCGTTTTGACAAACTAATCGAGCTGGCTCCGAAAGGGCCGGCTCTTTTTTATTGAGCGAACAAATGGATGTGAACGTCAACTGGGCCAAGCTCCCAGCAAACGGCGCAGATCGACCAACTGACCGATGTGGTAGGCGTTATGGTCGCCGACCAGCAGTGCTTCGCGCAGAATCGTCTGTCCGTCGCCCCATGGGATGGGAGCGTATAAATCGGTCCTTGGATTCGCAACCAGCTCCTGCATGGCTTTGAGATCTTTGCGGAATTGCTGAACGCTCTTATTCCAAGCGAATGCGCTAGGCGGCGCTTCGGTTTTTGGCCAGTAGTCATCGGGCCACTTGGGAGCTCTATATTTTGGGTTGCGGCTGAATTCGAGAATGTCCCACTGCGCCAGGCGAAGGTGTTCAAGCTGCATCCAGGCGGAGTGCGACAGGCCGGCGGGGATCACGCCGCGCAACTTTTCCGGCATATCTTTTACCACGGCGTCAAACCGGGTGTGAGCGCCGCCGCCATTGAGAAGGTCGAGCAGATGCTCGCGGAGAGAATTGTCGTGAGGATTCTTGGTGGGCATTTCGTCCTTTCTTGTAACGCAGTCAAAAGCTCGCAGTCGATACATTGTCATCCCTCGCACAACGAAGGCGCGGGCAAACACCAAGATCCCTCGCTTCGCTCGGGATGACAGGCCTTCATTGTGGGATTACACCATAATTATGATTCTGTAATGGGCGGCATGCTTTCAGGTATACCCAGATGCGAATCTCCGCTTCCCGGAATCGGCCTGAGCGATTCTGAGCCCTCGCCTCGCAACACACGCCCAATGCCGCGAACTATGCGGCGCATGGGGAAGGTGCCTTTGTCATCGGTAAGAAATATTTCTCCGATGCGATGGCCACGATAATACCAACGCTTCAGCAGAGCGAGCTGCTCCATGGTTTCGATCGCTGACCGGGTTTTCGCCGGTTGAAAAGAATCGAGCACCTGCGTTACCCGAGACTCCATGGATTGCGATTTCGCGTAATCGTCCGGTTGGATCGAGAACACTGCTGGCCCGGCGATGGCACCACTATCCACGTGGAAGAATGTGACAGAGTCCGTTAGATGGCAGGGTTGAACGATCAGCGCAGAAAGGCGATCGAGGCGGTGCACGATTTCCGGGAACTGGCTCAGAACGGGCTTCAGCTTTTCCAGTCGAACGTGCACGGCAGCGGCATCTTCGAACGCGAGGTTCGCCGAAGCGTCGTCGCGCTGCGCGGAAAGTTCGCGAGAGAGTGATTCTCCTCCGGAATCAAAGTAGGCTTGCACGCGACTTACCTCGGAGGCATATTCTTCGTCACTGCAACCCTTGAAACAGGGCGCAAGGCACATCTTCATTTCCGAATAGATGCAGCCGGGAAACGCAGGATCGGGATGCAGGTCGTCAACGCAGCGGCGCATCTTGAAGAAGTCGAGTGAGTCGTTCATAAACTTCTCGGCTGCGGCGCGCGATTGAAAGGGGCCATAGAAAAGAGCGCGGCCGTCGGGGCGTCCCACGCGAGTGGTGATGGAAGCACGCGGGTACTGGTTTTCGAGATGCAGTTTCACTACCGGCGCGAAACGGAAGCGCATGCGGTTTCCGTAGGTCTTGGGAAAAGTTTCGCGCAGGACTTTGTAGAGTGTGAAACCGGATTCGAAGTCGGAACCGGTCGGTGTGTACTCGATCGAGCGGACGCGGTCGCGCAGATTGAGTCTCTTCGTGCGCTCTTCTATGGGGCCAAGCAGGCGTTGCAAGCGGCGGCGGAGGTTGGCAGTTTTGCTGACGTACGGCTCGGCCTGTGCTTCCTCGCTGCGAAGTAAGAAAACAGCGGGGGCCGCTGGGACTGCGGCGAAGACTTCGGCATCGCGATTGGGGACAAATTCCAGGCGCTCGGTCAGCACAAAGCCATTTTAGTGCGGAATCACTACGGAGAAATTCTTTTGCCACGGATTAACGCGGATTCTCACGGATAGACAATTTAAAGATAATCTCCCACCAGAGAATCCTGCCGACGCATGAAATCCGCGCAGATCCGTGGCAAAGGAGAGTCACAGGCCCCCGTGGAGCGCTCCAAAATAGTGGGCGAGGTTTAGCGACATGATCAGGATGCCGGCCCCGAGAACGAGCACGTGCAGGGTCTTGCGCAGATCGAAGCTGCCGACCCGACAGACGAGCATGTAGCCGATAGCAAGGTTGAAAAGACCCCACGCGACATTGACTACCGAGGAAGATAGACCTACCCCGGGGGGTGATGCGAATGGGCTCTGGAAAGCGTGGCCGGAGATGCCATTGCCGAGATGAGGCAGGGCGTTCGCGAGGAATACTCCTCCGAAGAAGTACGAGATGTAGTGATATCAGCGCATCGTTGCTCCTTCCTCATCGAAGACTGTGTCGCAGCAAGATCAATGTTGAATACTTAGCTGAAGCTGGCGCTCTTGACCCGCTCGCGGTAATCCTGGCCTTCCATGGTCACGATGCGGCACATCTCGTGGAGCCGTGAGCGCATGCGATCCCCGATTCTGTCACCTAGAGTCTCTTTCTCCGACGCATATTTAGCGGCTTCTGGGCTTGTGGGTCTTACGTTGCCCGGTCGCTCGCGCTCTACGAGATTGCGGTAGTTTGTAGTGATAATCGTCGTGCGGTCGTCGTTGTAGCGGGTATTGAGGATGAGGCTTACGGTATCCCAAACCCATTCAGTGGGTTTGACGGCCCCTAGCTCGTCAAGCACCAAAACATCGCTTTCGAACACGGGCCGAAGCACGTCCAACTCTGTCGCTTTGACCGTGTCATTGTACGAGTTCTGAATCTGCTTGAGCAGTTCGCGGTAATCATAGAACAGGCAAGGAATCCCTTTGCTGCGAATCAGTTCCTTAATGATTCCGACCGCCAAGTGGGTCTTGCCCACGCCGATTGTACCGGTTAGTAGTAAACCCGTTCTGTCGACAGGGTATTCTTCCACAAACCTGTAGGCGGCCATTCGAGCCGGAGCCAGCGCAATGTAAGGCCCCTCAAACTCGAAGTTCGACAGCTCACGATCCTCGTACCGATTGGGAATACGTGCTGCGGCTAGCAAGGTTCCAGCCCGCGCACGCAACTGGCAATCGCAACGGGTAACCCGGCGGTCTTTAGGCGCGCTCGAGCTGGCGGGCAGCGTCCTCCAACCTGTTCCTTCGCATAGCGGACAAACGTCAGCAGCCGTCTTGATGCCCAACTTTATGAACCCTTCCTTCTTGAAAGCTCTATCCTCTGACTTTGCACCCTGACCCCCGATTCCCGCAAGTAGCAACGGCTTCCATCCTGTGCACAACCTGTGAAGGCCTGAAGCCGACTGTGGAGAGGTGAGGAAAACCGCCCTTGACCGGCTAAACCCGGCTCTGACAGGCCCAATCCGGGACCGAGGGGTGCGAAACAGGCTTCCCGCGCGGATTTTCACAGTTGACTTTCTCGCCGGAGAGAGGAGAATACCAGCCGTCGGGTTTCCCAGCTCAGCCGCGGGACTTTTCCTTCGGGAATGTGCTGAGTATGAAAGAGACCCGCGAGGAGAAACTATGAATAAAGCCGATCTGGTTGACACGATCGCGGGCGCCTGCGAAATCAGCAAGGCGCAGGCTACGACAGCGATTGATACCGCCGTGAGCAGCATCACCTCCGCTTTACGAAAAGGGGATCGGGTAGCTTTGATAGGTTTCGGCACTTTCTCGGTGTCGCAACGAAAGGCGCGAAACGGGCGCAATCCTCAGACTGGCGCCACTATCAAGATTGCCGCACGCAAGGTTGCAAAATTTACCCCTGGGGCCGAACTGAAGAAAGCCGTCAATAAAAAATAGGGAAGCAAAGGGTACGGAATTTCGCGAGAAACGGCAGGGGGTCGGCCCTGCCGTTTTCGTTTGGCTCTTCAGTACCTAGTACCCAGTACCTAGTGCAGACAAGGTCGGGCTGCCTCTTTACCAGATACTGGGTACTAGGTACTTGGTACTCTACTAACATGATTGCCCACCTGCGCGGAAGATTGCTGGCCAAGCATCCCAATCAAGTTATCGTCGACACCGGCGGCGTCGGCTATGAGCTGCATATCAGCGTTCCCACATTTTCCGACTTGCCGGCAAGCGGCTCTGAGGTTGCGCTCCACGTTTACACGCACGTTCGCGAGGATCTAATTGCGCTTTATGGATTTGTGCATCCCGCCGAAAAGCAGTTGTTCGAAAAGTTGATTACGGTGAGCGGAATCGGACCAAAGCTGGCCATCACCATCCTGAGCGGGATGGCAGCGGATGAAATGGCCGGGGCGATACGCGGCAATGACTTGGTGCGGCTCACTCGAATTCCCGGCATCGGCAAGAAAACCGCTGAGCGGATGGTATTGGAACTGCGCGACAAGTTGCCACCGGCTGCTGGAATCTCACAGCCCATCGCGCCGGCGATGAGCGCCGTTGAAGAAGATGTTCTGTCTGCACTGGTGAACTTGGGATACCAGCGGGCAGCGGCGGAGAAGACGCTCGTCGGCGTAGTCAAGAATGCCAAAAGCGCAACTTTCGACTCGATGTTTCGCGAGGCTTTGGCGGGATTATCGAAGTAAGTCATCAGTACTGCCCAACGCATAACGTTACTTAAGCCCCCACCCTTTCTACGTACTCTCGGGCAGTATTACCGCAGTAATATACCCATCTTCCAAAGAATCGGTTCTACTGGAACAGACATTGGCGAGGGAAAAACTCGACGCGGCAATCCACGGACCCCTAGGTAGTTGTGGACGCCGCAAAACTAGAATTAAGAGCTTCGTCTTCAATCCAGTCGTCCAAGAGGAAGCAGAAACGAACATTGATCCGAAGCCGGCCCGCTACCGGCGAGGCTTTTGATTTCATGGACGCTCGCGAAACCAAGCGGTTTGGCCGATATCTGATTGTGGACCAATTGGGTCGCGGCGCCATGGGCGTCGTGTACAAGGCACGCGATCCCCAGATCGATCGCGTCGTCGCATTGAAGACCGTTTCACTCATGGGTCTGGAACCCGAAGAGGAAGAAGAATTCCTAACGCGTTTTCGCTGCGAAGCCCAGTCGGCGGGTCGTCTACAACATCCGGGCATCGTCACCATCTTCGACGTTGGCGAAGATGGCGAAAGCCACGAACCGTACATCGTGTTGGAATACGTGGCCGGCGAATCCCTGAGCCGGATTCTTTCGCGGGAGAAAAAACTTCCGCTGCCCAGGGCGCTTCAGTTGGCCGAGGAACTCGCCGACGCCCTCGACTATGCTCATGCCCAGGGCGTGGTTCATCGCGACATCAAGCCTGCGAACATTCTCATCGGCGAAGATGGCCACGCCAAAATTGCCGACTTTGGCATCGCCAAGTTGAACCTGGCTCACTTCACATTGCCGGGCCGCATTCTTGGTACTCCCGCGTACATGGCGCCTGAGCAACTTGCAGGGGAAGGCGTCGACAGCCGGTCCGACCTGTTTTCGCTGGGCGTGATTCTCTACTCGATGGTGACTGGGCACTCACCTTTCACCGGAAATAGCGCGACGACTGTTTGCTTCAAAGTAGTAAATCGCGAGCCTATGCCGGCCAGTTCGTTCGATCTGGAGCTGCCTCGTTCTCTCGATAGCGTGATCACGCGCGCCATGGCAAAGGATCCAGCGGAACGCTTCCAGCGAGGTTCGGAATTTGCCACTGCTTTGCGTGAACTGAGGGGAGAGCATGATCCTCGTTCGACGACCAGTTCACCCTGGAATCTTCCAACCTATGTGGGGAGTACGGGAACACGGCAAGCGCTAAAATCGCCGGCCAAGGGCGTGGCAGGAATTGTGCAGGGGCAGCGGCTGGTTCGTACCGCAATTGCAAAAGCGCGGATAAGAAATCTCATCTTTGCCGCAGCCGCGGTGACCGCGCTTATTATCCTCGCCATTCCTTCAAGACGCGCCGTAACTTCGCAGAAAGCAAACGACACAGTGCCGCCGCCCGTTGCCGGCAATCGTCTGAGAGATGGGGTGACCTCCGCTGATTCACAACCGAATTCCCAAGCTCTCGGATTCGCATCTGCAAATCCTGCCCCCGGATCGGGAACTGCGAAACCGAAAGATGGTGGAACAGCATCATCTGGGTCCGGCGCTTCCAGGGCAACTACCGCTGCACGAAAGATCGACAACAAGAAGAAATCCACTTCACTGTTGAGGTCGCCGCAAAAATCCGCCCAAGCGGCAGCGACACAATCAGCGAGCCAGGATGCATCGACTCAGCCAGTCGCTGCCGAGTCCACCATCGAAGTCACGGTACAGCATCAATTCAAAGAAGCTACGCTGTGGGTTTGGGTTGACGAGAATCTCGCCCTTACGCGGCCCCTGCATGGTGGAACACAAAAGCATCTGGTTGTCTTTAAGAACGTGCAGGGCACCGATGCTGAACCTTTGCAGGTTCCCGCCGGAACCCATACTCTCCGCATTCGAGCTCAAACCGCCGATCAATCGATCGATATATCCAAGACGATTTCCGGCACTTTCGCCGCCGGTGACGACAAGACACTTCATATCACCTTCGACAAGCACAACACGGACATGCATTTAGTCTGGTAGCAGCGGTGAAGTTAAGCGTCCGGGTGGGTCGCTTTCGTCAGAGTCATCGCGGGATTTCTCGATGCATTTTCCGATCCGTCTTCCGACCCAAGAATTTTCTGGATTGCAGAAATCAGCCCGTCGGAGACGCCAGCCGATTTTGAGAAAACATCTTTGATTCCGGCCGCTCGAGCTTCCGTGACCAGGTACTCGTTGCTGTACATCGTAAACATCAACATAGGGAGCCGAGGAGCGATCTGGGCGATCCGCCGCGCCGCGTCCAGCCCGTTCATCACCGGCATTTGCAGGTCCAGGATAACCAAGTCTGGGATTAGTTCTTTGACTTGTACTACGGCACGCTCGCCATTCTCGGCCTCGCCACAAACCTGCAAATCCTCTCGCCGCTCGATTGAAGAACGTAGAGACTGGCGGATTGCGGCATTGTCATCGACAATCAGGATTCTGTGTGCCATCGCAACCCTCGCGGGCCTTAGGTCAGGTTGCGGGCCGGAGTCGTACCTGTGACGACCGATGGCAAACCAAGGAAAGGCAACTTAACTTTAGACCTTGGCCTGAGAAGGGCAAATACCGCGAGTACTGCACACACACATCGAAACTATGTAAGTTCGATAAAGAACATACATTAAGGGTAAATCGGTAGTGGCTGAATTTGGGTTCTAATCAGCCGTCATATTGGTATTGGTAGGCAAATTGCTTACTGATGCAAGGTGCTTGACGTAGCAATCTTCGTGTATGGACTTGCCGTGTTCGTCGGCACACAGATCGACCGCTAGGTCGACTGGTTTGCTGCAAATTGTGCAGGGTATTTCTGGAAAAGGGTGACCACCCATAAATGCCTCCTTTGGACGGTCACAGATAGCGTATTCCCAAAGCGGAACAGTTACTGTTCATTATTGCTCACCTGTGTGCGGCAGCGTACACTTGCGACATGTTTTTGCAAGAGGAAATAGCGAAGGTCAAGGCTGAGATAGAAATGCTTGAAGCCGCTCGCGAGGGTTGCAGCGATACCCGCATCCTAGAGGTAATCGAATTTCGGATTGAGGAGCGAAGACTGCGCTTGCACGAAATTCGATCTGCTGCACCTGAACGGCAGCAGCCCAGATGTTGACATGAAGGTCAGCCTTGAAACAGAAACGCCCGGACGCCAGTCCGGACCTTTCTGAAATCGCGGTCGCGCGATGACCTGTGATGCAAACCTTACAGGTGGTCGGTATGGCTCGGCCTGATTTTGTGCCGATCAAATTCAGCCCCTACCGGGGTAAATCTTAATTTTCAGCAGGAAGAGAATAAAGAGAGTAGTCTCTAGATAGTCTCTTCTAGCACCTTTCCGCCGCGTGCCTAACTGGGCAGCGGTTCCTTGCGAAAATCAGACGCGTTTTCGCCAAGGAGCCCCCTGTGGCCAGGAAGCCCTCTGTTTCTGCATCGAGAACCCCGGGACACATCCGCAAGATCGACGGTAACAGCGTAACCAACGAAATACTGCTGAAGTTGCCAGCCAATGAATTTGACAAGATTTCTCCGAAACTGGAGTTCGTCAGGCTGAAGCTTCACACTCTGCTCCATGAAGCTGGGGAGCAGATCAAATCCGCTTACTTCGTAAATACAGGAATGCAATCCGTCCTCACGGTCCAGCCGGATGGAAAGAGCGTGGAGGTTGGCTTGATCGGCAAAGAAGGGTTTGTTGGCATGCCGATTGTTGCGGGCTTTCGCACGAATCCCACCAGGGTTATTACTCAGGGCGCGGGCACGGCGTACCGGGTGGATGTCGAGGCCTTCAGGCAACTCTTACCGCGTTGCCCTCAACTGGAAAGAGAGTTACACCGCTTCGGGCAACGGATGGCCATGCAGTCCACGCAGATCGCCGCTTGCAACCGGCTTCATGAGGTGGAAGAAAGACTGGCACGCTGGTTGTTGATGAGCCGGGATCGCATCGGCTCCGACGAACTCCCTTTGACCCAGGAGTTCCTGGGCCAGATGCTGGGAACCCGGCGGTCAAGCGTCAGCGTGGCGGCGAGCGTGCTGCAAAAGGCGGGGATGATCCGCTACACGCGCGGCAACGTCACCCTTCTCGACACGTCGAAACTTGAGGGGGCTGCCTGTGATTGCTATGAGATCATCCAGCGTCAGCTAAGTAATTGGCGGAAAGAGACGGAGCAGACCGTTGGCGGAGCCTAGAAGTGGCTTACCCGATAGACCATGCTTCACAACCGGTACCTAGCATCTGACAGCTGGCCCAGCCTGGTCGGCGGCTACACAAAATCCTGTATGCGCCGCCAGTCGAGAGTAAATCCTCGCCGGGATTCGGAAAGTGTAGTCTACCGGGTACCCTGTATTGCTCGGAGAGGGAAAGCCCAATTAGTTTAAAAGGGCGCTGCTGCGTTGTCCGACGCAGGTGCGCAATGCTTCGTATGGAAGATCGGATTCGCAGACTGTGTCTGGAACTTCTTGCCAAGAAAAGCGACGAAGAAGTTAGGCCGATACTGATCGAACTTCGGGAAGCATTGCACCTGCACATCGAACGCATGCGAGAGCGTTTCGGCGCTTATCCATTCCTGGTGGAACGGCGCACCCGAAACTATAGTCCGCCAGTGAATAAACAAGACTTGGTGAATAAGCAGGACAAGGAAGACGGACCGAACGAAACCAAGCCGAGAAATACGAGTATTTAAGCGACCGGACAAGTTATGTAAGGTTTTTCGCTGGGTGGCACACGTACCCTGCGTTGCGCGGTGATTTCTTCGCGTTCCTCCAATACCTGAAGCAGCTCTTCGATTGTGGTTAGAAATCTGTCCGGGTCTTGCTCAACAACGACCCGTTCGCAAAGTTCTCTCCAACGTTCTTTGGTTTCGCCTCGCAAGGTTGTCACCTCCAAAACTCGGCAGTTGGCTTCGGCTTACGATCCTTACGACGTGCCGTCAGTCGGCGGCACCTCCAAGCCGCTTCCTGGAAATTCGGAAAAAGAAAACCGACACAGGTAAGGGAGCAATTGTGCCGCCAAATGACTTGGCGACCCAAAATCATTCTGCAGCAGGAACTTGGCTATACCCGTTCGATTTCCGGAGTGAGAGGCCGCAGGGTAAAGTTTGCTGCCCAGCCTCACAAGTCGCTCGGCGGCACTGAAACTCTCCTGGCGTGGCGCACCCAGTTTCGACGTGCGAATACGGGAATCCCTGTATTCCATGCAGCGAGGACCCGCGAGTAGCGTACAATACCTCCGTGCGCTGCAGTTGCAGTGGCTTCCCAGCGGATTTCTAGAATTCAAGCGCCATGGATGACAGGATAAACATCCTGATGGTTGACGACCAGCCGGGCAAGCTGCTTAGCTATGAAGCCATGCTCGGTGAACTAGGCGAGAACCTGATCAAGGCTCATTCGGGGATGGAAGCCCTAGAACACCTGCTGAAAACCGACATTGCCCTCGTGCTCATGGACGTGAGCATGCCTGGAATGGATGGTTTCGAAACGGCGCAGATGATCCACGATCACCCGCGCTTTCAAAACACGCCTATCGTCTTCGTCTCGGGAATTCATGTGACGGACCTGGACCGGTTGAAGGGATATCAACACGGAGCTGTGGACTACGTTTCTGTTCCTGTTGTTCCAGAGTTGCTGCGGGCAAAAGTAAAAGTGTTTGCGGAGTTGCATCGCAAAACGCGCCAACTGGAAGCGCTTAACGCCCAGATGACAGTATTACAGGACGAAGAGCGGAGACGCATTGCGCGAGAGTTGCACGACAGCGTCGGGCAACTACTTGCCGCCATCAATATGAACAGTGTCTTGCTGGAGGCTGAGTCTCATAAGCTAAGCCCTGAGGCGGCGCGACGCGTTTCTGAAAACGCAGCGATGGTTGACGATGCTAGTAGACAGATTCGTACCATTTCGCACCTGCTGCATCCTCCTTTGCTAGATGAAGTAGGTCTGGCCTCTGCGCTTCGTTGGTATGTTGAGGGGTTCTCCGAACGCAGCAAAATCGACGCAAAGCTCGACATCCCGCAAACCTTTGCGAGTTTGTCCAAAGAAATGGAACTCTCCATCTTCCGGGTCGTTCAGGAGTGCCTCACCAATATTCACCGTCATGCTGGGAGTCCCACGGCGGAAATTCACATTATTCAAGACGACGCTTGTTTAAGAGTTGAGATCGAAGATGCGGGCAAAGGGATTCCGCCTGAAAATCAGTCCACGTTCGGGGCCTTGGGTCGCACGGGCGTCGGGCTTCGTGGAATGCGAGAGCGCTTGCGGCAGCTAGGTGGCACTCTGCAAATCCAGTCGAATGGCCACGGAACTCGGGTGACCGCCATCCTGCCCGTTATATGTGCTACGGCTGCGCCTGCAGTCCAAGAAGTCAGCAGCGGGTCGCTCTGACCTGAGATGGGGTCGGTGGCAGGTCAATCGGGTTAGGTGCGTGCTCATCGTCTTTCCGGCATTGCGGCTACGATGCCGCGCCCAGTCTGGCCGACGGCTACAGCAAACCCTGTATGTGCTGCCACGTTTGTTTTGGCTAGTCTCTGTTTGGCTAATCCGGGAAGTTCGTAGCAGGCCGGTGATATTTCTCCTTTCTGCTGGTCAATTTCGCAAGACAAGAATAGCGATATGGCGGCAGGCTTTGGGCTGCCACAGGTGCAAAGGCGATGCGCCAGTACTGGCCGCTACCCGCGCTGGGATCAAGTAGTTGTGTTCTTTAATCACACAGGAGCAATTTGAATGGCGACAACTCTCAACCAAAAAACGAGCGGATTAGGTTCGATTATTGCGCAGCACAGAGAGCAGATTCTCTCGGAGTGGCTTCGGGAGATGGGCGGAGCCGCCCGCCGCAGCGACCTGATCAAGGAATCGGAGCTGCAGTCTCAATGCAGCCGTTTTATCGGGCTGCTAGCTGACGCTACCGCACAAGCTGGCACCACAGTGCAATCGGCGGCGTACGATCCGCTTCGGGAGTTGCTCGGTGATATTTCCAAAAGCCGCGCAGTGCAAGGATTCACTGCAAGAGAGACCGCTGTTTTCGTTTTTTCAATCAAGCGCCCTATTTTTACCGCGATCCGCGAGGAACTTTCCAAAGATCCGACCGCCATGGCGGAAGAGATGTGGAACTCCACGGAATTGCTGGACGGTCTCGGTTTGTACACGACCGACGCTTATCTTAAGTCGCGGGAAGAAACGATTCACCGGCAACAGGAAGAGATGCTTGAGCTTTCCACTCCGGTGGTTAAGTTGTGGGAGGGAATTCTTGCCCTTCCCCTGATCGGCACGCTCGACAGCGCCCGCACCCAGGTGGTGATGGAGTCGCTACTGGAAGCAATTGTGCGCACGAACTCTCAGGTTGCCATCATCGACATCACCGGAGTTCCAACGGTCGACACCGTCGTAGCCCAGCATCTTCTCAAGACGGTGACTGCGGCGCGGCTGATGGGCGCGGATTGCATCATCAGCGGAGTTCGTCCGCAGATCGCGCAAACCATCGTGCACCTCGGCATCAATCTGCTCGATGTCACCACCAAGGCGACGCTTTCGGATGCCTTCGCCCTCGCGATTAAGAAGTCTGGATTCACGTTCGTCCGGCCGGAGAAAAAGAAAAACAAAGAGCAGGAAGAAGACTAGGAGACTCGAGTAGAAAAAATTCCTATTCTCCGGATGGGCGAATTCCTGCTGGTTACCATTCAGGTCGATATGCACGACCGCCTGGCGATGACTCTGCAGGACGATCTCACCAAGCGGATCAGTGAGACTAACGCCCACGGAGTTCTGATTGATATCTCCACGCTTGAAATCGTGGATTCTTTTATCGGCCGAATGCTGGGCAACATCGCGGCTATGTCGCGAGTGCTGGACGCAAGAACCGTTGTCGTGGGAATGCAGCCTGCCGTCGCCATCACATTGGTCGAACTGGGCATGTCGTTGCCCGGCGTTCGCACCGCATTGAACGTAGATGCGGAGATGAAGTTGCTAAGAGAATCTCTAAACGGCCACGGAGAAAGCGGCAAGAGACAAAGCGATGGCCGTCGTTTTTAGCGAGACGGTGCCACTGGTTTCCGAGCCCGATATCGTAGTCGTAAGACGTCGGGTCCGCGAGGTCGCAGGCCAGATCGGGTTATCGCTCGTAGATCAGACCAAGGTAATCACCGCTGCCAGCGAGCTGGCCCGAAATACTCTTATTTACGGCGGCGGCGGTTCCATGCAACTGGAAAGTCTCAACGGCCCACGCCTCGGGGTCCGCTTGACGTTCAAAGACAACGGCCCCGGCATTCCTGACATCGAACTAGCACTCCGCGATGGCTTCACGACCGGCTCGGGACTGGGCTTGGGTTTGGGTGGGACCAAGCGCCTGGTCAACGAGTTTGATATTGAATCGAAGGTGGGGCAAGGGACGCGAGTAACCATTACGCGCTGGAAGTAACGCCAAGGGATCCCGATGATCATCCGAGTCACCGACACAAGCCATGCCGGGGAGGCTCGCCGTCAGGCTGCGATTTTTGCGGAGCGGCTGAATCTCGGAGAGAGCGAACGCGGCGGCCTCGCCATTGCCGTCACTGAAATCGCCACGAACCTCGTCAAACATGCCGGCGACGGAACCATCGTGCTTGACTCAGTCGGACACAACGGGACTCGCGGCGTTCGCGTTATAGGCGTGGATAAAGGCCCCGGCATCCGGGATATCAGTGCAGCACTGGCCGATGGCCGCTCAACTGCGGGAACCTCAGGAAACGGTCTGGGAGCAATCAAGCGGCTCTCCGATACATTCGACATCTACTCGATGCCGGGAATCGGAACGGCTATTCTCGCGGATTTCTGGCCCAGTCGAAAATCGTCGCCTGACCATTCTCCTCTTGAGGTAGGCGTCATTTCCATTCCGGTGAAGGGCGAAGACGTTTGCGGCGACGGTTGGGGAGCAAAGAAAACAGCGGAGTCTATGCTTCTCATGGTGGTGGATGGTCTCGGGCACGGCATTTTGGCTGGGGAAGCGGCGAGAGAAGCTGAACGCGTCTTTGCGGAATCGCGAACCGACTCACCTTCCTCCATCCTGCAAGATGCTCACGATGCTTTGAAGAAAACTCGCGGAGCAGCAATGGCGGTCGCTTCTCTGAATGTTGAGCGGGGAGTTGTGTCGTTCGCTGGAGTCGGAAACATCGGAGGCTCGATTGTGAGCCCGGATGGTAGTCGAGGGATGGCTTCGCACAACGGCACTCTGGGGCACCAGTTAATCAAAGTTCAGGAATTCACGTTTCCGTGGGATTCTTCCAACCTTTTAATTATGCATTCGGACGGGTTGAACACACGTTGGGATTTGAAGCCCTATCCCGGCATCTGGAGCAAGCACCCGGCGCTGGTAGCCGCGCTGCTGTACCGCGATTTCTCGCGAGAACGCGACGACGTAACCGTCCTGGTGGCCAGGAACCGGCAGGAAGCAGGGGCATCGTGAAGTTGACCCTGCTCACCATGGAGGTCCGGTATGAGCATGACGTTGTACTGGCCCGGCAGCGTGCCCGCTACGTCTCCGCGGCTCTGAAGTTCGACGTTCAGGAGCAAACCCGGATTGCGACGGCAGTCTCGGAAATCGTCCGGAATGCGTTTGAATACGGCGGCGGCGGCTCGATCGAATTTCAGCTCGACAACGGTCTCCGGCGGATGTTTCTGATTTCGATTCGCGACAAGGGGCGAGGCATTCGCAATCTGGACGAGATTCTCGGCGGCAAGTATGTCTCCAAAACAGGCATGGGGCTGGGAATGATCGGCGCCAAGCGCCTGATGGATGATTTTCATGTCGAAACGGAACCTGGCAAGGGTACGGTGGTGACGCTTGGCAAGACCATCCCCGTGAAATTCACCCGCCTGTCGAACACGGATCTGAATGCGCTGCTGACCACCATTGAACGCAAGCCTTCGGAAAATCCCTACGAAGAGCTGGAGCAGCAGAATAAAGAGTTGATGCGCACGCTGGAAGAGTTGCGCGCGCGGCAAGCGGAGTTGGCGCAGCTTAACAAAGAACTCGACGAAACCAATCGAGGAGTCGTCGCGCTCTATGCGGAACTGAATGACAAGGCTGATTTTTTGCAGCGAGCTTCCGAGTTGAAGAGTCATTTTCTCTCCAACATGAGCCACGAATTCAGGACACCGCTGAATTCCGTGCTCGCGCTCAGCCAAATCCTGCTCGACCGCATGGATGGCGATCTCACTTCGGAGCAGGAAAAGCAAGTCACTTTCATTCGCCGGTCAGCGCAAGACCTGACCGATCTGGTGAATGATCTGCTCGACCTGGCAAAAGTAGAAGCGGGCAAAGTCACTATCCGTCCCTCACCTTTCAAAGTAGAGACGTTATTTGCCGCACTGCGCGGCATGCTGCGGCCTTTGTTGTCTCAGAATTCCTCGGTTTCGTTGGTATTTGAAGACCCGGTTGACATCCCGGAGCTTTACACGGACGAAGCCAAAATTTCGCAGGTGCTCAGAAATTTTATTTCGAATGCGTTGAAATTCACGGAGCGCGGCGAGGTTCGGGTATCGGTGCAAACAGGACACGACAATACGATTGTGTTTGCAGTGGCCGATACCGGCATCGGCATCGCGTCGGAAAATCACGAGCGCATCTTCGAGGAGTGGACCCAGGTTGAAGGAAAGCTCCAGAAGGTCGCCAAGGGAACGGGTCTCGGACTTCCGCTCTCCCGCAAGTTGGCTCAACTGCTAGGCGGCAATGTTTATCTGAGGAGCCAGGTCGGGATTGGGTCTACTTTTTTTGCCGCCATACCAGTTCATTTTTTTGGCGCTACCGAGGCCGTTTACGTTCCAGACGTGCGGCGAGAACTGGACGGGTCAAAACTCCCGGTGCTGGTGGTCGAAGACAACCGCGAAGCGCTTTTCATTTACGAAAAATATCTCAAAGGGTCGCCGTTTCAGGTGGTTCCGGCGCAGGATCTCAAAGAGGCGCGGCGTGCGTTACAGGAATTTCGGCCGGTTGCAATCGTACTGGATGTCTTGTTGCAAGGCGAACACTCTTGGAATCTGCTGCAGGAAATAAAGCAGCAACCGGCCACCAAAGATATTCCGGTTTTTGTGGTGACAGTTGTAGAGAATCAGGAGAAAGCACTCGCACTGGGAGCTACGGCCTTCCACTCTAAACCAATTGACCGAATTTGGTTATTGGACCAACTGCAGGCGGTGCAGCAGGTCAGCGGCGAGCAAATACTCATCGTCGATGACGATGAAGTTTCGCGGTATTTGCTGAAGGGAGCGCTCTCCCACAGCGGCTATCGGTTGCTCGAGGCGCATGGCGGCAACGAAGGGCTGCGATTGGCTCGCGAAGCCAAACCGAAAGCCATCATTCTGGACCTGGCTATGCCGGATTTAAGTGGCTTCGAAGTGTTGGAGCTTCTGAAGAGCGATCCTCAAACCCGGCAAATTCCAGTGGTGATTCATACATCGCAGGAGTTGGGAAGCCATGATCGCGCGCTTCTGCAAGCTGCGGTTGACATTGTTCCAAAGCAGGGCGGTTCGCGAGAGCTGACGAGCGCTCGAATCGCAGAAGCGCTCACCCGGGCCGGGTTAACCTTCGGCCGCGGCGCATCGAGCGAGCTTCATGTATAGCGGTCCGAAGAAAATCCGGCGTGCGGCCGGACACGATTAGTTTACGAGAGGGTTATATGCCACATACGGCAACAATTCTTACGGTGGATGACAACGACGCTCTGCGTTACTCGCTGACTAGAACCTTGCGCGGCGAAGGTTACAAAGTGCTCGAGGCGCGCACCGGCGCAGAAGCCCTGGCGCTCGCGGACCAGTTCCCCGATCTCATTACCCTGGACCTGAATCTGCCCGACTTTGACGGTTTTGAAGTGTGCCGACGCCTAAGAGCGAATCCGCAGACGGCGCACATCCCCATCCTGCACATTTCAGCCACCTTCGTGGAGCCTCAGCATCGAGTACGCGGCCTCGAAGGCGGCGCGGATGCGTTTCTTGCTGAACCGATCTCCGGAGATGAGTTGCTGGCCACTGTGGGGGCGCTGCTTCGAATGAAGCAGGCAGAGCGCGAAGCCCGTTTGCAAGCGGTGGAGGCTGAAAGAGCCAGGCAGGAATTGAGAACCGCTCACGACGAACTGGAGATGCGGGTGCAAGAGCGAACCGCGGAACTGGCTCGCAAGAGCGAAGAGATTCGCGAACTCACCGGTCGATTGCTTAAATCGCAAGACGACGAACGAAGGAGGCTTGCCCGCGAATTACATGACAGCACGGGCCAGATGCTGGCCGCGATGAAAATAAACCTGGATTCGATCGGCTCAGAGTCACAGGGAAAGAATCCGGCGGTCGACAAGCTGGTTGCGGAGACCACCGGATATACGGTTGAAATTAGTCGCCAGCTACGCACAATGTCCTACCTTCTGCACCCCCCTCTTCTCGACGAGACTGGTTTGCAGTCGGCGTTGCGGTGGTACGCGGAGGGCTTTGCGCAGCGCAGCGGCATTCAGGTGGATTTGAAAATAAATCCGGAGTTTCGCCGTTTGCCCGACGATCTGGAAATTGCCATCTTCCGCGTGGTGCAGGAGTCGCTCACCAATATTCACCGCCACTCGGGCAGCCCGACCGCGACCATCGAATTGACTAGCGGCCCTGAAAACATTCGTTTGCAGATCATCGACGCCGGCAAAGGAATGCCCGACCGGGCTCAGCGGGGCAGCAAGTTCGTTCCAGGGGTTGGAATTATGGGGATGCAGGAACGAATGCGGCAGTTCGGAGGTACCTTCGAGATTCTCTCGAAAGGGAAAGGAACTACGGTTGTCGCGATGGTGCCGACAGAGAGAACATTGCGCGAAGCCGTGTGACGGCCTTCCTGGGGATTGCAGAGCGATGCGGCAACCGCCTTTATTTTCCAAATGCAGAACGTTCGAATATGGGAAATCGTCAATGTTTGTTGGGGTATGGCGCGAAGCGCCTTTCCTGGAGACATGCTGGAGACATAGATTGCTGTTGTGCCCCTTGCCTTGGGGGTGAACGTCTCACGCGCCCGGTTGGTACAAATACTTCTGAAATCCTACGAAAACCTTGCTGATCTCTTCGGGCCTGCCGAGGTCAGCTACGGCGTCGGAAATTGAGTTGGAATATCTCAACCGTAGCAGTGGCGTTAACTTTTCCTGGTCGAGTTCGTCCACCCCGACGCCTACGTAGTGTGCCAATACGAAGTCCAGGAACGCCCGCTGCTTGCTGTTGAAGTGCCTGGTGATGGCTACCCTTGCCCGAGTGGCGCGTTCTTCACGGGTGAGTGGGCGCAGGGCATAGGCCACATAGGCGAGCACGTCGAACAGGTCGCTCTTCTCGGCGTCGATGATTCTTTGCATCTCAGCTAGTTGCTCGTGACCGAAACCCTTTTCGGCGAGGCCCATCAGGAGCTTTTTCCGGGTATCGGGAGCGCTCCACAGCGCGTAGCTCGGCCTCGTCCTTGAAGAACTCCGGCAGCTTGCCAAACAGCGACTCCATAAACTGCTGGGCCGACATGGGAGTGCCGTCCGGGTGCCAGAAGGCAGTGCTCACCATGTGCTGGATGGCGCGTTCTTTTCCGTCGGCCAGCTTCACGGTCGCCTTTCTCCGGCACACGCAAGGACGCTCCCCGCACACTTCGCAAGGCTCCTCGGGACACCTCACATGGTCGCCTGCCGCAGACAGCACAGGGCTGCGGTGGCCTCTTCTCGCACTCGCAGGGATGGGAATTGCACTTCGGGCATGGCTCTGGTTCCAGCGGCTCTCCGTCCCATTCCGGATCGTTGAAATGGAGGTACGCCCTCACGAAGTCGTAAATGGTGAAGTAGTCCTTGCCGTCGTAAAGCCGAGTGCCGCGTCCGATGATCTGCTTGAACTCGATCATGGTGTTGATCGGGCGCATGAGCACGATGTTGCGGATATTTCGGGCATCCACGCCGGTCGAGAGCTTTTGCGAGGTGGTCAAAATCGTCGGGATGGTTTTTTCGTTGTCCTGAAAGTCTCGCAAGTGTTGGTTGCCGAGTTCACCATCGTTCGCGGTGACCCGGTGGCAATAGTTCGGATCGGTGCTCGTCTTCATCTGATTGATGAGGTCGCGCACGGCCAACGCATGGTTCTGTGTGGCGCAGAAGACCAGAGTTTTCTCGCTCTGGTTGATCTGGTCCATGAATATCTTCACGCGGTGCGCTTCGCGTTCCTTGATCTCGATGATCTTGTTGAAGTCGGCTTCCGTGTAGCGCTTTCCACGTTCAACTTCGCCCTCCACCACAAAATCGTCCGGCGTGTAGACGTATTCGTCGAGGGTAGTGGCGATCTGCTTTACCCGGAACGGCGTGAGAAAGCCGTCATTGATGCCTTGCCTCAGCGAGTAGATATAGACCGGCTCGCCGAAGTAGGCGTAGGTGTCCGCGTTCTCCTGGCGCTTAGGGGTTGCGGTCAGCCCGAGCTGAACAGTGGGAGCGAAGTATTCCATGATGCCGCGCCAATTGCTTTCGTCATTGGCCCCGCCGCGATGGCATTCGTCGATGACGACGAAATCGAAGAAGTCGGGTGGATACTCGCCGAAGTAGGGCGAGGGCTGGCCATCCTTCGGCGGACCGCTCATGAAGGTCTGGAAGATGGTGAAGAACACGCTGGCGTTCTTTGGGACTTTGCCTTTCTTGCGAATGTCGTCGGGGCTGATTCGTTTCAGCGCGTCTTCGGGAAACGCGGCGAAGGATGTGAAGTCGTTGTAGGCTTGGTCGGCGAGATTGTTGCGGTCGGCGAGGAAGAGAATACGCGGGCGGCGAGTCGGTTCTCCCCCGCTCTTCCAATCCGTCAGATTCCAGCGGGCATTGAAGAGCTTCCACGCGATCTGGAATGCAATGGATGTTTTCCCCGTGCCGGTGGCCAGCGTTAGCAGCACGCGGTCTCTGCCGTCAATGATCGCGTCCAGCACGCGACTGACTGAAATCTCCTGGTAGAAGCGGATATCCTATGTGCCGCTCTTATCTGGATAGGGCACGGCGGCGAAGCGGTTGCGCCAGGCGTTCGCTTTGGCGAACGTCATTTTCCACAGTTCGTCCGGCGTGGGATAGACCGGCACTTCGCCTTCCTTGCCGGTCTCCATGTCGATGCCGTAGATGCTGTGGCCGTTGGAAGAGTAGGTGTAACGAATCTCCATCTTCCCGGCGTAGTCTTTGGCTTGCACCACACCCTCGGTCAGTCCTTTGTCGCGCGCTTTAGCCTCGACGATGGCCAGCTTGGTGTTGCGATATTCCAACACGTAGTCGGCGAAGAGAGGCTGACTGCGCCTGCCTTGGCCTTCGATGCGACCGGGAGAAATCGCGTAGTTGCGCCGGATGCGGCTGCCATCGACCACGCTCCAGTCCGCCGCTTTCAACGCGGGATCGATGTATTCGGCTCTGGTATCAGCTTCGTTCATGGCGCTAAAGGTTTCCGGTAAAAGCTTGGTCCAACAGAGACTTCTTCAAGGATTCGATTACCGCAAGCTTGTGCTCATCGACGGGAAGGAACACTTTCTGCGCTACGCTGGCCGTTACATAAGGCGTCCACCCATCGCCGAACGGCGGATTGTCGCCATCTCGAATGGATTTGTGCGTTTCTGGTATAAGGACAAGCGACTACGACGACGAGAAACGGTTATCTGCACTTTCGAGGATTTCATCGACCGTTGGGCGCAGCACGTACCAAAGCGATATCGCCATTCGGTGAGATACTTCGGTTTGTATGGTTCACGCCGCTGGAGTCAACTATCTGCGGCGGCTTTTACGCTGATTGGAGAAAAACAGCGACCGTGGCCCAAACGTCGCCCGTGGGCATTCTCCGTTGAACGTCTGTCCGGTCGAAACCCACTAATCGACTATAAAGGAAGCCGGATGACGTTCGTTCGGCATATAGCCCCTACAGCTTAAGACGCAATGCGATGTCTCCCAAGGGATTCCGCCCGCCAGAATAGCACCTTCTCGCAGAAGTCATCCACCGTTCAACTGTGCTGAAGATCATTTCATTTCGAAGATCATTTCCAGTCTGCTGCCATTTTCCGCTAGCTACTTTCCCTTCTTGTCGAAAAAACATCCCTGTTTCGCACACAGAGCATCACCACCAAGAGAGATCACCCATAACCATGAGTAAATTGTTTTTTGATTCTCCTAGTCTTAAATCATGGCCAACTTCAACCCTCATCCGTAGTTGAGCAGGTAGATATGTCGGAGGAAGTCCGTTAGTCAACGGATGGGAAAAGACATGGAGCGTCTTCAATTCACAGTTAGCACCACCCAGACACGCGACTCTTAACCTTGCAAAAGTCCGTCCTAAGCGCGCACGCCCTGGGAGGGAGATCAGAGATAGGTGAGGCCCCGTTTCTCCCAATTCTTTCACGGCCTAAGTTGGCAAAGATGTGTACTGCAATTCACCGACAATTCACACGACAATGTTTTTCTTATTACAAAAAGCGAAAACCTAAGCACATTTCCTTTATGTTTTCATGCGCTTAGGTTCTCCGATAACCTTGGTGTAACAGCGGCCGACAGTTACGAATTTCGGATAACAGACCGAAGAACTCCAGAATTCGATATGCGCAAGGGCAACTGAAGTGCCCCTGATCCATCGATTCCAGCTGAGCTTTGTACGGGATAAACACATGAACATCATCAGCCTCGTCGGGCGGAAGGACTTTCTCCTCATCCTTCATCTTCGCCACAAGTTCGAAGCCCCGTTCGATCAACTCCTACCGCACAGCCATGTCCACCGGACCACCGGATTAGACAAGCCCTGTTCGAGTGCAAGAAAAGCGGATACATCCTTAACGTCAGCCCAAACATTGGACTGGTCTGAAAACGCTCACGGCTGGTGGAGACTGAGAATACAGATGAGGGGTCGCTAACCAGCGATAAAAAATGTTAGTCCGAGACCTCGACTATTCGGCTAGGCCATTTCTCTGCGAAAAGCAGGTTGTGCGGATCCGAACACGTGACTAAGCTGCTCACCAGCCTCAAGGTGCGACTAGGAATTATTAGCATATACATGTGCGCGGTAAAGAACTAGTGGCAGAGAGCTCGCAGATAGTAAGTCGTAGATGTTGAAGTGTGTGCTCACTGTAACTTCCGCGTTATTTTCACGATGTGATCGGGATGATTGTAATGATAGTGACGAGTGACCGAGTTTGTTGGTGAGGCTGTGCAGGTGACTTAGTCTGAGGTAAGGAGTGCCCCATGACTTCTGTGGCTATCGGTGTTATCGGAGACTTTGACTCCAATTTTGCACCGCACCAACTTACCAGTGCTTCCCTTAAGAATGTTGCATCGGCTTTAAGAACTTCAGTGGAGATTGAGTGGCTCCCGACCGAGAATAGTCACGACTATTCTCGGCTTAGCGCCGGCTTAGTCCAACGGTTCACTGACTTACCAATCAATGACACTGTGCTTTTTACGGAAGGTAAGTCGGAGTGGCAGAGGCCTTATCGACAATGAAGTTCCCAGTATGGTTACGCCCCGTAGCATTCATCGCAGCACTGCTTGTGCTGTGGCACGTTGCCATCGCGCGGCAAACTGTCCACCTCTTGCCGGGACCCCTCGGTGTGGCCGCCGGCATCGTAGAACTCGCGCGGCGCGGCTTGCTGTTGAAGTACGTGACCGCTTCCTTGTTCCGCGTTACCTGGGGTTTTACGGCGGCAGCAGTGTTTGGAATACCACTTGGACTGGCGATCGGGTGGAACCGGCGATCGGAAATGGCGTTGAATCCGTTGATCCAAATCTTCCGTCCGATTTCTCCGCTGGCCTGGATCCCAATCTCGATTCTCTGGTTCGGGGTGGGCGACATGGCCGCGATATTTCTGATTTTTCTCGCATCCTTCCTGCCCCTTACGGTGACAGCCATGAATGCCGTCGCCAGTGTTCCGCCGGTCCTTATTAATGCGGGACATAATTTTGGTCTGAACGAGGCGCAGTTAACTGCTCGGGTTTTTTACCCTGCCGTGGCGCCCCAGTTGCTCATCGGGCTCCGGATTACGCTGGGAATTGCCTGGCTGGTCGTGGTGGCCGCGGAGATGATCGCGGTGAATTCCGGATTAGGTTTTCTGATTGTAGATGCCCGCAATGCCGGGACTCGCTATGACCTGGTTGTGGCTGGCATGGTCCTGATCGGGCTGGTTGGATTGCTGCTCGACATAGGTATGAGATCGCTCGAGGGAATCAAGTCATTACGTTGGGGTTATTCCGAGGACTAAATGGGACAGACTGCGAGAGTTATCGAAAGTGCGCCGAGAGTTATCGAAAGTGGGCCGACAGTTACCAAACACGGCCTGAAGGTAGAGCAAACGCTTCGAGTTAAGCTGAGGGCGGAGGGGATCAGCATGATCTTCACCCGTGACGGCAATCAAGTGCGAGTTCTGGACAATGTCAGCCTCGACGTAGACGAAGGAGAGTTTGTATGCCTGCTGGGCCCTTCGGGTTGTGGCAAGTCTACTCTGCTGAATATTGTCG
Organism: uncultured Acidobacteriaceae bacterium; assembly: GCA_963771965.1. Classification (GTDB taxonomy): domain Bacteria; phylum Acidobacteriota; class Terriglobia; order Terriglobales; family Acidobacteriaceae; genus Sulfotelmatobacter. The sequence goes on from CAVYVM010000004.1 coordinate 621,771, forward strand.
CTGGATTTATTTCGCCGACGCAAGGTCATGTGCGGATTGGCGGAGAAGCCGTGCGCGGCCCTGACCCGCGCCGGATTTTCGTCTTCCAGGAGCGCGGTGTTTTTCCATGGCTGACGGTGGAGGGGAATATCGGGTTCGGGTTGTTTAAAGTTCCGAAGGCGGAACGCGCACATCGCATCGCACACTACATAAAGCTGGTTGGGCTGTTGGGGTTCGAGAAGGCTTATCCGCAAGAGCTCTCCGGGGGTATGAAGCAGCGCCTGGAAGTAGCTAGGGCGCTGGCGGTCAATCCCGACATGCTCTTTCTAGACGAACCATTTGGCGCTCTCGACTCTATCACGCGCCTGATCATGCGCGGCGAGTTGCTGCGGATATGGGAAGCGGAGCACAAAACGATCCTTTTCGTCACTCACGATATCGAAGAGGCGGTTCAGTTGGCGGACCGCGTGGTGGTCATGAGCGCCCGTCCGGCGAAAATTCAAGGTATCGTCCCCATTGACATCGACCATCCGCGCGATATCAGCTCACGCCGCTATTTGGAACTGCGCGATGGCATTTTCGAGCAGATCGGCCTGGCCCACAAAGTATGAACTCGCTTGCCCAGCCGATGAAGTTGGAGAAATACTTCTGGCCGATTTTTACCGCCTTGCTGTTTCTCGGGTTGTGGCATATCTCCGTGAAGTGGAGCACCACAAAGATATTTCCGTCACCGCTGGACGTGGAGCGAGGCACGGCGGAACTTGTGAGCAAAGGGCTTCTGGTGCGCTACGTCACCGATTCGTTGCAGCGCGTGGCCTGGGGTTATCTCACTGCCGCAGCATTGGGGATTCCGCTCGGATTGCTGCTCGGTTGGTATCCCGCGGCGGCAGCGGTGGTCAATCCAACCATCCAGATATTGCGGCCGATCAGCCCGATTGCGTGGATCCCGGTTTCCATCGTCTGGTTTGGCATCGGTAATTTGGCGGCAGTCTACCTGATCTTTCTTGCATCTTTCTTCCCCATCGTGGTCGCTTCCATGAATGCTGTGCGTAACGTTCCTTCCATGTACCGTCGCGCCGGGCGTAATTTCGGACTCTCGCCGGCGAAGATCATCGCGAAGGTAGTTTTCCCGGCATCGCTGCCCCAGATCATCGTTGGACTCCGCATCGCGCTGGGCATCGCGTGGCTGGTGGTGGTTGCCGCGGAGATGATCGCGATCGATTCCGGTCTCGGCTACCTAATCATCGATTCGCGCAACTCGGGAAAGAGGTATGACCTGGTGGTGGCTGCCATGATTTTGATTGGCCTGACCGGCTTGGCGCTCGACACGATATTCCGCCAAGTCGAGAAATTGAAATCCGTTCGCTGGGGCTTTCGCTATGAGTCTTAGAAATCGAGCGCTGATGGTGATCTTCGGATGGCTGGGACTGATTTCCGGGCTGCACGCCTATCTTAACGTGAACTGGGCCTCCATCGTGAACGATTACCTGCCGCCGGAAAAGCGAAAGTTCACCGTGGCCTATATTCCGGTGACTTGCCACTTGGCGTGCCCGGTTACCGACTACATCTCGAAGTTCTCGACCGCCGGCGAAATTTTTCTTCCCAAAATGTTTCAGGGATTTCCGGAGATCAAAGAGGCGTTGATCTCCAATAAGGTGCAGGCCGCATTTATTGTGGCTCCGCTGGCGATCGCGCTGAAGTCGCAAGGGGTACCCATCAAGGTCGTCTACCTCGGCCATCGTTACGGCAGCGCGGTTGTAGTGAGGAAAGATGGTCCGATTAAGACGTTCGCGGACATGCGAGGACGGGTCATTGCTATCCCAAGCCGCTTCTCCGACGAGCGGCTGATCTTATTTCGCGCCATGAAAGTGTTCGGCATTAAGCCGAACGAAATCAAAATGGTGGAGATGGCGCCGCCTGACGTGGCGGGAGCGCTGGCCGCGAAAGCGATCGATGCATTTTCCATGGGGGAACCTTTTCCTTCCCAGGCGGAGATGGCCGGCTTTGGCCGGGTGCTGTTTAATGCGCGGGAATATTGGCCGGACTATATGTCATGCGTCCTCGTGGTGCGGCAGGACATGATCGACCAGCGCCCCGAGGCCGTGCAGGTTCTCGTCGATGGCATAGCACGCTCGGGGCTGTGGCTGGAAAAGGGAAAACCTTACCGCGAAAACGCCGCCGATTTTGTCGGCCGCTTCTACTTCAATCAAAATCCGGAGCTGCTGCGCTGGGCGCTCACGAAACCGCTGGACCGGGTTACATACAGCCCGCTTGCGCCACGTAAAGCAGACTTCGATCTGGTTCGCGACCTCATGATCGAAACTGGTGTGCTCAAAAAGAAGATTGAATTTGAGGAGTACGTAGATCTCCAGTTCTCCGATCACGCCAGCATCAAAACCGCATGGCTCTACGAACCCGGCACCGCAACCGCGAAATAGGAGAAGACTTCCATGGATCGGCGTAAATTTCTTTACCCTGTAATGGCGGGCATAGCAAGCACGACCACCATGATCGCTCTCACCGAAACGAGCTGCAACACCGGCACAATCTCCAGCGTTCTGGAAACCTGACACGATGGTCGTGGACTGCGTTATGAAATGTACCAACGGACATCAGGGCACTCTCCTCAAGGACGATCCAGAGCTGGCTTTCAGATTGCCGCTATCTTCCGCAACATTGGTTTGCTTCATCGCCCTCAGACTGAATAGGAGCACGCGGGATTTCTCGAGTGAGAAACTCTTATGGTAAGCGCTCCCACTCTCTACGCCAGCGGGATGGACCGGGTTTTCTCCGGGAGGCTGGGAGGAACCCCAAAACTTATTCTCGCCACTTTATCCACGGGACTGCTGGCGGGCGTCGGGTCCGTGGCGTTTCACTATCTAGCCGATAGTAATTTCGTGTTCGCGTGGTGTGAATCGCACGGTGCGTCACGTCTTCCCGTTGTTCTCGGCGTTCCCACGATCGGCCTTTGTTTGATTGGCATGGTGCTTCAATGGATCCCGGAGAGCCGCGTCGGCGGGGTAAAGGAAGTCTTTGACGCGCTGGAACGGTCGTGCGCTGTTGTGCCCTTTCGCAGGATACTGAATGTAATTCTAGGTGGACTGGTTCTGGCATTCGGCGGTTCCGTGGGACCCGAGGGGCCTATGATTCAGATGGGTGCCGTTATCGGCAGCCAGGTCGGACAGCGAGTTGGAGTCGCTAAACATCATCTGGCCCTTATGGTACAAGCAGGCGCTGCCGCGGGAATCGCCGCCGCATTTCGTTCTCCGGCCGGGGGCGTGCTACTGGTGCTGGAATTGTTCGGCGCAAGGTTCAACCGCGGATTAGCGGCGATTGGAGTTGCCGCCGTCGTCGGTTACGCGGCGAGGACCGCAATCCTGGGCGATGCCTATCCGTTTCGGCCGCCGACCGTTATACAGTCGCTGCCCGTGGCCACGTCGTTTCTGATCGCACCGTTGATGGGGCTTTTGGCCGCACCTACAGGGCATTTATTCATCCGGCTGTTCCACCGCATGCAGACCGTACCACCCCTTCGATGGCCGCTGACGCTGCGCGTGTCATTGGGTGGCTTCATGGTAGGCGTGATCGCGATCTGGTTTCCTCAAGTGCTGTCAGCGGGATACCCGGTAATTGAGCACAGCTTGAGCGGAGGACTCGGATTCAATCTTTTTGTGATTTTGCTGGGACTCAAGATGTTGGCCACGTCGATCACCTTCGGTTCAGGCGCCGTCGGTGGGCTATTTGCTCCCACGCTGGTGATTGGAGCCATGTACGGCGGCGCCTTTGGATTCGGATTGCACCGCCTTCTGCCCTCCGCAGTTCCACAGCCCGAGCTGTTTGTCCTCTTAGGAATGGTCGTGATGTTCGGATCCATCGTGAAAGGTTACTGGAGCGGCCTTCTCATGGTTGCCGACATGAGCGGCTGTTACCACCAACTATTGCTGCCCGGGGTCATCGCGGGAGGAGTCTCGTTTCTGATCAGTTGGGAGATGCATGATCGTTCGATCTTCGATCTCCCGATCGATCCTGCGCTTAAAGTTCGATCACCCAGCCGCGAAGTTCTGATTGTTCCTGCGAACTCCACCCACGTGCCCCCCTCGCCACATCCGAAGACAAAGGCCGTCGGGCGAGCCTAGGGCCAGTCTGAAAAGATGGTTCAAGGAAACGCTTTCGATATGAGATGGCTCGACATGCGCGACTATAGTAGCGATAGCGTCTGCCGTTCTTCGTGGTGTGGCACGGAGTGAATCGATTGCCCTCTGCATCCTGCAGCAGGCCCACGAGCAAGCTAGGGGAGTTCGCCTTGAGACCATTCCTTCTTAAGCTGAGCCTGCACCTCCCATCCACATGCCCTTGCGCTTGGAGGGAGCGATCTTGTCGCGGATTCTCTCGCCCGTGACCTCGCGCTCGAACTGTGCGAAGGAGAGAAGGATATTAAGAGTCATCTTCGCGTCGTCCGGACTCATCGGGGCTCGCGATCATAAAGAAATGTTAGTCCGAGACCTCGACTATTCGGCTAGGCCATTTCTCTGCGAAAAGCAGGTTGTGCGGATCGGAACACGTGACTAAGCTGCTCACCAGCCCCCAAGGTGCAACTAGGAATTATTAGCATATACATGTGCGCGGTAAAGAACTAGTGGCAGAAAGCACGCAGATAGTAAGTTATAGATGTTGAGGTGTGTGCTAACTAGTAATTGATACTTATACCGGGCATTATGGCGGCAGCCTGTCCTGGGTAATCTGATGTTACCCTCCGGCTGCGCCGGAATTGTCTCACTGAAGTGCGTCCCAGCATAATACGTCATGCTAGCGGCAAGATGGGGGCGCTCGACGTCGATCAGCAGATCATTCGGATTCGTGCTCGTCTTCTGGCGGAGCTACCAAGTTATATGGTGCCTCGTTATCTCGCAATTTTCGACGATTTTCCGAAACTATCGTCGGGCAAGGCGGATCGCAAGGCGCTCACATCCATTCTTACCGCTCGCATGACAAAGGAAACTAAGGAGGTGACAACTGCAACATGGACACTGAAGCTGTAGTAACCAACATCATCGAAGATGTAATCGGAGTCAGAGGGGTGAGCCGCGACGCTCGCTTTCTTGACATCGGCGGCAACTCACTGAATCTGGGTGCAATATTGACACAGATCCATAACAAGACGGGAGTAGCTGTGCCTGCGCGCATATTCTTCCACAAATCTGACTCCACCATAGCGGCCATCACCGCCAAGATTGACTCTCAGCTGCAGGAGAGTCAAGCGGCGTTAGCAGTCAGCCAGTAACGACAACCGGGACTTACAAATTCAAGGAGGAGTGGTATGAAGGACAACTATTATCTTTCCGATGCGGAGACAAAGTTTTTTTACCAGAATGGCTATCTCGGCCCGTACACGCTGATGGAGCCAAACGAAATGACAAGCCTATTCGCAGAGGTACGGATGGACCTGCTGGACACCCATAACGCACCTTTCCCGAATAGCAAATTGAACTATGACCGGCACCTCGATATTCCGGCGCTCAATCAGATCATCAGCAATCCAAAGATAACTCATCGCGTTTCGAGCATCATTGGACCTGACCTTTTGAGTTGGCGAACGGAGTGGTTTCCCAAGTACCCGGGAGACGAAGGTACGGATTGGCACCAGGCGGAAAGCTTCGTCGAATTTGAGGGAACGGAGAAGATAGCTCCAACCGCGGCCGAGGAGGGCAAGCCTTGGGAGCTTACCGCCTGGATCGCGATGAGCGAATCAACCAAGGAAAATGGTTGTCTCAAAGTCATGCCGGGAACCCATCGGACATGGTTTTTCGACGAAAAAAAGAACATCAGGTTCGAACCTGAAAACTTCAACAAGAAGGTGATCAACACGGGAGAGAAGGCTGGATTCTATGGTTACGATTACGACAAGCTGAAGCTGGATCCGACCTGGAAGCCAGACGAGGAGAATGCGGTGCATATGGTGATGAAGCCAGGCCAGTTCTGCCTATTCACCTCGCGGTGCATGCATGGGTCCAATCCCAACTCGACCAAAGATTCGACCCGCTTCGGCTGGGCGACCCGTTTCGTGCCCACCCACGTGAAGGTGTACGACGGCCAGGACTCTTTCCATCACTTTGGGGAAGAATTTCCGCTGGACAGGCATTCGACGGTTTTGGTTTTGGGAGAAGACCGCTATCACCACAATCGCGTGCGTATGCCCATGCCGGTGGAGGCGATGACGACAGCTTAACCGCCACTCTAAACACTTGCGTTGACGGGCAGAATGAGCGGGACCCTCAGTTCCGCCTATTCTGCTTACATTGCACGGGCCGGCGGATCTATCTTTCGAACCTGGAGGAGTGGTTGCCGGACCGTGTTGAACTTTTCAAGGCAATGGAGAGTTAGAGATGTTTCTAGGTAAACCAATCTGCTCTGTCTAGAGACGAAGATATGGCGCAGTGGAAATCGGACGAAGAACTGTTTGCCTGGATTCGGAAAGAACTTTCAACTCCTCCGATCAGCGACGTGATGGAGCAGCTCGGTTTTCGATATCCCATGCTGCCGCCGCATATTCGCCCTTTACGAAGCGACCTGGTAATGATCGGGCGCGCCATGCCGGCACAAGATGAACTACCGGTCGAATACGGGGAGCCCTCGCGCTTCGATGCGCAGCCGTTCGGCTTGATGTTCGAATCCATCGAGGCGCTTCGTCCCAACGAGGTATATATCGCCAGCGGCGGGCCAACGCAGGCTGCGAGGTCGGGGGACATGCTAGTGATGCGGGCGCAAAAGTTAGGTGCGGCGGGGATGGTGTTCAATGCGCATGTTCGCGATGGCAACGGCATATTATCCCTGAATTTTCCCGCCTTCGCTCACGGTTTTTACGCCTACGGTTTGCAGCGCCGCCACAATGTAGTGGATTTTCGCTGTTCGATCACAATCGACAAGGTGCGAATCAGGCCGGGCGACCTGATCTTTGGCGATGGCGACGGTGTCTGTGTCATTCCCCACGAGGCGGAAGGGGAGATCCTTAACCGGGCGCTGGCCAAGACTCAATTGGAAAAGAAGGTCCGCAGAGATATCGAATCCGGTCAAAGCGTAGTAGATGCTTTCAAGAACTACGGGGCGATATAAGTCACGGGACCAGGCCGCACTAAGTGGGCGGCAATCGCGTCATCTTCTGTGGCCCGGCGCGCTTCGAGCGCGATGACTAAGGCAATCCAGGAAATATTCTTTGGAATTCCAGAGGGCAAGCGTCCGGGCCAATGGAATTGGCTGACGCTGGTGCCGACACTTTGAGGCAAGTTTGACAGTAATCGAGCAACAGTCCACTTCTCCGTGGTTCGTCCGCTTTCGTTCCAAGAATGCAGCGCAAGTTCACCTCCGCCTGTTTTGCTTTTACTATGCGGGCGCATCTGCTTCGATCTTTCGGTCTTGGGATGCAGCGCTGCCGGACTGGATTGAAGTGATGGCCGTCCAGCTTCCCGGGCGAGAGTACCGGCTTGATGAGTCGCTGTTGACGGACGCCCATCGAATTGCGGGCCTGGTTACCGAAATCCTGCCGTTGGACAAGCGATTCGTATTTTTCGGTCATAGCATGGGCGCGCTCCTCGAATTTGAGGTGGCACGACTGTTGCGCGAACAAGGGCTTCGGCAACCTGAAATGTTAATCGCTTCGGGGCGGAACGCACCACAATTCAAGTGGCGGGATATCGGAATGCAGTTGCTGCCGGATGACGAGTTTGTAGCTGCCCTGATCGCCTACAAAGGTACACCCGGGTTTTTGCTGGAGAACCTGGCGCTGCGCGACATTGTGCTTCCGCGGATACGAGCCGATCTAACCGTATCGGCTGAGTACCGGTATGTCGAGAAGGATCCGTTAGAGTGCCCGATTGTGGTTTTGTTGGGAAACCAAGACGAGCTCAGCACCGAAGCGGGCGTGAACGGTTGGCGCACTCAAACCACCGCAGAGGTGCGATATTTTCGCTTTGCTGGCAATCACTTCTTTTTGCACAGCGCTGAACAACTGGTGCTCTCCAGGATTGCGGAGGAGCTAACGAAACTGATGCTCACCCACCGATCGGTGGTTAGGGCTTAAGCATCACCATATAACAGGGAGACGAAGATGAAAGCAACTAGCGATAACTTGCCGGTCCGTAACCCCAGCCTGCAACCCACCCAGCCTGAGCTCGTACGAATCTTCGATACAACGCTGCGCGATGGGGAACAAAGTCCCGGCGCCTCACTCACCGCCGACGAGAAGTTGCAAATCGCAGAACAGTTGGCAAAGTTGGGCGTGGACGTGATCGAAGCCGGATTTCCAGTTTCCAGTCCAGGGGATATGAGCGGCGTGCAGAAAATCGCAGGAAGCGTAGGTCAAGCCAAGCGCAGCAACAAGCAGGGCGCGATAGCGGACCCGCCCGGCATCGCCGCGATGGCGCGTGCCAATCGCACGGACATCGATAGCGCGTGGCGCGGGGTCAGGGAGGCGATCCATCCTCGCATCCATATTGTGCTGGCCACCAGCGATATTCATATGGAATACAAGTTGCGCAAGACACGGCCCGAAGTGATAGAGATGGCCCGGAGTTCGGTGGCCTACGCTCACGATCTCTGCCACGATATTGAGTTCAGCCCGGAGGATGCAACCCGGAGCGATCGCGATTTTCTCGTGCAGGTGCTGGAAGCGGTGGTAGAAGCCGGCGCCACAACTCTCAACATTCCGGATACCGTCGGATACGCAATGCCGGAAGAGTACGGCGCATTGATCGGCTTTCTTCATCGCCACTTTGCTTCGGCCGGTGTCACCGTGAGTGTGCATTGCCACGATGATCTGGGTTTGGCCACCGCGAATACACTGGTTGGGCTCGCCAATGGGGCCCGCCAAATCGAGGCAACCATCAACGGCATCGGGGAGCGAGCCGGCAATGCGTGCATGGCGGAAACTGTCATGGCACTGCGCACACGGGCGCCCTTGTTCAGTTTAGAGACAAACATCATCACGAAGGAGATTTGGCGGACGAGTCAGCTCGTGAGTGGCTTGACCGGCATGGTTGTTCAGCCCAACAAAGCGATTGTGGGGGCGAATGCCTTCGCGCACCAGGCGGGGATTCACCAGGACGGTATGCTCAAAAATCCGCGCACCTATGAAATCATGGACCCCTCGGACGTGGGAGTCAGCGAAAGCCTTCTGGTACTCGGCAAGCTAAGCGGACGCAACGCATTGCGCTCGAAACTCGAAAAGCTCGGATACCACGTGGAAGGCGAAAAGCTCGACCAAGTCTCCATAAAAGTGAAACAGGTGCTAGACACCCAGAGAGCGGTCAGTGACGTCCACTTGCGCGAGATTTGCGCTGAAGTTTTCCGGTCCACAGAGGTTCAGCCAGTGGATTCGTTGGAAGCGCAAACTTTGCGGCCTTAGGCGTTCTGTCAATCGGTGCCATGCAACGATCTGAGGATCCGAATAGACGCAGTTCTCCAGGTCTTGTTCATGGACCGGGCTTCGCCAATTCAGTTGCCTTGGCCGATTGAGCGACCTTATCTTTTCGGGATATGTGTCGCTTCGTTTTGCCGATGGCATGCCAACCGAGTCGCCCGTTACTGTGGGCGAACCACCGTACAGCGAGGAAGCGCATACGCAAATATGATGAACCTTCTCGACATCTATACAGCGCTCGCACGCGAGCGCCCAGATGAGCCTGCCTTAATATTCGAGCGTGAACCTCACGTGGGTATCCGATTGTCGTGGGCACAGCTCGCTGCCAGGGGTGAAGAACTGAGTCTTCGGCTTGCGGCAGCCGGCATAAGGCGACAGAGTCTTTGTGCGGTCGAGTTGGCGGACCACCCCGATACGCTGCCGTTGCTGCTCGGAATCTGGCACCTTGCGGGTACAGCGCTGCTGGTCGACCCGAAATGGGGTGATAGCGTGCGCCGCTCGGTTTATTCCCATAGCCGACCCGATGCGTTCATCACGGTAGATCCAGAATTTACGGTTTCGTCGCTCACCGGCTCTTCCTCAAAAGACGAACATTCGGATTTGCCGGATGGAGCCGCGCTCCTGGCCTATACCTCCGGAAATACTGGAGATCCCAAGGGAATTGTCATACCGCACGATCGATTGTCAACCGCAATACATGCGGCGGCGGCAACGATTGTCCGATATCGTGGCGCCGCGCCAAAATACATCGCCTGTAGCATGCGGCTCTCTGGATACGGCGTTCTCACCCTGCATTACATTTGGCCGCCTGCGCCGGCGCTACCGTTGTTGTCTTGCCGGAACTTAATTTGCGGACTGCTCCTGGGTACTGGCAGACCGTTGCTGATCACGACATCGAACAGATCTTTCTGGTGCCGCCGCTTATCGAACTTCTGAACCAACTCGCGGCGCCACTGCAACCCACTCAGAGTTCCTACCTGCATCTGCGGCAGTGCGCCGTTATCGGAGCGGACACAGCAACAATTTCAGCGCCGATTTAACCTCGGCTTGCTCAACGCATACGGGCTCACGGAATCCATGTGCCCCAGTTTCTTCGGTGAGTATGATGAGCGCGGAATGGGCCGAAACACCATTGGTACCCCTGCGTTCCTAAAGGCTCAACTGCGTGATCGAAACGGAACAGTTGTAGAGGGGGTTGGCGAAGGGGAACTTGAGTTGTCGGGTCCGACGGTCTTCGATGGGTACTATCGCAATACGCGTGCCACAGAGACTGCCTTCCATGGATGTTGGCTACGGACCGGAGATCTTCTCAGACGCGACGAGCAGGGTCGGTACTCGATCGCGGGCGGCTAAAGAATGTCGTCATGAAGGGCGGCCATTCGATTTATCTCGATGAATTGGAGACTGCCGCGTTGGAGCTCGATGGGATTCATGAAGCTGCGGGGGTTCCTCTGCATCTTCCCGCTGGAGGCGAAGATATTGGTCTGCTGGTCCGATTGTTGCCCGATTCTGGTCTGACCTGCGCCGTCGTAGCAGCCGAGCTGCGGCAGCGGCTTGGTGCCCATCGCGCGCCTAGGCGCGTGATTCAGATTACACAGGCTCTGCCACGTACCGGTTCGGAAAAGCTTGACCGCCAGCGAGTCGTGGAGATCTGGCGTTCGTTGGTCTCACCGACTCCGTAATGTAAAGAGAGAACTGTTGAGTTTGTTGGAGGATTGGATAGATGGAAGAATTGACTGAGGAAGTATTCATCAATCGAGCCCGGGCCTTTTTTGATGAAGTGGGCGGGGTGGACTCTGCCTCGCTCGATGCCGACGCCAATCTGATTGAGAGTGGAATCCTGGACTCCCTGCTCCTCATCGCATTCCTGGCTTTCATTGAGAAGCTCCGCGGCTCACAGCTGGATATCGCGCCAGAGAATTCCCCAGCAATCTCCAGTCTTCGTGGCGCATATGCGTTCGCCGGCTTCCGGAGACCTGAATGATGACCTTCGGGAGAGCTTCAATGGAACGTGAGCTCAGCGATGTCATGAGCATGCTACCGCGCCTTGATTATAGCGATCCGGTGGCTGCTCGATCCGAAATGAATCGGTTCGTTCGGCTATCGACTATGCTGGGATCTCATACGTTGACCGATTCAGAGGTTGACGTTGTTGATCGGATCTGCCCTGCCAATGGCACGTCCACCGTCCGCGTTCGGTTGTACGTTCCCCGGGACCTAGTCAAACCCGCTGCTGCGGTAATTTATTTCCACGGTGGGGCTTTTGTACTCGGAGATCTTGAGATCGAACATCCGAGATGTCTCGAAATGGCGAAAGAGACCAAAGCCGTGGGGAAGCGGTCATTTACCGTCTTGCACCTGAGTATCCATTCCCCGCGGCAATCACAGACTGCTATGCGGTATATCTCTGGGCCATTGCTGAAGCCGACGAACTCAGCATTGACGTTTCCCGCATTGCCGTTGCCGGCAGTAGTGCAGGCGGCGCACTTGCCGCAGCTGTGGCCCTTATGTCCCGTGATCGTGGGGTTCGCGTGCCGGCGTTTCAGCTTCTCCTGTACCCTGTAATTGACGACCGCATGATCACTCCATCGATGATCCACTTTGTCGACATCCAGGGCTGGAACCGCAGAAACTCCGAACATATGTGGACGCATTATCTTGGTGAGAGGATCAGCAAGGATGTGTCGCCATATGCCGCTCCGGCTCGCGCGCGTGACCTCTGGTGGCCTTCCGCCGGCTTACGTGATGACCGCCGATTACGATGCGCTGCGAGACGAGGGTATTAACTACGCGCAAAGCTTGCTACAAGCCGGGGTGCCCGTCGAGCTGCACCATTATCCCGAAACGTTTCACGCTTTCGACACGACAGCAGCGTCCGAGGTATCGCGGCGCGCCAGAAGAGAGCATTACACAGTCCTTTGTCAGGCTTTGCAGCCTCGTCGATCAAGCTCCAAATGATGTTGTCGACCAGTGCGGCAGAGGCAGATCCACACAGGGAACCCGTGGCCTTGGTTTGGAAATCCTTCATCGATAAGCAGGGCAATACAACATTGCCGTGAATCCTGGAAAATCTCGGTGGTAAATGGCTAGTGAACTATTTAATTCGCTCATGCTGAACGCGGTAGACGAGATTATTCGCCGTGATCCGGAATACTCTGTCTAAACAACCAGTGAGGACCGGCAAATCTGCACCGGACGGCTCATCCCGCACTCAAAAGCAATTCGCAGGGGCGCAAGCTCTTGGCG
>CAVYVM010000005.1:0-838395 GCA_963771965.1 uncultured Acidobacteriaceae bacterium
ATGCTAAAGGCTAATTGCTAAGAGCTGGCTTTATGCGATTACTTCCGCGGCGATTCTCTCCGTCGCGAACGCTTCGATCACGTCGCCGACTTTGATGTCGCCGTAGTTGGAGATCGAGATGCCGCACTCCATGCCGTTGGTAACCTGGCTGGCATCGTCTTTGAAGCGGCGCAGCGATCCCACTTTCCCCTTGAAGACCTGCACGTTGTCGCGCAGCAGACGAACTTCGGAGTCGCGCTTGATCAAGCCGTCGCTCACGCGGCAACCGGCCACAGTGCCAACCTTCGGAATGCGGAAAACATTCAGCACCTCGGCGCGGCCCTGATAAGTTTCCTTGATGGTGGGTTCGAGCAATCCACTCATTGCACGCTTGATCTCGTCCTGCAGTTCGTAAATGATCGAGTGCAATCGGATATCCACTTTTTCCTGCTCCGCGATTTCCTGCGCCTTGCGCTCCGGCCGCACGTTGAAGCCGATGATGATCGCGTTCGAGGCCGAGGCCAGCAACACATCGGTTTCCGTAATTGCGCCCACGCCCGAGCGTAAAAGCTTCAACCGCACCTTGTCGTTCGAGAGCTTGGTGAGCAGGTCGGTAATCACTTCCACCGAACCTTGTACATCGCCCTTGAGAATGACGTTCAGTTCCTTGGTGCCGGCGGCCTTGATCTGCTCAGCCAATCCCTCGAGCGATACGCGGGAACTCTTGGCGAGCGCGGCTTCGCGCGCCTTCTGCTCGCGATACTCCGAAATGCCGCGGGCTTTGTCGCGGTCGGCAACCACCACAAACTGATCGCCAGCTTGCGGCAGGGCCTCCATTCCGATGATTTCAACCGGCGTCGATGGCGGCGCGGTCTGCAGCTGCGCGCCGCGGTCGTCAAACATGGCGCGCACTTTCCCATAGACGTTGCCCACCACAAAATTGTCGCCCGCGTTCAGCGTTCCGTTTTGCACCAGCACGGTGGCCACCGGACCGCGTCCGCGATCCAGTTTCGCTTCCAGTACCACGCCCGTAGCCGCGCGCTCCGGCGTCGCTTTCAGTTCGCCCAAATCGGCGACCAGGCAAATCATTTCCATCAGCAAGTTCAGATTCGTTTTCTTCTTCGCCGAAACATCAACGAACACCGTCTTACCGCCCCACTCCTCAGGAACCAACCCGCGGTCGGCAAGCTGCTTCTTTACACGATCCGGCAATGCATCGGGCTTATCGATTTTGTTCACCGCGACGATGATTGGCACTTCTGCTGCGTGCGCGTGATCGATAGCCTCGACCGTTTGCGGCATCACGCCGTCGTCGGCGGCCACAACCAGCACCACAATATCCGTCGCCTTTGCGCCGCGTGACCGCATGCGGGTGAAAGCTTCGTGACCGGGCGTGTCGAGGAAAACAATCTCTCGCCCGAAAGCCGGCGATTCTTTATCAGTGATTCGCACCTTGTAGGCACCGATGTGCTGCGTGATACCTCCCGCCTCGCCTTCCGCGACGCTCGTCAGACGGATGGAATCCAGCAGCGTAGTTTTGCCGTGGTCCACATGCCCCATGATCGTGACCACGGGCGGACGCACTCCGGTTTCAGGGACGGCTTCTTCGCTGGCAGCAGCGGCATCGATGTCTTTCGCTGTCTGTTCTTCGAAGGTGATGACGTTAGTCTCGGCTCCGAAGAAGCGCGCCATTTCGCTGGCGAGTTCCGAGTCGAGCGTCTGGTTAATCGTGGCGAAGACGCCCTTCGAGAGCAGCCGTGAAATTAAATCCTTGGCGCGGATCTCCAGCTTCTCCGCCAGATCTTTTACGCTGATGCCTTCCGCGATCGTGATGCTGCGCGTAATCGGCATGGGCTCATTCGACACCACCATGCGCGGTGGCGGCGTGTAGCCCTTCATCGGGCCTTCCTTCACGCCTCGCGGAACGTAACGCTGCCCCGGACGGCGCGCTGGTCCACCCGGACGGCTTCCGGGACGCGTGGTTCCAGGAGGAGGAAGAGCCGGTCCCACCCCCAGCGGACGCGCTCCTGCCGGAGCTTGTCGCGTGGGGTGCATCGGCCTTCGCTCACCGGGACGAAGCGGTGGACGCGCCGCACCCGGGGCTCCGCCTGCCATGGGCGGGCGGCGCTGAAAAATCGGCTGGCCGGGAACTGGACGTCCAGGCACGGGACGCGGAGCGCTGGCGATGGGAACTCCGGGCTGCACCAGCGGCGGTGCTGGCCGCAGAGGAGCCTTGTACACCGGGCGCGGTCCGGTTTGCGGAACGATCATGCGCGGCGCTGGAGGTGGCGGAGGAGTCGGACGGGACACGATCGACGGTGCGGCAGGCGCACTCGCCGAAACAACTGGCGGCGCGGCCGCGGACAGAGTCTGCACTGGTGCGGCCGGCATCACCGGACGTGCAGGCACACTGACTGGCGGCGTCGAAAGCGAACTCGGAACCGACGTTGATGCCGCAGGAGGCGCGACCGCAGCAGTTCTCTCCGCTGGAGGCGTAACGACTGGCCGCGGCGGCACAACTGGAGCTGCTGGCGGCGTACCAACCAGCGCGACGGGAGATGCCGCTAACGGACGGTTGACGGCGACCTGAGGTGGTGCCGGCTTTTCTACCGAAGGTGCAACATGCGCACTGGGAGCCGGTGGAGCAATTGGACGCGGTGCCACCGGGGGCGCGGCAGCTTCCTTTTTCTGTGTGATCGCCTTCAGCACATCTCCGGGACGCGAAATGTGCGACAGATCAATCTTGGTTTTGATTTCTTCTTCGCCGCGACTCGTGCGCGAACCGCTCTTGCCTTGAGACGAACTTTCCCCCGCGGAGCGGATGTAGACCCGCACTTTCTCCGCTTCGTGCTCTTCCAGAGAACTGGAGTGCGTCTTCTTCTCCGTCACTCCCACCAGCGCAAGTGTATCGAGGATAGCTTTGCTCTTAACTTCCAGCTCTCGGGCTAGATCGTTGATTCGAACCTTACTCATCCGGCCTTTCATTCTCCGCGTTTTAGTTAGGTCTTCATTGCGACCTCACGGAGTAAGTTTCTTCGGTCCCACGCCTTCGAACTTATCCCAGCGTGCCATCATTTATTCTCGGGTTTCGGAGGCAGATTTCTCTTCCGACTGCTCGTCGGCAGACTCAGCCTTCCCTTCGTTCTCTTCTGTTCCGATAGCTTCTGATTCGCTAGCCGATTCTGGAGCGGCTTCTTCGCCAACCACGGCGATCTCCGCAGTGATATCTTCAGCGTCGGCCTCAGCTGGCTCCGTCGCGGCAACCTCACCCTCGGCAACTTCGCCTGCAGCCACAGCCTCGACCGCCTCGACCTCAGCCGAGCCCTGCTCCAGGCTGGCAAAGTAATTATTCACCGCCAGGCTGATTTTTTCCACCGTCTTCGGCCCGATACCCTCAATCGCCTCAAGTTGCTCCGGCGTCATGTCGGCCAGCGCTTCTACTGTGGTGATGCCCGCAGCACCCAACTTCTCCACGAGTCCCTCACCCAGGCCCGGCACACTCTCGAGCGGCGTGGCAGTCTGCGGAACCATCGCCGACATCTGCTGCTCCACTTCCTGCCGCTTTTCTTCTTCGCTCTTGATGTCGATTTTCCAGCCAAGCAGCTTCGCGGCGAGCCGGACGTTCTGCCCCTTCTTGCCGATGGCGAGAGAAAGCTGGCTGTCATCGACTACCACTTCGAGGTGCTTGCCACCGGAATCGACCACCGTAACTTTGCTGACTTTCGCCGGCTGCAATGCTTTCTCGGCGAAGGTTACGGCGTCTTCGTGATACTCGATGATGTCGATTTTTTCTCCGTGCAGTTCGCGGATGATCGATTGCACCCGCATGCCCTTCATGCCCACGCACGCACCCACGGCATCCACGTCCTTGTCCTTGGACATGACCGCGATTTTGGTGCGCTCGCCAGCTTCGCGCGCAATTGCGCGAATCACCACGGTGCCATCGTAGATCTCCGGCACTTCGGTCTGGAACAAATGCTGCACCAGGTCTGGCACGGCACGAGAGACAACCACGCCAGGGCCCTTCGAAGCTTTTTCCACTCGCGCAATTACTACGCGCACACGTTCTCCGATGGCGAATGACTCCAGCCGCGACTGCTCCTTGCGCGGCATGCGCGCTTCCGCTTTGCCGATGTCGAAGATCACATCCGGACCTTCCACTCGCTTCACGGTTGCGTTCACCACTTCCCCCACGCGACCGATATACTCGTTGTAAACCGTGTCGCGCTCCGCCTCGCGCACCTTCTGGAAGATCACTTGCTTCGCCAGTTGCGCGGCAATGCGCCCCAAGATTCCTTCCGTAACTTTCGGAATCCGCAGCTCTCCGCCGACTTCCAAATTCGGATCCGCCTTGCGCGCATCTTCGAGAGTGATCTGCAGCACCGGATCTTCTACCTGTTCCGGCGTTTCCACCACCGTCTTCACCGCATAGGCATTGATCTTGCCGGTCTCTTTGTCCAGCACGGCGCGCAGATTCTCCTGTGTCTTGTAGTATTTGCGCGTCGCCATAACAATGGCATCTTCCACCGCGCTCACCACAATCTGCGGATCAATGCCCTTCTCGCGACTCAACGCGTCGATCGTGTTGTAGAGCTCACTAGCCATAAAAGATTCCGTTATAAAGCCGACCGCGTCTTGCAGGTCTTAGGTCTCAGGTCCTAGGCAAAACCCGAAGACCTGACACCTACGACCTGCTTCTAGATTTCCGGAACCAAATTCGCCTTCTCCACATTTGCGAACTCAATCCCGATCTTCTGTCCTTCTTCCACTCCCGCTGCGCCCATCTTCTTGCGCGATTTCTTGCTCGCCACACTCACGTCCAGCGTCAAACGCCCATCATGAAAACTTTCCAGCCGGCCCTCGAAGTGCCGGTTGTTGTTCACCGGATTCCGCGTCATCACCCTCATCCGGCTGCCAACGAAGCGCTCAAACTCTGCCGGCCGCGTCAACTTCCGATCCAACCCCGGTGACGAAACTTCGAGCGTATAGCTGCCCGGCATTGCATCCTCCACATCAAGGATGGTGCCAAACTCGCGACTGAAGTTGGCGCAGTCTCCATGCGTTACCCCGGCCAACAGATCTCCACTCGCCGCCCCGGGTTTATCGAGAAACACGCGCAACATTCGGGCTGAACCACTCCCGCGAAACTCTACGTCGACCACCTCTAGCCCGCTGGAGGTGGCTACACGCTCCGCAATTTCACGTACTCGATCAAGATCAAGTGCCATGCATCCAATAACTTGCATCTCAACCGGCTTCAGCGAACTTCCCTGCAAGTAAAAAGTGGGCTTGCGCCCACTGGTGTGCTTCGCCAAACGCCGGTACTACACAACAGTTCTCAGTTCTCTAATATACGCTGGGCAAGGGTAAAAGACAAACGCCCTTCGTGAAGAAAATCGGCGGCGATCCGGCACGGCATTCAACGATGTTTTGCATTTCTCGCGTTCTTCCGCGCAACATAACCGCTCAACTTGAGTTGAGGAATATAATGTTTCATCGGAATTTGGAGGTACTCCATGTCTTCCCGCGGGCTCTCTTCCCTGCTTTTCTGCCTGGTGATCTTTTCCGTTTCAGCTTTGGCACAGCGCGCCGGCACTAACCCGGGTGCACCTGGCGGTAGCATCAGTCCGAACGTTAATTCTTCGGTCGCAAGATCCAATGCCAGTTTTGGGCCCGGTGAAGCATCGGCGCCCACGGCCGATCGGGAAGGCAAGGTCAAGTTCCATCTTCAATCTATCCTGATTCAAGTCCCCATCGTCGTCACCGACAAGGGTGGGAATCACATTCACGGATTAACCAAGGATGATGTTCACGTACTCGAGAACGGCAAAGAACAGAAAATCTCCACCTTCGAAGAGATTACTGCCGCGACCACAAAGCTTCCCGCTGTGACTTCTAAACCAGGCGAATTTAGCAACCTGGCATTGTCCGATCAGCAGCCGCGCACCGTTACGGTGATCGCTCTCGACACCATTAATACTCCTTTTCTGGATCAGGCCAACGGTCGGCGCGAGTTGATCAAGTTTTTAGCCGACAATATAAATTCCGGCCAGGTAGTCGCTCTGATGATCATGGGCAGTAATGGCGTGAGAGTAGTCCAGGGGCTAACAGGCGATACCGAACAATTGGTCAAGATCTTAAAACAGGCGAGTGGAGAAATTCCTCCCCTGCAGGGGATGGGTCAAGAAAATGGCGTCGGTACCGACGCGCAGGCAGCCGCTGCAGAAGGACATCTGCCTGACCTTGGTGTTGTGCCTTCCGGTGCAACTGCCAACCCCCAAGCTGCCGTGAATGCCTTCCTTGCATACCCCGATGTACTCTTCGCGGGTTATGCTCAGCAAGAAGCCATTAGGGATACGCTGAACTCGTTCCTCTCGATCGCATGGTCTCTCTCAGGCGTTTCCGGACGCAAGTCTCTGATCTGGGCAACGGGCGGATTCCCCTTTGAAATTTCCACTCCGCAACAACTTCCCGGAGGGAATCTTTCTCCGCTGTATGAGCGGACAATGCAAGCCCTGACGACCGCGCAAATCTCGGTTTATCCGGTCGACATTCGAGGCCTGGTGGCCAACTCCGCCAACGGCAGCGCAGTGGCCGTCGCGGGAAGAACCGGTGGCACCGTCGGACGCGGCACCGTGCAGAGAAACCGTGACTGGTATCTGCAATCAACTCTGATGACTCTCGACGAATTCGCCGACATGACCGGCGGAAAAGCTTTCTACAACACGAACGATCTCGCCTCGAGCTTCAAGCGCGCCGCTGACGACGCCTCCGACTACTACCTTGCTAGCTACTACCTCGACACCCACAACACCAACGCAGGCTGGCGGCAAATCAAGGTCAAGGTCAATAAGCCGGACACACAAGTTCGCGCCCGGCAAGGTTTCTTCGTCACCAATGCCAGCATGAATCTCGACGAAACCCGTACCACCGATTTGACTTATGCCTTGAGTTCGCCGGTTGAAGGTACGGGCGTACCGGTCAGCATGAAGTGGCTGGGGTCATCCGGCGAAGGCGCAAACAAAAAGACTGAGTTCATGATTCACATGCCCGCTGACGGCATCTCGATTGAAGCCGCCAATGGGCAGAACCACCTCAACTTCGATTTCGCTGCCGCCGCTTATGTCGACAATGGCAAGGCCGGCAAACCGATCAAGACTTTTGGCAAGGAGATCAACACATCCGTGCCCGATGCACAGATGGCATCTTTGCGCGCTGCCGGAATCGACATGAAAAATACGCTGGAACTTGGTCCGGGAAACTACGTGGTCCGCGTGGTAATACGGGACAACGTGACCGGCAAGATCGGCAGCGTCACGGCACCGCTAACCGTAAATTAGAAACGCGCGGAGGAGGAATTGTTCTCTCGTTGTCTCATCTTCGCGTTCTCCTATCTCTTGCTGCTTTCCGTTCTAGCCTGGACGCAGACCGGCGACATTTCCTCGCCTGCCACCCCGGGCGCAGGCGATCCCTCCTTGGTGCCTTTGTCGAATACTAACGTCAGTGTCAGGGCACCGGCAGTTCCAACCAGCACCGCCGACCAAGAAGGCAAGATCAAGTTCCGCACGCAAACCACACTGATTCAGGTTCCGATCGTGGTCACCGATAAGTCCGGCAACCACGTTCACGGCCTGACCAAGGAGGCATTCCACGTCCTTGAAAACGGAAAAGAGCAGAAGGTTGCGACGCTTGAAGAGATCGTCGCCACGGCCACGAAACTCCCGGTGGCCCCGCCAAAGCCTGGAGAGTTCACCAACCTTGTTTTGACGGATCAGCAACCGCGACCGGTCACGGTCATCGCTCTCGATACCATCAACACTCCCTTTCTTGACCAATACACGGGCCGACGCGCATTGATCCGATATCTGGCCGACAATCTCGACTCCGGCCAGATTCTGGCGCTCATGGTCATGACCAGTCACGGTCTCAAAGTTGTCCAGGGACTGACCAGCGATCGCGAACAACTCGTTCAACTGCTGAAAAAGGCAAGCGGGGAAATCCCTGCCAAGCCGGATCTCGACCCGGATGTGCAGGCCAAGGCGGCAGTAGGAGATATTCCCGAGCTTCCCACCAACATCGACAGGCCCTACGTTGCAGCAGCAGCCTTTATTGCGTACGGCGACACATTCACGGCTTCGTTCCAGCAGCCAAAAGCCATCGAAGAAACACTAAACGGGTTTCTGGAGATTGCGTGGTCTCTTTCCGGCATCCCAGGACGCAAATCCCTTATCTGGGCGACGGCTGGATTTCCATTTACTATCTCTTCCCCAGCGTCGGTTCCCGGTGGAAATCTCTCCTCGCTGTATGAGCGCACCATGCACGCCTTGGACGCCGCCCAAGTCTCGATCTATCCCGTGGACATTCGCGGCTTGGTGGAGAATTCTCCCATGGGTAACGCCGAGTCCGTCGCCGGCGATACAGGTGGCCCGCACGGAGCGGCGATTGCGCATCAGATCTCCAGCCGCACCTGGTTCCAACAGTCGACCATCGATACGCTCAACCAGTTCGCGGATATGACCGGTGGAAAGGCTTTTTACAACACAAACGATCTGGCATCCAGCTTGAAACGCGCGGCTGACGATGCGTCTTCCTACTACCTCGCCAGCTACTACCTCGATACACACAGCAACAATTCTGGCTGGCGTCAGCTCAAGGTTAAAGTGGATAAGAAGGACGCCGAAGTCCGCGCTCGCGAAGGCTTCTTCGTCACTAACGCAACCATGAATCCCGATGTGACGCGTAGCTCGGACTTGACCTACGCTCTTAGGTCTCCCATCGACGGCACGGGAGTTCCATTGAGCTTGAAATGGCTAGGAACTTCCGGCGAAGGCGCCAATAAGAAAGCGGAATTCCTCGTGCATATGCCGGCCGATGGCTTGACCATCGAAAGCCGCAATGGACAGAACCATCTGAACTTCGACTTTGCCGCAATCGCCTATCTCACCGACGGCAAAACCAGCAAAGCCACTAAGACTGTCGGTAAGGCCGTCAACACAGCCGTACCCGACGGACAAATGGCCTCGCTGCGTAGCAGCGGGATCGACATGAAGAACGCGTTGGAACTCGGCCCCGGAAACTATGTAGTCCGCGTCGTGATTCGCGACAACGTCACGGGCAAGATCGGCAGCGTTACCGCGCCGCTTACGGTGAACTAGAAACTTAGCGACCGCGGAGGGAAGTTCCACTTCAGGAATATCAGCACAGCGACCCATTTGCCTGAATCCCCGCTCCTCTCTAGAATAAAGAAACACTCGCACACTTGGGAGAATTTCCGAGAAAACTATGATTCATTTTCCCGTACCCGAAGCTCTTACCTTCGACGACGTTCTTCTCCTCCCTGCGCGCTCCGATGTAATTCCTGCGACCGCCACAACTCAGACTCACCTTACCCGCGACATCATCCTCAATATTCCCATCGTCAGCGCCGCCATGGACACCGTTACCGAATCGCACATGGCGATCGCGCTCGCCCAACAGGGCGGGCTGGGAATCATTCATCGCAACCTGACCATCGAACAGCAGGCCAATGAAGTCGATAAGGTGAAGCGGTCCGAGAGCGGCATGATCGTCGATCCCGTGACGATGTTGCCGACTGATAAGGTCAGCGACGCGCTCGAAGTCATGCGCAAGTACAAAATTTCCGGCGTTCCCATCACTGAGCACGGCAAGCTGGTCGGCATTCTTACCAACCGCGATCTCCGCTTCGAATCCCGCTTCGATATTCCCATCGACCGAGTGATGACCAAGAAAAATCTCATCACCGTTCCCGTGGGCACCACCCTCGAGGATGCGGAGGAGATTCTCCACGAGCACCGCGTCGAAAAACTGCTCGTCGTCGATGACAAGTACAACCTTAAGGGACTGATTACCGTAAAAGATATTCAGAAGAAACTGAAATACCCCAACGCAGCCAAGGATCCTCAGGGCAGGTTGCGAGTCGGCGCAGCCATCGGCGCTACCGGAGATTTTCTGGAACGGGCGCAGGCGCTCGCAGAAATGAAAGTCGACGTGCTCGCCATCGACAGCGCTCATGGACATTCCACCAAAGTGCTCGATGCCGTGAAGCTGGTGAAATCGAAACTGCCTGAGATGCAGCTGCTGGCGGGCAATGTCGCCACCTTCGACGGTGCATGCGAGTTGGCCCGTGCTGGGGCTGATGGCATCAAAGTCGGCATCGGTCCCGGCTCCATCTGCACTACGCGTGTCGTAACTGGCGCAGGCGTTCCGCAGATCACCGCGGTTGCCGAAGCGTTTCGCGCCACCAAAGATGCCGGCGTCCCGATCATCGCTGACGGCGGTATCAAATATTCCGGCGACATCACAAAGGCGCTGGCAGCCGGCGCAAGTGCGGTAATGATCGGTTCACTCTTCGCCGGCACCGACGAGAGTCCCGGCGAGCTGATTCTTTATCAAGGCCGCTCTTTCAAGTCCTATCGCGGCATGGGCTCGCTTGGCGCAATGGCGCAAGGCTCCAGCGAACGCTATTTCCAGAATACAGAATCCGATTCCTCGGCCGCCGTTTCTTCCAATGACGGCGATTCCAACCGCCTCGGCAAACTTGTGCCCGAGGGCATTGAAGGTCGCGTCCCCTACCGCGGTTCGGTCGCGATGATTGTGCATCAGATGGTCGGCGGATTGAAATCGGGCATGGGCTATTGCGGCTGCGCCACCATCGCCGAACTTTTGCAAAAAACGCGCTTTGTGCGCATCAGCGGCGCCGGACTTCGCGAGAGCCATGTCCACGACGTCATGATTACCCGCGAGGCTCCAAACTATGCGATCGAATAGATCGGAGCGTTACTGCTCAAGTGGGGACAATCGGTTCAAGTGCGGCTCTTGCTCTTGAATTCGGATCGCCACGAAGTTCTGAAGGCTTGGATCGCCGCGATTCTGTGGCTGATTGTTATCGCCATCGAATCCACCAGTTATCTCTCTGCCCACAACACCAGCCGGATTCTCTATCCCATCCTGCATTTCCTTTTCGGCATGGATTGGGACCACTTCGAGCACTGGCACTTCTACATTCGCAAGACGGGTCACGTCATTGGTTACGCGACACTCAGCTTCCTTCTTTTCCGCGCCTGGCGTGCCACTCTGCCCGTCATGTCCAACGCGCGGTGGACGCTGCGCTGGGCAACCATCGCAATCCTGGGCACATCTCTCGTCGCCAGCCTAGACGAGTGGCACCAAAGCTTCATTCCCTCGCGGACGGGCGCGGTGAGCGATGTCGTGCTCGATACCTGCGCTGGCATCGCCGCTCAGATTTTGGTTTTTCTGTGGTTGAAGAAGCTGGCGAAGAGGTCGGCTCTATTCGTGCGGTACTAGACCGCTAAGAACACCGGCTTCAGCCACGGATATATCCGGGCGCTGCGCTACAACAGGTTAGATGTCATTGCCTGCAACGCGCTCCCGTCGCGCACCCTGCAACAGTCCCGCGGCAGCCAGCGCCATCCCCGCCGAAAAATAAAACGGAATCGCCGCTCCGTAATGCTTCCACAGTTCACCGGTGATCAAACTCGCCGCTAGAGTTGCCACGCTCGTCACAAAAAAATAAATACCCAGAGCTCGCCCGCGCACGTTTTCCCCAACTGTCTCAACCACTAGCGCCTTCAGCACCGGCTGCGTAAGAGCGTAATAAAAACCGTAGACCGCCATCGCAATCCAGATCGCCAACGTCGATGGCGCGCGGCCAAATATAAAATAGACCACGGCAAAAATCACATACCCGATGGAACCCACCAGCCGACGTGACACGCGATCACTGAACCACCCGGCAGGCCAGGACGCGAGCGTGTACGTGATGTTGAAAACCAGACCCAGCAAAGGCGCTAGAGCCACGTGAATCCCAACATTCTGCGCTCGCAGAACCAGAAACATATCGCTCGAGTTGCCGAGAGAAAAGAGCGTCACTGCAACAAGTACAAGATAAAAGCTGGCGGGGAGCGCTATTTTTTCTCTGCTTCTATTCTCGCGATCATCGGATATGTCTGACCGGGAGTTGGCAGTCGTCAGGTCCGCAGCAATCTTCTTAGGGTGGCGCTTGGTCTCGCGGATTCCAAGCAACGCAATCATTACGCACAACGCTCCCGGCGCCGCCGCCGCCCAAAACACGCTGCGAACTCCAAAGCGTGCCAGTAAAAACAATGCAGCCAAAGGACCCGCGATAGCTCCCGCTGAATCCATCGACTGAATCAGCCCATAGGCTGCGCCCAGCCGGTTCTTCGGCACCGATTCGGCGACCATTACGTCACGCGGTGCTCCGCGTATACCTTTAGCCAGACGATCCGCAAAGCGAATCGCCAGAATCTGCGGCCAAGCCGTGACCACAGCCAGCAATGGCTTCACGGCATTCGCGACGGCATATCCCGCAACCACAACCGGCTTGCGGCGGTCGATATGGTCCGCAAGATATCCAGAGAAGAGCTTGGCAAACGACGCCACGCTCTCGGCCACGCCCTCGATCAATCCCAACTGCGCCGGCCCCGCTCCCAGCGACGCCAGAAACGCCGGCAACACCCAGTACGCCATTTCCGTGGCAGTGTCGTTCAGGAAAGAAGTGATGCCGAAGGCATAGATATTGCGTGCGGCGGAGGGCTCACGCACCGTGGGTGAAGACATTCATACTTTTTACCACGGAGGTGCGCCATCTCCATTGTGGGCCGGCGCGAGACATTGGATTTGAGGGCTAACGACCAAGGGTTAACGACCAACGACGGTTTCAGTACATCGCGTCGTACTTCGTCACCACCCACTGCCCATCTTTATTTTCGGTCGTAATGGTGAAGAGTTCCCTGTAGGTGCCAGGCTGGCCGGCTTGACTCAGACGCTTGCCGCGGTAGTGAAGGATGGTCAGCGGGGGGGCGCTCTCCCACTCCGCCAGATCCCAGGAAAGCAACGGATGCTTCGCCTCGGAATCGCAGATGAAGTGTGCATACTTCTTGCGATAATCGCGCTCCCACCCGGAAAGTAGTTCGTCGCAGTGTCCATCGCGCAACTGGCGAAGAAATAGATTGGCGCTGTGTTCAATCGTGCGGTCGCGCAGCGGATTCATTCGGATGCTGACTGGCAGCTCCGTCAATGGGTCGTGGTCTTCAGACCGCGCCAGCACCGGTCCCTGATTGCTCAGCCACCAGATATAGCCAAGAAACACCAATACCAGCAGCGCTCCGGCGCCAACCGCAATCCCAATCTGTGTGCGAGTAAACCCCATCCTAGGAGTAAGTTTATAAGGATGGCAACATACGGCAAGATTACCAGCGGGGGACCGCGGAAGGACATGTACGAGCGGGGTTGTGGCGCTGTCGGGAAGCAGATTCCTCTTCGGGCTTCCGCCTAGTCGGAATAACAGGGGGTTGTGGCACCGACAAAAAGGGCACGGCTTTTCGCCGTGCCCCTCTGAACCTTCTCGATGCAACACTATTTCTTGTCTTCGGACTCTTCCTTCACCGGTTCCACTCCGCCATCGTGCTGCGCCTGCGCTTCGGCATCTTCCATGGCTTTACGTGTTTCGGCAGCCTTCTTGGCGCGGGCTTCGGCGCGCTTCTCGCGCTTTTCGTCCAGCACCTTCTCGCTGCCCAGCAACTCCAGAAAGGCCTTGTCGGCGCCGTCGCCCTTATTCCAGCCAGTCTGGATGATGCGCGTGTATCCGCCGTTGCGATCGCCGAAGCGTGGACCCACGGTGTCGAACAACTTCACGACCGCTTCATCCGTCATCAGATAAGAAGATGCCAGACGGCGCGCCGCGAGGTCGCCGCGCTTGCCGAGCGTGATCATCTTCTCGACGATGGGCTTCGCGGCCTTGGCTTTGGGGACGGTTGTCTCGATCCGCTCCTCGACGATCACCGACGTGACCAGGTTGCGCAGCAGCGAGCGCCGGTGCGAGGTGTTCCGTCCGAGTTTGTAGCCTGCTACTTTGTGACGCATGGTTTGCCTCAGGGGCTAAAGCCCTCTTCAAACTTAGCTTGGACGGCACGGCTCAAGCCGTGCCCTTCCCGAGCCCATTCTTCTCACAGCGTTGGCTGAAAGATCCTTCGGCGGGCAAAAACGGCCCGCCTCAGGATGACAACATACTTCTTATAGCCCGTCGTCCGGGCCGTAAGCTGACGCCGGCAGAACCAGGTTCGATGTCGGCCCCGGCACGGCATTGCCATGTTCGTCGATCTTCATGCCCAGGCTGAGGCCCATCGAGGAAAGAATCTCCTTGATCTCGTTCAGCGACTTGCGGCCGAAGTTCTTGGTCTTGAGCATCTCCGATTCCGTCTTCTGCACCAGCTCGCCGATCGTCTGAATGTTCGCATTCTTCAGGCAGTTGTAGCTGCGCACGGAAAGCTCAAGCTCCTCGACGGAGCGATTCAGATTTTCGTTGTGGATCTCAGGCTTGCGATCGTCCGACGACGAAACGCCAGTTTCGATTTCCTCTTCAAAGTTGATGAAGATGTTCATGTGGTCCTTGATTAGCTTCGCCGAAAGACCAATTGCATCGGCGGGCGTGATCGAACCATTGGTCCACACTTCAAGAGTAAGTTTGTCGTAGTCGGTGATCTGGCCGAGACGTGCGGCTTCCACCGTATAGTTGCACTTGCGCACCGGC
This sequence comes from uncultured Acidobacteriaceae bacterium, assembly GCA_963771965.1. Taxonomy (GTDB): domain Bacteria; phylum Acidobacteriota; class Terriglobia; order Terriglobales; family Acidobacteriaceae; genus Sulfotelmatobacter. The sequence goes on from CAVYVM010000005.1 coordinate 14,570, forward strand.
GAATGCACGGAATCAATCGGAATGAACCCGATGCCGAGATCTTCGTCAAAATTCTTGTCGGCGGAGGTGTACCCGCGTCCACGCTTCAGGCGCATTTCCATATCGAGCTTGCCGCCTTCGCTGACCGTCGCGATGTAAACATCTTTGTCGAGAACTTCGACATCGCCATCGGCCTCGATCATGCCGCTGGTGACCACCCCCGGCTGATCGGCGCGCAGATAAATTGCCTTCGGCGCATCACCGGCCAGCTTGAACGGAATCTGCTTCAAGTTGAGGATGATGTCGGTCGCATCTTCCACTACGCCAGGGATCGACTGAAATTCGTGAAGGACCCCCTCCATTTTTACCGCGGTAACCGCAGCGCCTTCAATGGAACTCAACAGCACGCGCCGCAGAGCGTTGCCCACGGTGGTGCCGAAGCCGCGCTCAAAAGGCTGCGCCCAGAAAATTCCGTATTTGTCGGTAAGGGTGGAAGTGTCAACTGCGAGACGTTTCGGTTTCTGAAAACCTTTCCAAAGCATTTGTTTCTCCTTCGGCCGTTTGGCTCGGTGCTGGCTTCCTGAATCGGTCCGGATTCAGGTCGGGCGTCAGCAGAGGCTGGTCTGGCTCGAAAAGCGGACCCAGAACATTGAGTAATTGGGAAATTTGGTAATTGGGTAATTCAAAACCCAACCTACTCGATTCCCGCCTCTCAATTACTCAATTACTAATTTCCCAATTACTCAATCTACGCCGCCTTACTTGCTGTACAACTCAACAATCAGCTGCTCATTCACCGGCAACTGAATATCTTCGCGCTTGGGCAACGAGAGCACGCGTGCCGTGTAGTTGTCACGGTTAACTTCCAGCCAGTTAGGCAACGTGCCGTGGCTGGCAAATTCCTTCGCGAATTCAAGTACCACAAGCTTCTTGCTTTTCTCGCGGATCGAAATTTCGTGGCCGGCGCTTACTTCAAAAGAAGGAATATTGACCTTCCTGCCGTTGACCGCGACGTGCCCGTGACGCACCAATTGCCGCGCCTGGCGCCGGGATTGCGCAAAGCCGAGACGGAAAACCACGTTGTCGAGACGCCGCTCGAGCTGCTGCAGCAACAACTCGCCGGTAACGCCGCGGGTGCGCGCGGCTTTCTCAAAGTAATTGCGGAACTGCCCTTCCAGCGTGAAGTAGATGCGCTTGGCTTTTTGCTTCTCGCGCAACTGCAGACCGTAGCCAACAATCTTGGCCTTGCGGTCCTTTCCATGTTGTCCGGGAGCGAAATTGCGCTTCTCGATGGGACACTTATCGCTGAAACATTTTGCGCCTTTGAGGAACAGCTTCATGCCCTCGCGGCGGCAGAGACGGCAAACTGCATCGGTGTAACGGGCCAAGTTGTTCTCCTTTTAGATGACCGGTTTACAGGTTTGGCTTCACCCTTCGTCCCGGACGAAATCAATGTTTCTTCGCTTGTCATTCCGAGCGAAGCGAGGAATCTCTATCTGCCCCTCAGACGCGCCGTCTCTTCGGCGGACGGCATCCGTTGTGCGGGATGGGCGTCACGTCACGAATCGAGCGAACTTCAATGCCCGACGACGCCAGCGCGCGCACCGCGGATTCGCGGCCAGAACCAGGGCCGGAGACTCGCACGTCCACGCTGCGCACACCGTGATCGCGCGCCATATTGGCCGCATTCGAGGCCGCTTGCTGCGCAGCAAACGGAGTGCCTTTGCGCGATCCGCGGAAACCCAACGACCCGGAACTCTTCCACGACAGAACGTTGCCGTTCATGTCGGTGATGGTCACGATCGTGTTGTTGAAGGACGCCTGCACGTAGCACAACCCATGGGGAACGTGCTTGCGCTCCTTCTTCTTGAAGGTTTTTTTCTTGCCTTTTTTCTCCGGTGCGGCTGCGCCGCCCGCTGCTGCTGGTTTTGCCATAAATTCGGTCTCGGGTGTTAGGTCTTAGGTCTCAGGCTTTTGGGTTGAGCATTAGGAATGAGATCCTAACACCCAAGACCCAAGACCTGACACCACGTTTCTACGTCTTTGCCGTCGCCTTCTTCTTCTGCGCGATCGTGCCTTTGCGCGGTCCTTTGCGGGTGCGAGCGTTCGTGTGCGTACGCTGGCCGCGAACCGGCAGATTTCGACGGTGACGGAATCCGCGATAGGAACCAATTTCGATGAGACGTTTGATGTTCATCGAAACTTCCTTGCGCAAATCGCCTTCCACCAATCCCTGCGCCTCGATCACGGTACGGATGCGGTTTACTTCCTCTTCGCTCAGGTCCTGAACCTTTTTCATCGGGTCCACCTGGGCTTCATCGAGGATGCTTCCGGCGCGCGGATTCCCAATGCCGTAAATGTAGGTCAGTGCGATATTGATGTGCTTCTGGCGCGGTAAGTCGACGCCTGCGATACGTGCCATGTGTTCTTAACCTCTCTCAACTTTTGGCCTTTCGCCCTTGGCTTTTAGCTAAAAGCCAAGAGCTAAAAGCTTAGAGCGTTCTTATCCCTGCCGCTGTTTATGTTTCGTGTTAACGCAAATCACCCGCACCACACCCTTGCGGTGGATGACCTTGCATTTGTCACAAATCTTCTTTACTGATGCTCTTACTTTCATAAACTTCAAACCCTCTTCCCTTGCCTGAGATCCTTCGCTTCACTCAGGATGACGCCAACCGGCGTCACTTATAACGATAAACAATCCTGCCACGATTCAAGTCGTAGGGAGAAAGCTCCACCGCGACTTTGTCGCCGGGCAGAATGCGAATAAAATTCTTGCGCATCTTGCCTGAAACATGCGCCAGCACCTGGTGCTTGTTCTCCAGTTCCACCTTGAACATGGCGTTCGGCAGCGGTTCTAGCACCACCGCCATCACTTCAATCGCGTCTTCTTTACTCATTCGCTCCTAGCTTCTAGTTATTAGCTTCTAGCCAAGCGCTAACCGACCTAGCTAGAAGCTAGCGGCTAGCAGCTTTATTTCGTCAAAATCACGGGCCCATCTTTCGTCACCGCCACGCAGTGCTCGAAGTGCGCGCTGAAGCTGCCATCCAGCGTTACGGCCGTCCACTTGTCGCCGAGCACTCGCGTCTCCGGCTTGCCGAAGTTCACCATCGGCTCAATCGCGATCACCATGCCTTCGCGTAACTTCGTGCCGTGCCCGCGCGCTCCAAAGTTCGGAACCTGCGGCTCCTCGTGCAGTTTCGTCCCGATGCCATGCCCAACGAATTCCCGCACCACACTGAAACCGGCCGCTTCTACATGTTCCTGCACAGCCGCTCCAACATCGCCCACAGAATTTCCTACCCGCGCCTGCTCAATGCCACGGTAAAGCGATTCTTCGGTTACGGTCAACAGCTTGCGTAATTCCGGCTTCACCGAATCGCTAACCGGAACCGTAATCGCGGCGTCCCCGTAGTATCCGTCGAGCACGACTCCGCAATCGATCGATACGATGTCGCCCTCTTTCAGTTCGCGCTTTTCCGACGGTATTCCATGCACAATCTCTTCGTTCACCGACGTACACAGCACGCAGGGAAAATCGTAATATCCCTTAAATGCCGGCTTGGCCCCAAGTTCCGCGATCTTCTTTTCCGCGGCACGTTCCAAATCCATCGTGGTGACGCCTGGCGCTACCAGGGACCGCACATGATCCAGAACTTCGCGAACGATGCGGCCACTCTGCCTCATCCGCTCAATCTCGGCCACCGATTTGCAAACGATTGCCATTCCTAAACTTGGTCACCCAAACTTGATAACCCAACCGCGATCACGCCTAAGCGGGACGTTCCTCGGTCACGTGATGTTCCTCGATCACTTTGAAAATATGCTCTGTGACTTCGTCCATGGGCCGATCCCCATTCACGGAGATCAATCTTCCCGTGCTCCGGTAATACTCCACCACAGGCGTAGTCTGCTCCTGGTACGCCGCCAAACGCGGTTGAATCACTTCCAACCGGTCGTCATTGCGGGTAACCAGCTTCGACCCGTCCAGATCGCAAAGTTCGTCTACGCGGGGCGGCTGGAAGTGGACGTTATAAATTCGCCCACAGGTGGGACAAGAACGGCGTCCAGTGATCCGGAGCAACAGCTGATTATAATCCACCTCGAGACGGATCACAATTGGCCAGCCGCGAGTCGGGCGCGAGTTTTCAAAGAACTTGTCATCGAGCAACGCATCCAGCCATTGGGCCTGAGCCACCGTCCGGGGAAACCCATCGAGGATATAGCCCCGCTTGCAGTCCGGCTCGATCAACCTCTTCCGGACCATTTCACAAACCAAATCGTCAGAGACCAACTCGCCGCGAGCCATCACGCACTTTGCGGCCACGCCGAGTTCCGTGCCGTCGGCGATGTTCTGCCTCAGGATGTCTCCGGTAGAGACCTGTGGGATCACGTAGCGCCCCATGATGCGCTTCGCCTGAGTTCCCTTCCCGGCTCCCGGAGGTCCCAACAAAACCACGGGACCTACGTCACGCGAGGTTTCCTGCGCCATCGAGTTGGCCAAAGCCTCCCGATCTCAGTGTCCCCGGGCCAGCCTCCCACGAGCCGGTTCCGGTTCGAGAACAAGTGCAGCAACCCCAGAAACAGATTTTGTAATTGGGTAATTTAGTAATTGGTAATTGAAACGCGATTTGTAAATTACGAAATTACCAAATTACCCAATTACAAATTTCTTACGACCAGTTGCGGCGGCCGCGAATCCGCCCACTGCGCGGCGTGAATCCATCGTAGTGGCGCATAATCAACTGCGCCTCGATTTGCGTCACCGTATCCATGGCCACGCCCACCACGATCAACAGCGACGTTCCACCAAAATAAAAATTCACTCCCAATCCGTTCGTCACCCACACCGGAAGCCGCTCAAACAGCGACCCTCCCAGCCAGAACGGCAAATGGTTCAAGTGAATGCCGGCAATCATCCACTCCGGGATGAAGGAGATGATGATCAGATAGAGTGCGCCCACGAGCGTGATGCGGGTCAGTACTTCGTTGATGTAGTCGGCTGTACGCTTGCCTGGACGAATGCCAGGAATGAAGCCGCCATACTTCCGCATGTTGTCGGCAACTTCGCTGGGGTTAAAAACGATCGATACATAGAAGTACGCGAAGAAAATAATCCCTACCGCGTATAGCACCGTATAGAGCGGTTCGCCCCAACCCAGCAACCGCACCAGATCGCCGAAGTAACGGCTGTTGCGCAAACCGTAGCCGAGAGTCTGCGGCAACGTCAGAATCGAAGACGCAAAAATCACAGGCATAACGCCGCCGGCGTTAACCCGCAACGGCAAGTGCGTCGATTGCCCGCCCATCACTTTCCGGCCCACGACACGTTTCGCATACTGTACGGGAATGCGCCGCTCGCAGCGCTCGACGTAAACGATAAAGGCGACCACGGCGATCATGAACACGACTAGGCCCACCATCAGCGGGAAGGTTATCGCTCCCCAGGTCGCATTCTTGGCTTTTTCAAAAAGATCCTGCACGCCACGCGGCAGTCCAACCACGATGCCGGCAAAGATCAGCAATGACATCCCGTTGCCGATGCCGCGATCCGTGATCTGCTCACCCAGCCACATGACGAATCCGCTGCCCGTGGTCAGGGTCAGCATCGTCATCAAAATAAATCCAGGCCCGGGATGAAGCACAAAATCGCCGGCCCGCTCCAACCCGATCGCAATGCCGAACGACTGCACCGCGCTAAGAATCACGGTGATGTAACGGGTCCACTGCGTAATCTTCTTGCGCCCCAGCTCGCCTTCTTTTTGCAGCTTGGCCAGCGGCTCATACACGACAGTCAAGAGCTGCAAGATGATCGACGCCGTAATGTACGGCATGATCCCCAGGGCAAAAATCGTCAGACGCCGCAGGTTGCCGCCGGAAAACAAATCCACAAAGCCGAGCAACGATCCCCGGTTCTGCTCAAAGAACTGCTCCAGCTTCAGGAAGTTCACGCCCGGAGTCGGAAGATGCCCGCCCAGCCGGTAAATCGCGAGCATGGCCAGAGTAAACAGAACTCGCTTGCGCAGGTCTGGGATACGGAAGATGTTCGCCAGCTTTTCAAACATTACTGCAAGACCTCAACCTTGCCGCCCGCTTTGGTGATTTTCTCCTCTGCCGACTTGGAGAATTTATGCGCGTGCACCGTGATCGCGACCGTCAACTCGCCATCTCCAAGAATTTTAACCGGATGCTTCGCCTTAATCACGCCCGCCTTGCGCAACACATCGGGAGTAATCGGCGAAGCCAGCAATTCCTCGCCAAGCTCCAACAACCGCTCAAGGCTCACGATATTGAATTCTTTGCGGAAGATGTTGGTGAAGCCGCGCTTCGGCATGCGGCGGTGCAGCGGCATCTGGCCGCCTTCAAAACCGCGGATCAGGCGCATACCGGTGCGCGAGCGCTGCCCCTTGTGTCCACGCGTGGACGTCTTGCCCATGCCGGAGCCCATGCCGCGCCCGACGCGCTTGCGCTTTTCCGACGCTTTCTTCGGTGCTCGAATGTTGGATAAATTCATAAATAAGCTCTCGACTACCGTCTCGGGTCGTAGGTCTTGGGAGTTAGGTCTTAGGAAAACCGAAAGCCCCAAGACCTAACACTTAAGACCCTAAACACCAGCTAGCCCTTCAATATCTCGACCAGATGCGGAACCTTCGCGACCATGCCCCGAATCGCTGGGTTGTCGGGACGCTCAATCACCTGATTCAACCGCGTGAATCCCAATCCCTTGACCACTAGCTTCTGTTTCACTGGGGCACAAATAGCCGAAACCACCCACTTGAGGTGTATCTTTCCAGCAACCGCTTTTGGTTTCTTTGTTGTCATCGATAAATCCTCAATTTCACATCAACCGCAGTTTCGGATACTGGGTACAGGATACCGGGGCTACAACTCCTGCACAGTCTTGCCGCGCATTGCGGCCACGCTCTCCCGATTCTTCAAGCTCATGAGCGCATCGAAAGTCGCCTTGATTACATTATGAGGATTGGTGGTGCCAATCGACTTGGTCAGCACATTCTGCACTCCAACCGAGGTCATCACTGCGCGAACCGCGCCGCCCGCGATCACCCCCGTGCCTTCCGGCGCCGGCTTGAGCAACACCTTGCCCGAACCATAGCGTCCCAGCACGAGATGCGGAATGCTGGTCTGCGTCAGGTTCACCTTGATCAATCTTTTCTTCGCCGATTCGATCGCCTTGCGAATGGCCTGCGGCACTTCTTTCGCTTTGCCGGACCCGTAGCCGACCACCGCCGCCGAAGGATCTCCCACCACCACCAGCGCCGCGAACGAAAGATTCTTGCCGCCCTTTACCACTTTTGTGACGCGATTGATCGCGACGACCTGGTCCTTCAACTGAAACGAATTGGCATCGAGCTTCTTAATTACTGTTGGCATTCTTTAAACCTGGCCTTTAGCTGTTAGCTTTTGGCTCTTGGCTCTTTTTCGTTTTGCTCTAGCTAACAGCCAAGAGCTAAAGGCCAAGAGCTGGTTAAAACTGCAATCCCGCTTCGCGGGCCGCATCGGCCAGCGCCTTCACCCGTCCGTGGTAAATGTAGCCGCCGCGGTCAAACACAACTTGGTTCACACCCTTGGCCTTGGCGCGCTCCGCGATGGCTTTGCCCACCGTCTTCGCGGCGGCAACGTTGCCGCCAGTGCGCCGGTCTTCTTTCTTGCCCTCGGCCGAACTCGCCGAAACCAGCGTCTGTCCGTGCAGGTCATCGATAACCTGTACATAAATGTGATTCAACGAACGATACACGTTCAGCCGCGGCCGCTCTGCTGTACCCTGCAGCTTCTTTCGGATGCGCTCGTGAATGTGACCGCGCTTCTGGTTTTTCGATTTCTTCGTAAACATAACCTCTGTCCTTGGCCGCAAAAACGGTCTTAGGTGATAGGTCTTAGGTCTTGGGTTTCCTAAGGCCTAAGACCCGATGCCTGAGACCGGTTTACTTCGCTCCAGTCTTGCCCACTTTCTTCTTCAACCGCTCGCCTGCGTAACGCACGCCCTTGTTTTTGTAAGGATCCGGCGGACGCAGCGATCGCATTTCTGCCGCAACCTGCCCCACTTGTTGCCGGTCGATTCCACTCAGAGTGACCCTCGTCTGCTTTGGATCGACTGCAGCCTCCACGCCGGTCGGCAACGGATATTCGATGGGATGGGAATAGCCCAGGCTGAACACCACCATCCCTTTGCCCTTCATCTCGGCGCGGTAGCCGATGCCAACGATTTCCAGTTCGCGCGTCCAGCCTTTGGTCACGCCCTCGACGGCGTTGTTCACCAGCGCGCGCGCCAATCCGTGCACAGCCGCCTGCGAATCGTTTTCGCGGATGGCCACAATATTCCCGTCCTTCTGCTCCACCTTAATGCCGGTAGGCAGAACGGTATCGAGCTTACCCTTGGGCCCCTGCACGACGACCGTGCTGCCCTCTAATCTTACCGTCACCCCCTTGGGGATCGGGATCGGCTTTTTTCCAATTCGTGACATAAATTCAGCTCTTAGCCTTTAGCTCTTGGCTTGTCGTTTCGCTGTTTTGCTTTTGGCTAAAAGCCAAGAGCTAACGGCCCAAGAGCAGTTTCTCACCAAATCTCGCACAACAACTCGCCGCCCACGCCTTCCTTGCGCGCCTGGCGTCCCGTCATCACTCCACGCGGTGTCGTGAGAATGTTGATACCCATGCCGCCGAGCACTCGAGGAATTTCGCTGCGCCGCACATAGACGCGGCAGCCGGGACGCGACACACGCTCCGCCTTCGAAATCGCCGCCTCGTTGTGCGCGCCATACTTCAGATAGATCCGGATAATCTTGTGGCCCTCTTCTTCCGTGGCCTTGAAATTCGAGATGTACCCTTCTTCCTTCAGGATGCGGGCAATCTCCACCTTCAGCCTGGAAGCCGGAACGTCCACCTTCTGGTGCCGCGCCTGTAGCGCGTTTCGCACCCTCGTCAGCATATCTGCGACCGGATCGGTCAACCTCATCGTTTGCTTCTCCTCTCGCCACCCGTTCGCTCCGCACCAGCGGAGAACCTGCAGCAGCTCGCCTACCAACTCCCTACCTCTACCGTTGTCATCCTGAGCGAGACGCTTTCTGTCTCGTGAAGGATCTCCCGCTCAACGAATCCCGCGCGGAAGCTCCCTACCAGGAGGACTTCGAAACCCCGGGAATCTCTCCGCGCAACGCGAGCCCCCGGAAACACAGGCGACACAAGCCAAACTTCCGTAGATAAGCTCGCGGCCGTCCGCAGATCTTGCACCGATTGTGCCGGCGCGTGGAAAACTTCGGCGTCTTTTCCTTGGCGTTACGCGCCAATTCAAACTTCTTCTCGATCTTCGCGTCCTTCACTCGCTTTGCTGTAGTCATGAAATCCTTAAAAACTTTCGTTGTCTAAAAATCTATTGCAGCCTTAATTCGTGCGGAACGGCATACCTAAGTGCTTCAATAGCGTCCGCGCCTGGTTATCGTTCGCCGCCGTAGTCACAATCGTGACGTTCATTCCCTTCAGCTTGTCGACCTTCTCATAGGAAATCTCAGGAAAGATCAACTGGTCGTGCAGGCCAATCGTATAGTTGCCACGCCCGTCGAACGACTTGGTGGACACACCCTTAAAGTCGCGCACGCGGGGCAGCACGATGTTCACCAGGCGATCGAGAAATTCGTACATGCGGTCGCCGCGCAGTGTCACCATGGTTCCAATGGCTTGCCCCTCGCGCACTTTGAAAGCCGCAATCGACTTCTTCGCTTTCGTCACAATCGGCTTCTGCCCGGTGATCTGCCCCAGTTCGTTCACCGCCGGGTCCATAATCTTCGAGTTCTGCGTGGCCTCACCCATGCCCATGTTGACCACGATCTTGTTCAGCCGCGGAACCGCCATCGAGTTTTTCAGCTCCAGCTCTTTCAGCAAAGCCGGCGCCACTTCCTTCTCGAATTTCGCGCGCAACCGCGGCCGCTCTTTGGCGCTGTGATGCGCCTGTGCCGGAGCCTTCTGCTCTTGCGCCGCGTCCTTCGATGCTCTCTTCTCTTTATCTTTCGCCATGCGTATCTTCAGCTTCCCCCACGGCTTCGGAGTGGTTACCGGTTCGTGAGACTAAATTTTCGAACGCTTTAGAGATCCTTCGCAAAGAACGCTCAGGATGACGCCAGCGGGCTCCCGCTTCGCTCACGCCCGCTAAACGGCGTCACTTATCCAGCGTCGTTCCACACTTCTTGCACACGCGGACCTTTCGATCGCCGCGCGTTTCGTGTCCGATGCGCACCGGCCCGCAGGTCGGGCAAACCAGTTGCACGTTCGAATACGCAATCCGGCTCTCCTGCTCCGCAATGCCGCCCTTGATGTTGCGCTGCGGATTCGGGCGTACGTGCTTTTTCACCAGCATTACATGCTCCACCAGGAGCTTGCTGTCGTCGGGAAACACGCGTAGCACGCGTCCTTCCTTGCCCTTATCGCGCCCCGTGATCACCTTCACGGTATCGTTGCGCCGTATATCCACTCGCTTGTGTACTGTGCTGACAGTTCTCATAAATCCTATTTAGCGCTTGGGCGATTGAGTCATTGAGCGATTGAAAACATCTGTCTGCAGCTTTGATCTTCAATCGCACAGTCACTCGATCGCACAGTCACTCAATCCTTTCAAATGTCTAAATCACTTCAGGCGCCAACGAAACGATCTTCAAAAACTTCTTCTCTCTCAACTCGCGTGCCACCGGGCCAAACACACGCGTCCCTACCGGCTCACCCGCGTCGTTGATCAGCACCGCCGCATTCTGGTCAAAGCGGATATAAGTGCCATCGCGCCGCCGGTGCTCCTTGCGGGTCCGCACGATCACTGCCTTCACCACTTTGCCCTTTTGCACCTGTCCGTCGGGAGCGGCCTCCTTCACGGCGGCGGTGATTATGTCGCCGAGGCTCGCATTCAGACCGGTCGATCCGCCCAGCGGCAGAATCATCTGCAGCTTGCGGGCGCCGGAATTGTCAGCCACCTCCAGCATGCTTCTCATCATCACTGCCATGGCTTCATCTCCAATATTTCCGTGCCGCTACTTTTTCCGTGCCGCTACGCCTGCTTGGTGTCATGATCCAGCACAATCTCGGGCACCAGCGCGGTCTTGCGCACAATGTCTTTCAGCTTCCAGCGCTTCAACTTCGAGAGCGGACGAGTCTCTTGCAGCCGCACCACGTCGCCCACGTGCGCTTCGTTTTTCTCATCGTGCGCGTAAAATTTCTTGTTTCGCGCCACCACGCGTCCGTAGAACGGGTGCGCCTTCTTGCGCGTCACCTGCACCACGATGGTTTTCGACATGCGGTTCGCGACCACTTCTCCTACCACTTCCTTGCGGCGCCCCTGCACCTGCTCCACCGCGGGGGTTGCAGATTTTGCGGTTTCCGCCATCATTTCTTCTCCGTGGCCGCGGCGCGCGTGCGCTCGCCGAGCACTGTCTTGACCCGCGCAATGTCCTTGCGCAGGCCGCGAATCTTCTTCAAGCTTTCGGTCTGCCCCATGTTCAGCTGAAACTTCAGCTTAAACAGCTGGTCCGCCAGATCCTGCCCCTGATGCTGCAGTTCGGCGTCCGTTAAATTTCTGATCTTGTCTGCTTCCATAAAATAATTCCCTGACTTTACGTTTTCGCCGGCCACTTACCACCGGCCTAACCCTGACGACTAACTCAATGCGCCACGTCCCGTTTCACGAACGTAGTCCGCAACGGCAACTTGTGCGACGCCAAACGCATAGCCTCGGTTGCATCCACGACCGTGACCCCCTCCATCTCAAACAGGATTTTTCCCGGACGCACCACCGCGACCCAATGATCGGGCGCGCCCTTGCCCTTGCCCATACGGGTTTCGGCCGGCTTCTTGGTGACCGGTTTGTCCGGGAACACCCGGATCCAGATCTTGCCGCCACGTTTCACAAAGCGTGTCATGGCCACGCGGCTCGCTTCGATTTGCCGGTCGGTAATCCAACCCGGTTCGAGCACCTTCAAGCCAAAGTCACCAAACGCCAGCGTGCTGCCGCGCCAGGCTTTGCCGGTCATGCGGCCGCGCTGCTGCTTGCGATACTTCACTTTCTTCGGCATCAACATAAGTCAGCTCTTTTCCCCGTTGTCATCCTTCGCGAGACGCTTTCTGTCTCGCCTTGTCATCCTGAGTGAGACGTTCTTTGTCTCGCGAAGGATCTCGGACGCCGCGGAACCCGCCCGAGTAATGGACCCAGCTTCAAAACGCTCCCACGCCCGTCGTCTGTTCGCGCTTCTTCGTCGGCAGAATTTCGCCTTTGTAAACCCAGCACTTCACGCCAATCACGCCGTACGTTGTCCGCGCTTCCGAAAAGCCGTAGTCGATGTCGGCCCGCAGCGTGTGCAGCGGCAAACGTCCCTGCAGGTACCATTCGGAGCGTGCGATTTCGTTTCCATTCAACCGTCCGCTCACTCGAACCTTAATTCCCTTGCAACCAAAGCGCAGCGCCGAATCGACCGCCTTGCGCATCGCCCGCCGGAAGCCCACGCGCTTTTCCAACTGCAGCGCAATCGCCTCCGAAACCAGTTGCGCATCAAGCTCCGGCTTGTGCACTTCCTGGATGTCGACAAACACTTCGCGCGACGTCCGCTTCTGCAAGTCGGCCTTCAGCTTGTCGATTTCCGCGCCCTTGCGCCCAATAATAATTCCCGGCCGCGCCGTCTTGATGATGATGCGCAGCTTGTTGCCCGGCCGCTCAATCTCAATCGAACTCACGCCCGCCGACTTCAGCTTGTCCTTCAGTTCGCTCTTCAGCTTGACGTCTTCATAGAGCAGCTTGTCGTAGTCCCGCTCCACGAACCAGCGCGACTTCCACGGCTTCGTGTAGCCGAGACGAAAACCATAAGGATGGACTTTTTGTCCCATTGCTTCTCCTAAATCAATCCCAAACCAAAACCCGTGTCATTCCGAACTCGCGCAAAGCGCGGGTGAGGAACCTGCTTTTTGCCGCTACTTCGCAGCCGCCTTTTTCTTGCCAGTCTTGCCTGCCGACTTCTTCGCAACCGGTGCCCGCCGCTTCGCCGGAGCCGCCGCCGCACTCGCCGTTCTGCCATCACCAGCCTGGCGGGCGGAATTCGTGCCGCGCTCGGCCAGCACCAGGGTGATGTGCGCGATCCGCCGCACGTAACGGAATGCACGTCCTTGCGGCGCCGGACGGATGCGCTTCATGCGCGGCCCGTCGTTGGCAATCGCGTTCTTCACGTACAGATTGTCGAGCTCAACATCCAGCCCTTTTTCGGTGCTGAGAAAATTCGCGTTATCGAGCGCCGATTGCAGCAGTTTGCCCACGTGCGCCGCGACCCGCTTCTTGGTGAACAGCAGCGTGTTGCGCGCGTCCTCTACCTTGCGCCCCTTAATCAATTCGAGCACCAGGCGCGCCTTCTGCGGCGAGACTCGCAAGTAACGCATTTCCGCTCTGAATTCCATGTTAGCTACTCGCTCCTAGCTCCTAGCTAAAACTAGGAGCCAAAGACTACCGACGTACATCCATTTCGAATCGTCCCAGCTAATAGCCAGTAGCTAGTAGCCAGAAGCTGATTTCCTTATGCCTTCGGTGCCGCCGGAGCCGATGGTGTAATCGCTCCCGGCCCGCCCGGAATGCCCGCCGGCTTCGCGGCAACTTCGGTTGCCGCCCGCATGGAGTGGCCCTTGAAGTTGCGCGTAAAGCTGAACTCGCCCAGCTTGTGCCCCACCATGTTCTCCGTCACATACACCGGAATGAATTTCTTTCCATTGTGCACTGCGATGGTATGCCCCACCATCTCCGGAACCACGGTGGAACGCCGCGACCAAGTGCGCAACACCTTCTTCTCATTGCGCGAATTCATCCCTTCGACCCGCGCCATAAGAAATGCATCCACAAACGCGCCTTTTTTGGTTGAACGTGCCATAAATAGCTCTTAGCCTCTAGCTCTTAAGCTTCTAGCTCAAACCCCTGTCGATCCCAAACCCTTGTCCAAATCAAAATCCTTGTCATTCCGACGCCCCAACTTTGTCATTCCGAGCGAAGCGAGGAATCTTGGTTTCGCTTGCTGCGTCACTTACTTCTGCGGTTCACAATAAATTTATCCGTCCGCTTGTTGTTCCGCGTCTTGTACCCACGCGTCGGCTGCCCCCAAGGCGTTACCGGATGCCTGCCACCCGAGGTCTTGCCTTCACCGCCGCCGTGCGGATGATCCACAGGATTCATCGAAACGCCGCGGTTGTGTGGACGCTTTCCCAGCCAGCGCGAGCGTCCCGCTTTGCCGATCGTGACATTTTCGTGATCCAGATTTCCGACTTGCCCGATCGTCGCCATGCAGTCCTGCGAGATCTTGCGCGTCTCGCCCGAAGGCAGCTTTACCAGCGCGTAATCGGATTCCTTCGCGACCAGTTGCGCCGCTCCGCCCGCCGAGCGCACCATCTGCCCACCCTTGCCCGGCTTGAGCTCGAGGTTGTGAATCGACGTGCCAGGCGGAATATTGCGCAGCGGCAAAGCGTTGCCCACGAGAATATCTGCGTCCGGCCCGCTCACGACCTTTTGCCCGACCTTCAAGCCTTCTGGCTGAAGTATGTAGCGCTTCTCTCCATCGGCGTAAGCCAGCAGCGCGATGCGCGGCGAACGGTTCGGATCGTACTCGATGCTGACGACGGTCGCCGGAATGCCAGTCTTGTCCCGCTTGAAATCGATAATGCGCAGCTTGCGCTTGTGCCCGCCGCCAATGAAGCGCATGGTCATGTCGCCGGAATTGCGGCGGCCGCCCGTCCGGTTCTTCTTCTCAAGCAGCGGCTTGTGCGGATGCCGCGTCGTAATGTCGTCGTTGACGATGGTCGTGCGGTAGCGCAACGTCTGCGTCGTCGGTCGATAAGTCTTAATTGGCATAGAAGCTCTCAGCTCTCAGCTTCACACCGTCGCCTTTACTGACAGCTGACGGCTGATAGCTGCTTTACAAGTTCTGCGCGTACTCCGGCATCTTCTCGCCAGCCCGCAGCCGCACATATGCCTTCTTCCAGTCCGGACGGTAACCGGCAAACTTTCCCCGCCGCCGCTCTTTTCCCGGATACACCGCCGTGCGCACAGACAAAACCTTCACCTTGAAAATCGTCTGCACCGCCTGCTTGACTTCCGTCTTCGTCGCCTGCGGGGCAACCTGAAAGACCAGCGTGTTCTGGTTTTCCTTGATCGCCAACCCTTTTTCCGTAATCACCGGACGGCGAATAATCTGATATGCGGATTTCATCAGGCCACCTCCGCCGCTTTTTCATGCCGCACGCGTTTCCGCGGAGAAGCTGACGCCTTCTTGGCACCCTCTTCTTCACCGGCTCCGTGCCCTGACTTGCGCTGCCGCTTCGACACCGAATCCTTCAACGTCAACTGCAGCTTCTCGATCGCCGGATGCGAAAAAATCACGTGCTCGTAACGCAGCAGGTGATAAGGATGAACTTCGTTGCCTGCGATCAACTCCAGACCCGCGATATTGCGTGCACCCAGTTCCAGGTTGCGATTCGATACTCCTGGCGCTTCCACGACCAACACAGTCTTTCCCACCTTTAGAGCATCGAGCGCCGCTCGAAATTCTTTTGTCTTCGCTTCCTTCATGTCGAACGCGTTCACCACGATCAGCTTGCCATCGGCAAACTTCGCCGCCAGCGCGGAACGAAGCGCGCCCAGAAGTTTTTTGCGCGGGAAAGCATAGTCGTAAGAGCGCGGCACTGGGCCATGCACCGTGCCGCCGTGCCGCCACAGTGGGGACCGGATCGAGCCTATGCGCGCCCGCCCCGTGCCCTTCTGCTTCCATAGCTTCTTACCCGAGCCGGAAACCTGCCAGCGGGCCTTGGTCGCATGCGTGCCACGGTGCTGCCCGGCGCGGTAATGCTTCACCGCCTCCCAGATCAGATCCTCGTTCACCGCGCCGAAAATTTCATCGGCAAGGTCAAACGTCCCAACCTTGGCGCCGCTCAAATTATGTATATCAATAGTTGCCATTGGTTCTCACTCGGTACTGGGTACCAGGTACTTGTACTATGCCTTCTTCGCCGCTCTCTTCGCCGCCTTCAACGGATCGACCGTAGCCGAACCCGCAAATCCACGGCGCTCTCTGGGCGGCTTTTTCGCCTTCGTGATGACGATATATCCGCCCTGCGGTCCCGGCACACTGCCTTCCACGACCAAAAGGTTTTCGTCTTTATCAACGCCCAGCACACGCAGGTTACGCTGCGTCACCCGGGAGTTGCCCATGTGTCCCGACATGCGCATTCCCTTGAACACGCGCGAAGGAAACGCGGACGAGCCAATCGAACCAGTGATCTGAAACATCGATCCGTGCGACTTCGGACCGCCGCCAAAATGGTGCCGCTTGACCACACCCTGGAAGCCTTTTCCCTTGCTCACGCCCACGATGTCGACAAACTTCTCGCCCTCGAAAATGTCGACCAGCACGCGGTCGCCCGCCTTCACGGCTCCGTCTCCATCGCCATCGCTCTCCAGCGGCACTTCGCGCATAAACTTAACCGGAGGAAGATTATTCTTCGCCAAGTGGCCCTGCGCAGGCTTGGTCAGCCGCGACTCCTTCACAAACTCCACCAGGCCAATCTGGGCAGCTTCGTAGCCGTCCTTTACCGCCAGCTTATGCTGCGTCACCACGCAAGGCCCAGCCTGCAGCACCGTGACCGGACGCACATCGCCCTTCGAGTCAAACAGCTGCGTCATGCCGACCTTCTTGCCCAGAATTCCGGTAACTCGTATCGCCATCTTTCTCTCCATTCTCAGCGTGGCTCATCGATCACTGCGATGGCTATTGGCTGAGGAGCTGATCAGCTCATATGGGAACGGACGCATTCGTCCGTTCCGCGGGCGCAGCCCGCGCTGGCCTGCGCTACTTATGTTCCTTACCGAACGCCTTGATCTCCACATCCACGCCCGCCGGCAGATCGAGCTTCATCAGCGCGTCCACCGTCTGCTGCGTCGGCTCGAGAATATCGAGCAACCGCTTGTGGGTGCGGATCTCAAACTGCTCTCGCGATTTTTTGTCCACATGCGGCGAACGCAGCACGCAGTACTTGTTGCGCATCGTGGGCAGCGGAATCGGCCCGGCAATCTGCGCCCCGGTGCGCCGCGCGGTTTCCACAATCTCTCCTGTCGACTGATCCAGAATGCGGTAGTCGTAAGCCTTCAACCGGATGCGAATTCTTTCTTTTCCAATCACGTTTTCACTCTCTCTAACCCCTTCCAGCATCTCCGGAAGGAAAGAACCTGCGGCAAGCTGCAAGCCGCTTATAATCAGCTCCTAGCTTCTAGCTCCAACTCTTGTCATCCTGAGGTGACGTTCTTTGTTGCCGAAGGATCTCTGCAACTTTCTTCCCTACGTCACAATCTCCGCAATCGTGCCCGCGCCCACCGTGTGTCCGCCTTCGCGAATCGCAAAGCGCAAGCCCTTCTCCATCGCCACTGGCGTGATCAGTTCGATCACGAGCGAGACGTTGTCACCCGGCATCACCATCTCCGTCCCCGCCGGCAACTCTGCCACGCCCGTCACGTCCGTCGTGCGCAGATAAAACTGCGGACGATATCCCTTGAAGAACGGCGTATGCCGCCCGCCTTCTTCTTTCGTCAGAATGTAAACTTCCGCCTTGAATTTGGTGTGCGGCGTAATCGACCCCGTTTTGGCCAGCACCATGCCGCGCTCCACATCTTCTTTCGCAATGCCGCGCAGCAACAGTCCAGCGTTGTCGCCCGCCATGCCTTCGTCCAATTGCTTCTTGAACATCTCAACGCCGGTCACCACCGTCTTGCGCGTGTCGCGGAAGCCGACAATCTCCACTTCTTCGCCCACCTTCACCTTCCCGCGCTCAATTCGCCCCGTGACCACTGTGCCGCGACCCTGAATCGAAAAGATATCTTCAATCGGCATCAGGAAGGGCTTGTCCAGTTCGCGCGCCGGCTGCGGAATGTATTTATCCACCGCCGCCATCAACTCGTCGACCTGCGCCTCCGCCTTGGCTTCCCCGTTCAGAGCGCCCAGAGCCGAAACCCGCACCACGGGAACGTCGTCGCCGGGGAACTTGTAGCTCTTCAGCAGCTCGCGCACTTCGAGTTCGACTAGTTCGAGCAACTCGGGATCGTCCACTGCGTCGACCTTGTTCAGCGCGACGACCAGATAGGGCACGCCCACCTGCCGCGCCAGCAGCACATGCTCGCGTGTCTGCGGCATCGGACCGTCGGTCGCAGCGACCACGAGAATGCCGCCATCCATTTGCGCCGCACCCGTGATCATGTTCTTGATGTAGTCGGCGTGGCCCGGGCAGTCGACGTGCGCGTAGTGCCGGTTCGCCGTCTCGTACTCGACGTGCGCCGTTGCGATCGTGATGCCGCGCGCTTTTTCTTCCGGAGCGTTGTCGATCGAATCAAACGACCGGAACGTGTTCTTCGGATTGTGCTTCGACAAAACCTTGGTGATCGCCGCCGTCAGCGTGGTCTTGCCATGGTCGATGTGGCCAATGGTGCCCACGTTGCAGTGCGGCTTGGTTCGATCAAATTTCTCTTTCGCCATAATTCAGCCTCTAGCTCCTAGCTCAAACCCTTGTCATCCTGAGGCGCGCTCTTTGCGCCGAAGGACCTATGCAACCTTTTGACGGGACGCTTTGCCTGCTTCACTCGCCCTACGAGAACTGAACCTCATACTTCTGGACTAGCCCGGGGCAGTTCCTCTTTAGCGCATTGACATGCTCAGCCAAATTCGCACGCACCTCTTTGAGCCCTGTGTCATTCATTAGGCTGCCCACAAGCGACGCAAGACGCTCAGGGTTCTGCCAAGAAGTGCCCAGCCCTGTACCCGGAGGAACAATTCCATCGATCGCCGTGGCGACTGCAAAGAGATCGCTCAGTTTAACGCTTCCGTTTCTCAGTGAATCCAGCAAATTCCGGGTACTCCCGCCATTCTTGCAGTCGTTAGGGTCGAGATATTTGTCGAATACTCTCGTCACGCGGTCTATCGTGTGCTGGTTGACCATAATTACCTCCACATCTGCACCGGCAGTCACTTCGTCGCCCCCTGCACCTTGGCGATGATTTCCTCTGCAACAGATCGCGGAGCCTCCTCATAGCGCGCGAAGTGCATCGAGTATTCAGCACGGCCCTGCGTCGACGAACGCATATGGGTCGCGTAACCAAACATTTCAGCCAGCGGCACGATCGCCTTGATCACCTGCGAACCGGCGCGATGCTCCATGCCTTCGATGCGTCCGCGGCGCGAACTCAAGTCGCCCATAATCACGCCGGCGTAATCTTCCGGCGTGACAACTTCGACCTGCATTACCGGCTCGAGCAACACCGGAGAAGCTTTGCGCGCGGCTTCTTTGAAGGCCATCGAGCCGGCAATCTTAAACGCCATTTCATTCGAATCGACGTCGTGATAGCTGCCGTCGTACAGAGTGGCCTTCACGTCGACCATCGGGTAGCCCGCAAGAATACCGCCTTCGAGCGCTTCCTGAATTCCCTGATCGATCGGCTTAATGAACTCCTTCGGCACCGAACCGCCGACGATGTCGTTGACAAACTCGTAACCTGTACCTGCGGGTTGCGGATCCAGCCTGATCTTCGCGTGCCCGTACTGGCCGCGGCCGCCAGTCTGGCGAATGTATTTGCCTTCGGCCTCGGAGTGCTTGCGGATGGTCTCGCGATAAGCCACTTGCGGCTTGCCAACGTTGGCTTCGACCTTATACTCGCGCATCATGCGGTCGACAATGATTTCCAGATGCAACTCGCCCATACCGCTGATGATGGTCTGTCCGCTGTCGGGATCGGTATGAACTTTAAACGTGGGATCTTCCTGGGCGAGGCGGCCAAGCGCCATGCCCATTTTTTCCTGGTCAGCTTTTGTTTTGGGCTCGACCGCGACCGAGATCACGGGAACCGCAAAGGTAATATTTTCGAGCGCGATGGGATGGTCTTCGCTACAAATCGTATCGCCCGTGCTGACGCCCTTCAGCCCAACCGCGGCGCAAATGTCGCCCGCAAGAATCTCGCTGATCTCTTCGCGCTTGTTCGCGTGCATCTTCAGCAAGCGGCCAATGCGCTCACTTCGGCGCCGACCCGTGTTCAGCACGGAGTCTCCCGTCTTGAGCTGTCCGGAATAAACGCGGATAAACGTCAACTGACCGACAAACGGATCGGCCATAATCTTGAACGCGAGAGCCGAGAACGGCTCTTTGTCATCAGCTTTGCGGAAAATCTGCTCGCCGTTGTCCGGATTCGCTCCATGCGTTTCCGGCACATCGAGCGGCGACGGCAGATAATCGACCACGGCATCGAGCAACGGCTGCACGCCCTTGTTCTTGAATGCAGTGCCCACGACCACCGGAAACACCTTCAGGGCAATCGTCGATTTCCGCAGCGACGCGCGCAACGCATCCGCGCTAATCTCTTCGCCTTCCAGAAACTTGTGCAGGATTTCGTCGTCGTTCTCGGCAATGCTCTCGACCAGTTGCGCATGGAACGCTTCGGCTTTCTTTTTCAGCTCGGCGGGAATTTCTTCCGTGATGTACTCGGCGCCCATCGTGTCGTCGACCCACACGATCGCCTTCATGTTGATTAGATCGATGACGCCCTTAAACTTGTCTTCCTGGCCTATGGGAATCTGGATCGCGACGGGCTTGGCGCTGAGCCGTTTGCGGATGGTATCGATAGCATGCTCAAAGTCCGCACCCATCTTGTCGATCTTATTAATGAAGCAGATGCGCGGCACACCGTATTTATCGGCCTGTCGCCAGACTTTTTCCGACTGCGGCTGCACCCCGTGCACCGCATCAAACACTGCGACCGCTCCATCAAGCACGCGCAGCGAGCGCTCGACCTCGGCCGTGAAATCCACGTGGCCAGGCGTATCGATAATGTTAATTCGAATATCGCGCCAGGTGCAGGTCGTGGCCGCGGACGTAATCGTAATGCCGCGCTCCTGCTCCTGTTCCATCCAGTCCATGGTCGCAGTGCCTTCGTGCACCTCTCCGATGCGGTGCGTCTTTCCCGTATAAAACAGGATGCGCTCCGTCGTAGTGGTCTTACCGGCATCGATGTGGGCCATGATGCCGATGTTCCTGCAGCGTTCTAATGGGACTGTTCTGGGCACGACTTCCTAACTCTTTCTGGGCTCCGAAAAATAGCTTTTGGCCGTTAGCTTTTAGCCGGTAGCTTAATCAGCCCCGGTTTAGCTAAGGGCTAAAGGCTAACTGCCAAAAGCTGTTTTCTTACCACCGGTAATGCGCAAACGCCTTATTCGCTTCCGCCATGCGGTGCACATCTTCCTTCTTCTTGATGGCCGCGCCTTTTCCATTGGCGGCGTCCAGCAATTCATTACTCAACTTGTCGACCATGCCTCGCTCGGCTCGGCCCCGCGCATACGTCAGCAGCCAGCGGATCGCCAGCGACGTGCGCCGATCGGCATTCACTTCCACCGGGACCTGATAGTTCGCGCCACCCACGCGTCGCGTCTTCACCTCGAGCAGCGGCTTGGCATTCTCAACGGCTTTGGTGAAGAGCTTCAAAGCCTCGTCGCCGCCCTTTTCCTGCACCTTGGTGAGGGCTTCATAAAAGATGCCCTCAGCGGTGGAACGCTTGCCCTGCCACATCATCGAGTTGATGAACTTCGTCACCAGATTCGAGCCGTAGACGGCATCGGCTGGCACGGTCCGCTTGGATGTATGTCCTTTACGGGGCATGCTTCTTAACCCTTCTTGGCGCGCTTGGCGCCGTATTTTGATCGTCCCTGCTGACGACCCGCCACGCCTACCGCATCGAGCGTGCCGCGAATCACGTGATAACGAACTCCCGGCAGATCCTTCACGCGGCCGCCACGGATCAGCACGATCGAGTGCTCCTGCAGGTTGTGGCCGACGCCGGGAATGTAGGTCGTAACCTCGATTCCATTGGTCAGGCGCACGCGCGCCACTTTCCGCAGCGCTGAGTTCGGCTTTTTCGGAGTCTGCGTGTAGACGCGGGTGCAAACTCCGCGCTTCTGCGGACACCCTTGCAGTGCCGGACTCGCCGTCTTATACCGTGGCCGCTTGCGGCCCTTCGCCACCAGCTGATTGAAAGTAGGCACTCTTGTTACTCCTTTGCCGCACAAACCAAGCACACAAAACGACGTCGCACACTGACAAATGGGCAGCATTACGCGCCATCCGCTTCCCGGTGCTGACCGCACAATCCGGGCTGGCAGGCCATTCGGCCAGCCATGCTTCTCAACGCAAAATCGCGGAGAGAGATTCCTGGTTCCCAAATCTAGGTTTTCGCTGCCGACGGTGGCACCCGGCCAAAACTCCGGGGGTACTCCGTATCGCCAGCTCTGTCCTGCATATCCTCTCGCAGACTAACGTCGCGCCTTACAGGCGCTTCACCAGCCTGAGGGCGAAAGGCAGCGCAGGAACATTTTCAGCGAGGAAGTCTCCGAAACTCCATTTGCTCGAACCTACCGGAGACGCGTTTCTCAAAAGCTCTGTCACAAGTTCGCTCACAAACCAAACGAACTCACGGCATACAGCAAGCTAGGATGAACTCGCGGAACCAAACTACTATAGCAAGTCATTGCAAATATCGTCAACACGTGTTTTGTAGAAACGGCCTAAGTCCGATGAACGCCCACCTGGGACAGCCGCCCTCGGACGCCTTCCTCAAGCCGCAAACTGAAACCGCCTGCGAAGATTCCAAGTGTTCCAAAAAGGCAACCAAGAAGTTGCGGGTTTTTTAGACCTGAGTTATTATGCAACCCGGAGGTAGCATATCATGACCGACCGCATTGCGAAACGCATCGAACTCAAAGCGCCGGTTTCACGGGTTTGGCGCGCCCTTACCGATCATCGTGAGTTCGGCGAGTGGTTCCGCGTAAAGCTGGACGGCCCCTTCGTGCCGGGCCAGGTCTCCCGTGGCCAGATCATTTATCCCGGCTATGAGCATCTCAAGTGGGAGGCTGTCATCCAGAAAATGGAGCCGGAGCAGCTCTTCTCTTTCACCTGGCCGCATCCCAAGTCGATTGAGAAAGCGGACTACCCACTCGACTGCTCCAAGGAACCCACCACACTCGTCGAGTTCAGGCTGGAGAAGACCGCCACCGGCACGTTGCTGGTGCTTACCGAGTCCGGCTTCGACAAGCTTCCCGCAGATCGCCGTCTCGAAGCCTTCCGCAGAAACGATGGCGGCTGGACCGAGCAAATGAAGAACATCGAGAACCATGTCGCGGAGAACCATGTCGCGCAAAAACCGTAGCCAGCTTCCGACGACCGCCAACCGGCCCACTCACGCGCCAGTTTTTGCGGCGCTGGGCGACCAGACGCGCCTGTCATTAGTTACAAAGCTTTGCCGGGGCGAGCCCCATTCGATCTCGCAGCTCACGGAGGGTTCAAGGCTGACCCGGCAGGCGATCACCAAGCATCTTCGAGTGCTTGAGCGAGCAGGAATTGTGCGCTGTGTCCGCGCCGGGCGCGAAAGCCGGTTCGAACTGGATCCAGAACCGATCCAGGAGGTTAAATCGTACCTCGATTTCGTCTCCAAGCAATGGGACGAGGCACTCTTCAGATTAAAGGCCTTTGTCGAAGAGTGAATGCATTGAACTGCAGGCTCTCAGTAAGACGCAACCTTCCAAGTGCGAAATGTCGGGTTCAAAAAAAGCTCACCCCGATCTCGAACATGCATCAGCCGCCTCGCCTTTTGCATCCCACTGCAACAGGAGTCGCAGGTTTACGAGGCATCTTGGCTTGCTGAATCCGTCTCCAGCCTCTACACTACACGTTTCCATTCCAGTGAGCCGTACTCTCGCGGTTTGTACCGCGAAGGCGACGAGAGGGTGCATGGGAAGTTTGCGTTTCGCTTCATGGGCGGCGATTGCCATCATTTCTTTGTTGTTGTTTCTGCCAGCATGCGGGGGCCACAAGCCCGCAGGTGCATCTCCCTTTCCACTCTCAATTACCCTGACCCCATCTCCCAGCATCTCGCTCCAACAGGGCAGCGTTCAGGCGTTCACCGCCAACGCAGTAAACAACGGCAATGCCCATATTTCGCCGACCTTCACCTTTTCCGTTACTTCTTCCAGCGCGAGTGCAGTTAGCGGCGGGGTTCTCGACATCGCTCCGGGCGGAGTCGCATGCGCCGGCAACTGGAACGCCCCGCTTTACACCATCTGCACTCCCGCGGGAATCGGCGTAGTCGAGGTTACCGCCTCGGCTCTCGGAGCCTCCAGCGCTCCCACCCTGGTCTTCGTTCACCCGCCTATCGCCAGCATTCAGGTCAGCCTGGTACCGCCGGTCAACTCTCCGCCCCCAGCCTGCCCCACTCAAACCGCTTTGCCCGCGAGCTGTAACCTCAAATTCAATACAGAGAATTGCACCACTCAAGTAAATTCTCAGGGGCAGTCATATTTTGCCTGTAAGTGTCTTTCGCAAAACCAGATCGAGACCTTGCAAGCCACTGCCCTCGACGCCAACGGGAACGACATCACCCCTTCCGTCGGAACTTTTACCTGGACCGCCAGCAACCCGAACGTAGCCAACTTCGCGCCAATCTTGAATCCTTCTTACAATGTCGCTACAAATCAAGTGACCGTATCGCCGAGCGCTCCGGGACAAACCCAAATCATCGCATCCGCGTCAGGCGTCTTCAGCCAGCCCTCCGACGCCTTGCCGCGAGTTTCGACCTTCGAGACATGCCCGGTGCAGTGCATCGATCTCGAACTCGGCACCAACGGAGAATTTACCGGCCAGACGAGTTTTGTGGCCGCGAAAGGAACTTCGGAGACCATTACTGCGACGGCGGTTGATGTTCAAGGCTGCATCGTGCCCAAGCCCCCACTTACGTGGACATCCTCACAGCCCGCGGCTCTTGGCCCCGGCGGTACCGCTGGATGCACCGGGAGCACTTGCTCCATTTCCACCGCGCAGCCTGGGGCCGGAGTTATCACCGCATCCTGTAGTCCGCCAACCTGCAACATTGGCTTCCCCCTGAATCTGAACCCCAATCTCGCAGCTCCCTTCATTCCCCAGCCGGTTTACCCGATCACTGGCATTTCCGGTCTGGTTACGGGTCCCCCCTCAGCCACCAGCGTAATCGCCACGAGTCAGGACTGTTACAGCAATCAGATCTGCGGAGTCGCGCTCTATGACATTGCGACCAGTTCGGACACCGCCGGAGGGCCCACTACCATTCCTGATGCACCTAATTCGTTGATGTTCGATCTTGCCGGAGACAAAGCCTACATGGGTAGCGCATTCGGCGCCTTTGCCATCACCCCCGCCGATATAGGAGGGTCCACGAACCCCTTCACTTCGCTACCCGCTCAGGGAACTCCTCTCGGTTTCGTTACAGGGAAGCTCATCGCCATCTCGCGCAACGGTAGCCAGGCCATTTTCTCTGACACCATCTCCAGTCCGAATAAGGTGTACGTGGTCAACACCGGGACCTCATCGACCACCACAACCCAGCTGAACATCAACAGCGCAATCGCGGCAACGTTCTCACCCGATGGACTTAAGGCCTTCATCCTCGGCGATGGTGGAACGTCTCTCTACGCCTATTCCGCGCTGCAATCATTGCAATTGCTAGCTAATCCGCTTCCGTCGCCCGCAACCTCGGTTGTCTTCAATTCCACGGGATCATTCGCTTTGCTCGCCGGCGGAGCTGCCTCGCCTTCCACGCTCGCGATTTACAATAACTGTGACAATTCTGCGGTAACCTTGCCCCTGCCGGTGCTTACCCCGCCCGCCCCCGGCCTGCCTGCTCCGCCGCTGCTTCTGAAAATGGTCCCGCCGGGTAACGTTGCTCTCGGCCCTGCATTGCTTCCCGTCTCACTCGACCCCGCCGGCCTCGACTTCTTCATCGGCGTGGATAATACGGGAGTCGACATCATCGCGACCAACATCTCGCTGGTTCCCTTGCCCGTCCCTCCCGGACCGCTCACGCTCAATACGCTTTGCCCACGGGATATCGTCAACGCCCAAAGCGTGCCGCCCAATCCGGCCTTCACCTTTCCTCCGACCCACATTGATATTGGTCACGGAACTTTCAATCCGATCAACTTTTTCGTCTCGCCCGACGCGACTCAAATCTATATCGTGACCACCGACCAGGGCGTCCTGATCTATAGCTTGAACACCGGCGCTACGACCGCCATCCCCCTGAGGGGAAACGCCGCTCCCCTCGCCGCCGATATGACGGTCGATGGCACGTTGATCTACGTCGCTGGCAGCGACGGTTTGCTGCACCAACTCGTCACCGGCACAGCCGGCTCCAATTCCGAACAGGTGACTCCTATCTCGTTCCCTGCGCTGCCCAACTCAGCCAACAGCTTTTGTTATTCGTCCTTCAGCTGCGCACTGGATATAGTGACCGTGAAACCGTAGGAGTTTCTGAGAGAAGGAACCGGGTAGCTTGTGTAGGGACAGCCGCCCCCGGCTGTCCGGTCGAGCGCGGAGAGCGCTCGACAATTTCCGCAATTCCATTTAAAACGCCCGAGAACAACCTCGAGCCTACGCCGTCTTCCCTAAATCTTTAGCCACGCTATCCAGCACGCCGTTGACGAACTGCACCGATTCCAGGCTGGAAAACTTCCGCGCAATCTCGAGCGCCTCATTAATCACCACTGCCCGCGGCGTCTCCGGATAACCGAGAAATTCCGCCACACCTGCGCGCAACAGGTTGCGATCGACCGCCGCCATCCGCTCCATACGCCAATGTTCCGCGTGACCTTCGATCAACTTGTCGATCTCCGCCACGCGATCTGTCGCGATCCGAAACAAATCTTCCGCAAACCCGCGAATCTCGTCGCTCGTTCCTTCATGCTCCGCCCAAAAGGTATGCCGCACCTGGTCCACTGTCTGCTTCCCCATGTCCGCCTGGAAAAGCATCTGCAGCACTAACTCGCGAGATTTTCTACGTGTACCCATAGGCAGTTGCTAGTTTTCAAGTTGTCAGTCGCTAGTCTACTGTGGAGAAGGATCACTTGCGCTTGGTCTTCGTTGAGGTTCTAGTCTTAGTAGCTTTGTTGCTCTGTTTCGGCGCGTTGTGGTTCCGAGGATTAGATCTGTCAATCGAAGCAGCAGATCTGCCATTCCTCACATTAGACTTGTCATTCCTCACGTTAAATTTGTCATTCCGAGCGAAGCGAGGAACCTTGGTTTTGCTGACCGCTGATCGCTGAGAGCTGATAGCCTCCTTCAGCGACGCCATCTCCACCGCCGCCAACGCCGCCTCAAATCCCTTGTTGCCCATCTTCAGCCCGGCGCGATCAATCGCCTGCTCCAAATTTTCGCAAGTCAGCACCCCGAATGCATGAGGAACACCAGTCTCCTGCGCCGACTGCCCAATCCCTCGCGTGACCTCGTTGACGATCACGTCATAATGCGCCGTATCCCCGCGCAATAAACACCCAATACAGATGACCGCATCGTACTTCCCCGTCTCCGCCAACTTCCGCGCTGCCAGCGGAATTTCGAACGCTCCCGGAACCCGCGCGACATCGATGTCTTCTTTCGTGGCACCTGAGCGCACAAGACCATCGACCGCGCTCAGCAAAAGCCGTTCGGTAATGAACGCATTGAATCGCGAAACCACAATCGCGAACCGCTTCCCCACCGCAACGATCGATCCCTCGATCGCAGGCATATCCGACTCGGGCATGGACTCCAATTTCAATCTGAGTTTTTTCCCCGCGATTTTCGGGTCCGTGGGCGGTCTAAACTCTCTTCCAATTCTTGTCATCCTGAGCGCGCTCTTTGCGCGAAGGACCTATGTATTCTTGCCGGTCCAGGTTTTTCTCTGTGCCTCTGTGGTGAGTTCGCTCTTAAATCCGTGCAATATCCGCGTAAATCCGTGGCAAAGAATTTACTTCCCCTTGAACGCCGCCGCCCGCTTCTCCAGAAACGCCGAAGTTCCTTCCTTCTTATCCTCGCTCGAACAAGCGACGGCAAATAGCACGGCCTCCAGATACAACCCCTCGCTCAACGTCATCTCCAAGCCCTTGTTCACGGCCTCCATCGCATACTGCACCGCCAGTGGAGCGTTGGCAATAATCTTCGCCGCAATCGCCTCCGCCCGCGGAATCAGCTCCGCCGCGATCGTAACCTCATTCACCAGCCCGATGCGATACGCCTCCTGCGCTGTAATCATCTCCCCCGCCAGCACCATCTGCATCACGATGCCTTTACCCACCAGCCGCGGCAATCGCTGTGTCCCGCCATATCCCGGGATAATCCCCAGCTTCACCTCTGGCTGCCCCAGCTTGGCATTTTCACTCGCTAGCCGCATCGTGCAAGCCAGCGCGATCTCGCACCCACCACCCAGCGCAAATCCATTGATGCACGCAATCACCGGCTTGCCCAGATTCTCGATCAGATTGAGCACACTCTGCCCGCGGTGCGTGTACTCTTTGCCCGAAACCGCATCGTGCTTGGCCAGTTCGCCAATGTCGGCCCCGGCGATGAACGCCTTCTCGCCCGCCCCGGTAAAGATAACGACGCGAATCGCCGCATCATTCTTAATGTCATGAAACGCCGCCCGCAGCTCCTCCATGGTCGCCATATTGAGCGCATTCAAAACCTTCGGCCGGTTGACGGTGACGTAAGCAATCGAGTTTTTCTTTTCCAGAAGTATGTTTTCGAAGTTCATAAGAGTCTGTTTCGCGTTTCAACAAGTAGCTAGAGCAAAGTTATTTTTGAAATTTTGGGGCATGACCGTCCACGAACTCGGAATGAGCAACATCGGCATGCCCATAATGGCAGGTCAATCCACACTTCGGACATGTAATTCCTTTTCCCGAAGAAGTCGGGTCGAGGTCAGTTCCAAATATGTTGGGGTTTTCAACCTGGTGAGAGCTTAGCACTATGAAATGATTGGCATTTACGCTCCGCACAGAAAACACCGACGTACCTCGTGATCATGCGCCCTCCGTGCGCTATAATTGTATAGCATCCGACGGTAACCCCATGCTAGCCATTCGCCTTCCCGATAACATTGAAAAACGCCTCGGTCGCCTAGCCAAACGCACTGGCCGCACCAAAACATACTACGCTCGCGAAGCCATCCTGCAATACTTGGATGATCTCGAAGATATCTACCTCGCCGAGAAGCGTCTAGCAGAGATTCGTGCCGGGCGGGTTCGTACCATCCCACTCGAAAAAGTAATGCGCCGCTATGGCCTTAAGCCCAAAGTGGACGATTGAATTCGATCCGGCCGCGCAAAAAGAGCTCGACAAGCTCGATAATCCCATCGCCCGCCGCATCTCGAAATTTCTGTACGAACGCGTGGCCAAGCTCGACGACCCGCGTCAGATCGGTGAACGACTGAAAGGAACATTGCACGAGTTCTGGAAATACCGTGTCGGGGACTATCGCCTTATCTGTTCCCTGGAACATGATCGACTAGTGGTGCTAGTCCTGCGGATCGGTCACCGCAGAGAGATCTATTCGCGTTAAGAACTACTTCCTACGCGCTGCCGCCGCCACCTCATCCTTGCTCAACTCACAACTGATGCAACGCTGCGTCCACAGCCGGTTCCCAAACACCTTCCCGCACCGCGGACATCTCCACTCCGTGAGCCACCATCCTCCAGCAAGGTACACTCCAATCCACGCTAGTAAGATCGCGAAGTCTGCAGCCTCGCCCAGCTTCCACTTCGAGATCGCAACGCCGAGAAAAATGAAACTGAGAAACAACACCACCACTAGATTCCGCCGCGCCTGGTAGCTGTGCCACGAGCGGCGATAAACTGCTATATTTTCCGGAGTGGCGTCGCCCACACCTTGATCGGTTTTTCTGCGTCTATGCACGCGCGGTTGACCTACAGTTTATTCGCCTTCGGATTGTTCGGGTCAGAATAATCGTAAAACCCTTTACCAGTCTTGCGCCCGTACCACCCCGCCATCACCAGCCGCTTCAGCAGCGGAGGCGATGCAAACCGCCGCTCCTTGAACTCGTCATACATCACGTGCGTAATGTAATAAGTCGTTTCGAGGCCGACAAAATCGAGCAGCGTGAACGGCCCCATCGGATACCCGCAGCCCAGCTTCATCGCGTTATCGATATCTTCAATCGACCCCACACCTTCTTCATAGGCGCGAATGGCATCGAGCAAATAAGGCACCAGCAGCCGGTTTACGATGAACCCCGTCTTATCCGAAGTGCGCACCGGAACCTTGCCCAGCTTTTTCCCAAACTCATAGGCCGCGTCGTAAACGTCATCGGCGGTAGCGATGGTCCGCACCACCTCCACGAGTTTCATCAGCGGCACCGGATTAAAAAAGTGCAGCCCAATAAACCGCTCCGGCCGCTTCACCGAAGTCAAAAGCTCAGTCACCGAAATCGACGAAGTATTCGAAGCGAAGATCGCGTCTTTCTTCACAATGCCATCGATCGACGCATACATCTTCTTTTTCTCTTCCACATTCTCGATGATGGCCTCAATCACAATGTCGCAGTCGGCCAGATCGGATTTATTCGTCGTCCCCTTGAGCCGCGCCCGGATTGCATCCTTCTGCTGCGCCGTGATCCCGCCCTTCTCGACTGGCCGTTCGGCAAACTTGGCCAGAGACTTCTCAATCCCGGCAAAGCCTTTGTCGAGAAACTTCTGCTCCACTTCAAGAACAGTTACGTCGAATCCGGCCGTCGCGCAGACCTGCGCGATGCCGGAGCCCATTAACCCACAACCGAGAACACCGACTTTCTTAATATCCATTAGCTTCCTCAGAGTTGATGCATTATCGGCTGCAGCGTTCCGTGGAAAACATTTTCAAACATCAGGGCAGCGACCTTTTCCGTTTGATTGTCAATATGCAAGATGGGAATTCCATGAAACGTCGCCTTGACCATAACGTATAGCAAATCCCTCGCCGGAATCGTCACCCTGTCTATCGTTGTCCGATCTGTCATCTCAAAACAAAATTCCGTTGCAGGCTCCTGTCCGACGCGGACAGCCTTGATCGTAACTCTGGTAGCCCTCACGCTTGGGTTTGCGATTTCCATTACAAAGCTCGCGACGAACGGATTCGTCGTGGGGTACCAATGCCGGGTTACGCTGATCCTTGGCGGTCTGTTTTGATCTGAAAGCTGCTCCTGTGTCGCCTTGACGTACTCGTGTGTCGCAGCCACATACAGGAACGTCAACCAGATAAGCGCGAAAACCGCAACGAACTGAAGGAAGGAAAGAAAAACCGTGAGCCGTGAGTCCTTGTTCGATAGCCAGAAATAGATTGTGCCTACGGTACCAGCAACAAAGGTCAGAATCAGTACAGATATTAAGACTCTCATCTGCTTGGGCTGGGTGCTCAATTCATACTCTCCACAATCATCGCAATCCCCTGCCCGCCGCCGATGCAAGCCGTAGCCAGTCCATACTTCTTCTTCCGCCGCCGCAATTCATACAGCAACGTAATCACCAGCCGCGTCCCGGTCGCTCCCAGCGGATGACCCAACGCAATCGCCCCACCGTTCACATTCACTTTTTCGCGATCGAGTCCCAACTCTTTTTCAACCGCCAGATACTGCGCCGCGAACGCCTCATTCACTTCGATCAAATCGATGTAATCCAAATTTAGCCCGGCCTTCTGCAGCGCCACCTTAGTCGCCGGCACCGGACCGCGCCCCATCACCTTCGGCTCAACTCCAGCAATCCCCCAACTCACAATCCGCCCCAGTGCCTTCAGCCCGCGCTTCAGCGACTGCTCCAGAGACATCACCACCACCGCCGCGCCCCCATCCACAATGCCGCTGGCGTTGCCGGCAGTCACCGTGCCACTTTTTCCGAACGCCGCTTTTAGCTTGGCCAACCCCTCCATCGTAGTCTGCGGCCTCCGGTGGTCATCTTCTGTCAGCGACTCTCCCGTAGCCTCACCTTTGTGATTCTTCAGCGGCACCGGAACCAATTCTTCCTGGATGCGTCCTTCTTTATAGGCCGCATCCGCCTTCTGCTGCGAGCGCAGCGCGAACTCATCCTGCATCTGCCGCGTGATGCCATGTTCCGTACCCAGCAACTCCGCGGTGTTCGCCATGTACAGCCCACAATAACTATCGAGCAGCGCCACCATCAACGAATCTTCCAGCTTGCCGCCCGGAGCCAGCGTAAATCCGTCGCGCCCGCGAATCGAAAACGGAGCCTGCGACATCGCCTCCATTCCGCCCGCCAGCACAATCTTCGCTTCATCCGTCTGAACCATCTGCGCCGCGCTCACAATCGCCTGCATCCCCGACCCGCACAGCCGGTTCACCGTGAGCGCCGGAGTCTCAATCGGCAGCCCCGCCCGCAACCCCACGTGCCGCGCTCCGTACAAGGCATCA
Organism: uncultured Acidobacteriaceae bacterium; assembly: GCA_963771965.1. Classification (GTDB taxonomy): domain Bacteria; phylum Acidobacteriota; class Terriglobia; order Terriglobales; family Acidobacteriaceae; genus Sulfotelmatobacter. The sequence goes on from CAVYVM010000005.1 coordinate 46,844, forward strand.
CCCGAAGTTTGCTGCGCGTTCCCGAAGACCGCGTGATCGAATTCCTTGGCGTCGATCCCCGAGCGCTCGATCGCCCCCTTGGCCGCAACCGCGCCCAACTCCTGCGCCGTGAAGTCCTTCAACTTGCCGCAATAGCGCCCGAACGGCGTCCGCGCCCCGCTGACAATCGCAATATCACCCGGCTTCAACATAATTTTTCGAAGATTCCTCGAACAGACCAGCTCAGAACGGATCGGAAACGAATAGCCAAAACTGGTTAGTGTAGCAGCGCGAGAGGAGATTTGACCACCAAGGACCGCTTGCCTAGCTTCGTAGCTTTCGGAGACATTCATGTGGGGACAGCCGCTCTCGGCTGTCCGTCGAGCATGGCTCGACCGCTTTTTTCGTCAGCCAGCGATTTAGGAGCCCGCAGCCCGCAGCCTTTTGAGGGAAGCCAGATATTTTCTGAGCCCGGACGGATTTCTATGGAAGTGCTTACTGGAATCCCGAATTCCCCATAGCTCAAGATAGAAACATTCGAGTTCAGACTAGGCGTCTTTTCAGAATTTGAAGTAAGCGCCGATCATTGGCTCCGCTGTGTGCATGAAGGCGCCGTTGGAACCGAAGGCCGTGGTGATGTTGGGAGCCTTGTAAACATTGCCGCGGTACTGAAAACGCAAGCCGAGGTGTGGAACGAGTTTCCAGTCGAGTCCGGCGCCATAGACATAGACCGGCTCGCTTGAGCTTGTGGTTTGGCTCTGCCCACTCACGGGCTCGTTGAGCAGCAGACCGACACCAACTAGCGCGAATGGCCTAAATTTTCCCGCGGGGAACGAGAAAAGCCAGTCGCCTGTGATTTCGTGTGCATTGTTTGAAACGGCGGCAGAAAAAGGTCCTTGCGGCCCGGCTGGGGTTGGGCCGGTGTAGCTGTAGATCTGGTTGGCGCGGTTGAAGGAGTAGGTGGCTTCGTAGCCAATGAACGGGTTGCTGATATGGCGAAACTCGAAGAGCCCTCCCGCAGCGTCAGCTGAGTTCTGGTGTTCCAAGCCGATGTTGTACGTAGCGGTGCTATTGAACGTGCCATAGAGGCTTAGGCCAACATCAGTCTGCCCATGAGCCACTACGCTGGCGACTAAGGCGAGGAAGATTAATAAGGCCAGACCCAGTCTTGAACAATTGAGCACCATTCCAGCCTCCTTTGTCCCGCGCCGGAATTCTTGTTTTGCCAAGATTTCGATTGTGGTTCCCGGCCACAGCAGATGGTAAACCCCGCTTTCCCAAGAAAGTTCCGGAAGATCTAATTACATCTCGCGAAATTGGTTGGAATCACAGCTCTTCCACAACCTGCTAGGACGCATTGGAAGGAAACACAACAGCTGACAGCTTTCTCGGTGATGCCGCAGTGAGTTCTTTAAGTCCCTTACGCGACCGCTCCCGTGGCCAGCGCCGCCCCGAGAGCTACGACTTTCCCCGCTCCCTGCACCAGCGAGGTCGCCAGTGCATGTTCGGCGCGGTTGATCACTTCCGTTACAATGTCTACCGGATCGTAGTTCTCCCGCACCACAGCCTCGGCCAGCCCGGCCGAGAATTCCATCGCGTGGCCTTTTTCGGCTCCATCCTTTGCGGGCAAATGTACTCCGGCGATAATCTTGCGCAGCTTTTCGATCGCCAGCATCGCTTCTTTCTCCGCGGTTTCGCCGAGAATGATGGCAATCGTCGTCGTGTCATAACGAAATGCCAAATCGTTGGTCCGAATGTTCGCGGCAAACTGCTGCCCAATCTTTTCCATCGCGCCTTCCACCGCAGCTTCGCCGTACTCTTTGATCAGCGCGGCGCTTCGTCCAAATTGCAGCAGCAGCACCGAGAGTGGCGTCCCGTTCTGCACCGCCCGCTTGCTTTCCCCCAGCAGCAAGTCGAGATAGGACCCGCGCTTCAGCAGTCCGGATTTTTCATCGGTCACCGAAAGATTTTTTACCAGCCGCCGCAGGCCCGCGTTATTCAGCGCGATCACCATCTGGTCGGCCAGTGTTTTCAGCACCACCGCATCGGTGTTCGGCCACACCCGCGGCTTGTTGTGCATCAGAGCCAGCACTCCCACCTGATCCGTCCCATTGATGAGAGGAAGAGCCAGCACTGTGCTTGTGCCTAGCTCTGTCACAGCCTTTCGCACCGCCTGCAACTCCGCGCCCCGCTGCGCGTCGGCAATCACTAGCGGCTCACCCGATGGCATTGTCAAACATATGTCCTGCAAACCGCACATGACTTCTTTGATCGCCGCGGAAGTTCCCGCTTTCACTCCCTGAGCGCAGAATTCCTGTACCGCGGTCGGCGCCGAACCCGGAGTACGCATCAACGCCACACAGCGTGAAACTTCCCAATGACCGCCGATTTCCGTCACGGCCGTCGTCAGCACCGCCGGCGCGCTCGCTTGGTGATAAAGCTTGCGTGTAATCTCGGCGACGCGCGTTACGTTGCGCATCTCCGCCATGGGATCAACCGCCGGCGCCGCTGGCGCTGCAGCTTGCTGGGCCGCAACCGGCGCGGGAACTGGCGCGCTTCCAGAGTACGCTGGCGTTACGCCCGCGGCCATATAAAGCCGCTGCAAATCTTCGTTGCGTTCTTCCTCTCGCGGAAAAAGCTCTTGGATTCTCTGCAACCGTTCCACCGCTTTGTTGCGCATTCCATACTGCACCAGAATCTCTGCCTGCAACATCAAGTCCTGCAGGGTCGAAGCGCCCAGCGTCGCCTCGCGCTCGTGCGATGGTTCGGACGCCGCTTTGCTTACCGGGGTAAACCGTGAAGCAATTTCCTTATATTTAACTTCGTCAATCTTCCCCTTAAGCATCTCCAGCCGTTTGGTGTGCCCCGATTCGTAAGGATCCACCTCCGCCGCGCGATCCAGGCACTCCGCCGCTTTGCTGAAATCTCCCGTGCTGCAATACAGATCGAACAGTTTCAGCAGCGTCTGGCAATAATCTCCCTCGCGATTCGAAGCGTTGAAAAGCTCGCTCAGAAATTCCAGCATCTCCGGGGACGCGCGCCGCGTTGCCGCGACATCCTGCATCACCGCCACGAATTGCCGGCGCTCGCCACGCTTCGCCTGGAATTGCCCAAGCTTGCGGGCCAACGAAACCGCCGCGGCATCCTGATCCGAATCCACCAACTGCCCGATCAACGCCGTCACCTGCTGCATGCGGTTGGGATTCTGTTCAAACAGTTGCCATACCAGCGGCTCTGCGTCGGCATAACGCCCCGCGGCCAGCAGTGCTTCGGCATAAATATCCCGCAGCTGCGGAGAGTTCTTGCCCGCGTTCACCTGCGGCTCCAGTACAAAAATCGCAGCTCCCACCTGCCCTTGTCCCAGCAAGCTCTTGCTGTAAGCGAGCGTTATTTCTTCATCGGAAGAATTTTCCTGGTAAGCCCGCTCATACCACTGCGCCGGATCGCCGCCATTCTCGCCCGTCAGCAGCGCCACACGTTTAAACATTTCCGCCGCACGCCCGCTCTCTCCCAACTCAGAAGAAAGCTCCGCCATCCGCAGAAAGTTTGCCTGAATCGGTTCGAGCGCCACTACGCGATCGAGCACTTGAACTGCATTACTCTTGTCCTGCAGCTTCGCCAGATCCGCCAACGCGGATTCATACGTGCCCACCGCCAGCTTCTTGTTCGAACCCTCCAATAACTGCCCGAAGCGGAATTTCTGCTCCCAGGTTGGATTGCCGTGCCGGGCAAGTTTCTTATAGGTCAGGCTCGCCTTGGTCGCGTCGCCCGCGTTCACCTGCCGCTCAAACAGTTCGCCCAGCAACTGCACTGCATCGCGCGCCCGGTTCTGCGAAAGGCACAAGTCCGCCGAGAGCTGCCGCACCGTATCGTTGTCGGGATCGTCCCGCAGGACCTGCAGAAATTCTTCCAACGCTTCGGCGGCTTTACCCTTCTGCAGAAGTTTTTCCGCACGCTCCACCCGCCGGTTCAACTCGGCTCGGTCCGCGCGCGTTGTCGTCTCAGGCATGGGTGCTCTCTGGGCGGAGTACTGGTGCTTTGATTCTAGGAGCACCCCCCAGAGCCAGCAATCAGTAAGCCCCCAAGCCGGATTACGAAAGTCATCAGGGACTTTCTGAAACATCGGGGAGGGTCGATGGGCTCGCCCTCAACCGCGCCAGGCAAACGATGGCACTGATCGGCTTCATACGCACTAGACAAACGATGGCGTTACCGTGGAAGAGCGGCGCTTTAGCGCCGCGTAAGGTCAAAAAACAACACAGGCTTTAGCCCGAGAGGTCGATCAACATTTGGGCCGGTCCGACTTTTTTGTTATCGTGCCCCATGCCTCCACCCGCCTCTGTCCCGGCGATCATCCAGGAAGACGCCCACGAACACGGTCTCCACCACCAACTCACCGCCGGACAGATGGCCATGGTGGCCGTCGGCGGCTCCATCGGCACTGGTCTTCTTCTAGGCTCCGCTGCCGCTCTTGAAGTCGCCGGCCCCAGCGTAATCCTCAGCTATCTCGTTGCCGCGTTTATCGCCTACACCGTTACTATGGCGCTCGGCGAACTTTCGAGCACACACCCCGCAGCCGGATCCTTCGCCGTCTACGGCGAACTCTATCTCAACCAGTATTTGGGATTTCTCTGCCGCGCCGCCTACTGGGCTGCCCTGGCCTTCTCCATCGGAGCCGAACTCACCGCCTCCGCCACCTACATGAGCTATTGGCTCCCCGCCGTTCGCGGCGAAGTTTGGGTCGTCGTCTTTTCTGCGTTACTCGTCCTGGTAAACTTGCGCAGCGTGCGCACCGTCGGACGCTTCGAGTTCTGGTTCGCCATGATCAAGTTCTCCACCATTGTGGCCTTCATCCTGGCCGGAGCCGCGCTGCTCTTCGGCGGACGCGTCGCGCCGCAATACACCGCCCACGGTGGATTCCTGCCCAAAGGCCCAATCGCGCCCCTGCTCGCGGTGTTCTGGGCCATCTACTCTTTCGGCGGAGTCGAAATGCTCGCCGTCACCACCGGCGAATCGCGCTCTTCAAAGGACATTCCCCGCGCCGCCAACCTTACCTTTTTTCTTCTAGCTGCTCTTTATCTGGGAGCCATCACCGTCCTGGTCGGCGTGATGCCCTGGAATCATGCCGGCGCCTCCGAGAGTCCCTTCGTAAGCGTGCTCCGCATGGCCAAAGTCCCAGCCGCCGCGTTCCTCATGAATTTCGTAGTCCTCACCGCGGCCCTGTCCGGAGCCAACGCAAAACTCTACGTTTCCTCCCGCCTACTCTTCTCCATGGGCCGCACCGGATGGGCCCCTGCGAGCATGGGAAAACTGAATGCTGCGGGCTCGCCGCGATTGGCTTTGCTGGTCTCTTCCTACGGCATTGTGACCGCGCTCATCATCGAAAACTGGGCTCCGAAGCAAGCTTTTCTCTACATCATGGGAGCCGCATTCTCCGGCCTGATTTTCTCCTGGGTCGTCTCCCTGGCAGCCCACATAAGCTTCCGCCGTCGCCTCACTCCGCAACAAGCAGCCGCCCTGCCCATGCGTTCGCCGTTAGGAATCTCGGGATCGATTGTCGGCTTAGTCCTGGCCTCCGCCACAGTTCTCCACACAATGTTTTCAACGAGGATAAATGCCATCGGCGGACTAGCATTTCTCGCCGCACTAACCATCGCCTACTTACTGTTGAAACGCGGCCGGAAATCAGCATAAGAAAAAGTTTTAAAGGTCATGTGGGGACAGCCGCCCTCGGTTGTCCGACGAGCGCAGCGAGTCACAGCCACCACGAACCCATTCCAATTACCAACGTAAGCCCGCCCTACTCATTTCTACTGCCTGCCGCTCGCCATCTCCACTAGCCTCAGAACGGGTGCGTCCTTAACCCGAATAAACTGAACCTTGCTCCCACCGAAACCCATCCTCGCAGCCCTTCTCCGTTCGCAGGACGCCCGCCCCATCGCCTGGTGCGTCATCGGAATCTGCGTCGGAATTTACCTGTTCATTCAGGGCTTCCGCTTGTTGCAGCGCCGCCAGCTGATTCTCAACACTCCGGTCTCCAAAATTCGCAGCGCATCCATGGGTATGGTCGAACTGAGCGGTCTTGCCGTCGGACCCTACACCCTGGTCGCGCCCGTAACCGAGCGCCCATGCTACTTCTACCGCACTCTCGTGTGGGAGTGGAAACGCCGCGGCAAAAACAGCCAGTGGGTGAAGATCGCCGCCGAGTGCATGCACGTGCCCTTCTTTCTCGACGACAACACCGCCAAAGTCATGGTCGATCCACGCGGGGCCGAACTCGATCTGCACCGCGATTTTCAGCAGGAATTCTGCGATGGCTTCTTCACCACCAAACAAGAAGCTCCGCCCAACGTACACGCCCTTCTTTCGCGCCACGGCGTCAGCACCACAAACAAAATCAAAGTCGAAGAGTTTTGCATCAAGCCGAAGAACTCGCTCTTTCTACTGGGCACGCTCGACGAGAATCCTGGTCTCGAACTCACTCCTCAGCCGATTCACGATGACGAAAGCATTTCGGGGTTTGGAAGTATGTTCCAAGCCCCGCTCTCTTTCTCGATGTCAACTTCTACGCTATCTCTCGGAACGGAACGCAGGTCCTTGATCGACAATTTCTCGACGGCACACCCCGATCAAGATTCGGCTTTCAACCAATCGAATCCCACAAAGGCCGCATCACCGATACCGATTTGCATTCCGTCGGCCTCCAGTCCAACCAATTCCGCCGACATGACGCAGCAGCAGAAAGTTTCTGCCGCCCTCCTCAAAGCTGGCATTTCGAATCCCGCGGCCTGGGCCGCTGCCGGAGTCGCCTCCGCAACCTCCGCCGTCGCCCCTGACCCAAATTCGCCTCTCGCCAACTTCGATCCGCATCCGCCAGTCGTCATGAAAAAAGGAAAGAACAATCCCACATTCCTCATCTCCTGGCGCAGCCAGCGCGAACTGGCCAATTCGCTAGGCTGGAAGTGCACCCTCATGATCTGGGGCGGTCCCGCGCTTGCCCTGGTCAGCCTCTATGGTCTGCTTGCCCTCACCCATTCGCTGTGATTTCGATCTCGTTTTGAAAGTGATCTAGTGCGGGTGTCGATGAGCGGCAAGCGCCTGTTTCAGGTCAGTGTGGCCTCTTGGCTGCCATAAAAATGGGAGTAGAATGGCGGCTGGCTTTCGTCCTAGAGGCCGGCTTCGAGTTGTCGCCGCGCCCCCACAGATGGTCGAATCACCCAAGGAGCACCATCGATGGAACACAGGGAACCCCTTCTCGTCGCTCAGCGACCGCTGGTAATCTTTGTCGCAATTCTGATGATTGTCGGCAATGCCTGGGCCGCTGACTCGAAAGGTGGCGTGATCTATCGCTTCCAAGGGGGCAACGATGGCGATCGTCCTTTTGCCGGTCTGATCGCGGACCAGGCGGGTAATCTTTATGGCACGACCTATAACGGCGGCGGAGGGCCGTATTTCGTCGGGTGTTGCGGTACCGTCTTCGAAGTGAGTCCTCCCGCCGCCCTTGGTGATCCCTGGATAGAGACAGTGCTCTACAGTTTCCAGGGCGGGACCGACGGCGGGTCGCCCAATGGCAGCTTGGTTTTCGATCAGGCAGGCAATCTCTATGGCACCACCACGCAGGGTGGCCAGAACGCCACGTGCCCGAACTGTGGAACCGTTTTTGAACTGACTCCTCCCTCGAAAGCCGGGGGTGCCTGGACCGAAACCATCCTGCACAGATTCACCGGACTTATCGATAACAGTGACGGAGCCAGCCCCATGGGCGGCTTGGTCTTCGACAAGGCAGGCAATCTCTACGGGACAACATTCATTGGTGGCTTACTATCCTACGGTACGGTCTTCCAAATGAGTCCGCCAACCACTTCGAGCGGTTCCTGGGCGGAGACCGTGATCTACGGATTTCAGGGCGGAAGCGACGGAGCCGGTCCCGAGAGCGGCCTGATAATCGACAAGGCAGGTGCGCTGTACGGTACGGCGAATTATGGCGGGAGTTACTGGTGCAACCTGCCGGGAGGCGGCTGTGGTGTAGTCTTCAGACTAGTCCCTCCAGCCCTGGCAGGAGGTGCTTGGACCGAGCAGGTGTTGCACGCATTCGGGGATCAACCTGACGGCAGATATCCGTTGGCTGACTTGGTTTTCGACGGGGCCGACAACCTCTACGGCACAACTCCAAATGGCGGTAGCCACAAAGATGGCACCGTGTTTCAGCTGGCTCGGCCTGCCACAGCACGCGACCCTTGGACGGAGACAGTGCTCTACGATTTTGCTGGCGGAAATAGTAACAGCTATCCACTAGCTGGCCTGAAGTTCGATGATGGTGGTGCCCTCTATGGCACAACCGCCGGCCCCGGAGGTCTATTGTGTCCTCCTGATTGCGGCACTGCCTTCCGATTATCCCCGCCAGCGACCACCGGTGGCGCTTGGACCGAAACTGTCCTGCACAAATTCATCGGTGGCACGGACGGCGCCGCGCCGTACAGCGACCTGTTGCGCGTGGGAGGTGTGTTCTACGGCACCACCATCGCGGGTGGGGCTGTTACATCAACCTGCCCCGTAGGCTGCGGCACGGTGTTTAAACTTATCCCCTAGACTGCGAGCATAAATCCGTCGAGGATCGGCGCGGCGCTTCGAACTATGTTTCTTTATCAATAGTCCTTAACCGTGCCAAGGAAGACGTTATGAATTCCCTCAAGCCGAGATTGAAGAGTAACGGGACTCGCTTGCCAGAAGGTGCGAACATTAGCTCGTGCGAAAGCTTCGAGTCGCGCCTGACGGCTTATGCGATGGCGGCTGCGGCAGCCGGGGCTGGATTGCTCGCGACGGCTCAGCCCGCTGCGGCGGAGATCGTCTACACACCCGCAGATACTATCTTGACGAATGGTATTTTGCGCATCGATCTCAACCATGACGGTATCGATGATGTTGCCTTGGGCATCTTCGACTACCACTTCAAGGAGAAGCTCCTAAGGGCCCGAGGGCTAACTCCGAAGAATGGCATTTTGGGCTACGGAGGGGGAACCTCGTACCCACCAGCCGCTTTGACGGCAGGGTACCGCATTGGACCAGCAGGCCAGTTCTGGCAGGAGGAGAACGCGGCGGTTAGGGTCGTCGCCTCGCACGCGAGTTATGTCGGTGGCCCATTCGCCAACGTTCACAACCGTTTCCTCGGCGTAGTATTCGACATCGACAACCAGCCCCATTATGGTGGGTTCGCCTCAGCGTGAAAGCCTACATAAACCAACACAAACCCCATATCGACGTTACTCTGCTTGGCTACGCGTATGAGACTGTGCCCGGACAATCGCTAGGCGCCGGTCAGATTGATTCCGAAGCTAGGATGCTTGAACCCATCCCCCAAGCCGGCACGCTCGGAATGCTGGCGATGGGACGGTCGCTTTGGCGACGGAAAGAACAAGACGGCGCTGAGTTGCTCGTCGGTCGTACTGCTCTTCAGCCAGCACCAACCTCCTAACCAAGTCACTCCGGTTTCCGCTCCGTCCCTCTAGTACAATGCTTCCGTGAGTGACGCGGTTCGTATCGGAATCCTCGGTGACTTTAATCCTGAATTCCGCTCCCACCACGCCACCCCGAACTCCCTGCAACACGCCGCCCGCAAGTTGGATCTCAAAGTTGAATCCGAATGGATTCCTACGCCGTCGTTAATTGGCTCCGACGCGGAAAAAACGCTCGAGTCCTTCGACGGCCTCTGGGCCTCGCCCGGCAGTCCTTACAAGAGTTTCGACGGCATGCTCAAAGGCATCGAGTTTGCCCGCCGCCGCGACTGGCCTTTTCTCGGAACCTGCGCCGGTTTTCAATATGCCCTCATCGAGTTTGCCCGTAACGTTCTCGGCATCGCCGACGCCGACTCCGCTGAAAACAATTCCGGATCGAAAAACATCGTGATCTACCCGGTGGCCTGCGCCGTGCCCAATCGCAAAGGTGACGCGCCCAAACTGTCCGGCATGGTGCCCGAGATCCGCCTTCGCCCCGGATCGTATCTGCAATCTTTCTACGGCAAAAAAGAAATCGTCACCGAAGAATTCTTTTGCAACTTTGAAGTCAATCCCGAGTACGAATGGTGCGCCATGGAAGCTGGCTTCCCCGTCGTCGCTCGCGGATCGCAAGGAGAAATTCGCGCCATCGAATCGCCCGCACACCGCTTCTTCATCGCAACCCTGTTTCAGCCCCAGCTCTCCTCGACCGAAAAAAATCCCCATCCACTGGTCATGGCCTTCGTACAGGCCGCAGCCGTCTGGACCCATCAAAAACTCGACGACGCAGTCCTCGAGTAGTCCCTGTGGTAAAGGAGCCCCCAGAATAAAGCTCTTCCACAAAACGATTAGCAAGAATTAAGTCTGTCCGCCCTAAAGTTCTCTCAAGTTGCTGCCGATCCTGCTAGCTATGTCGGTAAACCCCATCAGTAGCAGCCAAGCGAGCCAAGCAAATGAAGCCGCAAAACCGGCCGCACCCAAGCCTCAGCAGACGCAGCAAAAGTCCAGTACGCAACCTTCGGACACGGTCACGCTGAAAAGCACGGGCAACGCCAGTCAAACGGGCGACAACCATTAACCTTCACTAACCTTGCCCCTCAAACGAGGTCGATCACGGAAGGATGGAGACGAAATTACCGCAAACGAAAAATGGAGGCGGGCGCCTCTCAGCTCCGCCTCCACTTTTTCCTCGAACTCTTCGCCCACTAACCTGACTAAAATCCGCCGTCCTACCCTGCCTTTACGAATCGCAGCGACGCGGAATTCATGCAATACCGCAGCCCGGTCGGTCTCGGCCCATCGTCAAACACATGACCGAGGTGCGCCTCGCATTCCGTGCAGGAAACCGCCGTCCGCATCATACCAATGCTGCTATCGGATTTTTCCCGCACATTTTCTTTCGCCAGCGGCTCCCAAAAACTCGGCCAACCGGTTCCGGAATCGAATTTCGTCACCGAACTGAACAGTGCGTTATCGCAGCAGATGCAGCGGTAAATTCCCTTATCGTGCAAGTTCCAATACTTCCCGCTATAAGCGAACTCGGTATCCGCATGCCGCGTGATCTCAAACGCGCCGCCCGACCCCAGTTGCTTCTTCCACTCGTCGTCAGTCTTGATCACTTTCGCAATTTTCACCTTCGCTAGCCGCTTCCCGTCGTCCGCGAATTGCACAACCGTCACCTCTCCCGGTTCGACCTTCGGCATCGCGGCTGCAATCACACTCACGTTATGCCATCGCCACACCAGCGCTCCTCCAATCGCCGCCGCGCCGCCCATCAGAAACACCCGCCGCCGAGTATCCATTTCTCCCCTTCGATCCGTCTCAAACATAAGTTCCTCCAATTGCTGCTTCGCGTATCCAACCTGTCATCCCGACCGAAGCAACGTCTTCCCGCAGGGAAGAAGCTGCGAAGTGGAGGGACCTGCTGTTCTCTCTCCACAAGAAGGACCGCCCCTACTTTCCGCTCCACAAGTCCGGAAATTCCTTCTTCAAATTCGCCACCTTGGGCGCATCGTTAAACATGATGTAAGGATCATTGGGATGAATCGTCGCATAGTTCTGGTGATAACCCTCCGCCGGATAAAACGCCTGCAGGCCGACCACCTGGGTCACAATCTTATGGCGATACACTCCCGCCTGCTCAAGCTGAGCGATGTAAGCTTCGGCAATTTTCTTTTGCTGATCGTTCGCGTAAAAAATCACCGACCGGTACTGCGTCCCCTCATCCGGCCCCTGCCGGTTTAGCTCCGTCGGGTCATGCGCCACCGAGAAGAACACGCGCAGTAACTCTCCATAACTAACCTGCGATGGATCGTAAACAATCTGCACCGACTCCGCATGTCCGGTCGCCCCCATACTTACAGTCTGGTAATCGGGATTCTTTACCGACCCTCCCGAGTATCCCGAAGTAGCGCTGGTCACGCCCTTCACGTGCTGAAAGACCGCTTGGATTCCCCAGAAACATCCCCCCGCCACCACCGCCGTTTCTTTTGTCTGTCCCGCGGCCTTCGCCTCATCCACCACCGGAGCCGGCAACGCAGCCGCCCCGCTCCCGCCTCCGCTCGCTGCCATCTCATTCCGAGCCCGCCATACCATCACCCCAGCCAACACCGCCAAAACCATCGCTACAATTCGCAACGATCCTCTCGACATAAATTCCTCCCGGCGCGTGTGCCGCCGTCCTTCATCCATTAGAGTTACGAGTCCCAGGGAAGTTTCGGATGTCTGCAGGCTCTCATAAATATGGGAACTTATCCGCGCCCTGGTCCAATTTGTATCTGATAGTATCTTCAACTAATTATCTTGAACTATTAAGAGGTGAGGTAATCCTAAACATTCAACACCTTGACTCAACTCCCGCCCAAGGGTTACCGTTACGGCAAGCACCTCGAATAGTCCAGGTCCCGGGTTCAGAATGCTGTTTCTCCGCTGACGCACCAACCATCTTCAGAACGCCAAGGAGACTCGCAATGAGTGACCAAAACGGAAGCCCCTTCGACAGCATCGAGAGCGCCCATGAGTTCGTCGCCTTGCTGGCCGAAACCGTTCGCCAAGCGAAGCAGGATGTGGAAGCGGACGTCCAAAGAGAAGCGAGCGCCGGCTCTCCCCGCCATTTAGACGCGCTGCGCACCGCTTTGTACAGCATGGAGAAGCTCGAACAGCACATGAACAAAAGCCGCCGTATTCTGAACGATCTTCGTTCCCTGCGCCGGCTTCTTTTCGAGGAGCGCGCCGCCAAGCCGCAGCCGCTGATTGCCGTAAACTCTGATGCTGTGGGAGTGACCGTAAACGTAGACGTAGAACCCACTCCCAGAGAGCCCGCGCCCCGCCGAGGCCACGGCTTCGGTCCCGATCCCAACTTGCCGCAGCCCAGGGCGGCGAAGCCAGCCGCAACTCGTCACACAACAATTCGCCTCTAGCTCGAAACCCAACTGGCCCTAAGCTGTGCATTCGTACTGCAATGCGTTTTGCGCCAGACCGGTCGTTAGGTGATCAGATTCTCTGCGCGAATCTACTCACGAACTTGATCCCCGGCACGCCGCACAATATCCACCAATCTCCAGTCGAGACACCACTATCCGAAAGCGGCAGTCTTTTTCCACCTGCCCTTTCAGCTTCTCAAAAATATCGCTGATAAATTCCATGATCTTCCCGCAACGCAAGCATGCCATGTGAATGTGGTCTCGATTGAGTTTGCGTTCGTAGTAGTGGCCCTCGCCATGGATGTGCATCAGATCGAGTTCGTCAATCAGTCCGTGCCGCTTCAGCAGTTTTAGAGTTCGGTAAACCGTGCTGCGATCTACGCTGGCATCCAACTTCTGCGCCTTGCGCAATAGCTGCGCCGCGTCCAGATGCTTGTTGGCGGTTTCCATCACGCGCAGAATCGCCCGCCGCTGCTGGGTCATGCGGATTCCGCGATCTTCAAAGTGGGCCTGCAACCGGCCCGGCATTTCAGTCTGGGGAAGCGGCATAAGTGCCTCGATTGTCGCAACTTGTCGCAAACATTGTGCGACGAATTGTTTTGCTGACGATTGACGAGATGCAGGAACATCCGTCAGACTGAGACAGTAACTCAGCTGCGACTCGATTGCAACTGGCCGCAGACCTCAGCAGTCTTACTTTTTATGACCACTTTGACTAGGAAGATCAACCGAGTCAAGAAAATCACACTAAATGCGATTCAGTCGCAACTAAGACCGGACGCTCGCCGTTCGGATTTAGTAACTGTTTCACGATTTTAGTTTTGAACTGAGTCGCAACCATAAAATAGCCACGCTTGGGGAAAGATAATCCGCTCACATGAAATCCAACCTTTCAAACCGGCACCTCTCGGTCCGCAAGACGCGACGCCGTATCGGAGGTAGATCACCTGCCGCAGCCGCGCTCTTCCTGCTCTTACTCGCGTCTGCATTCGTCACGCCAGCCCGAGCTCAGGAGAGCCCGTACATCGTCACCTACGATCACTACCTCGAAGAGCCCGGCAGCCTCGAGGTGGAATATTTTTCAACCTTCGGCACGCAACGCGGCGGCAATGACTTTCACGCCTTCTGGGCCGAGTTCGAATATGGCGCAACAGCTTGGTGGACCACCGAACTCTATTTCGACGGCCAGACGACCTTCAACGACAGTACGATCTTCACCGGCTTCCGCTGGGAGAATCGCTTCCGCCTGTTGCAGCGCGAGCACTTCATCAATCCCGTTCTGTATATCGAATACGAGCAGACGAGCGGCGCCGACAAAATTCTAAAAGAGGTCGAGGGCCACGACGTGGAGGCCGACTACGCTGATCCCAACGCGATCGCGCGCCAGGACCACGATCACGAAATAGAAACCAAACTGCTGCTCTCGAAGACTTTCCAAGGCTGGAACATCGCCGAAAACACCATCGTCACCAAAAACGTAACCGGAGGCAATCCCTGGGAGTTTGGCTACGCCATCGGTGCCAGCCGTCCGCTCGCGCTGAAAGCCTCAGCGCATCGCTGCAATTTCTGCCGCGAGAATTTCATCGCCGGAATTGAAATGTATGGCGGTCTCGGCGACCGCTACAGCTTCGGCCTGCACGAAACGTCCCACTATCTCGCGCCCGTCATCGCCTGGAATCTGCCGTCAGACTGGACCTTGCGCCTGTCTCCCGGTTTCGGTTTGAACGACAACAGTCATCGCTTCCTGCTGCGCTGGGGCGTCTCGCGCGAGTTCCCAAACTTCGGTTCAGCGATCGCCCGTCTTTTCGGAGGCCGCAAGCAATGACAATGACAATGCAAACTACCAATGCAAATCTTCGTGTGATCGTTGCGGCCTTTGCGCTCGCTGTCGCTACAGTCCCCGCTCACGCACAAGGCGGAACTTACGTTCCCAAGAAAAATGACGGCAAGGTCTACGCGGAATTGACGAAGGCCCCCAGGAAAGCGATCACACGCCACAACCCGATGGAAAAAGATCCCGATGCCGAATCCGCCGGCGCCAATCTCTACGACCAACACTGCGCCGAATGTCACGGCGAACTCGCCGAAGGCACGCGCAAGGGACCGAGTCTTCGCGTCGATCAAGTACAGCAAGCCACACCCGGAACGTTGTTCTGGCTTCTCACCAATGGAGTGGTACGCCGCGGCATGCCGGTCTGGTCAAAGCTTCCTGAACCCGAGCGCTGGCAGATCGTGTCCTATCTCAAATCCCTCTCGCCAGAAACTACCGAGCCGAAGCCACAATGACCGCGGGTCGCTTTTGCGACCTTCCGTAAGCCCCGCGCATCGAATAGCAGTGATACGATATTAAGTTGCCCTGAAACTTAGGGAGCACTTATAGATCGCCGGATGCGGCTACGACTCGTCGTTGTTTCCGAAACATTGTTTCTGAACATTGTTTCCAAAACATGGAGCGTCCGCCGACAGCGCGACGTTTACGACTAGGAGAAATGACATGGCAGGCAATGGAATCGTCGAAGTGACAGATGCAAACTTTGACGCGGATGTTTTGAAATCGGATACGCCCGTGCTGGTGGATTTCTGGGCGACATGGTGCGGCCCCTGCCGCGCAATCGCTCCCATCGTTGAGGAGTTGGCTAAGGACTATCAGGGCAAACTCAAAGTCGGCAAAATGGATGTCGACGCCAACAGCTCCACCCCCATGCGCTATAAGGTCACCGGCATTCCCACGCTGCTGGTCTTCAAAGGCGGGCAAGTGGTCGAGCAGATCGTAGGCTACCGTCCCAAGGAAGCCATTGCGCAAGCCATCGACAAGCACGTTGCAGTATCCGTCAGGTCGGTAAGCTAGCGATTCAGTATCGGGCAAGGTTCGCGTGAGCCTTGCTCAGTACTTCAGTACTTCCGCAGCACTCCAATCACGCGTCCCTGCACTTCCACCGACGCAGCCGGAACGATGATCGGTTTCATCGCCGCATTCGAAGGCTGCAGCCGGATGTTGTCCCCTTCGCGATAAAAACGCTTCAGCGTGGCATCGTCCCGGTCCACCACCGCGACCACAATGTCGCCGTTGTGCGCCGTCTTTAACTTCTCCACCAGCACGTAATCGCCATCGAGGATCGCTTCATCCTGCATCGAATCGCCGCGCACTTCGAGCACAAACACTTCTTTCGAGCGCACAAAATCGGCGAGCGAAATTGTTTCATTACTCTGCACCGCCTCAATCGGCTGCCCGGCGGCAATGCGCCCCAGCAACGGCAGCACCAGCCCCGTGTTCACGCTCATGGCCTGCTTCAGCCGTCCCTTAGGCGGCAGCAAATCTATCGACCGGCTGCGGTTGTAGTCGCGCGTGAGCAGTCCTTTTTTCTCCAGGTTGGTGATGTGCTTGTGCACCGTGGCCAGCGAGTTCAAGTCGAGCCCTTTGCCAATCTCTTCAAACGACGGAGAGTATCCATTCTCCGCCACGAAGCGGGAGATGAAGTCATAAACTTCGCGCTGCCTGCGAGTAATCGCCATGCCCGTTATTGTTGGCGAATATAAAGCGAATGTCAAGAAGAATCAGCGATTAGCAGCTAGCCGCCAGCCCTTAGCTCGGGACCATGCACCGCTCATGTAGGGACAGCCGCCCTCGGCTGTCCGGGCAGGGCGAAGCCCGCCCGTGTGGAACGGACACTCCTGTCCGTTGCCCTTGATTTTGATTCTTGATGGCTCGGATTCTAACGACAATAATTTTCGACGGACTTTCAAACTCGCCGCGAACCCACGAAGAGTGGCCCACTCGCGGCCCGGCGTGTATGGTCGATCTCAAAATGAGGATGCCACGGACGCTTACGAAGCCGTGGCAAAACAGGCCAGATACGTTCGATCTACCTACTCTTGCAAAAAACTCAAGGCTAGGGCAGCCTCATTCGAGATGACTCGTGGAAAAATACCGCGTAGCACGGGTGAGCCAGCCCCAAAATCACTGATGGAGATCCGGATTCTTTCTGCGGCCGATGCCGAGGCGTACTGGCGGATAAGGCTTGAGTCCCTGGAATGTGATCCCGAGGCCTTTGGGGCTTCCGTTGAGGAGCACCGCACATTCAGCATGGACGATGCCGCGAAGCGCATCTCTGCCGACGCGAATAGCTTCGTGGTAGGTGTTTTTGATGGCGAGCGATTGGTGGGCACTGCAGGATTCTTTCGCAGCAAAGGGATCAAAGAACGCCACAAGGGTCGCATTTGGGGCGTTTATGTGTCGCGTTCCGCGCGGGGCAAAGGGGCGGCGCGGCGCATGCTTCGAGCCCTTCTCGACCGAGCCATTGCTATGGACGGCCTCGAACAGATCCAGCTCGCGGTTGGCGACACCCAGGAGACCGCTGCGAGGCTGTACCGGTCGCTGGGCTTTGAATCTTTCGGAGTCGAAAAACAGGCGCTCAAAGTGGGGGACCGGTACATCGATGTAGACCACATGGTTCTGTACGTCCGGCCCTCTGCTATGAGCTGAAGATTGCAACTGCGGCAGCCAAAAATAAAAAAGCGTCCCGACTATTCAGTCGAGGACGCCTCGGCAGCCCTCCCCCAGAACTGCCAAACCACGTAATGGATAGTAGAGGCAGCCTCGTTTCGTGTAAACGTCACTTAGGTAATTAGGTAATAGGGATAGTGCAACGTTGGAAACGCGCCTGGAACGGCAGTATCGACGGAAGTTACGGTTGCTTCTGCCAGGTTCGACCATCGTCCGCGGTGGTCCAGACTTCTGGAGCGGAGGTTGTAATCCTGCCATGCTGCAGATCAGAGAAATCGACAGCTGTGATGTCGCCGGTCAGCTCGATACCGGCCGATGATGGCAGCACCCGCGTCCAATGCGCTCCGGCGTCGAGGGAATGGTAAAGCACGCTGTTCGAACCTCCGGCCCAAACCTCTGAACCGGTGGCAGCCAAAGCGCGGAATACCGGGTTCGGAGTGGCGAGCCAGTGCGTGTACGTTTCTCTTGCCTGCATTGCGTTCTGTTGCCGTACCCGACTCTTCTTCATGTTCTCAACGCCGCCAGTCGAGGATTCAACTTGCACGGACGTTGTGGCCGCCACTTCAACAGTCTCGCCAACCTGCCCAACCTGGAGCGCAGCGTCGAGGCGCGCGCTCTGCTGCTCGTTGAGTGTCACGGGTCTTTGCACAAAGTGGTTGAATCCCGGCTTCTCCACGTCAATCCGGTATCGGCCGGAAGATAGGTTTGAAAAATTGAAAAGTCCGTCGGCACCGCTCGCCTGCATACGCTTTTCGGTCGTGTCTAGATTGGTCACGGTCACGCTGGCGTCAGCGACCACCGCTCCGGAGGGATCTTTAACCACGCCGCCAATCGAACCGGAATTGACGTTGACATCCTCCCAAGTCAGCCCCGCGTCAAGGGACCGCCGTAAACCGCCAGAGGATGTAATCATCCAACGTGGCGCAGCATGCTGCATGAGAGATGGCGAAGTATGCAGAGCGATGCTGGGGGCCTGCATCGCTGCAGGCGCGGCAGGCACGGGATCTTTGGCCCTGGCTACACTTAAATCGATGGCGTTACGGCTCTGCAATGGCAACTGTTGCACCTGGTTCTGTGCAAGCTGGTCGGAAGCTTGGGTCTCAGGCGCAGCCAACGCGGCAGTTCCTTGCGCCTCAACCGTGGGAGCCGCCGGTGCATTCGTCGCAAGGCGGGCGCCAGAACCCGACGCGATCCCTCCACCTGAACCAGACAGCCCTCCCGGCAAAACACGGGATGCGTTCGAGGAGGGCCGCCAAATTCCCCCGCTGATTGCACCAGCGTCGGAGGCAGACTTCGATTGCGGGAACATGTTGGGAAATTGTTTTCGCTCTTCCACTCGCTTGTCGAGCTGCATCTTCTGTTCGGTACGTGGGAGAGCGGCAGGCGCAGCCGACGTTTGCGCCGAGGCCGCTGGAGTTTGCACCGGAGTCGAAGTAATTGTTTCGCGCGGAATTACAGCAGCAGCCAGCTGTCTTTCTTTTCCCGGATGCATTTGCCGGTATTGCAACACTCCGAACAAGGTAACGATTAAGACTCCCGCAGCGACTACACCCCAGCGTAGAGCAGGCGTAGTCAGCCAACCGACGCGAGCCGGACGGGCCGAAACGGCAACATTGACCGCTTCGGTAGCGGGTAGAGCAAGTGCGATGACCTCGCGGCAGTCGCTGCAGAGCGAAAGATGACAGAGCACAAGATTGCGCTCAGACTCCGGCAGCGACTGCTCGGCGAAGGCGGTGAGAAGATCCGCGTCAGGATGCTCGCCGGCCGCCGATTGCAACTGATTCAGCACGATTTTTGGAACATTTGACATTAATCGTTACTAGCTCTTGGCTTCTAGCTTTTGGCTTCCAGCTTTCTCTTTCTCCTTAGAGAACGGCGATGCCGACGATTCTTGCGCGAGACTGCGGCGAATGTCTACCCGCAAATCGCGCACGTCGACTTCCAAAGCCTCTTCGGCCTGGCGGCGGTCCATGCCTTGCTGGACCATGCCCGCCAAGATCTTCTTGCGCAGCGACTTGGCCAGCTTATCCACTTTGCGGCTGATTGTGGATTCGTGGACGCCAAGCAAGCGGGCGATCTCGGCCAGGGTGCGGCCATCGAGATAATAGGACGCCAGCACGGTCCGGTCTTCGGCGGAGAGCGCAGCTAGAGCAGCGGCGGTTGCTGATTCCAGGCGCGAGTCGGCCGGCGGAAGCGGCTCCGGATCGGGCGCGGCAAACTGCGATCCCTCTTCACTCTCTTCGTCCAAACTCACTAATCGCTTGGTGCGGCGGTAACGATTGACGAATTCCTGTGCAAGAACAGTGCGCAGCCAACCCTCGAGCGATCCACGTCCGGTGAACGAGGCGAGCTTTGAAACGCGTTCACCATCGCGCATGCTTGTGCCGTAGAGTTCGGCGTAGAGGGTATCGGCGAGGTCGCGCGCGGCAGAGTCCTCGCGGGCGATGCGCAATGCGGACTGATAGAGCTTTTCGCGATAGCGCGTGAGAAAGATTTCCCACGCATAGTTGTGGCCGCCCGCGCAGGCCCGGGCAAGTGCGAGCTCTTCGACGCGGAGGGTTAGTAAGAAGGTGCAAGCCTCGGTGTGACTTGCGCTGGCAGGCAAATACTTTGCGGCCACGTCGCAAAGAATAATGGAGAAAGAATCGCGCGTGAGACCGATCTTCTCGCATCCGCCAGCGGAGTGAAGCTCCACCAACAAATCGGAGACGGCCGATTGCACCGCGGCGGAGATCGGTCTCGTGAGGGGCATGCAGAGACAAAACTAAAGACAAATACTCAAGAGCAAAAGATTACGACGAGTACTTACTTTGACGCTACAAGTTCCGACGCTACCAATTCCGATGCTACTAGTTCTTAGACGCGTGTAACCCTCATTTTCGCCGCAAGCCGCCAAATTCTTTTCGTTCTTCGGACGAGTCGAGGTAGACGGCGCGGCCCCGGAAATCCTCCTGGGGCGGGGCGTGCCAGTTTGCCCGGCCGGAGGAACCCTATGAAGTCGAATGTGCTTCTGTTGGGGATGGTGTCGTTGGTCGTGTTGGGAGTGGTATCGGTAAATCTTTTGCCGGTGCAGGCGGGAGAAACGCCTTTCGCCTCGGGCTACAAAGTGTTGGGGCCGATCCGGCATGGGAGTCTGACTGTGTTTCCTGTGATCGCCCCCAAGTCTTATGCAACGGGCGAATTTCTAACCCTCGATGAAGGATTGCGATCGGGCGATGTGGTCGTAACCGAGTATGGAAATATTCGCGGACTGTTGCGGCGGCGTCCGGTGCCGGCCGTGCCGCGCCAAAGCGCCGAAGTCAACAAGTTGGTGTTGATCAATAACTCGAAGCGTCCGCTGCTGCTACTGGCTGGCGAGATTGTTACCGGAGGCCAGCAGGATCGTGTGATCGGGAAAGATCGAATCGTTCCGGCGGAAAGTGATCCCGTCGATCTCAGTGTGTTCTGCGTGGAGCCCGGGCGGTGGGTCGCAACCAGCGATCACTTCGGCGCGTCGGGAGCAATGTACGGCAGTGGAAAAGGGGCGGGCGGTGGCACATCCGCCGGAACGCTGATGGCTCAGCCGTCCGTGCGGGCGAAAGCGATGGGCGATAAGGATCAGAACCAGGTTTGGGCGGAGGTGAGAAAGCAACAGATATCGGTGGCCGAAACGATAGAAGTGACGGCTGCGGCCCCTGCCCAGAGCGCGGAAGAAATTCGATCTACGAGTTCTTACGCACGAGTGATGGAGAACAAGAATGTGAAAGAACAAGTGGACCAGATCGCCAAACCAATCGAGCAAAATTATCAGAGCTTGATCAAGCAGCTTCGCGATCGGAATGCAGTGGGAGTGGTGGTCGCGGTGAACGGGCGCATCATCTGGGCCGATATTTTTGCCAGCACAGAATTGCTGGAGAAATACTGGCCAAAGCTGGTGCGCTCGTATGCATCGGAGGCAGTGGTGTCGCGCGCCAAAGGTGGTGAGGCGACTGCGAAGCAGGCAGAAGCGTTTCTGGCGGACATGGAAGGACGCAAGGAGACGATCGAGAGCGAGCCGGGAATCTATCGTCACACGGAAGTGAACGGGGATGGATTCAAGGCTTTTGCTTTGACTTCACTGTTGCCAAAGACAGGCTTCGATGTGCATGTGGCGAAGATGGCGGAATAGAAGTCGTCAGTGGGCAATGGTGGTCAGTGTGGTTTGGTTTACTAATCACTAATCACTGACCACTAGCCACTGATTTGGTAATAATTTACTTGACTAACCACTTATTTATGCTTGGGCTTCGAGAGCACAGATTTGGCTCCGATGCGTGCGAGTCCGAGAATGATTGCCGTGCGGGTCAAGATGGCCTCCGGCCAGATTTGGGATGCCGCTTTCGTGAATAAGGCAAGGTCTTCTTCCGACATCTTGATGGAAACTCCTACCGTGCGTTTTGGCATTACCCATCGTCATTAAGGATGTTTCTCGTTGCAAGTATTACTAAGAACTAAAGGAACTATAATAATTCTCTGTGTTACAATCCGGACCGTGCCCGAATTGGCCCTATTTGCGAAGCTCTTAGCGGAACGGATGTACACGGCTAAGCTGCCTACCGGACAGATACGGGACGCGGCAGACTTTCATGCTTGGCTTTTGCAGGTGAGCGAGATTGCGGCGCGGTCGGAAACGTTGGAGGAGTTCTTAAACCAAATCTGAGTTCAATGGAGGACACCGTGACAGGGGAGATGCAATTAAGGCACGACGAAGTACCGACTAGGGTTATCGAGCAACTTTTTCGGAAATCCACGGACCACCGCCAACATGGTAGATGGCTAGGATTTGCGCGTAAGGCACGAAAACTTGTACAGAGGTTGAAGTCATGGTGTGGGGCGTGCCTTCGAAAAAGTGTTCCATGAAGTCGCTACTTTCAATCCAGATTCCGCCAGTGTCCACACCCACAAGACGAATTTTAACGATCTTGTTTTGCTGCCATGATGGAATTTTGGCGTAGACCTCTTGGCCTACAAGTGAAGCGAGAGACAGATTGTCGGATGCCATAGCGCAGCGAATTATACGCTCAAGGGCGGCAGTAGTTTCTTCTTCTCCATGTCGGAAATTAACCTCTCAAAAGCAGTTTGTGAGGTATTAAAGATTCCAATCGCATCATCTTTGTCTAGCCAATCCTCGGGATGCATCAATGGGTTCCGATCTAAGTTGCGAATATTGTCGAGCATCGCTATGAGTTTCGGGTCCGCGTGATTCTCCTTGAGCACCTGAACATAGTGACCGATATTGCGCTGCGTGGGTTTTGCATTGGTAAGCAAGTGTATATAGTCGGTAATTTCACTTTCCAGTCCCCGCAGCATATGGAAACCCGAGGCAGTGTACCGCTCAAGCGCTAGACATTTTCCTGATTCCTGGATTTCACGTTTAGTAGCGGCGGAGAGCCGTTCCCAGCAACGTGGTGACATAGTAGTTTCAATTCTCTCTACCAATGTTGCTGGATCAAGAGCCCGTTGCTTTTCGAGTCCCAGAATGAATTGCTTCGCCGCCTCTCGCTCAAATGTCTCACGGACTTGATTAATAGCGTACGTGATGCCAAGCGCTTCATCCTTCGTAACGATGTGCATTTGATGTGTCAATCTGGCCTCAGACGGGGCGATCAGGTTGATGTTGTCGAGAAGTCGCGTTAGGTCCTCATGCGTGTCGGGGAACAAGCTGTGCTGCGGGTTATACAGAATTCCTTCGACTGCACCGCGCGCCATGAAGAACTCACGATAAATATCCGCCAACTGTACATCGCCGTCTCGAAGCGCTAGTTCAAGCCGCCCTAGGCATTCGCCCAAGTGATAAATCCATGCGGGATTGAAATCAATCATGCGAGCACCTTTAATGTGCCGATAAACGGGTCCGAAGGGGCGATGCATACACATATATCCCTGCGTGCTAAAATTGCTGAAGCACGCTCAGATGCACGAGTATGGCGAATCACCCTAAACCTTCGGCCAAGAATGAGCAGGGTGAATACGCTACATTTGAAACAGCGTCTCAAAAAAGTTCTGTCCGTCCCGCACTCGGCTCTCAAGGCCGAACTCGACCGCGAGAAGCGAGTGCGGAAACAGCGGCAGAAACGGGCTTCCGGCCACGCTTCCCGCGCAAAGGGTTAGAAAGGCGTTTCTCCCACCTTTCCGGTCACCTCAGCAAAAGTCAACCGCTTCCCCGCGCTCAGTCAAGTAAATTATTACCACTGGTTTTTGATACCAGTCACGCCAGGCCGCTGTTATCTTCACTTCTTCTATGGCACTCGCCGTGTTTGCATTTTCGTCGAAATCTTTGCCGGAATCTTTGGAGTCTTTCAAGTAAATAGCCAACACCTGAACAATGCGTTCTGTCTCAACCCCACGATTTCCTAGCAGACCCAAAGCCCACGCTCGATCAAACTTTCCCGCGACGCCTGTCGCAATCCATCCATGGGACGAGTTTATGGGTCGCCTGCGAATAGGGTAAAGTTACTTCGGGACCGGCACGGCCAACATTCGACGAGATGGAAGCCAAACGAGCGCCGGATTTCGGCATCGAAAGCAGCACGATTCCAGAAGGTTGGAGGGAACGGTGAATCGGAAAGTGAAATTCGTAGGCCCCTGGCTGTTGTCCTCGCTCGCCCTGTTAATCTCTGTCGCCGCTGTGGCTGCGGCAGGTCCAGGGTACAAGCTGGTGAAGACTTACAAAATCGGTGGCAATGGCGGCTGGGACTATTTAACTGCGGATGCTGCGGGGCGCCGTCTTTATATTTCGCGGTCGACACACGTCGTCGTGGCCGATCTTGATTCCGGCAAGACGGTGGGCGACATTGCCGATACGCCGGGAGTTCACGGCATCGCGCTTGCGCCGGAGATGGGCCGCGGTTTCACCAGCAACGGTCGCGAAGGCACGGTCAGCATTTTCGATCTCAAGACACTGGCGACCAGCAACAAGGTAAAGGTGGGCCAGAATCCGGACGCGATTCTTTACGACCCGGCGACGAAGCGGGTGTTCACCTTCAATGGCCGGAGCCAGGACGCGACCGCGCTGGACGCCGAGAAGGGCACGGTGCTGGGCACGATCAAACTTGACGGCAAACCCGAGTTTGCGGCGAGCGACGGCAAGGGTGAGATTTTCGTGAACATCGAAGACAAGAACGAACTGACGGCGATCGATGCCAACAAACTTGAAGTGAAAACGAAGTGGCCGCTCGCGCCGTGCGAATCTCCCTCCGGCTTGTCGATGGATCGGAAGAACCGACGATTGTTTGTCGGTTGCGATAACAAGATGATGGCAGTCGTGGACGCCGACACCGGCAAGGTCCTGGCGACGCCTGCCATCGGCGACGGCGTGGACGCGACCGCATTCGACGATGAGACCGGGTTGGCGTTTGCTTCGTGCGGCGAAGGCGTGCTGACGGTGGTACGCGAAGAATCTCCCGACAAGTTCAGCGTAGCCGAAAACGTCCCTACGCAGAGCGGGGCGCGGACGATGGCGCTGGATGACAAAACGCACAATGTAATCGTGGTGACCGCGAAAATGGGGCCGCCCGTTCCCGCTACCCCGGACAATCCTCGTGGCCGCAATATCCTGCCGGACAGCTTTGTGGCTCTCGTTTACAGCAAATGAATCCTGGCAAATGAAGCGCCTTCTAAATTGCCGGCGAAATATTTCCTGGTTTGCAGTAGCGGCAGGTCTGCTTCTGGCGCAGTTCGCAGTGCGTCCTTGCACCGCCTACTCCGTGCTGACGCACGAGGAAATTGTCGATCTGGCTTGGAAGGACAACCTTCAGCCGCTGCTGAAGAAGCGCTTCCCCGCCGCTACCGACGACGATTTGAAAAAAGCCCATGCATTCGCTTACGGCGGCTCCGTGATGCAGGACATGGGTTATTACCCGTTCGGCAATAAATATTTCAGCGACCTCACGCATTATGTGCGCAGCGGCGATTTCATTGTCAATTTGATCAAGGAGGCGTCCGACGTCAACGAGCTTGCCTTCGCGCTGGGCGCTCTGGCGCATTATTCCGCCGATAACTGCGGGCATCCCACGGTGAACCAGGCGGTCGGCATCGAATTCCCCAAGCTCCGCAAGAAGTACGGCGATGTGGTGACTTACGAGGATAATCCCAAAGCCCACATCCGGACTGAGTTCGGATTCGATGTAACCCAGGTCGCAAAGAACCGCTATACCTCCGACCGCTATCACGACTTCATCGGCTTCGAGATTTCGAAACCCGTGCTGGAGCGGGCATTTCAGGATACGTACGACGTTCCCCTGAGCGATGTGATGTCGGACGAAGACCTGGCCATCGGGACATTTCGGCGCGCGATCAGCAACGTGCTGCCGGAGATGACTCGCGTCGCCTTGACGGCGCGCCGGCAAGAATTTGTGAAGGAGACTCCGAACTTTCGTGCGCGGCAGTTTCGTTACTACCTGTCGCGCACGGACTATCAAAAGGAGTGGGGCAAGGGATATCGGCGGCCGGGCTTCGGAACGCGTCTGCTCGGCTTCTTTCTCAGGTTCGTTCCCAAGATCGGACCCTTCAAGGCGCTCGACTTTAAGATTCCTACCCAGAAGACGGAAGACCTTTACATCGCCAGCGTAGACCGCACGGTGGAGAACTATACGAAGCTCGTCCAGGAAACGAGCGCCGGGAAACTGCAGCTTCCCGACACTGACTTTGACACGGGTCACGAAACACGAGCGGGCGAGTATGCGCTCACCGACAAGGCCTATGCGCGACTGCTCGATGAACTGGCGGGACACAATTTCGACAAGGTAAGCCCGGAGCTTCGGGACAATATTCTTGCCTTCTATGCTGACCCGAACGCGCCCATCGCTACCAAGAAAAAGCCAGACGACTGGAAGAAGACTCAGGACGAATTGGAAAAACTTCGAGCGCTGCCCGCTACTCCGGTTGAAGCCAGTAAGCCGGCTTCCGAGAAATAAGAAATAGCGAACGACCGTTCGGTTGCCAAGCTACCAGCCTGCCGTGTATCATCGCAAAACTCTAACGACCGGCGAAGACGATTTTCGGCTGGTGATTCGATTGCTTCACTCTCTGAGGAACTTAAAAGAATGATGGTTGCGGACGATAAGTTTTACCGGGCCAAGGTTACAAAACGCGAAGAGTTTGCGTCGGATTTGTGGATGATTCGCATCCAGGCCGGCGGAGAGTTCAAGTTTGCTCCAGGACAATACGCTACGCTCGGCGTGGAGCACGATGGAAAGCGGACCGAGCGTCCGTATTCGATTGTCTCCGCGCCCTTTGAAAATGAAATTGAGTTTTTCTTCGAACTGGTGCCGGAAGGCGCCCTCACGCCGCGCCTTTACAAACTGCAACCGGGCGATGAGTTGGTGATGCGGAAAATTCCCAAGGGGAAATTCACTCTCGATACGGAAAGCGGGCGTAAACATCATCTGCTGGTTTCGACGGTGACGGGAGTGGCACCGTTTGTAAGTTTCGTGCGCACACTTTCGAAGGATTGGAAGGAAGGGCGATTCGATGGCGGCCATCAGTTATATCTGCTCAACGGCGCCAGCCGGCCATGGGAGTTCGGCTACAAAGAGGAGCTCACGCGCTTTGCTGCGGAGCTTCCCTGGTTCAAATATGTGCCAACGGTGAGCCGGCCATGGGATCACTCGGACTGGCCGGGAGAGATTGGACGCGCCGACGATGTGCTGCGGAAATATGCCGATCAGTGGGAGCTCGATGCCACGAATACGACGGCGTACTTGTGCGGGCATCCGGACATGATCGCAAACAGCAAGGCGATCCTGAAGCGGCGTGGCTTCGTCGATCGGACGGCGATCAAAGAAGAGATTTATTGGATTCCTGCGAAGTAGTTGTGAGCAGCAGGCTGCGAGTAGAATCGAGGCGGCCTAGGTTTCCGCGGGCGCGAAAACGACCAGCACCGCCAGGTCCTCGGTGATGTCGTAGAAGCGATGCACCACGCCGGCCGCAACGAAAAGCACGCTGCCGGCGCTAATTTCCTGATCTTCTTTGTCGGCTTGAAAGCGAGCGCGGCCGCTGATCACATAGTAAATTTCATCCTGGCGGTGGGGCCGCTGCAGATCGGTTCCGCCCGCGGGCAACGCGTAGAGTCCGGCGCTCATCGCGGGCACACGCAGAAATTCCAAATATCGATTGCCTGCGTGACTTTGTCGCTTTTCAAGATCGGCAATCGTAAGCAAGCGGGCTGTGGGTTCGGTCAAGCGGATGTCTCCTTCGGCTTCGATCGGTTCAGTCTTAACTCCACGAATCTTCAGCCTCGGTGTCTCCGCCGGTGTCGCTGGTGATGACTAACCGCACCGTATTGTCTCCGGGATATTCGCCCTTCTGACTAAGCTGCTTCTGCCAACTGCTCAAGGGCGGATCGAACGTCTCATCGTATTCGCTGGAGTCGTTGACAAGGATTTGAGCGCGCGCAATTTTTTCGTCTTTGTCGACTTTGGCCGAGGCGGTAATGTCCCAACCAATGAGTGGGTTTTTCTGATGGCTAAGGGCGGGAGTCATGATCGTCTCTCTCCTTAATTATGGGTTTTGTAGCCCGTTATTCGTAGCGCGACCTATGCGAAGATGCCTCCGAAGATGAGCTCGGTAAATTGTGGTATCAGGCTCTGCGCTTGCAGTTCGCCTTCCGGTTTGTACCATTGATAAATCCAGTTAATCATGCCGAGCAGCGCGAAGGCCGCGGCGCGCGGACTCACTTTGCCAGCGGATTGTCGAACTTCTCGTTGAACCTTGGATGGAATTTTTTCTTGCGCCTTCTCCTGCGCTTTTTCCTGCACTCTCTCCTGCACTTCCGCCATGAGGCTTTCGAGGAAGTGAACGTATTCCTTTTTGCGGCTGTTGATGCGCTTGCGCAGCGGCGGAGGAAGAGGATGGTTTTCATGTAACATCACGGTGATTTCCCGGTCCCGCGGGCTGAGCACGACCTCGATGTGCAGGCGAATCAGGGTGCGCAGGCGCTCTTCCGGATCGGCGATGCTGCGGACCGGATTCAGCACACGCTCCTGGGTGATCTCCATGGCGTGGTTCATGATCTCGTACAGGATTTCATCTTTACTCTGAAAGTGATGATAGAGGCCGCCTTTGCTCAGCTTGAGCGCAGCGGCAACGTCGTTCATGGAGGTAGCGTCGTAGCCGCGCTGCTGAAATAAACGGGCAGCAGTGCGCAGGATTTCCTGCCGGGAATCGACCAAGGTCTCGCGTGCCATCGGGTGACATGGTAACGGGACGGCAGAACAAAAGCCAACGATCCGGGTGCAAATTCTTTCACCTTGACAGGCGGGCGGGCTAGAGGGAGAATCGCCGAACTCCGCTGGGCGGGATTTTCTCCGGCTCCGCAACTCGTCCGCTGCTTCGTCCCTAGAAAGGAAACCACCATGACCCAGTCTTCTGCGCCAATCCCCACCCACTCGAAGAAACGTTCGCGATCTCCACTTCCGGCAGGATTGGAGAAGAATTTGTCGTCCTATGCGCTCGCTGCCGGTTCAGCCGGAGTGGCGTTACTGGCTTGCGTGCAGCCTGCAGATGCCAAAGTGGTGGTCACCAAGGTTGATATTCCCGTGCCAATCAATGCTGGGCCTGTGAATTTTGACATCAATGGCGATGGGCAAAACGATTTCGGGTTGTCGGCAGCGAATTTTCCTACCAACACTTGTACCGAGGCGCGGAGCAGACCGACGGGCCAAAACGGCCGCAAGCCGCTGGGCTGCTTCTTCAATGACCGACTGAATGTCATTCCGGTACAGGCGGCCAATGAGGTTTGGCACGAGGGTCTCTCTTTCTACGGAGGAGAACCTTGTGCGGCGGATTTAAGCCGTGGCGTTCGCATCGATCGCCTCCGCCCGTTTGCAGCCGGCGAGATACTGATGACTGGTGATGAGGGCACCTCCGTAGGCCACCAACTCTGTGGCTCCTGGACTCAGCAAACAAACAAGCACTATCTGGGCGTGAAATTCCTCGACAAAGAAAGCAAGGTTCACTATGGCTGGGTGCGGGTGACGCACAACTTCACCTTTGCCACAATTACCGGCTACGCCTACGAAACCATTCCGAACAAGCCGATCCTTGCCGGAGCGATAACCGAAGCGGACGAAGCTGCGCTCACACCATCGGATCTGGCTCCGCAACCGGCAACTCTTGGCTACTTGGCGCTAGGAGCCGTTGGGTTGACGGTATGGCGGCGTGAGGAAGAATCATTCGCAACTCCTCGCGTTGCGACATTACTTTGACGGGACCACTTGTAAGTTATTCGTCACCGCAAAGATTCCTGGGACAGAATTGGCTCGCAGTCCGGCCAGGTTCTTGTCGGCGTCGTTGTCGACAACGCCTTCCAGTGTGACGCGTCCCATTTTCACAATGATTCGGATGGGTTTCTGCACGCCGAGGGCATACTTCTCCAACGCCGGAAATCCGTAGATTTCGCGATACAGACGCAGCCGCAACCTATCGTCTTCCGGTGAGGGAGGCAGCACCTCAATCTGGTTATCGACTTTCTCGACACCCTCGATATGTTTGACCGAGTTCTCGGCGTCGGATTTCAGGGTTGGACGAACGACCGATCCCAGCAGCGTGACGTTAAATCCATCCACCTTAAAAGCGATGTAGTCGAACACGCCGAAATACGGAAGCATAAGCAGCTCGTGGCGAACCTCGCGGACGATGCGTTCCTGAGACTTTCCTGTCGGCTGGTTACGATCTTGAGAAAATCCCCGCGTCGCGAGCGACAGCACTGCAATTGCGATCAACATACTTTTGTGCGTCATGGTCTTTCTCCTTGCCGGGAAATTACCCCGGGGACTGCCCAGTTTACTGCAAAGGCGTTCTCCGGGGACTTACAGTATTTGCGGTAGTTTGGACTCTGTGTAACAAATGTGATTCCCGAACTGGAAGTTGGGGCCGCTTCCGATTAGCCTGAAAATCGTCTTGCTCTCGTCTTTGGATTTACAGTAGGTCCACGCATGCAGCATTTGAGCCCGCACGATGTAATGACGATGTTTATGGCGCTGGCTACTCTGCTCGGCTGCGCCAAACTGGCGGCGGAGTTGATGCAGAAGATCCGCCAGCCTTCGGTGCTAGGAGAGATCGGCGTCGGGATTCTGCTGGGGCCGACCGTCCTCGGACACTACCGGCCGCATTTATACGAGACTTTGTTCCCCACCACCGGGCCGATGCAAATCGTGCTCGAGACCGTGACGACTCTGGGAGTCGTGTTCTTCCTGTTAACCGCCGGGCTTGAGATCGACCTGCGCAGCATCTTTCGCCAGGGCAAGAGTGCATTGCTCGTTAGCATTTTCGGCGTCGCCTTCCCTTTCGCCGCCGGTTTCGCCTCGGCCAGTGCGTTTCCCGCTGAGATGGGCGCTGGCTCGGGCGCAGGAACCAGCACTCTGATCTTCGCGCTGTTCGTGGGTACGGCGCTTTCTATTTCGGCGCTGCCGGTAATCGCAAAGATTTTGATGGACCTGAATCTGCTGCGCACCGAGGTGGGGACCGTCATCATCTCGTCGGCGATGTTTGACGACCTGGTGGGATGGATTTTGTTTTCCTTTGTCCTCGGGATGCTGCATCCTCCGGCTGGCGGAAGCGTGGGCGACGGTGTAAAGCACACCATCATCCTGGTTCTGCTATTCGTGGGCCTTACGCTGACCGTGGGGAGCTGGCTATTCAATAAAATTCTGCCCATTTTGCAAGCTCATACGACATGGCCGGGTGGCGTGCTGGGATTCATTTTCACCCTCACACTCGCCGGCGCGGCGTTCACCGAATATGCGGGAATCCATGCGGTGTTTGGAGCCTTCGTGATTGGCATCGCGATCGGCGAATCCGGACATCTGCGCAAGCGAACCTCCGAACACATTCACCAGATCGTGACCAACGTGTTCGCTCCATTTTTCTTTGCCAGCATCGGATTGCGAACCAACTTTGCCGCGAACTTTCATCTTGGATTAACCGCAACCGTGATCGGCGTGGCTTGTGCAGGAAAGTTACTGGGAGCGGGCTGGGGCGCTCGGCTGGGCGGGATGGACCGGACATCGTCGCTGGTCGTGGGGCTCGCCATGAATGCCCGCGGTGCCATGGAGATTATTCTTGGCATCCTCGCGCTGCAGGCCGGGTTGATCCAGGAATCGATGTTCGTCGCGCTCGTGGTAATGGCTCTGCTCACTTCGCTGCTCTCGGCGCCGGTGATTAACTTTTTGGTAAAACGCAGACGCAAGCTGACCCTGAAAGACACAGTTACCGCCAAGCTTTTTCTGCCCGCTCTGGCTGCCAAGACCCGGCTGGGAGCGCTACGGGAGATGTGCGAAGTGGCCGCGGAAGCCGTGAGTAACGCGCCTGAAAGATTATTCCGCCTGATCGCTGAGCGCGAGCGCGTGCTGGCCAGCGGCTGGGAGAATGAACTGGCTGTGCCCTATGCACGAGTGGACGGATTAGCACGGCCGCTGGTGGTGGTAGCAAAGTCGGATGGAATCGATTTCGACGCGCGCGATGGCAAGCCCGCGCGGCTGATTATCATGATTCTGACGGCGGATAATCAGTCGCAGCAGGACTTGCTGGGGGATGCCAGCGAATTGTTCGGACACTCGGAGGCGGTGGATCAAGCGGTGACGGCCACAACGTTTATGGAGTTCGTTGCGGCGCTGAATGCGCCGGTGCAATAAGCGGTCGTATTCCCCGCTGAAGGCACCGGCCGCACTCCGTTTCAAGCCGCCGGTTCAAGCCGAAATACTGATCGTTCCGTTCGCGGAGGAACTGCTCGCGGGATTGCTGGTTGACGATGACGCTGCCAACAGGTTCAGCACGATCTGTTCACTGTTCGCAGGATTCAAATTCAGGGTAATCTCCTGCGCAGTGGGGCTTAGTTGATTAGTGGTCGAAGAAGGGGCTTGAGCGTTGTTCGCTGACTCGTTGATGTTGATGGTGATTTGCTCGGGGCTTGCGCCCCCCGCGCCGCTGCTCAGGTTAATGACGACTTCAGGCCCGGCGCCTGTCGCCGACGACGCTGGAGTCGAGTTGGCCCCGCCGCCTTGGGGTAGGTTTCTGAACGTATTGACAAGACCCTGGAAAGCTTGTTTCGCACCCGCCAGGTCGCCGGACTGCAAAGCTTGCCCAACGGCGGCAAAATCCTGCTCACGCCCGGTAAGTTTGAACGGATTCCCACCGGCAAATGGACCGCCCTGGCCGAGCGAGACTATGTTGTTGAAGGCCGTCTGAGCTTCAGATAAGTCGCCGGAACTTAAGGCTTTTCCCAGCTGGCCCAGATCCGTGCCGCGAGTTTGAAAGTACTGCTGCAATTGCTGGTGGATGGAGCTACTTGAAACCGCTGCCGTCGACATATATCTCTCCTGAGGATGGATTCAACTAACAAGGAACGCTGGTAGAGGTCCTTGCCATCTAGGGTCCATATCGACGTGGTAGGGGGAAACTTTAGGGTCGGGGGCCGCGATCGGGGTCTCCTGACATGTGCCGATACCGGTATGTTGTTGACGCAACACCCAATATGGACACGCCGTGAAACTCCAGCGTAACCTTTAGAGCATGTTGGCGCAGATGAACATAACCAAGCCAGGGTTCAGCCTCGCAGGCCCGATCGCGCTACCGGAAAACGAGGTGCAACTCTGGCGAGTCGATTTAGGCGCGGTTGGTCCCGAGGAACCCCGCTGGCAGCAAGTGCTCTCGGAGGATGAACGCGCGCGCGCCGCTCGATTCCATTTCTCCCGCGACCGCCAAAGCTATGTTTCATCGCGCGCACTGTTGCGAATAATTCTTGCTGCCTATTTAGGCGCTGAGCCGAAAGAGCTTTCGTTCCGCTATTCGGATAAAGAGAAGCCTGCATTAGCGGGTGTTCATGCAGCACGGGAAATTGAGTTCAATATTTCTCATTCCGGCATGGCGGCTCTGCTGGCGTTTACCCGGGGACGGGAAGTTGGCGTTGACGTGGAGTTGATCCGGCACGATTTTGACGTGGAAGGAATTGCCCACCGATTCTTTTCGGAGCACGAACGACAAGAACTCATGGCTTTTGCTCTGGAGGAAAGACATGCTGCGTTCTTCCGATGCTGGACCCGGAAGGAAGCCTACGTGAAAGCGACAGGGTCAGGATTGTCCTTACCTCTAAGCCAATTCGACGTTTCCATGGCAGCCGGGAATATCAATGCCCTGATTGCCACCCGGCCCGACGCAACGGAAGCGGAACGTTGGTGTATGCGGGAGGTGCCTGGCGGCAACGGCTACGCGGCGGCTCTTTGTGTTCTCGGCCGAGGCTGGCGGTTGCGGGCCTGGTCTGAACAAGAACGGGTTTCCTGCTCGGCTGTCGATGATGTTCAGGCGCCGTAGCAAGTATCGTGTATCAAGAGTCAAGTCGATATTTTTTCCGGAGTGAAATTGGCGACAACCGGGTTTGTTCTATCGGAACCTAATACACGTCAGAGGACTCGCCGCATGTCCCGATGTCGTCTCTTTCTCATCCTGCTGCTCGGCTCGCTTGCTGGCTTCCTGCTCACTCTGAATGGCTGTAGCGGTGGGAGAGGCACTACTTTTGTCGATCAGCCGCCTCCTCCTTCCTCTTCTTCGCAATACATCCAGCACGTCGTCGTGATTTTTCAGGAGAACCGCACACCCGACAATCTATTTCAAGATCCCGTTCTGATTTCGCGAGGAGCGGACCTCGCAAGCAGCGGTGTAAATTCCCTGAAACAGACCATCACTCTCAGTCCGATCGCTCTGGCGAACAACTACGATCTTAGCCACGCTCATAGCGCGTTTGAAAAAATGTACGATGGCGGAAAGATGGACGGAGCCGATCTGATTTCCATTACCTGCGCCGCAGGCAATCCCAACTGCGCACCCGCGAATCCGCAGTTCATGTATGTGAATCAGACGGACGTGCAGTCTTATTTCGCTCTCGCCGAGCAATACACCTTCGGCGATCGAATGTTCCAAACCAACCAGGGGCCTAGCTTCCCAGCGCACCAGTTCATTATTTCCGGAACATCGGCGCCGTCGACGGGCAGCGATCTATTCGTCTCGGAAAATCCAAATTATCCCGCTGGCCAGCCGAGTATTGCCGGGTGCTTTGCAAATCCAGCAACTACGGTCACCGTCATCGATCCGGAAGGCAATGAAACCAGCCAGTATCCTTGCTTCGAACATGCCACGCTGACGGACCTGTTGGATAACGAAGGCGTAACGGTGGCGGTACTACACTTCGGCGGGTGCGGGGTCGATCTGGACCACTCCAAACGCGATTCAACACATGTGCGGACCGAATGCACCGCCGCCGAACGCAACCGCCTGCACCGGTTCCGAGTGGACCAGCAACGTCGTGCTCTCCACCACTCAAAATCCTGCGCCGATTCTCACCGACATTGCCAACGGCCAACTCCAAGCAGTGAACTGGGTGATTCCCGACGGAAAAGCCTCCGATCACGCCCTCAGCAACGATGGTTCAGGTCCATCCTGGGTGGCTTCGATCGTAAATGCCATCGGTAACAGCCAGTATTGGTCGAATACCGCGATCTTCATCATCTGGGATGATTGGGGAGGCTGGTACGATCACGTTCCGCCGCCGCAGGTTCTCGCGAACTGCGCACAGTGGGGTTGCGGTTACGTATACGGCTTCCACGTGCCGCTGATCGTCGTCTCGCCTTACGCGCGAGCGGCCTATATCTCTCACACTAACCATGATTTCGGTAGCGTTCTCAAATTTATTGAAGAGACCTATGGGTTGCCTTCCCTGGGTTATGCCGATGCACCAGCAAACGATTTCTCCGATTGCTTTGACTTTACCCAGACGCCGCTAAAGTTTCTGACGATACCATCACCACTGACTGCAGAGCATTTTCTAAACGATCACAGGCCGCCGACCGACCCAGACGACGACTGACGTCCCTAGGAGCATTTCCTACTCAGATTGCCGATTCCTAATCTTCAAGGGTACGCCGGTGATCCCGGCAGACGGTGATCTTCGCCGGTGGAACAGTGCCGGCTTTTCGCGCAAAGAGTTTCACATCTCCGCAAATGGCAACGAAGAAAGGATGGGAAGCGCCGTCAAACCGTTTCCTTTTAGTAGCTTACGATGGTCACCTCCGGTCACAAAGGTGTCATGATTGCATGAGTCTTAGGTCTGGAATAATCCTGCAACTGAGTTTCGTACATCGGCAGGAAAATGTTAGTCTGTTAACAAGATTCGGGGATTCATCTCTCCCTTAAACATCTGCAAATCGGTTCCGCCCCCGTCCCGATAGTTTGGAAAGTATCCAAGCAAAGACGATAAAGGTAGTAGGCATTACCGCACGCAAAAATCCAGGAGGCTTAAGCACTTGACCGCTTCAATCAGCCATCTCATCCCTCCGCACGGCGGAGAACTTGTTGAACTCATCGTACCGGCGAAGAAGATCGCCGAACTGAAGGCGCATTCCAAAGAGTGGCCCTCGTGGGACCTGACGGCCCGCCAACTTTGCGATCTGGAGTTATTGCTCAGTGGCGGATTTTCTCCGCTGCGGGGTTTCATGACCCGCGCCGATTATGAGGGTGTCTGCCACAACATGCGCCTCGCTAACGGCACTTTGTGGCCTATGCCCATTACCCTGGATGTGACCGAGGAGTTTGCCAAGAAGCTGACGCCGGGCAGCAGCAAAGTGGCGCTGCGTGACCCCGAGGGCGTAATGCTTGCGGTGCTGCACGTGGAAGAAATCTGGCAGCCCGATCGCAAAGCCGAGGCGAAGGCGGTTTTCGCGAGCACCAGCGCCGCTCATCCCGGCGCGGACTATGCGATGAATAAATCGAACCCGTGGTATGTGGGGGGAAAACTAGAAGGGCTGCAAGCGCCTTCGCACTACGATTTCCGTACCATACGTTTGACTCCCGCCGAGGTGCGCGCGGAGTTTGCCCGAATGGGTTGGCGCCGTGTGGTTGCCTTCCAGACCCGCAACCCCATGCATCGTGCCCACGTGGAGTTGGCGTTCCGCGCCGCAAAGCAGGTGGAAGCCAATCTGCTGATCAACCCGAGCGTAGGCATGACCAAGCCGGGCGACGTTGACTACTTTACCCGGGTGCGTTGCTACCAACTGCTCCTGCCGAAATTCCCACAGGGAACGGCGAAGCTGTCGTTGCTGCCGCTGGCCATGCGCATGGGTGGACCACGCGAGGCCATCTGGCATGCGCTCATCCGCAAGAATCACGGCGTCACGCACTTCATCGTGGGCCGCGATCATGCCGGTCCGGGTAAAGACACCGACGGCAAGCCCTTCTACGGCCCCTACGAAGCGCAAGAGGTCTTCAAAAAGCACGAGTCGGACATCGGCGCCACCATGGTGCCCTTCAACATGATGGTCTACCTCGAGGCTGAGAATAGGTACGTACCTGACGACGAAGTGAAAAATGGTGACCGCGTGCTGAACATCTCCGGCACCGAACTTCGTGAGCGTTTGAACGAAGGCCGCGAAATCCCTGCCTGGTTCACCTATCCAGAGGTTGTAGCGGAATTGCGCCGCAGCTTTCCGCCTCGTCACAAGCAAGGCGTCACCATCTTCTTCACAGGGCTATCTGGCTCCGGCAAGTCGACCATCGCCAACGTGCTGATGACCAAGTTCCTGGAAACCGGCGGGAGACCCGTCACGATCCTCGATGGCGATCTGGTGCGCAAGCATCTTTCTTCAGAGCTCGGATTCTCGAAAGAACACCGCGACATTAACATCCGGCGTATCGGATACGTCGCTTCGGAGATCACCAAGAATGGTGGCATTGCCATCTGCGCGCCGATTGCGCCTTACGACGCGACGCGGAAACATGTGCGGCAGATGATTGAGCCCTACGGGGGGTTCATTCTCGTGCATATTGCTACCTCTGTCGATGTCTGCGAACAGCGGGATCGAAAGGGCCTCTACGCCAAAGCCCGCGCGGGAATTCTCAAAGAGTTCACAGGCATTTCAGATCCTTACGAAGTTCCGACGGATGCCGAAGTCACGATCAACACCGGCGACCTCTCTCCCGAAGAAGCGGCGCAGGAGATCATTCTGCATCTTGAGCGGGAGGGCTTTATCGGGACGGCAGCGGAGTCGGTCTAATCGGCCGCACAAAACTGGCGCGGAATCGCGATTAAAGATGTGCGATCGGCGCCGTCGCGTGCACTGTTGTTCGCATAGTCATGGATCTGCTGATCAAGAGTCTGGTTGGTTTGGGAGTCGGGACCCTCATTGGAATGACCGGGGTCGGAGGCGGCGTTCTGCTGCTTCCGATCCTGATTTTTGGGCTCGGCGTACCCCCCATGAGCGCGGTCGGATCAGACGCGCTGTTCAACTTCGTCACCAAAATTGGAGCAAGCATCGTTCACCTGCGCAAGGGAACGGTCAAGCGCAAAGTAGTGTTGGCACTCGCCGTGGGCAGCGCTCCCGGATCGTACTTCGGCGTTAGCTTTCTGGTGCACCTGCGAAACACGTACGGCAATGGCGTAAATCATTTCATCACGGTTGCGGTTGGAGTGCTGCTGATTTGCATTCCGACTTTTCTTTTTTTCCAGAAAAAAATTGAGGACCGGGCAGCGACGCGTCCGCCTACGATGAAATCGTTCGCGTGGATGTCGCTCATCGGCCTGGTGGCGGGCTTTCTTGTGGGAATTACCTCGGTCGGCTCCGGCAGCATTGTCATGATGATGCTGTTGCTGTTCTACAGCTTTCAACCGAAAGTCATGGTGGGCACGGATATCGTGCATGCCTTGCTCCTTACCGGCGTCACCAGCCTTCTTCATTTTCGGATGCACAACATCGATTTGCATTTGGTCGGAGCGCTCTTGATCGGCTCGATTCCGGGCGGGCTGCTGGGTTCTTACTTGAGCACTCGGGTTCCAGTTCCATGGCTGAGACGCATCCTTTGCGCCGTGCTGCTGGCGACTGGCGCGCGCATGCTGGTGGCTTAGTATGAACTTTGTGCTAGGTAAAACGTAGCTTAGCGACAAAAAGATTAGGAAAATATGCCTTCAAACTCTTACGCTCAGATACTAGAACGCATTTATTCCGCACTGGATGCCTCCCGCAAAGTTTTTGCTCGCTTCACTCCGGGGGAGATCGACACGGAGTACAAGGCCGGGCTCGATCCCGTGACCGAAGCGGATCGAGCTCTCGATGCCGTGCTGCGCAAGGAATTGCTACGCGAGGGTGAAGGCTGGCTCTCGGAAGAGAGTGTCGACGATCCTATCCGCTTGCAGTGTTCGCGAGTATGGGTTGTCGATCCGCTCGACGGTACTCGCGAATT
This sequence comes from uncultured Acidobacteriaceae bacterium, assembly GCA_963771965.1. Taxonomy (GTDB): domain Bacteria; phylum Acidobacteriota; class Terriglobia; order Terriglobales; family Acidobacteriaceae; genus Sulfotelmatobacter. The sequence goes on from CAVYVM010000005.1 coordinate 85,480, forward strand.
CGTCCAGGGCATCCCCGAGTTCTGCGTTTCGATCGGATTCGTGGAGGATGGCCGTCCTGTGGCCGGCGGAATTTGCAACCCGGCGACAAATGAGGTTTTCCTAGGATCAGTGGAATCCGGTGTCACTTACAACGGTAAGCCGGCGCAACCCAGCCAGCGTCAGAGCCTGGAAGGAGCCTTGGTTCTTGCCAGCCGCAGTGAAGTGAAGCGCGGCGAATGGAAGACGTTTGAGAATTCCGGCTGCAACATCCGCCCTATGGGTTCCGTGGCCTACAAGCTGGCCCTAGTTTCTGCAGGTTTGGCCGACGTTACTTTCACGCTCACTCCCAAGAACGAGTGGGACGTGGTCGCCGGAGCCGCTCTGGTGCAAGCAGCAGGTGGTTTTGTCAGCACGCTCGAGAAAACTAGTCTGATTGCCAATCGCCGCGATCCGCTTTTATCGGGCCTGCTGGCCAGTGGGCCATTCATGCAGGACCAGTTACTGGCCATGGTTGAGCCATACATACCAGTGGTGGAACCGGCGCGCTGACGTATAATCCGCTCTCCTTCCGCAGATGGCGGAGTGCGGATGAATTGCTGAATTAGCGAAGGGATTACCGTGACACTGCTACGAGTCCGTAGTTGCCGTCGCCGTAATGCGCGTGCCCAGATAATAGTTCTTAAGGTCGTCCCAGCGCTTAATGCCAGCAGCTTGCCAGTCGTAGTAGAGCACCCTCGAGAATCCCACTGCCCTCAGCATCATTTGCAGCGCTTCCTTGCTGGGGTAGCCTTTTACCGCGCGTGCGGGTTTGCCGCCATCGACGGACTCTAGATCGCCGAACGCCGCCATGCTTTCATGGTCAGTCCCCTCTTCGTGAACCTCGATAACACTTCCGAGGCGCAGGGAAATCGTCGTGTCGATCACAACGCTAGTAGGTTTGAGACGAGCGATCTTGCGAAATAAGGGCATGTGGTCGATGGTGTGATAGAGGAACCCAAAGCAGAACACCGTATCGAAGCGCCCGCTCGCGAGTTTGTCGAGCTCGACCATTACGTCGCCCTGTACGAACTCCACTTTTCCTGCGGGCACACCATATTCCCGCATGTTGTCGCGCGCCGAGTCCACTAAGTGCTGGCGAGCCTCAATGCCCAGCACATATTCCGCGCCAGCCTTGTGCACGGCCAGGCTCCAGCGGCCGTCGTGGGAGGCGATATCCAAGACCCTTCGGCCAGAAATAATGCCAGCGTTCGTTTCAATCAAAGCTCGATGCCGCTGATTCAGCCGGTCGGGCGCGGCGGCGGTTGAACTGGTGGAGTAAAACCGCGGATAAGAGTCAAAAAAAACGTGGCTTCGAGGATGCTTCTTCAGACGTATCATTCTGCGGAACCAGCGCTCGCGGACGCCGAACGTCAGCTTCTCCTGAACGTCGGACAGGAAGTTTGGGTCACCCATCGGTTCAAGCCTATACCATCGCTTACATCGCCACTTGTGCGGGCATCGCGGCTCCGCGCATGTCGCCTGAAAGCGCGGGCAGGAGGTTGGAGATTCTCAAACTCTTCTCCTTCTCCACTCGCACATAAGCAAGGTTATAGCCGAAAATCAGCATCAGGTGCCCCCATGCGGCTTCAATCTTCTGCACTGACGACGAGGACAGAACCGACTGCCATTGACCGTCGGTTGCTGCACGAATGAATGAGATGTCCCGGCGCGTGTCCTTGGTCGAGGCCCACAAATGCCCTTCCTGCTTTTCCATTTTCCGCATTTGCTTTGCCGTACTGCGTTCGACAGCCAGCGCCAATCGCTCGGGAGTTACATCTATCTGCAAGAGAGCAGCAACCCGATAAAGTTCGGCTTGCGTTCGCCGCAACAGGTCTTCATACCGGATAACGAGAAAATTCGGATCGCCGTTACGCGCTCCCATCCAGCTGGCCACATTCTCTCCCCACGAGCCATACGGACACACTTCCCCGGCAACAAAGCTGGTGATGAATTTGTCGATCGGAAACCCATCGTCCAAGACTCGCCTCTTGACTTGGAAATGATATTGCGATATGGCGATGTCCCGAGGATCGCGCACTACGTAGATCACACGTTTGTAGGTTTCGCAGAACGAGTAATGACTCTTAATGACGCGAGGGCGCGGCATCTGTTCAAAATATCTTCTCGATTGTCCGTCCACCGATGGAATAAGCCGGTCCGCTCCAGTTAATGTGACAGCCTCTTGTGGATGGATGAGGTTTGCCAGCAACAACCGAACCCAGGTATTACCCGACTTCGGATAAGAAACGAGAAATGTATCGTCCTTGTCCACGATCAAACGGCGACGGGGAGGGTCCTGCCTCGCTAGATATTTGATCCCCACAAAGATTCTGCCAATCGCGCCCATTGAGTTTCTCCTCGCCGACCCTCGTTTGTATAGGGAAGTCCGCCCCACTGTCGCTATCATGCTCGTGGACGTCTTCCGTGTAATCCCCCAAATAGGGTATTTCGTAAGACGCCGGGCACTGGGAACGGCTCTCCAACGTTGGCGAAGTGTAAAGCCGAGGTTTCGACAACATCCCTGATATGCAACAAATTGCGGCCTGCTTGAGCCGTAACCGAATAAATCCGCCACTGGCGCGTGATTGAAACGTGGTTGTAACTTAGTCAGTGTATGTTTGCGCTTCGCCAGCTCGAACAGGGGGTCGGGCGACTCAGGAATGATTAGCCCAATAATTTTCGAACGTCGTTTACGACTCTATCAATGTGCGAGAATCGATGCTGAGAGAATCGACGTAAAGCCGTCAATAGCGGAGCCATTCCCCCGGTGATTTACGGAATCAAGGCTATTACCAAGTTCTTGCTCGGGACCGACAAGGCCGACCGGAATTTCGCGGTATACCCGGATGATACATTTCTAGTTTCGTATCCTCGATCAGGCAACACATGGACTCGCTTTCTGATCGCGAACCTGGTTTATCCCGAGAGGAATGTCAGCTTCGCCAACATCGAGCAGCTGATTCCGGATTCTGCATCGCAATCGAACCGGGCTCTCAAGCACACGCCGCGTCCCCGCATCATCAAGACACACCAGTATTTCGATCACCGCTACCGAAAGACGATCTACATTGTGCGCGACCCGCGAGACATCGCGCTTTCCTACTACGATTTCCAACGGAGATCGCGGCAGATCGAAGATGGTTATGAACTCGAACGCTACGTTGAAGACTTCGTCTCTGGCGGGCTGATCTCGGCCGATTGGGGAACATGGGCCGAGAATGTTGGCAGTTGGGTCTACACCCGCGGCCAGCGAAAAGAATTCCTCCTGCTCCGCTACGAAGACATGATCAAAAACACGGCTTCTGAGTTGGCGCGGATTGCGGCATTCCTCGGCATTGAGCCATCGACAGTACAGCTTCACAAGGCGATTGATCTGAGCTCCGTCGATCGCATGCGGAAACTTGAGAAACTCGAAGCACTCCAATGGATAGGAACTCGCAACCATCGAAAAGACATTCCGTTTGTAGGCAAGGCGAGGTCAGGAGGATGGAGAACTTCACTTCCGGAACGCAGCGTCCATCAAATTGAATCGGCATGGGGCGAGTTAATGACGGTGTTAGGTTATGAGTTGGTGACCATCAACGCACCGATGGCAACCCTGAACATGCCGCGGAGAATCCGTTAGAGGAACAGGGTTCCCCTCGGGTCAGGCCGAATTCAGCATGCTCAAGAGTCAGATCATCAAGAATGTTACTTCCAGTTGGTTCAGCCTGGGCGTAAGCATTCTTGTCGGTATTTTTCTCTCGCCCTTTATCCTGCACCGCTTGGGAAATACCGCGTATGGGGCGTGGATTCTGGTGTTTTCCGTGACCGGTTACTACGGGCTGTTTGACCTGGGCATTCGATCTTCGGTGATTCGTTATGTCTCAACGTATACCGCAACCAACGACACGGAGAGCGTCTCCCGGCTGATCAATACGGCGCTGCTGGTTTATGCCGCCATTGGTGCCGCGGCAATCGTAACCACTCTGGTTGTCAGCGGCTTCCTGGGATCTTTGTTCCGTATGCCGTCCGATTTCTTGCCCACCGCTCGCGTGCTGTTTCTGATGGTAGGCACAGCGGTCGGCCTTGGCTTTCCGGCAGGTGTGTTCAGCGGAATTCTGGAGGGGCTGAATCACTTTTATTTCGTCAATGTAACCAACCTCGCTGCCACGCTATTGCGCGCCCTGCTGATCGTCATTGCTTTGAAGCTGGGCTACGGGCTCCTCGTAGTCGCTTTCGTCACCGTGACGCTTCCGCTACTAGGCTCTGTCGTTCGCGCGGTTATCGTCTTACGTATTCTCCCACTCCGCTTTGGCTGGCAGTACGTGGACCGTAAAGCCCTCGGAGAAATTGCCCGTTACAGTGGCATCAGCTTCATTCTGATGATCGCCTACAAGCTGCGCTTCAAAACGGATGAAGTTTTGATTTCCACGCTGGTTTCGGTTGCGGCAGTGACTTATTTTTCCATCGGCGACCGCCTTGTGGATTATGCCGGCGAAGTAGTAAGCAGTCTGGCTCAAATCTTTGTCCCCATGTCCGGCCAGTCGGAGGCCAAGGGCGACCGGGAAGAACTCAGGAGGATTCTGGTCGTGGGCAATCGCGCCTGTTCGCTGATCGTTTTTCCGATAACAGCTACGCTGATTATTTTGGGGAAGTCCGTGATTGCAGCGTGGGTTGGTGAGGTTTACGTGGCCACTTGCTACCCCGTTTTGTTGACTTTGCTAATCCCGATGACTTTCATTTTGGCGCAAGCCGCTTCGTCCCGGATTTTGTACGGCATGGCCCGTCACCGCAGCCTGGCATGGGTAACCGGAATGGAGGCGATCGCCAACGTGATTCTCAGCGTGGTTCTGATTCGTCCTTTCGGAATCGTGGGAGATGCGCTTGGAACGGCCATCCCTTTGACTTGCACCGGCTTGTTTTTTTTGCCGCGACATCTTTGCCGCGTCCTGGACGTTCGCGTCGGAACCTTTCTCCGCGAGGCCTATTCCCTTCCGCTCTTGTTGTGTGTGCCCTGCGCGGCGGCGCTGCTCCTGATGCGGCGATGGTTCTTTGCTAGAACCTATTCGGAAGTGGGATTTCAGATTCTGCTCAGCCTGATTCCCTACGGCTTAGGGGTTGCGTGGAGTACCTGGACGGGCCGGCTTTGGCGTGTCGCGCAACTATCCAGCGGAAAACAATTCGATGCGGTCGGGGTCGCATTGATCGAAACTTTCCAGAAGGAACCGTGACCGGCTCGATCCAATTTGCAGAAGTGTGAAGCATTTCAAGATTAGGATGTTCGCTTTAGCCTTTGATACTCATGAACCAGAAAAAAATTGTGATCATTGGAGCGGGACCGACCGGATTGGGTGCGGCATATCGTCTCAACGAACTTGGCTACGACAATTGGGTGCTGTATGAAAAATCCGATTACGTCGGAGGGCACGCTTCTTCCCATGTCGATGCCCAGGGATTCGTTTGGGACGAAGGCGGGCACGTTATTTTTTCCCACTACCCCTATTTCGATAAGCTCATCGATCAAATGCTGGGCAGCGAAGAGAACCAACTGGTGCGTGAAAGTTGGATCGTAAGCGGAGAGTCGTGGGTCCCTTATCCTTTGCAAAATAACTTGCGATATCTTCCGAAGTCGGTTCAGGTCGAATGTATCTTGGGCGCTGCGGCAGCTGCGGCAAACGGGAGATCAAAGGATGCCATTAATTTTCGAGAATGGATTCTGGCCAGTTTTGGAGAAGGCATCGCGAAGGCTTTCATGTTTCCCTACAACGCCAAGGTTTGGACCACGCCGCTTGAGAACATGTCGAAGTCGTGGATCGCCGAACGTGTCGCGGTGACTGACCTCAAACGAATGCTTGAGAGTGTCTTGCTGGAGCGCGACGATGTGGGCTGGGGCCCCAACAGCAAGTTCAGGTTCCCTCTTCACGGAGGCACCGGCGAAATTTACCGTCGCATGGCCGACTGCTTTCCTGAAAAAATCCATCGCGGCAAAGAATTGGTGGAGGTAGATTGCGCCCGCAGCAGGGTCTCCTTCGCCGACGGCACCGGCAACACGTACGACACACTGATCTCTTCCGCGCCCATCGATCTTCTGGTGCGCGCGCTGAAGCCAGTCGATGAAGAACTGCGCAAGACTGCCGGTGACCTCGAACACAATAACTTGCTCGTGCTCGGGATTGGCCTGAAGAAAAAAATTGAGACGGGGAAATGCTGGATTTACTTCGCGGACGAGAGCATGCCTTGCTATCGCGGAACCTATTTCTCGCACTATTCTCGCTTTAACGTCCCCGGGGGAGATACGGAGCGATATAGTTCCCTGATGTGCGAGATGTCTTTCCGGGTGGGCGAATCGCCAAACCCTGAGCGTATTCTGGATCGCGTGATCGCCGAGTTGATCCGCGTCAAGATTCTGGAGGAGTCGGACCGGGAGCGCATCGTGTCACGATATTCGCGCGCTGTCGCATACTCCTATCCGATCCCGACCCTCCGTCGCGATCATGCATTGGGCATGTTGCAGCCGGCGTTGATGCAGCGCGGAATCTATTCCCGCGGCCGGTTTGGCGCATGGCGTTACGAAATCGGTAACATGGATCACTCCGTAATGATGGGGGTCGAAGCGGTCAATCACATTGTCGCCGGGGAAAACGAAAACGTATTTCATAGTTCTTGATCGTTGAGGTCATGGAAACCGTCCAGTCCAATCAGAGTCCGCAGGTCAACGTCATCATCCCGGCCTACAACACCGCCGGCCTCATCGCGGGTTGTCTCGATTCGGTTTTTTCGCAGACATTCCAGGATTTCGAAGTAATTGTAGTGAATGACGGTTCACCCGACACGGTTGAGCTTGAACGTGTCTTGCAGCCCTATCAGAATAGAATCGTATATATCGTGCAGCGGAATAAACGCGCGTCGGGCGCGAGAAACACCGCGATCGGAAGGGCTCGCGGGGAGTTTCTGGCATTTCTGGATAGCGACGACCGCTGGCTGCCGGACCATTTAGCTTCACAAATGAAACTCTTTACTGAAGACCCGACCCTCGACATGGTCTATTGCAATGGCCTCCGAATCGGAGACCAGCGCAATTTCATGGACGCATGTCCATCGCATGGGCCCGCGACTTTCGCCGCGCTCATCACCGAGCAATGCCAGATCTGCGTTTCTACCGTCGTCGCCCGAAAGAATGCAATCGTAAGAGCTGGATTATTCGACGAGAGTTTGTTGCGTTGCGACGACTACGAGATGTGGGTACGCGCAGCTTTTCACGGCGCGAAGATCGCCTACAGCCGCAAGGTCCAGGCGCTGTTAAATGGGGGGCGTCCAGGCTCCCTGAGCCAATCCAGTTCCAAGATGGCAGAAGGCTATTGGATCATTCTCGACAAAATTAGCCGGACATTTCCCCTCAACGATTCGGATCGTGTCGCAGTGGAGAAACGAAAACACGAAATTAGATCACGTTACCTGATTGAGGAAGGAAAGTTCCAACTGCACCAGCGGCAATTTGACAAAGCGAAAGAATTATTCTCGGAGGCGAACCACCATTCGCGAAGATTGAAATTGAATCTGGTACTGCTCGGTCTGCGAATTGCTCCGCAAACAACGAACAGATTTTTCTCCTTGTTAACCCGGATGCGGAGCGGAACATCGGCCTGACTATGCAAAATCCCAACGGAGGCTGGCAGCGCAGGCTACAAATGATCGCGCAAGTGGGACGCGTGCTCACCGGCCACCAGATGGCGGGAAGGAATCTTACCGTATTCCCCGACGATGTTTTCCTCGTTTCATATCCTAGGTCTGGCAATACCTGGATGCGGTTCCTGATTGGCAACCTGATCTATCAGGACGAACCTGTAACCTTCGCGAACATCGAATCGCGTTTGCCAGAAATTTACTTCAATCCCGATCGCGTTCTGCGCCGGTTGCCGCGTCCGCGCATTCTGAAAAGTCACGAGTGTTTCCAGCCTCATTACCACCGGATCATCTACATCGTTCGCGACCCTCGCGATGTCGCTGTGTCTTTCTACCACCACAACATCAAAGCGGGAAACATTGCTGAGGACTATGCCATCGCAAATTTCGTTCCTCGCTTTATCAACGGCGAGTTTGACGCGAAATGGGGATCCTGGTCCGATCACGTTCTGAGCTGGATGCTTTTGCGTCAGAATTCTCCCGGGTTCCTCGTGTTGCGTTACGAGGGCATGAAAGAACAGCCGGAAACAGAATTGGCCAGGGTTGCTGCCTTTTTGCGAGACTGTTCGTTCAGGGCAACTGACGGCAGCCGTGAAAAGTTGCAACGTGCCATCGACTTGAGTTCTCCTGATCGCATGCGAAAACTGGAGAAACAACAGGCAAGTCAGTGGGTGCTCACCCGAAAAACTCGTAGCGACAAACCCTTTGTGCGGTCTGCCATGAGCGGCGGATGGAAAACGCAGTTGCCGGAACAATCAGTTGTTGCCATTGAAGCAGCCTGGGGCGAAGTGATACAGAGTCTTGGCTACGATCTTGTTAGCAAGTCGGCGTCGCAGCGGGATGCTTCTTCTCTCTCAACCTTGCGCGGACCGCACCGATGAAAATCCTGCCAGCCATTTCCCAAACCTACGCTGCATGAGTAGCCCGATCAAACCGTCAGCCGGTTACAGAACGATTCTTCGTAGCTTTGCGCCGAATTCTCTGCTCAAGGAACGCGACACCTACCTTCGGCTTGGTCCTAAGGCTGGCGCCACATACATCCAGCTTAAAATTTTAAACATGCTGAGTCTGGCACGTTCGCAAACGGCGGTTCCAAAAATGTCGCGCTCTTTCCTATTTGTGTGTTTTGGAAACATCATGAGGAGTCCAATGGCGGAAGCTCTTTTTTGTAAGGAACTAGGTTCCCTTGCGGATGAACGATCTCTGCGGATCGCCTCCGCGGGTTTGCACTCCACGCCGGGCAATCCGGCACATCCATGGGCTCTGGCTTCATCCGCGAAACTCGGAGTTTCCCTTGAACAACACCGTGCGCAGTTGCTCACCGCTGCAATGGTGCAGAAAGCGGACGCAATCTTCGCCATGGACTTTCAGAACAAGGCGGAATTGTTAACTCTTTACCCGGAGTCCAAGGCCAAAGTTTTTATGCTACGCGCGTGTCTCCATGACTCCAGTCAAATGGAGATCCCCGACCCATATTTTGGAAATGTCGAAACTACTCTCGATTGTTATCGAATGCTTCAGGCGTGCATCCAAAGCCTTGTCCACGATCTATTTCCCGGTTCAATCGGATAAAATGTGAGGACTCCATCTAAGCTTTATTGGAGCTCATCCCTTTCGCCTTCACTCGAAACCAGTTCGCAAGACCGCTAATTCCAGGGCGCGGGTCGGAAAGCCACAAGTCGTCGTAGCGCAATCCCGGATACCACGGTGTCGCAACTCGTAAAAGGGTGCTCCAAAAGGCAGGATACGGCAACGGCCAATTACCCGGTTTCCCTCTGCGAACGTTGCTCAAGTGAGTGAGTTCTCCAACCATGCGACGGCAGGTGATGCCAATGCGATAGGTTTTGTTTTTTGGCGGTAGTGCTCCCCGCAGGTACCAGTCGATTAGGTATCGCGGATAATCCACACCGCTTGCGATCGGAAGCGCGATTGAACCCCAGGGCCTGCCATTAATCTCCATGAGAACCGGTTCGGGTTGCGCAACAATTTTCTTGTACTCGACCATGGCAATCCCCTTGAATCCAATTCGCCGGATCAACTGGCAGCTGTCGTTCTTAATCCGTTCGTCAAGCGAACTGGACTCGCGGCAACTGCTGGCGGAACCGCGAGGATCAACTTCGCGAACGCGCTTCCACTGAAATGGAACACGAATTTCCTCACTGGCGATGAAACAGGAAAATCCGATCCCCACGCCAGCGATGAATTCCTGCACCAGCACGTCCCCCGCCGCCGTAAGGCGCTGGCTCGCCTGACTCTCCAGTTCTTCTCTTGAATAGGCATATGAAACGCCACCGAAGACGGATCGGCCTTCTCGCCAGCGAAGCGAAAAGCGGTCTTTCACCACTAGCGGAAACTTAATTCCACGAAGAGACTCCAGATCGCCCGGCGACTCTATCAGCCAGGTTTGCGGGATCCTGATCCCGACCGACTTCGCAATCTGAAGCGTCTGATATTTGTCTGAAACCTGTTCGATCGACGATGCGGACGGAAGTGCAACCTTGCAGATGTGTTTAAACCTCTCCCGGTATTCGGAGAGCGGCAAGAGTGTCCAGTCTGTAACCGGCACGACCAAATCCACGGCATTCCGATTTACAAAATCTAAAACTGTTTCGACGAAACTCCGGGTATCCTCCGTGGAAATCGGATAAGAAAAACTCAGCTTGCAGTAGCGCGATAGCTGAGCGGCGGCAAAGGTGCCAGCGTTTGCTCCAACGGCAACCCAGTGTCCGGCTTTTCCTGCGGAGCGGGCAAAAGCCAGTGCGGCGGAACTGTGACCGTCGAGGATTAGCACTCTTGCCAAATAATTTCCTTTAAGAACCGCAGCGGTTGGTCCGACTACATCGTCCTTCCAGCAAAAGCCCACTCCAGGTTCCAGCGCAGCCCTTCAACGGTTTTCGATGGTCTTATACGGTGCAGGCATAATGGGTTGTCGTGTCTTCGAGCCAAGCCACCATCGGTCACGACTGCCGTCTCGTAGCCCGCATGTTGGCATTCCTGAACCGTTTGCTCATTCCAGTGGGGCGATAGAGCCGGACAAGGATAGGAAAAATGTTTTACCGGTCGCCTCAATTGCTCTTCCAGGCACGCGCGTGAGCTTGCAAGTTCAGCACGCGCCTCCGCGACCGGAAGCTGCGCCAGGTTCGGATGTGACAGCGTATGCGATCCCACAGTGTGCCGTCGCTCGGCTAGTTTCCGCACCTCATTCCAATCCATCATGAGTTCGTCAGATCCTGGAGGACCGCCGACATCCAATTCAGTTGCGATGCTATCCACCAGCGCCTCCTGCGACGTGCCGGCCAATTTGCAACAGTACTCACAAGCCTTCGCAAAAGCACGATCACGGTCCGCCGCGGTCTCCAGCGGCCATAATGCGCCGTCGGGATCTCTCCACGTCTCGCGTCGCGAAGTGCGCAAGGCATAGCGTACGCGACTCGGCCACGGCAGACGGCCGTTCTCGACACACTCCACCGTGACATAAAAGGCCGCCGCGATGCCAACTTGGTCGAGGATCGGCATGGCATTTTCGAAATTATCATGATAGCCGTCGTCAAAAGTCACGATTACAGAACGCTCGGGAATCTTCTCCTCTGCGCGCAGCAGAATCGCCAACTTGTCCAAACTCAACGGATGAAACTCTCTCGCCAACAATTCCATCTGCTGCCGAAACACTCGCCGGGAGTGAATAATTCCGCCTAGAGTATCGGCGTGCAGCGACGGATATTCCTGCACAGAGTGATACATCAGAATCGCCGCGCCCGTGCCACGGATGCCCGCTGCCAGCCGGAGCAACCCGCTGCCCAGGAGCGTTCTTTTTGCGAGATCCCTAGCGATCATAAGAGCGTGCAAATCAGGGCGTGCAAATCGTATCAGTCTCGCGGAACATACTTATGCGCGGCGTTCCTTCGGAGTGCCAGCAAATCCCCGACTCCTGCAGTCCAGCCTTCGAACTCCAGCTGCGTGCGGCTCTGGCTATCGACAAAGCGAGGCAGCAACAAACTCTCGCTACGGCTGGTGCACAGTCCAGAATCGCAAGTTGTCGCCGACAACACCTGCTCAGCCCGCAACCAGGGTAAAAAAGCCGGCTGGTATACGCCACCGGGATAGCAAAAATGAACTGGATTTACACCCGCCAGTTCAAGAATATGTTCTCGATTCTCTCGAATTTCTCGCGAGAACAACGCCTCGTCTTCTGGCGTCCGATGACGATGGGTATGCAACTGTATATCGATGCGGTTCCGAGCGACCTCCCGCACTTCCCTTGCGTTCATCAGTTGGAGAATCCTCTTCGACTTGAGAGCGCTGAAGTCGATTTCTAGAAAACCGGCAAAGCGCGATGCGAGATCATCCTTCTGAACTCCATCCATGCCTTCGCGTTCCGACAAATCAATCAGGCCACGCACTACGCGGTGGCGGCCAGTCTCAGAACGCAAGTCCAGAGGTCCCGGCAAACCGATTTCTTCACCATCAGCAATCACCTTGCCTCTCCGCTGCCACAGCATGTAAGAACAGATCAGGTTAAACACTGGACGTTCGCCGACGGAATAGTAGGTGGTTAAGTAGACTGTCGCAGGAAATCCAAACTTCTGCAGCAGAGGATAAGCCTGACGGTAAAAGTCGTAAGTGCCATCATCAAAGGTAAGGGCTACGCTGCGAGCGGGGAGCGTCTGCGCCTGCAATTGTTCCAACGCCTCTCCCAAAGGCAACACCGTGTAGTGGCGTTGTTTCAGGTAAGCAAACCGTTCGCTTAATCGCTGTCGACTTATGTACAGTCCAGGCCGCCAGAGATGCTCGTCCTCGAGAGAGGTGCCGTGATAGCACAGGATCAGCAATCGCTGCTGCCGCCAGCGGCTGTTCGCGACCAGTTCGAACATTCCGCCCCCACGAAGCAGGCGCAGGACCGCGAGCTTCAGCGATCTCGTGACCCCACCCCCGCCGCGGGATGCCGGAACCGAGCTATTAAGATTCATCGCCTGAGGTTCATGCGTGGTTTTCATTGCTTGAGGTTCATCGCAGGACTGCGGCGGCGCGCGGCTCTGGCGCCGCTGCAACCGGATCTCCATCCAGGCAAACGCGCATCCATAGCTCCAAGTTGAGCAGACGCCAAATCCGGTTGCCGTGATCTCGACGCCCAGCGCGATGTTCGCCGAAGAGCGACCGAATCGCTTCAGCTCGAAAATATCCGCGGCTCAAGGTCCGCGGTTCCAGCAACAACCGCTCCAAGCCGTCCAGTTGCAGGCCGGACAACCAGTGGACCCAAGGGGTCGGAAACCCCATTTTTCGGCGATAAATGATGGACTTAGGCAGCAAGTCCTCGACCGCAGACTTCAGGATGAATTTTCCTGCCATGCCTTTTAGCAAATACTTTGCCGGGATGCTCGCCGTGAACTCCACCAGCCGATGGTCGAGAAAGGGGACGCGGCTCTCGATGGATGCAGCCATGCTCATCTGGTCCTGCTTCATCAGCAATTCAACGAGATAACTCTTGATGTCCGTGTACAAGAGCCGGTGCAGGAGTTCACCCTTCGATTGACTCCAGAAACGCATGGAGGCCGCATGAGCGTCGTACCCTTGCGCTTTAACTTCGCGAGTCAGTAAATCATTTTGTTCGTCGGCAGAAAATGCTGAGTAGAAATTATCAAAATAAAAGGCGGGCCACGATGAGCCGTCGCGCATCAGAAATGTATGTTCGAGTTTCCTGTGCGCGGCGGCCGGCAGAGGGCTGGCAAGAATTCCGCCCCGCAGCGCGTGCCGTAACCGGGGGGTAGTGACCGAACGATAAATGTTATCCAGGCGCGAGTTGTGCAGCGTCCACGCATAACGAGTGTAACCGCCCAGCGTCTCATCGCTGCCTTCGCCCGTAAGCACAACCTTCACGCGCTCCCGCGCCAGCCGCGAGACAAAAAACAACGAAACGCTTGACGGCCAAACAACCGGCTCATCTTCATGCCAGATGCATCGCGGCAAAGTCTGAAAAAAGTCGTTGCGGCTGAGCCGCACCTCACGGTGGTCGGCTCCAATATGCTCAGCCACGCACCGGGCAAACGGAAGTTCGCTGAATTCTTCTTCTTCGTAGCCGATCGCGAAGGTTTCGATCCGGTCTTTTCGAATTTTCGTTGTGAGAGCCGCAACCGCACTGGAGTCGAGGCCGCCACTCAAGAACACGCCCAGCGGCACATCACTCATCAAGTGGCTGCTGACACTCTCTTCTAGTCGCTCACGGTATTCGCGAACATAGGATTCGCGCGGCCTCCCCACGTCGTGGGAATTGTTTTGCAAGTCCCAATATGACGAGACCTCCAACACGCCGCGTTTATCCACTGTCAGCGTATTGCCCGGCATCAACTTGCGAACGCCAACGTACATCGTCTCTTCGCTGGCAACGTAACCAAACGCCAAATATTCCGCCAGCGTGTTGCGATTGAACTCCGCCCGCATTCCGGGATATCCCATTAGGGCCTTGATTTCAGACCCGAACAGCAAGCGCTCGCCGTCATAACAGTAGTAGAGAGGCTTAATGCCCAGCCGGTCCCGCGCTAAGAACAGGCGTTGCCGAGGATGGTCCCAGACAGCAAACGCAAACATTCCACGTAAGCGCTCCACGCACTCGCTTCCGTATTCTTCGTAAAGGTGAACTATGGTTTCAGTATCGCTGCGAGTGCGATATCGATGGCCGAGGGACTCAAGGTTGTGGCGGAGGTCGCGGTGATTGTAAATCTCTCCATTGAAGACGATCCAAATGGTTCCGTCTTCATTGCTTAGCGGCTGATGGCCACTCTGCACATCAATAATGCTCAACCGTCGCATGGCGAGCCCGACGTTCTCGCGCACAAAAAACCCATCGTCGTCCGGACCGCGATGTGCAATCTGCTGATTCATCGCGGCGAGTGCGTCGCCCTCGACTCTCGACTGCCGGTCGAGATAAAAAATGCCGCAGATTCCACACATGATTAGAAAGCCATCTCTCAGGTTTTAGTGTGCCGATAAACTTTGATTGCGCCGAACTGCCCATCCAGCGCGGCTCCTAATCTGACGCCTTGCGCCTCGGAAGAAAATAAACTGAAACCATCACTCGTACGCATCACTTCAGCATAACTTACGCTTCGATTACAGCAAACTACACGGCTGCCTTCGAAATCGGCATAAGTGCCACCGCAAAGCACAAGAGAGCAAAGCCGCCCGACGCTGTCATGGTGCGAGTACAGAAAATCGCCGTCGCTTGCCCAAGGACCCTGACTCCATGGCTCGGCCTCACATGCAAACACGAACTGATGGTCTTCCTGGTGTCGAACATAACGAAAGACGGAAGCTGTGCCCATACCGGCCTCGCTGACGCAGACCAAGCGTCCCATGTCGTCCTGAGATTGATCTCCGTCCGCCTGAGAGCTCGCGATCAGGATCGTCACAAATTCTGCCGGCAGCGCCTGGTCTGCTGCGAAACGGAGAACAGGTGCGGGTTCCGCACGCCCATACACCGGTGACCAGTTTTCATAAACCAACCGTCGCGACCACCCGTAACCCTCCGCAGTCAGAATCGCCAGTCTTTCGCCCTCTCCGGCAAACACGTCGGCATCGGCTGACTCCTGCGATAATCCCGCGCCCACTTGCCACGCTAACTCAATTTCATGCCGTCCACTTCCTTCCACGACATCTCTCACCAGCCAGAACGCTCCTTTCCTGTGAAACACCAATCGCCGATGGGTGACGGGCGATGAGGAACGAGAAAATCCATCATGTTCCGCTTCCAGCAGATCGAACTGTTGCCCTGTGATCCATCGTCGAACTTTCACTTCAGGAAAACTCTGCCAGGAGAATGGGCCTGAAGTATTGGCCTGACCTTGTCCATCAACTTGCAACGTGCTGTGAGCACCGGTCGACCGCAGCCGTGAGCGTTCACCACTTTCGCCGACATATTCGAATGTGCCGGAATCCCGCAGAAGATTTCGTCCCTCCCGCACAAGCCACACGCTCAATGCATCGGCATGTCCGTGGCCGCCGCTACCTGCTCCTAGCGGCCCTGCATCGATCACTAATTGTTGTTCAGATTCAGCATCCGTCATCAGATAGAAGCCACTCTTGGCGAGCGCTATCGAATCGGTTGAAGGCCGACTAAGAGGCAGGGTTTCGAAACTGGCCAACCCCTCGGCCCCAAGCAGCCAAATCGTTTCTTCTCGCGCTGACCCGGCAAGAATCTTGAAATCTCCACGTCCATAAAGAACCGCGCCAGTCGCGAGGGGATCGAGCATGTGCTCTGCGCCCAACCGGCGCGGATCGAACAAGCGGCCTCCGTCATCATCGCCGAACATTGGCGGCACACCCGCACGACTGAGCACGAACAACGCATCCAGCATGCGTTGCAGCGTGAGGTCGAATTCGACTGGAATCGCAATCCGGTTCTTTGATGCCAGAATCCGTGCATGTAGAAACATGTCGAGGGCATAAACGTGATAGTAGGTGGACCGCTCGAAGTAGAATCCGTCCTCTAGCACCTGCTTCGCCGCCTCCCGCAGCAAAATGTTCCAGCCGGTATCGAGCCACCGCTCGCTCGACGGCAGACGAAAAAGAGTTCCGAGATAAAACAACGCCAGTGCTTCGCCCAGCAGGTGAGTGTTCGGCGAAAAATAAGTGGAGAGATAAGTTTCTATATGACGCCCGCTCAGGTTCAGCACCGCCACCCACCGCTCGCGGATCTCAGCGGTGAAAAGCGGGCAGCCCTGCAGCAGGAAAAAAGTCCAAGTCCACGCCATGCAGCGAAATCCCACTTCCAGACTGCTCGCCCAGTTGATGCCGACAGGATATGGGTTCTCCTGCTGCCATTGTTCCCACTGGGCGAATATCTCCTGTGCGAATTTTTCATCTCCTGTGAGCCAGTAGGCCTTGGCGAGCGTTCGGAAATGTTGGTGTCGATTGAGCTCCCACGTGACTTTTGAATCTCCAACTTGATCGAAGTTCAAATACTCAAGCTTGAACCACGGCTGGCGTGCCGCCCGTTTTCCGTGCACAACGTCGAGGTGCCAATCGATGTTCGCGCCATAATCCAGATCGTTGTATCCGAGCAGGTCGAAACGATGCTCACATAACTTATTTGCCCGAAGTACGACGTCAGCAGCTTGTGCGGGAAGAACGCGTTGGAGAAGCTCGCACAAAAGGGGCGCATCGGTTGAAGTGAAAAAAAACTCGCCCAGCGGCCGAATGTCGAAATCGTGATTACTCTTGGCGAAATCGTACCCGGCGCGAAACTTCAGCCAGTCGATGCGCGCACTCGCGAATTGCCTAAGGCGGGTCGCAACTTCATCCTGGTTCAGGTGCATTACGCGATGTAAACGGCCGGCCCAGTTCCCCATCGGATTATGAATTCCTCCCGCGCTCCGTCAAAAGCGTGGAGTACAATTCGTCCACTTCGCAAACGAGCCCATCGAAACTGAAGTTATGGCTCACAAATTCGCGGCCCCTCCGTGCGATTTTGCAGGCCTCCTCAGGGTTTTGCAGGTACCTCAGAAGGGCCGCGGAGAGCGCTTCCGAGTCTTCGGCTGGCACGAGTAGCCCAGTCACTCCATCTTCGACGAGTTCCTGGTTGCCGCCCACGCGAGTGACCACCGTGGGCAAGCCGGCCGCCATATATTCGAGAACGGCGTTCGGAAGCCCTTCGGCGCGCGAGGCGAGCACCGCGACGTCACAACTCGCGAGAATCCGGGGAACATCGTTGCGACGGCCAAGGAAAAGGAAGTTTTGATCGAGGCCCAGTTCCCTGACCTGTCTTTCGAAGCCCGGACGCGCTTCTCCGTCACCGACGAGAACAAATCGTGCTGAAGGAAACTCGCGGACGACCGCGGGTGCCGCTGCAATCAGCCAGGCATGCCCTTTCACATCAGAGAGCATGTTCGCGACCATAACGATGAGCTGCCCCTTCCCTGCGTCGGGAAAGAGCGCTTCTCGTTCACTTTGAACTTGAAATTTATCGAGATCCACTCCGTTGCGAATGACGCGAACCTTTTCCGCGGCAAATCCATCCTCAGCGATCAAAGCGTCGCGGACCTGGATGGCATTCGCTAGTACCGCGCCGGAAAGATTCTGAATTCTGCGCAACCACACACGCCGTTTTCCCCTGTACCAATCAGACTGCGCGAGGTCTCGTCGGCTGGATACGATGGCCGGAATTCCCGCCAACCACGCCGCCGGAACCCCCATTAGATTCGACCATAAATCGTGGGTATGTACGACGTCAAATCGGCCGCGTCGCAAGAACCAGCTCAATCGCAGCATCTGGTAAATTCCCCGAGGCGAATCAATTCCGCCTTTTGGGTGAAACTCGACCACAGCAACCGGTGAACCTTGAAGCTTCTCCCGAAGAGGTCCCCCTGCTCGCAAGTAGCCCAGCGTAACTTCATAACCCATGGCTCCAATCCGCAATGCCAACTCCACAGCTTGAGTTTCGGTCCCTCCGACATCCAACGAATCCACCAGGTAAAAGACTCGTCGCAGGGATCGACGCTGGCTCCCTACTACCGTGGGTGTTTCGAATTGTCCAGAAGCCTGATCGCTGACCACCATGGTTGAGTGAACCTGCGGGAGATTATGAATTTACGCAACGGCGCACAATAAAGCGCCTTCCAAGCCGATCCCTGTGTTAAATACTATATAGAGTCGCTGTTTAAGAGATGTGAATTTGAGTGTTGCAGACGCCCGATTGCGAGCCCCTGTCGAGCGTTCGATTTGTTTCAGTTCTCTCTAGCAACTGATAATAAATAGTTTAACGTTGAGTTTGCCGATTTTGCGGAAGGCCTGGCAGTCCAGCGCTTTCCTCATTAGGCCAATAGTTTCGTGGGTTTGATCTGGTTGTTTACTCTCGGTTTCCGACTATGAGTCACTCCATAAGCGTCTTCGGGCTGGGCTATGTAGGTACGGTTACGGCGGCCTGTCTGGCGCACAAAGGGTACAACCTGATTGGGGTTGACCCGAGTGCGGACAAGGTAGAAACAATTCGCTCGGGCCGCAGTCCCATCATCGAGCCTCGCGTTGCGCAGTTAATTTCGGAAGAACATGCAGCCGGACGATTACGGGCCACGGCCGATCCCGAGGTTGCGGTGCTTGAGAGCGAGATTTCGTTTTTGTGTGTTGGCACGCCCAGTCTCCGTAATGGAAAACTCGACCTCGGCCATATCGAACCGGTTTGCAACGAGATAGGAAGCGTCCTCAAGAAGAAGAAAGAATTCCATCTGGTCGTGCTTCGCAGTACCGTCCTGCCCGGAACCGCCGAAGGCATCGTCATACCCGCCCTGGAGCAAGCCAGCGGGAAGCGACTGGGGCAGGAATTTGGGGTTTGCGTGAATCCGGAGTTCATGCGCGAAGGCACAGCCGTAGCTGACTTCCTTGAACCGGCGATCACCATTCTCGGATCGTCGGACGCGACGCATATCAGGCGCTTGCGTGAGATCTATAGCTGGGCGCCGGGCCGGGTGTTTGAGACTTCGTTCCGCGCCGCCGAGATGGTGAAGTACGTCTGCAATAGCTGGCACGCTATCAAGGTTGCCTTCGCAAATGAATTCGGAACGCTGGCCAAGCAGATGAGCGTGGATGCCGAATCCGTGGTTGAGATTTTCACGGCAGATACCAAACTGAACATCTCTGGTTCATACCTGAAGCCAGGGTTCGCTTTCGGCGGCTCGTGTCTGCCCAAGGATTTGCGAGCGCTGACTTATCGCGCGAAGGAGCTCGATCTGAACCTGCCATTGCTCGAATCGGTAATGGCAAGCAACCATCAGCACCTGGAGCGAGCGGTTGAAATGGTTCTTGCGACGGGCAAGAGAAATGTCGCGGTACTGGGCCTAAGCTTTAAGTCGGCTACCGACGATCTGCGCGAGAGCCCTCAGGTGCAATTGGTAAAGAGATTGTTAGGGGAAGGTTGCGAAATTCGCATCTGGGATGACAATGTCTCTCTGGGCCGGTTGATTGGATCGAACCGCGAATACATTGAGCACGCGATTCCCCACATCGGATCGCTCCTGTGCTCCAGCGTGGAAAGCACAGTTGAAGGCGCCGAGGTCGTCGTCGTCGCAACAAGGGGCGTGGATCGCGAAGTTCTTAGACAGCACATAAAACCGGGGCAGCATGTGATTGATCTGGTGAACCTGGAACGGTCGCGACGCGCCGACGGGATCGATTCCTATGACGGAATCTGCTGGTAGCATGTTATGAAGATTCTCTGGGTAAAACCCGGTAAGCTTCTCCCGCTCGACACCGGCGGAAAGTTGCGAACCTACAACATTCTGCGCCATTTGTCCGCTCGCCACCAACTCACTTACGTTTCGTATTATGTCGGCACGCGCGACGAGGTTTACGAGCGGAATGTGCTCGACCTGTTTCCGGGTACGGTCGCGCTCCACATCGCGGCCTCCAATTCGAGGCTGGGACGTTCTCTGGACTATGCCCGCCGCTTTTTCTCCGAAGCCCCCTATGCGGTGAGCAGGTTTACGGCTCCTCAGGTGCGTCGATTGATTTCCCCGTGGATTTCCGAGCGTCGCTTCGACGTTGCGGTATGTGACTTTCTCGCTAGTGCGTTAAACTTCCCCCAACAGCTCGACACGCCCACCGCACTATTCCAGCACAATGTAGAAACCATCCTCTGGCAGCGGAGGGCCGAGCAACAGATGCGATGGACGGACCGGGTGATCTCGAGGATCGAATACTCCAAGATGCGCCGTTTTGAGCCGGTCCAAGTGCGCCGGTTTCATCATGTCATTGCCGTCTCCGAGGCTGATCGGGAGGCGATGAGAAGCATGGTGGAGGCTTCCCGGATCAGCGTGGTCCCCACGGGCGTGGATCTTGGCCAATATCGTTACGACCCGAAGGCGAGGCCCTCCGGTCCGCTCGTTGTGTTCACCGGCTCGATGGATTGGGTACCGAACATTGATGGCGTCGAGTTTTTCTGCAAAGAGATATGGCCTCGAGTTCTCGAGGATGTTCCGGAGGCGCGTTTCCGCATCGTCGGCAGAGATCCGCATCCCCGAGTCAAGCAACTCGCTTCCAACAGTGTTGAAGTTACAGGCAGTGTGCCGTCGATCATCGACCATCTTCGCGAGGCGGCTGTGTTCGTGGTGCCGCTGCGAATCGGTGGAGGCACGCGCATCAAGATTTATGAAGCGATGGCGGTCGGCAAAGCTACCGTTTCAACAACGGTTGGCGCCGAAGGATTGGATGTGCGCCACGATCGCGACATTCTGCTGGCCGACGATCCCGGCGGTTTTTCTGAAGCCGTCGTCTCGATTCTGCAACAGGCCGATCTGCGACGCCGTCTCGAGGCCGCCGCTGCTGCTACGGCTGCGCGATATGACTGGAGTGTGATCACCGAGAAATTTGTGGACGTCTTACGCACTACGATTAACGCCGCCGGCCGCTCGCCTACTCTGGCGGAGTCGACGGCCGTGATGCAAGCTTAGTCCAATATTGAACATTGCCGGCGGCAGTCGGTTTAGAGATCTCTAACTTGTCGATCTCACTTTTGTGAGGAACTCCTCAGGGTCCACTGATCAGTTGAAGCATCGGCCACATTCCCATCCGCCCCCTGTACTCCCGGACTGAACTTCTAGTTGGCCAGTGTCGTCTTGTGTCGCCCGTTACCTATCGGCTTGCCCTTCCACACTCTAGATTCTCTCCAGGACTGAAAGCCTCAGTCCGGTCAACTGACGTTCGTCCGGAGGTAAGATGCAAACCGTGGGCCCTCCCCAACCGCCTGTGCACGTCGCCATTCGCTTCAAAGCCTTTTATGCCGTTCTCTTCGGTTTACTTGGTCTCATCCTGGTGACAGCAGGCTGCGGATCGGGTTCGGCATCAACCCCGGCTGGGACTTCGTCCCCCTCGAATAGCGCTTTTCCCGCAGTCTCGCCTGCCAATGCGGTGGTTTCACCCGGTGCCACGTTGCAATTCACGGCCAGCTTTTCCAATACTGCCGCTACCTCCATCGTGTGGAGCGCAAGCTCAGGAACAATTTCTTCCAGCGGCTTATTTACCACCCCAAGCGCAAGCAGCACAGAGTCGGTCTCAGTAACCGCGGCCAGCGCCGCCAACCCGTCCAAGTCCGCCACGGTTCCGGTTACAGTGCAAAGTGCCGCGCCACTGGCAATCGAAACCAGTTCTGTCGCAGTTGCCATCGTGGGCTCTCCATACTCCGCGAGTCTAGAAGCATCCGGAGGAAAAGCACCCTACAAATGGACTCTGGCTTCTGGCAGCCTTCCCGCCAACCTCACTCTCAGTTCAGCCGGAGCGTTGACTGGCACTCCATCTCAGTCAGGAACTTTTTCTTTTCTCGCAAGAGTGAGCGACAGCGTAAACGCGCAGGCTACTCAAAACTATTCTTTTATCGTTGCGGCCAACAGCAGCGGCTTTGACGGACCGGCGCAGCTCCCTCTGGTTTACGTGCAGAGTTCCCTCTCCGAAACGCCGGCTCCAGGCTCGACCGTTCTTTTGAGCGCCGGAGGAAATCTCCAAGGCGCCCTTGACGCGGCAAAGTGCGGCCAAACCATCGCGCTGCAGGCTGGGGCGACTTTTACCGGCCAGTTCACTGTGCCGGCGATCGTTTGCGACGACGCGCACTGGATCATTATCCGCACCAGTTCGCCGGACAGCGCTCTGCCGCCCGAGGGCAGCCGCATCACTCCTTGTTATGCGGGGGTCACCTCACTGCCCGGCAGGCCGCGTTTCGCGTGTCCCTCCACCAAGAATGTGATGGCGAAAATTGTCTTCGCCGGAACCGCAGGCGAACCGATCCTCCTGGCATCGGGCGCCAATCACATACGATTCCTCGGACTTGAAATCACGCGGAGTTCTCCCGGCAAGGTGGTTTACGACCTGGTACTTCCGCAAAGCGGTGGGCCCGTCGATCATCTCGTATTCGACCGCGTCTGGATTCACGGTACGGCGCAAGACGAGACCACGCGCGGCATTGCATTGAGCGGCACAACCAACGTGGCCGTTGTGGATTCGTTTTTCTCAGACTTCCATTGCGTAGCTATTACCGGCTCGTGCGGAGACGCGCAGACAATGGCTACAGGTTTGGGGGACCTGCCCATGGGCCCCTACAAAATTGTCGACAACTTCCTTGAGGCTGCTGGCGAGAACTTAATGTTCGGCGGCGGAGAGGCGACGCAGACTCCGGAAGATATCGAAATCCGGCGGAATCATTTCTTCAAACCACTCATCTGGATGCGCGGCCAGCCCGGCTACGTGGGCGGCACCAACGGCAACCCGTTCATCGTCAAGAATCACCTCGAATTCAAAAACGGAATACGCGTGCTTTTTGAAGGAAATGTTCTGGAAAATACGTGGGGAGGGTTTACCCAAACCGGTTTTTCGATTCTGCTGACGCCCAAGGATCAGAGCAACGCTTGCCCGCTGTGCGTCGTCCATGACGTGACCTTGCGCAACAACACCATCAGCCACGTCGGAGGCGGCATGCAGATCGCCAATGGAGCTTCGGACTCCGGAGGTCTCTCCCAAGGCGCATGGAATGAGAGCATTCACGACGTCGTCATCGACGACGTTGACGCGAAGACCTTCAATGGAGACGGTTACATCCTGCAGGAATCAAACGGAGATCCACTCCTGGCGATTCACGACGTGGTCGTAAACCATATAACGGTCGTTGGGCCTGACGCAGTCGCCTTGCTCGTGATTGGCAACGACTTGACCAGTCCCATGATGAACAACTTCACGTGGACGAATAGCATTTTTGCGGCTAGCACCGTCGGCGTTCTCAGCACCGGTGGCGGCAGTACAAATTGCGCCTTCAAAACTGGCGGGCCAATGGCCAAGCTCACCGCCTGCTTCAGTTCTTATATCTTCAGTCACAATGCAACCATCGGCGCAACGGGAACCTGGCCGAGTGGAAACTATACGCCCGCAACTGCGAGCGCCGTGCAGTTTGTGAACTACAACAATGGCTCAGGAGGTAACTACCAACTGCAGCCCACAAGCCCCTTCAAGAATGCTGGTTCGGATGGGAACGATCTAGGCGCTGATATGAACGCGCTAAATAGCATGATCGCCGGCGTTGCCCCATAGCCGGTTCGCGCACGCTACAGTTCGACAACCGACCGAACGATTACTCCACTCCATCGGTGGCAGCTTTGATTGCGTCCAGGTCCGCACCCAGGTCTTTGCCGTCGGTGCCCGCCTTCAGAAAAGGCGACGCCGCTTTACAGTCGCCGACCTTGGAGTCGGCACACAGTTTGTAGTTTCCGCCGTTGCCGTCACGAAAGTCTTGCATACGCATAGCTGACGGATTCCCCGGAGTAAAGTTTCCTCCCGGCCATCCCCCCGTTGAACCAACCAGGGCGTTATGAGTAAATGTGTAACTGGCGAAGCAACTTTTCAGAACGCTCTCCGGCCCTTGCCTTTGAGGCTGAAACGCGCAATTCTTCGGACCACCGCCCGACGAGATAATGCCGACGGTCCCGGATGCCACAAGATTATTGGTAAAGCTAAAGTTGATGATCTTCTCGCGGTCTACATCCGCGCCAAAAGTAAACAAATTTGTGGGAGGAAAACCTGTGACGTGATCGATGCTAACGTCGCGCAACGCTGGCATTTTCGAGGTGATCTGGAACAGAACCCCCAGGCCACCGTAGGCCTTCCCGCCCATATCATCGAAGACAATATCGTGAATGCTGTAGCGCTCGCCTCCGCTGGCGGCTCCGCCGGAGTCAGAGAGACCGGTGCCGATCATCATGCCATTCGCCGCGTGACTGACGCGGCAGAATCGCAGTGTCAGGTCCGTGGTTTTGCAAAGTGGACAGCGATTTCCCTGATTCTTCGGAGTGAGCAGAATGGCGAATCCGGTCTGCGTAAATCCACCCCACGTATTTTCCAGAACGTTACCCTCAAAAAGAATTCGCTGCCCATTCTTTAGCTCGAACAGATTCTTGACGATGAAAGGCTTCCCAGACGTTCCGCCGACAAAGCCTGGACTTCCCGGCCTCCAGGTCAGCGGCTTGAAGAGATAATTGCGGCGAATTTCAATATCGGCCGGCGTCAATGTAGCCGGCCCGCCGCCGAAGAGAATATTTTCTCCAGCAGCCTCGAGGAAATTGTTAACGATCTTGTAAGGCCCCATCGGAAAATCGCCCAGCCCTCCCGCGATGGTCTGCGCATCGCTGCAACTTCCCGTGATAGCTACACAATGAAAATCGGTGAAATAGGAGTCCACCACAGCAACATAATTACTTGTGCCAAGCGCGATTCCGCGGGTGGTTTCGTCCTGCGCTGTGCCATGAATCCAATCGCGGTCGAAGACGATGTGATAATTGCTTCCCTTCCCTGCCATTGCGACCACGTTGTAGACCGTGTCGGGAGACTCGCGCGTAATCTCCAACCCAAGGAACCGATAGTGATTCGCTCCATCTTCCAGAGTCACAGTCGGCGTGCTTGGGCCGATCGAGACTAGCTTAGCCATCACATTCTTTGGCGAAGGGCACGGATATGCTGGCCTGCCCGGGAGCGACGCGACGCCTGCGTAGCAAGGAGTGATTCTCATGCCTTCCGGCGGAAACGCGCGGTCCTCCGCGCTGGTGCGCACGATAATCCAATGCGCATCGTCGCACTTCTTCGCGGGCATCGTAAAGTTGCCGACGAATCGTGCACCACTTTGCAGAAGGATGGTATCGCCGCAGTGAACATCTTCGAGCGCGGACTTCAGTTCCGCATCATCCTTCACGGAGATAGATTTCCCCGGCGCGGGAGTGTCAGCCAGACTGCTATTGACATAAACGCGGGGAAGTTCCGCCGGTCCGTCGAACTTGGCGCCGTTCTGGGCTTGAGCGATAACAGACAAGCATCCACAGAGCGACAGAATCAGGCCGGTTTGAATACGAAACAAAATCCGAAATAAGAGTCGCACACAACCTCCAACAGGAATGAATTATTAGATGAGAAGACAGTGGGCTTCAGCACTCCAGCCTTTGCATGCTCGGGACGCTACCGCGCAGGTACGACTTTGGCCTCTGCGGCTTCCACAGATTCTCCAGCTAGCCAGTCCGCCATTCTCCCAACATTGTCGTCGCCCGCGTCTAGTCGCAAACTGGCCTTTACTTGGTTGTAATGCTGGGTCACGTAGATAAGCTTCTGAGACATACCGACGGCGTCCATATCGCTATAAGTGATTACGCCGTTGGGCCGGCGACCATTTTCACTGGCCACAACCGGCACGGCGAGTGCGATCGACTCCAAAACCGAGGCCGCAACACCGTCACACGCCGGCGTGCGCAGGTAGATGAAGCAACGGCTCAGCAGCGTGAGAAATTCGTCATGTGTCAGGCTCCCCAGCAGTAACAGGCTTTCTCTTTCCTCCGGCGGCCAGTCGCGGACATACTCTTTCACCGCCAGCAACTCCTTTTCAGGGAAGCCCAGCCAGATGAATCCCGCATCCGGCTGCGTTTTACAGTAGAGCTTCATGCCTTCGCGAAGAATATTCAGCCGATACTCCGGACGAAACGATAGATACGAAAAAATCAGCGGTCGCTTCTGGTGGAGAAATGTCTCCACTTCGTCTGGCAGCAGAAGCTGAGCATGCGTCAGATACTGCGGCGAAAACGTAGCGATGGTCTCGACTTTATCGGACGCAATACCGCAGCCTTCGATCGCTTCCTTGATGGGTTGGCTATCACATGCAATCGCACCCGCCATCAAAAATAAAAAGTAGAATGCCCAATGCACCCTACTGTTATCGTGGCGCGGAAAGTAATCCTGCGAGAGACCACCATGAAACGTCAGCAGCGCCGGACGAAAAAACAGTCTCCCAGTCAACGCGGCCGCGAATGCCAGCCAGTATCCCTTCCTTGACATGCCGTTGACGTGCACGTTGAGGCGGTATCCGCGCAGTGAGTAACTGCAGATCTTCCTCAGATAGTCCACACCATCCTGTACGTCAATATATTCCGCACTCTTAATCTGCCGCCCTTCGTTAATCTTGAGCACCTCACAGACATGCCCGCGGCGGCGCAACTCCTCCGTCACTAATTGGGTCTGGATCGCCCAGCCGCACATTGGTGGCGGATAATTTCCGATCTGAAGTATTTTCGCGGGTCGTCTCATCATTCGATTTTTTCGTGTGTACTCTTCAGAATCGTAATAGATCGTGGGAAGCGAGCAGTTTCCCAAAAGGCGTTTTTTTCTTAAGTCGCAGCTTCGTTTCGAAATAGCGCTCGTAGAGCAGGCGCATCCGCCTCAATGATGCGTCAGACTGGACTGCGCGAGCTGGAGCTTTGCGGGATGAAGTTTGCTCGCCAGAATTTTCCACCACATAACCAAGCTGCACGAGGCTCGGTCCCAGCAGTATTTCAAACCGTTGCAGCTGAGCAGCGGTAAGACCAGTTTTCCAACGCTGCACCGGATTAAATTCTCCTTTTTTCATTTCCTTTAAAAACGAACTATTTGGTTTGCTCACCGATCCGATGCCAACTCGTTCAATCTTGTCGTAGTCCAGTTCCTGCCCTATAAACACACCGAGAATCTGCAGAATTTTTCGCGACTCCATCACTAGATCTTCATAGTGAACCTCGACATAGTCAGAACCCAAGCTGCGGCCGTCTTTGCGCCCCTTGCGCACGATCCAATCCCAATATAAAGCCGCCACCTCGAGGGTCTTTCGACGATCCCAGGCAAACGGCTTGATCCAGCCCTGCTTTTCAAGCGACAGCGCGACGTCCCTGCCGTCGCGGATGATGTGAATGACCAGAGCCTCCGGAATTGTGCGTTTGATGCGATGCAGATACAGCAAATGTTCGGGCGTGCAGTCGGCCCAGCGCTCGACGCCCTGGTGCTGCGCCATCGCCTGCATGACGATCCGCAAGAAATCTCCGCCGTTGCGGCACTTCGCCATCACCTCTTCGCTGACCTCATTCCAATCGAGGCCAGTGCGCCGAAATAATTCCGTCTCTCGCCACGCCGCCAGCAGCCTGCGCCGGTTTGCCGTGCGATCCAATCCTCCAAAGCGTGGCTCGAGCAAATTAAAAACCTGTGACTCGGCGCGATAAACCGCGAAATTCCCGGAAGAAAGCAGCATGTGGTAAAGCAGCGTCGTCCCTGATCGCGGACAGCCGAGCACGAACACCGGCGCTTTGCTTCTTGCCGCTGCGCTGGGAATGCTTTCCGTGGTCAGCTCCGCTTTCTTCATAACTTCTACCGCAAAGCCATCTCACCAGCCGAAGGCAGCGCTAGTGTTGATCTGTTCCAAATTCGTGTCGCAGCGCCGTCGTCAGTGAGCCATTGCTGGCGTGTGTGCTGTACGGCGTTCCTCGAATTTGAGTTGAGGCGGAGCCGGATGCCCATTTTCCCGCTCCAGGTAATTGCGGTGCCACCATTCGAGGATCAGCATCTTCCACAGCACACCGGAGCGATTGCGCCGCCCTCGCACATGCTCATCCACTAACCCACGCACCGCCTCCGGCCGAAAATACCCGCGCTGCAAGGTACGTGGTTCGGTCAAGATGGAAAGAAACTTCTGTTTCAGTTCGCCCCGCAACCAATGTTCCAGCGGCAATTGAAAACCTTGCTTGGGACGGTGCAATAATTCAGCTGGAATCCCCAACCGCTGCGCCAGACATTTCACTAGATACTTGCGCGTAGAACCACGAAACTTCCATTCGATGGGCAACGCAGCCGCCCACTCCACAAATTCATGGTCCAGCATCGGGACCCTTACTTCGAGCGACGTCGCCATGCTCATTCGATCAACCTTGGTGAGAATATCGCCCGGTAAATAAGTCTTCGTGTCCAGATAGAGAAGGCGGCTCAGATCGTCGTGCGCACTCGGAGCTTGATCGAAATAGTTCTGGAACTGCTGTAGCGGGTCTGCCATCCGGTTAGCAGCGGCGAGAAAATCTTTGCTGAAGAGCGATCTGTCGCGGTGCAGCGCAGGCAGAAAAATCACACTGTCCAGGTACCGGTCGCGCCAGTTCAGTGAAGCATTCCACGCCAGGTTTCGACCGTAGAATCCCGCCGGCAAGTTGGGATGCAGGGTTTGCCGGTAAAGTCTTCCTGCCCATTGCGGAATATTATCGAAACGCTTGCTCTGCATGGCTACGGCGTAGCGGTCATAGCCCGCAAACATTTCGTCTCCACCGTTGCCGGTCAGTGCCACCGTGACGTGCTGCCGCGCCATCCGACAGACAAAATATGTCGGCAACATGGAGGAGTCCCCGAACGGCTCCTCGAGCATGCTCGAAAGATACGCAATGGTCTCTTCGATGTTCAGGTTCACCACCATCTCGTGGTGTTCGGTTCCGAAATGTTCTGCCACCACTCGCGCATACGGCGCTTCGTTGAAGGCATCCTCGGCGAATCCAATCGAGAAGGTTTTGACTGGAGTCGAACTCGCTCGCGCCATCAGCGCCACCACAATTGAGGAGTCCACACCTCCACTCAGCAAAGCCCCGAGAGGAACCTCACTCATTAGGCGAATGCGCACAGCTTCGGCCAGCTTCGATTCCAGGATCTCCAAACATTCGTCTTCGGATTTCGGAGTCGAGCTACCGTAGGAGGGAATATCCCAGTAGGAACGAACTTTTAAATTCTCTCCCGAATACTCCAGAATGTGCCCTGGCGGCAGCTTCTGAATCGCCTTAAACGCGGTCAGCGGGTCGGGAACGTAGCCAAAATAGAAATACTGGAGTAGCGCCTCGGGGTTCGGAACTGCCAACTCCGGGGCTGCGGCCAGAATCGCTTTGATCTCCGAACCAAACAGCAATCCGCCATTGTGAAGTGCATAATGAACCGGCTTCTTCCCCAACCGGTCACGCGCCAGCAGAAAAGATTTCTTGCCCTCATCCCACAGCGCAATCGCAAACATTCCTCGTAATTTGCGGACGCAATCGGCGCCAAGTTCTTCGTAGAGGTGAACGATTACCTCGGTATCGCTATGGGTGTAGAAGTGGTGCCCGCGACCTTCCAGTTCAGCGCGCAGTTCGAGATAGTTATAGATTTCTCCATTGAAGATCGCCCACACCGTGTCGTCTTCATTGTGGATGGGCTGCTGGCCACCAGCAACGTCAATGATGCTCAGTCGGCACATGCCCAAACCAACCGCGCCCCGAACATACAGACCTTCATCGTCAGGTCCGCGGTGAACAATCGCCTGGCACATGCGGTGTATGTTCGAGGCCTCGACCGCTTCCCCGTTTCGGCCCACGATGCCCGCTATCCCGCACACGATTCGGCCTCCGCTGCTGGCTGCAGGGAATCGATTTCCTGCGACGCGGCAAGTTTGCGCCCTCGCACTGCGACCGGCACGTCGCCCACCGTCAAGTCTTGCAGTCCACAACTCTCAAACCAGCGGAACACCTGCTCATACGTGTGCTTCGATTGATACCACGGAGAATACCAGTCGAAAGTATCCAGCACCCGCCACTGAGGATCGGTATTAAACGACATGGGAATCATGTAGCGCAGCGCTCCGCTCAGGGGCCGTCCAGCCAGCGGAATTTTGCGCAGTACTTGGTGCACGCCATAGAGAGGAATAGCCGCTTGACAGAGTTTGTGCAGCAGCCGCGGCAACATGCGACGCGTCACCTTGCGATACACATCGCTCATGCGATACCAGGGGTTGTACGCGCTATAAAGCCAGACCACGAGCGTACCCTCCGGCTTTAGAAACCGCGCCAACCCTTTCACCGCTCTCTCGCAATCCGGAGTGTGATGGAGGACACCCAGGCTGTAGATGTAGTCGAAACTCTCCGGCGCAAAAGGAAGAGAAAAAGCATCTGCTTGCAGAATGGCAGCTTCCCGATCGGCAAGGTTGCTCGCGGCAGCTTCAACGGCCTGGCTCAGGTCAATGCCCACCACGCGCGCGCCCCAGCGAGTGACCACTTCCGCATATCGGCCCATGCCGCAACCCACGTCGAGGACCAACTTTCCCGCCAAATCTTCCGGCGTCAATCGCGTCTTCAGGATGAAATCTTTCTCCGAACGCTGGCTATTCTGGTCGTCGAGTTGAGTCGTGTTGTGCTTTAGCCACTGGAACCCGAAACTTCCCGTGTAAAACTGCTGGTCGACAAAACGAGGCACGCCCTTGACGATCGGGCAGCACTCCGAACAGCTCAGACACACCAACGCGTCGTCTTGTCGTCGCAATTCTGACTGACACTTTAGGCAGCGGAGAATTGCAAAAATGTCTCGCGCGAATTTGCCGCCGGTTTGGTCTGGAATCTGTCCCATACCTCTAAGTATCTTGTTGTAGTATCCTCAGAGCCTCAATCTAAGACGCGAACCATTTCATCGTCTGTTCATGGTCTTAGGATATTGTCCATTCATGAAAGACCCCATTCATCTTAAATCAGGTCCGGCCTTCTCTCCGCTGCGCCTGTTTCTGATCCTTCTGATCCTGGGTTTCGGATTAAGAATGGCCTTTGGGATCGCGCGCTATCGCGGCGAGCTTCTTCGCCTCACAGGACCAGCCTTCATTACCAGTTGGAGCCACGACGGCCTGGAACATGTGCTTATTGCGAAGGCTATTCTCTCAGGCGAAGGTTACATTATGGAGAATTTTCCGCTACCGCCGGGAAAGCACGTCCGCTATGCCGGACAGGATGCCCTGTTCAAAGCGCCGCTCTATCAGTATTTTCTTGCCGGGGTTTTTGCCATTTCTGGTTTTTCCTTCAAGCTTTTCTTTCCGTTGCAGGCGCTGTTTGGGGGTCTTACCTGCGGCCTTCTCGGACTGATTGCCTGGGAAACGTTTAAAAATCCAGGTGCGGCCTTACTCGCGGGAATCGCGGGCGCGATCCATCCTGTGCTGGTGAATGCCGCCTCCCAACCCTACAACGAGGATGTTTTCTTCTTTTTGTTTATAGCTGCAATCTGGGCCTTTCTTGTCTGGTTTCGCACGCGGGAAATCAAATGGGCTGTAGCGTGTGGGATTATGGTCGGCCTTTGCACCTTGACGAGGGAAAGCGGCATTCCGCTGCTGGCCGCCATGGGAGCCATTGGCATTCTCTCGACTCCGCGTGATTTCAAAGCGTGGATAGCCTGCGGCACCATCGCACTCAGCGCCTTCGCAGTCGTTGCACCCTGGACGCTCCGCAACTACATTCGCTTTCATGCCTTCATTCCAGTCGCAGCCATCGTGGGGGAAGACCTGGCAACCGGAAACAATGACTGCGTGGCCAGGGAAAGCTTGTTCACCTCCTACTGGTCGGAAGGTCCGTGCGTTGACGTAAACAGGCAAATTATTGCGGTCCGCGCGTTAACCCCGATGTTGGATCTGCCCGCCGGCGTCCAATATGACCGGCTCTCGCGGCGGGTGGCAATCCACTTCATCACCGAACGGCCTACGGCCTACGCGAAACTGGCAATTCGCCGGCTGTGGACCAGCCTGCTTCCGTTTGCTCCACGGGGAAATCAGCGAGCGTACGAACGGATCGTTCTCACGATCTACTGGCTCTTGATATTTCCTGCAGGAATGATCGGCTTATTCTTGCGACTGAGACGGCCCGAACTGAGGACTCTTTTCCTTGCGCTAATAATTGCGCTTATTTTCTTATCAATCATGGCCGTTCTCTATTGGTCCGATCTTCGTTTTCGAATTGGCATTGATCTCCTCCTGGGATGCTTTGCCGCATGGAGCTATGCCCACGTTTGGCAAAGGGGACAAGCCAACTTAGGCGCGTGAACCACCGCTTCGGGAGCTGCTTCGAACCGCTATTTTTCATCGAAAATTAATATACAGCTGGCGGCATTTCCCGAGAAATCGATGTCGAAAAACCCTACGGTCGTCTAAGATAGACGGGCATTGGGGAGGCGGGAAACGCATAATGCCGGGGCCTTTATGGGACGAATGGCTGGGTTGCAAGGCTACGCGGCGATTAGCTGGCAAGATTTTGCCTGACCTGCGCTGGAATCAGGAAATCTGGGGCGAAACGGTAAGAGAGCATCTGACGGGGCCCGTCCGCTGGCTGGATGCGGGTTGTGGTTGGCGTCTCCTGGACAAGGATCTCGATCCGCTGGAGGACGACTTAGTTCGTCGCGCCGGCACGGTGGTCGGCGTCGATCTCGACCTTCCCCACTTAGGCAAACACGTCAACATCTCGCGACGCGCTTGCGCATCGCTGGCTGCGCTTCCCTTTGCGGACGCCAGCTTCGACCTGATTACTTGCAACATGGTGGCGGAGCATCTCCCGGACCCATCGGTAATTTTTCAAGAAATATCCCGAGTGCTCGCTCCTGGCGGCACTTTCATGGTGCATACGCCTAACACACGGAACTACCTGGTTTTCGCGAACATTCTCGCGAAGAAGCTCCTGCCGCGCACGCTCGTTCTGAAGCTGGTGCACGATGGCCGGGAAGAAGAGGATATTTATCCCACTTACTACCGGGCCAACAATGAGCGCGCACTCCGGCGCCTGGGGGAGTCTGTAAAGCTGCAGCTCGATTTTGTGCGCTTCCTCACTCAACCCCAGCCTTATAGCCGCTTCTTTGTGCCAGCCGCCTTCTTTGAACTTCTCTTTATGAGGGCTACTATGACGCGTCCCATGAACCGCTTTGCCGCGACGATCATCATCGGGTTCCGAAAGACCTCTACAAAGCCGGTCTGCTGCACCGCTTGCGCAGCCTAGAGGCTAAAGTACATAGCGAATACGCCAGTTTTCGTCTAAGATAAACGGCATTCAGTCAGCGAGGAGAGTTCGATATGTCGCATAGTGGAAGCAATCGTGGGAAGGGCACTTTGTTGGAAAGCACCCTCGCGTTGGCCTTGATGGGAATCGTCGCCGGAGCCGTGGGAGGCCTTGCCATCGGCATTGTCACCGGTTCTCATTCCTCCAGCGCCGCGCCCAGCACCGCAAGTCCTCTAAAGTAAACACTCGCTAGAAACGCTGCCTCAAACTTAACGGCGCCGCCTGAACCGTTCCCACGGCGGGTGCTGTCTCCGGAAGGCTTGGACCTGTCAACCAGCTTCTTATCGGCTTGCGTTCTTCCTTCACGCTCACACCCGTTTCGCTGCACAGGCGGAGCAAAGCCGTGGTATAGCCGACCATAAAATACGGGAAAAGTTGATACGCAGTACTGGCGAATGCGGCGCCCACAAGATAGCTGGCAAACCCCGCCCAGAGGGCGCTGGTATACATGCGCACGTCTGAGTCGGCCGCGTAAAGTGCAGTGGTGCGGATTTTAATCAAGTTCCTGAAGCACTCACGCATGACCAGAAGAAATAATATGAGTACCGGGATTCCGCATTCCGAGCTCAGTTCGGTATACGTGTTGTGCGTAACATGCCACAGATCCGTGTAGCTTGCGAACTGACCGGGCCCAACTCCGAATATCGGGCGTTTCGCGGTGGTTTCGAGACTCAGCATCAGAATTTCGAGCCGGGCTTCCTTGGCGTCGCCATAAACTTCCACGTCGTTGGAGAAAATGCTCTTTATGCGATCGCCGTAACTTTGCGGTCCTACGACAGCCAGCGCCAAAATGCAAAACGCTGCGCCCACCAGCAGGTAATAGCGTTTGTTTCGTATTCCAAATTCCCACAAACTAAAAACTATAGCCACTGCCAGTGCGAGAAATCCGGAGCGCGAATAAGTCAGCATCAGGCCGCGCCCCATGACGAGAAGACCGAAAAACCACAGCACTTTCTTTAGCGGATTCTTCTCCAACATCAAGAACATCAGACATAGCGGAAAATTCAACGCGATGTTCATGGCGAGGTCATTGGGATTATCGAACACCCCTCCCAGCACACCGCCCATTCTCCCACCCTTGTAGATGATCACCGAGACAAGGGTCATCACTGCGACCGAGGCTGCCTGGATGAAAATCAACCGCTTAAGTTGGCTCAGGGAATCGACGACGAGGCCCACCAGTAGCGCCACGATTAGGGCCTTCGAACACTTATCCAGCACAACCGAAAGCGCTCCGCTGATGTAAAAGGAGAACGGAACGCAAAGAGTCTGCCAGGCGAGCATGGCGGCCAGAAGCTTCAACTCCCGCGGCCAGTTTGCAAATCTTGCTCGCCCTTGGATACCAAACAGCAACGCAAGAAGAGCAATGCCACCGAGGATTTTTTCGATCGGAATAAAACCGAGCGCGTGTACAAAATCTTCCGGACGGGCAAAATACAGGAACGAAAACGCCACCAGCGCTCCATACGCGAGCGCATTGGAGTTTTTTGCTTTCGGTTTTTGAAAACCTAGGGCAAGCGAGGCCATTAAATACTCCGTCCGACAAGTGCCGCACCGTGCGGTCGAAAAGCTACGAATTCCATACTGCCTTCTTTC
Source organism: uncultured Acidobacteriaceae bacterium (assembly GCA_963771965.1). Lineage (GTDB taxonomy): Bacteria > Acidobacteriota > Terriglobia > Terriglobales > Acidobacteriaceae > Sulfotelmatobacter. The sequence continues at coordinate 120,412 of CAVYVM010000005.1, forward strand.
CACTTACGAAATGGGTGAAGGCGACCGCCGCCGCGGCATTCAAAACCACAAAAGTGAGTGCGGCGTCCGCCACACGAGAAACCGCGCCTGGCTTCAGTTTCAGCATGCCCAGCACCGCCAATAAATAAAATGCCAACTGCACTCCCAAAGCAAAGCGGTAGAACGGATGCGCCAGCGCAATCGAAGACAGCAGCGCCGCAACCAAAGCGAACGGCACCAACAGGCGCATGATTTTGTGACTAATAAATTCGAAGAGAACAGGGTTGGCTCCACTCAAAAGCCACGGTGCAAGTTGTAGCAGCTGATAGTTGCCGCTCAGCGTCCGCACTTTGCGCCTGAACTCCCGCGGCGCACCCAGGCTTGGAACGTCCCATGCCCTAGCCCGCGTATCGAAAATCACTCGAGAGCCCTGCCGCACCACATTCATAGGCAAATACACGTCGTCGAGAATCGTCCGCTCGGGTAGCGGAACCAACAGATTTCGCCGCACTGCATACAACGCTCCGGTGGCGCCCACCACGGATCCCGAAGCCGATTCCAACTCGCGAATCGCTTTTTCGATTTTCCAGTAGAAGCCCATTCCGCGCGTCACTTCTCCCGAATCGAAATCTCCTAACATCAACTCGCCGCTTACAGAACCCACGTTCGGGTCGGCAAAATTCTCCATCAACCTGCGGATCGCGCCGGATTCGATTTGCTGCCGCGCATCGGTAAAAACCACAACTTCGCCTTCCGCCCAGGCGATCGCATCGTTCAGTCCACTCGCCTTCCCGCTCGAAAGCTGATTCATCACCAGCCGCACCCGCGGATGATTCGCGTAACCTCGAAGAATCGTCTCCGTCAGGTCCGTAGAACCGTCGGAAACCACGACAACTTGCCAGTGTTCGCCGGGATAGTCCAGTTCCAGCAGATTGCGAAGTTTATTTTCAAGAACCTGCTGCTCGTTGCGCACCACCATCACGACCGATACTGACATCTCATGAGCACCGCGTAGCGGCGGCCAGGGGCTTATCAGCGCCCGCATCCATAGCCACACGAGGTATCCCACGTACGTATAAGTAATAAAAGCCACGGACCACCAGAACACCCACGTCATTGCCCGCCCCGGCCGAGCAACACAATCTTGATGGTCTGAAACATGATCAAAAAATCCAGCCCGAGTGATGCATTCTTGATATAGAAAAGGTCGTACTGCAGCTTCTCCCGCGCATCTTCCAGCGTATTGCCATACTTGTACTGCACCTGCGCCCAGCCGGTAATTCCCGGGCGCACCACATGGCGCACACCGTAATAGGGAATCTCTTTGCTCAGCCACTCCACGAATTCCGGCCGTTCCGGTCGTGGACCTACAAAATGCATGTCGCCCTTGAGCACGCACCACAGTTGCGGAATCTCATCGAGCCGCGAAGAGCGCAGAAATTTGCCTACTTTCGTGATGCGCGGATCGTCATCCGCGGCCCAAGTCGCGCCCGTATCCGCCTCAGCGCCATCGCGCATCGTGCGAAATTTGTAACAGTAAAACGGCACACCACGCCGTCCCACCCGCTCCTGCCGGTATAACGCCGGACCGGGAGACCCCAGCTTTACTGCCAGAACGATGAGAGGAATAAAAGGCAGCGAGAACAACAAACCCACCAGCGCCACCGAAAAGTTCAGTACCCGCCGCACCAGACGGAAGAAATCGCTAAAGCGAAACCCATCCGCAAAAATCAACCAACTCGGGTATAACTGCTCCACTTCAATTCTTCCGGAAATCCTCTCCAGCCACGAAGTAGCTTCCTCTACCTTCACGCCAGTCAGCCGCAGGTCCAGCAATTCCTCCACCGGCAAAGTGCCGCGGCGGTCCGGCATCGCGACGATGACTCGATGTACGCGCTTGGCGTGGACCAGGGCCAGAAGGTGCGAAGCTACGCTGTCGCGGGTCAATTCACCGTCGACATTTCCGGTCCATCCGACCACTTCGATCCCAAGCGCCGAACGCTGCCGCAAACCTCGGACTAGCCGCTCCGCACGCTCTCCCGTACCCAAGACGTACACGCGCTCCCGCAGGAACGGCTGCTTCACCATCCAGGAATACGCCGTCCGCCAGCAAAACAGCATAATGGTGAGAATTAGAAGTCCTGCAAGAGCCGAGCCGTTCCCAGGCAAGAGATTGGGAAAGGCAAAACCCACCGCGGAGAGAGCCAACGCAACTACGCCCAGCACCAGCAGAATGCGAAAAACTTGATCCCACTTCTCGCCAAGGTTCGCAGAATCGTAGAGGTCGAGCCAGTGGGAAAGCAGCAGCACGACTCCGGTCACTCCGAGAATTTTGAGGTATCCACCTTCGACATTCAGGAGCAGCCAGCTGTCCTGGCTCTGCCACATCGTACCCAGCACAAACGAAAACCAAACGATCAGTGCCTCACCTGCCAGAAGAACCAGTGTTCGCAGCGGGTAATACACTTTGAAAAGCCGGATCACGTTTCCTTGCCCCTAAGACTCGTTTCCCCAAAGACTGGTCTTAAACATACTGGTCTTAAACATTAAGATTGGTTTTAAAATTTAGACTCGTTCGCATTCTTTCCGTCGGCATCGTAGTAATAACGCGTATATGGGATGGCCGCACCGTCCGTGCCATTCAGCACGACTCCCACCAGGGCTTGATCCGGAAATTCCAATCGCGCGCGGCGTGCCATATCGACCGGTGTTGCGTTGGAGCGTACGACCATGAGCACACCGTCGCAGGCTTTGGCCAGCACGCCGGCGTCGGAAACCGGCACTGCCGGCGGCGAATCGATGATGATCCAATCGAAGAGAGCATCAATTCGCTGCAGCAGTATCTTGAGCCGTCCATTTGAGATCAACTCGGCGGGATTTGTGATCTCCTTGCCGCTCGGAATTAGAAACAGACCTTCCATCGGTCCCTGCTGCATGATCGAAAACTCGTCACTGCTTCCAAGCAGATAGTCAGCTAGCCCGGGGGATGAGGTTGTGCCGAGCATGAGGTGCAGGCGCGGACCGCGCAAGTCGGCATCGACCAGCAGCACACGGCGTCCATGCTGCCGCACCAGCACCTGCGCCAGATTGGCCGCCGTGAAGGACTTCCCCTCTTTCGGCAGCGCGCTGGTTACCAGAATCTTTTTGAGAGGCATCTTCTCGCGCGTGGAATAAAGCCGCGAACGCAGGGTGCGAAATTCCTCGGTGCCACGGGCCCCGTCGTCGCCATTGAAAAACAGCATGGTTTTCGCATCAGGCTTCCACTGCAGTTGAGGGCAGCGAGATAACAGATTCTCCAGGCTGAACGGGCTGGCGAATGAAGGCATCGCAGAAGTCAAAGGAACGACGTCGGCGTACCCATCCCCAGGACGCTCTTCGCCCTGAGCCATCGGTGGCCCTGCCGCGAAGCTCGATTCGGCGGGAGCCTGCAATTCCGCCCGCTCCTGTTCCGCCTTCTTCAGCGCTTCGTGAATTCTGCTCATATCTTCCTTTCCTTGGAGACATCCTTGTCGTCGTCGCGCAAGCGGTCGGCTAGATTAGCCAGCGATCGCAAGGTGTCGACCAGGTCGAACTTCTCCTGCCCCACTGCCGCGGGCGGCATCATGGCCCGCACAGCCATGTTATCGGCCAGATCGAGATCCCGCGCCACATTGTCCACAACCGCCGGCATAATTACATTCTGCTGGTCCACGAATGCGCTCACCAGACAGTGCTCACACAGCAAGTTGATCACCCGGGGAATACCGTTCGCATATCTGTGGATCGATACGACCGCCTCGGGATCAAAAATCTCCTGGCCATTAGAACCGGCAATGCGCAATCGCTGCTGCACATAGGCTTTGGTCTCCGCGAGGGCAAGCTCGTGCGTCTTGGCCCGGAGGCTCAGCCTTTGCCGTAGCTGCCGCAGTTGCGGCTGTCTTAGCTTCTCTTCGAGCTCAGGCTGGCCGACGAGTACAATCTGGAGTAATTTTTCCGTGAATGTCTCCAGGTTGGTGAGCATTCGGATCTCTTCCAATACTTCTTCGGTCAAGTTCTGCGCCTCATCGACAATGAGCACCGCAGTCTCACCTGCCCGGTAGCGATCCAATAGCCAGTTGTAAAGCCGCAGCAGGATCTGGCTCTTGTCTTTCGAGTCGCAGGGAATGCCGAAGTCTGCCATCATGTAATCGAGAAACTGCGCCGTATTCAGCCGCGAGTTGAAGATGAACGCAGTCGCCACCTGCTGCAGGCGAAGCCACTCCAGCAGCTTGTTGATGAGGGTTGTTTTTCCGGTTCCAACTTCCCCGGTCAGCAGCACAAATCCCTTACGGCTTTGGATTCCATAAGTCAGGCAAGCGAGCGCCTCCTCCGTGTGCCGCGTCAGAAACAGATAACGCGGATCGGGATTCACATTGAACGGATTCGCCCTTAAACCGAAGAACTCTTTGTACATGGCCTCTGTTAAAACGTTTTTTCCTGAAACTTCACCGCTTCAAAACCCAACGGCTTCCTTTCCCTGCTTATGCTTCTTCCTGCTCCAGAAGCTTCCATTGCCATTGCCGTTCTCTTGCACCGGCTCCGCCACCCATGGCACCGCCACCAGCATGGGAAGCTCAAGAGCCGCTTCGGCATCCGCCTGAGTGCGGATGGAGGTGTCACGAAACTCCAGCCACAGGGCAAGAGTGCAACCCAGCGCCAAACCGGCGCCCAGTCCCGCTCCAGCAAACAGCAGGCGGTTTGGGAAACTCGGCAGATCCGGAAGGTTGGCAGGATTGAGCATGCGCATTTGCTCGCCTTCCTGCTGCTGCTCCATTTTGAGAGCGATATCGGACTTGCTCTTGTCTGCCAGCAAATCTTGATACACCTTCTGGGTATTTTCGTAATTGCGGGCCATCTGCTTGTACTGTTCCTCAATTGCGGGACTCAGCGACACCCGTCCCTGGTACACCGCGATTTCGTCGGTCAATCTTTTTTGGTCGCGCGTACCCTGCACAATCAAGTCTTCGTACTGGTGAACTTGAAAGCGTAACTGGCGGAGTTCGGGAGGCTCTGATCCTGGGCCCTTGTCGGCCGCGTTTTCCGTATCCTTGCTCGGAGCGTTAGCTTCCGCCAGCCTTTTCTTGACCTGTGCGATGTCCGCCTTGGTCTTGATCACATCGGGATGATCGTCGGTGTAGCGCGCTTCGAGGTCAACCAACTGGCTTTGCAATTGCGCGAGCTGTTGTTGCAAGGTCTGCGGGTTGTTGGACCCCAGCGAATTCTTCCAGGCCGTCAACTGCTGCGCCAGCAGCGATTCGGTATAGGCTTTGTCCTGCTGGGCCCGGCTCAACGTCTGGGTGTTAGCTTCAAGTTGCGAATTCAGCCCCATCAGGATTTTTAAGTTATTGTCTTCATCGCCCGGAAGCTGTCCCATGTACTGCTTTTTGAAGTCCGCCAGCTTGCTATCCAGCTCATCGAGATTCCGCTTGGTATCCTCGACTTGCTTGCTAAGAAAGTCGGTCGTGCCGCGAGCCACGTCTTCGCGCGACCTCAGGTTCTCGGTCAGTAGCAGCGATGTAAGTTCGTTGCAAATCAACTGCGCCCGGCGGGCCGACCTGGCGGTATAACCCACCGTGAACCCGGGAACCGGACTGCTCTGACCGGGCTTTTTCTTGCCGCTGCCAATTTGCGAAAGATCGGTGATAACGGGTTCGACCGTCATGTTGTTGCGGATGATTTCGATTGCCTCATCGGCGTCCTCGCCAGGCTTCGCCAACCCCAGGCGTTCCACCATGGGCTGCAGGCGTTCATGGCTGAGCACTTGTTGCTGCAGGGTCGCAATGCGCTGCGCCAAATCCTCAGTAACAACGGACTGCACGATTCCTTCCGGAACTTTCTGGCCCACCACCAGCACCAGAGAATTCGAGGTGTATTTGGCGGCAAAGAAATACGAAACTAGAAATCCGGCGAGAGGTGCCACCAGCGCCGGGATCAGAATCACCTTGATCCGGCGGCGCAACATCGCCAGATAATCGTCCATCGTAAATTCGCGGTTTTCCATCGTTTCACTCGTTTCGCTGGCTTGCGGCGCCAGCCGTAAGACTAGTCAAGCCGGATTGGCCGGGGGGTCCAATCCACTCCTATCGTCCCCACACTTCGTTGCGCGATCCGGTTGCACGGTCCATTGAAGGTCTGGCAGTACGAATCGTCGAAAGCCAGGTAGTTGAACTGATAGCTGGCGAATGCGTGCATAGTCCGCCCGTACTTCCGGTGAAAACTTACCCCGGCAAAACCATACTCGTAGATATTTGCGCTCACTCCCGGGCAAGTCGCCGTGCTGGTAGCCGGGCAAGTAATCGGCAGCACGCGGCTGTTGCGGGAGAACCCGATGTCGGAACCCAGGCTCCAGACTCGGGTCAATGGCCGGCTGGCACTGAGCTGAGCGATATCGCTCTCGGCTCCGGCGAAAAAGCCAGACCCACTGGTGATGTAATGCGCGTAAGTAAGATCCAGGCTAACCTTTGGAAAGCGGTAGCGCAGCACCGCCCGGCCCGCAGCAGAGATGCGAAGGTCATTCTGCGGGCACACCAGCTCTGGAGTGCCTTGCGATGTAGCCCCCAATACACACGGCGGGATGGTGGGATTCTGAGACGCCGTCGCGGGAAGAAGCAGGTGGTTAATCTGCGTGAACTGCGGCCCCGCCCCAATCAGAAAATCCATACGCCCAGTGATTCGATGTCCCCACATCAGCTGGATGATGTGACTGTAAAAATTCGTTCCGGTGGAGAATTGGAATCCTTGGTAGGCATACACGATCGCTCCCTGGTTGTGCCGCCCGAGTACGCGGTTATAGCCAGCCTCGCCCGAGACCTCGTTGCTTCCGATGAATGAATTTCGAGTTCCGGGCTGATTGTCCAGAAAGTGTACAAGACCATATCCACCTGTGATGGTTATGGAGGACTTAGGGGTCAGATTTTCCACTGCATCGACAACGGAGAGGTTCATGATTCGGGGCACTTGTCCCAGCGCCCCAAAGACGGTCCCACCGTTAAATCCGAGGAGTCCGGTCGAACTCAGACCCGCGCCAGTCAATCCCACGGCGCCGTATGCGCTGCCGAACGTACCCTCAGGCTGATAGCTAAAGGCGTCTCGAATCCCCAGCTTTCCTCGCTTCCAAGTGATTTGCTGGTCCAAACCGAGTTCCTCGATTTGTTTCAGGCCGATACCGCGAGCATTGTAGTAACCCACGCCTCCGAGGTAGTCGAGCGCGAGATCGTAATTCCTCCAGAGGTGTTGCAGGTCCACGCTACCCAGAGCGAATGAGACCGAATGAGTACCCGATCCGCCGAGGCTGTTCTGGACGTTCGAATCCACGGACTCGCTCGCATGCGCACCAAGTTGCAAATAACTCAACGGAGCGGCGTGCGGTTCGAGGTTGGGCAGATCCAGTCCTGAGATTGGAGGATTTTCTACGATCGGGGGCACGGGGTTATCCGGCCCATTGGCCGGAACCGGTTGCTGAGGCTGGCTGCTGTCCGGAGCAGGGGCAGGCTCTTGTTGACTGGAGCCGTCCTGGCCCCAGGCTGCGCTCAGCGCCAAGGCAAGCACCATCACAAACCCCATGGAATGACGTCTACACATTTTTGCTAAGGGACCACCACGGTATCGCCCCGTTGCAGCAGAACGTTCTGCTCGGGATGCCGCCCCTTCACCACTTCCTTGTAGTTGAAAGGCATCTTCACCTGCCTGCCGTTCTCCATGCGCAACAGGTAAATACCTTTCAGGTTGGCAAACTGAGTAAAGCCCGCACTGGAAAGCGCCTGCAGAATGGTCATTCCTGGCAAGAGGGCAATCGCTCCTGAGTGCGTGACTTCGCCGGTCACGAAAATTCTTCGGCTGTTCATTGCGGTCACGACAACGGTAACGCGGGGATCCGCAATATACTTCTTCAGTTTCTCGGTAATCGAATCCGCTAGTTGCATGGGCGTGAAACCCGCCGCAGAAACGTCATTGAGCAACGGCAGAGAAATTTTTCCATCCGGCCGCACCGGCAATGTCGCGGTAAGATCCGGTTCTTTCCAAACCGAGATGTGCAGCGTATCGTCAGCGCCAATCACATAATCGGGGGGCGCGTTATCTGCGGGTGCATTCGCAGTGGGCGCCGGAACCGGCGCCGGCAACGCAGGCTTGGAAGTGTTGGTGGGTTTGGGAACCGGCTTCACATACACTTCGTCCTGGGCCCACAAGCTCTGGGTTGTTAACCCCAGCAGCAATACCACGCAGGCAAGCTTCAATGCTTCTTTCATCCATTCTCCTGCAGAGCTTTAGGAACCCGGCGCGTCGGAATCCCATGTACTCAACCCTATACAGCCAAGACTGTTGGCTGATCCGCAATCGTACCTCGACCCGGCGCCGACTCTATTGGCAAGGCGTTCGCGTCGGCACATCAGTTCTTCTCCAGGCGAGAAGCTCCGCGCTGCCTGCCTTACAAATGAAACGTGGCCGGGGACACCGCATTCCGGCCAGAATCTCCATCCCTAACAACGCGACCACCCGCAGAAAGTCACACCCGTATTCTCGCAGAAAAGTGTCCCATTGAAGCCGGAATATCTTCACATGAACGGGCGAATCACGCCACGAGTTTTAACTCTATGCTTTCAAAAGTTTATAGGCCAAACCCGCACTGGGGGAGGGATAAAATACCGGCCAATCCTAGACCTTTGATGTTAATAGAAGATGAATTCGCCTGCCTGGTAGTGCCTGAAATGTGCGGGTACTCCCTTTTCGCTTTCTATCGGGTAACGCTTGAGGCTATAAGCGTAAGCGGGACGCGTCCGGTGTTCAGACCGAACGCGGCCCTAACCAACCGCACCACTGGAGGGCGCAATTGGCTGCGAATAAAGTTACCCGCTCCCGCCGTAGAAAGAAAGTTCCCTACCGCCGCGTTCTCAACTTTCCGCAGATCAAAGGCAAGATCATCGCAGACGTGGAACTCTCCCTCTCCACGGACTATCGCGCCGTTGACATACGTTTCGAGGACAAAACGGCGCTCACCTTCGATCTTCAACCGTGTTTCCAAGTCACGCCTGTATTGGCTGACTGGAAAACCGGAGATTACAAACTGCTTAAACGATGGAAAACCATTCTCAGCTAATTGCGAGGAAAAGGAAAAGCCCCAAGTGTCAGCTTGGGGCTTTGATTCGTCTTGCCGTGCCGGAACACGTCGTACCTGTACTTGCCACAACATTCCTTGCCGAATCCCATTTTACCTCGGAGGCGGCAATTCCGTGTCAATCAATTCGGCTGAGGATCATCTTTTAGAGATTCTGAAATCAATCCAGTCAGGGCGTCTTCGTCAACTGTTTGAAAGACACCAGCAAGCAGTTCTTCAGTTTCTTGCAGCACAGCACAAGACTCCGGTAAGTCCCGAAGCGTCCGCAAGCGCGTTATCAGAGCATGTACATCTTCTGGCAACTTCCCCGTCTTCTGGGCATCGATCACAATCCCGAGTAGGTGATGGTGGTCCATCCGCAAACGGGTATAGTGCCGAACAAGACTTGAAATGGCTTGACGCAGTTCTTTCTTCATGGGATCAGGACTAGCACTTTTGTTGAGCGCGGGAATTATACGCTGCTCGCTTAGGCGGCGAGCAGTTCCGCAATCGACCAAACATGATCCGTCAATCCCGCTTCCATCGCGGGAGTAACGCGGATCGTTCTGTGCGTGCGACAGAAATTGTAGTAAGAGAAGTGCAGCGCAACGGCGGCTCTCAGATGCTTTAGGCTTTTGCTGAAAGCATTCGTTAGGCGCGTTAGTCTCCGCATCTGCATCCGCATCGTGAGGTTCTGGCGCTCGACAAACGAAGTCGAAATGTGGTCAGGATCGGGCCGTCCGTCAACAACCTTGGATATAACCTCCGTGAGTCCCGATGGGGAGTACCTCGCTTCGGGGCTGCGCTCTTGGCCGTAATCCCCGAATAATTTAACAAGCTGCGCGAAGTCTACGCGGCCAGCAAATACGCTCTGAATCGCTCTGTAGAAGTGATAGCCATCCGTCGTGATCTGGAGATGATCTTCGCTGAGGGTCCAGCGCAGACCATTCAAGAATTGCAGCGTAGTTTCCTTCGTGCGCTTGCCAATCTCGAAATAGGGAACGAGCTTTGTTTTCTCATCAAGGGCAACGAAAATCCATTGACTACCTAATTCCGGCGAATCATCTTTGCGTACCCGCCGATCTTTCTTTCCGACGAATCCCCAAATTTCGTCGCATTGCAGGTAGGGCAAGCGAAGATTCCTCATCTTGTCGTACATGAGTTTCTGGCAGCGCTCCCCAGCCTTGAGAAGCAAAGTCATAATCGTATTTTGGTCTAGCCCAGTGATCCGCTGAGTGCTGCGAATCGAGTTTCCTTCCAAGAGCAATTGCAGCGCGAGAGTAGCTTTCTCGCCGGAGATGTACATCGTGTCCAGCGTGCGGCGATGCGGCTCTGTGTAGGACTTACGGCACTTCGGGCAGCGGAAACGGCGCAATCCGTTTCGATGTTTTCCGATGCTCTGGCACTTGAGGTCGCAATCCTTGCAAGTGACTGAAATACCGTCTTTTGTCTCGTTCATCATGGCCTAAATATACAGCGAGCGGTCGTAGTTGTCAAGGGTAAAATAAAGAAAAACCTAGGAAAAACGCGGGGGGATGTAAAATCAGGGAAGCCCCTCGGCCTCCCTGATGTGTTTTTGTGCCTTTTGGTGGTCCCCTAACGCTGTGCATCCTGCTTTCCCTCCTAATATATTGAAAGTACAACTAGCTAACGGGGGAATGTCTATGGAGGAAAAACAGGGGGAAAACAGGGGGAACGGGGGAAATTTACTCCCAGCCCTTCGGGCGTGGCTTCTTGCTAAGTTCCTGCGGTCTTTTTCCGCTTGTTAATATCCGCCTGAAAGCGAGGTCAGGAGTCGAGCCACCTTTAAATTTCCCTGCCAGCCAGCGTTTCCATTCTCGGTAGTGCTGTCCTGCGGCCCAGCAGAGGTCACGAATCTTGATTTTTTCGTCGGGGAAATTCGCGAAATACAAGTCTCGGAGTGTCTTCGGATCAGGACGGCTGTTGGCGACGGGCGACGTAGGTATAGTTTCGCCCGAGGATTGCTCTGGCTGTGTCGGCTCTGAGGGCACCAGACTTATAGCAGAGTAGTACCGCCCTAGGTCCGCTAGTCCTAGTTGAATCTGTTTCCTGGAAACTTCCTCTGGCTTGATGCCATATTGTTCAGCTAGTGCGTTACGAAGAAATGCTTCTGGCACTATTTCGCGTGGTCCGCTAATTACGCTCTTGATTTGCTTAAAGGCTTCATACCGCTGACGAACGTACGGCCAGTTCTTAGGATCGTCGCGTCGATTATTCTCAAATTCGGCCTGCACTGCCGCAGACTCGAATTTCCTACAAAGTGCAGATGAGGCTTGAAGTACACGGTCAATCTTCCCTCGGAGTAGCGTAAGCTGCCCGCTGCGATCTTTCCCTAAAATCTCGCTAGGGGTGCGTATCGGGCCGTGGGTAGCCTCTTTCCACAATGCTTCGAGCCACGCTAGGGCTAGATCGCCAGTAGGCGCGGGCGTGAGCATACTTGCTCCACGTCTTGCGAGTGCATCAAACTCTGCCGATACTTCCACCGGTGCGGCAACTTTCCAATTTGGTTCGGTTGCGCTTACTTCCATGTAGTATTCGCGCTCTGCGGTAAATTCGTAAATCGTAGGCAGCGATTGAAAACTGACAGCGAGTTCTCGCCAGAAGTCGGAATCGAGCATCGCACACTTGCGCCAGTGCGCGATGCGGGGTACGATGAGGTTGTCTAGGTCTCATCGAAACGCCCCGGCCATCGCGCCGGGCTTTTCGTTTCAAAAACACTTCATTCTATCTGTTTGTGAGGAAATCGTTATGGGCGGTCACAAAGCACTCATGGAAGAAATCAGAGAACGGGATCAGAAAGCATGGGAACCTGTCGCAGAAAAGAACGGATTTTTCTGCTCTTACTGTGGCGCGATGCTCACGAAGGACGAAGTTGAAGCGTTCGGTACTACTTGCAGCGAACATCAAAACGGGTGGGATAAGTCGGCCTAAACTTGCTACTCGGATTCCTTGCGCGGTCTGCCACCGCCATGCGTCTTGCGCTTCGCAGCCAGCTTGCGGAAGTATTCGCTGCCCTTCTGGGCGCTAGCCTGCCCACCCTTGCGTCCTAGAGCTACGGCTGAGGGAGTTTTAGCTTGTTTGAGCAGATCGCTAGTTAGGGCAAGAGCGGACGCCAGAAGTTCCCTACAGCGGGCGGTGCGGTTTTCAGGCAGATTGTCTGGGAGAGTGTCTAAGGCTTGATCGAGGATATTTTTCAGGGCAGCAAGTTCCTGTTTCATGCGCTCATCATAACAGCGAACGCTCGCAGGGCGGAGAACGCGGCTATATCCCTACCCGCACATTTCAGGCACTACCGCCTGCCTGGTACTGTCTGAAAACTTTTCAGCCAGTACCGCCTGCCTGCCGCCTGTGCGACGAAACTTTCGTCTCCGCTCGTTCTACCTGTGTGCCGCCTTTACGATTGGGCTTGAGGGGCGCGACACTCCGAGCGATGTCCGCTTTTTGCGGCTCGTGCCTTCCCGCCGAGTGATTCTCTGGTAGAAAGTCGATTCAGCGATTTCGTTGCGGGATTCTCGCTACTTCGCTATGCTGAGGTCGCCCCAGCAAGAGAGAACCGTTCCAGTGAGCCAAGTGCTGCTAGCTGAACCACCTGCGCAGTCGCTCGCCGCCGAACCGGCACGGCCACCGGCGTGGCAAGTCGCCGTGCTCAGTGGACTATTGCTCTGGCTTTATGCCTCCACGATTTACCACCTGGTGGGGCAGTGGTGGCATGACCCTAATTTTTCGCATGGCTTTTTCGTTCCTTTGTTTTCTGCTTTCGTTGTCTGGCAAGAGCGCCCCAGACTAGCCCGGTTACAACCCCAGCCTTCGTGGTGGGGCCTGCTGCTGCTTGCGTTTGGCATGGTGGTATTGCTGGTTGGCCGCATGGGTGCCGAGCTTTTCCTGTCGCGCTCATCTCTGCTTTTAGTGCTGGCGGGCATCATCGTATTGTTCTTGGGTTGGAACTTCTTCCGTGTCCTGCTGTTTCCCTGGGCTTTCCTGGTGCTGATGATCCCCATTCCAGCCATCGTCTTCAACCAGGTCACCTTCCCACTGCAATTGCTGGCTTCACAGGTCGCCAGCACAACCTTGCCATGGATGGGTGTCCCCGTCTTGCGCGAGGGCAATGTAATCGTCCTTCCGGCGATGGCTCTGCAAGTGGCCGAGGCCTGCAGCGGAATTCGCTCTCTGATGTCGTTAACCACACTCGCGATCATTTATGGATATCTCATGGAAAGCAGAGTTTCTGTTCGTGTTTTTCTGACGCTAGCCTCGCTTCCTGTCGCCGTGGCTGCGAACAGCCTTCGAGTTGTAGGCACGGGTCTACTCGTCCAGTATTGGGATCCGGATAAGGCGCAAGGCTTCTTTCACGAATTCCAGGGATGGCTTATGTTTGTTGCGTCGCTGCTCATGATCTATCTTCTTCATCGCGCCGTCTGTGTCTTCTGGCCTGAGATTAGGCCTGAGAAGCGAGAAGTGGAATCATGAGGCCATCTAGCATGCTGCGTTTCATTCTCGCGGCCGCGCTGATCGCCGTGACCGCGATTGTGCTGCATGCGCGTGGACGCAACGAAATCACCCCTCATGGTTTGCCACTATTGTCCTTTCCCACACAACTCGGGAACTGGACGAGTAACGAGGTGGTGCTCGATCAGGCAACGCTCGACGTACTAGGGGCCGGTGATTTCCTGGAACGCGTTTATCAGGACCCAGCCGGAAGGCTGCCCGACGTCGACTTGTTCCTCGCGTACTTTCCCAGCCAACGTGCAGGCGATACGATTCACTCTCCTCAACACTGCCTGCCCGGCTCTGGATGGAATCCCGACGAAAATGTCCGGGTTCAGATTTCTGTTCCGGGTCACGCCTCTTTTCCCGCCAATCGCTATCTCATTTCCAAGGCCGGGGCGCGCCGGCTGGTACTCTATTGGTACTGGGCCCACGATCGCGGGGTGGCCAGCGAATACTGGGCAAAGTACTATCTGGTCAGGGACTCGATTGTGATGAACCGCAGCGACGGCGCTCTGGTTCGCCTGGTCACCGACATGTTCCCCGGTGAAACTCCCGACTCCGCCCAACAGCGTCTTCTCCCCTTCACCACCGCCGTCGTCCCGCTCCTCGATGACTACATCCCACGCTAGTGGCGAGAGAATGCAGTCATCACCGATCGTCATCCCGAGCGCAGCCATCAGCCCGTTGTCATCCCGAGCGCAGCGAGGGACCTTGGTTTCTGCATGCGGCTATTCCCAGGCAACTCCCAAGAACTTTCGCCTTGCCCAGAATCACCGCCGAGTGTTATTCCTGACTGTCCTCATACCTTCGCAACTTGACTCTTCCCTCCATTGGCGAAGGCAGCAGCAAAGATCCGAACCGTCCGAAACGCGTCCTCGGCTTTCGTGACCTCGTTTTGTTCTACGTGGTCACCGGCATCAGCCTTCGCTGGATCGCCACCGCCGCCGCCGCTGGTCCCAGTTCCATCGTCATTTGGATCGGAGCATGGTTCTGCTTCTACACTCCTCTCGCACTTTCCGTGCTCGAGCTTTCTTCCCGCTATCCAAGTGAAGGCGGCCTCTATGTCTGGAGCAAGCGCGCCTTCGGAGATTTCTCTGGATTTATGTCCGCCTGGACGTATTGGACCAGCAACCTCCCATACTTCCCTGCCGTACTTTATTTCGCGGCCAGCAATATTCTCTTCATGCGCCAGGGCGCGTGGGCGCATCTCTCGAACAACGCAACGTTCTACATCGTCTTCTCTCTTCTCACTCTAAGCGCAGCCACGCTGATGAACATCGTCGGCCTCGATGTCGGCAAGTGGCTGCACAATATTGGCGCACTCGCCATGTGGATTCCGGTCGGCATCATCATCGTCATGGGACTGATCGCGTGGCACCGCTACGGCTCGGCCACTTCGTTCACCCTTCACTCGATGACGCCGAGTACGCATTTAAACGACCTCATCTTCTGGTCGGTGCTGACATTCGCTTTCGGTGGATGCGAAACCGCCTCCTTCATGGGAGAGGAGATCAAGAATCCGCAGCGATCGATTCCCTTCGCTCTGCTTTTCGGCGGCGTAACGGTCACCCTCTGCTACATCCTGGGAACCGCCTGCGTACTCCTCGCATTGCCTTCAGCCGAAGTCAGCAATCTGCAAGGTTTGGTGCAGGCCATCTCGAAAACCGCATCCCGTGTAGGCTTCCCCGGAGTCTTGCCCGTCGCCGCGTTCCTGATCGCGCTTAGCAACATCGGCGCTGCTGGCGCCTACCTCGCGGCCGTAGCCCGATTGCCTTTCGTCGCGGGCCTCGATCATTTCTTGCCGCCAGCCTTTGGCGCACTTCACCCGCGCTGGAAGACGCCGTGGGTCGCGCTGCTCACTCAATTCGTTCTCGGCGTGGTTTTTATTTTTCTGGGTCAGGCCGGAACCAGCGTGAAAGGCGCTTACGACGTTCTGGTCAGCATGGGAGTAATTGTCTACTTTATTCCCTACTTATATCTGTTCGCCGCTATGATCAAACTCCAGCGCGAGCCGGCCGGGCCGGAGGTGATCCGTGTGCCGGGAGGAAGCACCGTGGCGAAGCTGGTCGCTACTCTCGGATTCCTCACCACTGTGATTACCATCACCCTGTCTCTGATTCCCCAGCCGGATGAACCGCACCAACTATTGGCACTGCTGAAGATCGTGGGAGGAACGGGAGCATTACTGTTGGTAGGCGTCGGAATTTACGTCGCGGGCAAACGGCGTGCGATGCGGCAAGCAGGAATAGCATGACCTAGAATCGTGCTGTCAAACCATTGCTAGTGCTATGTTACAATACTTACAACAGTTACCCCGAGATTTACTATGAAATCGCCGCGATCAACTGTCATCAGCATGCGCCTGCCCGCAGCCAGCGAAAGGCGCCTCAAACGCATGGCCAACCGCCACGGCTGGACCGCCAGCGACGCCAGCGCCCGCCTCGTCGAAGAAGGGTTGCGCCGCGCGGAATTCGCCTTCATCGACTTCCGCGATTCCACCGCCGGCCGCCAGGCTTGCCTGCAAGGCAGCTCTCTCGCCGTGTGGGAGGTCATGTTGCTCGTCCGGAGTTATCGAAAAGACTTGCCGGAAGTTGCCAGTCATCTCCAGTGGCCGCTGTCAAAAGTGCAGGCGGCTGTCAACTACGCGGCTGCTTTTCCCGAAGAAATCGATGAGGCAATCGCGGAGAACGAGAGCACCGATTTCGAAGCGCTGAGACAAATGCTGCCCCAGGCCACCGAGTTTGTTTCGAAGAGAACCCCGAAGAAACAAAATGCTCAAGCTTCTTCTCGATGAGCACATCTCTCCCCGCGTCGCGACCGGGCTGCACCGCCGCCACCGTGCGATGGAAATTCGCTCGATGGTGGAATGGGAGAACGGACGCTTCCTCGGACAGGCCGATCATGCTTGCTTGCGCGAAGCCGCCGCTCAGAGACTAACTCTCGTCACTTACGATCGCAGGACGATCCCTCCTCTGCTCAAAAACTGGGCTGAGGAAGGCCGCACCCACGGCGGTGTCATCTTCGTAGACGAAAAGACAATTTCGCCCGCCGATATCGGTGCCCTGGTCCTAGCTCTGACCGAACTAGTGAAGGTGATGAGGACGTGGGACTGGACGAACAGAATCTATTTCCTTCGCCGCTGACTTACGTTAGTGACACTACCTAGCCACTTCCGACGCTAACTTAGCCCTGTTCCATTCGTTGATCTGCTCGACCGCATCAGCCAGAGAAGCCACCACTCGGTCAGGCTGCGCGCTTCCGAAACGTTCCTTGGCTTTGTCGAGGTTGCCGGTATATCCCCAAATGCCGGCCACAATCTTGGTCTGAGGCAACTGCATGCGGACCCGCTGGCATAAAGTATGCGATTGCGCAAAAGCAAAAGGCGGAAGCGCCGAAATGCACACCACATCGTCAGGCTCCGGCGGAAGATGGGTCAAAATTTCTTCGAATGGAGAACCAACCGGCAAAGACAGTACGCCGTGACCAGCGCGTTCGAGCAACTGCGCCAGCATGGAGGATGTGATTTCGTCGGCCTGATCGCTGGCGGGGAAACAGAAGATGCGAATCCCAGAGGCAGCAGGTTCCGTATGGCTCGATGGCAGTTCGCGCGCTCCGCTTGAGGTCCACAGCGACCGGAGCTTTTTCCGTTTCGCTACGGATTCTTCCGTTCCGTAAACCGTCAACTCCGAGATAATCTCGCTCACGCTGAGAAACAAAAACGACTCCCGCATTTCGTCCAGCGCGCCTCTGTGACGGTCCTGTTCGGCCAAAGTGAGAGCCGGGACCAGTACCGCGTCATACAAACTAACGAGGGGATGAGTCTTCAGAAAAGTATTTGCGATCAGCCTCGCATCCTCCTGGTCGAGCGCCAGCAACCGCTGATAAAACTGAATCTCGACCGACAATGCACTCTCATCACCCAGCAGAACATGAAGGAACGACATTCGAGGTACGTAGCGCCCCAACACGATCACGCACACGGTAAGTGGGATCGCCAAAACCAGTCCGGCCCATCCCCAAAGCGTCGTCCAGAACACGGTTGTAACCAGCAGCGCGAGCGAAGAAATTCCCGTGTGTGCTCCGTACAACAACGGCTCAACAATATTAGAGGTGATTAATTCAAGAAATGCGAACAACAGAAATATCAATACTGGAGGTCCCCAGCCGTTGAACACCGCAAGAGCGAGCGCGAAAGGAAAAGCAGTCGCTGTCAGCGCCCCCACATAGGGGACGATGCGCAACAGGCCGGCAATCACTCCCCACAAAGTGGCATTCGGGACTCCAATCAAAAACAGACCCGTGCCGAAGCAAATGCCATAGCCTGCATTCACCAGAAACTGCATCACCAGGTAGCGGCTGATGCGGCGGCCGGCGTCATCCAGAGCCAGTGTCATGGCATGCAACTGGGCCACTCCCGCAAGGCGCAGAAAGCGATCGCGCAGGTCTTCCTGCTTGATCAGAATGAACACAGTGAATATGAGAACCATGAACGCCGTCGCCAGCGGCACAAGCACCGGCGCCAGCACTTCTCGCAGGTAAGGCAAGCCGCCAGCCGGAACTGTCACAACCTGAACTGGCACAGGCGCCGCAGGACGCACAGCAGTTTTGCCAGAGGGAAATTCGCCACCGTTCCCTGAGTCCGAAAGCTCGCTGCCAATTTCCTTTACACTCTCTGTCGCCCGTCCCAGCGCACTTTCCGGGGGGTAGTGAAGAGCTTCGATCTTGTTGTGAATATTCAGACGATACTTCGGCAGATTGTTCGCAACTTGCAGCAACTGCCTCGCAACCACCCA
This sequence comes from uncultured Acidobacteriaceae bacterium, assembly GCA_963771965.1. Classification (GTDB taxonomy): domain Bacteria; phylum Acidobacteriota; class Terriglobia; order Terriglobales; family Acidobacteriaceae; genus Sulfotelmatobacter. The sequence continues at coordinate 138,802 of CAVYVM010000005.1, forward strand.
CCCGACCCCTGCGAGCGCCCCCACCGAAATCAGAACCGCCAGAGCGACGGCCGGCACCCGGCGCATGTGGAGCCTCTGGAAAAACATCACCAGCGGCGTCAGCAGAAAGTTGAGCGTTAATGCGAGAGCCAGAGGAATTAAAATCGCACGCGCGAAATACAAAATCAAAACGATCCCGGCCAGGATAACCAGTGGGGTTAGCGTTGGCCAATCCTGTCGTGAACGGCTCATATGCCTTGGAACGATACACCAACTCAGAAAGGAAGACCTGAGAAGATTTTTGATTATAAGGCGCGAAAGTTGGACTGATGGAAAGGACCGACGAGGCCGACCGATGCCCGATGCTCCCGAGCACAGCCGCTAGGTCGGCGTCGCCGTCTTCCTCGCCGGATTGTAGAACGGCAATGCAGTTACCTTCACGTTCGTCTTCAGCCGGATCGCCTCGATCGTAATCTCCATCTGCAACTGCGTTCCCAGCTTCGAATGCTCGGTCTCCACGCTGGCCAGTGCAATCATCTTCTTAAGGATCGGCGACCAACTCGTAGTCGTCGCCTTCCCAACCTGTTTCTCTCCTGAATACAAAGGCACGGCAACGCGCGAAGCCTGGCTGGGCGCTGCCGGAGTCAACCCATAGCGCTCATACAGCGCCTCAACATCGGTCCAATCGACTTCGACTCCTACCAACTGCCGCGCCACGCCATTCTTGGCATCCCCCTCCAACGCCCGCTTGCCGATGAAATTCTCTTTCTCCAAATGCACCATCTTGCCAAAACCCAATTCGTATGGAGAATATTTCTGCGAAGGAATCAGCGCCTTCTTCGAGCTCGAATAATCCACTTCGATGAGCAGAAGCCCAGCTTCCACGCGCGCTACATCCAGGGCCAACATTCCGGCAGCGTGCAGATCGAACTGCTTTCCCTTTTCCCACAGCGCATCCCATACTTTCGCAGCATCACTCCACGGAACCCAGATTTCATAACCGAGGTCACCGGTATACCCAGTGCGCGAAATATCGACGGGCACGCCCGCAATCTTGCCGCGAGTCACGCGGAAATATTTCAGATTTGCAATGTCGGCGTCGGCTACGGACTTCAGTAGCTTCGCCGAGGTCGGCCCCTGCAGCGCCAGCGCGGCAACCCTCTCGGAAATATCTTCGACCTGCACATCCATGTTCAGGCCATTCTGCCGGAACCAGCGCAGGCTGGGGTCAGCGGCCGTCCAGCGATAAACATTTTCCTCCAGCCGCGAAATCGTCCCGTCGTCGATGACTTTGCCCTCTTCATCGCACCAGCAGCAATAAATCACCTGCCCCACTTTCACTTTATTAATGTCGCGCGTGATCACTCGGTTCACCAGCCGCGTCGCATCCTTGCCGGTAATCAAATACTTGTATAGCGGCGAGATATCGATCAGCGCCGCCGCATTGCGAATGGCATTGTACTCGTGCTCATGATGCACCTCATACACGCTGACCGTGTAGTATCCCGACCACTCGCGGTAATTCAGACTGTGGCAAAGCGGAAATGTTCTCTCGTGAAACGCGGTTCCAATGGGCAAGGTGTCTCCCTCTTCGCAACTAACCAAGGTCGGATTATATTGATGAGCGTGAAAGGACCGCAACTGTCCGATTATGAATCGTTGGAAGATCCCCAAAGAGCTTGAGAAGGAAGTTCGCGCTCGAGACACGCACTGCGTCTACTGCGGGATATCGTTCGGCTCCACGCCTGGCAAAGGTAGCCTCCGTAGCTGGGAACACATCATCAACAAAGCGGAGATAAGGACGAGGGAAAACATCGCCCTGTGCTGCCGCTCCTGCAACTCCAGCAAAGGCGCAAAAGTTGTGGCCGATTGGCTTAAAATCCGAATACTGCAACGTCGCGGCATAGACAGCGAATGCGTTGCGGATGTGGTCAAGCGCGCCCTCGAAAGTCGCCCATGACCTCGAGTTTTCCGTTTTGCGAAGACAAATCGGATTCTTCCCGCTAGAATAGCGATTCGACTTCATGTCACCATGCGAACGACACTTCCAATCGGATGCAGTATTCTCCGCAGCTGGACCGTCCTTCCCAGCGGACTCTAAGCCCGCCGTTTCCGTACTCTCTTCGCGAGTATCATTGCGTTTCCTGACACTGCAGCATTCGAAGCTAAAAGCTAGGAGCTAACAGCCAATGGCTGGTTCCAACTCATACGACGTAATCGTAATCGGCGGCGGCCACAATGGACTCGTCAACGCCGCCTATTTGGCCCGCGCCGGAAAGAAAGTTCTGGTGCTCGAACGCCGCCACATTCTCGGCGGCGCGGCCTGCACCGAAGAAGTCTTTCCCGGCTTCAAGTTTTCGGTGTGTTCATACGTGGTCTCGCTGCTGCGGCCGGAAATAATCCGCGACCTTGATCTCCCGCGCCACGGCCTCGAAATCCTCCCACTCGACGGCACGTTCACTCCCATGCCCAGCGGCGATTATCTCTGGCGCGTGAACGACCACGGCAAAACTCACCGCGAGATCGCCCGCCACTCGCGAGTTGACGCCGAGGCCTACGACGAATTCGGAAAAGCCATGCAGGCCATGTGCCGCTTCGTGAAGCCGATCCTCAGCATGGTGCCGCCCGACCCCAGCACGCTCGACCCGCGCGAACTCATGAAGCTGCTCTTCATCGGACGCCGCTTCCAGGGGATGTCGAGCTACGACAAATACAATCAGGTCCAGCTCATGACCATGAGCGCCATCGATTTTCTCGATCAATGGTTTGAAACTGATGTCCTCAAAGCGACGATGTCAGCATCGGGAATCATCGGAACATTCCTTGGCGTGCGCTCGCCCGGCACCGCTTACGTTTTACTGCATCACTACATGGGAGAAATCGACGGCGCTTTCCGCGCCTGGGGCTTCGCCCGCGGCGGCACCGGCGCAATTTCAAACGCCATCGGCAACGCGGCCCGCGAAGCCGGCGTCGAGATTCGCACCCAGGCGGCCATCGCGAAAATCATCGTCAAAGACGGCAAGGCCAAAGGCGTGGTCCTCGCCAACGGCAACGAAATCTACGCGGAAACAATTTCCTCCAGCGTCGATCCCCGACTCACCTTCAACAAATTCATCGAAGCCGACCAACTTCCCGCCGACTTTCTCGAAGACATCAACCGCTTCAAATATCGCGGCTCGTCCGGCAAGGTAAACATGGCGCTCGATGCGTTGCCGAACTTCAAAGCCATCCCCGGTGCCGGAGCGCACCTGCGCGGCGCGATTTCGATTTCACCATCTGTCGAATACATGGAGCGCGCCTACGACGACGCCAAGTACGGCAACTTCTCGCGCAAACCATATATCGATATGGTCATTCCGTCGCTCACCGATCCATCGGTCGCGCCGCCGGGCAAGCATGTGCTCTCCTGCTTCGTGCAGTACGCACCCTACAAACTGCGCCCCGGCCTCAACTGGGACGACCAGAAAGAAGCCTTCGGCGACACCGTCGTCAACGCCATCGCCGAATATGCCCCCAATATCAAAGACATCATCCTGCATAGGCAAGTCATCACTCCGCTCGATCTCGAACGCGAGTGGGGATTGAGCGAAGGCAATATCTTTCAAGGCGAGCTTTCTCTCGAGCAGCTTTTCTTTCTGCGTCCCGCACCAGGTTACGCGCGCTTCCGCACTCCCATCAAGAATCTCTACATGTGTGGTTCGGCCACGCACCCCGGCGGCGGCATCATGGGCGCCCCCGGACGTCTCGCGGCTCTCGAAATTTTGAAAGACAAGGGAGCATCGTAGCGATATGACTCTCGCCTGTCATTCTCATCTTTGTCATACTGAGCGAGGATTGTTCTTCGCGCACCAAGCGCGAAGAACCACCGCAGTCGAAGGACCCCTTTCCCCTTCAACACGCTCGATCGTCGCAAGGCGTTCTCACCGCACCTTTAAGAGAGTCACCCAATGAACCTTAACGCCACCCGCGACATCCTCATCATCGGCGGCGGCCACAACGGCCTCGTCACCGCCTTCTACCTCGCCAAAGCCGGATTCAAGCCGCTAGTTCTCGAACGCCGTCCACAAGTCGGCGGCGCGGCGATCACCGACGAATTTCATCCCGGCTTTCGCTGCTCAACTCTGGCGCACAGCGCTGGCCCGGTTCATCCCAATATCGTCCGCGACATGCAGTTGGAGAAGCACGGCCTGAAGTTGATCACGCCGGAAGCATGCGTAACAACGTTATCGCTCGACGGTCGAGCGCTTTCGCTCTATCGGGACGAGAACAAATCCGCGCAGTCGATTGCCGCCTTCTCACAAAAAGATGCAGCCAAATATCCCGAGTTCGAGAAGTCTCTCGGCAAGATCAGCAAAGTGATCGCCGAAGCCCTCGCCACCACTCCGCCCGACATCGACCACCCGAGCCGCGGCGATTTGTGGAGCATGCTCAAGACTGGACGCGCCCTGCGCAACCTCGGCAAGCGCGACATGTACCGCGTTCTGCGCTGGGGTCCGATGGCGGTTGCAGATCTGGTGGCTGAATATTTTGAGACCGAATTACTCCGCGCCGTCATTGCCGCCCGCGGAATCTTCGGAGCTTTTCTTGGCCCGTGGTCGGCAGGAAGCGCCTTGCAGTTGCTCATTCGCGCCGCCGGCGATCCTCATCCCGCCGGCTCCGCATTCTTCGCCGCGGGCGGCATGGGCACGCTCACGCAAGCCATGGCCTCAGCCGCAAAAACCGCAGGCGTTGAAATTCGCACCTCAGCCGAGGTCATCGAAGTTCGAGTAAAAGATGGCTCGGTGACCGGAGTCCTGCTCAGCACTGGAGAAGAAATCAGCGCCCGCGCGGTGATCTCGAATGCCGACCCCAAGCGCACCCTGCTCAAACTCACCGATCCTACGCATCTTTCGCCTGACTTTGTGCAGAAGCTGCAGCATTACCGAGGCAATGGCACAGTTGCGAAAGTTAACCTCGCGCTCTCGGGCCTGCCGAATTTCACCGCGCTGAAAAACGGAGACAGTGCCGCACTCCAAGGTCGGATTCACATCGGCCCTGAGATTGACTATCTCGAGCGCGCTTTCGACGAATCGAAGTACGGCAACTTCTCGCGCCAGCCCTATCTCGAAGTTGCGATTCCCTCGCTGACCGATTCCACACTCGCCCCTGAGGGCAAGCACGTGATGTCGATCTATATGCAGTACGCGCCCTACAAACTGAAAGGCGATTGGGAAAGCCAGCGCAAAGCGCTTGGACAAACGGTTGTGCAGACGCTCGCGCAGTACGTACCGAATCTTCCGGAACTGATCCTCACTCACCAGATCATCACCCCGCAGGATCTGGAAGATATTTACGGATTAACCGGCGGCCAGATCTTCCATGGCGACCTCGCGCTCGACCAGTTCTTCACCATGCGTCCGCTGCTAGACTGGGCGCGCTACCGCACGCCGATAGAAAACCTCTATCTTTGCGGCAGCGGTACCCATCCCGGAGCAGGTTTGACCGGAGGCTCGGGAGCGAACGCATCACGGGAAATTTTGAAGCAACTAAAGAAATGAGAATGCTATATCAATGAAGCCGTGGTCCATGTTTCGCTAAATTAAGGCCGCCCTCGACAACGAGGACATCGAGGGACTATTGGCGCTGGACTGCCCATCCGACGAGTACGATGGTGAGGCATTCCTGATCGAAGACCGAATTGCGAAGGCGACAAATTTCGGAGAAACCCTGAGCATGGGTCAAGTGGAAGCAATTATTGCTGAAGTGTGGACCTTCAAGTTCGGCCCATTCAAGGCCGAAGCTCTCAACCGGCGGCGCCAAGCGTTTTCCTCCGTGGCGCGAAAGATCGTCACTCGGGAATGAAGCCCTCCGCCATCCTCCTCGTCTCGTGCCCCGACGCCAAAGGCGAAGTCGCAACCATCGCCGACTTCGTCTACCGCCACGGTGGCAACATCCTGCACGCCGACGAACACGCCGACGAAGAATCAGGACTCTTCCTGATGCGCGTCGAGTTCGATCCCAAAGACTTCGACATTGATCTCGCGGATAAAGACCTTGCCAACTTCACCAAACATTTCTCACCCATCGCCGAAAAATTCCAGATGAAGTGGCGTCTGGCGCAGTCTTCGCATCGTCCGCGCATGATCATTCTGGTTTCGAAATACGACCACTGCCTGGTCGATCTCCTCTACCGTCACCAGAGCGGCGAACTCGCCTGCGAAATCCCGCTCATCATTTCGAACCATCCCGACAACCAGGCCATCGCCCATTTCTACAAAATTCCCTACACCGTGGTCTCCATCACAAAAGACAACAAGCTGCAGGCGGAAGAGAATATCCACTCGCTGATGGAGACTCACAAAGCCGACTTCATGGTCCTCGCCCGCTACATGCAGATTCTCTCCAACGAGTTCGTCAACCGCTATCCGCAGCGCATCATCAACATTCACCATTCATTTCTGCCCGCGTTCATTGGCGCCCGCCCATACCATCAAGCCTTCGAGCGTGGCGTAAAGCTGATCGGAGCAACCAGCCACTACGTTACCGAAGTGCTCGACGACGGACCCATCATCGAGCAAGACGTCGTCCGCGTCTCTCACCGCGACACCGTCGATGACCTGATCCGCAAAGGCCGCGACCTCGAAAAAGTCGTACTCTCCCGCGCCGTCCGCTGGCACGCGGAAAACCGCGTCCTTCTTTACGGCAATAAAACCGTGGTTTTCTAGATTTATCCCCGTCTTAGATAGGACATGGGATTAGCCGCTACAAGCCCCATTTAAACCTCGCTCGGAAGGCCATGTACTTCCGAAAAAATTGAACCCAAGCGCGTAATAGTGCCGCCCCGCTGGTAACTTGCGGCACTGGTGACCTTCGTCTTTACTTAGACGGTAGTAGAGAATTCCCTCGAACGACGAGGAAAATCTCGCTCGCAGGAGCACGCGTGTCCGAAGACCTTAAATTTGAATTGGCGATTCTGGCGACCGTCCAGGGTTTTTATCAGAAGTTGCTCAAGGACATGCTCGGCGGCGAGGTTCCGGTTCCCGACGGGCTCGGCGAGCTCGCGCTTCGCCACAGTGAAGGCGATCTCCCCGAAACTCTCTCTCGCATGTATCGCTGGCTGCACGTGCTCGACATGGCCATTACGCCGGCCATGCTGCGGCAGGCGCTCACTCCCGATATAGACTCGGAAGTTGCCGAGGCCCTGCTCCGCTATTTTGTCCGCCGGCGCGAGCCCAGCGAAATTAATCGCGACAAGACCGATCTTATTTCCACTTTCCTGTACCGCCATCCCCGCGTTGCCGGGCAGTGGCAACAGCACGGCTACGGCCTTGACGGCTCACTGCCGCTTTCGCCGTTCGAAATCGCGTTGATTGAAATTCTCGCCGACACCGACGTTCCTTCCCTGCCAGACGAACATGTGCAGCTGCTCCGAAACTTCGATCCGTTGCGCGAAGAGATTGCTCGCTATCGCGATTTCAACGCGCTCATGGATTCCGGGATGGTGTCGCGGGTTCGCGAACTCAAGCGTTGGCTGGATTCTTCGTTTTATCACCCTGGAGTGCTGGCCACGGTCGCGGCCCACAATGCAGCGTTCGGCGCACGTTTCGACCAGCTCTTCACCAAGGCTTTGGGAGAGATCAAATTGTTTGCCCAAGCGCTCGATGAAATGGGTGGTAGCATTCTCAGCACCGTCGACGGCGTGGAAGTAACGGTCGAGCACGTAGCCGCGATTGAGCAAAACGAAATGCTTCAGGCCGACTACGGTAGCGCGCTCGAGAAATTCCGCCGCGTCTCCCGCTTGAAGAAGGAACTGGACCGGCGTCCTCCCATCCGCAAGTCGCTGCTTACGCCCGCCGGTAGCGGTCGACGCAGCTCCGGCGGAGCGGCCGCGGCTGCCAAACCCGCGCGAACCGCCGCGGCAAAGGCACCCATGGCTGCGATTACATTTCAGCCTCCGGCTGTCACGGCACAACAAATCTCTGCCGAAGAGGGAAAACTGCGCCGCGTCGAAGAATCAATTCGCGTCTTCGTCAGAGTGGCCGATCCCAAGTTTCGCCAAATTGTTCCGATGCGCTTCTTCAATTTGACGCTTAGCGCAGCCGAAGCCGACGCCTACAATGCCAGCTTCCTCGAAGAAAAAAGCCTGCGAGCCGACGTCGCTCGAATTCTGATTCGTCTGGTTTCGTGCCTGGCGCGCATCAGTACAGAACTCGAAGAACTCAAACGCAGCCAGAGCATGTCGTCACTATGGAAGCTCCACGCCGATGCACTGGTAGTCCTGCTCGACATGGCAAGCACCACCGCGGAGGATGCAGCAAGCGTCGCAAAGAGCGCTGAAAGCGGCGACGCTGACTCGGCAAAAGCGATCCGTGAGACCGTACAAAAACTGCACCAGCGCTCGGACCTCGCTGTGAAAGCCCTGGCGCATCCGGGAAACTAGAACAGTTCGCAGCTTCGGTTGCGGCAGATGGTGAGGAACCTTCGCGCTGGGCGAAAATAGCTGCTTGCTTTTTCAAATCCACGAAAGTAGATGCATAGCGCGCCCACACGCTCTAAGTTGAGGCAGAATCCTTCGACCGCCCCTTCAGGTAACGGACGAGCGTACCAATTCCCATACCCCGACTGTGACAAAACTCGCTCCGCCCCATCCCGCTGCCTGTAAATTCTGCTACTAGCTGCTGCACTTCCGCGTGTGTACGTCGTTTAGGCGCTGCCGACTTTTTGTCTACGGCCATCCAGTGACTTACGTAGAGAGGCTGCTTCTCGAACAGTTGTGTTGCCCCAACGTTTACTATTTGTTGATGAAAATAATGAACTTCGGAATAACGATCTCCAAGTCTGGCGACAAAACGCCACTCACCGTTTTCCTCCATGAGGCTAATTGTTGCTGATTGGTGATTGTGCCGTGTGTTTTCCATTTACCTTATCCTCTTAGGCCTTATCCTCGACTATCAAGCAACCGAAGAGTGCCTGTCTGCTCAAGATTGCACACACCGGAAAGATGCCTGGCGGGGTTGCCTTGGGATGGAAAGCAGTTGAGAACGACGAGTGGGTAGGGGTTCGGGTCTGAGCTACTCTTGCAGGACCACACCAAGAGTGAAAGCCCTAGGGTGCTGGGGATCTTCCCTTCCCGGTTCCCGTCATCCGAACCGCTGGCCTGGCCGGTTCTTAACTTGCGGGCAGATCAAACTTGTCTAGTTCTTCCATCGGAAAATCTTTGCGATTGTCCGTCATCAAGGTGCAGCCGTGCTCCAAAGCGAGGGCGGCGACGATCATATCCGCCAATGTCAGCGTGCCGGCCCTTTTTTGTTTTAGCGCTCCGGCACGCCGTCCGGAGCTTCCTGTCAACTCATAGACAATCGAGCGCGCTCAGAAGAGCTTCGGTTCTCTGCGGACTCGCTTGTGACTGTAATGGCCTGTTTACCTGCATGATGGGGGCAACTCTAGTGAGGCGGCTGAATCGTGGACGAGCCTCAAATAGAAAACCCCAGGTCTCGAATAGCGCGAGACCTGGGTACCCGTCGACATGCAAGCACGGCGCGCCGAATCGCACCCGGCGCCGTCTCGCATCACTCATTGAATAGTCAGAGTGACAGTGGTGGTATGCGTGACGCCGCCACCCGTACCGGTCACGGTAATCGTCCTTGTCCCCCTCGTAGCATTTCTCCCGACCGTTATCGTCATGACCGACGATCCGGTGCCGGGCGCGGGAATGGGGTTCGGGCTGAAACTAACAGTGACACGGCTGCCTTGGCCGGAGGCTGACAACGAGATCGCTGAGTTAAAACCGTTCAACGCCGTTGTACTGATCGTTGAGTGGCCGGAACTGCCTCGCGTCACGGTGACTGAAGTGGGCGAGGCACTGATGCTGAAGTCCGGCGTAACACCAGTCACAGTCAGGGAGACCGTGGTGGTGTGCGTAATGCCGCCACCCACACCCGTAACCGTGATGGTGTACGTCCCGGGCGCAACGCTGCCGCCCACCGCCATTGTCATTACCGAACTGCCCGTGCCAGGCGCGGGAATTGGGTTGGTGCCGAACGTGACCGTCACTCCGCTGGGCTGTCCGGTTGCCGACAATGTAATGGCATTGTTGAAACCATTCACAGCCGTGGTACTGATGGTCGACGTCCCGTTATGGCCTTGCTGCACCGTGACCGACGACGGAGATGCGCTGATGGTGAAGTCCGGCGTGGTGCTCCCGCAATTTGCGAACTTGAAATTCGCGATGCGGGTGGCCCAGTTGAATGAGCCGGTGGTCTTTATGTACTCCTGCGTGTACCAGAACGTACAATCGTCCACCGGGTCCACCTGCATGCCGCTGTAATCACCCCAGCGATCGGACGTGGCCTCCTGTACGCCGGTGCCGGTGACGATGTTGATTTCCGTTTCCATCGTGCCTGCCGGGTCGCTCGGGGTGCGGCCGGTGAGGCGGACCGTCGGATCCAGCCCTGCCGAAGAGCTCACGACGCTGTAGCCAATCGCCTGGTCACCCGCCGAATCCATGGCTGTGCTTCCCATCCAGCGATCGCTGGAATCAGGCGAGAAAGTCCCCTGCTGAGCGACGGTGGGAGTGCCGTTGGGATTCTGGATTTCATACCAGCGTATTCCCGAGGGACTTCCTACCGAGTGGTTAAACCCGACTGATTCATGCGTGCCGAAGTTGCGGTAAAAAGCCCGGTACATCGGCCGGTCGGAGAGCGAATCCAGGCCTTCGCCGGGGCTGGGTTGGGAGAGCAGAGAGGCCGCCGGCGTAAACGCGGCCACCGAGATGTTGGTGGGCCCGGTGAAGGTGGAGTTCGTTGGCGTGGTGAAATCTACATGATATTTGAACAGATCCAGAACGCCGCTGGAACCGTAGGTCATGAAGAAGTTCGGCTCGCCCGAGGGAGGCGCGGTGGTTCCGTCCAAGTCCGAAGGCAGAAGTGGATTGAGCGAACTGGATTGTTGGAAGCACTGTATGGGGCGGGCGGTACCTCCGGTCAGCATGTTGGTGCGATCGACCGCGCACGCGTCCGGCCCGATAAATGTGGCGCCGTTCAGGAAAATGTTGAACGACTCGTAATAGGCATCCGGCCAGACCCCAAGTTTTGGGTAATCGGGAAAATCCGAGGTGCCGAAGCTAAAGGCATAACGATTGTACGCACCTGTCGCATCGGCGGTTTGCGAAACCGCGATGCAGTCCATATACGGAGTGCTGGATACGACAAATTGCTGGAAGACCCAGCGGTCGGCCAGCTTGTCGAAGGCTACGGTGCCATCACCGTCGTCGGCGGTTGAGCAGGTTCCGCCGAAGCCGCTCCACAAAGTTTCTGTGGCGGTTGGTCCGGCGATCACCGCCCCTGTGGATTTGTTGTAGACCGTAAAAACGGTGTTGACGAGCTGCACGTACTGTGTAGTCCCAACCGCACCGTTCGTGTCCGGCGGGGCACAATCGCAGACCGTGTCGAAGTCATTGCCTTCGAAGTTGAGACCTACAGTTGCAGCCAGAGGCCCGAAACTGCTGGTTTGCAGCACTGGGTCTGTCACGCCCGCGGGATATTCACGAGGTGGAAGCGGGAATTCCGGCCGTACCCAGTGTTCCGCCCGCGGGTTAGGTTGAGGATAGAGTCGGATCATGTCCTGCAGGGACATGGAAGTGTCATGATGGTCTTCCCGGTACTCTCTGGGGCCGGTTTGTACGTGCGTCGAGTCTTGCGCCGACAACACAAATGGAGACAAAACGCAGACGGAGATTGCAACGCAAAGCAACCACGCTGTAACTGTACATTGCTTCATAAGCGCCTCCTTATATCTCGATTGGTTCGTTTTGGGTTAACTGGAGAACTCCAGGTTTTCTGCATCCGCACATCGTGCAGCGGTGCTCCTGAGCACAAGCTATTCAACCGGCGAAGGGCGCGACGAAGCGGACGACGAACTCCTGCCATTGCGGCAGGTAAAACGCCGTTATCGTAACCCTGAACTCTGATTGATTGAGCGTCCAGTCACGTTCCGTTACGAAAAACGAAAAAAACTAGATCTCGATCGCGGAGCGGCCAAAGCTCGCCCCGGCGGACCCTGCTTTTCCCAGGGCTGTTCCCTAGCTCTGGCTCACCCGGAAGCTAAACCGCGGGAGGCATCGTTACCAGCTTTCGTATTTCCGCACCCAGCAAATCGAAGTGGCGCACATTCCATGTGTAGAGATGGTCCGCGCCTGCCTTGAGGGCGCATGCCGCGACCAGGCCGTCATAAACGGCGCCGCCCACGATTCCCAAACTCGCCACGCGCTGGATTGCTGCGCCGTACTCGGCCGCGTCGAGCCAAACCAGGGTCAGCTTCTCCTCGATTTGGCGTATTAGCAACGCCGCATATTCAGTGGCCAAGCGTTCTTTCCCAGGGTACTTAGTAAGGGTTGAGTAAACCTCGGCTAGGCTGTGAGCGGCGCAACCGGCCTTCTGTGGACTCGCCGCCGCGAAGACGGCGAAACTGCGGGCGTGGTGAACATGGTCCGAAAGGAACGCCGGCACGAGCACCGAGCTGTCGAAAAAACATTTCACCGTCGTTTTTTACGCCGCGCGGCGCGTGGCGCGAGATTGCCCAGAAATCTGAGTTCGCGTTCATTGCGTATGTCACGGAGAATCTGGTCGGTGGCTTCCGCCGAAATCGGCTCCCCAGTGCCGAAGACCCAGATCCCTTGTTTCTGGTGCAGCCCAACTCCTCCCCTTCGAGGGCGGAGCACGATGCGGTCTTCTGAGCTTTCCAGCTCCAGCGAATCGCCCGCGCGGAGCTGCATTTCGTCCCGAACCGGCTTGGGCAGGACGACTCGGCCAGCCTTATCGAGGGTCAGAGTGATTGTCATTAATTCCATTATATTATGGCATTTGGTACTAGAAAATGCCATTTCCTCGGAGAAGATTGGGATGGAGAGGTCGACCCGGAGTCAAATTATCTGCAGGAGTCATCGAGTTTGCGTTGGCCTGATGGTCGCTCTTCTACGGAAACGAGAAGTAGAAAACCTCGTCTTCCGGTGGTATACCTTGCTCCCATGGCTGCTGTTTTAGCAATCGTGACGGTGCTTGTGCTCCTGGCCCTGAGCGGAAGGACCGTCCTCTCCCGGACGTCCCGTGCGGCGGCATACGTGACGCTGGCTGATCTGATAGAGGGCACTATTCGGAAGAGGAAGGCGTGGCCCAGAGCCTTGGGCAACATGCTGGCTATTCTGCTGATCCACGCACTAGGCCTAGCTACCTTCGTACTGCTTGGTGCTTATGGCGTCTACCTCGTACTGAAGATCTTTGGGATAGACCCTAAATCTCTACTTTGAGACGGTGCAAGTGCTTCACGATCCGATTGCGCTCGATAGCAATTAGCATCTCGACGATTAAGCGATTCCACGTTTTGTTACCGGCTGGTGCCTTCATAGACATGTCTCCTCTGCCTGATTCTAGCATTGGCTCTGGGCGGCACGGCTGAGGCCCTGCCCTTCCCGAGCTATTTGAATCCAGCGGGGCGGCTGGAAGCCGCGCCCTTTCAAAGCGGAGAGCCAAGGTTGTCGTGGTCGCAGTCAGCTGCTGGACTTCGCCCGGAGGACAGCCGAGGGCGGCTGTCCGCACAGGTTCGAACTGATAGCTGACGGCTGAAAGCTGACAGCTAGTTAATATCGAACTGCTCTTGATGCAGCGCTGGATCGCTCTTCACGATGATCGTGCGCTTGGTCAGTTCTTCCATCTCATTCAGCAAGCGGCCGTTGTTGGTCTTCAGCTCTTTGGCCACATCCGGATTCACGCGCAGCATTACGTCTTCGTGCTCCATATGTTTGGCCATCTTGCGCATCTCCACGTAAATCTCATTGACGACTGTCGTGAGCGACTTCACGTAGCCGGTGGACTGGCAGTAGGGACACGGCGCGCCGATGGTGCGTTCCAGCGATTGCTTCACCCGTTTGCGGGTAATGGCGACCAGTCCGAAATCGTTAAACTGCAGAACTTTTGACGGCGCGCGGTCGTGGCGAAGTTCTTCTTCGAGAGCCTGCATCACGCGCTGCCGGTTGCGGCGCTCATCCATGTCGATAAAGTCGATGATGATGATGCCGCCCAGATCGCGCAGCCGAATCTGCCGCACGATTTCTTTGATCGCGTCCACGTTGGTTTTGACGATCGTATCTTCGAGGCGCGTGGTCTTGCCGACGTATTTGCCAGTGTTGATATCGATCGCAACCAACGCCTCAGTCTGGTTGATCACGATGTAGCCGCCACTCTTCAGCCAGACTTTTGACTTGAGCGCCTTGTTCATCTCTTCGGCCAGGCCGAATTGCTCGAACAGCGGCGTCTCTTTGGTGTAGAGCTTCACGCGTTTTACCAGCGCGGGCTGAAAGCGATTAAAGAAGCGCAGCACGCGCTCGTATTCCGGTTCGGTGTCAACCCAAATTACGGAGAAATCTGAAGTGACCTGATCACGCAGCACACGCTCCACTACGTTCAGATCGTGGTAGATCAGCGCCGGAGGCTTCGAGGCCTCGGAACGAGTTTTGATGTCGTTCCACAAGCCTTTCAAAAATCTGATGTCTGCCCGCAACTCTTCTTCGCTTGCACTCTGCGCCGCGGTGCGAACGATGAAGCCTCCGTGGCCGTTGTCACGCTCGCTCATCACGATGCGCTTCAGGCGCTGACGTTCCTCGTCGGATGCGATCTTGCGCGAAACTCCGGTATGGTTCACCGTCGGCATGTAAACCAGGAAGCGCCCCGGCAGCGCGATGTGACTGGTGATGCGAGCGCCCTTCTTGCCGATCGGCTCCTTGGCAATCTGTACCAGGATTTCCTGGCCTTCTTTCAGCAGGTCGCTGATCTTCGGGACCTCATGCGACTCGCGGCGCGGGAAGCGGCGCCCACCGCGGCGTCCGCGTTGCCCGCCCTGGCGATCGAAGCCGGGACGAGGACGCGGCGCGCGCTGCGTGTAACCAACGGTTCCTGATGGAGCCCGAACTTCGGCTCGCGCATCGACCGCCCCTGTGCCGCCGGCTTCGGCATCGAGCATAGCCTCGGCTTCGGCTTGCGCCTCTTCGAGTTCCAACTCTTCGGAGTCATCGTCGCTTTCGGTGGGAGCTTGAGGCGCGACACCGGACTCGGCCAGAGATGACATGTGAATCTCTTCTACAGTCGCGCGCACTTCGGCGAGCTCTCGCTGCGCCTCGACGTTCGGCTGACCGGCGGCTCGCGTTTCTTCTTCGAACTCGTCGTAGCCTTCGTCGGACGATTGCTCGTAACGGATGGTGTCCGCTTCTTCCTCGTCGATGGTTTCTTCTTCGAGCGTGCCCGCAGGAGCGAATGCGGGCTGTATCTCAGCAGCCGGAGCGGCAGCCGGAGTTAAATCCGAATGTTCATGCGAGGCGCTCACTGGATTCTCTTCAACTTCTTCGACAAACTCTTCTTCGGTTGTGCGTGCCGCGGCAGCAGCAGCGGAAGCGCCTGCGCCAGCCGTATCCCTGCGATGAAATTCACGGTTCCAGTCGACCGAGGTTGATGCGGAAGTCGGAACGTTCTCGGCAGAGTCTACGTGAACTGGCTGCGCATCTTCATTCAGCCGAGCATCTTCAACCGATCCTTCCTCGATGTCCGTGGTCTTGGCAAAAATTGGTTCGTCTTCCGGGAACCTGGCGGCGATGGGCTCAGCGGTTTCAGCGCGGGATTCGGCGTCGTACAATTCGGCAACTGGCTCCGCTGCACGAAACGCCTGCGAAGGTGTTCCCGGACTGGCCGGCGGCTGCGTCAACCCTCGGTATTTGGAAATCGATTCTCCTGGAAGCAATATCGGCTGATATCCAGCGGGAGGCCCGAATTGCTGAGTTCTTGCCGGCTCCTGCGGACGAGGAGCGACCGGCGTCGGAACGATCTCGGCTGCGGGCTTAGTGAAACGCGGCTCAGAACTCCGGTCCCGCCCGTCGCCTCTTCCATCCCGGCGTCCACCGCGGCGGCAACGGCGTCCCCGCCAGCCTCCACGTTCACGGTCTTGAGACTCTCCACCGTTGGACAGCTCGACTGCACCGGCGGCTGCGGGGGCCTGAGCTCCTGCATGTTCTTCGGTTTCGTCAAAGCTTTGGTCGAAACTGCCTGCCAACGGTTCGGCAGCAGATCCTTCAGCGGATTCCATTCCCGCTGCGAACGCCTCCGCCCGAGGCGGTTGCGGTCGCAGATCAGGAACTGTGCGGCCTGCTGGAATCGAGTCGGTCAGATCTTCGTCGTGCTCTTCCAGTTCCATAAAGTCGGAAACATAGAGGAAGGCATCGCGCTCCAGGCCGATGTCGACAAAGGCCGATTGCATCCCGGGAAGCACCCGGGTGACACGGCCCTTATAGATGGACCCGGCTAATGTGTATTCATTTTCGCGCTCGAGGTAGATTTCCGCGAGCAGATCGTCTTCCACCAGACCCACCTTGGTTTCGTGAGGCGTGGAAGAGACAAATAACTCCTTGTTCATGGACACTCCGGTCCCGCCGTCAGGCGGGTTTCACCGGGGCAGAGCGCGGAAGGAAACGGGAGGATCGAGCGTCGCGATGCTTGCCCCGAATCGGGGACGGCTGGGGACTGGGAGGTTTCTCCCCGTCAGAATCCGCTGCACAAGCTTGGGAATCTTTTGCACTGTTCGCTTTTTGTCTGCCGGGATTTGTGACCGCACTCTCAGACCGTTTCCGGTCGGGGGGCCGTTTCCCTGCCCAGCAGCTCTATTTGCTTTCAATCCTGCCCGGCCTTCGACTGCTCGCTGGCCGGTGAAATGCCCCCTTTACGCGAGGGCGATCGATATTTTGGGGCTGCGCCAACCGGCGCAGCAAATTGCTCCCTGCCGTCTTCCCCAGTTCCAGATCACGTTCCTGACCGGCTTGAGCCTCTATTGCCCTTATCGCCCAAGCTGGCACATCAAAGCCTATTCACTCAACCGGCGCGGGCCGGTTAGTTTACAAAGCGGCGCATACGAACATTCATTACCATCCCCAGCGCCAGGAACATGAACAACACGGAAGACCCACCGTAACTCATCAGCGGCAAAGGTATTCCAGTGACCGGCATAAAACCGACCACCATGCCGACGTTGACCAGGATGTGGAAGCTAAGCACAGCCACCACCCCCATTACGACGAACGTGCCAGCGCGGTCGGGCGCTGTTTGCGCGTTCTGCGTCAAACGCATCAGCACCACGAAGTATAACAGCAGAACCCCGAGCGCGCCCACGAAACCGTGTTCCTCGGCAAAGGCCGCAAAAATAAAGTCCGTTTGCGGGACGGGAAGGAAAGCGCCGTGTGTTTGCGAGCCTTTTCCACCCCACAGCCCCCCCGAACCCACTGCAATCTTGGATTGCTCAACTTGGTACCCCGAACCCTGAGGATCGTTCTCCGGGTCCATAAAGCTGGTCAGTCGCTGTTTCTGGTACGACTTCAGAACGTGTACACGCGGGGTAAAGAAGACCGCTCCGATCCCAACTACAGCCAGCAGCACGACAACCAGTCCCTGTTTCCACTGCATCCCGCCCAGAAACACTCCCATCACCGCGATCGGCACGTAGGTAAGGGCCGTCCCGAGATCGGGTTGAGCCAGCACCATCAGCATCGGGAAACCGACAATGGCGGCAGCCTTCATGAAGTCCGGCCACGAGAGATCACGATGGCGCAAGTCGGCAAAGTACTTGGCGACCGCCAGAATCAGGATCAGCTTCACCCATTCCGACGGCTGAAAGTGGTTGCCTCCAGGCATCTTGACCCATCGCTTCGCTCCCAGATACCGCTGGCCAAATACCAACACCGCCATCAAGGAGGCAACCGCCGCGATGTAAAACCAATGCACGCGGTCGAGCAGCGCCTGGTAGTTGATCGCACTGATGACGAACATCGACGCCACGCCGCCCGCAATCCAATACAACTGCCGGATATGAGATCCCGCAAACTTCGTGTGCATGGTCGCGCTGCGGATCTCCATCACTCCAAGCCCGCAGATCATGAGCACGAAGATCAGCAGTCCCCAGTCAAAATCGCGAAATGAAACGTAACGTGCCATAAAAGCTGCTTCTAGCTTTTAGCTCCTAGCTTCTAGCCAAGAATCAGCACCTAGTACTCAGTGCCGAGTAAAAGCCTCCACCTATAAATTCCTCTTGTCGTTTTTCATCTCAACTTCGCCGCACTGGGTACCATGTACTGGGTACTCGAAATTCCCGGCGCAGCCGTCGCCATCGCCAGCGGCCTCTTCGCAACGTCAACGAAGAAGTGCCCCGCCTGGAGTTTCTCTTTATCTCTGTCTCCACCCCGGTCGTCATCCTGATCGTTATCCGGAGTCATCCACACAGCGCCAACTTCAACCCTGGCGGTCTTCCGCATGCCAGCCATCTTCGCGGGAGCGCGCTGTTCTTTCTCGACGAATGCCTTGATCACTTTCGCGGCCGTGCGTGCCGCAAGGTATCCATGCTCGCCTTCTTCGAGCAGCGTGCAAACCACGATCTCAGGGTTTCGCCGCGGCTCAACCCCTACAAACCACCCATTGTCCTTGAAGTTCGCCTTGCCCGCGGCTCCCAGCTTCGCTTTCAGCGCATTGCTGATGGTCTGCGCGCTGCCGGTCTTGCCGGCAAAGTCGATATTCTGCAGATGCGACAACGCCGCCGTACCTCCCGGATTCACCACATCTGCCATACCGTCCGTAATGGTCTCCCAGTTCTTGGGATCGATCAGCACCGTGGTTTCGTCCGGCACGCTGCCCGCCTGAACGATGCCCGGTGGCAGATCGGCGGGATTCGCCACATGCGGACGCACCAACCGTCCTCCGCTGGCAATGGCGCCAATGGCTCGCGCCATCTGAATCGGCGTAGCTGCGACCGCACCCTGACCGATGCCTACCGAAATCGTTTCGCCCGCGTACCATTTCTGCTTGAAGTTGCGGATCTTCCACTCTTCCGACGGCATCACGCCACTGACTTCCTGCGGCAAATCGATTCCTGTCTTCTGTCCCAAACCAAACGCCGTGGCATACTTGGCGATTTTCTGGATGCCAAGCCTCTCCGCGAGCGTATAGAAGAACACATCGCACGATTGATAAATCGCTTTGGTCAAGTCGGTGATTCCGTGCGTGCGGTGTTCGGCCACCACCCAGCACTTGAAGTAGCGGCCGTAGAACTCAGCTCCGCCGGTGCAATTCACCTTCATGTCCTGCGCGATGCCTTCCTGCAAGCCAGCGGTTGCCATGATGATCTTGAAAGTTGAGCCGGGAGCAAGTTGCGCTTGAATCGCCTTATTCAGCAGTGGATGGTCGTCATCGGTTACGAGCTTGGTCCACTCGTCGCGCGAGATTCGCACCGAAAAATCGTTAGGATTGAATGTCGGGCGGCTCACCATCGCGAGAATTTCCCCGGTCCGGGGGTCCATCGCCACAATTGCGCCATTGCGGCCTTCGAGAGCTTCTTCGGCCGCGATCTGCAAATCGATGTCTACCGTGAGCTTGAGTTGCTTACCAGGAACCGCCGCGGTTTCGCCGAGCAGCCCCACTTCGCGCCCATGGCTGTTTACCACAGCGCGGCGCGCGCCATTCGTACCCATCAAAGCGTTGTTGTACTGCCGCTCCACGCCCGAAACTCCCACCACATCGCCGGGGTTATAGAGTTCGAACTGCGGCTGGTTCAACATGTCTTCTGTGACTTCACCGACGTAGCCGATCAGGTGCGCCATGAATCCGTTGCGCGGATACAGCCGCCTGTGTGCAACGATGGTGTCGAGTTCCGGCAATTCATTGCGGTGCGCGTCGATGAACGCCAGTTCATCGGGCGTGATGTCTTCTTTAAGAAAAATCGGCTGATACTGCGGCATCGAGGCGAAGTGGCGGATGCGCGTCCGCACTTCAACCGGGTCGAGATGCAGGCCCTGCGCGATCAAGTCTGCATCTGCATTGAGGTCGCGAGTGGAATCGCGCAAGAGAAGCGCCGAGAACGACGGATAGTTATCGACGATGATGCGGCCTTCGCGGTCCAGAATCTTGCCTCGGGGCGCAAGAATCGGCACGTTGCGAATGCGGTTTTTCTCCGCCGCCGAAGCGTAGTAGCCGCTCTGCATTACCTGCAGCCGCCACAATCCGTAGGCCAGCACCAGAAAAATCGCGAGGATCGCGTACTGCGCCGCCGTCAGCCGGATTTCGGATACTTTGTCGTCACGTCCGAACATAGATCAGTCGTTGGTCGCTCGTCGTTGGTCGTTCGCTTGCCGGATAGTCTTAATTGTAATCCGAGAGAAAGTGAACGCTGCGGCACTACGTACTCCAGGGGTAACGGAAGTGCTGACGTTCTGCAATCTGCGGAGGCTAACGACTGACGACTAAACGACCAACGACAACTTTCACGTTCTCTGTTTGAACTTGTCCAGCAAGAAGTACAGCCCCACTCCCAGAAATCCATTGGCCAGCCCAGCCACGATTCCACGAACCCAACTCCAATCCAGCGTAAGGCTCACCATGCCTCGCGCCACGGTGAAATAGACCGCGGCATGCACCAGATAAAACCCCAACGTCACCAGCAGCCGCGCACCGGCGTTTTCGACGTCCAGCTTCGCGCCTAACGATGAAGCCAGATAGCCCACCACCGTCTTCGCAATGCCGTAAATTCCGATGGGATACGCGCCGAGCATGTCCTGCATCAGGCCGATGGCTGCGCCGGTAAACAACCCCGAAATCGGATTGCGCCGCGCCATCGCAAAAAAAATCGTCACCAACAAGGGTAGGTCGAAGATGGAAAAAAACGGAAACCGCCGAGGCACGAACGCTTGCAAAAACAGCGCCAGCAACGGCACACCCACCGTCACCGGAATGCTGAACCGGTAAACCTCAATCTGCTCCCCGGAGGTATAAGTGATGGGCACGCTAGTGGGGATTTTCGTCCGTTGCAGGTGGTTGTGGAAGGGACTGGTCGGTCACGGGTTTAGACCGTGGTGCCGGTGACTTCCCAGTAGAAGTCACAGCATTCGAAGCGGCGCCTAGAGGCTTCGTATCAGAACTTGACGCGCCTGATGCAACGTTCGTTTGGACCGCGCTTCTTGAGTTTCCGCTCGTGGTCGAATCGCTGGGTGTCTTTGCTACGACTCTTTTTGAAGGTTCTCCAGCCGCGACCGGCGCGCCGTCGGTTGACTTGTGCGCTGCATCGACTGCTCCCGCATTGCTTGCCACCGGAGTACTCGGCGACAACTTCGCCGCAGCCCCACTCGCACTTTCGGTCTGCGGTTTGGGCACAGCACCGGTCTGAGGCTTAGCTCCGCCGTTCGATCCCTGCACCGTAGTGCTGGTCGCACCGTTCGCCGGCTTAACCGTTCCCGCGTCCGCAGGTTTGTCCGGCACCGAAGGCAGACGTTGTGCAAGAATGTCGGCGGCTCGCACCTTGACAGGATTTTCCGCAACCGCCTGGCGCTCCCGCTTTTGCGTAACCACCAGAACTTCTTCCAGCCGGCTTAGATCTGCCGACGGCTTCACCTGAATATTCAGAAACAGTTCTCTGCCAGGGCTCACATTGCTTACCGTGCCCACCGGAAGACCTTTGGGAAATATCTGGTCGCCGCCGCTGCTCAACACGGTTTCCCCCGGGACAACCTGCTCGTCGCTCATCACTCGCTCGAGAACAACTTCCCCGTTCGCCGTTCCGTGCAGCACGCCTTGCAAACGAGACTTCTCCAGCATCGCTCCCACGCCGCTGCTCTGATCGTTGATCATCAGCACCAGCGACGTTGACGGATACACGCGCAGTACTTTCCCCACGATGCCGCCGGCAGTAATCACCGCCATGTCCGCCGCAATACCGTCATTCGAACCTTTGTCAATGTAAATGGACCGGGAAAGATCGCTTCCACTCGAGCCAATCACCTGCGCTGCGACGGTCTTGGCAATATACTGCTCCTTGAACGCCAGCAACTGCTGCAGCCGATGCGCCTGGGCCGCGTCTTCGCTCAGCCGTACCTGTTCTAAATGCATCTGCTCGATTTGCGCTTTGAGCTCGCGGTTTTCCGCCCTCACGCCGCGCAGAAAAAAATAGTTGTGCCAGAGATTGCGGCTACCATTGTGCGCCCAGACCAGCCCACGCTCGAAAGGAGTGATCGCGCCCACCGCCCAGATTCGAATCAGGCGCGTGTTTTCCGCGTCACCGCTCCGCTTCACCTGCACCGCCAGCCCCAGCACTTGCAGAAACAACACTCCCACCAGAATGGTCAGGTTGCGGTAACGGCCAAGAACAGATTCCATAAAACAGTTGACAGTACCGAGTAGCCAGTACCCAGCAAAGGCGTGCGGTTTTGCTTTTCTAGGTACTGGGTACTGTTTCTACTCGATCGAGATTTTCCTTAGCAGCTTGAAGTCGCTGAGCATCTTGCCCGTGCCCAGCACCACGCTGCATAGCGGATCGTCAGCAATCGAAACCGGCAGCCCGGTTTCTTCGCGGATGCGCTTATCCAAATTCTTAAGCAGCGCTCCGCCGCCAGTCAACACGATACCGCGGTCGCTGATGTCCGCCGAAAGCTCGGGCGGCGTGCGTTCCAGGGCTACGCGGATCGCATTCATGATCGTCGAAACACACTCACTCAACGATTCTCGCACTTCGCCATCGTCCACCGTGATCGTCTTCGGGACGCCTTCGATCAGGTTACGCCCTTTGATTTCCATCGTCATCGGCTTGTCGAGCTGATGCGCGGACCCGATCTCCATCTTAATCTGCTCGGCCGTGCGCTCGCCGATCAGTAGGTTATATTTGCGCTTCAGATAATTCATGATGGCTTCGTCCATCTGATTTCCCGCCATCCGTACCGAACGCGAGTAGACGATGCCGCTCAGCGAAATCACCGCTATGTCAGTCGTGCCGCCGCCGATATCGACCACCATGTTGCCGCTTGGTTCCGTAATCGGCAGTCCGGCTCCAATCGCCGCCACCATCGCCTGCTCCACCAGATGCACTTCGCTCGCCTTGGCGCGATAGGCAGAATCCATGACCGCGCGTTTTTCCACCTGCGTAATCTCCGAGGGCACGCCGATCACAATCCGCGGATGCACCAGCATCTTCCGGTTGTGCGCCTTTTGGATGAAATAGTTCAGCATCTTCTCGGTGACCTTGAAGTCGGCGATCACGCCATCCTTCATGGGCTTGATAGCGACAATGTTGCCCGGCGTCCGGCCGAGCATTTCTTTCGCTTCTTTGCCCACGGCTTCCACCTCGCCGGTGTTCTTATTGATGGCGACGATCGAGGGCTCATTAACCACAATGCCCTTGCCGCGCGCATACACCAGCGTGTTGGCCGTTCCCAGGTCGATTGCCAGGTCGCTCGAGAACAGGCTGAACAGTGACCTGAGGTTGTGTGAACGTGATGAATGAAATCCGTTGCTTGACATGACGAAACTCTCTCTATCTACCTGATCTACCTGCTGATCAATTTGCCCAACCCGTGCTGTTCCCCGGCCGAAAACTCTGACTACACTGTCCGGTGCGGCCTGCTCTCCCTAGCCCCAGCTATCTCTAGTCTATGAGTTGCTCGCTGCCTTGCCGGGACCGAAGGTTCCTCGTACTCCTGACCGTACTACCTGACAAATCACTGGATCACGACCTTCTTCTGCTGGGTGTTCACGCCGCCCTGCGCCGTCTGCGCCGTCACCGTGATCACCGATTCCCCGGTCATCAGCGGTGGTGTGAAGTAATGGAACGTGCCGTCGCTCCCAATCATCGGGACCTCCCGCCCATTCACCATTACGCGTGCTCCTACCTGCGTCTTCCCCGTGACTTCAATCACGTGCCCATGCTGAATAAAAGGATCCAAATCCAGATCGATCGCTGCCGTCTGCTTTCCCTTGGGAATAATGGTAAAGCGGTTCTTCTCGCTCTCCATCGATTCCTTCCCTGACGCTTCATACGACTGTACCACCCAGTAGTAGGCTCCTTCGCCCAGACTGGTAACAGTTACATCGGCAGTTGTCACTCTTTTGTCCACTAGCGTGGACGAAAAGTATGGATTCCTCGAAATCCGCAGCCGGTAGGCCACCGCGTTCGCCATCGGAGTCCAGGAAAACTCCACATCCTTGGTCGGCTCTCCGGAGGTAAAGATCGGCGCCATGTTCGCCGGAGAAATCGGCGTCGGCGGACCGGTTCCCCTCGCCTTCTCCATGTGGGGTTCCTGAGACCGGAAACTAACTTTCTCCCAGTTCGCCAACTCCACGGTCTCGCCGTTGCGCGTCACTTCGCCGGCGCCCTTCTTCATCAAAATCTCGTGCTGATCGGTCTTGGGATCGTTATGAACCTGCGCCGCCGATTCCGGAGATAGCGATGCCGTCGCTCCCGCCACGATCACCTGCGATTTCGATCCTTGTGAGTACGTCGCGGTCGAAAGATCTACCGTTCCAGTGCTCACCGCTACGGCCACGTTCGTCTGCTGCTGATCGTTCGCCGAGTTTTCTTCGATCACAATCAGCGAATCCTGCTTCACGGTATAGCTGGTGCCGTCGTTGAACACCACCTTCGCCATACCTTCGGAGCCGGTCTGCACCACGTCGCCCTTTTCCAACGGGACGTTGTAGTCGGCCGCCATCCAGCTATCGCCGCTTCCTTTTTTTACCCGCACCGTACCATCAAGCGCGGTAAAGTGCGCCTGCTGCGCAATCGACTTGCCGCCACTCGCCGGCGGCGCCATCCCCGCCACGCGCTCCAAAACTTTGTTGGCCATGCCATCGGCCGCCTTGATGCTGCTCTGCGTGAATTGCGGAAATGCCAGTCGCATCCCGCCCAAAAACAGCGCGGCCCCGGCCAGAATCAGCAGCGCAACGCTGCGATACGTGATCGTGGTCCACGCAATTTGGATGCTCGGTTTGCGAGTCTCTAAAGACACGGGTCCCAACAAAAGCTTATTCAAGCCTTCTGAATATGCGGTAATTTCAACGTTACCACAAGCCTATCGGCAGCAAATATAGGTAATCAACAGGGAACGTTACCTTCGTTTGGAGGGATTTGGGTTTGCTCATATTGATACCCGACGAGCATCAGGAAACTATTTCTTCGCTGAGCTGGGAATGATCGCTGAGCTTCGGAACCGCCAGCGCTGAGCGAAGCCGAAGAAATGGACGCCCAAATTTCTGCTCCCAGGCGACGAAGTGTGGACTGGAAGGATGCAGCCACCCGCCGGAAAACCGGAAAAACAGATCTCGGGTGGATGCATCCGCATAATTCCGCTTTCGCTAAGAATGTTTGGCATTGCTGTTTACATCCTCCCGCTATACGAAAATCCTACTTTTTATTCATTGACGGACTCTTCATAGCATATCATACTTACTTGTATGAGTATGACCGAGAAAACCGAAACCGTATGGTTCACGACGAAGGGGCAGGTCGTCATCCCGCTTCGCCTGCGCAAACAATTCGACATTGAAGACGGGACAAAGGCCGTGGTCCAAGCCACACCGGACGGAATCCTTCTCAAACCCATGACCGCGGCGCTCATCAGACGCGGGCGCGGCATCCTAAAGCGCGCGCCGGGAGGCAAGCCGCTGACTGAGGACTGGGCCGAGCACAAGAAGCAAGAGCGGGCACTCGAGGGGCGCCATGCCGGCTAAGGTGCTCGACAGCTTCGCACTGATCGCCTACTTCCGCGACGAACCGGGTGCAGAGGCGATGGAAGACATGCTCGTCTCCGCCGGCAAGAAGGACAGCCCGCTCCTCATGACCGATGTGAACTACGCCGAAGTGAAGTATTCCATTGTGAAGAAAGACGGCGCGGAGGCTTGGGCGGAAGCCGCGAAGGTCCTTCAGGGCCTGCCGATTGATTTTCATTCCACGACCCGGGCGCTGGCCGACACCGCCGCCGATTTCAAGGCGCGGTTCAAATTGAGCCTGGCGGACGCCTTTGCCGCCGCGCTGGCAAAGGAAAGAAAGACTGAACTCGTCACCGGCGATCCGGAATTCAGGCCGCTCGAACGGGAGCTCAAAATTCACTGGCTGAAATGATCGCAGCCCTGGAAAACTATGGCGTACGAAGAATTAAGAAATCCTGTGGGAAAAGACAGGTTGACACTCCGCTAGTCAGCGGTAATAATCCTCGCGTTCGGTCGCCGCATCCCTTCCCTCGCGGCGTCCCAGATGACTGAACGATTTTCTAGACTTGGGTATTTGTGTGCTCATCGGGTTTTGTGGATTTCTTACCTCAGGAGGGTTCCTTGCAGACAAAGCAATTAAGTTTCTTCCTTTCGCTTCTGCTGACACTCTGTCTGTTTCATGACACACAGGCGCAGCAAGCGGGCCAAATTGAATCCATGAAACTGCTCGCACCTAACGTGGGTTGGGCGGCGACGAAACAAAAATTGTTCTGGACCACCGACGGCGGCGCGCAGTGGAAGGACATCACCCCGAAGCTCAACCACAAGCGCCAGGCCGTTTCCTCTGTTTTCTTTCTCGATTTCTCCACTGGGTGGGTGCTACTCCACTGCGGCGACGGTTCTGACGCGGCAGCCAACGCAGCTGACGACACTTGCTTCGAGCTTGCCTCTACCACAAATGCTGGCGAAACCTGGTCCGTCGTGCACCAGAAAATTGTTGAGCCCCTCTCCAAAGATCAGCTCGAAAACGGCCCATTTTTTTCGGACCAAACCTCGCTCGACTTCGTTGATGCTCAACATGGCTGGTTGATACTGGGTATCAACACATCCCCCATCAGCCCCAGCGAAGGCGAAATGCTTCGCACCGCCGACGGAGGTAAGACCTGGTCCCCGGTCGGAGGAACGCCGACCTCTGGTCATCTCCATTTCGTAACCGCTAAGGACGGATGGATTGCTGGCGGCAAAGAGCACTCCTTCTTTGTCACCCATGATGCTGGGGACTCCTGGCAGGCTGTGTTACTGCCGAAGGTCCCCGGGACAGACCCAAACTTTGGGGTGGATTACGATCTTCCAATTTTCGAGGATCAGCATCATGGTTTTGTGTCGGTTCGATACGACGTAGATTCATTGGCGATTCCGACGCTGATAACATCGGTTCTCTTTGCTACAGACGACGGTGGTAGGACTTGGCGACAGGAAAAAACATTTGCCCGCGTACCTGACACATACTCCCTGCTTGCGGCCGACTCCTTGCTAGTGGTCGTCCGCACCGAGATCATCCGCCCCGCGGCAGCCGGGGCAGCTAAGGGGGCGGCCGGTGCCGGCCCAGTTTTCAGAACCATGCTGTCGTTCCGCAGCGTCGGCCTAGGCCAACCCATCCCAAGCGAGGGCACCGACATCTCGTTTGCCGGAGCCGCCAGAGGTCTCAGCTTCTTAACTCCGAACGAGGGCTGGAGGACCGACCTCTCCGACAAGCTATTCGCCACCCAGGATGCAGGAGCAAGCTGGACCGACATCACACCAGGCACGGCCAAGGTTTCGGCCCCTGAGGCGCCAAGAACTCAACCACCGCGCAGTCCGCCGCCTCAGCGCGGGAGTCAGAGTTCCAGCCCGCATCTACCAAAGCTCGAAGTCCCCGGCGCGAGCGAGGCTGCCAGCACAAGTCTCGGGTTCGACACCTATAACGTGCCGCCGGTCGGCGAGATGTCCACTTGGTGGGTTAACAGCCCGTTCTTCGACATTGGTATCTACCTGCAGGGATCTCCGAACGGCCACACGGATCCCATCCTAGGGTCGAGTAACGGACCAGGGTGGATTTCGTCCGTCCAGACCCAGGGCCAAGCTTGGGGCCTGATTCCCACGTGGGTGGGGTTGCAATCGCCGTGCGCGTGTGCCAAGACGAACCCTACCACTGGAGCCTGCACCAAGGCGTACGCGTCCGTATTTAGTTCCAATCCCGGCCAGGACGGGATAAAGGAAGCGAAAGCCGCCACAGCCGCCGCGAGCGCCTTGGGCATCGTCACGCCCATAATCTATAAGGACATTGAAAACTATTACGGCGCGACTCTATGCACCCCGGCCCAGCAGGGCGCTGCTGGCGCGGCGGTTCAGGCCTTCGTGAGCGGATGGGATAGCCAACTGCATCTTAATGGCTACTCGGCAGGAGTGTACGGTAATCCGAAGCCAGCCCAAAACGACTTCTCCAAGGCGAGCACCATTTCAGACGATGTCTGGATCGCAAGCTATGGACCGAATAACATCAGCGCCCCGCGGGCCACAATTTGGGGCATTTCGGGGCTATGCGACCCGTTCTCTAAGCCGCCTTGCACCCTCTGGTCAAACCATCAGCGGATTCGCCAATATCTGGGAGACAAGACGGTGAAGTACGGCGACAATAATTCAATCTCGATTGACTTTGACATCGTGGACGCCCTAGTCGCCGCGCCTCCATCAGGCACCTCCAGCGCCCCGCCTCCCGACAACAGCACCACGTACACGGTCACCGAGATTGCGTACCCAACTTCCGAATACTTTCAATACGGCACCTTTCCATACGGCATTAACGACGAAGGGACAGTTGTCGGCTGGATTTGGTACGGCAGCTGCCCCCCCGGTTGCTCTTGCGGAAATTATCCCTACGCCTGTTATCTCGCCTTCACGCTCAGCAATGGAACCTACTCTTCCTTCGGGGTGACTGGTGCGAATGATACCCAGGCATACGCGATCAATAATCTTGGGACCATCGTGGGTTGCTACGGGTTACCGTCCGTAGAATATGGCCCCGGGTGCGAGCACGGCTTCGTGCTTGAGAGCGGCGGCACGCCACAGACTCTGGATTACCCCGGTGCCTGTTATACAATTCCCACGGGGATTAACGACGCCGGTCAGATTGCAGGGTACTGGTATGATGCAAACTGCAGTACCACCCACGGCTTCGTCTATTCGGGCGGTACCTTCACCTCGTTCGACTACCCCGGCGCGACCAGTACCTTCGTCAGCGGAATCAACGGCGACGGCCAAATCGCAGGCGACTTTTACCCCACCAGTTGCTGCGTTACCGCCTTCATTTACGACGCCGCTACTGGAACTTTCGCCTCCTTCGGATCCAGCGGCGGTACCTTCACCTACCAAATCAACAACAACGGCCAAGTGCTCGCGCTTAACGGGGAGACCAACCTTCTTTACGACGAAAACAACGGTAACCTAACGGTCTTACCCGCGTCGATACCCGTCTCTGGGCCAACGGGCATCAACGACCAGGGCCAGATCGTGGGCGATACCTCCGGCCCCTCCAACTGCCCCGGCGTACAGGATTGTGGTTTTCTGGCCACCCCACAATAATCCTCTGGAGGGCCCCTCACGAATCGTCCGCCGCCACGTACTGTTACAAAAACCGAACGCCCTCCAACTTAATTCGAACTGCAATCCCCTGATATGCTAATAACTCTTAGCCGCCTCTTCCAATCAGCAGTGGCCTGCTCGGGGCCATGTCTCCGGGAGGTATCCCAATGAAGTCGTGCAACTTCCGCTTTGCCCTCGTACTTGCCATCACTCTCCTTGGCCTCGTCTATCGCTCAACCGCGCAGGATTTCAAAAAGCAAGTCATCTACCAGATTGTGACCGACCGCTTCTACGACGGCGATACGACCAACGACAATCCTGCGGAGAGCCCTGGCCTTTTCGATTCCACACACACGAACTGGTTTGCCTATTGGGGCGGCGACCTCGCCGGAATTCAGCAGCAGATGTCCTACCTCAAGGGCATGGGGGTGACGGCGATCTGGATTTCGCCAACCGTGAACAACGAGAATTTGAACCTGAACAGCGGCACGCCGATTTCAGCCCCGTATCACGGATATGACGGGCGCGACTTCATGCAGGTCGAGGAGCACTCTGGCGACAACAGCAATTCGTGGACGGCATTCAGTAACCTGACAGCGGCGGCGCACGCGAATGGCATCAAGGTCATCGTCGACTGGGCCGAGAACGACACCAACTACAACCAGGGCGGCGAGTTTGGCTCGCTCTACAACAATGGCGTCTTCATGGCCAACGACGCCAACGATCCCAACGGGTATTTCCATCACAACCCTGCAATCGGCGACTTCAACGACCGCTATCAGTTGCAGTACTACACGCTGGAGAATCTCGAGGACCTGAATCAGGAAAATCCCACCATCGACAGTTATCTGAAGACGGCGATCCATCAGTTCCAGTCGCACGGTGCCGACGGATTTCGACTGGATGCAATCAAGCACGTGACGTGGGGATGGGAGTATTCGCTGGCCAACTCGGTCTTCAACCAGGCTCCAAGCTTTCTCTACGGCGAGTGGTACAACAACGACGAGTACGATCCGATGTATCACGATGCCTATAAATTCGCCAACAAGAGCGGCATCAGCGAACTGGATTTCGGAATCAACAGCGCAGTACGCGACGTCTTCGCCAGCAACAATAATTTCTCGGAGCTCGACGGCATGATCTCGACCGAGAACTCGAATTTTATCTGGAACAACGACCTCGTCACGTTCTTCGACAGCCACGACGAAGCGCGCCTGCTGACTTTGAATAACAACAACAACCGCCTGCAGGAGGCAATGGCTTTCCTGCTGACCTGCCGTGGCATCCCAGTGATTTTGTATGGCGATGAGCAGTACCTGCACAACGATACCGGCGGCGGCAACGATCCCTACAATCGCGTGTGGATGAGTTCCTTCAATACCAGCACAACTGCCTATCAGCTCATCAATAAGCTGGCAACTTTGCGCCAGAGTAGTAACGACGCCCTCGCCTACGGTGGCTCGCAACAGCGCTGGATCAATAACGATGTTTACATCTTCGAGCGCCAGTTTTTTAACGACGTGGTTCTTGTAGCCATCAACAAGAACGATACGACGGCGTATCCCATCTCAGGTCTGCTTACCGCACTGCCGGCTGGCACTTACAGCGACTACCTAAGCGGATTGCTTGGAGGATCGAGCCTGACGGTGGCTTCCGGCAGTGGAGGAAATAACCCAGCCAACAATTTTACGTTGCCCGCACATACTGTCGCAGTATGGCAGTCCGTGGGAACGCCCACCGCGCCGGAGGTCGGCTCCATTGGGCCGACGGTCGGCCAGTTCGGGATGAAAGTGACCATCGCAGGCAAAGGCTTTGGCACCGCAACTGGCCAAGTTCTGTTTGGCACAACCGCGGCGTCGATTCAAACCTGGTCGGATTCCTCTGTCACCTTCACAGTTCCCAACGTGAGCAATGGGATCTACCAGGCACAATTGAAAAATAGTTCGGGAACCGCCGCTAACACGATTCAATTCACCGTGCTGGCGGGGCAGCTTATTCCCGTCACGTTCACTGTAAACAACGCCACTCCGACGAACACAGGAGATTATATTTTCCTGACCGGAAGCACCGTCGAACTGGGAAATTGGGGCACGACTTTTGATACGGCAGTCGGCCCGATGCTTGCTCCGAATTATCCGAATTGGTTTCTGAATGTCTCGCTGCCCGCGGGAGCAACCGTGCAATTCAAATTCATCAAGATTGCCGCGAACGGCACCGTGACGTGGGAAAACGGATCGAACCATCAATACACCGTGCCAACCAGCGGGACTGCATCGGTGAACGTGAACTGGCAGTACTAATCGCAACTACAAACCGACTCGTACGGACATGCCGGATTGAACTATCCGTGCCTCTTCCTTCTTCCGCGTCTCTGGATTTTTCATTCCGTTCCTGTATCCTTAATTCCCCATGGCCGGCGCCACTATTACACTCTCCGCTCCTCGCGATCGCAGCTCGTTCCTTGCATCCGGCATGGCCATCATCTGGGCGATCGCCCTCGCCAAGCTCTTATTCCACATCTACTTCAACAATCGCTACGGCTACTTTCGCGATGAGTTCGATTACATCGCGTGCGGCGATCACCTTGCCTGGGGATATGTCGACCAGCCGCCGCTCATTCCGTTTCTGATCCACATCTGCCGCGCCGTCCTCGGAGACTCGCTCCGCAGCATCCGCTTCATTCCCGCGCTGGCTTCGTCTCTTCTCGTCGTACAAACCGCCGTCCTCGCCCGCGAATTCGGCGGACGCCGTTTCGCCCTGTTACTGAGCGCAATCACCGTCGTCATCGCGCCGCAATATCTTTCTAATGGAAGCCTGCTCGGCACCAACTGCCTCGAGCCCAACCTCTGGATGGGCTGTGCCTACTTCGCCATCCTCGCCATAAAACGTAACGACCCCCGCTACTGGCTCTGGTTCGGCGTCGTCGCTGGAATCGGCATGCATGAGAAGTATTCCATCGCACTCTTCGGCTTTGGCATCGTCGTAGGACTTTTGCTAACGGCTCAACGTCGCGTCTTTCTTGATCGCTGGATCTGGCTTGGCGGACTCGCGTCTTTCCTGATTTTCCTTCCCAACCTGCTCTGGAACATTCACTATCACTGGCCTTTCCTCGAACTGATGCACAACATTCGCGCCGAAGGCCGCGACGTTGTCCTTCCTTTTCCGCAATATTTCTTTCAGCAAACGGTGCTGGTTGATCCCATCACCGCTCCCATCTGGCTTGCGGGACTATGCGCGCTCTTGTTCGCTGCGCGACTTAAGTCATATCGTTTCCTCGGCTGGTGTTATCTGGTTTGTTTCTCCGTCTTCTTTATCCTTCACGGAAAGAATTACTATCTCGCGCCCGTGTACCCCATGCTCTTCGCTGCCGGAGCATTCGTGATTGAATCGGCCATCGAAGGAAAGCGAGAAGAAGGCACAAGAAAATCTTCGCGGCCGGGATGGCTGAAACTCGTCATCGTGATCATTCTCCTCGCTAGCGGCGCCCACCTCGCTCCCGTCACTATTCCCATTTTCTCTCCCGAAAATTTCGTCGTTTACTCACATACGCTCCCATTCAAGCTCCCTGTCATGGAGCACGGCCACGAACGATCTCCCTTGCCGCAGTGGTATTCCGATCAATTCGGCTGGCAGGAAATCGTCGACGAAACCGCCGTGGCGTGGAATCGAATTCCAGAAGCAGATCGCGCCGACTGCGGCATCTTCGCTCAGGACTACGGCCAGGCCGGTGCCATCGACTTTCTCGGACACCGCTATGGTCTTCCCCGCTCGCTCAGCGGCCACCAGACCTGGTTTCTGTGGGGACCACGCGGTTACTCCGGCAATTGCATGATCGTCCTCGATGACAGCCGCGAACGCCTTGAACAACTGTGGGATCACGTCGAATACGTCGGCACGTCTGCCGATAATCCTTATGCGCTCGAAAAACGAATCGATGTCTTCATCTGCCGCGGCGCGAAGTTCGGAACGTTCGCGCAACTTTGGCCAGAACTAAAACGCTGGCGCTAACGGACTTTTCTCGAACAGAACATTTCATCCGCGTCTTGTTGAAATACGCGATTTTTCGCGGCTACTGCTTGACATCGCAAGACGCGGTCATCAACAATCGAGCCGAACTTCAATGCGGCTTCTGAACATCGTTCTCACGATCGGAGTCGAATCACTCGATCGTTCGGAAACTTACTCACGAGGGTTTCATGTTGCCTAACGCGCGCCGTGCGCTCTTTCTAGGTCTTCCACTTATTCTGGTTACCGTTCTTCCCGCCCAGAAAATTACCGCGCCGCAACCCACGATCTGGGCTTCCAAGCCGGACGTCGCCGCCTTCGAAAAAATCGAGAACGACCGCCTCGCCGCGGTACAACATTCGATCGATACGCTGCTCGCCGTCAAAGGCAAACGCACGATTGAAAATACTCTCGTGCCCTACGACGAGGCCGTCCGCCAAAATAATTCCGCCGCATACCTCGCTGGGCTCATGGAACAGGTCCATCCTGACGCCACTTTCCGCGATCACGCCACCGCCATGGTCACCAAGGCCAGCGCCGTCCAGACCGCGATCTCGCTCAATCACGACGTGTATAACGCGCTCGCCGCACTCGATCTCTCGAAGGCCGACGCCGCCACTCGCTATTACGTGCAACGCCAGCTCCTCGAGTTTCGCCTCGCCGGCGTCGACAAAGACGAAGCTACGCGCGCGCGCCTCAAGAAATTGAACGACGAAGCGACCGAACAGAATTCCATGTTCGATCGCAATATTTCCGACGGGCAGAAAGTGGTTGACGCCGATCCCTCAGAACTCGACGGCATGCCGCAGGATTACATCGATCGCCACAAGCCCGGCGCGGATGGCAAGATCCACATCACCACCGATTATCCCGACGCCCTTCCGGTCTTCAAGTTTGCCAAAAGCGATTCCCTGCGTCGCCGTGTCTCTCATTCTTTCGACACTCGCGCCTATCCCAAGAACCAGGAAGTTCTCACCAGCCTGATGAAGACGCGCTACGAGATCGCCACACTTCTAGGCTATTCCTCGTGGGCCGACTATAACGCCGCCGACAAAATGATCGCGAAAGGCCACAACATTGCCGACTTCATCCAGCAAGTCGACGACGCGTCCCGCCCACTCGCGCAAAAAGAATTTGAGATGCTGCTCGCCGAGAAGAGGAAGACCGACCCGGGAGCGACGAAAGTCTACGATCACGAATCCGGCTATCTCTCGGAATTAGTGCGCCGCACCAAGTACGACTTTGACTCTCAATCCACGCGCCCGTACTTCCCCTTCACGGAAGTAAAACAGGGCATTCTAGATACCGCCGCTGATCTCTTCCACGTCACCTTTCAGCAGGAAGAGGGTGTCCCCGCTTGGGATCCCACCGTCGAAACCTGGATCGTGATCGATGGCGGGAAGGTCATCGGCCGCTTCTATCTGGATATGCATCCGCGCCCCGGCAAGTTCAGCCATGCCGAGATGGCTCAGGTCCTCGACGGGATTCGCGGCAAGCAACTGCCTGAAGCAATTCTCGTTTGCAACTTTCCGGTGCCCACCGCCTCCGATCCCGGCCTCATGGAGTACGGCGACGTGAAAGCTTTCTTCCATGAATTCGGCCACCTCATGCACCACATTCTCGGTGGCCAGCAACAGTGGGCGGGCATCGCCGGCATTTCCATGGAAGCCGACTTCGGCGAAGCCCCTTCGCAAATGCTCGAAGAGTGGATCGCCAGTCCACAAGTCCTGGCCAAGTTCGCCCGCCACTACAAAACCGGCGAGCCCATTCCCGCCGAACTTGTCGCCCGCATGAATCGTGCCTCCGCCTTCGGACGCGGCGGCTGGGTCGGGTCGCAGAACAGCTACAGCTCCATCTCCTACGACATCTACAAAACCAAGCCCGAGAACGTGAACCTCGATACGGTGGCGCTCGATGACACACTGCGTTACACGTTCATCACGCCGCTGCCCGACGAACACTCGTGGGCCTCGTTCGGACATCTCGGCGGCTACTCCTCCGCGTATTACACGTATCTCTGGGACAAAGTGATCGCAGAAGATTTCTTCCTGCAGTTCGATCATCAAAATCTTCTGGCTGGCGACGCTCCCATGAAGTATCGCCGTGTGGTCCTCGAACCCGGCGGGTCGATGTCAGCCAACGATTTGGTGAAGAATTTCCTCGGCCGCCCGCAGAACATGGTAGCCCTGCAGAAGTGGATGGCAGAGGAGTTCGAAGGAGAGCCAAGCGCGAAAGCGGGAAGCGAGTATCACGCAAAGCTTAGGTAGGCCATTGTCATTCCGAACCGGGCGAAAGCCCGGTGAGGAATCTGCTGTTTCGCCGGCCCCAAGCCTTCGCAAAGTGAACTATGGCATCTAGGTTCGCCTCGGTTTACTCTTAGTCCCGTCTCGCTCAGCGAAAGTTGAGGCTGTACCCATGATCTTCGGATTAGTCTTCGCGTTGATCATCGCGGCTCCCCTGCAAGGCAACTCCGCCGAGTCGCAGGCAACAATCCAGCAGCAGGCTCACGACGCATACGAACGTCACCGCCAGGCTGCCATTCGCATCAACGATCTCGCCGCACGAATTCACTCGCAAGCCGATGCCGACGCGATGATCTCTGAAATCGCGGACCTGTTCGATAAAGAACTGCCTCCGGTGTGGGCCATGAGCATCATCCGCCAACGAGTGGCCCATGCGGAGTTCGAAGCCGCCAGCAACCCAGCAAAATTAATCCCGGAACAACACGTAGTCGATGTCTGGAATCATTACGCCCGAGAAATCGGAGCACCCGACGAAACCATCGTTTCCGTCGCTGAGATTCACAACATGCGGGACGCATCGTTCACCATGGCCCAGATGATGTGGGCTCGTGGAAATCAAACGGTCTGGACGATGCCCAACGTATACGCGTTAGGAAGCGACGGCAAAGTCGCCGACGGCTGCCGCGCTCTTGACGC
Organism: uncultured Acidobacteriaceae bacterium; assembly: GCA_963771965.1. Taxonomy (GTDB): domain Bacteria; phylum Acidobacteriota; class Terriglobia; order Terriglobales; family Acidobacteriaceae; genus Sulfotelmatobacter. Next base: position 174,866 of record CAVYVM010000005.1, read on the forward strand.
CATCCGCGTAATTCATGACCTGGTCGGCTTTTTTCAAAATCTTCGCGCCGCGCGGGAACGCCTCCGGAAAGGGACTGTGGCGTCTGAAGAAATCAAGAAGCGTACGGCAGAACCAAAACCGCACGCACAGTTGGCCAACTAGAAGCCCACGCTGATTCAAATCCAATACGCCCCGCAGAACTACGCTACATACAAGATCACGGTTCAGTTGCGTATGACCTGCTACTTGTCCGCTTGTTCGACGAACTATTCCCCGCAGAGTGAATCCTGACGAAAACTAGAAGCTAGCAGCTAGTAGCTCTTAATACGTAAACGATTGAATCTCTGTCACCCCTGAGTCCGGACCATCCACGTACCCGCTGCGGTTACTCGGGTTCAATGCAATGTGCGTGAACACAACGTTAAAGGCACTTGAGAAGTTAAATCCGTTCAGCGACTCCACCAGTTTTCCCTTCGGCGTATAAACCTGAATGCTGCTTCCCGGTCCCGTGCTGGACACCGACTGCGCCACGAAAAACAGCTTGTGCACAGGATCGAACTCCACGTCCGAACCGCTTTGAACCTGACCGGACGCTCCCGGCAGAACCACCGCAAACCCGGTTTTCTTTTTCAAATCGTAAAACTCAACTCTGAAATCGACCTCCGTAGTCGTACACGCGATCCCGTCCTCCGAGTCCACGGCAAGCCCGTTGATAGAACCCTGACGGAATGGAGGCGGGCCCGGGATCCCCTTGAACTCATTCACCGTTCCTGCCGCCAAGTCTACGAGCGCGAGCACCGGCGGAGGGCCACCTACGGTTCCATCCGATGACGCCACGACCGCCAGGTTCGTCGTGCTGTCATATGCGATCTGCGGTTCTTCGCTGAAGCTGAAGACCGGATCGGTGAGCGTAATAAGCGGCTCAAACGTATTCGCCCCCACATCGGAACCGAGCACGAAAGACGAAAAATTATTGCCGTCGTTATGAAATGCGAGCACGGCCGTGGTCGCAGAACCCTGGTTTCGACTGACTCCGATGATAATGTCGTCATTCTCCAGTGGCGGAGTCCACGTACCGGTGAACTTGTTCATAGAAAGTGGATTCAGTTCTTCATAAATCCGCTGCGTGACGAAATTTCCCGTAACATGCTCGCGCTCCACCAGACCTATGCTGGTGCCGAGAATTCCGAGCGTCAGAAAATCGTCCTTGGTCTCGATCTTTGAGACGACGTTCAGAATTTTGCCGCTCTTCTGGTCGAAGGTCTCCACGGCGGCCAGCACTTTCCCGCCACCAATGTCCTGAGCCTCGCTCAGCACGCCTTCAGTGCCGTTCTGGTCGATGTCGAAGCCAAAAATCTGGCCGCCAAACTTGCTGTGCACGATCATGCTTCCCGGACCGACAGGCGTGCGCTGTTCCTGCTGCCCAGACGATTGAGCTTCACCCCGTATGGCGACGCTTAACGAAAACAAGAACATCAGCGCAAATGCTCCAACTCGGCATGACCCATAAACATTCCGGCGTCCCATGACTCGATCCCCTTGTCTTGATCCTCTTGTGAAGTGCTTGTCCCAACCCCGAGCGCGAAAAGCCTACAAGGACACGACGTCGCTGATGTCAGAAGTTTGTAAAATATCTGCCTCAATGTGGAGCGGACACTCCTCTCCGCTGCTTTTGACGTGGAATCTACCCTTCAAGAAACAAGGCCTGGGACACTCTGCCGAGGTTCTCACGCAGGTTGTAGTTGCCGCTCCACTTCTGGTTGCCACGCTTCGACCGTCTCCTTTGCGAAGTCCTCATATCGGCGGGGCGGATGGCCAAGCAACTTCGTTAGGATCTCAATGTCTCCGTCTTTCGCTATGAACCCGCGTTCCAGATAGCCCTGGAACATCATGCGGATGTCAAATGCCGACCAGGAAGGTGCACTCTGCCGCATCTGTTCTTCAAAGGAATCTAAGTCCTCTCCCGGATATCGGATCTCCTTGCCTAGCAGCCCGCTCCAGATGGACGAAACCGTCTTGCCACCCAGAATCTCCGGACCGTTCAGGTTGTAGGTCTTGCCCATGTGCCCCTCGCTAGTCAAAGCAATGGCGGCGGCTTCAGCGATATCACGCGTGTCTACAGCAGAAACGCCAACTGTTCCAAGAGGCATGGGATATATGCCGGCCTTCATCAAAGCGTCCTTCAGCGAAACGTCGTTCTGGAAGAAGTAATTCGGCCGAATCACGGTGAAAGGGAGATCGAACTCACGCAGAGCGCTCTCGATCGCAAGCTTGGCGGCAAAATGAGGAACATCCTTGAACTCCTCCACCTTGAAAACCGAGTGATACACGATCTGCTTGAGCTTGAGCTTCTTTGCCAGGTCGTACGCAATGAGCCCCTGCGTCAGCTCATCGGGAGCGACGGCATTCAACAAATAGAGCTTCTCGACTCCATCGAGTGCTTTACCCACCGCGACCGGGTCGAGTAGATCTCCCAGGAAGACCTCGACTCCTTTCGGCAGTGTTGTTGACGCCTCCTGTTTGCGAACTAAAGCGCGGACGCTCGCACCGCGTTTGACCAGTTCCGTGATCACCTGCGACCCAATGTGGCCGGTACCACCAGTTACAAGAATCTTCATTGCAAAGCTCCTCTTGTGAACCGCCAGTATCTGACTTTGGCCTTCCCGATACTGGTCAGAATTGATCGTCTCGTAAGTCGGTGTCGAGGTGCGCCGGACCGTGTGGAGCGGACACTCTCGTCCGCTTGCCCTTGACCTTGACCGGAAGCTGGCTCAACTTGCCGGATTGAGGTTATTTCCGTTACCCTCAAGTCGATGGAACTGCCTTTCACCCCCGAGCAGGAAGCGCAGATTGCCAGCCAGGAAGGAACCGACGCCGAACGGCTGGTAAAGGAAGCCGCCCTCCGCCTGCTTCAGGAAGATGCCCGTTTTCGCGCCGCTGTGAGGGAGGGCATTGCGCAGGCCGACCGCGCGGCGAGTTCATTGAGCGAGCGGAAATGGACGCTCGCCTGGAGCAGATGTTGCGCTCATAAAAATGCGTATCCGCTGGACCCCAGCCTAAGTTCCTGGCAAGGATATTCTTCTTCAAGAAGAGTAGGCTGACCTCTCCGTCCGAGGTTTCGACAAGGCAAAGAATCTGGTTCGAATACTCGAAAGAGACTAAACTGCTGGCAGTTCCTGCTCAGGAGATCTGTAATGGCCGTTGGAGAAGAGCACCAACTTCAGACCCATCTCTTCGAATACAACGCCTTAACAACACGTCTGACTTACTGGATAACTCTCCAGTACGCAACCTACGCCATCGCAGTAGCAGCACTTGGCTTCGTCGCGCAAGCCTGGGGTTCTAACTTCAATCGTGTTCAACTAGCGTGGGCAGTCATGTTGCTCATGCCGCTTCTTGCCTGGGCTTTCTTAACGACAACGTACGAGATGCTAACCTATGTCGTCTATATTGAGCGCTATTTGAGGCCTAAACTGCGACCGCTGATGGGAACAAACTCTTTTTGGAAGTTCGAACAGTTCCTGGCAAGGTTAAAGCGAAATCCTCTTATTTTTTTGAGCAACAGTTCGGCCTGCTCACGCTCTTCGGGGGCCTGTGGTTGGCGGCGTTCGGCTTTGTCCTTTGGAGCGCGGAATTCGCGTGGCACAATCTGAAAACATGGCCGAATGCTATCTGGTCGGTCTGCGTGCTCTACGTAGCGGTAATGGCATATGCGAAGTTACGATACATGCGCGCCCTCCGAAGCAAGGTCGCCCCTCGAAAGTCGAAGTGAGACTTCATCTTACGCACAAGGAATATTTGGAGGTGAGGCTCACCGCTCAGGGTCACACGCAGCCGAAGCAGCGAGAGGCGACTAGCTTTGCCTTGCTGCACCTTCCCCACCCGCTGTAGCATCGATATTAGTTATTCATAAGGAACTAAGGAGCAATCATGGCCACCGACACTCTTGCCGCCCCCGCAGCCCTCAGCCACACCCCGACTCGAATTCTCAAGAATTTCATCGACGGCGAGTGGGTCGAATCTTCCACTGGAGAAACTTTCGAGGACCGTAACCCCGCCGACACGCGCGACGTAGTCGGCATCTTTCAGAAGTCGGCGAAGGCCGATGTCGACGCCGCTGTGGACGCCGCCAAGCGTGCTTTTGCCAAGTGGCGTCTCGTGCCCGCGCCGCGTCGCGCTGAGATCGTCTTCCGCGCCGCCGAAATCCTCATCGCCCGCAAAGAAGAGTACGCCCGCGAAATGACCCGTGAAATGGGCAAGGTGCTCGCCGAAACCCGTGGCGACGTGCAAGAAGCCATCGACGCCGCCTACTACAACGCCGGCGAAGGCCGCCGGCTCTTTGGTCCCACCGTGCCCTCCGAAATGCCCAACAAGTTCGCCATGGCTGTGCGCCAGCCCATCGGCATCTGCGGCATGATTACGCCCTGGAATTTCCCCATGGCGATTTCCTCCTGGAAGCTGCTGCCCGCCATCGTCTGCGGCAACACCTGCGTCATCAAGCCCGCGCAGGATACTCCACTCTCCACCTTCAACCTGGTTCGCGCCCTCACCGACGCCGGACTGCCCAAAGGCGTCATCAATATCGTCGCCGGATACGGCCCTGAAGTCGGTACGCCGCTCGCCGAGCACGCTGACGTGCGTGCCATCTCGCTTACCGGATCTTCCGCCGTGGGGCGCATCATCGGCGGCATCGCCGCAAAGAGTTTCAAACATTGCTCGCTCGAACTCGGCGGCAAAAATCCCATGATCGTCCTCGATGACGCCAACCTCGACCTCGCGATCGAAGGCGGCCTTTGGGGCGGTTTCGGCACCACCGGCCAGCGCTGCACTGCGACCAGCCGCATCATTGTGCAGAAGGGCGTTTACCGCGAGTTCATCGATCGCTACGTCGCCCGCGCGAAAAAACTGAAAGTCGGCAACGGGCTCGACGAAACCATTGAAATGGGTCCGGCCATTAACGAGAAACAACTTCAAACCGACCTCAGCTACGTTGAGATCGGCCGCAACGAAGGCGCAAAGCTCGTCTGCGGCGGCAATCGCCTCGAGAAAGGCGACTACCAGCACGGCTGGTTCATGGAGCCGACTGTCTTCACCGACGTCGACCCCAAGATGCGCATCGCCCAGGAAGAAATCTTCGGCCCCGTCGTTTCGATCATCCCCTGCGACGACCTCGAAGATGCCATCGAGATCGCCAACGGCATTGAATACGGACTCTCCTCTGCGCTCTACACCAAAGATGTGAACAAGGCTTTCTCCGCCATCCGCGACCTCTATGCCGGCATCACCTACATCAACGCACCAACCATCGGAGCCGAGGTTCACCTGCCCTTCGGCGGCACCAAAGCCACCGGCAATGGTCACCGCGAAGGCGGCATCGGCGCGATTGATTTCTACACAGAGTGGAAGTCGGTCTACGTCGATTATTCGGATAAGCTGCAGAAAGCACAGATCGACCGGGAGGACTAAGCATCCAGAGGCGCGCGGGTCAGCAGCAGATACCCTGCGCTCCTCTGTGTCCCCTGTGGTGGAAGGTTTTCCCGGGGTGGGGAAATGCAAGTTCTGTCACTCTTCCCTAGCCTGGAACCCTAGGCTATACTCGCGTCGCGTGTTGTCTTAGTTCCCCTAGAAGGGTTCGCCCCCACACGGCAGTGTGAAAAGGAGTTTGCCATGTCCCGATCGCGAAACATCTTAGCGCTCGCCCTCCTCATGATCGTCACCGCCGTTGGCGCGTGGTCGCAAACACCCACGTACCATGCGTTTCTGTGGTCGTCCGTCTCCGGAATGCAAGACCTGGGCAGCCTAGGCACAAATAGCTGGGCCTATGCCATCAACGATGCCGGAGAGGTCGTCGGCTACTACGAGACCAGCGGCGATAACATTCGCGCCTTTCGCTGGACTTCGAGCGGCGGCATGCAAGATCTCGGCCCGGCCTCTGCAGAATATGCCTCAGCTAGCGGCATCAACTCGAAAGGCGAAATTGTAGGAGCAGCGAGTGCCGTAGCAGGCATATCCGTCGCCGTTGCCTGGACTCCAAATGGAATTACGCACAATCTGGGCACGCTCGGTGGAACATCCAGCAGCGCCGGTGCCATCAACGACCAGGGCGCCGTAACCGGTTCCGCGTTCACAACCGGAAACACTCACGTGGTCGCCTTCCTCTGGACTCCAAAAACTGGTATGCACTCTCTCGGTACCCTGGGCTCCAGCTATAGCTTCGGATACGCCATCAATTCCACCGGCACAGTCGTAGGCGCCTCGCCGCTTAACGATACTGATTCTGCCAGTCGCGCTTTCATGAAAGTACCGGGCAGTAAGATCACTGACCTGGGAACCCTTGGAGGATATGGCAGTACGGCCCTCGGCGTAAGCGCATCCGGCAACGTTGTCGGTTGGGCTTCTCTCTCGCATTTGACGCCGTTTCACGCCTTTCTCTGGACTCAGGCCTCCGGCATGCAGGACCTCGGCACTCTCGGAGGCCAGAACAGCACTGCCGAAGCCATCAATCAATCCGGCCAGATCGCAGGCGATTCCGATCTGGCACAGAGCGGCGTAACCCATGCCGCACTATGGACCGCGCCAAATCAGATTCAGGATTTGGGAACACTTGGCGGAACATATTCGACAGCAACCGCCATCAACAATTCCGGCGTGGTGGTCGGTTATTCGTCCCTGCCGTGAGGTACAGCCTGCCTGTCGGAACCGATGCCAGCCGATCATTGCTGGTTCTAATTAGGCCCGTATTCTCTTTTAAAGAGGCCTGTTTTCAGCCTAGCCGGCTCATTGTGTACGACGGCATTCCGGCTGGAGTTCCGGGCAGAATCTCGCGCACGCTAGCAATCGGACTGGTAGACCTCCTTCTCCACTCCGTCGGGTAGCCCAGCGAGACTTCCTCGAAGCGAATGCCGTCCCGATGCATCGTGGAACGGACGTGAAGATGGCCGGACACGACTACGGTCGCGTTAAAACGCAGATGCCAATCTTCACTAAGCCTGGTTCCGCACCAGATCGAAAACCGCGGTATTCGGACCCGAACCAGATCCTCCCGCAAGGGAAAGTGGTTAACCAATACAAGCGGCAGGCCATCATTGCAGCTTTTCAGTCGCTCCTCAGTCAAAGCACACCGGGCATGGCACCACTCGGCAATCCCAGGGTAGGGATCGGGATGCAGCAATTCCTCATCCGTACAATAAGTGCCCGCCTCTAACGCCCAACCTACCGCTTTTTCTGGAGGAATATGGCTGGGGCAAAAGCTGTAGTCGTACAACAGAAATAAAGGGGCTATCCGCACTTTTTGCTCGGCAACTGTAACAACAGGATAAGGATCCTCCGGCGTTAATACATTGTAAGAGCGGCACAAGGCTACCAACAGCTCATACTTGTATTGCCCTCGGGCTTCTTGGCGATTCGAGGGGATCGTCCACAGCTCATGATTGCCTGGAACCCACACTAAGCGCCGGAAACGAGGAGCTAAGACGCTAAACGCGAATTCAAGATGAGGTGCAGTTTCTCCAATATCCCCGGCCAGGATCAACCAGTCGTCGGGATGTGGCGCGATCTCCGCTATGACCCGCCGGTTATCTTCATAACCTAAGTGCAGATCGCTTAGCGCAAATAGCTTCATCTAAATTACCCACAAACAAAGTAGTTTCAGTGTAACGCAATGCAGTATGCGACAAAGCACTCTCCCATCTGCACAATAGGCGATTTTGTAGGCACTTTAGATCTCTGTTAGCAGCAACAACACTTGGGGTCCTGACCGGATCGGCTGGAATCTTGCGGCAGTTCAGTGCTACTGCCCTCAGAGTCTTCCCGACTTTGGCAGCAGAGTAGGGACTATCCTCTTCTTGTTCCCTCACCCCATCGCGTTGTAAAGTACAAACCCAGTAGGGAGACGACCAAAAATGCAAAAGATCTCAGGAGTGGCCTTACCGCGGCTTGCCGCCGTGTTGTGCGCGTTCATTCTTTTCTTCGCAGCTATGGCCCAAGCTCAGCAGCGCATTCAGACTACCCACGTTCCCGAAGCCGTCTCCACAGGCGTCGCGCCGCTGGTCGGCCATCTTCCGAGCGAGCAGCGTCTCAGCCTGGCGATCTCCCTGCCACTGCGCAATGAAGCCGAACTCGACAGCCTGCTCGACGAGCTCTATGATCGGCAAAGTCCCAACTTCCACCACTACCTCAGCGTGCAAGAGTTCACCAGCAGATTCGGCCCGTCCGAGTCTGACTATGCGGCGGTTCTTGAATTCGCGCGAGCAAACGGTCTGGCTGTAATTGACACGCCCGTCAATCGCTTAGTCCTTGATGTCGAAGGCCCCGCGGCGAACATCGAAAAGGCTTTCAACATCGGCTTCGGCCTCTATCAGCATCCCATCGAGAGTCGCACGTTCTACGCTCCAGACCGCGAGCCCTCGCTCGATCTCGATGTGCCGTTGTTGCACATCTCCGGCCTCGACAATTACACGCTGCCGCATGCGAAGAACATTCGCGCCTCGCAGGCCAACACTCAGGCGCAAGTCGCCAAGACCACTGGCTCCGGCCCCGGAGGCCAGTTCATCGGCAGCGATATGCGAGCGGCCTACTATGGCTCCGGCGCGCTCAACGGCACGGGTCAATCTGTCGGACTCTTCGAATTTGCCGGATATGAAATCAGCGACGTCCAAAATTTCTTCAAGAAAGTGAAGCAACCGCTCAACGTCCCGGTGAAGGGCGTGTCGGTGAACGGCGCGCGGCTGACCTGCCCTCCGGTTTCTTGTGACGATAGCGAGCAGGTGTTGGATATCGAAATGGCCATTTCCATGGCTCTGGCCTTAAGCCAGGTTGTGGTCTACGTCGGAAACAAAGACGTCTCCATCTTCAACCAGATGGCAGTGGACAATACTTCCAAGCAAGTTAGCTGCTCTTGGGGATGGAGCGACGACGAGACCAGCCTCGATCCCATCTTCAAGCAAATGGCAGCTCAGGGCCAGAGCGTATTCGTCGCGACCGGCGACAGCGGATCGAGTACTCCCGGCGATGTGGTCTGGCCAGCCGACGATCCTTACATTACTGCCGTGGGCGGAACCGACTTGACGACCACCGGTCCCGGTGGGGCGTGGATGTCTGAAACCGGCTGGAACGGCAGCGCCGGCATGCCTTCCAAAAACGGCATTCCGATTCCCGGCTACCAGAAACAGAAAGGTGTTATCACCACCCTTAATCAAGGCTCGAAGACGCTGCGCAATATCCCGGACGTTGCCGCCGAAGCGAATACCAACCAATATAGTTGTTACGATGGCTCCTGCAGCGGCGGCAATGGAGGAACAAGCTACGCCGCTCCGCAATGGGCCGGTTATATCGCGATGGCAAACCAACAGTCCGTCGCTGACGGAGGATCGACACTCGGCTTCCTCAACCCCGCCCTTTACAAGATCGGCCTGGGATCGGGTTACGACTCCGACTTCCATGACATCATCAGCGGCAGCAACGGCAAATACACAGCCGTAACCGCTTTCGACTTGGTAACCGGCTGGGGTAGCCCGAATGGCGCGAGCCTTATCGATGCACTAACTCAATAACGGCAACTTAGACTTTAGTTATAGAAGGTTATTAGTCACTAAGATAAAGCTAAGAATGCCTTAATAAGTGCTCAAAGGTGTCCACTTTCGTGTTCATTGGCGGCTGCGCTTCCTTTCCGATAGCCGATTTGCGAGTGATTTTTCCCTGCAAACCTTAGTAATCTTGCCGCGAAATGTTCGGGACCGTACCTTCTAATGATCTGGGGTTCAATCTGGCTTAGCAATTATGGGTGCTACGTTGCCCGACTTTTTTTCTTGCACGCGATTCAAGAGCAATATTCTCGACAAAAGCTCGCCTGCAACCCTGGCGCTTCTGCTCGGCATAATTTTTAGTCTCACCCCTTCTGTGCTGGCGCAAAACTCCGACAAGCCCGGGCGCAAAGTCATTTCCACCGTGAAACCCGGCTACCCGCAAACCCTGAAGGACCTGCACATTGAAGGACTGGTTCGCCTCAAGACCACAGTGCTCCCCAACGGATCGGTTGCTAATATTCAAGTGATCGGCGGCAACCCGATTTTGGTAGAGAATGCCGTTAAGGCCGTGAAGAATTGGAAATACGCACCGGCCCCCTCGCAGACAGAAGAACCGGTCGTCCTCAACTTCTTCGACCACTAGACTCGGCTTCCCGGCTTGTTCCTTCTACTCGAGATTCGGATCCAGCCGAGATTCGGAACCGTGCCTCTTGTACAATCGGTGGGAATGCAACCTCTCGTGCCCGCGACTCAAGCCCGCGAAATCATCGCTGCCAGACGACTCGATAACGTTCGCTATGCCATTCGCGACCTGGCGTGCGTGGCCGACGAAGTAATCCAGCAGGGCCACAAGATTCTGCCGCTGAACATCGGCGATCCGCTCAACTTCGATTTCCAAACGCCACCGCACATCATCGAAGCCGTTTACAAAGCCATGCGCGACGGCAAGAACGGCTACGCGCCATCTCCCGGCATTCCTGAAGCGCTCGAGGCAATTCGCGGCGAGGCCGTGCGCAAAGACATCACCACGGTGCGCGATGTTTTCGTGACCTCCGGCGCAAGCGAGGCGGTTGACGTTTGCATCAGCGCGCTGGTGAATCCCGGCGAGGACATTCTTACTCCCAAGCCCGACTACCCGCTCTACTCGGCCGTTCTCTGCAAGCTTGGTATCGCGCTCAATGCTTATGATTTGAACGAAGACGACGCCTGGCAACCCGAACTCGCCGATATAGAACGCAAGCTCACATCGCGCACCCGCGGCATCGTGTTGATCAATCCGAATAATCCGACGGGGTCTTTATGCTCGCAGCAAATGCTCGAGCAAATCGCAGAAATCGCGCGCCGCCACAACCTCGCGGTTTTCTCCGACGAGATTTACGACAAGCTGATTTTGCCTGACTCGAACGAAGACGCCACGCCGCACTTGGCTTTCGCCGCCGTCGCACCCGACGTGCCCTGCATCACCTTCGGCGGTATGTCAAAAAATCATCTCGTCCCCGGATGGCGCATCGGATGGGGCATCGTCTCCGGTGAGGCCGCTGCCGTAAAGCCGTATGTCGAAGGCATTCACCGCCTGCTGCGCGCGCGCCTCTGCGCCAACCATCCCGAGCAATACGCCATCAAGCCCGCGCTCGAAGGCCCCCAGGATCATCTCATCGAAGTGCGACGCAAACTGTGCTGCCGCCGCGATCTCACGCAGAAGTGGTGCGAGGCTACGCCACGCGTAAGCTGCGTCGCCCCGCGCGGCGCCTTCTACGCCTTCCCGCGCATCGACATCCCCGAGAGCGACGAAGTCTTCGTCAAAGAACTCATCCGCCAAAAGCACGTCATGGTCGTCCATGGGTCAGGCTTCGGACAGAAGCCCGGCACGCAGCATTTCCGCATTGTGTTCTTGCCGGATGAGAAGACGCTTACTGCAGCCTATGCAGGGATCGCGGATCTCATCCGGGAAAGATACGGAAACGCTTGACCTAGGGTGATATTTTAGACGTATGGTTGGTGCAAGCCGGAGAATCCGATGATACAGTTTGAACGCAGAACTCAAGAAGCCGGTGTCATGGGCGGAAAAGCGTGCATTCGCGGGCTCCGTGTCACGGTTGCTACCATCGTGGGACAGATCGGGGCCGGGCACACAATCGAGGAAATTCTGGCGGACTACCCCTACCTGGAGCGAGAAGACATCATGCAAGCACTTCGTTGGGAAGACTAACTAAAAATGCCGGGACTAAAGATCGGCGACTCGATGACAGCGCCATTCAAGGCAGCGGGCGCATAAGTCACATGGAAATCCCGCCCCTCAACCGGCAACCATTCGTATTCAAGTAGCTCCGTGACCACACTCTGAAGATTTGTACTTTTTTTAGGGCAGGAATAAGCGCATCGAGATTGATGACAGCGATTCCGTCTTCGGGATCAGTCAAAAACCAATGATCCCAAACCACAAGCAGGTAGTGAACATTCGTGTAGGACACAAGACTGCGCTGCAGTTTCCCACGCTCTCGGAGGAACTCGGGGTGCGCCCGCGTGTACGACCGCACCAGCTGGAGCTGCTTCAGTCCTTTCGCTATCTCCTTATCCCGATCGATCACCTCCAGTGTTCTATTCGGCTTTCGGCTCCACTTCAATTCGGCGAACACGACAGCAGACGAAGCCTCATCAACTAGGAGCACATCGATTTCCGTTGCCTTGTCGGGCAATTCGATAGACTGATCAACCCAGAATCGAACAGCGGCCTCTTTTATCCGCGCGCTCATGATCGACTCCTTTTCAGTGTTCTGAGCAGAGAAGAGTGCAGGCGATCGGTACGAAAAGGATCTCAGGATGTTGTCATCGACAGCGCTTACAAGAGGGAACTGAGGAGCAACCGCAAGTGCGAGGCTATCTAACGGAACAAAAGGATAAATGCACATGCTAGCGCCAGACTGGGCCACTGGATCGAGAGTCAGATCGGAAACAATGGCATCACACAGCTCTCTAGACAATCCCGAGATCTGACTTAACTTCGACGCCCAGACGGAACGGGGTTTCACCATCACAAGTGATGAAGCGGGTATCGGCTGGCCCGGTTTATCGAACGGGTAGCAGATATATTCGTGAATCGAGCACAAGATGAGAAAGGCAATATAGAAAGATTTGAATTCGCCCAAACAGTAACTATTGAGTTGAAACGTGTCGGGATGCCTGAAGTTCTCGTCAAGCCGATCCTGATACTTGGGACGTAGCGCCTCAATGAGTTCCCACGAAGGTTCATAAGAGAACTTCTTGGCGGTTCCTCCCGGTCGTGCTTTATGCCATAGCTCGTCTAGCAACCTCTTAGCGTCAGGAGACTCGATATTCTTCGGCCCGGTGTAGGGTCGCGGATCAACCTCGCTACCCCTTGGTCTATAGCTTTGCTGGAAGGCAATGACCTGTCGTTGCCTTAAGGAATTTCTAGGTATGTAGAAGCGAACTCGCCCGTCCGGCTGGATGTCGACTTCCTCGTGGTTCTTGTGCCACATCGGGAAGGTGCTCTCAAAATGCATGTACTGCTCACTCAGACCGAGCGCGTGAGTCGCATCCTGTGTGAGTGAACCGTGCCATGTATATTTTTGCACGAGTCGCGACGCCGGCCTCCCATGCTTTGTGATGAATTTGAACCCGCATGTGCATCGATCCAAAGCCACCATCGCGATCTTGTGGAGACGCCTGTTAGGTCCAAATTTTTGTTGTCGCATCTCTAATTCAAGGGCCATGGCCGTCAGCAACGACCATCTTGCTTCATTGGCGGGCCGCTTCAACAAGTGCATGAGCTCATAACACTTGTCAGCAAGGTCTTCGACAGCTTGCACTTCCTTCTTCATTTCGGAAGAAGCGTCATTGAGAAGAAAAGGCATCAACTAAGTGCTTTCATAATTCACTTTAATTTGATTTATGACCATAGTATAGTGACTATGATCAAAGGAATTATATGAAAAAGATGGCAGCAGGCGCATTCAAAGTCCATTGCCTTGCAGTCATGGACGAAGTCCAATCCAAGCGTGTATCCGTGCTGATCACCAAACGTGGCAAGCCGGTGGCAAAGCTCGTTCCTGTTGAGAAACAAGCCGACGACATCTTTGGGTTTTTTCGCGGCAAAATCACGATCAAGGGTGACATCGTAGCCCCGGCATTTACTCCCGAGGAATGGGGCGACCTGTATTGATTCTGGTGGACACGCACGTGGTCGTCTGGCTGGCCGTTGACCAACCTCGAATTTCGGCGACGGCGAAAGCTGTGATCCTTAAGGCACGCGAAGAAAAAAGCGGGCTGGCCGTCTCCGACATGACGCTTCTGGAAATCGCGAGGCTATCCAGCGAGGGAAGACTACGCTTTGAACCCAGCCTGGAAGCGTTCCTGTCCGATGTCGAGCGGCGGTTTGGCGTGTTGCCAATGACTGGCCGTATCTGCGCACAAGCGTTCTCCCTTCCGTCAAACTATCCCAAAGACCCCGCGGACCGAGTCATCGGGGCCACGGCCCTCGTAGAAGGACTCACGCTGGTCACAGCGGACGCACAAATCCGTAAGTCGCGCGCGGTACCCACGATCTGGTAAGCACGAAAGCCTTTCGCTTTCGCTCCCCACTTTCTCTTTCCCCGCGAATCTGCTTAAATCAAACCAAGGCGCAACCCGGGTCGCGTCTCTGTAGTTTTTATAAATCGTGGTTGACATTCATTCGCACATTCTTCCGGAAGTAGATGACGGCTCCAAGTCCTGGGAAATTTCCGTCGCCATGTGCCGCATGGCAGCCGCCGACGGTATCACCCATCAGGTCGCAACTCCACACGCCAACGATCGCTACCACTACGACCGCGACTATCTTAAGGGACTCGTCACCCACTTGCAGGGACTCGTCGGCAATGCGCTCACTCTCAGCCTGGGCTGCGATTTCCATCTCTCGTACGATAATTTGCAGGATGTGCTGGCCAACCCTGCGCGTTACGCCATCGAAGGCTCGCACTACATACTGGTCGAGCTGAACAACTACAGCGTCCCGCAGCAAACCACAGATTGCTTCACGCAACTCGGCAACCGCGGGATCACCGCCGTCATCACTCATCCCGAACGGAATCCGATTCTGCGCGAGAACTTGCAGCGCGTAGTGGAGTGGGCCGAGCAGGGTTGTGTGATCCAGGTGACCGGGTCAGCGCTTACTGGCTTCTGGGGCGACCGCACCCGCCGCGCCGCGCACTGGCTGCTGGAGCACGATGCCGTCCATGTACTGGCTACCGATGCGCATGATACCGAGAAGCGAATTCCCGTGCTCTCGACCGCCCGCGATGCCGCTACCGAACTTTGTGGTGCCGATGTTGCGGAAGCTCTGGTTGAATCGAACCCCTCCGCCATTATCCACTCGCAGCCACTGCCGTATTTTCCGCGGCCTGTGATCGGGAGTTATCGCAAGGCTCCTGGCGCTTAGCAGAGAGCAACTAGCAATTAGCCGTTAGCAATTAGCACTCAGCCAATCGGAATGTTCTTCTAACTAAGGAGAATCGCAAAGGTGCGGGGAAAATCATCTGCCTAGGCGGAATGGGCTAAATGCTGATTGCTAAGTGCTGGTTTACCGCTGCGGGTCCGTCGCGCCGTGATCGGAAGTTCCGGCTGAGGGTGCCGGAGACTGAGAAGATACCGGTGAGGCTTGATTCGCATTCATTGGCGCGCCCGGATCGGCGCTATGCGAAACTGGGTTCGCCGTCGAGCTTGCAGAGGCCGCATGCAACGCTTCCGGCCCCGTCGTCATCGCGCTCTCCGGATTCAGCAGATGGTCGTGATTCGGCCCCAGGCCCAGACTGATCAGAGCGCGAGCATCCGGAACCGTCTTCGATTGCCAGCCATGATCTGCCTGATATTTCCGCATTGCGTCTTCGCTGGCTTGATTCCAGCTTCCGGCCGCTTCCCCGCTCAAATAGTGCTCGCGAATCAGAGCTTCCTGGATCGCCTGCGCCCGCTCCGGCTCAATCTTCTGCTGACCCCGCGCCTTCGCTGACTTCTTGCCAGCCTTGCGCGAACTCACGTGCGTCATCTTGCTGCGAGCCGCAACGGTAGCGTTCGATTTCGGATGCTGACCTGTCGCGGGATGTGACGCAGGATGAGGCTTGTGAGGACTCGTAGTCTTCGCCGCCGAACCGTTTGCGCCCGCGGCCTTTGTCTGTAGCTTAGTATTAGCGGTCTTTGCGCTACCAGTCTTCTGCTGAGAAGAAGCGGCGGGCGAAGCGGTTCCCTGCGCTTTGGCTGAGCTGGACAAAATGCCGGCGCACAGCAGCGCCGCGGCGCAACTGGCCAAGCTCCCGCTCCGAATTCCTGCCCAACGCTTTTGTTCCAACGTCAAGGCCCTCTAAAGCCCGCAATCGACAGTCCCCGCAAAAACAAACCCAACTGAAACTCGCATTGTAATCATCCCTTACCAGAAGGGGCAATGCCAGTTCCCGTCGGGTTCAGGCCAGGTTACGGAAGTGTTCCGGCCACGAAGATAGTGCCATCCTGTCGCGTCGAACCCCGCGGGCGCACCAGGAAAACCACATCCTGACCGCTCTTCAGGCTCGATTCCACCTTGGCGAAATCCTCTTCGCTGTTTACCAGCTGTTTGTTCACTTCCAGGATCACGTCGCCGCGGTTCAAATTGATGTCTTCGGCAAACGATCCCGTCTTCACATCCTGCACAATCACGCCTTTGCCTGCGGGCATGTCCAGCCGGTCGGCCATCTCCGGCGTCAGCTTGCGAACCGTTAAGCCGAACTTGTTGTGCTTCGGTGTGCTTTCGTCGCTACCACCTTCGTCATCGTTCAAGCGGGCCGCAAACAGCTTGGCGCGATCCGCAATGGTCACGGACGTATCCTGCTGCTTGCCATTGCGCAGGAAGCCGACGGCCACCTTCACTCCGGGCTTGCGCGAAGCAATGTCCGCCACCAACTCGGCGCCCTTGGTTACTTTGTGGCCGTCGATGGTGGTAATCGTGTCGCCAACTTTCAGCCCAGCTTGGTCGGCCGGACTGCCGGCCACCACGCTCGAAATGGTCACTCCCGAGCCTGCGCCGTAGACTCGAGTAATCGCCGGATTCTCAACCGCATCGAACATGATTCCGATGGAGCCGCGCGCTACACGGTGTTCCGGTCCGATCAACTGGTTGTAAACCTGCACAACGGTGTTCGAAGGAAGCGAAAATCCTACTCCAGCGTAAGCGTTAGTTTCGCTCAGGATCGCCGTGTTGATGCCGATTACTTCTCCATCCATGTTCACCAGCGGCCCGCCAGAATTTCCGGGGTTGATCGCAGCATCGGTCTGAATGAAGGTTTGAAATTGGCGCCCAGGAACGATATCGCGCCCTTTGGCGGATACGATTCCCGCAGTCACGGTGCCTACCTGGCCAAACGGGCTGCCGATCGCCAGCACCCAATCGCCCACGTCCATGCTGTCAGAGTTCCCCAGCTTCGCGGACGGAACTTGCCGGTCGAGATCGATCTTGATCACTGCTAAATCGGTTTCCTGGTCTTCTCCGACAACCTTGGCGTCATGCTGCACGCCCGGCGGATCGTCCTGCAACCGCACGCGAATGCGGTCCGCCTTCTCCACCACGTGCCGGTTGGTGACGATATAACCCTTCGGGTCGACGATCACTCCCGAACCTAGCGAACGCTCACGGATCGAGCCATCGCCGCCGAGTGGACCACCCTGCCCGCCCGGTCCTCCGAAGAACCGGTTGAAGAAGTCATCCATACCGCCGTTGCCGCCGCCGTTTTCGTCATCGTCGGGAGCCTGCCCGCCACGCCGCTTGTGCGGGCTCTTGATGGTCGATTCTGTGTTGATGTTGACCACGCACGGCCCGAGTTGTTTTGCGATTTGCGAGAATGCGTTGGAAAGTTGCTTGGGGGAAGGAACCGTCAGAGGAGTGGCGTCGGAAGCCTTCTGACCCTCTTTGCCCTTCACTCCGAATGAAACCACCGTACCGATTAAAATGCCCAGCGCCAGCGTTGCCGCAATGCTAAACGAATAAACCCACCGACGGGACTTCATCTGCACCCACATCGCCCGCGAATCCATATGCGTACTTCCCTCCAAAAAACTGACGAATACTGAATTATACCCGTTTGCAAAGCGCTAACTACAAGGTGCTAGTCACTGGTTAACCGTTCCCAAGCCCCATCGCCCCACTTCGCGGTACACTGTTGGCCTTATAATTGTCAGTCGCGACCCGGGCCCTAGCCAGCATTTGAGGAACAGGAGCTTATGTCACGCGGCCCTACAAAGGAGCACGACCAGACCAAAGAAAGAAGGCTAGCTGCAGCGGGTTTGGTTGTAGCTGTAGCAGGTGTAGTGGTCTCCTTCACGGTCCCCGAGGTGCGGAATTTCATCGGTCTGTCACCGGAGGCGCCGCATCCGATCGCAGCCCTGCCCCAAACAATCAACCAAGGGACTAATTCATTGAGTTCCGGCGCCAGTGCGGATTCTCGCATTGTCGGCACGCCTCCTCAGCCGGTCATCTCCGCCGCCCTTTCGCTTAAGTTCGACACATCACGGTCGCTCAACGATGCCCTTAGAAAATGCTGGAAAGGTATCGCTGCGGACTATCCGCCTAGCGTCACCCTAAACAGCGACATTCAAAGTGCATTGTCAACGTCCGAAGCCGTTGTCAGACAGGGCGAGCAAGCTCTTCGGGTGAGAGACTCCAACGCGCTTAATGCGGTAACGCAGGAATTGGACAAGTTCAATCAGATTCTTCGGCAACATCAACTAGGGAGCCGTGATCCATGCCCTTAGCACGTTCCGCTCTAACGATCTGCCTTTTGGCGTTTCTACTCTTGTCGATGCTGAACTATTGCTGGAGCCAACAGAGAGAAACGCAGGTCCTAGCGAACAACCTGTCGCTTCAGTTCAGTCGGAGCGGCCGGAATGTAATTGCCGTCGCCAAGTTCACTAACGACGATGGCTATGACGATCAATTCAGCCGCTTTTTGGTGGGTCAGCTCACGGTTTTACTCCAGCAATATTCTCTAGACGCAAATCCGACATACAAAGTTGTTGACCGCATGAGAACAAGCAAGGTTCTCGAGGAGCTTAACTTGCGCTATGGGAAGCCTTTCGATCCAAAGACCTTTGGCGAACTGGGCAAAGGGACTGGAGCAGATACCATCGTGACAGGCGAATTTAGGGTGCTCACAAATCGCGTTACTGTGAATTGCGTCGCCCTCAACGACGCCATGGAAGAAGTCGCTGCCAGCATCGTTGACATAGCACGCACGAAGGAGATCGACGAACTCCTAGGCCCGAAGAAGCTGTCTGCGTCGCCGCCGAGTGTTGCGAATGCCGCAAAGGCAGCTAGTTCGGCAGGCGGGTTCGAGGTCCAGGTGAATCGCTGCCGACGAAGGGGAGGGTCGGTCGTGTGCGAGCTCACAATCACAAACCGGGAGGAGGACCGAGAGACGCATCTCGACGGGGGTGGCCTTGGCACAATCATGTACGACTACAAGAGCCGCGCTTACCCTGCGACAGGAACCAGCTTAGCAGGCGTCCATGACGAGAGGGTTTCGATAGCTAAACTTCTTCAGGGGACGCCCGCCGACGCCGTATTGACCTTTGCCAACGTTCCGGACGATGTTACGGGAATTCGACAGCTTGAGGTCAAAATGTGGGCGCAGGGCGACGGTGATTTCAAAGCGAAGTTCGCCAACGGAATTCCTATTCAATAATCGCTGTTCCTATCCTACTTCGCTTCGTACACCGTTTTTCCGCCGACCACGGTCCTCAGCACCTTAGTCGCCAGCACTTTCTCAGGAGACGCGGCCGTCACATCACGGTCCAGCACCACAAAATCGGCGAGCATCCCCGGCACGAGCTTTCCCTTTTCTTTCTCTTCAAACTCCGCAAAAGCCCCGTTCGTGGTGTAAGCGGCAATGGCCTGGTCCATGGTCAGCCTTTGCTCGGGATGATATTCCTGCTTGCCATCTTCGCTCTTGCGCGTCACCGCCGCATACAGTCCGCGAAATGGCGTCACCAACTCAACCGGATAATCCGTCCCAAAAGCCAAGGTCACGCCTTTATTCAGCAATGAAGCCCACGCGTAAGAGGTTGCGGCCCGCTTCGACCCCAGCCGGTCCTGTGCCCAGCGCATGTCGGTGAGCACGTGACTCGGCTGCATCGACGCGATCACCTTCAACTCCTTAAAGCGCGTGATCTGCGCCGGCGTCGTGACTTGCGCATGTTCGATGCGAAAACGAAAATCGTCGCCGCCGTTCGCCGCCTTCACTTTTTGCTCGCGCGCCGCATTCTCGGCCTCGGAGAACGCATCCAGAGCCAACTGCACCCCACGGTCGCCTATGGCATGAAACCCCAGCTGAAAGCCGGCCAGCGCACGCTCCTTCGCCATTTCGTTCAACTTAGCCGCATCGTACCGCGGCAAGCCGGAATTTTTCGGATCGTCCGCGTAAGGTTCGAGCAGCGCCGCGGTGTGCCCGCCGAGCGAGCCGTCCATGAAGCCCTTCAGCATCCCTGTATGCAGCATCAAATCCGATTGCGGGTGCGATTCTCTTTTCTTCGTCAACTCCTCAACTGGTTCGTCAAACGGCAGCCATTCCGAAATCCGCGCGGTCAGCTTGCCGCTTTTTTCGAGCTCTTCAAAGATCTTGAAATTCTCCCACTCCGGCGAATAATCCTGAGCTGACGTGATGCCGTGCTCCGCCAAGTCCGCCAACGCAACTTCGATTCCCTTCCGCCGCTTTTCAAGCGTGGGTTCCGGAACCACCACCCGCACCGCGTGCTGCGCTGTATCGCGAAGAATGCCGGTAGGCTCGCCGCTCTCATTGCGATCAATGTGTCCCCCTTGCGGGTCGCGGCTGGCCAGCGAAACGCTCGCCAACTGCAGAGCTCGCGTGTTCGCCACAGCCAAATGCCCATCCACGCGATCGAGAAACACCGGATGACCGCCTGAAACCTCGTCCAGATCCCAGCGGCTGGGCATCGCCTTCACCGGCCACATCGTCTCGTCCCACCCGCCGCCCAGAATCCACTCGCCCGGCGCAGCCTTTGCGACTCGAGCCCGCACCCGTTCGCGAAATTCATCCAGCGTCTTCACTCCCACCAAATCCACATTCAACTTCTGCAGCCCCGCATCGGCCAGGTGCATATGAGCGTCGTTGAACCCCGGCATAACGAAATGCCCGCCCAAGTCGATGACCTGCGTCTGCGAACCTTTGAGCTTCTGAATATCGAGATTCTTTCCCACCGCCTGAATGCGGTCCCCCCGCACCGCAATCGCTTCTTCGCGCAAAATCGAGCTGAACTGCGCATTCGACGGCACGCCGGTATAAACGTTGGCGTGCAGGTAGATAACATCAGCCTTCAGCCCTGGTGCCGCAGTCGATGCACCGGATGCAGGTGCAGGATTCTGTGTTTGCCCAAAAGCAACGCAGGAGATCGTAACTGCGAACAACACCGATAGGGCCGGGTGCCCCATCTTTCGCGTTCTTCGCGAAAGGTGGGATTCCACTGCCGCATGAAGCCTTTGGGTGCTTCGCCGCGTCAGCGCTGCGAATAAGCCATCGCGCTCTTGAGGGGCTTTAGCCCCTGGCATTCCTAAACCACCCATCACTCCCCCGCTCCCGCGAGCGCCAACAGCGTCAACAAAATCCGCTTCAGCCCCAGCTCGCGTCCATTGCTATCAAACCATTCCTGCAAGGTATGCGCTCCGCCCCCGGACCCGCCACCGCCAATCGCAATCGCCTCCTGCCCCAGCGACAACGGAATATTCGCATCCGTCGACGCCCGCTGCACCTGTGCCGCATTATTCAACTGCGCATCGACCGCCCGGATCACATGCAGAATCCGCGCGCCTACGGCAAGCTCTCCAGCCGGGCGGTTGCCGATCGGCACCACTTCACAACTCACTCCCGAAGGCCGCTTCTGCGCCGTCGACCGCATCTCCGCCGCCATCGTCTCGTCTTCTACCGCGCGACTCAGCGCCAGCCGCAGCGTCTGCTCCAACCGTTCCATCTCCGCCATCGAAGTCGACCGGATATCCACTTTCATGCTCGCCGACTCCGGAATCGAATTCACCGAAGTCCCGCCGCGAATCACGCCAATGTTAAAAGTGGTCTTCGGAGTCGCTGGCACCGGCGCAGCAGTAAAAGTCTCAATCGCCTTCGCCAGAATGACAATCGGATTCGGTGCCCCAAAGTCACTCCATGAATGTCCCCCCGGCCCGCGCACGATCACTTCAAAACGACGGCTGCCCAGCGCCTCGGCAACAATCGTGTCCGCGCCCGCGCCGTCGAGCACCACGCTATAAGCAATCGAATCCTTCCAGCGCGGTGTAGAAAAAATGTGCCGCATCCCACGCAGGTCGCCTTCGCCTTCTTCGCCCACGTTCCCAATAAGCACAAACGGCAGCGCATGCCGCACCCGCACCGCCCGCAGCAGCGCGGCAATCCCCAGCATCGCCGTCACTCCCGCGCCGTTGTCCGAAACTCCCGGCCCATACAGCCGGCTGCCCTGCTGTCGGATATTCAAAGGCGTGTTCGCCGGAAACACAGTATCGATGTGCGCGCTCAAGGCCACATAGCGCTGCCCAAATCCCGGATGTACGCCGAAGACGTTGCCCACATCGTCGATGCGAACGTCGTCGAGCCCAACTTCGCGAAAACGCTCTGCCAGCCAGGCCGCGCGCGCCGACTCGCCAAACGGAGGCGCCGCAATCCGCGCCATCTCCATCTGCCACTGCGCCAGCTGCGGCTCCTGCATGCGCAGCCAATTAAACGCCGACCGCACCTCCGGCGACGCCGCCAGCCGCGCCACATCGTGCTGCACCGTAGGCGCAACATCCGGCAAATCCGCATGCGGAGGCGTGGGGCTCATGGAAGGTATTGCGACATATTACAACGCTGGCGAAAGAAAGCGATTAGCAAAAGCGGGTACGGCAAGCCGGCACATGCAATCCGGAAAAATAAATTGTCATCCTGAGCGAAGTCACTGCTTCGCGAACGCGAAGCAGCGGCGCAGTCGAAGAGCCTGCCCTGAGCCTGTCGAAGGGACCCCTTTCGATTTGGCGCGCCCAGCGGCTTCGCAGGGAACTCACGTCAAGATTCGCTGCCCTGTCCCTACTGAAAGGTCGCAAAGTCGTGGCGAGCCGCATGTCCGCACTTGGGGGAACGGGACTCATGGAAAGTATCGCGTCACCTCACAACGCGCGGGAAGGAATAGAGATTACCTAGGACGGGAACCGACGGCATGCGGTTTTTTCCACGCTGTCATCCTGAGCAAAGTCACTGCTTCGCGAACGCGAAGCAGTGGCGCAGTCGAAGGACCCCTTTCGATTTGGCGGCCCCAGCGGCTTCGCAGGAAACTCACACCAAGATTCGCTACCCGGTCCCTCCTGAAAGGTCGCAAAGTCGTGGCGAGGGAATGTCCGGAGGAGTGGGGCTCATGGAAGGTATTGCGTCAGTTGACAACGCGTGGGAAGGGATGGGGTTAGCTAGGGGTAACAGTGGCCTAGGGCGACACAGGTTCAGTCACTAAGGTAATACAGCGCCGGGCTCATTGCAGGATTGGACGTGAACGGTGTTAGCACCACCCATATCGTAGCTTGGTCCTCGCGACGAATCCTTTCATCTAACTTCTCAACCATCGGATTGATGCTCCTGCAGTCCTCTTCAGTAAGATAGAAGCGATGCGCGTCCAGCCAATCGAGAGTCTCGCGGTAGAGTTTTCTGCTGATTTCTTCGGCGCTCTCAAACCCCACGAGCGTTTGGATCGCCAAGTCGACTAGCGAACGGCAAATAGCCGGCATCGGGTTTGGCACGAAGTCAACACCGCCGTCTGAGGAAACAACAACTAACATGCAGGGTGCGTCAGCCGCTTCATAGTAACGGAGCGCGGAATTGTATCTAGCTCCGCGACTTGGGTCGCCGTTATCCGTTGCCTTGCCGTCCAGGATGGCTCCGATCGCGTGACAAAACCCGCGCGGGTCCAAAATGATCGCCCCGTCGATAGGTGTCAGGTTTTGGAGAATCTTCGCGTCTGTGAGGAAAGGGCTCACGGGTGTCGCTTGTTGCTTCAGCCTTGCGGCCTCTGCTGGGGCAGCTTCCGTGATGACCAACATCGTGCCATGGCTTTCCCGCTCGGCAATTTTCACGAGGTCAACGAGCCGCCCCACATCAGCTGGAGCGATCTGGCGAAAAACCCGAGGCAGGTCCGTTCGAAATTTTTCCACGTCAAACGGAAGCCTGGGGAGGGAGGGCAGACCGTACTGCACCTTCATAAGAACCTGGTTCCCGTGTATAAGCTCCCAGTGGTGGTGACCGAGCACTTGGACCTCGAACATATCTTCGGCCCTAGGGTCGTAATCAAGCTGCTTGGCGAGACCATAAATCCGGTCTGGGTCACAGTACAATGGCAATTCGTCCGACGCTAGTTCCAGCACCTTCCTAACCGATCTATAGGCAGTCAGTTTCACTGGCTCCGCGAACGAAACTTTTTCGGCGACAGAGGCATGGCCCTTCCTGGCGATTAGAATTCGTCCGTGACCGGCGGCCTTCTCGTACCGCAACGAAGAAATTGTCGTCAATGAACGGAACAGGCTGTGCATTCCCTCGATGCAGTTTTGATCCACCCTCCATACCAATCCATTCATGAATCCGTCCCCGGCGGAGCGAAGCAACTCGTCGGGGTCCTTCCGCGCTCCCCCGAAACCTGGGTCGGGTCGAAGCAACCCCTCAGTCGTTGCCTCGAGAAATACCTCCGCGGCGGCCTCAATAAAAGACTCCGGGACGGGTATGTGCCGGTGCTCGTGCATTTTGACAAATGATGTTTGAAGGGATGGGTAGGAGGCCAGAACTGCATTCTGGAGGCCGAGAACAGCGCATACCCAATAGCGGTCCACCTTTGCCGGGTACGATACGCGGAACGTAATGCTAGATGGCTTCGAGGGGTGCGACTCGACAACCTGGCGTACAGCGTCCCGGATCGACCTCTTAAGCAGATCCTCGTCTTGCCACTGCTGTGCGAGTGGGTGGGACTGAAACATTCCGACTTCTGGGTAGAGCCCGCGCAAGTGCTCGGCAATTTCGGATGTCCCGTCGAAATCCTCGGATTTAATCCAATACTCGTCTTCTGGCTCCACGCAGGCATTGAATCGATCGGCAACGACATCCGAAAGGATGCCGACAACAAATAGCTCAGGCTTGAGCCTCTTGTCTATCTTTTGGAACAGGCGCTCTGCGGCGCCCTCCTGCACAACCCTGAAGTGGCGTTGATATCCCCACATGAAGTGCTTTATTACGTGATCCATGAGAAAGATTATTACACTATGCGCGCGGCTCACCCTCGTCACCCCGAACTACGCCCCGCTCCGCGTTGAGGTATTCGATTGAACCGAACGGGACTTTTTCCAGAGCCCCTCTGTGACATCTAACCTTGCCTCGACCGGTCAATCGCGAGATGATCGTCAAGGCGGACGCAGCGCCGTCCCTTGCCTTCGCAAGCCGAGCGTTCTTTGAAAATTGAATATCCCGTGGAACACAACGCCAAGTCATTGATTGCAGATATTTTACGAATAAATTCTTTGCAATCAATATTTTAGGTTGGTTCTGCGAGGGGCGGTCCCGCCAAGTAATTGATTCAAGAGATTTTACCCAGATCGATCTGTAATTTTTTTGATCTGGATCAGGCTGGCCGACTGTCAACGTATCTCGCTCTCCGCTCCACCGCCGCAACCAATTTCGTCGTAACCGGAACCGCAATCCCGTGCTTCCGCGCTCCGCGCAGGATCGGCCCCGCAATCGCATCTAACTCGGGAGCGTTGTGGCGCTCTACGTCCTTCTGCATCGAACTGCGCATGTTTGCCGGCATGCCTGCCACGCCCGTGAGCACCTTCTCCGGATCAACCTTGGCTCCCTCGGCAACCCCAACGGCGCATGCCTCTCGAACGCACGCCTCTCCCAAACTGCGCCACTCCGGATCGGAAAGGATTTCACCGACCGTCCTATCCGCAGCCGTTGTGCTCAACGCAAAAGGAGCGAGAAATACCAGTTTGCCCCACATCAGCGTTGGTTCATCGTCGATGAAGCTGCATGTAAATCCCATCTGCTGCAGTTGATCGATCGTGCCCCCGAGCAGTTCCCGCCCCGCGGACAACACATTGAGCCGCGCAAACGGCGAGCGATGCACGATGTGCCCAGGACTGACGCGCTCAGTCTCACCCGCTATCGTCGCCGGTATCACGCGATCGACACCATAGCGGCCGCGAAGCAAAGCCACATGGTCGATTCCATTCAAGAGAGGAACAATCGCTCTGACAGATTCGGGATTCTTGAACTCGGCCAACGCCGATTCCAACTGCGTAGCCTTCACCGTGAACCAAAGTACGTCGACTGCAGGCACTTCCGCGGCAATGGCAACGTCGACGTCGAAATTTCCGAAAGCGCTCTCCAGCCGAAGTTTCTTCGGATACTGCGCCAAAGATTCACGCCTCACCACCAGCGTGACAGAATGTCCCGCATGCGCCAGGCAAGCGCCAATCAGACCGCCGACGCCACCGGCGCCGAGAATTGCATGTTTCATTGTCTAGAAATCCCTCGTTTTGAAATTCCTCGGGTCAGAAATTACTGCTGCATGAAAACTACGATTCGGCTCAAGCTAGTTTTGCTTCACGGTCGCCGGCAAGCACTCGACAATCTCGGCGTCGCTGAGAGTGTGGTCGCTCGCTTTCGCTCGCTGAAAGATGCGGTCGACCAGATCGTCGGTCGCCGGAATGCCGCGCCGCTCCAGCCAGAACAGCACATTCGACTTTCCGCTCATCGGGCCAATATCGATGATCTGTTCCAGCCCAAACACATGCGACGGTACACCGGAATAAACCGTATTAGCCAGTACGATGTCGTTCTTGTGATACGCCTTGATGATCGCCGCGGCGTGCACGCCCGTGGCAGTGCGAAAAGCGTCGTCGCCCACCACCGGATAATTCGCAGGAATGGGGACGCCCGTGGCCCGCGACACCGCCTGGCAATACTGCTTGAGCTTGGTAAGATCCTGCTCTTCCCAAGGTGCAATGCCCATCAGCTTCAGGTTCACCAGCATCTGATCAATCTGCGTGTTGCCCACACGCTCACCCAATCCGATGGCGCATCCATGAACACAATTTGCGCCCGCGATCAGCGCCGCCATCGAATTGGCGATGGCCAGCCCGCGATCGCTGTGGCCATGCCAGTCCACGCGAATTTTCTCACCGGAAGGTTTCACCACCTCTTCAATCACAAATCGCACCAACGCCAGCGTGCCCATTGGCGTGGCATGTCCCGCCGTGTCACAGATCACAATGGTGCGCGAGCCACAATTAATGGCAGTCGAGTACAGCCGCTTCACCGTTCCCGGATCGCAACGGGTCGTGTCTTCGGTGACATACATCGAGTCGAGGCCCAGCGAAACCGTGTACTTCACGGCCTTCTCGGTGGTCTGCAAAAGAAAATCGTCGGACCATCCTTCAGTAAAGCGGCGGATGGGACTGGAGCCGATGAAGGTCGCAGCCTCGATGCGCAAACCTGTCTTCTGCACGATCTCGGCGATTGGACGAATATCGGTCTCCAACGTGCGCGCCGCGCAGTTGGCGCGAATCTTCATCTTGTGCGCGACGATTTCATGCGCCAGCGCCGTCACGTGTTCGACCGCGCGCGGCCCGGCGCCCGGAAGCCCAAGATTGAGGAAGTTGATCCCGAGCCCTTCCATCAAACGCAGGATTTCGATTTTCTCGGCGATCGAAGGATCGCGCACGGAAGGTGACTGCAGTCCATCGCGCAGACTCTCATCATTCAGCAGCACCGGCCCCGGCGGCTTCAGCCGCGGCGGGTGATTCTGATTCCAGTCGTAGATGAGATCGGAAGAGTTCATGAAGGTGCCAGTACCCAGTACCTTGTACCTAGTAACCCCCAGTACCCAGCGATCCGGAGTTTCTTCCGACTCGGTACTGGGTACTCGGTACTCGCACTTACTTCTCTTTCGGCGGCAAGGTCAGCCCGAACACCGAAATCATTCCCTGGCCGGCAACGTTCACTTTCGCTTCCGCGGGATTCGGCAAATACAGAGTCTGGCAATGTTCACAGCGGTAAACCTCGGCAGTCGGTCCCCAGGCCTTCGCAACGTCGCCGCAGGCTTGTTCGATCACGTCGGTCCAGTAGGACCAGCGTTTCAAATGGCCGCCGCAGAATTTTCCCTTTTCGTTTTTTTCGTTGCAGGCGCGTTGTCCCGCTTTCTTAATCTTGACCTTATGATGCGGGAGTTGCGGAGGAGTTTGCGTACCCGAAGTTGCGATCTCACCAGTCGCCAAGGACAATGACTTACCCTCATTCGCGGCAGTCGCGCCGCGGCATTCAGCCGTGCATTCGGCCGATCCGGACTTACGAGCGTCATTGTACTCGAAGGGAAACGGCGAACCAAACCTCGCGATGTCGTATGCTAGGCGTATTCTCGTGACCGGCAATCCAACGCCAGAATGAGCCTCTATGGATCGTATGTCGTGCTGTTCGAAAAAAATCCTTGCCCATCGCTGCGTAGTTTTTGTCCTGCTCAGCGCGTCCCTTTCCGGCGCGGCCGGAGTCCAGACGCCACACAAGAAAACCGGCGCTCAGAACGGCGCTGAGAGCGGCGCTCCAACGAACGTGCAGCAGGAACTGGTGCGCATTGAGACCGGATTTTTCGAAGCCTGGAAGACGCAGGACCAATCTTATTTTCGCGAGCATATGCCGGAGAGTGGAGTTTTCTGGGGCGAATCTGGAACACTTTCCCGCGAGCAGGAACTCTCAGAACAGCAAGCTACCGCGAAAGTTTGCAGCGTGGAAGGTTACGGCCTTTCCGAGTTCGGAGTTCTCCCACTTAGTTCAGGCACCTACCTGCTCACTTACAAAGCCGAGCAATATGTCAACTGTGGCGGAAGTAAAATGCCAGTCCACATGAACGGCAGTTCGATTTACATTTTGAAGTCCGGCCACTGGCAGGCCATCTACCGGGCGCAAGTTCCTCTGAAGAATCAAAGTTAGTCGCGGCTAAGACTCCCGCTTCGGCGGTTTCTGGTCCGCTCCCACGCGCCCAACCGTGATTTCTGCGACAAAATAATTCTCGCGCTTCACTGGCGCTCCCGCCAGGCGTCGCAGAATGGCGATCTGCCCGATGTGCGTCAGGGCATCCGCAATCGGTCCCTGGAAAAGCTTTTCCACGGGAGCTTGCAGCGGCTCCGCAGAAGCCAGGTAATAACATACGCCCAACATAACCGCCACGATGCACCCCATACATATGTGGAGTACACAGGAGAGTCAAAACGCTGCAGTGCGGCGAAAAATCGTTCCACCTCCCATGGCAACGGCTTGGAATCATGCCATTCGCGCTTTCCGTTCGCCATCGAGAGCGCCCAATCGAGCAGGTCGCTAATGTGTGCAAAAATCTGCGCCGGAGTGCGCACTCCTTCTTGAGCCTGATAGGCGGCAAACGATGCAGGAGCATTGTGGACGGCCCTTCCTCCGCGATACGCCACCGTGGCGACGGCGTGACGCAGCAATTTTCGATCGTGATCGGGAGTCGAATTGTCGTTCATGGAGGCCTTTCAGTTCTTAGCTTTTAGCTTTAGCTTTAGCTTTAGCTTTAGCTTTAGCTTTAGCTTTTAGCTTTCAGCTTTCAGTGCTCAGCGCCCGCACTTGCGTCTCACAGCTGCTTCCGGCTGATTACGCCTGCCGCGCGCAATGCACCGCGCAGACGTTCTCCGAGCCCGCGTGCGAATTGGAAATCGATAAATCCTTCCATCTGGCGGGCGAAGCTTTCGCCATATCCGTACCACCAGACTTTTTTCGTTCCCGGCATGCGATCACTATCGAGATACTTCAGCCGCACCATTTCTTCGAGCCCATAGCGGCCATGAGCGCGGCCGACGCCGCTCGATTTTACGCCGCCGTGCGGCGCCTCGCTGATACCGAAACATGAAACCACATCATTCACCATCACCGTGCCGGCTTGAATGCTCCGCGCCAATCGCTCTCCGCGGTCTCGGTTGCGGGTCCACACACTCGCGGACAGTCCGTACTCCGAATCATTGGCCAGCCGCACTGCTTCATCGTCGCTGTCGAAGGGCATGACGGGAAGCACCGGACCGAATGTCTCCTCTCGCATAATGAGCATTTCATGCGTCAAATCGGCGAGCACCGTGGGGCGATAGAAATTCTTTCCTAGTTCTGTAAGACGAGATCCTCCCGCCATAACCCGCGCGCCACGCGCGACGGCGTCTTTCACGTGAATTTCAGCAATTTGCAACTGACGCTCGTGGATCATGGGGCCTACGTCAGTCTCGGGGTCGAGTCCGTGACCAACGCGCAGCTTCTTCGCTTTCTCGGTACATGCGCTCAGGAACGTCTCGTACAAACTGCGATGCACGTAGCAGCGCTCTACCGACAAGCAAGTTTGCCCGGCATTCATGAACGCTCCCCAGACTGCCGCACTCGAGGCCACATCCACATCGGCGTCGTCGAGGACGAGCATGGGATCTTTGCCGCCCAACTCCAGCACCACGGGCAGTAGTCGTTCGGCTGCGGCCACCGCGATGCTTTTGCCGGTAGCCACGCTGCCCGTAAATTCAAGTTTGTCGATTGCCGAATTAACCAGCGCAGCACCAGTGGCGCCATCGCCCACCACAACTTGAAAAACATCCTTAGGAACGCCGGCCGCGTGAAGCAGAGCCTCCAATTTCGTTGCCACGAGCGAAGTAGACTCCGAAGGCTTCAGCACCACCGCGTTCCCAGCCACCAGTGCCGCGAGCGACTCGGTGGCTGGAATCGAAAACGGATAATTCCATGGTGAGATGATTCCGACCACGCCATAAGGCTCGCGCACCAGCCGTCCGCTCTTCAATTTAGTGGCGAGATTTCCATGCGGCAGCGGTTCGTCGCGGAGAAGGCGATAGGCGTTGTCGATCAGGAACCGCGCCGCATCAAGCACCACCAGCACTTCGGTGGTCAGAGCCTCGGCGACGGGTTTGCCGGCTTCCTCCGTGATGGCGCGAGCGATTTCTGATTTCCTGGCGTGCAGTTTGCTCTGAAACTCCCGGATCACGGCAACGCGCCGTCCAACTCCTAACTCTGACCAAGCATTCTGCGCCGCCCGGGCACGCGTGACGGCATCGCACACTCCCGCCACATTCGCGCATTCCAGCACCCGAAGAACCTCGCCGGTCGCTGGATTCAGCGAAACGATCTCACGCCACGCGAGTTGAAGATCGCTAGCCATATCGTGCCCGCGCGTTCCGCGGGCGAGCGGTGCTTTTCTTGATTGACAGGGTGGGGCTGAAATTCGCGCCCGCCATTCCATGACGGGGCGATTTCGAGCCTTGCGGTGAGTATAGACGCGTCGCTTACTTCTTTGACACAGCCGGCTTGAGCTTCGCGCTCTTGCCTTTGATTTCAAGAGTGCACTTTGACAAGGCTTGGGCAAAATTCCCCGACAAGAACTCCTCGGCTAGCTCAGGCGGCAACGCCAGTTGGTGGACACGATGTCCATCGGGAATCTGGATCTGATCGGTTACCCTAGGACCGGCCGCCGACCGCCCGGTAGCTGGAGAAAAAGACGCTCCGACAATCTTGCCCGCACGATCGCTGATCACTGATATTTTCACGAATCGCCTCCTTGCCGTCTCACGAAGAAAAAGCGGGATGTTTAGCCGTCGTAGAACTTGTCCAGCCTCAAAGTCACGCCAAATGAATTGTTGTTCGTGACGCTGTAGTGATAAACACACAGGCTGGTTAGCCCATCCGAGTTTCTGGACAGGAATTCGACTCTGGTCGTGGTGACGTCCACGGACTGATGCAGGTCGTCGGGAACCCCTAACGCCACCAGCGGTCCGACATAATCTCCTCCATTGGTGGTATCCCCATTAATTGCCGAAGTGAATCCCCACGTTTGGCCGGAGGGAATAAAAAAATGCGTGCTCCCGTAAACAAGCGACATAGTTCCTCCTGCTTACCTTGCGAAACGGATTCCCTGAATCACCGCGGTTCGGCCCCACAAGTTGGCGCGCCGCGCAATGTGGCCGAAATTGTGCATCTTCGTCCGTCGGCGAGTCAAGCACTTGACGCTCAACACTAGTAGTGCATTTGGAAGGGAATTCGTATCAGGACATGCGGTTCAGCAGTTAAATAAATTCCGATGGCGTGTCGTTCCTAATGAGGCTGCGACTTGAAGATTTAATACTCAACTCCTACCAGATACAACCCGCTCGCGGGCGCAGTCGCCCCTGCAGCGGATCGGTTACGCGCTTTCAAAATCCCCGTTACATCCTCCGCCGACAAAGTTCCCTTCCCCATAAGGATGAAAGTTCCGACCAGATTCCGCACCATGTGGTGAAGAAATCCCGATCCCTTCACCGTGTATACCAATTCATCTCCCTGCCGCTCCCACATCGAAGAAAAAATGCGCCGGACGTTCGATGCCGGCTCGCCTTCGCGCCCACGCTCGGGGTCGACCGCGGCAAACGACGTAAGATCGTGCTCGCCCTCAACGAGCCTCGCGGCCAGAGCCATCGCCTGCTCGTCCAAAGGAAACGGATAATGCCATACATACCTGCTTAAAAATGGCGGACAGATCGCCTCCCGATAAATGCGATAACGATAAGTTTTTCCGCATGCCGACTTACGCGCATGGAAATCGGGGGCAGCTTCTTCCACTTTCAGCACTCGCACCGTGGGCGGCAGCACGTTGTTCAACGCCTTTGCAAAATTCGCGGTCGGGACCGGGGATTCGGTAACAAATGTCGCCACCTGCGCAAGGGCGTGCACTCCGGCGTCCGTCCGGCCCGAACCCTGCGGCAATACCTTTTCACCGGTAACTCGTCCAATGGCTGAGGCAAGCGCTTCCTGCACGGTGGGTGCATCGGGCTGCACCTGCCAGCCGGCAAAGTCCGAGCCATCATAGGAGAGAATCAGTTTGAGATTGCGCATGCGATCTTTCGAGTCCACTTCGAGCGCAGACTCATCCAAATCATTTCATGCATCCGGAGCTTTCGAGCGGCATTCTGATTCGCGGGGCAGCGCCCGCCCTCGCGAGCACTCTATCAGTTTCAGGTGGCATCAGTTTGAGAAGCAGGGCATCTCGCGAATGATCCCGCAACGTCAGATATACTGCTATGTTTCGACACAAATTTTCATCAGGGCTGAAGTTTTTGGTCCCACAGCAAGCCAAGGTCGCATTTCTGGAGCTTTGCGGAGCTTTTCCGGAACCCAAGCGCCGCCGGTTGCGTATCAATAACTGAGTAGAACTTCGACTGAGTAGAACTTCCATTTTCGTTTGTCGGTCTCAGATTAATACCAAGTCCTTTTGCTACAACGTCTTAATGAACGGAGATGAGTAGATGCCAGTTCCACGTTTCGCATTCAAGCACCGTCTGATCATTGCCGCGGCCGTCCTCGGAATGCTGACGACCGCCGCGTGGGCTCAGGAGCCGCCAGCAGCGCCGAATCCGCAAAACTCGCCGGAAACGCGGCCAGTTCCTACCTTGAACTACACCCAACCGGTTTCACACTTCCCGAACCCGATTGGGCCTTACACGCCTCGGCACGTGGACCCGCCCAACCTTGCGAACACGGCGCGGATTGACCAGCTTATGCACGATGGCAAGCTGTATCTCTCGCTCAACGATGCCATTGCGCTCGCGCTGGAGAACAATCTCGACGTCGCCATCGCCCGCTACAACCTCAACATCGCAGATACCGACGTGCTGCGCGCTAAGGCGGGTGCCTCGATTCTCGGCGTGAATGCCGGAGTGGTCCAGAACACTCCGGGCGGCGGACTGGGCGGCATCGGCGCCACCGCGGGAGCTTCCACTGGCGGCACCAGTCTGGGCGCGGGCGGCATCGGCGCCGGCACCAACGGGTTGGTCAGTTCAACTTTGGGGTTGGGACCGCAGATCACCAGCTTTGATCCTGTGGTTACGGCTACGCTGCAAGAGGACCACTTGGATAGCGTTTCGTCGAGTTTGTTCAACGGCGTGCCGGTCCTGGCGCAGAACACAGGCACCGTGAACTTCAATTATCTGCAGGGCTTCAGCTGGGGCACCAACGTGTCGGTTGGATTCAACAACAGCCGTGTCACTTCCAACGTTCCCTTCACAACCTACAGCCCGTTGATTAACTCTTCGTTGCGCCTGCAGTTGACGCAACACTTGCTGCAAGGCTTCGGATTTCCGGCGAATACGCGCTTCATTCACATCGCGAAGAACAATCGCGAACTGTCCGACGTCGCGTTCCGCCTGCAGATCATCGATACCGTCGACCAGATCGAGAACATCTATTGGGACTTGGTCTACTCCTACGAGAACGCGCGCGTGCAGAACGAGTCGCTCGCCTTCGCGCAGAAAACTCTGTCGGATACGAAAAAACAAGTCGAGATCGGCAGCCTGGCGCCCATCGAAAATGTTCGCGCCCAGAGCACAGTGGCGCAGGATCAGCAACTCGTAACCCTGGCTCAGACCAATTTGCAGTTGGAACAACTGCTGATGAAAAACGCTCTCACTCGCTCTTTGAAAGATCCCCGGCTGGCCACCGCTGATGTAATTCCAACTTCCACCGTCGATATTCCAGCGCAAGAGGAAGTGACCCCAACCGAGGATCTGATTAACGATGCCCTGCGCCATCGCGCGGAGTTAGTTGAAACCCGCATTGATTTGAACACCCGCGATTACAGCAATAAGGCCGTGCGCAGCGCTTTGTTGCCCTCGTTGGATGTGTTTGCTTATTACGCAGGATCGGGGTTGGGAGGCTCGCAGAGTCCCGCCAACTTGTGCTCGAACCAGACTCCGGAGCAACTTCTGCTGGGCTTCTGCGCGGGTGCCGGCCATGTTCCTCCCGTGGGTTCTACTGGTATCGGCAGCACGTGGGATCAAATGGTGAATTCCACGGCGCCAGATAAAGGCGTGGGCCTGCAGCTCAATATTCCGATTCGCAACCGCGCCGCGCAGGCGGCTCAGATCCGATCGGAGTTGGAGTACCGCCAGGCACAGATGCGGCAGCAGCAGATCGAAAACCAGGTCGGCATCGAAGTCCGCAACGCGCAATACGCCGTGCAACAGAACCGCGCCAGCGTGGAATCCGCGAAAGCCGCTGTGGAGTTGGGCCGCCAGTCGCTCGACGCCGAGCAAAAAAAATATCAGTTCGGCACCTCGACCAACACGCTCGTACTTCAGTATCAGAGCCAGCTGGCGACTGCCGAATCGACTCTGGTGAATGCCACGGTGGCGTATGAAAAGTCCCGCATCGAGTTGGACCGCGCTACCGGACAACTGCTTGACCACAACGGCATCAGTATTGACGATGCCGCCAGAGGTCAGGTGACGCGCATGCCTAACGTGCCCTACATTGCGCCCCGCAAGGACATGCCGTCAGTGGCGAAACCGGCGGGCCAGGCCGGCGATGCGCAGCCGCCTCAGTAGTGTTTGCGGATGAAAAAGGCGCGGTCGCCAAGCCGCGCCTTATTTTTTCTCACAATTCTTTACAATCTCTGACCGTGCCAGTAGCTCCAGCCCGCTAAGATGGAGTGACGCTCAGCATGGCTTCCGCATCCAATTCAAGAAAAATTTATCCTGATCAAGCACGTGATGCGCTCTTTCTAACTGCGCTTTCAAGTCAAGGAGACGAAACATGTCTTTGTGCCTAACCCGGCTGACGGCGTCCATTTGGCGGCACGCCTTAGTACCAACGGTATTTGCCACACTCGCCTGCACGCAGTTGCGCCCGCCCCTCTACGCGCAGGATGTTCCGCCGCAGAATGTCCCCGCGGCCCCAGCGCCACAGATGACCGCGGCAACTCCCGCACAGCCGCAAGCGGTTCATCTGCAAGATTACTCCAAGCCGCATTCGTCCTTTCCCCGCATATGGCAGCCCTACACGGCGCAGGAAGTGGCACAACCAAACTTGAGCAACTCGCCGCGCATTGACTCGCTCATGCGCGACGGCAAAATCTTTCTTTCGGTGGATGAGGCCGTCGCTCTTGCCCTGGAAAATAATCTCGATATCGATATCGCCCGCTACAACCTGAACATTGCCGACACCGATTACCTGCGCGCAAAATCCGGCGCCAACGTTCTCGGCGTCAATGCCGGCATCGTGCAGAACACTCCCGGAGGTGGCGTGGGCGGCCTCGGTGGGACGGTAGGTTCGGGCACCGGCGGCACTACGGTCGCGGCCAGCGGCGTGGGCACCGGTACCAACGGCCTGGTGAGTTCCACTCTCGGCATCGGCTCACCCATCACCAGCTTCGATCCCCTTGTTACCGGCACTCTTCAATTGGATAAAAATAATACGGAATCCACTAGCGCGCTCAGCCCTGTGCCCGTACTGGCCCAAAACACTTACACGGCGGACGTGGCTTATACACAGGGATTTCAGTGGGGCACCGCTGTCTCCGTGGGCTTCAATAATACTCACGTCACAACCAACAGTCCTGTAAGCCTACTTACTCCCGATCTGGCTTCGAACTTCCAATTCAAGATCACGCAAAACCTGCTTCAGGGATTTGGTCCCGGACCCAACCTGCGCTTTATTCGCATTGCCAAAAACAACCGCGAAATTTCTGACGTGGCGTTCCGCCTGCAGACCATTACTACAGTCGACCAGGTTGAAAACATGTATTGGGACTTGGTGTATGCCTACGAAAATGTGCGCGTTCAGGAGGAAGCGCTAACCTACGCTCAGAAGGCCTTGGAAGATTCGAAACAACAAGCCAAAGTCGGCACCGTGCCGCCCATCCAGGTAGTGAGCGCGCAGAGCACCGTCTCCACCGACCAGCAAAACCTCATCCTGGCGCAAAACAATTTGCAACTGCAAGAACTGCTCATGAAAAATGCGCTCAGCCGTAGCATTGAAGACCCGGTACTGGCAGAGGCGAAGGTGATTCCGACTTCCACCATGCAACTTCCCGAGCAGGAGCCGGTCACGCCCACGCAGGACTTGATCAATCAGGCTCTGAATCACCGCGCGGAATTGGTGGAGTCGCGCATCGACCTCAATTCGCGCGATCTGAGCGGTAAGGCAGTGCGCAATGCGATGTTGCCCACGCTGGATGCCTTCGCCTACTACGGCGGTTCGGGAGTAGGAGGGACCGTCAACCCTGCGATCCCCAATTGCTCGAGTACATCGAGTGCTTTTTGTTTTAATCCGGCGAAGGCGCCGCCTCCATTTCAGACCAGCAACGCCGTGGGGTACGGAGGAACCCTCAACCAACTCGTCAATTCGACCGCGCCCGACAAAGGGGTTGGTTTGTCCCTCAACATTCCGTTGCGAAATCGGGAAGCGCAGGCGAACCAGGTGCGTGCGGAACTCGAATACCGCCAGGCTCAAGTGCGCTTGCACCAGTTGGAAAATCAGGTCCGCATCGAAGTGCGCAACGCGCAATTTGACGTAAAGCAAAACCGCGCATCGGTGGAGGCAGCCCAGTATGCGGTCGACTTCGCCCGCCAGACGCTGGATGCCGATCAGCAGAAGCTGAAAGTCGGACTCACTACAACGACTGCGATCCTGCAGGATGCGTCTGTGCTAACCACGAACGAATCAAACCTGGTTTCAGCCAAGGCGGCGTATGAGAAGTCGCGCATCGAACTTGATCGAGCCACGGGATTACTGCTGGATCACTCCCACATCGATGTGGCCGATGCCACGCGCGGCCAGGTCACACATTCTCCAACTGTGCCATATGTTGCGCCGCGGCAAGAGACGAACCCCAACGTGCAACCGGTGCCAGCGCAGCAACCACCACAGGCGCCGCCGTCTTAGGCCAATCTCCATCGAATTGTCATCCCGACCGAAGGACCCATTTCTGGAAGAAATGGGTCCGAAGTGGAGGGACCTGCTTGTTCGGCGTCCCGGATGATGCTTCGCCGTCAATTCTCTGCCGAAGCCTGAACGTTGTATTCTTCCTCCCGTGACCCTGTCAGTCGTCATCATTACGCATAACGAGGAAGCCAACATCGGACGTACGCTCGAAAGCGTGAGACCGCTGGTCAGCGACGGCAAGGGCGAAATCATTGTCGTCGATTCGGGATCGACCGATCGCACCATCGAAATTGCAAAGTCGTTCGGCGCGAAGGTCTTTGTCGAGGAATGGAAAGGCTACGCGGCGCAGAAGAATTCGGCGATCGACAAAGCTACGGGTGACTGGATTTTGAGTTTGGATGCAGATGAGGAAGTAAATGAAGGAATGCGAAAGTTACTCCCCTTCATTCTGTCCCCGCCGCAAGGATGCGGCTACGCCGGCATGGGACTATTGTTTGCTCGCCAAAACTATTTCCTTGGTCGTTGGATGCGCCACGGCGGCTTCTGGCCAGATCGTAAGCTGCGCATGGTCTGGCGGGGGCTTGGCCGATTCGAAGACCGTTCGGTACACGAAGACATCAAGCTCAAGGAAGGATGCGAGAGCTTTGATCCATCTTTAGAATTCGATCTTGGATCGCCCATCGCCATCATCCACCACTCCTACCCCACCCTCTCCGATTACATCGACCACATGAACCGCTACTCGTCGCTGGGCGCGGAGATGGTCGTCGCCAAGGCCAGTGGCAAAGTCCGTTTCAGCGTCATCAACATCGTCCTGCGTCCACTGGCGACGTTCGTCTACAACTATTTCTTCCGCCTCGGCTTCCTCGACGGACGCGAAGGCCTGCTGCTTCATCTCTACCATGCAGTCTACGTTTCGTGGAAATACGCTAAGGCGTGGGAATTGAGTCGCACGAATTCTCCTGACCGACCGGTCGTTTGAACCGCTTCACGCCGCCTTGCCCACGAGCGCGTGCTTCCCTATCATCACAACAGAAGACTGGGGTCCACATGCCGGAAAAGAAATCGTCCAAGCCGCAGGTCGCGGAAAATCCCGTCGCCGATGTTTTCGAAAACCGTCATCCTTCCGTGGCTGAGAAAAGCTGGGCTGAGAAAACGCTCGCGCCCACCATCGAGAAAGCTCCCGAACGGCCGATTGGTGCGGCAACGGGTGTAAACATCGACGAGCACGGGCACGCCCGCTTTACCACGATTTCCGGCGTTCCCATCCGACGTCTCTACACGCAAGCGGATCTTCCCGAAGACTGGAGCGAAGAAAAATATCTCGGTTACCCCGGCCAACCGCCCTACACACGCGGCATTCACGCCACGGGATATCGCGGCAAGCTGTTTACCATGCGGCAATTTTCCGGCTTCGCCTCGCCCGAGGAAACGAATCAGCGCTACAAGTATTTGCTCGAGCACGGCGGCGGAGGCCTTTCCGTTGCCTTCGACCTGCCCACCTTAATGGGCTACGACTCCGATCACCCGGCGAGCGAAGGCGAGGTGGGTAAGTGTGGCGTCGCTATCGATTCGCTCGAAGACATGGAAATTCTTTTCAGCGGCATCGATCTGGAGAAGACCACGGTCTCGATGACCATCAATTCGCCGGCATCGGTGTTGTGGGCGATGTATTTGGTAGTGGCCGAGAAACAAGGTGCCAACTGGGAAAAAATTTCAGGCACGATTCAAAACGACATCCTCAAGGAATACATCGCGCAGAAGGAATATATCTACCCTCCAGCGCCATCGATGCGGCTGGTCATCGACACTTTCGAATTTGGATCGAAATTCACGCCGCGCTTCAACACGATCTCGATCAGCGGATATCACATCCGCGAGGCCGGTTCGACCGCGCTGCAGGAGCTGGCATTCACGCTGTATGACGGCGTGGAATATGTGGAATGGGCGCAGCGGCGCGGGCTCGATGTAGACGACTTCGGTCCGCGTCTCAGCTTCTTCTTCAACGCGCACAATGATTTTTTTGAGGAGATAGCAAAATATCGCGCGTCTCGAAAAATCTGGGCGCAAGTGATGCGAGACCGGTTTGGCGCGAAGAACCAGCGTACCGGGCTGATGCGCTTTCACACTCAGACCGCCGGCGTGTCACTGCCTGCGCAGCAGCCCATGAACAACATCGCGCGCGTGGCGCTCCAAGCCCTGGCCGCGGTGCTCGGGGGAACACAATCGCTGCATTGCGATTCCTACGACGAGGCGCTGGCTCTGCCCACTGAAGAGGCGGCGCGCATTGCGCTGCGCACGCAGCAGATCATTGCACACGAATCGGGAGTGACGCAGACCGTCGATCCCTTGGGCGGGTCTTATTTCCTGGAGACCTTAACGCTCGCGATAGAAAAAGGCGCATTCGACTACTTCGGCAAGCTCGATGCGATGGGTGGCATGGTGAAGGCCATCGAACGAGGCTATCCGCAGAAGGAAATTGCCGAGGCGTCTTATCAATACCAGCGCGCCGCCGAGGCGAAAGAGAAGGTCATCGTGGGCGTGAACGAGTTTGTTATCGAAGAAGAGTCGCCACATATTCTGTACATCGACGAAAGCGTGGCCAGGCAGCAATCGGCCAAGCTGAAGGCGTTGCGCGCCCGGCGATCGAACGACGCGGTACGACGCTGTCTTGAGGCGCTGAAGAAGGCGGCTAGTCAAGAGCCGAGGGCCGGTGCGGATGGAAATATTTCTCCAGCAAACACCATGCCTTACATCGTGGACGCGGTACGCGCTTATGCCACCGTGGGAGAGATTTGTGAGGCGCTGCGCGAAGTGTATGGAACTTACACGGAAGTAAGCATTACGTAGTAGGCAAGAAACGCACGGCGAAGGCGTTCCCGGGGTTCACGCCTGGGCAGTTGCTGCCTAGTTTCCTCTCTGATTAAATCGATTTCATGTTCGCACGCAAGATTCGGGTCGACTACGAAGACCACGGCCAAAGGCTCCCCTGCCCGGTGAAATGGCTGGATAGCTTTTCCATGCGGAACTTTACCAATGCCAGCGTGTTTGATGATACCGTCCCAGTGTCGGACGGGCGCATGGAGATCGGTACGAACGTTCCTCTGAACCAGCTTCGAGAAGCCATGGAGGACTGGTTTCGGCGCAAGAACTACCTGCCTAAAGAATCAAAGCTGGTACTGGAAGAAGTCATGCCAGTTCGCTCAGACTAGCGCAATAACTTCATTCCTTTGCGCCACCCGCCGAGTGCAGTTGAAGAAGACGTAGTCGAACTGGCTAATGAGATTCAGTCAATGCGGCTTGATTAGTCCCGTTTTGGTCGGACCGTAAACAGTTTATTTGCAACCCGGCGGGGGTTAGGCTCGTCATATTCTCATTAGGCTTGACCCTCGTGATAGGATGGCAGCCGATTTGCTTAGTCAAGCTTAGAGGTACGGATTATGAGCAGGAAATCACAGCTCACCCCCGAGTCCGGCACCAGTGGAACACGGTGGCACCTTCCGATTGAACG
The DNA here is from genome assembly GCA_963771965.1 of uncultured Acidobacteriaceae bacterium. Lineage (GTDB taxonomy): Bacteria > Acidobacteriota > Terriglobia > Terriglobales > Acidobacteriaceae > Sulfotelmatobacter. The sequence continues at coordinate 215,669 of CAVYVM010000005.1, forward strand.
TTCATGGAGATCTTCGCCGGCGAATTTGCGGGAAATGAAGTTTCTTCGTTCCTGGCTGGTCTACGACTCGCAAATCGAGAGCGGATTCGCACATCGCCGCCTCAACTGGAGGCTCGTTCTTGGCTTGGCGATCGTGGTGACGGTCAGTGCAAGCTTTTGGACGGGCATCGGCCTACTGGTCGCGCACATTCGGAAGTAGTCCCGCTGCAGTTAAGACCTGATGCAACCCTAATTGCCTATCAGGATTATTCAAGCTAGCGCCCACTTATATGAGTAGTTTCTTATCACATAGCTACTCATACTACAAACTACTTATCATAGTGCAGCAGCGACATCACTTCGTAGCTCTTGAGTTTCTGCCGGCCGTTCAGGAAATCTAATTCCACGATAAAGCCGAGTCCTGCAATCTCGGCGCCGAGTGAAGACGCAAGCTTTGCCGTGGCCTCGGCTGTTCCCCCGGTCGCTAACAAGTCATCCACAATCAAGACGCGCTGGCCTTTCTGTATTGCATCCTTATGAATTTCTAGCGAGTTGGTGCCGTATTCGAGCGCGTAGTCGTACTTCACAGTTTCGGCAGGAAGCTTACCCGGTTTGCGCACAGGAATAAAGCCGGCGTTCAGGCGATAGGCGAGGACCGGCGCAAAGATGAAACCGCGAGCCTCCATACCCAAGACAAGGTCGACGTTATGACTTATATAGTGCTGGGATAACTTATCGATAAGTGTGGCGAAGCCGATTTTGTCTTTGAGCAGCGTCGTGATGTCGTAGAAAAGGATTCCCGGCTTCGGAAAATCCGGGACTTCTCGGATCATGCGCTTGAGTTGATGTGTATTCAGTGCCGAGTTCGGGGACATCTACCACGCTCCTTCAATACGAAATGAATTAACCGCAGGCCCCATGCGAGCTTCGGACTCTTCCACCGCATCCACGCGCGCGGCGCGCGGACCTTCGCGCAGCCGCGAGCGCAATCCGAGAAGCTGATCGCGAGTACCCTGAGCAAAAACTTCCACGCTTCCATCCGAGTTATTCCGCACCCAGCCGGCAATGCCGAGGATGTGCGCCTCCCGCTCCACAAACCAGCGGAACCCGACTCCCTGAACACGGCCGCGCACGACGAAGCGGCGAGCTTCGATCGATGCCTGGTTCGCGTTCACACGCACCGCTCCTTGAAAATAAAATTCATGCTGCTGACTTGCCTCTTTGAGTAATTAGATGGGACTAACTCAGATTCAATATAGATTATGCCTAGAAGAATAGCTTCGTGGCAAACAAAGACGCAGCGTGGAGAAGACGGCCGTGGTGGCCGCTCTCCAGCGCTGCGTTGATTCAAGAGCAGTGCCTTCTATCTTCAGTCAAAGATCACGATTTTTGCCCCACCTTGCCCGTATTTTGCGTCGAGCGGCAAAACCTAAACTCAGTAACCCCGTCCCGAGCAGCCCTAGCGTCCCTGGTTCGGGAACCACAAGAAAGGTGCTCCCATTCGAAAGGGCGAGCGACCCGGTGAAAGGCTTCTTAGTCTGAAAAGTAAGCTGAGTTGTCGCACCGGTTGCATTCATGCCGCCTTCCCAAGTTCCGGTAAGGTTGCCGCTAAGCGTGTAGATGCAGGACGGAACACACGTTTCCTTTCCTTTCACTACCTCGAGCCCTGACACCGTCCAGTTTACCGGGCTCGAGAAAGTGCCTTGGAACAATACACCCGTAAAACCTCCTGACGTCTCAGTGATTTCAAAACTCCCACCCGGAGCAAACGTGCCACCTGTCATCAAACTACCGGTAGCCAAGGCGCCCGTGGTCAAGGTGAGACTGCCCAGATTGCTCCCCTGAAGATTGCCGATCTGAGTCACTACGGAACCAGTTAACGTTAGTCCGTTCGAATTCCCGGATATCGTTCCCTGATCATTGGCGACGCAGACCTCTCCCCCCAAGCAGATCGAAGGCTTGATGCCATTCGCCAGAGCAGCGGCCGGCAGAAGTAAAGACACCGCCGCCATAACCAGGACTTGCTTAGCCCGAACAAACGTGGTGCAAGTCATAACGCATAGTCCTCCTAATTGCGTACTTTGCGGGAAGAGGCAATTCCTGTAATCCCCCAAATAGGGTATTTCGGTGGGGAAACGCAGTTTTTCTAGAAGGACACTGAGGAGTCAGCTGGACTTCGTCAAAATGGAAATGAGGGCAGCGCGATCCCGGGCAAGAAGCTCGAGGAGGGCTTTCGGGCTCTGAATTGTGAGGTTATTTTTTCCTACGCACGCGACAGGTAGACGCCCTCAGCCGTATCAACTTTGATTTTTTCGCCTTCGTTGATGAACGGCGGCACCTGAACGACGAGGCCGGTCTCGGTCTTCGCAGCTTTCGTGACGCTGGACGCGGTCGCGCTCTTCAGTCCGGGCTCGGTCTCGATCACGGTAAGTTCAACCGTCTGCGGCAACTCGATGCCGACAGCCTTGCCATCGAAGAATTCGACTTTGATTTCCAAGTTTTCGATCAGGTAATCGACGGCGCCGCCCAGAACATCTTTGGTGAGATGAGTCTGCTCGTAGTTCGCGGTATCCATGAAGTAGTAGTTGTCGCCATCGGCGTAAAGGAACTGCATATCAACCTCATCGACATTCACCTTCTCGATGGGATCGGGCGAACGGAAACGGTGCTCGAACATGGCCCCGGTGCGCAGGTTACGGAGTTTGGCCTGAATGAAAGCACGAAGGTTACCGGGCGTGCGGTGCTCAACGGCGAATACGGAGTGCAGATCATTGTTGTGCTTGATGATCATGCCGGGGCGCAGTTGCGTGGCAGGGATCGACATTGCTCGAAACAGTCTCCTTCAAAATAAATGCGGTGTTTTGAGCCGACGGAAGGCGGGCAGGCCACATTTTCCGCCGCACAAGAGGACCGAAAAGACAATTCTACACTCCCCCCGGCAGAAAGAAAACCTTTCCAAGGCTCAATTCATCCCATGAACCCCGGGTTGGCGATACGATTTCGCGCTGCGCGAACGCAGGACTAGAATCGTTGAGGCGAAGCCAGTGCGCCGTAAAGGGTCGAGGTTTTTCGCCATAAGGAAACGAGGTTAATCATGCGCTTTGGACGTTATGAATCTTCAGAAGGAAACAACGTAGGAACCGCAGTCACTTTCTTTCTTATTGGACTTGGTGCGGGAGCGCTAGTAGCGCTCGCGCTGGCGCCAAAGACCGGCAAGCAGTTTCGGCGCGATCTGAAACGCGGCTATGAGGATGCCCGTGAAACGCTGCAGGATTGGACCGAAGAAGCCAAAGACCGGGCTCGCGATGCCAGAGAACGTGTGCGCGATGTGGCCGAGCGAGGCGCCGATCTGGCAAGCGATTTGGGCAACACGGTGCGCGAGAAAGTGGAACCGCTGCGCCGGGCTGTCAATCGCGGATGAGCGGTCCCGACCCTGTTCTATGGGCGATCCGTGATGGCGGGTTCGTTCTAGCAGATCCGCTCAGCATATCCGTCAGTCAAAGATCGCGACGAAGATTCTCTTGATCCGCCGCAGGATGTGACGACCTTCGTTCTTAGTCTTATGATCTCCCGACCCGACTGGCGGAGGCTGCACTTTCGCTTCCAGATAGGGCGACGCATTCGAAGATCCCAGCACCGGCAAGGCCGCAACCTCTCTTGTAGGTGGCGGCGGGGTGGCCGCACGGTCCTTGGCGTGGAAAACAAACGGCGCTTCCACCTGGATGTGGACGTCGTTCGGCTGCGAGGCTGGCAAAGGCTGGATCTCTGGTCCATTGGAAAGCGTCTGCGAGCCTTGATTTTGCACTTTGGTGGCAAGCGGTGATGCGTTAGTTTGCACCGGTCCGGTTTTCGATGGAACATCCGCCGCGGAGGCCACCATGACTGGAACCGGCGGCGGACAACCACACTCCAGCGGGATGTTTGAATCGACTTTGTCGATCCTACCGCCGCGGAATACCGCCTGCTCGGTTGGTTTGACCTGATAGATGCGGTCTCCCATCAACTCAGAAATGATCGCGGAAGAGGTATTACCCATCAATCCTCGGACGCAGGTATCACCGTGCGAGTCGGAACTGATCGCATAATGAAATTCTCCTGGCCCGGCAAATAGAATGCGGAAGTCCGGAGTGAGCACGGTGTCAGCCGAGGCGTCGAGCGTGTAATGGGTTTCGAGCGCGCCGGTGCTGATACCCAGCATCAGGTCGTGGGTGCTGGCCGAAGGTGTTACCGAAATCGTCGTTCCAGGGCAGACGCGAACTTCTCCTCCGCGCGACAACTGCAAGACTGCGGTGTCGGACCCGGCTGTCAGAGAAGATCCAGCCGTGACCCGGCTTCCCGCAAATATGACGTCGCTCCCATGTTTGATGACAGGAACAAGCGCAGGCCCTACGGCCCGCGCGACTGTAGGAATTTCCTGCGGCCGAAATGGCGACTTTTTGCTGGTGGCGTTCACATCTTCAGCCGGCTTGAGACGCACCATCAACCGGTTGCCGGCCTCGTCCCACGTGTAGCCGTACGGAGCAAGCAGGTCGAGCACAATCCTCGTGACGGGAGGGTCGTTCTGGAATTGCTCCGTGCGAATGGCCAAGATATTTTCTTGCAGTACCGGAATCCGCTTCTGCTGCAGCCCCAAGCGAGCCTGAGTCAGATCGATGACCAACCGTGGAGGCGACTTCAGCAACTGGATCGACGGCACCACGGGACGCGTGGAAAGAACTTCGAGCGCAGGAACACCGCGATCATGCACCACACGGACACTTGTAACGACTGCGGTCTGCGGCACCGCGGGAACTGAGCTGTTCGGACTTCCACCCGACACAGCATCCTGCGACTGAGCGCCCGCGATCAACAACAACAGAACCCCAACAAATTGAATGCCCGCTCGCGGCAAGAAAATCTCCCAGGAAAAGGTCAGCCTCTTAAAATGAACCTTATCATTTGTGAGGAATGCGGAGAAGTGGCGGATAGAGCAGCGCTGACTGGCGCGATGGTCTGACGGAAGATGAGTTGCAATCACTGAAAGCTAAGGGAAAATCTGGAGACACTGCCGCAATGCAACGAGCCTGGCAGATGCCCAATCAGCCAGGCTTTAACTCTCGGGAAGGAATTCGTATTCTTCAATGATCGCGGCAACGGCCATCTGGCCGCCGTTATTGCTGCCGTCAACCCGAACGACTCGCCCTTTACATTGCACGCGGATGCTTTCCGTCAGTGTAATTTCCGGCGGGAGCGTCAGCGTGAAGCCGATGGGCGATCCACTCTCGATGGGTGAGTTCATGTAGAAAGAAATACCCCGCGCGCTCACGTCGCGTATCTGAGCTGACTCGTTGTATTCTTGGCCCTCACCGCGAGCCACCGATACCGGAATTCTAAGCGCAAAACGTCGTGCAGCCCTTTTTTCCTGCTGGGCTTCTGCCATGAGTTGCTCCAAGCTATTGAAGTGGCGTTAAAGCTACGCTAAATAATTATGCGCACAAGAATGACGTAAAGAGCGCGGCCCGTCAATACCACCCTTGGGGATGAGCATGGCCCATTCCGGTGAGGAGTGAAGATGGAAATGGCCTTTATTCATGGGGTTTTTTCGGATTTTTAGCGCTTGCTCACTTGCGCTCGCGCATCTGGGTGTAAGCTTTAAAACTGGAGCGATGCGATGGTATTCGTTCTCGACAATTACGATTCTTTTACCTACAACCTGGTGCAGTACCTCGGGGAACTCGGCGCGCAGGTGGAGGTTCGCCGCAACGACCAGGTCACAGTGGATGAGATCGATGCGATGCAACCGGAGCGCATCGTTATCTCACCCGGTCCATGCACACCGCAAGATGCAGGCATCAGCATTGATCTGATTCATCATTTTTCTGGTAAGGTTCCCATCCTGGGAGTGTGCCTGGGGCACCAGGCGATTGGTGCAGCGTTCGGCGGTAAGGTGGTGCGCGCGCCTCACATCATGCACGGCAAAACCAGCGCAGTCACGCACGACAACAAAAGCGTTTTCCGAGGCCTGCCCACGCCTATGACGGCTACGCGCTACCACTCGCTGATCGTGGAAGAAAAAAATCTGCCGGCAGAACTGGAAATAAGCGCGTGGACAACGGAGAAGGATGGAACCCGCACCATCATGGGACTGCGGCATCGAGAGTTCGCCGTCGAGGGAGTGCAGTTTCATCCTGAGAGCGTGCTGACCGATGCGGGGAAGAAGCTAGTGGAGAATTTTCTGAGTTTGTGAAAACTGAGCCCCACAGCTTTTGGCAATAAAAGCCTGAGACATTTCTATGGAGAGCTCACCTTACCCGGGTGACAGGTCGATTCCTTCCGACAAAGAACGTGATTTGGGGCTGATGCTCGATTGATTTCGCCTCCGAACGACTTCTCGGAACGGATTTATCCGATAGCTTCTAAGCGCCTCGAGCCAGCGCAACGGCCCGCAGCAGCGCCTGAGCCTTGTTCATTGATTCCTCGAACTCGCGCGCCGGATCAGAATCTGCCACGATCCCCGCGCCCGCCTGCAAGTACGCATGCTTGCCTTGCAAGAGCATGGTGCGAATGCCGATGCACGAATCGAGGTTCCCGGCAAAATCGGCGTAGAGAACCGATCCGCCATAAATGCCACGGCGCACCGGCTCCAGTTCTTCGATGATCTGCATGGCGCGAACCTTGGGCGCGCCGCTCAGGGTGCCCGCAGGAAAGCATGCCGCGAACGCGTCGAGCGCATCGAGTTCCTTGCGCAACGTGCCTTCCAGCGCCGACACCAGGTGCATCACGTGGGAGTAGCGCTCCACGTACATCAAATCTTTCACTTTGACCGAGCCATACTCGCTTACCCGCCCGAGGTCGTTGCGGCCAAGATCAACCAGCATGACGTGCTCGGCGCGCTCTTTCTCGTCCGTGCGCATCTGCTCTTCCAGGCGCAGGTCTTCCGCTTCGTCGCGGCCACGCGGATGCGTGCCGGCGATGGGACGGTATTCCAGTTTGCGTCCGGTGACGCGCACCAACATTTCGGGAGACGAACCGAGAATCTGCGTCTCGCCCATGCGCAGAAAATAAAGGTACGGCGAAGGATTCACCTGGCGCAGCGCGCGGTAAAGGTCGAACGGCTCAACTCCCGGGACGAAGTCAAGCCGCTGCGAGAGCACGACTTGAAAAATGTCGCCCGCGGCAATGTATTCCTTGCAGCGCTCCGCGCTGCGCAGGAATGCCTTCCGGCTTGTTCCCGCATGGATCTTGAGCTTTCCAAGTTTCTTCGTGGAAGACTTGCGCCACATTGCTGGGCGTAACCCGGCAGCCAACTTTCTTTCGAGCGCGGCAATGTCGCGAACGGCGCGGTCGTAGGCGCGCCGCGGATTCTCCTTCGAAACGTCGGCTGAGGCGACGATGTGAATCTGATGACGCAGGTGATCGAAAGCCAGCAGCCGGTCGAAGAACATCAGCTCGGCGTCGGGGAGCGATAAATCGTCCTTGGCGTGCTCTCCGATCTTTTCCAGTTGGCGAACCGAGTCATAGGAAAAATAACCGACGGCTCCGGCGCTGAAGGGCGGCAGCCCAGGGACTGCAGCCGGCTGGTGCTCGCGCAGCAACAGCTTCATGAACTCAAATGCGCTGCCTTCATGGCGCTCGCGATGTCGTCCGCGCTCGATCTCGATGGCGCTGCCGCGCGCCCGCACCCGCATGTAGGGCCGCACGCCGAGAAAGGTGTAGCGGCCGACCTGCTCGCCGCGCTCCGCCGACTCCAGCAGAAAAGCGTGCGGCTCTTTTTCAGCGAGAGCAAGGAAGGCCGAGACCGGCGTGAGCAGATCGGCGCTCACCGATTTCACTACCGGAACCAGCGTCGCCGAATCCGCCACCCGCGAGAACTCTTTGAACTCTGGATAGAGCATGCAGAGGGTGAGGCGCTCTCGGACTGAGAGCTGGCCTGCGCTTCATTATAGGGGAGGGGACTACGGCGAAGGTCTCGGGCAAATTTGTCTGGGCGCTTGTTGCCGAAATCAGGACAGCCGGTCCACGATCTGCTTTTGGCTGGGAAGCAGCTGGGAACGAATTTGGGTTGCCGGAAGCCAACGCGGCGAGCCTTCCCAGGAGTCGATTAGCTCGCCAGTAGTCTCTGCTTCAAACACCGTCAGGATGCAAGGAATGTCGGAGGTCTCGGCTGCCGTTTGATATTCGAATAGCAGCCGGGATTTCTCAATCCGCAGGCCGGTTTCTTCAAGAACCTCTCGTACCATGGCGTGCTCGGCCGTTTCCCAGGGCATGGTCAAACCGCCGGGAAAAGACAACCCTCGGCCATCACTGCGATCGATCACTAAGACCAGCTCTCCGTTTCTGATTACGCAAACCGAGGCGCACAAAGGGCCAAAGATTGGGATGCGCGAATAAACCCCAACACAGGTCCGCGACAGTGCGAAAAAAAGAGCGCGCTTGATGCGCTGGAATGCGGTCGGTGGCGCAGGCGGCATGCGGGGGATTCGAAGGACATGTTAACCGTTGCGGCTTGGGAATGCCAATCAGTTGCCGGGCCCGCCTCTTGGCAAAGCAAGCGTTCAATCAGACGGCAGGGATCTTCCGACTCCATTTGTCAGCGCTTCGCGCGCTACAAATTCCGCTCAAGATGACAGGCTTGAAAAGGTCATCCGAATTTAATGCAGCCGATGGAAACACTGGGCCGTAACGCCTGAGCCGCCGGCCATGTCTTGCTCGATGGCGATCTGCCCTAATTGGCCGGTGGGGCCGCCGACGTTTCCGTTGGGAGAACCTTCGGAGCTGTCGCACTGGTCCACCGCATCCACTTTGTAGACTGGCGGCGAGTTCGACTGCGTGATTTGCGAATAGAAGAGTTGCGCTTGCGGGGTGGAGTTATTGGGGCAGACTTTGCCGTCATAGTTGGTCGCGCAGTCGACGTTGTTTGGGTTTTGCACGCTGCGGCAGAGCCACGCCGCCATGGCTGTGTTGGGGTAGTTGTAAGTGGGATTGTTGGCGCCGCCGTCGACGATGCTTTGCTGTAGCCAGCGCGTGTTCGAGGCCGACGAGGTGCTAGTGCTCGGGACCGCGCAGCTAGTGTCGTTAGTCCAGGAACCAACGCTTGTGGCATTGCCGGCGAGGTAAGTTGGAGCCAAGCTCCATGAGGAGCCCGAGCCGAGCTGGCATCCATACTGCCCAGCAGGGCAGATGGTGACGTTAGCGGGTGGCGGCTCTTCGCAGCCTTGCTCAATGTCGCTCAGCACGGGACCCGAGATTAGCTCGACATTATCGAGGAAACTAGCGGCTCCGTAATAAGTCATTGAGTACAGAATTTGGGTTGAGCCTGCGCTTACGCCGTGAGCGCACATTCCGGCGGTGGGATTGGCCTGGAAAACCGGCTGGTAAATGTTGGTATCGACATAGCTCAGAAAAGTCGCGGGGCGGCAAGCGGCGGCCTGGATGTTTCCGAAGGTTCCAGACGGGAACGGGTTATTGCTAGCCTCCCAGGCGGAGCTCCAGGCGATCTCCACAATTTCATAACCCTGTTGGAAGTAGTACTGCACCATGGCTGCTGCGTCCGGGGAGCCCTTGGCCACCGGTTGAGTGCCATCGCCCCCATCGAAGTAGGCGATGATGCCTTTCACAGGCCCTGGAATGATCCCGGAAGGGCTCAGGTAGCCGTAGGTGAAGGCCAAATCGCCGACGTTGGGACAGGAGGCCAACGTGGCCGAAACGCAATTCATCGGATGGTTCGTGCCCGCGGTGTCGGTATATTGAAACCACTCTCCTGCCGGACAGGCGGACAGCGGCGCCGGGTTTTGGACCGCGCCGAGGTTGGTGGTGCCGCCTCCTCCGCCCCCGGTCTGGATGTTGGAGTTGGTGCTGACGCCTCCACAAGCGACCATGGCTGCGGCAATCAAGGCGGTCACAATTACGGCCACGAAGATCAGAAGAAACGATGATTTCGGAAAAAACATCGGGCACCCAGATTAGTTTAACCCTGTGGTGCCGTTAAGGTTGCGGGGTGGGCTTGGGTTTTTTCTTGGCGTCTCCCGATGTGGCGCAGGAATACGTCGGCGTGAGGCATTCCAGGTCGGAAGCCCTGGAATCTCTAACTCGTTACCGGCGGTTGCGTGGCCAGCAGCGGCTGCAATGGCGGCTCAGACGGGACGAACATCCACGCCAGCAAGTAAGTGATTATGCCGGGGCAACCTCCCGTAGCGATGGTGAGAAAGATGCAGAGCAGGCGCACCAGAGATACGTCTTGATTGAAGTGCTCGGCCAGTCCGGCGCAGACTCCGGCGATCTTTCGGTTGGCGCGAGAGCGCATTAGTTTCTGAGGTGGGGGCGCGATGCCCACCGGCTTACCGCAATAGGAGCAGAGGCGGGCGTCATCCGCGATAGCTTTGCCGCAAGCGTTGCAGTACATAATTGCCTCCTGCTATCAATACGCGAGTTGCGGGCAAGATGTTCCCACCTGGCGTTTGTATTCCGTCGCCCATTGCGAAAACGTTACTAGGAACCTGGTCTTCCGGGGGCACAACTTCTTTCTTGACATGGTTACTTCGTTTCGATAGCATTATCAAACCGACCGACCGGTCGGTACGCGCTGCCGTTAAAGGTGGTCGAAAGAAATTATAAGATCCTCAGAGCGGCGGGCGAAAGCGCCCGCCCTACATGTAAAAGGAGCACACCGGTGGCTACCATTTTTTATGAACACGATGCGAATCCCGAGGCCCTGAAGGGCAAAACCATCGCCATCCTAGGCTACGGCAGCCAGGGACATGCGCAGGCGCAGAATTTGCGCGACAGCGGGTGCAAGGTGATTGTGGGCCTGGAGTCGACGCGGCCGAGCGCGCAGCAGGCGCGGGCCGATGGCATGGTGGTAGTGGCGCTAGATGAGGCGGCCAAGCGCGCCGACTGGATTCACATGCTCACGCCCGATGAGACGCAGGCAGCAGTGTATGAGCAGTACGTGAAGCCGTATCTGCATCCGGGAAAGATTCTGGGCTTCTCGCACGGGTTCAGCATTCATTTCAAGACGATTGTCCCGCCGAACGACGTGGATGTTGTGATGATTGCGCCGAAATCGCCGGGGCATTTGCTGCGGCGGGTCTATAGCGAAGGCCGCGGTGTGCCGTCGCTGATCGCCATCAGCCAAGATTCGAGCAAGCGGGCTCACGAATACGCGCTGGCTTACGCGCATGGCATTGGCTCGACTCGGGCGGGCGTGCTACAGACCACGTTCAAAGAAGAAACCGAGAGTGATCTGTTCGGCGAGCAGGCGGTACTGTGCGGAGGGTTAACCTCGCTGATTAAGAAGGGCTTCGAGACGCTGGTAGAAGCGGGCTACGCTCCTGAAATTGCTTACTTCGAGTGCCTGCACGAAATGAAGCTGATTGTCGATTTGATCTACGAAGGCGGACTTGGACGGATGCGGTACTCGATTTCGAATACGGCCGAGTATGGCGACCTCACGCGCGGCGAAAAGGTTGTGGGCGATGCAACACGCGCGGCAATGAAGAAGACCTTGGCCGACATTCAAGATGGTACGTTTGCGCGGGAGTGGATTAAGGAAAACAAAGACGGTGGCTACAACTTTGCTGAGTTGCGGGAGAAAGAGCAGCAGCATCCGATCGAGATTGTGGGCGCGCAGTTGCGCGGTATGATGAGCTGGCTGCCGGGACAGCAGGCGAAGAAACCGGCGGAGGCGCCGAAGAACGAAACTCCCGAGATCCAGCCGAAACAGGTTGTGAATGCTTAAGGGAGCCGAAATCGTTCTGCGGTGCGTGCGTGCCGAAGGGGTTGACTTGGTGTTTGGATACCCCGGAGGCGCGATCATGCCGCTGTACGACGCGTTAGAGGGAAGCGGCATCCGCCACGTGCTGACGCGGCATGAGCAGGGCGCGGTATTTGCTGCGGAAGGTGTGGCGCGGGTTACGGGAAAAGTTGGCGTCGCAATTGCGACTAGTGGTCCCGGCGCGACCAACCTGGTAACGGGCATCGCCGATGCCAAGATGGATTCGGTGCCTCTGGTATGTATCACAGGGCAAGTGCGGACGGCGATGATTGGCACCGACGCGTTCCAGGAGACCGACGTTTTCGGGGTGACGCTTTCCCTGACCAAGTGGAGCCGGCTGGTGCGCACGATTGATGAGATTCCGGAAGTGATCGCCGAAGGATTTTATTGGGCACGCAGCGGAAGGCCGGGGCCGGTGGTAATCGATATCCCCACCGACATTCTTAAGACGAAAAAGGAATTTTCCGGGCCGGTGAAGTTTACTCCGCATGCGCGGCCGGCGGACGCGAAAGCCGAAGGCGCTTTCAGCGACACGATTGTGGCTTTGCTGCAGCGAGCAGAAAGGCCGGTGGCGCTGGTGGGCGCGGGCGCGAAACTTTCAGGGGCGATTCCAGAGTTGCGGCGATTGCTTGACGACTTAAATATTCCGACGTTCGCCACGGTTCATGGATTGGGCGCGGTTCCTCCACAGGCGCCATATTACCTTGGCATGGTTGGGATGCACGGAACCCGCGCAGCCAACCACGCATTGCATGAGACCGATTTGCTGATGGTTTTCGGAGCGCGGCTGGATGACCGCGTAACCGGCGATCCCACCCGTTTTGCGCCGAATGCGAAGATCGTTCACTTTGAAATCGATCCGGCGCAGCTGGATCGGGTGCGGGCTTGTGAGTTGTCGGTGATTGGAGACTTGGCCGAGACGGTTCCAGCGTTTCAACGCGAGTTGAGCAAGGCTTCCCTGCCCGACTGGAGTGGCTGGCGGGTGATTGCGTGCGGGCCCGAACGCGCCGAGGTTGATCCGCGGGGCTTGGCGCAGCCCACGATGCGGTTTCTTGATGAGCTCTTCAGTCGCTTGCCCCAAGACAACGTGGTGATTGCTGACGTTGGCCAGCACCAGATGTGGGCGGCCCAGCGATACCGGTCTTCTTCGCCTCGCGGCTTCATTACCTCGGGCGGCCTGGGAGCGATGGGTTTTGCCCTGCCCGCAGCAGTCGGCGTGCAACTGGCCAAGCCCGACACTTGCGTGCTGTGCGTATCCGGCGACGGCGGCTTCCAGATGAATATTCAGGAATTGGCTACCGTGCACCGCCTCGGCCTTCCGATCAAGATGGTGATCGTCGATAACAAATACCTGGGCATGGTGCGGCAATGGCAGCAGCTCTTCTACGAGCGCAACTACGCCGAGACCGATTTGAGCGACAATCCGGATTTCGTAGAGATTGCGAAGGCTTACAAGATTCATGGGTGGCGGCTGAATGAGGCTGCCATGGCGCAGTATCCGGTTTCAGCCGAGACGGGAGATCTGTTCGACAATTTCCTGCGCTCGCCGGAGCCGGAGTTACTGGTGTTTGATTGTCATCCCGAGGCGAATGTTTATCCCATGGTTCCAGCGGGAGCGGCACTTTCGGAGATGGTGTTTGGGGACGAGTGAAGGGAGGAGTTTTGTAATTGGGTAATTTAGTAATTGGGCAATTTAAAACCTTGGGTCCCGGTGTTTTTCAAATTACTCAATTACTAAATTTCCAAATTACTAAATTCGTAAATCACAAGATTCTATTTGAGGGAACGACCATGCAAATCTTCCACATCCGCTACCGCAACGCGCAAGGCGCATTGATGCGAATACTCAATGCGGTCTCGAAGCGCGGAATCGACCTTCCTTCGGTGCATGCCGAGGCCGCTGGGCAGGACCATGCGGCCACGCTGACGCTGGAAGTTTCGCAGAAGCAGATCGGACAGCTCAGCCGCGAGTGGTACGCGATTGTGGATGTGATCGAGGTTCGGTCCAGCGCACCTTTGCGTGAACACCAAGAGCACGCTGCGCAATGGGGGCCGCATCCCCCGGCTTCCGCAACTGTGGCGGAGCAATCGGCGCGAGCCGCATTGGCCTAAGTTCAGTTCGACCCGAGTTTTCTCTGGGGGATGGTTCGACGAATGGCAGTATCAGCAGCATGATGTTTCTGGGTAAGCGTCATGCGAATTGGGGACCCTGCAGCTGGAATGCGGCCTCCTGGCATCAACCCGGCCGTAGGGTTCCCGTTTTTTTTCGTGACACGGCGGCCGCGGAAACAAAACCAGGATTCCTCGCTTCGCTCGGAATGACAATCTCTAAACTGGAACGCTCAATCTCTAAACTGGATACGCTCGTAGCAACTTCACCTCTGTTGTAATCTTTCATCATGGATCTTAAGCATCGCAGCCGCGGAATTACCGACGGACGCGACCGGGCTCCGGCGCGCTCCATGTTCAAGGCGATTGGTTTCACCGACGCAGATCTGCGCAAACCTCTGATCGGCGTGGCCAATACCTGGATCGAAACCATGCCCTGCAACTTTCACCTGCGGCGGCTTTCTGCGAAAGTCAAAGAAGGAATTCGCGCAGCCGGCGGCACTCCCATGGAGTTCAATACCATCGCGATTTCCGACGGCGAAACCATGGGGACCGAAGGCATGCGGGCTTCTCTTGTCAGCCGTGAGCTGATCGCGGATTCGATTGAACTGGTGTGCCGCGGGCAACTGTTCGACGCCGTTGTGTGTGTCGTGGGCTGCGATAAGACGATCCCCGCTGCCGCGATGGCTCTGGCGCGGATGGATCTGCCGGGGATGGTATTGTACGGCGGCACGATCGCACCCGGCAGCTTTCACGGCAAAGACGTCACCATTCAAGATGTTTTCGAAGCGGTGGGCGCGAACGCCGCGGGAAAGATTACCGATCAGGAATTGCACGAACTGGAAAATGTGGCGTGTCCCGGCGCCGGCGCCTGCGGCGGCCAGTACACCGCGAACACCATGTCCACTGTGATGGAGATGATTGGCCTTTCCCCCATGGGCTTGAACAGCGTGCCCGCGATGGATGCGAAAAAAGATCAGGTGTGTTTCGATTGCGGCAAAGTTGTTATGAACCTGTTGCAACAGGGCATCCGTCCGCGCAGTATTTTGACTCGGGACGCGTTTGAAAATGCGATTGCATCTGTGGCCGCAAGCGGGGGATCGACCAACGCTGTTCTGCATCTGCTGGCAATCGCGCGCGAAGCGGAAGTCGATTTGCAGATTGACGATTTTCAGAAGGTGAGTGAGCGCACGCCGCTGCTGGCAGATCTGAAACCTTCAGGGAGATTTGTGGCGGCAGATATGCACCGCGCCGGCGGAATCCGCTTACTGGCAAGGCGGCTGCTGCGCGGGAACCATCTTCACCCAGCGGCGAAAACCGTGACTGGACTTTCGATTGAGGCAGAGAGCGAGAGCGCGATTGAGACTCCGGGACAAGAAGTGATCGCGCCGCTTGAAAAGCCGTTGAAGAAAACCGGGGGGCTGGTCATTTTGAGGGGAAATCTTGCGCCCGAGGGATGCGTGGCCAAGATCAGCGGACACGAACGGCTGGAGCAGCGCGGGCCGGCGCGCGTCTTCGAATCGGAAGAAGACGCCATGGCGGCGGTTACCGGCAAAACAATTCGAGCAGGCGATGTCGTGGTGATCCGCAATGAAGGTCCCAAGGGCGGGCCGGGGATGCGCGAGATGTTGAGCGTTACCGGCGCCATCGTTGGTGAAGGATTAGGAGCATCGGTCGCGCTGTTAACCGATGGACGTTTCAGCGGCGCGACGCACGGACTGATGGCCGGCCACGTTTCACCCGAAGCCGCGCTGGGCGGCCCGATTGCAGCAGTGCGCGACGGCGACATGATCCGCTTCGACGTCAACCAGCGCCTTTTGGAAGTCGAGATCAGCGACGAAGTTCTGCGTGAGCGAATGGCCGCATGGAAACCTCCTCAGCCACGCTATCCTACGGGCGTGTTTGCCAAATACGCGGCCCTCGTCTCATCCGCTTCACAGGGCGCGATCACGCGACCGCCGAGCTAAGTTCTAGAAAATCCCAGGCGGTCGCGCGTCGAGCTCTATCTAGTTGGCACTCTCTATACTGTATTTGAACTTACTGCGTGCAACCGGAACTGAAAGCCGTAAGCACATTCGCAACCGCCGACAATTGACAGTTGTAAGAAGCGCCAGTCTGGTCAGAGTAACGATACGACTGCGACGCCGATTGGTTTGTATTCCCCAGCAAGTTGAAGGACGAATCGAGTTCCAGCGTGTCCGCATGCCGAGCTGTATTCAGCAACGAGCTGACGAATCCTTTGGGGCCAAGGAGGTTCGTGCTGACGTTGAGTTGGTAGGTTTGTTTAGCATTGGTCGTCTGGTTGATGTCGCCGTTTGACAACACCACTTCGTTGATGTCGACAACTAATGGGAAGCTATAGTTCTGGTAAGTGATGAGGCTGGGCGCGCCAGGCTGGGTCACGGCGGTGCTGGCATTGATGACGTTGCTTTGCGAAATATCCTGCACGTACTGAGTTCCGGTGATGTTGAAGGACTCGTCGCTCGAGAAATCGACGGTCTGGGCAATCTTAGTGGTCACTTTGCCATGTGAAGTGTTGGCGTAACCTGAAATCACAAAGCTGCGGTTCGATGTGACGTCCACCGTGCCTTTAATGAAAGTTTGTTGCACGTTCAGATTCTCTTTGGTCACCGGAGATGGCTCTGCTAGCGTGTTCTGCGTAACCGCCCCGGTAATCTGCGAAGTGCCGGCATCGAGATAGAGAAGCAGCGACGCCGTCGCGGAAAAATAACTGTCGGCATTGAACACGCTGAGCGAAACTGTGTGCGGCTGTCCATTGCTCAGCAATCCAGCGAAAGGAGTGAGGTTGACGCGATAAGGAGTGAAGTTCAGCGTCTGCACGCCGGGGATTGGGAACCAAAGGAAGGGATCGATGCCGCCGGTGAAAACCCACGGAAACACAGGCGCCACGCCAGCAGGTTGGCCATCGATGGTGATCTCAGTTTCGCGGAAACCGGTGTTGCCACAACTCTCGAGCTCCGATGAGACGTCGTTGGGTACGCAGGTGTACCAGAACTCGTCGTTGGATTGGCCTTGCGCATAAACGTCGAGGTATGCGGTCTCCACGTTGGTGGGCAGAGTGAAGGTGCCGGAGAGCGTGTCGGTAGACGTGTTCAGCGCGACCGTGCCGCCCGAGGGGCCCGCGGAAAGCGCCAGCACCTGGTTGGCTGCGACCGGGGGCGTCTGGCCCTTGGCCAAAGGATAAAACTCCAATGTTGCCGAGGCGTAGATTGTGGAAGTAAGTCCACAACACAAAGTGTTGCCGATGTCGGCCTGGCCGGCTTGCGCGGTGTAGAAGATTGAACTGTAATCGGTGAGATCATTCTCAATATGCCATGACGGCCCGAGATTCGGCGAGGGTTCGGCAGTAGTGCCGAAATAAATGTTCACCGGACCCAGCCAGAAATTCGCCGTGCGGTCATACTGGATTCCGGGGTTCAGGCTGATATCCGATTCGAGAACCACTTTAGCCCAGGGGCCGGGACACTCCGAGGGTGGAGCGTAATCAAAATTCTCCACATTAAAATCGAAGAACTGAGCGCCGGTGAAGAGCTGAACTACGCAGGGCGTGGTGGCAGGACGAGTCACGTTGGGATCGGCGGTCACCGTGTTTGCGGATCCGAGCTGGTAGGGTCCGGAAGCGGACGCGAGGCCAACGAAGGCCGCGGCAAAAAGTAGAAGGCAAAGAACGTTCCGCGAGGTGGTGGGCATGCGAGTCCTCCTGGGAGATAGTGCAAAAGCCGCGTCCGTCTTGGCTTTGGGAGCAGACAGACGATTCCACGGCAGTGCCGAAGTATGCCGTGTTCCGCTTGAATCTGTCAAGGCAAGATGACGAATCGAATAACCTGGTTTCGAACAATCTAGGAGATGCAAATGTCAGGAATTCGTGCGGTTGGAATCGTGAATCAAGCGCTGGGTAGATCGACAGACTCTTGCTTTCCGTGGACGGGCACCGTCTCGGTGACGCTGGCAGTTTTCTTTACTCTCGCTGCTCCGACGGTCGTTTGCGCCGCTTCTCCGCAGTCGGACCAAGAAATCGGCACTGTCCGCCAAATCTACGACGGAACGTTATATCCCGATATCCAAGTCAATACATTCCGCAACATCGATCGGTTGTTTCCTACGCGTACAGTCGAGCACGGCGAGCACATTTATCCGCTTGAGAAAAGCGACACTCCTTTAGAGGGGGTTGAATTTATTTCCGCGGGCAAGAAATATGACCTCTACGATTACCTGTCGCTGAATCGCGTGAGCGGTTTGCTGGTGCTTAAGAATGGAAAAATCGCTTGCGAACGATACGAACTCGGTAACAACGAGAGCACACGATGGATGTCCATGTCGATAGTGAAGTCAATTAGTTCGACTCTGGTTGGAGTTGCGATTCACGATGGCTACATCAAAAGCATCGACGACCCGGTAACCAAGTACCTGCCGACTCTAACCGGCAGCGCCTATGACGGAGTCAGCGTAAGAAATCTGTTGCAGATGGCCTCAGGAGTGAAGTGGGATGAAACTTATACGAATCCCGCATCGGATCGCCGCCGCATGCTCGAAGCTCAACTAGCCGGCAAACCAGGATCGATCCTGGAACTGATGCGCACGCTTCCGCGCGCGGGCCAGCCGGGCACGATTTGGAATTACAACACCGGAGAGACTTTTGTTGTCGGAGAACTGATCCACGCGGCGGTGAAAAAGCCGGTCGCGCAGTATCTCTCGGAACGCATATGGTCACGGTACGGCATGGAGTCTGACGCAACGTGGTGGCTTGAGTCGCCGGACGGCCAGGAGATCGGAGGCAGTGGTCTGAGCGCCACTTTGCGCGACTACGGCCGCTTTGGGCTTTTTTTCATGAACGGCGGCGTGGTGGGAGAGGAAAAACTTCTTCCGGAAAATTGGATTAATGAGGCGACTAGTAGCAAAATTATCGGCACCAAGAAGGTTGACTACGGTTATATGTGGTGGATTGTGGACGCCGCCGCGAATCCCATCCATCGAGGTGCATTCTACGCCAGCGGCATTTTTGGACAATCGATTTATATAAATCCACGTGAGCACGCTGTTGTCGTGGTTTGGAGCGCGCGCCCGAAGCCGACAGGAAGCGACACGATCAACGATGAGGATTTCTTTGCCGCGGTAATCAAAGCGCTTCACTGAGCCGCAAAGAGATCTCTTCCGGCTGGGAAGCATATTATCGTCAACTGCCGCGCGATCCTTACTCTTGTTGCCGCCTCATCGAAAACGTGGGCCGGCTCTATTGGGATTCCTCACGGGCGCACCCGCGTATCGCATGAGCTAAGACCTGTGTCCGCCAGGGAAATTAGTAGAATGTCAAACGTCCGAACCCTATATACTTCTCGGCACCACAGGATCATGTACCCGAAGCGATACTCTGATTTTTCTTCTATACTGAGACAATTGCGCAGCGAGTTTGCGGCTGTCTTAATATTAAGGTGGAATTTGCGTAGTCGAGAACTGACGGATTCTCTTGGTTTCTCTGGAGCTGCTGCGCTCGGTCGGTCAAGGGCCTTTGCTGCGGTGCGTTCATGCGTCTTCGTGGTAAGCGCCTGCCTCAGCCTCTTGGGACAAGAACAGCGGCCTCGGCCTGCGGTTTCCCAGTCTGAATTGGCTCGCCAGAATATGGGCCATGTTGCCGCGTCCACCGGACAATTGCTCGCGATTTTGCGCCGCGATCCGGGATTGCTGGTCGAGTTGAAGCAGTGGATCGCCAAAGATGCGACTGATCACGGGCAGCTGATCGCGGACACAGATTTGTCGGAAGAAGCCATTTTCGACCGCCTCGAAAATGATACTTACTTTCGCTCCGTAGCTACATCGCTCGTGCAAAAGTACGGTTATCTGCAGCCCCAGGTAAATCCCGAGTCTCCTCTTGCCAAGCAGCAAGAGCTTCTGATCCAAGAGCGGGTGAAGTGGATCGCGCAGGATGAGGAAGCTGAACGTGCCGCATTCCGCCAGCAGCAAAAGCTGGCCATGCAGCAACCCCCAACTTGCGACCCGCGAGTCAATGCGAACTGCGCTGCCCAGACCGGCGTTTATCCTTCGGGTCAGCAGGTGCCCACTCAGCCCGGGAATGATCAAGGTCCCTCACAGATCCCTGGGCTCCAGGTGCCTCAGACCTCCCCATCGGCCCCCAGCCCTTACAATCCGCCGCAGCGGACCGCTCCCACAAACGATGTGACGGAACTCCTTCGGACGAGCGGGCAAGATCCTCTTGCCTTGGAGCAAACTCAGCCGGGCAGCGCCTTCGGACCTTCCTCAAGATTCATGCAAGGGGGCGACGAAAACGGCAACACCGGCAATTTCTATCAGCGTAACGCGCAGAACGGCTCGCAAAGCGATCGCTCTGGAATGTCAGGATTCGGGAGCAACGACTTATCACTCAATTCGGATTTCGTCGGGGACGCATTTAGTAATGGTTCCTATTCACCCATGTCGCCTAACGGCGCTGCATCCGGTTCCGGCAGTTCCTACAATTCCAGCGCCGCCTATGGGTCGGATTCGTATGGCGCTTCTTACGGAACGGGGGCTGGGGCCTTGCGATACGATATATCGGGATCCAATCGCATTGCTCTGGACAACATGGCCCGCGCCCGCGATTCGGCCAACTCGGGCCAGCGCATGCTTCGAAGCCCTGACCCTTACAACGATATTCCGTCGCTCTTCGACATGTATCTGCAAACCGCCGCGCGACCACCCGCAGTGCAGCGTTTTGGCATGCAAGTATTCGAAAACGGTACGCGCGATCTGCAGATGCTTCCAACCGACCTCCCCGTGGGGACTGATTACGTGTTGGGGTCGGGCGATGCCCTGACTGTCGATTTGTGGGGCGGAGTGACCCGCCGTTTCTATCGTGTAGTCGATCGCGAAGGCCGGATTAGCCTGCCCGAAGTCGGCCCGGTGCTGGTGGCCGGAAAATCGCTCAGCGAAGCTCAGGAATCGGTCCAGAAATCGTTGCGGACTCAGTTCCACGATATCTCTGCTGATGTTTCGCTCTCGCGGTTGCGGACGATTCGAATTTATGTTGTGGGCGACGTCCTGCGCCCTGGAGCCTACGATGTTGGTTCGCTTTCTACCCCGCTGAATGCTCTATTCGCGGCGGGCGGCCCCACCTCCCGCGGTTCGTTGCGGATTCTGAAGCATTATCGCGGAAACCAACTAGTGCAGGATGTCGACGTCTACGATTTGCTGCTGCACGGCGTAAAAGGGGATATTCAGCGCCTCGAAAATGGCGACACCGTACAGGTTCCCACACTCGGTCCGGAAATTACCATCGAAGGCATGGTCCGGCGCCCCGCAATTTACGAGCGCAAGGATGAGAAGTCGCTGGCGGAAGCGTTAGCCCTTTCCGGCGGCCTTCTGCCAACTGCGACGCTGCGTCACATTGAAGTGCAGCGCTTGGTGGCGCATGAAAAGAAGACCATGCTGAGTTTGGATATTCCTCAGAAGGACAGCACGGATGCCGCCACTAAGCAACTGGAAACTTTTCACATAGAGGATGGCGACAGCATCCGCATATTCCCCATTGCGCCCTACAATCAGGATGCGGTGTATCTCGAGGGTCACGTAATCCGCCCCGGAAAATATTCGTTCCACGAAGGCATGCGGGTTACCGATCTAATTAGCTCCTATAAAGATCTGCTCCCCGAACCAGCGCTGCAATATGGTGAAATCATCCGCTTGAGTCTCCCGAATTTCCGTCCTGAAGTTCAAAGCTTCAGCCTGGCAGAAGCATTAGCGGACCCCGCGAAATCTCCTGTGCTGGTGCCTTTGGACACGATCCAAATATTTGGCCGTTACGATTTTGAGAGTCCGCCTGCGGTCTCCGTGCTCGGGGACGTCCGCTCTCCCGGGACTTATCGAACCTCCGGAGATATTCATCTCAGCGACGCCATCCATCTGGCCGGGGGATTGCTGCCGGACGCGGCCACCATGGACGCGCAGATTTTCCGCTACACGCCTGACAGCACTCTAAAGATTCTCAACGTGAGGTTGAGCAGCGCTCTCGACGGAGTCCCGGGCGACAACATCATGTTGAGCTCGCGGGACCGCATACTCATTCACCGCAATGCCGCAGCCGCGGACCCAGCCACAGTCACGATCAAAGGAGAGGTTGGTCGACCCGGGCGGTATCCGCTTACCGCGGACATGAAAATATCAGATCTGATTCGTACCGCCGGTGGTCTTAAGCCAAGTGCCGACATAAAAACGGCCGATCTTACGCATTACGTGTGGAATGACGAGAAACAGATCACTGGTGAGCACGAACAGATTTTGTTGGCCGGCGTATTAACGAACGATGCTTCGGTGAAAACCACGTTAAACAACGGCGACGTACTCTCGATCCGGCAAGTGCCGGGCTGGGAGGACCTGGGCGCTGCCATTTCAGTTCGTGGCGAAGTGGTCCATCCTGGAAGCTATGGCATTCGGCCCGGCGAAAAACTAAGTTCTGTGCTCACGCGAGCGGGAGGTTTTGGCCCCGGAGCTTATCCGTACGGTGCCGTGTTGATGCGGACCGAAGTGCAGAAGCTCGAACAGAGATCCTATGGAGAACTGGTTCAGCGCATCCGCGAACAGCAAACCAGCTTGAAATTGACCGCAACGAGTACCAGCGATCCCGACCAGAAGCTTTCGGCGGAGTCCGCGTTAGTGCAGTGGCAGACGGCGCTAGACAATCTGATGACGAGTCCGCCCACAGGCCGGGTGACCATCCAGATCTCATCGAACATACACAGCTGGGCCAACACCGCTCGTGACATAACGGTCCGGGCCGGAGATGTTCTCCTGGTTCCCAAGCGGCCCAGCTATGTTTTGGTACAAGGACAAGTGTACGGGCCTACGGCGGTGGCCTATCGTCCCGGCCGCAGCGCGCGATGGTACTTGACGCAGGCCGGCGGCACCACCAATATGGCGAACCGGCGGGCCATTTTTGTCATTCGCGCAGATGGCACTGTCGTGGGCAGTCACGGTGCGACATGGCTCACGGGTGATGCGATGAGCGTCTCTCTGCAGCCGGGTGACATGGTGGTTGCGCCCGAGAAAGCCCTCGGTGGCCCGCCCATCTGGAAAACACTATTCCAGAATGCTCAGGTCCTGAGTTCGATCACCACGAGCGCGATTCTGGCGGCGGCGTATTAAGGAAACGTGCGTGATTCGACGTTGGCGTTTGCTGGCGATAGCAACGATGTGTTTTCTGGCGGGTGCTACGTTCGCAATCGGACAAACGATAGAGCCCTCCCCACCCGCCGACCGAGGTCTCAATGTCGCTCCCAACGAGCCCGGACAGGCTAGCGGCCCGGAGGAAGCTGCACAAGCGGGATTACCAGATAACCCGCAGTCAACTCCCGGTGACGATCCCGCGAACTCAAGCAACCAGTTGCTGAACCTGCCGCGACAGTTGCTTCACGATCAGTTTGGCATGTGGACCAGCCCACGGAAAATAAAACTTTCCGATGCGACATGGCTGGTCCCTCTAGGAGGTTTTACAGCAGCGCTGCTCGCCACCGATAGCGACGTCAGTCGCAATCTTTCAAATGATCCCAACACTCTTCTTCGCTATCGTCATATTTCCGATTATGGCGCCTACTCCATGGTAGGAGGCGCGGGTGCGCTCTACCTTTGGGGACTCACCAACCACAATGAGCATCAACGAGAGACCGGCTTCCTCAGCGGCGAAGCGGCTATTGATAGCCTGGTAGTAGTCGAAGCGCTAAAATACGCCACCCGGCGGCAAAGGCCCTACCAGGATGGCGGAACCGGTCCGTTCTGGCATGGCGGCACTTCTTTTCCTTCAGAACATTCCGCAGTCGCATGGTCGATAGCGGGGACGATCGCTCACGAATATCCCAGCCCACTCATGAGGTTTCTCGCCTATGGCGCGGCGACGGCAATTAGCGCTTCCAGGATCACCGCCAAGCAGCACTTTCCCTCGGATGTCCTCGTGGGTATGGCTCTCGGCTATTTAACCAGCGAATATGTTTACCGCCAGCATCACAATCCGGGTTTAAGCGGCAGCAACTGGGAGACGCCCGCGGTTCGCCCGGATCGTCCTTCGCACTGGCAAGCTAAGAATATGGCCTCGCCTTATGTGCCCTTGGACAGTTGGGTATATCCCGCTATCGATCGCCTGGCTGCGCTCGGCTATATACACTCCGGCTTTGCCGATATGCGGCCCTGGACCCGTATGGAATGCGCCCGCCAAGTGGAAGAGGCCTCGGACCGAATTACCGAAAACGATGTTCTCGAAAGCGAAGACTCGCGGCTCTACCAGGCGCTGCAAAAAGAATTTGAAAATGAAGTTGCCTGGCTGGGCGGCGGAAACAATGCCGATTTCCGTGTGGAATCCGTTTATACCCGGAGCACTGAGATTGTCGGCAAACCGCTTACGGATGGAGATCACTTTGGGCAAACCGTCATCAACGATTTCGGACGGCCGGAAGAACAGGGGTTTAATAATGTTTCAGGCTTATCGGGGTGGGCCGCGGATGGTCCATTTGCAGTTTACGCTCGCGGCGAATTTCAGCACTCGCCCTCCGCTCCACCTTTGTCTTTAACCGCTCGCGATGCCATCTCGCAGGCGGATTTCAGCCACAGTTCGGTCTCTGCACCCTTTCCAGTTCCTCCCGACACTCCCACTCCTGCCTTCGATCAGAGCCGATTTCTTGACACGTATGTGGCCATGAATCTATCGGACTGGCAGCTTTCTTACGGAAACCAAAGTTTGTGGTGGGGGCCGGAACAAGGCGGGCCGTTGATGTTCAGCGATAATGCGGAACCCGTCCGCATGTTTCGCATCAACCGGGTTACGCCTTTTACTCTTCCCAGCTTCTTAGGCCTGCTCGGCCCCATTCGGGTGGAAGCCTTTGTGGGGCAGTTTTCCGGATACCAATTTGTGCTTGCTCCTACCGGATCTACGCTCGCTCCTACCAAATTGTTGGGTGAGTATAGCCAATCGCTCAATCCGCAGCCCATCATCCACGGCGAGAGGATCAGTTTCAAGCCCACGTCCAACCTTGAAATCGGACTCTCCCGGACTACCGATTATGGCGGGCCCGGCTACCCCCTGACCATCCACACTTTTTTGCGCAGCTTATTTTCCACCGGCAATTCGCTGCCGGGCGCTCCCAATAAACCGGGGTCGCGCCGCTCCGGTCTGGACTTCACTTATCGGATACCCGGATTTCGCGACGAACTGACGTTTTATGCCGACGGACTCGCCGAGCACGATGAAATCACTCCGCTGCTGGGGCCGGACGTGGCGTCGTGGGTCGCGGGTATTTACCTCCCGAGGCTTCCCCGAATTCCCAAAATGGATCTCCGCTTCGAAGGAGGGTACACTGATCCACCCCCAAGTGGTTTCGATGTGGCATTCGGAGCATTCTACTGGGATGCGACTTGGATCACTGGTTTTCAGAATGCCAGCCATTTGATGGGCAGTTGGATGGGCCGCCAGGGGCAGGGTGCTCAAGCATGGACTACCTATTGGTTCACGCCGCGCAACAAACTACAATTTGGATATAGGCATCAGAAGGTCAGCCACGAGTTCATTCCTAATGGCGGGACACTTACCGATGCTAGTGTACACGCGGAGTTTTGGCCGCGATCAAGTTTCAGCCTGTCGGCGTCGGTGCAGTATGAAGTATGGAATTTTCCTGTGATCGCAGTGACGAGTCAATCGAATATAACTTCGTCGCTGCAACTGAGCTTCTGGCCAGGGTCTTTCAGAAAAAAATCGGCATCGCAGTGAACCGGTTCGAGATGTTGAGCAAGCATTGAACAGAATGGCGACCAAGGAAATCCCGAAGCCCAGATACGTCGATCCTCACCTCGAGCAGGAGTTGGTGGTGGAGAGCGAAGATGCCTCCATTAGTCACCAGGAAATGATCGCCAAGCTTGCTTTGCTCTGGCAGGAAAGGAGATTCCTCTTCCGTTGCGCCGTTCTTGGATTGGCGTTGTCGACACTCTTTGCTTTCCTGGTTCCTGTACGCTACACCTCGACCACGCGTCTTATGCCTCCGGACCAAGCCGGGGCGGGTATGGCTTCAATGCTCGCTGCTCTCGGGAAGGCGGGCGGTGAGTTAGGTGCCCTCGGCTCTGACCTTTTCGGGGTTCGGACGTCGAGCGATCTCTTCGTCGGCCTCGTCCACAGCAGGACCGTGCAGGATCGCTTGGTCAATAAGTTCGATTTGCGTAAGGTCTATGGCGTTAGCCGCTTGGACAGTGCCCGCAAGCTACTAGAAAGTAGAACGGACGTTTCCTCAGACCGCAAGAGCGGCATCATTACCATTGCTGTCAGCGACCGGAGCCGGCAACGCGCCGCCGATATGGCCCGCGAATACGTTGCGAGCCTGGATCGTGTTGTAGTCACGCTGAACGTTTCTTCAGCTCACAAGGAACGAACCTTCCTCGAACAAAGGTTGGGGCAGGTGCAACAGGATCTGGAAACGGCCGAAAAAGACTTCGGCGACTTTGCCAGCAAGAATACCGCGATTGATGTTAAGGAACAGGGCAAGGCCATGATCGGCGCTGCCGCCGAGGTCGAAGGTCAACTGATCGCGGCTCAAACCGAATTAGAAGGCTTGCGCCAAATTTATAATCCCAATAATGTACGCGTAAGGGCCCTGCGGGCTCGAATCGATGAGCTTCGCCGTCAGTTTCAGAAGCTCGGCGGCAAGGCTGAAACTTACGGCGAAACCGCGCCCGCGACGGATGACCAGTATCCCTCGATTCGCCAACTTCCGATCCTCGGCGTCACCTATGCGGATTTGTTCCGGCGGGCCAAAGTGCAAGAAGTGATTTTTGAAACGCTCACTAAGCAATACGAGATGGCGAAAGTGGAGGAAGCCAGGGAAACCCCTAGCGTCAAGGTTTTGGACGAAGGCGAAGTTCCTGAAGGCAAGTCCTATCCGCCTCGTTTGATATGGATGTTTCTCGGCACCTTCATGTTTTTGATTGCAGGCATAGTCTGGCTTGTGACTAACCACAGATGGCGACAGATCGATCCCCAGCATCCTGGCAAAGTGCTCGCAAACGATGTCCTAGGCACTATTGCCAGCAAGTTTCCCGGGAGGGGACGTCTACGCGCTGGTGTGAACTCGACGTACCAAAGCATTTTTCGTCGTTTTCGCGCGCCCGAAGGATGCCGGCCAGAGGAAGATTAGCTAAATGACTGGAAAAAGTGCGATTGATTTTCCGCCCTTGAACGACGATGTGCTAAACGATGCTTATATCGAGCGCGGGCCGCGTTTGGATTGTCTGCTTTGCGGGAGTCGAGGGGAGTCGTTGTACACTGCACTAGCTGATTGGGTGTTTAGTGTCCCCGGAGATTGGGGGCTGCGTAGATGTTCGGTTTGCGAGTTGGTCTGGCTGCATCCGCAGCCATCACCGCGCCACATCTCGAAACTATATTCTCGCTATTACACGCATCGTTCGGCTCCCAATACCCGATTCGATTCTCTCCGTCAGCGAATTCGGCAATACGTGCTGGCGCGCATGGGATATACGGTCGAAGCGGCTGGAGGATTACTGCCCTGGATTCTTTCCTACGCGCCGGCCAGGGCTCGCGCCGCAGCCCTCGATGTAATGAAGTTGTCGGCGTCCGAAACTAGTGCACTTCTCGATGTGGGGTGCGGGAACGGTCAATTCCTAATGCGAATGCGCTCCTTAGGCTGGACCGTTTCTGGTGTCGATCCCGACCCGGCTGCGGTTGCTTACTGCCAGAGTCAGAATCTTGAAGTCTTTTGCGGTGCGATCCGCAACCTACCTGAGTCCGCTTGCTATGACGCGATTACGCTCAGCCATGTGATCGAACATGTGAGCGATCCCATTGAATTGCTGCGCGAGTGCGGAAAGCGTCTTCGTTCCCAGACGGGAAGGCTGATTGTTACCACTCCGAACCTAGACAGCCTGGGACATTGGTGGTTCAGGAAATACTGGCGTGGTCTTGAGGTACCGCGCCATCTAAATCTTTTTTCGCCGCGCGGCTTCTCCGGCTGTGTCGAGAAAGCTGGATTAAAGTTGACCGCCCTCTCCACTGAGAGCCGTATGGCGCGCATGATTTATGTTCCTAGTGCGTACGGAAAAAACGGCGCGAAAAACGTCGGCGAGCGCAGTGATTTCAGCGCGAAAACTAAGATCGCAGGATATCTATTTCAGTTTTTGGAAAATGGTCTGATCAGGCTGAAGCCGAATATGGGAGAGGAGATCTTTGGAGTTTGCGCCGCTCCCGCGAAGCTATGAGCAATTTTGATTATTCCACCCGAACAGTATGCGCGCCTTGTGACGGAGTTGTGTCAGTCGGCGAGAAGGACTTCGACATGCCGACGGCGCCAGACGCAATGGTTGCTGAGCGGGTGATTCGCAGCGTAGGCTTGAACACTTTTTACCAGATCGGAGCCCAGGTCGCGCCAGCCTTTGCGGCCTTGGCCGCGATACCCTTCCTGCTTCGGCATCTTGGCTCGGAAGCCTTCGGCATCATTACTCTATTCTCGACGGTTCTGATCTACTTTACGATGCTGGACTTGGGTCTAGGACGAGCCGCCACTCGCTTCATATCTCAAAGCCTGGAAATCGGGCGTCCCCAGGACGTTCGCCGCTACTTCTGGGGTTCGATTTTCCTGCTTGGTGCTATTGGACTAATCGTAACTAGCGTCTGCATGCTCCTTGTCCCCACGGTGGTTGCGCGCTATCTGAAGATTTCCTCGGCATACTCGTCCGCCGCCACACGATCTTTTTACATTATTTGTGTCAGTGTCCCACTAGTTACGCTGATGGCGACACTACGCGGCTTTCTTGAGTCGTGGGGGCGCTTTCCTTTTATTAGCCTGGTTACGGCATGCAGTGGCATCCTCCTCTACGTTCTCCCGGTAGTCGTGATACTTACCGGAGGAGGCATCGTTGGTATTGCCACATCTTATGTTTTGGTTCGCTTATCGATGTGTGCAGCATTTTGGATTGGATGCCTTTCTGTAAAGGGACGCCCCAGTTTGTCGCCCATTTTTGATCCGCAAGCGGTTAAGAGAATGCTGTCTTTTGGAGGATGGCTTTCGGTCTCGAATATCGTGGGCAGTGCCATCGTTTACGGCGACCGATTTCTCCTGGGAGTCTGCGTCGGAATGACCGCAGTCGCCGCCTACGGCATGCCATTAGACGTAATCGGTAAAATGCAAATCCTGATTACCAGTTTTTGCGCCGTATTATTTCCTCTCATGAGTCGTCTGGATGGGTCGGGATCGGCTCACTTTCAAACAATTTATCGGGGCGCGATTGCAATGGGTCTTTCATTCATGACGCCGCTTACCATTGCGGCAGTCATGCTGGCACCCTTTCTGATGAAGCATTGGCTGGGCTCGCGGAGTACACCCGACATCGTATTTGTTGCGCAGGTTTTCCTCGCAGGAGCTGTAGTACAGGCCATGGCTTCGATTGCCTTCACGGCTTTGCACGCTCGGGGCCGCTCGGACTTGACCGCCTGGGTTCATTTGGCCGAGTTCCCAATCTATTGTGCTGCATTTTATCTGGCTGCGACACACTACGGCGTGCGCGGTGCAGCGCTGGCATGGCTGGGACGGTGGATTGTTGATTGCCTCTGCATGGTAGTTCTCTTGCAATTCCACAAAGAAGGCATCGACTTCTCCCCTCCCCCGGAAGGGATGGCTGTACTGGTCACCCTTTGCATTCTTTTGATTGCTGTGATGCCGATCAGAACTGCCGCAATTACAGCAGCACTGCTTTGCTCGGTGACATGGTTATGGACATGGCGCACTCTATTTGACCCGGCGATGCGAGGCCCACTGGTGAGAATGATCTTTGGAGCGCGCAGACCTCTTGCGGTGGAGGCGGTAACTCATGGTAACGAGTAGGTTGATCGGTGTATAAATTCATGTTCCGACAAGACTACACCGGAAGCGGTCGATCGTAAAAAGCAGATACGGAGGCGTCTTTGCACGTCAGTTCGGCGATTTCAGACAACTCGATCATGAAGGTACAGCAGCGTGATGAAATTGAACCTGCGGAGAAAAAGATTCAGCCCAAAGTCTCGGTGATTATCGTGACCTACGGGTCTAGCAAGGAAGTGCCGGATTGCATCGATAGCTTGCTCAGGCAGTCGGTTCCGATCGAGATTTTTCTCGTCGACAACGCATCTCTTGACGATACCGCGCGGGTCGTGTCCGACTATGCGGAGCGTTACGAGAATGTCCATGCGATTTTGAATGAGGATAACGTTGGATTGGCGGCTGGAAATAATGTCCCGATGGGACTGTGTCAGGGGGAGTATTTGCTCATGCTGAATCCCGACACTCTATTTCAGGACGATAGCTTGCAACACATGATTGAATTCCTCGACAAAAACCCGGATGTTGGCGTTGTAGGGCCAAGGAACGTCTACCCCGACGGGGAACCCCACGTGAGCTTTCGAAGCAGTTGGGATATCGGGGACGTAGTTATGTGGCGCGTTCTTCCCTATCGGTTCCCCCGATTTCTGCATGATCGGCTCTCTTCTTACAAGACGCACGATGTCTTGTACGTATCGGGGTCCTGTTTGCTCATTCGCCGGAATGTCTTCCAGCGGATCGGCGGGTATGACCCGGAATATTTTCTCAGCATTGAGGACGTTTGCGATTTGTGCATTCGGGTGAAGCAGACTGGAAGCCGGGTGGTCTTTTTGGGCGATCAGGAAGTCGTCCACCTAACCGGGCGAAGTGGAGTGCAAGCGCCTTACATCGTAGTTTGGCACGGAATGCAGGGTTCGGTGTACCACTTCCTCAAGCATCGGGGAATCTTTCAGGCTCTGATCGTATCTTTTCTGTTGCTCGGCGCTTGTGCCGCACGGATCGTGATTGCTGCAATGCTAGGCATCGTCAGCGGACGGTATCGGAATGTTGCCCGAATCTATGTTCGGGTCTTCTGGTGTCTTCTGGTCAAGAATCCGATACTGACGTGGAGATCGAGATTGTCGGCATCCCCCGGAAACGCTGTGTAGTGCATTGGGGTACGCAGCCAGTCCGAGATCCGGTTGTGAGATGAATGGTTTCCAGCCGACCTTGGTGGTGCATCGGGAGGAAGAGAATCAAACTCGTAATGGCAGATTTGTGTCCCTTGTGTTGTTCACCGAATGTGTGTGTACTGGAGCGTCTCCCTTTTTCGCTGCTTCGTCGGCTTTACAAAAAGCAGATGAATATCGATCTAGGAGAGCCTAATCTTGATGCTATCGAACTCAAACGATGCGAGAGTTGCGATCTGCGATTCTATGTTCCGCCTTTCAGCGGGGACGAAAGGTTCTACGACTCGCTCCAGAAATTCGACTGGTATTACGTGTCGGAAAAACAGGAATATGAGTTTGCGGCTCGGTATATTTCGTCCGGAGATCGCGTTCTTGAACTGGGCGTTGGTCGCGGCGCGTTCGCGGCAAAGATCAGACCAAAGTCTTATGCGGGGTTGGAGTTAAGCGAGGTGGCAGCAAGCCGGGCACGTCAAATGGGTTTCGAAGTGTACAAGTGCAGCGTCGAAGAGCACTCCAGTAAGTTCGCCAATACCTACGACGTCGTTTGTTCCTTTCAGGTGCTTGAACACATCTCGGCCACCAGGAGCTTCATTGAGGCCTCTTTGAGATGCCTCAAGAGCGGGGGCAAAATGATTCACTCGGTTCCTTGGGAGGATGGTTTTATCGGAAAGCAGAGCAATAATTTGCTGAACATGCCGCCTCATCATGCAACTCGCTGGACCGACAAAACTCTGCGAAGGGTAGCCGAGCTGTTTGACTTGCGGATCGTAGCCTTGGGCTATGAAGTACTTGAAGATGTTCACATCCGGGCTTACTCAGTGGCGCTCATTGAAAACTCTCTCAAGGTTGCCTTGAACCGAGAGCACCGATCGCTGGACGCGGCCTTAGCTTCGGTGCTAGTCAAGGCTCCCGTTCGCTTGTTGTCGCTTTTCTTAGAGAGAGGTCTTCAAGAGAAGAAGCTGCGGCCGGCAGGACATTCGGTAACCGTAGTTTATCAGAAGTTGTGAAAGTTTAAGACGGATCAGGCGGTGACGCAGGATGAAGTCAGTTTTTTTTTATAGCGATGCCCCCGATTATGGTGGGCACGAAGTAATGACCGTTAAGGCCGTCTGGCACTTGTGCCTGCAGGCTAACCTCAGGGTTACTTTTGCTTTTTACCGAGGAAACCGTCTGCTTACCGAAAAACTGGAACTCATCAAAGCGTCGTCCCCAAACCTCGATCTATTGCCATTGAATGATAAAGGAAGAACTCTGCAGGCGGTGCGGTCTCTCATTAGCTGGAGGAAGGTACGGCGTCTCACCTCTCTGATGCGACATGTAAATCCGGATGTCGTGGTCGTCTCGCAAGGACGAATCGAAGGCGGCACGATGGGCCTTTTGGCCGCTAAGCGAGCGGGATACCGCACCCTCAGCTACCTCCCCGTCGCCCATCCGGTCTCGGTATCGGGTCGACCCTTTGGTATATGGATTCGCGAAAAGATCAACCGATACTTTTATCGCTTGCCGGATAAAATCATTACGATCAGTGAGAGCGCACGGCGTATGCTCCGTGAAAGAGGCGCTACACCCGATGTCGTCGTGGTTCCAAATGCCGTTGAAACGCCACCTATCGGGATGGTGGACCGGCAAAGAGTACGCCAGGCGCATGGCTTAGCGAATGAGGATTATGTCGTGGCGACCATCGGCAGAATTCACTTTCGTGATAAAGGACAAGATTTCGCACTAAGGACAATCGCGCGCTTTCGAGATCAGCTAGACGGCCACAAGTTTATTTTCGTGGGTGAGGGACCTGACCAAGATGCCCTTAAAAGGATGACCGCAAACTTGCACCTCTTGGAGCGAGTAAAAATCATCCCGTGGACGCCAAATCCCGGAGAAATCTACGCCGCCATCGACATGCTCATGATCCCTTCGCGACATGAAGGTGTACCTCTGGTCATGCTCGAGGCCATGGCGTATGGATTGCCTATAGTTGCTACCAACGTCGATGGAATGGCCGACCTGCTCCCACCAGACTGGCTCTTTCCATTTGGCGACTGCGGCGCGCTATTTGACACATTGCTGCGAGTGAGCAAGAGCAAGAACCCAAACCTTTTAGAATCGCACCGCAACAAAATTAAAATGGAATTTACCAATCAGAAGTTCGGCTTGAATCTCAGAGCTGCTGTTCTCGAATGAACGAAGAATAGAATTTGTCTTCGAGGGTTGGAGCACAGACGAAATTTCGTCAATGGCCGACGTAAAGTCGACCAAAAGCCGCTGGGTAAAGGAGCATATTGTCCCAGTTGCTGAAAAAAAACAAATAATGATTTCTACTTTATTTGCCGACGTCGTGCTAGCCGCATCCTTGCTTGCTTCCTTGCTTGCCTATGTGCTCGTAAGTAGGCGCGACGGCAGCTATTTGAACGTCTTGACTCCGACATACGTCGTCAGTGTGCCTGCCTATTATATTCTGCCGTTGTTTTTCACTCATGTGTTCGGTACCGAAGCCAGCCCATTTGCCTATTCTTATATTTACATCACAATCGCGGTGGAAAACCTCGTCTTTGCCTATGCTTATCTAAGACGAACAAGAAAGCTGATCCGCCTGCCGATTCGTTATTCCTACGGCAGCTTTGATTTGTTCTCGTTCTTGTTTCTGGCGATGGGTGGGATGCTATACGCACCAGTTCTGCTGCAGTTTCCGCAGTATTTATTGGACCCAAGACAGATCTACGCGCATACCCGGACAGGATTTGGCGTCAATTTTTATCTTTCAAGCACACTGGCCTACTTAGCCGTCATTCTCATTCAGTTCAGCCGAAGGGCTCGGTGGGTCAAGAGGTTCGTAATCCTCGCAGCCGCAGCAATTCTTGCTCTCCATGGCAGCAAAGGTCAATTACTGTCATTGGTTCTTCTGCTTGTACTCTTCGAAGTATATGTGGAAAAGAGAAGGCTGAAATTCCTCCCTTCGCTGGCGGTGGGCGCCGGCTTAGCCGTGTTTCTCTTGTTGCTTTTTGCCGCAACCATGACACTAGGGGACAGCGTGAGCGACGCGTTGGAAACCATCAGCGGATACTCTGACTATACCCGCAGCGCAATGTTGGTCATTGACTCGCATTTCCCGGTGCAATATGGACGCCTCACGGTAGAATCGCAAATCATTGGCCGAATTCCGCGCGTTGTAATGCCCAGTAAGCCCAAGGACTACGGTGGATTGTATCTCGATGAACAGTTTTATCCTGACTCCATGGATCAGGATGCTGGAGTGCCGGACTTCGGTATCGGAGTCCAGTATGCGGATTTTGGAGCACTGGCAATGGTGTACCTGGCAGGGTTTGCCTTCATTCGAGGATGGTTGGCCAGGATTTTCGTCAGTCGTTTGAGCTTCTCGCGTCACCCAGCGGATTTTGTCCTGGTCGCATTTTTCGCAGAGATTTCTCTCTTCCCGGTCGGGGGAGTTGGTTGGCTATTGCCGGAATCGGTGGCTGTGGCAGCATTCCTCTGCTACGCTTCACGGTTCGGAGTCCGCAGGGTGTACCGCGAACGCTTCGTTCCCAGAACTCATCTCAGCCTTACATCTCCAAGCCCGGCTGATAGCGGTGGGGTCGCCTGACGTGGCCGAGATCCTTTACGACGCACGGTGGATTGGGAACCATGGAATAGGCCGCTTTGCCGGGGAGTTGCTGAAAATAGTCCCCGGCTTAGTTCCTTATTATGCCCACCGCAGGCCCTTCCACCCCTTAGATCCAGTTCTGTTGGCTGCGGAATTGTGGGCGATCCGGCCGAATCTCTTCTTCAGTCCGGGATACAACTCTCCCTTGGGATGGCCTGGACGGTTCGTTTTTACCCTTCACGACCTCAACCATCTCCGCGTGCCAGACAATTCGAACGCTCTTAAAAGAGCTTATTATCGTTATATCATCCGTCCAGCTTGCCATCGGGCGGAGTGCGTTCTGACCGTTTCTGAATATTCCAGAGGCGAAATCGCGGCTTGGGCCGGGATCAAAGAGGACCGGATCGTCAACGTGGGAAACGGAGTGGCCTCGCATTTTTCGCCTTATGGGCAAAAGTACGACCCAGGCTATCCCTACTTGCTCTATGTAGGCAGCAGGAAGTCAAACAAGAATCTGCCCCGTCTCCTGCAAGCCTACTCAATCTCTGAAGTGGGGAAAGACATCCGTCTACTGATTTCCGGCCAACCCGACCAACAGATTCTGGCACTAACCAATCGCATGGGTTTGGATCGCTGCGTCGTTTTCGCGGATTTGTCGGAGGACAAGCTGCTGTCGGAAGCCTACCGCGGCGCTGTGGGGTTCGTTTTTCCATCCTTATACGAAGGGTTCGGTCTGCCTCCGTTGGAAGCTATGGCGTGCGGCGTTCCGGTTCTGACTTCGAATGTATGTTCCCTTCCCGAGGTAGTTGGTGACGCGGCGATCCTGGTGAATCCGCTCGACGTTCAGGAAATTGCCGAAGGCATTAGGCGTCTAGTTGAAGATTCCGCTGGTCGCGAGCGACTCCAGGCAAAAGGCCTGCTGCGAGCCAACTTATTTTCGTGGGATGAGACGGCACGTCGAACCCAGCGGGTGCTCCAATCGGTCGCTCTGTCACCCCATCCCTTAAGGGAGCAGGCTTAAACTGAGCTCTAATCGCAAACTGTCGCGCAACTTCGAGCTTTCGAGGACTTAATGGCTTTGGTGAAGATATGGCGAACCGTCCGCCAGCAAGGCGCTGGGGTCGCTTTACGCAAGTTGCTCGCGGTGGTCCCGGCATACTTGAGTGGAATCCGTTACTGGCGTTTGGGCCGCTGCCGCTGCTGCGAACGCGTAACTATTTTCGTTGCGCACAAGAATAAATCTTCGGAGTTCCGAGTCTGCCTGTTCTGCTCGGCCAATGAGCGCTACGAACTGCTAGCCGAGGAAATCAGGCATCGATATGGCAGCCAGCTGCAACGAATGGACGTGTTAGAACTGGATCCACGATCGCCGCTGAAAACTATTCTGTCTCGGGCTCGCAGCTATACCAGAACTTTCTACGAACCAGGAAGGCCGCCGAAGTGCAAGGATGGCGCGATTTGCGAGGACATTACTGATTTGCGATTTCACGATGATTCATTCGACCTGATCGTCTCTTCCGAGGTTCTTGAGCATGTGCCCCGCCTGGACAAAGCGTTCAGCGAGACCGCAAGGGTTCTGCGGCTAGGGGGCGCTCATCTATTCACGGTTCCGCCCCGAGCGAGAACCAGAAAACGTGCTGAGATCGCTGATGGAGAGATAATTCACATTGAGCCTCCCGAGTATCATTTGGACCCTCTGTCGCGAGAGGGCATATTAGCCTTCTGGGACATCGGACCTGATCTCACAACAGCGCTCTCGACCAAAGGCTTGGAGGTCAAGATTGTGCGCGGACCGGTCGGTGAAGCGGGTCGGGTAGTATGGCTTGCTGAGCGGCTCACTGATAGCGCTCTCGATCAAATTTCACAATCCGATGTGATTGCTACTAAACACTAGACAAGGGGCACCGTCGGAGGCTAATAATTGCTGCCAAGGCAACGATAGCCCTAAAATAGGGACACGAGCGAAGAAATCAAGTCCCGAATCGGTGTTGGAGCCTTGCTTAAGCGAGAGCCAGCCGTCGTTGCAGACGAACACGCTACGGATGACCATTCATTGATGAACCGCGCGGTCCTGCCAAAACCCTTGCGGCTAGGAGACAATTGCTATGGAAGTTAGACCAATATCGTTGGTCACTGGTGGCGCCGGTTTTATGGGTTCCCATGTCGCCGACCATCTGCTCAAAATGGGACATGACGTCGTGGTTCTCGATGACCTCAGCGGAGGCTTTCGGGAGAACGTGCCCCAAGCGGCCACTTTTGTTCAGGCATCAGTCCTCGATCACGATCTGATCAACCGTCTCTTTGAACGGCATTCGTTCGATTACGTTTATCATCTGGCAGCTTATGCGGCCGAGGGATTGAGTCATTTCATCAAGAGATTCAACTACAGCAATAATCTGATCGGCTCAGTAAATCTGATCAATGCAGCCATCAACCACAAGGTGAAATGCTTCGTGTTTACATCGTCAATTGCAGTCTACGGGGCGGGCCAGAGTCCGATGTCGGAAGATATGGTCCCTATCCCCGAGGATTCCTATGGAATCTCAAAACTGGCGGTGGAGCAGGAACTGCGCGTAAGCCTCGAAATGTTTGGCCTTGACTATATAATCTTTCGACCCCACAACGTTTACGGACAGCGTCAGAACGTTGCCGACCGCTATCGCAATGTCGTGGGAATTTTCATGAATCAGCTTCTTCGTGGCGAGCCCATGACGATCTTCGGAGATGGCAGTCAGCAACGAGCATTCACGCACATAGACGATGTCGCACCGATCATTGCCGCGTCCGTAGATTTCCCTGCAGCCCGAAACCAAATTTTCAACGTCGGCGCCGACACACCTCATACCGTGAATGACCTTGCCGACGTGGTGGCTCTGGCTCTTGAAAAACCCCTTCAACTTCAATATCTTGATCCGCGCAACGAAGTCAAAATTGCATTTTCCGATCACTCCAAGGCGGAGCGGGTCTTCGGTAAGCGCGCGAAGACTTCCCTACGGGATGGGGTTCGGGCCATGGCCGCATGGGTTCGAGAGTTTGGAGCACGGGAAAGTTGTGTTTTCGAGGGCATCGAGATCGCTAAGAATATGCCGCCGAGTTGGGCCAAAGTCGTGTCACTTCGCACTTAACTGCCGGAGGGTTTGACCCCAATGATCGAATGTTCCATCTCTATTCTCACCAAAAATGAGGGCTCTAACATCGGTGCCTGCCTGGAGGCAGTTTTTTCCCAGAAACACGTCGAGGATTTCGAAGTTATTCTTATCGATTCTGGTTCCACTGACGCAACTTTGCAGATTGCGCGGGGTTACCCTATACGGATTGAGCAGATCCCCGCGGCCTCGTTTCATCATGCCCGTACGCGAAATCTGGCTGCGAGCCTGGGCAAGGGTCAGATCGTGGTAAATCTTTCCGGAGACGCGATACCAGTTACGGACACCTGGCTGAGCCGCATGTTGGCTAACTTCAGCGATCCCACTGTGGGAGCTGCATATGGCCGGCAGATGCCAAAGCCGGGATCTACCGGTGAGCGGCAGGATACATTCGATGTGATTTATGGGCCCCACAAGATCGTAAAAGATCCGACTCATCGCAACGGAGGCGGATACAAGTTTTATCATTTTTCCGATGTCAATTCGGCCATTCGACGAAGCGTGTGGAAAGCAACTCCCTATCCGGAAGATCTCAAAATGTTTGAGGATTTGGCCATTGCAAAGCGAATTTTGGATGCTGGCTGGAAAATCGTATACGAGCCAGAAGCTGCTGTGTTTCATTCTCATGACTACAACGCGCTTCAGCTTTTCAAACGCTATTTCGACATCGGCTACACGTTGAAAGAACTGGAAATTTGGAGCACTCCCGGTACCCGTTCCTCCATGTTGCGGGACTGGCGCAAATTGGTGAGCAAGCGGTTTACACGGAATACAGGCAAACCCGGTGATCAAGCGCATTCGGCAGTCAGACAAAGTCTTGCCAAATCGGCAGGGCTGATCCTAGGCCTGAACCAACGCTTTCTGCCCCTGGCCTTGAAGAGGCATCTAAGTGCTTACCGGGCTTATGATTAAAGCTGGACAGAAGGGATGCAGAAGGATTAATAATTGCTGCCTATAGGAGAAGTCGTTTGGTATGATTCGCAGTCGCCTGAGCTATGCACGTCTCTATTTGAGAATCTTGACGCTCTTGCTGCCAGCCTGCGCCTATTTCATCGCCGTGAAGGTGCGCTTCGGAGTGAATTTTCTGCTTTCGCGAACCCCTCCTGTGGGCCTGCATTCCTACTGGGGAATTGTTCTCATTACAACCATCGTTTGGGCAATTGCCGCGGAGGAGGCCGGGCTATGGAACGTCGAGCAACTGTATGCACCCGGTAGGAAAAGCCTAAGGCTGTTCGAAGCGCTTGCTTTTACTTACGCGATCGTGATGGCTGCGGGATTTTTGTATCGTGGGGCCAGTTACTCTCGGCTTGTGATCGGAATTAGCGCGCTTGCTCTGTTCATTCTGGCCACGATGGCCCGTATCGCATTCCGTGTGTTTCTCGAATATCTGCGGGAGAGCGGCAGAAGCGAAGTCAAAATTCTTGTGGTTGGAACCGATCGCTTCGCTCGCCGCGTAGGCACATCCCTGCAGCACGGCGAAGTCCTACCCTGCAAGGTTGTAGGTTTTGTCAGATTGCCCGGCCAGGAAGTCGCGGTGGATGGTCCGGTGTTCGAAATTGACCAGATCCCCGCCTTCTCCAACGGCGATTCTATCAATGATATTATTATTGCACTGCCCACCTCCCGTCTGAGTGACGTTCAAACCATCGCGCCTACTCTAGAGAAGCTATGCGTGCCTACCAGAGTTGTAATCGACTTGGGTGAGGGAGTGATCGTTCGTGATCGACTGATCGACTTGGGTGGAATTCACATGCTCGATCTGAGGCCGACGCTGGCCGAGACCGGTTCGTATCTGTTCCAGAAACGTATCTTCGATGTCGCCTTTTCAGCCGTTGTCCTCTTGCTCACGCTACCGATCACTCTCCTTATTGCTCTGGCCATAAGAGTCGGAAGCCCGGGCCCGATCTTTTTCATACAGGAGCGAGTTGGGCTCAACGGGAGGGTTTTCCGCATGTTCAAATTCCGTACCATGAATGTAGCGAGCCGTGAAGAGGGGAATACCCGCTGGACCTGTCTTAACGATCCCCGCCGAACTGCGGTAGGCGCTTTCTTGCGTAAGACGAACCTCGACGAACTACCTCAGTTCCTCAACGTTTTGAAAGGGGACATGAGCATTG
The DNA here is from genome assembly GCA_963771965.1 of uncultured Acidobacteriaceae bacterium. Lineage (GTDB taxonomy): Bacteria > Acidobacteriota > Terriglobia > Terriglobales > Acidobacteriaceae > Sulfotelmatobacter. Next base: position 255,384 of record CAVYVM010000005.1, read on the forward strand.
TTGGACCCCGTCCAGAACGCCCTTACTTTGTGGAACGCTTCCTGGCGGAATTTGATCGCTACAACTCGCGTCACCTCTTTAAAGCGGGGATCACAGGATGGGCTCAGGTAAATGGATGGCGCGGGGATACATCCATCGCCAAACGGGTGGAATACGACCTATACTACCTTCGAAACTGGAGTCTAACCTTCGATCTCCAGATCATCACTATGACACTGCTGTCGATGTTCAGCAGCAAGAATGCGTATTGACGCCCGTGATGCGGTATTCGCTGACCGCTGAAAGGTATTGCAGCGAGAGACCATTCTAGGCTGCTGCGGCTCGCCTGCTTGCTCCATTTCGATTAGACAATGGCCCCCCATCGGCCAGTCGCCACCTTTGTGGTCGCGGCTACCGGCACGACGCCCCTGGGTTACCAATGATGAAAGAACGGACCGGCTATCTCAGGTCCGACGCCGGATTCTTACACGACTCTAGTGGCTACAGCCGCTGACGATCTGGCACAGTTCCGAGTTATGGTCAAGAATTCCTTCGGGCCCCAGCGACCAGCTCGATTCTAACCGTACAATGCGCCCCACGATGTCACCACTCTTCACAGCGACAACCGACACGCGGGAGGAGATGAGCGAGACTTATCTCGCACCGCAAAACTCAGGCCACGATACTTTGGCAAACTTGAATTTCTCGCCGCAGATGGAGAGATAGATGCGCAGTCTCGGTGAACTCCAGTTCACAAACCTTCTGCCTTGCTCGTTCAGAACTGCCAAGTCACTCCTGGGTAGAGGCTGGGAACGCGGTACGCCCGGTAGGCAAACTCCGGCACTGGAATGTTCATTTGCCAGATCACCTGCGGGTTAGCGGTCTGAGTCACTTCCTGTACCACCGAAGCTCCATTCGCAATGGGCGGAATCGCCGGAGCATTCAGATCAAACTCGACATTGCCATTGTCCAGTTGATTGATACTTCCACCCCATACTCCGAAGTATTGCAAGGGATCAGCCCACGTCAGATTTGCCACCATGGCGCTCTCATCGATCTGGAACTCGGTCGCACGGGAGTAGCATGCCGGGAAGGCATTGCCAAGCAACGGATTGATGCATACTTCACCATTCGTATTTAGGACTCGACCATCCCCATTGTCCCAAATCGCCAGCGTCGTTTGTGGCCCATTTTGCCCTATTAAAGAAGGGAAATGCTGAAAGCTGAACCATGGGCTCGGGTCCTGCGTCGGGACTCCGTTTTCGGTCAACGCGAAATCTCCCTGGTAGCCCAACTTCCACAGCACGTTCCCGGTGCCGGCGCCATTGTTATAGTCGATCTTTAGCACCCAAGACTGGTGGCGCATTGAGATGAGAAAATTTCCGTCCTCTGGAAGATAGACGAGCGCGTTACTATGGGTCCAATCTGGCAACCCGTTCAAATGCCGGTTTACATCCAGATAGTCAAAAGCGTTCCACACCCACACCGGATCCCAATTTTGGTCTAAATCAACAACGGCATCTCCTTGCACGCTGGTAGTTCCGGGATAGCCAGGGAGGTCGGTGAAACTCTTGTTGCAGTCCACCAGCACCAGAAAATGACCATTGGGCAGAGGCATAAAATCATGGTGAAAACCGCCCGGGAAAAGGTTAAAACCAGCCGCCTGTAGCTTTTGCTGCAAATCGACGATGCTCAATTGCCGAACGATGTTCCCCGCAAGATCGATTTCCGTCAAGGTTGAGATTTGTGGAGTTACCGCATTCAAAACTATGTGACCGTTCGAAAGCAGCTTAAAGGGAAACGCGTATCCAGACGTTCCCAGGTAGTAATACCAAATGACGCTGCCATCACGGTCCGTGAAAAACGCCGGCGTATTGGCCACCGTCACATCAATCATTTCCACGCCGGCGTTCTCTGGCGAACTCGGGGATGGATTGGGACGGCTTACCGTAAGCGCGGGAAAGCCAGCCTTGGGCAGCGGGCCGGTCGTGAATGTTAGGTCTTGGCTCGGGAAAAGAGTCGGATTGCCCGGGCATTGCCCCTCGGCCCGCATATGATACGTCGTTGACGCTTTCATGCCCGCCACCAGAATTGTTGTGCTCTGCAAAGTGGCCGGCGCAGGATACCACGCCGTGCTTCGTCCGTAGGAGGTGTCCGGGCCGAACTCAACCATGACCTGCCCCTGGCATCCCAATGCGGTCTTCGCCGTGACCTGTGCGACCAAGGGATTCTGTGTGCTCGCAACCGCGGCCGAGGCAACCCCCGGCGGGTCATTGAACGTACTTCCTCCGCACGCCGACATGAAAGTGCATATACCTAACACCACACACGAAAGTACAACTCTGAACTCAAATGATTGTTTCAAGTTAATTCCTCACACTGGGATTCGGATCAATAGCCAAACCGATCAACTGCGATCAATCGTCGGCGCACGGTTGACATGGATACCAGACCGGAAATCAATACTTTCACTAAGGTTGCGACACCACTCGAAAACTGTTCATAACGGCCCGCACAAGCCCGTACGATCCATCGGTGCGAGATATTACCTCAAAGATTGGCAAAGGCCAATAGCTTTCTTGGTAATTTCGTCAAGCAGCTTCAAGTGTTAAGAGTTCCGGATACGACAAATTAAGAGCCTGACGGAACAACGATCCCTCAAGAGGGTTCCTAATCTGCTTTCTAACCTTGCTGGTTTAATCTCTGAGGAGAATAAACCTGCCTCGGCATAGTACAAGCGGAATGCCAATGTTGTCGAGGCTTGTACTCGGTGGGTAGTGCCTCAGTTTGAAATTCAAACTGAGGCACTACCACTCGGTGCTAACGCAACGCGGAGGACGTTTCCACCGAAGTAGATAGAGGCCAGGACAAAGATAGTTTTCGCGACGATTCTCAAGGATTTCAACAGCCGTCCATGCTAAGATTTGCAGCTTTACGCCGTATGCGTTCCGGCATCCTTCTAACCGTTGCCTTTCTAATGTGTGCTGGTGCTTTTGGCCAGTCGTTGTCAGTTCGATGCGATCAAACCGACGGTGTTCTTGACCCAACCAGCGCTGTCGATCAGGATTGCGTTTCTCAATCCGCCTCGCGTTTAGATACTGCTGCTGCTCGGGGCCAGACAATGCGAGATTCTTTCTCAACGGAAATCTTCGCTCGCAACCCGCCCATCGCCTCTGCCGAAAACCTTTTCAATGTCATGCCTACACCTGGCTTCCACCCAACAGCATTCCCCGTTGCCCCCGGAGATATCGACGCTCGCAGCACCCTGCCGGCACGTGAGAGGCAGGGGTTTCATTGGGGCATAGCTTTGACCGAATCGTTCACCTTTCTTCTCATCGAACAGGCCTACGTTGTGCACACTGACTTCCGGTGGGTCGTGTCTGAAAACGGCATCCCCTTCAATCATTACTGGCGCGATTACAAGCAATCTCTCTCAGAATGGACAAAGTCAGGGTGGGGCGATGGCGACCCCAACTGGTTCGGCTATGTTGGACATCCGATTCAAGGCGCTCTGACCGGCTTCGTCCAAATACAAAATGATCCGCGGTCCGAGAGACTGGAGTTTTCCAACACCAAAGCTTACTGGTGGAGTCGTCTTAAAGCCGGACTATGGAATGCCGCCTACAGCACGCAATGGAATCTCGGACCGTTAAGTGAGGTCACGGTCGAAAAATACGGCTCGAAGGATAGGCTTCCATGGAATCAAAATGGTTCGTTTCCCTGCACTACGAAGAATTGTTTCACTGGCGTCGGCCAAATCGATATCGTGATGACGCCGCTGGGTGGCATGGGCTGGTTGATCGGGGAAGACATTCTGGATCGGAAACTGGTTCGACGCGTTGAAGCCGCCACGCAAAACCGTCTGTTGATTGATACGGTCCGCGTTGCCCTGAATCCTCTTCGCGCTGGCGCGAATATGCTTCATAGCGAGCATCCTTGGTATCGTGCCTCGCGCTATGGACTCGACGAAACACTCTTCAATGGTCAAGAGAAACTTGTTTCGACCAGCGAGAGCCCGAAAACGCAAGTTCTCAACCACGGAGATTTCTTTCTTGGTTACTCGCACATCGGCACGACTCATTGCGAAGTAGTCATCTCAGGCGATGGCATGCCCTGCGATCCGCTGTCTGCCCTGGGCTCAAGCCTCAGCGGCTGGAACATTTCCTTTGAAAAAAAGTACCTACGTTATTTTGGAGGGATTGCTGATTTCGGCGGCCAATACGGTGGGCTGACTCAAACTGATTTCTTATTCGGTTTGCGAGGAGGAGCGTCGGCCGGGCGGGTGCATCCTTTTGCTCAGGCAATGATCGGAGCGGTACGCGCAAAGGAAGTCGCCACTGACACTTCATTTGCCGAAGACCTGGGAGTGGGAGTCGATTTCGCGCTAACCCGAAGGTTCGGCTGGCGCAATCAGGTGGATGCAATCAAGACGGGATCGACTGCCTTTGAGCGGCGCAACCTCCGCATCTCTTCTGGCCTTGTCGTTCGCTTTTAGGCTTTCGATTTCGCGGTTTCATTTGAGTCAGGCGCAGTCCGTTTCCAGCATCCAAAGCGCAATGTTTGCGCTCCAATACACCTATGGAGAACCGGGAAATACGATTGTGGCCCATCCGCGTTTCAATGCTGCTTGTGATTTTTCTTTTCAGTTCCTGGCGAGTGTTCGCCCAGGAAGCGCCACCGTCAGCGGGGAAAGGAAGATGGGACTTCAGCATTTGGGCCGCCGGAGAAACCGGGGAAGAAAACACGAATTCGTTTACGGAGTCACAAATCTGGTCTGCTGGGATCTTCGTCGGCAGGGTTATGACGCGCGAACTCTCAACGGGCTGGACGCGAGGCAACTTCGAGTATGCAGCCGATTTCGCTCCGGTCTTTGAAACTTACGGAAACCAACGCACGCACGGGATCGAACTTGACCCTGTTATCCTGCGTTGGAACTCCGCTCTGCACATGCCTCGCATTTCGCCTTACATCGAATTGGCTGGCGGCGCTGTGATCACTCCCACGAACCTGCCTCCAGGAAATACTTCCAGTTTCAATTTCACGGCGAAAGGCGGCGGCGGAATTTATCTATGGACGCGAAAGCGGCAAGCTCTTGATCTAGGCTGCCGATGGTCACACATATCCAACGCGAACCTCGGCGTGCAGAATACGGAATTTAACGGAATACAAGTCACCGTCGCCTATCACTGGTTCAAATAAGGCGATCCGCGGCTCGTATTGCCTGCTTAACTCCCCAACTCACCAGACACGGCAGGCATTCTCATGCACCATCGCCTGACCTTTGTGGCAACCGTATGCCTTGGCAAACTCCGGCATGTTTCCCAGCACGTTATTGACGCGGTACTTATCCAGCGGATGCGGGTCTGTGAGGATCAGCGTCCGCATCATCTCGGGGCTCACATTACTGCACCACACATTTGCGTACGCCAGGAAGAAGCGTTGCCATCCGGTAAGGCCGTCCGGTCCTTTGGCGTCGAGGCTCGTACCTTTATTTTTGAGGTCGGCCTGCAACGCCGCTAACGCTATGTGAATTCCGCCGTTATCGGCGGTATTTTCGCCTTGCGTGAGGCGCCCGTCTTGTTTCACACCCGCTTCGGGGATCATTTCCGTGTACTCGTCGGCAATACAATCGCCTCTCTTCTCGTAGGCCATGCCATCGTCAGCGGTCCACCAATCGCGCAGGTTGCCTTCGGCATCGAACTTGCGCCCCTGGTCGTCGTAGCCGTGGATCGTCTCATGACCGATCACTGCACCGGCAGCAGCATAGTTAACGGTGTCATCCATCGCGGGATCGAAGAACGGCGGTTGCAGAATTCCCGCGGGAAAATTGATGGTGTTGGTCTGCGGATCTTCGTAGGCGTTCACCGTCGGCGGCGTCATTCCCCACTCCGTCCGGTCCACCGGTTTACCAATTTTTTGCAGCTGACGCCGGAACTCGAACTCCGATGACCTCTGCACGTTCGCAAGATGGTTGTCGCTGCTAATCTGCAAGGCTGAATAGTCGCGCCAATGGTCGGGATATCCGATCTTGTCCACCTGAGCGGCAAGCTTGATGTGGGCCTGCTTCTTGGTCTGCGCGTCCATCCAATCCATGGAATCGATGTCCTGGCCCAGAGCCGTTTTGAGATTGTCCACGATCTCCTTCATGCGCGCCTTACTTTCTGGGGGAAAGGCTCGAGCCGCATAGGTTTGCCCCACGGCTTCGCCGATGTCCCGATTCTCCGACTCGATACACCTTCGCCAGTGGGGTTCGATCTCTTTCGCACCAAAGAGAGTCTGCGCGTAAAAAGCAAAATCCTGGTTCATAAAGTCGTCGCTCAGCGAAGACGCTTCGCCTCCCAGAAGGAACCACTTCAGATAGATCTTCCAGTGATCCAACGGCTCGTTCTTGATTTGCGATTCAATTGCACGAAAGAAGTCAGGGGCGGTTACGATGTACTTACCGGAGGCGGGAGCGTGAACCAGTTCGAGATATCGGCTCCAATCGAATGACGGCACAAGCTTCTTCACCGCATCCAAATCCATTTCATTGTCGAGATTCTTGGGATCGCGCCGCTTGACGATTTCCATGGCGGCTTTCGCCATGGTGGTTTCCATCTGCAGATCCACGTCCGCATCCACCTTTGCTTCGGCCTCCGGCACGCCGCCCAGCTCCAGAATCTTGGCAATGTGGGTCTTATATTTGTTCCGAATCTCCACCGACTTCGCGTCGTCGTTCAGATAAAACTCGCGCCCCGGAAGCCCCATTCCTCCCTGATCAAATTCCGCGATGACATGGGTCGTATCGTGGAAGTCTGGCGCGGAGCCGAAACCAAAAAGCGCCGAGTACGTCCAGGCATTTCCAGGGTTCCATGCTCCCGGAATGATGCGATGAAGCTCCGCCACTATCTCCGCGATCTCCTGTTTGCTGCGCATGGCGTCGATACGCGCCAGCGTCGGGTGCAGCGTATCGAACGCATGGGCATTTCTCTGCTTTTGGTCCATGCAAGCCGTCCAATAGTCGCCGACTTTCTGCTCCACGGGCGTGCGTTCGGCCGCCGGTTTGGCTGCGACCTCCAGCACCGTCTGGTGAACGAACGACGTGTTCCATAACTGGAGTTTGCCAAAGGCTCCCCAGAAAACTTCATCCGGTGGAACCGGATTATTCGCGACCCAGCGCTTACACGAGTATTGATAAAAGTCCGTACAGGCATCCACCGAGGGATCCGCGTTCTTGGCATCGAAATGGTCGAGCTGCGGCGCCGGCTTTTCGGCATCGGCCGCGCCCGAAGCGCCAGAGGACGATTGCGCCGGCATGGATTGCGAGAACCCCGCCGGAACAAAACCGGTTAGGAACAGATTGCAGAACAACAAGAAGACCGAGAGAACGAGTGACCGCATCTCCTGCCACCTCCGTAAAACGCTGATTGAAATCGAGAAAGAGATTACCACGCCGGTTTCATTCTGTTGTCAAACTGCCCTGGAGTTGGCCGATGCCTGCATACCCACATGAATAAGGAGCGAAGAGAAGGTTCATGCGCGGTGCGGAGGGATTCACAGATAGCAAAGTGCGTGTAGGTTTGCAACCACAATTGACGAACGCCAAAGTTTCGTCAGCGTCATCTGTCAGGCCGGCCGATGCGAGGCACAAACCGCCTTGGCTGGGTTGCCGAATCCGTTCGCTTGAGCAATTAATTATGATCGATTAATACCAAGGTATCGCCAATACTATCGTCCAATTGCTTCGCTTTTACCCTTCTGGTCTGATGGCGTTAACGGGTGCCACGCAATCGGACGATGGAAACCAAAATGCCTGAGAGGTCGCTCAAACATCATCGCGGAAATCACTATCGCCTTCTCGGGGTTTTGGGGTAGAGGTTTTTTCCTTCACCTTTGGCTGATACACCGCCTGGTCTCAGCCAATCAAGTTTCGATTTACGTGAACGCATAGGAGGAACGAGTATGGCAAATCTAAAGCACGCACTGAAACGAATCGCGTTCTTGTTTTTTGCAGTGGCAGCGGTGGCCGGCGTTGTCTCTTTTACGGCTCCCGCATCGGGGCATGCCGATGGAGAGGTTGCCCCGATCTTCGGAATCAAGGTCCCTCCCGGATACCGCGACTGGAAGTTGATCTCAGTAGCACACGAAGAAGGCAACCTCAACGATCTTCGCGCGCTTCTCGGCAACGATATAGCCATCAAGGCCTACCGCGAGGGAAAGCTACCGTTCCCGGACGGCACAATCATTGCCCGGCTGGCATGGAGCTACGTTCCGTCCGAGGAAAACAACAAAGTCTTTGGTCGTGCCCAATCTTTCGTGGCCGGGGATGCCACGAATGTGCAGTTCATGGTTAAGGACTCAAAAAAATACGCGGCGACGGGCGGCTGGGGGTTCGCTCAATTCAAAGACGGCAAACCTGACGCCGCAGCGGCGCTCAAAACCTGCTTCCCATGCCACGAGCCTGTCAAAGCTCGCGACTTTGTCTTCACTCAATATGCACCCTGATACTGGGAGATCGAACCTAGGACGTAGTGGCGATGCATGTCAATTTTCGAGGCCGCGCGTCTGTGCCGAGGGAATGCGAGAGCATCGCCATACCATCGTCCGATTGCGGCGCTTCCACGCGCCTGTGTGATGCGCCCATTGCAGCAGATGCAATCTGAACTGCGCGGCATAGAGCCGAAGGGGGAGGAGTTGAAATTTATCCCTCAAAGCGGACGAAGCTTATGCCCGCATGATGAGAGGCAAGGTGCAGTTCCGCGTCGTTCTGTCCGCGCCGCCGTGATAGCTTTTCTGCGATGTTCGCGTAATCCGAACTGTTGGCCCAAACCACGGAAAGGAGCGTTTCCATAAGTACCAACTTGTTATTGCACAACCTCACGCAAGTGACGGCGATAGGGTTCGCATGGACTTGAATACCTGAGCACAAAAGACGACCCGCGAAACAATAATACTCAGGTGGCATCTGACTGACGAAAAGCCCAGACTGAGCCCTTCGCTACTCCGATGTAACGGCCTTCAGAAATCGGTAATAGAAATCGACTCCTTTGTAGTAGGACTCAACGCCAAGCCTCTCGTCGCGGCCGTGGGCGCGGATGTCGTCGCGATCAATGGCAATGCCTGAAATACCGTAGGTGGGCATGCCGACTCTCATGGTGTAGATGCCGTCGGAGGCACCGGTGGACATCTCAGGAACTACCGGCGTACCTGGCCACATTTGGGCGGTGATCTTCTCCAGCGGTGCAAAAACGTCGCGCCGCAGCGGCGGAGGCGGTAAGCTCTTCCGGTCGGAAGCATTGTCGGAAGCGTTGCCGGAGTTATCGACGAAACGTACGGTAATCTTCGGATCGGCAATTACCTTAATTAACTCCTGACGGATTTCTTCCGCGGAATGCCCCGGTTCAATCCGGCAATTCACATTGGCTTCGGCGCGCTGTGGCAAGGCATTGTTGGCGTGGCCGGCATTGAGACGTGTCGCGACGCAGGTAGTGTGGGTAGTTGAATTATCGATTGGGTCCTTTGAAAGCCGCTGTATCGCATCTGTATCGGGCGGATTTTTCAGCATCGCCTTCATGTCGGCGGCGCGCTCCGGAGTTTCCACCGTCGCCATACGCTCGTAGTAAGCACGCGTCACCTCGTTCAGTTCGAACGGAAACTGGAAGTGCTGCAGGCGCGTGAGCCCGTCAGCGAGAGCGTAGATGGCGTTGTACGGTCTTGGCAGCGAGCTGTGGCCTCCGGGATTGGTCACGGAGAGCTGAAAATCCGCGTACAACTTTTCGGTAGCGTCCACGGTCATCATCACGGGCTTGCCGTGGTCGCTCAGGATGCCTCCGCCGTCGTGGTTGAAAACGATTTCGGCGTCGATGAGGTCCCTGTGGTTCTTGACCAGCCAGTCGACTCCGTTCGACTGGCCACCCTCCTCGTCGGCGGTGAGCGCGAGGACTATGTCGCGGTCAGGAATGTAACCCTCTCTCTTAAAACGGATCAGCGTGGTAGCCATGATGGCGTCGCCGCTTTTCATGTCCTGAGTGCCGCGGCCGTAGTAGAAGCCGTCCTTCTCCACAAAACTGAAGGGATCGCTGGTCCAATCCTCGCGGTGGGCCTCGACGACATCAAGATGACCAATCAGCAGGAGGGGTTTGTGCTTTCCGGTGCCGTGCAACCGCACGACCAGGTTCTTCTTGCGATCATTGGGGCCGAGAATCTGAATGTCGCCCTCGGTGAATCCCGCATCGCGAAAGCGTTGCGCCATCGCCTCGGAAGCTGCTGTCACGCTGCCGACAGAGTCAGTGGAATTGATCTCAATCAGTTGCTTGAAGATGTCGTATGAGAGCTTCTTGGTGGCGTCGTCGATTTGTGCCTGCGACGCGGCCATGAGAAATAAGAGGCACAGGAAAAGATGAGACAGCAGAACGAACCATTTGCTGCGGTTCAAGCGGGTCTCCTGGGACGACTGAATCGGAATTCTAGTATCAAGAATGCCACCCATCTTACCGCATCAGTGTTCACTCGCGACTGAGCGCGGTGGTCCGGCATGCCACCGATCTTAAGCCTAGAAAGTGAATATCGATCCGTCTAGAGATTAAGGTCCGCTGGACCTGCAGGCCTTCCAAAACAAAAAGAGAAAGTATGGTGCCGGGAGGGGGAATCGAACCCCCAAGGGCCGAAGCCCGGCGGATTTTGAGTCCGCTGCGTCTGCCAGTTCCGCCATCCCGGCTTGGGTGTTTCGTCTTGCGGCAGATGCTGAAGAAACTCAAGCTTAATTGACCAGTTGTGGCTTTGCAACTTCGCAGCAGCCTGCCTTCTAGAACAATTTAAGCCGCTTCCCAATCCTTGGGCACGTTCACGTAGGAACGATCGAGCGCTGCGACCGAGGGGCAGCCGAGTAACCTCAGAGTGCGCTCGAGGTCGGTGCGCAGGATTTCGATGGCGCGGTCGACGCCAGCTTCACCGGCGGCGGCGAGGCCGTACGCGTAGGCCCGCCCACAGAGGACGGCGCGCGCTCCAAGGCATAGAGCCTTCACGATGTCGGTGCCGCGACGAATGCCTCCATCCATCAATACTTCGATGCGGCCTTGGACGGCCTCCACCACTTCCGGCAACGCACGCAATGATGCCTGCACACCGTCGAGTTGCCGGCCGCCGTGATTTGAAACTGAAATTGCGGCGGCTCCTTCGTCGATGGCACGCCGCGCATCTTCTGCGGTCAACACGCCTTTCACCACGATTGGACCTCGCCAGTGTTCCCTGATCCAGCGCAGGTCTGCCCATGTGACGGCGGATTCCGCAAGCGCCGTTGCGACGTCGAGCAGTTTCATTGGACCTTTGCCCGGAACCACCACGTTCGGCAGCGCAGGTAGGCCGCCATCCAGCAGAAAACCCATGAGCCAACCGGGACGCGAAAATATCTGCGGAAGATATGGAATTTTTTCGAACGGACCACCGCTTACCAATTCCTTCATTCCGTTGCGAAAATCGCGTTCGCGAATTCCGGAGACCGGCGTATCGATGGTGACCACCAGGGCGGAGAATCCGGCGTTTCGCGCACGGTCGATCGATGCCTCGGCGGCGCCTCGCCCGCCCATGAGATAGAGCTGATAGAAAACCGGTCCGGACGAGCCTGCCTTTACGTCTTCCAGCTTGTGCCCGGAAATCGTCGAAAGAATGTAGCCGATGCCAGCCCGGCCCGCGGCTCGCGCGGCGGCCACTTCTCCTCCCGGATGCATCAGCCGGCTATACCCCACCGGAGCCAGCATGATGGGAAGCGAAAGGTTGAAGCCAAGAACGCTGGTGCTCATGCTGCAGTCGGCGAGTGAGACGGCATGTCGCGGACGAAAAGTGATGTCGCTATAGACTCTGCAGTTCTCGCGAAGGGTGACTTCCCCTTCGGCTCCGCCATCCAGGTAATCGAACACCGATTTCGGGATCCTCTGGCGCGCGATCGGACGAAAATCCTCGATGCAAATAACTCGCGGCGAAGCCACTGCGCGGGCCGATCTAGTCATTCTTGTATCCCACCGGTTTCTCGAAATTGTCCTCGAACTCTGAAGCAGGCCGATGTTACCACTGGACGAAAGTACCAAGGCATGGAAATTTTCCGTCGATTCCCGTCCGCGGCCGACCAGCTGACATTAATTGTACAAACTCATGACAATCCTTTGACAACCGCGCCGGACGCGGGACCTAGCATTGGCCGTGGCTCGCAAGCTCTTGATCTACCCCCATCGCTCGCAATACACAAGGAGAAACCGCATGTATCGTCGTCATTGGCTCAATCGAATTTCGCTTGCTTCCCCCTTGCTCGGGCTCGTGCTGGTGTTCGCTTCCAGCGCGGCTCTGGCTCAATATCAATCTACATTCCTGGTCTCAGATAAGGCAGGCGCCAAGCATACCGATCCCCTGCTGAAAAATGCCTGGGGACTGGCGTACGCACCCAGCGCGCCCTTCTGGGTCAGCGACGAAGCAGACGGCTGGTCCACCCTTTATAACGCTCAGGGAGTCCCGCAAAGCTTGCAGGTGATCGTTCCTCCCGCCAGCGGCACCGGCCCCGGAACGCCCACCGGCATCGTCTACAACGGTTCGACGGAGTTCCAGATCGATACCTGGACCTCGGTCTTCCTCTTCGCCACGCTCGATGGAACCATCAGTGGCTGGTCGTCGTTCAACCCGAGCTCCGCTCTGATTGCGGTGACCAGTACGGGCTCGGTATACACCGGACTCGCCATCACCAGCAAGACGTCGGGAAATTTCTTGTTCGCCGCCGACGCTGCCAATAATAGAGTGGACATTTACGATGGCAGCTTCAACTTCGTGAAGTCGTTCACCGATCCCGCCATTCCAACAGGCTTTGCGCCGTTCGGCATTCAGGATATCGGCGGAAAAGTCTACGTATCGTATGCCAGCACTTCCGGTGGGTCCGGCGGCTACATTGACATCTTCACAGAAGCCGGCACATTCGTGAAACACTTCGCCCACGGCAAACCGCTGAACCAGCCTTGGGGTTTCGCCGTAGCGCCCGCAAATTTCGGAACGCTCAGCAACACGCTGCTGATTTCGAACAACACCAGCAAAGGCACCATCAACGGCTTTAATCTTTCGACCGGAGCGCTAGTTGGCACCATGATGAATGCCTCCAACAAGCCATTGACGATTAGCGGCCTGTGGGGAATCGAGTTCGGCGGCGGAAGCTCTGCCAACGGACAAAAGAACCAACTCTACTTCACCGCAGGTCCCAGCGACACCGACGGTTATTTTGGAGTGATCGCTTTCAAATAAGAGGATTGTCGCAACACAAGCATCGCGACGGGAAACCCAAAGGCCGCTTATATCGAGCGGCCTTTGCGGCGTTTTGAGGGTGAGAGCCCTTTTGCGCCAGCAAGTTCGCGGTACCGGAAGCACTCAACCATGTGGTCGTTCACCATTCCCACCGCCTGCATAAAGGCGTAGCAAATGGTTGATCCCACAAAGTTGAAGCCGCGCTTCTTAAGATCTTTGCTCAAGGCATCGGATTGCTCTGTGCGGGCTGGGAGACGCGCACCCGCCTTCCACGAATTCACTCTCGGCTCACCCTGTACAAATTGCCAGACGTAATGGTCGAAGCTTCCGAATTCTTTTTGTACCCCTATGAGAGCGCGCGCATTTTGAATTGCCGACGCAATCTTTAAACGGTTGCGCACGATCCCGGGATTCTTCAGCAACTGCGCCGTCTTGCGCCGGTCGTACTTCGCCACACGCTTCACATCGAAGCCATCAAACGCGGCGCGATAGTTCTCACGCTTGTTCAGGATCGTCTCCCAACTCAATCCTGCCTGCGCTCCCTCCAGAACCAGAAACTCGAAAAGCGTGTGATCATCATGCACCGGCACACCCCATTCGTCATCGTGATATCGAATCCCCAATGGGCTGCGCGCCCACGCGCAACGAACTGGCATAGGAGTGTCCGTGGGCTTGGCGGTTTTCATTGAACGATAATAATGCGCGAGAAGCCGCGCCATTCGTCGAGCTTAGTGGTGATGTTTACCGCCGGAATGGCCGCCCCCGCCGGAATGCCCGTGCCCGGAACTCTTGCCACCACCGGAGATCTTCGGCGCGTGTCCGCCGCCGAATAAGTGAAAGCCGCCAGAGTGCGGTGGTTTGAACGATGACTTGCTGAAGGATGATTTGTCGAAAGACGATTTTCTGGAAGACTTGAAGCCACTGCTCTTGAAGCTATGGGACGACTGCTTGCCGAAATCGCTGCGCTGAAAATTTGAACTCGGCGGCCGATATGCTCGAGCCGAATTGTTGTAGCTGGTGCTCGGCCGGCTGCCATAATTTCCTGAAGAATTCCTGGCAAAGTTCTCAGCCATCCGATTGCTGCCAGACTGATTGAACCTGGATTGATCGAAAGTTGATCCATACGCCGAACGGCCATATGCTTCCGACCGGCTAGTCGAGGGCCGGAAATTATTGTAGCTTTCCCGTGAAGTTCGGTTGTAACCTGATCCGGAGTTCTGATATCCGCGACTGTAGCGGTCTCCCGAACGGTTCGTCGCGTATGCATCTCTCTCCGGCGTTCTAGCAAAACCTTGCGAACGCGCTCCGGTGTATCCACTGAAGGGCCGTCCATAGCCGCCAGCCGCTCGATTCGGTGCGCTGGATCGACTTTCATAAGGTGGACGAGACCATCGGTTCCATCCAGCGACCGTTCCACCTCGCGAATACGCGCGTGTGCCGTACGGCAAGCCCCAGTGGGCCACGGTTGCGCTGTGCGAATAGTAGTTCCCTCCCTGAAACAGCACGGACTGAGTCAGCCAGCTTAATCCCCATCCCAGCCAACCCCAGGGCGTGCGCGCGAACGCGTTCAACGCGATCCCCAAGCCGAACCTTACGGCCGATGAATCGAAGAACGATCCCAAGGCCCCCAGCAATGAAAATCCCGGATACGGTGTTACGGGCTGGCCGTAGACAGCCCACGGATTGTAGGCCGGCACATAGACGACCTGCGGATTCGCCGGCGCAACCACAATGTTGCCTTGATCGTAGGTGACCGCTTCCTGCGGAGTGCTGTTCAGGTTTCCCGCCTGCTGCGCTCGCACACGCATGATCTGCACGGCTTCAAGAACGTCCTGCGGCTGGTTGAAATATGCGTCGCCCAGTGCGGAGGTCCAATGGAGGTTCTGGTCCATTTGCGCCAGCACTTGCGGGAAGGCCGTCAATGCCTTCAGACTCGGGTCCCAAGGCATGGCATTGGCTCCGGCGGCGATCTGATCGGTAGTCGCATAGCCTTGAGCGCGCCGCCAGCGGTCGGCATCGGCCACCTGTGCGGGATAAGTCGAAGCCGCCAGAATCTGCGCCACGAGCGTGTCCGGATAAAGAGCGAACGGCGCGACCAACTGCTCGAGATCGGGCGCGGAGAGCGGCTGCCGAGGAGCATAGGCTTGCTGGTCAATCTGTCCGGGACCTGGATAGGCCTGCTGCGGATAGGGCTGTTGCGGATAATTTTGATCCGGATACGGCTGTTGCGCGTAGGGGTGCGGGTCGGATTGCCCCTGGTATAGCGCCTGTGCCAGCAGCGCGGGCGCCAGGAGCAGTGCTGAGGTCAGCACAATTAGAGAGCTCAGCCTTTGCCGACAAGAGCGGTTTCTAGGAAACAAACCACAGCATGAATCAGGTTGCAGAAAGGACGAAGCGCAGGTCGATGCGTGGGAGCACGTCTGGGGTCTCATCATCCCTCTCAGTGGCTTACACAGGCTTGCATTTCACAACAGCAACCCATGTGGCTAGCCGCCGTCAGGTGATCGTACGACCCGGCGGGAACTGTTAGTGATTCTAAACCCAAATCCGGTGCGTTTGTTTCGCGAAAGCAAATAAAGACTCCGCATTGGAAGCATTGTGGACTGTCTGCTGCAGTGGGGCGACTGCTGCGCTTCGCAGCAAACAACCGATGACCGCGCCCCACTTCAGTGCCATTCCCGCGACCTCGTTACATAAGTAAGCTCCTGCTCAAACCGGGTTTCAGGCAAAATGGATTTACCAGAACCGACCCCAAGAATCATCAGATGGCCGGATCCATGAAGCGCGTCCATCTCGGCAGGGTATTTATGTCAGTACGCAACACAATCGTTCTGCTGCTCGCGCTGTCCGCATCGGCACTTCTAGCGGGATGCGGCAGCAGTTCTTCCGGTTCGCAAACATCTCCGCCGCCTCCGCCACCACCCAGCGTGATCCCGACCAGCTTGAGTGGCACCTACGTCATTTCTTACTCGGGGATGGATGTAACCTCCAACGGATCGCAGTCGCCATTCGCCATGTTGGGCACAATTACAGCGGACGGCAAAGGCAATCTCTCAGGACTGATTGACCTCAACGATCTGGACTTGATTGCAACCACCGGCGTAACGACCGGCGTGCAGCTTGGTTTGAAGCCCACGGGAACTTACACGATTGGGAGTGACGGCCGAGGTACGGGCAACCTAGATTTCACCGTCAACAGCAAGCCCGTTTCGTTTGGCCTTGATTTTGTTCTCATCTCGAGTTCTCACGGATTGATCACCCGTTTCGACAGCTCGGGCAGCGGCAGCGGCACAATCGATCTGCAACCGGCGAGCGTTCCGGCGAACTCTTTTCAGTCGGTCTCGTTTGCTCTTTTCGGCGCCGATTCGAACGGCTTTCCTCTTGCCTCGGCGGGAGCGATCGCGGTGAATTCCTCCGGAGTCGTTACTGGCACTCAAGATTTCAACGAGAACGGCACTTCGACGGGACTCGCGGGCCTCACCCTTTCCACAGCAACCTCCAACCTTACTGAGGTGAATGGCGGCGGCCTCAATGGAACGGCAGAGCTCGACAGCAGCTTTGGCCTGTTGTCATTCGAAGTCTGGGTGGTCGACCAAACTCATCTGAAGTTCATCGAAAGCGATACATCCGGCACGATGCTTTCCGGCGACGCCTTTACGCAGCAGGCTACCTTTCCGGCCGGTCAGTTGGTGTTTACCCTGGGCGGCATTGGCGGCGGCTTCCGGCCATTTGTTGCCGGAGGCCTGCTTACCACGGACGCCAGTGGAAATATGAACGGCTTTGAAGATTTCAATTACTCTGGAAGCTTCACTCACGTAGCAAACGTCGGCGCGAGCTGTACGGAATTTGTCGCGGGACGATGCCAACTCGCCTTTACCAACTTTACCAACGGCACCCAGAACAACTTTCAGTTTGCCGCTTATCCTACGAGTGGCGGCATTCTATTGCTGGAGATTGATAGTTTCGGATTAGCGCAAGGTGCAGCCTACGCGCAGATTGCCACTTCATTCGCTGCATCCCAGACTTACGGATTGAACCTCTCGGGTTACAACGGAGGGGAAGTCGACGATATCGCACAGTTCACGGTTGGCACTTCTACCTTCAGCCCGGGCACGTTAGACGAAAACGATCAAGGAACAACATTTGACGCCGAGGGATTGTCGGGAAGCTACACGGCGTCGGCGCAGGCCCCGGGGCGCGGCTCGATCTCCGCTATGGTAAGCGGCGGTAAGTCGCAACAGGCTACTCTAGGCTTCGAATATTATGTGATCGACAGCTCGACCATCGCCGTCATTGAAGCCGACGCTGCGCAGGTTGGAGTGGGAACTTTCCAGTTGCAGAATATTTCTGGCGCGACCCCGCTGGCGCAGTCGCATATGTCGATGGTGCGGCCCATCATTCAACCGCGGGCTGCCCATAACAACTGCCCTACCTACGGAACGTGTCCGGCTCCTGGCACGGTTACGTTACAGTGGTGCGCGGGCAACAATACCACCGCCAGTTCGCCCTGCAATTCCCCAGTTGTGGGACTTAATACCGTTGCGCCTGCCGCAGGATCGTGGTCGAATCAGCTCGAGGGACTCGACGCCGCAAGCATCCTGCTTTCTGGCCAGAAACCCGGAGAGGAAGTAAATCCCAATGGCGCGGTCGGTCCGATTGACGGTTCCGGGGTTGGACAGTACCTGGAGTTCGGTGACAATTTTCTGCAGGCTTTCGATAGGGCGACGGGCAGCCCTATATTTTCCACCGGAGGAATAGCGGGCCCGCAGCCTTTGTCGGCACCGTCGTCGACATCGCCGGCAACGATCTTCTCCGGCGCCCCCTCAAATGACTGCAACAATCCTTCGCTCGATGGCATTGCCAGTTATGACCGCATCGATAATGTCTTTGTTCTAACCAATATCTTCAACATTTCAAACAAGTCCACGGGCGTCAATACCTACGACCTTTGTATGGCGGTTAGTGCCTCCACAGGTGGTGTCCCCGCCAGCAATCTGGAAGGGTACAACGGACAAAATTCGTGGAATGTCTACGACTACAGTCTGACTCCCGCAATTCCCGTAAATCCGAACGGGCCGGCTGGCTCGCCTACCACTCTGTACTTTCCCGACTATCTGCGCTTTGGAAACTGGTCTGACGGCTATTACGTTAGCTGGGACCTTGAGGACTCCTTCAATAACTACAACATCGTTGGGTTTGAAGTATGCCAACTCGACAAATCCGACATAATTGCGGGCGTTTTATCTAATTCCCCCAAGTGCTTTACCTATGTTCCCAACTATGCCGCGGGTACGGATCGAAGCTTGATCCACACTCTCTTGCCAGCCGACTTTGAGGGCACAAATCCCATTCCTAGCTCCACTTCAGGAGAGTACTTCCTAGCCCTGGTGAATCCTAGGAATCCGGGAACCAACCAGCAATGCTCGGCATCACCTTGCACCTCAAATCAGTTGGCTTTCTGGACGTGGTCTGGAATAACCAGCGGCGCTCCGCCCACGTTCATTACGATGCCAACACATGCTTTCACACCCGGATGCTATAACGTCAATCAGCCCTACAACACTTTCTGCGTCCCCGAACCTTACGGAGGCGACATCGACGGCCTAGGAGATCGCCTCGCCTATCGCTTGGCTTATCGAAGCATGGGCGGCACAACCAATGCGGAGTATCTCGCCGTAGCCCACACGGTTCAGGAAAATGCCAATCAGCGAACCGGAGTCCGCTATTACAAGATTGCGGCGGGAGCCACACCCCAATTGGTTCTTACGGGAGATATCCAGGACGCGACCAATTTTCTCTCCATGCCCAGCGTCGCAATGGATGCAAACGGCGACCTCGGTATTACTTATACGAAGACCGGGACGAATTTCAACCCTTCACCGTTCTTCGTAACTGTGGACCCCAGCGGCAGCCAGGAAACTCCGGTTCCGGTCCTAAGCTTCCTAAGCAACGGTGAATCGAACGGTCAGGACGAGACCGACCAGGATTGGGGCGAATATGTCAGCGTGACTACGGACCCGCAAGACGATTTGACTTTCTGGGCGGTGGACGAATATATGCTTACGAATCAAACCAGCGAGTGCTCTCTTAAGCATGGGCAATACACCGGTTGTACCTGGGGCACTAGGATCTTCACCTGCCAGAAGGGCACCGGCTGCTGATCTGCACTCAGATCTTATTTAGACATGTTGGGAGACTGAGAGAATATTGCCGTCGGGATCTTTGAACCATGCCACCTTGTCTCCCGTCGGCGCGGTCCATATCCCTAATGCATCCTGCTCGAAGAAGCCGAATCTCTCGAAGACCACGCCTTTGCCCTGAAGTTCCGTAACCATCTTCTCGATATTCGGAACCTGCCATCCTAGAATCGTGTATTGAGCCGGTTTGAACTCCGGTACCTTCGCCACTCGCACCATGATGCCGTTCGCATCCAGCACCATCGCGAAGCCATCGTCCTTCACAAAGCGAAGCCCCAGCACCCCTTCGTAAAACGCACGAGCCTTCTCCGAATCTTTGATCGGAACGAAAGCTACGATATCGATGGAACCCAGCATCGCAGTCCTCCTCAGTTGACGGAAACCATTCGGCAGAGTTCGGCTTCAATTTACAAAATCCCCAAATCACCACTTCCCTACTCTTCCGGCGGCACATCGAAACTCACCAAGTCACTCTGGAACCCTTTGGTTTTCCACGCGCCGTATGCGATTCCGACCACCATCCAGATTGCCCCAAGGATCTTCGCCTTTGGGCTCAAGCTGATCCACAGCAGGAAACAGATGACGAACCCCAGAATCGGCGGAATCAATTGTCCTGCGGTACGGTCCGCGCCACGAATGTAGTAATGAGTGAGCGCTGCCAGATTGACGCCCATGAAGGCAATCAGGGCCCCAAAGTTGAGCAGGTTGGCCCCATCGTCATATGTAATAAGAAAAGCCCCCACCAGCGCAATCCCGCCTACGAAAATCACGTTGTTCGCTGGAATGTGCGTCCTGGGATGAATGGCTCCAAAGAATTTCTTGGGAATCGCCCCGCTCCGTCCCATGCCATACAGCAGTCGCGCCGCGCCCAATTGCGATCCCATGCCTGAGCCAACGGTCGCAATCAGAAGCGTCACACTGATCGCCTTAGTCATGAGAATCCCGCCCGCAATGCCGGCAACATGGCTGAACACGTTCTCGTCTCCAAATTCGGAGAAGACACCAAAGTCCTTGCCGAAATGTACGTAGCTCAACAACTGCGCGCCGTAAACCTCGGCGGCCGCCAGGAACCCCGTAATAACGCAAACCAGCACCGTCGCCAGAAAAATGTTGCGCCGGGGATTTTCCACTTCTTCCGACAATGTGGAGATGCCGTCGAACCCGATATAAGTGAGCACCGCGACCGAAGTTCCATGAAAGACCCGGCTGAGAGTGAAAGTCTGCGGGTTGTAGAACGGATGCAGAAAATAAGCCTCCGGATACTGCGGCAGGTGGAAGATATAGCGGATGGTGTACCAGAAGAAAGCCAGAATCACGGCACCCATGATCGCGCAGAGCGTCTTATTGATGCGCGCGGAAGTCTGCACTCCGCGCAAATTAAGCGCCGTAAACAACCCGGCAAAAATTAACGGCCACAACAGCCCCGGGTAAGGAATTTGATAGCGCGTTCCATTCAGCAGATCGGCCATCGCCTTGGCGCACCAGATGGTACAGATCAGTGGATTGAGAATGTAATCCATGGTCATGCTCCAGCCGGTGACGTAGCCGAGCGAAGGATGCAACTCGCGCCCCACATACGTATACGCAGAGCCCGCGCTGGGATACACCCGCGCCATGCGACCATAGCTCATGGCGGTGAAGACCATGGCGACCATGGCGATCAGAATAGACGTGACTACGTGCCCCTGCCCGGCGTTGCTGAAGACTCCATAGGCCGGCATGGGCGCCGTGGGCTGAATGACGATGATTCCGTAGAGAATGAGGTCCCAAAGCGTGAGGGTGCGGCGTAGTCGAGGCGCGGACGGAGCAGCAACAGAAGTGGTTTCCATGAGTCCCGCCTATTGGATTATGCGGAAGGCAGAACTGTCAAATATTAAAACGATTCTATAGAGCAGGAACTGTTGTCGCTTTTGCCGAACTATTTCGACGAACCGTAGTCGAACCAGTATCCGCGGTGCTCATTCCCTGACATGTGCCGCGTGTTGTATTCGAGAAGATAGTCGACGTGAGCATCGTCGAGCGGAAACGACTTGCCTGTCCCATATGGATAATCGTCCATCTTGAGAAACGGTAGTGGCGCTACGAAATTGCCTTCCGCGGCGTAGAAATCCATATCTTTCTCGTAACCGTTCGCGGCGAAGAAGTAATCGCGAACCCAGCCTTTAGGCAGGGCAGGCAGGTGCGAAGGATCGAAATCGAGTCGAACCTCATCTCCCGAGCCGAACACGACCGACTTGTCGTCCAGTTCAGCGAGCAGGGGCAAGACATCACCGTATCGCGTGTAGGTTCCTGCGGGGCGCGTGTATGGCCCGGTTGCGCTCGTCTTCTCGTAGATATATTGCACGTTGCCCGGCGGCGTGCCTTCGATCTTCAGCGGAAAGCCGTGGTTCGCCAGTTCCGCGCGCACGAGCGGGATCGGCGTCGTCCTCACACCAGCTGCTTCGTTCCGAAGCCCCGCGCTTTCACCAGCGGGGCGAGAGCCTGCCCTGAGCTTGCCGAAGGGGGTCTCGTTGGCAACATGCTGCGGTGTTCGATCGATCAGAATACTGTCCCAATAAACCTGTAGATTGGTCGTGAGGCGAATCTTCCGCGTGCTCACGGGCAGTTTGCCGCTGAGATCCGCAGTCATGGTGCGTGGGCCGCCGGCGGGGAAGCCCATGTCGTCCATCACCCGCACCCATTTGCTATTCGCACCGTTCTCATCTCCAACCAACGCTTCGACGTACGGAGAGATCGCATGTACCTCCGCCTGCGATGCGGCATACATGCTGTTTGCCGAAAAGTATTCGACCTCACCGTGCATCAACAGCCACAAAGGCCCACCGCGGTAAGCCTCGCCCAGGTCGAGGACTAAACTGTGTGGCTTGGCGAATCCTTGAAACTGCGTCAAGGCGAAATCACCGATGTAACGATGCGCCAGCAGATCGGGCAAGACATCATCGCCGTGCTCGTCCCACGCGCCCGCGGGCGGACGCGCGTCTTTGCGTTTGCTCACCACGACTTTGAATTCAGGATAGGGCGGGTTCGAGGCGAAATACTCGTTGGGGTACACATCGGCATCCGACTGATGATCAACCGCCAACAGCCGCGCTTGATCGAGATAAACGGCCTCCTCCAGCGGCTCCATGAAACGGAAACTCAGAGTTGCCGTTGGTCGTTGGTCGTTGGCCGTTGGCAAAATCTTTTCCCGAATCATTCCCCGATCGATCTTGATGTATTCGACGGGACGCGGAATGTCGCGCTGGCCGGGGCCAACCCAGTGTCCGACGACGCCCGCACCCAGCATGTCAGCAACGAACTCGTAGCGCTCGCCATTCCAGACAAACAGCGTGGGGCAGGAGCTGCCGCGGCGGTCGATCTCCATAAAATTCTGCTGCTTGTCGCCCGCGACGCTGATTTCATCCTGCAGAACACCCGTGGGCCACAACATGCGCACGATGTCTGCCTCTTTCGCATCGCCGAGGCCGACCACGATGTCAGTGGAATTCTGCCCGAGGTATCCGTTGGAACCGGCAATCTCAAACTTCTGCCGGTTGCCGCCCGCGAACACTTCCACCTTGGTCCCGATGGCGCTCTTGTTATCGTTCAACCCTTTGAGCGAAAGTCGCAGCCAGTGATTCTGATTCCCGCCCTCATTGCGCAGCAGCACGGCAGGACCGTGATTCTGCGTGATTAGCAGATCGGTCGCACCGTCGCCGTCATAGTCTCCAGTAATGATCGCGCGCGGCTCTTTGAGTTGAATCTTGTCGAGGCCAACATCGGCGGTGACGTCTTTGAAGCTATCTGCCCCGAGATTACGGAACAGCCGCACTTCGCCCTTGCCTTCTTTCGTTTCGCCGACCGCGACGAGATCGACCCAGCCGTCGTTGTCGTAGTCGATGGCGGCCACGCCGTACGCGCGAACCCAGCTTGTCTCTGGCAACGGAACACGTTCGAAGCTCTTGCCGTGATTGTTGTGCCAGAGGGACACGGAGCCGTCCCATTCCGTTAAGGCAATGTTCATCCAGCCATCGTGATTGGAATCGAGCACCGTCACGCCCGCAGTAGGCGCCATGGTGCCACGCCACGGAACTCTTTCTTGAAACTTCCCCTGGCGCGGGTTCTCAAATATCGGCGTAGCCTTGTGCCATCCGGTAAGAACCAAGTCGACTGCCCGATCGTTGTTGTAATCGGTTCCCACCGCAGCGATGCTTGGGACGCCCCCCGCGAGCCCTGTCTCGCTGCTAAGATCAGTGAAGGTTCCGTTCCCATTGTTACGCCACATGTGATTGAACCTGTGCTCGGGTACAGGAGGTTTGGGATTTTCAAAATGGTTCAGACGCGGATCGACCCACGGCTCGTTGCTGTACTGAGTGATGTAGAGATCCAGATCGCCATCGTGGTCGTAGTCGATGAAAGTCGCGCCAACATTGAAGACAACACCCTCGGCAAAGGGATGAATGCCTGCAGTTTCCGTTACATCCCGAAACGTCCCATTCTTTTCATTGTGGAGAAGCGCTACATTCGACTTGAAGACCGTGGTGAGATCGGGAAATCCGTCATTGTCGTAGTCCCCGACCGCACAGCCGATGGCATGGGCCGAGGGATCCAGACCCGCCTTCTCTGTCACATCCTCAAACCTGCCACCTAGGTTGTGATACAGCGCCACCCCACCGAGCGTGCCACCGTCGGCAAGCAAGACGTCGATTTTTCCATCATTGTCGTAATCTAGAAAACACGCTCCGGAGCCGAGAAATGAGGCGGCATCCTTGACCTGACCACCATTAGGCTTGGTCACTAGCCCCACTTCCTTCGTCACATCCACAAAGTGCACGTTGATGGGCGCGGGAGCTTTCAAGATGGCCGAAGCCGATTCCACCGCGCGCGAGTACTGCCCTTGCTCACCATACGCCAAGCTCATGGGCGCGCCGATCTTGTTCTGCGTGATGTATTGGAATTTTTTCAGGTGCTCGCGAGCGTGCTCGATGTCAGTCGATTGTTGGTAGGCACGCGACAATCCAAACTCGGCGGAGGCATGCAGCGGGTTGAGTTGCAACGCGTGTTGAAACGCATCGATGGCCTGAGGAAACTGTTTATCCTGCACGTAGGCTGATCCCAGGAAATACCAGGTGTCGGCGTCGTTGGCGTCGATATCGATTACGTGACGGAAGGCAGCAATCGCGGCCGCAGCGTCGCCGGTGTTCTTTGCGAGAAGGCCGAGGTTGTACCAGGCGTTGGGAATCTTCGAGTCTTGTTTGAGTGCGTCTTCGAGCGCAGCCTTGGCGGCGTCGATTTTCTGCAGGTTCAACAGAGCGATGCCTTCGTTGAGCCGTGCACTCGCCAGCTTGGGATCGAGAGCCGCTGCCTCTTGAAAGGCCTTGAGTCCTTTCTCGAAAAGCTGCTGGTTCATGTAAGCGGCGCCGAGATTATTCAGGCGGGCGGATTCGGCCGGATTCGGTTTGGATGGAGATTGCGGGGCGGTGGCGAAGATGCCAAACCCAGCCAAAAGCAGCCCGGCGAGAACAACTGAAATTCGAGGAATCATTTGATTAACGATTTAAACACAGGGGGCAGGAGGAGCACAGAGAAAGAGATGAGATGAGATGTCCGTTTTTGACTGCTCGGTGAATAAATACGTGGTTGACGCATTCGAGGTTGGCCTTTCACGCAATCGGCGGGCGCTTCCATGCACCGCACTGCCTTTCCAGCACGGCGGCAACCGATAACACCTGCTCTTCTTCCCAAGGGCGTCCAACGATCTGCACGCCGATGGGCAGACCCTCGAACGAGTGACTCACTGGGACCACCGCAGCCGGATTCCCTAACAGGTTGAAAAATTCCGCATAGCTCCAGGCATCGAGATAGTGAACGGTCTTGCCTTCGATCTGCCAACTGCGCTCCCCGTGCCGGAATGCCGGGATGGCAGCGACCGGACACAACAAGATGGGATACCGGCGCATCTGCCTGAAGAAGTCTGCGCGAGCGGCATCGCGGCGTACCCAGGCGTCGAGCAAAGTGCGTCCAGTATGCGCGGGCTCGGCAGCCGACCAATCGAGAAACTGCTTTAGAATTGGACTGAGGTCAGACTCGCGGCCTGCGAACATCGGCCGCAAAAGCATGCCTCCGGCAACCACAAAGAATTTGTGCCACAAACGGCGCACTTCCTCGAGTTCTTCGGGCTGAAAGCGTTCCACTTGAAATCCAGCATCGCGTAAGGCTGCCGCGGCCGCGCAAACGGCCGCGCGTGTCTCCGGCGTAACCGGCGTGCGGCCGTCGTCTTCGAACCAGCCGATCTTGATCTCCCTCAGTTCATCGTCGTTGTCCGGCCAGCGCAGCGGCACTGGAGCGGCACAGGTGTCGCCATCGTCGAGTCCTTGCATCACTTCGAAGAGAATTTTCAGGTCAGCAACAGTGCGCGCCATCGGACCTACGACGCCGAGCAGCGCAAACGGTCCCGCCGAACTAGGATAGTGACCCGTCGAAGGAATTCGCCCTGGAGTGGGCTTGAGGCCGCAGATACTGCTGAAATGAGCGGGCACACGAATGGAGCCACCGCCGTCGCTGCCCACCCCGGCGGCAGACATGCCTGCGGCAATCGCTGCCGCTTCGCCGCCGCTCGAACCGCCCGGTGTGCGATCGAGATCCCACGGACTGCTGGTACGGCCGTAGAGACGGTTATCGGTTTCCCACGCCATCAGAAGTTCCGGCGTGTTGGTTGTGCCAAGGATAATTGCTCCAGCATGCTTCAGTCGGGTCACGAGCGGAGCATCTTCCCGTGCTACAAATCCGGCACGCAGCCGGGTTCCCGCCTCGCAGCGCAGACCGGCCACGCCGATTGAACTCTTGATGCTAATGGGAACGCCATGCAGAGAGCCAAGTTTCTCTTCCCGCTGGACTGCATCCTCCGCGTCTTGAGCGGCACGGCGAGCCCGGTCGGCGTCAATCTGAACAAATGCGTTGAGCCTAGGATTCAGTTTTTCGATCTGCGCGAGATGGGCCTCGACGAGTTCGACCGGGGAAATTTTCCTCTCGCGGATTTTCGCAGCCATCTCGATGGCTGAAAGGAAAGTTAAATCTGTCATGAGAGCTGTTCTATAGTTTTTCTTCCGATGGCGCGGTCGAGCATTCGCTTCTCTTCTAGGATGAGGGGACGGTGCTGCCCTTTCGGGAGATTCCCCAACTTCAGTGGTCCGATCGCAACGCGCAGCAGTCGTAGCACCTCGACATTCAGCGCTTCCATCATGCGCCGGATCTGGCGATTCTTGCCCTCATCGAGAACAATTTCGAGCCAGCAGTTCTTTTCTCCAGCACGCAGACGCCGAACTCGTTTGGCTCGCAGCGCCTCTCCCGTTTTGTTTGCGTCTTTCGCTTTCACTCCGCGAATCAGCGTCCGGATAAAATCGACGTCCGCATCCATCCCAATCTGCACCTGGTAAGTCTTGTCTAGATGTGTTTCGGGCGCGGCGACACGCGCGCCCCATTCGGAATCGTTGGTCAGAAGCAACAAGCCTTCGCTGGCTTTGTCCAGGCGTCCGATGGGAGCAACCCAAGGCAACGCCGTGTTGGAGGTAACTCCGTTCAGTAACGTGTAGACCGTTTCTCGGCCTTTTTCATCCGAGGCCGTGGTCACAATCCCGCGTGGCTTGTTCAGCATCAGATAGATCTTTTTCTGCGCCTCGACAATTTTCCCATCGACTGCAATTCGGTCCTGATTGCCCGAGACAGGCGCCTCTGGATCGCGGCAGACTTTGCGGTTGAGGCTCACACAGCCGTTTTGGATTAATTCTGTGGCATGAGATCGGGAACAATATCCCAACTTCGACAACGCGCGCGCTAGGCCGACACGGTGCATGGATTCATCCCTTCTCACATTCTCATGCTAACTGAGAATTTCGCCCGAGGTGTACATGCGCAATCCATTCGCAGTTGGTAGGATGTTATCGGATTACATCGATGAGCTGTATTAAGAAGGAGCCGTTATGGCCGTGCAACATCCTCCACGCTTTTTGAAGATTGTGAACGATGCCAAGACCCGAGTGCGAGAGACCAATGTCGACGCAATAAAGAGGAAGATCGATGCCAGCGAGAAATTCACCTTGATCGATGTGCGCGAGGAGAGCGAATTCGCCAAGGATCACTTGCCGGGCGCGATTCACCTGGGCAAGGGCACCATCGAGCGTGACATTGAGGCGCGCGTGCCCGACCTGGACGCGGAAATTGTCCTTTACTGCGGCGGCGGATTCCGCTCGGCGCTCGCCGCTGATAATCTGCAGAAGATGGGCTATAAAAACGTCATCTCGATGGATGGTGGCATCCGAGGCTGGCGCGAAAAGGGTTATCCGCTGACATTGGAGACCGCATTTTTCTAGCGCCGCGCGCGCCGTGCAAGATTCTGCATGTGTCGGCTAGTGTCCTATTTCTACAGCAGACCGTGTTCTAGGAGGATGATTACCCATGAACTTTGTATTCTTGACATCCCTTCACTAGTATAGGAAACTCCGGTCTTAAGCCTTCTGTGCGCGCGAGCCCCTCGTCTGGAAGCCAATCTGCAGCAGATCTCGTAGGGAGTAGAGTAGACCGACCATGGAGATTGGATCGATAATGTTTATCAAGAAACTTGTATTTGCTTTCGTCTTTATGTTCGTGGCATTTGCAGCCACCGGCATCCAGGCCCAGACCTTCAACGTCATTCATAGCTTTGCTGGAAGTGACGGGAGCGGCCCTCTCGCCGGCCTTGTGATCGACTCAAAGGGAAACCTCTATGGCACCACCAACAGTGGTGGAGCGCATGGCGCGGGAGTTGTGTTCAGAGCAAACGAGAGCGGTCAGGAACGTGTGCTTTACAGTTTTGGAAGCATAGCGAATGACGGAGCGAATCCCGAGAGCAGTCTCATATTCGACGCGGCTGGCAATCTTTACGGAACTACTTTTTCCGGCGGCACTTCGGGTAATGGAACCGTTTTCAAGCTCACCCCAAAGGGCGTGGAGACTGTGCTGTATAGCTTTGCCGGTGGCGCGGATGGGGCTAATCCTGAGGCTCGGCTCGTCATGGATAAGCTCAGCAACCTCTATGGAACCACCACGGCGGGAGGCCTTTCCGGCGAAGGTACTGTATTTGAGATTAGCAGAGCCGGTCAGCACAGCGTGCTGTATAGCTTTGGAGGAGGCAGTGATGGAACTGTTCCCGTGGCCGGCGTCACCCTCGACGCGAAGGGAAACCTTTACGGGACGACTTCTTCAGGTGGATCCTACAGCTATGGCACGGTTTTCGAATTGAAGCGTTTGCAATCAGGATGGGTAGAGCGAATTCTTTACAACTTTCAGATGCAGGCCGACGGCGGCATTCCATACGCCGGCTTGGTTTTCGATCATGCGGGCAATCTGTACGGTGGGACCACCGACGGTGGCGGCGGCGTGGGCGGTGGTGGCGGCACAATTTTCAAGCTGAGCCCCTCCTCAGGTGGTGCGTGGACGTTCAGCGTGTTGTGCAGCCTATACGGGTGGAATATCTCCGGGCCATTTCGCGATCTGCTGTTCGATGCAGCATCGGGAGTCATTTATGGCACGACCCATTGCGATGGAACTTATGAAGCTGGGACGGTCTATCAACTGACCCCGTCGGGCGACACGTGGACATACACGCTGCTGTATACCTTTACCGGCGGCACCGATGGGCTTTACGTATTCAGCAATCTGGTTATCGACAAGAGCGGCAATCTCTACGGTACGGCCAATACGGGGGGCGCCAGCGGCTACGGAGATATCTTCAAGGTCGTCCCGTAACTAAGTCGCATCGTAGGTCGATCACACCGGCGGACTCACCACCACACGGTGGTGCGCCGGTGGCACAACCGGCGCTGAGATCAAGTTGACCCTTTTCTCGCCGGCGACACTGTACAATCGAGCGCGACTCTCCTATGAACAGTCGCATCTTCTTCTGGTCGCTCATCTCGGCGCTCGCGGGATTTCTCTTCGGCTTCGACACGGTAGTTATTTCCGGCGCAGAGAAAACAATCCAGTCGCTCTGGGGCCTGAGTCCCGGACTGCACGGCATTGCCATGGCTTCGGCCCTCTACGGCACTGTCGTGGGTTCCTTGCTGGGTGGTTGGCCGGCTGACCGCTTCGGACGCAAGGCCACGTTGCTCTGGATTGGCGTTCTTTATTTTCTCGGAGCGGTGGGCTCGGGTCTGGCGCCAAACGTCGCCACTTTCATTGCTGCGCGTGTTATCGGCGGTCTGGGGATTGGCATCTCGACTGTCGTTGCCCCAATGTATATCTCCGAGATCGCACCTCCGAAACATCGGGGGCGACTCGCGGGCATGTTCCAATTCAATATCGTCCTCGGCATCCTGATCGCATTTGTCTCGAACGCACTGCTGGCAGGCATCGGAGAAAATGCCTGGCGCTGGATGCTGGGCGTGGCCGCGTTTCCCTCGTTGCTATACGCATTGTTCTGCATTGCTCTTCCCGAAAGCCCGCGATGGCTGCTCAGCAGGAAAGGCGACCGCGAAGCCGCTTTGCAAATTCTGCAAAGAGCTCAGCCCGAGAGCTCGCTAACTGAAATCACAGCTCAGGCGGACACAATATTAGCTGCATCCGCAGAAGAAGGATCATCGGGACATTTCTGGACAAAGCGTCTTCGCAAACCGATCATGCTGGCGATATTGATTGCTTTCTTCAACCAACTGTCGGGCATCAATGCGATTTTGTACTTTGCTCCACGGATATTTGAGCTTACCGGCCTCGGCGCAAAGGCTGCCTTGCTGCAATCGATTGGAATTGGCCTCACCAACCTCGTTTTCACGTTTGTTGGACTCTGGTTGATCGACCGGCTCGGACGGCGCACGCTTCTCTACATCGGATCTTTTGGCTACATCGGCTCCCTGGGCCTCACCGCATGGGCCTTTTTTGCAGGGCACTTCTCCATCGTGCCGGCATGCATTTTCGCTTTCATTGCGGCCCACGCGATCGGTCAGGGTGCCGTGATTTGGGTATTCATCTCCGAAATATTTCCCAATCGTCACCGCGCGGAGGGTCAGACACTGGGCAGTTTCACGCATTGGATCTTCGCCGCTTTGCTCACAACTTTTTTCCCCAAGATGGTTTCCGCGTTCCCGCCCGGTTATGTTTTTTTATTTTTTGCCGGGATGATGGTCCTCCAACTTATTTGGGTAAAGACCATGGTTCCAGAAACGAAGGGGGTCTCGCTGGAGCAAATCCAGAAACAACTGGGAATCGAGCAGACTTAATTCTTCAATCGACCTCAGCGCTGCGGCAGAGGAGGCAGCGCCACTTTCTGCTGGATACCCGCGCCCTCGACAACGGTGTAGATAAAATCGGCCGGTATGTCGTGCAGAACTTCGCTATCGCCGTTAGGCCACCTAATGGTTACTTCACTCATCTTATTATTTTCAGCCAAACCAAAATGCAGCCGTAAGTCGTTTTGCGATAGATAACTGGCACCGCCACGTACCTCGTTGAATTGCACGAGCGAGCCAGCCTTTACTGTGACTCGAGCTCCGATCGCAGCTTTGTTGCTTTTCACCCCAACCAACTTGAAAAGCACACGATGATTTGTGCTGTCGCTACGATTAATAAGAAGTGACGGTGGCTCTCCTACGTTGAGCAGTACGATATCGATGTTGCCGTCATTGTTGATATCGCCAAAAGCCGCGCCGCGCCTCGATTGTAGAGGCATGCTGGCGAGCGCTAAAGAGACATCCTCAAAGGTTCCGTCGCGATGATTACAGAACAGCAGCATCGGCTGCCGATAGGGCGTACCACCGGCAATATTATCGACTTGCGGGTAGACGTGGCCGTTGGCGATAAATAAATCGAGCCAGCCATCGTTATCCATATCGAAAAACGCTGTGCCCCAACTTACCAAAGGATAAGTAGGCTTCATTAACTTGGCGCGTACGCTGACATCAGCGAAATTATCCTTGCCCAGATTGTGATACAAGGTCGAGCCTTGTTCGACAAAGTTAGTTACAATCATCGACAATCGGCCTTCGTGAAGATAGTCTCCCCAATCTACCCCCATGGAGCCTTGTTCCATGCCATCGCCGCTTAGCGCAACCCCATCCAGTAGTCCGACCTCTTCAAAAGTTCCGTCATGTTTGTTGCGATACAGAAAATTCGGCCCAGCGTCATTCGCGACATAAAGATCGGGCCAGCCATCATTGTCATAGTCGCCCCACGTTGAGCCTAAACCGTAATAATGGTGAGGGTCATCGACGCCAGCCTTCTTCGAAACTTCTTCGAAGGTGCCGTCACCCTTGTTGTGAAACAGCAAATCCGATTCACCGGGCATGCCCCACGGCCCACATTGCACGAGCACTCCTTTGAAACGGCAAAATCTAGGATCGCTGCCCAGCTCAGGAAGGTTGTCGATATCGATGTGGACGTAACGCGAAACGAAAAGATCGACACGACCGTCGCGATCATAATCGGCCCAGGACGCGCCTGTGCTAAAACCTCCTGCGCCAACTCCCGCCTTTTCGGTTACGTCTTCAAACTTGCAATTTCCCAGGTTGTGATAGAGCGCGTTACCGCCAAAACCGGTCACGTAAATATCCTGCAGGCCGTCATTGTCGTAATCGGCAACAGCCACGCCCATGCCCCATCCCTTGTGCGTGAGGCCGGCGGACTTTGTGATGTCGGTGAATTTGAGCTCGCCACTCTTCGGATCGGTTTCCTGATGATAGAGCGTAACCAGCAAATCGCCGCCCTGTCGGTAGCGTTGCACAGTGGACCCGTTGACGGTGACGATATCGAGTTTGCCATCGTTATCACAGTCAATGAGTCCAACCCCGCCACTCATGGACTCGACAATATATTTCTTGTCGGGCGAAGAAATGTGCGGGACAGTAAGTCCTACCCTCGCTGCGACGTCTTCAAACTCCGGGATTGGCGCGGCTGAGACGGGTGGCTGCCTTTTTTGCATCGCCGAACTTGCTGACGATCCAGAATGAGGAGACTGCGCGAGCATTAGCGATGTCAGCAGCAATCCCATCCATACGGAATGCAAAGCGCGCATAGTAAGACTCTGATTATACCGTGCGGTCTTGACGCTCACGGCGCTGGCACTCAGGGAGAGCAGGCGTAGAACGCACGATCGAATGACATGTGTGTTTTGGGAAAGAAACTTAACAAGAACTTTCAGTTTTGGCGTCGTGATTATTGATCTCGGGTAAACTGACCTTACCCGTTCAGCATCTGAGGTAAGGATATGCCGGAAGGATCTCGAGGCCGCAGCTTGTGCGCGCTGTTGTTGGCGGCCTGGAGTTTTTCTGCGACGTGCCAGTCTACGACTCCAGGAGTTCATGCTGCGGCCACAGTTGCCGGCCCGCCTTTAACCCTGGAGCAGGTAGTCAGAAGGCTTCAGGAAAATAATGCGGAGCGGGCGGCGGCGCTCAATCAATATGAGGCGACACGCGTCTACCGCATGCAATATCGCGGATTTCCGAGCAATCGCGATGCGGAGATGGTAGTCCACATGACTTACCGCGCTCCGAATTCCAAGCAGTTCAGCATCGTGTCGTCGACCGGATCGAAGTTCATCATCGACCACATTTTTAACAAATTGATCGAGGGAGAACTGGAAGCAAGCAACGACGAGAATCGCCGTCGCACCGCCCTGAACACGGAAAACTACGACTTCACCTGGAGCGGTTACGAAAATACTCCGAGCGGAGGACAATACGTGCTGAACCTGATCCCCAAATCGAGGAACAAGTTTCTCTATCGGGGAACGATTTGGGTTGATGCAAAGGACTTTGCAGTCGTTCGAATCCAGGGCGAGCCTGCCAAGAATCCATCATTATGGATCAAGAAGACCGACATTGAGCACAGCTATGTGAAAGTGAATGACTTCTGGCTTCCCGCCGAGAATCACACTCAAAGTGTGATACGGCTGGGCGGAGTTGCCACGCTCTCCATCGAATATAAGGATTACAAAGTGATAAAAGCCGCGCCGTTGCGGGGTGCGAAAGCGAATGGAGAACAGTTGGGAATGCCTCAGGTCACCGATGGCCACTGATAATGTCTCCTCCCGAGTAAAACTTTTCTTTCTAACTTCGAAGCGAGGATCTCCATCGCGTGTTCTCTGCGTGCTGTGCTGCACGGCGGTGCTTCTTGGGCTGACCTGCTGTAGCAGAAAATCAATCGCGCAAACATCGCCGGTCGATCTGCAGCTTAACGTCGATCTTCCATTTCGTTTTGTGGCTTACGGTGACGCGCGCTTTCATAACCCGAGAGATACGGACGCCGCAAATCCCTCGGTGCGCCAGGCTCTGGTGCAAGCCATCGCCGAGGTCGATCCAAAGTTTATCTGCTTCACTGGAGACATCGTTTACAACGGCGCTGACACCAACGATTGGAAGGTCTGGGATTCTGAGACCAGCGTTTGGCGCGAGAAAAACATCCCCGTCTATCCAGCACTTGGCAATCACGATCTGCGTGGGAACGAAAAGATCGCGTTAGCCAATTATTTCGAGCGCTTCCCCTACCTTAAGAAGAGTCGCTACTACTCCGTTCGAGCCGGGAACACGCTGGTGCTGGCGCTGGATAGCTCCCTGGATGAACTTATCGGAGCGCAGGGTCAATGGTTGGCCAACGAACTGGATCACATTCCAGCGGATGTCGACTTCGTTTTTATCATGTTTCACCATCCGCCCTACACCAGTTCATCCGCCGGAATGTTCGGCGAGGGCCACTCTGCGCGAGCTACGGAACAACGCCTGGCAAAAATGCTGGAGGACCGCCAGGCCCACGTTCGTGCAAGTTTCGTCGTGTTCTCAGGACACGTTCACAACTACGAGCGCCACGCGCACGGCGGAGTCACTTACTTTGTTACAGGCGGAGCCGGCGCCCATGCCTATCCGATTGAACGGGCGGCGGACGATCCCTACCAGAGCAAAGAGATCAATTATCACTACCTGCTGGTTGAAGTGGATCACCAGCAATTGAAGGTCACTATGAATCGACTACAGCTTGTGAACGGCAAGGCCGTTTGGACTCAACCCGATGTTGTGAAGCTGACGGTGCCGACAGCTGCGGCTACGGCGGGCGCACACTAAAAATAAATTGGAAAGCGCAGCGGAATTTTCATCCAGCGTTCGCGGTTTTTACTCCTTCGAAGTGTGCTTCGATTTCTTCCAGCGTTTTCCCTTTCGTTTCCGGCAGGAAAAACGCGGCGGTAATGAAATAAATGATAGTGCATCCGGCAAAGCCGAAGAACATGACAGCATAGCCATACTTGCCGACAGTCGGCAGGAAAACAGCGGCAATGCCCGTCGATACAGCCTGATTAATCAACAGCGCAATGCTCATCCCGTTGGAGCGAATCCGGGTCGGCATCAACTCCGACAACGCTAACCATACGCAAACGCCGGGGCCAATGGCATAGAACGCCATGAAGATGAAGAGCGTGACGGCTGCCAGCCAGCCGTTATCCGCACTCGGAACCGGTGTGATGAGCGCGTTGTCGATGGTCAGCTGGGCCCGGCGCGACGCATCGAGGTTGCCGAAGGGATTGGAAAAAAATGCCACGACCTTATTGGCGGGAAGGCAGCTTTCGCGCGTGACCTCGATAGGCTTCACGGAAATATCGTCGGACCGCACCGCCTTGCTCGAACCCTGGAAGTCTCCGCATGAATAAATAAGAACTAGCGACGTGGGCCGGTTGCCGATAGCGAGAGCCGATTCATGATTCGCGGCAAGCAAGGCATCCGCAGCTTTCTGGTCATATAGCAGCGCGATTTTCTGATCTGCATCAACCATCGACTGAACCGCAGCGCGAGAATCAACCCGCAATTTTTCGGTGTGGCGGAATAATGCGCCGGTGCAAACCAGCGAGAGGATAATGCCCGCGCTTCCGAGAGAGAGCAGGAACTTGCGTCCCTTGCGATCAACCAAGAGCACTCCAGCAATGGTCATAAGGAAATTGACCAACGTAAAAATAACGTAGCCCCAGTGCGCCTGAACGTCGGAAAGACCGCTCTGCATCAGGATGTTCGTGTTATATCCGATGATGGAGTTGATTCCGGTGGCCTGGTTGCAAGCTAGAATGACGCAGGCGAGCATAAAGGGAATCACGTATTTGCGGCGGAACAGGGACTCGCGGACATTCCCGCCAGCCGAGGTTTTCGCTTGCTCCGAGGCGGTAGCGTCCGCCATTTCCTTGAGTTCGACTGCCGCCTGATCGTTTGTGCGAGAGCGAAGCAGCGAAGCTAGGGCAGCCTCCTTTTTGCCGTGGCGAAACAGCCATCGTGGCGACTCTGCCACCATGAGGCTGCCGACCACAAACAGCAGGCCGGGCGGCAGCGAAACCCAAAAGATGCTGCGCCATGCCGTATCCTTGAAGGCGAAGAGTCTGGCGGGATCGCCGAGTCGAGCAACTTCTTCGACGCGAAAACTAAAGAACATTCCAACGACCGCAGCCGTCACAATGCCAAGAGTTAACAACCATTGAAAAATGCCCGTGCCCTTGCCGCGATCCGACGCTGCCAAACACTCCGCCAGATAGAGAGGAACCACCACCCCGATTAAGCCGGCGCTGACCCCCTGCAGCAAACGGCCCAGAACCAATGGCTGATAGCCGTGCGCCAGGGCGATCACTGGAATGCTGATGACAAACAGCGCTCCGCTGAGCGCCATCAGAAATTTGCGTCCCATCCAATCCGCCAATGCGCCGGCAAACAAAGTTGAAATCACGCTGCCGAGGAGCACGGCGGCTACCACAATGGAGAGTTGGCCCGCATTCAGGCCAGATGTGGCTTCCAGATAAGGCAGCGCCCCGGCAATAATGCCCACATCGACTCCGTACAGCAAACCGCCAAGACCCGCTACCAGCAGGAGAAAACGGTTATAGCCAGCTTTTTCATCGCGCATTCGGAAGCAGCCCTTTCGCCTACGATCACAAAACCAGAATCAAATTCTCACGAGGATACTATTACATGGACATCAAAGAGGATATTTCTGAGCGATAAAGAGCGCAGTGCAAGATCATTTCACTGGTTTGCGCCTTCTTGACATATAATGTTGCGATTTCGCGGGCTCGATCCCAGCCGCGAGGAGGCCCATTGCGTCTATCGCTGGATACTCGTGAGGTTGGACGTGTCACCATCGTGCGCTGCAACGGGCGGATTGTTGCAGGCGGCGAGAGCGAATCTTTGCGCTCCCACGTGAGCTGGCTGTTGCGCGACCGGCGTTCCATTGTGCTGCACCTGGGCGACGTGGGATTTATTGACAGCAGCGGCCTGGGCACAATTGTTCGCACCTTGACCAGCACCCGCCAGGCACACGGAGACCTGAAACTCTGCAACGTTCCGGAACATGTGCGCAAAATTCTGGAACTGTCGCATCTTACAAAGCTATTTGACACGCACGAATCGGAAGAAACTGCGGTCGCCGCTTTCTACGGCCCTGGAGTTCGTCTCGAAAAAACTGCGCCGACCGGCCACTCGGTTCTGTGTCTTGACCAGAATGCTGACGTGCTCGCCTACCTGCGCGAATTGCTGCGCAACAAGGGATATGACGTTCACACCAGCAGCCATGTAGGAGACGCCCGCATGCTGATGCGCGTGACTCGTTTCGATCTGCTGCTGGCAGGGCCTATTGTCAGTGAATCTCCCGCAGCGTTTCAGGCTGCGTGCGCCAGCTTTCCAACCATCGAATTGGGCAACGACTTTTCCTCTTCCGACGCGGGCGAAGCTGGAGCTGCCTTGCTGCAAAAGATCGAAGCTCGACTGAACTCGAAGTCCGCATAACGAACGTTCACCTGTTGCCGGGAGCCCAGAGAATTGTTCACCATCTCCTGCGCTTTGTTCACGATCGCATTCAGATGTTCCTGGCTCTTAAAGGCTCTCGGGGCACATGATTTTGGTTCCGACGAAGTGACAAAGATGAGTGACACGGATCTCATCACAATTGTCACCGCTGGCAAAAACAAAATGCCCGCCTATGGCAAGAGCCTAAAAGACACGGAGATCAAAGATCTGGTGGCGTATGTTCGGGAATTGGGTAAGCAGAAATGGACTAAAGCCGAAAAGCTGACAATCACGAACTACCATTCGCGTTGGCTTGGTAAATAGCGGAACACTCATCGAATGATCGGTCCTCAGACTCTTGCGTTTCTTTTAATTGGTGCCAGCATCTTGCTGATCTTGGTGGTGGTGATCCGACCGTCCATCACAGCTTCGCGTGAGGGCAAGGTCATTGCGTTTCTTGCGCTCTTCATTGTCCCGGTCGTAGCGGCGGGGGTTGGTGCATCGGAGCACATGGAACGGTCGGAACAAACGCAGTTCTGCCTCTCATGCCACATCATGGAACCCTACGGGCGGAGCCTGTATGTGGACGACAAGTCCTATATCCCTGCCGCTCATTTCCAGAATCATCGAATCCCCGCGGACAAAGCCTGCTACACCTGCCATACCGATTACGCCATGTTTGGCACCATTCATGCCAAGATGGAAGGACTGCACCACGTCTACGTCTACTGGTTTGGAACGCCGATGAACCCCATCCGCCTTTACCAGCCCTACAACAACCGCGAATGTCTACACTGCCACACCGGGGCGCGCTCGTTTGAAGACAGTCCCACGCACACGGCAATGATGGACGACTTGAAATCGAATAAGATTTCTTGCACCACCAGCGGCTGCCATGACACCTTGCACAATGTCGACGGACTCGGCCAAGTTAAGTTTTGGAATCCGGCGATGACGAGAGGAGAGAAGGATGCTAAGTAAGCTGCGACTCTCTGGAATTCTACTGATCCTTGGCCTGGTGGTTGAAGCACTGAGCCTCTGTTGGAACAACGCTTTCTCTTTCATGTCGTTTGTCGCGGTCGGAGGCGCGCTGTTTGCGTCAGGAATTCTGTTATTCCTGTATTCCCTCGTTTCCTCCAAGACATCTGCTCTCAATTAGACTGCAGTTTGTTGGAAATCCCAGTAACCCCAATCGAATTTTCAATGAATCCGTGCGTTCAACAAATTAACGATAACTTCGTATTCAATAGGAGGTCATCAAGTACAAACTCATATCATTGCTGAGATGGTTTTCCTGACGTCTCGGTTAGTGTCCGTCCCGTGCCCGACACAGCTGTGTTTTCGGTGTGTTTTTATTGTCGGCCGGTGATCGCGAAAAGTCCAGGTAAACCGCTGTAAGGAATGGAAGGAGTGGTGAGCGCGGTAGGAATCGAACCTACAACCTACTGATTAAGAGTCAGTTGCTCTGCCAATTGAGCTACGCGCCCGCGCCGGTGGGAATCGAATCGCTAGGGTAATTTTTGATTGTAGCATTTCCCTACTCATGCGGTCATCGCCAGTCGCCCCTCTTCGCGAACGCTGCGGCGACCACGTGAGGCGCCGTCCGCGCTACACTTGCACACAACTTCCCTGCCGCTTGCGGGTTGATATCGATGGAGGGGACTATGCCCAGAAGGATCTCGCTGAAAAGTATTTCGTGTTTCGCGACGCTGACGTTTTGTTTGGCAGCCTGCGCACTGGCTGCCAACGCACAAGATAATCCGCCAACGACGCCGGCTCCGCCTCTGCCTCCGCGCACTCATCAGGAGCCTTGCTGGCGGCAGGCTGGTATCGACCGGTCGGTAATGGAACAGCATCGCACCATTGATCGCGACGCACACGCTCAGATTAATGCGGTGTGTGAAAACTCTTCGCTGACGCCGCCGCAGAAGCAGGAGCAGGCCAGGGCAATAAAGCGGCAAGCCAAGGAGAAAATGGACGCGCTGCTCACCCCGGACCAAGCGAAATCGTTACAAGCTTGCCAGGGAGCGAGGGCTGCAGACCGGCCACACGCGGAGCATCGCGGAGGACCGTGCGGCGGTGAGCAATCGCCGCAAGCGCCGGCGAGCGCTCCTACGGGCAAAGCGGATGGAAGCAATCCGCAGCCTCCGGAGAACAACTCGCCTCCACAGAACTAACGCGCATGGGGTTGGGAATTTTCAGTGTTGGGTTTTTTTTGCGTTGGGTTTTTCGCGTCGAGTTTTTCACTCAACCCAGTTCAAACACTAGATCAACGCGAAAGAATCTGCAGACATTTTAAGATCGCTAAGAGCGCTGCCGTATTTCTGCAGCCAGGCTTCCTGCGCTCTCGCTGACCACGGGGCGGCGCGGCGGTAGCGACTCGACTCCCATGCGCGGACGTTTCTCAATCGTACCGATGACTGGAGCATCTTCCATGCCATCGGCGTAAGCCATGGATACAAACCGCTGCTCGGAGCACAAGCGGTCGATCAGGCGCTGTTGCCCGCCGCTGAGCACGGCGTGCGGAAGAATCGGAAAATGCCGGAACATCCACAGAAAATAAACGCGTTGACGGAAAGACGGCATCAAATACCGCGGTCCGAGGGGGGTCTGCACCTGAACCACGCCGTCCGCTAATTTCTCAATCCACATAACGAAGCCACCTAATTACCCGAGTTTGGCCAGAGCAATTCCAGGGCCGCAATTATTGCACTTAGGTCAGTGCTATGGGAAGGGCTTTTTCACAAATCTGGAAAGATTTTCGTCCAAACACGGATAATTCTTTCCCTGGGCTGGGCAAGGTTAAGCCGTCTTTCCTAGCGGGCTAGGGGAATTTGTGCTCGCTTCCCGGCGTGTGGTTTGAGGGTGCTTTTAGAAGTCTAGCTACGCGGGAATTTCAGGCAGAACGTCCATCCGCTGGATCGCCGCAGCAACCCCGAAATTATTGCCAGGGCCCTGTTCAACGCGCAAAACCTGCGCATGGCAGCAGACCCAGCACTTCTCTCCGCGGGTCAACTCTGGCGGCAGGATTAGGACTAGTTCGACGTTCGACCCTTCCACCATCCGGGACTCGGTGTACAGGAATACACCATTGGAGCTCACATCGCGGGTCTGAGCGGTCGACTCCGCTTCGCCGGGAGCGTTGCGGACGCGGACCGGCAACTGGGCGACAACTCGCTCGCGCGACCGTCGATCGATCTTATTATTCACTGCTTAGAATCTGCACTTTTAAGATTCACTAACCTCGATGGTAACCGCACGCCAACAATTAGCCAGCGCAAAGAAATCTTCGGGACGGAGACCCAGCCTCGGGAATCTCCGACTCGGATTCATTTCAGTTTCGAGTCTGTGAGTATAGCAACTTCGCGCGAATGACGAATCAGACGCGAATAACGAACAGGGCCGATCAGATTTCTGGGCGGCGAGAACGTGCAGCCGGAACTACGAGAGCCTGCTCCATCGTGGGGAGATTTGTGCCTCGTAGCCGCGATTCAGCCTCGTGCAATTTGTCGGCCTGATTCGTCTGATAGTAGGCTTGCACTAGGAGTTCCATGGTGAAGGGATTATCGCGGTCTTCTTCGAGATATGTAACGGCCTCGTCGTATTTCTTCTGATCCATCAATAGAGTTCCCGCCGCTCCGTTGGAAGAAGCCACAATTACCCGGTTGCGGCTGGAAGCGGCCAGAGATTCGAGTTGCTTGAGAGACTTGTCGGCCAGCGCAGGATTTCCGGCGTGCGCAGCGCGCACCGCGCGGTTTCTCAAAATGCGCGAAAGCTCTTCTTCCTTGTCGGATTTCGAAATTGTGCTGCGGTGTCCCAGGGCATCTTCCGCTTCCTGCAAGCGTTTCAAAGCGGCATTGTCGTCTGCCTGATATTCAGCGAGGTGGCGATAAGCCTGCGCCTCTTGCAAATCGTGTTCTTTGGCGTGAGCGGTCTCCGCCGTCTCCTGGAATGATTTGTCAGCCTCCGCGAAATTTCCGTCACGTACCCATGTCATCGCCTTCTGCATGGTGTAGTCGAGCCGGTCGGCTTCGGTATGGGCGAAGCGGATCGCTTTGTCGTATTCAACCCGGGCCTGCTCCTGGTTGCCCATCAACGCGTAGGTATCGCCCAGGCCGACCTGCGAAGTAACGAAATCAGGATCAATTTTCAGTGCGGCGCGATAATGCTGCAGCGATCCCTCAAAGTTCCCGGCCATGCGCAGGAGTTCGCCGTAGGAGTCCTGCGGGTTCGGCTCTTTGGGAAGCAAAACCACATAGCGATCCATAGCGGCAAAAGCCTTGTCGAACTGCCGGTTGCGGGCGTAGATATAGGCCAGGTCGTTCAGCGCCGCGGGAAAATTCTTGTCGATGGCCAGAGCCTTCTGCATTAACCGCTCCGCCTGCTCGTTGCCTTCCTCAAACATCAGCCAGTTGCCGGCGAGATAGAGCAGATGCTTGTCCTTGGGATACATCTCCAACAGATCGTTCATCAGCGAGATGCCCTCGATGTAGTCGCCCTCTTGAACTTTGATGATCCATCCCACCATCAACTGCTCTCCCGCGGTAAGCTTCGGCACGAGCGCCTTGGCGTTGGCGCGAGCTGCGCCAACTTCCTCGGGATTGCCGCTGTTGAGCGCAATCAAGGCCCAGGCT
Organism: uncultured Acidobacteriaceae bacterium; assembly: GCA_963771965.1. Taxonomy (GTDB): domain Bacteria; phylum Acidobacteriota; class Terriglobia; order Terriglobales; family Acidobacteriaceae; genus Sulfotelmatobacter. Next base: position 297,198 of record CAVYVM010000005.1, read on the forward strand.
ACGGCGAAGTTAGGATCTTCCTTCACCGCCGCGCGCCAGTCGTCATTGCAGCGCTCGAGATAGAGATTCTCGTAGTCCGCTACTCCCTTCGCGTACAAAGCGCGAGCCTGCGGAGAGGCGGTGGTGACAGGCAATGTGGTGGTAGCGCCCTGCCTGAGATGGTGGGCATAAGCCGGCAAGATAAAACACACGCCGAGAATAAGGACGGCGCAAATGGAACGGCGCATCGAGGTCTCCGCAACAGACGCTTTGGGGGGATACTGCAAGCAGGGTAACAGCGCCGTAACCTGGGAACGAGGTGACGAAAGACCTTGAACACTGGATAAGGCGGGAATGCGAAGAGCGAGAAAAAGCCCCCGCCGAAGCAGGGGCCCGCTTAGATGGTTGCTGCTGGAGACTAGAAAAGAATCTTTAATCCCAGCTGCATGTTGAAGGCTTCGCCCGGTCCGATACCAGGGGCACCGTTGAAGTCGCCAATGGTATCGGCGATAACGCCGCTACCGGGGCCCGTAGCACCCACGCCAGAAGCCAGGTTGATTCGGTTGAACGTATTGAACAACTCGACCCGGAACTGGGCTTTGAAGCGTTCCGTGATCGGAATGTTCTTGAAAACCGACAGATCCACATCGGAGAAGCCCGGACCGTAAATCTGGTTACGGCGCAAGCTTCCGCCGAAGACTTCCGGGGCGGATGCGGGGCAGTTTCCCCCCTTCCCGGTGGAATCATCGACGGCCGGCAAACAGAACGCCGCGGGATTGATCCAAGTCACTCCGCTCTTGCTGAACGCATGTGAAACGCCGGAAAATGGATTGCCGATAATGTCATAGCCGGTGCGGAATTCGTCGAGGGGTTGCCCCCCATGGAAGGTCATCAGGCTGTTCACGGCCCAACCGTGGCTCAGCCACTGAGGACCATGCGACGATCCCGGGACGTTCCAGTTTAAGGTCAGCGACAGATTCTGCCGGGTGTCAAAGTCGCCGTTGCCGTATTCTGCCTTCAGATTCGTGCTGTCGTAAGGAATGGCGCCACGGTATGCACTGATCTCATCCAGTTCGTGCGCCCAAGTGTATGCGATTTGCGTGGTAAGACCATGCCACGCCCGCAGGCGCAACGTGGACTGCAAAGCGTTATAGTTCGAGGTACCGATGCTGTTCAGTTGGTTGATCGAGCCAAAGTTCGGATACTGGGGATAGGCTCCGTCGGTAAACGTTCCGCCGACTTGGTTGATGTCAAGCAGGACCGAGAGCTTGCGGCCCTCGCTGCCCACATAGCCTAGCTGGAACACGCCAACTCCGTTCCCAAAACTCTTTTCGATGTTCAGGTTGTAATTGAAGAAGTACGGCGTCCGGAAGTTCTGGTTTACCGAGAACACATTGAAGATTGTCGAAGCACCAGTACTTGGGTCCGTGCAATCCGTCGATCCCGCCGTGAACACTCCCGTTACGCAAGTCGAAACTCCTGGGAAGATGGCCGCGTTCGGCTGCCACGTATAGCCGCCTGCCGCCGGGTTACCACCAGACAGCGCAGTCGACGGCCCCAGGCTATAAACCGAAACCGGCTTTGGTCCAGCCGGATTGTCCTCCAATCCGTCGGCACCGCCGTTGGGCGGGCGGAAGTCGAGGAAGGGATTCATATTGATCTGATCGTAGAACACGCCGAAGCCGCCGCGTACCACGATATCGTCGCGGTTGGTAGGCTTGTAGGCGAAGCCGAAGCGCGGCGCAATGTTGTTCTTGTCCTGGGTGAAGACGTTGCTGATTCCCCCGCCCTGAATTTGCATTGCGCTTCCCGGGACAAAGACCGCGAGATCCTTGCTGCCATTGTGGAGTGGACCGAAATAATCCCAGCGCAATCCCCAGTTGATATTCAGTCGGGAAGTAAGCTGCCAGGAATCCTGGCCAAAGAAGTCGATGCCATTGACCACCACCTTGCGCTCGGCATCGCCGACGGCTATGGAGGCGGAAGAGACGAACCCGCCTAGGAAGTCGGCTAAGGATGCCACGTTCGGATCGCCGCACAGAACAGCCGAGAGAGTGCCACACGCAGCATAATTGCCTTGCGTGCCGTCAAAAATGAAACTACCGAGAGAATGCCGGTAGTAGAACTCGTCCACATGCCCCTGGCGAAATTCGCCGCCAAAGCGGAATTGGTGTTTGCCAACATTGTAAGAAACGATATCGGTCAACATTCCAGTGATGTCATTGCGCCCTTCCGGAGGCGTAATGCCAACCTGCTCAAAGCCCGAGATCTGAAGATTCGGTGCGCCGAGGATGGGTTTTCCGTTAATCAGGGCATCGGGGCTTAGATCCAGACCATAAGCTGGCGTGTTGAAGCTGTGGTTAGCATCGTTGAAGACCTGATTGAAGTAGTTCACGCCAAACAATATCTGGTTGGTAATCTTCGGCGACAGAACCGAGTTCAACGTCGCTGCGTAGTTGTAGACGTGAATTGGGGCCTTTTCAAAGTAGAAGGGATCGTTCGAACTCGCCGTGGCCAGCGCGGCGCTGCCACCTAGAGGCGCGATCTGATCGCCTTGTCCGCCAAACCAACGAATCGAGAAATGATGCCTTTCGGTGAAGTTGTAGTCGATTTTGGCAACGCCATTGTAGCTGTAGCCGATCGACGGATTGGTGGCGAAATAATTACCTGTCTGCGCCGGAAGGTTATTGATCAGGCTCGGCCAGACATTCGCAATCAGGTTCGCCGAGATCGAACTCTCGGTATACCCGTTCGCTGATAGCAGTTCCAGAGCAGCGTTCTGATAAGCCACCGAGGGCTCAGTGTTCAGACCGGAAAGTCCAATGGTATATCTTTGTTTCTCAAAAGAAAGAAACCAGAAAGCCTTGTCTTTGATGATGGGACCACCGAGCGAGAAACCGTAATTCTGATTCCGCAGTGGCGGCTTCTTGTTGGGCAGTCCCTCTGAAGCCAGCAAGCTCGGATTGAAGAAAGGCGAAGCCGCTCCGTAAGCTTCATTGCGGTTGAAGTAATACGCAGAACCGTGGATGTCGTTGCTACCGGACTTGAGCACGACGTTGACGATGCCTCCGGCGTTTCGTCCGCCCTCAGCATTGGAGTTGGTCTGCGCCGCAAACTCGTCGATGGCGTCGAGCGGCATGATGACGCCAGCGATACCCGACACGCCGCCCTGATTGACGGCAGGAATGTTGTGCCAGAAGTCATTATTGTCGACGCCGTCAATCTGCCAGTTCATCTGGTTAGCGCGGGTACCATTCAGCGACCCGAAACCGCCGACCGAGTAGCCGCCGTAGCCGGGCTGTACGGCCGCGAACTGCGTGAAGTCGCGCCCATTCATGGGAACGTTCTGTACCGACTCAGTGGGCAGAATATTGTCTTGCGCGGCGGTGGTGGTATCCAACGTGAGAGCGGCAGCGGAGACCTCCACAGCAGTGGTGCCGGTTCCGCCGACCGTCAGCTTCACCGGCAGGGTATATGCGCTGCCTGCGGTAACCTCGATCTTATCGACCGTGGTAGTGTGAAAACCCGCTGCGGCGACCGTGATCTTATAGGTGCCAAGCGGCAAGTCCTGGAAGGCGAACTGCCCATCGCTGGTGGTAGTCGTATCAATGCTCACGTCGGTACCAACATTCGTGGCCTTTACTGACGCTCCGGCTACGACTGCCCCGGATGGATCGGTCACACTTCCGTTGATGGCACCACGGAAGGTCTGGCTAAAGCTCAAAACGGTAAGACATAGAATCACGACAACGGTAGCGCTAATTCGTCGCATCAAATTGCCTCCGCTAAAATGGCAAGAAATCCCGAGCAAGCTCAGTGAGTTGTCAGAGGCATGTTTCTCGCCAAACGAGTTGTCAGCTATTACCCATATTTTTCAATCAGTTATATCGGAAGGTACGGGAGAAAATACGGTATGCCGGATAAGCTGATCGGAAGAATATGAAAATATGTATACTCTACTAATGCATTTATATGAGTTTCTGATAACCGATATCGAATTTATTGATCCTAAGCAGGTTACGAGATTATGAGGAATGGATTCTTGCGCGGAATACTTCAGAAGTTAATTGTCACTCCACCGCGCACCGACCGCGCGGATTGCACAAGATAAACCGTCTGGCCATCCTGGCCAACGACTGGCACATAGCCTTGTGCCAGAAGGTTGCGCAGGTCGATGACGGCCTCCATGTGGGCTGGCAGGAAGCCGAGGCTGGGAATCGGTTGCCGGATACAAACATTCAGATAGGGATCCGTCCGTCCTGGTGAAGCGTTGAACATATCGACTGGAGTCAGCGCCTGACCATCGACCCAGCGATAAGAAGTAATCCAGCGCGTATGGGTGCGCGGCAAGGTGCCGCCGAACTTCGCGGCTAAAGCATGACGCCGTTGCGTGGTGATCGCCTGCTCAACGTTCTGGATCTCGATGTCAGGCTTGGTCAGGTCGAGAACGCCACCGTAGGCATAGTCAAGCGTCGCGGTGAGATCGGAATTAAATTTCCGCTGGAGCACGACTCGCAAGCCCTGTGTGTCCAGGGTGTCACCGGCATAGGTGAAGGTTCCGGAATACGCGTCCGGCAAAAGGAAGCCGCCGGCTGCGGTCACGTCGCCGGTCCCAAGCAGCGCGGTATTGTTTACGCGATCGGTGAATACCGCAACCTGCAAACTGTTTTTGCCCAGCCGATGAGAGATATTCAGTTCCTGATGGTGAGCGCTTTCAAGTTTGGTGGAGAAGTTTGTCACGCTCAGCCGAGGATCGGAGTCGCTCATATCGGTCGGCGCCGAATCGAAGCTCTTTTCATCGCTTGTATTTGGCAAGGAAGTCGCGTAGTCGTAACCAACAACGGTGTTGGGCGAAGAATGGAACTGGAGTGATGCATGAGGCCGGAAGGCGGTGACACGGCCTAGAAACTGGATGGTCTGCAGTTCGCTGCCGAACCTTAGCTCCAAAACGTCGCCGATGGCAAAATCGTCTGCTGCCGATAGCGACACAGCCTGCAGCGAGGCGTTATGCAAATTAGGATCAGACGGTGCATAACGACGCACCGTAACCGCCATCGAAGGCCCAGAACCGTCGGGCAGGCGATGCGAGTACATGGCGCGTAAAATGGCCGCAGGAAGCCCGTTGCCGTAACCGAGATTCCCGCTGAGACCCACGCGGTCGACGGAGAAAATGGACCGCTCAACGGAAAACCTGGTACTCATGTCTGAGCCGCTGCCATACCCGCCAGCTTCAGAACCAGCGAGGAAGGAAAGGCTCGCCTTCAAGTCGTGATCTTGCTTCTCGGAGCTGGCAACGGGATCGTCGAGGACACGCAGAACCGGCCGATTGGCTACGGAACGCAAAGTCCATTTCCAGTCATCATCGTCCGAGGCGCCACGCAGCGGCCCTACTCGCATGGCATTCAGCAAGGTGTTCAAGGTGATATTCAGGTGAACGCTGGTGCCCGGGCGCAAGCCAACTTTGTCGTGCCAGGCAGGAAGGAAGGAAGCCGCTGAAACTCGAACCGAGTAAGAACCCGGTAGCAGATTGGCTGCCGAATAGAACCCCGCGCCATCGGTAAATACCGTGAGCGAACGCGCCGCAGTGCCGGCAATCTCGACGATTGCGCCCATCTGGGGTATTCCCGAGGCGTCGCGCACGTACCCTGAGATCGCTCCCGGCTGTTCCGTAGCGTACACAGAGAGAGACAGCGCGACGATCATCGCAGCAACGATCATCGCCCAGCAACCGATCTGGGCCCGAGATGCGAGCTGGTGTTGTAGCTTCACTCCAACCCCCGGAGGAACAAGTAGTCCGTCACTCTACAGCAAACGTCGCTGAAGGATCAACGGTCTGCTTGGAGATGTTGTCGTTCACTTTGATGTTGATCTTATACACGCCTGGCTGCAGGTTCGCCGAAGCGATCGACTTCTGCAGTGTCACTTGCTCTCCGATGTTGCCCATCTTTTCGGTGGATTCGACCTGCTGCACCACCGATTTATTGGTAGCAACGTTGACAATGTCATATTCAAACGTTGCCGAAGGTTTGTGCGTCTTATCGTCCACACCTAGGTTGTAGACTTGCATCCAGAAGTTTACTTTCTGGTCTTTGTTCCGCTTGAACAGGGCCGGCTTGCCATCCGCTGGAGCCACGCGCGGTCGCACCTTATTCAGACCAATCACGAAATTGCCGGTGCTCACATCCTTCGTGGGCACCGCTTCCATCTGGTCGGCAATGATCAGGGATGAGGTTGCGAGTTTGTCGTCGGAATATTCCGGAACCACGACGCCGCGGCTCCACAGACCTTTGCGATCGCCATTAACATCTTTTACAGCGATCTCGACTTTGTAACGGCCCGGCCGCAGCGGGAGCGCCTTCCAATACACGGACGAGTTTTCAGCGGTACGTGGCAGCAATTCCGCCGGTACGTCAACCTGCGCAGTGTCTTCAAAAGTCTGAACCACGCGGCCGGTTAACGTGGTGACCCGGCCAAATATATTGATCGTGCCGCGCTGCACTCCGTCTTTGTTATTAAACGTGATGTCGCGATATTTCACCTGGATGGTGATCGGTACCAGCACCGTGTCTCCGGTGACTTTCACAAAATCTGAGCGAACATCGAAGGGCATCAGGTTCGTGATGATCTTGGTATTGACGATTTCTTCCAGATCTTTGAACTTAACGGGAGGCGGCGCTTGCAGCTTGGCATACTGCTCGAGGCGATCAAACTCCTTGGTGGAAAGGTCCTGGCTGTTCGGGCCGGTTCCCAGTCTCTCCAAGCCACCGCCGCTGAAGCGGCTGGCTTTGCTGGCCATTCCCATGCTCTCGTAGAGAGTCAGACCTGCGTTCGGGGTATAGAGCAGCGCATCTTTCTCGGAACGGTCAATCGTCATGTGATAGTCGCCGCACATGCAAGTGTCGACGAATTCGATGATCACTTCCTGGCCAATACCTTCAATGTAACGGTAGCGCCAGTCTTCGAAGGGGAAGGTCGAGGTCTCACCACCGCCTTCATTAATCGGGCGCTCATAGGTTCCGCCGGAGGGATGCGAATCATTCTCATCAGGCGGACCATACATGATGTAAATCCGGCCGCGATCGGTCTTCCAGCCAGGGATTCCCGCAGCGTAATGTTCGTTGGCGTAGGCGATGCGGCGGTAATGTTCTTCTTTGTACTCGTTCTCTTCGGTATCAGGAGTGGGGTCGCGGCGCTGCCAGAAAGCTTCGATAAAGTTGTCGCGCTCTTCGTCGTTCGACAGCTGCTTGAAGGCCGCTCGCTCCTCGTCGGTAATGATCCAAACCACGTCTTCGTTGAGCCATTTCTTGTAGACCTTGCTCAACTCGACATTGAGATTTCTCTTTTGCTGTTTCTTCTGTTTTTCCGAAGGAGGACGCTTCAGCGGATCTGCTTCCTCGGATCCCTGCCCCTGGGTCACGGTTGCGCCGGAATTTGAATCGCTCGAAGCGGGCTGTTTGGCGCTTTGGGCTCCGGCCACGCCAGCGGTTCCCGCGACCAATGCGAGCGACAGAAGATAAAGTGAACTAACCCGGACCATGAAAGACTCCCGTCGACGACTTGCGCCCCATCATTTTAGGCTGTCAATAGGACGAAAGCAAGGTTAAGTCACATTAAAAGAGTAGATTAAAGATCTCAACCGAGACATTTGTTAGAAGGGGCCGCACAGGTTTCGAGTTGCCCGGCCTAGAGTCAATTATCTCGTGCGTCGACTAGATGGCCCGGGTCGCGTTACGGGAGACCGTTACAGGCTGCTATAATTTGCACGCCGGGGGCGGGGCGGTTCCTTTCCGGGTTCCCAGGGTCTTGGCTATTCCATTCCACATTGGAACTTTTCGGGCGGCAGGCTCGTATCCCAGAATGTATCCGTCACCCCACGGAAGGCTAGGTCTCTTGCGTAGAGCCTGCGATCTGGTCAGCTGCGGAATAAACGAGCAAATCGGACGGTGGCGTGAACGATGAAAGCCTGGAAAAAAATCGCGATTGGCGCCGGCGCGGTGGTGGTATTTGCCATCCTCGTCGGTCTTACGGTTTACCAGAGTGGCAAGAACGTAGTCACGGTGCAGACCGGAAAAGTGCAGCGCGAGGATCTATCTTCGGTGGTGAGTGCGTCGGGCGAAATCAAGCCGAAGACCTACGTCAACATCGGCGCGAATGCATACGGCAAAATCACCCACCTGTATGTTAAGGAAGGGGATCACGTAAAGAAGGGTCAATTGCTGGCGCAACTGGAAAACGTGCAATCCACCGCCGATGTGAGCGCCAATCAGGCTTCAGTGCAAGCCGCCGAAACGGACGCCATCGCCGCCGATGCCGCGCTGAAAACTTCGGACGCAGATCTGCTGCGGGCGCAGGCCGATTATGAGCGCAACAAGCTCGATTGGGATCGCGCGCAAAATCTGTACAAGGATGGGTTGATCGCGAAATCGGATTTCGACAGCCGCAGGAACGCGTGGGCTACGGCGGACGCTGGTTTGACGCAAGCCAAGGCGCGAGTTACCCAAGCAAAAGCTCAAAACGATTCAGCGGACAAGCACGTTGCCCAAGCGCGGGCAAATCTCACCCGGGTCGCAGACATCCTGCAGAAGACCACTTACGCGGCGCCTTACGACGGCGTAGTTACAAACTTGCCGGTGCGCGAGGGGGAGTCTGTGGTCATCGGCATTCAAAATGCGCTTGGCAGCACGTTGCTTACGCTCGCCGACATGTCAGTGATTACGGCAGAAGTGAAAGTGGATGAGACCGACATCGTGAACGTGCACCTGGGCCAATCCGCCGAAGTGATGATCGATGCGATTCCCAAGAAAACCTTCCACGGGACGGTCTCGGAAATCGGAGACAATGCCATCGTGCGTTCCACCGGCGTGGCCACTTCGCAGCAGGCCACAGCCAGCGAAGAAGCCAAGGACTTCAAGGTTGTCGTTACCGTGAACGATCCACCGCAGGATCTTCGTCCCGGACTTTCTACCACCGCCAAGATCACGACGGCGGCGCGCAGCGGCGTGCTCTCCATCCCAATTCAGGCGCTCTCCATTCGCACTAAGGCCCAAATGGACCTAGAAAAGTCAGCCCCTGGTTCTGTACATGCAGCCGCTCCTGCATCCAAGGAAACGGCGTCCAAAGATAAAGACGCCCAGCAAGATGTGCAGGGCGTTTTTGTCATCCGAGATAAGAAGGCCGAGTTCGTCCCCGTCACCACAGGCATCACCGGCACCAGCGACATTGAAGTGGTGAGTGGGTTGAAGGAAGGGAACGAAATCATCACCGGCAGTTACAAGATTTTGCGCACGATTCGCTCCGGCAGCAGCGTAAAGATCGACAACTCTGTTCCCAAGAAGGAAGAAGAAACATAACCTTCGACGGCTTCAAGCGTCCAAGGGGAAGTCGGTCTCAGGTCATAAGTGTTGGGTCTCAGGTCAGGGGTTCGGAACGATCACTATGATCGAATCGCACACAACTTACGACCAGAGACCTGAGACCTAGCACCTGAGACCTAAGACCCGAAAAAAGACGGAGCCCACGGAGTCGAATTCAACCTCGGAGAACCTAGTGGCACCGGAGCAGGAGAAAAACATGGCTACCGCCGAAGTACTTAGCATGCCTATAAACGCAGTCGCAGCTTCGCCGCAATCCTGCATGATCGCTGCAATCGATCTGTGGAAGACCTACGACATGGGCTCGGAGCAGCAGGTGCACGCCCTGCGCGGTGTCAACCTGCGTATTGAGCGCGGGGAGTACGTTGCCATCATGGGACCCTCCGGCTCGGGAAAGTCCACGCTGATGAATCTTATCGGTTGCCTGGACACGCCCACCAAGGGCGAATACTGGCTCAACAGCCAACTCGTGAGCGAACTCGACGACGATGAACTGGCGCGCATCCGCAACAAGGAAATCGGCTTCGTCTTCCAGACCTTCAACCTGCTGGCTCGCGCCACGGCGCTGCACAACGTCGAACTGCCTCTGATTTACGCTGGCGTTCCTACGGCCGAGCGCACCGAACGCGCCAAGGCTGCGCTGACGGCCGTAGGCATGGAATCGCGGATGACGCACAAGCCCAATGAACTCTCCGGAGGTCAGCGGCAGCGTGTGGCCGTGGCCCGCGCTTTGGTCAACCGGCCATCTATCATTCTTGCGGACGAACCCACCGGGAACCTGGATTCGGCAACCGGAAACGAGATCATGGCTCTATTCGATCGTCTGCACGGTGAGGGAAACACGATTGTCCTGGTCACCCACGAACATGACATTGCCGAATACGCGCACCGCATCGTGAATATCAAGGATGGCGTGGTTGAACGCGACGAAAAGAAGAAGTAAGTCGTCCGCGCACTCCTTAGACTTGACCGCCGATCCCGCGAGAGGCAACGACTCGCGGCTATTCCAAAAGTTAGCTTCCCCAACTGGCTGATGCCTTGGACGCGCCGGCAACCGCCAAATCCTCAACCGCTTTCGCCGCTGCTACCGTCACTTGGTCCCGCCCAGCGCGCTTGGCCTGATAGAGAGCGGCATCGGCAGCGGCCATGAGTTCTTTCGGCGACGTACCATGCTCAGGAAAGACCGCGACACCAACCGAGATCGTGACCATTCCCATGGCCTTGCCCTGATGAAGAATTGTGAGTTCTTTCATTTTCAGTCGCAGGCGCTCGGCCCGCGCACAAGAGGATTTCAAGTCCGCCGTCGGCATCATGACGACAAATTCCTCCCCTCCAAAGCGGCAGACAAAGTCCTCGGCACGAACGCCCTTCGTCAAGGCCAGTCCAGTCTCGCGCAACACCGCATCTCCCGCGTCGTGCCCATAGGAATCGTTAAAGGTCTTGAAGTGATCCAGATCGATCATGAGTATTCCGAGCGATTGTTGGGCTCTGGCCGCACGGCGCACTTCGCGCTCCAAGGTTTCTTCGAGGTAGCGCCGGTTATAAAGACCAGTCAGCACGTCGCGCACGGATTGAATGCGCAGCGCTTCCCGCAACCGTATGTTTGCTAGTGACAATCCGACCTGCCCGGCAAAAGTTGTCTTGAACGAGAGTTCCGCGCCCTCGAGCTCCCGCCCTTCTTTGATGGCCTGGAAGTGCATAATGCCGAGCGTCTCGCCCTGCGCCAGGATGGGGAGGCACAGATACGACACGTCTACGCCCGCTGCATGGGCACAGGGCGCAGTCGAATCGCCTGCCGGCACCTGATGCGGATGCCCGGTCCGCAGGGCCCAACAAGCGGTAGTCTCGAATTCAAGCGCCCCAACCCGGCAGTCCGCCCACGAACCGATCACGTCAGTCAGGTTGCGCGAAGGATTCAGCAGCGCTATCGCTCCGCGGGAGGCAGGAAATATCTTAGGCGCGAACCCCAGTGCGGCCGCAAATACCTCCTCCCGATTGATGCAACTCTGCAGAAGTTCGCCCAGCTTCGCCAGCAACGTCGCGCGTTCCGAGCGCTTTTGCAATTCCGTCATCATGCTCTCAGTCTGTTGATCGAGCCGCTGGCGGGCGAGGTCTTTCTCTAACATCTCGCTCTGCAATCGTTCGTTTGCGTCAGCGAGTTGCAGAGTCCGGTCCAGGACCTCCTCCTGGAGAATCTGCAGATTTTGTTTCTGGCTCTCGATATCGGTGCAGGTGCCGAACCATTTGACGATCACTCCCTCAGGACTTCGAATCGGATTGGCACGGCACAAGAACCACAGATAGGTTCCGTCTTTTTTTCGCAGGCGATATTCCAAATCGAATGCATCGCCGCTACGACGCGCGCCTTCCCACTTCTCGAGACAGGGCGCGAGGTCGTCGGGATGAACGATCACCGTCCACCCCGTCCCCCGGCCTTGTTCAAAGTTAAGCCCCGTATAATCAAAGAACCTCTGGTTAAAGTAGTCACTCATGCCGTCTGGGCTGGCGGTCCAAATAATCTCTCGACCGGCCTCCGCCATGGTTCGGAAATACAGCTCCCGGTCCCGCGCGGTGCTCAGATCATCCTTCTGAAGAGCGACAAATCTGTCGAAACCTGATGACGCAATTGCAATGCCCGAAACTACAAAGCTTGCCGCAACAACGGCAGCAACGTCGATGGTCGAAATACCGATGGCTCCTCTGAGATCAGGCACGACGTCGGTATGGTAGAAAGTCGCAGCCCACATTCCCGTATAGTGCATCAACGGAATTGCGCTGCCCATGATCAGTGCGCTGATCAGTTTTCGCCAACTTGTCCGTAGATCATCCCGCAGGCGGAAGGCAAGATGCAGTGCCACCAGGGAGATAGCGATGGCCAGCACAATCGAGAAGGCAACGATTCCTTTGTTATAGACAATCACCGCAGGGACGCGCATCGCGGCCATACCGGCATAGTGCATAGCCGCGATCCCGCTGCCCATAACGGCGCTGCCTGCAATTAATTGCCGGAGACTCATCTTGGGCTGGCTGACCACAAAAAGAGCAACGCCTGAGGCAGAGATCGCTGCCAATAGAGAAAGCACGACGGTCGGGACATCGTACGCGATTCGCATTGGCATCGTTAAGGCGAGCATACCGATATAGTGCATCGCCCAAATACCCACACCCATCGCTATGGCACCAAAACCCAACCAGATTGCCCGGCCCCGGCCATGCGCCGAGGTCACGCGCCCCGCGAGGTCCAATGCGGCATACGAGGCGGCCATCGCCAGAGCGACCGAAAGCGACACCAGCCAGTAATCATAGGTGCCGTTCATTTTCACGATGGGATTCATCTTTTGACAAAGCCTCTACCCGTACATATCGGCAGTGACCGTCAATTTCCGTGTTAGAAAAACTTAACGACCGACGTATGGTTCCCTAGTCTTTTGTTTTCCCTAGGCTTGATTTTCTTCTCAGCGGCAAGGCCAGGAAAACCCAACTAGGAAAAACCAAGACTAAAAGCAAAAGCGATGTCATTCCGAAACGGGCGGCACGCACGGTGAGGAACCTGTTTTCCCATTACTCCACCACAGCCACCCACCAAGAAGTTGAGAGTTGGCAGGGATCCTTCGACTGCATTTGTCTCGCGCTTCGCACAAGACAAATTCCGCTCAGGACGACAGTGCTGGCGGAAGAGCGTACCTTCAGAACCTGACAACAACAAGGCCTCTCCGCGGAGAGGCCCGTGAGGATTGCATTGTGCTGGATGCTGCCGATCTAGGGCAGCGTGGATGTAGTATTCGTCGCGCCCGCAATGAAGAAGTTGTGATCGTAAAGGTTCCGGTACATAACCCCGGCAATCTCAGCTGCCTTGGGACCGAACGTGGGGCGTCCGCCCTGCAGGAAGACCACCACTACAACGCGCCCTCTGCTGGTGTTTGCATAAGAAGCGAACCATCCGAAGCGAGTACCGGCGTGTGAACAGGTTCCGGTCTTGCCGAGAATCTCTTCTTCGTTAAAGTTAAGACCCAACCGGCGGGCCGTTCCATATTGCACCGCGCCTGCCATACCGTCGGAGATTTCCGGAATCAGCGGAGCGATATCCAGTTGCCGCTTGATGCGCGGCTGGAAATTTACGACTTCTTCCGGTGTCGATGGGTGTTGCAGGTAGTAAAGTGTGCCGCCGTTAGCGATAGCCGAGACCATCGCACCCAACTGCAAGGGCGTCATAGAAACGCCTTCACCGAACGAACACATCTTGCCGACGCCGCCCAGCTTCTCGGGAATCACTTCGTCGGGATAGGTGCCCATCTGCTCGCCTGGAATGTCGTAACCGGCGAGTTCGCCCATCCCGAATTGGTGTGCATAGTAAGCGACCTTTTCGAATCCCAGCTTGCGTCCGAGCGCCTCAAAATAAGCATTGTTGGAGTGCGCCAGTGCTTCGGTAAGGTTCATGCGGCTGCGGCCGCCGAGCGAAACCTCAGTTTCTTTCGAAACCACACCCTCGCTGAGTGCAGCCAACGCGACGGAAAGTTTAATGGTCGAGCAGGGTTGCGCTCCGCTCGAAAGCGCGAGCTTTTGGTTCACCATGGCCAGCACGCGGCCGCTGGTCGGCTCAATCGCGACAACTGTGCCATTCATGTTGCCCAGAGCATCAATTGCAGCCTGGCGCACGATCGGATCTTCGCCTTCGCTGTTATCGCCGCCGGTAATTCCGTCAGCGAACGAGCTCATATAGAAGCGCTCGTGATATCGATGCCGAGGGGTAGTCGCGGAGATTCGGGTAACATTGGTCTTCCCGCTTGCACCGACCGTCGTATGGCGGGCGGTCGTACTCCGGCTACTTGCCAAGTGGCGCAGGCGACGCTTGGTGTGTTGGCTCTCGCTCACTTTCTGCGACTTGGATTTAGTGCTTTTTGGTGGTTGCGTATTGACGTGCGCGGCCCAAGGTGTGGGGACCAGAAACAGTCCTCCCACTATGACTGCCAGACGAAGATAGCGAGTTCCCAGATTCGACACTTTGGTTCGTCCCTCTAATCCCCGGCTCTCCTATATTCGCGTGCACGAAGCCTGCCAGTCTGCCGGTCTTGACCTGCAGCTTCGACTAACTGCGCTGATACTACGAGACTTAAGGTATTTCGGGCAACAACAAAGTTTTCATTAAAGGAATTGTAATTTCTAATTTAACCCCTTATGGGACACGTACTTAAACGGGGAAACACTTCAGTCCTGCTGCCTCAGTAACTCGTTACCTCGTTACTGCAAAGATATTGCACGCTCGCGCAATAGTTTGCAGCTTTTGGATCGATTTCTTGGCCTTGACCTCAGGCCCTCAAGCCGGTTTCGAGCATCTTTCGAGAAATCTAGCACAAGCCCAAGGTCCACGTCGGACCTTTACATAACCTCGCCGCGTTTACGCAGAAATGCCGGAACGTCCAGGTCGTCCTGCTCGAAATTTGCGACCATGGCGCTGCGCATCGTGTCGAGCGAAATCGCCTCGGAGCCGGCACGAACCGCCGCGACTGAGGACGATTCCCCTATGTGAGATCGGCTTTCCCCGGAATTGTCTTCCATGACCGGGTTCGTTATCGACTCTGGAAAAGGCTCGGGCGCAGCTTCCCGGTCCACTGGTTCGGGAAAGTCCATATTGTTATAACTCGCATTGTTGAAGCCCATCACATTGTCATGCGAGGCGGCAAATGAGTGGTGCGATTCCGCCGTACGCTGATGGCCTCGGCTGACTTCGCGGAAGCCGGTGGCGATTACGGTAATCTTCACCGCATCTTTCATCTTCTCATCCAGCACAGCGCCGAAAATAATGTTCGCATCTTCGTGCGCTGCGCTCTGGATGATGGTGCAGGCCTGTTGCACTTCGGCCAGCTTCAGGGAAGCCGATCCGGTGATATTGATCAGGATGCCGCGCGCTCCGTCGATCGCGCCGGCCTCCAGCAGCGGCGATGCGATCGCGCGCTGAGCTGCTTCGTTGGTGCGATTCGCGCCGCTCGCCGTGGCCGTGCCCATCACGGCATAACCCATGCCGGCCATGATGGTCTTCACGTCGGCAAAGTCGCGGTTGATGATGCCGGGAATCGTAATGATGTCCGAAATTCCCTGCACGCCCTGCCGCAGAATGTCGTCAGCAACGCGGAACGACTCGAAGAATCCCGCATCCTGGGCGACGGCCAGAAGCTTTTCATTCGGGATCACGATAGTGGTATCCACCGATTCCATCAGCTCAGCGATTCCCTTCTCGGCTTGCGTCATGCGCCGCTTGCCTTCGAACGAAAACGGCTTGGTCACGACAGCCACGGTGAGCGCTCCCATCTCACTGGCCAGCGACGCAATGATCGGAGCCGCGCCCGTGCCCGTTCCGCCGCCAAGGCCGGTGGTCACGAAAACCATGTCTGCGCCTTCGAGCGCCTCAATGATTTTGTCCGAATCTTCGAGCGCGGCCTTGCGCCCGACCTCCGGATTCGCGCCCGCGCCCAATCCATTCGTCAGCTTCACGCCCAGCTGCAGCTTTACCGGAGCGCGCGACATGCGCAGCGCCTGCAAATCGGTGTTGGCGACGATGAACTCGATGCCCTCCACTCCGGCATCGATCATGCGGTTAACCGCGTTGCCGCCGCCTCCGCCCACGCCGATCACCTTGATCTTGGCATCGTTAAGCGGCTCTTCGTTAAAGCTGATGCGAATGCTCGAATCGTTTGTCATAGTCTCCACCTGGGCTGATTTTGTCGCGTTCCGTTCTGCGCGTTCTTTCCCTTCCTAATTGCCAGAGTCTTTTATTTAATCTGTCATTCCGAACCGGGCGATAGCCCGGAGAGGAACCTGCTTTCGCCTTCGCCGGCTAGATCCTTTCCTAGGCTCCTTCAGCCAACTAACAACGCCTTCAATCTCGATCCCCACCGATCTGCCTGAAAGCCGCGCGCCGCTTGCGCGCGCTGTCCGTAATTCACCATGCCAAGCACGGTGGCAAATTCCGGCTCGGCAAGCGTGGCCGGCATTCTCGCGAGCGGCGTGGGCCAGGATAGCCGCACCGCCCGCCGCAGCACGGACTCTGCGACATCGAAAATTCCCGGCAGCTTTGACCCTCCTCCACATAGAACGATGCCTGCCAGGCAAGCGTCGAACATTCCACTCTGCCGCAGGCTCTCGCGCATCATTTCAAACAGTTCACGCGCACGGGGCTCAAGAATTTCCGCAACCAGCCTCTGCGGCAGCAAACGCGACGGCCGGTCCCCCACCGACGGCACTTCCACTTCGTTCCCTTCAGGAATCAGCGTGACAATCGCATTGCCGTAAACTTTCTTGATTTTTTCGGCTTCCGCCAGCGGCGTACACATGCCCATCGATAAATCGCTCGTGAAGTGGTCGCCGCCCACAGGAATCACCCCCGTAAACGCGACCGCGCCCTGTATAAAAACGATCAGCTCGGTCGACCCCGCGCCGATGTCTGCGAGGCAGACCCCCAACTCCCGCTCGTCGGCCCGCAGCACGGAATCGGCCGCTGCCAACGGCTCGAACACGGTGTCATCGACGTGAACGCCGGCACGATTCACTGCAGTAATTACGTTCTGCGCCGCGCTCGCCGCCGCCGTCACCAGATGGACTCGAACCTCGAGCCGCGCCGCCATCATTCCCAGCGGATCGTGCACCCCAGCCTGATCGTCGAGAATGAATTCCTGCGGCAACAGATGCAAAACCTCGCGATCGGCGGGAAGCGGAATCGCCCGCGCACGCGCCACTGCCTGCTTGATCTCGTCGCGACCAATTTCCCGCGGGCGCGTCCCCAGGCTGATGCCTCCGTGACTGTTCACACCGCGCACATGCGCGCCGCCGATGCCCACGATGGCATGCTCCACTGCGGCACCTGCGACATCCTCCGCCGCTTCCGCCGCCTTCTGAATGGCCGCCACAGCCTTGTCGAGCTCTACGATCACGCCCTTGCGCGAGCCGCGCGACTCCGCCACGCCATGCCCGCGATAGCGCACTCCGCTGTCGGTTACCTCCACCATCAACGCGCACGTCTTCGCGCTACCCACGTCGATGGCCGTCAAAAAGCTCCCTTGCTGGTTCCCCATCTTTTATGAATTCCTAAAACTTAATTTCCAAATAAAATCGCACCGCTACGACATCAACTTTTACTAATCCGAATCCTGATTCGTCTGAGTCTTGGCAATCGCCGGACTCGGCTTTTGACCACCGCCGGAAGACTTTGCCGCTGGTTTCGGCGAAGTCTTTTTCACATCTACGACCGGACGCACTGCAAGCTCATGACCGGCCGGCGAACTCGACTTCCGCACTGCCACGCTCTTCGCTACAGCAGCGTCAGCCTTTCCCGTTGACACTGCTTTCTTTGTGCCTGCGGTCGCTTTGCCCGCCTTCGCAGTAGGCTTCTTCCATTTCGTCTTTGGAGTGGGTTTCGTCGCCCCGCTTGCCGCGCTCTTGCTCGCGTCGAGTTTCTTCTGCGTCAGCTCAAACGCTGGCTTCGGAACTGGCCGATCGTTTGGGCCGATGCGCGTCAGCAACGACACCGGCTTAACTCCGGCAGCGACTGCGGCTCTCGCCGCCGCGGGGCTCAACGGCACGGACTTCGCGACCCGCTCCATGTCCGGATTCACGATGATCTGGTTGTCGTAGCGCAGATCCACCGACTCCAGCTTTTGAAACTGCTGCCGCCAGCCTTGCGCGTGGGTCACATAAATCTTGTAGCGCCGCAAATAATCGGACGACCCCAGGTGCACAAGCACATCGCCCGCCGGATCGTTCACCCGGACCTTCACATCTTCCAGATCCGAAAGATCGACTTCGCTCAGCTCCTGCGAATAACGCGCGCCCCCGGAATCCAGCTCCCGCACCATCTCGCCGTAAGTTCTCATGCGAGGCGCTCGTGTCGAAAGGGGCTCACCGGGATTCATTCCCAGAATCACCGGGAAGGAGTATTTATGCTTGGGCGTCAACTCCATCAGAGTGCCGCCCGCATCAATCAAGGACATGCGCGGTCCCACCCGCGCAAAGGCGACAGGAGTGCGCTCGTGAATCTCAACCTTCAGCCGGTTCGGGACAAAGCGCATGACGCTGGCTGCTTCGACCCACGGAATCTGCTCCAGTTGCGCCTTCTGCTGTGCCAGGGGGATGAAGAATATGTTGCGCCCAATGTCGGCGCCCATCACTTCCATGATCTGCGCCTTGCTCACATTCTGCATGCCGGTAATCTCGATGTTGTCGCTCGACTCCACGCGGAAGCGCCACGAACGCTCGCCGTAGCGATACAGAGCGGCAGCCCCCAACGCCGCTACGCAACATGCCGCAGCAGCTACGAGAGACCACAGCAACCGGTTTGCGGTTTTCTTGGGAAGAGAACTTCGCCGGGCGGAGACGCGCTTTTGCCCGCGCAGAAAAGGAGATTCCTCGCTCGAATCCAAGTCAAGCAGGCGCGCGTCATCGATCTCCCCGCGCGCATTGTCTTCGCGCACATGCGAGGCGCTGGGTGGGTACAACTCCTCCTGCAAGATGGTGCTGCCGGACTTCCGCGCCATCAATTCAGGTCAGTTGTCGTAGAGGAATCGCTGAGCACTCAAACTATAACTTTATTTTCAAGTTTGAGATAGACAAAATGTTGGAGTTTTTCACAGTGAGGAATCGCATTGGGCATCATCGGCATGAGGGCACGAATCATGTGGAGACAGCCGCCTCGGCTGTCCGGCCAGGGCGAAGCCCGGCCGCTCCATTCCAACTCCAACAACGAAAAAGCGGATGCGGATATTTCCGCATCCGCCATCATTAGGAAAAAAAGCTCAAGGAAGTTCGCTTACATCGAACCCAGATCAACACGCACCGCCGGAGCGGAAATCTGCACCCGCGGAACCCTTACCCGCACTCGTGGGCACACTACAGAATTAAACATAGCGGGCTCAAAGCGTGCGCGAGCGACTTGCGCCTCAATCCGCGCCCGATTCGCCTCGATTCGAGCCATAGCAGCTTCTTCCCGCGCCGACATCGCTTCGATCCTGGCCATGCCCGTCTGGCTTCGAGCCATCTTCGTCTGGAAGCGCGCCACAGCGGTGGCGACGCGGCAGGACGCAGTTTGCTCCTGCGCAGCGGTGATTTTGGCTTGTGTCAAGAACCAATCCGCTCGTCCCGCCGCTAACGCAAGCACGGGGCTAGTGCGGCTCTCGATTCGCTCGACAACCTGACCAACATTCCGGCGGGCCCATGCCGCCCCGCCATCGTGATAAATCCCATTCAATCCTAATGCTATGACCCCAGCCGCCAACCATCCCCATCCCTGCATCGATCTCATCGCCAATAACCCCTTATGGCAGATTGGACGGACCTCGTCCCAATCCGTTAGCAATCGAAGATACGGAATGGACAGCGGCAAAGTTCCCGCTTCCTGGTAACCGCGCCATCATCTTTCATGTCTACGTTCTGTTTCTTTACATCATTTTCAGGAGGTACACGGAAATTATGAAGCTAAACGCTCCTTGTGCGTAACTACAAAAAGCGTTACATTGAGATTGGGCCAACATGAAGTACGAATGGGACGAGGCGAAGAATCGGAAGAACTTCGCCAAGCATGGCCTCAACTTCGAGGATGCCGAGCAAGTATTTTCCGGACCTTGCGTCACCTTCGAAGACGACCGTTTTGCTTACGGGGAAGAGCGGCTCGTCACTTTAGGCTTGCTGGCCGGACGTCTGGTGGTCATAGCCCATGCACCACGCGACGAGGGGACGCGCATCATTTCCATGAGGAAGGGGAACCGGCGTGAACAAAAAATCTATCAAAAGCGACTTGGCACGAATTGACCGCATGAAACAAGCCGATATTAACTATTCAGACATTCCGCCGCTGGACAAGACATTTCTCAAGAAGGCCACGACGGCCTGGCCCCCAGAGAAAAAACAACTGACAATCCGTCTAGATGCGGACGTGCTCAATTGGCTCAAAGCCCATGGCAAGGGCTACCAGACGCGTATTAACCGCATTCTGCGCGTGGTAATGGAGAGCCAACCTCCCCGGTCAGCTCATCAGTAAACCAGTCGCGTTAGCCGCCACGCAGAGTTGGTGCGTAGGCGCTGCGAAGGCTCGTCTTACACTAACACCGGCTTGCCACGCCTCTCTGCGCACTCGGTCCCTTACGGCCGGAGTGACTCGCACCGTTTTCATAGCAGACTCAGCGCTAGCATCGGCACAAAACGCTCAAACCCTAAGACCCAACACCTAGGACCGGCATTCCTTCAGCTTCTCCAAAATCATTGGCCCCAACTGCGATACGTTGCCCGCACCGAGGGTAAGAATCATGTCACCGTCGTGAGCCGTCGTCGCGACTAAGTTCACCGCATCCGCGAACGAACTGACATAGTCGGCGCCCAGCCCAGCCTTTTCACCAATAGCCTTTGCTAACGCTTCGCCGCTGATACCCTCGATCGGCTTTTCGCTCGCCGCATATATATCGAGAACGGAAAGAGAATCCGCATCGCCAAAGGCCGTGGTGAAGTCCTCTAGCAAATCACGGGTCCGCGTATAGCGGTGCGGTTGGAAGACCACGTGAACCTTGCGAAACCCGCACTGCCGCGCCGCCGCGAGGGTAGCCTTGATCTCGGTTGGGTGGTGTCCGTAATCGTCAATCACGCTCACACCCGCAACGCGCCCGCGCAGTTGAAACCGCCGGTCAACCCCACGGAACTGATCGAGCGCCGCGCGGATCGCTTCCACGCCAACCTCCAAACCCACGCCCACGGCAATCGCCGCTGTCGCGTTCAGGACGTTATGCACTCCCGGCACGTGCAGCGTAAACTCGCCCAGATTATTCTTGCAATAACTCACGCGAAACCGGCTCAAAGGCTGGCCATCGCCGGGCACATTCGCCACGGCAGCATTCGCCTCCAACTTGATCAGAAAATCCGACCCGCGCTTCGTGCCATACGTCACCGTCCGCCGCTGCGCCTCCGGCAGCAACCGCCGCAGCATCGGATCGTCATTGCACACCACGACCATGCCGTAGAACGGCACGTGGTCCATGAACTCCAGAAACGTTTTCTTCACATCCCGCATGTTGCGGTAACAATCCATGTGCTCGCGGTCGATGTTGGTCACCACTGAAAGAATTGGTGAGAGCTTCAGAAACGACCGGTCGCTCTCATCCGCCTCGGCCACCAGATATTGCGATTTTCCGAGGCGCGCATTCGACCCCATCGCATCGATGCGCCCGCCAACCACCACGGTAGGATCGAGTCCGCCCGCAGCCAGCACAGCTGCGACCATGGAAGTTGTCGTGGTCTTCCCGTGCATGCCGGCGATCGCAATGCCATACTTCAACCGCATCAACTCTGCCAGCATCTCGGCACGTTGAATCACCGGCACATGCAGTTTGCGAGCTTCAACGACCTCTGGATTTTCCGCCGCAATCGCGGAACTCGTCACCACCACTTCCGCACCTGCAATGTTTTCGGCGCGATGTCCTTCAAACACCGCCGCGCCAAGTCCTTCCAGCCGCTGCGTAACGGCCGAACTCTTCAGGTCCGAACCCGAAACTCTGTAGCCGAGATTCAGCAACACCTCGGCGATCCCGCTCATGCCGATCCCGCCGATGCCCACGAAATGTATCTGCTGAATTTTGGCAAACATATATTGGCGTCCCGCGCGCCTGTCATCCTGAGCGAAGTAAGTGCTTCGCGAACGCGAAGCACTTACGCAGTCGAAGGACCCCTTTCACACCGGCGCGTCCGCAAACTAGTCAAGGAGTTCTCTCCTCGCTCTCCAAGCCCGCTACCCCTACCGCCATCGCCGCAATATCCCGCGCTGCATTCGGATGCGCCAAACTCCGCGCCGCCTCGCTCATCGCCTGCAACCGCGGCGGATCGTTTAACAGCGCTGCGATTGTTTCCGCCAGCCAGACTCCCTCCAGTTTCGATTCCTCGACGACAACCGCTGCTCCCTCGCGTGCCAGTGCCTCCGCATTCACGCGCTGGTGATCGTCAGCCGCACGGGGAAACGGCACGAAGATCGCAGGCTTTCCCGCCGCCGTGATCTCCGCGACCGTACTCGCGCCCGACCGGCATACCACAAGGTCAGCGCGCGCGAACGCGGACGGCATGTCTTCGATAAACTTCGAAACCTCCGCCGGCTCACCTAGGCCTGATTCAAATAAAGAACGATACGCAGTCAGCGCGTCATTATAATCACATTCACCGGTCTGAT
The DNA here is from genome assembly GCA_963771965.1 of uncultured Acidobacteriaceae bacterium. GTDB lineage: Bacteria > Acidobacteriota > Terriglobia > Terriglobales > Acidobacteriaceae > Sulfotelmatobacter. The sequence goes on from CAVYVM010000005.1 coordinate 319,737, forward strand.
GAATGATGTGAATGCCCGGCGCCTGCCGGCGCAATTCGGGCAGACAGCGGATCATCGCATCGTTGATCGCGTGCGCCCCCTGGCTTCCGCCGAAGACCAGCAGAGTCGGCGTCCCGCCGCGCTTCTTATTATCTAGAACCGCGATATCAAAAAATGCCTGGCGAACCGGCACGCCAGTCACTTCCGCGTGCCGAAAATATTTCGCCGTCTCCTCAAAGTGGACCGCTGCACCGGAGACAAATCGCGCCACCACCCGATTCGCAAATCCCGGAACCACGTTCGGCTCAAAGGCCAGCGTCGGAATATGTTTCACCACCGCCGCCAGCATCGCCGGCCCCGAAGCATATCCTCCCACGCCGATCACCACATCCGGAGCGAATTCGTTCAACATGCGGCCGGCATCCCAGACCGCGCGCGGCAAATCGAAGGCCGTCTTAGCCCGCGTCATCAGACTCACATTCTTCAGCGCTCCGACGCGCACCAATCGCAACGGATATCCCGCCGCCGGTACCAGGCGGTTCTCAATCCCGCGCGCCGTCCCGATGAACAGCACCTCAGCCGCATAACTTTTCTTGAGTTCGTTCGCGATGGCCAGCGCCGGGATCACATGCCCGCCCGTCCCGCCGCCCGCCAGAATGGCCCGCATGAAGTGACTATAAACGATTGAGCGATTGAGTCATCGGTCATTGAGCCAACGAATACTTTGTTCAATCACTCAATGGCCCGATCACTCAATGACTCGATGGCTTCATTCCGTCTGCTTCGTAATATTCAACAGCACGCCTACGCATGCCAGCGTCACAAACAGAGACGAACCGCCGTACGAAACCAGCGGCAGCGGAATGCCTTTGGTCGGCATCATGCCCAGCACCACGCTGATATTAATGAACGCCTGGAGAACCACCATGCTGGTGATTCCCACCGCGAGATATCTTCCGAATGAGTCTTCCGTTCGCCACGATGTCCGCATGCCCCGCCATAGAAAGATGGCAAACAGGATCACGACAAACATCGCGCCCACGAGCCCCAGTTCTTCCGCGGTCACAGCAAAGATAAAATCAGTGTGCGGCTCGGGCAGATAAAAAAGTTTCTGCTTGCCCTCCATCAGACCGGTGCCGGTGATCCCGCCCGTGCCAACGGCGATCAACGATTGAATCAGGTGGAATCCCGCCTTTTGCCGCTCGGCGTAAGGATTCATAAAAGCCAGAATGCGGTCGCGCCGAAAGCTCACATGAAAGATCAGGAAATACAGCGGCAGGAGCGATGCCCCAAACGCGTATCCGAAATATCGCAGCCGCAGACCCGCAACATAAAAGATGCACGCCGCGACACCCGCACAGGCGATGCCAGTACCAAGGTCGGGTTGCAGCACAATCAGCCCCAACAACGCTGCCACGGGCGTGGCGGCGGGCAAGAGCGTGTTGCGCCAGTCGTCCAGGAAATTCGACGCTGAGGCCAGCATCGAACTCGATCCCGAAGCTGGCACGGACCTCGACCGGCTTTCGAGGAAATAAGCGAGAAACAGAATGAGCGCCGGCTTCGCCAGTTCGGAAGGTTGGAAGGAAAATCCTCCCGCATGAATCCAGCGGTGAGTATTGTGGGAACGGTCCAGAAGGAAAACCGAGATGAGCAGCAGTGTGGTCAGCCCCAGAAACGAGAACACCAGTGCCGGATGCCGGTAGCGGCGGTAGTCCAGCCGCATCGTGATGACCATCGCGACCAGTCCCGCCGACGCCCAGATCAACTGCTTCAGCAAGAATGCATATGGCGATCCAAAGCGTTCCCGCGCCATCACCGCCGAGGCCGAAAAAACCATGACCAGCCCGACAAACACCAGCAGCATGGTCACAGTAAACAACCAGCGATCGACGCTCACCCGCTTTGCCATGGGAAATTCATTTCACCACGGCGTCGTGAAGACGCAGAGCGAGAATTGCTGATTGTTGAATTTTGATTGTTGATTGTTTTGGTTCAGGTAACCGGCGCAGCCAATGGGACAATGAAACGGGCCTGACTTCTTTGCCAGGCACGAAGTACCAGCCTACTGGCTCTTCACTCTCGCCGCCTCAAACTCATCGCCCTTCTGCCATCCGATCAGCCGCGTAAGACTAGCCGCCTCCCAGCCAAGAGCGAATCCGAACCGTGCTACGGCTGCATCGCCGACGAAATCCATCTCCGGATGGTACTCATCGCTCGGCCGATGATAGCGATTTTCGACGAACTCTTTCTCCTGGGCCCGGCCCCATGCCTCGTCGTGACCTTTGAACTTCACGCCTTGGTCGATCGAGAATGACGGAATGCCCACACGCGCCAGACTAAAATGATCGGAGCGGTAATAAGTTCCTTGCTCCGGGAAAGCTTCCGGTCGGATCGCCAAGCGGAAGTCCTTCGCGGTCGCCTGTACCCACGGGTAGAAAGTTGTCCGCTCCGCACCCGAGACCTCGACTTCCTGCGGCGCTCCGAGAGGCAGTACGTTGTCATAATTCAAATCGAGCGCAATCTTCCCTGCTGGAACCGGCGGATGCTTGCCCAAATACGCCGACCCCAGCAGTCCCTGCTCTTCCGCCGTGACAGCCGCGAAAATTATCGAGCGTCCTGGCCGGTCTTTGGCGACGCTGAACGCCCGCGCCACCTCCAGCAAAATGCCGCAGCCCGTGGCATTGTCAGCAGCGCCGTGGAAGATGTTGTTGCCCGCCGGCATTTCAGGGCGGATGCCAAAGTGATCGTAATGCGCGGTGTACATCACCGCCTCACCCTTCAAGTTGCGGTCGGCCCCGGGCAGCATGGCCAGCACGTTGTTCGACTCAAAATTCCGCACCTTGCTCACCATATGCGCCTTCAACTTCACTCCCAGGCTCACGGGATGAAACTCGCGCGAGCGGGCATCCGTCATCATCTTGTCCAGATCCATGCCCGCCGTTGCTGCCAGCTTTTTCGCCACATCCAGATGCACCCAGGACGCAACCTGCAGCGCGGGTCCTTCGAGCTTCACATACGAATGCTCTCCTGAATTTGAGTTTCGCACCACTTCCCAACCATAACTCGCCATGTCGTCTCTATGAACCAGAATCACGCCCACCGCGCCCTTGCGCGCTGCCTCTTCGTATTTGTAAGTCCAACGCCCATAGTAGGTAAGCGCCTTGCCCTTGAAAAACTTTGGATCGTCGGATGGCGGCTCGTTCACCAGCATAAGCAGAACCTTGCCGCGCACGTCCACGCCCTTGTAATCGTCCCAGTTATATTCCGGAGCTTCGATGCCGTAGCCAACATAGACAATGTCGGCATCCACATCCGACTCCGGCTGCTGCGTACGGTCGTAGGCAATATATTCTTCGAGCGGCTTCAGGTTCATCGCCGCGCCTTGCTTGGGAACCAGCGAAAACAGTGTCTCCGGCAGCGTCATGATTCCGACGAGCGGCACTTTTTGTAAATACGATCCGTTTTCCCCTGCGGGCTTCAATCCATACTCGGCAAATTGTGTTGCGATGTATTCGGCCGCAATATCGCCGCCACGCTGTCCTGTTCCACGCCCTTCCAGCAAGTCGTGCGAGAGATATCGAACGTGCCAGCGAATATGTTCCGGGTTGATGGTTTCCATTGCGGCAAAAGCAGCGCCGGGCAGACGCGCCGATACAACTTCGTGCTTTGCGGCAGGTGCCGGCGCAGCAGAAGTCGCGGCTGGCTCGGCAAAGAATCCCTCCGCCGCCCAGCCCGATAGGCTCAGAGTCGCGATGACACACGTCAGGACACCCCTGGTAAGGATCGCTCGCATAAGGTTAGTGTCTTCCCCTCAAAACGCGTTTGGAATAGTTGAGCCTACAAAATCGCCAGTATTTGATTTGGGGGAATTGTAATGGACACCATGAGTTTAGTCGTAACGTAGAGGGGGGTTAACGGCACGGTAGGCCAGCTTTTCCGTAGGCCTTCAGACGATTGTCCGAGTGTACCGTAGGCGAGTGGCCTTTCGGTCGCTGGAAACCATTCGCGCCGCCTTGGTTTCGAAACCAATGTCATGAGTCCCCGATCTGAGTCCCGCGAACCGCGGGATCAATTCTTCGAGCCTCAACCGGCGCGGAAATCACGAACGTCTTCGCCAGGCTTGAAAACCGTGACCGGAGCAATCTTTCCCGAGTCGGCCATCTTGCGATTGATCTCCGCGAAATCGGCCTTCAGCCAGCCGACGCTGGAAACTTCGATCTCGCCATCCTGGGCAATCCAAAATACGGTCGGCACATTGGTCAGGCCATAGGCATTCGAGACGTCATACGTTTCCCGATCGTCGAGCAGCACGGGAAACGTCACCCCAAATTCTTTGGTAAAAGCAGCGGTCTGCTTGGGATCGTTCTGTGAGACCCCAACCAGAGTCGCACTCTGGTTTCCAGAGGCACGGTGTCCATATGCTCGGTGCAGACGCTCGAGAAACGGGAACGCATACTGGCAGGTTGGGCAGGATACTTTGAAAAACACCAGCACCACCGGCCCGCGCGCCAGTTCGTCTCGGAGTGAGAATGTCCTGCCATCCATCGCCTTTAATTCAAATTCCGGCGCTTTGGCGCCTACGGTCAAGGCCGACATAGTTTTCCCTCCGAAAAGATTTTGTGGCCGGCGCATGGAGCCGACCCGACTTTACCCTAGTTCTTAAGATTACCCCGGGACGCCTTACTGTGAAAGGCTTCAATCCAACGGATCAGAACGGGAATGAGACCGCAGTTTGCAGCAACATGGTGAGATTGCCTAGGTAAGCCGGTCTATGATTGAGGTCACAACTTGTGACCTCAAATGAAAAAGCCAAAAAGTGCAACGTTGCTTCGAATGCCGAAGCGCCGAGGGACGATAACTTTCGCGGTCGAATCTCGCATTTTATTTCTTCGCCACCAAAGAGTGATTCTCGATGCTGACATTGCGGAACTCTACGGTGTACCGGTGAAAGTTCTCAATCAGCAAATCAAGCGCAATCGAGAACGGTTCCCTTCGGATTTTGTCTTTCAACTTACCACCAAAGAGTACGAACTTTTGAGGTCACAAACTGTGACCTCAAAGAACCATGGTGGACGCCGATATGCGCCGTATGCGTTCACTGAACACGGAGCAATCATGGCGGCAACCGTGCTCAATTCGGAGCGAGCCGTGCAGATGAGCGTATTTGTTGTCCGCGCTTTTGTTCGCTTGCGCGAGATGCTTGCCACGAACCGGCGGCTGGCTGGAAAGATTGACGAATTGGAGACTCGATTAGATACCCACGATTCCGTCATCCAAGAATTGATCGAAGCGATCAAAGAGCTTATGACTCCCCAAGATCCGCCGAGGGACCGCATCGGATTCCAGCTTCCGGCACGTAAGGCTAAGGGCTAGACTCGGTCGCGACCGGATGCTTCTCAAAATAAAATCGCGCTACAACTCTCGCTTTCCCCCGTCTACTAAATCGTCTGCTGCTCCAAGTGCGCAAAGCTTAACCGTCGAGCGCTATGGCCTACTGTTTCTCAAGCTGGGCGGTCAGTTTTGGCAAGCCCGCGGCTCGCCGTGGCTCTGATGGCGGGCGTGACGATCAAGCTGGCTGGGAATGCCCTACGTGGCTGGCGATGTGATTAATCCCCGTGACGGCGCTTGCGGTTTTGTTGAAGTGGAAGATCAATCCGGCATGGGTAGTGTTGGGCGGAGGGCTTGGAGGAATGTTGGTAGCTGCCTCCGCTGACGGTGTTACCCTGCATATCCAGCGTATCAATCCAGCAATGAGGAAAATCGAATGAGACTGCATAAGATGATCGGGCTGTTCATACTTCTTACGTGCTGTGTATCGGCAGGCGCGGCGGACCGCAAGTACATCGTTAAGACACGCCCGGCCGCCATGAAGGCGCTCCCCTTCAGCGACGGGGTGCTGGTTGGCAATACGCTTTACATCGCGGGCCGCATCGGACTCGATGCAAAGACGGATGCACCGTCTGCGAGCGCGGAAGACGAGGCACGCCTGGTGATGGACGGCGTCAAGCAAACTGTTGAGTCCGCCGGCCTGACCATGGACGACGTAGTTTCGGTGCAGATTTTCTGTACTGACCTGAAGCTCTACGACACCTTCAATGCCGTTTATAAAGCCTACTTCCACGGCGAGTTCCCTGCGCGAGCGTTTCTGGGAGCCGCGAGTTTAGTGCGCGGCGCAAGATTCGAAGTGATGGGGATTGCGGTAAAAAAGGCGCAGTAAGCGTAGTCGCCGAGCCGAAGCCTGGCATCGATTGTCGAGCTTCGTTTTTTGTTCGCTAGGAGTATCTTTTTGTGGTAAATGTATAGGCCATGCGAAAGGCTCTCACCCATCTCAAGAAATCCGACCCCGTCATGCGGGCGATCATTGAACGCATTGGCCCCTGCCGCATGCGCATGGGGCGGCCAGAGTTTCACAGCCTGGCCGAGGCAATTGTTTACCAGCAACTGAACGGAAAAGCCGCAGTGACGATCTTTAACAGATTCGCGGCGCTTGCGGGGGAGCCGCTTACGCCGGAGGGCATCCTCAAACTGAGCGATGAGCAAATGCGCAGTGCTGGACTCTCGAAACAGAAGTCAGCTTATCTGAAAGATCTGGCGGCGAAGACAGCGGCGGGACAACTCGACTTTGCGCGGCTGCCGGAATTGCCTGACCACGAGGTGATCGGACATTTAACGCAGGTCAAAGGCATCGGTGTGTGGACCGCGCAGATGTTTCTAATGTTTACGCTCAATCGCGAGAACGTGCTGCCCACAGGCGACTTCGGAATCCGCATGGCGATGTATAAGCACTATCTCGAAGTAAAGAAGGCTAAGGCAGAGACCGCGAAAAAGTCCTCGAAGGCAAGAGCGAAGAAATCTGCGGCTGCAAAAAAGAAGAAGAGTCCTAAGCTAAAAATCACGCTCCCCAGCCCCGAGCAGATGGAAAAGATCGCCAAGCGCTGGGAACCCTACCGCACCGTGGCCTGCTGGTATTTATGGCAGAGTCTCGATACGAAGACGCTCTAGCCATAAGGACAAGAACGACCGGGCGAGCTTGTGTATAGCTCCCATGCGGTCTCTGTGATTAAATGAGTGGCGATGGCTGATCTCAAGATTCGCGTGCTCGTCGCCAAGCCCGGCCTCGATGGTCACGACCGCGGCGCCAAGGTGATTGCGCGCGCGTTGCGCGACGCTGGCATGGAAGTGATCTACACCGGCCTGCGGCAGACGCCCGAGATGATCGTCAGCGCGGCCCTGCAGGAAGACGTACAGGTAATCGGTCTGTCGATTCTTTCCGGGGCTCACAATGCCATTGTGCCGCGCGTCATGGACCTGCTCAAGCAAAACAAAATGGATGACGTGCTCGTGCTGGTAGGCGGGATTATCCCCGACCAGGATATCGGTGCCCTGAAAAAGCTCGGCGTAGCGGCGATCTTTCAACCGGGCACTGCGATGGACGACATCGTCAAATTCATCCGAGCCAATGTGAAAGGCGCGGGCGTGGCCAGTTGATTGAGCGATCGGGGTGACGGAGTAATTGTGCGATGGCACACCCGAAGATTTTCAATCGCTCAATTCCTCCCATGCCCACGCCAAATCTCACCATCATCCGGCAACAACTTGACCGCATCGTTGGCCCGGCGCCATGGTATTGGAAAACCTTTCCAGCGTTTCATTCTCCCTCAGGACAGAGTTTTGCCTGGACACACCACGGCGAGCAGGGTCCGCTTGCGTATCTGGTCACGCTTGCGCCGGAGTACGAACCGGACAGGCCTCGGCTGGCGCTCAACATCTATTGCCGGCCCTTTCTCGCGTCGCCGCACTCGCTGGGAATCTGGTGTCCGGAAGGACGCAATCTCCGCTTCGCAGCGTTTGAGGCTGATCAACTGAAAGCCTTCGACCTGGCTGAAATTGCCGGCTGGTTCAAGCAGTCGTCGGATCGCATCTTCGCCACAAGCGCGCCGGTCGCAGACTTTGAAGTTCCGCTCTCGCTAACCCCAGGCATGCACAAGATTGAAGCTCCCGCGGACCTCGCAACCATCGACGAACTTATCGTTCCCACCAGCTACAAAGCGATGAGTGCGGATGATCCGGCGTTCGCGCTTTTTGTTGTCTACCTGCAGGCTGGACTGGTAGAAGTGCTGCCGCAGAAATGGTTCACCGCCGCTCAGTACGAGGTCGGCAAGCAATGGATCACCCGCGCCGCGCGCGACAAAGAGTCGCACCGCATCTTCGGTGAGTGCTTCGGCACGGGAACCTTCCTGCTCGAGGACGATGGTTGTCGGCTGGCGGAGTGGTTGGAGCGACGGCCCTAGCTCTCCGGTATCAGAATCCTAGGCTTCTCAGTTTCTTGCGATAATAAAAACCCAAGCCCGCGACCGAACACCTAAGACCCGAGACCTGTTCCCCAGACCTGCTACCCTCCGTTGCGCGCTCCCGCCGGAGTGGTATACCGTAAACAGTCCGCTCTCTCACCCATGGCTGATCGCGTTGAAGCTCCCGCCGTTGCTTCGTCTCAGGCGTCCAACGTTCTGACGACAAAGGTCGATCCCACCTCGGCGCGCTTCGAGGCCAACATGCGTTTTCTAGCCGATCTCATGTCGCAGGTGCGCAATGAAGGCGAAAAAATCTGCGAGGGCGGCGGACCCAAAGCTATCGAGAATCAGCATGCCAAAGGCCGACTCACCGCACGCGAGCGGATTGCCTTGCTCGTCGATCCTGGAACTTTCTTCGAGTTGGGAATTTACGCGGCGCATGGAATGTATGAGGAATGGGGTGGCGCTCCAGCGGCCGGCGTGATCACCGGCCTGGCGCGCATTCACACCCGCATGGTGATGATCATCGCGAACGATGCCACAGTAAAAGCAGGCGCATTTTTCCCGATGACGTCGAAGAAGGTGATTCGCGCCCAGAACATCGCGATCGAGAATCACATTCCAACAATTTATCTGGTGGATTCCGCGGGCGTGTTTCTTCCGCTGCAGGAAGACGTTTTTCCGGACACCGACGATTTCGGCCGGGTATTTCGCAACAACGCCGTCATGTCCGCCCTCGGCATTCCACAAACCGCGGCCATCATGGGCATGTGCGTGGCCGGGGGCGGCTACCTGCCGGTGATGTGCGATCACGTTCTGATGACCGACGGCAGTGGATTATTTTTGGCCGGACCGGCTCTGGTGCAGGCTGCGATTGGACAGAAAGTTTCGGCGGAGGATCTCGGCGGCGCGGCAATGCATGCCGGCATAAGTGGCACCGTCGATTTCCGCGAACCGGACGATAAGGCTTGCCTGGCACGCATTCGCTCCATCGTCGAAAAATGGGGATACCGCCGCCAGTCTCCCTGGGATCGCAAGAAGCCAGTCGAGCCCGCGCTGGCTGCCGAGGAAATTTACGGCATTTACGATTCCTCCTCCGCACGCCCCTACGACATGAAAGAGATTCTCGCGCGTGTGCTCGATGGCAGCCGCTTCGACGAATACAAACCGGAATATGGAAAGACCCTGATCTGCGGCTACGGACGTATTGGTGGCTTCGCCGTGGGCATCGTCGCCAACCAAAAACTGCATGCCCAGCAGACCGATCACGAAGGCCATAAGCGAATCGAATTCGGAGGCGTCATCTATACCGAATCAGCCGAGAAAGCCGCGCGCTTCATCATGGACTGCAATCAGAATTTGATCCCGCTGGTCTTCTTTCATGACGTGAATGGCTTCATGGTAGGCCGTGACGCCGAGTGGAGCGGAATCATCAAGGCCGGCGCCAAGATGGTGAATGCGGTGTCGAATTCCGTGGTACCGAAGATTACGGTGATTGTAGGAGGATCGTTCGGCGCGGGACATTATGCGATGTGCGGCAAAGCGTTCGATCCGCGCTTCGTCTTTGCCTGGCCAACGGCTCGATACGCGGTGATGGGCGGCGATGCCGCAGCCGGAACTTTGGTCGAAGTGAAGGTCAAGCAATTAGAACGCGGTGGCAAAAAGCTGAGTGAGGAAGAAAAGAAGGAATTGTTCGAATCGACAAAGTGTACGTACGACGAACAAACCGATCCGCGTTACGGTGCAGCCCGGCTATGGATCGACAAGATTATCGATCCTATCGAGACGCGGGACGTCATTACGCAAGCACTCGAAGCGTCAGCGCTGAATCCGGACGTGCCGGAATTCAAGGTAGGAGTGCTGCAAACCTAGGAACATAGATGGGATCAGCTTAAACGCAGAACGAGGTTGAATCCATGCTGTTCGATATAAGTCGTAGGCCGGTGACAAACGTCCCACACGAAGATGACTACCGCCGATGGCGTGCAGCTTTGCGCGATGTAGATTTTAGAGCTATCTGGGATGAGTTAGACGGTCGCGTGGGCGATAATGACATTCTTACCTCGAGCTGGATCCCGGGAAGCGACTGGACAGGAACCGCTTTCGAGGCCATGTACGATCAGGCCTGCAATCACAGCATTGAGCAGGCTGGCTGGTTTTTTGGATTGACCCTGTGGGATGTGATTATGAACCGCCGAGAGGCGTGGTGCTTTGTAAAGGACCCCGACGGAAACATTCGAGGAACGACGTATTTCCAAGCACCTGATCTGGACTACAACGTAGCAGACGAACTGATCTCCATGCCCCGTGGTGAATAAAATTGTCTGACCTGGTAAAGCTTATCGAGTGTCCGCGCGATGCCTGGCAAGGACTGAAGGGCCAGATTCCGTCTGACATCAAACGTGCCTACCTGCAGGCCTTGATCAGCGCGGGATTCAAGCACATCGATGCGGTCTCCTTCGTTTCGCCGAAAGCCGTGCCGCAGATGGCGGATTCGGAAGAAGTATTGAAGGAACTCGACCCTCCCGACGACGTAGAGATCATCGGCATCGTGGTCAACGAAAAGGGCGCGCAGCGCGCGATTGACACGCAGGCGGTTCACACGCTCGGATTTCCCTATTCGATTTCTGAAATTTTTCTGCGCAAGAATCAGAATCAGTCCGCCGAAGCCGCGCTCGAAGAACTGGAAAAGATTCAGAAGAAAGCTGACGATGCCTCGCTCGACGTGGTTGTTTACATTTCGATGGCTTTCGGCAATCCGTATGGCGATCTGTGGAACGTTGATGAAGTGATCGCAGCTATCGAACTCATGGAGGTTGATAACCTGCGCATGATTTCCCTGGCCGACACGGTCGGCATGGCCACGCCAGAACAGGTCAGCGAGCTCGTCGGCGCGGTAATGACGAAGTACGATTATCTTGAGATCGGCGTCCATCTGCACAGCCGTCCCGAAGACGCGGACGCCAAGATTCTCGCTGCTTACGACGCCGGATGCCGCCGCTTCGATTCGGCAATCGGCGGACTCGGCGGTTGTCCGTTCGCGCAGGATGCGCTGGTCGGCAATATTGCGACTGAGAAAGTGATTGAAGCGCTCAAGCAGCGTGGCGCGGAGCTACCGCCGCTGAAGCCATTGGATACGTTACTGCGCGCGTCCGCGGAAATCGGAGCGCGTTACACAAATTCCGTCGATGACGATGATGATTTGATTTCGGCGGATTGATTTTCCTTAGCGAAGCTACGAAATGAACTACAAGACGATTCAACTCACATACGAATCCGGCATCGCGACGATCACGCTGAACCGCCCGGAAAAACGCAATGCCATCAGCTTTGAATTGATTGACGATCTGTTGAGTGCGCTGAAAGAAGTGGAGCTGTCCGAGGCGATCGTGCTAATTCTGACCGGCGAAGGCAAGGCCTTTTCGTCCGGCATGGACTTGGAGAATTTGAAAGCGCTAATTGGCCGCTCCCCGGAACAAAACCTGAGAGATTCGGAGACGATGGTCCGGCTCTTCCGCTCGCTTTACGAATTCCCGAAGGTGACGATCGCCGCAGTGAACGGAGCGGCAATCGCCGGTGGCACCGGCCTAGCTCTGTTGTGCGATTTCACTTTGGCCGTGCCGGAGGCCAAGTTCGGCTACACCGAAGTGCGCATCGGGTTTGTGCCAGCCATCGTTTCCACGTTTCTTTTGCGCCAAGTCGGAGAAAAACACGCTCGCGATCTACTGCTCACCGGCAGGATTATCGGCGCGGAGGAAGCGGCGCGCATGGGCTTGATCAACGAAATTGTGGCTCCGGAAAAACTGATGCAGAGGGCTCGCGAATTGGCCACGCAGCTGATGGAAAACAGTCCATCGTCATTGCGCGCGACCAAACAACTGCTCACCGATCACGCTCGCGCCGAACTGGACGCGCAGATCGACGCAGCCGTGCGTGAGAATGCCACGATCCGCACTACGGCCGACTTCCGCGAAGGCATTCTGTCATTCCTTGAAAAGCGCAAGCCGGTGTGGAGCGGGAAGTGAACTCGAATCATTCCGAGGCTGTCACGCATTCGGCAATCAACGAAACCCGCCTGCGCGTGCGCTATGCGGAGACCGATCAAATGGGAGTGGTTTACCATTCCAATCATTTCATCTGGTTCGAAATCGGCCGCGTCGAGTTGTTGCGCCAACTCGGCTTCTCTTATCGAGACATGGAGAGCAAAGATGGACGGTTCATTGCCGTGGCCGAGGCCAAATGCCGCTATCGGTTTCCGATTCGCTACGACGAGGAAGTTTTGGTGCGCACGCAACTTTTGAACGTGCGCGATTCTGTCGTCCACTTTGGTTATGAGCTGCGGCGTGCAACAGACGGTGCGCTGCTGGCGCAAGGCGAGACCACTCACATTGTTACTGATTCGGACATGAAAGTTGCCGCGTTGCCTGAGAAATATTTGGAGGTGTTTCGGGCCGCGGTAGGCAAGCAAAACAGGAAATCTACTTGAACGCACTTCACATCAACGGGAACGATCTCACTCTGGAAGCGGTGCGCGAGGTCGCAACCGAACGCCGGCCCGTGCTTTTGTCAGCCGATGCTCGCGAGGCCGTCGACCGGGCGCGAGCCGTGGTCGATGAAATTGTCGCCAACGACAAACTTGCCTATGCCATCACCACAGGTGTCGGTAAGCTGAGCGATGTGCGCATTGCCGGCGAGCAGATTCGTGAGCTGCAGGTCAATCTGGTGCGCTCCCATGCAGTGGGGGTCGGCGAACCGCTCGCTACGGCAGAAGTTGGCGCCATGATGCTCCTGCGCGCCAATTCTCTGGCCAAAGGTTACTCGGGCGTTCGCGCCGTCGTCATCGACACGCTGTGCGAAATGCTGAATCGCGGCGTCACGCCTTTCGTCCCTTCGCAAGGAAGCGTGGGCGCGAGCGGCAACCTGGCTCCGCTGGCGCATCTGGCGTTGACGTTGATCGGCGAGGGCGAGTGCATCGACACAGCGGGCGCGCGCATTCCCAGCGCCGACGCGCTAAAGCGAGCGCAAATCAAGCCGCTGGTGCTCGAAGCAAAAGAAACCATCTCGCTCATCAACGGGACGCAGGGAATGCTCGCCGTTGGCACGCTGGCGCTGCTGGCTGCAGAGACACTGGTAGATTCTGCCGATGTCTTGGGAGGCCTTTGCTGCGATGCTTTGCAAGGCACGGATGCCGCCTTCGACGAGCGCATTCACAAAGCGCGTCCGCACGCTGGGCAGATGAAGACGGCGGCAAATTTGCGCAAGATGCTCGAAGGCAGTCAGATTCGCGAATCGCACCGCAACTGTGGCCGGGTGCAGGATGCATATTCTCTGCGCTGCATTCCGCAGGTGCATGGCGCAGTGCGCGACACCTTGCAGCATTGCCGCGAAGTGTTCGAGATCGAGGCCAACTCAGCGGTAGATAATCCGCTGGTATTCTTAACCACTCGTGTGGGGACGGGCGCCTTCGCCCGTCCCGCGAGCGAAGCGAGCGCCCCCGCCGGGGGCGACGTAATCTCCGGCGGCAACTTCCACGGCGAACCGCTAGCCTTCGCCCTGGACTTTCTCGCCATCGCCCTAAGCGCTCTCGCCGGCATCAGCGAACGCAGAATCGAGCGGCTTGTGAATCCCGCTCTGAGCGAGGGTTTGCCGCCGTTCCTGGCGCAAGGCGCAGGATTGAATTCAGGTTTCATGATGCCGCAGGTCACGGCGGCAGCGCTGGTCAGCGAAAACAAAGTGCTGGCGCACCCCGCATCGGTCGATTCGATCACGACCTCGGGCAATAAAGAAGATTACGTCTCCATGGGCATGACCGCAGCGAACAAGTTGAAGCGCATCGTCGAAAATACGCGCAACGTGCTGGCCATTGAAGCAATGGCCGTGGCCCAGGCAATTGATTTCCTCGCTCCGCTGAAAACCTCGAAGCGCGGACAGGCGGCGCATACGGCAATCCGGTCGGTGTGTCCTACCGTCGACAAAGACCGCGTCATGTACAAAGACTTCGCGCGGCTTTCAGAGCTGATCGCTAGCGGCAAGATGGCAGAGATAATCCGGTAGCAACTCCGGACGAGACAACTCCGGGCGCACGGGCGAATGCGCCCGTCCCCACGCGAGTATTCCTTGCTGTCAACCCTTCTGCGCCACCATCTTCTGCGCCTTCGTCCGGATGAAGGCATACCGAAGCATCGGCAACGAATTGAAGTCGGCAGCTTTGGCCAGATAATCCTGTGCTTTCGCAGCATCGCCCTTGCCTCGATACGCCTGGCTCAGCCGATAGAGGTTAAGCGGATCCTGCAAATTCGCCTGCTCAAGCTCAGCAATAGCCTCGACGTAATCCTTTTCACCTAGGGCAACCCTTCCCGTCAACTCATGGGCCTGTCTGATTTGCACCGAATTCTTGCTGGCCTCCGCATCCTTGCGTAACTCCTCGGCGTGAGACTTCGCCGAAGCGAAATCCTCTTTCCCAATCGCAATCCCGGCCAGATTGAATTCGTGCAACAACTTTGCGTTGTCTTTAATCCCTTGCGACTGGTCCGAGGCCTGAATCATCTGGAATGACCGGTCAAAACGCCCTTGCGCGCCAACATAGTCCGCCTTCGCAGCAAGAATATTTCCCTCAGCTTGCAGATCGGCCGCCATGGAAGCGACGTCGTTTGTTTTCTGTGCGACCGCATATTCCTTTTCCATCACCTGCACAGCCTTGTCGAACTTGCCTGCATCGGAAGCGACTACCGCCATCCCAAAGTAAGCCGTGCGCAGTTCGACGTCATTCCGCGCCTGGTCCGCCATCTTCTGCAACTCCGCCTGCGCGTCATCGGTTTTGCCTGCATACAGCAATGCCGCCGAAAATCCGAAATGCGAGGGCTGGAAGTGAGGATCAATCGTCAGCGCCTTGCGGTACTGCGCCTGCGAATCGTCAAACCGACCCATCTTCAACAGCAGCTCGGCGTAGGAATCATAAGGGTTCGGATCGTTCGGAATCAGCTCCACATATTTCTTGAAAGCCTGCTCCGCGCCAGCAAAATCGCCCTGTTGACGGTACGCGTAGCCAAGAATGTTGTACGTGGGCGAAAAATTGGGAGCGATTTCCGTCGCCTTCTTATAGTGCGCTACCGCCTCGTCCAGTTCCTGCTGGCCAAAATAATATGTGCCCACGGCGAACTGCACCCGCTCGTCGTTGGGATACGCCGCCACCAACTTCTCCAGATAGCTTTTCTGTTTCTCGGTATCACCGTTGGCGCCAGCTTCATTCGAAAGAATCAGCAACTTCTCCCCGTCGGAAGCCTTATCAGCCAGGCTGACCGCCTTCTTCAAATGTTCGGAAAACTCCTTCGTCGTAGGAGAATTGTTAGCCCGAGCCAGCTCGGCCGACGCAAACTCCGGGTCAATCGACAACGCCTTATCGAAGTGCTGCAACGACTCTTGCCCAAGCAGCCGCTCGGAGAGATCGCGTCCCTGCAGGAATTCCTGTCGAGCCTCGTCGGAGCGCGTTGTGATGGGCAGTTTTCCATCTGACGCAGCAGCAGTGGTCGTGTTTCCGCTCGTTTGATTGCAGGCGATCAGTGCCGCGGAAGCGAGTAGCATGCTCGCGGTCCAAACTAGATGCAGAGTTTTTCTTTGGGACATTGGAGGGCTCCTTGGCATGTGCGAACGACATTGTGGATCGTGCATGGTCGCGTTCGACACGCGTTAGACGGAAGGATGGGGCTTTCGATAGCGGAGTGCGGAGATGCGGATGAATCACTGGCCAACTAACAGGAGACAGTTGTTAGGGAGTAAGCGGCTTATGCGATCCGGTCGGTGTGTCCTACTGTCGACAAAGACCGCGTCATGTACAAAGGCTTCGCGCGGATTGCGGAGCTGATCGGGAGCGGGAAGATCGCCGAGGCGCTAAACTAGCAGCATCAGCTCATGCGGAGTGCGCTTTGAGAACCTACGTCTTTGGCGCTGGGGCATCGGTTCACGCTAGCTATCCTCTTGCCTCTATGCTCTGGACGTCGGTGGAAGAATTAGTGCGTAGGGAGCCGTATTTGATCGTATCTACGGATCAGTCATCGACAGAGTGCACGAATTGTTTGATACCTCGAAACCCTTCGAAGTACTCCTTACTGACCTGGACGAACTAATATCACATACTTCAGACCAGTCTCTTGTATCGCTGCGAAATTCCGCGCAGATGATGATCTACGACTACTTCAATAGGATTCGCGGGAACTCTGCAGAACTCTACCGCGTCTTTGCCCATGACATTCTGACGCCTCAAGACATTGTCGTTACCTTTAACTATGAGGTGGCGCTTGATCGGGAACTCTGTAAATCCGGTAAATGGAATGTGCTGACCGGGTACGGCTTCGTTATAGATCGACCGTATGGCCCTGTTATTGATCAACCCCTAGCGCAGCCGTCATGTAAACTTCTGAAACTGCATGGCAGTACTAACTGGATAGCACAAGTATTTGGGGGGTTGCAGGGTGCAGGTGCAGTCGATTTCGACGAGCCTATGCTTGGAAGGCGGCCTGTGATTCCCACCCCCGAGATGATTTATTTAGGCACCCATCTGGTCGATCCACGATTTCGGACGGGTACAGGTTTTGTAGCTAATCTTATTATGCCAGCTGCCAATAAGAAATTTTTCATAGAGACTTCATTCAATCCTCGCGAATTGGAAGATTTCTGGGACTTGTTGTGGCTTCAAGCTAAAGAAGCAATTGCAACATCGGACGAAGTTCACATAATTGGCTACAGTTTGCCCGAATATGACAATCGGGCTAGGGACTTGTTGCTGCAGTCGATGCGTCGCGAGACCGAGGTCCGGATTTGCTGTCGATCCGGTACCAATGATTTGGTCGAATTATTTCGTAACTCAGGATTTACGAATGCACACAAAGGTGCTGACGGAACATTTGAGGGATGGTTGAACACAGTAGTTCGTAATGACGCTGCCTAATGAGTGACTGAGGGCTTCGCCCGGCGGACAGCCGAGGGCGGCTGTCCCCACACAAAGCTAGGCCGTTTTAGCCGCGCTCCCGTCCAATCCCAACTCCCCCGCAATCCCCTTCAATGCCTCGATGCAGAACGCAATGTGTTCATCCAGATCCACGCCCAGCGCGGCGGCGCCGTTCACAATGTCGTCGCGATTCACCTTGCGAGCGAAGGCTTTGTCCTTCATTCTTTTTCGCACCGACTTCGCATCCACCTCGGCCAGCGACTTGCCCGGCTTGATCAGGGCCACGGCGGTGATGAATCCAGCAAGCTCGTCGCAGGCGAAAAGAGCCTTTTCCATAGGCGTATCGCGCGTAACGCCGCTGTACTCAGCATGCGACATGATGGCTCGGTTTATCACTGCCGGCCATCCGCGCTCTTTCAGAATTTCGTTTCCCTTGTAGGGATGGTCATCCAGGCTGGGATACTTCTCGTAATCAAAGTCGTGAACCAGTCCGACGATGCCCCACAAATCTTCCTCAGACAACCCAAGTTCCGCCACAGAATTCCCCGATCCATCCGGAAATTTGCGTGAGCAGGCGCGCATGCAGGCTTCCACCGCCAGCGCGTGCTTGCGCAAACTTTCCGACTGCGTGAACTCAGTTAGTAAACACCACGCGCTCTCGCGATCAATCATGCCATTTGCCCTGTCTGTTGCGGGATCTCGCCGCTTCACTTTCGCCTTCGTGGCTTAAACTCGCGGCTTCATGCATTTTAACCTTGACTTCCACAGGGCACGTACCGCAGATTGTCCCTGCAGCCGAATTCTTCCCCCGATTTAGATTCTGTTGCATAGCTTTAAGGAGTAGCCCGCTCTGGCACTCCCACAACCCGATGGCCACGACTCTTGCCCCGGTAGATTCTAGGGAAGTCGTTCGTTGCGATCATTGCCTGCTGGTTCAATTCCGTACGGTCAATAACAATTGCCGGCGCTGCCACTCGTCCCTGGACGAGGAGCCCGAACCTGAACCCGTGGTGCTTGCGCCGCCGGTAATGATGCCCATGCCCGGGATGGGCCGCGGGCATTTGAACCTGGCAACCTCGATCCGCTCGCTGCGTCTGCGCAGTGGATTGAGCCAGCGGCAACTGGCCGGACGCATGTCCGTGCCGCGAACCTACGTTTCGAAAATTGAAAACGAAAAAGCTACGCCCACGCTGTCTTCCCTGGAACGGCTGGCGCGCGCACTGGAGGTAACCGTGCCCGAACTGCTCAGCGGCGGAGAAAAGAACCGTCAGGACGAGATCAGCGAGCTGATGAAAGATCAATTCATCGCCGAGATTCTGCCCTTCGTGTCGCAACTGAACGGGATGCAGATGTCGAGCATCCTAACCCAAGTGCGGGATTTGACGATCCGGCCAAGAAGAACCGCGTAAAAGCTTTATGTAGGGACAGCCGCCCAAGCCTGCCCTGAGCGGAGTCGAAGGGGCTGTCCGCCGGACGCAGTCCGGCTGTGGCCACCACAAATTTTATCCGGGCAAACCAGCCAACTCAACGCCGGGACCAGCCATGGGTCCCGGCTTTTTTGCCCGCAACACAAACTGAACAGTAGCCTAAATGTTCGACGACTCTTGGCTGCCGCTTCGATTCCTCCAGCAAAAGAAGACCAGCAATACTGGAAAGACGATGCCAACAGCCGTAATATGCCATCCGGCACGGTGCGTTACGATGCCTGTAAGAACGAAGACAGGCACCGATATCCACGCCGTGGCTTGGGCGAGAACGTGGGCCAGTTGTGATCGGACCAGCAGCGCGATACCCGCCGCCAGCAATAGACCGCCGGCAACAACACCCAAGGCTCCAGCGATCAGCGGATACGTCTCACTGTTCAAAATCCCTAGGTAGATCATTTCCTGCGCTCCACCGGCGGTTTCGAGCGCTCCAAACACGATCGCGAAAAGAGCGAAAGGCATTTGCCCAGTCATAAAACCTCCTTGAAATCAAGCTAAATTTCAATTGCGCGTTTCACGGCCTTGCGTTTCCGCCAGGCGGTGCACCCCTGAGCGGCCGAGAGCGAACAACATTCCCCAACCGATGGCCGCTACCAAGCAAGACAGCGCCAAGACCGAAGCAAGCACCGCGACCGGTGTGAGGTTGTCCGGCCCCAGGTTTGCCGTAGCCATCAACGCCTCAACGGACCTCGCCTTCTCGATCGCTAGTAACACTCCCGCCAGAATGACCGCCATAAGCGCCGCTGTAGACATTGGAAAACGGAATCCTGCCCGCATACCACGCCTTCTAGATAAAATCAGAAGCTGCGAATCAGCTTCGCCTATCAACCGTTCCTGTAACGCCCCGCTGAGCAGTCCGGACAATTCTCGGATCAAGAACATGGCGCGCCCCAACAATTCTCCTGCGTCCTCACTTGCTGCGCGGAATGTGGCGTTCATCTCGTCGCCGAACTCCGCACGATAATTCGCGGGATACAAATACAGCAGGCACCGATAAAGGAAGAGCATCGCTAGATTTCCTTCCGTGCCACGCGCAAGTTAGCCACTCTCGTCAGATGCTTCAGCCGGTCCATTTCAAGTTGCAGATTCCGCCGTCCGGAGCTGGTGAGCCGGTATGCCAGCCGCCCTCGTGGAGAATCCTCTTCTTCGAAGCGCTCGATCAACCGGTCGGCCAGGAGTCGGCGCAAGGCCCCATAGAGTGTGCCCGTGCTCAAAACAACTCGGCCGCCACTGGTTTCCTCAACATCTTTGAGTATGGAATAGCCATGCCGGGGTCGTTCAGCCAAGCTAATCAGAATCAGAAACACAGGTTCGGTCAGTGGCAAGTCCTGCATTATGACCTCAAACGACATGTCGTACAACGCCATATTGAACCAAAAGCTGCGTGCTGTCAATAAAAAAATAATGCGATCTTCGGTAAAATCGTGGCTGAATCCGAAATACATCGATCTTCATCTATGCAGCATGGTCCCACAAGAGGTTAGTCAACCTTTGCCGGCTCACACGGAGTTTGTAAATCAAGCCGAGGCGGGCGGATGGTTGGGAGAATCGTCACGGCTTGCTTTTTCGCGGGTCGATGACGCTCTGCTCGATGCCTACTCCCGCGCCGTGACCGGCGCAGTCGAACGCGTCAGTCCTTCGGTAGTGAATATCGAAGTCCATCAAGCGGGCCGCACTCGCTCGGGAGAGGAACGCGAACGGCGCGGCGGTGGCTCGGGATTTGTATTTACTCCCGATGGCCTGATTCTCACCAACAGCCACGTGGTGCATGACGCACGCCGCATCGAGGTCACTCTCGCCGACGGACGCCGCATGCCCGCCAGCGCCATCGGCGACGACCCGGCCAGCGACCTTGCCGTAATCCGCATCGACGAGCCGCGAGTCGATGAGCCTGGCCTAATCGCCGCCGCGCTCGGCGATTCGCAGGCGCTACGTGTGGGACAACTGGTGGTCGCAATCGGCAATCCGTATGGATTTCAATCGACGGTTACGGCAGGAGTGGTAAGCGCGCTGGGGCGTTCGCTGCGCTCGTATTCCGGACGGCTCATCGACGACGTCATTCAGACCGATGCCGCGCTCAACCCCGGCAACTCCGGTGGACCGCTGGTGGATTCCGCCGGTCGCGTGGTCGGAGTGAATACGGCGACGATTCTGCCCGCGCAAGGAATCTGCTTCGCCATCGGCATTAACACGGCGAAGTTCGTGGCCAGCCGCCTGCTGCGCGACGGACGCATCCGCCGCAGCTATATCGGCGTCTCGGCGCAGACTGTGCCCATCCATCGCCGCGTGGTGCGCTTCTACAACCTGCCGAAGGAAACCGGCGTGGTTGTCATCTCGCGAGAAGAAAAAAGTCCGGCGCATCGTGCTGGCGTACGCGAAGGCGACGTCATCGTCGCGCTGGAAGGTCATCCCGTGGCCGGAGTCGACGACCTGCACCGCGTGCTCACCGACGTTCGCGTGGGCGTGAGCTGCTCTCTGACCGTGATTCGGCACACGGAGAAGATGGAGCTGAGGATCGTGCCGGAAGAGGCGCGCTAGAGAGATGCAAGAAGTCTACCTAGATCGGTCGCCTCAATCTCGTCCCTACGGGTAACATGGGCAATTCGCCAATTCTTCCTTTTCGGCCAGTGGTTGGGTACAGTCTCAAGGTCTTCAAAAGGTCCAAGAGCCATAAACCTTCCCGGCCCAAGCGCCTCATCGATTGCCCTTTGACAGAAGTAGTTCTCGATAGCTCGTCGTTGCAGCGTCTGACACGAGATTCCTAGCTTAGCGCATGTGGCCGCAAAGTCTGTTCTATGCCGCGCGATATCCGCAGCAGCCGTAGTGCGTTCGCTGTCAATTATTGCCCTCACATCAATCCCCAAGGCGCACATGTGCTCAAGTTCTGCGAGGCGTCCCGAGTTTATTCCCGCATCGCCGTTCAGGGAAATAATGGCAAACTCGTGCTCCCTGCCAAATGCAGCGAGGAGGTTCTGAAACGTTAAGACGTCTGTCTGCCCTTCGACCAGGAGTAGCTTCCTAGCGGGAGCGAAATCCGATCTGCCGAAGCTCAGTTCCCCTATTAGGTTCGCTAGGTTCTGGGTTTGGTGAAAGGGTGACAGAGTGCACGCCGTATCGTTCTGCGTAAGCGCAAATATTCTATCGGAAACCTGCCGAGCGAGACCGAGGTTGTGCGTTGCGAAAAATACTCCATCCGTGGCACGTGCCCCTATGCAGTTCAAGAAATCGAGCTGCAGGCTTGGATGCAGATTGGTCTCCGGTTCGTCTATCAGTACATAAGAGGGGGTGGACAACCCGAGATTCCCAAGCAGGAGCACAAATTGCGCAAAGCCCGTGCCTAATTCCGAGAGGCGGGAAGACCTCCCGTTCGCAACGACCAATAGGTCCCGATTGTTGGTATCCGCCTGGATACTTAGCCTTTTAAACCGGAAAATCCGGCGCAGATCATCGACGATAGCATCGATCTTTTCAGTCGATTCCTTACTGGTGCCCTGCTGCGACAATGCCCAGTGTTGGACAAAGGTCTTTCCAACAAAAGCATCATAGTATTTCGCGCTCGGTAGGTTATCCGGAGTAAAGGGACTCACGTGACGAACAGACGGGTAGTACACACAATTCCTTAGCGTGTGTAAGGCTGAGAACATCTCTTTGAAGGTGCCAAGGTTCACACCATTCTTTTGGGGATCGGGTCCGTTACCGAACCTCCAAGCGCCGGGAGTTCGCGGAACCGGAACGCCCGCGAGATCATGGAGCGTAACTGAGACTCGCCGGCCTTGGCGAGCAATCCCGATGGATAACTTCCAATTAGAAGCGCCGCCCTTCCTGCTCGGCAGGACGATTTCAATCTCGATATCGCTATTGCCCAAGCCGAAGTGCCAGAACAGGCCATCGGCGTCACCAGTTCCATCGGGAAGGACGAGGTTTATTCCCCCCATCACAGCCTGCTGCAAAGTCTCGCTCAGAAGTGAGTCCAATGTTGGCCGTAGCTCGTAGAAGGCCTTCAGCAGCGTTGATTTCCCGGAATTATTGACCCCAACGAGCGAGACTATGTCGCCTCGAAAACTAAGAGTTGCGGGAAATTCGGGCGAAAAGCATCGGTATCCCTTAAACGTAACGTCTATGTCCATGCTAGACGAAGCTTATCAGAGCATCGATTGACGGCAATACCCTTCCCGTCATTGCAACCCCCTTTCCCCTGTGTTAACTTCTTACCGAAGGGGATCACTTTGCAGCACAAAGTTCCCACCGGGCTGGATCGCAAGGAAACGGAAGTCTACCGGCAGCTTGATCCAGAGCGGCTCCCAGAACACATCGCGATCATCATGGACGGCAATGGGCGCTGGGCGAAACGGCGTCACATGCCGCGCGTGGCCGGACATCGCGCCGGGGTCGCGGCGGTGCGCTCGACGGTGGAAACGGCTGCGCGCATTAGCATTCATGCGCTCACGCTTTACGCCTTCTCGGAAGAAAACTGGAAGAAACGCCCCAAAAGCGAAGTGGATTTTTTGATGCGCCTGCTGAGCCGTTACCTGAAGGCGGAAGTTCCCACGCTCAACAAGAACAATATTCGCCTGGAATATATTGGCCGGCAGCATGAACTGCCGGAGGATGTGCAGGAGCGCATGGCCTGGGCGCGGCACAGCACAGCACAGAACACAGGCACCGTGCTGACCCTGGCGCTGAACTATAGCGCGCGCAGCGAACTGGTGGACGCGTTTCGCTCCATGGTGAATTCAGTTTCGCAAAATGGAGGCCTCGAGCACCTGCGCATCGATGAAGACACGGTGGCACGGCATCTGTATACGTCTCATCTGCCCGACCCTGATCTGGTGGTGCGCACCTCGGGTGAAATGCGGCTGAGTAATTTTTTGCTGTGGCAATTGGCCTATGCCGAGATCTATGTGACGCCGACTTTGTGGCCGGATTTTCGCGGCTTGCATTTGCTCGAAGGCATCGCCGAATATCAGAAGCGCGAGCGCCGCTATGGTGGATTGAACGGGGACTCCCACGCCCATTCCAGCCCTTCCGGCGAGATGCGTGCAAGCATGGCCGATCTGGCCGTCGAACTTAGAACCAATGGAACGGATTCTGAAAATGACTCTGAATCTGAGCAAGATGAGAAGCCGCATCACTCCAAACTCCATGCCTCGAAAGTCGCGCGCAAGCACTAACCCAGACATCTCCGGGACATTGCTGCCTTGTTAAAGCGCATCGCGACCGCAGTGGTGCTGATCCCGGTTGTTTTGCTGCTGGTGCTGCGCGCGCCGGTCCCGGTGGTCGCCGTGGTCACCGCGGCGATCGCGTTGATCACGGTACAGGAATTTCTGAAACTGACGGAGTCCTACGGGGTTGAGCCGCTACGCCTGCCTACTTACATCTTTGTGGGATTATTCTTTCTGCTTCTAACGGCGAGCACGGCAAGCGACGCGCCACAACCCTCCGCATTGAAATTCCTGCTGGAGACAGCGTTTGCCTGTGCGCTAGCTCCTTTTGTTTTTCTGACCATCGCCATGCGGCGAACGAAAATGAGCGGCGCGTATCCGGCGGCGGCGGCGGCCAGTTTTGCCTTCGTATACATTGCCCTGCCGATGGGAATGCTGGTGCAGTTGCGGCAGCAGTGGGCCGGAGCGTTCTGGCTGCTCTACCTTCTTTTGATCGTTTGGACGGGAGACATTTTCGCCTACTTCGTGGGCCGCTCGCTGGGACGGCACCTGATGGCGCCGCGCATCAGTCCCAAGAAAACCTGGGAGGGTGCGGCGGCTTCGCTGGCGGCAAGCCTTGTGGTCGGGAGCTTGCTGTTCAGCCATGCTCTGCAGATTAGCTCCTTCCTGCTTCGCGTTGGATTAATCCAACGTCGCGACGGCCTTTTCGGATTGGAGAAGCCGGAGTTGTGGCCGATTATCCTGCTGACGATTGCGCTGAACATCGCGGCGCAGCTTGGCGATTTGGTGGAATCGCTGATTAAGCGCGGAGCTGGCGTGAAGGATTCTGGCGCGATTCTCCCGGGCCACGGCGGCATGCTGGACCGGATCGACGCGCTGCTCTTTGCGGCTCCGGTGCTATGGTATTATGCGGTTTGGCGTGTGCTGCAATAATGGTTTGAGTAAATGGCGTACCCGCCAAAACTCCCTCCCCTTCTTCATCCGAACAGCACTTTGAACCCAGTTAAGCTCGATTAGTTCGAGAAGCTTTCGACCGAAACTTTGTTGCTTTCGTTGTCGCCGGGTTCGAGAGGTTGTCTCAAAAACACGACCGGATGGAACTATACTAGATGGACATCATCGGATTGAGCCTGACCAGTACGAAATGAATCAATCAGCAATGCTTTGTAAATGACTCTGAAACGCATCTCCATCCTCGGTTCCACCGGCTCCATCGGCCGCAGCACGCTGAGCGTGGCTGAGTCCTGTCCCGAGCGCTTTCAGGTCGTCGGTTTAGCCGCAGGCCGCAATCTGGAAGATGCCTTCGAGCAGGCACAGCGCTGGCGGCCAAGAATCGTGTCGATGGCGGAAGAATCCGACGCCGACGCGTTGCGCTCACGACTAAGACAAGCTGGTCAAAGTGAAATTGAAGTGGTTTACGGAGCGGCCGGCACGGTGAAGGTCGCAACCCATGCCGAGGCCGATTTCGTGGTGAGCGCAATCGTGGGCGTAGCAGGGCTTGAGGCCACTTACGAGGCAGTAAGAACAGGGAAGACGGTCGGCGTAGCCAACAAGGAATGCCTGGTCGCCGCCGGTGAGTTGATTACCGCCGAGGCTCGCAAACAGGGCAAGCCCCTGCTGCCGATCGACAGTGAGCACAACGCGGTCCACCAATGCCTGCGGGGTGGGCGGATGGAGGAAGTGGAACGCATCTGGCTGACCGCCTCCGGCGGCCCATTTCTGAACACGCCACGCTCGGAATTCGGCTCCATTACGGTGGAGCAGGCGCTCAGCCACCCCACATGGAAGATGGGGAAACGCATCACAATTGACTCGGCTACCCTGATGAACAAGGGCTTCGAGGTGATCGAAGCGTGCAGATTGTTTCACATGCCGCCCTCGAAAGTGGAAGTAATTGTCCACCCGCAGTCGACGATCCATTCCTTGGTGGAGTTTATCGATGGCAGCATACTTGCTCAGTTGTCGGTGACGGATATGCGTTTGCCAATTCTCTACGCTTTGACCTATCCGGAGCGTATTCAATCGGATATGCGCTTGCCGGTCCGCAACTTGCGTCATCTGGACTTCTGCCCTCCAGACATGAGTAAATTTCCTTGTCTGCGCCTGGCCTATGAGGCGGCTGAGGCAGGCGGAGCGAAGACGGTCGCGCTGAATGCGGCCGACGAAGTGGCAGTAGCTGCGTTTCTTGACGGGAAAATCGGCTTCCTTGAGATTCCCCGTATCATCGAACAGGCAGTTGTCGCATCTAATTCGGGAACGCTGGGTTCGATTGCAGAGGTGCTTGAAGCTGACGCCGAGGCCCGCCGATATGCTCAAGAGCTGGTTTTGGGAATAGACAGGAATACACCGAAGCCACAGGCGGCATCTGTTGTTCGATAAGTGAATCTAATTGGGGGAGCAGTTCGTACTTTACCTTATGTCTGATTTCCTGATTTCCGTCGCTGCGGTTGCGGTTGTTCTCGGCTTCATGATCCTTATCCATGAGTTCGGCCACTATGCCGTGGCCAAGCTGCTGGGCGTGCGGGTGGAGCAGTTCGCCATTGGCTTCGGCAAGCGGCTGGTGGGCTTTCGCAAAGGCGACACCGATTACCGCATTAACGCCCTGCCCCTGGGCGGCTACGTGAAGATGAGCGGCGAGAATCCCATGGACGAGCGCTCGGGCGATCCCGGCGAGTTCATGTCGCACTCCCGCTGGCACCGTTTCCTCATCGCCATTGCCGGCCCGTCGATGAACATCTTGCTGGCGATTTTTCTGCTCACTGCGGTCTACATGGTGCACTACGAGTATCCGGTTTTCCTCGACCAGCCAGCAGTCATACATGGCGTAAAGCGCGACTCACCCGCCGCCAAAGCTGGATTTCAGCCGGGCGACCGGATCGTAAAGGTCGATGGCATTCAGAACCCAACCTGGGAGCAGCTTCAGCCGCGCGTGTGGCTCAGTCCGAACCAGCCGCTGACCGTCACCGTTCAGCGGGGCGATCAGACCATTCAGAAAACCATCGTGCCGCAACCCGTCACGACATCGGAAGTAGGTTCGGCAGGATGGTATCCCGAAGAGCCCGTTATCGTTGGTCAGCTTGAGGCCAATACCCCCGCTGCCAACGCGGGTTTAAAAGAAGACGACAGAATCGTTGCCATGGATGGACAGCCCCTGGTTTCCATCGAAGCCATGATTGAGCGCCTGCAGCAGACGAAAGAGCAGCCCGTCGACCTTACCGTGCTGCGCGGCAGCCAGAGTTTGAGCTTTCATCTGACCCCGGTACTCTCGAAAACGGAAGACCCAAAAGAACAGCGATACCGATTGGGTTTCCTCAACAAGACCGAGACCAAGGTCACGACGTTGCCGTTCGCGCAGGCTCTGAGCCTTTCTCTTGAGACCAACAAGAAATACTCGTTGTTGATTCTGGAGTTGGCGAAGAAGATCGTTCAGCGCAAAGTATCGTTAAAGGCAGTCTCCGGCCCCATCGGCATCGCCCAGGATGCGGGCTATGCGGCGCAGCAAAAGGGCTGGACTCCGCTGCTGGAGTTAACCGCCGGCATCAGCCTGAACCTCGGCATCTTCAACCTGCTGCCAATCCCCATCCTCGACGGCGGCGTCATCCTGTTCCTCGCCATCGAAGGCCTGATGCGCCGCGACGTCAGCCTGCGCATCAAAGAACGCGTCTACCAGGCCGCGTTCGTGTTCCTCGTGCTGTTCGCCGTGATGGTCATCTACAACGATCTGATGAAGACGCTGCCGGGGCTGATGGACCGGCTGCCGTAGTCGATGCATCGGGCTGAGTAATTTGATCCGCGAGCTAGGCTCCGCCAAATGGATCGTCGCTCGTGATTCCGTTGGGTAAGGCGGCTACGGCTGACTGGAATGCTGTCCACGCGTTGTTCGCCGAAGACGACGTCAGGTTGGCGTAGAGCTGGGCCAACGTTCCGGCATTTCCCAGCGACACCATGGCCGGCGCAATCTCACTGAGCGTGTAGCCCCGTTGCATCAGCCATGATAAGAACGCCATCCCGCAGCCTGTGCTGTCAGGGTTCTGGTCAGTGGGATCGGTCGTGTCGACGAAGTCCGGCATGCCATCCTGCGCCCAGGTCGGCGCAGGCGCAAAGTCAGACAGGGCGTTGCCACCAACAACTGCGGCACACCACCGGGACAGTGCTTCTCCCGTGCTCTCGCCGCAAAGATCCCCACCCATCGAGCACTCGCTGAGTTCAGCTTCAAACAGCGCCGAAACTCGCGCAGAGTTGCCAAACGATGCGCATACCTCGATGGCATTTCCGGTGTTGTAATCGCAGCCGCCGTGGTCGGCGCCTCCAGTACCATCGGTCGCACCGCCGATAGCGTAAACGATGACGCTCACAGCTCCGCCGGTGGTGCCAAAGATACCGTCGTTCGCATTCGCCACGCGGTCCGCGTCGTTGACCAGGTCTTGCGCATTTTGTAGCCCCGGAACGCCCACCGTGGGATCCACGTACACGGTGACTCTTCCGCTAGGACTCGTTCCTACAAATTGAGCGGTCCCTTGATAGCTTGGCCATTGCGGTGCCGGGGGACCAGTCTCAGTTATTGCTTTCGCGTTCTGTATCCTCGCAGTAGCTTGGATTTGATGGTGCTGCATAGGACCTCCAAGGTCTTCGAGCTTATGGTGAGCGATTCCCGCCGAACGTTGCCGCACAACGGCAGGTCCGACCTCCCATATTAAAATAAATCTTCCGGCTGTCGTCCCCCAGAAAAACTGTGGCCGCGCTCGTTGGTGTCGACTCCTATGTTGCCACTTTCGCGTTCCCGAGATACAAAGTATCTCAGAGGAAATTATGGCCGCGACGGAGATGGTTCATGTCCGGGTGGAAAAGCGCATCAAGACTCAGGCTGCTAAGGCCTTGGCCGCTATGGGATTATCCGTATCGGACGCAGTTCGCGTTCTGCTGACGCGCGTGGCAGTTGAGAAAGCTCTGCCTTTCGAAGTAACGCTTCCCAACGCTACGACCGCCGCGGCGATGCAGGAAGCGCGCAAGGGGGGCCTCCCGCGGTTCAGTACTGTTCCTGACCTAGTTGCCGATCTGAATTCTCAGTCTGAAAGGACTAGCCGCCGCTGAATGCCCTAGCCATGACCACGGCAAGGGCAAGATAGGCTAGCGCAAAACACCAGAATGCGCTAAATCCGAGCGTGAAAATCAGCGACGATCTGAACGCGGTGAAGTTTGAAGGATTAAACAAAAACATTTCGTAAAAGTACGTCAGCAGCGCCATGAACAGTAGGGCGTAGACGACAGTGAATCCGAGCAGAATCATCGACATTCCTAGAAATAGTCCTGATATACCGACTCTAGGCAATTGCGTTGAATGGAGGGGAATGAACACCAACGATGCTGAGGCCAAGGCTATGAGTACTTCACCACACTTCATATAGTGACCGTGGCGAGGATCGAAGTCCACCTCCTCCTCAGTTAGGAGGATCTGACCGGTTTTCAAATCCCGTCTACTCTTGAACGGCGTCAGGGTCACATACTTTGCCTTGCGTTCTATGGAAAACTCGAACGCAAAGAAAGCCAGAAACGAGCCGATGGCAATGCCCAGGCCCCAGCATATCGAGTGTGGAACGCTCGTCACGGCTCCGTAGTCCTCCTCGGGAATTCTAAACGACTCGAGCAGTCCCACGTCTGTTTCCACATGCTAAAATAGAGCTTCCAATGTCTATAATTCCACGCAGAAAAACCCTAACCGCCGTCGTTGGCGGCGTGCGCGTTGGCTCGGATGCACCGATTGTGGTGCAATCCATGACCAATACTGACACGGCCGACATCCCTTCGACTGTGCAGCAGTGCGCGGCGCTCGCTCGCGCCGGCTCGGAACTGGTTCGCGTCACTGTCAACAACGAAGAAGCCGCTGCCGCCGTGCCGCACATTGTCGAACAACTCGACAAGCAGGGCATCCGCGTGCCCATCATCGGCGACTTCCACTACAACGGGCACGTCCTGCTGACGAAGTATCCTGAGTGCGCGCGCGATCTGGCCAAGTACCGCATCAATCCCGGCAACGCGAGCATCGGACGCACCGGCGACTCCAATTTCCGCACCATGATCGAAGTGGCGGTGAAGTATCAGAAGCCCGTGCGCATTGGCGTGAACTGGGGATCGCTCGACCAAACGCTGCTCACGCGCATGATGGACGAGAACTCTCTGCTTGTCGAGCCCAAGGACGCCCGCGAAGTCACCATGGAAGCGATGGTGGTAAGCGCGCTGAACTCCGCCGATCTGGCGGAAAAGTTCGGCTTGCGCCCGGATCAAATTATCCTGAGCGCAAAAGTCAGCGGCGTGCAGGATCTGATCGACGTTTACCGCGCCCTTGCCGCACGCTGCAACTACCCGCTGCATCTCGGCCTCACCGAAGCGGGCATGGGGGCCAAAGGCGTCGTGGCATCGGCGGCCGCCATGGGCGTCGTTCTACAGGAAGGCATCGGCGACACCATTCGCGTTTCGCTAACGCCTGCGCCCGGCGGTGACCGCACTGAAGAAGTGCGCGTGGCGCAGCAGATTCTGCAGTCCATGGGCATTCGCAGCTTCACGCCTCAGGTTACCGCCTGTCCCGGCTGCGGACGCACCACCAGCACCTTCTTCCAGGAAATGGCCGAGCAGATTCAGACCTACCTGCGCGAGCAGATGCCAGCCTGGAAGGGCCGCTACGTGGGTGTGGAAGAAATGAAACTCGCCGTCATGGGCTGCGTGGTCAATGGCCCCGGCGAATCGAAGCACGCCAACATCGGAATTTCACTGCCCGGAACTTTTGAAGAACCGAAGGCTCCGGTCTACGTGGATGGACGCCTGTTCACCACGCTCAAGGGCGATCGCATTGTTGCCGAGTTCATCACGATTCTCGATGAATACGTCGACTCCCATTACGCCGCGCGAGAGGCACTGAAGGAAGAAGCGGTCGCGAAAGCTTAGCGCGTGGGCGAAACTTAGTAGACGCCTGCGTATGGTGAGAATGCTTGACGGAACTCCGGTGGAGCCAACTTCACGGGATCCTTCGACTGCGTATCAGCTTCGCATTCGCGAAGCCGATGCTCCGCTCAGGATGACACGCATTAGTGGATGACAGGCACTATCAGGAAAACGACCTTCCCGATTCTTATTGTCCCGTAAACAAGAAGATTGGATTCTGAGGAACCACGCCGCTCGGCTGCGGAGCTGCCATCAGATCCGTGACCAAGGTATCCGCCGGCGTGCCGCCTAACGGGTTGTTGGTATTGCTCGCGGTGGTGTTAATCACGGCAATCGCGCCCGCATCGCACATGCCCACATAAACGCGGCTGCTGTCTACCGAAGCCACGGTAAACACGCGGAAGCGCGTCGTTCCCGGAGCGTAAAGAGCCGCTGGAGCACATGACGTTACCGTCGGCACGGCGTATTGATACTGGGTCGGGTTCGCAGCCGGAGTTGCCGTGAACGGCGGAAAAGTCAGCAAATGCATTGGCCGCTCACTGGCCGAAGCCGACGGATACTCCAGCGCGAAGTTGTTGGCGTCGAACACCGTGAGCCCGGCAATCACGCAGGAACCCGCCGTCCCAGCCAGCGTGTCCGGGCAAGTCGTCGACTTCTGGTAGCTGGCTACGTAGAACCGGCTCCCGTCGGCCAGAGCCGTTACTGAGGCTGGCGTACATCCCGACGGGCAGGCAGCCGATTGGGCGGCAAAAGAAATCGCCGCCAACTGTACTGGGATATCGCTGACCACGCCGCCTGAAATTCCGCCGGTATCGGAAAAAACATACACCGTGCTTGTTGCCGGGTTGGTCACATAAAGACGGCCAAGCTTCGGATCATAAAAAACGAAGTTCGCTCCAGCACCCACGGCCAGGCTGCTCGTAACCGTATCGGTTGCCGTGTCGATCGTCACCAACTGCCCATCCCCTTGCGTCAGCACGTAAACCTTCTGGCCATCGATACGCGCCACAACCCAGACGGGCGTGATTCCGGTGAACCCAGTCACCACGTTCGAAGAAAGATCGAGAGAATTCAAACTGCTGACCGTGTTGCTGCCTTGGTTCGCCACGTACAATTTGTTGCCGCCCGCGATCGTTGCCTCTGCCAGAGCCACAGGATTGGTCCCGACGACCGCCGTATTTGCCACCTGATTCGACAACACGCTTACCGCGCTAACCGAATTCGTGCCGTAGTTCGCCACATAAACGAAGTTAGTCTCCGTTGTATTCACAAATACAGGCAGCGATCCTGCAGGCAAAATAATGTTGTTCACCGGCCCCAGCCCTGTCGCGGTTCGCGATTGCGAAGCCGGGGCAAACGACGACACCACGTCCAAACCACCCGGAATTAAACTCCCGGCACCTACCACAAACACCTCTGAATCATTGGGCAGTATAGCGCCGTAAGTCGGGATGTTTCCCAGATTCGTCGAATCCGTCGCGGAGGTCGGCGTCTCGCCAATAATGGAGTCGCCTGCGACATCAATCTGCATCGCCCCGCCCGGGGAGGTGGGCACGTTGGCGCTGAGGCCAAAGACCTCATGAAAATTGGCCGGGAGGGGAGGCTGTTCCGTCGGGCAACCTGGGATTCCTCCGGTGGTGCAAGGAATCACCACGGGGCGGTAAACCTGTCCGCAGCCGGCCCACAGCAGAATCGGAAGCGCCACCAGCACGAACCGGCCCACACCTCGAAAATTCATCGACGCTCCCAGAGAGAAGTTATGCCTATGCTGTAGAAGAATTCAATATTCTAACGGCTGGTCACGATCGGCGCAAACAAAGCGGGTCTTAGGTTTCGGGTCATAGGTATCAGGTCTTGGGTCTTCTCATTAGACCGCGCAGGGTCTACCTGTGTGGGATGCTCTCTCGCGGACGCAAGTTGGACGGCGCGGTTCTTAGATGCCGTGATTTTGTCTAAATGCCGAACGCCCAAGGCCTGAGACCCGGTCTTGCGTCACCGGCCGCGTCTTGACTTGCCACCGGCCGCGGCCACTGGTTGATCGTCCTTTGCCGCGGCGGCAGGTTTCTTTCTGCCTTCCATTTGTGCCAGGCTCTGCTTCAGCGCGGCCATTAAGTCGACCACAGGAGCCAGCTTCTTCGGCTTCTCGACCGCCGCGACTTCTCCGCCTTCGAGCTTGGTCTCGATCAGCTTCTTCAGGTTTTCCTGGAAGCTGTCTTTATATTTTTCGGGATCCCACTCGTCGGCCAGCGCCTCGATGAGTTGGTGCGCAACTTTCACTTCCGCTTCTTTCAACTCGACGTCGGGCGCGCCAAAGCCTTCCACCTTCTTCACTTCCTCGGCGTAGTACATGGTGTGCAGCATCAGCCCGCCTTCATGCGGACGCAAGAATACCGTGTATTCGCGATTGTGCATGGTGATCTTCGCGATGGCCACGTACTCACTCTCTTCGAGCGCCTTGGTCAGCAGCGCATAAGGCCGGCGTCCAGCCTCCTCGGGCATCATGTAATACGAAGATTCGAAATACACCGGATCGACATCACCCGACTTCACGAACTCCAGAATTTCCATCGTCTTCGCGGTCTGCGGCTCGATCTTCTTGATCTCTTCGGGCTCGATGATGATGTATTCGTCCTTGCGAAACTCGTAGCCCTTTACCACGTCCGCGCGATCAACCACAACGCCCTCGGCCTGGCAGATGTACTGCTGCTTCAGCCGCGACTTATCCGTGCGGTGCAGCATGTTGAAAGAAATGCCACTACTGCGCGCGCCGGAAAACAAGCGCACCGGCATGGAAATTAGACCGAACGTTAAGTGCCCAGACCAGACTGACGCTGCCATAGTTCCTCGGTTGCCAAGGCGCAACGGCTCCGCCCGAATCGCGATCACAAACGGCTTAACCTGCCCAGAACTGGCAGTTTAGCCTACAAACCGGTGGTTGGATGCACAAATCTTAGGGCACGGGGAACCGAAATGCGAAGCCGGAGGGGATGGGGTCTACCAAGTGGAAGCTCTAGGGGTTGTAGTTACTGAGAGGGTTCCCGCAAGAAGGGCTTATGTTAGCGGCGAAAGTCTATCTTGACTCGCTCTCGCCCTGCCGTCGCGTTTGTACGAAGGCTCGCAGAACGTTGTTCATCAGGGTCTGGTAGCCTCTGCCATTTTTCTTGAACCATTCCAAAACGTCGTGGTCGATGCGGATATTGATATGGTCTTTGGGAGCCGGGATACCCATCACCCTCTGCGTCCAGTCCGGCTCGCCTTGTACGTCATCCACATCGGCGCGGATTGATACTTCCAGCCTGGGGCCAGTTGTGGCATTCACCTTGGCCCAATTCGTCCGGTCTTCTCCTCGTGCGATCTTGTTCTTGATCTGCTTAGCCGTAAAGCGCACGGTACTGCTTCTCTTCCTCATCCCTTGCCCTCCTTGCTGTGATGATCCGTACCGTATCCTCGCGCCAGGTCCAGACCACCGCGAAGAATTTCCCCTCTACCAAACCCACACTCAGGAATCGCTCTTCGTCGTCCCGCAGCGTCGGCACTGTGAGCAGGGGGCGGCCATCGAACAAGAAGGCAACGCGGAGAAAATCTATCCCCCGCTCCGCCAGCACCCACTCTCGCTTCGCCTCGTCCCAAGTAAATTCCAAGGCATATTATACCCACAAGTGTATCCACAATTAATCCTAGTTGCAACATAAATTAGTATAATAGCTTATATAGCTAATATTACTTGACGAACACGAATAGCATAGGTAGCTTAAATAAGAGAGGACGATATGTTCACTGAAGAGGTCTACACCGTTGAGGAGGTGGCTAGGCATCTGAGAGTTCCGGTCGAAGCTATCCAGAAGGAAATCGCCAGTGGACGCCTGCACGCCACGAAAGTTGCAGAGTATCTTCGAGTGAGGGAGTCGGACCTGAATGCCTTCAAGAGCGGCTCCAGAACAGAATCGCAGCCTGTTGCAGTGTCAGCGCAACCTGACAGTCCGGTGCTGGATACAGTTCCGAATTTCTTCCATACATGGCCAAACAAAAGGAAGGAGCACTTTTCTGAGGCTCGCGAGGGCGTCGCCGTGTACGCAGGGACAAATTATCATGTGAAAATTGGTTTCACGAATCGCGACTCCGCCGGGAAAAGACGGCGTCGATCCCTGATCCTCATCAATCGATATCCGAGCGTCGAATTCGTAGGGGCCGATACAAATGAAGACGGGTTGATGGCGAGCATCATCAGAAACCGTGCGGGGAAGCACTTACCCGTCGGAGCTACTGTGCCCCCCGAATACACGGACCTCCGAATTGCGGGGTACCGGGATATCGTAGTTGGCCCCGGTGCGCCGAATGGGTTGGCCGTGATATGTGATCAGGACGACGTTCAAACGATGGTACGTCACGGCCTGATTCGCTATCGCTACCGGGAAGGACGTAACGGAAAGGGGAACGCCACAAGTGCGTTGCGGTAGGTTCCCTATGTCAGTATTTTCCCGCCTTCCTGAGCGCAACTTCGACTGTCGCAAGCGGTAGCAGCAAAGTTAGCGGTGCATCCAGTAGCGGCACAGCGCCGTATCCGGCATACCACGATGCCACGCTTTCATTCTTAGCATCAATCACCAGCACGACCCCGCCAACCTCCGCCGCAGCCAACAGGCAGCGTCTCCCAGCCGCGAGCAGAAGTTGTCCACCAATTCCTTGTCCCTGATACCTGCGATCCACGGCCAGGCGCGCCAGGCGGAAGCCCGGAACCTCATGTCGTGCCAACCCCCGCCGCACGACCTCAGGGGTCCGGGCATAGTCAACCGATGCGGGGCTCAGACTATAAAAGCCGAGAATGGTCTTGTCGGCGTCGTCAATGGCAAGGAAAGTTTTCGCGCCGCCCCGCTCGTGGCTCTTGCGAGCATAACGGCGTAAGAATTCGTTCAGCGCCTCTTCGCCGCAGTCGAACGCTTCCCGGTCATGCTTCTTACCGATCGGCTCTTCATGCCACGCGATCACGATTATCGCCGCTTCGGTAATGCCCGGGCGGCGGCTAGCAGTCGCGCGTTCGGAGCAGGCGGATTCTCGAGCAGCTCGAGAACCCGCAAACTATCCCTCTCGGAGAGCTGCACATGATCCGCCTGCTCGATAACGGCCTTCGCCGCGCGCAAGGCGTGCTGGAGAACAAAATCCGTCAAGTCCGTATGCTTCAGCGCCACCGCGCGCATGAGCAGCGCTTTCTCCTCGGCACGAATTCGCAGCGACATCCGGCTATTGTCTTCCACTGCCACTCTCGGCATTGCTTCGATCCCTCGCTGTACGCATTCAAATAGTACACTTAGAGAGTAAGAAGGTCAACACTGCATCGCGCTTTTCTTGCACCCTCACTACATCGTCCGTCATCTGTGAGGCAACGCTCTCGACCCGGAGGATACGATGACCGATCTGCGCTACCCCATCGGCAAGTTTACGTACAACGGACCGCTCACCCACGAGCAGAAACAGAAATTCCTGGACGATATTGAACAAACACCGGCAAACCTGCGTGCAGCCTTGAAAGGACTGTCGGAGAGGCAATTTGACACGCCCTACCGGCCTGACGGATGGACCGTACGCCAAGTGGCGCACCACGTTCCGGACAGCCATCTCAACGCCTACGTGCGCTTCAAGCTGGCGCTCACTGAAGATGAACCGACAATCAAGCCCTACGCCGAAGACCGTTGGGCGCAACTCGCTGACACAAAAACCACTCCCGTGGAAGTCTCCCTGGCCCTGCTCGAATCGCTGCACAACCGCTGGATGCGTCTTTTGCGTTCGTTGCAGCCCGAAGATTGGAAGCGGACCTTTTGCCATCCCGAGTTAGGAGTGATGAACCTGGACAAAACACTGGCACTTTACGCCTGGCACGGCCGCCATCATGTCGCCCACATCACCTCGCTGCGCGACCGCAATAGCTGGTAAAGCTGGCAGTCTATCCTCTGTTAGCTGGCTCCCATTCTCCACAACAAATAGCTGGTCGCCTCCCGCAGAACCGCTAAGGCGCGCGGCGCGGCGCCCTGTGGTTTGGAATCCAGCCGCGGCGAAACGTACACCGGATGAATCCCTTCATGCTCCAGCAGTTTTCGAATGCGAAATACATGGTAAGCATCGCTCACGGCCACACAGCTGTGCAGGCCGTTGGTCCGCATAATCACGGCGACGCGGGCGGCAGACTCGGCGGTGTCGCGGCCCTGCGTCTCCGCGATCAAATTGCGCTCTGGAATTCCGCGATGCTCGAGGTAGTCGTGTCCCACGCCGCCTTCGCTGAAAGTGGGATCCGCGGCGGCGCCGCCGGTAACAATCACAACCGGCGCTATTCCACGACGGAAGAGGTCGAAGCCGTGGTCCAAGCGCGCCTTCAGCACCGGAGATGGATGCCCAGAATATTCTGCGGCTCCAAAAACGACGATGGCGTCCACAGGCCGCGCTTCTTCTAGCTTTGCCGTGTGTATGATCCGAATGCTTTCGATGGTCAGGAAAAGAGCGACACATCCCGCAGCTGCCACTGCCAGCCAAAGCAACCTGCGGCCTCGCGGATGCCCGGGAACGGACTCGTCAGTCATTCTTTGGCAAAGCTCACTTTGGCAAAGCTCATCCTTTGGCAAAGAAAGTGGAAATATCTTCGGAAGAGATTGCGCCTTCGCGGATGATGCGCCAGCGCGCTTCTTCGTCACTGAGGTCGACAATCGTCGATGCGATGTCGCGCGGGGAAGCACCGCCATCCACGATTATGCTGATGCGCCCCTCAAGCTGGTCGCGCACCTGCTCAGCGCTGGTGCACTCCGAAGCTCCGCTCAGGTTGGCTGACGTTGCCGTGATCGGAATCGCAGCGGCCGTCACCACGGCCAGCGGAATCTTTGCGTTTGGCACGCGCAACGCCACGTTGCCCGTATTCGCGGTCACCTTCAGCGGCAAACGCGATCCCGCCTTCACAATAATAGTCAGCGGTCCCGGCCAATACTTTCGCGCCAACGCGTAGAACTCTTCGGACAAAGACTTGGCGAGCTCCTCCGCTTGATCAACGCTTTCGATGAGCAGAGACAGCGGCTTATGACGCGAGCGGGTCTTAATGTCATACACGCGGTCGACCGCGCGCAGGTTAAAGGGATCGGCGGCGAGCCCGTAAAAGGTATCGGTCGGCATGCCCAGAACTTCGCCCGCACGAATCTGATCGGCGGCGTACTTCACCAGCGAACTCTCAGGGCTATCACTGCTAATCTTTAAAATCTCAGCGCGCACAACGATCCCTTCCCGTCTGGTTCAGGCTTTTGATTTGTGTTGATCGCGAAACCTATCATAATACGGCATCGGGCTTCAAGGTGAGTGCGGAGCGTATCATCATGCAGTCTCCCTCATGAAAAAGTCTTCAGAAGCTTCTACCAGTGCCACACAACGGCTCCGCCGCATCGAGGGGCGCCACAACCCCCTGGTCAAGCAGCTACGCCAGGCATTTTCGCGAGCCGAACTCACCGACAGCGGAGACTGCGCCATCGAAGGTCTTCGCATTCTCGAAGAAGCGATTCGCAGTGGCCTGCGCTTCAGCGCCGTCTTCTTTCGCGAGTCCGCGCAGGATCGCGCTGAGCGACTCCTCCCGCAACTCGGAGCTCAGGTCGAAACTCTGCTGCTTCCTGACTCGCTGTTCGATAGCATCGTCCCCAGTGAATCTCCGCAAGGCGTGGCCGCGCTTGTACGACTCAAGGAATTCTCGCTCGAAGATATCCTGGAACGGTTGCAGGTCGGCCCAATCGTTGTTCTCGCCGGATTGCAAGATCCCGGCAATCTGGGCACGATTCTCCGCTCGTCCGAAGCCTTCGGCTGCGCGGGCGTGGTTCTCGGCGAAGGCACCGTCAGCCCGTTTAACTCGAAAGTCGTGCGAGCCTCGGCCGGATCAGTGTTCCGCCTGTCCATGGTTCACAGGCAGGCTCACGGACCTGAAAAGAAAGAACCAGTAAAGCTGGAAGAAGTTTCGGAAGCGCTGAAACGTAAGAACGTTCGCCTGATCGCAACCTCGTCACATAAAGGGTTGCCAATTAGTCAAGCAGACTTGAAAACGGCGGTGGCAATCTTCTTCGGTAACGAAGGCTCCGGCCTGCCTCGCGATCTAATGGCAAAAATGGACGAATTCATTTCCATTCCGCACACGCAGCAAGTGGAATCTCTCAACGCGGGCGTTGCCGCGAGCATCGTATTATATGAAGCCGCGAGACAAAGGAAAAAACGCTCTTAGCCATTAGCCTCTTGGCTTATAGCTAAAGGCTAAGAGCTTCTTATGGGACTCTTCGAACCCATCCCGAACGTCGTCGCCGCGACCGACCGTACGCGCCCGCTCGCCGACCGCATGCGTCCGCGCACGCTCGAAGAGTACGCCGGCCAGGAGCACCTGATCGGTCCCGGCAAACCTCTTCGCACTCAGATCGACCGCGACGATACCGGTTCGCTGATCTTCTGGGGTCCGCCCGGCACCGGCAAAACCACGCTGGCTAAAATCATCGCTAGCTTGACCAAAGCGGAGTTCATCGAGTTCTCCGCCGTGCTCGCCGGAATCAAAGAGATCAAGCAGGTCATGGCCGACGCTGAACGCGCCCGCCAGTATGGCACGCGCACCATCGTCTTCATCGACGAGATCCACCGCTTCAATAAAGCTCAGCAGGATGCCTTCCTGCCGCACGTCGAAAAAGGCAATATCCGCTTGATCGGCGCTACGACAGAGAATCCGTCATTCGAGATTAACGGTGCATTGCTCTCTCGCACTCGTGTCTATGTACTGAAGCCGCTAACCGAAGACCAGATCGTGCAACTTCTGAGGCGAGCTCTTACCGACGAAGAACGCGGCCTGGGCACGATGAAGATAAGCGCATCCGACGATGTTCTTAAGAAAATCGCCAGTTACACCAGCGGTGACGCGCGCAGTGCCTACAACGTACTCGAAGTAGCAGCCGGACTTGCGCAAGAGAGTGGAACTGATCCCGCAGAAATTACCGACGACATTGTTCGCGATGCCCTGCAGAAGCGCACACTCCTCTACGACAAGGCTGGCGAAGAACATTACAACCTGATCTCAGCCTTGCACAAATCTGTCCGCAACAGCGATCCCGACGCAGCTTTGTATTGGCTAGGCCGCATGCTGGAAGCTGGCGAGGACCCGCTCTATGTCGCGCGCCGCGTGGTTCGCATGGCAGTGGAGGATATTGGCCTTGCCGAACCCAACGCTCTTTCCCTTTGCATGGCCGCGCGCGATGCCGTCGATTTCATCGGCATGCCGGAGGGGAATCTCGCGCTCGCACAAGCGGTCGTGTATCTCTCGGTCGCGCCGAAATCGAATGCTCTTTACACCGCTTACGGTGCGGTGCAGCACGATATCGAACAAACCGCCGCCGATCCCGTTCCGCTGCATCTGCGCAACGCGCCCACCGGACTCATGAAAGGCCTGGGCTACGGCAAGAACTACCAATACGCCCACGATGTCGAAGGCAAAGTCGCCAACATGCAATGCCTGCCGGAAAATCTGCGCGATCGTGTCTACTATCGACCGACCGGCGAGGGTATCGAGAAGCGCATCCGCGAGCGCATGGAAGAAATTAAGCGTCTTCGCTCGCAGCGTGCCGAACGCGATTCTCCTGTTAAGAAATCTGAACCGTAGACTCAAACCTAAATCGATAGTCACGTACATGAGATCGTCACCGCCCAGCTAGAGTCTTTGGAGTTATTTGCAGCATCTTATATAAGGCGCGGCAACTGCGCCGTTTGTGCGCCAAACCGATGAATTGAGGGGTTTGAAATTCATGGCCACGGTTCCCACCGCCCTAATCACCGACGCCTTTTCGGTACGTCCCGTGCGCGCGGACCAAATCGAGGAACTGCAGAAGCTGCAGAAAGCGGCGCAGAAGATTACATCGATCCTCGACCTCGATCAACTCATCGACAACATCGTCAATGACGTTGCACGTTCCTTCGGTTGCCTCGAGGCCGGCATCTACCTACACGACGAAGAACGCAGTGAAATGGTGCTCGCCGGCGTGCACGGATGCAGCGTCAACCACAAAGGCCTTCGTTTAAAGATTGGGAGAGAAGGCATGGTCGGTTACGCCGCTTCTACCGGTCAAATGCGCTATGCGCCCGATGTGCGCAAGGACGAGTACTACATTGGCTGCGAAAACTCTACGCTTTCCGAAGTCGTGATTCCGCTTCATGTCGGCGAACACCTTGTCGGCGTATTCACCGCGTCGCATCCCGAACTTGATGGCTTTCCGCGCCAACAACTCAGGCTGCTTCAAGCGCTGTGCGACCATGTGGCAGTCGCGGTGCACAATGCCCGCCGTTTTCAGTCGGAACGCGCGGCGCGGGAGATCATGAACCGCGAGGCTCAGGAAGCCCGCATCATGCAGCAGGCGCTGCTGCCAAAGAGTTCGCCCTATATTCCCGGCTTTGTGATTTCCGGCCTCAGCGTACCCGTCAGCGCGGTCGGCGGTGACTGGTACGACTTTATTCCGTTTCCCGATGGCCGTTGGGGCTTGGTGCTGGCGGACGTCTCTGGAAAAGGCACGGCGGCCGCGTTGCTCATGTCGGCTACTCGAGGGATGCTGCGCTCCCTGGCGGAAGCCTGCTGCACACCGGGCGAGGTCTTGACCAAGCTCAACGAGTTGCTGATGGAGGATTTTCCAGCCGGCAAGTTCGTCACTCTGGTTTACGGCGTCCTCGATCCGGCAACTCGTACATTGATCTTCGCGAATGCGGGACATTTGCATCCGCTCTTTATCGATGACAATGGTGCGCAATTTCTGGCCACCGAACGTGGACTTCCTCTAGGC
This sequence comes from uncultured Acidobacteriaceae bacterium, assembly GCA_963771965.1. Classification (GTDB taxonomy): domain Bacteria; phylum Acidobacteriota; class Terriglobia; order Terriglobales; family Acidobacteriaceae; genus Sulfotelmatobacter. The sequence continues at coordinate 361,347 of CAVYVM010000005.1, forward strand.
TTGAGTTGCGGCGATTATTCCGAGACTTCCGTGACTCTATCTCCTGGATCGCGCCTTGTCTTCTACAGCGATGGCATAACAGAGGCGACGAATCAGACGGAAGAAGAATATGGACTGGACCGCCTCGCTCAACATGTTTCGCGTAGCGACGCTTCCGCGGTCACCATTGTCGATGACGTTCGCGCATTCGCGAACGGCTCCGGCGTCAGTGACGACGCTACCGTTGTCTTCGTTGGGGTTGGGCGTTAGAAGCTGGGCACGACGAAAACTGGTTCGCTAAAAATAGGTTCGCCAAAAATAGGTTCAGCGAAATCGCGCTCGGTGTTCGATCAAGATGCAACGATCCATCACCACGAAGATGCCCACTCGACGCGCCTTGGCGGCTGCCTTTTCGTGTATCACGCCTTCCTGCATCCAGATCGCCGGAACCTTTAACTCGATGGCCTGATCCACGATTTCTTCCACGTACTCTGGACGCCGGAAAATATTCACGATATCGATCTTCTCCGGCACCTCACGCAACGAGGCGAAAGCCCTCTCGTCCAGCGAAAACTCAATCCGCGGATTCACCGGAATAATGCGATATCCCCGACTCTGCATATAGCTGGCAACGCCGTGGCTTGGCCGCAGCACATTATTGGAAAGTCCAACGACCGCGATCGTCTTGGCACTCTTCAGGAGTTCGGTAACCGGATCGGCGGATGACAAAGATGATAAAGAAGGCATTTGTCGCTACTCAAGATCGCTGCTTACTTCTTGTTCGCCGCATCCACTTTCTGTTTGTACATCTTCAGCGCCAGCTTACGCACGGTCTCAGAGACTTCTTTGTTGGCCGAGATGTTCTTCAAATCCTGGGTCTGCAGATGCTTCATCAGACCTAAGCCGAGATCGAGCGGCGTACGAGGATTGGACACGAGATTCCGCACGACAATGTAATTCTTCATAAACCGGCGTTTCAGCGGAATCTGCCGCAGCACTGCTTCTAGTACATTTTTCTGCAGAGCGAACTTTTCCACCTCGCCATCGGAAAGCTTGGGCGCGTCGAGCACCGCCAGCGCGACTACCTTTGTGCCGTCGCGAATCAAAATCGATCGTTCTTCTTTGTTGCCTTTCATCGCTAGTTGAATACGGCCTTTTACGTCCAGGCGATTAATTTTCTGCACGCTGTTGTCACGCTGGCCGGGCTTAGGGCCAGCGGGCGCGACTGGTTTAGCAGGCGCAGTCGCCGCAGCAGTGGGGCCGCTGGAACCCGCAACTGCCTCCGTCGTGCTGGCACCGATCTCCGTCATCTCTTTGTTTTCCGACACGGGGAAATAATCGGTGCCGAGCAACTCCACGATGCCGCCCACTGGCTGAAATGGCTTATCTTTTTCTGCGGCAATTTCCGGCGCATGCTCGGCTAGATAGGCAGAGAGTGCTTCGTCGGGAACTTCAGGCGTTGCGTCACCTTCCGCATTGCTCTCCGCCTGAGGTTCCGCATGAGTCGCAGTCACAGTCTCGCCACCAGGCCGAGCCGGTCCCGCAACCGCCTTCGTCGACGCCTCCGGCTGACCTCCATTGAGTAGCTTGGCAATCGCCGACGCATCTTCCGGCTTCAAATACGGATTCGATCGGAGCGTCTTCAGAATTCCGGCCGAGGCTCGCACTCGCGGACTCTGCAGCATGGCCGCAATCGATTCTCTCGACGCCGAAATAGCAAACTTAGCCAACTCGCTATCGGCAACAGAAGGATTTTCCAGCAGCGCCGGCAGCAGTTTGGGACGCAGATTCTCCGGCGAAATGAAGTAGTCGAGAACCTCACGCGGAGTCTTCGGATCGGCAGCCGCCACCAAAGAAGACTTTTCGTCCCAGCCCGCTAAAGTCATCTTGGCGAGATCGCCGAATATTTTGTTATGCTTTGCAAGGTAAACTAGAATCTCAATGTTCTCGTCGGGAGGCACCGAGAGCGCGCCCTTCGCCGCAAACTGCATCATGTTTGACGGCAGCTTGGAAGCGCGAATTAGGTCGATCTGGCGCGGCATGAGTTCAACTCCTCGAACCTCGGCCTGGCAACGCCCCGCGACTCAAGCTCACGAATCGAAAGCTCCAGCTCGCGGATTAACCGGTTGGGCTTGCCCCGAAGAAATTCGTCCAACAATGCCCGATAGTACCAAAGAGTGCCGTCGCGTCCACCCTGGAAGCGTGACCAGACTGATTCCCCGACCTCGCGGTGGTCCGACAGAATAGACCGCACATTGTTTAGTTTGTCGGCGGCGGAAACCAGCCTAGTCTCCGCGTCAGCCGTCTTCAAGTGCCGAATATAAGTTTCCTTGCGCTCGCGCCACGGCGGCTTGGGATCCGTGTCGGAGTCTGTGCAGCCCTCGACGATCTTGGCGACACGACTTCCGAATCGCCGGCGGACTTCCTTCAACATCGGCTTGCCGCCACAGTCTTCCACGACATCGTGCAGTAGCGCTGCGATGGCCATATCCTCGTCACCGCCGAATTCCAGCACCAAAGACGCAACCCCTATCAGGTGCGCGACGTAAGGGATGGTCGATGCCTTCCGCGTTTGCCCCGCATGCTTCTCCGCCGCAAACAGGAACGCGCGCAAAAATCGCGGGCCAAGTTTTACGGCGGGCTTGCGCTTCGGTTTCGTTGCAAGCGCTTTTGCCGGTTTCGCGCCCACTCCTATTTCTCACCGCGCCGCGCCAGCAAATAAGCCCGGATAAAAGGCTGCAAATCGCCGTCGAGCACGCGATCCACATCGCCCACTTCAGTTTTCGTTCGATGATCCTTGATCATGCGGTACGGCTGCAATACGTAAGAACGAATCTGCGATCCGAAGTCGTTGTCGAGCTTCGAATCTTCAATTTTCTTGCTAGCCGCGCGCTTTTTTTCCATCTCGAATTCGTAAAGCTTCGAGCGCAACATGCTCATGGCACGCTCACGATTTTTGTGCTGCGAGCGCTCGTTCTGGCAACTCGCCACCAGACCCGTGGCAATGTGCGTAATGCGCACGGCGGAGTCCGTCGTGTTGACGTGCTGTCCCCCCTTGCCGCTCGAACGGTACGTGTCCGTGCGGATGTCCTCGGGCTTGATCACCACTTCGATGCTGTCGTCGATTTCCGGCGAAACGAAAACGCTGGCAAACGAAGTATGCCGCCGCTTCGCCTGATCGAAGGGAGATATCCGCACCAGCCGGTGCACCCCAATTTCGCTGCTCAGCAGCCCGAAAGCATACTCGCCATTCACCGCGAAGGTCGCCGACTTTAGACCGGCTTCTTCACCAGGCTGGTAATCATAGAGAACGGTCTCGAAGCCCTGCCGCTCTGTCCACCGCAGATACATCCGCAGCAACATGTCAGCCCAGTCCTGCGATTCCGTTCCACCGGCTCCCGGATGAATGGTGACAATCGCATTCAACGCATCGTTCTCGCCGGAAAGTAGTGTCTCAGTCTCAAGCTTATCCACAAGATCGCGAAGCGAATCGATCTCGCGCCGCAACTCTCCGTCGACGTTCTCGCCTTCCTTCGCAAGTTCGAAGTAGGCAGCAATGTCATCGCTGCGGCGCGCCAGGTCGGCGTCGGTCGCAAGCAGATGCTCAAGACGCTTCTTTTCGCGCATGACCTGCTGCGAGCGCTGCGGATTCGACCACAGATTGGGTTCCGCAGCCTGCTTCTCAATTTCGCTTAGTTGCGGACGGATCTTGTCCGCGTCAAAGATACTCCCGAAGTTCGCGGACTTTTTTATCCAGTGACGTGTATTCCTGCTCGAACACTTGATTCATGAGGATGACTCTGCCTTATTGCCGAATTTCCGGATTCCCGAATTCTTTGGCCGCACGAAGCGCGTGAGCAGCGCCCCTGCAGAAATTATCGCACACAGTCCGGCGAACCAGTCGCCGTGGCGTGTGTAGAAAGTGGTTACGGAAGTGAGCGCGTAATGCGCGACCAACGCAGCACGCTGCTTGCGCGGAAGCCGCTCCACTGTTCGCCCGTAGGGATCGATCGACGCGGTCACGCCTGTGTTCGTCGCGCTCAAAAGCCAGCGGCCGTTCTCGATTGCGCGCATGCGTGTCTGATTCAGGTGCTGCGCGTAAGCGCCGCTGTCGCCGTACCAGCCGTCGTTTGAAAGATTCACTAAAACCTGCGCGCCGTTATTCGCAAACTGCCGAACTTCGTCCGGAAACACGGATTCATAACAGATGAATATTCCTAACCGCATGTCTCCAGCGTCCAGCGGGGCTCGCGATTCTCCCATACCGAACTCGCCAACCTCTTTCGTGAGCCCTCCGGCAAAGGCAAACAGCCGCGGAAACGGCAGATATTCTCCGAAGGGTACAAGGTGAACTTTGTCGTAACGCGCGGTCCATTCGCCGGCAGGGCTGACAAGCGCAGCCGAGTTGAAAACCTGAGATCCGGTCACGCTGCTCTTGGCAGGAGTGCTGCCAATTGCGCCGGTGACCACCCAACTATGTGCTTCGCGAGCCATCTGGCTCACCGGATCGCGAAACAGAGGATCGTTGGTAAAAAAAGGCGCGGGCGATTCCGGCCACACAATCAGATCGACCTTGCTCAGAGCAGAAGATTCCGCCGCCGCGTCCTTCACGCTGAGATCCGTTAGTTCGCTGAGTGCTTGCTCGAAAGTGTTCCGCGTCCAATTGGTATCGACCGAAATGTTTTCCTGCACGAGTAGCGCGGCGCGATCTGTTGCCAGCGTTGGAGCATCAACCAACCTGCCAGCCTGCAGGACCGCCGCCGCCGCGAATGATGCCATCAGCAAAGTGTTTCGCTTTTTTCTCGGCACCAGAAATGCCGCCGCAACCGCGACGTTCACCAGCATGATCTCGAACGAGACGCCGTAAACTCCGGTCCATGTCGTGATACGGCTAAGCGAGATGTTGTCCACCTGTGCCGTTCCCAGTAGGTTCCAGGGAAAACCCGTAACCCGCGTCCGCGCCAACTCCACCGCAACCCACAGAAATGGTGTTGCGAGCAATGCGCGGCGGTCGTCGCGTCCCGGACCAACCGCCAGACTCAGCAGCAAACCGAACAGCCCATGGTAAAGGCCGAGATAAAGACAGAAGAGAAACAGCGCCAACAGCGCCACAGGCGCACTCAGGCCGCCGTGGTCATGCATTGTGTCATAAATCCAGTAACACGTGCCCGCGTACCAGAAAATTCCGGAAGTGTAAGTCAGCAGAAACGCCTGCCCCGGCTTTGCCGCTCGCAGGTTCGCCGAGCCCTCGATCTCCAGCGCTCCCGCAGGCCGCGCCCGCAAGACCGCCACGATCAGCGGCGCAAATGCCACCCACGAGAGCACATACAACCCTGCCAAAGGAAAAACGAGGACCTGCAAGACTGACGAAAGAAGGACCAACACCCAGGCGCTGAAATGAATTTGCCGCACCCGGAAGGATAACAAAAGAGTTTTGTCATTCTGAAAAGGCTTCAGCCCTCGAAAAATGGTCCTTAGAGTCTCGTCATTCCGAAAGGGCTTTCAGCCCTTGAGGAATCTGCTTTCACTACGGAAGCTAGCGAACTCCGCACAAACTCGACAATCTCTTGCGTCACGTAAGGCGGAGGTGTAATCCGAAACACCGCTCTGTCTTTGACCGGTTTCAGCGAAACTTTTTGCCATGCCGCTTCCCCGGTCTTCGAGTCATGAAGAATCACCGCGCTGGCCCGGTCCAGAAACTCCCGCGCCGAGTTCTTGAAATCTTCCGTGCTCGGATCGAGCACCGTCAGATACAAGTCCGGCTGCATAAACTTCAATACGCTGTTCGATTCCATCACAACATTGCGCGAACCTTCGAGCCGCTTCCGCAACGCTGGCATCGCCTCTGCCAGCCTTCCCTGCTCCGTGCGCACCCACAGCGCCCGCGCCGCACCGGCCACCAGAAAACGTGACGTATCCGATTCACCCCCGCAATCTTTCTCCTCTGAAATCGCCCAGCTGTGATCGTCCGTCGCGCAATCACACGGCGCTCCGTTGGCCGAGCACACTCCGTGTCCATACTGCGTAATTTTCACTGCGGTCCAATCGTATTCGCGCAGCGCGGAAATCAGTCCTGCGACCACGCTGGTCTTTCCCACGCTTCGCGAGTGCCCGCCAATAACGACGATCGCCACACTTACCTCTTTTTCTCTTTTTTTCCTTGCCCCAGCCGCGCCAGCGCCGCCAATTGCTTCAGATACTCTCGAACCGGCTGCGCCGGAGTTCCCCAGAAAGCCACACCCTTGCCGCGCAAAACTTTATTCGGCAGCACGCCACCCTGCCCGCCCAACATCACTCCTTCTTCAATGCGTGCATGTTCGCCAATGCCGACCTGCCCTCCCAGCACCACGCCGTTCTCGATAACGATACTTCCGGAAAGCCCGGTCTGCGCCGCAATCACGACATTTTCACCAATCCGGCAGTTGTGGCCGATGTGCACCAGGTTATCGATCTTCGTTCCGCGACCGATGCGCGTTTCGTCCAATGCGCCGCGGTCAATCGTCGTATTCGCGCCAATTTCTACATCGTCTTCAATCACCAATTTGCCAACTTGCGGGAATTTTTCATAGCGCCCGTTCTTCGAGTCGCGCACATATCCGAAACCATCGCTTCCAAGAACCGCGCCCGCGTGGACCGTTACACGATCGCCCAAACTCGTCCCCGGATAAATCGTTACACGCGGATATATTTCGCATTCGCTCCCGATCTTCGCTCCGCGGCCAATCACGCAACCGGCGCCGATCTGCGAATTCTCGCTGATCTCCGCATCTTCCCCAATCGTGGCGTGTTCCTCCACCGACACACTCGCAGCGAGATGGGCCGACGCATGTACGACCGCAGTCGCGTGCACCCCAGAGTTGCGGTCCCCGCGATTTTCCTCCTGCAGAAAACGCGCCGCCCGCGCGAACGCTAACTTCGGATGGCGGCAAATCAGTAAAGGTTTGCCGCTCGAACTCGCCGCCGTCGCGCTCGCAGAAGATGATGTCGCAGTAAATTCGCCCGCGATTACCGCCCCCGCCCCTGACTGCAACGCCAGCGAAAGATTTTTCTCGTCCTCGACAAACACCAGATCGTCCGGCGTAGCGGATCGTATGCTCGCCACGCCCTTCACCTGAACGTCTCCATCGCCCAGCAAGCGAGCTTCGACGGCCTCGGCGATTTGCCGCACCGAGAACGACTTCCCTGACGACGCCCGTTTCATCGCTCACACTCTATCTCAGACCGCGGATGTGACGAAAGTGGTGGGACGACCGCACCGCTGCCTTCTGGCGCGCGCCAGCCTAAAATGATTCAATGCAAAGGAAAATCTTCTGGACGGTTTTCACCGTGCTCGGCTTGCTCGCCGATTTTCTGCTTCCGATATGGTGGGGACTCGCCGCGACTCTTCCGGCGCTCTACATCGCGTGGTGGGTCGCGTACCGCAGCGATTGGTTCTAGGCGCAACTTCTTCAGGCCTTCGTCGTAGTCTCGCTCGACATCATAAAACTGCCCCCTGTGCCTGTGCACCCCGTGCCCCCGGTAACGGTCCACGTGCCCGTGACCGTGCCGTTCGAAAGGGTCGTCCCGGTTAACGTTCCGTTCACTCCGTCGAGGCTCGAGAGCGTAAGCGTGTTGCCGTTGGATGCGACCGTCAGCGTCATGCTGCCGGTCACCTGGCCAGTGGCCATGTTCTCCGTCAAACCCATGGTTCCGCTCACCGCTCCGCCATCCAGGGGAAAACAATTCCCCTGATTAATAAATTCGAAGCGCGAAAAGCTGAGCGTCCCGCTGCTATCCACCGTGAACTGTGTGATAAAGCTGAACCCGACGGGAGGTCCCCCACTTTGGCTCAAAGTCGCCGACCATACTCCGCCGGTCACGCTCTGCGCCGTAGGCCTGCTGCTGCCGCAACCGTTCAGCATAAGCGCCACCAGCAACAGAATTGCCACTTCCTTCATGAATGTTCCTTCAGACTGGGATCAAATTCAATTTCTAACGCCAGACGCCAATCGAGATTATAGATGCGGATTACGGATTCAGACTAGGTTCAAGAGTATAGAGATGCGCCCCGCGGGGTCAATGGATGCACTCCACGCCGGGTGCACTCCACGTCATGATCAAAAGATGCGTTGCAGTGTTTAGCGGCCCTTGCGCAGACTCTTCCCTTTAAGCCAGAATGACAGGTCCGGAGAAACCACTTCATGTATCTGCAGCCAGTCGTAAAGTGCAAAAATCCCGATTGTCCTCTTCCTACGGCGACGCGCATTCGCCTGCCTTACCCCAATCCGCCCCGCTCCGGCGAAAATCCTCCCAACTGGCCCCCGGACGGATGGCAACTCCGTCTCATCTGCCGCGAATGCGACCATTGGTACGTCTACGAGAAGGAAGATGTGCAATGGGCGCCCTACACCCGCCCGCTGGCAGAAGAGACCCGCGTTGATTTCTTGTGCGCCGAACTGGAATGCGGCGAACCCGGCTGCGGCTCACGCACCCGATGGCACGTCCTCGACAACAGCCAGCTGTCGGGAACTGAACTGCTCGAATTCGTCCTCCGCGCCGACCCCGTCGCAGTCTGCGAAAACGGCCATTCGTTTTCTATCTCAGGAACTGCATCCAGTTCCACGCGCAAAGTGGATTCCGTCTAGCGAAGTAGTCATCCTGAGCGCGCTCCCGTGTAACGGCGTTGTTATCCTCAGCGGATCCCGTGTAACGATTGTCATCCTGAGCGGAGTATCAGCTTCGCGAACGCGAAGCTGATACGAAGTCGAAGGATCCCTCGCACCACGAAGAGCTGAACAGAAGTTTCAAGGCATTCTCTCGAAAAACCCGCCGGAGTGGACCGTCGTCCTTTTAGCGCGTAGCCCTCAGTGCTCAAGTGTTCAAAAACTACTTGATGAAACACCCGCTAACCCTCCACGTGCCGTCTTTATCCAGCATGGGCGTCACCGTCTCCACCGCTGCCTGTTTGTGCTCAAAGCTGCTGTCGTACTGGATGACGACGTATTCCCCATCCGGTGCGCCCGGAAGAGAAGTCTTGTAGGTAGCGCTCTTGAGCTTGCGTGACCGCATCTTGCCCAGCGGATCGCGGACCCCTTGCACGGTCTTTCGCCAATCCTCTTTGGCGACAGCTCCTTTGAAGTACTGCGCCGCCTCTTCCCAGCTCTCGTCGTATTTCCCCGCATCCACCAGCGCCAACCAGGATTCCGCGGATTGCTGCGCCAGTTGCTCGGGCTTCTGCTGTGCCGTAATCGTCGGGCAATTTCCCAGAAAAGACAGGAGCAAGGCAAAGCCCACGATAAATTTCGGTTGAATCCGCCACCGTCTCAGGTTCATTGCCCCCTCCTTCGTTGCAGGCTTTTATATCGCAATTTCTGCTGACATTCTACGCACCGCGTTTTGTCTTCAACTCCGCCAGCAACTGCTCAATGCGATCCTCTTTTTCGAGTGCTGCCAGCCGATCCTCCATGTTGTCGCCGGCGATTTCCGCCTTCGCCTGACCCAAAGCCTCGGAGTGCGCAACCTTGCGCTTCATGCGGTCGAAAGCCGCGGCTTTCGATCCGTCGCCCATGGCTAACCGCGCGTCGCTGGCCTTGCCCACGGCACGGGCGCGGCGATGCTGCGCGATCAGCAGATCGGCCTTGGCTTGCGCCTCAGTTAACTTTTGCTCCAGTTGCCGCAGCGCCGACTTCAGATTCTCCACCTGCGCCTTCTGATCGGCCACCTGCTGCGCAAAGCTCTCGCTCATCTCGCGATAACTTTCCACGCGCTGCAACGAAGCCCGCGCCAGGTCGTCCTGCTTTTTGTCGACCGAGAGTTCGGCCTTGCGCATCCATTCGGCCACTTTGTCTTCATTCTCTTTCTTCTTCTTCTCCAGCAGGTGCTGATCGGCGATGGCAATCGCCACCTGCGTCTTCACCTGCAGCAACTGATTCTGCATGTCGAGAATCACCTGCTTGATCATCTTCTCCGGCTCTTCGGCCTTATCGATCAGGTCGTTGAGATTCGCCCTAACTAACGTGGAAACCCGCTCCAGTAATGCCATGGTGGACTCCTTTTAACCCCTAGTTTTAGCTCTTATCTCCAAGCTCTACTGCACTATCCGATTTGTCATCCTGAGCGGAGTGGATGGTTCGCGAAGCGAAGCAGCCATGGAGTCGAAGGATCTCTTTCTCCTCAACTTCTCCTCAACGCCGTCGTCGGCTCCGCAAGGCATTCTCACCGCTATCTCCGCACCGTCGCTATCTCTATAATCCTGCAACTGTCTTCTTTCTTCATGCTCTTGATGGATCGCTGCGCATTCCGGGCAATCGATTCCCCTACGCCGGACGCCCGCGCCGATGGCAATCCCAATTGCAACTCCGATGGCTAACCAGATGGCCACATGCCCGGCCATCACTCCAAGCACCGTGCCCAAGGCCGCACCCAGTGCAATTCCTAAACCCACTCCTCTCGATTTTTTATTCATAAGCTCTACTCCAATTTATGCACCGCGCTTGCTGTCTAGCTTTGCCGCCTCGCTTTGCGAGACGGGACGGACGAATGCGCCCGTCCCCCACGGGCAAAGAGAACTACTTCCCTGCCTCGACCACTGGTGGCTTCGGCAACTTGTCGCCGATTTGCCGCACCTTGCCCAGCAGTTCCGCCAGCGGCATGCCCGAGAGTGTTTCGAACAGCGCCGGGACCTGCGCCGCCATCTTGGCGATGTCACCGGTAATCTTGTTCATCCCGGATGCGTCGCCGTTGCCGGTTGATACGATGGTGATCTTGTCGACGTTCGCCAGCGGACTGGCCAGCGCCCTCACCACCTCCGGCATTGCGGTGAACAAGCGGTCGATCACCGCCGCCTGGTTATATTCCTGATAGGCCTCGGCCTTCACGTTCATGGCCTTGGCTTCGGATTCGCCTTTCTTGAAGATGATCTCCGCTTCGGCCTCGCCCTGCGCTCGTATCGACGACGCATGACCTTCGGCTTCCGCGATCAAGCGCTGCTTTTCGGCCGCAGCAAGCGTCTCGATTCGCTGGCGCTCGATCTCCGCTCCTTTCAACACAGTTGCGATCAATTCTTTCTCGCGGCGGTTGATTTCGGCCTCCTGCACTTTCACCTGCTGCTCTTTCTCGATCTGTTGCACCTTCACCTGCTCGGCGATCACCTGCTGCTGCATGATGTTGGTCTGGATGTCATAAGCTTTGTCGGCCTGCGCCTGCTGGCGTTTTGTGACTTCCAGAAATTGCGCCTTCTTCACTTCCAGATCGCGTTGCGATTCGGCCTGCTTGGCCAGAGACAAGGTCTCCGCCAGCACGCGCTCCTGATCGGCTTGTGCCTTTGCCACGGCCGCTTCCCTTTGTGCCAGCGCGCGCTTGATCGCGGTATCGCGGTCGGCTTCGGCGGTCGCAACATCGGCGTCGCGCTTGATGCGCGCCACATCCGGTTTGCCCATGTTGGTGATGTATTCGTTCTTGTCGCGAACTTCCTTGATGGTGAACGAAATCACTTCCAGCCCCATCTTGTTCATGTCCTCAGCGCAGGTGCCGCGCATGCGATCAGAAACCATCTCCGGCTGCTTGACGATCTCTTCCACCGTGAGTTGCCCGATGATTCCGCGAAGATGCCCTTCCATCACCAGCCGAATCAGCCCTTCGCGTTCCTGATCGGTTTTGGTCAGGAACTGTTCCGCAGCCGTGAGCACCGACTCACGATCGGACTTCACCTTAATTTGCGCGACAGCCTCAACCGTCACCGCGACACCTTGCTTGGTATAGAGATCCTGCTGCGGTGCCACGTCGAACGACATCAGCTCCAATGACAGATCGCGGCAGATCTGCACCATGGGAAGCACTAGCGTGCCGTGTCCCTGCACCACGCGCGTCCCGCCCAGGCCGTATACGATGAGTGCTTCGTGCGGCCCCGCCTTGCGATATAGCCTGGCCATTCCGCTCATCAGGAACAGAAGAACCATCACTCCCAGCCCGGCGAAAATCCAAATCTCAACCATGCGTGACATTTCAAACATAAACGCCTCCCTCCCCAAACTTTTTTTGTTAGACTGCTGATAACGCTTGATCACATTCAGGTCGTGCACGATCCGCTGCGGATCGCTGGCCCAAGAAACACCTAGCCGTCGAATAAATTCACGCGACACCGCTGCTACCCCAAACGTATGCTTTGCGGTTGCCCACGCCTCGAATGCCGTAGCCGCGAAGTGCACTCCAGTTCTGAATTTCGTTTTCTCATCCGATCAGTGACAACGACTATCTGCAGGATTTTCCTCGCGTGGAGCTCAGTTCAGTCCCTGTTTAGTGGGTGGGAGCGCTTGCCCTTGATTTAGGGGTTTCGTATTGATTCCGGCGAGTGTGTCAGAGACGAATGTGTCTGCCCGCTGCCGCTGCTTGTCCGATTGGTAGACGACGCCCAAATATATGATCATTGGGATGATCGCCAATGCTGCGACCTCCACACCATAACGCCGGCGTCCCTGAAACTTGGCGTGCAGCTTTGCTAGGTAGAGGGCGAGCACTCCCAGAAGTGAGAAGACGACCACACCAGCCACTGCACCGCGCAGGTCATTCTTCATCCAGGTTACATAGTCAATACCTAGTGGCTGCAGCATGGGGCTAAAGTCTTCCGGACTGGTCTGACTAAGACGATTGATAATTAGACCGACCGCTAATAGAGCGTGTGTGGCGTGAATGAAGGGAAAATAGCGCCATGAACCGAACGCTATAGTCGGAGGATCTGATCGCTTCCAGTATTCGCTGGGAGACAAGATTGCGAACAAACAAACCTCTACTACCCCCATTAGCAAAGGAAGTATTGAATCTCCGATGTTCGCCCTAGAGTTGGTGAACAATACGCCCCTCCCCCACGTGGTTAGCGTTACCGTGGTAGCCATCATGGCAGCACTCCAAGGGAGCAAACGCCACCAATACTTCTTGCACGCTACTATCTCTAGAAGGACAAATGCCCCAGCCGCTAGGGCAACGCTCCTCATGAAGCTTCCTACATACAGGTAGGTATCATGCGGGAAAGCTTGCAAGCGGGATGCAACCTCATCGACATTAATTGGGATGGGCATTGGAGTATCTCCTTAATCCTCGAAAATTTGACGCCCGGCTAAACACCCTCGGCTAGGGTTCTTCGTCCGACATCTCGCTCCACAAGCGCACGTAGGCAATTCCTTTTTCATAGCGCGTGACCACAACTTCGGCTCCCTTCGCAATCGCGTTGCCGTTGTCGCTGCGCGCGCCGCAAACCCGGCGAGTTCCCATCTGCGTATAAATGATCTCGCCCGTTCCACCCGCGCGAATTGAACTCGAAATGCGTCCCAGCACCCCTACCATCTCGTAATCAGCCGGATCCATGTTCTCTTCGCCCGAAATCAACACCCTGCTCAGGAAGAGGAACACGATGCCTCCTCCCACGAGCCCGCTCGCGATCGACGCCAGCAATCCAAAACCAACCCACACGCCCGAGTAGCGCGTGAGCAAAAATCCCGTGCCGCCAAACCAGGCCAGGAACGCCGTCAGCGTGACGAAGTTGAACGGCGAGACTCCCGCGTCGTGCACGTGTGCATGATTCGGCGCTGCGCCAGCTCCAGCCGCAGCGTTCCCCGAGGCAACGGAGGACTGTGCAACTCCTGTCCCATGCGTTGCGCCAACATGGCCGCTGCCAACGTGCCCATGGAAATGCGGAAGATGCAGCCGTCCGGTGCGCGCCCCTCCGAATACAAACGAAAAGAAACTAAGGCAGAAGCCGACCGCAAAACAGATCAGATAAAAATCCGCCCACGTCATGGTTTGGGTCATCATGGTATGGTTCATCGGGTTCGCCTCCCTTCCGCGCTGCCTTCGCGAGTTCGATTCTCGCCGCGAAGATTTTCGCGATGCCCCTCATGTCGCCGCGCGCCGTTCGCCGTTAACTCCGGCCGCAACGCCTCGAGCAACCGCTCGGCCAAGCCTGGCGTGTCGAGAATCGCGCCCAGCAGCAGCAAACAACGTCGCGTGTCTTTTTCGCGCGCGGCCTTGATCAGCACGTCGCTCACTTCCGGATCGCTCACAAAGCGCTCCGAGCCCTGCAGCAGCCAGACATCGAGCTGCCCTTCTGTTGTTCGCAGATCCGAGGTGAGCTCCGTGTGATAACCCTCCGGATCATCCACCAGAAATCCGGGGTGCACCTTGAAAAACTTCGCCAGTAGCGAGCGCGACGACTGCGTCATGTGCGGCCGCGCGCCGCTTTCGATCTGTGATAAGTACGACTGGCTGATGCTCTTGCGCAGTTCCTGGCGCACCGCCTTCACGATTTCCTGCTGCGTCATGGGACGGCCCAAACCGCGCAGCGAGCCTTCGACCTCCCGCAGGTAACGAAATTTTTCGCCCAGTGTCATATTTCAAATCGTGATAGTTATATTGCATATTGCAATGTATGTCAAGAAGTTGATTTGTCATGTTTCCAGCGGTTTAGCAACCATCCTTGACGCTCTTTAGCAAATGCTCAGGACTGATGATCGAAATCGTTTCGTGTATACTCTGCGAAAAGTAACCGCACGGCCTGAGCCCTTAATCAGCAGGTGGTGTCAGAACAGTGTAAATCCGCAAAGGCCTTGAGATGCTCGCTATTAGAGTTTCTTGCATGGGGATGCTCGGATGAATGCAGCACCAACCACCGGAAGTCTCGTTGTTCCACTCGCGACTCCGGCACATACCGAGATTGAGCTGTCAGTGGTGATGCCCTGCCTCAACGAGGCGGAAACGCTGGGAGCTTGTATCGAAAAGATCCAATCTGCATTTGTCGCTGCGAACGTCGCCGGAGAAATTATCGTCGCCGATAACAGCAGCACTGACGGCTCGCGGTCGATCGCAGAAAACGCAGGCGCACGATTGGTGACCGTCGCGCGAAAGGGCTACGGCAGCGCATTGATGGGCGGAATCGCTGCGGCGCGAGGCAAATACATCGTGATGGGAGACGCCGATGGCAGCTATGAGTTTGGCGACATCCCGCTCTTTTTGGAACAGCTTCGAGCCGGCTATGATCTGGTCATGGGCAACCGCTTCCGGGGCGGCATTCAACCGGGTGCGATGCCTCCGCTTCACCGTTATTTGGGCAACCCGGTGCTCACGAAGATCGGAAAACTTTTCTTCAAGAGCCCTTGCGGCGACTTCCATTGCGGGATTCGCGGTTTTACTAAGGCTGCTTACACGCGAATGGGATTGCGAACCACCGGCATGGAATTTGCCAGCGAGATGGTCGTCAAGGCAACCCTGTTCCGCATGCCCATCGCCGAGGTCGCGACTCCTCTCCTGCCGGACGGCCGCAGCCGCGCACCGCACCTTCGCACATGGCGCGACGGTTGGCGACATCTTCGTTTTCTTCTGCTTTACAGTCCGCGCTGGTTATTTTTATATCCCGGCCTTGCGCTCATGTTCATCGGCTTGCTGGTTGGTGTGTGGCTGCTTCCCTCGCCACGAAGAGTCGGCGGCGCGGTTCTGGACGTCCACACTCTGCTGTACGCGGCCATCGCCGTGCTCCTGGGATTCCAGGCCATCGCGTTCGCTGTATTCACTAAGATCTTCGCCGTCCTCGAGGGCCTGCATCCGCCTGACCCCGCGCTAGACAAGCTATTCCGTTACATAACGCTTGAATGGGGGCTTGTGCTGGGCAGCTTCCTTTCAGTGCTCGGTTTCGCGATCTCGACCTACGCCGTGCATATCTGGAGCGTCCGAGGTTTCGGACCACTCGATATCTCGCATACGCTGCGTCTCGTTATTCCAGCGGCTCTTTGCCTCATCTTGGGCGTTCAGACTGTCTTCTCAAGTTTCTTTCTCAGCATCCTGGGGCTTCGGCATCGATGAGTGGCACGGAATTCGATCTTCACGCCGATACCTACGATGCGGACTTGAACCAGGCGCTCTCTCTGAGCGGGGAAGACAAAGACTATTTCGCGAACCGCCGGGTTCAATGGGCCGCGCAATGTCTTCACGAATTGCACGAGAGCCCGTCCCGAATTTTGGACTATGGCTGCGGAATCGGAGACACCTCCCAACTGCTGCAGTCGGCTTTTGCGGCGCAAAGCGTTGTAGGAGTCGACATCTCGCTGCGCTCGATCGATTTAGCTTCGAAGCGAAATGGCACGGCAACCTGCCAGTTCATTAGTTTTGCGGGCTATTACCAGATGCAATCCATTGATCTGGCCTATTGCAACGGCGTGTTTCATCACATTCCAGTACCGATGAGAGGTTCTGCCGTTGAATACATCTTTGGCCGGCTTCGTCCCGGAGGACTGTTCTCCTTCTGGGAGAATAATCCGTGGAATCCTGGCACGCGATACATCATGTCGCAATGCGTCTTCGATCACGATGCCGTAATGATTCCGCCGCCGCAGGCAAAAGTACTTTTGCGGGACCACGGATTTGAGATCGTACGAACCGACTACTGCTTCTTCTTTCCGCGATTTCTGAAAGCCCTGCGATTTCTTGAAGCCAGTTTGTCAAGCGTCCCTGTCGGCGCTCAGTACCAGATTTTGTGCCGCAGACCTTTACCCTGAGCGAACCATTACTTCTGCAGCAAATATGCGTAGTAATTCGTATTCGCAATTTTTTCCCAGCCCGGATCAACTCCGTGCGGCGGAGACCACACTACAACCACTCTCGCACCGGCGCGGCGCAAACATTCATAGGCCACCTTTCTTCGCTCCCACGGTTCGCTCCAGAACTGCACCTGATTCGGCTCCGGAGAGAAAATCTCCGCAACAATCTTGAAGCGGTCGAGGCGTGCCCAGTAGTCGACGGTTCCGTCGCCAACGACTGCTACCGGATCGCCAGAGCGCAAACCCATACTTTGTAACCCCTCTGCCGCTCTCATCTCGTCCTTCTGCGTCGGATACCCATAAACGGTATTGGTTACATAGGCCGTCTCCGCAAGATTCGCCACCACTGAAAATAAAATAGTCCCCATGACGCCGATCGCCACGTATTTTGTCAGCGGCAACGCTTCTGCATTTCTCGGCAAACGAATCCCGGCCAGCAGAGCCACGCACAACAGCGCCACGAAACCGCCCACATATCGGGGCCGCACGAGCACCAGCGAGTAGAGACCCATGCTCACGACGGCCGCCGCAATAAGCGGCCAGTTTGAAACGATGGCTCTGCGAGTCGGCGCACTACCCCACAGAACAAAAATTCCGATTCCCGCGAACAATCCCAATTGATCGATGAACATCTTGGCGTAATTGCGCGCGCTCTGCACCAGCACTCGAATCTGCGCCCACAGTCGGAATGTCCCATGCGCACCCTCATTCCAATAGGAAGGATCGTACCAGGGTGGGTAGGTTCCACCGACTGGCTCAGCAAATTCAAATACCGCAGGATGGTCGAGCAGTTGTCTGGTCGTGTGCTTGGGAACTCCTCCTTCCGGCGGATCGCCCTGCCAATGTTTCTGCGGGACATTCGGATTCACCATGCTGGCGTACGCCAACTTCCCGCTGTCGCCAAACGTGAGTCGTCCTTTTTGCTTCGAAAGAGCGGCGATGAACGGCAGGCTCACCACCAGAAACATCAGGGCCGCCAATATTAAACCCAATACTCGGCGCTTCGAAAATTTAGCCGAGAAAAGCAAGATGACGAGCAATCCAAAACTTACGAGGAACATCGCCGCCTTGGTCAGGTAAGCTGCTCCGCACAGTATTCCGAACACGGCAAATTTCGGGTAAGACTCGTGATAACGCAAATCGACAAGATACCCGCCAATTAGGAACACAAAAGCGGCAACCAGAAGGTCCGGAGTAACATCGGCAACATCGATCAACACCAGCGAAGCCCACAGAAAAATTCCGTATCCCAACCAGCTAAAGACCCAGTCGGGCAATGGACGCGCGTCGTCCACTTTGTCTGCTGCTTCTTCTCTGATCGCGCGAAGTATCGAATGAAGGAGAAAACGAAAGCAGAACAAAGCCACTAAGTAAATGATCAGATTTGCCGCTTGGACGGTAACGAACTCCCACCAAATCGTCGGCTTCACAATATGGAGCGCCAGGCCCACCCACAAGCAGTACATGGGGCTCCAGTAGCCGCTAATCGCCTTCGCCCAGTCGCCGCGAAAAAACGCGTCGCCCACGTCAAGGTAGGACATTCCATCCTGATTCATCGCATAGCGGCTGATCCAAGCCTGAGCGGTGCCTAGCAGAATGCAGAGGATGAGCGGAGAACGCTCATTGAATCGCTTATCGTTCATGCCTTCTGACAACTTCGACCGTGCATAACAATCGAGAGACTGCCGTCGAGCGCTCGGGAAAGTGCGGCCTTTCTAGGATGGTTGCAAAGCATACTAGCAGAAAGTCGTCACGAAGCGCCCGGTCGTCCGCAGAGCCTCGCGTGCATCCGTGACAAGAGCCAGGTTGCGCCGAAGCAGATAGAATGATTCCCTTCGCAGATTCTTTGGGGAGATGGGATTGACGCCAGCAATCGACAAAACAATTGGTGGGACTTCACGTTTTTTTGATCCCGCGGACGCGCAGGGCACAAATGAGTTCGCATCGACGGAATCTCGATGCATGAAGATCCGCTGGCTCTTTCGCTCCGTGGCTGCGATCTTGACAATCGTTGAGATCGTGCTCGCCCGGAACACCTTCGGTCCGGATCCCAGATCGTACATGGAACTCGCCCGCGCCATCCTGCGCCATGACTGGGCCATGGTGCCCAATGCGTATTGGAGCGCGCTTTATCCGTGGCTGTTGGCGGCGGTTCTCGGAGTTGTCAAACCATCTCTTCGCTGGGAATTTCCCGTCGCGCACGCCTTTTCGTTCCCAATGTATTTGGCTTGCATGGCAGCCTTCGAATTTTTTTGGGTGTCTCTACTGCGGCACAGGCAGCCAAGCATTACGGGATTCGATTCGGAGGGCACACAAATCCCGGCCTCTCAAATGTGGATCTTGGGCTATTCGCTCTTTGTCTGGACCACGGTGGGCGAGTTGGTGCTGCTGGTCAATCCTGACTTGCTGGTGATGGCAAGCGTACTCGTGGCGGCAGGGCTCTTGCTGCGCATGGAAACCGACGGAAATTCCTCGCGCGCCCTGTACGTGTGGTTTGGAATTTGCCTGGGACTTGGGTATCTGGCGAAGGCGATTCTCTTTCCTATGGCATTCGTTTTCCTGACGATAATGGTCCTTGTTTCTCGCCGCGCTCTGCAACAACGGCGAAAGTTCATGGTGCTCGCCTTGCTAATTTTTCTTGCGATTGCAGCCCCGGAAGTTGCTGTTCTCTCACATTCCAAGGGTCGCTTTACTTACTCGGACACCGGCAAACTCAGTGTTGCATGGCTCAACTACAATCTTCCGATTCGAAATTGGCAGGGCCTTCCCCCAAGTACGGGCACTCCCGCGCATCCTACGCGACAACTCTTCGATCATCCTGCCGTCTACGAATTCAACGGCCCTCTGCGGTCGAGTTATCCCCCCTGGTATGACCCTTCTTACTGGAACGAAGGACTGTCTCCGAAATTTTCTCTGGGGATCTTCGTCAAACATTTTTTTCACGATGTAGTTGTTCTCTGCTCGGCACTGGCACATCCCGCCGCCTGGATCGCAGGTATTTTCTTGATCCTTCTTGCGTCCAGGCCCGGAGCGACGCTCAAAGGTATCGCCGCCTATGGTTATCTAATCGTGATCGGCGCAGTTGCCATGTCGATGTACTGCCTGACGCTGATCCAGGACCGATACTTGCCTCCATGGGAGTTCCTCATCTGGGGATCGGTTCTAGCCGGAGTTCGACTTAGGCCACATGTCGAACTCTTATCTCGCGGAATCGTCGCGCTGGTATCTTTCGCAATGATTGCTGCCATGGTCCACCTTGTTTACGGGGAGTCCGTTCAAGTTTTTCCCAGCGATGCTACCCCGGATTATGTGACGGCCGAGGGGTTGCAGAGAATGGGCCTGCAACTGGGTGAAAAAGTAGGAGCAATCGGCTACGATAACGACGCCTATTGGGCCTTTCTGGCGCGGTTTGAAATTGTCGCCGAAATCAATACCGACGAAACCTGCCTTTTTTGGAGCGAGCCTGCAGCCATTCAAGTAGAGATTCTCGAAAAGTTTGCTCAAGCCGGCGCGAAGGTGGTCGTAGCCAATACCGGCGGAGGGGTCAAAACCACTTCCCGCCCGGTACCGATAGACTTGGCCGGATGTGCTCGCCCAAGTGCGGGCTGGCGCAAGATCGACGGCAGCCCCAACTATGCGTTCTTTCTGAAGTGATCGGCGCACGGCGGCGGCGAGCTTAGATCGGTCTACAGTCCAGCTTCAATGCGAGACCGCGGATCGAGATAGTCGCGTAAAGCGTCTCCAATGAAATTGAACGAGAGCACAGCCAGCATCACAGCGAGCGCCGGAAAGAGCACGAGATGAGGCGCGTCGAACAGGTGGGCGCGGCCGTCGTTGAGCATGGCTCCCCAACTTGCGGTGGGCGGGGGTACGCCGAGTCCGAGAAAGCTCATGGTGGCTTCGGCGAGGATGGCTCCGGCCATGCCGATGGCTGCCTGCACAATCACAGGCTGAATGATGTTCGGCAAAATGTGCCGGACGATGATCCGCAGGTTACTAGCGCCCAGAGCGCGGGCGGCTTCGACGAATTCGCGCTCTCGTGCGGCGAGAACTTGTCCACGAACCAGGCGTGCGTAGCCGACCCAGCCTCCCAGTGAGAGCGCGAGCACTAGATTGAAAATGCCGGGCCCGCGAAAGGCGACGAACGCGATGGCGAGAAGAATTCCGGGGAACGATAGAAACGCGTTCATCAGGACGACGTTGACGAAACGGTCGATCCCTCCGCCGTAGTAGCCGGCGATCGAACCGATGATGAGACCAAGCGCAAGCGATGCGGCGACCACGCAGCTTCCAACCAACATCGAGATGCGCGCGCCGTAAACGATGCGCGAGAAAATGTCTCGCCCAAGTTCATCGGTCCCGAACCAATGTGCATGCGATGGAGTATCGAGACGCGCCGGAAGATCGATGGCAGCCGGATCCTGCGGAGCAATCCATGGCGCGAACAGAGCAAAGATCACAAAGACGACCACCAGCACGACACCCGTGGCAGCCAGCGGATTATGGCGTGCGGTTCCAGCAATCGAGCGGCGGAACGAGATGGCGGCGGTGGACACTATGAAATATTAAACCCGGCGAACGGGTTTTCCACACGGATGCCATTCGTCACGCGTAGCGCGAATCACGCCGCCCATGTGGAAGCCTTTGTTCATCAAGGCTAGCGCCCTGGGCTGGGCGCGCTCGTAGGCTTCATCTTCGCCCACGAGAAGCTCGATCTGCTCCGCTAACAGACCGCTGATCGAGGAACCCCGCCGTGCGGCCAGGATTTTCGCCTTGCGAATCGTCTGCTGGGGGAGGCTGACGGGGTAAGATTTTGCTCGTTCGTAGGCATGGTGCACTAATATTACGTGTAACTTGCCTACTACGTGTTATCAAGCTCATCAGCTTGCGGAACAGATCCCAGTTCAGTGGCTTCATGTCGATCATTGGCTTGAGCTAGGCGCTCTGAGGTTGGTACTGATGGCGTTCGTACCACTCTTCGCTCAAATCCTTCCATGATGGATTCACCGACACGACGAGGGCGATTTTCTTGATTCGCAACCAACCCTTGATGCGCTTCTCGCGTTCGATTGCGTTGTGAACGTCCTGGAAGCGCTCGAAATAGACGAGCCGGTCAAGTTTGTATTTCGCGGCGAATTCCGAACCGGCTCCAGTCTTGTGCTCGCGGACCCTGCGCATCAGATTGTTGGTGACGCCGGTGTACAGGGTCATTGAGCGGTTCGTCATGATGTAGACAAAATACATAGGTCCTTCGCGTGTTGGCTCCCGGCGGCAGGTGAGCACGCGGGGCTCAGGATGACAAATCTGGGGGACGCAAATCAGTGATGAATGAACTCTGCTGCGGTGCAAAACTGCCTGCTCTTAATGTCTTGTCATCCTGAGCGCGTTCTTTGCGCGAAGGACCTATGCAGTTGGGCAGTGCCACTCACGTCGGACGAGGCACGAAGCCGCAACCACCGATCGAATATGCGTAGGCCAACCCCATATGAGTCACCTCGCGGCAACTTGGACCACGTAATGACACGTCTAGAAAAACGTTTTCTATCCTAGTCTCTATGACGGGCCATGCGTCCGCCTGCCTGGCAAACCACTTCTTCCAAAGAGCCACGATTCCCAGCATTCCAACGATACCAGCCCGATTTGCAAGCACGGGTTTTGTCGACGTGGATTGGCAACCAGCAATGAATTTCACTGCCTGATCCTCGGGTTCGCCACCGAATACAGTACATCCGTCAGAAAGTTCACCGCGACGTAAGTCAATCCAATCGCCAAAATGCAGCCTTGCACTAGATAGTAATCGCGGTTGGAGATGGCTTGAATCGTCAACCGCCCGATGCCGGGCCAGGAGAAGATCGTCTCGGTGACGATCGCGCCGGCCAGCAGCGCGCCAAATTGCAGACCCAGCACCGTGATGATAGGGATCATGGCGTTGCGCAGGGCGTGGCGATAGACCACCGTGCGTTCGGGCAGGCCTTTGGCGCGGGCGGTGCGGATGTAGTCCTGGCTAAGTTCTTCGAGCATCGAGGTGCGGACCATACGAGTAAGGATGGCAGCGAGCGCGCCGCCCATAGTGACGGCAGGCAAGATTAGATTTGCGAACGAGCCTGCGCCGGAGACTGGCAGCCATCCGAGTTTGATTGCGAATAAGAGAATGAGAATTGGGCCAAGCGCGAAGTTGGGGAATGACAGGCCGAAGAGGCTGACAACGCTGAGCAGCCGGTCGTCCCAGCGGTTGCGGCGTTGAGCAGAGCGAACGCCTGCGGGAATCGACAAAATGATCGCGACGAAGAGCGAAGCCAGCGTGAGTTGCAGCGTGTAAGGATAGCGCTGGGTGAGCAGGCGCGTCACGCTTTGGTTGTAGCGAAAGGACGGGCCGAGGTCGCCGTGAAGCACGCCCTTCCAGTAGTGGACGTATTGCTCGCCGAGCGGGGTGTCGAGTCCGTAGGCGTGACGCGTGGCCGCGATATCGGCAGCCGGAGCGCCTTCGCCAAGCATTTGTTGGATGGGGTCGCCGGGGACGAGATGGATTAATAAGAAGACCAGCGAGACTACCAGCCAGATGACTGGGAGGGTGTAAAGGACGCGTTGGAGGAGGGCTTTCGACACCGTCGTTAGTCGTTAGTCGTTGGTCGTTAGTCGTTTGCTGAGCACTTTAATCTCCCGCCTGCTTCGCACTCTCCGCTCTGTTCTCGACATTCTCCACTTTCTCGATCTTTACTTTCGCGATGCGGTGAGCTTCCATTTCTTCGACGGTGTAGCGGTGGCCTTCATACTCGAAAGACTCGCCGATGCGCGGAATCTGTTGCAGGCGGGCGAGCATGAATCCAGCGAGAGTTTCAAATCCCGCGTCGCGGGGCAGAAGCAAGCCATGCTGAGTTTCGAGGTCTCGGATGTTGACCGAGCCTTCGAGCACCAAGACCGACTCGTTTTCGAGCGCCGGCTCCGGCGTCGCCACGTCGAACTCATCTTCGATGTCGCCGACCAATTGCTTGAGTATGTCCTCGACCGTGATTACACCCGCCGTCGAACCGAACTCGTCGACGACAACCGCGAGATGGCGGCGGCGCTGTTTGAATTCATCGAGCAGTTCCGCGAGCACTTTGGTTTCAGGAACCACCAGCACGTCGTGCATGATCTGGCTGATCTGCATGCGGGCGATGCGCGCGGCCAGAGGCTGATTCAGATTGACCAGGCGTAGGCGGACCCAGCGAATTAATTCTTTGTAATAAAGAACGCCCACAATATGCTCGGGCCCTCGCTGCGGGTCGTACACCGGAATGCGGGAGTGCTGGCCTTCGACTACTCGGTTTACAGCATCATCGAGGCTGAGATCGGAGGGCAGCGAAAAAATGTCGGGACGGGCGACCATCACCTCGCGAACGGTGATGCTGTCGAGTTCGATGGCGTTGTGGATCATTTCCTCTTGCGATTCTGGAATCTGGCCGAACTGGCGGCTAGCCGTGACGATGAGCTTAAGTTCGTCGGGAGAGTGGACGGCGCCGCCACGGCGGGTATCGCGTGCACCGAAAAGGCGCAGCACCAGACCTCCCGAGCGGCGCATGAAAAACAGCACAGGGCGCGCAATCGTGATGAAGGCTTCCATGGGAGCGGCCACGGCCAGCGCGATCTGCTCGGCGCGCTGCAGAGCCAAGGTTTTCGGCACGAGCTCGCCGAGAAGCACGTGCATGTAGGTAATCAAAGTGAAAGCGATGGCGATGGCGATGCCGTTCGCGTAGATGGCCGCGTGCGGAACCTCATGCACAAAACGGAGGTTCCCCACCAGGCCTGCGACCATGGGTTCGCCGATCCAGCCTAGCGTGAGGCTGACAATGGTGATGCCCAGTTGCACGCCGTTCACAACTTCGTCGAGGTGCAGGTGAAGGCGTTGGACGTTGCGGGCGCCAATGCGGCCGGATTCGATCAACTGCTGGATGCGGGTGTCGCGGACGCTGATCAGGGCGAATTCCGCAGCCGCAAAAAACGCATTCGCTGCCACCAGGAGAAGGATCAGCAAGACCCGGAGCAGCACAAAGGCGATCATGGATGGGTAATTCTAGCATTCTAAAGGCAGTGGCCAGGGGCAGCGATCGCCGGTCGGCGGGAACGCACACGCGTCGCCCGTGTGGCAGAATGAAAAAGCTTGCAGAAAAATTGCCTCCCGAGAGCTAACCAATTGTCCCGAGGCGCGGTCTAAGTAACGGAAGGTAATTGCTTTAGTCGGGCAGGTCGAAATTAGCGGGAGCCGATCCCGAGTCATTTCCCAAAATGTAAGCCTAGGACAGAACAAAAGCAGCGGAACAAAAGCATTTGTGGTTGCGTACATGAAAGTGAGGGCACGGGACTGGCTTATTCCAGTCTCTGGCGCGTAAGAGGTTTTTTCGATTCCTAGGAGGCGGCCGTGAACGGAAACGGAAATAATAATAAGAAGAAACGTCGCAAACTGTTTATTTATGGTGGTATTGGCCTCGCGATCGTCCTGCTGATTGCGATCGGCGTATTCGCGGCCACACGCGGCGGCACCAAGATCGACCCTACCAAGCTGGCGAAGGTTGAGCGAGGGGACCTGGCCAAAAGCGTAGTGGCTACAGGAAAAGTGACGCCCATCACCAAGGTTGAGGTGAAGTCGAAGGCCAGCGGCATCGTGAAAAAGTTGCTGGTCGATTACGGCGATCGGGTAAAGCAGGGCCAACTGCTGGCGCAGCTCGACAAGGTCGAGATTGAAGCGCAGGTGGCGCAGTCGCGGGCGGCATTGGACGCGGCCCAGGCGAACCTCAGCAGTTCCGAGGCCGACTTCGAGCGCTCCAAGGTGGATGCGGAAGGTCCCGACGTTCCGCTTTTGAAGCGCGCCTACGACCGAGCCGTGGGTATGGCAAAGGACGGTGTGGTTTCTGCCTCTGCCCTTGATGATGCGGAAAAGAATTACGAGATGTCGCTGAACAAACAGAACGTGGCCAAAGCGCAGATGACGGTGCTGAAGGCGAAGATTGCGCAATCGCGGGCACAGGTGGCGCAGGATCAAGCCAACCTCAAGCAGTTGGAGGAACAGCTCAGCTACACCGACATTATTTCTCCCATCGATGGCATTGTGCTCTCTCGCGACGTAGAAATGGGTGATGCGGTGAGTTCAATCCTGGTTTTGGGTTCGTCGGCCACGCTGGTGATGACTCTCGGCGATACCAGCGAAGTCTATGTAAAGGGCAAGGTGGATGAGAGCGATATCGGCCGCGTCTATCTCGGCCAGCCCGCGCGAATCAAAGTGGAATCGTTCAAGGACAAAACCTTTACCGGCAAGGTCACAAAGATTTCACCGATGGGCGTAGAAAAAGATAACGTCACCACGTTTGAGGTACGCGTATCGATCCAGAATCCCGGCGGCGAACTCAAGGCTGAGATGACGGCCAACGCGGAAATCATCCTCGAAGAACACAAGAATGTGCTTCAGATCCCGGAGGGTGCGATCCTCTACGACAAAGATAAGAAGGCTTCGGTCGAGATCCCGAATCCGAAGGCTAAAGATGGTAAGGATAAAATCGCCCTCAACATCGGAATCTCAAACGGCGCAAAAACCGAAGTGTTAAGCGGGTTGAAAGAGGGCCAGGAAGTGGTCCTGCAGTAAGGAAGCGGTTGAGTATCAGGTCTCGGGTCTTAGGTCCTGGGTCTTGGGCTTAAGGCATAGGCGTAGTCTTCTATTAGCCGAAGACCGAACACTTAAACCTAAGACCTGAGACCTAGGACCTGAGACCCAAGGCCTGAGACCTAAGACCTGGAGCCGACATGAATAACCAATCCCCATCAGCGCGATTTTCTTTCCTGGCGACCGCAGCGGTCGTGCTGCTTGCCACCGGCCTTGCCATCGCGTCCACCCCGCAAGGCTCATTTGAGAAAACATTTCAGGTAGGCAGCGGCCCCGTGGATCTGGAGGTGCAGACTCATTCAGGTGACATTATTGTGCACAGCGGCGCGTCGGGCTCGGTCACGGTTCGCGGAAGGATTTTTGTCGGCGACCACTGGCTGTTCGGCAACCGGCATACCGACGTATCGGACATTGAGCAGCACCCTCCCATCCGGCAGGACGGCAATAGTATTCACGTCGACTATGTGAACGCGCACGACATTTCAGTGGACTATGAAATCACCGTGCCGGTCGACACCACCGTCCGCACCCGCAGCGGCTCTGGCGATCAGACCATCGAAGGCACGCGCGGCAACGTCGACCTGCAAAGTGGATCGGGAGACTTGAAGCTTGCGCAGCTTACTGGGGAGATTCGTCTGCAAACCGGCTCGGGCGACGTGCGTGCCCGTGAGATTGCGGGCTCGCTACGGGGAAGCGCAGGCAGCGGGGAACTTGAGGTCGAAGAAATCGGATCGGGAGACGTCGTCCTGCACACCGGTTCCGGCAATATCAAGGCTCGTGGCATTCAAGGATCATTTCGCGGCGAAACCGGAAGTGGCAACATTACCGCCGAAGGCACACAGAGCGGAGCCTGGGAAATTCGCACAGGATCGGGCAATGTGCACGTGCGCCTCCCCGATAGTGCAGCCTTCGATGTGGACCTTTCCAGTAGTTCCGGCACAGTGCAGGTTGACCCAGCGGTCACCATGACCGTACAAGGACGTGTCCAGGAGGAGCATAAGTCGATCCAGGGAAAGGTCCGGGGCGGCGGACCGATGTTGACGGTGCGGACTGGGTCGGGCGATATACACATCCAGTAGCAGCGGTTGACGTCATCCCCTATCCCCTTTTGCGTGGTGTCATCCTGAACGTAGCCGTTTTTCAGGCGGAGTGAAGGATCTCCTGCTTACCCGGCATCAAGCGTCAGCCAAAACTGCCCGCCCCTCATTACCTCCGTGCCTTGACGCCGCCCCCTCCAGCAATTACTTTCGATTCTTTGGGAAGATTCCGTATTCAATCCACGAGGCAGCTTTGGCGCACCGTCCAATTATCACCCTCACCACCGACTTCGGCACCAACGACCATTTCGTAGGGGTTATGAAGGGTGTCATTCTCGACATTGTGCCCGAGGCCGAGATTGTCGATATCTGCCACTCGGTGCAGGCCTTTGACGTCCTCGATGGTGCGCTGACCATTTCTCAGGCGTACTCCTACTTTCCCAATCGAACTGTGCACATTGTGGTGGTCGATCCGGGCGTGGGCACGGCGCGGCGGCCGATTCTGGCCTCGAGCGATAAATACCATTTCGTAGCGCCGGACAACGGCGTGCTCTCGTTGGTCTACGCCAAGGAAAGCCGCATGCACGTGCGGCACATCACCGCCGAGCATTATTTCCTGCAGCCGGTGAGCAACACCTTCCACGCGCGGGATATTTTTTCTCCCGTCGCCGCCTACCTGGCCAAGGAGGTTGACTCTCTCAAGTTTGGCGACGAAATCGAAGACTTCGTGAAGTTCGCCGCGCCCAAACCAAAGAAAGTCGAGGAGAATCGTCTCCGCGGAGTGGTTCTGAAAGTCGACCGCTTCGGAAACCTGATCACCAACTTCACGCCGCAGGATGCGCCCATGCTGTTCGGGCCCAAGGCCGGACCATTCAAGATCGTGGTCGGCAGCCGCGAAATCACAGAAATCCACAATGCCTATGCCGAAGGCGCTCCAGGAGAAGTCATCGCAATTCTCGGGAGCATGGGCTTTCTGGAAATTGCTGCAAATCGCGGAGCAGCCGCGCAATTAACCGGCGTCGGCAAGGGAAACGAAGTCAGCATCATCCTCGGCGAGGCTGCGGCCAAGGGCAAAGGCGCTTAGAGGAACAAGGTTTCAAGGTTTCAAGGTTTCAAGGTTTCAAGGTTTCAAGGTTTCAAGGTTTCAAGGTTTCAAGGTTTCAAGGTTTCAAGGTTTCAAGGTTTCAAGGTTTCAAGGTTTCAAGGTTTCAAGGTTTCAAGGTTTCAAGGTTTCAACGCTCACAGACGCCGCTCAGTTCCAACGCTTTTGAAACTCTGAAACCTTGAAACCGTCTTAGTCTTATAGGTTCCTCGGCTTGGGATGCGCGTAGCGTTCCATCTCGCCGGTCCACTTCAGAAAGCGCCACAAATTTGAGCGCTCCCGCCACAGAAATTCCCAAAATTCAATGAACCCAATCTGCGTCATCTTGACGCCGCAGTAAGTCTCCATCCGCCAAAGCAAATAAGGGCTGCGCCACGGAGCCAACCGATGCCCCTTCGTAGCATTCCACAGAAAGCGCAGCGAATAGCGCATGCCAGAATCATAACCCAGGTCTTAGGTCTCAGGTCTCAGGTTTTAGGTTTTAGGCCATAGGTCATGGGCCATCGGCTTAGCGCCTAAGACCCAAGACCTGAGACCTGCTACTTGAGACCGCCCTTCTGTTAGAATCCTGACTCCGCCGGGGATTTCCATTCATGTCCGATGCAAACGCCCGCCAAAAAGCCGAAGACCAGTACTATGCCGCGCTCGACTTAATGGCGGATGGAAAGCTCGAAGAATCGGTCGCAGCCTACCGGGAATCGATCGCCGCCGATCCTACTTTTACCGAGGCGATGCATGGCCTGGCCCGCGCTCTGCAAGACTTGCAGCGCTACGATGAGGCCATTGCCGTCGCGCAACAAATCACGGCGCTCGATACCGACGACGTGCTCGCGCACACCAGCCTGTCGGTGCTCTATCAAAAAAAGGGAATGATCCCGGAAGCCGAAGCCGAGGGAGCGAAAGCCAGAGTGTTGGGATGGAAGCAGCAATTGAAGAAGAGCTAGCTATCGGTTGTCGCCTCTTGGTTACCGACGGGGCCGAACGCCGATGAGCGCTATGGCCTGTTAGCGACAGTTGAAACATACAATGCTTCGCGGGTGAAGAAATGCGAAGACTTGGGCCACCCACCCTGCATTTCGCAGCTTCCGCGAAAGGGGGTGTCTCGCGCTGAGTTCGCACTTCTCGCCACCGGTAGTTCTTCGTGGAGGTAGGTCTAGAATGTTAGCTATGCCCCGACTTAATTTGCCTCTTATCCTGATGTCCTGCTGCCTTTGTGCCGCGCAAGCAGGAACCGGCCGAGATCAATCCTCAATTCAGACGGGGACGCTAAACGTGGTTCTCGCGAACCGAAACGGAGTTGTAATCGCAACCGACAGCCGCCGCTCTTCTAAGCAGCTTTTCGATTGCCACGGCAGGCAACAGACGTTCTGTGATGACAGCCAGAAGCTCATCAAGACGGGTGCCGCCTCAGCCTTGGCGATAGCGGGTTTCGCCAGCGGTGGTTTGCCGGGTGTGAGCGGCACGCCATTAAACGTTGAGGTCTCGTCAATCCTTCGCAGACGTTTTGGTAACTCCGGCATTCCTGATCAGCGAGGAAATGTTGGAATGGTTACTTCATATGTCGACATGACCTTCACGCAACTCCTGCCCGGAGTTGCCGGCATCTTCGATCCGAGCACTCCCAATCCCCCGGAACTCTCTTTTTTTGTGACCATAGCAGGAATAGAAAACGGCGTCCCCAAGGTCTCGCAAGTGTGTTTCACGCCACAACCAAAACAAGGAGACCGGGAAAACGTAGTCTTTTATTTCGACGCCAAACCAAACTGCTTTATGGGTGGTCAACCTGGTCCCGTTACGGTCGAACACTTTATCCAGCCTGTGCTGGTCGGTTGCTCAGAATGCGTGGAGATACCGTCAAAAATTGCCTCTACCACGTTCCCGACTCACGATCCTGCGATATTGGCTTATTACTCCTCGGTTAAGACAAAGAATCTGGATAACTTTACGACGGCACAGATGGAGGACTTGGCAAGAGCTATGTTGAGAAAGGCTGCGGTGCACACCGACATGATTGGTGGAGACCCGCAGGTAATCGTGTTCCCGATCAGGGGAGAACTGTCTGTAAGTATGCCTCTTCTTCCTTCCAATCAAACATTTGTTCCGAACATGGTCCTAAACGCTGCGTGTGTGTACAGTCACGATTCCCCAGATGGAAGGCCTCTGCCGGGGTCCCGCCAGTCCATGAGCTTTGAAGGGAAGAATTGGGTCGAGGCTCCAACGTCTCAGTATTTCTTAGCCGATGAATTTGAGAATGTTACGGTCACCCTTGATAACAACTACTTCGTCGGGGACAGTTTCAACTCAGTTACGTTCAATTATTTTGGTTCGAGGCAACGAAGCAAGCGATTTAATCAGCCACCTTTCGTCATTTTGCGACCCAAATTTATCGGCAACAAGTGCAAGGTGGCGTTGGCGAAGGGAATCAACCTGCCCCCTCATTCGGGTCTAGAGCAGTGCGATGCTCTATTATTAAAAACAAATCTAGATGATGATCGCAGCATAGGACACGCATTAAAGCCAACAGAATTAGGGAACGGGCACATGAGCACGAATGAAGACGGGTCTCTCAAGTTGACTGTACGAGGAGGCCCAAACAGCAAAGGAAGTGTAAGACTTTCTATGGGCGCTCCTTGCCGGTCTGAATACACCAGATAACCTTCCGAAATTCGGAAGGGCGTGTCCATGCCGGAGAAGCCACTCGTTATTGCTGATGTAATATCGCCATAGCACTCATTCGAGGCCGGTGAGTCGAAGCGGGCTATGCGGCTGCCCTGCCACTCAGATACCGTTCGCTAGGTTAATGTGGTGCGTGCCAGTGCGGGTGGGTCGCTCGTTCAATGATCCGCACCAGCCCTTTGGGTAGTTCGCTCTTCATCACGTACTCATCCACCAGCCAGAGAATTCGCTCGGGGATCTCGCAGTACGCTGAAAGCAGGATGATCGGCAGGTTGGGAAACTGTTGCTTGATATGGCAGGCTAGGGCCTCTGCGTCCATGCCTTCCTGTTTGTACTCCAGTAGAACCGCAGCTACCGACGATTCCTCCAACATCTTCATCGCGCTGTAGCCGCTCGACGCGATCTCGACGCAATAGCCGTGAGATTCTAGAGTCGCTTTGCGAAGTTCCAAGGCTTGTGGAATGTCGTCGATGCACAACACGGTGGGGGAGTCCATGGCCACATCTCCTTTGGGTAGTTACAAGCTGGGATTGGCTTGCCGTTGCCCGACACGCCTAAACGCAAGACACGTCTAATGACTGTCTGTATCAAACAGCTCTTTCAGGGAACCTGAAAAGAAGAGAGGCACGCTCACTCACTCAACCGTTGCATGCGGGTTGGTGGCGCGAGAAGGCGGACGTAACTCCGCCTCCTCGGACCCGACCAAACTCAGAGTATCTTTTACGCGGCCACGAGTTCGTGCTGCTTGAGGGTCGAGGTGACAACGTCAAAGGTGTGAACTTGGGGTGTTCCCTCGATAAATCTTGCCAGCGTCTTCAACACTTCCGGATAAGTATTGGTGTTGTAGTTGTCGGCATCTTTCTTGTTCTCCCACAGACTGATCGCGGTCACATCAACTCCGCCCGGACCGGCGAAAGTGATTTCGTCCTTAAAGCCATTCTGCTTACGCAGTAAAGGCAGGACGTCTTTTTCAAAAGATCGCGTGTAATCGGAGAGCATATTCGACTTCAGATGGAAAGAGACATTGCGTGAAAACATATAGGCAACCTCCTAAGGGTTGTAGTCGCTAAGAGAAGAGAACTTCAGATGGGCTGACTTAGTTTCAGGAAACCTGAAAGAGGAGAAGGATGCTCACTCAGTTCAGATGGTGCATTCCAGTGGCCCTCTGCCTCGACGCCCAACTTGTTGTTTCCAAACCGGATACGATGCTGCCCAGTCTAGCTCGTCGTGTACTTTTGGCGGAAAGCGAGCCAAAACGGCAACTCCTGTGCCCTCGCACAACGGTACGATGGCGTCACTGTCGCCAAATCGCCATTGCACTTGTTGACTTGGTTAGGACTGTGCATGCAAGAGGCCTCAATATCGTATGCTCTTACAGAGTAACGCCTGAAGGCTGATGAGTGAGAGCAGATAGCGAATCGCTAGAGTTCGTACTTCTTCATCAAATGCCGGAAAGACCGGTAGGAGATGCTGAGCAAATCCGCGGCTTTGGTCTGCACGCCGTTCGAGCGGTCGAGAGCATTTTGCAGCAGGGTGCGTTCAATGTTTGCGACGTAGTTCTCCATACCCACGCCTTGCGGAAGCACCGCATCGGGAGCGATGTCCATGCCTCCCGCACCGCCGACACCCGCAGCTGCAGCGCGAGCCTTGGGACGCTCCACCGGCAACTCCACGTGCAATTCATCGCTGGTCTCGAGGGCCACGGCGCGCTCCACCGTATTCTCCAACTGGCGGACGTTGCCCGGCCACTCGTAACCGCATAAAGAGTCGAACGAATTCTTATCGACGCGCAGAATGCTGCGTCCGGCAGCGCTCGCGTACTTCTTCAGAAAATGATTCACCAGCAGCGGAATGTCATCGCGGCGTTCGCGCAGGTTCGGCACGCGAATCGGAATGACGTTGAGACGATAGTAGAGATCTTCGCGAAACAGATTTTCGGCGACGGCCTTGTCAAGGTCGCGGTTGGTGGCCGCAATGACGCGCACGTCGATGGAAATCTCGCTGGTGCTGCCCACCGGCCGCACGCTCCGTTCCTGCAGAACGCGCAGCAGCTTCACCTGCATCGCGAGCGTCATCTCGCTGATTTCATCGAGAAAGATCGTTCCGCCGTCGGCCACTTCAAACAGGCCACGCTTGTTCTGCGAGGCGCCGGTGAACGCTCCCTTGAGATAGCCAAAGAGTTCGCTCTCGAGAAGAGTTTCAGGAAACGCGCCGCAGTTTACCGAGACGAACGGCTGCGTGGCCCGCGGCGAACAAATATGAACCGCGCGGGCTACTAGCTCTTTACCCGTTCCGCTTTCGCCGTGTATGAGAACCGTGCTGGCGGTCGATGCAACAGTACGCACAGTCTGCTTTAGCTTTTCCATCGCCGCGCTGGAGCCGATGATGTTGTCGAGCGAGTTGCGTGTAGCCGCGTCGCGGCGCAGTGCGAAGTTCTGTTTGCTGAGAACCAGTTTTTCCAGCGAGCGGTTGATAGCTAACTTGATTTCGTCGACCAGGCCCGGACTCTTGCGAATGTAATCGGAGGCGCCTCCGGCTTTTACCGCTTCCACGGCGGCTTCGTAATCGTCGACCGCAGTAATCAAAATGACCGAAGTGTCAGGCGAAACGCGATGGGCGTGACGCAGGACTTCGATGCCGTCGATTGTCGGCATCTTGATATCAGTGATGATCAGATCGTAGAGTGCGCCATCAATTTTGTTTTTTGCAGCCTGGCCGGATTGCACGGTCTCAACCCGATGCCCGTCACGGCGCAGGGCGATGTCGAGCATTTCGCAGATGGAGCGCTCGTCGTCGCAAACCAGAATGTTAGCCACGCACCCTCCCTTCCGCGGCAGTAGAAGAAGCAGCAGACGCAGCCAGAGCCGCTGTCTGCGGTGCCATCAACTCTGGCGCACCGAGTTCTCCGGGCTTGCCCATACCGGCTGATTTGACTTTCTCCAAGTCGCGCTTTGCCGTTTGTCTTTCCGCCTCAAGCCTGTGCAACTTCAAAATGAAGGTAGTGCCCTGCCCCGGCTTGGACCTTGCCCAGACCTTGCCTTCGTGCGCCTGAACGATCTGGTAAACGACGGCTAATCCAAGCCCAGTTCCGCCTTCGAAGCTGGATTGGAACGGCTCGAATATTTTTTCTGTTTGCTGGGGCGTCATGCCGGTTCCGGTATCGGCAAAGCTGATCTGCCAGTCTTCTCCCACAGCTTCCACGCCGACTTTTAGCGTTCCGCCTTCGCGCATGGCGCGGACCGCATTTTCACTGAAGTTCCAGAAAACCTGTTTCAGCCGGTCGCCGTCGGCGATCACCCAGGCCTCCCGCACGTCGAAAGCACTTTCCACAATGATGCCGGTATTCTCCGCAGTCATGCGGTGGCGCACCAGAGTCAGCGTGTCTTCCAGCAACCGCACCAGATCGACCTTGTCGAAGTGATATTGCTTACCGCGCGAATAGGCCAGAAAATCGGTGATGATGCTGTTCAGGCGCTGGGATTCGCGGGTTACGATGCCGAGCAACTGCCGGTGTTCCTGATTCATCTCAGGGACGCCCGAAAGCATGCTGACCGATCCGGCAATCGAAGTCAGAGGATTGCGGATCTCGTGCGCGATAGCTGCGGCGAGGCGGCCGACCGCTGCCAGCCGGTCCTGCATGCGGACTTCGCGTTC
Source organism: uncultured Acidobacteriaceae bacterium (assembly GCA_963771965.1). Taxonomy (GTDB): domain Bacteria; phylum Acidobacteriota; class Terriglobia; order Terriglobales; family Acidobacteriaceae; genus Sulfotelmatobacter. The sequence continues at coordinate 395,988 of CAVYVM010000005.1, forward strand.
CAGACGCCGGATCTCGGTAAGGTCATCGAAGGCATAGACGAAGCCGATCACCCCGCGTTCCGGAACATTCAGCCGGGCAACTCTCACGCGAAATGTCTTGCGGAAAATTTGGTCGGTATCGGTACGAGTTTCGAAACGAATCTCTCCATGTGCTTGCTCCGACTCAGCATTGGGCAACGGATCAAGAAACAGTTTCGTGACCGGCGTTTTCAGCAATTGATCTGGAGTACGGTCGAGCAGCTTCTGCGCGGCGCTATTCACCAGCGTAATGTGCCCATCCAGACCGGTCGTAATCAATCCGCTGCTGATGGATTGGATGATGTTCTCGTGCAGCACCTGAAGGTCTTCCAGCGCACCGCTGGCGTCTTGCAGCTGCACCCGCGCCTGCCGCAACTTCGCAGAGAGCAATCCAGCCAGATACGAAACCGCGAGGTACGCGAACAGGTTTACAAAGATGATCGCCTGCAGCGCCTTCAATCCCGGATGCGTGTTGCAGTAGGAGCGAACCACGCCGTAATAATTCAGTTCGAGAACCGTACCATACAGAATGAAAGCGAACGCGGCCACCAGATAAGCCCACACTCGCGGCAGCAGAATACCGGCCACGATAATCACTAGCGGGTACATGAAGTTCAGCGAACTATCCCAACCGCCTGTCTCGTGCACAACCAGGCTAACCATCACGAGATCGGTAAGAATCTGCAACGACGCCTGCAGGCGGTGCTCATGCCAGCGCGAGAGCAGGAACACGTAAAACAACGAGAGCGTGAACCACACAAGAATGGTGCTGATGAAGAGGCGCAGGGGCAAGGCTGTGGGCGTCAATTCGGCCACGGTCACCTGGATTCCGAGCAGGAAGGTCAGGATCAGGATTCGTACTTTGACCAGCCAGGCCAGCCAATTCCGCTCGTCAAAGGTCGATTGCATCGCGATCCCGGTCTCGGTTTCAGGTTTCAGGTCTCAGGTCTCAGGTCTCAGGTCTCAGGTTTTAGGTCTTAGGTCTTAGGTCTTAGGTCTTAGGCGTTCGGCATCCGATGTGAAGTAGAGATCTCAGGCCCTGTTGTCTAAGACCTTAAGACCCGAACCTAGTTCTTCCGAAGACCTAACGCCTAAGACCCAAGACCCGGTTCTTACTAGCCAGCCAGCTTGGCAATCATGGCGAACAACGGCATATAGAGTGAAATTACGATGCCGCCGATCGTGACTCCAAGGACGCCGATGATGACGGGCTCCAGCATGGCTAACATATCCTTCGTCGCCGCGTCGACTTCTTCTTCGTAGAAGTCAGCGATCTTTTGCAACATGCTGTCCATGGCGCCAGTGGCTTCGCCAACTCCGATCATCTGCGTCACCATGTTGGGGAACACGCCGCATTCTCTGAGCGGGTCCACAATCGTGCGGCCTTCTTCGATGGCCTTCCGCACTTTCATCAGCGCTTCTTCGAGTACCGCGTTACCCGAGGTTTTCGCGGTAATGCTCAAGCCCTCGAGGATGGGCACACCTGAGGTAATCAGAGTGCCCAGCGTGCGCGTAAACCGTCCAACCGCGATCTTGCGCAACAGCGAACCGACGACCGGCATCTTGAGCAGCATTTTGTCAAAGTAATATCGGCCTGTCGGATGCTTGCGAATCTGCTTAATCCCGAACACCGATCCAATTCCAACCACAAGAAAGAGCCACCAGAAACTCTGCACGAACGCGCTCAGCCCCATGGTGATACGGGTCGGAAGAGGCAGGGCGACACCCAGGCCGGCAAACAAGTTAGAGAAGATGGGCACGACCCACTTAAGCAAAGCGCCGACGATCAACGTCGCGATACCTACGACCGCGATGGGATAGATCAACGCCGACTTCACCGCAGCTTTCAGGCGAACCGCTTTTTCGACGTAGGTCGCCAGGCGTTGCAGAATGAGGTCCAGAATACCGCCGGTTTCACCAGCTTCAATCATGTTGGTGGTGAGATCGTCGAAAACGGTGGGATACTGGCGCATCGCGTTGGCCAGAGTTGCGCCGCCTTCCACCGTAGTTCGAACGCCGTTCAAAGTCTTCTGGAATGACTGGCTCTCCTGATTCGCTGCCAGGATTTCGAGACACTGCACGAGCGGCAGTCCGGCATCGATCATGACCGAGAATTGCCGAAAGAAAATGGCGATGTCTTTGACCTTGACTTTCGTCGAACCGAAAGTGGGCATGGAAAATTCCTTGCCTTTCTCCCGGACCGAACCAGGCGTAATACGCTCGCGGCGCAATTGCTGAGTCACTACCTGTTTGTTTGCCGCTGTCCGCTCTCCGGAAACTTTTTGTCCGGACGCGTCCTTGCCCGAAAATGTGAAAACTGGCATGGTTTTAGCCTTTCCCTTAGTGTCGTCGCTAATTCCCAAAAAACTTGCAAATAACTCGCGGGCGCCGCTGCCTCGTGCAACAACCAGCCACGGCCCCGCCAAAACCCTAGCGCTTGGCCGGCGCCGCTGCCCGTGCTATCGGCGAACTCGTGCTTCCGCCGCGGTTGGTCAAAGTGGCGCCGCGGTTAATCATTTCCTGAAGTTCCTCTGGATTACTCGAGCGTTGAATGGCAACTTCCAGGGAAATTTGTTTCTGCGCGTACGCAGTGGCCAACGCCTGATTGAACGTTTGCATTCCGAACTTGTCCTGTCCGGACTGCATCGCCGAATAGACTTGGTGAATTTTGTCTTCGCGAATCAGGTTGCGCACCGCCGGATTCGGAATCAGAATTTCCATGATCATGGCTCTTCCTTTGCCGCTGATGGTTTGCAGCAGGCTTTGGCACATGATGCCTTCGAGCACCAGCGAAAGCTGGGCACGAATCTGGGGCTGCTGGTGAGCCGGGAACACGTCAATAATTCGGTTGATCGTGGAGGTCGCCGAATTGGTGTGCAGCGTACCGAAGGTCAAGTGGCCGGTTTCGGCGATACGCAGCGCCGACTCGATGGTTTCCAGATCGCGCATTTCGCCGATCAGCACCACATCTGGATCTTCACGGAGCGCGGCGCGCAAGGCGTCGGAAAAACTCTTGGTGTCGGCGTGCAACTCACGCTGATTCACCACGCAGTTCTTGTTCATGTGCACGAACTCGATAGGATCCTCGATTGTGAGAATGTGATCGTGCCGTTCGCTGTTGATCTTGTCGATCATCGCCGCCAGCGTTGTAGACTTGCCGGAGCCGGTCGGTCCCGTCACCAGCACCAGGCCGCGAGGCTTGTCGCAAAGCTTACTCACCACCGCCGGCAGGCCCAGCTGGTTGAAGGACTTGATCTCGAAAGGAATCAGACGGAAGACGGCTGCGCTGGCACCGCGCTGATTGAATACGTTGGCGCGGAAGCGGGCCAGCCCTTTCAGTCCGAAAGAAAAGTCCAGCTCTAGAGACTCTTCGAAGCGGTGCTTCTGGGAGTCGGTCATCACGCTATAAGCCAATTGCTTGGTCTCGGCCGGCGTCAACTGCGGCAGATCGAGGGGCACCAGGTGTCCGTGAACCCGGATTTGCGGTGGCGAATTGGTGGTGATGTGAAGATCGCTGCCATTCATCTCCAACATTCTTTTTAGCAAATCGCTTAAGCTAAGCCCCATAACAGTCCCCTTCGTGGTCTACTGTGAATTTTGTAATTTCGTAATCGGGCAATTTGGCAATTTGAAAAACCTGGCTTCAAATTACAAAATTGCGAAATTACCCAATTACCAATTGCCTTTAGTGAATCGTTTCGCGGGCAACCTCTTCCAACGTGGTAATGCCCGCCGCCACTTTGATCAAACCACTGCGCCGGAGCGTTATCATTCCCCGCTCGATCGCCTTCTTCTTCAATTCCACAGCCGATGCGCCGACCAAAACCAGTTCTCTGATTTCATCGTCCACTTCCATCACTTCATACAGACCGCAGCGGCCCTTGTAGCCCGTGTTGTTGCAAACCCCGCATCCCTTACCCTTGTGGATCTTGATCGTCTTGGCTTCTTCCGGACTGAATCCTTCTTCGATCAAAGTCTGGACTGGAACATCCACTGCCTCCGAGCAGTCCTTGCAAATGCGTCGAATCAGGCGCTGCGCGCAGATCAAGTGAACTGACGTCGCAACCAGGAACGGTTCGATACCCATGTTCATCAAACGTGTAATGGTTTCGGGTGCGCCGTTGGTGTGCAGAGTAGAGAGAACCAGGTGGCCGGTGAGAGCGGCCTTGATCGCGATTTCTGCGGTTTCAAAGTCGCGGATTTCGCCGACCAGAATGATGTTGGGATCTTGGCGAAGGAACGAGCGCAGGGCCGCGGCAAAGTTCAATCCGATCTGCTCTTTCATCTGCACCTGATTGACGCCACCCAACTGAAATTCGACCGGGTCTTCCGCGGTCATGATGTTGGTATCGGGTTGATTGAGGCGCGAAATCGACGAATAGAGAGTATTGGTTTTTCCTGAACCGGTGGGGCCGGTGACCAACACCATGCCATAAGGCTTAAGAATGGCCTTCTCGAACTTGACCAGGGACTCAGGCTCGAAGCCCAGCTTGGTCATGTCGAGGCGCAGGTTTTCTTTGTCAAGCAAGCGAAGCACGATTTTCTCGCCCCAAAGCGTCGGCAACGTGCTGACACGGAAGTCGAGCTGCTTTTTACGGCCGCCAATGTTCATCTTCAGCATGATGCGGCCGTCTTGCGGCAAGCGCTTCTCGCTGATGTCCAACTTCGCCATAATTTTCAGGCGGGAAGTAATTGCGTCCTTCAACTTCATCGGCGGCAACATGATCGCTTGCAACACACCATCAATACGGAAGCGGACGCGAAATTCTTTTTCGTAAGGCTCGATGTGAATGTCGCTGGCTCCGCGCTTCACCGCGTCGGTGAGCACCAGGTTCACCAGCTTTACGACCGGAGCTTCGTCGGCAGCTTTCTCCAGCTGCGAGAGCTCCATCTCCTGCTCTTCGGCCTGCACCTCGATGTCGCTCTCGTTCATCTCCGACATCGACTGCATCACGGTTTCGAGATCTTCTTCCTTCCCGCCCGCGCCGTACGCTTTGTCGATGCCCTGCAGGATAGAACTTTCAGAGGCCACCACCGGCTCGATGTTGAAGCCGGTCATGAACTTGATGTCGTCCATCGCAAAGACGTTGGTGGGGTCGACCATCGCGATGGTGAGCGATGCGCCAACACGGCTCAGCGGAAGAATCTGATATCGTTTCGCGGTTTCGAAGGGAATCAGCTTGACGACGGCAGGATCAATCTCGAAATAAGAAAGGTTAATCGCGGGAACGCCGTACTGTCGGGAGAGAAAATTCGTGACGTCCTCATCGGTGAGGAAGCCGAGCTTCACCAGCGCGGAGCCAAGGCGTACATTCTGCTCCTTCTGCGCCTTGGTTGCTTGTTCCAACTGCTCTGGGGTAATGATCTTCTCTTTAACGAGAAGGTCGCCCAGCCGTTGAGACATACGTCGATCTCCTATCCACTTGAGTGGAACGATGCCCGACAACAATTCGGCATTTAACCCAAAGCGCTGCGTTTGCTTCGAAGGGAGAGCAACGTCTTTGCGTTGACACAAATTGTCAACGCAAGTCGATTACCTTACCAGTTACCGTAGTGCTTGAACTCGCCGTAAATTCAGCGGTCCGCAAAGCAGCCTACAAAACCCGCGCCAGGTGAGCTTTTTTCGTGAGGCATCGCGAATCTCAACTTCAAGTACATGCACTTCGGTAAGTCCCGGCAGGACCATCCGGTAGTGGTGCAGTTCGGCCTTTGACACTGTGTTGTCATCCTGAGCGCAGCCGTTTTTCAGGCGAAGCGAAGGATCTCCTGCTCCAGCGGCCTCGCGCGTAAGCCCATGTAAACTGAGCCATGAGGAACTCCAACCTTGCGGGTTGATATGAAAGAGGATGAGATTCGAAGCTACTACCGCACCTTATTTCGCGTGTGGGGACCGCAGCATTGGTGGCCGGCGCAGTCTCCGTTAGAGGTAATTGTTGGAGCTTTTCTCACCCAGAACACCGCGTGGACCAACGTTGAAAGAGCTCTGGGAAACCTTCGCGTGGCGCGCTTGCTTAGCGTGAGCGGGATACGCCGCGTTCCGCTGGCGAAACTCGAGCGTCTGATTCGACCCTCCGGCTATTTCCGCCAAAAAGCAAATCGACTGAAACAGTTCATCGCGCATTTGGACAAGCACTACGCCGGCTCCTTAACGAAGTTATTGTCCCTCCCTACGAATCAGCTTCGCGAAGAACTCCTTAATCTGAACGGCGTTGGTCCCGAGACCGCAGATTCCATTCTGCTCTACGCTGGGAATCATCCGGTGTTCGTAGTCGACGCGTACACCCGAAGAATCCTTGTTCGCCATGCGATTCTCAGCGAGGACGCTACCTATGAAGAGATTCGGCAGCTATTTGAACGAGCGCTGACGTCTCTGGCCGAGTCGGTCGAAGCCTCCACAGAAAACGGAAAACCGCATTTGGAGGCTGGCTTTCGTGGCGCTGCACACCCTCCCTCGGCCATGAGCACAGCAAAGCGCACCGTTCTAACTCAGGTCTATAACGAGATGCATGGCCTGATTGTGGGCGTCGGCAAAAACTATTGCCGAAAATCACAGCCCCGTTGTGACCAATGCCCTTTACAGAAGTTCCTGCTTCCGATGTAAGTAAAGGGCCCAGTCTGAGTTGCGGTCAGGTGTTAGATCGCGGGTCTCAGGCCTCAGGTCTCAGAAAAAACACTCTTCGAAGGCTCCCTATTGAAGACGCGTCTTTGGTTGACTGCGATTTTCGTGACAGCGATTGCTTGTGTCTCCGGCACCCAATCCATGCGGCAGGAAGCGGACCATGCCGGGGTTCTGATCGGCGCCGCCATCCGTCCCATTCAACTTTCGGAGTCCGCGTACGCCTCCACGCTCGCTCGCGAATTCAACATGGTCGAAGCCGAAGATGCCATGAAATGGCTGACGCTAAGACCGGACAAGACTACTTTCGACTTCCGCCAGGGCGACGATGTAGTTCGCTTCGCGCGTGCCAATCGGATGAAGGTGCGGGGCCATTGCCTGGTGTGGGGACGCTACAACCCGGACTGGCTCACACAAGGCCATTTCACCACGAAGCAACTGTCGCGACTTCTCCATGAACACATCACACGAGTGATGAGGCATTATCGCGGCGAAGTTTTCGCGTGGGACGTAGTCAACGAAGCTCTGGATGAAAACGGAAACGTGCGCGATTCCATCTGGTACAACCAGCCCGGCATCGGACTCGCTGAGAAAGGTACAGCGTACATCGAGCAGACATTCCGATGGGCGCACAAGGCCGATCCGCAAGCTCTGCTTTTTTACAACGAAGCCGAAGGCGAAGGAATGAATCATAAGTCAGACGTAATCTATGCCATGATCAAGGACTTCAAGCGACGAGGCGTTCCGATCGATGGCATGGGTTTGCAGATGCATGTGCCTGCGCTCGATGTCGATATTACCGCCATCGCCGCCAATATCGCGCGGCTCACTGCGCTTGGCGTGCAGGTTCACATCACCGAACTCGACGTCTCTCTACCGCTGAACTCCAGCGGCCAGGCAGATGATGAGGATTTGACACGCCAGTCCGATGTCTATCGTGGAATCGTGCGAGCATGCCTGAACAGCCACGGTTGCACCGCGATCCAGACCTGGGGATTCACCGACAGATACTCCTGGATTGGATCGCACTCCCGCGGCACACGCGGCCATGCGCTGCCCTTTAATCGGGCCTACCAACCCAAGCCCGCCTATCGTGCTATTTACGAAGAACTCTCGGCGGGGCGTCCCATGTTACATTGATGCTGCGGCATTTCGCGTGTGGCTGACAGGTTTTCCTTCGGCACTGGCCTCTCCGGCCACTGCATCTGCATCTATAATGACTTCCGGTCCATCGCTGCAGGCTCAAACCCGAGCTGCACCATCTGGACTGCTGAACTCGCGTGGTGCAAACGGTTCCAACTCGGCTCTCTAAAACTTCCAATCGCAAGCGGCTCATTATCACGCTCGCGATTGCCGTTTTTCTTCTGCTCGCGATTCTGATTTCTCAAACTGCTTTTAACGAAACCATCCTCCGCCCGGATACCAATCAGCAGGTCGTAGTCTTTTATGCCCTCTCGCTGCTGATCTCTTTGCTCTTCGTCGCCCTCACGTTTGTGCTGGCGCGCAATCTGCTCAAGCTGTTTGCCGAGCGGCGTCTGGGCGTGCTGGGATCAAAGTTCCGCACCCGGATGGTGGTAGGTGCGCTGCTGCTTTCTTTCGTTCCAGTCATGGTGATGTATTGGTTTGCTTACGGGCTAATGAACCGCTCCATCAACATCTGGTTTTCCACTCCGGTGGAGGAAGTTCGCGCGGACACAGATGCTATGGCTTCACTGCTGGCCAGTTATGCGGACCAGAATGCGCGAGCAGAGGCTGTTGCGATCGCGGCCTCTCCAGAAACTCAACGGGCATTTGAAGGCCATGGTTTTGCCTCCGCGGTAGAGGAATTTCATCGGCATGAACCTACATTGCAAGGCGGCTTTGCCCTTGCGATTCAAAGCGGAGTTGCCGAAGCCAGCCTTGGCGCACCGGCTCCCTGGCCGATATTGAAGGAGAAGCTGCCGCTCGTTCAGACTGCAGCAGCCCAGCCCGTTCGCTTCACTTGGAAGCAAACCGAATACGCGCTGGGCACAGCACCGGTGAGGAATGACGGCTTAATTCTGGTTGCTCTACCGCTGCCCCCTGAGTTTTCGAAAACGGTGAAGCAGATCGAGGCCAGTCAACAGCGCTACCTGCAACTGAGCCGCGAGCGCAGACACGTGCGTCAGACCTACATGGGTCTGCTTCTTCTGCTCACCATGATGGTCTTGTTCGTAACCACCTGGCTCGCATTGTTCCTTTCGAAGCTGGTAACGCGGCCTCTGGCGGCGTTAGCCGAAGCCACGCAGGAAATCTCGCGGGGCCGTCTCGACTATCGGATTGAAGTGAGTGCCGCAGATGAAATTGGGGACTTGGTCCGCTCGTTCAACCGCATGGCGGGAGAGCTGGAAACCAGCCGGCGGCAAATCGAAGCTTCTAGTCGCGACCTGAGTTCTGCAAACGCCGAACTCGACCAGCGCCGCCGCCAGATGGAAACCATCCTCGAGAGCATCCCAACCGGAGTTCTGTCGCTCGATGGCGACCGGTGTGTCACTCATGCCAATCACGCGCTGTTGCGTATGTTCCATCCCGAGGGCTATGTCGATGGACAGCACGTGCTGCTCGGGGCGCGGCTCGCAGAGGTATTTCCGCAGGAAGTGCTGCTGGATCTGGAACCCTTGTTGCGCCGCGCTGATCGCATGGGCATGACAACCAGCCAAATGGAGATGCCGTTACAGCGCGCATCTTTGAATGTAGCTGTCACCGTGGCGACGCTGCCCCGTCAGGGGGAACGGTCTGGTTATGTGCTGGTGTTTGAGGATCTTTCCGATCTGTTGAAAGCTCAGAAGCAGGCGGCATGGCGGGAGGTTGCGCGCCGCGTGGCGCATGAAATCAAGAATCCCCTTACGCCAATCGCGCTTTCGGCGGAACGGATCGAACGTCATTTGGAACGTGCGACGCCTTCCGATCCGCCCTCGCTCGAGGTCATTCGCTCCTGCGCCGAAACCATCGCCGGCGCGGTCGAGACGGTTCGCCGGTTGGTAGACGAATTCTCAACTCTGGCGCGCTTTCCCACATCCAATCCGCATCCGGCGGATATTAATGAAATTATCGCGAGTGCGCTTTCCATGTTCAATGGCAGGTTGGATGGCATCAGTGTTTACCAGGCACTCGCGCCTGATCTTCCCAAGGTGATGGCCGACTCGGAAGCCATCAAGCGCGCGATCGCGAACCTGATAGATAATGCGGCTGAGGCTCTGCAAACAGCGCTGGTACGCGAGATTCAGATTTCGACTTCTCTGGTTGCCAGCCGGGAAGCAGTGGAAATCAGCGTCGCAGACACCGGACATGGAGTAACTCCCGAGTTGAAGGAGAGGCTGTTTCTGCCATATTTTTCCACCAGAAAGCGCGGCACCGGACTCGGCCTGGCAATTGTGAGCCGCGTGATCGAAGAACACCATGGCTCGATTCGCGTAGAAGAAAACCGGCCGGTTGGAGCGCGCTTTGTGGTGGAGTTGCCCGTCGTTCCCGAGCCCGCCGTTGCCCCGGTCACAGCTCAGCATGCATAAAATTCTCATCGTCGATGATGAAACTGGAATTCGTGAATCGCTGCAAGGAGTGCTGGCAGACGAGGGCTACGAAACTTCGTCGCTGGAAAGCGGCGAAGAGTGCCTCAAGTTGCTGCGGAGCGAGCACACCTACGAAGTTGTTCTGCTGGATATCTGGCTGCCCGGCATCGATGGCCTGGAGACGCTCGAAAAAATTCGCGAACTCGATAGCCCGCCGGAAGTAATTATGATCTCGGGCCATGGCACCATCGAAACCGCGGTGCGCGCCACCAAACTCGGAGCTTACGACTTCCTCGAAAAACCGCTCTCCATCGACAAGACACTGATCGTTGTGAAGAACGCAATCGAGTCCAAGAAGTTGCGGCACGAGAATGTCGACCTGAAAAAGCAGCTTCATGCCCGCAGCGTAATCGTTGGTGACAGCATTCCGATGAAAGCTTTGCGCCAACAGATTGGACTGATGGCGCCCACCAACGGTCGCGTTCTGATTTACGGCGAGTCGGGTACGGGAAAAGAACTGGTCGCCCATGCGATCCACGCGCAAAGCCTGCGTAAAGACGAAACTTTTGTCGAAGTGAACTGCGCCGCGATTCCCGAAGATCTGATTGAGAGCGAACTGTTCGGCCACTACAAAGGATCGTTCCCCGGTGCTACGACAGATAAGGACGGAAAATTTCAGAAGGCTAACGGCGGCACGCTATTTCTCGATGAAGTGGGCGACATGAGCCTTAAAACTCAGTCGAAGGTGCTGCGCACGCTCGATGAACAGCGCGTCGCACCGTTAGGCAGCGACGAAACCATTGTGGTGGATGCGCGCATCATCGCTTCCACCAACAAAGATCTGGAAGAAGAAATTTCCAAAGGAAATTTTCGCGAGGATCTGTTTTACAGGCTGAACGTAATTCCGTTCTTCGTGCCTCCGCTGCGCGACCGCAAAGAAGATATCCCGCTGTTCGCGCGCTACTTCCTCAAAGATCTGGCGGCAACTTACGGACGTCGGCCTCGCGAAATCACTGACGATGCCATCGAGGCTCTCATGCGTTACTCGTGGCCGGGCAATGTGCGCGAGCTGCGCAATGTGATCGAGCGCATCGTGATCATGAATCCCATGACTACGCGGCTCGACCGCAAACATCTGCCCCCGCTGGTGTACCGCGATGGCCACCGGCGCTCTCCGCGCAGCGAGTTTTCCACGCTGCACCAGGCCCGCGACGCCTATGAGCGCGATTTTATTCTGAAGAAACTCGATGAGAATCACGGCAACGTCAGCCGCGCCGCCGAAGTGCTGGGACTCGAACGCAGCCATCTTTACCGGAAGATGAAAACCTTGGGAATTGCGGCGAAGGAATAAGTGACCCGATTATGCTGCGCGATTCTTTCGGCGCAAATGAAAAATCCGGAGAGCGCGAACCAACTCTCCGGATTTCAGCATTCAGGTAATTCTCTGATTACTTCTTATATTTGTCTTCAGGTGCAGCCATGGGTTTGCTGCTGGGCGGCTTCTGGAACAGGGTGAGGAATTTTTGCCGGGATGCGTTAGCCGTTGTGGTCGGGTTATAGGCATTCTGCAGCACGAAAGTGAATATCTGATTGGTTGACGTCGCTGGGGTGGGAGCGCCTTGTCCGGTACCGAAGCCGTGGCAGTCCAGACAGCTATGGGTTTGGAAGTAAGATTCGACTGCAGTATTGGCAAAAACATTCACGTTGGCCGTGCTGGTGGACCCGGCAATCGGCGGCGGGAAGGTATAACACGGCGATTCTCCAGCGGCGCATGGATTCAAGGTATTTACCATCTGATAGTACTGCCAGACGGTTCCCTGGAGCTGTTGTTGCCAGTTCTGATTGACCTGCTGCACACTCTGCGGAAGATTGGTAACCTGGCAGAGATCATTGGCGACGTTCGAGGAATTCCATGGAATGTTTCCCTTGGCCTTCGCCGGAGCAACGTTGTATTTGCTGGTGCAATTCCCGTTGGGAGTTCCTGACGTGGCAAGTGTTGCCGGAATTGGAGAAGGCGCGGATACGTTGTCAACCTGTTCGAACGACGCCCAGAACCAAGTTGATCCGGTGGAGGGAGTCAAGCGAAGAATATGCAGGCCGATTAAACCGAAAAGGTTCGGCCCCTGGCACGTTTTCCCATCCGGCTGCATGAAATATCCCCATTGCGTGTAATACCGCGGAATAACCTGCTGGTCTTTCGCAGGGTCGAGAATCCTCCAGGCCGATTTCACTTCCAACGCGCCGTACTGGGCATAGGAAGGCAGCGGCGGACTAATCTCTAGGCCGTCCTTTGGAAATGGTTGCAGGTGTTGCAATTTCTTGTAATCGTCAGCCTGCTTCTGACCGAGGAAATAATGGTTCTGTTGGATGTAAGCATATTCCGACTGATCGATTTGAATGTCGGTAAGCGTATACCACCCTTCCTGATCGACCAGCGGATTGCCCGTAGCCTGGTTGATATAGTCCTTTACAATCGGCGCCTGTTGAAACGTGGACCCATCAATGAACAACGGCGCAAAGCCGGGCGCAACTGGACTACCTCCCATGGGGCCGCAGGTGCTGGGAATGGAGACGGGCAGGTTCCACGCTGTGCCTGGGTCCGTTCCGTTGGCCAGCATCACCGTACTGATATCGCGGTAGGTCTCCCACACTGTAGGCACCAGAGCGCCGTTCGACGCCGTGGCTCCAATGGTTGAGTTTGTGTCCGGCTGCCCCATGCTGCCTCCGGATGAAGGCGCAATTGCCGGCCAGCTAAGAGCTACCATGGTCTGCCATCCAAAATTCAAATAATCGTTTTGGGTGGGATTGGAATTTACGTCTACGGGCACCTGCCACGAATTTGGTGGCACTTTGGGGCTGGTGGTTTGCACGGCCTGTGCACTCGGTTTGGGTGTGGGAGTTTCATTGCATCCCAATAAGCTCGATGAGATGGCAATCACTGCCACCATCCCTACTCGGGCAAGGGCAATCGTTCTCCTCATTCACGGTCTCTCTTTCCACGTCCTAGGACGCTTTGGGGTTTTGCTGTTCGCGCTAGGCGCGGAGAGTACCATTAAAGCCTCTAATTGTAGAGAATGTTTTTGTTTTGTTCGGATTTCAGGAATTTAGCAAAAGTGTAGATAATGCGCAGCGAATAACAATTGCGAGGGTGAGAGATCGTAGACGGCTCTCTACCTTTTCACCATGTGAATCTCGGTACCGTTCTTTCTGAATTCCACTTCGTCCATCAGCTGGTTGATCAGAAAGATTCCACGCCCGTGATTAGAATAAACATTCTCCCCAACCGTGCAACCGGGAATCGTCCCGGGATTGAAACCTGTACCCGGGTCGCGCACCACGATTAGGATCCCCCGCTCACGGTCGCGGCCCACCATGCACTCCACCACTTTGTTGGGATCTTCTTTGGCACCGTGAATCACGGCGTTGGCCAGCGCCTCTTGCAGCGATAGTTCGATTGCATCTTCCTTGCCGTCCACGCCTTCCATCTCCCGCACAACCTCCATCACCGACTGAACCACCGGATCCACGGCCTTCCGGTCGGCGGCAAGCGTGACTCGCAAAACCAAAGTCAACTTATCCGGATCGAAATCTTTCTCGGGAAGGGGTTGGTCGGGAGAATCCGCCGATGGCATCTTTATGCTCGTTGGTTGTAATTCGCGGTTAGTTGATTCTAGCTGGTAACCCTCAGAACGACAAACGACAAACCCGCAGACCGCAGCGTGCGAACTTCCTATGGCAGATTTGTGTGAATCGTTTTTGTGAAGGTTCCGTCAGGGTACCCGCTGCCGTGGCTGGTCACGTCATAGGACAACGTATAGAGCATAATGCCGAGTTTTTTATTTACCGATGTAAGCTCATATTTGCAGAGAGAAATCACGTCGTTGAGAGGCGTGTAGTAACCAGTGGAAGGTTGCATGCAACTGACGCCGATGGCAATTTTGTTATACGTGGGATTCTTAGCCGTGCCAATCGCCTGCGCATAGCCGACATAGGCGTCGGTTGTGTCCTTCAGGCTCACGTAAGGGCTGTAATCCATCGTCTCTATATAGTCAAACACAGCCGCATAGTCGTGCAGCAGTTGGTCCTTGCCGTACCACGCAGAATAGACCGGGGCCGTCATGATCGCCTTGCTACCAACTTCCTTGCGTATTGCTGCGACCACTTTGACAACGTTCGCATCTCTGCTTGGCGGCTCGTAATCAACCGTGACGCCGTCCACGCCCCCAATCGTCTACCGCTGCCTTAACAGTTTTGGAAAAAGTTGCCGGGTCTTGTGAAGGGAAAGAATCGCCGAGAATGCCGAGCGTGAATTTCGTCTTCTTTGTCTGGTTCTTCTGGCGCGAGCGGATGTCCTGCATCCACCCCTTGATGGTTGCCTGGCTGTTATGCAAAACCAGGCGGTCGAAATTCAGCGTGCCGTTGGGGTTCAAAATTACATAGAAGAGGGGAACAACATCGACGTAATCTGGCGTCATGTCAAGCGTTGGCGATTTCCCGGGTCCGGTCGGCTCCTCACCGCTCCAATAAGCAATATAAAGTTCATTACTCATAGGATCTCCTCCGCTTCGTTTCCGGTTGCGCCCTGGCAGGCTCGACCTGCCCGCCCGTAAGATGCGCCAATTGCCTTCTCCAGTCAAGTTCTTCCACGAACCCACGTGACTCGCGCCAGTTGGCCTGCACCTTGACGTAGAGTTCGAGAAAGACCTTCGTTCCCATCATGCGTTCGATCTGCAGCCGCGCCGACGTGCCGATTCGCTTCAGCATCTGACCTTTCTTGCCAATCAGAATACCCTTCTGCCCATCGCGTTCGCAGTAAATCGTGGCGGCAATCCGCGTCAACTTAGCGCCTTCCTCAAAATTATCGACGATCACCGTGGTGGCGTATGGCAACTCCTCCTCGGTTTCCATTAAGACGCGCTCTCGAATAATCTCCGCAGCCATAAAGCGCGCCGGCTGATCGGTGACTTGGTCCGGAGGAAAAAAAGCCGGCCCCACCGGCAGCGCAGCGGTCACCTGCTTCAGCAGGATGTCCAGCCCATCCTTCTTCAGCGCCGAGATCGGAATGATTTCGTGGAACTGGTGCAGCTTCTTGTACTCCTCGATCAATGGCAGCAGATTGCTCTTGCCGCCGCGCAACAGATCGACTTTATTTAGGATCAGACACACCTTCGTCGGAGAATTCTTCAGCATTTGAATGGCGAATTCATCGCGCTGATCAAGCTTGCGAGTCGCATCCATGATCAAAAGCACAAGGTCGCAGCCTTCCAAAGCCTCGCGCACCTCGACCATCATCTTGCGGCCGAGCGAACTATCAGGCTTGTGCACGCCCGGAGTATCGACCAAAACAATCTGCGCCCCGCCCTGGTCCTTACTCTTCCCTTTGCTTTTGGGAACATTCACGATGCCCTGGATTCGATTGCGTGTGGTCTGCGGCTTGGGCGAAATGATGGCGAGTTTTTCACCGACGAGAGCATTGAGCAGCGTGGACTTGCCCGCGTTAGGGCGACCGAGAATGCAGACGAAACCGGAGCGGAATGGCATAAGGGAACGGTGACAGGTCTTTAGGTCCTAGGTCTTAGGCACCAGATGCGGCGGTAACGATCTCAAGCCTAAGATCTAAGACCCAAGACCAAACACCAGTTATATCAGCTTCAACTGCCGCGGCTGCATCGCGGTAATTCGCACGCGCTCCACCTTGCGGTCGGTCGACTCCAGAACTTCGAAGCGCAGGCCCTCATCATCCACGGTTTCACCACGCTGCGGGATGTGGCCTGCCAGTTCACTCACCAAACCCGCAACAGTCGCGGATTCTTTGCCCTCCGGTTTGCTTCCGAATAGTTCGGCTAAACGGTCGACGTCCATGCCACCGGAAACGATGAACGACTGATCGTTCTCCCGAACAATCTCAGGCTTCTCATGTTCATCTCTGATCTCGCCTACGATCTCTTCCACCAGATCTTCAATCGTCACGAGGCCAGCGACGCCGCCATATTCATCCACCACAATCGCCATGCGAATGTTGTTCTTCTGCATCTCACGCAGAAGATCGCTGCCCAACTTACTCTCCGGTACAAAATAAACATCGCGGCGCATCAAGGTTTCGAGCGTGCGTTTCGAGGCATCGCTGTCGGGCACCTGCAACACGTCCTGCGCATAAACGATGCCTTTAATGTTGTGAATGCTCTCGGCATACGCGGGCACGCGAGAGTAATGCTTCTCGCCTAGCATTTGAATAAATCTCTCAACCGTCGTCTCCATCGGCACGGCAAACATCTCGGGGCGCGGCTTCATGGCCTCGCGCACCGTCTTGCCGCTGAATTCCACCACGGACTGGATCAGATCGCGGTCGCCTTCCTGGATGATGCCTTCTTCTTGTCCCGCCTCAATCAGCGCGTCCACAGCCTCGGCCGCCGTTTCCGGCTGCTCGCGTGTATTTTGCCGGGTGAGCGACGCCACCGACTGCATGAAGCCAAGCACGATCGTCACCGGCAGCACCAGGTAAATCAATCCCGTCAACAGCCACGTCCAGCGGATGAGCCACGTGCCCTTCGTCCGCGAGAAAAAAAGAAATGGCAGAAACTGGTTGAACACAATGATGATCACAATCAAGCTGAGGGCGGCCTGCAGGATCTCATACATGCTCCAGCGCTGGTCGCTGAACAGCGCGAAGCCCACCAGCAACGCCATCGTCGCCGTGGTTAACTGCTTCAGCACCGACATCGAGAGCGAAGCCCGCGCCCGGCTTACGTGCAGCTTGGGCTCAACCCTCTGCTCGAAGACGTCGATGTTGTCTTGAAATTCGCGCGAAAGGAATTTGCCGATCTCCTGGTAAACGCGATCGACATACGAGGCCAAAGCTAGAAGGCTCAGTAATGGAATCAGCGCGAGTGCGACCCACCAGTTCATGCGGTTCTTCGCCTTGTAGTCGGCGGACGATCTCGGCGTTTCCTGCGAATGAAAATCCCGCCGGCGCGCGGGTGCGCCCTCTCGATCAGTGCGGCCTCTAAATTCATCTGCCGCCGCAATCGCATTTCTCTGCGCGCCATCTCGCCATTATCACTCTCGTGATCGTAGCCCGCCAGATGCAGGATGCCATGCAGCACCAGAATCTTCACCTCGTCCGCCACCGCATGCCCGAGGCGTGCCGCATTCTGCCGCGCGATGTCTGCGGAAATTGCCACCTCGCCGGCAAAGCATTTCGACTTACGGTGCGCGATCGGAGCTGGGGGGAACGACAACACGTCCGTCGGCTTGTCTTTACCCAAGAATTGCCGGTTCAGCGACTTCAGTTCGGAATTGTTTGTGACCAGCACATTGACCACGCCACGCAAACCTGCCGCTCGCCGAGCCCGCAGAACAAAACGTTCGAGACTTGAGCGGCCCATCCCTGCGATTCTTCTTTGAAGAATAACCACGAATGTTGACCAAGCTCGCTTTCACGCCAGGTTACTAAAACCAGCGCATCACAAAATCACATTGCATATCTGATTACACAAATAAAGAGGAGGGCCATAGCTTCAGCCCTCCCGCCCACTCTCAATCTTATTCTCCAGAAGCTTCTTCTCTGGAGCTATCGTGTGCGTGCTGTACCTCCGGCGCGCCTTTCAATTCGGCCCTCACATCGCCCCTGCCGCCGGCCAGCAAAAGCATCTGCTGCTCGGCAACGTGGGCCTTGTGCTCGTCGTAGGCGCGAATGATGCGCTGCACCAAGTGGTGACGCACCACATCGGATTCGTCGAAGTGTACAAACGTCAGCCCTTCCACGCGCTTCAATATATCGATCGCTTCCAGTAAGCCGCTCCGCCTCGCGTTGGGCAAATCGATTTGCGTGATGTCGCCGGTAATCACCGCTTTGGAGTTGAATCCGAGGCGGGTGACGAACATCTTCATCTGCTCCGAAGTTGTGTTCTGCGCCTCATCGAGAATCACAAAAGAATCGTTCAAGGTGCGCCCGCGCATGAACGCGATGGGCGCGATCTCGATCACATTCTTTTCCAAATAACGATCCACTTTCTCCGGATCGAGCATGTCGTAGAGCGCGTCGTAGAGCGGACGCAAATAGGGATCGATCTTATCCTGCAAAGTACCCGGCAAGAACCCCAGCCGCTCGCCCGCTTCCACCGCAGGGCGCGCCAAGATGATGCGATTCACCCGCTTCGCCAGCAAAGCCGAAATCGCCATCGCCACGGCGAGATATGTCTTGCCCGTGCCCGCCGGCCCAATCCCAAAGACCATGTCGTGCTTTTCAATCGCCTCGACATAGCGCCGCTGATTCACGCTCTTCGGTTGCACCATGCGGCGGCCCAGCGAACGCTGTCGGCCGGCATCGGCAAGTCTGCGCAAAGTTGCGGTCGAATCCGCCGTCAGCACGCGCAGCATACTGTTCAGATCGCCATTGTTGAAGCTGTAGCCGGAGCGCTGCAGGCTCTCGTAATCGGCAAACACCTGCTCGGCGCGGGCCACGTCACGCGCCGCACCTTCAAGGTCGATGGCATTCGAGCGAAGATCGATCGTTATGTTCAAACCATCTTCCAGCACGCGCACATTCTCGTCGCGCGTACCAAACAGCGTCTCGATGTTAGGACTAATCCCGATACTTTTCTTCATTCAATCTCTTTTGACGAACTTGTCGACACCAGGTGAACCACGTGGGGACAGCCGCCCTCGGCTGTCCGCCGAGCGAAGCGAGGCACCTCGACCACAGCTCCCGCCAGAAACGCACACCTCAGCCACCTTCGCAGACAAAACAGGATTATGCTTCAAGACGGGATCAGCCGGGATGCGCATGCCCACAGGGCAAGTCACTACCATTAATTAAAGCCTACCCCGCGCCGGAGTCCGAGTCAATGGGAGCTTATCCCGCGACTCCCGGCGCCGATGCAGGCACGGCTCGTGTTCGCGCCCACTCGCGCAAACTCTCAATCTCTTCCGCCCGGGTCGTCGAAAGCGGCACAGTCTGCGCCAGAGCATCCAACAAGAATTGTGTCGTCAACTGTTTCTTCTGAGAAAAGGCCGCATACAACGCAGATTGCACCGCCGCGTTGATTTCCGCGCCCGAGTACCCATTCGCGGCGGCGGCAATCGCATCGAGATTAAACTCCACAGGATTTCGTTTGCGCCGCGCGAGTTGAATTGTAAAAACTTGCTTGAGCTCCGCCTGGTTCGGCAGATCGACGAAGAAAAGCTCGTCGAAGCGTCCCTTGCGAATTAGTTCCGGCGGCAACGCGGTTACGTTATTGCAGGTGGCGGCGACGAATACTGGCGCTTTGCGGTCTTGCATCCAGGAGAGAAACGACGCCAGAAGCCGCGAAGAAACTCCCGCATCCACCGACGCTGAATCCGGTCCGCTGCCGGCAAAAATTTTCTCCAGTTCATCAATCCAGAGCACGCACGGCGCAAGCCCCTCGGCGATCTCGAAAACTTTGCGAATTCGTTTTTCTGTCTCGCCAATGTATTTGTCGTAGACTGCCGCGCTATCGAACTTCACCAGCGGCAGATTCCACTCTCCCGCCACAGCCCTTGCGCACAGCGACTTCCCGCATCCCTGCACCCCGAGAATGATTACGCCGTGCGGCGGCTCCAGACCAAACTCGCGCGCCGAATCCTCCCATGAGCTGCGTCTCTGACCAAGCCAGCTCTTCAGATTCTCCATCCCGCCAACGCTTGAAAGAGTTTCGTCCGGTTCGACGAACTCCAGCATCTCGGAACGCCGCAACAGCCGCTTCTTGGCCTCAAGCACGTCGTCCGCAACTTCAGGACATAGCGCATACCGCGCCACCAGCGCTTGCGAAAGAACCCGCTCTGCTTCTTCCTCAGTTAGCCCGCGCAGGCTCTCCACGATCGAATCGACTCCCTTCGCATCGAGCTTGCGCTGCAACGTGTGGTTCTTTGAGATGCGAACGACGACTTCATCCAGAATCTGCCGCAGGCGGCGCCGGTCCGGCAGAGGTAAATCGAGAAACTCCACCAGCCCCCTCAACTCGGCAGGAATTTCAATCTTCGGTGAGGTAAGGACAACGGTGCGTCGATTCTCGGAGAACTTTTGCCCCACATCACGAAGCCGCCGCACCACGATCGGCTCATCCGTATGGCGGTGCAGGTCCTTTAAGATGAACGCCGCGCCAATGGAAATTCCTTCGAGGTTGCCCAGCATCTGCGCCGGATCCTGACTGTTGTAGATGGCTTTCGAGTTGGCCAGCGCCTGTTGAGCCGCCGCGCCGTAACCCGTGGCCGAGTCGTGCGTGTCGGGCACAACCTCGCCAACCTCACTGCCACAGCGCGCCAAGCCGCTGGCAATCGTCCACTCAAAGGCAGCCAGGTTCAACGCCGCGCAAGCCGCACGAACCAGGCGAACCGCGCGGGTCTCCTCGATCGTCTCCATCACCACAATTGGAGTCGAGGAATCCAGCAGAACTTTCAGACGCGCCAGTGGATCGGGAATCGCGGGCCATGCCATGTGTTTGACCGGTCGAGACTTACTCGCCTATAATAAGCAATTCGGTGCTCACCGAATATCTCGCTGTAGACACGAAGGTAACGAAGCACACATGGCTAATCATTTTTCGGCGCTCAAACGCGCCCGTCAGACCACCAAGCGCACTGCCACCAACCGCGCTAACGCCTCCCGCCTGCGCACCGCGTTGCGCGGCCTGCGTGAGACCATCGAAAAAGGCGACAAGCAAGCCGCCGAAAAAACCTACCGCGAGACTGTATCCGCGCTCGACAAGGCGATTCAGAAGGGTACACTGCACGGCAATACCGCCGCGAGGTACAAGTCTCGCTTGGGCAAACGTGTCAGTGCGATGAAGTAGCGCTGGGATTGCGAACCGTTTCAAATGAAGTTTCGCATTGGATGAACCTGAGACCCAAGATCTGACACCCAAGACCTCTACCGCACAGCACGATACCGTAAGTATCCCAGCCCGACGCGCAAATGGTGGTGCAGCGCATCCGGTACGCAGATGGCGAAGCACAGCCCCAGCAGTCCCTGCGCCAATCCCAGCGCCCACAGATTGCGATATTTTCGGAACAGCGCGCATGAAACGATGCCCCACACCAGCGTGGCCGCAGTCAGCACAAGATTCGGCAAATGCGCTACGGCAAACAGAGTGCCCGCGATAGTCACCGCCGCAGCTTCACTCGAGACCAGCCGCAGCAGCCGGTCCATGAAATAATCCTGCAGCAAAAACTGCTGGTAAATCGTCCAAAGCACGTAGCCGGAGATGTGCGCGAAATCGCCTTTGTACAGTGGATGCAGCGTGCCGATCTTCGCCGCCACAAAAATACTCAGCGCCGCAAGCGCGGTGGCCGCTGGCAGAATCCAAAGCGACGTCACAAAACCGTGCCGCCCGAGACCCAATTCCTCGCGGCCTTGCCGCCGCGCCAGCACCACCGTCAGCGTCAGCACGAGCGCAATTGGTGAGAGGATTCGCTGCAACGGCTCAGGGGTCCAGATGACACCGATAATCGTTCCATATCCAAGAATCAGTTCGATCAGATCGCGCGATCGGCTGGGCTGAACAACAGACATTAGAAAAGTATGGCACAGGGCAAACCTTCCAAGCGTCATCCCGAAGTCCCGCGTTTTCACCAGCGGGACGAGGGATCTCGTCTGCACACAGCCGCCTCTTTTCAAGCTAAGTCACACGCAATCCTTCCGCTCAGAGCGGACCTGGGTAGCTGCCCGCATGAACATTCCTACACCGCCAACTCCGGCGTGGCTTCCAGCAGACTCCTCGTGTAAGCGTGCTGCGGCCGCTCCGTGATCTGCTCTGCCGCACCGACCTCCACAATCTTTCCTCGATACATTACCGCAATGCGCGTCGAAAGATAGCGCACTACCGGCATCGAGTGCGAAATAAAAAGATACGTCAGCCCGAACTCGCGTTGCAGTTGCGCCAGCAGGTTAACGATCTGCGCGCCTACGCTCACGTCAAGCGCAGAAACCGGCTCGTCCGCAACAATAAACCTGGGCCGCAGGGCGAGAGCGCGGGCAATGCCGATGCGTTGCCGTTGCCCTCCGCTGAATTCGTGCGGAAAGCGCCGCATGATAGATTCGTCGAGCCCAACCGCCCGCAGCAGTTCCACAACGCGGCCCCGCCGGGCAGTTGCTTTCCCGCCTCTCGCAGAACTCGCACCCGGCGTCCCCGCTTCCCGATGAATAATAAGCGGCTCCGCAATGATGTCTTCCACGCGAAAGCGCGGATCGAGCGACGCGAACGGATCCTGAAAGATGATCTGCATATCGCGGCGCAGCCGACGAATTTCGCCCGCGCCCGCAGCCAGCAAGTCGCGCCCTTCGAACTGGATGCTTCCCGATGTCGGTTCGATGAGCCGCAGAATCAGTCGCCCCAACGTGCTCTTGCCCGAACCCGATTCGCCCACCAGTCCCAGCGTTTCTCCGGCGAAAATATCGAGCGACACATCGTCCACCGCGCGCACATCACCTCGCCCACTCCCTTTTCCCCCGAGTGCAGATTCGCCCTGCGGATAAATCTTGCTCAGATTGCGGATTTCAACCAGCGCCATAGAACTCTTCTGAATTCCAGTTTACGAAATTCCAGACTACAAATTCTCGACTACAAAACAGATCACTCCTATCCCGCCCCATTCATTCCTGTAGCAATCATCGGCACCGACGCCAGCGCCGCCAGCAGCCCAACCAATCTCCATCGCGTAAAGTGTTCTTTCAGAACAATGCGCGCCAGCAGCACAGTAATCGTCGGGTAAAGCGACGAGATCATCACCGCTTCGTCGAGCCGCCCCGTCTGACTCGCGCGTACGAACAGTATCGTTCCCAGCGAGTCAAGGCAGCCGGTCAGCACGCCCCAGCGTACCCCCGCAGCGCTAATATCGCGAAGCGTCCCCGACCGCAAGACAATCAGAATGGCCGCAATCGTCGCAGTAATGATCAGCCCGCCCGTCCGGGTAAACGACGCGATCCATAACGCCGAGTCGTCCCCCGCCTGGCGAACGCAAAGATAGAATCCCGCGAAACCAATCCCAGCGATCACCGCCAGCCCAATGCCTTGTGGAGTGTTGCCATCTTCGGCGCGCGTCAGCAGCCACAGTCCAACCCCCGCGCAGAAAAATCCGAGGATGGAAATCCTGCCCGGCAGCCCCTCAGTAAATATAGAAAACACAGTTGGGATCGCGGCGCTCAAAACAGCCGCAACCGGCGCGGTCAGTCCCATTCTTCCCGAAGACAGCGCGCGATAAAAAATGGCCAGCGCGGCCCCTCCCGAGATGCCGCCGGCCAGCATCCACGCCAGGCTCCGTCCGGAGGGAAAAGCAGCAGGGCTCGTCGAGGCCAGCGTGCCTACCACAATCAATCCGCCCAGATTCACGATCGCCGTGAACAGGAAGGCGTTCGCTCGCCGCGTCGCGTACCCGCCCAAGAAATCGCTGGTGCCCCACGCCAGCACAGCCGCCAAACTGTATGCGGCGGAAGTGAATGGAAGCGGCGCGGACATGTTCGACGAGGGTACCATGTTGCGACTGTGCAAGTTTCTGCATCTTGACACTGCCACAGCCCTCGACCACACTGGCCCGATCATTTATCCGCCGTCTGCCCTCGCTCCGATTCTGAAGTGGTGCTTCGGGGCAACCGGCTCCCACAGCGTGTCCGCTCACGCTGGTAACGAACATCCGTGGAGGACTCCCGTGTCGCACCTCACTCGCATTTCAGTCTTGCTGATTTCCCTTAGTGCAACCTTGTGGGCTCAGAACAATCCGTTGCCGTTTTTGAATCAGCCTTTAAGCCCATCTTCCACCTCTCCCGGAGGCCCAGCATTCACCCTCACCGTCTCGGGCACCGGATTCGCCACCGGCGCCGTACTCAACTGGAACGGCTCCCCGCGCGCCACCACGGTTATTTCCGGCAGCAGTCTGCAAGCCAGCATCACGGCAGCCGACATCGCGAAGCCCAATACCGCGTCGATCACCATCACCAACCCCGGTCCCGCCGGCGGAACCTCGCTGCCGGCCTACTTCTATGTTCGTAATGCCTACACTTCGATTGCCTTGGTGAATGGACCCGTCTTACCCAATACCGGCGGCGTGGCGGTTGGAGATTTCAATGGCGACGGTAAGCTCGACATAGCCATCTCCCAACAAGGCGCCAGCTCGGCTGTGGGCACGATTCAGGTTTATCTGGGAAACGGCAACGGCACATTTCAAACTCCGCGTTCAACCCCTACTTATACCGATGCCTCGGTGCAGCCTGCGAAAATGTTGATCGGCGACTTCAACGGTGATGGAAAACTCGACCTGTTGGTAACGCAGAATAATTTGTCCGGGTTCGAGGCGGCATGGCCGCAGGTTTTTTTCGGTAACGGCGATGGCACCTTTACTGCAGGTCCCACCACCTGTGGCGACGGTGATTACGGCACTATCGGAGCGGTGGGCGACCTGAATGGCGATGGCTTGCTCGACTACATATGGCTGAGTGGCGCGGAGGGCAATATTTCGCCCGCAGTATGCATAGCCACCGGGGATGGAAACTTCAAGTTCTCCTATGGGGGGTTCTCCAACTTCAGTTGGAATCCAGCCATTGGCGACTTCAACAACGACGGCAAGCTCGACTTCTTCAGCGCAGACAGTACTTTCGGTTCGACATATCTGGGTAATGGTGACGGCACCTTTCAGGGCCCGCTGGCCCCAGCGGAAAGCAGTAATGCGGCGATTGGCGATGTCAACCGCGACGGCAATCTGGATGTCGTATTGTCGAACGGCCATATCTGGCACGGTAATGGCGACGGGACTTTCACCGCTGCCACCCCTTTGTCCCCGAGCGGCGCCGGCACCGACCTTGCGCTGCAAGATACTCGTGGCACCAATCAGTTGGACGTCGCGATGCTGGGCAGCGCCAGCCTGCTCATCTATCCCGCGCGAACCTTCAGCGACGGAGAGTACAACCCCGCTCTTTCCTTCCCCGTATCTGTCTTGGGCACCTACGGGGTCAATCTCGGCATGGGAGATTTCAATAATGACGGTCGCGTGGACTTCGTTGTCCCCGGCGCCATTTCCACTCAAGTCCTTGTTCAGACACGCCTCAGCATCTCGCCATCGAGTCTCAGCTACGGC
The DNA here is from genome assembly GCA_963771965.1 of uncultured Acidobacteriaceae bacterium. Lineage (GTDB taxonomy): Bacteria > Acidobacteriota > Terriglobia > Terriglobales > Acidobacteriaceae > Sulfotelmatobacter. The sequence continues at coordinate 421,233 of CAVYVM010000005.1, forward strand.
GTTGTTCCTTTGGGAAACAGCCAGGTTCTGAACGTCGTACTCACCAATGTCGGCAGTCCGAGCCTGAAGATTAGTGGAATTAAAGTCGTCGGCGTTGACGCGGGCAGTTTCTCCATCCCGTCAAAGCAGTGCGTTACGCTGCTCAGCCAGGACGTGGCATGCACATTGCCTGTAACCTTCACTCCGAAAGCTTCGGGCGCGCTCAACGCTTCACTGCAAATCGACTACGACGATATCGGAAGCCCCCAGCTATTCCCGCTCTCAGGCACCGGCACGCCGGTGAAACTCAACCCGGTCTCCATCAACTTTGGCGATCAAAAGGTAGGCACAGTGAGCCCTCCAGTGAAAGTCACCATGTATAACCTTGGGACGACGGCTCTCTCCATCACCGAAATTGGTATCACCGGTGGAACGAACTTTGCCGAAACCAACAACTGCGGGACGAGCCTCCCCGCACACAGCACCTGCGCAATCAAGGTCACGTTCGATCCAACCGCACTGGGAGGACAATCCGGGCAGCTCAAAGTTCGCTTCGATGCACCCGGGACCGAAGAAGCAGTTCGCCTCTCGGGCAACGGCACCTAGCTTCAAAGAAAACTGATACAAACAAATGACAGAGAGCGATCCCTCGGGACTAAATATTCGTCTCGAGGGAGAGCCTCAGTCGCCACGACACGTCCAGAGTGTACACAGTTCGTCCCTTTTCCCGGTTGTCATCCTGAACGTAGCCGTTTTTCAGGCGAAGCGAAGAGCCTGCCCTGAGCGAAGTCGAAGGGATCTCTCCCTTAACCGACGTAGAGCGTCAGCCAAACCGCACCGCCACGACACTTCCCAAAAATTATGAAAGACTATCCCCATCCAAAGGAGCACTCATGCAAAAGCGCAAACTTGGAAAAAGCAACTTAGAAGTCTCAGCCCTTGGCCTGGGCTGCATGGGAATGAGCTTTTCCTACGGCCCGCCCAAAGACAAGCAGGAGATGACTACTCTTCTCCACGCTGCCGTAGATCGCGGCATCACTTTCTTTGACACCGCCGAAGTCTACGGCCCGTGGTTGAACGAAGAGCTTGTGGGCGAAGCGCTCGCACCGTTTCGCGGAAAGGTAGTAATCGCCACCAAGTTTGGATTCGATGTCAGCCCCGACAAGGATCCTCGGGGAATGAAGGGCGCGACGCCAGGAGTGAATAGCCAACCCCAGCACATCAAGCAAGTTGTCGAAGGCTCCCTCAAACGCCTCAAGGTTGAGACCATCGATCTCCTCTATCAGCATCGCGTTGACCCCAACGTGCCCATCGAAGACGTCGCCGGCGCGGTGAAGGAACTGATTCAAGCCGGCAAAGTGAAACATTTCGGCATGTCGGAAGCCGGAGCAAAAACGATCCGCCGCGCCCATGCCGTTCAGCCCGTCACCGCCGTGCAAAGCGAATACTCGCTATGGTGGAAGCGGCCAGAAGCGGAGGTCATTCCAATGCTGGAGGAACTCGGAATCGGCTTCGTACCCTATAGCCCTCTCGGCAAAGGCTTCCTCACGGGAGCGATCAAAGAAGACACCAAGTTCGAAGGCACCGACTTCCGAAGCTCTCTCCCGCGTTTTACGCCGGAGGCTCTCAAGGCAAACCAGGCGCTGATCGATCTGCTCGGCACCATTGCGAAGCGAAAGAATGCAACTCCCGCGCAGATCGCGCTTGCCTGGTTGCTCGCGCAGAAGCCCTGGATCGTTCCAATCCCCGGCACAACTAAGCTGAATCGCCTCGACGAAAATATCGGCGCGGTCGCACTCGAACTCACCCCTGCCGATCTCCGCGACATCGACAGCGCCGCTTCAAGAGTTACGATCGAAGGAGATCGATATCCGGAGCGCCTGGAGAAGATGACGGGGCTGTGAAAACATAAACACCGAGCCCGTCATTACCTAGCTTGTTATCCCGAGCAACGCGAGGGATCTTGGTATTTGCTTGCGGCGGCAAATCTGATGGTGTGAGCTGGACGTTAAGCAAAAGACGAGAAACAACATGCGAATCGGCATACTAGGTTCCGGTTTGATGGGCGCGAAGCTCGGAACCATCTTTGCGCGAGCCGGACACGAAGTCGTCTTCAGCTATTCACAAAGCACCGACAAGCTAAAGAAGCTGGCGCGCGACGCCCAAGGCAACGCGCGCGCCGGAACGCCCGCGGAAGCCGCAAGCCACGCCGATGCTCTCCTCCTCGCCGTGCATTGGTCCCGCATCGACGACGTGCTGAAGCAGGCCGGTGATCTCTCAGGAAAAGTGATCCTCACCTGTTCCCTCCCCATGAACGCGGATAACACAAAACTCGTCCTCGGCACCACCACATCGGGAGCCGAACAACTTGCAACAAAAGTTCCCCAGGCCAAAGTCGTCTGTGCGTTCAACACCGTGCCGAGCGAAGTGCTTTTCGATGTCTTCGAAGCGAAGCGCAAAGAAACTCGCCCGAGTCAGACGGGCCCAAGTTTGGTGTATTGCGGCGATGATCAGACCGCTAAAGATGTCGCCGCTAAACTGATCGAGGATGTAGGCTTCCATCCGGTCGATTGCGGCCCCCTTCGCATCGCGCGCTACACTGAACCGTTCGCCTTACTCGTCGCTCAACTCGCTTACGAGGGCGACGGCGGCCCAGAATTGGCCTATCGCTTCGAGCGCTTTAGGAAATGACCTTCATAATGTCCCCGATCCCGATGACAGAGTTCGCAATAACACAGCTCGCCCTAACACAGATCGCCATGATCGAGATCGCCAAATGGGACAGCTTCTACGTAATCGTCGGGTCGGCTGCCGGCGCCCTGATCGGATTGCAGTTCGTCGTCCTGACGCTCATTGCTGAGAGGCCGCCCACGGGTTTGGCAGAGGCCGGCGCAGCCTTTGGCAGCCCCACCATCGTTCACTTCGGAGCCGTTTTATTCTTGTCGGCGCTTCTGCACGCACCCTGGCAAACCATTACCATCGCGGCAATTCTCTGGGGCCTCTTGGGCCTCGGTGGCGTTGTGTACTCGGTGATGGTTTCCCGGCGCATGCGCAAGCAATCCGTATATCGACCGGCCTTCGAGGACTGGCTGTTTCACGTGCTGCTGCCTCTGTTCGCGTACGCGATGCTCGCCCTTTCGTCATTCGCCGCGGCATCACACACGCACGATGCCTTGTTTGCCGTCGGAGGCGGATCCCTCTTGTTGCTCTTCATCGGCATCCACAACGCCTGGGACAACGTCGCCTACCACGTACTCGTAAACATCGCCGGCGCAAAGTCCGAGCGGCATCGAGACGAGAGCGAATAGCAAGGGAGCGAATTGAGAACTGAATGGCAGCCGCCGCTTTGAAAGGGTGCGGCTTTAGCCGCGCCGCAAACGGCTAGAAAAACCAACCGGCTTCAGCCGCTGAGGTGCCGGAAGAATCAATCATAAAAACATTACTAGGTTGTATGTTAGCCGCGGTCCTCACCCTCACGGGAGCCTCGCCGTCACAACCAGCAAACTCCGCTTCCGCAACGGAGAAGTTTATCGGAGCATGATCTAGGACACTGAAGGCGGCAACCATGATCCTTCGATTCATGCCTGTATGGAGAGAGTGGCGAAGTCCGATATTGCAACCCGCGATAAACCTCTCAGAATCGGCTATATCCCGCGCTAACTTGCTCTCCGCATCCGTTTGCGCCCGCGCCCTCGCTGTGCTAACGTCCCATTGATTTCCGAATCACAGATTTCGAAAGTGGTGCAGCTCGGCTTCTTACGCTGCGGTGTCATCCTGAGCGTAGCCGTTTTTCAGGCGAAGCGAAGGATCTCAGGCTCGACTGACCTGGCGCGCAAGGCACCGAACCGCGGCTGCCCTCTTTACTCTTCGGGAGAAGCTCATGATCGGCATCGCCTTCCTCGTAATCCTGGTTATCATCGCCGTTGTGCTCATCGGCATGTACAACAGCCTGGTGCAGCTGCGTGTGCGCTGCGACTCCGCCTGGTCCGACATTGACGTCCAACTCAAGCGCCGTCACGACCTTATCCCCAACCTCGTCGAGACCGTCAAAGGTTACGCCGCGCACGAGAAAGGCACCTTCGAAAACATCGCCAAATTTCGCTCCCAGGCCATGCAGGCGACTACTCCGGAAGGTAAAGCCGTTGCCGAAAATCAGCTCACTGGAGCCCTCAAGAGCCTGTTCGCCGTCGCCGAAAACTATCCCGAGCTGAAAGCCTCGGAAGAATTCACCCAGTTGCAAGGCTCTCTCAGCCAGACCGAGGATTCCATCCAGAACGCCCGCCGCTACTACAACGCCGTCGTGCGCGATCTGAATACTAAGATCCAATCCTTCCCCACAAACATTCTCGCAGGCATGTTCAACTTCCAGGCTCGCCAGTTCTTCGAAACCACCGAAGCCGACCGCGAACCCGTCGCCGTGAAATTCTGATCCCATGATCGGAGTCACAAATAGCAACTCAGAACCAGGATTGAGAACCCGGGAAGGGCACGAGTTCCGGGGGTTGCGGAAAAACCGCCTTTGCACTTGTTTTTGGGTGGCGCAGCGGTTCACCGCTGCAATAAGTGGCCTGTTTCTCGTAGCCGGCTTTAGCCGCTGGGGAGCGTCGACGGCCAGAATTATGTTTTTCCGCAACCTCTTTCACTCGCGCCGTACGTCACGCAGAATGACAAGGGCTTCAGCCCCTGAGGTTTTCTCCCGCGCATCCCTCCTCCTCCTCTTCACACTCATCCTCGCTCTCGCAACCCCGCTCTCCGCGAAATCCTGGCACATCTCAAACTTTCAGGACGCCATCACCGTAGACTCTGACGGCAGCGCTCTGGTCAACGAAACCATCTCTCTGGTTTTCGTCGGAGAGTGGCACGGCATTCACCGCACCATTCCCATCGAGTATCCCGGCCCAAACGGTACGAACTACGAACTCTTCGTCACCGTCACCAGCATCACCGACGAAAATGGTGCCACTCTCAAATACGACTCATCCACTTCCGGCGCCAATCGCGACCTCAAAATTTACATCCCCAATGCCACCAACACCACACGCACAGTTCAGCTTTCCTATCGTGTCCGCAACGGCACGCGTTTTTTCGATCAATATGACGAGTTCTACTGGAACGTCACCGGCAACGATTGGCCCGTTCCCATCGAGCACGCCAGCGCCAGTGTTCACTTCCCCGCCGGCGCGAGCGATTCATTGCGCGCCCAAGCCTTCACTGGCGTCTACAGCTCCACCGGCCACAACGCAACCGCGACCGTCGACGGAGCAAACGCAGAGTTCGAAACCACAAATCCCCTCCCCATGCGTGGAGGAATGACCATCGATGTTTACATCCCAAAAGGCATTCTCAACCAACCCAGCAGCCTCACAAAATTCTTCTGGTTCATCGCGGGCAACCCCGCGGTTTTTCTTCCGCTCGTCACACTCGTCGTGATGTTCGGTCTGTGGTGGTTCGCCGGCCGCGATCCCGATCCCGGTGTTTCCGTGGCGCCCATGTATGAGCCGCCGCCCGGCATCTCTCCGGCCGAGGCCGGAACCTTGCTCGAGGATCGCATTCATCCCCGCGACATTACATCGACCATCGTCGATCTTGCCGTGCGCGGTTTCCTCAAGATCGAGCAAACCGACGACAAAGGCCTCGTCTTCCACCACAAGGACTACATTTTCCACCTGCTGCAGAAGCGCCAGGACTGGCGCGGCCTCGCCCCTCACGAGCGAGTCATGCTCGAAAACATCTTCGTCGGCGACATTCCTGAAACCCGGCTCTCCAGCCTCAAGAACCGTTTCTACACCACCATTCCCGTCGTCCGCACCGACATCATGTCGGCGCTGAAACAGAAAGGCATTTACGCACTCGATCCCGAATCCGCAAACGGCTACAGCATTGGCGCCGCCTTCGCCATTCTCGTCCCCTTCGCAATTCTGCAATATGCCGGATGGGCCGATTTCCTCAGCTCCGTCCCCGTACTCATCGTGTGTCTTCTCGTCTCGGCCGTAATCTGGTGGCTGTTCGCCCGCGTCATGACGGCGAAAACCCTGAAGGGCGCGCGCATCCACATCGCCATCCTCGGATTTCAGGAGTTCATGAACCGTGTCGATGCCGACCGGCTCAAAGTCATGCCGCCCGACACCTTCGAAAAATTTCTCCCCTACGCGATGGCCCTGGGTGTCGAGCACCATTGGGCGCAGGCCTTCGACGGCATCGTAAAAAATCCGCCCAGTTGGTATGCCGGCCCGCCGGGTTATGGCTACGGCCCCGGCATGTTTTTCAATCCCATCCTTTTCTCATCCTCGATGCACGGCATGGCCACGGATATGCATCAGGTCTTTATCTCCGCCCCTCGCGCCAGTTCCGGAGGATCGGGATTCGGCAGTGGTGGCGGCTTCAGCGGTGGTGGAGGATTTTCCGGCGGCGGCTTCGGCGGCGGTGGCGGCAGCGCGTTTTAAGCTGACGCAGAATCAACAACGTAGAAAACAGCATGTCAAGTTATTTTGTTTTTCCTTTCGACGGCGGCGGCGTTTTTATCTGACTATCGCCGCCTTCCTCTTCCCCTTTTCGTGTCGCAGCCATCGAAGCCACTGAAACTAGTTTAGAGTAATCACCGTACCACTTAGGAATGTCAGACCCTGAAAGGGCCGAAAGGTTAAGTAAACGCGGGTTCTGGAAGCTCTGCGTCGTAAGTGTCTCTAACTGGTCGCTTATTAACAGTAGATGTCCTTCCACAGCATCACGAGTGACGTCCTCGCTTCGTAGTACAGTCTGTGTCAGCGCCAATAACTCTTCCAGAATCTCGCGTTCGGGTCGTTTCTGAGGAGCAGGTGTGTTGGCTTCGTCGTTCGCGATTTGACCAAACTTTTCGTCCAGTTTAGGCCACCACATTGCGAATGCTTCTTCCAAGGCGTTGACATCCAGTTTCTTTTCCTGCTCTTGCATTTCGTTAATACTTTTCACCATTCGCAATACATCGTCTTTCACATTTACGACCGACTGAAACTGCTGAAGAGGCCCCTGAATGTCTGATTGCTTTAGGTTAAATATGAAAGGAGTGACGCGAGCTTTCTCGATTTCTCTCGACAGTGCTCCTGCCTCAAAATGTATCCACGTAGATGTGAGATTGTCGCGTGTGATGCAGATGATGCCGTAGTTGGAGGCCTGAAGCTCCTTAGCTATCTCGCCCGCCCAACGTGCTCCCTTAGCAATGTCCTCAGAAGAAATGTAGGGCCTTACAGATTGAATGACTTTCGGAAGCCATCCATGAAGTGCAGTGGCTACTTTATGGCTTGTTTCGCCTGACCATCCTAGAAAAACCTTCATTTCGGACCTCCTCGCACGCCGGCCGTTAGATCAATCAGCAATCATCAAACAGATTGACGACGTACTCGGAAAATCTGCGAATGTTGCAGGTCCGGCAGAGGTCAGTAGAGCCTTCAATGTACTGCTCTCGGCGATTCACAGGCTGGCACCGCCTGGGAGTGTCTACGTCAAGAATCTTAAGAGCTATGAGGCAAGTCAGGCAGGCGGCATTATCGAAATGTCGAGGAAGCTAGAGCCCATTCGTGGAATGCTTGAGGCCCTCAGAAGTGACTACGAATCCGGTTATCAGCAATCAGTCGTTGAACTGGTTCACGCTGACATCTTCGCTGATTTCCTTGAGATGGCGGCTTATCTGCTGGAGCAAAACTACAAAGACCCAGCGGCGGTTGTGGTTGGCTCAGTACTGGAAGCGCATTTACGAAAACTCTGTGAGAAGCACAACATCACGGTAGATAAGCCTGATGGTAAGCCGAAGAAGGCTGAAGCATTGAACACTGAACTGAAAGCGGCGGAAGCCTACACTCTGCTCGACCAGAAGAGCGTTACAGCATGGCTCGAACTACGCAACAATGCAGCTCACGGACATTACGATAAATACGAAAATGAACAAGTTGTATTGATGCTCCAAGGCGTGCGTGACTTTGCTGCACGATACTCGGCATGAGCTTCGACGGAGATGAGCATGTCAGGTGACCCTTTTGGCGACAGAGTAAAGGAACATGGTCTCTATTTTGGAGCGAGACAGCAGGTAAACGGCTACTATGAAAAGCTCGCCCTATTGGATGGAGCAACTGTATCGCTTGTGGTCACCGCGGCTCTCGGTAAGTTTCTAGGTGTCTTACGACACAAATACACTCTCGGCATTGCATTAACATCACTCGTAGCTGCGATGCTCGCCCTGCTTTACCGTAATCAGCTTGCAACACGGGTAGAGTTTCACGAGGCACAGCTTACGGCTTACCCCGGTTCCGAGCAGAAGGCACGAAAAGAGCTACGGGGTGTCAACCCACAAATCGCACGGTATCAGGTGGTCGGCGTCGTATTATCGGCTGTCGGAATCGTTCTGCTGCTTGCTCAGGTTTGGCTGGTTCTACTGGGACGCTAGAAACGTCGAGGAGAGCTAAGACGAGCGTCTGGGGCAGGATAGGAAGATGTGTGGTGCGCCCGGAGAGACTCGAACTCCCAACCCTCTGCTCCGAAGGCAGATGCTCTATCCAGTTGAGCTACGGGCGCACTCCAAACATTTTACGGCAATCGACTCGAAGCCGCTCACTCCATCTCAAAGCTTAAGTACGTCAGCCCATCGCTTCGTTCCACTTGCAGCACGACCGGATCGCCGGCCTTCAACGTAACCACCGCGGCACGCAGCTCCTCCATGGAAGTAATGGACGTTGTATTCAGCGCGTGGATCACGTCGCCGGTTTGCAGGCCGGTGTCGGGAGTGATCAGGTCGGCAGCGCGTCCCAGAACGATCACGCCTGAAGAAATTCGCAACCTGCCGATCAGGTTGCGCAAATCAGCCGTGAGATCGGTAGCCAGAATCCCGAGCCGCGGCACCAGGCTTTTATCCGGATCGGCCGCATCGAAAAGTTGATCCATCTGGTCGCGATGTTCGATGGCCGGAACGTAAAGAATTCTCTTCTGGTCGCCGCGCAGAATTTCCAGCTTCATTACCTGATCGAGGCGGTGTAGGTAGAGCGCCGACGAAAGCCCGGGCAGCGTTTCAATGCGGCGATCGTCTGCGGCAAGAACGATATCTTGCACCTGCAATCCTGCGGCGGCGGCAGGGCCGTCGGGCTTCACGTCCGCCACAATGACTCCCCAATGCTGCGCCAGCTTAAGTCCGTCGGCCAGAGTCGGAGTAATTTCCTGAGCCACAGCGCCGATCTCCACCCGGTGAACGTGGCCGTACTTGCGCAGGCTGTGGTAGACAAAATCCACAATGCGCGCGGGTATGGCGAAACCCAAGCCTTCGCTGCCTCCGCCGGTCGACAGAATAAACGTGTTGATCCCGACCACCGCCCCATTCATATCGACCAGCGGCCCGCCGCTGTTGCCAGGGTTGATGGGAGCGTCGGTCTGAATGTAAGTCAGCGGCTTATCCGGGTCGGGTTGGCGCGAGACGGCGCTCACCACGCCCATGGTGACCGATCCCTGCAAACCCTCAGGACTGCCGATGGCGAACACGAGCTGTCCCACCCGCGGACGTTGCTGCGCCATCAGCGTCAACGTCGGAAGGTCTTTCTCGTCCTTATCGTCGACCTTCAGCAAAGCCAGATCCGTATCTTTATGCACTCCCACTAGGCGCGCTTCGAGAATGCGCCGCTTCCCCACCGGTACCGGGCGGCTCGAATCGCCCGGCAGCGGCAATGCCACACGAATCCGCTGCGCACCTTCCACCACGTGCGCGTTGGTCATAATGTAGCCCGAGGAATCGACGATCACGCCCGAGCCCACCGCATGCTGCCGCACAATCAGCGCGGTCTGCGTACGGTTTTCGTCGTGCAGGGGCCCGTAGCCGGTGACCAGAATCTGCACCACTGCGGGAGAGACTTTCGCCGCAAGGCTTTCCAGCGCATCGTTGAACTGAGCCAGAGTTTCCGCCGATGCCGCCGGAGATTCCACGTTCGGCTTCGACTTTCCATCAATGACTTTGGTAGCGGGAGTTGGATTGGGCAACTTCTGCACCGGCGGCTGCTGCGCCGTCATGTATGAAACTGAAGCCACAAAAAATACGATCGCAGAATAAATCGAGCGTCGCGGCCAACGTTCCGCGCGCACTGAAAATAAGAATCGACCGAGCATGAGATAGCTCTCCTGAGACAAGAAAGAAGAAGGCTATCATTTGACGGTACCACTGTCGGGTCGGTTGCAATGTAAACTGGAGAATCCAAACGGCTGAAGAGGGTGGAAAAAGTTTGTATCAGTCAGGTTTGGGAAGGGCACGAGTTCCACTTGTGCCATTAAGTCGTCCAAGATGAGTCCGCGCTTCAGCGCCTGAGGTAAGCCTTTGCGGGCTGCGCGACTTTTTCCGCGGCCTCTGAAACCGCTTTCTTCGCAATGCTTGAATCGAGGTCGTCTTGGTTACGGAAGTAATGCCCTAGCAGCCCGTAGCGCTTACGCAGGCCACCAGCAGCAGACTGCCGGCCGCCAGGCCGAAAAGTTTGTCCTAATCGTCAGTTGTATCTTGACCGTTCCCTCGAATTGGCAATCGCCGCCGACTGCCTATCAACCCCGTAAACGTTGATCGAATGACACGCGGCGAGGACTTTTCCCAATTGTTTTACGCGAGTGAACAGGTTTTCCAAAAGCCTTGGCTCGGATGGCACCTCTTGTTACTTCGGCAGCGGATTGCGCGACTTTAACCCGGGGCGAATCGGGGGGAATCTAGTTCCTACCCTTAACTAACTCTTAATCAGGCTTTTTTAGAGGTAACATCCGTGATATAACCGCCGATAAGCAACACGGTGGGCAATTCGCCCGCCAGGAGCGTTCGATGGCTGTGGCCCGGTTTGCAGAGAAAGATAAAAGTCAGGGACAATCAGCTCACGAAGAATCAGGCCACGAAAGAGGAGGGACTGTGTCCGAAGCACGGACCGGAAAAAGGTTTCCGCTGGAACTGCCGATAAAGGTCCATAAGGAAGGCGCGGGCGGCGACGCAAAAGGGCTTACGGGAAATCTCAGCGCGGCAGGCGTTTACATTCGCGCCGACGCCTCCCTGGATGTTGGTTCGCCAGTTGAGTTTGAGATCACGCTTCCCCCAGATGTCACCGGAGGAGCGGAGAACGTTGTGATCCAGTGCAAAGGGCGCGTGGTGCGCACCGATCCCACTGGAGCTACCGCAGACGGCAAAGGCGTCGCCTGCGTGATCGACTCGTATGAGTTCGTCAGAAATTCTTAAAGAAATTGCTGATTGCTGATTTTTCGATTGCTGATTGGAAACCTGAACGGGCCGTTTCTCTTCAATCAACAATCAGTAATCAACAATTCGATACTTTTGCAGCTAATCTTGGAGCGCCGATAACATGCTCAAACTGATTCTGGCCGATAACCAGGCAATCTTCCGCGCCGGTATCGCCAAAGTGCTGGCGGTAGAAGACGAGATGCGCATCGTCGCGCAGGCTCAAACGCAAGAGCAGATGTTCATGGCTCTGGACAAATTCCGCGCGGCAGTGCTGGTAGTAGCGGCGGGTTTTCACAACGACTTCGCCGCCATCGTACAGGCCGCATCGAAGGCCAAAACCCGCGTAATTGTGCTCGCCGATACCGGCGAGAGCGCCCAACGCCACATGGCAAACGGTGCGCATGGCGTGGTCTATCGCAACGTCACCAGTGCCGCCTTAGTCGACTGCGTGCGGAAAGTCGCGCGCGGCGAAACTTGGGTGCAGGACGTTGCCGTGCCCAGCGAGCTCACCGAAAACGACATGGTCGGATTGCGCGTGCGCGACCGGCTGACCGCAAAAGAACTGCGCATCGTCGCCCTCATCGTCCAGGGCTACAAGAATAAAGAGATCGCCACCCAACTCGGTACCACCGAGCAGGTCATCAAGAACTATCTGCGCAACGTCTACGACAAGATCGGCGTCTCAGACCGCCTGGAGCTGGCCCTCTTCACCATCCATCACCGCATATTGAACGAAGCTGCAGCCGCCACAACAGCTGGTCCCGTGCCACAGGCCCCAGCTGGAGTAATGCCGTAAGGTTTACAAGTTTTGCCAAGGCCGCCTCCGGGCGGCCTTTATTTTTCCCACCACCCTGCAGGCATCCAAAGGCATCATCCCCTAGAAATGTGGGGACAGCCGCCTCGGCTGTCCCGCGAAGCGAAGCGAGCGCCCACTCTCCAAAAATGCTGCCCCACTAGGAATACCATTCTGCCAAAATATCTTCTGGCTAAAAAAATCATCCCGAGCGTAGCGAGGGGGCCTTGGTTCTCGCTCGCAGCTGCAACAGAGCTAGCCTAGGCAAGAACCGCGCGCCGTTCAAGATGACAACGGGAAATTTGAATCTCTCCGCGCATCGTTCACTTTGCCCGCCTCATCTATCCCTCATGGAATTTAGAACGCTGGGACGCTCAGGGTTGAAAGTGCCTGTGTTGAGTTTTGGCACGGGAACGTTTGGCGGCGGCACCGAATTTTTTCGCGCATGGGGCGCGAGCGATGTGGCCGAGGCAACGCGCCTTGTCGATGTCTGCCTCGAAGCTGGCGTCAACCTCTTCGATACCGCCGACGTCTATTCCGACGGCCTCTCCGAAAGAATCCTGGGCAAAGCCGTTGCCGGCCGCCGCGACAATGTTCTGATCTCGACCAAGGCGACGTTTCGCATGGGAGGCCAACCGGGACCCAACGATCTGGGCTCCTCGCGCTACCACCTGATTCGCGCCTGCGAAGCCAGCCTCCGCCGCCTCGGCACCGATTACATCGATATCTATCATCTCCACGGCTTCGACGCGCTCACCCCGGTCGAAGAAGTTCTCAGCACGCTCAACAACCTTGTGGTCAGCGGAAAAGTTCGCTACATCGCATGCTCGAATTTTTCCGGCTGGCATTTGATGAAGTCCCTCGCCGCCTCCGACAAATTTGGCTGGGCCCGCTATGTCGGACATCAGGTCTATTACTCCCTGGTCGGCCGCGAGTACGAATGGGAACTCATGCCCCTCGCCGTCGATCAAGGAGTCGGCGCCCTGGTTTGGAGTCCCCTAGGCTGGGGACGCCTGACCGGCAAGATTCGCCGTGGCCAGCCCCTCCCCAAAGAGAGCCGCCTGCATAAGACGTCGGAGCAAGGCCCGCAGATGCCCGACGACTATCTCTATAAAGTCGTCGATGCCCTCGACTCAGTCGCAAAAGAAACCGGAAAGACCGTGCCTCAAGTCGCGTTAAATTGGCTCCTGCAGCGCCCATCGATTTCCACCGTCATCTTCGGCGCGCGCAACGAAGACCAATTGCGCCAGAACCTTGGCGCAGTCGGATGGAATCTCTCACCCGACCAAGTCGCCAAACTCGACGCCGCCAGCGACGTCACTCCCGTCTACCCATATTGGCATCAGCGCCAGTTCGCCGAGCGCAACCCACCGCCAGCGAAGAAGTAAAACCGGGTGCCCCATGTCTCGCGGGTTTTGCGAGACGTGGGATTCCACGAACGATTTCATTCTTCCTCCGAACGGGAATTAAACGAATCGATCAGCTCACTCTTGCTAGAACAGCTTTGTCATTCCGAGCGCAGCGAGGAATCTTGGTTTTCTGTCCCCGTCCCCACCTCCGCCCACTCCTCACCCACACAAGCCTGAATCGTCACCCCTTCATCCCTCAGCAAATCCCACGCCTCCCAATACTCTCCATACTTCTGCCGCTTGCTCTTCGGAGTAAAGTGCAGCGAGCAATTCGTCCTCCCCATCACTTCAAACGGAATGATGTACCAGTCATCTCTCGGGATCAGCAACACCGCAAAGAAATCCACCGACCCCGGCTCGTACTTCTTCCGTTGCGATCCCATCACATTCAAGCTGTACTCCCCATTGCGTCGCTTGTAGATCGTAGACTTCACCTGCACCCGCAGCACCCGGCTCCCGTTCTCCACGCCAACGTCGTATCTCCCCGACTCCCCAAACAGCCGCAAAACCTTCATCCCCAGCCCCACCGCCATCATCATGAAATAAAGCTCCGCCCACTCCCCCCGCTCCTTGCACCCCGCCAACTTCCCACCCGCCATCCGACTAGCCTTCCGCCTCATCACAGAACCCCTTCGTGTTTTCTGGACACCCGCAGAACAATCCCGCTATTTCAATCCTAAGCAGATCCACAAGGTCATCCATCACACCTGCGAACCAACCCCTGTGGAAAGGACGAAAACTCCGTCGCAGATTTAATCCAGCACCGGACGCGACCATCTTCCGCTCGCCTCCCTACCACAACGAAGCAGTTCCGCCCCCGGCAGAGATAGCGGAAAGATTCAGATCGGCAAAAGTGTGATGCCCTTCCGCTCCACCCCAGGCATACATGAAGATCAGGTAGGGAAAATTGTCAGCGCGAATCGTGAAGCCGGCTCCATAGCTGTGGCGCAGATGAGACAGATCAAGGTCTCCTCGATTCACGCCCACCTTTCCTGAATCCGCGCGAAACACCAACCCCAGAAAGCTGTATTTCGGGAGTGGTTGCTCGAATTGCGCACGAAAGAGCAACGCGTTGGGAGCGCGGAAGCGATAGTCGGCGTAACTTGCCAGAGTACGCTCTTTGTCGATATCGCCACCGCCTAGGGTCGGCTGGAAATAAAACGGAACCATGTGACCAGCGGGAACGACTGACTCGCTCATCCATCCCCGCAGCTGCAACGTTCCTTGCGCTTGGGAAGTCGAAGAGACATCCTTCGACTCCTCCGAAGTGGACCCGCTCTTCTTGGGCTTGAACCTCGTCTTGAAATGGATCTCATTGGTCGCGTCGAGCGTTAGCCGGCGGAATGAATACGTGGAAATTGACGGCGCGAAGAACTGCTGAAAGTTTGCTGTCTAGTCGAGGTCGTACGCCGCGCCGAAACTCGCATATTGCCCCAGACCTCCACCGTGGTGGAGGAACTCCAGTCCCTCTCCTGGCTGTAGAAACCCCGGTTGCCTTGTCAGGCCCGGCGCCGTCGCCTCCGTGTAGATCTGCTCGATCGATGGCGAAGACTGACCGTTGCCGGGACCGATTGTCGGCCAGCGTCCATTCAACTCACCCAGGAAGTGCAGACCCCACGGCAAAAGGACGTCAGAGTTCGCACCCGTCACCGTCTCCCGCAGCCCGAAGAAACTCCGATCCGCCAGCAACGTGTCCGGGCCAATGCCAAAGAATGTTACCTGGTTCAGCGAGGTGTGAAATGCGTAGAAGTTCAGCAGGAGCTTCGTTTCGTTCTCGCCGAGATTGGGCAGCCGCTTGGGAATCGGGCCCTGCGACACGATGGGAGGATGCAACCAGCGGGTGGGTTTATTCGGGTTTACGGGCGTGGCCGGTGTTGCACTCGGGGCAGTGCCCTCAGCCGGCTGCGAAGTGGTCGGCGTCGCCTGCGATTCTTTGGTCGGCGCCAGCTTCATCGTCAGAAACCCGCCCGCCGTCCACGATCCATTCAACGAACCCTGCGCACCGACCTGATAATCGAACCGCCACGATGGGAACCGGGGCGTGTTCAATTCGCTATCTTTGAATACCGCCCCGAGCGCCAGGCCATTTCCCGGCGGCAGATTCGTAAACGACGGGTACAGGCCCTTATTGCCGTGAAATATCGGCGTCAGACATCCTGGCACCAGTTCCTTCAGTGGCTTGCTTTCCGTCGTCGGTTGTCCATTCTTATCGAGGACCGTTTGCTTAGCGTTGCATCCATCGCTGATGTCCTTCCCCTCGATGCTGAAGGTGGTCCCGAAATAGCTCTCCCTTCCATTGCTGCTATTGTTGTTCTGAGCAGCCAGGGGGAGTGCCGCGACCAGCGCCCCGATCAACGCAAAACTGCATGCCCGGTTCATAGTTGGCCTCCCTTCGCGCTCTGGGCGCGCAGCCGCGGAATGACCTGCCCGATGTAATTGCTGGCGTCCTGCTCGGTGTTGAGCTTGCTGACGTCAATTCCAGTTTGCTGGCCCGCCGGAAGCTGTTGTTCCAGCCTGCTCAGTTCCTGAATGTGATCTCTCAGCAGAACTCCCATATCACGTCCGGGATTGTAGGCTTCGGCCGGAGGGGCCTTCAGCGGAACCGGTGTTCCTTCCACCTCTGCCGACGCAGCCAGCGACAAGGGCGTCGCATGGATCTGCGGATCTTCCTCCATTGTGAAGATAAAACTATCCTGCCGCGGCGTGTTGAGCGTGAACAAATTCGGATCCGCCGTGAACAGGTTCGCCCGGCTCTCTCGCGGCGTCAGATTCCTCTTCCCCGGATCGGCGATGAAAAAATTTGCAACCGTCGCCGGAATCGATGCGTGCTCATACTGTGTGTGAATCGGCGTTCCTGCGTCGATCCACGGCGAAATGAAAATCGCCGGCACGCGAATCCCAGCCGGTCAAACTTAAACCCGGTCTGCGGATCAGTGATCCCATCCGGCACAATCTTTGGCGGAGTAAAATGATCGTATGTCCCGCCGTGCTCGTCATACACGATCAACAGCAGAGTGTTTTCCCACAGAGGACTCTTGCGCACGTGGTTGTAGACATCCGCAATGAAATTCTCGCCCGCAATTACGTTGTGGTCCGGGTGCTGGTCCCCCGCCAGCAGGTTTCCATGGTCCGAATAGTTCGGCTCCACAAAACAATAGTCCGGCAGATTGCCGTTGAGACAGTCGTCCTTAAAGTCCTCGTACGTCCCCAGCATCTGCCCCTGATTCTGCAGCATGAAGCTGATGCCGATGGTCGCGCTTTGCTCGTCGAAAAAGTAAATCTTCGGGGTCCGTCCGGCGTTCAGCATCCGCGAGTAAATGCTTTTCCCGTTGTCGCCAATTTTCATGGCGTTATCGACGTGCCCAAACGACGTCCCAAAATGCGCAAACATGCGGTTGGGCACAGTTGGCCCAGGCAGGGACGAAAACCACCGGTCGCACGTCGCATATTGCTCCGCAAGAAACGTCAGCACCTGCAGATTGTTCGGGTCAAAGCAGTTCATGATGTTCCGCGAGTGACCCACATCCTGCCGCTTCGTGAAGTAGCATTTGATGAATCCCTTCATCTTCGGCGACCCATCGTCGATCCCTTGCGCGTTCCCGAAAATCTGCAGATTCACCCCTTCCCACGAGTGATCTGGGGCGGGATCCAATTCCCCCTGCGCCGCCGCCGTCGGCTGCACCGACTGCAAGTCCCCATTCGTGTCCGGATTCGTCTCGTTCCCGTTCAGCCCGTCGATCGCTGGCCAGTCCTGCTTCAGATAACCGAGCATGTGGTCGAACGAGCGGTTCTCCATCATCAACACCACAATATGTTTAAGTTGATCCAGTCCAGGTGCCATCGGAGTCCACCTCAATCCCAAAATGAATAGTGAAACCAGCGGGCACAACGTTTCAAAACAAAAAAGGGAGACACGGCGTGCCATGTCTGAGGATTTGACAGCGCCACGACCGGGAAGGGCACGACTTCAGCTCTGAGCCTGCCCTGAGCAAGCGAAGCGCGCCGAAGGAGCCTGCCCTGAGCGGAGCCGAAGGGCGTCGCAAGCCTCAAAAGCAAGGGTGGAGCAGGCCTTCCAGGCCTGCGTCAGCGGTCACCAGTAAAGCAGCGGGCTTCAGCCCCCGAGGTGTGTTCAGATTCGTATCGGCGCACGATGCAGTCGCGCAAAGAATCACAAAATCTTGTCCTTTCGAAGCGGGCTGAAAGCTCGGTGAAGAACTGCTGTCAGTAGACGCGACCTCAGAGGGAGTGGACAGTGGAATCCCACGTCTCGCAGAGGACGCGAGACAAGGGCACCCGGCGGGAGGCTAGGTCACGGAGAAAGCAAAGTCCATTTCATAGAGGCAGCCTTTGCTGCCGGGCCTGAAGTACTCCGTTTGGCGGTTTCGTATTCTAGAAACAACGGGAGGCTTTTTCCGGCGAAGACTCGGAAAGACGTCCTTAAGAGATTGGGTCAAGCCATCGGTCACTTCATCTCTTTTGAGGTCCTTCGCGCCGATCCTACACACTAGAGAAGCCCCTTTTGAGAGTAGGGGCTCGATTCCCTGCCAAACCTCTTTCAGAAATTTCCAGTATTTCAGTGGATCGAGATGCCGATCATCCTTCGAGATGGTTTTGTAGGTCGGGGCCGGGTCATTTCCAAGAAACCAGAGTCTCAACCATTGATCCTCCTCGTAATTCGTGACATTCAGGTACGGCGGCGATGTCAGGATTAGCTTCACATTACGCCTAAGCTCTGGGAAGAAAGTAACAGCCGTCCTGGCATCCCCTAAGGCAACCTCGCCAGAAAGCGACGGTATGTCTTCCTCGCGCAATCGAAACTCCGCCCTCTTTCGGAGGAGCTCAAACACGTCCCTTTTCTTGGGCCACAGGTCATGCTCGTCCCAATATCGAATTGAGTAATCGGGCTTCGTGCTGATTGTTCTCGGCATCTGATTGCTGAAGTATGAACTGGACTTGTCCATTTCCCCATGAAGAGACCCCAAGACAAGCGCCGCTATAAATCGGTGCACACGCGATTCTTTCCAGTTGAGCACAGACCTCAGGAACAGCAGCTCGCTCAATGTACTGTGATAAAAAGCCCTTCGAAAGAATTGCGGCAGCAAAGACCGCTCGCCCTCAAAAGCACTTCGGCTGTCGTTCAGGTACCAGTTCCTCAAGACCGTGATCTCCCGTCTGACATCGCTTAGACGAGGCACGTTGGCCTTTGCGGCCGAGATGCAATAAGCGACTGGATTAATATCAGTCGCGACCGCTCTGCGGCCTAGAAGGAGACCCTGCAACAACGTGGTGCCCCGCCCGGAGAATGGATCGCAGACCAGATCGCCGCGGCTGGAGTAGCTGCGGATCTGTCGCTCCGCAAATTCCTCTGGGAACATTGCGAAGTAAGGACAGAGTGAAAAGAGTCGGTTCCTCACCCTTGCACCGCCCGGAGCTTCGATCTGAACCAAGCCACATACGCCGACTGATTTGGTATCGTGCCCCTGCCGTGCGCCCAGTAGGCGATACGGCATCGGTCAAAAATCATCTTGGCTCTGACCGACCTCTGCCACCACTCGTCTAGGTCCACTTGATGCGGGATGAATAGGGCCTTGAGAAGAGTGCTCGGAGGCACTTCCTCCATCCACGTACCACAGAAATCCACGGGCTGTAAATCAGAAATCTTGCTTCTCCAGTTTTGGCCGGCTGCGCATTGCCCGAAAAGTAGAAGCTTGCCGTGGCGCTTGTCAGGAAAGTCGCGCCAAGCGACGATATCGAGTGTGTCATCCTGCCCAGCCTTCATCTTCTTCGCCTTGATACCGGCCCCCTCGCCGACCCTTCGGCAGAGTTCATCCACTGCCGCGCGAAATTCAGACGGGAAATCGACTTCTCTTGGGGCAGCGAAGCGGAATGCCTCGCCATACAAGAAATTTTTCGCTGCGAAAGATGAAAGGCGCTCAAACATCCTAGCGGGAAAGGCTTTTGAGCCTTTTTTGTTCTCCCACTTAAAGGCCGATAAGCAAAGACAGAAGACGTAGGATGCGTACTCCTCCGCTTTCCCCCTCAGCTCTAAGCGCACGCCGTCGAATGTGAATGGGTAGGCTCCGGCTGCAGCCTGAAGCCGACACTGCAACTCAAAGGCAACTTCCGGAAGTTTCGTTTCAAGCGAACCATCCCCGCTCCGCAGAATCGCGGATCGCTTTAACAGCCGTTCGAGATCTCCAAGGCTGGAGTTCTGATCCTTGGATATAAGAGCACAAAGTTCTAGCCAGTCGGCAAGGCGAATCCCATCAGTAGTGGGCACTGGGAGGAACGATACCTTATGGCTTTGCCGACTTTTTTGTCCTTTTTTGCGCCATTTCTGCTTGAATGCGGTTGGCAAGCTCGATTATCTCTCCGATCACAGAGTAGAGATCCTCCCCACCCTCGTATCCTGTCGTTACGGTTCCTTTGGCGAGCAGAAGGTCTTCCTTCGCCCGCGTTAGCGATCCCTCGAACCGCTGTTTGTCCCCAACGCTCACCTCATGGGCTCTCTTTAAGGGATACCCAGAACGCAGCACAGCAAGGGCCGCCTGTTTTTGTATAACCTCTCCCAGCAGCGCCAGATCCTTATGTTGCGTGCGAATAACTGGCAACAACCCAGCGGAACGGCTCCCATATAGCCATTGCATCAGCTCCTTTAGTCGCGAGAGCTTTGACCGAGGAACGGGGTTTGGCTTAAGCGAGGTGTCTGCCTCGATACCGAGGAAGTCTTGGAACTCCTTTTGAGAGGCGGCAGTGTATAGATGCGAGAAGCTGAACCGGTTCTGGCTGACGTCTTCCCGGCTAAAATTAGCCTGCGTCTCCGCCTGCTGGACCAGAAGGTATCCGCGATAGATTCTCTTCACGAAGTAATGCTGGTCGCCAATCCGACGTGCTATCTCAGGTAGGCTGATCTTGTATTGCTCGTGAACCTTCGCCACATATTGTGCCTTGCTGTATGCGTCCCATTCCTTCGGACCATTGATGTGACGGAATCCAAGATACTCCCATAGCTCTCGATGACTCTTGTATATCGAGACGGGCAGGCTATCGAGTTTTTTCAGGGCTTTTTCGTCGAGCGCAGGTAGCTCGACACGAAGCTGCTTACGCAGCTGAGGATCTCTAAGTAACAGCACCGCGGCCAGCCGTCGGTTTCCTTCGACAACAATGAACTTGTCCTTATCAGGGTCTGCCCTTCCGGGCGTCTCCGGTATGACGAATAAAGGTTCCTCCGGAAAATAGCCATTGGCAGCAATAGAGAGCGCGACCTCGTCGACGGCCATTTCCGTCCAAAGAATTCTTATGAGCTCAGTCGGTGACACATCAGTGTCCTCCGATGCAAGCCTCGGGTTGTCGCGATCAAGTCTTAAATGCTTGACCGGAACGTACTCAATCTTCTTCGGGGTGAATCCGCCCGTCTTTGACGCGCCACCAGGCATTTGATTTCGGTCTCTCGACTTGAAACGCCGATTCTAGCAGGTAGAGCTAAGGATAAAACAAAAAGCCCGACTAACAAGTCGGGCCTCCTGGTAACTTGTTGAGTTCGTAGCTGCACCCGTTCGTGCTCCCGCAACTCCCGCAGCGATAGCACAAACCATTCCACGTCATTAATGTCGCCGTAGAGGTGGCAGCTGGAAGTAGGCCTAGGGTGATGCCCTCAATACCGCACGCTCCGCAGCCTGCGGCAACCTTAAAGAGACGAAGTACTCCTCCGGAAACAAATAATCCTCACCCATCTCATCCACCACACGAACTAGACCGTGCTTCGTCCCGGCCTTATCCGGAATAAGACGATAAATCTTGCGCACCTCCAGGGAGGCCGAATATCCCTTATTCGAGATGCAAACAGCGAACTGGTCACGGCCCTTCTTCATGCGAGTCTATCCGAGATCATCCTTACGAACACCCGCTCGTGCTCCCGCAACTCCCGCAGCGATAGCACGAACCGTTGCGCGTCATGATGCTGCCGCAGAAGCTGCAAGTAGGAGCGTCGCCCAGGTCGATGATGCCGGCCAGAGCATCGGCGGCGTGAAGAGAGCCGGGCTTCG
The DNA here is from genome assembly GCA_963771965.1 of uncultured Acidobacteriaceae bacterium. GTDB lineage: Bacteria > Acidobacteriota > Terriglobia > Terriglobales > Acidobacteriaceae > Sulfotelmatobacter. The sequence continues at coordinate 442,674 of CAVYVM010000005.1, forward strand.
GGCTTCGGGCTTCGGGCTTCGGCTCAATGCCATTCATCTCGCCCTCTGAGAGCTGAGAGCTGAGAGCTGATGGCCTGAGTCGCAGATTCTCGAACAGCATCTGCTGCTGGCCGGTGAGAAAGCGCATTTGCAGCCATCGGAAGATGTAGTCCATGATCGACTTGGCATAGCCGATATCGGCATTGCCGCTCCAGCCGCTGGGCTCGAAACGCGTGTGCGCGAATTTTTCACAGAACAGCTTCAGCGGCACGCCATGTTGTAGCGCGATTGAAACCGCCAGCGCAAAGCTATCCATCAACCCGCTGACGGTCGATCCTTCTTTGGCCATGGTTACGAAAAGTTCGCCGGGCTCGCCGCTGGGATAGAGGCCGACGGTGATGTATCCCTCGTGATCGCCAACTTTGAACTTGTGGGTGATCGACGCCCTCTCTTCCTGCAGCTTGTGCCGCACCGCACGTGGAGGCGCGTTGAGGTTCTCTTCTTGTGGCGCGGCCGCCCCCGGCCGCGGGTCATCTTTACTGGAGTTTGCAGTCTTTGTCCCCGCCGCCGACAACGGTTGCGACTTCTTGCAGCCATCGCGATACACCGCGACGGCCTTGAGGCCAAGCTTCCAGGCCTGGAGGTAAGCCTCCATGATGTCCTCGACCGATGCGTTCTCCGGAAGATTGACCGTCTTCGATATAGCTCCGGAGATGAACGGCTGCGCCGCCGCCATCATGCGCAAGTGGCCCATGTAAGCAATTGACCGCGTCCCCTTAGCCGGCTTGAACGAGCAATCGAACACTGCCAGATGATCGTCCTTAATATGCGGCGCCCCTTCGATGGTTCCCGTCGCATCGATGTAGCTGACGATCGCATTCGCCTGATCATGATCGTACCCAAGCTTGAACAACGCCGTCGGCACCGTCTGATTGACGATCTTAATCATCCCTCCGCCAACCAGCTTCTTGTACTTAACCAGCGCCAAATCCGGCTCCACTCCAGTTGTGTCGCAGTCCATCATGAAGCCGATTGTGCCGGTGGGAGCTAGGACTGTTACTTGGGAATTTCTGTAGCCGTGCTTTTCGCCGTGGGCCAGGGCTTCGTCCCAGCAGGTTTTGCTGGATTCGTGGAGTGTAATCGGGACATTATTTTTGTTGATGTTGTTTACGCTGGCGCGGTGCATGCGGATTACATCGAGGAAGGGTTCGCGGTTGATGTACCAGCCGGGGCAGGCTCCGCCGGGCATGGTCTGTGGCGCTGCGGCGCTCCCCTTCTCTTCGTTCAGGGTCGCTGGACGGACGAAGGCGTCCGTCCCCACATGGCCTGTCCCCACATGAGCGTCGCCGAGTTTGGCTCCTAGATTGGTTTCTGACAGATTTTTCTTGGTGGCGTCGGTTGCTGGGTAGAGGGGCTGGCATTGTTCTGCGATCTTGCTCGACTGCAGATAGGCTTCGCCACACATGATGGCGGTGACGCAGGCGGCGTAGTCGCGGCCAGCATCTGAGTCATACGGTAGGCCTGCGGCCATTAGCAGCGCGCCGAGATTTGCGTAGCCCAGGCCGAGCGGGCGGTAGTCATGCGAGTTGCGCATGATCATCTCTGTTGGGTATCCGGCATTATCGACCAGGATTTCTTGCGCGGTGATTAATACATCTACCGCATGGCGATAGGCCTCGACGTCGAAGGTGCCGTTGGGCGCGAACTTAAGAAGATTCAGGCTGGCGAGGTTGCAGGCGGAATCGTCGAGGAACATGTATTCGCTGCAGGGATTGCTGGCGTTAATGCGGTCCGTGTTCTTCGAAGTGTGCCAGCGATTCGTGGTGGTGTCGTATTGCATGCCGGGATCGCCGCAGTGCCAGGTGGCCTCGGAAATTTTCTTGAGCAGATCTTTCGCTTTGTAAGTCTTCATGACGCTGCCATCGCGCACAGACTTGGTCGAGAATTCGGTGTCGCGCATGACGGCGTACATAAAGTCGTCGGTGACGCGAACGCTGTTGTTCGCGTTCTGAAAGAAGATGGAAGAATACGCATCGGAATCAGGATGCGAGCCGTCGTATCCCATGGCGACGAGAGCGTGAGCTTTGGCTTCTTCTTTCTGCTTGCACTCGACGAACTCGACGATGTCCGGATGGTCAACGTTGAGGATGACCATCTTGGCGGCACGGCGAGTCTTGCCTCCGGACTTGATGACGCCGGCGAAGGCGTCGAAGCCTTTCATGAAGCTGAGCGGGCCGCTGGCCGTGCCTCCGCCGCTGAGACCTTCGGTGGATGAGCGCAGGGACGAGAGATTGGTTCCGGTGCCGCTGCCCCACTTGAAGAGCATGCCTTCGGTCTTCGCCAGGGTGAGGATGGAATCGAGCGAATCCTTCACCGAGTTAATGAAGCAGGCGGAGCATTGCGGATGGCTGTAGCCGGTGACGCCGAATTCGACTTGCTGCGTGCGCGGATTCCAGTGCCAGTTGCGGGCGTCGGAGTTGGGCTCAATGCGGTCGCAGCCCACGTTGAACCAGACAGGTGAATTGAACGCGGCGTACTGGCGCACGAGGATGTGCACGAGTTCGTCATGGAAGGTCGCGCCGTCTTCGGGCGACTTGAAATATCCCTGGTCCAGTCCCCAGTTGCGGATGGTCTCGGCAACGCGGGTGACGAGCTGGCGAACTCCGGTCTCGCGCTCGGGCGTGCCGACCTTGCCGTGCAGATATTTGCTGGCCACGATATTGGTCGCGGTCATGGACCAGTCTTTGGGAACCTCGACGTCTTTCTGCTCGAAGATCACGTTGCCCTGGGCGTCGGTGATCTGAGCGAGGCGGAGATCCCATTCGAGTTCGTCGTAGGGAGAGACGCCGGGCTTAGTGAAGAAGCGGCGGAAGGAGAGACCGGGGGCGGCCTTCTTCTGGGTGACAGAGGATACGGTGGCGGTTTCGGGGGTGGTGGTTTTGACGTCCGGCATTGATCTCTCCATTAATAGTTAGATTCTATCTAGCGTGGCCCGATTCGACGTCCATGGGGGTGGGCGGGGAGTGGGCCGTCCCGAACGGTTCGTTCGGGGTGCGGCGGTTCTTGTAAAGAGCGGTTCTTTCGCCCCTGCGGGGCTGGTTCTTCTTAATTCCTTTAACCCATGGCTTGCGCCATGGGCTGCGTTCTTTCGCCGCTTCGCGGCTGCTTACCTCGGGGGCTGAAGCCCCGAATCAGCAAAACTTTTATTCGCAGCGCTGAAGCGCTGCGCCACCCAAAGACACTGCTGCCATCTCCCAATCCTCCCGGTTTAGAAGCCGGAGGGGAGGGGGTGAGGACAGTGAAGATTCTTGTTGGCTCCGGAGTCGACGTGCGGAAGCGGGACTTCGGAAACTACTTGTACAAATGTCGACGGTGTCGTCTGGGCCGACGATCTGATGGTGTCGGCTTTGTCGGACAGGAGTGTCCGACCCACACGGTCTGTGGTTAGTTCGAGCGACGATTGGAAGTCCGTGCCGATTCCGCTCGCTTTTTCGGCGGAGGAGAGCATCCATTGATTGAGGGCGGCGCAGATGCTGCGGCGCTGCGCCTGGTCTTCGATCACCACGAAGCGAAGGAAGCAGTGGCCGGAGGCGAAGCGGTCGCGCATGGGATTGGCGCGGGTGAACATGCGGTCGAGGGTGAAGGCCATGTCGTCGTCTTCGGAGAACTGGAGGACAGCTAGCATGCGGCGAACGACATCGGTCGTATCGGCTCCGTCAGCAATTCCCGCAGCGGCTAAAGCCGGCGAAGGTTTTGCTGGCGCAACGGCACCCTTCGGCGCGCTTCGCTTGCTCAGGGCAGGCTCAGAGCTGAAGTCGTGTCCTTCCCGATCCGTGCTCGCCACATCAGTCGCGACGCTGGATGCAGATGCCGAGCTTTGCTCGGCTGGACGGCCGAGGGCGGCCGTCCCTACATGTGAAGTGGTGGGGCCTAGGTCCATGACTTCTTCGGCTAGTGCGAAGATGCCGGGTTTGCTGGGGACTACCAAAAGGCTGTGAGGGGAGTCGCAACGGAACCAGCGCGACCATTGCAGGCGGCGCGGGTCGACGGGGCGGTCGAAACCGTGCCGCGCCAGTGAATCGGCAACCATGCGGGTTAAGGTTTCCATCTTGGGCTCCTGGGGCTAAAGCCCCGGTTAATCTCAGCGAATCTATCGCGGTGCTAAAGCGTCGCTCTTCCACGTGGATTCCAAGACATCTTCACTTCTTTCACATCTTGGTTTCAGGTTCGTTTTCCTAGCACGTTCATTTCTCGCGGCTCAACGTTTCATTTGTTCGCGGCTCCAAGGCTTCCATCTTCGACTCCTCGAAAAAACGGGTACCTCGGGGGCTGAAGCCCCATATCCGCAAACCATCCATTTGCGCACTGAAGCACTGCGCCACCCAAGGGCGCTGCTTCTTAGGTTGAATCTGTTTAAGTCGGACCCCCGGGGGGAGGATCCGGGGGAACGATCACCGCACTGTCGACCGGGCTTCCGGCTCCGGCTTCCGGTTCTCGAGGGAAGCCTCGCCATCACCTTTGCTGATTGTTTTCTTACGTTTACAGGAGTAGAGCCGGTCACCTCTGGCCTAGCGCTATCCCAAATTGTTTTCCTGACTTATTGCTTTTGCCACTCCTGAAACCTAGTCCCGTTCCCGCGAGACCAGTTTCAAAAGGGCCTACGGGAATGCAAAGTTACTCCCACTTATTGTGCCTGTCAAGAGAGAAACACCATAGGTTGTATCTCCAGCAATGACGGGCTTGATGCGGGGTGTCAGGATCGGTTTTCCACAAATTGAATTCATGGTGCGTTCACAGAGTGAGGGAAATACCCCGGTTTCTCTCGGACCACTCCGCGTTCCCAATGGTGGGGATGGCGTCCGGAGCGATTGACCCGTTGGGTCGTCCCGGTTTTCTTTCCGATTTTTGGCGGGCGTAAATTTTGGCTTCCGCAAGTGTCTGTCGCCCCTCCTGGGCTGGTTCGTCTTTTAGCTCTTCGACCCACGGCTTACGCCGTGGGCTGCATTCTTTCGCCTCTCCGCGGCTGGAGTGTCGAGGACCTTCCGTGGCCTGAAGAGCAGCTAGAACGATCTCAAACCCGAGCTGGGAGAGCTGCGGTCGCGGCAGGGCTGGGGAGATTTGCGGGCGAGATGAGGCGGAATCGAGAGCAGCTCGGAAGCCGCTCGTTTGCGCAGGGTAAGAGGCTGCGGCAAAGGTGGGAGCGACGGAAAATTTTCTGCTGTCTCGGGATTCTCTCCGTCGCTGACCATGAGGGGGACGTAGATGTCTTCGAAAATCTGACGCGGCGCGATGCGGAGAACGCCGTCAGACGATTCGACGAGATAGTCGCCCTTGCGGCCGGAGTGCTGACGGCCGAGAGAGTCGGTGAAGTTGAGACTGGAGTTGAGCTGCTTAGCTTTGACAAGGAAGCGAGTGCGATATGTGATCCAGCGATTTGTAGCTTTCATGGGGCGCCAACCGGGTTTGAAATCGATATTGAGAAACGGTGATGTTGGTGGATAGGCGGCTGTTGCCGACCGGCCGATATTGCAATCTCTGGCCGGGTTACTGTCTTCGACCGAGTTAGCTTTTGGTTGTTGTCGAGAGGGGCGAAAAAGACTGTACGAGGGAAACCGCGCGGGGTCAATTCAGTATTTTTGGTGCAGTTGAGGAAAATGGCTGGCGCGGAATTGTGGATCGATCTGAATCGAGAAACTCTTCATCGATGTCTCTCTACACCGCGTACAGGGCGCGAGTTCCGCGAGTGGGAGAGTTGGCTTAGGAATGCGGGGTGGCAGATTGTCCACAGGGACGCACAGGAAATGCAGAAAGCGGTGGGTGGTGACTCGTGGTCAGTCGTCATGATTCTCATTTTGCTTTGTGGGTCTTGAGCATTTTCACTTAAGTCCTGGGAGCATTTGTGCAAGTTGGGGTTGGGTATAACGTGCATCCGATTGGAAGATTTTTCTAAGGTCTTTTCTCCCGGGAAAATTTCGGGGTGGGCAAGGTGAAGCAGATCAGCGATTTGGAGATGACGGAGAACGGCAGGGTCTTTGCAGTGTCCCCGGCAGCGAAGTGAAACACGCTGGAGCAAAATTCTATCGTGGAGGAATCATGACAACTGACCCCGTCTGTGGAATGAAAGTTGACGACAAGAGAACCGAATTCCATACGCAGTTTGCGGGCAAGAAGTATTTTTTCTGTTCGGAGAATTGCAGAAAGGAATTCGAAGCGGCACCGGATGAGTACATGGAGACAGCGGCGGCGTAGTCGGGAGTTGCTCGGTAAGGGAAGGCCCCGTGGGTCACGGGGCCTTTTTGATTCTTACTGGAGTTTATTTAATTTTCAATGCTGCATCTCAATGCTGCAATCGTCAGTGGTAGATTCCGCCTCGCTACGCTTGGCGGGACAGCCCCTTCGACTACGCTCAGGGCAGGCTAGGCGGCTGTCGCTACATGGGCACGGGGAGAATGCCTTGAGGCTACGGAGGGAGCGCGGGGTGGGTAGGGGTCCTTCGACTTCGTGGCCGCTCCGCTTTGCGGAGCGGCCACTTCGCTCAGGATGACAGGTTGAGGGGTTAACGTGCCGCCAGGGCTGGCTCTTGCACTGACTTGCCGGACTTGTAGACTTCGTAGCGGACGTTGACTTCGTCCCAGTTGATTACATTCCACCAGGCGGCGAGATACTCCGGGCGGCGGTTGTTGTATTTGAGGTAGTAGGCGTGCTCCCAGACGTCGTTGCCGAAGATCGGGAAATGGCCTTGCGAGATCGGACTGTCCTGATTGGGCGTGCTCATGATGTGCACTTCACCGCCGCCCTTGCCGGCGAGCCAGACCCATCCGGAGCCGAATTGTTTGACACCGGCGTCGTTGAACTTGGTTTGAAAATCTTTGAAGGTGCCGAAGGTTTTGGTGATGGCCTGGGCGATGGGACCGCTGGGATCGCCACCGCCTTTGGACTTCATGATCTTCCAGAACATGGTGTGGTTGATGTGGCCGCCACCGTTGTTGCGGACCGCGCCACGAATGTCTTCGGGAATGGCGTTGAGGTCTTTGATTAGTTCTTCGGCGGATTTCTTGCCGAGTTCAGGATGCTTTTCGATGGCTGCGTTGAGGTTCTTGACATAGGCGCCGTGGTGCATGTCGTGGTGCAGGGTCATCGTCTGCTTGTCGATGACGGGTTCGAGCGCCGCGTAATCGTACGGCAGGGGTGGTAGTTCGAAAGCCATTGTTTTTCCTCCAGAGTTCTTATTGTAATTGTACTGATGATGAGAGCCCAGGTGCGGATTCAGGCGGAGTGGCGTCGTAAAGTTGGATGATTGGGGCAGCACCGCGGTTGCGAGGTTTCCCGACCGCTCTCCAACAAATCCATCGTTCGTGACGATTACTGGCTGCGAACCCGCTGTTTTGATTGACTAGCCTGCGCCTCCTCCGTAGCATTACTTTCATTCCGATATTGCTTCGGCGCGATGATCGACCAGACTATCTCCCACTACCGCATTGTCGAGAAAATCGGTGGTGGCGGCATGGGTGTCGTGTTCAAGGCCCACGACATTAAGCTCGGCCGCTTTGTTGCCCTCAAATTCCTGCCCGACGACGTGGCCAAAGATCCGCAGGCACTGAGCCGCTTTCAACAGGAAGCTAAGGCCGCGTCCGCGCTCAATCACCCAAACATTTGCACCATCCATGAGATTGATGAGCAAGAAGGCAAAGCGTTCATCGTAATGGAGTATCTCGACGGTATGACGCTGAAGCATCGCATTGGCAACCGTGCGATGGAGACGGAGGTGATTCTCTCCCTGGCGATCGAGATCGCCGACGCCCTTGATGCGGCACATAGCGAAGGCATCATTCACCGCGATATCAAGCCTGCCAATATTTTCATCACGAAGCGTGGACATGCAAAGATTCTCGACTTCGGGTTAGCGAAAGTGATTCAGCTCGGAGCGGGCGGTCATGATGCCGAAACCCTCGCCTCCGATGCGCGGCACCTCACCAGCCCGGGGACCATGCTGGGCACGGTGGCCTACATGTCGCCGGAGCAGGTCAGGGCGCAGGAACTGGATGCACGCACCGATCTGTTCTCGTTCGGCACGGTGCTGTACGAAATGGCGAGCGGTAGGATTCCTTTTGAGGGATCGAGTTCGGGGGAGATTTGCGGAGGGATCCTGCACCAGGAGCCTTCGTCTCAAGTGAGTCAAGAAATTTCTCCAGCCTTGCACTCCGTCATCCGCAAGGCGATGGAGAAGGATCGCAGCCTGCGGTATCAGAGCGCAGCCGACATGCGAGCCGACTTGCAGCGAGTAAAGCGGGATACCGACACGGGGCGACTCGTAGCCAGTTCGGATGGTGGGGAGAAAGGCGCTCTTGCCCCTTCAAGACCGGTACGAATAAAGACAGGCTATTTTGCAATTGCTGCGATTGCCATCGCGCTGATAGCTGGCGGCCTGTATTACCGGCTGCACCGCCCGAAGGCACTCACCGACAAAGACACCGTAGTGCTCGCCGACTTCGCCAACAGCACAGGCGATGCCGTTTTCGATGGGACCTTACGGCAAGGTCTCGCGGCGCAACTGGAGCAGTCGCCATTTCTCAGCCTGGTTTCGGACGAGCGCATTGCACAAACGCTGACACTGATGAACCAGCCGAAACAGGCGCGGCTCACGCCAGATATTGCGCGGGACGTTTGCCAGCGCACGGCTAGCGCAGCCACCATTGAGGGCTCGATCTCGAGTTTAGGCAGCCAGTATGTGCTGGGCCTAAAGGCGGTGAACTGCCGCACCGGCAACCTGCTCTCAGAAGAGCAAGTGACCGCGAGCGGCAAAGAACAAATCCTCGAAGCGCTCGGGACCGCGTCCACGAAACTGCGCGCAAGGTTGGGGGAATCGCTGGCCTCGGTGCAGAAGTATGATGTCCCGCCAGACAACGTGACCACTTCGTCACTCGAAGCGCTGCAAGCCTATACCCTAGGCAATCGAACCACTGACGTGGCCAATGACTACGCCGCTGCTATCCCGCTTTTTCAGAGGGCCATTTCGCTGGATCTAAATTTCGCGATGGCTTATTTGCGGCTGGGCCAAGCTTATCAACCCTTGAGTGAACTTACTCTTTGTGCGGAGAATACTCGCAAAGCTTACGAATTGCGGGGACGGGCCAGCGAGAGCGAGCGGCTTGCCATCTCCGCATTCTACGAGTTTGTGGTCACGGGAGATCTTGAGGCTGCCCGCACCTCGTATCAGGCATGGGCGCAAAGCTATCCCCGTGACGACGAGCCGCCGACCAATTTGTGGACCATTTATGCCTTGACCGGAAATTACGAGAAGGCTAATGCCGCGGCGCTGCAGGCTTGGAAAATCAACTCGGGCAGCGGCAATAACTCCGTAAATCTTGCCTACAGTTATCAGTGGATCAACCAACTTGATCAGGTCAAGGCCACAGTACAAGACTCGCGCGCTCACCATGTCGATTCGCCCTGGTTTCCTCTGGCTCTTTACAACGTGGATTTTCTTCAACACGATGCCGCCGGGATGGAACGGCAGGTCGCCGACGCCACAGGAAAACCAGGAGTCGAAGATCAAATACTCTTTCTGGAATCTGAAACTGCCGTATACGACGGGGAGTTCGCCAAGAGCCGCGAACTGACACGCCGCGCCGCTGACACCGCTGAACGAACGAATGAAAAGGAGACTGCGGCGGAATATCTGGGGCACGCCTCAGTCCGCGAGGCGCTGGCAGGCAATATGGAGGCGGCGAAGCAAGACGCTAAGACCGCCCTGTTGCGAACCGATAGCAGGCACGGAACTGCGTTTTCTGCGATTGCGCTGGCGCTGGCAGGCGATTCCGCGCAAGCGGCACGGCTGTCCGACGATCTCCGCAACAAATTTCCGGCGGACACGATTGTGCAATTTGACTATCTGCCAATGATTGGGGCGGCGGCCGCACTGCACAGTGGTGACGCCTCACGAGCTATCGAAGCTTTGGCAAAAGCTGAGCCTTACGAGTTAGGACAGACGAACTATTCCTTTACTTTTGGCTTGTACGCCGTTTACTTACGAGGCGAAGCGTATCTGGCAGCGAAGCAAGGCGCAGCCGCACAGGGCGAGTTTCAAAAAATTCTAGACCATTACGGGGCGGTAGGAAATCAGCCGATCGGCGCGCTCGCCCACCTGGGCCTGGCTCGCGCCTACAGGTTGCAAGGCGATATCACTAAAGCCCGCGCTGCTTACAGCGACTTCCTAAGCCTGTGGAAGGGTGCTGATCTTGATGTCCCACTTCTAAAAGAAGCGAAGGCGGAATTCGCGACGCTTAAGTAACCGTTCGTGCTCGCTGCGTGCAACTCGATTGGAGTTCGGCTCTGATAGCGACCTAGCATCGCCTATGGCGGAAATTGTCGTGATGAGGCTGAGTCTAGTTTTTGCTGGGCCGAGGAGTTGGCGGATTTGGCGGGCGAAAAGCGGCGTTGGGAAGGATGATTGAGGGCCGCATTGCGCGGTTGTGAGGAGATTCTATACCCTTGCGGTTCTATCCCAGAGGGGCTAGAGTGCTCTGCCAAGGTACTAGAAATCGGTCTCAGGTATTAATTGGATACCGTATTAGTTGGACACCGATAACCCACGTTCTAGTCACCTCGGAGCTCGTGAATCGGAGGCTTCATGAAACTGAAAATGCTCATATGTTCGTCTTGTGCACTGCTGTTCTCTTTGTTGTCGAACGCGCAGCAGGAGCGCGCAGCGCGGATGTGGCTGACGACACCCGACCGGACTGCCCTGGTTGCGCCACAAGCGGCCGCTCTGCAATTTTCCTCGAAGGCGACTCAGTCACCGGTGCTTACCGTGGACGATGCGCAGCATTTCCAGTCAATCGACGGCTTCGGATTTGCGCTGACCGGAGGAAGCGCGCAGCTGTTGATGCGCATGAACGCTTCGCAACGGTCTGCCCTACTGAAGGAACTGTTTACGACCGGCGACAATGGAATCGGAGTGAGCTACCTGCGCGTGAGCATCGGCTCTTCCGATATGAATGAGCGCGTGTATTCGTACGATGACCTGCCGCCGGGCGAGACTGATATGGAGATGGCGAAGTTCAACCTGGGACCAGATCGCGCGGATGTGATTCCCGTGCTGAAGGAGATCCTGGCAATCCGTCCGGAGATCAAGATCCTGGGCTCACCGTCGTCTGCTCCAGCGTGGATGAAGACAAACAATGACGTGAAGGCGGGCGAGCTCAGGCAGGAATATTACGGGGCGTTCGCGAAGTATTTCGTAAAGTACATCGAGGCGATGCGCGCCGAGGGGATCGCGATTGACGCGATCACGGTCGAGAATGAGTCGCTGAATCCAAAGAACACGCCCAGCATGGCGATGTTTGCGCAGGAACAGGACACGTTCATCGCGAAGGCTCTTGGGCCTGCATTTGAGAAGGCGGGGATCCGGACGAAGATTCTGCTCTACGATCACAACCCGGACGTTTTGTCCTATTCGCTGTCGATTCTGGGAGATCCTGTCGCGAACAAGTATGTGGATGGAACGGCATTTCATCTTTACGGCGGTGATGCGAGCCTGTTGGCGCAAGTGCACGCTGCGTATCCGAAAAAGAACTTGTATATGACAGAGCAGTCGGTGACCGAGGGGCGCTCCGGACCCCTTGGAATTGCCGAGCCGGTAAGGCGCGTGATGATCGGCGCAACGCGAAACTGGTGCCGCAACGTGCTGCTGTGGAATTTGGCGGCTGATCCAAAGAACGGGCCGCATACTAACAATGGGGGATGCACCGGTTGTTCCGGAGCCATCACGCTGGATGGCGATTCTGTGACCAAGAATGTTGCTTATTATGTGATTGATCACTTCTCTCAGTTCGTGCCTCCGGGATCGGTGCGAGTGGCGTCGAGTGAGATGGAGCAGTTGGCGAGCGTCGCCTTTCTTACTCCCCAGCACAAGATGGTGCTGGTGGTTTCGAACACGGCAAATTTCGCGAAGCCCTTCGCGGTGAAGTACCACGATAAATTCTTCCAGACCACGTTACCGCCGGAGTCCGTAGGAACCTATGTCTGGTAGGCGCCGCCCTCAGGCTCGTTAAGCTGGCGGGAGGGTTTCCGAGGACAACGCGGTCGTGATGATGCGAGGACTAGTTGTTTGGTGGCCGAGGACTTCGCGGACTTTACGGGCGAGGCTTTGCAGGGTGAAGGGTTTTTGCAGGAAGGCTTTTTGGCTGTCCGCAGGTAATGGGCTGGGGAAGGCGTCCTGCGCGTAGCCGGAGAGATAAAGAACTTTGATGCCGGGGCGCGCGGGCTTGAGTTGCGCTGCAAGTTCGTGGCCGCTGAGGCCGGGCATGACAACGTCTGTGATGACGAGGTGAATGGTATCGGCGTGGCTGGCGGCGAGGGCGAGTCCGGCGTTGCCGTTCTCGGCTTCGAGGACGCGATAGCCGCGGGATTCAAGAGTTTCGCGGACCAGTTGCCGGACGGAATCTTCATCTTCGACGAGCAGAATGGTTTCGGAGCCGCCGCCTTCGGTGAGCGAAACTTGAGGCGTGTTGCGGGCTTGCGAGGGGCCGTCGACGCGCGGGAAATAAATGGTGAAGACGGTGCCGCGGCCCAATTCGCTCTGCACAAAAACGTAGCCGCCGCTCTGCTTGATGACTCCGTAGACGGTGGAAAGCCCCAGGCCGGTGCCTTTGCCTTTTTCCTTGGTGGTAAAGAAAGGTTCGAAAATGCGCGCCTGAGTTTCGCGGTCCATGCCCTGGCCGGAGTCGCTGACCGAAATCATGATGTATGGACCCTGCTTAATGAAGGTATTTTCCGGGCGGTAAGAGTCGTCGAGGATGACCTCGGCGGTGCGAATGCAGATTTTCCCGCCGTTGGGCATGGCATCTTTCGCATTGACCACGAGATTCATGATGACCTGCTCGAGCTGCCCGGCGTCGGCGCGAGTGCAGCCGACCGAGGGTGCAAGGCTGGTGGTGAGTTCGATATCTTCGCCGATGAGCGGGCGGAGGAGCCGCTCCATGTCGGCGACGATGGCATTGACATCGATAATCTTGAGTTCGAGCAGTTGCTTGCGGCTGAAGGCGAGAAGCTGGCGAGTCAGCGTGGTCGCGCGATCGGAAGCCTGCTGAATGGCTTCAGCCTTGACATACAAAGATTCGCCCTGCGAGAGCTGGCCGAGGAGAACTTCCGTGTAGCCGCTGATGACCATGAGCAAATTGTTGAAGTCATGCGCGATGCCGCCGGCAAGGCGGCCAACGGCTTCCATTTTCTGGGCCTGGCGGAATTGATCTTCGAGCAGTCGGCGCTCGGTGATGTCTTCGGCGATGGCTTCGAGCACGTCGGTGGGCTCGTCGCCGCTGGCTACGGCGCGGCCGCTGATGCGGACGTTGATGACCGAACCGTCCTTGCGCTTCCAACGGACTTCGAACCCATCCATGCGTCCGTTGCGGCGGAATTCGTCGACCAGGCGCGAGTAGTCGGCGGGGTCGAAGAAAACGTCTTTTCGCGGATCGAGCGCGAGAATTTCGAGCGCCGAGTTATAACCCAGCATTCCGATGAGCGCCGGGTTGACATCGAGAAAGCGGCCTTCGAGGCTGGAACGGTAAATGCCGTAGACGGCGGTCTGCACGAGAGAGCGGTAGCGTACCTCGGAACGGCGCAAAGCCTGCTCGTTGTGTTTGTGATCGATGGCGGCGGCCAACTGCTGCGCGATCAGCGTAAGGACTTCTTTGTCACGTTCGCGAAAGCGTACAGTTTCGGAATAGCTCTTCACGATGAGTGCGCCGAAGACGTGGTCATTTACTTTGAGCGGGACGCCCAGCCAATCGGTGGGACGCGGGCCAGTGAGTTCGACTTCGCGTTGCTTCAGCAATTTCTGCAGCAGTTCGGGAGTGCCGAGTACAGACTCACCGGTACGCAGAACGTAATCGGCAAGGGTGCGGCCAAGCTTTGCCGGAGTAGGAGCGGACTCTTGCTCGTCGACGAAGTAGGGAAAGGTGAGCAGTTGCGATTCGGGATCGTGAATGGCGATCGAGAAATTGCGGGCGCACATCAGCTCATCGACAATGCCGTGGATCGCGGCGAAAAACTGTTGCAGATTTTGCGAGGCGCTGACTTTTTCGGCGATGCGATAAAGAGCTGAACTAAGCGCTTCGGCACTTTTGCGCGCGGAGATGTCGCGATAGATGGCGTAGAAAGCGGCCGGCATGCCGTCGACAATTAGCGGCGCAGTCGAAATGGAAACGTCGAGCGACGATCCGTCGTGGCGGCGGCGCTGGGTTTCGAGGGTGAGTTGCTCGCCGCGCAGCAGACATTGCGACATCCAATCGGCTTCGGCAGCACGGTCGGCAGGAAGAATGAGCGAGTCGATGGGCTGGCTGAGGGCTTGCTCGGCGGAATAGCCGAAGATGCGCTGAAACTCACGGTTCACGCACTGCGTACGGAAAGACGCGTCGAACACGATTACGGCGTCGGGCAATCGTTCAAAGAGTTGCTCGAGATATTGGCGGCGGACGTCGAGAGTTTTTTCCGAATTCGCTTCGAGCTTAGTGTCGCTCTCTGTTTCCACGCACCAGGAAAGAAACAGAGGTTGCGCGACGGGATTGGGAATGCTGGGTGGAATAAACGTGGGTGGGGCTCCGCGCTGAAGCGCCTGCTGAAGGCTGCGAGCGCGCACGAGTTCCCGGGGCCGAGATGATTGGGTGAACCGATCACCCATTTTGAAAAATTCTCCGTGTGAAATACCCAGCAGGAGCGATAGTAGAATGCGCGGGAGTGACTCGAAAGTTACTGAGGTAATTTGAGAAGAATATGCATTTTGACGCAAGAAGCGAACGCGCAGTACGCTTCCCAAGTCGAGAACTCCCGGTTCTTGACTCAGTGGAGGTGTGTGCGATGCGCTGGCTTAGAACCTCTTGGGATGCCGTTTGGTTGTGGATCGACTGGCACGGAAGAATAACGACGGTGGTTGCGATTATAGTCGCGCTGGGCGGAGCCGTGCTAGTAAACCGGGCTGCATCAGTTTTGGGAGAGGTTCACGGCGTCTATTTGTACGTGATCAGTGGGTTGGCCTTCGCCGTCTTCTTAGCCACGATAGTCATTATTGGACGCAAGGTCGAGGTGGGGGAAAGAGCCAAACGGTCAGTCAAGGTCGAGCAATCCAAGGATGGGCCGGAGTCTCCGAGACAAACGCCGATTGTTGAGGGTGCAACACAACTGGAGCCGACACTGGTTTCCTTGATGGATACCAGTTTCCCCAACCTTAACAAACTCTGGGGGAAACCCGTGTTGACCTTCGATGACGGTGCAACGTTGCAAATCACGAGCGCACTCTATTTCGATCTGTTTACATCTGGGGCGAAGTTCTTAGGGTTTCACGTCCCATCTTCTCCCCGTGTGTTGGATGCCTGCGCTGCGATAGCCGCGCATGCCACAGAACTAGGAGATGCCTTGGGGGATGGTGGACTGAAGGTTATCTGTAAAGCACCGGGCGAAAATCCACAGACGCTGAACGATCTGAGGTATAGCGGGAAGGTATATCTTTACCACGACGATGCGCTGACTCACAAACAAATGGCCGACGTGGAAGACATCTTTAAGAGCCAGCAGTTAGCCGTGGTGCTTCGTGGGCCGGACTTCCTCACTCCCGCATGGATCGCGTGGAAGCAAAAATCGCTCGGTCTAGCCGTATCCGCCCCACCGATGAGTACAGCACAAATAAGCAAACCGAATCTATCGCTGGAATGGGGGATGACCCGAGTAACATACGATTCCGAACGTGGTGTCTGGACGGAACACCTAAATTTGGGATTGCATCCGTCAACGGCGTTCTTGTTGCACATAACTAACTCACCGCCTGGAGTTGGCCTAAATGGTGTCCGGGCACAAATCGAATGGATGTATGAGACGGGCGTTGCCGGACCATCTTTTCGCCCCGCTATGTGGCTGAATGAACCATGCGGAAAGGTTGACCTTCCTGTCGCATGGCGCAGAACATTGCTCGTTGGAATCAAAACTAATCTCGGCTACGGGGTTTGTGGTTGGACAGGATACGACAACCGCAAGATAAATCCTAGTGAACAGCCAAACTCCCATTCGGAAATTGTGCCGCAAGATGGAACGCTGTTAGTCAAAGTGATCGACGAAAGCGGAGACGTTCTATTCGAGGCGAGGTTGGAGTGGCAGGTAGATTTATACACTTTCCTGCCAGATGTTAAGCGGCTTGCCTCTTAGTAAGTTCCTTATATTCGAGGTTGTCAGAGTGAATGAGTTTCAGCATCGTATCGCGGAAGAGAAACAGATTTTACGGTTGTTAAAACGCCATGTCATTTCGTCGAGATACCTCTAGATGTTTACAAACACTCGATGCCACGTTCCAAGGACTATGGCTTGAGCCGCTCAAATGGCCTAGCTTTTGCTTGCGAGGATTTCGCAGACGCGGCGGACCATGTCGCGCTGGT
Source organism: uncultured Acidobacteriaceae bacterium (assembly GCA_963771965.1). Classification (GTDB taxonomy): domain Bacteria; phylum Acidobacteriota; class Terriglobia; order Terriglobales; family Acidobacteriaceae; genus Sulfotelmatobacter. The sequence goes on from CAVYVM010000005.1 coordinate 459,074, forward strand.
AGTCGCTGACGGTGAGGAATTCGAAGCCGTAACGCAGGCCCTGGCGGTAGCGGACGATGGCACGCACCTTCAAGATGAAGCTGTTCAGAGGCAACGGAATCTGGAGGGAGACGATTTCGCCGGGCTCGAGGTCGCCGGTGAGAGTGGCGCCAATGCCATCCTGGCCGAGTTCGGTGGAGCGTCCCCAGCAACTGCGAAATTCGCCGTCCTTGAACATGCGGACCTGCATGCGGGCATCGACGGCAAAGCGCGGGAACCGGCGCGGGTAGGACTTGTGACGCGCGGGTTCGGCCGCGGGTTTGGGTGCGAGTTTTTTGGCAGGAGTGGACATTGGTCAAAGTCAGTGGTTGGTGATCAGTGCTCCGTAATGTCATCCCGAGTGGAATGAGGGATCTGAGTTTCTGCCTGTGCCGGCAAGGACCAAGATTCCTCGCTTCGCTCGGAATGACAATATTGACCGCTGACCACTAGCACTAGCCACTGATTTCTAGTTTCCATGAAGCAGGTAGCCGGGTTCCAGCGGGAGTTTTCCGGCGATTTTGACGATGGCGACGCTGCTGTTGATGGAATACACATCGACGACGCCAACGGCTCCGGGCGTCGAGGCCACCTTGTTCACCAGTTCTTCGTCGGAATCGACAACCAGAATCGCGGGATGACCGGGGCGTCCGCGATTGGAGGTAACGATGAGACTGTTGAGTTCGCTCTCGGACATGCCGTAAACCTTTTCGACAACCATCTTCATTTCAGGCACGGAGGGAGAGCGCATCACGAACGTGATGGGCTTGCCATCAGGCCAGCGGCTGGTTTGGGCTTTGCAGACCTTCACCAACTCAGCGACGGTCACGTCACCGCGATTGGTGGATTTGTTGGAGACCAGCGCGATATCGCGCGCCGCCGCCAGCGATACGCTGGCGAAGACAAATAGGACGGCGAATTGGAATGCACGCTGCATGCGTCGTTCGCGCACGATTGTCTCTCCCGCACTTCTCCCGTAGTTGGGAAAAAAAACTTAAGTGATTGTGCTTCAGGAATGGGCGTTGATAAAGGTAACGAAGGTCATGGGAAAGAGGTGGGGGCGCGCAGGGATTCTCTTCCGTGACGCTAATTCGATTTGCGCAGGGTACGAGTTGAGGTTATCTTGCCATATTGCTGTATTTGTTTCAGGGCGGGTCGCTGAGCGGCCTAATGAGCTGGGAGTCGCACGGCGAAAGTCGATCTAAGCTCACTGCGTACGAGGAGATCAGTATGCGACTATGCCCTAGCCTTCGCAGACGCACCCTTGCGTTTGCTGCGATTATCGTTTTAGCGCTGACGGCGGTAACAGCCGTGCCATCAGAAGCGCAGACTTACACTGTACTCCACTCGTTCGGATCGGGGGCGGACGGGGAGGTGCCCGTTGGCGGCGTATCCCTGATTCATGTGGGTCTCAAGGGCACCGACGGCTTCTACGGCGCAACGTACAAGGGTGGAACCTCCGGGTATGGCACCATGTTCCACTTGGTTGATCAGGATGGGGATGGGTGGACCGAAACCACACTCTTCAGTTTCGACGGCGCAAACGGCCGCTACCCGGAGGGCCGCCCGAGCGGTGGCATCCTTGGCACTACTAGCGGCTATGGCACTGCCTCGGCGGGCGGCGAGTATGGCTTCGGAGCCGTATATAGCCCCTCGGGCGATGCTATTTACAGCTTCTGCCCGGTCGCGCCGAGTTGCGTCGACGGGGCCACCCCATTCGGAGACATCGTGGTACTGGCACCCGCGCTCAACCACTACGTGCTCTACGGGACCACAGGAGCAGGGGGTGCGTACGGGAAGGGCACCGTGTTCAGGCAGGATCTGAGTACCGGAGCACACACCGTATTGCATAGCTTCGGCGCGGGGACGGACGGGGCTTCCCCAAACGGCCTGACGGCGAATTCAGCGGGGACAATCGTCTACGGCACTACCAACCAAGGCGGCGCAGAGGGCCTCGGTACAGTCTTTTCGTTGGTCTTGTCTACGGGCGTTGAAACGGTGCTCCATAGCTTCACCGGAGCGGACGGTTCGTCCCCCGCAGGCGGGGTCGCTTTCGATACCGCGGGGAATCTCTACGGTACTGCCTCCGTGGGTGGGGCGCACACCTGGGGTACCGTGTTTGAGATCAGTTCCGCCGGGGCCTTCACACTTCTGTACTCGTTCACGGGCGGTTCCGACGGAGGCGAGCCGGCTGGCGGGCCGGTGGCTGCCCAAGCCTCAGGAGAGGCTGTTATCGGCACGACGGTCTTCGGCGGCGTCACGCAGGGTTACGAGGGGTTCGGAACGCTCTGGGAGTTGAGCACTAGCGGCAATCTCAAGGTCCTGCACACGTTCTGCAGCTCCGCCGCATGCTTCGACGGCGGGACCCAACGGGGCCCCTATACCTTAACTACTCTGTCGTCGAGGGTACCGCGCAATTCGGCGGTGCATACGGACAATATACAGGGGGTGTCGTGTTCGAGATGAGTGGACTAGACTAGGCAAGCGTGGATCGCGAAAAAAGGGCGCGGCGTGAGCCGCGCCCTGGTCGGTTGGAGCTTAGTTCGTCAGTTTTATTTGTTTCTGTTTCTTGGCTGTGGCGTGCGGACGGATTAATGGCTGCACGACGAACATGGCATGCCTTGCCGCGGAAGCAGAGGCGGACGGATTCTGCTGTACGAAAACTCCGGCCGAGACCTGGCCGCTGTCTGTTTCGATGAACGGAAAGGTTGTGCCGTCCACGGTGTAGTAAGTGAGAAGGAATCCGCCGTTCAGCGTCGTGTCGTTTGAACTGGTCCCAACGGACGCACCGATCTGGCCACGGCCGCCCGTGGGGGTGGTGTAGGTACTGGTCGCGCTGCTATTGTTGACGAACGGCGCGCTGAAGGTGGCGGGGCCTCCAGCCACTGAATTTTCGTCAATCACACCAGTAATGGTGCTCCCGCTGCTGTTGGCAGTAAACTCGGCGATGTCATCTACCTCAGTTGGAATTCCGCCATCGTTTGCTCCGAGATTAATGCCCGTCAGGTTCAGTCCATACCCCTCCGAAGCCGCGAGCGTTGCACTCGCGCTCTGCGAGTAGGCTGCACCGGTTGTAATTCCGGTCCCATCAATTTCCAACAGGAGCAGTCCGTCAACAGATCCGTTCGTAAAAGGATAGGCAGCGTAGGATGTACCCCCAACGAAACCACTAGAAAAGCCACCAAGAGTGAATCGCCCGGTACCACCAGCGGTATAAGCGGCGGTAAACGGCGGCGGAGTAGAGGCAGACGAAACCGATCCATTCTGGTTGTAGTCTTCGGTGCCGGATATGGATGTGCCAGTCGTCGTCATAATGCCGCCAGCCGCAAAGGGACCAGATAAAGTTTCACCCTGCAGCGTGAAACTCAGGCTACCAGTAGGAAAGTCAGTGCTTGTTTGTGAGAAGGCATCGCCGGATAAAGTCGTGGCTCCGTCCGTCTCGATAAGCTTCAGATGGTTGGCATCAATCGCGAATGCGTCGAACGTCCCGCTAAATGTCGAGATGGTGAGGGTTGTGGCTGGCCCATTCGACGATGTCAGAACCAGCGAACCGGAGAGCGCTTGATCGGAAAGGATACTTAAGCCACCTTCGTTTAAGTCAGCAAGCCCAGCCATGGCAGTTCCAGTAAGAGTGAAATTGCCAACTGTTGCCCACGGGCTGCTACCTGACGCTCCGGAGAGGCTGAAAGCGTAGGAACCGTTGGGCGTAACACCCGCGGCCTGCAGATCGATGGTTCCGCTTCCGGTGCCGAATGAGTCGAACTCGGTGACCAGCCCGTGAGTACTGTCCTGGAGGACGAAATCAAGAGTGAGATTGCCAAGCCCAGATACGGTATTGCCGAGCGTAGCCTGTCCTCGTCCGTCTACCGAAATGCTGTAGAAACTATTGCTGTTGATCGGCGCGCCCGTAACAGTTCCTGCGTTTGTGTCGGTGAGGTCGAAGGAGCCCCCCGTGATGCCCCCTTTGCCGTTACCGCCGGCTCCATTGGCATCAAGAGTACCTACCATCGCGTAGGGTGCACCCGAAGCATCAGTGCCAGAGACGGAGAAGACATAGGTGCCATTGAGATTGGCGTTGGTGAAACCGCCAGTGGGCGGCGGTGTGGGATTAGAAACACCGCTGCTGCTTCCGCCGCAGGCGACTAAGAATGTGAGCGCGGAGAGCGCGAGGAGCAGGACGAATCCGTTGCGTACTGACATAAACTTCCCCCTGGACGAAAACTGAGTCGAGAATCGGGTCACCTTTGAGTCGAGGTTAGCACAGGTGAATTCCCTTGCATTAAACCCGAACCACGGGAATAAGTAGCGCAAGTTTTTCGGCGCATATATATCTTTACATTAATGTTAGGTGGGTGCGGATGCGGGCGTGGGAGTTTTCGCATCTTAATCGGAGACGAAGCTAGGCTGCGGTCGCGGAGTTGTGCTCTGATGTGGGGAATCCGGTAGCATGGTTGTGCGGAGTCTTTACCGAGGTTGAGAATTCTAATGAGATTGAACGCTGGCGAAGCCGGTGGCGGCGCAGGCAGGTTGCATAGGTCTTTCGCTTCGCTCAGGATGACAACCTGGAAAATAGTAGTTCTAACAGTTGCGCTGGGCGCAGGTTTCGGGCAGGCTAGGGCGCAGACTACAGCGAGACAGGCTACAGCGAGACAAAGTGCGGCGCCGCAGGCTTCGGCGGATGAGCTGGTGATTGAGCCGAACGAATTACCGAATACGTATCCGCATGGGCAATATCATGTGTTTTTTCACGCGCGAGGAAACTATGTGCCGGTGCTGCACTGGACGGTAGAAAAAGGCGCGCTGCCGCCGGGCCTCACGCTCGACGACAATGGAGACTTGCACGGAGAGGCACAGCGAGCGGGCGAATTTCAGTTTACGGTGATGGTGAAGGACGGCGGCAAACCGCAGCAGGCGGTGCAACGGGGATACATCATTAAAGTAGTGGAGGCGATCACGCTGGCGTGGAAGGATCCGGCGCATGTGACGGGAAGCCGGATCGAGGGCAGCGTGGAGATTTCGAATACGACTGTGGACGATCTCGATTTAACTTTTGACGTGAAGGCGGTGGCGGAGAACGGCCGGGCTACCGAGATTGGCTATCAGCACTTTGCGCTGACCAAAGGGACGCAGGGTATGTTGCTGCCGTTTGGCGAGACGTTGCCGCATGGGGGATATGTGATCTACGTCAACGTGGTGGGCGAAGTGGCCAAACGGAATGCGATTTACAAAAGGGCGATGCAGACGCCGGGACCGTTGCAGGTGACGGTGGGGCCGTAGCTTTTTTAGGCGGCATCGTGGTGGTTCAGGGCTTACGCGCGAGGTCGGTTGAGCCGGAGATCCTCGCTTCGCCTGAAGAACGGCTACGCTCAGGATGACAACGCAAGGTAAGTAGCCGAACTGCACCACTGCCAGTACCGTAGTCATATTGACTTTAGTTTTGGATTTCTGAAAGACTAGCGTTTGAGTTTGTATTTACGGGCATAATCGAAGAGGGCTTTCGTCGGCTCTTCTGTCTTTCTGCCTTTTGTGATGGAGCTGCTGCTCAATCTCGTGTGGATTTTGCTGGCGCTGCCGGCTTACTGGCTGTGGCGCCGGAGCATGGGCGCGGAGCGTGGGCCGAGTCCGTTGCAGTGTTTGTTGGCTCTGGGATGCACACTGGTTCTGTTGTTCCCGGTGATCTCGGCGACCGACGATCTGCACGCGATGCGGGCCGAGATGGAAGAGTCGGCATCGAGCAAGAGGACCGTGCGGCAGGCTGGAAGCGAAAAGGGTTCGGCCTGGGTCAACCGGCTGCAAGGGCCTCCAGCGTTGGTGGCGAGTGCGACGTGGCTGGATGTTCAGGAAGTTCGACCGCTTGAAGTTTTGGATATTTCTTTGTTGCCGCTGGCAAGGGGTGGCATTCTCCCTGCCGGACGCGCGCCTCCTATTTCCCCTCTCGGGTAGTTCTCCGACCCATCCTGGGTGAATCATCGTTGGATACGACGATGGTTCCAAATCGCTGATGGAGATCATTCAGAAATCCGCAGCGGGATCCGCACATCTTCAGCAGATCCTCACCAGGACAACGGACACTCAATAAAATTTGCGTTCGCTGACGCGGGTCGTGTTGTCGATCTTTTTCGGATTCAGAAACGTGTTCGTATTCGGAAACATATTGGGATTCAGAAGCATTTTGCGAATTTCATGATGCTGAGAAAAATCTCGCGAGGTTGGGCGGTGCTGGCTCTGCTGGGCGCAGCGGCGGGGGTGGCTGGGCAGACGACGCAGACTGCTTCTCCGGCTGGAGCGCAGGCAAAGCAGCCAACGACTCTGGCGCTGACCTGGGAGCAGGTGAAGGACCGGCTGGAGCTGGGCAACCCGACGCTGCTGGCGGGGAAGTTGAACATCAACGAATTGCAGGCCGAGGAGATCACGGCGCACCTACGGCCGAATCCAAGTCTGACGCTGCTTTCGGATCAGATCGCTCCGTTCAATATGGGGCAGCCGCATGGAGCTTTTGCCTATTTGCTTCCCTCGGCAACGGTGACCTATTTGCACGAACGCGCGCATAAGCGGGAGTTGCGTACGGAAAGTGCGAAGAAGGCTACAGCGATTGGAATTTCGCAGCAGGATGACCTGGAACGAGGCCTGCTTTTCAATCTTCGAAGCGCATTCGTGCAGACGCTGCAGGCGAAAGCAGTGTTGCAGGTTTCGAAAGAAAATCTCAAGTACTACGACCACGTGTTGAAGATCAGCCGCGATCGCTACGAGGCGGGCGACATCGCGCAGATCGATCTGGACCGGCTGGAGTTGCAGCGGGTGCAGTACGAGTCTGATGTGCAGACGGCGGAAGTAAATTTGCGGACGGCGAAGATCCAGATGCTGATGTTGCTGAACGATCGCACGCCGGTGGAGCAGTTCGATGTTGTGGGCGTGTTCGATTTTAGCGATCAGATTGAGGCGCTGGATGCGTACCGGCAAATGGCGATGGATGCTCGTCCGGACTTGAAGGCGGCGGTGCAGGCGGTGGACAAAGCGCAGACCGATTACAAACTGGCGGTCGCCAACGGGTCGACGGATCCGACGTTGAGCTTCGACGCGGGCAGAAATCCGCCGATCGATTTTTATTTTGGCGTGGACGTGAGTATTCCATTGCGAATTTTTGACCGCAACCAGGGCGAAAAACTGCGAACGAAAATCGACATTACGCGGCAGGAAAAGTTGCGGGACGCGGCGCAGGCGCAGGTGTTCAGCGATGTGGATTCGGCGTATGCCACGTTGAACAGCAACGTGATTTTGTTGCGGCCTTACAAACAGAAATACCTGGCGCAGGCGGTGCGAGTGCGGGACACGATTTTATTTTCGTATCAGCATGGCGGGGCGTCGTTGTTGGATTTTCTGAACGCGGAAAGCGACTACCGCAGTGTGGAACTGAGTTACACCAACCTGGTGGGTTCGTACTTGACGTCGGCCGCGCAATTGAACCAGGCGGTGGGGCGGGAGGTTGTGCAATGAGAAATCGATGCTTTCAATCCCCGGCGGGGCGGGAGGTTTATCTGGCATTTTGCCTGATCCTCGCTTTCTTCCTGCCTTTCTTTGCGGGTTGCAACGGGGCCAAGGCGGACCCGAAGGCTGAGGCGCCGCCTCCGGTGCAAGTGGAGCCCGATCTTGACGCCAACAATTTCAAGGTCGACCACCCGGAGCAATTTCCGCTGGCAACTGCAGCGGAGTATAAGTCTGCGCCGGCGCTGAACGTTACCGGAGTGGTGCAGCCCGATATTGCGCGAGCAGTGCCGGTGATTTCAATCGCCGCGGGGCGAGTGGTGGAAGTGAAGGCGCGGCTGGGCGACGTGGTCCAAAAAGGCCAGTTGCTGATGAAGGTTCAGAGCAACGACGTTTCCGGGGCCTACCAGAATTATCGCAAGGCGGTAAACGACGAACTACTGGCGCGCTTGCAGTTGGAGCGGCAGAAATTGCTTTACGACAAAGGCGCGGTTGCGAAAAGTGCACTGGAGCAGGCGGAGGATGTCGCGAAAAATGCGCAGGCCGATTTGGACGCGGCCAGCGAACAATTGCGGCTGCTCGGCATCGACAAAGATCATCCGTCGGGAATTGTCGACGTGAAGGCGCCGATCTCCGGCGTGATCACGGATCAACAGATTACCAATGCATCGGGCGTGCAGGGATTGGGCTCGCCGAATCCGTTCACGATTTCAGACCTTTCTTTTGTATGGATCATCTGCGACGTTTACGAAAATGATCTGGATGCGGTGCGGGTGGGCAACTTCGCGGATATCCGGCTGAACGCATATCCCGACAAAGTCTTCAAGGGGCGGATCGATAACATTCTGCCGGTGCTTGACCCAAACATTCGTACCGCGAAGGTTCGCCTGGAAGTTGCGAATCCCGGAGTGATGCGGGTCGGGATGTTCGTGACGGCAACATTTTATGGGAAGCAGGCGGAGGCGCGGGCGTCGATTCCGGCGAGTGCGATTCTTCACCTGCATGACCGCGAGTGGGTGTACGCGCCGCTCGGCACGGGACATTTCAAACGTCTGCAGGTAGTCACGGGGAGAATGCTGCCGGGCAATCTGCAAGAGGTGACATCAGGAATCAAGCCGGGCGATCAAGTGGTTTCGAATGCGCTGGCACTGCAAAACACGGTGGAGCAATAACGGTGAGCAATAGATGATTCGACGCGTCGTCGATTTCGCGCTGGGCAACCGGCTGCTGGTACTGGGGCTGGCGTTCGTGCTGTTTGTGTGGGGCATCATTTCCTTCCACAACCTGCCGATTGAAGCCTATCCGGACGTGGCCGACAACTACGTGGAAATCATCACGCAGTGGCCGGGAATCTCGGCGGAACAAATTGAACAGCAGGTCACGATTCCGCTGGAAACGGTGATGAACGGAATTCCCGGCGTGGTGCACCTGCGCTCGTTCTCGTTGTTCGGACTCTCCGACTTAAAGCTGATCTTCGACGACGGAACCGACAACGCGTGGAACCGTGAGCGAGTTTTGGAGCGGCTGAGCCAAGTGACGCTGCCGCCGAACGTGACACCGCAGATGGGCACGGACTGGAGCCCGGTGGGACAGATTTACTTCTTTACGCTGCACAGCTCGAACCCCAAGTACGACGCGATGGAGCTGAAGCACCTGGAAGATTGGGTCGTCGAAAAAAATCTCAAATCCGTTCCGGACATCGTCGACGTTTCCAGCTTCGGCGGGCCTACGCGCGAATACCAAGTGCGAGTGGATCCCAACAAGCTTGTGGCTTACGGGTTGAGCTTGGCGCAGGTCGAGCAACAACTGACCAACAACAACGCCAACGCCGGCGGCAGTTTTATCCAGGAAGGGCTGCAGCAGATCAACGTCCGCGAAGTAGGACAAGTCGATCACGTTCACGATATCGAGCAGACAGTCATTCTCAGCAAGAACGGCACGCCACTTCGCGTAAGGGACATCGCCGTAGTTTCGCAGGGCCCGAAGATAAGGCTTGGCCAGTTCGCGCGGGCTTGCAGTGTTTGTCCCTACGGCCCCCACGGTGCGATCCTCCGCGACAATGGAAAGATCATCGACAACGACGACGTGGTCTCTGGAATCGCGTTGTTGAGGAAAGGCGCCGCTGCCGATCCCGCGCTGAAAGCGCTGCACGAGAAAATTGAGGAGATGAACGATCACATTCTTCCGCCGGGAGTGAAGATCGTTCCCTTCATCGACCGCAGCGATCTGGTTCACTTCACCAGCCACACGGTTCTGCACAACCTGACCGAAGGAATGATTCTGGTCTCGATCATTCTGTTTATTTTCCTCGGCAATGTAAGGGGCGGGCTGATCGTCGCGGCCACGATTCCTTTTGCGCTGCTGTTCGCTTCGATCTGCCTGGATTTGAAAAAAATTCCCGCGAACCTGCTTTCGCTGGGAGCACTGGATTTTGGCATGGTCGTCGATGGCGCGGTGGTGATGATCGAAAACATCGTGCGCCACATGAACGCTCCGAACGGCACGAAGACGCCGATTGAAAAAATCGGCGAAGCGTCGCACGAAGTGCAGCGGCCGGTGTTTTATGCGATCGGGATCATTATTACGGCGTATCTGCCTATTTTCACGCTGGAGCGCGTGGAAGGGCGGTTGTTTCATCCCATGGCGTGGACGGTTGCGTTTGCGCTGCTCGGTGCGCTGGTCTTCTCCATCCTGATCGCGCCGGTGCTGGCCAGCTTCGCGTTCGCGAAGGGAGCCAAGGAATGGCACAACCCGGTCATGCACTTCCTGACCGAGAAATATCGGCACGGGGTGCGCTGGGCGATTCGCAGGCGCATGATCACAATCGGCGTAGGCGTGTTCGGCCTTTGTTTTGCGATTTATCTTGCGCTCGGCGGAGTGATCGGCTCGGAGTTTTTGCCTCATCTCGATGAAGGCGCGCTATGGGTGCGGGGTACACTCGCGCCCAGCACTGGTCCGGACGAAGGCATCCGCGTCGCGAACCAGGCGCGCATCGTGCTGTGCTCATTCCCCGAGGTGCCGCAATGCACCAGCCAGGTGGGGCGTCCCGACGACGGAACCGATACCACCGGCTTCTTCAACACCGAGTATTTCGTCGATCTGAAACCGAGGGAAGAGTGGCGGCCGATCTTTCACGAAAACAAGGACGAGCTGATCGCGGCGATGCAGCGCGAACTCGACAAGATTCCCGGAGTCGTCTGGGGGTTCTCGCAGCCCATCGAAGACAACATGGAAGAGGCCGTCAGCGGCGTGAAGGGCGAGCTCGCCACCAAGGTCTATGGCGACGATTTGAAAACACTCGAGGACAAGGCCGATCAGATCGTGAGCATCATGCGCGGAGTCAAAGGCATTGAAGACATGGCGATTTTTCGCGTGCTTGGCCAGCCTAATCTCAACGTGACGGTTGATCGCGATGCGGCGGCGCGTTATCAGATCAACGTCGCGGATGTGCAGGACGCGGTGCAAACGGCGGTGGGAGGCAATGCGCTCACGCAAGTTCTGCAGGGTGAGGCGCGCTACGATTTGACTATGCGGTATCTTCCGCAATACCGCGATACGCAGGAAGCGATCGAGAAGATCCGTTTGCTCTCGCCCACGGGAGAACGCGTCTCGCTCGCGCAACTATGCAAAATACATGTGGCCGAGGGAGGATCGGAAATTTATCGCGAAGGCAACGAACGTTATATTGCCGTCAAGTACAGTGTTCGCGGGCGCGACCTGGGCGGAGCGGTCGAAGAGGCGATCGAAAAAGTTAATCAGCAGGTAAAGCTGCCGGTGGGATATCACATCAAGTGGGAGGGAGAATACCAGAGCAAGAAACGCGCCGACGAACGGCTGCTGATTGTGCTGCCCATCACGGTGTTTATTATCTTCATCATCCTTTATACGATGTTCCGGTCGTTCAAGTGGGCATTTTTGATTTTGGCGAACGTCGCTATGGCGAGATTCGGCGGCCTCTTCGCGCTGCTCATCACCGGCACGAACTTCAGTGTCTCGTCGGGAGTGGGATTCCTGGCGCTGTTCGGCGTGTCGGTGCAGACCGGCGTGATCATGTTGGAATACATCAATCAACTGCGGGCACGGCGTTATTCCATCGAAGACGCGGCGGTAGAGGGCGCGGTGCTGAGGCTGCGCCCCATCATGATGACGATGCTGGTCGCGACGTTAGGATTGCTTCCTGCGGCTTTGTCGCATGCTATCGGTTCCGACTCGCAGCGTCCGTTTGCCATTGTGATTGTCGGCGGGCTGATTGCTGACTTAGTGATGAGCATCTTCTTGCTGCCGACTTTATATGTGCTGATGGCTGGAGAGCGGGACGTGCTGCCGCGGGCGGAGGAAGGGTTTGAGGTGGGAGAGCATGTGGATTGAGAGGCAGGTCGCGGGTTCAGGTCTCGAGTCTCAGGTTTCGGTCTCAGGTAGATGCGATCATAAACCCAAGGCTTTTACTTGCTCTTCGGTTTCGTAGCCGAGCCAGTGTGCGACTTCGTGCCAGACTACCCGTCTGACTTCAGCCCGCAAGTCTCCTTTTGAACAGCGCAGAATGGGACCACGGAAGACAAAAATCAAGTCTGGCGCGAATTTCACCTGGGTGTAGGACTGTTTCGTCCGCACTGTGCCACTGTACAGCCCCAATAGCTCAGTGCCAGGGTGCCACTTCCTTCTATTCGAAATGTCCGTCAATACGTCCGCAGGTGGCTCGTCAAGCACCTGAATGCCAGGGAAATCTGGAAGGTCCCTAATCTCCTGCGGCAGGGTGCTGTATGCCCACTCCACGATCTGCTCAAAGCTTTCAGGATTTGTGCCGCCGACCATGGGCAACTTTACCATCTAGATAAGTCGCAACTACAAACTCCGTCGAAATCAAGATCAACGGCGTCGGACAGGAGTGTCCGCCCTACACGATCTTCCTTCGCTATGACAAGAAACGTATAGAAGTGGCCACCACCCAAACTGTCCAAACAAAAAAGCCCCGCTCGTTAGAGCGGGGCCTTCGATTTGTGCTGGAAACGGTGACGACTATGCGCAGTACTTTAGCGCCTGCCGCCGTGTCCGCCACCACTGTGACCCGCACTACTGCTGTGTCCGCCGCTAGAGTGTCCGCCACCGTACGAACCGCGGCGCGACTCACCGCCGCGGCTGGCGCCGGAGAATCCCCGGTTGCCTGCGTAGCCTCGGTTGCCTACGGCGCCCCGGTTAACGGCTGCTCCGCGATTACCCGCGAAGCCGCGCGATGCCCCCGCGTAGCCTCGACCTGCGCCCGCATATCCGCGACCTGCGGCTGAGCTAACCCCGCGCGCTCCGAATGCGCCACGGGAAGCGAATCCTCGATAGGTTCCATGCACAAACGCTGCGTGGTTATAGAACGCACCGCCACGGAAGGCATAAGCACGGCCACCGAAGAAGACTCCACCGTGGAAGCCCCAGCCGATGCCCCATCCATGCCATCCCCAGCCGAAGCCGAAGAACGGCCATACCGGGAAGCCCAAGCCGAATGAAATGTACGGGCCGCCAAATCCAACTCCCCACCACGGATAAAACCCAGGCCACAGGCCTACGGGATATCCGTAGACATACGCCGGGTTGTAAGTGGGCACATAGACCACGTTCGGATCAGCCGGCTGAATGTCTACATCCGGCCCCTGCTCGTAAACGCGCTCTTGCGGCGTACTCCGCAGATTGCCCGCGTTGTAAGCCTTGTGACGCATGTACTGGACAGCCTGCATCACGTCATCCGGCTGGTTCCGATAGGCTTCGCCGAGCTCAGAGGTCCACGACAAATCCCTATCCAGGTTCGCCAGCACTGTTGGAAACTCCACGAGAGCTTTCACACTCGGATCCCAATCCTGCCCGTCCGCTTCCTGGGCCAGATCCCGTCCCTTCAAATCCGGGTTCGCACGCACCATCCGGTTCGCCATTACAATCTGCGTCGGATACTCTGACGCAGCCAGTATTTGCGCCACGAGCGAATCGGGATACAAGGCAATCGGAGCTACCAGCTTATGCAACTGCTCCGGAGGCAACGTAGCGTACTGCCGTTGATCGGGACCCGTTGGAGGCGGAGTCGCTTGCGCCTGGTCTTGATAAGCACGGTCTTGGTAGGTACCTTGATCTTGCGCTGGTGGAGGCGCGACATCCGGCGGCGCGCTCTGGTCCGGCGCATTGTACTGCGGCGCCGGCTGCTCCGGCGGCGGTGCCTGATCCACCTGCGCGCTTATGCCCGCTGATGGTTTGTCCATCGACGGGTCCTGCGCCCACAACGAGGTGCCAGTCCCGAACGCCACTGCGCTCGTCAATACCGCGGTAAAAATCGTTTTGGATAATTTGGTTTTCATAAAATCCCCCAGAATTCCTGTTACTAGATTGAACACTGGAAATCGGGAAGAGTTCCGTTCTTTTGATTGACTTACACCGGTTGATTTCGGCCACAGTGGTGGATTTCGCCCAATGAGACGCTTGCGACGAGAATGGGTGCTATGGCTTGGTTACGGCGGCTATCGTAATCCACCTCAGCCTTGATGCGCTTCGGCCGGGAGGACAGAGTTTGCGGGGATGAGTCCTCACGGCGGGGGCGCTAAAGTACCGCCGTGTTCTTTAGATCGGTCGGAGCCGCCGATAGATTGAGAGTTGGCAAACTGATTTCCCATGTCGATTAAACTGCTCCCGGCCGCGGTAAACCCGGTCGACCCACCACAGGCGCCTGATGCGTCGACCAGCCTGGTGCCTCTTACTCACAGAGCGATCACCACTACTCAGAGAGCGATCACCACGCGGGCCGGCCAGATTAGTCTCGTTCCCTCCGCCGACGCTTTCGCTTGGTCGTCTTCAACGCGCCGGGGCGGGGCAAATCGCATCTACGGAACGTTCGTCGACGATTCCCAGAGCGAGGAGACGGGCCGCTCGGGCGGGGAGTATGTCTCCGGGTGGCCCTGGAGCTATTCTGTGGGGCGCACGGCGATCGCCCATTACCTTTCCTATGCGGCCGACCCCGCTGGCTGGAGCGGGTGGCTCATTAATCTATACGCTTAGGTCTGTACGCTTAGTGATCTGGCTTAGCGATGAGATTTCAACCTGGCGATCGTGCTCGTGCTCAGTGCGGTTCTCGCTTGCGTTGAACAGTGTGCGGGGTTTTGAGCGTAATCGCCTGATTTCGTCAACCATTACGTAATGTTCGTTGATGGAAAGCCAACCACGCGTATCCCAAGCAGAGGCCGAGTGAACCGTATACCCCCGCGTTCATTGGGGCAAGAAGCAGAAAGGTGGCCACCAGCGAGGGATCGAACGTCATCTTCACGAAATACAGCGGACACAGCGAAAACATCAGTTGGGTATTGAGATTCCAGCTGTGCGGAGCAAGATAGGCAACGAGCGCCACGAGATATGAAGTTGCCGCGAAGCAACCGAGCCATTTGATGGGCGCTAAGAACAACTGTTCATCGTCCCGATCTTTCCTGCACACTTTCGCGATCCACGAGCGGGGTAGCAATGCAAGCGTCACGCTGGAAAAGCCCACCAGGGCCAAGATAGCCACAAATATGACCCATTCGCTTTGAGCCGGTAGCCCCGAGCCCCGCAGCATCAGATAAGGAACGCTGGTGAAAAGTGAAATCAGTCCACAAAGGACAAACGTGATGCGAGATGAAGTCCTGATAGCGCTTGCGGACATGATGCGATTCTAACAGCGGAATTGAGCGAGTAATCTACACCCCACGAGACCGCATCGCCGCTACACTCATCGACAGGTCAATGAGCGCTATCGCCTGTTTACGACAGTTGCAAGAATACCTCCGTTTCGCATTTAGTTGTCACTGACAGTCTAAATCGGATGGAGCTAACGCATCAGTGTTCGTACAATCCGCGACTTCGCCTCATCGTCTTGGTTTTCAGCTCTGGCCTTCTGTGGATGGCCGTCCAGGAGAACGCGGCGCAGCAGACTTCCCTAATACCTAGCTGGTGAAACATCTCGATTTCGCTCATCTTCCCTTTCTCTGGGCAGGGGAACTTGAGCGCTATCGCCTGATTTCATCAGTTGTGCACAAGGCGAGTCGGCTCATGAGAGAATTTGCCATTATGAGAACACGCTGGAAGCAGCTACTTTGTAGCGTTGTTTTGTTCTCCGCAGTATCGAGCCAAGAACAGACTGCTGTGCAAAAGCCCCAGTCCCCGCCTGACAACAAATCGGTCCAAGTGTACGTGACCGCTTCAGGCAAACACGATTCTCCTGTCACGCCAGCTCAGTCGGAACTCAGTGTTTCCGTGGATAAACAACCAGCGAAGGTAAATACGTTGCGGGCGGCAAAGAGTGATGCGTTGCTGTTCGCTGTGGTGGTTGATACGAGCAGGTCGGACGCTGGCGGTGCGGTCTCAATAAGGAAAGCAGCCTTGCAGCTCTTCCAAGGTTTATCGACCGGCGGCAATCAAGGCTACCTTGTTCTATTCAACGCTTCTGTTGCAATGAGCAAGCAGCCCCTTCAAATCTCGCAGGCGCAAAGCGTGCTAGATGCCGCGAACTTCAATGGTGGAACAGCGGTCTATGACGCTATCGAGCAAACTTGCATCCAGAAGCTAAGCAGATCGGGAAATCCTGACGCGCCTCGTCGGGTGATTCTCTTGATTTCCGACGGAGAAGACAATCTGAGTCACGTCACCCACACGGCCGCTGAAGAAACCGCAGAAAAAGAAGGCGTGGCGGTCTTCTCTTTGATAACCGAGTCATCTCTGTCGGGACCTCAGGGCGCGCATTTCATGAAGGAAGTCAGCCAAAATACGGGTGGTCGGGCAATCAGCGTCAAAAGTCCAACGGATGGCGTCGCGCCCCTGCTTACAGCCGTCGAGGACCAATGGGCCCTAAGCTTTGTGCCCGCTCAATCCCTCGATCAGAAGTTGTACTCGCTCGGCATAAAGAGCTCGCAGAAAGACGTTCGCATTTCTGCTCCGGCTCACATTCTTGCTCAGTAGGGCTGGCTAGAAGGGATCGCTGTTGAAAAATCGCGATTACACACATCGACGGTTCAATGAGCACTAAGGCCTGGTTTCGTAATCTGGCGGCCGAAATGCTGGAATGGATTAAGCCAACCGAATACTCCGAACCAATTTCCGGCGGTCGGAACGGGCTGTCGCCGACAGTCATAGTCTTCGCTAGCGGGGGATCTCCTCCGCATAACCGCCCCTTCGCGATCCACGGTATTCGGAAAATGCTACAAGGGCAGCGCTGCTTGCTAAGCTTCCGAGGCGTTAAGACTGGTCCGAATCGCGTTCAGTAGTTCGCTATTGTCGGCGGGCTTCTGGAAAAACGCGGTCGCGCCCGCCTTTAGAGCACGCTCTTCGAAGGTAGCAGGGTCGCGTGAGCTTAGCACGATGACGGGCACAGTGTGGAGATAGCCCAACTTGTGCAATCGCTCAAGGACGAGGAATCCATCTCCGGCAGGCAGGCCAAGATCCAAAATAATCAGATCTGGGCGCTCTTTCTGGGTGGAGGTGATCGCGGCGTAGGCATCGCCGGCGGCAACGACCTCGTAGTTGTTGCCTCGGAGGCGCAGTCCTAGTCCGCGTACGAGGACGGGGTCATCGTCAACCAGCAGAATCTTCGGGCTGGGCATCGCTCGTTCTCTTCTGTTGGTTGTGTCATTGGCAGTTGGAGCGGTGCGCGAGAACACGATAGCGACCTCCAACCTCATCATCGGCGGATTGGGCGCAATGCTTTAGGGAAGGTCGCTCCTGGCAAAAATCGCCATCGCCTGATTTCGACCGTTATCACCAGACATGAAAATCAACCCCCCCGTCCGAAACACAGCAACACTGTGTTCAGATATCCACACAATTTAAGCCGCAAACTGCTCATTGGACTCCCACCTAGGGACTGGCCCAGCCGACGCACTTTCGTCCGAGCCAGCGTAAACGGGATGCCCCACCCGTGGCCGTAACAGCGATTGAGGCGTGGCATGGGTCGAGACTAGTTTTCTTGGCAGAAGGTGTCAGTGAGAGATGAACTACGATTTCCGCAGTGGAAATCCCCGGCCTGCGAAAACCGCGCAGACCGGGGCAGCCTCAGTTGCGGTAGTGTCAGAAAAGAAAGGGCGGGCAGCCGGCCTCATGCCTGATATTGCGCTTCCCGATGTCTCAGGCTGAACAATATCGCCACAACGGCCAAGACGAGCGGACAGATCACGCTCGCTTCGGGACCCACCGTTCCTCCCGTCAGCCACTGTGACCCGTTCAAAGTCACATTGAAGAGGTTGTGCGACGGGGTAAATCCGCTGTTGGGCACCCCATAAAAGAATGTCTGGCTCCAGTCATAGCCGAGGTGAAAGCCCACCGCGCACCATAGAGTTCCGGTTCGCCGCAGAAACAAACACAACAACAGTCCAAACGACACGACCGACAGCGTACCGAATATGGTTTCTCCTTTATTGCTCAGGTGACCCCACCCGAAGAGAGCTGAGAGCACCGCTGCTGCGGGCCAAAAACCTATGCCAGTCGTCAGCGTGAACTGCGCATACCCGCGATACAGAAACTCCTCCGCTATGGCTGATAACAGGAATGCCCCGCCCCAGGCAGCCGCCGACATCAGAATCGCCGTGCCATGAATCGTTGGGCTCGCGATCTGAAGCCCATGCAGCAGGTAAATGATTAGCACGGTTGCGCTGCTGGCGAGAAAGCCGATCCATAGACCCAACCACAGGTGCCTCATCAGTCTTTGTTTCAAGGGCAGTCCATACTGACCGATCTTGCGTCCTTCGATTTTGCTCATGACCCATGCAGCCACCGCAACGATGACTACGAAAAAAGCATCTGGCACGGCAACCTTCGATGGCGTGAACTTCTCGGGATCAAATCCCGCCGGGATCAGAAATCGGATGATAATTGCACGCGCTAGCGCGCCCATCGCGACTAACATCAGCAGGAAAATCAGCAGCCGCCATCCTGCGCGCAATCCCTTGGGTCCAATAATCACCGCTGGCAGGCCGATAGTGTTGCTGTCCATAATCGTCTTTTTCTTGAGAGCTTTGACTGCACAAACTGGCTGCATCCGCTGCCGTTCATACTACGCAAACCTTTGCCGCAAAGTTCCGTTAGCCGTTGGGGTCTGGCCCAGCCGACGCACTTTCGTCCGAGCTAGCGTGAACTGGATGCCCCACCCGTGGCGTGTTGGAATACGGTTGGGCTGGCTGTGATCTTTCAACACGTTCAACCGGAAAAGTTGGGTTCCATATCTCGTCAAGCCCTCAGCGAGTCC
Source organism: uncultured Acidobacteriaceae bacterium (assembly GCA_963771965.1). Taxonomy (GTDB): domain Bacteria; phylum Acidobacteriota; class Terriglobia; order Terriglobales; family Acidobacteriaceae; genus Sulfotelmatobacter. The sequence goes on from CAVYVM010000005.1 coordinate 477,807, forward strand.
AAGGCGTGCTTTTACCTTGCGCCTTCGCGTCACGAAGTACTTTAGCGCGATCTTTTGGCACGTACCTATCGACCGCATTTTGGGCGCTAGGATCATCAAAATACACCAAGGAATCAGCGATCAATTCAGCCACCTCTGCTGGGGCTCGTTTACATGCCTCAATGATGGTCGGTATCGACTCTTTGTCTTGCATCTCTGCCAATGCCTGCGCCGCCACGATCTCAACCATGTGATTCGGTGACGACAGGGCTTGTCGAAGCAGCGGGATCGCTCTCGCATCCCCGGTCGAGCCCAGCACGGCCACTTTGCCCGGAGACCAATACACTGCGTTTTCCCCCGCATTACCTGCGGGACCGTTGGGAGGTACATTGTGAGCCTTGGCCCAGACGATAAACTCAGGCGAGGGTCCCGGGAGGGACTTCCCCTGCGCGTCGTAGCTCAGAAAATCGGGAGCATCGCTCTCCAGCACCGGGGTCGCTAGTTTGACCAGAAAATCCCAGTAGCTGGTGTCCTTATCCCCTAGCCTGACCAGCGTACTCGCGATGTTTGCTTTGTCCTGAAGTTCTTGGGTCCGGGCGAATTGCGCTTCCAGAGCCGGAATCGCCTCGACCGCCCCCGCTCTACGAATGAGATCTAGGTCGATACCCAGGAAATCACCTGATCTCACCCTTGCGACGGCTTTGGCGACGCTCGCTTTATCAACTTCTGGGATCCGCCTGCCAGGAGGAGCCTGATCGATTTGGCCATAGGCGCTGCTAACCAACAGCACACAGCATATCAGTAGCAGGACTTCGCGCATTGCGTCACGTGCGGCAGTGTTCACTGTAATAGACATTCTGTCCTCCATGTCAGCTTCTTAATGCAAGCGGCATCACGGAATTTGGGACGGCAGGGGGCTGGCCCCGTGATTCCCAAAGATGGGCATCCCGTGTGGTGTAGAGTACGGTGCACCAGCTCCCTAGCTCACAAGTTGAGCGAACTTATCCAGGTCGATATTGCTGCCGGATACAATGGCTACGATCTTGCCAGAGCCAGCACGGCCCGACAAAGCAGCTGCAACGGCACAAGCCGCAGCACCTTCGATGATTATCCGGTTCCGCTCCGCAACAACTCTCACAGCCTGCGCAGCCTCCGTCAGCGTGACCACCAACGATCCATTCAGTAGCTTGCGCGCGAGCTCTAACATGCCAGGAAATACCGTCTTGCTACCGATACCGTCGACGAACGATGGCTGATATTCCACGGTTCGCGGCTCGCCGGCGGCAAACGATGCAGCCAACGGTGCTCCAGTTTCAATCTCGGCGGCGAAGATGCGCACCCTGGGAGCAAGTTCTCGCAGTACTGCGGCGATGCCGCATGACAGTCCTCCACCGCCCCAGGGAATTACGACTGCGTCCAGATCGGGCAGGTCTTCCAGCAGTTCGAGCGCGATTGTGCCGTTCCCCGCCATGACATCCGGATCATCGAAGGCATGGATGAAAGTAGCGTCCACACCCGGATAGGAGCGTGTTTCGAAAGTTCGCCACCACTCGGTGAAAGGAACTCTGATGACACGTCCGCCCAGGCGCTCGACGGCGCGAATCTTGGTGGCGGGCGCGGTGTCCGGAACGATGATGGTTGCGCTAACTCCAATTCGCTGGGCGCAGAAGGCCACGCCTTGCGCCATGTTGCCCGCGGACGCGGTCAAAACTCCGCCAGCGAGCCGCTCACGCGGGGTCCGCGCCATGACGTTAGCGGCTCCGCGGATTTTGAACGAACCGATCGGTTGCAGGTTTTCTAATTTCAGATACAGGTTTGCAGACGCGTCCGCGTTGCATTGCGCGTTGCATTGAATGAGAGGCGTGCGCAGGGCAATCGATGCAATGTCTCGCCGCGCTTCTCGCGCCTGGGCGGCCGTGATGGGCATTGCAATATCTTAAACCGGGGGCTGGGCGAGCCGACGCGCTTTCGCCCGAGCTAGCGTGAACTGGATGCCGTGTTAGGGTGCGGCTGGTCCAAGGCCCCTGGGCCCAATTTTCCGGCGGTTTTACAGCGGGTTTTTGTGGGACGTCGGTTTTATTTTGGACTGCTCAGCCCCCGAAGAAAATGCTGAAGATGACTCCTAGCTAGCCTTCCGATTTGAATACGCTGTTAGCTGGGCTCACTTGGAACTCAGCGTTGACTCATTATTCTCTCCACGTCAGGGCAGGTCATGTGTCGAGACTTGAGCAGAGCTCCGTACTTGGTTAATCCACCTGTTGTTTCATGGCACCTAACACAACCGAACTGCGCAAAGCTGGCCGCTTTGTAGTTCTGGGCGGAGGTACTGTTCCCTGTTTTCTCTTGTGATGTAGTACTCATCGCGGTCAGGAGTGAGATGCATCCCAAAGAAGACATGCTCACCTCTTTTCCATGGTCCGTCAGGCCAAATTTCCCCTGTTTACCGGGGGTGTGGCAAGTCTTGCAGCCATGGTTTTCGAACACGTACGCGGCCAGCTGACGCGAACTCATACGCGACACCTCGGCATCAGTCAAGGATCGGGCTGTTCTGGCACCCTCCTCGACAGGTACAGCCAACGCAGTGCCCAGCGGGATGCGGCCATTCAGGAGTTCACCAATTGCCGCCTTCGTCTGTACCGCGATCAAACCTACCGTGAAAAGAATTGCGAATGCGGCCGCAATCCAGCCGCGACTACCTTTTACTTGCTTCATCCAATGCTCCTTTCGTTGGGTTAACACTGATAACACAGCCGAAAGCAGACCGCTTAGAAATGTAGACCCTGTTACGGATTCGGAACTAAGGCTGGCCCATCCGTTACCACGAAATGGATATCGACACCCATCCCGGTGGAAGAGCGGCCCTTTAGAGCCTGCCCTGAGCTTGCCGAAGGGCCGCGTAAGTAGTTGAATATCCGTCGGGCTTTAGCCCCTGAGGAGAGCCTTGACTTGCTCCTTCCGGTTCAAAGGAAAAGCCATCGCCCTAGTCGACTCAACACGAGTTCGGCAGCATACACAGTTACCGAGAGGACCATGGCAGAGACGTTCGAAGCATACCGAACTCGAGTCCTAAGCTATCTTGGCGATGAGGATCCCATCGGTGTCCAACAAGCCACCCTATCGCAACTCGATCGGCGTCTGCGCAATGTCGCGCCCGAAGAATTGACCCGGCGTCCTTCCCCTGAAAAGTGGTCAATTGCCGAGATCGTAGCGCACTTGGCAGATGCGGAGCTGGCGATGGGGTGGCGATTGCGAAACATGCTGGCGAATCCGGGCGTGGCCTTAACGTGGTGGGATCAGGCCGTATGGGCGGAGCGCTTGGGTTACGCGCAGCAAGATGCGAGCCTTTCGGCAGGGGTCTTTCGGACGCTGCGCGAGAGCAACCTGCGACTGTTGGAGTCGGTCCCGCGCGCACGGTGGGTGGAGTGCTATGGAGTCCACGAGGTACGCGGGCGGCAAACGGTCGAGGAGTTCGTCCGCTTGGTAGAGTGCAGATGGGATCCCGCCACAAGTGTCTTGAATCGCTTGTGGTAGCGCTGGCGGGTAAAGGGTTCTTCGCTGCGCTCAGAATGACAACCCTAAATTGTCTGTAGCAAAAAATTAAGAGTTCCGAGGTGGTGTTGAGTCCATTCGTCTCGGCCAGTAGCTCGCGTTAGACCCTCGCTTGACCTGCTGTGGCTGCGTCCCTTGCGGGCTGCTGCACGCGATCTTCGCTTGGGCTCCGGGCTTACCGCCAACCGGATAAACCTACTCAACGCCTCGGAACTCTGTCTTGCCTTCGACTGGGCTTCTCGTTCTCCTCGACCAGCACTTTGCTATAGACCCTTGCTTGCCTTCCCTGCCTCATCTTGCGATGGGAGAGTGACTAAGCTCGAGCCCCGGACGCCGCACCAACCGGAAAAACTTAAGTAGCTGTCAAAGAACGAGTCTGTTTTACTCCTTCTATTAATTTCGTCAATCAAAAACCTGCGCTTGCAAGCGGCGTATTTTCAATCGAGTGCAGCCCGTCCACAAGGCGGTGACCGGATTTGGTGCAATGGCTCATGCAGTTTTGCGCGGGAGCACGGAGACGTGGGGATTTCGCCGGTTTATTTCGGGAATCTGGCGGTTATTTGCCGTTTTCGCACGGCGGTTTCCAGTTGTGCATATCTCGCAAACTCCGCTTCCGGCAAGGGTTTGGGAATGATCTGAGAAAATTCCGCTGCACATTTTTGCGCTGTGCAAAGTGTGTCCATTTAGCTATTAATCGGCGTTGGTAAATCCTTGACAAGCCTGACAACCATGTTAAAGTTCGAGAAGAAACGCGATTCTGTAAAATTTCGCAAGGATGATCGCACTCTCAGGTGCCCCAAATATGAAGAATGTCTACGAAGTCTTGCGGCAGAAAGAGATGGAACTGACCCGGCTGGAGAAAGAAGTGGAAGCTCTGCGGCTGGTGGCTCCCCTGCTGTCGGAAGAAAAAGAAATGAACTCCGACATGATGAAGCCGACATTGGCTACCGCCGTGAATGGACCGCAGCAGCCCATTCGCATTCCAGCGCCCCAGGTCACGGTGCCTGCGGCACAACCCGTGCGCGCCGCGGGGTGGGACGATAGCGCCAAGCGTTGGCCGTAGGGCGCGACGCGTGGTTGTTTAAACTTCTGCTCTTGTGTCGGCTCCCTACCAGCCTGGGACTGCGTCCCGGGCTGATGTGTTTCTGGTAAGCGCGTTTCTGGTGAGCTGCCGCTGGAACGCCGCGCTACTCAATAATCCCTCTCAGCGCCGCCAGCAGGCGATCCACTTCTTCTGCCGTGTTGTAGTGAACGAGACCGATCCGCAAAAAGCCTCCGGAGGCCTCCACGTCGAGGCGCTCGGTTAGGTTGAGGGCGTAGTAGTTTCCATCCCAGGTAAAGAATCCTTGCTCGCCTAATTTTGTGGCGAGGGCGAGCGGAGTTCGCTCCGGAGTCTGATTCATGACGCGGATTGCGAGCGTGGGACAACGCTCCTGGAAACGCGCGGGGTTGGTGATGCCGTAGATCTTTATTCCCCGGATTTCGTTCAGTCCGGAGATTAAGCGTTGCATTAATCCATGCTCGTAGTGGTGGATCGCTTCGTAAGCGGCGACTAGCGCGGCGCGGCGTGCGGAAAAGGCAGTCGAGCTTCGCTCGACGGACAGCCGGGGGCGGCTGTCCCCACATGAACCGGTATGGATCCCAGGCGAGTGGCGGCCTAATTCGGCCAGGTAATCGACGCAGGCGGTGATGCCGGCGATGCACTCGTGGTTGAGCGTGCCCCACTCCCAGCGGTTGGGGATGGTATCCATGAGCGGACGCACTTTGTAGGGACGCAGGTACTGCAGGTGTTCGCGCTTGCCGAAAAGAACTCCCATGTGCGGGCCGAAGAATTTGTAAGTGGAGCAGACCAGGAAATCGCAATCGAGTGCGGCCACATCAATGAGTCCGTGTGGCGCATAGTGCACGGCGTCGATGTAGGCGAGCGCGCCGGCGGCGTGCGCGAGACGAATGATGGCCTTCACCGGATTGATGGTGCCGACGGCGTTGGACGCGTAGCCGACCGCGACCAGTCTGGTGCGGTCGTTGATTTTGCTGGCCAGGTCGGCGAGATCAAGGGTGCAATTTCCTTCGTGAATCTCGGCCCAGCGAATGGTCACTCCTTTTTCTTCGAGCGCGAGCCAGGGGGAGACATTGGCGTCATGGTCGAGGCGCGTAACCAGTATTTCGTCGCCGGGCCCGAGGTCACGAGCAATGGCGCGGGACATCATGTAGGTGAGCGTGGTCATGTTGGGGCCGAAGACGATTTCGTCGGCACCGCAATTGAGGAAGTCGGCCATGGCGGCGCGCGCGTCGGCGAGCGTGGCGTCGGTATTGCGGCTGGTGGCGTAGGCTCCGCAAGTGTTGGCGTTGTTGCGCGCGAGGTAGTTGGAGATGGCATCGATGACGCGCTGCGGAACCTGCGTACCGCCGGGGCCGTCGAGGAACGCGGCGGGATGTCCGTTGACGGTTTGGGAGAGTGCGGGGAATTGGGCGCGGATGGAGGCGAGGTCGAGGGTGGCGGAAGTGGTTTCGGTAAGAGGCATGGCGATTATTCATCATATTATGGAAAATGTTCAGGCGCTTTTCCCAGCAATTATGAAACGACGTTTCGTTCTCGTGAACCATGGGACGGCGCGAGAGCGTCCGCAGGACGCTTGAAAATAGCCCGGCGTTTTTAACGCCGGGTCGGGGCGATGGGCGATGACCCCGTCCCGTAGGGACGGTTGAGACGTTCCGCGACCGTAGCGACGCACATCGCGGGCCGCGTTTATATGAATTCAGGCATCCCTACGGGATGCGGTTGCTCGATTGATCAGGTTACCCGGCGCTGAACGCGCCGGGCTATTTTCGGGCGTCCTTCGGACGCGGTCAGGCGAGGTCCTTCGGGACGCCGGGACGCCGGGACGCCGCGTCCGTACCGCACATCAACGTTCTTCTTGTGATCGAACTTGCATCGCTCTGGTCCGTTCTGGGAACGAAAAGCGTCCGGAGGACGCTTGATAGTAGCTCGGCGTTTCAACGCCGGGTAGGATGGTTCCTATCGCATACCGTCCCGTAGGGACGGCTGAAATCTTCCTGGAGCATCGCTTGGCGCATACATATGTTTCCGAACTGATCCACTGCGTCTTTTCTACCAAGCAGCGCCGCAATCTGATTTCGCCGGAGGTTCAGCCACGACTATGGGCATTCCTGGGCGGTGTGGCGCGCAAGAATGGGTTCAAGGCTCTCATCGTCGGCGGGACCGAGAATCATGTGCATATTCTTTTGTCTTTGCCTGCGACGTTGCCGCTAGCGAAGGCGGTGCAATTGATAAAAGGGGCATCATCGCGTTGGATGAATGACGCATTCGAAACGCGATTTGCGTGGCAGGAAGGATATGGAGCATTCACGGTCGGTATCTCGCAGAAGAACGACACGATTGCGTATATACAGGGACAGGCGGAGCATCATCGCAAGCGCAATTTTGAGGAAGAGTTTTTGGCGTTTTTAAAGAAGAATGGAATTGAATATGATCCGCAGCATGTTTGGGGATAGGGTTCAGGCATCCCGACGGGATGCGGTTGCTCGATTGATCTCAGGCGTCCTTCGGACGCTCTCGCGCCGGACTCTTCGAACGCGATGGACAGCAGTACACCCCCGCGCTGCAAACTACGGAGCGATCGCATGCTGCACATGCTGCCGGGACTGCGTGAACCGTTACAAATACAACTGCTTGGGCCAGTCGGCGACTTGGAGTTTGCGGCGGATTGAGGCGCGCGTCCGTTCGATCCAGAAAACTGGCCACAGGCAAGAGATCAGGAGCCAGGACCATTTGAGCGCGTCCGAGCCGAAGGCCAGCGCGATCATGGCAACGATTGCCAGCCATTTTACGACGCGGTAGATGCGGCTGCGCGACGGGGTGTAAACCGGAAACATGGGAACTGCGAACAAGAGGCCTATTCCGAGGGCGGGTACGAGCAATACCCGCATTGTTTCGACCGCACCCATGAGGGCAAATACGGTCGCTGCGATTAGCGCTGCCAGGGGCAGGGCTACCGGAGTCCGCTTCAGCCAGACTCGCGAGCAGATGGCGCGCGCTTCCCAGTTGCCTTGGCGCAGTATTCTTGCTTCAGAAGCGGTCAGCAACACTTTGCGATATTGACAGTTCGCGGTTCTCGCGTTGCCCAGGGCGGCGATGGCTTGCTGGTCGGCGTCGTCGGCTGTTGCGCCGCCGCTCATGGCTGCTTCTCGCGCCGACTCGTAGTGCTGCTGGATTTCGGTGCGAACCTGGGCGGCGGAATCCCGCGACAGGCGCCGCGTTGCTTGCTCTAACCAACTGTCCAATCGAGTCATGGTTATGCCTCCCCCAGGATAATGGTTACCGCTTGCGAAACTTCGCGCCAGTGGGCGCGGTCTTTGCTCAAAGCCTTGCGTCCGGATTCTGTAATGCGATAGTAACGGCGCGGGCGGCCATTCTCGATGCTGTTGTGGGACTTCACCAGACCATCGTTCTCCAACTTGTGCAGCGCTGGATAGAGAGTGCCCTCCTTGAAATCCAATACACCCCGGGAGCGTTCCTTGATCTGTTGCGCGATGCGGTAGCCGTGGGTGGGCTCGTGCCGCAGGGCTTCCAGGATCAAAGTGGGCAGGGTTCCTTTGAAGTTCATCTATACCTCGTATTCCTATGCATAGGAATAGAACAGTTGGCGGGGATTGTCAAGGGAATTTTGTTGTGGGAGTTCTGCGGCTCGCTCAGCGATGCCTAAAGGCCGGTCAAATCTTAAACGCTTTACGCGGCCCTGAAGGGCCGCTCTTTCACGGTACCTTCAACGTATTCTACCGGCCATTCTTGAGGAGATCTACTCGGCTACAGCTCGCACGAAATCCGCGAGCATGCCATAGGCGGTGGCGTAGAGGCCGGGGTTTTCTTCGGTGATGGCGAGGCCGGGGAAGATGTCGGTTTCGAAATAGATGTAGGAGGACGTGCCGGTGATTTTGCCCATGGGGCTGCTGCTTAGCACTTTCTCTGGAGCGACGGTCGCCTTTACACCGTCGCTTGTGCGTTGGGCGCGGCAGACTAGCTTGAAGGGCCAGCCATCGCGACGTCCGTTGCGAACGGCGTTGGTGGTCAGGTCGCGAATGCCTTCGCGATAAATATCTTCGAGACGCACGGGCACGTCCATCAGCACAGTAATGAGCGCGGCGGTTTTTACGGCAGCGTCCCAGCCGTCGATGTCGTGGGTGGCGTCGGTTTCGGCGATGCCTAGGGATTGCGCTTTCTTCAGAGACTCGTCGAGGGTTAGGCCGTTTTCCATTTCACTGAGGATTACGTTGGTCGTGGAATTCAGGATGCCGTGAAATCCGTTGAGGCGAATTGCGGGAAGCTGATCGAAAAGGGAGAAGATGGGAACGCCGTCCATCACGGTGGATTCGAAGAGGAAGCGCTTGCCGCGGGCGGCGGCGAGATCGCGGAGTTCGCGGTAGGCGTGGACGATGGGTCCTTTGTTGGCAGTGATGGCGTGGGCTCCGTGCTCGAGGGCGGCGCGGATATGGTCAATGGCGGGCTGGCCGGTTTGGAGGTTAAGGTATGTGGCTTCGAAGAGGACGTCGGCGCGGGCGGTGGATAGCCAGTCTTCAATATTGGATAGAGTGACATTAGGTTGGGGTTGATTTGATTTTGAAGGCTTCGCAGCCGAGAACGGCTGCGCCACATGAGCATCTACGCCTTCGGGGTCGGCGATCCATCCTAGGCTGCGGCTGGCGATTCCGGTGATGCGGAATGCGATGTTGTGGCGGTCGCGAAGTTCGTGTTCGCGGTCACGCAGGAGTTGCACGAGGGTGCGATTGACGTTTCCGAAGCCGAGGAAGCAGAGGTTGTGGGTGCGAATTCGTAGTCCCCGCGGGGGCTAAGCCCCGATTTATTTTCCGACGCTTGACGCGGCGCTGAAGCGCCGCTCTTCCACGGTTGGCAGCGCGGCTGAAGCCGCGCCCTTTCAAAGCGGCCTCTACTTCTAGCCCATCACCTGGGTGTGTTCGGGTTTTATTTTGTAGAGGACGCGGACTTCGCCGGGCTGGCCGTAAGGATATTTGTCGACGCCGAGATACTTCTTCGCCATTTTGTCGATGTGGGCGCTGGCGCCCTCCTCGGTGATCTCAACGACGCGGCCGCGAATTTCAAGATAGCGGTAAGGATTCTCGGGATCGATGAGCGCCAGCGAGACCCGCGGATCGCGACGGACATTCTTGTCTTTTTGACGGCCCTTGGCGGAGTTGAAGATTACGTGTTCACCGTCGAAGTCGACCCACACGGGCGTGACCTGGGGGCGGCCGTCGGGCATGAGAGTACCGAGGCTGGCAAAAGCGCGTTTCTGAAATAGGTCGCGATATTTCTCAGGAATCGATTCGGGCATAAAGACCTCCTTGCAGCCGTGACATAAGAATGACAGCACATTATAGCGAGGAAGCGAGGGATTTGCCGCATGGCGGCAAGTCCGCGTATTCTTGCAGACCACAGATCACAAAGCAAACGGGAGGACGAGCATGCGGCTGAAGCCACGGTTGAAACTTTCTGAATTTTGCGGCACGACTAAACGTCGTGCCCTTCCCGCTCTTTTGCTCGCATTGGTTTTTGTGGCGTCGCTGGCCACGTCGCAGACGGCGAAATATCCGCCGACCATCGTGTTCATGACCGACTTCGGCGTGGTCGATGATTCGGTGGCACTGTGCCGCGGCGTGATGTATTCGGTGATGCCGGAGGTGCGAATCGTTGACCTCACGCACGAGGTGACACCATTTTCCATTCTCGACGGAGCGCGCTTTCTCTATGGAGCTACGCCGTACTATCCGGCGGGAACTGTGTTTGTGGTGGTGATCGATCCAGGCGTTGGCAGCGCGCGGAAGGCGATTGTGGCCAAATCGCGGCGTGGGCAATATTTTGTGCTGCCCGACAACGGCCTGCTCACGCTGGTGGAGCAACGGGACGGCATTGAAAGCGCTCACGAAATTACGAATACGGATTGGATGATCGGCACAAAGTTGTCGTCGACATTTCATGGCCGTGATATTTTTTCTCCCGCGGGAGCGCATGTGGCGCGAGGCGATGATTGGACGAAGGCGGGTCCTGAGGTGGCGGTTGAGTCGTTGGTGCGCCTGGACTTGAAGGCGGCGCGGCTCGATGACCGGGGCGCGACGGCCGAAGTGATTGCGACCGACGGCCCATTCGGGAATCTTGTTACGAACCTGGACGCGGACGATTTTCTGAAACTCGGCTACCAGCACGGGCAGGATGTTCCGGTGAAGCTCGGTAGCAAGGAGATGAAGATCAAGTTTGTGAAGACCTTCAGCGACGTGGCGCTGAAGCAGCCGCTGCTGTTCATTGACTCACGAGGACAGTTTTCCTTCGCGGTGAATCAGGCTAGTTTTGCGACTGTGTATAGCATCACTCCGCCGGTGGAATTTTTTATTCCGCGGGCGGGGAAGTAAGCGCACGGGCATCCGGGGTGCTAATCGATTCGCAAAAGGAGCGGCAAGATGAGTAGGTTAATGAGGGCCATGCCCGCTGTGCGATGGTTGTCTCAGTCGCGCTGGATCGTAGTGTTGCTGTTGAGCTTCTGCGCGGTCTCAGCGCAGAACCTTTCAGCACAAAATCACAACCATCGCGTTCGCAATATTGTTCTGGTTCATGGGGCCTGGGCAGACGGCTCCGGCTGGAAAGGCGTTTACGACATCCTTGTGAAGGATGGTTACAACGTCAGCATCGTGCAAGAGCCGGAGACGTCATTCCAGGAGGATGTCACCGCTGTCAAGCGTGTGCTTGCTTTGCAGGATGGACCGTGCATTCTTGCCGCGCACAGCTATGGTGGAGCCGTGATTACGGAAGCGGGGATCGATCCATCGGTCGCCGGTTTGGTGTACATCGCGGCCCACATGCCGGATGCGGGAGAGAATGAAGCGGATGACGGAAAGCGCTTCCCGAGTGACCTCAGCAAGTCTGGCGCGATAAAGAAGACGGCAGACGGCTTCACGTATCTTGATCCCGCGCAGTTTCATGAGTACTTCGCGGCCGACCTGTCTGCTGAGCAGGCCGCTTTCATGGCGCGGTCGCAGGTGCTGAACAAAGCCGAGAACTTCAAGGGAGTTATCACCACGGCGGCATGGAAAACCAAACCAAGCTGGATGTTGGTAGCGGCAGCAGACCGGACCATTAATCCCGACCTGGAACGGTGGTATGCCACGCGAGCCAACAGCCACAAGGTGGAAGTCGCGGGCGCCAGCCACTCGGTCTACGTCTCGCACCCCAAGGAAGTTGCAGCTCTGATCGAAGAAGCTGCGTCGCACGCTCAGTAGAAGAGAGCCGAGAAGTGTCGTGAGTGCTGCGAAGTGCTCAGCTTGTTTTCATTTTCGATTCGCGGCAACACCGCTCGGAGCAGCGCTTCGAAGCTGGTCTTGACGCGTTCGCCGGTTTCGAGAACTTCTTCGTGGGATAGCGGTTGATCGAGGATTCCGGCGGCCATGTTAGTGACGCAGGAGATCGCAAGGACTTTGATTCCCATGTGGCGCGCTGCGATTACTTCGAACACCGTCGACATGCCGACCAGGTCAGCGCCGATGGTCCGCAGATAATTGATTTCCGCCGGAGTTTCGAAGCTTGGGCCGCGCATGGCTGCGTAGACGCCTTCGTGCAGGTTCATCCCGAGCTTGCCGCCTTCTTCGCGCGCGATTGTCCGGTACTCTCTGGCGTAGGCCTGCGTCATGTCAGGAAACCGAAGGCCGAAGCGGTCGTCGTTGGGTCCGACAAGCGGATTGTCTCCCTGCAAGTTGATGTGATCGCGAATCAGCACGAGTGCGCCTTGCTGATAATTCGGATTGATGCCGCCGGCAGCGTTGGTCAGAATCACGGAACCAATTCCCATGCGGCCGAAGACTCGCATCGGAAACGCGACTTCTTGCGGCGAATATCCTTCGTAAAGATGCACGCGGCCTTGCATTGCGGCTACGGGGACGGCGCCGGCCATGCCGATCACCAGTTGTCCGGCATGGCCGATGGCGGTTGAGCGCGGGAAGGCGGGAATGTCGGCGTAGGGGATGCGAATTGCGTCGGTGAGAGGGTCGGCGAAGCTACCGAGGCCGGAACCGAGGACTAAACCAATTTTGGGGCGGAGTTGAGTTCGCTGCAGCACGGACTGCGCGGCGGTTTCGGCGAGGGTGAATTGATTGTTCATTTAAGTTGCGTCTTAAGTACCTCAGGGGCTAAAGCCCACATTTTCCATCGGCCTTGACGGCACGACTGAAACCGTGCCCTTCCCGATCCGCTCTCTCCTGACACTTGTGAGGCTAATACTTCTTTTCAAACTTCGCGAATTCGGATTCCAGCTTCCATTGCATGCGGGCGCGTTCGTTCGCGCCGAGGAATTCTTCACACGCGGTGGAACGCTTCTCGGCTGCCGGCGGCTCGCTCGCGCAGGCCGGGGTCATGCGAAATACCAGCTTCGTATCGGTCCACAGACTCTGGCCGGGAAGAAAGCTGTGCTCCAGGCTTTGGCGAGCCATACGCTTGAGATCGACATACGACAGGCGGTAACTCTCCACCGCACGCAAGTATTCGTGCGTCATGTCGGAACGGTTTACGCCCTCGTCATCGGTCGCAAGCGCCACGGGAACGCCGGACTTCATATAAATCGGCAGGGGATGATCGTCTCCGCTGACGCCCAGAATTACATCGTTCGATGTGAGCGAGATTTCAACGAGCACATTGCGCTCGGCCATCTCATGCAGCAGGCTCATGGGATCTTTTTCGTTCATCACGTCGACCCCGTGGCCGATGCGCTCGGCATGGCCGCGATCGATCGACGCGCGAATATGAAACGACAAGTCTTCCGGTGGCACAAGGCCGATGGCCAGTTCGCCGGCGTGCAACGTGATGTGCACTTTGGGATAGACTCCGTGCAAGTAATCGAGCATGGCCATGTGCTCGTTGAAATCGTGGATGGGAACGTACCAGTCCTCGGGCATTACCAGATTCAGGCCAACAAATCGCGGGTCAGACGACGCCAGTTCGAAGCCCAGCAGAATCTGCGCGAAGACGATTTCGTGCGGCAAGCCGCGCAGCACCTGATAAAGATAGCGTACCGTCACATCGCATCCCGGCGCGGCATCCGGGGTTCCGCACTTGAGAATTTCTTTGGCGCGGGCTTCGTCGGCAGCGAGCCGCTTTCCGGCCTCCGCCGCAACATCTTTCAAGCCGGCGCCGAGCAGCGCGTCCCGCATCTTGGCCAGATCCGGATTCCACTCAACCTTACCTGCGATTCGCGCTGCGCCGCCGGCATCGGCAGTGTGCATGAATTCAACGTACTGCAGGTGGTCCATTCCGGCACGATTCAAGGCGGCGGCAATTGCTTCGGCAGTATGTGTACCCGATGCGAGTCCGAACTTGTCGAATGTGGCAAAGAAATGATCGTGGCCTGACTCGTCGCCCGGCTTCCAGTTGCGCATCGACCAGGCGTCGATCATCTGATTGTAGAGGACGTGGTCGCCGTATGCGCACCGGGCGGCCGGTTTGGCGGTATAGTTTTCGCAGGAGTCGCAAGGCGGCGCCAGCAATCGCGAGGACGTGCGGTCGACACAGAGTCCACCGGAGGCCGCGAAATCGACCAGATCTTCGGCATAGATCGCGCCGGAAAGATGATTGTGCAGATCGCCACCTTTCGGCAGGTCGCGCACGAAAGCCAATAGAAGCGGCGGTTGCTTGCGGACGGTGTCGAGATAGCGAGCGGTGCGCTGCTCAAAACTCTGGGCAGTGCTCAGCGTGCTGAGCAGAACCAGCAAACCAGCAGTCAGGACCTTGCGCATGAGTGGTGGCAACGTTGATAGCAAGATCAACCTCCCAGGCCATTTTGGAGTCGGAAAGGAATTGTAATCTGTAGCGCGGTGCGAGTTTACGGAAAAGAGAGAAATGGAGGCGCGGGCTGAGGAATCGGCGGGTCAGCGCAGCCAGGCGATTGCGCCGACGACGATGGCGACTACAAATAGCGATGCGAGGACATATTTGTTGGCCGCAAACCAGGATTCTGACTGCACAGCTGAACTTAAGAATGGAGTGGAGTCGTCGGAGGCGATCTCTGCTTTTGAGACCGCGCACGCTGACGTTTCGGAAGTTTGCGCTGAGAGAGGTTGTGCTGCGATTGGGGCAGACGACAACTGCTCAGGCGTCGCAACTATTGGAGCGGGGCTGACCGATTCACTGCCCACTTCGCCGACGGGGGCAGAAGCGAGAACTGAAACAGACATGTTTGACGCGGCAAGCTCGGGAGCGCCTGACGGTGCTAGCGGAACTTGCGTTTCCAGCCGGTCGTTTCGTGAGTCGCGGGAACTCTCGACCTCAGGCTGCGGCAGACGCTGGCCCCGCCACTGCTTTTCCTCGCATTCCACGCAGAAGGTGCGTCCGGGCGATACGGGAAAACCACAGGCCCCACACTTCGGAAACTTTCGCAGCACTGGAGGCACAATCATCGGTTCGGCGTTCTCGCTGACCGGCGAATTGCCCTGAGCGCGCATTGCAGCCGACCAGAACAGCGGCTTGATAGCTGAGGGTGCAGCTACCGCTTCTTCTTTAGAAAGAATTTTAGGAAAAACATCCTTTTGCGGAGGCAGAACCTCTTTCGATGCAGGAGCGGGATTTGCGACCGCTGCCTGAGCACGAGATGTGGCTTGGGGCACGGCGGCGATTACGACTCGTCTCTTTTCTTCGGCCGCCAGATGATGACTCGGCGTGAAACCGACGGCTGGAGCCTGCGCGGCGATGGCGTGTTTCACGGCGGTTTCGACCATTTCGCCCAGGCGCTGAAGTGCAGAAACATCTCGCTCATCGAAAGCGTGCGGGTTCCCGGAAAAGAGTTCGAAGACGCCAAGCACCTGGCGATCGCTGATAATGGGCATGATCAAAACCGACGCGATGCCCAACTGGCGGCAACCTTCGCGATTCACCCGCGGATCGCGCTCGGCGTCATCACAACGCAGAGACCGGCCGGTGCGGACGCTCTCACCCGAGAGCCCGTATTCCATGGAGAGCAACGAACCCAGTTCCGGCGCATTCAAACCGGCGCTGGCCCGGCAGAGCATGTCGGCATGCTCGCCGCGGCGCAGTGCGATGGCTGCGCCGCTGGCTCCGGTGATGTATTGGGCGCGATCAGCCAGCAACTGCAAGGCTGCGTCGAGGTCGCTCTGCGCGATTTCGGCGAGAGAACGGCCGCCATCTTCGCCGGGAAAGCGTGGAGTTTTTTCAGCGAACGTTTTTTCGGAAGCGAGGGTCGAGAGCAGGTTGGCAGCGGCGATTCCCGCAGAAACGCTTGCGGCAGAACCGGAGTCGAGAATACCTTGCTGATCGGTCGTCGAAAAGTTCATGGCTGGCGTTCTGATCTTTCCCAGTCGTGGCCCAGCGGTGGTCCCAAGTCGCGGCCATTCTTGCCCCCTCGGCGGGCCGCGAAGTCACTTAATTTTCAGAGTGCAATACTTTGCAGTCTCATCCCGCAGCGAGATGGTGTCAAGATTTCCAAAACACGAAAGTGCTGGCCCTATGGTGTCGAGTGAGGTTCGGGGAAGCAGGTGGCAGGTGGCAGCTAGCAGTTAGCAATTGGCAATTACTGAAGTGCGGACCGTGCCTAGCTGCGGTGATGGCGCAACCGTCCATGGGCTCGGCGCTAATTGCCAATTGCTAATTGTTAGCTGCAACCCACTACACGTTCCGCTTACGCACGGCGGAGTTGGCCAGCCGATTGGCTTCGGCATTGCTTTCGCGGGGGACGTGAGAGATCGAGAAGTTCAGGGCACGGGCCAGTTTGCGGCAGGTCCAGTGCAGGGAGTAGAGCCGCGCGCTGCGGCAGATGTATTCACCGCTCATCTGGCGGACGACCACTTCCGAATCGGAGTACACGTGCAGGGTCTTCGCCTTGAGCGAGACCGCGCACTGCAGGGCTTCCATCAGCGCAACGTATTCGGCGACGTTGTTATCCTGGTGGCCGATCCACTTGGCGATGCGGATGGGACCGCTCTCGCAGCCGTCGATGATCACCCCAATACCCGAGGGTCCCGGATTTCCCAGGGAACCACCGTCTACATAGGCCACGAGTTCTGACATCACAGCTGGTCCACTCACAGCAAGATGCGCTGAGAAAGTTACCGAGTCAAGATGATTCTTGGGTTCGTCCTGTGAATTTTGCAAATCGGGGACATGTGCAAGCCGCTGTGAAAAACTAGTCCTTATTGCTAGGACGAACCTATAAATATTGGCGGGGCAATCATTTGCATGACGCAATATCCACAGCCGCGAGCGATTGCATTGCACCAATAGTTTGCGTTGACTTTTGTGAACGCTCTGTTAAGGTTGCATCCGTCGACGGTTGAAAGGGACAGCGAAATAAACTTTGCTGACCCGAGGTAGACTGGGTGATCAGCTCAGCGGGGCAACCTGAGGAGCAGCCAAACCGCACAAAACCGACGGCTCTGCGAGGGGCAGTTGGGGTTTGGGACTGTGAAAACAGTGATCGCATCAAGGGGCTGTGACGGTACATGCGTCCACGCTGTTGGCTCCCTCGCAGGAGGCGGCAGCTAGAGCATAACCAATGTCACGGCCCTTTCAATTTTTTCCCGCCTGTTTGTAATCCCGCACCGCGTCGCTGTATTCTCTGAACGTAGAGTTATGTTCTCCTCTCGCAGATCAATAGCCTTGCTCTGTCTCACTGTCGTGCTGTTCACGGCGTTGATCCCAGCGGGCGGCGTGTTTTGTATTCTTCTCGTTCCAGTCTTCCTTTTCTTCGTTGCGCTGGTAGCCGTCCCCTCGCACCCCGAGGCGGAGAGTTGCAAGGTACCGCAATTCCCCTCCCTTTCCCTGCTCACCTCGCGAGCCCCTCCGCTCGCGTAAGTCCCCGCTGAATTCAATCCGTACGTGAAGTCAAACGAGTGTTGCGCGAGTCGTTGCTCGCCACCTCTCGCACAACCTGCGGGCGGCTGTCGATGTCGCGTTGTCAGCGCGAGCGTCGGCACCAGGTCCCGGCATAGTGGAGGGCTGGTTGACCATCAGGGGAAAATTGCGCGCATTGTTTCTTTTTTCGATTCTCGGCATCGGTTCGATTCTTGGCGGACGCATGCGGCCTGAGGAGATCGAGAACCTGATGCATGCTATGAATCAGATGAGGGTCTGTCAGATTATTCGAGAAGAGCGAGACGATGGAGGCGAACCGCCCGCGCCTTGACTTGCTACTCAAGCGTCGAGCCTTCACGCTGCGATTTCGCCGGCAATCATTTCGTCCACGTAACACCAGATCCAATCTTCTCCGGGTTCGATCGAACGTATCAAGGGATGCGCGGTATGGTGGAAGTGTTTGGTGGCGTGTTTGTTCTTCGACGAATCGCAGCAGCCCACATTTCCGCACACGAGGCATAGGCGAAGGTGAACCCAGGTGTCGCCAAGTTTCACACACTCCTCGCAGACGTGGGTGGTGGTGGTTCTGATCTTTATCTGATCCAGGTGCTTGCATTTTTTCGACATTCAGGAATCTCCTTGGCGGCGGCGCACTGTTGCTTTGCGTCGTTATTTTATCGCGTAATCCTGCTACTTCGCTCCGTTTCCACGCGGCGTTCCTTATAATGGCATTTCTCATGTCAACGTTTGCGCCGGTAGAGGAACAACTCACTTATCTCAAGAAGGGCTCGGCGGAAATCATCCGCGAAGCCGATCTCCGCGCCAAGTTGGAGAAGTCGCGCGCCAGTGGCAAGCCCCTACGCGTCAAGCTTGGCATGGACCCGACGGCTCCCGACCTGCACCTCGGCCACACCGTGGTGCTGCGCAAGCTCAAACATTTTCAGGATCTCGGCCACACCGCCATCTTTTTGATTGGCGACTTCACGGGGATGATCGGCAACCCCACGGGGCGCTCGGTGACGCGTCCGCCGCTTACCCGCGAACAGATCGAGCAGAATGCCGAAACTTACAAAGCGCAAGTCTTCAAGATTCTCGATCCGCAGAAAACTGTGATCGACTTCAACCGGCGCTGGATGGGGCAGTTCAGCTCTGACGATTTCGTCCGGCTGATGGCGAAGTACACCGTCTCGCAACTGCTGGAGCGCGAGGACTTTCACCAGAGATTCAAGAACGAGAAGCCGATTTCGGTGCATGAGTTGCTGTATCCGCTGGTGCAGGGATATGACTCAGTTGCGCTCGAGGCCGATGTTGAACTTGGTGGCACCGACCAGAAATTTAATCTGCTGGTGGGGCGCGAGCTGCAACGGAGTTACGGACAGGAGTCGCAGGTCGTGCTGACGACGCCAATTCTCGAAGGCCTGGACGGCGTGCAGAAGATGTCGAAGTCGCTAGGCAACGCGATCGGGATTCACGAAGCGCCGCTGGAGATGTACGGGAAGGTAATGAGCATCTCCGACGAAATGATGTGGAGGTATTACGAGCTGCTGACGGATGTGCAGGTCGCCGACATCGAGAAGATGAAGCGGGAAACGCATCCGATGCAGGCGAAGAAAGAGTTAGCGCGGAGGATTGTGGAGGACTTTCATTCGGCGGACGCGGCGGCGAAGGCGGGGGAGGATTGGGGGAAGCAGTTTCAGAAGAGTGAAGCGCCGGAGGAATTGGAGAGCGTTGAGATTCGTCTCTCCGAGGTAGTTCCTGCGGAAGGTGGCGGCGCGGCCAAGGTAATTGGTAATACAGGGGATTGGGATGTTGTTCGAATAGACAAACTGATTCGCCTAGCGGGCCTGGCAGCATCGAACACCGAGGCGGCGAGTAAGCACAAACAGCGCGCTGTCAGCTTGGTCAGTATTGATGGTGAAGGTATTGAAATGCAACGGGAGTTAGTCGTGACGATACCCGTCAACCGAGACCTAGTTCTTCGTGTAGGACGCAAAATGAAAAAGGTTCGTGTGATTTTCGACCGTCGTCATCAATAAATCGCCTGTGTGGGGACAGCCGCCCTCGGCTGTCCTGGCGAGCACGCTCGCCAGGGGTTCCTTTCCAGCTTTCCTAATGTGGAATTGGGCAAGGATTTATTCAGCTCCCAAAATCCTATCCCCCACAATTCCTACTAGACTTCAGGCAGAGCGGAGCTTCGCTCCGCGAACAGCCGGGGGCGGCTGTCCCTACACAGACCCATGCTGCAGGCTTTTTATCGGAGACGGCTTCCGCATCTTCAGTGCGATGACAGGCAGCACTTCGTAACATTTTGTACTGATCGTCGGTGGACTCTTCCGGAGCATGTCCGGCAGGTTGTGCTCGATTACTGTCTGCACGATCACGGGACCAAATTTGATCGACCCGAGCGATGGAAGTGGCAATGACCATGTAGGGACAGCCGCCCTCGGCTGTCTTGGCGAGCGCGCTCGCCAGAGGTTCTTTTCCAATTTTCCTAATCTGGAATTGGGGAAGAATTTATTCAGTTCCTAAAATCCTATCTCCCACAATTCCCACTAGACTTCAGGCAGGGCGGAGCTTCGCTCCGCGGACAGCCGAGGGCGGCTGTCCCTACACAAACCTATGCCGCAGGCTTTTTATCGGAGACGGCTCCCGCATCTTCAGTGCGATGACAGGCAGCACTTTGTGACGTTTTGTACTGACCGTCGGTGGATTCTTCCGGAACGGGTGCGGTCTATTGTGCTGGAATGTTGTTTACACGACAACGGAGCGAAATTCGATCTCCGGGTTGTGGTCGTTATGCCGGATCATGTTCACATGATCTTCACGCCGCTGGTGAACCAGGAGGCAATGGAGATTTACTCTCTGGGCGAAATCATGGATGCGGTCAAAGGTGCTTCGGCTCACAGGGTGAACCAATTGCTTGGCCGCAAGGGTCGGGTTTGGCAGGCTGAGTCGTTTGATCATGTGTTGCGATCTTCAGAGAGTCTGGATGCGAAGATTGTTTATCTGCTGGAGAATCCTGTTCGGGCTGGGCTGGTCGGCAATTGGGCTGAGTATCCGTGGTTATGGAGAAAGGCGTTTGTGAATCCGTTTGCTCCTGCTTGAAGTCGTGGTAGCTTCCAAGAAAATGCGGAGCTTCGCTCCTGGACAGCCGGGGGCGGCTGTCCCCACATAGAACCTTCTATGCCGTAGGCTTTTTATCGTCTGCGTTCGCTGCCGAACTGGCCTTGACTCTGCTACTCTCAACCGCGCACATGCGCGCCGCCGCAATCCTCGGGCTGGGATGTTCTCTGAAGAACCTCGATCCCTTCCAAAGCGACGAGGCTGGCAAAGAAAAGGCAATTGAGTGGCGCGTCGGCTTGCCGTCCGATGCGGACGAAGCCGATGTCATCCTGATTTTCGGCGGCGATGGCACCATTCACCGCCATCTGAATCAATTGGTAAAGCTCGGTCTGCCCGTTCTGGTCGTGCCTACCGGCAGTGGAAACGACTTTGCCCGCGCCCTGGGTTTGCGCAACGTAAAGGATTCCATCGCGGTGTGGCGAAGCTTTCGCGCGGAGCAATATCGAGGAGCGACAAATGTTCGCATGATCGATCTCGGAACAATCACGCCGCTGGAAAATCCGAGTGAAACCGAACTTCCCGCTGTTTCTCGCAACTCGAAACTCGGAACGAAGAACTATTTCTGCAGCGTGGCCGGCATCGGACTCGACAGCGAAGTCGCGCGCAGGGCGAACAAACTACCGCGCTGGCTACGTGGGCATGGAGGCTATGCGCTGAGCCTGGCTCCCGCGCTGTTTCGCTTTGCCCCGTTTCCTATGAAGATTTTCGCGCAAGGGAGTAATGGCGCCTGGAGCATTCCCAGCGACCAGTCCACGACGCTGGCAGCTTTTGCCAACAGTGGAATCTACGGCAGCGGGATGAAAATCGCTCCGCGCGCGAAACTGGATGACGGCCAACTCGATATCTGTGTGATCGCCGGCATTGATCCCTTGAAGCTGGCGTGCCTGTTTCCTACGGTTTACTTTGGCGGCCATTTGAATATCCGGGCCGTAAACTACTTCCAGGCCGCGCGCCTACGCGTGGAAACCGAAAGCCCGATCGAAGTCTATGCCGATGGAGAATGGGTTTGCCGCACTCCGATCGGAGTTGCAGTCGAACCAGGCGCTCTGAAAGTGATTGTTCCGAGTAATCCTTCCGAGTAATCGACGGCCGATTCGAAGACAATGCTGGCGGCATAAATTCAAACGCCTCCCGAGTTGGCTTGCATTGCCAACCCGGAAGGCGTTGAGTATTCAAAAAACTTAATGCTGCTACGGAACTAGTCGCCGGTTCCGCAGGTGCAAACACCCTTCTTGCTGCCATCCAACTGGATGCCGTAGCACTGGCCAGTTACACGCTTGAGTTCAGCCGCGCTGAGAGTGGCATCTTGCGAAGCCGTCTCAGTGACTGCAAAGCCGCCGTTCTGGATGTGAGTGCCCCACGAACGAATGCCAGCAACCGGGGTGACGCTAACCGGAAGCAGAGGGCAAGTGCCGCCCTTGGTTGGGGTGGAGATGATCTTGACCACGCCAGTCGTCAGGACGACGCCGGTCAACGGGTTGCCAGTCAGGTCGGTGTTCACCGAAAGTGTACGCAGACCATCGGGGCTCACCAAGCATTCGCAGCACTCGCTCAGTTCCTGGCTAGGATCGAACACGAAAATAGCGGCGCAAAGGCTGCCGCCTGCCGTGCCAGGGTTAGTGATGCGATAGGTTCCATCTGGAGCGCCGGCAGAGTTGGCGTTCGAGAAGTAATCAACTTTCAGAGTATCGGGTGGCTCCTGTGCCATCGCGACACCAGCACAGAGTGCCAGAGCCAACGTACAGACCACGAGCATTGTGATTCGACGCATTATTATCCTCCTGGAGATCACCTGCCAAGCTGGGGAGGGAGTGCTCGGCTATCTGGCGCATCGCCTGTGTGAATGCTAAATGCGCCTGCAAGTCCCCAAATGCACTAACCCTTTTTCACTAGCCCGCCAAAAGCCGCGCTGGACGTGGCATTTAGCGCGGCATGGGTCTTATTTCCCAGGAATTATGGTCCCCACTAGAGACTTTTTATTTTTTCGGCTTTGGGGCAGTGGAGCCGCTCTTCCATCCCGGTGTTAAACTTCCATATGCCCGAGCGACGTTCCCACACCTTATTATGGATTCTGATTGGAGGAGGGGCTTTCTTCCTCTTTGTGCTGGCCGTGTTTTCCGTGGTTTACCTGACCCTGCACGCGGGGAGCAGTGAAACTTCCTTTGGCGGCTTCGGCGACCGCATCGGGGTGGTGGACCTGGACGGCGAAATTTTCTCTCCCCAGCCCGTAGTTGGCCAACTCAAGAAGTTCAGCGACGACTCCTCGATTAAAGCGATCATCCTGCACGTGAATTCGCCGGGCGGCGGCGTGGCCGCTTCAGAGGAAATTTATCGCGAGGTCAAACGTGTTCGCGAGGAGAAAAAGAAAGTGGTAGTCGTGTCGATCGAAACCGTCGGAGCGAGCGGCGCTTACTACGTGGCATCGGCCTCCAACAAAATTTATGCCGACCGAGGCAGCGTGGTGGGCTCGATCGGCGTGATTGCCGAGTGGGTGAACTACGGCGAGTTGATGAAATGGGCCAAGCTCAAGAGTGTCGTTTTTAAGACTGGCGAATTTAAGGATACCGGTAATCCCTCCCGCGACCTGACCCCTGCGGAGCAGGCCTACTTGCAGTCGCTCATCGATAACATGTTCGGGCAGTTCATCAAAGCCGTGGCCGACGGCCGTGGCATGAAATTTGACGACGTGAAAGCCATTGCCAATGGCAAAGTGTGGACTGGCGAACAAGCCCTTTCGATGAAGCTGATCGACAACGTCGGCGACTTCGAGGCCGCGGTGAAGGACACAGCGAAATCGGTGGGCATCTCCGGTGAGCCAACGCTGGTGCATCCGGACAAAGATCGCAAGACTCTTCTCGACCTGATGCTGGGAGATGTTTCGCAATACCTGCCCGGCACGGAGAAGATGCTGGAGCGGCATGTTGGATTCTACTATCTGTGGAAATAGGGCGCGGGGTTCGGGCGCACCGGATACAATCGGACTATGCAAA
This sequence comes from uncultured Acidobacteriaceae bacterium, assembly GCA_963771965.1. GTDB lineage: Bacteria > Acidobacteriota > Terriglobia > Terriglobales > Acidobacteriaceae > Sulfotelmatobacter. Next base: position 501,324 of record CAVYVM010000005.1, read on the forward strand.
GTGACAGCCGAATCGAAGAGATGCGTCGCGAGGTTGATTCAGAACGAGAGAAACTGTCAGCGTTGGACCGCCAGGTATCAGATTCTGAACGAAGGAAGCTGCTCCAGCAGGCAAAGGCTCGGTTGGATGAAGCGGAGGGATTTCTGCTTCCCCACGGCCTCAAGGCCAACACCGCCCACGAGGAGACTTGGATTAATCAAGCCGAGGCAAGGCTGCACATGGCAGTGCGGCAGAGGGAACTCCTCCAAGAAAAGATCGCACCGTATCGCCTAGCGCCGATTCGCTAGTGTAAACCCCGCATGGTTTGGACTGCATTCTCCAAGCACTTAGCCCCTTGGTCCAGCACTTAGCCCCTATTTTTTCCCGCCACTTCTCTTGCCCGTGCCAGCCGCTTTCGCGGATGGGTCCCTCTTAAACGCCGGTCTCCTCGGTGGTGGCGTTTCGGGCGCGGCCACTCTGACTCTCCTAACGCGAGGCCCAGCGTGTTTTAGCTTTGGCGCCTTAGCAATTTTCATCCCGCGTTTGCCATAATTCTTTGGCGAAGTCATGTCGAATAAGAGGTTACACCACGAGTCCTGTGGATAAACCGGCGAAGTTGATCGGAACTAGAGCAGCTAGAGATTATACTTACAGGCCAAATGCCTTTTGTCCCTAGGTTCGTTTTCGTTCGTGCCAGGAAGGTAGGGCTGGCGTTGGCGCTGGGCTGTCTTCTATTTCATTCTGTCTGTTCCCCCGCTGAAGTCAACGAGAAAGAGAAATTCAAGGTTCGCGTTATCAAAATCAAGAGCGCAGAGGAGGGCTGTGCCGTGCGCGTGCAGTCCGGTAGGGTGCGCTACGAAATTAGCTCCAGAGTATCTGGCGACTGTGCAATGCTTCGCGCGGGCGAGGATTACAAGGTATTTGTTTCTTCTTTCCATCCAAAGGACCGCGATTCCACCGATAACTCTAAGGACGTGGTCCTGATGATTATCGAGAACAATAATGCGCGAGGAAAGTATGGGGTCTTCACCCTTAATTCACAGGAGGTACGCGACAGGTAGGCAGAGGGGCCGGGCCCGAGGCAAGGCTGGAACCTCAGGCCCAAGACCCGGCACCTCATCCTCTAAAAACTGGGACTTGCGTACAACCCCTGAAATTTGAGAAGGTTATGCAGGTTGTCGACGTGGGACCTAGGCCGTCGCCTGTAGTGAGCGACTCCTAGGGGAAAGCCCGATCCGGGAGCAAAGAGGGGAATATGACAAAAGCCGATCTCATTGATGAAGTCTCGCATCTGGCGGAACTTACGCGCAAAGACAGTGAAGTGATCGTGGAAACCATCTTTGACAGCGTGGTGCGTTCCCTGCGCGCGGGGGACAAAATTGAGATTCGCGGCTTCGGCAGCTTCCGCACTCGTCAGCGCAAACCTCGCATGGGGCGCAATCCAAAGACTGGCGAAAAGGTCGAAGTGCCCGCCAAGAAAATTCCTTTTTTCAAGCCCAGCAAAGAATTGAAAGATCTGGTGAACGACAGCGTCGCCGAGACGGCCACGCCGCCATCTGGGGCAACGCCCGCCGTGCCACCTACTTCGTAGAAAGACAGAGGATTGCCCCAGGGGATCGGGCCCGATGCACCTTCTGCCGAAACGTTCAAAGGCATGATGCGAAAGTGCGAGGAACCACCATGAGGAAGACTAAGTCCGAGACTGCAAGAAACCTAGCAAAGGCCCACTTCGCGAATGAGCCCAATCTTAGGCATATCTATCTCCTGGAGCCGCTCAATGAAGACGACCCGAGAGACCCCATCAAGCTCTTGGAAGTGGTAGAGGGAACGTTTGAACGAGGCATTGAACCAATCGCCTTTCCCGCCGATCCCGCCCGAGGCATCGACTATCCCGTGCTCATTGTCGAAGTCTCTCCGAGTGAGTATGAGGCCATCCGGAACGATCTGGATAATATGGGAGGCCTAGTAACGCACGGCTGGAGTATGGGAAGCGAATTGCCAGCAAACTAGCAAAGAGTAACGACCGTGTCAGCGACAGACCAAGATTGGGCGAGGGCTTACGCCAAACAGGCGCTGTCGGATTTGGATGCTCGCGAAAAGCTAGCAATTGCCGGCGCGCATAAGTGTCATCGATTGCACTTCCTGCAAATGGCGGCGGAGAAAGTATGTAAGGCTTACCTGACCACAAATAATGGTCACGGGAACGTGAGAAAAACCCACGCTTATGTGGCGAAACAGCTCCCCCTCATCGCAAGTACCTTCTACAGCAGCGGCGGGAACCGGATAGCCGTCTGGGAGGTGTCGGAAATAAAACGGCTTGCTCACGAAATTCAGGTTCTGGCACCAGCCTGCGATGACGGCAACGTTCGATTGGATAACTGCGAATATCCGTGGGAGGACGCAGGAGGAAATGTACAAGTTCCCAGCGAGTACAACTTTCCCAAGCTTGATGATGGAAGCAGAACCATTGTTCGCTTGATCAGACTGATCCGTACGGCCTCGGAATCCTATACCCGATAAATCATCTCTCTACGCTGCGTTTCGCAGGTGGTATTTTCGACGCGCTCACTCGCGGATTCCCACCACGCCCATCATGCGCCCCGTTCTTCCTTTTTCGGCTCGATACGAAAATAAAAGATCCGTGCGGCAGTTCGTACAAAAAGGCGAGCCTTCAATATTCTTTTCCGGAACTCCGGCCGCCAGCAGTTGTCGGCGATTTGCCTCAACCAGGTCGAGAAAAATCTTCTTGGGCAAAACGCTGTGCCCAGGCGCGCGCGCCGTCAGAAACAACATGGGATATTTTTCGCGAACCGGGTCGGACTCTTCGACCTCGCGGAATAATTTCTCCGCATACGTAAACTGTGACTCGAATTTCTCACGCACCTCCTCGCCTACCTCATAGCAACAGCCGTGAATGCCGGGACCAATCGCCACCTTAAGGTCGCTCGGACGACTGCCAAAGCAGCGCCGCATTTCCCCCACACCTTTTTCAACAATGCGTTTCACCGTGCCCCGCCAACCCGCGTGGAACACACCGACCGCGCGGTGTTTGGGGTCGACCAGCATGATCGGCAGGCAATCGGCCGTTTGAATGCCGAGCAATAAGCCGGGAGCGTTCGTGATCATCCCGTCGCCAACCAGCGGCGGTTCGCCGGCCCTATCGACTAGTCGAATAATGTCAGAGTGAATCTGCCGCAACGTAACCAGCGGCCACAGCTTGGACCCGGCACTATGCTGCTTCGTCCCCTCGGTGCTCGCCCCTAACCCACGCAGAAACTCAGCGCGATTCCGCTCGACAAGAGCTTTGGAGTCATCTTTGGTAAATCCCAGGTTGAGCACATTACCGCCGTAAATACGCGAGAATCCTCCCGGGCGCGTGGAAAATCCGTGGACCAGCCAGGGGACTTCGCTCAAGTGGCTTCCACGAAGAATATTTAATTTAGCCTGTTTGAGGGCCGACTTCCGCATGCACTCATGTTATCCGAAGCAAGGTGATCGAAAGAAAGCACGCAGGTCAGTCAGGGAGGGAGCGTCGATTCGACCAGCGTTGCCGAATGCCAACCAGAAATTTTTCTTTGTCTTCGCGCATCAGCCGGACTAGAGGCTGATTGCCGGTCTTTTCATGGGCCGCCGCCCACAGCACCATCTCGGTGAGCACCGGCGCGAGATCGATTCCTTTCGCGGTCAGCACATATAACACTTTGCGTCCGTCTGTTGGGTCAGGCTCGGTCTCGATGATTCCGTACTCGACCAGCTTGCGCAAGCGGTCGGCCAGAATGTTCGTGGCAATGCCTTCGTAGCACTCCATGAATTCCTTGTAGGTCTGAAAGCCGCGCAGCATCATGTCGCGGATGATCAGCAGCGACCAGCGGTCGCCCAGCATCTCGACCGATGCGTTGAGCGGACACTCCGACCGCCGCTTTCCTTTACGCTTCCCAGCCACTTTCATACGACTTCCGGACGTCACTACCGTTTTTTGGTCAACCATGCAATTGTTACTTGCAAGTTGCAAGTGATATTTGCAATAATCTCACGCGCAGCCGCTGTTTTCAATCTCTAAGTCCTGAACCCGAGATGTCAGCCGGCTCAGTTGAATCGCAGGAGAAATCAATGAACCTCAAAATAGGCATGACGATCAGGTGGGGAAATTTCGGGTTGGTTGCTGTGCTCAGCATCGCGTGGCAGGGACAAGCAGCAGACACCAAAACGCCTTATCCCAGCATGGCTCCGATTGAGAAATATCTAATAGTGGATCGGAATGCCGAGATAGCATTGGCGAGGACTGCCGCCCCGGTGGCGATATCGCGCGATGCCGAGGTTTTGGTCCTCGGGCAGAAGGGCTACGAAACCGCCATCAAAGGCAAGAACGGCTTCGTTTGCGCAGTGGAAAGATCGTGGGGGGCCGGCTTTGACGATCCTGAGTTTTGGAATTTCAAAAATCGCTCGCCCATCTGCTTCAACCCGCCGGCTGCGCAATCCGTGCTGCCCGTCTATCTGAACCGAACGAAAATGGTATTGGCCGGACTCCCGAAAGCTCAGATGATTGACCGTATCAAAGCGGCATTCGACAAGAAAGAGCTACCCATGCCCGCGCCCGGCGCGATGTGCTACATGATGTCGAAGGAAGCGTACCTTACCGACTCCGGTAGTCACAACCTGGCCCATCTGATGTTTGAGGTTCCACGCATAGATGGCGCTACCTTGGGCGCGACCTGCCCAACTCCCCGGTCATAGTTGGGTCTCAGAACGGACCGGAGCCTATGACCGACATGATCGTTCCGGTGGGCAAGTGGTCGGATGGAACGCCTGCACCGACGGACTGACGCTCGATCAACGTGCACGAAAAAATCAATGAAGCGAAAGACAAGCAAGACGATCGCGTGGAGAAGACCCTAAAGCTCCCTGATCGCAGGAGGTAAAAGAATTGCCAAGAATAACTCCGTTTTTATGGTTCGACGACAAGGCCGAAGAAGCGGCCAACTTTTACGTCTCTGTATTCAAGAATTCAAAGATTGGCAGCATCGCCCGGTATAGCGATGCGGGGCCCGGGCCGAAAGGGTCGGTCATGACGGTGAGTTTTGAGCTCGAAGGCCAACCATTCATCGCCTTGAACGGCGGGCCGCTCTATACCTTCTCGCCCGCGATATCCTTTTTCGTGGATTGCAAGACGCAGCAGGAAATCGACGAACTTTGGGACAAGCTCACCGCCGGCGGAGGCGAGGTCGAGTGCGGATGGCTGAGAGACAAGTATGGCTTGTCGTGGCAAATTATCCCCACCGCTTTACTCGAACTCATGCAAGACAAAGATCCGGTGAAATCGCAAAGAGTATTCAAGGCCATGCTGCAGATGACCAAGATCGATATTGAAGGTTTGCAGCGCGCGTATCGCGGAGAATAGGAGAGAAGAAAAGATATGGCTATCAGCACAGTCGAACATCCGAAAGTCGTATCGCGAGCGGAGTGGCTGGCCGCGCGCAGAGAACACCTCAAGCGGGAAAAAGAGCTGACTCGCGCCTACGACGAACTGGCGCGGCAACGCCGTGAATTGCCGTGGATGAAGGTTGAAAAGAAATATGTTTTCGACGGGCCGAATGGCCGGGAGACACTTGCTGACCTTTTCGGCGGACGCAGCCAGTTAATCGTCAAACACTTCATGTTCGGTCCGGGATGGAAGGAGGGTTGCGTGGGCTGCTCTTTCGGCTCAGACCACGCTGAGGGAGCGTTCGTACACTTGGAAAATCACGACGTCGCCTATGTTGCGATTTCGCGAGCGCCGTGGCCGGAAATAGAGCCATTCAAGAAGCGCATGGGCTGGCACTTCAACTGGGTATCCTCCTATGCCAACGACTTTAACTACGACTATCACGTGTCGTTCACCAAAGAGGATGCCGCAAAAGGACAAGTGTTGTACAACCACGAAATGAACGACGTTCCCGGTGAGGAAGTATCGGGCCTCAGCGTGCTTTACAAAGATGCCGGCGGCAATATCTTCCACACCTACTCCTGCTACGCGCGCGGCAACGAAAAAGCTGTAGGCGCTTACATGTTGCTCGACATGACTCCAAAGGGCCGCAATGAGACTGTAAACGGAAACCTTACCGACTGGGTTCGCCACCATGACAAGTATGGCGCCGGCGGGCTGGTCGATATAACCGGACGGTACCGGGAATCGAAGGGCGCGTGACAAAGTTGCCACGAAAACAATAACGACCCGATCTGCAGTTCGTCTAATCAAGAGAAGAGAAAAATGCGCAAGATAATCGTTTCCAATCTCGTGTCGCTGGATGGCTTTTTCGAGGGATCGAATCAGGAACTAGATTGGTTCATCGTCGATGAAGAGTTTTTTGCGTATGCCAGGGAACTGCTGCGCTCGGTCGATACTTTACTCTTCGGTGCAAAGACGTATCAGCACATGGCAGCTTACTGGCCGTCGGCTCCGGTGGATGAAATTGCAGACAAGATGAATAATTTGCCGAAAATTGTCTTTTCCAAAACTCTGGAAAAAACCGATTGGAATAATTCGAGGGTGATCCGCGACAATATTCAGGAGGAAGCCTCGAAACTGAAAGCGCAGTCCGGCAAAGACATGGTTATCTTCGGCAGCGCCAGCCTCGCGTCATCTCTGTTGCAACTTGGATTGATCGATGAATACCGGGTCATTCTGCAACCAGTTCTGATTGGAAAAGGCAGACGGCTGTTCGATGAAATCGAAAACAAGATCAGACTGAAGCTCCAGCAAACCAAGTTGTTGGCGTCTGGGGTCGTCGTGCTCTACTACCAAAAGGCCTAGCAGCGATATATTTCTCAAGAATATCCTTTCAAGACCAGGGCTGCAGCCATTTTCACAACAAGCAAACCAATCAAAGGAGAAATAAATGGCAAAGAAACCGACACACGCACAAGCGCAGCTTCATTTGCAAATCTACGAACAACGCCGGGAGGCTCGTTTGCGCCAGGCCCGCGAGTGGTTTTTCAAAAACTATGTCGTCGAGAACATGGACGACGCGATGCGAATTGCGGTGCCGGGAACAGAGAGCGGAGCGTTCGCCATGATGGTCCTCTCCTACTGGGACCAGGCTTGCGCGATGCTAAACTACGGCTTGCTGCACGAGGATCTGTTCTTTGAGACCACGGGCGAGTTCTTCGGTGTATGGGAGAGCGCGAAGATAGTAGTCCCGCAGATGCGCGAGCGTTTCAAGAACAAGCACTTTCTTGGAAATCTCGAGAAAGCCGCCAAGCGATATGAAAAGTGGGTCGAGAAACGCTCTCCGGGCCACATTGCCGCCATGCGCCAGATGATGAAGCAGATGCGAGCGAAAGCGGCTTGAAACACAGTCGTCAATGGTTAGTGATCAATATCGAGGGGTGAATTCACTGATCACCCATCACTAGCCACCGACCACTAGTGATGAACGCTTCGGCAACGCGGGAGACAGCTGGAATCCGATTGTGCGGGATTTGCCCGCGGTGCTTTCGGTGGAGATGCAGACGCTGGAGTAACAATTAAGGGCTTTCGACTGTCAGATCATTCCACTGATGTTACTGGCAAAACGCTCGCGCTGTTTTCCAGAGGCAGGAACTTCTCGCGCGTTTGCAATCGGCGCGGGTTCTTTGTCCGTCTCTTCGGAGAGCGGCACGGTGGAGCGCAGCGTCGTGCCTGAGTCGCTGGTGGAGATCTTGAAATCGCCGCCCAATTCCTTCATGCGCTCGTGGATGCCAGCCAATCCCACGCCAGAACCCGTGCCGGTGCGCTGGAAGCGCTCCATTACAGCTTGCGGAAGTCCGCGGCCGAAATCCTGAATCTCAAGCATGGCGAGATCGGGCAGCTGCTCGAATTTCACTTCCACGCTCGAACTCGCAGAGTGACGATGCGCGTTGGTCAAGCCCTCCTGCAACGCGCGGAACAGGGCCAGCTCAACCACTTCCGGCATCCGATCAGTTTTTGACTTTCCGTCCGTTGGGAAATCAGGATGAGAAAAATTCGTTTTAATCTCCATCGCGGTGCGCTTGGAGAAGCCTTCGATGAACCAGTGCGCAGCAGCCTCGAAGCCCGCCTCGTCAAGCAGAGGCGGATGCAACAGATAAGACATGGTGCGAATGCTGGTGACGGCATGTTCCACCAGCTTCCGCGTTTCCTGCAGCATGGGCAAAGGCTCGCCGCCGATATGGAGCAACGCAATGTCGAGGTTGATTTGCGCCGCCGCCAGCCATTGGCCGAGGCCGTCGTGAAGTTCGCGGGCGATGCGCCGCCGTTCGTCATCCTGGACCCTCATGATTTTTGCCGAGAGCCTGCGCAGCGCCAGGGTCCGCTTTTCCACCAGCGACTCGAGTTCGTCATGCGCCCGCTGCAGCTCTTCCTCAGCCCGCTCGCGCTCTTCCAGGTGGTCACGGATTTCATACTGCCGCAGGCGCGACCGTATGGCGGTGCGGACGCTGCTCACCAATGTGGCCGGCCGCAGAGGCCGCTCAATCAAACTGATATTGCCCATCGGTGTGCGCGAGCGCACCATCATCTCCGTGTAGGGAGTGGTCGCGCCGCCTCCGGTGAGCACGATGATGGGAAAATCCGACCATGCCGGCTGAGCTGCCACACTTCGCCCGAGGCATTCGATGGCATCTTCATCGAGGGCTTCTTCCGCCACAATGGCAGCGCCTGCCCCGCCGCCCACGCAGCGGGCAATCGCGGCAGCGTCTGTAACCACGTTGACCGGGATACCCGAACGCAGCAGGACTTCGCGCACCAATGCACCATCCTTGCCAAACGGAGCCAGCACCAATACGTGATAGTCGCTATGGAGTAACGTAGTCATCGCTGCGCGGTTTAATTCTCCTTCGATCCTCCAAGAATTGTGGGGGTGCCGGTGAGGATGCCCTGAAAATCGCGGAGCGGCCGCCCGATGTGAATGCGGTCCGGGCCCAACTTAAGCTCGCGGATGGTGTGCTCGTGACTTCCGCTGCGCCGCTTAATTGTGGAAATAGCCTGCCGCACTTCTCCCTGCATCTCGAAGTAGCGCAGCAGCAGAATATTATCGGCGAGGTAGCTAACGTCGACCGCACTCTGCAGTGGAGACCCGATGGTACCCGCCTGTGCCAGAACCATCAGCGTGAGCACGCCGCGATTGCTGAGGTAAGCCAAAAGCTCGTGAAGATGCACCGCCAGAAACTGCTCTCCGGGCATCGATTGCAAATATCCGTTCAGGCTGTCGAGGACTACCATGCGGACATTCTCGTTCTCCACGTGCTGCTGAACACTCGCGACCAACTCTCCCGGTGACATCTCGGCCGGGTCGACGCGCTGGATGGTGATCTTGCCGGTCGCCAGGTGCGGGCGAATATCGATTCCAAGACCGGTTGCGCGCGAAAGCAGAGTGTGTGGCGCCTCTTCAAACGAGAAAATCGCGCAGCTCTCGCCGCGCCGGGCAGCGGTCGCCGCCCACTGCACTGCAATGCTGGTCTTGCCGCATCCCGCCGGACCAATCAGAAGAGTGCTGGTACCGCGATCGAGTCCTCCACCGGTAAGGTCATCGAGTTCTTGAATGCCGCTCGAGACGGCCTCAGCCGGCTGCTCGGTGCGAGAGTCAGCGGCAACCAGGCGCGGAAACACTACGACGCCCCCAGTTACGATTGCGTAATCGTGAAAACCTTCGCTATACGCCGTGCCCCGCAGTTTCACAATCTCAATTTGCCGCCGCGTCTTGCCATACTCGCGGGGCACTTTGTCCATGCTGATCACGCCATGCACCACGCTGTGCAGTTGCAGATCAGGATCGCGCGAGCTGCGGTCGTCGAGCAGCAAGACCGTACACTTTTGCCCGGCCATAAAGTCTTTCATCGACAAAATCTGGCGGCGGTAGCGCAATGGATCTTTCGCCAGCATGCGCAGTTCGCTGAGCGCATCGATCACCAGCCGGTCGGGCCGCACCCGCTGGATTTCTTTGACGATGCGCTGCATGCGGTCGTTGAGTTCGACTTCAGCGGGATGAAATACGGTGTACTGCTGTTCTGGCAGCAGGTCATCCTCATCCGGCAGCAACTCGACGATCTCAACGCCGTCCAGCGGCATTCCGTGCGACGACGCGGCATGAACGAGATCTTCCCGCGACTCCGAAAGCGTAAGGTAAAGCGTGCGCTCACCCTTGCTGACGCCCTCTCGCATGAATTGCACCGCCAGGGTTGTCTTCCCTGCCCCGGGATCGCCCTCGACCAGATAAATGCGGCCCTGGGGAAAACCGCCATGCAGAATCGCGTCCAGACCGGCGCATCCGCTGCTCACGCGCAGGTCGAATTGCCGGTTTAGGTTTGTGTTGATTGCGCCGCTTGCCGCCGACAAGTTTTCCTCCGGAGAAATTGAGTATGCACCGCGGACCTATGCCAAGCAGGCCCCGGCACCCCGCGCAATCGACTGTGACTTACATCAGACTTGAATGCAGCGAAAAGAGTTGCCAGCTATTAGAATGGCGAATTAAAGCAAGGATTTTGCATTAGGTCATCAGGGAAAGCAGTAGGGATTTTCCTGTAGAAACTGAAGTAGTTTTGGGAAAAGTGTGTTGCCAAAACGTCAGCCTGAGGGTTACCTCTCTGCGGTTTTTCGCCCTTTATCATGCTCATCATCTATCTGCGAAATGTGAAAGTAGGTTCCGCTCGACGAACCCTACCCCAGCTCTAATAAACCCTTGAAGCTTTTTATAGTCCTGCCACGTAAGCTGGAACTGTTCGTTTATTTTCGAGCGCCCACGCGACCAGCCGGTGCAATCCATCTAAATGCGTCAAACCTCGGTACCTCAAATCAATCAATCCTTTGTAATCACCATAACGTGAATCGTTTATAGGAGCGACACTTAGGAAAATTGCAGAGGTTTGAGGACCAGAGAATTGCTGGATGCGTCGACAGCATTCACTGAAAGGATCAAGTCGGTCTAGTCTCTTCAGAGTTTCTGAAACGGATGCTCCACTAGGAGAAACAAGGGTCACGCCGTGATGGTGGTGCGGAAGCATTATGTTTCCGAGGTCATCGGGCGACAGAATCACTTTCGCCCACCCACCAAATTGAGTATTTGCAACCTCTAGCGCACCCAGGGGCCAATCATTCCGCCCTGGAGTATCGACGTTGTCACGAAGGAACGTAGCCTTCACTTCGAGGAAATCAACTCTAGATTGCTTTTGCACGGGACGAAGGGCCGGGTCGTTACAATCATACGCGAGAGTTAATCCCGGCTTCATCCGCTCGACATTCCCGCGTACTCCCCCGCCTTCGGCTGCGCGACCCCTCACGTCATCCCACGGAGGGTGTAGCATTTTCCCCTCAATGCGTAAACCCCCACCCCACGTTTGACCCTTCTTTTCCCGCGCCTGTAAGATCAAAGTTCATCACAGCTTGCTCAATTCCGCACCGATTGCCAATTGCTAGCTGCTAACTGCTGACCCATGCCGCACGAATTGCCGAAATCCTACGGGCCGGGCGCGATTGAAACGCGCTGGGCGGAGTACTGGGTCAAAGAGCGGCTTTTCTCCGCCCCCACGCCGCCGCCGGGCGAAACCAGGCCCGTGTTCACCATCCTGTTGCCGCCGCCCAACGTCACCGGGCGCCTGCACATGGGCCACATGCTCAACCAGACGCAGATGGATATCATCGCGCGCTGGCATCGCATGCGCGGCTTCATCACGCTTTGGCTGCCCGGCACCGACCACGCCTCCATCGCCACGCAAATGATGGTCGAGCGCCAGCTCGCCAGCGAAGGCATCAAGCGGCGCGACCTCGGCCGCGAAAAATTCATCGAGCGCGTCTGGTGCTGGAAAAAACTTTACGGCGGCGCAATTCTCGACCAGATGAAGCGCCTCGGCGCATCCGTCGACTGGGACCGCGAATATTTCACCATGGACGAAGATCTTTCCCGCGCCGTTCGCGAGGTTTTCGTTCGCCTGTATGAAGATGGCCTGATCTATCGCGGCAAGTACATCGTGAACTGGTGCCCGCGCTGCGGCACGGCCATCTCCGATCTCGAGGTGAAGCACGAAGACGTTGCCGGAAAATTGTGGGAGATTCGATATCCGGTTATCGGACAGCCGGGGGCGGCTGTCCCCACAGAATTCATCACGGTTGCGACCACGCGGCCCGAGACAATGCTTGGCGACACGGCGATTGCGGTGAATGCGAAGGACGAACGCTATACGCATCTCCACGGCAAGAAAGTTTTGCTGCCGTTGATGAACCGCGAGATTCCCATCATCACCGACGAACTGGCGCAGCCCGAGTTCGGCACCGGCGCGGTGAAGGTGACTCCAGCGCACGATCCCAACGATTTTCAGGCCGGACTGCGCCACGATCTTCCACAGATTGACGTGATGGACGAGCACGCTCACATGAACGAAAATGCCGGCATCTACGCCGGCCTCGACCGTTACAAGGCGCGCGCGCGCGTGTTGGAAGACCTGCAAGCCCAGGGATTCTTAGTCGGCGAAAAAGACTACACGCTCGGCATCGGCAAGTGCGAACGTTGCGGAACCGTCGTCGAGCCGCGGCTTTCCGCCCAGTGGTTCGTGAAGATAAAGCCGCTGGCAGATCACGCCATCAAAGTTGTCGAAGAGGGCGAGATCACCATCGTTCCGGAAAACTTCAAACAGATGTACCTCAACTGGATGTACAACATCCACGACTGGTGCATCTCGCGGCAACTGTGGTGGGGGCATCGCATCCCCGCATGGCATTGCCGAGATTGCAACAAATTCATCGTCGCCCGCGAAGAGCCAGCGCAGTGCGCTTGCGGTGGCAAACTCGAACAAGACCCCGACGTGCTTGATACCTGGTTCTCGTCCGGCTTTCTACCGTTCACCGCGCTGGGCTGGCCCAAGAAAACGCGCGACCAGGAAGTCTTCTATCCCTCAACGCTGCTGGTTACCGCTTACGAAATCCTTTTCTTGTGGGTTTCGCGAATGATCATGACCGGCTGCTACTTCATGAAGGATCACAAGCAAGATCCTGCCATCAAGAAGGCCAGCGGCTGGGCCGACAAGAAAGACGACAGCGTACCCTTCCGCCAGGTTTATATCCACGCGCTGGTGCGCGACGCCGAACGGCAAAAAATGTCGAAGACCAAGGGCAACGTGATCGATCCGCTCGAAATCATTGAGCGCTTCGGCACCGATGCGACCCGCTTCACCCTGGCCGCAATGGCCGCCCCCGGCACAGACATTGCCTTCAGCGAGAGCCGCACCGAGGGCTACCGCGCCTTCGCCAACAAAATCTGGAACGCCGCCAGATTCATGTTCATGAACGTAGATAGAGTCGAGCCCGGCCTAAGACCGACTCTGACATTGGAATCGGCTCATGTGGGGACGGGTGCCTTCGCCCGTCCCGGCCAGGGCGAAGCCCGGCCGCAACCAGGCATCGCAGCCTTCACCCTGAACACACTCGAAGACCGCTGGATTCTCTCCCGCTTCAATCGGGTAACCGCGGAAGTGAACGATGCTCTCGCAACCTACCGCTTCCACGAAGCCGCCAACCGCATCTATGATTTTTTCTGGGGCGAGTTCTGCGACTGGTATCTCGAACTGATCAAACCGCGTCTGAACTTTGAAGAAGGCGCAGACAAATCTCAGGCCCGCATCGCTTGCGCGAACCTTGTGAACCTGTTCGACGCCTCTTTGCGTCTGCTACATCCCGTGATGCCGTTTATCACAGAAGAGATCTGGCACGCGATGTACGAAGACAAGCCTCCGCTACAATCGATTGCTCTGGCCGCATACCCTCAAGCAGACGAGAAGCGATTCGATCTGAATGCCGAGACGGAAATGGCGATCCTGCAAGATCTGATCGTGAACGTTCGCAACGTCCGTGCAGAATTAAGAGTCGAGCCCAAGGTGAAAGTCCCTGTAGAAATTTTCTCCCACGAACCGGCAATTCGCGCGATGATCGAGCAGAATCACGGCGCAGTGGAGCGCCTGGCCAACGTCGAGAGAATTACATTCATGGACAGTTCGCTGGCCAAGCAAGCCGGAGCGCGTAGTACTGCGCGCTTCGATGTTCACGTAATCTACGAGAGGAAAATCGACGTTGCCGCCGAGCGCGAACGTTTGACTAAAGAGCTGGAAAAACTCGAAAAGGAATTTGCCAACAACCAGAAGCAACTCGGCAATGAACAATTTCTGGCGAAAGCTCCGGCGAAAGTGGTTGAAGGCCTGCGCCGTCGCGAGCAAGAGTTGACGGGCCTGCTCGATAAGTTAAGACGTCAACTGGATGGATTGAACGGCACAGGTGCAAATGTCTAGAACTGACAACCGGCAACTGGCAACTGGCAACTGCTATGGACTTTAACAGCCGCCGCATCACCGCCATCCTGGAGAATGCGCTGCTCGAAGACCGGGCCACGCGCGATGCCACCAGCTACGCCTGCATCGATCCCAATCAGAAGGCATCGGCCACCATTCTTGCCAAACAGGATTGCATTCTCGCCGGTATCGGCTGTGTCGCTCGCATTCTCGACGTCTACGCCGCGCTCGACGGCGCCGTAACTTCCCATTACGAAGTCACCACGCATCCCGAAATCTTTGACGGCGTGCGCCTGCACAAAGGCCAATCCATCGCCGTGATCCGGCATAACGCGCGCGTCATTCTCTCCTGCGAGCGCGTGATTCTGAACTTCCTTCAGCGCATGAGCGGCATCGCAACCCTCACTCGCAAATTTGTCGAAGCCGTCTCCGGCACAAAAGCCCGCATTCTCGACACGCGCAAGACGGCGCCCGGTCTGCGCGTCATCGACAAATACGCGGTGCGTTGCGGCGGCGGCCAGAATCATCGCCTCGATCTTTCCGACGGCGTGCTCATCAAGAATAACCACATCGCGCTCGCCGGAGGAATCATTCCGGTCCTCGATCGCGCCGTGCGAAACCGTCGCGGCGCGCAGCCCATCGAGGTGGAAGTGCGCGCTATGGACGAACTGGAAGACGCGCTCGCCCACGGCGCAGAAGCGATTCTTCTCGATAACATGTCTCCCGAGGAAGTTCGCCGCGCCGTCGATCGCTGCGCCGTCCTGGCCGCCCAAACGAACGCCCGCCACATTCCTCTCGAATGCTCGGGCGGGATTCGTCTGGAGAACGTTCGCGCCTACGCCGAGACCGGTGTCGATTTCATCTCCGTGGGCCTGCTCACGCACTCGCCACAAGCCGTCGACATGAGCCTGCGCATCACCCCCGCCTAGCGTGCTGTCGGGAAATGCGTGCCAAAAATTCAAGGCGCTTGAAAGGGCGCGCCTTCAGGCGCGCCGCAGCCGGAACCACCGAAAACGCGGCTTTAGAGTCTGCGGGAGAACCAGAATCTTCGCGGGCGTGCGGAGTAAACCTCCGGATTTCAGCCGCGAAGCGGCGTAAGAATGCAGCCCACGGCGCAAGCCGTGGGTAGGAAGCAAGAAAAGGAACCAAGCCCCGGAGGGGCGAAAGAGTAGTTCTCCGCACACTCTTTAGCCCCTGCGGGCAGCCCGTCATGCTCGGGAAACTTGTGCCGAACTTATTCAACGAATTTGTAGGACACTACACTAATTCTGTGCGTCCAGATTCCCGCCTCGCATAGCACTCCTGCTCGCTCGTGGATGGCCTCTCGTACATCGCAAATCGCTGTCTCAGGTTTTCACCCGAGCTGTACTTTTGAGTGCCCCGAAACTTCTCCTAACGCGCTACATTGGTGACAACGGAGGCCCACCCTTATGACTTCCTGTTTCCGTCCCGCCGCAATCCTGTTCCTGGCAATGTTCGTCGTCAGCACCTCATCCGGAACTGGCAGAGCCTCGCAGGCGGATGCCTCAACTCCCACAACCGCCAGCTCCCAGAACAACGACAACGTCACTCCCGGCACCACCAGCGTCTCCGTCACGCTCGACGTTCTCACCAACCGGCATCCCATCAGCCCGTATGTTTACGGTGGTGCGTATCCGCAGGATGCTCCCACCATCACCGACAGCGGGCTCACCGCAGTTCGCTGGGGTGGCGATTCCACGTCGACTTACAACTGGCAACTCTTCACCAACAACGCGGCCGCTGACTATTATTACGAGGATTTCAACTACTCCGAAATCGGTGATGCCGATTCAACCAAATACATCGCCGACGTGAAATCCGCAGGCAGCGCTCCCCTCATGACAATGCCGATGCTGCCCTGGGTGGCGAAAACCGCGGAAGGCAACGGGAATGGCCACTGGAGCTTTTCCGTCGCGAAGTACGGCGCGCAATGTAGCGTCGATCCCTACAACACCGACGCCGGCGACGGCCTGAAGTCAGACTGCGCCACGGATCTCACAGCGAATCCAAACGACGCTTACTGGTCGCTTCTCGACCAGCCCGGCACCAGCGATCCTCCCGGCAGCGTCTATCGTAATCAATGGGCCGCCGCTCTGGCTACGGCTTTTGGCAGCTCTCCCCATTTCTACGACATGGATAATGAAATCGACATCTGGAGCAGCACGCACCGCGATGTCCATCCCAATCCCTCCGGCTACGAGGAATTGCGCGACACCTATCGCGCCGAAGCCCAGGCACTAAAAGGTTGGGATGCCAAGGCCGTCCGCTTTGGTCCGGTGAGTTGTTGCTGGTGGTTCTATTGGAATGGCGAGAACAACAACGATAAAGCCGCACATGCCGGCGTCGACTTCCTGCCCTGGTGGCTGAATGAAGTTTACTGGCAGGACAAAATTGCCGGCACTCGCACCGTCGACGTCTTTGACATTCACGCCTATCCCGACGGCCCCAACACTTCCGGTTGGACGCAAGCGCAGCTGCAGGCCCTATCAGCCCGCATCTATCGCGACTACTGGGATCCCACGTACGTCAGCGAGTCGGGCGACATCAACCAGGTTTGGACAACTTTCCTTCAACCCAACAAGACGATCCCATTCCGCTTGCCGCGCATGCGCGCCATCGTCAACATGATTTATCCCGGCACTCCATTAAGCGTCACCGAGTGGAACGCGTCCTTCGCCGGCGAATCCGATTTCTCCACCGCTCTCGCCGATGCCGACGCCTATGGAATACTCGGGCGCGAGCGAGCCTATCTGGCTTCGCGCTGGGTCGCGCCTCTTCCCGCCAATCCGAATTACCTGGCGCTCAAGCTCTACCGCAACTACGACGGAAAACACAGTGCATTTGCCACTACCTCGGTCTCCGCTACCAACACCGGCGATCCCGATCTATTCAGCAGCTACGCCGCGCTGAATTCTACCGGAAAGATTCTCACCGTCATGGTCCTCAATAAAGATCCCAACAACACCGCGCAGGTGCAATTTACTGAAAATGGATTTACCCCGCAGCAAGTGACCACCTACACGCTGTCGTCGGCCAATCCAACCAAGATTGTCGCGTCCACCACTCAGGCCTGGGCGCCCACGATGAACTTCGCACCCTACTCCGCCACCTTATTAGTTGTAAAAGGCACGTCGCAGCTACCCGGCGCAGAGTGGGATCTCAATCCCGATACCACACAACTGGCCGCGGGCGCGAAGTTATTCTCCATCCCAAACTTGATTCCGGCTCGGCGACCGTAACTCTCGGAGCTCCGCAGTCCGATAGCGGCATCACTGTTCAGGTCACGCAACCCACTCTCAGCCCCAGCAAGCCAGCCAGTGTCATCGTGACTGCCGGAATCACTCCGGGTTTCTATCACTACACCGTTCCCAGCGACGATAGCACCGGAGTCACGCAAACCCAGGGCGGATGGATTCTCGTCGGCAACCCTCCCGCATCGCTCACAAAAACCGGCGATAAGCAGAAAGGCGCAGTCGGAACTCAGTTGAATCTCTCGGTTACCCTCAATTCCGGGCAGTCGGGCGGGAGTGCGTCAGGAGGCACAATCTTCTTCACCACCAGCGCGGGTTCGTTATCCAGCCGCACCGTAGTCACCAACTCTTCGGGGACGGCAGCCGTCATTCTTACCCTGCCTCCCACCCCTGGAGTCGTGCACGTGACGGCAGAAGGCCAGTACGCACTGGGGCATCCGGCGGTCACGTTCACCGAGACCGCTCAATAGCGTCGCAAAGCTTTCGTGATGCGTGTGTTCGCGACTACTTCTGCTTCAGATTGATCGCCGTTGGATGCTTCGGTTGATACAGTCCCAATCCCCCACCGCTAGGCAGGCGGATCGTCGTAGTGATCCCCCACCGCTCGGTCTTCACGGGTGAACACTTTACCTTCTTAGCGCTCAGCCGTTTGATTTCGGCGTCGAGGTCGTCGCACATCAGGTAGACCACGGCGCCAAGCAGCGACTGCCCGTCAGCCGCCTCGTGACTGCCCGCCTTTTCGGTTGGATGGATCGCGGCCTCAGTCGGAGGCACCGCAAAAATCAGCCAGCCATGGCCCGCGTCGACTGACCGAAATCCAAGAACGTCGCGAAAGAACGCGCGGTCCGCCTCTGCGTTTTCGCTGTTGAGCAGGATGTGAGTGCCGGTAATCATGCGCCGAGTCTAGCAGCGCAGATTGACGAAGTGAAGCCCGGCGAAGTGAGCCGACGAACTGAGCCCCTGCGATTGTCGTTTCCCGCCGTTTCCAGCATAATCCCTGCATTAAGAACTCTGCCAAAACCCGTGCACCGCGAGCGCCCCGTTCTCCAGACTCGAAGCGAGCGTCGCCCACGAGAACCGCTGCCGCTGATCACAAGCTGCAGCCCACCGACGTTCGCCTTGGCCGCATCGTCCGTCTGCTGATGGAGCATGCAACGGTCGTCGTAAGCGGCACAAAGATTGCGCAGGAAATCTCTTCGAACCGCTCGGAAGTCTGGCGGCTGATTCAGCAGTTGCGCGGCCTCGGCGTCGATGTCGCTGGTCATCCCGCTACCGGCTACCGCCTGCGATCGGTTCCGGACTTGCTGCTTCCGGAAATTCTTCGCCCCTTGCTTCGCGGCACCATCTTCGGCGATCACATTCATCACTTCTACAAAATTGGTTCGACCAACACCGCGGCCATGGCCGCTGCCGCCGACGGAGCCGTGGAAGGCAGCGTATTCCTCGCTGAAGAACAAACTGCCGGCCGCGGCCGCGGAGCCCATACCTGGGACTCCGCGCGCTCGGCGGGCATTTATTGCTCGACCGTGCTTCGCCCTGCCTTGCCGCCCTCAGACGTATTGGTGCTGGCGCTCGCAGCAGGATTAGCCGTGCGCACCGCGATCGTCGAAGTAAATGCGCGCGTCTCAATCGACCTGAAATGGCCCAACGATGTCTTGATCGACGGCAGAAAAGTATGCGGCATTCTCACCGAGATGAATGCCGAGGCCACGCGCGTCCGCCACATTGTCGTCGGAATTGGCATCAACGTAAACCAGGCGGACTTTCCCAAAGAATTGCAGAACGATGCAACTTCATTGCGAATTGCCACAGGCAGCGAATGGTCGCGCGTGGAACTGACCGCTGCTTTGCTAAAATCGCTCGACCGGGAATATCGCCAGTTCATCGAGCAACCCGGCGCGCGGCAATCGATTCTGCGTCGCTTTGCGGAACACTCTTCGTGGGTGCGATCGAAACAAGTTCGCATCGAAGAGAACGGTGCGAAAATCGAAGGAACTACGGAAGGCCTCGACGAACGCGGCTTCCTGCAAGTCCGCACCCCGCAGGGGTTGCAAACGGTTCTCAGTGGAACCGTGAGAGAAGTGAAAGAGGCAATTGGCAGTTAGCAATTCGCAGTTAGCGTCGGTTTTTCGCACACACGAAGGCTAATTGCCAACCGCTAATTGCTAATTGCTAGCTGCTGAGCACAGCTCTCCAAAACCATGCTCTTCGTTATCGATGTCGGCAATTCGAACACGGTCCTCGGAGTCTTCGCCCGGGCTGCGAAGGCCCATCCAGATGGCGATGCCGACGCCCGCACGCGCGATGACGCCTCGCAGGAAAACGCCGCACCGCGCTACGAGCGTCTCGTCGCTAACTGGCGAGTTGCCACCCGGCAGGGGAGCACCGTCGACGAATACGGGGTATTGTTCCGCAATCTGTTTTCCATGGCGGGTCTCGAAGCTTCGGGCATTCAAGGCATCGTGATCTCGTCGGTAGTGCCGCCGCTTGATCCCGTGCTGCGGCAGGTGTGCGAGCGTTATTTCAATTCCAAGCCGCTCTTCATCGAGCCCGGCGTTAAAACCGGAATGCCGGTCCACTATGACAATCCCGCGGAAGTCGGCGCCGACCGCATCGTAAACGCCGTGGCTGCCTTCGAAAAATATGGTGGCCCCTGCGTGATTGTCGACTTCGGCACTGCGACCACCTTCGACTGCGTCTCCGCCAAAGGCGAATATCTCGGCGGAATAATTTGTCCTGGCATCGGCATCTCTGCCGACGCGCTCTTTCAGCGCACCGCGCGCTTGCCCCGCGTCGAGATTCGTAAACCCGCGCGCGTGATTGGCACCAACACCGTGGGCAGCCTGCAGTCCGGCCTTTACTACGGCTACCTTGGCCTGGTCGATGGCATTCTCGAACTCCTCCTTGATGAACTTGGCAAAGAGACCACTGTGCTCGCCACCGGCGGCCTCGGCCCCATGATCGGCACGGGGTCGAAATACATCAAAACTGTGGACGATTTTCTAACCCTCGAAGGCCTGCGAATTATCTGGGAGCGAAATGCCGCGGCGCGCGTCACGGCCGCGCCCAAAGCCGCACAAACTGCACGCAAAGTAAACAACGGCAACCCGCGCAACCCTTCCACTCCGCGCTCCGCCCGCTGACTGCCGTGCCCGATCAAATTAATCACGATCAACCAAAGGACTATCAACCGAATAACGATCAATCGAATCACGATCAACCAAATTATGATCGCCTCAATTACTTCAACTACTTCACTGAAATCGAAGAACGATTTCTCCTCCGCCGCGGCGGAGGCCTGTTGCTCACCACGCTCGACTGGGCCCTGATCGAAACCTGGAAAGATGCTGGTATTCCTCTCGAGGCCGCGCTGCGCGGCATCGACGCAGCCTTCGATCACTATGATCAGCGTCCATCGAAATCGAAGAAAGTAAATAGCCTCGCCTATTGCGCGCAGGAAGTTCTGGCAGCGGCTGAGGATATGAAAGAAGCTGCCGTGGGCGTGGCGACTTCCAGCAGCGAATCCCCCGCCTCAAGCAAATCGCGCGCCGCGCAGGGATTTGAGCCGCAAACCATCGCCGCTTTCCTGCGCCGTAACGCCGATCTTCTATCCGCGGCGAAGCTTCCTCATGCTTCAGGAATTTCCCTGCAGCCCATCGCGCAGGATTCCGTCGCAACCCTACGAAAATTAGCTCAAGAAATCGAAACCGCGCAAACAACTTCAAAGCTGGAGGACTTGGAACGGCACCTCACCGTTCTGGAAGAAAAACTTTTTGCCGCCCTGCTAGCTGCGACACCGGATCAGGAAATCGTTGACGTGCGCGCCCAAGCCGATCATGAACTCGCTCCCTACCGCCGCAAAATGGCGGCAGCCCAGATCGACCAACTGCAAAAACAGTACATCCACAAACGGCTTCTGGAAAAATACAATCTACCGCGCCTGAGCCTGTTTTACATGTGAGCCATGCCCCGCACCAACCCATGACCCATACCTTCGACACACTCATTCTCGGAGGAGGCGCTGCAGGACTCATGTGCGCCATCGAGGCCGGCAAGCGCGGCCGCCGCGTCGCCGTGCTCGAACACGCTGATCGTCTGGGGAAAAAGATCTTGATCTCTGGCGGCGGACGCTGCAACTTCACCAACCTTCATTGCCAGCCGGAAAACTTCCTCTCCTCGAACCCGCATTTCGCCAAGTCCGCGTTAGCACGCTACACTCCCGCCGATTTCATTGCGCTGGTAGAAAAACATCGCATTCCCTATCACGAGAAAACCTTGGGCCAGCTTTTCTGCGACCGCTCCGCGCGTGACATCCTTACCATGCTCGAAGCCGAATGCCGCGACGCCGGTGTGAGCATTTTTCTCGGCACGAAAATTCGCCAGGTCGAGCGTACTCAAGAAAAAGAGTTTATCGTCTCCGCCACTCCCGACGAGTTTCGCGCCCCAACGCTCGTTGTCGCCACCGGAGGCCTTTCCATCCCAAAGATCGGAGCCACGGCACTGGGCTACGACATCGCCCGGCAATTCGGTATCGCCATCCGTCCACCGTGGCCTGGATTGGTTCCTTTACTTCTGACTCCCGAAGACCGTTCTCAGTACTGCGATCTCGCCGGAGTCTCCACCGAGATCGTCGCTTCCTGTGCCGGTCAGCAATTCCGCGAGAAGATGCTGGTCACGCACCGCGGCTTGAGCGGTCCGGCAGTCCTGCAGGCGTCGTCGTATTGGGAGAAGTCCCAGCCCATCGTGATTGATCTCGCGCCCGGCCGCGAACTAACCGCAACATTTCGCGAAAGCTCAAGAACAACGCCAACACCGCCGGTGCCGCGAACCCTCGCCGCGCTCCGCGCAGAGTTGCGAAAGTTTCTCCCGCATCGCCTCGCCGACCGCTGGCTCGATCTCCACGCCCCCACGTCCTGGACAAACCAAGCCCTAGCCGAATTCGAAGCCAAGCTGCATGCCTGGGCAATTTCGCCGGCCGGAACCGAAGGCTACGAGAAGGCCGAGGTGACTGCGGGCGGCGTCGACACCGCCGAACTTTCCGCGAAAACCATGGAAAGCCGCAAGATCCCCGGCCTTTATTTCATCGGCGAAGTCGTCGACGTGACCGGCCACCTCGGCGGCTTCAACTTCCAGTGGGCTTGGTCCTCCGGCGCGGCAGCCGGACGATCCCTATAAGGCGACCTCAATATCCCTCCGCCGTTCCCATTTCGGGAGGACATCCTGCCAAAAAAGGAAATTCTGCAGCAACTCCTTTGAGTCTCCCGTTATAAATAAATCAGCGGTCCAAATCACAGCGGAGTAACTTTCTATGAAGCTACCCGACGAACCGGAGGGCTGGCATCGGCTGCGCGCCATGGCGAAACGCGCGCCGGACCCCCACACCCTCGCCCTGATCATTGAACAACTGAATCGTCTCCTGGATGAACACGAAAGGAAAACGGCAAACCGACTACACGACGCTCTGGATGAACCAATAAGAACTCCCGCAATCACGTTGGAAGTACAAGGACAGTAAGACTGAGCGCAGCTCCATCTAGGAAAGGCGGAGGCGCCATGCGAGGGCCGCCAGAGGCTCTCATGGGACAATCGAAGCCATGTAGGGACAGCCGCCCTCGGCTGTCCAGTCGAGCGAAGCTCGACTCGCTTTTCCTCGAAAGTGCTCAGCCCCCGGTGTCGAAGTCTCCCCATCCCTCAGAAACAACTCCTGCCCCTAAACATTGAAGCCCACCCACGCCGGTTGACTCGCCTTCCCTCGCGCACGCACCCACCAATCTGTGTACAATTCGACTGCTTTCCAAGTTCGAGAAAGAAAATCCGCTTTCCAGTCTGCTGTGTGACCGAGGAGGTCAACATGAAGAGACTTAAGAACTCGAAGCTCACCCTGTTGGTTTTGCTAGTTGTTGGAATGTCCGGAATTGCCGCGGGCCAGGAGCAACCTGCCGAACACATGCCGCCCAAGGTGCTGCTCATTACGCGGGAGTATACCAAGCCGGGAAAGTCGGGCACCGCTCATGAAAAAACCGAAAGCGCCTTCGTTCAAGCGATGACCAACGCAAAATGGCCGACTCACTATCTTGCCGTGGAGTCTCTCTCCGGCAAGAATCGCGCTCTTTTTCTCACCGGCTACGAATCGTTCGCCGATTGGGAAAAGGACCAGCACGCTACCGAGAAAAATACCGGTCTCTCAGCTGCCCTCGATCGCGCCTGGGCCGCAGACGGCGACCTTCTCAGCGAGACCGATTCCACTGCGCTCGTATTCCGTCCGGATTACAGCCTGCGTCCCGCCGTCGACATCCCGCACATGCGCTATTTCGAAATCACTCTCTATCAAGTTCGTCACGGACACGACAAAGAGTGGGAAGAAATCGTAAAGCTGGTCACAGCCGCCTACCAGAAAATTCCCGATGCGCACTGGGCGATGTACTCCGTCGTCTACGGATTGCAGGACAATACTTACGTCATTTTCAACCCCATGAAATCCGCCGAAGAGATCGACAAAAATTTGATGCAGGGCAAGGATTTTGCAGCGGCTATGGGTGAAGCTGGCATGAAGAAGCTCAACGAGCTTTCCGCCGCGGCAATCGAGGCAAGCCAAACCAATCTTTTCGCCTTTAACCCGCGCATGAGCTACCCGTCCGACGAGTGGATCAAAGCCGATCCGGATTTCTGGAAGCCCAGATCCACCGCTCACATGGCCGCCAAGAAACCCGCCGACAAACCGGCTGACAGCCACTAAAGTTCGACTCAGATATGGACAAGGCCCTCTGAAATCGGAGGGCCTTTTTTGTGCCGCGCTCATCTTGGAAGATTCATGTAGGGACAGCCGCCCTCGGCTGTCCAGTCGAGCGCAGCTCGACTCGTCTTTCCTCGAAAGCTGCCAAAACCCCGCCCGTTTCAAAATCTCCCCATGCCGTAGAATCAACTCTTGCTCCTAAACATTGAAAAGCTCATCTACGGCGGCGACGGACTCGCCCGCCTACCCGGCACTCCGCCCCCCGATCAAGACCGCGGACGCGGCAAGGCCGTCTTCGTCCCCTTCGTTCTCGCCGGCGAAAAAATCGACGCCACCATCACCGAAGAAAAGCCCGGCTTCGCGCGCGCTCACGCTACCGCAATCGTCGAACCCTCACCTCACCGCATTCCGGTGCCCTGCCCGCACTTCGCCCGCTGCGGCGGATGCCACTATCAGCACTCTGACTACGGCCATCAACTCGAGATCAAGCAAGAGATCCTGCGCGAGAACCTGCGCCGCATCGCCAAGCTCGAACTTCCGTGCGAGATTCAGGTGCATCGTTCTCCGCCCTGGAATTACCGCAATCGCTCGCGCCTACAGGTGCACACACACCCATACTTCGCCGCCGGATATTTCAAATTCGCCTCGCATGAACTTTTGCCCGTCGAAGAGTGCCCCATCAGTTCGCCGCTGATCAATCGCGGCATCGCCGCGCTTTGGCAATCGGGACGAACCGGCAACGCCGTCGGAGGCGTGCGCGAAGTCGAATTTTTCGCCAACAGTAACGACACCCGCCTGCTGCTCGAGTTCCTCTGCGCTCCCGAAGCTCGACGCGCCGCCGTGCGCGCCTGGGCCGAAGATCTCTGTACCGCCATGCCGGAGATCGCGGGCATCGTCGCCTTTCGCGAGCCGCAAAAAGGCGTCTACGAGCCCCTCGTCGCAGTCGGGGAATCTGCGTTGATCTATCAGACACGCCATCGCTCCTACCGCGTGAGCGCCGGCGCATTCTTCCAGACCAACCGTTTTCTGGTCGATGAGCTGATCGAAATCATTACAGCGGACCGCTCCGGAGATTTGGCCCTAGATCTCTATGCCGGTGCAGGCCTGTTTTCCACAGCCTTGGCATGTAATTTCCGTCACGTGATTTCCGTAGAGTCGTCACAGACAGCCGCCAGCGATCTTGCCTACAATTTGCCAGACAATGCCGAGGCGGTATTCGCCGAAGCCGGGCAGTACCTCAACCCAGCAAGGGCGGGATTGGCTGGTGTCGGTACAACTCGTGTGGGCGCGGGCGGTTCGTCCGCGCAGCGTCGCGGCGATGGGAAAAAACGTAAGGTCGGGAGTGGCGCGGTCATCCCCCAGCTGCCCCATCCCGACCTGATCGTTGTGGACCCGCCTCGAAGCGGTTTAGGAGATCCGGTGGCGCGGGCGCTATCCAATCTCGGTGCACCTCGCGTGACCTATGTCTCCTGCGATCCGGCCACACTGGCCCGCGACTTAGTTCCACTATTGGCTGCAGGTTATCGCGTCGAGGATGCGCACTTGGTCGACTTGTTTCCCCAAACCTACCACCTGGAAACCGTTCTCCACCTAGTCCGTTGACGCTTTCTAGTGGCTGCCCACGGCGATAAGTTTTGCGGGGTGGCGCTTTGTTTTGACGGGCAGCTTTGTTTTGAAAGGGCGCGGCTTCAGTCGCGCCGTATTCCCGCCGATCAATTGCCGGCTTTAGCCGCTAGGGTGAATCAAACAGGCCAACGAATGCCGCCTTTGCCCCCCATCAATAACCCGTCCCCGCACGCCCCACCCAAATTCCAACTCAAGCCCACCCGCCAACCCATGCTCTGGGCCGCCCTCGCCTATTCCACCGGGATCGTCGCCGGAACCTACGCGTGGCGTCCTGCGTCCTGGTGGCTCGCAGCTGGAACTGCTTTTTTCGCCGCAGGTCTCTACTTCGTCAGAGATCAGAAAAGAAAATATCTAAGCGCGGCCTTAGCTCTCGGCGCCTTTTTCCTCGCCGGCGCGCTCCACATCCAGTTGCGCGGTTCATACGCTCTTCCTGACACGAGCCTTCAACTGTTCGCGGACGGCCAGCCCGTCGACATCACCGCCCACGCCACCTCAGAAGCCAAGCTAAAAGAAACAACTCCCAACGAACTCCGCCAAACCCTCGACGTCGAAACCGAACACATTCTCCTTCGCGACGGCACGATAATTCCGGCGCACGCCGGAATCCGCCTCAGCATCTACACGCAAGCGCCATCAAACCCATCCCCACCTCCCATGCGCCTCTTCCACTATGGCGAACGCATCCGCCTCCCCGTCAAATTAAAGTTGCCCCGCAACTTCCGCAATCCCGGAGCCTTCGACTATCAAGGCTACCTTGCCTCCCACAACATCGCCGCGCTGGGCTCAGCGAAAGTCGAAGACGTTCAACTGCTCCCAGGCTTCGTCGGCAGCCGTCTCGAACTCTTCCGCGCGCGCATTCACTCTAGCATCATCGCCCAAGTCCACGCGCTCTGGCCTCCGCCCCAGGCCGCACTCATCGACGCCATGGTCATCGGCGAAGACGCTTTCATCGATCGCGACACGCGCGTCGATTTCCAGCGCTCCGGCACCTACCACATTCTCGTAGTCTCCGGCATGAACGTCACCATCCTCGCCTTCGTCGTTTTCTGGACCCTTCGCCGTCTGCACCTCGGTGAAATCTCCGCTACTCTTCTCACAATTTTCTTCTGCGTCCTGTACGCGCTTCTCACCGAAGTTGGCGCTCCCGTCTGGCGCGCCACTCTGATGTGCACCATCTACCTCGGCACGCGTCTGCTTTACCGCGACCGCTCGATGCTCAACGCGCTCGGCATCGCCGCTCTCGCCTTGCTCGTATTCGATCCCCGCCAGCTCTTCACCGCCAGCTTTCAGATGACATTCGTTTGCGTCCTGATCGTGGCCGCCATCGGCCTGCCGCTCGTCGAGCGCACTT
Organism: uncultured Acidobacteriaceae bacterium; assembly: GCA_963771965.1. Lineage (GTDB taxonomy): Bacteria > Acidobacteriota > Terriglobia > Terriglobales > Acidobacteriaceae > Sulfotelmatobacter. Next base: position 528,550 of record CAVYVM010000005.1, read on the forward strand.
CACAGCTCTATCGCCAGTCCCTCGCCCACTGGGATTCCGACGACTACGGCGGCCTACTCCTTCCGCGCGTGGCCCAGTTCCGCCTCGATCTTCGCTTGATCGCCGGCCGCATCGCGCGTTTTATTGGCCAACCCCTGTCCTTCAAAATGACCCGCGGCACGACACTCACTTGTCTGCGCATCTTCGAATTATTGCTGGTATCGGCCGTCATGCAGATGGGCCTCGCCCTCCCCATGGCATATTATTTTCATCGCGCCACTACTATTGGGCTGCCCGCGAACGTCGCCATCGTTCCCCTCACTCAAGTTCTCATGCCCGCCGCCGTATTCACCGCGGTCTTGGGATATCTCTCCCCCTTGCTCGCGAAACTTCCCGCCCTGCCTGCCCTCTTTGCAGTGAAAGCGATCACCGGCACTGTGCATGGACTAGGCGGCCTGCACCTCGCCGACCTGCGCGTAGCAACTCCATCCGCGCCCATGATCGCCGCAGCCTCCGTAGCATTAATTCTCGCCATGCTATGTGCCCGCCGCCGCGCGCTGCTCGCGCTCGCCGGATTGCTCTCGTTGCTCGCCGCCTCTCTCGCGCTGGCGTTCGTCCCTCCCAAACCACAAACTCGTCCCGGAGTTTTGGAGGTCACTTCCATCGATGTGGGTGAAGGCGATTCCATCCTCTTAGTCACGCCGCAAGGCCGCACCTTGCTAGTCGATGCTGGCGGTCCCACCTGGGGCTCCAGCACGCAACTCGACTTCGGCGAAGATGTCGTTGCCCCTTTATCTCTGGACGCGCCGCATCGCCCGCCTCGACGCCGTCGCCATCTCCCACGGGCACTCCGACCACATCGGAGGCATGTCCGCCGTCCTCAAAGATTTCCATCCCAGAGAATTATGGATAGGCCTGCTGCCGCCGAGCCGTGAGCTCGATAACTTGATTGCCGAGGCGCACGAACTAGGAATCAAAGTCGTGCGCCATTGGGAAGGCGATGAATTCGAATTAGGCGGCGCGAAAGTAGAGGTGCTTTTTCCGCCGCGAGACTGGCCCGTCGGCCTCACGCCCAAAAACAACGACTCGATGGTCCTGCACGTCAGCTACGGCGCAACTTCGGTCCTGCTGGAAGGCGATGCCGAAAAAGTCGTCGAGCGCCGCATCGCCGTCCTTCATCACCCTCACGCCGATCTGTTAAAAGTTGGCCACCACGGCAGCTCGACCTCTACCACGGCCGAAATTCTCGAAAGTGTAAAGCCCAGTGTGACCGTGATCTCCGTCGGCTTCCGCAACTTGTACGGCTTGCCCAAGCCCGACGTCCTCTCCCGCCTGCAATCCTCCGGCATCCACGTCTACCGCACCGACGTCAACGGCGCCGTAACCTTCTACCTCGACGGCCACTCGGTTACCCCATCACTGCCCGCCCTCGAATGACTGCAGCCTAGAAGGGCGCGCCCTCAGCCGCGAAGCGGCGATAGAATGCAGCCACGGCGCAAGCCGTGGGTAGGAAGTGGGGAAGGAACCAAGCCCCGGAGGGACGAAAGGGGTAGTTCTCACGCACACTCTCTAGCCCGTGTGGGACTCACTCAACTCTTCGTCTCCTCATCATCCGCAACCGCACCCCCTTGCGACTCCGCGATCAAACTCCGCGCCCGCTCCTCATCCTCTTCGCGCACCAGAATGATCATCCCACCCAGCCCCGGAAACGCATCCTGCAGCAGGCTCGACGACTTCAAATCGTTATCGATCCCCGCCGAATCCAGCAAGCCCTTCACCACCATCGCTTCCGACTCCTGCTCGCTGTCAAACACCTTCACCAACTTCTCATTCGGATCAGGACGCGGCTCTGCCACCTTGGCCTCTTCTGCCATAATTTCTCCATTTCCAGAAGGCCGGGACTCATAGCCCGGACCTCACGCAGTGATTCTAACTCTTCCCTACACTCTTCAAATACCACGCCCCATGTAGGAACATCAGAATCCAGCAAAACGCAGAAATATCCCCCACATGTGGGAACGACCACCGCCCATGTGGGGACAGCCGCCCTCGGCTGTCCGGCGGCCCTGGTTTATCGGGCCGCTCTCCTCGCAGCTCACCGGCCCCCACCCCCACTTCCGGCTCTTTGCTTTCCCTCCAAACTGGAGCACAATGCTTGGAAACCGCCGCAACGTCGACCGGCGCGGAAACATCCAAAGATCAGATTGTGGGCAAACAGAAGTTGGGGCAGAAGGGGAACTATGACGATTGGGGAACCAGCGAATCACGAGAAAAATCCAATCCTCGCAGGACAAACTACCGGAGAAGATCATGAAGCCCAGGACGAAGCCCGCCGAATCCGCCGCCTTCAGGTCATGATGAGCATGGTCTCTTCCGTCATCAGCCAGGATCCCAGCCTCACCGTCGAACAAGCCTCGGAACTCGCCGCCGGAGCCAAGCGCGCCGCCCTCGCCATGTTTCCCGACAAGGAGCTGGCCTACGATCTCCTCTACAAACCCCGCCTCCAACGCCTGATGCGCGAACGCTTTCGCCTGCAATAGTCCCGCCTCCGAGAGCTGGGAGGTCCATGCGAGGATGAGATGCCCAGGCGAGCTGAGATCTTCATGTAGAGCCGAGATTTTCATGTGGAACTCAGATGCTCATGTTGGGACAGCCGCCCTCGGCTGTCCAGCGGCCCAGGTTTATCGGGCCGCAGTGGCTTGGAATCTTCCCCGAATCATCGTCTGATCATCGGGCTACAAACTTGGATCAGAAACTTACTCATCCACCACCGGATTCCTCAGCGTCCCCACTCCCTCCACGCTGATCTCCATCACGTCTCCCGCCACCACAGGCCCCACTCCCTTCGGTGTACCCGTAGCGATCAGATCCCCGGGAAAGAGCGTCATGACCTCCGCCGTATGTCGAATCACCACATCGAGGGGAAAAATAAAATCCCGCGTATTGCCCGATTGCTTCACTTCACCATTCACCCGCGTCTCCACCCCAACCCCCGCCCACGGATCAAGCCCATCCACCACCACCGGCCCCACCGGACAAAACGTGTCAAAGCTCTTCGCCCGAGTCCATTGCCCGTCTTTCACCTGCAGGTCGCGTGTGGTCACATCATTCAGGCATGTGTAGCCAAGAATATATTGCCGCACATCCTCGTCGGCCGCCGGATGGTAGCAAGTCTTCCCAATCACCACGCACAGCTCGGCTTCATAATCGACGCGGTTCGAAATCTTAGGCCGCCGTACCACCCCTCCCGGAGCCAGCAGCGCGGAGTTCGGCTTCAAGAACAGCAGCGGTTCGGTAGGGATGTCATGCCCCAGCTCCTCCGCATGTTCCTTATAATTCCGCCCAACGCAGACAATCTTCGACGGCCGCACCGGCGGCAGCAGTTCCGCCTCTTCCAGTGCAATCGGATCGATCCGCCGCGTTCGCAAACCTTCCACGTCGCCGTCGGATTCCTCGGGAGGTGTAAGCAAAATTCGCAAAATCGAATCGCGCCCGGCCACGCTCTCGACCAGCCCATACTGCGCCTGGCCATTCAGTTGAAATCGACAATATTTCATCGCCATCTATCTAAACACGCCCCATCGAAATCCGGCGAAAATATTTCCAGAAACGCGTCGATCATGTAGATCGTAACAATTTTTGTTGTCATCCTGAGCGCAGCCGCTTTTCAGGCGTAGCGAAGGACCTCAAGCTTCACTGGTGTGGAGCGTCAGCCTCACGGCACTCTCTCGCTACTCTCTTCCGACCGCGCACTCTCATTCCCGCGCTGATCCACCGCCGACACGGAATAAAAATAATCCTTTCCCGCCTCAACCTTCATATCGCGATAAGCCGGAGTCTTCACCAACTCCGAATTCACCTTCACCGCCGCCCCGCCTGCTTCATGGCGATAAACGTTATATCCGTCCAGGTCGGCGTCCCCCACAGGCGTCCAGATCAAATCGATGAACCGTTCATGTCCCGGCCCGGAAAACACCGCCTGCAATCCTGAAGGCACCGCTGGCGGAAAAACATCATGCGCGAATACTTTGATCTCAGCCGTGTCGTCGCCCTCGATCGAAATACCGGTCGCCCCGGCCTGCGTGATCGCCGTGAAAGTTTCCACGTAATAGTAGTAACTCTGCTCCCACTCAAAATTCTGATCGGTCAGCGACAGATTCGTCTCGGTTCCTGCGTTCACCTCGCCCGCCAATGTCCGCTGGCCGCCTTCGTCTCGCCGATAGACGCAATACCCGTAGCGGATCGAATTCGCGGACGGCTGCAGCAGCACCCCAGTCCAGCTCAACTCCACTCCCCGCGCCGTAACCCGCGCCCTGAAATCTGTCGGAGGAGGTAGAGTCTCCGCTAGGGATACTCGCACCTCATTCGATAATCTGGCCGCGCGTCCGTCCCGGTTAAAGACTTCAACGGCGTATGTTGCCGAGCCCGAAGTCGCGGAATCAGGACTCGCCGAGCCAGCAATATTCCCTCGCTGCAATTCAACCGGCAGCGTATCGACATAGCTCGCCGTCAACTTTTTTCCGCCTGCTTCCTTCTTCGCAAAGTCCGCCGGCGCCGCGACCTCGGTGACAGCCGTTCCACACTGCTTGAGTGTGGCTTCAAGACTGCGGCACACCCGCGTCTTTCCCAAATACCGCACCCTCTGCCGCTCGGTAGTTCGCTGCGGAATCGTCCAGGTCAACGTAACCTTATTGCCCTTCCGCACCGCCTTCAGGTCGGACGGTGCTCGCGGCAGCTCCAACTCCGGCGGCAGCGGCGGACCAATCGACGCACACCCCGCCAGTCCCCAAATCCCGACCATCGCCAGCAACAATTGTCCCAGTCGCACTCTCATTGCAGAAGGAACAGACTACATCATTGCCTCAACCCGAGCGCCTTGAAAGGGCGCGGCTTCAGCCGCACCGTAACCGCAACCATCGAGGATATGCGCCATAAGCGAGGCGGGCTCGTGTCGTCACCGTGAAAGAGCGGCGCTTTAGCGCCCCGTTACCCGCCAACAATCCAACCCGTTTTAACCGAGGCGATGGTGGTGGGTCAGTTTGAAAAAGCAGCGTGCACTTCTCCCGTCGGCGTCATCCTGAGCGTAGCCGTTTTTCAGGCGGAGCGAAGGACCTCCCGCTTGACCGGCCCGGCGCGTACGCCAAATTGCACCACCACCAAAATTCAAAACCTTAGGAAATTCAAAACGAGGCCTCCGCTCCTTGTGCTCCCCACGCCCCAGGTCTAGAATGACGCCCGGTGGAGGACCCCATGCTCGCCCGCAGAATCGTTCTAATTTTTATCGTCTTCTCGTTCGGCTGTCTGCTCTTAGGAGCCGCTCAAGAACCGCAAAAAGAAGTCACCTTCAACCACGACGTCGCTCCCATCCTTTACGCGAACTGCACCAAGTGCCACCGTGCCAACGATATCGCTCCCATGTCGCTTGTCACCTACAAGGAAACTCGTCCCTGGGCCCGTTCCATCCGTGAGGCGGTCGTACAACGCAAAATGCCGCCCTGGCACGCCGACCCCAAGGTCGGCGAATTTCTCTACGATCCCCGCCTCACCGACGCGGAGATCGCCACCATCGATACCTGGGTCAGAACCGGCACCAAAGAAGGTGACCCCAAAGATCTGCCTGCGGCTCCGGTCTTCCCCGAAAGCTGGCACATCAAGCCAGACCTCGTTCTTACGATTCCAGAATTCACCGTTCCTGGCGCCAGCCAGGACGATTACGAATACATCTACGTTCCCACCAACTTCACCGAAGATAAGTGGGTGCAAGCCGCCGAAGTTCTTCCCGGCGACCGCCGCGTTGTGCATCACGCCACGGTCTCTGTAATCGCAGCCGACAAAGTCGCAAAAGAAGAAGCCGAGCACGGCAAGCCCGACGCCGGAGTCGACAAATATCATTACCGCACCGGCAAAGTTCTGCACATCCGCCAGGATGCCCCCGTCATCGACGACGGCTGCTCGTCGCCCGATGGTGGCGGCGTTCCCGGCATGTCATCCGGCTACATCAATATCGTGCCCGGCATCTATCTTCCCGGACATTTGGCCGAGACCCGCCCTCCCGGCTTCGCGCTAAGAGTTCCCGCCGGCTCTTACTTGCAGTTTCAAGTTCATTACAGCAACCGCACCGGGGAGGACGTAAAAGATCGCACAAGCATCGGTCTCGTCTTTGCCAAAGAACCGGTGAAGCATGAAATCGCACAATACGAAATCTGGAACGACCTCTTCCTGATTCCGCCAAATGACGAGAATCATCGCGTAACTTCCTGTTACACCTTACCCAAGGATGTGACTGTGCTGGCCTATACCGCTCATATGCACTTTCGCGGAAAGAGCATGACCACTGAGGCCATCTATCCCGACGGCCATCACGAAGTAATCCTGAATGTGCCCCATTATGACTTCCGCTGGCAGGAAACTTACTTCCTGAAGAATCAGTTCCTGCTCCCGAAAGGAACGAAGTTAGTAACTACCGCATACTTCGACAATTCGCTGACTAATCCGCAGAATCCCGATCCCTCGAAATCAATTCGTTGGGGCGAGCCCAGCGACGAAGAGATGATGGGCTTCTGGCTCCAATTCGCCGATCCCAAACTAGTAAGTGACAAAGCTTCTGTGGCTAAGAGTAACTAGATCCCAGCCCCGTAGGGGCGGCAGATTATAGCCCCGGACGTAAGTCCGGGGTTGGCTAGAAAAATGGAACCAAGTCCCGGAGGGACGACACCGACTTGACGCGTGCCCATGACGGGCCGCGATCTCTGCGGTCGGCAACATTTACGAAATACAGACCTCGACTCGGGTGACGCTTAGTTATGCAAATCACGCGACGCACTTTCATAACGACTACCGCCGCTGCAGCCTGCTCTCCCGCGTTTCTCGGCGCAACCGACAAGTCCGGCACCAAGCCGCCAATCCTCGGAGACAATGACCATCGCTACGAAGCCATCCACGACTGGGGAGAACTGCCGCGCACCATCAAGTACGGCAACACCCACGGCGTCTGCGAGGATTCCCAAGGCAACATTTATATCCACCACACGGTCCATGCCACCAGCGAGAGCCTCGATACCATGGTGGTCTTCGATCAAAAAGGTAAGTTCGTCCGCTCCTGGGGACATCAATTCAAAGGTGGAGCGCACGGCCTGACCATCCGCAAAGAAGGCAGCGAAGAGTTCCTCTACCTTTGCGATTACCAGCACGGCATCGTCACCAAGCGAACCTTGAAGGGCGAGGAAGTCTTCACGCTCGGTTATCCGGTAGAATCCGATGCCTATAAGCCAAAAGACAAGACCTCGACTGTCGCTTATCGACCAACTAACGTAGCCATAGCTCCCAACGGCGACATCTATATAGGTGACGGCTACGGCTCAAGCTTTATCAACCAATACAACCAGCAAGCTGAATTTATCCGAACCTTTGGTGGACTCGGCACAGCCGACGACCAGGTCGACTGCCCTCACGGTCTATGGATCGATACGCGTGGAGCATCAAAAGGCGATCCGCCGCTATTAGTCGTAACCGACCGCGGCAACAGCCGGTTGCAGCGCTTCACCCTCGACGGCAAGCACGTCGACACCATTTCCGGCACCTCGAAGATGCCCTGCTATCTTCACGAACGCAATGGCGAAGTAGTAATCGCAGATCTTCTCAGCAAAGTAATCATCCTCGACCGCAACAACAAAGTCATCGCCAGCCTCGGCAACGGCGAGTACTCGAACAAAGACTGGAGCACCGTCCGCAATCAACCCCCCGGAACCCTAACCCCGGCCGTTTCGTCTGTCCCCACGGCGCCTGTTTCGATCACGACGGCAACATCTTCGTAGTAGAGTGGGTCGAATCCGGCCGAGTAACCAAACTCCGCCATCTAACCTAGTGGAAAAGCGCCGCTCTAGTGTGGTAGCGGGCGACTCGCCCGCTCAGGTGTCAAGCCGCCGCCTGAACCAGCTTTTCATCCCACCACAACCATCGATACTCCCTAGGACTACTAGCCAGCCCCGCTCTTACGGGATTCTCCAGAATATACAAAGCCTTCTTCCTGAGGCTCTCATCCCCGCGAAGAACATGATCAAACGACTCATCCTGCCAAACCCGCCCGCTTCGTCCCAAGGCCTTATTGATGCGATGCGCCGACTCACTTTTTATCGTCCGAGTGATCTCAGGAATCGAAATCGAACCATTGTCATCCGTGAGTGCCATGCAGAGCAGGTGAACATGGTCCGGCATAACGACAGCAGCATAGAGCGAGTATTTCCTGCCATTAGCCCGGACGCAAGATTCCAGCGCCAAGTCCATCGCAACTCTAGGCAACCTCCATCGATGCCAGGACGAGTAGGTAATAAACAAAATCCGATTGTCCTTCTGATAATGAGGCAGGTTCCGCCGGTACTCATACTTCCTCTGCATAATACAAAGAAGCCTAGACTAGGCAATCCCAGTGTGGAAGCCGGCGCTCCGCCCGCTGCACTTCTAGCGCTTCAAACCGGGAATCGGTTTGAGACAAGGGAAGCGGAGCGGATCAAGACAGCTCAATGTGGAGAAGCAGACCATGTAGAAGTGTGGAAGCGGGCGACTCGCCCGCTTGCTCATGCGCGACGAGCCACAAACTCTGGCACCACTATGATTCCTTCTTCCCGTATCCCGAACTGCCTGATTCTGCCTTTGCGGAATTCTTCGGCGGTTAGGGCACACAAGGCGGCATCTATGAAATCGACGTTGGAGAGTACACTGACATCGTAGTTTTGTTCGCTCAAAACTTTAAGACGTCTGATCTTTTTCGGTTTCGCCGCGACCACCTTCCCAGCCAGCGCGCAGACGATGGCATGGGGAAAAGTCTCGAAGCAGGCCGGCCGTTTCCCAAGTTTCCCCTCGAAGAGCGAATAGTGGGGCTTCAGCAGGCGGTAGAGTTCCTCGCCGTTAAAAACCCAGTCGTAGAACCCTTTCGTGTGGGCTAGGGCGTGTGTGCGTGTAGGCGTCGCAAAACAGCGAACGCCCCTCGCCGCCAGTTCCCGTTCCGCCGCTCGAGACGAGCCGGACTGGCTCCAATCACAAGGCGCATCCACGGCAACGCTGTCTGGGTTCTGCTCGAGGCACCATTCCACGATGGCGGCTGGATTGGGGGAGCAGAAGGGCTTCTCAAAAACTCCATCCCGCAGCGTCACTGCGTGAAAGCCTTTTCTTCGTCCCCCAACATCGATCCCGACAACAGCGTGCTCAGGAGGGATCATTTGCACACACTTGCGCGGGCGAGTCGCCCGCGCCCACACGGTCCGTGACGGTGGCCTACAAAATGTACCTCGACAAATCCTGATCCTTCACAATATCCGTCAACATCTTCCGCACATAATCCGCGTCGATGTTCACGTGCTCCCCTTTTCTCTCCGGAGCGTCAAAGCTCAACTCATCGAGCACCCGCTCCATAATCGTATGCAGCCGCCGCGCTCCAATATTTTCCGTGCTCTCATTTACCCGAAATGCAAAGTGCGCGATCTCCGACAACGCCTCCGGCGTAAACTCCAGCTTCACGCCTTCTGTCTCAAGCAATGCCGTGTACTGCTTCACCAACGACGATTTCGGCTCCGTCAAAATCCGCACAAAATCTTCCATGGTCAGCGACTGCAACTCCACTCGAATCGGAAAGCGTCCCTGCAGTTCCGGAATCAGATCGCTCGGCTTCGAAACATGAAACGCTCCCGCCGCAATAAATAAAATATGATCCGTCCGCACCATGCCGTAGCGTGTATTCACAGTCGTGCCTTCGACAATCGGAAGAATGTCGCGCTGCACCCCTTCGCGCGAAACGTCAGGCCCGTGTCCGCCCTCGCGCCCCGCAATCTTGTCGATCTCATCCAGAAACACGATCCCCGAATTTTCCACCCGGTCAATCGCCATCCGCGTCACCTGATCCATGTCGATCAACCGCTGCTCTTCTTCCTGAATCAGATATTCGAACGCCTCATTCACCTTCATCTTCCGCTTCTTGGTGCGCTGCCCGAAGATGTTCGGCAACATGTCTTTAATGTTGATGTCCATCTCTTCGGCGCCCTGGTTGGTCATAATTTCGAAAGTGGGAAAATTGCGCTCGCGCACATCGATCTCCACCTGCCGTTCGTCGAGTTTCCCTTCACGCAACTGCTGCCGCAGTTTTTCCCGCGTTCGCGAAGAAGACTCAGCCAGCGCCGTGCCGCCATCGATCACCACTCCGCCGGCAGTCGTCGTCTCCCCAGCCCGGCTCGGTGGAGACGGCGGCAGCAGAATATCCAGCAGCCGCTCTTCCGCATTCAACTCAGCCTTGTCGGCAACGTCTTCTAATTTTTCTTCGCGAACATTATCGATCGCGATCTCAACCAAGTCCCGCACCATCGACTCAACGTCCCGCCCCACATACCCAACCTCAGTAAACTTCGAAGCCTCCACCTTCAGGAACGGAGAATTCGCCAGCTTCGCCAGCCGCCGTGCAATCTCCGTCTTCCCCACGCCCGTCGGCCCAATCATAATTATGTTTTTCGGGATGATTTCTTCGGCTAGCTCGGGGGTGAGTTTTTGGCGGCGGGTGCGGTTGCGCAGGGCGATGGCGACGGCGCGTTTCGCGTCCTTCTGGCCGATGACGTGTTTGTCGAGTTCGACGACGATCTCGCGGGGAGTGAGTTCGTCGAGGGCGAGTTGTTCTTCTTCGGCGCTGCTGGGTAAATAGATGGCCATAAAATTTTCATGTGGGGGACGGCCGCCCTCGGCCGTCCAACCGGGCGCGAGCCCGGGTGGTCCTGATGCAGGCTACAAATTTTAAGCAAAAACAATCGAGCTTCGCTCGATGGACAGCCGAGGGCGGCTGTCCCTACATCGATCGTTACAATTCCTCTATTGTTACTGTGTCATTTGTATAGATGCACATTTTGCCGGCGATCTTCATGGCTTCTTCGGCGATCTGGCGGGCGGATAGCTGGGTGTGACGGGAGAGCGCCTCGGCGGCGGCTTGGGCGTAGGGGCCTCCGCTGCCGATGGCGGCCACGCCGCTGTCGGGCTCGATCACGTCGCCTTGTCCGCTGAGCAGGAAGGTTTGCTCTTTGTCGCAAACCAGCAGCAACGCTTCCAGATGGCGAAGGAATTTGTCGGTGCGCCAGTCTTTCGCCAACTCGACGGCGCCGCGTCCGAGGTTGCCGTGGTACTGCTCGAGCTTCGATTCGAAGCGGCTGAAAAGGGTGAAGGCGTCGGCGGTGGAGCCGGCGAATCCGGCGAGGATTTTGTCGTTGTAAAGGCGGCGAATTTTCTTCGCGGTATGTTTAATGACGGACTCGCCGAGCGTAACCTGGCCGTCTCCGGCAAGAACCACGCTGCCGTTACGGCGGATGGATAAAACTGTGGTGGAACGAATCAGACGCTTTGGGGACATGGGCGCAATTCTTGATTATAACAGCGCGCGGGGAGGGTGATGGTGTCGTGAGGGCACGCCAAAATCATTTCACCACGGAGACACAGAGGCGCGCGATAACAAACCGACCAGCATCGGCAGCATCGCTCCCCGGCCAGTGGCACTGCCCAGGTTCATTCGGGGTTCAGAACTCAAGTGGATCACCAGAGAGTCGTCATCCGGCGTCGCGCCAGTCGGGGTTGATCGATAGCCACTCCGAGACGTCATGGTCGAGCTTTTCATTGACCCTTATGTCAGACCATTTCGGGTCTACGCTAATGTACTCGCGTGAGTCCTTCCATAGGGCCCTGTATCTTCCGTAGAACTCTGAGAATATTTCGTCTTTCCCTTCCTTTGCCACGTCGAGGATGGGGCGGAAGATGGCTCCGGTCTGGTGAGGGATTACTTCGATGTGCATCCTTCCCCGCTGACTGTTCCCATCGCGGACAGTTAAGCTTACCGTCGGGGCAGTCTCGTAAAACTTGACAGTCAGCCTGCCTTCCTTCTCCCGGATAGCCTTAGCTAAGCCCCGAATTTTCTCGATCGCGAGGCAGAAATTTGGGGTCAGATCCCTCCTCGCGACGGGGTCCAAGATTGGATCCTTATTTGCTCGGAACTTTGGTGAAAGCATCAGAAGATCTACCTGGCAGCCTGAGGATGCCCTTTCAACCAAATGGTCAAACTGATCTGCTCCTACGTCCTTGAGCGTGATTCCAACTATAAAAAGCTCCTTCTTCGCTCCTTGTAGAAGCTCAAGATAGCTTGCCATTTGTCCTTCGTCGACCCGGCTTTTGTATATGTTCTTGATGCCCAGATCTGCGGCGCGAGTCAGATGCGGCTGTGCACGATCATGCTGCATGGAGGCCAAAACATAGAGGCTAAGCAGAAGCAGAGTAATGAGTGGGACATCCCTAGTAAGAGCAATCTTCACGTGCTCGGGAAAGACGCCCACCACGAACAATGCGAGTACGTCCCAAGCAAGGACGGCGATGCACCCGATAGTTGACGAAACTGCGACAACAGCGGCCACGCTGCGGTCCGGATTTCGGAGCCAGCGTGGTATAGAAATCATCTGGGCGCCTCCGGTGAGCGACCCAGTATATGCATTGACCTTCCATTGAGCAAGCACCGTGGTGTCCGCCAAAGTCGGCGGTCGATGCACGCCAGGAGGGCCTCATCTGGATGGCCTAGCGCCGCGAAAACCCGTCTGTCCTCAGGTTTTCCGAGCGATGGCTGCCGTTACTTCCCGTGTCTGGCTTTCCAAGCTTCAACAATTTGGTCCGCGTCGGATTTGAGTTCGAATCGTAGCCGCTCCGCAACGCTCTTGGCTTCAAGTGCGAAGGCAGACAGATGTTCGGCCGTTACCACCCGAATGCAGGCTCCAAAGTCATGCCCGAACAAGAATTCGCCTTCAGTTGCCTCTTCAAGTTGAAGGTCGCCGTTTTCATCTAACCAGCAACGCACCAGCGGCCCGTCGACCACGATCACCGGGAATGCGAACGCGATCCAGTCGACCCTTTGCTCTCCCTGAATAAATGCATTGCATGCTTTGGCCACTCCGACAGCTGCCTCGAAGGCTGTGTCTTTCTCCGAGTAAGCGCGCCGCAGTGAGTAGCCACTTAGCTCTTGTTTCTCGACCCACGGGATTCTGGCGGAGAATGCCTCGAAGTCATCCCCAACGTGGTCAACTAGGATGTGACGTGCAGTCTTGGACGATGCTGCGAAAGCGAAAAAACGATTGTAATTGCGTAACGCATCACGTGAACATAGCAACACCCAAGGGTTCTTGCCAGTTTTGCACTCTACAATGAATTGGATATTTATAACTCCCGAGTAGTCGCGGTCTAGCGCTACCAAATCGATTTCTCGGTTCTTCGTAGTCTCGGGATCAGTGTAGAAACTCGACTGCCTAACTTCGAATCCGGCGGTGCGAAATGCGGCTGCGGCCTTCATTTCCAAAGGGAACCCTTGATTTTCGAGCCATTCGCGCACCTTTGGAATCAGTGTCAAAGATGTGTCCTCCTTCAAGTTGACATGATAGCGCGGCTATTAAAATTGAGGCGGGCTTTTGTATTTCTTTTGTGGATGTTTGGTCCGGGCCAGTCGCCACTTCGGGGCACATTCAAAGTCCGGCGAAATCCATTAATCTTCGAACGTCACTTCGAAGAAGTTCGCCCCTTCGCCACCCAACCAGTGCGGAGGCTCCTGATGAAGCTGGCGGGCAAACTCAGTTATCATTCCTTCAACAGCTTGAAGCGACCGCTCGCCGAGTTCGGGACTCAAACCTAGGTCGGACAGGAAATCTGGAACACCCGGACTGCGCCACGGTTCCTTACGTGGCTTAAAGTGGACCAGCTTGTTACGGATATGTAGAAGTGAATCGAATCCCTGCAGTGGTTGCTTCCCAGGATCGAAGCCGGGCAGACCAAGCAGTTTCGGCAAGAATAGCCATTTAGCGTCTACTGGGAGTCTCTCGAATGTCGCCCACTCACGCCCATGCAGACTAGTCTGACCTTGGATATTAATGTGTGCCTCAGCCGATGAAGCGCAAAGAATATGCACAGTTGCCATGTTCTGCAGCATTGGCCCGTAGGCCTCTCCTAACCGATATTCCGTTCCCTCCATCTGGATATACAAAGGCTCAAGCTTGCTGTAGTTTCGATGAGCAATCCGATCATCTTCCTCACCTCCGGGTGATTGGCTAAGGCGGTCAATCTTCGCTTGCAATACTTCAACGTCCCTTCGCGCACGATCAATATGTTTTGCGCTTCCGACGGCTTGTTCGAAGGCTTGTCGGGCCGCATAGAAGTACATCGCATCCGCCGCAAGGTTGCTCGTTAACGTCGGAATCTTTTGTGGTGGCCTCACAGAAGCACCGCCCCCTCACGAGAGTATAGCTGCGATGAAACGGGATCTGGCCCACCTTTGATTTTTTATCATGTCCTATCACGACTGAGGCTGCCCCGCCTTCGGCGATTTTCGGAAGGGCCTGCCCTCAGCCAAGCCGAAGGGTGGGCGACACGGGCATCGACTTGCTAGTTTATTCGGTGCCACCGCAGCCGGGTGAGGGTAGGGATGCTTCGACTCCGCGGTGACGATCGCGTTGCGATCATCACCGCTCCGCTCAGCATGACAGTTGTTATTGGGCGGGTTCCCGCAGCGGTTGAAGCCGGAATCATTCTTGGGGCGCTGACGGCACCCCGCAGGCTCTGGAAGCCGTGCCCTTCCCGGTCTCTGGTCGTCCGGTGGCGGGATGCGTGGTTCCTTTCGCCCTTTCAGGGCTGGCTCATTTTTCCTCTTTTACCCACGGCTTACGCCGTGGGCTGCATTCTTGCGCCGCTTCGCGGCTGGGGCGGAGTGGCGAAAAAGTTGTCAAGAGGGTGGAAGGGGGTGAATGAGGGTAAAGTGGTCATAGCATTGAGCAAATATTGGTGATAATATACAACGCTAACCATTCTGTGATAACAAAGAACTTACCGTGACAGGGCAGGCGTGACTTCGCTGCATTTCTGGCATTTCAGTAACCGCCGAAAACCATGAGCTTTTAGGTCGGAAATGGCAAAGACGTATAACTTCTAGGTAATGGAGGACACACCATGCAATCTAATTTGGTAGACCTTTTGGAGTCCACTCTTTCAGAAGTCGGAAAGCCTCGTCTCGATCTGAGTCAAGCAATTCGACTATCTGAGGAAGTTTGGCCAAGAGGCCTTGATGACCTTCTCGACAGGCCGCATTTATCTTCGGAGCCATCACTTCGCGTCCGCGTTCCACAGCCTTCTGCGTCTCGGCCTCATTCAGCTTAGCAGTCTTACAGGCGGCGGCAAAAAGTGTTTGATAAAGCATTAACTCTCGCTGTAGAACCTCCGAAGTGTCGGCGAACGCTTCTAGGAGTTTGATCAGTATATGCTTGTCGATTTCCATAGGGTCACTTGTGCTTAGGCTTAGACAGCACCGCTTTGGCCCCGATGCGTGCCAGCCCGAGAATGACAGCCGTGCGGGTCAGAATGGCTTCCGGCCATACCTGCGATGCGGCTTTCTGAAACAGAGCTAAATCCTCTTCCGATATTTTGATCGAGACTCCTACGGTGCGTTTAGGCATTACCCATCGTGATTAGGAACGCTTTTCGTTGCAAGCATTACTAGGAACAAAAAGAACTAAGTAAATTCTCTGTGTTACAATTCGGGACCGTGCTCGAATTGGCCCGATTTGCGAAGCTCTTAGCGGAACGGATGTACACGGCTAAGCTGCCTACCGGACAGATACGGGACGCGGCAGACTTTCATGCTTGGCTTTTGCAAGTGAGTGAGATTGCAGCCCGGTCGGAAACGCTAGAAGAGTTCCTGAAGCAACTCTAGATTGATAGCGCCGCGAATTACATGTCCCGTTACTTCTTGCGCATTAGGTCGCTAATATCATCTACGCCCAACAGAAACCGTATTCCCTCATCGTCAGGACGAGGGACGCGCTCAAGGCCCTTTACTTGTCCTCCACGAGGCGGGCCCTTGATCTGTCTCATCCGTGATACTTTTGGCTCGGCGTTGAAGTGGAAATTTCTGGGATTGGTCGGATCACGTTTCGGAACTCGCAACGGCTCCTCTTCGCATGCTTCAATGAGGCGGCGAGTTGTGAAAATTCCGTGCTTTTCATGGCCGACCGTGTGCTCGGCAAGGTACTGGTAAGATGCCCGGACCACGCCATGCTTGAACATATGGAAATTTTCCCATGCCAATAAATCGGCGGCTTGAAGCGGAGCAACTTTCTTCTTGTCCTTGAAAATTGGCTCTTCATAATGGAATTGTTTGAAGACTTTTCGTAGGTCGCCTTTATGCTTGGTGCCGTCTTCAACGAATACCTCTAGTGGATCGTCGGGGGCATATTTATCTTTCCATGCTTTGAGTTTTTGCACGACGCTAAGTGCGGCAATCGTATATGGTTTTCCGAGCCATTCTTCCAAATAATAAATCTCGTTCACTTCTCGGTAATCGTGCATTAGAACCAAGATCGAAAAATTGTACCGAACGCGAGTAGCGATGTGGTTGAGCAATCGATAAAGAAATACCTGGCGCTGGTGAGCGGAAAGATGTTTGTAGGGGTTATCTTGATCGTCCTTGCACTTCGGAGCTGCCTCGAAATCGGTCATATGGAAATAGCCCGTCTTGATATCGAAATCGCTAAGAACCTTTTTCCAACCTTGCTCCCACAGGATCCACTGATCCACATTACCCACCCATCCGGCAACAAGCACAACGTCCTGATCGTCAGGGTGGCCGCTATCATCGAAATAGGCAGCAAGTTCTTTGCTCACGAAAATTACCCAAGCATCTTTCGAGCGCGATAAGTAAGCGGCTCGCAGAATATGGTCCAGTACGGAATAATCTGAGGATTGACTTTTGGCACACGTAGAACTACCCTGCTTCCCAGCAGGAAAGTTTTACGATGTCTCAAAAGCCAACCCGCATTGCCGCTCCCGCGAAGAATGAGCAAGGCGAATATGCTACGTTTGAGACTGCTCTTAAAAAAGTTTTGTCCGTCCCGCATTCGGCTCTCAAGGCCGAACTCGACCGTGAGAAGCGAGTGCGGAAACAGCGGCAGAAGCGGGCTTCCGTCCGCGCTTCCCGCGCAAAGGATTAGAAGGCCGTTTCTCCCACCTTGCCAGTTACCTCTGCGAAGGTTAACCGCTTCCCCGCGATCTGCGATAAAGCTAACTCGAATCTCTCGTAATCTTTTAACGGTCGGTCGTTCCCGTCCTTGCGATTGTTGAATCGGAACGCTTGCTCATCCACATAACGAAACAAATGAAACGGTTCAACCGCAACATAAGTGCCGCTGATCCCGCGCTTCAGGCAGGACCAGAAGTTCTCGATGCCATTGGTGTGTACGTTCTCTTTTACGTAGCCCTCAAGATGGTTAATGACCTTGTGAACGTACCCGTCTTTCAGATTGCTGTAGCCGGGGAATTCGTCGGTATGAACTTCGGCACCCGGCTCCACGAGTTCACGCACGATCTGCTCCGGAAGGTTCTGTCTGCGATGGGGAATCACGGCAGCTTTTACTTTGCCGCCGCGCTCCAACAGTCCCATGACAATAGTCTTGCCGTGCGCTCCGCCGTGCATTCCGCCTTGGCTGCTCATGCGCTCCCGCTTATCGCGGTGCATGAATCGTGCTTTGCCGCCGATGAAAGTTTCATCGACTTCGACCGGAGTACCGCCGCCTCCGAGCTTGGTAAGGCTGCCAGTTTGCAGAGCGAAGCGAAGACGATGCAGTACAAACCATGCCGACTTTTGAGTAATGCCGAGAGCGCGGCCCACTTCGTAAGAGCTAACACCGTTCCGGCAATTTACGAGCATCCACAGAGCGGTGAGCCACTTGTCCAGAGTGATGGGCGAATCCTCGAAGATGGTGCCGAGCTTTACGGAGAATTGCTTGTGGCACTCCTTGCACTTCCAGCGCTTTTGAGTCTTCAGGTAGTAGTGTTCCTGATGGCCGCACGCAGGGCAAGTAGGTTTGCCGTCGGACCAGCGCAGTCTCGACACGGTGTCGATACAGACCTGCTCATCCGAAAAGTGCCGGATGGCCGCTTGAAGTGTTTGTGGCCGTGTGCTTTCCATGTTGTTAAGGTAGCACACTAACCATTGGTTAGTCAACTATATTCTTACCGGAATATTTCCGAAACTACGTCGCTTTTGGCCTTGCAGTGTGATATAATGGATATATAGAGTAAAGCTTTAGGAAAACGTATTTCTAAAACGAAGGCGCGGCCTATCGGCTGCGCTCTTTCTTTTGGGCTGAAGCCCATTGAATTTTGGGGCTGACGCGGCCCATTCGGCTTCGCTCATGGCAGGCTCCGGAAGGGCCGCTCTTCCACGGTTGTGGCGGCAGTCACGATCATGGGCGGCATTGTTGCCGGGGCTGGAGAAGCAGATTCCTCCGCGGAGCGCTCCATTCCTTGGTGTGCTCCGGCCGGAAGGACAACCTTGAGAGAAAGCAGGTTCCTCCACTGCGCATTCCATTCCTATCGGAATGGAATGCTTCGGTCGGAATGACAGGCCTGAGATAAATGACAGGCTTGAGAGATAGGAGCGGGGAGATGACGAAGTGTGTGGGGTTCAGGACGTTTAAGGAGCGGGGGGAGTGGGTGGAGTTGCAGTTTATGGCGAGGGCGGTGAGGCTGGGGTTTAAGGTGTCGAAGCCGTGGGGAGATTCGTCGGCTTACGATGTGGGGATTGAGGCGGGGGAGCGGATTTTGCGAGTGCAGGTGAAGTCGACGGACTGCCGGACGCAGTATGGATATCTGTGTCAGTTCAAGCCGGGGGCGGGGAGTAAACCTTATACGCTGAAGCGGGTGGACTTTTTTGCGGCGTATGTGATTCCGGAAGATGTTTGGTATGTGATTCCGGCGGGGGTGCTTTTGCGGGGGAAGCCGAAGAAGGCGGTGACGATTTTGCCTGAGAGGCCGAAGCATCCGGAGCGGTATCGGTATGAGGGGTATCGGGAGGGATGGGAGTGGATGCGTGGGGTGCGAGGAGTGGAAGTGTTGCGTGGGGTGCGGAGTGAGGCTAAAGCCCACGGATTCTTAGGCGAGCTAACGCGGCCCTGACGGGCTGCTCTTCCATGGCGGTGGCGGGAGTTCGGAGGTGGCGGGCGTGTCATGGGAACAGAGAGAAACAGGTTCCTCCACTGCGCATTCCATTCCTGTCGGAATGAAATGCTTCGGTCGGAATGACAATTTCTCGAGGGGACGGCGAGAAGTAAGCGGCGGATGAAAGTCCACTTGCGGTGTGAGAGTTTCAAGGGGCGCTGAACTGGTGAGGGCGTATGATCCTCTGGCCGTTAAATCACTCAGTTCAGGAGATGACTATGAAGAAGCTGTGCGGTCTAGTCGTTTTTCTGTTGTTGCTGGCGCCTGCTTTGTTGGCGCAGGAGCATTACACCGAGGGTCCGATCTGGCGAATTCAGTTGATTCGCGTGAAGCCCACTCATATGGACGACTATCTCACGAGCTTGCGCAAGACCACCAAGCCCCTGATCGACGAACAAAAGAAGCAGGGGACGATCGTGGACTACAAGATTTTCTTGAAGGAGACGAAGAACAGTCCGGAAGATTGGGACATTTGCGTAGCGATCGAATATAAAAACCATGCGGCGTTGGACGGGCTTGCAGCCAAGGGCGAGGCGGCGCGCGACAAGATATTGGGCGGAAAAGCTCCGGCGCAGGAACTTAGCGAAAAGCGGGCTGAGATTCGCGAGATCATCAGCTCGGAATTGCTGCAGGAAGTTTTTCTGAAGTAGCGGGGATGGGCGTGCGGGGCGGGCGATGCGCCCGCCTCGGCTTCTTAGTGGGCGGCTCTCTGTCCAGCGGCCCAGGTTGGTCGGGCCGCTCGCCCCTGCCGGAAGTCAGACAGCAGATTCCTCCTGCCTCCACTTCGCTCCGCTCAGCGTCGCGCGTCGGAATGACAAGGCGCGGGGTAGGGTCGAGTTTTGGATGGCACTTACTAGGTGCTAGAATCCGCGGCGAGGAAACTCGCTCATGAACACTCGCATGCGGTCGATGATCTTCTCGGTTCTGCTGACGATTTTAGCTGCTGCTTGTTTCGCGCCTTGTATAGCCCATGCGCAGGCTGGTGCGGCGCAGGCAAAACTCTCTGTGCATTGGGAAGAGCTGACGGCGGCTGACTTTCGCGAGGGCATTCACCGCTCGCAGGGGGTTTGTTTGCTGCCGTTTGGCATTCTCGAAAAGCATGGGCCGCATTTGCCCCTGGGCACCGATTTGCTGGATGTGCGTTATGCGGCGCTGCACGCCGCCGAGCGGGAATATGCCGTGGTTTTCCCTGAATATTATTTTGGACAGATTGCCGAAGCGCGCCACGAACCGGGTACTGTCGCCTACAGCCGCAGCATGCAGCTTGCACTGCTGCAGGAGACGAGCGACGAGATGGCGCGCAACGGATGCAAGAAAGTGATGATCGTCAATGGGCATGGGGGCAACGAGAGCCTGCTGCCGTACTTTGCGCAAACGCAATTGGATAAGCCGCACGATTATGTGGTGTATGTGTTCGACCGGCGATCGCCGGAGACGGGCGGTCCTCCGAAGAAAACTTCCATCGACATGCATGCGGGAGAGAGCGAGACTTCGAAGATGATGATCTCGCGGCCGGACACGGTTCACCTCGACCGGGCGAACCAGGAATCCGGCGCGGACCAGCATCGGCAGAACCTTCCGGAAGATGTTTACACGGGGATCTGGTGGTATGCGCGTTTTCCCAATCATTATTCGGGCGACGGTTCGGCAGCAACCCAAGAGCTGGGGAGATTTCAGATGGGTTGGTGGATCGATACGCTGGAGAAATCGATTCGCGCGGTGAAGGCCGATGACGTCAGCCTCAAGTTGCAGAACGAATTCTACGAGAAGAGCAAGCATCCACTGGAGACGCAGCCGTAGAGGCTCAGGTCTTGGGTCTCAGGTGTTAGGTCTCAGTCTTGAAACCTAAGACCTAGCACCTAAGACCTGAGACCGATCCTATGAACTCCCGATCAGCACACCTGTGATGAACACGAGGACGCCGCCCAAGCCGACCTGGAGTGCGGCGGAAACCCAGGGAGTATCCATGTAGCGGCGGCGGATCCAAGTGATCAGGCCGAGTTCGACGATTACCACTGCTCCCGCGGCCCACAACGCCATCCGAAAATTGTTGATCAGGAACGGCAGCGTGTGTCCGATTCCGCCCAATGCCGTCATCAAGCCACAGATCACGCCACGTACCCAGGGATGGCCGCGGCCGGTCAGACTGCCGTCGTCAGAGAGCGCTTCGGTAAACCCCATGCTGATCCCGGCGCCTAGCGACGCGGCCAGGCCGACGAGCAACGCGTCGTGAGGCTTCTGGGTGGCGAATGCAGCGGCGAATACGGGAGCAAGTGTGGAGATGGAACCGTCGATGGCACCGGCCAGCCCCGGCTGAACAATCTGCAGGACGAAAAGCCGGCGTTGCGCCAACTCTTCATCGGCTTTCACACTGGCGGGTAGCTTCTCTTTGTCCAGTTCCTGAGCGCGTTCTTCGTGCTCCCGTTCTTCGTTAATCAAGTCGTCGAGCAGTTGGCGCATGCCGGCATCCTGAGTACGCTTAGCCGCCTTCTCGTAGAATTGGCGCGTTTCGGCTTCCATCGTGCTGGCTTCTTTGCGCACCGCGTCGATGCGCAGAGGGCGAATCAGCCAGAGCGCGGGACGCTCCACGAATCCACGAACGTCCTGCCGCCGGATCAATGGAATATGTTCGCCAAACTTCTCGCGGTAAAGTTCGATGAGCCGGCGCCTGTGCCCTGATTCCTCTTCACGCATGCCTTCAAACATGGCTGCAGATGCCGGATAGTCCTGCCGCAATCCCTCGGCAAAATCGGAGTAGACCCGCTCGTCTTCTTCCTCCAAAGAAATTGCCAGGGCCAGAACTTCGCGTTCACTGAGTTCTTGAAACTTCTTCATGGCGACCTAGCTTACCTGTCGAGGCGGCGCTTAGACAAATCGAATAGGTGATTAAGAAGAATCCTGCCTTCGGTGCTAGTATCCAGTTCATGACGCCGCGGAAATCATCCGCATCCGCAAAGCCCGGGCCCCCGCATCGGAAGAAAATAGCGCACGCTGCCGCACATGAACCCGCGCATTCCGCGGAACTCGTGATCATCACGGGCATGAGCGGTTCGGGCAAAGCGTCGGTGCTGAAAGCCTTTGAGGACCTGGGCTATTATTGCGTCGATAACCTTCCGGTCGAACTGATTCCGAAATTCGCCGAGGTTGCGCTGCAATCGAGCGAGATCCGCCGCACGGCGCTGGTCGTGGATGTGCGCGAAGGTTCAAAGCTCGACCTGCTGCCGGGAATTCTGAAAGCGGTGCGGCGCATGATCCCGACCAAGGTCGCGTTCCTGGAAGCTTCGGACGCGGTTTTGATGCGGCGATTCAGCGAGACGCGCCGACCGCATCCCTTGGGCACGAATGAGCCGGTGAACGCGTCGCTGAAGGCGGAACGAAAGCACCTTGCGACCATTCGGGCCCTGGCCGATATTGTTATCGATACCTCGAAGTTTAACGTTCACGAATTGCGGGCGCACGTGACGCAGCGCTTCCGCGAACAATCGTCGGAGAAAAGTATTTTGGTTTCGTGCGTGAGCTTTGGTTTTCGCCACGGTGTGCCGGAAGAGGCCGATTTGGTTTTCGATGTTCGTTTTTTGCCGAACCCACACTTCGTTCCTGAATTCCGGCCGCTGACTGGCCGCGATCTCCGCGTGGCCAAATACATCCGATCGTTTCCGCAGACGAAGGAATTCATCAAGCGAATTTCCGATCTGCTGGTCTACCTTTTGCCGCATTACATTCGCGAAGGCAAAAGCTATCTCACCATCAGTTTTGGCTGTACCGGCGGCCAGCACCGATCGGTGATGATTGCCGAGGAAGTTGGAAAGAGCCTGCACAAAGCGGGATATCGGGTGAAGGTGGCGCATCGGGATATGCCCAAGTAGAGGCGTGTTCGCTTGCTCGTAGGCAGCCGGGATTCGAAGCAGTGAGAAATGCGAACCGGTAAGCGGACACCAATCCAGTCAACGACAAACCATCGGCAATCGCAGTAAAATAAAGCCCTTGCATCTCATGCCTACGCCGCCGCCAGTAAGCCGCTTCGGCCTCCCATTCGACAAGCTCAGGGCAAGGCTCGGAGTTGTATGCGCCAACTGATGCGGCTGGTTCGCTACGCGCTTCCTTATTGGTGGCAGATACTTTGTTCAGTCTTGCTCATGGCGTTGGTGGGAGCGCTCGACGCATTCAAGTTTTTGCTGATCCGCCCGATATTTGACCGCGTATTAAATCCTTCCACCGGATCGAAAGATATCCAACTGTTCGTGATTCCGGTTACGCACCATTCGGTTTACCTGCAGCAATTGGTGCCTTCGCGCTTTACCAATGCGTGGAACATGGTCGCGGTTGCCTTGGTGGGTTCGACTATTCTCAAAGGGATTTTCGATTACGCGGGAACGTATCTGATTAACCATGCCGGTTTCGGCATGATCACTGACCTGCGCGACGATCTTTACAACGCGATCATGCGGCGTTCGGCGGCGTTTTTTTCCAAGTACACCACCGGCACGCTGCTCTCGGCGATCATCAATGACATCGAGCGCGTGCAGTACGCCATGTCCACCGTGTTGGCGGAGTTCTTGCAGCAGTTTTTTACTTTTCTGTCGGTGGCTGCGGTGGTTGTGATTCTCGGCGGAGAGCTTGCCTGGGCGTTGTTGTTGTTTGTTCCGGTGATCGTCTATTCCTCGCGCAAGATCGGGTCGCGCGTGCGCAGCACAACGCGGCAAGGGCAGGACAAGCTGGCCGAGATTCAGAACATTTTGCACGAGGCCATTACCGGCAACCGCATCGTAAAAGCCTTCAACAGCGAGAAGTGGGAGATCCTACGATTTCGCGGAGCGGCGCGGCGCTTGTTCCGCGCCAACCTGCGCTCGGTTGCCGCGACGGCGATCAGTTCGCCACTGATGGATATTTTCGGCGTGATCGGAATCGCGCTGCTGCTGAACCTTGGCCGCGAACAGGTGAAGCACGGTGAGATGACGCCGGGAATTTTTGTGGCGTTTATTACGGCGGTCTTCAGTCTGTACAATCCGGTGCGCAAGTTCGCGCAGTTCAACAATAATTTTCAGCAAGCCCTGGGAGCATCGAGTGAAATTTTCAGATTCATGGACATCGAAGACGATGTCCGCGAGAAACCCCATGCCCGGCGGCTGCCTCCATTCTCAAAGAATGTCCAGTTCGATCACGTAAGCTTCACTTACGGCGGCGAAGGAGCCGAGGCACGCGTGCTGCACGATATCAACCTTGAAGTTCGCCGCGGAGAAGTTGTGGCCATCGTCGGTTCCAGCGGATCGGGAAAGAGCACACTGGTTCACTTGATCCCGCGCTTCTTCGATGCGAGCGAAGGGCGGCTGCTGATTGACGGCCAGGATGTGCGCGATGTAACGCTTGCCTCGTTGCGAGAACAAGTGGGGATCGTTACGCAGGAAACGGTTTTATTCAACGACACGGTTCGCAACAACATTGCCTACGGCCAGCCGAACGTTCCGCTCAAAGCAGTCGAAGCGGCGGCGCGGGCGGCT
Organism: uncultured Acidobacteriaceae bacterium; assembly: GCA_963771965.1. Lineage (GTDB taxonomy): Bacteria > Acidobacteriota > Terriglobia > Terriglobales > Acidobacteriaceae > Sulfotelmatobacter. The sequence goes on from CAVYVM010000005.1 coordinate 553,062, forward strand.
TTGGCGCACGATTTCATCAAAGCGCTGCCCGCGGGTTACGATGAAGTGATCGGCGAACGCGGCGTGCGGCTCTCCGGCGGGGAGCGGCAGCGCATCGCGATTGCTCGCGCGATTTTGAAGAACGCGCCGATTTTGATTCTGGATGAGGCCACGTCGGCGCTCGACAGCGAATCAGAAGCGTTGGTGCAATCCGCGCTGCATAATCTGATGAGCGGCCGCACGGTGTTTGTGATTGCACACCGGCTTTCGACTGTGCGGCGCGCCGACCGCATCGCGGTAATCGAAAATGGTGCGATTACCGATATTGGTGCTCATGAGGACTTGATGGCAAAGCTGGGCACGTACCGGCGCTTGTACGAGTTGCAGTTTGCCGATTTCGAGCAGAAACTGGAGCCGGCGCAACCCAGCTGACATCGGCCGCCGCGATTTAAATTCAATATGCCCATTCGCTCCATGACGGGGTTCGCGCAGGTGAAAGGCGAACTCATCCGCAAGGCCGGGAGAAGCGCAGGTTTCGCGGCTGGAGATCCGGCATCAGCGCCTTCCGCCGCGCAGAGCAACGGTCACCTGGCTTTTTCGCTTTCGTTGAAGTCGGTCAACCATCGCTTTCTCGATTTGCATTTTCGTTTGCCCTCGGGCTCCGACTCGCTGGAGATGCAGTTGCGCCGCCTGCTCAAAGAGAAGATCGCGCGGGGGCACGTGGAAGTTACGCTGAGCCTGGAGCGCGGAAGCAGCGAAGCATTGGCTCTGAATCGATCTCTGGTCAGCGCCTACATTGCGGCGTTCCGCAAGGCTGCCAGCGAGTTCAAAGTTTCATCGGAACCGGACCTCAACGCGATCCTGCGCATTCCCGGAGCACTCGACGCGCCCAGCGAACCCGAAGATGAAGAGATTGAATCGGCGGTGATGGCGGCGATCGGCGAGGCGCTTGAACGTCTGAATCAGATGCGCGAGCTGGAAGGGCGCGGCGTAGAGCGCGAATTGCGCCAGCGTATGGCGCATTTGCTGGAAGCGGTCACTATGGTGCAACAGCACCGGCGCAACATGTTGCATAGTTATTTGGAGCGGTTGCAGTCGCGCATTCAGGAATTGCTCGGCTCCAGCAGCGACAAGGAGCGCGTGATGCAGGAAGCGGCTCTACTCGTCGACCGCAGCGATATTCAGGAAGAAATCGTGCGCCTGGAAAATCACGTGCAACATTTCCTGGGCCTGCTGGACGAGTCTGGAGAAGTCGGGAAAAAACTCGACTTTCTGCTGCAGGAAATGAACCGCGAAGCCAACACTTTACTTTCGAAGACGTCCGGGCTGGCCGGCGAGGCGTTGAAGATCACCGAGGCTGGACTCGTCATGAAGGCCGAGATCGAAAAATCTCGCGAGCAGGTGCAGAACCTGGAATGAGTTCTCCGGTTCACAAACCAATCGTCTACATCATTTCAGCCCCGTCCGGCTCGGGAAAATCGACGCTGGTCAATGAGATTCTGAAATCGGTCAGCGATCTCGAATTTTCAATTTCTTACACCACGCGCGCTCCACGCGGCAGTGAAGCGAATGGCCGGCAGTATTATTTCATCTCGCGCCCTGAGTTCGAACAGATGATTCGAGAAGAAGCGTTCCTCGAACATGCCGACGTGTTTGGAAATTATTATGGGACGGCGCGCCGTTTTCTGCGCGAAGCCGAGCAGAATGGACGCGACCTTTTGCTCGATATCGACGTGCAGGGGGCGGAACAAATCCAGGGCAAACTGCCGGATGCCACGAGCATATTCATTCTGCCTCCGGATCGGAAGACGCTGGAAGAGCGATTGCGCAAGCGCAGCGAAGATCGCGAAGAGGTGATCCAGCGCCGGCTGGATGCGGCGACTCGAGAGATCGAGAATTACCAGCGATATAACTACATTCTCATTAACGACCAGCTCGAGGATTCCATTGACCTGTTGCGGGCCGTGGTGCGCGGCGAACGGCTGGTTCGCGCGGGCGGAGATCTCTCCGAGGAGGAAGCTAAAACCGTGGCTACAGCTGAGCGTTGCCGCCTGGCAAATATGCGGAGCCGTATCAAACGGATTCTGGATTCGTTCCGGCCGGCCTGCGAAACTCGGGAGAGCTAATCCGACGTAACCTTATTTAGGTTGCCAGTCCCCGCAAGATTGAGTTTCGTGGGAAAATAGGGGAAGCAGTTCTTGGCTTCCCTGGCGAAGAACGAAGCGCATCCACTTTCGAAAATCAAAATCGTGTATCCCGGGTTTCAATGGGGGGAGAAACCATGAAATTGATCGACGGCTTCGACAGCAACTATCGCTATATTCTGGTAGCAGCCCGGCGCGCCCGCCAACTCCAATCGGGAGCACCGCCGGTGGTCCAAACCAATTCCCGCAAGCCTTGCCGCATCGCGCAGGATGAAATTCGCGCGGGCAAAGTAAAGTGGGAGATTCCTGAAATTCGAAGTGCCGCGGAACAGGCAGCCGAAGAATTGGATAAGGCTTTCGGGCAGGACGCCTGAGGCCGCCGCGCTGTAAATCGCGACGCGAGAAAATCAGTTCGAGAAAAAATGAAAGTTGCTCTCGGAGTGACGGGTGGCATCGCGGCTTACAAGGCAGCCGAGATTGTGCGGCTACTGCAAGACCGCGGCATACGCGTGCAAGTCATCATGACGCAAGCGGCGCAAGAGTTTGTTCGCCCACTGACCTTTGCCGCACTCTCCGGCGAAAAAGTAATTACCGGCATGTTTTCGCTGGGCGAAGAACACACGGCGAATATCGATTCGGCAATCGAGCACATTGCAGTGGCACAGTCGATCGACGCTCTGCTGGTCGCCCCTGCGACCGCTGATGTTCTTGCACACTTCGCGCAAGGGATTGCCAGCGACTTTCTCACGACGCTGTATCTGGCCACGACAGCTCCCGTCGTTGTAGCTCCTGCGATGAACGTCAACATGTGGAATCATCCCGCGACGCAAGCGAATCTGGGAATTCTTCGGCAGCGCGGCGTGAAGATCCTCGAGCCTGGCTCGGGATATCTAGCGTGCGGCATGACCGGCTCGGGGAGGCTCGCCGAGAATGAAACTATCGTGGCGGCGGTTCTGGAATCGCTGGGCGCGGCTCAGGATCTCGCGGGCGAAACCATTCTGATCACTGCCGGGCCTACGCGCGAAAAGATCGATCCGGCACGTTACATCTCGAACCGCTCCAGCGGTCGCATGGGATATGCCGTAGCTGATGCGGCGTTGCGCCGTGGGGCACGCGTGTTGTTGGTGAGTGGTCCAACCGCTCTCACGCCGCCGGGCGCGGCCGAGGTTACTCGCGTGGAATCGGCGGAGCAGATGCGCGATGCGGTGCTCGAGCTTTTGCCGCAGGCCTCCATAGTCATCAAGACCGCCGCGGTTTCTGATTACCACGCAAAATCAGCTTCCTTACAGAAGATCAAGCGCAAGGGGCCGATCGCGCTCGAACTGGAACCAACCGCCGATATCCTGAAGGAGATTTCCCAGCGCAAGCAGTCGCAAATTATTGTTGGCTTTGCCGCTGAAACCGAAAACGTCCTCGAAAATGCCCGCCAAAAGCTTGCGGCGAAACATCTCGATGCCATCGTCGTGAACGACGTTTCCCGCGAAGGCATCGGCTTCGACTCCGATCGCAACGAAGTGACGATCATCACACAGGACGAAGTCGTCGAAGTTCCCGAGACCACCAAATGGGAAGTGGCCCAGCGCGTTCTCAATCAGGTGGTGCGGATTCGCGATCGACGCAAGGCTTCGGTGAAGGTCTGAGTCAAGTCTCTCCACAGAATTGAATATCGAGGGCGAGGCCGTTCCTCGCTGCAAATGGATTGGCCACGGGCGTACAATTCGTTCAAACTTTCTTAAGGAGCGCCGGATGACTCAGAAGATTATCGAAGTGATTGGAACTTCCAAGGAGAGCTTCGCCAAGGCGGCGGAGGCCGCGGTGGCCGAAGCAGCGAAGACTGTGCGCGGAATCAAGTGGGCGCATGTCGATTCGCTCGATATGCAACTGGATGGTGCGAAGGTTCTGCTGTATCGCGCGACCACCAAGATTTATTTTGACGTGGAGAAGTAAGGAGTGGCGCGCACCCTCGACCCGGATTTGCGGCGCGCCCTCGCCGAACGTGTCCGCTACTGCCACGAGTTGGGCATCTACGATTTCTACCGGCGCGAGCTTGAGCCTTCACGGCTCATGGAAACTGAGCTGGCTGTCGAATCCACGCCAGCGTTCGTGGCTTCAACGTATTTACCCCAGTCAGAATTGCGAGAGGAAATGTCCGCCAGAAAATCCGCTGTCGTCACAAACGCCATCGAGGACAACATTTTTGAAATCCTGACTCCCAAACCGGAGCACGGAGTGTCCGACCCCGTCGCCGCACTCAAATTGATTCGCGAAGATCTCGGCGACTGTACCCGCTGCAAACTCCATAAAGGCCGAACCAAAATCGTCTTCGGCGTGGGCAATCCGCGGGCTGAGTTAATGTTTGTGGGCGAAGGCCCGGGCGCGGACGAAGATGCGCAGGGCGAGCCTTTTGTGGGCCGCGCCGGCCAGTTGCTCAACAATATGATCAAGGCCATGGGTCTGCGGCGCGAGGATGTTTATATTGCGAACATCGTCAAATGCCGTCCACCGGGAAATCGACAACCGGAACGCGACGAGGCGGAAACCTGTTCTCCGTTTCTCATGCGTCAGATTTCGGTGATCAAGCCAAAGGTTCTTGTCGCATTAGGCGCGACTGCTGCCAAGAATCTGCTGGCGATGAATGCGCCCATGACCGAACTGCGCGGCCGCTGGTACGATTTCAAACCCGTGGGCAGCGATCGCTCTTGGCCGGGCGCGCGATTGGCTGTCACCTATCACCCGGCATTCCTGCTGCGCGATCCGCGTCAGAAGGGCGAAGCGTGGAAGGATTTGCAGATGGTGATGAAATATTTGGGGATCGAGCCGCCGAAAAAAGTTGCCGAGGAAGGGACGAAAACAACGGATTCCTCGCTCCGCTCGGAATGACAAGATTAGTTGAGCACGACACCGCCTGAATTCATTCTGAGCAATAATCGGTTTGTCGTTCCGACGAAGCGAGGAATCCACTTTCCCTCGCCCACCGCAGCCGCCGCCGGGTCGCCTGTTATTCTTCCATTCGATGCCGGATTTCTGCGATGTTGCCTTGCCCGTACCGCTGGACATGGTCTTCACTTACCAGGTCCCCGCCGAAGCTGCTCCGGTGGTGGGTGGTCGGGTGCTTGTGCCTTTTCGTCTGCGGCGCATGACCGGCGTCGTCGTCGAACTGCATGATCGCAAACCATCGGTCAAAACCAAATCGATTCTCAGGGTGCTCGATGTCTCGCCGGTGCTCGACCCACAACTCCTGCGCCTGGGACGCTGGATCGCCGATTATTATCTCGCTCCGCTCGGCGAAGTCTTTCGCACCATGCTGCCGCTCAATGCCGAGTTCAAGCGCAGCATCGCTTACAGCATCACAAAAGAAGGTCGACTCACCCTGCATATGGCTGGAGTTTCGGGATCGTCGGCTCGTTCGCGGCGCACTCCGGACGAGCAGGCTACGGAATTCCGCGTGTTGGACTATCTCGTTGCGCAAGATCCCGGAGCGCAAGATCCCACGGCGGAAGAGACCTCGCCGGTCCGCGAAGAGACTCTGCGCTCCGCGACTCACGCCTCCAAGTTGATCTTGAGCGGCATGGTGCGGAAGAAATGGATCGCCCGCGAAGATGTTTCCAACATTCAGGATGCCACGCGAAAAATAAAGATCGCGCTTCTGAAGTCCGCGGAGGGCAAGCTGAATCGCAATCAGACACAACTTGTCGAAATGCTGGCCGCCTCCGGTGGCCGAGTTCCCGTCGAGACGTTGCAATCGCTCGACGTCCCGCGAAGCACGCTCGGTACGCTAGTCAAGCGTGGACTGATTGAAGTCATCGAAGAGATTGAGGACTTCGCGGTTTCACGAAGCAACCCGCGTCCCTTTCGAGTCGCCTTCGATCTTAACCCGGCGCAGCAAGCTGCTTTGAAGCGCTTGCGAGAAGCGGTCGATGCCCGGAAATTTGCAGGTATGCTTTTGCACGGCGTAACTGGTTCCGGAAAGACCGCGGTTTACCTTGCGGGCATGCGGTCTGTGCTTGAGGCTGGCCGTTCGGCGATTCTGCTTGTACCTGAAATTGGCCTCACGCCCGCCGTTGCCGCGGATCTGCACCAGACATTCGGAGACGAAGTTGCCATTCTACATTCGGCGTTATCGGATAAAGAGCGGGCCCAGCAGTGGCACCGCATCAAGAGCGGCGAGGCGCGAATGGTCGTGGGAACGCGGTCCGCAGTGTTCGCGCCGGTCGCCGATCTCGCGTTGATCATCGTCGACGAAGAGCACGATTCGTCTTACAAGCAGGAAGAGACGCCACGCTACCACGCGCGCGATATCGCCGTGGTGCGGGCCAAAATGGCAGATGCGGTTGTGGTTCCGGGCTCGGCCACGCCATCGCTCGAATCGTATTACAACGCAATGAAAAATAAATATGCGCTCGTCGAGTTGCCGGACCGGGTGGAGCAGCGGCTGCTGCCGGAGGTCGAAATCATCGACATGCGCCAGGAATTTCAGGAGACAGGGCAGGAGCAAGTTATTTCGCGAAAGCTCGCGGTGGAAATCAAAGAGCGCTTCAATCGCAAAGAGCAAGTCATGGTGCTGCTCAATCGGCGCGGATATTCTCCCGTGGTGCTGTGCCGCACGTGCGGAAAAACTCTCCAATGCCAGAACTGCGCCATCGCGCTGACGCACCACAAGCGTGAGCACAAAATGGTTTGCCACTATTGCGGATACGTTGCGCCGGTGCCAAAGGCGTGTGTGCATTGCGGCAGCGAGTATGTGTATTTTCTGGGTACCGGTTCGGAGAAACTGGAGGAGTTGTTGCACGGGATGTTTCCACAGGCGCGCATCGCGCGTCTGGATCGCGACACAGTTCGTGGGCAGGAGGATTTCGAGCGCACGCTGAACGCGCTCAGCGAGGGCGAACTCGATTGTCTGGTCGGCACGCAGATGATCGCCAAGGGGCACGACATTCACGGGGTCACTCTGGTTGGAGTAGTCGGTGCCGACAGCGCGCTGGGGCTGCCGGATTTTCGCGCGGCCGAGAGAACTTTCCAGTTGCTGACGCAAGTTGCTGGCAGGGCGGGACGCGGTCAGTCTCCGGGCAAAGTGATTCTGCAAACTTATTTTCAGGATCACTATGCCGTGCAGTACGCCGCACGCCATGACTTTGCCGGATTCTACGAGAAGGAGTTGCGCTTCCGCAGCTGGATGCACTATCCGCCGTTCTCGGCGCTGGCCAACGTTCTGATTCGAAGCGACAAACTTGACGAAGCACTGCAGTGGTCGGGCACGCTGGGGAAATGGTTTGAGCAAAACCGCCACGATGGGGTGCGCGTTCTTGGTCCGGCCGCCGCGCCCATCTTACGGCTCAAACGCGACTATCGTTATCATTTCGTGCTGAAATCGCCGAGCCGCGAAAAACTTAACGCTACGTTGCGCGCACTGCTGGCTTATGCAACTGCGCAGAAAATTCCGCGAACGCAGGTGATTGTGGACGTGGATGCGCTGTGGCTGATGTGAGGAGAGCTTTTGGCAATTAGCAATTAGCCATTCGCGTTACGCTCATCGATTCGACGCGGTCGGTTTTCAGACTGCGATTCGTGCTATTTTGCTGCGCCGATGTTTCCGCGAATCACCACCACCGAGGCCGGTGGCAAATCGTACATTGTGTTTTTGTCGGCGGTCAGTTTCGCATGAACGATGGGACCGTCGGGATCGGCCCAGCCTTTGCTGGTCGGCACGATCGTTGCACCTCCGCTATTTTCCGCGTGCGCCATGAAGCGCGTCTGCGGCGGATGCCATTGATATTGCGCGCTGCCGAAAGTTGAAACTTCTACCGGTCCAGTGAAGCTACCTTGTCGGCCCGTCGGCGAGGAGAATTCGATTCGCATGCGGTGCGCGTTTTCCTGATCTCGATTCACGGCCATCAGAGCCCACTTGCCGTCCGGACGTTTCACAGCATAAGCCGTCACCAAGTCATGGTCGGCGCCATCGTCCACGTCGCTTTTTGCGGCGAATACTTGATGCTCACTGCCGTCGGGTTGCGCCCATTCCAGGTTGATGAGCTGCGCTGCAAAAAACTGCGCGAGCAGCTGCTGGATCTGGTAATTGGCGTCGATGGTGAACATGCCGAATGTGCCGGGAGAGCTGTTGCACCCCGGTTCCATCTGCAGCGGCAGATAGTGGAAAAAGTAGACGCCTTTTCCTCCGGAGTTTAAAAACGATCCGATATAGTCGGCGAGCCAGAGGCCGGCAAAAATATCCTGATAGGTTTCGCTCGCGCCCGACGAAAGATTTCCCTCGGTGATGAACATCGGCATATCCGGCGGAACTCCGTCGTCATGCCACACCTGCATGATGTGGCGGACCAACTCCGGTTCGTCATACAACATGCTCCACGGCGTGCGGCACGGGTCGAAGGGATAATGCTCGAATGAGAAAAAAGCCAGATCGTTCATGCGTCCGTGCTGTTTCAGATAATCGATGAACCGTCCTGTCCACGAAACCTTTCCGTTGGCATCGGGCCAGACTTCGATGTCCTTGTTCACTCCTTGAAACGATGGCCCGCCCAGCTTCAGAGCTGGATCCACGCGATGGATTGCGGTCGCCCACTGCAGGTACAGCGCGGCATAATCTTCGGGCAGCATGTATTGGCCGTCGGCCTCCTCACCCATCTCGATGTAAGAGATGGGATAGCCCCGCTTCTTCAAATAAGCAATCTCTGCCGCCGCGTTGTCGGGAGTGTCATAGAGCATCGCAACCGGCATCATGGCCGGCAGGCCGCGCGTCACACCGCTGGTAAAGAACAGATCGAAACCCACCTGCGCTTGCTTGGTCGATCCCAGATTCGATGGCTCGTGCCAGGGGTCGACCGACGAAGAATAGGTTGTCGTCTGCTCCTGATCCGCGGTATGCCGCAAGATGTCGTGAAAGGCTCCGTCAGGCGTGGTGGTGCCGAGGTAAAGTTCACGAATCGCGTAGCCCGCGCAATCGCGCGGATCGTTTTTCTGAGAATCGACTGCCCTTTGTGAATCGACTGCCTTCTGAGAATCGACACAAGTGTTCGACGACTCGGTCATCCAGACTCTGACGAATCGCACCGCCGTGGGAGTGCCGCTTAAGCGGATGGTCTCGGTGTGGCCTTTTCCATCCAGAACCGTGCCTTGCGAAAAAGTTTGCCATACGCCGCGGGTCACGGCCTTGATGGGATCTTCGCCCGTCCAATACTGCACCGCGTAGCGTCGAGCGTAGGGCTCTCCCCATGCGATGCGGATGCTGTCGATCTGTTGCACCTGCGCCATGTCGATCACCACCCATTGGGGATGAAGGGCGTCGCTTTCGCCTGTGAAATGTTGCGTGAGATACGGATTGCTCTTCCAGAAAGTGTTCACATCGCCATCGGTCAGGCGCGAGAAGCCGACATTATCGGTGCCGTCATTGCGCGTGGTACCGCGGCGTGGCAGGGCGTAGCCATAGGAATAGCGAATCATCTCTGCCGGATCGGCGGAGCCGGTGAAATATCCCTTGCCGCCGGCATCGCTCCGGTCGCTCTTATCGCTCCATGTTCCTTGCGGATTCCAATGCCACGCTTCGATCGCGAGCTCCGTGTTTTGACGGTAGGTGACGGGTTGCCAACCCGAGGCCAAAGTTTTGTTGAGCGTCGGTTGCAGCAAATCTTTGTCGATCGCCTCGACCGCGATGCGATCCACACCCGCTCCCAAAGTTTCTTTCGGCACGAAATGATTTGTGGGATGCGAGGCGTCGACTGCAATCGTCTGAGCGGTTGCTGAAAGAGATGCTAGCAGCAGGAACGCCATCCATGCTGCTGCGACAACTGGAATGCTTTTCATGCGCGGCTCTCCAAAGGCTCAATTAAAACTGTCTTCGATTAAAACGATTGAATAGAGGAGTATACGAGAGGATTGGCCATCCCCGCGAGTAGTCACTTTGCCGGGTAGTGGGTCAGTTTGAAAGCAGCGTGCACTCCTCCCGTCGGCGTCATAAGCCCCGCGTTTTCTCCAGCGGGGCGAGGGATCCCCCGCGCAGCCGGCCCAGCGCGTAAGCTAAGCTGACCCACCACTGTTTTTCTTTCTGGCGTTCTTTATGTATGCTTCACGGTCCGATGTTTCCTCGAGAAGCCATCTAGGTTGCATTTCCTAGGGTTTGAATTTCGGTGGTGGTGCAATTTGGCTTGCGCGCCGGACCGGTCAAGCGGGAGATCCTTCGCTCCGCCTGAAAAGCGGCTGCGCTCAGGATGACGCCAAAAGGTTTTGAATTTCCTAGGGTTTTGAATTTCCTAAGGTTTTGGTTTTCGGTGGTGTGCAATTTGGCGTACGCGCCGGGCCGGTCAAGCGGGAGATCCCTTCGACTTCGCTCAGGGCAGGCTCTTCGCTCCGCCTGAAAAGCGGCTACGCTCAGGATGACGCCGACGGGAGAAGTGCACGCTGCTTTTTCAAACTGATTTCATGAAGGTGTCGGCTCCCTCGAACTGAGTAGACTTTGGAAGCATCACCGACCAAAGGCTCGGAAGGAAGGAGCCGAGCATGATGATTATAGGCTGTGATTATCACCCGAGTTTTCAGCAAATCGCGTTTGTCGACACTGGCACCGGAGAATGTGGCGAGCGCAAGCTCAGCCACAAACTAGAGGCCGAGAACTTCTATCGCGGTCTGCACGGACAGCAGGTGCGGATAGGGATGGAGGCGACCGGGCACGCGCGTTGGTTCGAGCGCTTGCTCGCCGAGCTGCACCACGAGCTGTGGATTGGCGATCCCGGCGAGATACGAACCAAGCGCGTGCGCAAGCAGAAGACCGACCGTCAGGATGCGGAGTTGCTGTTGCAGTTGCTGGTGGAGAATCGTTTTCCCCGAATCTGGGTACCGAGTGCGGAGAATCGAGATCTGCGACAACTGCTCTGGCACCGGTATGAACACCGATCGAGCTTCGAATCTCGTCGTTGGTCGCGCCTATCATAGGTTCCCATCAGCCGAGGAATCGGTAAGAACTTAGCCCTCTTTACAACTTAGGCACCACAATCCCCCTGCTGCAACCGTATTTGCTTGGGAAAATTAGGCGATTGAGTATTAGGCGATTGAAAAATCTTCAAGGCAAACTTGCTGCGAAAAAATTCGCGCAATGATCCGATCGCTCAATCACTCAATCGTTTTTCGAGGCTGGTCAGTTTATGGGAGAGATGCTCCCGTTGACAATCTCTCTTATCTCCCATAGCATCAATCACTTGAGGGATCATTCAGACGCGTACCCCGGGAGCCGTTCGTGATCAAGCTCGACATCATCAACGAAGTGGTGGCCAGAACAGGCATTACCAAGACCAAGGCCGAGCTGGCGGTGGAAACTGTTTTTGAGAGCATGAAGAAGGCGCTTGCCCACGGCCATCGCATTGAGCTGCGAGGATTTGGCGTCTTTAATGTTCGCCCGCGCAAAACCGGAATCGGACGCAATCCGCGCACCGGAGCTGAGGTCTCGATTCCTCCGGGGAAGGCCGTCCGCTTCAAGCCCGGGAAAGAGCTGCAGTCGATCGATTGAGCGGGACCGCCGCGACGTTGTCATCCTGAGAGCAGCCGTTTTTCAGGCGGAGCGAAGGATCTCAGTCTTGACTGGACCCCGCGCGTAAGCCAAACTCCCTCAGTTACCGCTTCGCAGGATTGTTTACGGCACCACTTAGTGAAGTTAAACAAAACTCCCGAACCGCCCTTCATCCGCATTTCTGATAGTCGTAGTAGCATCTAAAGAAGGCCTCGCCGAATCGCGTGGCCCAGAATCGTATGTCGGAATCCAGCCTGCCCGTTGTCTCCTCCACCGCCGATCTTTACCGGCCGATCCCGGTCTACGCCGCGCGCCAGCCGCGTCCGCGTTACTGGCTGCACGCGCTACTGCTTGTGCTGACCTGCTTCTCAACATTGGTTGTCGGCGCTCGCATGCAATACCATTTTGACCACGGGCAACCCATCTTCCTGCTCGACGACAGCGCGGCCTCCTTTTTCCCCGTGAAGTGGGCGCTGTCCGATCCCTCCCGCCTGTTGCTGGGGATTCCGTTTGCCGGCACGCTGATGTTGATCCTGCTGGCCCACGAGATGGGTCACTACCTTTACTGCAAACGCTACGGAGTCTGGGCGACCCTGCCATTTTTTATTCCCGCGCCAACCTTGATTGGCACTCTCGGGGCCTTCATTCGAATTCGCTCGCCAATCCGCTCGCGCACCGCGCTGTTTGACATTGGCATCGCCGGACCGATTGCGGGTTTTGTCGTCGCGGTTGGAGTGCTCGCCGTTTCGCTCGGGCTGTCGCAGCCGCTCCACGCCGGAGCTCCGCCTGCCGACTTGGAACTCGGCTTCCCCCTAATTTTCCACGTGGTCCATCGGCTGCTGGTATTGGTTGGCGCGGGTCAAGGCGTCGCCGGTTTGCCGCTCGATCGAGTGCTGCTGCATCCCACCGCGATTGCGGCGTGGGTGGGAATGTTTGCCACCGCGCTGAATCTCTTGCCCGGCGGCCAGCTCGATGGCGGGCACATTGTGTTTTCGATCGTGCCCCGCGCCCACCGCTGGATCTCGTGGGCCACCACCATCGCCCTGCTGTTCATGGCTTACTATCTCTGCTACGTGTGGTTTGTGTGGGCGATTCTGTTGCGCTTGAGCAGCTTGCGCCATCCCCAGGTCGCCGAGTGGCCGAGGGTCGCTGGTTCACGTGCGCTGTTGGCTGGCTTCGCGGTCGTTATGCTGGTGCTTACCCTGGCGCCCGCGCCTTTTCTGCATTTCTCCGTGCAGGAAATCATTGCCGCGATAAGAAAATAGAAGCTGACAACCCTGTCGGCAAAGGGTAGTGGGTCATCTATGAAGGTGTCGGCTCTGTCAAGGGATTCGTTGGGCGCACGAGTGCGTGCACTCGGAGAAGAGCGCCATTTCGCTCTGGTTGAAAAATGCTTTTCATCACCGACCCAGGCTCACTGCTAATCTTTCCGGGTGGACTCGGTCCGACCCAGCCATCTATTCGGCCACAACATCGACCATGATTACCTGTTCGAACTCCCTCGCGGGAGCGGAGCGCCCAATCAGTTTGACGGTGTTTGATAGGACACACCATGAACCAGCTCCGGGCTACTCCACGTGCGCACCGAACTTGGAAATTTGCTGATAGTCCCAACCGCGACGCCACATCCAGTACAACCGCACGGCCAGCTTGCGGGCCATTGCCACTTTCGCGATCGCACGGCCACGACGCATAGCCAGGTGCAGGAAGCGGCGGCGCCAGTCCGGCTCGTAACGGACCACGGCATGGGCGGATTCGATCAGTAGAAAACGCAGCAGGGAGTTGCCCTGTTTACTGATGTGCCCGAGACGCTGCCGGCCGCCACTGGATTGCTCGCAAGGAATGAGCCCCAGGTAGCTCCCCACTTGCTTGCCACATCGAAAACGATCGGGCACTCCGAGAATCAACACGAAAGCCAGGGCGGTGATCGGGCCCACGCCAGGGTGGCTCATGAGCCGTTGCGCCTCCGGTCTTTGTTCCGCGGCCTGCTGAATCGACGCGCTGAGTTCGTCGATCCTGGGGGTTTAGGCGGTCTAGCAGTTCCAGCAGATCCTGCCGCCGCCGTGCACTCCAGGGCGCCAACTGCAGCGCTTCCAGCTGCGCTCGCCCGAGCTTGCTCCACAGCCCTTTCTGGCGTCGTAATCCTTCGTTCAAAGCGATGGCCTGCAGTTGATTCTTCACTCGGGTCCGCATCTGCACCAGCCGATGCCGGCACCAGCTGGTTTATCTAGCACGCCTTGTTGCACATATCGGGTATGAGGAAATTCACTTCGGAGGCGCTTACCTCTGGATAACGACCTGGGGCGTGTGGAATACGCAAGAAGAAGCTATTGGATTCAAAACAATTGAGCAATTCCGACGTAGTTACGGAGAAAATCGCTCTCTGGAATCAGCTCCTGGCACCCATTTTCGTGACGACGAATTCGTGGAATCTGTTTGCTGCTTACTTCAGCCCATGATGGTCGGCTGGGACGCCTACTATGTTCCGCGCTGGGCGTACGGGTATCTCGACTACTTCGTATTTGTCAGTCACGATGGCTTCATCGACATCGAGGTGAGGACTCAGGAAATGCGCGATAGAGTTATGGAGCTTCTTCGAGGACACGAGTGGATGAATGCTCTGCTGAGAGCCCGATCCCAAAGCCGCAAGCTACCGCCCGTTCTCTTCCTCTTTGAACATGTACTTAATGGCGGGCTTGTAGATCATCAGGTTCGGTCCGCCATTTTCGCGAACCACTTTGATGCACGTCTTGTCGTACCATTCGATGATGCCGTGCACTTCCTCGCCGTCGCGCAGCACAATCACCATCGGAGTTCTCGACTGCATCTGTTTCTGGTAGTAGAAATTCTCCGCGTTGGTTTGCTCCAGAGGAGCAACCTTTCTTCCGCCGCCGCCCATCGACCGGTCGCCGCGTTCCCCTCGATCACCCCGGTCGCCACGGTCAAACCCGCGGTCCTGGCCGCGTTCCGGCCGATCATGCCGGGGCGGCCGATCGCGATGGTCGCCGGTAGATGTGTGGTTTGCGTTGGCGTGGCTGGCGTTGTGGTTGCCGTCAGTGCGAGTGAGGGCAGGGCGAATCAGCTTGCGGTTGGCAAAATTATCCTGATCGTCCGACGTGCGGGCCGGAGGCGAGTCCATCATGTCCTTCATAGTGGCGGTACTCCTGCACACGCTTTCGCGCTAAGCGACACCGAGGGGCCTGTGACAATGTGTTTACGAAGGCGTGAAATTTTACCTACCCTACCACAGGAATGGCTCCATGACAATGATCTGATTGGACATCCTGCGTGCCAGTGTGCCAAGTTTTGCACTTATCACCCTGTTTCGCAGGATCGCATCAGTTTGTGCTCGACATGTCCGCACCTTTTCGCTCCCGCCCGCTCCAGGTCACAACCGCCACTAAGGTTGCAATGATCAGGACGGTCCAGGCCAGCACCGGCGCGAATATGCCACCGTAGCGCTGCTCGGCCAGTTTGGCTTGGATAACCACATTGCGCGAGGAGAGCAGATTTCCGATCTGATACGCGAAACCAGGAAACGTTCCCCGCACCGCCGACGGCGAAAGTTCGTTCAAGTGCGCTGGAATGACTCCCCATGCGCCCTGCACCATGAATTGCATGACAAAGCCGCCCAGCGCCAGCATCGGCACGGTATGCGAGTACGCCCACAAGCGGGTAACCGGAATCGCGAGTAGTGCCGCAATCACAATTGCTTTTCTCCGGCCAATTTTTTCCGACCAGGTGCCGAAGAAAATCCCGCCCAGGAGAGCGCCAATGTTGGCGATGATCGCAATCAGTCCCACCGTTTGCGGCGTGAAGTGATGGTCTTTTTGCAGGAACGTTGGATAGAGATCCTGCGTCCCGTGACTGAAGGAATTGAAGGCGAACATCAGCAGCACCAGGAAAAGGAATGTGCCCACATAGCTCATGATGTCTTTGCCCATGTGGCCTTCTGATTTCCGCGCGACCTTGCCTTGCACCCAGGCGGGCGATTCGTCGACCTTGGTGCGAATGTAGATCACCAGGAACGCGGGCAGCGCGCCTACAATAAACATTCCGCGCCAGCCGATGGATGGGAACAGAGTGCGATAGATCAGCGCCGCGAATAAGTAGCCTGCCGCATAACCTTCCTGTAAAAGGCCAGAGAAAAATCCGCGTCCTTCCGCAGGCAATGTTTCAAACACCAGCGCTGCGCCTACGCCCCACTCTCCGCCCATCGCGATGCCGAACAACGCCCGCGTGATGAGCAGAACCTTCAACGAAGGAGCGAATGCCGAAGCCAGATCGAATACTGAGTACGCAATAATGTCCACCATCAGGGTGAGCCGCCGGCCGAAGCGGTCGGCCATGATTCCAAACAGAAACGCGCCCACCGGCCGCATCGCCAGAGTGAGAAAAATTGCCTCTGCAACCGCGGAAATTTTTACCTGAAATTGCGTGGCAATGGCGCTGACGCAGAAGGTAAGAATGAAGAAATCAAATGCGTCCAGCGACCAGCCCAGGAAGCAGGCGATAAACGTATTGCGCTGCACCGGGGTTAGCCTGCGAAAATGCCCGATAAATTCCATGGGGACTCCTCCACGAATTCGGTAGGCGCTGAAAGTCCTGCGAATGCTAGCATATGAGTTTCCATCGGCAAGCTAAAATTCAACCGTCGAAGATCCCTACGCAATGCCTGAACTCGACTCGCCGCAGCGCCAGATGCCCGATTCGCTGATGCTCACCGGCTTCTGGTATCGGGCGCTGCCCGCCGATCGGGTCCATCGCAATCGTCTGCAAAAAGCGATGCTGCTTGAGATTCCACTCGTGATCGGACGGGATCGCCTGGGACATCCCTTCGCGCTTCGCGATGCCTGCCCGCATCGTGGCATGCCGCTCAACTGCGGCAAGTTCGATGGAGAAAATGTCGAGTGCTCTTATCACGGCTGGACCTTCGACGCTCACAACGGCCAGTGCCAGCACATTCCGTCGCTGACTGCGGACCAGAATTTGAAGGTTGAGCGCATTTACGCCGGCAGCTATCCTTGCGAAGAGCAGGATGGTTTTGTGTGGGTCTACATGCCGGACCCTGGCCCGCCGGGCGCTGGATTTAGTGAGCCGCAAGAGGCTCCCGATGCTGCGCCTCAGGTCGAGAAGTTCGGGGTGTCGGGAGGGGTGCCGCAAGAAGACAAATATAAAATCGCTTACCTCACTGCGGATATGCCGGTCAGCATTGATCACGGAATCATCGGGCTGATGGATCCGGCGCATGGGCCGTTTGTGCATCAGGCCTGGTGGTGGCGCAGCCGCCACAGCATTCACGAGAAGAAGAAAAACTTTGAGCCGATTCCGAACGGCTTTCGCATGAGCGCGCATACGCCCAGTTCAAACTCCGCGCCTTACAAGCTTTTGCGGCTCTATGCCGACGCTGATTCGATCACAACCACCATTGACTTCGTGCTTCCCAACCTGCGCCGCGAGACGATTCGCGCGGGGAAGTATTGGTTCTCTTCCTTGACTACGGTGACGCCGATCACCCGCAATCAATGCCGCATCGATGTGGTCGCCGCCTGGAATATCTTCCGCTGGTTTCCGTTCGGTGCCGAATTGTTGAAGTTCGTCTTCGCCAAATTTGTCGAACAAGACCGCCGCACCATGGAATTGCAAGCCGAAGGCCTGCAGCACAATCCGCATCTTATGCTGATCGACGATGCTGACCGTCCCGCGAAATGGTATTTCCAATTGAAGGCCGCATATTTAGAAGCGAAACGCACCGGCGGCGAGATGAAGCATCCGATGACGGGCCCGGTTACGCTGAAGTGGAGAAGCTGAGGCTGGAATTGTTTCAGTCGCAGCATCCCGCGAGCGCCACGCAGCATCGAAACACCGCAAGCAGAGCGCGACGGCGCGAGCTTTCGCAATCCAACAAGGAGAACAGCCCCGCGATGCCCGAACGTGAACTCGAAATTCCGATGCAGCAAGGCAGCAGCGATAGCGTTTTCTATTGCCCCGAGGGCGAGAGCAAATGGCCGGGCGTTCTCTATCTCACCGATATCGGAGGCATCCGCGCCGCCAACCGCGAGTCCGCAGCGCAATTGTCGAACGAGGGCTATGCCGTTCTCATGCCGAACATTTTCTACCGCACTGGCCGCACGCCGCTCCCTGCCCTGCGAACCATGGACGACGAAGGAAGGAAAAAACGCATGGCGGAGTTGAGCACTCCGCTGACTCCGGAGTTCATTGAGCGTGATGCATCTACGTACATCGACTATCTGCTGTCACAAAATTGCACACGCCCGGGCATGGTTGGCGTGGCGGGCTACTGCTTCAGCGGAAAGATGGCGATGTTCGCGGCCGCCGCGCGGCCCGATAAAGTCGCAGCCGCTGCATCCTTTCACGGCGGCGGCCTGTGTACGGATGCGCCCACCAGTCCGCACCTGGCGCTGCCGCGAATCAAGGCTCGCCTGTATTTTGGCCACGCCACCAATGACCGCAGCATGCCGGAGCAAGCCATTGCCAAGCTAGACGAAGCTCTCGAGCGCTGGGGCGGAAAATACGAAAGCGAAACCTACAAGGACGCCTACCACAGCTGGACTTCGTCCGACAGTCCGGTTTACAACCAGCCACAGGCCGAGCGTGCTTTTCAAAAACTTGTGGAGCTGCTCGGTCAGACATTGCGCTAGGCACTGCGCCGCGAGCCCGCTACGGCTTACATTCCGGCCGCAGCGCATAATTCGCGTCCAGCCAATGCAGATAAGTCTCCATCGCATGCCAGCACACCAGACTGTTCTTCGCGAAGTCGGACGACTTGAACGGATATGCGGTATCGACGTGATCGTATTCCAGCACCACCGGAATATGAGGCGGGAGTTTCGGTACTACGTCCAGCGTATTTACGATGCGCCATGAGTTGATGGGCAACAGATCGAAGGCCCGGGCGAACTCCAGCGTGCCTACGCGCGGCGAGGCAAACGTGCATGACGTAGTGATGTCGAATTTCTTCTTCGACGCGTTCTCCATGACAAACAGTGTGGCCAGCGCCGATCCCAGGCTGTGGCCGGTTACCACCATGGGTCGCGGTGGCCGCGGCTCATCCACAAGACGTCTCCTACCGCGGGCCAACTCGCGGCTGGTAGCTACTTGATCGAGCTGTTCGGCGAAAGAACCCTCGAATGTTTCGGGCGCGGCTGCAACGCCCGTGGCCGCTGCCGCCACAGCGCGATCCTCGGCTAGTCTGCGCTTCACCACTTTCAACGAGCTGTAGATTCTGTCGAATCCGCCGGCAACACGCCCCGTATGCGGCACTTGCCGGAACGGGGTGGGCAGCGCGGCCGCATCATCGATCCACTCAATCGCGCCTTCCGTGCCGCGAATCGCGATGATGCGCGTGTCCGGGCTATCGATCTTCCGGCAAACGATGCCGTAGAATTCCAGCTCCTTCAGACTGAGAATAAAATCCGACATGTGGATCCATGCACCAAGTTCCCACCCTTCGGGAATGTCTCCCGGTTGGGGTTCCGGTCTGAGTTGGGATGGATCACGCCGGAACATGGTGTAGGCGGCCTGTACGAACTTGCCGTAGAACAGCGCAAGTTGCTTATCGAGTGGTTGGCCCATGAAACTCCTCCTCGAACGAGTATTTGGAGACAGCGACCCAAGCTTGCCCTGAGCGAAGCCGAAGGGGCTGTCCGTCGAGCGAAGCTCGACTTTTGAAGGGATCAACAACTAGAGACCACAGCTTACCGCAACCGGCTAGTCCTGTACCAGCTAGTCTTGTACCAGCCAGTCCATCGCTTCCTCTCGCGTCTTGAAAGTAGGCAAGTCGCGCTGCGAAAAGTTCTTGAAGTGCTCGTAGAAAATGTGTGGCATGTTTTCCGTCCCCACCCATGCCGCCCGCTTCACGTAAGGACGGTCGAGTACCAGAACTTCTTTGATGCGGGTGGCCACATTCTTGTCGACTTCCGCGCCGGTGAAGTCTGCCAATGTGAGTAGCGAGCCGGGCGCGTGCCGCGCGATATCGGCGCGAACCATGTCGAGCAGCAATAGCAT
Source organism: uncultured Acidobacteriaceae bacterium (assembly GCA_963771965.1). Lineage (GTDB taxonomy): Bacteria > Acidobacteriota > Terriglobia > Terriglobales > Acidobacteriaceae > Sulfotelmatobacter. The sequence continues at coordinate 572,724 of CAVYVM010000005.1, forward strand.
CTCCTTGTCCGCGCAGTGCGTGAAGTCGATGACGTAAATAGCATGCCCTTTATGCTTGACGAAGTGGAGACGCTCTTCGATGGACTTGCCGGGAGCGTTCATGCCAGCAGCGACTCCACTACCGCGTAAGCCCCGTCCAGCGCGGAATCCAGCGCCGCGGCGTCTTTTCCGCCGGCTTCGGCGAGATCGGGACGCCCTCCGCCTTTGCCGCCAACTTTTTGCGCGACGGGGCCGATGACTTTTCCCGCTTGCACCTTGCCGATGAGATCCTTGGTAACGCCAACGATCAACGAAACGTTGCCGTTCGACGCCGACCCCAGCACCACGACGCCCGAGCCGATTTTGTCGCGCAGCTGATCGACCAGAGTACGCATCTGCGCCCGCTCCAGATTGTCCACGCGATGCGCCAGAACTTTCACGCCCTTCACATCCTTGATATGCTCGCCGATGTTCGCCGTAGAAGACGACGCCGACTTCATCCGCACCGAATCCAGTTCGCGCGTAAGCCGCTTGATCTCCAAATCTTTCTTTTCGAACTCAGCTTTCAGGGCCTCAGCAGGTGAAATCACATCGGCGTGTGCGGAAATCTCCTCAGCAGAGGGTGCCCCATTCTTGCGCAGTTTTTGCGCAAGAGTGGGAACCGCAAACGTCGACACCACGCCTTCTAACTCGTGATCGCGACGAAAATGCGCCAGCGAACCCAACCCGGTGATCGCCTCCACCCTCCGCACGCCCGACGACACACTGCCTTCCTTCAGAATCTTGATCAGCCCAATCTCGCCGGTCGCGCCCGTGTGCGTGCCGCCGCAAAGTTCGGTCGAGAAATCGCCGATACGCACCACCCGCACCTTGTCGCCATACTTTTCGCCGAACAGCGCCATGGCGTGATACTGAGTAATCGCCTCGTCGATGGGAACGTCGGTGATGGTCTCAACGATCTGGTTGCGCAGCACTTCCTTGTTGATGATGTCCTCGATGTCCTGTAACTCTTCGTCCTCGACCGCAGTGAAGTGCGAAAAATCAAAACGCAAATGATCCGGCGCCACCAGCGACCCCGCCTGCTTCACATGCTTACCCAAAACTTCTCTTAGACCGGCGTGAAGAAGATGCGTAGCCGTGTGATTCCGCATGGTCGATTCGCGAATGGCAGCGTTCACGACGGCATCGACTTTGTCACCAACCCGGATGGACGCCTTTGCGACGACCTGATGTGCTCGCACGCCCTGAATCGGGGAGTAACATCCCGTCACTTCGGCGACGACGTAGGGGGAATTCTGAAATCCGAAATATGGAACACGAGTTTCGGGATTCGCATCGGGCAGGTGATGTCCCGTTTCCACTAGCCATCCTTTGTCACCAACTTGCCCGCCAGAGTCGGCATAGAACGGCGTGTTATCGAGAATGATCTCGCCCTTCTGGCCGGTCTGCAGTTCGAATACTAATGAATTGTTTACGAAGATTACCTCGACCTTGGCGCTCTCGACCTTGGTCGTGCTGTACCCTTGGAAGTCAAGCCTAATCTCCTTAGGGAACTTGTCGGACACAGCGGGCGGATTGACAGGGATCGTGAGATTCGGATTCCTTCCCTCTTTCAATTCCAAGTACGCAGGGTTGGCCGTTTGTTTGGCTGCGCCTTTCCAGGAGGCGCGGGCGCGGGACTTCTGCTCGTCCATGGCCTCATCGAAACCTTTACGATCAAATTCAACGCCTAGGTCACGACAGTAACTCTCAATAAAGTCTTCCCGTAGGCCATATGTGTCATAAAGTTGGAACGCTTCTGCTCCCGACAGCTTCAATGGATATCCTAGCTCCTTACATTTATGGACCAACTCCGGAATTAACGGAGAGATACCCTCCTCTGAGACGAGATCTTTTCCGGCCTTCATTATCATGAGCTGGTTGAAGCGCTCTAGCCCGTTGGTGAGAGCATTGACGAACCTAGTCTCTTCAGCCAACACGACGTTAGCGACTTGTTGCGCCGTCTCCGCCAGTTCTGGGTATGCATCGATCATCAAATCGCGCACCGCAAATACCATCTCATGCAGAAACGGCCTCGTCTGTCCGAGCAGCCGCCCATGCGTGATCGCACGGCGAATAATCTTCCGCAGCACATAGCCGCGCCCCTCGTTCGACGGCAGCACTCCATCTGAAATCAGAAACGTTGCAGCGCGGGAGTGGTCGGCGATTACTCGGAGAGAAGCTGCGGACTTGTGGTTGGGAGAGCCTGCCGAGCTTTGCTCGGCTGCACGGCCGAGGGCGGCCGTGCCCACATGGTCCCTGCTCACATGGCCTGTGCCCTCCTCCGCTCGTGTGGGGACAGCCGCCCTCGGCTGTCCGGCGGAGCGAAGCTCCGCAGTGCCGGCACCCTTCCCTAATGTCAACTCTGCCGCGCGCTCGATCAGCGGGATGAATAAATCCGTCTCGTAATTCGAGATCACGCCCTGAAGTACCGCCGTCACGCGCTCTAATCCCATCCCCGTATCAATCGACGGCTTCGGCAGCGGATTCAGTTTGCCGCTCGTGTCGCGGTCGAACTGCATGAATACTAGGTTCCAAATCTCGACATAACGACCGCAGTCGCACGGGAACTTGCAATCCGTGTGTCCTTGATCGGAGGCTGCGGGGCCCATGTCGTAGTGGATCTCGCTGCACGGGCCGCAGGGGCCGGTGTCGCCCATTTGCCAGAAATTATCTTTCAAGTCGCCGTCGAAGATCCGTTCTTTAGCCACTCCTTGTGCGGCCCACAGATCGTAGGCTTCGATGTCGCGCGAGACCGGCATGGGCTCGCCAGAGCCTTCGAAAATTGTCACGTATAACTTTTCTTTGTCGATTCCGTACCATTGCGGCGACGTAATCAGCTCCCACGCGTAGGCGATGGCATCTTTCTTGAAGTAATCGCCAAACGAAAAATTTCCCAGCATCTCAAAGAAAGTATGATGGCGGTTGGTGAATCCGACGTTCTCCAGATCGTTGTGCTTGCCGCCGGCGCGCACGCATTTCTGCGAAGTAGTGGCGCGGGAGTAATCGCGCTTCTCCAGGCCCAGAAAAAGGTCTTTGAACTGGTTCATGCCCGCGTTGGTGAACAGCAGCGTCGGATCGTTCGCCGGAACGAGCGACGACGAGTGCACCTCCTTGTGGCCCTTTTGCACAAAGAAGTCCAGGAATTTTCGGCGGATTTCAGAACCAGTCGGCATATTTAGGAGACGTTCAATTTTAGCATCGGAAAATTAAACACAAAGGGGCACAGGGGAACACAGGGTAAATCACCTGTGGACCTCTGTGCCCTCTGTTTCGTCTCTTGGTTTCAGAAAAGCTACTTCACCGCGTCTTCGGTCTTCTCGCCGGCTTTCTTTACTCCGTGGCCAGTGGCTTCGGCGCCCTTCTTGATGCCGCTGCCGGTTTTCTTGGCGGCGGTTTCGGTGCCCTTCGCGGTGTCTTTCGCCACGACTTTGGTTTCATGACCGGTCTTGTCCGCGGCCTTCTCCGTGCCTTTGGCGGTATCTTTGGCAACCACTTTGGTTTCGTGGCCAGTCTTGTCGGCGGCTTTTTCGGTGCCCTTTGCGGTGTCTTTCGCGACGACCTTAGTATCGTGACCCGTAGTCTTCGCGGCCTTCTCGGTGGCGGAGCCGGTCTTGTCCGCGGCTTTCTTCGTATCCGTTGCCACGTCCTGGGACAGCGCGACCGGAACGGCACTCAGCAATACAGCGGCTAGAACTGCGTTCAAACTGAATTTCATAACGACCTCCTTTGAGCGGTAAATGGGATCGGTCTTGGAGTATGCCGCATTGAATAGGCTCTTGCCAAGTCGAACTTCAGGTCTTAGGCAATAGGTCTCAGGCAAAACCTAACACCCAAGACCGAAAACCCAAGACCCGCGTTAGCTTGCTTCGCTTTCCAGTTCGCTCAAAATCTCCTCATCGACATCCCAGTTCTTGAGAATAGTGAAGATGGTTTTGCTGCCGAAGCCAGCGCGAATCAGTTGCCGGAAGATACGCGCCGTCGCTTTCTGATCGCCTTTCTGCGGTTTCACCATGCGCTTTTTCCGCAGATATTCCCGCGCCTGCTTTTCTTCGCTCACGCCCTCGAAAGCCGCGTCGACGGCTTTGTCGATGACGTCTCCATGCACGCCTTTTATTTTCAGATCGGTGACGATGCGCCTGCGGCCAAGCTTCTGATTGTCGCGGCGCAGAGAAGAAAAATGGGCGGCGTACTGCGAGTCGTTCAGATAGCCGCGATCTTTCAATCGACGAATGATCAATTCAATCAGAGTCTGGCCGTACTCGGAATCCGCTTCTTCCACGCGTGCCCGCAGAAGCCGCTTTAGCTCGGCAACTGTGCGCATGCGGCGGGCCAGCGCGGCTACGGCGTATTCGTAGAGTTCATCTTCGGAGTAATGTTTCTTTTTCGGACGGGGAAACGGCATGCGGCAACGATAAACCAGTTGCGCGCAAAATAGAATGACCACAACGTTATTGTGAAATGCGAATCGTGATCTTAGGTTGTGCGGGTAGCGGAAAGACGACCTTGGCGAGGCGGATTGGCGATCTGACGGGCGCGCCGGTCGTTTGTCTGGACGCGATCTGGCAGTCGGGCTGGGACGAGAAGAATGTTCCCGCGTTCCGGCAGATTGTTCGGCAGGCGCACGCTGGAGAGAGCTGGATCAGCGATGGAAACTTTGCCGTGGCGACATTCGATATCCGTTTGCCTCGAGCTACGCAGATCGTGTGGCTGGAGCGCTCTAAGTTGTTTTGCCTGTGGAATGCTGTGGCGCGAGTGTTCAAACGCGGGGAGCCTCATCGAATGGCGGGACTCGGAAAGGCTTTGAACTTCATTTGGGATTTCGATCGAGTCAATCGGCCTAGGATCGAGAGCCTGAGGATGGCATACGGACCGCAGGTATCCGTGCGGCATCTTGCGAATGACCACGAGATCGAAGCTTTTCTCGTGCTGTGTCGAGGCTAGCGCTCTAAGTCAAAAAGCAAGAAACTGGTCTGTGGGGTGTGCATGCGTTCTTTGCTTGGGTGATAGGACTGTCATGAGGCTACCTTCTCGATTCCGAGGATGCAAGAGCGTCGAGCTTCGCTCGACGGACAGCCGAGGGCGGCTGTCCCCACATTGTCCTCTTTACCGTCCGCTTTACCGTCCGCCGAAACCGGCAGACTGCATCGACTGCCGCGAGATATCCGCTGTCGAAGCGATGCCCTGCATACGCAACTTGAAGTCGTCGGCGTTGGAGGCGTTCTCCAGCGCGGTTTCGTAGTTCACCAGGCCCGCCTGGAATAGATCCCACAGCGATTGATCGAACGTCTGCATGCCGTACTGTGATGTGCCGGCTGCAATGGCGTCGCGAATCGAACGAGTCTTCTCCGGCACCAAAACGCATTCCCGGATGAACGCAGTATTGATCATTACTTCGACCGCGGGCACGCGGCCCTCGGCGTCGCAGCGCCGCACCAATCTCTGACTGACGATGGCTCGCAGCACGGCCGCCAACTGCAGACGAATCTGCTTTTGCTCGGGCGGCGGAAAGATGGAGATGATTCGGTTTACGGTTTCAACGGCGTCGAGAGTATGCAGCGTAGAGAAGACCATGTGGCCGGTTTCAGCGGCGTGCAGCGCCGTTGAGATGGTTTCGAGGTCACGCATTTCGCCGACCAGAATCACGTCGGGATCCTGACGCAGAGAAGCTCGCAGGGCCGAACTGAACGAAGGCGTATCCACGCCGATTTCGCGCTGGTTTACGTAGCCTTTTTTGTCGCGATGCAGAAATTCGATGGGGTCTTCAATGGTGATGATGTGTTCGGCACGGCTGGAGTTAACGCGATCGACCATCGCCGCCAGCGTGGTCGACTTACCGGAACCTGTCACACCCGTGACCAACACCAGCCCGCGCGGCATTTCGCAAATCTGCTCCACCACCTTGGGCAGGAACAACTCGTCGAGCGCGCGAATCTTGGTGGGAATGACGCGGAGCACCAGTCCCACATTGCCGCGCTGCTGAAAGATGTTCACACGGAAGCGTCCGAGTCCGGCGACGCCGTAGGCCATATCGATTTCCGTGGTCTCTTTGAACTTCTGCTTTTGCCGCGCCGACATCATGCTGAAGGCCATGGTCAGCATGTCTTCGGCGCTCACGCGCGGCTGGTCGGTGAGCGGCGCGAGTTCGCCGTCAACGCGCAGGTGAGGATAGTTTCCCACCTTCAAATGCAAATCCGAAGCTTTGCGTTCCGTGGCAATGCGCAGCAGGTCGTCAATATTCATCGAGGAGTTTTCCCAGGGAGGCGTGGTTCGCCCGCAAGTTCTCCCAATGATGAACCGAATCGTAACTTTGCCCAAGATGACCTAGGTAATGGCCGAGTCTTGGCGATTGGACAGCAGCTTAGGTTTGGGGTGGCAGATTACGCTGCTCTACGGCTAGTTGCTGCGGATTCAGCCATCCCCGGTTGTCGAACTGAACCGCGCCGTGGCCATTGCCATGTGCGTCGAGGCTGGCCATTTGAAGTTTGTGCAGTAGCTGTCCGGCTCGTTGGTTGTCGATTTCGCCGTTCAGAAGACGCTGCATGAGGTGCGCAAGGGCCTTCTGTATGGATTTTGGGTCGTCCAGCGCTACGGATTCGAACCAGCGCTGGCGGGCGCGCTCGGCAATTCTCTTGGCGTTGCGCTTGTGCTCGCGGTGATGAAAATCGCAGAGGCGCAGTCTGCGGCGGGCTGGGCGCTGGCAGCGGATGCCGTCTTCGCGCTGGTGTTGGCATTTGGGTGCGTCGATGATGGCCATCGGCTTTTTGTGTTTCCGGGGTTGAGTGCTACCCCCCTCCCCCTGTCTTTTGCAAATTATTCAGGATCAGTGACTTCGCGGGTTTTCAGCCGCAATTGCTTGCGGATAAAGGTTTTGGGTCTTCGCCGCATGGAACCTGTCGCATGACCTGAGTCTGTTTTCGCGCACGCTTTATGATGTTCGAGATTGCGGAGGTACGCAAGTGGAGATGTCACACGATGGGCGTGGAAATCTTACGTTTTGTTTTGCAGCGCGGGTCGCTTGAACATTGCCCGGTTCAAGTCAATGAGACTCGAGAAGCAGCGTCACATCCGCAAAATCCGACTCCTGTCGGCATCGCGGCCCACCCGTGAAAGTGCTACGGGTGGGGCATCCAGCATCCAGTTCGTGCAAGCCTTGTCAGAAAAATGGTCGGCTGGGCCAGCCCCCAAGACCTGTAAACCACCGCTCTACTGTCTAGGTTTAGCCTTCGATTGCTTTCTATAGCGCGAGGTAGACTGACCGGAGGGGCTTACAAAGGAACACATCAAGGTCTTGTATATAGTGTCTACATAAACGTAGACATCGGTTGGCCCCGTGTATGACGATGACGGCATCATCAACGTTAGTGTGTCGGTTTCAGTCGTACCGTTGCTATTCTTGCTGGACGACGAATTCGTCCACGTATAACTGTCGCTGGCTTTGAGTTTTTGCCCTATAACCTTTGTACTGACACTGGCTCCCACCGTGTAAGTGTGATCTGTAGATTTTGTTGTCGACGCGGTGTAGTTATTCGTCCCCTTCCAAATAAACTTATCGCCGACCTGCGGCTCATATGGAAGCACACTAACGTACGCAAAGCGTGCACTGTCAGGTGCACCCGTGCCCGTCACGTTGCTCGCATAAGGATCTGCACTTAGTATTTGATTGTAGTCCTTATTCGTAATACCGTGACTCGCAAGAGTATCACTTATGTCGCTCGGCATCGGTATGGCTCCATTTAGCCAGCCAACTCTTACGACCTGAGGAACACCTTCCGACAGATCTACTGCCCACTGAATTTGACTCTCGTAAATTGTGACTAGCACGCGAGGACCAAGAATGATTAAAATCTGGTCATAATTATGATTCATTTCATCCGACGTTGGTTCGGTTAAGATGATGTCCCCGGTGACCGTGATCGCTAGATCGTGGGACGTGGTCGTTGACCCTCCCCACGTCTCGCCCCACGATAGTGTGAGATCACCTGCAGCTATTCCCAAGAAATCGGCGCCGTTGGAAACAGAGACGTCTGCCGAATTCTTCCAACTGCTGGTGGTCGACGTCGTCGTTCCGATCGTACTGCCATTACCGTAATCGACGGACGATCCTGTCCCGGGCGGTGCGTAAATAACAGACGCGATGTAGTAGTTAGGATAGATGTAGCCGCTCTGTTCGATGTTGCAAGCGCAAGAGCTACCGTCGCAGTATCCATTGGCCGCGCATCTCTTGCCCGCCGGAAGAGGAGTTTGATCCCATTCATTGTCTCCGCTTAAACATATGTTCTTACAGCAGGGCGTCGCAGGAGGTTCTGGAGAGGGACAAGACACTTTGGACGGCGACGGAATAACCAACTGCAACTGATCGGTGATCGGGCTTGACTTCTGCGATAACGATGTTCGATTAGCCTGTGCATCGGCAGTATTACATGTCCCACCCGCAACAATCAGCATTAAATTTGCAAGGACTGTGAGAACGAAGGATGTGCGCATGGTAACTCCTAACGTGGAATACAACTGTAAACATTAGATATTAGGTGCCCCAGGGCTTTCTAAGAACACCCTATATGCCTGAGCGTCATAAATGTCAATACCAAGGCCGAACCTATCTGTAGCGCGCCGGTACGTATCTTCCTTTTTGAAAACTGGGAATACCGGGGACAGATGGAACGTTCTCCCGTTTATCCTGCAAAAAAAGTTCGCTTCTGCTGTCGATTTTTTCCACGCCCAACGACTATAAGATGAACAATCCAGTACGCAAGGCTGTGCTGCTGGGCCGCAAGATCATTAAGGAGAAGACAATGCCGCAATATTTGGTTGCTGGTTACATCCCCGACGACTTCGACCCGTCCCAAGTGGACGAAGCGATGGGCCGCGATATCGACGTGCTCAACGAAGAGATGATGGCTGCCGGTGTCAGGATTTTTGTTGGCGGTCTGCGCCCGGCAAGCAGCGCGAAGTCGCTGCGGACGCAGCCCGATGGGAAGGTGCTCATCACCGACGGGCCATACCTGGAGACCAAGGAGTACATCGGCGGTTTTTGGATACTGGAAGCCGCTGAACTGGACGAGGCGCTGGCGGGGGACGCAAGGCCGCCGTCGCCTGTTGTGCGCCGGTCGAGGTGCGCCCGTTTAACTGAGGGAGGACCCATCAGTGATGACGGTGGACACGAAAGCAGGTTCCTCACCGCCGCTTCGCGCCGGTTCGGAATGACATCGATTTAAATGCTGTTTGCCGCGCCTGCCTCAGGCGAGCGCAAATCCGTATTAAGTAAAAGGAGACTCCATGAGAAAAATCAGGATCATCGAACATATCTCGCTGGACGGCGTGATTCAGGCTCCCGGTGGGCCGAACGAAGACCCACCCTATCCCTACGGCGGATGGTCAGTGCCGCATGCCGACCCGGAGGGGGGAGCGGCCATCGTCGCGGCTCACGGCGAGGCTTTCGATCTGTTGCTGGGCCGCCGAACTTACGATATCTTTGCCGGCTTTTGGCCGAAAGCGCCGAAGAGTCCGATGGCAGACAGTCTGAACGCGGCGACGAAATACGTTGCGACCCACAGGCCGAAGAGTCTTGCATGGGGGCTGGCCGAGGATCTTGGAGCGGACATCGTCGAGGGCATTCGCCGCATCAAGGCGAAGAGCGGGCCGCAGCTGATCGTCTGGGGCAGCTCGACGCTGACGCCGGTGCTGCTCGAACACGGGCTGGCCGATGAAGTCTTGCTACTGGTCTTTCCCGTTCTGTTAGGCACTGGCAAACGTATCTTTTCGGAGGGAACCCCGCCACGCGAACTGGCACTCGTCAGCACGAAGGCTGTGGGCTCGGGCGTCATCATCAGCACGTACAGGCCCAGCGGGCCTTTGCGGACCGGTTCCTACGACAACGCGGGGGAGTGAGGGGGCGTCAGAGATTATGGGAAAACCGGGGGACAAGAAAACTGGAGGACAGACGGAACGTTTCCATTTCGACGACTGGAAATTGGGGAATGTTCCGTTCTGTCCCCATTTTCGTCCAAAACGTCTCCTGCCATGGTCGGTGCTCTGAGTGTCTGTTGAATGTGCCGTCCAGTTTCACCGAAATGCAGACAATGGAGGTTCTTGCGCTCTATTCATGCAGCACGAATCTGACGAATCCGCTCTGGTGGTACAACGATCTCGACAAGTCCTGTCCCCACATCGTAGACGAGGCCGGAGATAAGCCACCCTCCCGGCAGTGCGGAAACCGCCCGGAGCAGAGCAACGTCGATGGCAACCGCTGTACGAGGATCGGTGACCGCTTTTGTCTTGAGTTCCGCTTCGCGCGTTTGAAAATAACCCGTCAGCATGTCGGTCTCGCCGGCGAGGTACGTGATACCGCAATTGGTGTGTTGGAGGACGATGAGATGAAACTCCCCGCCGTCTCCAGGAATCGCTCCGGCAACTTCGCCGATTCGCCCTAGCATACCCAACTGCTCCAACAGCCCTGGCGTGATTCGACCACCGATGTTACGCATCACGACGGCTTCGCCAGGTTTAATGCCGAGTACATGGGCCGGGTCCACACGCATATCGGCGCAACCGATAATGATTGCCTTCACATTCGGCAGCGCACGAGGCATAAGTTCGCGCGCCGCAGACTGGCTAGCAGCAAAATCTTTATTACGTTCCAACATGGAGTCGAGAGTGGTCATATTCGTTGTCCCTCCAGCGAAAGAGATTCTAGGAAGGGATCCCAGGACTCACGATTTCTTGGTCGGCAGGTGGGGGCTGGCACGGCTTTGCTCTGTATTCATCACCACGAAAAAGGCCGTGGTAGCGTGCGCAAAAACCAAAGCCAGGCTAGCGCGAACAAGTAGCGCTTGACAGGGATGTATGCATATTGATACATATGTATCAATATGCATCTAGAAATACTCCAAAACCTGGCGGATCCCACCCGCTTCCGCATCGTGGAAATACTGCGCAGCGGCGAGCATTCGGTCAACGACATTGTCGAGAACGTCGAGATTGACCAGTCCGGCGTATCGCGGCATCTCCGCATCCTGCAGCAGGCTGGGTTCGTGCGCGTCCGCCCCGAGGGGCAGAAGCGCTTCTACTCGCTTTGCCCCGCTCCCTTCCGCGATCTCGATGCCTGGATAAGCCAGTACCGGCAACTGTGGGAAGGCCGCCTCGACAAGTTTGCCGCAGCCCTCGCGCGCAAACGCGCCGCGAAAAAGTCCGGCCTTCAAACCAGAAAATCATCAAGGAGAGAACATCATGAGCGCTGAAGCGAATAACCGTCCCGATCGCAAGATCGTCATCGAGCGCACGTACGAGGCATCGATCGAGGATGTCTGGGAGCTTTGGACGACTAAAGAAGGAATCGAATCGTGGTGGGGTCCGGAAGGGTTCTCGGTAAAGGTTCACGAGCTCGACCTGAGGGCCGGTGGCCAGATGGTCTATGCAATGACGGCGGTCGATCCGCCGCAGGTTGAGTTCATGAAGAAGGCGGGGATGCCGCTGACGACCGAAGCGAGGCTGACCTACACCGAGATCGTTCCCGGCAAGACGATCGCCTACACTCACCGTGCCGATTTCATTCCCGGGGTTGCGCCATACACCGTAGGCAACAGGGTGGAGTTCTATGCGGCAGGAGGCAACGTGCGTATGGTCCTGACGCTGGGCCCGATGCATAGCGATGAGTGGACGCAGCGGGCAGTGATGGGCATGGAAAGCCAACTTGGAAAGCTTGGCAGGGTCATTGCTAGCCGATGCGGGAAATAGACTGTCTGCGTCCGGCAGATAGGGAGGATTCCGGTGGCCCGTGCTTCTTATGGGAAGCGCTCACTTTGGCGCGGCGAGAACCGAAGCGTTTTCTCGCGAGGCAGATTGAGGAATTGAAATAAAGCCCTCACGCCGCACGTTGAAATGAGGCCGACGTCACCCAGTCAAATGCTCAACATGTTCGCCAGTGTGTGAGGCTTCCACCTATTGGTTTCCGGGTTACAAAACACCAATCCACTGCGAACCTCTCTAGATTCAAAGCTGAAAGTTTGCTTGCAGTGTATGCAGGTGAGTTTCAACTCCTCAGGTGGTTGCGGAATGCGGCCTGCAACAGCATCACCACACTTGGGACACGGTACATAGGACATGTGTCCACCTCGACTCACAGGGTCAGCCCGGTTAACAAACCGCCTTACAAACCTTTGCGTTCTCATTCGCTCACAAGCTTTCCGTTGGAATCCGTACCACTGATGCCTATTTGGTCTGCCCGGTAAGCACCATCACCGACGAGACCTTGCTTGAAGTTTCGCGCGCGCTCCAAACCGTCGGTGTCGAAGATCGTCGTTATGTTTCGGTGTGGGGCATTGATGGTGAAGTAGATTGCCATGGTCACACCAAGTGCTTCCGTGCATTCTCAATCATTGCATCAACGTCACATTCGGTCAGTCCCGGCTTTCCGTTGACTCGGGAGAACTCTCGGAACTTGGCCTCGGTGAAGAACGAAACCATCTTTACGCCACTGTAGTCCGGCTGCATCGTAATCATCGCAAACTGCTCCGGGTCGGCACCGGTGACTTTTCCCAAATACGTTGGTCCTTCCATGACTGTCTCCTTACTCTATTGTTCGATGCACAAACAACACAAGAGGCGCGCCATGTGCTGGGTTACGTTGGTACATGTCCTTTAGTTACCAACTTCGGCGGTTGAGCCAACCACGCACTCGCAAATCAGGGATGTCTATTCACCCTTATCGAGGGTGGGGGCATCCAGTTCACGCTAGCTCGAAATGTGTTGGATGTGCCAGCCACCAAGGTCAGTCAACCTTACCGGGCAGGCGCACAACCCGGGCAGGCATCGTATTTGAGGTAACGAAGGAACCGCGCTCGTCCTCGGCTCTTCCAATACGGGGCGTCATAATCGGCAATGCCCGGACCCGTGGTCATGAGGCTGAAGAAAACGTGTCGCGAAGGCCGGATGACAATTCCCACATGCCCGTGCCACACCACCAGATCGCCCGGCTGCGGCTGCGGCACTCGTTGAAACCCTTCGACTCCAAGATAGAGGTCGCTGGAGCTGGCGTAGGAATATCGGAAGCCGGCTTTCTCGTAGATCGCGTGAACCAGGTGCGAACAATCGCTGGCCGAATGTTGACGCACTTTTGGGTCGAGCGCGGCGGCGATCACCGACAAACGATCGTCCTGGCTTAGTGTGCGATCAGCCTGCGGCTTGTAACTGCCAGAGCCTGGGCGCACGGCGGTGGAGGCATTGCTCTTTGTCGGTGCAGGTTCTGCGCCAGCTGGCGTCAGACTAAGAGCAAGCCCGCAAACTAGGACCACGGTTGTGCCGGTTTTTGTCCAAATCGGCATGGACCAAGTTTGATGCCGATTTCGACTCCAGCCTAGGTTACCTTTGTGCAGGATTACATCACGAATGGAGCTCTCTCGCTTTAGTCCTCGAAGCCCCTCAGGGACATCTCGCCGGGTGCCACAGCGAAAACAGCTGATCATCGTGTAGTTCGTGACATGTAGGCGAGCCCGCATCGCCGCCTCCTAAACCCTTTGCCTGGCGGGGTTTTGCCATTCAAGGGGTGCTGGCGGGCACGGCCGGCAAATCGTCGCGGAAACCGAAAAACATCACGTTGCCGCTATAAGCCTTGTCGGCGGCGGGCTTATATTGCACGACGGCGCGTAAGCCGGTCGTGTGATAGCACGGAGTAAAATGGTCCTCACCAAACCATAAAGTGTCAGAAAACCCGCCGGCGGCGTTATGTTGAACCCGGAAGGTTAGCGGTTGCCCACCTTGCTCCAGAGTCATTGTTATCTCGTCCTCATGGCAGGTTACTGATTTCACAACACCTTCGGCTTTACTGGCGTTGTCTTTCTCCGCTATCTGCGCCGGAGCTTGCGCCGGACGGTCTGCTGCCGGCACCAGATTCCACAGTTCCATTGCCTCGTCCCGGTCAGGGCTGCTCCAATGGTCCGCCACATAAGCTGCGTTGCTGGCAGCGTCGGCCGCTTGCCCCAGACGTAACAAGATCTGCCCCGTGAGCAAGTGATATCCGGCGCGCCAGGGCTCAAGCTTCTCGGCCTTTAGCGCCAGCTTCAGAGCCTGGTTGAGATCTCGTTGTGTGACATAAAACTTTGTGAGTTCAACGTAGGCGGGAGCGAATTGAGGATTCACATCTACCGCCTTCAACAATTCCATTCGATACGCCATGCGATCGCTGGGGGCGTTTGCATGCGGAAGAGGCGACATCATTGTCTTTGCAAACTGCGCGCGATACATGCGATTGTCGAGTTCTACTGCTCGAGAGAACTCCCGCGCGGCTTCTTCATCGTTGCCTTCTTGAAGGCATACGAAACCCATATCTTGGTGGGCGAGTGCCAGTTTCGTATCGTTCTTCACCGCCGACTCGGCGGACCCTCGGGCCAATTTCCATTGCTTTGTCGTCGCGTAGAAGGCAGAGAACTCGGCTTCCGTTTCGGCGACGGTCATGAAGCGAGTCGGAAGGTCTTTGTCGTCGATCTTAGGCGGGCTTGGAATGACGGCCGCTTTGAAGGTAAAGTGTCGGACGTATTGGTCAAAATCATCCTGCACGCGCTTGAAATCGCCGAACGTATCCTGGAAGGCCTTCTTCTGTTCCACTCCTTGCTGTGTGGCGTTGTAGAACTTTTTGAGGCGTGTCCCGCCGTCCATTCCCGGCCCTAATGTCAGAAAGTGAGTGAGCGCCCAACTTTGCTGGTAGAACATCGCGGTGTCTTCCTCGCTGCGCGTGAACGAACCTCTCTGATCGAGGAATTTAGCCAAGGGGATTGTTGGTCGAGATAGCAGCATCGCCAGCCCCCACTTGTCCTTGGGAGGGGCACCGATGATTGTATGATCCCGCTCAAAACGCGTATAGGAGTAGAACTCGGCCAGCCCCTCATCCAGCCACGTCGGAAGCCAGTGAAGATTCAGATGCAAGAGAGAGTGCACATACTCGTGATACACCACAGCAAACTCGTCCGTGGTGATCGTGTCAGAGCCGACCGTGTCGAGACGAACCAGCGCGTAGGGCTGCTCCCATGAATGAAAATACACGCCTGCAGGCTTGGGCCCACTGTGGCGCCAGAATTCCGGAATCAGTTTTTTGGCGGAGGGCTCATCCTGCGGAGCCAGGATCATAAGCGGCTCGGCGGAATCCAGACGATAACCAGGAAATTCCTCGGCGAAAACACCCCGCATCTGCTCAAACTCGCGAGCCACATGGCGACCAACAGACTCGCTGCCGTTCGTAATTACGCGGAAGTGGGGACTGCGAATCTCGCGCCAGGGCTTCTCTTCGGAGAAACCCGAAGTGCTCAGCAAGATCACGGCCAGTAGGAAGGGGTTTGCCTTACGAATCCACATATAGTCGAGGTCAAATGTACCGCACCACAATTTATTGCGGGATTTGTCCAAACCGCAAACTGACGATCCAAGCCCGTCCTTACTACGCCCGGGCGCTCGACCTTGCACTGGCTGCTCGATCAGCAATTTCGGTCGTTCCGTCGCCCTGCCATTTTCGCGCGAGCCCTTCCATCTGGGCCAGCACTTTCTCAATGTCCTTCATCCTCTCCGTAATGCCATAGGTTACGGCTGGTGGAATGGTCTGTTCGTAGTGGCGAAAGACAAATCCAGCGCCTTCGAGGGTGCGCAGCCGCTCCGTCAGCACACGCGCGGAGATGCCGTCGATCTGCTTTCGGAGTACGCCGAAGCGCAGCGGCCCTTGGTGGCTCAATGCCCACAAGATGTGAAGCGTCCAGGGACGCGTAAGCAGTTCGAGCATTCCTCCAATGGCGCAACCAGAAGGCATTGGCTTGGTTCGTCGCTTCAGACTCATATGGTTACTAGGTTACTCTTAAGTTCCTAATATATAAAGAGCTACCAGTTATTTATTGTAACTTAAATCTGCCATCCTTCATCCAACGCAACTGTGCAGCAGAAGGGCTTCTTACCCTTTGCTCAGCCAGACTTTCTTAGTGACGAGGAGGAGCAAATGTCAGCCAGCAACTCAGCAGTACTCAGCCGATCGCAGTCCATCGTCGTTTCATCCGCAGCCTCAGGCCCTATCGTGCTGTTAGGACGGTTCTTGTTTGTACTGATTTTCGTGATGTCGGGCCCGCGGCACTTTATGAGTCAGACCATTGGCTACGCCGCATCGCAAGGTGTGCCGATGGTCTCAATCGCCGTGCCCCTTTCCGGCGTGCTTGCCATCGCCGGAGGTCTTTCGATTCTGCTCGGCTACCGCGCGAAAATCGGCGCCTGGATGATCGCGCTGTTTCTGGTCTGTATCACGCCCATGATGCACAAATTCTGGACGGTCACCGATCCCATGATGTACCAGATGCAGTTCGTCATGTTTATGAAGAACCTGTCGATGCTGGGTGGCGCGCTGCTCGTAACCCAACTGGGCTCTGGACCCTGGAGCCTCGACTCGCGCTCAAAATGATTTCGTGATGTGGCAAGTTGTCCGAAGTTTCACCGCAGTCAAACCCTAACTTTAAGCAGTCAATCTCAAACATGAAGAGGAGAAAATATGTCGGATCCAACTATTCAGGTTCTGTCCAAAGGTCCATATCTTGTCACTGGAAAATTCACTCTCACCGATGCCAGCGGCAACAAAATTGAAGCGGGAGAAAAAATAGCGCTCTGCCGCTGCGGCGCTTCCACCAACAAACCGTTCTGCGACGGAACCCACACCAAGGTAGGGTTTGAGGCTGCTGCCGCCGCGGTTCCCGGGAGTGCCGAATAGTTGAGCCAGCGACCACCGTTGTGTGAAACAAAAGCCGCCCTTTTAGGCGGCTTTCAAATACAAAACTAAACTGGCTCCTACGCCGCGTTCTACGCTGCTGCGGGCGGCTGGAACGGCTCATCGTAGCTGCCACCGTAGATCGAAGGCACCTTTGATCCCATGGGCCGCAGATACGTCGCCAGCTCACCGCGATGGTGAATGCTGTGATTGTTGAGGAAGCCCAGATACAGAACCGCGGGCAGGTTGAAGACGCCGAAAAACTCGACGGGCGTCAGCAACTGCTCCGGCGTCATGGCCGCGATGCGGGCCACGCCGCGCTTCATGTTCTCGTCGTACCACGCCGCCACATCGGCTGCAGTTTCCGGCTTGTGCTCCGGGCTTTCCATGTTGAATTTCAAGTCGGCGATTCCGGTCAGGAACTGAATGTCGGAGTTCGCAATATGCCATGCCAGTTCCTTCGCCGTCCGCGCATGCGCATCGGGCTTGTAACTGGAGGCCGCATCGGGTACGGCCGCAATCACTTTTTTGGTGACTTCCGCTTCGCGTGCGATGCCGCCAAGCATCAGGGCGCGGTAGCCTACAGCGAATTCCGAAGTGAAACCTTGTGGAGCGGACATATTTCCTCCTCGTCAGGGTGTTATGTTTCGTTTGGGTGCAGGAAGCCGAATGGGGTGCCGCACGCGCCCCAGGCTCAGTTTCGAATCGAAAGGATTATACGCCGACTGGCTGTTTGCTGCTCACCGGCACTGGAGTAAACCAGCCGTGCCGGTCGTTCTTTTCGCCGTGCACAATCGCGTAAAACTCTTTCTGAATTGCCTTGGTGATGGGGCCCATTCCGCCTTTGCCCACCTTGATCTTGTCGACCGAGCGAATGGGAGTAACCTCAGCAGCCGTGCCAGTGAAGAACGCTTCGTCGCAGATGTAGAGCATCTCGCGCGGAATCGCCTGCTCGACGATTGGAATATTCAGGTCGCGTGCGATCTGCAGCACCGAATCGCGCGTAATGCCGGGAAGAACTGAATTGCTCAGCGGCGGCGTAATCAGCTTGTCATGGTGCACGATGAAAACATTCTCGCCGGAGCCTTCGCTCACAAAGCCATTCATGTCGAGTGCAATGCCTTCCGTGTAGCCGTTGACGTTCGCTTCCATCTTGATGAGCTGCGAGTTCATGTAATTGGCGCCGGCCTTCGCCATGGCCGGCAGCGTGTCCGGAGCAATGCGCCTCCACGAGGAAATGCAGACGTCGCAGCCTTCGCCTTCGCCGCCCAAATACTTTCCCCACGGATAATTGATGATGTAAACCTCGATTGGGTTATTCAACGGATTTACCCCCACTTCGCCATAGCCGCGCAGAATAATGGGCCGGATATAACAAGGCCACGCGCCGTTGCTGGTGACGGTTTCGAGCACGGCCTTCACCAGTTGCTCGCGGGTGTACCCCACGTCGATGCGGTAGACCTTGGCGGAATCGAGCAGCCGCTGAATGTGATCGTCAGCGCGAAAAATCGCTGGACGCGACTGCGGCGCGTAGCAGCGAATCCCCTCGAACACCGAGGAGCCGTAGTGGACCACGTGCGACATTACATGAAGAGTCGCCTTGTCCCAAGGAATGAGCTTCCCATTGTGCCAGATACTTTCCACTTTTTCGATCGCCATGAGAACTCCTTAGCGCGGATTAGAGATCATTATAACTGAGTAAGTTGGCTCCCTCGCGATTCCGAGAGTCACACGGGATGAGTAACTGTGTGGGACAGCCACCCCCGGTATTCCGAAGTCCCAATAGTATCGGGCCTAGATTCTATTTGGCTATTCACGCGAACCCGAGGCTACCAAATAGTGTCTACCACCTTAGACGGCCGAATGTCCACATCCGGTATGACTAGGGGCATGCCCTCAATAATGGCGGTCGCGGCGATCAGGCAGTCCGCAGGGTCTTTAGGAAACTGGGCAGGCAGATGAACGGAGAGCGCCGCAATCTCGGTGTGATCGGCTTAAGAATGACGCGCCACCAGGTCACGAACAAAGCGACTCCAAGCAGCCGGGTGCCCCACTTCTCGCTTCTCTTTTTGTTCAGTCCCATGACATTCTTTACAGGGTGTCCCAAGACATCTCTTACACTCCGCTCGTCCGCGAAGCGGGCGAGGGAGAAAGATGCCTTGGAAGACGATGGATGTGCGAGAGCAGCGGGTAAGGTTTGTGGTGGCGGCGTATCGGCGGGGGAAAACGCTGGCGGAGTTGTGCCGGGAGTTCGGGATCTCGCGGCCGGTGGGCTATGAGTGGCTGAAACGGTATCGTCAGGGCGGAGTAGCAGCGATCGCGGAGCGCAGCCAGCGGCCGCAGCACAGTCCGCGACGAACGGACGAGAAGGTAGAGCAGCGGGTGGTGGAGTTGCGGCAGCGCTATCCAGACTGGGGATCACGCAAGCTGCGGGTGCTGTTGCAGCGTGAGGGAATCGAACTGGGGCGTAATACGATTCATCGCATTCTGCTGCGGCATGACTTGGTGCATCCCGTAGACCGTCATGAGCCGGCGGTGGAGCGATTCGAGCGCAGCGCGCCGAATGAACTGTGGCAGATGGACTTCAAAGGTCCGAAGCTGTGGCATCAGAAAGTGGGGCCGCTGTCGGTGATCGACGATCACAGCCGCTACCTGATTGTGTTGCAAGCGGTGGCGAGCACGCACACCGAGCAAGTGCGGGAACCGCTAGTGGCGGCCTTTTGCGAGCACGGAGTGCCGGAGGCGATGCTGATGGACCACGGCACGCCATGGTGGAGCGTGCACAGTGCGGGCGGGATGACCAAGCTGTCGTTGTGGCTGATGCGGCAAGGCATCGGGCTGCACTGGAGCCGAGTGAGGCATCCGCAGACTCAGGGCAAGGTAGAGCGGTTTCACGGCGAGTTGCAGCGAGCATTGGCGCGGCGGCGAGTGCTGGTACCGGACGTACAACTGTGGCTGGACCAGTTTCGTTGGGAGCACAATCACGTGCGACCCCATGAGGCGCTGGGCATGCAGACTCCGGCCAGTCGCTGGCGTCCCAGTGTTCGGCGCTATGATGCCAACCCGCCGCGTTGGGAATATCCGGCGGGAGCGCGGGTGTTGAAAGTGGACTCACAAGGAAAACTTACACTGGCGGGAAAGAACTGGAGCATCAGCGACAGCCTGGCTGGAGAATGGGTACAGGTCATGCAGCTAGAACAACGCCTGCAAGTGTATTACTGCACTACCCTGATCCGCGAGATCGAACTGGGAATCCAGTGCTCGACCATGGTCGAGCACTGGATTCCCAGTTAACAACAAAGTGTAAGAGATGTCCTGGGACGCTTTGTAAACCATGTCCTGGGACTAGACAGTTCTTTGCGAGAAGTGGGGATCTCCGCCGTCGCCAGTCTGAGGATGACGCGCGTCTGCCCTACTACCCGGGCCGATCACCGGCCGCCCCATTCTGATTGGGCCTCCTCCCCTTGCGAGGGACTTTATCGGCTGCGCCTTCGGCACTCGTACGGAGGTGGGTTTTCGCGAATCGAGTAACTCCCAGGAACCGGTGTCGACAAGCCTAGTGAGAGCCGCGAGCGATGGCTTGCACCCAGTTGGCCAGGTTGTGAAAGGCGGTGGTGTTGCCGATGGGGACGCGGAGTTGTCCCACGACTACCACGAAGGCGGCGGCCCACGCTGTGGCGCGATGCACTTTGCCGGTGGACCAGAGGTCGTAGGCGATGAGCAGCAGGAGGAAGAGGAAGATGAAGGTGCTGTCGAAGAATGGGCGGGCGGTAATGACGGTGAAGGGCGGGCGTCCGGTGGGGGCGTCAAGCAGAGCGATGGTGGCGATCATGATAAGGCGTTTGTGCGCGGCGGGATTGAAGCGGGCGCGATACGCGAAAAAAATCAGCGTGGCGAAGATGATCATGCCGCCGATCGGGATGGCGTAGAAGGTGCGAGGATCGAAACCGGAGCCGGGAGGGGCGAATCCGCGGGCCAGGGAATTGCTTGCGGCCAACACGCCGAGAATCACCATGAGACATGCCAGGCCAAAGCCAAAGAGGCCGAGGCGCCGGTGAACGTCGACGCGTCCAGCGGAGACGAGCAGGGTCTGCGTGATCAATAAAAGTATCCAGCTCGAAAAAACCACGCCGTGAATGTGGATGAGCAAGTTCGGCAAAGGTGCGCGGAATACTCCCGCGAGAAAATATGTGCGGGCAAAGCCTACAAAAACCGTGATCAGGATGAGAAACGCTATTCCTGAGAAAAAGTAGTTGTCGTATCGCGCTCCGGGTTTTTGAGCAGTGCTCCGTGGCAGGGTGGCCGTGGCCATTCAGTCTCCGTTTTTTCGCGTGACTTCCGGTTCGTTTGGAAAGCGGGAGAATTGTATACCGAGTGGTGGCGGGCGGGAATGCCCGTTGCGACTGTCAGAAGCTCGATCTCCCGGAAACATTCTGGGCTGTGCAATCCGCTCGGGAATTGTGTGTGTACTCTTCTTCTCGATCATGAGGCTTGTCGCTTTCCATCTCTCTCTCCCGCCGCTCTTCAGGAGGTTCGGCTGCGGACGGGACAGCAGATTCCTCCTTATCCTCGCTCCTCTCGGGGGTCGGAATGACAAAGACTGGTGGCCGCTCGGTCCGGCACGTGGAGTTTTGCACAGGACGGTTGTGATGCTGCGGCTCCTCATCCAATCCCCTTATGGGGTGAGCGGGCGGTGATGAGGGTGTCGCGGACCAGCAGATTGCTCAACGGGCTGACGCCCGGTCGGAACGACAAGATCCGAGGGGATGGATCAAGGGATTCTTTGGATGTCCGATATCTCTAGTTAGGACTCCGATGCCTGGTGAGGTTTTTATCGTGGGGCTGGCGGGGCCGTCCGGCAGCGGTAAGTCGACGGTGGCGAAGCGGGTGGCTGCTCGTCTCAACGGACACGTCATCTCGATGGAGGTCTACTCCGCCGACGCCAACCATCTTCCCTTCGAGGAACGAACCAAGCGGAACTACGACGCGCCGGATGCAACCGACGTGGAACTGCTGGGGAGTCATATCCGCAAGTACGCCACAGGTCATGCCATCGAGGCTCCCGTATACGACTTTGCGCAGCACCTGCGGCTGCAAGACCGGCGCCAACACATTCCCGCCAAGCCGCTGCTCATCGTGGAGGGCATTTCTGGCGTTGCATTTTGCGGAACTGCGGCCGCACTTCGACCTATCGATTTACCTGGACGCTCCCGACGATGTTTGTTTCCATCGCCGAAAGGTGAGGGACATCACGGAGCGTGAGCGCGCGCTGGAATTCATCCGGTGGCAATACGAGAACACCGTGTTGCCGGCGGGGCGGCAGTACTTGCTGCCAAGCAAGCGCTACGCCGATCTCGTGCTTGACGCCAAGGCGGACCTGGCATCAGTGGAGAAATGCCTCTACGACGCGATCACGGGGAAGCGGGCTTTGGCCGCGGCGCGGTAACCCTCCGCTGATTGCACCGATGCGGAAATGCGAATGAGGCGCGCTCCTACTCGCCTGGCCGATCGCCCGCCGCGCCGTTATGGTCGGTCCTTCTCCGTTTGCGAGGGCCTTTGCTGGCCTCACTCTCGGCTGCTCGAACAGAGGCGCGTTTTCGCGAGTCGAGTAACTTCCAGGCTTCTTTGTAGCGCTCATGCACGCTTCCCTCGCGATGCGGACTGAGCACAACTACGTTTTGCCCCATCAGCCTCTTCGCCGGAAAGATATACCAGATGTCCTCCCGCAGCAGATAGATGGCGAAGTAGTCAATCTGCTTGGTCGTATACGCTTTGAGCTTGCTGCTGGCCAGCATGCAGCTATAATTGTTCCCCTCGCGGCAATCGGTGCCCTTCACCTGCACCCGCTTGAATCGTCCGTCTTGTTCGATCCCCACATCGTAGCGAGCCGAGTCTCCCCACGGCTTCGACACAACGTATCCGCGCTTGGCCGCCCGCGTCATAAACAACAGCTCTACCCACTCCCCGCGCTGCTTGTAGGTCTTAAATACTTCCAGCCCCGTCGCCGGAGATTTCTCGCGATTCCTTTCCAAGTCTCACACCTTATAACCTTATTACCTTGTTGTCATTCCGAACCGGGCGCAAGCCCGGTGAGGAACCTGCTGTTCGCCTCCAGCGCCACAACCCATGTGGGGACAGCTTCCCCGAGCCTGCCCTGAGCGGAGCCGAAGGGCTGTCCGGCGGCCCAGGTGTATCGGGCCGCAGCGGCCCATGAGGAAGTCGGAGGTGCGCGCGAGAGGCGCTCGGAGATCCCTCTTGAGTGGGTAAACATATTACTACTAGTTTAGAGAGGGGGTGCTATGTCAGATGTCACACGGGGGGTGTGGAAAAGTTCCGCTACGGGCGCCTAGTTGACGCCCACGCGATGCTCACGCGCTGCGGGTGTCGGGCGCCGCTCCTCTAGAAAATGGTCCAAACTCGAAGATGTCGAGCAATTCGCCAAAGGAATTGTTCAGTGTGTACGTTGGCGCCACATCGGCGACCTTGGTCATTTTTTCTTGCTCGACGGGTCCACTCTTCCAGTGGGTAACTCGTCTCAAAAGCTCATACCTTTCATCGGTAACCGCGTCGCCGTACTTAGCATAAACGTCAGCCACACCAGCCTCCTGGGCCATTCGGACGTCTTTGGCTAGCTTGTCTCCCACGTAAACAGTGTTCCGCTTGTCGCCGCCGGCGCTCTCAATAATGTGAGTTAGCAGCTGCGGGTTGGGTTTCGCTTCGCCTTTGGCGGTGTGCTTTGTTCGCGTGTCTTGTAATTTGTAGTGCTCGGGAGAGTAGCGGCGAATCTGCGCCGGCGTCAGCCCGGCGGGGAATTCATGGTCCTCCGGAAAATACACGGTGTCGAGGAGGCCGTCGAGACCGAGGGTTCTTATTCTGTACGTGGAGTAAAACTCTAGCGATTCGGTGTACGCGATAATCATGGTTCCTTGTTGTTTTATCTTTTCGAGCGTCGCCATCACGGACGGGTACAGAACTAGGCTTTCTTTCCTAGCTTGCCTGAATGCGATGATAGCTGGCTCGTAGATCCGTCTTAAGTCGTCTGAGCCATGCTTTGACAATAAAGGAGACAATTCCTCAATGAGAAACGAGTATTCGGAAGTGCCATAGCGCTCATGAACCTTCTTGATTTCAGGTTCCAACTCCTGGGCAGGTATTCCACTAATCGCAACTAGCTGCTGAAGCATCGCCGTGAAGGAGCGGTACCAAAAATCGAACCAATCATAAAGGGTATTGTCGAGGTCCGTTATCAAGAGGTCCATTGTCGGCTTCACGGTCATCGATCCTCCTTTTTTTCTTGTGGAGCGTCCGGGCGTGCTGCCGTACCTGGCTTACTGGACTCATTGGCTGCTTTGTGCGCAGGCACGCCAACATAGGTGTTGGTGTTGTTCATGGTGCTGGTGTTCGGGGCCCCTGAGTTTGGGGTGGCGCGGTAGATACGCCCGTCTCCGACGGAACGTGCCTCGCGAGCATCATGCCCCCCGTCAGAATAATCAGCAGGGTCAGGCCCGCCGAATAGAAGAGATCTATTTTCTCTGAGCTGTGGATCTGCAGTCTGCCGACTTTCTGGGGGCTCTCGTCTCCGATTATGGTCGTCAGGCCGAGTTCTGGCATGCTTCGTCTGTACCGCTTCTCGATCTTCAGGGCCTGCCTAACGGATCCGATCAGCAGGTTGTGATACCAGAATCGATCCATGAAATAGAAGGCCAGTAGACCGACTACGCCTGCAATGAGGATCGGAACTGATGCTGAGACCGCAGTGCCGCCCATCTGGATCTCGTAGTGCTCCTTTACTGCGAACGCTGAACCGCCGATAACCGCGGCGAGAAGCGAAACCGCGAAATTCCTGATCTGTAGCTCAAGCTGATTGAAGTGCTGTTGCACTTGCACTGCAGTTTTCCAGGCCTCAATGACTTGGTCTGTCGGGATGCCGTTTTGTACGGGTTCCGCGTCCTCCCATTTCTGCTGCTCTCCGGTGTTTGCGGCTGTGGATGGGCTAACGTAGGAAGCTCGCAGGGCCTTTCCGAGAATATAGGTTGGAACAGCAAGAAGAACGAACCATCCCACTAGCTGGGCCCACAAAGCGGGATGGGGAAATCCAAGGTATTCCGCGAGGAAGTATGTTGCGTATCCGAGCCAGACTGGACTTGCAATAGCGAGAATCGCGCCAACCCCGAAAGCCAAAGCTGCCCAGAGACTGACCCGCTTCCCTATGTGTGATGCCCCTTGAGTCAACCTGTCCTAGCCTCCTCTTCCGATCAACCACCGGAAGCATTGTATGCCTAGAGAGTAGCGGCCCGATACACCTGGGCCGCATGGACAGCCGAGGGCGGCTGTCCCTACATGAGTTTGTGGTGGTGGCGGCACGTTGCACAGGTCCTTGAAGCGGGCAAAGAACGCCCGCTTCAGGATGACAATGCAAGGACGTGGCGGCGTCCAGGTTCGCGGTGCTGTCGAACGCATAAAGGCCACGGCATAGCCGTGGCCCCCTCACAGTCGGTTCCTTTTTACTCTTGTGTGGAAGGAAATGCCAAGCACTTTCGTGGTGGCGAGGTGGCACGGAGTGGGGACGGGGTACCTGCCTGTGGCTGGAACAGCAGATTCCTCCTGCTTCCACTTCGCTGCGCTCAGTGTCAGGCGTCGGAATGACAAGGAGTTTTTGCACAGTTTGGTTGTGACGAGTGACGTTGTCTTTGCACTGTCCAAGCCCCTAAAGTTTTGTCATTCCGAACGGGCGGTGTTTGCCCGGAGGAATCTGCTGTCCCTAGGGAGTGGCAATGGCGCGTCAGCGAAGCTACTACGTTTACATCATGGCGAGTAAGAGCCGCGTGGTGTACGTCGGCGTTACGGGATTTCTGATGGCGCGAGTACTTCGGCATCGAGCTGGCAATGGCGGGGAGTTTACGCGGAAGTATCAAGTGCATCGACTAGTCTACTTTGCGTCGTTTCGGAATGTGGGCGATGCGATCACGCGCGAGACGGAGATCAAGGGATGGCGGCGGGAGAAGAAAGTGGCATTGATTGAAGAGAGAAACCCGACCTGGGAGGACTTGGCGGAGGGTTGGGGAGAGCAGGCCGTGATGAGGGTATCCGGGACAGCAGATTCCTCACCGGGCTTAGGCCCGGTTCGGAATGACAAAGGTCTTTAGTGGTTTGCAACTGCTGGCGCTTGCACGGCTGCCGGCGTTAGGCTCGCCTTTACTGTAGCGCCCGGTAATTCATCTCCGCGAAAATACTTTTCTTTTGCCGCCTTCATCTCCGGCATGGCCTCGTAGGGCTTCGAGTAGTCGTTGGCGGCGTTCCAGAATAAGAATCCGATGCCGCCTTTTTCCTTGGCGGTCGCGACTTGCACCTTGATGTATTCCGGCGAGTAGGTTTTCGTGCGCCAGTGGAAGGCTTGCAGCCAGGGGCGAATCACCACACCGCTGGATCTGTTTCCGTCCGGATGAGTGATCAGCTCAAAGCGTTCCATGGATTCGCCGATGAAGTGCTCGGGAGCATCGCCGGGGTGCGCAATGTTATCCATGCCGAAGAAGTGCGAGGGATAAATCATGGGCGAAAGCACGTCGCAGTATTTCGCCATGCCGACGATGTCTTGTCCCGTGTGCGAGAGATCGACGGAGCGCTGCCAGGCCATCACGCCGAAAACGTCGAGCGAGAGCAGCACGCCGGTGGGATGCAGTTCGGCGTAGGCCTTCTTCAGGAAGCCGGTGATTACGTCGGAGCGCTGCGGACCGGCGGGAGCGGGTTTGCATCCAGTCTTTGTGCCGTCCCTACGGGACTTGTTTCCATTCTTTCCTGCTACCCGGGACTTACGTCCCGGGCTATTATCTGCCACCCCTACGGGGCTGGTCTTAGTCGATTCCGTTTGCTCTGCTTTGCAGGGCTCGGTTTCTGATTCAGTGGAGGCTACGTCTGCCGTGGTGGTTCCGCCTTGCTTCGCATCGGCGGGACGGGCGAGGCGGCCGTCTCCACATGGTCCGTTGTTGTCCCCACACGTGCCATTTTGAAATACGAACCCGGCATCCTTCTGGTCGCCTTCGGCGGGGAAGCGGACGTAGTCAAACTGAATTTCGTCGGCGCCGGATTGGGCTACAAACTTGGCCAGCGCGATGTCATATTCCTGAACTTTGGGTTGCGAAGGGTCGGTCCAGACCAGCTTGCCGTTTTCGCGCCACGGCTGGCCGGTGCGCTTCGACTTCACGGCGAGCTCCGGATGCTCGACCACCAAGCGCTCGTCGCGGAAGATGGCGATGCGGGCGATGGCGTGCATGTTCTCGGAATGCAGAAAGTGGACGAACTTCGGCAGGTCGTGAATGTAAACCTGGTGCTTGCCGAGCAGCGGGTGCTCGAAGGGAATGGTGACGCTGCCGTCGGAATCCTTGATATCGAAGACGACGGCGTTGCCGCCGACTTCGCGCCAGTGGCGGATAATGCGGAGTCCGTGATCGCTGGCGGCCATGATGCCGGTGAGGTAAATGGCGCGTACCTCAAAATCTTTGGCGATGGGAACGGTCTTTTCGACGATGGGTTCGGGAAGGATTCCAGGGATGGTGATCTGCTCGCCGGCCTTCAGTATGTTGCCCGAGCGATTGCCATTTACCTGGCGAATGGCGTCGGACAATTCAGAGGACGTGAGGTACGAAGTTTGATGGAGAAATTGGTGCGCAACCGCTGGAATACTTTCGCCGCGTTTCGCCGTATATATCTCAGCCGGTCCCACGACTGACGATTTAGCGGGTGGAATGTCGGCGGGTTTCGCGGCCTCGGCAACTGTTGCACTGGCCGGGTGAAGCTGCGCGGTGTTTTTTTGCGGGGTCTGGGCCTGGGCT
The DNA here is from genome assembly GCA_963771965.1 of uncultured Acidobacteriaceae bacterium. Classification (GTDB taxonomy): domain Bacteria; phylum Acidobacteriota; class Terriglobia; order Terriglobales; family Acidobacteriaceae; genus Sulfotelmatobacter. Next base: position 600,297 of record CAVYVM010000005.1, read on the forward strand.
GCGAGAGCGGAAGACGGCCGCGGACTCAGGCGCAGCGCGGCTACGCCATACAGAAGACAGGCTACTGCAATAATGTTAAAAAGAGACGAGCGGCGCACGAAATCCTCCAGGCAGAGCGACCTACCCGGATGCTATCCCGCACCTACACGCCCCGCCTAGTTACTCCCGGTCATCTCCCCCCTGCCCATGGCCGATAGCTGCCGGCGAGCCAGGAATGTGGTTGTCGGTCCGCAGTTCATTAGAACTGCGCGGGCCCTATGGACCTGGGCCGCTGGACAGCCGGGGTGGCTGTCCCGATGCGTCGCGACGACGCCGGCGGACAGCAGATTCCTCCGGGCTGAACCCCGCCCGTTCGGAATGACAAAACCCTAGGTTTGTACCGAAGGACACGCAACCTCACCCGCCACTCGGTACATGCCCTCCACCCATGCGCAAAGAATTTCTCTTCCTCACTCTTAACTTTCCACCGGGTTCTGTTCTAATATCGTCGCCTGTCCCCTAACTCCTGCCGATGCAGGGTTTTCGCTTTGCCGTACCCGGGTCGATTCCGTGGCCAGAAGCTTGCTTATTCCCTGATACACGGACGCTACATCGGCTCTGGCAAACGCAGGTTCTGGCTGACAAATTTTGTCACCTGCGGAATTCGGGGAGCGGAAATGAGAGTCCGGGGAAACGCAGACAAAGGGCGCAGGATGCGACCCGGGAACAGGAAAGCGGACCGCCACTTTATGAGAACAAACCTCGCTACCGTACTCGATCCTAACCGCCGCAGCACCGATGCTGGGGAGTTTGAATCCGCGCTGCGCCGCCGAATTGTCGGCCAAGACCAGGCGGTGGAAAAGGTTGCCGAGATTTATCAGATGTTCCTTGCCGGGTTGAACGCTCCGGGACGTCCGGTGGGCAACCTGCTGTTTCTAGGGCCGACCGGCTCCGGAAAAACCCGCGTGGTGGAAGCCATGGCGGAGTCGCTCTTTGGCGATGCGCGGGCCTGCATCAAGATCGATTGCGCCGAGTTCCAGCACTCGCATGAAATTGCGAAACTGATCGGTTCGCCTCCGGGATACCTCGGACATCGCGAGACTCATCCGCTGTTGACGCAGGAAGCGTTGAACCAGTGGTTCACCGAGAAGCTGAAGCTTTCGATTCTTCTCTTCGACGAAATCGAAAAAGCTTCGGACTCGTTGTGGCAGCTGCTGCTCGGAATTCTCGACAAAGCGACGCTGACGCTGGGCGATAACCGCCGCGTCGATCTTTCTCAATGCATCATCATCCTCACCTCGAACCTGGGCGCCAGTGAGATGACCGATCTGGTTGATGGGGGATTCGGCTTTGCGCCCAAGGCGGTGGAAGTCGACAACAATTTCGACGACAAGATTCAGCGCACCGCGGTGGAAGCGGCGCGGCGCAAGTTTACGCCGGAGTTCATGAACCGCATCGATAAGACTGTGGTCTTCAAAACGCTGCGCGATGAGCATCTTTCGCAGATTCTCGAGATCGAGCTGGGCATGGTGCAGCAGCGTGTTCTGATGGCGGCCGGCGCGAATCAGTTTGTGTTCAATTGCACCGCGAGCGCGAAGCAGTTCCTGCTCAAGGAAGGCACCGACCCGCGTTACGGAGCGCGTCACCTGAAGCGGGCGATCGAACGGCATCTCGTGTTCCCGCTAGCGAACCTGGTGGCGACTGCGCAAGTAAAGCTGGGAGACTTTGTGCGCGTGGATATGGCTTCCGAGAATCAAATGATTTTCGTGAAGGAGGCAGAAAATACCATGGCCCCGGTTCTGCTGGAACGTTACGGAGCCGCTGCCGCGAACATGCCCGCTGCCCGCGCGGCGCGCACCGCAGCCAACAACCGCCGCGACATCGGGGCCAGCCCCACCGCGGAAAGCAAATAACTTTTCTTCAGTTCAACGAACTCGCTTGAACGCATCTTGCGAGCCTCTCGTGGCGCCGGTACCCTCCGGCGCCATTTTTTTCTTGTCTGAGGTTGGAGTTTTGGGGGAGGGAGATTAAGAGTCGTGCGGCAAGGCTCAGTGCTTGCGGAAGATTTCGAAAACCAGATTGAAGACTTGCACCAGCGTTATACCAATGGCGACATAAACGGCGATCTCCAGCCGACGCGCAGCCTCCTGACTGCCACGCAGCAAATCAGCGATGTCGACCGTCGCCTGATGTAGAGTATCGGCCAGTTGCTCGAAGTGCTGCACCGACGCCCGCATCTTCTCCGAAGTTCGGGACAAGGCGAGCGACGCTTCGCCGAGTTGCTGTCCATTGCGCAGGTCGAGCTCGGCGCGGCATGCCGCCCACCAGGGGCTGCCAGGCTCTTTGTCGTACATTCGCTGGCGGATCTCCGCATAGGAACGGTTCCGCAACAAGTCGACGAGCGCCGGCACTTGTTGGCCGGAGCCCTGTGCCTCGTCACTGGCTTGAGTCTCCGCTGCTCTTGGGGAATTCGCTCTCTTGTCGCTCGTTCTGGCGTCGTCGATGAAAACCGGCATGCAGAAGAGTCTAGCCGCCGACTGATGCGGGAAAAAATACCGGAAGTGCACCTTAGAATTTTTCGCTGGGCGATTTCGAGCTAGGGGTAATGAACGTTACCCCTGACCTTTCAGCCATGCTGTCCGTCGGTCTTTCGTTCGAAAACCCGCGGACCCGGTTACTCATCCGAATACTTACTATTGTGCAGTAGTCGATTTACAATCGGTCGCAATTGGTGAACTGAAATGCTTGAACACGACGAACTTGTGCGGGAATTTCAGGACTTCGCGAAGACCGCTGCCACGGCTCAGCTTGTGATGGAGCGCATCTGCCAGCGTCTGCACGAGAAGATGACGCGTTACAACTGGGTGGGTTTTTACCTGGTCGATCCGGCAGACCCCGCAGTTCTGCTGGTTGGACCCTTTGTCGGCAGCTTCACGCCCAACGCGCGGATTCCCGTCAGCACGGGGCTTTGCGGCGCTGCAGCCAGCAGCGGGCGTTCGGTCGTGGTGCAGGATGTCACAAAGGATCCGCGCTATCTCGCCGGATCGGCTTTGGTGAAGTCTGAGATCGTGGTCCCCATCCTCGTGAAAAACAAGCTCGAGGCCGAGCTCGATATCGAGAGTTATTTTGAAGGGACCTTCACCAAACCCGAACAGGACTTTGTCGAAGCCTGCGCTCGTGTCGTTGGAGAATACCTGGGCAAACACCAGGCTCCAAGCTTGCCGATCGAAAAAGGACGGGCAAAACTGCAAAACGCCTAGCTTCGAACCACCCTCGGCCCCTGGGCAATCCAGTTGCGCCAGCATCCCGATCCCATCATCGCAAAAACAATGTAAAGGGCGCGCTACCCGGCCATTGACAGCCCTTTCCCTCCAAACGATAATGCGACCACCTCGATGAGGAGAGGTCTTCCATGCTGCGCCCTGCCGCGCGCTCCCGCAAACAGAAACCGCTGTCCGAGTCCCTACATCGCCAACTCTCGCTCTACGCACTGGCCGCGGCTGGAGCAGGTGCGCTCGTGCAGCCCTCCGAGGCCGAGGTAGTCTACACACCCATCTATCAAAAAATTACCACCAACGAAAATTTTCCCATCGACCTCAACCACGACGGCGTCACCGACTTCACCATCGTGAATCGTCTCCACCGCTCCAACATGCAACTTAAGGTTTTACCGGCATTCGGCGGCTACGCAGTGCTCGGCCGGTACATAGGTTGGGCTGAGGCCATGCTTCCCGGTTCGATGGTTGGAGTGAATCGCCCATCTGGCCGGCCCAGCTTCGGCAACGACATCATGGCTTCGCTGGGTAGTTACTCAGGCTACAGCCAAGGTTCCTGGTTCAACGTTTCCGACCGCTATCTTGGCTTAGCCTTCAAGATTCACGGCAAGCTGCACTACGGCTGGGCGCGACTAAGCACGAGTTGGAACGGTCAGTTAAAGATCGAAGCAACGCTGACCGGCTTCGCCTACGAAACTGAGCCGGATATACCGATCATCGCCGGAGATACCGGAGGACTCGGTGAGAACGGCGCCGACGCGAGTCCTGGAAGTGAAACGTTTTCCGTTCCTCAGTCGGCGAACCCGGCAGCGACGCTGGGAGGGCTAGCCCTAGGATCGTCCAGCTTATCGTCACGGCGCGCCCCTGAGAGATTGGTGGTGATGGCCGAGACTCCCTCCCGAAGCAGCACTCGAAGTAGCCCGGCGCCTCAGCGCTAGGAAGAGTGAGCCATCACGGCGCGGAGTGAAACGGATCATCCTGTGGCGCGTCGGGACCATCCTCCGGGCTTGGAATGTCCAGATTAACCACGATAGGCTCCTGCCCGCTGCGTACGATCACCGCTTCGACCGGCTGGTCTTTTCTGGCGTTGAGTTCCTGATGAGGAACATAGGGAGGGACATAAACGAAATCGCCGGGGCCGGCTTCGTCCACGAACTCCAGATTATTTCCCCAGCGAAAGCGGGCGCGGCCGCGCACGACGTAGATCACAGTTTCGAGCTCTCCGTGATGATGAGGGCCAGTCTTGGCGTTGGGGTGAACGACCACGGTTCCCGCCCACAGCTTTTGCGCGCCGACTCGGGCATGCGAGATCGCTTCGGCGCGGGTCATCCCCGGCGTTTGCGGAGTATCGGAGTCCAGCTCGCCGCTGCGAATGATGCGCAGGCCGTGGAGTTTCCAATCAGGAGTTCCGGGGGTGTGGGGATCGCTCATGGGCTGCCTTCCTGAGAGAAGAGTGTAGATGAAGAATTAAGGCCGAGAGGAACAAATTGCGGCCAGCACCCAACAGGTTTCTTCACTAGGAGAGCTCTCGAACACCGGGACCGGGGTGCAAGACGGCTATGTAGAATAGCCGCATGAAACACTGGTCTCTTTGGGGATTCCTTGTCCCATTGTTCCTAGTGGGCGGTTCTGCCGCAGGGCAGGCCGTCCCTATCCACCAACAGATTCGGCAAACCTACAACTTCGAACCGCACCTGCTCAACAAACAGCAACGTGACGAAGAGTCCGGTGCTCGATCAGTTCTGGGCCAAGGCCAAGGCAGATCAGGCAACGTACGTTCCCGCCCTACGGCAGGAACTCGGCGATTTCAACAACCCTGCATTCTTTCTCTACGACGGCAGCGCGCTTCTGCTCAGCCTTTCGGATACTCCGATCGACCGAAAGGTCGCGCTTGCGGCGATGGCGCACAGCAATCTGCTCGATGTACAGCCCAAGGACTACTTCTTGCAGGTGCACCGGCTGGCAGCCGAGAAAGAAAACACGGTGGCCGCGGCTTTTCACATTCTGGAGGAGCCCAAGTTTCAGGTGTTCATCCCGCAGCATGTACTCACACTGGCACAGAACTACTGCCTCATCTACTTGTTGTTGCCGACGTCGCAGGACTACTGGCTACAACCCGCGATGGATCGGCTGAAGATGGAGCATGATGAGACGGCGCAAAAGAGTCTGCTTCTGTTGCTCTGGTATGCACAGACCGACGTGGCTGATCACGCGATCTCGGCGTTCGCCGGCGATGTCAGCAAGCCAGCAGCATCCCGAGCCTACGCCCGGGAACTCATGCACCGTAAAGACCAGATCGGATTGATGCAACGTACGGAAGCCTTGGCTACGACGGAGGCTTCGTTGCGCCAGAAGCGGCAGGAGCGCATGAACGCGGTAAGCGATGAAGCCTTGGGCGATCTCGACGATTACACTGCGATGCTGATGGCCAAGAGAAAGTAGAAACTAGCCGCCGGCTTTCAACTCGGTGAGCACCTGCTTGGCGATTTCCTTCAAAGTTTCGAAGACACCAGAGCCTTGAAAAGCTACGGCCTCGACCACGGCTTCATTCTTCTTGCGCAGCTCTTTGGACAGCGCTTCCGCCGATAGGATGTTGGGGAGGTCACGCTTATTCAACTGCAGCACGTAGGGAATTTTATTGAAGTCGTAGCCGTGCTCTTTCAGGTTCGACATCAGGTTGTCGAGCGCTTCGACGTTGGCGTCCATGCGCTGCTCCTGCGAGTCTGCAACGAAGACGATGCCATCGACGCCACGCAGAATCAGCTTGCGGCTGGCGTCGTAGAAAACCTGGCCGGGGACGGTATAAAGATGGATGCGGGTTTTGAAGCCGCGAACCGAGCCGAGGTCGAGCGGCAAAAAATCGAAGAACAAGGTGCGTTCGGTTTCGGTGGCCAGCGAGATCATCTTGCCCTTTTGCTGTTCGGCGGTTTTCTGGTAGATCACCTGCAGATTGGTGGTCTTGCCGCCCAACCCGGCACCGTAGTACACGATCTTGCAATTGATCTCGCGGGCTGCGAAGTTGATGAAACTCAAGACTTTCCTCAATAGCGCGAGCTACAGCTCAACGGCCGCTTCCGCGCAAAAATGTCCCTATGGGGCTTCGGGCTTTTATATCACACGCGCCGGATGCAAGGCAGGTTACTCCGGTGACCCCTGTCCCAAAACGGGGCAGAAGCGGGCCGAGAAGCAGGCAATGCTGATTGGAATTGCTGATTTTCGATTTGCCGATTGTTGATTGAAAACCAAGAACCTACGGTCGCGGGGGGCTTTTCAATCAGAAATCAACAATCAGAAATCAACAATTCCCTAACGCGCTGGCGGAAGTGGATAATACCCATCCCTGGCGTAGATTTTGAGACCGGGGCGCGTCACGACCACTTCGATGTTGCGGTAAGCAGAGGAGGTCGGCGTCTTGGGACGGGAGGGCGTATACCCCAGGGTGTACTGGTTGCGAGCATCGCTCATCACCTCAGAGTAGGCGTCTGCGATGGCGTTGCGCGTGATTTCGGAATACGGCGTACCCCCGCCCGTAGCGGCGGTGTACTTAGGAAGAATGTCGCTGTAGCCCTGGTCGGGAATATGGAGTCGTTCGATCTTTCGATAAACCGGCAGCGCTCCGGTTTCGACCGCTATGGCCTTTACCTGGACTTCGTTCGAGAGCAACACTCGCTTCACATCGTTGTAGCTGGCCTTGCTGCCAAACTCCCGGCCGTCACTGATCACAAAAATAACCTTGCGGCGCTTACGGTCCCGGTCGTGCCGGCTCAAGTCGAGCGCAGCTTTTAAAATAGCGTCGTTCAAAACGTGAGCCTCTTTTGGCGGCGTATTCACCGGCTCGGTTGGACTACCCACCGGAATGCCGTTGATGACCGGTCCATTTTGCGCGAGTGGCCCGCCCAATACCGGCGCCCCGTTGTCGTGCCCACGTACGGTCTTCATCTGGTTCAACAGCGCGGCTAGCTTCTGGTTCGCGGCCGTGAAATCGGTGACCTGGCTCACCGTGCTGCTGTAGGTATAGAGGGAGACCTCGTCATAGGGAGCGAAAGCGCCCACAAGCGCCGGAAAAGTCTGGTTCACCCGTTGAACTGCGGAGTCCGGCATGCCTAAGTCCAGCACAATCGCAACCGAAAGCGCGAAGGGATCGGAAGTGAAATAGGTCAGCTTCTGCACCGTCCCGTTTTCCTTCACGACGAAGTCCGAGGAGATAAGTCCGTCCACCGGCCGGCCTGATTTGTCCTTCACAGTAACTGGAACCTCCACGAAGTTGGTAGTGACCTTTAACTTGTAGAGATCCTCCTGAGGATTTGAACCGGTCTTGCTGGTGCTGCCTGGCGGGACCGTTTTTACCGGCGGCATGGGCGGCGGTGTCGAATCAGCATCCGGACTTGCCGCCGGCTGGGTGCCTGGGTCGGCGGATGTGGGCGGGGTGGAAGTGGGATTGACGGGCTGGTTCGTCCAGGGATTGCGCTCGACTGCCGGCTTTTTTTCTTCCGGCCGGGGAATCGGCGGAGGCTCTGGATTGTCCGTCGGAGCCTGAACTGAAGGTGCGTCAGGGATATCGCTGCTCTGCGGCGGCTGGCTTTGCGAACTTTGTCCTGCGGGGGCCTGATTGCCGGACGATTGAGCTCCGATTGGAACACACGCAGCCAGCAGAGTCAGGCAAACAGCGACTACAAGCCAGCAGCTTCCGCTTCGTGGAATGCCCCGCGACGTCACTTTGCCCTTCACAAGTAGCATGTTACACGCACCATCCGTTCGGACTTCGGTTCATTCCTTGGTTCGTTCTTCACTTTATCGGACTATCGCGGTTCCGCCCGCTAGCCGAAAATGGGTTCTACGGGTCCCGCTAATCTTTCAGTTTCACTCTCTTCGGATGCCAAGGCAGGCCGTTTGGTGCATCTAACTTTCAAGACTAGACTAACAAAAAGCCCGAGGGAATGTTCGCATGTCGAAAGTATCCGCTCAGCAAAGATTTCTGCCCACCCTGGCCCCTGCCGTTATCACTTTATTTTTTCTAATCTTTGCGGGCGTAGCCGGTGGCGTTCCAGCCATTTGGGCTCAGGGTTCCGGCGGTTCGAGTTCAACGCCGTCAAGTTCACCCGGCTCCAATCCCGCAAGCGCCCAGCCATCTTCTGCCCAGAAGTCTGGCAACGCCCAGAAGCCTGATGACGACAAGCCGGCGGAAACCCTCAAACTGAACGTGAACGTCGTCGGTCTGTTCTTCAACGTGAAGGACAAGCACGGCGCGCTCATCCCCAATCTGACCAAAGACGACTTCGAGGTGTTGGAAGACGGCAAGCAGCAGACCATCAAGTATTTTGCCGCCGAATCGAACCTGCCGCTCACGCTCGGAATCCTGATCGACTCATCGGGCAGCCAGTTGCACGTTCTCGATATGGAAAAGGAAGTTGGCGGCGCATTTCTTCGCCAGATTCTCACCGACAAAGACGAAGCCTATGTGATGGACTTCAACATCGACGCCGAGCTCATTCAGGATTACACCCGCGACGTTCACCGCCTGCAGGCCGCGCTGAATAAGGTCAAGATCAATTCCGGAGTTACCATGCCCACGCTTCCCGGCGCAGGCGGAGGGCCTGTTCCCACTTCCCAGTCCCCCGGAACGGTTTTGTATGACGCGGTCTATCTATCGGCTCACGACATGCTGGCCAAGGAAGTTGGGCGCAAGGCCATGGTCCTGTTGACGGATGGAGAGGACGAGGGCAGCCGGCTCAAAATCAAAGACGCGATGGAAGCGGCTCAGAAAGCCGATGCCATCGTGTATGTTCTGCTCTGTGCCGATCGCGGTTTCTACGGATCGTTTCAGATGGGCTATTCCGGCGAAAGCGAGATGCGCAAGCTCACCGAAGCGACTGGGGGCCGGGTGATCAACGTCGGCAACAAGTTCGACAAGCTGAAAGAGGCTTTCGACCAGGTCGCTGCCGAACTGCGCAGCCAGTACAATCTGGGTTATACGCCGACCAACACCAAACAGGACGGCAGCTACCGCAAGCTGGAAATCAAGTCCAAACAGAATTACAAAATCCAATCGCGTGCCGGCTACTACGCCAGCGCCCGCGATCAGCAGCAATAAGGGGCAGATGTCGAAGGATTCTAAACCGAAGCTGGGGCGGGAGCCTGCATTTCGCTGACGACGGCTTCCAGATGTTCCAAGGTCTGCTCGATGGTGAGCGAATACATGTCGCGGCCAAGACCTTCGCCGGATTCCAAAGCGGATTTCAAATAGTGCCCGGCGATCTCGATGGCGAGAGAATCCGTGATCAACCTTCCTGTGTGCTTTTTATATGCGACCCATGCGGGATGCGGCAGCGCGACTGTAACGGTCGTGCCCCCGACCAGGAACTTAACATCGACGGCGTCAGCGTGACGCGTTGCGATGGCAACGATCAGCGCCTGGTAAATGCAGTGAACCGGTTTCCTGGTCCAGCGGTCAACGGCAGTGAAGTCTTCAAACACGGCTACAAAAACTATAGCGGAGGGGACGGAGCGGGGGCAAATAGCTGGCGATCAACAAGTGAGCTTCCCTCACCCGACCTCCCTAGGAAAGCCGAAAATAATCTGGTTCTCAAGGCTCTTGTCGGAGAGTAAAATTTCACCCGACAGAACGACCCGCCTGATGCAATTTGATCTACGCTGACATGCCTTTAAACGAGACCGACAAAGCTTGGGTGCGCGAGGAAATTCGAACTGCACACGAAAGGCAGGGACAAGGGAAACTTCCTAGCTTTATCAAAGATTGGAGTGGAACTGCTGCTGCTGTCACTATCCTGATTGTCGTCTTTACACAATGGAGCGCTTACGTAGAGTTCAAAACCGCAACCAACATCCGGCTTGATCGCATCGAGAAGGCATTAATCCCGGTCTCGATTCAAGCTCAAGTAGGCCTACCCGATTCAGACTTTGCGGCAGCGTTACCAAGCCTAGGCTCTACTCTACAATCTGCGAAGAAGGCAGGGGTAAAAGTTCCTCCCCAAGTCGTAAATGACTTATCGAAAAAACTCGGTGCTGCCGACTCGAATGTTTCAGGCTATTGGCCGACAGCAGCTGTGTTGATTAGTTACCGTTCATCATTGCTTGTGGGATCAACGCAAAATTGGAATAAACAATTCCCGCCATGTATGGAACCCATGCTGGATCCGACTCTTCAGGTAGTCGGCCCAGATGACAAGCCGACAGGTCCGAAGATTGTGGTTAGCCACATGACCGCTCAGGACTGCTCTATAGAGCTCGACGGCAGAACCATCGTTGAATGGGACTGTACCCGGTGTTTAGTAAGGTATTCGGGTGGACCACTCACTATGCGAGCTGTTCACTTTATCGATTGCTTATTCGTGTTTGATTTTCCATCGGGTCCACCTTCCGGTGACGGACCAACTCTAACGCGAAATCTTCTGGCATCAAATTTGAAGGATGTAACCGTCCCGGCGGCTTAGGTTTGCAGAAAAACTAGACTCACACACCGCTGGCGATCAATGGTTCTTGAAGCGCTCTTCAAGCCAACCTGGCAGTGGCTAGGGCAGGAATGCGAGTCGAATGAGTTCGCGCGCGACTTGTGTCTCACTCCACTCTGGATGATCTCGACGGATGCCCTCGCGGGCCAGTTCCCTTCGGCGTGAGGATCGCGACTGCCTTCATTGGCTCCAAGTTAGATATTGATGGTTCCATGTAGATAGAGCTTCGCTTCGCCGGCGATCTTTACGCGGGCGCCATGGAGGGTGCACCACATTTGGGCGCCGCGAGAGCTGAGTTGGCGAACGCGAAAAGTTTGCTTGCCGGTGCGTCCGGACCAGTAGGGGACGAGGGAGCAGTGGATTGAGCCGGTAGCAGGATCTTCGTCGATGCCCTCGGATGGAGCGAAAAACCTGCATATGTAATCGACATCTTTCTCGCCGGCAGCGGTAACAATTGCTCCGCCACCGACGCCCATATCGATTTTCGCTAGCGCAGCGATATCGGGTTTGAGGTTGCGCACGATATCGGCATGGTTGACGACGACTAGAAAGTCGCGAGGATCGCGGAGGACCTCTGCGGTCTCCAGACCCAGGGCAGAGAGCAGTCCGGCTGGGATTTCGCAGGATACCGGTGGCCGGGCGGGGAAATCCATTTCAAAGCGGGCATGATCACGGTACTCGTGATCACGATCAACGGTCAGCAAGCCGCTGAGGGTGTGAAAGCGAACCGGCCACGTGTCGTGCCCACGCAACGAAAGAGCATAGGCCGAGGCCAACGTTGCATGGCCGCATAGGGTATCTTCCGCGACCGGAGTGAACCAACGCAGGTCGAAACCGCCATCGGCGCGGGCGACCACAAAAGCGGTTTCGCTGTGACGGTTCTCGGCTGCGATTTTTTGCATGACCTCCTTCGCGGGAAATGCGGGAACGAAGCATACGCCGGCAGGATTGCCTGCGAACAGTTCATCGGCGAAGGAATCGATGTGGTAGTACGGAATGGACACGCTCACCAAAGTATCACGGGGATCGACTCGGCCTGATTGGCGACGGTGCTTCGGTGAGGCTGAAGAGTTACTTCTTCTGTGACATTTTGCGGGAAATCTCGGCCATGAGTTTTGGGCGAAGGTCGGCTAAGACGCTGTCGACGATGTTGGCGAGTTCCTCGGTATTTTCGGCGGGCGGTTCTGCGGCAGGTTCGGCAGAAACTTCTTGCGCCATGTGCTCAGCGCCGGCTGCCACTGCCATGGCGGCGGAATCCTGCGAGACGGGCTCTGACGCTCCGGAGGGACCTGGATTGGATTCGGCGACGGACTCGAACTTCGCTTCGCCGTTGTCGCGGGTTTGACGCCAGTTGGCCCAGGCGGCGGCTGTGCTCTTTACTACTTCAGATTCTGGCTGAGGGTCAGCCTCGTGCTCCGCTCTGTGAAGAATTTGGGCGTAGCCAGTGGTCGCGTAGCTTCCGACTGCTGCGGCTTGCGCGATCACAGGTTCGACTTCCGGCGCGGACTGCGCTTCATGCAGCTGCGAAACAGGCGTCGCTTCTGCTTCCGCGGCAACCGGCACAGGTTGCTCAGCTACCGGGGCCGGCTCTTGCTGCAGGGCCGGCTCGTGGTTGGCTTCGACTTGTGCGACTGCAGTCTCGGGAGTATGGACTTCAACGGGTGAGCTTTTCGGTGGAGCGGGCTCGGAAACGGCCGCAACCGGTTCAGTCGAAACACTAGCAACTTCAGGAAGTTTTTCCGGCTCTCCGGCCGGGGAGAAAGCTGCGTAGGCTTCGATAGCCGATTGCGCCATTGCGGCAGTTGCCTGTTCGTCAGACACGAAGGCTGAGGAGGGCTCGGGTTCTGGAGGCGCGAGCAACGCAACTGGTGTTTCCGTGACTGGGTCTGCCGACGAATATGTTGCAGAAGGAGTTTGTTCCGCGGGCGAAGGTGCTGGCGATGCAACGGGCTCGGGTTCCGCTGAGACTGCGACTGCGCTCGCTTGGTCAGGCTCTGTGGCCACAAAAGCGGCGTAAGCCTGGCGCATTTCGTTTTCGAGAGAGATCGACGCCTCTTCGGAATCCAGAGCGACGGAGACGGCTTTCCAGCGCGGGGCGCCGTCTTTCGCGGCAACTTCGGATTCAGCGCTGGCCGCCATTGTCGCCGGCACCTCGCTCTCGGTTGCTGCGAGCACTGGCGGAGCGGCCGGTGCGGGTTCGGTTGGGGTATCGACCTTATTATCGTTTTGAGTTTTGGGTTTTGCTTCCGATACTGCGGGCACCAGCTGAGCGAAATCCTGAGCAGCGGTCGCCATTTGCATTTGCGCGACCGCGGCTGCGATGGCAGCAACCTCTTCCGGGGTCACATCGTTCAAAAGGTTTGGAGGGATTGGCGCAACAGCGTCCTGGCTCGCTTCCGGGAACTGCGCTTCCGGGAACTGCGCGAGAGGCGCGGCGTGCTCCGGGGATTTGTCCACGACGGTGCGGAGATCGCGATTCATCTGGTTATATATGGAAGGCTCTTCCGCCGCTTTTTCTTCGACAGTTTTTTCGTGAGGAAATCCGATGCGGCTCTTCCATCCATTGTCGTCACCGGAAGGTTCTTTCGCGCCGCCACGGCTGGCTTCTTCCTGCGCTGCGATGGCTCGCGCAAAACGGCCGGGCTTGGAAGGTTCGGCGCGCGGCACTACTTTGTCTTCTAATTTCGACAGGGCGCTCAGGAGTTCACTGGCTTCAAAAGGTTTGACGATGAAGGCGTCGGCGCGTACGCGCTGCGCTTCTTCCGGCTTGAAGGGCTCAAGTTTACCTACGCTGAGCAGCACCGGAATCCGCGAGGTCTCCTGCGATTCCTTGAGGCGCTGGCAGACTTCGAGGCCGCTGTAACCGGGCATGTAGACGTCGAGGATGACGAGGTCGGGCTTCAGCTCCGCGATCTTTTTGAGTGCGGCCGAGCCATTGTTGACGGCAATCACCTCATACCCCGCATCGGCGAGGATCTTGCGCCCCATGTTCTGGGCGGTCACGCTGTCATCGGCTAGCAGTATTTTCCTGGCCAAGAAAGTCCTCGAAGCGGGGAGATATGGCGAAGGTAACCTGAGGCTGAACGTAAGTCAATGTTCCCATTGGAGGTTACCTGGTTACCAGTGGTCAACGCCTAGTGCGCGGGTGGGCACAAACCACAGATAATATGTTGTTGACCCGTCAGGAGCTTCCTGATATCCTCGCTTTTTTTATTTTAGGGTTGTACCTTTTCCAGAACCCGGGCCCCTTTTAGTTGTCGCTGAATCGATTTTCCCTGGCTTGCGGTGCGCGTTTTTCCTAGGAGACGAAGCCTACAGTATGTTCCCACCCAGCAGTGCGATTGTGCCTTGGATTGGCGCAATCGGAGACACAATCACTCTCGTCGCTGGCGTGTTGCTGGCCTATGACGCGATCCATGAGGCCGCACAACACAAGGAGGTTCAAAAAATGGCCAATGTCGTGGAGGCTCGTCAACTTCGGAATCTCAGGATAAAGGTCAAGGGGGTTGTGGCGAAGGACCATGATGGGGTCGAATATGCCTACATTAGGCGCTCGTCACGTCGAGCCCTTTGGGGAGCAGTAACGCTCTGCGTCGGATTCGGTTTCCTGTTGGCTGGACGAATCATGGAGATAGCCACAAAGTGAGTTAGTGCCGCCCTAAGCAGAGGCAGAGAAAGAGAGAAGAGAAAGAGAGAAAAGATGGCCACGTTCACATTCTATGAAGGCTTTGGAGATGATTGGGAGCGGTTCGGCAAGATGGAAAGGAGAGAGGTCAGCCAATTTCTGAACCGGCTGCAGACTGAGTATGTAAACCCCCAGTCGCAGCTGGAATGGGAGCGAAACGGAAAATACTGGGCCGCAGCTCTTCCAGGGATTGGGTTTAGGGTTATTTGGGTGGTGGTAACAAGAACCTCTGAGTCAGGGGAAGACGACATCCAGATCCTTGCTTGTGAGCTTATGCAGGGAGATCCAAGGGGCAGGGATCCGAGAAGGGGCTGGCGATAGCCAAACCCTCCTTAACGACCCAGAACGGGAAGTCCGAGGTGGGATTTCCACAAGTTTATGATAAGTTTTTTATTGACATTGTCCGCGAATGGCTCTATGGTGGGAGTCTACGATGTATGTGATCCCCTCTATTTGCATTGAGTTAGCTGGGGTTCTAGGGCGACTTGGCATCGCTGGATAAGAGTGTCAATGGGAAGGTAGTGCCTTTAGTTACTAGAGCTTGGCTCGTGCATCAAATAATATGTAGCAGCAGGTAAGGGTTCTGCTCTACAGGATTGTCTGGCATAGGGTGCTAGGATATCGGTATTCTTGGCGCTGTTCCCAGGCAGTATGGTGGAACAGACGATTATTTGCCTACGTACAATCTGATGAACAGCGGAGGCCAAGAATTGCATGAAAACTTTGTTTAGTAGTGAGTTGCTAACGAGGCTAGCTCAGCGCGAAAAGAAGATAGCCGAAGGCAAGGGAATCTTCGTCAAGCGTCTCGAAAAGCTTGGTTCCGAGTTGAGGCGTGGTCGTATGCGGGTTCGGGCTAAACGTCTGCAAACGTCCGGTGGTGACTCCTGATGATGGAACAGAGCAGCTGACAACCATCACATGGATGAGACAGAGGAGATGAAATGAGTTCTGTGGCTAAGATTTCAAAATGTGGAACCGCTACTGCAAGTCTGTTCGACGAAGACCTTATGACGCGGCTACGTGTCAGAGAAACGCAGATAGAACAGGGATTGGGAATCAAGGCGGGCAATGTAGACGAATTGGCGGCGAAGCTCCCTACGGCGAAGCCGAGCCAATTGGTCGCGACGATCGTCGACTAAGGCGGTCGTCGACTAAAAGGTACGCCGCCGCCGGTTTTATAAGTCAGAGGGATTTTTTGCGTTTGCAGACCAGTACCCTTCACTTCTATCTTGCTTGTCGCTAGCGTTGCCGGTTGTCCGACCAGCAAATTCGAACCTCGAAGAAAAGCCTGTGTGGATCGATGATCGATCTGATTACGGGCATGGCAGTTACGCGCCCGAGCCCACTTTGAACACAGGCCGACTTTTCGCTGCGCATTTAGCGCGTTCTTCCGACGCGAAGCCGCATCACAGTGGAAAGATTTTTTTCAGTCCCTTCTTTTTCTTCTTCTTGCTGCTGGAAATATCCTGATCGCTGGCCGGAGTGGAGGTGGAAGTTGAGTCTGCGGCATTGGCTGAGGCCGGGCTGGGCTGAATTTCATTGAGCTGCGCCGGTGGAGGCAACGGTGCGCTGTTTGCAACCGCGGCTTGACTGTTAGCAGCCGGAGTCAGTTCGTTTGGATCTGCGCTGGGCTTTAGCTCATTGGGATCGGGCGCACCGCTGGGCTTGAGTTCATTGGGGTCGGGCACGCTTGCGGTGGTGTTGGGCCGGGCGAAGGGATCGACCTTGGCAACGGGCGGCGCATCCGATCGCGGAGCTGGCTCGTTGGCTGCGGGCGTTCCACCATTTACGACTTCAATGCTGAGGCTATGCTCACCGCCTCCCGAGCCTGAAGTTCTCATGGCATTTGCTGCTTGTCCTACTTCTCTGATCTCGGTGCTCGCGGCGACGGGAGTGGGATCCACCAACGTTGGCTCTCCGATCTTGGCGGCTTGGGCAACGTCAGGGCCTTTCTTGACGACACTCATCAAGCGGCCAAGCGCGTCAGCTTCGCGACGGCTGTCTTCCTCCGCTTTGTTCTGGGCGACGGCCGCCTTGGTTGGCCGCGGGACGGGCTGATGCAACGCCGCCAGCCGCTTCTTTGCATCGTCTCCACGATCCATCAGCGGATATCGCGTGATGATCTGCGAGTACGCGGCAGCCGCATTTTTGCTGAGGATTTCGATCATGTTGGCTTTATCGGTTTCGAGAACGCAGCCGGGTTGCGGACTGGTCTTGACGCAGGTAGGCCGGGCGCGAACTTGCGCCACCTGGCCTTCATAATCCTGGCCGAGCACAAACAGGGCTTCATCGGCGTGGCTGTAGAGAGGGTATTTTTCGACGAGCGTCTTGAGGCGCGCGATGGATGCGGGATACGACAGCCGCAGGAAGTAGAACCTGCCGATCTCAAACTCGCGCTCGGCCAATACCTCCTGCACTTCCAGCAGACGCTCCTTGCCTTCTTTCACCAGCTTGGGATTGTCCGGGTACTGCATGATGAGGTTGCGGTATTCATCTTCGGCGCGTTTGGCATGGGTGTAATCGCGGTCCGCTTTCTCCATTTGCTGATATTGGATGTTGGCGATTTTCAGCTGCGCCTCAGCCGCTTCGGGCATGTTGGGAAAGAAGGTCTCGAAGTCGCGATACTCCTGCTCAGCCTGCGCCAGCGAGGCGGTTCCACCTTCCGCATACCAGGAGTCGCCCACCGCCAGTTTGGCGCGGGCGATGAATTCGGAGTCAGGATAGGTGTTGATCAGCGTCTGCAGCGTCATGCGCGCCACGTCGAAGCGGTTGTGCTTCATCGCGTCCATGGCCTTGTCGAAGAGGACTTTGTCGGGCTGCTTGGAGCCGATGTTGGCCAGCGGATTGACGGACTTCTTATTGGTGCAGGCTGCAGTGATTAGCAGCAGCATGACCAGCATCGCGATGGGGAATTTTCGACGTAACATTAGGACCTCGAATCAGAAATTCAGCCGGGAGCTAAAGCGAAAACTTGTGCCGTCCCTGCCGGGACTTGCTCCCCTTTTCCACTTACCCCCGCACTTAAGTGCGGGGCTATCATATGCCGTCCCTGCCGGGACTGGAATGCGGCGGTGCGTACGACATCTTCGCCCGAAATTCAGTTCTCACACATATTCTCTAAAGCCTACATCTGTTCAGAACTTTTACGGCACGACTAAAGTCGTGCCGTTCCCGGGTCGTGCCATTCTCAGATGGTTCCGTTCTCAAACGTTCAGACTTTAAGCAGGGCGGCTTCCGTCGCCGCTTTCAGTAGCGACTGGGTATTCTTGCTTGGATCGCCATTGCCGAACACGGCGTTGCCTGCCACCAGAATTTCTGCTCCAGCCCGCACCACATCGGCAACCGTATCGTGCGCTACCCCGCCATCCACTTCGATGCGGTAGGTGAGACGGCGCTGGCTGCGAATCTCGGCCAATCGCCGCATCTTGTGCAAAGTAGACGGGATAAATTTCTGCGCGCCGAATCCGGGATTGACTGACATCACCAGGACATAATCGACAATATCGAGCACTTCTTCAAGCGCGCTCACGGGAGTTGCCGGGTTAATCACCACGCCCGCCAGACAATTGTGGCTCTTGATGAGATGCAGGGTGCGGTTCAAATGGCGGCAAGCTTCCTGATGCACCGAAATCCAATCCGCGCCCGCATCCGCAAATAGCGGGATGAATTCGTCCGCGTTCTCAATCATCAGGTGGCAGTCGAGGGGCAAGTCGGTGACTTTTCGCAGCGACTTCACCAGCGGCGGGCCGAGGGTGAGGTTGGGGACGAAGTGTCCATCCATAACGTCGACGTGGATGACACCTGCTCCGCCGTCAGCCGCAGCGCGTACCTGCTCGCCAAGGCGGGCAAAGTCCGCCGCAAGAATCGATGGTGCAAGTTCAATCAAAAGCTGAATCTCTCAGAATCTGGGCGTTGAGACGAGCTTACAAACTGGATGCTTTGTCAGATTTTAGCACGCGACTCCTCAGGAGGTGATCTAGTTGCGGCTGACGGCCCGAACTTTACGGGAACGCGCTCATGCGTCTAAGCGTCGACTCTCGGATCGCAATGGGTCTGAGCAGCCAGACTCCTCGACTGCTTTGATAATCGGAGCGCACGACTCCTGCGGGTTCTCGCACCTGCGAAGCGCTCAAGCCGAGTTACAACAGCTTAACGAGTCGTCGGCGCTGGCCCGCTAACCGGGAGCGGGAGATTCGTGCTCCAACAATCGGCTACGATGAGCCAGGCGCCAAGGCGCCGCCACGCCCGCACGTACTTGCCACGGTCGGCTTGGATGGTGCCATTGGGTTGCCGGATGGCAACGGTATAGCGCCCGATCTCGACCGCCATGTCGCCGGACGAATCGACGCGAACAGTCTCGAAGCGCAGGTCTTCGTATCCGGCTTCGCCGAACTCGCGCAGCAGGCGCTCGACGGACTTTGGACCGTAGGCAGGCTCATGGTGCGGCGCCATGAGGACGCCTTCCTGGGCAAAAAGGGCTGCTACCTGATCGTAGTTGGCCGTGTTAAACGACGTGACAAAATCCAGACACAGGTTGCGAATCAAAGATTGAACGTCCAAAAATGGACGCGAGTCCGCTACGGAACTCGAGTAGGAGCGATACATTTACTACCTCCTGGGGGAAGGCCAAGAGCGGGTTCCACGGCCATGGACGCCCGTTCTCCAAATGCAGAAGGATTTTAGCGCAAAAGTGGCTGTGGAAGGGGAAACTTTTTTGGCGGGCCAGAGCCTCCGCTCTGGGGCTAGGGGCAGGCTACCCTTTGGGTGGAGGGGTCTGGAAAGAAGCCGGGTTTCCACTTGTACGGGGGAGCGGCTCGGCGTATGTTGCGCGAATGAGCATGGGCGGTCAGGAGAATCGGTCGGAGGTTCGCAGCGAGACTTGGGACAGAGGATCGGCCGTGCGAGGAGAGTTCGGAAGCGATAGGACTATTCGTTCCAACACCCTAGGTGCGGGGCAGCCGGAGCGATTTTGTCCAAACTGCTCGGCAGAGTTGAAAGAGCAGCGCTGCAAGTTGAGCTGTTCGCGCTGCGGATTTTATTTGAGTTGTTCGGATTTCTATTGAGTTCAGGTGCGGCTTTGCTCCGCTGAACCACGGTCGAACTCTTCATTGCCCCGTTCCGGCCATCTCCGTCTACAATGGCCAAGTATCAAATTTTCTTAGGCATGATCAAGGAGAAGGCAATGGAACGTAAAGCGAGCGCGGTGTGGAAGGGCGGGCTGAAGGATGGGAAGGGATCGATTTCGGCGCCGGGCGGAGTTTTGAAAGATACACAGTATTCGTTCACTTCGCGGTTTGAGAATGGGCCGGGAACCAATCCGGAGGAGTTGATTGCGGCGGCGCACGCGGCGTGTTTCTCGATGGCGTTGTCGGCGCAGCTTGGCGGCGCGAATCTGACGCCCGAGAGCATCAGCACGAACGTGACCCTGACGATGGAGAAGCAGGACTCCGGTTGGACGATCACAGCGAGCCATCTGGATGTAGTGGGCAAGGTTCCGGGCGCGGATGCGGCTACGTTCCAAAAGTACGCCGAGGCGGCTGAGAAGGGCTGTCCGGTTTCGAAGGTGCTGAACGCGAAGATTTCGATGACGGTGAAGCTGGGGTAGTTTCCCGCGTCGGCATCGCTTACGGCGATAGAAGATGGTGGTGCAATTAGGCTGACGCTCTACGTCGGTTAAGCAGGAGATCCTTCGCTCCGCCTGAAAAACGGCTGCGCTCAGGATGACGACCGATAAGATAACAACTGGGAAAAGGGCCGGACTGCACCAGTAACCAATCGAAGCTGCGTTTGACAGGCGGTGACATGCCTGTAAAATAACTAAGTTGATCTTCCTGACGGCGGCCTTGCGGCCGCCGCTGCATTGCAATTCAGATTGCCATCGTGGCGGAATTGGCAGACGCGCATGGTTCAGGTCCATGTACTCGCAAGGGTGTGGGGGTTCGAGTCCCTTCGATGGCACCAAGAAATCGTTCCAGGCGTTCTCGGTCGCAGAGATGCAGCGGACCGTGCGATTCTTCCCTAGGGTGCGAAATCCTAAACTAAGGAGTAGTTATGCGCCATCCGGACGGTGCTGCCTCACGCCGCGATTTTCTTCAGGCGATTTCGCTTGCGGCCACAACCGCGGTGTTCTCTGAAGCTCAGCTGGCGCTGGCTGCCCCGCGAGCGACCGCAAACCCGGCGGAATCCGCTGTCGACGCGGAACGCATGCGAGCCCTTGCGGCTTTTACTGCGCTAACCATGGATACGCCAAACCCGGTACCG
Organism: uncultured Acidobacteriaceae bacterium; assembly: GCA_963771965.1. Lineage (GTDB taxonomy): Bacteria > Acidobacteriota > Terriglobia > Terriglobales > Acidobacteriaceae > Sulfotelmatobacter. Next base: position 620,966 of record CAVYVM010000005.1, read on the forward strand.
TTTGGGGCAGAAATTGTAGACAGCAAGAGCGGCAAAAGCCTGATGCGCGCCACGAACGCGGTGGGACCGGAGCATGATCCCAGCGCGCACGCCGAGGTGTACGCGATCCGGCTGGCGTGCAAGAGCTTGAACTCGTATGCGCTGCGAGGCTACACCCTCTACACAACCTGCGAGCCCTGCCCGATGTGCATGGCCTGCGCTCTCTGGTCTCGTCTCGATCGCATAGTTTATGGCGCGACGATTGCGGACGCAGCCCGCTTCGGGCATCAAATTCAGATTCCCGCCGCTGAGGTCGCAAAGCGCACCAATATGACCTGCATCGTCGATGGCCCTGTGGAGCGAGATGCTTGTTTTGCACTTTTTACGAACCCGAAGATGCAGGAGACTTTCAAGAGATGGAATTCTGAAAAGCCCTGAGCGCACTGGAAGCCTTCCACGAACGGACGCGGTCTCGTACACTCTCCTCATGCTCATCGCAAAACGTCCTTTGAATCTGACCCGCAGAGTTGTGCTTATGCTGCTAGCTCTGTGCGGAGTGTGTGCAGCGCAGAAGCTCGCTATTACCTTCGACGATCTGCCGCTGAACGGCGAGTTGCCACCGGGAGTAACCCGGGCAGAGACCGCAAGAGACGTCCTCGCGATCCTGGAGAAGCATCATGTGCCTCCGGTGTATGGATTCGTGAATGCGAAGAGGCTTGAAGGGAATCCCGATGGCGCCGAGGCTCTAAAGATGTGGGCGGCGGCAGAGCCGGTGGGGAATCATACGTATTCGCACATGGACGTGGAGAAGAATACTCCCGAGGCATTCGAGAGCGACATTGAGGAGAACGAACCGGTGCTCGAACTGCTCCAAGCGAAGGATGACTGGCATTGGTTGCGGTATCCGTATCTGCATGAGGGAGACACGGTGGAGAAGCGGCGCGCGGTGCGGGCTTACCTGAAGACGCACGGCTACAGGATCGCGCAGGTGACGCTCGACTGGGAAGATTATCTGTGGAATTTTGCTTACGCGAGATGCGCCCCTAAAAGCGATCAGAAGACTATTGCTTGGCTGCGGTCGAGTTATTTGAGCACGGCTTCGGAATTTCTAGATCTCGGTCGCGCGCAGGCCAAGCTGATTTACGGGCGTGACATCAGTTATGTGTTGCTGCTGCATCTGGGTGCTTTCAGCAGCACTATTCTGCCGGAGGCGCTCGACCTACTCCAGAAAAAAGGTTTTACGCTGGTGACGTTGCAGGAAGCGGAGAGCGACGCCGCGTACGAGGAAGACCCGGACTCTGCTTTGCACGACGCGGGTACGTTTCTGGACCAGTGGATGCAAGTGAAGCAGATCAAGTATCCCGAGCATACGGACAAACCTTACAAAGATCTGGAAAGCGCCTGCCAATAGCGCCGCCTCGATGGGCAGATCATTCCTTCCCGTATAATTCAGGAACCGTTTATGCCCGTGTCCCTTGATCAGATTGTTAATTCGACGCGCGGGAAAGTTGCAGCCGCGAAACGTACGGCCAATCTGGGCGACCTGGAGCGGCGATCGGAACGGCACGTGCCGCGCGGGTTTCGGCGGGCTTTGGAAGAAAAAAGCAGATCCGGGATCGCGGTGATTGCCGAGTTGAAGAAGGCGTCGCCGTCGAAGGGATTGATCCGGGCGGAGTTTTTTGTGGAGCAGTTGGCGAAGGAACTGGAAGCAGCAGGAGCGGCAGCGCTTTCGGTGCTGACGGATGAGGAGTTCTTTCAGGGATCGCTGGCGAATTTGCGGAACGGGTCGGCGTCGGTGAAGATTCCGTGTCTGCGCAAGGATTTTGTTGTGGATGAATTCCAGTTGCTGGAGGCACGGGCGAATTCAGCGGATGCGGTTTTGCTGATTGTAGCGGCTTTGACGCAGGCGGAACTAACGGCGCTGGCCCTGGGTGCACGCTCGCGCGGGTTGGACGTTTTGTGCGAAGTGCATGAGGACACAGAGTTGCAGCGAGCTTTGGACGCGGGCTGCGATTTGATTGGAGTGAACACACGCGATCTGCGAACGTTCAAAGTGGATCCTGAGACGGCGTTCCGGTTGGCGGAACGGCTTCCGAAGAATATGTTGCGCGTGGCGGAGAGCGGGATCCGGTCGGGAGAGGATATTGCGCGGCTGCGAGACGCGGGGTATCAGGCATTTCTGATTGGGGAGACGCTGATGCGGGCGATTTCGCCCGGCGAGGCGTTGCGGGAGTTGGTTGCGTGTGCTCGGTACCCAGTACCCAGTACCTAGCCTGGGCAACCCGTCGGTGCGAGGGATCCTTCGACTGTGGTTTTGCCTCGCGGTTGCGAAGCAAAATCCTCACTCAGAATGACAAATTGAAATGATGGCTGTGAGATGACTTGGGTGAAGATTTGCGGGATAACGAATTTAGAGGACGCGCTGGCCGCGGTGGAAGCCGGGGCGGATGCGGTGGGGTTTGTGTTTTGCGAGCAGAGCCCGAGGAAGATGAGTGTCGACGCGGCGCGCGAGATTGCAGGGAAGCTGCCAGAGAGTGTGGAGAAGATTGGCGTATTTATTCTCGGAGAAGAACTCGACCCGATGGACGTTCTTCGACACGCTGAATTGACTGGCATTCAGACCTACATGTCTGAAAAAGGCAGAGCGCAGCGCAGGCCGGAAAAGGCGACTGGAGTTTCATGTCTTCCGAAGCGTGCGAGATTCTTGACGGCGCTGCCCATGAAGTTAGTTGGCGAGAACGAGAAGCAAATTCATAGCCTGGCCGCCAGCTTTGCCAAGCGAGGAAAGAATCTGCCGGAGGGCGTTGCGTTTCCAGAGGGGGTGTTGGACACCTTTGTGCTCGACTCGGGCGATTTACGGCTGCCGGGCGGGACAGGCAAGACCTTTAACTGGGAGAAGGCTGTGCCTATCGCTGAAGGAATGCGGCAAGGTGGCGTGAAGCTGATTGTCGCGGGCGGGCTAACACCTGAGAACGTCGGGGAGGCGATGGCGATTCTGAAGCCCTGGGGAGTCGATGTGGTTTCGGGTGTCGAGGCTCGACCGGGCAAGAAAGATCCGGCGAAACTGCGGGCGTTTGTGCGAGCGGTGCGGGATGCCGAGAGGAGTTTGTAGGTGGCGACAGTGAAGGTCCAACTCGGTGCAAGAAAGAGCAGGTCCCTCGACTCCGCGCTCGGGATGACAAGAAAGAGGAATGACGCGAACATTCCCGGGCGGTTTGGGGTTTACGGCGGGCGGTATGTGCCGGAGACTTTGATGGCGGCGCTCGAAGAGTTAGAGCGCGAATATGAAAAGGCGAAGCGCGATCCGAAATTTCAGAAGCGGCTGGATGGGTTGTTGCGGACCTATGCGGGGCGTCCCACGGCGCTGACGTATGCGCGCCGGCTCACCGAGAAGTTAGGTGGCGCAAAGATTTATTTGAAGCGTGAGGATCTTCTTCACACCGGGGCACACAAGATTAATAACTGCCTGGGGCAGGGGCTGCTTGTGGAGCGCATGGGCAAGCGGCGCGTGATTGCCGAGACTGGCGCGGGGCAGCACGGTGTGGCTACGGCTACGGTTTGCGCGCTGCTCGGTTTTGAATGCGTGGTGTACATGGGCACCGAAGACATGCGAAGGCAGGAGTTGAATGTGTTCCGCATGCGGTTGCTGGGGGCGGAAGTGCGCGGCGTTGAGTCGGGATCGCGGACGCTGAAGGATGCGATCAACGAAGCAATGCGCGACTGGGTTACGAAGGTCAGGACTACGCATTACTTGTTGGGAAGCGTGCTTGGGGCTCATCCGTATCCGACGATGGTGAGGGATTTTCATCGCGTAATTGGACGGGAGGCGCGCGCTCAGATTTTGAGGGCCGAGGGAAAACTTCCGGCTGCGGTGATTGCGTGCGTAGGCGGAGGGTCGAATGCAATTGGAATTTTCTATGAGTTTATAAAAGACAAAAAAGTTCGCTTGATTGGAGTGGAGGCAGGTGGACGCGGCGAGGCGCTAGGCGAACATGCGGCGCGGTTCCGCGGAGGGTCGCCGGGCGTTTTGCAGGGGACCTTCTCTTATGTGCTGCAGGATTCCGCGGGGCAGATTGCGTTGACGCATTCGGTTTCGGCCGGGCTGGATTATCCCTCGATTGGGCCGGAGCACGCGGCGTTGAAAGACGCGGGCAGAGCTGAGTACGTTTCCGCCTCGGATGCCGAAGCGCTCGAGGCAACTACGTTGTTAGCGCGGACCGAAGGAATTATTCCGGCTCTCGAGTCGGCACACGCTGTGGCGGAAGCGATGAAGCGCGCGCCGAAGATGAAAAAATCAGATGTAGTGATCGTGAATGTTTCCGGACGCGGGGATAAGGATATCGGGATTATGCGGGAGAGCCTAAAACTGGATTGAGCTATTGAGTGATTGAGTCACTGAGAGATTAGCCCATTGAGTCAATCTCTCAATGATTCAATGATTCAATCGTGCCATGCCTTTATCTTCCTACAAAAAACCGGGGCTGGTTGTGTATGTGACGTGCGGCGATCCGGATCTCGCGACTACGCTGAAGATCGTGCTGGCTGCCATTGAGGCGGGCGCGGATGTGGTTGAGTTGGGCGTGCCCTTCAGCGATCCGGTGGCAGATGGTCCGGTGATTCAGCGGGCTAGTGAGCGAGCGCTGAAACATGGCACATGCCCGGCACAGGTGTTAACACTGGCGGCGGAGGTTCGGCAGCATGCGCAGTCCACCGGGATCATTGTGTTTTCATATTTGAATCCGATCCTGCGCATGGGGATCGAGCGGTTTTGCGCGGTGGCACGGCATGCGGGAGTGGACGGCGCGCTGCTGACGGATTTGCCGGTGGAAGAAGCGGGACCATATTTGCGGGCGATGAAGGCCAACGACCTGGCACCGGTGTTCCTGGCGGCGCCTACTAGTCCGGATGCACGGCTGAAACGAATTGCGGAAGTGTCGCGAGGATTTGTTTACGCTGTGTCGCGGACTGGGGTGACCGGGGCCCGGCAGCAACTGACTGACGATGCGCAGAAACTGGTGAAGCGGCTGCGGCGCGTGACGAAGCTACCAGTCGCGGTGGGCTTTGGGATTTCGAATGCGGAGCAGTTTGCGGAGGTCGGCAAGTTTGCTGACGCGGTGGTGGTGGGAAGCGCGATTGTGGAGACGATTGAGCGGAATCGAGGACGGGAAGCGCAGGCCGTGGGGGAATTTGTAAGCAAGCTAACTGTTAACAGCGCGCCGAGGAACTGATCGCGCGCTCCGACGGAAGAGTGTGCGAGCGCAGCAGTCATAGAAATGCCGGGCAGGACCGACGGGTCCGCGGGCAATGCAAGGCATCCTTCGACTGCGGTTGTACTTCGCTATTGCGAAGCACAATCCTCGCTCAGGATGACAGGATTAAAGTGGATATCGCGGATTGGCGAGAGAAGATCGATGAGCTTGACCGGCGGCTGGTGGAGTTGCTGAGTGAGCGGGCGCGGGCTGCAGTGGAGATCGGCCGCTTGAAGCGGGATACGAATTTGCCGATTTACGAGCCGCAACGGGAGCGGGTTGTGTTTGAGAATGTGCAGAAGATAAATCCGGGGCCGCTTCCTGCGCAGGATCTGGTTCGAATTTTTGAACGCATAATGGATGTGATGCGGAATATTCAGAAGGAAGGAATTGGGCCGACGGCTGAGAGTGCAGGAACGGAGACGGAGTTGGATTCGGAAGTGAATGATTGAAGCAAGCGGGAAAAAGCAGCGGCGCGGTACTCGAAACCAAGGTTCCTCGCTGCGCTCGGAATGACAAAGAGTTGGGTTGAGCTAGGAGCTAGGAGCTAGGAGCTAGAGGCTAGAAGCTCTAAGCCCGGAAGCCAAAGGCGAGGAGCAGAGATTCTTATGATTGTGGCGATGCAGGAAGCGGCGGATGAGGGGCTGGTGCAGCAGGTAATCGAGCACCTGGTAAAAATGGGGTTTGAAGTGCACCGCTCGACCGGCGCCCGGCAAACCGTGCTGGGCGCGGTGGGAGCGGTAATCGATTTTGACATCCGCAACCTTGAGCTGTTGCCGGGGGTGCAGGCCGTCCATCGCATCAGTTCCCCGTACAAACTGGCGGGAAAAAGTTTTCGGCCGGAGGGAACGATCGTCAAGCTGGCGAATGGAATTAACGTTGGCGGAAACGAAGTGGTGGTGATGGCGGGGCCGTGTTCGGTTGAGTCACGGGAGCAGCTTTTTTCAACGGCCGAAATTGTGGCGAAGGCCGGGGGACGGGTGCTGCGAGGCGGAGCGTTCAAGCCGCGAAGTTCTCCTTATTCGTTTCAGGGGCACGGAGAGGACGCGTTGAAGTTGCTGCGCGAGGCTGGCGAGAAGTTCAAGCTGCTGGTGATCAGCGAGGTGATGGAGATCTCACAGATTCCGATGATGCTGCCCTATGTGGATATTTTGCAGGTGGGGGCGCGCAACATGCAGAATTTCAATCTGTTGCGCGAACTGGGAAAAGTGCGCAAGCCGGTGCTGTTGAAGCGGGGAATCGCCGCGACGTTGGAGGAGTTGCTGCTGTCGGCGGAATACATTATGGCGGGCGGAAATTATGACGTGATCCTGTGCGAGCGCGGGATTCGAACCTTCGAGACTTACACGCGGAACACGATGGACATTTCGGCGATACCGATTATCCACAAGTTGTCTCATCTTCCGATGACGGCCGATCCCTCGCACGGTACGGGCCGGCGCGACAAGGTTCCGCCGATGGCGCGAGCTTCCGTGGCGGCCGGGGCGGATGCGCTGCTGATCGAGGTACATTGCGACCCGAACAAAGCATGGTCCGATGGCGCACAGTCGCTGTTTCCCGAACAGTTTGAGAAACTGATGGACGAGTTGCGGATGATCGCGCCGGCGGTGGGGAGGACCATTGCGTGATTGAGTGATCGGGCCATTGGGCGATTGAAAAACCTTCCTGCCTCCTTCCTGTTTTTAAATCGCACAATCACAAATCGCGTAATCGCTCAATTCTTATGCCGATTCGGCAAATCACGATCGTTGGGACGGGGCTGATCGGCGGGTCGTTTGCGCTGGCGCTGCGGAAGAGAAAATTCAAAGGGCGGATTGTCGGTTGCGACCGCGAGCCTGCGCTGAAACGGGCGAAAACCGGCGGCGTAATCGACGACGGGTTTGTAAGACCTGCTGAGGCGGTGCGCGGCAGCCAGTTGGTAATGCTGGCAACGCCGGTTCTGGCTATTGTGGATTTGATTGGGAAACTCGGCCCGATACTTCCTGCGGATACGCTGCTGACGGACGTAGGCAGCACAAAAACAGCGGTGACGGAGCAGGCGCTGAGCGTGTTCGGAAAAAACGCTGGCAAGCGATTTCTGGGCGGGCATCCCATGGCCGGGAAAGAGAACAGCGGCGTGGAATTTGCGGATGCCGATTTGTTTCAGAATGCGGTTTGGTTTTTAACGCCGGTAGCCGGACAAAACTTGCAAAAGGGATTGTTCGCAGAATTCGCGGGATGGATCGATCAGATTGGAGCGCGAGTTGCGATGCTGCCGCCGGATGAGCACGACCGGCTCTGTGCCTGGATCAGCCAGGTGCCGCAGATGATTTCGACGGCGCTGGCGGCGGCGCTGGTCGAGGAGTTTGGAGACGAAGCGCCGCTGCTTTCCACGGGCGGGCGGGCCCTGCGGGAGATGACGCGGATTGCAGCGAGTCCGTATTCGATGTGGCGGGATATCGCCATCAGCAACAAGAAAAATCTCGAGGACGCACTGTTGAAAGTGGAACAGCGGCTGGCTCACATCCGGGAGAATCTGGCGACGCGGCAATTGGCGGAGGAGTTTGAGTTGGCACATGGGTTGAAGAAGAGTTCGGAGAAGAAAGGGTGATTCCCCAAGCAGTTATGAGAGTGCTTGCTAGGCAGGCTGATGTTTGAGAGGTAGGGATCCTTCGACTCCGCATTTGCTTTCGCTTCGCGATAGCAAATGCTGCGCTCAGGATGACAGAGTTGCTATATCTCTTCTGGAATTTCATTTAGAATCCTTTCGCTATGAATAAAGTTGTGGCCAATGCCGATGAGGCGATTTGCGATGTGCACGATGGCGCGGTCATTATGATCGGCGGTTTTGGGTTGTGCGGGATTCCGGAGAACCTGATTCGGGCGCTGGTGAAAAAGGGATCGAAGAATCTCACGACGATCAGCAATAACGCGGGCGTCGATGGCTTCGGCGCCGGGATGCTGCTTTCGGCGGGGCAGATTCGGCGCCACATTGGAACTTACGTGGGAGAAAACAAACTGCTGGAATCGATGGTGCTGGCGGGAAAAGTGGAACTCGATCTGGTGCCGCAGGGGACGTTTGCGGAGCGGATTCGTGCGGCGGGCGCGGGGATTCCGGCGTTTTTTACTCCGACCGGTGTCGGCACGATTGTTGCGGATGGCAAAGAAACGCGCGAGTTCGATGGGCGTCCTTATGTGATGGAGCGGGCGTTGAAGGCGGACTTTGCGTTGGTGAAGGCGTGGAAGGGCGACCGGTTGGGGAATCTGGTTTACCGGAAGACGGCGCGGAATTTTAATCCGATCATGGCGACGGCGGCGAATGTGACGATTGCGGAAGTGGAGCATCTGGTGGAGGCTGGGGAGATCGACGGGGACATGGTCCATACGCCGTCGGTCTACGTGAAGAGGATTTTTCAGGGGGAGCTTTACGAGCGGAGGATTGAGAAGCGGACGGTGAGGAAGGCGTCGTAATGCCAACTGCGGGAGCACCGGGAGAACTCCTTGATGTGGCATTGGCGATGTCTCAGTGCAAGGGATCCTTCGACTGCGGTTTTGCTTCGCTATCGCGAAGCAAGATCCTCGCTCAGGATGACAGGGCTTAAAAAATGAATAAACCCGGCAAAGATGTCGATAAGCGTGAACGCATTGTGAAGCGGATTGCGCGCGAGCTGCGAGACGGGTTCTATGTGAACCTGGGCATTGGCATGCCTACGCTGATTTCGAATTATGTTCCGGTGGGGATGGAAGTCGTTCTGCAGTCGGAGAACGGGATGCTGGGGATTGGGCCGTATCCGGTGGAGGGCGAGGAAGACGCCGATCTGATTAATGCGGGCAAGGAGACGGTGAGCGAGATGGCGGGGACCTCGTATTTTTCGAGCGCCGATTCGTTTGCCATGATCCGCGGAGCACACGTCGATTTGAGCGTGCTGGGCGCAATGGAAGTGGATGAATCGGGCAGCCTGGCGAATTGGATGATCCCGGGAAAAATGGTGAAGGGGATGGGCGGTGCCATGGACCTTGTGGCCGGGGCGCGGCGCGTTGTCGTGGCGATGGAGCACACGACGCGGGAGGGCGCTCCGAAGATTTTGAAGAAATGCACTCTGCCGCTGACCGGCGTGAAGGTGGTGGATACGATTGTGACCGAGATGGCGTACCTGCGGGTGACAAAACAGGGATTGGTACTGGAGGAAGTGGCTCCGGGATTGACGGCGGAGGATGTGCAGAGCGCGACCGGGGCAAGGCTAATTGTGGGCGAACGGCTGAAAGTGATGGAGAGCTAGTGTGCTTGTTTCAGCGGAAGTTGTTCGAATGCATTTCGATTACTCGATGTGGGCTTCAAGTTGGCTGCTCAATGCTGCAACGCAGCTTACTTCGGAAGAACTGACGCGTGACTTCGGAACGGCGGACAAGAGCGTGCATGGGACGCTGGTTCATATCTTTGGTGCGGATCGCGTTTGGCTGGCCCGTGTGGAGGAAAGACAGATCGACGCTTTGGTCAAGCCTGCGGACTACGATCTAGCCAAGTTGACTCGCGAGTGGGCGAGTTTGGGGGATCGATGGAAAGAATGGGCCGCATCGCTAACCGACGATTTGTTGAACGAGTGGCGCGACTACAAAGACATGAAGGGAAATCCACATCGAACGCCGCTTTGGCAGATCGGTTTGCAGGTGGTGAATCATGCCACGCACCATCGCGGGCAAGTCTCTGGATTTCTGCGATCTCTTGGGAAGACGCCTCCCCCGCTCGATCTGATCTATTACTACCGGACGAAATCTACTGCTTGAATACTGTTTAAATTTTGAACGGTGCAGCCAGCAGCCTGAAGGGAAGCGTGATGGCGAGGTAGATGACCTCCAGCACTCCATGGACGGCCACTCCCACGATGCGGAATGGCAACAACAATAGCCAGATGAATGGGTACGCGATGAGCGCTAGTAGAGCTAGCGGCCAGCAGATTACGAAGAGGATGCACCAGAGGAGGAACGTGAACATGGGAGAGACCTCCTTTTTCTTCTCTTCTCTAATTGTACGGTGAGGGTGTGCAAAAAGTTCCGTGGGAGAATGCCTTGCTGGGTCGGCGGTAGTGCAGACGGGCAGGGATCCTTCGACGCAGTTTTGCTTCGCTAGCGCGCTCAGGATGACAGGGCGATTTAATGTCCCCTAGACCTGCTTCGTTTTCATTCGTAGCGTAGGGCTTCGGCGGGGAGGGTTCGGCCGGCGGACCAGGAGGGATAGAGCGTCGCGACGAATGAGACTCCGATTGCTACCAGGGCTACGAGCGCGCCATCGATCAGGCGCGGGGCGAAGGGGACGTAGTCGATGGAATAAACTTCTGGCGAGAGCGAGATCATGTGGTAATGGCCACCGGCGTAGGAGATCGCGTAGCCGAGGAGCAGGCCGATGGCGGTGCCGATCACGCCGATGAGAACTCCTTGAGCGATGAACACGTTGCGTACTTGCGACTTGCGCGTACCCATCGACATGAGCACGGCGATGTCTTTGGTTTTTTCCATGACCATCATGATCAGCGAAATCAAAATATTCAGCGCGGCGACGAAGACAATCAGGCCGATGGTGATGAAGGTGACCAGGCGCTCCAGCCGCAGGGCATGAAATAGAGCTTTGTTTTGCTCCATCCAGTTGGTGGTCATGAAGCCTTTGCCGGCCGCGTTTTCGAGTTCGCGCGAAACCTTGTCGGCTTTGTAGATATCGTCAACCTTGAACTCGATAACCGAGATCAGATCGCCGAGCCCGAAGAGGCGCTGCGCGTCCGATAGCCGGGTGAAGGCCCACGACGAGTCGTAATCGAAAAAGCCCGAGCTGAAGATTCCTACGACGCGGAAGCGGCTGTATTTAGGCACCATGCCGAACGGAGTAAGTTCGCCTTGGGGGCTGGTCACCAGCACCACGGAACCGACCGCCGCGCCTAAATTGTCAGCCATGTCTTTGCCAAGAATGATGGGAGGCATGGCTGCTTGTCGGGCGTGGACTTCGGATAGCTCATCCGGGGAGCCGCCGGTCGCTTGCGCTCCCGGGACAGCCGAGGCGGCTGTCCCCACATGGTCTTTGTCTAGCGCAGACTGCGGTTCCTCCAAGTCGGTTGCTGATCCTTCCTTTACTGAACTCAACAAGTCGCCTATGCGGCGCTCGTCGGCGGGAATCATTCCTTTCAGGACGGCGCCCCGCGCGCGCGGGCCGCGCGAAATGAGAACTTGTTCGAAAATTGCCGGGGCCGCGGCAACCACATGGGGTTGTTTGGAAAGGCGTTCGAAGAGCGGCGGCCAGTCCTTGATGCCGTCGTCGGAGATGCGCAAGAGGCTGACGTGCGAAGTCGATCCGATGAGGCGCTCCTGCAAGTCCTGACGAAAACCGTTGTTGATAGCGAGCGCTACGATAAGGGAGGCAACACCTGCGGCAACGCCCACGATGGAGATGCCGGTAATGATGCCGATAAAGGCCTGGCGCCGTTTCGCGCGCAGGTAACGGGTTGCGATGAAAAGTTCAAAGCGCATGCGAGCTTTCGGTCAAGTCGGATTATAGCGATCAGTCCTAGGACATGGGGGATTCAGGCGAATAAAATTCTCGACGCGGACCTCGCCTTGCACGCGCGATCTCGTTCTGTGGCACATTAGAGGATCGTATTATTAAAGATCAATCTACTCGATCTCAAATGGCCGCCCCTTCCGACTCCAGAGCTGGACTCCTCGCATTTTCCCATCCGGATTTTGTGCTGTTTCAGACCGCACGATTCCTGATTGTTGCTGCGATCGAGATGCAGGCAGTCGCGGTGGGATGGCAGGTTTACGAGATTACCAAGCGTGCGCTCGATTTGGGACTGGTTGGGCTGGCGCAGTTTCTCCCGGGGATTTTATTGTTTCTAGTCTCCGGACACGCCTCCGACCGCTTCGAGCGCCGCAAGGTGCTGGCCACCTGCTATGCGGGATTCGCATTGTGTTCGGCACTCTTACTGGTGATTGCGGAGCGCGGCACGCATTCAGTAAAGCCAATCTATGTCGTTCTGGTCATGCTCGGCGTGGTGCGATCGTTCAACGGAACGGCCAGCCGATCGATTCTGCCGCAACTCGTTCCGGAGGAACACTTCCATAACGCTGTTACCTGGAATGCCACAACCTTTCAAGCCGCGGTGATTATTGGACCATCGCTGGGCGGAATTCTGTATGCGCTGGCGCACGGCCCCAAGGCTGTTTATGCGCTGGCTATGCTGACTGCTTTGGGCGCGCTGCTCTCTGCGTTCCGCATCAAGGCGACGGAGCAAGCGCGGCGCCGCGAGCCGCTGACCGGAAAGACGGTGCTCGCCGGTTTGCATTTTATTTGGCGCGAGAAGCTCATCCTGGGAGCGATCTCGCTCGATCTGTTTGCAGTGCTGCTGGGCGGAGCCGTTGCTCTTTTGCCGGTGTATGCGCGGGAGATTCTGCACACTGGACCGTGGGGACTTGGGTTGCTGCGTACAGCTCCGGGAGTGGGTGCGGCTGTGACGGCTGTGGCTTTGGCTCACCGACCCTTGCGCGGGCGAGCGGGGCCGGCGCTGTTGTGGTCTGTGGCGGGGTTCGGAGTTTTCACGATTATCTTTGGGGTGTCGCGCAGCCTGACGCTGTCACTGGCGGCGCTCGTTCTGCTCGGCGGATGCGACATGGTCAGCGTAATCATTCGCGCGATGCTGGTGCAGTTCGGCACGCCGGACGTAATGCGCGGACGAGTGATGGCCGTAGACATGGTTTTTATTGGCACGTCGAACGAACTTGGACAATTCGAATCGGGCCTGACCGCGCAGTGGTTTGGCACGGTTCCGGCGGTGGTGTTGGGGGGCGTAGGAACGCTTCTGGTGATCGGTTTGTGGGCTTGGCTGTTCCCGCAGTTACGGCGGGCGGGGGAACTCAGTGGGATGAAAAATAGATCCAGCGACGATGCGCTGGAGGCGGAAGAAAATATTTTAGAGTCCGGCAAAAGCTGAGCCGCGTTCCATAGACGGCGAGCACCGGACCTTTTCAAAAAGAAATACGAGACTCAACATCGAGAGCGCGTTCACGGCCGCTTTGATTTTTGCTTTGCTCTGGCTGGCTTCGTCGACGTATGACCTTTCTTGCAAAATACACGGGCGAAAATCTTATCCACATTCTTTAGCTGCCGTCGCAAGTCGAAGGCATATTCGATTTGTTTGCGGGAGACTTTTCCGGTGATTTGCTTGTCGGCGAGAACCAGTTGGTGGAAATCGAGATTCTCTTTCCAGGCGCGCATCGCATGGCCCTGCACCAGTCGGTAAGCGTCTTCACGCGAGACGCCTTGCTCGACCAAATCGAGTAGAAGTTGCCCGCTAAAGATTAGACCATGCGTGCTATCAAGGTTCGCGCGCATGCGTTCGGGATAAACGAACATGGTCTCGACTAGATTCGTAGTTTTATTCAGCAGGTAATCAATGAGCGTGGTCGAGTCTGGCAAAATGACGCGCTCCGCCGAAGAATGCGAGATGTCGCGTTCGCCCCACAGGGCTACGTTTTCCAATCCCGCCTGGGCGTTGCCGCGCACCACGCGCGCCAGTCCGCTGATTTGCTCGGAGGTCACGGGATTGCGCTTGTGCGGCATGGCAGAGGAACCCTTCTGCTTTTCGCTGAAGAACTCCTCGGCCTCGCGAACCTCGGTGCGCTGCAAGTGACGGATTTCTGTTGCGATTTTGTCGAGAGTCGAGGCAATCACCGCTAGCGTCGCCAGATAAGTGGCGTGCCGGTCGCGCTGGATGACCTGCGATGAAATCGCTGCCGCCTTCAGGCCCAGGCGCGCGCAAATTTTTTCTTCGATCTCCGGCGTGAGGTGGGCGAAGATTCCCACCGCTCCGGAAAATTTCCCCACGCGCATATCTTCGGCAGCAGAACGAAAGCGCGCGATGTTGCGCTGCGTTTCGGAGAACCAGTTGGCCAGCTTGAATCCGAAGGTGATGGGCTCAGCGTGGATTCCGTGGGTGCGTCCCACCATCGGCGTGTCTTTGAATTCCCAGGCGCGGTGTTCAAGCACATCGGCCAATCGCTCAAGATCGTCGGCGATGAGAGCCGAAGCCTGCTTGATCAGCAACGCCTGCGCGGTGTCGACTACGTCGTTTGACGTAAGGCCGTAATGAAACCAGCGGGCATGGGGGCCGACGATCTCCGCCACAGCGGTGGTGAAAGCAATGACATCGTGGCGCACCTCGGCCTCGATCTCTTGGATACGCTCGACGCGGAAATCGGCGCGCTCGCGAATCGCCTGCACCGCTTCCTTCGGTACCATGCCAGCCTCGGCCAAGGTTTCGCTGGCGGCGACCTCCACGGCCAGCCATGTACGAAAACGGTTTTCGTCACTCCAGATGTGGCCCATCTCAGGGCGGGTGTAGCGCGGAATCAAAGCAGATTCGCTCCTGTCGATTGCGGTGATAGTGGGCCAGAGGATTCTAACTGGAGTGCGGAAAAGAGGCCAGCGGTTGATGCAATTGCTGAATGCTGACTGTTGATTGCTGATTTAGAACCGCAAGCATTTTGGTGGGTTTTACTGGTAATTAGCGATCAGCAGTCAGCAATGTGCCATTAACAATTTGGTAATCAGCAATCGATTCTCGCCCGGCCTTCTGCTATTATATCGTTAGACGATATAATCTGGTGCGATTCGATAATTGGATCGCAGAACGATGCAATCGGGCGGCATGAAGAAGCTCAATTTATCGGATTACCAGGCGCTGGCGGAGTTTCGCTACCAGATCCGCCGTTTCCTTCATTTCAGTGAGCAAGTGGTAAAGCGGGCTGGGCTGGAGCGCGGGCAGTATCAGCTGATGCTGGCGATCAAGGGCATGCCGGCAGGAGTACGGCCTCGGATTCGCGAATTAGCCGGCCGCCTGCAAATCCGCCACCACAGTACTGTGGAGCTGGTGAATCGCCTCGAAGCGGGAGGATTTGTGCATCGCACACGTGCCCAGGACGACCGCCGAGAGGTGCTGCTCGCGCTCACGGCCAAAGGCGAGAAAGTCCTCGGCGAGCTGGCGCTTCACCATCACGATGAACTGCGCTCGGCCGGACCTGAACTGGTGGCTGCTCTTCAGCGCATCATGCGCGATGGTAACGACGCTCCCGCAACGCATTTGACCCTTCCCCGCGAAAAACGAAGGACAGTAAAACATTCATGAGCACGGACAACAACGACAACCAAACTTCCAAACATTCAAAGTTCCCGACAAACTCAAACGAGGCCTCGAATACCTCAGAGCGAGATAGGGCTCGAACAGCAATCGACGCGGCGCCGCCTGCGCCGTTCCGTATGTTGCTGGTCTCAATTCTCTCCGCCGGGATTGGCCTGGTGGCCGGCCTCGTGGCCTTCGCGCTCTATAAGTTGATCGGCCTGTTTACCAACCTTTTCTTCTTTCATCGCTGGTCAGCCGACTTCTCCAGCGCCCAGCACAACCAACTCGGCTGGATGGTCATCGTCGTTCCGGTGATTGGTGGACTCATTGTGGGTGTCATGGCCAAGTACGGCACATCGAAGATTAAGGGCCATGGCATCCCGGAAGCGATGGAGGCCGTGCTGTTCAACCGCAGCCGCATTGCGCCGCGTGTGGCCATTCTGAAGCCGATTTCGGCGGCAATCGCGATCGGCACCGGCGGTCCCTTCGGCGCGGAAGGCCCGATCATCCAGACGGGCGGAGCGATCGGATCGTTAGTCGGACAAGCCTTCCACACCACTGCAGTCGAGCGCAAAGTGCTGCTCGCGTGCGGCGCGGCGGCTGGTATGTCGGCCACGTTCAACACTCCCATCGCCGGCGTGATTCTTGCCATTGAACTTCTGCTCTTCGAATTCAAATCGCGTTCCTTCATCCCGCTGGTGATTGCAAGCACTCTAGCAACCGCCGTCCACATGCAACTCTTGGGGCTGGGACCAATGTTTCAGGTCAGGCCGATGGACTTTGCGATTCCCCGCGGGCTGCCGTTTTATCTGGTCTTAGGGCTGATCTGCGGTCTCGCAGCAGTCGGTTTCAGCAAGCTGCTTTATTGGGTGGAGGATCAATTCGACAAACTTCCGTTCGATGAAATGTGGTGGCCGGCGGTCGGCGCGCTCGGACTGGGCATCATCGGCTTCTTTGTACCTCGCGTACTCGGTGTCGGCTATGACACCATCGGCGATATTCTTAATGGCCAGCTGGCGTGGAAGCTTTTGCTGGTCGTCATGCTGGCCAAAGCCGCAGCCTTGGCCATCTCGCTCGGCTCCGGCACCTCCGGTGGATTGCTGGCGCCCTGCTTTATATGGAGCGCCGCGATGGGCGGCATTTTCGCCATAGTGTCCAATCATTTTTTACCTGGCGCACACCTCTCGCCGGGAGCTTTCGCGCTGGTCGCGATGGGTGCGGTGTTTGCCTCAGCCTCGCGCGCCACGTTTACGTTCATCATCTTCGCTTTCGAAATCACGCGAGATTACAACTCCGTGCTGCCTCTCATGCTGGTCAGCGTCATCGCCGACGGCATCGCGATGCTGCTGATGCCCAACAGTTCGATCATGACGGAAAAACTTGCGCGCCGCGGGCTGCATGTCCATCAGGACTACGAAGCTGACACTCTGTCGCAAAGCAAAGTTTCCGAGACCATGGACCGGGAACTGCCTACCGTCGCGGCTGGGACGAAGGTTAGCGAACTCGCAGAACGCATCGCGCGACACGACCCCACGGTAGCTCGCCATGAGGCACTGCTGATCCTCGACGGTGACGGGAAGCTTGCCGGTATCATCACCCGTGGCGACCTGCTCCGCGCATTCGACAAAGATTCCGCCGGAGCCATGACCGTTCAGGAAGCTGGCAGCACACGACTTGTAGTGACTTACCCTGACGAACTTGTCTCGGAAGCTGCGTCGAAGATGCTGCGCTATGACATCGGACGCTTGCCTGTGGTTGATCGCGCCGACCATCGCAGAGTGGTTGGATATTTAGGGCGCAGTGGCGTGATGGCCGCCCGCCTCCGGCGTTTCCACGATGAGCACGTACGCGAGCCGGGATGGTTTCCGAGGATAGCTGGCTTGGATGTTTCAGGGTTGAAGTAGCTCGATCCCTACGGCTTCTTTTCTACGGCGTCGATCAACGGGCGCAACGCTTCCACCGAGACTCCCAGCGTGCCGCCGGAAAATCCGTCGATGTAGGCGGAGTTCACTCCGATCACTTCTGCATTCGAGTTGAAAACAGGTCCGCCGCTGCCGCCGTGCGCAGTAGGGGCGTCGTAAATCAGCTTGTCGCCGACTACATCGCCAAGATGCCCGCAAGTGGTCGAGGGGCGAATCAACGATAATGCTGCTAGTTCGCTCGCAGCATTGATGTCATTGTGCCGGTACGCGAGCCGCTGGTAAATCCCGCTCGGCAACTTCGCCACCATCCCGGCGATTCCCATGGGATAGCCGATCACCGTCACCAACTCTCCGGGCGATGCCGTCCCTTTCGCCAATGGAAGCACAGGAAGGCCGATCACAGCCTCTTTATCTTCAATCCTGAGTACGGCAAGATCGCCGCTGGATGAAACTGTTCCGGGAGTTAAGGTTACCGGCGTGGGAGAGTTGGGAAAGAATACAACCAAGCTCTCTAAGCGGGCTGTGGCGCCGCGCTGGATCAAAGCTTCCGCCTCGGCGTCGCCATACCAGGGCTCCGCTACATGTCGGTTGGTGGCCAAAAGTCCGTTGCCAACCAGAAAGCCTGTTCCCGACACGCGCGCGCGAATCGCGACCGGCTGGTTGGGAAACCCAACCTGAAACACGCCATGGATGTAGCCAATCGAATTACGATAGTGAGCCAGAACCAGGGCAGGCATCGCCTGTTCCTTTTCGAGTTCCGCGACTTGCCGCGAAAGCTGGCCTACCTGCTTTCGGAGTTCTTCTTCCTGCTGCGGGGCCTGCGCCGTGGCGGGCGCATAGTAGTGGAACATGGCAACCGTGCCAACCACCAACGCCACGCCCAGCACAGACTGCACCATCCACTGCCAGATGTCGCTAACTTCGTTCAATGCCTGACTATCTTCCGGTTCGGACATGAGCGGATAGCCCCCGTGCTCGATCCCTTTCCGCAAGCGGAAAACGACCAGCTATCAATGCGGGGGATTGGTCATCTTCCCTTGTCCGGCAGGGCTTTTCCACGGTACGGAAGATGATGACCGGGGGATATCAGAGGCGACTAAGAAAGAGATTCCCGCTGAGGAAAGTGTGCGGGGTCATGGTTTTTCGATGCCAAGCCGTTTTGCCATTTGTTCGTATAGAAATCCACGACCCGGCACATAGGGTTGCACCCACTCGCCATCGATCACGAATTGTGGGATGGCGCGCTTTCCGGTGTGTTTGACGATCTCTTCCACCGCACCCGGCGTGGATTGGACGTCGATCTCTTTGTAGGGGATATTGTGCTTGGCCAGGAAGCGTTTGGCTTCGCGGCAATCGGGGCACCACGCTGCAGAATAGACGGTCACATCCATGGTTTCATTCTAGATGAAAGCAGGGCGACGTTGGTCGCATTGTCTCTTACTGGATCTGCGGTTACTGGATCTTGGCTACCCCCGGCACAGGGTTCGGGAACTTTGTGAAGACTGCGGGATCGTGTCCGGGAACGATCAGTTCCGGGCGTGTCGCGATTTGTTTCATGCGATCCTGCGCGCGGAGGTTTGACGCGGCATCGAGCGTGGCCGCGATTGGCACATGCCGTTCGAGATTTCATACAGATACATATTGTCGCTGGCCAGCACAACGGTTCCAGCAGCCGTTTGCACGCCCACATACTGAGATTGAAAAGTATGTTTGCCGCCGATGTAGCAAGTCACGCCGGGAATAATTTGCTGAGCATCGCCATCCACAAGACCTACGCGACCTTGCGTGTTGAGTTTTACTAGAGTGAGCATGTCCTCTTCGGCGATGCCGCCGTGAGTGTCGTTCGATTGCCAAGCTTGGCCGGCATAATACTGCAACTCGTCTTTCTGAATCCAGATACGAGCGTTAGGAAACAGATCCATGCCATCGGCGTGGTCCCAGTGCATGTGCGTAATGATGATGTCGGTGATGTCCTCAGGCTTCATACCGAGCCGGCTTAGAGTGTCGGAAGGCTTGGTGAAATCTTTCACCTGCCAGTCCTTGAAAAAGCGATCGTGATAAAACCCGGAGTCGACCAGGATATTGTGGCCGTTGCCGCGCACAAGCCAGATCATCATGGCAATATCGAGCTTGCGGCCCGGCTCGGCACCCGCCACGAGGTCAGAAACCGGGAAGTCGGGTATGGTTGCATAGCGGATGGCGTAAATCTCGTAGTTCGATTTTGATTGCGCCACGGCAGTAATTGCCAGCGCGCACAGCAGCATGAGATGGATGATTTCCATCAGATCGAGAAAATGAAATGTCACAAAGCTGCCGGAGGTATACGAGAAAGTCTCCGGCAGCCGAGTGAAAACTCCGCCGAGTAGCGTGCTTACACGCGTGGCAGCTCAGGCTGAGTTCGTTCGTTAATCACGTTGCCGGTATTGAGCGTGGACGCGGGTTCAAAAAGTACGATCCAGCATTCTTCTTCAGCAACGGGCCGGTGCTCCACACCGCGGGGTACCACGATAAACTCGCCTTCCTTGATCCATTCGTCATGGTCGCGGAATTCCATGCGAAATTTTCCTTTGACCACGAGAAACATTTCGTCTTCATGGTCGTGGTGATGCCAGACGAACTCAGTGTTCGTCTTCACCAGCTTTACCATTTGTCCGTTCAACTCGGCGGCGATATGCGGTTTGAAGAATTCCGAAATTTTGGCGAACTTCTCGGCAATATTGATTTTCTGCGGCATGCTTTCCCCCTGTCACTGGCAGTTCTTGGTTCGAAGTCTCTGGATTCAGATTCATCGTGCGGCAGCCGGTCGCAAAACTTCTCGAAACACATCGTCCGTTCGGACGCTTTCTTCATGGCCTGACGGTCCCGCTGCACTCGAACTTCCGTGTTTTCTGCGAAGGTTTCCGCGCGCTGAGATCGTGCTAATCTGGCCTCAACGAATTCCCTTCCCGAGGTGCTTCATGCAGCGATTCCGTTTCCTGCTTGCCATCGTACTGTGTCTCTCATATTTTGCGTCTGCCGCGCGAGCTCAATCGTGCAGCGGCATGAGTCTGGGCCGCGGCGCCAGCCTCAACGGATTCATTCCATTCCCTAGCGACAATGCGTGGAATCAGGATATTTCTGCGGCTCCAGTCGACCCCAATTCCAGCGCCATCATAAATTTCATCGGCGACTCCACGCCACTGCATCCTGACTTTGGCGCAGGACTCTACGGCGGCCAAACCATCGGAATTCCTTACATTGTGGTCAGCGGATCGCCATTTGTGCCGATCAAATATACCGCCTATGGCTCGGAGAGCGACCCTGGACCGATGCCCGTCCCGAAAAATGCTCCCATCGAGGGCTATCCGAATCCCGGCAATGGCGACCGGCACGTACTCGTGCTCGACCGCGACAACTGCTGGCTTTACGAACTCTACAGTTCGTATTCGCAAAAGAATGGAAGTTGGGACGCCGCTTCAGGAGCGGTATGGGATCTCTTGAACGACGAGCAGCGGCCCTACACCTGGACTTCAGCCGATGCGGCCGGACTCTCCGTGTTTGCGGGGCTGGCTCGTTACGATGAAGTCGCCAGCGGCGCGATCCAGCACGCTTTGCGCTTCACGCTGCAGAACAGCGCGACTGCGTTTACGCCGCCGGCTTCGCACTGGGCTGGGAACTCAAGCAATCCTTATGCCGCGCCTATGGGAATGCGCATGCGGTTGCAGGCTTCCTACAATATTTCTTCGTTCCCGCCGCAGGCGCAAACCATTCTTGCCGCACTAAAAAAATACGGCATGATCATGGCCGACAACGGCAGTTCGATGTTCATCACGGGCGACCCGGACAATCGCTGGAGCAACGACGATCTCGGCACGCTGAAGTCGGTTCCGGCGTCGGCGTTCGAAGTGGTGCTGATCGATCCTTTGTATACGCCGAGCAATGTTCCGATTGGACCGGCTCCGGTAATTAGCAGCTTCACGGCGAATCCGCAGACCGTGTCCTCTGGCCAGCCGGTGACGCTGAGTTGGAATGTTTCTGGAGCTTCGTATCTTGTGGTGTTGCCGCAGGTGGGAGCCGTGCGCGGAGCTTCCGTGATTGTGACTCCGACGGCAACCACGACTTACACGTTAGTGGGAACCAATGCTTATGGACGGTCGACGGCAAAGGTGAAAGTGACGGTGCAGTAGGCATAGAATCATTGACAACCTGTGGTATATATCATAATATATATTATGCAGAAAACAGCTAAGCTCTTCAAAAACGGTCGCAGTCAGGCTGTACGCTTGCCTTCTGAATACCGATTCGAAGGATCGGAGGTCTATGTTCGCCGCGACCCCGCGACTGGCGATGTCATTCTGTCGCGCCGCCCTGACTCATGGAAAGATCTCTTCATCTTGATGAATGCGATTGAAGTGCCAAAGGACTTCCTAGCCAACCGCAAAGACGCGCCTCCGCAAAAACGCGAGTTGTTCTGAATGGCCGTCCGCTATCTTCTCGACACCAATACTGTCAGCTACATCATCAAAGGGAACTTTCCCAGAGTCCGGGAGCGCCTGCTGCAAGTCCCAATGAATGAGGTTGGAATTTCCGTAATCACAGAGGCCGAGTTGCGCTTCGGGGTCGCTCGCCTGCCGCAAGCGACAAAGCTGAGAATCGTCGTCGAAGAATTTCTGATGCGCGTCGAGATATTGGTTTGGGATTCGGCGGTCGCCCGGCAGTATGCCGGCCTTCGCGCTACGCTGGAAACAAATGGCGAGCCCATGGGCAATTTAGACCTCATGATTGCGGCTCAAGCACTTGCCGCAGAAGCAATCCTAGTGACCAACGATCGCGTATTTCGAAGAGTGAAGGGTCTGGAAATCGAGGACTGGAGCAAGGCCTAGGACGAATGCTCGCCTTCACAGCGCTTGACGGTTGTATCGGACCGTTACGTAGTGCCTGTGGCCCCACGCGCCACCGATGGATAAAAAGCCGTCGGCTTTTCGACCGACGGCTGAGATAAGTTGTCTTATTTAGATCTGTCCGGTTCCACCATCCACATTTAAGTCGACACCCGTGATATATGAAGCTTCGTTGCCACCTAGGAATAGAACGGCGCGCCCTACCTCTTCCGGCTTGCCAAAACGCTTCATAGGAACGCGGTTCTTAATGCTCTCCGCGAAGTCGTCCACAGCGGCCTGCGGCATTCCGCCTTTTCCAAGAATTGGAGTCTCGATTGGTCCCGGGCTTACGACGTTGACGCGAATACCGCGGCCCACCAATTCTGCGCCAAAGGTGCGAGCCAAGGACCGCACTGCCGCTTTGGTCGCTGCGTAGATGCTTGAACCCAAGTAGCCCTTCGTACCGACTACGGACGAGTTTAATACGATACTACCGTTATCGTTAAGAAGAGGAATTGCTTTCTGCACGGTAAAGTAAAGGCCTTTGACGTTGATATCGAACTGCTCATCGAACAGCTGCTCGCTGCTGCCGTCTGCAGGGCTAAACTTAGCAATCCCGGCATTGGCAAACAGAACATCGATCTTTCCGAACTTCGTGCCCACCTCGCTGAAGAACTTGTCGATATCAGCCAATTTCGAAACATCGGCCTTCACTGCCAGGGTGCCGTTACCGATAGTTTTTACAGCTTCATCCAGCGTCTTCTGATCGCGTCCTGAGATGGCGACCCTGGCCCCCTCGTCGTGAAAAAGCTTGGCCGTGGCCAGTCCGATGCCGCTGTTGCCGCCTGTTATGACTACTGTCTTGCCTTCAAATCTTTTCGCCATAAATTCCTCCGACCGTCGAATACAGAAATCTTTAAGAGCAGCCACTAGCACTCGCTGGCTGAATCTGAATAGTTTGATGTATGTCAAAATATCAAAGATTCAGAATTAGACACCGCAAACTAAGGACTATACTGTGCATGCATGACAGAGAAGACGTTAGCTAAGATTTCCAAGGCCTTGAGCGACCCGACGCGCCTGCGCATTTACGAGACCATCTCGTCTCGCGGCCAGATGTTCTGTGGCGAGGTAATGCAAAAGTGTCCGCTTACTCCAGGGACGATCTCTCATCATCTTCGAGTGTTGGCTGAAGCAAATCTGATCGAGTCCCGCAGGCAAGGACAATTCATCTATAACCGCTCACGGCCGGAAACAATCCGGGAATATACACGCGCGCTAACAAAAATAGCCGGAAAAAACAAAAGCCGTCAGCAAAAGCTGACGGCTAAGAGCTAATGGCTGAAAACCTAGCTATTCTCGTACAGCAGCACGCCTTCGGTCTTCTCGGCGTCCACCGGACGGTAGAACAGCTTGTTGTCTTCGAGGAAGACCTCGATAAATGCCGGACGAGTCGTGATCGTGCCTTGAATTAGCGCTTCCGACAGCGGGTCTTCGATATATTTCTGCAACGCTCTGCGTAGCGGGCGAGCTCCGTAAGTGCGGTCGGTGAGGGTCTGGTTGAGAATCCACTTCTTGGCCTCATCCGCCACAGACACAGTGATCGACTTCTGCGCCAGGTTGGTATTGAGCTGCGTGACCATCAGCTCGAGAATCTGGATCAGGTCTGCCTCGCTCAGCGCCAGGAACAGGATGATCTCGTCAAGACGATTCAGGAACTCCGGATTGAAGGTGCGCTTGACCTCGCCCTTCACCATTTCCTCGACCTTGCCCGAAACCATCTCGTCCTTGGTCGATTGAAAGCCAAAACCCTCGCGCTTCTGCAAGTGCCGGGCACCGATGTTAGAGGTCATGATAAGGATGGTGTTCTTGAAATCGACCGTGTTGCCCAAGCCGTCAGTGAGCTGACCGTCTTCAAAAACCTGCAGCAGGATGTTAAACACATCCGGATGCGCCTTCTCGATTTCATCCAGCAGCACCACGGAATACGGCGCACGCTTCACGCGCTCGGTGAGTTGACCACCCTCTTCGTATCCGACGTAACCTGGAGGCGAACCGATCAGCTTCGAGACCGAATGCTTTTCCATGAACTCCGACATATCGAAGCGGACCAGAGCCTTTTCGGTTCCGAACATGAATTGAGCGAGAGTGCGAGCCACTTCAGTCTTGCCGACTCCGGTTGGTCCGAGGAACAGAAATGAGCCGATCGGGCGGTTCGGACTCTTCAATCCCGCGCGTGAACGCCGGATTGCCCGAGCCAGAGCGCTGATCGATTTATCCTGCGAAATGATGCGCTTGTGCAGCTCTTCTTCGATGCGGAGAAGCTTTTGGGTTTCTTCTTCCTTGATCGAAGTGATGGGAACGCCGGTCCAGCGCGAAACCACGTCTTCAATGTCTTCGCGGCCAACGACGCCGGTGGAAGATTCATCGAGATGATATTTCTCGCGCAGAGCACGCAGATTCTCGCGCTCTTTGCGTTCTTCATCCGAATAGAAGCGGGCTTTCTCGAACTCATGATTCGCGATCGCATTCTCCATGCGATGCACGATGAACTTGATCCGCTTCTGAACCTCGGTAATCTCTTCTGGCTGCGAGGTCTGGCGCAGCTTTACGCGTGCACCGGCTTCGTCCACCAAATCGATGGCCTTGTCCGGAAGGAAACGGTCAGGAATATAGCGATTGGAATGCGATACCGCGAAATTGATGGCGTCGTCGGTATAAGTGACGGCGTGGAATTTCTCATACCGGTCCTTGATACCGAAGAGAATCTTGATCGCGTCGACTTCGTTGGGCGGCGGAACCTTAACTGCCTGGAAGCGGCGCTCCAGCGAGCGGTCTTTCTCAATCGACTTGCGGTATTCGCCGGGAGTGGTTGCGCCGATGCACTGAATCTCGCCGCGCGACAATGCGGGTTTCAAAATGTTCGCAGCATCGAGCGAACCTTCCGCCGATCCCGCGCCGACAAGAGTGTGCAGCTCATCGATGAAGATCACGGAGTTTTGCGACTCCATCAATTCCTTCATGATGGTCTTCAGGCGCTCTTCGAATTGGCCGCGATATTTCGTCCCGGCAACGATCAGCGAAAGATCGAGGGCGAGAATTCTCTTGTCCGCCAGAAAAGACGGAACCTCGCCATCGGCAATGCGCTGCGCCAGACCTTCAACGATGGCAGTCTTCCCCACGCCGGGTTCGCCAATCAGAACAGGATTGTTCTTGGTGCGGCGGCACAGAATCTGGATGACACGCTCGAGCTCTCCGTCGCGTCCGACCAGGGGATCAAGCTGGCTATCCATCGCCGCCTGCGTGAGATCCCGCGAGAACTCGCTGAGCAGCGAGGACTCACGCTGCCGCTGAGGCTGCGCTTTTTCCTGGCTGGTGCGGGCCAATTCTTCGCGAATGGCGGAAAGCCTTAGTCCGCGCTCGTGCAGAATCTCGGCGGCAAAGCATTTCTCTTCTCTCAGTAAACCCAAAAGAAGATGTTCAGTGCCAATGTGCCGGTGCGATAGTCTTTCCGCTTCTTCCGCGGCATAGGCCAGCACGCGCTTGCACTCGTTGCTGAGAGGAAGGTCCACGGAGGTGGAGACCTTTTCCCGGATGGTGGTGTGACCCTCGATTTGCTTACGAATGGATTCCACAGAGGCGTGCGAACGCAGGAATCGATTGGTGAGGGCTTTGTCTTCGCGCAGCAGTCCCAGCAGAAGGTGTTCCGTCTCTATATAAGGAGACCCAAACTGGCTTGCTTCGTAGCGCGCAAAAAAGATTACGCGCCTGGCTTTCTCCGTATAGCGTTCAAACATAATGCCCTTCCCCCTAAAACTTTCTGGCCAAGAAGGTGCTGGTTCCCGCTCGACCTCTAACGAAATCCCCGCCCGTTAACGTTTCTGCGCTGCTGCCTGCTTGCCATGACATTCTCATTATGCAATCAAACGGCCACCGAACCCAAGTACTCAAACGTTTTTATAATGTTACTGAAGGAACCTGTTCAAAACTTTCCGCCTGCCGACCGTCCTAAATTGTTGCACCTTGTCTAACTATCTTGCTGCCTTTTGCCTGCTATGCCGACAACGACTCTGGCTTAATCTCTTCTACGCGTCCCCGCTCCAGCCGCATGACCCGGTTGCAGCGGCGCGCGAACGACAGGTTGTGGGTGGCAATGAGGGAAGTGAGTTGGTGCTCGTGATGCAATCGCGCGATCAGTGCGAAAACCGCCTCCGCCGTCTGCCCATCGAGATCGCCGGTAGGCTCGTCAGCCAACAGCAATTTCGGGCCAGTGATAAGAGCCCGCGCAAGAGCCACCCGCTGCTGCTCCCCGCCAGAAAGCTCACCCGACCGGTGATGCGCACGTTGCTCCAAGCCAACTTCGCGCAACCAGCGTAAAGCCTCCGGCTCTGCCTCGGTCCACGTCCGCCCGCGCAGCAGGAGAGGCATTGCCACGTTTTCTGCCGCCGTAAATTCCGGCAGCAGATAGTGAAATTGCCAGACGAAGCCCGCATCGCGATTGCGAAATTCCGCTGCCTCGTCCGCCGACAAAGAGTTTAGCTTCAATTGGGCGCAGTATACGTCACCTGCGGAAGCATGATCAAGAGCGCTGAGTATGTGCAACAAGGTACTCTTGCCCGCTCCTGACTCTCCGACGATGGCGAGCATCTCGCCGCACTTCACCTCGAACGATAAATTTTCAAAGAGCACGAGGTCCGATTCGCCGGACCGAAAAACTTTCTTCAATCCTTGCACCCGCAGCAGCGCATATTGTTCCGAAGTATGTTCTGCCACTTGATCAATTAGATGCACGTTGCCTCCTCTACGGTACATCCGGTTCCCGCTTTACCCGGACTAGGACGCAAACAGTAGAGGCGGTCATCTTCTCACAGTAGGCCTGTGGAATCCCATGGCACGTTTGAACCATACGGAGCGCGAAGATGGCGAACGACGGTTAAGAGCCCCGCCGCGGCCGCAAAAGATACGCCGATCGCAATGTACGCGACCTTTCGTTCGGGAGATGTGACCCGCATCACGCGGTGCTGCTCGGGGGAGCATCGGCGCTCGGGCAGACTAGACTTCGACTTTGCTTTCTTTCCCGCCAGCAAGTTCCTGCAAAGAATCGTGATAGGGGGCGCGGGCGAGTCCGTGCTCGGTGATGATCGCGGCGATATATTTTGCCGGTGTCACGTCGAAGGCTGGATTCTCGACCGATACGCCATCCGGCACCATCTGCTTACCACCGATGTGGGTGACTTCTCGTGGATTTCGCTGCTCGATCGGAATTTGGCTGCCGTCCGGGCATGCGAAGTCGATGGTGGAGATGGGAGCGGCCACGTAAAACGGAATCCCGTGCTCTTTGGCTAAGACGGCGACCGAATAAGTCCCAATTTTATTGGCCACATCGCCATTCGCAGCGATGCGGTCGGCACCAACCACGATGGCTCCGATCTTGCCCTGGCTCATCATGGCTCCGGCCATGTTGTCGGAAATTACTGTGGTTGGAATGCCATCTTTCATTAACTCCCACGCGGTAAGGCGCGAACCCTGCAGAAAAGGCCGGGTTTCATCGGCGTAAACGTGGATCTTCTTCCCTTGCTCAACCGCCGCACGGATTACGCCAAGAGCCGTGCCGTAGCCGGCCGTAGCGAGAGTGCCGGTGTTGCAGTGGGTCAGCACACCGCCCTGGCTCGGCATTAACGTTGCGCCATGGCGACCCATAGCGCGATTGGCCGCGATGTCCTCGGCGTGCATGCGCTTGGATTCTTCGATAAGTTCCTGCTTGATCTGCGCGATGGGCCGGATGCGGATCTTCTCGAACTTATCTTGCATGCGGCGGATCGCCCAGAAAAGATTGACCGCCGTAGGCCGTGTTTTGGCCAGTACTTCGCACATGTGGTTGAGTTCTCGCTTGAGTTCGCCAACGGTCTCGGCCTTGGAGTCATTTACTCCAAGCGCGATCCCCATGGCCGCGGCCACGCCAATGGCCGGCGCTCCACGCACCACCATGTTTCGGATCACGTCTGCGACCTGCTCGTAGGTTTTGCAGGTAACGTAGGTTTCTTCCGTTGGCAACTTCGTCTGGTCGAGGAAGCGCACGCCGTTTTCAGTCCACTCGATACTTTGGATCATAGGAGTTTGGATTATATGGGAAAAATTCGTGAATGCTACACGCGATGCGCGGCACAACGGTTTCCCGGAATATTTGTGACCGCGGGCCGGCCGCAGATTTCGCAACTGGCAGCCACCGCGAAAACCGGCGGAACAGTATCGTCATTCTGCAGAATATGTTCGGCGCGCACATCGCTCGCCGTGAAGATAGAAACGAACGACGCCGGCGCAGCGGCCTTCTCTACGTTCGGCCTTCCTTTCGCTTCTTCTCGCTCCACCAGACACATAACGCCCACAACCTCAAATCCAAATTCACGCGCGGCCTCGATGGCCTGCACGGTCGAGGCGCCAGTGGTGCAAACGTCGTCCACAATCACGACTCTCGCACCTTTGATGCGATAGCCCTCGATCCGTTGCCCGGTTCCGTGTTGCTTCTCGGCCTTGCGCACCAAGAATCCGTGTAACTCACCGCTCACTACCGAGACCGCTACCACAACCGGATCCGCGCCCATGGTAAGTCCACCGATCGCTTGAGGCTTCCAACCGCGCTCGCGGATTTCATCGAAGAAAACTTCGCCGGTAAGGCGGGAGCCCTTGGCGTCAAGAGTGGTAGTGCGGCAGTCGATGTAGTAGTCGCTGGTGCCGCCGGAAGAGAGCTTGAACTCGCCGAGGCGGAAAGACTTACAAGCCAGCAGGCACAGCAGCTCTGAGCGCGAGGTCTTCATGAAATCTTACGATATCAAATTTACGGGATTGGCGAGAATTGATGGCTGCGCAATCGCCGGGCACACGGCAGCTTGAGTCCGGTTTGGCGTGATAACCTTGAATATTCTCCCTATATTGACGCATCGAGGTACGAAATTGCAGAGTGCGCGAAGGTTTTTTTTCTTCTTTCCTATTGGCTTCCTACTCATCATCCTTTGCAATTCGGCGCTGCCGACACGGGCGTTCGCTGAGGGTACGCGGACGTGGGAACAATCGAGATTCGACGAGCTCACCAAGGGCACTGCGGCGGGAGTGGCGATTCAAAGCACCGGCAGCCTGGGACTCGCGCCCATGTTCAAAACTCTATACGCCACGCCTTCCACCTACATCTGGGCGATTGCGTCCGACGATGACGGCAACGTGTACGTGGCGGCGGGCGCACCGGCCAGGGTTTATCGAATCACGCCGGACGGCAAGGCGTCGATTATCTTTGAGCCGAAAGAACTGCAGGTGCAAGCGCTGAAGGCTGGACCTGGCGGCGCAATCTTTGCGGCCACCGCTCCGGACGGAAAAGTTTATAAGCTCGACCGTCAGTCTGCCGGGAAATCGAAACCCGCGAAAGTCGAGTCGAATTCAGCGGCTTCTTCCGAGAACAGTTCCAAACCTGCCGTCGATCCCTCATGGACGTCCTCCATCTACTTCGAGCCGGGAACGAAATACATCTGGGATCTGGCTCTCGACAAGGCTGGCAATCTTTATGTGGCGACGGGCGATCACGGCGAAATTTTTCGGGTTACGTCGAAAGGCGAACACTCGGTCTTTTTCAAGAGCGATGAAACTCACATTCGCGTGGTGGCCTTTGATGCGAAGGAAAATCTGATCGCGGGTTCGGATGGCAGTGGACTCATCTACCGCATTTCTCCCGCAGGCGAAGGCTTTGTGTTGTATAGCGCGCCCAAGAAAGAGATCACTGCACTGGCTCTCGACCGCTCCGGCAACATTTACGCTGCAGCGGTTGGAGAAAAACGCGGCGGCGGTTCGAACTCGGGTGCGGTGGCCGCGCTGATCACGATGGGAGGCAATGCGCCGCTGGGTGCCTCCGCTCCGCAAGTTCCGGGCATGACCATTACGCCCGCTCCCGGTTCTCCTCCAACCACGGGAGTGTTTCCCTTCCCCGGCGGCGGCGTGAGCAGCGGCTCCGACGTTTATCGCATTGCGCCCGACGGTTCTCCCACCAAGGTGTGGACGTCGCATGAAGACATCGTGTATGCCCTGGCGTTTGACCCGCAAGGCCGCTTGCTCGCCGGCACCGGAAATCGTGGACATATTTTTGCGGTCACCGGCGCTGACGATTTCTCCGATCTGCTCAAGGCTCCGGTTTCGCAGGTAACGGCGTTCGCCAAAGCTCCGGGAGGCGGCTTGTACGCCGCGACCAGCAACCTCGGAAAGGTGTTTGTGCTCGGGCCTGGACCCGAATCCGGCGGCACGTACGAGAGCGATGTCTTCGATGCGAGACTGTTCTCACGCTGGGGCCGCGCCGAGTTTCGCGGCGCGGGGAACGTAGAACTTTACGCACGCAGCGGAAACGTGGACAATCCCGACCGCAACTGGTGCGAGTGGAAGAAAATCGATCTTCCCAAAGACGCGGAAACCGGAATTCCGGCGGCGCGCTACGCCCAGTGGAAAGCCGTCCTCCATGCGGGAAGCACCGCGCCTCGCGTCGACAGTGTCGTGCTCAATTATCTTCCGAAGAATGCCGCCCCTGAAATCGACGATGTTGCGGTGCAAGTGGGAGTGAAGTACCAGGCTGCGGCGAAATCATCGGGAGCAAGTATCAGCAGCGGATCGGACATGAGCATCTCTTCAGGCAGCCACTTCGATGCGTCTCCTACGAGTTCGCACGATCGGGATTCCATTGGAGTGCGGTGGAACGCACACGACGAGAACGACGACCAACTGGCTTACTCGCTCTATTACCGAGGCGATAGCGAAAGCCGTTGGCTGCTGCTGAAAGGCGATCTGACCGACAAAGCCTATTCGTTCGATGCGAGTTTGTTGCCGGATGGCGGCTATACGATAAAAGTGGTCGCTTCCGACTCGCCTTCGCATTCACCGGGCGAGTCGTTGACCGCGTCGAAAGAGAGCCGCCGGTTTGAGGTCGATACCACGCCTCCACGCATTGAGAATCTGGCGGCGATGGTCGAGGGCGGACAGATTCATGTAACCTTCCGCGCCGGCGATGGTTTTTCTCCGATCAAGCGTGCGGAATATTCGGTCGATGCAGGTGACTGGACGTATGTCGAGCCGGTCGGACAGCTCTCCGACGCAAAGACGGAGAACTACGATTTCAAAATCACGCCAGAAGCCGCAAAAGACGGCGTGACTTCCTCTGAGCATGTGGTCGTGGTGCGAGTTTACGACCGCTACGACAATATGGGTGCGGCAAAAACCATTTTGCGCAGCAAGTGATCTTACCCCTGAGATTTCCACGAGAAAAGATCGCGCTGGAGCATTTCTTCCAGCTCCTCAACCTCCGGTCGAAGTTTTTTGTATAGCCACTTCAAGACGTCTTCAGGCACGGGTGGAAAAGGCGGTCCTCCGCCTAGCGCCAGTTTTCGCAGCGGCGTGCGTTTTATAGCGACAACCAATCGATCGAGCCGCTGGGCTTTTAACCATTCGGCCACTACCATCGCGCTCCGCGTTCGAAAGTAGCTCCTGGGGCGAGTCATGGGTTTCGAGCCGTGCAGGAACTCGCATTGCGACGGGTTAAGCACGAAACGGGAGATCCCGATAAAATCCCCCACGGAATCCGCAAACGATTGTGGATGTTCACAGAGATCGTCGTAGATGCCCACCATGACATTCCTGGCACCGAAGTGCTGTTGCCACTGCCTGAGGTTGCGGGCGTAGCGGCTCGATTCCATGAATTCGGGGTCGCTTTCGATCGCCTCTTCAAAACTCCCGCGTATCATGCCGTAGGCACTCTTCAACCGGTAGAGAGACAACAGGCGCTCAACCGGGTTGCGGAATACGCAAACGATCTTCGCATCCGGCACAATCACAGCCATCCGTTCCCGCGCTTGCGCCGATGCGAAGTAAGTGGGCGCGACTTCACCCATACAGCGCTCGCCGCTCGAATTCTCATAGTGAGCCAGGTACCATTTCAGACCGCGGTGAAAATGAGTGTCGAAAAACCGGGTCTCTTTCGAAGGGCTGGGCAATAATGTGTGCGGGCTAAGGATTTCATGCAGCCAGCTACTGCCGGTTCGGGGAGGCCCGATAATGAAAAACGATGGAAGCGCCCAGCGGCCCTCAGAAAGGACATGATCAACGGCCGAGCCGGCGGTACCATCGACTAGGTTTTCATACGCGAGATTCTCCGCCATCTCTCGGAAAGCAAGATCCTCCGCCCGGAATTCGGCCATCTTCCCTCTTTCACCGACTTCACAATTCTGGACAGTGCCCGGAGCATCCGCCTTTTGACGAACGGCTTTTTCTAATATGAATCCGGAAGCTTGCTCGCGACGTGGCAGACGTGCTCTACATCGCACGAATCGAGTTGAATCGGATGACAATTCACCGAATTTGGTTGTCAAAATTTCTCGGCAGATTGGTGAAAAACGGATTCCACGGGTTGTGGGCCGGTGCAGTGCCCTGAATGAAGGATCAAACGTTCATGTCTCTTTTCCCGGTCAAGCTAGGCTAAAAGGCCTCTTCTCGCTTTCCCCGCAGTCGTTCAAACTCGAAATGACATGGTCTCCGGCCTCCGTTCAAACTGCTCGGTCGTATTCGTGATGACCCTGCTCCTGGCGGGATTACTAGCGGCCTGTGGCGGTGGCACGAATGCATCTCCCGGCGGTGGAGGCACAGGCAGCACAGACGGCTCGAATCCGAGTCTGGCTTGTAACGTCATGACGACAGGACAGGGCGCGAGTCTGGGCGGATTCGTTCCGTTCAACAGCAGTAGTGCCTGGAACACTGACATCTCTACCGCGCCCGTCGATCCAAATTCCGCCACCATCATCAGCAACTTCATCGGATCGGTGAATGTGCACCCGGACTTCGGAACCGACCCCACCTACGGCATTCCCTATGTCGTGGTGAACGGCAGTCAAAGTTTAGTCAATGTAAATCTGCAGGCCTATACGGCGATGAAAGCGATCCCGGCCCCATGCCAGTACCCGCGAACGCGCCGGTGGAAGGAGGCTCGTCGAGTACAGGAGACCGGCACGTGCTTGTTCTCGACAACCAAAACTGCTTTCTCTACGAGTTGTACAACTCTTCGCCGAATTCCGACGGAAGCTGGAACGCGGATTCGACCGCGGTCTGGGATTTGTTGGGAAACGAGCAGCGCCCCTACACCTGGACATCGGCGGATGCCGCCGGCCTACCGATTTTTCCCGGGCTGGTTCGCTATGACGAAGTCGCGGCCGGAAAAATCCAGCACGCATTCCGTTTCACGCTGCCGCGCACCAGTGCAGCGTTTACTCCTCCTGCCTCGCACGATGCGGCGACCTCGAGCGATCCCATCGCCCCGCCGATGGGCATGCGCATTCGCTTGAAATCCAGTTATGACATTTCCGGTTTCAACGCGAGTATGCAGGTGATTCTGACCGCGATGCAGAAGTATGGGCTTATCTTGGCGGACAACGGAAGCGCGCTCTACGTGACGGGCGCGTCGGACAGCCATTGGGGTTCAGATCTCGAGACTTTGAAAACCGTGCCCGCCTCGGCCTTCGAAGTCGTTCAGATGAACCCGGTCTACACCAACGCTTCCGCGCCTACTGGCGCCGCACCAACGATCAGCAGTTTCACGGCGAGCCCGGCGACTGTGTCATCGGGTGGAACTGTAACGCTCGCTTGGACTAACGGACAACGCAACCTACAACATCGTGTCGCCCGGAGCGGGCGCGGTTCGCGGGACCAGTATCATCGTAAACCCGACGGCCACCACTACGTACACGCTTTTCTCCACGAATCAGTTTGGCAGGACGACCTCCACGGTTACCGTGACAGTGCAGTAATTCGGGATCTGTCGTTCTGAAGATTAAGGGAGCCAGGACGATGCTAGCCGCGGTTCTACAATAGATTCAACCCCAACGAGTCGAAGAAGTTGCGGTAGTTTCCTCCTGCTGAGCCGATGCATCTTCTCCACAACCCTCCGCATCGAAATAATTAACCATGCAGTTAATTCGTAAAGTTTCGTCAATGGGTCGGAGGTGACCTTCATGACACACTTCGTAACAAAGAAAGGTTTGTTGAGAACGGTGGGATCGCTGCTGGCGGCGGGATTGTTGAGCGCGACACTGGTCGCGGAGACTGCACCCGCGGCTGCGGCCCGCCACGACAATCAAATCACAAACACGGTCACACAGAAGCTGGCTGCCAAGAGCCAGTTTCGCGATGTGAGGTCCACGGTGGAAGACGGCATTGTCACGCTTACAGGGACCGTCGATCTCTACCAGCGCAAACTCGACGCGGCCAAGCTCGCTCGCAAAACTACGGACGTGCAGGGCGTGCGCAACCTGATTACGGTGGCCGGGCCGAGCGTTGCGGACGGGCAACTGGAGCAGAAACTGGCTCGCAAGCTCACGTACGTACGGTCCGGCTATGACAGCACGTTCGACTACTTCGCGCTCAGCGTGAAGGATGGAGTGGTGACGGTGGAGGGACAGGACCGCACCGGGGTAGGGCGCGACGAAGCGCTGGCCGACATTTATAGCCAGCCGGGCGTAAAAGATGTGGTCGAAAATATTTCACTGGAACCGGTTTCGTTGTTCGACGATGGACTGCGTCTACGCGCGGCCCGGGCGATCTATCGCGACCCGGTGCTTAGCAAATATGCGATCGATCCGGCGCGGCCGATTCGCATCATTGTCGACAACGGCCACGTGACGCTCTACGGCTCCGTGATCAGCTCCATGGACAAAGAAGTCGCCGGTATCCGCGCCAACCAGCTTTTCGGCGCCTTCAGCGTGGAGAACAAACTGGTGGTCGAGAAGGACTCTGGCCAGGCTGGAATGTAATTGCTTTGAGGGGGTGGAACTGGCGCGGCGCAAGCCGCGCCTTTTTTTGCCTCGACGCATATTTCGGCAAACAGTTCGCGGCTCGGATCTGATTCAGGGAAGCCGGTTGATGAGCGACGCAACGTATCCGGCGCCGAATCCATTATCGATATTTACCACGCTCACATTCGACGCACAGGAATTCAACATCCCGAGCAAAGCAGTCAGTCCCTGGAACGATGCACCGTAACCTACGCTGGTAGGCACTGCGATCACCGGAACGCCCACCAGCCCTCCAACGACGCTGGGCAAAGCTCCTTCCATGCCGGCACAGACAACGATCACGCGGGCTTTCGTCAATGCTTCGCGATTGACCAGGAGCCGATGGATTCCGGCAACGCCCACGTCGTAGAAATGCTCCACTTCGTTGCCCATGAGCTCGGCCGTGACGACGGCCTCTTCTGCCACGGGAATGTCACTGGTTCCGGCCGAGACCACGGCGATCATTCCCTTGCCGTAAGTATGACTGTCGCGCTGCAACACGATTGCCCGCGCCAGTTCGCGATACTCGGCCGCACGGATTTTCTTCTTTACCGCGGCGAACTGCTTTTTGTCAGCGTGGGTAGCCAGCACGTTGCCGCCTTGCTTCGCTAAGCGCGCGAAGATTTCTGCCATATGCGAAGCGGTCTTCCGCTCGCCAAAAATAATCTCGGGCATGCCCACTCGCAGGGCGCGATGATGATCCACTTTGGCGAAGCCGAGATCCTCGAAGGGCAAATGGCGCAGGCGATCGACGGCGTCGTCGGGAGAGATTTTGCCTCGGCGCACCTGCTCGAAGAGTTTGCGAATGGACTCGGCGTTCACGATTGAGGATTCAGCATCCGACGCTCGGCGTGCGGCCGAGCGGAGTCTAGCTTAGCACCGGATGTGCATGTGAGTTTCAATCGCGGGCAGTGCTTGTTTTGGGGCGGACTCTGGCGATGACCGCGGTGCAGACCTTGCGGGCGAGGCCAGGTTCATCAACGTGGGCGAGAAACAGGCGGCGTAGTCCGCGAGGCTTCACTCTTCCGGCGATGTAAGCGTCGTAGATCGCACTTCCCAGCCGGTAGCCACAGTCACGAGCAGTCGCTTCGAACTTCTCCGTGTCAGCCCGAATCGCAAGCTGAGCAGCTTTTTCAAATGCCGCGCGCGACAGTGATGGACCATTTTCGGCAGGCGATGGCCGCGACGGATAAAGCACGCGCGAGCCAAAGTAAGCCACGGCATCTTCAATCACTTGAGCAAAAAAGCTGTCGTAGGCCGCGCGTGGGCTGGCATGCAGGCCATCAGAGTTTGCGCCCGCGGCTCCCATGCGCCGTGGAAGTCCGCGGCAGGCGTGATGCAGAAAGCGAGTCGCATCTTCGGCAGCGTGTACCATTTGAAATTCGCGCACGTAAAAGGCATTTACCTGCGGCAAGTAAGCGCTGCCGCGTTCCTCGACCGTCGCTAGCATCGCTTCCCGCTCGCCCTCATTCACACCTTTGCGAGAGAGCAGGCGGCGCAGCGTCGCATGGGACGAGTTGCCATGCACCTCGGGCAGCATATCAACGAGAAATTTCGGTTGCGTGCCGTTGTGCGGCGAATAGCGGTTGATCTCGAGAAAGCTGGCCAGGCTGTCGATCAAATTGTAGATGGTGGGCGCGAAGTCTGGCCCGGTGTCGCAGCGACTCCACTGATCAAGAAACAGACGGTAGCTTTCGTACTTCTCGAGCGGCGTGGCGTTGAAGACGCAGAGGATGTTGTCGTTGACCTTCACTGCCTCGACTTTATCGTGCTGCTCGCCGGCAGCACGCCAATAAAGCGCGTCAACATTCTGCAAAACGGTGAGGATTTTTGCCTCGGGAATTTCCTGTTGCAACACGCGCGGCAGATGCCCCGGCGCAAGATGAGATTCGCCGAACAGCACGAAAACTGCAGCGCCGGGATGGCGCTGGCGGATCTCGGCAATTTTTGCGGCGGCGTGCCGGTCACGCGCGCCGATTTTGCGCAAGTTCTCACGGGGCATGCAATCCAGGCCGTAGAGGCCGTCGGCATGATCGCGAGCGGTGACCAGCAGTTCGTGAAACGGCGTCCAGTCGTATCCCCAATCCAGATCGAAGCGGATGCGCTGCCGTAGTTCGGCTTCGTCGATCTCGCGGCGCCACCATTCTTCGAGGATGTGCTGATCGCGCGCGAAAATCGTTTCTACTCCGAGAACGACCCGGCGGTCGCCGACCAACGCGCGCTGCTCGATGAGAGATGCGGCATAGCGCTGGGCCGCTGACAGCGCGTGATAGTTGCCGATCAAAACAATGTCGGCCTCGCGCAAGGCATTGTGAATCTGATGAGCGTCGAGAATGCAGTCGTAACTGCGGAACGCTTCATTAAACTCGCGAAGATATTTGCGGCGGCTGTGCGAATCCTGGGCGCGGATTTCGCGCTCCACTCCGGCTAGCGCGTGAAGTTGCGCCGCGCTGCGCCGGATTCGCAAATTGACCGTCGATGCCATAAAAGCGGCTTCTAGCTACTGGCTTCTAGCCTCACTTCTTGGTTCTTAGAGTCTTGTTCTTAAACTCTCGTTCTTAAACTCTCGTTCTTAGATTCTCTGCCTTGACTTCCGCTTCGCTGACTGCCTATGCTCCGAACTCGGGGCTGCGCTGCCTCGCGGAGAAGCCTTGAATCTTCCCCCTCAAAATCTGACCATCGCGACCACCGGAGCAAGCGGGTCAGTGTTTCTGCGCCAACTTCTGCTCGCCGTCGAGCGCGATGCGCGCATTCGGACCGTGAACTTTATTGCGTCTGATTCCGCCCTGCGCGTGATGGCGGAAGAACTCGGCATCAAAGGCCGCGCGAATCTCATCCGCCAAATCCTCGGCGCTGCTGGTTCTCCAGCACGTTTCGCAAAATCCTCAGCCCGCGCTGCAAATTCCGCAGCCGTAGTCAAAATCAAAGAGCAATCGAACGCTGACATCGGGGCGAACGTGGCGAGCGGCTCTTATCCCGCCGACGGCATGATCGTGATCCCTTGCAGCGTGGGTACTTTGGCCCGTATCGCCAACGGCGTCGCGTCGCACCTCATCGAACGCGCAGCCGACGTTTGCCTGAAAGAAAAGCGTCCTCTGGTGCTGTGCATCCGCGAAACTCCGCTGAACAAAATCCACATCCGCAACATGTACCGAGCCGCCGACGCAGGAGCAACGATCTTTCCACTGATTCCTGCCTTCTACTACCGTCCCGCGAGCCTAGATGCCATGGCCCTCGAGTTCGCCTATCGCGTGCTCACCCATTTGGGGCTCCCTCAACCCAATGCCTTCCGTTGGAAGGGTTAAGTTCGCGGCGGGTCCACCATGTACAGGCAAAAAGTCTTCAACCTAATGAATATCGGCTAAACAGGGGAGAACTTCAGTGTAGAGAGCCCTTAGAGTACGTCCCAGATACCCGGCGGTCATGTACGAGCGGGAAAAATTGTCGCTGCGCCCTTCGCTTCCAATTTTTCCCCGGATTTCCAAAGCGACGATCCTGGGTTCCCTGGCGTAGAATGCGGCAAATCCATGTGTGAGATATCCAGTGTCTCTGACGATTTGTAAATCACTGCGAAATGGAACTTTCGTGCTCCCGGCTTTGCCGTCGCCAAGATTTTTCTGCGCCTCCGCCTGCATATGCTTGCTGCTTCTCGCCGCGATCCCCGGCGCAGCCGACGATCGCAATCCTCTGGCGGGAGATGCCAAAGCCGCGAAGGCGGGCGAGTATGAATTCCGTATCAACTGTGCGCTGTGCCACGGCCTCGGAGCGCGCGGCGGCGGACGTGGACCTGACTTGACTCGCGCGCAGAAAAAACATGCTCACTCCGATGCGGAGATGTTTCAGGTGATCAGTAGCGGAATCCCGGGCACTGCCATGCCATCCAACGGAACCAATGGTCAGGGCGTCGGCATGACCGACGAGGAGATTTGGCAAATCATCGCTTATATCCGCAGCGTCGAGGTGAAAGCGCCGGCCAAGCCTATCGGCAACGTGGCGCACGGCAAAGAGTTCTTTTACGGAGATGCGAATTGTTCGCTGTGCCACATGGTGGAAGGCAAAGGCGGACGGCTGGGTCCGGAACTGACCTCGGTGGGCGGCTCTCGCACCAGAGAGGCGATCATCGATTCGGTGCGCAATCCCAGCCGGCACCTGGCGTGGGGATTGACCGAGTCGACGAAGGAATTTCCTCAGGAGTACGAAACCATCACGGTGGTCACAGCCGATGGGAAAAAAATCAAGGGCGTCGCCTTGAACGAGGACAACTTCAGCGTTCAGATGATGGATTCGAGCGAGCAGATTTATTTGTTGGAAAAAGACAAACTGCGCTCCTTTAGCAAGAGCCGCGAATCGATCATGCCAACCTACACGCTGGACGTGTTGAGCGACAAAGATCTCGATGACATCATCGCTTTCTTGATCAGCGTGGGGGCGAAATGAGAGGCCGGAACGCTCTGATCGTTGTTCTGGCTCTCAGCTTCGCGGCGACGATCGCCGATGCTCAGGTGACATTCGAGCGCCTGGTGAACTCTGGCAAAGAACCAGAAAACTGGCTCACGTATTCGGGGGACTATTCCGGTCGCCGTTTCAGCCCGCTCGACCAGATCAATCCAACTAATGCGCGCGCGATGGTGGCGAAGTGGGTTTACCAAACCGGAGCAACGGGCAAGCTTGAGACAACGCCGCTGGTGGTCGACGGCATTCTCTACGCAACCGCGCAGGATGATCGCGCATTCGCCCTCGATGCCCGCACCGGCAGGCCCATCTGGATGTATCAACGCCAACTCCCCGGAGACATTCGCCCGTGTTGCGGACGCGTGAATCGGGGCCTGGCGATTTTGGGCGACAAAGTTTTCCTGGGCACCCTCGACGCCCACGTGATCGCGCTCGATGCGAAGACGGGAAATGTAGCCTGGGATGCAGTTGCCGCTGATTATCAAAAAGGTTACAGCTTTACGGTCGCGCCGCTCGCGGTGAAAAATCTCGTAGTCATCGGCGTTTCCGGAGGCGAGTACGGCGTGCGGGGCTTCATCGATGCCTACGATGCGACGACAGGCACCAGAAAATGGCGCTTCTATACGGTGCCCGGCCCCGGCGAACCCGGTCACGAAACATGGGAGGGCGACTCCTGGAAGGTGGGCGGAGCGCCCGCGTGGAACACCGGAACCTACGACCCGGCAACCAATCAAATCTTCTGGCCCACGGGAAATCCTGCGCCCTCGAATCGCGGCGAGGGACGCGCGGGTGACAATCTCTACAGCAACTCGCTGCTCGCTCTGAATGCAGATACGGGCCAGATGAACTGGAGCTTTCAGTTCACCAAACACGACGAGCATGACTGGGATGCCACCCAGGTTCCGATCATGATCGATTCCGGCAACAAGCACATGATCGCGCAGGCGAATCGTAACGGCTTTTTCTACGTGCTCGACCGCTCGACCGGCAAGCTGATTTCGGCAACTGTCTACGGCAAGATTACGTGGAGCGATCACAAAGATGCCGAGGGCCGGCCCGTGGCGAACAAAGAGGCTTCGCCGACTCTCGCGGGACACACCGTCTGTCCCGGCGCATTGGGCACCACGAACTTCATGGCCCCGGCTTACAATCCGAAAACTTCGCTGTTCTACGTGACCGCGCGCGATCAGTGCGACATTTTTTCAACGGCTCCGCAGCCGTATGAAGCTGGGCACGCCTATTACGGGAGCGCATATTTTCCTTCGGACGAGGCTGAGCCTTACCGCGGATTCCTGAAGGCAATCGACCCCGCGACCGGGGAGATCAAGTGGAAGTTTGAGCACACGTCTCCAACGTGGTCAGGCGTCTTATCGACCGCTGGTGGATTGGTTTTCACCGGCGACGCCGAAGGCAACTTCATCGCTCTCGACGCGGCGACCGGCAAGGTATTGTGGCACTTCCAGATGGGGGGCGCAGTCTATGCGGCGCCGATCGCCTTCGCCGTGGACGGCAAGGAATACGTCGTAATTGCCGCAGGCAGCGCGTTGTACGCGTTTAGCCTGCCGTAGGAGGCTCCTGCCCCTTGCTCTAGCTTTCGCTAGATGCGCCGCGCGGTAGAACTTTAAGATTCTAGAACCTTAGAACTGCAGAACAATTCCGCCCGAAATTCTTGCATTTCTCTGCCGCGTTGCCAGCCCTTGAAATAGCTGCTGAGGACCGAGGGCGTCATCATAGAACTTGGTTAAGTTCAGGGTGGTGTGGAAGTAGTCCACCTGCGGGACGCGAAGGGCAACATGGTGGACGATCTTAAAGTCAAGGCCGCCTCCCAGCGCCATGGTGAAATCATCGTAGCTTGTGGCGGCAACCGGCACTGGAGACGCCAGCCCGCTCCCGCTGATCGTACTCGCGCTCAGGCTGGTGCGCTCCCAGCCAAACAGCGC
Organism: uncultured Acidobacteriaceae bacterium; assembly: GCA_963771965.1. Lineage (GTDB taxonomy): Bacteria > Acidobacteriota > Terriglobia > Terriglobales > Acidobacteriaceae > Sulfotelmatobacter. Next base: position 662,348 of record CAVYVM010000005.1, read on the forward strand.
ATGCACGTAGGGAATCAGCCTGGTTTTGTTTCTGTAGGAAACCACCGGGCCAGCCAGAATGTAATACTCGCTCTCATCCGGCAGCCCGGTGACTCCGCTGGCGTTCGAGGCCGTGATGGGCGCGCCCCTGTGGCCGCCGAAGTCGGCAGCAATACCTACCCAGCGGTTGGCGTTGTATTGGCCTTCCGCAGTCCAGCCCGTGAAGTCGGACCTTATTCCGAATGTGTCGGAAGGCGCGCGCAGCGCCGTATCCAAGGTTAGGCCTATAAGTTTGCCTGTATCTTCGTGCAGGAACGAAAAGCCTCCGAATACCTGCACTTTCGGGGTTGAGTCTTGAGCGAGGGCGATGGAACCAAGGAGGCAAGCCAGAGCAGCAGTTGCAGCGAAACGAATCATTCCCAAGTTTTTCCCTTTCAAAATCGCTCCTCCGGTGGGAGCAGACTGCGACAACCGGAATGAATGCGGTGACTACTTCACCATTCTATCCATGAACTTAGTTAGGAGCGCGCGGGCACGCGACCGGGTTGCCAGCGCATCCATAATAGCCTCATGTTCGTTTGAAAATTTCTGAAGGAATGTTCCACGAAAATTTTCCTCCCTGTCTTTCTCCGGCTATCTTTCCCTGCTTATCTTCGGCTCACAAATCTCCAGCGAGAGACAACGTCACTAAGAAAATACAAAGCTTTGACCGGCATATGACAAGGGCCTAAAGCGCTGCGCGCTACTCTCCGCTTACACCGTGACCCAATGCAGCAGAGGAACACGGTGATTAGGGAGAGAATCCATGAAGCAACTTACGGAGGTACTGGAAAGCGCCGCCAATCGGCGCGCATTCCTGAAGAACGGCATGGTCGCCGGCGCGGTGGCGACCGTAGGAGCTGGCATTCTGGGCAGCGGGCTTCCCGCATTCGCTCGCGAGACCAACGATTCAACCATTACCAAGGGCGATATCGACATTCTCCGCTTTCTGGCGGCAGCAGAAATTCTCGAGACCGATCTCTGGGAGCAGTACACCGAACTCGGCGGCGTGCAAGACGGGGAAGAGTCCGGAGTGAATGGCGGAAGTCCGGCATACATGGCCGCGCTGCAGATTCTCGACAGCGACATGCCGCAGTACATTCACGACAACACCGATGACGAAAGAAGCCATCAAGCCTTCATCAACGCATTCCTGGAATCGATCGGCGCCGATCCGGTGAACCTCGATCAGTTTGCCAATCTGCCCAGCAGCAAAGCTACGGGAGCCAAAGATATGGGGCGGCTCACCAACCTGATGAACCTAACCGTGGACACTAGCTTTTGGACTCGCTATCGCAGCGCCACCAAAAACCCTGACCTGAATCCGAACTTTGCCTTTGGACAGTCGGAAGTGATCGTGAATCGAACCGCAATCCCCAGAACCGACGATGATTTGAATGGCCCTGCACACATTGCTCCGTTTAATATCCCCGATCACCTGAAAGCAATCGCATTCACCGCCGGATTCCATTTCTGCGCCATTGAGCAGGGCGGCAGTAGCCTCTATCCTTCTCTGGCTCAAAGGGTCAACAATGTGGATGTTCTGCGCATTCTGCTCAGCATTGGCCCCACCGAAACTGCGCACTTCCAAACCTGGCATGACAAGGCCGGCAACGTCCTCACTGTGACTGATGTAGATCCGGTGACGGGCGCCAAGGTTACTTTCAAACAACTCTCGACCAACCAGCCGGAATCGTTGCAAGGCAACCTGATCATGCCGGAACCTTGCCCGTTCCTCAATCCCAAGTTCCCGCCCTGTTCCATCATTCGCCCGACCAATACGGCCGGGGCGGCGATGGGAGCGGTAAAGGGTCTCACGGCCGACGGGCTTTTCATCGGCCAGTCGCAGGAGTTCTTTGCCGCTCTGAACAAGCTGGCGGCGGCGGCGGATGCGGCGCAGCGGGGTTTCTAGTTTACCCGGGGGAGGCGCTGTGCCACGGGGAAGGCATAGCGCCTGTTTCTTTTCGCGTGTCAACTTTTTCGGATTCTTGACGGGAGGAATTTATGTTCGAAGGATTGTTTCAACCGACTCACTTGCTCATCATCGCCGGAATTGCTTTGCTGATCTTTGGCCCCAAGAAACTGCCGGAGCTCGGGAAAGGTCTGGGCGAAGGCGTGCGCGGCTTCAAGTCTGCGATTCAGGGCAAAGAGGATTCGCCAGTATTCCCGGCGGCGATACCGAAGGCACCCGAAGAAAAAGCATGACATGATAGGTGGAGCTAAGAGAGGCGGAGCTAAGATCGCCGTTCGGGATCGACGGTCTGGTCGAAATAGATCCAGAGGACACGGGCGAACAAGGTGATCGTAGGCGCAAGCGGCAAAAACAAGACGACGGCCCAGATTGTGTCTTTCGTGATCCACCATCCGGTGATGGACCACAGCAGCGCAGCGAAGAGTGTAACGATCACGATCCCCAAACCGTAACTCACGTACATTGCGCCAAGAAAATAGCCCGGTTCACGCTCAAACTTGAGATCGCAGATTGAGCACCGTTCGTTCATCTTGGGGAATCCACGAAAGATGGAATAGCGAAAAATGCTCCCCATGCGGCAACGGGGACAACGCTGGTGAAGAATGTCTCCGAGAGTGGAAAGTTTTGTGGGGTTGCTCAGCTTCATCATCGTTGCCATTGTCATCCCGCCAGCGCGAGACTTCCAAGCTAGCAGATGGGGGCAGTGACATCCTCGACACCCACTTTCCTAACGGTTGACGCACAGGGCGACTCCGTACTAATCTGCGATTACACCGGAAAGGAGGTGGTCGAATGACAAGTTCTGATTGTAGTGGTGAGTGTGGGAGTCTAAGACCAGGTGAGGTGGCTGAGACTTAGAGCTGGTTGCTCTAAGCGGGGTTCCGGAGCGATTGCAAGAAATGCAGCGCCCGCGAGCTACAGCCCGCACACTAGCCGGTGAGTACGGATGCAGGCATCGCGTTGGTCGCGCGAAGGCCTGCGACCTTGGGCTTCGGCCCGGTCTTCAGTCCATGACCCGGGAGTTGCCGTGAGAGGCCACGTAGAGTGACCACCTCTTGGTCAATCCCAAACAGTCCACCGGACGGCCCGCAGGTTCATGCTGCGGGCCGTTTGTATTTTTGGAAGTGCCCCACCCTTCTGCGCTTCCACAGCGGGAGTTGATTGTGCCTTCTGCAGTCCTGTAGGGTTTTGCTTGGAGCTGCACTTTTGGATATCCATCTGGTCGATGGCACATACGAGTTGTTCCGGCATTACTACGCGCTGCCTTCCGCCAAGGATTCTGAGGGGCACGAGGTGGCCGCGGTCCGAGGCGTTCTAGCCTCGGTGCTGGGCATGATGAAGGACGGCGGAGCCACGCATGTCGCCGTCGCGACCGACCACGTAATCGAATCCTTTCGCAACGACCTTTGGCCGGGTTACAAGACTGGAGAAGGAATCGAGCCCGACCTGTTGGCACAATTCCCTCTGCTCGAAGAAGTGCTCTCCGCGGCGGGCATCGTGGTCTGGCCGATGGTCGAGTTCGAGGCCGACGACGCGCTCGCGGCTGCGGCGGCCGCGGCCGGTCGCGATGAGCGTGTGGGACGCGTCATCATTTGTACGCCGGATAAAGATCTTGCCCAATGCGTGCGCGGCACGCGCATCGTCCAACTGAATCGCCGAACCCGCGTGATCGTGGACGAGGCCGGCGTGATCAAAAAATTTGGGGTAGGCCCGGCGTCGATCCCGGACTACCTGGCTTTAGTCGGCGATAGCGCGGACGGTTATCCGGGACTGCGAGGCTGGGGCGCGAAGTCGTCGGCTGTCGTTCTTGCCAAGTTTCTCCACCTGGAATCCGTTCCCGCGGACTGGCGCGAGTGGAAAGTGAATGTTACAGGCGCGGGTGCGCTCGCTGACGTTCTCTCGCGTGAACGCGAGCAAGCCATGCTGTTTCGGACGCTCGCCACACTCCGAACTGACATCGCACTCTTCGAGGATGTCGAGGTATTGCGCTGGAAGGGCCCGACTCCAGGCTTCGCCGATCTCGCAGCTCGTTTGGACGCGGCGGTTACGGAACCTCGACGTTCCGCGCCCAGGCGGTGAAGTGCACGAGTCCAACCCGTCAATCTCGCATATGCCTCGCAGCCAAACACTTGGCCGATTGGCCACACTCGCAGTATCCTTGCCGGGTGTCCTATCTCGACGGGTCCTATCTAAACGAGCAACGGGAGCGCCGACGCCTGGCCGATAACTATGCCAGCATGACTGACGGCGAGTTGCAGAAGCTCGCGCAGAATGCGGATTCGCTGACCGACATGGCGTGGGATACGCTCGAAGATGAATTGGATCGCCGCCATCTCGAGCTTCCGGATGATGAGCATTCCGAAGACGAGTACGCCGGGGCAGCACAAGAAAAACGACAGCAACTTGAAGTGCAGGAGCTCGTCACCGTCCGAAAATTTCGCGATCTTCCGGAGGCGCTGCTGGCCAAAGGCAGTCTGGAGTCGGCGGGCATCGAATGTTTTCTGGCTGACGAAAACCTCGTGCGTTTGGACTGGTTTATCTCAAACTTCATCGGCGGCATCAAGCTCAACGTACGACCCACGGACGAGGCGAACGCACGCAAGCTTCTCGATGAGCCGATTCTCGAAGGCCTCTACGTGCAGGGCATTGGGCTGTATGAGCAGCCGCGCTGTCCCAAGTGCCAGTCGCTGGACGTGAACTTCCAGGAACTGGACCGTCCCATCGCGTACATGAGCGCATTCCTCCGCGTACCTATGCCGGTCCAGCGCCCAGCGTGGCATTGCCATGCGTGCGATGCGGAGTGGGAGGACGACGGGGCTGAGTGTGGCAGTAGCGAGCCCCGATCGTAAGAGTCCTGACGCAGTCGTTCCGCGCCGGTTACGCGTAGTTTCTGATATAACTTCAGCGTGATGCGGAGCGTAAACAATGGTTAAATCGGTCGCGGTCGTCGTTGGCAGCTATCTGCTCTCGGTCGTTCTTGTGTTGGCAACAGATCCGTTGCTTTCCCGCCTTTTCCCCGGCGATTTCGTGAAAGGCCGTATTCCCTCCGATACGGCTCTCATGACCAGCACCGCGCTCTTCGTGCTGGTCTCCATCTTTTGTGCGTGGCTCTGTGCCCGTTTCGCTCCCGGCCGCAGCGCGCGTCACGTACTCTGGTTTTTTGTCCTTGGGGAGGCGATGGGCATTGCCGCAATTATTCCCAACTGGAGCAAAGGCTGGCCACACTGGTACTGGTTGTCCTGGCTGCTAACCTGGCCGGTGAGTTGCTGGATCGGTATGCTACTTGCTGGACGCCGGGATGGTCTGCCAAATGCGCAATCGGTTGGGGCGGGAACCTAGCCTGACCATGGCCGGTTGGACATTCCCGTCGCCTAGATGGGCGTTCGTCCCCCCCGTCGCGCATGCAGCGCCCAGCATGGCATTGCCGTGCGTGCGATGCGGAATGGGAAGATGATGGGACGGGCGTCGGTGGGAGCGAGGCGCATCCCTAGAAGGCCAGCGAGCGTGGGTTCTACCCGGAAGCCCGGAGCGGGAGGCTGGCCGTGATCAGGACCCGCTGAGCCAGATACCGGACGAGCTGAATGTCAAAAAACAGCTGTTCCGCCTCCTTCGAGAAGGGTAATAGCAGTTCGCCATCTTCATTTCGCGTGTCGTTCTTTGTGTGCACGATTTTGCAACGGATGTCGTATATTCTATCGCTGACCTCGTTCCTTAAATCGGCGGCGGGGTTCGCAAGCGAAAGCTTCTGATAGGGGGATTTCCCCTTGGCCAGATAGAAATCTTTGCGCTCGGGATCCGACTCTAGAAAGGTTCTAAGGTCTTCGGACTCTACGCACTCCATCAAGGTGGCCCGCACCTGCGACCTTTCGTCGCCATACGCTCCGCTCCGACTTATGTAAATAGCGGACAAGAGCCTGCCAAGATCTGCGTCCCTATCGTTACGAAATGTTGGATCCTTCAGGACCGCCTTGACTTTTCGTTGTGCCTCAGCCTTGGAGTACACCGGAAAATAAAACTCAATCACTTGATAGAAGGCGAGAAATTGGAGCAAAGGCATCCCTGACGCGCTGCGACCGTACCAGTAGAGGGAGGAAGGGGCGCTATCGAACTCGGCTTTTGGATACTGAAGCTCGCCAGCCAGGTTGCCCGTCGTCTTTTTCAATCTTCTCGCTGCTGATCGGTGGGGTTCGTGGGCAAGAGACAAAGAGATGTCCGAGAGTAAATCGATCTGGAAGAATATCGATCCAGAAAGTTTACTCAGCAGGGACGATGCTTGGTCGTGCGTCGCCACCTTGCACGACTTGAGCTTTATGGAAAGTGCCCCGTACGCAACCCAAGCAGAAGTAAGGTTCTTAAATGTTTGGGACACCGGGCTGATCTCAACAGCAGGAAGGCCGTCCTGGGAAGGCTCAAGCACTAGCCTGACCGAGCTGAGATCCCAATTAACGCGCGCAGCGCTCCCTTCTGGCGCGAACATCTTTCGGAATTGGGCCATCGAGGTCGTCACTGAGGGAAGGGGGAAGCGCAATATCGCCTCTATAAGCCCTTCCTGATATGAACAAATTGCGTAATAGTCTGAGAGAAATACCCATCTCTCAAAGTCTATTGAGGAGAACTCAACGATACGCTCGTTTTTCTCAAGATAGACCCAACGCAGATCGCGACCACACCTCAGGCCCACTCTAAACGACGGCTTGGAGTCGAGACCGACGACGTCCTCACATTTCAGACCTGCTGCCGCACATCTCGCGTGAATTTCCTTCTTTGCTTTCGCCGCTCTCCTTCTCGGCGACATTTTCGGCGATGCCTGAGGCCGGACAGCGTCCTGTCCGGGGATCAGGTCCGAGTCGGTCATAGGTTTGCTCCCTTAACTCCCATAGTCGAGCTCGCACGAACATTCTACAGCCCTCGGTAGGAACACAATCTCACTCAGAAGAAAACGCTCATCGACGTAAAATCGAAATTTCATAGCGGTCGCTCGTTCGGAAGCTACAGGCTGATTGCTGGTTTGGCAAAACCCTTCCGGATCACATCCAGCGTGTCCTCCGCCAACTTCAACGCCAGCAGTTCTTCCCGCGTAAACCACCGCACTTCCGCAGCGTCGCTGGCAGCGGCGAGATCTCCCGCAACCCGGCGGCATAGAAAATCAATCAAAACGTAGTGATACTGCACGCGCTTTTCCGGATTGCGCAGGACGCGGTCGTAGACACCGAGCAGTTCGCCGGGTTCGACGGTGAGCCCAGTTTCCTCGCGAGCCTCGCGCACGGCCGCTTCGCGCACCAGTTCGCCAACTTCGAGCACACCTCCAGGGATGGACCACTCGGCTTGCAGAGGGGGGTGAGCTCGCTTCACCAGAACGACGCGGGAGTCTTCGATGATGATGCAGCCGACTCCTACCAGTGGTGCTTCAGGAAATTCACGTTGCATGCTGCAAGCATTCTAAAGCGAACTCAGAAGTTGCTGTGGTGCGGGCGACGCCGAGCTTGCGCTCGGCTGGACAGCCGAGGGCGGCTGTCCCTACATAAATCCTTTTATATACGTCGTTTCTCTGTGACTCTGGGTCTCTGTGGTTAAATGGTGTTCGCTATGGCACTGGAAGAATACAAACGCAAGCGGCGGTTTGATGAGACGCCGGAGCCTGCCGGCGAAGTTGAGAAAAAATCTACGCATCGATTCGTGGTGCAGAAGCACGATGCCACGCGCCTGCACTATGACTTTCGCCTGGAGATGGAGGGCGTGCTGAAATCGTGGGCCGTCCCCAAAGGCCCGTCGCTCGATCCCGCCGACAAGCGCCTCGCGATGCAGGTCGAGGATCATCCCGTTTCGTATTTCGATTTCGAAGGCATCATCCCGGAAAACAACTACGGCGCGGGCACGGTAATGGTCTGGGACGTGGGCACATGGCAGCCGCTTTCTCCGGTTGCGGTGGAAGGAAAATATGTACCGGGAACCGACGCCGAAGCCGTCACAATGCTCACCAAAGGCGATTTGAAATTTCGTCTGGACGGCAAGAAGCTGAAAGGCGATTTTGCGCTGGTGAAGATGAAGGGGCGGCGTCCGGGCAGTAAAGGCACTGAATGGCTGCTGATTAAGAAACATGACGATCACGAAGTCGAAGGCTATGACATCGATGCTTATGACGAATCTGTGCTGAGCAAGCGTAGCCTGGCCGAAATCGCGGGAGACGCAGGATCGAAAGAGTGGAGGAGCCGTCCTGCCGGCGGTAGCGGAAAGCTGAAAGCGGCCTGGCTCGCCGATGCCGTGGCGAAGCTCGATAAAAAAAAGCTGGAAGAAAATAAGCTAGGAAAGAAAACGAATGGCAGAAAGCCGGCGGCTAAAAAAAAACAAAAGAAATAAACACAGAGGGCACAGGGGATCACGGGATACCCCAACAGTTCACTCCTGAAATAAACCCGCCCGTACCAACAAAAGCCAATAAATCCTCTGTTTTCTCTAGAGTTTCTTCGACTCCCGCGGAAACCCCATCCTCCGCCGTAAAGCGCTCGATGCCTTCCGTCATTCACCCCATGCTGGCCACCTCTATCGACGAGCCTTTCGACGGACCCGACTGGGTCTTCGAAATCAAATGGGACGGCTACCGTGCGATCGCCTTCATCGAAGATGGCAAAGTGCGGTTGGTCTCGCGAAATCAGAATGACTTGACGCCACGCTATCCCGAACTGAAAGACCTTGCGAAATTCATCAAAGCGAAAACGGCAATCCTGGATGGCGAAGTGGTCGCGCTCGACGAGCAAGGCCGGGCATCGTTCGACCTGATGCAACAGCGAACGGGCTTTCGTCCCGGTGGCCGTGGGGTCACCCATGCAGCCGTACCCGTTTTGTATTACGCATTCGATCTGCTTTATCTCGACGGTTATGACCTGCGCAAGATTCCACTCGAAGAGCGCAAGGAAAAACTAGCCGCACTGATCATTGCCGGAGATGCGCTTCGCCATTCCGACCATTACGAGAATCAAGGAAAAGCGCTCTTTGAAATCGCGCGAGAGAAAGGTCTCGAAGGAATTTTGGCTAAGAAGCGTGACAGCATCTACCAGGAGCGCCGCAGCACGGAGTGGCTGAAGATCAAAATTCGGCACCGGATCGAATGCGTGATTGGGGGATACACCGAACCAGAAGGCAGCCGCGCACATTTCGGGTCAATCGTTCTTGGCCTGTATGACAAACAAGGGCGACTGATTCATGTGGGGCAGGCCGGGAGCGGTTTCAATCAGAAGTCTCTCGACGAAATTTGGAAGATGCTGCAGAAACGCGAGACCAAACGAAACCCGTTCTACGGTGAAGTGGAAGCCCTGAGAAAAGTGTTTTGGATCAAGCCCGAACTCGTAGCAGAGATCGAATATGCCGAATGGACGGAGGGAGCAAGCGGCGGGGGCGGTCCCAAACTTCGCGCACCAGTGTTCCTCGGATTGCGCGACGATAAAGATCCGAAAGAGTGCGTGTTGGAGACAATAAACCTGAAAGTGACTCCTACTTAATATCTTTCATCGCAAGCATCGTTCCGTAATCGCGGCCGCTGGGTTCTACGGCGCGCGCGACCACGGATACGAATGCTCCCCGCAGTTCAGGATATTTCGCGAGCAGCGCCTTCATCACAGCCACGTTGCTGCTGTAAGTCGTGGTCGTGTTGGAAACGTCCGATGCCTGATACTTCACAATCAAATCGAGATCGTTGCCCACAACCTCAGGAAAAATCGCTGTGAGCTTGTAGGTTGTGGCGCCAGCAGGAAGATCGGTGGTCTTGCCTGCGCCCGGGAAATCGGCGGGGGCCAGTTTCTCCGATTCGTCGTAGAGCTTGTCGGTAGCCTGCGTGCTCATCAGCGGAAGAGGCGAAACCAAATTACGCGCCTCAAGAAAATAAAGCCAGGCACCGTGCATTTGCCCTTTGCCCTGGAACTCACGGGCGCGTGCTGCGTACCAGTCGCTGTCGTGGCCGCCGGATTGTGCGGATTTGATGTAGAGGTAGCCAAGTTTCCACTCCGCACCCAACTGCTGCAGAATCATCGATGTCGTGAAGCCGCCTTTGGCCGACGGCGCATCAAGAATAACGACGCCATATTTTCCCGGCGGAAGGTTATTCAAAACAAAAGCTGCACTGTCGGCTGTCTGTCCCTTGCTTCCGAAAACTCCGCAAAAAAACTCCGCCCGTTCGATGGGCGCCGAACCCTGTGCCTGTAGCAGAAACGGTGGACGCGCGGTGGCCTTCACTCCGGCAAGCGCCGCTTGATCGTCCTTCACCGCATTCTCAATGCTGGCGAAGTCAGCAGCCAGGCTGGGAATCGAGTTCTGGCGAAGCGAGGCTGTATCTCCTTTGGCGATCATGTCGAAGTAGCGGAGAGCCGTCGAGGTGAGCGCGGTTCGCGTGTCTCCCATGTCGCTGGCTGTGAGGCACGTCTCGGCGATCGCAGTCGTTGTGAAAAATGTCAGCAACCCGAGAGCTACGCAGCGCAGGTGGAGTTTGGCTGACGCTCGATACCCGTGACGCCAGAGATCCTTCGCTCCGCCTGAAAAGCGGCTACGCTCAGGATGACAACGCAGTGGAAAACACCGAACCGCACCACTAGAGCTCTTTGAACAGCAGCCAGATTCAAACACTTTGTAAATCTCCGAAGTGGATTGTACGCTCCCGGTGTCCCAACAAATGCAATCGGTTGCACACCGCGATGAGCCACGCACAATCGAACTTCTGCCTGCAAGAGATTAAAGTCAATACATTCTACAAGGTAGGGGAATTCCGCGGCGGGGACGGGCAGCCACGCGGGCGGTCGAGCGGTGCTAAAATTGCTGTTATATAGCTTCCGTCTCCCCAGAGTAACCAAGGGTAACCACAAGGATTCAAAGCAGGGGGTCGTTCATGAGGACTGGAATCAAGCTGACAGGATTGCTGTTGGTGGGAACGCTGTGCCTGCCGGTGGCGGGGCGGGCGGACACTCAGCCCGCGCACAAGACCCATTTAAAGGCGAAGAAGCAGGATCCCCCGCCGCCACTGCCCTCGGGTACGCAGGGTCCAGTGCCTCAAGTGCCGCTGGATGCCATCCCGGCGATCGCTCCGCAGGTGAGCTTTCAGGATGGACTGCTGACCATTGTCGCTCCGAACTCTACTCTTGGGGACATCCTGCGTGGCGTGCGCAAACATACTTCCGCAGACATTGAAATTCCGCCGACCGCCAGTGAGCGAGTCGTGACCCGGCTTGGTCCGGGGCCGGCTCGCGAAGTGCTTTCCGAACTCTTGAATGGATCGCGTTTCAACTACATTCTGTTGGGATCTCCGCAGGACGCTAACGCTTTGGTGCGCGTCGTGCTGGTAGCGAAGGCGGTGGAAACTCCTGCTGGTACTGCGGCGCCCGGTGCTGCGCCTGCTCCCGAAGTGACCAATGCTCCATCGGAGGCAGCGGAAGAGCCGCCCGATGAACCGGTTGAGGAGCCTGTGGATCAGGCCGTAGAGGCAGAACAAGCAGCGGGCCAACAACAACCGGACCAGCCTCCGGTAAAGACTCCACAGCAAATGTTGCAGGAAATGCAACAGCGCCAGCTACAGATGCAACAGCAACAACAATCTGGGCAAGCTGGCCAGGGAGTGCAGCCGGGGCCGTATCCGATGCCGCCGGGCATTCCGCGGCCGCCTCAGCAACAACAGCCGCCGGAGAACGAATAGCGGATGCGGATCGGTGCGGCTTAGGCGGCTTTTTGGCGTGGGTGGGTCGTGGCTTAGGCCGCTGTTTTCTTAGACAGAACTACGGGCGGTTGCCCGTCCCTTCGATGCGCGCTTGTGAACTTGGCTGCGTGAACTTCGCCGAGCGCGCGGCCATTTGATCGTCAGATTCGTTGACAGCTCTCTGGAGCAGTTGCCAGTCATGCGCCATGTCGCTTTCTGAAACCTTCGGTGGCGCGCCGCGGCGCAGTTCCTCTTGCAACCGTTTCTCCAGAAGCTGTTCCTGGAATTTTCCGAAGTTGGCCGAGAGAACATCGTTCGCGAGAATGTTGCTCTCTGTTACGCCAACGCTTTCCACTTCCCCGCTAATGACCATCCGCAGCACTGGATGTCCGTCGGCATCGAGATTCGGAGACCCATTCCGTAACACTCGAGTCAATTTCTCTTTCTCTTGGCGAGCCCCACTCGTGTCCGAAGCGTTCCCGGCCATCAATCGCTCGGTGACCGAACGGCGCTCCACCAGACGATTCAGTTCATTCTGGTAGTAACGGCGATCCTCAGCGGCCAGAGGTTTTTCCAGCGGACGCTCGGCACCGTACACCAGCGCGTCCCGTGCCGGATCGAAGCGGCCCGCACTCGTACCCAGATAAACCGCCGCCACGCACCCGGCAAAAATCGGACTGACTATCGCACTCGGCACGATATATTTTTTCGACTTCAAGAACGATTCCACCACTCCGTGCACTTGCGAGCTGCGCGCCTCGACTCCCGGAACCTGCGGCATCACAAAACGCGTGAACTCCAACTCTGGATGCCGCGCGCTGAACTTTACCATCGTCTTCGCCATCTGTTTCGGTGTCGTGATCCCTACGTCGGCAACCACGCTGCGGTGCAGCGCCTTCGGATAATAAAAGTTGATCACATCTTTGGCGAAGTCGGCGCAATTCGATGACACGGTTCGAAAGTGAGAGCGATTCGGTGCCGCATTATATTTCCAGATAAAGGCTTCATCTTGCGCCGCGGAAGTCTCGATTTCGTAAGCGTAAGACGCGCGGTCGTAAGCCGAGCCTACGAGCTCATACCAGTTCCCGCCGGGAGCCTCGCCACTCGACAAGTCCGGCACGATCGCCGTCAAATATTTTCGCCGGTATTGATCGCGAAGAAACGTCACCATCTTCGGATCGGCAAACAGCGGCACATCTTCCGGCCGCTCAACCGCATAAAGATAAGGAATCAACGGCATCGCGAGCCAGTCGTAGCCTCCCACCCCGTCATAGCGGCTGATCACCGCTCCTAATTCGCCCGGCGCGCATGTGCGCAGAACGATCGGCGTTTCGGCACACACCCCCGAGAGGTAGACCGCTGCGTGTCCCGTTGCCGTAAAGAATCCGAGCTTCCCGTAAGGCTCTTCCAATAAAAGGGTAGCCGACGCGTTGGCCAAAGAGGAGGTCGCGCACACCAGCGCACACATCGCCGCCAGCACAAAACACATGCTCCAAGCGCGCCGAATTCCCCTCAGATAAGGCATAAACATCCCCTGATAAGAACCCCTTTTCGTTAGATTAGTTGCCGTTTGTAACCCTTGCGAGTTACGGAAGTCAGCCAGACCATCGGATGCGGGGCATGACGCGTAGCTATCAGGAAAATAAAGGGATAGCGAGTGTGAAAGACTAGATGCGCGGCGTTGCAGTTTGGCTTATGCGCGAGGCCGATGAAGTGGGAGATCCTTCGCTTCGCCTGGAGAACGGCTCCGCTCAGGACGACAACTCCGTGTAACCTACCCAAAATCTGTTGTTACGAAATCCGAACAAAGAGCACGCGATCCCGAGCACTCTCGCAAGCAAGCGTAGTATCCCGCAGACTTACCGAAACTTACGGGAGAGACGATGACACAAAGCACAGCACCCATCCTGCCCGGCATCGAGCACATCGTTGTCCTGATGCTCGAGAACCGTTCCTTCGATAACATCCTCGGCTGGCTCTACGACGGCAACAACGCTTCACCGTTCAAAGAGGTTCCCGGCGGACAGACCTTCGACGGCGTCTCCGGAAAACCTCTGACGAATCCATGGAATAAGACTGACCCGCCGATAGTCATGCAGGTGCCGGTTGGCGCGACCACCGATCCTACAAACCCGTATCCCGATCCAGGCGAAGTTTATGCCGACGTCTACCAGCAGCTCTACAATGTTTTGCCACCAGCACCGCCCGCTCCGGTCCCTCCGAATCCTCCGCAGCCGCCGCCCATGTCCGGCTTCGTAAACAATTACGCGGCGCAAAAAGGTTCGACGCCGCCAAACATCATGAACGGATTCCGGCCGGCGATGCTGCCCAATCTCTGCCAGCTTGCCTACCAGTTCATCACCTGCGACCGCTGGTTCGCGTCGGTGCCTTCGCAGACTTTTACCAACCGATCTTTCGTCCATGCCGGCACTGCCTCGGGATACGTCAACAATGATCTCGGTCATCTGCCAATCTTCATCAACGACACGCCGACCATCTACAACCTGCTCGAATCTCAAAACAAAAGTTGGCGGATTTACTACGGCAGCCACTGGTTTCTCTGCATGGCGTTTCTGGGACAGGGCCAGATCGAGCGCTACATGTTCGATTTCGGCCCGCGCCGGATGTATCCCTTCGAGCAATTTCTCGATGATGCGCAGAAGGGCCAACTCCCCGCCTACTCGTTCGTCGAGCCCAACTTCATGAACAGCCTGATCTACGGCTATGAGAATGACATGCATCCCGATGCGGCTGTTCTCAAAATCGGCCAGGCCTCAAACGTACTCTACGGCGACGAATTGATTCGCAAGGTGTATCAGGCCCTGCTCACCGGACCCAGCCAGCAATGGGAATCGACCTTGCTGGTCATCACCTACGATGAGCACGGAGGCTGCTACGACCACGTAGCGCCGGGTTCCGCGACGCCTCCCGACAACCGCATCATCCAGCCCAAACAGGATGGCTACAGCGGATTTCTCTTCAACCGATACGGAGTTCGCGTGCCGGCCGTATTGATATCGCCGCGCCTCGCTCAACCTCATTCGGTCGACCACACGGTCTACGATCACACCTCGGTACTTCGCACGGTCATGGACTGTTTTCTGGGAGGGAATGTACAACCGAATGCTCTCGGCAACCGGGCAGCCGTGGCCACTCCGATCAACCCCACGCTGGGCGCCGCCAGCGGCAATGTTCCCAGCCTCACCGTGCCGGCTGTCTCAGACAGCAAGCCCACGGAAGACGGTCCGCTCACCGACTTCCAGAAGGCAATCGTGCGCGCCGCGTGGCTTCGCTTGAAACAGCTAGGCGCGTCTGCAGTTGCGGAAGCGGAACCCGCATTCGTTACGAAGCTGCAATCGGAGGCCGAATTGCAAAGACTAGCGGCCACGCTGCCACAATCCAAAACCCCGTGAAAGCTGCCTGAGTCGGATACGTATGGAAGAGTCAAAGTCCCCGCCCTGCCGCAAAGAAACGCGGCAAGGATGGGGCATCCCGTGATGGAGATGTCTTTTTCTTATCCCTCAAAACGTCAACTTGAACACCACGCCACAACCTTTGTAGTACGCACACTGGCTTCCCTTTCCGCCACCCAAAGTTGTACCGTAGAGGTTTCCGGCTTTGTCGATACTTAGACTGTTGGGCAATTGCCCATCGCTACCCATGAAGTTATGCAAAACTGTTTTATTGCCGTGGGTATCCAGCTTGAACACCGTCCCGCAACTTCCGTAGTAGCATCCCGCGCCCGTGCCGCCGCCGAGAGTTACACCATAAAGATTGCCCATTGCGTCCATGACTAACGAGTTTGGATACTGCCCGTCCGCCGCTTCGGTAAAGCTGTGCAGCACCGTAAGCTTGCCCCGAGTATCGAGTTTGAAAACGATCCCGAATCCCTGGGCTTCAAAAAGTCCGCTGTAGGTCGTTCCGTACAAGTTTCCTGCCTGATCTCGCACCAAATGCCCTGTGGGATTATCGCTATCGGCGCCGCCAGTGAAGCTATACAGCACGGTCAGCGTGCCGGCCGGGTCCACCTCAAACACGCCTCCCTTGCCGTAGGTGCCACCATCATAGGTTGCGCCGTATAAGTTGCCCGCTGCATCGGCAACCAAGCCTTCAGGATATTTACCGTCCGTGCCGTCCATGAAGATGTAGAGGACGCTCTCCTGGTTAGTCGCATCCAGCTTGAAAATCACTCCGCAGCCAGCACCAAAGCAAGACTGCGAGCCACCAATTGAGCCAGTACCGTAAAAATTGCCGGCCGCATCCCGGATCAGCACTGCGTCAGGCCCTCCTCCGTCCGTTTTTCCGGTGAAGGCGTAGAGCTCAGTTTGATTGCCAGCGGCGTCTCGTTTGAATACCGTTCCGCAACCGTGAGCGCATCCTCCTCCCTCAGGAGTGCCGCCTCCTCCGGTTGTCCCGTAAATGTTGCCTGCTCCATCCAGGAACAAACCCCCTGCAGGAGATAGCCCCTCGCCGCCCAGGAAGTTGTGCAGCACGCTCTCATTGCCGGCCGCGCCCAGGCTAAAGACGATCCCGTAATTGAAAGAGCCGCCGCTAGGAGCGACTCCGTAGATGTTCCCTGTCGGATCGACGATCACACCGGATGTTGGCTCGGCTCCATCCCCGGGCTGGCCAAATCCATGCAGCAGCGTGAATGTCTGAGCCTGCGCCGACGGCGTTGCAATAAGCGAGATTGCGAGTGGGATTCCGGCTAGGGTCGCGAGTATCTTTGGAATCAATCTCCGACGTTGCGCGTTCGCAGTCATGGCTGCCTCCTGACTGGGGCGTTCTGCGCGCCCAGCGCAAGCTCGCCCAGAGATTTGAACGGCCTTGTATCCGGAAGAGCATTCGAATTCGATGGACTCTGGCCTGCGGAAGCGTTGGCTAAGCCCGAGGTTTGTCCAGCTTTGATCGCCGTATTTGGTATGGTTTCGTAGGCGTAGCCGGTCAGCGTCGCGAGAAAGTGAAATCCCTTCCGCTGCACATTTACCCGTGCCCAGCCGTAATGAGTTTGGCTGCCGATCTGAAACTTCAGCCCCAGGTAACGATTACTCACATTCGCCCACGAACCATGAAGATGGCTCGGCCCTCCAGTCGTGGTGTGAGTAACGGAGAGCATCACCTCGCCGTTCTGATCACCGGCAATAAAGTTCTGGCTCGGCCCAATGGGCTGGCCAGACTGCAGCACAGCCGCCGCCCTACGAATTCCTTCCACGCCATTGCCGACAGCCGGGTCCGCGAGCAACTGATTGTTCGACGTCCAATTTCCGTAATTCCACTGTTGAATCAGAAAGTCGACGGTTCCGTCATGGTTAAGGTCCAGGCCGTAGACGCCGTTGTGTCCAATCACCTGATTTGCCGGCGTATATACCACTTCAGCCTGAGCCGGGCCGGCTAGCGCCAACAATCCCACTCCAGCAGCGGTGGCCGCCACGGCATACATGTTCAGTTGTGCATGAGTTGACTCAGAAAAGACTGACTCAGAAAAGGCTGGTTGAGAAAGGATCGACTTAGAAACGTTCGATTCGGAAACGATAAGTTTGGAACCGGTTGCTTCCGAAACTGCAGAAGACTTGCCCGACCGGAGAGAACACTTCATAAACCCCTCCTCGAGATTTGGGCGTCAATTATCCGTCTGTCAGGTGAGTCAGTCAACGTGAAAAACTGGCAAGGCCAATAAGTACGAGATAAGTGGCTCGAGACACTTGGAGAGCAAACGTCGAAGGAGTTTCACCTACAAACTTACCCGATTACAGAATTACTTAAGCGCATCGATCGCCCAGGCAGCGTTCTCCCGCACGACTTCATCCTCGTCACCTGAAAGTTTTTTGAGCAGCGGAAGAAATTTCCGCTCGCCGCTGTTGCCCATGGCAATCACCGCATTCCGGCGCAAGCCGGAGCGTTTCGCCCGCCGCACCGGCGATTCGCGAAAGCTTTTACGAAATTCTTCCACGCTGATCTGCGCCAGCCACTCGAGCGATGGATTCACCAACTCCGCGCGCGGTTGAAATTCAGCAGCGTCCGTCGCCGGAGCCTTTCGGTTCCACGGACAAACGTCCTGGCAAATGTCGCAGCCAAAGATGTGCCGGCCCATCCCTTCGCGAAGCTCCTCAGGAATCGAGCCACGCTTTTCAATTGTGAGATACGCGATGCATTTGTTGGAATCAAGCTGATAAGGCGCAATCAGCGCGTCCGTCGGACAGGCATCGATGCAGCGTGTGCAACTGCCGCAACGGTTTGGCGCCGGCATTCCGAATTCGGCAGCGTTGCTCGCAGGAGCGTGACTCCTCAGTTCGTCGATCCCGAAATCGTCGGTCCGGAAATCGAGCGACGTAAGAATCACCCCGAGGAAAAGCCACGACCCAATCTTCTGATTAATAATGCAAGTGTTCTTCCCGATCCACCCGATACCGGCATACTTCGCGGCCACACGCTCAACGATTGGCCCGGTATCGACGTAACAGCGAGTGATGAGTTCTTCTTCCTTCTCTTGCTCTCGCGTTCTGCAGTCCGTCACGACGCACGACTTTCTCAACACCGCCTCCACTTGACGCAGCCGCGGCATCACCGACTCGTGATAATCCTGCTGCCCCCAGGCATAGCGCGAGATCCATCCGCGGTCTTTCTCAGGAGAATCGGAAGCCTCGGTCGAATAGGGATGCGCCGTGTTGTAGTTGATGGCACAAACCACCACGCTGCGGGCCCACGGTGCGGCGTGCGCCAGAGACGCGCGCTTCAGGCGTCCTTGCTCGTCGCGCGCCTCCAGATACTTCATCTCTCCAGCATAGCCGTCTGCGATCCAGCGCGGAAAATATTCCAACTCGGGAGCATTGTCGACAGGAGCAATGCCCACGAGATCGAAGCCAGCGTCAGCAGCGGCTAGCCTTACGATGTCGGCGATTTCGGCGCAGCGAAGCATGGTGAATGCAAATGCACAATCGAGATTGCGGACTCAGACGTCGTACCGAATGTCGTGCTAAAAGCGGAAGAGAAGAGTTCCAATTTGGAATCTTCCACCACTTTTTGTTTGTCAATGCGGTCGCGCTCGTATCAACAGCGTATAAGCTTTTTCTCACAGAGTCACGCAACGGAAAAATTGCGCGTTCTCCGAATTCTTTACAAGGAGAGATATCAATGCCGCAACCCACCCACGCACAAACTCCCACCATTCAAATTTCCGTAATCAATGAAAGCACTGTGCTGGCCGACGGAGATGTCGTCCCGGTCGTAGCTGCGCTGCAAGAGCAAGTCAGCAGCGACTTCCTGCCGGTCTGGGGCGTCGACGCCAAACTCAGCATCGTGCCCAAGACTTCACAGCCGCCCGCGGGAAGTTGGTGGCTGGTATTGCTCGACGACTCCGACCAAGCCAACGCTCTCGGCTACCACGACCTTACCTCCGAGAGCCTGCCTATTGGCAAGGTCTTCGCCGCCAGCGATCTGAAAGCCGGCACATCGTGGACCGTCACCGCCAGCCACGAATTGCTGGAAATGCTCGGCGACCCCAACATCAATCTCACGGTGTTTGTGCAGAACAGCAATACCGCCGGCACTCTCTACGCCTATGAGGTCTGCGACGCCTGCGAAGACGACAACTTAGGCTACTCGATCAACAATATTCTGTTGTCCGATTTCGTTTACCCGGCATGGTTCGAAAGTTTTCGCACCGAAGGCTCGACGCAGTTCGACCGCATGAACAAAATTCACACTCCATTTGGATTACTGGCCGGGGGCTACATTGGGGTTTTCAACGTCAGCTCCGGCAGCGGCTGGCAGCAACAAACCGCCGAGAAGCATCCGACCAACCTTCAGAACCGCGGAGCGGTCGGCACTCGCCGGGAGCGCCGCAGTATTACCCGCGACTTGTGGGTGAGCAGCCTGCCGCAGCGCAAGATCGTAGGCAATGCGCAGAAATACCGCCAGCAATTGCAGAGCATCCAGAAGCGGCGCGAAGCCGCCTGAAATTCTTCCTGAGGGCGCTACCCCCTGGCCTCGCGCGCAGTGCGCGGGGCCTTTTTATTGGAAAAGGTCCTACTCCCGCCGGTTGTATTCGAAGCGACTGGCAGAAAGTTTTAATGTCTGCTATGAGAGAATCGATGACGAATTTCGCCGCGGGAGATCGCGATCAGCACAACGACTCTTCTTGTTTTATCGATCGTGTTCATCGCCACGCTGATTCGATCGGCATTCGGCTTTGGCGAGGCCCTGGTTGCCGTTCCGCTGCTCGCGTTCTGCATTCCGCTGGAAGTCGCCGCGCCACTAGCGGTGCTGGTGTCGATTACCATCGCCGGCATCGTTGTCGTCCAGGACTGGAAGCACATCCACTTGCACAGCACAGGCTCGCTCGTATTTTCCACTCTCTTCGGCATTCCATTAGGGCTTTTACTTCTGACGAGCAGTCATCAGCGGGTGGTGAAAGGCGCGCTGGGAGTCATCATCCTCGGATTCTCGATTTATTCTTTGAGCGGTCGTGCGCCGCTCGAACTGAAGCGCGACAATCATGCATGGCTACTGGCCTGCGGATTCTGCGCGGGCGTGCTCGGCGGAGCCTATGGCATGAATGGCCCGCCGCTGGTTATTTACGGAGCGATGCGCCGCTGGTCGGCGCAGCACTTTCGCGCCACGCTGCAAGGATATTTTCTGCCCGCCAGCATCATCGGCATGGGCGGCTATTACCTGGCTGGCCTTTGGACTCGTGCCGTTACACGGTATTACTTGCTCTCGTTGCCGGTCACGCTCGCGGGGATATTCTTCGGCCGATTCATCAATCATCGCATCCATGGCGACAATTTTCTAAAGTACATTTACATCGGACTGGCCATCATCGGAGCAATTTTGGTTATTCAGGCAATCACCGGCCGCCTGTAAACTCAGCTTGCGATGGGAATTGGCCAGCGGCAATGAGCTTGCTAAAGCCGCGCCTATCCTTCGGTCTCATTGACTTGCTGGTTTCAGCAACGTAAGATTCAGCGCCAGTGATCGGCCAGACTATTTCGCATTACCGCATCGTCGAGAAGCTAGGCGGCGGCGGCATGGGCGTGGTCTACAAAGCGGAAGACGTTAAGCTTCACCGCTTTGTCGCCCTCAAGTTCCTGCCTGACGAAATTTCCAAAGATACGCAGGCCCTGGCCCGTTTCGAGCGCGAGGCGCAGTCCGCTTCAGCCCTCAACCATCCCAATATCTGCACCATTTACGAAATCGACGACCAGCATGGCGAAGCCTTTATCGCCATGGAGTTCCTGGACGGTCAAACTCTGAAGCATCTGATCGGAGTTCGCCCACTGGAGTTAGACACGCTGCTTTCTCTCGCCATCGAGATTGCAGACGCCCTCGACGCTGCCCACGCCAAGGGCATTGTGCATCGAGACATCAAGCCCGCAAACATCTTCGTCACCGAGCGCGGCCACGCCAAGGTGCTCGATTTCGGCCTCGCCAAGGTCACGCTATCGGGCAGTGAGCACAATGAGGCGACGCGGACCGAGGCCGCCGGGGCGCACCTCACCAGTCCCGGCTCCACGATCGGTACAGTGGCTTACATGTCGCCGGAGCAGGCGCGCGCCAAGGAACTCGACGCCCGCAGCGATCTCTTCTCTTTTGGCGCCGTGCTTTACGAGATGGCTACCGGGCAGCTGCCCTTCCGCGGAGAAAGTTCGGCGGTGATTTTCACGGAGATTTTGGAACGCGATCCGGTGGCCGTGGTGAGGCTGAACCCGAATCTGCCATCTAAGCTCGAAGACATCATCAATAAGGCTCTGGAGAAAGACCGTGACATGCGCTATCAGCATGCCGCCGATATGCGCACCGACCTGAAGCGCCTAAAACGCGAGACCGAATCGCGGCACGGCGTATCTGCAACTTCTGGATCAATACCCATCGTGCAAGAAAGCGCTTCGGCGATCTCACCAGCTGAAGTAGGCAAGCGGCCATCGTCAGCATCGGGCTCTTCGCCTGCGGTGGCTCAGTCTTTATCCTCGAGTTCGGTGCAGGTGGCAGCATCTCCCGCAGCGCCAAAAAAACTCTGGAAAATTCTCGTTTCCGCGGCGGTGGTCTTACTTGCGGCTGCCGTCGGCACTGCTTTCTACCTCCGGTCGCCCTCTTCCTCGCCCGCCGCAAAAGCTACGCCTCTTTCAGAAAGAGATACCGTCGTCCTCGCCGATTTCGCCAACAAAACGGGAGATCCGGTCTTCGACGACGCGCTCAAGCAGGCCCTCGCGGTTCAACTGGGGCAGTCCCCATTCATCAATATTCTCTCGGATCGCAAAGTAAACGAAACTTTGCGCCTGATGGGCCGCCAGGCCGACACGCGGATCACCCGCGACGCCGCCCGCGAGCTCTGTGTCCGGACCGGCAGCAAAGCTATCGTGCTGGGCTCCGTTTCGAATCTCGGCGGCCAATATGTGCTTGGCATCGACGCCGTAGGTTGCAGCAATGGGGACACGCTAGCCAAGGAACAGGAAGAAGCGGCGAGCAAGCAGGACGTGTTGAAGGCACTGAGCAAAGCCGCGGCCAGCCTGCGCGAGAAACTCGGCGAATCGCTCGCCTCAGTGCAGAAGTTCGATGTGCCAGTCGAGGCGACCACGCCTTCGCTCGAAGCCCTCAAAGCGTACAGCATGGGCATTACAACCGGACGTACCAAAGGCGACGCGGAAGCGATTCCCTTCATGAAGCGGGCTATCGAACTAGACCCCGACTTCGCGATGGCTTATACGGGGATCGCCGTCGAATATGGGAATCTCGGACGCGCGGATCTGGCCGCCGAGAATGCCAAGAAGGCTTATTCCTTGCGCGACCGCGTCAGCGAACGGGAACGGTATCGCATCTCCGCCTTTTACTTCGACAAGGTCACCGGTGAAATTGAGAAGGCCACCGAAGCCTATGAACTCTGGGCGAAGAGCTATCCGCTCGATATGGTGCCGCACGGTAATCTCGGCAACATTTATACCGCGCTAGGCCAATATGACAAGGCTATCGTTGAAACCGAGACCCAGCAGAAGCTGGAACCTAATATCGTCGGCTATGGCAATCTGGCGGGCCTGTACATCGCCGTCAACCGCCTCGACGACGCCCGCCGAACGCTGAAGGAAGCGCAACAGAAAGGCTTTGACGGCCTCGTCATTCGAAGCGATCTTTATTCCCTGGCATTTCTTTCTGGCGACAATGCTGAAATGGATCGCGATGTGGCTTGGGCGGCGGGGCGCCCCGGCGAAGAAGACCAGATGCTTACCTTTCACGCCGACACCCAAGCCTATTATGGCCGGGTGGAGAAAGCCCGGGACCTCGCCCGGCGCGCGACCGATTCTGCCGTGCGGGCCGACGCCAAAGAGACCGGCGCACAGTGGCTGGCTTACCACGCGCTTCGTGAAGCTGAGATGGGCAACGTCGCCGCCGCCAGGCAAGGCGTCAGTCGTGCATTGGCGCTCGCTCCGGGGCGCGATGTGAAAGTGCTCTCGGCTTTAGCGCTGGCTCGCTCCGGGGAAACCACTCAGTCGAAAACTCTGCTCGAGAGTTTGCAAAAGTCCGAACCCGGCAACACCTATTTGAAGGTTTATTGGTTTCCGGTGATCGAGGCTTCCATCGCCCTGGCGCAACAGGCGCCGGACCGGACGGTCGTGGCTCTCGAGCCTTCCCTTCCCTACGAACTCGGAACGCCTCCCCCCGGCACTGCGATGTATCCTCCCTACATTCGCGGTCTGGCTTACCTCGCGCAAAAGAATGGTCCGGCGGCCGCCGTCGAATTCCAGAAATTCATCGATCGCGCTACGATCGTGCAAAACTTTGCGATAGCCGCGATCGCGCGTCTCCAACTCGCCCGCGCCTATGCCATATCCGGCGACACCGCCAAAGCCAAAGCCGCCTACCAGGACTTCTTCACGCTCTGGAAAGACGCAGACCCAGACGTGCCCATCCTGAAAGAAGCTAAGGCGGAATTCGTGAAGCTGCAGTAACCGGCGGCAAATGTTTGCCCCGGGCTCAGTCCACTAGATCCCCAGCTTCTTCACTTCTTCGTTGTAATACTTGCGGTAGAGGATGTCCCACTCCTGCGAGCCTTCGAGAATGGTGCGCTTCTGGCTTTCGATTTTCTGACGCGCGGCTTGGTCGATCCTCTCTTCGTGGTTGAGTAAATCTTCGAGGATCTTGCGGGTTTCCTGGCGGATGGTATTGGGGTCCTCGATGAAATCCACTTCGTCCATCGCTTTGAGGGCGTCGGCGACCGCACGCGCCAACACGTTTACCTTGTCGCGGCTCAGTCTCACAGCACCGCCTTATACTTGCGCACCAGTTCGCTCTTCACTTTGCGGAACATCTCCTGGTAATTGGCGCCGGTCTTGTTCATCTCTTCGGAATAAGCTTCGAGGATGACGCGCACTTCGTCGTTGATGCGGTCTTCGAGTGTCATTTCCTCGAGCAGCGCCGCATGCACGCGCTCGGTGACTTTAGGCACGGCCGTGGTTTCAATGGCCTTGCCAGCAATTAATTTCTTGGTAACTTCGCGGGCCAGGTAGCCCACGTATTCCTTGGAAAGAAGCATGTGCGGATAGAATGTCCTGTACCAGCAGGGGCTTTGTATTTGAATCATAAAGTGTAACACGGGATTTCGAGCGAGTGGATGGTCAAGCCGTAGGCGGGTAGTGGCTCGGTGTGAAAGCGCGGCTGTACGCATGCAGGAGATCCCTCGTCCCGCTGGGGAAAACGCGGGACTTCGGGATGACGCCAGAGGGGCGCAACATTGAGGATTTTCAGATTGAGCCACTACGCTCAGCCCCCGCCGCTGGCACCTTCATGCCCAATCGGCATACAATAATCATTCGTAAAGCAAAGTCCACTATGTCACCCACCCCAGACGATTTATCCAGCGTTAAAGATGACATGATTGCCTTCATCGAAGGCCATGGCATGAGCCGTTTCCACGGCTACGTGGATTACGACGAAGTGCAGTGCGTCATGTGGGAGATGGGAACGAATCCCGACGGCTGGAAGGACTTTGTTGAGCTGGCCAAAAGTGCCGGTACAGCCTTTCTCACCATGCACTCCTGGAAGTTGGAGCGCGAGGAACTCGATGAATTGGTGCAACGGCTGTCCCATTCCGAGTTCACCGACGGCGATGACGTGGAGGATGCGCGCTGGTTGCGGGCGCACATTGGCAAAGTTGGGTTCCTGCAGCTGGGCTGGGCTTATCAGGGGTCGATGTTTCTGTGCGAGACCAGCACCGAATGGTACGACCGCTATCAGCACCTGCTGGAAATGTCGGAGGATTTCGGCGGCATCCCCATCGACGATCAGGACGAAGAGAGTTAGTGGTGCGCTGGGAACTGGCGGCGCAAGATCCAGTTCGGTCGCGGACTCTGGCGGCGGCTCTGCGCGATTTTCCCGGACTGCCCTTTAATAGCCGCGCCTCCGCCAATGGCGCTGGGCACGGTCACTTTGACACGCTGGCAGGGTTGCTCATCCGGCGCGGTATGGCAGAACCGGAATCCGCCGCGCGCTTCCTCACTCCTTCTTTGGACCATCTTCACTCGCCCGAACAAATGACTGGCCTGCCCGCCGCCGTAGACCGTCTGGACGCGGCCATCGAACGGAAAGAGCCCATGCTGATCTACGGCGACTACGACGTGGATGGCACGATGGCAATCATCATTCTGAAGACCGCGATCGAACTCTGCGGCGGCACCGCCGACTTTCATGTCCCCCATCGCATTCGTGAAGGTTACGATCTGCGCGACGATGTGATTGAGCGCGCCGCGGCCGCCGGAATTCGTCTGATCATCAGCGTCGATATGGGCATTCGCGCCTTCGCCCCGGCGGAAACCGCGCAGCGCCTCGGCGTGGACCTCATCGTGACGGATCATCACTTGCCAGGTCCAGACGGCGTGCCGAAGGCGTTGACGGTGGTGAATCCGAATCAGGTAGGGTGCGAGTATCCGTATAAGCAGCTTTGTGGTGCGGGCGTTGCGTTCAAAGTCGCGCAGGGATTGATGCAGCGGCGGCTCGACGCAAAAGATCAGACGCGAATGCTGTTGTCGTTCATGAAAGTGGTTGCCATCGCGACGATTGCCGATTCTGTGCCGCTAACTGGCGAGAATCGTGTATTCGCCAAGCTCGGCCTGGATCAGCTTCGCCGCGCGGTGAATCCTGGTTTGAAGGCTCTGCTCGAAGTCGCGCAGGTCTCCACAAAGCGCCCGCCGAACTCCACTGAAGTTGCGTTTCGTATCGCGCCGCGCATCAATGCCGCCGGACGCATGGATATCGCTCGCGATGTGATCGATTTATTCAGCGTGAAGGATGCGGATCAAGCCCGGCTCCTCGCCGGCAAACTCGAACGCCTCAACGCCGAGCGCCAGGAAGAGGAGCGGCGAATTCTGCGCTCCATCGAAGAGCGCGTCAGCGGCGATCCGACGCTCTGCGAGGCGTATTGCATCGTGGTCGATGGCGAGGGATGGCATCGCGGCGTGATCGGGATTGCGGCTACACGCGTCGTCGAACGCTATCACCGACCCGCTATTGTAATCTCGCGCGATGGCGAGGAGGCCTTCGGCTCCGGACGCTCGATTCGCGCTTTCCATCTGCTCGATGCAGTCGAATCGAGCGGCAATCTTTTTATCCGCTACGGCGGACACTCTCACGCCTGCGGATTCTCCATGCCATCGGCGAACGTGGCGCAGCTCAGAACAGAACTAGACACGTTCGCGCGGACAAAACTCACCCTCGCTGACTTCGATCCCGTGCTAGATGTCGAAGCTGAACTCGATCTCGACGCAATTACCCCTGCACTCTTTCAAATACTCTCCCTGCTGGAACCGTACGGCGCAAGCAATCACGAACCCGCATTCGCCGCCCGGTGCGTGCGCCTCATTGCTCCACCAAAAATCCTGAAAGACAAACACATCAAGCTGAAGCTGAAGGCGGGAGAAAAAAACGGTGCTTTAACGTATTCCGAGACGGAGCAGCCAGAACTCCCGGCAGCAGCAATTCTCGCGACTCCACGATGCGATCCCGATGGTGCAGTCATCACCCATGCTCAGAAAGCCGAGGCCGAGGGCACTCAACCGAGAACTAAGAACCAGGGACCGAGAACTATCTTTAGCGCCCTTGGTTGGCATATGGCCGAACGCCTGCAGCACTCCCCGCTGCTAGCCGGAGACGCCATCGATATCGCCTTTACCATCGGGCACAATGACCATCCTGACTTCGGTGGGCTGGAATTGGGGCTACGCGACTTCGTGGTTTCGCGATCGGGAAATTCGAACAAGGGTTGAGACCGAGCGAGTCTCCCCGCTAGCACCCGCAGGTCCTCCGCTGCAGCCCGACAAAAGCTTCTGACAATCATAGGGACGTTTCGACTCCGCGTTGAGGCGCTATCGCCACGTAACGCTACGCTCTGGATGACAGTTGGAGCGCGAGGGGCTGGGTTCATTTGGATTAGACTGAAGCTAGGATGTCTCTCCCCGTGTACCGCCTGCGACGCTGGTTAGTTGTGATCGCCGTGCTGTTCATCACGGTCATAGCGGGCATGTATCTTTACGCTCGCCTGCGGCAGCTCAGCGTCCTCAAGGCGTTCCCCGGCAAGATCGGTATCGACATTAAACAGACTGCGAGTGGCTTTCAGTTTTCGAAGTCGGAAGCGGGCCGCACGGTTTTTTCCATCCGGGCCAAGAGCGTGAAGGAGTTCAAGCTCAACGGCCACGCCGAGCTGCATGATGTCAGCATCGTTCTTTACGGCCGCGATACTTCACGCTTTGATCAGATATACGGCGACGAATTTACCTACGACCAGAAATCGGGTGCCGTTACGGCGCGCGGGGACGTGCAGATTGATCTGGAAGCAAACCCGTCGGGCGTGAGTTCGCCCGATCAGGCAACTCCGAAGGAACTCAAGAATCCCATCCACCTGAAAACCAGCGATCTGGTATTCAATCAAAACAGCGGAAACGCGTCGACCGACGCGCGCGTTGATTTCAGCACGCCGCAAGCCAGCGGCTGGGCGGTGGGCGTGCAGTACGCCGCCAAGAGCAACACGCTCACGCTATCGTCACAAATTCATGTGACCTTGAGTGGTGAGCACGCGGCCACCTTGTTCGCCAGCCACGGCAGAATTACCCGCGAGCCGCGTGAAGTCATGCTGGAGAATCCCCGTCTCGATCGCCAGGGCGGAATACTGCAAGCGGAGCAGGCGACATTCTTTCTGACCGCGGACAATCAGGTCGAACGGGTGCTGGCGAGTGGGAACGTGAACGCGACGTCGGCAACCGGAGTTGCCGACCAGACGCGTGCCCGCGCCGATGAAGCCGAGCTTTTGCTCACAGGTAAACAGAATCTGCTGAGCACGGCAACGCTGACCGGCAATGTCCACGCCGAGCGCGGCGGATCTCAACCAATGCAGGGCGACGCCGGCCGCGCCGTTCTGGACTTCCGCGGCCAGAACCAGCTGCAGAAGGTGCATGCCTCGGATGGTGTCCGATTGGCGCAGCACGCCGCGAACGCGGGTCAATCTGCGGTCGACGGATCGAAAGCTCGGGCCGCGGCGGTCGAGGGTTCAACGCCACAAGATTTCGACCTCAAAGCTCCCATTGTGGATTTCTTTATTGCGGACCGACGCCGTCTCAGCCGCGCCGAAACTTCCGGCGCGGCGCAGATCACAATATCTCCGGCGCAGAATTCGACTCCAGCGAGTACACAAGCTTCTGGCCAACGCACCGTCATTACTGCCGGCCGCTTCGACGCGAAGTTTGCCCCGACCCCCGAGGGCAAGAGCCAGCTAACTTCTATCCGTGGTGCTCCCAACGCAAAAATTGTGAATGTCGCTGCCGGTGTACCTGATCGCGTGAGCACAAGTCAGATACTGGATGCGGCCTTCCTCCCTGAGGGAGGGATTGCATCCATCGTGCAACAAGGGAACGTGGCGTACAGCGATGGCATGCCTCCTGAAAAGCGCACCCAGGCATGGGCCGACAGAGCGCGCTACACTCCTGCCGACAGGATCTTGGTGCTTGCGGGAAACCCGCGCGTTTCGGACGGAGGCATGGTCACAACAGCCCGGACGATTCGCATCAACCGCGCCACCGACGATGCAATCGCTGAGGGCGACGTCAAGAGCACCTACAACGAGTTGAAGGAGCAACCCGACGGCGCGCTGCTGGCGTCGGCCTCGCCGATTCATGTGACCGCAGCAACCATGACAGCGCACAATTCCCCGGCAGTCGCGCTTTACCAGGGCAACGCACGGCTGTGGCAAGACGCAAACCTTATCGAGGCTCCTTCGATCGAATTCGACCGGGATCGGCGTTCTCTGGTGGCTCAAGGAGCGGTGGCGCAGCCGGTTTTGACAACACTGGTTCAGGGGAAGGCTGGCCAGACGCTGGGGCCACGGAGCGGCAAGCGCCAATCGAACCCCGGATCCCACGAAAAAGCTGACGAATCCAGCCCTATCGCCCTAAGTGCGGCCCGGCTTTCCTATTCCGATCCTGAGCGTCGGGCGCATTACGATGGAGGGGTCACGGCTCACGGAACTGGGTTCACAGCGACTTCCACCGAAATGGATGTCTACCTTCTCCCCCGAAGCCAAGCCTCTAGCAATCAGTCACTTACCAGTCCAGGCCGGTTGGATCACATGGTCGCCCAAGGCAAAGTTGTCATCGATCAGCCGGGACGCCGCGCGGAAGGAAACACCCTGGTTTACACCGCCGCAGACGACAAATTCGTCCTCACCGGTGGACCGCCCAGCATTTTTGATGCCGAACGGGGCAAGATTACCGGGGTTTCGTTGACTTTCTTTAGACACGATGATAGGGTGCTCGTAGAAGGCGAAGCAAACACTCCTGTGGTAACACAAACGCGAGTGGCACGATAAATGCGAGCACGTTGATGCGCACTCTGGCCACGGATGAAATTGGCAAGTCTTACCGCGGCCGCCGCGTTGTGAATGGTGTCAGCCTGCGGGTCGAGCAGGGTGAAGTTGTTGGTTTACTTGGCCCTAATGGCGCTGGCAAGACCACAACGTTTTACGCGATCGTTGGTTTGATCCCCCCTGATACGGGCCGCGTGCTGTATGACGGCCAGGACATCACTGACGTTCCCATGTATCTGCGGGCGCGACAGTATGGCATCAGCTATCTCCCGCAAGAAGCTTCGGTCTTTCGCAAGCTTACCGTCGAGGAAAATATTCTCGCCGTGCTTGAGGCGCAGCCTCTGTCGTGGCACGAGCGCCGCGAGAAGATGGAGAAGTTTATCGATGAACTTGGCTTGGAGCACATTCGCCACAATCGAGGCTACGCCCTCTCCGGGGGCGAGCGGCGCCGCGTGGAAATTGCCCGGTGCCTGTGCATCAATCCGACATTCATTTTGCTCGATGAGCCGTTTTCCGGGATCGATCCCATCGCCGTTCTCGATCTGCAGAAAATCATCAGCGGCCTGCGAGCCAGCGGTATTGGAGTGCTGATCACGGATCACAACGTGCGCGAGACGCTCTCCGTAACGGACCGCGCTTATATCATCGACGATGGCAGAATCTTCCGTCACGGCCAGCCCGAGCAGTTGGCGGGCGATCCGGAAGTCAGAAGGGTGTATCTGGGGGAAAGCTTCTCGCTGGTGTGAGAAAGGCGTCGTTAGTCGCTAGTCGTTGGTCGTTGGCAAAATCAAAGGCCTGGCAGCAACGACTTGCAACCAACGAGATCGTCCTTAACACGAGAAGAGGGGGGAACGAGATGACAATTGACGAACGGCTCGAAGCCCTGACGCGCAATTTGGAGCTGTTATCCCTAGAGAGCGAAAAACATGATCGCCAGCTTGACCGGGCGGCAAAGCTGGTCACCGAAGTTGCTGAAGGCACAGCCAGGCTGCTCCAGGTCGCGGAGATGCACGGGCGTTTTTAGTGACTTTGAAACCTTGAAACTCTGAAACATGGTCCTCTTACAGCACAAGCTGAGCGTCAAACTATCCCAACGCCAGATCCTCACCCCGGGTCTGGTGCAGATGGTCTCTGTCCTCGCGCTCAACAAGCTCGAACTCAAGGACATGATTAATGCCGAGATGGTCGAGAATCCGGTTCTCGAAGAGCTCGAAGAATCCGTTCCACTGATCGACGAAGTCGGCCGTAAAGAAGAAGACCGCGACCGCGCCACCGCCAAGACTTCCACCGAAGAAGCCCCGATCACGGCCGAAAAGAAAGATCCATTCGAAGAGATCGATTTCGGATCGTTCTTCCAGGATTATCTCGACCCTGGCTACCGCACCCGTGGCGAGATGGAAGAGATTGAGCGCCCGTCGTTTGAAAATTTTCTTTCGAAGCCGACCAATCTCACCGATCACCTGGCTTGGCAACTCGGCGCTTTGAGCCTGCGACCCGAAGTTCGCGAGGCCGCCGAACAGATCATCGGCAATTTAAACGAAGACGGCTACCTAATCGCCAGCGACGAAGAGATGCTGGGCGTCGCTCCACCTGCGCCGCCGGAGGCCGATGCTGCCGCATCCAGAGATATTGTCACCGAGGCACAAGCGCTAGGGTTAGCTTCTGATGAGCTCGCCGACAGAGCGGCTCCCCACGAAGTCTCGGACGAAGAAACGGCGGATGCGGAACCGTCTGATGAGGCCATGCCATCGGCCGACACAAATTATATTGCCAAACCGATCGGGTCTGCAGCTTTCGAACTACCGAACGCTTCGAGCTCAAGTACCATCGACGAAAATTCTTTTGCCGAACTCGCCTCAAGCGTCGGCCCTCTCGAACCTGCTTCTGTTATCGCGTCAAACAATGGAAATGGCGCGGCCGCTATTGCTGCAGCCCCCCAACCGGCAGCTGTGCGCGAGCGTCCGGTTTATAAATCGAGCTTTAACGCTGCGGATCTTCACGAAGCTCTTGAAGTGATTCGCCAGCTCGATCCTCCGGGCGTAGGCTGCCGCAGTCTGCGCGAATGCCTTCTCCGCCAGTTGCAATGTCAACAGCAGCAACTCCCACTCAATAAGAACGGAGATCATAAGAACGGAGACAAGGTCACAGAAAAGCTCGGCGAAAAAAATGGCAACGGAACCGCAACCGCGCAGCTTTTGCAGGATGCAATCTCCATTGTCGATCAGCATCTGCGCGCCTTGCAGAGCAAGCAGCATCGTGAGATTGCCAAGGCCATCTCTCGCCCGGCCGATGCCGTACAGCAGGCGGTCGATTACATTCGCACGCTCGATCCCAGGCCCGGCCTACAATACAACAAAGGCACGGCACGCCTGATCGAGCCCGATGTCGCATTCATCAAGCACGGTGACGAATGGCTCGTCCTGATGAATGACGACGACCTGCCGCAGCTTCGCCTCAACCCGGCCTATAAGAAGCTGCTAACCCGTGATACCAACGACAAGAATACCCGCGACTACGTAAAGGAACGTTACAAGAGTGCGATCCAGCTGATCAAGAACATCGAACAGCGCAAGCAGACCATCACCAAAGTGTGCTACTCCATCGTCGCGCGGCAGTATGATTTCCTTGAGAAGGGCATCGACCATCTGAAACCGATGATGATCAAGGAGGTCGCGGAAGAGATCGGCGTGCACCCTTCGACCGTGAGTCGCGCGGTCGCCAGCAAATACGCCCACACCCCGCAAGGCGTTTTCGAGTTGCGTTATTTCTTCAGCGAGAGCGTGCAGGGGCCTGAAGGCGGCAACACTTCGCTGCTGATTCTGAAACGTCGCGTCAAGAAACTGATTGAAGAAGAAGACCCCAGCCGTCCTCTGACCGATGAGCAACTCACCCGCATCCTGCAATCGCAAGGCATCCAAGTCACTCGCCGCACCGTCGCCAAGTACCGGGAAGATATGCGCATCCCGAGCACGCACCAGCGCAGGGTAAAGGAATAAGCAGAAGAAAGAGCGATTAAGATTGCCATCTCTGACCTCTAACTTCTAACTTTGCAAAGAGGCGCTTCATGAACGTGGAATACACCGGCAGGCACTACGAAGTAACTTCCACCATCCGCAAAGAAGTTGAAACCGGCCTCGCAAAAATCCGCAAAATCCTGGGTGATCGATTTGAAACCAAGGTGATTCTCGCCGTGGAGAAGCATCGCCACAAAGCCGAAATCACGATCAGTCCGCGCAACGGCCCGATCATCGGCCTGGCTCAAGCCAAGGACATGACCATCGCCGTGAACGAAGCGCTCGACCACCTAGAGAAGCAGGCGGTGAAATACAAAACCAAGTGGCAATCGAAGAAGCGTTCCGCACGCAAGAGTGAAGAAGTAAAAAAGTGGAACGGCGAGTCAGCACAGCCGCGCGAAGACGCGCAAGCCAAGGTCGGCCTCACGGAGAAAACCGCCGTGCCGGTCGTCGTGCATCGTTATCCCGCGGTTGCGAAAACCACGGAGGTTCACTTGGTTCGCTCCGATGAAGCTGTCGCCATGCGCCCCATGACCCTAGAGGAAGCCATTAAAGAAGCTCACTTCCGCGACCGCGACGTATTCGTCTTCCGCGATCCCAAAGGGAAAGTCATGATCCTCCACCGCACGCGCGATGGAAAGATGGAACTGATCGAAGCCCCGTAAAGAGCAGCTTCGGTTTGAACTCAGAGGCGAATGTCGCCCCGTGCGGGGAAAATTCTGGCGGGAAGCTTCAAGCCGATGCCGCCGCGGCGGAAAGAGCTTTGCCGTCCTTGGGAAGTCGTATGACGAAGGTTGTGCCTGTCCCTTCTTCCGTTTCAAAGTGAATACTTCCATTGTGTTTGTCGACAACGACGGAGCGAGCGATGGCCAACCCTTGCCCGGTCCCCTTGCCGATTTCCTTGGTGGTGAAAAAGGGGTCGAATACCTGGGCTCGTACTTTTTCTGGAATTCCAGTCCCCGTATCCTGGATCCGAATTTCAACCCAATGCGGACAGTTTAAAGTTTGTACCGTAATTTTCCCCTTGCCCGAGCTTCCTTTTTCTACAACGTCCGCGATTGCATGCGCAGCATTGACAATCAGATTCAGTATCACCTGATTGAATTCACCAGGCAGACAAGGGACTTGGGGAAGTGATGGATCGAATTCGGTTTCTAAAGCGGCGACGTATTTCCATTCATTCCGGGCCACGGTAATCGTGCTTGTGATGGCGCGGTTCAGATCCACCGGGATCTTCTCTTTCATGCCTGGATGGGAAAACTCTTTCATTGCGCCTACCAGCGTTGACACTCCGTTCAGCCCTTCGATTGACTGTTCGATGGCCTGGGGAATCTGCTCAAGCAGATAGCCGGCGTTTGCGCGTTCGACCGCCGCCGCAACTTCCTGAATCGTTTCACTACTCAGAGTGTTGGATCGTGCCGCAGCCAGAAGCCTTTCATAGTCGGCCAGAAGGCCCGTAAGACCCTGAAAAGCATCCTTCAGGAAGCGCACGTTGCTTCCAATGTACTGAGTCGGGGTGTTGATTTCGTGAGCAATCCCTGCCGCAAGCTGACCAATGGACTCTAGCTTCTGCGCCTGAAGAAGTTGCCCCCGCAGGAATTTGCGCTCTGTGATGTCTTCCATCATCCCGTCGTAACGAACCACGACGCGGTTCTCACGAACCGCCCGCCCACTGCAGGAGATCCAGATCTTGCTGCGATCCTTGCGATAGGCCTCACATTCCAGGCTCAACATGCTTCCGAGCCTATCCATCACCTTGGCAAACTCTTCGTAACGTCCGGGGTCGACATAGAGCTGCTGGGAAATATCGGTGACGGCCGCCATCATCTCGTCCGCAGAAGCAAACCCAAAGATGCGAGCCATGGCCCGATTTACCCTAAGGAAGCGGCCATTCGGCATGCTCTGAAAAATTCCGACGATCGCCTCGTCGAATATTTCGCGATACTTCCGTTCCGCTTCCCGCAGCGCATCCTCGTTCCGCTTGCGTTTGCTGATATCGTGTCCTACGCCGGCGATTCCCGAAATCACGCCGTCCGCGTTTCGCAGAGGCACTTTTGTGGTCAAAATATGGATCGTGTTGCCATTCCGCTCCACCATTTTTTCTTCGCGGTTAAACAGGGGCTGCTCGGAGCGCATCACCTGTTGTTCATCGGCGTAGAAAGTAGTCGCAACGTCCTTGGGGAAAAAATCGAAGTCGGTCTTTCCCAGCAGATCCTCGACTATAGTCGCTCCGAGGGCCTGAGCCGTATGTAGGTTGGCAATCAGGAACCTGCCTTGCCTGTCTTTCACGTACATGAAGTCCGGGATGTTGTCGATTAAAGCGCGAAGCATTGTCCGCTCGTTGTCCAGGATGGATTGTTGAGCGGAGAGTCGGCGATCAACCAGAGAGGTGACAACCACAAAGGCCAAAATGCAGGACGTTACGATGATTATGGCGGAACTTGCCAGCGCCGATATGTCCGCAGACCACGAGAGATCCGGCGAGAGATTGGTCCGCGTAAAGGTCACGGCGGCCATGCCTGTATAGTGCATCACGGGAATCGCCAGGCCCATCACCAACGCGATGGCAAACTTGGCCAAGCCTCCGCGGCGCTCGTTCTGAGAATACGAGATGAGCAGAAGCCCTACCATCGAGATCACGACTGCAAGAAGAATGGATAAAGTCCACAATCCGCGGTGATAACTGTGCATTGCAGCCAGGCGCATTGCAGCCATTCCGGTGTAATGCATGGTCGCAATACCGGCGCCCATGAGGATGCCTCCTCCGGCAACGCGGGTCGGTGTCATACGATCCCGGCTGACCACAAACAGGGCGATCAGAGAGGCCATGATTGCAGCCAACAAGGACGCAATCACCGTAGGCACGTGATAGGCAACCCGCATCGGCAGCCGGAAGGCGAGCATTCCCGTGTAGTGCATCGCCCAAATTCCGCTTCCCATCGCGAATGCGCCCCCAAGCAGCCATGCGAAGCGGACGCGACCTCGATTTGCGTTCACGCGTCCTGCAAGGTCCTGGGCCGCGTAAGAGGCAAATATCGCGATGAGCACGGAGAGTGCGACCAGTCGATAATCGTAGGTTCCCTGCATCGGAGTTAGGTTGTTCATGGCCGGGTTGGTGCAGCCGATGGGTCTGTGCTTGCATGGTCATCGGCTGGAAACGCGGTTACTTTAGATCGTCCAGCACTGATTCAAACCTCCGCCAGATCTGCACAAGTAATGAATTAACGCATTCTGCCGATGAAGTGATCACGCCGGTGCTGGCCATGCCATGGCCGGTTGCAGATACTTGCACCTTCGGGTCGAACGGGAATCTGAATGCCAGATTCGCCGCTTCCATGACGGCGAGGATGAAATGTATTTAGAGGAAAACCATGGCTGAGAAAGTCCTCTTCGTAGATGACGAATCCCTGATACTGGAAAGCTATCGGCGGATGCTTTACCGGGAGTTTGAGGTGGAGACAGCCCTTGGTGGTGAACAAGGGCTCGCCATCTTGCGCGAGCGAGGTCCGTTCTCGGTCGTGATTTCAGATATGCGGATGCCCGGCATGAGCGGGGCACAATTCTTAGCGAAGGTGCGCCAAGCCAGCCCGGACACGGTGAGGATGCTGCTGACCGGTTACACCGAAATGATGGCAGTCATCGAGGCGGTGAACGAGGGAAACATATTCCGCTTTCTCACCAAGCCGTGCGAGAAGGAGATTTTAGCAACCGCCATCACCACCGGCGTCGCTCAATACCGCCTGATTACGGCCGAGAAAGAACTCCTCGAAAAGACCCTCATGGGAAGCATCAAGGTATTGTCTGATGTGCTGGGGGCCGCAAGCCCCGAGGCTTTTGGAAGGTCAATGCGCATTGCGCAACTAGTCCGCCACTTGATTGGCAAGTTCGGTGTGCCTTCTCCATGGCGTTTCGATGCTGCAGCCATGCTGTCACAGTTGGGCTGCGTTACCCTCGATTCCGAAGTTATTCAGATCGCCTACAGGGGAGAGCCTCTCTCCCCGGGAAATCAGGCACGGTTCGATGCTCATCCTCAAGTTGCCCGAGACCTCCTCGCCAACATTCCTCGGCTCGAGTCTGTTGCCTGGATGATCGGTCAACAATTTGCTAAGGAACTCATTGCCAAAATTCCTGACGCGCCGGCTTCACCTGCGGCAGATATTGTTTTTGGGGCCAACATCCTTAAACTTGCAATTGCCTTTGACAACCTCAGAATGAAGGGGACGTCGGACGAACAGGCGATTGCGAGCCTTCGCTGCCGGCGTACCGAGTTCGACGCGGCGATGGTCGAAGCATTGGTGGGCGTCAAAACTGAGGGCTCCAAGATGGAACTAAGAAAGGTTCAAACATCCAAGCTCACGAAAGGCATGATCCTGCAGCAGGAGATTAGAACCCGAGCGGGAATGTTGGTCGTGGCAAAAGGCCAGGAAGTGAGTCAAACCCTCGTGATCAAGCTTGAGAACTTCTCACGCGCGGGGACGATTGACGAAGAAATTATGGCGATGGTTCCAGCATAGATCGAATCCCGCGCAAGCCCCTTTCCGTACTTCTTTACCTTGCTGCCTGGTGGTATACCGATGCACTGAATCCACTGTTTCACAGACCAAGTTTCGCACACCACGTGCAGGCTCTATCCTAGCAGGCGCTGAAGGATCGAGTGAAGATGGAGGGCAGCGCAGTCGACATGGGGAAAATCGGTATTGGCGGGGCTGAAGACGAGAGAGAGGTCGGTGCCGGCGAAGATGATGGCGTCGAGAGGTTCGCGGCGGATGAGAGTCTGTGCAAGGGTGGTAAGGCCGCGGTGCTGCAGGCCATCTGCGGAGGGCTTTCCGGCGCGCGCAAGTTCGAGATAGGTGTTGTGGATGAAGTCGATCTCGGGTGGTGCCGGAGCGATGACTTCTATGTTATGGAGTTCGCCGAACAGCGCGGACTCGATGACGAAGCGGGTACCGAAGACGGCAACGCGGCGGGCCGATCGCGCGGTGAGTTCATGGACAAGAGGGTCAAAGATATTGATGACGGGCACCGGAGAGATGGCGGCGAGCTCGCGGATGCTGTAGTGAGGAGTGACCGCTGGGATGGCAGCGAACTCGGCCCCGGCGGCGTGGAGGCGGCGGATAAAGCTGGCGAGGTATTCGGCAAGACCGGGGCGATCATTGGCCTGCACGTAGGAGAATACGCGCGAGGTCTCGGCGTGGGCGATGACGATGTTGAGAGTGCGGCCATGCGGGTCGGCCTCGTGAGCTTTGGCTAGTTGCGAGTAGTAGTGGATGGTGGCTCCGACGCCGAGTCCACCGATGAGACCTAAGCAGCGACTTGGGTTCATGGAAGTTAGGGATAAAGCGGAATTTGGTAAATAGGGTTCGATGGGCGGCGCGAAAAACTAGCTGGCGACTGCTCCCACCATAAAATCCAGAGCGCGAGCGATGTACGGCTTGAGTTCCTTGCGATGGACTACGGCGTCCAGCATGCCGTGGTCGAGCAGGAATTCGCTGCGCTGAAATCCTGCGGGCAATTTCTGGCGGATCGTTTGCTCGATCACGCGCGGCCCAGCAAAGCCGATCAGAGCGCCGGGCTCAGCGATATTCAGGTCACCCAACATTGCGAAAGATGCGGTGACGCCGCCAGTCGTCGGGTCGGTGAGCACGGAAACGTACGGGACTTTCGCTTTGTCGAGACGCGCGAGAGCGGCGGAAATTTTGGCCAACTGCATAAGGCTGACGACGCCCTCCATCATGCGGGCGCCGCCCGAAGCGGAGACAATAATCAGGGGCATGTGCGAATCAACCGAGCGCTCAACCGCCCGGGTAATCATCTCGCCGACGACTGCGCCCATGCTGCCGCCGATGAAGGCATACTCCATGGCGCTGACCACGACATCGCGGCCGAGCAGCTTGCCTTGGGCGTTGATCACGGCATCCTTCAGTCCGGTATCGTGTTGGGCCTGGCGCAGGCGGGTCGAGTAGGCCTTCAGATCGACGAACTTCAGAGGATCGGTCGAAGAGAGATTGCCGTCGAAGGTCTCATAATCGCCGTCGTCGAGTAGAAGAGCCAGGCGGGTCCGCGCGTCAATGCGAAAGTGCTTGGCGCACTTCGGGCAGACGTTCAAGTTTTCTTCAAGATCTTTCTTCCAGATGATCTGGCGACAGTTTTCGCACTTCACCCACAATCCTTCGGTGCGGACCGTCTTCTTGCCGGAAGTGTCGAGCTCGCCGGATTCGCGCTTGAACCAAGCCATAATAGTTGAAGTACCTAGTACCCAGAAAGATCAGGGGGTTTCTGGGTACTTGGTACCAGGTACTTAGTATTCGATTCCTCTCTGCGCCATCACGCCCTTCTCGTAGGCGTGTTTCACTTGGCGCATCTCGGTGACCGTGTCGGCGGCCTCGACAATTGTGGGGTGCGCGCTTCTTCCCGTCAAGATGACATGCACCATCTCAGGTTTTCTTTTCAGGCTCTCTACCACCTTAGCTGGATCAAGCATGCCGTAACTGATGGCATAATTGATCTCATCCAGCACCACCAGGTCCCAGCCCCCGGAGTGAATTGCCTGATCGGCTTCGGCCCAGGCTGCTTCCACCATCTTGACGTCTTCGGGGTCGGGCTTTTCCGTGCCCACTTTTACGAATCCGCGGCCCATCTGTTTCATCACGAACTTGTCGCCGAAGGTCTTAACCGCGTCCAGCTCGCCGTAGTGCCAGGAGCCTTTCAGGAACTGCAGCATTAGCACTCGCATGCCCTGGCCCACGGCGCGGAGGGCCGTTCCCATTGCCGCTGTGGTTTTGCCCTTCCCTGGGCCTGTGTTCACGATGATCAGACCGCGGCGGACGTCATTCATAACATCGGATTTCGTAACTCGTAAACATTAGTCCTTTTTGCCGGAGCTTGGATTCTACTAGAATGCGTTGCGAAGCGTGGTTCGGTGGTTACGATGTTGTGCGGAATGTTGAACTTTCGTGGGAACTCCTGCATCCAACTTCGCGTACCCGGGTGTAAGTAGATCTCTGTCTCTCAGGGCAGACATTGGAGGTCTCCGTGATCAACAATTGTTTCTTGTTATTGTTTTGTATGCTCGCGGCGTTGCCGGCATTTTCCGCGCAGCACGTGGCTCATCCTAGAGCCTTTGATTCGGTCGAGCAGGAAACGATCCGTCAGATCGTCGATATGGAGCGCCAGGCAAAAGAAGCCAGCTTGCGACGCGACGCGGAGTTTTCGTTGCGCATCCTTGCGGAGGATTACGTCGCCATCACTCCGCTGGGCCAGGTCACCACGAAACAGGAATCGATTTCTGCGCGGCGCAGTGGACAACTTCGCTACGAAGCGATGAATGTAACGGACATGGTCGTGCGAGTCTATGGCGATACAGCCGTGGTCACTGCGCGCGCCGATGTAAAAGGTCACCAGCTCGGCGAAGACTTCAGCGGGCCGTATCGTTACACGCGGGTGTGGGTTCGGCGGAATGGGCAGTGGCAAACCGTGAGCTATCAGGCTACGGTGACGCAGTAGGCCCCTGCTCGGAAAAGAACTCGGAACCGAAGAGAATTCAGCTTAGATGGCTTGTTCCCCTGGCGACTGGTTGAGATGGGACGGGCTCGGCTGGATCGTCATCGCTGCGCAACAAGGGCAGGGCTACGCGCAAGGCTTCGACCTGGCGCTTTACTTTCAATAATTCTTGCTCTTTCGCGCGCAAGAGGTCCATCACGTTTTTCATGGATTAGGGCTCCCAGAGTTCTATTCGCGGTTCTGATTCAACCACTGTAGGCCGCGCCGCAAGCCGGGAACAACTCACGAAGGTGCATGTTGGGGCAGTGCATCCTTCTGATAGCTCCATTCTTTCGTACCTCGTCATCTAATGACCAGAATGATAGGGATGGCCTTTCAAAATGGTGAAGGCGCGGTAGATTTGCTCGAGCAAGACCACGCGGGCCAGTTCGTGGGCGAGCGTCATTTTGCCGAGCGAGAAAGTGTACTGGGCTGAGGCGCGAACGTCTTCGCTGAACCCATTGGCGGAGCCGATGGCAAAGACCAGCGGCAGCGGATTCCGATCTTGATAGTCTCCTAGAAAACGCGCCCACTCTTCAGAGGAGAGTTGCTTTCCGCGAGAGTCCATCAGCACGATTGTCGACTTGGCGCGAGTGAGTTTATTTTTCTCTGGCGCAACGCGACCGCTCATTTGCAGAAGCGCAGCTTCATCACGCAATGCCAGTCCTTCCACCGGGAGGTAGCGCGAGATTCGCTTGAGATATTCGTCGGTGAGCGCCTGGATCGCCGGCTCTTTCGTTTTTCCTACCCAGGCAATTTTGATCTTCACAGTTTGGTCGTCACGACTAGGATAATCAAAGTTCAGTTGCTTCCGGATGCCAGCACGACCGAAGCACCGAACTCGATGTTTTCTCCGCGGACGTATTGCTTGATCGCAGCGATCACGTCGGCGTGGATCTGCGGCCACTGGTCTTCAGGAACACGATCCAGCAGGGGGCGGAATGGCACCCACACTGCTTGCGCTTGCTCCCATACTTCTTCAGGCGTACCGGGCCACGTCCAGGGAACTGTCCTGGTTTCTTCGTGAACATCGTGGAAGCCGGCAGCTTGCAAAATTGCGGAGAGACTTCCCGGCTGCGAGAAACGGAAGGGATTGGGACCATCCGGCTGCAGGAGAAAACCTCCTACATGCCGGTGCACGACACCCATTGTGCTTCGCCAGTAAGGTTGATCGATCGATCCCCAGGCTAGAAAACAAGCACGGGCGTTCGGGCGTAGAACGCGACGCAATTCGCGCAAAGCCATGGTGACGTCGCGGAAGAGCATGATTCCGAAGCGCGAGGTAGCCAGATCGAAACTGTTGTCGTCGAAGGGGAGCGTGTGTACGTCGGCTTGTCGCGTGGAGAAATTTTGCAGGCCGCGCTCCTGCGCTCGGTTTTTTGCAATCTCAAGCAGTTCGGTGCTGAGATCGAGAGCAGTAACGTGCCCTTGCCCGCCGACGCGCGCTGCGAAGCTGATGGCCGGTTCGCCGGTGCCGCTGGCGAGATCCAAAACCTGCATGCCCGGCTTGGGTTTGGCATACTCCACCAGCGCTTCGGTGACTGCCTTCCCCATCGCCTTCCACTTTTCGGTTGCGACGAGGCGGTAGGAATTTCCCCAGCTAGGTTCGGCCGTTGTTAATTCGGTCTTGGTGGGCTCGGCTTTATGTGGAGTTGACATAAGCTTCTCAGCGGTTCAGCAGAAGCTCGCGAGATCCCCCGCGGTTCGAACTATGCTCGTTTGCGACCAGAAGTGGCGGGCTTGCACGGCGCCGCTTTCGTCTTCGTCCCGACCTTTGTCTCCCGCGCCGGCTTGGAGCGCGGCTTCGATTCCAACTCCGAGGGCTCAAGACGTTTCGCCGTCTTCCACAGGCGTTCGAGATCGTAGAACTTGCGCGCCTTTTCGGAGAAAACATGGACGACGAAATCCGTGTAATCGACCAGGATCCACTCGCCTTGTTTGTAGCCCTCGACGTGGGCTGGGTGCACGCCCGCGGCTTTCAAACGCAGCTCGACCTCGTCTGCGATAGCTTGAACCTGCCGCGGGTTGGTGCCGCTGCATAGAACGAAATAGTCGGTAAATGCTCCGGAGCCCTTTTCCATTTCGAGGATGGAAAGTTCTTCCGCTTTTTTGTCGAGGCAGGCTTGAATAGCCGCAGCTACCTGGCACTTCAGATCATTTTTTTTCATGCAGAAAGTCGTTCAGTTTGTAAGTCGTTCGTCGTTTGTTGTCAGTCGTTGGTCGTTTGCCCTGTGGACTGAGTTCTCATTGTAAATGACTCCGGGCGTTGAGCGATTTTGCGCAGGATAATGCCAACAATAACGATAACGACTAATGACTTTTGTACAGTTCGGTTTTCTTAATGTAGTCGGCAACGGTGGGATCGACGAAGCGTGCCAGCGATTTGCCGGCGGTGGCGGCCTGGCGAATCGCGGTGGAGGAGACGGGCTGATAGACCTCGTCGAGCAGGTGGATGGTCACGCCGGTCAGCACAAGGTCCCCCGTGGCGGCTTGCTTTTGAAATGGACGGGTCGCCTCGGCGCGCGGGCGCAAACTTTCAGGCAGGGCGTTGGCAACATCCGCGAGAGAGTAGCCGGGCCTGCTGGCGACGACGAATTCGCACTCGCGAAACAGCGCCTCAGGCTGATGCCACTTGGCGATGTCGGCGAAGGCGTCAATTCCGATCAGCAGGAAAAGGCGATCCGCTTTCTTGAATGACTGCTTTAGGCGCTTCACCGTTTCGATGGTGTAATTGGGCTTTGCGGACGCGCTCTCTTTGCTCTTGTTCTTCCTTTTATCGATCGGCTTCACCTTCTCCACATTTTTGGGCACGCTGTCCGGAACATACTCTTCGGGAGCTTCGAGCAGCGAGGGCAGGAAATCCTTTTCTTGCGCGGTCGCCAGAACGAGCATGGCATAGCGATGCGCGAAGGCCGAGAGTGGCTGGCTCTGCTTGTGCGGCGGCACGTTCGCCGGGACAAAGTAAATGCGCGAAATCTTGTAGCGCTCGCGCGCGGCGCGCGCCAAGGCCAGATGTCCGCGATGAATGGGATCGAATGTACCGCCAAAGAGGCCGATATTCATGAGCCGCTAGTTTCTTCGTTTCGAGGGGAGGTTGGCAAGTCCGGCCATTCCAGACACGCTAGATGCGAAGAAGGTACAGGAGCATTGTCCGATCGGACATTGTCTGATCAGACTCGCCTCGCCGGGCAAATAAACATTTGCCACGAGAGATTGGAATGTACTCATGTAATCTCGTGAGGTTACGCTTTTAGCAATAGTATGGTTTGCATGCGAGTAACCCTCCCCCTACTTCGCATTCCTCCCGCCCGCGCACCCATCCTGCGTTACGGCGTAGCGGTGCTCAGCACGACCCTGGCGCTGATCCCGGCTCTACTTCTTCCCAACATTACCGAAAGCCGCCTGGCGGTGTTTGCCGTCGCGGTGATGGTGAGCGCGTGGTATGGCGGCTGGAAGCCCGGATTGGTGGCCACTTCGTTCGCCCTCACGGTCAGCGCCTATTTTTCGTTTACCGGAGAACACACGCCGGCGCAATACCGGTCGACGATGATCCGGCTGGCGCTGTTCGTTTTGCTGGCGATGCTCATCTGCTGGTTCAATGCGGCACTGCGAGCGACGCAGGAAGGGCTGCGACGCTCGGAAATAAATTTCCGGTCTCTGGTGACGAACGCTCCCTACGGAATTTGCCGCTGCGACGCCGCGGGTCTGGTGCTGGACGCGAATCCGGCGCTGCTGACGATGCTGGGATATTCCTCAGTTCAGGATCTCAGGGGCAAGCATCTCGGAGGACTTTACGCCGATACGAATCAGTGGTTCGAGCTGGCGGATCATTTGCTGGCTGCAGTTCCTTTCACTGGATTGATTTCCGAATGGAAGCGCAAAGACGGCACTGGAACCGTGGTTCGTGTTTCCGGGCGCGCTGTGCGCGATGGAAAAAAGGGGAAGACCTTCGAGCTGTTCGCCGAAGACGTGACCGAACGCCGCACGCTAGAAGAGCAACTGCGGCAGTCGCAAAAGATGGAGGCGGTCGGAAGACTCGCCGGTGGAATCGCGCACGATTTCAACAACCTGCTGATGG
The DNA here is from genome assembly GCA_963771965.1 of uncultured Acidobacteriaceae bacterium. Taxonomy (GTDB): domain Bacteria; phylum Acidobacteriota; class Terriglobia; order Terriglobales; family Acidobacteriaceae; genus Sulfotelmatobacter. The sequence goes on from CAVYVM010000005.1 coordinate 706,478, forward strand.
TGATTTCAGGGTATTCGGAATTTCTGCTTGATCGACTGGGTCCCGACCCGGCGCTGCGCGGACCGGCCCAGGAGATCAAAAGCGCGGCCGAACGGGCTTCCTCACTCACGCGGCAACTGCTCGCGTTCAGCCGCAAGCAGATGCTGGCGCCGAAGATTCTCGACTTGAATGCCGTTGTCACAGAGAACTTCAAAATGCTCACGCGAGTGATCGGTGAGGACATCGATCTGGTAATGGTCCCGGGAGCTGCGCTGGGTGCGGTGCGCGCCGATGCGGGGCAGATCGAGCAGGTCATCATGAACCTCGCAGTGAACGCGCGCGACGCCATGCCCTCAGGCGGGAAGTTGACGATTGAGACCTCAAACGTTTTGCTGGACGAAGACTATGCGCGTTTTCGTACGCCATTGAAGCCAGGAGATTATGTGATGCTCGCCATCAGCGACACCGGCGCAGGAATGGATTCGGAAACTCAGTCGCACATCTTCGAGCCTTTCTTCACTACGAAAGGAATGAAGGGGACCGGGCTGGGCCTATCCACGGTGTACGGCATCATCAAGCAGAGCGGCGGGTACATTTGGGTTTACAGCGAGTTAAACAGAGGGACGACGTTCAAGATTTATTTGCCCCGCGTGCCTGAACATGCGGACAGCGTTGCGCAGGTGGCCTCGGTGCCCGCGGAGAATGCTGTGGCCGAGATGGGAACTGAGACCATCCTGCTGGTGGAAGATGAAGCGAACCTGCGATATTTGGCGCGGCAGTTCCTCGAAAAACAAGGTTATCGCGTGATAGAAGCCGCCGACGGAGCGGTGGCGATCCAGGTTGCCGTGGCGCATGACGGAGTGATTCATCTCCTGCTCACCGACGTGATCATGCCCGGAATGAACGGCCGCGAGGTCGCGCGGCGCATTTCTGAAATTCGCCCCAACACGAAAGTGCTTTACATGTCCGGTTACACCGAAAATGTGATCGGGCACAATGGCACGCTGGACGCGGGCGTACGCCTGCTCCAGAAACCTTTTACCCTTCGTGACCTGAAAAACAAAGTTCGCGAAGTGCTGGATACCACCCCAATCCCCCGTGAGGTTGCCATGCCAGTTCAAACCGTTCATGCTTCGGCGGCGCAAGGACGCGATCCATCGACCTTGTCGCGTGCACAACGTTTTCAGCTTCACTTACCGTTGAAATATCGCCGTCTCGACGAAGAGAAATGGCACGCCGGCGAAACCAGAAATATCAGTCGCTCCGGTTTGCTGTTCCAGGCTGAAGATCTCTTGCAGCCGAACGTAGTGCTGGAAATTAATCTGGTGCTTCCACCCGAGATTGCCGGGCTTTCGCCGACTGAAGTAGTTTGCAAAGGAGAAATCGTGCGCACAGTGCATTCGAACGGCGAGAAAATGCCTCCCGCGTTAGCAGCGAGGATTCTGCAATATCATTTCCAGCACGGCTCGCATCTGCCGCAGGCGTAGGAATTTCAGGAGGATTAGCCGCTGAGGCATCAGGCGCTGTGGCTGTCGGCAGCTTGGGCTTGCTGCAGCGCCTGCTCTCGCAGAGCTTCTACTTCCTTTGCGATGGCGAATTTCAGCTCTTCGATCCCTTGGCCAGTCACGGCTGAAATCTCATAGAGCTTTAGCTTGTGCTTCTTGCAATATTTCTTCAGCGCCGCGACTTTATCTTTATTAGCGACGTCGATTTTTGACGCGACCATGATCATCGGCTTTTCTTCCAGATGAGCGCCGAAGCTGGCCAGTTCGCCGCGAATCACTTCCACGTCTTTCACAACGCCGGGACGTCCGCTCGCGTCCGATACATTGACTAGATGAACCAGCAGGCGCGTACGCTCGATATGGCGCAGAAACTGCGTGCCCAGGCCCGCGCCGGTGTGCGCGCCTTCAATCAGGCCGGGAATGTCGGCGACCACGAAGCTTACTTCGTCCCGCGGATCGCCGACTACGACAACTCCGAGATTCGGTTCGAGGGTGGTGAAAGGATAGTCGGCAATTTTCGGGCGCGCCGCGGAGATGCGGGAAATCAGCGTCGACTTGCCCACGTTCGGATAGCCGACCAAGCCCACGTCTGCGAGGAGTTTTAGTTCAAGGCGATAGTTGTGCTCTTCGCCGGGACGACCGGGCTCGTGCTCGCGTGGAGCCTGATGCACCGAGGTTGCAAAGCGCGCGTTGCCGCGTCCTCCGCGCCCGCCGCGGGCGATGACCATACGCTGATCGGGAGCTGAAAAATCGAAAACTTTTTCGCCGGTTTCCTCGTCGTAGACAATCGTTCCTACGGGGACTTTCAGAAGAACGTCCACGCCTTCGCGGCCGGTTTTGTTGGAACCTTCGCCGTGACGTCCGCGCTCGGCCTTGTATTCGGGATTAAAACGGAAATGCACCAGCGTGTTGTGGCGCTCGCTGGATTCCATGACGACATCGCCGCCCTTGCCCCCGTCCCCGCCCGACGGACCGCCGCGCGGAACGTATTTTTCGCGGCGGAAGGCCATGCAGCCGTTGCCGCCGTTGCCGGCTTTGACGCGAATTTTAGCTTCGTCGATGAACATGAATGGATAGGAAAAACAAAAGCCTCGTCCCGAAGGCGAGGCTGGGAGCGGCGCTCGACAGCAGGCCGCAGCTTGCGAAAACGCAATGCTCGATTCGTGATCGGAAGCGAACTATTCCGCGATTTCCATCGGCTCGACCATCACGAACTTGCCCATCGAGCCCTTGTTCAGGAACTTGATGCGGCCCGTGATCTTGGCGAAGAGCGTATCGTCTTTGCCGCGGCCGACGTTCAACCCAGGTTTTACGCGGGTGCCACGTTGCCGCACGATGATCGTGCCTCCGGGTACGATTTGTCCGCCGAATGCTTTGAAGCCCAGCCGCTGCGCGTTCGAGTCGCGGCCGTTTCGTGATGTGCCTTGTCCTTTTTTATGTGCCATGAGTCCGTTCTCAGTTCTCGTTTCTCAGTTCTTCGCGAAATCGCATCGCAGGGCTGAACTGTCCGGTTTTACTTCTTCTTTTTTGCAGCAGACTTTTTGGTCGCAGATTTCTTAGGGGCTGCTTTCTTTTTCGCATGGCCCTTCGCCGCCTTGGCTTCGGACTTATGCTCGATCTCGTGTTCTTCTACGGCGGCGACTTTCTTCGGCTTGGGCTGTTTTTTCACCAGCTCGGGAGCTTTGAAGCTTTGGCCGTCAAAGGCAATCTCGCTGATGCGCACGGCGGTGAATGCCTGCCGGTGGCCGCGCAGCTTCTTGTATTGCTTTTTGCGCTTGTAGTGGAAGACCAGAATCTTTTCGCCGCGACCTTCTTCAACCACATGGCCGACCACGCGCGCTTCCGATTGCGGCTTGCCAATCTGACCTTCGCCGCCCGACACGGCCAGAATTTCGGGAAATTCCACCTGGCCATCGGTGCCCGCGGCCATCTTCTCGACTCGAATCACGTCCCCGGGCGCCACCCGGTACTGCTTGCCGCCGGCGCGGATAACCGCGTACATACGCCTGCCTCCGTCAAAATATCGTGAAAGTTCAGCGTTGAAACATGGTCCTTGTGCGCACACAGGCGCAACCTAGACCTACTGAACTGTCTCTGCTTGCTGTGTTTCCCCGCGGCGTTTCAGCAGCCAGGGCGAGCCTGCCCAGAACGGGCCGGCGAGTACAGGCAAACTCAACTATTCTAGCGTGTGTTGTGGAAATCGGTCAATGTGTCGTCGCCTAGGATGGAACTTTGCAGATCAGCGCCCCCTATGCGAGAATTCCCGCGGCCTCCCGGATGACATGGGACTAAACCAACCGAGGATACTAAAGATGAAGCGATTGTCTGCCGTTTTTTTGTGCCTGCTCACCCTGACCCTGTTCAGTTTCGCGCAGCCGAAGGCTGCTTCGAAAAAATCCGCCTCTCCTGCCGCTCCCAACAAAGCCTACCTGCAGAAAGTGTGGGATGGCTGGGCAACGCTCGATCCCACGAACGTGGCGAAGTATTATGCGAGCGGTCCGCACACTTTCTTCGATCTCGCTCCTCTGCAGTACGGGAGTTGGGAAGAATACGAAAAGGGAGTGAAGGCCCTGCTCGCCGGTTACAAGAGCGCTAAGTTTACGCTCAATGATGACCTGGCCATCCATCCCCACGGAGACCTGGTATGGGTGACCTCGACTGTGAAAAGCGAAATGACTACAACCGCAGGAAAAGTCGAGATGGCAACCTTCCGCTGGACCGCGGTTCTCGAAAGTCAGGATGGCAAGTGGTTGACGGTTCACGAACATGTCTCCGAGCCTTTGCAGTAAGAAAGGCTGATCGCGGCGCTGGCGACACGACTGCTAGTTGCTGCACGGTTACCTCTGTAACAGTTCGTAACCCGAGTTCGCTTGCAGAAACACCTCGGCTGCGGCAGGGTTACTATTGTTGAGGAGAACTGTCATGCTTCAATACATCTTCATTTTATTTTCGCTCTTCCTGTCTGTCGGCGTTATGTGGAGTCAGCAGCAGGCTCCCGCCAGCGCGACCGCCAATTCACAGCAAAGCATGCCCGGCATGGACATGTCGACACACGACAAGTCGAACATGAAGGGCATGTCCATAGGCTCGGATAAAGCGGGCCCGGATAAAGCAGACAGCGACAGCGACGCTGGAGCTCATGCCATGCATTCCATGGAAGGACACATGGACATGGGTCCGCATATGAAAATGACAGCGCTTCGGCAGCCGAAGCCGGGCGATGCTGAGCGCGCGCAGCAGATTGTGGAAAGCGCGCGCAAAGCTTCAGAGAAATATCTCGACTACCACCTGGCTTTAAATGACGGTTACCAGATATTCCTTCCCAACATTCCGCAAAAGATTTATCACTTCACTAATTATCAATATGGGTTTGAGGCCGCTTTTGGCTTCAATCCCGAACATCCCACCTCGCTGCTCTACGAAAAGCACGGGGACGATTACAAACTGATTGGCGTAATGTACACTGCGCCCAAGCGGTTCGGGGAGGATGAACTCGACCAGCGCATTCCACTCAGTATCGCCCAATGGCACGAGCACGTGAATTTCTGTACCGCGCCTGCCGGACGAAAGAGTGAATATTTTGCGCCGCATCCACAGTTTGGGTTAAAGGGATCGATCACGACGCAGGAAGCATGCGATGCCGCGGGAGGAACGTTTCATCCCGTAATCTTCAACTGGATGGTGCACGTGTATCCGTTCGAAAAAGATCAAGCCAGCATCTGGTCAGTGGACCGACAACACGGTGACGCAGACTGAAAGCACGGAAGTAATCTGCACGCGCTAATTATCAATGGGCCGCTTAGCTCTCGCGGCCCGTTTTCCTCTATCCTTCTAATCGCTTCCTCGCGCCATTGAGCGGCGCATCCTTGCGCTCTCTGGTCTGGTAACAAAACATGACACCAAAGATTGTTCCAGAATCACTCATGGCCGGGGAATGTCCGCCGATGTTGGCTTAGTCTCTTGCTAACGGAGATGTCGAGGCTACGTCAAACCAGCGTGATTGGAACTTTGCAAAGTCAGTTTAGAGTCATGGAACTTTCCCAGAGGACGGCACGTAGTAATCAGTGTTCGCTATCGAACAGTGGAGTTCGGAGACGGACACCAACCAATGATTTGTTTGCGATTTTAATCAAACTCTGTTTACCAATTTCAATGGGTTGCGGGCTGCGCAACGTCGGCAAGAGAATTGCAAGGACGCAGCCGGAAATAGACCTGCTGGACTGTTGCGGTAACAGTGGGATTTTTGCGGGGTTAGGGATTTTCTCACTTTCGGTTTGGCGGCCCTGGTGAGAAAACCCCCATGCACAGCGCGGCAGGCCTGGCGGCTTGTCTGCTGAACCCCAGCGGGTGAATTGTAGGCGATTCGCGGCAAAACACAACTGTTTTCTCGCGGAAGTCGCGAACCGGAGCCGCCCCAACCGTTCTCTGACGAAATTCGGAGAAGAAAATAAGGAGCAATCATGAAGTTCGCGACAGTTTCTAAGAGTCAATTAGTGAAGATTCTCGTACTGGGGTTGGCTTTGATGTTGGCCTCGAGCGCCTTTGCTGCGAGCAAAGGTAATCTGCAACTCGGCAACGCGGTCATGCTGAATGGAACCACGCTGAAGCCCGGAGAATACAAGGTTCAGTGGGAAGGCAGCGGACCGAACGTCGAAGTGAGCATTTTGAAAGGCAAGAATGTTGTGGCGACGACGACCGCGCGTGTCGTGGATTTGCAGTCGCCATCCGACAACGACGCTGCCTTGACGCATCGGAATGACAGCGGCCCCAACTCGCTTTCTGGTCTGCGCTTTCAGGGGAAGAAATTCGCTCTTGAGCTGACGGATGCCGGCCACGGTATGCAGGCTGACGCTTCCAGCAAGTAAAACTGCATCTCGGAAAAACTGGGAAATTTGAGGGAGCACAATGCTCCCTTTTTCATTTGCTTCTAATTCGACGCCAGCACGTCATCGTAGTAATTGATTACGGCCCGGCGTGGCGTTTCCTTCACGCCTCTCAGAGGAATTTTCTGCTCAAATGTACTGCTTCCCGTCAGGCGCGCACGGCCCAGAAAGATGGTATTGCCGTTCGCCAATTCCAGATAAATCGGCACCAGCATGCGGAATTTTTCGTCGACATTCGACTGCACCATTTTTACGTTCATGACTACATCGCCATCGGATCCTTTGTCGAACGTGGCGTTCATCTGGTACGAGGGGAGTTGCGTGCCATAGACGTATTCGTCGAAGAACCAGTCCAGCTTCTGATTTTTATCGATGTCCATTTCCCGGGTCATATGTTTTTCGAGCATGGCCTTGAAGTCTTCCGTGGTCGCGGCCTTCCCTGTGTAGGTCTTGACGAAATCTTGCATGGTCTCTTTAAAGCGCTGGTCGCCGGTCTGACGGTCCCACATCATCATGCGGACCATGTGCAGAACGTAGGCACCCTTGGGATAGATCAACCGCCGATAAGTTCCACCGCCGGTCCGGGAATTGCTGGAGCGGTATCCCATCGTCAGCGGTCCAACATCGATGGCACGAAAGCCCTGCGCGTTACGCTCCAGCAGCAACTCCCGCTCATCGTTCCAGAAGGTGATGAACTCCTTCGGTCCTTTGGGGCCGTAGACATTGAGCAAAAACAACGACGCCGAGAAGTCTGCGAAGCCTTCGCTCATCCATTGATCGCGATAGGAATTGAAGCCCACGGTCTGTCCCCACCACTGGTGCGCGACTTCATGCGGAGCGACCACCTTCCAATATCCCCGATTACCCCAGTCCAATCCGAGTTGATGTTGCACCGTCGTGTCGTAAAAAGCGCATGTGGGCAGCCAAACCAATTCAGGCCATGATTGACCGAAGTCGCAAGCGCTTTGCTGCGTCATGGCCAGCCGCTTGAATGGAATGGCGCCAAAATACGACGTATAGAGACCGACGGCGATTTGCGCTTCAGCCAGAGGCTTCTTCATCAGGCTCACGGTGCTAAGCGAACCCATCGTGCCGCCTCTAAGGCGCGCAGCCCAGTCCGGCGGATCTTCATTCGCGTAGGCGGCGACAAGAAAATCCGCCGGCGAGGTCAGCTTTACTTCCTCTTCCTTCATCTTGCCAAACTGAAAGCCGGCGACCGCTTGCGGAACCTCGCTCTTCCAGACAGTGACGTTCTGCGAGCCTTCGTCGGCGCTGCTAACCAGGTTGCCGGTCGCAGCAATCTTCATTCCTTTCGGAATGCGAAACGTCATATCGTAAGACTCGTACTCTCCGAATCGCGCATTCGGATACCAATCTTCTCTTGCAATCGGAAAGTAGTTCCCTCCACCCTCGTTGATGATCGCATCCTTCCCGCCATAAACCGTGGTGATGGTGCACTTTTCGCCCTTAGCCAACGGCTTCGGCAGAATCACGAAAAATTCAGAATCGTCTTTCTTATCTTCTTGAATAAACGAGACCGCCTGACCTCCCGCAGTCACACTCTGCACGCGAAGGGACGGAAACAGATCGAAGGGCACGACTCGCAAACCGTTGACGTGGGAAAGGAATGTAGTTTCAGCTTTCCCCGTCAAGTTCGCGTTCTTCTCAACCGTCGTGTCGAGGAGTTGATGTTCAATGCTGATCTGACTGCCGGTTCTTCCGTGCGCACGCTCACCGCTCGCGGGAAACGACGCCCACAGGCCGAACTTGTTGTCATCATAGGTCGCAAATTCGATCTGATCATGGCCGCGTCGCGGATCGATTTTAAACATCTCATCGCCGCTGTACCGCTTGCCGTGGACGAATGCAACGAAGAGAGTTCCGGGCTCTGGGTTCAGCACATCTTCCAGAATGCGAGCTTCTAGATTGTTCCTCAAAACGTGCCGGGTGGTGTTTTGGCTTTCTTTCAGCAAGCCAGCCTCGCAACCGCCGGACGCTGGGGTTGCGGCTTTCTTGATTTCCTCATAAGTCGAATCCGTGAAGCGCAACACCATATGGCCGAAGTTTTCGCTGAATTCGTTGTCTTTGGTCAACAGCTTCAAACTTCTGCGTTCCCCTTCCGATGGTGGGTCAAGCACAAGACTGCCTTCCCCCACAAAAACCGCGCCTGTAACCCGGCCTTGCACCGGACTGACGAAACAGATCGTGCCGGAACGCAGGTGGAAGGTAGCGGCGTCGCGCTTGAGATCGAAATTGCTGATGCTGACCGATTCGCCGCTCAGTGTGAGGTTGCGCAGACTCTGATACGTAGGATCGGAGTTAGGGCCCGCGGGAGTGGAATTCTGTGCAGCGGCAGGAAAAGCGACAAGGAATAAGCCCACCACCGCGAGGAGGAAGAGTAATGCGAGACAGGTGAGCCCCGCCAGGCACACTAATGCCGAGCGATGAGAACGAATGAAAGAAAACATGAAACCTCCCGGGGGGAAGGAAACCGCGTAATTATGACGGATATGCGAAAAAACGCAAGTGCGAGGGTGAGTGCGCGAGCAACTAAGGACTCGAAACCTTTTCCAGTTCCGCGTTGAGGTGGACGCTGCTCCCGCCGGTGACTTTAAGTTTCCGCTCCCAGTCTTTGAAACCCGACTTCTTTACGGAGACAGTGTGTTCCCCTTCAGCGACCAGAACGTCGGAAGGTGTGTTGCCAATGAAACTGCCATCGATTTGGATGTCGGCCCCTGGGGGGTCGGACCCCAACTGCACCTTTGCGTAGACCGAAGGACCGTTTTCGGCAGCACTGTCGGCCCCCGAGCCCTGCGCCACGGCAGCAGGAGGAGCTGCAGTCTCAAATTTTGCCAAGTCAAGTTTCATGTCGCCGTTTACATAAGCGGTAATTTCGGTGCCTTTCGGAATGCTGATATCTTTCCCATGCATTAAGAGGAAAAGCGGCGCGGCGGGAAAAAACACGATGCTTGTTGCCACCATGCCACCTACCATACCGCCGGTATGCCCGCCACCCTTAACGTCTTTCACGGCTCGAAGCGCAGCTTTCTCGCCGCTTGCTAGTTTGACGTAGTCGATGTTCATGTCGAGCTTGCCGCCGCGAGCCATTCTTCTTTTCGGTTGAGCTTCGGTAACCGTCGCGAAGGCGAGTCCGCCTTTCGGGATGACCAGCGTGCCATTTACCGTGATGTCGTCCAGGACCTCGAAGTCCACCGTGTCACCGGTATGGGCATCAGCCGACGAGACGGTCCGATTGATTCGCAACCTCACTGGCGTTCCCTCTTCGAGCACGAATCCTTTCGCTGACGTAAAGTTCGTCTGTGGGGCTTGCTCTTGAGCTTGCTGAGTCGACTGTTGAGTCGTGGAGCCCGGAGGCGATTGTGGCGCTGAAGCTTGAGCGGGAGAAAACTCAATAGAAATAGCGCAAACAAACCTAGCGGCAGAGAAGTTTTCATCTCGACCCTCCGGTCACAGAATCTGCAAAATGCTTGGGGGCCCAGGACAGGTCATTATGCGCTTGATCGGTATCTTGTCAACAAATCAGGGACAACGAGGCACCAGACTAGCAACTCGTGGGAGGGGAGACACGGACATCGCGCGGGCGCGGCTGAAGGCGGTGCCTCTTGAAAACCTCAGTACTTTGGCACTTTCGGGTCCACGCGATCCGACCACGCGGTAATTCCGCCGGCTAGGTTGTGCACTTTGGTGAAACCAGCTTGTTGCAGAAAGGCGACTGCCTTCGCGCTGCGGCCACCCATTTTGCAGTGCACGACAATTTCGCGGCTGGAATCGAGTTCGTTCACGCGCTTGGGAAGGTCGTTCAGCGGAATTAGATGTCCGCCGATGTTGCAGATTTGATATTCGTTGGGCTCGCGCACATCGAGGACGAAAACATCTTCTTTCGCATCGAGACGGCGCTTCAGTTCTTCAACTTGAATTTCTGGAACTCCGTTGGACACCGGTTTTTCCTCCCCGCGAATTCCGCAAAACTCGTTGTAGTCTATCAGCTTGGTCACGGTCGGGTGCGTGCCGCAAACCGGGCAATCGGGGTTTTTGCGCAGCTTGAGTTCGCGGAACTTCATGCCCAGAGCATCGATCAGCAACAGTCGGCCAATGAGCGGATCGCCAACCCCGAGAATCAGCTTGATCACTTCGGTCGCCTGCATCACGCCAACCAGCCCGGGCAGAATGCCGAGCACGCCGCCCTCGGCGCAAGATGGAACCAAACCGGGCGGTGGCGGCTCGGGGTAGAGGCAGCGATAGCACGGGCCATCTTCGGTAGCGAAAACGCTAGCCTGGCCCTCAAAGCGGAAAATCGATCCGTAAACGTTCGGCTTGCCGGTGAGCACGCACGCGTCGTTCACCAGATAGCGTGTGGGGAAATTGTCGGTGCCGTCGGCGACAATGTCGAAGTCGCGGAAGAATTCGAGAGCATTCTCACTGCTGAGGCGGGTGTCGAACTTGCGCAGGTTGAGAAATGGATTAATGGCGGTGAGCTTTTCGGCGGCGGAATCCAATTTTTTCCGCCCCACGTCGGCGGTGGAGTGAATGATCTGCCGCTGCAGGTTGGTGTAATCGACGACATCGAAATCGACCAGGCCCAGCGTGCCTACACCGGCAGCCGCCAGGTACAGCGCCAGCGGCGAGCCGAGCCCTCCTGCGCCGATGCATAGCACCCGCGCCGCCTTCAGCTTCTGTTGGCCCTCCATGCCGACCTCGGGCATGATGAGATGGCGCGAGTAGCGCAGGATTTCGTCCTTGCTCAGGGTGACTGGAATTTCGGTGGTGGTCGTAGCCATAAAGTCCTCGATTGAAATTGCATTGCGCTGTCTCGGGCTAGAAGCAGGAGGGGCAACAACAGCGGATTGTGGTGGAGGGATTCAAATTGTGGTCCCAACCTTGCCGGCGTAACTCAGCGGCTAAAGCCGCTTTCAATTAACTACCTTTTACAGCGCGGCTAAGCCGCGCCCTTTCAAAGCGCCAACCTCAGGCCGCGCCGCCCGCAATGGACGGCACTATCGAAATGTTATCACCGTCCTTCACCTCGGTCGCTTCTTTCTGCAGGTAGCGAATGTCTTCGTCGTTCAGATAGAGGTTCACGAAGGCTCGCAACTTACCGTCATCGTTATAAAGGTGGCGTCGCAGATCGGGATGCTGCGCCAGTAAGGCTGTCATGGCTTCGGCCACGGTTGCGGCTTTTACTTCCACGGTGGACTGTTTACCCGCATATTGGCGGAGAGGGGTCGGGATGTGGATCTTGCTCATAGGCTTAAGGATAAAAGATGCGGTAGGGGATTGGGAAGATTCAGGGGCCCGGCCTGCCAAAAGACGGCCCTAGGGCTTCCCTTCTCACCGCAGACCGCGCGGCGATATTACGCTATTGCGCCTAAGATGACACTTACTACCGGCTTGACTTCGCCTTAGACTTGCCACGGAGAGACTACGATGACGATCTTTGATCCGGGCCGGGGCAGAATTATCGATGGCGGCGGGCATGGTGGTGGCGGACTTCTGCGGCTGATCGGTATTGGCATCGCTGCATTTTTGCTAGTGATTCTGCTGTTCAGCTCCGTCACCAAGGTGGGCACGGGGCACGTTGGAGTGCTCACGTTGTTTGGCAAGGTTCAATCGGGCGAGTCGCTCGGTGAAGGCATTCACGTCATCAATCCGCTGAAGACGAATAACGAACTCTCCGTCCAGACCCAAACACTGAAGGAGTCTGCCAGTGTGCCTTCGAGCGAAGGCCTCATGATGAGTCTGGATACGTCGCTCATTTATCATTTGAATCCCGACCGAGCCGCGGAGGTTTTTCAGAAGATCGGCGCCGATTACGAGAACGTAGTGGTCGAGCCGACGCTGCGGTCTGCCATTCGCGAGGCAACGGCCTCTCACACCGCGAACGCGCTTTACACCGGCGAGCGCGAGATGGTAGCGAAGCAAATTCTCGACCAGATCACCCAGGAACTCAACAAGCGGGGGATCACGGTGGAGAACGTTCTGCTGCGCGATATTCAATTGCCGGCGACGCTGAAAAGCGCGATCGAGGCGAAACAACAGGCTGAGCAGGAATCGCTGGCCATGAACTTCCGCTTGCAAAAGGAAACACAGGAAGCGCAGCGCAAGCGCATCGAAGCAGCAGGCGTGCGGGATTTCCAGCAGATCGTGGCCCAAGGGATCACGCCATCGTTGCTGGAGTGGAAGGGTATCGAAGCGACGGAAAATCTGGCGAAGAGCGCCAACTCGAAAGTTGTAGTGATTGGGAATAACAAGAATGGCCTGCCGCTGATTTTGGGGCAGTAGAGAGCGGGGCTCGGATCATAGGTCTCGGGTGTCAGGTCTCAGGTCTCAGGTCTTGGTCTTAGGTCTCAGGTGTTAGGCAATGGGTAATTGTGCGCCGAGAGCGCCAGACGAATCCTAATACCTAACACCTGAGACCTATGACCTGAGACCTGTGCCCCTCCGACGCTGCTACCATGACATCGTGCCTCCGCTTCTCGAAGTTCGGCAGCTGAATATCGATTTCCCGATCAAAGCCGGAGTTGCGACTACCAAATCCCTCAATCTCTCCGAGAAAAGCCGCAAGACTCTTCCAGCCGTTCGCGACCTGAGCTTCTCCATCAATCCCGGCGAAGTGCTAGGGCTGGTCGGCGAATCAGGCTCCGGCAAGTCAATTACTTCTCTGGCCATCATGCGGCTGCTTCCGGGGCAGGCACGGGTTTCCGGCGATATTTTTTTCGCCGAGAACGGCACGGCACGCAATCTCGCCGCGCTCTCTGACGACTCGATGCACCAACTGCGCGGTTCACAGATTGCCATGATTTTTCAGGAGCCGATGACGGCTCTAAATCCTGTAATGCGGGTTGGGGACCAGATCGCCGAAGCAGTGCGCGCGCACGGTTCGCGCTCGCGCACGGAGGCTGCGAAGCTTGCGATTCAGGCTATGGCCGATGTCGCAATCCCCGAGCCAGATCGGCGCGCGCGGGATTATCCTCACCAGCTTTCGGGAGGCATGCGTCAGCGCATCATGATCGCGATGGCAATCGTGAACCGTCCACAGATGCTCATCGCGGACGAGCCTACGACCGCGCTCGACGTTACCATTCAAGCCCAGATTCTGGAGCTGCTGGCTGGCCTACGCACCAAGTTCGGACTCGCCATGCTTTTTATTTCGCATGATCTGGCCGTAGTATCACAGGTTGCCGACCGCGTGGCCGTGATGTATGCGGGAAATATGGTAGAACTTGGAACCAGGCAGGAAATTTTTCAAGCTCCGGCGCATCCTTATACTCGCGGGTTGCTGAAGGCGGTGCCTGACCTGAAAACGGAGCGGGATCGCCCGCTGCAAACCATCGAGGGCACGGTACCGCCGCTGCACGCCATGCCCGCAGGATGCGCCTTCGAGCCACGCTGCGGCTTCCGCGTGCCAGCGTGCGCGAGCGCGCTGCCACCGCTGGTGGAGGTTTCGCCGGGACACCAGGCCCGCTGCCCGGTAGTCAATTCGGGATAACGATTCCGTAATAAACTAGGCAGGTCTCCTCATTCGGCTCCCGCTCGTTCTATAATCGCGGCTTTGTCTGGTGCTCATTGCGCATACTGCTGCTTAGCGACATTCACGCCAATCTCGAAGCTCTGGAGGCCTGCCTCGCGGCGGCGCCGCCGTTTGATCTTGTAGCGAACCTCGGCAACGTTGTAGGCTACGGAGCTTCCCCGAACGAAGTAGTCGATCGCGCACGCGGCCTGGGTAAGATTTTTGTGCGCGGGAACCACGACAAGGCTGCGACCGGACTGCTATCGCTGGATGATTTCAATCCGATGGCCGCCGCCGCCGCGGTGTGGACACGCGACCAGTTGACTCCCGAGCATTACCAATGGCTGCACTCGTTGCCGCAGGGTCCGCTGCAACTGGAGGCGGAGGGCCTGCGGCATGTGCAACTGGTTCACGGCTCGCCGGTCGATGAAGACGCGTATATCGTTTCTTTAGGCGATGCGCTCGCGCCTCTCATTACTTTAGCGGTGCCAGTTATTTTTTTCGGACATACTCATCTGCAGGGGGGGTTTTTCGCCAATGGTTCCAGCGCGGACGGATTCCGGCCAGAATACGCGACGGTGGGGCAGGCTGAGTCGGTGTCGTTGCATTTGAAATCGGCGACGCGTTACATGATCAACCCGGGTTCGGTAGGGCAGCCGCGCGATGGAGATTGGCGCGCGGCATTTGCCTTGTTCGATACCGAGGCGCAGGTTATCCACTTTCATCGCACGCCCTACAACCTCAAGTCGGCCCAGGATCGCATTTTTGCAGCCAACTTGCCTTCGCGGCTGGCGACGCGCCTCGCGGCCGGACGCTGATTGTGAACCACGCCGCGTTGTAAACTCGGACATGCCTTACCCTCGCAGTTCTTCAAGCAAGTCCCTCTTCTCCGCTCGGGAAGATTCTCACGGCCAGACCGCTCCGGAGCACTATCTCGTCGCGCACAGCGATGGCGGCGCACGCGGCAATCCGGGCCCGGCGGGTTACGGCGTAGTCATTCAGGATCAGTCGGGAAAGAAAGTCACCCACTTGAGTGAGTACCTTGGCCATCAAACGAATAATTTCGCGGAGTACCAGGGACTGATCGCCGCCCTCGAATACGCACTACAGCACGGGCCGAAAGCGCTGAAGCTGATCAGCGATTCGGAGTTGTTGGTCCGGCAGATTAAAGGTATTTACAAGGTAAAGAATCCGACCCTGCAGGATCTTCATAGCCGCGCCAAAGAATTGATCGCGCAACTCGAGTGGTTTTCTATTGGCCATGCACTGCGCGAACACAACACGGAAGCGGATCGATTGGCGAATGAGGCGATGGACAAAGGAATGGGACGTGGTGTGGCGCGGACGAGCGTTGCGGTCCAACAGCCAGGCAAGATCGACTCACAGCAGGAATTTGAAGGCGTGATCCGCGATGGTTTGGTTGAGTTGATGAACGGCAAACTGCCTGAGGGCACGCGAGTGCAAGTACGAGTGAAAAAATAAGGCGAGCCAGAAAGCGCACAGCAAGTAGTCTTCGGCCGTTCACTCCGCTGCCGAAGTATGATCGTGGACGATTTTCCATCCGTCAGGAAACTTGCGGAATACCAACGTGAACAATCCATGAGGCGTCTTGCCGTCGGACGTCGTCAGATGCCACTCTCCGAGCACAAACGCTGCGTCCGAGCCTAGCAATTCGATACGCAGATTGGAAAATTCAAGCTTTCCCATCTCATGGCCACCGCTTGCGTAGGTTGCGCGATAGCGGTCCATCGTGGCCTGCCAGCCATCGTGCTCCTTTGCGCCGGAGAAAAATGTGAGCTCGGGGGAGTTCCAGTAGCCGGTCATGAAGGCTTCCAAATCGTGACGGTTCCAGGCTCCCTGCTGGGCGACGATGACATGTTGGATGGCGGACTTGGAGTCATCTGACGTTGCGGAGCTAGCTTGGGCGTGACTCGCGGGCGAGAGTAGCAATGGCAATCCACAAAGGAAAAGAATGCAGACGGACAACTTGATGCGCATGGCCAGCCTCCGAAATCTACCGGGGCCACTAGTTTCGCACGGCGGGAATACGACTGTGCAGCAGTTTTGAAGAAGCAGGTTAGGAGTAGAGAGGCGCTAGCAGCCTGACGCAGCGCCTGAAGGCGTTGGTCCCGGAACGTACGCGCCATATCCCCGAAAGCATATCCCCGATCTGTTTTAAGACCTAAGCTTCAGGGCTTAAGCGCGGCCTTTCTTAGCCACCGCTGCAGCAGCTTTGCCAGCGACTTCCCAAGGCCGCTTCGGACGATTGACGGGCGCCTTATCGTTGTCCTTAACGCGGTCGTAGTGGTAGGACTCGCTTACCGTGCCGAGCGACTCGTTGTAAAGGCTGGGCAGTCCAAGACCCTCTTTCAGTTCCTCGGTAAATGACTGCAGAGCTTTGAGGTGATCGGCGGTCGCTGGAACTTCGGTCTTCGAGTTCTTCAAGAACTGCTGGTAGCCGCGGTTCACCAACTTCGAAATTTCGCTGCCGATCAGGTAACCGGGATGCGCGAAAACCTTCACGCCATCCTCCGGCGTCTTCTGAATCGCTGCGGACACATTGTATTTTCTAAGGAAGACGCGACCGTTTGTGCCCGGCGCTTCCGTCACATCGAATGCGTGCTCGCGCAGCCAGGCTAGCGCGTCATCGTAGGTTCGGGCTTCTATTGCTTTGGACATTTTTCTCCACTTCCAAATCTCTTCGCCAATTCTTCTTTAGATGCAGCAACACGCAAATCGTACAGCGTTTCGTGCACGTTGCATCCGCTTGCAATCTTTTTCATCTAAAGACACCATACTACATAGCGCGTTTCACGCTTCATTGCATATTACGATAGTCACAAGGAAATAGTTCGATCATGGTGCAAACTCCCGAAAGCATGGCAGCAACTTTTCCATCGGATGCCACGCCAGAGACCGCCACTCCGCGGCCCGGGCAAAGTTTGCTCGACCGCATCGGGAACACTCCGCTCCTGCGCTTTGATCAACTCACGGCGGGTCTTCCTAACGTGACACTTTTAGGCAAGGCCGAATGGCACAATCCCGGCGGCTCGGTAAAAGATCGCGCCGCAGCTAACATCGTCGCCGAAGGGCGCCGCAGCGGCCGATTCAGTTCCGAAAAAACTTTGCTCGACGCGACCAGCGGCAACACCGGTATTGCCTACGCCATGCTGGGTGCGGCCGAGGGATTTTCGGTGACTCTGTGCATGCCGACCAACGTCTCCGCCGAGCGCAAGAAAATTCTCAGCGCGTACGGTGCGAACATTCTTTATACCGACCCGGGTGAGGGTTCGGACGGCGCCATCCGCCTGGCTCGCGAACTGGCGGCGAAGCATCCGGAGACATATTTCTACGCCGATCAATATTCCAACAACGCCAACTGGCAAGCGCATTATCACGGCACCGCCAACGAAATCTGGCAGCAGACCGAAGGACGCGTGACGCACTTTGTCGCCATGCTTGGGACGAGTGGAACCTTTATGGGAACGACGCGGCGATTAAAGGAACTTAATCCTGCGATCTGCTGCGTCTCGTTGCAACCCGACTCGTCTTTTCACGGCATCGAGGGCGCCAAGCACATGGCCAGCGCCATCGTTCCGAAGATTTACGATCCGAAACTGGCGGATGAAAATTTGGAGATCGCGACCGAAGATGCCTACGCCATAGCTCGGCGCATCGCCCGCGAATGCGGATTGCTGCTGGGAATCTCAGCCGCGGCAGGCATCGCCGGAAGCATGAGGGTCGGAGAGAAGCTCAGGCCAAGAGACGAGCATGCTGTGATCGTCACGATTCTGTGCGACTCCGGCGACAAGTATTTGAGTGAAAGATTCTGGACGGAGAAGTGAGGTGTTTGCGTTTTGGGCGTTTAGTTTTCGGGGAGAGCATTGGAATTTTTGGGAGAACCCGTGAAACAACACAATTACAAAATTCAAGTGGAATGGACCGGCAATCAGGGGCAAGGCACCAAAACTTACGGCGGCTATAAGCGGGACCACACGATAACCGCGACTGGCAAGCCAACTCTATTGGGCTCGTCCGATCCGGCGTTTCGCGGTGACCCGGCCCGTTATAACCCCGAGGAACTGTTGGTCGCGAGCCTTTCGTCCTGTCATATGCTTTCGTACCTTCATCTCTGCGCCGTCAATAAAATCGTGGTTACGGAATATCAGGATGACGCCATGGGTGTGATGAGCGAGGATGCGAAGGGTTCGGCCGCATTTGTCGAGGTGACTCTGCATCCGCAGGTGACGATTGAAGCGGATTCTGACGAAGCGAAGGCGCTGGCGCTGCACGAGGATGCTCATCATTATTGCTTCATCGCCAATTCGGTGAATTTTCCAGTAAAAAATGTTGCCCGGATCATCCGTAAAGCCGCGGCTGCGTAGTGAAGGGATGGAAGGCTCTGCCATGCGCCGCCGAATGTGAGATGGTTTTTCAATCGATGCTCAAGATCAAGCCCAAAGAATATGAAGCCCTCCGCCGTCACGGCGAGGAAACCTATCCGCACGAGTGCTGCGGCGTGCTGCTCGGACAAGATGACTCGAACGGTGTCCGCACGGTGACCTCGACGGCGCGCTGTGGCAACACGCGCACCGATTCGCCGCAGAACCGCTACAACATCGATCCCCGCGAGCTCGTGCGTATCCAGCGTGAAGGCCGTGACCGCGGCGAGGATATTATCGGCTTTTACCACTCCCACCCTGACCACCCGGCTCGCTGGTCGCAAACCGATCTCACCGAAGCCCACTGGATCGGCTGCTCCTACGTGATTACCAGCGTGAAGAAAGGGAAGGCGGCGATCACTAACTCTTTTGAACTCACCGGCTCCGACGAAGCGGACAAGAAGTTCATCGATGAGCCGGTCCAAGTCGGCTGAGACGCTTTCATCGGCTCAGGAGGCTTGTTAACGTTGTGCCTCGGCCTTCGTCTATACTTCGGTGCTTCTTTCGCTGGCAGGGGGATTTCATGCAAGCCTGGCCTTCTAGAACCTCCGTTCTCTTTTTTTAGCCGTTCCTGCTGTCCTGATTCTCTGCGCTGCAGCACGACCCAGTTCCGTGCCTGACGCAGTCTCTTTGGAGCTTGACGCCCGTATCCAAAGAGTCGAAAACGGCATCCCGCCAATTCCCATCAGCGACAGTGCACCGCCGCTTCGGCTCAACCTCGAGCAGTTGATGCAAACCTACAAAGTGCCGGGGCTTAGTATAGCCGTGATCGACAACTTCAAAATTGCCTGGGCCAAGGGTTACGGAGTCACCGAGGCCGGCGCCCACAACCAGGTCACGATCCACACGCTTTTTCAGGCCGGCTCGATCAGCAAGCCGGTAGCTGCAACCGGAGCGCTGTCTCTAGTTCAGCAAGGGAAGTTGTCACTCGATGAAAATGTAAATGACAAACTCAAATCATGGCAGGTTCCCGACAACGAGTTCACCAAAGACCAGAAAGTCACGCTGCGGCGCATCCTGAGCCATAGTGCCGGCCTCACCGTACACGGGTTTCCCGGCTATGCGGTCGGCGCTCCGATCCCGGCACTCATACAGATCTTTAATGGCGAATCACCCGCCAACACCAAGCCAGTGCGCGTGGATACTGTGCCCGGAACGAAATTCATCTACTCCGGTGGCGGCATCACCATCGAACAGCAACTGCTGAGTGATGTAATAGGCAAGCCATTCCCACAGTTCATGCGCGAAGCCGTGCTCGACAAGATCGGCATGACAGACAGCACTTACGAGCAACCGCTGCCGCCGGCTCGCGCCGCCATGGCTGCGACCGCGACCCACTCTGATGGCATGGCCGTCCCTGGTAAATGGCACATCTATCCGGAAATGGCCGCGGCCGGTCTGTGGACCACAGCTTCCGATCTGGCAAGGTTCGGTATTGAGATCG
This sequence comes from uncultured Acidobacteriaceae bacterium, assembly GCA_963771965.1. Taxonomy (GTDB): domain Bacteria; phylum Acidobacteriota; class Terriglobia; order Terriglobales; family Acidobacteriaceae; genus Sulfotelmatobacter. Next base: position 726,259 of record CAVYVM010000005.1, read on the forward strand.
CGTTATCGAAACAGGGTAGGGCGAACCATGTGCTCTCCGAGGCTATGGCGCGTGAGATGTTGAAACCTCAAATCGAGCAAGTCGGGCTTGGTTTCTTTCTTGGACAGTACAAGAACCCTGAGGAATTTGGACACAATGGTGACGATGACGGGTTTAAGGCGACATTGATTATGTTCGCCGATTCGGGCAAAGGCGTGGCCATCATGGTCAATTCCGATAACGGCGTCAACGTCGCAAATTATCTGGTTCAAAGCGTGGCCAAGGAATACGGATGGAACTATACGCCGGAACGAGAGTCCGCTGCCGATCTACTGATGCTGATCGCAGATCTCAAAGGACCACAAGCGGCTCTGGCCCGCTACGGGGAGTTGAAGAAAGCAGGCACATCCTCGCTCTACGCCATGGACGAAAATACCCTGATCGTGATTGGTTATCACGTTCTGTTCTCAGGCGAAACCGACGTTGCCATTCAAGCGTTCCGGCTCGGCGTACAAGACTACCCAAAATACTGGAACGCGTACGACAGTCTGGGCGAGGCCTACTTGAAAGCGGGCCAGAAAGAATTGGCCATACAGAATTATCAGAAATCCGTCGAACTGAATCCGCAGAACCAGAACGGCATTGACGCTCTCAAGAAAATCCGCGAACAGAAGTGAGCGCAAGCGGATTCCTTGCTCAGCGCCCGTTCTGCGAGATTTTCACAAAGCCGAGACGGTCAGGAACGTCCCTCGGCGTCCGATCACCAGCAGTTCCAGCTGTCTCAAAGCCTTTGTTCATCGTGCCCTTGCCGCAGTTGCTGACTGTCTGCACTAAATTCGGTCACCCCTCTGTGGACGCCCCGCACTCGGCTGAAAACATGTGAGTTACAGACCCGCAATTTTCATTGACTCGAAAAATAAAAAGAGTAGAAACATACTCGTTCTTTGACAACTTCTAAAGTTTTTCCGGTTGGTGCGGCGTCCGGGACTCAAGCGCAGTCACCGTCTTCATGCAAATGAAGAAGGAGGGCAAGCAAGGGTCTATAGCAAAGCGCTGGGCGAGGAGAACAAGAAGAAATGTCGAAGGCAGGATAGAGTTCCAAGGCGTTGGGTAGGTTTTTCCGGTTGGCGGTGAGCCCGGAGCCCGGAGCCCGAGCGAAGATCGCGCGCGGCACCCCGCAAGGGAAGCTGCGTAGCAGGTCAAGCAAGGGTCTAATGCGAGCTACTGGCCGAGACGAATGGACCCAACACCACCTCGGAACTCTTATTTGTTTTTGTCTCCAGCCCATCAGAAGCTTTCCCCGCTATTCCTTAGTAGCAACCCCGTCGCAGTCGCTCCAGCGAGCGCGTCTCAAGGTGCCTTAGAATCGTACTGAGGTCTACTCAACCTTAGCGGGGTAGCCACGGGCACGTAAACGATGGCGCGTGTGTTCATCACAGGATCTTCTGACGGGCTCGGCCGAATGGCCGCACAACTTCTGATCGAACAGGGGCATAGCGTAGTTTTGCACGCTCGCAACGAACAGCGTGGCCGGGAAACTCTGGCCGCAGTTCCGGGAGCACAAAAAGTGGTCATCGGCGATCTCGCAAGCATTACTCAAACTCGCAACGTCGCGGCACAGGTGAACGAACTCGGAGCCTTCGATGCAGTCATACACAATGCGGGTGTCGGATATAGAGAGCCGCAGCGCATCGCGACCGAGGACGGCTTGCCGCACGTATTCGCCGTTAATACACTTGCCCCCTACATCTTGACTGCTCTGATCTATAAGCCAAAGCGGCTCGTCTACTTGAGTTCAGGCCTGCACCAGAGTGGGGATGCGAGCCTGAAGGATCTCGCGTGGGAGCAGCGCCCGTGGCGCGGACAGCAGGCTTACTCAGATACCAAGCTGCACGATGTGCTTCTGGCGTTCGCGATGGCGCGTCGCTGGCCGGACGTTCTCTCCAACGCTCTTGAGCCGGGTTGGGTGGCAACCAAGATGGGAGGCCGGGGAGCGACCGACGACCTTGATGCCGGGCATCGCACGCAAGTTTGGCTCGCGGTTAGCGACGATCCGGACGCGATGGTCACGGGCGAATACTTCTACCATATGAAGCGACGCACGCCGAATCCCCCGACCCGCGACGTGAAGCGGCAGGAGGAATTGCTGGCCGCCTGCCAGCGTTTCTCCGGAGTCGAGATGCCCACAAACTGAGAGAATGCAGCAGATGGCTGCCTCGGTTGGCTAACTCAGACGCGCATAGCCCATGCCGGCCAACACACCTCGCATGTAAGCAAAACTGCTGATAACTCCAGGCATCGGGTCATCGGGACGAATCTCATACTCCAGATCGACAAAGCCTCTATACTTCGTCGCGGCAAGCGCTTCGAACATTTTTCGCACCGGCATAATGCCGTCTCCAACCGCGACCTGGCTTTCCTTGCTCTCGAAATTCGTGAGGTCCTTCATATGTACGTTGAAAAGTCTCGGACCAACTTCGTGAATCGCCTCCACCACATCTGTGCCCGCCCGAACCGTATGCCCAACATCGATGCAGCACCCGACACGCGGATCCATAGCCTTTACCGCCTTCAAAATATCAAGCGGCGAAGGCCACAATTTGTCTTCCGGCCCGTGATTGTGTATGGCGATTCGGATGTCGTACTCTTTCGCGAACTTTTCAATACGCGGCAAAGTTTGCGGCGCAGGATCGCCGGCGACAATGAGGCCAATTCCCGCCCGCTTGCAGTATTCGAACTTTGCCTGGATGTCCACATCTTCGTCCTTTGAAAAATAGATAGCTCCGGCAGCATGAAGCTTGATGCCCGCCGCAGCGTAGTCGGCGAGAGCTGCGGATTCCTGATCCGGCTCGATCGGGAGATGATCTTTGACATCCTTGGCATTCAGCGCGAGGACGTTAAGTTGCTTCATGAAGCTGATCAACTGTGTACGGCTGAAATTACGGAACGTATAACTGGCCAACCCGAGACGAATCGGCGATGCCGCTCCTGGCAGGTTCTGTGCCAGCGCCAAAGCGCCGCTCGAAGCAGCGAATGCCGCAGTAACCAATGTGGCGGAGCGAACAAAATCCCGGCGCGAGACGACATTTTTCGATTTGAGGTCAGCCTCAGACATGCGGGGCCCAGCCCTTCTCATACTCGCGGCCCCACATTTTCGTCGCCTCCGCATCCCCCTGGATGTGACCGTCTTTCGAATCGACGTGCAACTCGCGGTTAACCTCCCACGCGATGTTTGAAAGTTGCAGCATCGTAACGGAGATGTTGCCAACAGATATGGGCGCGTTGAGCTTTTCGCCTTTTTGAATTCCTGCGATGAAGTTCGCAAAATGAGCGTCCGTCATAGAATCGCGTCCGATGAGATCGCCGGACGAACTCTCGCTTCCAGCCTTGAATTCGCTCGCCTTCTTTCCTCCGAGATCGTAGATCTCGTAGCCGTCCCGATCAACCAATACCGTTCCCGCAGTTCCCATGATGGCGGAGCCGCGATCGCGGCCGTAATACTTCATTCCCTCGCAGCTCTTTCCTTCCCACGAAATCATCGCGTCTTCATATTCGAAGCTGGTCACCAGCGTGTCATAAAATTGCCAGTCATCTTTGAAGTGATACCGCCCGCCCGATGACGTAACTCGCTTCGGATAATCGACACCCAGCGCCCACCGGCAGACATCGACCTCGTGGGTACCGTTGTTGAGCGCTTCGCCCGTACCGTAGATCCTAAACCAGTGCCAGTTATAAGGATGCACGTTGTCCTTATAAGCATGTCGTAGCGCCGGCCCCTGCCACAGGTCCCAATCGAGTTGCGGCGGCACCGGCACCTCCCTGCCGGTGCCAATCGACTTCCTCACATTGACGTACCAGGCCTTCGCCAGGTAAGGCCGGCCGATTACGCCTGCGCGAATTTTGTCGATAATTTCAATTGTGTGCGGCGAGGAGCGCTGCTGGGTTCCCATCTGCACAAGCTTTCGATACTTCTGCTGCGCCTGCACCAGCATCTCTCCTTCAGCCGGATTGTGGCTGCATGGTTTCTCCACATAGACGTGCTTGCCTGCCTGCAACCCAGCGATTGCCATCGGTGTGTGCCAATGGTCAGGAGTGGCGATGGTGATGGCGTCGACATCTTTCGAGTCAAGAATCCGGCGGAAGTCTTTTTCGGATGTTGCGGCTTCGCCTATTTCTTTTTGCGCTACGCCGGCGAACTTGCTGAGAATATCGCTATCCACATCGCACACATGTGAGATGCGGGCAGCCCTCTTGTTGGCCTTGAGCGCAGCGAGATGAGCATAGCCGCGGCCATTGAGTCCGATCACTGCAAAGTTGAGGCGGTCGTTGGAGCCGAGAATCTGGGCATAGCTTTTTGCGGTAGTCCCTACAGCGATCCCTGCCGCGCCCAATACCAGTGCATCGAGAAACTCGCGTCGTGTAACCATCGCTTCTCCTTGTAATAACCCGCCGCTCGTCGCCGCCCTGTGTTAACCAAGAAAATATATCGTGATCAGCAGGAGATACCAGCCTTTTTGAGCGTTCCCTTAAGTCCGTCCATGCTGACACGCGTTGATGCTTCTGGCGTGCCCGCTCCGCGCCAATGAGTTTCGAGGCTCAGTCCAAAGCGGAAACCGTCCCGCTGCAGAGCCTGCAATTGGCCAACCCAATCCACGGTTCCGCTACCAACCGCAGCCCAGTCGTATTTACCATCCGGCTTGCGGATCACGTCCTTGCAGTGGCAATGGCCGATCCGATCTTTGGGCAACGACTGGTATCCCGCTGGATAAGCCGTGCTTCCTATGGCGGCCGCATTGCCAGGATCCCAGTTCAGCATGAAGTTTTTGTTTGGGATCGCTTTCAGCACTGCGGCAGCTTCTTCGCCCGTTGCTGTGTTGCAGGACATTTCATTCTCGAGCAGAAGGATAATGTTCTCTTTGGCGCAGCGCTCTGCGGCCTGCTGCAGTTTTGCGTTGATGGCAGCCCGGAACCGCTTCTGGTCGTCCAGCCGCCAGTAGTCGAAACAACGAATCCGGTCCGTGTTGAAAGTCTTGGCAAGCGACATACAGTGCTCCACCAGCTTGTCCTGTGCGCTGGCATCGAAATCCGCATGGAACTGGGCGCGCGCTTCGCTCTGTGACGAACGCGGAGCGCCCGGCCAATCCGTCTTGAACAGCGGACTTGCGATATCCGTGACTCGCAGTTTGTATTTTCCGAGAAGCTTCTTCGCATCGTCCACTTCTTTGGCATTGAGCTCCGTTACATTCTTATTCCACATCGAGCGCAACTCGATCCAGCGCAACCCGAAATCGACGGCGACAATTTGGCACGCCTTTTCAAAATCCTGAGTAATCTCATCATTGATCACCGCCAGCCTGAACGGACATTCACCTGAGCTTGACGGCGGCGATTTCCCTCGTGACGATGCTTCCGCGTTCTTCGCCAGCCCCGGCATTGCCGCCTCGAATCCAACCAAGCTCAAACCTAGAAGCACGCTGCGACGTGTATACGCCATCTACTGCACACCTCCTGAATCATTGGGTGTAACCAATTCAAGCGCTAACAAAAGGAATGCTCTGCGACTGTTACGCGCGCTCGTAAAAGCGGAAGAACAGCGACTGCTTCGCTACCGGTTGGGCCTTCTCAGTGAGCGTGGCCATCTGCTGCTGGCTGAGCGGCGTGAAGTCCCGCGCCAAGTTCACGTTTTCTTCCAGTTGGGCAATCGAATCGCAGCCGATGATAACCGTGCTGACCGGCAGTGAGAGCGAATAGTACATGGCTTGTCGCATGTTGAGCGTCCCAGCAGTGGGCGCTGGGACCATCCCTTCCCACATGTGCTTCTGCTCTTCCAGCGACGGCGGTGTCCATGTGGAGAGAAGACGCCCGCGTGCCGGAACCTTCATCCCAATGATGCCCATTTGTTTCTCCACAGCCAGCGGCAACAATTGCTCGGAGAAGCTGAAGTGATGCGGATCGGCAGCGTTTACCGCCATAAGAATGGTATCGAACGGATAGCGATGAATGGCTTCTATGAGCGCATCAGGGCGATAATGCCCGGTGATACCGAGGTAGCGAACGATCTTCTGATTGCGCGCGTCGAGCAGCGCCTCCATTGCTCCGCCCTTGGCGAATATTTCATTGATATCAGTCATGGTGCCGATGTCGTGCAGTTGCCAAAGGTCAATGTGATCGGTCTGCAGCAGCTTCAGCGAGGTCTCGATCATGCTCAAGGAACCATCCCGCGTCCGCTCTTTCGTTTTTGTCGCGAGAAAAGCTTGGCTGCGCCGGTGTTTCATGACCTTGCCGACGTATTGCTCGCTCCAGCGTTCGGGCCCACCGTAGATTGAAGACGTGTCGATGTAATTCACACCGAGGTCGAGAGCTCTTTCGATGATGGGGACGGCGACATCTTCGTTATGAGGATGTTCGAGCGCTGCCTGCCCCCCAAGACTAAAAATACCGACCTTGTAGCCAGTCTTGCCGAGGTTCCGCGTTGGCATGGTTTCACGAAGGGGCGAATCGGCGGGGGTGGGCGCTGCTGCGGCGGCGGCGGGTAACTTGGGAAGCGCGGTCGAGCCAATGAACGCCGCGGTCATCGCTCCACTTGATTTGAGAAACGCCCGCCGATTGTTTCGAGAAGATTCGTTTGACTGTTTCTTGCTCATGGTGACCTCCACTTTGATCGAAAGCTGTACGGACATCGAAAGCTGTACGGACAATGGTAACCGTTTCATACTTCCCGTTCAAAATGAGCATTATTTTGCATAGCCAACCGTGCTAGGAAGCCACTTCCGTACCCTCTAAGGTGAACCCTGTAGTTGCAATTTCTAGCAACTCCCCTGTGGATGGACTTACCAGCCTTACGACGGCAACTCCCGTGCCTCCTAGGGCATCTACACCTCCACTCGTTCGATGCACATACTCGCAGACATTTTATGAGATCCACAAAGTCTAAAGCCCTCAGTAGGAAGTTCTCTGGCCCCTGCCTCGCTCTGTCTATTGCTCTCACGCTGGTCGGTTGTTCGAGTTCGAATAATTCGTCAACGACCCCGCCTCCTATGGTCAGCGTTACCTTGAACCCATCAACCGTGAGCCTCACCGCCACTACCCCAAAGCAATTTACCGCCAGCGTGACAGGTACGACGAACACCGCCGTGACTTGGGCGGTAGATAGCGTAAGTGGTGGCAATTCGACGGTGGGCACCATAAGCACTGGGGGGCTTTACACGGCGCCGTCTCTGGCCGGCACTCACACAGTCACGGCGACCAGCGTGGCAGACACGTCAAAAACCGCAAGCGCTGCAGTCACGGTCACGACTTTCATTTCGGTATCCCCAACCCCCGTCGACGTGGTTGCCACCCAGCCTCAACAATTCAATGCGACCGTTCTAGGATTTTCGAGCTCGGCAGTAACCTGGTCGGTAGATAGCGTTAGCGGTGGAAATTCGACGGTGGGCACCATAACCACTGGAGGCCTTTACACGGCGCCCGCTCTCACTGGCAATCACACGGTTACGGTGGCCAGCGCGGCGGACACATCACAAACCGCAAGCGCCGCAGTCACGGTCACGGGCGCAGTCTCGGTGTCCCCACCCTCCGTTGACGTGCTTGCGACCCAGGCTCAACAATTCAATGCAACCGTTCTAGGATTTTCGAGCTCGACAGTGACCTGGTCGGTAGATCAAATCACTGGAGGAAACTCCACAGTCGGCACAATTAACTCTTCCGGATTGTATACTTCGCCCGGAACGCCGGGAAGCCATACCATCACCGCTACCAGCAACGCGAGCAATTCAGTAAGCGGCAGCGCTCGGGCGGCAGTTTTTACACTTTCTCTTTCGCCGTCAGCACCGACTATTATCACGTCGTCCAATGAACAGTTCACGGCAACAACTCAGGGACTGTTGAGTCCGGTGCTCAATTGGAGTGTCGATCAAATTAGCGGAGGGAATTCCACCGTCGGGACAATTACGGCAACGGGACTTTACACCGCGCCTGCCACGGTCGGGAATCACACGATCGCAGTGACTGTAGCAAGCACGGCAGCCACCGCCTCTACTTCCGTTGCGGTATTTTTACTCTCGATCTCGCCAACTTCGGCGACGGCTGCCCCCTCAGGAGCAGAACAGTTCAGCGCCACAGTTCAAGGGCTAACGAACGCCACTTTAACCTGGTCGGTAGACGGAGTTGCCGGTGGAAATTCAACAGTGGGCACTGTTAGCGCATCCGGTCGCTACACCGCTCCTGCTTCCTTAGGACAACATACGATTGCTGCAAGCCCCGTGGCCGTTCCTTCAGCCAGCGCTTCGGCTACACTTACTGTCATAAATGTGAGTCCGGGGACCGTACTCACTTACCACAACGATGATGCCCGCGACGGCGCTTACCTCGAAGAAGTTTCTCTTACGCCGTCCAACGTGAACTCCACTCAGTTCGGCAAGCTGTTGTCCTATCCTGTGGATGGCCAAATTTACGCTCAACCTTTATATCTTTCTCAGGTCAGCATCAACGGCGGAACGCACGATGTGGTTTACGTGACCACTCAGAACAACAGCGTATACGCTTTTGACGCCGATGCAACGGCGACCCAACCTACCACGTTCTGGCATGTCAATCTCGGCGGAGCCGTTATTAAGAATGATATTACTGGGGTCAACCCGGTTGTTGGGGTCCTGTCGACACCCGTGATCGATGTGACGACCAACACGATGTACGTAGTCGCCGAAGTTACAGGCACGCAAAACAATCAACCATTTCAATTGCACGCGTTGGATGTCACCACGGGAGCGGACAAATTTGGCGGGCCCGTCACAGTGATTGGCAGTGTTCCCGGCACAGCGTCCGATAATGTGAATGGGAGTATAACTCTCGGAAGCGACTGCTATCAGCGCATGGGTTTGGCACTCGACCCAGTTACTAACTCAATTTACATACCCTTTGGCAGTTGTAACCACGGTTGGATTTTGGCGTATGACAAAACAAGCCTGAAGCAGACGGCGATTTTCAGCGATACGCCCGATGGCGATGGCGGCGGGTTGTGGGCAAGCGGAGGCGCTCCTGCCATCGACGACGCTACTGGTGATATTTACTTGATGAGCGGAGTCGACGCTACTGACATCGTCTCAAACGGGTACAACGATTCATTCCTGCGCTTGAAAGCGACGGATTTGTCAGTGCTGGATTACTTTACGCCCGATGATAGAACGACGCTTGAGCAAAACGACGCTGATCTGGGCGCTGGCTCAAACGTTATTGTGCCGGGCTCTACCACGAATCCGAACATCACCGTCGGAGGCGGGAAGGACGGGAACATTTTCGTCGTGAATCGCGACGACATGGGCGGTTATAACAGCGGCACAAACAACGTTCTTCAGACGGTTCAAACCGGCAGCGGCGTAAATCCCGATAACAACATTTTCTCAACCCCTGTCTACTGGAACGGCTCTATCTACTATCACTGCAACAACGATGTGTTGCGCGCTTTTACCTGGACTGCCGGCAACCCTGCTGGCCAGCAGCTATCAAGCACACCTACCTCCAAGGGTTCTAATGTCTACGGGTCACACGGAGCAACGGCCTCTCTCTCGGCCAATGGCGCCATGAGCGGCATCATCTGGGACACGGACAACTCGGCATATAACCAGACCACTCCCTCTCAAAGTGGACCCTTGGTGTTGCATGCGTACGACGCCACGAACGTAGCGACCGAACTCTACAACAGCTCGCAAGCGGCAGCGGGTCGCGACACTGCAGGGCTAGCTCTAAAGTTCACCGTGCCAACCATCGCGAATGGCAGGGTTTTCGTTCCAACCGCTAGCGAGCTCGACATATACGGATTGCTTCCCTGAAGTTGCGGCGAGTCTCTAGGGCCAAAGCTCCAGCTTTAGGGCCTTCCAGAGGCAATTCGTCTAAGTCGAACCCTTGCCGGGCGTTTCTGCTGAATAGGAAGTAACTTCGGCATCATGGCCGATTGGCCACTCGCATTTCTTACAACGGTCTCATCCCATTCGTAATCTGGGCAGATCCTTTCTCGATCGATAGAGTCCGACTTACGGACTTTCCCATAGAGCGTCCTGCTGGACACTCCTTCGAGAGATGGATCAATGCGTTATTGCTCCCCCGATGTTGTAAAAGCAACTCGCGTACGTCTAAGCAAAGCCCTCCAGTACGCACCATTGGAAACGATCCTATTGCTCCTACTTACGCTGACTGCATGTGCCGGCGTCTCCGTTCCGGGCAGCAGCAGTACTGCATCGACACCAGCGCCGACTCCGACGCCCACGCCGGCGCCACCTTCATCTCCATCTCCACCGCCGTCAGCTTCTAGCCTCACGATTTCCGGCACGCTTCCTTCCGCGACCATAGGTTCGAGTTACGATGCGACCTTGAACGTAAGCGGTGGCACGGCCCCCTATGTTTTCTCACTTGCGTCTGGCCAGCTTCCCGCAGGCATACTTCTCGAGGACGCGACCGGGGTGATTTCCGGAACACCCGCCACAGTTGGGAACTTTATTTTCGCAATCTCAGTTTCAGATTCCAAAGGGCTCTCCGGTAAGCAGTCCCTACAAATCACTGTCTCAAATTCAACAAACGCTCCCGGCAACTCTTTCTCGAACCTTCAGCAGAGCAGCGGATGGGCAAGCTACGGTCAGGGACCGCCCGATTTTGTGGATTGCTCGCCTTCTCCCTGCGACGGAATAACATTCTCGATGAGCCAGGGGGTCAGTTCGCCTTCAATGAGTAGAACCGCTGCGCAATTCAATCTCGGGGGAACGGCGGTTTATACCGACGCGCTGTTTAATAACCATTTGATCGGCGCCTTTTCTTCGCAGGGGATGCCTGACAATAATCACACGCTGGTTCCCACCTACCACACTTTTACCTACGACGTATATTTCTACGGAACCAATCTCGAACTCTCGCAGGCGGTTGAGTTCGACATCAATCAATTTTTCAACAATCTCGGTTTCATCTGGGGCCACGAGTGTCGTATTGCGGGAGGACATGAATGGGATGTTTGGAACAACGTTACCGCTCACTGGACTCCCACAGGCATTCCCTGCAACCCTGTCGACAACTCGTGGAACCATCTGACGATTCAGGTCCAGCGCACGCCCAGTAATCAGTTGCTGTATCAGTCAATCACTTTGAACGGCGTGACCAACACGCTCAACCAATACTACGATCCTGGTTCTGCCGTGAATTGGTATGGTGTGACCATCAATTACCAGATGGATGGAAATTCCCAACAGTCGCCCTACACCGTTTATCTCGACGAATTGACCTTCACCTACGAGTGACCCCTTCTTGGTTACTTCATCGGTGGCAGATATGGTATATATCGCGCAAACAACCAGCACAGGAAAAACACGACGGGTATGTGCACCATCAACTGCAGCACCCCGTAGCCTACAATGTCCCGCGCCTTTAACTTTAGTATGCCGAGCAGAGGCAGCATCCAGAAAGGATTGACCAGGTTCGGCAGCGCCTCCGACGCATTGTAAATCTGAACTACCCATCCCAGATGCACCTGGTGGAGGTTGGCCGCCTGCAGTACGTACGGCGCTTCGATGACCCACTTGCTGCCGCCAGAAGGAATGAACACTCCCAGCACCGCCGAGTACACCGCGACCAGCAGTGGATAGGTATTGTGGGTGCTGATGGAAGCGAAGAGTTGGGCGAGCGCGTCGGCGATTCCCGTTCCCACGATCATTCCGAAGATCACCGCATAAAATGGAAACTGGATCAGCACGCCGCCAGTGGCCGGAATGCACTCCGTCACAGCGCGCATAAATCGCTTTGGGCGCCAGTGCAGCAAGAGTCCAACTGTGATGAACATCAAGTTGTAAGTGTTAAGGTCGAGCGCGGCGAGGGCGCCTTGCGGTGAAGTGCGGAATACATCGATCAAGTACCAGCCAAGCAGCACGCCGACCATAATTGTAAGTAAAGGACTATATTCCAGCCACTCGCCCGGTTTACTGCGTATCTCTAGACTTGAGCGAATCGGCTCGTATTGGATGCCGTATGACTCGGCCGTCCTCGCATTCTCCGGCGACGGCGTCGACAGATAGGCGATCAAAACCGACAGCACAATCAAGACCACAGTAGTTGCGATGCTTTGCCATAGAAAAAGCGTTTGAGTAAGTGGAATCAGACCGCTAATGCTGAATAGCGATGGTGGCATCGCTGACTTAGTCGCCATCAGCATAGCTGCTGATGAAGATAGCCCCATCGCCCAAACCGCACCCAAACCGAGGTAGGCAGCAGCCCCGGCAGCCCGGTAGTCCATCCCTTTTACGCGATGCGCCAGCTCGCGAACCAAGAGCCCGCTGAAAATCAGGCTCAAGCCCCACGAGATCAGCGAGGTCAGCATCGAAAACAACGCGACCATGGCGACGGCCTGCCGGGGCGTCTTGGGGATTTCCGCGAGCGCGCGAATGATGCGATACACGATCGGCGTCGAGGCGACGACATATCCGCCCACGATGATCATCACCATCTGCATGGTGAAAGGAACGAGCGTCCAGAAATTCTTTCCGCCCTGAATGGCAAGCCTGGCGGGGCTTTGACGAAGCAAAAGGCCGACGACGAAGACCACCACGATCCCGATCAGCGCGAAAATCAGCGGGTCCGGAAACCACCGTTCACTCCAATTGGCAAGTCCTAGCCCAAAACGTACCAGGCCTTGCTCGGTCTTAACTCGTTGCTGCTCCTGAGGCATTGGCATGCTCGAATCCTTTCGGGGGCGCTTTGTGCCGGACATTCTAGCTCGTGTTTGATCAAAGGCAACTGAATTGTGTGGGATTCCGCGATAGGTGTAGGATGCTTTCGATTGCGCTGGCAGGACGCGCCGTTCCTGCCAGCCGGGAGCCGTGATGAACACCTTCCCTGTTTTATTAGGGGCACTATGCATTTATGCCCTCGCCTACCGTTTCTATAGCGCGTTTATCGCCGCGAAAGCTCTCTCGCTTGACGATCGCCGCACGACTCCGGCGCATGCCTATCCAGACGGCCATAACTATGTTGCATCGCCACGCTGGGTGCTCTTTGGCCATCACTTCGCGGCGATTGCGGGAGCGGGGCCGCTAGTTGGGCCCACCTTGGCGGCGCAGTTCGGGTTCGCACCCGGTTTTCTTTGGATACTAGTCGGTGCCGTTCTGGCCGGGTGCGTGCAAGATTTCACTGTTCTGGTGGCATCCGTTCGTCACCGCGGCCGATCTTTGGCAGATGTCGCTCGCACGGAGATCAGCCCTTTTGCCGGCCTGGTGGCGATGATCGCCGTCCTCTTTATTCTGCTGGTGACACTGGCGGGCCTCGGTATCGTGGTTGTCAACGCGCTCTCAAACAGTCCATGGGGCGTTTTTACGATTGGCATGACGATTCCCATCGCGGTCATCATGGGTCTGTGGATGTTTAAGAGCCATGCCGGAAAGATTACAGTCACCGGTCCCAGTATTTTTGGAGTGGTGCTTTTGATTGGCAGCGTGATCGCTGGCCACTGGGTAGCACAGAGTGGAGCGGCAACGGCGCTCACGTTCACTCCACACCAGATTACCTTCCTGATGGGAATTTATGGCCTGGTCGCTTCGGTCCTTCCGGTGTGGCTGGTTCTCGAGCCTCGCGATTATCTCTCGACCTACGTCAAGCTGGGCACGATCGCCGTGCTCGTGATCGGCGTATTCGTGGTGCATCCCAACATCCAATTTCCTAACTTCACGCGATATGTTCATGGCGGCGGTCCAATTATCAAAGGAAATCTGTTTCCTTTTCTCTTCGTAACCATCGCCTGCGGCGCGATCTCAGGCTTTCATTCCCTAGTTTCTTCCGGCACGACTCCCAAAATGTTAGACAAGGAAACAGACGCGCGCTTTATCGGCTACGGCGCTATGATCGCGGAATCGCTGGTTGGCCTGCTGGCTCTGATTGCCGCATGCTCGATGTATCCGGGCGATTACTTCGCAATTAACACCACACCGCAGGTGTTCAGCCACCTCGGCTTGAGCACAGTCAACCTCGATATGTTTTCCCGCGAAGTAGGAGAGCACTTAGCGGGACGCACCGGAGGCGCGGTTTCTTTGGCCGTCGGCATGGCGCAAATCTTCCGGGGCCTTCCCGGCATGGCTCAATTGATGGGTTACTGGTATCACTACGCCATCATGTTCGAAGCGCTATTCATCTTGACGACCGTGGACACCGGAACCCGCGTTGCCCGTTACGTCTTGCAGGAACTGATGGGCAAAGTGCACAAACCCTTCGGCAATAGCGTATGGCTGCCGGGAAATGTGATTACAAGTTTTTTCGTGGTTCTCGGTTGGGGATATCTCATCTATACGGGAAATATTTCAACACTGTGGCCGTTGTTTGGTACCGGCAACCAGTTGCTGGCAACCATCGCGCTGGCAGTAACGACGACCTTCCTCATTAACATGGGAAAGAAGCAATATGCGTGGATAACAGCGATACCGATGTGTTTTGTGGGAGTCACCACGATTACAGCTGGAGTGCTCTCGATCAAGAATATTTTCTGGCCGCTAACCTCGAAGTCGGGACAAGTTTTTACCGGCTACCTGGATTCAATCCTCATGACTATTTTCATCGTAGGCGTGGTCCTCGTCGTGTTCGATGCCGCCAGACGCTGGATGCTGACGCTCAATGGTGCTCCAGCGCCGCAGGAGGCCTTCGGCCCGCCGTTAACCAGCGCCGGCGAAGTTAAGATGGGATGCTGCTAGCATTGTCGGTTGAACTCGACGCTCGATCGACACGATGATGCAATCAGGGCTAATGACTGGATCGACGCAAGAACACAAGCCGCAGGCTTTAGCGTATCGACCTAGCTGGCAAGAGCTTTGGAGTACCAGCGCCTCGCTTCCGAGGACCGCCGCACCAAAGACATCGGTGACGCGATGAAGCCCGGGGATCTTTATGATGATCCGCATCGCCGGTTCAATCCGCTTACCCAGGAATGGGTGCTGGTCTCGCCGCATCGCACACAGCGGCCGTGGCGTGGACAATTCGAGGCGTCCATTTCTGCACCGGTCCTCGCCTATGATCCCGGTTGCTATCTGTGCCCAGGAAACGAGCGCGCCGGCGGAGCGCGCAATCCCAAATACGAAGCGACGTTTGTCTTCACCAACGACTTCTCGGCGCTGAAGCCCGAGGCCAAGCAGGCGAGAGAAGATGAGTCTGGGCGTGGTTTGTTACTCTGGGAGTCAGAGGCCGGCACCTGCAAAGTAGTGTGTTTTTCGCCGCGCCACGATCTGACGCTGGCCCGGATGCCGCTGCCCGAAATAACCGGCGTCGTCGATGTATGGGCCCAACAGTACCTCGAGCTTGGCTCCTTGGCCTATATCAATTACGTGCAGATTTTTGAGAATCGTGGCGAAATCATGGGCTGCAGCAATCCGCATCCGCATGGACAAATCTGGGCCAACCAAACCATACCGAACGAACCCCGCAAAGAGCAGGATTCGCAACTGGAATACATGACGAAGAACAGCGCCTGCCTGCTGTGCGATTACTTGAAATTGGAATCACAGGCACAGACGCGGATTATTGTCGAGAACGCGCATTTCGTTGCCCTCGTGCCCTTCTGGGCAGTTTGGCCTTTTGAGGCGATGGTCGTTCCTAAGCAACACATCGCAGACATGGGCATTTTTGATCTTGCCACGCGCCAGGCGCTGGCCGACGTTCTCAAACAACTCACCACGCGCTACGACAATCTTTTCGAGATCTCATTCCCTTATTCGATGGGCTTCCATCAGTCGCCGACCGACGGCGAACCGCATCCAGAATGGCACTTCCACGCGCACTTCTATCCGCCATTGTTGCGTTCGGCCAATATCCGCAAGTTCATGGTGGGATATGAGATGCTGGCAAGCCCGCAGCGAGACATCACCCCCGAAGCTGCCGCCGCCACTCTCAGGAATCTAAGCGGAATACACTACGCCGGCGCACGGGCCGAGGAATAGAATATCTTCAGGTGCATGAAAGGTGCCGGCTCGCACCGACTCTCCGCGATGCACGAGGAGGCTCATATGTCCAGGAACTTGAAGCTCGGGAAGCCTGTGATATTGACGATCATTCTGACCTGTTCCACGTTGTTCGCTCAACAAACGCCCCCCGCGCCAAGCCCATCGCAATGGCTGGAGTTCCCAGTGATCATGCGGCAAAACATATCTGCCGGCAAAACGCCCGTGGGTACAAAGGTCGAGGCTAAGTTAATAGCCGCCACGCTCGTAGGCACGGTAGTGATCCCACAAGGTGCCACCTTATCAGGCGAGGTGACTGAGTCTGCGGCAAGAGCTGCAGCCGAACCGTCGCGCCTCGCCGTCCGCATGGAGTCCGCGGCTTGGAAAAATGGATCGACACCAATCAAGGTGTATCTGACGGCGTGGTACTACCCGATGGCGACCTTGCCGAATCAGGATCTCTCCTACCAGCCGCCAGACGCCGCTCGCAGCCCCAAGAACTGGAATGGCGCCGGCACATACCCGGACCCGAATAATCCCGCGTCACAGCCTTTTCCCGGACGGGACAATGGCCAGGAGCCGAACACAACACCTTCACCCTCGTCCAATATTTCGAAACATCGTGTCCCGCTGAAAAACATCGATTCGACCAGCCAGACTGACGGCGCCATCACCCTTCTTTCGACACACATGAACATCAAGCTAGACAAAGTCACGACCTACGTCCTAGCAAGCGGCGATCTCATGCCTCGAAAATAGGGCCACAATTGCGTGTCTTTTTCCCGCGACGTTTCTGTCTGCGGCCATTCCCGTAGGAGCGTTTTAATACCAAAATGTTAGACACTGGAACGGTTCTTGTAATCCGCCGGATGCGTGTTAATATACGATGTCGTTAACGTACACGAAAAGGGAACAGCTGCGGGCTGGGCTCCGTTGATTCTTGTTGCCGCGGCAACTGGTTGGAATGCACCTTCTGGGGATCGACGTGGGGACCGGGGGTACGCGTGCGCTCGTGATGGATGCCACAGGTGCCGTCGTGGCTTCAGAAACCGAGGACCACCAGCCGTTTACATCACCTCAAATCGGTTGGGCGGAGCAAGCCCCTGAGGATTGGTGGCGCGCTTGCGGTGTGGCTGTGCGCAAGGTGCTCGCAAAGAGTCACTTACCTGCCGAGGAGATCGCGTGCGTCGGATTGTCCGGACAAATGCATGGGGCGGTCCTGCTCAACGAGCAGGCGCGCGTAGTACGGCCTGCATTGATCTGGTGCGACGTCAGGACTGAAAAGCAAAGCCGGGAGTTGACCGCCAAAATCGGCGCCGCCAAATTGATCGAGCTCACCTGTAATCCTGCTCTCACCAATTTCACTCTGACCAAATGCTTATGGGTCCGGGAAAATGAACCCGACAACTGGAGCAGTGTTCGCTCAGTGATGCTGCCCAAAGACTATGTGCGGTTTGAACTAACGGGCGAACACGCAACCGACGTGGCCGACGCCTCTGGCACGCTGCTGCTCGATGTTGCCCACCGGCGGTGGTCGAAGGAGATGTTAGATCGGGTCGAGATGAAAGAGTCGCTCCTGCCGGCTCTTTATGAGTCACCCGAAATCTCCGGTCGAATTTCGGCTGCAGGCGCGGCGGCAACGGGTCTCAAGATCGGAACACCAGTCGTTGCTGGTGCGGGAGATCAGGCAGCGGGCTCGATCGGGATGGGAGTGGTTTCCCCAGGAACGGTGAGTGCGACGATCGGAACCTCGGGAGTAGTTCTCGCTGCAACAGATCGTCCCGCGCTCGATCCCGGAGGGCGGCTGCACACATTTTGCCATGGCGTTCCTGGGCGTTGGATGGTAATGGGCGTGACCCAGGCGGCAGGACTTTCGCTTCGCTGGTTCCGCGATCAGTTTGGCGTAAGTTCGGGGGGGCAGCTTGAGTCCTACCCCAGCCTCATGGACGAAGCGGCCAAGTCTCCTGCCGGATGCGATGGTCTGCTCTGGGCGCCTTACTTGATGGGCGAACGCACACCCTATCTCGACCCGGGAGCGCGCGGGATGCTGGTCGGCCTGACCGCATCTCACACGCGCTCCCATGTAATTCGTGCGATCTTGGAGGGCGTCGCTTTCAGCCTGCGCGATACCTTCACAATTTTCAAAGAGATCAAAGTTCCAGTAAAGACGATCCGTCTGGGCGGCGGCGGGGCCAGAGCGGCCCTCTGGCGACAGATTCAAGCAGACGTTTACCGGCAAGAAGTCGAGACGGTCGAGGCAGAAGAAGGCGCGGCCTACGGGGCCGCAATCTTAGCGGCTGTCGGCGTGAAAGTGTGGCCTTCGGTTGACGCTGCCTGTGACGCCGCTGTGCGTGTATCAGGCAATGTGCGCCCAAATGCCGAAAGCTCGCGAGTTGTGGAAAAGGCGTACTCCGCATATCGCCGGATCTATCCAGCGATGAAGTCCATCTTGAATTGACAACTGCTGCAACATGAAGAGGATGCCATGATGAGTACCAACGACTACCAGCCTCGTGCGGAACATAAGTTCACGTTCGGGCTTTGGACGGTCGGCAACCGTGGGCGGGATGCATTTGGCGATGCGGTGCGTCCGCATATTTCGCCCGTTGAGATTGTCTCGATGCTTGCGGAAGTGGGCGCCTGGGGAGTCAACCTGCACGACAACGATCTGGTCCCGATCGATGCCAAGCCCGCTGAACGCGACTGTATTGTTCGCTCTTTTAAGAAGGCTTGCGCAGACAGCGGCATCGTTGTTCCCATGGCAACCGTTTCTCTCTTCTTTCATCCTGTGTTCCGTGATGGGGCTTTCACCGCCAACGACCCTGAGGTGCGCGCCTATGCTCTGCAGAAAACCATGCGCGCTATGGATCTTGGAGCCGAACTTGGCGCGAAGATTTTTGTTTTGTGGGGCGGCCGCGAGGGCGTTGAGACCGATGCCTGCCGTCGCGCGGATGATGCGATCAAGCGCCTGCGCGAAGCCATCAACTATCTTTGCGAATACAACATCGAGCGCGGATACGGCATGAAATTCGCCTTGGAAGCCAAGCCGAATGAGCCCAGGGCCGACATCTACATGGCGACCACGGGTCAATATCTGGGATTTATTCCGACGCTTGATCATCCTGAAATGGTCGGCGTGAATCCGGAGGTCGCGCACGAACAGATTTCTGGGCTCAACTTTATGCATGCCGTCGCTCAGGCATGGGAGGCGGGCAAGCTCTTTCACATCGACCTCAACGATCAAATGCCCGGTCGCTTCGATCAGGACCTCCGCTTTGGGTCGGCAAACTTGAGGTCCGCTTTCTGGCTGGTGAAGTTCCTTGAGGATGTGGGTTATTCAGGGTCACGTCACTTCGATGCGCATGCCTATCGCACCGAGGACTACGAAGGAGTTAAGGATTTCGCACGCGGCTGTATGCGGACTTACCTGATCCTGAAGGATAAGGCGCAGCGATGGAACAGCGATAAGGAAATCCAGGGAATCCTCACCGAACTTTCGCAACACGGAAACGGCAATGGCAACGGCAAGCTAGGCCGCTATTCAAAAGAAAACTTATCTCAATTGCTGGCTCGTAATTTTGACAAGGACGAAATCCTCACGAGGCGCTTGCCGTACGAGCGTCTCGATCAGCTGACGGTTGATCTGCTATTAGGTGTCAGATAGAAATGTTCTGGCAGCATTTGTGTTCGAGTTCCGCGGGACCGTATAAGTCGAACAACTATAAGTAGCGCTCTTACAGAACAAGTGAGGGACCATCAATGACGTCACTGGCGATTGCTGTGCCTGCGCGGCTGGTGCATTTAGCTGCGATCGACGTGGTGATCGTGGTTTTTTATTTTGCTCTGGTGCTGTCGATCGGGTGGTATCTGCGGGGGCGCGCCAACACTGGCGAAGACTTCTTTATGGCGGGGCGGGAGATGACGGCGTGGGTGGCCGGTCTCAGTTTTCTTTCCGCAAACTTAGGAGCGCTCGAGTTGATGGGCTGGGCGGGTTCGGCCTATCAGTACGGCATTCTGGCGACGCACTGGTATTGGATCGGCGCCATTCCGGCGATGTTGTTTCTGGCGCTGGTCATGATGCCGTTCTACTACATTTCGAAAACCCACTCGGTGCCTGGTTATTTGCAACTGCGTTTCGGCGAGCCCAGCCGCGCGTTGTCGGCAGTATCGTTCGCGTTTATGACCGTGCTCATGAGCGGCGTGAACATGTTTGCCATGGCCAAGGTCATGCAGATTGTGCTGGGCTGGGATATCAATTTCAGCATCTGGGTTTCGTCGCTGACGGTTGCGATTTATGTAACTCTCGGCGGATTGCGCTCTGCCATCTTTAATGAAGTGCTGCAATTTTTTCTGATCTGGGCCGGGGCGCTGCTGATTCCGATTCTTGGTCTCTACGAAGCCGGGGGATGGACCAACCTGAAGTTGCAGATCGCGCAGCGCGCTTCGGAGCAGTATGTGCATCTGTGGTCGGGGTTGGGTTCGTTCACCAACAATCCGATGGGGATCCATTGGACGGGGATCGTGTTTGGGCTGGGCGCGATTATATCTATGGGCTATTGGACTACGGACTTTCTGGTGGTGCAGCGCATCCTGGCGGCGAAAGATATTCGCAGCGCCGAGATGGCGCCCATCATCGGCGCCGGCTTCAAAATGCTGGTGCCAATCATCGTGATCCTGCCTGGGTTGCTGGGTTTGGCGGTGTTGCCGGAAAAACTGGTTCCGGAATCAGTCGCCTCGGTCACCGGAGCTCATAGCTATAATGACGTGCTTCCGCTCATGCTGGCGCGCTATTGTGGTCCGGGACTACTTGGCCTGGGAGTTACAGCGCTGATTGCCGGCTTCATGTCGGGCATGGCGGGAAACGTCAGCGCCTTCACCACGGTCTGGACGTACGACATCTACCGTCCCTTTATCAACAAAACGGGCAGCGATCATCACTACGTGAACATGGGGCGCTGGACCACGGTGATCGGGGTGCTAATCAGCGTGGGCACGGCGTATCTCGTCATGCAGTTCGCCAGCATCATGGACTACGTGCAGGCATTGTTCAGCTTTTTCATCGCTCCTCTGTTCGGCACGGTGGTGCTGGGAATGCTATGGAAGCGCGCGACCGGGGCTGGCGGATTTTGGGGACTGCTGTCGGGAACGTTGTGCTCGATCAGCATGTGGACGTGGGTGAAAATCGATCCTACAGCTTTGCGCTATGTTGCGCTTTCACCGCACGCGAAAGGCTTGGCGCAGGATATGTATCAGGCCCTTTGGTCATTTATTGTGTGCGTGGTGGTAACGGTGGTGGTGAGCCTGCTGACCAAACCCATGCCGGACGCGGCATTGACAGGTTTGGTCTATGGCTTAACGGAAGTTCCATCGATAGGAGACGTACCGTTTTACCAGAAGCCGCTGTTCTGGGCCGCCGTGGTCACAGTGATTTTCTTCGTACTGAATATTATCTTTTGGTAATAGTTTTTGTTTCGTAATAGCTTTATCTTCGGTGCGGTAGGTTTATTTTCGGTGATGCAGTGCTGCCTGGCGGGATTCTCTAGTGAGCGGAGGCGAGACAGGATGATCTCAATCTGGTTTTTCATCGGTATTTCGCTGGCGGTGAATGGCGCACTGATCCTGGCCGCGGGAGTCTATCAACTGGTGAATCCTCCCGCCAACCCCGGCATTGTGTTGTTCAATCTGCACGCCAACGTCTGGTGGGGCGCCGCACTCTTAATGATCGGACTGATTTATTGTTTCAAGTTCGCACCGAAGCGGGCCTGATTGCCTCTCTCGAAGACCGACGAGCGATCGGCGGCATTCCTTGCCGCACCCCGCACGAAGAGGTGCATGCGCTACTGCGGCAGCGGCGGAGGCGCCGCCGACATTTTCGAGGCAAGGGGGTCATCTTCTTTCTGGTGCAGCTCTCGAACCCTAGCAAGCTCTTTTTGCGACTCAGCCGTCTTGCCCAGAGCTTGATACGTCTGTCCCAGTCGATAGTGCGCGTCGGGCTGGGAAGGATCCAATGCCTCCGCTCGCTGAAGCGGGGCGACGGCATCTGCAAATTTCTTCTGCCGCATAAGAATGGCGCCCAGGTCGATGTAAGCGAAGCGAAGATCGCTTTTCGCGCCCAGTGCCATCTTCAGCAGCCGAAGAGCCTCATCCATGTTCATCTTTCTCATCTCGATATCACCCAAGTAGGCCAGAGCTTGCGGATGGTTTGGATCGATGGCCAGCGCACCATCGAACTCGCGCTTCGCGTCATCGTATTGATGGGACTTCCAGAAAAGATAGCCCAAGCCAAAATGCAGATTCGCATCCTTAGGTGAGGCATTCTCGGCAGTCTGGAACTCGGCGATCGCTTCGGAGGTTCTTCCCAGACCGTCCAACGCTTCGCCGCTCAGCATGTGCGCGGCCGCAGAATCGGGTTGCTGTTGCAGAATCTTCCGAAACTCGTCCAGAGCGCAGTCGTATTTCTTAGCCCAAAGACAGCTCTGCGCTAACACGTCGTGCAGTTCAGCGTTGCCAGGATCCGCGTGCGCCGCCACTTTCAGATACGTGATGGCCTCCGAAAAACACTTTTCACCGTAATAGCTAAGGCCCAGCAGCGTCGCTGCTTGCTGGTTATGTGGGTCAGCAACTAGCGCAACATGGAATGGAACAATCGCCGTCTGAAAGTGTCCCTGCTTAAACTCTGCCAAGCCTAGGTTCAGTTGCACGGCCGGCAACTTAGGGTTTAAGGCAATCGCTTTTCGATAGGCGGAAGCCGCTTCCTCGTACTTCTGCTGTTTGGAGAGGACTACTCCCAGGCTGGCAAACGCCGCGGCATCCTTGGGGTCTTTCTGGATCACACTCCGCCAAACTTGCGCGGCCTCATCCCATTTTCCCTGCTGCTGGAGCACGATGGCATCTTCGGGAGTGGATGATTGAGCAACCGCGCTGAACGGGAAGAAACCGAACAGCGCGGCCACGCCCCAAGCAAAAGTCCTATTCTTCATACCGGAGAGACGCAGTGTCAGGAAATCTTCTCAGCACTTGCACAACAGAATAGTCACTTCGGCATGAAGCATCAACCTAGCCAGCCGGACGCGATTCATTCGGCGACTAAACATAACTCCGTCTGCCTTTGTCTCAAAAAGATCATGCCCTGCTCACAGAGTGAGCAGGGCATGACAGTTAAACCTTGATTAGTAGATCAGCTTCAGTCCGAGTTGAAATTCTCTCGGGTCGAAGGCCGCCGTTACGGTACCAAAGTTGCTGGCGCCGAAATTGTTGCTGATGCCGCCATTGTTGTAGTCACCCTTGAACTGGGTGTGGTTCCAGATGTTAAAGGTCTCTACGCGGAACTCGATTCTGCTCCCTCGCTCCTGGCTGATCACAAAACTCTTGAAGAGTGAGAGATTCCAGTCATCCCGGCCAGGACCTCGCACCGAGTCGTGTTCGAGATTGCCGAAGCAATCGGGGCCGGTGGCACAAGTCGGAGCCGTGAAGTCTGCCGGATTAAACCACTGGTTGGCGGTCTTGGGATAAGAAACGCTGCCGCTGACGTTCGGGCGATTTCCGCTCTGTGTAAGGAAACCTCCGTTGAAAAGGCTGGAGGCGTTGGTACCGGTGACCCCGATTGGAAGCGGCGCGCCCGACTCCGCGGTGATGATGCCAGAAACTTGCCATCCGCCGAGCGTTCCTCTCAACAAGCGGCTCTGATTGCCGTTAAAGATTGGGAGCGAATAGACGAAGTTGACAAAAGCAACATTCGCACGGTCGAAAGGAGAAGGGCCGACATCGTAGCGCCAGCCGGCGTAGGGATTGGTGACGTTATTGAGATCGCCGCCGCTCCCATTGCTGGTGGCCGCATCGACTGCTTTGGAGTACGTATAGCCAAATTGCAGTTGCAGGTTCTGCTTTACGCTTGAGCGGAGGTCAACCTGCATTGAGTTGTAATGGCCATTCGCCTCATTTTGGGCTAGCCGGATATCTCCGAAACCGAGATAAGGCATGTCTTGATTAATCCCAGCTCCGTTGGCGGCTAACAGTCCCGGCAGCAAATTCTCCGCGGGCAAGTTGATCTGTTGATAGTCATTCTGATGGCGGTCCTGACTTCCGACGTAAGACACGGACAGCACCGACCTAGCACCCAATGCCTGCTGAACGCCGAGGCTAAATTGATAGCTCACCGGAAGTTTGTAGTCGTTGGCATTGATTCCGGTGACGACCAGCGGAAGGACCGGCAACGCCGACGCAGTGATGGTCTTGCCCGTGGTTATGTTCAGTCCCGGATTCGAGAGAGAAACACTGCCAAGCTGGGGCTGCAAATCTCCTGGCGGGTTGACGGCGCCGTTATACATATCGTTGCCTTGGATGCGTTCGTACATGATGCCGAATCCGCCGCGGACAACCGTCTTGGCTTGGCCGGTGAGGTCGTAGGCAAACCCGATACGCGGCCCAAACGCAGCCCAGTGATTGTTCACCAACCCGTTTGGAATCCCATTCTTGCCGCCGATGCCGATGCCGTTCTCGTAAAACTGCACACCCGCCAGAATTGGATTCGGACTGCTGCCCAGTCCCGGGCTGGCGCCGCCGGCGCACGCAGGAACGGAATTTACGCTGCAAATGTTACCGTTCGAATCAAACGTAGCTGCGTTCGCTGGGTTGTAAAGATTGGGGTAGAAGTTCGAGGATTGGTGGTTGGCCTCGTAGGTGTGAGGCACACCATCCCAGCGCAATCCGAGGTTCAAGGTAAGGCGATGGGTCGCGCGCCAGTTGTCTTGAACATAGGCCGCATAGGAAACATTGTTCCACTGCCCGCTGATCTTGACCGCGTCCTCGGTGTATTGCTGAGCATAGCCGAGCAGGAAATCGGCAAAATCATTGCCCGTGAATCCGCCGTTAAAGTTGAAGTTTCCCTCGGTGTTGGCGAAGGCATCCTGCGTTTTCTTGTAGATCGCCCAGCTTGCGCCCATTCTGATCTGGTGCGCGCCCTTGGTCCAGGAAATATCATCGCGGAACTGATAATCATCCGCCTTGTTATTCCATGGGGTCCAATTGGAGGTGTAATTGGTGCCAGTGCTTCCGTTCAGATTGATCGACGGAATGCGGTTGTCGACGTTGGGTCCGCTGAACAGCCGGTTAAAGGTAAATCCGCTGGGTGCGGTAAAGACACCTTGAGGAATGATATGGATGCGGTTGCCGTTGTAGTTGAATGCCGCCTCATTGAGGAGGGTCGGGCTCACCACGTACGTGGTGTGGATCACAGCGCTGTAGGAAGGATTTCCGAAAACGTCACTGACCGTGGGAACATTGTCACCGCTCCACTGCGTAGTTCCGTAGGTTTGCGAAGTCTGTTCCGAAATCCAGTGGCCGAATATCGAGAACTTGTCGGTGAACTGATGGTCGATGCGGGCAATTTCCTCCTTCACGCTGGTGGGTGAATTGTTACCGCCAATGAACTGCGCGCCGCTTGTAGGAGCGGGAAAGATCCCCGCGGTCAAGAGCGACTGCGCATTTGCGTTGAGTAAACCCGCGGGAATCGCATTACCCGGGTACGCAACAAAAACGGGATTCGTGACGCCCGCCTGCGTAGGAACCGAACAAGAGCCGCTTCCATTCGGTGTACTGAACGTGGTGATACCAGCCGCGGCGAAATTAGCGATCTGCGCAGCGGACAATTGCGTGGCGCAAGGAACGTGCAAGCCGGAATGCGGCACGACAACCCCACTCGGATCCTTCGAATCGGCCGGCAAGTTGGCGGTAAAGTTTCCACCGTAGGTGTCGGCGAACGGCACTGTAGTATTGGTTAAACCTCCCTGCACCAACCTGCGCCACTCCATGTTGTAGAAAAAGAAGGTCGAATGGCTTTTGAAGAGAGGAACCTGGCCGCCGGCGTTGAAGCCGAACGTGTTGAATCGAAGTTCGGCAACTTTGGCTGGCGGGCGGTTGAAGTAGTTGCGCGCATCCAAGGCGTCGTTACGGTCAAACTCCCAGGCGGAAGCATGGAACTGTTTGGTCCCGGACTTGATGGCCGTAGTAATGGTTGCTGCCGAGGAGAGGCCGTATTCGGCGCTATAGTTCGAGGTCAGGTTGCGGAATTCGGCGATAGCGTCGGTGGAAGGCATAACGCTGCCGCTGCTTCCGCCGCGGTCGAGGTTTTCGCCGCCGTCGAGAATCTGCAGGTTATGGCCGGGCCGCTGACCATTAATACTGACATTGCTGTCGCCGCTGACCGCCGTCGGAGTAATAAAGTCGCCCTGGACGCTGGACGCCCCGGGCGTCAGCGCGAACAGCGTATAGATGCTGCGCCCGTTCGTGGCGAGCTGGCTGACCTGCTGGCCGGTGATTACCGTGCTCACCTCGCCTGAATCCGATTGCACGGCGACGGCGGCGGCTTCTACCGTGACTTGCTCCTGTATCCCGCCAACGGTCATGGTGAAGTCGATTCGAGTACGGTCGCCCACGTTCAGGACGATGCCTTTTTTCTCTTCGACTTTGAATCCAGTGGCCTTGGCCGTGACGTTGTAATGGCCGATACCCAGACCAGGCGCAACATATTGACCGGTATCGTTCGTGACGCTGTTGCGCGCTTCGCCAGTTTCGACGCGGGTGATGGTAATCGCCACATTTGGGACGACCGACCCGGACGGATCAGTGACCGTTCCAACGATGGTTGCTTCCTGGCCGAATGCCTGGAGAGATATGGCAAGACAGAACAGAAGACAAAGCCCTAGACTGAGGCTGCGATTTTGCACTGCGAGAGCCAAAGTCCTGATGGGTTGAGACAAACGAGAATTCATAACCATTCCCCCCGAGAGAGCTAAAGTTCACTCCGTTAACGTTAACGACCCCGTGCAGCTTTTATCGCCTTTCGATAAGCGTTGTCAAGAAAAATCTCGAATCACTCGAATCCAAACCTTCAATCACACGAAAGCTGTGCCAAAAGGGGAGGATTATCTCTCGAGTTTCCTGGTCGCTTTGGGCCGAATGGGGGTGGATAGGGCCGAATCGTCAAATCTCACTTGGGCTAGTCGAATCTCCCGGAACAGGTGCAGGTTCGACGACATCACGACCCCTGGACTGAGATGAACAGTGGGGGGGAACAAGGCTTTGCTGCTCAGGTGATCCGCCATAAGCCGGACCGCCAACTGACCCTGGCGATGCGGTTGCTGATAGATTGAGGCGGTAATCGTTCCCTTTTCGAAGTAAGGGGACATTTCGGCGAAAAGGTCGGTGGTGATTAGCTTTGTTTTTCCGGCCAGACCTCGCGCGCCCAGGGCTCGGCAAACCGGCAGACAATTGACGGTATTTACGTAAAGTCCCGCCAAAGTGGGAACGCGACCCAGAAGGTCGAAAGTCTTCTGAAAACTCTCGTCTTCGTCTTCATGCCCTTCGATGACACTGGCAATCTGGCCTCCGGGGCAGTGCGATGGAAATGCCTCCGAAAACCCCGCCGTTTTCTGGCGATGATCTTCCGCGCTCAACATGCCGGCGACTACCGCTACCTTGGATCCTGGCGGAACGAGCTTACCCATCAATTCGCCAGCCAGCCGTCCGTTTAGCCAAGGTTCCACGCAAACGATACTCGAACGGCGGCTTTCAGGAGCGTCGGTGGACACGCAAACCACTCGAATACCCTTTTCTTCCGCGTCGTCAATCAAAGGCTTGAGGCCCTTGGGATTTCCTGCGGTGAGAACGATTCCGCTGACGCCGCTTTCGACGAGTTC
This sequence comes from uncultured Acidobacteriaceae bacterium, assembly GCA_963771965.1. GTDB lineage: Bacteria > Acidobacteriota > Terriglobia > Terriglobales > Acidobacteriaceae > Sulfotelmatobacter. Next base: position 753,881 of record CAVYVM010000005.1, read on the forward strand.
TATGAAGGCTTCGGTGTCAGCCTCTCCCAAAGCATGAACCGGGCGGTTTACAAACTGGATGCCGAGCGGTGCAACGCTGCGAGCTTCGTCCAGCACACCGCTCCAGAGTTGATCGTAAAAAAAATGAATTTCACGCGGGATGCAAACTCCGATACGGGCCGTAGCTTTGGAAACAGACAAAGCGCGTGCCGCCAGATTCGGCGTGTAGGAAATCTGCTCCGCTATTCTTAGGATTCTCTGCCTGGTGGCCTCATTGATTCCGGGGCGCCCATGCAACGCGCGATCCACCGTCCCGATGGAAACATCAGCCAGCTCCGCGATGAGGTGGATCCCCCGCCTGTGTTTTTTCATCCCGCCCCTACCACTCGCTGCGCCATCATTCTAGCGTGACAAGCAAATTACCCCTGCGAAGAGTCTCCCCCCGGCTCACGTTGACGCTGAATCGCCCTTCGCCGTCAGCCTATCGGACAAATTCGAGACCCAGCAAAATCGAATTTGCACATTTCGTGTACGGTGACGATGCTATACTGCGTCCCGGCTTGGACCAAGCTCCACGTCGGAAGAATGTGTCCGAAGGAAACTGCCGCAATTAGGAGATCGTTTCATGCCTGGACGCCGCATCCGGATGTCCGCATTACTCGTTGTCGTCTTGTTTGTAGCAGCAATCCCCTCGGTTGCGCAAACCACGGAGTCAACAGCGAACGCGCCCTACCTTAATCCCTCGCTGCCCATCGAGGAGCGCGTGAATGATCTGGTGTCACGCATGACGCTTGAGGAGGAAGCTTCTCAGCTGGTGAATCAGGCGCGTGCCATTCCGCGCCTGCGAGTTCCCGCATACGACTGGTGGAGTGAGGCATTGCACGGCGTAGCCAGAGCGGGTACTGCCACGGTGTTTCCAGAGCCGGTGGGGCTCGCGGCAACTTTTGATGCGCCTTTGATTCACGACATGGCGGTCGCCATCGGCACCGAGGGGCGGGCGAAGCACAATCAAGCGGTCCGAGCGGGCCACAGCGATGTGATGGAAGGTCTCGACTTCTGGTCGCCCAACATCAATATCTTCCGCGATCCACGCTGGGGACGCGGGCAGGAAACGTACGGCGAAGATCCGTTTCTCACCGGACGAATGGGTATCGCCTTCATTACTGGGATGCAGGGCAATGACCCGAAATATTTTCGAGTGATCGCTACGGCGAAACATTTTGCCGTGCACAGTGGGCCGGAGACGACTCGGCACATGGTTGACGTGGTTGTGTCGAAGCACGATATGGAAGACACCTACCTGCCGGCATTTCGCGCCGCTGTGACCGAGGGCAAAGTGGATTCGGTCATGTGCGCCTACAACCGCATCAACGGCCAGCCAGCATGCGCCAATGATTTTCTGATGAAGGATCAGTTGCGAGGAGCGTGGGGATTTAACGGTTATGTTGTCTCCGACTGCGATGCCATCGTCGATATTTTCAATGGCCACCACTACACCAAGAGCATGCCCGAGGCGGCTGCGGCCGCGATAAAAACCGGAATGGACAGCGAGTGCGCGGACTTCTTCACCAAGGCGACGACCAACTCCGATTATGTCGCGTATCTAGACGCGGTGAAGCAACGCTTACTTAGCGAAAAAGAGATCGATGTCGCGGTGAAACGCCTTTTCACAGCTCGCTTCCGGCTGGGAATGTTCGATCCTCCTGAGATGGTGCCTTACGCGTTGACGCCAGACTCGGAGATTGACAGCGAGCCGCATCGAGTGCTCGCGTTGAAGGCAGCCCGCGAGTCGATCGTGTTGCTCAAGAACGATGGCGTGCTTCCGTTGAATTCCGACGTTCGAAAAATTGCTGTATTCGGTCCGCTTGCCGAATCCGTCGAAGTGCTGTATGGCAACTACAATGGCACCGCCAGCCACGCTACTACAGCGCTGGATGGAATTACCAAGCAGTTTGCCAGCGCTCAGGTGACCTTCACGCCCGGCATGAATTTTCTGCGGCCGCAAACCGTGGTTCCCTCCGCTGCGCTTTCCACCGAAGATGGACAACCTGGTCTCAAGGCCGAGTATTTTGCCAGCGACAAATTTGAGGGAACTCCTCAAGTGGTTCGCGTCGACAATACGATCGATCTGCAACTTTTTCATCCCGACCAATCTGCCCTGGAATTACCCTCCGGCATGAAGGAGTTCTCAACGCGCTGGACGGGCTTTCTAACGCCCGCCGAGTCCGGCACCTACGAGATCGGGCTCATCGGATCGATGAATCAACTGTGGCTCGATGGTCGATTGTTGATCGACGACCTTGGACTGCACGATCCCAACCCGTCAACGAAGAGGGTCCAACTCGAGAAGGGCCATCGTTACTCGCTCCGTGTTGGGTTCATCCGCGGAGGTTTCGGCACGAAACTGGTTTGGTTGAAGGTCATCGCGGATCCGATTGGAGAAGCTGTGGCCGCAGCGAAGCAGGCCGACGTAGCAATCGCAGTGGTGGGCATCACTTCACATCTCGAAGGCGAGGAGATGAAAGTGGAAGTTCCCGGCTTTAAAGGCGGGGACCGCACCAGCCTCGATCTGCCCAAAGAAGAGGAAGACTTGATAAAGGCGCTAAAGGGCACCGGCAAGCCACTCGTGGTTGTTTTAATGAATGGCAGCGCGCTCGCGGTGAATTGGGCAAACGAAAACGCGAATGCAATCCTCGACGCCTGGTACTCCGGCGAAGAAGGTGGGACGGCGGTTGCGCAAACGCTGGCGGGCGCGAACAATCCGGCCGGCCGCCTGCCTGTAACGTTCTACAAAAGCGTCGAGCAGCTTCCCCCCTTTGAAGACTACGCGATGAAGAACCGCACCTATCGCTATTTCACCGGCCAGCCTTTGTATCCGTTCGGCCACGGACTCAGCTATTCGAAGTTTGAGTTCAGCAATTTGCAGCTCTCGACAAAAAAGCTGAAAGCAGGCGATCCGCTTACAGTAGAGGCGGATGTGCACAACACCAGCCAGCGGGACGGCGACGAAGTGGTTGAGCTTTATCTGAGTTTTCCAAACTCGTCGGCCGCTCCGATTCGTGCTCTGCGCGGGTTCACGCGAGTAAGCGTGGGGGCCGGCGCGACTCAACACGTTCGTTTCACGCTCGACGAGCGCGACCTGAGCGAAGTGGATGAAAAAGGAAATCGAATTCTGGCGAAGGGCGTCCACCGCATCAGCGTAGGTGGGGGACAGCCGGGAACTGGCGCTCCGGGACTTGAAGCAGAATTCAGTATCAACAGCAGCCGAAGGCTGCCAGACTAAGCACCATGAGGTGAGAGGTTTTCAAGAAAGACACTGAGCAGAGGTGGACTAACCGTGTGCGCTGGCTTCTCTCGTACTTCTGCCTGGGACAACGCGAGTGTCATGGGTAACGCCATAATTAACTTCCTGACGCAAGTGCCTGCGCCTCACATGAAGGGCAAAAGCATCGAGCAATCCGCGTGTGAGCCCTTCGCGTCCGAATTCCTCTCCACAGACCGAGCACTGGGGATTTCCCCGTTTATGTATGTCAATGCGTAGAGTGGGTCCAGGCTTGGCCGTCGTCGGTTTCATATTGCCACCAATTATCACTGTCGTGTACGTTAACGTCAATCAAATTGCACAGCTGTCTCTTGAAATTTGCCGGAGCCTGAAACCAGCTCTTCGTGCTGTATTTGTTTTGTTGCTTGTCTACGCCTTTCCGGGATTGACACCGGCCAGGGCGGAGGACGGCTCTGCCGCGTGGCTCCGTTACGCACCCTTGGACGCTGAAGCGGCCCGTGTTTACACGTCACTCCCCGCGAGTACCGTACTGCTTGGTAACACTCCCGTGCTGACGACGGCCCAATCCGAACTGATGCGCGGTGTAAAGAGCATGCTGGACCGGACGCTTCGGGTGAGTTCGGACATTCCGCTTGAAGATGCAATTGTGATCGGAACCCTCGCGCAGCTTCGAAAAATCGCACCGGATCTCAATCCACGACGAAGCCTAAGTGGTGATGGTTATTGGCTGACATCTGGGCGAGTCCACGGCCACCGTTGCAGCGTGATCGTCGGCGCCAGCGATCGTGGCGCTCTCTACGGTGTCTTCGACTTCTTGAGCAGAATTGCCAGGCACTTGAGCGTTTCCGGGTTAAACAATGTTCAGCAACCCGCCGCTCCGGTGCGCTGGGCAAATCAGTGGGATAATCTCGATGGCACAATCGAACGGGGTTACGCCGGCCGCTCCATATTTTTCGAGAACGGTCGAGTGCGAACGGATCTCAGGCGAGTTTCTGAATACGGGCGCCTGCTGGCTTCGGTCGGTATCAACGGTTGCACCGTAAACAATGTGAACGCTGATCTGCATATTTTGGGTACAGATTTCATTCCGCAGATTGCTCGCATTGCTGAAGCATTTCGTCCGTGGGGAGTTCAACTCGGTGTAGCGGTTGATCTCAGCGCGCCAAAAACACTGGGCGGTCTGGACAGCTTTGATCCTCTCGATGCCCGCGCCGCAGAGTGGTGGCAGAAAAAGTTCGATGAACTCTCTCGGTCGATTCCGGACTTTGGCGGCGTAGTCGTCAAAGCCGATTCCGAAGGACGCCTCGGTCCTTCGTTTTACGGCCGCACTCCCGCGGACGCGGCCAACGTCATCGCACGTTCACTCAAGCCGCACCATGGGATCGTCTTCTACCGTGCATTTGTCTATAACCACCATCTGGATTGGACCAACCAGAAGAACGATCGCGCGAAAGCGGCTTACGACATCTTTCATCCGCTGGATGGAAAGTTTGATGACAACGTCATTGTGCAAATTAAACACGGACCGATTGACTTTCAAGTCAGGGAGCCAGCCTCGCCCCTGTTCGGCGGACTGCAGAAAACAAATGCAGCAATCGAATTGCAAATCACACAGGAATACACCGGTCAACAGCGGCATACTTGTTTCCTCGTTCCCATGTGGAAGGAAATCCTTGATTTCGATATGCGCGTAGATGGCCGGTCGACACCCGTAAAAAAAATTGTTGTCGGCAACAGTTTCCATCGTCCAGTTGGTGGCTACGCCGGCGTCGTCAACGTTGGACTCGACCGCAACTGGTCGGGTAATCACCTTGCACTGGCCAACTTGTACGGGTTCGGAAGACTTGCGTGGAATCCGAACCTGACCTCGGAGTCGATTATCGAGGAATGGACGCGGATGACTTTCGGCAACGATCCCATCGTCGTCCGGACAATTTCTGGGATACAACTCGCATCGTGGAGAACTTATGAGAGTTACACCGGAGTTCTGGGATTACAAACGCTGACCAATATCTTGGGCAGTCATTACGGTCCGGGCCCGGAGTCTCAAGAGAGAAACGGCTGGGGCCAATGGATTCGCGCTGACTCGCAAGGAGTCGGCATGGACCGTAGCATCGCCACGGGCACGGGATTTGTTGGTCAGTACTCTGGCGATGTGCAGAAGATATATGAATCGCTAGCCAGCACACCAGACGCCTTACTTTTGTTCTTTCATCATGTGCCGTATACGTACAAACTGCATTCCGGAAAAACGGTGATTCAAACCATATACGATTCACATTACGATGGCATCGAGTCGACCAATCGATTCGTTGCGGAATGGAAATCGCTGCGCAGTCTTATCGATGATGATCGTTATCAAGATGTGCTCGCCCAACTCACTTATCAGTCCGGGCACGCCGTCGTATGGCGCGACGCGATCAACGACTGGTTTCAGCGCATCTCCGGCGTTGCTGACGTCAAGGGGCGGGTTGGAAATCATCCCGATCGCATCGAAGCGGAATCGATGGTGCTCGAAGGCTATACCCCGATGGATGTGAATCCGTGGGAGGACGCATCGGGCGGAAAAGCGATTCAATGCACGGACACAAAACAACCTTGTGCGGCCATGATCCGGTTTGTGGGCTCGGTAGGCTGGTACGCTCTCGATGTTCAATACTTCGACCAGAACAATGGTGTCTCGAAATACAAGGTAATTGTTGGGAACCGCTTAGTCGATGAATGGACCGCGGATTTGCGCCTTCCCGCTACCCAGCCAAATGGAGATTCGTCGACTCGGCGGCATATCTCCGGCCTGGCGTTGCGTCCGGGAGACGAAATACGGATCGAAGGCTTTCCGGATGCAGGCGAGTTAGCGCCGCTCGATTACGTGGAAATTCACAAGATGGAACCGATTTCACCTGGCCCCAAACCCAGATAAACGCCGCGGGAGTATGAAAAAAACGTCTAAGATTTCCCTCCACTCGAGATAAACCGCGACTTCGCGGGGACGATGAACATCTAAAATCGAAAGCGCAAGCGCCTACGGGCAGCAAAACCAGGACTCACCAGACAGACCGATCATGGCGAAACCAATATTGCTGAGTGTGGATGACGACTCCGATGTTTTGCGGGCGATTGAACGTGACCTGCGGTCGCAGTACGGCGCCGAATATCGCGTGATCGGAAGCGATTCTCCGGCGCGCGCGCTCGATCTCTTGAAGCAATTGAAAGTTCGGAATGACAATGTCGCGTTGCTGCTGGCGGACCAACGCATGCCCGGCATGGACGGTGTCGAATTTCTGCAGGAGGGGATGCGCATCTTCCCTGGAGCAAAGCGGGCATTACTGACCGCATACGCCGATACCAGCGCCGCGATCAGCGCCATCAACCAAGCCAATATTAATTACTTTTTCTTGAAGCCGTGGGATCCTCCGACGGAACATCTGTATCCGCAGTTGGATGACTTGCTGGACGATTGGCAAGCCTCGTATCGCCCCACGTTCGAGGGCATTCGCGTGCTGGGCACACGTTGGTCGCCAAGATCCTATGAGTTGCGCGACTTTCTCGCGCGAAACCATGTTCCTTATCAATGGATCGATGTCGAGGGTTCTGCCAATGATCCTGAAACCAAGCGTCTGGTAGAGGCTTTGGGGTCGGAGGCAACTCAGCTCCCCGTGGTGCTGTTTCCTGATGGCACAAAGCTTCTGGAAAGCATTCCGGCGGACGTTGCCCAAAAAGTAGGCTTACGAACCCGCGCTCAAACCGACTTTTACGATCTGGCGATTGTGGGCGGAGGACCGGCAGGTCTCGCCGCCGCCGTTTATGGAGCGTCAGAGGGTCTGCACACGGTGATGATTGAGCGGGAAGCTCCTGGGGGACAAGCCGGAATGAGTTCGCGGATTGAAAACTACCTGGGATTTCCGATGGGGCTTAGTGGCGGTGATCTGGCACGGCGCGCGGTGGTGCAAGCGCAACGATTTGGAGTGGAAATTCTGTCGCCGCAGGAAGCCGTCGGAGTGAGAACCGAGGCATCTTACCGGATCGTCAAGCTCGCGGACGGAAATGAGCTATCCTGTCACGCGTTGATGATTGCGAGTGGCGTGCAATGGCGACGTCTTCAAGCACCGGGAGTCGACCGGTTGCAAGGAGCGGGAATCTACTACGGTGGCGGGGCCACCGAGGCGCTGTCCTGCAAGGGTGAAACCGTATATGTTGTGGGCGGAGCGAATTCAGCGGGCCAGGCGGCCATGAATTTTGCCCGCTACGCGAAGCGAGTGGTGATCCTGGTGCGTGGAGAATCTCTTGCCAGCACAATGTCGCAATACCTGATTGACCAGATTAAGGAGACGCCGAACATCGAGATATGGGCGCACGGCAGCGTGGCCGAAGCGCACGGCGATACTCACCTCGAAGAAATTTCGGTGCTGTGTTCGGACACCAATAAGGTCGAGCGGGTTCCCGCAACTTCGATGTTCATCTTTATTGGAGCGATGCCGCGAACGGATTGGCTGGCGGGCATGGTGGAGCGGGACGATCGCGGATTCATCCTGACTGGTCCAGATCTCTTGCATGACGGGCAACGTCCCAAGGGATGGACGCTTGATCGCGATCCCTATCTGCTTGAGACCAATGTTCCCGGTCTTTTCGCGGTAGGCGATGTCCGGCATGGTTCGGTGAAACGCGTGGCTTCGGGAGTCGGTGAAGGATCAGTGGCGGTGCAGTTCATTCATCAGTATTTGAGCAAGGTCTAAATGGTCGATAAATCGGAATTACTTCGCTTCCCCATATTTGCGGATCTGCCCAGCGATCAGATCGAGTGGTTCATCAGCCAAACGCAGGAGCTTCGCGTGAAGGCGGGGGATGTGTACATACGCCAGGGCGATCCGGCCGATGCGATGTTCGTGGTGATCGAGGGCCACCTCCAGGGCCGTGGAGAATTCTCCGGTGAGGCGATCACCTTTGTCATAGAGCCGGGCGACGTCACGGGGTTGCTGCCATTTTCCAGGATGAAGCAGTTCAAGGTGAGCCTGCGGGCCGAAACGGATAGCCGCGCTCTACGATTCCCCGCCACGTTGTTTCCAGTTCTCGTGCAAAAAATGCCGGAGCTCACACAACGGCTTGTGGGCCTGATGGCCGACCGGATTCGTGAGACAACTCGGATCGAACAGCAGCGAGATCGACTGGCGGGGTTAGGAAAGCTTTCGGCTGGATTGGCGCATGAGCTCAACAATCCGGCGTCCGCGGCCAAGCGCGCGGCAACTCAATTGCGCGACACTATTAAGAAGATTAGGAACGCCAGCCTCGAGTTGGGCAGGCGCGATCTTACGCCGGCGCAAAAAGCGGAGATCGAGAAGCTGGAAAATTTCTTCATCCAACGGGATGAGCCTCCTCCCGACCCGCTGACCATGAGCGACATGGAAGAGCAACTTGACTCGCTGCTGCGCAGTCACGGGCAGAATGATTTGTGGCAACTGGCGGCCGATCTGGCGCACAGAAGCGTCAAGCCGGAAATGCTGGAATCGTTGTTCGCTATGGTGGATGCGGGCACAGCACGCGCCGCTCTGGTAAGGATCGCCGCGTCGGTAGAGATCGCAAATCTGTTGAACGAAATCGAGAGCAGCGCATCGCGAATCTCCGATCTCGTGCGCGCGATCAAGGAATACACCTACATGGACCAGGCGCCGGTGCAGAACGTCGACATCGTGAAAGGCCTGGAAACTACGCTCACCATTATGGGCCACAAGCTCAAGCGTGGGGTAGCAGTTCAGCGCGATTATCAAAAGGTCCCGTTGATGGTGAACTCATTCGGCAGCGAACTGAATCAGATCTGGACGAACCTGATCGACAACGCGATCGACGCCATGGGGGGAAAGGGCGAGCTTCGAATTCGAACCTATCGCGAGGATGGTTGCGTAGTGGTGGAGATTGCCGACAACGGTCCGGGGATTTCACCCGAGATAAAGGCGCATATCTTTGAGCCTTTCTTTACGACCAAGGGAGTAGGGGAAGGAACTGGCCTCGGCCTCGACACGGTGCAACGAATCGTGAAAAAACACAGGGGAAGTATTCAAGTCACATCGAAACCCGGGGACACGCGCTTTCAGGTGTGGCTCCCGTTGGCAGAAGTTTCCAGCGTAGTTGTTACCCGCCCACCAGCCAGTTAAAATTGCGCGAGTGCGCTACGTAGATTAATAACATCTTCCTCTACGACTTGCCTGCGCTGATATTCACGGCCTGGAGCCGATCCCATCGATACTCGCGGATTGCGATGGAGCATGGGGCTCGCAACCGGGCTTCCTAATCCGACATGAATTTCTCTTACACCCGTTCGCTCGACGATACTCGCCGCGTTGTCGCGGTTAATTCCGCCGCAGGCGATCACTGAAATCCGGCCGCGCGCGGCTTTCACGAGCCGCGCAATAGTCTCGACCCCTTGCCCCGCGGTTTGTTCCCCTCCGGATGTGAGAATCCGATCTGCACCGGTTTGGCAAACTTCTTCCGCCGCACGAAGAGGATCTACGGACATGTCGATGGCGCGATGGAAAGTTACGTTGAGCGGGCGCGCCAGATCGACCAACTGACGGGTTCGCTCGATATCCACGTTGCCCTTCGCATCGAGAATCCCGGCGACGATCCCGTCGGCGCCTAGCTTTTTGGCAACAAGGATGTCCCAGCGCATAATCTCGAATTCGTCCGCGGTATAGCGGAAGTCGCCCCCTCGTGGCCGGATCATCACCTGCAGGCCGATCGAGATTTGCTGCCGCACTAATTCAATCATTCCCGCGCTGGGTGTGATGCCCCCTTCGAGCAGATTGCCGCACAACTCCACGCGCGTTCCTCCGCCGCGCTCGGCAGCGATTGCCGAGGCAACGGAATCGACACAGACCTCGATTGAGATCGGATCGTTCATAGTTCATCCGCAGCAGAACGGTCAACGCGCATCGTCAGCCATGCGTAGGATAATTGATATGTCAACCCGCGCCAGGAATGCCGCCTCAGTTGAACCTGCAAAAGGTTGTAGTTGGCCGAGAGAATTCGCATTGAATCTACGATCCTCGACGGTAATATTTCTCAAGAGGATCAATTTCTCCTTGAAGGCGCGAGCCGGAATCATTCAGGATCGAATGCGCGGCGGGAGATTCGACGTGCTCAAGAATATGAAGTTCGCAATTCCTAGAGTTGTGTTCGCATTTGCAATGTGCATCTGGGCCGCTTCACAAAGCGCGCATCAGAGCTCTCCGGCAGATGCGCCGAGAAGTTCTTCGCAGATCACGTTTCTGGTTCACCGCCTGGGCACGGATCACGCCGAGGGCATTACCACGCTCGACATGAACGGTGACGGCCGGCCGGATCTAGTGAGTGGCGCTTATTGGTATGAGAACCCGGGCGCAGCAGGGGGCGAGTGGAAGCGGCATCAATACCGCACCGTCGGCATTCTCGGGGAGTTCGTCTCCGATTGCGGAGAATGGACGTTCGACGTGAACCATGATGGCGCACCTGACGTTGTGACGGCGGGGTGGATGCAAAACGGGTTGTGGTGGTATGAGAATCCGAAAACACCCGGAGTGATGTGGAAGCGCCACTTCATCACCGACAGCTATGACACGGAAGGCGGAGCGACCGGCGACATCAACGGCGACGGCAAACCGGATCTCGTCCTGGCTCACTACAACCACTCAGGGATTTTGTGGGTCGATTTCTCAGGTGCCGAACCGGAGGTTCATCATGTTGGAGAGAAGGAGCGGGACGGTCACGGCATTGGCATCGCAGACGTGGATGGCGACGGGAAAGCCGACATCCTCACTCCTTACGGTTGGTATAGGAATATCGATGCCGACAACGATAAGTGGGAGTGGCATGGAGACTGGCAACTGGGTGACGCCGGCTTTCCCATCATCGGCTACGACGTAAATAACGATGGGAAGATGGACATTATTTATGGCGAGGGACACAACTACAGTCTTTACTGGCTGGAACAGCAGGGCGACGGCGCAAACCGGCACTGGCTGAAGCATGTGATCGACGAATCCTACTCGCAGATCCATGCGCTCAAGCTTGCCGATATCGACGGAGATGGAGTTCCCGAATTGCTGGCGGGCAAGCGCTACCGCGGGCACGCCGGTCGCGATCCGGGTTCCTACGATCCGCTGGTGGTGTATTACTACAAGATCGACCGTAAAACTGGGCAGTTCACGCGGTATCCGATTTCAGTCAATGGAACGGCTGGCGTCGGAACTCAGTTCGTTGTGGAAGATCTGGATGGGGATGGCGACCTGGATATTGTAACAGCAGGAAAGACGGGTGTGCATTTTTTCGAGAATCTCAAGATCGATAAAGTTTCCAAAGAAACGCGTGAGCACGAACTTTTGCTCGATAAAAACTGGCCTTTCGAAGGTGAAGGCGAAATCGTGCAGCAGGAGGACGGGCCACCCAAACAATAAGATTTCGTAACGCTTGAGAGCATCGAGTTCCCGTACTTCGAATAAGTTCGCGCCTAGGCGCCGACGACGAGCGTCCTATGTTACCGTTATCGTTCCGACGATTTGCGGCAATGGAGGGCGTCTCACGTCTTCAAACTTGAACCGTACAAGTTGCTCTGCGAAGCAGTATCACGAAAGAAATCTCTTCGGAGGAGATCGCTTGCGCCAGACTCGAATTACTCTATTCTTCTTTTTCTTGCCGCTGATTCTCAGGGGCTTTGCAAGCGCACAGGATCAACCGGCCGTTGATTCTTCGGTCGCCCCGCCGCCGCACGCAAAGCAAATCCACCTCAAACATATTTTGGTGGTCGGCCAAACCAAAGGATATGAGCACGACTCGGTTTCGGATGCGATGGCCGCTATTTACAACATGGGCCATGACAGCGGTCTTTGGGATGCCACGCTGCGCACCGATACCGAGCTCATCACCAAGAAGGATCTGGGAAGAAACGCCAAGAGTCTGGACTACTTTGATGCCCTGGTTTTTGTGAGCACGACCGGTGAGCTCGATCTGGACGATGGCCAAAAGAAGGATATGACGGCGTTCATAAAGAACGACGGCAAGGGTTTTGTGGGTGTTCATGCCGCTCTCGACACCAATTACAAATGGCCGGAATATGGTGAGATGATCGGCGGGTGGTTTGATCAGCACCCATGGTCTACGTTTAATGCGCCGATCGTAAATGAAGATCCGAGCTTTCCCGCGGTCAGGCATTTTCCGAAAGCATTCGTTAAGTATGACGAAATCTACCAACCCAAGGAATGGTCACGCGATAAAGTCAACGTCCTGCTCAGTCTCGATCCTACGAAACTCAACTATGCCAACAATCCACGCATCCACAGAACGGACCATGATTTCGCAGTGGCGTGGGACAAAATGTATGGCAAAGGGCGCATCTTCTATTCGACCTTGGGCCACACCGAAGAAGCGTGGAGCGATCCCGACATCCGCACGATGTATTTTGAAGCGATCAAATGGGTGCTGGGCATGACGGAGGGCAGCACAGCTTCTCATCCGCGGCTTAGTGAAACGCACTAGAGCTGTGAATTCTTGAAGTATTTTGCGCCTTAGCGCGATGAAACGGGTGCGATGAGACGCGGAGGAATATTTACAGGATGAATTTTCTTCGTTCGGACCTGCATTGGAATGTTCTGTTGGCAACTGCTTTGTTAATGAGCGTCGGTGTTTGTGCTGCGCAAACACCGGCTCACGGCGAACAGAGTCCCGGCACCATCAAGAAAAGCTATAACGATGAAAGCGCGTCGTACTCGGATGCTGTCGTTCAAAGTGGGAGCTCATTATTTCGCCAGGACTGCGCGTTTTGCCATGGCCGCAATGCTGGCGGCGGTGAGAGCGGGCCGGACCTCACACGATCCAAGTTGGTGACCGCGGACGTCAATGGCGACAAGATCGGCTCCGTTATCCGCAATGGGCGCCCCGATAAAGGCATGCCGCCCTTCGACCGCTCTGACGAGCAAATCGCAAGCCTGGTCGCATTTATTCACACGCAACAGAAAATTGCACTCGAGAAGAAGGGCGGCCGCAAAGGGGTGGACGCTTCCGATCTCCAAACCGGCGACGCGGACGCTGGCAAAAAGTATTTTGACGGTGCCGGAGGATGTGCAACCTGTCACTCGCCGACCGGCGATCTTGCTGGCGTTGCATCGCGGTTCGAGGGCCTTCAGCTCGAGGAAGAGATGCTGTATCCCAAGAAAGCAAAGTCCAAGGTCACGGTAACGCTCGCTTCGGGCCAAAACGTTACTGGCACCCTGGAGTATCTCGATGAGTTTACCGTGGGACTATTCGATCCTGTGGGTGTCTATCGATCCTGGCGGACTCAGGATGTGAAGTACAAAGTCGACCCCTCGGTGAATGCTCATGTCGAACTATTCAGCAAGTACACAGATGCCGATATCCACAATTTGATGGCCTATTTACAAACCTTGCGCTAGGCGTCGAGATTTCGTTTCTGCAACTCGCAACTCGAGTGAGAGGTCTTTTATCGATATGAATCTTCGGAAGACTGCATTTCTTTTTACGGTGAGCGCACTAATCGCGATGGCGCCTTCCGGCACGATGCTGGCGCAAGGCGTGGATTCCCAAATGCTTCTGCATCCTCCTCCCGACACTTGGCCGGGCTATCACGGCGATTATTCTGGCAGGCGCCACAGCTCCCTCACTCAAATCACGCCGCAGAACGTGAAGAGTCTTTCTCTCGCCTGGGCCTTCCAGACAGACCAGATCGCATCCGTCAAATCTTCACCGCTGCTGGTCGATGGCATTCTGTACTTCACTGTTCCGGAAAATATTTGGGCCGTCGATGCACGATCCGGCCATCAGATATGGCACTACACTTACCCGCGCAGCCCGGGAGATCACATTGGTCATCGCGGCGTGGCTATGTTCAAGGGCCATCTTTTCTTTCTATCTCCCGATGCGCACCTTGTATCTCTCGAGGCCAAAGACGGAACGGTCCGCTGGAACGTGACCGTTGCGGACGTCACAAAGGGTTATTGGACGACGATGGCGCCGCTCGTCGTCGGCAACCATGTGCTCATTGGTGTTTCAGGGGACTTCGATAATTTGAGCGGCTACATCCGCTCGATTGATCCGGAAACGGGCGCGACACAATGGCAATGGGATTCAACTCCTCCCGTTGAGACTCCGAATCAGACTACCGGCGGCATGACCTGGATGACGGGAACATACGATCCCGATCTCAATCTCGTCTACTGGGGCACTGGCAACCCGACTCCCGTTCTGAAGGGTTCGACGCGGCCGGGCGATGACGTCTACACATGCAGCATCGTCGCCCTCAATCCGGAGACAGGAAAGCTCGTGTGGGCCTTTCAAGTCTCGCCACACGACACGCACGATTGGGATGGCGTCGAGACGCCGGTACTTGTAGATGGTGAGTTCCACGGCGAGAAGAGGAAGATGTTAATGCAGAGCTCACGCAACGGATACTTCTTCGTTCTCGACCGCACGAACGGGAAGAATCTTTTGACCGCGCCGTACGGGCCTGTGAACTGGTCGCTCGGAGTCGACGCGCAAGGTCGTCCCATTCCCAATCCCGCCAAAGAACCGGCTCCGGATGGGCGCCTGATCGCGCCCGACGAGGCTGGCATGACCAATTACCGCTCCCCCAGCTTCGACAGCAAGAACGGATTATTCATCGTCGATGCCCACCCCAGCTTCAGCATTTATTTTGCGAAGCCTGCTGACGGACTCTACGGCTGGGCCGGCGCGGATTACAGCGTTTGGGGTAAGGGCGTGATCGAGGCCATCGATTACCAAACCGGAAAAATCCGTTGGACGCATGAACTTGGACCGGGAGTGGCGGGCGCGGGAGTGCTAACCACGGACTCGGGCATCACCTTTACCGGCGATGCGATGGGAAACTTTCTTGCGCTTGATTCGAGGGACGGTAAAACCCTGTGGCACGCCGGCTCAGGCTCGCGCATCGTTAGCTCTCCCATCACCTACGAACTCAACGGCCGCCAATATGTGCTCACCAGCAGTGGCGGCGTCATATTCGCGTGGGCGCTCCCGCAAACGTAATGGACTTATTCTTAGCCACAGCAAGATGCTTCAAACAATAAGCACGCGCGAGGATCTTTTCTCCTCACGCGCGCCGGAGTTTGCAAGTTCGCTTCCGCCTGCTTAATGACAGGTCGTCCGGTTAACCGCAAATGATGTTGGTACGGAATTAGTCGAGTTGTTCCAGGAGCCATTGAAGCCCATCCCGTTGTAACTGCCTCCCGCGGGAATGCTGCCGTTGTAGCTCAAATTGTTGACTGTCACATTCGCGCCGCTCTGGGTCTCGCTGCCGTTCCAGAGTTGAGTGATTGTTTGCCCGTTAGCGAAGGTCCAGGTTAGAGTCCAGCTCGAAATGTTAGTCGATCCCGTATTCTCGATGTTCGTCGACGCCGAGAAGCCTCCCTGCCATTGGTTGGTTATGGTGTAAACGACGTGGCAGGCAAACCCGCTAGTTCCGCTGCTCGTGGTCGCGCTGGCTTGAGCCGAAGGAGACGAAGCGCCCGCTCCGTCGACTGCTTCGATTTTGTAGTAGTAAGTCGTCGAAGCTGCAAGGCCAGTGTCGGAGTAATTGGTTGCGCTCAGACCACTGGCGATCTGGTTGCTTGACGAAGGCGTAAACCCGCTGGTAGTGCTACGGAATACACTATAAGTCACCGTGCAGTTTGCGGGCGGAGTCACTGTACTCCAACTAACGTTGATGCTGCTTGAGGATGCATCGGTTGCGGTCACGCTGCCTGGGGCTGCAGGAGCGGTTGTGCACGAGCCCCCGCTACCGGTGGTGGTCACAAATGTCGTGATGCTCTGCGCAGGCAGCGAGTACGTAAAAGCATCGCCGGAAACCGCAACGTTGCTCAATTGCGCGACGTGTGCAGAAGAGGTGGTTTGATAAGGAGTGACCGCTGTGACCGTCTCACCCTCGATGCTGAAAGGCTGGTTGACGGAGGAGCCGCCCGAGTTGATGGCGACGATCACCGAATTCGAATTGCCTTTGTACGCCGAAACGAAGATGTTGGAATTTGGGTTTGCCGTTGCCGAGGCCAGCAGATATCCCGGACGCACAAACTTGGAGAACTGCGCAAGCGCGTAGCCGTAGTAAGTCGGATTGCTGCTCGTGTCGATCAGTCCGTAGTTCGTGACGCCGGTGCCGGGGTTCCAATCGGCGATCCACCACCAAACATAAGCGTTGTATTGTGCCGTGGTCATGGAGCTATGGATTTCCTCAGCAGCGGCGAGTGCATCGCCAATCGCCGGCTGCGATCCAGATGGGCTCAAGTAGTGCTCAGTCATCCACACTTCCTTGCCCTTGCTTTCCGCGTTAGCGTAATAAGATGGTGCGACTCCATAGATATGGCCGGCAATGATTCCGATATGTCCGACGGCATTGGCGTCGTCGAGCGCCGGATCGGAGTAACTCGTAGTGAAGCTCTCTGACTCCGGCATCATAAGTTTCGTGGTAAGTACGGACGAGTTATTGGCTACCCACGTATCCATCTGGGTGCCCGTCCAGTCGCACGATTCATAGGTGACGTTCGCATCTGGCTCATTCTGCATCGAGATGGCATACAAGTTGACGCCGTTGTTTTTGAAGAAGGTAACGAAGCTCTCCAGATAATTGGCGAAGTTAGCATAATCGGCCGTGAGCAGCGAGCCCTCGACGGTGCTATTACTGCTCTTCCACACCGCAGGAGGGGTCCAGGGAGTCGCGATGGCGATGGCTCCCAAAGCCGTCGCTTCCTGAGCGTTGGTCAACTCCGTGCCCCAGTTTGAGGCACCTCCTGTGGTGGAGCTGGGATCGATGCGCGAACGCAAGATGGTGAGACCAAGCTGGTTGGCTCCGTTCCCGAACAGAGTATTCGCTTGCGTGCTGCTCAGAGCGGGCATCCAGGCGGTGGCACCGCCAAACCCTCGTATGGTCTGGAAGGTTGTTCCAAAGTTTACGGTCGCGGTGGACTGCGCAATCGCCGTGACGGCGGACGTCAAGAACACCAATAGTATTACGAAGGCAAGCTTGTATCTCATGATAGGTCTCCTACTTTGCAAGAATTAGATTTGAGATATTCAGGAATCACGCGTGAGGCGGTTAAGCCTCACGCGTGTCCGAGTTCTATAACTTGGTTACCTTCCGGTCTACTTGCAGACCGTTCCATTCCCCGCAAACGACGTAGGTACGGCATTGGTCGTATTGTTCCAAGAGCCGTTGAAACCCATACCGTTGTAATTTCCTCCGGCGGGAATGGTGCCGTTGTAACTCAGGTTGGTCACCGTCACGTTCGCTCCACTCTGTGTTTCGCTGCCATTCCAGATCTGGGTTACGGTTTGCCCGTTGGCGAAGGCCCAGGTCAGAGTCCAATTCGAAATGGAAGTCGTGCCAGTGTTGTTGATGGTGATGGCCGCACCGAAGCCGCCCGGCCACTGGTTCGTGATCGTGTAGTTGATGTGGCAGGCGAATCCGCTCGTCCCGGTGCCGACGGTTAGAGCAATGGTTGTAGTCGCGGACAATGTCCCCGACGTTCCGGTAATTGTGACTGTGGAGGATCCAGTGGTGGCCGTGCTGCTCGCGGTCAGAGTCAGCATGCTGCTGCCGGTAGTTGGGTTTGTGCCGAACGAAGCAGTTACTCCGCTGGGCAAGCCCGATGCGGCAAGTGTGACGCTACCCGTGAATCCGCCCACATCCGTTACGCTGATCGTACTGGTTCCGCTACTGCCTTGATTGATCGACAGCGACGACGGAGACGACGCCAGCGTAAAGCCCGGCGTTGCCTTGATGTTGACAGTGAGAGCGATGGTTGTAGTGGCAGACAACGTCCCCGACGTCCCAGTAATTGTGACAGTCGAGGACCCGGTGGTGGCCGTGCTGCTCGCGGTCAAAGTCAGCACGCTGCTACCGGTAGTTGGGTTTGTGCCGAACGAAGCAGTAACTCCGCTGGGCAGGCCTGACGCCGCGAGTGTTACGCTACCGGTGAATCCACCCACATCCGTTACGCTGATCGTACTGGTTCCGCTGCTGCCTTGAGTGATCGACAGAGACGAGGGCGACGACGTCAGCGTAAAGCCCGGGGTTGTTCTGGTATTGACGGCGAGCGCAATCGTGGTGGTGGCAGTCAGCGAGCCGGAAGTTCCCGTCACAGTCACGGTGAATGCGCCCGTTGTGGCTGTGCTGCTCGCAGTCAGGGTGAGTATGCTACTGCTGGTAGTTGGATTGGTGCCAAACGAAGCGGTAACTCCGTTCGGCAAGCCCGACGCGGCAAGAGTTACGCTCCCTGTGAATCCGCCCGTGTCCGTTACGCTGATCGTGCTGGTTCCGCTACTGCCTTGCGTGATCGACAACGACGAGGGCGACGCCGCTAGCGTGAATCCAGCAGCTCCCGGGATGGTGACAGCAATGGTTGTCATGTGGCTAATTGACCCATCGGTTCCAGTGATGGTGATATTTGTTGTGCCAGCGGCGGTACCCGTCTGAGCAAAGAAACTCACGGAAACAGTTCCGCTGCTGTTGACTGAGGATGGGCTAAAGTTCGCTTGTACGCCGGAAGGCAGGTTGCTGGCGCTAACAGAAACGCTGCCAGTAAGTCCGCCGACATATCCGATGCTGATCGTGCTCGACACGCTGGTTCCCGGCGGCACGGTCACTGATATGGGGGAAGCTGAAATGGTAAAGTTTGGTTCTGCGGTCACATTGAGGGTCAGCGTGGTTGACGCAGTTGTCGAGCCGCTGGTTCCGGTCACCGTTACGGTTGCTGCACCGACAGTCGCGGTGTTCGAAGCTGTAAACGTGAGCGTGCTACCGGATGAGCCGGTGACTGAAGTTGGGTTGAAGACAGCGGTAACTCCGGCCGGCAGTCCACTTACACTCAGCGCGATAACTCCGTTAAAACCGTTGATTGAGTTAACGGTCACACTGCTTGCGGCGCTCGTCCCCTGTTCAACCGTTGCGCCTGAGGCCGTGATGCTGAATCCAGGTGCAGTGCTCGAGGGCACGACAGGAAACGCATTCTGGACAAGCATGGTGAATTCAGTGGTCCAGAAGGTTCCGGCCGAGGGCGAGTTTGGCAAGGCGTCGGTCGGCATATTATTGGCGAGCGCATTATCGTGCGCGGGATCGCAATTCGGATCGCCAGTGGTTGAAGTGACTCCGTTATAGACGCTGCCGGGATAGTTGCCGTCAGATTCCCCGGGTGGCTTAATCCAGACATAAGCGGAAAGATTCGCGAACCCACCTGGGTTCACGGTTGGGGGCACCCCCAAGCCGGAATTTTGCTGGTTGCACCACTGCCCCATGTCATCGCGTTCGTCGATCTTCGTTGCGTTGACGAAAGTGTTGAGGTCGGTGCTGCTGCTGGGACCAGTCGGCCGGTTAGGACCTCCCCAGCCGTTGCGCGAGGTATCGATGAGGAAGCCCAGCGTGGAGGGAAATCCCGCGGCGACAAAAGCTGCATCCATGCCTGCGGCGTAGTCTTCTTCGTCGATGTAAGGATCAAATTGGTAGAAGGTTGACTGGTAGACCTGGCTGCCGCCCACGGCTTCGGTCGCGGTCATGTACGGCTCTTTGGTTGGGCCGTAATTGGCCGTGTTGGTGATAAAGTCATCGATGCTGGCCAGGCCCGCCGTTGTTCCCTGAACAACGGAGGTCAAGAAAGGGATGGCAGAGTTGAAGTTGTTAGGCCAGCCAAGCCAGCCGTGATGTCCTACATCTAGGTACTGGTAAACGTTCGGCAAGGCATGCAATGTATTCAGCGCATATTGAATCGCCTGCACATACACACCAGTAAGCGATGGGCTGCCCGTGACGCCACCATTAGCCGCAACACAATTGGCAATCGCCGGGTTCGGAGACTCGCCCGTGTTGGTAATCAAATTCGGAAGCGAGTCATCTTCGATAATCAGCACGAACCGAATCTTCGAGTTGCTCCCAAAGGGCTGAAGGATGTTGAAAATCGGCGTGATGAAGTTCTGTTCGTAGGTTTGAATACCGGTCAATGGCTGGGTCGGGGGGGTGGGATTGATGCTAATTTCCCCGTTTGACGCCAGGGCGGCGCAATCTCGGTCTGGCAGATCGTAGACCACGAGCGTAAACGCAATAGGCTGTGAAGAACCCGACACCGCCTGCTGCGCAAGAGCGGCTGTGATGTGCTGCTGCAGCCCCATTCGTCCGTTGTTCGATGAACCACCGGCGATGGCCCCCACGTGGTCCAACCAGACAGCAGTGGGGTAGGTTTCGACGACAGCCATCTGTTTGGCAAGAGTCGAACCAGCAGCTTGCGCTGCGATAGCGGTTGACCTCGGACGTGTAGTCGGGATTTAAATATTGACTGGCACCTGCGTAGGGATTGGTGACGTGTTGCGCAAAGGCGCGCGGCGCAACAATCGTGAGACAAATTACCGCGAGGGCAACTACTCGACTCAGTGACGAACGTGTATGCTCACCCATCTGGTTTCTCCTTCTGGAACAAAGACTCGTGGAAGTGCATGAGCAAGGGCGGACAAGCCGCCCTTGCCGACTGGAATTGGTTAGAAGTTTCCGGTTTGGGTGAAAGTCTGTCCGCCCGTGGTGTAAGTTACGGAGTAAGTGTCTCCAGCAACTGGGTGCAAAGTCCCATTACCGCTGGTCTGGGCTGCAAACAGATAGTTCGTCCCCGGCGATAGCGTTTGCCCGGAATTGAGGTTGAAGGTGAAGGTTATCGTCGAACTGGTGCTGCTATTGACCTGTGTAATCTGTCCGCCGACCGTGTTGTATTGGCCGCTAAAGCTCACTCCTGTGGTTCGCTGCACAACAATCGTCACCGACAATGCTGTCAACGATGCGGCGTTGGTCAACTTCAGGTCTTCTTCGTTGTAGTAAGGAGTGTTCTGCGCCACCACCGGAGTGAGAGTCACGCCTCCAGTGCCGCTAGTCGTCGCTACAGTGAGAGCAATGGAGGCAGTGTGTGAGAGACTGCCGCTGGTGCCGGTTATCGTTACGGTCACGGAGCCTACGGTCGCCGTACTGGATGCCGAGACCGTGAACACGCTGCTGGTTCCCGTCGTAGTCGTGGTCGCCGGGTTGAAGCTTGCAGTTACGCCGCTGGGCAGGCCGCTCGCGGTGAATGAGATGGCTCCAGCAAAGCCGTTAAGACGCGTGATGGATATCGTGCTCGTGCCGCTCGCACCCTGATTGACAGTCAGGCTTGTGGGATTTGCCGATAAAGAGAAGTTCGCAGTGCCGGTTGAAGCGACGGTAAGTGCGATGGTGGCAGTGTTGGTGAGTGAACCGCTAGTGCCGGTCACCGTCACGGTCGCTGAACCTACAGTTGCCGTGCCGGATGCCGAGAGCGTGAGCACGCTGCTGGTTCCAGTCGTAGTCGTGGTCGTTGGATTGAAGCTTGCTGTCACGCCACTGGGCAGGCCACTTGCTGTGAACGAGACGGCTCCGGCAAAGCTATTAATACGCGTGATGGTGATGGTACTGGTCCCGCTCGCACCTTGATTCACCGTGAGAGTAGCCGGACTCGCCGACAATGAGAAGTCTGCCGTCCCGCCCCCACCGCCGAGTGGGAACTGGATCGTGGCAAGCAAATTCTGCTTGGTGGTGTTCGCGATACCGTTATAACTATTGTTGAGAAGCGCGTAACTGTCTTCTCCATTCAGAGCCCAGTAAGTCCAACTTAGTTTTGGATTGTCCTGAAAGAATGTGACGAGGCTTTCGAACCATTGACCCTGGCTCCCCGCAGCCGTGTTTTCAATGTCGGAGTTAGTGTTGTCCGTTCCGAACTCGCCGATCCACACTGGCGCCGTGTTCCCGCTGCTGATATATCCCCAGAACTTATTCCAGATCGCTTCCAAGCTTGCGAAGGTCGTGCTGCTATTGAACCAGCTTTGAGCAAAAAGGTTCGGTCCATAGTCGTGAGCGGAATAGACGAGGTGATTGGCCGTGCCCAAAGTGACCGGATTCGACGCCACACCTTCCAGATTTCCGCCCTGCCATCCGCAATCGCCGCTATAGCAGTCGTTGCCTTCGACAAAGATAAGAAGACTTGCATTGATGGCTTGGATTGCATTAGCGGCACGGGTTGCAGCAGCGGGCCAATTCTGCGCAGTATTTGTGGTGGGGCAGCCGCTTGTACTGGTGTCTCCGGTCCAGCATGCGCCGCTGCTCCCACCATTTGCTATAAGGTGAGGTTCGTTGCGCAGGTCCATACCGATGACGGTTGGGTTGCCGCTCGCATCGGTGAAGCCTTGGTACCGGGTCGCCAGTGTCTTCCAGTCGTTGATCCATGCCGTCTCGGGATAAGAACTGGTGTACCAAAGGCCGTTAGCCTCGTTGCTGTTCCCGGCTTCTGAACGATGGTTATCCAAAATCACGCGCAGCCCGTCAGCACCGGCAGCAGTGATGATTTTGTCCAGCACCTGAAGCGCGTTGAGACCTACCAAATCAGTATTGATAGCCTGGCCGTTGTTTGTACTGTAGTTAGTTGGGACGGCCGGAGTTTCAACCATTTGGTTGGAGAATGGTATGCGGACTACGTTGTAACCATTGCTTTTGATCTCGCTTAGAACCGTGTGGTAGTCCTGCGCCCAGAGGCCATGAGCGATCTCATCCGTCGTTTCGAATCCATACCAGTTAACGCCCGCCATTCGCACCACTTGATTGTTGGAGTCAAGGATCTGATTGCCCGAGGTGTGCCAATAACCAGTCCCTTGAGCGGAAGCGAACGGAAGCGAGACAAGAAGAAGAAAGACAAAGGCAAACACTTGGCAGATCGGTTTGTGAGTAGAAATATGAAGTTGCATGTGGAGTCTCCTTTGACGTCCCATTCAAAGCAGTGATGCACCAAATCGATTTTGTATATCAAGATATGATCGAAGATGAGAAGTTAAACGGAGCTAAATTAACCTTGATCGAAACACTAGAGTGAGCCGATCGGGTTCGCGAGATAGCGGCTGCGGTCTGATTTAAGCTGAGCAGCGAGAATGGAGTTAATTTAACGTTAAGTGGACGACCCAAGCATTGGGAAACGTGCGCTAAAGTTACTCCGCTTCCACTTCCAGAGCATTCAATACGGCGTAGTTGACCACGGGAAGGAACTCTAGGTTGAGCTTTCCAGTCGAATCAGGATGAAGGTGTCGAAAACGGGCTGCCACAACCGGGGAATCATGGGCGGCTTCGAGGAGATCGAAATTATGCAACAATTCAAGATCGTCGCAACGGACGTTAAAGACGCGGCTCCCCACGCCTCCGTTGCCGGAATTCTGAGGTCCCCAATATCGTTCCGCCATATAGAGCGTGAGTTGATAAGAGTAACCCTGGGCTACCGGAATCGAGTAACTGAAGTTACCGAACCGCTCACGCGAAAAGAGTAGGGGATCCGCACGGTCTGGCGCGAACACATGATCGATATTCCTACCTCCACGAAAATAGCGATCCGGAAGCCAATGTCTTCCCGCCAGATCGACGAACATTTGCGGTAGTGTGGAAATGCGAATCGGGCCGGGCTTACCGTTGGTTTCGGGGAGGATTTCTATAGCATTCAAGAATCCGGCGGTGGATTGGAAACTCACGCGGATCTTCCGGTCCGCACCGGGACGTACATTGGAATAGATTTTCATGGTCGCAGTCCTCGCCCCACCCGCATCGGCAACCACGTCGATCATAGTCGGCGTTCCAGACCCGACGGTAAATGACATCTCTCGCATCCCCTCCTCTATATCTTGCGTAGTTTCCGCAAACAAGAGGCGGACTTCATAGGCTCCGGGAGAGGCTGGTATGTCATAGCGAAAACTACCCGTTCGACCAGTCGAGTAGAGAGTCGAATCCGCCGAACGGGCAATCGGGATGACATCATGCTGAAAGACATTCCCGCCTGAATAGAAACGGTCGCTGCTCCAGCGAAACCCGGCGGAATCTACATAGTCGTGGTCGGAACCACAATGGATGCGAATGGCTCGGTTCTCAAAATCTGGAGCGCCGCCGATTGAGAAGTGCTGCAGGATCTCGGCGCTTGCCAGTTTCACAAAGGTTGGCGCGGTTGATAATACCCACACACCGCTAAATAGGTGCCGGCAAAGCACGATTGTACCGGCCACTCCGCCCGCCATTCCAAGGGCACCGCAGCAAATCGCCGTTAGGAAGATAGTGCGACGACGCACCCACATACCAACTCGTCGCAAAACGACTAACTTAGTAAACCTCAACTTCCGTTTCTTGAGTTGTGGAGTGAGGCCCAGAGGCGGCGCACCCTGCGCAACGCGAGAGAATTCCTCTACAGGAGGGAGTACCGGTTGCGCGACGTTTGGCGTGGAAAGCACCGCCTTAGGTGGGATACGCACATTTCCAACACCGGGCGCATGATTGGGAATGAATTCCGGCACATAATGTCCCAGCGGCAGTACGATGCGAAGGCGGCGATACTTGCCATCGTTGGCGTAATAGAGTTCCAGTCGCTTGCGCAATAGATGCAGGTCAACGCGGACAATGGCGTCCGCTTGTGGATCAAAACCGGGTGCGCGGCCCAAAGCGTCGATGGCAATACTGTATTCCTTAAGGTTTGCTCCTTTTCCGTTAAAGTATTTCTCGCAAATATAGGCAAGTATTTTCGAGAGTTTTGGAGCGCGCTGAAACAAAGGAGAAGATAAGACGGCCTGCAGTTCGGCTCGTTCCTCACTGAAACCGTCTTTGTTATCGCGAACCGTGGAGGCGCTGGCCATGGGCACATCCTGCCGGATGAAGAACTCTCGGGTGAAGAGAACACTAACTCCGGTTTGAAAAACCTCAGGGGCTACGGATTACTCGAGGACAGTTGAAGACCGAGGCTTATACGGACCACAGACTAGCTTCAGCTCGGAAAGGGTGTCAAGCAAAGAGGATGGTTGAGAAAAAGTTGTTACGAAAGCCGAACACACCGCCAAGACGAGACTTGTCCGGTTGCATAAGCGGATTTGCACTTATCTCGCGCAGTAAGCCTGCCGATTCACTATCGAGATATACATCGGCCACTGATGAGCGTCGCGCCGCCAGCCTATAAAGATTTCTGCTGAGTGGCACATCGTCACTTCTTCTTCGTGGGCAGATATTTCTTTTCCACGGAAGCGACCACCACATAGTTCGGATCTACCATTTCGTTGAGATGGATCTTTGCCACCTTCGACAGCAGTTCATACGCGTCGAGTTCCGACAGGCCGTAGTCTTTGTGAATCCAGTGCACCAATTCGGTAAAAGCAATGCGCAGCGCGTCATCCAGCGGACGGTAAGCTCCAACGGTCATGATGGCATCATCGTTCTCGAACTGAGGCCAACTGATAGTGCGCCCTTTGATTACGCTTAACTGAACTCGCGCTTTCAATGGAACTTCGATTGCCGTACCCGCGATCTCTCCATCGCCCATCGCAGCGTGGCCGTCGCCTAGATAGAGCAGTCCACCCTTTACGTTCACCGGAAAATAAACGGTGTTGCCCACGCTGGCTTCCGGAGAATCCATATTGCCGCCGAATTCTGCCGGCACCACCGAACTGCGTGCCTCGCCTTCCGCCGGCGCGACACCGATGCAACCAAAGAAAGGATGCATTGGAATCTTCACCGAAAAATCTGTGTCCAGGGCCTTGAACATCGCCGTGTTGCCAGCGTGGTCGATGTGATAAAACCAGACTCGTTCCGGTAGCGGCGCGTGCAGCATGGGTGTGTAGTTTGTCTCGTTGATGGCGCCGAATCCCGGAGCGAACGCGCCCACTCCCGTGTCGCCGTCCACCTGCAGATCGAGAATCTTTACCGCCAAGGTATCGCCCGGCTCCGCGCCTTCCATAAAAAACGGTCCCGCCAGGGGATTGTCGCCCTTTGCCATGCTGACGGTGTCTCCGGGTTTCTTTAGGGCGTTGCCGAAGCAGTCAAGCGTGTTGGTATCGAGAATGTCGCCGGACTTAAGCCGCGCCACCGGTTCCGCCGTCGCGAAAAGATACTTCACGTTATCGATGGTGGTAGTGTAGTGAACAACGTTTTGCGACTGCCCCTGCACCGCAACCGCCAGCACCATGACCAGCAGCGGCCAAACGTCGCGATTCAGCTTCATGCCGTTTGCCTCGTCTATCCGAAACATATCAGAACGAATACTTCAATGAGAACTGAATCAGCCGCGGCGTGCCGACCGTCGAGGTAATCGGCGCAGATCCGCCACCGATTGTCGAGACCGAGGTCGCCGCCGGAATGGCGAACGATGGATGATTGAATAAGTTGAAGAAGTCCGTGCGGAATCGCACCGATTGCCGCTCGCCCAGCTTGAACGTCTTTCCCAGAGTAAGGTCCACGTTCTTTTGCGGCGGCCCGATGATGCAATTGCGCGGCGTGTTCCCATAGAGCGTCGCATCGCTGTTTGAACCATCGGAAAGTGTGGCCAGCGGGTCGGGCTGGTATGCCGCTGGATTCACCCAGTTGCCGAGCCGCGCTTGCGGGCTGCCGCGGCTGGGCGCGGTGGCGCAATCGTATCCCGGATTGAAAGTAGCCGTCGCTGCCGGGCTAGCCAGATCGTAAGCCGTTCCCCCCGCTGGATCGACAACCGAGAAAGGCGCTCCCGATTGCAGGATCATCACACCGCTGGCTTCCCAACCTCCCAGGGCTGTCCTGGTCAAAGTGTTGGCGCCGGCGAAAAATGGCAGTTGGTAGACAGCGCTGGTCACGAAGCGTTGCCTCCGGTCAAAGTCAGAGAGTCCGCGCGACGCGGCTCCGCTATTCTGATTGTTGAACCGGGTAAGGAATGCCACGGACGCGGTCGAAACATCATCCATCGACTTCGACCACGTATAGGCGCTCTGAAAATAGAGACCCTTGCCAAACCGATGCGCCACCGTAGCCTGCAGTGCGTTATAGTGCGAGTCGGAGTTGGCAGCAAAATCCTCGAAATCGACTGGGGCAATTCCGAGAAAAGGCGCGCGGGCGTCGGCATTTTCCACCGTCGAATCCACGATCGTGCACGACAACCCGCTGCCCTGAAGATTGGCGCAACCCTGCCCCGAGATGGTCACTGGATTCTGCGGTGTCGCGAGGGTGGCCTGATCGGGATCGTAAGTCGAACGCAGGCGGCTGCCTTTGGTTCCCACATAGCCGAGTTCCATGAACCAGTCCGCACCCAACTCGCGCTGAATCGTGAAGTTCCATTGTTGGGTCGTGCCCACCACCCAATGCAGCGGAACCGTCAACTGAATCAAGCTATTCACATTGCCGCTGAAGCTCGGGGTACATGCCTGCGGGGTGGGAAAGGAACAAGGAGTCGCGAATCCTTGCAGAATCGAAGCCGTGGGCACATACGTCTGGGTTGGATTCGCGCCGAGCGCGGGAATGCCATTGGGGAATGCAGGGCTATGCGCGAACAGGTTTGCCAGGCTGCCCGGTCCAGGCGCGAAACCGACAAGAAATGGAAAAGTAGGAGGTGTAATCGCGAGGTTATCGACCGCGCCCAGATCCTCGCGCACACTGTAGATACCATAGCCGCCGCGAATCGAAGTAGTGTGACGGCCAGCTACATCATAGGCAAAACCGATGCGCGGCTCCCACACCGTAGCGTATTCGTTGCCCAGTGCGGCTTGATTGAGGGTGCCGCTAATACCGGAGAGGCCGAACTTGTTGATGCACTTGGGATACACATAAGGCTGCCCGGTCGTGTTCGCCAGCGTAGGATCCGTGTTGCCGGTATGGCAAAGCGTGTCATACGGCGCGCCGAGAAACTCGTTTCTGAAACCGAGATTGAGAGTAAGTGTTTTTGTCGCCCGAAAATCGTCCTGTGCGAACCAGGCGTAGCCGGGGATGCGGTAATCATGGTTGCCCAGGCCGCCACCGCCTTCTCCAACAAGCGGATCTCCTTGCAAGAAAGTCTGGAAGTCCGAACCCAAACCAAGCGCGTTAGAAACAAACACCAACAGTCCATTGTCGGCAATGGGCAGGTTGCGGCGCATGGCAACGCGGTCGATCTCCCCGCCAAAACGGAGTTGGTGAGCTCCGTGCGTCAAACTCACAGTGTCGAGCACGGTGTAGTTGTCGGAGAGAGCGGATTGCAGTTGCGTGGTGTAGGGCCCGAATCCAAACGTGCCAAACTGAAGCCGGTACATGTTGGGATCGCCGGCTTGGCCATTCACTCCAGTGGCCGTAGGCAGGTTGATGCCGATATCTGCCCCCGTGACCGGCGCTTCGTTGTTTAGTTTGTCGCTGATGATGTTGACGCCGAAACGAAATTCATTGATCAAGCTGTTGCTGAAAACATGGGTTTCCATGATGCTGCCAAAGCGGCTGTGCAGAGGGATGTCGAGTGGGAAGTTTAAGTTGTTTGTGCCGGGCAGGCCTCCAGTCTGAATCCCGAAAGAATCTGCGCCGAAAGGCTCGAACGTATCGGAGTTGGACCAGAAGAAGCGCTCGGAAAGCCGGTCCTTTCCATTGCGAAATTCGCGATCCCAGTTCGCTGTGAACTGGTTGTCTGAGAATTTTCCTGGATCCGTGAGCACGAAGGGCACCGAGGTGAGGCAGGGCGTGGTTGAGGGTATATTCGGGGGCAGCGGATACAAGTATCCACCGGCTCCGGCACCGAATTGATTGCTCTGAAAGTTCAGCAAGTTGAACGCGACTGGGTCGACGCTCGGCACTCCGCAATCGGCTTCCATCTGCGTAACCGATTGCCGGTCCGCGAGCGAAACATAAGGAATCGCCGTGTTGATGAACGTTCCCGCCGAATCGCCGCTGCGCTGCCGCGTGCCCTGGAGATTAAAGTAGAAGTAGCCCAGCTTCGCTCCGGGGCCGATCGGGCCGCCAACATCGCCGCCGAAAATGTTTTGTTTAACCACAACCTTGCCGAGAAAATAATCGTTGGCATCGAGCGAGGTGTTGCGGAAGTACTCCCATAGATCGCCGTGAAATTTTGCGCTGCCGCTTTTCAGGGTAGCATTGATGTTGCCGCCACCGTTGCGTCCCTGGGTTGCATCGTAAAGGCTGGTGCTGACTTTAAACTCCTCAATCGCATCCGGGCTGGGCAACGGCGTGTAGGTCAACTCGCCGAATGCATAGTCGGCCACGGTAATGCCATCGATCAAATAGTTGTTGTTATCTTCTCTTCCGCCGTTCACGTGAATAAAGACATTGCCGCGACCAAGCTGCGCGGCGCCATTCAAATCGGCTGAAGCGCCCGTGGAAAGCGTCAACAACTGCTGAAAGTTTCGCGTAGCCAGTGGAAGATCGGTAATCGTCTGCGCGCCCAGCGATTGGCCCGTGGTCGCATCCGTGGTGTTCACCTGTTCCACTTGGGATTGCACCTCCACAACCTGCTTTACCGAACTCACTTTTACAACCGCAGTCATGCGTGTAGTTTCCGTAATGCGCACCACGATGCCAGGAAACTTGGTGGTGGGAAAACCTGTAGCGCTCACTTCCACCGTGTAGACGCCCACCGGCAGCAGAGTGGCGGTAAACAACCCGGATACGTCCGTCGCCACCTGGCGCACCACCTCACCGGTTGCTTCGTTCGCAACGCTCACCTTTGCGTTCGCTATTACAGCGCCAGATGCATCCTGTACTACGCCGCCGATGGCGCCGGTTGCGCCACCTTGAGCAAATGCCACCGTACCGGCGCACAGCCAAACAAACAACAGCACAGCAAACTTTCGCGTGCGAGACATCGGATCCCCCTGGGAGACGATTCGTGCCACCTCGGAGACAGCGGTTATAGCGGAAGATTAGAAATACTGGGGTGAGCCACAGTCAAGGAAAATACGTTGAACGTGATGCGTTCAGTTTGGGACACCAACAGTCCATGATGACAACCGCCGCGAAACGAGGATTCTTACCAAGTAACCTAAGTCCGTAAACGAATATCCTGAATCAAGGTATCCATGGCAGCGCCTCCCACTTATAGATGGCAAGCCGTTTCTAGTAGTTGAAGAATAGTTCAAGTTACGGATAGTTCCTAACTAGAAAAACATTCGTCTAGTAGACCGGAACTGTGGCAAGACCAGATTAATTGCTAGAACAGGAATCGGCGATGAAGAAGAGGGGAAGGACGGGCATGTTGCAGCGGAAGGTAAGGTCGTTGAGGTTTGCTAATACGGAGATACGGTCCGCTAACCACCCGGCCAGCGCTTCCGTTAATCGTTGTGACGGAGGTTGGAACGCAGAGTCAATGAGCCATCGTCATTCAGCTTTTGATGACACGCCCACCGCACGGGGTAACGCATGCCCTTCACCTCGACCTCCGCCGCGAGCCGCAATCCCTGCCACTTGGTACGTCGTGGCAATACAAACTGCGCCTGACGAATTTTGCCGGGAAGGGGATAACCCGCATCCAAGCAACCGCTCCTAAGCGCTCCCCCGTTCTCGTTCTGCACAGTCACCCGCAGCACGCCCGGAACGCCCGCAATACCGTCGTTCGCAAAGCCGATAATCAAGCCGAGGTAGCCATTGTCTTCGTAGCTCCAGATCATCGACGGCCTCACGCGATACCCGATTCGACGATTGATTCGGTCGAACCACGTCGGCGACGCCTGGTAATAACTCATAAGATTCTTGGCGCTGATCTGGTGGAAGTTCCAAAGCGACCAATAATTCGCGCCTACATCCATTACATGAGCGATCAAGTTGTCGGAGGCTGATATTCCTTCCTGTGCGGCGAGAGTATCTGGAGCTTTCCCGGGAAGCGGTTGTTCAAGCACCGCAGCGATCCAAGGCGGCCGGTTGCTGAGGGCTTCAATCTGCTCATTCTCGATGAAGATGGTGTCACTACGAATCCAGTTATTGCTGCGAACCGTGCGGTCGAGGAGTTCTGAGTTGCCGACTCGGCTGTAGTCAGGCTGCGTGTTAGTCATCAAAGGAGTCTTCGTAAAGTGCTCCAGCTGAACCTCCAGCATGTTGATCCAAGTGCGCTCCGCGGTCTGGTAATCGGGGAAAGGATTGTTGCCGAAGGGCCAGGTGTGACCTTCGCCCCAAAACCCATACATAAAGGTATCGATGAACTCGATGTCAGGACTTCCGTTAAACTCCGCTGCCAACAGCCCGATCAGCTCCCGGAATGCCTGCTGAAAAAAAGGATGGTCAAAGCGGGGCTGATAACGCGAATACGGATTCTTCAAAAAGCGCTCTGCCGACGCGCTGCTTTCTTTATCGCTAACGACCAGATCAACCGTCGGCACTTTTTCGAGAACGAAATCTGGTAAAGCCGGTTGGTGTGAATAGTCTGGAGCGCTCATCTGAATTCGCATTCCGATGCGCTTGTTGTTTTTTTTCGCCAATTCGAAAACGAGCTTCATGTAATCGGGCAAATCGAGGCGTCCAGCCCGCGGCTGCACCTCCCGCCAGGTCGGGCGTATGTAAAGCTGTTGCCCCAGAGGGAATCGAACCAGATCATCAATCGCCTGGGGAATGTTGTCCGACTTAATTTCCTCCGTGCCCATGTCGGCCGTGATGTACGTGATCAATCCCTTCCCATAGTTCGGCACTACTTCTTCCGAAGGAGTTGTGGTCATAACCACATCGTCTGTGGGGATAACAGCGTCGGGAGGGTACTGGGAAAACGGACCTTGGTTGAGGCGGTCCGTCACGGTTAGGCCAGAACCAAAATCGTATTTTCCCCAGTTGTGTGCGGGGACGATTCCTTGCGCTTTGCTTGGTCCCAGTTCAGCGGCTACTGCCAAGGCAACGCTACTTTTTAGAAAATCTCTACGCCGCATGCAGCCGCGTCCTCTCTGTCGATTGAGAACATCGTCCGGTCCATACACGGCCGGACGACGAGATCCACAATTCCACTAAAAAGAGAACTTCAACGCAAACTGTATCTGTCTCGGCGGGCGAGCAGCCGTGAGGTCGCCGAATTGTTCCGTTCCAAGAATGGTTGCATTGTTTCCATTTTGCGGGCCGCTTTCCGCGAACAGGAAGTTAGTATGGTTTAGCAGATTGAAAAATTCCGCGCGAAATTCCAGGTCCGTTTTCTCCGAAGTATGGAAAAACTTGAATACGGAGAAATCCCACGTCTTGTATCCGGGAGACTCGATAGTGTTCCGGCCAACATCGCCGAACGAACCGAGAGCTGGATCGGCAAACGCGCAGGTGTTGAACCATGCGGTCGGCGTGTGAATCTTGGCGGGAGCAACGCAGGTCGGGTTGCCCGGCACGGGGCCCGCGCGGGTCGGGTCGCCGACCTGGTCAGGACGCTGCGACACCCCACCGGCCCCGCCGTCAGCATTGGCAAAGTTACCGTCCGCATCGAGCACCGTGTACCAGTTGCCGGTGGAGAGCGAAACAATATTCGCAATCTGCCAGCCTCCGACAACCTGATTCGCCACACCGCTCGCTTCCCCGAGGAACCGTTTGCCGTGGCCGAAAGGAAGCTCGTAGATCGAGTTGAACACGAAGCGCTGACGAACGTCGAAATCGGAATTGCCGTATTCGGCCTGTGGATCGCGGAAGTAGCGAAAGTCGCTGTTGTTCTGCGTAGGTCCAAGGTTCGCGTTTGAGGCGATGTCCAGCGAATGCGCGTAAGTATAGGACGCCTGGAACTGCAGGCCCTTCGCGAAGCGCTTCTCAAAACTTGCCTGCAACGAGTTGTAATTGGAGGAGCCGGACGAGCGGAACCAGTCGATGCCGGTATCGAAAACCGGGCTGCAGTACTGAGGATTCGCAAGCGAACAAGGAGCGGGTGATCCGATGACGGTCGCAGACACGGGACGCCGCGGCGCCGTCGCGTCATTCGGATTCGGGTCCGGGGCGGCTTGGTTGCCGTTGAAGAACGTGTATAGCTTTGTTCCCCGCGAACCTGCATAAGTAAGCGTGAACACACTGTTCGCGGGTAGTTGATGTTCAACGCTCAAATGCCACTGCTGCATATACGGCGTGCGCAGGTTCTTATCGACGGAGAAAAAGATGGGGGTGTTGGGATTGACCAGCGAGTTGGCGGGGAAGCCGCCAGCCAGAGAGGGGATTTGGGTGACGCGGCAATCTCCGGCAGTGCCGTTAGCCGTTGGCGCGCTACAGGGCGCAATGAACGATTCGTTGGTGAAGAACGGAGGATTGAATCCCGGACTCGGGTTTGAGTACGGACCATTCTCCTGCCCACCGTAGAAAATTCCGTAGCCCGTGCGCAACACGGTCTTCGGAGCGAACTGCCACGCCAATCCGATACGCGGCGCGAAATTATTCAGATCGGAATTGATCAGCCCCCGGCTGCCAGTGGGGCTGATTTTGACGTACTGGGCGATGAAAGGAGTGAGTTGCGCCGTCTGTCCCTTCGGCACGAAGATCGTGGGATCGGTGGGATTGCTGAGATCAAAATTTCCCACGTCATTGTGACGATCCGCAACGGTCCCAAAAAGTTCGTAGCGCAGGCCCAAATTCAGCACCACCGTGGGTGTCAACTTCCAATCATCTTGGCCGTAAAACGCAAACGTATTTCGGAAGTAGTCCACATTATGCAGGTTGTTGATGCTGCCGCCGCTGGTGAGTCCTGCCACGAAGGAGGCGAATCCCGTTCCGCCGGTACCGATAGCCGCCGGATTATCGGTCAGCGTCGGATCAAAGTTGAGCGTCCCGCGAGCCGCGGCGGGCTGAAAAATTGTGAACTCTTCCCGCCGGATCTCTGTTCCAAATTTCCAAGTGTGGCGTCCGCGCACCCAGGTCAGGTTTTCGGAAAGAGTGTAGGAGTTCTGGAGTTCGACCGAAGGCAGGAACGTGGGACTACCTAGGGTAGCAACGTCGCTAAATATCAGTTGTGGCAACCCGCCAATGCCCGGCGAATACGGAACGCCCGGAAAATCGATGTTCGGCTCGGCCGACACGTTCGTATCCGCGTTAAGTTCTAGGCGATGGGCATTCACGCGGTTGTAGCCCAGGCGGAATTCGTTGATCAACTCGGGCTTGAAAACGTGCGTCCAACCGGTGGCAAAGCTGCGGTAGGAAAAATCCTCCTTGCCGCTAAAGAATCCGCCCCCATCGGCCAATCCACCAAATGTTCCAGGAATTGAGCTCGGTTGGTTTTCGAAGCTGAAACGGAAGAAAGCGTTGTCCGCGTCAGAGAATTTCTGGTCGACCCGAACGTCAAAGTTGTTGCGCGTTTCCTTGCGCACAGGATTAGCGACGAAGTTGTTCCCGCTCGAGTTGATCGGCCCCGCTGCCGGATACAACGCTGCCAAACGCAGCGCTAACGGATCTAATGAACCCCCGCCTGCAACCACTGGCGTGGCTGGAATAATGTTCAGA
The DNA here is from genome assembly GCA_963771965.1 of uncultured Acidobacteriaceae bacterium. GTDB lineage: Bacteria > Acidobacteriota > Terriglobia > Terriglobales > Acidobacteriaceae > Sulfotelmatobacter. The sequence goes on from CAVYVM010000005.1 coordinate 788,329, forward strand.
GGCTTCCCCGTTCCGTCATATTGAAACGGCACGCCGCAGAAAGTGGGAGGCGCGTTGGGTTGGGAAGGAGGGATGAGTTGTGCCAGCTTGGCGTCAAAAATCTCGCCCGCGTATGTCGGTCTGTTATTGCAATCCGTGCCCGTTATATTCGTGTAGTCGATCAGACTCGAAAAATCTCCCGTCCGCCATGCCGTAGGTGGAACGAACGCAACCTGAGTTTGCGCCTGGCGCACGCGGTACCCCTCGTAGTCCACAAAGAAGAAAGTGCGTCCACGGCCGTCATACAAATGGGGCAACAACACTGGTCCGCCGAATGTCGCGCCAAACTGGTTCTGCTTGTACGGCGGCACAGGTCCCAACGGATCAAAATAGTTCCGCCCATCCAGCTTGTCGTTGCGCAGGAATTCCCAGGCCGAGCCGTGAAGCTGGTTGGTCCCGGACTTGATGACCGCGTTCACGATCGCCCCATTGCCGCGCCCAAATTCCGCGCTATAAGCGTTGGTCTGGACCTTGAATTCTTGCAGAGCTTCCACCGGAGGCTGAATTACGAAGTTCGTTTCATTGAGCAAATCGGGCAGGTTGGAATTGTTGTCCACTCCATCCAGCAAGAAATTGTTCTGTAGCGACCGTGCTCCGTTGGCGCTGAAACCATATCCGCCTTCATCGCGCGCGCCCGGTTCGCTCGGCGCCGTCCCGGTGCTCAGCAGCGCCAACTGCGCAAAGTTTCTCCCGTTCAAAGGCAGGTTGCTCACCCGCTTCTGGTCAACCACCTGCCCCAACTCCGAGGTTTCAGTTTCAAGCAGTGGCGCAGCACCCGTTACCAGAACCTCTTCAGTCTGCTGCCCGACCTGCAAGCCTATGTTGATGGCAATGCGTCCCTGCACATCGAGCTGGACAACCTCTGACACCGCCTTTTTGAACCCTGCCTTCTCCACCGTGACCTTATAACGCCCGATGTGCAGCGGACTCGCGACATACTCTCCCTGTTCGTTGGTGGAGAGAGTCATCTGAACACCGCGATCCACGTCCTCGACGGCAACCTTAGCGCCCTGAACCACCGCACCGCTGGGGTCGCGCACGGTTCCCACAATAGTTCCGGCATCCTTTTGCGCCCATAGCGGTTTTGCGAAGCCAATGGCTAGGAGAAGAAAGAGCGCACCGAGAACTTGTCGAGTGTGCAAAGACGTGGGCATGGCGAGCCTCCTGGTTCCCTCAAGAACGGCTAAACGCTTGCTTCCAACTGCAAATGATTGTGTAATATTTCGAACTATTACTTTTACTTCCGTTTAACAAGCTTTGTCAACAGGAATATCTCGTTCGCGAGGATCGAAAAGCCAGGTATCACTTGATGGGTAGAGCGCCCTTGCCTGCGGCGTTCCACTGCTGACGCATGAAGCTGACGAGTGAACTCCGGTCGCGAAAAGCTTCGGTACCGCCTGCCTTGGTGGTTGAGTAGGCTCCCGCCAGATTGGCGAATGCCAGGCAATCCTCAAGTTTCGCCCCTTGCATTTGCTGGTGGATGAATCCGGCATCGAAACTGTCGCCGGCGCCGACGTCATCGACAGTTTTCACGCTCGGCGGCGCCAGGCTGCACTGATCCTGTCCTGACCGGCAGATCGCAGCCGCAGAGCCACGCTTCACCGCTACAACTTTCGCCAGGCCGGCAAGCTGGTTGATGGCTTGCGAAAGGTCGTCGGTATGCGTAATCTTCTTGGCCTCACGGTCATTCGGAAGAAAAATGTCGACATACTTGAGCACTTCCAATAAATCCCGGTCCCATTTGTTCTCGGGGTCGTCATTGGTGTCAAGCGATGTGGTCAGACCCGCAGCTTTCGCCTGGCGGAAGAGATCCATGATTCGCGGGCGCAACGCGCGATGCAGAAAGAAAGAGGAGAGGTGCAGGTGTCGCGCCGACCGGACGTATTCCATGTCGATGTCGGAGTAGTGCATCTCAAACATCGTGCCGGGAAACGTCAGGATGTAACGATGCTGCAGGTATGGCAAAGCCACTGTTAATCCCGTCGGTGTCTGCGACGTTGCCTGTTTAACGCGGCTGACGTCGACCCCGCCGGCCGCCAACCGCTCCAGTGCGATCTTGCCCAAAGCGTCTCCACCGGTCTTCGAGACAAAACCAACCTTGGTTCCGAGCACTGCAAGGTTATGGGCGAAAATCGCCGACGAACTACCCAGCGTGAGCGCCAGACCGCTGGCCAGCAACTCGCGATCGAGCACGAGCTCTTTGGGCAACCCGTAGAGAATCAGGTCGAGATTGATTTCACCGACGACGCATACGTCCAACTTAGGCATTTCGCCCCCTTGTCCAAATGTTCCGGCGCAGTCTTCAAGTCGTTTTCATCCCATTCCACATGCGGTCGCATACGCGCGAAGCACTAACTGAATGTGATATCGAATGATTGCCCCTGGCTGCTTCACGATTTCGCCTGCCCTGATTGCCTTGTACTCCAGCGGCAGGTATTGGCCGATGAGCGTCAACGGGACCGACTGGGCCGTAAGGTTCTCGATCAGCCGCGTGATCTCTGCCTGGACCGAGCTCTCATGCCAGTAATATCGGCAGCGGTCGCTATAGCTGTAGGCCCGCGAGATGCGTAATTGGTTCTCATCCCCGTGGTAGTACGAGCGCCAGTAGGCTGGCCCGCTGAGCATTGCCCGATCAAGCGCTTCCCGCACCTGCGACAGCCTCTGGCTCTTTTCCCCGCCAAGCAGTTCCCTTTCGATCGCGCTCAAAGCGAATACCGCTTCGCGGAATGCGAAGGTCAACCACGGACCTACTTTCAAAATAGCGAAATGGTCTTCGACCATTTGAGCCAAAGCACTGGGAGACTGGTAGTCCGTGGAGTGCGCTTCGTAAACGAGCGAAGGGTTGCGCGGCAATCCTGCCGCGAGTGCGCGAGCCTTTGCGCGGTCGTATTCAAATAGGACATCGTCCGCGAACTCCACCCCGGGCTGCACCACCACCCCGATTACTCTTTGCCACGCAGCTGACAAATCTTTCTCTTCAAACGCCTGCTGAAAGACTTGCAGAGTCTGATGAAGGCTCTCAATCGTGGTCACGGCGGGAGGTTCTCCCAGAGCCGACTCGCCGCCTGGCGCGGGAACTTCCGTCCCGATGACATAGAGCGGAAAGTCGGATCCGGAAGGCAGGCTCTTCGCAGCCTCTTCGGCGGCTTGGCAAAGCACGGCCGCGCGCGACGCGACAACCCGTTCAGGAAGGACCTTCGCGTCATCGGCACATGCCATGCTCGCATCGAGGTGGATTTTCCGATAGCCGGCGAGCACACACTCGCGGGTTAGTTCGCAAGCCTTGCCCAAGGCGCTGTCTGATGCTTCGGTTCTCCACGGAAAAGGCCCAAGATGGTCTCCGCCCAACAGGATTCGATCCTCTGAAAGCCCCATGCGCCTCGCCGCTGCTTTGACAAACTCCGCGAACTGACTCGGCATCTGTCCGCTGTAACCGCCCAATTGATTAACTTGGCTGGAAGTTGATTCCACATGGAGAACCGAGTCGTTCTCTATGGTCTGTTTTATGGACGCGTCGATGACCCAAGGATGTGCGGAACAGACCGCATAAACACCGCCTTTTCCTGAGCGGCGATTGCGGATCAACACATCCTGCAAACTGGCGCTTGCGTTGTGGCCACGCTTCTCAATCACAGGGTCCAATCCGGCGCTCCTCCAGCCCTCTCGCCAACCGCATCGAAATTCAACCAGATGAGTTGCGAATACTTACGAATAATTTCACTATACATCGAAACGCTGGAATCTCGTTTTTCAATTTTGGCGCTCCAGTATGGAATGAAACGCGGTGGACTATCTCAAGGCTGGGCGGGCTCGAACCAGACAACCGCGCCCTTTGCGATATTGAGCAGGTGGAACAACGTGCTTCCGCCTTCAAAGTGGCCGGTGATCGTGGTCTCCTCGCCGAGAAATGGCAGGAAGTGCCCCTTCACCTTGCCGGGTATGGTCACCTCCGCGCCGCTCTCGGGAGTCTGCACGGCGTTTTCCTTGGCGCGAAGGCCCTGAAAGTTGGCGAAAAATACATGGACCGCCCCGTCCACCGACGCGATCTGTGTCGCGACCATTGGCGAGGCCTTTATTCGAATTTCGCCACTGTCCAGCGTGTCGAGAAACTGCTTTTCACTGGCCGGTGAGCAATCTTCGAAATGACTTTCCGCGGCCACCATGTAGCGGGCCCCCGGCGAATCGGCGAGGCGTGCAACATTGGTCTGATTCAGTAATTCTTTGCCGACCGCGCCGGTAGTGACGATCTTTCCATTACTACTGGCATACTTTCGCAACGCAGCTGTCTCATCCTTTGAAAGAATACGAACATCCGGCAGAATCAAAGTTTTCCCGTGGAACGACGCCAGTGTCCTCGGCGTCACGATCTGATACTCGCGATGACTCTGTATCAGAAGTAGAAGCGTCCCCTGGTACGAACGAAGAAACTCTTTCGTGAAGTAGTTGCGCGTAGTGGGAGAGAAATAAACACCGATTGGATCAATCGCCGTCCGAGGACGATAGAAGGTCTTCTCGTGAGCGGCAATCCAGGCGAACACTTGCTTTCGCGTGTCCAGATCGTTTGAGCCGGACATCACGTGAGTCGCCGCATCCCACACATTCGCTCCAGCCACCAGTTCCGACATAAAGAGATTCTTCATCGGCTCGGGGGCGCGGATCTTGGGATCGCCATCCCACGAATAATTCAGTATCCATGTCGCCTTGCCCTCGGCAAACGCGCGGAAAGTCTGCATGCCGATCTGGTAACGAAACCAGTCGAACGGAGTTCGCGAAGATGCCATGTGATCGCCGCCGCCAAATTCATACTCATGTGCAACTGCGTCGTTCACGGCGTACAGACTGTACACATCCGCGCCAACACGCACGGCTTCTTCCTCGATGCCCGGATAGATTTCAGGAATAGTTTTGATCTGCGGATTGACCGACTTCGCGGTCTGATCGATTTCCCGCATGAAGTCGGTCAACGACTGGATCCGAAAATCGACCCATTGCCGAAAATTTGGATCCGAAAAATCTCCCAGCTTCAGATCGCGTCGTGCGTCCAGCCCAGTCTGCTTGCGGAAGGCCGCGACTGTCGCGTCATCGAAGCTGGCCCAGGTGTCTTCCCAACCATCGAAATGCGTCATCCAGTACGGGATGTCCACGTAGATGCCGTCGATGCCCGTCGCGGCAATCTGCCGCACCCGCTCCATGTACGTCTTGCGCCACTCCGCTGCGTAGGGCGTGATCCAAACATCCTCGTCGCCTTTTGCGATCCAGAAAGCAGTGCCGCCGCCAAACACTGCGGGCTCGCCCGTAATCTTGCGCTGCAACCAATCCGGATGATCTTTGGCTACCGAATGCGGCGCCCGGTCGGCGTTTGCCGTGATGCACTCCAGCCCCGCAATGTAAACGAACGCGTGGTTCCCGGCTTTGTGCGAGCGCTCCGCCACGGCACTAATCGCGGCGAGTTTCTCTTCCGGGTTGAGAAAGCTCTCGTAGCGCCCCAGAATATCGTTGTCCACTTCAATGCCGGAGACATGGCTCTCTTCAGCCTCGCGGACAATTCGCTCCGCGCGGCCTGTCCCCAAAGACCACGCCGCAATGCGAACATAGTTTGTCCAGTCTTGATTCCTCGAGTCCTGATTGTGCGAGTCTGGAATCGCGTGCTCTCGAGTAACATCCTGACCTAACAGGAATCCGCTGATGGACACTAACACTGCGACTGCAATCCAGACTTCACAAGTTTTCATAGTCGCATCCACTGAAGGTCAGTCCGCGCCGCATGCTTCTCATGGCCAAACCTCTGTCGATTTGTGAAACCGCTACGCTTAGAACTCGAATCTGACTCCGAATTGGAAGTACCGAGGCAAATACCCCGCCGCATCGCTGCTAATTGCCCCGAACTGAGAATCTCCAAAAGACAAGTTCGACTGCTGGAAGCCGAAGCGAGGATGATTGGTCAGGTTGAAGATCTCCGCTCGAATATCCAACTTCCAGCCTTCCCTCGGCACGAACGACTTATAGAGATTCAGGTCCGCGTTGTGAATACCGGCAACGCGGAGGCCGGAAAAGTAGCGCGGGGCGTTGCCCGGATTCTGGTCGCCCGGGTTGGCGAAGCAGCTGGAGTTAAAAAAAGAGAGCGGCGTCGGATTCTGCCAAGTCAGGGCGACGTCGTTCATGCTCGACCCGGACTTGAGTTGCCCGCACACGACGCTGGGCCGCTGAGTTCCATTCGCCAGTTGCGGGGCGGCCATGCCGATCGCCATGGGCTGACCCGATTGCTCCGTGATCAAGGTCGCGATCGACCAGCCTCCAACGATGGCGTCGAGCGCGCGGTTCATATCGCCGCCAATCCATTGTTTGCGGCCAATCGGCAGGTCAATGACGACTGCGGCTGCCAAACGCTGCGGCGTGTCGTTGGCGCCGATGCTATGTTCCAAATTCAGGCGATCCAGCTGTTGCGGCATGCCGAAAGCCAGAGAACCGATGAAATTGTTTCTGCCCGCCGAGGAATCGTCGGTCGACTTCGATACCGTGTAGCTGCCGTCGAAACTGATGTGATGCGTAGTGCGTTTCTGAAAACGAATCTGCATCGCGTTGTACCACGAACTGGCTTCCTCCAACATCAGGCCTTCAAAATCTCCGGCAAATTGCGGGTAAGAGTTGAGCAGATTTCCCAACGCGAGAGTCGGCTGGCCGTAATTCGAATCGGGCTCGTTGAAGCACGGGGCGGAAGGACTAGGGGTACAAGGCTGGCTGAACATCGCCGCGAACGGGTTGCCCACCTGCGTCTGGAGAAAGTTGCTGACGCAACTGTCCGTCTGGCAATTCCGATCGGTGAGAGTTACCGCTGCTGAAATCTTCGCCAGCAGAGTTGACGGAATGAAATCCCGGTTATTGGTGCCGGACCATGGTAGATGCGTGCTCCGGTTCGCGGAGTAATCCAAACCAAGCACGATTTCGCTTGGCAGCGCGCGCTGGATTCCGAGGTTCCACTGATAGATCTCGGCATCTCGCGCCGCAGTTGTGCCCAGATCGTTGTTGTTGCCGTACCCCCAATTGGCGAGCGCGCCGTATTGCATACCCTGCGGACCTGTAAGTCCCCCTGGAAATGGATTTTCCATGGTCGCGGATTGAGTTGCAAAATTGTCGTTTGTGAAGAACATGGTGGCCGTTTTACGGAACGCGGTGCCGGGATATTGAAAATTTGTAGCGGGGCTCATTCCGAAATATATGCCCGCCCCGCCGCGCACCACCGTCTTCGAGTCGATCTGATAAGCGAAACCCAGTCTCGGCCCAAGGTCTTTGCGATACGTCGGAACGCTTCTGCGGCTGGAGGTGGCGAACTCCGTAGTGCCGAGCAGCTCCTCCGTCGTCGGAAGATTCGCGATCCCCAGCATCATTGCCTGCGCGCTCAAGGTGCCTGCTGGCGCGCTTCCGGGAACGTTGGCAAGATTGATGTTTATTCCGCTGTCGGCGGTGAAATTGCTGAATTCGAGGCGGTTGTGGCGCTCGTCGTATGGCGTGCTCCACTGGTAACGCAGACCGAGATTGAGCGTGAGCTTCGAGTTCACCTTCCAGTCATCCTGAATATAGAAGCCTGTCTCGGCGGATTTATTGGCCACCGACGGGTAGATATTGAGTGAAGGAGGAACGTAGCTTGGGGGGTTTACATTGTCGGCGTAACCAAAAAGAAGGCTGGCAAACGGATTGCCTGTCGGATTCCCCAGCGCATCCGTGTCGCTATTCGGAGTCGGCGAAGTGACGAAATCCGAAAAATTGAACACTCCAGTCGGATTCGGCGGCTGAAAAAAGTTGTTATAGAACAGCCTCTGCTCCCCGCCAAACTTGATCAGGTGTGAGCCCTTTGAGATCACGACTTGTGACGAATAACTGTAGAGCGTGTGAGCAAATGTCGTCGCTATGCAGCACTGGTCGAAAAGATCGGTCCATGGGGACGCCCCTGTGATGGAGAATGTTGGCATCTGATCAATACCATTGGCCTGCTGCAGCGAGGTTGGCAGTCCTTGAGCGCCGCTCGGCAAGGAAGCGTTGAAGCCGGAGAGCGTGGGAATACCGGAAGTGGACTTTTCGTGCACACGATCGATGGCCGCATGGTTTGTCCAGACAGTTCGCGGGTTAATGGTCCAGGAATATTCGAACGAGCTGTTTTGCGCCGTGGTCGGACCGTTCGCGATTCCGTCATTGTCGAAGCTGTCGCCCAGAGTCTCGGCAGTGGTGAAGTTGCTCCAGCTCCGGCTGTAGCGGCCGTTGATGCGTTGCTTATCGTTGATCTGGTGATCGACCTTGATGTCGAACTGGTAATCCGGCGCACTCGCTGTGGTTGTGAAATTGTAGTTGTTGAATTCTCCAGGCAGGTTGGGTTTCGGGTAGAGATTGAGGACTGCCAATCCGATGGGATCAATCTCTCCTTTGGGAATTACGTTGAGGATCCCGTTACTCGCTACCTGAGCGCGCGTACAGGGTGGCGGATTCGGCTGGCTGGTACACGCGGCTAGGTTTGTGATTTGGAACGGATCGTAAATGGCAGTCGCGGTCGCTGAAAAGTCTCCGGTTCGCTCCGCCAGAGTTGGCACAGACGCCACATAGCTAGTCGCGGAAATACTGTGGACCTTCTCAAAATCCACAAAGAAAAAAGTGCGATCCTTCTTAATCGGTCCGCCCAGCGAAAACCCTCCCTGATCGCGCCGGGAGTCTGGTTTGGGGTTGGGCTCCGGGTTGAAGAAATCGCGGGCATCCATCTGCGGACGCTGCAAGAAATACCAGCCGCTGCCATGGAAGGAATTGGTCCCGCTCTTCATGGCCATGTTCACGACAGTGCCGCCGTTATTGCCGAACTCCGCCGAGAAGCTGTTGTTCTCTACTTTTACTTCCTGCATGCTCTCGACCAGTGGCTCGTAATAAACGTTGGAGTTTCCTCCCTCGCCCTGTTCTGGTGCGCTAAGCAGGGCCCCATCCAGCCGCACTTCGGCGGTCGCATTTCGCTGCCCATTGGAAACAAAGTTGGTCCCTGAAGGATAGCTATCTTGCGTGCCCGACCCTGCTACCTCCGTCACTCCAGCCGATAAGAACATCAGGCCGAAGAAGCTGCGATTAATCAGCGGGAGTTCCTTCACATATTCGCTAGTGATGTCCGTGCCCAGCGTCGCATTATCGGTGTCCAGCAGCGGGGCCGCGGCCGTAACGCTGACAGAAATCGATGCACCAGCAATGTCGAGCTTGAAGTTCAGCGATGACTCTTGATCGACCGCCAGAACAACGCCGGTCCGTTCCGCGGCGCGAAAGCCTGAGGCCTCGACCTTGACGGCATAGGTGGAAGGGCGGAGATCGGTGAAGAAATACGAGCCCTTGTCGTCGGTAACCGCGGAACTGGCAATATTCGTGCCGACGTCGCGGATGGTCACGGTGGCATGGGCGACCACCGCTCCTGACGCATCGGAAACAACCCCGCGCAACTGCGCCCGGTACGCTCCCTGCCCCCAGACGGAGATCGCCGAACCAAGAATGACGACAACGGAAAACAGCACGGTGGCGCGCGCTGAACCGCCGACCGGGAACCACTCTGCTCTTCGAACTCGCATGGACCGCCTCCCACCAAGATCAAGCAGGTGTATTCGCAATTATTGCGTTTTATAACTTTTTCTTTCGCTCACACTATTACTTTCCACCCCCCTGCTTTGTCAAGCGCAAAAGGCGAATGTGGATATCGGCTCCCGCGTTACGGGCCCAGATACCAGACGGAATGGCGCGGCCCCCGCCATTTAAGCGCATCCGCGTGAGACTTGTTCATCGGAGCAGGCCTCCTCCTTAACACCGCGATCAACTCTTGACAATGCCAACGCTAGAACGTAAAACGAATTCATTCGCAATACATCGTAAATATTCTCGACTAGTCGAAGATGATCCAACCGAACCGGTGTGACAACATAAAAAATCGATCTAATCGTGGCGCAAGATCCCGCCCCGAGAAAAGCCGATGGTTCCTTTCGAGGATCGGACGCGTTGTCGCAGGTGTATTGCTTGCCTTTGCTCTGCCCGTCTGGAATTCTGGCCAAAACAATTCGGATCAGAAATCCAATTCTGTTGCCGCTCTCGAAACTTCGACGAATCTTCAGATCCAAAGCTCTGTCTTGCGAATCGAATTCGACCATAACCTGCACAGCCGCGTGGTCGCGTTGTTTGGCCGAAGCCCGCAATTCCTAACTCCGTTTTCTGCGTCAGAAACTGTCACCGGCAGTCGCGCCTGGAGCGACTTCCCCCCGAGCGCAAGCCATCGCGAACATGTGTCGGACGCATTTGGTTCCGGCGAGCAGCTGTCGCTGACGGGCAAGGCCAGCGATCTGCGCAAGGATGTCTCTGTCACAATTTACTCTGACTTTCCCTCCATCGCGATCTTCGACGTCACCTACACGAACGAAGCGGCTGCTCGACTCGCAATCCGCGGTTGGGCCAACCATCAATATTCACTACGCGCGAAGGCTGATGCACGCGGCCCCGCATTTTGGTCCTATCAAAGTGGGTCCTACGAGAAGCGTCCCAATTGGGTGCTTCCGTTGCATGCCGGATTCAAACAGGAAAATTATCTTGGAATGAATGCCAGCGATTACGGCGGAGGAACTCCGATCGTCGATGTATGGCGCAAAGACATTGGCCTCGCAGTTGGCCATGTAGAACCGGGCCCCCGCCTGATATCACTTCCTGTCTCCATGCCCGATGCGCGCCATGCCAGCGTCGCGGTCCTCTCAACCCGCGAGCGCACGCTGGAACCAGGCGAGAGTTTTCATACTCTCCGCACCTTTGTCTCCGTGCATCAAGGCGATTACTTCCGCACCCTCGCCGAATATCGCCGCCTCATGGTGCGGCAGGGATTTCTAATGGCGACGGCACCAGACAGCGCCTTTGGCCCGATCTGGTGCGCCTGGGGCTACGGTCGGTCGATGCAACTCAGGCAGGTTTACGACACCCTTCCAACAGTCAAGAAAATGGGCTTCTCCTGGGTCACGCTCGACGATGGCTGGCAGAACAATTACGGGGATTGGGCGCTCGATCCGAAAAAATTTCCGAATGGCGACACCGACATGAAAGTCCTGGTGGATCGAATTCATGCCGAGGGTTTCAAAGCGCAGCTCTGGTGGTCGCCGTTGAGCGCCGTCCCGGATTCAAGCTTGCTCAAAGACCATCCCGACTTCGTTCTGCTGAATCGCGATGGATCGAAGCGCAAGATCTCATGGTGGAATTCTTTTTATTTATGTCCCTCTGACCGCGGGGTCGTCGAATATCATAAGGCACTGGTTCGCAAGATCCTTGGCGAGTGGGGATTCGACGGCCTCAAGCTCGATGGTCAACACATGAACGCCGTTCCTCCTTGTTACAATCCTGCGCATCACCATAAGCGCCCGGAAGAGTCGGTTGAGGCGCTGCCCGATTTCTTTCGCGAGATTTACGAAACCGCGCGCAGCGTAAAGCCGGACGCCTTAGTGGAATTTTGTCCGTGCGGCACCGCGTACTCGTTCTTCACCATGCCGCATTTCAATATGTCGGTCGCATCGGATCCGGAGAGTTCGTTTCAGGTCCGCTCTAAGGGTAAGACTCTGAAAGCGCTGATGGGGGACAACATTCCCTATTTCGGCGACCATGTCGAGTTGAGCGATGGAGCCATCGATTTCGCTTCGACCGTCGGGGTGGGAGGAGTCGTGGGTACGCAGTTTGTCCTGCCGAATCTTGTCAGCAAACACAGCAAGTCCGATCTAACCCCGCAGCGGCAGAAGGTTTTCGAGAAGTGGCTGCAGATCTACAACGAGAAAATGATATCGCGAGGTGAGTATCGCAGGGATCTTTACGACATAGGGTTCGATCTTCCCGAAACTCATGTTATTCAGAAGGACAAAGGACAAAGGACTGTACTACGCGTTCTATGCCAAACATTGGAGCGGGCCGATTGAACTTCGCGGCCTGCAAAACGGCAGTTATCGCATTATTGATTACGTGAACAATAAAGATCTAGGAAAAGTGCACGGTCCGACGGCCACACTTTCTGCCGAGTTCAATCAACATTTGCTGATCGAAGCTCGACCCGAATAACTTAGCTCGGGCAAACCGGATCGGAACTTTTCCCTAGACAACCGAACGCAGTGCGGATAAAAGAGAAGTGCCAAGAGTATCTTGTATGAGATTCGCCGTCAGACGGCGCAAAAGTTTCTGAATGCTAAACCCTGAATGCTAAACCCTGAATGCTAAACGAAGAGCGGCAAAGAGCGATCCTTGAGTTGCTGCGTCGGGATGGCCGGGTCCTGGTTGTGGACCTGGCGAAACACTTCCACACTTCCCAGGTCACCATCCGCAAAGACCTGGATATTCTGCACCTGAAAGGCCATATTCATCGTACCCATGGCGGGGCGCTTCCGTCCCGCGACGGTGCCCTGGAAGACCCCACTCTGCGAGAGAAGGAGAAGCTCCATCGCAAGGAGAAGATGCAGATTGCCGCGGCCGCCGCGCGCATGGTTTCCGAAGGACAAGTGGTCATTCTTGATTCCGGCACGACCACCACCGCCATTGCCCGCGCCCTGCGCAACTTTATGAATCTGACCATCATCACCAACGCGGTGAACATCGCCGCCGAACTCTCCGGATCGGCGGTAGAAGTGATTCTGAGCGGGGGCAACCTCAGGAAGAACTCGTTTTCTCTGGTAGGGCCTATCGCCGAAGAGACGCTTCACAAATTGCACGCGGACATCCTTTTTCTTGGCGTCGACGGATTCGACGTTCAGTATGGGATCAGCACACCGAATCTTTTGGAATCGAGAGTAAACCGCGCCATGATCGAAATCTCGAAAGTGGTAGTGGCGGTCTGCGACTCCAGCAAATTCGGAAGGCGAAGCCTTTCGCTGATTGCTCCTCCCTCTGCTCTTCAACACGTAATCACCGACTCCGGCATACCCAAGGCCGACCTGAACGCGCTAAAGAAATCCGGTGTCGAAGTCACCGTCGTCTAATGCTTACTCCGCAAGATCCGCTCGGGTGAATTTCTTCAGAAGGGACGTTGCATTCTCCCGGAGCACACGCCGCAAGATGTCCTCGAGCAAAACAGTCCATAAATAATTCCGCCTCATAATCGGTGCGGAGCGGCAGATTTCGTTTTATTGTTATGACAGTTTCTAAATATTTCTATATATTGCGATAATTGCTGCTAGTATAATGCGCTGGCATCGGGTCAGGACGGAGGGAGCTTGAGTCAGGGACGCGTAATCGATGGACTCCGGGGGTTACTCGAGGCCAGCGAGAAAGAAAAGGAAGCCCGCGGCACCCAGCATACTCCGCTTGAAATCTCGCGTCAGCCTGCAACTTGGCGAAAGACTTACGAGATTTGCCAGGAACGACGACCCGATCTCTGCCAGTTTCTCGAGGAAGCGGGAATTGGTGCAGATTCCAAGCTTCGCCCGGTTGTCTATCTTGTCGGTGCAGGCACTTCCGATTATGTCGGTCGAGCTCTCACACCTTTATTGCGCCGGCTCTGGGAATGTGAGGTGCAGGCAGTTCCCAGCACCGACCTTCTGACGAACCTTGAAGACCTTGTGTTTGAGGATCGGCCGTACCTGTGGATCTCATTCTCGCGCTCCGGCGACAGTTCCGAGGGGTTGGCGGTACTCGATGCTGCGATCAAGAAATACCCCAGAGTGCGGCATTTATTGGTGACGTGCAACAAAGCGGGCCGCATGGCCGCTCTTTGCAGGAAGACTACTCAGCGCGCCTTTGTGCTGGCCCTGGACGAGACGACGAACGACCGCGGCTTGGCCATGACCAGTTCTTTCACGAACATGGTGATCGCCGGCCATTGCCTCGCGCACGCATTCTCTCCCGGCGATTACAGCGATACATTCTTGATGCTGAAGCAAGCGGGAGAGGGTTTTCTGGAGCGCGCACAGGAAATTGTACCCGTGATTGCCCAGGAAGATTTCTCCAGAGCGTGTTTTGTAGGCTCGGGGGTACTGCACGCTGTAGCCCGGGAGTCCGCCCTGAAGTTGCTGGAACTTACCGCCGGCAAAATAGCCACCTTCTCGGAGTCCACCCTGGGTCTCCGCCACGGTCCAATGTCGGCGCTGGACGCGAATACCGTATTCGTAAGTTTTCTTTCGCAAGATACGCGCCGCCGCAAGTATGAACTGGACCTGATCGAAGAAGTCCGTCGAAAGCGGCTCGTGAAGCTTCTCGTTGTCGTGACGTCGGACTCCACAAACCAACTCGATGGGCTAGTGGACCATGTCCTATCCCTGAACACGCCTCGCCTTGCCGACGAATACCGTGCGCCCGTGGACGTGATCCTCGCGCAGTTGTTGGGGCTGTTCAGTTCTTTGCGCTTAGGTCTCCAGCCTGATTGTCCAAGTCCAAACGGCGCGATCAGCCGCGTCGTGTCTCACCTGAACATCTACTGATTACGCAGCATGCCGACTTCGACCTCTGCAATCGTGTGGAATCTGAGAGCTGGGTTTCTCGTGGGCCTTCTCTTTGCGGGCTCCCTCGCGGCGGGCCAGACTCCCATGCTCTACGGAGTATCCCCGGGAAAAGCGAATGCGGAGATTCAGGGCACAGTTCTCTCGCTGGGAAACCAGATGATCCGAGCGCAATGGTCGGTTGCCGAAGGTAAGCTAACCGCTCGTGAGCTGGTAATCCGCACTACCGGCGCGCAAGCCTCTCTTCCCCGCGATCCTTTCAGTTTCACCTTCAAGGATGGGACGACAGTTCACGCGTCGGACATGGTCATGATCGGCAGTCCGCAAGTCGAGGATCTGCCATCGAATTCCGGAGCCTCGCGCACCGCCGATCATTTCGCAGGCAAAGCAATTTCTCTCTGCCTGGAATACGCGGAGAAGCAAGACGCGACGCGGGGCACGAAGAGAAGTTCCGTCGTCTGGCGCGCCGTGCTGCGCGACGATTCCAACTATATTCGGGAAGAGATCTCGCTCTCGGCGCCGGGTGACGATCAGCCGATCGCCGAAGTGTCTCTATTCGATGGCAACCTGCCCGGCGCAAGCGTGGTCGGAACAGTCAAAGGTTCTCCCGTGACTGCCGGAGATTTGTTTCTCGGTTTCGAAGACCCCCTGGCTCAGTGCCATGCGACAAACACGGTAACTTGCACGATGAAGCGAGAACTTCCCCTGAAGAAGGGGCAGGCCGTCGAGTATTCACTCGTCATCGGAGTCTCGCCGCCCGGCCAAATGCGCCGCGGATTTCTGAATTACGTCGAGCGCGAACGAGCTCATCCCTACCGAACATTTCTCCATTACAACTCGTGGTATGACATTGGCTTTGGCAAGCCGTACGACGCGGCTGCGGTGCTAGATGTAATCAACGCCTTCGGAACCGAGTTGGTTCGCCGCCGCAACGTGAAGTTGGATTCTTTTCTGCTCGATGACGGGTGGGACAATCCGCATTCCACTTGGCAGATGAACACAGGCTTCCCGGAGGGACTTACTCCTGTGACTCGAGCCGCGCAACAATATGGGGCGGCGATGGGCATCTGGCTCTCCCCATGGGGAGGCTACGAAGAGGCAAAACAGCAGCGCCTCGATTTTGGCCAGAAGAATGGCTTCGAAACCAATGCAGGAGGATTTGCGTTATCCGGCCCAAAGTACTACTCCCGATTCCGCGAAGTCTCTCTCAACTTCATCCAGAAAGATGGAATAAACCAGTTCAAGATTGATGGCACGGGAAATGTCGACAGTGTTTTTCCCGGCAGCGGATTCGACAGTGATTTTGCAGCGGCCATCCGTTTGATCGAGGACTGGCGCACCGAGAAACCCGACCTCTTCGTGAACCTCACCACGGGAACCTATCCTTCGCCCTTCTGGTTGCGTTATGCCGACTCGATCTGGCGCGGAGGCGACGACCACAGCTTTGCCGGAGTTGGCAGTTGGCGCGAGAAGTGGATCACCTACAGGGACTCACAAACCTATAAGAATGTCGTGAAGGCCGGGCCACTCTTTCCCTTAAATTCCCTCATGCTGCATGGGCTGATTTACGCGAAGCAGGCGGAACACTTGGACAGCGACCCGGAAAGCGACTTTCAGAATGAAGTCCATTCCTACTTCGGTAGCGGAACGCAACTTCAGGAGCTATACATTTCGCACTCGCTCCTTTCGAAGAATGATTGGGATGTGCTGGCAGAAGCCGCGAATTGGTCACGACGCAACGCAGAAGTTCTCCGAGACACGCACTGGGTGGGTGGCGATCCAGCCAAACTAAAAATCTACGGTTGGGCCGCTTGGTCGCCGGCCAAAACCATACTCACGCTCCGCAATCCGAGCAACAAGAGTCAAAGCATCTCGATCGACGTTGCCCAGGTATTTGAGCTACTCCCAAACGTGCCTCGTCGGTTTCTGGCACGTAACGTTTGGAGGAAAGAGAGCACGCCTAGTCCAATATCACTAGCAGCCGGACAGGAACACACCTTCACTCTGGGCCCCTTCGAGGTCCTGACTCTCGAAGCTCTGCCGACGGGCGGGGCTAGCAGTGGACAATGAAGCATTGGAAATGTCGAAGCTCGGCTTCTTGATAACCAGGTAGAGCAAACTCGCCCATTTTCGGCACCCGCCCACTCATTGTTCCGGCGATGCAGACTTCTCCCGCTAAGTGGTAAACCATCCACAGTGATAGAGAGTTAAATGGGCAAACGTTTTGCCATATTCGCTCGTAGTTGGCACCTGTGGGCGGCATCGTCAGGTAGTCTCCACGTTTTCTGACCAAGGAGCTTTTTCAGTGGGGCAAACGCTTTCTGCTGACGGTGGGGCGGGCCGGGAATGCGCCGCAGCTATGGTAAGATGCTTTCCGTAAAGGACTTTTGCACGCAACTCCATGGACATCCGTGAGATCGCGCGGAGAGCGAAAGTTTCCACTGCCACAGTATCCAGAGCAATCAACCGTATTCCCACGGTTGATCCACAACTTGCCAAGCGAGTGTGGAAGGTGGTGGAGGAGCTTGGCTACTATCCCAACACGCAGGCAAGAGCGCTGGTTTCCGGGCGCAGTCGGCTGTTCGGGTTAATTGTCTCCGAGATCACCAACCCATTTTTCCCGGAAATTGTGCAGACGTTCGAAAATCAGGCGGTCGAGAACAACTACGAGATTCTTGTAACCTCCACCGTCCACGACCCGAAACGGATGGAATCGTCAGTGCGGCGCATGATTGAACGCCGTGTAGACGGGGTGGCCATCCTGACTTTCGGTATGGAGGAAACGTTGATCGAACATCTTCGTTTCCGTAAGGTACCCCTGGTATTCGTTGACGTGGGACCGGACGTGCCGGGAATCGCCAATATCCGTATCAACTATCAGAACGGAATCCGGCAGGCGGTGCAGCACCTGGCCGCGCTCCGGCACACGCGAATTGCCTTTATAACCGGGCCGGTGCATTTAAAGTCTGCACTGGCAAGGCGCGAAGCTTTCAAACTTTCGATGACGGAAATCGGGCTCTCTCCGGAGTTGATCGTGGTGGGAGATCACAGGATGGAGGGCGGGATGCGTGCGCTGGTGGAACTGAACGCTTTGAGCAATCGCCCCACCGCCGTGCTGTGTTCCAACGACATGACGGCGATTGGAGTTATGCGCGAAGCATACGATCATGAAATCCGGATACCGAATGACCTGTCGGTCGTCGGGTTCGACGACATCCGCATGGCGGAATTTACAATCCCTCCACTTACGACAGTGCAGATGTCGCAACACGAGTTGGCCAAGATCGCCTTCCGCGCGCTGTTGAACGAAGTAGAATGCGATCCCCCCTCGCAGCACCACAACTACGAACTGAATACAAGCCTGGTGCTGAGACGTTCTACCGCCCTGGCCCCGGCCGGAGGACTCCCCACGACGCCACTCAAAGCGAATCAGGTTAGCGGATCAGGTAAGATCGCTACACCGGGTTTGCACTAGCGAACTCTGGTCCGCATTCGGGTTTTCAAAAGCAGCCCCTGGGCAGCAGACAGGACTTAGTTCCCACACGCAAAAATGGAGTTGCAATTCTTCAGCCAGGGGACTACGCTAGCTTTCATTCGTTTTAAGTAAACGATTACCGAAAATTAAGCGGCACTTTTAGGGATACCGATGTAGCTAGAAAGGTTCGTAGCAGTGATACAACCGGAACCATGTTCGATTTTTGTCTTTCGCAGCAGGGAGTTTTATCCTCAATACCTTTTATTTACAGCGACCATTGAATGACGGTGTAGGAGCGCGCCGGCACCTCGAACTTGCTCTTGCCGCCGGAGGTGGCCGGCACCGCAAACGGTTGTGGCGCGATTCGCTTCGGCGCCGCAAAGCTATTCGAAGCCTTGAGGTCATCGCCGGTTAAGAGACTTGCGGAAATCACACGGGCTGGAGCTGCGTCTTCCCAAACGACTTCCACGTCGTGGGACTTGGCGAGATCGCGGTTCAGGATAAAAAGAGAAACCTTCCCATCGGTCTTGTCGTGGGAAGCAGCAGCATCTACATACCCAACCGAATCCAATCCGGAGACTTCGTAGGTAGAGGATTCCACCAGCAGGTTCAGCACTGTACCTTTGGCAAACTGCAGAGCCCAACTGTAGGGATAGTAGATTGTCTGCTGGAACAAACCGTTGCCATCGGTCATGATCGGAGCGATCACGTTCACCAACTGCGCCAGGCAGGCGAGTTTCACACGATCCGCATTGCGCAGCAGCGAATTGACGAGTCCTCCGACCAGCAACGCGTCTTCCAAGTTGTAGATCTCCTCGAGCAGGTGCGGCGCTTCCTGCCGATGGCCGTCCACCGCATCCCCGCGCGTAGTGCGATACCAGACATTCCACTCGTCAAAGGAAAGCCAAAGCTTTTTAGGTGCTCGTTTGTGCCCGCGTACCAGATCGCAAACCGCAACCGTCTCGGCAATCTGCCGCTCCATGCTCAGATTCAGGGCGAGGTATTTCGAAGTGTCGCCGCCCGAATCGCGGTCGTTGTTGCCGAAATAGCGGTGGAGAGAAAGCCCGTCCACGTAGTCGTAGCATTGTTCTAGCACTTCGCGATCCCACTCGAGATATGTCGGCATAAACGGGCCACTGGAACCGCAGGCAATCAGCTTCAGCGAGGGGTCGACATAACGCATCTGCCGGGCGGCATCGGCCGCCTTCAATCCATATTCCGTTGCCGACATGTGGCCGATCTGCCAGGGGCCGTCCATCTCATTGCCCAGGCACCAGTGTTTTACATTGTGAGGATTTGCAATGCCGTGCTGACGCCGCAGTTCGCTCCACTTCGTGCCCTTCTCTACGTTGCAATATTCCACCAGCGCCGCAGCTTCTTCCGCCGTGCCTGTGCCGAGATTCAATCCCATCAACGGCTCGGTCCCAACCGCTTTGCACCACGCCATGAACTCATTGGTTCCGAACTGGTTAGACTCGATCGTGTCCCACGCTTTGTCGAGAGTGCGCGGCCGGTTTTGTACTGGTCCAACGCCATCAAGCCAGTTGTATCCGGAAACAAAATTTCCACCCGGATAGCGGACGATCGGCACTCCCATCTGGCAGATTTCGTTAAGAACATCCTTGCGAAATCCGTTGGCATCAGCAAGCTTCGATCCCGGATCGTAGATTCCCTGGTAGATGGCGCGCCCCAGATGCTCCAGGAAAGAACCGAACAGATTGCGGTCAAGCGGCGCGATGGTTCGACGGGTATCAACATAGACCCGGGCGGCGGTTGCGGTGCCGGCTACCGGAGCGGACTGTCCGGGCTTACCAGCGACCAAACCGTGCGCGAGGCCACCGAAGAGCGCGGTTGCCGAACACGCCACTCCCGCGTTTGAAGCCTGCTTCAAGAACCGGCGTCTGGACGAAGAAAAGTTATGCATGGCACCCTTTCTTACTGGTTCTTCTCAATCTAAGGCGATTCGTGAACTACGGCAACGGTGTACACGGAATGCGAGAGTTCACTAAGTAAACGATTTCTCAATAATGACAACCGCTTATAATGCTACGTGCTGCGCCCTGTCAAGGAGTACTTAGTAGCTAAACTGGAGAGCACGCACCTCGCAATGCAGCAGATTCCACAGCTCCCTGAAAGAGTTTATACCGACGTTTCGCAAGCGCGAGGTTTTGCCGTCGCATGGAGTATAGTGTTTCTGTTTTTGATTTGGCGAAATATCTTCCAATCATTTGGAAGGCTCTGCAAGCAATCGCTTTCCTTATATTTTGCGGCCAAATAGTTAGGTTGTGCCAGGTGATCTCAAATGGAAACCTGCCGACTCGGCAACAGCGACCTTCACATCACTCGCCTCGGGATTGGCGCCTGGGCGATTGGCGGGAGTGGCTGGAACGGAAGTATGGGACCGCAAAATGAAGATGATTCCGTTCCGGCGATTCATGCCGCACTGGATCATGGGCTCAACTGGATTGACACCGCCGCGCTTTATGGCTTGGGTCACTCGGAAGATGTCATCGCGCGGGCCTTGCGAGGCCGCTCGCAACGCCCGTATATCTTCACCAAGTGCGAACGTGTGTGGGATTCTCGCGGAACCATTGGAGCTTGCCTCAAGGCAGCATCGATCCGGAAGGAGTGCGAAGATAGTCTTCGCAGATTGCAGTCCGACGTCATAGATCTGTACCAGATCCACTGGCCGGAACCGGACGCGGATATCGAAGAAGGCTGGTCTGAACTTGCGCGGTTGAAGCAGGAAGGTAAGGTCCGATACATAGGCGTCTCCAACTTCAGCGTTTCGCGAATGAAACGCGCTCAGGCCATCGCGCCGATTACTTCGCTGCAACCGCCTTATTCGATCGTCACTCGCGAAATCGAGAAGGACATTCTGCCCTTCGCACTTCAGCACAATATCGGAATCATCGTGTATTCGCCAATGTCGGCGGGACTGCTCACCGGAGCGATGACGCGCGAACGCGTGGCAAATTTCTCGCCAGAGGACTGGCGCAAGAATCTTCCCAACTTCCAGGAGCCGCTGTTGTCCCGCAACCTGCGAGTGGTGGAGCGCCTGCGTGAAATCGGAAACCGCCACCGACGTTCGCCGGGAGAAGTGGCGATTGCATGGACTCTCAAAAACCGAGCAGTGACCGGGGCGATTGTGGGTTTCCGTAGTCCGAAGCAGGTCTCCGGCATCGTTGGCGCCGCCGAGCTTTTCTTGTCGTCCGCCGAGATGGAGGAAATTGAGGACGCGCTGAGGCGCCAACTAGCGCACCCATTTCCATTGTCGAGACAGCAAGTCAGAAAGCGGTTGACAAGATCGTGCTTCCGAGGGCGAAGCTGATTGCAGCAAACGTTTGCTTCACTCCGTCCCAGAAGGAAAATGTGCCATTATGAGCCCTAACTTCAGCCGCAGAACTTTCCTTCAAACTGCCACAGCCACCACCGCAGCCGTC
Source organism: uncultured Acidobacteriaceae bacterium (assembly GCA_963771965.1). Lineage (GTDB taxonomy): Bacteria > Acidobacteriota > Terriglobia > Terriglobales > Acidobacteriaceae > Sulfotelmatobacter. The sequence goes on from CAVYVM010000005.1 coordinate 809,736, forward strand.
TACGCCGCTCGTGTGCTGCCCGCTTGGGCCGCCACGGATCGAGGCACTCTCGCCATCAATACGCCACTCACTACTTTTTCCTATTCGGACGTGGAGTTATTTGACGGTCCCATGAAACGGCAGTTCGAAGAGAATCACGCCCGCTTCCTAAACCTCGACGACGATCGACTCTTGAAAGTTTTTCGGCAGGTTGCCGGCCTGCCCGCTCCGGGCGAAGACATGGGCGGTTGGTACGACCTAACAGGATTCAGCCTTGAACAGAACGACTTTCATGGTTTCATCGCCGGCCATACTTTTGGACAATACGTTTCTGGCTTAGCCCGAGCCTATGCAGTCACTGGATCGGAGCCAACCAAAGCAAAGGTTAATCGCCTGGTCAAGGGATATGCCGAGACACTCGACCCTAAAGCCAAATTCTTCGCATGTTATCGCTTGCCCGCCTACACTTACGACAAGCTCTCCTGCGGATTAATCGACGCTCATGAGTTCGTCCACGATCCCATGGCGATGCAGGTTCACGAGAAACTCAGCCACGCGATCATGGCATATTTACCGGAAAAAGCACTGAACAGGCAGGAGCAGCGCTCCCGCCCGCACCCAGACACCTCCTTTACCTGGGACGAAACTTATACTTTGCCGGAAAATCTCTTCCTCGCATATCAGCGAAGCGGCAACCCTTTCTACCGCGACATGGCCAAGAAGTATCTCGAGGATGACACTTATTTCAATCCTCTTTCTCAAGGCAACAATGTGTTGCCTTTCGAACACGCTTACAGCCACGTCAACGCGTTCAGCTCCGCGATGCAGGCCTACATCACGCTGGGCAGCGAAAAACATCTTCACGCCGCGCAAAACGGATTTGACATGCTGGTGAAGACCCAAAGCTTCGCAACTGGTGGCTGGGGGCCCAATGAATCATTTGGAGAGCCGGGTACCGGACAATTGGGCGACAGCATTGGACTCACTCACGCCAGCTTTGAGACGCCGTGCGGCGCCTACGGCCACTTCAAGATCACCCGCTACCTGCTTCGCGTAACTAAGAACCCGCAATACGGCGACAGTATGGAGAGAGTGCTCTACAACACGATTCTCGGAGCATGGCCGATTCAGGCCGACGGCACATCGTTCTATTACTCGGACTATGCCGCAACTGGCAAGAAAGTCTGGTACGGGCAAAAGTGGCCGTGTTGTTCCGGGACCTTCCCACAACTCGCCGCGGATTATTACATCAGCACCTATTTGCGCTCGGCAGACGGTGTGTATGTGAATCTCTTTGCACCATCCCGCGTGCAATGGAATGACGGCGGCTCGCGCTACGGATTGACGCAGAAAACTAAGTATCCGTTCGACAATAAGATTCAGATCGAGGTGTCCGGTTCGCAGTCCAAGGAATACACACTCTACGTTCGCATTCCCGGTTGGGCTACGCCCGACCCCGTGCTTTCCGTCAACGGCGCGCGAGTTTCGGATCCAGTCCAACCGGGCATCTTTGCCGCCATTCGGCGCACATGGAAGGAGGGTGATCGCGTTGAGCTCGAACTTCCCATGCCTCTGAGGCTTGAAGCCATAGACGCAAATCATCCGAAGCTCGTCGCCTTGATGCAAGGACCGCTGGTTCTCTTCGCAGTTGCCGATTCTCAGCCCAGCTTCGATCGGAACGCATTGCTCCAAGCTAAGCCCACCAATAACGCGTCGGGAGACTGGCTCGCGGATTCGGCCGATGGCGGCCGCGTGGCCATGCGTCCATTTATGAATATCGATAAGGAAAGCTACAGCACCTACGTGGTATTGAAGGCTTGACGGAAGCAGTTAATCGATAGCCGCGAAGCACTCGTCATTTTGTCTGCGTGTCGTGTCTTCCTCAACTAGCTTGTAGATTCCTCGAAGATTTGGACACGTAAAACTAACTGATGAGCTGAAGATCCCATTACTTCAATCAAAAGGTCTCCCCAAGACCTATCTCAAATGATAAGGAGAAACCATGATTCGCAGGATAGGCGTCATCTTGTTCACGCTTGCCGTCACCATGTCGGGCGTGAACGCACAATCGCAAACTTTCTTGACGTGTCACACGCGTGACGCGGTTGTGAATGGCACGGCCCCGCTGCTTGGCCACCTCGCTGAATCACAATCCATGCGCTTCGATATCGTTTTGGCCCTCCGTCATCATCCGGAGTTGTTGAATTTCCTGGAGGATGTCTATGACCCTTCCAGCCCCAGTTATCGTCAATAACGTCACCCCGGCACAGTTCACCGAACGCTTCGGCCCCAGCCAGGAAGACTTCGACGCTGTCCTTGAATTTGCGAAGGCGAACGGCCTCACGGTTACCGGTGGCTCTCGAATTCGATGGATATCCTGATGACAGGCTCTGTGGGTGCTGTCGAACGCGCCTTCCATGTACAGATCAACCTGTATCAGCACCCAACCGAAGATCGGGGCTTCTTCGCTCTCGATCGCGAGCCCACCGTCGACCTGCCCTTCCGGCTCTGGCATGTCACCGGTCTCGACAACTATTCGATTTCCCGGCCCACATTGGTTCGCCGCACGCACCGCACGCGATGTGGTCTCGCGCTGGGACGTGATTCAGGCTCATACCCGTGCCACCGCTTTCACCGCCGCCCAGTTCCTCGACACCTTGCTGCTCCGCATGCCCTTCCCTGTCCGCGCTCTGCAGGTCGATGGCGGCAGCGAGTTCGAGCAACTCTGCCAGCAGCGCGGCCTGCGCTTGTTCGTGCTGCCGCCTCGTTCTCCCAAACTCAACGGCGCCGTCGAACGCGCCAACCGCACTCACACCGAGGAGTTCTACCAGGTCACCGCTTGCTCCCTGGAGATGAAAAAACTCAACCGCGAACTCCGCCAGTGGGAAAAGATCTACAACATCGTGCGCCCTCACCAGTCGCTCGGCTACTTAACCCCGCAGCAGTTCCTGCTGCCTCATCTCAAAGAAAGGAATGAAAACTGTCACCATCTACTGGACGAGTACAATCCATTGACCTACTAACTGGTCGGTAGTAAGCTTTCTGCGTACTTAGATCCCTTCGACAGGTTACCTGCCGCAAACCGACGGTGCACCCCCTGCATCTCAAAGGAGACTAATATGAGAAAGCTGAATAAGCTCACACTCAAGAACATCACACTGAAGAACCTAGATGACCTCACGTTAGATGGGTTCGCTGGCGCCGGTGCCGATACCGTTAAGCCGGGGTGTCCTACGCTTCAAACAGGCTGCTTTGGCCAACCGTCATGCCTTGTCAACTGCACCGGCAACTCGTGTTTCGGGTGCTAAAACTGTCAAGACATATGCCATAGATATCTGTGATGCCTGCGTAATGTGCGACGTATGTCACGATATAACTAAGGCTGGTCGCGAGTATGATCGGCATACTTGGCCTCGTCAGTTCGTCTAATCAATTCGAAGGAATTAATATGAAAAAGTCAGAGAAACTCAAACTCAAGAAGATCACGCTAAGAAACCTGGACGAAACCACGCTAGATGCGGTTGCTGGCGGCAATACTCTTTTAACTAACTATACTTGCATCACCAACTGCATTAAGGACACGTGCAATAAGTGTGGATAGAGAGAGCTGGGGGCCGATATAGCTCAAAGGCAGCGTGTCCCTCGCTAATATGGCGTAAGTGTATCTTATGTCTAGTATGCCGTACTATCGTGCTCATCCGTAGAAAGAGTGTGACGTGCTAAACATCCTCCTCTCACTGCCTAACTGAACCCGAGAGTAGGATGGTCCACGTTACTTGGGCCCTTGCGTCAGTCTATCCACGAAATCTCAAAGGAGGCTAATATGAAGAAACTAAAAAAACTCGAACTTAAGAAGGTCACCCTGCAAGACCTCAATCAACCACAACTCGAACAGGTCGGAGGGGCAGGGGTGTCGAACATTTACACTTCATGTCATACGTGTCTAACGTGCGTGCCCCATTGCGTACCAACCTCGTCTCCCATTTGCTGACTCAATGTGAACCTTAAGGATGCACGAACCGATGAAAACGAAGACGAGCAAAATCAGGATCGATAAATGACCTTACAGAACTTGGATGCAAGGAGGCTGACATGAAGAAACTGAAGAAGCTTGGAATTAAGAAGGTCACCCTGCGCAATCTGGATGAGCCCAGTCTGAAGTCAATTGTCGGGGGTATCACCCCAGGTCCAAGCTGCCCTTTTAGCTGCGGAGGGACATGTACTAGCCCAATTCGCAATTGCTGCTAGCGCCTGTTCTATTTACCCGTGCCTCGAAGTCAGCGGTCGGCTCCTTGCATCCACTCGTCTGCGCCATCTCAAAGTAGACGAAAGTGAAAAGAGTCAATAAGCCGGTGAACCTGTCGCAATTGCTCACGCGAGGCGGATCCGGAGTGCCACTGGCCGAATCGAGCAGCGCCCTAGAATTCTGGACTGTGGCGGATCGGCCTCGCCAATCCCGCGCATTTTCAGGTGTTTCGTGCTAACCTCGCCTAAATGAAGGACGCTTGCCGGACAAGGGTGACCGTGGTGGATGGAAACCCGGTTTCCTGAGCCTGCCGAAGCGAGACTGTATGCACTCCAGAGATTGGCTGGCATCGTCGACTAGGAATTGTGTGCAGCCATCACGCCGATTGTTGCTCACCCTAGGCTTGAGCCAGCCACTCGAAGACAACAAGTTTGAGCCCTTTCGTATCGTCAACGCGCAGAATGTCGGAGACGCGTTGCGAGTCTTGGCGGAAGAGGATGTCGCCGCACTTTTACTCGGGCCAAGCGTTGCCCAGCCAGAGGCGCTGGACACTCTAACGCGTAGCCGTTCGGAGCGTCCTGAAGACGCACCGCCAACAACCATCGTTCTTGGTGCCGACCATGATTCAGATGTGTTGCAGAAGTATGTCGATGCGGGCCAGGTCTTCTACCTCGCGCGGGGAGAAATCGACCAGGAACATCTCCGGCATTTAATTGTGTGCGGAGTTCAACACTTCGCTTTGAGGGCAAACCGAAGTCGCGATCCGCTGGCTGCCGACGCCGAAAGTGCTGAGTGCCTGCTTGATTTGTGCACTCGATTGCCGATGCAAACAGATCTCGCGAGCGCGGGACGCCTGGTGATTGAAACGGGACGCGACATCCTCCACGCGACGATCGTTCAGTGTTTTGTGTACGACCCGGATGCGGAGACTATCACTCCTGCCGACGCGTCAGAAAGTGAAAAATGGACTTACAGCGCGGCTTCCGGACTGGTTGCGTTTGTCGCTCGCACCGGTAAGCGTGTTTGCGTGGACAGCGTCGGCCTGGATCCTCGCTATGATCCCGATATTGATGCACCGGTGGAGATGAGCAACGCTCGCTTTCTTGCCGAGCCGATCATCGGACCGGGAGGGTTGCCAGCGGGTGTCCTCACAGCCGCCCGGAGCGGGGAGCATGCCGCTTTCTCTCACGAAGAGATTCGATTGATCGAGTCGCTTGCCGAATGCTCGGCGCTGACGTTCAACCAGATTCTTTTGCAGAACCGGGTACAGAGCCTGCTCATCAAGCGGGCAGCTGGGGCTGAGGCGAACAACGCAATTTTTCGCGAGGAAGCCTTGGAGTACCACCTCCGAAGCTGGGACCAGCAAGGGGACGTCCTAAAGGTGCTGCCGCCGTGGCTGCGGCGAGCATTTTGGATTGTACTCGCGCTGTTTTCAGCAAGTGTGGTGGGACTAACTTTCCTGTTGCATGGACTTCGAAACATTTTCGGAAAGGCGAATTGACGGCAACGTGCAGAATGATGCGAACAAACCCGCCGAATCGTCCCGTCTCCTTGACCGCTTTCCGGCCTTGAAAAGGCTCGCTCACGGCAGATCTTCCCGGCGGATTCCCTTGGTGCGACAGCTGTCGGCAACTGATTGCGGCGCGGCCGCACTGGCGATGGTGATCGCATACCACGGCAAGGAGGTGCCGCTAACCGAGATTCGCCAGACTCTGGGCGTTGGGCGGAACGGTACAACAGCTTCGGCGCTCCTGCGAGCCGGTCGCCTCTACGGCCTACGCGGCCGCGGTGTCCGCGCCGAGGTTGAAGATCTTTCCGCGCTGCCGAGCGGGACGATTCTCTACTGGGAGTTTCGCCACTATGTCGTTCTTGAACAAGTCGGCACGGACTCCGTCCGGATTGTTGATCCCGCTGCCGGGCGGCGCGATGTTCCAATGGGAACGATCAGGCGAGCGTTTACGGGAGTCGCGCTGATTTTCGAGCGCAGCGAGACATTCGAGCCCGGAAAAATAAAAACCAACCGTGGCTGGGGGCTATTAAAGCAAGTCTTCGAACGTTGGGGTCTGCTCGCTCGTATCTTCTCCACATCGGTGGTAATTCAAATTCTGTCTGCGGTGATGCCGATCCTGACTGGAGTCCTGATTGATCGTGTGGTCCCGCGAAGGAGTTATTCCCTACTCTTCTTGCTGGCGGCTGCTTATGTTGCCTTCCAGCTCTTTAACGCGTTAGCAAGCTTTATCCGTGCTCATCTGCTCTTATATCTGCAAACTCAGGTGGAAGCGACCTTTACACTTCGCTTTCTTGATCATCTCGTCGAATTACCCTATTCGTTCTTCCAACAGCGCACGGCTGGCGATCTCATGATGCGTCTCGGCAGTAACGCCAGCATCAAGGAAATCCTTACTTCCACCACTCTCTCAACCGTGATGGATGGCTTCATGGTGAGTCTCTACCTGATTCTGCTCATGCTGGCCAACGTTGCGCTGACGCTCACAATCATCGCAATAGCCGCGATGCGGGTCTTGCTGGTTGTGCTGATGCGGCACAGGCAGCGTGAACTCCTGGCTGAGACCCTGGAGATCTCAGCCCGTTCGCAAACCTACCAGGTCGAGATGCTTAGTGGAATGGAGACATTAAAGGCGATGGGGCTGGAGCATCGCGCAGCGGAGAACTGGTCCAACCTGTTTGTCGACAGCCTGAATGTTTCAGTTCAACGGGGACGCCTCGATGCGGTTTTCGCTACGCTGCAGAACTTACTGGGTACCGCTTCCACTTTGGCCGTTATGTTTTACGGAACATACCTCGTTCTCCAGGGTAGCTTCACCTTGGGCACGATGGTGGCTTTTAGCGCGCTGGCAGCGGGTTTTTTTGGTCCCTTGACTAGCTTGATTTCCGCCGGTGTGCAGTTTCAGATGCTGGAAACCTATTTGGAGCGCATTAACGATGTTCTCAATACGGCCCCGGAGCAGAAGCCGGGCAGCGTGGCACTGGCTGAGAAGTTAACCGGTGCCATCTCGCTGGAAGGCGTCTCGTTTCGTTATGCGAAGCCGGATCTACTTACTCTGGAGGACGTTTCCATAGCGATTGGTCCCGGTCGCCGAGTGGCCTTGGTCGGGCGGACGGGCTCCGGCAAGTCGACGCTGGCCCGACTTATGGCCGGTCTCTACGAGCCATCCGCCGGTCGAATCTTCTTCGACGGCAAGGACTTGTCGAGCCTCGATCTTCGCTCGGTGCGAAGTCAGCTCGGTATTGTCACTCAAGACACGCAACTGTTCGGTGGTACGGTGCGCCAAAATATCGCGCTGGCCGACCCGCAGATGGGCCTCGATCAGGTAATCCATGCAGCCAAACTCGCCTGCATTCATGACGAAATCGTAGCCATGCCCATGGGGTATGAAACCGTCATGGCCGATCGTGGCCTGTCTCTTTCCGGCGGTCAGAGGCAACGCCTGGCATTGGCAAGGGCTCTGGCATGCCGACCAACCATTCTGGTGCTGGATGAGGCAACCAGTCATCTGGACGCGATGACTGAGGAACTCGTCAATCAGAATCTGGCGCGGTTACGTTGCACGAGAATCGTCATTGCCCACCGTTTCAGCACGATCCGCGACGCGGACTTGATCGTTGTTCTGGACGCAGGCAGAATTGCGGCCCAAGGTACTCACGAAGAGCTGCTGAGAACCAGTTCCAAGTATGCCGAATTGCTTCGGATGCAACGCGAACAAAGCGCTAACGTCTCGATGGACACTCTCGAACTTCGATCACCCGACTTACATCGACAGTAAGTGTGGCCGGGTTCCACCGACTTATCCAGCGGCAGAAGAAGTTACTAACATTGAAGCGCTTGCTCTTGACAATCCGCTCTCATAAAAATGACTTGACGGTGTCTTGCACTCGTCCTATGCTTCACTGCGGGCGGATGTTCTACGCAGGAGGATAACCGTGAAGAAGCTCAAGAAACTTGCAATTAAGAAGGTCACTTTTAGATCAGCCCATGTTAGATGGCATGGCGGGAGCTAGGGATACCGCCACCCTGTTGGTATGCGATTGCACAGCCAATTCTTGCGTGAACAGCACCTGCCTACAAGGATGCACTTGTCCTGGAACAATATGTAACTGATAGGGTTTTGATCAGGACTGTATTGACGAACGGGTCGCTTCAGGCGGTCAAAAGGTTTATGTCTAGCCAAGAGTTAGAGAAGCAAAAACCTCTACTTGCAAAACAATTAAGGAGACCGACATGAAGAAGATAAAAAAACTTGCTATCAAGAAGGTGACTCTGCGGGATCTAGACGACCCTGCTTTGGAGTCAATCGCTGGTGCATCATTCCAGACCTGCCCGTATTATTGCCCGAAAGACCCGACCGTGACGTGCCCGTTTATCACTGAGTGTGGTGGCACCTGCGCTGTGGGCGGTATTAATACTAGGCGCCAACCTGCGTAAACAGTTGGGGTAGCAATTCCGGAATCGATGACGTTAAAGTCGGTGGGAATAACAGATGCAAATTCTTGGCGATTGCGGAAGTGTTCAAATGACTTGGACTCCCATCCTTTCGCGTCAGAGCGATCTTGGTGCCCAAGCCTGGGATGCGGTCCAGACCATCGCCCAGGCTGTGGCGGACAAGAACTACGAGGTGCCTGCTGAGCAACGCCGCCGCTCCCGTACTTACGAAGAAGCCCTGCTCTACGGATATCTTGCACTTGCGCTGGATGACCTCGGATGGGCCAATCGCGCCACGGAGTGCCTGAACCAGGCGATTGATGAGGCGGCCCAATCTGCAGGCTATCTCGGCCTTTTCGGCGGCCTCACAGGATTGGGCTGGACAGTTGAGCATATCTCCCACCTTCTCCAGGGAATCTCGGTGCCTGCGGACGACGACTCCGAATTAGGATCAGGCCAAAACGAAGGTGAGGAAGAAGAAGATCTTAATGGAGACATTGACTCTGCGATTTTCAAACGGTTGCCGAATACAAGCTCCTCAAGTCCGTATGACTTGATTAGTGGGCTGGTTGGATTTGGGACTTATTTTCTCGAACGTTTGCCGAGGGAATCAGCTATTCAAGGGATTAGGGCCGTGTTCGACCAATTGGAGAACCTGGCCAAGAGCGTGGATGACGGAACGGCCTGGCATTCAGGCCCTGAACTCTTACCCGATTGGCAGCGAGAGCAAGCCCCTAGTGGTTACTATAACCTGGGTGTGGCGCACGGCATTCCTGGCATCATCCATTTTCTGAGTGAGGCATGGGCAACGGGCATCGTTGAGCGCGAAAGGTCTTATAAGCTTCTCGATAGTGCCGTCAGTTGGCTGATTGCCCAGCAGCGTCCACCTGGGTCGCTTTCTCAGTTCAGCTCCTGGATTGTTCCAGGCGAAGAGTCAGCCGACAGTCGGATGGCTTGGTGCTATGGCGATCTAGGAATCCTATCGGTGTTGTTACAGGTGGCCGATCGCACGGGGCGACGCGACTGGCGGGCCTTTGCGGAGGAACTGTTGAACCATTGTCTGGCGTGGCATGTTGACCGGGCAGGGATAGCGGATGCTCCTCTCTGCCATGGAGCCGCTGGCGTGGCGCACATCTTCAACCGCATCTATCAAACAGAAGGTGACCGTAGATGCCTGGATGCAGCCCTCCTCTGGTACCAGCGAACGATGAATTTCCGTCAAGCAGGCAGCGGTGTGGGTGGTTTCTCCTCTCTGACCAAACCAGCCCCGAGTGGACTACCTGTGTGGGAAGCTAGTCCCGCTTTTCTCGATGGCGCAACCGGAGTTGCTTTGGCCTTGCTGTCGGCGGTAACACCAATAGAACCGGGTTGGGATCGTATGTTGCTAGTGTCTGGAAAATATCATTCCACCAACACATCTTCCCTAGGGCATTCCTTGCGGATAGAGTAAGTCGCGGCCGTACCGTCGCCAGCCAAAGCTGGCAATGGTAGCAACCGCAAGTCAGAAAGTGAAGATACTGGTGCCCGCAGTAATGCTGCAGGTCCTTCGGCATTAAACTCTAAAGGAGGATTGCGCCGTCGCTGTATTCGTGATTCGTAACAAAGAGTGCTCATGTTTCGTTGTGCGCAGAACGGACGACAGTACTGACAAGTCTCTCCACCAAGGCTGTACCAGCGAGACTTAGGCGAGACGCCCGTTGCCAATCGGGCGTCGCCGTCCTGAATTCGTAAAAGCCTTCGGCAGGTCTCGCCGTTCTCTGCCTTCGATGATATTTTCTGCCTCGCCACGATACATCCGCGGACGCTCGAGTACCGCCTCAGCTTCGTAAGGACCGGAGGAAATATGAGGGTCCCCAGCGTGACAAGCTTCTTCAAAATTCTGATCGTCGCTTTTCTGCTCGCGGGTCTCCGCTTGTTTGCCCAGAGCTGCGGCTCCGGCGATTGCCAGCCGGGCGTGATTGCCGGCCCGTATTCTGCTCCTCAGACGTCGGAAAATACGGCGGCGAATTTTCCGGTGTGCACGTCGGCCTCGTGCCGGGCGAGCGCGTGGGTGAACGATCAGATAGAAGGCATCGATGCGCAGCAGAACATCGGCACCGCTTATCAGTTTTACGATAACGTGCTCAACCTCGATACCAACATTGCAGTGGGAGAAAGCGCGGCGGGCGAAAATGCGCAAGTGCTGCAATGGATGAATTCTCGCTACCTGCAGGCGTTTGACAAAGTGAGCGGGCAGCCAATCTTCACGAACTCCGTAGGGACGACCGCGGTGCCGCAGAATGCCGTCGCTTTTTGGCCTGCTGCAACACAACCCGAGTGCCAGCTCGCGGCCGGAAACGTACAAGTGATCTACGATCGCATGGATAACCGCTTTATCCTTAGCCGCCGTTCGGCGTACCTGGTTGGAGGGATTGTTCACTATGCGATGTGCATTGCGGTCAGTTCGAGCGGCGATTTGTCGAACCCGCAGACAGTTTGGTACGCCTACGACTTCAAGATGGACACGGTGCTGCCATGCGTGCCGAGCTCCAACAATTGCACCGCGGGCACCACGTATTACTTTCCCGACTGGCCGAGGATCGGGACGTGGTCAAACGGGTTCTACATCACTTTTGATCTGGAGGATCCGACCGAGGGCTTCACCGAGGCCGGCTTCGAAGCTTGCCAATTAGACCGGGCCGATATGGCGCTGGGGCACGCAGCGAAGCCGATGACCTGTTACACCTACTTGGTTCCAGTCGCCGACCAGCCGACGTTGATCCACTCGCTCGATGTGGCCGATATCGACAGCACCAGCGGACCTCCCAGTGGTGAGCCGGAATATTTTCTCGGGATCGTCAACCCCAGTAACGCGCAGCAAGGGGGCAACGGGCAGACCGTGTGTACCAGCGCCATTACGCCATGCACATCGAACCAGCTTGCATTGTTCATCTGGGGCACGAGCGGGCTTGCCGGTCCAAAGTTTATTCCGGTGAATCCCTACACGCCCGGTTGCTACGACACCTCGGGCGTCGGCACGGAGACCGATACCGTGTGCGTACCGGAGCCCAGCACGAATCCGGCAACGATTGGAGCTTATGGCTCGCCTTCGTGCGGCAACTTCAACACTCCATGCGTCGATTCACTAGGCGACCGCATGGCGAATCGCCTGACCTACAACAACTTCAGCGTCGCTGGAATCGACCTTGAGTTTCTGACCGCCTCGCATGTCGTAATGGAAAGCGCCGCAAACCAGAGCACCGGAATTCGCTATTACATTCTTGGAGTTTCCAACGGGAATGCGTTTCCGCTCATTAATAGTGGTAGTGGCGGCGAAGTTGGCCCCGCCGACCTCGCCGATCCCAACCACACCCTATTTTATTTCATGCCGAGCGCGGCGCTCGATAAATACGGCAATCTGGGAATGACTTACACGGTTTCTGGCGCCTACTGTTCCACTTGCCGAGTGCAGCCCAATCCCGCAGTGTATTTCGATGTGTTGCCGTTGGGGATTTCCAACTTCGGCCAGGTTAGTCCCATCGTTGCCGGAACTGGGGACCAGGAGAGTACTTTCCACTGGGGAGAGTACGCCGCAACAGTGATCGACCCAACCGACAATTTAACTTTTTACGGCGTCGGCGAATATTTCAACACGAGTGAGATCGGCACAAACAATTGCACGCAACCCGCGAGCGATTGCTATACGTGGCAAACTAGGATTTTTCGGGCGAAGGCTGCGTTCTGATCTGGCAGCTTCCGAACAGACATGCCCCATATGATATTTGAGTTTCGGCCTTCCATTAGACGACAACCGAAACTCGGTCTGGTCAAAATAGTCCTGAGCTTTGAATGTTTTCGCAAAGACAATTCCCCGCTGGCCCGTTAAAAGATGCGCGCTGGTGAGAACTCGCAGCTGTCTGAGTTCTCACCAGCGTGTCGTTAGCAAAGCGCTCGCGTGTTGGTTACTGACCGAGGTATGAAGCGGCGATGGAGCCGCCGACTTACCCCGTTAGTTGATGGTGGAGGTTTGTGTGCTGGTGGCCTTACCACCGGCGTTCGTTACTGTGACCGGCCCCGTGGTGGCGCCCGCAGGGACTGTTGCGCTGACAAACTGGGTGTTGAGCACCTGGAACGAGGCGTTGACTCCGTTGAAACTGACAGCGGTAGTGCCAATGAAGTTGTGGCCATTCATCAGCACCGTTGAGCCTACACTGCCGCTAGTGGAGTTAAGCAGGGTAATGGCAGGCGCCGGCGCGGGCAGGCCCGCATCCAGAGTCCAGACCGTGCCATCGGCGAACTGGTTGCTCCCGCCGGAGATTGTGCCACCAAGTTCCGTCGTGCCCACGAACGTGCCGTCCGCGGCCTGGATTACGCCAACCTCAGGCGAGTTGCCGTTGGTGCCGTCGAAAGGAAAGGTCTGGAGCACCGCTCCACTCTGCGGGTTGATCGAGAAAACGCTGCCCATCGGAGCAGTCGAGTCCGTGAAGTTCGTATCCCACAGGTTGCCGTCGGAGGCCAGGAAGAGCGAAGGAATGTTGATCGTTCCTACCAGCGACGTGAATGGCGCAAAAGCCACGAAGCCGGTGCCCTCGGTGCTGACTTCAAAAAAGTTGATGTCGCCCGCTGTACCCCCTGTAATGGATTCGAAGGCTCCATAGAGATTGCCGTTGGCGCCTTGGGTCAGTCCACTAATGCCAGTATCAAACAAAGCCGACTTGAACTGAACCATGAATTGGCCCGCCAGCGTGAATTGGAAGATATCCTCATTGAAGCTGTTGACATCGAGTCCTTGCGAGACGCCATAGAAGTTGCCGTTGGTGGCCTGAATCATCCCGAATGGTTCGAGACCATCAGCATCGGCAGTCAGTCTATGGAGAACGGTAAAAGCGCCGGTCGTCGGCTCAAAACGGAAAATCGTGCCACAGCCGGAGCTTGGGCATGGGCTAACGGATAATCCGCCTTGCAGCGTGGTCCCGTAAAGGTTGCCGTCCTGTCCCAGCAAGAGGCCGTTGGGAATACTGCCGTCGGTGCATTTTGCGGATGAGCAGAAGTTATGGAGAACCTTGAAACCTGTGCCCGTTTTGCTAATCCGGAAGAGCACCCCGTCATTGTGTTTGCCGCCGTTGAAGGTTGTGCCGTAGAGGAATCCATCGTTGGCTTCAACAAAGCTATCTGCAGGGTTGTTACCGTTCAGGAACCCGCCACTTCCCTGAGTAAAGGTAAAGAGCTTGGTGAACTCCCCCGAGGGGGTCAGTTTGAAAAGTGTTCCGCCCTGGGGATCGGAGACGCCCTCGTCGGTAACTTGCGCAGCGCCATAAAAATTTCCGTCCGAGGCTTGAAGGATGATATCGGGCCGCGCTCCTTGCGGACACGTGTCGCTACTGATGCCACTAGTGCAGGTGAAAGCAAATAGTTGATCGATAGTTCCCGAGCTCTGTGCGCGGGCGGTTATTGCCAGCGACAGACCGAAAACGAGGACCATGACCGAGGTATAGCAGCGAGTCTTCTTACGATTGTAGTTTTTTAAGTTCATTCCATCCTCCTTATTTTTGACACACGGATACCCAGTCTTCGCAGTCTGCATGCGCCAAGCTGTCTTATGGGGCCGGCAACCTTTGAACGATGGTTTCTCAGTGGTAACGGAACATTGGACTGTACGAGGGAGGGGTGAGATACGCTCCCGTTGTCAATTAATTGTCAAATGAGGAGTTGAAAAATTTGGAAGAATGATGCGCGGAGAATCAGAAGCTCAGAAACGCCATACGAGCCAAGTTTCAAATAGCTTTCTTGAATTGTGTTGTTTTTTGGCCGATGAAAATGCACGTTCACCCGGGAAGCCCGATGCGGCGCAGAAGGTTTTGGAAGCGCGAGTCGGAGCGCAGAGGATCGAAGCCCGGCCGCAATAAAACGCCAGGGTTAAATCGCTCTTCGTAGCCTTTTTCAAGCCAATTCATAGCTTGATCTGTGTCGCCGAGAGATACATAGATTATGGCGATCTCGGGAGCATTCGAATAAGCAGCGTTTGAGCGCTTCTTCAGATCGCCCAACAGTTTTTCGGCTTCGCTCCGCCTGCCGGATGCGACGTAAGCGCGCGCGAGATTAGCTATGCATGTCGGGCTGTCGCCCGAGAGCTGGGCTGCTTTTTTAAGCTCCGCGACCGCTTCATCGTACATGTGTTTTTGAAGGTACGCCTGGGCGAGTTGATTATGGGCGAGAGCGAAATTAGGATCCATCTCGACCGTTTTGCGGCTTTGTGCTATGGATTCGTCGTAGTGGTGGGCGAGGACAAGAAGCTCTGCCAGATCGGCGTTAATAATAAGAGACAGCGGGTCCAGGTTCTGCGCTTTCTTCATTTCTGCAATCGCTTCGTCAAATCGGCCCAACAGGCTCAAGTGCCACGCATACCAATGGTGAGAGGTGGCGTAGCCTGGATTTAGTTCAATGGCCCGCTGAAATTCCTTCCCGGCAGAGTCAAAATCCCAGTCGAAGCCATCCAGGACAAATGCAAGCGAGTTGTGGGCTTCACCAAGTGTGCTGTCCAATTCCAGAGCTTTGATCGCCGCCGCCTTGGCTTTGGGGAACGCTTCTTTGGGGGGCATCACTGCGTACTGCCAGTCTCCCAACAATGCATAAGTGTCGGCTAAGCCAAATAAGCTTGGGCGTATTTCGGATCTTCTTCGATTGCCTGGTTGAAATAAGCTAGAGCGGCTTTCAAACCATCCGCCGTTCGCTTGTTCCAGAAGTAGCGCCCTTTAAGATAAGATTCGTAAGCTTCAGGATTAACAACCCTTACGTTTTTCAGCGCAGCTTTTTCCTGCGGAGTCAAACTGATCCGGATCTGATCGGCAATCGCGCTAGCCACCCTGTTCTGGAGCGCCAAGGTATCCCGCAACTCACCCTCATAGCTCTGGGACCATAGGTGCTTGTCCGTAGAGGCCTCGATCAACTGCGCCGTGATACGCACTTGGTCGCCGGAGTGGAGCACTGTGCCTTCTACTACGGCATCCACATTCAGCTCACGAGCGATCTGGGGTAGAGGCTTGCGCGCTCCTTTGTATACCATTACCGAGGTGCGTGAAATTACGCGTAAAGCGCTGATCTGCGCCAGATCAGTGATCAACTCATCGGTCATGCCGTCAGCGAAGTAATTCTGTGAAGCGTCACCAGAAAGGTTATCCAGAGGAAGCACCGCTATGGATCGGATGCCGGTGGGAGCAGGAGCCCGCGAACGCAATAGCCAGACGAAGAGAATCGAAAAAACCAGGACGAGCGCAAAGACGACGATGACTCCACGCGTCGGTCGCCGTTGGCGTTCGGGTGCAACTGCCAACCTCGTCCCCTGGAGCGTATGCCCGGGATTTGTGGCTGGCAGATCTGCAGCCACAGATTCAAGCTTTTTCGGGCAGGCGTCTGTATCGACAACGGACACGTCGGCAATAAAACGATAGCCGCGCTTGGGAAGAGTCTCGATAAATCGCGGATTCTCAGCCGAGTCTCCCAAGGCACTCCGCAGCTTCCCGATGGCGATATTGAGCGCCTGATCGAAATCACCGAAACTTTCGCTGGGCCAGACTCGGCTGCGCAATTCCTCCCGGGTGACAACTTCCCCCGAATGCTCCAGCAATATCTCCAGCAGTTTCATCGGCTGCTGCTGCACTCTGATCCTGAGACCCGATTTGCGCACCTCGCCAGACTGGAATGAAACCTCGAAGCTTCCGAATCGCGCGACGGATTTGGGCGCTAGGGGTTGCATGGCGCTTTGAGCTGCCCACAGAAGTCTAGCACTTCGCGCCGAGAGACTC
The DNA here is from genome assembly GCA_963771965.1 of uncultured Acidobacteriaceae bacterium. GTDB lineage: Bacteria > Acidobacteriota > Terriglobia > Terriglobales > Acidobacteriaceae > Sulfotelmatobacter. The sequence continues at coordinate 826,183 of CAVYVM010000005.1, forward strand.
CGGGATTCTGTATATATGCTGCGCTAACTCACTAGCCGACAACTATTTAAGAGGCGATGAACTGGATATGTGGAAAAAGTCCTTGGTTAATTGACGCCAGAACGACTCGCGCATTAGATGGGCTGCAACCGTGGGTTCGAGTTGATTCAGGAGAAGGCAAATGGGAAATATTGGACTTAGCTCACAAGGGATGGTCCGATTTGGGGCTTCGTCCTCCCAGGACGACCAACCGTTGGCAGGGTTCGAAGAGTTGGCCCTGCCGCTCTTCGATTCCCTTTACAACTTCGCGCGCTGGCTGGCGCAAAACTCGCACGACGCCGAGGACCTGGTACAAGAGACCTATCTCAAAGCCTTGCGCAGCTTTGCTTCCTTTCAGTACGGCACCAATTTTCGCGCATGGATGTTTCAGATCCTGAGAAACACCTTTCTAAGTTCGCGCACAAAACTCGATCGGCGCATGACCGTTGCGATGGACTCGGAGGAGGACGGACCTGAACTGGCAGTTGATACGGAAACTCCTGAAACGATTCTAATGAATCGCTTTAACTCCCAACTAGTGCAGCGCGCCATCGACGATCTGCCGGTGCATTATCGGGAGACCCTCTTGCTTTGTGAAGTGGAGGAAATGTCGTATTCGGAGATCGCGGAAGTATTGTCGATCCCAATAGGAACCGTTATGTCACGTCTGGCCAGAGCCCGGAAGGCAGTTCGCGAGTCACTTCTGAGCGCTCCCGGTGTACCACTATCGAGAGAATTGTCGCATTCCATTGAAACGTACTAGGAGGAGGATAGCTAATGGAGGCTACCACCTTGGCAGTAACCGTGAACACTCCTAGATTCGAGCTGCGACCGGCTCCCACGGAGCGGATTTTGGTGATCGAACACGATGGCGCGTTGCGGAGGATTCTGGAGCGGCTTTTCTGCTCAGAAGGATATGTGGTCGATGTCGTTCCTGATGCCGTTTGTGGTTTGGAGAGACTTCGCCAGGAAGTGCCCGCGGCAGTCATCCTCGATTTACCGCGCCCAGAATCTTCAGGGTGTGATCTTTGCGAGAAAATTGCGAATCTGATCCCCGGTCTACCCCTGGTGATTCTGAGCGCGAGCTCAAATGTCGCCAACAAGGTCCGTCTCCTGGAAATGGGCGCCCACGATTACGTGACCATCCCGTTCAGCCCGCGCGAACTGGTCGCGTGTCTGCGCGCGTTAATCAGGCGTGCGTCGCGCTCCAGTCGGCGGGGTGCAGACGTGTATGTCTTTGCGGACGTGACTGTGGATTTCTTCAAGACCGAGATCACTCGTGGCGGCGAGAAGATCAACGTTACTCCAAAGGAATTTAAGACGCTGGAGTTCCTGGCAAAGAATGCACAGCGGGTAATCTCGCGAGATGAACTTCTCAATGAAGTTTGGGGTTATCGGCACTACCCCTACACACGGACGGTAGATAACCACATGCTGAAGCTACGACAGAAACTCGAGGGCGACCCTTCACACCCGTTACACTTTCTCACGGTGTATGGCCGGGGTTATACGTTCTTGCCTTAAGCCATTCCGTCGCATTTCATAGGGGGCATTCTACTGGAACCGCTGATCCATCGATCCGCGGAAGTCGGCGCAGTTGCCCTCTTCAGGCAAGAATCTGTGAGCTGCGATGGTGACACCGCAACTCACAGGACGAATTGTGGAAGTTAGAATGCTGCTATTCCGTTGAAGCCGCTGAGCGGTGAGACGCCGCTGGCAAACCCAACATTAAGTAACGTTCCGTCCTTCTGGACGGAAAAGATGCCGATTGCCCCAGCGACGGAGTTCAAGGTATAAATGAACTTGCCATCGGAACTGACCGCGATATCAAGATTGGTAGATCCCTCGGGATTTACGCCGACTACCGTTCCTGGCAACGCAGTCAATGCTCCAGTGCCCGCGATGGTAAAGCCAGAGATGGTCGACGAGCCGGCGTTGGAAGTGTAAACAAAGCTGCCGTCAGGGGTGACCACGTTCCAGCAGTTCGCGGCTCCTAGCGTCGGAACACTGGTGCTGATTGGCGTTAGTACGCCATTGGCTGCGATCTCATAGGATGAGATAGCCGAGCCGTTGGCTACTCCAGAAGGACCGGTCTCGGAGATAAGAGCCGCTCCGTCCGTGGCGAAACTCACTGAGAATGCGCCCGGGCCTGCACTAGGGTTCACCACAATCGGGGACAAAGTGCTATCACCTTGGACACTGAACACGTCAATGTCGTTGGTTAAACGTTCAACCACCACCAGAAACCTGCCGTCGGGGCTGAATGCCAAACCTCCCGCACCCGAATTGTTAGTGGAAAGAAAGCGTGTGGAGTTGGGAATTTGCGTAAGCTTGCCGTGATCCAAGCGGAAACCAACCACACTGCTGCTGCCGCCAACGTTGCTGACGTATACAAGATTTCCGTGCTGCGCCACTGCATTGGGCTCGCTGCCGCCGGAGATCACTTTGTCCACAAGCGATAGTTGTGAGCCGTGAACGCTAAACACAGAAACACTGCCGCTACCGGCATTCACTGCGAACAGCAGCGTGTGATCCTGGCCGAGAGTTAACGAGCCTTGAGATTCCAAGGGATCGTTATTACCACCACTTCCCCGGCCGCCGGTTGCGAATCTGCCGCTTTCTTGCAATGTTCCGTCGGTAGCACGACGGTATGCGATCACTTCGTTGTTGTCGACCGCGTTGGTCATCACAAACACTGCACCTGCATCGTGTGTATCTCCCTGTTGTGCTTTACTAAGCACTGGCGAAGCCAAACCAATAACGAGTCCGGCCATGAATAGCGTGTGAATTACTTTACGCATTAAATTAACTCCCACAGTTTGAGTCGCATGCCACCTGATTCAAGAAGGCAACGAAAGCAATTAATCCTTTGCCAATAGTTCAGGCACCGCGCGGTGATAAGACTAAAGTCGCCGAGAAAAGTTACAGAGTGCGCACGATTGATTGCGCGGCACTGTACTATACGCAAGCGCGACAGCCAGACAACTAACATGCTGAGCCTACGACAGAGACGAGGGGCGGAGCTTCGCTGCCAGGGAAGGACAGCCGCCGCCGATCGGATTTGGAAGGGGAAATCGGGCCGGCACAAGGCAATAGAGTCATGGATAATCACATCTATGACGCGGCTCTAAACAATTTCGCAAGACTATCAATGTCCGCAGCATTGGCATCTCCGATCACAAAATAGCGAAGCCCGCCTTGGCTCCAGGTTTCTAGGTTGAACGGCAATTGCTTCGGAGAGAGAGAATTTTCGCCCAACCTGGCTGGCAGTGAGCGCTCCTGAAACACAAACACGGAAATATGGTGCTTGCGCGCATCGTAAATAAGATGCGCGCCCGGTGTTTGCTCAAGGTAGGTCATCCGGCCGCCAAGCAGAGAGAACTCGGTGTTCTGGAGTTCCGGCAAATTGAACGCGAAAGGGATCTTTCCCTGGAACCAGGGCTTTACCGTGTGCCGATCAGTAGAAATCACATCCACGGGAGATGAACTGGCCAGCGTCTCCACATGCAAGTCTGCAATCTCGCTAAAAACCTGATCTCTGCCAGATCGAGTTCCCAGATAGGCTGAAGTCAACGTCCCGACCACGATGATGGCGGCTGCCGCCACAGCAAACTTCCATCCCAGGCCAAAACTGTGCCGCGGTTTTGCAGCAATCTTCTGCTGCATCCTCTTCCGGAAGTCAGCACTGGGAGTGTAACGTTTTCCAGCGGCTTGAATTGCGCGTTTCATCTGTACGCGCGCAAGGGCGTCCGAGGAGCACGAGGGGCAACTGCGCATATGAGCGTCGAAGCTGCGCATCTCCTCTTCTGGAACCTCGCCGTCAAGGTAGGTATCGAGTTTTGCCGTCCAAGATTCACAAACCATGGTTCACCATTTGGTTTCATCCTTTTGCAAACTGTTGCTGTAGGCCACCGCGCAGTGCTTTCCTGGCACGGGATAGACGCGACATGACCGTCCCCATCGGAATGACGAGGGCGTCAGAGATTTCCCGGTAGGACATTTCCTCGACCTCGCATAGCAGGAGGATCTCGCGATAGGCGACTGGCAGTTGCTCCAGGGCCTGCTGCACGAGCTGCCCGTCCGAACGCTGCAGCAAAATGTTCTCCGGTGTTTCCTCGACCGCGGGCAAGGCTCCCTCTTCGTCCTCAAGATCGAGCGACACGGTAGTGGTCGCCTTCAGCCCGGTACGGGAAGTCAGAAAAGCATTCCGCAGGATTTTGTAGATCCAGGCGCGAAAATTCGTACCCGGCTGGAACGAGGGAAACCCCTTAAGCGCCTTGGCGTAAGTCTCCTGCACAAGATCCTCAGCTTCTTGCCGGTCATGGGTCAGCCAGCAGGCAAAGTTATAGAGCCGCTCGAAGTGAGGCATGGCTAGCTGTTCGAACGACTCCGGTGGCAGGTTCTCTCCGACATGCACACAAGGGTAACCAGCGAGGAAGCATTTTATTCCCGTAGTCCACAAAGATTCCTTGGAATAAAACCGTGTGTTGACGGTTGTACACAGCGAGTCCGAATCCGAGATTCTCGTGGAATATAACTGGTTCTTGTCGGTTCTGCACCACAAGTCAGAGAGCGAACAGGAGTCACATTCTCCAGGCCGGCCTGGAATAAAAGATCAGAAAGTCTGTTATCTCCAGTGAAACTTGTTTAGCTCAAAGACGGCCTCTGGCTCGAGCTTTGTGACAGTTTGAAAGAAGAAGGTGAACCGCGCGGCCGCATCTGAGGAGAGAAATTATGAAGAGAGATCAAATGTTGAGTGTTAGGTTTTCGCGCGGAATGCAATCGAGCTTGTCAAAACCTTGGATTGCGCTGGTGGCGTTGATGGTTGCGCTGGTGGCGACTGGCGCACATGCCGACGCCTGCCACCTCAAATCCAGCTTCAACGCAATTTACAACTTCGGCAACCATACGGGGGACCCGCTGAGTCCCCAGGTCGTTGGCGTCATAGCGCAAGGGCGAGACGGCAACCTTTGGAGCACGACGCTATTTGGAGGAAAGAATAACATGGGGACGGCGTTCAAGCTTACGCCTGGAGGGAAGCTTACCGTCATCTACAATTTCACCAGCACCACCGGCCAGCCTTCCAGCGGACTGACGCTGGGCACTGACGGCAACTTCTACGGGGCAACCTTCAACGGCGGAACGGGAACCGGCTGCATCGGCGGCTGCGGGACTCTGTTCGAACTTACGCCTTCGGGAAAGCTGACGATTCTGTGGAACTTCGAAGGTGGCAACGACGGCGAAATGCCCTACTCTGGGCCCATCGAAGGCACGGATGGGAACTTTTATGGAACAACATACCAAGGCGGCACTGGCCCATTTGGGACGATATACCAACTCACGCCCTCTGGGAAGCTGACGACGATCTATCAGTTCGACGGACCACATGGCTCCTTTCCGATTGGTCCCTTGGTTCAGGCGACTGATGGGAACCTGTACGGGACGACGGCCGGATTCGGTTTCATAAACTACGGTACGATCTTCAAAATAGTGCCGTCGGGAGATTTTGCACTCACGCTGCTTTTCAGCTTTGACGCCATCGACGGCGCCTACCCCTATTCTGGATTAGTTCAGGGCAGCGACTCCAAGCTATACGGAACCACCTCCACCCAAGGCGCCAGTCTCTTCGGTAACGTGTTTGACATCACCACAGAAGGCTCCTTCGCAGAACTCCACCCTCTTAATGGGAGCACTGACGGGGCCTACCCCCATGCTGGGCTAGTTCAGGCAAACGACGGCAATTTTTACGGCGCTGCGCAGGAAGGAGGAAACGGCTACGGGACCTTCTTCAGGATGACCTCGAAGGGTGCGTTCACTGTATGCGAGGATTTTAACGCCACTGATGGCGCGGAGCCTCTGGTGACGCCGATCCAGCACACGAACGGCATCCTATACGGAGACACGTCGCTGGGCGGCAACATCAACAATACGGGGGTTTTTTACTCCCTGAATCTCGGTCTTAAACCGTTTGTGAGCTTGCTGCCTACGTCGGGGAAAGTCGGTGCGACTGTCGAAATTCTCGGGCAGGGGTTCACGGGAACCAACGCCGTCTCATTTAACGGAACTGCCGCGGCCAACTTCACTGTCGTGTCAAACACGTATATGACCGCCGTAGTGCCCACGGGGGCGACCGCAGGCCTCGTGACCGTGACCACTCCGAAGGCCACGCTGCAAAGCAACAAGAATTTCAGTGTGACCAACTAGCTCGATTAGCGTAAGCAAAGGATAGATGCTTTGTGGGGAGGATTTTTTCTCCCCTTATCCATTGCACCACTTGAGGGGAAACTCTCTAAACTCAGCGTGGATCCCTCACAATTCCACGAAGTCTTCAGTGATCCTCTCGGATGGAGCAATTCGATACACAAAGTAACGTAGCCACTATCTAAAGAGCGAACTGGAGTCACATTCTCTAGGCCCGCCTGGAATAAAAGATCAGAAGGTCTGTTATCTCCACTGAGACTCATGCAACTCAAATGCGGCATCAGCTTCTAGCCGTCTGACGGGTCGAAAGAAAAAGTGAACCGGCGGCCGCATCCAGAGGGACCGAAGCTCTCCTAGGTGGACCGCAACACGTGGATGGTGATGAACGGAGAGCCGCACGGGCTGGACGAAATGATCTTTACTTCGTTCCGCTACTACTTACTGTAGCGTGTGCGAGCCTCACCTCCGCGATTGCTCTCTCCTTTGCGCGGGGGTGAGGACTTTTCGCGGCTCGCACGATTTCAGGTGAAATGAACATGTGCTGCAAGCAGATACTTGCAGGATTTAGAACCACTAGGCATTAAGGACACTCAGCAAATCTAGAAGAGGTATGGCAATGGTAAATCCTTTTGATCTTAAGACAGCACTTTTGGCCAAGCATGCGCAACATGTTGTGCTGATCCATTTTCCGATCGCGCTGTTCATCACTGCGGTGGCGTTCGACTTTATCGCGCAATGGACCAAGCGTCGTAGCTTGTCGCACGCGGCATATTACAACCTGCTGGGGGCAGCGATCACAACGGTCCCGGTTCTTGCCAGCGGACTACTTGCGTGGCAGTTCCAACTCGAGGGAAAGAAACTGAAGGGCATCCTGTTGCTGCACCTCGTTCTCGCATGTGTTTCGACGGTGATGATCTGGCTGGTGTGGTGGGTGCATTTCCGCGCCCGAAAACGGACTGTATACCTGCCAGGCTACCGTCTGGCGGTTGAACTTCTGGCGGTCGGTATCGTTGCCTTGACGGGGCATTTGGGCGGCTTTTTGAGCGGGGTGAATCTCCCCAGCTAAGGTGCTCCGACGAGACCGAATGCATAAATGAGATTAGGTGGGAATAGCAAAGGGTATTTATGAAGGTAGATACAGAGTTACATCGCGGAAATCCCCGACACGCACGGGCGAGGTCGAGCTGTTGGAATTCTTTGCTGCAAAGGCGCGCCTGCGACGACCGGGATCGTGAAAACCTTTTACTAAGAGCCTGCCCAACCTTTACATCTCGCAGACAATTCTCAGACAACTTGCAGACAACTAACGACTTAATCGGAACAGGCCTGGAATAAATAAATTGCCTCCCAGTTATCAACACTGACAGACATTCGGAGCCAGCCGGGAAGCACGCCCTGGTGAACGAATGCTCTGAACCAAAAATCAAATACAAAAGGAAAAGCAATGATGAAAGCTACATTTCATGCGATCGCGGGACTATTGGCACTTGGACTGGCGTTTGGCGTCAACTTCGCACAAGCCCAGGCCGGCACCCTGGACACAACCTTCGGCATGGGCGGGACAGTAACCGCAAATCTCGGCATCACTGCCACGACCTTAACGGCTTTCGAGCAATCCAACGGCAACATCGCGGTCGTCACCGGGCTCAACAAGACCAGTGTTCCCGGCGTCGAAGGGTTTGCTTTGCTCAGATACACATCCAGCGGGAAGCTGTTGAGCAAGACGACCGCCACGTTCTTCGCCAACGGCGACAGTATCCCGGTTGCGGCCGCGATGCAGTCCAACGGCAACATCGTAGTAGCAGGAACAACTACTGGAACTACGGCGGCCACTGAATTCGCGCTAGCGCGGTTCTTGCCCACTGGCCAACTGGACACGACTTTTGGCCAGGGTGGATTGGTGACGACTGTCCCCACGGGAGTTTTTCCTTCGGTATCTGCACTTCTGGTGCAGCCTAACGGCCAGATACTGGTGGCTGGGGGTGCGGGATCGGGTATCAGAAGAGTTCCGTCTCCAACGGTTCTGGTTCGGTACAACCCCAACGGTAGTCTTGATTCGACATTTGGCACGGGAGGAATTGTGGAGGAGCCCACTCCTATCGTTCCCACAGCATTGGCGCAGCTCTCCGACGGTTCCTATTTGGGCGTTAGCGGCGCCGGCTCCGAAGAGTTCAGCTCGACGGGAGTGTTGCAATCGACCGTGACGCCCGAAACAGTGGTGGCGTCCAACCCGTCGTCCCCATCCTCCCAGGCGATTGTCTTCCAGCCCAACGGCAACTATGTTGAGGCTGCGATTGTGGGTAACGGATTCCAGAAGACTGCCGGCGAACTGTTTCGTTTCAGCGAAACAGCAGTTCTTGATCCTACTTTCTCTTCCACGAAGTTCACCTTCGGCGGAGGGAAGCAGAGCCAGCCAGCAGCAATCGCTCTCCAATCGAATGGGCAAATCGTGGTGGGCGGCGGCAGTGGTCTGGCGCGATTCGAATCCAACGGCGTACTGGACACTGCATTCGCCACCGGCGGATCAGTGGCCACACCTTTTGCCATTTCCGGAGTGCTGATACAAACAGACGGTAACATCGTTGTGGTCGGCAAACAGGTGAACGTCGAGACAGGAATCACAACCTTAACAGTGGCGCGGTACTTGGGGAACTAACCGGCTCAGCAATTAGAGAAAGGAATGCAGGTCCGGCGAAGGATTCGACGCGGATACTTCCCTACCCTGCATTCCTCTCGCCCCAGCTATCAACACAACGACCGCTTGGCATTTCCAGTCTGGCCGTTGAGCGGCGAGCTGTTCAGCGCTCGCTGCGAACAAACGTGACGGCGCTACAACGTCAAAATCTGATTCGGGGATACGTTGCGTATTTTGCGCAATGGCCTGTCCTAGGCGAGAGTGATGTCGTTCTATCCCCTAGGTTTTCGTTCCACTTACTGAAGTCGTCAATCTCTCCCACAACTTTTCACTTCGATCTTCGACTTTGCTGGGAATAAAAGCGATTCGTGCAAGTTATCAAGTGGGAAAGTCGAAACCGACACATCCAAAACAATATTTATAGGAGGAATTGTGAAACTTACCTTTAGCGTGGTGATGTTCCTAGGATTAGCTGTGATGTTTCAAGGCGCGCCTGCGGAAGCACAAACCGGGGCAGGCTCGATTTTCCACGTAGTCCCGACCCCGAACGAGAACAAGTTCAACAGCAGCCTTTTTGCCGCATCGGCATCTTCGGCGAACGACGTTTGGGCGGTAGGAGATTCGACGATCCACTTTGATGGCACGAAGTGGACCGCTTTTCCGGCACCGTTGATTAATGGTCAACTTACTGCGGACCTGCAAGGAGTCGTCGATATTTCACCGACGCTTGCCTGGGCTGTCGGGAACGTAACTCTAGGGGCCAACCCAGGGCAAATCATCGAACGATGGAACGGAACCAAGTGGAGCCTGTTCCCGAACCCCACACTCCTTCCGAATTCTCAAGGGGATCTGTTCGCCATAACATCAACCTCGGCAACCGATATCTGGGCGGTCGGCAATCTGGTGCAGCAAGTAGTAGGGGGCGCATTGAGCTTCAACTTGTTTGAACACTGGGACGGCAAAGCATGGACGCCCACATTTATAAACGACAACACTTTTCAGGCTCTGACTGGAGTGTCCGCTGACTCCCCTAACGACGCCTGGGCGGTGGGCTGGGTTGCTCCTCTTAGTGCAGGCAGCAACGAACCCCTCGCGATCCACTGGAATGGCACGAACTGGGTCAGTGCTGTAACTCCCCATGTAGGCGGGGGTGCAAACGAGTTGAATGCCGTGCTGGCGATAGCCCCGAATGATGTGTGGGCGGTAGGCTTTTCCACCCCGGACGCACCTCCGCAGCAGTCTGCCACACTGACCTTGATCGAACACTTCGACGGCACGAGTTGGACGGTGGTGCCGAGCCCGAATGTTGGACCGCACAGCGTCAATCAATCGAACCGTTTGCTTGGATTGACGGCGAATTCGGCAGATGACATCTGGGCTTTCGGTTCATATTTCGCGTCCAACGGATCCGGACATCAGATGACCTTGCTCTTACACTACGACGGAACCAGTTGGACTCTTGCTCCCAGCCCCAATCCCACGAAAGGGACCTTCCTCGACGATCTTTTGTTCACCGGTGTTGTACCGTCACCGGGCAACGTCTGGATCTTAGGGAATGAAGATGAGGGATCTGAGGGCGGCATGGGAACTTTGGCGATCCATTCCACAACCGCTGAGTAACTGTGTTCTAAGAATGTGGGTTGAAAGGGCGAGCCTTGCCGGCCGCCCTTTTGACTTTCGAGGCTGATTCCAAGGAAGGCTCTCCGCATCATCTGGATAATCACTTCCTTCGTTTTTTTCGGGAATAAAACAGACTTGTACCGGTTATCAACTCTGAACGTCACAAACCACGGAGGGCAAATGCCGGACAAGAAGCAAGATCTTATCGATCAGAGTTTACAAGACCTCAACAACGACGGTGTCGATCGTCGCGGGTTCCTGAAGTGCATGGCATGGGCAGGTACAGGCCTGGTCTGGACCATGAGCGGCGGCATCCCGGTGTCCAAGGCATTCGCCAAAGGCTACGGCAAGCATGCCGACAAAGGGGCGGACTTCACCTTTGTGCAGATCAGCGACAGCCACATCGGTTTTAACAAGCCGGCAAATCCGGACGTCGCCGCTACGCTGCAAACGGCAATCAACAAGATCAACGAGATGCCCCAGAAGCCGGACTTCATCATTCACACCGGGGATCTCAGCCAGCTCTCGAAGCCGAGCGAGTTCGACACACTGGACCAGGTGTTAAAAGGAGCGTCCGCGAAACAGATTTACTTTGTGCCGGGTGAGCATGACATGCTGACCGACAACGGCGAGCAATATCTCCAGCGCTATGGGAAGGGCACCAAGGGCACGGGGTGGTCCAGCTTCGATCACAAAGGTGTGCATTTCGTTGGTCTCGTGAATGTCGCCAACTTGAAAGCTGGAGGCATGGGGTCGCTCGGTAACGAACAACTGGAGTGGCTGGAGAACGATCTCAAGGGCCGGTCCACTAGCACTCCGATCGTGCTCTTTGCCCACATTCCACTGTGGACCATCTATCCCGATTGGGGCTGGGGAACCGACGACAGCGAACAAGCCTTGTCTTACGTCAAGCGTTTCGGTTCCGTGACCGTGTTAAACGGTCATATTCACCAAATCATGCAGAAGGTAGAGGGCAGGGTTTCGTTTCACACCGCGATGTCGACCGCCTTCCCCCAACCTGCGCCAGGATCCGCTCCCTCAGCCGGACCCATGAAGGTGCCAGCCGAGCAGTTGCAGAAGGTGTTGGGCATCACCGATGTGAACTACGTAGTCAGCGGTCGAAGTCTTGCGGTAATCGATTCACCGCTCAGCAGCTAACTCGTTCTTGCCGCAGGCGGGCCAGGACATAACACAAACAGCGATAAAACAACATTCGAGAGGAAAGTCATGACGAAGAAAATTGTGTGTCTTGCAAGCGTGGCGTTGCCGGTATTGATTGCGATGGTGCTGTTAGCCGCAGCGTCATCCAGCGTAGCCGCGAACGCACAACCATCGGCGGTAACGGCGGGGGTTAAAATCGATAATTTCGTTTTCGGGCCGCAGACGATCACCGTGCCCGTCGGAACAACCGTTACCTGGACCAACGCTGACGACATTCCCCATACGTCGGTCAGTACAGAGGGTGTGTTCAAGTCCAAGGTGCTGGATACGGACGAAAAATTCTCCTACACCTTTACCAAGGCGGGAACGTATCCCTACTACTGCACAATTCACCCGAAGATGACCGGCAAAGTCGTGGTGCAGTGAACCAAGAGCTGGACGGCAATTGGCACCAAAACGTCTTTTCATTCTCATTTTCAAGCACGTTGAACGATATGACGGGCAACTTGGCACAATTCGACGTAACCGAAGAGGCAGGCGGCGATATGGATCTTGTCCACGCCACCAAGAATGGGGAT
>CAVYVM010000006.1:0-628546 GCA_963771965.1 uncultured Acidobacteriaceae bacterium
GCCACGGATACGATACGCGTTGCGGATTTTCGCTGATGGCGTTTGATTGTCTGCGCGGGAGAAGATATGCGAGAAGCGGTAGTGGTTGCCAGCTCACGGACCGGGCTGGCGAAATCGTTCCGCGGTTCGTTCAACATAACCCGCCCCGAAGATCTGGCAGCACATTGCATCAAAGCCGTCCTGCGCAAGGTGCCGCAGATTGACGCGGCCGAAATAGACGACGTTGTGTTGGGATGTGCACAACCACACGGTCCGCAGAGTCACAACATCGCCCGCACTCCGCCATGCTGGCCGGCCTCCCCACTTCGGTCGCGGGCACGACCATAAACCGGTTTTGCTCGTCGGGATTGCAGGCGATTGCTGTGGCCTCGCACCAGATCATCAGCGAAGGCGTGGAGGCGGCGATTGGCGGCGGCGTCGAGAGTATCAGCATGACGCCGACTGCCGGCAATCCTCACCCGGAACTGCAGAAACGATTGCCCGGGTTATACATGGGCATGGGTGACACTGCGGAAATCGTCGCCAAACGCTACAAGGTGAGCCGGGAGGTTCAGGACGAGTACGCACTGCTGAGCCAGCAGCGCACTGCTCGGGCTCAGCGAGAAGGTTTGTTCGAGGGCGAGATCGCGCCCATGAAGGTCACGATGGCGCTCCTCGATAAGAAAACTGGCGAGAAGGTTGGGACGCGGGAGGTCTGCTGCGACCACGACGAGTGCAATCGGCCCGACACCACGCTGGAAGGCCTGCTCGCGCTGAAGCCTCACTTTGATCCGCACAGCGGCGAGGGAACCGTGACGGCGGGCAACTCCTCGCAACTTTCCGACGGCGCTTCGGCCACTCTGTTGATGTCCCGCCAGCGCGCTGATCAGCTGGGTGTGCCCTATAAGCTGATGTTTCGCGGATTTCAAGTTGCGGGTTGTGATCCGGACGAAATGGGCATCGGTCCCGTCTTCGCGGTACCCAAACTGCTCCAGCGCACCGGCCTGGAGATGGATGATATCGGCCTCTGGGAACTGAACGAGGCTTTTGCGGTGCAGGTGATCTACTGCCGTGACCGCCTGGGAATAAATCCGGGAAAATTGAATGTTAATGGCGGGTCCATCGCCATCGGTCATCCGTTTGGCATGACCGGTTCGCGCATGGTCGGAACACTTGCCAATGAAATGGCGCGCCGGAAAGCGCGCTACGGCATCGTGACCATGTGCATCGGCGGTGGGCAAGGTGCTGCCGGTCTGTTCGAAGCGGTTCATTAAGGGAATCCTACTTCTGATGGAGGAATCAGAGATGAAAAACAGCGAAAATTCGAACAAGCGGCTCGATCACTGTGGGGTTACGTCCAGACTGCTGTTTGGAGCGGCGGCTATCTGCGTCTTCACACTTGTCTCGGTAGTGACCGCATCTGCCGACAACTCATCCCACCGCCCGATTGCTTTCACCGAAAGTGGACTCGTGATTGGCTCAACCACGGATCAGGGAAACGAATTTCTCGGCATCCCGTACGCGGCTCCGCCGGTCGGAGCGCTGCGCTGGACGCCGCCGAAGCGCTACGGATTCTTTCGCGGATTTGTCCTCCAAGCGACTCAATTCGGTAGTGCATGCACGCAACCTGGAGGGATTGGCCGCGAGAATTGCTTGTTCCTGAATGTCTTCACGCCGCAGACGGAATCGGGTGGTAGACGAGAGCACGGCCTACCTGTGATGTTTTGGATTCACGGCGGCGGACTCATTGACGGGAGCAGCACTCCTTACAACCCCGAGCGACTCGTGAAAAAAGGGGTGATTGTTGTCACAATTAATTACCGCTTGGGTTATTTGGGATTCTTTGCCCAGTCCGCGATCGATGCCGAAGGGCATCTTAGCGGCAACTATGGGTTGATGGATCAGCAATTCGCACTTGGGTGGGTTCGCAGGAACATCGCGGGTTTTGGCGGCGATCCGGATCGAGTGACAATCTTCGGTGAGTCGGCAGGCGGACAAAGCGTCTATGCCCAGCTCGCATCCCCCCTTGCGTCCGGCATGTTCCGTGGAGCGATATCGGAAAGCGGATCCTACGCGGAATTCCAAGACTACTTTGCGAACATTGTTACGCTGGCGGTGGGGGAAACGCAGGGTACCACAGCCGTGCCGTCCGGCGCCGCCATTGCGGATAGTGTCGGATGCACGAACCAGACAGCTTCCTGTCTGCGTGCCGTGCCCGCCTCGACCATGGTCGCAGCAGAGCCTTTTCCTTTGTATCCGTTCGTGGATGGAACGCTGCTCACACAGACGATGAGCGCAGCATTTGCCAGCGGCGAATTCAACCAAGTGCCGGTGATCTCGGGCACCAACCACGATGAATATAGATTGTTCGTAGCTCTGGACTACGACCTCGTAGGAAATCCAATACTAACTTCGGCGGAGTACGATACTGCTGTTACTACTTTGTGGGGACCGGCCCTGGCGCCGGCCGTCCTTACTTTGTACCCATTTGCCAGTTACCCCCTCGGCGGTGAGGCATTGGGGGCCTCGGGTACGGACGGAGTCTTTAGCTGTGCGGCGCGTGTTGCGGATCAGTCACTGGCGAAATTTGTACCGACCTATACCATGAGTTCAATGATGAGAACGCGCCCCCGTCTCAATCTGAGTTTGGCGGATTGTTAACCTTCCCGTTGGGAGCCTACCATTCTGCAGAGATCCCTTACCTATTCAAGACCGGCAATATTTTCGCACTGCCGGAGTTACTTTCGCCCCAGCAAAGGCGGCTCTCCCATGCGATGGTCAGCTACTGGACGCAGTTCGCGAAGACGGGTGACCCAAACTCTTCTGGTGAGCCGCTCTGGCCTCCGTACAGCGCGTCGACCGACCAGTTCCAATCTTTGATACCACCGGTGCCAGTAGTCGAGTCCAACTTTGACACTGGTCACCTGTGCTCAGCGTTTTGGGACACTTTTTGACAGCGAGCAATAGGCGGGCGCGCGGTGTCTTACCGGAGGTCGCGTCCGTCTGCATCTGAAGCAAACGAAATTACAAAAAGATGCCCGCTACCAGGTCAACCGAAGCTACAACCGCCGCTGCTCAGACCGGCGCTGACTCTACCGCGCATTCATTGCGGTACGCGTGGTACGTCGTCGGAGTCCTAACACTTCTGTACGCATTCTCGTTCATCGACCGCCAGATCTTCAGTCTGCTGGTCGGCCCGCTTCGTCGCGACTTGCACATCGGCAACGCTAAGATGAGTTTGCTGATTGGATTCAGCTTCGCACTGTTTTATACATTCTTCGGAATCCTTCTCGGCAGGTTGGCGGACATTTACAGCCGTAAAACGTCGATGCCATGCATCGATGCTGGCCACGATTAGTATTGAGGGACCTCGAGGGATACCTCGCGCTCTACAGCAGTTCCGTCATACACCACGGATATTCCAGCCGCGTCCGACCCGGCGTCGTGGGATTACGCGACCACTACACCTATCTCTTAAAAGGCTTTCCCGATTTGCAGGTGAAGATCGATGACATCATCGCCGAAGGCGAGAAAGTGGCTCACCGGTTCACCTTTAGCGGCACCCATCGCGGCGAGTTCCTTGACATTGCGCCCACGGGCAATCTAATTTCAGCTTCTGGAATGCAGATCAATCTTTTCTCCGGCGGCAAGTGCATCGAAGTGTGGTCGGTGCATGACAGCTACCGTTTCCTGACACAAATCGGCGCGGTGCCTCATCTGCGCGACAGGCGAGCGCAACTTCCATCCAAGAGCGTGTCTGCTAAATCCGGACGCTAGGTCGCCCCTTCATTTTGCTTTCTTCATAGAAAATCGCACCCGCTTGTTCTAGTATCTTCGCCAGTCTCATCCGGCGATTGGACACCATCGCAGATCGACCCGCTCTTAAAATCTTTATAGTCACACGCCGAAAGGAAATCGTAAGGATTTCGCATGCAAGGAACCATGATGCATTATCCTCTGACGCTCTCTCATAGCCTGGAGCGTGCGGGCAAATACTTTTCAACGGCTGAGATCGTTTCCCGGCGACCGGATCATTCTCTTCATCGTTACACCTACGCCGACCTGTATCGCAGGTCGCAGGCCCTCGCCGAAGCCTTGCAGAAAGCTGGCTTGAAGCGCGGCGATCGTGTGGCAACCCTGATGTGGAATCACTACGCGCATCTCGAGGCCTACTTCGGTATTCCAATTTCCGGTAGCGTGCTGCACCCACTGAACCTGAGGCTGGCCCCAACCGAGATCGCTTACATTGCCAACCACGCGCAAGATCGATTCCTGATCGTCGATGACGTTCTGCTCCCGTTATATGAAAAGATTCGAGATCAAGTTCAATTCGAACGTGTAATCGTTGTCGGCTGGTCAGGCCGTACAACGGGAACGAAGTTCGAAGACTACGAAGATTTTCTGAGCACTGCTTCCGGTAGCTTTCAATATCCCGATCTCGACGAAAACGATGCTGCGTGTATGTGTTACACCTCGGGGACAACCGGGGTTCCGAAGGGCGTCGTCTACACGCACCGCTCGGTGATGCTGCATTCGTTTCTCATTACGACCGTCGACAACTTTGCGATTTGTAATGCCGACACCGTTCTGCCAATCGTTTCCATGTTTCATGTGAATGGGTGGGGACTCTCCTATGCCGCAACTTTGGTCGGAGCGAAACAGGTCTTACCCGGTCCGCATCTCAAGCCGGAAAGCCTGTTGGAGCTTTGTGAAAAAGAGGCGGTCACGGTTGCCGGCGGTGTGCCCACTGTTTGGCACAGCATTCTGGAGTGCCTGGACCACAATTCAAGCCGCTGGAAGTTGTCCCCGATGCGCGTCGTGGTTGGTGGAGCAGCACCTTCGCTCGCGCTGGTTCAAAGGTTGAGGAAATATGGATGGACCCTTGAGCAAGGTTGGGGCTTGACCGAAAGCAGTCCGCAAGCAACGACCAGCCAACTCAAAGCTCACATGATGAATTGGTCCGAAGAAAAGAAATGCGAAGTTAAGGCCCAGGCCGGCATCCCGGTTCCTTTCGTCGAAAGAAGGGTAGTGAACGAAGAGGGTGAGGTTCCCTGGGACGGACAAACTATGGGCGAGGTGCAACTGCGCGGTCCCTGGGTAGCTCAAAGCTATTACGATTTGCCGGCGGAAAATGACAAATGGACAAAAGACGGATGGTTTCGCACCAGCGATGTTGGAACAGTGAACGAGGAAGGTTATTTAAGAATCGTCGATCGCACAAAAGATTTGATTAAATCTGGCGGCGAATGGATCAGTTCGGTTGATCTGGAAAATGCTTTGGTTGCGCATCCACAAATTCGCGAAGCTGCTGTGGTTGCCGTTGCCCATCCCAAGTGGCAGGAGCGGCCGATAGCCGTGATCGTGGCCAGCGACGGAGTGCAGTTGTCGGCTGAAGAACTTCGCGATTTTCTGTCGCCAAAGTTCGCGAAGTGGCAGTTACCTGACGCTTTTGTTTTCGTCGATGAGCTGCCGCATACCTCCACGGGAAAGCTTTTGAAAGCAGAACTGCGCCGGCGATACCAGGATTGGAAGTGGAAGGACTAGTCAACGAGTGACTGGCATCTTCTGCGCCGCGGTTCCTCTCAGAACGAAAACTTCACGGAGAACTGAAACTGCCGCGGGTTCATCATGGTTCTCGGCTCGCCGAACGTGGCATTCGGAGTTCCCGGCACCGAGACCGGAAGAAGTCCCAGGGCAAGCCAATTCGGGGGCGCCGCCGCTGCTTGTTGTGAGGCGCACGACATCGACGAATCGCCCCGTTCGATGACAAGCGTCGTCGCATCCTTAAAGTGCTTGGGTACCGCAGGTGTGGCTCCGCAGAAAACTGGAGAACCGTAGATGTAATTCACTTCGTCCACATTTCCCCGGTTGAACACGTTAAATGCATCGACTGTCAGATCGAGGCGCACGTGCTCACGAAGCTGGAAAAACCGGGAGAGCCGCAGATCGAAAGAATACAGCGGATCGCCGACGTAGGTGTTCCGTCCGATGGTGGTGTTGCAGTTCGAGACGCTGGTGCAGGTGCCGCCCAGCCCTCCAACACGATCCGTGCTGAGGCCGGCCACATCGCCAAAGACATTCTCTCCAGCAAACAACGTGAAGGGACGGCCGGACTGCAGCGTGATGATGCTGCTGAATTGGACGTTGCGCGCAAAACTGTGTGCCGGCCCACTCGCCGTGAAGTTTGTCACCAAATGGTTGCGAACGTCCTGGTTAGAGTTGCCGCGTTCTGAAGCGTAATCGAACTGGTTGGGTGGCAGGTTGATGAACGTGGTGAAATTTCCGTTGTCGATGGTGTGAGAGTACGTGTAGTTGGCCGTCAACGTGAACAGCTTGCCGAGGCGTTCCAATGCAGTGACCGTCAGGCCATGATAAACAGCGTTCGCTACGTCGTTGTTGTAATCGAGAAGCCCGCCGCTCAGAGTTGGCGGAGCGCCGGCTGCGCCGGGCACGCCAAATTCCAAGCCACTTGGATTAACCGGAAGTTGAGGGTTCGGCGGTGCAAAAGATGGGGGAATTGGGCTTGCAGGACCGAGCCAATTAAAAAATGGCCCCAAGCCTAGCGGCCCAAGTATGGGCGTTCCACTGCAAGCAGTAAGGCTGCCGCTCGGATCGAGCAGACCCTGAGCATAGTAAGGATTGGAGGGCTTCGCCGTACCGTAGGGGCAGGGAACGTTGATGTTATTCCCCCGCACAAGTTTGTGCGCTCCCACGAAAAGATATCCCACCTGTAGCGTAAGACCTTTCCCCATCTGACGATCAATCTCGAAGCTGGCTTGTTCCGCGTAGGGAAGTCTCGCGTTACGCTGAATACCGCCAGAACCTACTCCGCAAGCGCCAGTCGGTGCGCCCGTTATCGGATTCGCTGTGCACGGCCCGGTCAGGCTCACCGCGGGATAAGCATTCGGTCCATCGCCGAGGATGCTGAGAGCCTGCAGAGCTGCGATGCTTATCGTTTGCTGAGCCGGGTTGGTAGTGGGAAGTTGCGAGCAAAGAGCCGGCGGCAGACCCAGCAACGAACACGGAAGCGACGGAGTCCCAGGGAAACCAGGGTCGGCCGAGAGTTGCCATCCGCCGTTGGCTGCTCCGTTGTGGATCATCGGAACTTTCACTCCTTGTCCAAATCCAGCACAGCCAGGGTCGGCACTTGGGGGATTGCAGAAATATCCGGGGAGGGCTTTCTGATTTCCTGTTGTGAAGAAAAACGTTAGGTTGTTGCGGTCGAAGAAAACACCCGAGCCGGCGCGGATCACCGTCTTGGAATCCGGAGCATAAGCGAAGCCAACCCGCGGTTGGAATGCGCGGTAGTCTGAGTTGATGGTGCTTCCCAGGCCGGTTTCGACATCCCATCTCAGGCCGTAATTTAAGGTCAGCTTAGGAGTAACGCGCCATTGATCCTCGGCGAAGAAACCAAAATAGCCGTGGTTCAAACTGTAAGCGAAATTGGAGTACTGGTTTGTGGGAAACGCATTCGGCCAGCCGCTGCCAAATCCGCCGCCGGTTGCAGGGGAGGGAACGTAGCCATTCACAAAGCCGGTGCGCGGAACGGAAACGCCCCAGTAAAGAAAAGCCACGCCATCGGCTTGCGGACCAAGCGGGCAATTGGTCGCGCCGGGAACTGTGCCATAGGTACCGGCGGTCAAGAGGCTGACGGTGTCTGCAAATGCGTACAAGCAATCAAGAGTCGGAATTAATATTCGCTCCGGCGTAAAGCCTGGGTAATTGTTGTAACTCCGCACATAGTTTGCATCGAATCCAAACTTGGCGACGTGATTGCCCTTCACCCAGGAAAGGGATTCCGATCCCTGCACTCGACTCTCGTAGATGGCATCATAGGTGCCGAAGTTGTGTCCCATCTCGAGGTCATTCACAATGCTCAAATCAGGTTCGCCCGTCGCCCCGGGAAAGTTGTAATGCCGCCGCGAATATTGTCCCAGAACCGTGTTGACGAGATTAGGCTTCAGGACTGAATCCAGCGTTCCAACCAGCGATTGATCGCGAATAAAAAGATTTCGCGCGCCGCTGGGAGAACCAATGCCGCCGCCGTCTTCTGTGTTGCCGATCAGTTCGCCGCCGTCTCGTGCGTCCTCGACCACATAGCGAAGCGCCAAACGATTGTTAGTGTTGATTTGATGGTCGATTCTTCCAAACCCATAGTCGTTGTTCACCGTCTTCAACACTGAATTGAGATACGAAAACGGAGATCCTGTGCATTGCGCGGGCGGCAGATTGCAACCCTCCGGAGAGAGTCCCAGGTAAATCTTGGATTGATCGATGTTCGCAATATTATTGGCCAGGTCAGGAGCGTAAGTAGGAGACTGGCCGCTTCGCCTGCCCTCATAGTTCAAGTAGAAGAAGGTTCTATCTTTGCGAATTGGGCCGCCAAGAGTGCCGCCGTATTGATTTTGCCGCAACGAATGAGGCAAGGGCGCAGGCTGTAGAAGCGAACGCGCGTCGAGGGCGCTATTTTGCAGGTAGTCATACATCGAACCGTGAAAATCGTTGGTGCCGGACTTCGTGACGATGTTCACGATGCCGCCAAGCGCGCGGCCGTAATCGGCGCCAAAGCTGTTGTTGACGACACGAAATTCCTGCACCGAATCCTGAGGTGGCGTCGCCCGCTGCACACCGCTCAGCGTGTTGACGAAATCGGCGCCGTCCACCGTGATCTCGTTGCTGAATGAGCGCATGCCGCCAAACGAGATTTGGGTTACTTCGAACTCGGTGAAGGTGGTTCCGAGAGCGGTTCGGCTCGTGGCAACACTCGGAGCCAGCAAAGCAAAATCCGTGAACAGCCTGCCGCTGATCGGTAAGGACTGAATCTCCTGCGTCTCAATCACCTGACTGATTTCAGTGCGGGTTGTTTCCAGTATCGGAGCTTCAGTGCTGATGGTGATCGATTCGTTGACGGCCGCGACTTTAAGACCCACGTTGATGGTCGCAGTTTGACCCACGGTAAGATCCACTCCCGTGCGTGTGTACTTTCCGAAACCCCGCGCGGTCACGCTGATCTCGTAGCGTCCCGGCGGCAAACTGGGCACCGCATAATATCCCGTCTCGTTAGCCGCAGCGTTGAATGTCTGATTGGTGTCGAGTGAGCGGACGGTGACCGCCGCATTGGCTACGGTTCGGCCTCCCGCGTCTGTTACGGTTCCATTTAGCACGGCATTGCTAATGGCTTGCGCCGCAGCAAACTGAGCGAAGGCAAATAGGATGAACAAACCGCACAGGCGGGCAACAAGACGACGTGATTTCATATAGCTCACCGGAACAACGTGGTTCGATGGCCTCACATGATTTCGTCGCAAACGATGAGGGCAACGAAGCGGCATCACTGTAATCCAGTGAACGTCGCACTTACAAGTGAAAATTACGGAACTTGCAACGGGTATGGTGCACGATATTTGGTTACTTTTCCGTGCCCTGCGAGGTTACTTCGAAGTGCCTTCGATAAGAGCTATGCAGAAAGTATTTCGTAACACGAGACGAGTCGACAAACTCTGAATTCATTTTTGCGAGTTACTTTTTGCCTCACTCATACTCTGGTTCGCTCGGAAAATTACATAGGCGCGAATATCGGCCGCATCTTGTTGCGATACTTCTTTGCCAAATGCAACCATGCCGCCCGACTGCAATGCGCCGTCGCGAACAATCCTGAACCATCGGTCGTCGGCGAGCGTAGTCGAGTAGCGCAGATCCGGCAGCACTCCGCCACTGACCGCAACGTCCCCGTGGCAGCCGGAACAAAAGCGTTGGTAAATTGCCTCTCCATTGTGAATCTGTGCCGCACTAGCGGTCGATGGCGGCGAATTCAGGACGGGCTCCTCGTCAGGCGGCGGTGATGGAAGCTTCGCTTTTCCATCCAATTTGAAAACCAGCATCCGGCTGACGTTTCGCACACGCCCTGACTTGAACGCAACTTCGCCCGCGACCAGAGGAAAAACTCCGCCCCAACCTGCAAGGACGGCCACGTATTGCTCTCCATTCACAGTGTAGGTCGCCGGCCCTGCCATTACGCCGGTTTGCGCATCGAACGACCACACTTTCTCGCCGGAATCCGCGCGGTATGCTTCGAATCGTCCGGCGGCAGTGCCTTCGAAAACCAGATTTCCCGCCGTGGCGAGCGTGCCGCCATTCCAAGGTCCCGGCCGCTCGATCGACCAAGCCTCTTTCTGCTGCACCGGATTCCACGCCACCAACCTTCCTTTGACGCTGTCGAGAATCGCCCGTTTGATTTTGGGGTCTTGAGGCAAGCCCGCGGCTACCATGTCGATGCCAAAATTCAACGCCAAATTCTTGAACGCGAAATCCTCCGGCGACTTGTAGTTGAATCCAACTTCATTGACAGGAATGTAAGTAAGACCGGTTAGCGGACTGTAGGACATCGGCTGCCAACTGTGCGCACCCAAAGGCCCGGGAACAATCGGTGCAGAGTCACGTTGTGGATAGCGCGCCGCATCGCTCTCGATCGGCTTGCCAGTCTTCAGATCGATGCCTGTCGCCCAGTTGACCAATGTGAATGGCTTCGCCGAAATCAGCGCGCCAGTTTCGCGGTCGATGACATAGAAGAAGCCATTCTTCGGAGCGTGTAGTAGAACTTTACGCGGCTTACTATCGATAGGAATCTCGGTGAGAATGATCTGCTCCGCGGAATCGTAATCCCAATCGTCGGCCGCGTTTTCCTGATAATGCCAAACGTACTCTCCTGTGTCTGGCTTCAGAGCAACTACAGAAGACGTGAAAAGATTCGCACCGCCCTTGGGACTGCGATATTTCTCGTTCCACGGTCCACCATTCCCAACGCCGATATAAAGAAGATCGAGATCCGGATCGTAAACGATAGCATCCCAAACCGTGCCGCCTCCCCCGATCTTCCACCATTCGCCGGTCCAGGTCTTCGCGGCTTGCGCGAGAATTGGCTGCTCAAATGGTTTCGAAGGATCGCCGGGCACGGTATAAAAGCGCCAATCGAGCTTGCCCGTATTCGCATCGTAGGCCGAGACATAGCCGCGCACGCCAAACTCCGCACCACCGTTCCCGATAATCACCTTACCCTTCACGATGCGCGGAGCGCCCGTGATCGTGTAGCGCCAGTGCGGATCGATCGTAAGCTGCTGCCAAATCGGAAGGCCGGTCGCGGCGTCAAGCGCGATTAATCGTCCGTCGAGCGTTCCGACGAAAATCTTTCCCTGCCAGATTGCGACGCCGCGATTTACGACATCGCAACATGCGTTTACGTCCCACTGCAGTGGTACTTTCGGATCATACGACCATAGTTTGGCGCCAGTTGCGGCATTCAGCGCAAATACCTTGCTCCAAGCGGTAGAAAAATACATCACGCCATTTACAATCAGAGGAGTAGCTTCCTGCCCGCGATCGGTATCGAGCTCGAAGTACCATGCCAAACCAAGCTGGCTCGCATTGTGATCGGTGATCGCTTTCAGCGGGCTGAAACACTGCTCGCTGTATGTGCGCCCATATGTCAGCCAATTTTCCGGTTGGTTTTCGGCGCTTGCAATTTGGGCGTCGGTGATGTTGGCGGATCCCAATGTCTGCGCGTCCGTTTCGCGCGCTGAAGAGAAGTTGTATCCCTGGAGAATTACGAGTGCAATCACGATTACGATGGCCGGGCTAGAACCGCGCATCTGCGTCCCCCAAGCACGCGAGTCTACACCGGCAAATTTCTAACGCAAGTAGGCACTCCGCAGATACCTCGGCAGAAACGCTCACTTGCTCGCTGTGCTTCGAAAGAGCGTTATGAATTAATGGTTGTTGCTAGAAAGCAGGCGGATTATGTCCTCCGGGAGCGGCACGCCTTTCATCCGGTTGGGCTCGGTTGGATGAGCGCCTGCCCACACGCGCGTCTCCCATCCTTCCATGGCCAATTCTTTGTCGCGCAGAAATCTGTGGCTGAGCACAAAGCTGCTTTTTCTCCATTCCGAAACGCAGGATTCCGCCACCAGTTCATCACCGTATCCGGACGGCATGATATACCGTGCGTGTGCTTCGACCACCGGAATGCCAATCATCCCTCGCGCTAGAAACAGCTCCTTCAAGGGAAGCCCCACCGCGCGAAACAGCGCGGAGGTGCAGTTATCGAACCAGCGGAAGTAGTTTGCATAAAAAACTATCTTGGCAGGATCACAATCACTGAACTCGACTCGGATTCGAATACGATTCGTAAACATAATTAGCTCTTGTGTAATAGAACTGCGAGAATCGCGCTGTGCTACTTGACTCTAGGACCGGGCATCGAGGGCAACTTTGTTCTTCTCCTCGTACGCTTTTCTAAAGGCGTACAGATAATCCAGTTGCGCTGCAGAAGTTCTTTTTGCAGACTTTCAGCCTGCTTCGCAGTCGCTGTCTCGAGTTTACGATCCAGATAATCGTTCGGTCTCATTTCAGATCAGAATCGCCCCTAGGTTCGCTCGTTTTCAATTCGATCAGAACAATGCTGATCTCCAACGGTCCTAGATTTTCCACCGTATGGGGAGGTAACGGCTCACTCCACCGGGCGCAGGGGAAATTCGGTGTTGCGCCTGCCAGTCGGCTATCAAAGAGAATCTCGCCGCGCTCATCTCGTCGAATGAAATGGCTCCAACTTTCGAGATAAGCAACCCCGCCCCATCGATGCGTGTGGAGTGGAACGATATCTCCTGCTGCAATGCGAGTGTGAATCACGCGCATCCGTTGATCTTCCAGTAATAATCGATGGTGAGCGGGCGCGGCAATGAGCGCGTCCAGCGAATCCGGCCACGGCCAGTTTGTCGGGTTGGAAAGAGCAGGATTTTGGCTCACGCGATCTAGGGAGATCTCATTTATCGCATCTTCCGTCTCGGAATACAAATACCGAATCTCCAAAGCAGGAACCGGACTTTATCTTGTATATTCGACCTGTTGAAATTGAGCCATCGTCGTTTGAAACGCACGCGTCGTCAGCTCATCAAGTGGCAATTTGCGCAGGTCTGCGGAAAGAACTTCGATGCCCCAGGGCCCCGTGTAGCCTGCATTTCGCAAGCACCGTACGAAGCCGCGCACATCAAACTCCCCCTCACCGCAGAGCCGCCGGTGGTTGATCGTATCCTCGTGCAAACTCCAGGGCGCAGTTACTGTGCCATCGTTCAGCTCTATCCCAACCACGTATTCCATCGGAACTCGGCTCACTTCTTCATACGGAATGCCAAGCTTTACAATGTGCCACAGATCAAAGATGATTCCGCCGTTTCGTGCACCAGCGCCTTTCACCATCGCGAGCGATTCCTCCAGAGTGCGAATCATCGCAAACGGCATCAGCTCGAAACCAATCCTTGTCCCGTGCTCCGCCGCCTCCCGGCAGAGAATGGCGAATGTGTCGATAAGATGCGGCATCGGGCATGACTCCTGAAGGAAATCACCAACTTTAATGTGATGCGCGGCAAGCCCTTCGGTAGCTTCGAACAGCTTCTGCTTTCGGATGTCCGACGCTATCTTGCGCTCGCCTTCGAGAAACCAATCCGAAAGAAATTCCAGCTCCACGTGCTGAATCCCGTTGTCCTCAAGAATGCGCTTCATCTCGTTGAGACTATATTTTTCGAGGATGTGTTCAAGATCGGCATGCCATATGCCGAACCCTCTGAACCCCGCTCGGGCAGCGGATTCCACGCGATCTCGAAAATCGAATGGACTGTACTCCCGGTCCGTGTGGGGAAGCCCACCGGAGATCGTCCAATAAGAGGCCAGCAACTCCACGCCTGGCGTCATCTGGATTCTCCGCAAGTGGGCAGATTCAGTGACATGTTCGTCCGGTGACATGTTAGATCTGGGTGCAGACCGACTTGCTTTCGGTGTAAAGATCCAGTGCGGCGCGACCCATTTCGCGGCCCCAGCCCGATTGCTTGTAGCCGCCGAATGGCAAGGCCGGATCGAAAACGTTGTAGCAATTAATCCATACCGTGCCTGCGCGAATTTTTGCGGCCATGCGATGAGCCGTGCTGATATCGCGCGTCCACACCGCGGACGCCAATCCATAAATCGTATCGTTGGCGAAGCTGGCGATCTCCTCCGGTTCATGAAACGGAATCGCCGTGACTACCGGGCCAAAGATTTCTTCGCGCACGACTTTCATGTGAGGCTTAACGTCGACCAGTACGGTGGGCTCAACAAAATATCCCGTGTCCCCAATCCGCTTGCCGCCCACCACGGTCTTCGCGCCCTCCTTCATGCCGGAGTCTAGATAGCCGCAAACGCGGCTCAACTGCTCCTCCGAAACAAGCGGGCCGAGATTTGTCGATGGATTGATCCCGGGACCGACAGTAAATTTCTTGGTCTCACCAGCCACTCCCTCCACGACTTGGTCGAACACGCTTTTGTGAACGAACAGGCGAGAGCCCGCTGTGCAGATCTGTCCCTGATTAAAGAAGATCGCGCTAGCGCTTCCTGGAATAGCAACCTTCAAATCGGCATCGGCAAAAATTATGTTAGGGGATTTTCCTCCGAGCTCGAGCGAAACCTTCTTTAGATTCCCAGTCGCTGCCTTTGCAATAAGTCTGCCAACTTCGGTCGAACCGGTAAATGCGACCTTGTCCACGCCTGGATGAGCAGCCAGCGCCGCACCAGCAGTCTCGCCGAAACCGGGTACGATGTTCACCACGCCATTCGGAAAGCCTGCTTCCTGAATCAATTCGCCCAGCCGCAGAGCCGTGAGCGGCGTTTGCTCCGCCGGCTTAAGCACACAGGTGCATCCCGCTGCCAGCGCGGGAGCGAGTTTCCACGAAGCCATGATGAGGGGAAAATTCCAGGGGATAATCTGTCCCACAACGCCAACCGGCTCGTGTAGCGTGTAAGCGAGGAATTTTCCCATGGGCGCGGACAGCGGAACCGTGGTGCCTTCAATCTTCGTGGCCCTGCCGGCCATGTAACGAAACACATCGACTGCGGTCGGGACGTCGACGATGCGTGAAAAAAAAAGCGGCTTGCCATTATCCAAGGTTTCGAGTTCGGCCAGTTCCTCAAGGTGAGCCGCGATTAAATCGGAGAGCTTCCAGAGAAGATGACCACGTTGCGCCGGAGACATCTCGGGCCACGGGCCGGTCTCGAAAGACTTACGGGCAGCCGCTACCGCTAGGTCGATATCGGCTGTGTCGCCTTCCGCTACTTGCGCCAAAACTTCGCCGGTGGCGGGGTTATAGGTTTCAAAAGTCTTGCCCGACTGCGCACCCACACATTCGCCGCCAATCAGCATTCCTCTGGGTCGGCTGAGAAACTTCTGGACAAACGGATCAATTTGAACCGGTGCGGTCGTGGTTACCATATATTCCCTCGTCTCTGGTAGCAGTTCGATCGTGCCATCACTGCAGTCGCCTGAAGCTTTGAAAGAGCTAGCGAAACAGGCTCCGCGTCAGTCTCGCGCGACCCAGTCGATTGTAGGCAGCCTGAGAGTGATTGCAAGTGGGAACCGGGACGTAACCATGTCTCTATTGTGGGAACTGAACTTCATCTTTACGAAATCCTTACGAATTCCTTAACCCACTCTTACGCCGGGAGCGGTCTACTTATTTGTTCACGGTTTCGCTCAGTGCGGAGGAGTGGAAGCAATGTGGGTAGCAGCTACGTTTGCGACCATTGCGTTGCCGGCGGCGGGATTCATGGTGTGGTTTCTAATTGCCTTGCTGCGCGAGCGTTCGCGCACTACCGATTGCTCGGTTGTTCGAGTGCGTCGGGTGCCGACGAGGGAGACCCTAGTAAATCTGTGTCGAATCCGGGCCGATGATGATTACTACGCGAGGCAGTTCAAAGGTGGCGACTACTACCTTGACTTATTAGAGAGCGAAGGTCATGCGGAAGGATATAGTCAGTGCGCCACTAGGACAATTCGAGTGAAGTTTTGTAGATCGGAGCCGATACGATGCAGGACGCAATCTTCCTTGGTGTGACGATTTTATTTTTCGCGATATCGTTCGCTTACGTGGTCTTTTGCGAGCGCGTGCGTTGAGACAGATATGAATTCCGAACCGATCATCGTGCTGATTATTTGTGCGGGCCTGCTCGCTTACCTCGTCTACGCCATGCTGCGGCCGGAGAAATTCTGATGACGGCGAACGGTTGGCTGCAAATCTCTTTTCTTCTGTTGACGGTGTTCTTGATCACCAAGCCGCTGGGCAGTTTTATGGCGCGGGTGTTCGGAAGGGAACGCACGTGGCTGGACCCTGTGATGCGTCCGATTGAACGAATCCTCTACAAGCTGACCGGCGTCGACGAAGACCACGAGATGGATTGGAAGGAATACGCGTTGGCGCTGCTGTTGTTCAGTGGCGTTTCCATGATTTTGCTCTATGTGTTGCAAAGGGTGCAGCAGTGGACATTTTTCCCTTGGAATCCGCAGAGATTGCCCGGTGTCCCTCAGGCTCTGGCCTTCAACACGGCTGCATCTTTCACGACAAATACAAACTGGCAGAATTATGTGCCCGAAACCACCATGAGCTATCTCACGCAAATGGTGGGTTTGGCATATCACAACTGGGTTTCTGCGGCAGCGGGCATGGCTTTGGCTATGGCTTTCATTCGCGGCATCGCACGCCGCGAGCAGAAGACCATCGGCAACTTCTGGGTAGACATGGTTCGGGGTACGTTATGGATTCTGGCTCCGCTCTGTTTGGTGGGCTCGCTGGTACTCGTATCGCAGGGCGTGGTGCAGAACCTCAAGCCCTACGACACCGTGCAATTGCTTGATCCGTACCAGACGCCGCAACTGGGCTCCGATGGCAAACCGGTCAACGGATCGGACGGCAAGCCGCTGATGCAGACCGTGACGCAGCAGGTAATCGCGCAAGGACCTACCGCCTCGCAAGAAATCATCAAAGAGCTCGGCACGAACGGAGGCGGCTTTTTTAACACGAATAGCGCGCACCCGTTCGAAAATCCGACGCCTTTCACCAACTTTCTGGAAATGTTCTGCATTCTCGCAATTCCATCCGCGTTTACCTACACGCTTGGAAAAATGACAGGTTCTCCGCGCCATGGCTGGGCCGTATGGGCTGCCATGGCCCTGCTATTTCTAGCAGGAGTAACGACTGCGTATTGGGCGGAGGCACGAGGGAATCCTTTATTGGCCAATGCTGCACAGCACGGTCTGCAGCATCAACCGTCTGTTGCGCAACCCGCGGCGAACCTCGAAGGCAAAGAGGTGCGGTTCGGCGTGGCAAACTCAGCGCTTTTCGCTACCGTCACCACTGACACAAGTTGCGGAGCGGTCAACTCGATGCACGATTCTTTCACCCCGCTGGGCGGCATGGTACCGATGATCAACCTCATGCTCAGCGAGGTAATATTCGGCGGAGTCGGCGCGGGAATGTACGGCATGCTGGTGTTCGTGATTCTCTCCGTCTTTATCGCCGGATTGATGGTGGGCCGGACGCCGGAATATCTCGGCAAGAAGATCGAAGCCTACGACGTAAAAATGGCGATGCTGGTTGTACTGATTTTTCCCCTGGTCATTTTGACGTTCACGGCAATTTCTGTTTTGTACAGCTTCGGTACTTCCTCCATGGCAAATGCGGGTCCACATGGATTCAGCGAAGTGCTGTACGCGTTTACCTCAGCGGCGGCCAACAATGGATCAGGGTTTGGCGGGATCAACGCAAACACGCTCTGGTACAACACCTCGCTCGGCTTCGCCATGCTGTTGGGCCGCTTCATGATGATTCTGCCGATGCTCGCGATCGCCGGGAACTTGGCGGGCAAGAAACAAACTCCCGCAACGCTGGGCACTTTCCCCGTAACGGGGCCGCTGTTTACGGTTCTGCTGATCGGCGTGGTGATAATCCTGGGCGCACTGACATTTTTTCCCGCTTTGAGTTTGGGACCAATTCTCGAGCATCTGCTGATGCAGGCTGGCAAGACCTTTTAGGCAAATATGGTAAGCAAAAAAGCAAAACGAAGTTTGTGGGACATGAAGATCGTGCGCCGTGCGGCGTGGGATTCGTTGGTGAAGTTACATCCCGTCACGATGATGCGCAACCCCGTGATGTTCGTCGTGGAAGTGGGCAGCGTCGTGACCACGATACTTCTCGTCATGCAGCGATCGCAGGGAAAGCCTGGGTTCGGATTCAATCTGCAGATCACGCTGTGGCTGTGGTTCACGGTGTTGTTCGCCAACTTCGCCGAAGCGATGGCGGAGGGTCGGGGCAAGGCGCAGGCCGATGCATTGCGGCGCGCGAAAGCTGAGACCATGGCGAACCGCCTTCTCGCTGACGGAAAAACCGAGACAGTGCCGGGATCGAAGTTGCGTTGCGGCAACCTGGTGCTCGTCGAGGCGGGAGAGTTTGTGCCTGGCGATGGCGAGATTGTGGAAGGCGTTGCGTCCGTGGATGAGTCGGCAATTACCGGCGAGTCTGCGCCGGTGATTCGCGAGGCCGGTGGCGACCGCTCGGCCGTGACGGGAGGTACACGCGTGCTCTCGGATTGGGTGAAGATAAAGATCACATCCAATCCCGGCGAGACTTTTCTGGATCGCATGATTGCGCTAGTAGAAGGCGCGGAGCGGCAAAAAACGCCGAATGAAATCGCCCTGAACATCCTTTTGGCGGGTCTGACGATTGTGTTTTTGCTGGCTGTAGTCACGTTGCAGCCCTTCGCAATTTATGCGGGCGCGCCACAGACCGTCTTCGTGCTGGTGTCCTTATTGGTATGCCTGATTCCGACCACGATTGGCGGATTGCTATCGGCAATTGGGATTGCCGGCATGGACCGACTGGTGCAACACAATGTTCTGGCAATGTCGGGACGCGCCGTGGAGGCCGCCGGCGATGTGAACACGCTCCTGCTCGACAAGACCGGCACGATTACGCTGGGCAACCGCCAGGCCACTGAGTTCGTAATGGCGCCCGGCGTCACAGAGGCGATGCTTGCGGATGCGGCCCAGCTTTCTTCGCTGGCCGACGAAACCCCTGAGGGACGTTCGATTGTGGTGCTGGCGAAAGAGAAGTACGGACTGCGCGGGCGCGAAATGAGTTCGCATGATGCTGAGTTTATCCCGTTCAGTGCGACCACGCGCATGTCAGGCGTGAATCTCAATGGCCGCGCTATCCGCAAAGGCGCTACGGATGCGATCGCGAAATATCTTGAAGAGCAGGGAAGTCCGCTCCCTGCGGAAGTGCGCTTGGCGGTCGAAATCATTTCTCGCTCCGGTGGAACACCTCTGGTGGTTGCGGAGAATGGCCGCGCCATGGGAGTGATCCACCTGAAAGACATCGTGAAGGGCGGCATGCGCCAGCGTTTTGATCAGCTGCGCGCAATGGGAATCAAAACCGTGATGATCACAGGAGACAATCCGCTGACCGCAGCCGCAATCGCGACCGAGGCAGGTGTCGACGACTTTCTTGCGCAGGCCACGCCGAAAGACAAGCTCGATTTGATTCGCCGCGAACAAGGCCAGGGAAAACTGGTCGCCATGACCGGCGACGGAACCAACGATGCGCCTGCGCTGGCGCAGGCCGATGTAGGCGTAGCAATGAATACCGGAACCCAGGCAGCAAAAGAGGCCGGCAACATGGTGGATCTGGATTCCAATCCCACCAAGCTGATTGAGATCGTTGAGATCGGCAAGCAGCTATTAATGACACGTGGCGCGCTGACGACCTTTTCCATCGCAAACGACGTGGCCAAATATTTTGCCATCATCCCGGCAATGTTCGCCGGTACGTTTCCCGTTCTGCAGGCGCTAAATATCATGCGCCTCGCGACGCCGCAGTCGGCGATCCTGTCGGCGGTCATCTTTAATGCACTGATTATTGTGGCTCTGATTCCGCTGGCGCTTCGCGGGGTGAAATACATCCCTCAGGGAGCGGCCGTGTTGCTGCGCCGAAATCTACTGGTCTACGGCGTGGGCGGCGTGATCGTCCCTTTCATCGGAATTAAGTTAATCGACTTGCTGATCGTGCGAGCGGGGTTGGCCTGAGAGCAACCATGAAAAAGAATCTGATTATTGCTGTGCTAATGACGCTGGTGACCACTGTATTGTTCGGCTTGCTCTTTCCCCTCTTGATTACAGGACTGGCGCAAGTTTTCTTTCCGAAGCAAGCCAATGGAGAATTGCTGACGCGCAATGGCCACGTAGTCGGGTCTCGATTGATCGGCCAGACATTTTCATCGCCGGGTTATTTTCACTCTCGCCCTTCGGCTGCCGGCACCGGATACGATGCGGGCAACTCGAGCGGATCGAATCTAGGACCGACGAATCAGTCCCTCATCGCGCGAGTGCAGGGAGATGCTGATCGGGTGCAGCCGGAAAATCCCGCAGCGGAGATTCCGATCGATCTGCTAACTACATCGGGGTCCGGACTCGATCCTCACATTTCGCCCGAGGCGGCGGAATTTCAAGTGCCGCGTATCGCGAAAGAACGAGGACTCAGCGAAGATGTAGTGCGTGAAGCCGTTCGTCAGCATACCGAGTCCCGGCAATTTGGATTTCTGGGTGAAGCGCGAGTCAACGTCCTCGAGTTGAATCTCACCTTAGATGAGATTTCATCCAAGCCTGTACCTCGCTGAATCCACTCAACGATTTTTTCGATTTGCTGATTCTGAATATTGACGCAATGTATACGGATTTCTTTACGAATTCTTTATGCCTTTAACGATGTAATTCAATTCACCCAAACGGAACTTTCGGCGGAGCCAATAAAGGCGATTCGACGGAGTTCAAACCGTTGAACGGCAATGCAGAGCCACTTCAATCTGCGAGATAAACGGGGCGTGATGAATATCAAAACTCAGGTACGTGAGGGCACGTTGGTTTTACTAACAATTCTGGCTCTTAGTTTTGTGGTCGCAATTGTGCCACGCTGTAAGGCCCAGACCCAGGCTTCGCTTGATGCTGACGCAAAAGTTGCGGCGGCGAATCAACCTGCCGGGGGCGGTTCTGCCCGCGCCAGCGAAGCGCCCGGCACTTCTTCTTCCGCGGCATCCGCGCCAGCCGCCGCCGACCCGGAGCTATCTGCGGTCGAGCAAGAACTCGCTGCCATGAAGGCACGCATCGAGCAGCTCGAAGCGGAGCTAAAGAGTCGCACTGCCGCACAACCTGGGCCTGCGACACCAGCAACAACCGTCGCAGCAGTTCCCGCAAAATTGGAAGCGGCCCCGGCAGCGGCGAGTGCAAGTCCGGCCGTGGCGTCTTTGCAATCGCCCAGCGATTCAACGGCCGCGCCTGCGAAAAAAGAAAAGATCGCGCCTTTCTCAGATTGGGATTGGACTTGGCTAAACGGCAATCCGCGCAACAAGGACACGGCTTTCGACTCAAAGTTTTTCACGCCGGAAATCCGGGCTGATGTTACCTACACTTACGATTTCAACAAGCCAGTGGACAACTCCATGGGCGGATCGAGCGAGTTGTTTCGTTCCAATGAAATTCAGTTGGAGCAACTCGGAATCGGCGGCGACTTCCACTACGACAACGTTCGCGCCCGATTCATGACGCAGTTTGGCATGTATTCCACGGCGACGATCCGTAACGACCCCAGCTATTCCAAGGGGCAATGGAATATCAACGACGCCGACCGCTATTTGGCGGAAGCCTACGGCGGCTACCACCTCAATGTGCTGAACGGGATCAACCTCGATGCGGGAATTTTCATGTCGTACATCGGCCTGTTCAGCTATTACAACTTCGATAACTGGGCCTACCAGCCTTCTTACGTTTCGTCCAACACACCATGGTTTTTTGAAGGCATTCGCATACAGATTTTTCCCAACCCCCACCTTAAAATTGAACCCTGGATCATCAATGGATGGCAATCCTACGGCTCGTCCAATACGAGGAAAGGGATAGGCGGACAGATCAAGTGGACTCCGAGACCATGGATAAATGTTATCTCCAACAATTACGGTATCGGCCATGACGACCTATACATACAGAACCGCGGACGCATTCACACGGACGACAGCATCGAGATAAAGTACTACGACAAGCCGGGACAGACGCTCGACAAGATGGCCTTCTCCTTCACCGGCGATATGGGTTGCGAATTCGGCCCCAGCACGGCCACACTAGCCGGCGTGAGTTGCCTCGGCAATAAAAAGGACCCGCTTGGACCGGTGAGCGCCAATTTTCCGAAAGGCGGAATCGATCCCAAGCAAAGCTTCATCGGCTACATGCTCTACAACCGCATGTGGTTCAAAAAGGATCTGTTTGGGTTAACCATCGGCGGCGGCCAAATCAACAATCCGGGCCGCTACCTGGTCCTGCTGCCTCCCATCAATGGCGAGACGGCGTCCTCCGCGGCGATCAACGCACCCTACTTCACCGGCAATCCCGGAGATCCATTCAAAGCCTGGGATACTTCGGTCACGTTTGATTACATGCCAAGGCAATGGCTTACGTTCCGCTGGGAGGCCGACTACCGCCATGCGAGCGTGCCTTATTGGTCGGGAGCCGGCGGAGTTACGCCGCCGGGTTCGGGAGGTGTGCCTTATACCAACAACGGATCTCCGCAGTTCTTCGCTTGTACGGACGGAAATACATCGGGTTCATTGTCCCTCAGCGGCGCGCAGGCGGCGTGCGGTACACAAGGCAGCACGGTATGGTTCCCCGACCTGCGCCGAGACGAGATGTTGTTCGATTTCGACATCATGGTCAAGTTCTAACGTTGACAGGAATCTCGCGAGGGAGTTCGGCTCTCCCGGGCCCGACGATTCCAAACCGAGGTGAAACCATGTTTAGGTCCTGCCGAAGTATTCTTGCGATCACTGCTGCGTTGCTCCTGCTCTGTTCTATGGCCAGGAACGTCGCGGCGCAAAGCGGAAAATCAACAGGCGTAGTGGCACCAACGCCGCAGGCTGAAAAGGCTGAGAGAGAAAAGCAACTCGCCGCCGCAACCGAGGCGGCCAAGCAACTGTTGCTCGCGATGGACACAGACAAGAGCGGCAAGATCTCCAAGGAAGAATGGATGAAGTTTATGGCGGATGAGTTTGATCGACTGGACACCAACCATAACGTCGAGCTGGACCCCAAGGGAACTATTGCGGTCGCGAATGCGAGTGCGTCCAGCCGTGGGGCACGCGAATGTGGGCAAGTGAACGCTCCACTCAGGACACATCGAGAGTCGGCCTGAAGGTCTGGTTCTCGCAAGGAATCTCATGATCAACAAAAGACGACTCAAGGGGAAACCAGCTAATAAAGGCAAGTTGGCTGGCATTCTTGATACAAACGTGGCTTTCGTGATCCTTGCGGTTGCCAGCATGGCCGTTTTCGACCTTTGGGTTTTTGTGGGGTTTGTAGGGAGGTGAACATGCATTGATCTGCGAGGACCGGCGAGTTCAGGAGCGATGGCGGCAAAGTGTGGCAGGGGCAAGGGGACCGGATAACGGAGTTCCAGATAGAATCGCCGAACTGGCCTGCCGGTTCCTCAACGCCGTCAGTAACGCCCGCGCTGGCTGAGCCCGTGCCAGCAAACTTACCCTGCAAGCCTGAGTAGGGGAGCCGCGCATCACTGCCTCATGCTTTCGGATGGCTCCAACCTTTTTGTCGTTTGTCGCACCCGTTTCGCCGCGGTTTGCGACCCAATTCATGGTTGCGTCGCAGGCTTCGCACGGAAGATGCCCTTGAAGTTTTCGCGATACTGAAGGAAGACCAGTACCCACAGCACACAGGCCACCAGAGCTGGAGCAATGCTCGCCGGCGCAAGCGTCAGGTGAAACGCAAGGATGTTGTAGAGTTCCGCCGCCAACACTGTCAGCGCAAGTGGCACGAAGTAGCCCGAAAGCAACAGCAGCCCACCGAGCACTTGAATCGCGAAGAAGAATGCGGCAAAATGCGACTCGCTGACGGAGACAAGAAACTGAAGCGTGAGCGGATTCGTCGGCGGTGGCTGGTGGATGAAGTTGAGAAATCCGTTCAGCCCAAAGACCGTAAAGATCAGGCCGAGTAGATAGCGAGCAATAATAGAAGTAATTTTCATAGGTGTCCTCTCTAGAAGGTCTGCGCGTGCGTCTGCACGGCCTGAAGGTGCGGTGCAAGAAATGCGTTACGGTCCTGTCCCTGGTTCAGTATAGCGGTCCCCCCTGCGGTGAGGAAGGTCGCGTCCGTCACGCCAAGAAAACCAAATACGGACCGCAGATACGGCTCCACGAAATTGAACGAGGCCATCTGCGTCTGGGCGTCGTAGATCCCGCCCGTTGCGATGATGAAGGTCGCCTTCTTGCCGGTAATCAGGCCCTTCGGCCTTCCGTCCCCGTAAGAAAAGGTCCTGCCGACACGCGCAATCTGGTCGATCCATAACTTGAGCACGGAAGGCACACCAAAGTTATGCATTGGCACTCCGATGACATACTCATCGGCCTGCTCCAATTCAGCGAGCAGGGAGTCGGAGAGCGAAAGCAATTGCTTCTGCTGAGGAGTGCGGGCCTGTTCCGGCGTGTAGACCGCACCGACCCATTCCGCATTGATCGGTGGCATTGCTGTTGCGCTGAGGTCGCGGCCTATGACCTTTCCATCCGGATGCGAAGCTTTCCACTGGGTCACGAATGCTGCGGTCAGCTCGCGAGAGACCGACCGTCCGTAGAGTGGGCTGGAATCGATATGTAGCAGCGTTGACATTGAGAATTCCCCCTGCACGACAATTGATGATTAATAAACATATGTCGATTCAGAAAATAAACAAGTGTCGTTTAGTCTGCAAGGAGTATCCTTAATAATAGGAATGGCCCAGCTTCTTCAACCCGAGACCGGAACAACGGACCCGCGCATTCTGCGCAGCCGCCGCATGCTTATGGATTCACTAGCCAAGCTATTGATACAAAAGGCTTTTGAAGACATCTCTATTCAGGAGATCGCCGACGAGGCAACGCTAAATCGGGCCACCTTTTACCTGCACTATCCGGACAAGAACGCGCTACTGCAGGCCATGACAGAATCCCGCTTCCGCGATCTGATCGAGCGCCGCGGCATCACATTTACCGACTGCAATGGAGCACTGCGCGCCATTGCACTCGGTGTCTGCGACTATCTTGCGGAGTCCACAGGTTGTCCCAGTCAGTTGGCTCGGATATCGCTCGAAGGCTCCATCATCCCCGTCGTCGAGGACATGTTCAAGGAAGGCCTTGCCCTACATGGGACGGCACCCGGTGTTGATGCGGCACTGCTGGCGACCACCGCGGCCTGGGCCGTTTTTGGAGCGGCGCGCCGCTGGTTTCAGACCCCCAACCGTATCCCCGCCGAGGAGATGGCAGCCAGGATTGAAACCATGGTGAGTCCCGTTCTTTTCGGCGGCTCTCAGTAGCTCGCCTCTCAATAGGTGAAGAGTGGCGACACGCACTTCATTGCTTCTTTCGTCGCGATTTCAGATGAGCCGAGTCATGATTACCATTTGCCGAGAACATCTCGATCACCTCGCGCGGCACGGGTTGGCTCTCGATTTGCTCCGGATCGTTTTCTGACACCACGGCCCAGACCCTGATCTCAAAACATTCCACGGCCAGAACACTCTTATTAAACGACCTGTGGCGGACGCAGAAACTGCTGCGACGCCATTCGGTTATTTCAGATTCAACGATCACTGTGTCGGACAATCGTGATGGGACCTTGAATGAAACGCGCAGGTCGACCAGAGGAATACCTACAATCTGGTACGTCTTCAGCATCTCCCGTTTGGACAATCCCGCCTTCCGGAATAACGCCGTCGTGCACGCATCAAAATAGGCTAAGTAGCGTGGGTAGTAGACAAATCTGGGCGGGATCGCAATCGCTCCATTCGATGTGAATCGTCTTCCGGTTGGTCAGGTTCGCCTTTTTGCTCACCAATGGCCTCTTCCTGTGCTCCTGCTTAGCATGGCTCGGAAATCTTGGGGACTTGAAAGTAAAGATGATAGTGGCTGCGACACCCGTGATTGAATTGCGCACCGCAAGTCGTGCAGCGAGAACCACTTTGCATGTACTCGAGAATGGTTAACGTTGCACCGCAGGCACCGCAAAGTACCGCTTCCTGGTTCCATTCACTTTCCGGCCAGACTGCTATCTGATGATCAGCAAGCGTCAGGTGGCAGTCCTTGCATGCATAGTAAAGGCCACAACATTTCATCTTGATGGCGATGATGTCAGTCGGCCCGTGATAATGCGCGCAGCGGGTTTGTGAATCGAGATTCACGCCAAACACGTGCGGAAAAGTGGGAACCATGGTGTTCGTTGGGGCCAATGTATAAATTCAGCCGATCGTTAATAGTTCTTCGTAAAATCCACCGATCTGCCGAGCCCGATCCACGAAATGAATCTCGAATATCCAGTGCCGCTTTCGTCCGGAAGCATCCGGCACCTGCATCCGATTGTGATTCTTGGGATGGACATAAAGAGTGATCTTGTCGCCTGCGATCTTCTCGTGCGGGAAAACACCAATCAGATGTCCTGCGATGGGTCCGCCGTACTCCCAGCCAGCTCGTTCCGCCAATTGCTGGGCGTGCGCATAAAGCTCGGCTGCGGTGATCTCAGGGTGTTCGTGAAAATGCTGCTTGCCGCTTGCAAACGCCTCTTCGATGTCGCGGCACAATTTGCGTTTTAGTGGATCGTCGCCTAGAACGTAGGTCCGCCCGAAATCTGCCTCCCATTCCTCGAACACAGGGCCGAAGTCGAGAAAGACAATGTCATCCTGGCCAACCGTCAAGTCTGGCGGGTTTTCATCATAGGGAGCCAAGGTGTTCGGCCCGGCGCGCACAATGCGTTTGTGCCAATAACGGGAGATGCCGAACATGCTCCCGGCAAGGGCGTAGATGCCCTTATTAACTTCGCTTTCCTTCGCTCCAGACCGAATCAGATTCTGCGTTTGGACAGCCGTGAAAAGCTTCTTGGCCTTGCTTTGAGCGTCCAGCAGCCCGGCGACCAGCCCTTCTTCCGATTGCTCCATAGAACAACAGATTACCGTATTGAGACGTTTAAGGCCCATAGGCGGCGGGGGACACTCCGAGACTAGAACATGACATTCTGCCGGTGGCGGACCGTCCGACACGCAGCTTTCAAATCAAGAATAATTCCATGTACACATCGGCTCGCGCGTACAAGAGCGATTCATCGCGGTCCTTCCGGCTCGTCACAGACTTGCCTGCAATGCCACAATTCGTCCCCGAGATTTGCGAAATGATCCGTTTGTACTTTTCGCGCGACGTTTGGGGCCCCTCGCTTTTGATCGCACTATCGCATGTTGTGAAGCGGAAGGGTTCCGGCCAAATGTCGTGCAAGACGCTCCACAGTGGCCGACCGTAGTGCGCCTGGTGGCCGCTGGGTCCGGTGTATCGTTAAACTCCTGCCTGCGTTGCAAACTTCGCGATGCTGGGGGTCGTCTACAAGAAGGTGCGCTCTCAACATTGGACATCGATTGACATTGGGTTGAAGCCTAACCTCGACAATCCCGCGGTGAGCTTTACTGAGCATTGTGCGCAGGCAATTCTCGAAGAGGAGACCTGGTTTTGCGCCCGGCCGGACCGGGGAGTAAGAGATTAAAGTTGACCATCCGAACGTCAGTCAAGCTTCTCTGATACCCCATTGACGAGCGATTGCAGAAGCGTTGTTACTCCTGGACATCTACCTCGCCGTAAGCTCCGTCCGAGCAGGCCATCAGTGCCGCGTCGGAAATGCCGAGCTGCAGATGCGATACGTTCATGAGTCCAACCCACTCACCCACATGACGATGGCACAGTGCTAAGTCACCCGCCCTGTAATCGAACTTTTCCAGCACGCAACGCTTCGAGCCCCACTCAATTGAGCCGGGCCGCAACATCATTGCGAAAGCCTGATCATGCCGTACCCAATGACGCGGCTCTGTGTCAGGGTCGGGAGGGAAGAGTTCAACTTTCATGTTCGGGACTCCATATTTTGCTCTCGTAACTCCTCTGTCGAAAACCAAGGAATGAGCCGCGGTGTTTTCTGGTCCTCGGCCATTCTGCGAGACCAAATCGCTTCACACGAATAGATTTGGAAAGTGACATTCCGATACGTCGTATGTTCCAATCAGACTGATAGGGAGTGCCTATCAGATGGAATTACGACATCTGCGCTATTTCACCGCCGTCGTAGAGTGCAAAGGGTATCGGGAGGCATCACGGCAACTGCATATCGCTCAGCCCTCGATCAGTCAGCTGGAGGACGAACTTGGGCTGAAACTCTTTTCGCGAACCGGTCGCAACGCGCGTTTGAAGCCGGAAGGCGAGATATTTTATGCCGACGCCGTTCGTATCCTTCAACAGGCGGAGACTGCCATCCTCACTGCCAAGCGGGCTGCCCAAGGCAAAGTGGGTAGCCTTTCGATCGGGTTTATCGGTTCAGCAACGCTCTCTTTCCTGCCCGACCTCATTCGCAGATACAAACTGGAATATCCAAACGTAAAGCTTGCGCTCCATGATCTCTATCCTGTTGAACTGGACCAGGCATGTGACAGAGGCGAGATCGATATCGCCATCACGCGTACCCTCTCGCTTGAGCGCAGCAAGAATCGGCAATCGAGAGTCTTGCTGCGTGACCCGCTGGTTGCGGTCCTCCCTCGATCACGAAAGTTAAAATTAAAGAACAAAAAGATCGGCTTGCCGACCTTGCGAATGAACGATTCATACTTTTTTACCGAAAAGGAGCGCCTGCTGTTTTCGACACCATCGTTGGAGCGTGCCGATCTCAAGGTTTTTCTCCGAGGGTTGAGAACGAGCCGAATTCGATGCAGACGATCCTCTCGTTGGTTGAGGCCGACGAAGGCGTAGCCATCGTACCTGCCTCCACGAGCATTCTCCGCTCGAATGGTGTGCGGTTCGTTCGGCTCGTGCCGGATCTGTATCTCGACCTGATCGCGGTGTGGCCACTCGGCGAGCCTTCAGCCGTATTGCGCACATTTCTCGACTTTCTAAGTACCAATGCGGATGCGATTCGCGCAAAGGCCGTACTTGCTCTTTCCTCCATCGCCCGGATCAAGTCATAGCGCTCTCGACGGCCAGCTAGCGAGTCCCTCCATCCGGGTCTCGATTGACGTTTCAACTTCGAACCGAACCTGAGGATCGCATTCAATAGAAGTGTGGCCCTTGAAGAAAAGCCAGACTTGCATCAATTACGAAGCCAGAGCGCGTTGGTGAGAAGCTGAGATTCGCGTTCGTCCGCACGGACCTATGTTCGTCTCAACAGTTTGGCTGAGGTCTTGTACTCGTTCCTGTCTGGTGACGATTTTCATTTGTTGCAGCGAATACGGTAACTCTCGCCCGCAATCGATGCAGCATACGTATGCCAGGCCAGCTCGGTCCCGATGCGGCCATGTGGTATGCGGATGCACACAGTCGAATAGATACGTCAGGATCCACTTCAGCCAGCTCATAATCGATCTCCTCATGCGAAACCCTTTGGGTACATGCCATGTGACCCAAATTGGAAGTGGTTTAATATGGCGAGGTGACCGCGACGCCTCCTGCACTTCTTCGGGGAAGGGACAAGAAGGCGTTGTCGCGGTCTACCTCATAAACAATGGGTACTCATCATCAAGACGGATTGTGTGGCACGGGTGTTTGGTTGAACACGCGTACCACGCCTTCGGTCGCGGCCTATTAAAAGCGGAAGACGATGCCGGCTGATGGTTGCGCAGTGTGCGTCCAGCTGTCTGTGTCCAACCCGGCAAGATTGAAGCTGGGTGCTTTGTAGACTAGCCCGCGATACTCCGCTCGTATTGACCAATGCTTCGCAAGAACGTAGTCGGCACCAACACCGTAGAGGAAGGCTCCCTGCGTTTGCTCCGAGGCCCCTGCAAAACTGCCGCCGGCGTTTCCGCTTGGATTAAATACCAGGGTACCGCCGCCGGCTAATGCATATGGTTGAATCCGAGCGAAGCCTGGCAGTTTCACCACAGCTGAGCCAGTGATTTGGTGGACGTCAGCCTGGACGCGGGCTGGGGTGCCGCCGAAATAAAATTGTGTGTTGCGGTCGTAGCCGTAGTTCGCCTCGGCTGCGAGCCAGCGATTGAAACTGTAACGATAGCCAAGCAGAAATCCACCCGTGTCGGTAGCGTGTTGCTGAATCCCGTTTCCGTCGGTGTCTTTCGTGAAAAATCCCGTGCCCTGGACGCTAATTTCTGATCGGTTCTCCTGTGCGACTGCAGTGATGGATACGAGTGCCAGAATGCCCACAATCATTGCTGTTCGTTTTATCGAGTACTTCAATTCCATGCTCGGTCTCCTTTTGATATCTACGACTTGATGTCTGCGATGCCCGTTTCTATGTTTGCGGTATCTGCGCTGGATAGGAGGTTCATTACAGCCATGATTAACGCTTCTCCAGCGTGAAGCCGCGAGTTGTGATCTTCCACATGACCACCTCACAGTCGATTCGAAGCATCGCACCCGTCTCAGAGGCAAGAGCCATGCCAAACTTCATGGCACACGCAAGTGGTGGAAAAGCGCTGGGGTTAGCAGAAAATCGATCAACCCGAAAATGTTGAAAGGGTCGAAACTGTCGATTGTGTTAGAGCTATGCTGAAGAGGTAGCCGCACACAATACGTGAAACTTTCACCCGGCTTGAGTCATCACTACCTGCGAGGTAGGCTGTGACCGCGATTTTGCGACCTGTAGAGGAAATGAGTCATCAGCTATGTGGATATTTGGAGTGAATTAAAGCCGGCGTTGAGTGGCTAGTGTGTGGAATTGTAAGGCTAATGGGTACAGATCTCATCATTGCGCCTCAAAGCGATAGCCAGCGCTATGAGGCTGTGCTGCGCATCAGTGAAGCGATCGCTGCGTGCCGCGAACCGGAGGAACTGGCTAACGCCCTCGCGCATGAAATTGGCAATTTCCTGCACTTCGACCACCTCTACTTCACTGTGTTGAAGGAGAACTCCAAGGAAATTGAATATCTCGTTTGGGGTAAGGGCTCTTTACCTTTCCCGGACCTGCCTATGGAGGATCTGCCAACGTGGCACGCTATGGCGAGCGGCGATCCACAACATACTGACGATTGGGACACGGAAGACCGGTATGAGCGGTTCAAGCCGTGGGCGAAGAAACTGGGCCTCGGCTCGAGTGTCCGTGTACCGCTGACAACGCCGCATCGCCGACTGGG
The DNA here is from genome assembly GCA_963771965.1 of uncultured Acidobacteriaceae bacterium. Taxonomy (GTDB): domain Bacteria; phylum Acidobacteriota; class Terriglobia; order Terriglobales; family Acidobacteriaceae; genus Sulfotelmatobacter. The sequence goes on from CAVYVM010000006.1 coordinate 31,014, forward strand.
CGTGTTCGGAATCGTTCGCGACACGGTGAACCCATTTAGCGCGGACGAAATAAGCTTCCTGCGGTTAATCGGGCGTGTCGTCGCATTTGCGCTCGATGACGGTTTGAATCTCAGGCGTGCCCAGAGTGCTCAGGCGTGCTTACAAACTCAAAATGACCGCCTGCAGTTGCTTTTGAATCTAACCAACCAAATCACGTCGAACCTGAACTTTCGGGAACTGTTGCGCCAGATCGCAGCCAACATTCGCGAGGTCATGCAGTGTGATGCCGTTGCGGTTTCGCTCGTAGATTCCGCAGCAGGCACTTCTAGGCTATATGTCCTTGATTTTCCTCAGGGCAAAGGCTTCATTAAGGAGGAGCGGGTCCTTACAATAGCCGGCGCCTCCAGGCGCGTTCTGGAGTCATTGAAACCAGCAGTTGTCAACAAGACCGATCATTCCGAAGTCCCCCCTGAAGTCTACGATGAAGTGGTCGCCGAAGGCCTCAAGAGCACCTGTCTGATTCCTCTGATTAATCGGGGTCGAGCACTCGGAATCCTGACCATTGCACGGACTACTGAAACTCCTTTCACCCCATACGACGTCGACTTTCTGACACAAGCTGCGGGCCAAGTTGCCATCGCCATCGAAAACGCGCTGGCATTCCACGAGATTTCGCAACTCAAAGACAAGCTCGCCCAGGAGAAGCTCTATCTCGAAGAAGAAATCCGCAGCGAGATGAACTTTGAAAACATCATCGGAAACAGCCCCGCGTTGAAACATGTTCTGGAACTCGTTGAAACCGTCGCGACCAGCGACTCTACAGTCCTGCTGCTTGGGGAGACAGGTACAGGCAAGGAGTTGATCGCGCGTGCCACTCACGACCGCAGCCGGCGCAAGGAAAGCACGTTTGTGAGGCTGAACTGTGCCGCCATTCCTACTGGTCTGCTAGAAAGCGAACTGTTTGGACACGAAAAAGGAGCGTTCACCGGCGCGATTACGCAAAAAATCGGCCGAATGGAACTGGCAGATCAAGGCACTTTGTTCCTCGACGAAGTGGGAGATATTCCCATCGAAATTCAACCGAAGCTGTTGCGTGCATTACAAGAGCGGGAATTCGAGCGACTGGGGAGTACTCATACGCGAAGAGTCAATATTCGGCTCGTCGCGGCGACCAATCGCGATCTCGAACAGATGATTGCAGCCCGCGAATTCCGAAGTGATCTGTACTACCGATTGCATGTATTTCCGATCCGGATACCGCCTCTGCGGGAACGTAAGGAAGACATTCCACAACTGGTGAGTTATTTTGTGCAGAAGTTTGCGAAGCAAATGCAGAAGAAGATTGAAACTATTTCTCCGGCCGTCATGAAGGGGCTCATCGCGTGGGACTGGCCCGGCAATATCCGTGAGCTAGAGAATTTTATTGAGCGGGCGGTCATTGTGACGCGCGGCAGGTCGCTTGAAGCGCCACTCGGAGAACTTCGGAAAACAAATACGGTAGCGTTCCCGCGTGCCGAGCGGCATAACGTCGAGCAAGTCGCCAGAGAAAAAACAAATTCGCAAAGCGACCAAACCAGCATTGCCGACGAATATGAAAGAAGGCAGCGTGATGAGATCATACGGGCGCTAACTGCATGCAAGGGGCGCGTCGGCGGTGCCGATGGTGCTGCCGCAAGCCTGGGAATGAACCGCACGACTTTCCTTTCTCGAATGAAGAAATTCGGAATCTATGCGAAGCAGTATGCTTGATCTCCAGCCCGCCTCGTAGCTTCGACATTTTCGACGCTTTCAACTCCTTCGACCTCGATATTTCGAGTCCCAGCGTTCCTCCTCTGAAAATTCAGCGACTTACGCATCAGCAGGTTTGGCGTGCGCCTTGCCTTATCGCGAGTGGGAGAAGCAATGTTGAAGATCTCGCTCGTTGATAACGCCAGGCAGCGTCGGGTGATTGTGGAAGGAAAGCTCATAGCGCCGTGGACAGCCGAGCTAAGGAATGCGTGTCAAGAGGCAAGAGCAGACCTTCGTGGTCGCGAACTCGTCATCGAGATGAACCATGTCACGACGATCAGTCAGGAGGGCGAGAACGTACTCCTTGAATTGATAAACGGGGGAATCCGATTCCGCTGTCAGGGCGTGTTTACGAAGCATGTAGTGAAAGAACTAACTCGCCGAGCGAGCAGGAATCTCAGGATACGAGCAGGTGATTGAAGAGAGAAAGCAATCGATACGCGGGTCGCGATAACTTTCGAAGGATTGAGGAAAAGAGCATGCAAAGCACAAATGCAGATGTCGGAAATGACGACCGTGATGAAACTCTAAAGAAAGAGGGAGCGACTCAGCAATTGGAGCAAATTCTATCGAGTGGACTACACCCGCTCTACAGAAGGGCATACCGCCTCCTAGGTAATGCGGCGGATGCGGAGGACGCGGTGCAGGATGGGCTTCTCGCTGCCTATACCCACCTGAACCAGTTCAGAGGGCAGTCACAGGTCTCTACTTGGCTGACTACCATCGTGCTCAACTGCGCTCGATTGCAGCTACGCCGACGGCCAAGACACCTCGCTGTGTCTCTCGACGAATCCACCGGGGAACTGCAACCAGTTTCAGTGTCGGAATGGCTAGCGGATCACCGGCCCAATCCCGAAGACGAATGCAGAGAGTCTGAACTGAGTGCTCGGTTGACTCAGTTGCATAGTCAGCTCTCTCCCACTCTGCGTAGGACATTTCAGCTGCGCGACATTGATGGCTTATCGATCCGCGAAACTGCGCGGATCTTGGGAGTGCCAACCGGCACTGTGAAGGCCCAGTCAGCACGAGCGCGCAAGAGACTCAAAGAATTGATGCGACGTACCCTCAGGCCGCGGTCTCGGAGGCTGCCAAATCGATTGTTACGGTTCGCAAATTCGACAAGCTGATTACGCCAATGAACGTCACGGTCGCTATTGGAGATAAAGAAATGACTGAACGGGCCCACATTCAAGTCAGTGAAGCAAACGTGTACGCGAGTCACGAGGACTTTCGCACAATCTTTAATGAGGATCTGAGGGAGCTCTATCAGCTTTCGTTTCTACTCACGAGCGATCCCGCAAAGGCCGAGCGATGCCTTGTAAGTGGTCTTGAGGACTGTGTCTCGGGAAACCCCGTCTTTCGTGAATGGGCGCGTTCTTGGGCGAAGCGAGCAATCGTTCAGAATGCAATTCGTGAATTGAAGCCGCGACCCAGCCAGTCCAATTCACCCCTGTCTAGATCTATATTCTCCAACATGGACGAACATTCGAGGGGTCCAGGCGGACACTTCGAAATCGAGGCCGTGTTGCGGCTTGCAGCTTTCGAGCGGTTTGTTTTCGTCATGTCCGCCCTGGAGCATTACTCGGAACACGATTGTGCCCTTCTCCTCGGGTGCTCGGTTAGAGACATTCGGGAAGGTCGTACTCGCGCTCTGAAGGAGCTGGCAGACTCCCCTCACATGAAACCTTCCGAAAATCAACTATTCGCGCAGGAAAAGAAATGAAATGAGTATTCTGCGAACTCAGTCTTGACCAGCTCGTACCTCTAGAACGAACACCTTGCCGAAGACCGGACGTACTGATGAGAGCGCTCTATGCTGACAAATCACGAGCCCGACCGCAATATCGAAGACCTGACCGACACGGAGATATATGACGCAATTCGCTATCTTGAACCGGCCCCAAAAAGCGCGAAAGAGATGGGTGAGGATGATCGGGAAAAAGATAACGGTGTCGTCATCTGCGTCTCTTTGTATATCGCACTGCTAGGGTGCCTCGCGTTCGTCTGGCTGTATTGGAGATGATCTTCTCAACGTCAGGCCTATCGCCTTTCTCAACACTTTCAACAGATTCGTCACCCACATGACGCATGATCGTGGCAGGGCTCGCTGGAACTCAATCACTTAATTCAGAGCTACATTTGGCATGAAGCTTGCCTCCTGAATGAGCGATGGCACGCAAATTCAAATGGAGATTGCTGCAATGGCTCACACTCAATCTCTCTCTCTTCTGCCACGAAATGGTCATTCCGTTCCCTTCGTAGAGCTGCGACAGTCGTTCCCCAGTAAAGTCGCGGCTATCACTCCATTCGTGGACCAGCTAATGCGGTTCGTTCTCAACTTTCGGCACGCGGATGAAAGCGAGATCGATATCGAGATGGCCCTGCGTGAAGCGCTAGCGAATGCTGTGATCCATGGCAATGGCGATGACTCTTGCAAGAGCGTTTACGTCACGTGTCGTTGCTACATGGACGGAGAAGTCGTAATCACGGTTCGGGACGAAGGAAAAGGATTCGACAGCAGCACGCTGCCGGATCCCACCTTTATAGAAAACCTGCTTTTCACGCACGGTCGTGGGATCTACCTCATGAAAACGCTAATGGACGAAGTCTCCTTCGAAAAGGGCGGATCTGTTGTGCGGATGCGAAAGAACTCCAACTTGGTGCAACCCCACAGAGAAGATCAGAATGACAAGCATCTAGATTCCATTCAGCATTCCTTCGACTAGATGATTTAACGGCGCTGTGGAGGCGACCTGATGGCCTTCTCCGGCGTTCGTTCGCCACCTCGAACTGACGCAATACATTTGCCAAAACTGCCATTCCGCGCGATTCGTCCCTTCTGCGCCTTTCTCAAACCATTCGGTTCCGGCGCCATTTCTGGTTGACGAGTTCGTCTGTCGCTTACCGGCTTTCTCGACACTTTCGACCCCTTCGACAGTTCTTGTGCTGAACTGCCGGGAGAGTTCCTTGATTTGGCGCGACTTAGCTGCGCATCCATTTTGGTCTGCCATTTGCTTTTGCAGAAGGGTGCAATCGCGTGACTGACGCGCCTGAAATCGACGAGACGACTCTCTGGGCACATTTACCTCAACCGAGCAGCGTCCCGAATCCGGCGCGCTAGTGACGCGATTGAAGCGGAAGTTCATTAACTCGATTGAGGGGAAGGGAACGATGAAGCAAATATCGATAGGTTTACTTAGTGCAGTGCTCCTCCTGAATGCACTTGGGTGCAACGACGGTAAGGTGCGGGCTGCGGGCCCGCCTCCACCACCGGTGGTCGAAGTCGCGCCGGTCATTCAAAAGGATGTGCCGGTTCAGGGCGAGTGGGTGGGAACGCTCGAAGGCTACGTCAATGCGCAGATTCAGCCTCAGGTGAGCGGTTATTTGATTCGGCAGGATTATCACGAAGGCGCTTTCGTCAAAAAGGGGCAGCTGCTTTTTGAGATCGATCCGCGCCCATTTCAAGCTGTGCTTGATCAAGCCAAAGGACAGCTGGCGCAGGCTGAGGCGCAGATGGCGAACGCCGAAACGAACATGAAGCGTGATGTTCCCGAAGCGGAAGCTCACGCCATTCCCCAAAGTCAGTTGGACACGGACACACAGTTGCTCTGCGGGGCGAAGGCGGCAGTTGAGGCCGGCCAGGCGGCGGTTGAACAGGCAGAGCTGAATTTGGGCTACACGAGAGTCGTGTCGTTAATAGACGGAATCGCCGGCATCAACACTGTGCAGGTGGGCAACCTGGTTGGGCCGTCAACGGTCCTCACCGCGGTTTCGCAAGTAAGTCCGATCAAGGTCTATTTCCCCATCAGCGAACAGGAATACCTGCGCATGGCGGACGGCGGCGGTCCGGGGAGTGTGGACTTTCTGTCGCACGCCTCACGAATCCCATTGCAGTTAACTTTGGCGGACGGGAGTGCCTACCCGCATCCGGGCAGAATCATCTTCGCGGACCGCCAGGTAAACACGCAGACCGGAACCATCCAGATCGTGGGCGAGTTTCCCAACTCCAGGAACCTGTTGCGACCGGGCCAGTATGCACGTATTCAGACACCCATCGGAAACATCACGGGAGCGCTCCTGGTGCCGCAGGCGGCAGTGAATCAGCAGCAAGGAACGTATCAGGTCACTGTGATTGGCGCCGACAAACGTGCGCAGCTCCGCACCGTGGAGGTCGGGCCGAGAGTAGGCCCGCTCTGGGTGATCACGACGGGCCTGAAGCCGGGAGAACGCGTGGTGGCGGTTGGCGCAGAGAAGGCAAAAGAAGGCGAACTGGTGAATCCCACGCCGTACAAAGAAACGGAGGAACGCTAATCATGGCGAACTTTTTCATTCGACGGCCCATCGTCGCGATCGTGATTGCGATCCTCACCGTCATAGTGGGCGTAGTCACAATCGTCACCTTGCCGGTAGCGCAGTTCCCGCAGATCGCTCCGCCTGAGATCAGGCTGCAAGCCAACTATCCAGGTGCTGATGCGCAGACTCTCGAGCAAGCGGTTGCTACACCTATCGAGCAGCAAGTCAGTGGCGTGGACAACATGAGCTATATGTACTCGCTGAACGCCACGGCGAACCAACAAACACAGTTGCTTGTCGATTTCGACCTCAAAACTGATCCCAACACGGATCTGCTGCTCACGCAGTCGCGTCAACAGTTGGCCAACGGTCAGCTGCCGCCCGAGGTAAACAACTACGGAATCACGTTGAAGAAGTCGACCACTGCGCCGCTCATGCTGGTTGCGCTGTATTCGCCGCACGGCACCCATGACTCGAACTATCTGGCGAATTACGCCTATATCAATCTCAATGATCCGATCGCGCGGTCGTACGGCGTCGGCCAGACCCAGGTTTTCGGCTCAGGGCAGTACGCCATGCGGCTATGGGTGAAGCCTGATCAGATGGCGAAGCTGGGCATCACGGTCACCGATATAGCCAACGCTCTTAAGGCTCAGAACACCGTCAATCCAGCGGGTCAAGTCGGGGGTGAACCAGCCCAGAGCAATCAGCAATTCACCTATGCCGTGTTGGCTCAAGGCCGCCTGACTTCTCCGGAACAGTTCGGCGATGTTGTCGTGCGCGAAGCGCCGAACGGTGGGACCGTTCGTGTCAGAGATGTCGCTCGAGTTGAACTGGGAACGCAGGATTACAGCCTCATGTCTCGACTCAATGGTAAGCCCAGCGCCGCCGTTGCCGTCTATCAGTTGCCCGCTAGCAATGCTGTTCAAACGGTCGCGGGCGTCCGGAAGCTCATGGCACAGATGAAACAACGCTTCCCGCAGGACATCGATTACACGGTTTCGCTCGATCAGACGCTCCCGGTCACTGAGGGGATGAAAGAGATCATTGAAACCCTCGTGATTGCGATTGTGCTGGTCATTTTTGTGGTCTACCTGTTTTTGCAGGACTGGCGAGCCACGCTGATTCCGATGCTGGCCGTGCCTGTCTCCTTGGTGGGAACGTTCGTGATCTTCCCGTTGTTCGGCTTCTCGATCAATACGCTTTCGTTGTTCGGGTTGGTGCTCGCAATTGGACTGGTGGTCGACGACGCCATTGTGGTCGTTGAAGGAGTGCAGCACCACATCGAGGAAGGACTGAGTCCGAAAGATGCCTCCATCAAGGCGATGCAAGAACTCTCCGGCCCGGTGGTGGGTATCGCCCTGGTTTTAGCCTCAGTGTTTGTACCGACGGCTTTCATTCCTGGCATCACTGGCAGGCTGTATCAGCAGTTTGCCATAACGATTGCCATTTCGGTAATGCTCTCTGCGTTTAATGCTCTTACCTTGAGCCCCGCACTCTCGGCGCTTCTCCTCAAACCCAAGAAGCAGACTCGCGGACCGTTGGGAAAATTCTTCGGCTGGTTCAACGCCTACTTTGAGCGCTCAACCGACAGCTTTGTCAGGTTGTCCGGTGACCTGATTCGCAAGGCTGGCGTGGTGATGGTGCTGCTTGTAGTCGCAGGCGGTGCGGCATGGTTCTTTAGCAAACATCTTCCCACCAGCTTCCTCCCTGATGAAGACCAGGGCTACCTCTATATCAACATGCAGCTTCCTAAAGCCGCTTCCATGGAACGCACGAGTGCGGCTGCAAAACAGGTCGAGGATGTTCTCGCAAATACGCCGGGGGTCCAGTACACCACAAGCGTCATCGGCTTCAGTCTGCTCAGCTACGTCCGGACTTCCTACAACGCCTTCTTCTGGGTATCGCTGAAACCGTGGGATGAGCGCCAAAGCCGGAGCGAACAATATCAAGCCATTAAGGCGCGTTTGAACCAGGAACTCAAGCAGCTTCCGGATGGGACGGTCTTCAGTTTCTCGCCACCCGCGATCCCCGGTGTCGGAACTTCCGGCGGCGTAACGTTTGTCCTCGAAGACCGCGCCGGCAAAGATGTCAAGTTTCTTACCGATAACCTGAACAAGTTCCTGGCAGCCGCCCGCAAGCGCCCTGAGCTTGCCTTGGTCAGCACCACCTTCATCCCCAGTGTGCCGGAAGAGTTCATCAATGTGGATAAGGATAAGGTTTTGAAGCAAGGCGTGAATTTGACGGATGTCTACAACACCATTCAGGCGTACATGGGCGGATTGTTCGTCAACTACTACAACGATTTCGGCCGCACCTGGCAGGTGTATGTCGAGGCGGAAGCGCCTTATCGCGCGACGACCAACGATCTTGGTCAATTTTACGTCCGCAACGGACAGGGGCAGACGGTACCGCTTTCCGCGCTGGCAAAATTTGAAACCCGTTCCGGTCCCGAGTTCACAATGCGATACAACGAGTACCGGTCCGCGCAGATCAACGCTAGCGCCGCGCCGGGTTATAGCTCGGATCAGGCATCAGCGGCCCTGGAAGATGTTTTCAAACAGACCATGCCGCGGGAGATGGGTTTCGATTACCTGGGCATGTCTTACCAGGAGCAAAGAGCGCGGCAGGGAGTACCACCGTCAGTCATCTTCGGATTCTCGCTGCTGTTCGTTTTCCTAATTCTCGCAGCTCTTTATGAAAGCTGGACAGTGCCTTTCAGCGTGCTGCTCAGCACACCGGTCGCAGTCTTCGGCGCTCTCGCTGCGCTCTGGCTGCGTCGTGTCGTAGTCGGTCTTTACCTGCCACAGTACATGGTTCAAATCGAGAACGATGTGTACGCGCAGATCGGCCTGGTGATGCTCATCGGCCTGGCTGCGAAAAACTCGATTCTGATCGTCGCATTCGCAAAGGAAGACTATGAAAAACGCGGCATGTCCCTGGTGGATGCCGCACTTTCCGCGGCGAGGCTTCGCTTCCGGCCCCTCATGATGACCGCGCTCGCCTTTATTCTCGGCTGCGTGCCGCTCTGGACGGCTTCCGGAGCAGGCTCTGTAGCACGCCAGATTATGGGCACAGCGGTAATTGGCGGCATGGTCGCGGAGACCTTTATCGGCAGATTCTTTGTGCCGGCGATTTTCTATGTAGTCGAGAAATTGTCAGGCGCCGAGCGACGGGGAGCATTGCCACTCGCGCCCGCCGAGGCGCCCAGTCAGGGGGACTGAATTATGAAGAACACTGCACTCTTAGGAATTCTAGCCGTGCTGGTTCTGGAAGCCGGTTGCATGATGGGGCCGAAGTACAAGAGGCCGACTGTGGATGTCCCGCAGGAATACCGTGCACCCGCTCCAGAACAGGCCGCGCAAGCCTCGTCGCTGGGAAACGAGCAATGGTGGCAGGTGTATCAGGATCCGGTGCTCACGCAGCTGATCCACACCGCAATTGCGCAAAATTATGATGTGCGCATTGCCGCCGCCCGCGTGCTCGAAGCCCAGGCACAAGTTGGCATTACTCGCGCCAATCAGCTTCCCTCCGCAAACGTCGGTGCCGACGTTTTCAGTGAGCAAAACGCGAAGGTCACAAATCTATTTCCCGCATACCAGGTCAATGGCGGTGAACTGAACCTGTCGGTGATCTGGAATCTGGATTTCTGGGGAAAATACCGCCGGCAAACCGAGGCGGCTCGCGCCCAGTTACTCGCAACCCAGTGGGGGCAGCGAGCGGTGATTTCTTCGCTCGTGGCCAATGTAGCGACGGCTTATTTCCAGCTTCGCGCGCTCGACAACGAACTCGAAATCTCGAAGCGCACACTAGCGTCGCGGCAACAATCCCTGCAGTTAACTCAGTTCCTTGAGAGCCATGGCGGAGCCTCGGGGCTAGACGTGAGCCAAGCCGAACAACTCGTCTATACCGCCTCTGCAACGATTCCAGATCTCGAGCGGCAGATTCAACAGCAGGAAAACGTGCTTAGCGTTTTGCTCGGTGAAAATCCACAATCCATTCCTCGCGGACGCGCGCTTACCGAACAGCCCGTCCCCCAGAACGTTCCGGCCGGCCTTCCCTCGGAATTACTCGAACGCCGGCCGGACGTCCGCCAGGCGGAAGAGAACGTGGTCGCGGCCAACGCACAAATCGGCGTCGCAAAAGCTGCGTTCTTTCCAAGTCTGTCGCTCACTGGACTAGGAGGGCTGGAGAGCAACGCCCTGCACCAGTTCATCAGCCAGCCCTCGGAGACTTGGTCCGGGGCCTTCAGCGTGAGTCAGCCCGTTTTTCAGGGCGGGGCGCTCCGCTCTCAACTCAGGTTCGCTCGCGCCAACTGGCAAGAAACAGTTTTCTCTTACCAGCAAACCATCCAGAACGCCCTTGAACAAGTTTCCAATTCAGTGGTTGCTTCTCAAAAAGACCGTGAGTTCCGCGAGCAACAGGAATTGCTTACGCAAGCGGCCCAACAGACCGACCAACTGTCCGAGGTTCTCTATAAAAACGGCGGCGCGAGTTACCTCCAGGTGCTTACCAGCGAAACAAATTACTTCTCAGCGGAACTAAACCTGGTGCAAGCCCAGCTCAACGAGCGATTGGCGCTAGTCCAGCTTTACCAGGCGCTGGGGGGCGGGTGGCAACAATAGCGAGCCGTCATATGAAACGAATAGCGCTCCTTTCGATCCTCTTTGCGGCACTCATCGAATTCGCGCTTGAGCGCACAAGGTTTGACTTGTGGATCATTGCGGTTGCGATGGTGGCTCTGTTGGGGAATCTCGTAGGAGAGGTGAAGCAATGACCCAAAAAGAAATTCGTGTCGGAATCGTTGGTGCAAACGCGAAAAGCTGGGCGAAAGTATCACATGTCCCGGCCATCAACGGCCTCCCCGGACTGAAGCTCGCAGCTGTAGCAACGCGAAACGGGCAGAGTGCGCGGGAAGCGGCTGAAGCCTTCGGTGCTGATCGCTGGTTTTCCGATCCCTTCGCGATGATTCGCGACGAGCGGATTGATGTCGTCACCATTTCCGTCAAGGTGCCTGTACACCGCGAGCTCGTTTTGGCGGCGCTAGAAGCTGGCAAAGCGGTCTACTGCGAGGCGCCTCTCGGACGCACCGTCGCTGAGGCTGAGGAGATGGCGAGCGCGGCAGGTTCACTTCATACCGCGATCGGATTGTAGGGACGTTTGAATCCAGCCGTGCGCCGTGCGGCCCAGTTGCTTTCCTCTGGAAGGATTGGAAGGCCGCTCAATGCGAGAATTGTATCCACCACTGTGGGCTTCGGGTCGGAATTGCCATCCTCACATGACTATTTCAATAAGACGTCATCTGGGGCGAATCTGCTTACCATCACTGCCGGGCATACGCTCGATGTAGCGGAAGCAGTTCTCGGACCGATTATCGAAGTTGATGCCCGAACGGAGATTTTGTGGCCTACGGTTAAATTGACGGACACGGAGCGGAGAGCTTGCGTGCAACTGCCGATCAGGTCGCTGTCCTGGGAAAGACGCGTTCTGGCACCGTATTCACGGCCGACATTCACGGTGGCGTAGCACCGGAGCATGCTTGCTTCAGCTTCGAAATCACTGGGTCAGAGGGATGGCTCAGCCTGACGGGTGGTCATCCCTACGGCTTCCAGGCTGGGAGTCTCAAGGTGACATCAAACATCCCTTTCGCGACACCTGAGGAGGCCGCGGTCAACGGTGGGTTTATGGGTGCGGCGATCAACGTGGGAGGGGTCTACGAACACCTTGTTCGCGATTTGCATGCGGGTACCTACAGCACACCCGGTTTTCAACACGCACTTCACAATAGCCGTCTCATCGAGGCTGTAAGCCGAGCCAGCGAACGAGGTGTGCGGCAGAAGCTTCTCGAACAGATCGAAAGCGAATCAAGCGTGCAAGGTTCGATCTGTGGATCGTGGCGGTAAGTTGCGATCGTGACCCTACTGTGGAACGTCGTGGAACCAGCGCTGCGCTTTCATATGGACTCACAGAAGCACGACAACAATGAGTCCGTTTCACGGGGATAGTTGCAATGTTGATGAATGTCTGAGCACCGGATCGTCGCGTACCGCTCCGTTGGGAGCGGGTTTTGATGGTTCGGGGAAAGGTAGTTTGAAAATGAAAACAAAGTTGTTTTTTTCGCTCCTCCTGTTGACTGCTGCTGTGGCGCCTGGTGCGCTAGCGGCTGCCGACGGGGGCAACAGGAATGTTTTCACAGGAAGGGATCAACTGCTCGTCAGGCCGGTTGACGACTCAGCAGTCAATAATGCGCCAACAAGTCCCGACGCGCTGCCGAACAATCCGAAGCAAGTGCTGCAGGATTATGACTCATTAATGATCGCTCTCACACAGAAGTTCTCTGCCACACTCGCGACTATTGCCGAAGCTGCCAAGCGTGGCGACCTAAGCGGCGAGCAGGCAAGAGAAATCAGTGCTGAGCAATATCAGGTCACCCACATGCAGTTTGAACTGCTCAGTTTGTGGCGCGGAATCGAAGAACAGGACTCGGCGAGAATTCCTGATGTTGAAGCAAAACCGGATTCAACACAAGAAAGCGAAGTCGTAATGGTGGCGTTACCGTTCTCATCCCTTCAACTCAATCCCTCCTTGGCTACGTATCTCAGTTTGACGACCTCCCAAGTTGAAGCTATCCAGCAAGTAATGATGCGGGAACAACAAAGTCTCGAGCCTTTGATGACGCAGCTTCGCAATACACGAGAGAAGCTGCTTGCAATCGGCAGTGAACACGTAAATGAGAAGCAGGTCAAAGCTCTGGCCGATACCGAAGCAAGTATGCTGGCAAGGCTGATCGTCGCAAACGCTCGCATGCAATCCAAAATCTACAAGATTCTCAGCTCCGGCCAGCAAAAAAAGCTCAGCGACCTCGAACGAAAGCAGGGTGCGTTCACATCGGACAGTAAGTAAAGGAGTAATCAAAATACAGATTGGAGGCTACGCGCGTCGGACTATCTAGCGTGTTGACCGCACATAAGTTATTGATTCCAGGAATGGCTACAACGGCTAAAAAGACCTCATTGCCCGATCCATTGTACGTTTATTGTTCGAAAACACTCTCGCTCTGAGTCCGCCAAACCCCACACATTCTCCGCGCAGAGGAGAGGATCGGCCTCGGCGATCTTGAGCTCATCCGGATGAGCTCAATTTTCCCGTCAGGCCTGTGCATGCGTTTCTCCTTACCCGTCATGATTGGCCAAGAAGTCTCTATTGCCCCATAACCAGCACCATGCGGAACCGTGCCTTGCCTTGCATCATGCGAGCGTAAGCATCCGCGGCCTGTTCCAGAGGTACTGTCTCGATCATCGGTCGGATGTTCTCCAGAACACTGAAAGCAAGCGTATCCTCCCCATCAATCGGCGTGCCGGTCAGGCTCCCGTGGATCGAGCGCCCTCCGAACACGAGCGGAAACGCATTCAATTGGATCTGGTCCTGCGGTACACCGACCACGATCAGCTTGCCACGGGCTCCAAGACCGGACACAAGTGTTCCCATGGCAGCACCGCTGGTTCCGGTGGCCAGAATCGCTCTCGCTCCACCCATGCGCTGCAGGACCGCAGTGACATCCTCGGCGGTGGTATCGATGTAGACGTGCGCTCCCAAGTCTTTTGCCAGCTTTTCCTTGTCGCGTCCACGCCCGATTGCGACAGTGCGGAATCCCATATGCCGCGCAAACTGAATGCCAAGATGCCCAAGTCCACCAACGCCCTGCACGGCGACCAGATCTCCGCCGCGCAATCCGGCGTTGCGCAGAGCGTTGTAGGTCGTAATGCCCGCGCAAAGCAGAGGAGCGGCTTCGGCGGATGTGAGATCATCTGGCACAGAACTGATGCCGCGCGCTTCGGCGATCATCACTTCCGCATACCCTCCATCCGTGGTTACTCCCGACACCACGGGGTTCTGACAATTCACCATGTCTCCGCGCCGGCACGGTTCGCATACTCCGTCTTCTCCGGCAATCAAGCCAACACCGACCCGCTGGCCGATTTTCCATTTGGACACTCCGCTGCCGAGAGCCTCAATGCGGCCAACCACTTCGTGTCCAGGAACACGCGGCAGAGTCAAACCGGGATAGGCTCCCATCACAGTGGCTGCGTCGGTGTGACAGATTCCGCATGCTTCGACCCGGATGCGAACCTGACCTGCTCCAGGCTCAGGAATTGTTCGTTCGACGACGCGAAGGCTGCCCGGCGCCGAGACTTCGACTGCTCTATATGTTTTTGCCATTTGAATCTCCTTCACTTTCTGGATATTGAGCGATGCGTTGTCCTTCACTGGGTGAAATTGCGGTTTGACCATCAAGTGGTCGCCACCAGATCGCCAATAGCCAAGTCTGGTGCCGTTTATAGTTGCAATATTCATGATGCCGACCTTTTTCTCGCTTCAACACAGCCACGCGATGAGGAGTCGGTTGAGCCGGTCGGGCGCGTCCAATGGAATCCAGTGGCTGGCGTCATCGATCTGCTCGTAGCGCCACCGTGCTTTCACGAATTGTCCCGACATCTTCATGCGTTCACCGTCGAGGTAGTGATCATTTGAAGACCAGATACCCAGAGTTGGAGCTTCCACGGGCGGCAGTTTGGGAGGCGACTCCGGAAGATGCGGCGCGACGTTCGCGCGGTACCAGTTGAGCGATGCCTTTAGAGCATCTGGTCGCGACAGATCTGAGATGTAACGATCGACATCACCATTGCCTCGGAGCATTTCCCGGAACAGCGCCCAGTTGTCGCGCTGCAGCCAGGCCTCCGCAATTCCTTCGAACTGGAAAAACAGCATGTACCAGGCCATCTCCCGCTGCCGCAACGTAAATGGGGCAAGTGGATGTGGCACCGAAAGAACGACAAGCCTGCGAACGCGATTCGGGTGGGCAGTAGCCGTCAGCCAGGCCACAGCGGCTCCCCAGTCATGAGCAACAATGTCCGCTTTGTCGATACCTAGCGCGTCGAGGATACCGACCAAATCGGCGACCGCGTTCTGCAGGGAATATGCGGCCACTCCTTCCGGGCGATCGGAGCGCCCGAAGCCACGCTGGTCCGGTGCGATGGCGCGGAAGCCATTCGCAACAAGGAATGGAATCTGGTTGCGCCAAAGGTACGAAGAGTCTGGCCAACCATGTAGCAAGACCACCGGCTTACCGCTGCCGTGATCTTCTATATGAAGGGAAACGCCATCTCGCGGAATACGATGCTCCATATCCCGAGGTGTCGATGGACTTGCTTGAACCAGCTGACTTTCGCGTTTAAGACTCCGGCCAAACGTTGTTCTTGTGAGGGCAGCAGCGGCTGCCACTACGCCGCCAAACCCGACAATGAACGAACGACGGGAATTGACGGATTTTTGTTTACTGTGATCGTTCATATGCCCTTCTCCATCAAGTGGAAAACACGATTCCTTCGCGATTGCACGCGATTTGTCAAAGGTTCCCGAATACAATCCGCCGCTTAACTCGCGATCTGTCCTAATCACGGCATGACGATTGAATGCCCCGCCGTGCTGAATCGTTTTATGGACGTCCCATGATGTGCACATGCGCGTACGGCGATCCGGCCCACATGATGTAGGCTCCAGTCGGCTTATGCGTTGTCGGCAGTCCGGTAGTTTTCGGATCGAACGGCCACATGATCATCCAGTGGGGACCGACATCGATGGGCATGCTCGTCATGTCATTGGGGTCTGTATCGCTCCTCTGCGTTGCTCCTGCGAGCATGTAGGTGATGCCCGGGACCGTGTTCGTCGGTTTGGGTTTATGGGCTTTGGCGTCGGCGAACCACTGCAACGAAGCAGCGTCTACACACATGGGCGGCTCCCCAATCACCTTGGGGTTTCCAGGCATACACGTGAAACCGTTGCTGCCCTCGCGCAGGACTACCGTATTGCCTTTCGCATCGGCGTCAATGATTCGAGCTGATCGGGCAATGTCATCTGGGCCGGCGGACATCGCCCGTGCTATTTTGAGTTGCGTAGTATCGGTGGTCTCCGTCGTATAGTTCTGAACCAGGCTTCGTGCCTCGACCGGCTTTCCGAAATCCATCTCTCCGACGAGCAGCATCACGGTCGCAACCAGGAAGAAGGAAACTGTTCTCTTTGCAAGCTTCATAGATCCGCCTTTCACTGACCGTTTCGCACATAACTTGAAATCAATAGACCAACCAGTTCGTTTGGCCATGAGAGGAGAAACTCTCTCATAGGGCGAGGGAAATCACGGTTAGACATATTTCGGCACGTAAACGGAATCCAATTTGCTGATAAACCACTTTTGCGCCATTCTCAGACTTGACGTGAAGAAAAGGAGTCTTTCCCGCCGCCAGGATCTGAGCTGCGAGAAACGTTGTCAGCTCCCGCGCATATCCGCGGCCGCGAAATTCGGGATGAGTGCACACCGCGCTGATTTCCGCGAATGCAGTGGATCGTAATCGCTCGCCGGCCATTGCGACCAACCGCCCATCGTTCGCGCGTATCCCGAAATAGCTTCCCATCTGGATGCTTTGCGGCAAGAACGGGCCTGGCTCGGTGGCAGCGGTGAGTTCTAGCATTTCGGAGACGTCGGTCGTCCCGAGTGGAATCGGCGCCACACGCGGTGGGGCTAGTGAAGCCTCACAGATCATCTGCTCGATCCACCGAGAGCGGTCGACTTGCCAGTCGCCGGGCACATCGAGCGGACTGGCGGTAAATAGCGCGACGTGCTCGCCGGGACTGACCAGCCGTTGTAAATCGGCGAATGCGTCATTCGTGGGATGAAGCAAAGCCACCAGCGGTGAAACGTCCGGTGGATATCGTCGCGCTAGGCCGTGTGAGCGGGCGAGGAACCGGTGTTCCGTTGTCAGCGCGAACCAGATCGGGTTGTCGAGAGACTCTAGCATCCGGTGTACGTGATTGTGCTTCACAGGGCCTCTGTATCAAAGTCTCGCCCTGTCTGCCTCTTAGCCCAATCAGATGATGAATGAGACCGAGCGGTCGCAACAAAAGCAAGATAAATTGTTCGGCAAGTTCGAGCGAAGGGATATGAATTATTGAGAGCTAGCCTGAGAGGGCTGTTGTCTAAGCAGAGTTTGCTACATCAAAGAAGCGACGATGTAAGAGGATTACCGTCCTTCGGCCTTTTGGCCGCGAAGCGCCATACACGTGGAAGCCGCTTTCGCGACCAATCGGTTCTCCTCGTCGGTTATGGTGCACTCGACGTAGCCGATCGTGTGGCCCCGCCGCACGACCGTTCCTTCTGCTTTGAGTTGTGCCTGCCACACCGGGCGAAAGAAATTGATTTTCAATTCCACCGTAGTAAAGGATTCATCTGGGGCGAGAGTACTTGCAAACGCTATGCCCATCGCGGCATCAGCAATATCGCAAAGAATTCCGCCGTGCAACGTTCCCATGGGATTGGCATGTTGTGGTCCGGCTGCCAAGACGACCGTCGCCCGCCCGTCAGCGATGTCTTTTACCTCAAATCCAATCAACCGCGCGATGGGAACGTCGTTCGTCTTTGCGCGTTCTCTGAAGTCCGCTTGCGAGGGAATCTCTTGAGTACTCATGACTTGGCGGCTCCGGCCTTCGCTTTCCGCGCACGAACTTTTGTTTCGAGGTATTCCTCCAAATGACGGACGGCAAGGTCACGAGGTTCTTCCTTCTTCTGCAGACGGCTCATCATATGACTGCCTTCGAGCGTGCTGGCAATCAACGTTGCCAATTCTCCACAATCCACACTGGTTCGGACCTCGCCTCGTCGCTTCCCCTCCTCGGCGATTGATTGCATACGGTCTAGCCAGGAACTGAGGGCCAGGCGAGCTTTCGCTCGCAACTTCGGATTGCCATCGTCGGAATCGATGGCCGTGTTCAGCAGCGGGCAGCCTCCCGGCACCAGCCCTGTACGTCGATCGCGAAAGTTCCGCACGATTTGTTTGAGACGATCGACGGTATTCGGGATCTTCTCTGTTCCTTCGAAGCGCGCATCCATTGCAACTTTCCAGGCGTGGTCGAAGGCGTCTCCCGCAAGCTCTTCTTTGCTCTCAAAGTGCCGGTAAATCCCGCCTTTTTCCAGACCAGTGGCTCGCATGAGATCGGAAAGTGCTGCGCCGTCATATCCTTTTTGATTGAAGATTGGCGCTGCCTTACGAATGATCTCTTGCCGCGTTTGCTCGCCTTTACGCACGTTCTGCTCCTAGCAATTTCAACTTCGCGATAATACGGTCGCTGACCGCACGATACAAGTGCTTGGATGAGACCGACCGGTCCCAGGTCGCATTTGATATGCGGCCTGTGAGCGGAAGTTGCCGCGGAAGTTGCCATTGTGGACCCCGGCGTCCCGGTCCCGCTAACACCTCTTGGGACATTCACGACGACTTGTGAAAGCCTGTAGGAGGCTCAAGCACATTGGACCTAAGGTCACCGTCGCTCAGCGGCTCGCCGCTTTGCTGGCGATCGTAATGATGCTCCATCACGACACGCGAGTCGTTCCATTTCCTGAAGGTGCGCCAGTTCACAGTGCAGACCTTCCCTGTCGCCCCGACCAACTCCAGTGTCCACGCAGAATGGGTTTCGTCGATAACATCTCCAGGAATCGGCGTTTGTCGAACGTATATTGACACACCACCGACCTCGGCCATTGCATGAAGTGGAACCAGGAAGCCGAAAACAAGTGAGCGGACGCCCGCCTTTCCGCGAATCGGCTCTTTCGTCGTATCGCTGCTTCCATCGACATCGTCGGCATAAAAGGCGTCGAAGATCTCCAGATACTCCTCGTAGCTTTGGCTGATGTCGGCATGGACGATGGCAGCGTTTAGGGTACGCTCCGCAGTCCGAGATTGTGAGTACGGATCGGGATGAAACTGATCGGCTGAGATGAAACCACGTTGATCGCTCATTGAAATCTACGAAATCTAGGCCTCGCTCTCGCTTCCTCCCATTGGAGCGCCGCCGATTACCACCGCAAATGGCAGTAGCTTCCAGAAAACAGGGGACGTTGACCGACTCACACTGTAGATGACAGATGGGACCGGTCGGTCGCATAATTTATGCGTTAGCTGCGGAGGATGCTCGGAAGAACTAGGCGAAGTCTGGGTCTCGCGTCTATCTGATTGTCCGCGAACCGGTAATGAGGATGTCCACCAGTCTCCTTGCGCTTTGCTGCCAGTCAGGGCCGGACGCGACGTGGGAGACGCCGATCAGTGCGCGGAGCAGGTCGAATGGCTCCAGATCTCTGCGTATGTCTCCGCTCTTGATTGCGCGCTTCACCAACGAATCAATCGCTCCCTGAACCTGAGCGCGTGAAGCTTCAAAAAGCTTCGAAGACCCTCCGACAACTGAATTTAGCGCGGGCGCAATGATCTGTTTGGTCGCGATGTAGTCCACGAACAGTAACATCCACGCTCGCAAGGCTTCGATGGGAGGAAGGTTTGCGGAAAACTTCTTCTCGGCTGCGGCCACCCTTTCCACTTCAGTCCGATACACCGCTTCGATCAGTGCGTCTCGCGTAGGAAAGTGGCGATACAGGGTTCCTGCTCCAACCCCTGCCTCTTTGGCGATGTCGTCGAGGCTGGCGTTGGCGCCGGACCGCGTAAACGCCTCCTTCGCGACCTCCAGAACGCGCTCGCGGTTCCGCTGCGCGTCGGTGCGCGGTTTTCGCGAGGCAATGGTCTGACTTTTGGTCGGCATAAAAAAAAGTTGCAACCGGAGATAGTCTCCGGTTATCTTATCTAGTGATTCGGAGACACTCTCCGTTTTAGCCGGAACCGGGCGGCCTGTCAATAGCGGTTTCCGGGGTTCCGCGGATTCGATCTCCGGCTTCGAGAGGTGAGAACTATGAATTCACTCGCTCGTTATAAACCATCGAAGAATTCCGATCGTCCTTGCCCCGACTTCACGACGACGGCGGAGCGGGAGTTGTCAGCATTTCTCAAAGCCGTTACCCAATTGTTCGGGTCAGAA
The DNA here is from genome assembly GCA_963771965.1 of uncultured Acidobacteriaceae bacterium. Taxonomy (GTDB): domain Bacteria; phylum Acidobacteriota; class Terriglobia; order Terriglobales; family Acidobacteriaceae; genus Sulfotelmatobacter. Next base: position 50,986 of record CAVYVM010000006.1, read on the forward strand.
CAGGCGGAACTCTCAGCAGAAGACTGGTTGCGGGAGTTGATCGAGATCGATGCTCTCCCCGCTTCAGCGCGCGAATGGCGATTGATCACTGCGAAGGCTTCGACTCGGCTCGCAAGTCGAGTGGGCGCTTCGTCGGTCAACTGAATCACAAATTGTTTAGGAGGATAAGAGTATGCGTGTGTTTGTCACTGGCGCTACAGGTTTTATCGGTTTTGCCGTTGTTCGAGAACTGATCGACGCTGGTCATCAGGTGCTCGGCCTTGCGCGGTCGGATGCGGCGGGCAAGTCCCTTGTCGCGGCGGGAGCCGACGTACATCGCGGTACGCTCGAAGATCTCGAAAGCCTTCGCAGCGGTGCAGCGACTGCCGACGGAGTAATCCACACTGCATTTATCCACGATTTCTCAAACTATGGGCCTGCCGCCGAGGCGGATCGGCGAGCCATCGAGACTCTGGGTGGCGCGCTCGCGGGGTCTGATCGGCGGTTGATCGTCACTTCGGGGACCTTGCTCGTTCAACGCCAGGGCTCGCTCGCAACAGAAGAGGATGCACACAATCCCAATTTCCCTCGCAAGTCGGAGGAGGTGGCGCTTGCACTGGCGGCACGCGGAGTCCACGCATCTGTACTGCGGCTTTCCCCATCGGTCCACGGCAACGGTGATCACGGCTTTGTGCCACGCTTGATCAGCATCGCACGCGAGAAGGGCGTTTCCGCGTATATAGGCGACGGGCTCAACCGCTGGCCGGCAGTGCATCGGCTGGATGCCGCTCATTTGTACCGGCTCATTGTTGAGAAAAGTACAACTGGGGCGACCTATCACGGCGTGGCCGATGAAGGCGTGCCGACTCGAGAGATCGCTGCGGCAATCGGCTGCGGTCTGAACGTACCGATTGTCAGCAAAACTAGCGAAGCAGCAGCCGATCATTTTGGCTGGATCGCTCGTTTCTTTGGTATAGACGCTCCGGCGTCCAGCGCGCTGACACAGAAACGTCTGGGATGGCGACCAACACAGGTTGGGCTCATTGCCGATCTAAACGCGGAGCACTATTTCGAACACGCTGCGGATGCCGTACATTCGCGCGCCTAACGTGTTGACCACATATCGATGCAGAAAATGGAGATGACTATGCAGGACAAACCCGTCGCCCTGGTCACCGGGGCTAATCAAGGAATTGGTCTTCAGATCGCAAAGGATCTGGTGGCACACGGCTTCACCGTACTGGTCGGGTCGCGCAATCTCGAGCGCGGCGAGGCTGCGGCCAAGGAGGTTGGGCCGGACGCCCGCGCGCTCCAGCTCGACGTGACGGACCAGGTTTCGATCACCGCTGCGGCGGAGCGCATCCGCAAGGAGCTTGGCCGCCTGGACGTGCTCGTCAACAACGCGGCTATCTCGAATACGAGTAAGCTCCCCGGCATGTCGATCGCGGAGTACGCTAAGTTGACCCGCCCGAGCAACGTGTCCCTCGATGAAATGCGCGCGGTGTGGGAGACCAACGTGTTCGGCGTCCTCGCCGTTTACCAGGCGATGCTGCCGCTCCTGCGCGAGGCGCCGGCAGCCCGCATCGTCAATGTGTCGAGCGGCGTTGGCTCGCTGACGATGAACGCGGACCCGGCCTGCGCCTGGCGCCCGATCTTCGGCCCCGTCTACCCCGCGTCCAAGACGGCTCTCAACGCGATAACGCTCGCCATGGCGATCGAACTGGAGTCGACCGGGATCAAGGTCAACGCCGTCTCCCCAGGTTTCACTAAGACGAACCTCAACAACTATGCGGGTACGGAGACTGTCGAGGAGGGCGCCCGCGAGGCCTTGCGCGTTGCGCTGCTTGGTCCGGACGGTCCAACAGGAACGTTCACGCACGCAAAACTCGGGACAATCCCGTGGTGATTAGTCTCGCCCGCGAGAAGGGTGTTTCGGCATCGCCGGGCTCTTGCGCGGCTAAGAGCGAATAGTGAGCAGTTATTTAAAGGTAATCAGTACGGGAGTAGAAAATGACGAACATACTTGAGGCAACTTCATTTGCGGCAACGTCGACCACGGAGGACGTTTTGTCGGGCGTGAATCTGAAGGGCAAACGTGTCCTCGTAACCGGTGTTTCGGCCGGCCTGGGCGTGGAAACGGCGCGCTCCCTGGCCGCGCACGGCGCTCAGGTTGTGGGCGCGGCGCGAGATTTGAACAAGGCCAAAACTGCAACCGAGCAGGTGCGCAAGGACGCCGCGGCCCATGGCGGAAGGTTCGAACTGGTTGAACTCGATCTTGCCAATCTGAAAAGCGTGCGTGCCTGTGCCGACCGGTTGCTGGCGAAAGGGGAACCGTTCGATGTGGTCATCGCCAATGCCGGAGTAATGGCCACACCGTTCGGCCACACAGCCGATGGCTTCGAAACGCAGTTCGGAACGAATCACCTGGGGCACTTTGTCCTGGTCAACCGGATTGCGGCTCTCATTCGGACGGGAGGACGCCTGATCAACGTGTCTTCTGCGGGTCACCGCTACGCGAATGTGGACCTCGATGATCCCAACTTTGAACGCACGCCTTATGACCCGCTCGTTGCTTACGGCAGGTCCAAAACCGCGAACATCCTCTTCGCCGTTGCGTTCGACAAACGGCACCGGGACCGTGGCGTACGCGCGGCCGCTGTGCATCCAGGTGGTATTCAGACCGAACTGGGTCGTTACCAGGATCCAGGCCGTATAGAAAAGATGATCGACCGGATAAATGAGCAGCGTGCGGCTCAAGGCAAAGGTCCCTTCCAGTGGAAGACGATTGCCCAGGGAGCCGCAACTTCGGTGTGGGCGGCTGTCGTTGCTTCCGCTGACGACATCGGCGGCCAATACTGCGAAGACTGCCACGTGAGCCGTATCGTGGGGGACGACCTGCCCGTCGCCATGACCGAAGGTGTGCGCGGGTATGCGCTCGATCCAAAAGCCGCCGAGTTGCTCTGGAAGAAGAGCGAAGAAATGGTTGGCGAGTCGTTCTAACTTCCCTTATTGCTGCTGAGGAACAACCCATCAGGAGAAATGAAATGATTGAACAAAAAGACCTCGCCGGCGGTTTCACCCTGCCCGGCAATTCGATGACACTAAACCGCATGGGTTACGGCGCCATGCAACTGGCTGGCCCGGGCGTCTGGGGACCGCCGAAAGATGTGAATACCGCCATTGCTGTTCTGCGAGAGGCGGTAGAGTCAGGCGTGAATCACATTGACACCAGCGACTTCTACGGACCTCATGTGACCAATCAGCTTATCAAGCAGGCACTCCATCCTTATGCCAAGGATCTCGTGATCGTCACCAAAGTGGGCGCTCGTCGAGGTCCAGACAAGTCCTGGCTTCACGCCCTTTCTCGCCAGGAGCTGGTGGATGCCGTTCATGACAACCTGAAAAATCTTGACCTAGACCATCTCGATGTCGTCAATCTTCGGGTCGGTGGAATCACGGAACCGGGGCAGGAGTCGATTGAAGAGCCGCTGACCGTGCTCGTCAAACTCAAGCGTGAGGGACTGATCCGTCACATCGGTCTGAGCAACATTTCTCCCCAGCAGTTGGCCGAAGCGCAAGCCATGACAGAGATTGTCTGCGTGCAGAATTTCTACAATGTGGCCCAGAGGAACGACGATGCTTTCATCGACGACCTGGCCGCCCAAGGGATAGCGTACGTTCCGTTTTTCCCGTTGGGAGGTTTCACTCCATTGCAGTCGTCGGCACTCGACGCAGCCGCAGCGGCGCTGGAGGTCACACCAATGCAGGTTGCGCTTGCCTGGCTTCTGCAGCGCTCGCCCAACATCCTGCTGATCCCAGGAACATCTTCCATCGAGCATCTTCGCGAGAATCTTCAGTCTTCGATGCTTCAAATTCCCTCTGAAGTGATCGCGGAGCTCGACGCAATCGGCGGAAATGCCTGAAATGAGAGGCTAAACGTTGTCCTCCTCGCCGATTTACGAACCAATCGAACGATCGAACGACCGATTATTCCTGGCAGGAATGCTGGGGAAAAATGAACTGAATGGGTTTTCGCACTGCCGTTCCAGGGCAGGCTCCGTGAGAGAAGCCCGGCGGAGAACCCGCCTCTGCAAAATGCTATTGCATGAAATTAAAATGCGTCTGTAAACGACTGAAAATAAATTATATATTGGTGGAGGCGGCGGGAGTCGAACCCGCGTCCGAAAATGTTACTGGTCAAGAGAGACTACATGCTTATTCGCGTTCATGCCCCGGGCGTTTGGCGTCATTTCTGACGCTTCCCCCAGGACGTTCGCGGCCTACGCTCAGAACGGACAAGAAACGCTTGCCGCTAGCCTGTGATCTTAGCCTCTCTCCCCAGACGTAGAAGAGAAGAGCAGCCCGCTGTGTGACGTCCTTCGGAGGCCCACGGGCGAAGCCTCTTGGGACGGCTGCCTAAACTAGTTAGGCTGCGTATGCCATTTGTTGATTGGCAATTATCATTTTGCACGCGATTACGGGTGTGTGCACCCCGGCATGCCTCTTGGCCGCAAGCATCTCCGTCGAAGCCGTGACGCCCCCACTGGTGGGTTTGGCCATACTCAAAGAACTACTTCCAGACTAGGTGTTAAAGCTAATCAAGTCAATTATTTGATGCCGGAGAGTGAAACGGAGGTGCGTGAGAACCGTGGTCCACGAATTCCTGTTCCCGAAGATCATCGAAACAGACTTTGACATGATATGCATGCATATGCAAGAATAGCATGCATGAGAAAGAATTCGCCGTCTTTGGCGCCTGCGGACTCTGATGTAATCCGACGCTACGCCTACGAGAAATATATTTCTCCCGCTCGCCGTCGAAAAGAGAAGACGCTATCTATTAATGCAGGGGAAGTACATCGAGCTCTAGAGCTCAACAACCGGGTCCCGCTCGTATGCGCGGCGCTGGGATCCAAGAAGTTCTTGACTGAACACGGGCTGCGCATCCTGTCGAAAACCGGACCTCCATCCGGACAAAGCACCACGGTTACATTTACCTACGAAATCGTGAGAACTGAATCGGCAAAAATGACGCCGGACGAAGCATGGCAATCACTTCGCGGCATCGCGAAGGATATTTTCGCGTCACTCGGCGGCGGAGAAGCCTATCTCAGGCAGGAGCGCGCCAATTTCTACGGGCCGGGCGGCGATCCTTTGGATCGCAAATCGTGAGCCGGATCTATTGGGACACGATGTTGTTCATCTATTGGCTGGAAGATCACCCGCGGTACGGCCACCGTGTCCAGCAAATTTTCGAACGTATGCGAGATCGTCAAGACCGACTGTGCACGAGCACTTTTGCGATTGGAGAGACGCTGGTCGGCTTCCATAAGCGAGGCGCTATCGATATGGCCGCCCGTGTCCGAAACTTTTTCCGGCAAGATTCTGTGGAAGTAATTCCTTATACGTTGGACACGGCAGATCTGTACGCGGATATCCGCGCTAGGATCGGAGTCTCCTCTGCCGATGCAATTCACCTCGCCTGCGCGGCCTCTGCAGGCACCGACCTGTTCTTGACGAACGACCAAAATCTGGTTGGGAAAATTGTTCCGGGGATTCAGTTCATCGCGGGATTAAATTCCGACATCATTTGATTTTCAAAAATCCGCCAGCTCCGGAACGCTGAAAAACGGGATGCGGGTGGGCGCGGCATCGCCGAGGCCGTGCAGACCTCCTAAATAAACTGTGTGCTGGCCATATTTTTGGTTGATTTTATCCATGATGCTGCTCACGGTCTCGCGTTTTTCATCGTCGAAAAAACCTAGAGTGTAAAATTTATCTGGGATCAGGTCATAGAGCCACACGCCGACATGAACCGGAGCATTCGAAGGACAATCCCGCCAGAGGTCGCGAAAGTGATCTTGCAGAGTCATGGTATCGCGGCAGGCGTGAATGTTTCGGTGAGCCTTCCAGCCGGAGGGTTCAGTTTCATCCTTTATTTCGTGGCCCCAATGCCTGAAGGCAATCGTCACTCCGATGCCTCGCGCCCACATGTTTAACCGGCGCAACTTGATCGCGGCATTGCTGAGCAGCTTCAGCCCCACGAGATAAGCCTGCTCTTTCGTACGGTATTTCGGCGCTAGGACATGTTGTTTGCCAATGCTCTTGCGTAGAGGGGCAGCCTTCTCCTTCCAATCTTCGCCATGCAACCAATACCACATGGTTTCTCCCTGCACACTGCCCCAAATATCGCGCATTTGCTGCGACGACAATTTGCAAAGCTGTTCGACGGTCGTAATACCGCGATTATGCAGCCGATGCTCCATGGCGTGGCTGATCCCCACCACGTCGCGCAACTTCATGCAGTGCAGTGCCTGCGGCAGGTCTTTTTTGAGTAAGATCGTCAAACCATCTGGCTTGCAGAGATCTGCGGCGGTCTTGGCAAGATAACAGTTGGGCGCAAGGCCAATCGAGCAGCGCAAAGCTACGCCAAGATTGCGCAGGGACTGCTTGATTCTGTAGCCCAATGTTGTAGCATTCGGCAGAAATCGTTCGCGGCCCATTAGCTGGCAAGCCATTTCGTCCACAGAGAAAGCCTTGTAAACCGGCAGATGCTCTTCCATCGCCTGGATGATCTTCTGCTGATACTCCACATACAACTTTGGTCGCGCCACTACAAGATTGATATGCGGGCACAAAGCCTTGGCATCTTTCACCAAGGTTCCGGTTCTCACACCATAAACTTTAGCTTCGTAACTCGCCGCCAGGCAGCAAGTGGAATCTGTATCCACTGCCACTACGCCTACGGGCCGGCCGCGCAGCTCGGGCCGGTCCTGCTGCTCAATCGAAGCGAAATAGGAGTTCAGGTCAAGGAAGAGCCATCCCACGGTAGGGTATTGGCCCTCGGAAAAAGCTGGCAGCGAGGCGGGCATGGCTGAGAAATTAAATATCATAAAAGCGAACAAAAAGCGAATATAATTAAAAACGCTTTAGACGGCATACATAACTTAAGGAGACGCCGATGGGGATCACTCAATCTGCTCAATTACTGAATGATGATTTCTTCTTTCTAAATCAGGTGGATCACGCTGAATGGTATCGAATTGTTATTGGTCATTTTCAGACGCACCGTTTAACAAAAAATTGTCTTGTGATGTTCAAACCGGACAAGTCAAAGCTTCTAATGATTGAATTCGACAATCCTCATCGTATCTCGTCGGTTACTCCGGTGGGCATGACCGTCGATGAACTCGAAACAATTCGACGGGATATCAAAGATAAACTTATCGACAAATCAGTATCGTCGGCTTCCGTAGGCTTAGTTTTTCAACCCTCGAATCCCTAATTGATGCCATGAGAGCGAAATAAAGCGGGGCTTTCGATCGTAATCAGAACACGGAAGCGGTTCTAACCTTGGCAACGCCTTTCCAGTTTCGCCTTTGCTTCAGGCCATTCGTTGTCCAGGATGCTGAAGTAAACCGAATCGCGTACGCGGCCCGTCCATGTGATTACATGTCTGCGCAGCGTGCCTTCTTCTTTAGCGCCGATGCGCAGGATCGCGTTACGCGATTTCTGATTCAGCGCGTCAGTTTTCAGTTCAACCCGAATACATTTCCAGACCTCGAACGCATGGCGCAACATTAGATATTTTGCTTCGGTATTGACGGCGGTGCGCTGCCAAGCGGGAGCAATCCAGGTCGAACCGATCTCGACGCGGCGATTGACGCGATCGATGTTCATGAAGCGGGTGCTGCCGATCACTCTGCCGGAACTGCGCTCAACAGTAGCGAAGACCACCGACTCGCCGCGCTCCTGTTCGTTGAAAGCCTTCTCAATGACCTGCTGAAAATCCTTCTGCGATTTCATGCGGTAGGGAATCCATTGAAAGATCTCGTCGACACTGTCCTTCGCGACATTCCAGAAAAGCTCGGCGTGGTCTAAACGAATCGGTTCAAGACGGACGACTGAGCCTTCCAGAGTGAGAGGCCCGCCAATATGCGGAGGAGCAGTCGAATTCATTGTGCGATCTTAATCCCTTCCAGTCTTCGATTCTTAGCTCGGTCTCGGTAGCTTTCGCGCGGGCAGCCACCATTATCTTGCATCTTAATTCTTGCATCTTGGGCCTATTTCGGGCATCTGAACTACGGGCCACAGAACGACACCATTAAAACGTGTTAGCGTTGACAGGCGTGACGTTGACAAGCAATGATCTCATCCGTCCAAACCCGTAGCGAGTGTCGATGTCAGGAGAAGCAGCGGTGAAAGCGCATTGTCTGCCGTTCGCCCAAATTCCGCAGACGACCCGCCTTTTCACCGACTTTCTCTCCTACTCGCCCAGCGTCCAACCTTTCTATCCGCATTCTCCAAATTTCAGTGAGTGGTTTAAGAAGGAAGCGTCGGCCGTGCAGTACGATGCTTCACGCCGGGAGCGGGTGAGCGCGATTCTCGAACGCCAGAACAAATCCTGGGGCGCTTCGGCGCAAACCCTTGCCAACCTGAAACGCCTGCGGGACGGCGCATTTGCGTTGGTCACGGGGCAGCAAGTCGGTCTGTTCGGTGGCCCCATGTTTGCCATCTACAAGGCGATGACCGCGGTGAAACTTGCCGAAGAAGCCACGGCGGCCGGCATCGATGCTGTTCCGGTTTTCTGGCTGGCTACGTACGATCATGATCTAGCGGAAGTGAATCACATTTCCTTCCCCGGCCCCGATGGCGTTCTCCGCACGTTCACGACTTCCAGCCACGGCGTACCGGACGCGCCCGTGAGCAACGTGCGGCTCGGCGACGAAATCCTGTCTGTCGTTGAGGAAGCCGCCGCTCTGCTTGGCGATACCGAAGCCGCGCAATTTCTCCGCGAGTCTTATCGTCCCGGCGAAAATCTTGGCACGGCCTTTGCCCGCTTTTACACGCGCTTGTTCGCGCCCTGGGGCGTAATTCTGCTCGATGCCTCAGATCCAGAATTGCACCGCGTTGCCGCGCCTGTCTATCGCATGGCGATTGAGCGCGCGCAAGATTTGGAAGCTGCGTTGAGTTTGCGAGGAGAGGCACTCGACAAAGCCGGCTTTTACCAGCAGGTCAAGGTGACTCCGTCGTCCGTGCTGCTGTTTGGTTCACGCGAAGGCGCTCGCACTGCGATTCACCGCCGTGTCAATGCTTCGAATCAGGCAGTGGAGTTTGCGATTGGCGCCGACTCAGGCACACAAAGACTTTCGCCAGCCGAACTGCTAAATCAAATCGATGCTGCGCCGGAAAACTTCAGTCCGAATGTGCTGCTGCGCCCCGTGGTGCAGGACTACCTTCTTCCTACGCTGGCTTATGCAGGCGGCGCGGCTGAGGCGGCGTACTTCGCACAAGTCGGCGCCGTGTACGAAATAATTTCGGGTCGGGTAACGCCCATCGTGCCTCGCTTCTCGGCCACAATCATCGACCCTAAGGTACAAGGCAAGATGCAGCACTACGGCATAACCGTGCTCGACGCATTTCAGGGACCGGACGCCCTGCGCCACAAGCTCGCTTCGCGTTCGTTGCCGACGGGATTGCAGCAGGCCTTCGATCTGGCCAACCAGTCGGTGGAAGAATCTTTTTCCAGTTTGCAGGAATCGTTGGCGAAGCTCGATCCCACGCTGGTGGAAGCCAGTCAAACGGGTTCGTCCAAGGTGCGCTACCAACTCGACCGCCTGCGCGAACGAGCCATGGCAGCTGAGTTACGCCGCAGTGAGGTCGTCGGCCGTCATGCCGACTGGTTGAGCAATACGCTGTATCCCGAGCGAGCTTTGCAGGAGCGCGGCGTGGCCGGCGCATATTTCGTGGCTCGCTACGGAACCGAACTGCTGCAAAGTATTCACGATGTAATCCACAGCGATTGCCACGACCATCAGATTCTCGAGATGTAGTCTTGCTCTCCGACTCACTTCCAGCCTAAGTGCTCTCGCTGGTAGCTAGGTAGGTTCCCAGCCCAATCATAATTGCGCCCGTTACCGTTCTCTGCCCGCGGCGAAATACTGCCGACGAGCGAATCTTTTTCCCCAGCGGTTCAGCCAGCAGGATCACGATCAGATCCGCCGAGGTATTCAGAACCACCGAAATAGTTCCCAACAGCACGAACTGAAAAAACACATGTCCCGCGCCGCGATGAACGAACTGCGGAATGAATGAAAGAAAAAACAACGCCGTCTTGGGATTGAGCACTTCGGTCGCGACGCCCTGCCACAGCGGATTTCTTGGCGAGGCTTCGGCTGCTCGGGGGAAGTCGTATGCAGGACCGTCTGGAGAGCAATCCTTCTCTTTCCGCGCATCTAGAATCATTCTTACGCCCAGAAAGCACAAATAAGCCGCTCCTGCGTATTTCACAGTTGCAAACGCCACCGCCGACCGCGCTAGGATCACTGAAACCCCCAGCGCCGCGGCGAACACGTGCACCATGCCTCCCAGGAAAGTGCCGAGAGCTGAAAGTACGCCTTCGCGCCTTCCTCCCGCCATGCTCCGCGCAAGCACATAGAGCATCCCAGGTCCTGGCGCAACCGCCAGCAACACTGCAGCTGTCAGAAATAGCAAGAGTCGTGTGGAATCGACCATAGTAGAAAGATTTTACGACGGATGTTCATCCTGTAGCCACGATTCAAACTGTGCCAGCGACTCTACCCGAGGAACTTCACGATCCCGGTAAGCGCCAGCCAGATCGAACAGCACAGCGTGCATGCCCGCTTTGCACGCCCCAGCATAATCGACTGAGTAGACATCTCCGATGTAAAGACTCTCCTCCGCTCTGGTTTGCATGGCTTCAAGCGCTGCTTCGAAAATTTCGCGGCGAGGCTTCTCGATCCCAATAATTCCTGAATCCATGATGCGCTCGAAGCAGCTGGCAATTCCGCAGCGGGTGAGCACCTGTTCGATCTTGCCATCGGCATTTGAGATGACCGCCATGCGAAAGTTCTGCCCGATGCGCTGAAGCGCTTCGCACGTTCCCGGCAGAATCTGGTCCCAGTTGGCGGAGTTCTGCGTGTTCCGTACCAGCTCCGGCAGCAGGGCATCTCGTTTGCTGGCATTTTCGCCGAGATCTTCGAGCAGGGAAGTATGAAACATCCACCAGAATCCATGGTCGACTCTGCCACCTTGCATGCTCTGGTCGAACTCCCACTTCGTTCGCCGCTCCCGGGCTTGCCACTCCGCAAGTGTGGGATGCCGGTCACTCGCGATCGGAGCCAGCATCCTTGAGCGATTTGGAAAAAGAAGCGTGTTGCCAACATCAAAGAAGATGACTCGCGTCCTAGCCATGCGTCCATCTTACTGAAAGCATCCGGAGAAAAGGGAACTGCCCGATCTCAACGAATGTCCAGCCTTCGAGAGTCGGATCACCCTTGCTTGCCGGAATGCCTTTCGCCACCGATGCTTCGTGACCGGCACGCCAAAAAAATGTAATATCCACTACTTGGGCCGACGGCGGTCTCTTTGTATTTACATCATAGGTTATGTCGTTTTCTTCAACATCAGTGCTGATTGCAGGTTTCACGCGCACCACCTGCGCCGCTCTGCACAACCTGAGAAGCGCCCAGTCCACGTTGGTAGCAAGCCTTGTACTGCTGGAGCGCCTTTCCAGCCACCACACTGACGTTTACAACATCCTCTGGGCAGTCGTTTTCGGGTTTGCCACGCTGAACATTTTGAGCCTTGCGGCGCGGCGCTCCGAGCCCAACCGCCGCGGCCTGAGCTTCGGAGAGCTCATGGCCGTCATGGTTGTGCTGCTCTCGATCTTCCTGCTGGGAGCGGAATTGCTGAACTTTGTCCACATTTTTCCCATCAAGATTCAACGCTGACCGCTGACCCCTTCGGTTTTGCGGTATGATTCGCAGAATGGCGAAGACCCCTGCCAATTTCGAAGTCACCTGCCCCTGCTGCGGCGCGCTGCTGAAAATCGATACGGCAACCACCGCGGTGATCGCGCACACTCCCGCCGTAAAACCCAGAATGTTTAACGATATGGAGGAAGCCGCTCGCGCCATGAAGGAGCAGGACAGCCGCCGCGAATCGATCTTCCGCCAGTCGGTAGAAGCCCAGAAGCATGCCTCCGAACTGCTGGATAAAAAGTTTCAGGAGGCGGTGAAAAAAGCAAAGGAATCTCCCGACACTGGTAAACCCATCCGCGATTTCGATCTGGATTAGCCATCGACACCAGTAAAATCAATGGCGATGCGAAATCGGGCATTGCTGTTGGGCCACCGCGGAGCACGCGGCGTCAAAGATGTTGCCGAGAATACGCTGGCTTCATTCGATCTCGCTCTGTCCCAGGGCTGCGACGGTTTCGAATTCGATGTGCGGCTCACAAGCGATGCGCAAGCCGTAATCTGCCACGACGCAACTATTCGCGGCCTCGAAATTTCCCAGCACACGGCGCAATCATTAGCTCTGCCTTCCTTGCGCCAGGTCCTGGCCCGTTACCACACCACAGCTTTTCTCGATATCGAACTCAAAATTCCTGGCCTGGACCGAATCGCCATCGACTTGCTTCGCAAGTGCCCACCGCGCCGCGGTTTCGTAGTCTCTTCGTTTATCCCGGAAGTGCTCACCGGAATTCACGACCTCGATAAGAACATTCCGCTCGGTCTGATTTGCGAGACGAAAACCCAGCTGAGCTTATGGAGCAAATTATCGGTTTCCCATGTGATTCCGCACTACAGGCTTCTCTCGCAAAGACTTTTGCGTGAGATTAAGGCCGAACGCAAGAAAGTATTCGTGTGGACCGTAAACAGTCCCGCGACGATCAAGCGCTTTTCAAGCTGGCAAGTCGACGGAATAATCTCCGATTACCCTGAACGTCTGTCGATCACGCTGGCCCAGCAACCTGTGTCGCAGCTGTAAGTGGCCTTCCGCAGCAAAAATCCAATTCAAGCCAGCTCCCGAGTGATCGCCGTTCTGCATCCGCTATATTGGATGGGGAATGAAGAGCGATTCACAATCCATCGTGCGGCCAGCGCGCAACTTGCGGGGCAGCGTGAGTCTTCCGGGTGACAAATCCATTTCGCACCGCTATGCCATGCTGGCCGCGATTGCCGAGGGGCCTTCCCGCTTGGAGAACTACTCAACCGGTGCCGACTGCGCCAGCACGCTCGGTTGCCTGCGCTCCCTGGGAGTGAGTTGGGACCGTCAGAACAAAGAGGGTACGGATAACGTCATCGAAGTGCAGGGAAGAGGCTCGTCGCTAACCGCTCCAACGCACCCGCTCGATTGCGGGAATTCCGGTTCGACCATCCGCATGCTGAGCGGCATTGTAGCGGCACAAAACTTCGTCACTGAAATGGCGGGCGATGAATCGCTCTCCCGTCGGCCGATGGAACGCGTGATCACGCCGCTAACCGCCATGGGTGCGCAAATCACCGCGAACAATGGACATCCTCCGCTCCGCATTGCCGGAACACAACTTAAAGACATTGATTACAAGATGCCTGTAGCCAGCGCACAGGTAAAGACTTGCCTCCTGTTCGCTGGCCTACTTGCCGACGGTGAAACCTGCGTCGAGGAGCCCTTGCGCACACGGGATCATGGCGAAGTCGCACTGCAGGCCTTCGGCGCGCATCTTGATCGAAAGGGAAACCAGGTGCGAATTCGCGGTGGCCAACGCCTGTGCGGAATTGAAGCGCGAGTTCCCGGCGATCTTTCAAGCGCGGCTTTTTTTCTATGTGCTGCCGCTCTTTTTCCGAACTCACAACTCACCATTCCCGCCTTGCTGATGAACCCAACCCGAGCCCGCCTGCTCGACATTCTCATCCAGTTGGGCCTGCGCATTACCGTGACGCAACTGGGGGAGATGCACGGAGAACCCGTCGGCACGCTGCAAGTCGAAGGCGGCCGTCTGAAGGGCGCAACCATCGCCGGAGCCGATGCGGCCGCGCTGATCGACGAAATCCCGGTGCTGGCTGCGATCGCGCCGTATACCGAGCAGGGAATCGAGATCCGCGATGCACGAGAGTTGCGGGTGAAGGAGTCCGACCGCATCGCCTCCATCGCCACCAACCTCCGTGCTATGGGCGCGCAAGTGGAGGAACGGGAAGACGGCCTGAAAATTCCTGGAGGGCAAGCGATGCACGGCGCGGAAATCCAGTCTTTCGGCGATCACCGCATTGCCATGGCCTTCAGCATTGCCGCGCTACGAGCCAGCGGAGAGACCCTGATTCACGGAAGCGATTGTGCGGCAATCTCATATCCGGCATTCTTTTCCACGTTGGAAGGCCTGGTTGAGCGGTAATTCGCTTAGGCGGCTGGCACCCTGACCTTAAGCCCCATATGGTAAAGTAAGAAACCATGGAACTGGGCACTCCGTGGGAGCTTCAACCATCACTTGAACCCTGAAGGAGCCGTTTATGTCCTCCCTCCGCGAGATCGTGAAAGACCGCAAAGTTTACTCCATCGACGCTGCCGGCACCGTGCTGGAAGCTGCTCGCTTCATGATGGAACACAACATCGGCGCCCTGCCCGTGGTTCGCAACGGCGAACTCGCCGGCATTTTTTCCGAGCGCGACATTATGAACCGCGTGGTCGCCGCAGGGCGCACGCCCGGCCACACGGCCGTATCCGAAGTGATGACCGCCAACCCGCGGGCCGTCAATCTCGACGAAAGCATCGATGAGTGCCTCTTCATCATGCACGAGTTCGGCTTCCGTCATCTATGTATCGTCGAGGGCAAAGAACTGCGAGGCTTGGTATCGCTCCGTGACATCCTGATGAATCAAGCCGGAGAAATTCAGCGCAAGAGCCAGCGCGCCGCCTCATAACCGCTCTTCTTTCGTCCAGTGACTCGTATCTCGCACGGCCTTAGCCGCGAAGCGGCGTCAGAATGCAGCCCAGGGCGTAAGCCCTGGGTTGATCTCCCTCGGCGATACGACGAAACGCCTGCGATAGCTTCTGCCACTCACTCCCTCTTCCGCAATAGCACCTCACCCTTGCTAGGTGGCAAACGAAAAGGAAATTCAAATATCTTCCCATCCAGCGGCAAGCGTAAAACAAACTCTTCCTGCGCCTTCCATCCGCCAATCCACTTGTTATTCGTATTGAAAAACACCCACCCGCTCTGTTCTGGATTGCCCGGATCGAGGTGAGCCAGACGCATGCTGTTCTTGGTCAGGAACTCGATCAGTTCGCTCACCGACTTCTGATAATCCTGCAATCGCGCCTCGCGAACCTGCTTTTCCTCGGGATGCTTCGCCAGCGTGCGCCGAGCCTCATCGTCGAGTGCATCCGCATCGCTTTGGATTTTTTGAGCATAGTCGTCGGGGTCGAGGGCAGGCTGCACCACTTTAAAATGCTTCATGAACTGCAGCGTCATGCCGCCCGGATCGGCGTCCACGCCGCCAGTGCCGCGGTAACGAATCGTCACCAGCACGCCGAAGATGGGCTCAATGCGATGCCGGATAATCTGCACCTCTCTCGCATCCACCGCGAGCACAATGCCGAAATCTCCAGACCACAGCCCATAGCGATACTTGCCGTCATCGCTGCGAGTAAAGGTGCAGCCGGACTGGGATTCGTCCCAGCGCACAATGATCGGTGTCTTGTTTTTCTTATTTTCGCCGCCGGGAATGCCGGGGGGGGGCGGCGCGGATATACCCACAGCCTCGGCATGCAGGATCGATAAGAGAAAGATCGACGGGAAGAGGGTCGAGCAGCAGACTACGCCCGCACACCACAACCGCCGCGCCACAGGACGCAAGCCACAATTTCGAAGCCGCCGCATGACTTCAGGATACTGTCTCAGTCCACCGTTACAGTCACGGTCGCCCCAGTGGTGGCGTTACTTGGCGCTGCTCCGTTTTCGTCGACCCCCGTGATGGTAAACGTGTAGCTGCCCTTTGGAGTCACACTGCCGGTGGGTGATGTTGGACTGCTGTTTGAACTCGTATTGCAAGCTGGCAGAAAGAGGAATCCTCCGCCCACCACCAGCAGCAAGAGCAACCCAAGAGCGTTCTTCCTGAGTTTTCCCTTCGCTCTGGCCCCAACCAGTGCCAGCCCCGGAACGGCCAGCCAGAGCCCATATAACAATCGCGACATCCCCAGCTTCGCTGTGGTGGTGTTCTGAGTTCCGAAGGTCGTGACGGTGAGCGTAGCGGTAGGCGGAGCACCGCCCGTTACAGGCAGCGGCGACGGACTAAACGAGCACACGGGCGCTGACAAAACGGCCGGCGTGACGGAGAGGCAGAACAGCGTGACATTCCCCGTGTAGCTGCCGATCGGAGTGACGGTAATCGTGGCTTTCGCCCCAAAACCCTGCGCCACGCTGCTGGGGACCGCCGGGGTTGTCACGCTGACTGTGTAATTCGCGCTGGTCCCAACCACGTTCAGCTCAAAAGTAAGCGTGCCCGTGCCCGAGGCGTCTGCCCCAGTCAGGGCCACCGCGTATAGGCCGGCAACAGTGGCAGGCTGGGCCTGAACGGTAACCGAAACTTGGGCAGGTGGCGTGTCCGTCAGAGGGCTCACCGCGCACGTCGGAAGATTTGTCGTGGTCTGAGTCGAGGTTACAGTGCAACCGAGCGTAACCGAAGGGCTTGTCCCCTGTAGACTCACGACGGCGGAAGTGGTTCCTCCCGGTTGCATCGGGTTTGGTTGAAAACCGTTTACGCTGGACATACTGAAGTCAAGCGCTTGTCCGAAAGCGGCGGAGGCTGCCGCCGCCGAGAATGCCGTCACTAACGAAGCGAAGATAATAGCTGTTACGAGCTGCCTGATTTTCAACATGCGGGGATTTGAACTCACTACCTTCGATTCCTCCGACGGCATAAACGCTGCCCGGGACGACACGAAAGAAATGCCGCCTGCGAGTCAGCCCACAAAGCAATGTGATTCTGTAAAAACGGCGAGTGCGTCGAACCGGAATCGCCAAACAAGAATCTTAGACTAGAGTCGCCCATCGCGCCAATCGACCCAGCGGATCTTGAAGCAGTCCAGGACCAAAATCAGTATCACTGATCTTCCTGCAGCAACTCCGGCGAAGGCACGGTGCCGGATTCCACCTGCTTCTCCCGCTCCGCTCGGCGTTCGTTATCGATGCGGACGGAGGTCTCCAGTTCCTTCTTGCCCTCGTCCTTCCGTCCCATATGGATCAGCACTTGTCCTCTCACATAATGAATATCGGTGCGCCGTGGATCAAGCTTGCCGGCGGCATCAATCGCACTCAACGCCTGCTGATATTTTCCCTGCCGCTGATAAATTTTCGCCAGGCCTAAGTACGAATTCACCAGCTTGGGATCGCGCCGCAGCGCTTCCCGATAGCTTTTTTCCGCGGTAGCGTCCTGTTCCATCAGAACGTACACGTCCCCCAGTTCGTCGTAATTCAGCGCGAGATCGGGCTCCACGGCTACGTCTTTCAAAAATTCATCGCTCGCGTGCTCGTAGTCCTGCTTCTTGAGATAGGTCAATCCCAGGTTGAAGTGAACGAATGTCAGCTTCGGATTGGCCTCGGCCGCGGCCTGAAAGTCGGCTAGGGCCATATCGTACTGCTCAACATTGAGATGCGCCTTGCCCATGAATAGATGAAACTCAGGTGAATTTTCGCCGGCCTTCACCAGTTGCGCCGTAGCCTTTTCATCTAGCTGTTTTTCACCAGCCCGGTGCGCCGCAATCGACAGCACATAGAGATAACTTAATTGCCCCGATTCCTGCGCCCACAGCGGCTCCAGCGTGTCAGCCGCATCCTTCCAGCGCTCGACAAAGAAATAACAAAGCCCGAGCAAATGCCGCGGCTGCACCGCATCCGGCTGCTCGCGAACCACCGATTCAAAAGATGGAATAGCTTTAAGAAATTCATTTTGCCGGTAGTACGCGAGCCCAATATTCAGCCGGATGCCCGGCACCTGCGGCAGCAATCGCTCCGCGTGGTGCAGCATTTCAAGCGCCTTGGTCCATTGCTTGCGCCGCATGTAGACGACACCAAGATTGGCATAAGCCGCGCCCGCTTTCGGGTCCGCTGCCAGCACCGCACGAAAATCTCGTTCCGCAGCATCGAGTTGCCCATGGTTAAGAGCTTCTTGTCCTGCACGAAAAATTTCCGCCGGATCTTTCGTCGCAGAGGCCACAGAGGCCGTTCCATGCGGCTTTGCCGTGCTTTCCGGCGATGAACTTTGCGCCGCCATTGCCGCCGTTAAGGCCGCCACTAGCAGACTATTTGTCACTAATAATCCAATCCCGGCGCTTGACACTCGTCTCACTCTCTGCTGTAGTGTCCGCCAGCCTTCGCGTGCAACGCAAGCACCTCTGACGCCGCCGCGTTGGCCAACACAGTTTCGATGCGGATCATAACGCATCGCTCTAAGGCAGTGTTTCGATGGTCACAATTCGTGATGTAGCCAAGCAGAGCGGATTCTCCTCCACCACGGTCTCGATCGTGCTGAACGACGCTCCGCTCGCGCGATACATTCCCCCGGCGACCAAAAAGCGCATCGAGCGTGCCGCGGAAAAGCTCGGCTACCGCCCAAACCAGTTTGCCCGGTCGTTGCGCAGCAAGCGCAGCCATACGGTCGGCGTCATGGTCTTCGACATGACCGATCCCTATTGCACGCTGGTTTTGCGCGGCATCGAAAACACGCTCTATCAGGCTTCCTACCTGCCCATCCTCACCGATGTTCACAACGAACGTAGCCGTTTCGAGCGTTATCTCGAAATGTTGCTTGATCGCCGCATCGAGGGCCTCGTCGTTCTTGCCAACTGGCTCTTTCTCGACATCAACGTGCTCGCCGATCTGGAAAAAAGCAGTATCCCTACCGCTCTGATCGCCTGCGAACTCAAAGGCGATTCCATGAGTTCGGTCATCGTCGACAACGAAGTCGGGGGCTTCCTGGCGCTCGAGCATCTGCATTCCCTCGGTCATCGAAAAATCGCCTTCATCCGCGGCCCCAAAACCTTGGCGGACAGTTCTCCACGCTGGCGCGGAATCCGCAAGTACGCCAAGGATTGCGGACTCGAACTGGATTCCCGACTCATCGTCGATTTGCCGGAATCCCGCGACCCGCTTTCGAGCTTCGAGGCTGGCCAAAAACTGACCGAGGACCTGCTCAAACAGAAGCGGCAGTTTACAGCTCTGTTGGCCTTCGATGACATGACCGCGTTCGGCGCCATCCGGGCACTGAGCAAAAATGGCTTGCGTGTACCCGAGCACTGCTCCGTAATCGGCTTTGACGATGTTGCCGCCTCCGCCCTTTGCACTCCGCCCCTCACCACCATTCGCCAGCCCATGGAAGCAATGGGCGCAGATGCCGTCGGCATCGTGCTCGAGGGAATCCACTCCGTTCTGGAAAAACGTGAGGTCTCTGCCAATCACCGAAAGGTCGTACCTGACTTGGTGGTGCGCGAATCGACGCGTAGCATTGTGTAGGGGAAATTTCGTGCGAGGCGATTTAGCGATCCCCCCGGCCGCGATCGCAGGCAAAAAACGAATGCTCCGGATCGCTCGCCCTGAGCTGTAAAGCGTTTTTTTCTTGACATCGGATGGTCAATAAAAGCACTATTCATACGTTTTAATAAACACTTTAACGTTTTCGGCTGCACGCCGCGATCTGGGGATCGTCGTTACAGTTTCAGAGGGATGCACCACAGAAAAATCTGGGGCAATTCAGGAGTTGATCCGGAACAAGGGGGAAGCTTGATCATGATCTCGAATCGTACGCCGCTGATAATCGCAGTGCTGGTGTTGATTTTCTGCGCGGCCGCCCTGGCCCAGGACACCGCTTCCATCACGGGTATGATCACCGATCCCAGCGGAGCCGCCATCCCCAATGCGAAAGTCGAGCTTACGAATTCCGAGCACGGCATCAGCCGCAGCGGCAGCAGCAACAGCAGCGGCGATTTTCTCTTCGCCTCCCTTCCCATCGGTTCGTACGACCTCACAGTGACGGCCGAAGGCTTCAAGAAGTACCAAGCCAAAGGCGTCGTCCTACGGGTCGCCGACAAGGCCCGCGTCAACGTGGCCCTGCAAGTCGGAACCATCGCCACCGAGGTAGTCGTACAAGGCTCCGAAGTCGCTCAAGTCGAAACCCAGTCTTCCGATCTGGGGGGCACGGTAACTGGCAAGGAAATTACGCAACTCGAATTAAATGGCCGCAATTTTACTCAGCTCATCACACTAGTTCCCGGAGTAACGAATCAATCTGGTCAGGATGAAGCGCAGGTCGGCGTCAACGGAAACGTTGCCTTCAGCGTGAATGGTGGCCGCACCGAGTACAACAACTGGGAGATGGATGGTGGCGATGCCCTCGACAACGGCAGCAATACCTCCCTCAACGTTTATCCCAGTGTCGATGCCATTGCCGAATTTAAAGTGGAAACGTCGAATTACGGCGCTCAATACGGGCGTAACGGTTCCGGCACGGTCGAGATCGAAACCAAGTCTGGAACCAAGAACTTCCACGGCGATTTGTACGAGTTCGTGCGCAATGACGACTTCAACGCGACTCAATATTTCCTGCCGAATGTGCCGGCATACAAGAAGAACGACTTCGGAGGCACCATCGGCGGCCCGGTTTATATCCCCGGACTCTACAACAAAGACAAACAAAAAACTTTTTTCTTCTTTTCTGAGGAGTGGCGCCGGGATATAGTCCCCAGCGGATTTTCGCTGACCACCGTTCCGTCGGTTGCGAATCGCGCCGGAAACTTCAATGACATTTGTGCGAGTTCGCCGCAGGATTGCCCGATCAATCCGCAGACCGGGCTGCCGTTTCCCAATAATCAAATTACGGTCAACCCAAGCGACGCCGCCACCGTCAACGCACTCGAAAACTTGATCCCGCTGCCGAACGTTGGCACGAATCAATGGCTTGAAGATCCTTCGCTTCCGACCCACTGGCGCGAGGAACTATTCAGAATCGACCATAACGTCAACGATAAGGTTCGCGCCTCGTTCCGGTACATCCACGACTCCTGGTCTCAGATTTATCCCACTCCCCTGTGGACGTCTGGAACCAGCTTTCCTACGGTGGAGACGAATTTTGTCGGCCCCGGCGTCAGTATGGTGACGCGCCTGACGGCTACGGCTTCGCCAACTTTGCTGAATGAGTTTGTGGCGAGCTACACCACCGACCACATCACGCTTAATCTTGTCGGTCCAGGTTGGCAGCGTCCCTCGGGGATGACATTGGGGGTGTTCCAGAATGGCTTCGGCGGCAAAGTGCCGGGAATCAGCCTCAACGGTGGCATATTCAATGGCATCAACGAAGATCCCGGCTACATTCCCAACGGCCCTTTGAATTCCAACCCGACTTATACCTACAAAGACAATGTTACGAAGATCATTGGCAAGCATAACCTGCAGTTCGGCGGCTATTTCGTGGCGGCGCAAAAAAACGAAATCCCCCAGCCAGGCGTCAGCACCAACGGCATTTTGTCCTTCAGCACGAGCGGTCTCGTCACGACGGGCAATGCATTCGCCGATTTGCTGCAAGGGAATGTGCAGCAGTTTCAGCAGGAAGAAGCTTCCATCAAAACTTACAACCGATACAAAATCTTCGAGCCCTACTTTCAGGATGACTTTCACGTTACCCCGCGCCTTACTCTGAACCTCGGGCTCCGCATTAGCCTTTATGGCACTTATCGTGAAATTCATCACAATGCCTGGAACTTCGATCCGGCTCACTATATTGCCGGAGCGAGCTTTACCGATGTCAATGATTTCGTAGTAGGCACCATACCGAATCCTCAGTACAACGGGTGGGTAGACTGCGGCGTTACGGCAGGAGTACCTGCCGGTTGCATGAAGGGGCATTTGTTTAACCCGGCGCCGCGCCTCGGGTTTGCCTTCGATCCTAAAGGCGATGGGAAATGGGCCATTCGTGGGGGGTACGGCATCTTCTTCGAACATACCAATCAAGGCGAGGCCAATGCCGGAACCTTGGAGCAATACAATCCGCTTACACAAACTGCAACCGTCTCTAACATCGTCGGCTACGCTAACGTCAATCCTTCGGCCTTGGGCGCGACCACGACTCCTCTGACGTTCGTTTCCATCCCCAACAAGGCGATCTGGCCCTACGTGCAGCAGTGGCACTTCGACATCGAGCACAATCTAGGCAAGAACACCGTCGCCACGGTTTCTTACGTCGGGAGCGTGGGCGTTCACCTGACCCGTGAATTCGAGCTCAACGAACTCCATCCTGTTCCCGCTTCGTTAAATCCGTACGGTCCGGGGCAACTCATAACGGCGGACGATTGCGGCTCGGTTTCAATTAATCCCACCACTGCGCAGGCTACAGCCACCGCCAACGCGGATACTGGCAGCCCAGTTACTACCACAGGAAGTTGGGCCAACAATCTTGCGGTTGCCTGCGGCAATATTGCAGATCCTTATCGTCCCTATAACGGCATCGGCAGTATCACTCGCAAGGAAGAGACGGCAAGCTCAAACTACAATGCGTTGGAAGTGGCTGTTCGTCACAGCATCGGAGGCCTCCAACTCAATCTTGCCTACACTTACAGCCACTCGATTGATGACTCTTCCGACTACAGTGATGTGGGTGCGATCAATAGCTACAATCTCAACCTATACCGGGCCAGCTCCAACTTCGACCAGCGTCAGGTTTTCAATATCGGCTACGTTTACGATTTGCCCCTGTTCAAGAAGTCTGGTCTGACTCACAAGATACTCGGAGGCTGGCAGTGGTCCGGGATTACCATCGTCCAAACCGGCACGCCTTTCAGTATTTACAATGCGGGCGGAGGCAGTGTTCCGGGAGACAATGCCGGCGTGGGGAGCGGCGTGGCAACCTCGGGATCTTCATGGCCTGACATCGTTGGTAATCCACACTCCGGTATTCCACCCACCCTTGCCGGAAATAATTTCGGTCCGTTCTATTTCAACCCATCTGTATTTGTCGCACCCCAGGGCCTGACGTTCGGCGACTCGGGAAGAAATATTCTCACGAACCCGACTCGTACGAACTTCGACATGGCGCTGTTGAAGCACTTCGTCATCAGTGAAAACAAGTATTTCGAATTCCGGGCGGAAGCGTTCAACGTCTTCAACCACACGGAATATTCCTGGCTGGGAGGCGACGCTGGTTCGGCAGCGAATAATCAGGGGCTGGGCACGGCCAGCAGCTCCATCGGTTGCTATGGCGGAGCCAATAACAACGCGGGAGACTCTTCCTGTATTTTCCCTGGGAGCGGAGTCGCTTTCGGTCAAGCCGCAGCGGCTCACCTTCCACGCATCTTGCAATTCGCTCTGAAGTTCATTTTCTAGTCTTCTCCCCCAGCGCTGAAAAAGTGATCCCGGCCCAAGGCCGGGATTTTCTTTGTCACGCATTACTTAACGACGAGCCAGAGAACAACTAGCCCTAGCCTCAACCCACCTGTACTGGCTGCGGTGCCGCTATCGCCTCCAGCGCGGCTTCCAGGTCGGCGATCAAATCGTCGGCATTCTCAATACCCACGGAGAGCCTCACTAATTGATCGGTCACACCCATCTTCGCGCGCGCTTCAGCCGAAATCATGGCATGCGACGTCAGCGCCGGAATCGATACCAGCGACTCGACGCCGCCAAAGCTGGTCGCTAGCGTAAACAGAGATAGCGCTTCACTCACCCGCCGCGCATTCTCGCCGTTGCCTTCCACCTCAAACGAAACCATGCCTCCGCCGCCGCTCATCTGTGCGCGCGCGAGCCCATGTTGTGGATGGTCCTTCAGAAACGGATAGTGCACCTTCCTTACCTTCGCGTGCTGCGCCAGGAACTCCGCCACGCGCTGAGCGTTCTCGTTTTGTCGCGCCACGCGCACCGCCAGCGTCCTCAGGCCGCGGATCAATAGCCACGCCGCATGCGGATCCATGCAATTGCCCAGCGTGATCCGTGTGTCTTTGATCTGTTCGATCAGCTCGAGCCGCCCTGCCACAGCCCCGCACGTCAGGTCCGCATGTCCGCCCAAATACTTCGTGCCGGAATGCATGACCAGGTCGATGCCATACTCGGCCGGGTGCTGGTTAATGGGCGTGCCGAACGTGCTGTCGATCATGCTGATCAGTCCGTGGTCGCGGGCAAGCGCCGCCGCTTTCTTGAAATCCACCACACGCAAGCCAGGATTCGTCGGCAACTCCAGATACAGCAGTTTCGTATTCTGACGAATCGCCTGCGCGTGCTGCTCATAATCGGTTGTATCCACAAAAGTGGTCTCAATGCCCATCTTCGGCAGCCATTGCGATAGAAATTTGCTGACACCGCCGTAAATTTCGCGCTGCGCGACAACATGGTCGCCGGTCTTTAACAACGCCATGAGTGTGGTCGTAATCGCGCCCATCCCTGAGGCAAAGGTCAGCGCGGCATCGACGCTTTCGAGCGCCGCGATGGTCTCTTCGGCAACCGTGTTCGTCGGGTTTGACCAACGAGTGTAATAGCGGTCGGTCGAAGTGATGCGCTCCTGTTCGTCGTTGTCCGTGACTTCAAACGTCGAAGTCTGATAAATCGGGGTCGAGACCGGCCCATGTTTCTTCTTCAAATCCGCCGCGCCCCGCACCGCCTTGGTCTCGGCGTGATGAGTCTTGCGTTTCATGGATACCTCGTTTTGTCCAGACTAAATCCCCACCCGCGCTCCCGCAAGCCGCGAATATTGTCTGATTTAAGACCTAACCTACAGCCGCTAGTTCTACAGCGGTGTCATCCGGGCGAAGCCGCCGTTCAAGCGTAGCGAAGCATCTCCGCCTTACCGGCCTGTCGCGTAAGCCCAGCGCCGCTCTTTCCAATATCGTTAGTCTCCACCACACGATTCTCGTACAATGGTAAGTCCACGGAGCACAGTTGCCATGAAGAACAAATTGAAAACCAAGCCTGCCCCACGCAAGAAAATAAAAGCAAAAGACGCAAAGTCTCACTCGCGCGCAAAACGAGCTATGGCGAAACCCGCGGCCGGCGCGCCGGCCCTGCAATACATTCCATGGCACACGATTCCGCTTGAAGATCTGAACCCGCTCCTGCAGCGCCAGTTCGTCGTCGGTCAGGAAATCATGTTGGCGCGGGTGCTATTGAAAAAAGGATGCGTTGTCCCCGAGCACAGCCACCACAACGAGCAACTTACTTATATCGTCGAAGGCGCGCTGAAGTTCTCGATCGACGGCCGGGAAATCGTGGTTCGCGCCGGCGAAGTTCTCTGCATCCCCTCGAATATGCCCCACAAGGCCGAAGCCCTCGAAGACACGGTGGACCTTGACGTGTTCAACCCTCCCCGCGCCGATTGGATCAACCGCTCCGACCAATATTTGCGAGGCCAAAAATAATCTCCGACTCTATGCGCCCTTCCGCAACTCCTGAGGCAGGCGTGCCTTCAGCCGCCTTTGGCTTTCACTGCATTGGCTGCGGCACGCTCAGCCACGCACCCGAGCTGGATTTTCGCTGCTCGCAGTGCGGCAATCTTCTTGAAATCACTGACCCCGCGTGGAGATCCGGCAAGCTCTGCGCCGCGGACTTGAAATCCATCTGGCATCAGCGCCGCTCTTCGAACTTGCCGCTGGATCTGAGCGGCGTGTGGCGATTCCGCGAACTTCTCCCCGCGCCCCAGTCCGAGCGGCACATCATCACTCTGCGCGAAGGCAACACTCCGCTGTATGAACTTCCTCGATCCTCTCATAGCACCGGAGTTCGGCGCCTCTTCGCCAAGCATCAAGGGATGAACCCGACCGGTTCATTCAAAGACGCCGGAATGACCGTGGCTTCAACATTCGCCAAGCAGGCCGGATACTCATGGGTCGCCTGCGCCTCTACCGGCAACACTTCGGCATCCATGGCCGCTTATGCCGCGCGCGGTGGCCTGCGAAGCTTGGTCCTCGTGCCTGAAGGCAAAATTTCCTGGAGCAAGGTCTCGCAGGCGCTCGATTACGGCGCCCTCACATGTCAGCTCAGAACTGATTTTGATGGTTGCCTCCGATTGCTGCAGGAACTCGTGCGGCGTGCGCCCGTCTACCAACTGAACTCCATCAATCCGTTCCGCCTTGAAGGACAAAAAACTCTCGCCTTCGAATTGCTCGAACAACTCGACTGGCATCCGCCCGATCACATCATTGTGCCCGGCGGCAACCTCGGCAACAGTTCCGCCATCGGCAAGGCGTTGCTCGAAATGCGCGAGATCGGCTTGATCCCGCGTCTGCCCAAGTTGTCTGTGATTCAAGCCGAAGGCGCGAACGCGCTGGTGCGCACACTGCGCGAAGCGAGCGGCAAACAACTCATCAGCGTGGACGCCGAAACTCGTGCGACCGCGATCCGCATCGGCAACCCGGCCTCCTGGCAAAAAGCCGTAAATGTGATCCAAGCCACCGGCGGCGCCTGCGAGCAAGTCAGCGAAGTTGAAATCGCGCAAGCCAAAGCCGAAATCGGCGCAGAAGGCATTGGCTGCGAACCCGCTTCCGCCGTGACTCTCGCCGGCCTCAGAAAATTGCTGCAGCAAGGCTTCGTGAAGCCGGATGAAACCGTAGTTTTGGTTCTCACCGGAAACTTGCTGAAAGATCCCGACTTCACCATGGAATTCCATCGCGGCGATCTATTCCGTGGCACCATTCACGAACCTCAAAGCGCGATGCTGAATCCATTTCGTCATCCTCCCATCGTCCTCGACGCCACTCTCGACGCAGTGCTCAAGACCTTGGACCAGGCAGAGAAAGCCCACTCGACAAACTCGAATGTCTAAGATCGAAAAGAGAAAGATCGATAGAAAGAAAATCAGCAAGCTGCGCAGCGCGAAAAAGCGCGGCGGCCCAGCCTCCCTGCACCTTGAGTTGCCGGCCACTTCGGCCAACCTTGGCCCAGCCTTCGATGCCGCCGGCCTCGCGATGAATCTCTACATTAGGATCGATGCCCGGCCCGCGTCCGATTTCTCGATCCGCGCCACCGGACGCGACCCAGAAATCTGCGGCTCGGTCGAGAATCACCTCATCCTCACCACCTACCGCGAGGTTCTCCAAACGCACGGCTGGGAAATTGTTCCTTTATCTCTTCGCATCAAGAATGATATCCCCATCGGCAAAGGTTGCGGCTCTTCCGCAGCGGCTCGACTGGCGGGCATTGCGCTGGCCAATCACTTCGGCCATCTGCATTGGACGGAAGCTCAAATCATCGGCGAGGCTTCCCGGCGTGAGCATCATCCCGATAACGCATCGGCTTGCTGGATGGGTGGCCTGACCGTCGCGCGTATGTCCGGCGAGGCCGAGGCACTGGTGGTTGGGATTCGTCCGAAAGGGAAGTGGCCGCTGCTCCTCGCCATCCCCGAGCAGCGATTGTCTACCGATGAGGCCCGCCGCGTTCTGCCCGCAAGCTATCCCCGTGCCGACGCGGTGGTCAACATTCAGAACTCCATGCTGCTGCTTGCGGCTTTCATGCAGGGTCGCCCGAAGTTACTGGCCGCTGCGCTCGAAGACCGCATTCATCAACCTTACCGCTCCGCTCTTTGCCCTCTGCTTCCGTGCCTGTTGGAATTGACCGGCAAACCCGGCATCCTTGGCGCGGCCCTTAGCGGTGCCGGTCCTTCGGTGATCGTTTTTCTCGATCCAAATTCCTCGACTAAAAAAGCACGTGAATCTGTGGCCGCTCACCTGAAGCGAAACGGACTCCGCGCTGAATTGCTGCTCACATCCGTTGCTCCGCGACGCGGCAGCCTCTAACCGCCGAAGTCGAGAGCGATACCCGCAGTCCGCGTCACCGACTTGCCGGCGGCACGATGCCATTCATGCGCAGGTATTCCACCATCTGTCCATAGTGGTTGAAGCAATGCGCACCAACGCTCGTGGCGACTCCAAGCCGCGTCACCGATCCTTCACCGAACGGGCTCTTCACTGGTTCCACCAGATTCTTTTCGTTTATCGTTTGGATGCTCTTGTGCACATAAGCAAACGAATCTTTCAGATAGGTGATGATTTCCGCCTTCGTCTTAATCGATGCCGGCCCCGACTCTTCGCCCACATCCACCGGAGGTTTTTCGGTCAGAATCGCCGCGCCATAAATGTAGTTCACCGCCGCAACGTGCTTGATCTGTTCGGCAAAAGTCCGCACGCCTTTGAACTCGCCACTGGTCGGAGCGAATCCGAATTTATCCTCCGGCATCGCCTCCGCCGCCGGAACGAACTCGTGCTCAGCATTACTCACAGACTGGTCCAACACTTGCGTGACCGTTCGATGTTCATCCTTCCCCTTGTTGTGCTGAGCCGCCGCAATCATTGCTAACCCCAGTAAACAGCATGCAAAACCGATAACCGTTTTCCTCATCATGATCTCCTCCACTTTCTTTGATCATCTTTCATTGATCATTCGACAGACGCCCTGGGCGCGGTCGAAGGCACCCTCTTTGTTAACGGTTTTGCCCACTCCGCAAAGCGATCTACCCTGAAGCCTTCGCCACCCCAAACGGCCACTCCCGCCCGCGCCAAGCGCGAATCATGTAAACCGCGAGGCCGGCCAACAATATCACAGCCGCATATCGCACTTCCTTCAGCGCGTTCTCGCGATTGAACAGGATAAATAAGAATCCGACAATCGCCAGCAGCGCCGGCAAAGGATACAACCACATGCGAAATGGACGCACCACATCCGGCCGTGTCACTCGGAAAATGATCAATCCAACCGCTTGCACCAAGAACTGCAGCACCAGCCGGATCACTACCAGCGCCGCAATCGCATCCCGCAACCGCAGAAAACAAAATGCCGCGGCCACAGCTCCTAGTGCCAGCAGCGATACATACGGAAAGCGGTAAACTGGATGTACCTTGGCGAATGCCCGGAAATAGTTTCCATCCAGCGCCGCCGCGTAAGGCACGCGCGAATAGCCCAGAGTTAACGAGAAAACCGACGCAAACGCCGTCACAATCACCAGCCCCGTCACCAACCGCGCTGCCCACGCCCCATAAATCTTCTGCATAAAGATCGACACAACGTACAACCCGCTGTTGTTCTGCCCAGCATGCAGCATCTCCCGCCACGGCACCACCGCCAGAATGCACAGGTTCATCATGAGATATAGACACGCAACCAGCAGAATGGAAAGCAGCAAGGCCCGCGGAATATTGCGCGTCGGATCTTTTATTTCATCGCCCAAATAGCAAACATTGTAGTAACCCCAGTAATCGTAAGTGGAGACCAGAAGCGCACCGCCCAGTCCGACGAAAAACCCGCGCGACAGCGTAAACGCGCCGGGAGGAAAATCGAACGCGTGCGCCGCGTTGAAATGCGTCAACCCCGCGAAGATGATCCATCCCATCGTCCCCATCACAATGACCCATAGCGCCTTCGAAAGTCGTCCGATCACCGTGATCCGTCGATAGAGCAGCACGACCGTGAAGATACAAATACCGATCGCCAGCCCTGTTCCCGGCGTCACGATCCAACTAATTTGAAGTGATCCCGCCCAGGGAATGTGCGCCGCCGAAGTATGCGCGGAATAAACCGTTTCAAGCGATGGCCAGTAATACGCGGCATAGCCTGCCAGCCCGATGCACCCGCTCGCAATCGACAGCGGAGCGCTGAACGATAGCTGCCAGATAAACAAAAACGAAATCAGCCTTCCCCATTTTCGCGGCCCATAAATCTCGCTCAAGTAGCGATACGATCCGCCCGACCCGGGGAACACCGATCCCAATTCGGCCGATACCAGCCCATCACACACCGCCAACAGCGCACCAACAATCCAGCCAAGCAGCGCTTGCGGCCCGCCCATCGCGCCCAATACCAGCGGCATGGTGATGAACGGCCCCACGCCGATCATGTCGATCATGTTGAGCGCAGTCGCGCTCCCCAGCCCCATCCCGCGGATCAGGCCAGAGGAATCCGAATTGTTTTGCAGTATCGCGTGCATTTCGTGTAAGGCGAGTCGCGATGCCTACGGAAGAAGCAAGACTCTTCCGCTAATCTTCCGCTGCTCAAATGCCGCATGCGCCTCGGCGGCATTCGCCAGCGGATACGTGCGATCAATCCGGATGGAAAGTTTCCCCTGCCTTACCCAGTCAACGAACTGTTCGAGGTAACGAGGATATTCTTTGAAATAAGGACTCCCGTTCGTGCGGGTCAGAAACAGCGATCCCTTTTCCTGGAGCTTCATAAGATCAAACGGCGGCACGTACCCGCTCGACTGTCCGTAGATCACAAGGTAGCCACCGGGAGCTAAGCTGTCGAGGCTGGCCTCAAACGTATCTTTGCCGACTCCGTCGAAAACCACGCTGACCCCTCGGCCTCCAGCCATCCGCTTCGCTTCCTTCGCA
Source organism: uncultured Acidobacteriaceae bacterium (assembly GCA_963771965.1). Classification (GTDB taxonomy): domain Bacteria; phylum Acidobacteriota; class Terriglobia; order Terriglobales; family Acidobacteriaceae; genus Sulfotelmatobacter. The sequence continues at coordinate 81,097 of CAVYVM010000006.1, forward strand.
ATATCGGATTGCGTCGAAATAATAACCTCGTCCGCGCCGGATGCTTTTACAAATTCGGCCTTCTCCACGCTCGAGGAACCCCGATCACGCGTCCCTCGCGCATCTTCGCCATCTGACAAAGCAACAGTCCTATACCTCCAGCCGCTGCGTGGATCAGGCACCAATCTCCAGCTTTCACCGGATAGGCAAAATGCGTGAACGCATACGCCAGAAATCCCTGATTCATACCTGCCGCCGCTTGTTCTAAGCCGACGCCTTCCGGAACGCGAATGAGCCACGCGGTCGGGGCAAGCGCATGCGTGGCATAAGAATCTCCGACGAAGGCAACCCGGTCGCCCACGTGAACATTGTGGACGTCAGGACCGACTGCCTCTACGATCCCCACTCCCTGACTACCAAGAGTGGCTGGCAGGTCGGGTTCATTTCCCGCACCGAGGCGGTAGAACGCTTGCCCAACAAGCTCTCCGCGGCGCTTCTGGATGTCGAGGAAATTAACGCTGGCGGCCTCTACGCGTATCAAGGCCTGCCCCGGACCGGGGATCGGTGTCGGAACTTCTTCCCATTGCATGACCTCGGGACTACCGTAGGAGTGAATACGAATCGCGTGCATTACTTGCCTTTTTCGCCGCCCCGTTTCTCGCGAATAAAACTCGATCCTAACGGTCATAGTGAGGCGGGCATGCTGCCGTCGTCTACGTCCACGCCCACGTGCAAGTACTTTTGCGTATTCTCAAGGAGTTGCACTTCGACGGTATCGCTTGCCGCCGAATTCAACTTCATAGGCTTGTTCCACTTGCAACTCGTTGACAAGCTCCGCCAATGATTTTGCATTCCACTTCTGAAGCTCAGCATCCAAGACAGGCTGCCACTGTTCTTGTCGTTTCATGGTATTGAAAACCGTGCAGATCTCGCTTGCAACTGGGTACTGGGTACTGGCTACTACTGCTTTTCATGCCCCGCGCTCAAGAGATTTACATACAGCCGCACTGCTCCCGGAACTCCAGCTGGCAACTGCCGGAAGAATGCGTATCCCGCGTAAATATACGTTCCCTTGCCATACTGCGCCCGCAGCAGTCCGCCCTTCTGCGCGTCTTCGCCGGGATCGTGGCACGAGAGCAGCGGCTTGAAATGATCATCCCACTTATCCATAAAATAAAGCCCGCGTTCCTGCACCCAGCCGTCGAAGTCGCGAGGCGTAATCGAATTCGGATAATGAAATATCCCATCCTCCGGAGCAAGAATATCGACCGTCGCTTCTTCCACCGAAACCCGCGCCCGGCTCAACTCCGCCGAGTACGGCGTAAAGTGCCCGCTATTAAAGTCGCCGACCCCGGCGTTGTACTGTACCACCAGAGTTCCGCCGCCCTGCACAAAGTCGAGCAATTTTTTATTATTGGCCGCTACTTCTTTCTGCGTGTCATACGCTCGAATTCCAAGAACGATCGTTCCGTACCCGCTCAGGATCTCGCTCCCCAACGTGTCCGCGGGAATTACTCTTACGTCCATCCCCACCTGCTTCAGCACCGTGGGGATATCGTCGCCTGCGCCCATGATGTATCCAATCTTCAAATCATGCGGCGCTTTGACGTCGACAATGCTCACCCGCTGCACCGCCGGCTGGTAATAGTAGAAGCTGCCCAGATCCTCGCGCGAAACCAGCGTGTAGCCTTCGCTGAACTTTTCGGTCTGACCGGCTAGGTCCGCCTGCAGCACGGCGCGCACCGCAGCTTTGCCTTCCTGCAACCCAGCAGGGAAGACCTTGAACTGAAAGTCGCGTTTCACGCCACGTTGCGTAAAGTCCACGGCAAACTGTGGCGGTTCCGATCGCCAACCTTCCGGCAACTCCAAGCGCAGCACGCCTCGAGTCTCACGAGTTAAATTGCTGGTCACGCCCACCGTTACCGTGGAGCTCGCGCCGTTGTGCGTCGAAATCACTTGCGTACCCGGCTCCAAAGCAACCGAAAATGCCGGAACTACCGCCAGCGGTCGCGCCCGTTCTACACTGGCATCGTCCATAAAACGAGTGACAACCGTCGCCCCAATGCCGCTCTTACCCTGCGCCTCACCCGGGTTGGCAATTGAATACTCCACCTGCGCCCGCAGCAACGGAGGCGGGAAGGGAAGCGTCGCATACTTCTCATCGTCGATGTGAACCAGGCTCTCCGTCTCAGGATTGTCGCGATGCCAATACGGCCGCGTGTACGCCACATTTTTCGGCACACGCAACCGAAAGACGACGTGCTCGTTCTCTCCCGGCTTGATCGGAGTCCGTTTCGTCTTATCGGATATTGTCGCCCAGCCCTCCGGCACCTCAAGCTTCAGCCGGTCGATAAACACTCGATCTTTCGATCCGTTGTGAAAATCGACGGCCACTAAAAAATCCTGCCCCGGCGAAACCGTAGTCGTTGCCTCCGCTTCTTTCGGAACCGTCGGGCTCGGGTCCGCCCGCGTGACCACCGTCGCCTCCAGCGTCACGTTCAGAGCCAGATTCAGTGCGGTTTCCGCCTGTTCGCGTTTTTCTTCCAGCCGCATCAACAAATCGGATTTCGCACCCGCGCTCAGGTTCGCCTTTTCGACTTCTGCAGCCGTCTCCTCGAATCCCGCTACAACTCCCATCAAAGGCGCGGCAGCAGCCGACGCATCCTGCCCCTTCGCCTCGTCGCTCGCCTGTCGAACCTTCTCTGCAATCTTCGACAATTCTTGCCGCAACTTCGGAGCTTTCGCTTCTTCGCTTCCTAGTCTCGCGGCCAGCCCCGGCAAAGTTGTGTCGATCCCATCGAAAAAATCTTTTTCGTGTCCATCCTTATCCAGCTTCGCAGGCGCAACCGAATCCACCAGCCGGTAGAACGTAAATCGATCTCCCGGATCCACCGCCCAATTTGCCGATCCTTGCGATAGCTGATGCCGTAATCCCCGCATGGCAAACTGCACGTACGATCCCTCCAAATCGGCGCTGGCCTCGCCCGTGTTCAGCTTCAACGTCCAGTCCTTATCTGGACAGGTCATCGCGCCAAATCCGCACACATTTCCGATGTAGAACTTCTTCGCCTGCCAGGGTTGCAATCCCTGCGCAATCTGCTCAGAAAACCGCTTGGGATCGGCCGCCGCCCGAAACGCTTCTTTCGCCAGAATGCTCGAAGCCTGATGATGCCCGTGGCCATCGCGTTCCGTGCCCGAAAAGCGCGCCACCAGCACATCCGGACGAAACGTCCGAATCACTCGCACCATATCGGCGAGCGCCACATCGTGTCCGCCCCACTTCGCAAAAGTTTCATCCGGACTCTTTGAAAATCCAAAATCCGCCACCCGCGAAAATCGTTCCTGCACACCGTAATACTCATCCGCCGCCAGCAGTTCCAGCGTCCGCAGCACACCCAGCACATCAGACAAATTGCTGCCCACTTTATTCTGTCCGCCTTCGCCGCGGTTTAGCGTCATCAGCAGCACACTCGCCCCATGCCCGCGTGATTCCAGCGTCAGCATTCCGCCATCTTCATCGTCAGGATGCGCCACCGTCTGCATCAACCGAGCTGTCGTACCCAATCGCCGCAGCGTTTGCCGCAAGCCCAGCATTCCCTGATCTTGTGCGAGTTCGGCAGGAGATCCCTGATAGGGAAGCTGCGGAAAGTTGGCGTCCGACGCTTTGTGGCTTTCGACTTTTGGCGCAGCCGCAGCGGGAGGCGGAGAATGCTCACCCGTTTGCTGCGGCGAAGCCACCAGCAGAATGGGAATCAACAGCAGCAGAAACGCGAAAGAATTGCGGACGATTGGGTTTCGAATAGAACGGAAGAGCTGCGTCGACCGGCGGGTAAGGTTAGGTCCCGAATATTTCACCATACAAGGATGGGGCCTAACCCCTGTCCGACGCAAATTTTTCCACCAGATAAATTAGATTTGCGCCGGGCAAACCGTACCAACCGCCAAGAACCACATTGACTGAGACCTGAGACCTAACACCCGAGACCTGAGCTCTACTGCCGCCCTTCCTTCAACGCCTCCTGACACGCGCTGCCCGCGGTCAGCACCTCATTAAATGCCGTTTCCTTGCGCAGGCCTTTCAGCAACGGATCTTCCAGCAGCGCTGAATAGGCGCAATAATTCTGCTGAACCGCCGCTTTCAGCAGCCGCAACGCCGGCTCATTTTGCCCGCAATACGCCATCAGCGCTCCCACGTGGTACCACGCTTCCGGATCAGGTTCCATCATGGTCGAGGACTCCGCCTCGCGCACGATCCGGTCGAAATCCGCCGGCTTCTGCGCCTGCGTGCAGGCCACCAGCAAGTCCCGATGATAAGGAGTCGCCTTCGCAACGCTCTTTACGCTCTCTCGCGCTTGTGCCAAATTACCCGCCGTCAGATAAACATAAGGCTTTACCCATGCCGACCATTCCGAGCCCGCGTCCAGTTGAACGAAATCCATCGCACGGTCCGTCTTGCCCAGTTCCAGGAAAGCCCAGGCGCAAGACCGGAAATCGAAGTTTCCCGGGTCAAGCGACCGCGCTGTGTTGCACTCCTGAGTCGCCTGCTCCTGCATCCCGGCATAACGCAGTACATAGCTTAAAGCAAAGTGCGCATACGCACTCTGCGGACGCCTACGCACCAAGTCTGTTGCAGCATCGTATGCCCGGCCCAGTTCGCCCCGCTCTACGCGGTTGGTGATCAAATGGCTTGCCGCGCCCACCCGGTTCGGATCCAGCCCCGTGGCTTTCTCAAACGCCATATTGGATTGCTGGAACATCTTCTCGCCGCCGCCGCCGTAATACGAATCGTAGTAATACCGCAGCCCCAGCGCTTCCCATGCCGGTGCGTAGCCCGGGTCCACTCCCACCACGTGTTCCAGCACCGCGATCGCATCCTTATTAGGACCGGCATCATGCGGCAGCGCGAGGCTATGCAGATAGAGGTCATACGCTTCCTGGCTCTTAGGACGCGAAGCTGTCGTGAAATCTCCTCCCGTGCCGCCGCCCAGCGCCGGCAACAATCCATTCTGCACCTGCGTGCTCAATTGACTCTGCAGCGAAATTAAGTCATTCACATTCGCCGTGGCGCTGCCTTGCCACAGCAACCGGTCGCTGGCCACGTCAATCGCTTCCAGCGTGACGGTTAACTGTTCGCCCTGCCGCATAAAGTGCCCGGTCAGTAGCCGGCCCACGCGCAGTTGCTGCCCAACCTTGCGCGGATCCAAATCTGCTTCCACGAACTTCCGCGTGACCGAAGAAGGCCGCACCTCCAACGAACGCGAATAGGTCAGCACGCTGGTCAACTCGTCCGCCAAGGCAAATCGCAGGTAATCGACGCTAAAATCTCCATTCATGTTCTGCAATGGCAAAACCGCAATCGCATTCTGCAGCTCCGCGCTCGCCGCTGACCGGTGCTTCACCCAGTAGGCGCCCACCGCCGCCAGAACCGTAACCAGAACTGCTGCCATCCCCAGCAACAGCCACAACTGCAATCGGCTGCCGCTTCGCCCAAATGTTTTGCTCGCCACTCGCAGCCTGCTTTGGTGCAGGCCACTTTTCACCAATCCGGATTCCGTCTGATGTTTCAGTACCTGCAAGTCCGCTTTGATCTGCGTGGCGCTCTGGTAGCGCTCCTTGCGGTCCTTCTCCATCGCCTTGCCGATGATGCCTTCCAACTCCACCGGCACTTTCGGATTCAACTCTCCCGGCGGCACCGGCTTGTCGTGCAGCACCGCATCCAGCGTCATCAGCGAGTTCTTGCCGGTAAACGGCTTCTTTCCGGTCGACATCTCATACATCACCACGCCAAAGGAAAACAGGTCGCTGCGGAAGTCGATTTCCTCGCTCCGCGCCTGCTCCGGAGACATATAAACCGCCGTGCCCGGAATCACCCCCACCGCGGTCAACGAATTATCCAGCACTCCGCCGTCGCTGTCGGTCCCGACGTTGTGCACCAATTTTGCCAGTCCGAAATCGAGCACCTTGACCTGCCCGCTCGGAGTCAGAAAGATATTCGCGGGCTTGATGTCCCGATGCACGATCCCCTTGGCATGCGACGCCGCCAGCGCATCCGCCACCTGGATGCTGATGTCGAGCAGCTTTTCCGTGGCCACGGGCTGGCCGGCGATGCATTGCTTCAGGCTCTCGCCATCCAGTTTCTCCATCACGATGAAGGGATGCCCGTTGTTATCCTCAATGCCATGGATCGTGCAAATGTTGGGATGGTTCAGCAGGGAAGCAGCGCGGGCCTCACGCTCGAATCGCTCCAGCGACTTGGGGTCGCCGACCAGATTTTCGGGGATGAACTTGAGCGCGACGTGCCGCCCAAGCTTTAGGTCTTCCGCCTCGTACACCACACCCATGCCACCGCCCCCAAGCTTTCCCAGGATGCGGTAGTGGGATACTGTCTGGCCGATCATGAAAACACTAATCCCCCGAACGCGGTAATGTTAGGCCCGCCCGCGATTCCGGTCAACCATGCGCGAGTTACGCGCCGAATGGTAGAGGCCTTGGAAGGGCGCGCCGCAAACGGCATAACCGAAAGCGGGGCTTTAGCCGCTGCAGGCGAACTCGGATTCGTGACTCTCGGTGGGCAAGATACTTGCCCTTCAGCCGCGAAGCAGCGTCAGAGTGCAGCCCAGGGCGTAAGCCCTGGGTCGAGAGCGGGAAATGACCAAGCCCCAACGGGGCGAAAGACAGTTCACAAGCACACTCGTTAACCGTTTCGGGCTGCGCGTGCCCTGTGGGAGATCCTAGAAACTTACTCCCACGAATTTATAGGATGTGACTCTATCGTTGTGCGTAATACCCAGTTCGCGTCCGCGCCGTCAGCCCGGGTTTGTCAATCTTGATCTGAAGATTGTGATATTCGTTGGGATTATCCGCAGGAGGAGAATCGAAGGACAATATATAAAAAGCCTTCGCATCGTCGACGCACTTGACCATCGATGAGACGATATCATTACTTGAATTCAGCACCAGCCCACCACTCTGCACTGCCAAAACCTGCAAGCCAAGGTTGCCGTTCTGGACGCCCTTGGCCGACTTCACGCCCTTGAGAAATGTCTCGTAAAAAAACGTACGAAAGCTTCCGGCATCCGCGGTTCCCGCGGGGTCGATGCTGTAAACCGTCATGCGGGCTCGTCTCAGAGTCGCCGACAAGGCCACGATTGTACTGAAGAGCCCCTCCTGATCTTTCGGGCTTAGATATGTATTTGGCCCTGAAAGCAACGGCCATCCGGTGCTCAGCCAGATCAGCAGCTTTCTGCCGGGCTGCGTCAGTTCATATGCCGTGAGTCCTTCGAGCATACGAAGGGAAATCTGAGCGCGGTCAACCGCCCCATAAAATCCCTGCGACCTCCCGATCACGCGCAGACTCGACGCATTGGCCTTCAAAGAATCTGCCAGGGCGTTTCCGTCTCGCGTCGGTACTGGCCTGATCTCGGTCGACTTATCGGTCAGAAAAACCAAAGACGTCGGCATTAAGAGCTTCCCGCCATCCTGCCGCAGAAAGTTCTCCAGCTCTTGCCGCTGATGGCTGACGGTCATAAACGAAGTATTGACCGCATCCACCAGCAAAATAACCTGCATGGGCGGATCATCCGGCTCGACGGTTTCATTCACCGCTCGAAAACTGGTAATCGGCTTCGGCTGTTTGTCATCGAGCAGGGTAAAGTCTTGCTGCTGCAAGCCAGATACGGGCTTCCCCGATTTGTCCGTCACCACCACATCGAGCGAAACGCTCCGGTCGACCGCCGTGTGTGCCGTGGCCTCCGCCAACGGTGCATCCGGGGCCGGCAACACGGACCGTTGCGCGAAACCTGAAACCGACAGCACAAAGAAGACCACTGAGAGCTGGAGGTAACCCATATTAAAACCTCACACGACTACCGCGATGTCCATGCGATAAGCATCTAGTCCCACGCTGAATACGATTCCCAAACTGGCCGCCGAGCTGTCCTTCCGTTTCTGCACCCCGACCTCAGTCATTTACCAGCGGTAGACATGGGATTACTCTAAAGCGAACCCCGGAACACCGGGGAAGTTCTGCCATGGTAAAAGCAAGAACAAAGACGTCCGGAAGCTACTCTCCTCAGATGCAGGATGCCATTCGCCGTCGCGCCACGGAACTCTTCGAACGCAGTGGCTCCGTCCCCGGCCACGATGTCGAAAACTGGTGTCAGGCCGAGCTTGAAATCCTCAAGGAGCAAGCCACCCAACTCGTTCGCCCCGCCGTCGTCATCAAGTTCGAAGGCGTCTTGTACACCTGCGAGTATGAATCCGACTCAGCCGACAGCTACACTCCCGGCGAATGGAAGCCCGGCGAGCCAGTGGCTCTTCACATCGCCGGAGACAAGGTTTACCTTCGCCGTCACAATGGCAAACAACTCGAAACCACTATCACAAGCAGAGTCAGCCAGAACGTTTACGCTGCCCGGCTCGCCGGCCGCCAGTAAGAACTAGACTGCTTCTCAACCCACGAACAATCCCGCCGACGCTCCCACCCACTCCATGTTCTTGTTATGATCCACTCCCATCATCAACCCGCGCCCCATGCGGATAATCGTCAACACCGCCGTCAGCTTATCCAGCCACACGTACATTACTCTTACTTCCGCCTTGGTCATCCCCATCGGAGTCTCAATCACCGGTTCAAAATTCAGCCGCTCCTGCAGAATGTAGTCGCCTCGCCTCTCCGCCGGAATTGCTTCGATATCCTGCTTCTTCGGGCCAATCACCACCCCCAGCCCTGCAAACGAATAAAGAGGTTTCAGCGCGTAGTTCTCCAGATCGTCCGGAATTCGCTCCAGCCGGTCCAGAAACCACGTCTTTGGCACCGATTCATGCTTTAGATAGGGAATCGAAAACTTGCTGATGCGGAAATACCAGTTCGGATGCCCCGCCCACTCCACATTCAAATCGTCGCGCCAATCAAAACCCAGCCCGACATTCCTGCGCTGCAATTCGTCGGCAATCGCCCGGTTATAAATCCGCCGGATCTCAACCCGGCCCCCTCGCCGCATGTAATAAAGTTGCGACCCATGCTTCCGGATCGACGTGATATCAACGGTCCTCACCCCCAGCATTTTTTCGGTGAGGTTGAAATCCGGCAGCGTCTTCTGCCCCTCCGGATCGATCTCCATCAGAATCACATTTTCCGGATCCTGCTGGCCCACAATCGCAGCCCGCAACAGCTCACGATAAGATCTCTCATCCAGGCCGCTCAAGAAGAACTTCAGGTTCTTTCCGCCTTCAAATCGGCGCAGGTCAAAAACATCGATGTAGTTTTGCGCCAGCGTCACCTGATACGCATAAAGAGAAGGGAAGGCCTGCAACTCCACTAACTTTGGCTGCAATTCGCCGTTCGCATCCCGCACCAGCCCAAAATCCACTTGCACAAACATGGGATGATCCGGCTCATTCGCAACTCGAAATTCCGCCGGGATGGATGCATTCGACCGTTCCCGGTAGTCCTTATTCTCCACCAGCTGCCGGATCAATTCCTTCCCGTAATCCGTCATCTGGTCGAGCAGTGCCGGCGGAAAAAAGCAAGGAGTCTCCGCCAGCCGGAACTCCACATGCGTATCGCTCGCATCGTCGATGCGCTGCAAGAACGTCTGATATTTTTCGGGAGTAAAGCTGGCATTAAACTGCTTGCGCAAGGAGGGAATCATGGTGGCAACACGAAATTCTAATCCCGGATTTCCATGCTGCGAATCAGACCATCGTCGAAAGAGTAAATATGCTCGACCATCCGGTCGAGTAGGACTTTGCCGTCCAGCTCGCGCACGACCTGATGAACGTCTACCACTACGCGGCCCCTGGCATCGGCTTCAATCTTTACCGGATCGACATGAGGATTGATCATGCTCCACTGCCGCATCCAGTAATCGCGAACGCCGTCGCGCCCGTATACCGTGCCACCTTCCATGCCGTTGGGCCATTCAACATTGGGTTGCATGCCGGCTAGGCAAACTTCGATGTCTCGCGCATTGAAGGCCGAGTATAGATTCCTGATCATGTCAGCCGTGGATTGTTGAAGCGTCAACACCATCTCTGACATGCGCGCCTCACGCTTCCACTAAAAACTTCCCGTCCCGCATGATCTGCTCGTCATCTACCCAAATGTTGAACTTTCGACCAACCACGTCGATGTGGGTCGAGCAATCCCACTCCGCCCCGGTGTGCGCCCCATAGGGATTCCCAAACGCGATGTGCACCCCGGGATACTTTTCGTCCTGCAGTATCTGACCAATCACATTTTTCAAATCGATGTTCGTTCCGATCGCAAACTCGCCCACCCGGTCGCTGTTCCCATCGGTGTGCGTGTATTTCCAGAAGTCATCTTCCAGTTCGCGATTCTCCGAGTGCGCCTCCGTCAGCCGGTTGTTCTTCATATGCACGGTCAGCGGCGTCTCCTTCAAGTCTCCGAACTTTGTGCACAAATAGTCCCCCACCACGCCGTCGATCACGAACGCCCCATTCACTTCGCCCGGCGTGGTAAAAATCTCTCCACCCGGCAGGTTCCCCCATTTTTCCGGAGAAATAATTCCGCTCGTCTTCAGCCAGCGGTAATTCGGATTTAAATCCGCCGTCAAATCGGTGCCAGCAGCGGTCTTCGCGCGCACCCGCTTCGCCTTCCGCACCATCGCCACAATCTTTGCACTTAGCCGGTCCACCTTCTGGAAATCCGCCCGCATCCCTTCCAGCATGATTTGCCGGTTGATGTTCACCATGTGCGCATGCCGGATCTTTCGCCGGTTCACCACGTCTGTCATCTGCATTCGCGTGTGCAGCTCATTCTTCTGCGCCCACACCGCAAAGATCGACACCTGACTCGTCTCCAGGTCGTTCAGAATTTCTTTCGGCAAATCCTTTAAGGGACGAGGCGCCAAATCCTCCAGCACCCACGCACGGTAAGGAGCTCCAAGCTCCTCCAACTCGTGCACGATGGCCGCCGCAATCTCAATCGTGGCCTCATCGGTGATCACGCAAACCTTCTCGTCAGGCTGCACCCGCAGGCAAACCCTCACCGCGTTTCGCGCCCCCGGCGTGTACTCGGGATCGAAGGGAATGTGATTACTCCGGGTACCCCATCCCTGTCGCGCCCTTTGCGACGGGGTGGGGGTTTTGACTTCTTTAGATCCTTCGACAGTTCCTTCCACGTGAATATCCATTATCCTGCTTTTCTCACGGAAGCTGGCTGGTCCTCTGCCAGTCCCGCCTCCGTTTCTTCGATGACGTAATCGACAACTTTTTTCAAGTCTCCCGTGTCCTGATACACCCGTAACTGCCGGTCCGCGCCGCTGCCCCGCTCCAGAATCGTATGGATGTACTCCAGTTCCTCGCGAGAATCCAACTCATCCACCACATCGTCCACAAAATCCAAATATTCGCGGATCAAATCCCGCGCCGGCACTTCCGTCTGCTTGCCAAAATCAATCATCTTCCCATCGAGCCCGTAACGCGACGCGCGCCATTTGTTCTCCATAATCAGCGCCCGCCGGTACAAGCGAAATCCTTGATTCGCTGTATGCAGCTTATACAGCTTCGCCACGGTCGCCTGAATCAGTGCCGTCAGCGCAATCGTCTCGTCGGCCCGCATCGGAATATCGCATACCCGGAATTCAATCGTATTGAAAAACGGATGTGGCCGGATGTCCCACCAGATCTTCTTGGCATTATCGATGCAGTTGGTCTTGATCAGCAGCTTAATGAAGTTTTCGTACTCGCCCCAGCTTGGAAAATAATCTGGAATATTCGTCCGCGGAAACTTGTCGAACACTTTGCAGCGGTAAGACTTCAACCCCGTATTCATCCCCAGCCAGAACGGCGAATTGGTAGAGAGCGCCAGCAGATGCGGCAGGAAATACCGCGCATGATTCATCATGTGGATCGCGGTTTCGCGATCCTCAATCCCGATGTGCACGTGCAAGCCGAAAATCAGGTTCGCCCGCGCCACCAGTTGCATGTCCTCAACAATATTCTTATAACGCTCGTCGGGATGGATCTCTTGCACCCGCCAGTCCGCAAACGGATGCGTCGCCACCGATGCTAGCCTCAACCCATTCTCTTTGGCCAGTCTCACAATGTCGCGCCGCAGCATCTTGATTTCGGCTTTGGCTTCCTTGATATTCGCGCAAACCCCAGTCCCCACCTCCACCACCGACTGGTGCATCTCCGCCTTCACACGCTCTTGTAAGATCAGCTTGCCCTTCTCAAGCAGCTCCGCCTGAATATGCGACCGAAGATCCCGTGTCTCCGGATCTATGGTCTGATATTCCTCTTCGACCCCAATGCTGAAGGTGGGTTTCATACCGTTAGCCGCAAGAAAAATTGGGTGCCCAAGCCGGCCTAAACAGTATAACAACTAGGGTGGATGAAAACTCATGTGGGAGAGGCGGTACAGCATGTGCTTCAGATACGCGTTGTCATCCTGAGCGTAGCCGCTTTTCAGGCGTAGCGAAGGATCTCCCGCTTGACCGGCCCGGCGCGTACGCCAAATTGCACCACCACCGAAATTCAACACCTTAGGAAATTCAAAACCCTAAGAACCCAACATAGATGGCTTCTAGATGAAAACATCAGACCGTGAAGCATACAAAAGAAACCAGAAAGAAAAATGGTGGAAGCGATCTCGCAGATGTTCCCGGAGCATTACGCCACCGCGCTCGTGGCCTTACCAGCAGTTCGGTCATTCCAGTGCATGGTGATATTCGGTGGTGTAGCCACTGTGATCTGCACCTCTCCAAGTTCCAGCGTTTCCACCGTCACGGAGTCTCGGAGCTTGTTCGCCTGAATCAAAGACGCGACGATCCCGGTGATCACCTTCTTATCCGCGTGCTCACGCAAAATCGTCGTCAGCTTATCCTCTTTTACCGCCGGCCCGGTCTTCAGCTTAATCGTAATTTTCGGAGGGACGCCCAACTCAACTTCCAGGCTCCCGATGCCATAGCCGGCCGACTGCAGCAACTGCAGCAGCAAATTAGCCTGCACTAAAAATTCCCGGCTCGTTTCCGCCCCCAGGCTGGCCAGCTTTGCCGTAGCCTCGTCCACCGAACCCCTAAACCTGCCCAGATCGAGTCCCAAGTTTCACCTCTTGTCGTAACTCGATGAATAGTGATCTAGGACCCGAAATCGTTTCGCGTTTCTTAAAAAGAAGAAGTGGAATTCCACAAAATGAGGGTGCCCCCTTCGCGTTCTTTGCGAAGGAGCCTGCCCTGAACCTGCCGAAGGGTGAGATTCACAAAAGCCGCACCTATCGCCGGAGGCTTGGCCTTGTAATATTGTGTCTAACGACGCGACTGTGCCCCCGCGGCACAAACCTCAAAACCCGCGTTCTGCTAAGCGGGAAGATGGACAGATGAATACCGAACTAAATTCCCGGAGCCCTCATGACCAACGATAAAGCCGTCACCGACGTCCGCTCCCTGCAGAAACCATTGAAAGAGCAATACCGCCGCGACCCGGCCAGTTCGCGCATCACCCTAACCGCAAAAGGCGGAGAGACAAACACGCCGCTCTCCTGCTCTGTCGATATCGGCCGCGCCATCTACCAGGCCGAAGCTCACAAAGGCGTAGGCGGCACCGGCACCACAGCCTGCTCCGGCGATCTCCTGCTCGGCGCGCTCGCCGCCTGCGCCCAACTCACCTGTCAACTCGTCGCCACCGCCATGGGAATTCAAACCCAGCACATCGCGGTCACCGTCGAAGGAGATATGGATCTCGCCGGAACCCTCGGAATCTCAAAAGACGTTCCCGTCGGCTTCGACGCCATTCGCCTCCAATTCAACCTAACCGCTCCCCAAGCCACTCCCGACCAACTCCGTTCTCTCCAGGAAAAAACCGAGCAGTATTGCGTAGTCCTCCAAACCTTCCTCCACCCGCCAAAAATCACCGCTGACTGGAGCACTTCCAGCTTACCCCAACCCGTCTGAACGCAGACCATTTCCCGATTGTCATGGCGATTTTTCGATTGTCATCCCGATTTCCCGATTGTCATCCCGAGCGAAGCGAGGGACCCTGGTTTCCTCGCCCCGCTGGAGAACCGCTCCTCGCACGTGGACTCGTATCAGCGGCGCGACTTCAGGAGCCTGCCCTGAGCGAAGCCGAAGGGTGCCGTCCAGTCCGTTGTTGGGCCGAACAACCTTTGGGTGGCGCAGGGCTTCTGGGTGGCGCAGCGCTTCAGTGCTGCGATAACCGCCCCACCCATTGAAAGGGCTTTAGCCCCTGAGGGACGTGCATTTGCGCTCAGACCTCGCGCACAAATGCCGCCATCGCCGTGGAAGAGCGGCGCTTCAGCGCCGCGTCAAGGATAAGATTGTGAACGGGGCTTCAGCCCCCCGGTGAGTAGCAACGCCCCATCCCACCCGTTCTCCTTCATCATCTGCCGGCACCCACAAAATTCCTGTCAATACCCCAGCCCCCGAACTTTTTAACTAACTCACTGATTCGCTAATAGATATAATTCCCCAACCTATGTCACTTTTACCCCCGGCAAAGTGATATAATGGGTATATAGCTTAAACAATGGCGCAGGAATCAATCCTGCGCCATTCGTGTTTTCAGGCGACATCAATAAGGAGCATCCCGCACAGCAACTGACAATCATCTATGCAAAAGAACCTTTACAATTCGGAGCACCACCCCGCGCCCATCCTGATCCAACCACTCCCCTCGCACCCATTAGCCAAAGCCGAGCCCATTTCGCTCCAAGCCTCCGCCGAGCCCACCCGCAAGCGTCGCGGAGAAGCCGCCGAAGCCGCCTTCCTCGCCCGCGCCACTCATCTCGGCTTCACCGTCCTCATCCCCTGGGGAGACAGCAACCGCTACGACTCCGTCGTCGAACTTAACCACGGACTCCTCCGCGTTCAAGTGAAATCCGCCACACGCTACGCCGAAACCCGCTACCGCGTCAAAACCACCGGAGCCAGCGGCAAAGTCTATACCAGTAAAGAAATCGACTTCTTCGTCGCCTACATCGTCCCCGAAAATATTTGGTACATCATCCCCGTCCAGGCCATTGGACAGCGCAAAGGCATCCGCTTCTATCCCCACACCCGCCGCCAATCCCGCGCCCACTTCGAAAAATACCGCGAAGCCTGGTGCCTCCTGGATTCCTGCCCCAAAGTCCGCCTCCGCAAAGCCCTACCCGCCCGCTGCCGCAGCAAACATCTAGCCCACCGTTGCGCCCTCTGCCCCCAACGCGGCTGAACGCGACCGTTTTCCGATTGTCATCTTTCCGATTGTCGTCAGACCATTTCCGATTGTCATCCCGAGCGAAGCGAGGGACCTTGGTTTTCTCGCCCGTTGCCGCGCCGAGCAGCCTTTGGGTGGAGCAGCGCTTCAGCGCTGCGATAACCGGCCATGTTTCAATGCGGGCTTTAGCCCCCGCGGGACGCTCCCAAGGCACCGCCTCAAACGCCGGCAGCCCCGTGGAAGAGCTGCGCTTCAGCACCGCGTCAAGGATAAGATTATGAACAGGGCCTCAGCCCGTGAGAATGTACGCAACCTATTTATGCACAGGTCGCCCCCTAAACCGCGCTGCCGGACGGGTCACCTCCACCGTCCATTCGGGGCCGGGATCTGGCAGTCGCGCCTCGATCGTTGCCCTATCCTTCTGCATTTTCCAGTAGAACGGCTCCCACCCCGCTGCGGTGACTATTCTAAGTTGACTGTTCATACCGCTATCTTCAACCCACTGAAGTATCTCGCCGGTCCACTCATTCGCGGGGATGGTGTCCCCGAGAAGTTCCCAAACCCGTTTAGTGAGCTCCGGCACCCGCTGGAAAATCCTCTGTCGGGTGCCCAGCAAGCAGTGCAGCAGCCAAGACGCGGCGAGGGCTGGGCGAGACAAGAGTTCGGCCCGAGACTTCTCCGGATTGTGCACTCCGGCAAAACGCTCAGCGCCCAACTGCCAAGCATCTGCGTCAGCCAGGCGGATAAGAGGATGGGCCGAGTTCCAGACGTGGTCGAGTCCGTGACCCGCTGGGCCGAACTGCGGAAGCCGCACTCCGCAGAGGTTGGCCCAACTAGGCGGAAAGGCCGCCGTCGGGATTCCGGCGGCATGTGTTGTGCGGGAAAACGTGGGGCCGCACCAAACGGGCGCCACAGCAAATTTATAGTTTGTAATTCTGCAGATGCGATCCGGCGGAACCGCTAGCGAGGCGAAAGAAATCCCCGAATAGTGGTCCGCTTCGTCCGGCTCGGGGAGGCTCCAGAGAGTGTCGACGGGTTTCCCGCCGAGGGTTGCCAGCTGTGGCTGCGAATAGCCGAAAGAGCTGCTGGGAGTGGCCGGGAAATCGATTCTACTCCAGGCGAAAGACTCCTCGCTCTCGACGTGAAGCCAGCAAGGTTGAATCTTTTCGGGGGGCCGCGCGCCATTTGCGTTGCAGCTCAGGAGAGCGTAGGGGGAGTCCGCGTTTGTATCGATCAGGCCCTGCCCCAGCGACGACGCCCGCTTCCTCAGCCATTCCATGCTTTTCCTGAGCGTGGGGCTAGCTTCTAGGCTATTGCGGTTGACGGATAGCTTTCCGGCCTCCTCCGACGTCCAGTCGGCCTGAATCACCGCAGGCGGCGCGCTGCGATAGTACGACCACATTGCGGAGTCACGATCGTCGACTAACAGCGACATCCCTTTCCATGAGTTGATCGCGGTCCACCGCGGCCAGAATGCGAAGCCCCTATCAATATGCGAGAGATGTATGCCGTCGCCCGCCTTGGTCACCCTTAGGAAGACCGTGGAAAAGTCGCCGGCCAGTCGAAAATATGGAACGTGGATAGAATAGTGACCCATTCCATCCGGAAGTTCGCCGGCCTCCGTCGCCAGTCGGAGGGAGGCGGCTAGCTCTGATCGAAGTGTGTCGACACGTGCCACCTCGGCCTCTAGGCGCTCCTTGTCGCGCGGCCCGAGGAGCTCCTTGGGCACATCGTAGTCGTCCTCCGGTCTCTTCAGCGTGCCGGTAAGGACATCCACAACTGACGCTGCGGAGGCTGCCCATCCGGGGCCCCACTTGCACGACGTGTCGCCACCGTGGGGGCGGAGCGCAAAGCTACACGGCGTCCTTCTAAGCGTGTTATTTAGGTATTCCTGCAGCGCCGTAGCAAAATCCTCGAGGGACCCGCCCAGCATGTTCGAGCGCAGGCGCAGCCGCAGCTCAGTGCCCTGGACGAAGCTGGAGTCGCGGCGGAGTTCTCCGAAGGATCCGACTCCTTCGGATTCGAAATACCATCCGTTTGCCTCTGGTGAACCTAACGAAGCCTCACGACTCCTGAAGGTTCGCATCGTGAGACGATCGCAAAGCATGAAATAGCTCAGCACCCCAATTCCGAATTGTCCGGTAACGTTTAACGAGAATCCGGCCTGGCGGCATCTTCGTGCGAGCTCTATTGTCTCGGGTGGTCTTCTGGAGCCGCTTACCAGCAAGTATTTCTCGATGATTTTCCTGGTCATCCCGACACCGGTGTCGGTGCATACCAGCCATGATTCACCGTCGACTGTCTCTAGCGAGAGCACTACCTCGTGAGTCGATCTGAGGCTCTCTACGAATTGGGTGTCGAGGGGATCAGAGTGTCCGAGCCTTTGCAGCGCGATCTGGACCTCTACCGCGTCGAACGCGTTCTGCAGCAATTCGCGCACCGCCGCAAGTTCTGATTGGTACAGCGCCACGCCGGAGAGGAGATCCAGCAGCTTCCTTGTGTCGGGCCGGAAGGCTCCGTCCACAAACTCGTAGGCGGCGTCCTTCGGGGCCACATTGCGCGAGCATTTGCGCTGAAGGTTCCAAGCATGAGGAAGGCTCCCGGTCGACCCCGGAAGCGCCTCAAACGGCTTCTCTAGGCTGATTAAGAAGCTGGTCTCAAGCTCTCTGTCGATGTCATCCAGGGTTTCCAGTATCGCTTTATGCAATTTCGCATTAGAGGGTCGGGCGAACGCGACGACTTCGTTGCCGACAATTTTTACGCTGAGATTCTGATCCTTGTACCAATAAATTAGGCTCTTGTCGGGGATACCGCGATGGCGCAGGATCACCGCCGGTGTGCGTTCCGGGTCGACGTCGAGGATATCCGCTACTCGCAGCACGCAGGCAAGGTATCGAAGATTTACAACCGACGTGCCGACGATGCGAGCGTCAAATGTGTCCCCCATCAACTCTTGAAAGCCTTCGTGGTGGCTTCGGCAGAGGGTGATTAGGTCATCTACCCACTGGGCGTAGCTTGCCAGGGGAAACTGGGACAGATTTTCCCTGATCCACTCAGCGCTCCAGTCGTTGTGTCTTTCCCGGCAGTAGTACGTCACTAGCTCTCGCGCGGTGCGGAGCTGGTCGATCGTGGCTGGCTCTGTCTCCGCCTTCGCTAGGGGCGGTGTGATGGCTTCAGGCTGCTGATCGAGCCATTGCTGAAACTCCGAGACGCCCTTCTCACCTAGCAGCCCAGGGGCACCAGTGATAAGAAACTCGTAGTACGCGATCGTCCTCGATCTAGCCGGCGTCATGCCTATGTCATGGAGATAGGCGGACAACAATAGGAAGGCAAGCTCATGTGGGGACAGTTCCTCGAGCGTGCCAGACGGGACGATCTTGGGCATCTTCTCCGCCACCCTGAAGCTGTGGTCAGCATCATGCAGCGTGAAGTCACTAGGCGCTGTGCCGCCCTTATCGAGAATCTTCGTCGCAGCATTAAGGCATAGGACCGTGGTCGAGCGAATCTCCTCGGCGTCCGGCCCTGTTCTGCTGGCCAGTTGTTGCCACAGGGCCAGCATCTGCCATCTCGGCGGCGGAAGCGAACTTGCCATCGTCGTCCTCGCGTAGAAAGAGAATCTCGCTGCTTGGGGGGAGGGAACGCGCCAGCTTAGCCCACCGCCGGGATTCTGTCCAGAACGAAGCGCGCCGCCGCGTTATACTTTTATCTATGTCTGGGGACCCACACAAGACCTTCTACTTAGAAACCTTCGGCTGCCAGATGAACGTCCATGACTCCGAAAAAGTCATCGGCACGCTGGTCCATGAGGGCTATCAGCAGGTGGAAACGGTCGAGCAGGCTGATCTGATTCTGTACAACACCTGTTCCATCCGCGACAAAGCCGAGCAGAAAGTCTTTCATCGTCTGGCCGACTACAAGAAGTTGCTGGCCCAGGGCAAAAAGTTCGGCGTGCTCGGCTGCGTGGCGCAGCAGGAAGGCGAAAAGATTTTCGAGCGCGCCCCGCACGTCTCGCTGGTCTGCGGATCGGCCAGCTACCGCAACCTGCCCCAGATGTTGGCGCAACTAGAAAATGCCCCTGAGAACGCAAATTTTGTGACAGGGAAGCCCGAAGCCCGAAAGCCAATGGCCGGAAGCCTGGTTCGCATCACCGGCCTCGACGATCGCGAAACTGACGAGTGCTTCGAAACCGAATTCACCGCCCGCAGCAATCCGCATCGCGGATACATCACCATCATCGAAGGTTGCGACAAGTTCTGCGCCTACTGCGTGGTGCCGTTCACCCGCGGCAAAGAGCGCAGCCGCACCTCCGAGTCCGTGCTCGCCGAAGCCCGCCAGATGGCCGATCTCGGCTACACCGAAATCCAGTTGCTCGGACAGAACGTGAATTCCTACAAAGATCCAGCAGGCGGATCTTCTGGAAAAAAGAAGTCTTTCGCCGAATTGCTGGCCGCCGTGGGAGAAGTGCCGGGCATCCGCCGGGTCCGCTTCACCACATCGCATCCCCGCGACTTCGGACGCGACATCGTCGACGCCATCGACGCCGTCCCCACGCTCTGCGACCACGTTCACTTGCCCGTGCAGAGCGGCTCCGACCGCGTGCTCAACGCCATGCAGCGCCTCTACACCCGCGAGCAATATCTCGAACGCATCACATGGATGAAATCGGCGAAGCGCGACATCAGCATCACGAGCGACATCATCATCGGCTTTCCCGGCGAGACCGAAGAGGACTTCGCTGAAACCTTGAGCCTACTCGATGAAGTCGGCTACGACGCCGTCTTCACCTTCAAATATTCTCCGCGCCCGAACACCCCGTCGCTGGCGTTAGCAGATGCGATCCCAGACCAGGAAAAAGCCCGCAGGCTGGAAGTCGTAATGGCAAAGCAGCGAGATATCCAAATATCGCGTTACAAGAGATACATCGGGCAAACATTGGAAGTAATGGTTGAAGCTAAAAACGAAGCCCGTAATCAATGGATCGGCCGCACCAGCCAAAACAAAACCCTGAATTTCACGGCTCCAGAAGCAGCCACTCCCAAGCCGGGAACCTACGTTCCGGTAAAGGCAACAGCAAGTTTTCCCAACAGTCTTTTAGGCGAAATGGTGATATAAGAAGCGAAGAAAGGCAGACGCAGTCGCACAGTCGCAGCAGTTCTGCGGAAGTCTTGGCCAATCGAAGACTCCGAGTTTTACGCAGTCTTGCATAGTCGAAGACTCCGCAGTCGAAGGAGCCCCAATGGAAGTAGAAATGACAATCCGTGGCCTTTTAATGGATCCGGTTTCGAATATGCCGATTGTGATACTCAAGGATGTGGCTGGCGAGAGTGTGCTGCCGATCTGGGTGGGCGTTCATGAGGCGCAGGCGATTGCGTTGGAGATGGAGAAGGTTTCGACGCCGCGTCCGATGACGCATGACCTGATTAAGAATGTGCTGACTGGGCTTGAAACTCAGGTGCATAAAGTGGTGGTCACGGAGTTGCGCGAGGATACGTTTTATGCGGTGATCTGGCTTGAGCGCGGGGGCGAGGTGGTGAGCATCGACTCCCGTCCGTCGGATGCGCTGGCGCTGGCGCTGCGCGTGGATTGTCCTATCTTTGTGGACGATGTGGTGCTGAAGAACTCGAAGCAGGCTGCGAATATGTCGGATCGAGTTACAGCCGAAGAGCTGCGCAAGTGGCTGGAAGGGCTGAATGACGAGGATCTGGGCCGATATAAGATGTAGTCATTGAATCATTGAGTCAATTTGTCATTTAGTGATTTGAGATTGTGCAGAGCTGCTGCGGCTGTTACTCGATTTATCCCGTTATCCTCTGGCCCGCCGTCAGCGATGGGAGTCGAGTGATGCACAGACCTCATGATTGACATCAATCTAGTCATAATGACATTATATTGTCATCATGCGCACCACGTTAAACCTCGATGATGACGCTCTGAAGATCCTGCGGGAATACTCTAAAACACGGTCGCTGGCGCTGGGCAAGGCTGCGTCGGAGTTGGTGCGCAAAGGCGCAAACGCACCGGTCCAGATGAAGATGGTGAACGGTTTTTGTACCGTGGTGCTGCCCAAGGGCGGCAAGAAGATCACCAGCGAGCATGTCAAACGATTGCTTGAGGATGAGATTTAGTGCCGGGCTACCTGCTCGATGCCAGCGTGCTCATCGCGCTGGCGTGGCCGGAACATTCCGCGCATGAGCGAGCCAGTCAGTGGTTTGGGCGGCATGCGCGCCACGGTTGGGCGACTTGTCCAATGACTCAGGGGGCGCTCGTGAGGGTCTTATCGAATGCCGCATTTTCGCCACGTGCGCTAACCCCGTCAGGGGCGTTGCTCGTGCTGAAGCGTAACGTGGAACTTCCGGGCCATCAGTTTTGGAACGATTCGCTTCAACTGGGCGAGGCTTTGGAGCGGATACCGACGCCGCTGACCGGACACCAACAGATAACAGACGCCTACCTGGTCGCTCTGGCCATGCATAATCGGGGGAAGTTGGCGACGCTAGACCGTGGCATCTCAAGATTTGCGCCAACCGGATCGGTTGAGCTGATTTAGCGAACTTTACATAATACATGTTATCGGACATTGAGTCCGTGTTCTCTGTTCCTCGCTAATTTACCAATTTGCGATGTTCGCCGAGCTTCTTGCCTCCATCCCAGCTTGGTGTCTTGTCATTTCCGCTGACAAACAGTCCCGAAATTAGGTATAGATTTTGTTCGGTATCATTTATCGCTAGTCCGGTAGAACCCCATCTGAGGAATTGCCCGAGCCGACTGATACCACTGGGCGTGCTAAAAGGAATTCGCGTCACAGGAACGTAGTGCGTCATGTCGAAGAGGTCGATTGTGTAATTGGAATTCCCCTGAAATATGTATTGCGAAAGAATAAATACGGTGTTGAGCGTTGAGTCGGGTGCCATTGATCCGCCGCCTTCGAAAATACCCGCGGGCAGACCTGTGGAGGGATTGACCGCGTGGAAACCATCATCGGAGTAAACAAGGCCGCTCCCGCTATCGTAGTGAATTCGGCCCGGGTTCCAGAATACGCTTGGGTAATCCTGATCAAGAGCTACCCCTGAGGAGCTTACGGTCAGCGTGTAAAAATCATACCCCGTGGTTTCGCTATTCGCTGCATACAGTGCTGTCGAATCGGATCCCCACTGGATTGAGGCAAATACCCCACCGCCCGCATACCCGTCCCCGGGCGTGCTGATGGGCCTTGGTGTCGAATCATCGAAGATCATGATTCCGCCCTGCGCAGCGGGATCCACAGGGGCGCCTAACGTTACAGCAGTCGTGTGGGGTGCGCCAGGTGCAACTTGGAGATCTAGTGCGAAGTATGGAACTCCGTTTCCATAGTTTCCTAGCGAATAAGTAATGTCCGGGACTAAGCCGGGCAGGATGAATCGCTGCACCGTTCCTGTTCCATCTTCCCCTACGTATAGGTATTGGCTGTCGTCAGAAATCGCCAGCACATCAGGTTCGGAGCCTGCGGTTTGGCAGGTCACCATGGTTGCAGTGACGGGGTTCAGAATGCAAACTTGATTCGCGTGCGTGGCGGCTGCACTGGGGACGGAAATGTAGATAACTTGGTTTAACGGATCCCAAACCAAATCGTTCGTTACCTGATTCACTATTGTCGGCTGATAGAGGATCTGAAATTCGGCTACCGATGTGCCGCCGCCGGGGCCTGGATTGATGACCGATACCTGGGCGTAGCCAGCAGTTGCTACATCGGAGGCATTTATCTGAACCTGGAGCTGACCGGGACTATAAAGTGAAGATGGCCGAGGACTACCGTTCCACTCCACCACACTGGATGCATTAAAGTATGCAAGCCCGTTCACGTTCAAGGTGAACCCGGGACTTCCGGCCGTCACACCGTTTGGGTAGAGCGCAAGGATGACAGGAGCTGGATTGGGCGAGCTAGAGACGATGGTGAAAGGCAACGCAGAGGAAGCGCCTCCCCCGGGACTCGGAGTCACCACAGTGATCGAAGCTGAGCCGACGTTTGCAACGTCGGAAGCACTAACTTGGGCCTGTAGCTGGCTGCTCGATAAATATTCAGTCGGGAGCTGCGCTTCGTTCCATTCGATCATAGAGAGAGATAAGAAGTTCGTTCCCGTAACCGTAAACGTGAATCCGTCCACGCCGGCCGCGACCACGCTCGGACTCAGGGTTGTGATTGCAGGGATAGGATTTGAAGTGAAAGCTCCGTATGCGGGCTTTGTCGCCCTTAAACGGGAGATGCTTCTCCAGGCACCCACCCGGGGAGGTCGGATTGTCTCGGGGCGTGACGTGATCTTCGTCACTGGGTTTAGATATCGCGCTGGCGTCTTCACCTGTGTGCCATCGGCGGCAACAAAGGGATTGTTGAGGACGTAAACATAGCCGGCGTCGTCGTTAAACGCCAGTCCATTAGTACCCCACCGAATGAACCGTAGGGGATTGCCTGCTACGTTCGGTACGACAATCTCAGCAACAGGCGCAAGCGTTGTCAAGTCGAAGGCCTCGATGGCGAAGGTGGGTGTGTTGGACTGGAACGCAATCTGCCCTAGAAAAAAAGCAGTGTTGAGGGTTGAATCCGGAATCATCAGGCCGCTAGCCTGGAAGAATCCAATGTTCTTGCCATTGGAGGGATTAATCACATAGCCATCGTCGGTGTAAACCAACTGAGTGCCGCTGTCATAATGCATCGAGACGCCGAAGTCCGAAAACTCATTGGGATAATCTTTGCCCAGCGCCACTCCGCTGGAGCTTACCCCCAGGACATAAAGGTCGAAACTGGAAATTTCGCTGTTAATCGCGTAAATGGTTGTATCGTCTGCCCATTGTAGTGAGTCAAATCTCCCTTGATTGACGGTAGTTTTGGGCCTTGGGGTAGCATCGTCGTAGATCGTCATGCCACCGGCTGCCGAATAAGGGCTTGAACTGAAGACGCCTCGTGACACTGCGGTGGTATGCCCCAGACTGGGCGCAACTTGAAGGTCCCACGCAAAGGTAGGACCCAGAAATCCGTCCGTTCCGAGCAAATAGCTAATATCAGGCGTGAGGTCCGGCAGCGTAAATCGCTGAACCGATGAAGAACCATCTAAGCCCGCGTAGAGGAATTGGTCTCCGCCGTCAATTGCAAGGACGTCGGGTTCACTGCCTGCAAACTGGGATAAGGTGATACTTCCAGTTGTCGGGTTCAAAGCCGAAACCGTATTTCCGTTCGACGCAGCAAGACTTGGAACCGAAAGATAAATTAATTGGTGCGTCGCGTCCCACACCAAATCATCCGCTGCCTGGTTTATGACTGTGGGTGCAAAGGCGATGGCAAAAGGCACGGGAGTGGATGTTCCTCCCCCCGGCGAAGGATTCGCTACAACGACATCCGCGAATCCAGGAGAAGCGAGGTTAGACGTGGGAATCTGGCATTCAAGTTGAGTTGCAGACAAATAAGTAGTTGAAAGCGCAGTGCCGTTCCATTCGATAGTGGATTGAGGTATGAAATTTTCTCCGGTGAGAGTCAGAATGAATCCGGCAGATCCAGCGTTGGCAGAAGGTGGGTTAAGCGACGCGAGGGAGGGCGCCGCATTGGAGGTTGCACCGATTGTGAATTCCGCCGATCCTGAATTTCCGCCCCCGGGAGCGGGATTAGTGACGCTAACCGCGGCCGAACCGGAGCTGGCGATGTCCGCTGCGGGTATCTGCGCTTGCAATTGGCCGCTCGAGGAGTAAGTTGTCGCCAGCGGGCCGCCGTTCCATTGAACGGTAGACGTGGATATAAAATTCTCGCCCGTGATCGTCAGTGTAAACGCCGCCCCGCCCTCGCTCGCGGAATTCGGACTAAGGGAGCTAATGATCGGCACATCGTTTGAGGAAGGGGTTGGCGTCCCTCCCGGCGTGCCAGATCCACTTGAGCCCCCGCCACAACCGATCAGTAGTTGCACGAGCACCAGACACGCCAAGGGAGGGGTCTTTTTGAGCGCCGCTCGACTCACCGCAGCGTTCCCTAGTCCATATCGGAAAGTTCGTCTTGATGCGACGCTGGACATGAGTTCCCTTGCCGTATGGAGTCCAGTAACTTGAGTCGGATCATCGTACCTGGGAGGCTCTATCGAACGCAACCAAAACCGTTCGGGTGCACGAACTCCCCTGTTTACTACGGGGCGCAATATGCCGCGCTGTTTGTAGCCGATACGAACGTCGCTGGAGTCTCGGATGCGACGACGAATTCGCTCTCGCCCCATCTCTCGAAATCGTCGTTCCCTTCTTGCTTGGGAGCCCAGTCGAAGGTGTAACCCAGAGAAGTCCAGGGATACTGCTTACTCTCCCGGCCGCCTTTCTGTGGCGCTGCGTATGACCCGTAGTATTGGTTTAGCAACCAATATTCTCTAACTTTTTCACGATCGTCCGCATTGTCCGGTGGGACTAATGGACTGCAGGTGTGGCCGGAGGTAGATGGGTCGTCGCAGGGACGGAAAAGCTTGGAAACGTCTTCGATCCGGCCGGGATCTATTTGCAGTTCCACAAACGTGTCGTTGCCGTAGTTTGGGGGCAGACCCAGCCGCTGCTCAAGGCGCAAGGTTAGCTGACGCAGGTCATCGCCGTTTGACTTAACGTAATTTCTACAAAAGGATTGCAGATGCGGAGCGACCGTGACCCAAATGGTTCTGGGTGTTTTTCCCTTCTTGTAGGTCGAAACCCACTTCTGCTGCGTCCAGGTCACGACTGTGACCGGTTTATTGGGGTCGATCGAGACTAGTGAATGGGAGACATACTGCTGAAGAGGCTGCATGGCCGCGACGATGGCTCTGGCGTAGTCCTCCTCGGGAGCGTGTCGATGCACGGGCAGGATCGCCGAAATTCCGTGAAAGTGGGGATTTCGGGCAGCCCACATCGGCACGAAGATATACGCGAGCAGAAAGAATGTGGGAATGAAGATCGGAACGGTTCCGCTGAGCAGGTTTCTTAGCCGCATTGTCAACTCCGTTGGCGCTCGTCGGACGAGGTTTCGAACTATTACTTAGCCGTGGTCGAAGTCGTGGTTCCACCCGCCGCAGGTTTAGCTCCGGACTGGTTTGACTGCGGGGAGCCGCCTTGCGGGGAGCCGGTTACCGGGTCCTTGTCTTTGGGCTTGTCCGATTTGAACAGGGTGTCGAACACCTCCCCGAGCTTAGTAGTCGCGGCCTTCGAAAACATGCCGACCATGGCGGCAACTGAAACCACGCCAAAAGGGTTCAGCTCTGAAGCTTTGGCGTTGGAACCTGTCGTGATCGCCAGGACGCCCCCGCGTACTGCGGCATAAAAGACCAATGCCAACCCGGCACCGATGAACGGCCTCAAGGAGTACCACCACGCCCAACTTCTTTTGAGAGTTCGATTGCCGACGTAGTCCGAATAGGATTGAGCGGTGTGCAGAAAGGCTCCTAGAGCCCCAGCCAGTAAGACGAGTAACAGCAGATCAAATTCACGGTTGATGTGACCGATAAGCTTAGTTTTTACGTTGGGTTCATTCACCGCCTTCTCTGTCTGGCGCTTTTCCCCCAGATCAGCATAAGCATCGTCGAGGGCTTGACCCGCCTGCTGAAGCAAATCTTCCGCAGCCGGCGGAGTGGGGGTAACGGCCCCCGGTGCTGATGTAGTGCCATCGCTGGGGGCGGCAGCGGTTCCGGTCGGTTGCGCTAGCTTGCCCTTCGTTGGCGATGATGTGGGCGTGTTTTCGGTTTGCTTCTTAGAAGGCTCCGTCGGCTTCTTCGCAGCCGCTACTGCGTCGTTATACAGTTTGGTTTTGTCCTCCCATGTTTTTTCCGCCTGGATGCGGTCTGCTCTAGCGGTGTCAGGATTCGGCAACGCCGGAGGCCAGAGTCCCACCATCACGAAAACCAGCGAAAAGACCAACAGAAGAAATCCACCCAGGAAATCGACGCCAAGACCTTGCCATGGCGTTGCCGTCAGGTTCACTGTTGCCACGGCTCGCTTTCCCGGTGTAGGCGTTGTTGCGATGACGTTGACCGTAGTGGAGTCGAGGACTTCGCGAGGTGAAGTGTACAACCCCATCTGGTCGAGGCTTCCCAAGGGTGGGCTGAGAGTCCAAGTAATCTTTTCCGGGGCTGCGGGAGCCGCACCTGGTGGTGGGGCCGGGGCCGGAGCCGGAGCAAGAGCAAAGATCGGAGAAAACTGTTGCTGCTGGCCCGCGGAGAGATCGACCTTTGAAGGAACGATCGCGAGGGTGGTTAACGAGATCGTGGCGCTCGCCGAATCGTTCGCAGTGCTGGCGACGATGGCAATGGTCTGCGCGCTTGCCACCATGGGAGGCGCGACATATGTTGCCGAGGATGCTGCGCTAGTCGCACCCGCCGCTGCACCTGGGGCTGTCGGTGTAACTAAGTTTCCGACGGTAGGATCCAAACTCCAAGTCACGAGGGCGGGTTTGCCGGCGGCATCGGTGGCTTCGAAGGTAACTGCCTGGCCGGATGTCAATAAAACAGTTTGAGGTGCGATATTGAGGTTAGACACTCTTCCTCCTCGGACAAACGCAGGCTAACCGGGACACTTGTCCGGTTGCGCCCAACCAATGGCCCGACTTATCCCGCACTTAACGGTTGCGCACCCTTGCGAATCGGTGCGCGACCGTTTCGTACTCTTGTTTCTAAGGGGGAAGCAGCGATTGGGATTCGTTACGAACCTGAGAATTCGTTGCCCTTACAAATCCCACTCGCTGAGTTGCCGGACAAAGTACCTTAGCAGACTGTGTATGTCAATCGAAAAGTCTAAGTACTTCCTTTGGAGGGTTGGCGTAACTCCGCTGCGCGTTGTCTTTCCATGAAACCACCACAAAATGGGCCGCCCACCGGCCCCTGCCGGCACGATGGGGATCTGAAAGCAAAAATCAATGTCACTCCGAATCGGGCGTTACACCCATCCCAGTGGAAGAGCGGCCCTTTAGAGCCTGCCCTGAGCCTGCCGAAGGGGCCGCGTAAGTAGCTCAAATATCCGTCGGGCTAAAGAGTGTGCGTGAGAACCAGAATCATCACTGGCGTGTGGAGTAGACCTCCGAATTTCAGCCGCGAAGCGGCGATAGAATGCAGCCCACGGCGCAAGCCGTGGGTAGGAAATGGGAAATGGACCAAGCCCCGGAGGGGCGAAAGAGTAGTTCCCACGCACACTCTTTAGCCCCTGAGGGAGCCGTGACTTGCTCCTTCCGGTTCAAAGGAAAAGCCATCGCTCTAGAAAAATCACTAGCTCTAGCAAGGCATTGCTCCAGAAAAAAGCATGTTCTAGAAAATCCACTCCTCGCTTCCTCCGCGAGAAGTGGAGCAGCTGCCATCGGGCGCACACGTCGCCGACGATCCAAACCATAGAACAATAAAACGCCCCCCTCGTGACATCTAACCTTGAGGGCTGAACCACTCCGATGCGCGGGTTTTTCGATGAACCGCTACGAAATGGCTGCCCCATCCTTGCGATTTTTGCAAGGGTGGGCACTACGGCTCTATCCTCTTTGGTGCCGCTTCGTCGAGAGGACGGGAAACCCGTTGCGTCGGCGCCAGTGGCGACCAAGGCTCGGAGGAAAGGAATCGACACGGTTAGCCCGTATCTATCCTGCTACACACTTCCAGGGCGTTGGGATAGACGCTCGCACATCGGTCATGGGCACATATGCACCCCCTGGACAAAAAGCTGATTTGAAAATCCGCTACAGCCCTGTGCATCACATGCGGCAGCTTCGTAGGCGTACGAAAATCCCGGTGAGAGCGTGATTCTCAGATGCGTCGCGGTTCCGCTGTATATCTCAGAAAACGTCGGCGCCGGCGTTGGCAGCCGCTCTCGGCTCCAGAGCTGGTATGAGGTGGCGCCTGTAACGCTCGTCCAAAACAAAGTATCCGAAGGACACGCGGTGCCGTCACCCGAAGCATCACTCAGCACGGGGGCCGGCAGGGTCGACGGTGCCTCACCGGAAGGTTGAATTGCCGCCTTCGTCCGTACCGCGATCAAACCTACCATGAAAAGAATTGTGAATGCGGCCGCAATCCAACCGCGACTACCTTTTACTCGCTTCATACAATGCTCCTTTCGTGGGTTAACGAAGAATTCGAGCCATGTTCTCCAGCGAAAACGGCTCACTAACGAATAAGATATCTAACGTCAAGGGATGAACCGCTCGGGATAACTAGAGCACGAATAACACAGCCGAAAGCAGACCGCTTAGAAATGTAGACCCCGTTACGGATTCGGAACTAGAGGCGGGTGGCCCAGGCTAGGAATTCGAGCCATAACATCACTCTGGAGGGAGATACTGCTTCTTCATTTCCGGATCGAAGCGCACGGCGATCTGCGCCGCCTCCACCAACAGCGAACGCAACATGCGGTTGCCTTGCTTGGTGATGACTCCCAGCATTGGTCCGGCTTTTCCCGCGCGGGCGTTTTACTACGTGGTATTATCGCAACCACTGAAAGCTGTCGCTAGCACGTGCCGCGACAAAGGCTCGCACCACAACTGCCCACACAAACGGACTTAGAACAATCGGTACTGCAGATCGTACTATTGCAAGTATCACCGCAATTAGTACTACATGCGGTGTTGTTAGTTCCACCGCCAATGCCACCCAGCGATGGCTCATCCAAATTGCTGAGAGTCACCTTCTTAATGGCAAGCTTTTCATGCCAACCTCCTGGTGCGGAGTCTTACTACGCCGCTAGAGCGTTTCGTGGCTCGTTATTGTCAGCACAACCGATTTTTCTCTCACTCACAACGGTTGTGCGATGCCCTCGTCAAAACGACTCATGTGAGGATAGATTCGTGGCGTTAAATGGTTGTTTCACAAATACCTCCTGTGCAAATACATTTGGCTTCGCAGCACGTGGCCTTCGGATGACATGTAATGTCAGACGTCCCGCCGGCCATCCCCTGCAACGTCGGCTCATCTAGGTCTCGCAGGGTCACTTTCTTGAGAGCAAGTTTCTCGGATTGTTTCACGTTGGGTCTCCTTAGAGAGAGTTAAGGTTGAGTCCCGGAGAACTTGACTCTCACCCTACTGATCTGGAGGGATGTTACTTCCGTGGATAAGCAGAGTCAAGAGGAATGTTGAAAGAACTTAGTAACTTAAATGACGTGGCCGAGCTGTGATCTATCAAGTTGAGTCTCGGAGAACTTAGCTCTGACCTACTGATCTGGAGGGATGTTACTTCCGTGGAATAAACATAGTCGAGAGGAATGTTGAAAGCACTTAGTAACTTAAGTGACGGACTGATTGTGATCTGTCAAGACGTCGTACCGCGACTTTCCAACGGACCGGACAGATAATGAGCCTCCTCAAAGGAGCGGCTATGAAACGGTATTCCGGACTCCGCCGCGCTACTCGGATTTCTCATTCACTCCAATGAAGTGCCCCCGTTTTACCGTACCAATCGGGGCTGGCCCATCCTACTTGTCGCCCTCATCAAATTGAGGCTGCCCCAGCTTTGCTTCTTTTGCAAAGCTGGGCGCCACGGACCTCGACGCTTATCGGTTAAGCGATCTTCCGGACTTTCAGCTCCCCCTTCTGCTCTTCATTCACCAGCACGATTCCTCGTTCTCCATTGGCGTAGTGCCGATAGCTACTCCAGGGTCACTGTTGCGGCTCCTGCACTAATCCTCGTTTCACCGGATTGCGATGCATGTAGCGCAGCTTCTCGACTCGCTTCTTCTCCGTGTACACGACGAAGTCATAGAAGCGTGCTTGCCAGATGTGCCCGTCGTCCAGCGCCGTAGTCCACAAGCTTTCCAGCGGGGGATCGCACGCTGCGCGCAATTTTCCTAGGAGCCGCCGGGCGAATCCTTGTTTGATGGCCTGCATTACTCTGGAGGGATTGCCGCGCTCCGGTTCGCTCAGCAGAAGGTGGACGTGCTCGGGCATCACCACGTAGCCGACGACCACAAAACGGTAGCGACGGCGCACTCCCTCTAGAACTTCCAGCAGGAGATCGCGATGCTGCGGCCTGGCCAGCAATGACATCCGCCGATAGCAACTGGTGGTGATGAAGTGCAGATACCCTGCGCCGTAGTAACGACGAAGTTTGTTGGGCACAAGCGAGGTCTAGCACGGGGCCTTGAAATTCGTATGTGACGAATGAACATGGGAGGGCGGTCCGTGGTGCCCAGCTTTGCAAAACAAGCAAAGCTGGGGCAGCCTCAATCGTGATGGTGCCAGCAAAGATGGACCAGTCCCCTCCTTCCGGACCGCGCGTGATACCCACACTTACGTCCATCGTCTTCCAAGCCATCGCATTCATCACCCCGGCGCGTTAAGCGCGCCGGGAGTGTAAAGGATGTCTCGGGACATTTTGTAAAGGATGTCATGAGACTGAACAAAATCACGAAGCGCGGGGCAGCCTCATTTATAATGCCTTCCGACAAAAGAACCAAAGGTGGGTCAGCCCCAAAGGAGAAAACGGATGAAGTCCCAGTTTTACGTTGCGTCAACGTTTCTTGCGGTTCTCATTTGCGGTTCTGCGGTGGCGTCCACAATCAACGTTCCTGCGGATCAGCCCACGATTCAGGATGGAATCAATGCGGCCGTGACCGGGGACACTGTGCTGGTGGCGCCAGGGACCTACAACGAGAATATCAATTTCAGCGGCAAGGCGATTACGGTGAGAAGTTCAGGCGGGCCAAAAGTAACAATCCTTGATGGGGGAAATCTAGGGTCGGTCGTCACGTTTGTCACGGGCGAAACGAATGCATCGGTGCTCACTGGATTCACGATTCAGCATGGGACCAACAGCGGTGTCTATCTCGACTTCGCATCGCCGGTCATCAAGAACAACGTCATCTCCAACAATACGGCGGAGTTTGGCGCGGGGATGTACATTTTGGGGGCTTCGACCGCGCAGGTGATACGCAATACGTTCACTGGCAACGTGGCTTCAGCGGGAGGGGGAGCGATTGGGCTCTTCGCTGCCGGAAGCGTTCTCATCGAGAACAACCGAATCACGAAGAATAATGGAGGCGGCCAGGGTGGCGCGTTCTGGATGGTGAACGAGGCGGATGAGATCATCGTTCAGAACGTGATGTATGACGATGTGGCCTCGTCGGGGACGGAGTTTTATAGTTTGATTCCCCAGAGCACCTCTGGGTTCAGGCTGATCAATAACACGATTGTGAGTACGAATCCGAATGCGGACGCGGCCGTGGTTGCTGACGGATTCAATAAGAACGCTCAGATCACCAACAACGTGATCGTGGGACCGGGGGCATCGGGCGCGCTGATTTGCAATCCGATCTATCAAGAAGGTCCTCCGATAGTGACTTTTAACGACGCATGGACTCCGAAGGGGATTTGGTATGGTGGAATGTGCGCGGAGGATGGCGGGATAAATGGAAACATTTCGGCAATGCCGGATTTTGTGGGCCAGCCGAATTTCGAGTTGCAAAACGACTCTCCTGCGGTAAATGCGGGCACCAATTCAGCACCCGATCTGCCTAAGAGAGACCTTGCCAACAATCCTCGGATAGTCGGCGGGACGATCGATATGGGTGCTTATGAGAATCAAACAGGCAAGGCTGAAAACTCGCAATAACAAGCCGCCTTGCCCGTGTTCTTCTTAAGCGGGCTGGAGGCGATGTTCGGAATGCAAAGAGGTCAGGGTTGAGTCCCTAGGAGCGCATTGATAGTGAAAGGAGATCCGCCTCCATCCTCCTGAATCGCGCCACTTGGACCAACTACGAAGAAACTGTCTGCTGACGTGACAACCACGTAACCGTAGTTGTCGGCGGTAATGGAATCTGGGATCTGGGAGATGATGTCAAGTGGAGTGACGACGAAGGTATGCTTGTCGACTTCGACCGGTACTGCGCTGTTGCTGGTGCCGATCACAAGAAAACCTTGATTCGCAGCCACGAAGACAACAGCCGGACTCCCACCAATCAAGGGTAGTGAAATTGTCTTCTTTAGAGTAAACGTCGTCGTATCAAACGACGAGGCTATCGTATCGACCCTCTGGTAGACGTAAAGAGCTACGCTGTTTTGACCGGACCCGTACGCTTGGTCAATAACATAGAGGTGCCGAGTCACTGTGCCTTCGTGAACATCGTAAACCTTGGCGCTCTCAACGATGGAACCAACGTGCCCGAAGGGCCCCAATTGTCCCGAGCCATAGCAACCACTTCCGCCCGAAATCGATCCGCACACAGTCCAAGACAAGGTGGTCTTTGCACTGTCGATCGTGTAGGTGGTGAATAAACCGGAGTCAATCGTTCCCGCCCAGCAGAATGTGCCTCCAGTTAGCAGCAGGAAGAAAGTTATCAGAACTCGTCGATTGAGCATAGAAGGATCTCCTTTTTCTCGGAAATTGTATTCCTACCCTTGCTGCCCCGTTGCTGTTCCATTTTGTCGAAGCCCAGAGTGTATCAGGACCTGACTTACATATAAACCCGTTGGGGGCTGGGGGGCTGGCCCATCCTTGTCGCCGTCATCAAATTGAGGCTGCCCCAGCTTTGCTTCTTTTGCAAAGCTGGGCACCACGGGCCTAGACGCCTGTTGGTTAGGCGACCTTCCGGACTTTCAGCTCCGCCTTCCGCTCTTCATTCACCTGCACCGCCCCTCGTTCTCCATCGGCGTAGTGCCGATCACCGGATTGCGATGCATATAGCGCAGCTTTTCGACGCGCTTCTTCTCTGTGAACACGACGAAGTCATAGAAGCGCGCCTGCCAGATGTGCCCGTCGTCCAATGCTGTGTCCAACAAGCTTCCCTGCGGGGGATCGGGGGCTGGCCCAGCTTTGCCGCCATCATCATAATTGAGGCTGCCCCAGCTTTGCTTCTTTTGCAAAGCTGGGCACTATGGACCTGAACAGTACCGCCTTATGCGATCTCCCGAATCCGCCTCTGAGGGCTGGCCGACAGGTGGATCATAGCGAACAGGACAAGCTGCCTTTCAGCGGGCACACCTCGCACTGCACCCCCACTTCCCTGCTGCGGCAAACCACCGGAATGTCCTTCCAGCCGCGCTCTTTGCGCGAGCAACCGAGCAGGCACCACGCCTCACGGTAGCGCTCATAGATCGGCCTCACCCGGCGCAGCGAGTGCGGTCGAAATTTGATCGTTCCCCGGCTACCGACAGCATCCACCGGAATGACGTACCAGATATCTTCCGGGACGATGTGGCCCACCAGGAAGTCAATCTCCTCAGCCGTATAGACGTGCCCGTTTGCCCCGGTTGCTTTGATCGTGTACCCATCGTGGAACGCAGCCGCGGACTTCACCTGCACGCGCAGCATCTTGCGCCCCAGGTCAACCGCCGCATCGTAATGGTTGCTCTCTCCCCGGGGATGCAAAACGCTGAAGCCCAGGTAAGTCGCGCGCGCCAAAAATGCAGCCTCGGCCGCTTCTCCGCGCTTCTTGCCAGTAGCCCGCGCAGTCGAATGCGCCGCCGGCTCGCCTGAGGCATAAAGGGTTACGCCGCCGCCGATTAAGACATCCGGCGGACTCGGGAGGACACACCTTGCTCCGCTCGAAAAAACGAGAATTAGGAGATCGAAATCGCTCTTCATAATAAAAAAGGCGCAGCGGGTCGCTGCGCTGGGCTCCTTTGCTTCGGTGAAATAACGAGGGTGAAATGAAAACGGCGCAGGCCTCTAATGGGCTGCGCCGCATTCTCAATGGTTATAGTCCTATTATATCACATAACTCTAGGTAAAGTGACATACTCCCGGCAATTATATTCGGAGGCTAGTCAACAAGTTACGCCAAAAAGTAGCAGCTCAGGGGCTTGACAAGTTTTTGAAGCACAAGCGTGCTCACCGGCGTTTCTTGTACGAGCCATACACGAGATCGGCTGCCCCCAACCCATCGTGCCTTTTGACGGGGGAAAAGGCTGCCAATTGCAATCGCAGGGTCCGCATCAGGGGAGAGCGGTGGAACGAAAGCGGAGGCCTTCAGCCGCGAAGCGGCGGCAGAGTGCAGCCCAGGGCGCAAGCCCTGGGTCCAGTAGATTACGGCTGAGCCCCAGCGGGGCGAAAGAGCAGTTCGCACACAGACCTCGACAGATACGGGTACCCTACGTCTCGTCTGAGGGGAAGACGATCTTGGGGTGAAATAACGTGCCGGCAACGCGCGTAGCAATAGCGATCAGTTCGCTTTGGCCGGCGAAGACTTTCACTTGCCGGGCGCGGGAGAGTTCGGGAAGGTTGATGGGACGTCCGCTGCGAATGCGGGCGGTGGTCGGCTCGTCGGCGGTGACGGATGGAAGTTGAGGCAAAAGTTGGCGAGGGTGGACGAAGAGGGAGTGGTGGCGGTGTTCGTTCCTGAATGATGGCCGCGGCTGATTAGGCAGAAGATCACTAATTGTCATCCTGACCGAAGCTTCGCTTTCCCGAAGGGAAAGGGAAGCGCAGTGGAGGGACCTGCTGTGCTCGATCTGGTCGAACTGAAACTTTTCGATTTCGTTTATCGTGTGCGCCTGGGCGATTTCGAATTCGGCGACGGCGGTGCGGCGAAGGGATTCGAGATGAGCTCCGCAGCCGAGGCGCCGGCCCATTTCGTGAGCGATGGAGCGCATGTAGGTTCCGGAGGCGACGCGGGCACGGAAATGGGCGCGGTCGGCGTCGATTGAGCTGATCACGAATTCCTTGACTTCGACTTGAACCGGTTGAAGAACTACTTCTTTCTGCTTGCGAGCAAGTTTGTAGGCGGGAACTCCGTGGATCTTCTTGGCGGAAAACGGTGGCGGCATTTGCTCGATGAGGCCGAGGAATCCCGCGGACAATTGCTGAAGTTGATCGAGCGTCAGAGTAACGGGGTGCGGTTCGCTCGTCGCTTCACCATCGGCATCGTAGGTGTCAGTGGCGAAGCCGAAGCGGATAACGCCTTCATATTTTTTTTCGGACGCGGTGTAAAACTGGGCGAGCCGGGTGAGCGACCCCGTAACCAACGGAAGAACGCCGGTGGCGAGGGGATCGAGCGTGCCGAGATGGCCAACCGACCGCTGGCCGAGAACCCGGCGCATGCGGTTGACCACGTCGTGCGAGGTCCAACCGGCGGGCTTATCGACGATAATGACGCCATTCATGAGAGGATTTAGTAATTTAGTAATCTCAGTCGCCCGATCACTCAATCGCTCAATTTACTAAGCTACCAGACTTCTTATGCTTCCGATTCGCGACGACCAGCCTCGATACAGCACTCCGTGGGTGAACGGCTTTTTGATTGGGCTGAACCTGGTGATTTTTTTCTTCGAGTTCACCCTCGATCCGCGCAGTTTGGATCTGCTGGCCCGGCAATTTGGCGTGGTGCCGTCGCATCTGGTGGCGTTTCTCTCGGGGTCGCCGAAATATTCGCTGCTCGACGTGGTACTTCCCTTCTTCACGTCGATGTTTCTGCATGGATCCTGGATGCACGTGATCGGCAACGTGTGGTTCCTTTACATTTTTGGGGACAATGTCGAGGACTGCCTGGGGCATTTCAAGTATCTGGTGTTTTACATTTTTGTGGGCTTGATTGCGATGGCGACACAGGTCATGGTGAGTCTGCACTCGACGGTGCCAACGCTGGGCGCGAGCGGCGCGATCGCGGGAGTGCTGGGCGCATATTTTGTGCTCTATCCGCGAGCGCGCGTACTTACGTGGGTCTTCGAGGTCATTTTCTTGGTCCTCTGGTTGCCTGCCTGGATTGTATTGGGAGAGTGGTTCGTTCTCAA
Source organism: uncultured Acidobacteriaceae bacterium (assembly GCA_963771965.1). Classification (GTDB taxonomy): domain Bacteria; phylum Acidobacteriota; class Terriglobia; order Terriglobales; family Acidobacteriaceae; genus Sulfotelmatobacter. The sequence continues at coordinate 117,906 of CAVYVM010000006.1, forward strand.
TTTTCTCAGCGGGACGAACACCGCTCTTGCCGTCCACAAACAGAATATGGGAAACATAGCGTTCTGGGCGCACGTTGGCGGGTTTGTGGCGGGGGCGTTGCTGGTAAAGGTTTTTGGGGAGCGGCGGCTGAGATATCCGTATGCGTTGCAGTAAGCGACTTTTCCGAGATCGAAGTCAAGTTCAAAAAGAAATGGCTGCAGGGCTCAGTGGTTCCCGCCCCTTGCGCAAGAAGCGCGCACGTACACCATGTACCTCTAGGGCGGGGAACTGGGACGGTAGATCGAGTTCCCGAAGCAGCCTCATCGCACGCGTTGCCAGAAGCAAGTTCCTACTGCGTAGTCGCGGCTGTTGACCGCCACCCCGTGCTTGCCCCACATATAGCACGTGCTGCCCCGGCCATTTTGCGGGGCTCCAACGGCATCGGGCTGGCCCAAGATGTTGATAATCTCTTGGATGTTTTGCCCCGCCCCGACAGCGAGTGACGCCCGGCGCCACTTTTCGTCAGTCACCTCGCCCTGGTGAAAGACCGTGCCGCGTATCACGAATGAAACAGCAACCAGAGCAAGCAGAAGGGTCGGCCAGCCACCGATCCTTCTCGCGGCGAATTTGAAAGTAAGGAGTGGGCCCAGAAGGAGCGCCTCTAAGACGCCCACAACCGCGGGTTCGAAGCCCTTCCACCTAATCGTGGGCGACAGGACGTTTATCGCGCCGCACACCAGCCAGAGCCCCAATACTCTCCATAACATGAGAGGGCACCTCGTCAAGCGCCAAGACGACCCCGGGCGCGATTGCGGCAGAGTATAAGCCCGAAACTACCTCGGAGCAAGACCTCAATGGCAACCATTCTGCTGAATGCCTCCTGGCGTACGAATAACTGTGAGTTCCCCAGCCGCTCCTACTTCTTGGGACGCGATTCTGGAGGAACTAGGCCGGATAGGCGGTAGTACACGACGAGCTGGCCGTAGTGTTCGCCGGAGTGCTCGATCAAGCCGTAGGCCAAATCCGAGACCCTCACCTCCTGGTGAGCGAAGGGATCGACGACCAGTGCGGACATTCCTTTGTCGCCCTTGGACTTGATGGCGTCGGCGCCGTCGGCAAAACATTTCTTCACAAAGGCCACGATCTCTGCTTTCGACTTGAATTGAGCGCGCTTCGGGTCCTCCTCGGCGGGCGGCTTCTTACCCATGACTGGGTTTACAAAAAAGTAGCTGGTGTTGGCGGCGTGAAGCAGTTGTTCGGCGAAACTGCGCTGGGCGGGCGTGGGCTTGAAGTCGTATTTATCCTCGGGAAAGTCTTCAGCCATCGCGTTGAGCTTGCGCGCGATGTCGTTCCACGAGTCGAGCACAACCTTGGATGGACTGTCGGCGGGTTTGACAGCAGCTTCTTTCTTAGCATCCTGAGCATGCGCGGGGAAAGAGTAGATTGATGCGGTCAGAAATACCGTGGTTAGAAATAATCTCTTCATCATTGAGCAACGCCTCCTTAGAGATGTCTTTGGGCGAACGCAATCTTAGTCCGAATTCCTTTCTGAGTAAAATCGAACGGCGGGCGTGGAAAGAGAGTTTTGGCGAAGGACTTCGCTCAACTCAAAGTGAGGTAGGGATCCTTCGACTGCGTGAGTGCTTCGCTTCGCGGAGCACTCACTTCGCTCAGGATGACAAGACTGGAAGCCATCTAGGATTTTCTAGAGCGGTGCTTTTTCCTTAAGGCAATGCCTTTTTAGAACTAGTGATTTTCTAGATCCAAAAAGCGATCTCCGGCCCACTGGGCCGGCAACTCACATCTCGCAAAGCAAGCGAGATGTGGGGCACCCGGGTCGACACGATTATCGAGTTAGAAACAAAGTCAAAGCAAAGTCAAGGTCAACTTCAAAGTCAGAGGCGTCGGACATGAGTGTCCGACCCACACGGGTCTTAGACTCCGTTGGGATGACAAGACTGGAAGCCATCTAGGATTTTCTAGAGCGGTGCTTTTTCTTAAGGCAATGCCTTTTTAGAACTAGTGATTTTCTAGATCCAAAAAGCGATCTCCGGCCCACTGGGCCGGCAACTCACATCTCGCAAAGGAAGCGAGATGTGGGGCACCCGGCACCGACACGATTATCGAATTCGGAACGAATCGAAGACAACATCAAGATCAACGTCAAAATCAAAGGCGTCGGACAGGAGTGTCCGACCCACATGGTCTTACACGCCGTTCGAGCGCTGCCGGATCAGCGATAAAAATTCCGAGCGCGTTTCCTGCGAATCGCGGAAGGAGCCCAGCATCGAAGAGGTTACGGCGGCGGAGTGTTGTTTTTCCACGCCGCGCATCATCATGCACAAGTGGCGAGCCTCGATGACTACGCCGACGCCTTGGGGCTCGATGACTTTCTGAATGGTCTCGGCAATCTGGGTGGTGAGGCGCTCCTGAATTTGCAGGCGGCGCGAAAAAAGCTCCACGAGGCGCGGAACTTTGCTGAGGCCCATCACCTTTCCGTTAGGGATGTACGCCACATGCACTTTGCCAAAGAACGGCAGCATGTGGTGCTCGCAGAGGCTGAACATCTCAATGTCCTTGACGATCACCATCTCGTCGTAGTCGACGGTGAAGAGCGCACCCTTGAGCAAGGTGTCGGGATCTTCAGTGTAGCCGCGCGTCAGGAACTCCAGGGATTTTCGAACACGCTCAGGGGTAAGCTGAAGGCCTTCGCGCTGGGGATCTTCGCCCAGGCGGACGAGCATTTCCTGAACCAGATCTTCAAAGCTGGCGCTGGTGAGAGTGGTGGGTTCGGTGGCTGGTTTCATGGCTGGCCTAATTTTGTAATTGTGTAATCGGATAATTTTTTAATTTTAAAATCAAACTCCCTAGCCTGTGTACTCGAAGGAATTCATCATGGTTTCTTCGAGCTTTACCCTTTCAAGATGCGCGTGGCGGAAGCCACGGTTCACTATTTCGTAAATCTCGATGCACAGATTTTCGGTGGTCGGCACGTCTTTGGCGAATTCTTGCAGCGTATTCAAATTCTCGTGATCGTAACGGGCGAGCACTTCCCTCTCGATAAAATCATCCAGATCAGTAAGATTGCAGACCATGCCGGTTTTTTCATCGACCGGGCCGCTCACCGTGATTTCGATGACATAGTTATGGCCGTGTCCGTAGGGGTTGTTGCATTTGCCGTAAGTCTCCTGGTTTTCCTCTGCCGACATCTCTTCGCTGTGCAGGCGGTGCGAAGCTGAGAACAAATAGCGGCGGGAGAGATGAGCTTTCATCGAACAAATCCTGAACTCCGGATGATCATAGCCATGTTCACTCGACCTTCACTCTTTTCGGGGACCGAAGCCGAGCACAATTCTAGTGACGTCCTCGGCAAGCAATTCCCGATCGAGAACGCCGTCGAGGTTCGTCAGAAAGGCAACAGCGAAGCGGTGACGCGGCATGAGAACGAGGAACCCGCTTTCCCCCGGGCTGGATCCTCCGTGGAACACGTAGGTATCGCCGTGCCATGCCTCAAGTTCCATGCCCCATCCTAATCCGTATTCAACCGATTCGCCCGTTGGGAGCTTCGTCGGCACAATCATCCGCTGAAACGTTTCTCGCTTGATCAGGCGGTCGCCAAGAACAGCTTGCGCAAATCTTGCAAGGTCAACAGCCGTCGTGATGTATCCGCCGGCGGGAAGCCGATTGCTCATGTCGATCATGGAGGCGTTTCGCAGTTCACTACCGACGAGCGTGTACTTTGCCGCACGATTCGAAATGATGGCCGAGGGATCATCATCTCGCGTTGCGTTCATCCCGGAGGGACCCCAAACATGCGTGCTCATGTAAGTCAGGAAGGGGACTTTGGCTACACCTTGAATAACGCAACCGAGCACGTCAAAGCCATATGTACTGTACAAATACTTCGTGCCTGGCTCAAAGAGCAGCGGATCGTCTTTGAAGGGGGTCAACGCCTCGACTACAGACGGATAATGAACGGAACTGTTCTGCTCCTCCTGGTCCTTGTGGCCCCCGTAGTGCCGTATGCCGCTGGTGTGTGTCAACAAGTTGAGCGAGGTGATCTTCCATTGCTTCGAAGGAAATGCGGGGCAGTAATCGCGGATATCCGCATTCAAGTCAAGCTTGCCGCTCTCAGCCAGTTGCATTGCGGCAGTCGCGGTCATGGTTTTGCCTATAGACGCGCTTCTGTAAGCCGTGGTCGCCTTCGCGGGAACGGAGTTCTCAACGTCCGCCACGCCATAACCGTTGGACCACGCGAGTTCGCCTTCGGCGACAATTGCGATTGAAAGGCCCGGTATCTTATGTTTCGCCATGAAGATGGTCACCGTACGCCCAACTTCATCGATCTCCGCCTGCGGAAGCTGGGGCGGACTGGTCTCTTGAGCGGCGGGTTGCATGCACATCCCGCCGAGAATCAAGGCCGATCCAAGCCATACGCGTAGACCTTTGAACTGCATTTTCATAATCGACATCTCTTTGGTTCACAGTCCTTATGCTTCTCCATAGAAATCTGCAAAGAGATCTGGGGTTTCGTAGACTCGGACTCGGTGTAGCTTGGCCTTATCGAGTTTGGTGGCGAGGCGCTGCCAGATCGCAATCGCAATGTTTTCTGTAGTCGGAATCTGATGCAGGAATTCGGGAACTTCTTTATTCAAGAAGCGGTGGTCCATGGCGTCGAGGACTTCGCGGTGCATGACCTCTTTGAGTTGTTTGAGGTCGACGACAAAGCCGGAGCGCGGATCGACTTCGCCCTTTACCGTGACTTCCAGCGTGTAGTTGTGGCCGTGGCCGTTCGGATTGTTGCATTTGCCGAAAACGCGGCGGTTCTCCTCCGGACTGAAGTCCGGGTTGTGGTAATAGTGCGATGCGGAAAATTCGGCTTTGCGCGTGAGATAGACCATGTTGTTAGGTGAGGAGCACCCTTCAAATATATTACTGGGTTCGGCGTGCGGGTGCTTTCGGGGTATGGGTCCGACTCCCCGCACATCAGGCTAGGCGGTGCGGGCGGTGGCTGGAAGGCCGTCGGCGAGTTCCACTTCCTGCAAGAACGAGTTGGCAACGAATGGGGCGTCGAACTGCTTGACAAAGCGAAGTCCCTCCGCACTCAGTGTCGCACGCAACGGCGGGTCCGCATACAAGCGTTCGATTGCTTCCGCCAACGCCTCGTCGTCGTCCGGTTTCACAAGAACGCCGTGCTTCACCACCTCAGGTGCGGCGCCGGCCCGAGCCGCTACCACCGGCTTCGCGCTGGCCATGGCTTCCAGAAAAACGATGCCGAATCCTTCTTGGACGCTGGGCAGACAAAAAACGTGGCATCGGTTATATTCACACGCGAGTTTGGCTTGGGAGAGGTTCCCAAGCCAGCTTACGATTCCTTGTAAACCCCTTTCTCGACAGATGGACTGGAGGCGAGGAGCTTCCGGGCCGCCGCCGACGATACGAACTTCGAGTCCCGGTATTTTGGACCGCAGGCGGTCGGCCGCGCCAAGCAGAACGTGCAGCCGTTTTCGGGGATAGAAGCGGCAAACGGAGAGTACTATAAATTTGTCTTGGGCGGGTGGGGCCGGATTGAGTTGGAGCAATCTATGCCAACCTGCGAGATCAATTGGTTCGGGGACGATGCGCGGTGCAGTTGAGACTCCATAGAGCGTTTGGATTCGCTCAGAAGAGTAGCGGCTAGTTGCGATCACCATGTCTGCGCGCTCGACGTGACGCTTCTCGCAGAGCGCCTGCAGGCGCATCGTGGCCCTGGTAAGACCGGCTTCAAAGCGCATTTCGTCGGCGATCACGCCTTTAATCGATGCGATATGCAGTCCGCGGCCGGTTCCGGCGAGAGCATAACCGTCCATATCAAAGCCTACGGTGACAGCGCTCCCATTCGGGTGGCGATGGCGAAGGCTTTCGTTGAAAATAAGCCGCTCCACGGTATAGATCGGAAACCGAAAAGTTGGAGTGACCAGGTCTACGGCTTCGCCGGACATTCTCAGGAACTTTGCTAGCGTGCTGATGCCGGAAAAGGTGCCGCTGCCGCGAATGATATCCAGCGGGGTCGATGTGAGGAAGCGGAAGTGCATGAGAAATGGCGGATCGCCTCGCCGATGAGACTAGTCTTGCTAGGTGGATGGTTTCCTTCGTCACCCTGCGTCGATTCCATTATTATAGCTGGGTGCGACGCATCGTTCGTTTCCCTAGCTTCTTTATTGGTTTATTGTTGCTTGCATTGTCCGGATGCTACAGCGGCTCGCGGCCGCCGCGGATCGGCACAGCGGCACCGGATTTCACGGTGCACAACGCCGACCGTACGGTTGCGCTGAGCCAACTCAAAGGCCAGGTCGTGGTGCTGAACTTCTGGGCGACCTGGTGTCCACCATGCATTGAGGAGATGCCGTCGCTGGTGCAGATGCAGCAGCGCATGAAGGATAAGGGAGTGACGGTTCTCGCCGTGAGTGTAGATGTTGACGAAGGCAGTTATCAGCATTTCATAAAAGATCACAACGTGAACCTGCTCTCGGTTCGCGATGGCGATGGAAAGAGTAACGCGCTCTACGGAACATTCAAGTTTCCCGAGACTTACGTCATCGACCGCAACGGGATCATGCGGCGCAAGTTCATTGGCGCGGTGGATTGGACGGAGCCGGATGTGATTGAGTATTTGGGGAAGCTGTAGGGAGCGATTGCTGATTTTTGATTGCTGATTTAGGACCGCTGATTGGTCCACTGCGATTCCGATTTATTTGAGTGCTTTTCAATCAACAATCAGAAATCATCAATCAACAATTGCCGTATATTACGAACTGCCTACAACTTTACATTCCGCAGGCGTAGTGCATTCGTGATTACCGAAACAGAGCTGAAACTCATGGCGGCGGCGGCGAAGATGGGGCTGAGCAGGACGCCAAAGAATGGATACAAGATTCCGGCCGCGATCGGTACTCCGATGGCGTTGTAGATGAAGGCGAAAAATAAATTTTGCCGGATGTTCCGCAGCGTAACCTGGCTCAATTTCCGGGCGCGCAGAATTCCTGTAAGGTCGCCTTTTACCAGCGTGATGCCGCCGCTCTCCATCGCAACGTCAGTGCCAGTGCCCATGGCGATTCCGACGTCAGCTTGCGCGAGCGCAGGAGCGTCGTTGATGCCATCGCCCGCCATCGCAACCACTCTTCCTTGCCCTTGAAACTTCCGGATGATTTGCAATTTTCTTTCGGGCAAGACGTCCGCTTCAAACTCATCGATGCCAAGTTTTCTGGCGATCGTGTTGGCGACGGAGCGACTGTTGCCGGTGAGCATCACAATGCGTAGGCCCTGAGCTTTGAGATCGCGGATGGCATCTGCTGTGGAGGCTTTCAGTTTATCGGCGACAACAAAGGTTCCGACATATTTGCCGTCGATGGCGATATACAGAACTGTGCCGTCGGGCGGGTGTTCTTCTGCCACGACCCGCTTATCCTTTTCGAAGACTCCAAGATCGACCATGGAGGCGGCGTTGCCAATCGCTACTTTGCGTTTGTCGACGACACCGGAGATGCCTTTGCCAGTGACCGATGCGAAGTCCGTTGCCGGGGAAAGAGGCATGGCATATTTTGCAGCGGCCTCGACAATCGCCGATCCCAGGGGATGTTCGCTGGCGCGTTCGAGGCTGGCGGCGAGTCGAAAGAGTTCAGGATTGTCGCGCAGAGCCTGCGAGTAATTAATGAGGCGCGGCTTGCCTTCGGTGAGCGTTCCGGTTTTGTCGACCACGAGCGTATCGACTTTCTCCAGAATCTCCAGTGCCTCGGCATTCTTGATAAGAACACCGGCGCGAGCGCCACGGCCCACGCCGACCATGATCGCCATGGGAGTGGCGAGGCCGAGCGCACAAGGGCAAGCGATGATGAGCACAGCTACGGCATTGACCAGCGCGTGTGCAAGGCGCGGTTGCGGACCGAACAGAAACCATGCAACAAAAGTAACGACGGCGACCGCGACCACAATCGGCACGAACCATTTCGCGACACGGTCGGCGAGGCGCTGGATGGGAGCGCGGCTGCGTTGCGCTTGTCCGACGAGTTGCACGATGCGCGCCAGCAGGGTTTCGCTGCCTACCCGCTCGGCGCGCATGATGAATGACCCTGTGCCGTTGATGGTGGCTCCGATGACTTTGCCGCCGGAAGATTTCTCCACCGGCATGGATTCGCCGGTGATCATGGATTCGTCAATCGAACTTCGCCCTTCGAGCATCACGCCATCGACCGGAATTTTTTCTCCGGGCCGAACGCGAAGGCGATCGCCGGGCTTCACTTGTTCGAGCGGGATGTCTTTTTCTTCATTATTAGTGCCGTCAGAGTTGAGCAGGTGCGCGGTCTGGGGGCTCAGGTCGAGGAGGGCGCGAATGGCCGAACTGGTGCGGCTGCGGGCGCGCAACTCCATCACCTGGCCGAGCAAGACGAGAGTGGTGATGGCCGCCGCAGCCTCGAAGTAGACATCGGGATAACCGCCCATGCCACGCAACGACACGGGAAAAATCTGCGGCGCAAGCGTGGCCAGAACGCTATATCCGTAGGCCACACCTGTTCCCATGCCGATCAGCGTGAACATGTTGGGACTGCGATTTAGAAGCGAAGTCCAGAAGCGTTGGAAGAACGGCCAGCCGCCCCAGAGGACCACAGGTGTGGCTAGCAGGAACTCGATCCTCGGCAGGCTAATGAGCAAACCGTATATCTCGAGGTCGAAACTGATTTTCAGACCGTGCCAAATCATGGGCGCCATCGCCATTACGAGTAGCGGCGCGCTGAGAACGAGGCTTACCCAGAAGCGGCGGGTCATGTCGCGCAGTTCGGGATTCTCTTTGGCAGTTGCGGTAACGGTGCGCGGTTCGAGCGCCATGCCGCAGATGGGACATGCGCCGGGTTGCGGCCGCACTATCTCCGGATGCATCGGGCAGGTGTACTCGGTGCGGGTGGAGGCTACGGGAACTTCTGCCTCCAGCGCCATCCCGCACGAGGGGCACGCGCCTGATTTCGTCTCACGGACCTCCGGGCACATCGGACAGACATAGGCAAGGCCCGCGGCGGAGCCGGGCGTCACAAGTCCGGGCAGGGGCATTCCAGGTAAGATCAGGCCGGAGGAGTCCGGCGATTGTGTTTCGTTCAGGTATCTGGAAGGGTCTGCTTTGAATTTTTCTACGCACGGAGCGCAGCAGAAGTAATAATTCGTTCCGCCGTGGGAGTGGCTATGCTTCGCTGTGGCCGGATTAACACTCATCCCGCAGACTGGGTCGCGTTCGGCGGTCGGGGTCTGATTGGACGGTTTAGTTGACATGCGTAGCGGCGCGCCGGCTTGGTTCGCCGGAATAAAGGAAAACTTTACTCCTTTTAACCGGGTGCTAATAAACCTGGTGCTGATAAACCACCAGCCAGCCTGTTCTCTGTTTGTTCGATGGACGATGCTTTATATTGGATTCAGCCGGGCATGAGCCTGGCATCGGATTCCTTAGAAAGCAAAGGATTATTCCAATGACTTATCTGGATGTTCTTTTTCGTTACGGGGCTACGCCCGGCGAAACTGAGTTAAGGGCCATCGACGGTATGCGTGAGGTCTACGGAGTCCGGCGAGTGCAGTTCAACGAGCGGGAGCGCACGGTGCGCGTGGAGTTCGACGCTTCGCGCCTGAAGGCCGACGCGATTGCCAAGCTGCTGCGGCAGGCTGGGGTCGATGTGCGGGAGCAGGTTGCGTTGGTTTAGAAGCTGGATTGCTGGAACCGGAGTCGGCTTACGACGACCGACCGGGGGCATTTTAACTTGAGCAAGCGCTGGGGGAGGGCTTGTCTTTAATGAGGGAATCGCTGCTTAACTCAAGAGCGGGTAAATGCAAGGGGCGTCCAAGAAAACCTCTGGCCGAAGTCGTCCTTGGAGCGCCCCGTTGCGCGCCACTTCGTCTGCTCTTTCTAAAGCACCTGGCGTGCCATCCGTAAAGCCCACAAAACACACGCTGCAGACACTTTTCACTTTGTAGGAAATGCTCTGCGGCTGGAAAGATTTACTTCGGCTCATAAAGGCAACAATCAGGCCGAAACTTGTTGAAAACTCTCACGCGGCTGGAGAAAATCGCGGTCAACGAGTAGTGAGTGCAAGGAGTAGTGAGTGCAAGGTAGCGAGTTGACGGGTAGGGTTGAGGTAAAGACCTTAGGCAACGAGTCAATCCGCCGTGGCTGCTGACTGAGTGATGTTTGGAGCCTTGACAGAGATAGTCGAGATGGATTCCTACATGCCGAAACCCGGCAGGCGCGGTGCCCGTACAATGGCAAGACCTGCTAGCGTCCTAAATAGTGCGTTGATAGCTAGGCGACCGCCCGTTGGCATTCAGGTATGGCGAGAGCGCGAAGAATTAGCAGGCTAAGGCTGGTCGATGCAAACATGCGGCTCTGGGCAATGATCAATGCAACGTAACAGTCCTCATGGACAGCGCGGCCTTTTTCGTCGGTGTTGGCGGTTTCAATCTCCACGTGTTCGATACATAGCGGGCAGATCGGATAGCTTGCTGTTTTAACGTGGGCCATGACGTAGCCTCCTCAGTGGAACCTTAAGGCTATACAGAATGTCCCCTACGGGATGTTCCGTATTGATCACCTCAAAGAAACTGTGTGGGAAGATTTTTTTCAAACTGAGGCATTTACCGACTTAGCAATTCTGGCTGAGGAATGCGCTATTGTTCCAGCCATCGATTCCCAGCGGCAAGCGACTTCCGTTATAATTTACGAGCGAGTTCTCCTACCAACCAGAATTTGCGCCCTTAGCTCAGCTGGATAGAGCGTCTGGCTACGAACCAGAAGGTCGGGAGTTCGAATCTCTCAGGGCGCACCATTCTATATTCAGATCCTTCGGGGCTGGCGCATCTTTGCATCACCACAAGTGAGGCTGCCCCATCCATGGCGGTTTTCGATGGATGGGTACCACGAACGACGGTATAAGGGGCTTTGCTTTAGCCCACCTCACTTTTGTGCGAACCCCGGGCCGGTAGTGGTGACGAAAAAGAAGAAGTCGAGGTCTGTGGTTCCCACTCGTCGAAAAGCGCGACGAGTGGGGCAGCCTCAGTAGAGAATGGTACTAGCAATAAGAAATCAAAGGTTGGCTAGCCCCCAGCAACCTACTAGAAAAACACTAGCTCTAGAAAAGCACCTTTCTAGGAAAAGCACGTCCTAGGAAAAAGCACATCGCGTTCCTAATATACAGAACCTAAAATTAGGAACCAGTTAATTACCCGTTGACATGTTCGTAAGCCCGAAGTAAAGTACAGCCCTTAGTTCTGCCGCACCACCTTCCCCGGGGTTAGCTGAGTCGGTCTCCATTCCGCTGATAGCCGAGCCGCCCAGTATTTGATCGCCAAGGAGAATTCCGAATGAAAACTAGACGAAGTGACGCGCCGTTTTCGCTCACCAGACTATCGAAGATACGCAACATCGTCGTTCTTGCACTTTTTGCCGCAACTGCGCTGATTGCGGCATCTGCCACGTCCAGATTCACAACCTTGATAGATTTCAATGGGGCTAATGGCTTATGGCCCGAGGGATCTTTAGTCCAAGGCTTCGACGGAAATTACTACGGAACAACCGCCGCGGGCGGAGCCAATGGCGGCGGCACGGTCTTCAAGATAACCCCGTCTGGTACGTTTACCACGCTTTACAGTGGATTGGGGAGTCCACACGCAGGGTTGGTGCTAGCGAAAGATGGAAACTTCTACGGAACGACATATGCGGGCGGAGCTTATGGGTTCGGCACAGTCTTCAAAATCACTTCCACGGGTAAACTAACAGTCCTTTACAACTTTTGCGCTCAAGCAAGCTGTCTCGACGGCGGGTATCCCCTGGCGGGTTTGGTTCAAGCTAGCGACGGGAACTTCTATGGGACAACGATCTATGGAGGAGCCAACACAGAATTCTGCTACAATTCCGGCTGCGGCACGGTGTTCAAAATCACACCTGCGGGAAAACTGACAACTCTTTACAGCTTTTGCGCTCAAGCGAATTGTGTTGACGGTGGATATCCGTGGGGCCTGATTCAAGCCAGCAATGGCGATTTCTACGGGACAACCCAAGGTGGCGGGCCGAATGTCGGATATTGTGCGGGAAACTTGAACGGTTGCGGTACGGTGTTTGAAATCACACCTGCGGGGAAACTGACCACTCTTTACGGCTTTTGCGCTCAGGCAAACTGCTCTGATGGCGCGTTGCCTTCCGGCGCCTTGGTTCAAGCCAGCAATGGGAACCTCTACGGCGCAACCCAGAACGGCGGTGTGCCGCCGGACTTTTACGGGACAGTTTTCGAAATTACTCCGGACGGCGTGCTAACAACTGTACATAGCTTTGCCTTCACCGACGGCGTGCATCCAAATGGCTGGTTGATCCAAGCCACCGACGGTTATCTATACGGCACAACCGCCGGGATGGGAGATGCTGATGCAGGTGATTCAACAATTTTCAAGATGACTCCCAGTGGCGCACTGACAACGCTACACAACTTTGATGGGCAGGAGGGCGGCCCTGAAGGCGGATTGGTACAGGGTACCGACGGCAAATTCTATGGAACTACCTTCGGATCCGTAGACATCCCTATCTTCGGCTCGGTTTTCAGCCTTTCGATGGGGTTGCGCTCATTTGTGGAAACACTACCTGCAAGCGGCAAGGTCGGAATGGCGGTAATGATCCTTGGAAACAACTTAGAGGGAGCGACCAGTGTGACATTCAACGGCACGGCAGCTACTTTTAAGGTTGTTGGGAGTTCTGCGATAGAAACAATCGTTCCTGCCGGTGCGACGAGCGGTAGAGTCGATGTGACTACGCCGACAGAGAAACTCGAGAGCAATGTAAGTTTCGTGGTTAAGTAAATTTGTTCGGAAGAGGGCTGGCCCATCTTTGCATCACCACGAGTGAGGCTACCCCATCCATCGCGGTTTTCGATGGATGGTCACCACGAACGACAGTATTAGGGGCTCTCCCTAGCCTGCCTCACTTTTTGTGCGAACTATGTTTATGCGAACCCCGGCCGGTAGTGGCGACAAAAACAGAGAAGAAGTCGAGGTCCGTGGTTCCCACTCGTCGAAAAGCGCGACGAGTGGGGCAGCCTCAGTAGTGAATGGTAGTAGCAATAAAAAATCAAAGGTGGACCAGCTCCCACTCTTGCCAAAACAAGGCTTAGAAAAGAAAAGCCGCCCCAAAGGCGGCTTGATTCGGTAGAGCGGCTCGGAAACTCCATACCTTTTTACTTTGTCGTGAACGTCACCGAACTCGAGGTGTAGCTATCGAAGCTATCGACCACCACAAAGGAAGCCGTATGCGTTCCCGCTTCCAGAGTTGTCGTGACGTTGAGCTGATCTTCCAGGTTCTGACCGACCTTAGCGCCGTCGATCCACAATTCCATGCGCTTGGCAATTCCATTGAAGGCATTACCCGCTCCTTTGAAGGTATAGAGTTTATCGATCGTCGCCCCGCTTGCGGGAGCACAGATGTGCACGCCGAGAGCGTTGGCCGGAGGAGGAGCGCAATTTGGGGTTGCGTTCTTATTGATCAGCACATCGCCGCCGCCGTTGTCATCCTCCACGTTCGACCAGGCGATCGACACGTCGTGGCGCGAATCTAGATTCAAGTCGCGAATGATGGGGTAGACAAAAGTCGTGCCTTGCGTGTCATAGGCAGTATTTTGGGGCGACTGAAACGTTCCGTCCCCGTTTCCCCGCATGTACTGGGTAAGCGGGTTTTCGTAGTAGCCGCCGCCGGTGATGAAGACATCATCGACAAAGTCACCGTTCAGGTCGCCGCCGAAAACATAGCTGGGCCCTTCGGCTTGCGGTCCAGTGACCTGGTTCAGTGCTCCCATAAGCAACTGGCCATTCGAGTACTTCAGCGTCACCAGATAGGTGGAGTAGTTTTCATCGGGCTGCCCTGAGCTGTAAAGCACAGCCAGGCTTTGAATGCGGTCATTGTAGAAGTCGCCGACCGCCAGGCCTGACGTGCCGGAGACCGAGCCCGTCCCGCCAGTGATGGTGGCCAGAACTGGGCTGTTCAAGGTTCCGTTGCCGTTGCCCAGAAACACTCCAACAGTGTCACCGCCAGATCCTGTTCCCGAGGCAAATGCCACATCCTGTTTTCCATCGGCATTGAAGTCTCCGGCGACCACCGAATTTCCGCCAAATTTCTGAGTGCCTGCCAGGGTGAACGTGCCATCACCCTTTCCCAGATAAATCCAAGTGTATTTATTGTACCCATCGGAGACGGCGATATCCGGTATGTGATCGCCATTGAAATCCGCCAGCGCGATGGCCGATGCGTTCCCCGCTCCGCTACTGGTGTTGACGGTTATGCTTTGTCCCTGCGTGAAGGTTCCGTCCCCGTTGCCCAGCATGATAGTTACCGGGCCGGTCGACGATGACAAACCCTGGCCAGCCGCAATCGCCAGGTCAAGTTTGCCGTCGCTATTGAAGTCCGCGGCAAAGGCGGGCCCGCCTGCCATTCCCTGATTCGCACTTACGGGTGAATCTACCGGGGTGGTCGAGAATTTTCCTCCGCCCAACCCCCTAAAGAAGGAAACGCTCAACCCGCTTGGAGTACCGTTGAAGGTCACGACATCGAGGATGCCGTCGTGGTTGAAATCTCCCGTCACAATGGCATTACTGCTGCCGTTGTTAAAGGAGGCGGTGCCGATAGGAAGGGCTTGCTGAGCAAACTTAAGAGCAGTAACTTCCGCAGAGTTCGCCTGCGCGAATGCCACTCCCAGAGTAGTTAGGAGAAAACTGGTTAGGCTAAGTAGAAAGGTTGACGAAGAGGCGAGAGATGAACCGCGGGGTCGGAACAACATAGAAACCTCGTTGCAGGAATTAGAGCGGAGACGTTCAGATGCAGGAGTTGGAGGCCGCGGGTGCCGCAATTTTTACCTAAGGTCTTCACCAAGCTTAACTAAGGTATTAACCATCGCGCGGATTGCGCTCAGTCTGAATGAACCGGCGGTACATTTGGCTCTGCGCGCTGACTCGGTGAAACTACGAGGCAAGTTTCGGCTAAACGGAAATTGATGGTCTCCTGCTATCCGGGAAAACGCTCGAGCCTAGCTGCGGAACTCCAAAGACTGTTATGTCGACAATATAGGTTTTTCCTGTATCGTTGTTGCGGTTGCGCGTGAATTCCCATGAGCTACTGGCGATCAAGAAGGCATCGACATTAGCGTTAAGGCAGAGTAGTCAGGACTGATGATTTCAGTTCACCTAGACAGTGCGTGGAGGAACCTATGAAACACCTCACATTCTTTTTGCTTGCAGTCGCAACCATGGCCGGCATTGTCGTCCTTATGGCTCCCGCGCCGGGACACGCGGACGGGCAATCAGCGCCCTACGTTACCGAAATTCCCCATGGGTACCGCGACTGGAAGTGGATTTCCTCGGCCCATGAAGCAGGCAACCTCAACAGTTTAGGCGCCGTCCTGGGCAACGATGTAGCGTTCAACGCCTTTCGTGACGGCAAGCTTCCGTACCCGGACGGCACGATCATTGCCGCTCTGCATTATCGTAACGTCCCATCGGACGAAAACAACAAAGTCTTTGGCCAGGCTCAATCTTTCGTTCCGGGTGCTCCCACGAACATTCAGTTCATGGTGAAGGACTCGACAAAGTACGCCGCAACCGGTGGCTGGGGGTTCGGCCACTTTGCAGACGGCAAAGCTGGCGACGCGACGTTTATGAAAAGCTGTTTCCCCTGCCACGAGAAGGCCAAAGCGACCGACCTCGTCTTTACTCGTTATGCACCTTGATGCCTGAAACTAGAGAAGAGCTATCGCAGCCTCGCGACCTCTTGCTTGGTTCCTGGGTGGGTATACACTTGGGGCCGTTGTTCCCATCAAAACAAAATTCGGTTTAGAAGGTAGCGCCATTGAAGAGACCACGCTTCCGTACTGGCATTCTGTGTTCCATGGCATTGGTTCTATTACCGTTCTCCCGGCCTGCAGCAGCAAATTCGATTTGCGGTGGCTGTGAAGCTGCAATCGTTGGCGTGGCCGTTGGCGTTGGAACGGCGGTCGGCGTCGGCATTTACCTGATACATCGTGGCCACACCTCACTCACAGGCTGTGTCCGGCAGGCTGGCAATGGCCTCAGTTTGACTGCAAAGGATGGCAACAACTACGAGTTGGTGAATCCATCGAGTGAGGTGAAGGCTGGCGAACGATTGTCGTTGCGCGGTCATAAGATCAAGGGAGCTTCCGGACGTGCCTTTCGAGTGGATCACGTTGGCCGAGACTATGGTGCGTGCGCTCCATGAGTCAGAGTGATCCGAGCCGCCAACTGCCAGGCAATAGTCTCGATGGCGATAAATCCGCGATTACACCTATCGACGGCTTCGAGTTCCTTCCCCGCCAAAAAAGCCCCTCCTTTGCGCACTCTCAGGCGCACCATCCTATTTGAACCCTTCGCCATCACTTCGACTGAATCTTAGCAGTCGCCAATTTTTCCGCTACATCGAGGGCCTCGGAACTGTTCGCGGGAACATCCGGCGTAACACCTGTGCCCTCCCAATTCGTCTTTGACACTGGATTGACGGCACGGGCGAATGGGACGCCGATGGTGAAGTGGTCGTCGATGCGATGGCCGGACACCGGATGCGCGCCGCCGCCGGTGGTTTCGCCCACAAGGGTCGCGCGCTTGAGGTTCTTCAAGTTGTAGCTGAATTCCTCCGCGCCAGAGAAGGTCATTTTTGATGTCAGCACAAAAGCTGGCGCGTCCGGCAATCGGTTGCCGGGAACGTAAGGCAAGGTCCAGTGTTGCGTGGTTTCGTCCTCTTTCCGGTTGTAGAGATCGTTCAGATGCGTGGGCTTATTAAAGAGATAGGTTGAGATGAGGGCGATCATGTCGGGATCGCCTCCGCCGTTGTCGCGAAGGTCGAAGATGATGGCATTGACGTGGGCGAGGAAGTTCATGGCGGCAATGGCGGTCGCGCCGCAGAACTCAGGGTTTGCGAAGAAGTTGAATTTCAGGTAACCGATGTTGCCCGTCAGAATCTCGGCTTTCGCGAAGCCGCAGTTGCTGCGCTCCATTTCCTTCCGGTAACGTTCCTTTTCCTCAGGGCTGGGCTCATCATTTTTGTTGTCGGGCGGAAGCTTGTAAGGGCTGTAATTCACATGCAGATGCTTGTCGTGGCTGACCGCCTGCAGATCCTTGGTGAGCAGTGCGGCGAAGACGTCGCCATCTGTGACGGCATCAAATTCGCCGTGCTTCTGGCGATCGTGGAGATCGTCGTTCATTTTTTTCGCAGTTTCCGGATAGACGTAGGACTCTTTTAAATTGGACTCTACCCCGTCAAGCACGCGCTGCCGGGCCGTAGCATCGAGTTTTATATTTTCGACCACCGCGCCGGGAGGAATCGCGCGTATCCCGAAGTTCTCCACGGTTGGCGGTTGAGCGTCGTTGAGTTGAATACTTCCGATGGCGACCGTTGGACTGGCCTTCTCTTTTACGCGGAACTTGATCAACTTCGGTTCACTGCTTTCGATCGCGAGCAAGTCGAATCCGCCAGTCTGGCCGCGGAATGACAATATGAAATCGGCGGATTCCTTCGGGTCGAACGTTTTGAGGTAAGCCTCAATCTTCGCCCGGTCACCGCTGTTGAAGGCATCCAGCCATGCATGCAAGACCTTGCCGGCTGGCGTATCAGGAATCGCGACCTGCGCAAATGCGTTCCCAACGCATAAGAGGAGAAGGACGAAAATTGCAAAGAGAGTGAGGGCGTGGATATTCAGTTGATTCGTTGTTGGAGCGGTTCGTGCCGAGCCGGTTTTTCGAGTTCTCGCAAGCTTTCGCATGGCGTAGGATTCTCCTTAGAGGACACAGACTCAGGTTCGCAACCCGGCAATTCGACCGCATTCTACGCCCTCGCACCAACTCTGGGAAGCCGAGCGGGCATCTGACTAGAGACATGAAGGAAGTAATTCACACTCGCTGTTGCATTGCTGGTGGCGGTCCTGCCGGACTGATGCTTGGCTTCCTTCTCGCCCGCGGCGGCGTCGATGTGGTCGTCCTTGAAAAGCACAAAGACTTTCTTCGCGATTTCCGCGGCGATACGATTCATCCCTCCACTCTGGATCTGATTTACGAGTTAGGAATTCTCGACGAATTTCTCAAGCGCCCTCACGAGCAATTAACCGCCATCTCGGCGCGGGTCGGCCAGCAAGCGGTTACGTTGGGCGACTTCACTCATCTGCCAACACATTGCAAGTTCATGGCTCTCATGCCGCAGTGGGATTTCCTCAATTTTATTGTCGATCAGGCTCGCGGGTATTCGAACTTCCGCTTGATCATGGAGGCGGAGGCGACCGACCTTATCGAAGAAAATAGCGTGGTGGTTGGTTTGCGTGCCAAGACGAAACAAGGCGAAATGGATGTCCGAGCGGATCTCACGGTCGGCGCCGATGGTCGCCATTCCATAGTCCGGCAGCGCGCCAAGATGGACGTTAGAGACATGGGTGCGCCGATGGATGTGATGTGGATGTGTTTGAGCCGCCGAGAGAGCGATCCTGCTCAGACCTTCGGGCACGCCGAGCGCGGCAAAATGCTCGTGCTCATCAATCGCGAGTCCTACTGGCAAGCTGCCTTTGTGATCCCCAAGGGCGCGGCGGAGGAAGTACGGCGGCGCGGGCTGCCCGCTTTTCAGCGCGAAATCGCCGGAATGGAACCGTTTCTGCGTGATCGGGTGCAGGAACTGCACGATTGGAACCAGGTCAGTCTTTTGACGGTGAAAGTTGATCGCCTTAAGAAGTGGTCCCGGCCGGGGCTCATCTGTATCGGTGATGCCGCGCACGCGATGTCGCCGATCAGAGGAGTTGGCATCAATCTGGCCATTCAGGACGCGGTCGCAACGGCAAATATCCTGGGCCCGAAACTGCGTGCTGGAACCCCCTCGCCGAGGAACTGGAGGCTGTCCAGAAGCGACGTAACTTCCCGACTGTGGCAACACAACGGTTGCAGCTCGCAATTCAAAACCGCATTGTCCGGCGCGTTTTAGGGGGCACCGGACCCCTCAGCCTTCCGTGGCCGTTGAAGCTACTTCAGTGGTTTCCGTATCTCCGTAGGTTTCCAGCCCGGATCGTTGGCGTGGGCTTCCGCCCGGAACATATTGCCTCTTTCCTTGCCAAACGCGCACCTTCGGAGGTTGTCCGCGTCGCGTGAAAGATCGAGCCAGTTCGATAATGCCGGATCGCCATCACACTTTAAAGCTAATCGCAGGGCGTTTAAATCCGCCTGAATAGGAGAGAAGTATATTTACGGGCAGGAACACACATGACTAGACTCTGCACTTGCGTTTTGGTTTTGCTTTCGGCGCTGCACTGCCGAGCGCAGCAGCGTCCCGCTTCGATTAGTCCGCAACAGGTTGACGAGATCGTGGAGCATCTATTAACCGGTCTCGGAGATTACGTGTTTCCAGAAATTGCGAAGAACCTGCAAAGCCAAGTACGCGCCCATCAAGCTGAATATCGTTCTCTAAGTGACCCAAACGCTTTGGCGGCGAAACTGACGGAAGACCTGCGGGCTGTTGGGCACGACCATCATCTTGAAGTCGCATTTGGTGAGGAGTTGGGCGTACAAAAGGAACCCACTCCCGCGGAGAAAGAGCACGCGCACGCTTTTGATCTGGCGAACGGGCACGGCATTCGAAGCAGCCGGCGTTTGCCGGGAAACATTGGTTATGTCGATTTGGCGTATTTCTCGCCCGATCCCGATGCCGGGACAGCACTTGCCGCAGGCCTGCAACTGGTCAGCGGCACCGACGCGCTCATTTTGGATTTGCGCCGCAATGGCGGGGGCAGCGGTGAGACCGCTACGGCATTGCTGAGCTATTTTTTCGAGGAACCGATTCAGCTGTCGTCGATTGTGGAACGCAAGAATGGTCAACCCGTGGAGCGACAAAAGTGGACGATGCCTTACGTTGCTGGACCACGCTATGTCGGCAAACCCGTTTTTGTGCTGACCAGCCGTCGAACTCACTCTGCCGCTGAGCTGTGTGCTTATGATCTGAAGAACACGCATCGCGCTACCATCATCGGTGGGCACACTGCAGGGGACGCAAATTCAAGTACGGGTGAGATCGCATTGGGCTATGGTTTCTCCGCGTTAATTCCCAATGGTCAGACGCGGAGCCCAATCACCCACACCAACTGGGAAGGATTGGGCGTTGAACCCGACGTTGTCACGAGCGTTGGCGACGCATTGGTCGCGGCCTACAAGCTTGCTCTCACAGGCGCTAAGACCAATCTTGACTCAGACGAGCTAACGAAAGAGCGGCAAGTTGCGCTCTACGATCCGCAGGCTGCACTAGCCGAGGAAATCGGCGGATTCCCGAAACCGCCTTCGAAGTAGATCTCCCTAGGATGGGAGCCTACACACCCTCGCCGCGTTTGTTGCCTGTAATGGCCCGTTAACAACAGTATTCGACGTCGGCGGTATAATCGACGGCCATCCAGACATTTGTCGAGGCTGACGTTGAACGTTGGCTCGACTCACACCACGAAATCCCAACCTACTCAGAAAGGAAGCCACCATGACCCAAAGCAGCGCTACACAGCAAGGCAGCAGGCAGGCAGATAACAAGAATGCAATCCGTCCGTTTCATGTGAACGTCCCGGAAACCGAACTCACCGAATTGCGCAGGCGGATCGACAACACACGGTGGCCGGAACGAGAAACGGTCACCGATGCAACCCAAGGCGTGCAGCTCGCGACGACTCAAGCGCTGGCTCGCTATTGGGCGACAGAGTACGACTGGCGCAAGATCGAGGCGAAACTGAACGCCCTGCCGCAGTTCATCACCGAGATCGATGGGCTCGACATTCACTTCATTCACGCCCGTTCAAAACACGAAAATGCGTTGCCGCTCATTGTCACGCACGGATGGCCCGGCTCGATCATCGAGCAGATGAAGATCATCGATCCGCTGACCAATCCCACGGCACATGGCGGGAGCGCATCGGACGCTTTTGATGTGGTGATTCCGTCGCTGCCGGGGTACGGGTTTTCGGGCAAGCCGACTGCTCCTGGCTGGAACCCCGCGCATATTGCGCACGCGTGGGTCACGCTGATGAAGCGTCTCGGGTACACGCAATTTGTAGCGCAGGGCGGCGACTGGGGCGCTGTCATCGTCGATCAGATGGGAGTGCAGGCGGCTCCGGAATTGCTCGGTATTCACAGCAATATGCCGGGCATCTTTCCAAACGACATCGACAAGGCGGCTGCTTCCGGAGCGCCGGCGCCAGCGGGTCTGTCAGCGGATGAAAAGGTCGCTTACGAGCGTTTGCAGTTCGTCTATCAAAAGGGCATCGCCTATGGGTACCAGATGGGGCTGCGGCCGCAGACCTTATACGGAATCGCAGACTCCCCCGTCGGCCTAGCGGCTTATTTCCTGGACCACGACGCGCGCAGCTACGAGCTGATCACGCGCGTCTTCGAAGGAAAATCCGAGGGCCTGACGCGCGATGACATCCTCGACAACATCACCATTGCGTGGTTGACGAATACGTTTATTTCCGGCGCCCGCCTCTATTGGGAGTATTTTGGCTATGGCGGGTATTTCAATGCCAAAGGCGTCAACATCCCAGTTGCCGTGAGCGTCTTCCCTGACGAACTCTATCCAGCTCCACGGAGTTGGACGGAGCAGGCCTATCCCAAACTCATTCACTACAACCGGCTCCCGAAAGGCGGCCACTTCGCAGCATTTGAGCAGCCCCAACTTCTTTCGGAAGAGATTCGCGTGGGCTTTCGATCGCTGCGGTCGAACGTGGCAAAAGCCGCATAGACGCCGCTTTTGCGCAATTTCGATAAACCCTGTGCGGAGTCCGTCGACTCCGCACTTTCTTGCTTCACGCGAGGTCTGAAGCACACTCTCGTTGCTGGTGTAACCTCGCCATATACTCGTTGGCTCAAAGTGATTCGATAGGCCTCGCTCGCGCGTTCATCGAACTTGGGTTCTGCTAGAATTTGTGCCGTGAAAAGACGAACGTTACTCCGGGCGCTTTCTGCGGCAACATTGTTTCCCGCATCACTTTGGGCCGCTGCTCAGCAAGACAACGGCAATCCCGCACAGGCCGGGACTGGCGTCTACGAGCTGCGCGTCTATCATGCAGCTCCGGGGAAATTGAGCGACCTGCTGTCACGGTTCCGCGAACACACCATCAAAATCTTTGACCGCCACGGAATAAAAAGCGTCGCTTATTGGACGCCTCTCGATGAGCCAGAGAAAAGCAACACCCTGATCTACATTCTTCAGCATCCCAGCCGCGAAGCGGCAGCCGCCAACTGGAAGTCATTCCAGGACGACCCGGAGTGGAAGAGTGTCAAAGAGAAATCCGAGGCGAACGGCCAACTCGTGGAAAAGGTCGACTCCACCTACATGGCCCTAACCGACTTCTCCCCACGACTGCGGTAGACGGCTCCATTGACCTCTCGTTCGGGTTGGAGGACAATAGGCTGCCCGTGCGCGGAATGCCGCACCGGACGGCCATTTTGAGGGGAGCCCGTGACGAAGAATCGCACCTACTTATTCCTTTTGACCGTGGTGCTCGGTGTGGCCTTTTGTGCAGCGGCAGCCACTCGCGCGTCAGCTCAGACCTTCACCGCGCTGGCAAGTTTTGACGCGTCCAGCGGTGAGAGCCCTGGGTCGATGTCTCTGGTCCAGGGCTTCGACGGAAGCTTCTATGGGACAACACAGCTCGGCGGATCCCACAACTCTGGAACGGTCTTCAAGGTTACGTCCGGGGGCATATTGACTGCGCTACACAGCTTCGATATGACAGACGGCTTCGAGCCTTCCGGCGGGCTGGTCCAAGCCATCAATGGGAATTTCTACGGCACCGCCGCATCTGGGGGAATTTCGGGTTGTGCGGACGGCGAAGGCTGCGGCACGATCTTCAGGATGACACCGGGAGGGAGGCTGACCACTCTGTATAGTTTTTGCTCCCAGCCTAATTGTACCGACGGCTCGGCACCCGAAGGAGGCTTGGTTCAAGCCACTGACGGAAGCTTCTATGGGACGACGCTGAAAGGCGGTTCCAGCAACCAAGGCACGGTTTTTAAGGTCGCAGGGGATACGCTGACTACTCTTCACGACTTTTGCACCCAAACCAACTGCCCTGACGGCTGGGACCCTGTCGCAGGGCTGGTTCAAGCTACCGACGGGAATTTCTATGGGACAACCCTCTATGGTGGCGCAACTGGCGGCGTTGGCACTGTCTTCAAGATCACATCGAGTGGCACTCTGACGACGCTCTACACCTTCTGCTCCCAAAATGGCTGTATCGACGGCGTGGAACCTAACGGTCGGCTGGTTCAAGCCGCCGACGGGAATTTCTACGGGACAACCCAGTATAGCGGCGGCCCTAGTAACTGCAACCTCGGCAACATGGGCTGTGGTTCGGTCTTCAAACTCACTCGAGTAGGCAGCTTCGAGAAATCCTACCTTTTCGACGGCCCTCACGGGGCTTTCCCGTACGCGGGGCTGGTTCAAGCTACCGACGGGAATTTCTATGGCATGACGGAGTCCGGCGGGGCCAACACAGCGGGCACGATCTTCAAAGTCACTCCGGGAGGCGCGCTCACGACACTCTACAGCTTTTGCGCCGAAACGAATTGCCCCGACGGCTTCGATCCTTATGGCGGGCTGGTTCAGGGCACCGACGGGAACCTCTATGGAACAACAAACTATGGCGGGGCCAATGGCTATGGCACGGTTTTCAGCCTGTCTCTAGGACTGAGTCCGTTCGTGAAGACTTTGCCCTCATCCGGAAAAATGGGAGCGACCGTCATCATCATGGGAACCAATTTGACCGGCGCAGATAGCGTTACCTTTAATGGAACAGCGACCGCTTTTACCGTCGTATCGAATTCGGAAATTACAGCTACCGTTCCGAGCGGTGCAACTAGCGGCGTGGTTTCGGTGACGACTCCGGGCGGCGTTCTCAATAGCAACCAAGCATTTCAGGTGAAACCGTGAATCCTCAAATCTCGACCCTAGCAGCAGGTCGAAGAGCCATGCAACTTCTCGGCAACCAAGTAAAGAGTCGAATGCAGAGGACCACATGACAACAAGTTCTCTCTACAAATCGGCTCTAGCTGCGGCTCTCGCGCTGATCGTTGCCTCATCTGGCACGTCGCGCGCCCAGACCTTTACGGAACTGTTGAGTTTTGACGGTTCTAACGGCTCTTCTCCCTCCTACCCGCAGCTTCTTGCTCAGGGTCGAGACGGCAACTTGTATGGGACAACTCCGTATGGCGGCAGCGACACTCGCGAGTATTACGGCAACGGAGTTGTATTCAGAATTACTCCAGCGGGCAAGGTGAGTGTGCTTCACGTCTTTGGCGGTGGTGCGGATGGTGGCCGATCAGATAGCGGACTAGTACTTGGGACGGACGGCAATTTCTACGGCACGACGACTTTGGACGGCGCCAATTTTTCTGGAACCATTTTCAAGGTCTCTCCGACGGGCACCTTTAGCACCATGTACAGCTTCACCGGTTTCGGTGGGCCCGCACCACCACCAATTCAGGGTGCCGACGGAAATTTCTACGGAACCTTCTATGGGAATGAAAATACGGCCTACAAAATCACTCCCTCTGGAGCTTTCACATCCCTAGGTCCGATCCCGGGAGGCTCCACTGCCCCGCTGCTTCTGGCAACGGATGGAAACTTCTACGGCACGACAACAAATGGTGGCACCCAGGGGCTCGGGGCGATATTCAGAATGACGCCCGAGGGAGTATCGACGATCATCTTCGACAACTTTAGTTACCGAAATGGAGCCGTGCCATATGCGCCCTTGATGCAGGCAAGCGACGGTAACTTCTACGGGACGACGTACCGAGCCGGCGTGAATAAGGATGGCGTGGCATTCGTGATGAAGCCGACAGGGGCATTCCATGTGCTGCACAGCTTCCCGGATCCCAATGTCCCCTTCGATGGCTATTTCGTATTTGCGGGCATTCTCCAAGCCAGCGACGGCAACTTTTATGGTGCTGCTGCTGATGAATCTAGGGTCTCAGAAGGAATTATTTTCAAGATCACACCGGCCGGGGCATACTCGATCGCCTACAACTTGAATGCAACAACTGCCGGTGACCCGCAGTCTACCCCCATGCAGCACACCAACGGCAAAATTTACGGGATGACCATGCTGGGAGGGACTTCCGAACTAGGTATTGTTTACAGCCTTGATCTCGGGCTGCCGCCGTTCGTTCGGTTACTTCCAGCGTCTGGCGCTGTCGGGAGATCAATCGGATTTCTTGGTCAAGGTTTCACCGGAACAACCGCCGTTTCATTCAACGGTATCGCTGCAACCTTCAACGTGGTGTCCGATACATATTTAACGGCTACGGTTCCGAGCGGCGCGACGACCGGCACAGTTTCAGTGACGACTCCGGGCGGCGTTCTCAACAGCAACCAAGCATTTCAGGTAAAGCCGTAAACTCTTGTCAGCACCAAACTCTAGTTGCTCACACAATAGCGGCGGCTCAAATCTTCCGAGCCTGTAAATTTCGGCACCGACAACTCATCAAAAAAGGGCTCGGAGATCGACGGGGCTCGAACGAATGCGCAGCGCTGCGGCTAGGTTCCGGAAAAATTCCGAGGTATTCCGTATCGAAAGGGATTCCGGTGCGATTCGCGCAATCCCTTTTCTGATAGGCTTGAGTCACCCTGTTGTTACTTGCTCCTGAGATTTGCGGGAAATTTTCAGGAATCGGGCGTGCGGAATCCATGGCCAAGGTTATCAATCAGGACCTGTCGGTCCTGTCGTCGTCTAAACACGGATTGCTCTACCTCACCCCGAATGACTGGACCCTGGTGGCGGATAAAGCCGCCCGCGTTCGCTTCAGCAAGGGGCAAACCATTGTGAATAAGGGCAAGAAAACGAATGGAGTATTTCTGCTGCTCAGCGGAACGGCGCGAGTGCAGATTCGAACCACGCCACCGTATCCTGAGATTGGTCCCGGAGAAATCTGCGGAGAGATGTCGTTCCTGGAGGATGCACCCGCCAGCGTGAATGTGGTTGCGCAAGGGGAAGTGGAAGCTTACCAGCTGGATCGCGCCACTCTCGAGGGCCTGTTCGAGATATTCCCTCACCTTGCGTCACGCTTTTACCGATCATTAGCCGCGAATCTTTCTTACCGGCTTCGAGAACTGATTGGGCCGAACACGACGGTTTGACAGGAATAAGGTTTGATAGGAATAACGAGGTCGGCCCAGCGAAGTTATCTGGAGATTCGGGCGGAGCGCCTGATCAAATCAGAGAATGCGCCCAAAAATTAAGAACGCCCCGAAACCCTTTCGAGTTTCGGGGTGCCCGAACAGCCCTCCCCCAGAACTGCTCATCAGCTACCCTACCCCCAGTCCGGGCAGCTGTGAATGACACTTTTGTGCCATGGAAGTGGCACGATGAGGCTAAGGGAAACCATGTGGTCGGAAAAGGTATTCGAAGGAAATTTTCCACGGAAGGGCGAGAATCGAAAAGTCTGGCATATGCAACAAGCACGACCAAGTGTGCATCGCTTTGCAACATTTGCATGCTCTAAATTGGGATACTACGGCATAAGTCTCTATATAATCAATAGGTTGAATTGATTTTCGGTTTGGTCTCTTAGATGCACCAAACGGTCGAATTTCTCTCTCTGGCCAAAGCTGGGGGCTTAAAACCCCCCAAAGAGTTGTAGATAAACTAAATAGTTCTCCCAGCGCATACCAGGAGGAAGCGATTATGAAGCGGATGTTGTTATTCACTCTACTGGCCTTGGCGTTGCCCATGGCGGCGTTTGCGGACCAAGTGGATTTCAGCAGCAGCGGAGGCACTCTCAAGGGCTGCAACTCAGGCCTAACACTTACTGGATCAGAAGTCATTTCTGTCACAGGCTTTGGCGGGGGCGGCCAGATTACCGGTTCGAACCTGGGTACTTTGAGCTTTTCAACCGGCGCGTTTATTTCGACGACCGGAAACGTCTCCACATTTCAGGGTGGTGGCAGCTTCACCATCACAGGGAACGGCACCGGCGGCCTTCCGAACGGAATCATCTTCTCCGGCAAGTTCACCGGTCCGGTTACTATCGCTCTGGTAAACGCCTCTCAGAACGAATGGGTGATCGCTGGCGGCATCAGCGGCACTTGGTTCAACGGGCAGACCTACAGCGGCGGGACTTCGCAGAATTTCTTCTTCACCGGCAAGAATGGATGGTGGGGAACCGCGACCTTCGGCAGCGGCAATACCTTGGTCGGCACCGTTCCTGAGCCGGGTACCTTGGCGCTGTTAGGAACTGGGCTCGTCGGCTTAGCCGGACTCCTTCAGCTTAAGTTCCGAACCTGAGTTCGATCCGTATAATCTGCTTCACAGAAGCCCTGCCAGCGCGCAGGGCTTTTGCTTTTTCCCCGAACTGTTACTTCTCAGCAACTCCGCAAATTACCCCGGTAACCCGCAAAGGGGGATTACCGTTGACCCTACGTCGGACCCTCCTTACATTCGCTACAGGGGGACGTATGAAGGATATCCATGAGGTGTTGCGGCAGAAGCAGACCAAGTACGCCCAACTGGGAAAGCAGATCGAAATGCTTCAGCAGGCGGCGGAGAAACTGCGCGAGGTTGCTCCCTTGCTGGCTGAAAACGATGACGAAGATAACGCAGTCTTGATGGAAGTCGACGAGCCGTCGACCCATTCGGACGCAATGGCCGCGAAAGCGGGCTCCAACGCTGCGCCTTCCAAGGGAGCGCGGCCAACGGCGCCTCGCTGGCCATAGTATCGCCGCCTCGGTTCGGGCGGGGACTCAAGTTATGACCCTTCTGGCGTTGCTGGTTTCCACTGACGATTCCGTTGCCGATGTCCTGGGCCGGGTGCTCCCGGCCTGCGGGATCGCGATGGAGCGTTTCAGCGATCTCGCGAGCGCGGTTAGCCATCTTCAACAGCAAAAGTTCGACGCGATTATCGTTGACTTCGATGAGCCGGAATCTGCCTCGGAAGTAGTCGAAGAGGCTCGGCGGCTGAATCCCGAAAACCCGCCTGTGACCGTGGCTCTGATCGCGGAAAAAGCCAAGGCCCGCAATCTTCTCACGCTCGGCGCGCATTTCGTGCTCTACAAACCGGTCACCGAGGAAAGTGCCAAGGCCGGCCTGCGAGCCCTGACCGCACTCCTGCGGCGCGAACGCCGACGTGCCTACCGGGTCCCCGTGCAAGCTGCAGTTGAGATTACTCTGCCGGACAATCGCAAAACAGAGGGAATTCTTCTCGATCTCAGCGAGACCGGCATGGACGTTCTGACTGCCGAACCCCAGACTGCAGGGGCTATGCTCCAGGTTAAGTTTCAATTGCCAAACGGAACCGAACTCGACGGCTATGGCCAGGTCGCATGGGCGAATCCCAACGGGCAGACCGGGGTTCACTTTATCGACTTGGACGACACGATAAAGAGCCGGCTGCAGGTCTGGCTGCAGGCTGCTGCAACCAGCCTCGGCACCCCACCCGAAGAGATGGTTCCTCACTGCAAGCTCACCGACCTCAGTCTCGGCGGATGCTACGTCGAAACCGACTCGCCTTTTCCGGAACGCGCATTAGTCGAGCTCTGTTTGAAAACCGAAGAGATGGCCGTGCACACTGAAGGAATCGTGCGGGTCACTCATCCCGGCCGCGGTATGGGGGTTGAATTCCCTTCCCGCACCGCGGAACAACGAGCCCACGTCGAACAGTTGATTAGCTTGCTGCAGAGCAAGCCTGCAACCACGCCGCAGCTGAGTGTTTCTCCACGCGCGCTGAAAGCAGACTTAACTCAATTCAGCCCCTCGACCGACGCTGGCGACGAAACTGCCAAGAGCGAGCATCTGGAAGACTCTTTGCTCGAGCTGCTTCGCCAGGGATCCACGCTGCAAGAAGATGACTTTATGGCTGAGCTTCGTCGTCAACGGTCTGGTGAGGCGGTCGCGACGTAAGGCGTTGCAATTGTTGACTGTTGATTGCTGATTGTTGATTGCACTACATCCGTGCGGGCTTTTCCAATCAGCAATCAAAGATCAGCATTTTTGATTTTCTTTCCGCCTCTGGACCAATCCACCACTTCATTCAATCCCCTAAACTAAATGCGAGCGAAACGCCTCTCGCGGTTGGCGTGCTGGCAGACTTTGGAAGATGTGAAGGAAAATCTAGGCAGGTGGCAGTTGCGAGGTGGCGAGAGGCTTCAGGCGGACACTTTCGGAGGTCGAAGAGCCCGGACCCCGTCTGGGCCAGGCCCTTCAACTCTCCGTGGTCTGATCCACCCCAATGCGAGTACAGTAGTTCTTCGTTATTTCGCAGTCGTTTCAAGATTGTTAAATCTGCATTAAATCGGGCAGAACAAAGCTGGGGGCAAGCACAAAATCCGGGCCGGGAAATCGCTCGCTCCAGCTGGGTGCGACCGCGTACCGGCCCGCCAGTTTGAGATGGACGCCATTGCTCGCGATCGCGGCGGCGGCATTCGCTGTTGAAATCCCTTTCTTCTTTACTGGCTTTCCTTCCGGCCATGATTTCGAATTCCACTTGTATTCGTGGCTGGAGGTTTTCGGGCAGTGGAAGCAGGGCATCGTCTACCCATGCTGGGCGGCGCTGGCGCAGTTCGGATACGGCGAGCCGCGTTTCGTCTTTTATCCTCCTGCATCGTGGACCCTGGGAGCCGCTCTCCGCGCCGTCTTTCCCTGGACAATCGTACCCGGCATCTATATTTTTCTGACTCTTCTGGCGGCAGGAGTATCCATGTTCCTGCTGTCGCGGCAATGGCTTGAACGGCGCGATGCTACCTTCGCTGCGGTGGTCTACGCGGTCAATCCTTATCACCTTGTCATCGTCTATTGGCGAAGCGCCTTTGCCGAACTGCTGGCGAGTTCGTTGCTCCCTTTATTGTTATTACTCGTGTTGCGAAGCGAAGAGAAGGGCCGGCGCGTAACCGTTTTTCTGGCGCTCGTGCTGGCGGCGTCCTGGTTGATAAACGCGCCCGCGGCGGTCATGATCCACTATTCCCTCGCGTTGTTGATCGTGGTCTACGCTTGCATTCGCCGTTCGCCGCGCGTTCTGCTCACCGGAATATTCGCCGTGCTGCTGGGCGCTGGCTTGGCAGCTTTTTATTTGGTGCCCGCCGTCTACGAGCAGAGGTGGGTCAACATTGCCGAAGCTGTCTCTCCGGGTGTGCGCCCGGTAGATAGTTTTCTCTTCGCCCACACCACCGATCCCGATCATGATGCTTTCAACCATCTCGTTTCCACCGTCGCAACCGCTGAGATTCTGCTGACTCTGGCGGCCGCCTGGGCTGCACGGAACTGGCGCACGCGCCGGCGCGAACTGTGGTATTTGCTTGTGAGCTGGGCCACGGTTTGCCCCGTGCTGATGCTGTCGATTACCGGTCCGCTGTGGAACATCCTTCCCAAGCTGCGGTTCGTGCAATTTCCCTGGCGGCTGCTACTGTGCCTGGGAGTTCCGTTCACGCTGCTTACAACGCTGGGTTTGCGAAGGTGGACCGCGCGCGCGGCAGTGTACGTGGCTATGCTCTGCGTGCTTGCTTTCGTGTGGCTGCATTTTCAGGCGCCCTGGTGGGACCACCCCGCGGACCTGCGCGAAATGCAAGACTTTATGGCCACCGGCGCAGGTTACGAGGGAGTTGACGAATACACGCCCATCGCAATCCAACCGCCTATCGATGTAGACAAAGACGCTCGCCGCGTAACCGTGCAAGGACCGGCTCGTGCGCTCATCCGCGTTTCCGACTGGCGCGCGCAACACAGAGCCTTCACCGCTGAGATGTCAGCGCCGGACAATCTCGTGCTGCATCTGTTTAACTATCCCGCGTGGCAGGTCGAAGTGAACGGACGGCCGGTGCAGGCCGGTACGCGCGAAGGCTCTGGGCAAATGCTGGTTCCGGTGGAAGCGGGAGCGAATCGCGTGCAGATCAGCTTTACTCGTACCTGGGACAGAAAGCTCGGCCCGTGGATTTCGCTCCTGGCGCTGCTGTTGATCATCGTGCTGCTGTGCGTGCCTCGATCCGCCGTATCTGCCGCGGCAACTGTGCCGCTGAACCCGGTGAGTTAACGACTCAATGAGAAGAATTCTGATTGCGACATCGAATGCCGGCAAACTGCGAGACTTCACCGGAGCCGCAGCGCGTTTCGGAGTTGAAATTTCCGGCATTCCTGAATTCTCTTCCCTGCCCGCCGTCGTCGAGGACGGTCTGACCTTCGAAGCCAACGCGCGCAAGAAGGCGGAAGCCTACAGCCGCTATGTTCAGCGTGAAATCGTTGTCGCGGACGACTCCGGATTGGAGATCGACGCACTGAACGGCGCTCCCGGCGTGCACTCTGCCCGCTACGCCGCTCCCGATCTGCAGAATAAACAGCCGCATGAGGCGGATGTGAATACCGATGACGGAGCCAACAACGCGCGCGTTCTGCGCGAGCTGAAAGAAGTTCCGCCGGAGAAGCGTACCGGCAGATTTGTCTGCGTCCTGGCCGCCGCCCGCGATGGCGAAACTCTTGCAACATTTCGCGGAACGGCGGAAGGAATTATTTTGGATGCTCCGCGCGGGACCAATGGCTTTGGCTACGATCCGCTGTTTTATTTTCCGTCGATTAGAAAAACATTTGCCGAATTAAGCGCGGAGGAAAAATCGAACTATAGCCATCGGGGCGCGGCGTTCCGAGAGTTTTTGGAATGGTATGCGCATCTTTGCTGATGGCCCGTCCTTGGGTCGCAAACGTTCTAGATCGAACCTA
Organism: uncultured Acidobacteriaceae bacterium; assembly: GCA_963771965.1. Classification (GTDB taxonomy): domain Bacteria; phylum Acidobacteriota; class Terriglobia; order Terriglobales; family Acidobacteriaceae; genus Sulfotelmatobacter. Next base: position 149,643 of record CAVYVM010000006.1, read on the forward strand.
GCTACTCCAGTTTCTCGATGGTAAACACAAGGTTGTACTGTCCTGCGCCGACGCCACTCACGGTTGTGTAAAAACTTACTGGTACACCCGGCAGCGGCTTAAACATAATTGGAACCATCGAAGTCCATAGCGGACAGTCTGAACAACCAACCGGGACCTGCATCGTTCCGATGGCCACATGATTCGATGCGTCTGTCCAATGGAAGGTAGCATCCACAAATTCGGTTTCATTATTCTCCGGCTTCAGAGACATGTAGCCGCTAAGCCGGTACGTACCCGGTTGCGTCGGCGTGAAGATTGTAGTCGTAGGAATTGGGGTGTTCTGCAACGTAGATACAGCCTGCACCACCTTCCACTGGGGCACCGGACTCTGGCCTAGCACCGTTACCCACGACCCTAAAATCACAATGAGACAAATCGCTGTATTCCGCATAGGACGCCTCCCCCCGGAAGGAGCCAACATCATCCTACGTTTCTAAGAGTTCGTCAAAGACACAATTCCGCTGGGTAGTGCGTCAGTTTGAAAATCAGTAGAGATTTTAATCCGTCTTAGGCTTGTGTCCGGGATGGATGCGTTCGTGCTTGACTTCCATTAGATCATTCAACTCTTGGACAAGCTCATCGAATATTTTAGGGTCTTTTTCTTCTTGGATTCTGAGGCACAGCCGGTTCATCCGTTCACGTTCTTCATGTGTCATAGCGGCCAAATTCTAAGCAAAAGTCAGCAATCTCTCTGTCGGGCATCCTACACACCCGTTTAGCCCTTCTTATAGGGGCCGCGCTTGGCGGGTTTAGGCAAATAGCTATCGGCCATCATACAATCTCTTCAAGACTCCAAACGTGGTCACTCAGGCCAGCAGCCATGCTCGGAGTGATTCGCAGCGTCTTGTGGATTCTGGCGAAGTTGTAATAGACCGCGTGAATCGCGACCATAGGCCACTTCTTGACTTCGCTTCTCTCACCGCATCATAATAAAAAGTTATTTTGCCATCATCGAACCAACTAGCAGGGTCCGGTACGCAGGGCGAATCAGAAATCATAAGGAGCGACGCGTGGCGTCAGCAGCCAGTTCTACTGCTCCAGTTGTCTCGAAAGTGAAGGGTGCAACTCGCGGCGTGGCGCCGTTACGGGCCGGCCAGGGGATCTCGTTTGTTCTGCGGCGCCTGCATTCGCTTTCGGGCATCGTGCCCGTGGGCGCGTTTTTGTTCGAACATATTCTGATTTCGAACTCCACGGCCATCACCGGCCCTGAGGCCTACGCCCGCCAGGTAAGCTTTTTGGCCAACCTTCCGCTGGTATTTTTTCTTGAACTGTTTGGCATCTGGCTGCCGATTTTGTTCCACGCGCTCTACGGGTTTTATATCTGGTATCGCGGCGATAGCAACGTTGGCGAATATCCCTGGACCGGCAATTGGATGTACACCGCGCAGCGCTGGACCGGCGGCATCGCCTTCATCTATATCGTCTGGCATACCTACACCATGCGCTTTACCGGAATCGACCTGCACGCCTATCCCAACGCTTCTTTCGGCAAGGTACAGGCTGAAGTTTTTTACACGCCGTTTTTCTTGTTCTATGTGGTGGGCCTGATCGCGGCATCGTGGCACTTCGCGTACGGCATTTGGCTTTTTTGCGCGAAGTGGGGCATCGTTTCCGGCAACAAAGCGCAGAAGCGATTCCTGGCCGTGTGCCTCGGTCTCTTCCTTGTATTGACTGGCGCGGGATTGGCCAGCCTTACCTCGTTCCGCTCCCGCCCGCAGCAGTCGGTTGAGCCGGGTACGACGGTTACCAACAACCAGCAGTTCTCAGGAATCAGATAAGGAAACGATGGCAGCAGCACCGAGAATTATTGTGATAGGCGGCGGACTCGCCGGACTTTCCGCCGTGATCAAGATTGCGGAGATGGGCGCGAACGTCGATCTCTTCTCCATTGTCCCCGTAAAGCGGTCGCACTCGGTGTGCGCGCAGGGCGGCATCAACGCGGCCAAAAATTTGAAGGGCGAAGGCGATTCGACGTGGATTCACTTTGACGACACAGTCTACGGTGGAGATTTTCTCGCCAATCAGCCTCCGGTCAAGGATATGTGCGAGGCCGCGCCCGGCATCATCGATTTGCTCGACCGCATGGGCGTTCCCTTCAACCGCACTCCGGAAGGCCTGCTCGACTTTCGCCGCTTTGGCGGAACTTTATACAACCGCACCGCGTTCGCCGGAGCTACCACGGGCCAGCAGTTGCTTTATGCACTGGATGAACAAGTCCGCCGCTATGAATCCGAAGGCAAAGTAAAGAAGTATGAGCACTGGGAATTCTTGTCGGCCGTGCTCGATGGCAACCGCGTCTCCCGCGGCATTTGCGCCATCGACTTGCGCAGCATGGAGGTTCGCACCTTCCCTGCCGACGCCATCATCATCGCCACCGGCGGCATCGGGGCGATCTTTGGCAAGTCGACCAACTCGGTTGTCTGCACCGGGTCGGCGCAATCTGCGCTTTATCAGCAGGGCTGTTACTACGCGAACGGCGAATTTATCCAGGTGCATCCCACGTCGATTCCCGGTAACGACAAGCTGCGGCTGATGTCGGAATCCGCGCGCGGCGAGGGTGGACGCGTTTGGGTTCCGAAGACTCCGGGAGATAAGCGCGATCCAAAGTCGATCCCAGAAAAAGACCGCTGGTATTTTCTGGAAGAGTGGTATCCCAAGTACGGCAACCTTGTTCCGCGCGACGTCGCTACCCGCGCCATTTTCAAAGTCGTGTACGAGCTCAACCTCGGCATCGACGGCCAGCCGATGGTCTATCTCGACCTGACGCACATCGACCGCAAGATTCTCGACCGCAAGCTCGAAGGCATTCTCGAAATCTACGAAAAATTTGTGGGCGACGATCCGCGCGACACGCCCATGAAGATTTTCCCTGGCATGCATTACACCATGGGCGGCATGTGGGTGGATTTCAAACAGGCTACGAATATCCCCGGCATTTTCGCCGCGGGCGAGTGCGAGTATCAATATCACGGCGCGAACCGGTTGGGAGCGAACTCGCTGGTATCGTGCATCTACGGCGGCGGCATCGCCGGACCGAATGCCGTGAAGTACGCGCGCGGCCTGCAGGCCTTGCCCAATGGCAACGGAGTGTTCGAAGCCGAGAAGAAGAAGCAGGAAGAGACGAATTCCCTCATCATGAATAACGAGGGCACGGAGAATCCCTTCCGTCTGTGGCGCGAGCTGGGCGAGTTGATGACCAAGGATTGCACCGTCATCCGCTACAACAAGAACCTGCAACAGACCGATGCGAAAATTGTGGAGCTGCTCGAACGGCTGGGCAAAGTGAACCTGAGCGACCGCACGCAGTGGGCGAATACCAGCGTCGTCTTCACCCGCCAGCTTTACAACATGCTGCAACTGGCGCGTGTGATCGCGCAGGGCGCGCGAATGCGCGACGAATCGCGCGGCGCGCACTACAAGCCCGACTTCCCCGAGCGCGACGACAAGAATTTCCTGAAGACGACGAAAGCATATTTCGCGCCGGATGCGGATGAACCGAAGTTTGAGTTCGAACCAGTCGATGTGTCGCTGATCCCGCCAAGGGCGAGGAAGTATGACGCGGTGAAGTAGGTTTACACATGGAGGGGCGGACGCCTTCGTCCGCCCAGCGAAGCGGCAATACCGTGAGCGTGGTGAGTTTTCAGCTGCTGCTCCCCGGACGAAGGCGTCCGGGGCTCCACGAAGAATGAGAAGAGTCAGGGAAAATGGCTAATAAATCCGTCCTCATAAAAATCAAGCGCCAGAACACCCCTACTTCCCCGTCCTACTGGGAAGAGTTCGAACTCGCCTGGCATCCGGGCATGAACGTGATCTCCTCGTTAATGGAGATCGCCGCCAACCCCGTCACGCGCGATGGCAAGCCGACCACGCCCATCACCTACGACTCCAATTGCCTCGAAGAGGTCTGTGGCTCGTGCGCCATGCTCGTCAATGGGCGCGCGCGCATGGCCTGCTCCGCGCTCATCGATAATCTCGAACAGCCGGTGCGCCTCGAACCTTTTTCCAAGTTCCCTGTTGTGCGCGATCTCGCTACCGATCGCAGCGTAATCTTCGAAAATCTCAAAGCCGTCAAAGCCTGGGTTCCGATCGACGGCACCTACGACCTTGGCCCCGGTCCACGCATGACCGCGGAAGAGCAGGAGCAGGCATACCCGATTTCGCGCTGCATTTCCTGCACCTGCTGCATGGAGGCTTGTCCGCAGTTCAACGAAGACACCGGATTTGTCGGCGCGGCCACCATTGCGCAGGTGCGTTTGTTCAACACACACCCAACCGGCAAAGCGCTCGAGCGCGAACGCCTTTCGGCGCTGATGGGCGACGGCGGCATTCAGGAGTGCGGCTACGCGCAGAACTGCGTCGAGGTCTGCCCCAAGGATATTCCTCTCACAAGAGCCATTTCCGAGGTTAGCGGTGCCGTTATGAAACAGGCCCTGGGCGACCTTTTCCGGCGCTGACTTCTGTCACTTATTTTTGTTACTGATTTTTGTCACTTCAGCCACAACACGCCACTCCCATCCTTCATCGAACAGGCGCTAACTGGTTGCACCGGGAGCACATGAGTTAGCTCCAATCCCCGCGCTGGGATGGCGTTTCGCGTGCTTCTCTCCATAGTGTATTGAGTTGCTGAAGTAAATCAGGTAACCAGCGGTAATCAAGCCTAGGTGCTACGCTCCTGGCACGCTGGTAACAAAAGAGCCTGCAACTGGTGGTTTAACCTCTTGACAGCATGGCTTACAATGTCCGGACAGTTGCAGGGAAGTTTCTGCAGCAGATTAAGAGATCGATTTTGCGATTGAATCTACAGCGCCGATTGATTCGTCTTTCCGTTCTGGCCTGCCTGTGCAGTCCTCTTTTCGCAGCCACCGCCACCACCATGCATAAACCGGTTCGCCACGCGCGGCATCACCGGCTGCACTGGACTTTATGGAATCCGATGTTCCGTCCGTCGCACGAATCGCTTCTATTGCAGAATGCCGAAGTCGACCGGCTGGAATTGCCCCGCATTCAGGATGACGATGAACTGGAAGCGCTGAAGGCCAGTGGAGCTTTGCAGGAAATCGTCGCCGGCGAATCGTTGCGCTTCGATCCGCGGCTCGATGCTTCGCGCCGCTTTTGCCGTCCCTGGACACGGGACTTTGTTCAGGATATTGCGCAGGCCTACTACAACCGCTTTCATCAGCAGATTCAGGTAAATTCCGCAGTCCGCACCGTGAAGGTGCAGAAAAAACTTCGCCGGCACAATCGCAATGCGGCTCCGGCCGATGGCGATACCGCCTCTTCGCACCTCGCCGGTCTCACCGTGGACCTGCAGCGCCGTGGCATGACCCAGGAGCAGATCAAGTGGATGGAGCAGTATCTCTTCTACATGAAGGCGCTGGGCCTGGTTGAGCCCGAAGAGGAGCGTCACCAGTGGGTTTTCCACATTATGGTTTCGGGCCGCTACGCGGAGTGGCGCATGACTCAGGACGTTGTTCCCATGCAACGCCCCGAGCCCGCTGAGGTCACGGCCGAGAACAGCGCGCAGTAGCCTCACATCGCATATTGCGCTTCGCCGTTGCCGAACGACCAGTTTTCCCACGCAACTTCAACCAAATTGATCATCAGATCCTGCGGCAGAACTCCTGGATTTTCCGCCAGAAGTTCGGCCATTCTCTTATAGAGCTTGCGCTTCTGCGCGAGCTTGCGCCCGGTGGATAATGTGATCTGGACCATCACAAAGTCGTCCGTCCGCTGCACTCCAAGATACGCAGGATCGTAGACCAGACCGCCTGCCGGATGCTCGGTAATCACCTGAAACCGGTCTTGCGCCGGAGCATCCATCGCTTCCACCAATGCCCGGTGCACCCCGTCGCCCAAAGCTTTTCTATATTCTTCGGTCTTGCCTTCGCGTAATGCAATTCGAACCAGCGGCATTCGTGCCTCCTAAAATGTCGAGGCGCCATGCGCCTTTCGGCTATGGATGAACCTGTGCTGCAATCCGATTCATGCAATTCGAATGCATGAGTTTCGAATTCAGGGATTTCCCCGTCGTGCCAAATCGATGCGCTCGGCGAATCGTAAATCGAATCGATCATGATTTAATTGGGCATGATCGTTCTCATGGTTGGCCTGCCCGGAACCGGCAAAACTACGCTGGCGCGCGAGCTTGCTCTCCGCACCGGCGGGCGCGTCCTTAGCAAAGACGACATCCGCCACGCATTATTCGCAGCCAGCGAAATCGAATATTCGTCCCAGCAGGATGACTTCTGCCTGCACGTCATGCTTGAGACCGCCGGCTACCTGCTGCAGAGAAACCGCTCACGAATTGTTTTTCTCGATGGCCGTCCGTTCTCTTGCCGCTACCAGATCGGCAACGTCCTCAACGCCGCAGCTTCGATGCGACAGAGCTGGCACATCCTCGAATGCATTTGCCCGGAAGAAGTCGCCCGCGGGCGTATCGAGCAGCAATCTGCCTCGGGAGCGCACGCTGCCGCGAATCGCGATTACCAACTCTATTTGAAAGTGAAGTCGCGTTTCGAGACGATTACTTTACCGAAAACGGTGATCGACACAGCACAATCACTCGAAGCCTGTGTTCAGCAGGCTCTTGCGACTCTTCTGTGACCTCACTCGGGCAGCGTGTAGTCAAAGTCGTACGAATGTTTTCCGTCGACAATGTGGATCGTCATCGCGCCGGTAAGACCGGCCAATTGGCCGGTGCCGGAATCCGGCACAACCGTAACGCTCAGTTCTGGGGCGCCGCGCGTCATGATGCCGCGGTGCAGAAGCGCGAAGCTACCATTGCGGTCGCCCTTGGGGGTGCGCAGCGTTCCGGTGACTCGCTCGATTGCGACATAACCTGCCGACCCCTTCACCTCAGTCATTGCAGTCAGCATCTGGCCCTTGCTGGTGGCTTCGAGATCGCCGTGGAATTGTTTGTCGATCGACATTCGGCCAACCGTCGGGTCGCCGGCTTTGTCGTCCTGTTGAGGAGCAAGCTTTACATCGAACGGTCCGCTGGCATGAGTGGGCATGGATGTTCCCTTCTGAGATGAGTTGGTCTGGGCTGCGGAAAAACGCAAGCCAAAGAAAATTGTGGCAGCGACCGCGGCCACGACCAGGGTCGCTGCCAAGTTTCCACTCGCGGCGCAATGACTCTTCATTCCTGCATTGTCATTGCCAGCGCACGGTTTGGTCAATTGCGCATGTCGATGGTTTCCCCTTTTTCGAGGTACGCATGCAGCCATCCCATTACGCGCTTCCAGCCATCGGCGTGGTTGGCGGCGGCATCTGGAGTCGCGGCGAAACCTTCGTGAGTAATCTTGAGCAGCGTGCCGGTACCCGCTCGCTGCGGGCCTTTTGGGTGCAACCCATGCACGCTCTGCGCTTCCAACTCCCAGCGGACTACCGTCTTGATAGCACCGGTCCAACTCGCGCTCCACGTGTGCACGAGCAGCCGAGGAGGATCGACCTCCAGATATTCGCCTTCGACGCGAAACTGTTTCCCGTCCACGCCCATGCCATCGCTCGACCATTTCCCGCCGACGCGCACATCCCCCTTCCACTCCGTGATGTGGTACATATTGCTCGCTCCCCACCAGCGCGGCATTTGCTCGGGATCGGTAATGGCCTGGAAGACGCGCGCTGGAGGTGCGGCGATGAAAATCTCGCCCGTGATGATGCCTTGATCTGGAGTGACTGCAACGGTTGCCATGGAGTCTCCTGTCTGAATCGTTATAAAATTCACCGCCAAAGCTAGAAGCAAAATCAAAATCGACAACGGCTAACAAAGCCGCCCCAGAGCTTGTCGAAGGCGGTATCCCCTCACATCTACGTCTCGACAAATTTGCGGAGCATTTCGAGCACGCCGACCCAGCCGCCACTGTAATCCGTGCGAGCCGTGTCTTCCTTCGCCAAACCACGATGCGTAACCTTCACGCGCGTACCCCCTCCCTCCGGAGTCAGTTCCCACGACACCACGGTTTGAAGGGACTTGTCCGCGTGCCAGCTCGCGATCCAGGTGTAGACGAGATAGCGCCCGGGCACGAATTCCAAGATTTCCCCATGGCACTCGAACTCGTTCATGCCGTTCACCACTACGGCGCCTTTTTCGGTGGCGTAGCCGTAGCGGCCGCCGGGCCGTGCGTCCATCTCCCATACCTTAACGGGGCAGCTTGGGTTGTTGAACCAGCGGCACAACTCCGCTGAATCGGTGAGCGCCTTAAACACACGCTCGGGAGGCGCGGCAACATAAGTCTCGGTGATGATGGCATCTCTATCGGGAGTAACAACGGATTTTTCAATAGTGTGGGTCATAAGTAGTCCAGGAATAATCCAGAATAGGTCGAGTCTGTTGCGATCCTGCCGTCGAGGCCCCATGTCTCGCAAAATCGGCGAGACACGGGGCACCCGATTGCTTCTCACTGCAGCCTACTTCTGTGCCATTTCGCCTCGATGCAGGTCGAAGAACTGTTTCGTTTCCTTGCCATGGTCCGTGAAGGTCCAATCTTCCGTGTGATGATTCGCGTCGACGACGGTAAACACGACGCGCTGCATGTGGCCCGCATCCGGAGTCGCAAGATTCGTAGCGTCGACGTAGTCGAAAGTGATGGTCTTGCCGTCGGGCGAAACGCTGGCCGTCATGCGGGGCTGGTTGCCGGCGCCGCAGTAGTGCGTCATCATGAGGCGATTGGGGCCGTCGAGGTTGAACATCGAAATCATATCCTCGGGGCCGTGACCGTGAATCTCGCTCATCAGAGCTGAGCCTCCTGACGTTTCACGGAACGACACCCGGACCGCCATGCCTTGGTTGGCCTTCCCTTCCCACGAGCCGCTAAGCGACTTGAGTTGATCGAACGATTTCTGCTGCGCCGTTTGCGCCAGCATGGCGGTTGCGGTTATGAGAAACACGAGCGAAAGAACGATGCGACCGATACGAACGCATTTCATATCTATAGGTCTCCTTTGGAAGTTTTGGTTGGTTTTGCAGCACGGGATTGCGTAGTTTCTTTGGCGTATTCGGATTCGACAAATGACTTGAGGCTGGCTAGGTTCGCGCTCCAGAAGGTGCGGTACTGCTCGAGCCAGGAATCGACGGCGCGCAGCGGTTCGGGATTCAGATGGTAGACACGGTTGCGTCCCTCACGATGCTCTCGCACCAGGTGGGCGCGGCGCAGCAGGCGCAGGTGTTTCGAGATTGCTGGACGCGAAATCGGAAAAGCTCCGGCAATTTCTCCCGCAGGCTGGCTGCCTCGGCGCAGCAAATCGAGGACGGCGCGGCGCGTGGGATCGGCGAGAGCCTGGAACGTTGCTTCTGATGAATATGTAACTGAACGGTGACGCATAATGCGTAACCATACAGTTACGCGACAAATGTGTCAAGGAAAAAATACGGGGTCCACAAATACCTGTGTGCCGAGGAAAATGTAAGAAACGTGGTCGAATCGAATAGTTCCTAGGTCGAGCGCTGTGACGGATGTCCCTCGCGGAGGGATTGTTCCCACTCAGCCACCGCACCACATAAACCCCCCGTGCGAAGATACTCGTGCCAGTTCGCCAATAGCTGCTCCTGGACGTGCGGAAGCCACGCTGAGAAAGGCAGCATATAGTGCCCCTGCAAGTAGCGATGCATCTCGACCGTGTTTGCCGGGCAAGGAAGCAAGGTTTCTTTCTGGGTTTCCTGGAGTTGAGACAGGATTAACCCGGACGCATTGAACCAATCGGCATCGATGAATTCGGCGGACTTAAGACGGGCACCTGTGAAATTTACATTCCGGATGGAAGCACTATGGAAGGAGGCTCGATCGAGGACGGCCCCCGCAAAATTCGCCTCGACCAGGAAGCAATGGCGGAAGCTCACGCCTGACAACTCAGCTCCGCTGAAATCGAAACCGTATAAATCGAGATACTCCAACTCTCCATTTTGAAACAAAGCGTTGAGTTGTTTCCCAGCTAAGGCTCGAATGGTTTGTAATATCAACCGCCGGACTTCACGTACTCTGTCGGGAATAATATTCCCTTCGAAGTCCCCGAACGCCAGAAAGTCCCGCAATCTCGATATTCCCGCCTCTTTGAGAACGCGGGAGCCTGACGAATCTAGGAGTTGTTTGATCCGTAGCAAGGCGCGCCGGCTTTGGAGAAGATTATGATTGTCGATTTCTTGAAAGAGAAGGTCTAGCTCGTTACTTCCATGCTCGCGGGCAGAAGCCGGATGCATCGAAGAATAATCCTGATTCAGGCGTGCACTCAGTATCAGAAGCTGTTCGGCAACGCTGGCGATATCTCCGGGAGGGCTGGCAGAAATGCCATGCTTGAGACGCAAACCATAGGGTAAGGCCGCATCTGGAGGAAGTTTTTCCAAAAATATGGGAACTACGCGATGAAGATTCTCATTTTCTCGCGCCATCGCGATCGCAGTAGCAATTTCTTCGCGTTCGTAGTAGGCCTGCCCTGTTACTTCCGACACAATTACGACGGTGATTCTCGATCGTGCCTGAGCTTCCGACAACTTCAAGTCCCAGTCGTCGCCGGGTAGCAGGCATTGGGAATCGAGAAACACGCGGCACTTGGCAGCGAGCAAATCGTAAAGCTTCTCAGCCTTAGCTCGGTCTGCGCCGGCGTGAGCTAAGAAAAAGTCCCACCGATATTCGATAACTGGATCGATGGCGATAGTAACCTCGAGAGGTTCGTCTAAGGGCGAAGCTCAGTTAAGTTAATAAGTACCACAGGTGCGGACTAAGTCCAAGAAGGCCTGGTGTACACGAGTATCCTCCGATAGCTCCGGATGGAAAGTCGCCGCCATGGCCGTTCCCTGCCGCACAGCAACCGGGTCTGTTCCCTCGGTAGCGATCACTTCGACGCCGGGCCCTACGCTCTCGATCTTGGGCGCGCGAATGAAAACCATTTCCAGCGGCGATCCCGGTTCAGGGTTGAGCGAGCTTTCGAGAAACTGCCCCTCGCGGATTGAGCTGTCGACCTGCCGTCCGTAGGCGTTGCGCCGGATGCGCATGTCGATTGCGCCCAGGCCGGCCTGTGTCGGATTTTCCACCTCACTCGCCAACAGAATCGCACCGGCGCAAGTACCGAACGTAGGCTTCAGCCGCACGAACTGCTTCAGCTTCTCGAAGCCTTCTTCTCCTAACAACTTTAAGAACGTGCCGGATTCGCCGCCGGGGATCACCAGTCCGTCGATCTCGTCTAGTTGCTCGGGCTTCTTGACGAGCACCACGTTGGCCCCCAGCTCTTCCAGCCGGCGCCGGTGCGCGTCGAAATCTCCCTGCAGTGCTAGGACGCCAATGGTCATGGCTTTCTTGAATTGATTTTATCGGATGCACAGAGAAAACTAGCAAAGCAAAGTCCCATCCGCGGCACGCATCTTGGAGATTGGCGCGGCCTGCATGTGACAGGACGGCGAGTCGAGTTCGCGTTGTGCGGCGTATACACCTTCGACGCGCAAGACCCCCTGGCTGGAGAAAAAATCTACTACGACCGCGGTACCGTACTGCGGCAACTCGGCGTCTTTCATGAGCCGCAAAGCGCACTAGGGCGAATTTGCACCTTGGCGACTCTTCCCATTACCATCGCTCGCGCTCTCGGAAGAAAGCTACTACGAAGCTGATTCAAACCGGCATAGGTCGCCCCGCAAGGAAATCCGCCCGAACAACGTTAACTAGGTGCTTCAACCTGCCCTACTTCACGCCTTTCTCCGGGTTCCACGACCCTTGCAACTTGCGCACATAGACGATCTGCCCGACGTGGTAAGCATTGTGCGTACAGATATTCCCAATCGTTGGCGCCCACACTGCCAGCTTTTTCTCATCGGCGGTCTCAACAAGCTTCTCCAACTCCGTCATCACCTGGTCGAGTTGCTTGACCGTGTCACTCCATTGCTTGCTATCAAATTTCACAAAGGTCTCTTCGTTGTCGCCGCCAAATTTCTCCTGTGTCTCTCCTTTGAACTTGACCAGGTTGCGGCGATCCCAAAACAACAAATGATAAGTCAGCTGTCCGGCAGAGTGACCTCCCGCCGGCGGCTGCCAGCTGGCTTGCTCCGCGGTGAGTCCATCCACTGCGATGCTGATCGGCACAAACCAGTCGGCCTGATTATGCGTAGTGTGCAACTCGTGCAAAAGTAAGCTGCGCAGCGTCGCAGGCTGCTGCTGATTTTGCCCGTAACCCGGAAGCGAAAGCATCAGAACCAGAACCGAACCCAGGGCCGCGATTGCATGCTTCATTTGATGCGCTCCTTGATCTTTAGTCTCGGGATGGGACTTTCTCAGTAGACGCACTCATAATATCTTTGTTAGCGACAGCTCGTCACTTACTCGGACAAACCACGCAGTGCTGTGCCATTTCCTTGCACCGGCATCGCTTTGGAACATCGCCTCGGCTTCGTACTCTCACCGAACACGTCAACAGGCGAACGGCGGGCCACTCGCCGTTCATAAGTTTTTGGTTAATACCGGTTCATCCCAAGCGGTGGTGTATAGCTCCCCCAGGCTCAACAACGCTTCATAGGCTTTGGGGTCTCGTTCCTTCAGAACCAGAAAAGTATAAAGTTGATCGACCGCAGCCTTCATGATCTGCCGCATCTCGCCCTGGGTGATGTGGGAATATTTCGCCTTGCCGTGGCATGTCGGACAGGTTTTCCCCGCATGAACATCCTCGATTGGTCCATTGCGGAAGGCCAGTGCGACGAGCGCCTTCGCCTCTCTAGCCACTCGGGATGAGTCCTCGATAACTGTCCTAGATTTTTTCATTAGAGGAATTGTAGAAGGCCGGGTGCCCCATGTCTCGCTTCTTTTGCGAGACATGGGAGAACCATAACAACTCTCGATGTTCACCCATCACAGACGTTCCCGAGGGAGACTCCGTACCCTCTAGTCATGACCGAAGGTCTGCATCGCTTCTACGGCGGCCGAGATTTACATTTCCTAACGTTTAGCTGTTACCAGCGCCAGCCGCTGTTCAACAGCGCCGCCCGCCGCGATTTATTCCTGAGAATCCTGGAACGCGTGCGCCGCCGCTACCGGCTTGTGGCTTTGGGATATGTCGTAATGCCCGAGCATGTTCACCTATTAGTGAGCGAACCGCAACGGGAGACGCTGTCAACGGCAATTCAGGCGTTGAAACTTGGTTTCATCCGCAGTGTAGAGGGTGGCGGCATTCCCACTTCTCGCAAAAGAAGCGAGAAGCGGGGCACCCCAGTGACGCCGAATCGCTTCTGGCAAGCGCGATTCTATGACTTCAATGTCTGGACTGAGAAGAAACGAATCGAAAAGCTGCGCTATATCCATTGCAATCCCGTCGCGCGAGGACTGGTGGAGTCGCCGGAGCAGTGGCAGTGGAGCAGCTTTCGGTGGTATCTATCGGGGGAAGTAGGTCCGGTGAAGATTAACGATACAGAGATTCTGGTGATGAAGATCCGCCCGCCTGCGGCGTGATCGAGTCGCTCCCATCCGTCATACCTCATTGGGTACATCAGGAAGATTGAAGGGATGAAGACGGATTGGGATGCCCCATAGCCTGCCCTGAGCTCGCCGAAGGAGCTTGTCCTGAGCGAAGCCGAAGGGTCTCGCTTCTTTTGCGAGACATGGGATTCGGTGCCTGAGACCTGGCCACCCGCCACTTCTGCCTCGCAGCTCGCTCTCTCGTTTCAGCGCTGAGGAGAGGACGACGGAGGGTTGGCCGCAGACGTCTGTGCCCCATGGTCGTTGCCATCCATCTTCAGCAACGGCTCATCGACCGGCACTTCATTCTTCACCAGCTCCGTCTTCACTTCCACTTTCTGGTCGCCCTGCGGATTGATGTCCGTCTCAAACGTCTTATATCCGGGCAGCGCGATTTTGATCTTGTGGGCACCCGGCGCGATCACCAAACCTCGGCCCACACCCTGGAATTCCGCCACGTGTCCTACAAACGACCCATCCAAAAAGACCGCGGCTCTCGACGGATTTACCGAAATCTTAACCGTGGATGTCACGTCGGGAAGGACCCCCATAGGAGCCTTCGCCATCGCCACTTGCACCACTTGCGTCTCTCCAGGCTGTACAACCAGCCGCTCGGTGAAGTCGCGATAACCGTTCTGGCGCACTGTAATCACGTGCTCCCCCGGCATAAGCAGCACCTTCTTCGACCCCTTGAGCTCCTTCAGGTAACCAACATATTGTCCATCCACCCATACGCCTGAAGTCTTCTCAACCCTCGATTTCCCTTGGAACTGAATCTCCGCCATCACCTCGTTTCCCGCGTAGACCGCTGGCGCAAACAACAACGCCAGAATAGCGAGGGCGATCCACATCCCATAGGAGCTGAGCAGCACTCGTTTCATAAGGAGCCTCCTTTTTCGACGAGGTACAGAATGAAATAGGCATTACGGCTGCCAATCGTATGTCGCTGATAACAAATAGTGTGCGAGTCGGGATCAGGGCAAAAGCACCCGCGGGTATGTAGATTGTTCGCCAAGTTGCCGGAATGCACCTCTCAGCCGCTAAAAAGTCTGCCGGGGCACCCGGCCACCCTTCACCTCCTTGGACAGACCACGCACCGCTGCGGCATCTCCTCGCACCGGCAGCGCTTGGGAATATCGCCCTTTCCTCGCGCTCTCGCCGAACAAGTCAGCAGGCACCAGGTCTCTCGATAAATCTCAAAATCGCTCTGCGTACGCGGCCCATAGTTAAAGTGCACCGTCACCCGCGGCACAAACGCATCCGCCGGAACCACATACCACAGATTCTTCTTGATCACATACGCCGCCAGAAAATCCAGGTCATCCAGCGTATAGAGTTCCCCGCTGCCCGCGGCCCTCGCACTGCATCGCGTGCCTCGATGGCTGGTCGCACACTTCACCTGCACCCGCCACAGCCGCCGCCCGCTTTCCACCGCAAAGTCATAAGGACGGCTATCTCCCCACGGCTTCAGCACGGGAAATCCCAGCATCGTCGCCTTCGCCAGGAACGCAGCCTCCACCGCCTCCCCAAGCCGCTTGCGCTCAGGCACTCCCACGGCCTGTATTTCGATAATCTCCGGCTTCTTATCCCGACCTTCGTTATCTCGATCCGATTCCCCAGACACAAAATGTTCTTTAGGCATGAAAAAAGCGCAGCCTTGGCTGCGCCATATCTCCTTCGCACAAGATAAAAAGGCGCAGACCGTGTAGTCTGCACCTCAATCTTCAACTGATACTTCTATTATATCATATTGCATAGGGTAAATGGGACATGTTAGCCCAAACTATTTTGGCATGAATATACTTGACGAATCATGATTCTTGTAGTACCTTACTTACATGGACAGCAAACACAACGAGCCAAAGACTTTGCAAGAGGCAATTGCGTTTTACTCGAATCCCAACAACGCGCTGGCCTACATGGTGCTTCTGCGCTGGCCGGATGGCGTCGTAACTTGTCCTGCCTGCGGTCGCAATGACGTTGTGTTCCTCCACAACCAGCGCAAATGGCAGTGCAAGAGCGTCCACCCCAAACGGCAGTTTTCCGCCAAGGTCGGAACTATCTTCGAGGATTCGCCTATCGCTATCGAGAAGTGGATTGTTGCGGTCTGGATGCTGTCGAATTGCCGGAACGGTGTTAGCAGCTACGAGATCGCACGCGCTATCGGCGTTACCCAAAAGTCGGCATGGTTCATGCTGCATCGCATCCGGCTGGGCTTGCAGACTAGCGGCGGAAAACTTGGTCAGGGCCCAGACAGCGAAGTAGAGATTGACGAGACCTACATCGGTGGAAAAGCGCGGAATATGCACCGTTCCAAACGTGAGCGGCTTAGTCGTGACGGCGGTATGCAGGGCGGTCACGGTAAGGCAGTCGTGATGGGGATGGTAGAGCGCGGCGGAAAAGTTAAAGCCGCTGTTCTCGGCCACAAGCGCGAGAAGAAACTTATGCACCAGATCATCGAAGGTAACGTTATGCCGGGGACTTGGATTCACACTGACGAGTTCAGCAACTACGATGGCCTGTCTGATAAGTACACTCACTTTGTCGTTAACCACCTTGAGAGTTACGTAGAGGGCAATGTTCACACCAACACTATTGAGAACTTCTGGTCGCTTCTCAAGCGCGGCCTTGGTGGAACCTACGTTGCTGTAGAGCCTTTTCATCTGTTCCGTTATGTAGACGAGCAAGCGTTTCGTTTTAACAATCGCAAGGGTGTTGACGGCAACAAACTAACCGATGCTGACCGTTTCAACATTGCCATGTCCCAAGTCGTCGGAAAGCGTCTCACCTATACCGAACTGACTGGCAAGGTGGGAGAAACGCAAGTTCCGTTCTAGCCCTTACCGTTTGAAGCGCGGCCCGAAGCGGAAGGTTTCTTAGCCTTCCGCCTTTTCTCTTTTGCGCGTTTCTCCGCATCCAGCTTGGCCTTGATTTCACTATGCGGGACGGCAACTAGTTTTCGCATTGTGCGGTCGAAGTTATCAAACTCATTTTCTTTTTTCATTTCTATTCCGATACTCTGGTGCTGAGTAGGGCAAAGAATCGTCGCACATAATCTAGTGCGTCATCTGCTGCTTTTTGGCTGTATGTCCGTCTGGTATGCATGACGTGATTGCGAAAGGCATCCTTAAACCCCTTAATGTCGAATAGCAAGGTGAAATAGAATTCTTGCGTTTGCTGTTTTACCAGGCTGGGGCCAAGCGCATTGACTTTCTTTTCTACCGCCGGATAGAGCTGATCTAGGATTTTGTCCCACTCCGCGAACTCAATCGGAATGGTGGCGCTTTTTCGGGGCACATCAAGAACGTTTAGATCGACGCAGAGAGCGCGAATACCCCATTCGACACCGCGCATCAAGTGGAAAACGGCGGCGGTTCCACTATCTACTGCGATGCAATTCCCCGCTTCCCTGATGTCTTGCACGGCACTTGGGAATTTGGCTTTGAATTCACCGCCGATGAGATCATCACAGTTCACATAGTCAGAGTAGGCCGGAAGAACCTTGACCAGCACTGCACTCCACATATCCGATACGAGCATGTCCCACACGTTTCGTAGATCGGCGCTCAGTGAGGACCAGTCGCAATTGCTACGGTTGTGCTTAATGTGCGTATCAACCAAACTGGCTTTTGTTCGTGCTTGTTCCCAGCCTGATTCCCCACACAACTCTTCAATTTTCCGAATAGAATCTAGGACACCGTCAATCTCTTGTTCCGTTGGCGGAGCTTGGCGATTACCGCTGCTACTCCACAGCAATGCATTCTGTACGTTTTGCCCCCTTTGGGATATTGTTGCGCGTGCTTTCTCTTCGCACTCACTTCTCAATTCCTGTAGGGCACTCAAATAGATGGCGACCTTGCGTGAACTTATCAGGTCCATGAGTTCATCAACACTCCACACCCTGAGGGTCACTGTACACCCCCGGCGGGGGCTAATGGCCCTCTTGCTTCTTGGCTCTTTTCTTCGCGGGCTTTGTGGGCGAGACGGATTCCGCACCGATCCGGGCCAGCGCAAGGACGATGCTGGAGCGCGTCATAATCGAGCGCGGCCAAATCCGGTTGGCAACTTCGGTGAAAAGCTCTAAATCTTCCGGCAACATCATCACGGTAACCGGGGTGGTTCTCTTGGGCATGTATACATCGTGTGTCACCCTTTGCTTCACGCGCAACAAATATGATGCGTGGAATATATGGGACATATATAATTCGGGACCATGCCCGAACTGGCCCGATTTGCGAAGCTCTTAGCGGAACGGATGTACACAGCGATGCTCCCGACCGGGCCGATACGAGATGCGGGCGACTTTCATGCGTGGCTCCTAGAAGTGAGCGAGATTGCGGCCCGGTCGGAAACGATTGAAGAGTTCTTGAAGCAACTCTAAATGATGCTGCCCTGTCAGTCTCATGCTGACACGTGGGCGCTTGATTCCGCAAGTATATTATTGCCACTATTTTCGCCATCGAATCAACAACTTGATCCTAAAACCCGACCTCCAGGGTCTTGACAAGATTTCGATGATTTGAAAGAGCGCGATTTGAAAGGGCGCGGCTTCAGCCGCGCCGCAAGCTCAAAAAGTCTTGTCATTTCCGAGGCGGGCGACAAGCCCGGCGAGAGCCTGCCCTGAGCTTGCCGAAGGGAATCTGCTTTTCCCCAAAAGCGGCAGTGTTGGCTCCTGAACAAGAAGTCGAAGGTCCGTGGTACCCACCTTCCGAAAATCGCGGAAGGTGGGCCAGCCCTTACCTTAAATCGGGTCGTTGGGAGCGATCCACATGGCTGCGTTGAGGGCGTCCTGGCCTGAGGCCTGCATGATCAAGTCGCAGAGCGCGTCGGACTTGCCATTCACGCGTAAAGGGTCTGGCTCATAGCCGGCGGCACGGTCCCAATTGAATGTGAATTGGTTAGTTGATTGATTGCGGTTGCCCCAGATAGCCGAAGCATTGGTTTTGATGAAGGTGACTAACTGTGGAGGTTTGTTTCCGGCAATAAACCGCACCAAATTTCGCATGAAAATGCCTTTACCGGTAGCATAGTCGGCGAGGAACCCATGCAGCACTTGGCCCGGGAGCAGGCCAGCCACATTCTCATGCAGGATGCCATTGGCAACCATATTTTTAATTACTGACTGCACAATATTATTGCGATTTGGATCGTTGGTCGGCAGAGCCTCAATCATGAGCCCTTGATCCCCGGACCAATACCAATCATAGCCCGCGTCGTGAGCCTTCTTGTTTCCTGTAGGGCGTTCCAGTACCAAATTTTGGCTATTGAGTATTCCTTTTCCCAGCGGGAGACTCAGCCATTGCTGGAACCATTTAGTGGCGTTAGCCACTCTGACCTTATAGTTTGGGTCAGTAGGAAAGTACCCCGCCATGCGCTGCGCGAGCTTCCAAAACAGCTCGTTGGTCACTGAGTTTCTGCCACTCATCGGGGGATTCGTGGAATCAGGCGCATCATTAAAAACGCCCCCGAGAATATTAGGCGCGGCGGCAACGGCATTATCACTGGTGGCTCCAGGGATAGGGACGGAGTGATTGTAGGTCGTGTCTCGCCAGTTAGCGTTAAATCGCGTCCAGCATACGCTCTGCAAGGCGGTCTCGACCTTGGCGACGAGGGAGTCATCATAGCCCAACTTCAACCGCGCGTTCAGCGCCAGCATAAAGGCAATGCCCCACCAGCCATAGTCATCCCTCCACCAGTCGGCGGGGTCTTTGAGGTCGTTAAAGACATCGAGGGCAGACTCCAGGAAAGTCTTGCCGTTCTGCGGTATGTCCTCTTGCTCTGACCAAATCAAGAAGTCGAGGCAGGTATGCAGCGTGTTGCCCCCGAACCAAATGTTTCCGGCAAAGATGTCGGATTTCTTGTACTGGATTACGAGGTTGTTATATCCATCCTGAGCGGCTTGTTTGTAGGTATAGGGATTGGCCATGAGGATCTTCTCCATTTACTCACGGGTATGCGACTTACTCGGAGATTGTTCACGACTAAGTGGCACCGCCCGGGAGACATTCAGAGTAACCACGAGATCATACATCTGGGCTAGCCGAGTAACTAGGAGAAAAGAGATGTACGCAGAAGGAATAATCACACCCGGCCCTTTCAGTCGGTTTGGAGGTTGCCCATCGTTGGGCAGGCACGATTTTATGACTTCAACGTTTGTACGGAGAAGAAAACGAATCGAGAAGCTGCGCTACATCCATCGGAACCCGGTGGCGCGGCGACTGGTGGAGTCGCCCGAACAGTGGCAGTGGAGCAGTTTTCGCTGGTACTCCTCAGGCGAAGTAGGACCCGTGCGAATCAACGATACGGATATTTTGGTGATGACCATTCGACCACTAGCGGCCTGATCGAGCCGTAGAGGCCAGCCGGCCACGTTGGAATATGAAATGGGGTGCCCCATAGCCTGCCCTGAGCTTGTCGAAGTGGTCTCGCTGCTTTTGCGAGACATGGGAGTAGGGGTTGTGAGACCTGGGCCACCAGCCCCCTTCTCTTGTGAGACATGGGAAGCTCAGACCTAGGACACCGCCGATCAAACATTAGAGCCGTTGCCGGACCGTACCCAGAGCCTTGTCCTTGAATAGCACTGCCAGCACCGCTGCCGCCACAAGAAGCGTTGCGCTTGAGGATTTCAATGCCAGGCCAATGTCGATTCCGTTCCACTCTACAGAAGGCCAGAACACGTAGATCACAGCCAGAGCGATGACCATCAGTATGGAGATCATGGAATCGTAGATATCATCGTTAATCATTGGATCGCCACTGCTTTCGGACGGTTCGCACAATCATCATCAGCGGCCAAGCCAATAGCGTCAGGGCCTCAAGTACCTCTACCAAGTCAGCTATTTTGGGGTTAGGCGGGATTGGTATTACATGATCTCCTAGGATAAGCCTGACTAAGTACAGCATAGCCAACCAACCGGCCATGTAAAGCGTGAACACGATCTGCTCTCGAACGTGGTTGCGGACGCGCTCGTAGTTTCTCTGCCCTAGTATCCAAACAGCTATCTTTCTAAGTGTGCGACCGATTGCTTGATAATCTGGCATTGGGGCACCGAAACTAGCCCGGATTCTAGCACGCCGTCAGATGGGGTGCCCCATGTCTCGCTGCTTTTGCGAGACATGGGAATAGAGTGCATCGAGCCTGGGCCACCCGCCAACACAAATAGTGATGGCGTTCGGAAAACCTTAGCGTGCTGGCCCGGTGCCCTATGTCTCGCTTCTTTTGCGAGACATCGGAGTAGCCGCCCGAGACCTGGGCCACTGCCCAGTCGCGCACGAAACGGTGCTATCCTCACCCAAAGTGGGCAAGCGAAAAAAAACTCGCCTCGACGAGGTGTTCGTCAGCTATAGCTGGGACAGTGAACGGCATATGACTGCCGTCCTTCAGTTCTCCAACCGCTTGCGTTCCAAGGGCGTGGACTGCGTGCTGGATCAGTACGAGGAGTCACCTCCGGAAGGATGGCCGCGCTGGATGGACCGAAAGATCAGGGATGCAAAGTTTGTGCTCATGGTATGTACGGGAAATTACTACAAGCGGGTCATGAATGAAACGGCGCCCGAGGAGGGACGCGGCGTCAAATGGGAGGGCGGGTTAATTTATCAACATATTTACAACGCAGGGTCAAACAACAAGAAGTTCATTCCCGTCATATTCAAGTCCGATGATGCTCGATTTATCCCGACACCGCTACAGGGCGCTACGCACTATGACCTAAGTTCCGCGAGCGGCTATGACAAGCTTTATGCCCGGTTGTTAGGTAAGCCGCTAACACCCAAGCCCAAGCTCGGATCGGCGAGGCCGTTACCGAAAAAGAAAGTCAAAACGAACTTCTCGATGTTCTTGTCTACGCCTATCGATCCGGCGCTTTGGGACGAGGCGAAGTGGCGAGGCACATTCTTTCTGATGTACAAGGACAAGCCACCCGTTTTGGGCCTGGCTTTTCTCGACGAAGGCGCTGCCAGGGAAATCTTTCAGCAGTGGCACCAGCGGTATGGAGACAGGGATCGTTTCGAAGAACTGCGAGTCTCAATAATCGAGGGCGAGATAAAAGACGAAAAAGCTGGGTACTCTGTGCACATTGGCATTGACGTCGAAAATACCATAAAGCGATACCGAGACGCTGGGCTCACCGTAGACCCCTCGAACGATGGATTCTTGACCATGACCCGAATTCATCGAATGAATCCCTCCCCGGGATCGATATTTCTCGATATGTTCAAGGACGCATACAGACATTACAAGACATACACCCTAATCCCAGCGGTTCTCAATCGGCAGGGGACCCGCGTAAAACCCATCCTCGAATTGGGGATATACAAGAGTACGATTCATTTTCGCAGGGTCGAAGAGATAACGCCAAATGATGAAGACTACCCCGTGTTGAATACGGGAACAGTTGAACGGCCTCCAACTGGACTCGGCGGCAGCCGCGTATGGAAGGCCAGTACATCCCCTCCCAAGAAGAGAAAATAGCGGTACTCTTGTTTCATTCCCCGTCTGTCCCCGGTCTCATCGCCATATGCGTCACCCCAGAATCCGAATGATGTCGGCGCTAGAGAGTTCGTGCTTATTGTTGCTGGCGTTCCACCTCACGAGCATGTCCCTGTACCTGCCCTCGGTGGGGGGTGGGAGTTAAAGTCCTCTGAAGACAGTTCGAGAAAGGTCCACTTTCCGTACTTCCTCATGTGTCGAGCATACGCCATAAACTTGGTTTCATTGTTGCCGTCGAACCCAGGAAACTTGAGCCTTCTGGCCTCTACGTTCGCCGTCTGGCCGTTCTTGAAGGGGTTTGCATCATGTCATACATTTGCATGACATCCCCCACGTAGCTGCTCCTCCGCGGTCATGGTGTCGGGTTCGTCATACACGTCTCGGAGCACGTCTCCATACTCGGCCTGGAATCCATCGTCAAGCACCTCACGCAATTCCGCGTACTGCTCCGCGCGCTCCGGGTCGATCTTTTCCAAAATCGCATATTGGTTCGCGAGTATCTTGCGTTCGACCCGAGTGATATTCGCCATAATTCTTACCATCCTCTAGTCTGCAGCATCTGCGCTTCATCCATCCCCGCCACGGCTAGGCCTTTCATGGCTCCTGCCAGGTCTTCGCTGACTTCAAGTAACACTTTAGGGTCGTTGAAGTGCGTGGCGGCTTTGACGATGGCGCGGGCGCGCTTTTCAGCTTCCACGGGGTCGGCGAAGGTCGTGCTGTCTTTCATGAAGATGCCGCTGCCGACGAAGACGGCTTCGGCTCCGAGCTGCATCACGAGAGAGGCGTCGGCGGGCGTGGCGATTCCTCCGGCGGAGAAATTTGGCACGGGGAGTTTGCCCGTTTTCGCAACCATCTTCACCAGTTCATAGGGCGCGCCATGCTCTTTGGCCTTGGCGTAGAGTTCTTCTTCACCGAGCACGGTGAGGATTTTCATCTCCATCACGATCTGGCGAATGTGCTTGACGGCGTGGACTACGTCTCCAGTGCCGGCCTCACCTTTGGTGCGAATCATGGCTGCGCCTTCGGCGATGCGGCGCAGGGCTTCTCCAAGATTGCGCGCGCCGCAGACGAATGGAACTTTGAAGGCGTGCTTATCGACGTGATGAGCTTCGTCGGCAGGCGTGAGCACCTCGGATTCGTCAATGTAATCGACGCCGAGCTCCTGCAGGATTTGCGCTTCCGCAAAATGTCCGATGCGGCACTTGGCCATCACCGGAATCGACACAGTCGCCATAATTTCGCGAATCTTTTTCGGCGACGCCATCCGCGCCACCCCGCCCTCCGCGCGGATCTGCGCCGGCACGCGCTCAAGCGCCATGACAGCGACGGCCCCCGCCTTTTCGGCAATCGAAGCCTGCTCAGCATTCGTCACATCCATGACTACGCCGCCTTTTAGCATTTCGGCGAGGCCGGTTTTCAGGCGGAGACTGGTGGAGCTACCGTTGTTTTGCGACATGTTGTGGATACCGTGGGTACCTTTTCGCGATCGCGAAGGATGGGCGGCGCAATGAAAGCCAGCCTTTATTTATTTTACAGGGCATTCATCATTCGCGGTACCCCTGGGAGTTTGCTTGAGGAGGGAGATACTTCCACGGCGAGAATTCCCTGCACGAGCGATCTTGCTGTGTGGAGGAAAGGGGTCCTTCGACTCCGCATTTCGGACCGCGATGCGATGCGGCCCGAAATGTTTCGCTCAGGATGACAAAGCCTCTTAACGTTCTACGAATTTGGCAAACATTTTTTCGGGGTCGATGGCGATGAAGATGCCGCGGCTGCGGGCGAGGACTTCGTCCTTTTCGTTCAGGATTTCGGCGGCGTTGACGTGGGTGCGGCCGCGCTTTTTGATTTCGCGGCCTTCGACGCGCAGCGGTTTGTGCAGCGGGACGGGCTTGAGATATTCGACAGTCATTTCACGGGTGAGGGCGACGACATGATGCAACTTGTTTACCTTGCCCATGGCGTCGTCGAGGATGCTGGCGATGATGCCGCCGTGGCAGTGGCCGGGCGGACCGGTGTAGCGGCTGCTGAGGCGGAATTTGCAGACGAAGGTTTGGCGCTCTTCGTCAAGGATGAACTTGAGGCGCATGCCATCGGGGTTGTTCATGCCGCAGACGAAGCAATTGTTCTTCTGCATCTTCATGTAGCGGGTGTCGTGACCCTGGGGCTTCGGTTTGGGCATGCTGGAATTTTACAGGGGATCGGGTTCAAGTTGATTTCTGACGCCGGGAGAATCCCACCCTTCGACTTTGCTCGGGGCAGGCTTTCACCGGGCGCTCCGTCCGATTCGGAATGACATCGATTTTTGCTTTTAGCCTTGGTTCTTCCTATGTTTTGGTTTTCCTAGTCTTGATCTTCTCTTCAACTACTGAAGCCCCTATCCCACTTCTCGCAAAAGAATGTTCAGTCCCATGACATTCTTTACAGGGTGTCCCAAGACATCTCTTACACTCCGCTCGTCCGCGAAGCGGGCGAGGGAGAAAGATGCCTTGGAAGACGATGGATGTGCGAGAGCAGCGGGTAAGGTTTGTGGTGGCGGCGTATCGGCGGGGGAAAACGCTGGCGGAGTTGTGCCGGGAGTTCGGGATCTCGCGGCCGGTGGGCTATGAGTGGCTGAAACGGTATCGTCAGGGCGGAGTAGCAGCGATCGCGGAGCGCAGCCAGCGGCCGCAGCACAGTCCGCGACGAACGGACGAGAAGGTAGAGCAGCGGGTGGTGGAGTTGCGGCAGCGCTATCCAGACTGGGGATCACGCAAGCTGCGGGTGCTGTTGCAGCGTGAGGGAATCGAACTGGGGCGTAATACGATTCATCGCATTCTGCTGCGGCATGACTTGGTGCATCCCGTAGACCGTCATGAGCCGGCGGTGGAGCGATTCGAGCGCAGCGCGCCGAATGAACTGTGGCAGATGGACTTCAAAGGTCCGAAGCTGTGGCATCAGAAAGTGGGGCCGCTGTCGGTGATCGACGATCACAGCCGCTACCTGATTGTGTTGCAAGCGGTGGCGAGCACGCACACCGAGCAAGTGCGGGAACCGCTAGTGGCGGCCTTTTGCGAGCACGGAGTGCCGGAGGCGATGCTGATGGACCACGGCACGCCATGGTGGAGCGTGCACAGTGCGGGCGGGATGACCAAGCTGTCGTTGTGGCTGATGCGGCAAGGCATCGGGCTGCACTGGAGCCGAGTGAGGCATCCGCAGACTCAGGGCAAGGTAGAGCGGTTTCACGGCGAGTTGCAGCGAGCATTGGCGCGGCGGCGAGTGCTGGTACCGGACGTACAACTGTGGCTGGACCAGTTTCGTTGGGAGCACAATCACGTGCGACCCCATGAGGCGCTGGGCATGCAGACTCCGGCCAGTCGCTGGCGTCCCAGTGTTCGGCGCTATGATGCCAACCCGCCGCGTTGGGAATATCCGGCGGGAGCGCGGGTGTTGAAAGTGGACTCACAAGGAAAACTTACACTGGCGGGAAAGAACTGGAGCATCAGCGACAGCCTGGCTGGAGAATGGGTACAGGTCATGCAGCTAGAACAACGCCTGCAAGTGTATTACTGCACTACCCTGATCCGCGAGATCGAACTGGGAATCCAGTGCTCGACCATGGTCGAGCACTGGATTCCCAGTTAACAACAAAGTGTAAGAGATGTCCTGGGACGCTTTGTAAACCATGTCCTGGGACTAGACAAAAAGAGGCGAGAAGTGGGGCATCCGAGTCCTCTCCTCCAGTCCTCTCACTACCGATATTTTCACTTCAAGTGCAATTTCTTTTCACTGCTCGAAATTCGTCGCTTAGCTTTCAGTTTCTTGATACGGTCTCGCGCTGTTTCGCACTATCTGACGAAAGGAAGGCATCCGGTGAACAGAGCGCACGACGAACGATGGAAGGGAACGCCCAGACAAATTCCAAACACACTATTGAAGGTCTGTCTGTGGGCGGTGTTTGTGGCGGGATTGCTGGTTGAGATGGCAGCGCCACGGTTGAAGATTGAAAATAACGCATTTGTGATGCCTCCGATTAGCAATGCCCATGCGGGAGTTTTGCGGCCCGACGTCCTGGTGCGGCGGGAGCGATGGATGCAGGGAGTCGCTGGAATTCTCAGCATTGGAGGCGCATTAAGCCTTGGCTTTTACTACCGGCGAACGCTGAGGGCAGCACTGAAAGGCTGAGGGACGCCCCGAAAATTCTTCGAAGTACGGCGTGGCCACACGGCGATTAGCAGACTAGATCGGCGGGAACCACAAACATTTTAATCGACGAGAGACCGTACGAGCAGGCACGACTCCGTCCCTTCCCCTGAGCGCGGATCAGGGCAAATCTAACAATAAGGAGAATTACCATGAAACACTCGAGATTTTCCCGGATAACGACGCTGCTGTTTGCGGGCTTCGTCACTGTGGCGGCGCTGAATATTGGAGTGCATGCCACCCAAAGCATTACCACCCCCAACGCCTCAAAGGTTTCGTACAACTTGGCCGCGGGTGCGTCCAGCGCCGCCGTAAACCCAGCGGAGAGCGTGCCGGTACTCGTGATGGGGGTGCAGAACAATCTTGGCTACCGGGGCGTTGGGCAGGTCGCAATGTTGCACGTGCCTTCGAGCTTCCTGGAGTGATCGGGAATCGAATCGCCCGCGTCGGCGGCTATCACTTCTGGTTTTAGCGGCACTGCCGGCACTCACATCGTGTATCTAGACTACAGCCATCTCGTCGATATTCAGGTTGCCAGTACCGATACGTTCATCATTCACAATGCGAATACGATCGCGATGTCCGGTGTGGTAACTCTAGTCTGGTAGTACGCTAGGAATCACGGGAGCCGCGGGCGAAATGCCTGCGGCTTTTTGGTTTGTGTGTGGAACGTGAGAGAAAACGAATCGAAAAAATGAAGCGTACAGCGTGGTTGTAGAAACGCCTTTGCCAGGTCGGCAATAGCGTCGTTGCGCTAGGGATCTTTCGACTGCGATTGTGCTTCGCGTTCGCGAAGCACAACCTTCGCTCAAGATGACAGAGTTGGGATGGCACTTGAGAAATCGGAGAGGTACTACTTCTAACTCGGGCTGAAATCCTGTATACATATCGGTTTCGGAGATTATTGGATTGGAGCCCTTGTGAAATCTCGCCTTGTTGTCACTTTTGCCGCGGTTTTAGTTGCGCTGCCTAGCCTCTGTGCCGTTGCCCAAGGTCAAGATAAGGATGCCGACAAGGCTGCGATGCCTGCACCTGTGGCTAAGAAAAATCAGAAGAAAGATCAGAAGCCGGTCGAAAAAAAGGAAGCGCCCGCCGAGGAAAAGAAAGGCGAGATGACGGCCGAGACCTTTTCTGGGCTGAAGTTTCGCTCGATTGGGCCGGCGGTAGCTTCGGGGCGGGTGACGTCGATTGCGGTGAATCCGAAAAATAAGTTCGAGTACTACGTTGGAGTCGCTTCGGGCGGAGTGTGGAAGACGGTGAATGATGGGACGACGTGGACTCCGGTGTTCGATGGCGAGGGGTCGTTTTCCATTGGATGGGTAACGCTTGATCCGAATGATCCGGCGGTGGTGTGGGTGGGAACGGGCGAGAACAACAGCCAGCGCAGCGTGGATTATGGCGACGGGATTTACCGGTCGGACGATGGAGGCAAGAACTGGCAGAACCTGGGATTGAAGAAGTCGGAACACATCGGCCGGGTGGTGATCGATCCGCGGGATTCGAAGGTGGTGTATGTGGCGGCGGAGGGTCCGTTGTGGGGACCGGGCGGCGACCGCGGCTTATATAAGTCGGCGGACGGGGGAAAGACTTGGAAGGCGGTGTTGACCATCAGCGAAAACACGGGGGTGGCGGATGTGGCGGTCGATCCGTCGAATCCGGATATTGTTTATGCGACGGCGTACCAGAGGCGAAGGCACGTTTGGACGCTGATTGATGGCGGGCCGGAGAGCGCGATTTATAAATCGACGGACGCTGGAGCGTCGTGGAACAAACTGAAATCGGGCTTGCCGACGGTTGATATGGGACGGATTGGGCTGGCGGTTTCGCCGGTCGATCCGAGCGTGGTGTATGCCACGATTGAAGCCGCGGATGGAAAGGGCGGGATCTTCCGGTCGAATGACAAGGGAGCGACGTGGGAGCGGCGCAACGAATTCGATGCGGGCGCTATGTATTACGCGCACGTTGTTGCGGACCCGAAGAATGTCGACCGCATTTTTGTGATGAGTGTGAATCTGCGCGAATCGCTCGATGGCGGCAAGACGATTCACAAGGTGCAGGAAAATAATCATCACGGGGACAATCACGAAATCTGGATCGATCCGGAGGACACGAAGCACTGGCTGGTGGGCTCGGATGGAGGGATGTATGAAACCTGGGACGACGCCAAGAGCTGGGAGTTCAAATCGAACCTGCCAACCGTGCAGTTTTACGATGTGGCGGTGGACAATGCGCTTCCCTTCTACAACGTATGCGGAGGCACACAGGACAATTTCTCGTGGTGCGGACCGTCGCGCACGCGCAACCTCAATGGGGTTATGAACTCCGATTGGTATGTCACGACCGGTGGTGATGGCTTCCGCTCGCAGGTTGATCCGGTGGACGCGAACACGGTTTATGCGGAGTCGCAATACGGGGTACTGGTGAGGTACGACAAGCCCACGGGACAGGAGCTTGTGTTGCAGCCGCAGGAAGGCAAGGGCGAGCCGCCGTTGCGCTGGAATTGGGATTCTCCGGTGATCATTTCGCCGCACTCGCACACGCGGTTGTATTTCGCGGCGAACAAGCTTTTTCGCAGCGATGACCGGGGCGATACATGGAAGGCGATCAGCGGCGACCTGACGCGACAGACCGACCGTAACAAGTTGCCGGTGATGGGGAGAGTGTGGGAACCGGATGCGGTCGCAAAGAATGGGTCGACGTCGTTCTATGGAAATATTGTTTCGCTGTCGGAGTCGCCCAAAAAAGAAGGTCTGATCTATGTAGGCACCGATGATGGGCTGATTCAAATTACCGACAATGGCGGACAGAATTGGACGAAGGACGAGAAATTTCCGGGTGTACCCGATACGACGTACGTGAGCCGACTGGCGGCTTCATTGCATGATACGAACACGGTCTATGCGGCGTTTGATAATCACAAGAACGAAGACTTCAAACCCTATTTGCTGCGATCGACGGACGCGGGAAAGACGTGGACATCGATTGCAGGGAACCTTCCGGAGAATGGTGCGGTGCTGGCGTTTGCGGAAGATACGGTGAATTCAAAGCTGCTGTTTGCGGGGACGGAATTTGGCGCGTTCTTTACGATCGACGGCGGGCAGCGCTGGGTTCAGCTCAAGGGCGGATTGCCGACGATTGCGGTACGCGACATGGTGATGCAGGCACGCGAAGGCGATCTGGTGATTGCGACGTTCGGACGCGGCTTCTATGTGCTGGACGACGTTACGGCGCTGCGGCACGCCACGGCTGAAGCGTTAGAGCAGACGGCTACGTTGTTTCCGGTGAAGGATTCGCTGATGTACATCGAACGGCATCCTTTGGGTCTTCCGGGAAAAGGATTCGAGGGGGACGCGTTTTTTACGGCGGAGAATCCTTCCTACGGAGCGGTCTTCACGGCTTACCTCAAAACGAAGCTAAAGACGAAGAAGGAGAAGCGGCAAGACGCGGAGAAAGAGGCCGCGAAGAAAAATCAGACGCTGCCCTATCCGACGAACGATGAATTGCGAGCCGAGGCACAGGAGGCGAAGCCTGAGGTGTACTTCATGGTTTACGACGAGTCGGGTGCGGCAATTCGCCGCGTCGAAGGCAGCATCGACGCGGGCTTTCAGCGGGCGGCGTGGGATCTGAGGTATGCGGCGCCGACGGTGCGAGAGCCCGGAGAGCCGGAAGGTGACGAAGACTTTCCGCCGGCTGGGCAGCAAGGACCACTGGTGATCTCTGGAACTTATTCTGTGCGCATGTTCGAAAAGGTGAACAGCGCTGTGACGGAATTGGCGGGGGCGCAGAGCTTCAAAGTTGTTGCCGATGGAACGTCGTCCTTGAGCGCGGCGGATCATCAGGCTCAAGAACAATTTCAGCGCAAGACAGCGTCGCTCTATCGAGCGGTTTCGGGTGCGGTTCACATGGCTGAAAACGTGGAGGAGCGGCTGAAGTCGATTCGAGCGGCACTGCGGGAAACGCCGGCTGCGGAAAAACAGTTGGAAGCCGAGGCGGATGCGATCGAGCAGAAGGATCGAGAGATTTTGCGGTTGCTGCGCGGGGATAAGATCATGCAGAAGCGCCAAGAGCCGGTGCCGTCTTCAATTAATGATCGAGTTGAGGCGATTTTGGAAGGCGAGCGATTCTCTTTCACCAAGCCGACGCAGACCCATATCGACGATTACACAATTGCCGCAGGGGAGTTCACCGAGCAACTGATGCGGCTTCGAGCACTAGTTGAGGTTGATTTAGCTAAGTTAGAGAAAGATATGGAGGCCGCTGGTGCACCTTGGACTCCGGGGAGGGTGCCGGAGTGGTCGGAGAAGTAGAAATTGCGAATCGCTGCCCAATGAGTGCCGCTAGCTTTTATGGCGAAACAGATGCCGGTTTCGGGGATGAGCCGCTCAGGCTGCTTGATATCTCTGCGAGGAGCCAGGTACCGGCCGAGAGCAGAAAGCAAATTACGGCCAGGCCAATCGCGACTGCGTCGTGGTCGGCAGCAGCTCTGGCCACCGTTTCGTCGGCTTCAGCCTGACGAAGCTCGAAGCTCGTAGTGATCTGTGTTCCAATGATTTCATATGGGTTAGCCTTCGCCGCCTTCTGTACAGCGGTGGCTGCGTTGCCCTCGTGCTCCACAAAACTCGAGAAGGAAATCGCAGCAGCACCAACTGCCAGGACCATGATCGTGCCAGCTAGAAATTTCAGGATGTGTTTCATGAGGTCAACTCTTGCTCTAATCAAGGGTGAAGTCAATACAAGCGGAAGGAAAATCGGGTCCGATTCCCACGGCGGGAGAAAATCGTCGACGCCGAAGGTGCCAGATTGGAGCGAGAAATGAAGAGGCAAAATCTTTAACGCGGGACACGGCGGGGCGCAGGGTAATTCAATCGGATATGAAGCACATTCTTTTATCGTGGAGCAGCGGGAAGGATAGCGCGTGGAGTTTGCACGTGCTGCGACGGCGTGCGGAATATGAAGTGGTTGGGTTGCTGACGACGTTTAATGAAGAGGCCGACCGAGTCGCCATGCATGCAGTACGGCGCGACTTGGTGGAGCGGCAAGCGGCGGCAGTCGATCTTCCGCTTTGGGCGGTGCCGTTGCCGTGGCCATGCTCGAATGAGCAATATGAGTCGTTGATGGCGCAAGCGTGCGCGAAGGCCATCGCGGAGGGAATCGACGGGATCGCATTTGGCGATCTTTTTCTTGAAGAGGTTCGCGCGTACCGCGAAAGGCAATTGAAAGATACGGGGCTTGAGCCAATATTTCCGGTGTGGGGGATGCCGACGGCGGAGTTGGCGCGCGAAATGATTGGGTCTGGTGTGCGCGCGAAGCTGACTTGCGTGGATACGGACAAGCTCAATGGATCGTTCGCTGGACGCGAGTTTAATGAAGCGTTGCTTGCAGATTTTCCTGGTGACGTGGATCCGTGCGGAGAGCGCGGAGAATTTCACTCTTTCGTGTATGCAGGACCCATGTTTAACGCTGCGATGCCGGTGACAGTCGGCGAAACTGTGGTGCGAGATCAGTTTGTGTTTGCGGATTTAATCGCAGAAGAAGCGGAATTGACGGTTGAATCCGTCCGTGGGAATTCGTAGATCGATTTTTTGAAACGCGCGGTTGCAAAATCCTAATCGGGTTGTGTTACACTCGCCGCCGACTGTTGCTTTCGCCTGTGGGGTGCGGCAACCGCCGTGGGGAAAATCGTTTCGCGTCACCGTGTTAGGTCGGGAGGACTGGGGAATGGGCCTCGCGTTAATGGTCGTAATCTGGCTGATCACTTTGATCAGCACGTACTTTTTTGTCGCCAAGACTTGGTGGCTACCGGTTGGCGCCTCTGCCGCCACGGGATTCATTGACCGTCAACTCGCACTCACTTTTGTTCTGATGGGAATCGTCTTTCTCGCGGCGCAGCTGGCCTTGGGCTACATTGCGTGGAAATACCGGGAGCAGCCGAACTCGCCTCCGGTGCAGTATTCGCATGGCAATACCACACTCGAAATCGTATGGACGGTGCTGACGACGGTTTTGTTCGTCGGATTGAATCTGATGGGCAGCAGCGTGTGGGCGAGCCAACGCTTTGATCAAGCTGGGCCGGGAGCGGTGCAGGTGGAAGTTACGGGAATGCAGTTTGCCTGGTACTTCCGCTATCCAGGGCCGGATGGAAAGTACGGCGCGACCAGCCCGAAGCTGATGGATCCTTCGGCTGGTGGCGAGGCAGCGGTTGGATTGAACACTTCCGATCCAGCAGCGAAAGACGATGTGGTTACGGGCACCATGTTTTTGCCGGTGAACCGGGAAGTCGATTTGAGCCTGCGCTCGGTGGATGTGATCCACAGTTTCTTTGTGCCAAACCTGCGCTTCAAGCAGGATGCGGTGCCGGGATTGAATATCCATATGCACTTGACGCCGACGGAGATTGGCGACTACGAAATTGCCTGCGCCGAACTCTGCGGCCTGGGCCACTACAAAATGCACGGCATGGTCAAAGTCGTCAGCCAGGAGGATTTCGACAAGTGGCTGGCGGCACGGGAGGCGGAGAAACAATAAATGGCAACCTCGGCTACCGTTCACGCACACGCTCCTCAGGGGTTCATTCGCAAATATATTTTCAGCCTCGATCACAAAGTCATTGGCATTCAATATTTCTTTCTGGCGCTGACGGCGGTGTGGGTCGGGATGTTTCTGTCGCTGCTGATGCGCATCCACTTGTATTGGCCGAACGCGGTTCTGCCGCTGGTGGGCGAGATCAAGCCGGAAATGTATCTCAGCCTGCTCACCATGCATGGCACGATCATGGTGTTCTTTGTGCTGACCACGGCGCCGCAGGGCGGGTTTGGAAATTATTTCCTGCCGATACAGATTGGCGCGCCGGATATGGCCTTCCCAGTCCTGAACATGCTTTCGTTCTGGACAACCTTTGTGGGATTTGTCGTGATCCTCGCGGCATTCTTTGTTCAAGGTGGAGCGCCGTTGCACGGGTGGACTGGCTATCCGCCGCTGAGTGCAGTTCAACAGGCCGGCCCGGGCGAGGGGCTGGGAGCCGATTTGTGGATCACAAGCATCGCGATTTTTTGTTTAGCGTCGCTGATGGGCGCGTTGAACTTTCTTACGACGACGCTCGATATGCGCGCCAAGGGCATGACGATGATGCGCATGCCGCTGACGGTTTGGTCGTGGTTCATTACGGCGATTCTCGGTCTACTGGCGTTCGGTGTACTGCTATCGGCAGGCATTCTGCTGCTGATGGACCGCAACCTCGGCACAAGTTTCTACGTGCCGCTGGTAGTCGTGAACGGACAGATCATGGGCCATAAGGGCGGCTCACCTTTGCTGTGGCAACATCTGTTCTGGTTCTTTGGGCATCCTGAGGTTTACATTGCGATTCTGCCGGGCATGGGAGTGACGTCGCAGATTTTGTCGACGTTTTCGCGCAAGCCGATTTTTGGTTATCGCGCCATGGTTTACGCCATGCTCGCGATCGGATTTTTTGGATTCATGGTATGGGGTCATCACATGTTCATGAGCGGCATGAGCCCTTATTCAGCATTCGCGTTCTCGCTGCTGACCATGTGCATTGGCGTGCCTTCGGCGATTAAGACATTTAACTGGCTGGGCACGATGTGGAAAGGACATATTCGGTTTCAAACCCCGATGCTGTATGCCATCGGCTTCGTTTCCCTTTTCGTCTCCGGCGGATTGAGCGGACCATTCCTGGCGCAGCCGGTGCTCGATATTCAATTGCACGACACATATTTTGTGGTCGGCCACTTTCACCTCATCATGGGCGTGGCTGCGATCTTCGGGATGTTTGCGGCGACTTATTACTGGGTTCCGAAAATGTTTGGGCGCATGATGAATGAAACGTGGGGACGCGTCCATTTTTTCATCACACTCGCCGGGACCTATGCCATCTTCATGCCGATGCATTATCTGGGGATTGCGGGCGGGACGCGGCGATACTCGCAATATACGGAAGTGGCGTATCTGCAGAAACTGATGCCGATCCACGGGTTCATGACCTACGCGGCGATCATCACGATTGCGGCGCAGTTTATTTTTGTGATCAATCTTTTCTGGAGCATCTTTAAGGGGCCGAAGGCCAGCGACAATCCGTGGGAAGCGACCACGCTGGAGTGGACAACAGCTACTCCGCCGCCACACGACAACTTCAACGGCATTACTCCGGTGGTGCATCATGGGCCGTATGAGTATGGAGTTCCGGGCGCGCCCAAGGACTTTGTGATGCAGACAGATGCGCCGACGGGCGCGGCACACTAGGCAGTTGGGAGATCGGGGGCTAAAGCCCAGAGCGAGAGGTGAGCTTTACCGCAGCGCTGAAGCGTTGCGCCACCCAAAACCCTAAGCATGGCCCCAAGAACTTAGGCGCGCAGTTCGAAATGGCTCTTATGGCGACGTATACACCAAGCACTCCGGTGAACCAGGTTGGCCGCGGCGGCGATGGGCCGGCGCCTCCGAATGGCGGCGGAGATGACGGCGGCTTTCAAGGACGGCCTAATGGAGCGCCGGATTACGGCGCGCGCTTGCGCCGGGCGCGGCTCGGGTTGATCTGCGGGATCGCAACGGTCAGCATGGTTTTCATCTCGCTGACCAGTGCATATGTGGTGCGGCAGGGTTTGCCGACATTCGATGGCGCGACGAATTCTTACGTGCGCGACTGGGGCATGGTGGAGCTGCCGTGGCAACTGCTGGCGATCAACACGGCACTGTTGCTGATCAGCAGTGTAACCATGGAATTCGCGAGACGCGGCATCACGCGGCAAGCTGCTCTCGCGCCGCTGAAGTCGATTCCAGGGATTTCGCTGGGAAATGAAAGAAGCTTTCCGTGGCTGGGGATAACAGTACTTCTCGGCTTAGGTTTTCTCGCGGGACAATGGATCGCGTGGGGCGAATT
Source organism: uncultured Acidobacteriaceae bacterium (assembly GCA_963771965.1). GTDB lineage: Bacteria > Acidobacteriota > Terriglobia > Terriglobales > Acidobacteriaceae > Sulfotelmatobacter. The sequence continues at coordinate 184,669 of CAVYVM010000006.1, forward strand.
AAAGGGCCGCGGATTTTTTGTCAATACGAATCCGAACAGTTCGTTCGTTTATTTGTTAACGGCGGCGCATGCGGTGCATCTCTTTGGCGGCGTGATTGCGCTGCTCTGGGCGGGCGTGACTTCCATGCAGCATAGGCCTGTCGAGGGACGGCGGATCGTGGTTGATGTCGCCGCCTGGTATTGGCACTTCATGGCCGTCTTGTGGATTTACGTTTTTGCTCTTTTAGCGTTTGCAAGGTAGGTCTTGGGTCTTAGGTGTCAGGTCTTGGGTCGTTAGGTGTTGCCTAAGACCGAAGACCTAGGACCTAACGGCTGAGCGATAAGCGAAAGGGGAATTTTAAGAATGGCTGACGCTACGCTTCACGATGTAGCGGTGGTTCACGGACACGGGGGCGAGTTTGAAGCTCCGCTGTTTGGTGCTTATTCGAAAAAAGTAGGGATGTGGCTATTCCTGGCCTCGGACTCGCTGACCTTTGGCGCACTGCTTTTTGCCTTCAGCTACAACCGGATTTATACAGCGTGGCCGACGCCGTTTGGCAAGGACAGCATCATTAATGCGACGGTGATGACGGCTTGCCTGCTCTCGAGTTCGCTGACCATGGTGCTGGGCGTGTTCGCGGCACAGGCGGGCGACCGAGCCAAGACGCGCCTTTGGCTGCTGGCTACTATGGCGTTCGGGACGGCGTTCATCGTTCTGCACGGGATGGAATGGACCAAGCTAATCAATGAGGGGCTTTCTCTGCCCGGCTTTATGAGTGCTTTGGGCGTGACGCCGCCGACCGCCGCGGGCGAGTATGCAGATATCTCGAAGAACGTGCCGCAGTTCACGCAGGCCTTTTTCGGACTCACGGCGATGCACATGCTGCACGTGACCATCGGCGTGATTTATCTCGGCGTGGTCGCGTTTCGGAAATGGTTTCTGCCGATCCTAGGCGTGATCTGGATCGCGGCAGCATTTCTGATTCCAGCCGGCAACGTCTTTCACTACCCGGTTCATGTGCTGGGGATAGTGCTGGTTGTCTGCGCGATTATTCTTTTCCTGAAGCCGAAAGATTACGACGCGCATGATGTTGAGGTGTCCGGTCTGTATTGGCACTTTGTCGACCTAGTGTGGATGTTCATCTTCCCTCTGGTGTATTTGATGTCGACGAAGATTTAAGGGGCGGCAGTGAGGCGCGGGAGGTCCTTCGCGCAAAGAACGCGCTCAGGATGACAAAGCGTTTTAAGGGGACACGCGAATGCACGATGTGGCGAAGCACGACGATAGCAAAGGCCAATATTTCTGGGTGTGGGGCGCGTTGCTGGTCCTGACCGGGATTGAGGTCTGGCTCGGATATAACCAGGTGTTCAAAGATCCGAAGCAGATGCTTGAAGTTCTGATGATTCTCTCCATCATCAAATCGGCGTTGATCATTGCCTACTTCATGCACCTGAAGTTTGAAAAGGCGATCATGCGATGGATGCTGGTGATCTCGGTGACGGCCTGCTTCGTGATTATGTATTGCTTCTTCTTCCCGGACGCGGGGCGCATTCTGCCGCCGCCAAACGGATTGGGAGTACAGTAGGGGTAAGGCAGTTCAGTATGAAGTTCATGGCAATGAAATCGCGGCTTTTGGTGTTGCTGTTGCTGATGGGCCTTTCGACAATGCCCGCCTGGGGGCAGGGCTGCGCCATGTGCAATGCGGTTGCGAAGAGCACGCCGAAAGAGGGGCAGCGCGCGCTGAATCGCGCGATCCTGGTGCTGCTGATTCCTCCAGTTGGAATTATGGTGTTTGGGTTCGGTTTTGCTTTGCGATACGGCAAGCGGCGGGATCGCGAGCCAGATTAGAGTTCCTGCGATGCACCTTCCTGCTGCACACTCTTCTACAGAAAACACCTAAGGTTTTCACCGCAGATTCTGCAAACGCTTACCCCTAGCAAGACTTTCCTTTCTTCGGTGAAAATTTCACAGTCTGCGAAAATCCCGTTCTCTCAACCCACTTGTTTAGAGGCGGTAGAGGAAACCGCGTGAATGGCAAGCATCTTGCATCTCCAATCAGGAATCGACTTTCTTTCTAGCGGAGGTTCTGAGTGAGGAAAATTCTTCTGCATTTTTCGATGGCAGCAGCGATCACACTGTTAGCAGTCGCTCTCGGGGCGCCGTCATATGCCCAGCAGGCGGATCAGGATCCGGCCCCGGCATCGCGGTCGGAGGCAGCCACTCCCCAACAGCGTCAGAATGACGCCCAAACGCCGCCGGCCGGCGATACCATGACGCACGAGGCGACGACTTTCAGCGGCAAGATCACAAAGGAGGATGGCAAACTCGTTCTTAAGGACCCCGTGACCAAGGTCAGTTACAAACTCGACGACCAGACGCAGGCCAAGCAGTATGTTGGCAAAAGCGTGAAAGTGAGCGGAAAACTGGACATGAACAGCAACACGATTCAGGTGGATAGCATCGAACCACTCTCGTAGCACAACGGGGCGATTGAGAGAGCTGTGCGCGGAGGTAATGTGAGCGTTGCCTCTGCGCATTGCTCATTAGAAAGTCAGCACGAGAAAAAGGAAACCAGCAGCTCCATACTTTGACGATTGAAAGGGCGGTTCTTTCGATGCATTCACGATTGCAAGATACACAGTCTCGACCTCAGTACGACATCCCGACTGCGGTTACCTTCCTGCTCGCGGGTCTGGGCATCGGTTCCCTCTTCGGTATCCTGTATTCTGCCAGTCTTGATCGTCCCAGCAGCGACGCATCACAGAGAGCGCAACCAACCCTCCAATAACAGTCTGCTCTATAATAAAAGATTCGGCAGCACTCTTTGAGGGCGCTGGGGAACCTTCCCAACGACGGCGGAGTGGCTGCTGACTCTTTTATCCGATGTCTCAAGCTACCCCCACGGAAAGCATTGTTGTGCGCGGCGCCCGCGTGCATAACCTCAAGAACATCGATTTTAAGGTGCCTCACAACACATTGACCGTGGTAACCGGGGTCTCGGGGTCGGGCAAGTCGTCCCTGGCTTTCGACACGATTTATGCGGAGGGCCAGCGGCGGTATGTCGAGTCACTTTCGGCGTATGCGCGGCAATTTCTCGAGCGCATTGAAAAGCCCGACGCCGATTCCATCGACGGTATCGCCCCAGCGGTCGCGATCCGGCAGAAAAATACGACACGCAATCCGCGCTCAACCGTAGCCACCGCAACCGAGATTTACGATTATCTGCGGCTGTTATTTGCGCGGGTAGGCCGCACCTTTTGCGCGAACTGCGGATGCGAAGTAAAGAAAGATACCGTGGATGAAATTGCCGACGCCGTGCTTAGGCTGGCTCCGGGAACCCGGGTGCAGGTTGTTTTTCCGTTGCAGCGGGAAACAGCTGTGCGGCAGGAAGCGGAGAAGAAAACTCCGCGCAAGCGCAAGTCGAGTAAGAAAGTTGAATCCCCGGAAACGGCGCTCAGCGACGCGGTGAAGACGCGGCTGTTCGATCTGCGCAAGGCGGGCTTCAATCGCCTGTATCAAGCGGGGCAGGTGTTTGAATTTTCCACGCCGGAGTCGTTGCTCGATATTCACTTCGACCAGCCGGTCTTCGTGTTAGTCGATCGCCTGGCAATTTCCGCGGAATCGCGTTCGCGAATTGTGGATGCGGTGGAAACGGCTTATCGGGAATCGGGCGAAGTTATTTTCGACCTGCCACCGCACGACGACCAGCCTGCACGGCAGTTGCGCTTTGCCCAACGCTTCGAGTGCAAGAACTGTAACTTGCGGTATGAGGAACCCGAGCCACGTCTGTTCTCTTTCAATAATCCTTACGGCGCTTGTCCGCGCTGCCAGGGATTCGGCAACACGATTGACTTCGACCTCAACCTGGTGATTCCCGACAAAGCGAAATCGCTTGGGGATGGCGCGATCGATCCGTGGAACAAACCCAAGTATCGGGCGGTGTTCGCGGAGATGAAACGTTTTGCCAAACAGGCTGGGATTCCACTCGATGTTCCGTGGGTGGATCTGGATGGCGATCAGCAAGAACTGATTCTGAACGGAGAAGGTCAGTTTCTGGGAGTGCGCGGATTCTTTCAGTATCTGGAGCGGAAAAAATATAAGCTGCACATCCGCGTGTTCCTGAGCCGTTATCGAGGATACTCCAGTTGCCTGGATTGCCATGGAACGCGGCTGCGGCTGGAGGCCCGGCAGGTAAAGATTAACGGAAAGAATATTTGTGAAGTCTGCTGCATGACGGTTGAAGAAGTGACGAAGTTTTTCGACGACGTGCAGTTGAGCGCCGAGGAAGCCGATATCGCCGACCGGCTTCTGCAGGAGATTCGGGAACGCTTGCGTTTTCTGAACGACGTTGGCCTGGAATATCTAACGCTCGACCGGCTGGCGTCGACTTTGTCGGGAGGCGAGGCGCAGCGAATTCAACTCGCGACTTCGTTGGGGTCGAGGCTCGTGGGCACGCTCTATGTTTTGGATGAGCCGTCGATTGGATTGCACAGTCGTGACACGCACCGGTTGATAAAGATTTTGCATGATCTGCGTGACCTGGGGAATACGATCCTGGTAGTGGAGCACGATCCCGACATCATGCGGACGGCGGATCGCATTCTCGATCTCGGCCCGGGCGCGGGTGAAAATGGCGGCACACTTGTTGCCGAGGGAACGTACGCGGAGATTTGCGCGAATCCGGCTTCGCTGACCGGCCGCTATCTGGCGGACGATTTGCGCATTCAAGTGCCGGCGGTACGGCGCAAGCCGGGAGTGCAGCAGATCAGAATTCGCGGCGTTCGGGCCAACAACCTTAAAGGAGTCGACATTTGTATTCCCCTGGGAATGCTGGTGGCGATTACCGGCGTTTCAGGGTCGGGCAAGTCCACGTTGCTGCATCAAGTTCTTTATCAGGCGCTGGGGCAGGCGAAGCAACAATCAGTTGGCTCGGCGAGCGGGGCGGCTACCTGGGAAAGTCTGAAGGGCGACGAGTTTATCGATGAGGTTGTGCTGGTCGATCAGTCGCCGATCGGGCGCACGCCGCGTTCGAATCCGGTGACTTATATCAAAGCGTTCGATGTGATTCGCGATCTGTTCGCATCACTTCCGGAGGCCAAGAAACGAGGCTTTGCCTCCGGGCATTTTTCGTTCAATATTCCGGGTGGCCGCTGCGAAACTTGCCAGGGCGATGGCACGGTCACAGTGGAGATGCAGTTTCTCGCCGATGTCGAATTGATTTGTGAAGAGTGCAAAGGGACCCGCTATAAACCAACGGTGCTCGACGTGCACTATCGCGGCAAGAATATTCATGAGGTGTTGAACCTCACCGTAAAGGAGGCGCTCAGGTTTTTCGCGGAAGTGCCCAAGTTGACCGAGAAGTTGCGCGTGCTCGACGAGGTGGGCCTGGGATACTTGCGGCTGGGTCAATCGGCGACAACGCTTTCCGGCGGTGAGGCGCAGCGAATGAAATTGGCGGCGCATCTGCAGCCGGCCGGCCGCGAGATTGGGCGCGGCGCTGGGCGGCCGGAAGAAGGCCGGCGCAGACGGCGCATGCTTTACATTTTTGACGAGCCCACGACTGGGCTGCACTTCGACGATGTCAGCAAATTGTTGGCGGCGTTCCGACGCCTGATTGAAGCAGGCGGGTCGATTCTCGTGATTGAACACAATCTTGAAGTGATCAAAACGGCCGACTGGGTGATCGATCTGGGACCGGAGGGCGGCGCGCGAGGCGGCAAGATTGTGGGCGTAGGTCCGCCGGAGGCGATCGTCAAGTTGCCGGGATCGTATACGGGCAAGTATCTGGCCCACCTGCTGAATGGGAAGAGTAACGGAGTGTCGCGTTCCAATGCGAACAAGTAGAATTTTCGCGACGGGACTGTTATTCGCGGCGAACTCATGCGCACTCGCGCTGGATGCAGAGCAAGCTCCTTCGCCGCAACCTGCGGCACCTTACTCGCCGACATCAGCCTCACCGCAAACGTCGCAGCCCTCGGCGCAGGATTCTCACCGGGGCGCGCACCATGTTCAGGTTCCGGACGAAGATAATCCAACTCAACCTGCCGAACTTACCGCGGCAGAAGCGGCGATCGAAAAGCGCGATTACGCTGCCGCCGAACGGCTTCTTCGTAAGGTGACCGAACGCGATGGTGCGAGCTACGTGGCGTGGTTCGATCTGGGTTTCGTGGAGAATGCTTTAGGTAAGGTGGACGAGTCGATCGCGGCTTATCGCAAGTCGGTTGCAGCGAAGCCGGATGTTTTTGAATCGAACCTCAACCTGGGGTTGCAATTGGCAAAGATGGGGCAGCCGGGCGCTGAGGAATTTCTGCGGGCTGCCACGCAGTTGAAACCTACCAGTCATGTGGCTGAGGGACAATATCGCGTCTGGCTGTCGCTTGCGCATGTGCTGGAGAAATCGAAGCCCGATGAGGCACTGCAGGCCGACCGAGAGGCAGCGATGCTTCAGCCGAAGCAGGCGGAGCCCCACCTTTCCGCCGGTCAACTGCTCGAGAAGGAAAATAGGTTCGCCGACGCGGAGCAGGAATACAAGCGAGCGCTGGCGCTCGATTCACAATCGAGCGATGCGGTGGTTGGGCTGGCCAACATTTACATGCAAGGCCGACGATTCCCCGAGGCAGAGGATTCTCTTCGAAAACTACTGGCGATACAGCCGAACTCTGGTCCAGCGCACATACAAATGGGGCGCGTTCTCGCGGCCGAGGGTAAGAATGATGAGGCCGTCGCCGAACTGCAGGCAGGACTCAAACTCGAACCCGGCGACGATACGGCAAATCGCGAGGTTGCGGAGCTGTTTGCTGCCGCTGGAAAGAACAATCTCGCCGAGGGCGCGTACCGCGAGTTGCTTGCGGTTCACCCGAACAACGCGGAACTTCATCGGAGGCTGGGGGAAGCTCTGCTGTTGCAAAAGAAATTTGTGCCGGCTCAGCAGGAATTTGCCGCGGCAATCAAGCTCAAGCCCGACCTCGGTGAAGCTTATGGCGGCCTTGCGTTCGCCGCGAGCAATAACAAGGATTATGCCCTCGTAGTTCGTTCACTGGATGCGCGTGCGAAGTTGCTGCCGGAAGTCCCCACCACCTACTTTCTGCGCGCCTCGGCCTACGACCACCTGCACGATCCCAAGAAAGCCGCGACAAATTATCACCTCTTCCTCAAGGCAGCCAATGGGAAGTATCCTGAACAGGAGTGGCAGGCGACGCACCGGCTCATTGCGCTCGAGCCGAAAAAGTAGCCGAAGAAAATAGCCAAGGCGAGTACTGATGTTTTCTGGAACGAACTCCTCGCGATCATGGTGTGCCGCAGGCGCAATTGTCTGCTTAATGCTGGCCGTGTGTCCCAGGCTGACTGGCGCGGCAGAGCCGACGATTGAGGAATTGAAACAACGTGTGGCTAATGCCACCCTCGCCGACCGGCCTCCATTGTGCATTCGCATTTGTGAGCGGCAGCTCGATGCCGCCGATCGGTTTTATGTCGCGGGAGACAGCGAGAAGGCTGGAAGCGCGCTGACCGATGTGGTGGCATTTGCCGAACTCGCGCGGGACTATGCGATTCAGACGCACAAGCACGAGAAGCCCAGCGAAATCGCCATCCGAAAAATCGCTCGCAAGTTGTTTGATCTCAAGCACACAGTCTCGCACGACGACCAGCAGCAGGTGCAGAACGCGGTGGACCGGTTGGAGCGGGTGCGAGACGATCTGCTGTTTGCGATGTTTCCAAAGGGTGGGAAGAAATGAACACGCTTCGGTTTCGAGTTGGAGTCTCTGTTGCTCTGCTATTTTTGACAGTGGCGATGGCGCCGGCGCAGCGTCGCCGCGATCCGTTTACCCAGCCGGAGATCGATCAGATTCGCGACGCCAGTTGGGAGCCGCAGCAGCGGCTTTCGCTTTATGTAACGTTCGCACGAGCGCGGTTGGTGGCAATGGAGCAGATGCGCAGCGATCCGAAGACGAAAGACCGTTCGCAACAAACGCATGATCGTCTTGATGACTTCCTGCTGATTTACGACGAATTGAACGACAACATCGATACCTACGTCGATCGCAAAGACGATATTCGCAAACCGTTAAAGCTGATCATCGACGCCGATACCGAGTTCGAGGCCAAGTTGCGGGCGTTGAAAGATGCGGCAGACGTGCCCACGGCGGAGGCGAAGCAATACGAGTTTATTCTTACGAACGCGCTCGACACGCTTGATAGTTCGGTGGAAGATCATCGGAAGCTGCTGGTGGAGCAAGAGGAAGCGGCAAAGCACCGGAAGAAACCGAACGCGAAGAAGTCGGGCAGCGGGGAGTGAACGCGGCGGCACTCTTTCGGTGCGAATCATCTTCAGTTCGAATCATCCGTGCTAATCTGGGCTTACTGTGCGTGAGGGACTGCTCGAGATTTTTCATGATGAGCACCGACAATTGAAGCCCGGCGCTGCGCCGCCTGAGTTGAAGATCGAGTTTTTCGCCTTCGCGAACGTGAACAATACAATTCGTTTGCGCGAGGGCAGGCTTCTGGTGCGGCTTTCCGATCTGCTGGAGGGCGCGCCGGAAGCGGTGGTGCGCTCGATCGCCCACATCCTGCTGGCCAAGATGTATCGCAAACCCATCGATCGCAGCCACTCCGCACGCTACCGGAAATATCTTGGAAGCCATGAATTGGTGAACAAGGCGCGGCTTGTGCGGCAGATGCGCGGGCGCAAGCGGCTGCATTCTCCGCAAGGTCACGTTTACGATCTTGATGCGATTTTTGAAGATCTGAACCGGCGGTTTTTTTATGGGCTGCTGGGACGGCCGCGCATGAGTTGGAGTCCGACGAAGACGCGGCGGATTCTGGGGCATTACGATCCGGCACATAACGCGATCGTCATCAGCCGCATCTTTGACCAGCTGGCGGTGCCGCGCTATGCGGTGGAGTACATCGTTTATCACGAGATGCTGCACTTGAAGCATCCGGTGAGGCTGCGCGGCAGCCGGCGGTGCGTGCACTCGGCGGAGTTCCAGGCAGAGGAGAAGTTGTTTCCGGAGTTGGATAGGGCGGAGGCATTCTTGAAAAGATTGTGAGTGAAATGGTCCTGGTTTCAACAACACACTAGTGTGCGCGTCTCTCGCAGACGATTCTGCTTCGCAAACGTTCAGAAGAGAGTGCCGCGCTGACGACGTAAATCCGGCTGCGGGTTTACGCTTTCATTCTGCCGCGCTGTTTACGAACTGAATTTTCGCAAGGGACGATCGGAAATGCTGCGACGGAATAACGAGGTAAACCTCTGGCCGCCTGTTAGCCACAAAGGCGCTCTGAGCCTACCCACAGTTGAGCCATATCTCTGAGGTTGTGTTTGTAGGTGCGCGTTACCAAGTATTCCTTCCCACCTTTTATACGCAGCCTGTACTCTCCCGTCGGTAAAGGGTGGATCTCCTCCACGGCCGAAATATTCACGACGACGGAGCGGTGGATGCGAACAAAACCGTAGGGTCTGAGCTTCTCCGCCATGGACGAGAGGGACTCATGTACTAAATAGGCATTAGTTCGGTGTCGCAACGAAACGTAATTACCTTCGGCTTGCACGGCCAGGATGTCGGCTAAATCCAAGAGTAGGATGCTACCCTTTGCCTTGAACGCGATTCGTGGCGCCTGTCGTTTTGCTATAACCTCCATCTGCCGCCAGACTCGCATGAAGTCCGCAGCATCAACTCGGATCACCGGAAGCAACGATGTATCTGCAGCTTCGCAGAACTCGTCCGCTGTCGATTCAAGAGTGTAATCCCGTCTACTCTTGGTGGAGCAAATCGCAACTCCCCGCCGTGGCCTAGCCGAAACATCCACATTAGCGTAAGCAGCTTGTTGAACAAATACCTCACGTGCAATGGCCTTCTGATCCTGAATTTCGCGGGTGCTCATGATGATACCCCTTGCTTCCGGGTGCGTAGTTACCGCTTTGCGGTGCTCACTGCTGACGGAAAGCTGGATTGCGCGCCGAAATAACACTCAATGGATAGCAACTTTCCGTTCTTGATTCGGAGATACTCCACGTTCCGGAACGACTTACCGTTTCTGGTGTGGCAAAGATATTTCACGAAAGCATCGTCCGCCCCAGTGGCGACTTGCTCGAGGTCAAAATGTCGAATGAAATCGATCTGAGTTTCCCAGCATCGAGTTTTGAAAGTGCTCTTGCTGATGTGGTCGTCCCCAGCAGCGCTGGTAAAGGTGAAGTTATCGGCGAGCAGGCTATCCACTGGGCCCCAGTCTTTCGTCTCCCAGGCCGCGTACCACTTCCGGACTATCTCCTCGTTCTGCCCTCCCAATGCGCTGGCACTTGCCGGCAGGCTCACGGCACCAACCAGCGCGCAGGCTCCGGTTGCGAGCAGATTCCTGCGAGACACTGCGATCGTTGTTATTGTCATTGTTCGCTCCCCTTTTCATGATGTAGTTTGAAGCGCTTAGCCAGATCACGATCCTGCATTAGCATACGGACCGGTTGGTATGTAACAGTGTCAAACTGCCCCTTGAGATACCGATGCTATCAACCTCGCTTGCAGTTGCCCTACGACCGAAGAGATCTCAGCCAGCCCACGATATTTCTGATTCCCACGTTCCACACCTTCACATCCTGAGCATTTTTGCCCAGCACTTCGTAGCCCTCGACCATCGCGATCAGAAAACTCGCAGTCTCTTCCGGAACCAAATCGCGGCGCACTGTTCCCTGCGACTGCCCTCTCCGCAAAGCCATGGCAATGCCTTCTTGCCAGGCATGGAAGATTCTCTCCAATCGCTTGCGGAATTGTTCGTCAAGCTGAGACATCTCCTGCGTCAAATTAACCAGGGGACAGCCGCTCTTTACGTCTCTCGGCCGATGCGGTATTGCCCGTACAATGCCGATCAAAGCATCGATAGGATCCTTCTCCTCGCTCCGTTGGAGAGGAATCATCCACCTGTCACGGGTGAGTTTTGCGACGACCTCTTCGATGATGGCATATCCCAGCGCTTCCTTGCTCTCGAAATGGTAGTAGAGCGCTCCTTTGGTGACATTGGTGGCGGCCAGAATAGTATCGACCCCAGCACTCTGGAAACCGTATCTGTAAACCTCGCGAAAAGCCGCTTGTAGCAGGCGTTGCCGCGTCCGCTCAGGATTACGCAGCCTCGGTGCCCTGCGTTTTGGACTCCTGCGTGCCACCAACATACCAACCAGTATGTATGGTAATCATCTGAAAATCAATCACAAAATTAAGCGGCCTGATTTGTTGGCTGCTGACATTCTCGAATTTCGTAACCTCTCGCTAGTGTGTATGAAAAGTTGGAGAAACAGTCGGACTGGCCGTTTTGAGATCGTCCCAAGAGGTTGTTAGGCCGCCACTCGTTTTCGAATCCTGAACTGTTGCGCTTGTTATCTCACGGAATCGTTTTAAACGTGGAACACAACATGCTCCTTCAGTTCTCACTCGGCAGGAAGTTGTGAAATCGTGGGTCAGTTCTGCTCTTGATCGCACACTCACTGTCCGAGCGCCGAGTGGTACCTGACTTAAATCGCCAGTCATCCCGGCACCACAAATTTACCTAAGGAAAAGAGGAGATATGACCGCGTTAAGACGTTTGCAGAATTTATGGATACTGTGGGTGGCCACGTTTGTTCTGGTTTGCTTCAGCAATGCATTCGCTCAAGCGAAATACAAAGTCCAGGATTTGGGCGTTCAGCGTCCTGACAACCTGGGCATGGCCATGGGCCTTAACAATCACGGCGGGTCGCTGATCATGGATCAGCTCCTGGATCATTTCACCCTTTCCACGGCCTTCCCGGCCGTCGCAGGCACCGTGAGGATCAGCAGCGGCGATCGCAACCTCGAACTCGGCACGCTGGGAGGAGAGAACAGTTCGATCAACTGGAACGGAATCAACGACCCATGGCAAGCCGTCGGTATGTCCGAAACATCGGAGCTAGATCCGAATGGCGAAGATGTTTGCGGTTTCGGCACGCACCTTATTTGTAGTCCGTTTCTTTGGCAAAACGGCGTCATGAGCGCTCTGCCAACGGTGGGCGGAAATAACGGGCAGGCCAGCGCCATCAATAACAAAGGACAAGCCGCAGGCTATGCGGAAAATGGCGTCGTGGACTCCACCTGCCCGCAGGGCATTACGAATTTCATGGTTGACCTGCCAGTGATGTGGGACAACGGCGTAGCCATAGCTCTTCCTACGGTCGATGGCGAGCCAGACGGGGTCGCATTCGGCATCAACAATCAAGGCCAGGCCGTAGGCTACTCGGGAACCTGCACCGCAGCGAATTTCGCCGTAGTGTGGGAAAACGGCATGGCCACCAAGCTTCCGGACCTCGGAACTCCGGGCGGCATAGCCTTCGCCATTAACGGCCACAATCAGGTTGTTGGACAAGCCGTTAATTCTGACGGCACAGCCTTGGCCGCGATTTGGCAGAACAATACAGCCACAGCCCTCGGCGGCGGCCGCCTTGTGCCGGGAGATGTTGCCTCCTTTGCCACCAGCATCAACAACCGGGGCCAGGCGGTGGGAAGCTCCTTTGACTCTAAAGGCTGGTCCCACGGCCTCCTCTGGCAGAACGGCAAGGTGATCGACCTTAACACTGTATTTCCCGCAAGTTCCAACCTCTACGTAGTCTCGGCTAGCAATATCAACGAGAGCGGACAAATCGCGGGCATGGCGGTGGAGATGGACGGGCCTCCTGGGCGAATTATCGTCCACGCCTTTTTGGCAACCCCAGTAAATGAAGACATGGGCAAGTCGGTGGCAGACGTTGTACATACGCACCCGGAAATCACTTTGCCCGCGGCGAATGTTGGCAAGCAGCTTTCGCCGAGGTCCGCACACTGCTCAATCCACGATAAAGGCATTTTCTGAGCTTCCGAACCATGCCTTTCAGCCATGCTGCGCCAAGGCGCAAGATGTGAGGTTTTGCGGGACATTCTGGGTCACGCGAATATAGCGCGACCCAGAATGTTTACGGCAGGGGGCGGGTGCCCCACTCAAGCCTGGTTTTGGCTTGAGTGGGGCAGCTCTGGGCCAGCCGTCCGGTCCAGAGGGACGCCGAGTCTAACTACGTATCAACTGCTCCGTTTCGCGCTGCTGGCGCGCCTCCATGACGGCGAAGAAACGTACATTCACCTGGGCGCGGTCCGATTCCAGACGCGCCACCGTTTCTGCAAAGGGTTCTTGTAGCACGTCCGATTTTTTCTTGAGCCGTTGTAGTCCCTGGATGGCATTGTCGATTCCCTGATTCACCATCAACAACGCTTCAAATAAATGTGCTTTTTGCATTTTTGATCTCCTTCTGAGTTTTGGAGTGATGGCCATCAGAGGAGGCTGAAGTTCCAGAAATGGAACTCGCATGGACAAAACTGGGGTGCGCGGATTGAAGAAGGAAAACGAAACCGCTACCTTTTGTAGGAGCCATGTTGCCTCGATCTCAGGCGACTTTGGTTAGGGGCGCATCGGTGTTGATAGCACTGGTGCGTCCCGCTTGCGGTTGGTTCCTGCACGATTGCTTCCGGATGAGCCGGTTGTTGATTAGATCAGGCAGAGAAAAATCACGAAGGGCTGTGCGCGGATTGAAGCAGATATTCTCTTTCGTTAGTTTGACGCACTCGGCGGGGATGGCCCACATCTGTCGGCGATTCCTAACGAGGTGAAAATTCAAAACCTTGGGGTGCCCCATTTCTCGCGTCTTTTGCGAGAAGTGGGATCCAACCACGATCACAACTCTTGAACCCATAGGGGACAGGTTTTCTCTTCGAGCGAGATCCCACGTTTGCCAAAAGCAGGCAAACATGGGGCACCCCAAGGTTGAACATGAGTGCATCTCTCGAGAGTTATACTTCCCCGTTGCAGATGTGGGCCACCCGCCAGTATGTTAGGGGTACAACTTGACTACTTTCTAGATAAGTTACTTATCACTAGATCTGTAACAAATAGATTTGACTTACTACTGTTCGGTACATTTGGTTGACACTGTTTACCTCCGAAGATACCATCCCTCTAGAGGGGGAATCTGAGACTAAGTAAGGAGGCTAGTATGAAGAAACTCAAGAAACTTAAAATCAAAAAAGTTACCTTGCGGGACCTGGATGAAACGTCGATGCAGGGAGTGGCAGGCGGTATTTCCGTCAACACTAACTGTCCTCGGGGGAGCCTGTGCACAGCCGGTCAGGGTCACCCGTGCTGTTAACATTACCTCAGCGCTAGGAACAGCAATCGCAACTGGGAATCCAGTGCTCGACCATGGTCGAGCACTGGATTCCCAGTTAACAACAAAGTGTAAGAGATGTCCTGGGACGCTTTGTAAACCATGTCCTGGGACTAGACAGTCTTTTGCGAGAAGTGGGGTCCGACCACGCCCGCACCTCTTGAACCTATACACAGATTTGTTCTTCGAGCGAGGTCCCACGTTTGCCAAAAGAAGGCAAACATGGGGCACACAAGTTTGAAAGTGAGTGCTCCCCTACCGCGTGGGAATCAGCAGAGGTCGCACGTACGCATCCGAAATCCAATTTGCCCGCGAATGTTGGCAAACAGCTTTTACAGAGATTCGGAGTCGGCCAATTGGAGCGATAAAAGCTATTTCGAAGCTTCCGCGCCATGCATTCCATATGCTGCGCGAAGGCGCAAAGGCCGGAGGTTGTGCCGGATTGTTTGCGGCAGGGCCCTATTTAATCCCCCTATTCCCCGTGTGATGTAAATCACGTCGGTTTGTGAGATCACACATTGACGGCCCCGCCGCCTCCGGCATATCCTCGATATTGAAATTGAAATTCATTTTCAATATCATAATTTTCTATTACTATGGGTAACTCGTAATGCTGCAAGCCTTCATCATCACGCTGCGGGAGGGGGTTGAGGCCGCTCTGATCGTGGGGATCACGCTGGCCTATCTCGCCAAGATTGGCCGCCACGACCTGCGTAAGGCGGTGTATGCGGCGCTGGGCGCGGCCTTTTTGGGCAGCATCGGCGTGGCGATTGTGATTTCGCGGCTGAACTGGAATGAAGACGTGTTCGAGGGCTGGATCATGTTAGCCGCCGCGTTCTTCGTCATCACCATGGTGATTTTCATGATGAAGACAGGGCGCAAGCTGAAGGGCAAAATTGAGGGCAAGCTTGGGGTCCTGGCGGGCAGGGGTGCGGGAAACAACGCGCGGATCGGGCTGTTCTTTTTTGTGTTTCTGATGGTGCTGCGCGAAGGCGCGGAGACCGTGCTGATGCTTTCGGCGGTTTCGCTGAACTCCACCGAATTGATGAGCTTTCTGGGAACGCTGCTGGGCGTGCTGGCAGCGATTGCTTTCGGCGTGATGTTCGTCAAAGGGACGTTCCGGATTAATTTGCAGAAATTTTTCCGGGTGACGACTGCAATTCTGTTCCTGGTGGCGGCGCAACTGGTGATTGCGGGCCTGCACGAGCTTTCGGAGAGCGGCGTGATTCCCTCCTCGAAGCGCGAGATGGCGCTGATCGGTCCGATCGTGCGCAACGATCTTTTCTTCTTTGTGACGATTTTCGCTTTGGCAGCTTTGATGGTGTTGTTTGACGCCAAGCGGCGTGAGCCGGTCACGGAGTTGACTTCTCCGGCCGAGCGGCGGAAGGCGGCATGGTCGGCGCGCCGCGAGCGGCTTTGGATGGCATCAGTCTACGTTTTTTCGTTCATCTTTATTGCTATGCTCACCGCCGAGTTTGTCTACGCCAAGAGCCAGAGCGCTCTATCGCCGGCGACGGAAGTCAGCTTTGTACACGGCCAGGCGACGATTCCGCTGGCGCAGATTTCTGACGGCAACCTGCACCGCTTCCAGGCGCAGGAGAATGGAACGTCGATTCGCTTCTGGCTGTATCAGAAGCCCGATGGCAAAATCGCCACGGTGTTCGACGCTTGCGAAATCTGCGGCGCGGTGGGCTTCTACAAATCCGGTAATGGAGTGGTTTGCAAGAACTGCGCGGCGCCGATCAATCCGCAGTCGGTGGGCACGGCCGGTGGCTGCAATCCGATTCCGCTCAAAGCGACGCAGACGGCTGACTCCGTGATTATTCAGGAGGCGGACATCGCGGCCGGCAGCCGCGTGTTCGAGAAATAGCGGATGTTTGCCCGGCTCGTCTACGAATCCTTCCGGCGCCAGAAGCGGCGCAAACTACTGGCTGGAGCGGCGATCACGCTGGGCGTAACTGTAGCTACGGCGATGATCGCGGTGGCCACCGATATTGGCGATAAGATTAATCACGAGCTGCGCACCATCGGCGCAAACCTGCTGGTAACCCCACAAGAAGACACATTGGATGTGGAGATTGGCGGCGTCAATCTGAAGCCGCCTACGGACGGCGCTTTTCTTAGCGAAGCCGATCTGCCGAAAATCAAAGGAACTTTCTGGCACAACAACATCACCGGGTTTGCCCCGATGCTTCCGGTGAGCGTGGCCTTGCAACGCGACGGCAAAACCGAGAAGGTGACGTTGCTCGGCACATATTTTGCAAAGCGGGTAGCTTTCGGCAAAGAAGAGTTCAACACCGGAGTGCGATCGACGTACCCATGGTGGAGAGTAATTTCCGGCGCATGGCCCGACGACAGTTCACGCGACGTTTTGCTGGGAGAGCGGCTGGCGGCGAGGCTGGCGGTGAAGACCGGAGACCAAATGATGGTCTCAGGCCGCGAGCTGTACGTGAGTGGAATCCTTTCCACCGGAAGCAGCGAAGACGATCAGATTGTGGCTCCTCTTTCTGTTGCTCAGGAGATTCTCGGCAAGCCGGGTGCGGTGCGCCGAGTTTATGTGAGTGCGCTCACCAAACCCGAGGACGCTCTCGCGCGTCGCGACCCCAAGAGCATGTCTGGCCCGGTGTACGACCGGTGGTATTGTTCGCCGTATCCGCAGTCGATTGCGTTTCAATTGCAGGAAGCAATTCCGCACTCGCACGCGGAGCAGATTCGCCAGGTCGCGCAGAACGAGGGTGCGGTGCTCACCCGCATTGAAGGCTTGATTTTTCTCGTAACACTGGCCGCGCTATTCGCCTCGGCGCTGGCAGTTTCCGCAGCCATGGCCACGGCCATCTTCGAGCGGCGGGTCGAGGTTGGTCTGATGAAAGCGTTGGGGGCGGGGAGACTGGCAGTCGCGTCGATCTTTTTTGCGGAAGCGACGTTGCTCGCGTTAATTGGCGGCCTGGTGGGGTTCGGCGCCGGCAGTTTGCTGGCATACCAGATCGGCCGCTCCATTTTCAATTCAGAGATTGCGATCCCGCCAGTGCTATTGCCGGTAATTCTGACAATCGCGGTGATTGTTACTTTTGCGGGAAGTGCAGCGGCGATCAGCAAAGCGGTGAGGCTTGATCCGGTGTTCGCGCTGCGAGGGGAGCTGTGAGCACGGGCGTTTCTCAATCCGCGCAGGAAGTAGCTGCTGGCCGCGCGCAGTCGCCGCATACGTCCATGTTTCTGCGGATGCTTGTACGTGCCGCGGTGCTTCGCCGAGGGCGCGCAGCCGCTGCATTGTTTGCCATGGTTGTAGCTGCGGCCGTCGCAACCACGATGCTGAATCTATACGTCGATGTGCAGGCTAAACTGCGGCGCGAGTTCCGGAACTATGGAGCAAACATCGTTCTGGTGGGAAGAGACGGCGCTTCCCTTCCCGCGGACGCTCTGGCGCACGTGGAATCCGTGGTCGCGAGCCGGGGAGTGGTTGCCCCCTTTGCGCTGGTGGTCGCGCGTACCAGCGACGGTCAACCGATTGTGGTTGCGGGCACGGATTTCGACCGGGTCCGCCAACTTGACCGCTGGTGGTCGGTAAGCAACTGGCCTTCTGCGCCGCAGCAGGCGCTAGTCGGAGTGCGGGCGGCTTCGGTTGTCTCACCGAAAAATCGGCCATTCGATTTAAGCTTTCAGGGACACGTGATTCACCTTACTTCGGCGGGAACTGTGCAGACGGGTGCAGCGGAAGACAGTCGCGTCTATCTTTCTCTGACGGACTTTGTTTCATGGACGGGAATTCAGCCGTCGACGATTGAGGTTGCGGCAACCGGGACGCCGGAAGAGATTACTGCAATCATGCGGCAACTGGAGCAGGCCATCCCGGTAGCGGACGTACGCCCAGTGCGGCAAATTATGGAGGGCGAAGCGCGCGTCCTGGGCAAGACACGCACCACGTTGCTTGCCGCCGCTGCGTTGATCATCTTGACCGCAGCGCTTTGCGTGCTCTCTACGCTGATGGGATGGGTCTTCGACCGGCGGCGCGACTTCGCCATTATGAAGGCGCTGGGCGCTTCGGATCGTTTGCTGAATGGATTCTTTACGGCGGAAGCGGCGGGCCTGGGCGCGGCCGGGGCGGTGATTGGATTTGTTCTGGGTGTCGGCATTGCGGCGTGGATTGGCCGGGTAAATTTTCATGCGCCGGTAGTTCCGCGCTTCAGCATCCTACCGTTTATTCTGGCTGGTAGCATAGTGGTGACCTTGCTTTCGGCAATTTTTCCAATTTCGCTATTGCGACGGGTGCAGCCGGCGGTCATTCTGAGGGGAGAGTGAGATGATTCAGGTCAAAGACGTAAGCAAACTCTTCCAGGCCCAGGCTGCGGGAAACGATTTGAAGGACGGCAAGAAGAGCGAGAACCGGCCGATTCATGCGCTCGACCATATTTCCCTGGACGTTGCCAAGGGCGAATGGCTTTCGATCATGGGACCGTCGGGGTCGGGTAAATCGACGTTGGTCAATCTGATCGGCTGCCTCGACCGGCCCACTGCAGGCGAGATATGGCTGGATGGGCAGAATGTTGCCGGGATGTCCTCTTCCGAATTGAATCGCGTGCGGGCCGAGAAAATTGGATTTGTGTTTCAACAGTTTCACCTGATTCCATTTCTAACCGCGGTGGAGAACGTGATGCTGGCGCAGTATTTTCACAGCATGACCGATCAGGGCGAAGCGATTGAAGCTTTGATGCGTGTAGGCCTAGGCAAACGCGCGCATCATTTGCCGTCGCAGCTTTCGGGAGGCGAGCAACAGCGAGTCTGCATCGCCAGGGCGCTGATCAACGATCCGAAGATTATTCTGGCCGATGAACCAACGGGAAATCTTGACGCTCTGAATGAGGAAATCGTGCTGCGGCTGCTGCGTGAGTTTCACCAGCAAGGACGGACGATTGTGATGGTCACGCATGATCCGGTGGTGGCGCGGCTCGCCGACCGGCGCATCGAGTTCCATCATGGCAAGATCGCTTCGCAAGAAGTGTTTGCCATGGCGGACGAAGAGCAGTACGACGAAGTGCTTGAAGAACTTTGGGTGCTGGCCGAGCATGGCGAGATTGCTGAAGTTGAGCGCATGGAGGTGCATGGTGCCCTGCCGGTGAGCATGGCAATTGAGAAAATGATTGAGATGGGGCTGGTGATTTCGGCGCCGCATCCGGCAATGGCGCACGGGCATAAGCCGTTTGTGAATCCGTGTCACGATGCGCTGAAGCCGATGGACGCTTCGCTTGGAGACGGCACGCTGATCGTAGAATTCACGTCTCGCGGACGCGAGCGAGCCAGCAACATTATTCGCCGACACCGACTGGCCGAGAGGTTGTTTACCGATAGCCTGGCGATGGACAGCGAATCGGAAATCGAGCAGCAGGCCTGTAAGTTCGAGCATATCTTGTCGCCCGAGGCGACCGACAAAATCTGCAGCTTCCTTGGGCACCCGCGCACCTGCCCGCATGGCGCGCCGATTCCGCCGGGGCCGTGCTGCGGAATCAATGTTGAATTTGCCGGGGCCACGATTGCCAGTTCCGTCACGCGCAAGGGTGCCTAGCTATTTCGTAAGTATTTCACGGCATACGACTGAACGCCGTGCCCTTCCCGATCCCATGACTAGCCTTTTGATGGGAACAACGCTGATTATCTCTGAACCTCTGTTCTACGGTGCCCGCGCTGCTATCATCAAGACTCGATTCAAACAAATATGACGGCACGGCGTCCTACCATCGGAGTATTCGATTCGGGCTTTGGCGGACTGACGGTTCTTAAAGCTTTACTTGAACTGATTCCCGACGCCGATTATGTCTATTTTGGCGATACTGCCCGGCTTCCCTATGGCTCGAAGTCGGTGGAAACGGTGGCTCGATATGCCGTGGAGGCGGCTCATTTCCTGGAGGCGCACTCGGCGGGATTGCTGGTCATCGCGTGTAACACGGCAACCGCGCTCGCTCTGGACCGCATCGCAGCATCAGTCCGGGTGCCTGTCGTGGGGGTAATCGAACCTGGCGCCGCCGCTGCGGCTGCTGTCAGCGAAAATAAACGGGTCGTGACTATCGGAACTGAGGCTACCGTTAGCAGCCATGCCTACCGCAAGGCGCTTGAGGCGCAGGGGTTGGAAGCGCGGGAGAAAGCTTGTCCGCTGCTGGTTCCGCTGGTGGAAGAGGGATGGATTGACCACCTTGTCACCGAGCAAGTCGCGCGGATTTATTTGGATGAGGCGTTCGCCGACGGTTTTCGCGCGGCGGATGTTCTGCTTCTCGGTTGCACCCACTACCCTTTACTGAAGCCGTTGCTGCATCGCATCGTTCCGCCTCAGGTGAAGATTGTGGATTCTGCTGAATCGACCGCACACGCCGTCGCCGACGAACTGCAGAAGCTACCGCTTCGTGCTTCGGCCGTTCACGAGCGACGCGCGTTGCCGCGCCTCAAGTTCTTTGCTACCGATTCCGTGGAGAAGTTTAAGCGGCTCGGAGAGAGATTCCTAGGCCATCCTATCGATGATGTTGAGCATGTGGACTTGAAGGGATAGGTCTCGCGGTTCTTCAGCCTGTCGGAGCCTTGAGTTCCCGAACCATTCCTATCAGCTTGTGCGTGAGAACTAGTCCTCCGCCCCTATCGTTTGCTGCACAAGTTTCGGATAGGAATGCATCCTCGACCGCGACGAGACGCCGTTTTTGCACGTGCGGGAAGATAATGTGCACGCGATCAAACTGTACCAAAAGTTGGGTTTTGCCACACGAGTGTTGCTGTAACACAGTGGGGCTGCGGAAGGATGCGGCTTAGCTGATCAACTTCGATTCAACCGACGACCCGGTCTCAGTACAAATGGAAATCGACTTCTAGGTTGACCGCAACGGCAACGGGATGCCCATCCTTCATTGCCGGTTCGAAGCGCCAATTCCTGACCGCCTCAATGGCCTTCTCGTCTAGCCCCATGCCAAGGGAGCCGATTACGCGGATATCTGTAGGATGTCCCTGGGCGTCTACCACTATGCCCAACACGCACAGCCCCTGGTACTTCGCCTTGCGCGCTTCCTCCGAAAACTCAGGCTCAGGACTGTAGATTGCGCGGGGCGGGCTCACGCCGCCACCTACGCGAAATACGCCACCGCCAATGCCTCCGCCTCTGCCGGGACCGACACCGGGACCTTCGCCTGATCCGACTCCCGTACCATTTCCGGAGCCGATTCCGCTACCCGAGCCGGTACCGTTTGAAGGAATCATTGCACTCGATGTAGGAAGGCCCAGGTTCGGCATGTTATTCGAAGCCAGCTTTACTTCCGGTGGAACGATAACGGTGGGCTCGACCGCAAGCTTAGGATTCGGATTTCTTACGACCACCATGGGCGGTGTGATCTGCTGCATGGAAAACTTCGGCAAACGGCCTTTGGACGCCTGCAACACGTCGCGATCGCCACCACCGCCGCCTCCGCCGGCCTGAGTAGCCGCGGGTTTCAGCGGAATAAAATCTCCGGGATCGACTAACGTGACGGTGGCCTGCGGCTTGGCTTCGACCTTGGGTATCCAGCGATGCGCCCAAAGTGTACCTCCAATGATTAATCCCAGCACGACTATATGGGCGGCTGTCGAACCCAAGGCTCCGTCTTTTTTATAGTTGTAGAAACCCCAAATATCTTTGACCGGGACCGGCTTCGATTCTAGTTTGAGCGGCGGAAGCTTCTTGGGGAAGAAGAATTCGTCGAGTCCATGAAGCAGAGATTTCCACAGGGGCTCAAACGTGTCGGAAGCTAACAATAAATGAAGTTCGGGCTCCTGAGCAGCGTTCACATTTACTTCGTTCGGATTGACTTCTACGGATGGCATGTTCCCCGATTCAGCTTTCCTTGCTAGGACCGTGAATACAGCGCTTTGGCAACGCCCAGATCGACCGCTTTCTAACACAGATGAGCAGCTTTTCCAACGAGTTGCCTGTCGCTATTCCCTAGGTTCAGATTCTCTTGTTTCGGAATCCGAGCAGGCCGACCCCACGGACCGTTCTGTCATGCGATCCATTAGCTAAAATTGTACCTCTTCCGTCTACTTTTACGACAGTGTATTTCCAAATTCCCCGAGCCAAAGGAACTAATCTAGTGGCACCGGCTACTCTTAGAATCCTGCCCTAGGCTGAGATTCTGACTCTTGCACCTGCTCTTCGACGCGGTCGCATGGACGTTCCGGGGTGCTGCTCCCTATAATAAAAGGATTCAATCATTTGGGAGAAGCCAACCGGGTGCCGCTCGAACTGAAAGCCACCATCAATTTGCCTAAGACTGCCTTCCCGATGAAGGCGAACCTGCCGCAGAACGAGCCGAAAATACTGGCTCGCTGGGAGCAGACGGGAATTTACGAACGCATCCGGCAGGCCCGCAAAGGCTCGCCCACCTACATCTTGCACGATGGGCCGCCCTACACCAGTGGACCGATTCATCTGGGCACGGCGCTGAATAAGTGTCTCAAGGATTTCATCGTCAAGTCGAAAACGATGGCGGGATTCGATGCGCCGTACGTGCCGGGATGGGATTGCCACGGCCTTCCGATCGAGATCAAGGTGGATAAAGAACTCGGCGGGAAGAAGCTGCAGATGCGTCCCACGGACGTGCGGGCGGAATGCCGCAAGTACGCCCAAAAGTTTTTGGACTTACAACGGCAGCAGTTCAAACGAATCGGCGTCTTTGGACGCTTCGACCGGCCTTACGCGACCATGAACCCGCAGTACGAGTCGGTCGTGCTTTCGACCTTCTTCTCGTTTTACGAGAATGGATTCGTCTACAAAGGCCTGCGCGCGGTTTACTGGTGCATGCACGACGAGACCGCGCTCGCCGAAGCGGAAGTCGAGTATGAGGACAACACGAGTCCAACGGTCTGGGTAAAGTACGCGCTGCTCGACGACCCGGCGAAAATTGACCCGGCGTTGGCGGGAAAAAAGGTTTCGACAATTATCTGGACTACCACTCCATGGACGCTGCCAGCGTCGATGGCCGTGGCTTTTCATCCGGATGAAGATTACGTTGCGCTCGAATCGGGCGGTGAAGTTTATATCGTCGCGTCAAAGTTGGCGAAGGACGTGGCGGAAAAATGCAAGCTCGCCGACCCACGAGAACTCGCGCACTTTCCTGGGCGAAAAATGGAGCGGCTGAATTTTCAGCATCCGTTTCTGGATCGCAAGATTCTGGGCGTGTTGGCGGATTACGTCACCATGGACACGGGAACCGGCGTGGTTCACACTGCGCCTTCGCACGGCGCTGAGGACTTTGCGACCGGCGTCAAGTACGGGCTCGACGCCACCAGCCACGTCGACGAGAAGGGCATCCTGCGCGACGGGCTGCCCGAGTACAACGGCCAGTACGTTTTCAAAGCGAATCCCATCATCATTGAGCTATTGCGGAAACACGGAGCATTGCTGCACTCCGATAAGCTGGTTCACTCTTACCCGCACTGCTGGCGCTGTCACAATCCAGTGATTTTTCGGGCGACGGAGCAGTGGTTTATCTCGATGGAAACTCCGATGCCCGGCGGCGCCGGCGGTCGAGGTTCGGAAAAAGACACGTTGCGCGCGCGCACGCTCGAAGAGATCAAGCGTGTGAAGTGGGATCCGTCGTGGGGCGAGGAGCGGCTCTCGAACATGATCGCAACGCGCCCGGATTGGTGTATCTCGCGGCAGCGCGTGTGGGGCGTTCCCATCGCGGTTTTTCTCTGCGAGAGTTGCGGCAAGCCGTTGAATGACGCCGGCATCAACCGAAAAGTTGCCGAGTTGTTCGCGCGGTCGGGGGCTGACGCGTGGTTCACGCCGGAGCCAGACACGATTCTTGATGAAGGCATGAAATGCCCGCACTGCGCCGGCACCAAGTTCGAGAAAGAGACTGACATTTTCGATGTCTGGCTGGAATCCGGCGCGAGTTACCTGGCGCTGATTGCCGATGAGCCGACGTATCCGTGGCCGTCCGATCTTTATCTCGAAGGCGGCAACCAATATCGCGGCTGGTTCCAGTCGTCGCTACTCTGCGCCATGGGAACGCACGCCACACCGCCGTATAAAGGCGTGGTTACGCCAGGATGGACGCTCGACGAAAAAGGCCAGGCGCTGTCGAAGTCGCGCGGAAATGACGTGGACCCGGTCGATATTGCCTCGCGTCTCGGCGGCGAAGTGGTGCGGCTGTGGGTAGCGTCAGTCGATTTCCGAGAAGATGTTGTTGGTTCGGAAGCATTGATGCAGCGGGTCGCAGAAAACTATCGAAAGATCCGCAATACCTTCCGCTATGTTCTTGGGAACCTTGGGGACTTCAATCCTGATACCGACGCAGTTCCTTTCGAGAGCATGGAAGCTCTGGATCAGTACATGCTGCGCCAGGCCTGCGCTTTTGCCACTGATGTGAGGAGTTCGTACGACGAGTTCGCCTTCCACAAAATCTACCATCGGCTGAATCACTTCTGCATCGTGGATTTGAGCGCGTTCTATTTCGATATTCTCAAAGACCGGCTGTATATTTCAGCGCCGAAGTCGCCGGGCAGACGCAGCGCGCAAACCGCGATCTGGCGTATTGGAGAAGCGCTGGTGCGACTGCTCGCTCCCATCATGAGCTTCACCTCCGAAGAAGTTTGGGATTATCTGCCGAAGACTGCGGGGCGCGCCGAGAGTGTGCATCTTGCGTTGTTTCCTACTGCGGCTGAGATCGGTGCGGAAAGCAACCTAAAATCCGACAACGATTGGAAGTCGCTACGTGCCGTTCGCGATATCGTTCTCATGGCACTAGAAGATGCGCGCGCCAAGAAACACATCGGTGGCGGCCTCGAGGCGAAGATTGAACTCACAGCGTCCGAACCACAATATGCTTTGCTGAAACGATATGAGACTGAACTGCGTTATCTGTTCATCGTCTCTGAGGTGACTCTCAGACCCTGGGCCTCTGTGAATGGTACAGCAGGAGGAATTATCGCCAATGTTTATCCTGCTGACGGCCTCAAGTGCGAGCGGTGCTGGAACTATTCGACGCACGTCGGCGAAGACAAGAAGTACCCGACAGTTTGCGAACGCTGCAGCGCCGTGCTGAAGGAACTTGAGGCGTCCTAGGAACCTGCTTGTACGGATCGACTAATTGTGAACTGGCGAAAGCTGCGAACTTTCTTGCTGACGGTGCTGGTTCTGTGCCTCATCCCTGCCACGCGCTACTATCAAATCGATGTACCGCTGGTGGGCTTTTTAAGAGGCTCTCAAATCGATCCGCTCAGGTTGCACCTGGCGGGAGAGTTTGTCGAGAGCAACCTTGGAACCGAACAAGACGCCGACGGCTCGGTCACGGTACGTATGATCGCCGAGCAATACCTGTTCATCCCCCATTGCGTTGTCGTTCCGGCGGGAGTTCCAGTTCATCTTCGCGTCACCAGCGCCGACGCCGTTCATTCCCTCGCCATCAACGAGACGAACTATAAAGTTGAGGTGCTGCCGGGCTCGATTGCTGAGGCTCAGCTCGAGTTCCTGCAGCCCGGCGAGTACGCAATGTCCTGCCGCGAGTTTTGCGGAGCGGGACACTACGCGATGCGGTCCCGATTGCAGGTGGTAGCTCGCGATCAGTTTCCGGCACTACGGGCTGGAGAAAGGGGCAACTGTGCGGCGCAATAGGCGGCTCTGTATCTTCAGCGAAGGTCGTTCATGGCTGGCTGCAGCTATAGCTCTGAGCTTAGTCGTAGCTTGCGGACTAGGTTCGCTGTTGCTCCAGGCGCGCGATAATCCGCCGGATCGAGTTCCCTCTTACGTATCGTGGACGCCGGAGACGATCGCGGCCGCTTCTGCTGGAGACGCTTTCCGCGGAATGCTTCTTGCGAAGCGATGCGACCATTGTCATGGCTCGGAGGGCTTCAGTCCTACTGCGTCGACTCCGAATCTCGCGGGCATGGACACGCTTGCAGTCTTCAAGCAGTTGGAGGATTTTCAAACTCATAAGCGGCTGTCGCGAGCGATGAATCCCATCGCGGAATCGCTGGCGCCACGGGATGTGGCGGACGTGGCGGCTTACTACGCAAAGGTGCCGGTATATGCCGATCCTCAGGACAACCGGGCTTTTCCTCAGTCGAAGCCCGAGCACGGTCATGAGGGAATGGCATTGCATCTGATTTCGTTTGGAGACGGCGAGCGCGGCATCCCGCCGTGCCAGGCATGCCATGGTCCGGTCGCATACCGGCCGGGAGTTCCTTCTCTGGCGACACAGAATGCCGATTATGTTTTGAGCCAGCTCGAAGCGTTCGCGAGCGGCATGCGATCGAACGATATCAACATGCCGATGCGGACTATTGCGAGAGTGCTCACCGAAGAGGAACGGCACGCCATTGCGGAATACTACGGGTCGGGGCTGGGGCTTGAGTCAGCAAGCACAACTGCCACGAGATAGTCTCGATCAGCACCGGCGCACGCACCCGTTCGCCTTGTCTTCGCCGTCGTAGATCTGGTATTCTGGTGCGAATTTATGATTAACATCGGTCCAGAGGCGTTTATCGAGCGAGTCGATAGTCTCATCCGCGAGATGGGGACCGGGGACTGGATCGAGGTCTATCGCAGACTCCATACAGATTCCGACTTTGGGGCTGTGATAGGCGCGTTTGTCGCAGCGTCCAGAGCGGGGGAGTTTTTGAGAAGCGGTAGCTGGGGGCTGCAGCCGACAGATCTGGTCCCTGGGTGCAGCCGGTACCTTAACTCAACCGTTGAGTATCACGCGCACGGAAATGGCGAAGGGCACCAGCCGCTCGTCCTAGAGCGTCGCTTTCACGGCATTAAGCCAGCATACGAAGAGATCTCAGAGGAGTTCCGTCTGTTCCACAACCTCTCGTTCGATCCGAAAAATAATAAGTACGTCAAAATTAAGGAAGACGGGACGGAACAAGACGTAATCCGCATAAATGAAGATGGTAGTATCCTCGTCCGCGCGGTGGAAGTCAAACAATTCCTGGCTATTAAGGAGATGCGGCTTGGCTTGTTCTTCGACATCCGCCAGAGGTATCAGGATATTCCCCCTCCATCAGCCTCCGCTTCCGAGGATGAGGGGCTGGAAAAGGGAGCTGACTTCGTTTATCTAGTTACCCGCGGGTCTTCCCTCTTCGGCGAGGGTTCTTTCGTTCGCGTATGTGGGCAAAAGCTGATCAGCGGCTTCGACAAGGAGGATAGCGACTTTTGGCCATATAACCAGCGGGAGAGTGCAGCCGTTAGGTATGCGGAGTTTATCGTCGGCCTGGATGAGGATGAGCGTGGCAGAGAACGGACCCTCCCCTGCGATCCTCACGGCGGCAATTACCTGGAGCCCATTTTTTTTCGGCCTGACGTCCTTAACCGTTACTACGATAATCCGAGTAAATACTCTGTGGAAGATGGATACCTCCGCTGCGGGGATCTGTGGGGCGTCCAGATCGACAACGATAGCCCGAACCACGTATCTGTGTTTCTAGGCGACATCGGCCGCGACATCCCGGAAAGCGAACACGGATATTGGCGCAGTTTCAACGTTCCGCAGGCGGGTGGTATCAGCGACACCGCATTTCGCCGTAGCTTCCTTTGTGAGTTCGCCGATCCCACCCGGAGGGACCTCCTTTTCAAACAGAGGTTGGTCGCTCTGAACGGTTTGTGGAGCGAAAGGAACGGCTGGCCGCTGTTCGAACCATTTTCGGGGGAGGACCAGCACTGCTTTGCTTCTCTACGCAGTCCGGCTAGCAGCGAGCACACCGAGTTTGACACGCAGGTGATGTATCTGACCAAGGTGCTGGTGGACTCCCTGAACGAGGCCGAGATTGCCAAGCGCATTACGGTCAGGCCAAACCAAAAAGGTATCGACAAACTTCACGAGTATCTAAAGTCCCGAAGAATGCGAGACTGCGATGAGCATGTCCAGTTTCTTCGTGACCTGCAGTCGCTTCGGTCCTCGGGCGCGGCACACCGCAAGGGCGGGAACTACAAGAGAATGGCGAAAAGACTGGGCCTCGATACGAAGGATCGGCGAGTCGTATTCGACGAACTGCTGAATCGCGCGATCTCATTCCTGAGGTCGGCGGAAGAGCTACCTGCAAGCCGACTCGATGGGGAGCCCTTCGGGTCTACCAAGTCAGGTTTTGCTGCAACTTGAGGCCCGCAGCCGGGCCTTACCACAATTCTTCCATCGCGGCTGGGAGCGTGGCCAGCGGCTCATCGACCATGTTCAGCATATCGAGGAAGCTCGGCGCCTTCGTGTTCACTAAAATACCCCGGTTAGAACCTCGCCTGCGCGCCCGCGCGACATTGTTACCCAGGTTAAAGCGTGGTAGAAATACGATCAACGGAGGGAATTAAAGATGGCAACTCTCGATTGGTCACAATGCCCCGCCGTGGAAAGTATCCCGGATAAGGTGGGTGGTGCCTGGGTATTCAAGGACACACGGTTACCCGTCGCAACTGTCATCGAAAACCTTGAAGATTTAAGTGTCGAGGAAGTCATGGAGCAATTCGACGTGACCCGCGAACAGATTGCAGCGGTTCTCGATTTTGTGGCGCGAAGCCTCGAGATGCCAGTGAATGCAAAGCCCCCCGCCGATGCTCATCCTCTTTGACCACGCGACACCTCGCGGTATCGCCCGTAGCCTCACAGGACACACCGTCATCACGGCTTATGAGCAGGGCTGGGATCGGTTAACGAACGGCCTACTTTTAAGCGCGGCGGAACGGGCGCACGTTGACTTGCTCCTTACAACGGACCGAGGAATTCGTTATCAGCAAAATCTTTCAGGCCGAAAGATAGCCCTTGTTGTTTTGACAGGCGCTACGAAGTGGTCTCGGGTTCGTCTAAACCTTGATCGCATTCTGACCGCGATAAATGCAGCAACTCCGGGAAGCTACACTGAGGTTGAGATTCCCTACGAGTAGCCTTCAGTTCACCGGCAGTGGGCCAGACGGCTGGCGGCTGGCCCATCCTCTGTGTTTTCTTCTCTTTCTGCCGAGTTCCGAAGGCTCAGAGAGCTTTTCCACCGCCCTCTTGTGACATCTAACCTTGCCCGCGAAAACGAGTAGGGTCATAATTTCCCTATCGTCGCGAAATGTGTCGATAGAGGCCTCCACGGCAAGCAATGCCGGCGGGGGCTTTAGTTTTGTTCGGTGCAACGAGCAACAGAGAGGACAAGGGCGATCATATGAGTGTATCGATCGGGGATTTGATGGCGGTGGCCGACGATGCGTACGAGCCGGGACGCACGCCAAAGCGCAGGAAGCAGGCCTCTAGGAAGAAGATGCAGGCGCAAAGTGCGCCTGAAAACCAGGCCGAAAAGGCTCCCGTGAAATGGCAGCATCTCCCTCCTAAGCTAAGGAAGCCGTGCCGCTGACGGCGAAGCATATTGATGTACTCGTCGCCTTCATTTCAACTAGGGACATCTGGTACGTCCTGCCGGTGACAGCGTTTTCCCCCAGAACAGCTCTGTGTTTCTACCCGGATGGAAGCACGAAAGGTGCTCTGTTCGAAAAGTACCGCGAAGCGTGGTGGGTAATGATGGGAAGAAAATGAATTAAAATCCCACCCCTGCAAGAAACAAGAGTGGATTACGGGTTCACTTTTATGGCACGCGCTGGCGGAGTACTACGGCTCAGGGCTTGGGTCAGCAAGCACCACTACACCTCGAAGTAGCTTTGCGCCCCTCATGCGGCGGAGGGACTATTCACGACGGGAACGGCGGTTGCCTCATAAGTGCCAGCCGCTGTAAGCAGCGGCCAGCCTCGATGCAAGAGATAATCGAGCCAGGCACCCGCCACTTGCGACGTGATGACAGCCGCAAGCACCAGCGTGGTATAGAACTTCGGGCTGATGATTCCGGCATCGAAGGCGACACTCGCCAATACAATGCCGGGACCGCCGCGGGCGTTCATGGTAAGGGCAAGATTAATCAGATCCAAACCACGAAAGCCTGCGAAACGTCCTGCAAGTGCCACGGAAACAATCTTGACGGCACAACTTCCCGCAAGAAAAGCGGCAACCATCCACAGCGAAAAGCCGCGAATCAGGTCAAGTTTTAAGCCGACAATTGCGAAATATGCCGGAATAAAAAACCCAAAGGAAACCTTCCCGATGGAATCGAGCGCTTCGGAAAAGAGTCTCCGCTTCTTATGCACTACGGCGAACCCGGCTAGAAATGCAGCGAATACGAGGCTGACATCGAGCGCTCCGGCGATTACGCAATATCCAAGAAGCACCACGATCGCGTAGGCCACCGGAGAGTGTGTTGCCAACACGTTGTACCGTGACATATTGATTCGCTTTACCATGCGGGGAATGATCGTAAGACCCAGACCGAAGAAGCTCACGGTAACGAAAAGGTGATACAACATCGAACGCGCATTGAGGGCGCCTTGACCGGCCATCGCTGTTGCCACAGCCAGCGCCAGCCATAACACGATGTCTTCCAGCACGGCTACGCCGAGAATCAGCCGAGCGAATCGAGTGTGGAGAATCTTCAGGTCGGCGAAAATCTTCGAAACGACGGGAACTGAGGTCACCGCAACCCCGACAGCGAGAATGATGATCAGCGATATGCCGTTGCCATTTGGGCCGGCCAGCGCAGGGCGAATCAGCCATGGCCCCAGCAGCAGGGCAAGAACAAAGGGTATGCCCGTACCTACGATGGTTAGCCGGCCTACCTCGCGGCGCTCTTTGCGGCTGAAGAGATGTCGCGTTTCGGCACCGGATAGAAACATCAGCAGCAACAGGCCGAGCCAGTAGACAAAGTTAAGGATGTTTCCCTGATGCTGAATGGCTACAGTCAGCCCTGAGAAAAGTGGGACGCGGCCGATCAGAGCCGGACCGAGCACGACTCCGGCCAGGATTTCGCCGACTACTTTCGGCTGGCGAAGTCGAACGAACATGTAGCCCAGCAATTGAGCTAGGCCCACTAACAGCAGGAGTATAAAGAGAACCGAAGTAAGATCGTGGTTGGACACAGCTTCTCCCGCGAATAGGATGCCGACCGCAGGAGAAAGTTTGTGGTGAAGAATTTTGCTCGCTATGCCGGGCTAGGCTAGTCTCCGGCTTATCGCAGCTCTTCCATTGCGGCTTCGAGAGCTTCCCTGCCGGGCCGTGTTATCGATTCTGGAAGCGTGGCCAGCGGCTCATCGACCATGTTCAGCATATCGAGGAAGCTCGGCGCCTCCGTATTCACATAAAACACCCCGGTAAGAACCTCGCCGGCGTCGTGAGCCTCGCTCAGGCGTTTCATCGCGGCGATGCGGTCCGTCGGGTCATAGTTCTCTTCCAGCTTGCGCAGTTGCAGGTGAGAGCCGTCGTGCATGGTGACGCTCACCGTCGAGCCGGGATCGTACTGCACGTCGATTTCTTCGAAGTGCGGGACGAAACTCATCTCCTGCAAAGTTTCTTCGTGATCCTTCACATATTTGTAGGATTTGGTCGAACCCTCATGATCGTTGAAGGTGACGCAGGGCGAGACAACATCAAGCATGACCGTACCGTGGTGCGCGATGGCAGCTTTTAACATGGTGCCCAACTGGCGTTTGTCGCCAGAGAAAGAGCGACCGACAAATGTTGCGCCAAGTTCGATGGCCAAGCCGCAAGTATCGATCGGAGGCAGATCGTTGATGACTCCGGACTTCAGCTTCGATCCAAGATCCGCGGTCGCCGAAAACTGGCCTTTGGTCAAGCCGTACACGCCATTGTCTTCGATGATGTAGATCATGGGAAGATTGCGGCGCATGAGGTGAACGAATTGGCCGATGCCGATGGAAGCGGTGTCGCCATCGCCGCTGACGCCGAGCGCGATTAAATTCCGGTTGGCCAGCATGGCGCCGGTGGCGACAGAGGGCATGCGTCCATGCACAGAGTTGAAGCTGTGCGAACGGTTCATGAAGTAGGCAGGACTCTTCGACGAGCAGCCGATGCCGCTCAACTTCGCGACGCGCTCGGGCTGCACGCCCATATCGTACATGGCTTCGATGATGCGCTCGGAAATCGCGTTATGGCCGCAGCCGGCGCACAGCGTGGTCTTGCCGCCCTTGTAGTCGATTACCGTCAGGCCAATGCGGTTACTCTTTGGTTCGGGAGATCTGGGTTCAGCGGTCGGCGTGGTCGCCATTACTTGCCCT
Organism: uncultured Acidobacteriaceae bacterium; assembly: GCA_963771965.1. Taxonomy (GTDB): domain Bacteria; phylum Acidobacteriota; class Terriglobia; order Terriglobales; family Acidobacteriaceae; genus Sulfotelmatobacter. Next base: position 216,931 of record CAVYVM010000006.1, read on the forward strand.
CCATGGTGCTTAATTCGTCGGTGACGGAGCGCGCGTCGAGCGGCAATCCGTCGAGATGGCTGATGCTGCGCAGCCGGGTGATGAGTTCGGGCTTGAGATCGAGTCTAAGAAGGCTGAGCATTTGCGCATCGCGATTCTGCTCGACCACGTAGACGCGTTCATGCTGCTCGATGAAGTCATGCACTTCGCGCGTGAAGGGATACGCCCGCAAGCGCAGATAGTCTGTCTCAATCGCGTACTCGTTGCGCAACTGGTCGCGGCTCTCGATGATGCCCCAATGCGAAGTGCCGTAGGCGATGATTCCTATCTTTACCTTTTCACCGCCGGCTTTGCCGCCTTTAAGAATCTCCGGACGTGGAACAAACGAGCGCGAGGTTTCGAATTTTCGGTTCAGCCGCTCCATGTTGTTTTCGTAATCGTCGGGGCGCTCGCTGTAGTTGGATTTGTCGTTGTGGCCGCTGCCGCGTGTGAAGTAGGCAGCAGCGGGATGATCCGTGCCTGGCAGCGTGCGGTAACCCACGCCGTCGCCGTCAAGATCCTTGTAGCGGGCGAATCCGCCAAGCTTGGCGAGAGCATCTTTATCCAGTACTTTGCCTCGCTTGATCGGCGTCGTGGGATATTCGAAGGGATCGGACATCCAGTTGTTCATTCCGAGATCAAGGTCTGACATCACGAAGACCAGGGTCTGGAATTGCTCGGCGAGATTGAAAGCTTCCGACGCCATGCTGAAACACTCCGCCGCAGAGGACGGAATCAGCATGATGTTTTTGGTGTTGCCGTGGGAAAGAAAAGCGGTGGAAAGAATGTCACCCTGCGAGGTGCGCGTGGGTAAGCCGGTGGAGGGCCCGACGCGCTGAATGTCCCAGATGACGCCCGGAATTTCGGCGTAGTAAGCCAGGCCGGAAAATTCCGACATCAACGAGATTCCCGGACCCGCAGTCGCGGTCATGCTGCGCGCGCCCGCCCAGCCGGCTCCGATCACCATGCCGATCGCCGCAAGCTCATCTTCGGCCTGCACAATCGCAAACGTGGCTTTCCCATCGGGACCGATGCGATGCTCCTTCATGTATTCGATCATCGTCTCAACCAACGAAGAGGATGGCGTGATCGGATACCAGGTTACGACGGTGCATCCGGCAAACATGCAGCCCAGAGCGGCGGCGGAGTTGCCGTCGATGATGATCTTGCCCGCGGTCTTGTTCATGCGCTCGATATAGAACGCTCCGCGCTTTTGCAAATTTGCTTTGGCATAATCGAAGCCCGCCTGCGCCGCACCAAGATTCAGATTGGCGGCTTTTACTTTCTTCGCAAACTGCTTGCGGATTGCTTTTTCGACCTCGCCCATCTCGATTTCGAGTAATTGCGCGACCACGCCCACGTAAACCATGTTCTTGACGAGTTTGCGGAGCTTCGCCTCCGGGCAAACCGTCGCAACAATTTTGTCGTAAGGAACGGAATAGAAAATCAGATCGTTGCGCAACTTATCGAGAGCGAGGGGCTCGTCATAGAGAACGGCGGCGCCGGGCGCGAGCGACATCACATCGTCCTGCGCGGTCTCGGCATTCATCGCGACCAGAAAATCGATTTCTTTCTTGCGGCCGATGTAGCCATCTTTATTGGCGCGAATCGTGTACCAGGTCGGCAGGCCCGCGATGTTCGAGGGAAACAGATTCTTGCCTGAAATCGGTACGCCCATCTGAAAAATAGCCCGCAAGAGCACTGTGTTCGAACTCTGCGAACCTGAGCCATTCACGGTTGCGACCTGAATACTCATGTCATTAACAATGCGCTTTCGCCCCAACTGCCCGCCCGTACCCTGGGGCGCAACATCCATAGTGGCCATTTCCTGCACCTTCCTTATGCTTTAGCGGCCGCTCATCCGCCGATTTTCGTTCTAAGGTAACCTTTCATTATACGGCGGCTGGCTTCTCCCAGCACGTTGAATTGCCCGACTGGATTACGAAGGGAACCTCTTTGGGAACGAGAAAACACTCCGTGGTACTTAAGTCTCGGTCTCGAAGAATGCGCGATGGCGCTGACGATTACATCTCTCGACCCACGGAATGCGAAGGTGATCCAGCGAAGGGACTAAATCTTCAACTGCTGCTCCGCACGCGAACGCGCTTCCAGCGCTGATACCCCTGATTGAAGATAGCCTCGTTGGGCAAGAGTGTTCTTGCGTTCAAAAACGCCTCTTCGACCTCGCTCGTCGGAGATCTCAGCCACTCAAGGGTCCGTGCCAAGTCATACCAGCACCATGCAACTCTCACTCGGTCCTCAGACAACTGAATGGCCCTGCGCAACAATTCCGCAGCCTCCTGGTTTAATCGCCTCTTACTGGCTCGGTCGACAGGGCGGTGCAGTCCCATTGCGAGCTTAAGCTTCGTTTGAGCAAGTTCCTGGACGATTTTAGCGTTGTCAGGGTTTAGGGCGTACGCCTCAGTAAGTTGATGATGTGCGCCCTCCAAATCTCCCGAGCGTTTCTTTAAGATTCCCGCTTCCAGAAGATCATCGACCGCCTGAGATTTCGGCATCTTCTTCAATATCTCGTTAGCTTCTGAAGGAAGATTCCTATCTAAGAGCTGCCTTGCCATGACGAGGAACGGCTGAGTTACTTCAGTCCGATGTTCCTGCTTTTCGAACCCTCCAATAACGCTACGGCCCAAAGCGATATCGTCGGTTGCAAATGCATACTCGATGATCTGGGTAGCAATCGCGCCTGACCCCGGCTGACGTTCAAAAGCTCGCCGCAAGTGATCGATTGCTGCAGCCCTCTCCCCAACGGCCCAAAGATGTGCCGACTCGCGCAAAGCATAGATGACCTGATACCGAGGGTGCACGGGAAGGACGACCTGAAAATAGGTTCGCGCGTCGTCGAAGTTGAATGTGGCTTCAGGCGAGCCGTTTTCGCTCATTCTTCTTCTGATCTTCGGGATGCCGGTACCCCTGCTTTCCGCTAAATGGAGCTCTTTGAGAAATTCTCCTATGCGCCGATTGCGGGCGGGGACGGGTGGAACGGTATTGCCTAGTTCGAAATGACGACGCTCTATTCCCGGGGCAGGCCCCGGATAACTAGTTATCTCCATTCGATCAGGATAGAGATATATCTTAACCGGCTCAGTACTGCCCTCGTAACCACGGTGATACAAGGCATTAACCACCGCCTCTCGCATTGCCTCGTAAGGGTACGCAACAGTTCTTTCCACCTCAGGCTGCCCCGGGACCTTCTGAAGCAAGGCCCCACCGAAGCTGCTTAGATAGTCCAACGCGTTTCCAATCTGCTGGGATAGCGGGCCCCTAAATATTTTTTCCTCGATCAGATCACCGCCCGCATCGTCGCCGAACTGAACAATGTCAACTCGCGCACCAGGGAAAAACCGCTCAGGATCCTCGTTGAAGAATAGGACTCCGACATTCCTCGGAGCCTCGTATCCATTTACACGAACGGTAATTTGCAGCCTTCGGTACATTTCGGGATCATCAATCTGGGGGTTGGCTAGCAAATCGCTACGAACATCGTGCAGGAACCTTCTAACCAATGTAGGGGAGATATCCTCTAGCGATGCATTGAGACTCCGCCGATCGTCAAAGGGGACCTTGGCGGCCTGCTCCATGAGTTGCCGAAGGATCTCACCTTGGGCTTTCACGGTTTCGGCACCTTGGCGCACGTAACAATTGAACGGAGTTCCCTTCTGATTAATGTCGTCGGGGGCTTGATAAGGGCGGTTATCACCGCCGGGGCACCAAATAACTAGGATTAGCTTCTCTTGATAATAGGCGGGAAACAGGATCGGCTGATATTCTGGCCGTAGGTTCTTGCAAGCGCCCCGAATCTCCCTTTGTACCCTGTCCAAACTCAAGCTGTCTAAACCAAGCGGGGGGAGTACTGGGCGACCCTCCTCAGTACGTATTCCCAAGATAATGTAGCCACCATTCAGGTTAAGCAGATCGTTCGAGAAGGCACAAACGGTACGGACCGTTGCTGCTTTAATGGGATCGCTCCAATTGCCCTTGAATTCAAGTCGATTGCTTTCTATGGTCCGCGCGTGAATCAGGTCATCGAGATTGACCGGCAGTCCGCCTGTTACTATCGAGTCTTTCATGATCTGCACGCCATTTTAGCTGAAGTTGAGAGACGGGGCATGCCGACCCTAGCTGTGCAAACTTGCGCGATTGCTGGCGAGTGGCTAGGCCTCGGCTTTGAAGAATTGCGCAATCGTGCGGAATTTTTCGTAGCGTGACTCGATTAAATCCGATGGCGGGATTCTCTTCAGCTCCGCCAAATGTTTCTGCAAAGTGACATCAAGAAGATTGGCTGCGGCCTCATGATCGCGGTGCGCGCCGCCTTCGGGCTCAGGAACGATATCGTCGATGCAACCCAGTTCGCTGAGATCGGTAGCGGTAATGCGCATGGCCTCGGCAGCCAGTTCTTTCTTGGTGGCATCGCGCCACATGATGGCGGCGCAGCCCTCGGGAGAAATCACTGAGTAAATCGAATTCTCCATCATGAGCACACGATCGGCCACGGCAATGGCTAACGCGCCGCCGCTGCCGCCGACGCCGATGACCGTCGCGATGATTGGAACTTCAAGACGCGCCATCTCACGCAAGTTGTAAGCAATCGCCTCCGCCTGGCCGCGTTCCTCGGCGTGAATGCCGGGGTAAGCGCCATCAGTATCGACGAGGGTGAAAATGGGCCTGCGAAATTTTTCGGCGATCTGCATGACGCGAAGCGCTTTGCGATACCCCTCGGGGTGCGGCGTGCCAAAGTTGCGGTAGACACGCTGCTTCATGTCACGCCCCTTTTGGGTGCCGATCACCATAATTTCCTCGCCATGAAAGCGAGCCATGCCGCAAACAATTGCGGGATCGTCGCCAAAACCGCGGTCGCCGTGAATCTCGCTCCAGTCCGTGAAAAGGCGTTCGACATAGTCCAGCGTTTGCGGACGCTGAGGATGCCGGGCCAGTTCGGTTTTCTGCCAGGCGGTCTGCAACGACTTCATTTCCTCTCGAAGGATGTGGATGCGTTCCTGCAGTTGCGCGAGCTGGCGATGCGTCTCCGCGTTCTGCCCTGGGGTGGACTCGATTAACGCAACTTGCCGTTCGATCGCTTCGAGTTCCTCTTGCGCCTTTTGGGTCGAGTCCATGATTTAACGAAGCATGATTGAACGAAGCAGCTTAACTGATCACGCGCACACTGCCGCGCCCGCATAACTGTTCAACCCGGGCGATGAAGTTGCGATCCGGCAGCACATTATAACCTTCCACTTCCATCACAACCATGAAATCCCCGGCACGTTCCACGTCAAACAAGACTCGGGCCTCGCCTTTGCGCTCCTTGAAAAGCGAGTGGAGATCGTCGACGGTAGCCTCAGCGGCAGTTTCGAGCGGCACGCGAATGCGAATTGCACGGGGCAGCGGGACCTTTGCATCTTCCAACGGCATAATCTCCGCGGCAGTAATTTTTGGATTGGCACCTTCTTCAATACGCACGCCAGCCCGTACCAGCACCGGGACCTCAAGCTTTACCTTGTCGCCCAGACGCTTGTAGGCTTCGGGGAAGACGATCATGTCGATGGAGCCAGACATGTCTTCAAGCGTGGCCTGCGCGTAGAACTCGCCGCGCTTGGACTTCTGCACGCGCACGTTCATGATGATTCCGGCGGTAGCGATCGTCTCATCTTTGCCGGTCGAGTTCTTCATCGCGGCAATTTCCACGACGCTCAGTGCCTGCAGGTCTTCCAGCTTGTCTTTGTATTTTTCGAGCGGATGTCCGCTGATAAAAAAGCCCAGGATTTCCTTTTCCGCAGCGAGGCGCGCTTGCTCATCCCAGTCGGGAGTGTTTGGCAGCTTGTCGTTGTCGGCTGCGGAGTGTTCCTGCTCAAACACTCCAAACAGGCCGTGCTGGCCCGATTCCACGTCGCGTTGCGCTTTTTGCGCGCGATCCATGGCGCGGTCGAGAACGCTCATCAACTGCGCGCGACGTCCGAGCGAGTCCATGGCTCCGCTCTTGATCAACGATTCCAGCACACGCTTGTTTAACAGACGAAGATCGACGTTTTCGCAAAACTCGTAAATCGATTTGAAGCGCCCCAACTTTTTCCGCGCGGCGACGATCGATTCGATCGCATTGCCGCCAACGTTCTTCACCGCGGCCAGACCGAAGCGGATGGCTTCTCCATGGGGCGTGAAGTTTGCGTCGGAGACGTTGATATCTGGCGCTTCCACCGCAATGCCCATCTCGCGGCATTCGTTGATGTACTTCACGACATCGTCGGTGCTGCCAGTAACGGAGGTGAGCAGCGCCGCCATAAACTCGACGGGATAGTGGGTCTTCAAATACGCGGTGTGATACGCAAGCAGCGCGTAAGCGGCGGAGTGCGATTTATTGAAGCCGTATCCGGCGAACTGTGCCATCAGATCGAAAATCTTTTCGATCTTCTTGGGCGGAAACTTACGACGCGACGCGCCTTCGACAAAACGCTCGCGCTGCTGCGCCATCTCTTCCGCTTTCTTCTTGCCCATGGCGCGCCGCAGCAGGTCGGCCTCGCCGAGGGAGTAGCCGGCAAGGCGGTTCGCGATCTGCATCACCTGCTCCTGATACACGATCACGCCCAAGGTCTCTTGCAAAATCTCTTTCAGCTCCGGCAGCTCATACTCGACTTTCTTGCGGCCGTGCTTGCGGTCGATAAAGTCGTCGATCATGCCGCCTTGAATGGGGCCGGGGCGGTAGAGCGCGTTCAGCGCGGTCAGGTCTTCGATGGTGTCCGGACGATATTTGCGCAGCACATCTCTCATGCCGTGCGATTCAAACTGGAAGACGCCGGAGGTGAGTCCGGTGTAAAAAACTTTTTGATAGGTCTCCGCGTCTTGCAGCGGAACATCATCGAGGGTGAGCCGCGTGCCGCGGGTTTGCTCGATCAACTTCAGCGCGTCGGTAAGAATGGTCAGCGTGGTCAGGCCGAGAAAATCCATCTTCAGCAGGCCCATCTTTTCAATGGCGACCATGTCGAAGGCAGTAACTATTTCGTCGTTCTTGGTGCGATGCAGCGGGACCAGTTCTGTGAGCGGGCGCGGCGAAATCACGACGCCGGCCGCATGAACACCGGAGTTCCGCACCATGCCTTCCAATTTTCTTGCGGTCTGGATCAACTCGCGAATCTGGCCATCTTTCTCCATCGCCTCGCGCAACTGCGGAGAGTCTTCGATGGCCTGCTCCAGCGTGATGTTGAGCTGCGTTGGAACCATCTTCGCGATGCGATCGACATCGGCGTAAGGGATGTCCATGGCGCGGCCCACATCTTTGATGGCGGCCTTGGCGGCCATGGTGCCGAAGGTGATGATCTGCGCGACGTTATCGCGTCCATATTTTTGCGTGACGTAGTTGATGACTTCGCCGCGCCGGTTCATGCAGAAATCGATGTCGATATCAGGCATGGAAACGCGCTCGGGATTCAGAAAGCGTTCGAACAGTAGCTCGTGTTGCAAGGGATCAAGATCGGTGATGCCGAGGGCGTAGGAAACGAGCGACCCGGCAGCCGATCCACGGCCCGGCCCCACAGGAATATCGCGCTCTTTGGCGTAGCGAATGAAATCCCAAACGATGAGAAAATATCCGGGAAACTTCATTTGCTGGATGATCGCGAGTTCCTGCTCGAGGCGCTGCTCGTAGTCGGAAACAGAGTGCTTTAATTTATTTTGTTCGCTTAGCGGGCGCAGCGATTCCATGCGGCGGGCGAAACCTTCGCGCGAAACGTGCACAAAATAACTGTCGATGGTGTAGCCGGCCGGCACCTCGAATTGGGGGAACGGCGTCGCCACTTTTTCGAGGCGCAAGCTGCAGCGTTCGGCAATGTCGAGCGTGCGGGTCAAGACCTCAGGCGAGTCCTTGAACACGCGATACATTTCGTCGTGGCTCTTGACGAAGAACTGATTGCCATCGAACTTCATGCGGGCCGTGTCGTGAATCGACTTACCCGTCTGGATGCACAACATCACATCCTGGGCATGCGCGTCGTCCTCGCACAGGTAGTGGCTGTCGTTGGTCGCGACCAGAGGCAGGCCTAGATCTTTCTCCAATTGGAAGAGGCCGGGATGGATTTTGTGTTCCATGGCCAAGCCCTGATCTTGAATCTCGAGATAAAAATTGTCTTTGCCGAAGATGTCGGAGAAAGTGCCAGCGGCAGTGCGGGCGGCTTCGTAGTTCCCTTCCATTAGGCGCTCGGCGACTTCGCCCTTCAGACATCCGGAAAGGCCGATTAATCCACGGCAGTGTTCGGCCAGGAATTTTTTGCTCACCCGCGGCTTGTAATAAAAACCGTGCAGCGAGGCTTCCGAGGTGATCTTTACCAGGTTGCGATAGCCTTCTTCGTTTTGGGCCAGAACCAGCAGATGGTTGTAGGTGTCGCCGTCGGGCGGGGTGCGCGAGATGACGTGATCATCTTTCTTGCAGATGTAGAGCTCGCAGCCCACGATGGGCTTTACGCCGACTTGCTTGGCCGCATTCACAAAGTGCACGGCGCCAAAAATATTTCCGTGATCGGTCATGGCCACGGCGGGCATGCCGAGCTGTTGCACGCGCTGGCAAAGTTTTTCGACGTCGCACGCGCCGTCAAGCAGGGAATAATCTGTGTGCAGGTGAAGGTGAACGAATTGGGGCATAGGTGGTGGAAACGAATTGCTGAGTGCTGATTGTTGATTGCTGATTACTGATTCAACAACTAGCTACTGCCTTTATTTTAGCGGGAAATGCGGGGGTTGAAGAGATTAGTTATCCACAGAAAATGCACGGAATGCGGCGGAATGCGAGTGTCTGCCGTGTAACCTTCTAGCGTAGCCCCGTTCGTGATGCAGACTTGGGCTCACGCGCGGTGTTGTGCAGCTTAGCTTACGCGCGTGGCCGGATGCGGCGGAGATCCTTCACTTCGCCTGAAAAACGGCTGCGCTCAGGATGACACCCTATCTTTCAGCGATTCTATTTCGTCCCAATGGCATCGAGGATAGCTTCGTTAATCGCATACACCGTGCCATCGCTGCCAATCGCGGTTGGCGTGTATGCTTCGTCGAGGCCCGTGGAGAGCTTGATTGCCTGCGTGAATGAGTTGGAAGTCAGATCCCAGCGATAGAGCTTTCCGTCTTCGCTGTTGACGAGAATCGACTTGGTGAAGGGATCGACTGCGGCGGTGTTGATGCACCACTCTTTCACAGCTCCGGGAAACTGTGGGAAGTCGGGGTCAGGAGTGACGCCTAGCTTTGTAATGACTTCTTTCATTACGAGCGTCTTCGAAATGATCGGATCTTTCTCGGTGGCGTTGGGATCGAGGATGGCAATGCGGTTGTGGCCGTTTCCGCTGCCGATGCCTGCATAGTTGTTGTACTTCGTCATAAGCAGGTAGCTTGAGGTTCCGTGATAGCTGGCGACCAGCGTGGAAGGCACGATCGAGGCCGTGTCATCCCAGCCAAAGCTTCCGGGGATTTTGGTTTGCGTGAGAGTGCTGTTGAAGTGGAGCAACCAGCCGCGGTCGTTGTGACTATCAAAGGGATTTTCCAGCACGCCGAAATAAACATCGCCATCCGGGCCGACGGTTGGAGTGGCAGAACTGCCGTCGTAAAGCCACGCATCCTGCCCCGATGCGGGATCTTTCAAACGCACGCTGCCCACAAGCGCAAGAGTCGAACTGTTCAACGCAAGAAGATATCCGTAGCTGCCGTTGTCCACTACGACGTAGAGAAGGCTGCCATCGGGCGAGAGCGCGGGAGCACAGCTGATGGCGGCCTGCGTGATCGACGAATCTCCGCTGGCGGCCGCGGCTGAAACCCAGGTTCCTGTACCGTCTGCTGCAATGCGCGCGATACCGCCTTGCAGATTGAGCGGTGTTGATCCCAGCGTCAGGAATCCAAAATAGAGATTGCCGCTGGCGTCAGTGCTGAGCGGAGTGTCAATCTGCACATTCTGGTCATAGGCCGTGGGGTTCTTCTTGTAATTTGTTTCGCCGTAGAAGTAAAGGCGGCTCACCGCGCCGCTGGCCTGATCGGGATTCTGGCGCACCAGTACCCGGCCACCGATATCAGGGACGAACAATTGACTGCCAAAAATCGTGGGACCCAAGCCGGGTAGGAAGCTTGCTCCAGGCGCCTGATAGCCGGTTGCGAGCGCCCACAACCGCTGGCCTGTGGTCCCGTTGCGCGCTTCGACGCGAAAGCTGTTAGCGCCAGTTTTCACGGGAACGACTACCGTGTTCGCCTGCGTCACCAGCGGCGAGCCGTAATGCACGGTGATTTCTCCCTCTGGAGGATCAAGGTCGACTGGCATATGCCAATGAATCGTCTCGAGGGCTTGAGACTGAACGGTGGACTGAGCGCTGTGCTGCGCGTCATGCGCGTGCGTCAGCCAATCGCCGGTCTGAGCCGCCGCGCTCGGCATGAGTGACGCACAATTTGCAGCTGTCCATAACACGACTATCGAAACAGCCATTCGACACTTTGCAGACTCGATCATTTTCTCCGCCCTTTTTGTCAGTTTCGTCTTTGTAAGTTTTATCTGCTGTGACTCTTCCAATTGAGCGGCAGCGTATCATCGCCGCGCTGGGGGAATTGTCAAGAACGAGTAAAAAAATGTTCGTGCTAATCGGCTTACGCGCATTGCCGATTGCGCCTGAGGTCCTTCACTTCGCCTGAAAGACGGCTTCGCTCAGGATGACAACGTTGACACGACACCGTGGGGAGGGCCGCGGGGCTACTGGCCTTCGGGGGAGTTGGGGAGGCGGAAATCGACGCCGCGCGCGTCATTTGCCTTCGTGGTAGCGGCGAGATCGAGTTCGGAGAGGGGAATTTTCTGCGTGTGTTGCGGGGCGAAGTTCCACAGGGTCTCGCCTACGATGGCGTAATTCTGGACTTCCTGTTTGCGCTGATCGCGGAAAACCAGCACTGTGGCGGGGGCGGCTTCCGTGCGCTCTGGAACATGGGGCGAAAGCGGAGCGGAACGCGCGTATGTATCTTGATCGCCCTGGTGGCGCATGCGCTGTTCCTCAAGGCTCTGCTGGTTCATCTCGTTCGCCAAGCCGACCTGATCTTGCTGGTCCTGGTCATAGGAGGAACTGGAATCCCACCACCAGTAGGGATCAATTCCGCCGAGCCAGGGGTAGCCATAACCGCAACGGAATCCAAAGCAATTGTTTCGGAAGCCGCGCGTGCGGAGCCGCAAACCCACGCCAGAATGGCTGAAGCGCCTGTTGGAAAGACCACGATTGAAAGAACCACGCACCGATGAGCGCGCGGAGAAACCTGAACCGGAGCGAACTCCACCCATCGCATGACCACCGAAGGCATGGCCGGCAGATGCGTGGCCACCGCTAAACCCGCCATGCGAGGAAAATCCGCCGTGACCACCGGCTGATCCGTGACCACCACCACGCTGCGCGAAGGACTGCACAGACGCCGCGACAACCAGCGAAACCGCAAGTGCAATCAGGCGCCGCATACCCGCATTATAAGCCTGATTGAAGATTTGGAAGCAGAAAATTCGGTAGTAGGTCAGCTTGAAAAAGCAGCGTGCACTTCTATCCGTCGGCGTCATCACGAAGCCCCGCAAAACAGCTACTGGCTACTGGCTTCTAGCAAAACGGCGGCACGGCGCAACCGGCCCAGCGCGTAAGCCAAGCTGAGCCACCACTGTTTTTCTTTCTGGTGTTCTTTTGTATGCTTCATGGTCCGATGTTTTCGTCGAGAAGCCATCTAGGTTGGGTTTCCTAGGGTTTTGAATTTCCTAGGGTTTTGAATTTAGCTTGCGCGCCGGGCCGGTCAAGCGGGAGATCCCTTCGACTTCGTTCAGGAGCAAGAACGTACCTCTGGGGCTGAAGCCCTCGAGCGCAGGGAGCTTCTTATCGCAGCACTGGAAGCGCTGCGCCACCCAAAATCCTAGGGGGCTTGCTGCACGACTGAAGTCGTGCCCGTCCCGGTCGTGCCGCTGCCAAAAATCCTTAGAGGGACGGGGCCGTGGAATCCCACGTCTCGCAAAAGACGCGAGACGCGGGGCACCCGGCCGGGATGGTCCTGTCCGAGCCTAGAAGGTGTAGACTGTTTGTAGGAGACTGACATGGACGCCGCCACATTTGTAGCCATATTTCTTCCCATTTTTGTGGCCATTTTCCTCTTCTTCCTCTTCCTCCCGCTAAACATCGCTTTCTGGAGAGCAGAGCAGGACAGAGAGAGCGCGCGCCGTCTCGCTGACGCCAAGATGAATGCAAGACTCCTGAGACTCAACATCTGATGCGTTCCTAAAGGCTCTCCTTAAGCATTCCCCAACAATTCATTCAAAGTCCATATGTGATCGGTAATGCCAGCTTCGACGGCGGGCGAAACGCGAATTCAAAACGAAAAGCGATTCAACGCAAGTTTAGGACAAGACCAAGGTTTTGAATTTCCTAAGGTTTTGAATTTCGGTGGTGCAATTTGGCGTACGCGCCGGGCCGGTTGAGAACGAGATCCCTTCGACTTCGCTCAGGGCAGGCTCTTCACTTCGCCTGAAAAACGGCTACGTTCAGGATGACAACCGAGGGGTCACAACGCAGCGCGAGTTACCTCTTTTTTTTCTTCTTCTTGCCTTTTGGCTTCTTCGGTGCTGGTTTCTTGGCGGGTTTCTTCGAAGATTTGGCTGGAGGCTTCGCGGGCTTTTTAGGCGATTTGGCAGGCTTTGCCTTTTTCTCGGGCTTTGCTGCAGCCATAGGCTTCGCCTTCGATTCCGGCTTGGCCTTGGTCTCGGGCTTAGACGCAGCGGGTGCGGGCGCAGCAGGCGCACTTGGCGTCGCGCCCTTTGCTTTGCCTTTTACAACTTCGCCCTTCTTTCCTAGCATTGCCGCCATCGGAGCAGCCGCAGCGGCCGCGGCTTTCCCTCGCCCACGCCGGGGTGGTGGCGGAGGAGGCGGGGGCGGTGGAGCGAATGGCTTCAGAAATTTCAACGTCTCGGTGTGCGAACGTAATTTTCCGTCCAGCAGCAGCATGAATACATCGCGCGCAATCTTCGGATATTCCGGCAGTTGCGGAGTGATCAACAGTTCTGTCATCTCCGGCAGCGGAATCCGCTGCTGTACCTGCCGCCACTTGGTGAAATAGTTCTTGATCTTCTGGGCTACGGTCTGATGCCGAGCCGTCACAGCCAGGAAGAGAACCATCTCCGGCCGCGCGGCAGTGAGCAGGTTCCAGGTGCGCGACGGGGTAGCCGCTTCCTTACCCATTAACCTCTTCGCCAAATCCTTGGCGTGGTCTTCGATGTCGCGCCAGGCCTCAATTAAATCCTTACGCGGAATCTGCCGCCGGAGATCGGAAATATCTTTCTCAGAAAAATGTGAGGTCAGGAAATGCATCACTGCTGCCGAAGGATCAACCGTGTATCCAAGGTCGACCATCTGCTGGCGAGTCTTCATCAACTGGGTGAGCCCGTTGACATCGACTTTCGCCACCGTCCAGTGCGGATGCAACACCTTGAGCCAGTCTTCTTTCTCCAGGGCGCGCACCACGGCCAGCGGGTCGTCTTCGTGCGCCAGTTGCGCGATCTCATGGCCGATGCCGCTGCGCGAGATATGGTCGATATACTTGTTTTCTTTGGCAGAATCGTAGCGCTGCTGGGTACGCTCCTCGAGCGGCCAGTGGAAACGGGCCGCAAACCGGGTTGCCCGGATCAGCCGCGAAGGATCCTCCACAAACGAGTAGTTGTGCAGGATCCGCAGCACTTTGGCCTCAATGTCGGCCACGCCATTGAACGGGTCAAGCAGCAGGCCGCGCGATCCCTCATTCAGGGATAAGGCCATGGCGTTGACAGTGAAGTCGCGGCGGCGCAGGTCTTCCTGAATGCTTGCCGGAGCAATCAGCGGAGGCTTGCCGACTTTTTCGTAGTTCTCGGTGCGGGCCATGCCGATTTCAGCACGGACATTGCCCGGAAGCACCAGGAAGAGCGTACGTACGTCTTCCTCTTGTCCGGCCAGCTTTGCTCCAGCGCGCTCGAAATCCTTCGCCAGTTTGAGGGGGTTGCCCTGAACCGTGAAATCGAGGTCGCGGATGGTAAACCCGCTGATGATGTCACGAATTGCGCCGCCGGTGAGGTAGAGAGTCATGCCCGCGGCGCGGGCTATTTCTTGTACCAGATTGACGCCCTTGGTTTGATCCGGCGTCAACCGGATTTCCATCGTATAAATGTAATCAGCCATTCGTTCTCAAGCGATCTCAAGCAACCACTGAGCCGTAGGTATCCCAGACCCGCCGATGCACGTCACATCCGCTGATTTGGACGTGACTCCACCCGCGCAGAGTCAATTTCCACAAGATTTCCACAGGATACCATGGCCCCGCCCTCAGTAACTTCACTCGAAACTCAGCACAAGCCATTCAATACAAAACACTTGTACAGGCTTGAGCCTCGCCAAGGCAACTTAAAGGAATAACACAACGTTTATAATTTGGCTACTGCCAACGTGGATTCCCGCCATTTCCTGCGAAATAGTGCGAGAATCACGCAGTCGGCTGTCAGGCTTCGGGCTCCGGCCTGAGCGCGATTTTGCCGATGCCCGAAGCCTGGTTGCCGACGCCCGACATGCCCTCGACTCATAAGAAGGTAATCGTCCGCAAGATGGATCGCGATTCCATCTCTGGCTACGTTTCGCCCACGCAGTTCGTCAACGAAGGCAAGCTCGAACTGTTGAACACTTCGGGCAACGTGGTCGCCATGGAATTGCGTGAGATCAAGGGGGTGTACTTCGTGCGCGAGTTCGGCGATTCCGAATCGCTCACGCGCAAGACTTTCACTTCCCGCCCGCGCTCCGAAGGTTTGTGGGTTCGTCTGCGCTTCAAGGATAACGAAATCCTCGAGGGCCTCATGCCTGCGGACCTCACACAGAATATGCAAGAAGGCTTCTTAGTAAACCCACCCGACCAGCGCTCGAACACGCAGCGCATTTTCGTTCCGCGCACCGCACTGGAATCGCTGACGGTGCTCGCCGTCATCGGCGCCACCCGCAGACCTCGCCGCGGCGCAACCGACGATCAGCGCCAAGTGCCAATGTTCGAAGAATAAAGGCAAGTTCTTGCACACACGCAAGCCTCTTCTAATTTGTCGCGATGACTTCAACGAAGTCGAGTAGTAGTCGGCTCTCTTGGTGTAGATTTCCGCATGGTTCTGCGGTTCAACTTAGAGTACGTGCAGAGTCCTGTTGGGGCTGAAGAAACTTTCATCCGTGGTCTTTATTCCTCAGCATTGGCACGCCTTTGCGATTGAACGGCTGCGCCAACTGTGGTCAACTCGTAAGACGTTCGGTTCGTCCTTAAGCGCCAAGAATTAACCAAAAGCGGACAAGGGATCATCATGCGGATGTGGGCCAAGTTCTGGATGTCACGCAGTGTCGCAGCATTGGTTGTGGTTTGCGTCGCGAGTGGATTGGCAGCGGCTGGATCGCAGCCCCACTATGTTGTAACCAACGACGACGCGATATTCGGCAACTCGCTCTCCTTTTACACTGTCGGAACTGGCGGGTTACTCACTCTGGATCAGCCGGTGTTTACCGGCGGGTCGGGGATTGGCAGCGGATTCTTTGGGGAGCATCGCCTTGCCATGCTCAATAGCGGCGGTCAGGCATGCATCTATGCCTCCGACGCTTCCACGGGAGATATTGATGGCATCAATGTCACCACATTGGAAGCAGCCGGCGTGACTTTCGGTTCGGCAACCGACACCGGCCTCTCGAATGGCATTGGATTGGCGATGAATAGCAAGTATCTCTATGCGAGCTTCACCGACTCAAACACGATCGGAACCTTCACTGTACAACCCGGCTGCACTCTGACCTTTGTGAATGACATCTCAGTCGCGGGCCTGCAAGGCGGAACAATTAACGGCATGGTATTGCACGGCAACATATTGGTCGCCACTTATGGCGACGGTTCAATCGAGTCTTTCAACGTTTCGGCTGGCACGCCGGTTTCGAACGGCAACGAACAGAACTCCACCGCTTATCTGAAGTCGCAGGGAGCGACCTATCCCAACGGCGTGGAGATCACGAAGGATGGGCACTACGCGCTCTTCGGCGATACCTCCACCTCGACCGTGATCGAAATCTCTGACATTTCTTCCGGCAATCTGAGCAAGACCACGGTGTACACGCAGAAGGCGCCGATCAACTCGAGCAATATTTTGCTGAGTCCCGATGAGACGTTGCTCTATGTCAGCAACACTGAAGGCGACGCGATCACCGCGCTTTTCTTTGACGCCACTACGGGCAAGCTTTCGCCCGGCTGCACTTCTGGAAAACTCAAGGGCTACAGCCGGGACTGGTCTTATCTTGCATCCTTAGCGCTCGAAACCGGCACCGGGACGGGAGGAGTGGTTTACGCGGCCGAGTTCGGCTCACCATCTTTCATTGCAATGATTCAGGTAAGTTCGGCGGGCGGGAAATGCACCTTGAAAGAATCCTCGAAGTCGCCCCTCACGGATTCGAACAGTCCGGGGTTACTTTCGATTGGAAATTTTCCTCCGCGGGCGTTTTAGCGGGGTTTAAAGTTGTGCCGAGTCTCTTAGCGGAAAATGACTAACATTTGGAAAAGACGATCTTCAGGGAGACGATTTTCAGGGAAATAGAGGGTTTCGATATGCGCGCTGGGTTCAGGTATTCGCTCTTATTGGTGGTGTGCGGATTTTCTTTTGCAACTGCATCGGCACAGTGTCCGCCGCGCCCCATAGCGGGCAGTGTCGTCGAGGATGCTTTAAGTCTTTCTTCGCAAAATGGCGTCCTGAATGCCGCCTTCACCATGGGAACTTCGGTGGATGACGCCGGCTATACCCACTATTGCTACAAGTACAAAAGTTCCAACGGCGTGGTTGAGGCTCCTACATTGCGGCTCAACCAGGGCGATCTGCTGCAGTTGAACATTACCGATGACATTGTAAGCAACGGCGCGGAGAGCATGAGTTCAATGGACATGTCATCCCCGCCGGGCGCATGCGGCGATGGCGGGACGGCTACCATCAACTCGACCAACGTACACTTCCACGGCTTGAATGTTCCGCCGATCTGCCATCAGGACGATGTGCTCACAACTTTGATTCAGCCCGGCAGCTCGGGATTTCAATACGGCATTACGATTCCGACGACCGAGCCACCGGGATTGTATTGGTACCATCCCCACGTGCACGGCTTCACCGAGTTTCAGGTAAATGGCGGTGCGGCTGGGGCACTGATTGTTGAAGGAATGGAAAAAGTTCGGCCGGAAGTGACGGGGCTTACCGAGCGGGTGTTCGTAATCCGCCAACAGTATCTGGTTCCGTGGGTTCCCGGGCCATATCAGCTCACGATTAACTACCAGGTCGCCGGAGAGGTTCAGGGACCTACTCCGATGATCGAGATGTCGCCGGGGAAAAAAGAGTTCTGGCGGGTCGCGAATGCCACGCTTCAGGATTTCATGCCGTTACAGGTGTGGTTCAACGGCGTGCCGCAAAAGCTGGAACTAATCGCCCTTGACGGCTACCCTCTGGCCGCACCACGATTCGAAACTACAATTTTGATTCCTCCAGCCGGGCGCGCCGAGTTCATCGTTCAACCGCCACCTACGGGAACGAGCGCGCTTTTCCTGACGCAGGCTTATTCGACCGGGCCCACCGGGAATCCAGATCTCGAACAGGTTCTCGCCACCGTTAAACTCAGCACCACTGCCGCAGCCAAGCAACCGGCAAAGCCTGTTGAAGCCGCTGCGCAAGCGTCGGCCGGTCCAATGAAATTCTCCGGGTTAAAAGACGCCACGATAACTGCAACGCGGAAACTATACTTCTCCGAAGAATTTGGTGGCATCAACGGTCCAATTCAGTTCTACATTACGGTCGACGGGCAAAAGGAGAAGGTGTTTGAACCCAACGAGAAACCGGTTATTACGACCAAGGTAGGCGCGATTGAAGACTGGACGATTGAAAACCGCGCGCTCGAAACCCATGCCTTCCACATGCACCAGATTCATTTCCTGCTTCTGGAAGTGGATGGAAAGCCCGTCGCTAATCAGGACCTGCGCGATACGATACAGATTCCCTATTGGTCAGGCTCAGGCCCGTACCACAGCGTAAAGGTGCGGATGGACTTCAGCGATCCGACCATCGCTGGCACGTTCGTGTTTCACTGCCACATCCTGCTGCATGAGGATCTGGGCATGATGCATAAGATCCAGGTCATGCCGTAGCGTGCGAGCGGAGCCGCGAAGCGGCGCAAGAATGCAGCCCGGCGCAAGCCGTGGGTGGAGTGGGGAAATGAGTACAGCCCCGAAGGGGCGAAATAAAATTTCGCCGCGCACACTAGCAACTCTCTTTCGCCCCGTTGGGGCTTGTTCTACATCTACTTCCTACCCACGGCTTACGCCGTGGGCTGCATTTCTTGCGCCGCTTCGCGGCTGACCCTGCGGGCTTGAGTACTCCTTGCAGGATGATCTTCCGCGATGCGCGAGATCTAACGAAAGAAAGGTCCTAACATGCGAAACAAAATCCTACTCATTGCAGGCGGCGTCCTATTAGCCATCTCCGGGTATCTTTGGGGAAACAGGAATGCGACCGTGGCCTATGCCGGCGGACAGATTCAACCCGACTACTCCGCGATGCCAGCCCATGGCAGCGTGCCTAAATCCTACGGACGGGTGGCGGCCGTGATCGCCGACCAGATCGGCACCGGCCTGATCTTTGAGGACAACGACGGCACGATCCGCTTCGTCAGCATGACCGGCATGAAAGAAGGCGAACTCGCGCGCTACGACCAAACTCCAACTCACGGAGGCATCCCCAAATCGTATGGCCATCTGGTCGGGGCGGTGGTCGACCCCAAAGGCACCGGCCTGGTTTTCGAGGACAGCGCCGGCACGATTCGCTTCGTCACCATCACCGGCAAGAACGAAGCCGAACTCACCCGCAACTGAGCCTGAGTCCAGCCTACCGTCCACTTGCGCTGTCAGCGAATGTCAACTTATATTCCGACGCGACGGAAACTGTTGCAATCCCCAGAGACTTGAGATAAAAAAGCTTTCACACGCGCGAACCTTACCCGTGCGCCGCGGAGTACTGGGACGTTCTGCCCCCTGCACTGCCCGTTTTCCGTGATCACAGATTTTTTCGCAAGCACAGATTTGTGGCAAGTATAGTTCGCTTCAGAGGTATAGAACTCATGAAAACTTCTTTGCGCTCTTCTTCTTTTTTGTGTTCTTCTTGGAAGCGCCGCTTTGTAATCATCCTCGCTTCTGTTGTCCTCAGCCTTTCTGCTGCCGTCTTCGCGCAGGAATCCAGTGCCGCTCAGCCGAAGGCAGCTTTGCCGCAGCCTCTCATTACGCAGGCGGTGAGCGAAGCGCAGCTTACAGTGCTCAAAGGGAACACGCATCCCCTGGCGAAACCGCAGTTCGATCTGGGCACTGCGCCGGCAACGCTGCCAATGCAGCGCATGTTGCTGGTGCTGAAGCGCAGCCCCGCACAAGAGGCCGCACTTCGCCAACTGCTCGACAACCAACAGGATAAGCACTCGCCCAGCTACCACCAATGGCTCACGCCTGCGCAATACGGCAAGCAGTTTGGACCCACCGACTCCGACCTGCAGACCATCACGTCATGGTTGCAGTCGTATGGATTTCAGGTGGGCACGACCAAGGGGCGCACGGTGCTGGAATTCTCCGGTTCGGCCAGCCAGGTACAGCAAGCCTTTCACACCGCCATTCATAAATATGTTGTGAACGGCGAGCAGCACTGGGCAAACTCGAGCGATCCACAGATTCCGGCTGCGCTGACTCCCGCGGTGGCTGGGGTGTTGACGCTGCATAATTTCTTGAAGAAGCCGCTGGTTCGCTACACCAAGCAGACCGTGCCGGCGAAGATTCGACCGGGAAAGCGTCCGGCAATCACATTCAGCGACGGATCGCATGGTCTTGCGCCATTGGATTTCGCCACCATTTACAGCAGCAACGCTTACGCTACCCCCCTAGGGACAACGGGCAGCGGAGTGACCATTGGCGTAGTCGGCCGCAGCAATTTGTTCAATGGGGGTGAGGACGTATCGGATTTTGATTCAGCTCAAATTTTTAACGTCAGCGGAGGCACTTTTAGCATAATTCTCAATGGAGCAGATCCAGGAGATCTGGGAGGAGGCGAAGAAACCGAAGCCACGCTCGACTCCACCTGGACGGGTGCTGTAGCTCCCGGCGCAAATGTTGAGTTGGTGGTTTCTGCCTCGACCAATACGACCGATGGCGTTGACCTCTCCGAGCTCTACATCATCGAAAACAACTTTGCCGACATCATGACCGAAAGCTTCGGCAGCTGCGAAGCCGAAGACACAGACGAACTCGGCGTCTCGGCCTTGGCTGAACAGGCAGCGGCTCAAGGTATCACCTATTTCGTATCAACCGGCGACTCCGGAGCGGAGGGATGTGACGACCCTAATTCCGAAACGGTAGCAACAGGCCCCATCTCAGTGAACGTACTGGCAGCTACGCCCTTTAACACAGCCGTGGGCGGTACCGTTTTCGATGACACCTCGAACCCGACCCTCTACTGGAGTCCAATGAATAACGGCCAGGAGAGCGCGATCTCATACATTCCGGAAGACGTTTGGAACGACAGCTGTACCGCGGCGAGTTGCGGCAGCAACGCCAACATCGCAGCAGGCGGCGGCGGCGTCAGCGCCAGCACACTTTTCGGCAAGCCCACATGGCAAACTGGAGTAACGGGCATCCCTGCCGATGGCAAACGCGACTTGCCAGACGTGGTGCTGTCGGCCGCGCCCCATGATGGTTACGTTCTCTGCCTGGAGGGCTCCTGCGTGCCCGATTCCTCGGGCGAGTTCTCCCTTTTTCTGGTGGGCGGCACGTCGGCCTCGGCTCCGTCGTTTGCCGGGATCATGGCGCAGGTCGATCAACAGATGGCCGGGCTAGGCCAGCCCCTGCGGCAGGGTGTGGCGGGTTATGTTCTGTATCGCCTGGCGGCTACGGAAAATGCCACTCTCGCACAGTGTAACGGATCGAGTACCACGTTGCCGCTCAACACTTGCATCTTCCACGACGTAACCGTCGGCAATAATGCCGTACCCGGAGAGCTAAACTACGGCTTGCCGACCGCCGATTACCAGGCTGGCGTGGGTTACGACCTGGCGTCTGGTCTGGGCTCGGTTAACATCAACAATCTCGTGACGCAGTGGAACTCGGTAACGTTTAGTCCGACGACCACCACATTCACGCTTAACGGGGCAACCACAGCCATTGAGGTCACGCACGGAACGTCTGTGAACGTCGGAGTCACGGTCGCTCCGAACACCCCGCCGGGAACTCCCACGGGAGATGTTTCGCTCCTAGTCGTTCCCGGTTCGAGTGTGACAACAAATACGCAGAGCGTTCCGCCAACGGGAGGCTTCGGCGGCCAAGTGTTCACGTTGAGCGGCGGTTCGCTTCCATCGGCCACGACGACTCAACTTCCCGGCGGTAGCTATTCGCTGGAGGCTTATTACGCCGGCAACGGTACGTTTGCCCCGAGTTTCTCTGCCGCTCCAGGGATTCCAGTTTTGGTGACCGCCGAGACCAGCGCGACCACGTTGAGCGGGCCGTGGACTCAGGATCAATTTGGACAATACACCGTTGCTTTCAGCACTGCTCCTTTTGGCAGCCCAGTATTTCTGCGTGCGGATGTGACGAGAAACCCTTCTACGCTCCCGAATGATGGCACGCCTACGGGGACGGTGACCTTCAGCACCCTCAGTGGAACGATCCCCAACAACACCAGCCCTTCTTCTCTCAACAGCCAGGGTACGGCGTCAGTGCAAAGCAACCCATTCGCGCTCAGTGGTCCCACTTTTCCTTTCGACGCAGGAACGTATTCGATTTCAGCTAGTTATGGCGGCGACCCGAGCTTTGCTGCGAGCACAAGCGCACAACCGCTCTCCTTCACGATTCAGCCTGGATTTTTCGCCAACATCGCGTCGAATGCCGCAGGAATTTCCATCTCCGTTCCCGGATCTTCGGGCTCAACCTCGATGACCGTCTTAAATTCAACCAGCTTCAGCGGAACGATCAGTCTTGCCTGCTCCGGCCTGCCCGCCGAGGCTGCGTGCGCCTTTACCCCCCCGTCCATTGCCGCGAACGGGACCCGCGGTACGACCAGTGTGATCATCACGGTCACCACCACCGCTCCTCATACCACGCAGAACATGACCGATCGACCGTACTACTTTGCGGGTTGGATGATGGGTAGCAGTTTGGCGCTGGGCGGCGTTTTCGTCTTAGGTTTTAAAAAGCCGCGGCAACTCGCAGCTTTGTTCATGCTGATTGTTCTAGCGTTGTTAGTGGTGGTTCCCGCTTGCGGTGGAGGCGGGAGCAAGCCTCCGCCGCCGCCCGTTCAGGATCCCGGAACGCCCGCAGGCACCTACAACGTGACGGTTACGGCTACAAGCGGCTCCGTGAGCTCTATTACCGGCTTCACGCTCTTCTTGCAGTAGGGTTCCGCAAAGTTGTCTTCTTGCCTGGTCGTGCGGGATGCTTGTATTGGAGGCATCCGCGCACGACCAGCGCCCTGCCGTGGTGTACGATTTATTCGCACTGCATTTCGTCCCTATGAAACTTTCCGCCATCGCCTCAGCCCTGAATGCGCGCCTGGAAAACGGTTCGCCTGATACCGAAATCGCCGGCCTCAACGGCATTGAACAAGCCGCTCCGGGAGAACTAAGCTTCGTTTCGAATCCCAAGTACAGCGCGGCCGCGCGCTCGACCAAGGCCTCGGCGGTAATCATTTCCGAGGACTTCCCTGCCATCCCCACAGCCATGCTGCGTGCGAAGGATCCTTACCTGGCGTTTGCCCATGCACTGGAACTATTCCATGAGCCTGTGCGTTATGCCCCCGGGGTACATCCCACGGCAATCGTCCATCCCACAGCGAAGATTGGACGCGACGCTCACATCGGACCTTACGTGGTAGTCGACCAGCACGTGGAGATCGGCGCAAGAGCTGTTTTACTGGCGCATGTGGTCATCTATTGCGGCGTGAAGATCGGCAACAATTTCTTTGCCCACGCGCATTCCGTCGTCCGCGAAAACTGTCGCATCGGCAGCAACGTCCTGCTGCAGAATGGAGTCGTAATCGGCGCCGATGGCTTTGGCTTCGCCAAAACTCACGAGGGCCATTGGCATAAAATTCCTCAGCCTGCTCCGGTCATGATTGAGGACGACGTGGAAGTCCAGGCGAACTCCTGCATCGACCGCGCCAGCGTCGGCCAGACTCGCGTTCGGCGCGGGGTGAAGATCGACAACCTGGTGCAGGTCGGTCACGGTTCGCAGGTCGGCGAGGACACGCTTCTCTGCTCGCAAGTAGGTCTTGGCGGCTCAAGTGAAATTGGTAAGCGGGTGATTTTGACGGGACAAGTCGGCGTGGTCGGGCACTGCAAAGTGGGTGATGCCGCCATCGTTACGCCGCAGAGCGGCGTCGCCAACGACATCTCTGCCGGGGCGCTCGTGAGTGGCGCTCCCGCCGTCGATCACAAATTGTGGTTGAAGTATTCTGCGCTGCTGCCGAAACTGCCGGAGATTGCACGGGCGGTGAGGACGAAGATTTCAAAAGAGTGAAGCTTAGCCGTGCCGGATCAATTTTTCCTGCCTACTCCGTGCTCTGCTATGACCTCGGTATTTAAAGGTTTTTGCCGATATCCCTGCGGCAATCCGCTGTCGATGGCGGCCCGCACTTTCTCCATCAAACATTCCTTACTGCCGAAATCCTGCGGTTCAATCGGTGGATGAAATATCACCGTCGCCGTTCCCGGCTTGATGGCGAATCTTCCCTTCGGCATCAGGTTGAACGTCCCCGCAATGGTTACCGGAACCACTGGAACTCCACACTCCATCGCCAGATAGAATGGTCCTTTCTTGAAGGGCAGCAGCTTGCTGTCGAATGAGCGCTTGCCTTCGACGTAAATGGTCATGTTCAGGCCCTGCTCCTGCACCACCTGTTTCGCAATACGCACCGATTCAATACCCGCATTACGGTTATGTCGATCAACCGGAATGAGCGATCCCATTCGCATGGCGCGCCCTAGAATCGGAACCTTGAACAATTCGGTCTTCACCATCACCGATGTTCGCCGCGGAATCAGTGGAACCGTAATCGGCGGATCCAGATTCGATACATGGTTCGACATGAAGATATAGGTGCGTGCCGGGTCGAGTTTATCGAGCCCCACGGTTTCCACGCGAACTCCGGTAAGCCGCACGCCGTTCCATGCGCCAAACATGAATATGCGATAGAGAAAGCTGACGTCTCCACTGATGAATGTCCAAGGAAAACCGATGAGCGCCGCTACAGGCAGAGCGAGTGCCCAGAAAACCAGCATCGCGAGGGTGCGAATCATTTCGAGTATGCCTCGGCTGACATACGTTTAGTCGTGTGTCCCTTTAGTGTGCGAGTGCCTCTTGCGGACTTTGCGCCTCGCCCTTGAGCCACGCCGCGCGGCGAGCCCGCTGTTCCGCGCTTAGGTTGTCGATATCCTTGAGATCGTACGTAGTCTCTTCCCTGCTTGCCATTTTCCACTGGAACTCGTGCTCTGTGCTCCGTTTGTTGCGTATTTTCACGGAGACGGTTTCGCCTGGCTTTAATCGCTCAAGGTCCAGCGACGATTCCCTGCCGGGCAGTTTGCCATTAATTTCAAGAACGGCGTCGCCTGTCTGCAGACCGGCGCTCTCGGCCGCACTGCCTGCACTCACCACCGACACAATCATGGGACCGTCAAAGTTTCGCGAGGCGGCAAATCCGGCGTCGCTGACGGTGGTTTTTCCCTCCATCAGTCGAAGGCCGACGCTGCGAAAGAAATCATTCCACGGGATTTCTTCCGTCCCGGCAACATATTTTGCGAAAAACCATCCCAAGTCCGCATGGCTGACCGCTTCGGCGGCTTCGCGCACTCCGTCAGAGTCCTGGAAAAATCGTCCCTTCTTCGCGTAATTCTGATTCATCCACTCAAATACTTCCCGCAAAGATGCCTGTCCATGGCTGGCGTCGCGTACCGCCAGATCCAATATAATTCCGAGCAATTCACCTTTGTTGTAATAAGAAATGCTGCGCTCCGGGCGCCGGTAATACGCATCGCCTTCGAGCCACGCGTCCAAACTCGCCTCTTCCGCTGATTGGGCCAGCCGCGCCGGACGATGCTGAAGTTCGCTGATGGCGCCCGCCAGGTCTTGCTCGAAGTGGCGCTCGCCAAGCGCGCCGGCACGCAAATCGATGAAGTCTGCCGCCGCGCTCGTGCAACCCTCGCTGAACCAAAGCGCGCGGGTGTAATTCTCTTTGGTGTAGTCGACCGGTTCCAAGGTTTGAGGACGAATGCGCTTAACGTTCCACAGATGAAAAAACTCGTGCGCCGTGACCGAAGTCAGTGCTTCGGAAGTTCCCGGAAGTACGTAGGCACTCACATCGATCGCCGTTGAATAAGCATGCTCCATTCCGCCGCCCGCCGGTCCACGCGGAAAATGATAAATGAACAGGTAATTCTCGAACGGCCGGTCATTCATCCAACCGGTTGCCGCCGCTACGATGTTGCGCACCACGGCGACAATCTTTTCCATCTCGTAATCGCCGGGTTCGGCGTCAATCACTACGCGATAATGACCGCCACCTTCGTCGAAGTCGGCTTCCCGAAAGGTTCCGATTTCAACGGGAGAATCCACCAGCCGGTCATAGTTTTCCGCGCTGAACCTGCCGTCGGGCTCGGAAACAAGCGCCGTGGCTGTGCGCCATTCCTTGGGAACGTGACCGAAGCGCAGGACCATCGGCCCGTTCCGCGCGTCGACCGGATACATAAGTATCTCTGCCAGGTTGAAGAAAGCGTGATGCGAATTGAACTCTGCTCCAAACGGTCCGGGCGTGCTGACATATATCTGGTATTCGACGACAGCGCCGCTCTCTGCGCCGGAAATCTGCCAACTACTTTTATCCAATGCGCGCACGGCGAGCGGCCGTCCCGCGCGGTCTTTGGCACGCACCCAGTTCACATATTGCGCGAAATCGCGGATCTGGTAGAGCGCATTCCAGACGGGAAGCTGCAACTCCCGCTGTGTTGGCCCTTCCGGGCAAAAAATCTGCACTTCGACTAGATGTTGTTCAGGACTGGCTAAGGAAACGACGTAGTCGGTTACCGCGCAACATGGGCAAGCAGCAACGCATAAGAACAGCGCCAAGCGAATTTGGCGCGAGAACATGCCAGGCGTCACCGCACGATTCATCCCCGGCCCACCGCGTTGGCCGAATTGCTGTTCGTGCCTTCGCCCGCCAGCTTTCGCAACCGCTCCGGTAATTTTTCGTAGATTCCGCTGAATCCGCCGTTGGAGAGAATCGCGACAACATCGCCGCTGCGCATCTCCGGAGCAACCGTCTGCACGATCTCGTCCGCGCTCCCAATCAACCTCGCGTGCGTTCCCTGACTCTTCATCTCCGCCAGAAGTTCCGGCAACTCCAAGCGCTCGTTCTCCGGCACAGCCTCTGAGCGAAAAACACCAGCTACTATAATTTCGTCTGCGACCGCGAGGCTGCGCGCAAGGTCATTCTGCAGCACGCGGCGACGCAAGGTGTTCGACCGCGGCTCCAGAATCGCCCACAGACGCGCGCCGGGATAGCGCGCCCGGAGCGCTCGCAACGTGCCAGCGATCGCTGTGGGATGATGAGCGAAATCGTCAATGATGGTGATGCCATTCACCTGCGCCTTAACCTCCAACCGCCGCTTCACGCTCTTGAAAGTCTTCAGCGCGGCCGCGATCTCTTCTTTCGAGATCCCATAGGCTGCAGCGACCGCCGCAGCCGCCGTCGCGTTCCAGACGTTATATTCGCCAGCCAGGGGGAACTCGAGGTCCGCCCAAGGCTTTCCGTTGTGCAACACCGACCACGTCGTTTGTACCGACTGCAACTCCAGGTTCGTGATTCGCCAATCGGAACGCGCGCCTGCGCCATATCGCTCGACCGGACAAAACGCCTTGCTCAAGCAGCGGTCGACGCTTGCACTTCCGGTGACGTCTCCTGCCACTCCATCAAAGGCGATGATCTTTCCGCGCCGCGGAATCAGATTCACCAGCCGCTTGAAAGCGGTTTCGATCGCTTCCAGATCTTTGTAGATATCCGCGTGGTCAAACTCAACCGAGGTCAGAATGATGGCGTCGGGAAAATAATGCAGGAACTTCGGCCCCTTATCGAAGAATGCCGTGTCGTACTCATCGCCTTCAAGGATGAAATGCTTGCCCTGGCCCAGATGAAAGCTAGAGCCAAAGTTTTCCGCAATGCCGCCGATCAGGAATGAAGGCTGCATTCCAGCGATATAAAAAATCCACGCCAGCATCGAAGTCGTGGTGGTCTTCCCATGGGTCCCGGCGACCACCAGCACTTCTTTGCCGCGCAAGAACTCTTCCTGGAGTAGCTGTGGCATTGAGCAAAATGGAATCCGCTGGTCGAGCAGTTGCTCAAGTTCAACGTTGCCGCGGGAGATCGCATTGCCCACCACGACGAGATCGGGACGCGGTTCCAGATTCCTCGCGTCAAAGGGCTGTGCGACAGGAATTCCGAGATCCCCAAGAAAATTGGACATGGGGGGATAGGCCGCCGCATCTGAACCACTCACGCGGAACCCGCGCTGTTTCAGCATTCCAGCCAGCGACGCCATCGCTGTCCCGCAAATGCCGATGAGATGAATGTGCTTGTCTTCGCTCATGAATTTCTATGCGCCCTTTGCAGCCTTCCCGTACCTTGCGGATTGCCTTCGACGGTAGCCGACGAAATGCCGGATCACGTCACCGCCGCTTCCAAAATCTTTAAGCCCACCTTCGAACCCCGCACTGACAATGCAGCCCGCACTCCGATCGGCAGAGTAATATTCCCAGCTGTCACGTGCCCGGACCGCACCCCGTAAGCGACCGGAATTCCCAAGTCGCCGACGACCCGCAAAACGACTTCCTCTAGCGTATATCCTTGATTCGCAGTCTGCACGCAATCGTTCATTTCGCCGAACACAATTCCCCGTGCACCCGCGAACTTTCCCGCGAGCTTCAACTGCATCAGCATGCGATCGATCTGAAAGGGCTTGGCCGCGACGTCCTCAAGAAACAAAATCTTCCTGTCGGTCTTGATCTCGTAGGGCGTGCCAAGCGAAGCTACAAGAATCGAAAGACATCCTCCGTAAAGGATTCCTTCTGCTGCACCGTCCATCAATCCAGTCACAGAAGGGCACGCGCTCAGATTGAGTTCCCATGCGCTTGTTCTGCTCAGAGCTGCCCGCCATGAAGGCATGTCGACGCCATCTTCATGCGCCCAATCTTTCGCCGCCATCGGCCCGTGAAATGTCACACACCCCGAGGTATCGGCAAAATAAGTGAGCAGGCAGGTGAGGTCGCTATACCCCACAAAAATCTTCGGATGCGCCATGATTTTTTTTAAGTCTAGCGCCGGCAACAGATAATTCGCGCCGTAGCCACCGCGCGCGCAAACAATCGCCCGCACGTCGTCGCGGGCAAACATGTCTTCCAGCTCGCGCACCCTGCGCTCCACCGAGCCGGCAAAGTAGAGGTCCTGGTCGAGGATGGACTCAAAATAGAACGGCCGGTACCCAGCGCGTCGCAGGGCTTCGCAGCCTGCCTCCAGCCCATCGCGCTTTATAGTGCTGGCAGGTGCAATGATGCCGACAGTGTCGCCCGCGCGGAGAGCGGGCGGTTTGATGCGCGGAGGTGGAGGTAAAGACATTCGGTTTAGAAAACTTTCCAGTTAGAAAACTTCGGACGCTCAACTCAGAAAAAACTCTCCCCGGCAAACTAGCCTCGCTGCTCCACGCAGAAGCACGAGGTTTCCTTCTTTTCGCACGGTCTGCACACCGCCCGGGGCGTGAACTCGCACAGTCGATTCCGCCTTGCCCACGGCCATCGCCGCGACGGCCGCCGCGCATGAACCCGTCCCAGAAGATTGTGTCTCGCCAACTCCACGCTCAAAAAAGCGCGTGTTTACATCGTGCCTTCCGCCGATCACGACCATCTCAACGTTTACGCCGTGTTTGAAGTCAGAGCTGCGCTGAATTTCCGCGGCCTTTCTCTGCCAGTTATCGGCAAATTTCGGAACGAACATCACATAGTGCGGGTTCCCCATCGACACCGGAATTCCTCGCACTTCTTCCCCGGAAATCTTCACCGTGAGCTCCGCCTGTATCGCAGCTTCGCCCATCTCAACTTCAAATTCGTACTCGCCCTTGTTGCGCGCAGTCAGGACGCAAGTCTTCAAGCCAGCCCCGGTTTGTATCGTGATTCTTTCTTTGTCACGCTCCGCGCAAATGTGTGCTGCGACACAACGGGTGCCATTGCCGGAGATTTCCGCCTCGGAACCGTCCGCATTAATCAGGCGAATCTCAGCGTCTGCCGCGGCATGCGGATATATCCATTCCACTCCGTCCGCGCCCACACCCTCATGCCGGTCACACATGCGGCGCGTCAATGCTGCAATATCTGCGGGAATCCTGTTGTCGATCACCGAAGATTCGACCAGCAGAAAATCGTTGCCGCATGCACTGGCTTTCACAAACGAAACTGCAACGGGTGGCAAGCTCACTCCGCGTCCACCGCAGTCAGCGAAGTCAGATGGCCAAATACCGCCGACGTTTTCAGTTTCCTCGACAACTCCCTCAGTTCCCTTCGGCTGGCCGGATTTTATCACCGCTCCGTAGAGCTTCTTCTAAACGGCATTAACCCGCGTGATTACCAGGACAAGCGCGCCGGAACGATTTCCAGATGAACTTATCGAACTCACCGAACTGGCCCTTGCGTTTGTCCCTGAGTTCGCCCTTGCAGTTGACATTGAAAGATGATGGCTGGCGGTTGTCCTGTCGTGTGCAGCTCAACCAATGCGGTCAGATGCCTCGCCTTCGCCGCCGTCCAAACTGGATCGTCCTCGAAGCCCACCACGTAATCCGCGTAAGCGGCCGGATCCGCCAAGGCATGCTCCCACAAACCATCGGGATCAACCGGCCGCTTCCACACCCGATGATTGCCCTCATAAATAATGCGCTTCAGATCAAACCCAGCCTGCTCCGCCGCACCCGAGTGCTGGCCAAGGTACATCAGAATTGTTGAATTCGGAGGGAAGGTTTTGATCCAGTCCGCAACTTCCCGATCGAGCGCTGCGAGGCCGCGCATGTTCGTCGCGGCTTCGCGATAGCAAATGGGATCCGCGCGCCAGATCGCGCCATAACTCAAAGTAGCGAGCAATAGCGTTCCAAGCATCATTGCCGTACCAGCCCAAGGACGCCACGAATCCTGAACTTGAGGCAGCTTGGCTGCGGATTGAACGAGAAATGAAATCGCGATTGGCACAAAGACAACGAATGCCGGAAGCAACTGCAGCCCATAACGCGCGTTGTAGTTTGAAAACGGCCACCAAGCCGGCACGAAGATCGGCACGCTCCCATAGGCTATCGACAGCGCATAAAACGGCAACGGCACCCACAGCAGCAACGCCACTCGTTGCCGGCACTCGAACCACGCCGCTGCGCTTCCGAGCAACGCTAGAGCCAGCCATAATCTACCCGGCCAACGCGAGTTCCCGACATTGAGCTCTGCTGCTTTCAGAAAGTACGAGCCTGCAGCCACTAAATTTCCTTTCGCCGGATTTAGCGTTGCGGTTTGCTGTTCGATGGCCTTCGCGGAGTAAGGACCGTTCGCAAATTCCAGCGGATTCCGATAAACAATGGCGTTGTAAGCCAGCCAGAAAACCGGTGCGGCCGCTGCCAACAAAATAAACCGAACAACGGCACCGCGGCGAGGTAAACCCGAAGCTCTGGGACCGCGATCTTTGCTTTCTTTCGAAAGGCGCGACTGCACCACTAGGACTCCCGCCACTAAAACCGCAGCCAGGAACCAGCTGTCATATCGCGTCAAGCAAGCGCCGACCAAGCAAAGCCCACACTTCGTCAGCACCTTCGTGTTCCCTGCTGAGAACTCTGCGAAATGCACAACCGCCCAGACGAACAACGCCAGATACAGCGACTCTCCCATCGCCGTCGCTTGCATGTAAATCAGATTCGGATTGGCGATGTAGAGGATGACCACGGCCCAGACCACAACCGGGGCAGTCCCGTCTGCTTCACCGTCGCGCTTCAAAATCGTCCGCACCAGCCGGAATATTCCCAGCCCGCCGAGCACGAACCCAGCCATCGATGGAATGGAACCGCCGGCGCCCGTCTGCCACATGTGCTTCGACACGATGAACGGCATGATTAACAAGTGCGGCAGAGGAAGCCACACCGTCCCCAATTGCAATAGGCCGGGAGTTTTCGAATCAAATACGCGGCGCGCGATGTTGATGTGCGCCACGGCGTCGCCGTAGAGGAGCACGTCACCGTGCCGGTTATAGAAGAGAAAAGAAAAAACCGAGACGAAGATTGCGAGCCACACCAGCCGCACGGTCTCAATTTCAGAATATGCCTTCGGGGGAAGAGCTCGCGGCTTCATTCGAGGTGGGTAAGATCGCGGAAGATCTGAAAACGCTCGTCGATTTCATCGCGAGTCAGAGACTGTAGGCGCTCGGTGCCGAAATTTTCCACGGCGAAGGACCCCATCACTCCGCCATAGAACAGCGCCCGCTTCAACACTTCGCGACTCAGCTCGGGCTGCGATGCCAGATAACCCATGAAACCGCCAGCAAACGAATCGCCTGCTCCCGTGGGATCTTTTACCTCGTCGAGCGGCAGCGTTGGAGCCCGAAAGGGATGATGCCCGATGCCAAACGCGCCCTCGCGAAAGAAAATCGTGGCGCCATATTCACCGTGTTTGATGACCAAGGCTTTAGGACCCATGGCCAAAACCTTTTTCGCCGCGCGCGGCAGGCTTTTTTCGTCGGCGAGCATCTTGGTCTCAGTGTCGTTGATCAGCAGCACATCTACCAGCTTCAGGGTTTCGGCCAACTCCTTGCGCGCGCCCGTGATCCAGTAATTCATGGTGTCGCATCCGGTCAGCCGTACGCCGTTCATCTTTCGCCGTACCTCAGCCTGCAATGTCGGCTGAATATTCGCCAGGAACAGGAATTCCGTATCCTCATACTCTTTGGGAATGCGCGGTTGAAACTTCTCAAACACATTCAGATCGGTAAAGGTCGTTTTAGCTTCGTTCAGATTTTCGGCATAAGAACCGCCCCAACGAAACGTCTTGCCCGCGGCGCGCTCGATGCCACGAGTGTCCACCCCACGTTTCTTCAGAACGCCTTCGTGCTCCGCGCCGAAGTCCTCGCCCACCACCGCAACCACGCGCACCTGGGTGAAATAGCTCGCTGCCAGCGAAAAATAAGTCGCCGCTCCGCCCAGAATCCCCTTCACGCTGCCTGAAGGTGACGCCACATCGTCAAACGCAACCGACCCCACCACAACAATGCTCATTGTGAAACGCTTGCCTTTCGTCGGGTCAGTAGTGAGATATTTTGTGTCTAGAAGTTTTCCGCGCGTGAGACCCAAACTCGTGATTATACAAGACCCTCTGTGAACCTCTGTACGCTCTGTATTTCAAGTTTTTGCAACCGCTACAATCTTCTTATGCGATTGGCGATATTTCTTCACATTGCCGTTCTGGCTGGCGCAGCCTTGGCGCAGAGCACCTCGAAGCAAGGGTTGCTCGAACCCAAGTTCGACACCGTCCCAATGACTCTCGACCACAACCGTGTTGTTATTGACGTGGACGTGTCATCTTCCGACGGCGCTACGCACCGCGTTCACGCGTGGGTCGACAACGGCAATGCGGATTTTGAGATGTCACGGCGGTTTGCTGCACTGATAGGCCTTACGGTCACGTGCAGCGATAAAGCCTGCTCCGCCCCGCCGCCTGCAGTCATCACCATCGGCACAATGAAAATTCTCCTGACCGGCCTTAAGGAGGTGAAAATTCCACTGAAGCAAGCGAATGGCTCGTCCGTCATGGCTCCGGGACTGAACGCCGAAATCAACATTCCCTCAGTGGTCCTTCGTAACTACGACGTGCTTATCAATTTTCCCGAGCATAAGTTCACGATCGGCGAGCCGGGAAGCCTGAAATTTAACGGCGTGAAGAGCAAGATGCTCGTCAATCCAAGCAACGGCATCATCGAAATTCCGAGCGAGATGGACAACAAGAAATACAACCTTGGTCTGGACCTGGGCTCTTCCATCAGCTTTCTTTCAGGAGAGTTATTCGAAAAGCTCTCTACGGCCCACCCCGGCTGGCCGCATATGACGGGTGCCATTGGTCCTGCAAATATGTGGGGCACGGATGTTGAAACAAAGTGGAGGCTGCTACGCATGGAACGGGTTCAATATGGTCCGCTCTTCCTGAGCGGCATTCCGATTGTGAGTCTTCCGCAAAACATATTGGATTTTTTCGAAAAGCGGGCGGGCGTTTCTACCGTCGGTACGCTCGGCTCTGAAGCTCTTTTGAACTACCGCGTCGGACTCGACTACGCCCACTCGACAGCGTATTTCGATATTGGCCGCACCTTTAACTTTCCGGACTTTGACGTTATTGGACTTATTCTCCGGCCGGAAGATGATGGGCGCTTCACGATCATTGGCACCGCTGACTTCCAAGGCAAAGCGTCGGTGCCTGAAGTTCAAGCTGGCGATCACCTTGTCGCCGTCGATGGCAGCCTGGTGCAAGGCTCGACCACGGGCCAAGTGTGGTCGATGCTCGGAGGAGCGCCGGACCAAGAGCGCGTGGTGGTTGTCGAGAGAGGCGGCAAACAGTTTAGCGTGAGCGCCAGAGTGCAGCATTTTCTGGGAGAAACCGAGGACGATTCCGACTCGAAGAAAAAATCACGTAGGAATTAGCAGGTGACTTACTTAGCCGCCTTCATGCCCTCTGTACCTCGGGCGGTTTACTTCCCGAACACTTCTTTCTCGAGAGACTCCGTCGTACCCGCATCGAGGCTCTCGCTCACCAGGACAGTGTCGCCCTGTTGCTCGATCACGACCGGGCCCTCGTCGGTGGTCCAAGAGTGGCGGCCTTGTAGAAGGTCGATCTTGTATCTGGAGTGCCGCTCTTCGGAATCGCGTGAAGAGTGCTTCCCAACTTCCTCCACCTTCTTGTATCGCTGCCCCAGCGATCGCGCATAGATCTCGGCGAACTCCGCTGCCTTCTCGCCACTCGACCATCGCGATACATAAAGCACCGCGAGAGGAGCGGAGGTGTCGTTCTTCGGGCGCGCGGCATAGTAGTAACCGCCTCGCCACTCCGGATAGAGGCGTTCGGAAAGCTTCTTCCCCGCGTATTGCTCGATCAGGACCGCCACGTCGAATTCGCCCATCGCCCCGATATCGAACTTTACGTAGTCCTTGAAATCACGCTTGAATTCCGGCACGCGCATGGGCTCGATCTTTTCGCCCGACATGTACGTTTCCGGCTGCATAATCTGCCTCGTGGTGTGTGGAGGATTTGCCAGCACGTCGGCATAAGCTTTTTCTTTTCCGCCCTTCTCCATTAGCTTCACTACGAACTTCATGCCATAGCTATAAGGAAAGGTCAGCGACTCACGCAGAAAAATAGGAGCATCTTTAAAAACTGTCGAATCGTCGGTGCCGTTCGCCATCTGCGATTCCATCGCGTCAACCAACTCCGGTGAATCGACAATCGACTTCCCTACGGGCGCCAGTTCGTACTCCAGCATCATGGCTTCGGCCTGCCCTTCGATCACGGCTTCGCGCGCGTTGTCGACCTCGTCATTCTCGATGTCCTCGGGCGTAGGATCTTTCTTGATCTCGCCCAAGTCTTTCTCGCCCTTCTTCATCCACTTATCCAGACCAATCGACTGATCCTGCAGCGCGTGCGTTAACTCGTGCGCCATCACCGGTTCCTGCTCCTCCATGGGAACCCAATCCAGCAGATTCACAGTCTTGGTCTTCGGGTCGTAGTATCCAGCCACCTGCTCGCGCAGCAGCGCCACCAACAGCTTTTCCAGATCGTAATCGCGCGGCAGCAGCCCAAATTTTTTTAGAACCAGCGACGACCGCTGCAGTCGCTTTACGTCCTCATCTTTCATGTGCTTCGTGAGATAGCCGACCACTTCGTCACGGCTGGTTAACTTGCGCTTAACCTCTTTCTTGATAGGCAGCCCCGTATGCTTGCTGTCAAAAGCCAGAATCTCATCGACCGAGTGAAACAGTTCCTCTGCCTCGCGCGGAGTGATTTTGACTTCTTCTTTGGGAGTTTGCACAGGAGATGACTGCGTGGGATGGGCACTGCCCTCGGTTCCGCTCGGGGCAGGCTTGTCCGTCGGGCTTGGATTTTGATTCTGATTTTGTTGTGTTTGTCCTGAGAGCGCCGTCTGGCTTTGTGCCTGCGGCCAAGCTGCGCGGTTCAGCACAAGCAGCAATACAACCGGGAATAGCGCCCTCACAAGCTTCTTACTCAGCAGCCCGACGATATCCATTAGGAACGAGTGTACCCTCTTTCCTTATACTTTCTTCAAGGCCGCGAACAATGACAACCAATACGCCAGTCAATCTCTGGGATTCTGCCGACCACGCCCACGACTATCTAGGACGCGCCGATTCCATCTTGCACCGCGCAGAAGGCGAATCGACTTTGCTGGAGTTTCTTCCGAAAGCTCCACACCGCATTCTTGACCTCGGCACTGGCGATGGCCGGCTGCTGGCGTTAGTCAAATCAGCGTTGGCTGAGCGCGAAACCGCCGGGGATCGCCCTGGCGTGGAAGCCGTGGCGGTCGACTTTTCGCCCACGATGCTCGAAGCCGCCCGCAAGCGCTTTGCGGGAGATTCCTCGGTCACTGTTGTCGCTCACAACCTCGACCACCCCTTGCCCGCGCTGGGAAGCTTCGACGCGGTCGTGTCCTGCTTTGCGATTCATCATTTGCTACACGAACGGAAGCGCGCGCTTTATGTTGAGATTCACGCCTTGCTAAATCCCGGCGGAGTTTTCTGCAATCTGGAGCATGTGGCCTCGCCTACCCCTCGCCTGCACGAAGAGTTTCTGCGCTGCCTCGGCATCACACCAGAAACCGAAGACCCGTCGAACAAGTTGCTGGATTTAGAAACTCAGTTGCAGTGGCTGCGGGAGATTGGGTTTGTGGATGTGGATTGCCATTGGAAGTGGAGGGAGTTGGCGCTGCTGGTGGGCAGGAAAATCTAGTGGGTCGATCACTCTTCAATTACGAGCAGGCGCAACTGCAAAGAGCATCCACGAAACGATGGTAAAATTGCTCCCGCGCTAAGCCCTACCGCCTCGTCGATGGGAGGTTTCAACCATGTTCCATCCCGTTCATCACTTTACCCGGCATACGAAAGCCTACGGGTCGGTTGCGGCTTTATTCCTGCTGGTCTTCACCGTCATCTCCGTTTCGGCGCAGACCACGCCCAAGCGTTTGCTCGGCTACTACACGGCGTGGTCCAAATACAACACTCCACATATTCGGCGGAGCAAATTCCCTACTCAAAGCTCACACATATTGCGCACGCTTTTTTGCTGCTTGATCCGAAGGTGGACGGGGCGATTCAGATTCCTAGTGGCACCATCGAACCTGCGCTGATCAACAAGGCACACGCTGCCGGTGTCAAGGTTTTGATTTCGATTGGTGGCGGAGATGGTATCGAAGGCCCGCGTTTCAACAAGATGGCCAATTCGGAAGCGTCTCGGCAGAACTTTGTAAGAAATGTTCACGATTTTCTCGTTGAGTACGGCTACGACGGCGTCGATATCGATTGGGAGATACCCAACGTCCGTGACCGCGCCAACTGCACCACGCTCATGCAGGAGTTGCGCGATGAACTGCCTTCCCCCTGGCTGATTTCCATGGCCACGCCTTCCGATCCGCGCAGTTGGGGAGCGGGCTTCGACATTCCCGCGCTCGCTCCGCTTGTCGATTTCATGAACGTCATGACCTACGACTACTACGGAACCTGGTCGGGCGCCACCGGCCACGTTTCGCCCTTGTTCCAAAGTCCGGACGATCCTGAGCAGGTTGGCAGCGTCGAGAGTTCGATGGCTTTATACGCCGATCAATACGGTGTGCCGCTGGCGCAACTCAACATTGGAACGCCTTTCTACGGATACGAATGGGATGGTACCGACCAACTGTGGGCACTTTGCAGCACCTGCGCGGCCTCCTCGCCAAACTACGCCCCGTATATCAAAGACCTGGTTAACCAGCAGGGCTGGACGCGAAATTTCGACACTGTTGCCGTCGCTCCTTACCTGACTAATCCCGATATTCAGAACTTGAACGAGCCCGGATTCATCACCTACGATGACGAGAGCACCACCGCGCGCAAGACCACTTACATCATGAAGACGCGTGGTTTTGGCAGGGTCTTCATGTGGGAACTAAGCGGGGACTACGACGGGCAGAGTCAGAGCCTCTTGGAGGCCATGTACAACGCGTGGAAGGGATCGCAGTAGGGGATGCGTCAGGATTGTCGTCCTGAGCGCAGCGAGAAGCGTGCGCAGCGTGCTTCTCGCAAAGTCGAAGGATCCCTGCACGCTCGTTACTGTCCCCATTGCTTCAGGGAATTCTCGCGGAGCCTCTAAGGCGATCGAACCAAACACGGGGAGAATTCCCGGATTTGACCGTGGTGCCCGGGAGGTTACAGGGGTCCTTCGACTACAGGAATCGATTCGCGGTCGCGAATCGATTCCCTTCGCTCAGGATGACAGAACTTGAAAACTGACGTTGTTCGCCACCCATTCTCCCACTTCTCGCGTCCCCATCATCCCGCCGACATCTTGAGTAGTTTTTTTCTGTTTGACCGCCTGCAGCACCGCAGCCTCAATCTTGTCGGCTTCGTGCAGTAATCCCAGGTGCCGCAGCATCATGGCTGCGGTCAGAATCGCGCCAAACGGGTTTGCGATGTTTTTTCCGGCGATCGGCGGGGCTGAGCCGTGGACGGGCTCGAACATCGAGGTTTTTCCCGGATGAATATTCCCGCTAGCCGCCATGCCGAGGCCGCCCTGCAGTCCGGCGGCGAGGTCGGTGATGATGTTGCCGAACATGTTGTTCGTCACAATCACGTCGAACGGCCGCGGATCGCGCACCATTTGCAAGCAGAGGGCATCCACGTACATGTGCTGCGTTTCGATCTGGGGGAACTCGCCGTTCACTTCCTTGAACACGCGCTGCCACAAGCCACCGGCGTGGGTCATGGCATTCGATTTGTCGCAAATGAGCACGCGGCTACGTGGAGAGCCGTCGAGCTTAGTGTGGCGCTCACAATATTCGAACGCGTAGCGGATGATGCGCTCCACGCCCTTGCGCGTGTTGATGTCTTCCTGAATCGCAATCTCATCCGGCGTGCCCTGCTTGAAGACTCCGCCGGCATCGGTATAAACGCCCTCGGTATTTTCGCGGATGACGACGAAGTCCACATCCTTCGGCTCGACGCCCTTCAGCGGGCACAGCGCCGCGTCGAGCAGCCGCACCGGGCGCACGTTGGCGTAGAGGTCCATCTTGAAGCGCATGCCGAGAAGGATCTCTTTGGCGTGGATGTTGGTTTTGACCCGCGGATCGCCGAAGGCTCCGGCAAAGACTGCGTCGAAGTTGCGGCCCAGCATGGCGAAGCCGTCGGGTGGTACGGTCATGCCATCGCGAAGATAGCGGTCGGCGCCCCAATCGAATTCGCTGAGTTCGACGTCGGCTCCAGAGGCTCGAATGACTTTCAGCGCCTGGGGGATCACCTCCTGGCCGATCCCGTCGCCGGGGATTACGGCAATGCGCTTCCTGGAAGGGTTTTGCGAGTCCACGGCAGAAAAGCTATCACAGTACGAACAGAATGAGTAAGTGGGGTCGGCGGGCTGAATGAATCGCGAGGCCGTTCGCTATAATCAATACTTCGATGGAATTCACGCCACTCCAGGACGCACTGCGCGGGCAAATGGGGAATCAAGCCACTCCGTTGAGCCTCGCCGATTACCGCGGCGCCGAGACGACCACTCGATTTACCGACCCTCAGCAAGAGTACTCTGCCCTGCTGAACGGCTGTGGCGTCTACGATCTGGGCTTCAGAGCGAGGCTTTCGCTGACCGGTGGCGACCGGGTACGGTGGATGAACGGCATGGTCACGAATAACATTCGCGATCTTGCTGCCGGACACGGAGTCTACGCTTTCCTGCTCAATCCGCAGGGACGCATCCTTGGCGATATGGTCGCGTACAACCAGAGCGAAGCGCTTATTGTCGAAACGGATCGCAGCCAGGTTGAAAAAATCGTAGCCACGTTCGACCATTACATCATCATGGACGACGTTAGCATCGAGAACCTTGGCGAGACGTGGACTGCTCTGGGACTCTCGGGACCGAAGTCGCGTGCGCTGCTAAACGCAGCAGGAATTAAGACTCCCGAAATGCAGCCGTTGGAGATGATGACTCCGCAGTGCGCGTGCGACTGCGATTGCGTGGAATGCAAGGTGGTGCGTGGCGAGGATTCGCAATCTGAATCGTATGAAGTCTGGCTCGCTCCGAAAGATGTTTACAAGACGTGGCAGGCGCTGATCAATGCAGGCGCGACTCCAGTGGGCATCGAGGCACTGGAAATGCAGCGCATCGCGGCCGGCATCCCGCTCTACGGCGTTGACATTCGGGAGCGCGATCTGCCTCAGGAGACTGAGCAGATGCGCGCGCTCAATTTCAACAAGGGCTGTTATGTGGGGCAGGAGATTGTCGAGCGTATTCGGTCGCGCGGAAACGTGCATCGCAAATTCACCGGGTTTTTGGTAGATGGCGCGGCGGCAATCGCAGCTGGCGAAAAAATCATCTCGGCCGAAAAAGAAGCCGGCGAGGTTACCAGCGTTGCTACGCTGAACACGGCTGCGGGCGAGCGGACGCTTGCTCTGGGATACATCCGGCGCGAGATCGGCATTCCAGGGCGCGAGGTTATGCTCGGCACGACGAAGGCGACAGTAACCCAGTTGCCGTTCACTGGCGTCACGCTGGGACAGGCAGAAGATGCGGTGCTGCACAGGGTTTGAAGATCGCAAGTTTTATCGAGATCGCTTAATAGAGATCGCTTTCTAGAGAACACCGAGGATACGTTTTATGGCTGAGAAGAGACAAGAATCTGGTTTCACAGTGACCGACCGCCGCTTGTTCACCGAGGACGGAGAGTTGCGCAAGGACATTCCCGAAGAAGCGGAGCCGCCGAAGGCCGCCAAGCCTCCGACCCCGGTTCCGATCTCGGCCAAGGAAGAGAGCAAGACCGCCTCAGACGCTAACTCCGTCACGACTTTTCCCGGCCCGGCAGGCAGCCTGGGAGAAGACGTTCCACCCGCGCCGACGGCGGCCGAGCAGCAAGCGCAGGCTGATGCCTATCGTCAGTCGTCAAAAGAACTCGACTCACGGGTAGAGCTCAGCGGACACTCCGCCAAAGAACTGGAGATGACGTTTGAGCGCTTCCTGGCATCGCTCTACATGACAGCCATGCTACAGCTAGGACTGATGCACCAACAGGGCGAGCAACCTCGCGTGGATATTATTGGGGCGCGCCAGACGATTGATACGCTTTCTCTTCTCGCGGAAAAAACCAAGGGCAACTTGACATCTACAGAGCAAAATTTTCTGCAGAACAGCCTTTACGAAGTGCGCATGGCCTACGTGGAAGTCACCAACGCTCTGGCGCGCCCTCCGCAATCCGGGGTAGCTACAGGAACTGGGCGTTAGGCCGACATGATTGTGCGAGCGACGAACGTTCAAGCATGAAGGCCACGCTCACGGTTCTGGGAAGCGGCACGTCAATGGGCGTGCCCACACTGGGTTGCGATTGTGCGGTCTGCGCCTCCAGCGATCCGCATGATCGCCGCAGCCGCCCTTCGGTGATGATCGAATACGCGGGCAAAGTGGTGATCATCGATACTTCGCCCGATTTCTACGCGCAGGCGGTTCGAGAGCGCATCAAGCGTGTTGACGCGGTTTTTTATACTCACACCCACGCCGACCACATTCTGGGCATCGACGATCTGCGGCCGCTCAGCTATCTTCACAAGCCTGCGAA
Organism: uncultured Acidobacteriaceae bacterium; assembly: GCA_963771965.1. Taxonomy (GTDB): domain Bacteria; phylum Acidobacteriota; class Terriglobia; order Terriglobales; family Acidobacteriaceae; genus Sulfotelmatobacter. The sequence continues at coordinate 257,924 of CAVYVM010000006.1, forward strand.
GTTGCCGCTGTATGCGCGTCCGGATGCGGCGGCGTTTTTGCGCAGGATGTTCAGCTACATCTTCGACGCCGACTACAAATACGGCGGCCTGCCGCAGCTTGAGTTGCGTCCGATCGACGGTCCGGTGGAACTGTTCGGGGCAACATTTGAGCCGGTTCGGCTGATTCATGGCGAAACGGAAATTTACGGCTACCGTTTTGGATCGGCGGCGTATCTCACCGACCATAGCGAAATTCCCGAGGCGTCGTTCCATCAGTTGCAAGGTCTGGACATTCTTTTTCTGGATGCGCTGCGGCACAAGCCACATCCCACGCACTCAACCGTCGAGAATTCGCTGCGCATTGTGGAGCGACTCAAGGCGAAGCGGGGGTTCTTCACCCACATCTGCCACGATCTGGCGCACCAGGCAACGAACGCGACTCTGCCGGCGCATGTGCGGCTGGCTTATGACGGGATGAAACTGGAGTTTGAGATTTAGGTCTCAGGCCTTAGGTGTTAGGTCTTAGGCAAACCCTAAGACCTGAGACCTGGCACCTGCGACCTTCTGTCAATGCAGATTTTTCACAAACTCGAAGACGTTCCGGCTGGATTCGGTCCGTCTCTGGTGAGCGTCGGCAATTTTGATGGCGTACACCGGGCCCATGCGCATGTGCTCGGCGAAATTGTGGCTCGGGCGCGGCCGATTGGAGCGAAGGCCGTAGCGGTCACATTCGAGCCGCATCCGGCGCGCATTCTGCGACCGGACTCAGATCTCAAGCTGCTCACTCCCGTGCCCGAGAAACTACGATTGCTCGAAACCACCGGCATCGATGCAGTTCTCATGCTGCCCTTTGGTCGCGATCTGTCCTTGATGACGCCGCGCCAGTTTGCCGAGCGCATCTTGAAGAAGAAGCTGCACGCACGCGAGGTTCACGAAGGCTACAACTTCCGCTTCGGACACAAAGCTGCCGGCGATGTGAATCTGCTGGTACAACTTGGCAAGGAGATGGGCTTTGAAGTGAAGGTCTACTCCGAGCAGAAGTTGCGCGGGGAACCGGTTTCGAGTAGTCACATCCGCAAGCTGCTGAGTGAGGGACGCGTAAGCCGGGCGCGGCATCTGCTGGCCCGTCCATTTTGCATTCTGGGTGCGCCGGGGCGGGGTCGCGGACTGGGATCGAAGTACACCGTGCCAACCATCAATCTGGCCCGCTATGAAGAGCTTGTTCCGAAAGATGGGGTCTACATTACATGGACGCGGGTGGGCCCCGAGTGCTTCGATTCCGTTACCAACGTGGGCAACCGCCCAACGTTTGGGGCAGACTCATTTGCCATCGAGACGCATCTGCTGAACTTTCATCCGATCGATCTAACGCCGGAGAGCGAAGTCGAGATCTGCTTCCTTGACCGGGTGCGCGACGAGATCAAGTTTCCGTCGGTGGAGGCGCTGCGCGAGCAGATTGCGAAGGACGTGAAAAAGGCGAGAAGATATTTTCAGCTGCTGCGGCTCAGGTCGAAGTAAAGCGCACTCGCACAGAAAACCGCGCTCGATGAAATGCCACGCAAAACAAAACGCCCCAGACTCAAAGAGTCGTGGGACGTAAGTCGAGCAGCCCTCCCCCGAAGCCTGCTCAAGAACAACATTAGCTGGTCAGGAAAAACTTGGGAATGGCACTTCCGTGGGGTACGGGACCAGTCGGAGAGCGGGCTTTTAGTCGAATGCTAACGGCTCCTATGTTACAGACAATAAAGCAGATACTTACGCCCTCCTAGGGTGTGGGGAGGCTGTCCCTCGCCCGTTGAAAACGACCTTCGTCTCGGCGCGGCATCCCGGGCGGATGAAACGACTGACTGCATGATGCTCAATTTCCGCCAAAGCCCAAAATGGTAACCTACGCTCTTCAGAATCGGACACGCCATCACTTTTGTCTGCGCTCTATCCGTGATTGTGCGTAACACTTTCCTCAGAGCTGTTGTGCCGGATCAAAGGAATTTCCACGGGAAGAGGTGCGCCTTTGCGAAATCGAACCGCGGCTGCGTTGGTTGCAATCTGGCTTTTTACCAGCGCATCACTTCACGGCGAAAAGACGATCACCATCGGCGTAGTCATGGACGAGGCGACTCAGGCAGACAGAGAACCTTTGCGTGCCTATCTCTCGAAGGCTTTGGAAAGCGAGGTCAGTATTGCAGCCCCGGATAGCTTCCGCGATACCGTTGCTCAACTGGGAGCTGGAGCTTACAATTTTGCGTGCCTGGGTGCGTTGATGTACGTCCGGGCGCATGCCAAGTACGGAGTCATCCCGCTGGTTCAGCGCGTCCGGGACAAGAAATACTATACGGTCTTCATTACCGGCACGAACTCGTCGATTCATTCGCTCAGGGACCTGAAAGGAAAGCAGTTCGCGTTTGGAGATAGGGACTCGACCAGCGCATACCTAATGCCCTATTACGAACTCAAGCAGGCAGGAATCGATCCCGAAACCTATTTCCACTTTCGTTACAGCGGAAGCCATCCCGCGACTGCAGCGATGGTAGAAACCGGAGTGGTTGATGCGGGAGCGATTGACGAAACGATCCTCAACTTCCTGATCAGTACGGGAAAGATCGACGGAAAGAAAGTTCGCATTTTCTACACTTCCAAGCCGTATGTCGATTATGTTTGGGTGGCGGGCAGGGAGGTACCAGAAGCGGAGCGAGAGAGATTTATCCACGCCCTGCTGGCTCTGAAGGAAGGAAAAGACGACGCCATTTTGAAGATCCTGCGCGGCAAGCGATTTGTCATGGCCAACGACCAAGAGTATGCAGAAACGCGCAAGATCGCACATGAACTAAACATGTTCTAGGGCTGGATACGCGCTCTACACGCGCCGGTTCGAGAATTAACTGGAAGGTAACTTTCTGGCAAACTAATGCGGCAGATAGCCCGTTTCCATGGGCAGCTTGCCGTCGACTTTCACTACGTTGATGCTGTTGTTTACCGAGCGGACGTCCACGAACCCAAGCGCCCCTGGGGTCGATTGGACAATCTTCAACACCTCGGCATCCGAATCCACCACTTGAATTGAATCCTTGTGAGCGGCGAGCAGTACCTTCCATTCAGCGGCGCTCATCTTGTTGAGGTGTTGCAGGGTTTCGGTTTCGCCCGCAGAGTCTCTGTGCAGCACGAGAATGATCGGCTTTCCGTCCGGCCAATTCTTGACCTCCGCACGGACAATCTTGGCCAGGTGAGCAGCGGTGACATTATCGACGTTGTTGTCCTTGTTGACCACAACTGCCAGATGGTGGGCGAAACAAGGCGTGATGACCGTCAACAAGAAACCTAGAAGCGTGGCAACCCGGCGAGACTTCATACGGACTCCTGTTCCACATTCGTCGTTAACATGAAAGCGATATGACGAGGCTAACCTACAACCGCGGCCAGAGTAGTCAAAACATTGTAAAAGCGCGGCGAGAGTATCAGGAGAGGAAACAGCGGGGGTGAGAAGACTTTAAGTGCTAAATCTAGTGATTGACAATTCTTGAACGCGCCATACAATCCCGGCTTCATGGCAATCGGTCCCTTTCAATTGATCTCACAGGCCACGCCCGGCCAGCGGCGGACTCTACTGGCCGCGTCGCTTGGGTGGGCGCTGGATGCCTTCGATGCCATGCTCTACGCGCTGGTGCTGGCGCTTCTGATGCGCGATCTGGGGATGAGCAAGACCACGGCAGGATTTCTGGGCACCTTGACGCTTCTGGCCTCCGGCATAGGCGGGGTGCTGTTTGGCTTTCTTGCCGACCGCATCGGACGCAAGCAGGCGCTGATGGCCAGCATCTTGACCTATTCCGTGTGCTCGTTCGCGTCAGGACTCTCGACTAGCATTGCCATGCTGGCCGCGGCGCGCTTTGTACTGGGGCTGGGCATGGGTGGCGAGTGGAATACCGGAGCGACCTTGGTCGCCGAAACCTGGCCCACGGAGTTCCGCGCTAAGGCGATTTCCATCGTGCAGAGTTCATGGGCGCTGGGCTTTGCCGCGGCGGCGCTGGTGGCCGGCCCAGTAGCGCGCTATTTTGGATGGCGGGCGGTGTTCTTTGTCGGAATTTTGCCGGCACTGCTTACCTTGTGGATTCGCCGCGGAGTTCCTGAATCCGCCTTGTGGCAGCAGCGGATGTCGGAGGTTCGAGCGGATGCGACCGGCGATCCAATGAGTCACGGTGGCAAAAAAGAAGTAGGCTCTGCCACTACCACTTTTGCCACAATCTTCCGACCGCCGTATGTCAAACATACCTTTGCGTTGTTGCTGTTCAACTTCTGCTGCCTGTTCGCCTGGTGGGGACTGTTTACCTGGCTGCCGCCCTATCTGTCGCTGCCAGTTTCTCAGGGCGGCCGGGGCTTCGGCGTAATCGGGACAACCACTCTGCTGGTGGTGCTGAATCTGTTTGGGATGTTTCCCGGGTATGCCAGCTTCGGCTGGATCGCGGATTATTTCGGGCGGCGCAGGGCGTTCCTGATTTATAGCTTAGCGGCAGCGTTTCTGATTCCGTTTTATGCCGCGGCGCGGGCGCCGTTGGCTCTGCTGGTGCTGGGAATTGCCGTGGCATTCTTCGGGACCGGAATTTTCTCTGGTTCAGGAATTATGGGCAGCGAGATCTTTCCAACGGCGGTGCGGGCCCGCGCCCTGGGATTCACCTACAATGGCGCGCGGACTTTGAGTTCGATCGCTCCGCTGGTCATTGGCCGTGCTGGTCAGTTGAAGGGCTTGAGCTGGGCATTTTATTTGTGCGCGGTTGCGTATCTAATGGCAGCAGTGATGGCGACGCAGTTACCCGAAACGCGAGGCAAGCGATTGGAGTAGGGCTGGAGCGGGAAGGCATTCCTTACTGCGGACGCCAGGTTAGGTCCACACGAACCGGCATTTCGTTTTTTACCGGCAGCGTCAGCAGCGTTGGTGGATCGATCTTGAAATCGGACAACGTCGCGGGAATCGTTCCCGTGAGATGGATCTCGTTGCCTTGCGTCGCCAGCTGAAAGAAGACCTGCTTGTACTGCGCGGTCTGGCCGGCGAACTGAATTTCCAGATCGGCCTGAATGGTTGTTGAAGTGGAGGCGGATTCTGGCAACTTCGTGCGCACCGTGACCATGGGGAATTGCGCTCCGCGCGTCACTTGAATCATGTGGAGATCGCGGTTGCTGTCCCCGGAATCGAAGGACTTGACTGGGACTGCGATCAGAAAGTCGCATTGTCCAGCGTGGCAAATGCCTTTACCGCGCGCCTCGTGGCTTACGCCCTCGGATTGATGGAGGGGATGAGACACGTGGTAGGTCAACGTGCTTTGTTGCAAAACCCATTGGCTATCGGCCGCCGAGGCAAGCAGCGGAAGCGCCAAGAGTAGGCCAGCGGCAAAACTCTTCATGCTTTTAAGCTGTGTCATAGAGTTCAGAATTTAACGGAAACCGACAAAAGAGCCGCGCCAAACGCTCCTGCCGTAACGATGGCCACCGGAGCGTGCGCCTGGGCAATCCCGTGAACTTTTTCGCCTTTGTTTTTTTGATCAAAGGCCATAATCCCCAGGATGGGCGTCGCAATCATTCCCGGCCCGTGAATCCAAGCCATCGCCTTGTGGAAGCGAATGGGGCCGCGGGTTTCGGTCCCGGGCACTCTGGGCGCTCGAATCGCATAGTAAGCGGTCATGAAATACAAATCTCCCGTCAGTCCGCCCAGTGCCGTGTGCAGGTCGCGAGACGCCGTGCTTGTGTTTTTGCCTCCGGCGTTGAGTGAAGTAGCCACGGTGGCAATCAACGGAACGGCGGTGATCAAGCCCAGCCGTTGATGGACCTTCAGCATGTGCGTGCGCTTGTCGAGCAGCGCTTGCCGCGCGGCATCGGATTGCGTTTGCGCTGGGGAAAAACCCAGGTCTTCGAGCGAGGGCTCGGTCTTGCTGCTGGAGGGCGCGTTGGGCAAATCGCTTGGCTGCCCCGTTGGCTTATTCTGTGATCCGGTTTGCGCGCCTTGCGAATCCGGGGTGGTTTTCTGGTCTTGAGCTGCAGCCGGCTTCTGGGCGTCCGAAGAATTCGGCGTTGCCGCGTCCGCGTTCTGCGCTGAACACAGAGGCGGAACAACCAACAGCAACGAACCAGCCAGCGCGATCGTTTCCAGCCGAATTATTTTCACGAGGATTCTAGACCTCCGCCGCAAAAGTCTAGCGATCAAAACTGAAAACTATCGCCGATAGTACTAAACCCCTAGAGATGCAGGCCTCGAAACCTAGGATGCCCGGAACGGAAATCACCCGCGATGCACCTACCTAGGAATTTTACTCCATCGGTTCGACCACGACCGACTCCTCAGCCGTGCTGCGACCCGGCCTCTGTACGATGACGATGGCCGCCAGCACAAAGACGATGCCCAAGGTTTGGATTGGCCGCAGGACTTCTCCCAGCAGGAACGCGGCCAGCAAAATCGAAAACACCGGCTCAAGGCAACTGGCGATGATGGCGCGAGTCGGTTCCAGATGCTGCAGCCCCAGGAAGTAAAGAGAGAAGGCGCCCAGCACCGAGAGCATCGAGAAGACAAACAGAAACAACCACTGCATGGCACTGTAGTGTGCGAGAAGGATTTTCCAGGGAGGGTTGATGACGAGCCAAAACGCGGCGGCGGCAGCGAGCGTCCACAACAGAACGCGCCAGCGATCATAGCGAGAAAGGATGCCGTGTGCGGCAACATTGTAAAAGGCGAACGAGAACGATGCCAACAGAGCGGCGACTATGCCGTAGGAGTCGAGGCGAAGGGCTAATCCACCGTTTTGCTTCGCTCCGAAAATGCCAATGACCAACGCGCTTCCAGTGACCGCCAGCGCTACCGCAACCGCTTTCTGCAAAGAAAGCCTTTGCTGGCCGCGAGCCACCACATAAATCAGCACCCACACTGGAGCCGTGTACTGCACGATGATGGCGGTCGCAACGTTGGTTCGTTGGATCGCGACATAATAAAAATAATTCGAAACGGCCACGCCGAGCGTCCCCAACAGAAAGCAATACGCAAGATCGCGCGCGGGCAGCTTGATGCGCTTCCAGCCGTTCCCAGCAACGAGAATGGGTAGCAGAACCAGCAGAGAAAATGTAGTTCGAGTCTGCGAAAGAATGAGCGGATCGATTGGGCGGAATACCGCCGAGCCCAGCGACAGCCTTCCCGTGAAAACAGCGCGGCCTAGGGCGGCTGAAACTCCCCAAAGATACGCAGCGGAAGCGATAAAGAAATATCCGCGCAGAGGATGCGAGCGCGTGCTGTCATGTCTTGAGCTGGGGATGATGGCCTCTTGAATCGCTTCGATGGTTTGAAGGAAGGTTTGAACGAGATCGTTTACCCGGCAGAGTTCATACCTGGCTGTCCACGTATTCGATTTCTGCTGTGATCTTCGCGGTTTTTTCGAGCATAGCTGAGACCGAACAGTATTTCTCTTTCGAAAGCCTCACCGCATCCTCGACTGCCTTGCGGGAAACTTTGCCGCTCACGCGGTAGATAAGCTTAATCTCTGCATAGACAGAAGGCGGTTCGACGGCGCGCTCCGCTTGCGCTCGGACTTCGAGACCGGCAAGGGGCTCCCGCTTCTTTTGGAGAATCGAAACCACATCGTACCCTGTACATCCGCAGAGTGCGATGAGAACAAGCTCCATGGGCGAGTTCCCGGTAACCTTGTCGCCGTCGAGGGCGATCTCATGACCACTATCGGAAATGGCATTAAAGCGCCGTTTTTCAATCCAGGTCGCGCGGGCGTTCGTCATGCGAGTTTGCCTCGGGGAATTGCTGATTTTTGATTATTGATTGCTGATTGAAAACCCTTTTTCGCCGTCGCTCGTGAGGCGTTAAAGATCGCCACCAACTGATCAGCTTCGGATTTCAAATCTTTGAGCTTAACTGCCGGTATCAAGCCTGCGTCAACAAGCAATTCTAGCCAGAAGGAGGACTCATCGGCCTCCTCGATGACAATTGACAATTTTGCGATGAATTCCGCTCGGGAACGAGCGCGGCAGACTGCGCGGTAATTGGCTGCGACGGACATGCCGGAGCGTAGTAGTTGATGGCCGATAATTCGGCTCTCGGGCCCGGTTGGCAGAGACCGAATTACTCGGATAATCCTCAATGCGAACTGTTTGGTCCGATCTTTCAGAGCTTCGGCCTTATGTTCCATCAGCAGAACCTCAATCAGCAATCAACAATCAGTAATCAACAATCCTAGGCTCGACCGCTGACTGTCTGTGACCGATGTCACATGCAAGCCTCTACCTCCGGTTATCCGTGCTGGGTTCTGGATGAATCAACACGCGAAAAAGTTCAGGAGCATCCTGCTTGAAATGGATTTCGAGATCGGTCTGAATGTCGTGAACACGGGCCAGCGGCAGATCGTCAGAGAATGTGCAGTGGCAGGAAACGTAGAGCCGGCCACGAACTTTCTTGATCTGGACATCGTGCATGTCGACGATTTCCGGAAACTGACTGGCAGCCTTCTTCAGTCTGCGTTCGAGCTCGGCGTCGCGTACTAATTCGTCCCCGGTCTCGATGGTGGCAGGCTCGCTCTCGATGTGAGTGAGAATGTCGGCGATCTCAGGCACCTCGTGGCGCATATCAGCTTCGAGTTCGGTTACCTGGTCGTGCGCGGTTTTGAGCGACAGACGCTCGTCGAGTTCGACATGCTGTTCCACATGAAGGTGGCCAGCGAGATCCTGCACGCTGATGTCGTGCACATTCAGGTTGTGGCGGGTCGCGACGGCACGAATGCGATCGAAGATATTTTCCGAGCCTTGCGCGCGCGGCAGCGGCTGGACGGTTACATCGGCCTCGGGAAGAATGCTGTGGACCGCGGCCGTCACCGCAGCCACTAACTGCTCGGAACGTTGAAAAGTCACGGTGCGCGCCAGTCCAACCGAAAGATCGGCAAAATAGTGGTTGCCGGCACGCCGGATTCGAACGCGGCCAACTTCCAGAACACCATCCACTCGGGTTACAGCGTCCGTGATCTGAGCGCGGACTCCGGCGGGAGCGGCATCGAGCAGAGCATCGACGGTGCGGCGCGCCAGCCGCCAGCTTACCGATACGATGACCCCCGCAACGAACAAAGCGGTGATCGGATCAGCTCGGAGTAGCCAATCCAGATGATAGAGCCGGCCTAAGAGAATGAGAGCCAGGCCCAGAACGACAACGCCCGAAGACCAGATGTCGGTGGAAAAATGCAGCGCATCGGCCTCGAGTGCCTGGCTTTGATATTTGGTGGCGATGCGGCCTAAAGCGTGGGAACGCCACCAATCCACTGCCATCGAAATCAACATCACGGCGAAGGCCCAAACCGAAGGTTCGACCTCTACCCGGCGGAAAAATAGCCGCAGCACGGCTTCGTAGATGACCCAGGCAGTGGTGATCAGAAGCAGGCCGGTTTCGACGAAGGCCGAGAAATTTTCGACTTTACCGTGACCATACTGGTGGTCGGCATCAGCCGGCTTGTCGGAGACTCCGACGGAAAAATATGTGAGCAGGGCCGCGACCAAGTCCAGCGCCGAGTGGGCGGCTTCGGAAAGAATTCCGAGGCTTCCTGTGGTCACTCCAACCGCGATTTTCGCCGTGGTAACAAGTACCGCTGCTACCACGGAATTCCCCGCCACCGCGCGCTTCTCTGCCCGCATCGCGTTCGGCGAGTAAAGGGCCGGGGTTCCGGACATGAAGGGATTATCGCCGTTAATCCGGAATTGCGCCAAGTGGAATCAGATTTTCTATCGTCAGGTGCAGGCTGCCCCTACTGCAGTAAATGGCCTCTATGCTAGGATGCTAGGTTCAGATAGTTCAACTTCCTGATCTACCAATTCCTGGAGGAATTTTCTATGGGTAAGAGTTGGTTGCTGTGTGTGCTATTGGGTACGTTAGCCTGGGGACAGGCACAATCTGGCACGGCGCCGGCATCGCCAAGCCCGGCGCAGCAAACTCCAGCGCAGCAAGCCCCGATGCAGATACCGGGCGCTGCCACGAAGCCGCCCGCACCCGCTTCGGCGCCGGAAGTACCGGAAAGTACAGTGGTGCTCACCATAAAAGGCGTCTGCCCGCCAGCGGCGAAGACGACCGCAGGCGCGAAGACTGCCACGGCCGCCGCGGCTGCTAAGAAACCGGCGGACTGCAAGACTGAGATCACGCGTGCGCAGTTCGAGAAGATTGCCAGCGGAATTTCGCCAACCGTAACGCCCCAGTTGAAGCGTCAACTCGAAACGGCGCTTCCCCGGTTCATGGCGATGTCAGAGGCAGCAAAGGCCAAAGGTCTTGAGAATAGCGAGCAATATAAGGAAACCTTAAAGCTCGCCAAGATGCAGATTCTGACCACCGCTTTGCAGCGATCCCTGCAAGACGAGGCGGACAAAGTCTCGCCGACGGATGTCGAAAGCTACTATAAGAAAAATCCGGAAGCCTATGAGCAGTTCTCCTTAGACCGTCTGTTTATCCCACGCTATAAAACACTTGAGGCTGAAGACAAGAACGATAAGGACGAGGCCAAAGACAAGGACAAAGACGACAAGGACAAAGACGACAAGGATAAAGATAAGGACAAGGAAAATCAGAAAGAAGCCGAAGAAAAACAGAAAGCCAAGGAAGCCGAGGAACAGGCCAAGCGGGAGAAAGGTGAGCAGGAGTTGAACAAGCTGGCCGACACACTACGTGAGCGCGCTGCCGCGGGAGAAAACTTTACCAAGTTACAGAAGGAAGCCTTCGAAGCTTCCGGCACAAAAGTGGAGTCACCTACGGTGAACCTGCCAAAGGTGCGGCGAACGGGGCTGCCTCCGGCGCACGCGACCGTGTTCGATTTGAAGGTAGGCGAAGTTTCGACGGTGATCAGCGATAACGGCGGCCACTATATTTACAAGGTGGTCAGCAAAGAAGTCCTGCCGCTGGATCAGCCATTGCAAACCGAAATTCATAACAAGTTGAAGAGCGAGCGTTTGAAGGAGATGACCGACAAGTACACGAACTCGTTTCAGGCGATACCCAACGAAGCGTATTTTGGTCAAATGCCAGCGGGAATGCCAGGGCGGCCAGGGATGAATCAGGGAGCGCCGCCGCCGCACATGCGACCGCAGATGGCGCCGCCTGCAGGCACTCAGAGCGCTCCGCCGTCGACGCAAGCTCCATCGCAACCGGCGCCTCCTCCGTCTAAGCCGGACTGATGGCGAGCGTAAAACCTGTCGTCGTGGTCACTGGAATTGCGGGAAACCTGGGATCCAGGCTGCTCCCGCTGCTCGGGGATTTTTCCGTGCTTGGGGTGGATTTGAATCCACCCCATACCGATCTGCCGCTGCAATTCGAGCGCATGGATCTGGGTGAAGAATCCTCCACGCGCTTACTCTACGAAATGCTGCGCGACACGCGGCCAGTATCGGTGGTCCATCTCGCGTTCGTTATCGATCCTGTACGGTCAGGGGTGGCCGAGTCCGCTCGCATGTGGCAAATCAATGTCGCCGGCACGGCGCGAGTGATGGAGGCAATCACCGAGGCAAACCGCACGGCCGATTCTCCGATCCGGCAATTCGTTTTCCCAAGCAGCGTTTCGGTATACGGTCCCAACCTGCCCGCGCCGGCAACGGAAGAATCTCCCATGGCGGCGCACACGCTGCCGTACGCGATCCATAAGAAACAGTGCGATGAAGTGGTGCAGCAGCGGTCGTCCGCGCTGCGCGGCTGCAGCGTCTACATTTTGCGGCCGCACATCTTTGCCGGAGCCAGCGTGGAGAACTACCTGCTGGGAGCATTCCGCGGCACACCGAACGGAAAGGGTCCGCGGGCGGAAAAGATGCGCCGCGAGGGTAAGCGTCTGCCTTGCATGCTGCCGCGTGGTCAACAGTATCTCGACAATAAAATTCAGTTTGTCCACGTCGACGACATGGCGCGGCTGATTGCGCACATTTTGCATCGCGATCCCGAGGTGCAACGCCTCACCATTCTGAACGTCGCGGGACGCGGAGAGCCCCTTACCTTCGGCCGCTGCATAGAAATGGCGGGCGCAAAGCTGATTCGCGTCCCCGGCAAATGGGCGATGCGGATGGTCCTGTCATTTCTTTGGAACCGGCATATCTCGGCGATTCCGCCCGAGGCGCTGCCCTACATGAGCGGCGAATACATCATGAACACAAACCGCCTGCAAACATTCCTGGGGGGCGAATACGAGCACGTAATTCTTTACACCATTGCCGATGCGTTCGCCGATAGCTTCAAAACCACGCCCGCCCCATCTCAGCCAGCGAACTAGAGCTAGGGTCTCCTAATAATCTCTTGGATCCCTGCTGTGCTCTCTTAATCCGCAACGCTGGATAGTTGCGCGGGTTGGAAATCGGCCTCGCTGTACAGGCCGAAACCAGCCGGAATTCTATCCCTTAAACATTTTTTCAAGTCGAGGGAATAAAGAAGGAATAAATCGGAAGATAGCTGGTTTAATCTATGCGGGTGTCCGAAGATCGAGCCAGTGCGGCGTCGTTTGCAGATCTCGCATTGCCTTTGTTCGATCAGCTTTACAATTTTGCGCGCTGGCTCACGCAGGATAAGGCCGAGGCCGAGGATCTGGTGCAGGAAACTTACGCGAAGGCTTTGCGCGGATTTTCCTCGTTTCAGGCGGGCACGAATTTTCGCGCATGGATTTACCGTATCCTGCGCAATTCGTTTCTCAATTCGCGCGCCGGGTTGAAGGTAACGGTCGTGATCGATGAGGAGGGCGGCAACGCTTTGCCGGCAGTGAGTAGTACGCCGGAGAGCCTGCTGATGGAGCAGGCGACCCGCGAGATAGTGCAGCAGGCTTTGGAAACATTACCCGTACACTTCCGGGAAATTCTGTTGCTCTGCGATGTTGAGGACATGTCGTACAAGGAAATCGCGGAAACTCTGTCGATTCCGGCGGGCACGGTGATGTCGCGGCTATCTCGCGCACGTAAAGCGCTGCGCGTCGCGCTGTCAGAGAAGAAGCAAGGAGGCGGCCGTGGCTTGTAACGAGTGGCGCGACAAGCTCGACAGTTACATCGACGGCGAACTCACACCGGCGGAGGCGGCAACGTTGGGCGCGCATCTGCGAAGTTGCGCAGAGTGCGCCGCCGACGGTCTGCAGCGGGTGCAGATGAAGCGCGCGGTGCAAATCGCCGGGAAGCGGTACGAGCCGAGCACCGACTTGCGAAACAAAATTGCCAAGAGTTTCGAGGTGAAATCGCACCGTGGAATTGCTTCGAAGTGGAAATTCGCTCTGATTCCGGCGCTGGGTTTGCTGGCCGCAGCCTTTCTATTGACTTCGTACTTCGGCCGCGAGCGGCAGCGCGTCTATAGCGAGTTGGCCGACCTGCATGTGGCTACCCTGGCCAGTTCTACACAGGTGGATGTCTTATCGACCGATCGCCACACGGTGAAACCATGGTTTCAGGGAAAAGTTCCGTTCACCTTTAATCTACCGGACCTCCCGGGATATGAATTCAGCTTGCTTGGGGGCCGGGTTGCGTATCTGGAGCAAGTCAGCGGAGCGCATTTGATTTATCAAGTGCGCAAGCACGAGATCTCGGTGTTCATCTTTCCGGATCGTGGCGACGAGATGCGAAGCCTGCCATCCGGACCGGAGAATGCAGCATCGTTCAATATGCAGACCTGGATGAAGAATGGACTCCGATATTTTGTGATCGGCGATGCCAGCAAAGAGGATATCAAAGCACTGAGTAAGCTATTGCAGGACGCCGGATAGCGACTCTCCGGCGTATGAATTCTTGGTGCATCGAGGATTCATTTTCTTCCGCGATATAACCCTGCGATGCCGAAGGTGTAGGGCGTCCAACTGGCCTCACCAAAACCAGCACGGCGCATGCGGGCCAGCATTTCTTCCGGTGCGGGAAATCGTTCGACCGAACTTGGCAGGTAAGCGTAAGGGCCGCGCACACCGGAAATCATGGTGCCGATGCGGGGCAGAACCTGTTTAAAGTAGATGCGATAGACAGCGCCCATTACTCCCGCCGGTTCGCTGAAGTCGAGAATGCCGCACTCACCGCCCGGCTTCAGCACACGCACAATCTCTCGTAGGCCGGCGTCGTAGTCGGAAAGATTTCGGAAACCGAAGGCTGAAGTGACCAATCCAAAATGCTGATCAGGAAATGGCAGACAGAGTGCGTCCGCTTCAATCCACGCTGGCATGGCGCGGCCATTTGCTGACTCCCGATCGCGAGACTTCGACCACGCGCGCTGCAGCATCGCATGAGAGAAATCAGCTCCAATAATTCGCGAGCCTGCGTTGCCCGCTCTCTTCCGTAAGGCAAAAGTCATGTCGCCCGTGCCGCAGCAGAGGTCAAGCACTTGAACGCCGGGCTGTGCGAGAATCTCTGCGAGGGTGCGGGCCATGCGGCGCCACCATAGGCGATCGACGTTAAAAGACAGCACGTGGTTCAGCAGGTCGTAGCGAGGGGCGATCGAGGTAAACATCTCACGCACCGCGCGGGCCGCCGTAAGCGTGTCCTTGGTTCCTTCAGGCGCCGCGCCGACTACGAGTTTGCTGGCCTCAGACATGGAGAGCAGAATTGTTGATTGCCGATTGAACTTCAACGATGTCGAATTCCTCTTTAGTTTTGCAATCAGTAGTCAGCAATCAACAATCAATATTTCTTCATTTCCCCCATCCGCCGTGAGATAAGCGGCGAAGTTCTTCAACCGCGTTCACGACCACGTTGTCAGGCACGTCAGCGGTGATTTCGACCTTTCCAATCTCCCGGGGCAAAACGAAATGCACGGCGCCGTTTTGGGTTTTCTTGTCGGCTTGCAGGCGGGCGAGAATCTTGCGCGCGCTGACCTTCAACTCCGGCAAGCGTCCCAGGCCGAGAACTGCGTCCGCGATGCGGCCAGCAGTAACGCTGTCGGTGCGTCCTACGGTAAGCGCAATATTTGTGGCGGCGATCATTCCCCAGGCAACCGCTTCGCCGTGAAGCAGGCTCTGGTAGCCGGTTTCCGCCTCCAACGCGTGACCGATCGTGTGGCCGAGATTCAAAACACGCCGCAGACCACCTTCATATTCGTCAGCGGAAACAACCTCGGCCTTTAGCTTCACCGACTGCGCGATAAGGCCTTCGAGCTCGACTGGATCGCGCTGCAGAATCTGCGCGCGCTTTTGTTCAAAGCGCCGAAAAAGCTCCAGGTCTCCGATGATGCCGCATTTGAGAGCTTCATAAAGTCCGGCGCGAAACTCGCGAAGAGGAAGCGTCCGCAAAATCTCCGGATCAATCAAAACCACGCGCGGCTGATGGAACGTTCCCAGTAGATTCTTCCCTGCCCCAAGGTTGACGGCGGTCTTGCCGCCGACCGATGCGTCGACCTGCGCCAGTACTGTGGTTGGAATCTGCACCAGTTCCACGCCACGCATGTAAAGAGACGCCAGCAGGCCCGTTACATCGCCCACCACGCCTCCGCCAAAAGCGATCAACACCGCCTTGCGGTCGGCACCCAGACGGGACAGCTTTTCAGCAAGAGTCTCAATGGTCTCCAGCTTCTTTGCCGGCTCGCCGTCGGGCATCTGCAATATTTGTGGTTTAAAGCCGGCAGAGGTTAGCGAACGGATCAGCTTGGTTCCCCATCGCCGGCGCACCGGCGGAACGGTGAGCACAAAGAGCTTGCTCGACTGCGGCAGCAATTCCGCCAACAAGCTGCCCGCTCGCGCCAGCAGCCCGTTCTCAATGCGGGCCTGGTAGGGCCTTGGCTGCACATGAATGGTGACTTGAGCCATTGGAATTCCATAATAGCGCAAGCGGCGGAGGCAATTTAATCGCCCTTCCCTTTTTGGCTTACTAGCCGTCTTTCGTCGCTAAGACCGCGCGAGGTGATACCATTTTCGGTCTATGCAGGGTCTTCCAGCCGAGACCGATTTTGTGGTGATTGGCGCCGGAGTCGCAGGCCTGCGCGCCGCCATCGAACTCTCCGATGCGGGGCGAGTGCTCGTGCTCGCGAAAAAAGAGGTCACCAATTCGAATACACAGTTCGCGCAGGGCGGAATCGCGGCCGCGCTCAGCGATGAAGACGAAGTGAGCCTGCACTTGCAGGACACGCTGATCGCGGGCGATGGCTTGTGCAATCCCGACGCGGTGAAGACTCTGGTCGAGGAAGGTCCTGAACGGATCGAAGAACTGATTGCGTGGGGCACGCAGTTCGACCGGAGCGGAACCAAGCTGGTCTTCGGACGCGAGGGAGCGCACAGCCGCAACCGCATTCTGCATGCCCAGGGTGATTCCACTGGCCGCGAAATTCTACGCGCCCTCTATGCCAAAGCGCAGACGGTCAAGAATATTTCGGTGCGCGAGTTCGAGTTTTCCACGGGACTGCAAGCCGAAGGCGAACGCGTCGACGGCGTGACGCTGATCAACGAAAAAGGCCTGCCGGAAGAAATGTCATGCTCCGCCGTTTTGCTGGCCACCGGCGGCATGGGACAACTCTATCGCAACACGACCAATCCAGAGGTCGCCACCGGAGACGGGGTGGCCATGGGATTTCGCGCGGGCGCCGAAGTCAGCGACATGGAATTCGTCCAGTTTCATCCAACCGCGCTCTATTTGCAGAAAGCGCCGCGCTTTCTGCTGTCGGAGGCGTTGCGTGGTGAAGGCGCATATCTGAGAAATATCGAGATGGATCGCTTCATGGCGAAATATCATTCACTCGGCGAACTTGCACCGCGCGATGTGGTGGCGCGAGCCATCATGCACGAGATGGAAGTGAGCCGCGCTAAAGATCCATTCGTATATCTCGACCTCACCCATCTCGGGGCCGCAAAAATTCAAAAACGTTTTCCGCGAATTTACGCCACCTGCCTTGAATACAACATCGACATTACCGAGGACTTGATTCCGACCCGTCCTGCAGCGCACTACGCCATGGGCGGCGTGCGCACCGACATTAACAGCAAAGCGAGCCTCAATGGCCTCTATGCCGCCGGCGAGGCGGCGGCTACGGGCGT
The DNA here is from genome assembly GCA_963771965.1 of uncultured Acidobacteriaceae bacterium. Lineage (GTDB taxonomy): Bacteria > Acidobacteriota > Terriglobia > Terriglobales > Acidobacteriaceae > Sulfotelmatobacter. The sequence goes on from CAVYVM010000006.1 coordinate 274,862, forward strand.
GCACGGCGCCAACCGCCTGGCCAGCAATTCCCTGCTTGAGGGTTTGGTGTATGGAGCGCGCGCCGGAAAGGCGATGCGCGAGGAATTGAAGGTGCCGAGGAAATCTGCGCACGCGCAGAAGACATCAGCCTCACAAAATGGGCCAGTGGATGCTGGGTTGGAAGAACTGATCGGTCAGATCAAGGACATCATGTGGAAGGATGCCGGCATTGTTCGCACGAGAAATGGAATGCAAGAGGCGATCACGAAGCTTGAAGAGCTTACGCCGAGGGTCGCGCATCCCCGAACGCGAAGGGCGTATGAAGCGGCAAATCTGCACGTGGCCGGGCTTTTGGTGGTGCGTTCGGCTCTCGCGCGGGAAGAAAGCCGCGGGGCGCACTATCGAACCGATTATCCCGCACATGATGACAAGAAATTTCTCAAGCATTTGGTTGTTAAAGGTGAGAGTTTGCGGTTTATGTGAGGCCGTTTGCCGAATGGTCGGCTGACTACGACTTTGCAGGGATGGCTATTGAGGCCACGATTGCAACGAGCAATATCCCCGCCACTACGCCCAGCGTGACCAGCGTTGGAACCGGAAAATAATCAGCCGCGATCATCTTTAATCCAAAGAGGATCAGAATCAACGCGAGTCCTGTGTGTAAAAAGCGAAAAACTTTCATTAGACTCGCGACGGCGAAATACATGGAGCGCAGGCCGAGGATGGCAAACACATTCGCGGTGTATACAATAAAAGCGTTCAGTGTGATGGCAAGCACCGCCGGAATGGAATCGACGGCGAAGAGCACGTCCGTAGTTTCGATGACTGCCAGCACCACCAGCAGCGGCGTGGCGTAAAGGGCCGGATTTCCCTTCCAACCGCGAACCAGAAAGCGGCTTCCTACGTAATCGTCGGTCACCGGCAGCAGCCGGCGCAAAGCCTTCACCGCTGAGTTTTTCGAGGGATCGATCTGCCGGTCGCCGGCGAATCCAAGACGGATTCCGCTATAGATCAGCAACGCGCCGAAACCATAGAAAATCCAGTGGAAGCGCTCGATCAGGCCGACCCCCGCGAGAATGAAAACTCCGCGCATCATGAACGCACCCAGCACTCCCCAAAACAACACACGGTGCTGATGCTCCTCAGGCACGGCAAAGTAGCGGAAGATCACAAGGAAAACAAAAAGATTATCTACGCTGAGCGACATCTCGATGACGTAGCCGGTTACGAACTCCAGCGCGACCTGGCGGCCTTGCCAGAAAAAAACTACTCCGGCGAAGACTGCGGCGAGACCGATCCACATAGCACTTTCGCCAAGGGCATCGCGCGGGCGCACGACCTGGCCCCGGCGATGGAAGACGACAAGATCCAACACCAGCATGCCAAGCGCGAAAAGATTGAAGAGAATCCAGAAATAGAGCAACGAGCTTCCCGGGGGAACCAAAATCAATTGCTGATTGTTGATCGCTGATTAAAGCTCTTGCCCCGATGCGTTCTCAATCAGCAATCAGCAATTCTATTTCTGTCGACCGATCGCACCGCTCTCCCACGCATTCCCACACACCGAAAGCCTTAAACATCTCCACGCTATGGGTATCGCGCATCGATTGCTCGATTTGCGCGCGGGTCAAGCGCGGACCGATCTTCTCGGTAAGGTTGGCCAGGGCGAAGCTGAACTCGGCGGCTTCGGCTACGTGTTTTTTGAGCTGTGCGAAATCGACTTTGTCGTAGGTGTCGGAGACGGCGTGATAGTTCTCCAGGTAGTTCGCCTCCTGCTGATCGGCCACAAACGTCGGAACGCCTTCCAGCATGAAATCGAAGTGGTCGGTGCCCCACTCCATGTCGGTTTTTAACTCGGTCAAGCCGAACTGTCGCAACGGCGCAGTAAGACGAGTGGCGGTTTCGAGCACATCTCTGCGTCCACCGCTGGCAAAACCGGTTGTCTTGCCGGTGCCGGAATCCCAGATAATGACTCCCGCTGCCTTATCAAGTTCGGGCCGATGGGCAGCGGAGTATGCCCGGGAGCCCAGCAAACCCTCCTCTTCGCCGGAAAATAGAATGAAGCGAATAGAGCGGCGCGGCCTAAGGCCCGATGCTTTGATCGCCCGCATCGCATCCACCACCAGCGCGGCGTTGCAGCCGTTATCGAGCGCGCCAGTGCCTAGTTCCCAAGAATCCAAGTGCGCGCCAACAATGACGAACTCATCGGGCTTCTCGCCTCCTTTAATTTCGCCAACTGCATTCGCGGTCTTGATCGGCCCGCCGATTTCGTTCGGAATGCTTAAGTCCGCCCACACCGGATGCCCCGCCGCGAGTAGACGTTCCATGCGCTCGCCATCTTCGCGCGCGAGAAGCACTTGAGGAATCCGATCAATTTCTCCGGAGAAAGAGTTGGTATGCCGGTAGAGAATGTCATGCTCGCGAGTGGCGATGAATGCGACCGCCTTTGCTTTTCCCTGCACAGCCGCAGCAACAGCCGGGGTCGCGTTGTTATATTCAGCGAAAAGATCGTCCCAAGTTTTAAGCACAGCGGTCTGCACGAGGACGATTTTGCCTGAGATATCACCAGCCTTCTTAAAATCGGCAGCGGTGCCGTTGCCCACTTCGACCACTGGCACATGCTTCTCCCGAGCCAGTGCCGGCGCCCACGCGATGGAAACGCAACGAACGCGGAAAGTCACTTCAGGAGCCTGCTTGGAGTTGGAATCCAGCGGCGTTCCCACGGAGCTGACAGTCATTTCCGTCGCGCCTTCGGACCAGGAATAAGGAATCGTAAATTCCTCGGTGTGGACGCTGTCGGCGCCCGCATCCTTGAACATCTGGACACCCCAATCGACGGCGCGCTGCATGGCCGGCGCCCCGGGGACGCGGCCGCCAATCTCATCTGTCAGGCGGCGGAGGTTGCCCTCGAGCGACGACGGTTGCAGTGCGACCTGAATGATACGGGCCTCGTCGTCGACGTCTTTATCATTCTCGCTGTTATCGCGGGGAGGGGTTGCGGCCAGACAGACAGCAGTGATGGCGCACAAGCAGAAGACTTTCATCTTTCGCATATCGGCTGCATTAGAAATGAAATTATGGAAAAGAGCAAAAGGCATTAACTGCGAAAGGATATGTGAGGCGCTCGTTCGCGACACAGCGATTTTATTGTGGTGGGAGCAGGTCAATCCTGTCGAGAATCCCAACTGTCTCGAGAATCGTGCTACCTACAATTTCCAGGCTCTTAGGGCTCAGTTTGTCGACAGTATCCTGCGTTGTGTGCCAAAAGACATCGTTATACCCGTAATCGAAGTCGATGAGGTCGGCTGAGGGCACGCCCCGCTTCACGAAAGGAGTGTGATCGTCACTGACGCCGGGCAAGGTCCGTGCGAAAAAATGGGATTGATATCCCAACCGGGTAGCGGCCTCGTACACCACATCTTCGAGCCATGGCGTTGAATTGGTATCGCGATCCACGTTCAGATCGGCGTCTCCGATCATGTCCGCCAATATGAACGCTTTCATCTTCTTGAGAGTTCCGTCTGCCTGCCACTTCTCCGCCAGATGCGTGATCCCGTACAGGCTGTCATCCATGAACGGGGTTTCGGTATCTGGTTTCATGGCCTCTTCGGCATCGTCCCACACCAGCCAAATGCTGTATCCATCCCGCGTCTTGCCACGCAGCTGATTGGCGAGTTCCAGAAGCAGCGCGCTGGACGAGCCGCCATCATTCGCCCCTACGTAGGAGGTGTTGCGCAGCGGATAATTCGTGTCGTAATGGCTGGCAATGACGACGATTCCATCTTTCGTACCGTTAAACTTGGCGACGATGTTGTGCACGGGAAACTTGCCCTCCGGCGTGTCGGCCGTGAAGATATCATTCTCAACCACGTCGCCTTTGAGATGTGCGAGGAGGTAATCCTCAACTTTCTTGTGATTCGCGCTGCCGAGGGGCCGCGGACCATAAGCTACTATTTCTTTCACGTACTTCATGGCGCGATTCGAATCGAATGTTGGAGCACGGCCGCTATCGGGCGGAAGGGAAAGCTTGGGAGCAACCGCCTCGGCGGCAGGAGCAGGTTGCGCCCCAGCCTGAGCAGTATTTTTGTCTCGGTCGCACGCCACGAGCGTCAGGCAGCAGAGTAACACCATCTCAACTTCGATAAGTTTGTCGAGCATAACCCTGCCAATCATAAGCCTACGCTGCTTTCCTCTCGTTCCGCGCCCGCCGCTGTTTAGGATGGACCAGCCACGCGATGCCAATGCTGAGGGCATACAGCGCAATCATCGGCGCGGCGAAGATGCACATGTTCAAAATGTCGGGAGTCGGCGTGACGATGGCCGCGATAACGAAGCAGATCAGAATGGCGTAACGAAAATTCTTCCACATGAAGCCCGCGCTGACGATGCCCATCAACGCTAGAAAGAAAATAAGAATCGGCATCTCGAAGATCAGCCCCATGCCAAGGATGATGCTCAGAAACAACGACGTGTATTCGCCGATGGTAATCATCGGTTGGAACTGGCGGCCGAAGTGAATCAGAAACTCCAGTGCCCGCGGGTAAACGATCTTGTAACCGAAATACCCGCCGGTCATGAACAGCGCAATGGTCGACACCATGAACGGCACGACATAGCGCTTCTCGTTGCGGTAGAGGCCAGGCGAAATAAACATCCACACTTGATAGAGCACGAAGGGTGAGGTGAGGAACAATCCCGCCAATGCGGCGATCTTCAGGTAAAGATTGAAGGGCTCAGTGGGATTCAGATAGACGAGCTTTTCAGCCATGCCGTTGGCTTTGAGCACGTCCATAATCGGCCGCTGCATAATTTCATAAATACTCTCCACCTTCCACCAGCAAGCGAAAAATCCCACAGCCACAGCAGCAATCGAGTAGACGAGGCGGCGGCGTAGTTCCTCGAGGTGATCGAGAAACCCCATGGTGGGCATGGCTTCGCGCTTGGGGTCGTCTTCCGAACCCCCGGTCGCGGAATCAAACATGAGAATCCTGAGAAGCGGCAGCAGTCTCGGGATCAGCCACGGCAACCGTCTCAACCGCCGTAGACGAACTCGATCGTGCCACAGAATTCAGGTCAGACGAATCGGCAAGCGCAAGAGTCGACTCACTCTGTCGTGCGGCTAAGGTAGCCTCTTCTTGCTTCACTGGTTCGCTCGCTGCAGGATTCAGGCTCAGGCTAGCCACGGTGCCCTGCGGCGGCTGAGCCGGAGACAGCGCGGCCTGCTGCTTTTGAACTTCTAGATGGGCAATCTCGGTTTCAATCTGCGATTTAAACTCGTTCGAAGCACGGCGCAGTTCGGCGAGAAGTTTGCCGGCCTGGCGAGCGATCTCCGGCAGCTTCTTTGGCCCAAATACGATGAGCGCCAGGAAAAACAGGAAGATCGTCTCGGAAAAACTCATGGCCCCCATCATAATGCCGAAGCTGGAAGGCGGGCAATGACGAGACAAACTGTTGACAAGGTTCTTTGGGGGACGGCTCAGCCGGGTGGTACATCATGCAAGTCTGGCTGCCTCCTGAAAGCTCAAGATCTCTCTATGGCGCGGGCTTAAGCACCACTGTGTTTCGTTCATCGGTGGCGATGATGCGGTAAAGTTTTTTTAATTCCTCGGCTTTATCAACCGGCACGCTGAGTTCTTTCACTTCATAGGTTCGGGTGTAGTCGACCACATTTCCTTTTACTACTGTTTTCGAGTGGTAGCTGGCAAAGCCGTAATCAGCATCGACCGCCGGGGGCAGGTCATCCACTACGTATCCAGCTGGAATTGTGATTTCAAACGTATCGGTATCGCGCGCCGGTTCTTCGAACTCGATAGGAAATTTGCGAGGCTCCTTGGTCTCCAGAAACCCCGAACCCTTATTTCCAATCACCCGCGGCCTTACGAGAAGCAGGTTGCCGGCATTCTTGGCATAGTTCGGCGACTCGAACGAGTAATTGAAGCCAAACGGCTGGTCGGTCCGTTGTAGGTTGACCACACTGGCCTGAGTAATATGAAAACTGGTGAGTGAATTACCCAGCAACTCCTCAATCGGCTTGATGCGGTCGGTGTCTTTCGTTACCGCGCGCAGTCGCCAGCGTTCAGACGAGGCACGCTCGCCCAGCCGAATCTCTTTGACCTCGCCCTTCAATGTGCCGGTTGTGTCAAGCGTTAGCTTGGCCGTGCGCGCGATGCTGTTCATAGCTGAGGGCTGCTGTGGGAGCTCAATCAATTCGCCGCCATCGGGTGTGACCAGTAAGCCGTAGTTAGCCTGCAGATAGCCCGGAAGCTGGCCAAATGGGATCAACTCATTCGTAGGGTCGAAAAAAAGAAGCCTCCCCAGCTTAGGATCTTGCAGAGTGGCAACCAGCGACGGATCGTTGAGGCCGTCAGGTAACTTGACTGCCAGAATTGCGTGGTTGAATCCATGGTTAGCGGGCGTTTGCGGCGTAACCGCGCCACGTTCGGTATAGATCACGACGTGATAGGAATCGATTCCTATCTCATGCAGCATGGATCGAACCAGCGTCGCTTTGTCTTTACAGTCACCATAGCGATGCGAGAAAACGTCAGGCGCGGCGTGAGGCTGCCAACCACCGATGCCGAGTTCGATGGCTACGTAGCGGATATCGTGTTGAACAAATCCAGCAATCGCCTGCATTTTTTGCAAAGGCGTAGTCTTCGATGCAGTCAGTGTATTCACCTGCTGTTTGATCTCGGCAGAGGCATCAACCCTTCCGCCAACTAAGGCTGAATACCATTTGCCCATCCCGCCCCAATCGGTGAATCCGTTCAGAGGTGGAGCTCCCGAAGTGAAAAACGAAACAACCATCTGACCGGCAACTCCCTGGAACGGGGGCATATGGGGTTCGTGCCTGATTCCTTTTATGTCGCTTACCGCCCACTGCCATGAATTGCTGCCAGCCGGGGTTGGCTTGACTTCGGGATAGTTGAGAAACGCGAACTTATATTCCCATCCGGGGGGAAGTTGGAGACTGTAGTGGCTCTCGCGCACCGGGTCCTTTTCCTGGAAACGCCAAATCTCCTGCAAAAAGAAAGGGCGCTCCTCCACCTCGTACTCGTAACCGATAATGTTTCCAGGATCGGGCGCCGGAATGTTCAGTACCCGGAGTTTTACGTCCGACACTAATTCGCCGCTTGAAACATAACTCCTCTCGACCGAATCCTTCTCCTTGACCTCGTAATCTTTGCCTTGCGCGGGAATGCACCACCCGTGAATAGTCTTGACTTTACTTTGGGAATCGAAAGGAACCACCACCATGCCATGCTCGCGCCCATCGGGGCGCAAAATCTTATAGGCCTCTCGTACATGGGTTTCCATCTTGTCAGTGGAGATTACAGTGACGTTGGTCTCGGAGTACAACAACACAGCCTCCGTCTTCTCGTCGTAGGCAGGCAACGGGACGTTGACCAACGCATGCATCCACGAGGGGGCATCTCCACCAGCGACTGCATTCGGCACGCAGGCCAAGAAGCCCGCGACAATAAAACCGAGCCCCAGTCGCACCCTGTGTCTAGTTGTGCGCGCTGGCATTGGCAGGCTGCAAAATAATCTGCTCTTCATCGCCGGTCCTCACCACTTGAAAGAAATTACGCAGCGCTCCGTAATACTTTGGCTCCAGAAGGAGTACGTCGACGGTAAGCCTTCGAGTCAGATGCAAAGAACCGCCGTCTTTCTCCGCCTTCAGGTCGTAGGCAATAACGTGGGCGTCTTGTTTTTGCGGCTGGGGCAAGTCCTGGACCTGCCAGCCAAGGGGAAGATCGACGGTCACATCGTCCAGCTTCTCGAACGGGAACTCGAAATACAGCGGGTGCACTCGGTTGGCGTGTTCAAAAATGTGTTTCTCTGGCGCACTAAAAATTCCAACTGGCATTAAGGCCCGGCGACCTGCCCCGGAGACCCAGCCGGGGATTTTCACATCGAACTCTGCAACCAGGGACTGCGACGAATTTTTCCAATCTGGATGGTTCGTGAGTTCCATTTCCGCAGCTGCCGGAATGTACTCCTTCACATGTTCTTCTAAATATTTCTTTTTCTCCGTGTCATCGCTGTGAATTTTTTCCCGGCGGCGCGACATTGCCTCGAGTCCCGTATAGGTGACGGTGACCTTTCCTTCCAAATCACCCGATTCTGAAAGGGTGAACCTGGCTTTGCGCTGGATCTGCGAGTCTGAACTTTGTGGAAGGGTGCTCTGAATCCAGGTTCCTCCGTCTTTATCGAGACGCAGCCCGGCAACCCCGGTTTCCGGCCATCCCAGAAATCCGAACGGAGTAAACGCGGCACCCGGATCGAAATAAACGTCCTTTCCGCCGAGCTTAATCAGGACTACGTTTGCGTCCAGTTTGGTGCGATCCAGAAGTTGCTTGGAAAAAAAGTAGTTGCGGCGGTCCGAAACGTACACTCCGTAGGCCTCAAACCCGGCCGACCGCGCCAATCCCAGGAAAAGCCACGTCAGATCGCGCCCGTTGGCGTAACCCCGCTTCCACACCTCTTCCACGTTCGTCGGCTCTTTTTCCTTTTCCCGCTTCTCCTCTTGCTCCGTCTTAGTCAACTCGTACGAGGTATTGCGCATCGCCTGCACTCGGTCGTATATCTTTCTCAGCTTCACTTCCGGAGCGTCATTGGGAGAGACGATCTGAGCTAACGCTTCGGTCATGGCCTGCCGCTTGCCAACAAAGCTCTCCACTTGATCGTTTAGTTTTTTCCCGACTTTCTTCCAGTACTTGTCGACATCGCTCTCGAAGGGTTCGTCACTGTAAACGAAGTCCACGCGCGCCTTGAGTTCATTCTCGGGCGGCATGAAGTCCTCCGTCAGGAAGGCCGGAATGTTGTGCGCCTCCAGGCGCACAACATGGTCCTTTCCCTCCTGTGGCGTGCCTGACGCCGCCGGTAAATCGTTCCAGGACCAGCGCACTCGAAATGGGTTCTGAAAGCTGCCGACGTACGGCTTGAGAGAAAATTTCGCGGTCTTGGTGAAGAGTTCCTGGCTCAAAATCCAATGTGATTCGTACAGCGCATACTCTTTGAAATCGTAGGTGAAAGAGTATTCGATGACGCTACCCGCCTGCACGTCCGGAAGCGTGAACGTCTTCGCCAGATATCTGGTTCCACGCGCTTTCACAATCTCTTTCTCGAACACCTTCCCATCGAACTCTGCAATTGTGCCGTCGGGTCGAATGGAACGAGCGCGCAAGTGTATGACGTCGTTACTTCCCTTAAGAAAGGGAATCTCCACGTCGCCATACTTTCGACCTTCCTCGGTCAGGATCTTGATCCGAATGTAATTATCTTCGTGAGAAGTGCGACCATTGTCGTCGCGATCAACCTGGCGATAGAGAATGACGGCAGGCGCACCCGGAGCGAGCGGCTCGCTGGTCATCTTCAATTCTTCTGGAGAAATGGGAGAGAAACCAACTCCTGCGTGAACTGCAACAGGAGGATATTCGCCGGCGGCCAGAGTAAACAGAACAGCAGAGCAGGCAAGAATAACTACACGACGAAATGGCACATTCCAACTCCGAGCCAACGCATTCACCAGAACGGGGGCCCCGCACGTTTGGTGTCGGCCACAGTACAGCGATTCAGCCGGTACGTCAATGCTTTTCGGGGGCGAATAGTCTCGCTGGATAACAGGAACCCTAGCTTCGCGAGGCATCGCTTAGCTAGGTCCAGGGCATCCCGATCATGCACGCCGACCATTGTGTGGGTGCGGTCGGCTTGGTTACCGAAGGGAGTCCGTATCTCTGGTCCCCGGAACATTGCGTGATATACTGCTTGTATTCAGGGCTGTAGCCGGGTGGTCCGACACCCTAATCGAAGGAAATTTCAATGGCACGTAGTTCTCGCCGCTCACTTCTCCTGGTGGTATTTTTTCTATTGGCTTGCGGCTTTCTGGGGATTCTCTTTGCCCAGCATACCGGGCAGCAGTCCTCACTCGGCAGCGACTCCGACGTCAAAGACAGCCTGAAGCAGTTTACTGACGTTTACTCGGTCGTCGAGAACAACTACGCAGAGCCCGTCAACCCGGATAAGGCGATCTATAACGGCGCTATCCCCGGCATGCTGCACGCGCTCGATCCGCATTCGAATTTCTTCGATCCGAAATCTTACGCTCTGATGCGCGAGGACCAGCGCGGCAAGTACTACGGCGTCGGCATGACCGTGGGACCGCGCAACAATAAGGTAATCGTAATTTTCCCGTTCACTGGCACGCCCGCCTATAAAGCGGGCATTCATCCCGGCGATGTGATCATTGCGGTCGATGGCAAATCCACTGAGAACCTGAGCACCGGCGACGTTGCCGACATGCTCAAAGGCCCAAAGGGGACGACCGTACACATCAGCATCTCGCGCGAAGGCGTGGAGAAGCCGATGGAGTTCACCCTGATTCGCGACGAGATTCCGCGCTACAGCGTGGACGTTCACTTCCTGATCCGGCCGGGCATTGGTTACCTGCACGTTACCGGCTTCAACGAAACCACGGAAGAGGAAGTCTCAAAAGCTCTGGACGAGTTTGGCGATCTCAAGGGCCTGATCCTCGATCTGCGAGGCAATCCCGGCGGGCTGTTGAGCGAAGGCGTGGGCGTGGCGGACAAGTTCTTGAAGAAAGGTCAAGTCATCGTATCGCACCACGGCCGCGCGTCGGCAGAAAAGCGTTACGTCGCCCAGCACGGCAACGGCGGCAAGGATTATCCTCTCGTCGTCCTGGTAAATCGCTTGACGGCTTCGGCGGCGGAAATTGTTTCCGGAGCGATTCAGGATCATGACCGCGGCTTAATCGTCGGTGAAGTGACGTTCGGCAAAGGCTTGGTTCAAACCGTTTATCCGTTGTCGGAGAATACCGGCCTCGCCCTCACCACGGCTCACTACTACACGCCCAGCGGACGGTTGATCCAGCGCGACTACAGCAACATTTCGCTCTACGATTACTACTACAACCGCGATGCCGAATCCGGGAGCAACTCCAACCGCGAAGTGAAGCTCACCGATAGCGGACGAACGGTCTATGGCGGCGGCGGCATCTCTCCTGACGTGGTGATCCCTCCGCTGAAAGGCAATCACTTCCAAGACACGCTGCTGCAGCACTACGCGTTTTTCAACTTTGCCAAGCGATATGTGGTCACTCACCATCCCACGAAGAGCTTCGAAGTGGACGATGCTACCCTGCTGGAGTTTCGCAAGTCTCTCGACGAAGCATCGGTTCCCTACACGCAGGCCGACCTGCTCGATAACAACGACTGGCTCAGGTCCAACATCAAAGCGGAAATCTTCGTTGACGCGTTCGGTCAGGATGAGGGCATGAAGGTGCGCGCTGAATCGGATCCCGAAGTTGTGAAGGGATTGGACCTTCTTCCGCAAGCCAAAGCCTTGGCCGACACCGCCAAGCGCACCGTGGCCGAGCACAACGGCTCGGGAGCATTCAACCGATAGGATCAGGAGACACGGAATGGCCCCCGCCTAGGCTCAGCTTGGGCGAGGCTTTTAACGTTAGTCAGTCCCCTCGGGTCCGTCGCCGCACCCATCCAGAGCGGGACTTGGGGTACGTCCGGTTCGTTTTCCCGCCAGACTTCATTGACTTCCATTCCTACGTGTGGGAAAATCCGCCGCAGTGGCGCTCTGATGTCGTTCTAGGGAGTTTTAGCACGCTGCCGCCAGGGAAACGCGAGCGCTTGAAATGGAGCCTTTGCAACAATTTCGGAGTAAAATGCGATGCAAAGGTAGAATGTTCAACCAGGGGCCAGCTTGAAGGCGGTCGCTCTGGGGCTGGCGGTTCTTTTAGCGCTGCTTGCCGGATGGACCGATTGGCGTAGCCGTCGCATCCCAAACTGGCTGACCGTGCCGGGATTCTTTATCGGCCTGACGGTCAATACCGTGGCGGGAGGCTGGCTCGGCCTGAAGATGGCCCTACTGGGCGCTGGCTTGGGGCTGCTTGTGCTGCTACCCTTTGTTCTGGTGCGCAGCCTGGGCGCGGGCGATTGGAAGCTGGCCGGCGCTTTGGGCGCGTTTGTGGGGCCGGGAGCGCTCTTAAATTTGCTGATGGTCTCCATCTTCATCGCCGGAGTTATGGCGCTTGGATTGGTGATTTATAAGCGAAGACTTGGGCAAACGTTTCGCAACATCGGCAGGCTTCTGGCGTCAATGGCAACGTTTCACATGCCCGATACGGAGGTTTCGCTCGATAATCCGCAGTCGTTGAAAGTGCCGTATGGAGTGGCGTTGGCCTTGACCACGGTGCTCTACGGGATCGTCAACTGGAAATTGTTGGGAGCGCATTAACATGCCCAAATCGAGATGGACTAAATTGTTTGAAGTGGTGCGAGATACGCACGCCTCGGAAATCGCAGAAGCTGCGATGGTGTTTCCCATATTCTTCATGGCTTTTCTCGCCGTCTTCTTTTTCGGGTATGGCTTCCTGATTTTCGGCACGCTTACCAGCGGAACTCGTGCAGCCGCAGAAGCGGCGGTTGCCCCGGCTTGCACGACTTGTACCGCTACTACGACTCCCGCTCAGAATGCCCAGACTGCCGTCTACAACGCGCTTGCGTCCGCGCATCTGAACAAAAGTGCGCTCGTTCCTTATTCCAAGTGGACACGGCCCGCGCTGTGCGCGTGCGGTAGTGCGACTTCTGCCTGTGTGGGAACATCCAAGGCCTGCGACGGCACCGTTGCCGATGTCTGCGTTCAGGAAAATGTTCAGCTGTCCTATACGGGGCAAGGTGGCATGGGTACCTGTGGCACATCTGTAAGCGCGCGTTATCAACTTCCATTCGATCTCACCATTCCCTGTTATCCGCAGCCCTGCAATACGCTCGATCTGGCAAACATGCGTATTGCGGGCGAGTCGGCAATGCGGGCGGAGACACAATGATGCGGGTCCCGACCAAGCCGAGCGGATTGCTCGCGTCGATCAAGCGAGCCTGCGGAAGCGACCGCGCCTCGCAAATCGTGGAAGCTGCGCTCTCGTTACCCTTGCTCGTGATGTTCGCCATCGGGATTTTTGACTTCAGCAGCGCGCTCTCCCTGAAGCAAAAGCTCACGAATGCGGCTCGCGAAGGCGCTCGTGTGGCGGCCTCGGACCCAGCGACCGATCTCAACGCCAGCCTGCCGGTTTCGGTAAGCGACGCCTTTCAGGTGGTGGATAACTACCTGCTCTCCGCGAAAGTCAACGACTGCGGTTTGTCGACTCCGGCCCCCACGCAGACCGGGCTTATGTGGAACTCCACGACTACCGGGACGTGCCCGGGAAGCGGAATTACGGTCTCCGTGAATCGGGGTTGCACGAGCACGATCACCGCGAACGCCACCACAGTCCACCTCATCGGAACCTGCGTCTTGATCTCTTACCCATACAGTTGGCAATACGGGGGCGTGGCTGGATTGTTCGGCGGGTCGTTTACTGGACCCAGCACGATCAATACCGCGGCGGGAGCGTTCAACGAGAATTGAGAAACCGGGAGTGAGAAACCTGCCATGCTGTCGCCGCTAATCCGCCGCCGACAAAACGGAACGACCCCACGCTCGAAGGAGCGCGGGGTTACCATGGCGCTGGTGGCCCTCGCGCTGGCCACGATTATCGCCATGGCCGCGCTCTCGATCGACATCGGCACGCTTTACCAGTCGAAGGCCGAGGCTCAGCGTGCTGCCGACGCTGGGGCATTAGCGGCCGCGAGGCTAATTTCTATCTCGGGCCTTACGGGAGATCCCACGAATGGAAACGCCGACGGAACCTGGGCTGCCATCTGCGGCGGAGCGACTCCTTATGCCTCTCAGGCCGCGATCAAGTTAGCCCAGGCTACACAGAACTTTGTCGATGCCGCACCCGCCAGCACCGTGACCGTTACCTACGGCGCAGGAAATGCAGGAGGGGCGGCCGCGGATTGCTCGACTTTGGGAGCAGCCTTCGGTATCAACCCTACAGTCACAGTTACGGTCAAGCGCACGAACCTGCCAATCTTCTTCGCTCACGTTTTTTCGCTTTTCGGTGGCACCTACTCTGGAATCAGCGTGAGCGCGACCGCCACCGCCGAGGCATACAACTCTTCCGCTTCGGGCAGCGGAGGAGGGAGCATGATTCCCGTGCAGCCGCGCTGCGTAAAACCGTGGATTATCCCGAATATCGATCCAGGAAACCCTGTCGCCCCGAAGTACTTCGTTTCCCCAACGGACGGATCAATTGGCAACCCAGGGGTTCCACCAGCTGGAGTCATTGGTGAGATCCTCAGTATTAGTGCAGACTGTAACCCGGCCATTCCAGGCGCTTGTGCGCTGACGACGAACCCGCCCCCAGCCTTATCCTACATTCCCGCCCTAGTTTCAGGAACGCCTGGAGCAGTCTCGGCGGGCGCATCTTGCTCGATCACCAATACCTATCAGGCAGCGATTGCAGGGTGTGATCAAAGCACAGTCTATGCATGCGGCACTCCAAATGGAGCACAATACGATTTGACCGAGAATCCAGTGTATCCAAGTGCTCCCACCGGCGACACCGCCACGGCGGTAGCTTGCTTAATTAATTCCGGGACGGGGGGACAGGACACCCTTCTGGCTACGTCCTATCCCTTCGAAATCGAGGCCGGATTTAGCAATCCGCTCGTGCAGCAGGGGATCGTCAATGACAACGATGTGATCACCGCCAGCAGTTCCATCGTTTCGATCCCGATTTACGACAGTAAAGTCCCGCCTACGCTTCTGCCGCCGCCTGGCACCGGAATTACTATTGTGGGATTCCTGCAGGTCTTCATCAACAGCGTCGGCGGTACGGGAAATATCAATGTGACTGTGATGAACGTCTCCGGATGCAGCAACAATGCCACGAATCCTGCAGTCAACGGAACATCCCCGGTGCCGGTCCGCCTGATCACACCGCCGTAATCTAAATAAACTGAACTGAATCCGAGGAGCTGCGACGCCCTATTCTGGCGCGTCCGGCGCGGCTTTTGCGTCGGGAGGCATTGGCGGAGGCTGGGTTGGGGCCGGGGGCACGGGTGCGGCGGAGGCGGGAGGAATGTCGGCGTCCTGTTCTTGCTCGGGCTCAACGCGCGCTTGTGTCGGTTGCGGCGCCAGAGATGGAGGCAACGGCAGTGGAGCCAGCGCTTCGGAGCGCGGGCTGAGAATTACGCGATCGAGCGCGCCGGGATTCGTGGTCGAACTGATGATCAGAAAATTGAATTTCGATCCATTCAACAAGTGCGCCAGGACTTCCGGAGCCGGGGCCGGACCCATATCGCCCATCACCTGCTCCTGCTCCGCCCCTGCGGGAATGGCGATGTCAGCGCCGGTGCGCTGGTGCACGGCCGCAAGAATTTCGGAAAGATTCGCCTTATTCGAGCTGATCGACAACAGCCCATCGTGAAACGAAACCTCGAGGGGTGGCTTCGCGGGAGGCGGCTCGGGCGCGGGAATGCGTACTTGCTGCGCCGGATAGGTCGCGTTGAGCAAACCAAGTCGAGGAGAATGTCCAACAGAATTTTTCGGTCCAACTGAAGCTGGATTCAATTCCGCAGCTTCTGAACCAGGACTTCCTATCTTCACAATTACAGTTCGTCCGTCAGGAAAAACCTGGTAACGCTGCGGGCCGTTCAAATCGAGCACAATGCGCGTCACCGGAGGCTTCGCCGAAAACAGGCCCACCCGCAGGCTCTTCACCTGGGCGCGATTGATTGCCTGATTGCGCAGTTGCGCGCCGGGAACCGCGTTCGGGAAGTCGACAACAAGACGATCAGGATTGGCTAACACCTGCGTTTGCGGAACCATCCGGTCGCTGGCTTCAATCTCAATTTCAACTTGCCCCGAATTGTGCAGCACCTGCACCCGCCGCACGGAAGACGCGGCTTGCGCGTTGCCCGCGACCGGGAAAGAGAAGCACACTGTCGTCCATAGCAGGTAGCCAGCAACCGTTCTAGGGGAGATCTGCATAAATGCCTTTGCAGGAATTGGCGTGGAACTACGGAGATTCTAGCAGCGATAGCCGCGGAAGAACTACGCGGAAGTATTACGACTTTGGGTCTTGACTCAGAACGGAACCGCAAACTAAACCGCCGCGAACTAAACCACGGCTAATCTGCGGCGGGCTAATCCGTAGATGCCGATGAGGCCGGAAGCAACCATCATCCAGGTTCCAGGTTCGGGCAAAGCTCCGCCGCCAGTTTCGCAAGGGCTTACCTTCTTCTTGCCGGTTCCGCCGCCGCTGGTCACTGTGCCTTTTTTCTTCTCCGGGGCGCAAACGTTGGTCGGCAAAGGCGGAGGCGCGATGGGCACCCAGCTTCCGCCACTAAACGGACTGTATAAACTCAGCGGTGCGGGGCCAAGGCCGGGAGTTCCGGGCCGGTTCAGCAGCGCCGACTGAAATGCCACCGGAGGACCTTGCGCCGCCGTGCCTTGAAACACGGGCATCGGTTCGTCAAAGCTCATCAGCGGAGGTTCCGACGGCAACGACGCCACTTGCGGAGCTTCCTCGACGCGGTTGGCGCAACGGCCGCGTGCCGTCATTCGGCCGTCGGTGATCAACTTTTCGCCTTTGTGCAGCTTTACCCGTCGACGAGTCCAATAGATGTGATTGCCAATGCGGTAGGAGACGTACACAGTTTTCGCAAGCGTGAGCCGCACCACGCGCGCGTGATCGTAATCAAACCCTGCATAGTGCGCGGCCACAACGGGATCGTGCTCCGCCACCCATTTCAATTCCTTGGCGTCTTCAACCCCGCCGGGCACAACCGAATAGGGATACACCGGGCGCGAAGGCTCCGATTGCGAGAGGATTTCATTCAACTTCACCACTCGATCGCGGCTGAGTTCAACTTGCTCGAACGAGGGCGGCGCGGCGTGCTTGGAAAAAAATAACGACGGACTCAAATAATGCAGTGCCAGCGTGGAGACGCCGACCGTAAGCAACACTGCCGCAACCACAAGAGAGCGGCGAATTATTCGATTGCGGCGGTGGCGGCGCGTTCTCCGGCGCCGTACCACCGGCCGGATACTTCCCCTACCGGGATCGATCACGCACCACTCCTACCTGCGGTATTCCTGGGATATTGGAAGACACTCCAACCCGAAAAATCGATGCAGTTTGAGTGCCATTGCCGAAGCGGGCAAACCCCACAATCTGTGGAACATCTGCCCCTTTTGCCGACCAATGTTAACAGACAGTGAATTGCTTTGCACAATATATGTTGCGTAAGTAACTAAAGAGGATATCTGCTTCAATCCGCGCACAGCCCTTCGTAATTTTTCTCTGCCTGATCTAATCCAACAACCGGCTCATCAGGAAGCAATCGTGCAGGAACCAACCGCAAGCGGGACGCACCGGTGCATCAACACCGATGCGCCCCTAACCAAAGTCGCCTGAAAGAGAGGCAACATGGCTCCTACAAAAGGTAGCGGTTTCGCTTTCCTTCTTCAATCCGCACACCCTAGTTTTATCCATGCGAGTTCCATTTCTGGAACTTCAGCCTCCTTGATGGCTATCACTCAAAAACTCAGAAGGAGATCAAAAATGCAAAAAGCACATTTATTTGAAGCGTTATTGATGGTGAATCAGGGAATCGACAATGCCGTCCAAGGACTACAACGGCTCAAGAAAAAATCGGATCTGCTGCAGGAACCCTTTGCCGAGACCGTGGCGCGTCTGGAATCGGATCGCGCCCAGGTGAACGTACGTTTCTTCGCCGTCATGGAGGCGCGCCAGCAGCGCGAAACGGAGCAGTTGATACGCAGTTAGACTCGGCGTCTCTCAGGATCGGACGGCAGATCCACTCAAGCCAAAACCAGGCTTGAGTGGATCTGCTCACACGTCAATCTGGGTACTTGAAATCGGTCGCGCTGATTTATTTGGTGGAGCTAGTCGGGCTCGAACCGACGGCCTCGTCGTTGCGAACGACGCGCTCTCCCAGCTGAGCTATAGCCCCACGGACCGGATGGTTTGCTGGTTTGCTAATTTATTTTACCAGCGTTCTTTCCTCCACACCACGCTTTCGCAGTACAGGTCGATACATTTCGATCGGGGCCGTACATACATTTTCCAACGAGAACCCGGATCCGAGCGAGAGATCTCGGTCGTCACAGTATCGTGTTCGGAAACAAAATGGGCCGCTCACTAGACACTACGCAACTGGCGAAAAAACCTTGACGGATCCCCCCATTGCACGTCTAACCTAAGATTTTGGGCTGTAGGAGTTTCTCTCGATGTTTGCGCAACTACATCCGGCAACACCGCGACAGAACTGGGTTGTAACTGGCTCGCTGGCGCTGCACGCCGTGCTATTCGGATGGCTGCTGCACTCGCCCGAACCCCAGTTGTTGACGCCCACCTCCATCGCGCTCGGACACAACGGCAGAGTTCTTGCGCGGCTATATTTTCCCACGCAATCACCGGATGACAGCGAGACAAGTTCACCCGACCGCGCCACCCAGAGATATCGTCATCAGCATCTTGGTCATGAAAAGCTGACGTGGAAAAAAGATTCCGCGCTGGCTAAGCTGGCATTACCGAGCGCTGCGCTTTCTCAAAATTCGGCTGAGGATGATTCGAAAACGGCCATGCTCTCTAAACAAGGCCACGGCGCGCTGGCTGGATTATCCTATGGAACGCTGCCCGGCGGCCCGGTTTATGGTGATGAGATTCGTCCGGCTCTTCCCATCACTACGGCCGATCCAGTGGTTTACCCGTGGGAACTGCCGGACTCCGAAGGCAATGTAGTGGTTGAGATTACGATTGACGAGCGTGGAGAAATTGTCCGCAAAACGGTAATACACAGCATGGGCCCGAAGCTCGATGAAAAATTTCTCGCAGCGCTCGATAGTTGGCACTTTCATCCCGCGACCCACAATGGCTCGGCGATTCCCTCCAAGCAGGATGCCATCTTTCACTTCAAGGCAAGAGGTTAGCGCCGAGGACCAGCAGCTTTTCCAGGAGTCTGGACACGCTCTCGCCGATCTGGCCCGATATAATTGAGTTGTGAGCGAAAAGAAAGTTCAGCAGTTGGCATCGGCAGACTTCCCTACCCGCTGGGGAAATTTCCGTATCTACGGGTTTCGCAGTGAAGCTGAAACAAATCACAATGGCGATGACAGCGGTCCGCGCATCGAAGAAGCAGTCGCCCTGGTAATGGGTGACATCCGGTCCGCTCCCCCGCTGGTGCGCATCCACTCGCAATGCCTGACCGGCGACGTTTTTCACTCCCTGCGATGCGACTGCGGCCAGCAGCTTGAAATGGCTCTTTCCATGATTCGCGAGGCGGGCGCGGGAATCCTGATCTACGAACAGCAGGAAGGCCGCGGCATTGGCCTGATGGCAAAATTGCAAGCCTACGAACTGCAGGACGCAGGCCTGGACACGGTTGAAGCCAACGAACGCCTCGGCTTTAAGGCCGATTACCGGGAGTTCGCTCTTCCCGCGGAAATTCTGAAATCTCTCGGCGTAAGCAAGGTGCGCCTGCTTTCGAATAATCCTGAAAAGGTCGAGGCATTGGAGCGTGCCGGTGTCGAAGTGGTTGAACGCGTGCCGTGTGAGGTCCCGCTGAGCCCACACGCAGAAGAGTATCTGAAAACCAAGAAAGAAAAACTCGGGCACCTCTTTACTTCGCGCTAGATCGTCAGGCAAGGCAATCGAAATCAGGGCTTTAATCGTCTAGCGCGGCATTGCGCGAATTCAACAGCCCATGCTTTAATTCGCTGACTCTCTCTGTGGCGAATGCTTCCACGCATCTTTCGAAATCGCCAATCTCGAACGGCCGCTCTTGCCCTGTGCGTCGGGCTCGTGGGCGCAGCATCCATGGTTTACTACCAGTTCGGCTTGTTCATGCCGCGGGTGAAGGCAGTACTTGCCGCCAAGCGTTTAGCCGGCCCATATGCTTTTGGAGCTGACATCTACCCGATCTGGCTAACCTCGCGCGAGTGGAGGCAAGAGCGCCGCGATCCTTACAGCCCGGCCATAACTCGTGAAATCCAAATCGGCCTGTTTGGACGCCCGCTCGACGCGCGCATTCCGACCGACCCTCCCACCGACTACCGAACCTTCGCTTATCCCGCCTACTGCGACCTTATGTTTTGGCCAGCGAGCGAATTGCCATTCGCGACATTCCGAATCGTATGGACGGCGTTGCTCGCAACCTTGATTGCTGCGGCAGTCTTTTGTTGGACGCAAGCCTTATCGTGGCGAGTAAGTTGGACATGGCTTGCCATTATTGTTCTCCTCACGATATGCAGCTATCCCGAACTCGAAGGCCTTTATGCGGGTCAATTGGGTCTGCTCGTAGGATTTCTTCTCGCCGCGTCCCTGCTTGCGCTCATGCGCGATCGTTTGGTGCTAGCAGGGTTTCTAATGGCGATAACCACGATCAAGCCGCAGATGACGCTGCTCGCGATCATGTATCTTTTCTTCTGGAGCTTGTCGGACTGGTGCCAGCGGAGTCGCTTTTCGCTGTCGTTCTTCGCGACCATGTTCTTGCTTATCGGCGCGTCCCTCGCCGTCTGGCCGCACTGGATCCCTTCGTGGCTGGGTGTAATTCGAGGCTACCACAGCTACTCCACGCCTCCGTTGGCCAGCGAGTTATTGGGCGCGAGCCTCGGACCGCATGGCGGCACTGCGCTGATTATCGTTGCGCTAATTGCGGCCGTCGTCTTGGGATGGCGTTGGCGAGGCGCCGCTGCCGGTTCGTATGAATTCTGGATGGCGCTGAGCCTCTTGCTCTCAGTCACGACAATAGCCTTGCTGCCCGGACAGTCAGTTTTTGATCACGTGATTCTTTTGCCAGGAATTTTCCTGCTCGCATCCCGTTGGCAGTCGCACTATTCGAGTCCGATCTTCCGCACGCTATTGGCCGTCGGAACAGCAGTGTTGCTGTGGCCGTGGCTGTCGTCGCTGGCCCTGATCGCGTTACGCCCGTTGCTCAGGCCGGAAGTGTTTTCTTCGAAAACGGTTTTCCTCTTGCCTTTGCGCACTGCGGCGGCGTTTCCTTTTGTTGTGCTGGGTTTGCTCGTGCTCGCTTTGAGGACGCGTCAAACGCTAACTTCTGCTACCGCTCCTCCTTTGCGCTGACTTCAAAGCTCTCTCCACCATCCTCCGGTTTTTCGACGGCAGATACACCAGCGCCCCTCGTGCCAGCGCAACATAGACTTGCTGCGCCAACGGTATGTCACGCAGGGCCGTGAGATGCTGCTTTACTGTACCCGCATCTGCGCGGACAATTGGCCCGCTAAATGCCCCCGTGGCACCGAGCGCCTCGTAGTTGGCGAGGGTTTGCTTCAATATCGGCAGCATTCTCTGCATTGCCGCACTCCGCTTCACTCCAACGCAGAGTGCTACCCGCTCGCTGGTCGCGAGCAGCGCCATGAATAGAGGCGACGCGAAAGTGCCCCACGCGTGGTATGCCGCCTTATCTTCGGCGCGAATGGAGTACGATTCACCTCTAAGATTTTTCACGATAGCCCGCGCCGCCTGCACAGCTTTCCGATCGCCTTCAATGGCAAACGGAACACCCGCGAGCGCAGGTTTCGAACCGCGCACAAAGGTCATCATCGGATGCGCCGATGCCACCGCCGCGCCCTTGTGTCGCAACACGCTGAGTTCGTCGCTGGTGAGGGCGCCGCTCGAATGCAGCGCCACTTTTCCCTTCCAATCGGTTGCCGTCGCAAGAGATTGCGCCGCGCTGGCAATTGCTCCATCAGGCACGCAGACCCAAACAACATCTGCATGGATGCTGATCTTGCTCCGGTCGCGCCCCAAAAATGTCGCAGACGCATTGACCTCAGCCGCCAGCCGCTTCGCCCGTCGCAAAGACGCTCCGGCCGTTCGGGAGACGATCTGCTCGATTACGAATCCTGCCGCATGCAAAGAAGACGCCAATGCACCCGCCAGATTTCCCGCACCTATCAACGTAATTTGCGGTTTAGCTGACTTCTTTCCAAGCATGCCCGGCAGAATAGCAGAACCGAACGCGAATCCCTTCGTCACGTCGTCGGCATTATGTATTTCGAAATCCGGAGCCGAAAGCCGGAGGGCGTGTTTTATATTGGTCTTATGCCGAAATCTCCGCGAGCGAAGTTGAAAACAAAATCTCAGGCTCCCAAATCCACGAAGTATTCCCGTCCCAAAGCTCGATTGATTTCTTCCCGCACCGTTTACCGTGGCCCGGCTTTCTGGGTCACCACCGACTACGTCCAGGAACCCGGAGGCGTCAGCGTCCGTCGCGATATCATCCATCACTCCGGATCGGTAGTCATTTTGGCTGTCGACGATTCCGGTCCCACCCCTCATGTATTGCTTGAGCGCCAATATCGCCACGCTGCCCAGGATTATTTATGGGAACTTCCTGCCGGCCGCATCGATTCCGGCGAAAAGCCACTACCAGCAGCCCGCCGAGAACTCCTCGAAGAAACTGGGTACACCGCCGCACACTGGCGGCGCATTCTGCACTTCTACGCCAGCCCCGGATTCGTTGCCGAAACGATGTCGGTGTTCCTGGCTACGGGATTACGCGCCGGCCAAGCAAAGCCCGAGCCTGACGAAATCATCCACAAACGCATGGTGCCGCTGCCGACCGCGGTTCGCATGGTGATGACCGGCAGGATTCGCGATGCAAAAACCATCTCGTCAGTTTTGTGGCTCGATCACGAGGAGAACTTAAGTAAAATTTAAGGTAACCCAAACGGAGACAGCCCCTCGCCTTGCCCTGAGCGGAGCCCAATCGGATGTCCAGTCGAGCATCCCTCGATCACATCCTCCGCCGAAGAAAATAAGACTTTTTTCTCCGTTGTTTCGCCTTGACACCTCATCCTAATCGCTCCAAAATGCATCCTATGCGGGCACGTCCCTGGGCCCACCCCCACACGAAGGGCGTGCGGAAAGAGGGGGTACGTGGAAAGACTGAAAGGCACAGTAAAGTGGTTTAACAACGCAAAGGGCTACGGGTTCATCGGCCGCGCCGACGGCCCCGATGTTTTCGTACACTACAGCGCGATCAGTTCCGAGGGCTACAAGAGCCTGCAGGAAGGCGACGCGGTCGAGTTCGAAATCACCGAGGGCGCCAAGGGACCGCAGGCCGCGAACGTTAGCAAGAGCACGTGATAAAGCGTTGCTGTTGAGCTTGGCACGGCTATACTTAGTCACGGGTGGAGTCCTCGCTACTATGCGAGGCCGCGATATTGTCATTAATGCACTGCTCGGAATCCTCCTCGTCTCCGCATTTCTGCTCCCGCAGATCCAAGCCATGGCTCTGGCTCTCTCCCTCTGATTTGTTTAATCTTAACTGCACAAATGGACAACAAATCCATCGCCACAGTTCTATACGAAACTGCCGACCTGCTCGAAATTGATGGCCAGGACTCCTTCCGCATTCGCTCCTACCGCAACGCTGCCCAGGCTATCGAGAATCTGACCGACCAGATCAGGGACATTATCGGCGAACCCAAGAAAGTGCTCGCCATTCCCGGCATCGGCAAAGGCATGCTCGTCAACCTGCAAGAGCTTTTCAACGAAGGCCGCCTCAAGGTTCAAGCCGATCTGCTCGAGAAATATCACCCTTCGATGCTTCAGCTATTAAAAATCCAGGGCCTGGGACCGAAGACGATCTCCCTGATCTGGAGCGCTCACAAAGTTTGCGATGTCGATGGAGTGGAAAAGCTCGCCCGCGAAGGGAAAATTCGCGAACTACCGCGCATGGGCGAGAAGCATGAACAAAAGTTACTGAAGGCGATTGAAGATTACCGCCGTATCTCGGGTCGATTCCTCATCGATGCCGCCGAGACCGAAGCCAAAAAGCTCACCGACTATCTTTCAAAGTTTCCCGGCATCGACCGCATCACTCCCGCCGGCTCTCTGCGCCGCGGCCGCGAAACCGTCGGCGATCTCGATATTCTCGTGACCGGTGCCGCCTGCTGTAGCGAAGCCGAGCGCGAGAAAGCCGTCCATTACATCGCGCAATACCCACCGCTGATGAGCATCATCGCGCAGGGCGATAACAAGATCAGCTTCCGCCTTCGCAGCGACTTGCAGGTCGACGTCCGGTTACTCCCTCCAGAGTCGTTCGGCGCCGCCATGCAGTATTTCACCGGATCGAAAGCCCACAACGTCGCCTTGCGCCAGCGCGCTCTCAAGCTGGGTTATACCCTCAACGAATACAGCCTCGCCGATCTCAAGACCGAAAAGCCGGTCGCCGGCGGGACCGAGGAAGAAATTTACGCCAAGCTCAAGCTCGACTACATCCCTCCGGAGCTGCGCGAAAATCTGGGTGAGATCGACGCGGCAGAAAAGCACGCGCTGCCCACCCTTATCACTCTCGAAGACCTTCAGGGCGACGTGCACATGCACACGGTTGAAACCGACGGCCGCAATACCATCGAAGAGATGGCCGAGGCCGCCAAGGCTCGCGGCTACAAATACATGGCGATCACCGACCACTCGAAAAATCTTGCCTTCGCCAACGGACTCGACGACACACGCGCGCTGGCTCACATCCAGAAAATCCGCGAGGCAAACAAAAACATCGAAGGCATCACCATTTTCGCGGGAATCGAAGTGGATATTCTCGCCGATGGCGACCTCGATCTTTCCGACGACGTGCTTGCCCAGATGGATGTCGTGATCGCCAGCGTCCACTCCGTTTTTAATCAGGAACCGGCAAAGATGACAGAGCGCCTGCTCAAAGCCGTCGCCAATCCCAACGCTTCAATCATTGGCCATCCCACCGGCCGTCTCCAGCTTCGCCGCGACGCCTATCAGTTCGACATGGACGCAGTCCTCGTCGCCGCGGCAAAGCACAAAGTCGCGATGGAGCTGAATTCCTATCCCGACCGACTCGATCTCAACGACGTCCACCTGCGCCAGGCCAAGCAGCGCGGCGTGAAGATCGTCATCAACACCGACTCCCACCACACCTCGCATCTCGATAAAATCCGGTATGGCATTCTTCAAGCTCGCCGCGCGTGGCTGACCAAAGATGACGTCCTCAATACTCTGCCTGCGGAGAAGTTTGCTAAGGCGATGAAGCATGAGCGGAGTGCATAAGAGACCGCGCGGAATTTGCTTTGAAGGCGCGGTTTCTGTCGCTGGATTGGAGAGTAGAATCGAAAGGCGACGAAGAGACTCCGATGCCTGACCCCAACCCCAACCCTGATCCCGCTCCTCAAACAGCTCCAACCTCGCCTGCCGCTTCCACGCTACCCACCGCCCAACGCGGCCCAACCATAAACATTGGTCGCGAATTCGGCACTGCCCAACGGAAGCTGCCGCCGACAAGAATCCTATTGGCGGCAATGGCTGGAGTTCTTGTCATCGCCGGGATCGCATCGTTTCTCCAACGCGCCAAGCCGCAGGCCACCGGATCGCTCGACAATGTGGCGGCGGTGGAGATCCCCGGCCAAACCGCAGTTCTGACAGCCCTTACTTTCTCCCTGCGCAATCCCGACCAAAAATCGCTGTGGGTGCACAACATTGAGGGAAAGCTCTTAACTCCTGGCGGAGAACTGACCGCCGATGTCGTCTCCGCCGTCGATTTCGCGCGCTACTATGAGGCTTTTCCCTCGCTGGCGGCAAACACTCAGCCAGCCCTCTCTCCCGAGGACAAGCTGCAACCCGGCGAGGAAATCAAACGCACCGTAATCGTTAGCTTTCCGGTAAGCCTTGAATCATTCAACCAGCGCAAGTCGGTGAGTGTCGTTGTTCAACCCTATGACCAACCGTTGCCGGTGGTTCTCACCAAGTAATTGCCAACATTTGGTAGTGGTTGCCGTCCGGTTCCCTATGCAATGATCACTCACGGTGATTTGAAAGGATCCTGCTATGTCGTGCGAAAAGGAGCTGCAAGAAATTACGACGGCTTTAAGGAAGAAGTCCCCCTATTTCAGGGAAGGATGGAACCCTAACGCGCTACAGGCGTTTATTCGAGACGGCGGCTGCTGCGCATACTGCGGGAAACTTCTGCTAGATATGTGGGACGCTGCAAAAACAGCCACAATCGATCATCTGTTGCCCAGATGCAGCTATCCTGAGCTGGGATGGAAGGTTGATAACTTGGTTCCCGCGTGTGCCGAGTGCAATCACATAAAGCGCAACTATGACCCATCCGAAGGAGGAGGCACGGCGCTTGTTCTCACAGAGGACATTCGCCTAGGTCTTATCGGTAAGGCCAAAGAGAAAATTAACGAAAGGACGAAAGCTAACGAGTGCTGGGAAAGCGACTTTCAGACGGCTAGGCTTCGTTTTCGAGAGGCCGTAGCGCAGTATCGCGAACGTAAGGACTCTACCGCTACTTGTCTTCCGTAGGCTCCCCCACGATCCGCTACCTAACACTTGTGTCATTTAACTCTCACGTGCGATTTTATATAGCGATGAATCGAACTAGACATATTTTCCCAACGACCGCGCTCCTGCTCGCATTCCTGCTCATTACCGTTTGCGCCGTAGCGACGCCCCACAATCACGACAACAAGTATTTCGTTTATGTCGGCACTTACACCGCCGAAAGCAGCACCAGTAAAGGCATCTACGCTTATCGTTACGACCCCCACGGTTCGACGTTGACGTCCGTCGGCTTGGTCGCGGAAACCACAAATCCATCATTCCTAGCTATTCATCCCAACCATCGCTTTCTTTATGCGGTCAACGAGACCGGCAACTACAAAGGCCAGAAGAGCGGAGCCGTCACCGCCTTCTCCATCGATCACGTGACCGGCAAATTGACGCAGCTGAATCAAGTCGCGTCAGGCGGCGCCGATCCCTGCTACATCACGGTCGATAAGACTGGCAAGTATGTGTTGGTGGCAAACTACACGGGCGGAAGCATCTCCGCATTTCCTGTGCTGGCGGATGGCCGGCTTGGCGAGGCTTCAGCTTTCATCCAGCACACCGGCCATGGCACCAATCCGAAGCGCCAGGAAGGGCCCCACGCGCATTCCATCGACTTATCGCCCGACAACCGCTTCGCCATCGTCGACGATCTCGGCCTCGACGAAACTCTTGTCTACAAATTTGACAGCGCGAAGGGCTCGCTCACTCTCAACGACCCTCCATTTGCCAAAGCCGCGCCGGGAGCCGGTCCGCGCCACTTCGCCTTCCATCCCAATGGAAAATTTGGCTATGTTCTCGACGAAATGGGATCGACGGTTTCGGCGTTCAGCTACGATGGCACCGGAGGTGTTTTTCATCCCCTCCAGACAATCTCATCCTTGCCCAAAGGATTCGCCGGCCACAATGATGCAGCGGAAATTGAAGTGCATCCTTCCGGTAAGTTTCTCTATGTCTCGAACCGCGGCCACGACAGCATCGCCGTATTCGGCATCGATCAAAAACAAGGAACCCTGACGCTGATCGAGTACGTTCCAACCAAGGGAGCAAGTCCGAGAAATTTCGCGATCGACCCAACCGGCGAATTGATTTTTGCTGAAAATGAAAAGTCCGACAACATTGTAGTGTTCCGCATCGACCTGCAGAGTAGCCGTCTGACGCCCACCGGCAAGGTGTTGGATATCTCTCAGCCGGTCTGTGTGAAATTTGTGCCGGTAGATTGAATGCGGTGAAACCTAGGAAGAGCCCGGGGGACGATTGGCTGCCGCGGGTTACTACTTTTTCTGAATGAACCTTCGCCTCACCAGGTGAGTATTCGCGTCCGGCTTGATCTCATCATATTTCAGGCAACTGATCGAGCCGTCGACTTCGAGGACGGCCAGAGCCACATCGCTGCACTTCGCGATGCCATGTTCGCGCACCGCACGTTCGAGTTCGTCCATGCTGACGCGCTCTCTCGCCATGTGGGTCTCGATCGGTTTTCCGTCGTGAATGAGCAGGCTCGGCTCCCCTTCAACCAAGCGCCGGAATTTGCGATTGACCCCCGACAGAGTCCCTATCAGGTAGTTCAGCACTAATAACATCGTGGCAGCAATCACTCCACCAATCAGCGACGTATCCGGCCCGGTCATCGCGTTCTGCACGGAATTCGAAAGCAGAAGCAGCAGCGTGAGGTCAAACGGGGTCATCTGCCCGACCTCGCGCTTGCCGCTGAGGCGCACGCCGGCCAGCACCACCAGGTAGATCACACCCGTGCGTAGCGCGATCTGCAGTGCAACGTGCGCGCCTGACGGGAAAAGCACTCCGTTTAATTGGCCGTCACCGGAGTCGGCGCGCCCTTCGGCGTACTTAAATATCCTGTGGCTTTGTTCTTGTCCACCGTCCAAACCACCAACTCAAACAGCAGGTGATCGCGCCCCGCATAGAACTGGATGGGTTCCGCGACGGTCCGGTCTCTCTTCTCGATGGTCTTATCGTCGGCGGTCACATTCACCGTAAATTTCCCGTGTTTGCTATCGGCTTTCTTAAGCTGCAGGCTCACAGTCGCGACCGGTTGCGGCTTTGCTCCACGCAATAACGTGAATTCGTAATAGTTTCGATCACCCTTGTGCTTAAGAACTTCCAGGTCGCCGCGCGTGTTAGCAATCAATCCGCTCTGCACGCCAAGGTCGCCTACGGCACTCTGCAGCTTCGCCTTCGTCGCTTCCAGATCGGCCTTAGTTGAAGCCACGTCAGTCTTCACTCCGCCAACGTCAGTCTTCACCCCAGCCACTTCCCCACTCACCTGGCCGATTTGTTCTTTCGCGGCCTTCTCTTCACTCTCCAGGCGCGATTCGGCGGCCCTCTGTTGCGCTTGCAGTTCGGCGGCGCGCTGTGACAGTTCCTTCTTGGTCATGCCGAGTTTCTGACCCAGAGTCTCCGCCTGCGCTTCCGCGGACTGCATGCGCTTCTGCAACTCCGCAACCTGGGCCTGACTGGTGCCCAGATCGGCCGACAGCTTCTCAACCTTCTGCTGCGTGTTCACATAGCCATAAACAGCCGCCGCGACAAAGGCAATCGCCACAAAAACTAAAATCCACTTGCCCGTGTTTGACTCATGCTCAACTTGTACGTGTTCGCCTTCATCCGGCATAGACCCTCCCAGAGTTTGACCGCGATTTGATTGTTGGGTTCCTTACAATTGTTGTAGCACAGGGCATGAAGTGTCAATTAGCTCGCGGGATGCGGACGAGGTTAAAACCTGCTCATGCAGATTAGCGGCGCAGTGCCAGCGCTTCCTGCAAAGCTGGATCGAGATTGCGACGGATCGCGCCCGCCTCGGTTCCTACGCGTTTTTCGGCTTGCCCGGCGGCATCGACCAACAACTTTCGCTGCGACGCATCCGGAATAGAATCCTCGAGACTTTCGGCCTTCACCAGGCACGCATAAACCAGCCTGACTGGGAACTGCGCGTGATCGAGAAAACGCCCGTAGGCAAACCAGTCCTCGGCGCTCGACGTCCGATCTCCAATCGCATCGTCCAACTGCAACGCGTGTTGATATAGTCTCAGAGCATCGCCGACTCGACCCGCCTCGGCCTTCAGCACCGCTTCATTCACGTTTGCGATGCTCTCCAATTTGCTCTGCTTCGTCTCGGCGGCAAGTTTCGCGGCCAACTGATAAGACTGCACCGCCTCCTCGGACTCGGATGCGCGCTGCTGGCAGTCCGCCATGCGCAGCACAATCGCAATCGTCTTCTCCACTTCCGGACGCTTTGCCAACGGCTGTTGCGCGATGATGTTCAGGACCATTTTGTATTGCGTAGCCGCCGTTTGCACGTTGCCTTCATGGTCGAGTTCGTTTGCCAGATAAAGATGCGCGAGCAGTTGCGTGGGATCGATCACAATTGCTCGCTTCCAGCTTTCAACAGCCTGATCGGTGTGACCTTCGGATAGCGCCAACAGGCCGCGGTCCACGAGAAGATTTGCATCCCGAGGCGAATAGCGCAAAGACGATTCGGTCAGGTCGTAAGCCTCATCGAATCGCTTCTGCTGAACCAGAAAACGCAACAACTCCTGCCGTGGTGCGGGATCGGCCGGATTCGATTGCATCGCCTTTCTCCACGCCGCTTCCGCTTCCCCGGGATGGCCATCCTCCATCTCGCGATGGCCTAGTCGAGTCTGCAATGAACTGTCAAACGAGTCGAGCACTGCTGCTATATGGAGATCGCGCGCATTCTCCGACCGTAACGCCAGGTAGTAGCGAGCCTGATCAATCGTCCCCCAAGCCAAAAGTAGGAGCGCGGCACCCACTCGCACCGTCCGAGCGCCCGGCGCGCTTCCAGAGAACCATCCCCATGTCTCGGCTAGCCGCCCTCCTGCGCCAGACGCCGCATTCGCCAGGCGCACCTTCGAATTCAGCAACAGCGCCGCAATGCGGCCATCGCGCAGCTTCCAGATTGCGCCGTCGAGAATGAAGTGATGCAGGTTCACCAGCGCAGTGAAGATTAGAAAGCTCGCAGTGAAATCGTGATGGAAGACGCGGCTCGCCAGCCACGGTCCGGGAATAAACAAAGCAATTCCTCCCGCAATCAGCACCGCAAAATAAGCCCACGGATGCCAGCTTCGACCCCGCTCTTCGCCGGCTTCACGTCGCGCGTAATAACTCGTGATCCAGAGATATTGCGCCGAGTGCATCACGGCCAACACGCCGGAACTGTAGCGGCTTTGAGGAATTTCCCATCCTTTGATGACCGCCATCGCCGTGGGCAGCAGGAACCATAAAAACTGCGACGAGAATAGCGTGAGGCACGGAATCAACTTTCGCCATTCAGCGGCTCGCAGAAGCCCTCTCAAGCCGAAGCCGGAGAGCGCAAGAAAAACAACTCCCAATCCTATCTGTCCCCAACGGCCTACAGCCGCCGGAATTCCCAACGAAACAAACAGCGCATCGGACGAAGGCCCGGTGTGGAATCCAAGAAAGAGGATCAGATAGGAAACGATGAACGCGCCATAGAGAGAGCGCCGTTCGGCCTGCGCGAGACTTGCACCGGCGCGCCGCGCGAACATCATGAACAGCCCGTAGTTCTGACCGCTGTAATGCCACGGACTCCAGGTGAGATAGAGCGTGAAGATGAACGGAAGAACACCCAGCCAGAAATGTGAAAGCAATCCGGTCAGCAGAAGCAGGCCAGTCGTATATACCGTGAAAATTCGATACTTCTGGAAATCTTCTACTCGATGGTAGGCCCGGTAAATCGTAGCCATGTAATGCGGATAGTTGAAAAGAAGCGCCAGCGCATAAAACACGACGGACCAGGTGCGCGTGCTCGATGCAATTGCGAAATACGAAATCAGCAAGAGCGGCGCCGACCACGCACCGCAGCCCACCACGAGATCGAGAGCGGGACCATAGATCCAGACCGATGGCGCCGCAACCCCCGCTTTTTCTTGGCTCAACCTTGTCATAGCTCTGGCCAAAATCCTGCAAACTGCCCGAATTATAGGTGGCTGAAGGCGCAGATCGTATAACAAGAGGTATGCGTCCGCGGTCACGAAAGTAACAAGGGAAGCGCTCTGGTCGCCGCGCATCGCTCTCGAAAACCTCGCCCCAACCAGGGCAAAGACGAATCGCTCTTTTACAATGGCAAAATGAAGAATTGGGACGTGATCGTAATCGGCGGCGGCATTATTGGCCTTTCGCTCTCGATCGAACTCTGCAAGAAAGGTGCGAGCGTTCTGGTCATCGAACGCGGCGAGCCGGGACGAGAAGCCTCCCACGCCGCGGGTGGAATGCTCGTCGATTGCGGGTTGGAGACTCCTCCGGCCCTGCAGCCACTCGCGACCGCCAGCGCACGCATGTATCCCGAGTTTGCCCACGAGTTAGAAGTTGAATCGGACACGAAAGTCGATCTGCGCGATCAGGGTACAATTTTGTTTCCTTCCACTGAACACGCGACCCCTTCGGCGTTTTCAGCCTTGACTCCCGCACAATTAGCCGAGCTCGAACCGGCGCTCTCCGAGTTAAATGATCCAGCATTCTTTGTGGAGGAACGCAGTGTCGACCCTAGGGCACTCACGGCAGCGGCCCTCAAGACCGCAAAGAATCGTGGCGTGGATTTTTCCTCAGGCGATTCCGTGATTGCAGTGAACTTGTCAGACGGGCATGTCACAGGAGTGACCACAAGCAAGACATCCTTTCTCGCATCCAAAGTCGTAAATTGCGCCGGGGCATGGTCCGGCCAGATCGGTCCTCACGCCTTCCCCACCCGCCCAGTCAAAGGCCAGATTCTTTGCCTCGTGATGCCGTCGCGTACGCTGCTGAAACATGTCATCCGCTCGCCGGAGGTCTATCTCATCCCGCGCAGCGATGGCCGTCTGCTCGTGGGTGCGACCGTCGAAGAGGCCGAGTTCGACAAGCGCACCGATGCATCCACAATTCAGCGTCTGCATCAAGCCGCCATCGCCTTGGTTCCGAAATTACTCGACGCAAAGATTCTCGAGGCTTGGGCTGGCCTGCGCCCTGGGACGCCCGACGCCTTGCCCATTCTCGGCGCAACCGACACTCCCGGCTACTACGTTGCCACCGGCCATTTTCGCGACGGCATTCTTCTCGCCCCTATCACTGCACAAGTCATGGCCGATGTGATTACGGGCACCCAATGCAGCTATGACCTCACACCATTTTCGTCACGGCGGTTCTCGCCATAAGCAGGTGGAACTTTTGCGCGTCGCGATTCGTTCCTCCACTGGGCTTACAATCGCGGCTCAGAGTTCGCGGAGGGTTTTTTGAAACTGGCGATCGATCGCGTTAGCAAGCAGTATGGCCGCGGCCCTTGGGCGCTGCGTGACTTTACTCTTGAGATCGGCACCGGTGTGCTGGGCCTGCTTGGACCAAACGGCGCCGGCAAGACCACTCTGATGAGCATCCTCGCCACGATCACTCGCGCCACCCAGGGTCGCATTACCTGGAACGGAGTGGATGTCGCAGCGAATCCTGACGCCCTGCGAGCAGTTCTCGGATACCTCCCTCAGGATTTCGGCGTTTATCCCAATCTCAATGCGGTGGAGTTTCTCGAATATCTGGCCGCGGTTAAAGGGTTGGATGCCGCAGCATCCCGCCGCCGCATCGATGAGCTTCTGAATCTGGTGAATCTTACCGATGTCCGCAAGCGGCCGCTGGGCGGCTTTTCCGGAGGCATGAAACAGCGCGTCGGAATTGCACAGGCTCTTCTCAATGACCCTCAGTTGCTCATCGTGGACGAGCCCACTGCCGGTCTTGATCCCGAAGAGCGCGTACGCTTCCGCAACCTGCTCTCCGAACTTTCGGGGGAACGGATCGTGATTCTGTCAACCCACATTGTTTCAGACATCGAAGCGACCGCTACCGACATCGCCCTGATTTCGCAGGGCTCACTCGTCATGCATGCTTCGCCTGAAGATCTTCTGCGCGAAGTGGAGGGCAAGGTGTGGGAGTGGGTCTTGCCCAGCACCGATCTGAACGCTGCCCGCCAGCGCTACCTGATCGGCAATACGACCCGCCGCAGCGACGGCGCGCACGCCCGGGTTCTCGCGGACACTCCTCCATCGGGAGCTCAACCCGTCCCGCCGACGCTCGAAGATGCCTACATGTTCTGCCTGTCCCGGCACCGCGCTGGAGCGGCGGCGTGAACCATGCTCGCGTGCTTTATCACATGGCTCGCGCCGATTTTATCGAGCGTGTTCGCCGCTATAGCTTCCTGTTAACCCTCGCGGGCGCCCTGTATTTGGCGTATGCGGTTGCCACCGAAAAAATGTGGATCCTCGTCGGCAACGAATACCGTGGGGTCTACAACTCGGCATGGATCGGCATGTTGATGACGATTTGCTGCTCCACATGGCTCTCACTGGTTGGCTTCTACATTGTCAAGAATTCGATCCGGCGCGATTCCGACACTCGGGTGGGCCAAATTCTCGCTGCGACTCCCATGCCCAAGGCGATCTATACGCTCGCGAAAACGCTCAGCAATTTCGCCGTGCTGGCATGTATGGTTCTGGTCCTCATGTTGGCTGCGTTGGCCATGCAATTCTTGCGCCCGGAGGCTCGACCCATTTCTCTGTGGCAGCTCTGGTCGCCGTTTGTCTTGGTTGCGCTGCCGGCAATGCTGCTCACCGCCAGCCTCGCCCTTCTGTTCGAAACTTTGCCTGTCCTGCGCAGCGGCGTCGGAAACGTTCTTTATTTTTTTCTCTGGATAGCATTGCTGGCCATGGGCGGCACCGGCACTTGGGACGATCCCTCCGGACTTCGACTGCTCTATCGCAGCACACGCGCGGCTTTACATGTAGCTGATCCGACCAACCCCTCGGATTTTCAATTCAGCCTGACCATCGGCGGCACGCACGCCGCTCGCACTTTTGTTTGGAACGGCATCGATTGGACTGCTCAACTTCTGCTGAACCGTTTGTTCTGGGTAACTGCAGCGGCTGCGCTCGCGCTTCTCGCCTCAGTCTTTTTCACCCGCTTCGACCCCGCGAAAGAATGGTTCCGGCGACGCTCGCGACCTCTTGCTACTTCGCCCGCGCCGGCCTCAGAAGAGACAACCCCCACGTCTTCTCCAGTGCTCGCAATCACCTCGACTCACTTGACCCCGATGTTGCGAACCTCAGGCACGCTGCGCTTCCCGCAACTGGTAGCCTCCGAGCTTCGCTTGATGCTCAAGGGCCAACCCTGGTGGTGGTACCTAGTAGCGGGCGGATTGCTGATCGCCGAACTGATAGCCCCTCTATCCGCCGCACGCCAGGGAGTCCTGCTCGCCGCCTGGATCTGGCCGATCTTGTTATGGTCGCAAATGGGCTGTCGCGAAACGCGTCACGCGACCACGACCCTGCTGTTCTCCTCTGAGCGCGCCCTCACTCGCCAACTGCCGGCACTTTGGGCTGCGGGCGTTTTGCTCACGGCGCTAACTGGTGCGGGAGTCGGCGTTCGACTCATGCTCATCGCAGACTGGCAAAGCTTAGCGGCCTGGATCGCTGCAGCCTTGTTTATCCCCAGCTTGGCCTTGGCGCTCGGCATCTGGAGCGGCAACAGCGTTCCCTTCGAAGCTCTATACACCGTTTGGTGGTATGTCGGCCCCGGACATCAACTTCCTGGCCTCGACTTCATGGGAACGACTCTCGCATCAGCCCGTCCACAATATTTCGCGGCCGGAGCCGCAATCCTTCTCGCTTCGTCCTATTGGAGACGCCGCACCCACCTCGGATACGCCTGAGTTATACTGAACCGTTTCCGCGAACGCAGCAGTCCAAACTGTTGCCTCCCCGCATTAGAAAGGAATATCCCATGGCGTCCCCCGCAGTCGATTTTGCCCGCAATAATCAGCAGCGATTTCTTGGCGAACTGAAAGACCTCCTCCGCATCCCCAGCGTCAGCACTCTCGACGAACACAAATCCGATGTCCAGAAAGCCGCCGACTTTGTGGCCAACGAACTCCGCCGCATCGGCATGGAAAACGTCGAAGTCATCCCCACCAAGGGCCATCCCCTCATCTACGCTGACTGGCTGCACGCCCCGGGCAAGCCCACCGCGCTCTGTTATGCGCATTACGATGTGCAACCGCCCGACCCTCTCGATGAATGGCACACTCCGCCCTTCGAGCCCACGGAGCGCAACAACAACATCTACGCGCGCGGCGCGGTCGATGATAAGGGCCAGCTCTGGATGGAAGTGAAAGCTCTCGAATCCTTGCTGAAGTCCGGCAACGGCAAACTTCCCATCAACGTAAAGGTGATTTTTGAAGGCGAAGAAGAAGTTGGCGGCGAGTCGATCACCGAATACGTGCACAAACGGAAATCAAAGTTGAAGGCTGATTTCGCTCTTGTCTGCGACACCGAACTTTTCGCTCCCAACCTTCCCACGCTCTGCGTCGGTCTGCGCGGCCTGGTCTACACGGAAATCGAAGCCACAGGCGCCAAGGTCGATCTGCACTCGGGCATCTATGGCGGAGCTGCGCCCAACCCTTTCTTCGCTCTCATCGAGATCATCGGCAAACTGAAAGACGCAAAGGGAAAAATCCTGATCCCCGGCTTCTACAAAGGCGTGAAGTCGCCCAGCAAAGACGAACTCAAAGCCTGGAAGCGCCTGCCCTTTAACGAAGAGCACTATCGCAAAACCGAAGTCGGATCAAAAGTTCTCACCGGCGAGCCCGGCTATTCGGTTTTGTATCGCACTTGGGCGCGGCCTACGCTTGAAGTCCACGGCATGCCCGGAGGGTTCACCGCCGTCGGCGCCAAGACCGTAATCCCAGCCAAAGCCTCGGCCAAAGTCTCCATGCGCCTCGTGCCCAATCAGGATCCCAACGACATCCTCAAGCGCTACACCGCTTTCGTAAAAAAGCAAACGCCTAAGGGCATCGAAACGAAAATCAAAGTGTGGAGCAAAGGCCCGGCATCCGTAGTCGGCACCGACAATCCCTACATTAAAGCCGCGACCGAAGCGCTGCGCGATACTTTCAAAAAAGAGACCGTCTTCATTCGCAGCGGCGGCTCGATTCCCATCGTCAACGATTTCCAGCAGGCCCTGAAAATTCCCAGCGTAATGATGGGCTTCGGTCTCCCCGACGACAACCTCCACGCCCCCAACGAGAAATTCCACATCCCTAATTTCCACCACGGCATCGAAACGATCTGCCTTTTCTTCGAGAAGCTGGGCGGAAAGTAAGAACGGCAAGAAGATAAGCAAAACCATGTGGGGACAGCCGCCCTTGTCCTCTGGCAGTGAACATTGCTTTCCTGAGTAAGAGTGCCAGGCCGCGTCCCTCATGAACATACTTGATCTCGTTGTCGGCAAGCCGATTCGAACCAGCGACGAACGCGCCGAGGAGATCGGCCCTACGCAGGGCATTCCGATTTTTGGCCTGGATGGCCTGAGTTCGGCCGCTTATGGCCCGGAAGCTGCCCTCAGTCTTCTCATCCCCCTTGGCCTTCTCGGTGTTCGCTATATCGTTCCCATCAGCGCCGCAATCATTACACTGCTGGTGATTGTGTACTTCTCTTATCGCCAGACCATCGCCGCCTATCCCTCCGGTGGTGGTTCATATACCGTGGCGCGCTTTAACCTCGGAACCCGTGCCAGCCTGCTCGCTGCTTCCGCACTCCTCGCCGATTACATTCTTACTGCCGCCGTGGGTATTTCCGCGGGAATTGGCGCTTTAGTCTCCGCAGTTCCATCCTTGTTGCCGCATACGGTTTCGCTTTGCGTGGGAATTCTGATCGTCATCACCATTCTGAATTTACGCGGCGTGCGCGAAGCGGGCACTGCCTTCGCGGTTCCCACTTACCTTTTCGTCGGCACACTTCTCACCACCATCGTTGTTGGTATCTTCCGCGTGCTCTTTGGCGGAGGGCATCCCATACCGGTTGTTCCACCTCCGCTTCCTCCACCCATGACGGAGGCCGTTACCTATTGGCTTTTGCTTAAGGTTTTTGCCAGCGGTTGCACGGCCTTGACAGGTGTTGAGGCTGTCAGCAATGGCGTAAAGGCGTTCAAGGAACCCACAGTTAAGAACGCCCAGCGCACTCTCACCGTGATTATTTCTCTTCTCGCGGTGCTGCTGGCCGGAATCTCTTATCTCGTCAAGGTTTACGGAATTGCTGCAACCGATCCCGGCAAGCCCGGCTACCAGAGCGTTCTTTCCATGCTCAGTGCCGCGGTTTTCGGCAAAGGGTTCTTTTACTATCTGACCATCGGCGCAATCCTTGTGGTCCTCTCTTTGTCGGCCAACACCGCCTTCGCCGACTTTCCGCGCCTCTGCCGCGCCATCGCGCAGAACAATTACCTGCCGCACGTCTTCGGCTAT
Organism: uncultured Acidobacteriaceae bacterium; assembly: GCA_963771965.1. Classification (GTDB taxonomy): domain Bacteria; phylum Acidobacteriota; class Terriglobia; order Terriglobales; family Acidobacteriaceae; genus Sulfotelmatobacter. Next base: position 312,428 of record CAVYVM010000006.1, read on the forward strand.
CGTGGCAGGCGGCTGGTGTATACCTACGGCATTGTCGTCCTCGCACTTCTCTGTGGCGGCGTTCTCATCCTCTTCGGCGGGGTCACCGACCGGCTCATTCCTCTCTACGCCGTCGGCGCTTTTATGGCGTTCACGCTTTCGCAAGCCGGCATGGTCATGCACTGGCGGAGGAAGCGCGGTCCGCATTGGCTGAAGAGCGCACTGGTCAATGGACTGGGCGCGCTCGTCACCGGCGCCACCACGGCCATCGTGCTGGTTGCAAAGTTTGTGGAAGGCGCGTGGATCACGCTGCTCTTCATCCCCCTGACGATTGTTCTCTTCTCCCTTGTGCGCCGCCACTACCACTCCGTGAAGCTGCTCACCAGTTGCAAAATTCCGGTCGACGCGGCCGGTCTGAGCCAGCATCCGATTGTCGTGATTGCCATCGACCGCTGGAGCAACATTACCCGCCAGGGAATTGAATTTGCCGCGCGGCTTTCTCCGGAAGTGATCGCCTTGCACGTGGATCCCAGCGAGCACTCCGAATTATTGCAAGACGACTGGGAACAGTACGTTGAGAAACCCTTTCGCGTGGAAGGCAAGGAACCGCCTCAGCTCCACCTTCTGCCTTCCCCCTACCGCTTCGTCATCATTCCTATCGTTCAGTTCGTTCTCGATCTTTCAAAGAAAAATCCGAATCGCAGCGTTGTCGTGGTGATCCCGGAGCTTGTGGAAGATAAATGGTACGAATACTTCCTGCACAATCAGCGTGGCCGGCTTCTGGAATGGGTGCTTCTCGCCCGCGGCAATGAACGCATTTTCACGGTAAGCGCGCCCTGGTATATCGGCAACCGAACCTGATGCGAGCCGAAGCAGGATGGGCTTCGGTCTCCCCGACGACAATCTCCACGCCCCCAACGAAAAATTCCACATCCCCAATTTCCATCACGGGATTGAGACGATCTGTTTGTTTTTGAGAAGTTGGGAGGGAAATAGGGATCGAGGATCGCCCATGCCTACAAGGGGTCTACGACCGACGATGCTTGAGCGTGCATACCGGAGGAGTTGAGGCGAGTCGGAGTACTCTGCGACACCATTGCGGGAAACTTTACATTGCTAGTCCTGAGCTTTCGTGTTAATTTGTTGCCTCCCCTGGGTTGCTCTAGTTGCAAACGTTTTGTCATGGCCGGTTTGACGGCCATTCCCATTCTGTGGAGAAGTCGACATGCCAAGCAGAAAATCTCTATTCCATCTATGTGGACGATTGGCCGCGTTCGCCGCCAGTTTCATTATGGCCTCCAGCGCTCTATCTGCCGCGCAAACCGAAACGGTGCTCTATCGTTTCGGAGGCGGGAAATATGGCCAGTTGCCCCTAGGTCTCCTCGTCGCTGACGCTTCCGGCAACCTATACGGAACGACCTTCGAATGTGGCGCGGTATGCTCTGGTGTCGTGTTCGAGGTGGCTTCTCCTACGTCGGGTCATCACACTGAAATCGTGCTGTATTCCTTTAGCGGAGAGGACGACGGCGGTAACCCCGGCGCCGGTTTGGTCTTCGACGCGGCAGGGAATCTTTACGGCACGACGAATTCTGGCGGCCAGTACCGTTACGGTACGGTGTTCGAATTGTCGCCTCCATCGAGCCAAGGCCAGGCGTGGACAGAAACGGTGCTTTATAGCTTCCAGGGCGGATCTGATGGGGCTAATCCCAACAGTAACCTGATGTTCGACGCGGACGGAAATCTGTACGGCAACACGGTGAATGGCGGCGGGAATAGCTGCGCACTAGCAGACGAATGTGGCACTGTTTTCCGACTGTCGCCTCCGGCTATCCCGGGCGGCGCATGGACGGAAACAGTGCTGCACGCCTTCGGTGCCAGCAGCGACGATGGTTGGGATCCCTCAGGGGCGTTAGTCTTCGATAAGAAAGGTGCCCTATATGGCACCACGTTCAATGGTGGTTTGGGTGATGAGAGCTGCTCCGACGGATGCGGCACAGTGTACAAGTTGACGCCGCCCGCCATTTCAGGGGATCCATGGAAGGAAACGGCACTCTGGCGTCCAGAAGACAGCAGCAATGGTAATGGGCCCGCGGGCAGTCTGGTTTTTGGCAATGACGGCAAAAATCTGTATGGCACAACTGAAACTGGTGGATCAACTGGATATGGCACTGTCTTCGAATTAAGCCCTTCCTTCGGCGGCGGATGGACCCAGAGCGTGCTGTACACCTTCACCGGCGGCAGCGATAGTATCGAACCGCTAAGTGGGGTGATCTTCAAGGAAGGCAAACTCTTCGGTGCCGCTTCGGGTGGCTTGAGTCCGGGCGCGATTTTCGAGCTGACGCCCCCTTCGACAAAGGCCGGGACCTGGACTGAAACCACGTTGCATACCTTCGCTGGGGGTACCGACGGCGCCTATCCTGACGGAGGCGTGATCTTCGTCGGCGAATCGCTCTATGGCAATACTGCTGGAGGCGGTCGCGGGACGTGCTCCGTGAACGAACTTCCCGGCTGCGGCGTTGTGTTCAGGGTTATTCCGTGACTGCACGCACCCGACTGCCAATGAAAGAGATACTCCAAGCCGACACATAATAGTGTTTTCGTTGTCGACATTTGTTATGGGTAGGCTATTATTGTCCTGCTCTCGCGATTCTCCCACCTCGCCCTTCCTCACCCTTAAAATGCTCAACTGCTGCAATGCCTGTGCAACCCAACGTACTCGCGCGCAAGGTCATACAATATATAGTGTTATATTGCTTGACCCCGCCCCGTTTTCACCGTTACAGTAGCTTTAATTTGTGCCAGCCCCCAGCCGGGCAATCAAGCACCAATCGGAGCCAGTATCGTTTTCGGCGACGAGGTATCAGTCTAGTAAACAGCTCGGCGAACAGTAGAACCGGCCACTGGTCATTGATCAATGATCGATGATCGATGATCGACGACCACTGACCACTGTTTCTCCCAAGGAGTCAACGTTGCTTAAACTGAAGCGCCTTCAGATTCTCGGCTTCAAATCGTTCTGCGACCGCACCGATCTCAAGTTTCACGGGGATGGCATCGCCGCCATCATCGGCCCCAACGGTTGCGGCAAGTCCAATATTGCCGATGCCATTTCCTGGGTGCTGGGCGAGCAGTCCGCAAAAACCCTGCGTGGCTCTCGCATGGAGGATGTGATCTTCGCTGGCACGCGCGACCGCAAGCCCACCGGCATGGCCGAGGTCTCGCTCACCTTGATCGATCCCGAGCAATATCCCGGCGCAGATGCCTCCGCGCCTACAGAGATCGACATTCAGGACGATCTGCCCGGCACCGATTCGCCGGGTGATGAACTGCCAAGCGCCGCCGCAGTCTTGAGCGAAGCCGCCGACATGCCCGACAAAAACTGGGACGAAGCCGCCATCCGCGCCCGCGCCGCCGAAGAAACTGAGCGTGCTGTAGAAGAAGCTCAGCCCGGCCTCACCGAAGAGGTTGAGGTTCCCCGCTCCAGGGTAAATGTAATCTCCATCGCATTTCCGGATGACGAACCGGCCTTCGCTCTGCCCGTTCACGCAGTCGCTCCCGTCGCTTCCTCGGCCGCGGTAAGTGGCGCACCGGTCGTTGTGCTCAAGATCCGCCGCCGCAAATTTAATCAGCAGCAATTTCGTGCGGGAGAAATCGTGGTCACGCGCCGCCTGTTCCGCTCGGGTGACAGCGAATATCTTCTCAATGGCAAACTCTGCCGCCTGCGCGACATTCAGGAACTCTTCATGGGCACCGGTCTCGGCCCGGAGACCTACGCCCTTATCGAGCAAGGACGCATCGGCCAGATTCTCAGCAGCCGTCCCACCGACCGCCGCGCCATTCTTGAAGAAGCCGCTGGCATCACAAAATTCAAAACCAAGAAGCGCCTCGCCGAAGCTCGCCTGGAAGATGCCAAACTAAATCTCTCACGCGTCAACGATATTTTTGATGAGGTCACGCGCCAGATGAATTCCCTCAAGCGCCAAGCCTCGAAAGCCGAGCGCTACGCCAAGCTTCGCGACGAGATGCGCGCCCAACTGCGCATCGTGCTGGCCAGTAAGTTTGCCGCAATTGAGCAGGAGAGCACCGAACTTGACGCCCAACTCAACGCTCTCGCGGAGGACATGCAGCACCGCACCGCGGCCGTCCAGCAACTGGAATCGGAGCACAACGAAGGCACCGAGCGCGGCTACGCCATCGAAACGGAGCTGCGCGAGAATCGCGACCGCCTGAGCCAGATCGACTTGGAAATCGATCGCGCCCGCGCCCGCCGCCAGCACAATGACGAACGCTGCGCCGAACTTGTCGTCCGCATGGCTTCAGCCGAAGCCGAATTCGCCCAAGCCCGTCATCGGCTGACTTCGCTTGAGGCCGAGCGCGATTCCAACCGCCAGGTGCTCGAATCCGCTGCCGCCGATCTCGCAGCGGCACAGCATGAACTTGCCCTGTCGCAGCAGGAAGCTGCCGCGGCCACCGCCGCGCTCGCTGAACTCGAACACCAGCAGGAAGAATCTCGCGTCGCCATCTTCGACACGGTTTCGTCGGCGTCGCGCTTGCGCAATCAATTAGCTCAAGCCGAAGAGCGCCTCGCCGGAGCCGATCGCGAAGCTCAGCGTCTGCAGGCCGAAATCGCCAACGCCAACCTTCAAGTGGAAACGTTCGGCGGCCAGCGCGGCCAACTCGCCCTTGAATTCGAAACCGTGACCCAGCGCGTCGCCGGAATCGCCGAAGAAATCAGCCAGCTTCGCCGCCTCATCGAGTCCAAACGCAACGACGAGACCAAGGCCAAGACTCATCTCGATCTTCTTCGCGCCGAATTCGCCACGGCTCTCGGCCGGAAGGGCTCGCTCGAAGCCGTGATCGCTGAGCACGGATACTCCACCGAATCCGTTCGCCGCCTCTTTCAATCGGGAGTGATGCAGAGCGGCCTCGCACCCGTCGGCGTGCTCGCCGATTTTCTCGAGGTCGAGCCCCGCTTCGAGCGCGTGGTTGAGGACTTCCTTCGCGACGAACTCAACTACATCGTCGTCAAATCGTGGGACGCCGCCGACGAAGGTCTGCGCCTGTTGCGCAGCGATGTCGACGGCCGCGCAACTTTCCTGGTTCATCCCGAAGATGCGCAGGCCAAGTTTTCCTTCATCCTCGACGAAGCCGCGCACTGCGCGCCGCCCACAGCTTCCATCGTTCCGTTGAAGAATACGATTCGCGTTCTGAACGGCTTCGGCAAATCGCTGGAAGTGATACTTCCCAAGCTTCGCGATGGCTACATCGTCCCGGGATCCGACACCGCGCGCGGCCTCGCGCTGGAGAATCCCGACGCCTTCTTCCTCTCACAATCCGGGGAATGTTTTCACAACGTAACGGTCACCGGCGGCAAACAGCGCGCCGAAGGCCCGCTCTCGATGAAACGTGAACTCCGCGACGTTCTCCGTCAACTTGAAGAACTGGAACGCGCCCTTCGCGACGAAGAGATGCGAGTGCTCACGCTCGGCCGGGAAATTAAAGACCTTACTTCCCTTCTCGAACGTCTCGACGGAGAAAAGCGCGAGGCTGAGCATCAGTCGATGACCTCCCGCCATCTGCTGCAACAGCTCGATTCGGAGATGTCACGCGTCACCGAACGCATGACCGTTGCGCAGGCTGAGTCGCAGCGCCTTGCTGCCGAGCGTGGCGAACAGGAATCGATCATTGCCGCGCGTCAAGGTGAAATCGCGGCACTCGAAGAGACTCGCGCCCAACTCGAACAAAAGCTAGCAGCCGCGCAGGAGTCGCTCGCCGGGTTGCGTCAACGTCGCGAAGACACGACCCAGGCCAGTTCGCAGTGCGTGGCTCGTGTGGCAGCACTCGAAGAGCGGCATCGCTCCGCTGCCGCCGTGCTTGCGCGCATCGAATCGCTGTTCAGCGAAATGAGCGAGCGCATGGATGCTCTCGCCTCGCAAATTGAAGGTGCTGCTGCCGAGAAGCTGCAGCGCGAGGCCGAGAATGTTCAACTCGAGCGCCAAGCCGCTGATTTTACGGCCGAACGCAATGCCAGCCAGGCTCGCGAGAGTTTGCTGCAATTCGAGAAGGACCAACTGCGTGCCCGCCTCTCTGAGATCGATGAGCTTCTTCGAGGCGCCCGGCAACTGCTCGACCAGGCCCGCGACCGCCGTGGTGAACTTCAAGCCGCTGCCGCCAAGCTCGCAGCCGACGCCATGTATATGGCGGAAACCTGCCTGAACGAACTGGGAATCGAGCGCTCAACTTTGCTCGCCGACAACACAATCGCGCTCGTGACGGGCGATGAACTGGCCACCTGCGATCAGTCGTATCGCGAGATGCGCGCCAAACTCGAAGCCATGGGACCGGTGAACATGATGGCGCTCGAAGAGTATCGCGAAACTGCCGAGCGCCACACCTTCCTCGATGCCCAGCGCAAGGACCTCATTTCTTCCATCGAGAACACAACCGCGACCATCCGCGAGATTGACGAAGTCTCGCGCCAGAAATTCCGTGAGGCTTTCGACAAGATCAACGAAAATTTCCAGGCCACGTTCAAAAAACTCTTCGGCGGCGGACACGCTTTCATGAAGCTTACTGACGAAGAAAACTCCGCCGAGAGCGGCATCGACGTCGTTGCTTCACCTCCCGGCAAACGCCTGCAGAGCGTGTTACTCCTCTCCGGAGGCGAAAAGGCGCTCACTGCACTCGCCCTGCTGGTGGGCATTTTCCAATACACGCCCAGTCCGTTCTGCATCCTTGATGAAGTGGACGCGCCTCTCGACGAATCCAACATCGGCCGCTTCACCGAACTGGTGAAGGAGATGAGCATCCAGACTCAGTTTGTCCTGATCACGCACAGCAAGAAAACCATGAGCATCGCGCCCGTGTTATACGGCGTAACCATGCAGGAACCGGGAGTCTCGAAATTGGTTTCAGTACGGTTCGGAGCGGCTTAGCCAAGATAGGGTCTTCACGCTCGATTCGGAAATTAAAAGAGCGGTCTTCGCGACCGCCTTTCCTGGTCATACCCTCGCCTTTGAAAAGTGGCGTCAGTGGCTCAGCACGCAGCCCACCGGGTTTTCCATCGACCAGATCTCTTGCGCCAGATAGTTCCGCGAGCCAAAGGTGTGATTGGCATGTGAACCATTGGGCGCGATAAATGTTGTCCCGTAAATAAAGTTGCACAGGTCGCCAACCTCGCTGCCACCCGACGTATACCACGCGTTGAGGTCCGGATCGGTAACGGTCTCGGAGAGTTCGTGAATCAGCGAATCCACCACCTCGTCCATTCCGATGTCCCCGTTGGGACTGGTCGTATCGTGGAATGTCGCCAGGTTTCCCGAGCACGAGCTCAAAATCGACGACGGCGGATCAGCCGCCAGCGCGTACTTGATGTCCTCACCTGTCACGATAGTGGTCGCGTGTGTGTGATACGCGCACCAAACACCTTTGGGCAGTTTCACGTCCGGAGAGACGGTCAAAATGTAGATGCCGGTTATGTCCGAGGGCAGATGGCCGCCCGCCACCGCGTTGTGCAGCAGCGTGGTCACGAAGCTCCCGCTCAACGATGTTCCCATCGAGTAGGCGTCGTTGTAGGAATCGGTCGCCGGGCTGTAGTTCAATACGTTCAGTACATTCTGACCCGTTGAGTCGGTGTACTCGGTGTTCACATTGAAAGCGGGCGATCCCCCGATGTTTTCGAGGAAGGTATCGAGAATGTTGTGCTGGGTAGCGGTGAAGCTCCCATAGTAGACGATGTAGAGATTGGCGCCTGGCATGATCGGGCCGCCGTGATAAAGCATGGTTGGTGGTTTCTTGCCCGGCTGTCGTTTCAGTTGTTGATCCAGCGGGTAGGGTAGACGTCCCTTCTCCATTTCGGCAGTTTGTGCCATGACCTGAACACCGCAGCTAGACAACAGCAATGCGAAGCACAGCGATAACAGTCTTTTCATCTCTGGTTTCCTCCGGGAAGAACTTGAATCAAGTCCGTGTTCTTCATTCGCGCGGACGGCTTTGGGCTTGCCCGACATTTTCTCATGGAACTGCGGAATCCGTGGAGACCAAAGTCTAGCGAGGACAATCGCCACTTTATCCACTCTCATCCTCAGCTTTTCCACAACACCCCCGCTTGAAAATGCCTGCTGCTCCTCATTCCCACGATGCTCTCGGTGGCCAATGCATTCCTTCTCAACAGGATACGGCCGCAGTTCCACTCTGTAATCTCTGCCGTTGACAAAAATTCCTGACAGGCTAAAATACGCCTCGCTCCTTACCTGTAGAATTTCATCATGACTTCTAATCTTCTTGATCCCGTCCTACTTCAAACCGATTTTCCCGATCTCCAACTTCACGCCAGCGGCAAGGTTCGCGATGTCTACCAGCTCGATCCTGACCGCCTGCTGTTCGTAGCCACCGACCGCATTTCCGCCTTCGACTATGTGCTGGCCACCGGCATTCCACAGAAAGGCCGCGTCTTAACCCAGATTTCGCTGTTCTGGTTCAACTGCCTTTCCGATGTGGTTCCCAATCACCTGATCACCGCGGACGTGAACCTCTACCCGCAAAATCTGCAGAAATATGCGGATCAGTTGCGTGGCCGCTCCATGCTCGTGCGGCGGGCTGACATGTTTCCCGTCGAGTGCGTCGTGCGCGGCTACATTTCAGGCTCAGCATGGAAGGAATATCAGGCCACTGGTAAAGTCTGTGGCATCGACCTGCCCGCCGGACTCACCGAGTCCCAAGCCTTTCCCGAACCGATCTTCACTCCCGCGACCAAGGCCGTCACCGGCCACGACGAAAATATTTCGTTTGCGAAGATGTGCGAGATTCTGGGATCCGAAACCGCCAGCTATCTTCGCGATCTCAGTCTGCGGATTTACAAGAAGGCTGCCGCCCACGCGCGTCAGCGCGGCCTCATCATCGCCGACACCAAGTTTGAGTTTGGACGCACCGCCAAGGGAATCACGTTGGCCGATGAAGTGCTTACTCCGGATTCCTCGCGCTTCTGGCCGGCCGATAAATACGCGCCGGGCCGCTCACAGGAGTCGTACGACAAGCAGTACGTTCGCGATTATCTGGAAGAGATTCACTGGAACAAGCTACCGCCCGCACCTGCATTGCCCGAGGACGTGGCGCGCTGCACCAGCGAAAAGTATCTCGACGCTTATTTCCAGCTCACGGGTCACAAGCTGGATGTGTAAGCGCCGAACCCTGCGCGGCCTTTCCCGCGTAGGCGTTATTCGCAGCAGAGGCAGGAGAGCGGCATGACCGCGGCGGATTGGCTGATCGTCGTGGGTGTGCTGCTGAGCATCATATTCGCCGCCATACACGGATTCTTCGCCGAAGTTCTGAGCATGGCGGGTCTCGTGGTTGGGTACATCGTTGCCGCCTGGCAGTATCAGCGCCTCGCGGCATGGTCTACGTCGTTCTTGAAGTCGGAGTTACTGTCCCAGGTTCTCGGTTTCCTCATCATATTTTTTGCGGTTCTGATGCTTTTCAGTATTGCAGGCAGAGTCGCGCGCAAGCTGATGAAGGAAGTTGGGCTGAGCGGATTTGATCGCTTTCTGGGAGCTTTGTTGGGGCTGGTGAAGGGGTGCCTGACGGTGGCCGTTGTCCTGATGGGACTGACCGCCTTCACTCCTACTTCGCAAATGCTGGAAGATTCGCGATTGGCGCCATATTTCCTGGTGGTGGGAAGAGCAGCCATTTGGGTAGCACCGTCGGCGTTTCGCGTGCGGTTCTACGAGGGCTTGGATTTTTTGCATCGCGCCCCCAGGGATCTGAACGCTCCAGCCGGTCCACGAAAGAAATAGATACGATGCAGTAACGCTCTTGACGAACAATTCAAAGACATTCAACTAAGGTATTAAATTAAGAAAGAGACGCATCGTGAAAGATCAACTGGAAGCGCTGATTTTGCAGATGTACAAAAGCAACATCCTCTACTCCGAGGGAGTGCGGGAATTCAAGAAGCGTTTTATCCTCACCGTCCTCCAGGAAAACAAGGGCAACCAGTGCCGCGCCGCGCGCGAACTGGGAATGCACCGCAACACTCTCAGCCGGACGCTCACCGAGCTCAAGATCGACGTCCGCCAGCTCCGCGATGGAGTTAAGCGCCCGCCACGCAGCGCGCGTCCTATGTCCTTGGACAAGAAGGCAGTTCGCTAGGGCGGCGGCAGCCTACGCCAAGCGTTTACTTTCGCATCCTAGGTCAGGGAACCCAAAAGCTCAAGAAATCAAAAGGCAGCCTTCTCAGGCTGCCTTTGAATGATTCGGCTCGACTAGCGTTTCTAGTTGGTCGCCGGTTTGTGATGTACGGGAGGCTTCGGCGCAACCTTAGGCTTCGGAATCACGCCCTTTTCCATCGTCATCATGAATGGGTTGGGAGCATAAGAAGCGGGCTCACCCTGAAAGTCCAGACTGCTGCCTTCCTTCGGAATTCGCGCCGCCAGCAGCTTCTCCGCCATGTTGAGCGTGATGTCCGCCTTCTTGGCCTCGATGTCATCCTCGCTGGCCGCGATATCAATCTCTGTGGCCGTTGCCTTGATCACCGTGCCATTCATGTATACCGCTTTGCCTTTGATGGCGTTCCATACTGCATCCTGATCTTCCTGCTTACCGTTCGAGAGTACGAATTCCCAGGTTGCAAAGTCCATCTTATCGGGCACGGTAGCCGTAACCATATTGTGCGCCTGCTCATCCGGTGTGGGGGCCGGCTTAATTGTGAAGCCCGCGGGCGGCAACGGAGTACTCGCCGCTTGCGTCAGCAGATCGGTCCATCCGTCTTCGCCTCCGTGATAACGCATGTATTTGCTGCGCCCGAACTTGGTAACCTGTGCTTTGGCGGTAGGATCTGCAATCAGATTCGCTGCACGGGCGATGAAAAATAGTCCGTTGATTTCATCGGGAGGAGTCGAGGGCGGCAACGAGGCAACAGCTAGTGGGTAGATGTTCTCCACGTTGTTCGGGTCGGCCTCCACTGCGGCTCGTAGATACTTCTGGGCGGTGGCAAAATCCTTCAACTGCAGCGCGGAAAAACCGGCGACGCTATTCAGGATCGCGCCAAACTGCGCCTTCTGCTTAGTAAAGTCGGCGTCCGAAACCCCATCCGGCTTCGTCCAATTGGGTAGAACTTCCAATCCGTGCTGGGCATGCTTCTCGGCATCGGCCCATTTCTGCGCCGCGCGCTCGCTGAAGGCCAGCACCACCAGCGCCTTGATATTGTCAGGATTCACGGTGAGCAGACGGCTGGCGGCGTCCATGACCTTGGGGTTGCCAGTCTGTTGGTAGGCGCCCATCAGGATTTCCAGCGCCTGGGGCTTCATGATGCTATTGGGATACTGCGTCAGAAACGCTTCAAGGCCGCTGATCTGCGCCGCCGGGTCTTTGGAGGTGATGGCCCCCACGTAAGCGTTGTATTCGGCGGGGTCCTTAATGACCGGGGCTTGCGCGGTGGACGCGGGCGCTGTAGTTGTTTGGCCTTGTGCCGGCTGCGCTGGAGGCTGGGCCGCTGCCACCGTAGCAACTCCGAGCACAACCGTCACCAGAATCTTGTTCATCAGTATGGCTCCTTGGCTTTTGCGAACGGATCGTCGCGAATCAATTATTTCCGGAAAATCTTACTGCTGCCGAATCTTTTGGCTGCATCCCGCTGCATCCGTTGCTGCACTGCAGATACAACGTCGAAATGCCTTGGCGCTTCCCGGGCAAGTCCCCCATAAATCTCGGGAACACTGTGGGAGCCAAGGCGATTGGCCCTTTCATTCCCGGTTGCCGGATTATAAGTACCTCTTTCTCCGAAGGCAAGTAACTTCCCCTTGATCCCCCTCGTTATTGTTAAGATGCCATTCAATCGTGTTGTGGATGGCCCGTTTCGGGTGCCCTGCTCTGCCGGCAGCCTTCGTCGATGCGAGGCAGGGCGTTACAAGCAGGCGTTTTCCTCAACCTTCAATCATCCTTCAAAAAAACGTATCCTCATGAACGCTGTATTCTAGTCAATAATGGAAACGAAGATGTCACCTACTGATAAAACGCTTCCTCTCAGCGGACAAGTAGCACTGGTCACCGGCGCCGGACGGGGCATTGGCGTAGCCATCGCGCGTGGGCTATCGAATCTGGGCGCTGCCGTCGCACTTTGTGGACGTACGGTCGCGACCCTTGAGGCGACCGCGAAAACCATTACCCTGAGCGGCGGGAAGTGCGAAGTGGTTCCCTGTGATGTCTCTAATCTTCAGTCGGTCGAAGAAGCCACGAGGACTGTTGAATCCTTATTTGGGCGCATCGACATCCTGGTCAACAATGCTGGCTTCCGCGGAATCGAGGGTCCGCTCTATCAACTTCCGCCCGACGTCTGGGATCAGATTTTGAACACGAACCTGCGCGGCGTTTACTACATGACTCGCGCCTTCGCGCCCACGATGATTCGCGCCCGCTCCGGCCACATCATCAACATTTCATCTCTCGCGGGCAAGAACCCCGTGCCAAACGGTGCAGCGTATTCCGCGTCCAAGTGGGGATTAAACGGGCTGAGCTATACAATTGCGGAAGAATTGCGATCCCACAACATCCGTGTTTCCGTCATCTGCCCCGGCTCGACGGAAACCGGCCTCAGCCCTCACGCCGGCAAGGATCACTCAAAAATGCTGCAGCCAGAAGATATCGCGCATGCCGTAGCCATGCTGGTAACGCAGTCTCCGCAATCATTTGTGAGCGAGATTCTGATAAGGCCGACGCAGAAACCCTAGAGCACGCGTCACCGGCTTTACACCAACGTTGTCATTCTGAGCGCAGCGAAGAACCCATGCATTTTGCTTGCATCGCCCCGGTCGCTCCCGGAATCTCAAGGTTTCTTGAACAAATTCTCAAACGCCTGCCTCGCGTCGTTAGGCCGCAGGCTGGCGGGCGTGGACGTTTCCTTCTCCCGCGTGACGCGGATTTCGTAGAACGTGCAGTCGTTGCGAGCGTCCTTTCGCTCAATCCGCTTTGGAATTGGCTGCATGCACTCGAAGCGGCTTCCCGGATCGAAGTAGGTGCACTGTTTGCACGAGTGCAGCTCAAAACCGCACTTGGGACAGAGTCCCGTCGGCGGTATTTCCTGCAAGATCGTGCCGCATTGTGCGCACCGTGAAACGGCGCGCGTCCCCGGCATATTCACCGGTTTTGGACCCATGCTGTAGTCGCGTTTTGCCGGTCCGGATGTTGGCTTCTGTTGAGACTTCTCTCCTGATTCTTTTCGCGGCCGATCCTCGCGGTCGCGGTCCTGATATCCATGTTGACGGTATTTGGCTGCCACAGGAACCTCCCCAAGCACGTGCGCGTATTGTCTCGCCAGCGGAGCCTCCCGGCAAGTCTCAATCTGCGTTTTCGCTTTTCCGAGGTACTCGCAATTCGCGACTCGATCGTCGCGACTTCCCGTTACAATAGACGGATGATCCACGAAATCTTCCCAGTCGGGTGGCTGCAGTGCAACTGCTCGATCATCGGCGACGAGACCACCCGCGAGGCCATGGTGATCGATCCCGGCGACGATATTAACAACGTCCTCGCGCTGATTCGCAAGCACAACCTGCAAGTTAAACAGATCGTGATCACTCACGCTCACATCGATCACGTGGGGGGCGCGATGAAGCTGCGCGCTGCCACCGGAGCGCCGATCCTGCTCAACCAGAACGATTATGCCCTCCTCAAAATGCTCGACATGCAGGCCGCCTGGGTCGGCGTGCCCCCTCCTGGCCCAGTCGAGATCGACCACAGCGTCGGCACCGGCGACACCGTGAAAGCCGGTTCGCACGCGGCCAACGTTCTGCTCACGCCCGGACACTCCGAGGGCAGCATCTGCCTTTACTTCCCAGCCGAGAAGATTTTAGTCGCTGGCGACACTCTGTTCGCCGGATCTATTGGCCGCGTCGACCTGCCCGGAGGCTCCATGGAAAAAATCTTGAACTCGCTACACAGCACCGTGCTCGAATTGCCCGACGAAACGGTTGTGTTTCCGGGTCACGGGCCGGCGACCACGATCGGCGATGAGCGGGAGAGCAATCCATTTCTCGTGAAGGGAGTAACCTCAAACACAGTTCCGCCGCCAGGAGCGGATAGAATCCGGCGCCTTATGTCGAAGTGAACCTCCACGGGTTGCCGAATGCCCGGTGCAGATGGAAGGCATCGTTCACGACGTGCGCCCCTTCGGCAAGAACATTTCGGCAAATGCGTTTGACGTACATATCGTCAGTTGCATGTCGAAGGGTCGTTGCTGACGGGAGATGCATCGCGCCCCCACATCGATCCCCAGAAGTGGCGACCGCTGATCATGAGTTTCTGCCGGTTTTTCGGAGTCGGAAGCGAGGCACACTCTTCCCGCCTTGCGGAATCGAACTTCATGAATTTTGCGAATCGTGGGAATCATGCCGTAAGCCAGACAAAGAAGGCATGAGAATCTTTCGGAAGGAAGCGAGTACTATCCGCCGGTCGGGCTTGGCAGATCGCTCAGAATCGGCTCGTTAAGATCGATTGTCGTCTGAATAGGTGTGCTTACCGTTAACGGTCCCTCGGGCGGATCAGCTTGCAGAGGTTCGGATGCAGCAATGGCCTCTGGCATCTCCAAAATGCAGACATATCCCGCCAGCCGCGCCATGTACAGCCAATCAACCATGGCGAAATAGGCGAGCGTCACAAGTAGAATGACCGCGAATACAAGTCGTAATGGTACGACTTGCGCGAGTGCCAGCGGCAGCGAAACTGCAGTACTGGCAATGCTGAAGACAACAAAATGCGCCAACCCCGTCCATGTGCTCACCGCGAAGACTGCGCCAGTCCGGTCCTGGCAAAAATCGATCGCAGCAAAGAGCGCGCCCATGGCATCCTGACCATCCCGGATAGCAAATACTCCGGCTAATGAAAGCAGCCAGGTCAACATCGACCAGATGCTGCAGATCAGAGCAGCGGCTGGCAGAAAAAGAACAAACACCAAACCAGGCTGCGGATTTGTCTTCGACGATGCGAATCCCGCAAGAATTGCGGCACCTAGCAGCGCCAGCAGCGCAGCCATGACTAGGACAACCCGCAGAAAATTAATACCGATGAGAGAAGGAAAATAACCTTTTTTGTCGTTCACTTCCGCAATCGCATCATTCTCGAAGCCGCTGTTTGGAACCTCACCGGCAAACTTTTCATTGAAGTAATCGAGAAGAGCCCTCACCGTTGCCGTGCGGCCGATCGAAGCGGCGACGATCCACAACAGCGACAACGCCAGCCCCGCACATAATGCAGCCATTACCGCCCGGTTCATGCTGCCACGAAAGATGTGCGCAATCGCCCGCCCAACCAGCGCAGGCTGCCGGCTCGCTAGAAGGGCCGCATCGCTCCTGCTGACAGGAAGGGTGTTGAGATATTCAAAAAATCCATAGAGAACTAATGCAAGGGAGGCTGCCCCAATCGTCCAACGCCAAGAAATTTCCGCGAACGCAAACTGAGGACGGCGCAATGCCGCGCGAAAACCTTCGAGGGTGGGGGAAACACGGGCCATCAATCCTTAGAATACCAGCAGGAGGTCGGCTGGAGACGTTGCTTGCAACGTCCCCAAGAAGCATCATTTAACAACAATATTGACCAGCTTGCTGGGGACGTAAATCCTCTTCACGATCTGTTTCCCGGCAATTGCCGTCCTGATTTTCTCGTTGGCCAGCGCACGTTCAACCACGAACTCCTCGCTCGCAAAAGCAGGCACATTCACGCGGCTGCGCAACTTGCCATTGACCTGCACCGGGATCTCAAGCTCCTCTTCCTTCGCCAGTTCAGAGTCAAATTTTGGCCACGAAGCTTTCAGTAGGTTTCCCTTTTCGCCGAGCATCTCCCACAATTCGTGCGCGAGATAGGGCGCAAATGGCGCGATCAAGCGCACCATCGCTTTCTTGGTCTCGGCCAAATCCTCGGGAGGAATATTGCCGGCCGAAATATCGAGGGCCATGCCCGAAAGCAAATTGTTGAGCTCCATGAGAGCGGAGATCGAGGTATTGAAATGCCAGCGCCCGTCGAAATCATCGGAGATTCGCTTGATCGTCTGATGTAGCTTTCGTTGCAAGGTGCGCGCCGCCGCTCCGCGCCTGTTGTCAACCGGCAAATCCGTTGAAGGACGCGAAGATTCGCTTCGATCAGTTATGACGCGATAGAACCGCCCTAGGAATTTCCGGATGCCCTCGATCCCCGTATCCTGCCAGTCCATGTCGCGATCGGGAGGCGCCGCGAACAAGCTGTACAGGCGAGCGGCATCGGCGCCGTAGCGCGCCACCATCTCGTCCGGGCTCACCACATTGCCCTTGCTCTTCGACATCTTCGCGCCGTTCTTGATCACCATGCCCTGAGAGAACTGATGATCGACTGGCTCATCGTGGGTGACAAGGCCCATATCGCGCATGAACTTGGTCCAGAAACGCGAATAGATAAGGTGCAAAATCGCGTGCTCGATCCCGCCAATGTATTGATCGATGGGAAACCAATACTCCGCGATCTTCGAATCAAACGGAGCCTGGTCGTTATGCGCGTCCGTATATCGATAGAAATACCAGGACGAGTCAACGAACGTATCCATGGTGTCGGTCTCGCGGCGCGCCGGTCCGCCGCACTTCGGACACGTCGCATTCACAAACTCCGGCACGTTCGCCAGCGGCAACCCGCCGGCGAGCGTGATCTCGACATTCTCGGGCAAAATAACCGGCAAATCTTTTTCCGCGACCGGAACAATGCCATCTTTTTCGCAATAGAGCATGGGGATCGGCGTGCCCCAATAGCGCTGTCGCGAGATTCCCCAATCCTTCAGGCGATAGGTAACCGTGGCCTTTCCGAATCCATTTTTTTCGGCGTGCGCCGACATCTTTTTAATGGCGTCCGCACACTCCAGCCCACTGAACGGACCAGAATTAATCAGCATACCCTCATGGGCCACAAACGGAAGTGGCGGCTCGGTAACGGTTTCCTCCGGATCGTTGGAGATGGGAAGAACCACCAGGCGGATCTCAAGCTTGTACTTCTTCGCGAACTCGTAGTCACGCTCGTCGTGCGCCGGCACGCTCATAATGGCGCCCGTGCCGTAGTCCATCAGAATGTAGTTCGCCACCCACACCGGAACTTTCTCGCCATTAAACGGATTGATCGCATAGCGCCCGGTCGCCACTCCATGTTTCTCGATCTCGCCAATGTCGCCCACTTCTTTGGCTTTGCGCTGCTCGGCAATGAGCTGATCGACCTTGCTGCGCAATTCAGGATTATTGGCCGCGAGATCCGCAACAATGGGATGCTCCGGCGCGAGTTGCACCGAGGTCGCACCGAAAATCGTATCGACGCGCGTGGTGAAAACGCTGATAGTCGCGCCCGCCGGACCAAATCCCGTGTGCGGTTGCGTGTAGTCGAGCTTGAAATCGACCAGCGTTCCCTCGCTGCGGCCGATCCAGTTGCGCTGCATAAGGAGAACTTTTTCCGGCCAGCCATCCAACTTGTCAAGATCGCGCAACAATTCGTCCGCATATTTTGTGATGCGCAAAAACCATTGCTCCAGCTCGCGCTGCTCCACCAGCGTGCCCTCGTGCCGCCAGCAGCAGCCTTCCACAACCTGTTCATTGGCAAGCACGGTCGCGCACAGCGGACACCAGTTCACTTTGCTTTTCTTGCGATACGCCAACCCCTTCTCGTAAAACTTGAGAAAGAACCACTGGTTCCAGCGGTAGTACTCCGGCAAACAGGTCGTGATTTCGCGCGACCAGTCATAGGCGAAGCCGAGGCGATTCATCTGCGCCTTCATCTTCACGATGTTGCCCAGCGTCCACTGCCGCGGAGGTGTCTTGTTCTGAATGGCCGCGTTCTCCGCCGGGAGGCCGAATGAATCCCAGCCCATGGGATGGAGCACGTTATAGCCCTTCATCCACATATAGCGCGCCAGCGCATCGCCGATCGAATAGTTCCGAACGTGCCCAATATGCAGCGCGCCCGAGGGATACGGCAACATTTCAAGCACGTAGTATTTTTTCTTGGCCGACCCCGGCTCGGCAGCATAGAGCTGCGGATCGTTTTGCCAGCGCTCGGCCCATTTGGTCTCTACGCGCTGCGCATCGTAACGCTCGTCCGGACGATCGCTCTGGCTCACAGTTGTTATTTCCGAGTTTTCTTGCGAGGGCATGATGTAAGGTTGAATGCTAGATTCTACAACGGACGCCTTAGGAAAGACGCGTCCGATGACGAGCCTTCCTGATTGGTTCACCGATACACGTCTTTACGGTGTCCTAATTCAAGCACCAGGATGGTGATCTTCTGGTCTTGGATATCGCAGATCAGCCGGTAATCGCCGACGCGATAACGCCACAGTCCACGCTTTTCCCCCTGCAGGGCCCTCCCCGACTGCCGGGGATTGTCGGCACCCGCCAGTCGCTCGCGCAGAAAACGCAGAATAGACTTTTGCGCCTGTTGGTCTAGCTTTGTGATCTGTTTCGTCGCGGTGCGGGTGATTTCAATCCGCCAGGCCAAGACGCCGCTCCAACTCTTCGAGCGAAATCGTAGGCTCGCGGCGCTCCAGGGCGGCGATGCCCTTCAGGTAGTCCTCACGGTCTTCCAGATATTGCCGAATGGCCTCGCGAGCGTAGTAACTCTTGCTGCGTCCGGTTTCTCTGGCAAGAGACTCCAGCTTTTCTTCGAGTTCGGGTTCCAGGCGAATGCCGAGCATTTGTTTAACAAGTTTAACACACTCACATCACCAGCTTCTTCAGCGCCTCCACATTCCTGCGGTCATCTCCCGGCCGTTCAATCGGCGTCTCGGCGATGAAAGCCGCATGCGCTAGCCGGAGGTCGTTCAGCAATACTCGAAACGGCTCCTTCCCGATCGTCCCCTTCCCAATCTGCTGGTGACGGTCGAGCTTCGATCCGCATGCCGCTTTCGCGTCGTTGCAGTGCACCACGCGAACGTTATTCAATCCAACGGTCGCATCGAGATGCTGTAGCGTTTCGTAGATGCCCTCTTCGCTGACAATGTCGTATCCGGCAACGTGCGTGTGACAGGTATCGATGCATGCTCCGACCGGCACAACACCGCGCAAGCGATCAAGAATCTCTGCCACTTGCTCGAAAGTCCCGCCCAATGAGAATTCGGAGCCCGCGGTATTTTCAATCAGGATAGTCAATCCGCATTTTGCCAAGTCCAGCCCTTTTGTCGCGGCAGCAATCGCAGCCGCGGTGCGCAATAATCCTTGTTCGCGGTCGGCGCCGCGAAACGACCCCGGATGCAGCACTAGATACTCAGCACACAACGCCAGCGCACGCCCGATCTCTCCGCGAAACGCCTCGACCGACTTCTGCAAAAACAGTTCGGTCGAGCTGGCCAGGTTCACTAGGTAATTCGTGTGAATCACCAGCGGCTTCAGATCGTATCGCCCGCACAAGCGGCTCATCTCCTCGCATTGCAGCCCACCCAGTTCGTATGGAGCCCATTGCCGCGGACTCGAGGAAAAGATTTGCAGTGTGTTGCAGCCCAGCCGGTAAGCGCGTTCCGCAGCATTGGGCACACCGCCGGCAGTCGACGTGTGAATTCCGATGCGGCGGGAAGTAAGGTGCGGCGGCCGTTTCGGCGCACGCCGCTGAAGAATATCCTGCTCGCGAGCTATGGAATGTGGCATTAAAAAATATAGGGCGCTGGATGTGTCAGGCGTCCCGCTCCACGATCCTTAAGTCATCGTAATCACTGCTCTAAAACGTACCTTGCCCTCCGCTACCCGGTCATACGCCTTGGCGATGTCGTCGAGCTTGTAGATTTCTTCCACCACCTTTACTTTACCCTTGGCTGCGATGTCGAGCGCTTCATAGAGATACTCCGGGCCGTTCTGCGACGATCCAATCAGGCGCACTTTCTTGAACATCAACTCGGGCGTGTAATTCAGCGGCTCGTTACCCACTCCCATCAGGATGATTCGACCGTTGGGACGCATGCCTCGGGCGGCGTCAGCAGTAGCCGACCACGAGTTGGAGGTGGCAAGCAGAACGTCGGCTCCGCCAGCAGCGAGCAGCTTCTCGCCGTCCTCGATCACTTCATCCGCTCCCATATCGCGAATCATTTTTCCCTTGTCCTTGGATTTCGTCACTGCGATAGTCTCGAACCCAGACGCCTTGGAATACTGCAGCGCAAGATGCCCCAGTCCGCCAATGCCCACCACCGCGATGCGCTCGTGAGGCTTGGGGTCAGCCAGCCGCAAACCGCTCCACACGGTGTAACCGGCACAGAAAATCGGCGCTGCCTGTTCATAGCTCAGCGCGTCCGGAATCGGCATAGTGGCATCGGCATACGCCAGCATGTATTCGGCATGGCTGCCCTGCAGAGTAATGCCCGTCGCAGTGGGATTAATGCACAGCTCTTTCTTGCCGCGCAGGCACCACTCGCAGGTTCCGTCTCCCTTTTGCACCCAGCCTACGCCCACACGCTGGCCAACTTTGCGCGAGGTGACGCCGGGGCCGACCTCCACGATCTCGCCGACAGGCTCGTGACCCAGCACGCGCGGAAAAGGTAAGCCAAACAGGCCGTGCGTAAGATGCACGTCGGTATAGCAAAGCCCGCTGGCGTGAATCTTCATCACCACTTGATTCGGCCCAGCCTTGGGAGTTTCCCACTGTTTCACTTCCCATTTGCCATTCACGGAGGGAACGACTGCTGCTTTCATGAGAACCTCGAAGCGAATTTTTGAAAACCTCATGCTTGGATGCCAGCACCCGTTTCAAGATTCAAAGGCGCAAAACCTAGCGCGCCAGCAAGAACCTGTCCTTAGTTTCACAGCCATGGCAGCTCTAGATGATTTTGCCCCCAACGCCTCCGAACGATACACTTAGAAGGCGCGAGGTAAAGCCATGTTAGTAGTCATGAAGGCGCAGGCCACAGACGAGCAGATCCGCTCCGTCTGCCAGAAAATCGAGGCGCTCGGCTATCGTCCGCATGCCATGCCGGGCGCGCAGCGCACCGCCATCGGCATCACCGGAAACAAGGGCGAAGTCGAGCAAGGCACGCTGGAAGAAATGCCCGGTGTGCAGGAAGTCATCAAGGTCTCGAAGCCCTATAAGCTGGTGAGCCGCGACGTCAAGGACGAAAGCACGGTCATCCGTTTCGCCGGAACCGCGGCCACGATTGGTGGACCCGGCCTCGCCATTGTCGCCGGACCCTGCGCCATCGAAAGCCGCGAACAGGCATTTGCCGTCGCCGAGCGTGTTCATCGCGCCGGAGCCCAGTTCTTCCGCGGCGGCGCATATAAGCCCCGCACTTCGCCCTACTCGTTTCAAGGACTCGGCGAAGAGGGCCTGCGTATCATGGCCGAAATTCGCCACCAGTATGGGATGAAGATTATTACGGAAGCCATTGATAACGAATCCCTTGACCTGGTCGAGGAATATGCCGATATGATCCAGATCGGCGCCCGCAACATGCAGAACTTCTCGCTGCTAAAGCGCGCCGGACGGGCCAGTAAACCCGTGCTGCTGAAGCGCGGCATGTCGGCCACACTGGAAGAATTCCTGATGGCCGCCGAATACATTCTGAGCGAAGGCAATTACAACGTCGCCCTCTGCGAACGCGGCGTCCGCACCTTCGCCGACCACACCCGCAACACCCTCGACCTTAGCCTGATTCCCGCCGTTCAGCGCCTGAGCCATCTTCCGATTTTCGTCGATCCCAGCCACGGTACCGGTAAGCGCAATAAAGTTACCCCACTGTCCCGCGCTGCAGTCGCCGTCGGTGCCGACGGATTAATGGTGGAAGTCCATAACAAGCCGGACGAGGCCATGTCAGACGGTCCGCAGTCACTCTTCCCCGATCAGTTCGACGAACTGATGAAACAGGTACGGCAGATTGCCGCGGTAGTCGGGAGAACTGTCCCCGAGATTGGAGTGCGGGAACCTGTAGCGGTTAGCAAGTAGTTAACCCAAACCCGCGTCGAAAGAATCCGCCGATACCGGGCCGTTACAGACTCGAGACCATCTCTCCCGGCCCGCCACTCGGAGGCTGGGGCAGACTCGGAGGAGGCTGAGGCGGCATCGGCGAAGTTCCATTTGCCGGACGAGGAACGTCTTGGGAATCCTCGCCGGGACGCCGCAAACTCGGCGCATTCGCAGGACGTTCCTGCGGCGCTTCTTTTTTCGCCTCTTTGTCTTTGTCCAGCTGATCCAGCACGATTTCTTTTTCGGTACGAACGATCTTCACACCACCCACCTTCATCGTCTCGACGCGCACTACTTCGTCTCCTACGATTCGTACGAAATCGACGTCCTCTGGGGGTTCGCCGTAAATCCATTCTTCGTAGTCCGTTTCTCCGTCGCGCTCCCGCACCTTCTTCGGAGGCTTTCCCTTGGCGTGCAGCACCATCTCCTGATTCATCCCCACTAGAACGTGGTGCGCGAGGATCGCTTCTTTAGCCTTTGGAGGCACGGTGTCAAGATAGGCCTGCTCCTTGTTGCGGGCATTGAAGTCCAGCACCGGATACAGCAACGCGCGCAGTTGCGGCACTGTCATCTCTGGAACATATTTGCTGAAATAAAGATCGACGCATGATCCGTGAGGGTTGGGCTGTGCCTCGTTCGACCCTGTAACGGGCGTTCCCTGCGCGCCCGAGACCTGGATGCGTTGATACCACTTTTTCCGGTGCACCGGTCCGCCATTGACTTCAAAATGAATGTGGTCCTCTTTTATCTGCACAAATGAAATCTGCGCTGGATCACCGGGCTTTACCGCCGGACCGAACAAAGCGAGGTCCTGCCGCAGTTCTTCGCCGCTTGGTGTAACGATACCTTCTCGTAGCTGAAGCCCCTTCATTCCCATCGGAAAGGCCGTGCGCGCGTAGACCACCTGCATTTCGAAATCACGAATAACTTCCAGACGAGTCTGCCTCGTGATGTGCGGCGCATTGGAAGG
This sequence comes from uncultured Acidobacteriaceae bacterium, assembly GCA_963771965.1. Classification (GTDB taxonomy): domain Bacteria; phylum Acidobacteriota; class Terriglobia; order Terriglobales; family Acidobacteriaceae; genus Sulfotelmatobacter. The sequence continues at coordinate 335,304 of CAVYVM010000006.1, forward strand.
AATTGGAGGCGGAGGAGGCGGAATATTCGGATTTGCCGCCGGCCCGGATGGTGAACTCGAGGGCGAAGACAAAGACCGACGCAGTCCCGAATCGCTAGTCTGGCCGCACACCAACACTGCAGCGAATACGGGAAGGAAGAAAACGAGAAGGGCCGTGCTCAGGAAACGCGACATGCAACACCCCAGGGCCTGCCGACTATTATATGCGATGGAGCGTGGCGAAGTTGTCGCGAATTTTAAAAGGAAATCACACGCTTTCAGGGCCGCGCTTCTTATGCTGCTGGCATTTCGTCATAATGGCCGCGCGTAAACGGGAACGAAGGTCGTCGGGCAGTTCGTAGAGTTGGGCGTCGCGATAGATCTCGATGGTTTTCTTGGTGGTGTCGCAGACCACATAGCAGTTGTGGCACCAGGAAAGATGGTTCTCCAATTCGACTTTCGTAGTTTCGTCGAGGACGCCGTCCAAATAGCTGGTCAGCTCATTCAAAAACTCAGAACATTTCACTGGTCGCCATCTCCACTCTCACGTTTCTGAAAGAAGCGTCCCAACCGTTCGCGCAGCTGCAGGCGGGCCCGCAGCAGCCTCGACTTCACCGCCGGCACGCTCAACTCCAGCGCCGCCGCCGTTTCCTCGGTGGAAAGCCCTTCCACATCCCTCAGTACGAACACGGTCCGGAAACCCGGGGGAAGTCCCTGGATCGTCTTACTCAAAATCTCTCGCAGCTCCGCCTGGTTATATTGCTGCTCCGGATTCGGACTCCAATCCGCGATCTCTCGTGGTAGCGAATCGTCTTCCGTCTTGATGTCTTCGTCCAGCGAGACCGTGCGCTCAGGCTTCCTGCGGCGCAACTTCATCAACGCTTCGTTGACGGCGATTCGTACCAGCCAGGTATAAAACTTCGACTGCTCCTGGAATTTTGCCAGGTTGCCGTACGCCTTCAGGAACGCTTCCTGCACCACGTCTTCCGCATCCTCGCGGTTTTGCGTGATGTGTTGGGCGATCCGGAAAACGTTGCGGTCATAGCGGCGAACCAACTCTTCAAACGCGGAGTCGTCGCCTTGCTTGGCTGCCCGAACCAGTGTCAGCTCATCACTGACAGGCCCCTCTAGTTTGTTTTGGATGGCTTCCATTCTCTCGGCGATGCAGTATTTTGCGGAACAAGAAACCGCAGTCCATTTCTTTGGTAACCAACTATTCTACTTGGGAAGGGGGCGTTTGCCCAATCGCTAGGGAGGAGCTGCCCAAGCGGCGGTGAGTCCGGAACCTAAGTAGTACAAAACCTATGTACAGCCCGGGTGCCCGCAGCCTAGACTGGGACGCACGCAAAGTGTGCTCGGAGTGCCATATGGCGCTGGAAATTGAGGAATGGGAGATATGGCACACGTACTCCACTTTCTTGCAGGCCACTGGGATTGGTTTAGTCGAGGCCGCGCGTCTCTTGGTCAGCTCTGAAGTGGCTGAATGCGCGGCGCTGAGCGACGGAACAGGTTACTGGCGATCGAAAGGTGGCCTTGGATCTGGCTCCGTCGTGCTCCGCCCTCCTCGCGCCGGTGAGCGCCCCGTGTGCGAAATAGCCCTTGATAAAGGGTGCACCGCAGGGCCTGAGGGCTTCGCAGCGGAGGCCCTAGGACAGGCAGCCTATTTCTTAAGAAGTGAGCGCCAAGTGTTCGGGGAGGCGACGCTCCTCCCTCCCTATCTACGAGCGTACTTAGGCCAGTGCGTGCTCACTTCCACGCACGGTGGCGAGTCGGGCTACCAGCTTAACCTTTACCCTATCCTCATCATTTATGAGACAGGGGTGATGCTCGTTGAATTTCGGATGATTGGACCCGAGATCGCCAGGCCCCTGCCCGATTTCATTCGCGATGATGTGAACCTCTTCCGCACTAGATTCGACCGGGTTGAAGTCACCCCTGGCTTGGCAGCCTTTGCGGCCCGAGCCTATAACCAGCCCATCTACGAAGGAAATTTCGCCAGTAGGCTACGCTTCTTGTGGCTCCAAGCTGGCCATGACATTGCGGTCAAACAAAGGACGAAGAAGCAGGTCGATGAACACTTCTCATTCGATGTTGCCCCGCTGAGCGGCACCGAGAACGACGATCTGAAGTCCATTGCCCTGACAATTTTTTATACAGCCGCTTTCCTTGTGGGTCGTCCGCGGATGGGGCTCTCATTCCTGTTCCGGGGCCAACTCCCCGCCCCGCCTATGGGCGAGTTCTGGTCGGGCCGGCCCCATATTCATCTGGTCAGATTTAGAGGCCAGTGTAGGACCGCATCGGAAAACGAGCAGCTCCACGGACCTGACTTCGGCAGAATACTCGCCAGGGCATTTGAGTTGGATGGGGACTCAGCCAAGGGTGGCTTGCCGAGCGATGCCCGGTTGATGCAAGACTACAACGCCTACGTGATGCGCTCGTGTTCTCTCTGGGTCTGGTCAGCAGAAGGGTTGTCCCAACAGGCGTTATTGCTGGATCGCAATAGGGGAAACCTGATCTATGAGCGGCAAGCGGTGGCTGAACTTCTAGAGTACGGCTATATGCTCCATCGAAGTTTGTACCATCGCGTCGAGGAGTTCAGCACGTCGGCGGAGGTGATGGCGGTCAGGAAACAAGTTCTGCAGCTTCGACGCAAAATGCACGAGGCAAGCCAAGCCGGCGAGATCGTAAGACTGCTCAAAAATGGATGGGAGCAATTTGGGCTACCGGACCTGGTTTCCGAAATCGAATCCGGCCTACGCTTGCGCGAATCGGAGGTACGCTCGATAGAGGCCCGGCGCTCGGAGCGGGTGAGTTGGTCCCTTGCCGTTGTGTTCGGCCTCGTGGCCGTGCCGACCCTGGCCGAGCAAGTCATTAAGCCCGCATGGAAACTGATGCGGTTTCATCAGTACGCAGACTCTTCCACCGCAACACTCGTTTTCGACGGCGTTGCCGTTGGGATGGTTCTCCTGTTCTTGTGCGCCGTTCTTCTAATTATTCCGGCGCGCAGAGTCTAGCGACGACCAACGGCATATTGAAGAAGTCCTGTTATTCTACTTGGTAACCGTCGAGTTTGCCCAACCGCTTTCCATTTCGTTCGCAGGATGATTTGAGATAGAGTCGAGGCTGAGGATGGTAACGCGGTCGAACACGTCCTGAAGTACTCTGGGACACTCCCACAAGTGCCGTATAATCAGCAGTTAGGGGCGTTGTTTGTACGGGCGGCAACTGACAAGGATTCGCTCCGATAGGTTTCGAGCAATTTTTCAAAGGGATCGACACTCTTCTGATCATGGCGGAACAGAACGCAGAACGCAACCACGGGCAGCCGGATGAAATTCGTCCGATGATTGAACGTGCCGTCGCGGAAGCCTTGCAGCAGCAGATTCCACAGCTGCAGGCGCAGATTGCGCAGCGCGTGCTTGAAGAGTTGCCGGTTCAAGCGTTGTCAATTCAACGAAGCGACGCTGCGGCTCCTCGGGAGAATTCGAGCGCTCTGGTTCAAGCGGTTTCAAACATTCATGCGGGCTCAACTCAAAAAGAAATTCTGCGCGCTCTGCTGCAGGCCGGCAGTGCACATTGTTCGCGCATCGCGCTGTTTGTCGTGAAGGCAGGAGTCGCTTCCGGCTGGCAATCCCGCGGATTCGGCGACGACGAGAGCACCACCAATTTCACTCTCGACCTAAACTCCGGTCCTGCCGCGCACGCCTACCAGAACCGGGTAGCAACGCCGGGCAACGTCGCCGAGATGGACGCTCGATTTGTTGAGCACTTCGGCAGTCCAGCCAACGAACAAGTTTTGATTTTGCCGCTTACGCTGAAAGATAAAGTAGCGGCCCTCATCTATGCCGACGGTGGCGACAGCGACAAGCTGGACGCCGCTGCCTTGGAGTTGCTGGTCATCGCAACCAGCGCGTGGTTGGAAGTAACTTCGCTGCGCAAGCAGGCAGCAGCCAAGCCGGATCGAGAAGCGGCGCCTGTCGTCGAACGCCCTGCTCCTCTTTCATCGGTTCAGACGGTATCGTCTTTTTCAGATCCATTCGCGTCGCACGCGCCCAAGCACATTCCCGCAAGCCCCGAACCTCAGCCACAACCAGCCGAGGTCGTAGAGGTAGAGGCTCCGGCACACGCGGCCGCCGCCGCTGCGCCCGCTGCAGCCACCGATCCATGGGCGGGGCTTTCGGCGGAAGATGCCGACGTGCATCGCAAGGCACAACGGTTCGCGCGTCTGCTGGTCGATGAAATCAAGCTTTACAACCAGGCCAAAGTTGCCGAAGGGCGGCGCAACAAAGACTTGTATGATCGTTTGAAGGAAGACATCGACAAGAGTCGCGGCACGTTTCAGAAGCGCTACGGAAGCACCGTAGCCGCCAGCGCGGATTACTTTCAGCACGAACTGTTGCGCAGTCTGGCTGAAGACGACGTTGCCGTCATGGGTGCAAATTTCCGCCACTAAAATTTCCGCCACTAAACATGGCGAGTTTTCTGCAGTAGCGGTCTGCGATAAAACGCGAAAAGTACAAAGTGGTTCGATTAGTTTCCAGGTGGTGGGTACTCGCAGCTGCAATTCTCTGCGGAATCTTTGGCGCTACGCTGCCGTCGGCAGAGGCCGCATCCAGTTCCTCGCCCCGTGCTAGCTCTGGTCAAAGCTCCGCGAGCCCGTCAAAAACTGCACCTTCAAAACCTAGAACGAGCCCCAAGGCAACCTCCTCGAAGAAGCCTGCTGCAACGGCCACTAAATCTCGCTCGACCAAAGCCCGCAAGTCGCACACCATCTCTCCTCGCGTACGGCGCATGCGGCAGGCTTTTGTAGCGTCGGCAAGCCTGCGTCCCATGGCGCAACAGCTTCTGCAGGACCGCTCGCTGCCCGCCTACGCGGGAGTTCAGGCGTACGCGCGAACACACTCGAAAGAAGATGCCGGAGCGCTCGCATGGCTGGTGCTGGGCTACGCCCATGTGCTTGATCGAGATTACGCGAAGGCAATCGATCCTTTGAACCGCGCCGAGGTTCACGCCGGCGACCTGGGCGATTACACCGACTACTATCTCGGCATTTCGTACCTGCAGACCGGACACAACGCGGAAGCCATCGCCACTCTGGCCGACTTCGCGAAAGTGCATCCAGATTCCCTCTTGGTGCGCGACGCGCGCGTAAGCTATGCCGACGCGCTCCTGCTCGAAGGGCAAGCCGCGGAAGCCGTCACCTTATTGGAACAAATTCGCGTTCCTGTGCGATCCGATGTGGAATTTACACTGGGGCGGGCTTACGCGGCGGCAGGCCAGAATGCGAAAGCCGCCGAAACCTTCTCGAATATTTATTTCACGATGCCCACCGCTACCGAAGCGGACGCGGCATACACTGAGTTGAAAAAGCTGCCATCCGCACCTCAGCCAACGCTCACGCAGCACAAGACCCGGGCTGACGCTTTAATGAGCCGTCACCGCTATGCTGAAGCAGCCGACGAATATCGCAGCCTCGTCAGCCAGGCTGGTTCGAACGGCAGCGATCTGCCTACCCTACAACTCGCTCTGGCGGATGCACTCCATCGCGGCGGAAAAAACCGTGACGCTAAACTTGTTCTCGCCGTGTTAGGCAATTCCACCGGCGAAGTCAACGCGCAGCGCCTGTATCTAGTCGGTCAGATTGCCTTCGCCTCCAGCGACAACGACACCTTCTACCGCTCAGTCGATGAACTGCGGCACGCAGCGCCTACCAGTCCATGGCTCGAGCAGGCGCTGCTCTCCGCTGCCAACCTGCATCTGGTCCATCACGAATACGATCAGGCGCTCGACGCATTCCGCGAAGCCCAGCAACGTTTTCCGACCGGTCCCCGCGCTTCCTACGTCCACTGGAAAGCAGCCTGGCTCACCCTCCGGTCAGGTCGCAACGACGATGCCAAGAAGGCATTTGAAGAGCAGATCGCCCTCTATCCCTCCGGCGCAGAAACGCCGGCCGCTTTGTATTGGCGCGCCCGTCTGGCTGAAGAGGACGATCAACCCATCATGGCGCGGGCGTTTTATCAAAAGCTTTCCGACCGTTACCGCAATTTTTATTACGCGGAGTTGGCACGGCGAAGGCTGAAAAGTCTGCCCACGACCGCGGATACGACTACGCAATATGCTTTGCTCGATCACGTGCCGCCCCTCGACAGCAACGTCAAGATCACTGACTCAGAGCCGCCTTCGGATGAGTTGCACGTGCAAAAAGCCGAGCTGTTAGGCAACGGAGGTTTGGTCGATTTTGCGGTGCGCGAGTTGCAAGCTGCCACTGCAGCCGATGGCGGCGGCAGCTGGGGCCCGGCAGAAACCGCGCAGCTCTATCTCGAAACCGGCCACTACAACCAGGCGATTGAGTTCATGAAGCACTCCGCTCCCAATTATTTCGCGCTCGATATTCCTGACATGCCGCGAAAATATTGGGAAGCTCTTTTTCCGAAAGCTTATTGGAGCGATCTGAAACGCTCTTCGGCGGTCAACGGATTGGACCCCTACCTGGTCGCGTCTTTGATCCGCCAGGAATCGGAATTCAATCCCAACGCAGTTTCCCGCGCCAACGCCGTCGGCTTGATGCAGTTGCTGCCAAAGACCGGCAAGGCCGTTGCCAAAGAAGTGAAGATGAAGCGTTACAACGCCAGCCAGCTGTACACTCCGGCGGTCAACATGCAACTGGGCACGCGCTATTTCAAGGGTATGGTCGACAAGTTCGGCGGATCATTCGAATACGCCCTCGCCGCCTACAACGCCGGCTCGGAGCGCGTCGATGAATGGTTGAGCCAGGGCAAGTATCGCGACCCGCAAGAGTTCGTCGAATCGATTCCCTTCACCGAAACCCGGGAATACGTGCAAGCCATCATGCGGAATGCCAGCGTATATAAGCAGCTGTATGGGACGCCGTAGAATCACCGACTCCTCGCATGCGCATCAGGCTGCGGTGACAAGGCTTTGTGTTAACCTCGCCACCAATGGCCATTCGAAACCTAATTGTGAAATTCGACGCAAAGGTCTGGTCAGGATCGAGAATGGGGTTCTGGATTCCGAAGCCACTAGCTCAGGCATTCGGATGGAAAAAAGGCCAGAGGCGCAAGATACATTTAGTGATTAGCAAGTCCGGAGAACGAGCCTTTGAGGGTGACGCACTTCTTATATCCGAAACTGAGGTAACAACACCGCACATATTCAAGAAACTTGACAATGGCGATGAGATTCAGGTGACTGTAACCCGCTCTGCCGGGAAATCAGCGTAGCCGGGTACCCACACGAAATTGCAACAACCGAAGGCGCTTCCATGGCTGAAAACGAATTTTGTTGCCTCATCCGAACGGATTAACAATCCGCACCCCGTCAATTTCCCGGCCATCTTGCATATCTTCCGAGAACAGTACGGGGCAGCCGGACTGCTTGGCGGTACGAATGACCAGCGCGTCCCAGAAGGAAAAGCCGTGAAGTCGATGCAGATCGATTGCGGCCAAAATGTCCGCCAGTTCCGGTGCGGCGACGTCGAACTCTGCCAGCAGTTCGACCTTTCGGCGGGCAATGGCCGCATCTACCCGCAACTTTCGCGTGACGGCCACAAAATATTCCTGCAGCACTTGCATCGAGACCACGCCCGTTCCCGCGCGGCGATGCTCGGCTAGCAGAGCAAGGGCGCGGCTCTGTTTCGCGGGCGCAGCCTTATCGTCGGCGTAAAGCAGAACGTTGGTGTCGAAAAAACTACGAGCGGGCATCGTCTTGCCGGGAGTGAATTTCGTCGCGATTGAAGCGCCAGCCGCGAGAGTTGCCCTTGCCCGAAAGCCGCTTGAACTCCTCGATACTTCGTTCCGGGTCGTCCACGCCTGCCAGCGATTGCAGATAGTCCCGAATCAATTGATTGAGGCTCTTGCCGAGGGCCTCCGCTTTTTTGCGCGCGCGAGTAAGCAACTGCTCATCCACAGATAGGGTTACATTCATTAACACAGTATAAGTGCACACATAACATGTGTCAATGAACAGAACCCAGGGAGAATGCCGGCTTCTGGCCCGCGTGGCTGCCAGAGCGGTCTCTGTGGGCACGTCCGGGTCAATGATTGTTGGTATGGCGATTTATCAACGGTTGGGAGCTGATTCAGTGTGCAGAGTACCGGACTCTGGTTTGAACTAGAACTTCAGGCGTAGGGCCAACTGAACCTCCCGCGCCGGCGCGACGAAGCTTGGCGTCCCGAACGTCGGATTCGCAGGACTACCGATGCCATCTCCAAATCTCCGCGGGACCGGTCCTAAGAAAACGTCGGAACCATAGACGGTATCGATTCCGTTGACGTTTGGCCGGTTGAAAAGGTTGAAGACTTCAGCGCTCGCCTCCACTTTAAGGTGCTCGCCTAGTTGAAAGATTCGCTGAGCACGAACGTCGGTTGTGTACGACGGATCACCGCGGTAGGTGTTGCGGCCGAGGGTACCGACACGATCGGAAAACGGGAACCCGTCGCCATTCACGTCGAAGCCCGCAAATACCGAATAGTAGCGGGGGCTTTGCAGGGTATTCAGGATTGCGATCTTGAAGTTCCGTAGCGCGGGATTCCAGGAGCCGGGGGATTCTCCCAACAGTGCCAGCACGAACCGATGGCGAACATCATTGTCCCCCAAGGCGCGGTCGAGTTGCGGATTCAAATAGTCCATCGGGCTGTCTGTGAGTTGAACGTCTGTGGCCAGATCGATGGACTTCGAGAACGTGTAGTTTCCCAGGATGCTGTAGTGATGGGCAAAGGGCTTGCGCACGCTCAGCGTTCCCGCGTGGTAAATGGAATAGGCCGATGGGGAGGCCATCAACGTGAATCCGAAATTGGGGTCGGCGGTGGTGAAAGCCTGGACACCGGAAGCGGTCGTTCCGTTCGGGAGACCATTGATGCTGAGATAGAGCGGCATCTTGAGCGCGTGCACGAATTGGTATCCGGCGGTGACGAAGAGTCCCTTTGCCACTTCGTTCTCGATTTCGAGGTTGGCTTGTTCTGCGTATGCATTTGGAAACTTGCGCGGCGCGTACCCCAGCGGAAACTGGAGCAATGCACTGGGGGCGGGATAAACACCGGTGTGGGTGAACGTGGCAAAAGCCTGGCTGGCAAGAACTGGGCCGTTCACACCCACAATCCCGGAGGGTCCAAGTCCAACCAGACTGCTGCTGGGATTGGCAAATTCCGGCAGGATCGGCTGGTTCATGTACGTAAAGGCTGACGCGCCCTGCCAAGACACCATGACGTCGCTGTAGTCGAAAGGTCCGGTGAACAAGCCGAATCCTGCGCGGATCACACCTTTTCCCTGCCGAAAGGAATAGGCCAATCCAGCGCGCGGCTGCACGTTCCCATAGTTTGTGGGATGCATCCTCCCGTTGAGCCGGATGGCTGCGGCCGACGGGAAAAAATCGATGTCGTAACGCAGACCGAGCGTGAGCGTAAGGTTCGTCGTCGGCTTCCACTGGTCCTGCACGTAGACCCCGGCCAACTTATGCAAAAAGGCAAGGTTGGTGCTGTTGGCAAAAGTAGCGGCCGATGGTCCCTCAAAGAGCCCTGTTGTGAAAGGCAATGTTCGCGGCGGGATCTGTTGACCAAAATACGATCGCGGTTGCAGAAAGAGAAACTCTACGGGAGTGCCGGGGCCGAACGGTGGCCCGTTAAATGGCGCGGCGCCAAAGAAGCTTTGCGGGGTGAAGATGCCGGCTCCAGGAACAAAAAAATCGGTTTGCGCGCCGATCCAAACCGGCTCAAGATCCCCTCCGAATTTCAATGAATGCTTGCCGCGAACGTACGTGATATTTTCGGCAGCCTGGAAATGCTGGTCCTTGTACTGGTGTACACCGCCTTGGATCCCCCCAGAGTCAAAGAGGTCCGCCACGAGGAGCGCCGGTTCCAATCCTGCTCCAACAGGGTCGAGATGGAAAGTTCTCCGACCGAAGTTGAGAATGCTCTCCGAACTCCAATGCGTGCCGAACACCCGCAGGAAGTTCGCGTAGAGAGTCTGATCGTGGACGGGATTGTTTCGATAAAACGACGGCAATCCTTGTCCCGGCGGGGCACCCGGTATGTGCTGGTTTCGTTCATCGGTGAATAGATATCCGAAGGTGAGAACGGAGCCGTCTCTGAGAATATCGGTCAACTTCCCAAAGCCCTTGTCGTAATCCTGAATCTGGAGAATGGATCCAAGATCTTCGGGCTGTAAGCCAAGAGTTTCCTTGACTTGGTTGATGCTGGGCGTTCCCGGCCCGAGACATCCGGAAGTATCCGTGCAATGCAGAATGAACGACGAATAGATCGGTGACTCAGCCCGGCGCTGCCCTTCGTAGCCCAAAAAGTAAAAGACTTTGTTGAGCCGGATCGGGCCTCCAACGTTGGCGCCAAATTGATTGAAGCGGAGAGTGTTGAAGCTGGGCGCCGACAGCAGATTCTTCGCATCCAACGCATTGTTCCGAAAAAACTCATAGGCCGATCCATGCACGTCGTTGCTTCCGGACTTGGTCACCGTGTTCACGACAGAGCCCAAATTGCGTCCGTTGTCTGCGCTGATCGGGCCATCCGCTACTCGGAATTCTGACACCCAGTCTTGCGACGGGCTGGCACGTTGGACGCCAGAAACACTGGTCGTGTAATCCATGCCATCGAGGCTATAGAAGGTACTGTGGGTCTCGCGCAGTCCGCCGAAGCTTAGCTCCAAAACGGTCTCCTGAAAGGGGGATTGCGCCCCCACGGCGGTATTGCGGCCGACGTTGGCGGTAGGCGTTAGCAGCACGAAGTCGATAAAATCACGGCCCGCGATGGGAAGGTCGGAAATCTTCGCTGTCTCAATGACCTGGCTTATTTCGGGCCTCTGCGTGTCGATGCCCGTGGGCATTTCGTGGACTTCCACAGTCTCGCGTGCGGTCTTGATCTTCAGAGACACGGGCAAGGACGCAATTTGTCCGACAGCCAGGGTGAGCGCCACCTGATAAGAAGCGAACGCATCGGATTCGACTGTTAGTTGGTAGCTCCCTGCCCAAAGAGCGGGTACCACGGCGATCCCAGTTCCGCTGGAGAGGACCGCCCGTTTTGCCCCGGTGGCCATGTTTCGCAGCGTGATGCGTGCCTCGGGGACGGCACTTCCCGAGGGGTCTGTCACGGTGATGTTCAACGTTGCCAGTTGCTGCCCGTACAAAGACATAGGCAACAGAAAGACCAAGAGAACGAACCTCGCGGCCGGGCGACATACTGCGCTGCTCACTCGCACCTCTTTTCAACGATCACCCCCACGAATCAGGAGGTCGGCGTCTCCGGAATATTAAGAATGAACCGCTGAATGGCGGACATCTTATTTGGCATAGGGAGATCAGAACAATACTCGAAAAACACTAACGCTGGAAGAGCGAGACGCAGACGCGGCAAAACATTCGGATACCAGACACAATATTTACGTGGTCCTCCATGAGTGGTCGGCAAACCGGAAACTATCCAGAAATGGGATGAGCAGGTCTTCAAGATCGGAGAAACTGTTTCCCATGACAAAGACAGCGCAACACCTCATCGCGGAAGTTCCGAGCAGACATTCCCCAACCGAATTAACCATCGGCGTTGACCTGGGAGATGTCTGGAGCCATTACTGCACGATCAACCAAAATGGAGACGTGATCGACCGGGGCCGGTTCCGAACCAATCCCCAAGGAGTGGAGAAGTGGTTTAAGAATCTGGCGCCAGTTCGGGTGGCCATGGAGGCCGGCACGCACTCGATCTGGATCAGCGAACAGCTTCAACTGCTCGGACACGAGGTGATCGTGGCGAACGTGCGGGAGCTGCGGGCGATATCTCACAGTGACCGCAAGAGCGACCAGGTCGATGCCGAGAAACTGGCGCGCTTCGCCCGGCTTGATCCCAAGATTTTGCGTCCTATCGCGCATCGCACGCTGCAACAGCAGCAGGCTCTGACGCTGATCCGCGCGCGTGACCTCATAGTCCGCCTCCGTACGGCAGCCGTGAACGCTGTACGCGGACTGACCAAGTCCTGCGGCCACCGCATGCCAGCTTCCACCACCGCATGTTTTGCCCAGCGCGGTTTGGCCATGTTGCCAGATGGACTGGCACCAGCACTCGGTCCGGTGCTGGAGCAGATCGCGGAAATGACGACCAAGATCAAGCAGTATGATCGGCAGATTCGGCAACTTACCGAGACCGACTATGTGGAGACACAGGCTCTGCTGAAGGTCTATGGCGTTGGTCCTATCACAGCCCTAACCTATGTGCTGACGTTGGGAGACAAACAACGCTTTCAACGAAGTCGCGACGTAGGTTGCTATCTGGGCCTGCGACCTCGACGCAGTCAGTCTGGGGATCGAGATCCGCAGCTGGGCATCACCAAGGCTGGGAATGGTTATCTGCGAATGCTGCTGATTGAATGTGCCAACCATATACTTCGCCCTCCGGGGAAAGACTCGTCGCTGCGCCGCTGGGGCCTCGCCTTGGCGGCCCGAGGTGGCCAGAAAGCAAAGAACAAGGCAGTGGTTGCCGTAGCGCGTAAGCTGGCCGTTCTGCTCCATCGCATCTGGGTCACCCAGGAGCCCTACATGCCCTTCTACGCCGAAGCAGCCTGAGGACAAACCATGCTGAACTGTTGCGAAGCCCCCGTGTTCCGATGACTGCGAGCCCGTTTTGGCTTTCTAAGCCGTTCCAGAAATAGCAGCATCGATTCTCCATTGAACCCCAAACCGCACCGAGCTTTCGACAAGCTCATCCAGAGTGCGAATAGAAACCCGGTGGAGAACAACATGTGTCGCGCATTCAGACCGCAGCAAAAGCAAAAACGCAAGGAAGGAAAAAAACAAAAACAGACCTTGACCACAGTCGGCCTGCTCATAGAAAACGGGCTTCCAGGAAGTTAGCGCACCGTAAACAGACAAAGCTTTAGGTTAGCGCTTATCGGGCTGGCCAGCCCATCGATCCCATCGGCGATTGGAGCACCTTGGCGGGCCTCTTCGGTTTATCCCGCCGCCGCTATAGAAAGCTCCTCTAGTTGAGTTCGTGGCCGTGGTGGGACCGGGAGAACAATATCTCCAGGATGAGCAGCCCCGCGCCCACCACAATCGCGCTGTCCGCCAGATTAAATACCGGCCACTCATACCGCTTCACATAGAACAAAAGAAAATCCACGACCCGCCCGCTCCTCAGACGATCCCACAGATTTCCTATCGCTCCGCCCATAATCAGGGACAAGCCAATCCCCGTGACGATATGAGTAGGGCTGTTTTTCCAGAGCAGAACCGAGACCACGACTAACGCAATTACCGAAAACGTCACCAGCATGGCCGTCTTCCACGGCGAGGGCGAGTCGGCAAACATGCTGAAGGCCGCGCCAGTGTTTTCCGTGTGGGTAAGGCGAAAAAAGCCCGGGATCACCTGGATGTGAGCGTAGAGAGAAATTTGTCGTGCGACCACGTGCTTCGTCCAGCGATCGAGCACGACGACGATCATGGCAATCAGGAGGTAGAGAGTCCGCGCGGAGTTCTTGCTCATTCGTATAAATTCAGGCCGGAACCATCTTAAACTGCTGTAAGGCTCGGACGCTCGTCGCTCTGTCGAGTACCTCATTTTTAACGTTGACTACCGCTGTTCCTCACCATTGTCCCTTACCACAATCATCCCCACAACTCAATTTTCTCCTGATTCAATGCTTTTTCGTTTGTCCAGACTCCCGCAATGCGTTTATGCTGTGGCGTCGCTCCCATTTGTAGTTGCTCCATTTATATGTTTGCGAAATGCGCTCATGAAGCTTCTGAAACGCTCGAAAGGCCGGATTCTGCTGTTCCTGGCGGTAGTTGGGCCGGGGATTATCACGGCGAACGTCGACAACGACGCCGGCGGCATCCTCACCTATTCGCAAGCCGGGGCGCAATACGGATTTCTTCTGCTGTGGACCATGATCCCCGTCACGCTGGCGCTGATCGTGGTGCAGGAGATGAGCGCCCGCATGGGTGCCGTAACCGGCAAAGGTTTGAGCGATCTCATCCGCGAAGAATTCGGCTTCCGCATCACTTTTCTGATGATGCTGGGGATTCTGATCACCAACTTCGGAAACGTGATCACGGAATTCATTGGAATCGCTACTAGTCTTGAACTATTCGGCCTTTCGCGCTACGTCACCGTGCCAGTGTGCGCCGTCATTGTGTGGCTGATCGTGGTGAAGGGCCAATATAAGAGCGTCGAAAAAGTCTTCCTGGCCGCGTCGTTCTTTTACATCACTTACATCTTTGCCGGTGTGCTCGCCCATCCCCTGTGGAAGGATGCGACCATTGCCACGTTTAAGCCGCCCGCGCTAGCCGCGTTTCGTCAGCAGGCTTATCTCTTCATGGTAATCGGAGTGGTCGGAACCACCATCGCGCCATGGATGCAGTTTTATCTTCAAGCCTCGATTGTCGAGAAGGGAGTAACCCGGCGGGGACTGAAAGATTCACGCCTGGACGTAATCGCAGGCTGCATTTTTACCGACGTTGTGGCCTGGTTCATTATCGTGGCCTGCGCCGCAACGTTATATGTGCACGGCTACCGCGACATCAAATACGCCGCCGATGCGGCTCAGGCGCTCAAACCACTAGCCGGACAGTACGCTTATATTCTCTTTGCCGTTGGGTTGTTCAATGCTTCACTATTTGCGGCATCGATCCTGCCACTCTCCACGGCATACACCGTATGCGAAGGGCTGGGTTTTGAATCGGGTGTGGATAAAAAGTTCGGCGAGGCTCCATTTTTTTACTGGCTCTACACGCTGTTGATTGTCGCTGGCGGAGCCGTGCTCCTCATCCCCGGTCTGCCGTTAGTAAAGATCGCGGTAACCTCACAAGTGGTAAATGGTGTGGTGTTGCCCTTCGTGCTGATCTTCATGCTGCTGTTGATTAATAAGAAAGACTTGATGGGCGAGCACGTGAACACGCGTCTGTTCAACGTCGTGGCCTGGCTTACGACAATCGTAATGATTGGGTTAACCATCGCATGGTTCTGGACGCTGCGAGCCGGTGGCGGATAGTGGCCGTCCCGTGGATATCCATTCTCTTTTGAGGCGTGTGCAAACTCTTGCATCTTGACTGTCTACCTCGTCTCATACCAAAATGTCACCGCTGTTTCGCCGTAACCCCCGCCGTTAGTGGTCCTCTCCGTTGCGATTATGCATCTAGATGGCCAGCCGGTCCGCGTGGGACGGAACTTCGCTCGATAACTCTACAAGGGAGAAACCATCATGACGTTCGAACAATTTCCCCGGGTTCTCAGCAAGATCGGCTTTCTGCTTCTGTGCCTGCTTTTCTCCGGATTCACCCAGGCTGCAACTCCACCGACGGCTTACAAAGTGGCGCAGATAGCGGTAAAGAATGCGACCGCGACTTTTGGTCAAGGCCTGAACACGAGCGGCGCTGTGGTGGGACTTTATACTACTGCCAGCGCTACGGAAGGCTATATGTACAGCGGCGGAAAATATTCGCTGATCAAGGTTCCAAAATCCAACAACGTCACCCGGGCCTTCGGAATCAACGACTCGAATCTCATCGTTGGAGACTTCCTCGGAACCGACGGTTTCTATCACGGTTTTAAGCTGAGCGGAACCAAGTACACGCAATACGACGTGGATAAGGGCGTAGTTTCAACTTCAATTTTCGGAGTCAACAACGCGGGGGATTTCGTAGGAATCGCTGGCGCCGAGGGATACGTCAACATCGGCGGCACGGTCACCGAATTCTATGCCAGCGGCACCGACGCCACGTACGCATACGGCGTCAATACCGCGGACCAGATCGTCGGGCAGTATTTCGATTCGAGCAATAACTCGCACGGGTTTTATCGGGATTCATCGGGTACGATCACAGAGGTTGCCTATCCCGGCGCGCTGCAGACGGTATGCCTCGGCATTAACGATTCCGGAGAAATCGTCGGCTACTACGAGAACAGCGCCAACCAGTTTTACAGTTTCACTGACATCGCTGGAGTGTTCGCAACGATCGACATCCTCAATATCAACGGCGTCAACAATAACGGAGTTCTTTCCGGAAGCTACATTGGGCCCGGCCCGACCGGCGGCGTGGAATACGGCATCATCGCCACGCCAACTGCGCTCAAAAGCTTGTCCAGCGTCGTGGTGCCTAAAGCCGTCAGCACCAGTATTATTGGCGTGAACAATGCCGGATCGTTGGTCGGCTTTTATGAGACATCCGCGTCGGTATTCCATGGTTTGCTTTTGGTCGGCAAGACCATAACCAATCTCGACGACCCGAAAGGTCTGGCAGGAACGACATCCGCGCAAGGGATAAATACTGCGAACGAGGTTGTTGGATATTATCAGCCCACATCCACGACGTGGACGGGATTTCTTTATTCCGCTGGAACTTTCACCGACATCGCAGTGCCCGGTGCGACCAGCACATTCGCTGAGAACATTACCGACGCCGGCGTAGTTGCCGGCGCTTACATCGATTCCAGCAGCGTTGAGCACGCCTTCACCTATGACGGCTCCACTTACACCACCCTCGACGTTCCAGGATCAACTTCCGGTTACGGCTGGGGTATTAACGCGGCAGGCGACGTGACCGTTACTTGGATCGACGCCAACGGACTCTCGGAGGGAGCACTCTACAACGGAACCACTTTCAAAACACTCAATGTTCCTGGCGCGTATGAGACGTTTATCCATTCGATCAACAAGTCGGGTGCCATTGCGTACACTTGGTACGACCTCTATTTCAATTACCACGCAGCTTTTTCGAGCGGCGGCAACTACTATATTTTTGACGATCCCAGCGGCACCGCCGCACACGCCGACGGCATCAACGACAGCGGCCTGATTGTTGGCCGTTTTCTACAAGGCAGCAGTACAACAGACTACGATGGATTTAAAGCAACTCCGTAAGCCTAGGTTGCCGCGAGCCGACCGTCGTTGGCCTTTACGGCGGTCGGTCGCGCCTTCTGCATCGAACGCCAGTACCGCTGAGTTCCGCGCAATGTCCAGTCTTCCGTCCGTCGATATAGGGATTCTGCCGTAATTGTATTTCGTGCATACGGGTGCTACCATCCGATTATCGTTATGGAGAGGCGGAGGTCGCGAAAATGTCGGAAAATAATGGCAGCAATAGTTTTGTATGGTTTTTGGCGGGTTTAGGTTTAGGCGCGTTAGCAGGCGTTTTGTACGCGCCTCGCTCTGGCGATGAGACGCGCGACGTGCTGCGGGCACGAGCGGAAGAAGGACGCGATTACGTGCGCACTCGCGCCCGTGAAGCCCGCGATCAGGCTTCGCAATGGGTGGACCGCGGCAAAGATGTGGTGAGTCAGCAAAAGGATCAATTCCGCGCCGCCTACGAAGCTGGCCGGCAAGCGTATCAGGAAGCTACAACCGAAACCGGCGCGCCGAAAAACCTCTAACCTGTTGCGTCGTAGCGTCGGTTTCAAGGGCCCCATTTGTGCTGGAGCGAGCGAGAATTGTCTATGGAAAATCTGATTCCGCTGTTCATCGCGCTGACCGGCATCGCAGTACTTCTGCAGGCAATCGTGCTCCTTTGCCTTTATATAGCAGTTCGCAAAAGCAGCACCCGCATGGAAGCTCTGGCCGATGAGATCAAAAGCAAAGCTCTGCCTGCGCTGGAAACGGCGCAAACGCTGTTGAAAGAGCTCACGCCCAAACTGCACATCATTGCCGAAAACCTTACTGAGACAACCCACTCGGTGCGTGCGCAAGTGGAGCGGGTCGATGCCACAGTAAGTGACGCGGTGGATCGCTCCCGTCTGCAAATTATTCGCGCCGATGAGTTGCTCACTCGCACGCTCGACCGGGTAGAAGAAACTTCCGAAATGGTTCACAAGACCGTGGTCTCCCCGGTACGGCAGGTCTCGGGTCTGATTCAGGGACTCACCGCTGGCATCGAATTTCTTGTGGGTAGTCGCGGTCGCAGGAACGGCGGAAGCCGCGAGGCACGCCGCCCCGTTCCCCAGGACGAGATGTTCATCTGACGACTTCAGCAGTCGTCAACTTGGTCTGATGCTTAGCGGAATCTCCCATCCCCAAGAGTTGCCCGCCGGAGAATCACCATGCGCTATTTAGTTCGAGCCCGCGTTAAGCCTGGTCGCGAAGGCGATCTGCTCCAGGCCATCGAAAATGAAACTCTCGGCCAGGGTTCGGTTGCAGAAGGCGAATATGCGCGTAATATGAGTGAAGCGCGGCTTTGTGCGGACCAGACGGTGCGCTGGGTGGAAGTCTGTTATTGTCCCACTCCGCTGCAGGAGGAACGGCCTTACTGGGAAGAATACTTTGACCTCACGAAAGTGCAGGACGCGCACGACCGCCGCAAGTGCCGCGACGAAAACAGCTCCGAGCCGTGGGCCTGCAGCGACTGCGATTGCACCGCGCGGCTGGAGCAAAAACTGAAGAAGGCCGGTTCACCTTTCCTGGACTCACTGAACGCCAAAAAATAACGGCGATCATCTCTGACTTATATTCCCTCCGTTTAAGTCCTCCAGAGCAGGGATCGACCGCGGCGATTGCTATTTTCTAGAACGCCGGGAATTACCGATTGCATCCCAGTGCCGGCACGCTATCCACGCAGAACGGGTGGTGGCGCGGAGTTCGCGTCCGTTCTAGACTCAGGAGGCCACCCCAATCCCTTAGACCATGGCAAATACTTACAAGCTGACATTGGACACGCTCCTGGACACAGCACGACCACAGTGGCGGCAGTAGTGTCTCTGCTCCTGGCCCGCATTCTGAAGCTTCCGGAGTTTTACTGGGCGCCGATTTCGGCCATCGTGATTATTCAGTCGACCATCAATCCGAAGACGGTGGCTTGGCAGCGGTTTGCCGGGACTGCCCTGGGCGCGGCCCTCGGGGCGTTGGTCGCTACATTTTTCTCTTCCAGCGCGCTGGTGTACGGGGTTGCAGTTCTTTCGTGCGGGGTGCTTTGTGCGGCTCTACGATTGGACGGAGCTTACCGTTTTGCCGCTATCACGCTGAGCATCATTCTATTGATCGCACATCAGCGTCCAGTGTGGATCGTGGCTTTCCATCGCTTCGTGGAAGTGTCGCTGGGCATTGCAGTGGCGCTTGCCATAGCCCAACTGTGGCCTGGTCGCGGCGTGACTTCCTAGGCGATCCAGATTAGACAATCCAGCCGCCTCCCACCACCAGATCGTCATCATAGAACACCGCCGCCTGGCCCGGAGTGATGGCACGCTGCGGTTCGTCAAATGTAACCAGAATCTCGTCGCCTCCAATTCTCTCCAGTACTGCAGGCGCAGCCTCATGCCTATGCCGAATCTTCACCGACACACGCATCGGCTCGCGCAGATCGTCAACCGAGATCAGGTTTATGTGGCGTGCGCGCAGCGTTCGCGAATAAAGATGCTCATCGCCGCCGACCACAACCTGCTTGTCGGCCCCGTTAATCTGGATCACGTAGAGCGGCGATCCGGTCGCCACTCCCAGGCCCTTTCGCTGGCCCACAGTAAAGTTGTGAATGCCGCTATGCGTGCCGATCACTTCCCCACTCGCAGTTACCAGTTCGCCCGCAGTATCCGGCAATGCATCGCCGCTCTCTGCAAGATAAGCATCGATAAACCGCTTGTAGTCGCCGCCCGGCACAAAACATATCTCCTGCGAATCGGGCTTCTCGGCCAGGGCCAGGCCGTGCTCACGCGCCCGTTCGCGAACTTCCGGCTTAGTCATTCCACCGAGGGGAAAGAGCGTGCGGCTTAACTGCTCCTGCGTGAGGCCAAAAAGAAAATACGTCTGATCCTTGCTGCGGTCGGCGGGACGCTTGAGCAGCCAGCGGCCACGCCCATCGTCATACTCTACGCGAGCATAGTGCCCGGTAGCGACAGAGTCGGCGCCAATCTGTTGAGCAACCACGAGCAACTGGTCGAACTTCAAATGGTTGTTGCAAAGACTGCAAGGAATTGGCGTGCGCCCCGAAAGATACTCCGCGACGAACGGACGCACCACGTCACGCTCGAATCGCTCCTCATGATTGACCACATAGTAAGGAATCCCAATGTGCTCCGCCACGCGGCGCGCGTCGTAAACATCGTCCAGCGAGCAACAGCGCCCCGTCACCTGCTCGGGCATTCCTTCGTGACCGGCCAGCCGGCGCTGGTTCCAAAGCTGCATCGTCAGCCCAATGAGGTTATGCCCCTCCGCGCGCAGCATCGCCGCAACGGTGGAAGAATCCACACCGCCCGACATGGCTACGGCAATCGTCTTTCGATCTGGCATTTGTCGTTTGGAGCAACTAGCAATCAGCAACTGGCAATTAGCCTTTAGCCAATCGCTAAGTGCTGATTGCTGTTTTCCGATAAACCGGCGAAATCTCCCGCAACCGAGCCACCGTCTCAGGTACCAACGCCAGCGCGAGATCGATCTCTTCCTCAGTATTCTGCTTGCCCAGGCTGAAGCGAACGCTGGCGCGCGCCCGGTCCGCGCGAAGTCCCATGGCAGTGAGCACGTGCGACGGCTCAATCGCTCCCGACGAACATGCGGCCCCAGTCGAGACCGCGAGCCCCTTGAGGTCGAGAGAGATCACCATCGCCTCGCCCTCGATATGGTCGAAATAAATGCCAGTCGTGTTCGGAACCCGAAGCGCACCTTCTCCATTCACGCCAGTCTCATCGACTTGGGCCAGGATCCCCTGCTCCAGCCGGTCGCGTAACCCGGACATTTTCCTATCGTCACCGCGCTCGAAGCCCTGCATCGCCAACTCGGCGGCCTTGCCAAGACCCACGATCCCAGGAACATTTTCGGTTCCGGCGCGGCGCGAGCGTTCATGGCGTCCACCGTAAAACAGCGGCTGCAGGTGCGTCCCCCGGCGCACGTAAAGTGCACCAACTCCTTGCGGCGCGTGCATCTTGTGCCCGGAAATCGATAGCACGTCACATCCAATCCGCTTTACCTCGATCGGAACTTTACTCGCGGCCTGCACCGCATCGGTGTGGAAATAAACATCGGCCTCCGTCGCAATTTTTCCAATCTCGTCAACGGGCTGAAGCACGCCGGTTTCGTTGTTCGCCATCATGATCGAAATCAGTTTCGTGTTGGGCCTCAAAACCCGCCGCACATCCTCGGGATCGACCAGGCCACGGCCATCCACTGGCAAGAACGTCACCTCGCAGCCGGTTTCCTCCAGATGCTTGCACGCATGCAACACGGCGTGATGCTCGACGCTCGAGGTAATGATGTGATCGCCCGCGCCGGCCAGTCCCGCGATCGCCAAATTGTCGCCCTCGGTGCCTCCGCTGGTAAAAACAATCTCCGCGGGCCGGCAGCCTAGCAGCGACGCCACGAAATCCCGCGATCGCTCGACCGCGGCCCGCGTCTCCTGCCCATGATGGTGAATCGACGAAGCATTGCCAAAGTTCTCTCCAAAATACGGACGCATCGCCTCCAGCACCTCCGAAAGAACCGGCGTGGTGGCGTTGTTGTCGAGATAAATTCGCCGCATCATCTCTACTATTCTACCCGCTTCTTTAGATGCCCCGGCTCAATGATTCGTGGCAAAGGGAAATTACACCTCAAAGCGCGGTACGACCCTCGGAATATAAGAGTGTTTAGGCGGGCCAAATGCTCAGCGCGGTCTTGCTCAGAATCTGCTGCTGCAGCTCTTCTCTCAGTGGCAAAGCGCGAAAGTCATCCAGATTCTTCTTAATATCGGGCACGCCCGGTCCCGGCCAATCCGTGCCGAACAAAGTCTTGTGAGCGATCTCGTCGATGCGCGGAAAATAGCTGAGCAACGTTTTCGGCGGAATGCCGCTGATGTCGAGATAAACATTGGCGTGGCGCCGGATAAGAAAAAATGCAGTCTTCATCCATAGTGGTCTCCCGCCGTGTGCCAGCAGTATATTCAGCTTGGGGAAATCGACGGCAACGTCATCGACATACATTGGGTCGCCGTATTTGTTCCGCGCTCCGGGAAAGATCGACGTCCCCGTGTGAAACATCACCGGCACGCCATTCGCCTCAGCCGCGCGATAAATGATTTCAAGTTCCTTGACTCCGTTTAAATAGTCGTTAGGAAATAGGAGTTGATGCGGTGGATGAATCTTGATCATCCGAATCCCGAGCCGCAGAATTTGCTCCATTTCCGCCAGTACATTGGTTGTGTGGCGGGGATGCAGGCTGCCGCATGAGAGCAACCTCTTGGAATCTTCCTTCACGTACTCCGCAATAAACTGATTCACCCCGTTGGTGAACCCAATCACTTCGGGCGCCACGTAGTTGATGAGCACCGCGCGATCGACACCGCACGCGTCGAGATACTTAAGAAAAGCTTTGGGCGAGCGGCAGAATTCGACAATCTGCTCAAAGTTCGGGCGCTTCTGCTTCATCAACTCGAGCGCCTGTGGCTTGAACATCTCCAGCGGCGAGATATGAACATGGCAGTCGGTGATCATTCAGGTTGGTTTCAGTAGGTCGGAACTGTTCCATCCACGCGCCGCGACCACGCATCGATGCCGCCGCGCATGGATTGCGCCTTCTCGAATCCCTGCTGCCGCAGCCATGCGGTCACAGTCATCGAGCGCACCCCGTGGTGGCAAACCACCACGATGTGATCTTCAGGATCGAGTTCCTGATTGCCGCGCGATGGAATATCTCCCATGGGAATCAGCTTCGCTCCGGCCATGTGCGCCATTTCAAACTCCCACGATTCGCGCACATCGAGCAACGTGAATGGCTCACCCTGATCGAGCTTCGCCTTCACCTCTTCGGGAGTGATCTCGTAATCCATGATTCTTATTAGTCGATCCCGCCGGGCTACTTCCCCGTCCACCTCGGTTCGCGCTTTTCCATGAAGGCCCGGATGCCTTCCTTTGCATCCGCAAGTTTCATCAACTCTTCCAGATAGATTTTTTCGGCTTTTGCCAGGCCCTTGTCGAAGTGTATAGCGTCCCACGCGTAGAACGCTTTCTTGGTGACCGCCAACGCCGCCGGACTAAGCCTCAGCAACTCGCGCAAAGCTTCGTCAACTACATTTACCACTTCTGCTTCCGGCACATTGCGAGTCGCCAATCCAATGACTTCTGCTTCGATGCCGGTAATCGTCCGCCCCGTCAGAACCAATTCCGCGGCCCGCTTATGCCCCACCAACGCGGCAAGCGCCGCGCAGGCCACGGGCGGATAACAGCCGAGTTTGATTTCTGGAAATCCCCATTGCGCCATCGCCGACGTATACACAATGTCGCAAACCATCGCCAATTCTGCGCCGCCACCCAGGCAATGCCCACGCACGGAGGCGACCGTTACCTTCTTGCTAGCCACTAAAGCACGAATCACGGTGTGAAACTTGAGCAGCATTTCTTCCACTTTGTCGGGAGTGTGGGCCGCGACATCGACGCCCGCCGAAAACACCGGCCCCTCGCCGCTCAGCACGATAACGGAAATCCCCGGCAGCATTTCGATCTCGGCAAGCGCATGCGCCAGTCCCTCCATCATCGGAATGTCGATGACGTTCAGCGGCGCATGACGTAACACAATCCGCGCGACGGGCGGCTTGAGATCAACCGCAAGCCGGGCGAGTTGTAATTCTGCGAGCGTTGAAGCCATGTTTCTCTCTGTGTCTCTGCGCCTCTGTGGTGAAACGACTTTGCGCTAAAGATTAATCGCCGACTTCCTCACCTCGCCGATGCTGGCCAGCGGATCGCGCGCTCCAGCCTTCTCGGCAATCCATTTCTTCTCGTTCGCGATAATTTCCAGCAACAGCTTCTTGTCTTCCGCCGAGGGCATATATTCCTTCAAGTGCTCTTCATAGAAGCGATCGTCGATGGGTTCGCCTGTCTGAGCGTGGAACTTTTGTCCAGCCCAGCGCCCAATCTCGCGATTGAACTTGATGTGCGGTGCATACAGCTTCGGCTGGCCCGGCTTCAATGCGCTATTGAAACGTTCGATCAGCCCTGACACTTCGTCGCGATAGAGGTTCCGGTTGTAGTCGTTCAAATCGTCGAGGTCCGGCGCGTTCTCGTTTTTCTGTTCGTCGTAACGTCCCTTCACGCCCCAAACATAGGCCCAGTGCGCCGAAGAAGAATGGTCGGTGCCGAAAAGGTCGTAAGAACTTGAAATCCATTTATTGAGATATTTCTGAATCAGCCAGCCTGGAATCACTCCCGCTTCTACAATGCGCCGCAGGCCGTCGTTGCCCGTGCCCATGTGAAAAGCCTCTTCGCGCAGCATGTAGGACATCGATCGTCCCAGCGGCGCAAACGCAGAATACTTCAGCATCTGCAGCTGGAATTTTCCATCGCGATCCACAAAGTCGGTGTAGGTGAAAAAATCCATCCAGTTATCGACATCTACATTGAATGCACCCAGCAAGCGTTTATTCTCGAAGGCACGGCGTTCAAGCATTTTCTGTGCTTCAACCTTGCCCGAGTAGCCGAAATGATCCACCAGCAGAGCGCACATCTGCCAGCCGTGACGCATTTCCTCGATCATCACGCGCGTGATGGCGCGCCGGTCCCAGTCTGTTGGCGCATTTTCGAGAAGGTTGCGTTGCTGCTCGACACTCGCAAACTCAGTATCGCCCTGGTAGACGATCATGTTCATCAGAGCATCGCGCATCTGCTGCGTAGGAATCTGGCGCAGGTTCTCCCACTTGCGGCGGCCCTTGTACGAACCGAATTCGATTTCTTGCGTGTCGATCGCCCCGTAGAGCGTGTCGAAGTGGAAAGCCTCGATGTCCGACGTGTTGACCCCGATGTCCTTGCGCCAATCGTTGAACATGCCTTCCCAGTCACTGAATGTCCCGATTTTCGCTACTTTACCTGGCATCGATATTTCCTCAATAATTGCTGAGTATCAAACTAGCAGTTAGCAATTGGCAGCTAGCTTTTGGCCCTTGCCTGCGCTCGGCTTCGTCGCCGCGTCCAAAGTTAATTGCTAACTGCTAATTGCTCGCTTCCTACTTCGCTTTGAAAACCGCAGGTCGTTTCTCCACATACGCTGCCAGCCCTTCTTTCGCGTCTTCGCTTTGGAAGAGTATTTGCTGGTTCTCGCGTTCGACCGCCAGTGCCGACTCCATGGGAATTTCCCAGCCAGTCTGCACCGCGCGCTTAATGCGCCCAACGGCTTTGGCGGCCTTATTCGGAGGACAAAACTGCTTGGCGTACTCCATCATGTTTTCCATAAAGCCATCGCGCTCGTAGATATCGTTGACAATGCCAAGTTCTTTCGCTTCTTCAAAAGAGAACGTGTTGCCTGTGACCATCAACTCAATCGCCTTGCTCTTACCCACCAGCCGCGAGAGGCGCTGCGTGCCGCCGGTGCCGGGAAGAACACCCAAATTTACTTCCGGCAGCCCGATCTTACCCGCGTCCTTGCGCGCGATGCGTATGTCGGCAGCCATCGCGATTTCCAACCCGCCGCCCACGCAGTGCCCGTTGATCGCCGCAATCACCAGCTTGGGCGTATGCTCCAGCCGCAACAGCATTTCGTTAGCATGAAGGCAGAAGTAGTACTTAAACGTGGGATCGACGCTCGACAACATCTTGATATTCGCCCCCGCCGAGAAAAACTTGTCTCCAGCGCCGGTCAGCAAAATGACGTAAACGTCATTCTCCATGCGCGCCCGCAGGATCGCCTCATCCACTTGCCGGTTCATCTCGTAGGTGTACGTGTTCGCCGGCGGATCGCACATCTCGATTACCGCGACCCCGCCGTCGGTGCGGTAGTTGACAAGCTGTTTGGTAGTCTCGCCGGTGGCCGGCTGCACTGTGGTCGCCATGTGTGTCACTCCTTAATCAATATTCCTTGAAACGTCTTCTTATATCTCAAATTTTACTCTTGTCATTCACTCATCCACTTGCATTTATCCACTTGTCATCACTCATCCCCTTGTCATTCCGAGCGAAGCGAGGAACCTTGGTTCCGCCGGGAAGCAGCACAAACCTACGCTAGCGCCCATCCCTCCGCCCCTTTCCGCCAACCAGCACGCCGCGTAGAAAAATATCTCCCATATTTCGAGCAAGTTGCTCCGCATTGGCATCAACGCGCGGGTTATGCCAGGTATAAATCCAATTCATCATGCCGAACAGACTGAGTACAGCGACGCGGGCTGAAAACTCCAACCTGCGGTCGCATTTCAGTTCGTCCAGCAAGCCCACGCAGATTTTGTAGTATTCGCGCTTAATGGCGGCAACTTCGGACGCAAAACCGTCTTTCAACGCCTCAGCCTCGTGCGACAACACCTTCATCGCCGCTGGGTTGGCCAAAAAATATTCCAGGTGATTGAGAATGAAGATGCGAATTTGCTGTTCCGAATCGCTTACACCCTGTAGCCGTTCTTTTAGCCGCTGCACGATCGTGGTGAATGTGTGCTTCTGAATCAGGAAGAGCAGCCGCTCCTTGGATTCGAAATAGTAGTAAAGTCCCGCGAGAGACATGCCGCTGGCACGCGACAGGTCGCGCATCGAAGCGCCTTCGTATCCTTTCTTACAGAAGACGTCTGTGGCGTGGGCCAAAATCTCCGCCAGCCGCTTGTCAAAGCGCGTAACCGGTGCAGGCACGGAGCGACGACGGTGTGACGCGTGAACTCTCGCCGCTGTGGACGGACTCGCCATTGGGTGATCTGAAACGATGATTCGAACGTTCGTTCGAATGTAGTAAATCTAGTATACGAGAAGCCGGGCGGGAGTGCCCAAAAAAAGGAGTGCGCACCTCGTCTCAAGCGCGTTTCGGCGGCGTACCCGCTGCCTCGTAGGCTCGGTCAAGCCACTCCAGAGCAGCGTGCAAGTCAGTATCGCAGGACATCTCGAAGGTAAACCAGCGCGCCTTTCTCATCTCAGTTGAACCAACTCGAGGATCCTGCCGCAAAAGGGCACTTATCCGAGCTGACGGGGACTCCAACTTGAAGGCCAGCGCGTTCGGAGTTTGGATAGCGCGAGTGCGGGGCAGGAGCGCAAAGATTTTATCTCGTCGATAGAGGGCGGTGAGGCCGAAGAATGCGCGTGTGGTGACGCTGGACCAGCTTTCGCCTTCCTCTGCTAGAGCCGCTGACCATGCCTTCATCTCCTCAGAAACTCTCGGCAGCTTGGGACGACCCCTTTTCAGACTGGTTGGCTTGGACGTTTTCATATCCGGCCTTCCTTAGTTCCTGATATCAGCCAGCAGCCGCTCTACTTCGCTCTTCACGTCGCCGGTCAGAGGCAGCAGCGGAAGGCGCGCGGGCCCGCCGAAGTAGCCGTTGAAGTCCATGCCGTACTTCACGCCAGGAATGCCCAACTCGCCCACCACATGTTGCGCCGCAAGAGCGATGCGCTCCTGCTTAAGCCTGGCCAACTCGGCGTCGCCTTCTTTCCATGCCGCGTAGATTTCGTAACACGAGGTCGGCGCGGCGCAGGCAAAAGCCAGGATCGCGCCTACGGCACCTGCATCGAGCGAGGCGTGCAACTTGTTCGCCGCGCCCACCATCACCTGGAACCCAACTTCCTTCTGCCGGGTTTTCATTTTCCCGACCACCGTAACTGCCGCCGAAGATGGTTTTACCTCCGCAGCGCCGGACAACACTCCTACTGGAATCAGCTCTCCGCCATCGCTTCCCGCTGCGGCAGCAGCCAGCATGCGCGGCGTCACAGCCTCAAACGTCTCAGTAACCGTAGCGCTTCGCAGGATGTGCCGCGTGCCTTCCACCATTTTGCGCACCTTCTCCACATCACCACTCGATTCCTTAATCCCGATCACGTTCGGATGCTCCGCCAGTTCAATGACCAACTCGGCGGGAATATCATAGCCAGTCGCTTGAGGAAAGTTGTAAATGATTACCGGCAACGGCGAGCGATCGGCCACGGTGCGGTAAAACGCAAGAATGTTGGCGGGCTGCATCTGCTTCTTGTAGTAGTGCGGCGTGCGCACCATGGCAACGTCATAGCCAAGTTTGGCGGCGTACTCAGTGAGCCGCAACGTCTCGATCGCCGATTCGATGCCGGTGCCGGCAACCAACACCTTGTTCGGCGCAGTCGCTTCGCGCGCGGATTTCAGCACATCGCGCTGCTCCTGACCCGAAAGCAGAATCGCTTCGCCGGTCGAACCGAGCACAACAATGCCCGCGCAAGTCGTCCGTGAATAGTGCTCGACATTGCTCTCTAGCTTTTTGTAGTAGACATTGCCGTCGGGATAAAACGGTGTGGTAATGGGAGGGAAAATTCCGTTAAGCAGCATAATGGCCTCGCACGTTCATTATGCCACGCGAGATGCAGCCAATTGTCAGCTCTTCACAACCCGTTCTGCCTGCAACTCCTGCAGCGCTCGTATATTCACTTCCCCGCGTTGCAGCGCCGCGATCCCTTCCGCAGCCGCACGTGCCGCGGAAAGCGTCGTAATCGTCGGAATGCGCGCCGTCACGGCCGCGCGCCGGATGGCCTTTTCATCGAACCACGGCTCGGGACCGGTGGGAGTATTAACGATGAGATGAATGCGCTGGCCCTTGATGAAATCGACGACGTTCGGACGTCCTTCTTTGACCTTGTAAACGCGCTCGACTCGCATGCCCGCCGCCTCGATCACGTCCCCCGTGCCGGACGTAGCCACTAATTTGAAACCCATATCCACAAACTTGCGCGCGACTTCGGCAACGTGCGGTTTATCGTGGTCGGTCACGCTGACGAATACTGTTCCCGTCGTCGGCAACTTCTGTCCTGCAGCCAGTTGCGCCTTGCCGAAAGCTTCGCCAAAACTGTCGCCCACGCCCATCACTTCGCCGGTCGACCTCATCTCCGGTCCCAGCACCGTATCCACGCCGGGAAACTTATTCCAGGGAAACACCGGCAACTTCACGTAATAGTGGCTGCCGGTGTCAAGGTCGGCATGCCTCTCAATATTCTCCGGCAGGAACTCACGCAGCTTGCGCCCAGTCATCAGCCGTGCCGCAATCTTCGCCATCGCCACACCGGTGGCCTTCGAAACATACGGCACCGTGCGCGAAGCTCGCGGATTCACTTCCAACACATAAACTTTTCCACCCTCGGCACCGTTCCCCGATCCGCTACCGTTGCGCCGTGGGATGGCAAACTGAATATTCATCAGCCCCACCACATTCAGCGCCCGCGCCAGTTTGAAGGTGTAATCGCGCATGCGCTCCATCAGCGGCTGCGGAATATCCACCGCGGGCAGCACGCACGACGAATCGCCGGAGTGAATTCCGGCCTCTTCGATATGCTGCATAATTCCGCCAATCACCACGTCCTCGCCGTCGGAGAGCGCATCCACGTCAACTTCGATGGCGTCTTCGAGAAAGTGATCGATCAGCACCGGACGATCCTGCGAGTATTCGACCGCCTCTTTCATGTATCGCAGAACCGATTCTTCGTCGTGCGCAATCACCATCGCGCGTCCACCCAACACGTACGAAGGCCGGACTACAACCGGATACCCAACGCGCTTTGCGCCCTCGATGGCCTCTTCGAGCGACGTTGCCATCACGCCTGCTGCCTGAGGAATTTTCAATTCCTCCAGCAGCTTATTGAAATGTTTGCGATCTTCCGCCAGATCGATCGACTCCGGAGACGTGCCAATAATTTTCACGCCCGCCTGCTTGAGCGGCAACGCCAGGTTGAGCGGCGTCTGCCCACCAAACTGGACGATCACGCCCACATCCGCTCCCTTCGACGTCTCGTGCTGATAGATCGCCCACACGTCTTCGAAAGTGAGTGGCTCGAAGTAAAGCCGGTCGCTGGTGTCGTAATCGGTCGAGACCGTCTCAGGATTGCAGTTGATCATGATCGTCTCGTAGCCGTCTTCGTGCAGCGCAAACGACGCATGACAGCAGCAGTAATCGAACTCAATTCCCTGTCCGATGCGGTTCGGCCCGCTGCCTAAAATGATCACCTTCTTCTTGTCAGTCGGCGCGGCCTCGTCTTCATCCTCGTAAGTCGAGTAGAGATATGGCGTGAAGCTTTCAAATTCCGCGGCGCACGTGTCCACGCGCTTGTAGACGGGCATCACGCCGTGTTTCTTGCGCAGATGCCGCACTTTCTCCTGACCTTCGAGCCGCCAAATGCTGGCCAGTCGTCCGTCGGAGAACCCCATGCGCTTGGCCTCGCGCAGCACGGCCGGCGGAACCGACTCGATTGGATGCTTCTCCAACTCAAGCTGCATGTCGTTGACTTCTTTGAGTTGGTAAAGAAACCACGGATCCATCGAGGTCATCTTCGCGATTTGCTTTACCGTGTGCCCCTGCCGCAGCGCGTAACGCACATAGGCCAGGCGCTCTGGATGCGGCGTCACCAGCCGTTGCGTCAGAATCTTCGGTTCGATCTTGTCAGCGCCCACCTTCTTCCCCGTGTCGAGCGAGCGAATGCCCTTCATCAGGGCTTCTTTGAAGGTGCGGCCGATAGCCATCACTTCGCCCACCGACTTCATCTGCGGCCCCAGCGTATCGTCCGCGCCAGGAAATTTTTCGAACTGCCATTTCGGAATTTTCACTACGACGTAATCGAGCGTCGGCTCGAAACACGCCGGCGTCTTGCGCGTGATGTCGTTGGGGATCTCGTCCAACGTGTATCCCACGGCAAGTTTCGCGGCGATCTTCGCAATCGGAAACCCCGTAGCCTTGGACGCAAGCGCGGAAGAGCGCGAAACGCGCGGGTTCATCTCGATCACTACCATGCGTCCGGTCTCGGGATTCACGCCGAATTGAATATTCGATCCGCCAGTATCCACGCCAATTTCGCGAATCACCGCAATCGACGCATCGCGCATGGCCTGGTATTCGCGGTCCGTGAGCGTCTGCGCCGGCGCCACCGTGATGGAGTCGCCCGTGTGCACACCCATGGGATCGAAGTTCTCAATCGAGCAGATGATGATGACGTTGTCCTTCGTGTCGCGCATCACCTCAAGCTCGAATTCCTTCCATCCCAACACCGATTCTTCAATCAGCGCCTCGTGCACCGGAGAAAAATCGAGACCGCGCGCCAACACTTCGATCATCTCCTCGCGATTGTAGGCAATACCTCCGCCCGAACCGCCCAGCGTAAACGAAGGTCGCACGATCACCGGGAAGCCAATTTTCCCAGCAAATTCGATTCCGTCTTTAGTGTTATTCACCAGCGCCGACTTGGGCACATCGAGCCCGATCTTCTGCATCGCATCTTTGAAAAAGAGCCGGTCTTCCGCCTTCTTGATGGCCGCAACGTTCGCACCGATCAAGTGGACATCGTATTTTTCGAGAACACCACCATCCGAAAGTTCGATTGCCAGATTGAGCGCAGTCTGCCCTCCAACGGTCGGAAGCACGGCAAAACCAGCTCCCGGTGCCATCTCCCGCTCGATGCGGATGATCTCTTCCAGATATTCGAGCGTCAACGGCTCAATGTAAGTGCGGTCGGCAATCTCTGGATCGGTCATGATGGTCGCCGGATTCGAATTCGCCAACACAACCTCATAGCCCTCGGACTTAAGCGCCTTGCAAGCCTGCGTGCCGGAGTAATCAAACTCTGCCGACTGCCCGATGACGATGGGTCCGGAGCCGAGAATCAGGATTTTCGAGATGTCAGTGCGTTTTGGCATTATTTCTCTAATCGTTCTTTCGACTTGTCATCCCGACCAAGCAGATCAATCAGCGGAGCTGATTGATCTGCGCGTGGAGGGACCTGCTGTTTGCTAGCCGCACCGAAGCTGCTGGCCAACAGCAGGTCCCTCGACTGCAAAGATCGTCCGCTTCGCGGACGATCTTCTCCGCTCGGGATGACAGAATAAGAAATCGCCTCACCCTTTCCACTCCTCCATCATCTGCACGAAATCCTTGAACAGATAATGCGAATCATGCGGACCCGGCGCGGCTTCCGGGTGATATTGCACGCTGAACAGCGGCAGGTTCCGGTGGCGCAGCCCTTCCAGAGTCTGATCGTTCAAATCAACGTGCGTCAGCTCGACTTCACTTTCCGGCAACGAATCCGGATCGACTGCGAAGTTATGGTTGTGCGCCGTGATCTCGATCTTTCCCGTCTTCAACTGCTTCACCGGATGATTTCCGCCATGGTGGCCGAACTTCAGCTTGAAGGTCTTCCCGCCGAGAGCGATGCCGACAAGCTGATGCCCCAGACAAATGCCAAAGATTGGCATCCGCCCCATTAGCCGGCGAATCGAATCCACCGCATACGTACACGGCTCGGGATCGCCCGGACCGTTCGACAAAAACACTCCATTCGGCTTCAGAGCCAAAACATCCTCCGCCAGAGTCTGTGCCGGGACTACCGTCACCCGGCATCCCTCGCCGCGTAACTTACGCAAAATGTTCTGCTTAATACCGAAATCATAAGCCACCACATGAAACCGCGCCGGCTCGTCCTTCACTCCAACCATCGCCACTGGCTCATGCGAGCGTTCACCGACTTCCCAAACATACGGTCCCTTGGTACTCACCACTTTCGCCAAGTCCATCCCGTCCATCTTCGGAATCGAGTTCGCCTTGGCGACCAACTTCTCCGCATCGCTCTCGAGCGTAGAAACCACGCCGCGCATTACGCCGTGATCGCGCAAATGCCGCACCAGCGCCCGCGTGTCGATATCCGACAACACTGGCACCTTGAACTGCTCCAGATATTCTTCGGCCACCTGCTGCGAGCGCCAGTTCGAGCTCACCTTCGAGAACTCGCGCACGATAAGTCCTTCAATCCACGGCCGCGTGGCTTCGTTGTCTTCCTGATTGGTTCCGTAGTTGCCGATCTGAGGATTGGTCAGGACAACGATCTGCCCTGAATACGAGGGGTCGGTGAAAATTTCCTGGTAGCCGGTGATGGAAGTATTAAAAACGACTTCGCCGTAGCACTCGCCTTTGGCGCCGTAACCTTTGCCTCGGAAGACTCGCCCGTCTTCCAGCGCAAGGATAGCTTGCATTCTCGCTCCAACGTGTGGATTTTATGAATTTTAGCAGGGATTACGGCTGACACCAAGCGGAGAAACGAGACGGGGTGTGGAAATCCCCAGAGAATATTGCTGATTGTCGATTGATGATTAAGAACGATTGCTCGACGACGCAAATAGCAAGGGCTTAAAATGGGGCGATCCGTTAAGGCGCGCTCGCTCTAGTGAGATGAAATTACCTCTGTCATCCCGAGCGAAGATGATTGTTCGTTTCGCGGACGATCATCGGAGTCGAGGGACCTGCTGTTGCTTGCGGTGCCGATGCAGTCGAGGCGGACAGCAAGGCCCCTCCACGCAAATAACGATAAGCTTCGCTAACCGTTATTCTTGGTCGGGATGACAATGTGTGGGGAGTATCAAGGAACACCATTACAGCGCGTACATGATCGCGGCGGTTTCAGTCAACAATCAGAAATCAGCAATCAACAATGATCTACCGCACCCTGCCCAGCTTGTCCATCGGCCAGTATCCGAACACCGCCTTGCCGTAGATATAGCTCTGGTGGACAGGCCCGAAATCCCGGCTATCGTTCGACATCGACCGGTGATCGCCGAGCACCAAGTAACACTCTCGCGGCACCACCGTCTCCGGGTACGATCGCGAATCGGTGTACGCCGGAGGAACGTAGTCCTCGTCCAGCGCTTCGCCGTTCACGTAAACCTGCCCGCCGTCGATGCGAACGCGGTCTCCGGCGATTCCGATCACCCGCTTGATGTAACTCTTCGACGGGTCGCGCGGGTAACGGAACACCACAATATCCCCGCGCGAAATCGGCTCCAGCCGATATACGAACTTGTTGACGAAGATGCGCTCCTGATCTTGGAGTGAGGGCATCATGCTGGTGCCTTCCACCTTCACCGGCTGATAGATGAAGACGATGATGAATGCCGAGATCGCGAGCGAGAGAATCAGATCGCGCAACCACACCGCGAATGCCGGACGCAGGCGCATGCTAGCCTTCGGCGTGGTCTCAGGCGCCGGAGATGGCACGATCCCGGGTTCAGTGCTGGTCGTATCGGGCATGCGTTTTCCTATTGTATACAGATCGCATCCCGCAGTCGCCAAGCTGTCCCAGCGCGGCGGTGCAAGTTTAGGACTCTGACGAATCACCTTCCCGTCAGCTGGCGCCCCCATCCTTGCCACATTTCTTGTGGGGGAGGGCCTGCCCGGGCGAGCCGACGGGTTGGCTTTTGGACTTCTCGTCCGTGCACGCGAGAGTCGACCTCACTCACGAGAATTCTCGCCTAAGGTGCCAGCTCAAACACCGTTCCGCAGCCAGGGGGAGGGGTGACTCCGTTGCACGCGCCCGTCACATCAGGTCCTCCCAATACTGTCGCGCCATAGAGATTGCCATCAGAACCGAAGATAAGCGGCGTGATCGGCGCCGCACCATCCTCGCCATTGCCGAAATTGTGGAGAAAGCTCTCCGTCCACACGCCCCCAAAACCCGGCGTTAGTTCAAATGCCGTCCCCCAGCCGTAGACGCCCCCAAGAGGGGTAACCCCATAAAGATTTCCCGTGGGGCCGACGACCAGTCCACTCACCGGGTTTTGCCCGTCGTCGTTGGAGAACTTGTGAATGACCGTCTCTTTCCACGCGCCTCCGCCGGCCGGAGACAATTTGAAGACAACGCCACAATCGTAGGAGCCTTGGCAGATCGGGAGGCCACCGGTTTGGGTCGTGCCGTAAAGATTGCCTGCAGCGTCAAATGCTAAGCCCGATAGTGGTCCGTCCCCATCGTCAGTGCCGCCCTGAAAGTTGTACAGAATATTCTCGGTCCATGCTCTCCCGGAGGTTGGCGAAAGCTCGAACACCACGCCACAACCAGGCTCAGGGCCGCCACAATCGCCCGTACCACCTGCAGAGGCGGTGCCATAGAGGTTGCCTTCTCCATCAAATACAAGAGCTGCGTAGTAGGGCAGCGCCCCATCGGCATGAGGGGTTCCAGTGAAACTGTGGACGATGCGCTCGGTCCACCCTCCGCTCGCAGTAGGACTCACCTCGAAGACCGTCCCAAGTCCCTCGTCTCCCCCGTAGTAGGTCGTGCCAAAAAGATTCCCGGCAGCATCGATCACCACCCCGCCCATAGGTAGCTCGTTGGCAGAGTTGAAGCGATAGATCACGCTTTCCTTATATCGTCCGGACGGTTGCGGCGTCAGTTCAAATACCGTTCCGCAACCGTAGTAGCAGTAGTCCAAACCTCCGGATTCAGTGACGCCATAGACGTTTCCAGCGGCGTCGAATGCAAGCGGACCCACCGGACCCCATCCATCGCTCCCTCCCTGAAAGCTATAGATCGGCCTCACATCCCAGCCGGATGAGCTCGGAGTTAACTCAACCACCACCCCGCAACCCGTCACCGGAACCGAATCTTTGCAATTTCCTGTGCCGCCGGAGCCGGTCGTGACCCAAAGGTTGCCTGCCCTGTCCATTGAGAACCCAAAAGGCTGGTTTCCATTTGTTCCGTTGAACGATTTCAACACTTTCTCCGGTACGAGGGCCGAAGCTGAAGTCGTCAACACCACTGCTACAAACACGATCGCCAAAATCACGCGAGAGGAAATCTCGTCACTATTCTTTGTA
This sequence comes from uncultured Acidobacteriaceae bacterium, assembly GCA_963771965.1. Classification (GTDB taxonomy): domain Bacteria; phylum Acidobacteriota; class Terriglobia; order Terriglobales; family Acidobacteriaceae; genus Sulfotelmatobacter. The sequence goes on from CAVYVM010000006.1 coordinate 370,714, forward strand.
GTTACCATAGGTGCCTCCGTGAAAGTCAGAACATTCGGAGAGTGGCGCAGGGGGGAACTATTCGCCGCGAATTGTACCATGAAACCATGTGGCGCGGGCACCCTCGCCCGCGTTTTTCCAGCTCGATGACTGACCAACTTCTTAGCGGCGGGTGTTCTCTTTCCTGCTGCGTTTCTTTGCGACAAGATCCCGCCCTGAGCGCCTCACCCTGCGCTCTCGGTTGGCTAGACTGCGCATCAACACATCTCTTTCCAAGAAGGCGTTAAAAAACTAGGAACCCCGTATGCAACCCAAGACTGACCCCAAGCGTGCCAAAAGCGGTTAAAATGAAAAAAACCTAGGAGAGATACCATGCCGCCGATCCGGCCCTTTAATCTAAAATTCGTCTACCGCGCTCTAACCCTGCTTTTTCTCTTATTGGTTACGCTGGCTACGTCGGCGCAGTTCACCACCCAACAGGACGAAGGTGGCATCCCCGCCTATAACGCCGGCCCTCCTGCGAAAGGAACGAAACTGCCCGCGATTCTCACCAAGGATCAGCTCTGGGGAGCCGATGCGCAGTATCCCTACCAAACCCATGCCTATGAGCTTGCGGCGAAAATTCCGGACGTGATTCACCAGCAACCCTGCTACTGCTATTGCGATCGCATGGGCCACAATAGCCTGCGCAGTTGCTACGAGACCACGCACGGAGCGCGGTGCTCCACTTGCCTGAAAGAGCTCTATTACTCCTATCAGCAGCACAAAAACGGCAAGACTGCTTCACAGATCCGCGCCGGCATCATCAAAGGCGAATGGAAACAGATCGACCTGCAGTCCGCCGCAACCATGAACTAGCTTCTAGGCCAAGTACCTAGTACCAGTACCCGGTATCCAGAAAAAACCGGGAGACCGTTCCGAAAGTGTTTTGCTGGGTACTGGCAACCAGGTACTGGGTACTGCCTCCTGCAATTGCCCTCTACCCGCACTTTGAGTGATACTTGAGTATCCGCTCTGCGAAGTTTTAAAGTAAGGAGTCCCTATTACGACGAGCACAGGAAAAATTCTTCACATGGCTCAAAAGGCTAACCCCAAGAAATCAGCGCTGGCGGACGATCCGCGCGTCACACAGGCCCTGCAAAACTACGAGGCCGGACTGCGCGCGCTGCAAGAGCACAAATACGAAAAGGCCAAGCCGCTCTTCCAGAAAGTTCTCGCCGGCCCTACCAAGGAGTTGACGGACCGGGCTGCGGTTCATCTCAGCATTTGCAACCAGCACCTGGAGCGCTCGTCCACCACGCAATTTAAGAGTGTGGAAGAGCACTATGACTACGCCGTCTCGCTCATGAACGTCGGAGACTACGTCACGGCTCGTGAACATATCGAAAAACTGATCAAGCAGTCGCCCAAGACCGATTTCGTCGTCTACGGTCTGGCCGCACTCGACTGTCTGACCGGTCACGTGGAAGATTCTCTTAAGCATCTGGATGAAGCTCTTCGCCTGAATGCCAGCCTGCGCTTCCAGGCGCGTAACGACTCCGATTTTCACAACCTGGCCGAAGACCCTCGTTTTACCGAGTTGTTGTATCCGGATCCCGGCGCTGATCTTTCTTCGTCAGACGGTTCTTACGGCGAGGACGAATCTTACTAGCGCGATCAGCGGCATTCCGCTATGGAACCAGATATCGCCGATCTCCTGGCCTCGGAACGCGCTGTGCGTGAGCGCGGCCTGCGCGTGGTCGCCATCGGCGGCGGCACTGGGCTTTCGACCCTGCTCAAGGGCCTGAAGCGATTCGCCCTCACTCCGGAAGAGATTTCCATCGCTCCGCCCGACACCCCCATCATTCGCGATCTCTGCGCCGTAGTTACCGTCAGTGATGACGGTGGTTCCAGCGGCCGCCTTCGCAAAGAATTCAACATGCTTCCTCCCGGCGACATTCGCAACTGCATCGTCGCCCTCAGTGCAGACGAGGCTCTGCTCTCCCGGCTTTTTCAACATCGCTTTGCCAAAGGTTCCGGCCTCGAAGGTCACAGCTTCGGCAATCTCTTCCTCGCCGCGCTCACCTCGATCACCGACGATTTCTCCGAAGCTGTGCGCCTTTCATCAGAAATCCTAGTCACCCGCGGCCACATTCATCCTGCTACCACTTCCAACATCGAACTTGAAGCGCTGATGGAAGACGGCACTCGCGTCCGCGGAGAGACCAATATCACCGCGAGCAAGGGCCGCATTCACGAACTCTCTCTCGTGCCGCCCAACGTCGAACCCTTGCCGCAAACCCTTGATGCCATCGCCCGTGCCGATATCATCAGCATCGGTCCCGGAAGCCTGTTCACGAGTCTCATTCCAAATCTCCTGGTACGCGGCATCGCCGAGGCTATCGTCAGGTCGCCAGCGGTCAAGGTTTATATCTGCAACCTGATGACCCAGGCCAATGAGAGTCTGGGCCTTACGGCCGCCGATCACATTCGCGCCCTCAATCGCCACGCCCATCAGCAGATCTTCGACTACGCACTCATCAATCGGACTCCCGTCTCCAATGAGCTCAAAGCAAAATATGCGCTCGAAGGAGCCTGCCAAATCGTCGCCGATCTCGATGCCATCGAAGCTCTCGGCGTGATCCCGGTTCTGGGAGACTATCTCGAAGAGGCCGGGGTAGCGAGGCACAACACTACCCGTGTTGCTACAGACTTGATCCAGTTCACAACCCGGAGCGCCCGTGCCGAGCGCAAAGCCCAGGCTCAGGTAAAGTCTTAAAGTTTGCCTTCTCGCTTCCTTTCGTAACACTCGTTAGAATGCTCAGCATGAAGTTGTTGAGAATAACCACACCCATGAAAAGAACACTGAAGCTCACCCTGGCCACACTACTGATCGCGGTTTCGCTCGTCGGCGCGGTTCACGCACAAAAAGACAAGGATGACGAAGCCAGTGCGGCCTTGAATTTCCTCGTGATTAAAGAAGATAACGGCAAGCCGGTGCGCAATGCGGCCGTGATCCTGCATCCCGTGACTACGCATGGAAAACAAGCCCGCGGCGGCTTCGAACTTAAGACTGATCTCGATGGCAAAACCAACTTTGACGGCGTCCCCTACGGCAAATTAAGGGTGCAGGTGTTGGCTTCCGGTTTCCAGACTTTTGGTGAAGACTACGATGTCGATCATCCCAACATGCAGTTCACCATCAAGCTCAAGCGTCCCCAGGATCAGTACTCCATTTATGGAGACACCCCGAGCCAGAAGAAAGACAGCAAACCGCCGCCGGATCCCAACGCCAAGCCGCAGTGAACAGCTGCGGTCGACGATAATATGACGGCTCCTGACCGCTGACCACTTGATTTAGAATCTCACCCATGCCCTACCTTCTGAAGACCGAGCCCACCGTATACTCTTTCGCAGACCTTCAGCGTGAAGGCACAACCATCTGGGATGGAGTCACCAATCCCGTCGCGGTCAAGAATCTGCGCGGCATGAAACCGAGCGAGCCACTCATCATTTACCACACCGGCGACGAGAAAAGCGCGGTAGGAACGGCCACCGTAGTATCGGTCGACGCCAGCGATGCCAGAAATCCGCAAGTCAAAATCAAAGTTGGCAAGCCCCTGGCAACGCCCGCCACGCTGGCAGAGATGAAAGCGAATAAACTGTTCGCCGATTCCCCACTCGTGCGCCAAGGCCGGCTTAGCGTCGTGCCGCTAACTGAACCGCAGTACAAGCTACTCACCGGTAAGTAACTATCAAAATCATTGCCCGGCCGCGGAGAATTCCGCCAGCCTGACCGGCGGCTTCTCTCGGTCTGCACAAAAGGATTTTCCCGAGACCCGCACTCCTACTGAGGATGGTTATCCGGAGGCTTGGGCGCGTTCTTGTCGGCATAATTCTTATCGGCAATCGATCGATCCGTATAGTCCTTGCGCTCCGTGTCGTATCTGTAGCTTGCAGGCGCGACCGCGTCGGAGTGGTCAATGGGCTTCATCGCGACTACTTGATAGTGCCGCATCTTGTGGTCGCCATCGACGACGCGCATGTCCATGCCATCCTTTTTGATTTTGAATTCGCCTTCCCGGCCCACCGGAAGCAGGACGGGATGCTTATGATCGAGCGGTCGCACATGGTACTCCATATCGTCGGTGCGAAGCATGTACTGCGGACAAAGCTTTTCGTCGGAGTTCACGTGCGTCACGCCGACGGAGGCCCAGACGCTACCCAGACCCGTCAGGCCATGTTCGTGGGCTCCACAGGGCACAGCCTCCATCCTCTCAATCATGGCACGATCGGGATGCTTCTTCGCGTCGCCTGCAAATCCAGGAAGCGTAATAAGTACAGTAAGAGTAGCGAGCAGTGGCACCTTGCGATTCATACAATCCTCCCGTGTAAAAAATCTCGACTCCTCCGTTGCCGTTACGATCTATCTCCCCAAAAAATTAAAATAGAGACAAGAGAGAAAGGCCGTCTTGGGCGGCTGGCCCTTCCCTCTTGAGTGGATTTATGGACTATTTGGGCTTGGATTCAGTGCCCACTTTAGCCGTGCTGTGCGTATTGAACTGCTGCGTCGACTGCAGGAAGGCCTGTGGGTTCTCGCTTAGTTCTTCATGCACCTGAGGATGCGACTTCAGATAGTCCGCAAGGGCCGGATGGTCCTCGATATATTCCTTGTTGGTGGCGAGCGAAGGATTCTTCGAGAGTTCGCCAGCGATGTTGTTGTGACCTTCCAGAAACTCGTTGAAGCTTGCCAGCTCTCCACCTGTGACATCCCGGCCGTGACCCATAGATGAGTCGTGGCGCCGGTCGTAACGCTCTTCCTGGTGCATGAATGCATTCGGATTTTCCTTATACTCCTCGCGCACTCCCGGATGGTCGGCAAGAAATTGCTGCAACGCTGGGTGGCTCGCGACAAACTTCTTGTCGTCTACCATCGACGGATCCTTGCGCAATTGTTCGGCGATCTCCGGATGGCTATCCATGAAACGGTCCATGTTCGCCAGTTCAGCCCGCGTCACGTCAGAGTCTCGTCCGCGATCCTCGCGGCGGTCAAAGCGCTCCTCCTGATGCATAAACGCATTGGGATTTTCCTTGTACTCCTCGCGCACTCCCGGATGGTCCGCTAGGAATTGCTGCAACGCCGCATGGCTTGCAACAAACTTCTTGTCGTCCACTAGGGACGGATCCTTGCGCAACTGTTCGGCAATTTCCGGATGACTATCCATGAACCGGTCCATATTCGCCAGTTCAATACGCGTCACGTCAGAATCTCGCCGATCCTCGCGCCGGTCATAGCGCTCTTCATCGCGCATGAACGCATTCGGATGTTTCTTATATTCCTCGCGAACTCCCGGATGGTCGGCAAGAAATTGCTGCAATGCTGGATGGCTCGCGACAAACTTCTTGTCGTCTACCATCGACGGATCCTTGCGCAATTGTTCGGCGATCTCCGGATGACTATCCATGAAACGGTCCATGTTCGCCAGCTCGGTCCGCGTCACGTCAGAGTCGCGCGTGTGATCCTCACGCCGATCATAGCGCTCCTCCTGGTGCATGAATGCATTCGGATTCTGGCTGAGTTCTTCACGCACTTCGGGATGCTGCTGTAAGTACTGCTGCAGATCCGCGTGTTTCTCGACGAATTCCTGGTTGTTTACCAGCGACGGATCCTTGCGCAGCTGTTCGGCAACTTCGGGATGCGAATCTAGAAATTTGTCGAAGCCGGCAAGTTGCCGTCGGGTCGCGTCGTCGTCGCGATCCGGTGTTTGCGCGCCGGTTTGCTCAGCCATCGACTGCGAATGCGCGCGTGTTGGCGCTCCACCTAGAACGAGTGCTCCCGAGGTCAATAGGATGAAGCCATAATGCACAAGATGATTTGCGCGTTTCATAAATAGTTGTGTACCTCCTGAAAATGGACGAATGTGGCCCATCCATCAAGCCACATGTGGAAGGGTGCACGGCTAGGGCCATGAGGCGAAAGCGGACTATCTCTCGGGGATTAAGCGGCTTGGAGGCACGCTACGGAAGAAACCTGAAATCTTTCTAGGGGATGCAATTTCGACATGACCGGGGAAAATCTTTATACGGCCGAAACCTGAGACGCAAAAATGTGATGCACGGAGACGAAGTTCATCGTGCAATTCGAGTCTGCGCGCAGAATTAAAACTGCTTACAAAACTTTGCAAAACTTTCGCACTCCCCTAGCAACCCCGCGCCTAAACTAAAGGTTCTCATGCGAATGGCGAGGGGAATTGAAGTAATGATTTCTGAACGACTGAAAACGAAAGCCAACGTTCTGTTATGTCATACCTACGCAACCGCCCTCTGCCTCTTGTACCTGCTGGCAGTCATACCGTCGCGAGCGCAAGAAACGCAGGAAAAAATCGACATCGATAACATTTCCCGCACATTCATCTTGCATCTTCCCCAGGGCTACAACGATCAGCAACGCTATCCGCTCGTAATTCTGCTCCACGGTCAAAATCAGGATGCCGACGATATGGGCCGTCTCACGCATTTCAGCCAGTTCGCCGAGAAGAACGGCATCATCGCCGTCTATCCCAATGCCACGCGTGGGCAGTGGAATATCGGAGTACATCCCGACCAGCCCTCCAGCGGAATGGGCCGGCGCGGCAGCGGACGCCGTGGCGGCTGGGGCGGAGGCGGAGGAGGCTATCCAGGCGGTGGATATCCTGGTGGCGGAGGCTATCCCGGCGGCCAACGTGGAGGGCAGAATCCCGACGAAAGCAAAAACCGCCCCGAGCCTGCCGACGACGTTGCCTTCCTCAATCAAATGCTCGATCAGCTCATGCTCAAGTATTCAATAGATTCTCATCGCATCTACGCCACCGGCCTGGGCGATGGAGGCTTTATGGCAATGCGCGTGGGCTGCAACATGGCGGATCGCGTGGCCGCGATCGCCCCTGTGTCTGCCTCCTTGCCCAAGGCGATGATCTGTCTTCCCTCACGTCCCGTGCCCGCGCTATTTATCGACGGCACCGAAGACCCCGTCGTCCCATACAACGGCGGCACCTACAAGCCCGGCAAGTTCCCCGTGCTTTCCGCGGAAGAGAGCGCGAAGTCGTGGGCCAAGTTCGACCGCTGCGAAGAAAAACCGGCGCAAGACAAGCTGCCGCCCATGGTCAACAACAAAGACGACAAAAATAAAGACAAGGGCGCCAAGGAAACCAAGACTTTCACCTTCAGCGGCTGCCACGACAATGCGCAGGTTGTTCTTTACGCGGTCAAAGATGGTGGCAACACCTGGCCCGGCGGCGAGCAGTACACCACCGAAAAAGAGGTAGGAAAAGTCAGCTACGCCATCAACGCCAACGAAAGTATCTGGAACTTTCTAAATACCAAGAAAATTGCCACCGAGACTCAGTCTGAACAGAAGAGTGGAACCGAACAAAAGTAGATTTGGCTTCACTCCAGACTCGAGTGCGCATCGGGATAGAACTTGGCAATCATCCGTCCGGTCATCAGTCCCCCTTCGTATTCCGGAATAATCACTTCGTCCGCGCCCGAATTGCGCATGGCCTGCGCGTAACGCGATTGTCCGGCCCGCGTAATAATCCTCGCCTTCGGATTCAGCGCCTTCGCCGTCACCGTGATATAGAGATTGTCCGCATCATTGTCGATCACGATGCACAGTCCACGCGCACGCTCGATCCCAGCCGACTGCAGTACGTCGTGCCGTTTCGCATCGCCCTGAATTGCGAGCACTTTTTCCTTCAGCAGTTCGCGGCACAACCCTTCATTGGTTTCGATCAGCACAAAAGGAATCTTCAATCGGGTCAGCTGATCAACCACCGTCCGGCCCACCTGCCCGTAGCCGCAGATAATAAAGTGATCGCGTAGTTTGTCGATGCTCACGTCGTTCACCATCGTCCTCCAGGCCTCCATCCCTTGCCGGTTGAAAATTGTAACCGCCACTCGCTCCGCCACCCAGATCTGAAACGCAAATACGCCCCCATACACAAAGAGTGAAAACAGCTTGGTCGAATTGCGTACCCGGTGGACGTCGATGGCGTGCGGCTGGATCATCCAGAAAAGTGCGTCCTGCCAGCTCAAGCCTTCGAGCCGTCGATAGACCAGCACGCACATCACGCTGAATCCTGCGAACACCACCAGCGGCAGCCACAAACGCCGCACGAACAACAAAAAGATTCGGACCATGGGGCAGCGATACTACAGGAAGTCTATCTGCGGAGCAACCAGAATACATCCGTGCTAAAGAACCGATAGTCCGAATCGTTTTCTTGAATTCCTGCAACAGAAAAAGCGGGGGAAGTGTGAAATAAAAGAATTGCGGGACAAGTGCGAAAAGAATAAAGAGCGCGCGATCTTCGCTCATCGCGCGCTCCTTTGTGAGGCAGTTCTACTGAAACAGATTCAGAGTGTTGGTAGCGTCATCGACGTAGTACAAGCCTTGCCCGGCGACCGGCACAAGTCCGAAGAGAGCACCCGCTCCCGGCGGATTGCCGCTGCTGTCCAACAGCGTCTTGAAAGTCTGTTGACCGTTGGGTGTAATCTCAACCAGAAACCCGTTGTTTCCATTTACGGTGAGGATATTGCCGGCCTGCGAAACCGCCAGACCCAACGGATCGTTCAGACTACCGCCCTGTGTAACGGTGGCTCCAATTCCTGCCGAGGTGACGCGCGACACCGGATCGGGAATCGCCGCAACTCGATTGCTAAGGCTGTCGGCAACGTAGAGCAAGTCCGCGCTTGGGCTCAAACCAACGCCCGTCGGCCCGATCACCAACGCTGCCGGATCGGTACGCTCGGGGAATCTCGAACCGATTACAGTCATCGACTGCAGGAAAGGCATTCCGCTTTCCAGGCCGGCGAGTGTCAATCGCACAACGGTCCCGCCGTGAACAATTTTTCCGCCCGCCGCCACCGTTCCGTTTAGAACATTCGTGACAAACAGATTCGCGCTGCTCCCGGAATCGAGCGTCGTCATATCCCACGGACCATTAATCATAGAACCGTCGAACGTCTCAACGACATTTCCATTGCTGTCGAGCACCAGCAAACATCCCGCCTGCGCAGTAGCCGACGTGCCATCCGTTGTCGGCAGGCTGCCCACGATCACCCACCCGCTGCGCAACACAGACAACGCGGTCGTCAAGCCAACGCCGCCCGGGCAAGGCCCCGGCAAAGTGCTGGCGTCGATTTGCGCAAACAAGCTAATGCTGCCGCTGGGCGAAATCTGAACGATAGTGGTTCCCGTCCCTTGAAAATTCGAGCTGGCGTTGAAATTGCTGACCAGAAGATTCCCTTGAACCAACGAGCCTTTACTGAGTGGCACCCGTGCGAGGCCGTACGGATTCACATCGCCATTGCCCGGAACAGTAGATGCCACCACGCTGATGCTGGAAGGTGTATGCCCCCCTTGTCCATACGCGCTGAGACTGAGAGCGCAGAAGGTGACAACCGCCATCACCGTGGCGTGCGCTTTAACATTGTCAAAAAAATTCACGACTATCCTCCTTGAAGTGCGAACTCTGCGAGCGAGAACTGCCTAGGTACAGCCGTTCCGAGGATCAGTGTGAGGTGGGCAGATGAAGAGATTGTCAAGGGATTGTCAAAACTCTGTCACTTCTACGGACCCTAGAGAGAATCATGTAGAGAATTCGCAGGAGACAATTGCCATCACATGGAGATAATTGCGCAAGCTAAGTTGATCGGAGCCAAACAGGATACTCGCGCAGAAAAGCTCGACTCATTTGCTCGTTAACAAATCAACTTCCGCAGCTCTCGCCGCAGAATTTTGCCCGAAGCGGTTTTGGGAACCGCCTCGACAAAATGCACTTCTCTTGGTTGCTTGTAATGCGTCAGCCGGTCGGCAACAAACGCGCACATTTCGTCTTCCATCTTCTTGCAATCTACAAATCCTTCGCGCAACGCGATGAACGCCACAGGAATCTCTCCCGCAGCGGCGTCGGGTCTTCCGACAACCCCGCACTCCCGCACCGCCGGATGTTCCAGCAGCACAGCCTCTACCTCCGCCGGCGCCACCGGGAAACCTTTGTACTTGATCATTTCCTTGCGGCGATCCACAACCCGGAAAAAACCTTCGCAATCGCGCGTAACAATGTCGCCGGACCAGAACCAACCATCGCGCAGCACCGCGTCGGTCGCCCCCGGCTCTTTCCAATAACCCCGCATAAATTGCGGCCCGCGCATCACCAATTCACCCGGTTCGCCGGCTGAAACCTCAGCAACACTTTCACTCGAAGCGACCCAATTCTCCAGCCCGATCACCCGGCACACGGTGTGCGCTACCGGATGTCCAATCGAATCCGGTCGGTACAGTTCCGGCTCCAGATAACCCAAATGAGTAAGCGGAGAAGCCTCCGTCATTCCATATCCTTGGCACACCAAAACGCCGGTCAGCTCGGTGAACCTTCGCGCCAGATCAGGCGCGAGCGGCGCAGCTCCGGACTTTACCCAATGCAGCCTATGATCCGTCGGAAACTGTCCTGCCTCCGCAGCCTGGCAGAGCGCATTCATCGTCGGTGGAACCATCGGCATCGTGCTGATTCCCTCTTCTGTCAGCAACCGTGTCAACCCGGAAACATCGAAGCGCGGCATCATCACGAGCGTCATGCCCAGAATCAGCGCCGGATTCAGCACCACATTCAGACCGTAAATGTGATACATCGGCAGAAAGCACAGAATCGTATCTTCAGAATTAAGCGCGCTCGCCCCCGGCCCCAGAAGCTGATACACATTCGCCACCAGATTGTGATGCGACAACATCACGCCCTTTGGTAGCCCCGTAGTTCCACTCGAATAGGGCAACGCCGCCAAAGTCGCTTTGGATCCTTGATCCGCCCGCGGCAACGTCGAACTCACCGGTTTCAGCAAGTTGGCAAATGGTTCACTGCCGCTTACCTGCTCCCGCGTGCAAAACACCCTCCGCAGATTCGGTAACCCTGCTAGGTTGATCCCATTCAGGTTTGGTCCATCGGTAATCAGCAGCACGGCGCCAGAGTTCTCCAACTGGTACCGCACCTCCCTTTCGCGGTACGTTGGGTTCAGCAGTGTCGGAATTCCGCCGGCGCGCGTTGCCGCGTGATACGTCGCACAGAACTCCCACGAATTGCACAGGAAAATAGCCACCACTTCTCCCGGCTGTAGACCAGCCGCAACCAGCCCTCGCGCCACGGCTTCTACGATCTCCCCGTATTCGCCATAGCTAATCCGCCGGCCGCAAGAGGGATCGACCAGCGCGATTTTCTTGGAGTGCTGCCGGCACGATCTCAGAATCGCATCGTGCACAAAAACATCTTTGGGGTCGGCGGAAAGTTCCGTGCGCAACATGGCGGCAACGATTGTAGCGGAAATACTCGCATCACACGCACGACTCATCCCGCGCGTTCTGTGGGAAACCGTCGTCGCCCGCCCCAAGCAGAGCTGAAGGACTGTCCGATCAAACGATGCTCGACCTACACCAACGCTGCTCGATCACTACAGTTCCGTTCCATTGACTTGCCCGTTTCCGGCACGTACGATTTCTTCTCCAGTGACCGGGCAAATGATCGGGCAAACCATCTCGCACTACCGCATTATCGAGAAACTCGGCGGCGGCGGAATGGGCGTAGTCTACAAAGCCGAAGACATCCGGCTCCATCGCTTCGTCGCTCTCAAGTTCCTGCCCGCAACCCTAGCCCGCGACCCACAAGCTCTTGCTCGCTTTCAAGTTGAAGCCCAGGCGGCGTCCGCGCTGAACCACCCTAATATTTGCACCATTCACGATATCGGCGGCCAGGCCGGCGAAGCCTTCATCGCCATGGAGTTTCTGGACGGACTGCCCCTCAAGCACCGCATCGCTGGGCGCTCGCTCGATATGGGAACTCTTTTGTCGCTTGGAATCGAGATCGCCGACGCCCTCGATGCCGCTCACACTCATCGCATCATCCACCGCGATATCAATCCCACCAACATTTTTGTCACCAAGCGCGGCAATGCCAAGATTCTCGACTTCGGCCTGGCTAAGCTAACAGGCGACGAAGCCATCAGTGGCCATACCTTCGGCGGTCCCACGCATTCGCCGGAAGATCTCACGCGTCCCGGCGCCGCTCTTGGCACCGTCCCGTACATGTCTCCCGAGCAAGCCCTGGGCAAGCCGCTCGATCCGCGCACCGATCTCTTTTCTTTCGGCGTCGTGCTCTACGAAATGTCCACCGGCGCACTTCCATTCCAGGGACACACTTCGGCCGCATTTTTCGACTCGCTTCTCCACAGCGTCCCGGAGTGGCCTCTGCACTTCAGGCCCGCGACCCCTGCGGAACTTGAACGTATTGTGAAGAAAGCTCTCGAAAAAGATCCCAGTCAGCGTTATCAAAGCGCCGCTGAGATGCGGGTAGATTTGCAGCGCCTGCGTCGCGAAATCGAGTCTGCGCAAACCAGCCCCGGCCGGACCGCGACAAATGTGCCCGACTCGAAGGAACGGCTTCGTGCGCTTTTCGCGGCCGCGCACAGCACGGTGGAGCCTCAACTGAAGTCAAATTTCGGCAAGTGGCTCGCCGGGGTAGCTGTCGTTGTGCTTGCGTTATTCGTCGTGGCAATATTTGCGCTCCGGTCGCCAGACTCCTCGCCCGTCGTGATTTCCTCCCTGCAGATTACAAACGACGGCGTCTCCAAGCGTTCCCTGGTGACTGATGGTACCCGCCTGTATTTTTCCGAATACCTCAGCGGTCATTCCGTGCTGAGACAAGTCTCGACCTCTGGCGGAGAAACAGCTCCCGTGCCCATCTCACTTCCCAGCGCCGACATCTATGATTTTCTGCTCGCCCGTTCTGAGTTGCTGGTGAAAGGCGTTGCCGAGGGTTCGGAAACCGAGTGGCCGGTTTGGGTATTGCAGGTTCCCGGCGGATCACTTCGCCAGGTCGATAACATTCTCGCCCACGCCGCTACATGGGCGCCCGACGGCCAGCACATTGTCTATGCCACGAATTCAACTTTGTACACATGCAGCCCAGACGGCGGCGATTCGCGCGAGCTAATTAAAGTTTCCGGTGTCCCTTTTGCGCTTCGATTTTCTCGCGACGGCAGCCGCTTGCGTTTCACCATTCAGGACACGAACCAGCACACTTCTTCCCTGTGGGAGGTTACGGCCGACGGACATAATTTGCATGCCGTGCTGCCGAACTGGAACCAACCAGCGCAGGAATTTGGTGGAACCTGGACGCCCAACGGCGATTACTTCCTCTTTACCTCCACTCGGGACCATGCCCAGAAGATCTGGGCTCGTCATGAAAAAACGCCACTCTTTCGCAAAGCGGCAGCGGAGCCGAATCAGCTCACGGTTGGCCCGCTCATGTTCAGCGATCCCACGCCGAGCCTCGATGGAAAAAAACTTTTCGTCATCGGCCAGCAGCGCCGCTTCGACTTGATCGGATTGAACAGCAAGTCGCAGCAGCAATTTTCCATCTATCTTCCCGGCGTATCGGCGGGCGAGGCCGATATCCTTCCCGACGGTCAGTCGATGGTCTACGTCGCCCATCCCGAACTCACGCTGTGGCGCAGTAAGCCGGACGGAAGCTCGCGCACCCAACTCACTTATGCGCCGATGCAGGTGCACATGCCACGATGGTCGCCCGACGGCACCCAGATCGCATTCGTTGGATCGTTTCCCGGAAAGCCATGGAAGATCTACGTGATGCCGGCTGACGGCGGCACGCCCCACGAAGCAACCGCAGGAGACCACAACCAGAGCGATCCTTCGTGGATACCGACAGGCAACGCCGTCGTCTACGCCGGCACACCCTGGATGGATTACACGAACGCAGTTGGTCCCAACATTCACATCGCAGACCTGAAAAGCTCGCAGGTCGTCGATGTGCCCGGCTCAGAGAGTCTTTTCAGTCCCCGCTGCTCGCCCGATGGGCGCTATATTGCCTCGCTCTCTGCAGACTCCACCAAGCTCATGCTGTACGACATGACGAAAAAAACTTGGAGCCAGCTTGCGATGTCGCGCTTTGCGTTCGAGAACTGGTCGCACGATGGCAAATATCTCTATGCGGAAGACTACTCGGACCAAGTCGACGACATCGTTCGCATCAATGCAGCGAATGGAAAAGTGGAACGCCTACAGAATTTAAAGGAGATTCCGCGTGGATTCGATCCCTGGGAATTCTGGGTCGGACTAGCGCCCGACGACTCCCCGCTCCTGATGCGCGACCGCAGCACCCAGGAGATTTACAGCCTCGATGTGCGTTTTCCCTAATTCTTGAAGTGGCGCAGGCAAATGTAGAGGTTCAACTAGCCAGCTTGCGCAGAAACTCACGTTCGTCCATACGGTATTTGAAGGCCTTGCGCCCGTCGATAAATACCACCGGCACTTCATCGTTGAATTGTCGCCGCAGCTCGGTGTCGCTATCAACATCCACTTCCTGCCAGGTGAACCCGCCGCGGCGGGAAAGCTTACCAAGACTCTCCTTCACCACTTCGCAAAGGTGACACCCCTTGCGCGAGTAAACCACGACCTGGCGCGACTCTGGCACGGGTGGATTGTAGCCTCCCTTGCTGGCAGGATTCCAGTGAGAAATCGTTTAGAAATCAAAAGAATTGTCAGCAAAGAGCTGCCGATCCCACTTAGGGCAGAGTGTATCTTTGAAGTCTCCAGTGATCTTTGCCAAATCGTTTTTGCCGCATCCGTAACTTTGAGGTCTCACGGGTCGCCGCCCGAATCCCAACTCGCATACCCGTTAAAGTAGAATCTCGCTCATGCACAAAGATCCCGATAAACCTCTGCGCGGCAAAACCTGTCTTATTACCGGCGCCGCCCTGCGTCTTGGACGCGCCTCCGCTCTCGCCCTCGCCCAGGCCGGAGCCGATGTCGCCATTACGTTCCGCAATTCTGCCCGTGAAGCGCACCGCACCGTCGTCGACCTCTCCAGCTACGGCGTACGTGCCTTCGCATTGCACTGCGATGTCACCGACGAAGCCAGCGTCAAGTCCATGATGCAGGAGGCAGGACGCGAACTCGGCCGCATCGACATCCTGGTCAACAACGCCGGCAATTACTCCACTGCCGATTTCGAGCGCCTTACCCTACAAGAATGGGACGCAATCTTTGCCTCGAACACTCGCGGACCATTCCTGGTCTCTCGCGAAGCCCTTAAGTGGATGCGCCGAAAAAGAACAGGGCCCCAGCGCTCCGAACCCATCGAAGCCAAAATTATTCACATGGGTTCACTCGGCGGCCTGCGTCCATGGCCCACGCACGCGCATTACTGCTCGTCAAAAGCCGCCTTGCACATGCTGACCAAGGTGATGGCAAAAGCTCTGGCCCCGGAGATCGCAGTCAATGCGGTCGCTCCCGGCATGATCGATCTCGGCGAGAAAGCGGCCAAGCCGTTCATGCGCCGCATGGCCAAACAGACCCCCATGCAGCGCAACGGCGAGGGAGAAGAGATTGCCGCAGCGGTGCTGTTCTTCGCCACTGCGCCGCAATTTATTACCGGCCAGATTCTGGCCGTCGATGGGGGTCTGGGCTTGTGACCATCCTCGGGAGAGTGTTTTGGAAAAATGAGGGATCGAAGGATTGCTTTTGAAGGGCGCAGCTTTTCAGCTGGTCCGCTAAACTATTCGAGGCAAACAATGGCGCCTTTAGGCGCGGAATCTCTTGTCAATCCGTCCTCAGGTCTCCGCTGAAGTCGGGTCGATCATCCGTTTCACCTCGGAAACGCGGTTCGCGGGGAATCCGCCTTGTTTGGCATGTTCCCTTACCATTGCCTCATTGGGAGCAATGTAGACACAGTAAATCTTGTCCCCGGTAACATAGCTCTCGACCCACTGAATCTGTGGTCCAAGATTTTTCAAGACGCTGCAAGATTTCTGCGAAATCGCCGTTATTTGTTCTTGATTTAAATTTCCCGCTCCGGGGATCTCGCGCTCGATGACGTATTTTGGCATTTCCTTGGTTCTTTCTGCTCGGTTGCTTGAATGAGCTATGACTTGCTCAAGGATTTTATTCTGCATTTCCGAAATTATCCAGTTGATCCGTAACCACTCCCGTCGCTTTCTGTAGAGTTACTCTCCAAGGTATATTGGGGCAAATGAATAAATCCAGAAGCGAACCCAGTTCTTCAGGGCCTACCTTATCCACTCCCCGCGTCGCCATCGCTATCATGGCCGCCGGCAAAGGTACCCGCCTCAAATCGCAGCTTCCAAAAGTGCTGCATGAAGTTGGCGGCAAACCTCTGTTAGCCCATGTAATCGCCGCCGCCACACGCGTCGTTCCTCCGCAGGATGTCTTCGCCATCATCGGTCACGAGGCTGACCGCGTGCGCTCCGCCATCGCCCACACCGGCGTAAATTTCGTCCTGCAATCCGAGCAGCGCGGCACTGGCCATGCCCTTATGGTTGCGCGTGAGCCGCTCTCTGCCTATGATCACGTGATCGTCGTTTCCGGCGACGCTCCGCAGATCACTCCTCAGACCATCGCTCAGTTGCTCAACTTTCATCTCGATGAGCAGGCCGCGATGACTTTACTCAGCGCCGACCTCGACCATCCGACCGGGTACGGCCGCGTGCTCCGTAAAAGCCCTCGCAGCGCCGAAGTGCAAGCCATCGTCGAAGAAAAGTCCGCCAGCGCGGCCCAGAAAAGGATTTGCGAAATCAATGCCGGCTTCTATGTGTTCGCAGTCCCGCAGCTTTTCTCTCATATCGAGAAGCTCTCCACCGCCAACCCCCACGCCGAGTACTACCTCACCGACATGGCAGCGGTACTCCGGCAGGCACGGCAGCGCGTCGTCGTCTGGAAGACGGAGAACTCCTCCGAAGTTCTCGGCGCAAACACTCGCGCCGAACTCTCCCTGATCGACTCCCAGATTCGCATGCGCAAGTGCCAGCAACTCATGGACGACGGCGTCACCATTTTCTATCCCGCGACCTGCGTCATCGATAACGATGTCGAAATCGCTCCCGACACCGTGATCGAACCTTTCGTCCAGATTCTCGGCAACTCACGCATCGGCGCCAGTTGCCGGGTGCGATCTTACTCCGTGATTCGCGACTCCGAAATCGCCGACGGCGTCCTCATTCGTCCGGGCTGCGTTCTGGAAGGGGCACGCGTCGACGCCAGCGCCATCCTCGGCCCTTACTCGCACCTGCGCCCGGGCAGCGACATCGGAGAAAGCGCGCACGTCGGCAATTTTGTCGAGACTAAAAAGATTAAGCTAGGCAAGGGATCGAAAGCCAATCACCTCACATATCTCGGCAACGCCGAAATCGGCGCAGGCGTCAACATCGGCGCCGGAACCATAACCTGCAATTACGACGGAGCCCACAAGCACACCACCATCATCGAAGACGGAGTCTTTATCGGCAGCGACAGCACCCTCGTCGCCCCTGTTCGCGTGGGCAAAGGCGCCTACGTCGCAGCCGCATCTTGCATCACCGAAAATGTTCCAGAAGACGCCCTCGCCCTCGGACGCGCACAACAAGTTGTGAAGGAAGGTTGGGCCGGCAGGAAGCGCGCCGCCCGCAAATCCACGACTCCGGTTCGACCGTGAACGTAGCCTCGGTTCGGAACCAGCCACCCGTAGCTCTTATTTCTTTTTCAGCTCGTGACTGACCCGGTTAGATTCTCGATCCATTGCCGTCAACAAGTTATCGGAAGCACTCCCCGATGGCTGCGCCAACATTACCGTATCGAGAACCGACTTGAGCCGTTCGACGGGAAACAACGCGAAGCTGATTTGAACGTTGTCGCGATGAACCGGGCCGGACGACCCGCCAAGAGGATCGCTCGCATCGATGCTGGGAACTTTGCCGCCAATCGAGATCTGCGCACTCTGCGGTTGGAGTGAGCCTGCTTTGGGATTCACAATTTGAGTCAGCAGAATGTAATCGCAATCGTTGCTCTTCGCCTCTTCGCCGTTTTCCCTGGTGGGATGAAGTTTGTGATCAGTCGTCGTTGTGGATTCCATTGTCAAGGCATTGATCTTGTCTTCCCGCAGATCGCTCGACAGGCGTTCGGCCAAACGGTCGAGCATCGCAGGGCGGGTGCTCAAATTTGAAACACTCGCCACGCACACCTTGCCCTCGGGTTTCGGCTGAGATGGAAGGTCTTGCGGCCTAGCCGCGAGGGGCGTCATTGCCAGACTTAATACAAACAAGCAATAGAAAGGTTTGTCCACGACGGACCCCTCTACTGGCAGACTTTACTAACTACGGAAGCTAGTGCGAAACCGCGGCAAACAATTCCGAGTGCATCAGCCCCTGAAACTGCACGTTGCTGGCCTTGAAGTGCATCGAGATGTTCGAGCCGTCAGAATCGACCGTGGTATTGTCCACCGCAACTTTTTCTGTTGGCGTCGCGCTCATCTTTTTATAGAGCAATCCCGCCTTCACCAGCGATGACATGGTAGCCGCGGTTACCGTATCAGAGGTCACCACCGTGAAGTCGAAATTCACGCCGCTCGAAAAATCCATCGTATAGCGCGACCCCAGCAGGCGTTTCTTTACCGTCTCGTAGTCTGCAACCTTGGCCGCATCGCCCAGCGCTGTCCGCATCACATTCTGCGTCCCCTGCTGATCCAGAATGCTCCACACCGGAGCCGAATCCACGTTAGACATCATGTCGGACATGGTTGAGTTCGTGTCCACGCCCAGCACTTCGCCATCTCGAGTATCGAGTGCGATCTTCACCGCCGAAGATTCCCCGAACAGCAGCGTGCTCTCGTCGAGGAAGCACATCACCATGCCGCCATCCATCGGATAGTAAAGCGAGGTGCGATACTTGGTCCCCTTGATCTTCATCGTCGTAAGCTTCTTGACGACCGCCTTCATCGAGAATGGCCCCGCCGCGACGCCGACCTGCTTGATTCCCTGCTTCGGAGTGCGGAACGCCGCAAAAGCCAGCGAATCGACATCTTTATCCGGATCGATTCCCACTCCCTTCAACGCGCTCTCGAACTCCTTCAAATTATCCGGGAGCACTTGCTGCTTAAGCTGCATCGCCGTGGATGAATCCTTCAACGTGCGATAATCCACCGAGATCAACTGCTGCAGATCGGCGGGAACCACCGCACGCGCCGAGGAATTCAGCGGTATTGCGCTCGCCGTCCCCATCAATAATCCAGCCGCCATTGCAGCGCCCAGCATCGATCCCAAGTAAACCTTCGCGGTTTTCATCACAGTTCCAACCTCATCGATTAAGATTCTTGAAACGGGGTTTCCACTTACGGACTCACCGTATTCAGCTTGACTCTCTAAATAACGAACGCAGAAACGCCTAACTCTTGCAGTTTTGAACTTATCAGGTTAGATGCGAGTTCATCCCCTACCGTTACCCTCCCATTTTAAGCCACCGAATCCGTCTCCGGTCCTGCCAAAGGTGCTAGCCCCATGACCATTTTGGGTCGCCGCATTCCACCTCAAAAATAATTAAATAATCCGGCAGACCAAATTAGCTGTAAGATGCCTCTGTACGCTACCGCACATACCACCACAGGTTCCTGGGCGCACGTTTCTGTAGAACGACTCCGGCAACAGAACGATCTCAGCAACAGTCAGGAGAGGATTGAAAATCCTACTGTACAACCCCGACAACGGGGTCACGCGTAATTTCATGCCGCATCTGTGGATGTTCCTGTTGCAATCGCTTACCCCTCCCGGCCACGAAGTCGTGCTCATCGACGGAAACGCTCAGCCTATGGACGAAGCCGCCATCGCCCATTATGTCGTAAAAGAAAAAATCGATCTCGTCGGCATCGGCGCCATGACTCGCATGATCGCCAAGGCTTATCGCATGGCTGACGCGGTTCGCGCCGTCGGCATTCCCGTCGTAATGGGAGGACCGCACGTCACCGAAATGGCCGACGAAGCTCTCGGCCGCGATGGCGGACCGCGTCACGCCGATGCCGTCGCTCTCGGCGAAGCTGATGCCACATGGCCATGTATTGTCGAAGACGCCGTTCGCGGCGAATTGAAAGACATTTACGAGCCAGTCGATGCGGCGGGTAAAGAGCTCAAGCCCTCGCTCAAGCCCTATCCCATAATTCCCTGGGATACCATTGATCTCAAGCAATTCAACCTTGTCCCCCATGTTGCGAAGCGATGGTTACAAAAGATCGGCGAGGGTTGGGGAGAGTTTCGCATCGTGCCGGTCGAATCAGGACGCGGTTGTCCCTATGGCTGCGAGTTTTGCACGGTCACCGGATTTTTCGGCAACTCCATCCGCTTCCGCACCAATGAAAGTGTGGTCAACGAACTTCTTTTATTGAAAGCACGGGCCCGCAAAGAGCGCGGTCAGATGGCCGTCTTTTTTATCGACGATAATTTCGCGATCAACCTCAAGCGTACCAAGTCCCTGCTACGCGACATCATCGCCGCCGGCGCACAAGTCCACTGGGTCGCCCAGATCAGCGCCAATCTTTTGCGCGACCAGGAACTCGTCGACCTCATTGCCGCCTCCGGAGGAAAGTGGGTCTTCATCGGCATGGAGTCGATCGATCCCGCCAACTTAAAAGATGTAAATAAGGGCTTCAACAAGCCGGAAGAATATGCCGGCGTTCTCGAGCGCCTCGCCCAGCGCAACGTTTACGCCATAACTTCCTTCATCTTTGGCATGGACAACGACACTGTCGGCGCAGCCGAGCGCACGCTCGCCCAAGTCCGCACCTGGCCGCCCGGTCTGCCGATTTTTGGTCTGCTCACGCCCTTGCCTGGCACTCCACTCTACAAGCGCCTCGATGTTGCGGGCCGGTTAACCCGCCCCAAGCACTGGCAGGAGTTCATCCCATTCAACATGGCCCACACCCCACTCAAGATGACCATCGACGAAGCCCACGCCGAAGTGAACTACGGCTGGTCTCACTCCTACGGCCCGGAAGCCATTGCCCATGCAGTCGATTCGCTCGACGATCAGCCGCTGGGCTATCGCGTCAACATTTTTCTCGCTCGCGTATGCTTCCGTGGAATCTACTTCCCCATGCTTGGCCGCTTCGCGTGGTGGAAAGTGATCTCGGAAAACCGCGCCACTATCTTCAAGCTTGCCCATCAGGGATTCGACGCGTGGTGGATGTCTAAAACCAAACCTGCGCCTGCGCACGCGACCAGTGCGGGAGATTAGCGACTATCGCTCAAATAGTTCGAGCTGCTTTGGCCTGGCATCCAGCTCAGGTCGCGCCTTGCGCTGTGACCGGGCTGCCCGGGTTCTCCAGAGCGCGGCGGTTCCAAGTTCGTCATCCCGCCAACCCAATCATTTTCCTTTTCCTTCACGGCCTTCCCACCAAAACGTGCATACTATGTCTAGGAAACTCACCCTATGATCAAAAACAGCAGACCGTTTTCTCTTTTCCTTGGCACCGCCGCATCCGTCGCACTGACGTTTAGCGTGGCAGCCTGCAACAAGACCCAAACCCCAGACAACACGACCCAAGCTCAACCCGACCAATCGCAGCCTGCTCAGCAGGATCCAGCGGCGGCGGCCAACCTCGCACCCGTAAGCGACACTCAGGCAGCTGCAGCCCCGGCACCGGCAACCAGCCAGCAGCCAGATCAAGGACCTGCTCCGCGGGAACGCAACTACGACCGCGACCACCGTGATCGTGATAATTACAGTCGTGACCGAAACGATTCTGATAACGATGCGTACGACGATGACGATGCGGACTCAACTTACGGCCAGCCAGCAATAGAAGCGTCCGACGCCCCGCCACCGCTCCCCGAATACTCGCAGCCTGACTGCCCCGGCGACGGCTATCTCTGGACGCCCGGATATTGGAGCTATTCTCCGCAAGGCTACTACTGGGTGCCCGGCGCATGGGCGCGTCCGCCCGAGTCCGGCTATCTTTGGACGCCCGGATATTGGGGCTACACCGGCGGCCGATACCGCTACCACTACGGATATTGGGGCCGGCACATCGGCTACTACGGCGGCGTTAACTACGGTTTTGGCTACGTCGGCGTTGGCTACCAGGGCGGCTACTGGAACGGCGATCGTTTCGACTACAACCGCTCCGTCAACAACGTGACCAATGTCAGCAATGTTCAGGTCTATAACCGCACGGTGACGAATACGGTCATCATTAACAACACTACCGTCAACGTCACGAACACGCGCGTCAGTTACAACGGACCCGGAGGCGTCACTCGCCGGCCGCTACCCACCGAGGTCGCCGCCGTGCGCGAACAGCGCATTCCCCCCATGGCCACGCAGGTACAGCACCAGCAAGCGGCCGCCCAGAATCGCCTGCAGTTCGCATCCGCCAATCACGGCGAACCAGCCGTGTTTGCGGCAGCTCAACCCATCGCCGCGAGCAAACCCATCGCCGCAGTAATTCCCGCACGCGCTGCGGCTCCGCCACGACCGGCCGCTGCCAATACTCGTCCAAACAACCCTTCGCCGAATCATCCGCAACCGGCTCCAACTCCTGGACGCCCGGCTGCACCTGCGCCAAGGCCTGCACCGACGCCAGCAAGGCCCGCGCCTGCCGCGCGTCCGCAGCCATCGCAACCTGCGGCTCATCCACAACCTGCCCCACGTCCGCAACCATCCGCTCATCCGCAACCAGCAAAACCGGCAACGCCGCCACCGGCAGCGAGTCATCCAGCTCCCAAACCAGCGCCGAGACCCCAGGCCAAGCCCGCTGCTCCTGCTCCGGCTGCGAAACCGGCTCCGGCGAAACCAAACAATCCACCTCCTTCGGGCAAGAAGGAACGGCCAAACGATAAGGACAAGAAACCCAACTAGTACGAAATACTATTGGCGTTGCGGCATTTGTTTTTCTGGGGATGGGCGTTCCACCCATGATCAACGCCCACCCCAGTTTCTAAATGTGCTAACAACCGAACGCGTTGCTAGATCGTCTAACTTTCTCCGATGTTCAGACCCACCTATATTCGAGGCGAGATCCTTCCGCCGCTATCCAAGTCGATCAACGTCGCGGAAAATACCTCGGCCGGCATCGCTTCGAATGAAGACCTCAACTACATTGCGACTTGGTTGGATGATCGATTTGAAATTCCAGGGACTGGCATTCGCTTCGGTTTGGATGCTCTGATCGGCTGGATTCCTGGCTTAGGCGATGCCCTCGCCGCATTCGCCTCGATGTTCATCGTCGCGGCCGCATGGAAGCGCGGTGCCGCACGCATCACAGTCCTCCGCATGATGCTGAACCTGACGATTGAAAATATTTTCGGCGCAATCCCGATCGTCGGAGACTTCGCGCACGTCGCCTGGAAGGCGAATCGACGTAACTACAATCTGCTCATCCGCGACCAACAATCCGTACGCCGTCACACATGGAAAGACTGGTTATTTGTCATCGGTGCCTGCCTGCTGATCTGCCTTCTGTTTCTTGGTCCAGTCGTGCTTCTTATTTATCTCTTTCGATCTCATCGCCCGTGGTGACAGGGCATCAGGAATCAATGCAATCGCACGCCTATCCCTTTAGCGTTTCGGTCTTGCGGCGAACCTCCACCACAAACGCCGCATCCTTAATTGACGCCAGATTAATCTCCACATTCGCCAGCGCTCCAGTAATCGCTGCCTGTGCCAGCGCCTTCGCCGTCGTCAGATCGGATTTCATATTCGGATTCGTAATCCCCTCAAGACTCGTCGTAATCTGAGCGACCTCGCGCGCCTTCTCAGCGACCCCCAACGGAACACTCGTTGCCTGTTTCAATCCAGCCTC
This sequence comes from uncultured Acidobacteriaceae bacterium, assembly GCA_963771965.1. GTDB lineage: Bacteria > Acidobacteriota > Terriglobia > Terriglobales > Acidobacteriaceae > Sulfotelmatobacter. The sequence goes on from CAVYVM010000006.1 coordinate 394,335, forward strand.
AATCAGCGCCTCACCTTCCTGCGCGCTCGCTGTCTTCGCCGACTTGTAAGCCTTCATCACGGAGTTGTACGCCTCCGCATCCGCATCAATCGCAGCCTTCAGATCCTCTCGCAAACTCGCGAGCAATCCGATCGCCGCACCCAATTGCGTTTCATATTGCAGACACGCTTTCTTCCCTCGCGACATCGACGCGACCATCGTTGCCAATCCAGCCGCCATGGCTCCAGCCGCTGCCGCCGCGCTTCCCCCACCCGGCGTGGCCGTCGGCGCGGCAAGCTGCTCCACGAACGGTTCGACTCCCGCTCGCAACCCGCCGACCGCTATCTTCCCGCCCATCACCGCAGTCAGGCGATTTTCCAAAATCAATGACGAATCAAAATTTTCCACCTGCAGGAACCACTCCGCCGCCTGCTCCAGAGCTTTTTTCGGAATCAATCCCACAATCTCGCTCGACACCGGCGTCACTCCGTACCGCGCCGCCTCGCGCTTCACCATTTCAAATACGCGATGCACCGGCGTCTGCTCAAAGTCCGTCAGGTTCATCGAGACCTGCGCCTGACCGCGCACCAGAAATCCCGCACCTTTCACGAACCGCATTCCACCAGTCGAAAACCGCACCGCTTTTGCGATTTTCTTCGCGATCTCGACCTCAGGAGTATTCAGGAACACGTTGTAAGCGATCAGAAACTTTCGTGCTCCCACCACCGTCGCACCTGCTGTCGGATGCACTCTTGCCTCGCCGAAGTCTGGCTTCCGCGCCACATTCGTCGCAATCTCCGCTCTTATCCCCTCAAACTGCCCGCGCCGGATGTTCTCCAAATTCTGCCGCTCCGGAGTCGCCGCTGCCGCTTCATACAGATAAACCGGAATCTCAAATCGCTTCCATATCTCCGCCCCCACGTGCCGCGCCATCACCACGCAATCTTCAATCGTCACACCATCAATAGGAATAAATGGCACCACATCGGCCGCTCCCATCCGCGGATGCGCTCCTTGATGCACACAAAGATCGATTAACTCCGAGGCCTTCCCCACTCCACGAATCGCCGCCTCTTGAATCGCTTCGCGCGCGCCCACCAGCGTAATTACGCACCGGTTGTGGTCCGCGTCCATCTCGCGATCCAGCAGGTAAACTCCATCCATCTTCATTGCGTCGACTATGGCATCAACTTTTGCCTTGTCGCGCCCCTCCGAAAAATTCGGCACACACTCGACTAACGTAGACATAGGCGAGAAGAATAGCTGGGCGCGGATCATGGAAGCAAGGGGAGGGCGGCCTAGGTCGCTTGAAGCCATGCGTAGATTTTGGTATGTGGGGACAGCCACCCCGACTGTCCATTCGAGCGCAGCTCGATTCTCTCGAGGCACGAGTCGGTGTCAGCCCCCGTAACTTTCGATGCATCGAAATGCCAATCGGGTATGATGCCCTCGTGACCGTTATGTACGAGAGGAGAAAGATGCGCGCCACGATGTTCATGGTCCTGACAGCCTTTATAACCGCGTCTCTCCTGCACGCGCAGAGCACTAGACTCGACCAAGCTACACGGCGTGCGGTTATTGAGAGTGTTCTGAAGGAAATCGCTGCCGGGTACATCTACTTGGAGAAAGCTCCAGACATCGCCCGAGAGATTCAGAAGCACGAAAGCGGTGGTGCTTATGACACTGAGAATGACGAAGAGTTTGCCCGTCGTTTGACCAAGGACTTGCAGTCCGCTGCGCATGATCTGCACTTCGAGATTGAATATTCATCCGATGTTTTACCGCAGGAGCCTACAGCATCAGCAGCACCAACGCGCCAAGAGCGGTTCGATGCTGGGAGGGATAATAATTACGGTTTCCGAAAAATCGAGATACTCAACGGAAATGTGGGGTACATTGCTTTTGACGCCTTTCATCGTGCGGAAGCAATTGGTGAGACGCTTGCGGCCGCAATGGATTTTGTCTCGAATACTGACGCTCTCATCCTCGATCTGCGCAATAATGACGGAGGCCGTGCAGATGCAGTCGCTTTACTCGTGAGCTATTTCGTCGAAGGGAATCCCCAACAGCTTGTCGGAATTTACTGGAAACCGCTGTCGAAGACGGTGGAATCTTTTACCTCTCCGTCGATTAATGGAAAGAAATATTTGGACCGCAATGTATACCTTCTCACCAGTAAGGACACCATCTCTGCTGCTGAGGCGTTCTGCTATAACATGAAGAATCTCAAATTGGCGACTTTGGTAGGTGACGTCACTGCCGGTGCAGCCAACCCAGGCAGCATGAAACGTATCGATGACCACTTTTCATTGTTTCTCCCGACCGGAAGAGCAGTCGACCCCGTTACTGGTAAAAACTGGGAGGGTGCTGGAGTAAAACCTGACGTTGTGGTTAGTGCCGCCGATAGTCTGTGGAATGCCCAAATTCTTGCCCTCAAAGCCATCCAAGAGAAGGCCGATGCGAATAAGCGGCAAAGATTGGAAGAGATCGTACGCAAGCTAGAGGAACATTGATTACCGAAAGCCACCTAAATGAGACTCTCGAACATATCGGAATAAGAACTTTTTCGTCGCTGAGTTCCCATTTCCCGCACCTATCCTAAGTTCTGCCCGCTTCCTATATAGCTAAAATAGCTAAGCAAATGCGACCGTCGTTATTTAGGAGACTGCCTCTAGGCTTTCTTTCTTCGCTGCCATCTCTTGCCTTCCCCAGCACAATCTCCACAGTCGCTTTGGCTTTCCTTCGCAACTAAGTTTAGAATTACGACATTCGGCGGGCACTTCGTCCATGGAAGAACAGATCAAGACGCCCCCTCCCGCAGTAGCTGCGGACTCTGCTGCGGATGCCCTGGCCGGCACCACCGTTGGCCGCTTCGTCATCTCCAAGCGCCTCGGAGCCGGAGGCATGGGCCAGGTCTACGGGGCTGAAGATACCACCTTGAAGCGCTTTGTCGCCATCAAGCGCATGGCCCCGCAAGCCAAGTCTACCGAGGCCGACCGCAGACGTCTGCTCAAGGAAGCTCAACGTGCCTCCGCCCTCAACCATCCCAACGTCGGTTCCATGTACGACGTGGTCGAGCATGCCGGCGAGCTCTGGCTCGTCATGGAGTTCGTCGAAGGAGAAACCTTGCGCGATCACCTCCAGCGGCCCATCTCGACCGAAGAATTTTTCTCAATTGCGACTCAGTGCTGCGAAGGTCTGCAAGCCGCGCACGAAAAAAGCATTATCCACGGCAACATCAAGCCTGAAAACATCATGCTCACCGCCGGCAACCGGGTGAAGATTCTCGATTTCGGCGTCGCCCGCCGTGCCTGGCGCGCCGGCACTCCGGACGAAGCCACGCAGAGCATGCAAACCATGACAGCGAGCGGCGGCACTCCCGCCTACATGGCGCCAGAGGTCCTGCTCCAGCAGCCTGACGACGGACGCTCCGATCTTTTCTCTCGGCCTCGTCTTCTACGAAATGCTCGGCGGCGAGCAGCCCTTTAAAACCGCCAGCCTCGCCACCACCATCGCCCGCATCGTCCACACCGATCCGCCACCGCTCAAGAACGTTCCCGGCCCTCTCGCCGCGATCATCTCCCGCGCCCTTGCCAAAGATCCCAACCTTCGCTATCCGAACGCCGCCACTTTGCTCCAAGACCTCCGTCGCGTAGAACAAGGAGGAAAGCCCAAGCGCGCACCCTCATCACCCGGCGCTTTTCATCAAGACCGAGTCCTTGCTGCGCTTGCGATTGTTGTTGTGGTCGTTGCTGTGCTCCTTGCCTATCGCCCGCTGCGCCATTTGTTCTTACCCCACGCGGCAAAGAATACCGCGCCGCAAGCCGCGGGTTTGCCGCAAACCAAAATCCTCGCAGTGCTTCCCTTCACCGCTGCCAATGCCGACCCCAAGCTCACCGCGCTCGGCGAAGGCCTGGTTGAAAGCGTCGCCGCCAAACTAAGCAAGCTGACTGAGGACCGCGCCTTCGAAGTAGTCCCACCCCGAAACCTGCAGGATCGAAAAATAACGTCGCTCCCCGATGCCGCCCACACCTTCGGCACCAATCTAGGCTTGGCGCTTAACATAGAACCTCAGTCGGCCGTTTTGGTGAAAGTCAGCTACTCCGTGCTGAACGCTCAAACCGGCAATGTGATAGTCGGAGACTCGATAACTCTTCCCAGCACGGATGCCTTCTCGGTCGAGCAGAATGTCGCAGAGGGCACGGTCAAGGCGCTCCAACTGAAGCTGCGCCCGGACGAAGAGACTGCGCTCAAACTACACGGCACCGACCGTCCCGAGGCTTACCATTACTATTTGCAAGCGCGAGGCTATCTGCTCGACTATTCGAAGCCAGAGAATGTCGACAACGCGGCCCTGATGGCGCGGGAGGCGCTCAAAGTCGATCCTAACTTCGGCATGGCAAAGGCGGTATTAGGCGAAAGCTACTGGCGGAAATATACCGACACCAAGCAGAAGCAGTGGATTACCCCCGCCCAGAGCAATTGCAATGATGCCGTGAAGTTGGGCAATGCGGGCGCAGCCGGACATATTTGCCTAGGCGTGATCGATGACAGCACCGGTCGTTACCAGGAGGCGGAGAGCGAGTTCCAAACAGCGCTTGGGCTCGAACCGACCAATGAACACGCCACGCGTCAACTGGCTGTCACCTACCAACACGAGGGGAAAATAGCCGAAGCCGAGAAGACGCTCCAGCAAGCCGTCCAAGCCCACCCCAATAGCCAGATTTCCTATAACAATTTCGGCGCGTTCTACCTACAGCAAAATGAGTACGAAAAGGCTCTAGCGATGTATGAGAAGGTCATACGGATCGCTCCGGAGTGGTACGCGCCCTATGTAAACATCGGTTCGATCTACGACCAGAATGGCCAATACGTGAAGGCGATCGATCCCTTGAAAAAATCCATCGCCCTCAGGGCCACCTATGCTGGATACGTCAACCTTGGTGAGGCCTACTTTAGGCAGAACAGGTTTGCAGAGGCAGCCGCAGCGTACGAAGAAGCTGCCAAACTGGATCCGCAGCAGTACGTGGTTTGGGGCAATCTAGGTGATGCCCGCTTCTACGCAGGGCAGAAGGAGCAATCAGTAGCACCCTATCGCAAAGCCGCCGCACTCGCCTCAGAAAGCCTCAAGATCAATCCCCGCGATCCCGATGTGCTCAGCAATCTAGCTGCGTATTACTCAATGCTCGGTGACCGGAAGAACGCCCTTCTCTACATTAGGCAGGCTTTGCAATACGGGCGCAACGACAAGGATGTACTATTGGATGCAGCCGAGGTGTATAACCAATTGGGCGAAGATGGACTGGCCTTAGAGTTTCTGGCCAAAATGGAGCAGGCGGGGTATACTGCCGACAAAATTCGTGGCATGCATGAGTTCGATCATCTGGCCCCTACGCCGGCCTTCCAGCAGTTGATGAAGTCTTCGCATCCGTGATCGTGCTTTCGTAAGTCCTCGGTCGTTCCGGCCGAGAGAGGGTCTGTAGTTCATTCTTGGGCAAGCCTACGGCGCATTCGAGCGTGGGCTGTCCACCAAAAATTAAAGGAGCACAACCATGCCTTTGTCACCAGTTTCAGCGGGGATTTGCAGCGATTTCAACGGTGCCTGCGATCAGGAAGTGGATTTTACCGGATTCGCTGGTTCGTGCAGCATTAGCTCAATACAAGGCCAGACATGGCCTTTCCAGAACGCGTCCCCAATCAACTTCCCGCTGCCCGGCAACACCAAGATAAAGCTCGCCAGCGGATTATCGGCTGGCGTCCAATACCAATATTCCGTGAGTTGCTGCACGACTGAAGCGGCCACTCACCACGTAACCATCGTGGTAAGCATGGAGCGCGAGGCGGAGCACAGAAAGGCTTCGTAAGGCTCGCTTCGCCTGGGACGGGGCGGGCTCGCGGCCCGTCCCACAGCGTGAACTGCGCCCCGTCGTCGGGGGCTAGAGCGAGCCGTCCCCAACGAGGCGGGCAGGGAAATCCTCAAAAAAATTCTCCGCCCGCTTTTTACAATCCTGTTGTTCCGGGCCTAAGCAAGAGCATCCGCGAAGCGGTGATCTCGCGAAGTCCGGGAACCTGCTTCCTTCCCCGCTTCGAACTTGTACCTGAGGACGCAGAACGCGCTATCACTTCTGAGCGTCGGCTGTCACCTCCCTCTTCCAAAACCTCCCGACTCCCAGCCGCACCTCCACCGTATTCAGCCCCGGATTCGGCGTCGCCAGCCCCGCATTCGAAATATGCAGATACCGCACTTCGACGTTCCAGTTATATTTCTCTCCCAACACGTGCGTCCCCAATGCAGCGCTTGGCGTGAAGTTTACCGTGTTCGTGTAAGTCGGAATATCCTGCCGGCTGAACACCGTCCCACCCGTCAACTCGAAATACGGCGACAGCCTTCCCCGCCGCACAAAATCCCACTTCAACCCCAGCGGATCGAATCCCCATCCATACGCCGTATTCGCGGGCTGAAAAACTTCATACACCGGCACCACATCCACCGCATACTCAAATCGTCCCCGCAAAATCCACGGCCAATGCGGACCCGTAATTACCCAACCATACCGCGCACCCATATCGAAAACGCCCGTCTGCGAAGTCCCGCCCGGCACCGAGTATCCTCCCGCAGCAAACACCTGCACCTCGTGCCCGCCCTCTTCAGGCCCGGCCTCGCTCTGCGCCCAAGCCAACCCGTCGCCGCCAATCAAGAAAAAGACCAAGAAAAACAGAATGAGTGGAAAGTTAAATAGAAAATAGAGAGGAAGGAATCTGTACGTTCTCTGCATGCACTCCGAGGTTGCCCCACCCGACGCGATTTTGCAAGCCGCCACCGTCAGTCGATGCTCATGTAGGGACAGCCGCCCCGGCTGTCCAGCGGCTCAGGTGTATCGGGCCGCAGCCCCTAAGCCGCCAAAGGCCCATCCCCCCGCTCAAACGCCTGCACCACCGTGAAAAGCGGCGCTTTCAGCGCAGCGAAAAAGCGTTGAGGAAGTGACCGAACTCAAGCCCCGAAGGGGCGGCAGATTATAGCCCCGGACGCAAGTCCGGGGGTTGGCTTAAAAAAAAGGAACCAAGTCCCGCGTAGGGACGACAGAAACCGCCGAGAAATCTTTCGGCGCCTCAAGCCCTTTTCAACAACCTCGTGAGCCCAACCAAAATTACGGCTCCGACAAAAGCAACAATAATCGCGCCAATCATTCCCCCACTCGGCCAGATTCCCAGCATCCCGAAGACCCAGCCCCCAACGACACCGCCAAGAATCCCGAGAATGATGTCGACCACCACACCATAGCCGCCGCCCTTCATCACCTGCCCAGCTAGCCAACCCGCGATCAGTCCTACAATGATCCATACCAGCAATCCCATAGTGAAGCCTCCTCCGACGATCCGCATTTACCGCGAGGCAGGAATGTACACCCGATCTCGTCAATACACAACTACATACACAACTACTGATCCGCGCCTTAGAACATATCCGTCACCAAGTTAACGCAAAATCGGTGCTAGTTCTACGATCGGGAAGGGCACGACTTCAGTCGTGCCGTATTAGTCTGCTAAGAGGGCGGCTGCCCGTGTGGGTCGGACACTCCCTTCGGCAAGCTCAGAGCCTGCCCTGAGCTTGCCGAAGGGGCAAGCTCTGTCCGACGCCTTTGATTTTGATTTTGCGCTGAGAAGCGCCCAGGGTGGCGCAGCGCTTTAAGCGCTGCGATAAAGGTAAGAAAGACTGGCGGGCTTCCCCCTGAGGTACCTCAACTAAGCCGCAGCATGCCCCCGAGCCTTGCACAGCGTAACCTCTGCCTCAGCCCCCAACAAATCGGCATAAAGCAATAACCGCACCACACTCAACGTGGAAAGCTTCCCGCGCATCAACTCATGTAGGTCGGACACTCCTGTCCGACGCCTTTGACCTTGATTCGGCACGCCGCTTTACCAATTGCGGAATCTTCTGATGCAACCCAGTCTTCAATTTCAGTTCCAGAACCGACTGCCGATCCAGCCCGAGTTCATCCAACACGCTCCCTTCAACTCTGTATTCACCTTCGACGGAGCGCCTGTTGGATATTTTTTTCCTCTCACGCGAAGACTATTCCAACAACATCCTCGAAAAAGCTCTGCGCCTGTTAATAAAGACCCTCCGCGCAGAAAATTGTGACCTTGACCGCGCCCTCAGCCTTTGGCAGCTGATCGCGAACCTCTACTTACAGCCTCACTTCCCGCCCGTATTTTTCTTCCCCATCATCAACCACCAAGCTTCCCGGAACTTCTCAAACATCGCTCCCTTCTTGCTCCCATCCGGATAGAACCACAAATTTTTCCTCGGCACAAACGCCCGCACCGGCACCACGTACCAAATATCCCGCGACACAATGTAACCAATCAGCACATCGATATCCTTTGCCGTAAGCCCCACAATCTTCCGGCCCACATACACCGACGCATGCACCGCATACCCGCGAGCCCCAAACCGATGCTCAGTCGACCGCACCTGCGCCCTCCACAACCTCTGACCCGTGTCGCACACAAAGTCATACCGATAACTGTCTCCCCAAGGCTTCGACACAATCATCCCCATCCCCATCGCCTTCCGCAAAAAATCCAACTCTGAAAGCTCCCCCATCCGCTTCGGCGGAAGCTTTCCCCCAGTTCTCAGCGATTTCTTCCCCGGATTCTCCCGCTCCCCACCCGACCCATACGCCTCATCCGCTCCCGCCATCAAATCCCCAACCATCACACTCATAACCGCCACCCCTGTCCTCTCTCTATGGTTTTTGTCATTCCGAACCGGGCGAAAGCCCGGTGAGGAACCTGCTTCTAAGCCGCCGCCACTGCCACCCTGCTCCGCCCAAAAACTCAAAAGCCCCCGCCAGGACCCAAGTCCCGTGGAGGCCACTATCGCCACACGTCTCACCACTACCTAAATCCTCCCACCCGCACCCCCGCAAGGTCAACGGAATTGAAGACGGAACCTAACTCAGAAGGACACGCGCTCTAAAGATACCCGTGTGGGGACAGCCGCCCTCGGCTGTCCGGCGGCCCGGCCTCATCGGGCCGCAGCTTGTGTGGGTCGGACACTCCCCTCCGACGCCTTTGACCTTGATTTTGCCCTGAGAAGCGCCCAGGGTGGCGCAGCGCTTTAAGCGCTGCGATAAAGGTAAGAAAGACTGGTGGGCTTCAGCCCCTGAGGTACCTCAACTAAGCCGCAGCATGCCCCCGAGCCTTGCGCAGCGTAACCTCTGCCTCAGCCCCCAACAAATCGGCATAAAGCAACAACCGCACCACACTCAACGTGGAAAGCTTCCCACACATCAACTCGTGTGGGTCGGACACTCCTGTCCGACGCCTTTGACCTTGATTCGGCCTTCCGCCTCACCAGTTGCAGAATCTTCTGATGCAACGCCGCCTTCAATTTTCAGTTCCAGAACCGCCTGCCGATCCAGCCCGAATTCATCCAACACGCTCCCTTCAACTCTGTATTCACCTTCTACGAAAGCGCCTGTTTGACATTCTTCTTCTCACGTTCGCTCTCCACCACGCGTTTGAGGCGCGTGTTGGCAGCTAGATCTCCGGCATCTAGTTATTTATCCAGATAGAACTCGCATTTTGCACGATGACATCCGTCGCCGGGATTCATCCGTTTCCCAAACCTGCACACCGTCGAAAAAATGTGCTCGGGAAGGGCACGACTTCAGGCGTGCCATATTAGTCTGCGGAGAGAGCGGCTTCAGCCGCTGAGGTACACTCTTGAAGCCAACTCGTGACCTCAACCCACACGGAACGTATTTCGTAACTTTTTCGACATGGCAGCGCCGAAGGCTTTTCATTGTTGAGCCTTACGGAAGACTTTTTCTGAAGACGCTCTACGGTTATCGCAGACAGGGACGATTCGATCTCCACGCATTCGTCTTAATGCCTGAGCACGTTCATCTTTTGCTGACGCCAGCGCCCGACGTCACGCTGGAGCGGTCAATCCAATTCATCAAAGGAGGCTATTCCCACGCACTGGGCGTAGAGCTAGGTCGGAAAGGCGAAGTATGGCAACGGGGATTCACCGACCATCGCATTCGAGACGCCGCTGATTTTGACGTGCATCGCGGCTACATCCACGAGAATCCGGTGAAACGTGGGCTTGTAGAGTCGGCTTCGGAGTATCGCTATTGCTCAGCCTACCTAGGATTCAAATTAGACAACTGGCCCTCAGCGGCTAAAGCCGCGTGATCTAGGACACCCTTGTGGCACGACTGAAAGTCGTGCCCTTCCCGAGCGTAATCGCGGCAAATTTTGTTCGACATGGCAAGCCCAAGATCGGGAAGGGCACGAGTTACTCGTGCCAAACGCCCCTCGAAAAAGAGCACGGCTTTAGCCGCTGAGGGCGTTCCGCGCAGCTACCTTACAACCAGCCAATAAGCGAATCTTGTCAGCTCAAAGACGAGAAGGCCCAGCAAAAACACCGCGAGGATCGCCCGTGTCGAAGAAGAACAAAAGCGTTCGACCCTATCGGCAAAGCTCGAATCATCGTTTTTTTTCACCATACCGCCGCCACATTTTTTTCATCGTTTGTCGCGATACCCTAGGGAGAGCACGATGCAATTTGTTAAAGAAGCCCGGCCCATTTCCTTAGCTCTGGATGCGGAACCAATCCTTAACTAAAAGCTTGAATCTAGTAATCTCGTCCTCGTTTAACTCGCAACTGTGAGCAACCACGTTTCTGATCTTGTTGAACTGTGAAAGGATTGACTGCATTGCCTTCTTGCTCCGGAGGGTGTCAGAGAAGTCGTCCCAGTTCGCTTCGAAAACGCTGATGAGCTCGCCGAAGTTTGTGTACGACAATGGATCCTCAGAGCGCATCGACATTACCGTATCCCTTTCGTCCTGCTGCTTATCCTTGACCGCCTTTTGTACTCCCTCAGGCACCTTGCTCTTCCACCAGCCTGCACCATGCTTCTCCGCAAGTCGGCCGGAAATAAGCCTCCGGATCGAATTCTCTAGCGAGTAGTAAATAGCATAGAAGTCGGCCATTTTGCGCGCTTCCTGAAGGATGTCACCCTCAAACAGCTCAACGTCAACAACCTCCGCCTTCTGTATAGTTCTTGCGTGTTCAATCTGGATGCCTGACTCCTCGAGCTTCTGAAGCTCAGATTCCAGGATCAGGTTATGCATACCGAACAATTTCAGATCGTCTGTGACGCTCATTCTTCCCTCAGTAGGTTCTCGCGGAGGCTCTTAAAAATCGCGTTAAAAACTTCGATATCCGTGGTTGCGGGGAGGTTGAGATTGATTGTGTATGACAGACCAAACCTCCCCTTAAAGGATCGTTCGTGCTCCGCCTCATCAGCGGCTCCAACCGCCTCGGCAGACCGCAGGGCATCTTTCTTTGGCCTTTGCCCGGCTCCGTCCCAAGCAGCGAGTTTAGCTAGTTCTAAAAAAGTGCCCGCAACATTGGGAATATTCGGATCATCCTCCGCTGTCCCTGTCAGGCTCTTGAGCTTCGATTGGAGCTCTCTCTTATCCAACTTGTATGCGTATTCGTTCGCGTCGAAGAGCGATTTGTAGGCCTCACGCAGACGCTGCGCCACAACCGCGCCCGATAGCGAATCCTCCCGAAAATCTTTGTAAGCCTGCGTTGGAACATTCGCCTGATCGATGAAACCGAGCCTCTTCAACAGCGGGATCATGGCGCGATAGCTGGAGGATCTTAGATCGAGAATTGTGCTCATGAAGTCTTGGCTGAATTTGGGCGGGACCGCCGCTTCCTTGATTTTCGAGAACAGCTTCGGGATCCCACCGTAGGCGTTCACATAAGGGGGGTAATCTGGCATTGGCCACAGCTCCTTCCTTTGGTACAGACCCTAGCTTACTCTGCGCCGCAACAATTGCAAGGACAAAGTCACGCTGGGCAGAAGCGCCATCGCTTCCTCACGATGTGTGCAGGCCAACTACTTAGACTCCCATACCTTACATGGTTGACAGTCAGCCTTGCAGGATTGCAGATATCAGATACCATGGCTTGTTTTCCACAACCTACTTGGCTAGCGGCGGCTCTTGATTTCTATTCGGAGCGAAGTAAAAGACAGCGACGGGAGATCCTTGGTGATCAGCGGCTAGGCGCGGCTTCATGGCAACGGTAGCAGATCATTCCAGCCCAAGTTAGCGTGACCCAGTGGCCTGGACCCCAGTATTTACGCCACTACCGCACTCTTGGAACACTACCAGCGGGAGGTGGAGGCGTTTCCGGTCAGCCACTTCCCCGAGATACTCTCCAATGAAGGAACTACACAAAATGACGGCAAACCCATGCGAAGGCGACCTCCGACATTGAAAAACGTCAGAGTGCTGGGAGTGGCGCGTTAGGGCGGAAGAACGCTGAACTCACGGATACCGCGTAAACACTAGTGATAAATTTTATGCATCCAAAATAAAGTGGTAGTTACAAGTATTATGGCTGACAAATGGCCATTGCACTATTGCGGCGAGGAGAAAAGACAGCGACGGGAGATCCTTGGTGATCAGCGGCCAGGCGCGGCTTCATGGCAACGGTAGCAGATCATTCCAGCCCAAGTTAGCGTGACCCAGTGGCCTGGACCCCAGTATTTACGCCACTACCGCACTCTTGGAACACTACCAGCGGGAGGTGGAGGCGTTTCCGGTCAGCCACTTCCCCGAGATACTCTCCAATGAAGGAACTACACAAAATGACGGCAAACCCATGCGAAGGCGACCTCCGACATTGAAAAACGTCAGAGTGCTGGGAGTGGCGCGTTAGGGCGGAAGAACGCTGAACTCACGGATACCGCGTAAACACTAGTGATAAATTTTATGCATCCAAAATAAAGTGGTAGTTACAAGTATTATGGCTGACAAATGGCCATTGCACTATTGCGGCGAGGAGAAAAGACAGCGACGGGAGATCCTTGGTGATCAGCGGCCAGGCGCGGCTTCATGGCAACGGTAGCAGATCATTCCAGCCCAAGTTAGCGTGACCCAGTGGCCTGGACCCCAGTATTTACGCCACTACCGCACTCTTGGAACACTACCAGCGGGAGGTGGAGGCGTTTCCGGTCAGCCACTTCCCCGAGATACTCTCCAATGAAGGAACTACACAAAATGACGGCAAACCCATGCGAAGGCGACCTCCGCCTCATCAAACTATGTTCGAACAGCCTGCATCCCGGCACACAAAAAAGGCCCCGCTCTCCCGAGCAGGGCCTTTGATCCAAGCTAACAGCTAAGAGTTAGAAGCGAAAAGCTGAATCCTCACCACCAAATCTCCGTTAATCCATCCGCGTAGGCCGTGATCGATCCGCTGGCGCCGAGGCCATCCAACTGGAAGTTGAGCAAAAGGATGCCAGCTCCCCAATCGAGTGGAAAATTTGAGTTGCCATGTACATTCAGGTTGTTGGTCGTTCCATCGAGTGTGACGGAATCGTAGTAAGCATTTCCGCTGCTGTCCCGATGAACCGCCAGTTGTACGTGGTGCCACGTGTTTGCCGCCCACTTCGTCGACGGCACCGGGCAAGCGACAGTTGAGTCACTCCAATGCGCCGACCCACTTACTTTGGTCGTGTATTGCCACTTACCATCGTTCGCACATTGCAAGCCATAGATCAAAACATCGTTACTCGCGTCCCAAACCTGGTTCGTGTCCAACTCAATGTTTTGTACGTCTGTCGCGCTATCGAAGTAAATGTAGGTGTCATAGACGAAATGCGTGGCTGCGTGGGTCGGATCGCTGCCAAACGTGATAGACCCGCGCATGCCCCCGCCATCGGTGTAGGTCATGGAAAATTCTCTGCATTCCGAGTCCTGGCAGGGGGAGCCGGACACAAGGACAGTCGATCCAGATGCAGAACCGCTGGTTCCTGTGTCAAACACCCACTTCCAATCCGAAGTTGGTTGATCCTCGATGCTCGAAGCCGTGGTGGTGCTCGGACCGGTTACTGTGACATTGATATTAGTTTCGCAGAGAGTACTGCCCGTCCAGCCTTTAAAGTGGATGACATAACTGCCCGGCGTAAGGCGGTAATCCGTACTATTGATCTGAGTAGCGGTCTTTCCCCAGGTGATGAAGGGGCTGCTTCCGACTGAGTAACCAAAAGCGCTCGACGCCCCGCCACATCCGGCAAATGCCGCTGTTAACTGCACTGGCATCGCAACCGTGGAATTGTTAGTAGGTGAAGTAACTGTGATTTGACCAAAAGCACTCGCTGACAACATGCAAGAGACGGCCAAAATACTAGCTGAAACAAGATTAATCCGCGAATTGAACTGCGTGTACCACATAACTGCTCACTCCTTGACGAACAAAGTGTCGATTAGATGCAAGCAGTCGCGATGTACGGGTTAGTTTCTTTCATCTCAGCTCGGCCTAAGTGAAAAATACTAGGTGTGGTGGAAACAATCCGTAGCTTTGTAAGTGGAACACCTCGAGACCAGGCTGCGCTCTTGGAAACGTGAGACTCGGACCTGCAAAAAAAGGCCCCGCTCTTGCGAGCGGAGCCTTTGACTTTGCGCCGAAGGCGCGTCTGCCTGGACGGCTAGTCCTAGTACATGCCTTCCATGCCGCCGCCGCCGTGTCCGCCGCCGCCCATGGGAGCTTCCTTCTTTTCCGGAATCTCCGCGACCAGGGCTTCGGTGGTCAGCATCAACGCGGCGATCGAGCCGGCGTTAGTGAGTGCGGTGCGCACTACCTTCGTCGGATCGAGCACGCCGGCCTTGACCAGGTCCTCATACTCGTTGGTCAGGGCATTGTAGCCGTAGTTGGTGTCCTTCGCGTCGCTGACCTTGCCCAGAACTACGGCGCCTTCTTCGCCGGCGTTCTCGGCGATCTGGCGCAACGGCTCTTGCAGGGCCTTCTTCACGATGTTGACACCGATCTGCTCATCACCCTCGAGCTTCAGCTTGTCGAGTGCCGCGACGCAACGCGCCAGTGCGACTCCGCCGCCGGGGACAATGCCTTCTTCCACGGCTGCGCGGGTTGCATGCATGGCGTCTTCCACGCGGGCTTTCTTTTCCTTCATTTCGGTTTCGGTTGCGGCGCCGACTTTGATTACGGCTACGCCACCGACCAGCTTCGCCAACCGCTCCTGCAATTTCTCGCGGTCGTAGTCGCTGGTCGTCTTGTCGATCTGGCTGCGAATTTCTTTTACGCGGCCTTCGATCTCCGAGTGCTTGCCCTTGCCTTCGACGAGCGTGGTGTTGTCCTTGTCGATGGTGAGCTTCTTGACCTGGCCGAGATCGCTGATCTGCACGTTCTCGAGTTTGATGCCCAGATCTTCGGTGATGGCCTTGCCGCCGGTGAGGATCGCGATATCCTGCAGCATCGCCTTGCGCCGATCGCCGAAGCCAGGAGCCTTGACAGCCGCGACTTGCAGCGTTCCACGCAGTTTGTTCACGACGAGAGTTGCGAGCGCCTCACCTTCAACATCTTCCGCGATGATGAGCAACGGCTTGCCGCTCTTGGCAATCTGCTCGAGCAGCGGCAGAAGATCCTTCATCGAGCTGATCTTCTTCTCGTTGATCAGGATGTAGCAGTTCTCCAAAGCAACTTCCATGCGCTCGGGATCGGTGACGAAGTAAGGAGAGAGATAGCCGCGGTCGAATTGCATGCCTTCGACCACTTCCAACTGCGTCTCCAGCGTCTTCGACTCTTCCACCGTGATGACGCCATCCTTGCCGACCTTCTTCATCGCTTCAGCAATGATGTGCCCAATGGTCTCATCGTTGTTGGCGCTGATGGTGCCGACTTGGGCGATCATTTCGCCGCTGACGGGTTTGGAGAACTTGTCGAGTTCGCCTTTGGCGCGTTCGCCGGTCTTTTTGTCGAACTGGCCGCAGACGAGTGCGACAGCTTTCTCGATGCCGCGCTTCATCGCCATGGGATTGGCGCCGGCAGCAACGGTCTTCACGCCTTCGCGATAAATTGCTTGCGCAAGAACTGTTGCAGTGGTGGTGCCGTCGCCGGCTACGTCGCTGGTCTTGCTGGCAACTTCGCGAACCATCTGGGCACCCATGTTCTCGAGGCCGTCCTTAAGTTCGATTTCTTTGGCTACGGTGACGCCGTCTTTGGTGATGGTCGGCGAACCGAATTTCTTTTCGATGACAACGTTGCGGCCTTTGGGGCCGAGTGTGACTTTCACTGCGTCGGCGAGAAGGTTAACGCCGCGCAGAATTGCCTGGCGGGACTCTTCTCCGTGTACGATTTGTTTTGCCATTTTCTTTTCTCCTTGATTCTGTTGCGGGATCGGCCCGCGTATTTCTTTCAAGAGGCTGTCAGCTCTCGGCTGTCAGCTTCTGGCTTCTAGCTAGTGCGGAGCCGGTTCAGATTCCTTCGGCTTTCACCTCAGGACAAGCTCTTCGCGCAAACTGCGCTCAGGATGACAATCCTTGCTTACCGGCGTGCGCCTGCAGTTTCTTTCTTGCTGGAACCGGCGGTGCTCGAGGCGCCGGTGAGGATGCCGAGGACTTCGTCTTCTTTCATGATGATGAAGTCTTCGCCATCGATCTTGATTTCGGTGCCGGAGTATTTGCCGAACAGGATGCGGTCGCCTTCGTGAACAGCGAGAGGGAAGGTCTTGCCCTCATCGTTGGTGCGGCCTTTGCCGGTGGAGATGACTTCTCCCTCTTGCGGCTTGTCTTTTGCGCTGTCGGGGATGATGATACCGCCTCGGGTGGTGGAAGCTTCCTCCACGCGGCGGACCAAGATGCGGTCATGCAGTGGGCTAAATTTAGCCATGGTTGCAACTCCTTTCAGTAGTTGTGTAGAAGGTTATGTTACGTAAACCTATGAATTGTTTGGGTTAGGGAGAGCTGTTAGCACTCTCATCCATCGAGTGCTAATTATACGGACGTGAGTGAGGAATTGTCAAGCGGGTGGTTGACGCGCCTCATTCAGCGTCGGAAATAACCAGCTGCGGCAGGGACTTGACGATGTTAACAGTCTCAAGGCTTACCGTAATTACTTGCCCGATCAGTCGCAAAATGTATTCCCTATCGTCTTCGCGATTCGGGTCGTTGGCGATGCCGCTGCGCTTGTCGGTGGAGACTTGATATTGATCGATAACCCATTCGAGGGCGGAGCGGTTGCCAAGGCGGTAGTCGTAGGTTTCTTTCGGGATGCCTGACAGGGTTAGGAAGTGGTTGTAGATGAGCGTCGTCTTGTCCTTGCTGAGCTTCATTTTGGTGACGCGGTAGTCAAGTTTCTCGCCCTTCTTTTCTATCTTCGTAAGCTTGTATTCGGGCTGCTGTTCGTAGTGGATGTGGATTTCTGCGAGGCGCTGGCCGGATTTTGCGAACGCCCTGAACATTTCTCTGTCATCCTGAGGACCGCGTTCTTTGCGGGCCGAAGGACCTATGGATTTGTCGGCAGTGGCAGCGGTGCCAGCCAAATGCATGGGTCCTTCCTCGGGAGTCGCTGGCTTCGCCCGCGACTCCGCTTCGTCAGGATGACAAGCAGTGGTAGCGGAGGCGAATGGGATGCGGGGGAGTTCACGGCGGAGGTTGGCGGCGTAGCGCTCGCGGTATTCGGGGTGGTGCAGGACGGCGTAGATGTAGTGGAAGATGTCCCACTTGGTGATGGAGGAGTCGTGGTAGTGGGCGCGGAATTGTTCGAGAGCCCAGTCGGTGATGTTCTCACGGCGGTGGGTGCCGTCTTCGGCGTAGGTATAGAAGGGGAAGCACTGGAAACGGTCACTAGAACAAATGTGAAGGTCTGGGATGTTCGCCACGACCAGCGCGCTGAAAGGGGACCTAGCGGCTATGTCGTTTACACAGATAAGCCTGTTCTCAGTTTCCGACGCAGCATCCGGGAAAATTGAGGGGACTATATACACTTCCTCGTTGAAGAGGCGATCGAAGAATAGATTGGTGCGCACAAAGGGGCGATAGGTGGCGTTCCGGATTTTCGCGACGGAGAACTCCGCGATCCGGCCGCGCGCTAGATCCGCCTTTAGGTCTCGGCTCCAACTAATTTTACTGGCATCGTAGGAAACAAAGTCGTCGACGTTCTTCGACCCGTCTGCATTGCGCTGCCACTTGAAAACTTGTTCATTGTAGGTTTCCATCGTGGCTCGCATGTTTTTCTCGAGGGTGGCTCTGGAGAAATTGTAGGTCCAGAGGTCCCGGCTGGTAGCGACGCCGCTCCCGTGAGTGCCGAAAATTGTTTGCTTGAAGTTGCTGCCCTTGTCGGTTTTGTTTCCCGTGATTAGGAAGGAAGAATAGAGGCCATCCCCTTCCTCGGTTAGCCATGAGGACTGGTCGTCAATCCGGGCCTTCTTAAGTGGAAGGCCGGACCAAAGGCCGGCGTCGCTCAATACCGCGGCTTTCTGGAAGGCGGTAAAGAAATCAGGCACATCGTAAATCAGGACCTCACATGCCTTTCGTTTGCCGGGCCTGCGCACAAATAGGCTTATCCCCACGCCGACGCGGATTGCGTCTTCAAAGATATTTCCTCCTTCCTGCTTCCTTCTCAGGGACGAGGTTCGCGCGTCTCCCTTGAGGTTGACGTGAATGATCCTAGAGAATTCGGCTCCGAGGTGCTTCCGTACTCCATCAAACGAGACTCCGCGAACAAAGCTGCTGTTGGTGACTAGCGCCACTATCCCTTCGTTTCCTATTCGATCGCTTGCCCATCGGATCGCCTTGATGTAGGGGTCGGAAAGAGCGTTCTTGTTACTTGCGACGGAATCCTTAGCGTAAGTATCGGAAACGCGCTTGTCGATAACGGGATACTTTCGGTTCTTATTGTTGTCATCTTCATTGACCTGTCCCGCGTTGTAGGGCGGGTTGCCCACAATCACGAAGATTGGTGCTTCCTTTTGCTTCTTCACGCGCTCGGCATTTTCGGCGGTCATGAAGCCGAGTGATGCCTGTTCTGCCTCAGCCAGTTCGAAGGTGTCTACAAGACAAATCCCTGGGAACGCCCTGTACTCATCGGTGCGTTCGTAATACGCGTGCTCTATGTTCAAGCTGGCGATGTAGTAGGGCAGGAGCATGACCTCGTTGCAGTGAAGTTCGTTTTCGTATTTGTATTGCAGGTCGGTGGCCTTGATTTCCTGCATGATGCGGGTGATGAAGTTGCCGGTGCCGACGAAAGGGTCAAGAATGTGGACGCCTTTGTTGCCGAGGGAGCGTCCGAATTCTTTTTGCAGAATTTCCTCGACACTGCGCACCATGAAGTCGACGATGGGCTGCGGTGTGTAGACGATGCCGTGGGTGTCGGCTTCTTTCGGAGAGTAGCCCTGAAAGAAACGCATGTAGACGGTGTTGAGGAAGTCTTGTTTCTGCGTGTATTCGGTGGCGTTTTCGGCGTTGCGCTCTATGGCGTGATAGAAGGGCTCGAGGCGTTTGAGGAAATCGTCGCGATTCAGCGAACGTTTGGTGAGTTCGGCGATTACTTTTTCGATTTCGGCAGCCACGACGTTGCGCGTTCTGAAATCGTCGTTTTTGAAAATCCTGCGGAAGATGCGCTCGGTAAGAAGGTGTTGCACAAGCATTCGCTCGACCGCCTCTTCGGTGAGGTTGGGATTGATGGCCTGGCGGCAGAGTTCGTAGAAATCCTGAAAGGCTCGCAGGAAGCTCGGATTTCTTCTCCGTTCTTCCTTGATCAGGTTCTCGACTTGCTGGGAAAGCTCCGGGACGCGATCGGAAAATTCATTCACCGCCTTCAGCCATTCGTCGATCCGCGGGGCTTTGTAGGTGAAGAATTGGTTGACGACCGAAACCAGCGCTTCGGCGCGGGAGATGTTTTCGTCGAAGATGCGCGTTCCGCCCTGATAGAGAATGGCGCGCTCCGGCGCTTGAAAGATTGTGTTATCGGATGGGTAGCCTTTATCGAGCTTGCGCTGAACTTCTTTGAGGAGGTCGTCTTTTTCGTCTTTTGCTTCCCAGTAGCCGTGAGGAAGGTGATAGAGATCAACGAGGGCACCGTCGAGGATGACGGAGGAATTCTTGCCGCGCTTGATGCGATATTCGGGAACGAGCGTAAGTTTGGGATCGGAGCGCTGTCCACACTTGGCTAGAAGGGTTTGAAAAGCGCTGCGGACCGCGCCTTCATGGTCGATGTAGAGCTGGCCGAATTGGTTGAGGGTTTCGTAGTACGCCTTTACGGTGGCGTGCGCCGGCTTGAGGGCGAAAGACATTTCTGGTGGGTAAGTCTACATCTTAAGAGCGAGCAGAAGGGATAGCTGAAGGGGAACTCGTGTCGTCCCCTGCGGGGACTTGGGTTTGGTTCTCTTGTATGTTTCCCCAGCGCCGAAGCGCTAAGGCTAACGTCGCCCCCTTCGACTTCCCCCTCGGCTTCGCTCGGGGCTTCGGCAAAGACAGGAGCAGGCCCTCCGGGGCTTTCGTGCTGGAAAATTCCAACTTGATTTATGTAATCTATAAGTTACAATGAGTTTTGTCGTGGAAATCCGCTACTACGCCACGCGGGCAGGTGTAAATGCGGTCGACCGCTGGATCAGAGGCCTGAGAAACGAACCGACAGAGGCGAGAATCTACGCGCGAATCGAACGCCTGCGAAATGGAAATCCGGGAAACTCGAAATCGCTAGGCGGAGGATTGCTTGAATTGCGAATCGACGCCGGGCAGGGCTACCGAATTTACTACGCCATGATTGGCAAGAGCAGTGTGCTATTGCTCTGTGGAGGAGATAAGCGCGGGCAGTCGGCCAATATTCAGCGCGCCCGCGAATACTTAATCGATTATCGGGAAAGGACACGCACTCAATGAAAAATAAAACTAGCGAGTCGCACGACGAAGTGATGCGCCGCCGCCTGCGCGAAAGCCAGAGCTTTGCCGCTGAATATTTAAAGGCCGCGCTCGAGGATAGTGAAGATCCCGGCGTGCTTTTGATCGCTTTACGCCGCATCGCTGAGGCTCGGGGTGGTATTGCCAAAGTGGCTAAGGCTGCGGGCATTGAGCGGGAGAGTTTGTATCGGGCGTTGTCGGCGAAGGGGAACCCGCGGCTTTCTACGCTGGTTGCGGTGACGCGGGCTGTGGGATTGAAGCTTACGGTGGAGAGTGCGCGGTGAGGATATGGCTTCGGTATGGCGAGGGTGCCGACCCCAGCCACAGCCGCTCCTTTCCACACTCTTTTGTGACATCCGGCATTGCCTCCGCCAGCCTTTCACGCGATCATGACCAATGCGGACGCAGCGCAGCGAGTATTTTGCCCCGAGCCACCTTTGGACAGCCGCTAAGCCATTGATTGCAGGGATTTTCGTCGTAAAATCTTTGGAAACAATATTTTAGGAGATGCGACACAGATCACGATCCTCCCAAGTAATTGATTCAAGATATTTTAGACATTTTGATCTGTAATTTTTTAATCTGGATCAAGCCACGAATCCCAGTCACAATTCTGCGCGGAGCGTCTTTATTAACAGGCGCAGAGCTTTTTCGTTGCGCCGGTACCAGCGCCATTGCCCCTGCTTCGCGGCTTCGACGAGGCCGGCTCTGGTGAGGATTGCCATGTGGTGAGAGATGGTCGGCTGCGACAGGCGAACGCGCTCTTCGATGTCTCCCGCGCACAGGCCGGTGATTTTTGCGGCCGGGGGCGCGCTCAGAGACACGACGCCACGCGGCTTGAGCACGGCCAGGATGCGGCGGCGCGTGGGATCGGATATGGCAGCGAGCCGGCGGTCGAGAGAGGTTGCGGAGGTAGTCATGAGAATGGATTAGGAATAGCTATTAAATTGACGCTTGTCAATATGCGGGATTGAGCAGCGACCGGACAGCCGAGGGCGGCTGTCCCCACATGAGCCGGGAAACTTCGCGCGTGGTGGCGCGACTTCTACCCTAAGGAAAAGAACGCTTGTTCAGGAGGACGCCGGACGCTGCCTTGTCGCCCGCAGCCATTCGATGCGGGTGAACTCGAGGTAGCGCACGTCATTGTCGCGCACCGAGCAATTGGATTGATCGAGTTGACCGGCGAGCGCGCCGCCGCGAATCCAATACCCGGCTTCGTCTTTCTTGATAATGGTGGAGTCGAGTGGATCCATGCCGTGCAATTTGAAAATTACCCGGCGGTTCAACAGAGGGTCGAGCTTCATTCGGACCTAATTTTTCGGAGCTTATTTTTCTGACTTTATTTTTTGAGGATCTACTTTTTTAGGATCGGGTTATATCCGTCGTTGATGAGGCGCGAGCGCATGGATTCCGCGTCTTTGATATCGGCAAACGGGCCGACCTGGACGCGAAAATATTTGTCGACGGCTGAATTGCTGGAAAATGCGGGATATTCTTTCTTCTTCAAGGCATCGACCAGGGCGTCGGCGTCCTCCTGCTTGGTGACCGCGGCGACTTGCACGAAATAGCCGGCCGTCGGAACGGTGCCGATGGGATCGGGCGGGTTGGCAGGTTGAGACTGCGCCTGGTTTGCTGGTGAAGATGTTCCGGCCGCTTGCGCGGCGGGAGATGTCGCTTCCGGTGCCGGAGTCAGTTGTGCGTTAGCATCTTTCTGCTCGACGTTTTTGTAAAACGTCATCGGGGAGCCTGCAGGCTTGGCGGCGCTCGAGGTACTTGTCAGAGGAAGCGTGCCGGCGGCCGATGCGATGCCTACGTCTGATTTACGGCCGAGCGTATAACCCAGAGCGAAGAAAACCGCGCACACGATTACCAACCCGAAGAACAGAGACAACAACCTTGCGGTGCCTAACGTGATTTCAGTGTCTTGTGACGCAGCCATGAATGTTCCCTATTTGGATTACGCCGCCTTTACCGGAGGGGCGGGATCGCCGCCGCCAGCGTCTTTGCCCAGCAACTTCTGCAATCCGGCGAAAAAGTCGATCGGCACCGGAAAGATGACCGTGGTATTTTTTTCGACGCCGATTTCCGTCAAAGTCTGCAGGTAGCGCAGTTGCACGCTGACGGGTTCGGTGGCCAGCAGATGAGCCGCGTCCACCAGGCGTTGCGCCGCGGAGAATTCGCCCTCGGCATGAATGATCTTGGAACGCTTTTCGCGCTCGGCTTCGGCCTGCTTGGCCATGGCGCGGAGCATCGACTCCGGCATGTCCACTTGCTTCACTTCTACGTTGGTTACTTTTACTCCCCAGGGTGAAGTGTGCTGGTCGAGGATGCTCTGCAGCCGCAGATTAATTTTCTCGCGATGAGCGAGAAGTTCATCGAGTTCCTGCTCGCCGAGAACAGAGCGCAGCGTGGTCTGCGCGAACTGCGAGGTCTGATAAACATAATTGGAAACCTCGACCACGGCCTTGCTGGGGTCGATTACGCGCAGAAAAATTACGGCGTTCACTTTGAGGGTGACGTTGTCGCGAGTGATGATGTCTTGCGGAGGAACTTCAAGCGCTTCCTGCCGCAGCGAGACGCGCACCATGCGATCAATGGGGCTAAAAACCAAGATCACGCCAGGGCCCTTTGCGGCGCTTAGGAGGCGGCCAAGGCGAAAAATGACACCGCGTTCGTACTCCGCAAGAATCTTGATCGAGCTCAGCGCGTAGAGCGCGACGATAATGCCGGCGATGCCAAAAAATCCGATCCCGAGAACTTCCATGTGTGCCCCCCAAAAAGGAAGCCAGCAATGCTCCCATCGCGGATTGTAACGCGTGGGATCGAGGATGGGAGAGGAATTCGGGCACAGCACAGTTGCTTGGGCTGGTGCGTGGGTCGATCTGGGAGGGATTCTTGGGAATCGATTAAGAAACGGCAGGGGCGGGCGTTGGGCGAGTTGCGGCTATCGGTTCGACCTGAAGCAAGAGTCCATCGACGCGGCGGACAATTACCGATTCTCCAGCAGACAAATCGGAGGAAGAGACCGCGTCCCACAGTTCGCCGTGCACGAATATTTTTCCGCGGGGAGAGAGCGAGGTTTGGGCGACGCCGACTTCGCCGATCAGACCCTGAGCGCCGGAGACTACTTTGTTCCGTCGAGCTTTGAGAGCGATGCTCATCAGGAATGCGGTGATGAAGCCGAGCGGAATGCTTACCGCAAGCGCGGTGAGTAGGTGAACCCGCATCTCCGGGATTGGCGAATCGACCAGCAGCAATCCTCCAAGAGTGAGCAGCGCGATGCCGCCGATGGTGAGCACGCCGTGGCTGGCGAATTTTGCTTCAGCGGCAAACAGCGCGAATGCGCCAAGAATAAGCACCAGTGCGGCAAAGCGGGTGGGAAGGAGATTCAGCGCGAAGGCGGCGATCAGAATAAAGACGATGCCCACAGTTCCGGGAATGACGGCGCCGGGATGATTGAATTCGGCATAGAGCGCAAGCGCGCCGATGGCAAGAAAAATGAAAGCGACATTCGGGTCCATCAAATAGCCGAGGATGCGCTCTTTGAGAGTCATGCCGAAAGGCACGATCGGCTGACCGGTA
Source organism: uncultured Acidobacteriaceae bacterium (assembly GCA_963771965.1). Classification (GTDB taxonomy): domain Bacteria; phylum Acidobacteriota; class Terriglobia; order Terriglobales; family Acidobacteriaceae; genus Sulfotelmatobacter. The sequence goes on from CAVYVM010000006.1 coordinate 418,626, forward strand.
AGTTTCAGCGTGACCTCTTGTCCATTGAAGCGTTTGAAACTCTTGCCGTCGATTTGGCGGAAGAGATCCTCCTGGTTTGAAGCGACGTAGTCGATGAGATGCTGCGACAGGGCCTCCTGCTCGGTAAAGGACTTGGATTGGCGCACTGTACTTTCGGCGACTTCGACATTGCGGCCGCGCCTGGCTGCGACGGAGCGCATCAGGGCCGCAGCGTCGTTTTCCATCTTCTGTTTCATCACGTCGTCCAGGTTGCCGCCGCCAAGCGCGACGGGATGGGCCGCGCCGGTGTTGGTTCCGGGGGCCATGGCGGCGATGTCGGCAGATTCGAGGATAAAAAATCCGGCGGACGCAGCGCGGCTACCGCTGGGCGTGACGTAAAGAATGACAGGAACCTGCGATCCGGTAATTTTCTCGATGATCTGACGCGTGGATTCGACGAGACCTCCCGGCGTATTGATCTCGATCAATACAGCTTGATCGTTACGACGGCCGGCTTCGTCGATGGCGCGAGCAATGTATTCCTCGGTAATGGGTTGAATCGTGTCGTCGACAACGATCTTCAGTACTTCGCCCGAAGCGGCACAGCAGAGCGTGAAGAGGGCTGCCAGCACGGCTACAAGAATTCGAGAAATTAAATTGCGATGCATAAGGTGCAATACGCCCACAACAATATTCTTACTCTTATTTCCGAATTGCAGCAGCAATTTCTTCGGCTTCGGCAGGGCCGGAATCGTCGCTGTGGTGGTCTGTCCAGCCGGGCAGGCTTGCGCTGCCCGTAATCAGGCGAGCGCCGCGTTCGTAGGTGAAATACGACCAAGCCCACTGAATGAAAACCAGCACGCGGTTGCGGAAGCCGATGAGAAAGAAAATGTGAACGAATAGCCATGCCAGCCAGGCGGTAAATCCGGAGATATGAATTCTGCCGAATTGCGCCACCGCCGCGGCGCGGCCAATCGTCGCCAGGCTGCCTTTGTCGAAGTAGTGAAAAGGCTTGCGGGGTACGGGATTGGAAGTTTCAGGGAGCGCAGCTTCCCGTTTAATGAGCTTGCCCACGTAGCGGCCTTCGAGAATGGCGACGGGCGCAACGCCCGGCAGCAATTTGCCAGATTCGTCATTCAACGCGGCGAGGTCTCCGATGACGAAAACCTCGGGATGGCCGGGCAGGCTGAGATCACGCTCGACCAGCACACGTCCGGCGCGATCGACGGGAACGCCCAACTTTTTGCCAAGCGTCGAGGCGGCCACTCCTGCGGCCCACAGGATGACGGATGCGCTCATTTGCGTCGCGCCCATATAAATGATGCCGGCCTCAACCTTAGTAACCATCGTATTGGTGAGAACTTCAACGCCCAGGCGCTCGAGTTGTTGCTGGGCGCTGCGCGAGAGGTCCGGCGGATACGCGGGAAGAACGATTGGCCCGCCCTCGATTAAACGAATGTGGGTGCTGCGCGGATCGATCTCGCGGAAATCATGGGCGAGCGCGTGGCGGCAGATTTCGGCAAGAGTTCCGGCGAGTTCAACTCCGGTGGGGCCGGCGCCCACCACCACAAAATTCAGGGGAGCGTTTTTCTGAAGGTGGCCATTTTCGCGGGCCGATGCGCGGCGTTCCGCGAGCTCGAATGCCAACAGAACGCGTCGCCGGATTTCCAGCGCATCCTCAATTGTTTTGAGTCCGGGCGCAAACGGTTCCCACTCGTCGTGGCCGAAATAAGCGTAGCTGGCTCCGGCCGCGACAATGAGCGAATCGTAGGGGATTTCCTGATCGTCCGTTTGCACGACACGACGTTCAAGATTGAAGCCCGTGACCTCGGCCATCAGCACTTCAGTATTCTTGCTGTGGCGAAGAATGGAGCGGATGGGCGCTGCTATTTCTCCCGGCGACAGGCCGGCTGTGGCGACCTGATAAAGCAGGGGCTGGAAGGTGTGATAGTTCTTTTGGTCGATGAGTGTGACCTTCATGGGAGCGTGAGCCAGGGTTTGAGCCGCGTTCAGGCCGCCGAAACCCGCACCAACGATCACCACGCGATGTAGATTCTTGCTTGTCATTTTCTGCAGTTCATTTTCTGTCGTTCACTCCCGCCGTTTACTTCTTGGTCTTCATTCTTGCTGTTAAAGGCTTCACTCTATAAGATTCAGCGCGATGGTAATCGGCTCCATAAGTTCTGTAGGGGACGCAGATTCAACCGGGCATGGACAGTCTTCGCCGTTGGGTTGGGGCCGGTGGCTGCTGCCCTCGGTCGGTGATTTGATTTTTGTTGCCATGCTGGGTCTGCTTGCCTTCACCAACTTATCCGAGCGGTTGCTGGGTGATGCCGGGATCGGATGGCACATTCGGACGGGACAACTGATTCTGGCAACGCATGCCATTCCTCGTGTCGATCCATTTTCTTCGAGCATGGCAGGGCACGCATGGTTCGCGTGGGAGTGGCTGTTTGACGTCATCGTCGGCTGGCTTGACAGAACTGCTGGGCTCAACGGGGTTGTGCTTTTCGCGGCGCTGATCATCGCGACAGTATTCTCATGGACGTTTGGTTCGCTGTTGCGCCGGGGCACAAACATTTTCGTGGCGTTGGCTCTGGTATTACTCGCGGCGGCTGCGGCGACGATTCATTTTCTGGCACGGCCGCACGTGCTGACGTGGTTGCTGACGGTGCTTTGGTTTTGGATTCTGGATTCGTCGCTCGGTCGGGGGCGCACGACTCGCGGACGAACCTGGCTGCCGTGGATGTTGCCGCCGCTGATGATGCTGTGGGTGAACCTGCATGGGGGATTTCTCATCGGTTTCGCTCTGCTCGGGATCTACTGGATCAGCGCGGCATGGCAATGGGTTCGGTTGCCGTCGGAACGCTTTGAAGATGCGCTGAAAAAGATCGGCGCAGCTAGAGACGTGCGGACTTTGACATTCGTCGCCTTACTGAGCGCGCTGGCAACGTTCGTGAATCCTTACGGTTGGAATTTGCACCTCCACGTCTACCGGTATCTCACGAATCGTTTTCTCATGGATCACATTGATGAGTTTCAATCTCCGAATTTTCATCTTGTCGCGGAGAAGTGTTTTGCAGGACTGTTGTTGATGACGTTGATTGGGCTCGCTGTTAAGAAAAGAGAACTGACAAGGGACGAGCCGAGCCAAGGGTTAGTAATTTTATTCGCCGTTTATGCCGGGCTGTACGCATCGCGCAATCTTCCTATATCGTCACTGCTTTTGATTCTGGTGATTGGACCGTGGTTGTCGTCGTGGTTCCTTAGCCTCGCGGAACGAGTGGGGGCGATGCGCCCGGGCCGGTTTTCATTGTTCCATTTTTTGCGGCGAATGCAGGCGGTTGAGTGTAGTCTCCGCGGGCACCTATGGCCGATCGCGGCAGTCGTGCTGGCTTGCGGCATTGCAGCGAATGGCGGGAAGCTCGGCGCTACGCCATTGATGGACGCACACTTTAGTGAGAAGCGCTTTCCAGCCAAGGCTGTTACCTACCTGCAGGAGAAGGATATTCAGGGGCCTGTGCTGGCTCCCGATTATTGGGGCGGATATCTTATTTATCGCCTGTATCCGCGCTGGCGCATGGTTATCGACGACCGCCATGATTTCTATGGCGAGGATTTTCTAAAGTCTTATTTGAAGATGGTGCATGTGGAGCCGGGCTGGGATGGGTTTATCCACGAGCACGATATTGGCTGCATCATTGTTCCTAGAGACTCTGCGCTGGCGAGTATTCTGGCCGAGACTGCCAGCTGGAAGGGCGTGTATCACGACGAAGCAGCGGTCGTCTTCGTCCGGACAAGTTAAGGATGAGGTTTTGAATTTCCTAAGGTTTTGAATTTCGGTGGTGGCGCAATTTGACTTGCGCGCCGGGCCCGGTTACGCGGGAGATCCCTTCGACTTCGCTCAGGGCAGGCTCTTCGCTCCGCCTGAAAAACGGCTACGCTCAGGATGACGCCGACGGGAGGAGTGCACGCTGCTTCTTCAAACTGACCCACACTAAGTTCCGATTCAGATTGACACTTACATTGCTAGGCGTGTATGCTCACTCCGCTTGATCTACTATGTTACATAGTTGATTGTTGCCGCCGTTCTCGATTGGCCTGTCGGTAAGCAAACCTACCCCGTAGTAACTTTCTGCTCTAGAGGACAAACCTATGAATCGCCTTCTCTCTGGTGCCCGCAGCTCACATTGCTTGTTTGCTTCCCTAGCAATGCTGAGCCTTTGCCTAGCGTCTTATGCACAAGTTACCTTGACCCAAATCAGTTCCGATCCTTTTACCGTTGGGCCCGGGCAGCACGCTACGGAAGTTGAGCCGCATGTGTTGGCAAACGGCACAACGCTGGTGGCGGCGTTTCAGACGGGACGCATTGCTCCGGGGGGCGCGACGGCGATTGGTTGGGCAACCTCGACTGACGGCGGCAATACTTGGGCGCACGGGTTTCTGCCTGGACTCACTACGGGAAACGGCGGCGGTCCTTACAATGCGGCGAGCGATCCAGCTGTGGCCTATGACGCCAAGCACGGCGTATGGATGATCGCCTCGTTGCCGATCGTGAACTCGGGCACCACGACTGCGGTGGTAGTCAGCCGATCGACTGACGGTGGTTTCACCTGGGGCGATCCGGTGAGCGTTACTCCTAAGGTAAATAGTTCGGATAAGAACTGGATCGTCTGCGACAGCACATCCACTAGCCCGTTCTACGGGAACTGCTACGTCGAGTGGGACAATCCTGACATCGGTGACCAGATTCTGATGAGCACTTCAAGCGACGGTGGGCTGACATGGGGAACAGCTACAACTACTACGAACAGAGCCACTGGCATTGGCGGGCAGCCGCTGGTACAGCCTAACGGGACGGTGGTGGTGCCGATTGAAACTTCGGGGATCTTTTCATCTAGAAGCCATCTATGTTGGATTTCCTAAGGTTTTGAATTTCCTAAGGTTGAATTTCGGTGGTGGTGCAATTTGGCGTAGGCGTCGGGCCACTCAAGCAGGAGATCCTTCGCTTCGCCTGAAAAGCGGCTGCGCTCAGGATGACGCCGACGGTAGAAGTGCACGCTGCTTCTTCAAACTGACCCACAACCTGGGTTACACACAACTTCTTCGGATTTTGTAAAAATTAGTAGTCTTCGTCGCCTGCCTCTCAGATCCGTGCCAAAATTCGTCACGCAAGCTGTCGTCAAGCTGCATCACACCGATCGCTTACAGTTCGCGCACGCCTGCAATTCAGCGAACTTACCCTGGGAAACCTAATTTCCACATTCCGAGGAGAAATCTGATGAACCGTATTCTCTGTAATTTCCGCCGACTACACTCTCTTTCGCTTTTCGCCTGCCTGGCCGTGCTGAGCCTTTGCGCCGCGGCAGTTACCGCGTCCGCGCAGGTCAGCTTAACCGAGATCAGCTCCGATCCCTTTACTGTGGGGCCCGGGCAGCATGCTACGGAGGTTGAGCCTCACGTACTGGCAAACGGCACGACGCTGGTTGCTGCGTTTCAGACGGGACGCATTTCTCCCGGCGGCGCGACGGCCATTGGCTGGGCTACTTCAACCAACGGCGGCAGTACTTGGACCCACGGATTTCTTCCCGGCCTGACCAGTGGAAACGGCGGCGGACCTTACGCCGCGGCCAGCGATGCCAACGTCGCGTATGACGCCAAGCATAGCGTGTGGTTAATCTCCACCTTGCCTATTTTGAACCAGACCACCACTACACCCGGCGTGGCGATAAGCCGGTCCACAGACGGCATGACTTGGAACAATCCCGTGCTTGTCGGTCCCATGGTGACCGCTTCCGACAAGAACTGGGTCGCGTGCGACAGCACCTCCACCAGCCCGTACTACGGCAATTGCTACGTCGAATGGGACAATCCCGACAACGGGGACCAGATTCAGATGAGCACTTCCATCGACGGAGGCCTGACGTGGTCAGCCGCGACCACCATCAGCGGCGCGGGCACCGGCCTTGGCGGGACACCGCTGGCGCTGCCCAACGGCACCGTGGTGGTTCCCATTGAAACCTCGGGAATGTCTGCCTACACCTCTACCAACGGAGGCGCATCTTGGACGGCGCTGGTTTCAATCTCCAACGTTCAATGGCACACCGATGCGGGCGGCATTCGCAGCCGGCCGCTGCCCTCCGCAGCAATCGATGGCGCCGGCAAGGTGTATGTCGTATGGGAGGATTGCCGCTTCCGCTCCAGGTGTTCGACCAACGATTTGGTCTACAGCACTTCTACGAATGGCACAACGTGGTCCGCGGTAACGCGCATTCCAATCGACGCCACCACCAGCACGGTGGACCACTTCATTCCCGGAATTGGCATTGACCCAACGACGTCAGGATCCACCGCTCATATTGGGGTCCACTACTACTACTATCCGAAGAGCAGTTGCACCCAGTCAACCTGCCAGCTTTACGTGGGCTACATTTCGTCGGCCAACGGCGGGTCTACATGGAATACTCCGGTAAGTCTGGCCGGACCGATGACGCTCACATGGCTGCCCAACTCCCAGAACGGCTTGATGGTGGCGGACTACATTGCCACGGCCTTCACCGGCGGTGTGCCCTATGGAGTATTTGCGGTAGCCGCAGCTAAGTCTGGCTCAACCTTCAATGAGGCCATTTACACGGCGCAGGGATTGACCGCGGCCAAGGTGGGTCCGCAGTTGTCCTCGGCGGGCGACAAACCGCTGCACCATCTCTCGGACCCGCTTGGGGAGGAGCTTCCGGAAAGAGGCATAATCCCGCCTTCGAAGCGGGCAACCAGGAGCAGCTCGAAGTAGAGCTGTGATACTGCAAAGGGCACACCTCAGCGACTGAAGCCGCGCTCATTCGGCGGCTTTATGGCACGAGTGCGTGCCCTTCCCGATTTCTATAAAGGCACGAGTTTTTTCCGCAGGCCATGAAGGCGTGGCCTGATACGAATCGCTTTTTCAATTGCGCTCTCCCGCCCGGTCGTGGTCAGCTTGATTCACTGTCCCTCCCCCGGAAATGCTTGACAAGCGTGGCCTTTTGAACGATAAAGGCGTGATCTTTGCGGAGCCCTTCTCCCCCTAAACCGCAGTTACCAGGCCAAGGTGAATCTTATGTCTCGCAAGCATGTCCAACGTGTCTTTGGAGCAAGACCCCGACAGCCAGTTCAGCTGGGCAACAAGTTGGAAAAAAATCTCCTGGCCTACGCGACGGCAGCTGCGGGTGCGGGAGTGCTGTCCGTGGCGATGCCAGCCGGGGCGGAAGTTATCTACACGCCCTGCAATACACCGATGGCTATCGCTGTGCTTAATCAAGGCTCCGCGTTTACGCCGCTCGACTTGGATAATGATGGCAAACCGGACTTCAGTTTCGCCATGTTTTACGGCGTCCGGTATTCAACCGGCGGCTCGGTTCTCGGCTTCAAGTCTTATCTGAAAATCGTTCCGCAGCAGAATGGCAACGGAGCGGTTCAGGGCCAACGAGGACCGACTGCGTCCGCGGTGGCTAAGGGGGGCGAAATAGGGCCGTCACAGAAGTTCGGTAACCGCGATCTTTACCTGTATATCGACTGGTTCGGCAGCGCCAATCAGAACTCGGGCTCGTGGAACAAAGTTGAATATGCGTATGTCGGTTTGAAGTTTATGATCGGCGGACAAGTTCACTACGGATGGGCACGTGTCAAGTTTCCATCGGTAGGAAGGCCTCGCGACGGCAACATTTACGGCTACGCCTATGAGAGCACACCGAATCAACCCATCGTCGCGGGCCAGACAAGCGGCACTGCACCGGAAGGCAACGACGAAAATCTTCATGGAACTCTCGGCATGCTCGCCGCCGGAGCTCCAGCGGTGAAAGCGCAGTAAAGACTTGAAGGAGATTCGAGATGACGCGGAAACCGCTCGCTGCGGGAAGGGCATTGGCGATTGGGTTGGTCTTTCTTTTGAGCGCCGTGGGGGCGCGCGCTGGCGAGAATGTAATCCTGAGGTTCAATGAGACTCACGGGGCTCAGCCTTACTCAGGCTTGACGTCCGATGGCGTCGGCAATTTGTATGGGACAACCTCGGCCGGTGGAAAGACGAATTGCGGCACAGCTTTCGAGTTATCTCCTGCGGGCTCCGGCGGCAAATGGACGGAGACCGTTCTTTACTCGTTTCAAGGTTGCCTATCGCCTGGACCGGTTCCGTACGGGACCATGCTCTTCGATAAACAAGGCAATCTTTACGGAGCGGAGAATGGAGAGTTCGGCTCGGCTGGAGCGATCTTCGAGCTGAGCAAGGGACCGGACGGGACATGGTCGGAGAAAGTGATTTATCAATTCGCTACCAGCGAGGGAAGTCCAAACGGCGATCTTACTTGGGATAGTGCAGGCAATCTTTATGGCACTGCTGCTTACCCTTACGGGACCAACGGTGAAGTGTTTGAACTGAGCCCACAACCGGGCGGCGGCAGTTGGAAAGAAACCGTGCTCTATACCTTCCCTTCGCCAGAAGGAGTGGCGTATCCGGATGCGGGTGTAGTCTTCGACGGCAAAGGGAACCTCTACGGTCCGGCCTTTTTCAGCGGTCACGGTAGTTTCGAAGGGGCCGTCTATGAATTGTCTCCTCAAGCTAATGGCCCATGGGCACTAACGGTGATCTATGTTTCCAACGAGAGCAGCAATCCTGACTCCCGCTTGGTCTTCGATTCGAATGGCAACCTTTACGGGACGGCAACTGACTCCGACTACGGCCAAGTCTTTGAGTTGAGCCCCGCAGCTGGGGCCACGTGGACGGAGAAGGCCATCCATCACTTCGTTTCCGGCAGCGACGCCAGTCAGCCGCAGGCTCCGCTGATCATGGATTCCGGCGGCAATCTCTACGGCACAAGTGCCATCGGCGGGCGGGGCTGCAACCAGAGTTCCTGCGGTGTGGTTTACAAACTCAGCCCGCAGAGCGACGGCACTTGGAAGGAAAAGGTCCTGTATCAGTTTGAGAGTGCCGAGGATGGCTCGCAACCGCAAGAAGGGCTGCTGCTCGATGCCTCCGGGAATCTCTTCGGCACGACATCCTATGGCGGCAGCCGCTACGGGTACGGGACGGTATATGAGATTACTCCGTAAAGCAGCGCATCGAGGCTGGAGCAGCGTTAATCCTGTCCGACTTACGGCATGAGTTCGTGCCTCCGCGCCTTGCCTGATAAACTCTCTTCGTGTCGCGTCCTACTTACCTTGAATGTACCCGCTGCGGAGAGCATCTTCCTGCAGACCAGCCGCAAACTGTTTGCCCGCGAGATGGCGGCGTGCTCTATGCGCGGTATGATCTTGCTGCGATCAAGAAGACTTTTTCTCCGGCGTCGCTGCTTCCGCTCGCTCCCACCATGTGGCGATATGACGCCGTGCTTCCGGAAGCGACTCCTGTTTCTCTCGGAGAAGGTTTCACGCCGATGCTGCGGAGCCGCGAATTCCCAAACGTCTTTATCAAAGACGAAGGGCTGAACCCCACCGGGTCTTTCAAGGCTCGGGGATTATCTGCGGCGGTCACGATGGCTCGCCACTTCGGCCTGAAGAAGCTGGCGATTCCCTCCGCTGGAAACGCCGCATCGGCTCTCGCTGCCTATGTGGCCGCGGCCGGCGGCGGTATGGAAGCGCACATTTTCATGCCAAAAGACGTTCCTGCCGCGAACCGCATCGAGTGCGATTACTACGGGGCGAAGGTTACGCTGGTGGACGGCCTGATCTCAGACTGCGCGCGCAAAGTGGCGGAATTGAAAGAGCGTGAGGGGTGGAAGCGCGAAGGATGGTTCGACGTCTCTACCACGAAAGAGCCTTACCGCGTGGAAGGCAAGAAGACCATGGGATATGAGGTCGCGGAACAACTTGGGTGGAAACTTCCGCAGGGGATTATCTATCCCACGGGCGGAGGGGTCGGTTTGCTGGGGATGTGGAAGGCGTTTGGCGAGATGGAGGAACTGGGATTTATTGGCTCGGAGCGTCCGTATATGATTAGCGTGCAATCTGCGGGATGCGCGCCAATAGTTAAAGCATGGGATGAAGGCCGCTCCGTGGTGGAAATGTGGCCGCATGCGTCGACTTTGGCTGCGGGCCTGCGAGTTCCGAAGCCGTATGGAGACTATCTGATTCTCGATATCCTGAAGAAGAGTGGAGGGCTCGCGCTGGCTGCGAGTGACGAGGAGATACTGCAAGCCACGCGACACTGGGCCGAGGTCGAAGGGATTTTCGCGGTGCCGGAAGGAGCGGCATCGCTGGTCGCCTACCAGAAGCTGCGAGCCAGCGGATTTTTCTCGAGTGATGATACGGTCGTGCTGTTCAACACGGGGTCGGGGCTGAAATATTTGGATGTGTTGGATCAGGGTGAGGCCACACAGGGTTCACAAGTGCCGGCCAGTCGTGCGATCGCGGGAATTATTGGGCCTTATTAGGTAAGGGTGGAACGTTTCGTTTGTTCCGATACTTTGATGAAACGCGGGAATGCCAATCCCGTTCTAGTCCCTGCCACGCTTTTTCTTCCTTGGTGCAGTGAGTTTCCTGCCCTTCTTTCTTGCTTTGCCAATTGCAATTTTGGGAACTTGAACAGTGCTATCATGCCGCGTTCAAAGTTCTCTCGCGCCTTCTGCCCCTCGATGTATTCAGATTCTTTCACGGAGTGATTATGCGCCTAGCAATGATGATCGCATCCATTTTTCTTGGATTATCCGTACAGAATCAGACTTCCCATAAAAACAACGCCGTATCCGCGAGCAATCCAATAATCAGCCTAATCCATGTGTCTCCACTGAAAGCAACCCGCACAAAGAAACAACCGATCACCTAACAACTCAGCCCCAGTCCCAACCTCCAAGCTGGCTTTACACGATTTATCTTGTCTCTGGTCCGGTAGTAGTAATCGTTACCGTCGGAGCAGCCATTTTGGTCTGGCGGCAGGTTCAAGCACTCCGTCACGTGGAACGGGCTTGGTTTCTGCCTAGCGTAGAAGTAATTACCGCAATGCCGCACAGCGGGAATAAAACCCACTTCTGGAAGGCTGTACATGCGGTTTTCGGGCTGAAAAATTATGGAAAGACTCCGGGCACTATGACTAATCTCACCATCAAGGTTGCAGCCATTGCCGATGAGAGCGAGATCGGCATACTCGATAAAATCCAAGGCGAGATCATCAAGAACGTAACCGGCAGGCCACAGGCTCCGGGCGAACTCTCCAAGATCGACTTTGCGGACATCTGCAACGAAACCTTCACGGAGAGCGATTGGGATTCCATAAACGATGGCACAAAGATTCTCGTTTTTTTCGCTCAACTGCGATACAAGGATAATCTTCAAAAAGAACCACGTTACGGCCTTTTGCTATCGCTACCAACCGAGAACGGATCAGTTGTCTGAAGGACTCGATTTTGTTGGTGGAAGCAAGTACAACCATGGAACTTAACAGCCCTATCACGGCAACACCTAGTAACAAGAAGTACATGTGTTGCAGGATATGATTGCCAACGTTGTCAGGTTGAATCGTTGCACAGAAGGTTTCTCGAGCCACGAACGGCGAACCACCGGGGCTGAAGAGTGTGCGTGGGAACTACTCTTTCGCCCCTCCGGGGCTTGGTTCCTTTTCCACTTCTTACCCACGGCTTGCGCCGTGGGCTGCATTCTTGCGCCGCTTCGCGGCTGAAATCTAGAGGTTTAATCCGCACGCCAACGAAGATTCTTCGATTCTTGCAGGGCCAAGAAAAAAGGCACGGCATAAGCCGCGCCCTGTCCGAACAATAAGCTTCCAGCAAACGTCTACGCTACGCGATTCCGTCCGCTGCCTTTTTCCCACCAAACGGCGGGGTCTTCGGGGCGGTTCAGCATCTTTGACAACTCTTTCTTGATCTCAAGCAGGCGGTTGGCCCGCATTTCAGCCGCCGATTGGTCGATCGAGTTGTCCTCGCCGCGCTTGACGAAGCGGGCATTCATATTCCGCAAGTCCGTAATTTCCTGACGAAGGCTGGTGAGGTGTTCCAAGATGTATGGCATGTCTTGATCATACCGCAGAATCCGCGCCTCGCGGCTTTATTAATCGGTTCTAGTCATAAAATTGCTGCCAAACTGGGAGTAAACCCGCGTCCCAAGCGGGGTCTGAGGCGGTGGGTTTTAGCTGGCGGAAGCGGCGTTGGCTTTCTGCAGCAAGCGCCTGGCTTGGGAGATCAGGTCGGCAACTTCGAAGGGCTTGACGAGGTAGGGTACGTTGTTTTCCTGGAGGAAAGCGCGCTCGTTGCTTTGTTCGACCCCATGGGAGAAGGTGAAAAGCACGTGCTTTTCCATGGTCGAGCAGTTTTGCTGGAGCCAAAGAAAAGCGTCTTTCGCGTTCCAGTCGGCGGGCATTTTTCCATTCATAATCAGCGCATCGAACGGCTCGGAGAGGAGACGGATTTTGACATCCTCACTCTTGGTGGCGGTGACCACCTCGGCACCAGCGCCCATGAGGACGTCGCGCTCGAACTCCAGCACCGCTTCTTCGTCCTCGAGCAAAAGTACGCGGCCCTGAATTGCGCCTTCGCGCTTGGGAGCCGCAACGAGAACCGGTTCGAGGGGCGCGGTGGCTGCGGCGGCCATGGGCAGGCGGACTTCAATGACCGCTCCACCCTCGGTGGCATTGTGCGCGGTGATATCGCCGCCATGTTCTTTCACGATGCCGTAGCAGATACTCAGGCCCAGGCCGGTTCCCTTGCCAACATTTTTCGTGGTGTAGAACGGGTCGAAAATTCTCTTGGGATCTTTGATGCCGGGGCCGTCGTCGGCAAACTGGGCGCAGACATCGCCATTCTCGCAGTAGACGCGAATCTTGAGTCTACCAGAGCGTCCGGTCTCAAGAACGGCGTCGACGGCGTTGTTGATGATGTTCAGGAACACCTGCTCGATCTGGTGTGGGTCAGCCACGACTACGGCGGGGTCCGGACCAAGATCCTTTTCGACTGCTATGTTGTTGACCTTGAGATCGTAATCGCGCAGGGCAAGAGTTTCATCCATGACCTTGCGAATATCGACCTCGGAGCGCTCCGGTTTTCTCTGGCGGGCAAAGGAAAGCAGATTCTGCACCACACGGTGGGTGCGCTGAGCCTGCTTAAAGAGTTTGGCAACGAAATCCTGGGCGCGTTCGTTCAGGCCTTCGCTCTCGAGCAGTTGAGCGTAGCCGAGAATCGCGGTGAGAGGATTGTTGAGTTCGTGGGCTACTCCGGCAATGAGCTGGCCGACGGCGGACATCTTCTCGCTCTGCAGGAGCTGTTCCTGAGTGCGCCGCAGATCTTCGTAAGCTTTGCAGGTCTCTTCGTAGAGACGGACTTTCTCGATTGTGGTGGCCAACTGCCGGCTGATCGCGACCAGCAGATTTTCTTCGCCGGTGGAATATTCGTGCAGGGCGTGGCTGCCGAGGCCCATGATGCCGATGGGAGAATCCTTGCCCCAGAAGAGCACCCACATCCAGGAGCCATCGTCGCCGGAGCGGATGAAATTCGCGACTGCGCCGGTGAGATGCGGCAGATACTCGGCGGTAATCACTTCGGCGCGCGAGCGCATGACGAGATCGCCAAAGCCCTCGGCAAAACTGATCTCCGCAGGGCGTGACTTATCGCGGCTACGCGGCCCCCAGGCGGCGCGGCGGCGGTAGGTGGGCGCATCGGAATCGGAGAGATAGACCGCTCCGCTTTCAGCGCCGAAGAGCGACACCACCTGACGTAAGGTCAGGTTCAGAATTTCATCGAGATCGAACGATTGCGTGGCCACCACCGCCATCGCGTTCAAGGCGTTCAATTCGCGATTGCGGCGGCGCATCTCATCTTCAGCGCGGCGCTTCTCGGTCACGTCCAGAACAAAGCCCTGATAGCGATCGACTTGTCCCGAGGCGTCGCGCGTGGCAAAGCTGCTCTCGGCGGCCAGCAGCAGAGTGCCATTCTTTCGCCGCATCGTAACTTCGAAATTGCGCACATAATTCTGGCGCTCGATATCTCTGTGGAAAGCGTCGCGCTGGCCGGCGTCGACACGAATGTCTTCGTCGAGGTTTAAGGCCAGCAACTCTTCGCGTCGTTCATAGCCCAGCATGTGGACGAAAGCATCGTTGCAATCGAGCAAACGTCCGCGAGGCGTCGCCACGTACACGCCTTCCTGCACTTGATCGAACAGCAGTCGGTATTTCTCTTCCGCAGACCGGCGCTCCGTGACGTCGCGAACAATGTGGATGATCCCCTTCTTGTTGCTTCCCTGCTCGCTGTAAGAAGAAGTCGAAACAGTGGAGAAGCCGCCGAAGCAAGGGTCGGCGCCTTCGGTGATTGCTTCGCTTCCGCGCGCGCAGTAGGGACAGCCGGTCCACTCGCCAAGGCCATGGGGCAATACGGATTCACAAGTGCTGCCGATCACATCGGCAGCGGATTGGCCGACGTTTTCGAGCAAAACCTGATTGGCTTTGATGATGCGGAAATCGGCATCGTGGGCCAGGATGATGTCATGCACGGAGTCGAAAGTGTTTCTCCACTGGCGCTGCGAGCGCAGGGATTGCTCCTGCAGCCGGAAGTTCTCGATCGCGATTCCTAATTGGCGTCCGCACGTTGCCAGGAATTCGAGTTCCTCGGGAATGAGTTTGCGCTGAGCTGCCCAGCCCAGAATCACCAGCCCAATCGGATCCTTCTTGCCGAGCACGGGAACCATTATCAGGTGACGAAGCTTCTCGGACTTGATCAGTTCCGCGTCTTCCGGGTTGGCTTCGTCTTGGCGCTTTTGCGCTGCCCAAGGAGAGCCTTGTTCGAGCATCTGCGAGATGCTCTCGGTAAGCGGCACCAACCCAGCCTCGCGGACGAAATCCTGCGAAACGCCAACGGCCTGAGTCGCGACAAGATGGCCGCCCTCGATCAAGCGGAACCAGGCTGCCTTGCTTCGAGTCAACTGCCGGAGTTCGTCGAGCACGGCTTGCATCATTTCGCCCTGCTGTTGAGCCTTGACGAAATTGGAGGTGACGGATTGCAGCGCGTCTAACCGACGTGCCTGTGCGCGAGCGTCCGCGAATAAAACGAGGAAGATGCTGACGCCCAACAAC
This sequence comes from uncultured Acidobacteriaceae bacterium, assembly GCA_963771965.1. Classification (GTDB taxonomy): domain Bacteria; phylum Acidobacteriota; class Terriglobia; order Terriglobales; family Acidobacteriaceae; genus Sulfotelmatobacter. The sequence goes on from CAVYVM010000006.1 coordinate 433,636, forward strand.
ACATCGAGCACTGGAAAGACTGCGGACGGGATTTGATCGGTAAAGGGATGCCAAGTTACGTGCTGCAGCGGGAGAGACAATGCCAGGAGCCATGTGCCAAGCTCCCAGCGACCACGGCGAGCGCGTAGCAAAGAAACGGCTGCGCTTAGAAGAATGATCCGGTAAGTGACCTCGAGAAGACCACGCAAGCCTGGAACATCAGACCAGAGCAACGCCCGGGCCGCGGCAAAGCCAGCGAGACCGACCGTGACGGCGGCGAGGGGACCAAGGAGATTCTTTCCCCGGGTGTAAATAAAGACCCCCCCCGCCAAAAGGCCGACAGCGATCAAGAAGGAAGCTTGCTCGGCCACCGGAGCATAGCGATCGGAAATCCGCAACGCGCTGCCGTGCATCGCGATCAGTCGCGAACTCGCCAGGAGCGCCCATCCTGCAGTCCATAACATAAGGTAGCGGTGGCGGAAGGCGCAGAGCACGACCACGGAGGTTGCCAGCAAAATGAGCAGCGCCCACTCCCCCGGCTTTAGCCCGGCGAGGGCAGGGCGTGCGGCGGTGCTCCAAATGGACCAGAGGTTCGCGGTCATTTTAGTGAATTGTTAGGCGCGCAGTACAGACGTGACCGTGCCTCACCACTGAATATCATGCTTTGCCCTGATTCGTGTCCTGTTTCCGGACCCGGATGGTTACTTTCGGTATCTCACAGCGGGAGTAAAATCGCCGATAGTGTCTTAAGACACATATGCCCGACCGCATACTCGTAGTAGACGACGAAGAGGCGATTCGAGAGATCGTCTCAGCCATACTCGCGGCTGCCGGCTATACCTGCAAGCACGCGGGCTCCGGCATGGAAGCGCTGGCGCTGCTCAATTCCGGCGAGCAGTTCGAGCTCATGCTTTCCGACCTGATGATGGCCGACCTGGACGGCATCGGATTGCTGGAGCGTTCCAAAGAGAAGTTCCCCGATATGCCCGTCGTGATGGTCACTGCGGTGCATGATATTTCGGTCGCGCTCGCCGCCATCAGCAACGGCGCCTACGACTACCTGCTTAAACCATTCGAGCGCGAGCAATTGCTCAAATCTGTAGCCCGGGCGCTTGAGCATCGGCGTCTCAAGCTGGAAAACCGCGAGTACCAGACGAATTTAGAATCTCTAGTGAAAGATCGAACTGCTCAACTCCAGAACGCGATGACGGAGTTAGAACGCTCTTATGACATTACTCTGCAAGCCCTGGGCGATGCGCTCGACCTGAAAGACGCCGAGACCGAAGGGCACTCCAGGCGCGTCACCGCTTTCACCATGGCAATCGCAAAAGCGATGGGCGTTCCCCGCGAGCAGATCGATGTGATCGCGCGAGGTGCTTTTCTCCATGACATCGGCAAGATGGCGATTCCGGATAACATTCTGCTCAAACCGGGAAAGCTGGATGACAAGGAAAGAGAGATCATGCGCGAGCATTGCTTTCACGGATACCAGATGCTCAAGAAGATCCCGTTCCTCGCCGAAGCCTGCGAAATCGTTTATTCGCACCAGGAGCATTTCGACGGATCCGGCTATCCTCGCGGTCTGCGCGGCAATGAGATTCCGCTGGGGGCGCGCATCTTTTCCGTGGCCGACACGCTCGACGCGATCATTTCGAATCGCCCCTATCGTCCGGCGAGAACTTTGGAAGAGGCGCGTAAAGAGATCAAAGCCTGGACCGGGCGTCAGTTCGACCCCGAGGTGGTTGATGTTTTCTTGAAGATGCCCGACGATATCTTCGAAGAGCTCCGCCGCCAGATTAATGCGCAGGGGCCATTCAGTTATTCCGTTAGCGCAAAGAGCGGTTTGTAACCCATCTTTGATCTGACCGCCGGATCGTTATCTCTTCTCGGGCACAATTAAACTGCTCTCACGAAGCTGCAATATAAGGCCCTTGGTGCGTTCTTACTGGTGGCAGCTTTTTCCGTCCGACTTACAATTGGGAGAAGCTGATCTCTAGTTCGATGATTGTGCAGGAGGCATTAAATGAAATCCGCCGTTTGTTTCGTCATCACTTTGCTAGTTACCGGTATGTGCCTGGCGCAGGAGCATCCCAGCGTTACCGCGCAGCCCAACTCGGTGTACGTGGGCGCCGACGGAAAATTTGAAACGGCTCCGGACACGGCGCTCATCCAGTTCAATATTTCCGCTCAGGATGAAACGGCGCAAGCCGCCTACCAGCGTGCATCGAAGGCTGCCGAGCAGGTGCGCGAGGTTTTGCGCGCAAATGGCATCGAGCCCAAGGCGGCCAACATTGGATTCTTTTCGATTCAGCCGATGTATGACTGGAAAGATCGCAAGCAGAAAGTGATCGCTTACCGGGTGACGACCAATGTCACTCTCAAGCTGAAGGAATTTTCCAAGATAGGACCGATCACGCAGCAACTGGCGGACGCCAATGTCAGCGAGAGTCAGACGCTGAACTATACGCTGGAAAATATTGACGAAGCCAAGAACAAGGCGGTGGAGGACGCCTATCGCCGCGCCCGTAGTTCAGCTGACAGCCTTGCGCGCGCCAGCGGCCGCACCTTAGAGGACCTTTCATACGCGTCGGTCGATACCTTTGAAAATCAGCGCGTGCCGGTTCCGCGCATGGCTCGCGCTATGGCATCGATGGCCAACGCCGCGCCCGCGCCAACGGAAGAATTCACACCGCAAGACGTGACGGTGACTGCGCATGTGAATGCGGTTTTCACTTTGAAGTAGTTAGAAGCCGGTTGAAAGCCCCGCTCCGTTCGAAACAATCGCCTAAGGGTTTGCTCTCGCGACGGAGATTCGGCTTGTATCGACGGTGATCGGACGCTGAATTTCCATCTCGATTGACGTTCCCACATCTAGCCTCACATCGTTGCCGCGCTTCAGTAGCGCCCAGCCAATTCCCGCGGCAGCACCGGCTCCCGCCCCGATTTGCGCGCCATGGAGGCCGCCCGCGAGGCCTCCGGCAACTGCGCCGCCTGTGGTCCCGTACACACCGCCTTTGGCTGCGTCTTCAATCTTCTTTCCTGTATCTTTATCCTGCTGAATCGTGCCTTCTTCGTCTTTCACCGATTTGTTGTCGGCACCCGGAGTGTTCTCGACCGAGCCCGGCAGCATCACGGTATATCCGCTGGGATAAATCATCGAGGTAAAGTGCATAAGGATTTCCGCGCGCCCCTTCAACCTTCCGCCGCGCTCGACGTGTGAAATGGTTCCCTGAATGTAGGAACCGGCCGGAACGATGACGCGATTGTCGATCACGAATGGAAATGCGGTTTCGGCATAGACGGCATCGCCTTCGCGGGCGTTCTTTGTGGAGATTGCCTGCTTCAGAGAAAGCGGAATCTTCGCGCCGGCGGGAATGGTAAAGGCATTCGGATCGGAAGGCGCCGCACTCGCCGCGGCTGCGTTCGCCGGTTTCTCGTGCGGGGCCGAATCGGCGGAAGGCGTGGAAGCTTGCTGGCCAATTGCGACCGTGGAGGCAAACAAAATGATAGACAACAGGCGCATCCTACACCTCACAGGCGAAACGTCGCCCAACCGCTTATCAGGCCGAGAATATCACGCGATTAACAACTGGGATGCGTTTTTCTGTCCACCGGGTGCCTGCATCTTGAAATGCCGAGCAGCGAGAGAAGTGCATTGGTGGCGCCGCCTAATAGATCAAATATTTTTTGCGGACTAACTCGAATTTCTCCAAGTCTTCTTGCCAATCCTGCGCGATGCGGCGCGGATCGTGACCGGCCAGCAGCGCGTCATAGGCAGCCTGATTTACCAGCAACTCGGGCAGGCGGTCGATCTTGTAGTCTGCCGGATACAACTTTCTTAGGGCCGCGGCAAGTTCGATCCCCAACTCCGGAGCATCGAGCGCGTTGCGCTCCGTCAAAACTACATTCACCCCATCACATTTCTTTCCGTTATAAATTGCAGAAGCAGGGGTGAAGGTTACAGGCACAAATCTCACTCCTGCAATGCCGCGCGCATTCAAATACGCCGCCAGTTCCCTTCCCTTTATCCACGGCGCGCCCACCAGTTCGAATGGTGTATCGGTGCCGCGACCTACTGAAACATTCGTGCCTTCAATCAGCGCGACTCCGGGATAAAGCGCCGCTTCGGTTACGCTGCGCAAATTCGGCGATGGACTTATCCACGTCAGCCCTGTTGAATCGAACCAGTCGCCGCGCTGCCATCCTTCCATGGGAACGACGGTGAGCTTGGCGTTGATATTGCGTTCTGTGTTGAACATCTTCGCCAGTTCGCCCATGGTCATTCCGTGGCGCACGGGGACGGCCCAGTAATTTGTGAAGCTCTCGTGTCCCGCATCCGCGACCGGACCCTGCACGAACGATCCCGTCACCGGATCGGGCCGGTCCAGCACGATCAACTCGATACCAGCCTGCGCCGCTGCTTCGAGAAAATATCCCAGCGTAGTTTCGTAGGTAAAAAATGGCGCGCCGACATCCTGAATGTCGAACACCACGGCGTCGAGCTGCTTGAGCACATCGAGCGAGGGCCGCCGCGCCGCATCCTTGCCTCCGTAAACGCTGTATACGGTAACGCCGGTCGCTTCGTCCTTCGTATCGCTGACGTGCAGCGTATCGAGCGTGCCGGTAACGCCGTGTTCAGGACTGAAAATCGCGTCGAGCGAAACTCCGGGGGCCTGGGCGAGAACGTCGATGGTGCGCCGTCCGTCGGCGTCGATTCCAGTCTGGTTGGTTACGAGGCCAACGCGTTTTTTGCGATCCGCAATTTGCAGTATGTCGAACTTATGTTCCTCTAAAACATCAATGCCATTCTTCACAGCGCCGTTGCGGGAGTTCATGCGCCGCGCCGCACTTTGCGCTTCGTTGTAGCCGGTGATACTTCGCCCGCGCAGCGCTTCTTTCTCGGTCGCGGTCAGAGGCAGAGCCGCGGCCACCGCCGTCGCCACCTTCGAGCGCAGAGCAATCGCGTTTCCGCCGCGGGGATGGACCGCGTTGGTCAGCAAAATGATGTAAGTCTTGGTGGTTGGATCGATCCACAGCGATGTGCCGGTAAAGCCGGTATGTCCATAACTGCCGACGGGCAGCAGGTCGCCCCGGTTCGAGGAGAAAGGAGAATCAATGTCCCAGCCAAAGCCGCGCAGGACGGGTGCTGCTGGCGGTTGCTCGGGCTGCGTCATTTTTTCCACGGACAGTGGGGAAAGAATTCCTCCGCCGCCATTGAGCAAAGCCTGAGCGAACTTCGCAAGATCATCCGCAGTTGAAAACAACCCCGCATGGCCTGCCACGCCGCCCATCCGCCGCGCCGTGGGATCATGCACGACACCCCGCAACATGTGCTCGTTCTCGTCATATTGCGTGGGGGCGATCTTTTCGATCCAACCCGCCCGCCGCCCGAGGGGCGGCACAAAACGCGTGTGCGTCATTTTCAGCGGCGCGAAAATGTGACGCGTCGAATACTCGTCGAGCGTGTCGCCGGAGACTTGCTCGATCAGCGCCCCCAGCATAATAAAATTGATGTCGCTGTAGAAGAATCTTGACCCCGGCGGATCTTGTGGCGCTTCTGCAAACGCCATCTGGTAAGCGGTTTGCTTTCCTTCCCACGCGGTCTTCAAATTCATGTCCGGCTCCAAACCCGAATAGTGAGTAAGAAGCTGCCGCACCGTGATGTCTTCTTTCCCGTTCTGTTTAAATTCCGGCAGATACTTTGCGACGGGATCGTTCAGCCGCACTTTGCCGCGTTCCACTAATTGCATCACTGCGGTCGTCGTCACAATCACCTTTGTCAGGGAGGCCAGGTCGAAGATGGTGTCCAAGGTCATCGCTTCGCGGCGCGGCTCAAGCGCACGCGAACCATAGGCTCTCCGATAGATCACTTGGCCGTTGTGGCCAACGATCAGAACGGCGCCGGGAATGCTTCCGTCATGAATCGCCTGTTCAATCACCGCGTCCACAGCGGCGAGATGAACCGCAACCGTTGGGCGCTTTGCATCCACAGCCGAGGCGGTCAGAGTGGTCGACAGAAGGAGGATGCACACGATCGGAAAGTGGCGAGAGCCAAAGACCCAAGCTCTATTGCGCGGCGAATTTGACTGATAAGGGATGCTTTGACTCTAACAACTCCGACGGGATGACTCAAGGAGGGGGGATGCTTTCAGATTACCCTCGGCTTCCAGACATCCGTCGCAACTCTAGACCAGATTCTTGCTGAAGAGAGGAGCCAACGCCAGCGAATTGCACTGGGACCGCCCGTTCCTAGATAAACCCGGCGCGGCACATGCGCTCATGCCCTATGATGAGATTAATGATCACACCAGATCATCCGCCTTCACTGCTCGACGCCTTCGATCATCAAGACGAAGTGTTTGAATTTGCTTTTTCGATTTTGCAGGAAGCTATCGATCAAAGAGCTTTTCCTGGGGCCGCTGTAGCCGTTACTCACCACGGGCGGTTAGTCGCACTCAAAGCTCTTGGCCGTTTTACTTACGAACCGAACTCGCCACCCGTCACACTCGCGACGCTTTTCGATCTCGCGTCGCTCACCAAGGTGGTTGCGACAACGGCCATGGCAATGGTCCTTTACCAGCGCGGCCTGCTTGACCTCGATACGCCCGTCGCTGCGATCGTTCCCGAATTCACTCTCGCCGCGGAAAACGATTTACGGCGCAGCAACGTAACGGTGCGCATGCTTCTGGCGCACTCCTCTGGCCTGCCGGCTTACGAAAAGCTATTTCTGAAAAGCGGTACGCGCGACGAGCTTCTCCAGGCTGCGTTCTCCACGCCGCTTGCAGCAGATCCTGGCACTCGTGCCGAATACAGCGACATTGGATTCATCATCCTGGGAACTGCGCTGGAACGTCTTGCCGATGAGCCCCTTGATCGCTTTTGCCAGCGCGAAATCTTCTCGACGCTTGGCATGGCGAACACAACGTTTAATCCGCCACCGAAAATCCGACCGGCGATTCCACATACCGCCAACGATCAAACCTTTCGGCATCGTGTCATCCAGGGCGAGGTCCAAGACGAAAACGCTAGTGTGCTTGGCGGAGTAGCGCCGCACGCCGGACTTTTCGCTCCCGCCGTCGACCTTGCCCGATTCTCCCAGTGCATGCTCGATGGCGGACGGCCCATTCTCCGTCCTGAAACTGTGGCACTATTCACTCGCCGCGAAAGCGCACCCGCAGGAACATCCCGCACCCTCGGCTGGGACACGCCTTTGGCACCGTCGCAGTCCGGTAAATACTTTTCGGAGAACTCTTTCGGCCACCTGGGCTACACCGGAACCTCTTTATGGATCGACCCGCAGCGTCAACTCTCGATTACTTTGTTGACCAACCGCACCTGGCCCGATTGCTCGAATTGGGCCATCAAACAGGTGCGTCCAAGATTTCATGATGCCGTCGTTGAGGCAGTGGAGAAGGCTTAAGCAACAAATCTTGGAAAGAGATTTTGGTTGAGATACCTTCAGCAGAATCGATGACTACCAATGCAGCTAGAATGAGCGGGGCTACGAAACTCAAGCGGATATGAATCCCTGCATCTTTGAGAGGCGCACTACTTGACATCGAAGCATAAAGATAAGCCTGTCCTTCATCGACTGCGAACCGAGCAAACGAACGAGGCTAGCCAGGATCTCGACCAGAAGTCCGCGCTCGAGATTGCTCGCCTCATCAATGAGCAAGACTCGACCGTTGCGGCCGCAGTGCGGCGCGCTCTGCCGCAGGTGGCGCGCGCAATCGACGCCGTCGCCGCTGCACTCCGCCAGGGCGGACGCCTCATCTATGTTGGCGCGGGGACCAGCGGCCGTATCGCCGCGCTGGACGCTTCGGAGTGCCCGCCAACGTTCAATACCGATCCCCGTTCCGTGCAGTTCATCATCGCCGGTGGCCCAAAAGCTCTGGCCTCGGCGACCGAGGCGAGCGAAGACGACGAAAAACTGGGCCGCTCTGAAATGGCGCGACGCAAGCCTGGAAAACATGACGTTGTTCTCGGCATCGCCTCCAGCGGACGCACTCCTTTTACGGTGGTGGCGGTCGCCGAAGCGCGACGCCGAGGCGCGCGGACGATTGCCCTCGCCTGCAACCCCGATTCGCCTCTGGAACGCGCGGCTCACTTCGCGATCGTGACACCGGTTGGACCTGAAGTTCTTGCCGGGTCGTCGCGCATGAAAGCTGGTACCGCGCAGAAAATGGTCTTGAACATGATCTCGACCGGAGCGATGACCCGCCTGGGCTACGTCTACGGCAATCTTATGGTCAACGTTCATCCGAAGAACGAAAAGCTGACGCAGCGGGCGGTCGCAATTCTGCAGCGCGCATTGCAAGTTGACCAGAAAACCGCGTGGCGCGCTTTGCAGGCCTCCGGCAATCGCACTCCGGTCGCGATGGTCATGTTGGCCGCTGAAGTCACGCGCGCGGAGGCGACGGAAGCGCTGAAGAAATCGAAGGGCAATGTGCGGCAGGCGATTGCTTTGGCAAAACCTGAATAGGAATTTGCACCTCCATTACGTCTTTCAGCTCATTTGACCCCTGTGGCACACTCGTTTACCTTGGGGATGCCGTTTCCACTTCGCGTTGCGAGGGCCGCGGCGCGAGGCTTCTCCCCTTCATGGATAAAAAGCGCATTGTGGCCAGTGCGATCGTGTTCCTCATTCTGGCTGTTCTGGTTTACCTGCAATACCGGCACTGGCAAACGTTTGACTGGGGAACATTCTGGGCGCAGACCCATCTCATCCGGAAGCGCCACGTATTTCACGCCGTGGCGCTGATTTATATCGCGTACGTTCTTCGGGCGCTGCGCTGGAAGATTTTTCTGCAGCCGGTGCGTCCGAAGGCAAAGTTGTGGGAAATGGTTTCGCCAACATTAATCGGCTTCACGGGGCTGGCGCTGTTGGGGCGTGCCGGAGAATTTATCCGCCCATATTTGATCGCTCGACGAACTGATCTTCCTTTTTCTTCACAGGTGGCTGTGTGGGCGGTAGAGCGAATCTTCGATATTGGCGCGTTCACCGTGCTGATGGTGCTCGCCATTTTTCTGCCAAGCGCACTGCCGGCGATTCCTCATCCTGAGTACTACCTGCGCTTTCGCGAAGGTGGGTTTTTGCTGATCGGCCTGGTGTTTGTGGCGACGGTGGCTGCAATCGTGATTCGGCGCAGTGGAGACGCGGTGGCGCGATGGGTGGAAGAACGGTTTGGGCATTTGTCTTCCAATTTTGGCCACCGCCTGGCGCAGAAGGTACGCGAGTTCGGTCTTGGCCTGGATACGATTTCCGGGCCTGTGTCGTTGCTGATGCTGAGCCTGGTTTCCGTGGGCATGTGGTACATCATCGCATTGGCCTATCAGGAGACGACGCATTCCTACGGCATGGCCGCGCTCGATATTCCCGTCTCGCAGATTTTGATTCTGATGGGCGCAAGCATGGTGGGATCGATGCTGCAATTGCCGGCTGTGGGCGGCGGGGCGCAAATGGCAACGATTGCGGCACTTTCAAGCGTGTTCGATGTGCCTCCCGAAATGGCCGCGAGTTGCGGGATTCTGCTGTGGCTGGTGACATTCGCGGCGGTGGTTCCGCTCGGGCTGTTGTTGGCGCATCACGAAAGACTTTCGTTGCGAAAGTTATCGGAAGAAAGCCATCGCGCCGAAGAAACCGAGGTCAACGGTCCATCCAGCTAAGTAACTCCTTATCTATTACCTAGGTACGTGCTGCGACTCTGAGCCGCTACGCCCCTGTTACAATTTCTGTATCAAGCCCTGAACACTTATTTCCCAGGCGGTATTAGTTCTCGATTCGCCCAGCGCTATGAAATGCCCATTCTGTGGATTTGCAAACGACAAGGTAGTCGATTCGCGAGAGAGTAAAGAGGCGGAGTCGATTCGCCGCCGACGCGAGTGCCTGAAGTGCGCGAAGCGCTTCACGACTTATGAGCGGATCGATGAAATTCCATACATGGTGGTGAAGAAAGATGGACGGCGGGAAAAATTCGACCGGCAGAAAGTTCTGAACGGATTGCTGCGGGCCTGCGAGAAGCGGCCGGTGCCGATCAGCAAGCTGGAACAGATTGTGAACGAAGCCGAGTCGTTCGTCATCGAGTCGCAGGAACGGGAGCGCAAAACCAGCGAACTCGGCGAACTCATCATGAACCGGTTACGGCGTTACGACAAAGTCGCGTATGTGCGATTTGCGTCCGTGTATCTCGACTTCAAGGACGTGAAAGAGTTCATGGATGAGTTGAGAGATTTAATGAAAGCCAAGGAATCGCCGGAAGTGCGGAAAAAGAGTGGTTAGTGTTATCCACTGAAAGGCAGTCATGAGTCACAAAGTTACGCTGATACCGGGCGATGGAATCGGGCCGGAAGTAGCGCAGGCCACGGTGCGTATTCTGGAAGCGACGGGCGTGAAGTTCGAATGGGAAACCTTCGCCGTCGGCGCGCAGGCCTATGCTGATTCTGGCGAATATATACCCAAGGAACTGATCGAGTCGATCGAGCGCACGCGGGTAGGATTGAAAGGACCGGTGACCACGCCCGTGGGTGGCGGGTTTCCCAGCATCAACGTCGCCTTACGCAAGAAATTTGAGTTGTATGCCAACTTCCGTCCGATTCGCAACTTGCCGCATGTTGCGACGCGCTATCCAGATGTTGACCTCATCATCGTGCGCGAGAACACCGAGGGCCTGTATTCCGGCCTGGAGCACGAAGTCGTGCCGGGCGTGGTGGAAAGCTTAAAGATAATTACCGAAAAGGCCTCGACGCGGATCGCACGGTTTGCTTTCGAGTACGCACGCAAGAACCAGCGCAAGAAGATTCATGCCATCCACAAAGCCAACATTATGAAGCTATCGGATGGCTTGTTCTTACGCTGCAGCCGCGAAGTAGCCAAGGAATATCCGGAGATTACTTACGGCGAACACATTGTCGATAACACCTGTATGCAGCTCGTAATGAATCCTTATCAGTACGACATGCTCGTGATGGAAAATTTGTACGGAGACATTCTTTCGGACTTGTGCGCAGCATTCGTGGGCGGCCTGGGTTTTGTGCCGAGCGCGAATCTGGGCGATCATTGCGCTATTTTCGAGGCGGTGCACGGGTCAGCTCCGGATATTGCTGGCAAGAATTTGGCAAACCCCACTGCGCTGCTGCGGTCCTCGCTGCTCATGCTGAGGCATCTGAACGAGCACGAGGCCTCCACGCAGATTCGGAATGCTTTGGAAAAAGTGTACCGGCATCCGGAGAAACTGACGCGGGATGTTGGAGGAAAGGCGGGAACCTCTGAGTTTGCCGACGCCGTGATCGATGAAATGGAAAAAACGAAAGCTGCGCCCGCAGCTCAGTAGAGCAGTTCGCTAGAAAGTCCAACCGAGACGGTTCGCAGGAAACGATTTTTTTAAGAAGATCACGCTCGCGGTGCCTGGAAGCCCCACCGGTCGATGCGGAAGCGATGAAATGATTCGCTTCCCGCCAACTACTTTTGATGTCCACCATTGACTCTGGCCGCAGATGGGAGTAAATTCGCCCGTTCTGGAGTTTCTGGGGGATGACGCGCACAATACGGCGTGTAGGGGTGATTCTGTTTCAGCTGGGCGGTCCTGACACGCTGGCTGCGATAGAGCCTTTCCTTTTTAATCTCTTCTGCGATCCAGATATCATCGATTTCCCTTTTGCCCGCATCGGACGCAGGCCCTTAGCAAAATTAATTTCGACCACACGCGCGCGCAAAGTGCAGCATCATTACGCGACGATTGGCGGAGGTTCGCCGATCCGGCGTTTTACTGAGCAGCAGGCACAAGCTTTGGAGGCCGAGTTGGCAAACGGCGGAATCGATGCCCGATGTTTTGTGGCCATGCGCTACTGGCATCCCTTTACCAGCAAAGCCATCGCGCAGCTCAAAGCGGCGGAGTGCGATGAGGTGGTGTTGCTGCCTCTGTATCCGCAGTACTCGTCGACCACGACGGGTAGCAGTCTGAATGAATGGCGGCGGTTGTTCCACGACGGCATGCCTGTTCACAACGTCAACACCTTCTACCGGCATCCGATGTATTTAGACGCCGTCATCGAAAAAATTGAAGAGACGCTGGCGCGATTTCCGGTACCGGAGCGAGCCGAGATTGTGTTCAGCGCACATAGCATCCCTATGTCGGTGATCGCCAAGGGTGACCCTTACCAGCGGCACATTGAAGAGACGGTACAACTTTTGATGGAGCGCGGGGGATGGAGCAATCGTCACCGCCTCTGCTACCAGAGCAAGGTGGGCGCAAGCAAATGGCTGCAGCCTTCGCTGCACCGGACGCTGCATGATCTTGCGGCGGAAAAGGTGCAGGAGGTTTGCATCGTGCCGGTGGCGTTTGTTTCCGATCATGTGGAGACGCTGGGCGAGATCGACCACGAGGCGCGGGAAGAAGCGAGGCAGTTGGGAATTACGCGGTTCGAGATGAGCGCAGGGTTGAACGACTCTCCGAAGTTTATTCGCGCGCTTGGGGAGTTAGTGCGGGACGCTTTGGGCCGAGAGGTTGTTTCGCAAACTCGATTCGAGGATGCTGAAATAGGGACGTCGACATTGGCGACCGCAGGGTAATTGCGCTGACGACGCGTTAGAAGTGAGCGCAATACTTATTAGTAGAGTTGTTCGAGAACTAGGGTCGTTCAAGAATAAGGTGATTCAAGAACAGGAGGGGATCGATGGTTGAAACGGGGGCCGAGAAGCCTAACCCGAGTCCTGACCCCGGCAAGCCCGCTGCCACAAGCGCAGCGGACGCCACGAAATATGTGGGCACGCCTGCTGTTGGCACCTCGAAGGCAGCCGCAGCGGCGGGCCTTTCGTCGTCGGGTCCTTCCAATACAGAGGTCGACCAACGACGCCGACGGCTTGTGTGGGTCTCCGTTACCGCATTCCTGACCGCATGGTTCCTCGCTTTTTTCCGATTCTTTCTTCCCCGCACCCTTTTCGAACCTAATACGGTTTTCAAAATCGGCTATCCCTCGGAGTTTGCCCTGGGGGTTGACACCAAGTTTCAGCAGAAATACCGCATCTGGGTGGACCGCACTCCGGATCGCGTCTTCGTGATCTACGCGCGCTGCACTCATCTGGGATGTACGCCAGACTGGAAACCCAGCGAAAACAAATTCAAGTGCCCGTGCCATGGCAGCGGCTATGACAGCGAAGGGATCAATTTCGAAGGACCGGCGCCGCGTCCCATGGACCGCGCTCATGTCGAGCTTGCACCGGACGGGCAGATTATCGTCGATACCTCCAGGCTTTATCAGTGGCCCAAGGGACAGCCGACTAAATTTAACGATCCAGGAGCATTCTTAACGGGAGTGTAGAAGTTCGGTCTCGGGTCTTAGGTGTCAGGTCTTAGGCAAACCCGAGACCGTAAGACCTAACACCTGATACTTGCAACCCAGGACTTTTATATGGCTGATGAAAACAACGGCAAGAATGGCAAAGTAGGGTTAGTCGACCGCGTCAAAGAAGATATTCAGGCGATGAAGGTCGATATCCCTGCGAAGGCGAAAGAGCAGATCGAAGGGCTGAAAGACCCGACCAAGACCCAGGTCTACACTTCGATTTTCCGCCACAAGCACGACGACACGCCGCGCAACCGGGCTTTGGGCGTGCTGTCGAACGTGTTCCTGCACTTGCATCCCGCGAAAATCAATCGCGATGCGGTGCGCTACAGCTACACATGGGGCATGGGCGGCATTACGTTCTTTCTGTTCATCATCCTTACTTACACCGGCGTGCTGCTGATGTTTTATTACCACCCCAGCAAGGTGCAGGCGTTTCGAGACGTTCTGTATCTCGAGCACGACGTACCCTTCGGAAAAATTCTGCGCAACATGCACCGGTGGGCCGCTCACCTGATGGTGATTGGTGTTTGGCTGCACATGTTCCGCGTATTTCTGACCGGTTCGTATAAGAAGCCGCGCGAATTTAACTGGAACATTGGAGTGTTGTTGCTGGTGTTTACTTTGCTGCTATCGTTCACGGGTTATTTGTTGCCTGATGATCAACTCGGATTCTGGGCTGTGACCGTTGGCACCAACATGGCGCGGGCAACGCCGCTGCTGGGGCATGAAGGGCCGTTCGGTTCGATGTTGGGCATGACTCCATACAACGATGTGCGCTTCGGCCTGCTCGGCGGATCGATCGTCGATGCAAACGCATTGCTGCGGTCGTATATCTGGCATTGCATTGGAATTCCGATTGTGGCTTCGATCCTGATGATTGTGCATTTCTGGCGTGTGCGGAAAGATGGCGGGATTTCGGGTCCGGCACCGGTGATGCTGGAGGCCGAAGCGGATAAGCCAAGGAGAGGGCCGAAGGCGGCGGGCGAGTAGCAGCGGCGAAAAGCAGGTTCCTCGCCGGGGCTTTCGCCCCGCTCGGAATGACAAAGATTTGTGAACAGCTAACGCGAGACAATTATGGACTGGCGACAACTTTGGGAAATCTGCTCGGCTCCGGACAACGTGCCGATCGTAGGCTTGATTCCACTCCTCGGCTTCTACATTTATCTGGCGTGGAAACAGGCGCATGCCAACGACGTTCTCATCGAGCAACTCGAAGGCGATGCCGCACTCGCCAAAACGCATCACCGCAAGACCTGGCCGTTCAAGCCAGGCTGGCAGAAGGAAGTACACGTCTGGCCGTTCCTGCTCCGCATTGAATTTCTCGCCGCCATTATCGTGACCATCATTCTGATGGTCTGGTCGATCACCCTGAACGCTCCGCTCGAAGAGCCCGCCAATCCTAACCTGACCATGAATCCCGCGAAGGCCCCGTGGTATTTCCTCGGACTGCAGGAGATGCTGGTTTACTTCGATCCGTGGATCGCCGGCGTTGTCATGCCGACCATGATCATCGTCGGCCTCATGGTGATTCCTTACATCGATACGAATCCGTTAGGCAGCGGCTATTACACCTGGAAGCAGCGCAAGTTTTCCATTGGGACGTTTTTGTTCGGCTTCATCATTCTATGGGTCGCGATGATCATCATTGGGACGTTCATCCGCGGCCCTGGCTGGCAGTGGTTTTGGCCGGGGCAAACGTGGGACCACAACCGGCTGATCTACGAAGTGAACCGGGACTTGCCGGATATTTTTGGGATCACGTCGAACATGGCGAAGGCGCTTTTCGGCGCGATCGTGGTCGGCGGCTACTATTTGCTGGGTGGCTTCCTGGTGTATTCGCTCTTCCGGCGGTACATGGGAAAAGATTTCAAGCGGATGAGCCTGTTGCAGTTTGGCCTCACCCAATTTCTTTTGCTGAGCATGGTGGCCTTGCCCCTGAAGATGGGGCTGCGCCTCTTGTGGCACATCAAGTACGTGTGGATTACACCCTGGTTCAATATTTAGGTTGTCATCATTTGGATTGTCATCCTGAGCGGAGTCGAAGGATCCCTATGACTGGGAACAGTGCTGGGAGTAGAGATTTCTCGCTCCGCTCGGAATGACAGGCATTTTCAGAATGATAAGCATTTTCAGACTCGTGAACACTTCCGGAGGAAGCGGTGCCTGAACAATCCAACCTCGAGCAAGACCCGATCACAACTAAGTCGTACGCCGCTTATTACCTGATCGCGATGGTGATTCTGATGGCGACGCTGTTCTGGGCCTTGTGGGATGAGGCGTGGAACCAGCGGCCGTGGAAGGCTTTTCAGGAGAGCTGGAAAGATCGATACAGCGCGTTTCTGAACACCGCGCGGTCGAAATCGGCAACGTCTGAAAAAGATATCGAACAGAATCCGGATTACGCCGCACTCAAGCAGGCTTACGAAAAGGCGTATCAGGATTCGAAGGCGCAGGGAGAAGAGGCGCGCAAGAAACTCGACGATGCCAGCGCCCGATTGCTCGCTGTGCAGAGCGTTTTTACCGACCGCCGCGCCTATGTGAACGCCCTGACCTACGAATACGAAACCACGAAGAGTGCGTCAGATAAAGCAAGCAAACAGAAAGAAATCGATAGTTACAAGAGCGAACAGGCGACGGTAGAGTTTCCTGACGGCAGCAAGAAAAAATATAACTTTCAGCAACTGGAAGAGACTTACAACGAGATTCGGGACGAGCGCACCAAGCTTAGCCTCGAACTCGGCGACGTTCTGAAACCCGCGACAGCAGCCAAGGCGAAGATGGATGAATACATCGCCGACCATGACGTAGACCTGACTCCGCAGCAGATTGACGGGTTGAAGCGGAGGGCGACGGAATGGGATCCGGCGATTGTGCAGATCAATGTTGCCGAGGCCAACATCGTTGACCGCTGCGAGTCGTGTCACATGAACACGCGCGAGCCGTTAAAAATTACTGCCGCTGCGATGTCGTCGAAGGGCGAGAAGAAACCCGACGAATACGCGGAAGCGTTTGTCAGCCATACCGAGCCAGAGCTGTTGCAGATTCACGACCCCGAGAAGTTTGGTTGCTCACCTTGTCATCAAGGAAATGGCCGTGCGACCACGAGCGTTGAGAAGGCGCACGGAAACTACGAGCACTGGCTGTGGCCGCTGTTTCCCAAAGAAAACGCGCAAGGAGGCTGCCAGAATTGTCACGCAGCCGACATGGTATTGGCCAGCGGCGATCAGCAGTGGCAAACCATCAACGACGGAAAAGATCTGTTCCGCCAGCGGGGCTGCATGGGCTGCCACCGCTATGAAGGTTACGACAAGGAACCCGAGGACCTGAACTCGATCGGCCAGCAGATCAAGCAGACCGAGACCCAGAAGAAAGACAATCTGAAGCAAACCGCTTACCTGATGAAGCAGGCGGACGCCGCGGCGTCGAACGAGGAAGCGAACCAGCTGAACACGCAGGCAGTTGACTTGAGAGTGGCGAACAGCAAGCTGGACGGGCGATTGCAACAACTCGACTTCCAGTCGCACAGCTTGATGCAGGACATGAAGAAGGTTGGTCCGAACCTGAAAGATGTCCGGCTCAAGCTCAACAAGAATTGGATTCCGGTTTGGCTGAAGAAGCCAACTGATTTTCGTCCTACCACGAAGATGCCGAACTTCCGCCTGAGCGATCATCAGATCCAGGCGATTTCGGCGTATATCTGGCAATCCGGATTTACGGATACGATTCCGCAACACAAGCCAGGGAATGCGGCGCATGGAAAAGAATTGTTTGAGAGCCGCGGATGCATGGCTTGCCACTCGATGGGCGAAGGCGATCAGAAAGAAGGCGGGGTGTTTGCCGCAAATCTGAGCCGCGTCGGCGAAAAGGCGAACTACGATTATCTGGTGCGCTGGGTTCACAACGCGCGGCAACGAACCCGGCCATACTGCCCTTACGAAAAGAAAGATATCGGGCCGGAGGATTACGCCAAGAAGGGCCTTCCCTATCAATTTGACCTCGATCACAGTCAATGCC
Organism: uncultured Acidobacteriaceae bacterium; assembly: GCA_963771965.1. Classification (GTDB taxonomy): domain Bacteria; phylum Acidobacteriota; class Terriglobia; order Terriglobales; family Acidobacteriaceae; genus Sulfotelmatobacter. The sequence continues at coordinate 450,973 of CAVYVM010000006.1, forward strand.
CGAACGATGGACACGAGCTGCAAGTGCAAAACATGACTGTGATGCCAAGCCTTCGGCTCGCGGAGGAGGACGCGGAGGACATCGCGACCTACTTGCTGACGCAGAAGAAACAGGAGCCTTCGTCGTATCCGGATGCCGCGTTCATGGATGATCCGAATTTGAAGGCTGAGGGCAAAAAGTGGGTGCGGCACTTCGGCTGCTCGGGCTGCCATGAAATTGCCGGCTTCGAAGATGAAGGCCGCATTGGCACAGAGCTGACGTTTGAAGGCAGCAAGCCGATCGAGCGTCTTGACTTCGCGTTGTTTACCGAAGTATCGCAGCACGGCGGCAAGGACGCCGAACCGATCAAAGACAAAGAAGATCTCGCTCGTCTGCCCGACGGCCCAGCGACAGAGCCATGGTACGACCACAAGGGATTCTTCGAACACAAGCTGGCCGAGCCGAATGTTTATGACCAGGGCATGGTGAAGGGCGAAACGGAAGCACTGCGCATGCCGAATGTCCACCTCACGAAGGAGCAAGTACTCGATCTCACGACATTCCTGATGGGAAGCGAGGAGACTTCCCTGCCCGCCAGTTATCAATACAAGCCGGGCGACGCGCGGCACGATATTCAGGAGGGCTGGTGGATCGTTAAGAAGTACAACTGCATGGGCTGCCACCAGTTCATTCCGGGCCAGCGAACGATTCTGATGGGACTGCCGCAGTATCAGGACAATCAGGAGCAATTGCCGCCAAAGCTTTTGACGGAGGGTGCGCGTGTCGATCCGGAGTGGCTTCGCAAGTTTTTGTCGAACCCCGCGCTGACCACGACGGACACAAACCGCAACGGCGTTCGCCCTTACTTGAAGGTGCGCATGCCGACGTTCTCGTTCTCCGATAATGAACTGCGAAAGCTGGTGCGCTTTTTCCAGGCATTGTCGCAGCAACCGTTGCCCTACATTCCGGAGCAGGTTCCGGTGCTTACAACGAAAGAAACAGACATGGCGCGCAGCCTATTCTCCAGCACCGCGGCGCCTTGCCTGAAGTGTCATGCGACTGGCGATGTGGCACACGACAAAATTGCCACTGCGCCAAACTTCCTGCTGGCGAAGGAGCGGCTGAAGCCGGATTGGGTTGAGCGCTGGATTACCGATCCACAGGCGGTGAGTCCGGGAACGTCAATGCCGTCAGGTTTGTTCAAGCAGCAGAATAGTCAGTGGGTGTTTGCCGGGCCAACGCCGCCGTCGTTTGAAGGATACGGTGGGGATCACAGAAAATTGTTGACCGACTATATCTTCCAGTTAACACCGGAAGAACAACGGAAAGTAGCGGCGTCCATGCCACATGCGAAAGCCGCGGTACAAGTAAAGAGCGATCGCAAACAGGCTGCAGTGGAGTCGCATCCAACATCCAGCGGCGGTTCGCAGTAGAATTTGCGGTTTGGTTGGCAAGCCAATCAGGTTTGGATTCGGTGGTTAGCAATTTTTGACTCAGTGAGAAAGGGTGACATCATGAATAAGAAAGTGAACTTCAGAATAGCCGCCGGCATGTTGGCGTTACTTTCCCTGTTGTTGGTGGCAGCATGCAACAAGAAGGAGAACACAGAGCAATCGAGCAACACGATGGCTCCGTCCGCAGCACCCGCTCCCGCAGCAACGCCCATCGATCCCGCGACCGTGGCCACGGTGAGCGGCACGGTGAAGTTCGATGGCACGGCACCCAAACCGTCGAAGATCGACATGAGCCAGGACCCGGCGTGCAAAGGTGCGAACGAGGCTGAGAACGTTGTAGTGAGCGACGGCGATCTTGCCAACGTTTTCGTCTATGTGAAAGATGGGCTCGGCAGCCGCACTTTCGACGTGCCCAAAGACGCTGTTGTCCTTGACCAGAGCGGATGCAAGTATCATCCTCACGTGCTGGGTGTAATGGCGGGGCAGACCGTGCAGATCAAGAACGACGACCAGACCACGCACAACATCCATCCCACTCCAAAAGATAACCGCGAGTGGAACGAGTCGCAGCCACCGTCCTCACCAGCGATTGAGAAGAACTTTGCCCGCGAAGAAATCATGCTGCCGGTGAAGTGCAACCAGCATCCCTGGATGAAGATGTACATCAGCGTCGTGAAGAATCCGTTCTATGCGGTCACTGACAAGTCGGGCAAGTACGAAATCAAGGGCCTGCCCCCGGGCGATTACACGATTGCCTTCGTCCACGAGAAACTGGGCGAGCAGGACCAGAAGGTGACGGTTGCTGCGAAAGAGACGAAGACCGTGGATCAGAGCTTCAAGGCTGGAGGAGAGTAGCCAACCAAGGGTAGTGGTTTAGGGTGGCTGACGCTCTATGCCGGTTCATCAGGAGATCCTTCGCTCCGCCTGAAAACCGGCTACGCTCAGGATGACAACCGGGAAAGGGTCGAACTGCTCGACTACCAAACTAGGCTTGTCCGCGGGGTAAGATCGTCTTAGAATATGCTGTTGCGGCGCGACCGAGGCCCGGTTCCGCGTCGCCCACGAAGACGATCTTAATTCCAAACCATCCGGTCCAGGGGAAATGCTCTGAAAGCCCTTCCAGCAACTTACAACCGCGCGCATCACGCCTTTGCAGTGTTCACGGCATGCGCGGCATTTGTTGTGATCACGGCGGGGGCACTAGTCACCAGCAATGACGCGGGGCTGTCGGTACCCGATTGGCCCACTTCGTTCGGGTATCTCGTGAAGGTGCCGCACTTTGTCGGCGGCGTGCGCTATGAGTGGAGCCACCGCATGGTGGCTGGAACGCTGGGGATGCTGACGCTTGCAATCGCCATCTGGACGCTGTTGGTTGAGCGCCGCCGCTGGTTGCGCTGGCTTGCGATCGGCGCTCTGTGCACCTTTGTGACCCAGGCGACTTTAGGCGGAATGACGGTTCTGTTTTTCCAGCCTCCATGGCTTTCTACCGCGCATGCCACGGTGGCGCAAACGTTTTTCTGTATTGCGGTGGCGATCGCGCTTTTCACCGGCCGGCGGTGGATCGAAGAGCCTTCGCGGGTGGATTTCGATTCGCGACGGCCCAGCCTGTTCACGCTGACCCTCCTCTCTATTTTTTTGCTATATGTCCAGCTGATTCTCGGAGGGATGTTTCGCCATCACGGCATGAGCTGGTGGCCGCATGTGGTGCACGCAGTACTTGTGGCGTTCGTGCTGTCCTGGACTGCGGTGCGAGCCATTTCCGTTTATTCGAACATTGAGGCTGTGCGGCGTCCGGCGATCTTAATGCTCTCGCTTCTGATCACGCAGCTTTGCCTGGGATTTACGGCGTTCCTCACGCGAGTGGCCTGGGGGCGAAACGCGGTGCAGCCCGAGTTGCCAATGGTGGCCTCGACGGTGGCGCATGTGGCTGTGGGAGCGCTGCTTTTGGCGACGACCGTAATTCTGTCGATCCAGGTTTGGCGGCATGTTCCAGTGGCCTTCGAGGAACGTATACCGCAGGCGCAACAGAATGTTTCAGCCGCATGAGCGGCACCGATAGTCTTCGATGGTCTTGCGGCACTCATCCGCGGCCCTTGATCCGGATGTGTTTTCCTCTTTTATTCATTGTCATGATGCTGGGCGCGATATCGTCGTAAACTAATACATAGTTTTAGCCATAATCGATTTATTTATTCGTTGCATGAAGGACCTGTCTTGGTCTCAAAAGTTTCCGCTTTCGCTGACGCCGCTCTCGAGGTCGCCACGCCAAAGGGGACACCCGTTATTTCGGTGCAGAATCTTGTGCATCGCTATGAGAAGCGCACGGCGCTGAACGGCGTGTCATTCGACGTGGAGCCGGCGGAGTTGTTCGGGCTGCTGGGCCCGAACGGCAGCGGCAAGACTACGCTCTTCCGAATCCTTTCCACATTAATGGTTCCGAGCGGCGGGCACGCGGTTATCATGGGCTGCGATGCGGTGCAGGATCCGGCACGCTTGCGGCGGCAGATTGGAGTTGTCTTTCAGGCACAGAGCGTCGACTTGAAACTGACGGCTTACGAAAATCTTTGGCATCAGGGACATCTGTACGGATTGCGTGGTTCGTCTTTGAAAAACCGCATTCAGGAAATTCTTTCGCGCGTCGGTCTAGCCGATCGCGCCAAAGAGCTGGTTGAAACATTTTCCGGCGGAATGCAGCGGCGCATCGAGTTGGCGAAGGGGTTGTTGCATCATCCCGGAGTGCTGTTGCTCGATGAACCGACCACTGGGCTCGACCCGGGCGCTCGACGCGATCTGTGGCAATATTTGCAGATGTTGCGCGACGAGGAACACGTTTCGGTGCTGGTGACGACTCATCTGATGGAAGAAGCCGAGCGCTGTGACCGGCTGGCCATCATGAATGAAGGCAATCTGGTGGCTCTGGGCACGCCGGCGGAGTTGAAGGCCGAAATCGGCGGTGACGTGGTATTGCTGGATGCAGCCCACGATGCGGAATTGCTGGCAGAACGCATTCGAGACAGATTTCACGTGGAGACTACGGTGCTCGAGAACCAGGTGCGGGTGGAGCGCCAGGGCGCGCACCGCTTTGTGACCGAGGTCGTTGAGGCTTTTCCTGGAGAGATCGAGGCGCTATCGATAAGCAAGCCAGCGCTCGAAGATGTCTTCATTCGTCGTACCGGACACAAGTTCTGGAGCGAAAACCGGAGTAGCGAGAAGGATAACGAAGCGGTAGTCGGTGGTTCAAAAAACAGTTCAAAAGCTCACAGGAGGTGACGTGCGTTCTATGATGCTTGCTCTTTCCCTTGTGCTCGGGATCCTTCCTTTGCTGGGAGTGGCATGGACACTGGCGAATGGAATGATTACCACCGTCGATGGCATGTTTATGATCTTGATCCTGCTTACCCTCGCAGCAGTTTTTTTGCTGAACGCGTACTGGGAAATGCGGGACTCCGGCATGCTCGGCAAGAAAAGGGCTCCGGCTGCGCCGGCTAAATCAGCTGCACCGAAAGCGAGTTAAATTTCGTGGCCACTCAAACCGCCGCCTTATCGAGACCAGTCGCTTCCGCTTCAGCGGGAGTATTATTGCCAGCATTCACTCTTTGGTGGCGCGAGATTGTGCGCTTCTACCGGCAAAAGGCGCGTGTGGTTGGCGTGTTGGCGTCGCCGCTGGTGTTCTGGGTGGTGATTGGCTCGGGATTCGGTACGTCGTTTCGCTCGGGCGCGGGCCAGGCGCAGCAGCATTACATGGATTATTTTTATCCCGGCACGCTGATCATGATCGTGCTGTTCACTTCGATTTTCACGATGATGTCGGTGATCGAGGATCGCAAAGAAGGCTTCTTGCTCTCGGTGTTGGTGGCCCCGGTGCCGCGATCGGCGATCGTGTTGGGCAAGATTCTCGGCGGAACGACACTTTCTGCGATTCAGGGTATGGTATTTCTGGTTTTCGCGCCATTCGCCGGCGTGCATCTCGAACTGGTTCAGGTCTTGCTGGTGGCAGTGGTGGTGTTTCTGGTTTCGTTTGCGCTGACCGCACTCGGCTTCGCGATCGCCTGGCCCATGGACTCCACACAGGCGTTTCACGGAATCATCAACTTATTTCTGATTCCGCTGTGGCTCTTGTCGGGCGCGCTGTTTCCGCTGTCCGGCGCCTCGGGATGGATTCGCGCTTTGATGTACATGAATCCTCTTACCTACGGCGTCGAGGCTCTGCGAGACTTGCTCTATCCCGGGATGGAAACTCAGTTTCCTTTGCCGTCTGCGATGGCCACGTTGGTTCTGTTCTCGCTGGTAATGTTTGGATTAGCGTTCCTGATGGCAAACCGCCGCACCACGAGGCCGGCGGCGTGATCCCTGAGCAATACGCGTTCTTCCCTGCCCTGATCGCGAGTTTGAATGGCATCAGCGCGATCCTGCTGCTGATTGGGCGATATCTGATCGCACGCGGAAAGGTGGCCGCGCATCGCGCAAGCATGATCGGAGCGGTTATCGCTTCGGCGCTATTTTTGGCGTGTTACGTTTATTTCCATGCCCATGTGGGCGACATTCATTTCTTAGGCCAGGGCGTTTGGCGGACGGTTTATTTTTGGCTTCTGATCCCACACGTCACACTCGCTGTCGTGATTGTGCCCATGGTGATCATCACGCTGAGCCGTGGGTTGCGAGGCCGCTATGACCGGCATCGCGCGATTGCACGATGGACCTGGCCGCTGTGGATGTATGTCAGCGTGACCGGAGTGCTGGTGTACTTCATGCTGTACCAGTGGTTTCCGCACAGCTGAGAGATTGTAGATTTTTGTTTGCTGATTTTTGATTGTTGATTGAAAATCAAGGACCGGTCGAAGCGGATTTTCAATCAACAATCAGTAGTCATCAATCAACAATTACGCTTCCTATGTCGATTGTGCGCTTGAAAATTGACGTGGCCGGGACCGTAGGCGACGAAGCCTGGCGCGAGATCAACCAGTTTGACCAGATCCAAAGCGCGGACTTCGGCCCACAGTTCGGCAGCGGCGGACGCTGCAACCACGCCCCCAACGCTCCCCACGCCAAGGGCGAATGGATCGGCGCCGAAATCAAGGTCCAGACGCCACTTCTAGCCCAGTACGCCGTCTCGCATTATCTTGAGCAAGACCGCGTGCTGGACGCCGACGTTGTGGAGTAGTTCACCTAGCATTTCTGCTATATTGCTGAGTCTGTGTTGGAACCAGTGCCCATCCCGGCCGCTTCCTTGTCCGATGATCCGCCCCCACCCGCACAGTCACCCGGCAAAACGAAACGTCATCTACTGGGTGCTCTATTTTCCGCCATTGTGCCTGGAGCAGGACAGTTTTTTCTTGGACGGCGACGCAAAGCGATCACCTTGCTCCTGATCTTTGCCACCCTGCTGATTTGCTTCTGGCCCCTGCGATTTCCGCGTTTTTACGCGGGGTTTGTTTTGCTTTGCTGGGGATGGATTGTACTCTACGTCTACGCAGCTTGTAGCGCCCTCCTGGCCCCGAACCTTCAAACGGAGGTCCGGCCCTCGAAGTGGTGGTTGGTGGCAATCATGCCGGTCACCCTACTGACCCTCAGCCTTTCCGGGGCACTATTGGCGCGCGCATCAGGGTTCCGCAGTTTCTCCGTACCTTCACCTTCCATGGAGAATACCGTGCTAAAAGGCGACCAGATTGTCGCTGACATGCGTTATTACCGTTCACGGTCCCCCGGCCGCCAAGACGTAATTATCCTTGAGAGAGATGGCACATTCTTTGTAAAGCGCGTGATAGCAACTGGCGGTGACACTATTGAGGGTAACGGGGGCGCTGTATTTGTTAACGGGCAAACGATCATCGAGCCCTATGTCCAGCATACCTCACGGAATCCCTTGAACTGGATGGTCAACTTTGGGCCGGTAACGGTGGGAAACGGCAAATACTTCGTTATGGGCGACAACCGGGACGTCAGCCTAGACAGCCGTTGGCAAACCTTTGGGCTCGTTAGCAAGGATTCTATCGCAGGGAAGCCGCTTTATGTCCTTAGTTCGAGTCGACTAGGCAAGCATGCCCAATAGGCCCGCAATCATCGATATGAAGATCGAAACTCCTCAGCAGGCAGTTCCCAAGCCCGGCATGTCCCGCACGCAAAAGCTCCTCTTCTTCCTCACGGCCTGGCTTATCTGCCTCATGCCTTTTCTTTTCTGGTGGAACACATGGTTTGGGCGCAAGCTTTCGGATCAGCAGTTGACCGAGTACCTGCACGATACGAAGAAACCGCGGCACATACAACAAGCCTTGGTACAGGTGGGTGAGCGCATCACACGGCGCGATTCGACTGCGAAACGGTGGTATACGGAACTGGTGGTTCTCGCCGCCGATCCCGTGGAAGAAGTGCGCAACACCGACGCGTGGGTAATGGGGCAAGACACATCCGGCGCGGGGTTTCATGAAGCGCTGCTGAAAATGCTTACCGACGCGTCGCCGATGGTGCGCGGGAATGCGGCCCTGTCGCTGGTGCGGTTTGGAGACGCTACCGGCCGGCCGCAGATCGTGGCATTGCTCCAGCCCGCGCACATCGTTTCTCCGGAATCCGGACGCGTGGTCGATTCCGATCGTCCGGGCACCGCGATCCACCAGGGTGGCTTGATCGCGAAGCTGAAGTATGGGAACGGGCAGTCGGCGGAAATTCGCTCGCCGATTCCGGGGCGGATTCGCTCGGTCGCGGGAACTGGTGCGAACATTGCGGCGGGAACCGAAGTCGCCGTCGTCGATCCTTCCACTGAGCAGGTTTGGGAAGCCTTGCGGGCTCTTTACCTGGTCGGAGAGGTTGAAGATATTCCTTCGGTACTTCCCTACGAACGCGAGTTGCCGGACATTTCGAATGACGTAAGGGAGCAGGCGACGATTACGGAACGGGCGATTCGGGGGCGGGCGAAATAGGGGCTCGTCGTAGGAATGCCTTTAACGGCCTGTGCAAGTAAAAGGGGTCCTTCGACTGCGTGCAATAATCGCTTCGCGGTTATTGCACTTCGCTCAGGATGACAGACTCAAGGGATGACAGGCTAAAACGTCATCGCTCCGACTTCTTTTTCGACCTCGGTGGTCTCAACCATCGCGATGGCGTCCCAGGGACAACCATCGAGGAAGCAGCCGTCGGGGCCTTTGCTGAGGCACTTCTTGCAGCCGATGCAAAGGATCGGGTCCACTGCGATGCGGCCGAAGGGGGTGCTGTCTTCGTCGGCCACCCAAAACATGCAGTCTTCCACCGGACAGTATTCGACGCAGGCAGGCGAACCGGCGCAGCCGGTGCAGCATTCGGTGATGACGGCCAGTTCCTTCGGCTTCTTCTTGCGAGGCGTGCTGAGGCCCTTGGACCGCGGTTCGGACTTCATTTCGTCGGGAACCATGCCGACGGCTTTGGTAGCGCCGGGAGCAGGAGGCATGGTCGGATTATAACGCAGAAGCGGCTGCGGGTTGGCGGGGATATTAGGTCTCAGGTCTCAGGTCTTAGGCAAACCGTAAACCCAATACCTGAGACCTATGACCATAAGACCTGTGACCTGCTCCTCCATCCCGGAATGGCAATTCTCGCGATTCTGTTGCGGTTGCCCCATTCTTCGTGCGCTTCCTTCTGCTATAGTGAACCCCAAAAGGAGCACCCCATGGCTGGAAAGAGTCTGAACCGGGTTCAACTAATCGGTAATCTGGGCAAGGATCCCGAAATTAAATACACACCGCAGGGCACGCCAGTGGCCAAGCTGACCATCGCCACCAACGAGCGATTCAAAGACAAGGGCGGCGAGTGGCAGGACCGCACCGAGTGGCACAATGTGGTGCTCTGGCAGCGCCTGGCCGAGATTGCGGGCGAGTATCTGAAGAAGGGCGGCAAGGTCTATATTGAGGGCCGGCTGCAAACCCGCTCCTGGGACGATAAGACGAGCGGGCAGAAGAAATACATGACGGAAGTGGTAGCCAGCGACCTGATCCTGCTCGGCGGACGCGGCGAAGGCGGCGGAGACTTCAGCGGCAGCTCGCGCGGCGCGGGCGCATCTGCCGGGGGCGGCAATAACTTCGATCAGCGCACGCCCGAGCCCGAGCACGCCAATGCCGGGTCAGGGCCGATTACGGATGAGGACATTCCGTTCTAGGGGGCGGCGCTGGAGCAAGGCCCTTCGGCAGGCGGCTTACTCGGGGCGGGTGGAAACCTGAAACAAGGGAAGGGGCGCATAGAGGGAGAGCGACTCCCAGTCGAAGCGAATCTCCCCACCCGGCAACGGGTTCTCGCGATAATAGTCGGGATCGGCCAACACCCTGTCACCGATCCTCAGTTCGCGCCAGAAATGTTCTCCATCGTCGGTTCCGCGGGCGCGAAACGAGATCGTAACTTTGTGCCAGCGGCGGGCTTCCTGTCTGTATGGCATCGCCGTCATTTCGTTCCCTCGATTTCTGCAAGAAGGCGATCGTACTCGTCCGCGATGTCGCGAGCGCGCTGGGCGGCCTCCAATGTGTCCATGTCTGAGCCGGGCGGCGCTAGTTGCGCATCCCAAAAACTGTCCCTGTGTTTCCTGATCAGTGCGATTATTGCGTCGGAGTTCATGTTTGAGCTACCTTAACAGCTAGATTGTAGCCTCGATCTGGAGGGTCCGACAACGATGAATAGGGCGGCAAATGTGTTCCAGCCCGCCGGCAAGGCGCTACGGCGGCGGAACGAGCGGCGTTTGCGAGCGCTCGAGCGATCCCTCATTGCTGCCGTCGAGGGCCCAGCGCTTGAAGTGTTGGTGGCCGAGATACGTGAGAAGGGGCTAGTTGCAGTTCTTCGAGCCCACGTTGCTCGGCGGAGTGAAACAAAATGACCGAACTAGCCGACAAGAAATGCGTTCCCTGCCGCGGAGAAGTGCCTCCGCTCAAAGGCAAGGAACTCGAGGCGCTGCACGCAAATGTGCCGCAGTGGAACGTGGTCGATCAGCACCACATAACTCGTGCGTTCACCTTTCCAGACTTCAAGCAGGCGCTGGAGTTTGTGAATCGCGTGGGAGCGCTGGCTGAGGAGCAGGGACATCATCCCGACATTTTGTTGAAGTGGGGTAAGGCCAAGATCACGATGTGGACACACAAGATCGACGGCCTTACCGAAAGCGACTTCATCATGGCCGCGAAGATTGACCGGCTGACGGCATAGCGGGGCTAAAGCCCGCATTCTTTGAAGACACTCTACGCGGCGCTGAAGCGCCGCTCTTCCACGATGCTACACGGGCCCGATCTCCACCGCGCGGCATTGGCATGCTTTTCCACGGTGCTGCGCCGGCACCGTCTTCGACAGCACCCACGGGCCCGTTTTTTCACGGTGCCGCACGGGCCTGTGTTTCTCCTGAGATCGCCTCGTTCGGCGCGGCTTGAAGCTGCGCCCTTTCAAACCGATTTCTTTCGCATCGCCAGCGCCCACAATCCTGCAGGCAGCAGCATAACCACTCCCGTATATGTTGCGACGGTGCGCGCAGCGATGCCGGCATCGAGCAGGCGTCCACATAGGTAGGCCCCGGCGGCGATGGTCAGCATAGAGAAGCCCAGGTCGGCGGAGAAGACGCGGCCGCGGAAGCGGTCGTCGGTATGAAGCTGCAACAGCGTGGTGGAGAAAACCCAGACTGTAGAACCTCCGGCGTGGGCGAGCATGGCGCAGGCGCTGGCCATCCATACAGTGCGGGTGCCGCCGAGAATGCCATATCCGAGCGCAATCGTGAGATAGCCGAAGAGGATGCCGAGTTGGAGGCGACGGTCGCTGCGTCCCGCCCAGCGCGCCGAAACCAACGGACCAGCGAGCGCTCCCAGGCCGCGTCCGCCAAGCAGAATGCTCATGCCGAGCATCGCACCGCGCGCGGCATCGACATTGCGCCAGTGCACGGCGAATTCATGCGCGCCCAAAACTGTGAAAATCACCCAGCTCGGCCCGATCATGAGTTCGCCGGCTTTCGCGAAGACCGTAGGCAGCAGGGTTCGGTGACTGCGCACGTAGCGAATTCCTTCCAGCACAGGAGAGAAATCAACCAGATCGTGCGGGCGCAACGGAGCCGCAGACTCGGCGTGCGGTTCGGCAAACCGCATTCCGCTGATCAGCAACGCTGAGGCGAGGAACGACAAAGCGTTGAGCACAAACACGGCGTCGCGCCCAAAGAAAGCCGCAACCACGCCGCCGACCGAGGCACCGATTAACAGGTTCACCGACCACGTTGCCGAAGACAAAGTATTGGCGATGAGCACTTCTCCCCGGGCAGCGATGTTGGGGATCACTGCGCTGCGAGCGGGCTCAAAGAAGGCGGCCATGATCGTCTCCGCGAGCAACAGCGGATAGACGAGCCAGACCATGGAACTCGAACGCACCAAAAGCATGGCCAGCACCACGACGACGCGAACCAGATCGGCGGCGATCATTACATGCTTGCGGCGCAGGCGGTCGTTGATCACGCCCGCTGCAGGACCCACGAAGGTTTGCGGGAGAACTTGCAGGACTAATGCGAACGCGACGGAACTGGCGTGTCCGGTCAACTGCAATAGCAACGTGTAGATAGAGAGCGTGTAGAACCAGTCGCCAATCTCGCTGACAATCTGCGCCAGCCACAGCCGGCGAAAGTTGCCGTTGCCGCGTACCAGCCGCAGGTAGGACCCCAACGAGATTGATGGAGCCGCGAGTTCTGGTTGGGGTTCCATGCGAATGGCTAGGGTAACTGGTGGAGTCGGAGTTTGTGAATTGGTCGACTCGTTGAGCGGAGATTAAGAACGGTCAACCTAAGAGGCAGGCGGCATCTTACGCTTTAGATCTTCGGCGATTTGCTTGCCGTGAAAGCGTCCGTTCTCGATGAAGATTTCGTTGGTGCTGGAGCCGGCTACGATCACACCAGCCACATAAATTCCGGGAACGTTGCTTTCGAGCGATACCGGATCGCAGAGCGGACGACACTGCTCGTCAGAAAGTTCGATGCCCATGCTGCGCAGGAAATCATAGTCGGGGTGATAGCCGATCAGCGCGAGGACAAAATCGTTCTTCAGGCGAATCGGACCGCGCGGCGTGACCAGGACGACATGATCCAGTCCGATCTCCTGCACGCGGCTATCGAAATACGCTTCAATGTCTCCATTCTTGATGCGATTCTCAAGGTCTGGCTTGATCCAATACTTCACGTGGTGGTGAAGGCGCGACTCGCGATGGACAAGAGTTACGCGGGCTCCGTGCCGCCACAGATCGAGCGCCGCGATGGCGGCGGAATTCTTGCCGCCGATCACCAGCACATCGCTGTCGTAATAAGGATGCGGCTCTTCGTAGTAGTGCGAAACCTTGGGTAGATCTTCGCCCGGGAGGCAAAGTTGGTTGGCGAGATCGTAATATCCGGTGGAGACGATTACTTTGCGAGGGTGGTAATCGTGAGGGCGGCCGGCGCGATCGGTAGCCGTGATGGTGAAGTTTCCGTCTTCGCCCATCACGGTTTTTACCCATTCGTACTGGCGGATATCGAGGCGGAAATGCTCGGCAACTTTTCGGTAATACTCCAGAGCCTCTTCGCGAGTGGGCTTTTGATGCGCCGTGGTGAAAGGAATTTCGCCGATCTCGAGCAGTTCGGGAGTGGTGAAAAAAACCATACCTGCGGGATAGTGAAACAGCGAATTCACCAGGCAGCCTTTATCGACGACGATTACCTTGAGGCCAATCCGTTGCGCCTCGATTGCGCAGGCCAAGCCTGTAGGCCCCGCCCCGATGACAAGTACATCCGTGTGCACCTCCGGATGCGGCCGGGTTTTGGCCTTGGGCAGAGTTTCAACGTCTTCGGCGGTGAGAGAGAGGAGCATGGTTCGCGACCGCTGCGCCCATCAACAGCGACAAGCGCAGATCGGAGACCGATGATTCTAGCATGTGGGCATACGAGGCGAGTGTGAGGGCCGAACACTGTGATCTCACGTAGGCTAGTAGCACCAAATGGCGGACGCCAGCGCCAGATGCGCTTGCTATAATTCAAGGTTCCCTCATCGCTTTTTGCCCCAGTCAGGAGCAAGTCATGCCAGTCTCCGCCGATCCTACCGCTGCGACCCGCACCGAATCCGACAGTATGGGGAAGATTGAAGTTCCCGCGAATGTGTACTGGGGAGCGCAGACGCAGCGGTCGCTGCTGCATTTCAACATTGGGCGTGACACCATGCCGCCGGAGCTGATTCGCGCATTCGGCATCCTCAAGAAAGCGTGCGCGCTGGTGAATCAGGATCTCGGCAAGCTTCCGGCAGACAAGGCCAAGCTAATCGCGCAGGCAGCCGACGAGGTCATTGCGGGTAAATTGAGCGACCAGTTTCCGCTGCGCATCTGGCAGACGGGCAGCGGCACGCAGACCAACATGAACGTGAACGAGGTCATCTCGAACCGGGCGATTGAAATCGCCGGGGGCGAGATGGGATCGAAGACGCCGATCCATCCCAATGACGATGTGAACATGTCGCAGTCGTCGAACGACACGTTTCCGGCGGCGATGCACATTGCGGCGGCCGATCGTGTGAAGAACGTTCTGATTCCGGCGGTAAAAAGTGTGCATGATGCGATTGCGGCCAAGGCCAAGGAATTCAACGATGTCGTAAAGATTGGGCGAACCCACTTGCAGGATGCGGTGCCTCTGACATTTGGTCAGGAATTCGGCGGCTGGGCGAGTTTGCTGGAGCGGGATATTAGACGCCTCGAACAAGTGTTGGAGGGGCTTTACGATCTTGCCATCGGCGGAACTGCTGTAGGGACGGGCCTGAACGCGCATCCCGAATTCGCGGAGCGAGCTGCGAAAAAAATTGCCGAACTCACGGGACTTCCCTTCCGCTCGCACGGCAACAAGTTCGCCGCGCTCTCGGCGCACGATGAGATCGTTTTTGCGCAAGGTGCGATGGAGACGCTGGCGGCCTCGCTGATGAAGATTTCGAATGACATTCGCTGGCTGGCTTCGGGGCCACGGTGCGGGTTGGGCGAGCTTTCGATTCCGGAGAACGAACCGGGATCTTCGATTATGCCGGGGAAGGTGAATCCGACGCAGTGTGAAGCGATGACGATGGTGTGCGTTCAGGTTCACGGCGCCACGGCTGCCGTTGGATTTGCTGGGTCGCAGGGTAACTTCGAGCTTAATGTTTACAAGCCGGTCATCATTTACAACTTCCTGCACTCGGTCACGCTGGTTGCCGACGCTTGCCACGGTTACGTCGAGTACATGATCAAGGGCATCGAAGTGGATCGGGCCAAGGTGGATTGGTACGTGAAGAACTCGCTGATGCTAGTGACGGCGCTGGTGCCGAAGGTGGGATACGACAAGTGCGCCGAAATCGCCCACACCGCGCACGTGGACCACAGCAGCCTGCGCGAGGCCGCGCTGAAATTGGGGCATCTTACGGGCGAGGAGTTCGATCAATTGGTACGTCCGGAGAAGATGACGCGGCCGTAGTGGATTTCGGGGCAGGAAAATAAAGTTTGGGGGCTTCGTTGCGGCGGGTGTTGGATCGCTCACTCTTGAGCTGAAAATGCACCAAGAATGGTGGTGGCACCCCCCTCCCCCCTTTTTGCAGAATCTTTGGAATCATCACACTAGCGAGAAATTCCCGACAAAGGTAATTATCCCTTGACAGTATGTAGGCATTCTGCTACGGTATTTTTAAGGTAAATCCGTATGCCGCTGACCGACAAAGAGATCGCGCTGCAATTCCTCTCGCATATCGAGAATTACTTAGTCCAAACTAGCCTTCTGCAAAACATTCTCGACCATCGTGTTCCGAACTGGCAGCAAGAGTATCGGACAATGCTTCAGCGTGGTGAGGGCGTGGCGCGTGCTCTCGCACGTATCCAGCTTGAGCCAATGCGGAATCTAGTGCTCGAAGCTCCTGATCTGTCCTCAGTCGTAGAACAGATTCTGAAAGACATCCCAAGAAACGATCCCAAGTAGCTAGATCAGCCATATATAGGTGCCCCCATGAACCGCAAACCGAAGATGCAGAGATACCCGCTAAAAGCCTTCCAAGCACAGTTCCCCGATGATGCGGCCTGTCTTGAATGGCTCAAGAACTATTTCTATCCTGACGGGATTTACTGCAAGAAGTGCGAGGCCGTCACCAAGCACTACCGCGCGTCGAGCCGACCGTCGTATTGCTGCGAACACTGCGGTAACCATGTGCATCCCACGGCTGGCACCATCTTCCATAAGTCCCCAACCCCACTGACGACGTGGTTCTACGCCATGTACCTGATGGCTTCCACGCGATGCGGCATCTCGGCAAAACAGATTGAGCGCGAGACGGGCGTCACCTACAAAACCGCATGGCGCATGTTTAAGCAGATTCGATCGATGCTCAATGAAACAGAGAACGCGCCGAAATTGGGCGGCAGCAAGAAACCTGTAGAGGTTGACGAAATGTATTTTGGCGGCAAGCAGAGAATGCAGGGCCGCGCTTGCACGGCGGACAAGAAAGCGAAAACGCCCGTGGTCGGAATCGTGCAGCGCAAGGGCAGCGTTCGTGCATTCGTTACTGCCGATACGAAGAAAGACACGGTGCAAGGACTGATTAAAGAGCATGTCCTGCCATCGAATCTGGTTTTTACCGATGACTACGTGATCTATGACGGCCTTGGGGGAACGGCACACAACTACTATCATCGCCGGATTCGCCACAGCGAGAAAATCTACGTTGCTGGCAATGTTCACACACAAACCATCGAAGGTTTCTGGTCGCTGGTAAAGAACGGGATTAGGGGCGTCTATCATTCCGTAGGCCGTCACTACCTGCAAACCTACTTGAACGAGTACAGCTTCCGCTACAATCGGCGCTTCGATGAACAACCGATGTTTACTAGCTTTTTGCATCAGATTGAAAAACGTGACGCGGTTGTGCGTCAGGCTTCGGTGCAGATTCCAGAACCATTCTGACTAGGACGAATTGATTGCGATGCTATGCGACGTGATTCAATGCGAACAGTGTCATCACTTCTTCGTGTTCCGAGCTTCCAAGCCAGAGTCGCCACTGACAGATCGAGATGCGTCAGAAATGGAAACTCTTCCCGTAGTTGTTTCATGTCCTGACTGTAAGCATGTTTACGACTACTCGGGCCAGAAATTTGAAAGCGTTCCGACCCCTTGGGGAGAACCGGAGAACCAGATGAAAATACCGCTGATATTTCGCGTGCCGCTCGTATGCGACGCGGAAGATTGCAGACTTCCGTTACAAGTAATTGCGCCGAGAGCGGCAGACACGACAGGACGCGATGTAGAAGCCGAGTTGGCGACTTGGACACTGCACGACCTGGAGTGTCCGAATCACCACCCAATCGTGACTGCTCAATCAACAAACTGGCTTCTTTAACACTTTGTCCGCTCCCATTTTCGCCAGAGCCAGAACAATTCCCGAGCGGGTAAGGATGGCTCCCTCCCACTTCTTCGCTGCCGCTTTCATCAAGTGCGCGAGGTCTTCCTCCGACATCTTCACCGTCACCGACAGCGTCCTTTTTCCAGTCATGTGTAATCGTCACAGGCAATCCTTTGTGCTGCAAGGTATCTGATAGAATGTTAAGTGTCTGTTAGGATATGCTCTCCCTGTATACGAGGCGACATGGCTGACAATAAAACTACTCGCTCCCGCCGAATAAGGAAAGTTTTCAGGTTCCCACAAGCCAAAGGCAAGATCATTGCCGACGTGGAACTGTCCCTTTCCCCGGAGTATCGCGTTGTAGACATCCGTTTTCAGGATAAGACCTCGCTCACCCTCGATCTTCAGCCGTGTTTCCAAGTCACCCCTGTATTGGCGGACTGGAAAACCGGAGATTACAAACCGCTCAAGCGGTGGAAACCCGTTCGCAGTTAGAACGAACTACCCGACTTCTTATTTCTTGTCTGGTTTGATCTTGCGACTGGCTTTCTTCACAACGTCAAAGAATTTCTCGGCAGTAGGTACGGGGATCGTAGCGCCGCCATCTGTTATTTGGGTCTCGCCTTTTTCACTTGGAGCGAAGTCTAACCGCGCGCCTCTTTGCTTCTGGACACGCATTTCATTGTCGATATTCTTCATTATTTCCTCTAACGCAGGCTGCATGATTACTTCTCTGATCTTCTGGGCTGGAACCACAGGTGCAATCCCCATATTAACCGCCTCGGCAACCGTAATTTTGAAATCTTCTGAGGGTACTTCCCAATGGCCAATGACAGAGCCGAAAAAGAATATGCGACCGGGCGCGTTTGCGATCACTGGCTGCCCGTTCTCTTCGCCAATCTTCATCTGCAATGTTGGCCTTACAAATACAGGCGAACCGCTCAGTCCGCCGATGGAGCGAGACTCAATTAAGTTGGCGGCGATGAACCTGTCGTGGAAATAAATTTCTTCCCCTGGAATCATCGCCACGTTGCCAGTACGCACGATTGGAATATTACGGGAGGTGTCAGCAACTTTCGTGAACAGCCCTGCGATAAACACATCATCGCCAACTCCGACGTTGTGCTCCCTTGTCTTCTGGTCATCGAGGAAGAGGTCAATCGGGATATGTTCAACGTCCAGCTCCCTTATCTGGGAGGGAGCGAACAAAGTGACAGCACAGTCTACAGATTCTCGCTCCGTGGGGTGATACCACCACGGATTATCCGCGAGCCCGCGCAACTCCGCCATGCCACCATTTCTTTTGTTCGCACGAATATAGAAGTTCTTGCCCTGTAGCTTTTCCGCAACATGTCGGGCTGTCACCAAGAAGGCAAAATGGTTCTGGTTTCTCCCCGGCACGGTGACGATATAAGAAGTTCCGTGATAAGGCTCCGGCTCTAGCTCTGGCATTCCCACAAAGAGCACACACTTGCTTATTTGATCTGGCACACGCATGTCGATGTCCTTTGGTTCGGTGAGATAGTAGCGGGGGCCATCTCCGAACCGTTCATCGACTAATCTTAGATTTTGTGAGTACATACCGTCAAGGGATACTTACCCCGACAAAATACGGATGTCAAAGAACTTAGGTCCTAGGGATACAGATAACAAAGGACTTCGGGGCACGATGAGTTGGCTTGTGCCAACCGTCACGGCCTCGACCATCATTGCGCATGGGATGGGCTGTGGACAAGGTTAGATGTCATAGTGGGCTTGGGGAAATTCCTTGTGTGGCTGGAAGTCCCCGTGCGCGGTGAACCTGCTCAATGCGGTGGGGAACTAGCGAAGAGAGCGGGGTCAGTGTCTCTACGTTGGTTCGTATCGAACGAGGCCACGGGAATCAACAAATCGGCAGTCATAGTGCCCTCCTAGAGAGGGACATCGGCAGTATGTGAACAATGCCGAAATGTCGGCAGAAGTGCGACTGTTCGGCACTTCTGTTTCGCATGAATGCGCTTTAAGTCACAGCAACGATAGGGACTTCGAGATTGGGTTATTAGGTGCCGTCCGACAGCAGGATACAGGATAAGGAGATGCCTCCAGACAACGATGCCTTGGGTAAGCTCGAACGGCTTGTCGCGGAATTGACAGCAATCGAACGGTGGGACGCCGAAGACTGGCGGCACTCTCGTCCCGAGGGGGAGAAGCTTCCCGCGTCAAGCCCGCGAGAGGAGGCGTAGCGGAATTATCTCCGACTACTTCGTCTCATTCCGCGATTCAAGGGACGTTCTTGAGAGGGGAAGGGTTATGTCCATCGCAGCAGGAGCGAAGAGACGCAGCAAATTCAACCTCAAGGCGTTTCTCTCGATCAGCGCCCGGGACATCACCTTTCCCAAAAAGCAAACGATCTTTCTTCAAGGCGGATCATCCGACGCTGTTTTTTATATACGGAAAGGAAAAATAAGGCTCGGCGTCGTATCGGAGGCTGGAAAGGAAGCCACCATCGGCATTCTGAGCGAGGGCGAGTTCTTCGGCGAAGGTTGCCTCACAGGGCAACTTCTCCGCCTGTGCTCCGCAACCGCAATTACCGATTGCTCCGTGATGCGGATCGATAAGAAAGCGATGATGGAAATGCTTCATCGCGAGCACGCGTTTTCGGATATGTTCGTGGCGTATTTGCTCACACGGAACATCCAATATGAAGAGAACTTGGTTGACCTGCTATTCAATTCCAGTGAGAAGCGACTTGCCCGCATTCTTCTCCTGCTTGCCCACTACGGCAAAGACGGCAGGCCGGAGGTTGTAATTCCGCAAATCAGTCATGACACTCTAGCAGAGATGGTGGGCACAACCCGCCCGCGCGTTACCTTTTTCATGAACAGATTCAGGAAGCTGGGTTTCGTTCGCTACAACGGTGGGCTTGAAGTTCGCAGTTCACTTCTCACTATTGTTCTCAACGGCTAGAGTTTCGTTCCTGAGGCAACGGAGCCCATACACTCTGAACGTTCGGCGATAGACTTGAAAACAAGAGGCGACCCAGAGGGTCGCCTCTCACTGAAGGTGCTTACTCCTTGCAGAGTGCTATTCCGTCGCCGCCTGCGACCGTACCGATGGTTTCCTGTCTTCCATTCGGCGCGATCTGAATTACTGGCCCTTCTTGGGTAGCCACTACCAAGTCCTGACGAAAAAAGGCGATGTTCATGTTGTGCAGCCCGGTGTTCGCAAATAGACCTAGCCAGGCTCCATCCGTCGCATACTGCTGAATAGTCCCGTCGGTGTTGCTTACAAAGATATTTCCCGCAGGGTTTACCGCGACTCCCACCGGGGTGGTGAGTTCAGCCGTTATGAAAGTGACCCCGGCATTTGCCCGGAGGAAAGGAGGCTTGTCGCGAACTATCCTGCTGTTAGCCTCGTCTACGGCCAGCAAATCTCCCGCGTACGGCCCGGCCGTCAAGAACGCAGTCCCTCCTCCTCCATTCGAACTTCCGTTGGGGGGGAAGGGAAGGATTGCCTGAATCGGATCTGGCGATGAGGTAGACGTTTGCCAGACTCCACTGTTGGAAAGTCCGTCGGACAGCGTTGTGCTAAAGAACAGCGTGGAGTTGCCAAAACTGAGTCCCTGCGGCCCGCCGCCCGCCGCCAATCCTGGAAAGTTGCTAAATTCTACTACCGTCGTCTGGTTCCCGCCGTTCTGGTCAAGGCTCACGATTTGCATCGGTCCCCCGTAAACGCCACTCTGAGCTGCGTACAGAAGCCGGTTTTTCCCGCATGCAAGTCCTTCGACCGACGTAAGGCCGGTAGCTATAACCGCCTCTGTCCAGTTATCGTCATAGGGCAATGGAATTCTAGTCACAGTTCCAGCGGAGGCGCTACTTACCATGATACTGCACGTGCACGGGTTCGCATTGACGGTTTCCTGAGCGGAAATAGTAACCGCGCCGTTCAATGCCAGTGCCTTTCCATTCAGAGTGCCACCATCAAGCGTAATGCTGGTGAGCGCCAGAATGTTCCCGATGAACGCATTATTTGTTTGGATGGTCGCCGAAGAGCCGACTTGCCAGAATACGTTACAATTGACCGCGCCGTTCGTAAGCACGACGGTTGCATTGGTGGCGGTTATAAGTGTGCTTCCGATCTGAAATACAAACTGGGCATTGGCGTCTCCCTGAGCATCCAGCGTTAACGTCCCGGTTAACGACGCTGAGGACGAAAAACAATAGACGCCCGGAACCAGGGTCAGGCCACCTAAGTCGGTCCCTGTCAGGTCTGTTCCACATGGCTCTCCTGCAGCTTCATTGTATGCGATAGTTAGATCGGACTGGGCCTGGGAGGTCACGGGACTTGAGGACGTGTAAAGGACGCCGTGCACCTGAGAGGCGGTTAACCCAGTTACACTTGGAGTCGGCGAACTGCCCACATCTCCCGTAATACTGGTCGCTGCCGATGCGTTGGTAACGCCCGAGCCCGCAAGTAATCCGAACTGTCCCGCCGTTCCTAGGTCAACGGCGGTAGCCGTGTCGGCGGACGCGGCAGAAAGTCCGACTGTGGACAGTACAATCAAAAGTAGGGTGCTAAGTGATCGTATCTTCATTTGGTGTCTCTACTTCCTAAAGCAAAATTTAACTACGCACCCACACTAGAAACCGATCATTATCCTGTAAGTTCAATATTGCTCATAAAGCAAGGGACTGTTGATCGAACGCAGACGTCGGTTGCGCGTTCTGTCATCAAAGCAGAAGAAGAGCGGCGACTGCTTTTCTGGCGCGACCATATCGAAGCCGAGGCGAAAAGTTATCAGTCTGGCGTGTGAGAACGATTTGGAAGGAATCGTCGAGAAGCGCCAAGCTGATCCCTCAATTTCCACAGCCTCGCTTTAACATCCTGACCGGAGGAATTGCAAATGGAACAAGTCCTAACACACTGGGACTCGAAAGAGAATCACAAGGGCGTATTCGGCAACTAAAAAAGCATTACGTGCCTTCAGCAGTCGGAGGCTGGCCCGTGGCCATTCAAGGCCCGGTTTTGGCTTGAGGTCCCTCGCACCTGCTCGGGATTTCGACGCGCGGCTCAGACGCCGCGCAACCGCCTCAACTTGAGTGGAGATGTTCATACGCCGGAGACTTAGTCCGGCGAACGCAACTAGATTGTCCGCATGCAATGGGGATTAACGCGTTTTCAGCACAGTGGGCAAAGTCGTTTGATCACTTTGGCAGACGGGAGTGTCCGCCGCACACGGTGCGCGGCGCCCCGGGGCAGCCGAGGGCCGAGACCTAGAGGACTCCCTGTCGGGCCACTGCTGGGTATCGACGGACATGGGGTCTCTCGACTCCGCGTGACCGTCCTTCGGACGCTCATGTTCCGCTCGAGATGACAGAGCAGAGGTGGGCTTGAGTTGCGGCGCAGATGGAAGCCGCGCCCTTTCAAAGCAATATCGCGAAAGATACGTCCAGCGATGGAACTGCCCCGCTCAAGCCAAAAGACGGCTTGAATGGGCCACAGCCCTCAGTTTGCAAGCGTCTGTGAAGAGTCCGCCTTGCTCCGCTCGGCGGGACAGCCGAGGCGGCTGTCCCCACATGAACATTTGGAAAACTGAGACATGATTCGGTGCCGAAGCGCCCCGCATACTACGGCTCAGCCAGTTCGGGTTCCTGAGTCAGCCTTGCGGACTTTAGGGGCTTCGGCGTCGTCGTGATCACAATCACGCTCACCAACACAAGCAATGTGCCGGCAACGGTTCGCGCTCCCAAGGCTTCGCCGCCGAAGAAATATCCCAGCAAAACCGCGACCACGGGATTTACATACGCGTAGGTTCCAACCTTGGTCGGCGACTCGTGATGGATCAGCCACGTATACGCAGTGAACGCGATGATGGAACCGGCAACAACCAGGTAGGCCAATGCAAACCATACGCTCGCGGAAACTGCGCGCGCGGAGAAGCCCTTGAAATCGCCCAGCAGCGCCGATGTCAGCAAAAGGAAGAAGCCTCCGGTGAGCATCTGGGCGCTGGAACTCATGACTTTCGATTCTGGCAGCGGAAGCTTGCGGGTAAGAATGGCAGAGATCGACCAACTGATCGACGAAACGACCAGTGCTGCGGCTCCCAGCATATCGACCGCCGGCTGGCCGAAACCTGCCGAAGGGTTTACCAGAACTGCCACTCCGGCGAGGCCGGCCAGCATCGCCAGCCCTAAACGGAGGGTCAACTTCTGTGTGCGCAAAAAGACAATTTCAGAAAGCGACATGAACACCGGAATCGTCGCCAGCATGACCGCGGCAATTCCTGAGGGCACACGCTTCTCCGCCCAGAAGAGCAGGCCATAGTCCATAACAAAGATGAGCAGTCCGAGGAATGAGGCAGAGGCCCACTCGCGAGCACTCGGCGAAGGCGTCCCCTTGGCGCGGACCCATGCATGAAGAATGATTCCCGCCGCGAAGAAGCGCATCGCAGCGAATAGAAAAGGCGGGACTTCATGCACTCCCATGCGGATGGCGAGGAAAGTCGAGCCCCAGACCAGGTAGATGATGGCGAAGGCCACTAGTATTTGCCATTGAGGTGGACGGGAGGCAGCTTCCATAGAGGGTTCTGTGCTCGGCGAGGAGTGAGATCTATTCTAGTTGGGTTGACGTTTCGTTGGAGTGACGCTGAAGCCGCTTTCAGTATGCCCAGCGCATGAGCGCAGCACCTACGGTGAAGCCCGCGCCCACCGAGGCCATCAGCACCAGGCTTCCCTTCTTGAGTTTGCCTTCTTCGATCGCCGTACTCATCGCCAGTGGAATCGTGCCGGCGGTGGTATTGCCGAAGCGGTCGATGTTCACAATCACGCTTTCAGGACGAAGTCCAAGGCGATCAGCAGTGGCGTTGATGATGCGCAGGTTCGCTTGGTGGGGAATGAAGGCATCGATGTCCGAACCTTTCAGGCCATTGCGCGCCAGCAACTTTTCGCAGGCTTCGGTTTGCTTGCGCACTGCGAACTTGAAGACCTGCTGGCCGTCCTGATGGACGTAATGCATTTTCTTCTCGACGGTTTCACACGACGAGGGATTCAGACTGCCACCGCCGGGCATGTACAGAAAGCACCCGCCCGAGCCATCGATCTCATGGATGAAATCGATGAGGCCCTCGGAGTCGTCTTCCGCGGCTTCGAGAATCACGGCGCCCGCGCCGTCGCCAAAAATTACGCACGTGGCGCGGTCGGTGTAATCGATGATCGAGGACATGACGTCGGCGCCAATCACCAGAACTCGCTTGTGAGTGCCCGTGCCGATGAACTGGGCTCCGGTCTGCACGGCGTAGATGAAGGCTGAGCAGGCGGCCGAAATATCGAATCCCCAAACACCCGTAGCGCCGAGCTTGTGCTGCACGAGGCACGCGGTCGACGGGAAGAACATATCGGGCGTGACCGTGCCAACGATGATGGCATCGACGTCGCTCGGAGCCAGGCCGCGTTGGGCCAGCGCTTTTTTCGCAGCCTCGACGGCAAGATCGCTCGTGGCCACCCCTTTCTCAACGATGTGGCGTTCGCGGATGCCGACGCGGGCCATGATCCAGTCGTTGTTGGTATCGACCATTTTTTCGAGGTCGGCATTGGTGAGAAGACGAGGCGGTACGTAGGTGCCTAGGGCGCTGATTTTGGCGCGAACGGGTTTGGTCAATGAGAGCTCCGGAGAAGAGACTCAATATTTTGCAGGATTGGAGGCGGAATGTCTAACCCAGGTTATGTGCGAACGACATGACAGCGTCAAAAACTATAATCGGGCGGCTTGATACCTTTGATGCGCAGGTAGACCTCGCATTGGGCGCGATGGTGCGCGGTATGAACGAACATGTTCAGGATCATGGCGCGGCCGTCGGGTTGTTCACGGCCCTTCCAGGATGGGATATGCCAGGTGCGCTTCAGTTGCTCCGGAGTGATCTGCGGCAAGACCTCGATGACATAGTCGAAAGATTGTTCCAGCAATTTCAGGACATTCTGTTTATCCGAAGCTGGAGGCTTGGCCGGGTCGAAATCGAAAGGCGGCTTGATGCCCGTGATCTCGTGGAAGCGGTAGAGATTGGCTCCCGCGATGTGCACCATCTGCTCTCCGAAGGTCATTTCGTCGGGATTCGGTTTGAAGTCGTAGAGGTCGGCGGGCATGGCTTTGGCCACGTCGATGGTGAACTGCCTGGAGATCTGCCAGTCATGGACAAAGTCCGGCACGTCGAGAACGGAATGGATTTTCGCCGTCTCGGCCACGGCGAGAGGCAAAGTCAACACGGCCACGATTAGACAAGAAACGAGGAGACAAGAACTGTGGGGGATCATCGCGCCCTTCCTTTGGCTCGTGGGCTACGCGAGCGGTCGAGAGTCCATGGTATCAGCGAGGGCGCACAGCTTTATGCAGCAAACCGCTCTTTTTCGTGCTGCATCCACTCGCGGATGAAGTTGGGACAGCCGACAATACCGAAATGCCGGCCTTCGCCTCCCATGAGATAACCGAGCGCATCGTGGTCCAGTTCTTCCAGGTACGTCACATCGAGCAGAGGCCATAAACCGCAGTCAATCGCTGAGTCTACAAGCTGGTCGAGGTACGCCAGATGACCTTGGGATAACGATCCGGAAACGCGGATAGTGACGCTTGGAGAGACTGACTTCGGGGAAAGATCGCGCATTTCGGTTGCCTCATTGCCTTGGATGGTGATTCTTGTGATTGGCCTCACCATCATTTGACGATCTAGGAGGCGTTTCTTGCACAAAGAGTTGTAAAGGGCGTGTAAAAGTTGGTTCACGAATAGTGGCGTCGCTGAGTCGGTCCGATTGATGGCAGTTAGAGTTACGGATTTAACGTACGAAGATTCGCAGAATTCGCAGTAAAACGTCAGAGGGTTTGACGTACTACAGAAAAATAAGCCAGGCACCGGGGGCCCACTGCACACGCAAGAGCCCGTTACCGTTGCTTCCTTCCGGACCTGGCGGGGTTGGCGAGAGTACGTCGCGTGAGACCGATGCCTGACTTGAATCATTCTAGCAAATTGATCGCACACCTCGATCTCTGAAGGCTGCGTCAAGCAGGCGCAGGACAGAAGACGGGTGACTTTCGGTGCAAGAAATTCGCACGAGGGCCTTCCCTTCTTGATGGAACTTGTCGAACAATAGAAGTTGAAGCTGAAGTTGTCCCCTCAAACCGAATTTTTGTACCGTTCAATGCCACAGCCCTCTCCACAACTCGACGTGATTCCCTTAGCACAAGCAATCAACAAATACTTCGATCTTTCTTTGTATCTGTTGGTTTTAATGGGATTCGGGTGCCTGGCTAGCACCGGCAGCTTAGACTCGGCGACGATTATCCTGGTAGGCGTGGCTTTGGCCTTCCGTGGCTATCTGCTGGCAAAACGGCGGCGAGTGGTAATCACTGAGCGCTGGACCACGCCGCTCACCATCGCATATTTTGCTTTCTACGCCGCCGATTATTTCCTGCTCTCTCGCGCCTTTCTGCCGGCAACGGTACACCTCGTAATGTTCGCCGTGGTTATCCGCACATTCTCGCTGCGCCGTGACCGCGACGATACGACGCTAGCGATCCTTGCGTTTCTCATGGTGCTGGCGTCCGCTGTCCTGACGGTCGATAGCATTTTTCTGCTCTTCTTCGCGGGATTCATGTTGATGGCGGTGGTCACCTTTATCCTCATGGAGATGCGGAGATCGGGGCGCGCCGCGAAATTTCAAGCGCGGCACTCGAGCGATGCCCACGAGCATCGGCACCTCGCGTTTTCTCTGGCCCGGTTGACGCCGGCTTTGATGCTCATGATCCTGATTGTAGGCGGGGCGATGTTTTTCGTTTTACCCCGCATGTCAGCCGGTTACCTGGGCGGCTACTCCTTCGGCAACAATTTCTCGACCGGTTTCAGCGACCGGGTGCAATTAGGACAGATCGGACAGATTCAGCAGTCGAATGCGGTCGTGATGCACATCCAGATTGACGGGGACCCGGAGGGCCGCTACGACCTGCACTGGCGGGGGGTTGCGCTAGCGAACTTCGACGGGAGAAACTGGTCAAATCCGAGGCAACAATACGTCCTCGAACGAGAAGCGGATGGCGGGTTCGGCGTGCCGGTATTTAGCCAGGGGATTGCGCCGGTGCGTCCAGGACAAAACGCAACGCCCGCGAGAGCAAGTCACTTCATTCACTACCACGTGTTGATGGAGCCGATTGGCACAAATGTATTTTTTCTTGCGCCATGGGCGCGCCACGTGAACGGGGCCTACCGCATGCTATCGATCGACGAAGGCGGAGGCATCTTCGATCTTGACAGCCAGCGCACCGTTACCGTCTACGAGGCAGATTCCGACATTGCCACGCCTTCGCCCGCGCAGCTACGAACTGCGAGCAATGCTGTCCCGGATTTTGCTTCCGCTTATCTACAGCTCCCGGCGATAGATCAACGAATCCAGCAGTTAGCGGCGCAGATATCAAGCTCTGCTTCCAATAATTACGACAAAGCCGTAGCGTTGGAAGGGTATCTGAAATCGCATTACGGATACACATTGCAGTTGCCGCGCACTCCGGTCGCCGACCCTGTGGCTAATTTTCTTTTTGATCGCAAGCAGGGGCACTGCGAGTATTTTGCCGCTTCGATGGCAGTGATGCTGCGAACGCTGCAGATTCCATCGCGCGTGGTGAACGGCTTCCGCAGCGATGAATTTAACGATGTCACTGGCAACTACGTCGTACGGGCGAAGGATGCCCATTCGTGGGTGGAAGCCTATTTTCCGGCTTATGGCTGGGTCACATTCGACCCCACGCCGGGTGGCGCCAGCGGAACACCGGAGGGTTGGGGCCGGGTGATGCTTTACATGGATGCCGCCGCTTCGTTTTGGCGGGAGTGGGTGATCAGTTATGACTCATCCCACCAGAATGTTCTTGGGCAGACGGCGATCAGCGGAACGCGCGTTTCGTGGGTGCGGGCACGAATATGGGCGCAACTCAGCTACGAGCGGATGTTGAGGTGGGCGCGGCTACGAGAACATGACGCACAAACGGCTCCCAAACGATCGTTCGGGGGAATCGCCGCGGTTGCATTGCTGTTGCTTCTCTCGGCCAATGCCGCCGGCATTATCCAAATGATCCGGACAAGGCAGCTGCAGACGCATCCCGAGCGCTCGCCCCACCAGGCCGCCGCGATGTGGTACGAGCGAATGTCCCGCCATATGGCGCGCCGGGGATTGCAGAAATCTACGAGCCAGACGCCACAAGAGTTTGTGCGTGTCATCGAAGATGAACAACTGCGGATTCGGATAGAGGAATTTACAGAGGCTTATGAATCTGCGAGATTCGGAAATTCTTCAGACGATGCGCGCCGGCTGCCGGCGTTGTATGAAGAAGTGGAGGCGGCTGCAAAGAAATAAGTTCGCCCGTGGTTACGCCAATTGCTAGAAGTGCCAGACCAAGCCGCCACCAACGAAATAGTTGTGCTGACGAGTCTTGCCAGTATCAGCCAACGGGAAATCAGGCGTACCAGACCAGAAGTCGCGGAGCTCGCCGCGAATACTGAAGCGACGCCAGAGACGAACGTCCAGGCCCGCACCGCCCTGAATCACGCCACTAGTCGTGGAACTGCCGGGATTCGTACCGTAATACAAAAGATCCTTGTTCTCGCTGAAGTGGCCGAAGCCGCCTCCGAAACTCAACCAGGGAGAAACCGCCGTATAAGGAAACAGATTGAATCGGACCGCGGGGGTAACGAAGATCTGTTTGTAATCTTTAGGAACGACGTCGGAACCAGAATTAAGGTCTTCGTCTAGGTTGAAAACCGCGGGCACCTCTCCCGAGACACCGAAGATGGGAGTCATAAAAAGGCGGCGCGCATAGTTAACTTCGAAGGTGAGTCCCTTGCCGGAGCGGACAAAAGGGTTGAAATAGGTAGCACCCTGAATGCCCTGATCGCTAATAAAAATGCGGCCGACAACGCCGGTCAATTCGTTCTTCTCTTCCTGAGCCGCTGCCGAAGCAGCCAGAAGACTTATCGCAACTGCCAGCACTGCAAATACCGCCTGTTTCCCAGACATTTCCCCTCCAGGATGCGGGTTAGCTGCTTTTCTCGGTAAGGCATAGCCTAGCATGAAGGGTGAGGGTTTTGATCCACAGCTTGCTGCCTTTTGTGGTGCGGTTGTGACTCAGAAGGGCGGATTCATGAGTGAGACGCGTGGCTTAAGTTGGATTGTCCGGGAAACGGTGAGGGGAAGAGGCGACCGGCAGGATCGTACGAAGATGCTAAAATGGTGAGATTCCATGCCGTCGAAAACTCTCACTATCCCCAGCATCACAAAGCCTGCCGACCCCGAGCCGGATTCCATGGGAATGGTTGCCCGTCCGCAGAAAGTGGGCTTTATCAGCCTGGGATGCCCCAAGAACCTGGTTGATAGCGAGGTGATGATGGGCCTTCTGGCTCGTGCCGGCGCAGAGTTCTCGCCGCGGGCCGAGGACGCCGACGTGATTGTCGTGAATACGTGCTCGTTTATCGAGAGCGCACAGCAGGAATCGGTGAACACCATCCTGGAGATGGCCGGTCACAAAGCTGCGGGTCGGGCAAAGAAATTGGTAGTAGCTGGATGCCTCGTCGAGCGCTTTCGCGACGAGATTCGCAAGCGCATTCCCGAAGTTGACGCGGTCGTTGGCACGGGCGAGTTGCAAAACATTCTGGCAGCGACCGGCATTGCTCATGCTTCGGTAAAAAATGATTCCCCGTTCGTAGTGCTCTCCTCGCGAGCCGAAGGCGATGCCCGGGCAGCGCAGGGACGATTCTCTCGCGGGCAATGGGATGGCGCGATTGCCGACCTGCCCAACTACCTGTACGACGAGGAGACACCGCGCATTCTGGCGACTCCCAAGCACACCGCCTACATCAAAGTCGCTGAGGGATGCGACCACCCTTGTACGTTCTGCATCATCCCGCAGCTGCGCGGGCAGTTTCGTTCGCGTCGCTTCGAATCGGTAATTGCCGAAGCCGAGCGGCTGGCGCAAATGGGTGTGCGCGAGATCACATTGATCGGGCAGGACACGACCTGCTACGGCGAAGATTTCGGTTTAAAAGACGGCCTCGCACTTCTGCTTGAAAAGCTCGCAAAGATAGAAGACTTGCGCTGGATCCGGTTTCTTTACGCGTATCCAAACAAGATCACGCGCAAACTGCTGGAGACGATCGGATCCCAGGAAAAAATCTGCTCCTACATGGATGTGCCCCTGCAGCACGCGTCGGCGAGCGTTCTAAAGCGCATGAAGCGTGGAGGCGGAGCGGATGTATTTCTGCGCTCGATCACGCAGATGCGGCGAGAAATACCCGGCCTTACCCTGCGCACCTCCTTTATCGTCGGGTTTCCAGGAGAGACGGAACAGGAATTTGAAGAGCTCTGTGACTTTGTGAGCGAAGCGCAATTTGACTGGATGGGGACTTTCTCCTACTCCGATCAAGAAGGTGCGAATGCGTATGGGCTGGACAAGAAAGTGTCGCCTGCTGAAATCGAGCGGCGGCGCAAACATTTGATGGGAATCCAGCGCAAGATCAGTAAGAAGAAAAAGAAGGCGCTGGTGGGGCAAGAGTTCGATTTGGTGCTGGAAGGATCATCGGAGGAGACCGACCTGCTGATGGAGGGTCGAACCTCGATGCATGCTCCAGAAATCGACGGCAAGGTTTTCGTAAACGATTTTCCGGAAGAGACGGAGCCTCGAGCTGGCGAGTTTTACCGTTGCGCGATCACCGAGGCTCACGACTATGATTTGGTGGCAAAGATTCTGTAGCAAGATGTTAGCTTCAAATTCTCTGGTCTGACTCGGCAAGAACCTGAACGATCCCTGATCATGCCTCCCAAGCGCACACTGAAGCTTCGCTGCCCGATATGCAAGAAAGTTGTCAAGAGCAGCGATGCCGAGTTTCCCTTTTGCAGCGAGCACTGCCGCACCATCGACCTCGGAAAATGGGCGAGCGGCGCTTACGTAGTTCCATCGCCTGCCGATGCGGAAGAACAGATCCGGGAGACTACGCCTGAAGATTCGGACGAAGAGCTGTGAATCCGGCGCCGGGGCGCGATAGTCACGCAAACGATACCTCCACTCCAAAGGCTGCACTTTCAACGCCACCTTGGGCTATGCTCGTCGCGACGTTTTGCGGCATCGGACAACTGCGCCCTGGGCCCGGTACCTGGGGATCGGCGGCAACGATGCTGTTATGGGCTGTCCTGGCCGATCTCGTTGCGCCGTCGTTACGGACTCCACTCGCCATCACATTGGCGGTAGCAGTTGTGCTCATCGGAATACCCGCCGCTACCGGTGTCGCACGCGGCACCGGTATAAAAGATCCACAATTTGTCGTGATCGATGAGGTTGCCGGACAACTGGTGGCGTTGGTTGCCGTGCCGCTCGGATGGAAAACTTTTCTCGCGGGCTTTATACTTTTTCGTATCTTCGATATCTTGAAGCCGCCGCCGGTGAGACAATTGGAGGCGATCCCGGAAGGCGCGGGGATCGTGCTCGACGACGTGGCGGCGGGCCTCTACGCGCTTGGGGCTATGCATCTTTTGCTGCACTTTGGTCTTCTAAGGTAGTGTTCTTCTAGAGTGGTGTGAGTGCTTTCCTCATGGGATTTTCCGACCGGCTTCTGGGCAAGAAAAACGTGAATGGCGGACCGCACATCGAGTCTGTGTCGCCAGCACTGGCGTTGGCCGGGGGCGAAATTCGCATCACCGGCTCGGGATTGCGGCCGCAACAATTGTTACGCCCGCGGGTGCAGTTTGGTGAAGTCGAGGGCGGGGTGGTCGTCAGCTCGAGTTCGTTCATGGTCGCCCGCGTTCCTGAAGGGGCAACGTCAGGCCCCGTGGTAGTGGCCGCCGATGGGCAAATCAGCAACGCGCAGAGTGTCAAAGTGGCGGTGCCTATCGCTGAAAATCTGCATCCTGTGACGAGTCCAGCCCTCGATGCGGAAGGCAACATTTATGTAACGTTCTCGGGTTCGCGCGGCCAGAAAGTCCCGGTCGCGATTTTCAAGATCGACACGAATTACACCGTGAAACCATTCATCACCGAAATGATGAATGCGACGGCGATAGCATTCGACCGCGCAGGCCAGATGTATGTTTCTTCACGCCACGACGGTGCGGTTTACCGGGTGTCCCCGAGCGACAGCATGACGACTTACGCCGAAGGGATGGGGGTCGCCACCGGCATAGCTTTTGACCGGAATCAAAATCTCTACGTAGGCGACCGCAGCGGCACGATCTTCAAGATTGGCAGTGACCAACAGGTTTTCGTCTTTGCTACGCTTGAACCCAGTGTGTCGGCGTACCACCTGGCCTTTGGTCCGCAAGGCGATCTGTTTGTCACCGGCCCCACGACCTCAAGCTTTGACAGCGTCAACAGAATTGACCCTCACGGGACCGTGCACACTTTTTACCGCGGCTTGGGGCGCCCCCAGGGCCTGGCCTTCGACATTGCCGGCAACCTGTATGTAGCTGCGTCGCTCGGCGGCAGGCGCGGCATTGTGAAGCTTACGCCAGATGGCAAGGCCAGCCTCGAAATCGCAGGCCATGGATTAGTGGGACTGGCCTTTGCGCCGGGACGAAGCGTGATTCTCGCGACGACAGACGCGGTTCATCATCTTTCCTGGAATCTTCAGGGGCTGCCGCTGCTGCCGGAGTAAATACGGAGCTGATTCGCGCTCGACCCCAAGCCGCGCACTGAGCGGTTTTCATTTACACTTCTAGCCGTGAATGCCGAGATCATCGCGGTGGGGTCAGAGTTGCTCACGCCCTTCCGCATGGATACGAATTCCCTCTATCTCACCGAGCAACTCAATCAACTCGGCGTTCCAGTGATTTTCAAGGGAGTGGTCGGCGACAATCTCGCCCAATTGGTTGCGGCCGCGCAACACGCGCTTTTTCACTCGGAGATTTTGGTTTTTAGCGGCGGTCTGGGGCCGACGGAAGATGATCTTACTCGCGAGGCGGTCGCCGAAGCGTTAGGTCTTCCGTTGCGGCGCGACGACGAGATTCTTGCGGCGATTGAGCGGCGATTCGCCGCTCGCGGCTGGAAAATGTCTCCCAACAATGCCAAGCAGTCGGACGTGCTGGAGGGAGCAGCGGTGCTGCCCAACCCAAACGGGACCGCACCGGGGCAGTGGCTGAGCGGCAAATTCGATGGACGAGAGCGAATCATCATTCTGCTACCGGGACCTCCACACGAACTGAAGGCTTTGTTCGAGGCTGAGTGCCGTGAGCGGCTGCGCGCCAAGCTTCCGCCGGCATTCCTTGCCACTCGCGTATTGAAAGTCGCGATGCTAGGCGAATCTCTTGTGGACGCCCGCGTGGCGCCGATCTATAAGCGATTTGCGGATGTGCAGACCACGATTCTGGCGGGAGCCGGAGAAATCCAGCTGCATTTTCAAGCACAGGCCAACTCGATAGAAGAAGCGCAGAATCGCGTAGATGAGGCTGCCGACGCGGTCGAGCAAGAGCTTGACGACGCGGTTTATTCGCGCGATGGGGAGTCGCTGGAGCAGATTGTCGGTTACTGGCTGCAAATGCGTAACGCCACGCTGGCGGTGGCAGAATCCTGCACCGGAGGGCTATTGGGCGAGCGGATCACATCGGTCGGTGGCAGTTCGCGCTACTTTGCAGGAGGCGCGATCGTCTACTCCAACGCAGTAAAGACTGAACTCGCAGGAGTTCCGGCTGACATGATTGAACGTCATGGAGCGGTGAGCCGTGAAGTGGCAGCCGCGCTGGCCGAAGGCATCCGCTATCGTTGCGACGCGACGCTCGGGATCGGCATCACGGGTGTGGCTGGCCCCACCGGAGGGACGCCGGAGAAGCCCGTTGGATTGGTCTTTCATGCCCTGGCCAGCGACAGTGGGACGGAAGTGATCGAGCGAAACTTCCCGGGTGACCGCAAGCGTATCCGCTGGTTTGCGAGCACGCTGGCGCTGGATATGGTGCGGAAGAAGTTGATGTGAAGCTAGCTAATAGCTATTGGCTATTGGCCTTAGCATTTCTGTCGTTCCGGCATTCAAGCTCGATCCGGATCCGAAATCGCCGAGCGAATCATATCGTCAGAACGGTTTAAGCTAAAGGCTAAGAGCCAATGGCCAAGAGCTTCTTATGCGCCTTTTTGTCGCACTCGATATCGACGACAACATTCGCGGCCGATTGAGTCGTTTCGTCGAAGAGGTTCGAGGATTTTCACCGGGGGCGCGCTGGGTCCGGCCCGAATCCTTACACGTCACACTGAAATTCAGTGGCGAGAAAACCGAACCCGAGGCGAAGCGAATTGAGAAGGCATTACAAACAATTGTGGCTAGCGGATTCGAAATGAACTTTTGTGGTTATGGATTCTTCCCGGGAGCTCGGGCGGCGCGAGTCTTCTGGGTGGGAATTGAGGCGGGCTATCAATTAACTGCTCTGGCTGCAACCGTGGATAAAACACTGACTGAACTCGATATTCCGAAAGAAGAGTATGCCTTCAGCCCGCATCTCACGCTGGCGCGGCGCGGAGGCGGGTCAGGCTCGCCACACAAACAAAAAAGTGATCATCCGAACCGAGGCTTTGAAAAGCTCCAGGAGAAATTGGCGGCACTTCCTGCCCCCGAGTTCGGCACGATGACGGCCCGCGAGTTTTTTCTTTACCAGAGCAAGCTTTCGCCAAAAGGATCGACGTACACGAAGCTAGCGGGGTTCCCTCTGCGCTAATGCAATCAATCTCCCCATTCGCGTTACTCCTCGTCGTTGCCGGCAGCTATTTATTAGGATCGATTCCTTTCGGATATCTACTGGTGCGCATTTTTCGCGGGGAAGATGTGAGGCGGAGCGGTAGCGGAAATATCGGAGCGACGAATGTCTCCCGCACGTTGCCGATGCTCGGAGTTCTTACGCTACTGCTCGATGCACTAAAGGGGGCGGCGGCCGTATGGCTGGCGAGATTATTCGCTCCCAGCTATACCATTACGTTGGCGGCATTATTCGCTGTCTTGGGCCACATGTTTCCGTTCTGGTTGAGATTTCGCGGCGGCAAGGGAGTAGCCACGGCATTGGGATCGTTTGCGGTCATCGCCCCGGGAGCTGTGCTAGTTGCTGTAGGAATTTTTATCGCGGTCGTGCTCATCTTTCGTTACGTTTCGCTGGGATCGATTATTGCGGTCGCTTTTTTCCCGCTTCTAGTTTATGAAACCCACTCCTACGGGAACATGCCGTCGGCTCTGGCTTTCATGGCCATCGCTTCCCTGCTGATCATCGCCAAGCACTCGCAAAATATTCAGCGTCTGCTTGCAGGAACCGAAAACCGCCTGGGAGCGAAGCAGACATGAGCGAGATCGCGATCATCGGCGCTGGGGCGTGGGGGACGGCATTGTCGATTGTTCTGGGACAAAAAGACTCGCATCGCGTGCGCCTCTGGGCGCATGAAAAGAACGTCTGCGAAGCCATTGCCCGCGACCGTGTGAATGAGAAATTCCTGCCGGGCTGCACTCTGCCTGCAAGCGTTTGTCCCGCCGCTACAACCAAGGAGGCAATTGACGGTGCCGACATCGTCCTTAGCGTGATGCCTTCCCATTATTGCCGCTCGGTATTCGAAGAAATTCATGTTCACTTAACCGAAAGAATGCTCCTGGTTAGCGCCGCGAAGGGCATCGAGAAAAATACCACGATGCGCATGACTGAGGTAATTCGCGATGTCGTAAAGAGTACCAGGCATTTTTCTCCCCGCATCGGCGCACTGAGCGGACCATCGTTTGCACTGGAAGTTGCACGCGGAGACCCCACCGCAATTACGATCGCGTCAGAAGATAAAGAATTGGCGCAGACGGTGCAGAACGAATTCAGCGGCCCGACTTTTCGCATTTATACGAACGCAGACACGATCGGGGTGGAGTTGGCCGGCGCGCTGAAGAATACAATCGCCATTGCTGCGGGAGTGTGCACGGGGCTTGGCTTGGGACACAATTCCGTCGCGGCGTTGATCACTCGTGGGCTTGCAGAAATGACCCGACTGGTCGTGGCCTGCGGAGGCAAGGCAGAAACCATGGCCGGACTCGCGGGCCTCGGCGACCTGGTTCTAACCTGCACCGGCGGCCTTTCGCGCAATCGCAGCGTGGGAATCGAACTGGGACGCGGACGCAAACTATCCGAAATTCTCGCGGGAATGCATGGCATGGTTGCGGAAGGAGTTTTTACAACTACAGCCGCGATGGGACTGGCGCGAGCTCACGGGGTCGAGATGCCAATCGCCGAGCAGATGCACGCCATCCTGCACGCCGGCAAGGCTCCTCGCGACGCGATTGCCGAATTGATGACGCGTCGCGGGAAGAGTGAAACGTCTTCAACAATGTAGCGACCAGCTGCTTTGAATCAAAAGCTCCTGCGAGTCCACTGGCTTGTGCCTTTTCTCCCCAAACTCGCACCACACGTGTTGTTCCACTGGTACTTTCGTAACGAGAGCTTCAGCGGTTTTCCTCTTCAAGCAATCGTCCCACAACTAAAATTGTAAAGATGCCCGTGAACCCCGCCGCCACTCTGACCGACGGCGCTTCTGCTGAGAGCCTTGGGAGCACCTCGCCTTCCCCTGTACCAACCCCGGCCCGCATTCCTATTCTCTATCTGATCCTTGGTGTGCTTCTGGCTATCAGCACCGTTCCAATGTACTTCTATTCTGCGCAGGTAGAAGCTATCAACCGCGATCGCCTGAAGACCAACGAGATGATTCTTCAGAACACAGTGACCAGGTCGTTGGCGGATAACCTTTCACAGCACGAGCGTTCGCTGCGGATGATGCTGGCCAACTTATCGTCGGCAATTCAGGTGGCCAGCGGCGGAGATATCGGCAGCAAGAACATCGAAGCGCCGGAGCTGCGTGCATTGCTCGAGAACTTTGTTTCTTCCTCCGATGATCTTGCCTATGCCACACTGCTGAACTCGGATGCGAGAGGAATCTCCGCAGGGCGCATCGCCCCGGATGCGTTCTTGCAGCGCGAGTTGCAACATGCTTTTGATGCGGCACGCGATGGCCGCGCCTACAACGGGCAGACGCTGCAGGTTGGAGACGGAAACTCGGCTCGCACCGTGCTGTTGGTAAGCAATCCGGTAAGTTATGGCGGACGTTTCCTGGGCATGGTGGGCGCGGTCGTCGACTTGCAATTTCTGGTTCGTCGCCTGCGGGAAGTTAGTGCAGGCGGCTTGATCCCTTACGTGGTGGACGCGCAGGGCCGGCTGGTGGCGGCGGGCACTCCGCAATACGCGACCGGCCAGGACATGAAGAACCTGGAGATCGTCCGCAACTTCGTGGACGAAGGCAACAAGGCGCAGTTGGCCGCCACCAAAGAATTTGATGTCAACGATGGCAAAAACAACGTCGAGATGCTCGGCACTTACAGTCCAGTTACCAGGCTTGATTGGGCAGTAGTTGTGCAAAAGCCGCAGCGCGAGGCTTATCGCGGAGTTTATGAGATGCAGCGCACGGCGCGCCTGCTGGCTCTTATGGCGGTATTGCTGAGTATTGCGGTAAGCATTTTTGCGGCACGCCGGATCACAAATCCTTTGCGGGTTCTCACGCAACACAGCCGGGCTCTTGCTCGTGGAGACTTTTCGCAGCGGGTAAACTTGTGGAGCCGCACAGAGATTGGCGAGCTGGCTGAAACGTTTAACACCATGTCGAGCGAACTTGAGCACTTCGTCGAAGACCTGAAGCGGGCTGCTGAAGAAAATCGCGCTCTGTTTCTGGGGTCGATTCAAATGCTGGCGGGCGCGGTCGACGAGAAGGATCCCTACACTCGCGGCCACTCTGACCGGGTCACGCGCTATTCGCTACTGATAGGCAAAGAAATGAACTTGCCTGCGTCTTTCATGGAGACGCTGCAGATTTCGGCACAGCTGCATGATGTGGGCAAAATCGGTATCGAAGACCACATTCTCAAAAAGCCGGGTGCTCTTACCGCCGAAGAATTTGAGGTCATGAAAACGCACACCACCAAGGGAGCCAACATCCTGCGACCGGTGAGCCAACTGGCAGAAATGCTTCCGGGTATCGAGCTTCATCACGAGGCTCTCGATGGCCGTGGTTATCCTTATGGCCTCAAGGACGACCAGATTCCGCTGCTGGCGCGGGTCATCGCCGTAGCTGATACGTTTGACGCGCTCACCACCAATCGTCCTTACCAGCACGCGCATACTCCGGAAGAAGCGTTTCGGATTATCCAGAACCTGGCCGGCAAGCGGCTCGATCTCGTGGCCGTGGCGGCGCTCATGGCGGTTTACGGACGCGGCGAAATCCGCATTCAGCGTATCGCCGTAAGGAAACCGGTCGTGCTGGCGGATGCGTCGGTTTCCGCGACGGCTCCCGCTCCGGTGCTGCCGGCTGTTGAATCCGCTAAACTCGAACGATCCCGCGTTTAACCAACTTTCCTCCCGCACCCTCTGTCCGAGCTGCATGGACCGCTATAATCAGTTCTTGGTATTTTCCTGATGATTCAAACTCTGTTTGGCAGCACCGAAGAAAAGAAGACCGGCCTCTTCGAGCGCATGAAGCAGGCGGTCTCGCGCACGCGCGAAAACCTCGCCGAGCGGATTGAAGAGGTCGTTTCGCTCGGTAAGGAAATCGACCGCAATACGCTGGACGACCTGGAAGCCACGCTGATCGGCGCTGATCTTGGCACCGCGACGACCCAGGAAATTCTGGGCAAGCTGCGCGATAAGGCCGACCGCAAACAGATCAAAGACGTGCAGGAACTGAAACGCCTTTTGAAAGAAGAATTGCTGGCCATTCTCAAGGCGGCCAACACGCCGCCGGTTTCGAAGGCAGAAGGTACGCCGGAAGTAATACTGGTTGTCGGTGTGAACGGCACTGGCAAGACCACATCGATTGGCAAACTAGCTCAGGTCTTTCGATCTCAAGGCAAGAGCGTGCTGTTGTGCGCAGCGGATACTTTCCGCGCAGCGGCGATCGATCAACTGGAAATCTGGGGCGAGCGTACCGGAACGGAAGTGATCAAAACCAAACCTGGCGGGGATCCCGCGGCGGTGTTGTTCGACGCGTTGCAGGCTGCTACGGCGCGGAAAACCGACTACGTGATCGTTGACACCGCCGGACGCCTCCACACCAAGACCAGCCTGATGTCTGAACTCGAGAAGATGCGGCGCACGGCCCAACGCATTATTCCCGGAGCGCCACATGAGACGCTGCTGGTTATGGATGCGACCACTGGCCAGAATGGCTTGCAACAAGCCCGTTTGTTCACGCAATCCTCGGGAGTTACCGGGATTGTGCTCACGAAACTCGACGGCACCGCGAAAGGCGGTGTAGTAGTGGCCATCTCGCGCGAGTTGGGGCTGCCGGTACGCTTTGTGGGCGTGGGCGAAAAAGTAGGCGACCTACTGCCGTTCGATCCGAAAGAGTTCGTGGATTCGCTTTTCGAATAGACGTTTGTATTTGCCACGGAGGCACAGAGGCACGGAAACATCCATAGCTGTTCACGGGCCAGGTGATGAGCTTCCCCAGTTTGCTCCCTCGAGATGCCAGACCACTCGACTGATCAGCAGTTTCTTCATCGCGCACTTGACTTGGCGCACGAAGGGATTGGTTTAGCCTCGCCCAATCCTTACGTAGGTGCCGTCATTGTCGATGCGCATGGCAATGTCGCGGGCACAGGTGTTTATACCTACGGTGGCAAGAAGCACGCTGAGGTGCTCGCCCTCGAACAAGCCGGGGACAGGGCCCGAGGCGGAACGCTCTACATCAATCTCGAACCACATGCACACCAGGGCCGCACCCCCCCATGCACCGACGTCCTTATTGCAGCTGGGGTTCATCGTGTGGTCGCCTCCATGTCAGATCCCAATCCCAAAGTGAGCGGGCGCGGGTTTGAGAAATTACGCGCAGCGGGAGTACACGTTGAAGTCGGAAGACTTGAAGAAGAAGCACGCCATCTTAACGAAGCGTTCGCACGCCATATTCGCGATGGGGTTCCGCTGGTCACGTTGAAGTCCGCGATGACGCTCGACGGCAAGATTGCACCGGCACGAGGAGAATTTGCAGAGCGCACACCAGGAACTCCTCCGGGCGGATGGATCACTGGCGAAGCCGCGCGCGCCCACGTGCAACTGCAGCGTCACCAGAGCGACGCGATCATGGTGGGCATCGGAACCGTTCTGGTGGACGATTCGTTGCTCGGCAACCGCAGCGGCAAGCCGCGGCGCAGGCCGTTGTTGCGCGTAATTTTGGATTCGCACCTCCGTCTACCGTTGGACTCGCGCGTGGTGCAGAGCGTCGTGCACGATGCTGCCGGGGAGAGCGATCTGCTCGCGTTTTGTTCCTCGGGGGATGAAAAGAAGAAAGGCGAACTGGAGAAGCGTGGGATTCGCGTGGAGCAAGTGCCGACTGCCGCGGACGGACGGCCAGATATTCACGCTGTACTCCGACGCCTGGGACAGCTCGAAGTTACGAGCGTGATGATCGAAGGCGGAGCGGCAGTGAACGGAACCGCGCTCGCCTCCGGAGTGGTGGATAAGGTTTTCCTTTACTACGCGCCAGTGATCATGGGTGACGCGGGATCGATCCCATTCGCAACCGGTTCCGGCTTGCACGCGACACTACAAGCCAAGAGTATTCACTTGTATCGCTTCGGTGAAGACATCGCGGTGGAAGGGTATTTACGCGATCCATACGCGGGGTAAACCACTACCGTTCCGCGTCTTCTACCGCAGGTTTATGATGTTTGGTTAAGTTATCGAGGCCCTCATGTTCACTGGCATTGTGGAAGAAGTCGGACGCGTCACCCGCATCGACCAACGCGGTGAGAATCGTCGCATCTCCATTGCGGCGCAGCGGGCGCCTAAAGAATTGAAGACCGGAGACAGCGTCGCGGTGAGCGGAGTCTGCCTGACCGCACTCGACATCAAGGCCGAGTCATTCTGCGCTGATCTGGCGCCCGAGACCTGGACACGCACCTCGTTCTCGCGGATCTGCGACGGAGCTCTGGTCAACCTGGAGCTACCGATGAGAGCTGACGGTCGATTCGGAGGACACATCATGCAAGGCCACGTGGATGGGGTTGGAGAGCTCATCACCCTGGAGCGTATCGCCAACT
Organism: uncultured Acidobacteriaceae bacterium; assembly: GCA_963771965.1. GTDB lineage: Bacteria > Acidobacteriota > Terriglobia > Terriglobales > Acidobacteriaceae > Sulfotelmatobacter. The sequence goes on from CAVYVM010000006.1 coordinate 491,817, forward strand.
CGGAAAATTGGTGGTTACGAATTGAGCTGCCGCGCGATGTGGAGAAGTACACGGTCTACAAGGGCTCAATCGCCATCGAAGGGATCAGCCTTACGGTGGCGAAGCTCGAAGGTAGAATTTGTACCGTCGCAATCATTCCACACACGGTGGAAATGACGAATCTGAACTCGCTCAAGCCTGGCGATCCGGTAAATCTGGAGGCTGATGTGCTTGCGAAGTACGTGGAGAAAATGATGCATGGCGACTCCGCCGAGAGCTCGCTAACTGTGGAAGAGTTAGTGCGGCAGGGATTCTAGAAAAAGTGACTCGCGGAATCACCGTCAATAACCCTGGCCTCTGTGGCGATTGTGGACATGCCCGGATTATCCAGTCGGATCGGGCTTCTGTCTTCTATCAGTGCCAGCTCTCCTTTACCGACCCGCGGTTTGAGAAGTATCCGCGTCTTCCGGTCTTATCCTGCGAGGGCTACGAGAAGGTCACGAAGGCTGACTAGGACCACAGCAAAAGCTGGGCCGCTAACACGCTTCGATCTTGAGTTCGTCCAGCTCAAGAAACTCCTGCACAATGGGCTCCGTAGATTTTTCCATTTCCGCCGAAGTACCGAAGAAAATTGCCTTTCCTTCGTGCAAGAAGACTACATGGTCGGCCAGCTTCTGGGCGAGCCGCATATCATGCGTGACCACGATGCTGGTTAGGTTCAACTGGAGCTTCAGCCGCTTGATCAAATCACCGAGCAGTTGCGCCATCAGCGGATCGACCATCGTGGTCGGTTCGTCGTAAAGAACGCATTCCGGCCGCGACGCCAGTGCGCGCGCGATCGCCACCGAGCGCTTCATTCCGGTGGAAAGATCGGATGGCAGCAGATCGCGCATCTCCTGCACACCAACCATGCGCAACAATCCGTCGACGATCTGGTAAATCTGCTCCTCCGATAATTCCCTGGTTTCACGCAGGGGAAATGCGACGTTCTCACCCACGGTGAGCGAATCAAACAGCGCCCCATTCTGAAAGACCATGGTGACTTTCTTCCGAATGGCTTCCAATTGAGGTTCTGTAAAGTCGGTGATGTCTTCGCCGGCGACAATCACCCGGCCGGAATCGGCTTTGAGAAAACCCATCAAAAGTTGCAGCGAAACCGATTTACCCACGCCGCTGCGTCCCAGGATGCAGACCGTCTCGCCAGGCATGACGTTGAAGCTGACGCGGTCAAGGACTACCTTGTCCCCAAAAGCTTTGGAAACCTCTTGGAATTCGATGTAGGGGCGCTGGATAGTATCGGGCATTGATCTTGGTGCTAGGAGTTATGCTCTTTTCCGTTTTTCTGCGACATCCGCAGGCGTGTTCAGGTTGCAAAAGAGAGCGGTCGAAAATCCGGCTCGCTCCAACTCTTCTTCCTCAATCACTCGGGATTTCACCACATCGAATAAGACATCGATTCTATTCTTTCCGGCAATCAAAGCCTTCTCGGCCGCCTCGGCAAATTCGCGCCGGTAAATTGCGCACAACGGCTGCCGATGCCTATTACAACATGGCACAACGACAGTCGCCTCGGGCGCGTGATGAGCCTCGCGGATCAAGTATTGCAACAGTGCGCGTGAAATAAAGGGCGCGTCCACGGCAAGCATGAGGTTGAGATCCGAGCTCGACGACCGCAATGCCGCATGGATTCCTCCCAAGGGCCCGTGGCCCGGGAATACATCCTCCACAACCGGGGCGAACTGCGCAAATTTTTCCCGATCTCCCACGATGCGAACATCAGCCGTAACCGAGCGAGCCAACTCCAGCGTCCGCTCCAGCAGGGTCCGACCGTCGAAATCCAGAAAGGCTTTGTCGGCGCCCATGCGCGAACTCTTGCCTCCCGCCAGAATGAAGGCGGCCACGTCCTCCGAAAAGGCAGGTTCCACACCGCGATCATACACTTTGCCACACCGGAGACCGACTGCCGGTGGCGTTTAACACTCTGCGATCGCGAAATTTGCACAGGCTAAGTGATTGCAGCGCTTTAGTTTGCCTCCACGTGCATGTCGCGACCATCACGAAGGTAACCTACCCAAGCGGCGCAGTTCGGGAGATGATGAGCCTGTCTTCCGGTGGACTCCCTCGGGTCCGGAAGTAACCATCATGCCGCAGAAAATCATGGATGTTCTTATGCTTGGGCGTTGCTCTCACGAGTTCTCCTGGCCGCGGCGTGGCGCTGACGGGGAGTATTACCAGGTTTGCCTGCTGTGCGCTGCCGAGTACAAATATGACTGGACCACCATGCGCCGCATCGAGCGCGTGGAGCATCCCAAGCACGATGCGCTTGTCCGGCGCACCCACACACGGGAAAAACGGCCATCATGGACGCCACGTGCGCGCCGCCTGAAATTGGATGCCCCGGTGCGCTATCGGGTGAACAGCACGAGCACGTGGTACGAAGGCACAATCGACAACCTTAGCCAGACTGGGCTGCTCTTTCGCGGCCCGCAGCCTTTGCCGGTGAATGCCCTCATTGAGCTGATCTTTGAAATGCCAGAAGAAATCTCCGGCCAGAAGAACCGAAACGTGGTGTGCCAGGGTCGCGTCATCCGCTCGAGCGAAGCCCTCGAGCACGCCCGATCCAAAGGGCGCAAGAAAGAACGAGACAAAGAGCACGATAAGGATCCGAGCAAAGATCACGAAAATAACAACCAAGATCAGAGCGCAGATGCGCAAGGTTCAGATGTAAGCGAAGGTGTCCTCGCCGCATCGATCGTGGACTATAAATTCATCCGCTAACTGTCTGCCAAACTAACCACGGCCAACTGCAGTTCCGTTTTTTGGAACATAGCAGGGACTTCTCAATGTCCAGGAGTGATCCCATCCTATCTGCAGAAAGCACATCGTATCCGTAAGAAAACTCTAATCATTACTGGGTTCCGTCTTGCAGGCTCTGTTCCAACTCCGTAACGCGCACGTTTTTTTGTTTTCCGACTGCCAATCTAGGTTACAAAGCCCAGCACTGATTCGGACGCCCTGCATCCCGACGGTCCGGCTCAGGTTTTAGCACTCCGCGCCATTGCTTTTCCTGGCACGTAAATTCAAATCCAACAGGGAGGAGCGCATGCTCCGCTCAGTGCATTCCTCTCCCCAGGCGAGGAAAACAATACCCTATTCCCTTCTGTCTCTTCCGGGCTATCGGTTCCCCGGTCTTCGCAACCAGGGTCTTGTAGGGCGAGGATCCTCTTCCAACCAGCAAGACACCTTACTAAGGAGGAGTCGTGATCACGAAGAAAGCTAGGCTTGTGTCAGTTTTGACTTTGGCCGCGCTGTTGTTGGCCGGAATGGCAGTTGCTCAGACCGACCCTGGGGTTCAGAGCGGAAACCGCGGAACTGGAGCCGCACTCTCATCCGTTGCGGCAAACAACCCGAGTGGAATCTTGTCATTTTTCACCGATGGTCTCGCTCGCTTCCAGGATGTAGAGTCCGTTTCCAACAGTCCCAACGGGAACAACGGTCTAGGGCCGCGGTTTAACTCAAATAGCTGTAGTTCGTGCCATGCACAGCCGACCTTTGGCGGAACAGGGGCTGCCACCAACCCCCAATTCCAGTTCACCAGCAACGGCGTCGCGCCCGGCAACACAATGCCGTCTTTTATTACGGCCAATGGCCCGACTCGCGAAGCGCGTTTCCCCTTCTTCTTTAACAGCAACGGTGGCGTGAACACCAACTCTCCCAATGGAGGAGTCGAGACATTGTTCACCGTTACTGGACGCTCCGACGCCGGCACCTGCACCAGCAGCACCTTACTGCCCCAGCCCAGTTTCGCGACCGCTGTCGCAGATAACAACATCATCTTCCGGATTCCTACGCCGGTCTTTGGCGCAGGCTTGATCGAGAACCTGGACGACTCCACCCTGTTGAACAATCAGGTGAAAAATCTGAATAACAATCTTGGCATTTCCGGCACGTTCAATCACAACGGCAACGACGGTACGATCAGCCGGTTCGGCTGGAAGGCGCAGAATAAATCGCTGCACATTTTTTCCGGCGAGGCATACAACGTGGAGATGGGCATCAGTAACCTGCTATTTCCTCAAGATCGCCCGTTGCCTGGGGAAGACGGCGCTGGAGGTACTGGGAGTGTGGGGCTGACGCCGGGTTGCCTAAACCTTACCGGAACCGGCTATCCGGAAGACGCGTCGAACCCGGCGGCTTCGCCAAATGCGGCAGTGCTGGACGACGTCTCGGCTTTCGCCAACTTCATGCGCTTCCTAGCGCCGCCACCACCCGGCTCGGTGGTGCTTAACGGGTCGACGGTTTCTTCCAGCACAATCTCGGCTGGTGCTTCCTTATTCGCCTCCATCGGATGCTCGACTTGTCACAATCCGTCGCCTGGGACAACTCAGGTGTCGAACCTTACTCCATCGTTGAGTAAAGTTCCCGTGAATGCGTTCTCAGATATTGAGATTCACAACATGGGCACCGGCTTGGCGGACAACGTCTCGCAGGGCGGCGCAGGAGGAGGCCAGTTCCGCACCGCTCCCTTGTGGGGCTTGGGACAACGGATCTTCCTGCTGCATGATGGCCGCACCACAAATCTGATCACGGCGATCAATGACCACATAAGCAATGGCAGCGAAGCCAACGTCCCGGCGGAAGAGTTCTTCGACGACCTCTCAACCACCCAGCAACAGGAAATTTTGGATTTCCTGCGCTCGCTGTAATCGCTTTACACGCTCTGGCGAGACACGAAAGTGTCTCGCCAGCTCTTTCCAAGCTAGAAGCTAGATTAGAAGCTAGATTAGAAGAATGATCCGCAGCTGATCCGCTGGCCACCCGGCTGAAGGCTGCTTGGATTCAGGAGAGATATGTACTCGGGATTCTTACGGACCCTGCTTGTTCTGGAGGTGTCGGTTTCGTTGCTGGTTTGGGGTCAAGGCGCTGGACCGCAGACGCCATCCAAGAATGGAGGCGACTTTGCCGATAACACGCATCCCATCACCAAAGTGCCGACAGGAGTCATTCTGGTAAAGGGCGCCTCGCCGAGCTCCAGTGATTCCGTGACTCCCCTGCCGGAAAGTGGGAACGTGACCAATGGTGTCTTCAACAACCAGTATTTCGGAATGAGCTACACACTCCCACCCAATTGGGAGGAGAAATACACAGGGCCGCCTCCGTCGGACAGCGGACGCTACGTGCTGGCCCACATCAGTCCCGCAGTAACATTCAAAGGACCGGTTCGAGGGACGATCTTGGTCACCGCTCAGGACATGTTCTTCACGCCGTTTCCTGCAGCCAACGCTCTGGATCTCGTCAATTATTCGAAGAACCATTTGCAGGCCGACTACAAAATGGAAATGCCGCCTACGCCAACCAAGATCGCCGATCGCTCTTTTACCTTCTTTGCATATTGGTCTCCGGTGGCAGAGCTGCATTGGTATGTTGCGGCCACTGAAATCCGCTGTCACGCGGTGGAAATCGTGCTAACCAGCCGCGATACGAAATTGCTGGAAAGCTTAGTCCTGGACCTGAACAAGTTGAAGTTACCCACGGAAGCCGATCCCACGGCTGGGACTGGCGGGGGCGCTGTCCCTGTGTGCATTAAGGATTACGCCCGGGACGAAAATGTGATTCAGCGAGTTGAGCCGGTTTTTACCGAGCACAAGTTCAATCCCGTCCCCGTTCGAATCATCATCGATAAAGAAGGCAAGGTAAAACACATTCATTTTCTAAGCGCATTTCCCGATCAGGCAAAAGCCATCGCCGATGCCTTGAACCAGTGGAGATTTAAAAAATATATGCGCGACGGTAAACCGGTGGATGTGGAAACCGGGATACTCTTCGGACGCGGACCTCGTCTCACGAGATCTCCAGGCGCCACGCCTACGACCGATTGAGGAGGCACGGCAAGGGGCCCAAAGACACTAGCCAGCGGCGTCATTTCTGTTTCTGCATTCGCCGCTTCGTCGTACACTCGTGGCTGCACGGTAATCCCCTTGCATGCCTCCAATCACTGCGCTACTGCACACCAGGAATGACGCGTTACGCTTGGGGAGGGCGCTCGAAACGCTTCTTCCCTGCGCCGAAATCCTGATCGTGGATCATGACTCCAGCGATGCCACGCATCGCATCGCCCGTCAGTATGGCGCACGCATCGTCGGCGCAATCCGTGATGCTGGAGCTCAGAATTATCTTGACCTAGCCGGTAACGACTGGATTTTCTGCCTCGAGCCGCGGGAGTCTCTCACCGAAAGTCTCCAGGTCAGCCTATTCGAATGGAGTGCGTTGCCGCCGCAAAATGTTGTCTGTACTTCTGCTTTCTCCATACATCTGCGGGAGCAGGTTGGTGATGCCTGGACGGACTTTTTGACCCCAGAGGTTCGCCTCATTCCGCGCAACTGGGCTCTCTGGTGCGGACGACTTCCCGCTTATGATCCTTCGGCGATCGCACTTCAAGGTGAGCTATTGCGTTTCGCATATCCCTAAGAGCGCACCATCTGCTGGCCTCGTCGGTAAACTCTTGATTTGCAATTGCGTGCGCGTCCCTTGGCCGTTCGGACAGTGACTTCAGTACCTTAGTGCTCCCTACCCGCTGCACTTATAATCTTCACAAGTATCAGAAACAGTTGCGTTCTTCGGAGGCGGGCGCAGCACGCGCATTTGCCTTCCGCGAGAACGCCTTAAAGCTCAGTGGACCCACTTTACGCATCGGCGATTTTCTTCCTCGGGCTGGCCTTTGGCAGCTTCCTGAACGTGTGTATCTATCGCCTGCCCTTGGGGTTGTCGGTGGTGACTCCGCGTTCGGCGTGTCCTCGCTGTAAACAGCCGATTGCTTTCTACGACAATCTTCCCGTTCTCAGTTGGCTGATTCTTCGCGGCCGGTGCCGGCACTGTGAAGCCGCAATTTCTGTACGCTACCTATTAATCGAATTGCTGACGGGCGTTCTTTTTCCAGGCTGTTATGCCTACGCTGGGCTCACGCTCGCGACTTTGAAATATTGCGTGTTCGGTTTTCTCCTGCTCGGTCTCATCTTCACCGATGCCGAGACCAAGCTGCTGCCCGATAAACTGACTCTACCCGGCATCGTTCTCGGTCTTGTCTTCAGTTTCGTAGTGCCGGTGCATGATCTCGCCTCGCAGTTTGTGCCCGGAATGGTGAGTCTGCCGTTCAGCGCGGACGTCTCCGCCCCCTTGCTGTCGTTGCTGGATTCCCTGCTGGGTGCGGCGTTGGGTGCGTCTTTCATTTATGGAGCAGGCGCGGTTTATTTGCGGTGGCGAGGGGCCGAAGGGATGGGGTTCGGCGACGTAAAGCTGATGGCTATGGTCGGCGCTTTTCTCGGCATGAAGCTCACCATCTTCACGATCTTTACCGCTTCTTTGGCAGGCTCTCTTTTTGGCTTGAGCACCGTGCTGATGGTGTGGATCAAGCGCACACGCCGCTTCATGCGACGGTTCGCTGATCTGCGTTCAGCGCGCCAGCGCGGATGGCAATCCGCGCAAATGGTTTATCGCCATTACCAGATGCCGTTCGGTGTTTTTCTGGGGAGCATGGCGCTGCTCGCGCTTTTCGTAGGCAACCGGTTTCTGGGTTGGTATGGGAGGCTCTGGTGATCAAGCTTCTGACCAATCCAATATTGTCGAACTCCGCCATGCTGTTGGTCGCGGCGGGTATGGCATTCGTATTTGCAATCTGGATGATCCGCCGCTTGCGACGCAACCTTGCCGTTGAGGCCGACTTCGATTCCGCTCCGACCCCCACACTGGAGAAGCTGCCACTTCATCTGTACAACACTGTCATCCAGCAACTGAAGCAGCAGAAGCACGAACTGCAGGTGCAGAATCTGGCTGAGCAACGGCGTGCTCGCACGACTGAAAACTTCAGCCAGGCGGTACTGTCGAATCTCTCATCCGGCGTGCTCGTATTCGACGCCAGCGGATTGGTGAGACAGGCCAATCCTGCGGCGAAAGAAATTCTCGGCTTCCATTCTCCCTCGGGTATGAGCGTAGACGATATTTTTCGCAGTGCCGCCATCTGCTCGCCAGACTCGACCGCAGTCTATGCCGATGGGTTGTCAGATGTGCCGGGACGAATCGGCGATGAGGTTCATGCCGTGCTGCGCGAGGGCAGCAAACGCCGCCAGGTTGAGGCCGAATACACCACTCCTGCGGGAGAACAACGTTATATCGCAATTACAGTTTCGCCGGTGCCTGCCGTCGACGGCAGCTTGCTCGGCGCGGCGTGTCTGATCAGCGACCGCACGGAGTTTCAGCGCAGCCGGCGCCAGATAGAGTTGCAGGGTGAGATTTCAGCGGAGATGGCGCTGGAGCTCCGCACTTCGCTGACAACAATCGCCGGATATGCGCAGCAATTAGCCACGAACCGTGATCCGGGCCTCGCGCCGCAATTGGCGGATGACATCGTGAGCGAGGCCGCGCGTCTGGATCGCCACATTGGAGGATTTCTCGCAGAAAAATGCGCCGCTCTGGCTACTCGTGCCCAGGCGGCGGGCAAAGTTTTGTAGAAGTTGAAATTGAATCAAGCAGAGGGTTAAACGCCGAATCGCATAGCGGATCGGCTTACGCTGGAAGCTAAAGGATGATGCCATGAAACGCAGCACACGTATCGCTTTCCTGTTTGCACTGTCGATTGGATTCCTAAGTTCGAATGCACCGGCGCAAAACGCAGCGCAGCCGCAGGATCAATCCTCGCTCGGTGACTATGCTCGCACGGTTCGCAAGGATCCGGCCAAGGACACGGCTGCGAAGCCCAAAGCCAAGGTTTTTGACAACGACAACCTTCCCAAGGACGACAAGCTCTCTGTCGTGGGAACGCCGGTCACCGCCGATGCCAGCGACAACTCGGCGACCGCCTCCAGCGATAAAGCTGCGGCCGATAACAAGGACGCAGGGGCGGCCAAACCCGAAGACGATCAGGCAAAGAAGCAGGCTGCGTGGAAGATGTGGCAGGACAAACTGGCCGCGCAGAAAGATTCAATTGATCTGGCTACGCGCGAACTCGACGTGCTGCAGCGCGAGTATCAACTTCGCGCCGCTGAGATGTATGCCGACGTAGGCAACCGTCTGCGCAACTCAGCACAGTGGGATAAGCAGGAAGCCGACTACAAGCAGAAGATTGCCGACAAGCAGAAGGCTCTCGACGAGGCCAAACAGAAGCTTGAAGACATGCAGGAAGAAGCTCGCAAAGACGGCGTTCCTGCGGCGATGCGAGAGTAGCTGGCTTGCGATAAAAACATCCGCCCGTCCATACTGTGGTGGATGAGAAGATTATGCTTACACAGCTTGCGCTTGCTTTAGTCGCCGGAGTTGCTTTTCATGGTGCCGTCCGTGAATTACATGAAACTTCTTCCACTCAGTGCCAGTGAGCGGGCCGAGAATAGGGTGGTCGAGTAGTTTCGTGTTTCGACCGAAGCACTCTTCGCACTGCGAGATGATCCTGTCCATAGCCGCGATCTTTATGGCAAATTCGCTTCTCACTTTTTCGATTGGCAAGCCCTTGGGCGTTGCGGTCGGCGGGGATTTTCTTCCTGTGGGGAGGTAGTTGAAACCCAGCACCACCAAGCGCCGCACGCGGTGCTTCATGGAGGAGGGGGTTGCCATCGGTTCACCCTCTTGCAGCGTTTTCTCGAAGCCCTTGATCGTTCCCGTGTAAGTGAGATAAAGATGTTCCAGCACCTCTGCCGCGCACCACTTGTTGGCGGGATGCCGGTTCATTTGCTCGTCCGACATACCTTCGATGGCCGACAGTAAATCGTCCCGCAACCTCTCAAGCCGAAGATCAAGGTTGTGATTTGCATCGCCATCCATCGACAACTCCTCTCGAATTTCTGCGTGCTTCAGGTAGAATATGGCGCGGCAATCAAACCGCCCCAGTTATAACAGAAAGGTATGATGAATATGCGGGATTCTGTTCGGGCACGAACCGCCGTTGGCATTGCTGTTATCGCAAACTGCAGCAGCACTCTGCGTGCTTCAAGAGCAGCCGTTCTTACGGGAGTGCTCTTGGCTCTCGCCGTGGCTATGGGCTGCCAATCGAACGAACCGAAGCCGCCCGAGGCCAAGCCGGAGCCCAAAGCCCCCGAACTGATGACCGGACGCGCCGCTTTTTATAAAGTCTTTATCGCCGCGCGCAATTACGCAGCAGATGTCAAACCTTTTCGCATCGAATCAATCCCTTCGCCCGACGGCAATGGACTCGACGGCAAAGCAGCGATCTGGCGCTCCAGTTTCGCCTCGGCCACCCAGCACGGCGTGAAACCGTTCTTCTGGTCCGGCAGTAACGCTGCGGACGCTCCTTCGCGCGGCATCTCTCCTGGCAATGAAGATACGTACAATCCCAGCAACGCGTCTACGCAGATTTTTGACGTGGCTTTTCTCAAGATCGACTCCGACCAGGCCTTTACCGTCGCACAAAAACACGGCGGCGACAAAATTCTGGAAAAGGATCCCTCCACGCCCGTGATCTATGTATGCGATTGGAACCACAACACCAACGAACTGATCTGGCACGTTATTTATGGAAACACCCGCGAAACTGCAAAGCTGACGGTTGCAGTGAATGCTTCGACCGGCGAATTTCTCCGGGTGGAAAAATAAAGCGGAGAAGTAACGTGGGGCGCAGATTTCACGGACAAACAGCGAATCGAGATCGTTTCAGGATTGCTGAGACGCGCGACTATTTCGTTTCGGCGCTCTGAGTCTTAGTTCCCTTCAGGCGCTCAATCGCCTTCTGCGCTTCGCTGGCTTGCGGTCCGTGGGGAAGAATCCTCAAGTAACTTTCGTACTCAGCGCGGGCATCGTCTAATTCGCCTAGCTTTTCCATGCTCACCGCCAGCCGGATGGTCGCGACGGCGTCGTTGTCTTTGTATCGCAGAGCTTCGCGGTATCGATCCTCGGCCGCGCGGTAGTTCTTGCGCTTGAAGTAAAAGTCGCCAACTTCCACGCTCTTCGCCGCTTTGTGCGGATCCCAAGTGTGAAACTCCGTGATTCCACCGCTCGCGACTTCAGCCTCGCCGACCGCTGCCGAACTCTGCGGATGCACCTTGGCGTCGTCCGCAGGAGCGTCCAGATCGATTTGCGTATCTTTGCTCGAGCTTTCGCCGCTGCCATTTCCTAGGTCATCGGCCTGTACTCGGTCCGAGCGCGGAGGCGTCAGATTCGGCCCCTTGGGCTTGGCGGGAGATGGATTGGCGGGAGTCTGAGACGACGTGTCCGGTTTGTCGCCAGGGAAGGTGAGATCACGCGAGAGTCCGTCGGCGGGGGACTGGGGGGTATTCGGGACAGAGTCAGACTGCGTCGAATCTGGAGACGCGGGCTTCGATCCAGCATTTTGTCCGGAAGAACTCGATTGCGGCGTAGCTGGCTTTGCCGCATCCGAACCTGTACTACTTCCCTGCTGCGCGCAGGCTGGTATCACCGCAGCCATCAGAACAAGCACGAACAGCTTTCCACTCATGTTTCTATTTTACCTTCGGCAAGGCATTGATGAGGCTAGGTTGTTCGGATTTTGTAACAGAAACTGCCGTATGGCTTTTTTCCACAATACGCCCACCTAGAATCCGGCCACTCAATGCCGCCTGCTCGTCTTCCAGCTGTACGGGACTCACAGTGAACCTCAACCAGTCTTCCAGGAGATCATTTATGAAAAGATTTCTTTTTTCGCTACCGGTATGCTTACGCTCTGTTACCAGCCTAGGTATTCTGCTTCTGGCACTATCAATGGTCAGCTTTGCGCAAAACAATCTACCCCTCCATATCAATTCTGCCCCCGACACTCCAACCTCTACGCAGCAGAATTGGTCGGACTATGACTCCTACGCTTTAACCAGTCCTTATATGACGGGAGCCACTGTCAACCTACTCTGGAATGCGATTGACATCGGAACAAAGGCATCGGGTTGTCCCAATATCAGCACCAGCAACTGGAGCAGCTTCGATGCTGCTCTCTCCAACTACACGAGTGGGGGCAAGATGGTCAATCTGATCGTCATGCCAGTGACGGAAGGTGGTGACAACAACTCCACCCCAGCCTATGTTTTCAGTCAGGCCTGGGCGAATAATCTTGCCGCCAGTGGGTGCTCCGGCCTGGGTAGCGGTGTCGTCTTGACATGGCAGAAAAATGAGCCGGTTCTTCCGGGAAACTATATTTTCGTAACCGGCAGCGGCTACTGGCAGGAAACCAAGCAGCCTTGGAGTAGCAGCAACGAGTTTGTGGGGACCTGCACCACTAGCAAAACGACAAAGCCCGGATTCGTACCCGCCAATTCGCCCTACACAGACAACACCTGCATTTGGACATACATAAGCAGCAACAACGCCCCTCCGCAGGATGCCTGCTTCACTCCCTCCAATAATGGCCCGGGGTCCGGCTATCCAGGCGATGGAGTCATACTCAGTCAGGACGGCAACACTGCAAACTGCTTCAATGTCAATACGCTGCCTGGAAGTTCTACTTTCACAGATCTTGAGACCGGCTTTCCTATCTCTTACGAAACACCCATGGCGACTGCGTACATGAATTTCATACAGCAGGCAATTAGTCATTACCAGACGAATCCAAATAACGTCGTGAACCTTGGCTACATTCGTTTCGGACTCTCAGAGGGCGGCGAGAGCAGCCCCCTCACCGCGAACATTCCGTGGCCGTACTTCAGGAACCTGCCAAACAACGGGCCGCCGTCAGGTGCATCTATCATCTTTCTCTCCTACATAAACAGCATGTCGCAATTCCAGAAGAACAACAATGGAGGCAGCGCCCCCCTTACCTTGCTGGCCGATATGAATGCCTTTGACGGCATCCCCGACTACGCCGATCAGGAAGCGATGTATGCCATTCAAAACAACCTCGGCATCGGAACCAATGGACTACAGGTAAGCGATGTGACGAACATTGAGACATATGGTTGCAGCAGTCCGTCGACGACAACAAACCTCATCAGCGGCGACTGGTGCTACAACTTTCACACGTACTGCGGAATGACGATGGGTAACGGGAAATATCCCATCTGCTCACTGCAGCCTCTACAGCTCTCCACGCCGGGAAACAACACCTCGGACCCGCAGGTAATCGTGGGCTCGCTCTCAGATGAATATTGGTCAAACGGAAGTACTTGGGCCAATTTTCCCGGCCTGATTCCAACTGCCAAGCTTTACGGAGCTAACAATCTGGAGATACGCACCTGCGACCTTCTATACACCGCCATGTTTCCCAGTGACGGCTATCCCGGGAGTAGTACTTGCACAACCAACGCCGCGAATGGCGGATATGAAGACGACTACCAGAACGCGTTCGCGCTCTTTCTTAACCCTAATCAGCCCGGGATCTACTCTCCGGCCCCCGGTGCCCAAATCCAGAGCGACAGTTCAGCGACGCTAACCTGGTACGCAGATTCCGGTGCCGCCTCGTACGCATTGGAGATCGGCTCAACCCAGGGCGGCTCCGACTATCACGCTCCGATCAACGTAGGAAATGTGTTGACCAAAACCTTGTTGCTTTCTCCCAGCCCCACAACCGGCGACCCCGTTTGGGTTCGCTGGAGAGCGGTAAACAGCAGCGGAGGAGTCATCCTGCAAATGGATTTTCACTTCGTCGCACCCTAGCCTCGTATACAGTTTCCTTGCTCGACGCGCAGCCCCGCTTCGGCGGGGCTGGCCTTTTGTATGAGCCAAGCTCACCGCGAACCAAGGGTTGCAATCTGAATCTCTTTGATTCGCTTCTGTTCGGTATATGAAAAAATACAGGCCGCTCAGGGGGAGGCTTTTGAGCGGCCTGTTGGCGAAGTCCTCCGGGGAGGAGGATAAACTCGTTGGACTTCGGTTGCGTCGATGACTACATCGACGACGGATTATTTTGCCCAGTCGTAGTCGGCTGAGCCGCCGGCTGGTTTGTGTCACCAAGCGTGTTCGTCATCAATCGAACATCCACGCGGCGATTATCGGCGCGGCCTTCACGCGTCTTGTTAGTCTCCAGCGGCTTGTCCTTGCCCAGTCCGATGACGTAAATCTTGTGAGCTGGTACGTTATATTTCGATGCCAGATACTGGATCACCGAGTTGGCGCGTCGCTGGCTGAGGTCATAGTTATAGTCGGGCGAACCGACGGAATCTGTCCCGCCTTCTAGCGTAATAATGTAGCCTTTGGTGCTCGAAATCGTTCCAGCCAATTGGTCGAGCGCGTCCTTCGACTTCGCCGTCAGATTGTCTTTGTTAAAGCCGAACTTCACCGATGTCTCGGCAACCGGACGATAATTGTCCAAGTTTGCCACGGTGTTGGTCAGGACGCCCACGCGGTTGTTGGCCGCGTCCGCCACTTGTTGCGCCGAAGTGGCATTCTGATTCGCCGTCTGAGCCTTCTGTTCGACTTCCGCAGTCTTGGCGTTTACAGCTTGAATGCCGGCTTGCGCCCGAGCATCGACATCCTTGATGTCTTTGCTGTTCTTGGCCGTCATGTCGTCGAGTTCGTTGGTTTTATTGATCAGCGGCGTGGTCTGCTGCTTTACGTAGTTCTTGCTGGTGCAACCGAAGGTGGCGGCCATCGAGGCTGCCAATAAAATTGTTAACGAAGTGCGGGTCATATTGGGTGAGGCTCCTTGTTCCTTATCTCTGCGCTATCAGCTATGCCGTGCGCTAAATTCTGCAGTCTCCTACCGGGCCCTGAAAAGCGGTACAGCTTACGAATACGTATCTCACTTTTGCACGGGACGTGCCAATGTCCGCCAGCAGCGCGATTGTACTAAGTATATACGTTTTCAATGGCTTGCAATAGAAAGTTGGATGAGGAACCTACCTCGTATACGGACGGTGTCAAGCAAAGGCCACATGGATAGGGGAAATTTTATACGGTCGCAACAAATCGCTACTGGCACGTTCGAAGACTCTTTCGCATTGTTTTTAGCGGCTTAATGTTCATTCTAAGCAGTTCTTTTCGACATCGCGGCCCAAGCATTGTCCCCTCATCTAATAAAATAAAAGCAACACCTCTTAAACTAAAAAGCAACGCGATGGATCTTCTCCAGAAAATCCGCACCATCCCCACCGAGCCTGGCGTGTACCTCTATAAGAACGCCGAGGGCGAGGTCATCTATGTGGGCAAGGCGAAGAATCTCCGTAGCCGCGTAGCCAGCTATTTCCATGAAGGCCGCTGGGAAGATTCGAAGACCGGCACGCTGGTGCGCGAGGCAGTCGATGTCGATTACATCGTGGTCGGCAACAACAAAGAAGCGCTCGCGCTCGAAAACAATCTCATTAAGCAGCGCAAACCGCGCTTCAACATCCTGCTGCGCGACGACAAGACTTACCCCTACGTGAAGCTGACATTGGCGGAGCGCACGCCTCGCGTCTACGTCACTCGCCGCCTGCGGAAAGATGGCGCCGCCTACTACGGTCCGTACTTCCCGGCAAATCTTGCCTATCGCATCGTCGATCTGATTCATCGAAATTTCCTGATCCCCTCCTGCAAGGTCGACCTCACACGTTTTCATCCGCGCCCTTGTCTGCAGTACTACATCAAGCGTTGTTTGGGCCCGTGCGTGAAGGAGTTGACCACGCCTGAGGCTTATCAGGAAGCGGTGCGCGATGTGAAACTGTTTCTCGAAGGCCGTCCCACGGACTTGAGCCGATCACTGCACCAGCGGATGGAGCAGGCCGCCACAGCGCAGGAGTACGAGCGCGCTGCACGCTATCGCGATCTGATTTCGACTGTCGAGCAGTTGCAGGAGCGCCAACGCATCGCCGCCGCCGAAGGCGATGACGCCGACGTCTTCGGCTATCACTATGAGAACGGCATGCTGGCGGTCAACCTGTTTCACATGCGCGGCGGCCGCGTCGTCGATCGGCGAGAATTTTTCTGGGAAGATTTGCCGGAGTTCGCCTCTGATTCGGGGGAAGAGATGGAACATGTGGAGACAGCCGCCCCCGGCTGTCCAGGCGAGCAGAGCTCGCCAGCGCATTTTGCTGGAAGCGACTGGGACGCGGAAAAGAAATCGAGTCGAGCTTCGCTCGACACGGACAGCCGGGGGCGACTGTCCCCACATGGCTCGGAATACTCCGACCGTTTTAATCCTGGTGAGTTCTTCTCCGCCTTGCTCAAGCAACTTTATATCGCTCAGCCCTACGTTCCGCGCAATCTATACGTCCCGGTCGACTTCGAGGATTGTGAAGCGCTGGCGGATTTGCTCTCCGACCAACTTGCAGAGAAAGCGCATGGGGCGCGCGTACACATTCTGGTTCCTCGGCGCGGCGATAAGCGCGCCCTCATCGATCTCGCCGGCACCAACGCCAAACAGTCGTACGATCAGCGTTTCCGCGTGCTCAAACCCAATGCGAGAAAAATCCAGGAAGAGCTTCAGGAAGCTGTCGGCTTGCCCGAACTGCCCAAGCGCATCGAGTGCTTCGACATCTCGCACATTCAAGGCGCGGAGACCGTGGCCTCGATGGTGGTATGGGAAGACGGCAGGATGAAGAAATCGGATTACCGCAAATTCATTATTCGTACGGTCGAAGGTGTCGACGATTTCGCGTCCATGCGAGAGGTGGTCACGCGCCGCTACAAACGTCTGCAACAGGAAGAAAAGCTCATGCCGAGTCTCGTGCTGATCGATGGCGGGCTCGGCCAATTGCACGCTGCCGCCGAGGCGTTGGAAGCGCTAGAGATCATCAACCAGCCCCTGGCGGCCATCGCCAAGCGCGAGGAGATTCTTTACGTCTACGGGCAGGAAAAAGATCCGCTCTCGCTCGATCATCATTCGCCGGTGCTACACCTTATCCAACTCATTCGCGATGAAGCCCACCGTTTTGCCGTGACCTTCCATCGCAAGCGCCGCCAGATGCGCGACCGCTCGACGGAATTGTTGGAGATTCCTGGCGTCGGCGAAAGTACTACGAGACGCCTTCTCGAGCACTTCGGAAGCCTGCAAGCGGTAAAACAAGCAGACCCGGCGGCATTGTCGGCGGTTGTAACCCGGGTGCAGGCGGAGGCAATCAGCAGTCACTTTCGCAAGTAGCCATCAAATTTCTGGTGAGCTACTGCGGGCTCGCGTTCCCCATATCGAGCACCACCTTCCAGCTTCCATCTTTCTGTTTTTTCCAGATGCTGGTGTACTTGCCGTGATCGACCACTGTCTTGCCGTCTTTGTCCTTCGAACGGAATTCGAAGGTGCCGTACGTGTAACCTAGGTCACCGGACGCTGAAATGTCCGCGCCAACCGGCACCCAGGTCAGATGATTGTCTTTTTGATCGAGGAAGCCCATGCCCTTGGCGATGTTCACTTTTCCCTGGATGATGGGTGCTCCGTTCGGCACCTCGACGGCATCGTCGGCATCGTCGGCATAATAGGAAAGATATCCCTGCGACCCATGCTCGGCCGCAGCCTTCATGAACTCCGCCTCGAGTTGGCGTAACGTGTCGGCATTGGCTTGTTGGGATGCCGAAGCGTAAGGATGACCATTCGAAAATAAGACGGTGGCAACCAGAGTAAAGAGAAACGCTTTCATGCAGCCTCCAGAGCAGCGATCATTCTACGCCGGAGCGGCTATCCGCCGCGCGAAGCCGTAAGTCCCGAACAGCCAGCCATCGTCGGGATGAATTGTTTTTTGCTACAGTGGTTGTTCGTTATTCCGCTGCTATGAAACTTCGGCGTTCGATCACCGCAATCATCCTACTTTTGCTGACGGCCCTCGTCGTCGTGGGCCTGCTGCGCACGCGAGAGCAAGCGCCTCCAGCGGAGAGTGGAGATTCGGGTAAAACGGCCAAGCCTCTCTCGCGCGGCGTGGCGTCAGCGCCGCATGCGCTTGTGGACCAGCGTCCGCTGCAAACGGCACGGCGCATGGCAGCAACCGCTGTCACGCCCGAGGAACTAGCTTTAGCGCATCAGGCTGAAAAAGTCGGAGACCATGAAGTGGACCTGGCTTTCTTCGATGCATTACGCACTGCCGAAGAGAATCCTCCAAAACTCAGCTCCGAGGCGCAGAAAGTTGCCGACAGAAAGAACAAAGCAGAACTGGCGCTGAAAGAGGATCAGGAGAGCATCGCGCAGTTGACGCGAAAACTGGCCGCCGCACCCGAATCGCAAAAAGATAATTTGCAGGACCAGATCGACGTAGCCAAAGCGCAAGCAGATCTCGATCAGGACGAACTTGACGATGCATCGGAACTCCTGGAACAGGCCGGAGGCGACCCGCAGTCGAAAATCAAGCGGCTGAAAGCGGAGCACGATGCCAGCGATCACAACGCCGCCCAACCGGGTTCCTCGGCAAATCCCTACGAGCAGGATTATCAGGCGCACATCATGCTGCCGGTCTTCCGCGCCTGGAAAGCGCTACGTGAAAAGCAAGCCAGGCTCGAAGATGCACGCCAGGAAACGACCACCAAGGTAGAGCGCCTCAGCCAGCGTCACGATTCGTTGGCGACGGAAGTAGAGCACGAGAAAGAAAACCGGGAGGCCGCCCGGCAACAGGCCAAAAGCTTTTCCCGGACGACGAAATCTGCCAGCCGCGAGGAATCGACTTCGGGAGCGCAAGCGGCTCTCACATCGCTCAAGCAGTACAGCCGCGATCAGAAGAACCTGGCAGACCTGGGGCGGCGAATCCAGGATGAAAAAGATCTGAGCGAAATTTATGCCAGCTGGATCGGGTTGGTCGAGATTCGCGAGCGCGCCGCGCAGCATACCCTGCTGGAGGGTCTGCTTTGGATTCTGGTTGTCGCTCTGTTGGTGTATCTCTCCCATCTGCTGATTGATCGTCTGTTCGGCAACATCACCGCAGAAAATAAACGCATCGCCACTCTGCGGTCGGTGGTGAAGTTCGCCGCGCAGGTGCTGGGCGCGATTGTGATTGTGTTCATCGTATTCGGCATGCCCAGCCAGACCACTACGATTCTTGGTCTTGCCGGCGCGGGGCTTACGGTGGCCGGCAAAGATGTGATCATGGCTTTCTTCGGCTGGTTCCTGCTGATGGGCCGCAACGGCATTCGCGTGGGCGATTGGGTAGAGATTGAAGGCGTGGGCGGAGAGGTGATTGAGATCGGGTTGCTAAAAACCGTTTTGCTCGAGACCGGAAACTGGACAGACTCCGGCCATCCAACCGGGCGCAGGGTTTCGTTTGTGAACAGCTTCGCGATCGAAGGCCATTACTTCAATTTCTCGACTTCGGGTCAATGGATGTGGGACGAACTGCAACTGACGATTCCGGCGGATAAAGATCCCTACGCGGTGGTCGATGGATTGCAAAAGCTGGTGGCCAAAGATACAGAAGCGAATGCCCACGAAGCCGAGGAAGAATGGCAGCACACAACCACACGATATCACGTGCAGGCGTTCTCGGCGACCCCCGCAATCAGCCTGCGGCCGACCGGCTCGGGAGTGGAAGTGCGAGTGCGCTACATCACGCGCGCCTACGAACGCCACGAAACTCGCAAGCGGTTGTATGAGGCAGTGGTCGAACTGATGCAGGGCAAGCGGGAAGAAGTAAAGTCAGAGTCATAGAGATCCGCTGTTTTGCTGTGAACGTTCACACTAGCTCGTCAAGATTCTCTGCGGAAAAACTATGACGAACGCCGAAGAACGCGACATGCTGATCGTGACTGGAGCGAGTCGCGGCATCGACGCAGCAATCGCCACGCTGGCTGGCGAGCGCGGATTTTCCGTCGCGGTTAACTTCTCAACCGGCGAGTCCGAAGCCCGCGCAATCGTAGAAAAGATTATTTCCGCTGGCGGGAGCGCCTGTGCGATTCAAGCCGACGTTTCCTGTGAAGAAGACATCGTCCGGCTTTTTGAGACGGCGGAGAGTGCATTAGGACCAATCAAAGGCTTGGTTAACAATGCCGCCATTACCGGCGGGTTTTCGCGAGTGGAATCGGTAACCGCAAAAGCCCTTGCAAATGTCATGGCGGTCAACGTCACGGGAAACAATCCTGTGCGCGCGAGAAGCAGTGCGCCGCATGTCAACCCGTCATGGCGGAAGCGGCGGCGCCATCGTGAACATTTCTTCGCGCGCGGCGCACACCGGGTCGCCCGGAGAATGGGTACACTACGCCGCCTCAAAGGGAGCAATCGATAGCTTCACAATCGGCTTGGCGCGTGAAGTCGCCACCGAGGGAATCCGCGTGAACGCCGTCGCTCCGGGCCTCATCGAGACCGGATTGCACGCCGCCAACGGCATGCCGGACCGGCTCGACCAGCTCGCGGGGACTATTCCGATGCAAAGACCCGGTACGCCAATCGAAGTGGCCGAGGCAGTGCTTTGGCTGCTTTCTCCAGCGGCTTCTTACACCACCGGCGCAATCCTCGAAGTCGGCGGCGGTCGCTGATCGTCGCGCCAAGTCCTCAGTGTTGAGTTGGATGGCTAGCTTTGCGTGCGATCTGCAACGCACCCGCAACCGGGTCAATGATCTGAGGGTTCACCGCGATCCGTGAATCCATTTTGGTTACCTCGTCGAGGAAAAACTCGCGCACTCGCGCTGAATGTGCAAAAACTCCGCCTACCATCCCTAGTGGAACCGTGACTGCGCCGCTTTCGCGAAACAGAGCACGCGTAACAATGGCAGACAGTTGCGCTAATTCCCTTCCCGCTCGCATGAGAACCTGCTGTGCTAAGTCGTCCCCTGCGTCGGCGGCGGCCATGACTGCAGGGAAGAGCATCGCGAAATCTCGATTGGAGTTTGCATCGCGAACCAACGCTTCTAGCGATTGAATATTCCAAGCGGTCTTCAGTTCCCGCCAAAGCGGGGGGGCTTCCGGTGTACCTCGAAGCTCCGCGGACTGATCAACTGCGCGCAACAAAGCAGCAACCGCAGTCCGGCCAATCCAATGCGCAGAACCCTCATCAGACACAGCGAATCCCCAGCCTCCAGCACGGGCGGTTCTTCCCTGCGCATCGCGCCCGTATGCGATCGAACCGGTCCCGGCGATCATGATCACGCCCGGCCCCCCGCCGAAAGCCGCTTCTAGAGCGATTTGCATGTCACCCACGACTTCAATTTCCGCCGGCATAATTTCCGCAACCATCTTCCGAACAGCGCGTGCAGTCTCTTCATTACCGACGCCGGCGACTCCCACGCAAGCACACTGGACCTGCAGCGGATCAATCCCAGCCGCTTCGCACGCCTGCCTGATGGCTTGGTGCAACGATTCGCGGGCACGAGTTTCGCCCACGCGGTTGATGTTGCTGGGTCCGGTCGTGACCCGGGCCAACAGAGAGACCTCGTCCCCCACAGCACAGGTTGTCTTGCTGCCGCCGCCATCGACGCCGAGAAAGTACGCCACGGGTCAGTTCTACCACAGACTAGTTTAAGCTCTCGGTCCTAGTTCTCAGTTTGTCACCCGGGAATCGCGAACGCTGTCTCGGCAACCACGTCCATAAACCCTCACTCGCGCAGCCTGAGGATTGCCTCCATAATTGAAGGCGATCCACATGAAAATTCAAGTTTCGGTACTCGGCAATTTCGGTGACGCTCGCGGCTTCAGCTTCACCGCCCCGCGCGAAGCACTCGATTTCGTCGGCCGCGTCGCAGACATGCATCTCGCCTCGACGGCTTCAGGCGCCATACGCGGCAATCACTACCATTTGCGGCGCCGTGAGGCGATCGTCGTGCTGCCCGGCTCAAACTGGTCTTTGCACTGGGATGAGGGCGAGGGCACCACGGCGCAACATCGCCAGTTTGATGGCGGCAGCGCGGTGCTGGTTCTGGTTTCACCGGGTGCATCGCACGCGGTGCGCAATGATGGAGATGCGCCGTTGTGGCTGGTAGCGTGCTCCTCTGAGCCTTACGATCCCCGTGATAGCGTGGCGCGCAAGGTGGTTTAGTGAACTCGTATTTTTGCTGGACGCATGGGCCTCAACAAACTTGATCTCGCGATTATCACGCTGTATCTGGTGGGTATCACTCTGTTCGGATTGCGCTTCCGCAAGCGGCAGCGTTCGTTGCGCGACTACTTTCTTGCGGGACAAGACATTCCCTGGTGGGCAATATCCCTCTCGATCGTAGCCGCTGAAACCAGCACACTCACCATCATCAGCATCCCTGGACTCGCCTATGACACGAACCTCACCTTCCTGCAGGTGGTGATGGGATACGTTGTAGGCCGGGTGGTGATCAGCTTTGTCCTCCTGCCTCATTATTTTCGTGGGGATCTCTACACAGCCTATGAGCTGATTGGGCGCCGCTTCGGGCGCGGATTGCGCTCGCTGACCGCTGGCCTGTTCCTGTTGACCCGAACCGCAGCGGAAGGCGTACGCGTTTATGCCGTGTCGATTGTCGTTTCTATTGCGCTGGGAACCGGCGAGGTCGCCTCGATCGCCATCATCACTGTATTGACGCTCATCTACACATTCGAGGGCGGCCTCGCAGCAGTGATCTGGACCGATGTGGTGCAAACAGCAATCTACGTCGGAGGAACGCTCGTAGGCTTGTGGACGATTCTGCATCTAGTGCCCGGGGGATGGAGTGCCGTCCACACAGCCGCAGTAACTGCCGGCAAGCTGCAGGTTTTTAATTTCACTCCGAGCTTTTGGATTCCTTACACCTTCTGGGCTGGCGTGATCGGCGGTGCGTTTCTGACGACAGCGAGCCACGGCACGGACCAGCTGATTGTGCAGCGCCTGCTGGCAGCCCGCAGCCAGAAACAGTCGGTGACCGCGCTGCTTTCGAGCGGCGTCGCCATTTTTTTTCAATTCGCCTTGTTTCTAATCGTCGGAATCATGCTGTGGGCTTACTATCGCGTGCCCTCGACGAATTTCGGCACGCCTGACCGGATTTATCCTACCTTCATTGTCAGCCGGATGCCACATGGAATCTCGGGACTGCTGATCGCCGCGATCCTGGCGGCGGCAATGTCAAACCTCAGCGCCGCTCTCAATGCGTTGTCGTCAAGCTCCATTATGGATTTTTATGTGCGCTTCCGTCCGCATGCCGACGAGCGCACACGCATGCGGCTCTCGCGCCTTTCCACATTTGTGTGGGCTCTGCTGCTATTTGCCATCGCAGTGCTTTCGCTGCACAAGGTTGGGCGGGTCATTGAAGTCGGCCTGCAACTCGCGTCAATAGCCTACGGCGCGCTGCTCGGAGTCTTCCTGCTTGGCGTTCTCACCAAGCGCGCAAATCAGAAAGGTGCAGCGGTGGGCATGCTGTTCGGCTTCGGCATCGAAATATACCTCTGGCAATGGACGCATGTTCCGTGGACATGGTGGGTGATGATTGGGACTATGGTGACGTTTGGAGCGGGATACGTCATCAGCTTGTTTGCGCAAGAATAATCGCAGATCCTAGTACATTGCTCACGTATACTGGCTCACCTCGACCATGCCCGAACCGAGCCAGACAACTATCATGCGCCCCGAGCGACCTGAGCTTTCGCGCGATCTCGGCGTAAGTCACGCGTCTGCCGTCGTCGTGGGCACGATCATCGGCAGCGGAATCTTTCTGGTTCCCGCCGAGATGATGCAGGCCGTCGGCTCAGCCAAGCTTGTCTATCTCGCGTGGCTCGTAGGCGGATTGCTGTCTTTTTTTGGCGCGCTTACTTACGCCGAACTGGGAGCGATGAAGCCCCAGGCAGGCGGCGAGTATGTTTATGTACGCGACGCCTACGGACCACTCGGCGGATTTCTCTATGCCTGGACTTGGTTCGTCATCGCCAAACCCGCGTCGGTGGCCACCATTGCAACCGGGTTGGTCCGCATTCTTGGAACGTTCTCTATCTTTTCTTTCTTCTCCGAAAATATATTCTCCGCGAACATCTCGTCTCATGTTTTCGCCGTCACCTGGGGACAGTTGGTCGCAATCGCCGCAGCGGTTCTTATTTCAGTTCTCAACTATCTTGGCGTCAAGAAGGCTGGCGAATTTCAGCTGGTGTTCACGGTTTTGAAAGTGGCTATCATCCTCGGCATTGTGATCGTGTGCTTCAGCGGCGCTGGAGCCGCCGCCGGACGCGGCTGGAGCAACTTCACCAGCACGTTTACCGGAGCCAAAAGCGGTATCGCCGGCTTCATGGCGGCTCTGGTGGCAGCGCTTTGGGCTTACGACGGATGGAATGACCTCAACATGGTCGCCGGCGAAGTGAAAAAACCGGAGCGCAACATTCCCATCGCGCTGATTGCCGGCGTCGCGACAGTCGGCGTTCTGTATGTACTCGTGAATGCCGGTGTGCAATACGTGCTCCCGGCAAATGCGATTGCGGCATCGCCGCGGCCTGCCTCCGATGCAGTCGCGCTCATCATCGGACACATGGGCGCAGCCATTGTTTCGGCTGGCATGGCGATCTCCATGCTGGTTACTCTGAATGGCACCATCATGAGCGGCGCGCGCGTTCCCTACGCCGTAGCCCGCGATGGATATTTCTTCTCGGCGCTGGCGGAAGTGCATCCGCGGTTTCATACGCCATCGGTCGCGATCCTGTTGCAAGCAGTCCTGTCGATTTTGCTATTGCTGTTGGGAGGAAACTTTCGCCAGCTCTTTTCACTCGCCATCTTCGCCGAGTGGCTCTTTTACATGATCGCTGGAAGCACAGTTTTCGTCTTTCGCTGGCGCAATCCGGAAGCGGCTCGTCCCTATCGAGTGCTTGGCTATCCATTCGTGCCCGCGATTTTCATCGCCGTCGCGGCCATTCTTCTTTACTACACCTTTCGCACGGACTGGCCGAATTCTTTCTATGGATTGCTGGTAATTCTGGCCGGCGTCCCGGTTTTCTTCTGGTTCCGGTCGCGGAGAGCTCAGAGCTTAGATGTGTCGGCAAGATCGGCATCCTAGTTCGATCACGATAGGGTCACGGTAGAAAGCTAATTTCGGTAGGGATACAGTTGGGGAAGACATCGTTGGCACGTGGCTAATCCGCTGCTAGGGCCTCAAGCCGTTCAACCCAATGGCGGAAATGTGGGCATTCTTGTCGCATCCTGGCAACTCCGACGGCACGAGCCGCCAAATTTCCATCTATCCGTTTATGGTAACGCTGGTAGGCAGCAAGCACCTGTTTTGATGGCGCCGTGTTGGGATCATCGTTAATGTCCTCTGGCGTCACAAATCGATTCCTAATTTCGTCAAATGTCCTAGAGAGGTGCGGCTGTCCAATTCCGGCAGCGAAAGCCGTTGGATCACTAAACAACAGCCCTTCGTATTCGTGCAGTTGCAGGTAAGGGAGTAGTCGCCGGTCTGCTCGAAGATCGGGTATTCCCGCGATGATGTCGGCTTTCACGGCCTGCTCGATGCGGGTCACCTTGTCTAGATTTCCTAGACCTGCGGGCAAAGGAGTCCCAGGGAATCCCCTTCCCAGTCCATAAAAGTCCAGCATCGTAGAGCAGTACGCGTCGCGGTCCTGCTTTAGTTGTGTAACGATATCCTTCTTCACGCGAGCATAGTTTGTGTTGCCTCCTTTGTGGCCCGGAGCCCCAACGATGATGGGTGTTAGGTATATATGACGAGGCCAGAGAATGGGAGACAAGATGCCATCAACAAACGCCTCTTCCGTCGGGCCTTCGACGACTACGTAAACGCGTGTCACGAATGATCGTCGCCTCCGCTCGGCCTCGAAGCGATATCCGAGAATTGCGGAGATTCCTCACTCTGCGGTCGGCCTCCCAGAACGTTTTTCTGCCAGAGTTCACCTAGGGCATATTCTTCTAGCCATTCGGAGAGGTGACTCTCATCCAAGCGCCGAAATGCTGACTGACCTTGGGATCGTTCAACGATAACGACGTCCTCAGGACGAAACTCGCTCAACAACGGTGCCGATTGGGTGGAGACCACGATCTGCGTTGAGAACAGACCGGTTTTGGGCGCCTGTTGGAACATATTCGCCAAGAGATTTAAGGCGTAGGGATGCAGCCCCAGTTCCGGCTCATCAAACAATACCGTGGACGGTAATGATGGCTGAAGGAGCGCAGTAGCAAGGCAAATGAAGCGTAGTGTGCCGTCCGAGAGCTGGCTTGGGCGAAAAAAATACCTTGAGTCGCGTTGTAACCACTCCAATTGAATCAGCTCGGGGTTTGTAGGTACAGGGCGCAAATTGAAATCATCGAAGAACGGGGCAGCCATTCGCACGACATCGCGAATCCTCTCATAGTTACTCTGGTGTGTCTGACGGATTCGGTACAAGAATGCAGCTAGGTTTTCCGCATTGGGTCGCAGGATCTCGTTGTCGTTTATCGGCCCTTGACGGCGGATTCCTGCGGTTGAACTAGTGTCATGAAAGTGATAAACGACCCAGCTCGAAATAGCTTCGTAGACGTGGTACGGCACTCCACGCTTTGCCGTAAGACCGCTGTCGTCTTTCCGTTCCTTTAGTCTCGCTTCGGTCTGCCCCGATCCCAGTGACCGCCTCGGAGTGGCCCAATCACCATAGAACACAGTTGTCTCGTCCGCAAAAACCAGGCGATTGTCCACCGTTGGGGTAAGCACGAACTCATACCCGTTAGCCCCGAAATAGAGCTTGCCAACGATTTGCTGGGTAACCTTGGGTCCCAAGTACAGGAATGCGTCCGCACCTCCTCCCATGATGACGGCTTGTTGGAGCTTCTGGTCTATGAGGTCCCGCAATAGGCGGAAAAAGTCGACGAAGTTGGTTTTGCCAGCTCCGTTAGCGCCGACCAGGATATTCAGAGGCCGAAGTTCGAAATCCTCCAGTTTTTGGATGGATTTAAACCCCTCGATCGTTAGTTTCTTGATAGAAAGGTCCATAGAATCCGCACCGGCTGATACTCTAACACGGGCTGACCGTCATGAGATCTCGTAGCGGATGGAGTACCTTAGCGGCTGAAGCCGCGTTCATTTAGCGCGAGTTACGGCAAGAGTGGAACTCGTGCCCTTCCCGGTCTTGCCGAATTCAAGCACCTCAGTGGCTAAAGCCATCCCCTGCAAAGAGAGCATTTAGCGCAGCGGCTGGAAGTGCTGCTCCACCCAAAACCAGGTTTTTCTGTGCCCGGCGGGGCGGCTGAAGCCGCGGTTGAGATTCGTGGCTTTTGCGGCGCGGCTTGAAGCCGCGCCCTTTCAAAGCCCGCTGTGGTTTTTAGAGATCGCGAGGCGCAGGCGAATTGCATCGGTCCGTGCGCTGCCAGCGAGTCGCACAGGTCCCTTCGTTGGGAGTAGCCCGCTTCGCGTGCGACTCCGCTTCCTCAGGATGACAGCCGTTCCACACACGAGCAAAATCAAAAGCAAGTTTTAACCCACGCCCCTGGCCCGTTTCGGGCTGCGTCCCGTAACCACTCTCCATTGGTTACCTTCGGTCAAGAGCCGTGGGCACGTTTACCCCCTGTCCTTTCTCACTTAATGTGAAAACTCCAATCCCGGTCCACTCCCTCGACTGGGTCCCCTTTGGAGTCAATGCATGGCTATGCCTCAACGCACTTTTGAGCTCGGGATTCTGCCAGAACGCAAGATTGACAGGCGTGCTCTGGCCGCCAGCTACGCCTTGATGGTGGTGGCGCTTCTTCTCCTGATAAATCTTGGAGTTATATTTCCCGACAGGCTGCAACTCAAGCAATATCGCGTCACAGAATTGATTCCGCTGCCAGCATTGAAGCCAGAACCGGCTCCAATCAAGCCGAAGCCGGTGAAGTTAAAGACCAAACTTCTTCCGCCGGCACCGGTTTTCGACACTCCCAAATTAGTTGTGCCTCATGAAGTTCATCGCGTTCCCACACCTGAGCCAGTGGAAGCGCCAAAAGTTGTGATGAATCAGTTCGCCGCTCCGCAGATCAAGCTCACGGCTGGCGGCGCACGTCCGCAGCTCTTGCATACGGGAGATTTCTCCGGCAGCTCCGTCGCTCCGACTGTGAATGCGGCCGTGCAGAAGGTGCAGACCGGAGGTTTCGGCGACCCCAACGGATTGAAGGGTGAGGGCAAGCCAAACGCCAAGCTCTACGCCGCGCAGGCCGGAAGTTTTGACATGCCTGTAGGTCCGGGACAAGGAAACGGATCGGGCGGCGCGAAAGGCATTAAAGGTACCGTAGCCAGCGCCGACTTCGGCAACGGCATCGCGAACGGCGGCAAAGGCGATGGACGAAGCTCCGGAGCTGGAGTGTCCACCGGCGGATTTGGAGCGGAACAAGTGGTTCACGGCGGACCGAAGCTGGCCCAGGCGGATGCCGGTCCAGCAACCACTCCGGTGGAGATCACTTTTAAGCCGCAACCGGTTTATACCGACGAGGCTCGCAGCTTGAAGCTCGAAGGCGAAGTTCTGTTGGAAGTTAGGTTCAACGCGAACGGAACGTTGCACGTGAATCGTGTAGTCCGCGGGCTCGGTCATGGTCTGGATGAAGCTGCCATTGCTGCCGCCAACAAGATGCGTTTCAAACCCGCGCTGCGCATGGGGCAGCCAACGGATTCGACGGCAGTTGTGCATGTGCTGTTTCAGTTGGCGTACTAGGGTTCGCTGTACACAAGTTTTGATTTGAAGAAGTTTGGTTCTACGGAACATCGTTCGAAAGAAATTGGAGAACAGAGTCATGCGTACTTGGAAATGGATGTTCACTGCCGCACTGCTGGTCTCGGTGAGCGCCTCCGCTCAGCAATCGTCGGATTCGCAACCTGTGGCGCAACCGAGCGCGACTGCGGCCGCGCAATCTGCGCAACCCGTGCAGCCTGCGTCGACTACGGCCACGAGCGCAGCCCCGGCGCCGACTCCATCAGCTTTGCCTCAGCCCACTACCATGGATCAGGTTGTGGATCGCTTCATCGACCGCGAGCATGGCCTGATGAAGGCGCTGGCGACTCGAACGCCGGTAGTGGAAACCTATCTGCAAAATCTGAGCGCCGACCCGCAACTTGGTCCGGTCCCCAGCGAAGACCACTACTTCCTTGGCCGCATGGACATGGGCGAAACGGTCGACCGCAAAGATTATTTGAAAGATCAGGACAAGGGTATGGAGACGCGCCTGATGGGCGGCTTCCACAAACTGTTCAAGGTGCAGTATCAGCCCATGGGCTTCTCGTGGATGGTTTATGCCGACCGCAGCAACTTCGATCGCGAACACTATGAGTTCCATTACATCCGCCGCGAATTTCTCGGCAACATCCGCTGCCTGGTCTTCGATGTCACGCCCAAGAAGACCGCCGGCCGAGGACGCTTCCTGGGCCGCGTCTGGGTCGAAGATCAGGACTACAACATCGTTCGGCTGAACGGCACCTACGCTCCCGCCCCGCGGAATTCCTACTTCTTCCACATGGATAGCTGGCGCCTCAACCTGATTCCCGGCTACTGGGTTCCGGCTTACATCTACAGCGAGGAAGGCGACTTCAGCGCGGGCGTGAAGAACAAGCTGGCTTTCAAGGCGCAGACGCGCATCTGGGGCTACGACCTGAAGAAGGGCGACAAGGACGACGAACTCACTCAGATTCGAGTGGACGCGGTGAAGGATGAAAGCGCCACCACGCAGGATGCCTCACCGCTGCAGGCCGAGCGCGAATGGCAGCAGCAGGCTGAAGATAACGTGATTGAGCGACTCACGCGCGCGGGCTTGCTTGCTCCCGAAGGCGATGTGGATCGAATTCTTATGACGGTCGTCAACAATCTTGAGGTCACCAACAACATCGACCTGCCACGTCCGGTGCGCACGCGAGTGCTGCTCACGGCGCCGCTTGAAACTTTCAGCGTAGGCAACACCATCGTCATCAGCCGGGGTTTGATCGACGTGCTTCCCGACGAGGCGAGCCTAGCTTCTGTTCTCTCGCATGAACTCGCACACATCGTGCTCGGCCACAACCTGGGCAGCAAATATGCGTTCAACGACCGCATGCTGTTTTCCGACGATTCAACCTACGCGAACCTGGGCTTCAAACACATTCCGGAAGAAGAAACCGCCGCCGATAAGAAGGCTGTGGATTTGCTGAAGAATTCGCCGTACGCCCAGAAGCTCGACAACGTCGGCTTGTTCCTGAAAGCGCTGCAGGCCCGCTCCACACAACTTAACGCCCTGTTAACCACTCACCTTGGGAATTCGCTTGGTGAGAACGGCAGCATCACACGCCTGAACGCGCTGTCTACGCAAGGTCCGGCGCTCGACAACACCAAGCTGGATCAGGTTGCGGCCCTGCCGCTGGGCGGACGCGTCAAGATCAATCCATGGGATGACAAGGCAGAAATGGTGAAAACGGCACCCGTCGCAATCACTTCAGTGCGCGACAAAATGCCGTTTGAAGTTACGCCCTTCTTCCCACGGTTGAGCCGCTACGGCACTGCGGTTGCGCCAGCAGCAGCGCCAACTACCGCATCGAACTCACCCTCGGGCAACTAAAGAAGTCAGCTACAAGTTGCAATAAGACGTCGGCCGGGATCCGGAATCAACTTCCGGGATACCCGGCCTGCGTTTTTAGTGCGGTGCCGGTCTGTGATCTGAACTGAAAAGCTCTCGGACCACGCTCGCACTGTGCGAGCAGAATGCTGCGCTGAACTCCGACAGAATCTAACCATCGTCCCCAGCCGGTAGTGTCCTAGTTTGTCGTGATCCCTTGTTGCCGAGTGGTGAGATAATTGCCTCATCATGGATCACGAGAAACTGGTAAAACTTGCGGAAGAGTTTGAGCAATCCGCGACGAGCAAAGAAATCGAGATCAAGGCGACGCCGCACTCCGATCCTGCTAGGCAGGCCATGATCGTGGAAATGAAGAACCTGCAAAAGTGGGCAAAAACGATTAGGGAAGCCCTAGATTCATAGGTACATGCGGCCGGTAGCCGTGTACTCGCCCAACGCCCAGAAATCCAGCTTGCGCCCGTCGCTCATGTGAAGTGTTAGACGCTCGTCGAACCCTCCTTCGATGCGTTCGCTGAATTCGAATTCTGTGCTCTGATAGATCGGGGTTCTGATTTTTCTGAATTTGAAACTAGGACACTACTCCCCAGCCTTCCTCTTTCCTGGAACAACCAATTGCGTGTTACTATGCTCAGGGAAAAAATGAGCACCCAAGGAATCTATGCTCAGCCCCAATCGGAACACCAACAGCTTCGGGATGCTGTGTGGGGAACTGTAGGCTCCTTCTTTGGAACCGGCTTCTGGGGTGACAATTCCGACCCAAAGGCTGGCTTCGGACCGATTTTCTACGGCATTGTCGTTGCGTGCATCTATGCATTGATACCGTTGGCACAGCGGAGGTGGATGGCGAGTTCTCCTGAACTGATTATTCTTTCATGGTGGGGGACTGTCTATTACGGAATTGTCACTGTTTTTGCACGCAGTACGTCGATCGCGACTACCGAGCTTGTTGAGGTCCTCCTTATTCCCAACGTGTCCGAAGATTTTGCGCGCAGCGCTCGAGAGGAAATGACGAGAGGATTCAACAGGAACACAATTTTATTCAAGAGCCTAGGTGTGGCTACCTTGGCCATGATCTTATCTTGTTACCTTCTGCGCCGATTTCCTGGGCTGCATTTGCTTACTTGGGGAATAGGTTTTTTTGGGCTCTATTTCACGGCGTCTCAAGCTACACTTACTGGACTCTTCTATACGTGCTTCAGCAACAGCCTTAAAAAACACAGCGACGATCTTTTCGTCGTCGATCCCGCGGCGAGTCCGGCGGTTTCTGCATGTTCATCGATAGCTAAACGCGTCCTCGCTTTCTGGTTTGGGGCTTTTATATTGGTCATGAGTTTGATGGCCGCCCCATACAAATTCGTCTACCCTTTCGCATACAGACTTTCTGGCAGCCTAACAGGTGATATGTTCAGATTTATCGCTGCCGTGGTTATCATCGCGGGATTCTTCTCGTTTGTGTTCGGGAGCCTCGTCTATCTGCGCTTCGAGCGTGACCTCCGAATCGCGGTGGATCGAGCACGGTTGGCGGCGCTTTCACTTATGCAACGCCGCTACGGTGAACTGGCTCCGGGAAAGGCTCAGACTTCAGCCGAGAAGTGGGCCCAGTTGGATCGGCTCAAGAGTGCATCCGACTATCTGTCGAGGTCCGCGCCGTTTAGGAGTTCTTTTCAAACCTTAGGCACAGTAGCCATAGCGCTTCTTCCGCCGTTAGTATCCATAGTTGGGGCTGTACTCACGTTCAAAAAGAGGTGACAGAGGTTTGGGCCAACGGTCGGGTCCGTTCACTCCTTGTTCTTAGCCTTCCCCGGCAATCCCGCTGGATTCTCATGAGTCCGTTCGCGGAAGGTACCTCGCATGCCGGCCGCGAGCTTCACGCTCGATTCGCCGTACTTGTCGCGCAGTCGATCGGCTGCGGCCAGGGCATCTTTCCAGCGCTGCTGGCGGCCGCCTTCGAGCAGGTTGATCTGCTCGGTCCGATCCTCGAAAGACGACGCCTGCACGCCCAGCAGCCGGACTTCTCTTCCCGGCTTCCAGTTCTTGCGGAACAGCGTGCGGATTTGTTCAAAGATTTCGCCATCGAGCTGTGTTGCTGCTGCCAGGGTATGCGCGCGTGTGATGGTGGTGAAATCTTTGTAGCGCAGCTTAAGTTGGATCGTCCCTGCGTAGAAATTTGCCTCCCGCAAGCGCCGTCCTACCATCTCGCTAAGCCGCATTAGTGTGGCTTCAAGCTGACTCACGTCCGCCGTGTCTTCGTTATAAGTATGTTCGTGGCTGATGGATTTTGCCGCAACGTCGGCGCCCACTTCGGTGTCGAACCATCCGCCCGCGTCTTCTCCACGCGCTTTGCCCGCGAGCGCCAGTCCCCACTTGCCGAATCTCTGCTCAAGTTCGGAGTCTTCGAGTCGCGCCAAGTCTCCTACTTTCTTGATGCCAAGCGCGTGCAGATTGCTCTCCATCACCTTGCCGACGCCGGGAATCTCACGCACATCGAGAGGCGCCAGAAATTTTGCTTCTTCACCTGGAACAATAAACAGAACGCCATTGGGTTTCGCCTGCGCCGATGAAACTTTCGCAATCAGACGCGACGACCCGATACCGATCGAGCAATTCAGATTTGTTTCTTCCTTCATGCGCTGATGCAGTTTGTGCGCCGCCTTCAGCGGCGGCCCCAGCAATCGCGCCGTCCCAGTCATGTCGAGGTAGGCTTCGTCAATGGAAGCCATCTCCACCTGCGGCGAGAATCCAGTCAGAACTTTATAGACTTTTTCCGAGCACTCGCGGTAGCGATCCGGGTGACCATCGACAAAAATGGCCTGTGGACAAAGCTTTGCCGCGGTTCGCAACGGCATCGCGGAATGCACGCCGAACTTCCGCGCCGCATAAGACGCCGCCGAAACCACTCCGCGCTCGTTGCGTTTTCCGCCGACAACCACAGCTTTGCCTTTGAGCGAGGGATCGAACAACTCCTCCACCGAGACGAAGAACGCGTCCATATCGACGTGGAAGATGGTGCGGGCGAAAGCCGGCAACTGGGATGTGACGGCCATGAACGGATTGTACCAGCCGGTTGGAAAGCACCGCGTGCCGCCACGGAGGAGGGCTGCCAATGAGTTTCCAATAGGTGTAGTGGCCTGGTTCCGGCGATTACTTCGAATTTAATTCGGTCAGTCGAGGCCATGGTAATCCGAATCACGATGTCGTAATGGCGTCAGCAGAAGACTGGTCTTGGGGGATGAGCGAGTTCGGACAATTTGCCGATCTAAATCAGGGTAATCTGAGTTTGTGGAATGCGAGAGGGGACGATGATTCACTTGTTGTTCGGCAGGGACGCACCAGGGTGGGAAGAGATCACATCGGATGCGCTTTCCAGCCAAGCTGTGTACCAGAGATTCAGCAGCATTTGAGATCCCGCCGCCAACCGGTGATTAGTGAAATCGGATGCCTCCGCTGACCCTTTTTCGCGAAATCCGCCCGCTTTTTCAAGCCGGTATACTTCTTCTACAAATCCGTTTGATTGCCTGAGGTAAGCCACGTATCCGCCGAAGGGATCTTCCAATCGCGCAGGGGCATGCACCAATGCAGCAAAATCCTTCGCGGCTATGTTCTTCTCCAGGTAGGCAGTCTCAAACTGGGCATGGATATCGTGCTGAGTCGTGTAACCCTGCGGATTTGGCCCTACCCAGCCGTTGTACTGGATGGTCGTATGGAGCGGTTGAGCTCCATCCGCCACGTAGTGGCCCAGCCAGCCAGCATAAAAAACAATCGCGCGCTCAACCGAAGCCGTAGGCTCATGCGCGGCCTTGAGTTTTCGATACTCGCGGAAACCTGCCTTCAGTCGTCCATAGATCTCCATCACAATATAAGGCTGCAGTCCAACATGTTCGGGGAGGTAATCGTCTGGGTGGTCGGCGGTAGCGGCGCGCTTTTCGTAAAGTTTCCGATAAAACTCGTAGCGCCCGCGAGGCAGGGGATCGAGCCAGTCAATTCGCTCGAGATCGATAAAATGGTCTGGTTCCTGTGCGTTCTTAAGCGCGAATTCCGCAGGATTGCGCCAGCGATCAGGTTCAGGCCCAAGATATGCGATTTCAACGACGGCTCGACGCAAAAACCGCGGCATGCTGGCCGGAATCTTCTGCGCCGCAACCCGATTTACGTAGATGTGCCCTTCGTTGCCCCAGGCCAAAGCGGCCGGCGTCTGGAAGATAAAGAGGGCGACCAGCAACAGGCTTGCCACCCAGTTTTGACTGGAGCGCGCCAGCATGATTAGAACGTTAGATGGAGCGCCATCTGAATGAACCGCGGGCTGCCAATGGTGTGCTGAATTTGACCCAACTGCAGGCCCGGCGGACATTGGAAGGCGCCGGAACCCGCCGGAGTGTTCGGGCCAACAGGCAGGGGAACGCACGGTGCTGGTTCGCCTGTCGCAGAATTCTGGGGACCATAGATCGGTGGGTTACGAAAATGAGTCACATATTCCACGCTATTGCTGGGTACATCGAAGCTGGGGTGATTGAATATATTAAAGAACTGGGCGTCGTACTTAAGTGAGAAACGTTCGTTAAATTTGAAATCCTTGAAAACTCCGAAATCAAATCGGTTCTGAAAGGGCCCGCGGAAAATGTTCCGGCCGCCCGAGGCGTAGGGTGTTTCAAAGTAGTCGCAAGCCCCGGTTGTGGGATCACATGGCGGGACACCGTAGGTGGGGTCACCCGGTTTGAGCAGCGGAGGCGGGCCAAACGCGTTCACATTTAGAACTGGTTTGTGAGCGTCGATCCCCGTGGTTCCTTGCAGGATTGGATTGTTGCTGGTCGAGCCGGCGCCGCCGACCGGAACAATCGGATTGGTAACGAAGTCATTGCCACCGCCCCAGTAAATGCTGGCCGCGCCGCCGCTGAAGTCGTTCACGCTGTACGGCTGGCCACTTTGCAGCGTGGTCACGCCGTTGATTCCCCATCCATTGACAGCGTAATTCAACGCTCCTTTAGCCGCCCCTAGCTTCGGAAATTGATACAGATAGCTGATGGAGAAGACATGGGTCCGATCGAAATCGGAGTTTCCATAGGCCGACTTCAGATTATTCGGATCATTGCCGGTAAAGAACAAACCCAAACCGCTCTGCTCGTCGAGAGTATGAGAATACGTGTAGGAAGCGGTGACCAGCAGGCCATGGCTCATCCGCTTGTTCAGGCCAACTTGTAAAGCGTCATAATTCGAAATTCCACGGGCCTGGTAGGAAGTGGAATTGGGGTCGTATCCGATGAAGGGAGCTCGCAGCGACGCATTCCCTAGGAGAAACCGGCAACCAGTGTCTGAATTCCTCCGATCGAAGGATCCTCGACGGCGAGGCCCGGAGTTTGCCACCCGTACGAATATTGCTGCGGGAACGGACCTCCGGCAAGAAGAACGTGATTCGGAGTGGCAATTTGTGCCTGATTGAAAGGCAGTGGAATCACCTCATGCACCCCGTGGTTGCCAACATAGCCAAGAGTGGCAACCCACGTATTCGAGGGCTGCCACTGCAAATCGAGCGTCCGGTTCTCGGAGTAAGGCAGTTTGTTCGCCGGGTTATATCCTGCAAAAAACAAACCGCTGCAACCGAACTGTTGTGGTGTCTGCGCCAGGCAGAAAGGCGTCGTGTTCTGAACGATCTGACTCGCGTTCGGGATTAGGGACACCACCTGAGAGAAGTTGTTGGGCGGCGGCGCCAGCGGGGCGGTACCAAAAGGAACGGCAAACGTGGCCGTATTCCCATTTGCAAAATTCGGCACCACAAATGGCTCGGACATCGTCACACCAAAGGGGCCGCTGATTCCGCCTCCAGCCGGTTGCGAGAAATACGCAAAATACTCGCCACGGTCGTAGTACATTCCGAAGCCTGCGCGCACGACAACGTTCTTCACGAAGCTTGGGCTATATACGAATCCGATCCGCGGAGCAAACCCCCATTGCCTACCTGTGAGCGTGGAATCGCTGACGCCCTTCGTGCCGAACCCCTTGTTGTTTCCGGCGATCACCAGACCAATGGCATCGCCGCCATTTCCAAACGAGTCGGAAGCCACGTTGTACTGATAATCCTTAGGATAAAAGTTGGCGAGCAGCCCGTCCTTCTCGACTAGGGGCCCGTCCCAATCCCAGCGTAAGCCGAGATCGACGCTCAGATTCCGCTTCAGTCGAAAATCATCCTGCACATAAACTCCGGCTTGTCGCGAATCGAAATGCCGGTTCGAGATCCCGGAGAACATCTCTGCCGGCCCGTTGGAAAATCCGCAGGAGTTAATAAAGCTGCAGAGCTGTCCCTGCATGAATCCCGCGAAGCTGGCAAAGTTGAGTCGCGCCGTCTCGGAATCTTTGTTCGTAACGTTGAGCTGAGTGTAATCGAAATTGAACCCAGTCTGAATTGTGTGGCGGCCATGCACCCAACCAAGATTGCTGCTTCCACCAAAGTTGTTCTGGAATATTCCGGCATTCGCGAAATTTGAAGGACCGATCGTAAGCGAGTCGCCCGCGCCATCAATGTTCGCAATATTAACTTCCGGGAACTGATTATCCCCGGCGAGGTTAATCCCAACGCTCGAGGGCGTAAGGAACTGACTGGTGCCGGCGTAGGCCACTTCACGGATAAATCCGAGGCGCTGTTCCCAACTCAGGTTTGGACTAAGAACGGTCGTGTTGTCAAGGGATACGACTTGACTTCCCGCATGCATCGTTGTCGGGAAGCCGAGCGTGGCGCTATTGGAGAATGTGTTGGTGTTGGGGTCTCTCTGATAATAGTACTTCCCCGCCAGACGGTCTTTGGCGCCGAAGTTGTAGTCCAGATTCGTGATCACCTGGTCTGCTCTGAAGTCGGCCGGAGGCCCTTGAATCGTGGCGTCGGCAAAGAGGCTTTGGAGGGTGCCGAGTTGATTGGGATCTGAAGCGGCATTGGGAACTAAGAAGCCGCCACCGGGCGCGGTCTGCTGCATGATCTTTAGGGCAACGGGATCCATGTTGGCCGCCGAACACGGGCCTGCCGAACACCCGCCAAAAGATTGATTAACCAAGTTTGCCAGCCCGGCCGCAGAACGATCGCTCGTCAGTCCGGGGCCGCTCAGTGTGGAGCCGCTCTGGAACGGAGCGGGGACTGCGATCAGCGAATTCCCCAACAGTTGATCCTTTACGCGCTGCCCCTGATAGGAGGCGAAAAAGAAAAGCTTGTCCCGCTTGATGGGTCCACCGATCATCCCTCCAAAAACATTGCGGTGCAGCGCCGGCGTCGGGAACCCCGCCTCGTTGTTAAACCACGGATTTGCGTTCCATCCTCCGGTTTGATAGTACTCCCAGCCACCTCCGTGAATTTGGTTGGCGCCGGACCTGGTCATCACCTCAATGTGCGCGCCACTGTTGGCACCCTGCGATGCGTCGTACATCGCCGAGTTCACGTGGAGTTCCTGGATGGTTTCCGGAGGAGGAGTCGGCAAAGCCTGACCGATTGCGCCGTACACGGACGTGCTGGTCTGAATCTCACCGGTTTGAGCGTTGCTGCCTTCTCCGACGTTGACCGCAACCCGCCCCGAGGTAAGCTGGCTGGAAGACTTCCCGTTGAAGATGTTGTTGGCATTGACGCCGTTGAACGAAAAGCTGTTGCTCGAATCGCGCTGGCCGTTGGCCCAGATGCTCTGGTTGCCGAAGCCCGCATTGGTCCCGGCCGTGTTCAGCAGGTCGGCATTTACGCCCGGGCTCAGGATGGCGAGTTGTGTGAAACTCCCTGTTCCCAGAGGAGTGTTGTCGATCACTAAGCGGTCCAGCACATAACCGGTAGTCGTATCGGTCTCGTTCAGCAGCGGAGTAGCTGTAACGGTTACGGTCGAGGAGACCGACCCCGGTTTCAACTTCGCATCGACCGTTGCGGTGCGACTGCCCTGGACGATGATTTGGGGATAGGACTCTGTCTGGAATCCATCTTTGCTGAAGGTGAGGTTGTAGGCGCCAATCGGCAAATCAGCGATGCTGAAGGAGCCGTTTGCCCTGGTGGTGGCCGTCACTTCAAGGTTGGTGGCCAGCGCGTGAGCCTTCACTGTGACGGCTTGAACCACGGCGCCGCTTGTGTCGGTCACAGAACCGTTCAACGAACCCAAGGTCTGTTGAGCAATACAGAGTTGAATTAGCCCGCAGACCGCAAGGGTTATGATGAGTGGTTTTATCGGAGAAGACGTAATGACCCAGGGGCGGCGGTAAGAGGACACGGGAACCATCCTTTCGGAGTGAACTGGCCCTTATAGCAAATGAAACTGGCGGCGTTCAAGGCGAGAACTGTGAATAATCCGTTAATATTTCCCGCCATAGCGATATCTGTCCCGCAGTTGGCGAGGGCCGTGCCTTAGAAAATTATCAGTTTCGAGCCTATATTTTCGATGCTGTTCAGGCCGATTCCTTGCTCGCCGGTATGTTTCGCTCCTGCTCAGAACGTCATGACGATTGTCGCCGCGCCGCGTACGACGCCGCCGAAACCACTCCACGCTCGTTGCGCTGCCCGCCGACAACCACAGCTTTGCCTTTGAGCGAAGGATCGAACAACTCCTCCACCGAGACGAAGACTGCGTCCATATCGACGTGGAAGATGGTGCGGGCGAAAGCCGGGATGTTCGAGGCCGCGTCCATGCAGGAAATTCTAGCAGTCTGGTCATAATCTCGTTTAGGATTAGCAACAACCGCGCTCGGAGGTGCTTCGTATGCGCAGCCTGCAGCTTCGCTTTGCAATTCTCGTTGCTTTCGCTGCAATCTGGACTTCGCTTTCGATCCCGCAGGCTTCGGCGCAAGCAGGTCTAAATACCAGTGGGTCTTCGAATTGCACCCTGGCCGATTTCGATACTACGATTCGGTTTGTCAATGGTCCAGGCGATTACTTCACGCTTGTCTTTGACAAGCTCAATATTTCCATGGTCACGTGTGTATTTGATGGGGCGATGTACGGCCCAAGCCTTGTGCCAGTCGCGGTTGAGGGCCATAAGCAGGTCGACATCTGTTACGACTGCGAGAATCGCCTGCCAAATGGCTTCTACCCAATAATCCCGCCGCTTCGCGTCCCCCCGGAGACAATTGCGAGGCAGACGTTTCGGTGGAAGACGGTTCGTCACGACTCTGAACCATGCGTTCACCTTGAGTGGCTTGCCAATCCCATATTGCTAGTCACTCCGTCGCTTTTCGAGCCTGTTTGCTCCGACGTCGAGGTGAGCCGGTTTAGCCTCGTTGATCCCAAGGTATCGGCTGATATGCAATCGGAAAAAAACCCGGAGAAGCTTTTTCGGCTAGGAGGAGTTAAGGCCGAATACTACCCCACGGAGCGCTTCTCTCTCCACGTTTCTCTCGCTCACTCCGACTCTACAGGTTCCGTCAATGATAAAAGGTGCCCAACTTTATACCTTCGGGAACGCTCCCCCGATGGTGCAACTCGTATTGACGAGGTTACGCCTCTCTCCTTCGTAGGATGTGAGTTCCACGCGCTTGGTCACGCCATCGGCGATTGGCAATCCGGTTTTGATCTCGATTCTGGCGCCACGAGCAGATGGGAAGGGGTGGGAGAGCATGAAATGCAGATTTTTCAGCTAGCCAGCTCTCTCGACGCACCGACGATTCGGTTTAACTCTTCCAATGTTTTGAAACTCAAGATTATTGATTCGATCACCGCTCCTCGAACTTGGGGTCCGAAAGTGGCAGGAATCGCCGCGGACATAACGCTGGACAAGCAAACCTACCAGGTTGGGGAGGACGTGCCTTTACACATTGCCATCGAGGACTTCGATGCGGGGCTTCCGCTATATGTCGTAGATCCGGTTTGGGATCCTTGCGAGGTCATCGGCCTTCAGGTTCAGGATGCTACTGCAAGAACTTTGCCCGTCAATGAACGGTATCCTCACTGGTCCATCTGCACCGGCCATGGTTTCGGACCTCGCCCTTTTCCAGTGCGAAAAGTAGTCGCGATCGAAAAGAGTTTAGGTGCCGAGGGCTGGCTGCCGAATCATCCGGGCACATACACCGTGGTCGTCGAATGGGCACCCTGCTTCAAGCCGAAGGCCACTGAGCCTGGACCCGCAATTTCCAGGATGGAAACCTATGCAGTGGCACGTGCGGTTGCGACGATAAAGGTGGTTGAGAACGCTGCTAGCAGCCAACCTAGATAACGAAAAACCGCTCTGCAATCTGTGGCGTTTTCTCCTCATTCGGCGGACCTCGCCACTGCTCCACATGTAAAGTCTTCTGATTACTCGCGATTACAGATTAGGACTAAAAACCTGAAGGAATGCCTGACGCTTGCCGCCTACGAAAATAGAAGCGGCGGCGAACCACTACCACTGCACGCAGCCAGAATAAACAACCAGAAAGAGCCTGCAGCTCGGCCGACTTAAAGAGCAGGCATCGATAGCGAAGCTCCCGGCGCGCGGTGCACGCACCCTTAATACACCGGAGAACCTCTCGAATAAAAGGTTGACGGTTTCCCGCTATGGGGTGTTGCCGCCAGTTACCTCTTTGCCGCGAGCCAAGCGCCCTTATCCTGCACCGGCATCCCGTCCCGCATCTGCTTCACCCGTTCATAAACCTTGCCATACTCCCGAGCCGAGGCGTTCCAAGAAAAATCCTTGCTCATGCCGTTGCGCATCATGACTTGCCATGAAGTCTGGTCGCGGAAGGCCTGCAGCGCGTGTTTGATGGTCAGCAGCAGCGCCTCGCCAGTGTAATCCGTGAATCTGAATCCTGTGCCTTTTCCAGAGGTCGCGTCCCATGGTTCGATCGTGTCATCGAGGCCGCCGGTGGCACGGACGATAGGCACAGTGCCGTACTTCAGGCTGTAGATCTGG
Organism: uncultured Acidobacteriaceae bacterium; assembly: GCA_963771965.1. Classification (GTDB taxonomy): domain Bacteria; phylum Acidobacteriota; class Terriglobia; order Terriglobales; family Acidobacteriaceae; genus Sulfotelmatobacter. The sequence goes on from CAVYVM010000006.1 coordinate 532,855, forward strand.
TTCAGGCCGCATGGTTCGTACCTCGATGGCATCAAGAACATGTCGGCGCCAGCCTCGATTTTGTGCGCGACGGCGTTGTCGTAGGCGACTTTCACCGCGATTTTGTTGGGGAACTGTTTGTTGAGGCGGGCAAACATTTCTTCGTACACTTTGTCGCCAGAGCCGAGAACGACCATGATCAACTCTTCGCGCGCCAGGCGATCCATGATCTGTGCGATCAGGTCGAATCCCTTTTGCGCTGCGAAGCGGGACACGATACCAATCAACGGAACCTTGGGATCGGCATTTTTCACCCCGAACGCCGCCAGTAGATCCTGCTTGCACTTGGCTTTGCCCGAGAGATCGTGCGGCGAGAACCTGGCCACGGTGAACTTATCAACTTGCGGACTCCACTCGTCGTAATCCACGCCATTCAAAATTCCTGTGACGGTGGCGGCGCGGTCGCGCAGCACGCCTTCCAGTCCGAACCCGCATTCGGCAGTTTGAATTTCCTGACTGTATTTGCGGCTCACCGTCGTCACGAAGTCGGAATACGTGAGCGCCCCTTTGAGGAAATTAACCTGCCCGAAGAATTCCATTTTCGACATGGTGAACAGATCCCAAGGCAGCATGAGCAGCGGCAGAACTTCCGCAGGAAACAGGCCCTGGTAGCCCATATTGTGGATGGTGAAAACCGTGCCCACATCGCGGAAGGCCGGATCCTCCGCATACACCGTGCGCAACAGCACCGGCACCAGAGCCGATTGCCAGTCGTGACAATGGAAAATGTGAGGGACGCCGATAATTTTTGAGGCTTCCAACACGGCTCGACAGAATAGGGCGAAGCGTTCGGCGTTATCTGGATAGTCGCCCGCGGGCGTGCCATAAAGCCCGTCGCGATCAAAATACTGGGGATATTCAACAAAGTAAAAGCTCGCGCCCGGTTGGCTTCCGCCCTTTACGACTGAGGCGAACCGATATTTATCGTCGAACGGAATCGTAATGCTACCCACCACCGTTACCGGATCGGCCAATTTGGTCTGCCGGTAACGCGGCAGATACACACTCACCTGATGCCCCAGAGAGGCCAGAGCGCGCGGCAAAGCCCCGACTACATCGGCCAACCCTCCGGTTTTCGAAAACGGGACGCCTTCCGATGCCACGAATGCGATATGCATGAATCCTCCCAGGAATGACCTGCTTTTCGCGGGCACACGTTATGATGGAATACGTTTTGTGGGCTTTCAGTCTCCCGCGCAAGGCAAGCGGGTCAATGTGTAAAGTCTATAGGTCCGAGGAAAAGAGGGTCAACGTGCCGAAGGTCGTTTCCACACGCCGTCCGCAACTCAAACCCAAGCTGGGACAACACTTCCTTGTAAACGACAGTTTTGCCTTGCAAATCGTCGATACTCTTGGCGACGTATCGCAGAATACCGTGCTTGAAATCGGCCCCGGGCGCGGCGTTCTTTCTTCCCTTCTTGCGAAACGGGTTCGCCGGCTCATCGCCGTGGAATTGGATCGCGTCCTCGCCGCGCAACTTCGCTTGCGTTTTGGCATGTTTCCGAATGTCGAGGTCATCGAAGCCGACATTCTCTCCATCGATTTCGATTCGCTCTTCGGACCCAAACCTGGCCTGCGCCGCCCCGGCATCGAATTACGTCCCGAGCCGGTAAAAGTTATCGGCAATCTTCCTTACTACATTACGTCTGACATATTGCTGCGGCTGTTCGAATATTCAAAATACTTCGAGACCATCGTCATTCTGGTGCAGCGGGAGGTCGCGGATCGCATCGCCGCCAAACCCGGCAGCCGCGATTACGGTCTGCTCTCGGCCACGGCGCAACTCTATGCACGGGTTGAGAAGCTTTTTAGTTTGCCGCCGACAGCGTTCGCTCCGCCACCGAAAGTGCATTCCACCGTGTTGCGGCTCATCATCGCGCCGCGGCAGGAGGAACTCGGGGTTGCCGGCGACGGCTTCATCGACTTCCTGAAGCTTTCCTTCGGACAGAAGCGCAAAACATTGTGGAACAATCTCAAGGCGAATTATCCGGAGGGTCAACTGCGCGCGGCGTTAGCCTCAGCAAAAGTGAAGCCGGCCGCTCGCGCTGAAACTTTAACTCTCGAGGAGAATGCAGCGTTGTTTTATGCCTTGCGTCAGAATCGCGACGGCTCGTAGCATAGCAGTAGCGGAATACTGCCAAATAGATTCGCAATATTTTCCTAAGCTGTTTGCGATCTCGCAGAAGTTTCATTTATGACCTCGACGCCCATTCGCCATCCCGCAGTTGCGGGACGTTTCTATCCAGGCGAATCGACGGCGCTACGTGCGGAAGTTCGGTCGTACCTTTCCCAGAAGGAGACCGCACAGAAACCGGCGCGCGCCGTGGGCTGCATCGTTCCTCACGCGGGATATGTTTATTCGGGACATGTCGCGGGCGCGGTATTTCGCGAACTCGAAGTTCCCGAGCTGTGTGTCGTGATATGTCCCAACCATACTGGCATGGGACGAGCGCTAGCGATCATGAGCGAGGGCGCCTGGGAAACGCCCCTGGGCCGCGTTCCGATTGGCGGCGCGTTCGCCGCCGCGCTTATGCAGCGTTGTCCCCTTCTGCAGGAGGATTCTTCCGCCCACCGCAGCGAACACGCTATCGAAGTTGAGCTGCCTTTTCTGCAAATGCGCCAGCGCCATGTCAAGTTTGTTCCAATTGCGCTTGGTACTCGTGATTTTGGAGTGCTCGATGAACTCGGGAACGCGATTGCCGACGCGGTCGCGGCACACGGCGAACCGGTTCTTCTCGTCGCCTCCAGCGACATGAATCATTACGAGTCGGACGCAATCACACGAGTGAAAGATGAGCGCGCGATTGCTGCAATCCTCGCCCTCGACGCACGCGCTCTATACGATGTGGTGATGCAGGAACACATCAGCATGTGCGGCTTCGGACCCGCGGTAGCTATGCTTACTGCAGCGCGGAAGCTTGGCGCGACTTCCGCGGAATTGGTGAAGTACGCGACCTCAGGCGATATTTCGGGGGACCGCGATATGGTCGTGGGTTATGCCGGCATTATCGTCCGCTGAGATGAAGGTCAAAATCCCGGGTGGACCACTGAAGAAACTCACAGCTATTTCTTCATTTCAAGTAATTCCTTCGCGCGGGCCCTCACCAGGTTCATCACCGAAATGTCCTCGACAATCTCCTGCAGAACCGGCGCCACGCCCTGGATTTCGCTCAACTGGTTGTTCCTCGCCTCGCCTACCATGCGTTTCAATTCTTCATCCAAGGCGAGTTTCTGATACCGATGGTAGTAGGCGAGTCGGCGTCCATAGTCGAGCGTTCCAGCCACATTTTGGAAAAGAGTGGTTAATTGCTGGATTGCTTCCAGACTCGAATAGTTGTATCGCGCCTGGAAAGAACGCTGACCATCCTGATAGCTCAAGACTTTCGCGCCGGTAAATGCCAGGTTGCGTTTGCCTGAGTCAATTTTGCCCGCAAAATATTGTGCCTGCTTTGCCCAATTAAAGATGCGCTCGCGATTTGTCGCAGACATCTCGAATTCTGTTTTGTAATTCTGCTCATCGGCGTCGTCTTCAATTTTTACGTTGGCTTCATATGTGGAACCTCCGTCGGCGGCAACGGTAATTGAATAGTGCGGCGGGGTTGACCCAGGGAAGTCGAGTGTGAAAGTAATTACGGCCTTCGAAGGCGCGTTGCTGCCAATAGCCGCCTGAGCCATGAGCAGCTCGCAAGACCCAGCTACGGTCAGAGCTACTGCGATGACTCCGCGCACGCTGGCAGGTCGCATGTTCACAGTGCCGTAACCTTTTGCCGTTCCAGCGTGCCCGCCGTGTGCAGATGGCAGATAGCGATGGCTAGGGCGTCCGACGCATCCATCGGCGTGGGAGGTTCAGCCAAACTTAGGAGCCGCGTCACCATGTGCTGCACTTGCTGCTTCTCCGCCCGGCCGTATCCCACGACTGAAGCTTTGATGGTGAGCGGCGAATACTCTGCCACTTCTAAGCCTGCGGTTGCCGCAGCCAGCATTGCAACTCCCCTGACCTGCCCCAGCTTCAACGCTGATTTCACGTTCAGCGCGTAGAAGATCCCTTCGATCGCCACTTCATCCGGACGATGCCGGCCTATGAGCAGCCCAAGTTCGTCGTAGATGCGGGAAAGCCGGCGCGGCAAAGCTTCGCGCGGAGAGAGCTTGATTGCACCGCAAGTCAAGCAGACCAACTGCCCACCGGAATGCATCTCCACCACACCGTACCCGGTATACACTCCGCCGCAATCGATGCCCAGAACTCGCATGTGATTGCAGTTTATCGCGGACGAGGCGCAGATCCTAACTTTTGAATCTCGACCGGCAACAGTGATGAGCACCGCACGAATATGTTCGACGCGTCATGGGCCACGATCTAAGAAATATAAAATTCGATCGCGTTCGCGATCACGCTGCCACCAGATCGTGATTCTTAGCAGCACTTGGGCCGTCGTATTTTGGCCTCTTCAAATTCCCTACGAAATGCCGCATAGGCCTTGCTCGACGACTCCATCCCGGTCCGACTCAGAAACCGCGCATATGGAGCTTCATCAAAAATCTCGCGCAGGGCTGCAAACATCGTTCCAAACAACTTCGCCGTCGAGTTGCGGATCGCCTCTAGTACCCGATTCATCCCTGCTCCTCCATCGCCAGCCGCGTCCTGACAAATGGCGATTCCTTCAGCCGCACCTCTTTCGTTCCCAGCAGAATTCCCAGCCACTGACGCACCGACTCGAACAGCACCAGCGTCACCATTGCCACGAGAACTCCGGTGACCGCAGCATCCAGCCGATTGTTGAAGATCAGCCGCGTCGTCGCAGCAGTCGCCGGAGCCGTCTCCAGCACGCGCGCCTGTGCCAGAAATCCTACTCTCGGACTTGCATCGAATATCTTTTGCCAGGACGCGGTGCAGGTCACCGCCACCAGCCACGCGAGCGGCGTAAGAGTCACCGCCGCATACCTCGCGCGGTGCAACTTGATGATGATCGTTGTAGCCACGCATAGTGCCACCGTCGCCAGCAGTTGATTCGAAATGCCAAACAGCGCCCACAAGGAATTAATCCCGCCCAGCGGGTCTTTCACTCCCTGCCATAAGAAATATCCCCACATGGCGACGATCAGCGCGCTGGTTACCAGGATCGACGGGTACCAACTCGTGCGCCCCAGCGGCTTGTACACATGGCCCAGCGCATCCTGCACCATAAAGCGGGCCACGCGCGTGCCGGCATCGAGAATCGTCAGGATGAATAGCGCTTCGAACATGATGGCGAAGTGGTACCACAGCGCCATCAACGTGTCGCCGCCCAGGCTGTGCGAAAAAATGTGCGCCATTCCGACGGCAAATGCGGGAGCGCCGCCGGTCCGGTTGTAGAGCGTCTGCTCCCCGACGGCGTGCGCCAGTGCTTGCATCTGCGGCGCAGTTACAGGAAACCCCCACGCTGAAATCGTTGCCGCTGCGGTCGCGGGCGCCTGCCCCACGATCCCTGCTGGACTGTTGATTGCAAAGTAGACTCCCGGCTCCATCACGCACGCCGCGATGATCGCCATAATCGCAACCGCGGACTCCGCCATCATCGCGCCATAGCCCACCATGCGGGTTTCGGTTTCGCGTGCAATCATTTTCGGAGTCGTCCCGCTAGAAATAAGCGCGTGAAATCCGCTGATCGCTCCGCAGGCAATAGTAATGAAGGCGAAAGGAAATATTTTTCCCGCGAACACGGGACCGGTGCCGTCGACAAATCGAGTCAGCGCCGGCATGTGCAGCGTGGGGTGCAGCGCCACGATTCCTACAGCCAGCAGCCCGATGGTTCCTAGTTTTACGAATGTGCTGAGATAATCGCGGGGCGCCAGCAACAACCACACCGGCAACGCCGAGGCGGCAAAGCCATAAAACATGATTAGAATTGCCAGCGTCGGAGCACTAAACGTGAACAACTGCGCCAACGCCGGATTTTGCGAGACGTACTGCCCTCCCCAAATCGCCGCCAGAACGAGGATGAATCCCAGCGCCGACACCTCCAACACTCTTCCTGGACGAATCCGCCGCAGGTAAACGCCCATCAGCAGCGCGACCGGCATGGTCATCGCAATCGTGAAAGTGGCCCATGGGCTCGACTTCAAGGCATTCACTACGATCAATGCCACTACGCCGAGAAGAATCGTGAGGATGGCGATCACAGCCAGATAAGCCACAAAACCACCGACAGGCCCGATCTCGTCTTTGGCCATCTCGGTCAGAGATTTTCCGTCGCGCCGGACGGAGAACAGCAGAATCACGAAATCCTGCACGCACCCGGCAAATACACCACCGGCGAGTACCCACAGCGTGCCGGGAAGATAACCGAATTGTGCCGCCAGCACTGGACCTACCAGCGGTCCCGGACCGGCGATGGCCGCGAAGTGATGGCCGAACACCACCCATTTGTTAGTAACGAGAAAGTCGCGCCCGTTCTCCAGGCGCTCGGCCGGAGTGGCCCGCAGACCGTCGAGGGCCAGAATCTTCACCGCGATAAACTTGCTATAGAAGCGATACGCGAGCGCGTAGCAGCAACTGGCCGCTGTCACGAGCCAAAGAGCGTTGATCGGTTCGCCGCGGTGCAGCGCGACCGCCGCCACTGCTACGGTTCCAAGCAAAGCTATCGTTGCCCACGTCAGAATCCCTAGAGTCTTATGCATTGCGTTTCGTACCAGAGCAGCATTGTGCACAAAGCCAGCCATGGGCGCAATATTCTGAAATCCTAGTTTCGCAATTTTGATCGACCGGGAGAATATTTGCGACAACGTGTAGGCTGCGCTCCGCCGCGCGCAGGAAGTCCAAGAGCAACTGGAAGCCGGAGCCATCGGGCTGAAGAGCTGGAGGCTCTGCCCTGTCCAACGTCGCTCACCGTCCATCAAACCACTCAGGAAAAACTCGTGCTTATTGCTTCGCCATCTGGTCGAGATCGTTCTTCAGCAAGTTAATCTCTACATGCGTACCACTCGTGCCTTTGCTCGCGGAAGCATTGCCCATTCCAAGCACGTAGATACGGTAAGCCGGAATCTCGTGGTTCAACACCAGGTAACGCACGACCGCATCTGCAATCTTTCGCGAATTTGCGATGGCGGCTTGCCCCTGGCCGGCAGCGAATCCCTGCACTTCGATTATGTAGCCACGCTGATTCTTCAGAGGGGCGGCCATCTCGTCGAGCGCGTCTTTCGCCTCTTTGCTCAAGACGGTCTGTCCGGGCCGAAAGCGAATATCGGTCTGCGCCCCAGCTCTATATTGATCGATGTTACCGACCAGCCTCTCGTCAGTCGTGAGGCGCGTGGCGATGGTGTCCGCCGCTTGATGCGCCGTCTGCGCCTTGCTGGTAGCGTCCGTTGCATGTTCATCAGCCAGATTCACTTTGGCGGATGCAAGCTGAATTCCCTGCTGCGCGCGGGCATCAACATCACGCGTCATTTTGCGGTTCGCCTCTGTCATCTCTTCGAGTTCGTTCAGCCGATCGCGAATTGGCTGAACATGCCGGCGGACATATTCCTTGGTGGCGAAAGGATGGAGGAGGAGTGCTCCGAAGCTGGGCTCTTCACCATCCCAAAAATCCTCGCGAGAAGCGGGTTGCGTAGATGAAGCGCTCTGATTCGCGGACCCGGCCGGCGCGTTCGAAGCAATATTGGATTGCTGTGGCAGTGCGGGCGCCACCAGTACGGCAGACAACAACAGAATGAACAATCGATTCCTCATAATCGTCTTCCTTCCGAGCGGTGGCTAGAACGAACCGCTCTCCCTAGAAGTCCCGTACATCGATCCCGTGAAACAGAGCCTTGTATGTTTTTCTTTATGTCTTTTCGTCAAAGATATTTCTGACGCATCAGCATACAGCCGTCTGCGCTAACGTCCCTAGGCATGACATTGTAGCGCCAAAGGCTGCCAAACGGGCGATATAGCCGTCGATTTACTCATGGCGCACGGATAGTACGCCATCCGGAGAATCTGATTGCGATTTGGTGATAATCTTAATTCTTCCCGGTGACTGCTGATCCCACGCTCCGGCTGTCGATGAATCCAGCCCGCGCTTGGGGTGCATCCCAGGAAATTTTGTCTGAATTTCTTCAGTGGAGCAAACGATGAGGATTGGCATGTTAACCGGCGGAGGCGACTGTCCTGGGCTGAACGCCGTGATTCGCGCGGTAGTGCGCAAGGGCATTTTTACCTATGAGGACGAGTTCGTCGGCTTCATGGAAGGCTGGCGCGGCGTCATCGATGAGAAAATTATGGCCCTCGATCTGGAAGCGGTAGCCGGCATTCTGCCTCGCGGCGGCACCATCCTGCGCACTTCCCGGACCAATCCATCCAAGCGGCCAGATGGCATCGACCGCTGCTTGGCATCACTGCAGAAAAACAAAATCGAGGTGCTGATTGCGATCGGGGGCGACGATACGCTCTCGGTTGCCCAGAGACTTCACGAGCGCGGCGTCAAGGTTGTCGGCGTTCCCAAGACCATCGACAACGATTTGGGCGGTACCGATTACACTTTTGGATTCGATACCGCGTGCAACATCGTTTGCGAGGCCCTCGACCGCGTTCACACCACCGCCGAAGCCCATAACCGCGTGATGGTGGTGGAAGTAATGGGGCGCGATGCGGGCTGGATCGCGCTTTATAGCGGCATCGCTGGCGGCGCGGACGTGATCCTGATTCCCGAGCGTGCCTTCGACGTGGACAAGGTGGCGAATTCCATTCGCCAGCGCCATGAGCGCGGCCGCTACTTTTCAATTGTCGTTGTCGCCGAGGGTGCAAAGTTTTCTTCCGAGCCCGGCCAGGGATCACCCGTTCTACAAGACATGGGCAAGGACGAATTTGGCCACGTCAAGTTGGGAGGCATCGCAAATATCCTCGCTCGCGAAATCGAAAAGCGCACCGGCTACGAAACGCGCGCCGTGGTTCTGGGTCACATTCAGCGCGGCGGATCTCCCAGCGCCTTCGATCGTGTACTCGCGACGCGTTACGGCCTGGGCGCGATCGATATGGTGCACCGAGGCGAGTTCGGATGCATGGCAGCTCTGCGAGCCAACAAAATCGTCTCCATCCAGCTGGCCGAAGCCATCTCACGCAACCGCGTTGTGGACGACGAAATGATCCGGATCGTCGACGGCTTGTTCGAAAAGGCTGCCGATAAGCAACCAGTCTGAGAGAGTTTTCCGGTCGCGAACGCGGCCCGGTCACGATGCAGAGTCTATTCCTGTGGCTCGCCCCCTCCTTAATGGAGCTGATCGAAGCCCTCATGCTGTTGACCGCATGCGCTTTGATTGCGCGGTCTTCCGCAAACTTCGCTAGCCCCGAACGGCCTGGTACTATCCTTCGTCTGGAACAGGCAGGTGCGCGGCTAGCACGGCACGAGCGCCTGTGTGTGTTAGCCGCGGGACTCAGTGTGATCGCAATTCGAGTCGCGCTCCTCCCCATCCTCGGTGTTCCCCAGCCTGGCTACCATGACGAGTTCAGCTACCTGCTCGCCGCTGACACTTTCGCTCACGGCAGGCTGACCAATCCCAGCCATCCCATGTGGATTCATTTTGAGAGCTTCCACATCATTCAAACACCCACCTACATGTCGATGTATCCGCCTGCAGAGGGTTTAGTCCTTGCCGCAGGACAACTACTTGGTCACCCCTGGATCGGCCAGGTTCTCGCAACCGCTCTGATGTGCTCAGCCCTGTGCTGGATGTTGCAGGCTTGGCTTCCCCCGCCATGGGCCTTGCTAGGAGCCGCGCTCGCAGTATTGCGCTTGGGCCTCCTCAGCTATTGGATGAACGGCTACTGGTCGGCATCGATTGTGGCGTTCGGCGGCGCGTTGGTGCTGGGAGCCTGGCCGCGTCTGCGCCGGCATCTTCGACTGCGTGATTCTTTGTTGATGGGTCTAGGGCTAGTGATTTTGGCCGATAGCCGCCCCTACGAAGGTCTCGTCTTTAGCCTTCCAGTGGCAGCGGCAATGTTGTTGTGGCTCGCCGGTAAGGGACGGCCGCAATTCAAGCTTTCATTGTCTCGCCTTGTAATGCCTGTGTTTTTGATTTTCGCCTGCGGCGCGCTGGCCACCGGCTACTACTATTTTCGCGTGACTGGCAATGCGTTTCGCATGACTTATCAGGTAAACCGGGCCACCTACGCCGCCGCGCCCTATTTCCTTTGGCAAGCCGAGCCACCTGAACCAAGCTACCACCACGAGGTGATGCGCGAACTTTATCTCTCGGAGCGAGCGGACTTCGAGAAGAACTCCACGCTCGCAGGCTTTTTGGAACGCTCCGCGGACAAAGCCAAATCCATGTGGCGGTTCTATCTGGAGCCATTGCTCACCATTCCCCTGCTGGCTCTTCCTTGGGTCGTGCGGCAGCCAAAGATGCGATTGCCGGTTGCTATTTGCATTGCCATGATCGCCGGCTTTGCCGTCCAGAGCTGGACCCTTCCGCACTATTTCTCTCCTGCAGTCGGCGCGCTGTACATCCTCCTGGCTCAATGCATGCGTCAACTCTGGCACTGGCGCCCAGTCGGCCGCCGCATTGGACCAGTCGTCATTGGATCGGTCGCCGCAGGACCGGCTGTCGTTGGACCAGCTTTGGTTCGCGCAATTCCAGTGCTGGCCTGCGCTATGATCCTTCTCCGCATATCGGCAGTCGCCGTCCACGTCCAGATCGAATCCGCATGGCCGCGCGGTAACTTGGCGCGCTTCGAAATCAAGCGCGAGTTGGCGCGGCTTCCGGGCAAGCAACTAGTTCTCGTAAGCTACGAGCCACATCACAACTTCGATCGCGAATGGGTTTGGAACGACGCCTACATCGATGGTTCCAAGGTCGTGTGGGCACGCGACATGGGGAACGATGGGAATCAGGAATTGCTGAGGTACTTTAAAGAGCGCAGCGTCTGGCATGTGAATGCAGACGTGTCACCGCCCCGGCCGGCACTTTCCGAGGTTTCCCGATAGATGAAACCCCGAATCTGGCTACTATTGAGCGTACTCGCGGCGGCCATCACATGGCTCTATGCAGCCAGGATTCTGGTGCCTTGGGACCGATACATCGGCGAGTTGCACGATGGGGTCAAGTCCCAGATGGGCGACCTCTATCCGCGTTGGGTAGGGACACGCGAACTCTTGCTGCACGGGCGTAATCCCTACGGACCCGAGGTGAGCGGTGAGATTCAAATGGCATTCTACGGGCGCATCGTCACGCCAGACGATCGCGGGCCAGGTCACAAGATTATCGACGAGCAGCGTTTCGTCTATCCCGTCTATGTCGTATTTCTGATGGCGCCAACGATCTACGCCGACTTTGCTACGGTGCGACGCTGGGCTCCGACGCTTCTGGGTTTATTGGCTGCTTTGAGTGTGCCTATTTGTTTGAATCTTTTGGGGTGGCAACTATCGTGGGAAGCGATCGCGGCCATCACCTTGTTCACTGTCAGCAGCCCGCAGATTGTCCAGGGTCTGCTGCATCAGCAGTTAAGCGTGGTAGTAGGTTTTCTCATCTTTGCAGGGGCATGGTGTGTCCGCAAAAATTATCTCGCGACTGCCGGCGTTCTTCTGGCATGGTCGACCATCAAACCCCAGATGGCTCTTTTTCCTCTGTGCTTTTTCCTAGCCTGGGTCATCGGAAACTGGCACAAGGGATGGCGACTGCTGGCGAGTTTCGTGGCAATGCTGCTAGCCCTGATTGGCGCTGGGGAATTTATTCTTCCTGGATGGATCGGCTATTTTCTCGCGGGCGCCATGACCTATCGCAGATATTTTCCGACAACATCCCTACTGCGCGTGGCTCTCGGTGACATGCTCGGAGAAATCCTGGGAGGCCTCATCGTTCTCGGACTGCTGGTCTTTGGGTGGCGTAGGCGCAAAGAGCCTGCAGGTTCGCGAAAGTTCGCTACCACTTTCGCGGCATTTCTCATGGGCACGTTACTCGCGTTTCCGCTGCTGACGCCATTCAACCAAGTGATGCTGATTCTTCCTGTAATGCTTCTCTTACAAGACTGGAAGGCCTTGCCACAGCTCCCCCGACTTGCCTTTATTGTCAACGTAAGCTGGCCATGGATTATTTCTTCGGTCTTGCTGCTTTTTCCGCCGCGGTTAGATTCTCCAAATCGGCTTCCTTTGTTGCCTTCACTTCTGATTTTGTTTTTTCCACTTCTCCTTCCGCTCTTGCTGATGACCGGACGCGATGCAGCCTTATCGCAACTGGAAACCACCGATTTGCGCCCCTCTTGACTCTCAATTGGCTATCATGGGCGGGTTCATGATTCCAGCTACCGCTGCCTCGTGGCTCACTACCCGCCGCATTCGCGCACACGGGGTCATCCTCGCGCTGTGCCTGTGGTCGGTCTACCTGTGGAACATCGTTACGCCCGGCCTGCTCGATCGCGGGGGCAATCTAAAAGGTACTGACTATCTTCATTTCTACATTCTGGGATCGCTCGCTCTCGGTCACCGCGGAGCGCAGCTATACAGCATGAATATCCAATCGGCGCTGGCGGCCCAGCGCGTTCCGACCGCCGCAGGCATCCACTACTTGCCGCTTTATCCGCCGCAAGTTTCGATGTTCTTCGCGCCACTGGCTCGGTTTTCTTATCCCTTGGCCCTCGTTCTATGGCTTGCTATTTGCGTGCTCGTTTACGGATTGTGCTGCTATGCCATATGGCGCGTCTGCCCCAACCTGCGCAACTACAAACTCACCGTGCTAATTCTCGCGCTCGCCTTCCCAGCATTCTGGCATCTCATCGCCTGGGGACAGACATCCGCATTGGCCCTCGCCTGTTTCACCCTTGCATTCTTGACCCTGCGAGCGAAACGCGAATTCGCAGCCGGCCTCGCGCTTGGATGTCTCATTTTCAAGCCCCAGTTGGGGATCGCCGCCGGCGTTGTCTTTCTTTTCTCACTTCAGTGGAAAGTCATCGCTGGCGCGCTCGTAACAGCTGTCGTTCAATTAGGCGCCGCCTATTTCTACTATGGCGTCGGCTCGCTTCGCGACTGGATTCACACGCTGCTCAATCTGCCTGCTGTGCTTCCGCTCCTTGAGCCAAGGATTTACCAAACCCATTCCCTGCGCACTTTTTGGAGCATGCTCATTCCCTGGCCTTCAGGCTCACTTGCGCTTTACGCCACTACATCGATTGTCGTTTCCGTGTTGACCATCGCCTGCTGGCGTAACAGCCTTCCCCTATCTTTGCGTTATTCGGCTTTGCTGCTCTCAACCGTTCTGCTCGCTCCCCACCTCACCGTCTACGACCTTGTGATCCTCGCACCTGCGTTTCTGCTGTTCTCCGACTGGATCGTCGTTCGTGCCGATCAGCCAACAACGCCAACGCATTGTCGTCCTGAGGCCCGCGTTCTTCGCGGACCGAAGGACCTATATAGGTTGTTCGCAATTCTTCTGTATCTCGCCTTCATCCTTCCGTTGATCGGACCACTCGCACGCTGGACACACCTACAGCTTTCCGTTCCCGTGATGGCCGCTCTTTTGTTTGGAATATGGAACCTCGGCAGAAAAGAGCCTTGCGCCATAGCTTCCAGTTGAAGAGATATCACTCACTACGTGGGGGCAAACACAGAAACCTACGGCCCGAACAGAAACTGCAAGGCTTTAGGAAAGCGATCGGCCCATGCAGCCTCGTTGTGCCCTGCGCCCTCTTTTATGACCAGCCGAAGCCGTTTCTCACTCAACACCGCCCGCCGCAAGATGGCTGCCAGTTCCCGCACATCATCGACTACCGTTCGGCTGCGCTCTGCGCTTCCCGTCTCGGCAGTCCCCACAGCAAGAAATATTCGCTCAGGCCATTCTCGAACCATTCGGCTCTCTTTGATCGACTGCCGGCCTGACGCCCATAGCGATGGACTCTCGAGCAGCAGTTTCCCGATTACGCCAGGTCGCACGGTCGCGGTGTAGAGCGCAATCAGCGCTCCCAGCGACGATCCGCCCAGCCCAGTATTTTCAGGTCCTGAAGCAATGCGATACGTCTGCCCGACAAACGGCATCACTTCTTTCATCAGAAAATCCGGATAGTGCCGTCCCCGCACTCGCAGCATCATGGGATGCATGGATCGATGCGGCATGTACTCACCAAGCCGCTCTCTCCCTGTGTTGTCGATCCCAACGATAATCATGGGAGGAACTGCGCCCTCGCGGATGAGCCGATCTGCCGTCTCGTCTACTTGCCACTCGACCCCCGCGAATGCCGCAGACGATTCGAAAAGATTCTGCCCATCGTTCAGATAAAGCACCGGATAGCGGCAATCATGATTTTGTCCATCGTCATAGCCGGGAGGAAGCCACACCCGCAGAAATCGCGTGTTACGGAAAATGCGGCTGCGAAACTCGTGCAGGCGCAGATCGCCCGTCGCGCCAGTGGCGCGGATTACTGCGGAAACGGTGCTACCCTTGTTCTTAATTTTTGGGATTCTTGGCATCAGAAGAACTTCAGCCGTTGCGGCCTGCCTTCACCTTGAGAACTCCGGCCAGCACGGTGATCAAAGCAATCAGCGCAAGTGAACTCAGGCACAGAATGCACCAGGTCTCCAACACCGACCCCTCGATATAAGTCAGATACGAAGCGAAGGCCAAACCCGCAAGTGCCGCAGCCAGCAACTGCAGCGGCGTACTTGGCCACGAACGATAAACCGTCGCCCGCGCCAACAAGAATCCGTAACCCGCAATTCCAATGGCCGCAACTGGAATGCCCATCACAGTCGAATACTCGCTGCGGTTCACTATGTCACAATTGAATCGCTCGCCAAAATCGCAAAATGTCGACGCCGACTTCGCATAGTGTCTTTGCAGCGAAACCGCCGATACCAACACTCCCGCCACGGCCAGGACCGAGATGATCAGATACAGGATTTTATTTTGTGTGGGAGGATTTGCGTCCATGCCGGCCGGCTGACTCTCAGGTGCGGTGGTCACGGTAAAGTGCACCCAGTCTTATCGCTCAACTCTTGCATCGGGAACACGCCTTCGACCGGCGGACTAGCCCCGAATTGCCAACTGGGAAATAGCTTCACTCCGGCGGCTTTGCACTCGGGCGCGAGTTCCTTCGACCCCTTGATAGCGCACTCGACGTAATTAACGTATCGAAACGATTTTCCGAACCTTCCCTTCTGCTCGGCACAGTGCGGGCACCAGTACAACCCATACATCTTCGCTTGGTGTGCGGTGAGGCACTTTGCAAACTCATCGTAGCGGTGATTCGTGTAATACCAGCCCCCGACATATGCAAGGACAAGGAGCACGGCGATGCCACCCCAGATCAGGGTCTTGCGCGAGGGCCCGCTGGCATCAGGCGCGCCCACCCGCTCCAGTTGCCGTTTTCGCCGCTCTTCAGACATGAATGCCTTTCCTCATGACTCATTTTTTATATCACGGGCTTAGGCCACAACGTCCAACGCCCCGGGCAGCACATCCAACTCTTCGCAGTGCAGTGTAAACACTTCGCCATCGACCATCACATCGACCGGCGAGTCCAAGGCGAATTCGACACGCCGCACCGCTTTTCTCTCGGCCATCGGATGCTCAATGTGCGTGCCATCATAGAGGGTTGGCAAATTCCGCATCAGTCCCAACCGCCCAATCGGACCCCAGCGAACGTATTCAATTAAGCCGCTATTCACTTCAGCCTTGGGCGCAATCATCATGGTTCCGCCAGTAAACTTGCTGTTATTGAAGGTGAGGAATAGACAGCGCCGGCGGTCGAATTCCGCCTCGTCATCCACGCGCACTGGAAAGGGACGCCTTTGCAATCGCGCCAGCCCTAGGAAAACCGAAATGACATATCCCAACTCTCCGTGGCTGCTGAAGCGCCTCGCGCGCAACGTTGCCACGTCGGCCGGAAACCCCACGCTCAGAAGATTGATGTAATGGAGAACGCCGCTGCGATGCCGCAAGCGGAGCACATCGCAGGACTGCCTTCGCCCTGCAATCAGCGATTCGATCGCATGTTCAACGCCGCGCTTACTGAAATCGCGCAGAAAAGAGTTCCCCGTCCCCAGCGGCAGAAATCCCAGCATAGGTCGATCGCTCGCGCTGGCTTCGGGGAAGAAACCGTTTACCACTTCATAGGAAGTTCCGTCCCCCCCCACTGCAATAAACTTCCGTTGGCCACGGGAAAATGCCTCGCGCGCAATTCGCGTAGCATCGCGGCAGCTCTGCGTCTCGGCCACATCGACCGCAACCCCAGCCGACCGCAACCGTTCTAACGCCGGAACAAGCAATTTACGGCTGCGCCCTCCTCCCGCCGCAGGATTCACTATGGCGAGATACGGCTGCTCACCGTTCACAACCCTCACAGCCCGACCACCGCTGTGCGTTCAACCGTCTTCCCAATCTCCTCCGCCAGAGCCAGTCGCTTGATCTTCATCGATGCCGTCCGTGGAAAATCTTTTTCCCAGACAAGATATCCACCGAGACGCTTAAAATCCGGCAATTGCCGGTTGCGCTTCACCAACTCCGCGAGCAAGGCGCTGTCGAACTTCTGATTCTGCTCAAGGCGCAGCACCAGCACCAGCATCTCGTGTCCCAGTTCCTTTTGCCGCCACACGAAGTTCGCCGCAAAGACACAGTATTCTTTCACTGGAAGCCCGTCGAAAAAGGTTTCAATATCCTCGGGATAGATATTTTTTCCGCCCTCGGTGACGATCATGTTTTTCTTGCGCCCGAAGAGCTGCAAATGCCCACTATTGTCAAAGCGCCCCAAATCACCGGTCAGCAGCCATCCATCCACAATCGTTTCGAGCGTCAACTCCGCATCGTTGAGATAATGGGACATTACCGTCTTGCTCCGCGCCGCAACTTCTCCAATGCCTTCCTCGTTCGGATTCAGTACGCGCAACTCCACTCCCGGCAAAGGCTTGCCCACTGTGTCGGCGCGGAACGGTTTCAGATCGTTCAACGTGAGTGCGGTCCCTGCCTCGGTGAGCCCATAGCCGTTCACGACTGGAATTCCAAGATCGTAGAAAAACTGCATCGTCGAGGGTTCCATGAAGGCACCGCCCGTGATCAGCGCCAGCAATTCTCCGCCAAATGCTCGATGCACTTGCGGCAGCAACACGCGGCTCAAGCCTACTCGAGGTTTTTTGCGCGTCAGCAACTTGTTGATCGCGATCGTTCGATTCAAGAGCGCACGCTTCCACGACGGCAGTTCGTCGAACTTTGCCCGTAGACCTCGCTCCAGGTTTTTCACGATCATCGGAACCAGCGCCACGTAAGTAATCCGGTAACGCACAAAGGCATCGCGCACAAATTCCGGGCGCAGCGTCCGCAGATGCACCACGCATGCGCCGCACACAAACGGACCAATAAATCCCACCATGAAATCGATAGCGTGATTGGTGGGCAGAATACTCAGATATCGCACTCCCGGCCAAAATGGATACCAGGCCGTCAGCGCCCGGCATTGCTCGAGATAGTTTTCATGCGTCAGCACGCATCCCTTGGGACGTCCGCCCGTGCCCGAGGAATAGACGATGCAAGCCGCATCCTCGCGCTGCCGCATTACGAAATCCGGCACGCCTTTGCGTTTGAAATCTTCCCAGCGAAAACCACCAGCGAGGTCCGCTCCTACCGGCGCCTCGGTCACCAGCACCAGCTTTGTCTTAATATTTTGAAACTCGGGCACCTGCATGATTGCGCGCCACAGGTGATACTCCACCACAAGAACCTTGGCGTTTGAGTGCGCCAGGAGTTGCAACTGCTCGGTTGCTGTCAGTTTGTAATCCACCGGCACCAGCACGCCACCGCAGTAGAAAATTGCATATGCGGAAATCAGCCACTTGGACTGATTGGTCATGAGGATGGCAGCGCGGTCCCCGGAATCGAAGTCGGCGTCTTCTAGCGCCCGCGCCAGAGGCAAGCTAACATCTTTGAAATCGGAATAGGTGAGCCGCGTCTTCTCGCGCTCGCGATCCGCCTCGATCAGACAGGTCTCACCCGCAAAGCGATCCAAAGCGTCGCGCAACGCCGCTCCGAGGCAGCTGTATTTTTGGAGATCGAGCATTAGGGAATTGCTGATTGTAGATTGATGATTGCCGATTAACAACCGGGGTCCCGCACGGTAACAATCATCAATCCACAATCAGCAATCAACAATTGGAGATCTTTGGTTAGAGCCTCGCCTGAATCTTCCCTGCCAGCGTGCGAAAGTCAGACACTCCCTGCAACTCGTAATCCGGAAGCTCGACGCGGAAATGATTCTCGAGTTTGGTTAGAAGGTCAAGTGTCTGCAAGCTGTCGATGCCTAGAGTTTTAAAGAAATCGTCGTCCGGTTGCAGCTTTACCAGCGGCACTTTGAAATGCGCCGCAGCAAGCTTAAGAATCTCATCGAGCGTCTCTTCAGCCGTCTGCATATCTCCCATCCAAAGTTGATGTCATTCCGCACTAATATCATTCAAAACCATATTGTCATTCCGAACCGGGCCAAACCCGGTGAGGAATCTGCTGTTCCTGGCTACGAATCGTCTACTTGTTGAGTGCTTACGGCAGATACGGCTGCGCGTCAGTGCTCTCGGCAAACTTCCGCAACCCCTCCTCGACGGCGGGGCGCGCGAACAACTCGCAAAACAAATCGATCTCCCGCCGCAACTCGTCGTGCGGAATCGGTTTGATAAATTTCTTCGCCGCAACAGCCGTTGCTCGATCAAATTTCGCCAACTGTGCCGCCGTCGCTCGCGCCGCCCGCATCGCCTCGCCTTCGCCCACTACCTGGCTCACCAGACCGATCTGCTGCGCCCTGGTGGCGTTGAAGCTACGACCCGTCAGCAATAGATCTCTGATCACAGCATTACCCAAATCCCGCTTCAGGCGGGGGATCCCTCCAAACCCTGGAATCAGACCAAGCCTCAACTCGGGGAAACAGAAGCGCGCCATCTTGTCGGCGATGATCAGGTCACAAGTCAGCGCCAGTTCGAACCCTCCACCGAAGGTCACTCCATGCACGGCGGCAATCGTCGTTAATGGCGCGGCGTCGATCAGATTCAAGACACGGTGAATGCGCTCCAGAAAATCCCGCACGCCTTTCGCGACTTCAACCTTATGCATCGCTTGCGAGCGCTGATACAACTCGCGCAGATCGGCTCCTGCACAAAACCCCGGCTTCATCTCGCTATAAATAATGAGCGCATGGGCCTCACCCTGCATAAGCTGCAAAGCCGTCGCAAACTTTTCCAATTCTTCAAGAGACAACGACCCCAGTTCGTTGCAAGGCGCACGATGCAATGCGAGTTCAATCACGCCGGACTGAACGGTCCAGGACAGAGCGCTCGTACTCGACTCGTTCGCCAATTTCGCCTCGCGCCCTGTTTCGTGCACCCTCATTGTCTTGAATAATTCAAACTCTCTGATTTTCGACCACGACGTTATCCGGCCTGCTTCACTCGATACATGTCCTCGATCTCATTCTTCATTCGGGCCGAGATCACATCCCGCTTTAGCTTTCCATTCACCGTCAACGTACCGCCGTCGATGGAAAATCCCTCTTCGCGCACGTAAAACGCCCGCACCTGCTTATAGTGCGGCAACTCGGGATTCACTGCATCGAGCGCCTCTTGCACCCGCTGCGAGGTTACGCTACCCGTCACGATCGCTGATAAATATCCGCGGCCGTTTCCGACCACAACAACCTGCTGTGCTTCCGGCAAAACTTTCGCAATCGCGGTCTCGATCGGTTCCGGAGAGATCTTGTGACCTGACCCCAGAACAATTAGATTCTTGATGCGCCCCGCAATTCGCCAGTTCCCGGCGGCGTTGACTTCGCCCTGATCGCCGGTGTGGAACCATCCGTCGCGCAGTGCCTCTGCCGTTTGTTCCGGGCGGTTCCAGTAACCCGCAAAAACATTCGGCCCACGTACCACGATCTCGTCATGCTCGCCCAACCTCATCTCCATGCCCGGAATCGCAGGCCCAACGCGCCCAACCTCGACTTGGGCTGGATCATCCATCGTACAAATCGCTGTCGTCTCGGTCAGCCCATAAACCTGCAAGACACGAATGCCCAGCATCATGAAATAGAGTTGGGTCTCCTCACTCAGAGGAGCTGACCCGCAGATCAGCGCCTTCAAATTCCTTCCTATCATCTTCTTGCGGATCCCCGGAAATACCAACCTGTTCGCGAGCCCCAGCCACATCGAATCGCCCGCTTTGGGTTGCCCATCCTGCTTTCGCGCCCACGCGCCCTTCGCGCGCCCATAGATCGCCTGCGCGGGCCCGCCGGTCTGCCATAGTTGTTCGTCGACCGCGCGGCGCATCCGCTCCAGCAACTGGGGCACGTTCAGAAAATAATCCGGAGCCACCACCCGCATGTCGCTGGCAATCTTCGCCAGATCCATATTGATCGTGACCAAGCTTCGCCGTTTCAAAAATGTCAGCAGCGCAATCCACGAAGCTGCAAAAGTGAACGGCAAGTAATGAAAGATACGATTTTGGCCAGCCGAATTCGCACTCACCGACATCAACTGGTCCAGCCGCTCACCCGTACGGTCCAGCATGAAGCCCACGTTTGCTGCGGTGAGCACCACACCCTTGGCTTCGCCAGAAGTTCCCGAGGTGTAGATGATGGTTACCGGACTCTCATTCCCTACCTGCGGCTGGTCCAACTGCACACCATCTGCGCCCGCAAAAATCTCATCGAATAAAAACTGCGGCGGCGCCTCCGGCCAACTCTGCTTGATCGCATCGCGCAACGCCGCGTCCCCGCAGCACACCAGCGACGGCGTGGAATCCTTCATCATGGCGACTAACTCGGCCGGCGCCTGCCGCGAGTATAGCGGCACAACGATTAGCCCCTCTGCCATGAGCGCCAGGTCCGCTGCTACCCAGCGAATGCTATTGGCTGCCAGCAGACCGCACCGGTCAGCTTTCTTCAATCCTTTCAACGCAATGAAAGTTCTCGCCTTGCGGACGAGTTCCAATAATTCGCCGCCGGTCACACCCGTGATTTCACCATCGCGGATTTCTGCGAGAATCCGCGTGCCTGCAACCGACTGCAGTTGCGAAAATATCTCGCCGATGAAAGGCATGCTTACTTTGTTCAGAATCGGTCCTCTATTTCGGTTGAAATTCGCGCCAGCTTGATGCGCTCAGCTCGAAGTGATCGACTCGTTCGGCGTAGCGCGAGAGCAACATGCGCGCCTTGTCAGAAATCACAGGAATCTCATAATTCTCTCCGGCGAACGACCGAACCGCGTCCAGCGATTCAAACCATACCAGGGTAACGAACTCCACTTCCGCCCCCCGCGCTAAACGCAGCACATGGAATCCGCGGTAGCCTTGAGCCGTGAGTTCCCGCTCCAGTCGTGGGAAGAGCTCGCTCCTTAAGTAATTGTCATAAGCGTCGGCATGCGATGCCTTCGTCCATCCATGCCACATCCGGCAAATCATTTCTGCTCCGGTCTACTCCGACTCCGTCGCGCAGCAAGCTGCTAGTTGTACGCCGCCATCAACTCCCGCAGTCCGCTGTTGATCGGCGGCAAGTAGTCTTCCCAGCTCCACCCACCCTGGCGCGTTTCAAACTCCGGATACCTTCTTTGGACTTCTTCTTCGAAATAAACACCCATGCGCGCCATCACTTTCAGATTCTTCACGACGGTCCGCGCAATCCCGGATGCAATCGCCTCGCCCTCGCAGCCCAGCTTTTCCAGCGCCAGCAGCAGCTTGCCCTCAAGCTCCGGATCGTCCACCGTCATCAGAAGATCCTCATGTCCCCGCTCGCGCATCAGGTTGCGAATACGCTCATCCATCGTGATTCCCGCCGAAGGCACGAGGCCGGGCATCGAAGTGACGATCCCGTGATAGCGCGACGATGCCATCATATGACAAGCTCGCAAGATGCTGACCAGTTCGTACATGTTGTACTCGTCGGAGGTCAGCACCGGCACGCCGCCCAATTTTTCGGCGATGCGTTTCGCGGGACGCGCATCCAGCCGCTCGGTCGCGGCCAAGATCACGAATACATTTTTCTTCTTGCGGAATGCGTCCACTGCATTCGCAATCGCCGTCCAATATTTCGTGTACGCCTGCTCTGCGGCTGGACCTGAATTGTGGAAATACACTGTGCGGTAGTGGCTGTCTTTGTACGCGCCGGTCAGAGTGCGCACCGCGTATTTCGCCACCGATGCCTTCACCGGCCACTCGAATGGATTGATGGGGCAAACTACCAATACTGGCGTTCGCCCGTCCCAGCCGAATTTTCGAAGCACGCTTTGGCCATACTCCGCAGGGCGCGGCTGAAACGTCCATGCGGTATCGGTCCCCAATTCAGTCGGCACGCCGAGTTCGCGCAACACGCCGCGAGATTCCTCGTTCCGTGTAATCACGAATGAATTCTTGCAATACCGGCCGCACATCTTTGCCACCAGCGGGTCCATGTGACCGGCTTCCGCGCCATAACCTACGGAGAGCTTGTTCTGCGCCGCCGCAATTCCGAGCGAGCCGATCATCATGGTAGTCAGGGCGTTGGCAAACTTGCTCTTAAACATCGACCCTTCACACGCCACCACTCCATCATGCTTCGGAACTTCATTCGCCAGAAACGGCGGAAAAATATCCGGAAGATGCACCTGCTTCGAGTTCTCAAAATATCCACGCGAGAAATCGAAGTTCTGGCTCATCACGCTGAACTCCACCCGCTCCGAGCCCAGGATGTGCCGCATCTGCCGCAACATTTCTTCCACGCGTACATCCGATCCCATGTTTCGCGTGCCATTGTAACCGGCGAATAACAGCTTCAGTTTCTCGCCTGGCCGCCAGCGATTGCCTTCTCCCAGCATCCATCCCGCCTTGGCGCGCTCAATGGAACTGCTGACCCAGGCTTCGAGAATGAAGTCCATCATGCGGCGGTCCCTCCCGCCTTTGCCGGCCACGCACGGTACTTGTAGGCGAAATTGTTTTCGCTGCTGAATTTATACAGCGGATAACAATACTTGGAGAACGGCACAGGATTCTTTCCAAGTTCCGCCGTCACGCGCCGGTTATCGAACACGGTATTCCATACCAGATACGGCATGAAGACCTTCATAAGGGAAGCGCTTTTGCCAATGGCCCCTTTGCGATTTGCCAGAAAGTTTACCGATCCGGCAAACGGACGCTCCACCACAGGAACGAATACCGGCGGGCGCTTGTTCTGCGCTGCCGCCAGCGCCTTGGTAATCTCGCGGAAGGTCTGCGACCCGATCCCGGAGGAGAGATGATACGTGTCGTGCTCCGGACGATCTTTCTGATGCAGCGTGGCGATCGCATCGGCCACGAAATCGACGTTCACAATGTCGATCTTGTCGGTCGGACGAAAAGGCAGCGCCGGCAAACCGGCGAGAAACACAAATGCCTTTACCATGTCGAATTGCGTGGTCTCCGCATAACGGCTGTCGCCGAGTACGATGCTCGGCCGGAAAATGGTTTTCGGAGTTTCCGGCAGCAGCACGCGCATCATGTGCTCACAAAATTTCTTAGTCCGCGCGTAAGGATCGTAATCCGATCGCTCCCAATCAATCGACCGGTCCTCGCTCACCACTTCATTCTGCCGCTTCCCGGCGACCGCGACCGTGCTAACCTGGCTGAAGCGCCTCAAGCCGTGATAATGTTCCGCTTGCCGCGCCAACGTAAGAACTTCGAGCGTACCCCGCAGATTCACATTCAGGCAGCTTTTCTCAGACTTCCTGTTCAGCGATGCCGCGCAGTGAATCACCGAGTCAGTCGTGTGGACCAGCCTGTCATATTCATCGCGTCCCAAGCCAAATCCAGAGTCCGTCAAGTCTCCACGAAAAACTCGAACCCGGGTCTGCAGGTATTCATAAAACTCCGGGAAGTCCATGTGCAGTTGAAGCGCCTGCCACAGCCGCCCCTCTGCTTCGTTGATATCCCGCGCGCGCACCAGCACATTCAACGCCGCGCCGTGATCCCGCAGCAGATTCGCCGCCACATGGGCGCCGATGTATCCCGTCGATCCCGTAAGAAATATCGCCATTCACCGATTCCGTCTTATGACTTCGTATGAACTTCTGTCATGCTGCGCATGGCCGAGCGGCGCTCAAACTTGCGATGTCGAGTAAGCTTTACCCCCGCGGGCCATCCATTATCTTGTCCCTGTCTTCACCGTCTCGCCATTCTGCAGACTCCGCGCCGGACGCGCCTCCAGCGGCCTGCCTTCGATCAGCGGATACGTCCATCGCCGCAGCGCCGGAATATGCACATTGATCCAATAATCCCACCAATCGAGCAGCCGGGCCTTGTAGGCGAATTCTTCCCGCTCCTCTTCTACCAACGCATGCGAGAGCTTCTCAACATTATCCGCCGCAAAATCGTGCTCATTAAATAGAATGAACGGCTCAAATAATTCGATCAGTTTCTCGACACGTTCCAGATTTCTTTCGGTTTTGACCAGCGGCATTTTCTTCAATGGCAAGGGTGACATAATTCGCTGAATCGACTTCACAATCGCCTTCTGCGCCGGTGCCGACATTCGCTGATATCGCGTCTTCGACACCGGAATTGCATCGAAGCGCAGCCGTAGCCACGACTCCAAACCTTCCTGCGCCCGGTAATGCTTGCGATGCGCCAGCGACGTTAGTTCAATCGACCGCCCCATGTCGCAGGGGTTCGTTGCAGAGGTCGCCAGTTGATACAACTCATCGTGCCGGCGATCCACAATCGCCGCCGCAATCAGAGTCATCCCGTCACACACTGCGTCGACCGGGATAATATCCAGCCGCTTGCTCTCATTCGACGGCAACTGGCGGAAATATGTCCCCAACAAATAAGAGAGCGACGCCGACGTATTGATGCCTTCATTCCATCCTAGAAACGGCTTCATCACCGAAGTTTCGACGATCGCAGGACGCACCACAGCGATCGGCAGACCTGCGCCATATTTGACAATCAGAGACTCGGCAAGACTTTTCGTGAGCGTGTAAGTATTGGGCCAACCCAACTCTTTCGCACGCCGCGTTCCCGCTTCAGTAAGATAGGTCTTGAGCCAGCGAATGCGGTTCTTTCTTATCTGGTTTTCGAGCGCCGCGCCCTGCAGCCCTTTCGCAGCGTGCTCCTTCGCCAACGATTGCGACCTCAGCCCCGCCGTCACTTCGGCGCCCTCGGCCTGCGACTCCGCCTTCGCAATCACGTCATGCAGCTCGCGCCACTCCTGCTCCGCATCGAAGTTTGCTACCTTGCGCGGAGTGTAATTCGGAATCAGTTTTTCCGGCACGCGGCCATCGCGCTCACCCGCCACATAACATGTCGAGAGATGCAGCAACCCGGCATGATCTGTGCCCCGCACGAATTCCAGGATGTTCATGGCCGCGTCTGTATTCGTGGTCAGCGCATCGCGCAAATCCGGATTGAAGTCGGTTAATCCGGAACTGTTGACGATCAAGTCGAGATTCTGCCGCAACCGCCCGGCTGCCTCTGCGTCAAGCCCCAACCCCGCCTGCGTCACGTCTCCTTCGACTACTTCGACTTTTTCCCGCAGGTAGTCGGCAAAGCCCGGTCCATACTTCTCAAACAAAGGGTCAAATACCGGCGATTCTTCCACAATCTTTTCGAAACGCCGCTGCGCGGGATTCGATTTCTGCCGCCGAATCAGCAGATAAATCCGGCCGACCTCCGGCAATTCTATGAGCGTGTTCGCCAGCCAGACTTTGCCGATGAATCCAGTCACACCGATCAGCATGATGTGCCGGCCCGTGAGCGCTCGCCGCACCGAGAATGGCGCTGATTGTCTCTGTCCCCCAAAATGCACAATCGGACGTTCCGGTCCTGCCGGCTCCCGTCCCGCTCCAATCACCGCGGCTCGTAGCTCTTCGACGGTGATATCGAGTTGACGCGCCAGCGTCTTCGGCGCACGCCGTCCATCCGAGCTCTGCTCCTGAATCAGGGCGAATCCTCCCCGTGGACGGATCACCGGCTCAAGCAACCGTCCTGTCGCTAAGCCATCGCGAAATTCCAGGCGGTTCGCTACTACTCGCTTCACCCCAAGATGCAGTGCCAGCGGCTTCATCACATGCTCCAGGCCCTGGCTAACCAGCACAACGTCAGCACCCGAGCGCACCAGTTCCTGTACACGCTCCACGCCGCGCGTTTTCAATCGTGGCTTCAACTTGTATTGGAAGTACTCTTCGCCCAGCAGATCCAGGCGGTCGCGGGTCACACCGCGCAATGCAGTGTGCACCACTCGGGTTGCAAACTTGCGATTCGTCGAATAGAGAAATGGACGCAATACCGCCATCAGAAAAATCAAACCTCGGCGGCGGAAGCGTTCCGAGAAAGTCTGGGCATTCCAGGTAAAGAATGCGACCGGCTCGACCACCGTCAAGTCAAGCAAACTCCCCTCGACCCGCCAGTAAACGGTAGGAGATGCGAGGGCCGGCGCTCCGGACGAGGCACTTGGTTTGTGGTTTGACGGTTGCAAGTGGTTTGGCTGTTCCAAAATGTACTTCGCCCTACACAGGCTTCCCGGCAGCCGGGTAGACGAACTTCCTATTGTAACAATGCCTTACAACTCCGCCGGACGTTTGATCTTAATAAACTATCAGCGCGTACGGTGCTGCCTTCCAGGGTGCTTTACCAAAAAATCGAGGGCTAAGCTCATTTTCACACCACCGTAACAATCCTTCCGTATAGTTTCGCTCTTTAGCGACCAACCTCTCAATTCAAGTTGCGATCCGAGGAGCGACTATGGCCACAGCACCAGCAACGACCGCACCATCCACTCTACTGGACCAGAAGCTTTCGCGGTCTCCCGGCAAGCTTGGCATGCTGATTTTCGGCGTCGTGCTGGTCATCGGCGTCGGCTATGCGGGTTCCAGTTTGCTGCACGATCTGGCCGGCATCCACAACGAGTCGGTCCTACCCTATGTTTTGCTGGGGATCGCGCTCCTGGTCGCTCTGGGCTTTGAATTCGTCAACGGATTCCACGATACCGCGAACGCCGTGGCCACCGTCATCTACACTCACTCCCTGGAGCCTCATATCGCCGTAGTTTGGTCCGGCTTTTGGAATTTCCTCGGCGTGCTCGCTTCCAGCGGCCTAGTTGCTTTCGCCATTGTTTCGTTACTTCCGGTCGAACTGATTCTTCAAGTGGGCAGCAAAGCCGGATTCGCCATGGTCTTTGCCTTGCTCGTTTCCGCCATCCTGTGGAACCTCGGAACCTGGTATTTCGGCCTGCCGGCATCGAGTTCGCATACGCTGATCGGCTCCGTGATCGGGGTCGGCATTTCCAACCAACTGATGTCCCCAAAGACAGGAACTAGCGGCGTGGACTGGGGTCAGGCCGCAAACATCGGTAAATCGCTGCTGCTTTCGCCCATCGTCGGCTTCGGCTGCGCCGCGCTTCTCCTGCTCCTCGCCAAAGCGCTGATCAAAGATCCCAAACTTTACAAGGCTCCCGAAGGCACAGAGCCACCACCTTTCTACATCCGCTGCCTGCTCATTCTCACCTGCACCGGCGTGAGCTTCTTCCACGGCTCGAACGACGGACAAAAAGGCATGGGACTGATCATGCTGATTTTAATCGGCACCGTTCCCACCGCCTACGCTCTCAACCACGCCATCACCTACAAGGATTCTCAGGATTTCATTGCCGTCTCGCAGCAGGCTGCGGACACGCTGACCAAATATGTGAGTCCGAACGCGGTGGTCGGCGACCCGCACGATGACGTAACCGACTACATTCGCACCAAAGAATTCACGCCCAACACCATGCTCGCGCTGCGGACCATGGTCAACGACATCGGCAACGAAACCTCGCTGTACAAAGAAATGAAGAACGTCCCGAACGACCGAGTGCGCAACTTCCGTAACGATATGTACCTGATCAGCGAGTCGCTGCGCCTCATGCAGAAGAGCCACAAACCCGACATTGCCGCCGCCGACTCTGCGATTCTTGCCAACTATAAAAAGCACATCGACCACTCCACCCGCTTCATTCCACTCTGGGTGAAGGTCGCAGTGGCTTTGGCTCTGGGTTTAGGCACGATGGTTGGATGGAAGCGCATCGTCGTAACCGTGGGAGAAAAGATTGGCAAGAGTCACCTCACCTACGCGCAAGGCGCAGTTGCAGAAATTACCGCCATGGCGACAATTGGCGCCGCCGACGGCTTCGGTCTGCCGGTCAGCACCACCCACGTGCTTTCCTCCGGCATCGCCGGAACCATGGCCGCGAACAAATCCGGCATCCAGTGGTCCACCGTCCGTAACCTGGCTCTGGCCTGGGTGCTGACGCTGCCGGTTGCCATGTTCCTCTCGGGAATGTTGTTTTGGCTGTTCAAACGGACGTTCTAGTGCGCGGCTGGACGACGACGCTCGGTTCGGATTTCAGCTAGCCAACTCTATTGCCTTGGCATATACTTGTGTATATGCCAACCCAACAGCGCAAAGCCAAGCTGTTCATGAACAACCGCAGCCAGGCCGTACGCTTGCCCAAGGATTTTCAATTCAAGACTGACGAAGTTTTCATACGCAAAGAGGGAGCTGATGTGGTCCTCTCGCCTCGTCCGTCAGATTGGTCTTTGTACCTCGCCGAAGCTCCAGTCGCTTCGCCATCATTCATGGAAAATGTCGAGGATCTGCGCGCGCAGGAGCGCAAGCCCTGATGCCTCGCTACATGTTGGACACGGACACCTGCTCCTACATCATGCGCCGTTCACCCGACGCGGTTATCAAACGGCTCGCCAAAGTTCCCGTCAGCGATGTCTGCATCTCCGTGATCAGCAAGTCGGAGCTAATGTTCGGTGTCGAAGTGTCGCCAAAGCGCCGGCAGGACGAAGCGGCGCTCGTTTCTTTCCTGCGCTACGTTGAGGTTCTGGATTTTCCCGACGAAGCGGCCCTGCATTACGCTAAAATTCGCGCGGAGCTAAAAGCGCGCGGCACGATGATCGGCGCCAACGATCTGTTCATCGCCGCCCACGCTCGCAGCCTAGGCCTGACGCTGGTCACCAACAATACCCGGGAATTTAAACAGGTCCGTGGTTTGTCAATCGACAATTGGACGACGACCGCATAAAGCTGATCCTCCTTTCCACGTGTCATCCTAAGCGAAGTTGCCGTCCGCGAAGCGAACGGCAACGTAGTCGAAGGATCCCTTCCACGCCCGCGCATCCCTAGCCTAGCAGGGCGTTCCTATCCTCGCTCTTGATTTCTATAGGTTGCCGACCGCCGTATAATGCGGTCACCCACCGACGAGGACGCACAAATGCCCGACATAAAGTTTCTTCTGAAGCCACGGTATGCAAACAGTAGGGCTCTCGTCATTGGAATTAACGAATACAAGAACGCCTCCCCACTTTCGTACGCAGTTAGCGACGCGGAGGCAATTCGAGAATTGCTCATCAGTGATTTCGCCTTTCCGCGAGACAATATTACTTACCTCGTAGATTCCGAAGCCACCAAAAGCAGCATCCTCAAGTCATTTCTAAAGTTCGCCGCTGAGGACGTGGAAATAGACGACAGGGTTATTGTTTTCTTCGCCGGACACGGACACACCCGCACAAGCATCAGGCGAGAAGTCGGATACCTTATTCCGCACGACGCCGACATGAATGACCTCTCCACTCTGATTCGATGGGACGAGCTCACACAAAACGCAGAACTTATCCGCGCAAAGCACATGCTGTTCATAATGGATGCGTGCTACGGGGGACTAGCACTCACGAGAAGCCTCCAACCAGGGAGCGTACGTTTTCTTAGAGACATGATGCTCCGATACTCCAGGCAGGTTCTAACGGCTGGCAAAGCCAACGAGGTCGTTGCTGACTCCGGAGGCCCACTGCCGAACCACTCCATCTTTACAGGACACTTAATAGAAGGACTGCGTGGCAATGCTGCAACCGAGCAAGGAGTAGTCACAGCGGCCGGCCTGATGGCATATGTGTACAACAAAGTCGCCAGTGACAAAAATTCCAACCAAACCCCGCACTATGGCCATTTCGACGGAGACGGCGATTTCATCATTACTGCGCCGAACCTATTCGCGCAGAACGAATCCGCGGACAAAGACATCGACGAACTTCTCGCCGTGCCAGCCATCGAGGGAGAACACTCGACCCAGTCCACACTGAGCAAAATCACCAAGGTTAAGCGCCTCCTGTCGGATGACTCCTCAACTATTGAGCTGCACGACTTCATGGTCGAGGAGGTCAGACACTTTCTTTCACAAAGCAGCGAAGATAACTTCAAGGTCGCCGGGCAGTTCTCAGCTGAAGAGCTTCTGCAGCGGATATCGAAGTACGAAGGCATCGCCTTTGATCTCTGCATGCTTCTCGCTACGATCTCATACTGGGCAAAGCCGACGCACAAACAAATTCTCCAAAAAATCTTGGCACGATCAGCCGATCGATTAGAAAACAAAAGCGGCCTTAGCGTTTGGCTTAGTCTGAGATGGTATCCATTACTTCTCGAGATGTACTGCGCTGGAATCGCAGCGGTCGCAGCCCAACATTATGATTCCTTAGCCAACGTCTTCTACACTCGTATCGAATCTTTCGAACACAACAAAGAACAGCATTTTGTGGAGTCGGTAACCGACGCAATGATCGAATGGAAGCGTTCAGCCGTCTTCAACCAAATACCCGGGCATGATCGATATCATGCGCCGGTCAGCGAGTATCTATTCAAGCTTCTTCAGCCAAAACTCGACGATACACTCTTCATAGGAAAGGAATATGAAAATGCGTTCGACGAATTTGAAATTCTCCTTGCGCTTGTTGTTGCGGACATAGAGAAACAGAAGGGAAGCGCCCATTGGTCAGTGTGGGGATCCATCGGCAGGTTGTGTCCTAATTTGAAAATTCGGAGCCGGAGGGGCGTAATGGTATGCTGCATCAAATGGAAATAGAGCCGGGTATCAGGCCGACTCTATTTCGCAAACCTTTGCGGATTCAGTAATCCAAGGATATCGCAGAGGTTTGCTCGGTGCAAGTATTCGTGTGGGGCAGTATCCAAGTTTGGCTAGTCGGCATATTCGTAATGATCGGGTGGGCTATCAATCCGATCAAACCGCTGGGTCTGAGCGTTGTAGTACCTGAAGAAAGCCGTTCTTCGACTGGTTCCAATATCGTCCTCGTACTGGATAAAGCCAACACAACGAATATTCCCGGTTTGACCACCGTCCTTGATCAGTTCCCGCAACATGACGAATCTCCAGATGTCTTGATTGCTAGTCAGCGTTACAGACCTTTGGACTACTTCTCCCGGCTGAATGACAAAGCGCCCGAAAAAATTACGTTCCTCGGTATACGGCGGGAATGCTGGCCAATGCCCCTCTGGGACGAATATAGTCAGATTGCTTTCCGTGACGGAAGCGAGGGTGCCGCCCACATTAACGACCGCGTACTCAATAGTCCAGTCCGACGAAGTGTTGATTCCAGCGCCAGCTGTGGTAATGAAGTTTCCCGGATTGACAGCAAGTACCCGAATCTCAAGATGTGGCCTGAATTGCAACGTGACGTTTCTCTGCACCGCTCGGGTGGCCTTGGCGCTTTCTTTCGCTTGTTCGGCAATCGCCATCAAAGTCAAAACGATCACCCAGGTTGTAGTCCCGTCGCCCCATCTAAAGAAGCGATACCAACGTGGTGCGTTCCGTTCGGGGTTGGGTATGTTTGGTTGGGGATGGTTTTCATCCGCTTTAGCGACAAAAGTACCTTTGTCAGATTGTGCGGCTTTTTGTGTGGATTGCTGGGCGGAGCGTTCATCTTGAACGGATATGTAGACTGCCAGCCCGAACACCAGAACGAGTCCAGCCACGTATTTCAGCATAACGGACAAATTGTACCCCGAAAATACTTGACAAGCAATAGTTATTGGGGTACAGTAATTGACATGGCGAACGTACTCAACACCGATAAACAAATCGCCGTAATCGCAGCATTGGCCGAAGGTTCCAGCATCCGCTCGATTGAACGGATTACGGGCATTCACCGCGATACGATCATGCGGCTAGGTGTGAAGGTTGGCGAGGGCTGCGCGAAGATGCTGGATTTGTCTATGCGTAATCTACCCTGCAATCGCCTTGAGATGGATGAGATTTGGGGCTTTGTCGGCAAGAAGGACCGCAATGTCCGCGAAGGCGATGAGGCGGTCGGTAGCGTCTGGACGTTTTGCGCGATTGATGCCGAAACAAAGCTCGTTCCCGCGTTCAAGGTTGGCGACCGAGATGCGGCAACGGCGAAGGCGTTTGTACAGGACGTAGCCAACCGCATGGCGTACCGCGTGCAAATCTCCACTGATGGCCTTGCGGCTTACGTTCCTGCAATGGAAAGCGCCTTTGGCGAATTTGTAGACTACGGTCAAATCATCAAGACTTATGGGCATGAGGAAGTTAGCGACAATCGCCGCTATAGCGCCCCAAAGTTCGTATCATCCGAGAAAAAGGTAATTGTCGGGATTCCCGATGAGCGCCTAATCTCTACCAGCTACGTGGAGCGGCTGAATGCTACCACGCGATTGCACATGCGCCGTCTGACTCGCCTAACGTTGGCATTCAGTAAGAAACGGGAGAACTTTGAGGCAGCGGTTGCGCTGCACTTCGCCTATTACAACTTCGTGAAGCGTCACAGCACCTTGCGCTGTACGCCAGCAATGGCAGCGGGAGTTACGGGCACGTTCTGGGAAGTCGGGGATTTGCTTGAGGCGGCGGCATGAGTCACATTGACGAACTCAGGGCAGCTATTCTCAAGCTACATGGTGCGAAGGCTACACATCATGCCAGCGTGCCAGTAAAAGAAGTATTCAACGGGGAAACAGTCTGGGATGGCATCGTGGAAGTATTCCACTTAGAAGGCCATCCAAAAGCGAATACAGCCTATGCTTGGTTCCATGATAAAGGCGACGGCACGCCAACTCAGCACGTCACTGTGTTGCACATTCCGCCTGTCGTATCGCCGCTCACTGCCGTAAGAGCCTTCATCGTTCAGAACTTTAGGAACAACGCCGATGCCCAAGCCTAAGAAAGTCGGACGGCCTACGCTACCCAAAGGGAACGCCAAGGATGTCATGCTGCGCGTGCGTGTAACGCCAGATGATCTAAAAGCCATGAAGGCTATTGCAAAGAGTGGCAAGGTGAGCGTTTCGGAATGGATACGGAGCACAATCAGTGACGCAATCAAACAATAAAAACCCGCTATCGCTAGCGGGTTCATTCCGTCACGCCCGAGACTATCTGCTGTGAATCGGTTTCCATCGCTTGAGCGGTCCGTAATTACCAGTGCTCCAGTTTGCCAGTACAGGCGCAATCTGGAAGCACGGCTCAATGGAGAGAGTGAGCGCGGTTTTGTCCTGAAACCGGATGTCTATGGCGTGATATTCCGGGGAGAGGGACAGTTCTATGTCGGCGATGATCTTGCCTTTGATCTGCGGGAACCTGAGAACGCGCCGGTACGGGACTTTCTTTCCCGCGCGGGAGCGGGTAACTTTATGGTCAGCCAATTGCGCCCTCCAGTGGTGCGGTTGGTTAGGGCTGTACTCGTGCTCATACACGAGTGCGGCCCGCTGACATTTATAGCAAGAGCTTAGGTGTTCCTGCGGAGCGAATTCAAATTAGGACACTTCCCATCGGCAGGTTTGGCTGGAAACATCATAGAATAGACGGAGGTCCCTTTGCCAAGATCGTCGCCAGTGCCCGCACAGAGGGCGAGAATTGGGTACCGCTAAGATCCGGACTCTTTGGCAGCAGCTCCCAAAGGTTCTTGGAGGTGGCTCAGGGAGTGGGGGACACGCTTTCAAGACTAGCGTGGCGTTGAGGGCAAAGATTGTCCCTGGACCTGTGCCGCCCCACTAGGACGTGCCCTCTCGATTATCCACTCCCTCCGCCGTTCCCCGCTAGAATAGACCTTTACCAAGGACTCATCTCATGGACAAACTCATCATCCGCGGCGGCGAACCGCTGCTCGGCACGGTCCGCGTCAGCGGAGCCAAGAACGCCGCACTGCCCTGCATGGCTGCCGCCCTGCTCACCGAGGAGCCGGTCATTCTCGAAAATATTCCCCAGGTGCGCGATATCCAGACCACGCGGAACCTGCTCGCTGCCATGGGAGCTGAGGTCGAACTCGGCTTTGGCCGCGCCCATCACCGCACGACCATTCACTGCAAGAACCTCGCCAGCCCAGAAGCCTCGTACGAACTGGTGAAGACCATGCGCGCCTCGACGCTCGTGCTCGGCCCGCTGGTCGCGCGCTGCGGCCACGCTCGCGTCTCGCTACCCGGCGGATGCGCGATTGGTAGCCGGCCGATCGACATGCACATCAAAGGCCTCGAGAAACTCGGCGCGAAGATCACGCAAGATCACGGTTACGTCGAAGCCACAGCCGGCCGATTGCAGGGAGCGGAGATTGTATTCGACAAGATTACCGTCACTGGAACCGAAGACCTGCTGATGGCCGCGACGCTGGCCGAGGGTGAAACCATATTCCAGAATTGCGCCCGCGAACCCGAGGTCGCCGATCTGGCGGCGTTACTGAATAAGATGGGCGCGAAAATCGAAGGCGCAGGGACCGCCACAATTCGCGTGAAAGGCGTGAGCAAGCTCAAAGGCGCGAAGCACCGCATCATTCCGGACCGCATCGAGGCCGGCACTTTCATCATCGCGGGTGCCATGACGGGCGGCGACCTCAACGTTACGGGGTGCGATCCCGCTCACCTCGATGCATTGCTTGGCAAGCTTAAGGAAGTTGGCGTCAAGACCAAGTGCACCGCCGATTCCGTCCGAGTGATGGGAGACAATCCCTTCACCGCGTCCGACATGACCACGGAGGAATATCCCGGCTTTCCTACCGACATGCAGGCTCAATTCATGGCGTTGGCCACGCAGGCCGAGGGCACTTCCGTGGTTACCGAGAACATCTTCGAGAACCGTTTCATGCACGCGCAGGAACTGGTTCGCATGGGCGCGAATATTAAAATCGAAGGCCGCCGCGCCGTGGTCGTGGGAAAGACACCGCTCAGCGCCGCCGCAGTGCTCGCGTCCGACTTGCGGGCCTCGGCATCGCTTGTCCTCGCCGCGCTGGTAGCTGACGGCGAGACCATCATCGACCGCGTCTACCACCTCGACCGCGGCTACGAAAACATCGAAGAAAAACTGCGCGGCGTCGGCGCTGAAATTAAACGCATTGGAGAGATGTTTCCCAAGAGAGCGGCGGCGGTGAAGTAAAGCAACGCCAACCGGTGTAATCGCGATTTATCTGTTCCCTATCGCCAACCGAGCGGCTGTCTTGAGCATCAGCAATTCGCCAGCTTCCCAGAAACCCATATACTGCCCCCGATCTTACTGCTATCTTGATAGCGCTGGAGGGAGAAATGCATTTACGAATCTTCGCGGGGGCAACCGCGGCGATGTTGTTGTTCGTCCCGGTGCACGCACAGCAGAGTCACTGGGCGTCAGCCAATGACAAGACCGCGGAATACATCATCGACATGGAACGCAAGTGGGCTGAGGGTGTATGCGTTGATAACGGCGTGGTCGCCAGTCTGCTTGCGGACGATTTCCAAGGCACTTCAACGAAAGGGGCGCACTTCACAAAAGCCGATGAATTGAAGGACGAGAAGAGCACACGCACCGCGCATGATTGCGGGCTCGATGAGGCCAAAGTACATTTCTTCGGAGACAGTGTCGCCGTTGTCTATGGCAGCGAGCATGCTCTCGGCAAAGACAAGTCCCAGCCGAGCGCAAAGGTGTGCCAAGTTTGGACCGATACGTGGCTGAAACGCGGCGGTACCTGGCAGATCATCGCCTCGCACGATAATCGCGTGGAATGCAAGTAGCTTATTCCCGCGTCAACCTTTCAATCAAACTCCGATGCTGTGGACAATCCTTGACCAACTCCTCCCGCTTCGCCATTTCGAAATCCGCGAACTCAAACCCTGGAGCCACCGTGCAGCCCACCAGCGCAAACGACTTTGGGTCTCTGACCTCCGATGCAAACCAGCATCCCGCCTTCACTATGGCCTGCAACGTCTCACCCTTGTCAGGATCGCTGCCCAGCAGGACTTCCGAGTATCGCCCGTGTTCATCGATGACATGCACGACCAGCGCACCACCGACGTAGAAGTGCCACAGTTCGTCTGAAAGCAGACGGTGAAATGCGGAAAAGTTGTCGCCCTCCAACAGAAAGTAGATGGCAGTCGAGGCCGCACGCGCGCCGGTAAACTCTCGTGGCAAACTCTCTTTTGCCAGGACTAAATTCGCCCGGTACGTCTGCCGGAAATATCCGCCCTCCGGATGGGGTTCCAGCGCCAGCTTCCTGATCCAATAGTCCGCGTCCTTCTTCATCAACGAACCTTTTCATTCACAAGAAACACTTAGCCGCTCCTTAAGATAGACGTTCGACGGACATCCCCTCGACGCTCTAGCGTTCTCTTACTCCAGGCATTCGGTTACCGACAGATTACAAAATTAAATGAAATTCGCCCCTTACGCCGGAATCTGCATCGTACTCGCGAGGGATGCTGCTGTGGAGTTAATCTAGAGATGCCTAAGTTTGAGACCCCTTCGATTTCTAATGGAGGCTGTGTGCGGTGCGCAATTTGCGGCAACGAGAATGCCGAAACTAATTACTACTGTGGAATGTGCGGAGCTGCGCTGACGGCGAACAAGCAGCGCCCCGTTCAGCCGTTGGCACCAGTACCCGCGGCACCAACACCCGCCCCGCGGCAAGTGGCTCCTGCCGCGCCACCTGTGCCGCGGCAGACCACCCCACCACTGCGAACTGGAATGCCCGGGCCGGATCGTGCTTCGGCGGACTCGCAGCGCAACCAGAGCAGCGCTCCCGTCATCACCGGACCGTCTTTCTTAGGATTGAATGCACCCGCTCCACGAAGTGGGACGCGTGATTCCGCGCATGATAATTCTTTGAGCCGCGGCTCTCAGGCGGACGATCATCTGCAGCACTCGTCTGGAAACTTGGATTACCTTCTCGACGATGATGAGGAGCAACCGAAGGGTGGATGGGGCAAGCTGATTGTGGTTCTCGTCGCGCTCCTTTTGGCTTTGGGATTCGGATATCTACGCTGGAGGCAAGGCGGATTCGACTGGCTCACCGGAAATAAGAATCCTGCGGCGGTTGCGCCTGCAACGCCGACACCACAAGCAAGCGGCGGCGATTCCACGAATACACTAGCACCGTCGACTCCGAATGCAATCTCCGACGCCGCGAGTGCCCCCGCCGCAACGACGCCGGGACAGGCGTCATCACAACCCGGCGCTGATTCCAGCAATCCGGCAGCAGCTTCAGGCAGTGGCGCACCGGCTGCAGCGTCGGCGGACTCTGCCGCGCCGCAGACCAACCCCCCGCCTTCGATCTCTGCGCAGACCCAGACCTCAGCTGCGCAAGCATCATCCGATTCACACCCCGGCGATTCACACCCAAGCGATCCAAATCCCAGCGCTGACTCTACGCCATCGTCTTCGGTGCCACCGTCAGACGCTGACTCAGAAACTCGACCGTCGCAAACAAAAGCGCCCAAGCCTCGACAACCTAAGCCCACACCGGCGAAGCCGCTCGATTCTGTCACCGAGGCGGAACGCTATATCTATGGCCGCGGTACGCGTCAGGATTGCGATCGTGGTTTGCGGCTGCTGAAGCCGGCGGCGGATCAAAATCCAAAGGCGATGATCTCGCTGGCAGTGCTTTACACGACTGGGACGTGCACGCCGCGCGATCTACCCACTGCTTACCGATGGTTTGCCATGGCCTTGCACAAAGAGCCGGATAACCAAGCGCTGCAGGACGACTTGCAGAAACTCTGGAGCCAAATGACGCCACCCGAGCGGCAACTGGCTATCAAGTTAAGTCAATAGGCTCGGCGAGCCAGTAACGGTATTGGTTTGCGGGACAATCCGACTCAGCTAATTTTGCGTACGTCTAACAAGGAAGAATAGAACGTTTGCCGAGTTCGCAACGACAAGGCAGCTTGCCGGATATTGCCATCGTCACCGGCCTGAAATCCGGTGATCAGGGGGCAATGGCGGAGCTCTACGACCGCTACTCTTCGGTGGTGTATGCCGTCGCTTTGCGCGTGCTGGGGGACACGGGCTCAGCAGAAGATGTTCTGCAGGAGGTGTTTCTGCAACTATGGCGCAACCCCAGCGCGTTCGATGCGGCGCGCGGCAGCCTGGGAAGCTGGCTGGCCGTGATCACGCGAAACCGCGCAATTGACTCCCTCAGAAAGCGTCGCCCAGAAACTGATATTGAGGACGTGGTTTTGTCGGTCTCGCCCGATCTGGCGGGAGAAGCCGAGCTTGCGCGGGTGTCCCAGAAGGTGCGAGGCGTAATGGGAGCCATGACACCGGTCCAGCGAAGTGCGCTGGAAATGGCATATTGGGAGGGCATGAGCCATTCCGAGATTGCTCATAAAACCGGAGAACCGTTGGGCACGGTCAAGACAAGGATTCGAGCGGGACTGATGATGCTGCGCAAGGCGTTTCAGACTTAGAGTAAGTGGCGGAACTGTGCCCCGCGGACGGCCAAAAGGCGGCGGTAGGAGGTAGAAGTAAGAGCGATAAGAAATGAACGAGCACGAACAATACGCCGAGGATCTTGCCCTTTACGCACTCGGTGCGCTGCAGGGAGAGGATTGCGCCAAACTCGAGCAACACTTGGCGACGTGTGCGGCGTGCCGGCTCGAACTGGAGCAACTGCGCGGCGATACCGCGCTGCTGGCTCTTTCCGCAACCGGACCGCGGCCTCCACAGCGGGCTCGACAGAGGCTGCTGGATGCGGTAGCTCACGAACCGCGAACCGTTTCGTCGGGAGCCGCTAACCAAGCTGCGAATCGAGCGGCGCAGGAAACCCGGCAAGAGCGCGGCATCGGTTTGTGGGGATGGGTAGGATGGGCGGTGACGGCCGTACTCGTGGTATTTGCAGTTTCGTTGTGGCAGGAAAATTCGGCGCTCCGGCAAACTTTAGCATCCGCGACTTCGCAGGTCGCCGAGAGCAGGCGCGAAGCCGAAGAACTTCGCAAGATCGCCGCGCCCATCCTCGAACCAGAAGCTCAGCGTGTGACGCTAGTTGCAGTGAAATCGCCGCCTCAGCCGCAGGGCAAGGCGTTTTATCTGCGCAACCGCAGCAGTCTGGTTTTCCTGGCGAACAACATGCCCGCGTTGCCGCCGCAAAAAGCCTACGAACTTTGGCTCATCCCCGTCTCCGGCGCGCCAATTCCAGCCGGTGTGTTCAAGCCTGACGCGCATGGCAGCGCCAGCGTGGTGAATCCTCCGCTGCCAGCAGGGACTGAGGCCAAGGCGTTCGCCATTACAGTGGAGAACGAAGCCGGATCGGCGACGCCGACGGCGCCAATCCTGATGATGGGCGCCGGCGAGTAGCTCAACTCACAGCATTCTAAAGCCTAGTTCTCGGTAGCTTTGATGACTTTGGTAGCGCTCGCATGCTTCATCTTGAGCTCGCGGGCGATATCGCCGAGCGGACGTTCGTCCGTAACGGTCATACCCGTCGCGAAATCCGACATCGGACGCTCACCATGCTCGGTGGCGTAAACGGAATCTCCGAGCAAAGTCCCCTCGGTCCCCATGGTGTGTGGTGAGGCATGTTGGACATGATCGACGAATTCAGTGGGCTGCGGATTGTTGGCGAGAACAGGAGCGTTTTGCCCGAAAGCGACAGTGGCGCAAAGGAAACACAGAGCGAACAAAGTTGTCTTCATTAGGTTTGATCCTATCTAGGGGAGTGGGTGTAACCGAGTCAGCTGGCTTCCGGTGAAAGAACTAG
This sequence comes from uncultured Acidobacteriaceae bacterium, assembly GCA_963771965.1. Lineage (GTDB taxonomy): Bacteria > Acidobacteriota > Terriglobia > Terriglobales > Acidobacteriaceae > Sulfotelmatobacter. The sequence continues at coordinate 572,577 of CAVYVM010000006.1, forward strand.
CCGGGTTGCCCCTATTGGCGCGGCTTCCATCGATAAGAAGGCAATTCGTGTACCAAAATCCAGCCGCTAAGGTTCGAGTTACAGGGCAGACCTGAAGGCGAGGGTCAAACATTTGCACATATGTGGAACCGAAGCCCACCGATAGCTGCGTCGCCAAAACGCCTCTCCCGCAGCAGTTGAATGCCTTAATTTGCCAGCTCGCAATTTGCCCTAGAAGATTAGAACGCAGAGGCAATACGCTTTTGAAGATGCTAGGGTTTAGCGCGCAGGATGAATAAATTTGCACAGTTGACATGAGGAGCGAATACGAAGAGAATCATCCGATCTTGTTGTCCCCTGCTTCGACTTGACGTTCGGAACTTCAACAAGCCTTTCGTCGAATTCACTTGCAATCGCTGATGCTGTCAAAACCCTAAGGAGATTTCTATGAAACAACGATTCACCGCGCTCAGCATGCTTGCCGCCCTTGCGGTGGTGGCCGGCATGGCCAGCACTGCTTTCGCCCAGGATGCACAAGACACTCTACCCGCTCATCCCCGATTTGCACGGTTGACTCCACACCTTAACAACGACGTTGCAACTCCTGCCACTCCGCTCAAAACTTGGAATGGATCATTCGTATACAGCGGCCACACCTACAAGTACAACATGGTAGGAACGACCCCCTCAACCGGAACTTCGACGACGATTCCAGTGTTCATTATTCCCATCGCGCTGCAGTATAAGAGCGGCACCACGACCACGACATTCAGTCCCGCCACTCTACAGAGTAATGGAGCCTCGGCTGTAACCAACACCGTGAACTCGCCGATCTTTCAGAACATGGACTGGATTGCGGGAGACGGAACCACGGATCTAGGCACGACGCAATATGAAGATGCCTTCCAGCGTGGAAACTTCTGGGGCCAAGTCTCCTCGGCCACGGGATATCACGTGCTGCTGGCAACACCGAAGGTTGCCAAGGTAAGAACCATCGTAGTTCCGGCCGCGGATGGCAGCATAGCAACTGAGTTTGGAGTAAAGGTGGGACTCGCCGACATCAACTGGTTTGACGCGGAACTCCAGGCGATCATCACCAAGACCACGCAGATTGTGCCAAATTCGTTGCCGATTTTCATCACCTACGATGTCTATTTGACCTCGGGCGGCCAATGCTGCATCGGCGGCTACCACAGCGCGATGGGCAGCACGGCGGCACCGCAAGCCTATTCGCACTTCACCTATATCGGCAAGCCCGGCGCGTTCGCACAGGACGTCTCCGCTTTGTCGCATGAAGCCGGCGAGTGGCTGGACGATCCCCTCGTGGTAAACACGAACGGCAATCCGGTGGCGTGCGGGATTCTCGAAGTTGGAGACCCGGAGGAAGGGTTCACCAACTTCGGCGCATTCCCTTACACGCTAGGTGGCTTCACTTATAACCTGCAGGATCTGACCTATCTGGAATATTTTGGAGCTCCGAAGACCACTTCCGTTGGCGGCGAGGAGACCTTCCACAACAATCCTTTCCACCTGGGAATTTGCAACAACGGCGGTTAGTATCGTCTGTTTTTCATTCGAGAGCCCGTCCCGCAAGGGACGGGCTTTTTATTGCGCTCGGCCTCCTCAGTCGAGCAACGAGTTGGTACTGGACGAGGAACGGGGCAAATTGGTTGACCAGCACCTTCGCCGCACGAAAATTTACAAAAAACGAAATAGAGCGCGGCATTTACAGAATCAGAACAGAAGACAGAGCACAGACATTTTCCGTGTCCACTTGGTGCAGCATACTCATGCAACCTCAAGCTCACGAAGCCGCGCTCTGTGGCGACGGTCGGAGTGAGCACCCTTTCAACAAATCTCGTTGCTGCGTCACGACGTTCAAAACCCAGAGATGTTTAAAACCAAAAATCAAGGAGTTTGTCGGATGAAAAAGAATGTAGCTTCCATTAGTTTGCTCGCTGCTCTCATGGTGCTGGGATGTCTAGCCGGTACCACATACGCCCAGGAGGATAGCCAAATCGCGCAAGAGGCACGACCGATGTTCGTTACTCTGCCAGCACACCTTCATCCCGATATCGCACCGCCCCCAGCGTCGTTACAGAGCTGGAATGGCTCGTTCACTTATCAGGGCACGACCTACACCTATAACATGGTGGGCACCGCACCTTCGACCAACACTTCAACGACGATCACCGCTTACATTATTCCTGTGAAGATCGTGATCACCAATCGCAATGGAACGAAGACTACGTTCGATCCGTCCCATGTGCTTTCCAATGGAAATACGGTGACGACCAACACGGTGACGTCGCCGATTTTCGATTCGACCACGACGTATACACAGGGTGGAACGGATGTGGGAACAACCCAGTACATCGACGCCTTTCAGCGGGCGAACTTCTGGGGCACGGTGAGCAGCCATCCCAGCTACCACATCCTGCTGAACCCGGTGGTGTTGGCCGAGCAGACGCTGAGCCCGTCGCGGAGCAATGGAACGACCGGAACGCCCTTCGGATTTACCGCGGCCGAAGTGAACATCAACTGGTTCGACGCGCAACTCCCCAGCATCATCAGCAACCTGGGAATTCAGCCGAACGCGTTCCCCATTTTCCTGACCTATGACACTTACCTGACGCAGGGCGGATGCTGCATCGGCGGGTACCACAGTTCGGAAGGCAGCACCAGCAATCCGCAGGCATACGCGGAAGCGACTTATGTTGACCATCCCGGGGCGTTCTCGCAGGATGTCTCAGCGTTGTCGCATGAAGTGGGCGAGTGGGCAGATGATCCGCTTACCGTCAACTTCAACGGGAACAATACTCCATGCGGCATTCTCGAAGTGGGTGACCCGGAAGAAGGTGACAGCAACTTCGGCGGCTTCCCTTATTCTCTGCACGGGTTCACCTACAATCTGCAGGACCTGGTGTTTCTGACCTATTTCGGAGCGCCGTCCAGCACGTCGCTACACGGATGGTTCAGCTTTCAGGACAACACTTCCCTGTCGGTTTGTTCCAACGGATCATAATCTTTTCGTCTTTTGGCCCGCTCCGCAAGGAGCGGGCTTTTCGCTGAACGGATTCACCTATAACCTGCAGGATCTGGTCTATTTAGAGTATTTTGGAACTCCGAAGACCACTTCCGTTGGCGGCGAGGAGACCTTCCACAACAATCCTTTCCACCTGGGAATCTGCAACAACGGCGGTTAGTATCGTCTGGTTTTTCGTTCAAAAAGCCCGTCCCGCAAGGGACGGGCTTTTTATTGCACAACGGAATCTTGCGGGCTGTGCGCGAGGGGAGCGATGCGCGAAAAGGAAAAATCACAAACGGAAGGCGACGCTACGTCATCCCAAAAAACATTTACAAAAACCGAAGTTTGCCGCACGGTTTACAAAATCGGAACAAGATGCGGGCTTAGAGCGTATGAGCATTGACTTGGAACCCGTTGCGTACTAAGAACGTAAAGTCGCGCCTTCGCCAATGCGGAGAAGATCCACCAAGCCGAGAAACACGGCGCTTGCGCGTCCCAACGTTAAAACCAACAACCTAGAATAAGGAGTGTTGTCCGATGATACAAAGAAGAGCAGTCTCCCCCCATTTACTTGCCGCAATCGCATTGCTGCTAGGGTTTGCCGGCAGTGCAGTTGCGCAGGACGATAACCAGGTACAAGAAGCGCCGCGAGCGCGATACGTTGTGCTACCGGCGCATTTGCATCCCGGGATCGCACCGCCGCCAGCATCGCTTCAGAGTTGGAACGGTTCGTTCACCTACAACGGAACCAATTACACCTACAACATGGTGGGCGCGGCGCCCTCAACCAATACCACCGCCACGATTCCGGTCTACATCATTCCAGTGAAAATCGTGATAACCTCACTCACCGGATCGAAGACTACCTTCGATCCTTCGCATGTGCTATCGAATGGAAACTCGGTAACCACGAACACCCTGGACTCACCGATTTTCGATTCGACCACAACCTATACGCAAGGCGGAGTGGATGTGGGAACGACCCAGTATGAGGATGCGTTCCAGCGCGCGAACTTCTGGGGCACGGTGAAGAACAATACGAACTCACATATTCTGCTGTCGCCAACCGTGCTCGCGGAGCAGACGTTGAGTCCTTCGCGAATCTATGGAAAGACGGGATCACCTTTTGGATTCACCGCTGGGGAAGTCAACATCAACTGGTTCGACGCACAACTTCCTACCATCATCAGCAATCTGGGAATTCAGCCGAACGCGTTCCCCATCTTCCTGACCTACGACGTATATCTGACCGAAAGCGGTAGCTGCTGCATCGGCGGATATCATAGCTCGGAAGGCAGCACTAGCAATCCGCAGTCGTACGCCGAAGCCACATATGTGGATCATGTCGGCGCCTTCTCACAGGATGTATCGGCGCTATCGCATGAAGTGGGCGAGTGGATCGACGATCCTCTAACCGTGAACCCCAACGGAAACAATACACCTTGCGGGATTCTGGAAGTGGGCGATCCACTGGAGAATAACGCGAACTATGGAGCATATCACTATGTTCTCCACGGCTTCACTTACAACCTCCAAGATCTGGTGACGCTGCCTTATTTTGGAGCGCCGCCGAGCACCAGTGTGAATGACTTTTTCACCTTCCAGGGTGAATCGCTGTCTGTTTGCCAGAACGGGAGCTAGATGTTAGGTTTTCCGCGCGAGTGGCCCGCTCCGTAAGGAGCGGGCCTTTTTTCGTATGCGACAAATTCCTACAACCCGCTCCCCTGGAGTGGGTTTTTGCAGGATCAAAATGGCACCGTTTCCCATCGTGAATTCTAAGGAACCGAACAGTCACCTCAGAAGTGCCCTTCCAGATTGACCGAAAGTCTGCGTCCTCTCAAAGTGAATGAAGGCCGATGCGGCCGCCTCAAGATGGGCAAGAGAGCGGACGATGGCACGCCTAGAGTTACCAGTTGTTTTCCACATCCTCAACTTGAAGTCACTGGAGAGAAAATGCGCAGAGAAGTCTTTGTGAGCAGTGCCGTAGTGATGGCTTTAGCAAGCTTAGTCTCGGCGCAGGTTCGTCGCGGGAGAGGCATCGTTCCCGAGTCGAGCATCGAGAGGTTGGAAGACTTGGGGGTGAGAATGCACACCAACTATCTCATCCTCGCCCCAGAAGGAACCGTCAAGCCAGCAGCCACTCCGGGAGGAGAAACGCCGGCTTCGTTGGGCTGCATTTACGATGTGGTTTCGAATCCGGTGGCTGGATGTCCGATCGCCACTGCCACCGAAGTGCCCACCGGAGGAAGTGGCGTCATCGTAATTGTCGACGCGTACGACGACCCCAGCGCTGCCACGGACATGGCAGCCTTTTCCACCGAGTTTGGGTTGCCGGCACCAAACTTTCTGGTCAAATACGCGGGCGGAACGAAACCAGCAAATGGCTGCAGTTCAGGCTGGGAGCTCGAGGAATCGCTCGATATCGAGTGGGCGCACGCCATGGCGCCGAACGCGCAGATCGTGCTGATGGAAGCATCTTCAAACCAGAACAGCGCACTCTTTGCCGCCGTCAGTGCGGCCAACGCATACATCGCGTCCCACGGTGGCAAAGGCGAGGTATCGATGAGTTGGGGGGGAGCTGAAACCAGTGGCGAGGCGGGTTCGGATCGCTATTTCACACAACGAGGTGTTGTGTATTTCGCATCGGCCGGCGATTCTCCGGGAGTCATCTATCCTGGGTCTTCGGTGAATGTGATCTCGGCCGGCGGCACGCAGATCAATCGTCTTGCCGGAAACTATACGAACCAGACTGCATGGATCGACGGGGGCGGCGGCATCAGCAGATATGAGCCGAGGCCATCGTTTCAGATCAGCGTCGCCAGCATCGTCGGCAGCAAACGGGGAACGCCCGATGTTTCCTTCGATTCCAGTGGCAGCTCACCCGTCGCTGTGTACAACTCGAGTTGCTATAAAGGATGGTTGCAGGTGTACGGCACCAGCCTGGCTTCCCCTGCGTTGGCGGGAATCATCAACAACATCGGCACCTTCTACGCGAACACGAACGCAGAATTGACCGCGATCTACAACAACAGAAGCAACACCGTCGACTTCACCGACATCACTTCCGGGGGTTGCGGCACGCATAATGCGGGCACCGGTTATGACTTGTGCACCGGCGTTGGGGTCGACAAAGGATTATTCGGGAAATAGGCCGAGGCGCTTACTCTGAAATTAGACTTCATCGACCGTCAGCTCCCGTATTTATTGAAGACTGACTCGCGCGAAATCATGCCCTCCAAACGGCGCGAATCGGCGCGATTGACTACCGGGATGAGCGGGTAATTGTTCACGTAGCGGAGAGCCGAGTCGAGCGGAAGGTCGGGATAGAGACTCGGCAGAAACTGCTTCGGCAGAACCGAACCGAGCATAAGTTCACCCTTGCCTTCCTTGAAAAGCCGTTGCAGTTGCTCTCTGCTGATGACATTCCAGCCGCTGGGATGCATGCGCACGAGGAACGCTGCGTCGGTCGATCCCTCCACGCGATGGTAGTTGGCATCGACATAATCCTGCGCGCTCAGAATGGTAGCAGGCACAGCAAGCATCGCATCTTCTACACGAAGGATCGTCTCTTCACGATTTTCTTCAAGCGAGGGCAGGATCAGTCCATCCTGGCGAGTGAGCAGATCGAAGATCGGAATATGCTGCAGGCTGCGCGAGATCAGGTAAGAGAATGTGTTGGCCACGATGACCGGCACAATGATTTCGTAGTTGCCGCTGACTTCGAGAACCATGAAAACGGAAGTCATCGGCGCCCGTAAAAATCCTGCGAAGAGGACGCCCATCCCAACCAGGACATAGGTTCCAGTCGATCCCGTGAGGTGCGGAAAAAACATGCGTTCGATATCTCCCACCGCACCTCCCAGCATGGCTCCGATAAACAGAGTAGGAGCGAACATGCCACCGGGAGTGCCGCTGACGAAAGAAAACGTCGTTGCCAGAATCTTGAGAACGGCTAAGATCGCAAGAATTTTCCAGGCATATTGGCCGTGCATTGCCTGGTCCATGGAATCGTAACCAGCGCCCATGATTTGCGGAGCACCGAGGAATGCAATAAGGCCGACGAGCAGTCCCGCGAGTGCCGGTTGAAAGTATTGCGTCCAGCGCGGCAAGACGCTGAGGCGCGGACGGAGATAGCCGATCGATTTGGCGAATGCAACGGAGGCCAACCCTCCCACGATTCCAAGAACGGCGTACGCGACGAGTTCGGTGGGGCGCTTGAAGGTGGTGACGGGGATGCGGAACAGTGGTTCGCTTCCAAGAAACCAACGCACGATCACGACGCTGGAAACAGCGGAGAGAACGACAGAACCAAGAATGCCCGCGCTCCAGCGTCCAATGACCTCTTCGATCACGAAGAGCACGGCGGAAATGGGAGCGTTGAAGGCCGCGGCCAGACCCGCGGCGGCGCCAACGGGAGCCATGAGGCGAAGTTTTTCGCGGGAGATTTGCAGGTGGCGCCCAAGCGCAGAAGCAATGCTCGCTCCTATTTGAAGGGAGGGGTCTTCCGGACCAAGCGATTGACCGGAGCCGATCGCGAGCGCGGCACAGAGGAACTTGCCGACCGCAGTGCGAAAAGGGATGACGCCGTTGAAGATGTACAACGCCGCTTTGGTCTGGTTCACGCCACTGCCCCGAATGCCATGGAAAACGTGGATCACGAGCACGGCAACGACGAGGCCAGCGAGAGCAGGAACCGCGAACAAGCGCCATCCGTGAGTCTGCGGCAGCGGACCGAGCAGAGCGAGGTGCATCCAGTCAATCGCCAGGCGGAAGCAAACCACCGCCAGGCCGGAGAAGATTCCAATGAAGACTGAGAGGATCAGAAAGAATATTTCTTCATTGAAGACGCCTTCGAGGGTCGCAAAGAGTTGCCGCGGAATTTGCATCCGCACCGTGACGGGCTGCGGCGACGGCCCCGGAGAAGTGCCGGTGGAGACCGGAGAACTCATTGGGCAGCGGCCTCACGTTTTTGCGAAATGAGAAGCAGTGCGAGGTCGGTGCCCTGCGGTGGTCCACAAATGGCTGCGGTCTGCTGTTCGATCTGGAAGACAACGTCCATGATCGTGTCGGGAAGCGCAGTTTCTGCGGGAGAGCGGAGACGCTCGAGATCTGGCTTTGTGGCCGTCCAGCGAGACTGAAGAGCAGCGAGTGGCGACGCAGAAGACGCGCCATCGGGGCTGGGCGCAAGGTCGATACCCTTCTGCTGTGCACATTCCGTCAGGCGTTGCTCAGCCCGGGCGAAGGCAGCATCGATGCGGCGGTTGCGTTCGGCATCTGAGATATGACTATGGAACGGACTGGCTCGCAAAATCTCCTGCGACGATGCCAGTAGTTGTCGCGAATTCGCATCCCGAGGATCGGCCTTGACCGCATCTTGCAAATAACGCTCGGCAGTAACGTAATTGCCAGCGCGGTAGTTCGCCTCGCCGGCTCCCGCCAGGGATGCGGCATTCGCGGGATCGAGGCGAAGAACCTCCTCGTACTGGCCGAGAGCCCCAGCGTTGTCCCCAGCTTGCGCGAAAAGTTGCGCGGCCTGGAGATGCTCATTGGCATCAGGCGGCAAAGATGTGGCAAGGGCCATGAGTTCCGACTCGGCTCTCTCAGGAGCGGCTTTCTTCAGCAAAAACTGGATGAGTTCGATGCGCGCTCTGCGGCGGTTGCCATCAGGATCGGAGTTCCACACTCCATACATCGCATTATGGTAGTAGCGAGTGGCGTCTTCGACAGAACCGCGATGGGCGGCAACGCGGGCGAGGGCGAGATTCACCGCGGCATCCTGAGGCGTGCGCTGCCACAGAGTCACGAGATAAGATTCTGCTTCGTCGAGCCGGCGGGGATCGTTGCTGTCGCGCAGGGCGCGTGCCAGGCTGAGTTGATACTGCGAGTTCGCGGGATCGCACGTGAGGGCCGCGCGGAAAGCCGAGATGGCATCTTCATAGCGGCCGGCGCTGGCCGCGGAAAGGCCTTGGTCATAGAGTTTGCGGCCGCGGGCCTGCTGGTTGGCGGTGAAGCGGGTTACCAGGTGGCTAACGCCCGCAAATCCAGTAGCAGCGGCGAGGGTGAGCACAAGCAGAATTACGGGCGCGGACCGCGGAACAAGTTTAGGAAGCCTCCACAACATATCTCGTATCACGATATCATTATTGGAGGGAAGTCTGAGGCGATCTCCCGGCACGGGCGGAACTATTTCCCTACAAAGAACTCACCGAGAATTTCATTGCATTCCCGCCAGCAGGCCTTTTCACTGTGCGGACTATGCCACCCACACTCGATAAATCGCATGTCTGCGCCCGTCATCGCTTTGCGCGCTCGTTCTATCTCTCCCGGCTCAGTTCGGGGATCCCCCCGGCCATGGATAAACGTCACCGGCACTTTTAGCTTGCTTAGTCGCCCCTTGTACAAATCATCGCTTGATCGCGTGCTCTCGGCCCCTAGTTTCAACCACACACGGCAACTTCGCTGCACTACCTTCTTCCAATTCTTCTCGCCGTGGTCCAACGCCAGCAACCTCTGGACTTTTTCTTTCAGCTCCTCTGGATGTGCCGCGAATTGTTTGAAGAAGCCGCGCGAGTTTGGTTTGCGCGGAGACAGATGAAATGCTTCGAGAATGAGCCGCGCGCACCGTTGCGGCGCAGCCAACCCTATCAGCGCGGCAATCACCGCGCCATCGCTATGTCCCCAAAAGATCGCGCGCTCAATCCCTATCGCATCCAACATTTGAAGAGTCTCCTCGGCTGCCCGCTGATGGAAATCCATCGGCATTTGTCCGGACAACCTCTCCGAACGCCCGTAGCCGGATCGATCCGGGATTACGAAGCGCACACGATCTCCGAATGCCTTGACCTGGCGATTGATCGGATAGACCCGATAACCCCAACCTCCGTGCAAGAAAACTACCGGCCGCCCACTGCCCACGTCCCGGTAATAGATTCTTACAGGCCGAACACCGCGTGCATGCGGCGACTTTGGCAATTCCACAAATGGCAAGCGATCTCCGTTCCATAGAAAAGACGAAAAACACGATTAAACAGCAATTTCTTATAGCACACCCTACTGTTTTCACTTCGCGCACTTCCGCGCTCGCAGCCGGCTGAGCTCAGAGAGAGAAACGCTGTACGACCCGCGGTTCAGGTAAGATATTCCGTCTGCTTAGCCTTACCGAACAATGAACCGCGAATATCACAAGGGATACAGCCAGGAACTCAACCGGGAGATGGAAGCGCTGGTCTTCGGGCATGCGGGAACGCCGTTGCTCGTGTTTCCCACTTCAATGGGGAAGTATTTCGAATATGAAGACCGCGGCATGATCGGAGTACTGTGGCAAAAGATCGAGAGCGGTGAATTGCAGGTCTTTTGCCCGGATGCTGTCGACACCGAGAGTTGGTACAACAAGGGTGTGCACCCCAAGGTGAGGGTGCTGCGGCACCTGCAGTACGAACGTTACATTCTGCATGAATTTCTGCCGTTCATTCGCTGGAAAAATCAGACTCCGCGGCTGGCGATGACGGGATGCAGCTTCGGCGCCTATCATGCCGTGAACTTTGCCTTGAAGCATCCCGACGTGGTAACGCATTGCGTGAGCATGAGCGGGGCCTTCGATATCCACCAATTTCTCGACGGATACTACGACGACGATTGCTACTTCAACTGCCCGCCGGATTATTTGCCGAATCAGAATGATGACTGGTTTTTGAGCCGTTACCGCCAAATGAAGATTGTGCTGGGATCGGCGGATTGGGATATGTGCCTGGACCAAAACGTAAAGCTTTCGGCGGTATTGAATGGTAAGGCCGTACCCCATTGGCTTGATATTTACGGGGATAATTCGAAGCATGACTGGCCTCTGTGGCTGAAGATGGCAGAGAAGTATTTTTAGGGCGTGGCTGACAAGATCGGAATGGTGTTGGGATCCTTCGACTGCTCAGGATGACAATTTAGGAATGGGAGATTGCGTCGTGAAGAAGATTGGGATTCTGTTTGGGATGGAGAATACGTTTCCGCCCGCGTTGGTGGAGAAGATTAACGCAATGAAGGTGGACGGCGTTACGGCGGAGTTTGTATCGATCGGCGGCATCCGCATGGATGAGCCCAGGAAATATGGCGTCATCATCGACCGCATCTCACAGGATATTCCGTTCTATCGCGCTTATCTGAAAAACGCCACACTGCACGGGACCATCGTGGTGAACAATCCGTTCTGGTGGTCGGCGGACGATAAGTTTTTCAATTATGCGCTGGCTCACAAGCTGGGCGTGGCGATTCCGCAGACGGTGATTCTGCCGCACAACAAACATCCCGAGGGAACTACGGACCGGTCAATGCGGAACTTGATTTTTCCGCTGAACTGGCAGGAGCTGTTTGATTATGTCGGCTTCCCTGCTTTTCTAAAGCCCTATTCCGGCGGCGGCTGGAAACATGTTTACCACGTGCATTCACCGGAAGAATTTTTCCAGCATTACAACCAGACTGGCGATTTGTGCATGACGCTGCAGCATGGCGTGGAGTTTGAGGAATATTACCGCTGCTATGTGGTCGGGCAAGAGAAGGTTCACATCATGAAGTACGACCCCAGGGCGCCGCATCACGAGCGCTATGTGAAGGGAAATCCTCCGCCGTCCACCGAAGCTTTAAGGGGCAGAATAGAGAAAGATGCGCTCACCTTGTGCAGAGTTCTGGGCTATGACCTGAACACAGTGGAGTTTGCCGTGGAGGGTGGCGTGCCGTACGCGATCGACTTTCTGAATCCCGCACCCGACGCGGAGATTACCTCAGTGGGGCAGGAGAACTTCGACTGGATCGTGAATGCTGTAGCAGAGATGGCCGTGAAGATGGCGTTGAGCGGCAATGATCCGGCGCAGGACTTGCGCTGGGGAAGTTTTCTGGCAGGAACACCACCAAAAGCATCGCGTAAGGGAGAACCGAAGTGGGTGGCTGAGCGGAAGCGCGGAAAGGCGGCGAAGTAGCAACTCTTCTCGCAGCGAATTATCGTCGAGGTTTGCGCATCTTCTATTTCTGCACCTTCAAACAACAAAAAAGGGGCAGCCGCAGTTTGCGGCGATGCCCCAACTCAACAACCAATCAACAGGGTGGAAGACCTACAAACAGCGATGGGGCTCAGCCGACTTTGGTGAGTACCGGTTGCTGAAGGAAAATGAATTTCACGTATCGGGCGGTTCCGGTCATCGGAATAAAGTCGTAGAATTCGCGCACTCCGGTGAGCGGGAACGAGTCAGGCCCTTTGAAGGTGGTGATGATGCCATCGGTCGAGAAGTCTTGCGTCTTGGTGGCATCAGCAAGGTTGATGTAGGGAATTAGCACGCTGAATTCCCGCGCGCCGCTGTCTATGGTCATGAACGTGGTGACTGAGACCAGGGTTCCGATGCCGGTGTCGACGGTGCGAATTGAGGTGCCGTAGAAGTCTTTCGTTCCCGATCCGTCCGTGTAGGAAAGAAACGGCTGACCCAGGAAATTGGAAGTCAAGTAAGTGACCGTGATGCTGCCGCCCTTTAGCGTGTATTCGTTTGGCTGTACCATAGTTCCTCCTCGCCACGACGTGGCTGATTTTCTGTGGCTCGTTTTTCCGAGGCTTGCGAGAGTCTGAGGCAATCAGAGGCGGGCGAAGCTGCGAATGAAGGCCTCTATCAGATGTAGTGATTCGAGAAGTCAAAACGTTTCAAGTTTCAGGAAAAGACGGGCAAATGAAATCGTTCCTGCATGATCCGGGTTTTAAGCTTAGCTGTCTGCTGTGTCGTTCTGGGGTTAGCCGCGACGGCGCAGGCGATTCATGAGTCGGCAATTATTGTGGATACTCACGCCGACACGCCGCAGCGCTTTCTTGATGAAGGCTCATCCAGATTAGCGTCTGCCTGTCGTACAATATCGAGTCCACAACGAAACTATAATTTGGAACCCAGGAGCACTTATGCGTGGAATATTTTTGACGTTAACGGCGGCATCCGTTCTTCTTGCATTCTCTGCGGTTGGGAGCACGGCGCAGGACGCACCCACTGCGCAGACTACCCCTGCCAAGCCTGCCGCGCACATGGGTGCAACTTCAGCCGAGCCGACGGCGGTGTTCGACACGACCATCGGCAAGCTGCGCTGCACTCTGTTTGAAAAAGAAACGCCGATCACGGTGAAGAATTTCATCGACCTTGCCACCGGAGCGAAAGACTGGACCAATCCCGTCAGCCATGCGACGAAGAAGAACACGCCGCTCTATGACGGAACGATTTTTCATCGCGTGATTCCCGGCTTCATGATCCAGGGGGGCGACCCGCGAGGCGACGGCACGGGCGATCCCGGCTACAAATTCAAAGACGAATTTGTTTCGACTCTTACTTTTGATCGTCCGGGACGGCTTGCCATGGCGAACTCCGGACCGAACACGAATGGCTCACAGTTTTTCATCACTGAAGTCCCAACGCCGCATCTGAACGGGCGGCATACGATTTTCGGGCAGTGTGACGATGCTAGCGTGACGCTGGTAAAACAGATTACCCACATGGCTACCGACCCAAGCAATGACCGTCCCTTTCGTCCGGTGAAGATCATTCATGTTTCGATTGTTCGCGGAGCGGCCGCGGCAAAGCCTGCATCGACCGCCGCTAAGAAGCCAGCTGCTGCGGCGCCGAAGGCGCCGGCGAATCCCAACTGAGAAAGTGTGGTGGGTCGGCCTGGGGCGGCTGTTCGCACATGACCAGATCTATACGAGCCACCGAGTGGTAACTTCGACAAAATACTAACGACCAACGAACTAATTCTGAAAGGAACTTCATGACACGGCAACCCGGACTCTATGCAACGCTTGAAACCAGTGAAGGCAACATCGTCTGCCGCCTTTTTGAAAAAGATGCGCCCAAAACCGTAGCCAACTTTGTGGAGCTTGCCGAGGGCAAGCGCGAGTGGACGCATCCTTCAACGCGCAAGAAATCGAATGACCGGCTTTACGATGGCACGATTTTTCATCGCGTGATTCCCGACTTCATGATTCAAGGCGGCGATCCGCAGGGCACCGGCACGGGCGGACCTGGCTATCAGTTCGAAGACGAAACCAAAGGCTCGCCGCACAAGCTCGACAGAGCAGGAATATTGGCGATGGCGAATGCCGGGCCGAACACGAACGGTTCGCAGTTCTTTATCACGGTCGCCCCGACGACATGGCTAACGGGCAAGCACACAGTCTTTGGAGAAGTAGTCGAGGGGCAAGATGTGGTTAAGAAGATTTCAGAAGTGCCGCGCAGCCGACAGGACAAGCCGAACAAAGATGTAGTGGTAAAGAAGGTGACGGTAGAGACGGTGTAAGAGTCAACGATTCGGCAGAACTGCAATATCCGCTAACTTGGCAAGCTGTTCGTCGGCGGTCACTAGAGTTAGACCGAATACCTTTGCGGTCGCGGCGATAAAGCCGTCTGCTGGGTCGTTGTGCGGCAAGTTCAGCGAAGATATTGCGAGCGTCACTTCAAATGTGAGCGGTGCCTCGCGAATATTCAGCTGAGTAAGATTTTCATTGATCCATCTAGCCGCGTCCGGGATCAGCCTTAGGCGACCCTTGTTGTGAAGCAGCCGCAGTTCCCAAATGCTGACCGGGGAGAGCCAAATCTCGTTCTCCAGGTTGTCCAGTTCTCGCGCCACTCGTGGGGAAAGACGGCCGGGCTGCAGTGAGTTCCAGAGCCAGATGTGCGTATCGAGGAGGAATTTCAATCGCGCCAAGCTTCCCAGTCCTCGAGGCTACCGGTAGGACCAACGATATCACCCAGAATTTCTCCTGTTCCGACCATGCAGCCGACTCGGCGCACCGCAGACTTCTCTGGCGACGGCGGCACGACTTCGGCCACCGGCTTGCCGAAACGCGTGACTCGAATCGGCTTGCGCGTCTTGCGAACTTCTTCGAGGATGCCCAGGCACTTGGCCTTGAACACGGAGATCGCTACTTCCTTCATATCTCGGTTATACCATAGTCAATGACCATGGTCAAAGTTTAGAGATAGACAACGATCATAAAAGACGGGGGAATACTTGGGGCTTTAAAAACACGGAATCCGTGTTACACTGTTTTCGTGTTATGAAAACAGAACTTCGCAATAAGCCCCCACTTCGCAACATCACGATCACATTGGAAGAGGATCTCGCTCGGTGGGCGCGAATCGAGGCTGCGCGGCAGGACACGAGCGTATCGCAGTTTTTGGCCGGTTTGCTGAAACAGCGGATGACCGAGAGCGACAGCTACGAACAGTCCATGCGGCGGGCTCTGGCGCGCAAACCTTTCCCCGCTACCGATGGGAAATATCCAAAGCGCGAGGAGATTTATGACCGCGCTCGTGTTCGTTGACACGAACGTCTTCGTTTATTGCTTCGACACTGCGAATCCCGCAAAACTTCAAGCCGCTCGCGAGTGGCGCGCAGCACTGTGGAAGAACCGCTTCGGCCGAATCAGCTTCCAAGTTTTGCAAGAATTTTACTGGACGGGCACGCAGAAGTGGCCTTTGCTGCGGAAGGAAATTCAGGCCGAAATTCACGATCTGCTTGAGTGGCACCCCGTTGTTATCAACTCCGATATTCTTGAGCATAGTTGGGAAGTCCAGGCACGCTACAAGATTTCTTTCTGGGACTCGCTGATTGTGTCGGCTGCGAAAGTAGCTTCCTGCCGTTATCTGTTGACCGAGGATTTGCAGGAGGGGCAGGACATGGAGGGGATGGTGGTGGTGAATCCGTTTAAAAGTGAGCCGGGGGCGATTAGAGTTACGAAATGATCCAAATCAAAGCTCAAAGAAATGGCAAGCTGGATCTATTCATATCGATAGCCGGACCAGCCGTCTACTTGGACAACTTCGCGATAAAAGAGCTAGCTAAGGGCGACCCGTCACGGAGACAACGGTTTCTCGCTGCTATGAATCGCGGTGGCGAGCTATTGTTCTCAGTTGCAAATGCTGCCGAGCTAACTGGTTTCCAAGGTGGTTCCTTCTCAAACGTCAGGTCGTTTCTAGAAGAAATCGGGCCACGCTGGTTCCCTGTCGAGCTTAATCCCCACGACGTTGTCACCCGAGAGCTATCCGGGAAGAAGCCAGACGAGAGCTGCTTTTCCGATAAGTTCATGAGGGACTACATGGGATATCGCGCAGGTAATAAGCCTCTCGAACAAAATATCTCTACGGATTTTTTCCGCTTGGGCCCGATCATGGATTGGTTGGCTCCGCAACGTGACTCAATTGCTAGGGGAAAGGCAGATCTGGATGAGAAGCTCATCAAGATAATCAAAGAGCATCGGGCGAAGTATGACGCTGATCCGCAGTGGCTGGACAGAGCATTCAGAAGGTTGACGGCTGACCAGGCTCCTCGCGCGACTTTCGTATATAATAATCTGATCAGAACATTAATTCTAGAAACAAAGAGTTACCAGTTAAAACGCAATGATGGGATAGACTTCTGCCACGCTGTAATAGCCAGCGCTTTTACTAGTTTTGCAACCCTTGATAAGTCGTGGAAACGACGAATAGACAATTTGCCCAAACCAAACAAACTAGCGTGCATCTACTACGCACAGGAACTCGATCAAATGGTAGATGACATCAACTCGTCTCTCGACAGAATTGCCTTCAATAGGGGTTTGCAACTAACGACGCTTGTCCCTCAATTGCAGCATGTCCTATTGTCGCGACATGAACGCGCTTACACTCCAATCACTCCGCACAACTCCTTCACCGCCGCCGCGCTCTTATCCGAGCCCAGTCTTCCCTTTTCCGCTAAGCTTGATCTCGGTAACGTGCCGGTTCTAGCCGAGGTGGGATCAAACTCCGAACGGCTCTTAGCCTACCATCGCGGACCGGATCAGCCCAATCCCGAGCAGCAGCACTCCAGCAGCTAGCACCACGGCCCCGGCATAGATCAATCCCACTGCGCTACTGGGTTGAGTAGCGGTGGGAGATAACATCGAAAAGAAGAATCCGGCGGGGATAAGGATCGCGGCCAGCGGTACTGCAAGTCGGGCGGTCCACAATAGCGGAGATGGAAGCAACGCCGAATCTGCCAACACCTGGCACACTAGGGAAAGAATAACGAATACGCCGGCATGTGCGTGACCGGCGCGGAAGAAATTCTGGCGCAGCGGGTTGTCCATATACCCGCTGGTCTTGTCCATGAGGGAGGTCAGGAGAAAGTAGCCCCCATATTGAATTGTGGGTACCGTGATAAGAATAATTCCGCTGAGCAGTCGGGCTTCGCGCGTCATAGTTTCTCCTTTCAGACTCCTATTACCCCACACAACTCCTTCACTGCCGCCGCGCTCTTATCCAGCCCGGCCTTCTCTTCTGACGTTAGCTTAATTTCGATGATCTGTTCGATTCCCTTCGCGCCCAACTTAACCGGCACGCCGACGTAGAAGCCGCTGATTCCGTACTCGCCTTGCAGGTAAGCAGCGCAAGGCAGAATCTTTTTCTTATCTTTCAGGATAGCCTCAACCATTTCTGTCGCTGCCGCCGACGGCGCGTAGTAAGCCGAACCAGTCTTCAGATACTTTACGATCTCCGCGCCACCGTCGCGGGTACGCTGCACCAGAGCTTCGAGTCGTGTCTTCTCAATCAACTCCGTGATCGGAATGCCGGCGACCGTAGAATAGCGCGGCAGCGGGACCATGGTATCGCCATGTCCGCCGAGCACAAAGGCGGTCACGTTCTCGACGCTGACTTTCAGTTCGTCAGCAATGAAGGCACGGAAGCGGGCGGAGTCGAGCACCCCAGCCATGCCGACGACGCGCTCGCGGGGAAATCCGCTGAGCTTGAAAGCCGCCTGGGCCATGGCATCGAGAGGATTCGAGACGATAATCAGAATGCAGTTCGGAGAATACTTGACCACCTCGCCGACGACTGCCTTCATGATGTTGTAATTGGTGTTGAGCAGGTCGTCGCGGCTCATGCCGGGCTTGCGCGGAATGCCGGCGGTGATGACGACGATGTCGGAATTGGCGGTATCTTTGTAGTCGTTGGTGCCGGTGATGTAGGAGTCGCGCTTCTCGATGGGCATGGCTTCGAGCAAGTCGAGGCCTTTGCCTTGCGGCACGCCTTCGATGATATCGATGAGGACGACGTCGGCGAGTTCCTTCGAGGCGATCCAGTGGGCCGCGGTTGCGCCTACATTGCCGGAACCTACGATGGTTACTTTCTTGAGCATGGATGAGTCCTTTCAAAATTCAGCATTCAGCAATTAGCAGTTGGCATTTAGCCGGGACCGTGGTTTGCCCCTGCCGGCGAAAAGCGGATTCCTCACTTCGCTCGGAATGACAAAGCTTGAGGAACTGAACGCTGATTGCTAGCCGCTAATTGCTAACTGCTACTTGCTCTACACCAGCACCGCCGCGCCCATGTTCTCAATAATGCAGTCGGCGAACTGGCTGGTTTTTAGTTTGGTTGCGCCTTCCATCAGGCGCTCGAAATCATAGGTGACTTTCTTTTGCACAATGGTGCGCTCCATGCCTTGCTCAATTAGATCGGCAGCTTCGTTCCATCCCATAAATCGGAACATCATGACGCCTGACAGCATCACGGAGCCGGGGTTGATCACGTCTTTATCCGCGTACTTTGGAGCGGTGCCATGGGTCGCTTCGAAGATGGCGTAACCATCGCCGATGTTCGCTCCGGGCGCAATGCCGAGGCCGCCGACCTGTGCAGCGCAAGCGTCGGAAATATAATCGCCGTTCAGGTTCGGGCAGGCCAGCACGGAGTATTCATCGGCACGGGTCACGACCTGCTGGAAGATGGAATCGGCAATGCGGTCGTTGATCATGATTTTCTTCTTCCACTGACCTTTGCCGTGAGTCGAGTAGATTCGGTCGAGGACTTCTTTCACTTCCTGCTCCACAGCGGCTCGAAACGCGGGCGGAGCGAACTCCATGCCGGGTTCAACCAGTTCGGCATTCTGCGCGACGGTGAGACTTGGGTTCTTATCTTTGTTGTCGACAATCCAGCTCTCGCGCTCGGTCACCACCTGGTCGCGAAATTCTTCGGTCGCGAGTTCGTATCCCCACTTGCGAAAAGCGCCTTCAGTAAACTTCTGGATGTTGCCTTTGTGAACCAGGGTCACGCTCTTGCGTCCCGTTTCGATTGCGAAGCGAATGGCCATACGGACCAGGCGCTTGGTTCCCGTCACAGAAATCGGTTTGATGCTGACGCCGGAGTCGAGACGGATCTGCTTTTTGCCGCCCTTGAGCATGTCCTTGTTGAGAAATTCAATCAGTCTGGCGCAGTCGGCAGTTCCCTCTTCCCACTCGATGCCGGCATAAACGTCTTCGGTATTTTCACGATAGATAACAACGTCCATGCGCTCGGGATGTTTCACCGGCGAAGGCACGCCCTGGTAGTACTTCACGGGACGCACGCAGCAATAGAGATCGAGAATCTGGCGCAGGGCAACGTTGAGGGAGCGAATGCCGCCACCAACGGGCGTGGTCAGCGGCCCTTTAATCGCGACGCGGAATTCGCGGACGGCATCGACGGTGTCATCGGGCAGCCAGGTATCGAACTTGGCTTTAGCTTTCTCGCCGGCGAAAACCTCATACCAAACGACGCGGCGTTTGCCTTTGTAAGCTTTTTCTACGGCGGCATCGAAGACGCGCAGCGATGCTTTCCAAATGTCGCGGCCGGTTCCGTCGCCTTCGATAAAAGGGATGATCGGATTATCCGGCACGTCGTACTTGCCATTCGCGTAGCCAATCTTTTTTCCGTCCGAAGGTACCGTCACACCATTAAAAGAGCCTGCCATGGCTAACCTCGCTAGGAAAGTTCCAGAGTATTGTAAAAACCCTTAATTATAGAGAATACAGCAGTAGCAGACACCAACTAATCTTCAAGTCCCGTGACCTCATCCCGTTTCGGAGTCGAGGCGATACACGTCACACGCCGCCGTTCACGATGCGACTGCGCTGCTTTAGGCATGCATCACCATCGTCTAGTCCCAAAATATTTGCGGACTCCAACCGTCATGTAGCGGCCCCACGGGCCGTTATTACCCTGATCGGCTGGACCGAGATTCGTGTCGCGCGCGCCCAGGCGATCGAAAAGGAAGTGTTGAGTGACGCGGAACTCGAATCCTTTATCGATATAGATACCGACTCCCCAGGAATGCTCGACACCGATCGCATCCGGTGACCAGGTGTAAAGCGTCTGCGGTATGGTCTTGCCGAAAAGAAACGAAGGCGCTCCGAATACCATGAAGCGGCGCAACTGAGTCTGGCCGAAGGGGCGAACCTCCAGCATGCCCGATAGCATGTAACGCGCAAACATACTACAGGGAGCGTTGACGCCACCGTACTGTCCAGCGTTGCCGGCGCAAATGCCGGGGTCGATTTCATTGTGCGGGGGTGCCAGGTCGAACTGCGCCCATCCCCAAAGCATGTCGCGCGGAAAAAACATGCGCGGCTGGGGTTCGTCGTTGTTATTCGACGAAGTGCCGACCGGCGTGGCCTGCGCACTCCCTAGAACGGAGAACAACAGTGGTATTGCGAAAATCAACAAAAACCTTTTCATCCGGCCTCCAATAGTTTCTTGCGTGCTGGGAAAATTTGAAGAGATTGAATGACGTGCCATGCTTTCGATTCGCACGCCGCGAATCGATGGATTGTCGCTAGGTGCGAACCGGGAGCGCAACATTGTAACCTGGAGCGCAACATTGTAACCTGCTGGCGATCAACCTGATGGAAAGCCTCTCCGCCGTGACGTGACCTGCGCGCATTCGAACGCTCTCATGAGGCTTGCGGCAACGTTACACGAGGTTACACGACGACACCGGCTTCCAGAATTCATATCCGCAATTCTGATTTATTCCATTCATTGAATTGATGCGGACTCGTTTTAGTTGCAAAGACTTGCAGCGCAAGCACCTACGGTTTGGCTGACAGATTGCTGGTTCTTTTGGATTAGAAAGCCCTAAACCCCCATGCCCCAAGAAGTTTCTGTCTCATATCAAGCCGTGAAGAGCAAGGTATACCGGCTGATTGACGCTCTTGTCGTCGGCGAGAAGTCGGAAGCCGACGTTCAGGAGTCTATCCGCCGGTGGTGGGAGCTCATTCATCCTGCCGACCGCCCTATCGCGCAGAAATACCTACTGATCGTCCTTGAGCGGTCTTTTTCAGCGCTTGACTCGATCGAAGAAGGCCTGATGGCGGTCACCGACCCCGAAGTACAGCGCCCGTCCGAATCAGCTCGCGCCCTGCGACTGGTTGGCCGGCTGGTAAGACAAACCGCCAAGCACGCCTCCCTCAATAGCACCATCTGAGATTCGTAGCCACCAACGTGTACGTTAACGACGCGTCGCTCTTCCAAGAGCTATAATTCAAGGACCCCTGAGAAAGCATTTCGCGCGGAAATCGACGATCTCTAATTATCTTCAGTTGCCGTGCCGGGTTCGCAGCTATCTCTTGTTAGGAGCGTTACTGATTATGGCTGGATCGTTGCTTGCGGCGTCGGGAATCTACAGTTTCACTCTCAACTCCATCGATGGACAGCCCGCGCCTCTTGCCGACTACAAAGACAAAGTGGTGCTGCTGGTGAACGTGGCAAGCAAATGTGGCTTCACGCCGCAATACAGCGCGCTGGAGGCGACTTACGAAAAATACAAAAGCCAGGGTTTCGTCATCCTCGGCTTCCCTGCCAACAACTTCGGCGCGCAGGAGCCGGGCACGAACGAAGAGATCAAGACCTTCTGCAGCCGCAAGTACAACGTGACCTTCCCCATGTACGCGAAGATCTCCGTCAAGGGCGAAGACCAGGCGCCGCTCTACTCCTACCTAACCAAGGGCACCGGGCCCGGCATGACTGGCGACATCAAATGGAACTTCACCAAGTTCCTGGTGGATCGCAATGGCAACGTGGTTCAAAGGTTCGAGTCGGCCGTGACGCCGGACTCTCCGGAAATGGTCGCGGCGATTGAGAAGCAGTTGAAGCAGTAGAGATTTAGCCTAGCCGTGCTCTAACATGACACAGGATGCCCCACCCGTGGCTGTTTCACGGGTGGGCTACCGCGAACTCCTCCTGTCGCGGCGTTCTCCGAAAGCAGAGCTTCCAATCCGCAAGATTCCTGAGCCCATCGGCATCGCGGCCCACCCGTGAAACCGCCACGGGCGGGGCATCCAGTTCGCGGTGGCCTGCAGGAAATGTCGGACGGGCGAGCCCCCCATAGGGCGTTTTTCAAGTCAACTTTAGCGCTTCCCTTCAATCTCTCCATTTTCCGAAGAGATTCCTGCACAGAATTGGAACCGTTTATCGCAAAGCCCTGTCCCGTGAATACACAGATGACACCTTCACCCGCCTCAAACCCCGTCTTCCGGAGTGGGAGCATACGGGAATCCATCGCCTCCTGGCTAGAGAATCCCCGAACGCCCCGCCCAACTGGCGATGTAGCTCTGCAGGAAAGAAGTGAAATCCTCGGCAACTGATGGAAGTTTCCTGCCGCCGAGCCGGATTTGCGAAAAGTCGAGGGGCACCACCGGGTTGATTAGCCGGCTCATAGTAAGTTTTCGACTTCGGCAAGCGGGCAGTCCATACGAAGGAATGATCGCGACCCCCTGCGCGGCCTCGACCATGGCGATCTGTGTGTTGAGATAATTCACCGTGAGATTAGGCTGAGACGTGACGCCAGCTTTAGCGAGGTGCTTGTCTACAAGCTGCTGCAGTGGAATAGATGGCGGCAGGGAAATTAGCTTTTCACCTTCAAGTGCAGACCAAGTCGTTGTAGCACCACGAGATTGGTTACCGTTGTCTGCGCGTATGACCATGAAGGAGAAGCGAAACAGGCGTACTCGGCGGACGCCGGATAAGTACTTGAAGAAAATGCCCAGGCCCATATCGAGCGCGCCCGACTGAACCTTCTGCATGACGCTAGTGGTGTCACTATCGAACAATCGAAAGCGGAGCTCGGGCCGGTGTAATCGGAATTCCTGGATGGCCGGCGCCAAGACACTCGCCATCAGCAAGGGGGGCGTCCCGACTGATAACGAAACACCGGTTTCGCTTGCCGATTGCCCGATGCGTGACATGACGGCATCCAATTCCTGCAGGTTGCGTTGGGCGACGGTCAGTAACTCGGTCCCGAAAGCTGTCAGCGCAACACTACGTGTGGTGCGCTCGAAAAGCCGGATTCCCAGCTGAGTCTCCAACTCTCGGATCAAAAGGCTCAGGCCTGACGGCGTGATGAACATTGCCCCGGCCGCGCGCGAGAAACTGCGATGTTGTGCCACTAGCAAGAAGCCTCTGAGCTGGCGCGAGGTAAAATCAATCATTGAGTATTCCTTATCAACTATCAATGTTTTTGAACTTGTATTATAAATCCCTCCCGTTATAAATATCAGCAACCCTCGGGTGTCGCGGACCTCGATCAGGGGAAACCGGTTCACCCGATTGCTCTGGGGCCACAGAAAGCTGTGCCGGGCAAATTCAACGGAGGATTCAGTGGACTCAACAACCAAATCGAAAGCCGATGGGGCCGGCATCTACTACGACACTAATTACGGAAATTTTGATACAGAGCTCTACTCGGCGATTCGTCGTGAGGCTTTCGGGGAAGATATTGGGCAGAACAGTTGGCTCACGGCAGATGAGCAGGGCAGGTTTCTGAGCTGGCTCGACCTTTCTCCTGGAGAGGTCCTGCTCGATGTTGCATGTGGGGCTGGCGGCCCGGCCCTGCGCATCGCCGCAAAAACCGGCTGTTCGGTCGTGGGGATCGATGTTCATGAACAAGCAGTTTCGACAGCATGCTCACTTGCAATCCAGCGCGGACTGAGCCGGAGAGCTGAATTTCGGGTTGTGGATGCGGCCCAGCAACTCCCGTTTTCTGAAGCCAGCTTCGACGCCATCACCTGTATTGACGCAGTCAACCACTTCGCCGACCGGCCACGCGTCATTGCGGAGTGGGCCCGGTTGCTGATGCCGGGCGGACGACTACTGTTCACCGATCCCATCACCCTGACCGGGCCGCTGACGAATACAGAGGTCGCGGTACGGAGTTCGGCTGGTGTTTATCTCTTCGTTCCGCATGGTTACGACGAAGGGGTTATCGCGCAGTGCGGATTGCAGTTGCTGGTATGTGAAGACGTAACAGCGAACATGGCTAAAGTCGCCGAGGCGAGACGCGCTGCCCGTGTATCGAGGGCCGCCGCGCTTCGAGAAATCGAAGGCGATCAGGCTTATGACGGCCAGCAGGAGTTCCTTGCCGTAGCTGCTCGCGTTGCCCAAGAAGGCCGGCTTTCTCGCTTCGTCTATGTTTCGAAGAAGTTGAGCTGAGTATCAAACACTCGGACGAAGAGGCCGGAGGGATTCCCATGAACTCGCATCGAAGTACAGCTCTAACGGCAGCCGAACAGAGTGATGTCGGCCAGCGCGCGCGACGGCGAATCGCTTATCGTCTCCTGCCTTTTGTTTTTCTCCTTTACGTTGTTAACTACATCGACCGCGTGAATGTTTCCTTCGCCAATCTCAGGATGAGTGCAGATTTAGGGTTCAGCGACCGCGTCTACGGTTTAGGGGTAGGGATGTTCTACATAACCTACGTCTTGTTCGAGATACCCGGAGCCGTCATCGTCGAACGCTGGAGCGCAAGGAAATGGATCGCACGAATCATGATCTCGTGGGGAATCGTTACGACTCTTACAGGCTTTGTGCACACCTCAACCCAGTTCTATGCCGTCCGCTTCTTTTTGGGGATTGCTGAATCCAGCTTTTTCCCCGGCATGATCGTTTACTTGACACACTGGTTTTGCGCGCGCGACCGCAGCCGAGCCATCGCTTGCTTATACGCAGCTAATCCCGCCGCTGCTTTGATCGGCTCGCCTTTGGCAGGCTGGCTCCTCGGGGTACATTGGCAGTCGCTCGCTGGCTGGCGATGGCTCTTTATTCTGGAGGGGATTCCTGCCGTGGTCGTGGGGATCATCACCTTCTTCTACATGACGGACCGGCCCGTGCAAGCGCTTTGGCTTCCTCCGGACGAACGTGACTGGCTCGTCAACGAATTGCAAGCGGAGCTGCAAGCAAAGAAGAAGATTCGAAACTACACAATCACAGAAGCGTTCTGCGACCCGCGAATTCTGCGATTGATCTTCGCATACTTCCTGGCTCTCACAGGAGCTCTTGGAACCATCTACTGGATACCGACCTTCGTCAAGCGGCTTTCGGGATTTTCTAATCAGACGGTGACTTCACTGCTGCTGATTCCAGCTCTGATGGGAATCGCCGGAATGCTCATCAACGGTTGGCACTCCGATACGACTGCCGAGCGGCACTGGCACAGTGCTATTCCGCTGGTTGCTGCCGGATTCATGTTCGGGCTCTTGACTCTCTTCCGCCACGAAGTCCCGTTGGCGATTGCGTGTTTGCTTCTGGGCAGCGGTTTCTTGTATGCGTACTACCCCGCTTTCTGGGCGATACCGACCATGATGCTAAGCGAGGCAGCGGCCGCCGCTACATTCGGACTGATCAATTCAATCGGGCAACTCGGCGGATTTGCCGGAAATTACGGGATCGGGTTTCTCAACGATCGAACGCACTCGCTTGCAGCCAGCTTCGCGTTCATAGCGCTCGTCTATGTTGCGGCGGGAGGCCTGATCCTCAGTTTAAGAGCCCGCAATCGCATTGGTGTCTAGCAGAGGTCGAACTAGCTCGAAGGACATCAGTCGCCCTCGGGGAGACATCGCTCGATCTGGCGTTACACAATTCTTCCCGAGTGACGGGCAAACCGGAAATAACTGTTGAAACCAGGCCGTAACGCTCGTTGCCCCCCGCATCGCTAGGCCGCCGCCGACCTTGGTCGACCGAAGAACAAGACGTAGCCGTCGGGGTCGCAAATCTCGAAGCCGCGAAGGCCGTCGTGGGTATCCTTGAGGGGCACGCTGAATGCTGCTCCATGATCGGCAAATTCTGCGGCAAGCGCATCCGGATCTTCCACATAGACGAAGGCATCCCACCGCAGGTGGGGATGACGCTTGGGATTCGGCAGCGGCACCACGTTTTTCTCGGATTTGATGAAGATCTGCGCTCCGTCGCGGCCGATGATGGCAGAAAAGGGATTTCGATCTGGCTGCTTGAATCTTGTCTCAAAGCCAAGCTTGTCGCGGTAAAACGCAATCGTCTGGTCGACATTGCTCACAATGAAGAACGGTGAAATTGCCTGCGTGGTCGCTCGTGTCATTGTTTGGGTCATAGGGTTTGGGTCATAGGCGTGGCCGTAGACGAAGAATTTTACCGTATCGTGAATGTCATCAAGCGATTTAAACCCTGGCCATCCCCCTTACTTCTTGGCGTCTTCGCTCCACGGAGGGACCACTCCGTTGATGCGCGCGTACGCAATCAACTGTCCCAGGTGCTCAGCGATGTGCGGAACGATGTAAAGGAGCATGCCGCGATATGTGATCTTCCCTCCAGCCCAGTCCATCGTTTTTTCGAGGTTCGCGTCGGGCAGGTCCGTGATTGCCTTCTTGGCGTGGGCATAAGACTCTTTCAGCATGGCGATAATTTTTGTTTTGTCGGTGGTGGATTGTTCGAAGTTTTCCACGTTGAGTCCTGGCGGAATCGGCACACTTACCAGCTTGTACATGTTGTAATTGGCGGCGCTGGCGTGCAGCAGAACTTCGGCGATAGACCGAACCCCGGGTGCGGGACGCCATGTGTACTTCTCGGCCGGAATCGCTTCAGCAAGGCGCGTGAACTCGCTCTCTTGAATCATGACCAGGGCCAGCACTTCCGAACGATAGCCGGTCACGCCCGGCGTGCCGTCTCGGAAAGGATGCACCTGTGCCGCTACTTGAATACCTCCAGACGTAAACGCGAACAGCCAGAGTGCCAAGAAAATGTGTTTCATCGGAAAGCCTCCTCTTGCGGACGAGAATTTTACCGTATCGTGAGTATGATCAGTCGATTTAAACCTAGGCCAGCCCTAATGGCTCCCTCGCGGTCAACGCCCACCAGCCCTGCTACAATTCGTTCCCAAGGCAGCAAAAGACGAGAGCATAGCGCTCTCAAAATTGCGCCAGGTTCTTACTGGCAACTGGCCGCTGGCAACCGGCAACTGCTTCATGGACTTCGACCAACTCCAAACGTTCCTCGAAGTAGCACGCCACGCTTCGTTCTCCCGGGCGGCGGAGAAGCGTTTCCGCACCCAGCCGGCTATCTCTTCGCAAATCCGCGCCCTCGAAGACGAAGTCGGCGCAAAGCTCTTTGACCGCTCCGGCGGTAGAGTTTCACTCACGGCGGCGGGAAAGGCGTTTCTGACGTATGTGGAGGAAACGCTCGATGCCCGCAAGGCAATGCTCAGTGCGCTGGCCGAGATGGAACATGTCCCGCGCGGTGCAATCACTGTCGGCGCGAACGAGGGCACCTGCCTTCATATTCTTCCCGAAGTCTTCGCCGAGTTTAAGAAGCGTTATCCGGACGTTTCGGTGAACATTAAGCGCGCCGATTACGCCAACATTCTGGAGTCGGTAACCGATAACTCGGTCGACTTCGGCGTGGTTTCCCTGCCGGTGAAGGACAACCGGCTGACCGTCGTCCTCATCCATCAGGATGAACGGGTAGAATCACGCCGCCGGACCATCCGCTGGGCAAGATGAAGTCGGTCTCTGTTGGAGATCTGGCGAAGTATCCGCTGGTCCTTCCGAAAACCGGGCACACGCGCGACGGCCTCGAGGATCTGTTTCGCGAGCGGCGGCTGAAGCCGAACTACAGCATGGAACTGGATTCGAGCGAGTTATTGAAGCGATTCGTGGCTGCGGGCGTGGGAGTGGGCTTCATCGCCCGCTCCAATGTGCAGGAGGATGTTCGAGCCGGTGTGCTTTGCGCCATTCCCATGGCCGATGCTCAATTGCGGCGCGATCTCGCGCTCGTCTTCCGCAAGGACAAAGCTCTCAACCGCGCCGCGCTGGCCTTCATCGACATCGCGGTGAAAAACAAACCGAATGATGCATTGACTCCGTGCGCGAAGTCGGTGGTGGGAAGCAGTTAGCAGCTAGCATATAGCAATCAGAGTTCAGCCAGCGATGGCCTTAAACACCTCGGCACGATTCGATGAAGAAACGATTCCTCAGCGTTCGGATGCGGTTGCTGCCGGCTTCCCTGCTCTTTGTCCTCGCGCTTGGAGATATAGCCATCTCACCAATTAACGCTCAATCGCAGCCGACAAACAGCCAGACCGCGCGTCCTGCTCCCACCACCACCTACAAGCTTCTTGAGATAAAAGTAACCGGCAGCAAGCGATTTACGCAGGAGGAAGTCGCAACTGCCTGCGGATTGCCAACCGGCGCGGTCGTTGGCGATGAGGATTTCAAAAAAGCCGCCCGGCAACTGGGTGAGAGTGGCGCCTTCCACGATATCGCCTACACCTATTCGTACTCATCGGCGGGATTGAAGCTGACGTTTCAGGTCAGCGATGCCGATAAGTTCGTTCCGGCCCACTTTACCGACTTCGTGTGGTTCGGTGACCACGACCTGCTCCAGAAAGTGCACGAACGCGTTCCACTGTTCAATGGGGAGCTACCTTCGACCGGGCGCTTGCCGGATCAAGTTTCTGACGTTCTGCAAGCGCTACTGCTCGAAAACGGCGTCCCCGGCCACGTCGAGTATCAGCGCACCAACGGTAAGAGCGAGCACCTCGAGTCGTTTGATTACAACGTCTCCGGCGTGACGATCCGGGTCCATAAAGTCGAGTTCCCCGGCTCGACCGCGGAGGAATTACCCGAACTCAAAGAAGCAGCCGAGAAGCTTTTAGGGCGCGCGTACTCCCGCACCTTGCTGACTTCCTTCGCCGAGCACACGGTTCTGCCGGTCTATCGCGAACGCGGATATCTCAGGGCCTCTTGCGCTCTGCCGGAACCCAAGCCGGTGAAGCCGGCAGATTCAGAGTCGACCGAATCGGGCGACGACAAGCGCGAAATCACCTTCGTGGACGTGTCGCTTCCCATTACCCCCGGCAGTCGCTACAAGCTCAGCGGGTGGAACTGGATAGGTAACAAAGAACTTGCGCGCGACGCGCTCCAGCCGCTGCTTCACGCAAAGATCGGACAACCGGCCAACACTGTGCAGCTCGATGCGGATCTGCGGGCGGTTCAGGAGCTGTATGGCTCCCGCGGCTTCGTAACGGCGACGATCAAGGCTGTCGCGGAGTTTGACGACACCGCCGGAACGGTTCAGTACCACCTGGAAGTCACCGAGGGCCCTCTCTATCACATGGGGGAGCTGGCATTCCGCGGCATCGACAATAATCTGGAAGCCCGGCTACGGGCTGCGTGGAAAATCCGTCCCGGCGACGTTTACGACGCCACCTACCTCAAGCAGTACCTACCCCAAGCCAGAAAGCTGCTGCCCACGAGCGTTGATTGGGACGTGTCAACCCACGTGACGGCCTTGACCCGCGATAAGACCATCGACGTCGACCTGCAGTATATGGCGAAGGCACCTAAGTGAGCACGCCGGACCGGTGCCCAAATCCCATGAAATCGTGGCATCAATCGCTCGGCAGAAATAAAGTATTATTGAGATTGGCGAGTAAGAAACGATTTTTCCAGCAAGGAGATTCGCATGATTCGTAGTTCGCGTTTTTGGCAATTAATAGCAGTATGCGTATTTGCGGCGGCTACATTTCTTAATCTTTACGCAGCTGCCGACCACAAGCAGACCTTTACCGGCGAGGTCGGAGACTCCATGTGCGGCAAAAAGCATATGGAGGGTGAGTCTGCCGCAGACTGCACCCGCGCCTGTGTATCACACGGCTCAAGTTATGCACTGATCGTGGGCGACAAGGTCTACACTCTGCAAACCACCGACAAGGCGGCGCTGGCTACGCTGGACTCGCAGGCGGGCAAGACGGCCACGGTAACCGGGGTTCTGAACGGCGACAGCATCGATGTCAGCTCGGTTGCCGCGAAATAAAGCGGCACGTTGATCGAGCCTGTTCGGGAAACCGAAAGTTTTCTAATCTTTGGCACAATTCAGTCGGCGCTGTGGTACAGTGATTCGCTTTTGCCCGGAGCCCTCCCCTACGATTTTCCGGGCGGCAAGGGCGGGACTCGCGCCAGTGGGTTCCCGCTTTTTTACTCCCTGCCGCGAAATTCATACTTTCTTTACAAAGCATTGTGTTAGATTGTGCATTCTCACACTCATTATTTCTCTGGCCGGAGGCGACAGCATTGGGCAAAGACATGGTTCCCAAGCGGATGTTTTTTACCAAGGGAGTGGGGAAACACCGTGAGCGGTTAACTTCGTTTGAGTTGGCCTTGCGCGATGCCGGCATTGCGGCCCAGAACCTGGTTCGCGTGTCTTCCATCTTTCCTCCGAACTGCAAAATGCTGGCGCGGAAAGAGGGCGTGAAGTATCTCAGCCCCGGTGAAGTCGTGTTTGCCGTGGTCGCCGAAAACTCGACCCACGAAGCGCACCGGCTTCTAGCCTCATCCATCGGCGTGGCCATTCCCGCCGACAAAAACACCTACGGATACCTCAGTGAGCATCATTCTTTTGGCGAAACCGAAGACGCCGCCGGAGAATACGCCGAAGAGCTGGCCGCCGAGATGCTTGCGACCACGCTGAACGTAGAGTTCGATCCCGACCGCTCCTGGGACGAGAAAAAGCAGATCTACCGCCTGTCGAACAAAATCGTGCGGACGGCGAATGTGACACAGTCGGCCGTCGGCGATAAGCGCGGGCTGTGGACCACGGTGATTGCGTCGGCAGTGCTAATCTTCGACTAAACGTAGGGATGTTTGCCCTGCCGGGCTCAACACCCTGCAGATACTGTGGAAGGGCGGCAGACTGATGGAGCGTAGATCCTTCCTCAAGGGCGCGGGGATTGTAACCGTCGCCGTTGTAAGCGGCGGTGTCTGGCGGGCCTACGATCAGGGCGTCTTCAGCGTTGGTAAAGGACCGGCCTACGAACCCTGGAAAAATTGGCGCAATGCAAACGAAGGTCCTCTTGCCTTGGTGCGCGCCGCCATTCTCGCGGCCAGCCCGCACAACACGCAACCGTGGCTCTTCAAAGTTACAAATTCCTCGATTGCGTTGCACATTGACCCCAGCAGGAACGTCGGCGCACTTGATCCTTATCTGCGCGAGGAACACATCGGCATGGGTTGTGCTCTGGAGAACCTGATGCTCGCTGCCCGTGCCAACGGCTACACGGCCACCGCGACGCTCGTACCGGAAAAGCTCGATCTAATTCCGGCTCAACCAAAGCCACAACTGCTGACTCGCGTCGATCTCACGCCCGGGGTGCGTGAAGAAAGTGAACTTTACGATGCCATCCCTCGCCGCCACACCAATCGCGGACCGTATGATCTACGGAAGCCGATCCCGCCGGATTTTCTGGATGCGCTGACCCATCTGCCGGGCGAAGACGCCGAGACAAAGCTTTTCCTATTCGAGGAGGAAGCAGTCCGAAAAAAAATCGTCGAGGTCAGTTCAGCCGCGAATAGCGAAATCTATTCCGATCCCGATGTTCAGCGTGGCAGCGAACGTTGGGTCCGGCTCAAATGGACTGAAGTGCAAAAGTATCGCGATGGCCTGACCATCGATGCCTTTGGCCTGCCTACCATCGCAGATGCGGTCGCGAAGATGATGACCCCAAGAATGCTGGCATGGGCTGGATCGCACAGTGCGAAGAATGGCTACACGAATCTGATGCTCAGCGCGCCGCTGATCGGATTCATTGCCGTACGCGACCGCTACGACCAGGAGAGTTGTCTGCGCGCCGGACGACTCTGG
Organism: uncultured Acidobacteriaceae bacterium; assembly: GCA_963771965.1. Classification (GTDB taxonomy): domain Bacteria; phylum Acidobacteriota; class Terriglobia; order Terriglobales; family Acidobacteriaceae; genus Sulfotelmatobacter. The sequence goes on from CAVYVM010000006.1 coordinate 604,305, forward strand.
CAGCGAGCGCACTTGCTGGCTACTGCCCGAGGACTGGTAGGGCGTCCATGCAACGAATCCGTCGAAATGGTAGACCATGAGCGGGCGCTGGGCAAACCTGCCTCCTGTCTCGCCAAGTTAAATGAAATTACCGGGGATTCCACTTGGCAGCCAACCTTCGTTTTCTATTTGGGCTATCCAACGGTGACCGCACTTGCCAGCCCCCGGCGCGGAGTGGATGCTGTGGTTGTGTGATAAAGCGTGGCAGTGTCATTAATGAGTTGCGGGCGGGAAACCTCTATGGCGCGACTTCGACACTGGACAGCCGGGGTAGCTGTCCGCACATCAGTGCCCTCCACGCCTAGCTCAATTCCTAGATTACTTCTATCTTCGGCACCGGGAATGTCGCCCTATACAGACGCTCACCCCAGCGAGAGCATGCGATAGCCGCGGACTAGACCTCTGCATGAAAAAGATCCTCGGTTCCTTACTTTGGCATAGATTCCTTACGGTGAGAAGATTGAAGCTCGACCATAAGGTCAGATTTCGTCTGTAATCGCCAGAAATAATCGCCAATCGTGCATTAACGTTTCCCCCATAAAATGAGCAAGTTAGATCGTTATTGCGACCCGGGGGAACAACCGTGCATCCAATGTTTCATGGTTGTACTTTAGTAATCTTCGGCCCTCCCCCACCGTAATCTTTTATTAACACTTTTCCTTTATCATTGAAACAGCTGAAAGAAACATCGGGGCAGATCAGCGCCCTGCTAAACCCTTGAGGAGTAGTTTTGAACACCGAGACCCGTAGACAGAAGCAGCGAGCACTCATGACCAAGTTGCTCGAAAGAAAGATTCGCCTGCACGCGCAGCATCTTTACGATCAGCGTGGACAGCAGGAAGGATTAGCCCTGCAAGACTGGGTGGAAGCAGAAACCCGCGTGCTGGAGAACAGCATCCTCGCGCCGCTCTACCGCAAGACCCGTGAAACCTCCTCACAAGCTGGCGCTTAACGCCGCCTCCCGCACCTAGCACTACCTAACGCCATCACAACTCATATAGGGGGACAGTTGCTCATGTGGGGACAGCCGCCTCGGCTGTCCAGTGGCCCAGGTGTATCGGGCCGCGGTACCTGAAGCCTCCAAAGGCCCATGCCCCCGCTCGAACACCTGCAGCACCGTGGAAGAGCGGCGCTTCAGCGCCGCGAAAAACGCGTGGAATCACGCGGGCTTCAGCCCCGTGGTCGCCCTTACTTCTTCGCCGCCGCCGCTTTCCCTTTCCCCGCCTTACTCCCCTTCTTATCCAGCCTCTCCAACACCGCCGCCACAATCAACGGTAGCCCCACCGTAGCGTCCACAAAAACTTCCCCAAACCTGCCACCTTCCGCTGGAGGCACAAACTTCCCCCACGAAATTGCCTCGCTATAAGGACTCCCCGACAACCCTCCCCAGAAAACCGGCTCAGGACAAATGCGCAAGCCGTAGTGATAACGCTTCAGCGGAACGTTTTCGCCCAGCCGCCGGTGCCGCAACTCACAGAATGGGCCGAACTGCTGCGACCAGTTGCGCGGCACGCCACCACCAATGGTGACGATGCCGAGCTTTTTCTGCCGCAGCAAAGTCGCGGCGAAGTGTTCGAGATCTTCGAATGGATCAAACCGTATCTTGTGCCTGCCGGTTGATTCTCGCAAACGATTGTTCAGCGCGGTATCCAATCCCATCTCGGAATCGCTGAACGCGGGCACAAAAACCGGTACGCCCATGGCATGCGCCGATTTCAAGATGCCCCGCTGCTCACCGGAGTGCTTCGCGAGGTACGCCCCAATCGCGTGATTCAATTTGTAGGAGCACATCACCTCATTGTGATCCCAGCCCTCGAGCACCGCCGACATTACCTCTTCCACATCATCGAGGTTCTGCTCCGGCTCCAGCGTGTCATACACACGGTTGTAGCCCTGCTCGTAGAGTTCCTCGTCCGACACCTCGGGGTTATAGCGGAAGTGAGCGCGGCCGGTCGCTTCGACGAGTCCATGAGCCATCAGCGCGCCGGTCGAAACCACGGCATTCACGATGCCGCGATCGATCAACTCGGTGACAATTAGGCCCTGCTTGGCCACGGTCATTGCACCCGAGAGCGTCATCACCACAAAACACTCTTCGTCGCGAGCCATCGCCTCAAGAACATCCGCCGCTTCGCCCAATTGGCGTCCCGTGAATGCCGTCTTCGACATGGCGCGCACCAGATCGTCGATCGAGTGCACCCGGCTCAAATCCAGCGGCTCAAGCGGAATAAGCCGGTCTTCAATGGGATTATGCAGTTGCCGGTCGACGCCGTCTCCGGCATGACCCGCGTGATCGTGAGATTTCCCTCCAGCATGTCCGCCGCTATGATTGCCCTGCTTCAAGATGACACCTCCAAGCTCGCCCGCAAGTCTTCGACACATTACTTTACAGGAAGCATGTGAAAAGATGCCACGGATCAGCGGTGGTCTATCTGCGCAAGAAAACGCTCGCGTTTTTTATGATGAACGATGAATGCCCGACGCAGGCAGCGAGGTTACATCAATCTTAGAACGGACTGCACAACTGTGGGCACTACGGCTCGAATGATTGCCGGCAGCACCACCGTCACTATGGGATACGCAAGGGCTACAAGAGACAAAGCCAGTAGCCGCCGAACTATGGGTGTTAAATTGGCGAGATAGGCTCGCATAGCATCCTCTTGATCTATGTACGGATGGTCTGCTGGAAAAGTTCCCTCTCGTATCCAGTAGCCAGTACCCAGTACCTAGTATGGTGTGGCGCAGGGTTTCACTGGATACTGGGTACTAGGTACTGAGTACGGTCAAAGCTGGCACGCCGCAACTACCAAGTGGTATGCTTACCCCGTCATGGGGATGCAAAACCTGCTGCGCAAGATTTTCCTGATCGACCTTCTTCAGGGGTTGAGGGTCACATTCCGCTATCAGGATCCGAAGGAAATCTACACCGAGCAATATCCGCTCGAGCGCCCGCAGGTCGCGGAACGCTACCGCGGGGCGCCGCGGCTGAACGTGAATCCCGATACCGATGAGACCATGTGCATTGCCTGCGATCTGTGCGCGCTGGCCTGCCCGGAAAATCTGATTGTGGTCTCCAGCGCACGCAACGAGCAGACTCGCCGCAAAGAACTCACGAATTTCACCTACGACCTGAGCCGCTGCATGTTCTGCGGCCTCTGCGAAGACGCCTGCCCCGTCGATGCCCTCGAACTCACCCAGGACTTTGAACTCGCCAGCTACACGCGCGACGGTTGGATCTGGGATCGCGAGACCCTGGAAAAAGGTCCGCAGCCCACGCAGTACAAGAAGTAATTGTTAGTTTTGGCTTCTCGCTTTTAACTTCTTCGCCGCATCGCGTTCAATCATTGTCATCCTGAGGAAGTAGAGTCGTCCGCGAAGCGGAGGACTCCCGACGAAGGACCTATGCACCTTGCCGGAAGCATCGCTGCCACCGGCAAGTTGCATGGGTCCTTCAGCCCACAAAGTACGATGACAACATGAATGAACAGGTCACTTTCCCGCCTAGACTTGTTTCGGCGTAACTTATAAGTTACAATCGATTTGTGCGTAAAAAGAAAACGAAAGACATAACGAGCGTATCGCATGACGAGGTCATGCGCCGCCGACTGCGCTCAAATTCCAAGTTCGCCGCCGAGTACTTGAAGGCCGCATTGGAAGACACCGAAGAGCCCGCCGTGCTGCTGATCGCGCTGCGGCGCATTGCAGAAGCCAGAGGCGGCATTGCCAAAGTAGCCAAGGCTGCTGGCATCGAGCGCGAGAGCCTCTATCGAGCCTTGTCGGCGCGGGGAAACCCCCGGCTCTCCACGCTGGTTGCCGTGACCAAGGCGGTGGGGTTGAAGCTTACGGTCGAAGCGGTGCGGTGAGCCTCGTCGCTTAAGAAGAGAGGCACGGACTGCGGGTTGATGGCGGTTTCTGGCTCCTGCCTCTAAGTTCAGGCTTCTGGGGCGGGCGGTTCATTCCTGGCCACGACGCGCCTATGGATATACTGGCGCATTTTGCGATGCGAAAACGCAAACAGGACGACCAATGCGATGGAACATCCCCACGCCCCGATCTGGCTCCAGTGCGAGCATCTGGACTGCAGCGCCACGACGCCTTTGGCGAGCAGAAGGGTTGCGAAAACGGCGGCCATCGTGCGATATGCGTTGCTCTCCAGCAGAAGCGTCGTGAGTTTGGAATCACTCTTCTCGGCACGCACGAATTCCTCGAAGTCGAAGCGTTCGATCACTCCCATCCGCAGGAGAATCGGCTCTACAATGAGCGAACCAATCCGGCTCAGCGCCATTCCAACGGCGTATGCGGTCACTAGAAAAAAAATCACGCTGTTTTCAAACGGGATAGCCCCGACGACGTAACGCAATCCGACCATAAACACAGCGCCGGGCACCAAGTAATTGAACACGTTGTATTCGGATACCTTGCCAGCGATTGCGTCGATTGCGTCGGACATTCGCGGTCCTCCCCTGCTTCTAGGCTTCGACTTGGGCGTAGAAGGGAATCTCGGGAACGGGTCCCCAGCCTTCGCGCATCGTCACGGACGGGAAACCAAAATTTATCGAACCGCCTGCCGTCACAGACGGGACTCCCCCTCGACGTCGGACAGCGTTCGTTACCTTCCGGGCGGGGTGGCGTGGGGCGGTCGGCCCAGCAGAAATATAGACCCTCCTCCCCATGACGCGATTCAGAATCGTGGGCCCTACATTGTGCGCGCTTCCGTGGTGGGGAAGCTGCATGAAGTTGAGGTCGTTCAGCGCTATCCCGCAGGCTGCCGCGTAATCGGCGGCTGCGGTGAGCGCAGGGATTCCTGCATCGGCTGTTAGAAGCGCCTTCCCTCCGTCCACGGCAAGCAGGAGGATCATCGACGAGTTGTTTTCGGGGCTGGTTTCGCCGGAGTCGTCGAGCGCCTCGAAATGGAGACTCATGCTCTCCGCTACCCACTCCACCGCATCCTTGACGACCGACCCTGCCTTTTGGAGTATCTGCGAGACGGAGGATTTCGGAGTTGGGGTGTCCCTGAAGTGCGCGAGCAGCAACTGGTAGTAGGCGCGGCTAGGACCCAGCAACTTGACCACCCCGTCCTTTGTGAGGTTGCCTGGTGCCGGGTCGATAACTTGTTTTTGCTTGTCCTTGCAGATGGCCTCTAGTTCGTGCGCAGCGGAGACGGCCTTCTTGAGCTTCTCCTTCAGCTTCGAAGGCACCAGCGGTTGGTCGAATAGCTCGGCTACCTCCGGCGCGTGCTCCCACGGCTTGTGCATGACCAGCGCACCGAAGTCCAGCTTCTCGAGAACGACTTTCAGGCCGCATGCGTGATCCAGGTCGGGATGAGTAGATATCACACCGTTGACATACTCGGTTTTGTAATACCTCTTCACATGATCTACGAGCGCTGCGCCCGAGTCGAGGGTTCCGCCGTCTACAACAAGGACCGTCTGCTCAGAGCGCGGGCCGGAAAGGTTGCCGTACCTAAGCGCGATTGCGTCACCGCTCTTTTCTCCTTCTCCGACCGGGAGAAAATCGATTTCGAAGCCCATTGTCGCTGTCCTCCTAGGGTAGTCGGGCCGTTCACTTCTTTTTGCGATGCACCAGCCTGCTCAGCGATCTGCCGGTGCGCTCTCGAAGGGTTTCTAGCCTTGCGTCGCTGCGGACTCCGGGCGCAAAGTCCGGGCCATAGGTTTGGCGTAGCGTTTCGACTAGCGTGTCACCGCGCTTTTCTCGAATCGTTCCGTCGTTATCGCGGCAACGGCCATCAAGTCCGTCCTTGCAGTGTTCTTTTGCCATAAATGTCAGTCCTCCAATAGGAGTTGAGGCTGGGTCGGGCTGGCTGGGACTGCAGGGGGACTGCGAATCGAAGCTAGTGCGGCCACTTCTTAGGGCTGTCAGTCTGCAAAGTTACTCCCGCCTGTTGTACCTGTCAAGAGAGAAACACCATAGGTTGTATCTCCAGCAATGACGGGTCGGGAGCGCCGTCGGCGGACTTGTTTTCCACAGCGTTTTGCGAGAGGCGTGTTAGGCTCTGTGGTCTACGGCTTTTCAGTCTTGGCCTGAGGCAAGCTGCCGTTTTCGCCGTTCCGGCCAAAATCTTGTCAAGCCCCCGCGGCAGCCATTCTTGGGCTATGTTGCTGATTTGCTGGGAGAAGTAGTTTGGGCTAACATGTCACTTTTACCCTTTGCAATATGATATAATAGATTTATAGAGTCGAAACAGCGGCGCAGCCCTTTGGGTCTGCGCCGTTTGTGTTTGTGGCGGGGAAACCAAGATCCCTCGCTTCGCTCGGGATGACAACTTAGAGGATCGGGATGACAAGCTAGAGATGAGATGACAACGTCGAAGATCAGATAACCATCGGAATATCACAAAGGAGCGCTTTTCAGGCGCGGCCTACGGGCTGCGCCTTTTCTGTTTATGAAAAAAGAAAATGACAATTCGGGCGGGGTGCGCGAAAAAGAAGTGATCGACATACAGGCCGTTGCGGACGAAAACAGCAAACGAATGGGGGAGGCAGTGGAGGCGGCATTTCTGGCCAAAGTTTGCAAGCTCAGGATCCCGGTGTGCAAACCGTGGGGAGACAGCGAACGCTACGATTTTGTGGTGAGTTGGGGGAAAGGGTTTTGGCGAGTGCAGGTGAAGGGCGCTTCGTATTGCTCACGGGCGAGAGACGGGTCGAAATATCATGCTGGGGCAGGAGGCAACGGTCAGACATTCACCAAGAAAGACATGGATTTCGTTGTTGCCCACATCGTGCCCCAGGATTTGTGGTACATCGTGCCGATCGAGATGGCGGAAGGATTGACTGGGCTGTGGTTCAATCCGCGGTCGAAGAAGGCCCGATTCGAAAAATACCGGGAAGCGTGGTGTTTGCTGGATTGTCCGAAGAAGGGGAGGGGACGCGCGGATATTCCGGTGCAGTGCCGGAGCGAGGGAGTGAAGGCACGCTGTGTGGTGTGTCCTCTGCGCGCACAAAGCGCAGCTTCGCAGGTCGAAATGCCACCGCGCTGATTGTCATCCTGAGGAAGCGGAGTCGTCCGCAAAAAGCGGACGGCTCCCGACGAAGGACCTATGCACTTTGCTGGCGAATACTAGATCCTTCGGCCCGCCAAAAACGCGGACCTCAGGATGACAATGCCTCCGGTACTCTCGGTTAATTTCCTGCAGCCCCGCAGCTACCAGATCACTTACGGCTAGCTACGGCATCCGCTGGATATTTTCCATTCATCACTACGCTCACACTTAATCTATCGATTCCCGTGAACCGGCGCATTCTCCGCCTGCGCGAAGAATCGCAAGAGAATTCGAAGGCTGGAGGCCTCATCTTATGTCACCCAAAAAAATCACGCTTTTATCTGTGTTACTTTTCTGCGCGACCTGGGTCGTGGCACAAGCCGCGCCCGGCGGAGGAGCAGCCCACGGAAGCACTGCGCCTGGGACTTCCGCAACTCCGGGTCAGACATCGCCTGGCACACCGCCCACCGGAAATACGGGCCAGCCCCCGACGAGTAACACGACACCGCCGCCAACCGGCAGTAATCCGAATGGGACTGCAACACCGGGATCGAATCCGACCAATCCTAGCGCACCCGGTGGCAGTTCGACTAACAATCCGAACGCTCCGAACAGCACCAACCCGAACCCAAATCCAAATCCCAACGTAAACCCGACCACCCCCGGAGCGCCCAACGGCGGATCGACAAACCCCCAAAACTCGAACCCTGGATCGAATCCTGGAACTTCGAACCCTGGATCCAATCCCAACAATCCGAACCCAGGTTCGAATCCCGGGACCTCGAACCCAGGCAGCACAAATCCAGGGTCCACGACTCCGAACAATCCGCCGCCAACTAGTCCAAACCGGTGAACACCTGGAAAACTAACAAAGCTTCCCCCATCGGCGGGTCCTGTTAAGGGCCCGCTTTTCTCGTGTCTGCAAGGGATCGTGGCGAGGTGTTTTAGGAACTGCTTTAAGCCGGCTGTTGCTGCGTCATACAATGCATGGTGCCGAGCCCCCAGACGAGGTCGCCGGAATAAATCGGAATCACTTCACGCGTGGAGAACAAACTCGACAGCGTGTTCAAAGCGACGCGATCATTCGCATCGTTGAAAACCGGCGCGAGAACGACTCCGTTCGCGATATAGAAATTGGCGTAGCTTGCGGGCAGGCGCCGTTTCTCGAAGAGGACTGGAGCGGGCATGGGAAGTTCGACGATGTTCAGCGGCTTGCCGGCTTGATCGCGGGCGCCCTGCAGGCACCGGAGATTCTCCCGAAGCGGCTTGTAATTTACATCCTTGCGATTGCTTTCCACCATGGTTACAACCGTGTCGGCGGACACGAAGCGCGTCAGGTCATCGACATGGCCATGGGTGTCGTCCCCGCAGATGCCTTTGCCCAGCCAGATTACGTTCGGCGCGCCCAGGTAATCGGCAAAGATTTTTTCGTAATCCTTGCGCGACATTCCTGGATTGCGTTGTTGCACTTTGCTGAGCAGGCATTCTTCTGTGGTAAGCAGCGTGCCGCGTCCGTTGACGTCAATCGACCCGCCTTCGAGGACCACACGAGTTCCCCGATGCAAAGGACGGATTTCATCGGCGTACGCGGTTTGCGCCATGAGGCTGCCGATCTTTTCATCGTCCCGCCAGTTGGAATATTTCGCCCACGCGTTGAAGCGGAACTTTGTGGCGACCTGATGATTATGTACAGACAGCGGCTCAAGCCTGCCCTGATCTGAGTCGAAGGAGCTGTCCGGTCGGGCGGAGCCCGGCGGTGCTGGTGTAACGAAAATGCATCCAGAGTCGCGCAGCCATACGCGATTGGTAGGCCAACGGCGGAAACGAATGTTGGAGATGTTGACATTGCCACGCGAAAGCAGTTTGCGAACTCTCCGCTCGGCTACGGCATCATTCACGATCAACTCGACCCGCTCATGCCGTGCGAGATTGCGAATGATTTCGGCGTAGACCCATGGGATGGGTTCGAACCTGCCCGGCCAATCGCCGTGATAGTGCGGCCATGCGAGCCAGGTTGCAGCATGCGCCTCCCATTCGGCGGGCATTCGATAGCTGCGAGATGATCGCAAAAGCGACGAGGAATTATCGAATGAAGTATTCTTCGAATAGTTAGCGGAAGGTCGATTCACGCTGAACTCTTATCGCCCGTCCAGCAGGCGGTTTACGATGGGTGCATACGCGTCGATTCTGCGGTCGCGCAGGAACGGCCAGTTGCGGCGGATGTCCTCAAGCGCCTTTAAATCCACGTCGCCCACCAGAATTTCCTCTCGATCATGCGAAGCTTCGGCGAGAACTCGACCAAAGGGATCGCAGAAAAACGACCCGCCCCAGAATTGCAGTCCATGACCGGGCGTCGACTTGCCGCGGACATTGCCAGTCTCGAAGCCGACTCGATTAACCGCCGCGACGAAAACTCCATTCGCGATGGCATGGGAGCGCTGAATGGTTCGCCACGCATCGTGCTGCGCCACGCCGAATTCGGCCTTCTCCGCCGGATGCCAGCCGATCGCCGTGGGATAGAAAAGCACGGACGCACCTTGCAGCGCCGTCAGCCGCGCACCCTCCGGGAACCACTGATCCCAGCAGACAAGAGTTCCAACCCGGCCCACATTCGTGTCGAGCGCGCGGAATCCCAAGTCGCCCGGCGTGAAATAAAACTTCTCGTAATAGAGCGGATCGTCGGGGATGTGCATCTTGCGGTAAAGCCCACGCAGCGAACCGTCCGCATCGAAAATCGCCGCCGTGTTGTGATAAATGCCCGGCGCACGTTTCTCGAACAATGACGCGATCAGCACGACTCCGTGCTGGCGCGCGGCAGCCGCAAGCTTTTCGCTGGCAGGACCGGGGATGGGCTCAGCCAGATCGAAAAGAGCGTGATCCTCGCGCTGGCAAAAGTATTGCGTCTGAAATAACTCCGGCAGACACACCACCTGCGCCCCTCGTCCAGCCGCATCGGCAACGCGTTCAAGAGCCTTTTGAAGATTTTGCTCCGGCTCAGGTCCGCAAGACATCTGCACCAGGGCTACACGAAATTTGTCGGGAGGCACGCGCGATTTCCTCGACGATCAATATAGCACCCAAAGAATGCCTGGATGATTTTCGCCGTTGGCCCAGCAGAAAAGATTTTCCTTGAACTGAAAGCGCGATCGGAGGACAGATCGCTACAATGAAGTTCGCAGACCGGGCAAGAAACCGAGGAAACAGCCACGTCCACGCACGATGAACTTTTTATGGAGGAAGCTCTGCGTTGCGCCCAGCGCGCCCTGGAAGCGGGCGAGGTGCCGGTTGGCGCAATCGTGGTGTGCGAAGGGCGCGTCGCAGGCCGGGGATGGAATCGCAACATCGGCAACTGCGATCCCACGGCACACGCTGAGATTGTGGCGCTGCGTGAAGCTTGTGCCGCCGTCGGTAACCACCGTCTGGCCGACTGCGAGCTCTTTGCTACAATTGAACCGTGCACAATGTGTGCTGGGGCTCTGATCCATGCCCGCATCAAGCGCCTGGTTTACGGCGCGGACGATGCCAAGGCTGGAGCGGTTCGGTCCGTGATGGAAGTGCTGAATCATCCGCAACTGAACCACAAAGTGGAAGTTCGGAGCGGAGTTCTCGCAGGCCGAAGCGCCGAAATGCTGCAAACGTTCTTTAAGAACCGTCGTTAGTCGTTAGTCGTTGGCTCAATCAGGTGTCTTGCATCTATGCCACTTGTCATTCTGAGGTCACTTGTGTTCCGAGGGCACTTTGTCATTCCGAGCGCAGCGAGGAATCTTAGTTTTCGCTCATAGCTGAGAGCTGACGGCCGATAGCTTTTTCATCCGGAGAGGTGCGTGAGCGGTTGAAACGATCCGCCTCGAAAGCGGACATACCTTAACGGGTATCGTGGGTTCAAATCCCACCCTCTCCGCCATATTTTCATCCGCATAAACACTGGAGATTATAAGGCGAAGTTCAACGCTAGGCCGCCTAGCAAGCCGCCACTAAAAATTAGGCGCTTTCGGGCTAGGGGTCTAGCTTCAACCCCTCGAATTTTTGTAGGAATGTCTCAGAACGCAATTGCGGGCCACTCTGAAAGACAGATTTTGATTACGCCTAATGCAAATCTCGCTCGCCCTGGAGCCATCGCCAAAACTTGGGGTCCATTGCTCCGTTGCTCCTTAGAATATCCACACCGGCCAACTCGGTCAGAAGAACATAAACGGACTTAAAACCGGGAAGGGCTGTAATCCGCTGCGAAAGGTACGTCAGGTCTGCATCGGTGTGTAGGACATAATTCTGGCGTCCGTAGCGGAACCAATCACCGTGTTGGATCAATAGAGCTTCAAGAGCACGATTCCAATTCAAAGGTTGCGTAAGAATCGACCCCGAGCCTATTGGATTTATTCCTAGATGCACATAACGCCGTATCACGAATTTGGCTCCGTGCCGCTTGGCAACTGGTTATTCTCCCCCGCGTTCAATTGCGCGGGTGCTTGAGTAGGCGGAGCAGAGGACAGCTCGATAGGATGGGAGTCCCCCTTTGTGGCAGTAGCTTGCATCTGATGAAACTGGACGAACTCGGCACCTTCAAGGAGCGCCGCTGCTGGATTGTCCTTACCGAAACTGACGTTCATAAGCGCGATCAACAGTCCAGCGCCAATGGCTCCAACAAGTGAGATTCCAACCAGCCATATGTTGTGTAGGAAAGTGCCGGAGAAAACACCGGCCAACATGACAAACTCAAGTGCCCAAGCAATGGATGAATTACGGCCCACTACTCCGGGTCCAAGCTTGACGCCTCGAATCTGCGAGCCAATAACGCGATTCAAGACATCAGTAATGTCCTCTTTTATACCCATGCAATGCGCTCAGCGCGGAAGTGTATCTTACGCGACGATTGAACGGCAAATTCTGTGTTAATTTGTGCTACCACTCCCCCCTTGCTGCCCATCCTGCCTCTCCCACCCATCACAAGAGTCTGTGCTAATTTGTGCTATGGAAACCGACTTCTCCGCAATTCACGACTTTCAGCAGTACTTCAGCCTGACTCCGCGCGCGCATCTCTCGATGAAGATGAGTGATCAGCGCGCCGTCGGTGAGTTGGTGTGGAGTCTCGTTGGCGCCACTTTTAGAGCCCGTGGGGTTTCGGGTATCAGGTACGGATCACCATGCCCTCATCAAAATGACACCAACCTGAATCCTCACTAGCCGCTTCGCACTGACCTTTCACGCGCAGACACCTTCTTGTTTGCCCTCTTTTTCGTGGGCTTGATTCGGAGTGTATCTATTGGCTCCCGACGCTTTGAAACTGCCATCAACCACGCCTCAAACCCAAATTCAATGCCGCTTGCCGGTTTGATCTCGCCTAACACTTGAGCGGCTTCTAACGCCACGGCCCCATGTAGGAACGCCCAAAGCGCAACGGACGCCCGCGCAGCTCGGTCGGACCCGGCAATTCGTTGCACCTGCTCGACAGTGAACGTCCAGAGGCTTTGGTGGGAGGTCGTATCGTGCTCTGGCGCGTGGAGACTCATCATCACTTCGTAGAGGTGACGGTTGTCCCTTGCGAACTTAATGTAAGCAGATGACATCTCGCGGATTGCGGTAACCGGCTCGCACCCGTCGGCTGCCTTCCTCAACGCCAGTTCCAGTCGCCGGGCAGCTTCGTTTGCTAGGGCAGCTTCCAGTACTGAGCGATCGGAAAAGTAACGGTAGATTGCATTGGGCGCGAGGTCGAGGGAGGCCGCGAGATTCCGTAACGACAAGTCGCGGATACCCCTGTGCGCCAGATCCTTCACCGCGGCTGAAAGGATGGCTTGGCGGTCTGTTTTCGACGGATACGGCATACAGAACACTGTACACCTTGACAGGTCATGGGCCAAGATGTACGCTGTACATATTGAAGATGATCAGTGATCATCTTAGGAGAAATGCAATGGCGAACAGCAAAGATGTCGTGGTCACAGGGGTCTCGACCGGAATTGGTTGGGGAACCACAAAGGTGCTTGTTTCAAAGGGATTTCGCGTGTTCGGTTCCGTACGCAAGCAGGCTGACGCTGAACGCTTGCAAAGAGAGTTCGGCGCCGGCTTCGTGCCTCTCATGATGGACATTACGGACGCCGACGCTATACATCAGGCTGCCCAGAAGGTCGGCTCCATGATAGGCGACAGGAATCTGGTTGGCCTGGTGAACAATGCAGGAGCTGTCGTGAGTGGGCCACTGCTTTATCTGAGGCCCAGCGAGTACAGGCGGCAGTTGGAGGTCAACATGATCTCCCCGCTTGTCGTAATCCAAGCCTTCGCGCCTCTTTTGGGAACGGATAAGAAGAGGCAGGGGCCCACCGGGCGCATCGTGAACATCAGCTCTACCATCGCAAAAGTTGCTCTCCCGCTTCTCGGTGCTTATAGCTCCTCCAAAGCGGGTCTTGAAGGAATGTCGGACGCGCTGCGGCGAGAACTGATGTTATTTGGCATCGACGTCGTAATCATTGAACCGGGCACCGTGAACACGGCGATGTACGACAAGGGCGAAAAAGAAGATCTGAGTGAGTTCAAGCAGACCGAGTATTGGGAGTCGGTGCAGAACTTCCAGAAGTTCATCGTCACCGAAGCGCGTACTAACGGCTTATCCCCTGAGCGTCTGGGCGAAGCCGTCCACGTGGCACTCAGCACGGCGAAACCGAAGGCACGATACGCAGTCGTCCCGCAACGTTTCAAGAACTGGACTCTGCCCAGACTTCTTCCCGCGAGGATGCTCGACGCCGCGGTCTCAAAGCAGATGGGACTCAAGAAGCGGTAGCCAGCTTTCGACTGATCTCTTCCGTATCTCGATAGTCGCTATGACATGATAGTGACTAACGCAAGCTGATTCTATATAATCGCGCGTCATGCCAACTCAGGAGACGCTCTATAACGTGGCCAATCGAGTGGCCACGATTACTTTGAATCGGCCGGACAAACTCAACGCCTGGACGGCGCTGATGGAAAGCGAAGTGCGTTCGCACATGGAGAACGCCGAGCAGGACGACGAGGTCCGCGTGATCGTATTGACAGGCGCTGGGCGGGGCTTTTGCGCAGGCGCTGACATGTCGCTGCTGAGCGCGGCGGCGGAACGCGGCTTGGATCAACGAGATTTGGATTCCCGGGATTTGGATGACCGGCTCCGCGAGCAGGCTGTGCGCGACGGTGCCAACCGCCGTGAAGGCGCGGCCCCGGATTTTCAGAAGAAATACTCGTATTTCCCGGCGATCGGGAAGCCGGTGATTGCCGCCATCAACGGGCCGGTGGTTGGCCTTGGTTTGGTTATAACTCTCTATTGCGATCTGCGGCTGGCCTCGGACGCAAGCCGCTTCAGCACCACATTCGCGCGGCGCGGGCTGATTGCCGAGTATGGAATGGCCTGGATGTTGCCCCGGATCGTTGGAATTGCAAACGCGCTCGACCTGCTGTTTTCCGCCCGGACCATCGACGCCGCCGAAGCACTGCGCATGGGTTTGGTGAATCGAGTCTTTCCCCAGGAAACCTTTCTCGAAAAAGCCCAGGAGTTTGCCCAAGAACTGGCTTCCACGGTGAGCCCGCGCTCGTTGCGCATCATCAAGCGCCAGGTATACGAGGCCATGTCGCAACCGCTGGCGGAAGCTTTCGACATTTCCGTGCGCGAGATGATGGCGTGTTTCCGCACAGAGGATTTCAAAGAGGGTGTCGCGCACTTTGTGCAGAAGCGCCCCGCTGCTTTCACGGGTAAATAGGAGACAGGCGGCAAAGATGAATTTTTCGTTCAGCGACAAAGTGACGGACCTGCAACGGCGCTTGCAGGTTTTCATGGATGAATACATTTATCCGAATGAGCAGCGCTACCACGATGAGATCGAGCGCAACCGCTGGTCGCCGCCGGCCGTAATTGAGGAACTCAAGCCCAAAGCCCGCGCCGCGGGTCTGTGGAATCTGTTTCTGCCTGATGGGGAGCATGGGGCGGGGTTGACGAATCTCGAATATGCACCTCTGGCCGAGATTATGGGGCGCAGTTTTATTGCTCCTGAGGTGTTCAACTGCTCGGCGCCGGACACCGGCAACATGGAAGTGCTCGCCCGCTACGGCACCGCGGAGCAAAAAGAGCGGTGGCTCAAGCCTCTGCTTGCAGGTGAGATTCGATCGTGCTTCTCGATGACGGAACCCGGGGTCGCCTCATCGGATGCAACGAACATCGAGGCGAGTATTGTTCGGCAGGGGGACGAGTATGTCATTAATGGCCGCAAGTGGTGGTCCTCGGGAGCGGGCGATCCGCGCTGCAAGGTCGCGATCTTTATGGGCCGAACTGACCCAGACCGAACTGACCGAGGAAAGACAGATCGCTCGGCCGCGCTCCATAATCAGCAGTCGATGGTGCTGGTACCGATGGATAGCGCCGGGCTCAAGATTGAGCGCATGCTGACCGTGTTTGGCTATGACCATGCGCCGCACGGGCACGGCGAGATCACTTTTGAAAATGTTCGCGTGCCTGTCTCGAACATGTTGCTCGGCGAAGGACGAGGCTTCGAAATTGCCCAAGGACGGCTGGGTCCGGGGCGCATTCACCACTGCATGCGCTGCATCGGTGTGGCCGAACGGGCCCTCGAAACCATGTGTAAGCGAGTGCAGGCGCGGGTGGCCTTTGGTAAGCCGCTGGCCGAGCAAGGCACCCTACGGGCCGACATTGCGCGATCCCGCATGGAGATCGAGCAGGCACGTCTTCTGACTTTGAAAGCGGCCTGCATGATGGACACGGTCGGAAACAAAGAAGCACGCGCCGAGATCGCGATGATCAAAGTCGTGGCACCGAATGTCTGTCTGCGAGTGTTGGACCGCGCGATTCAGGCTCACGGAGGTGCGGGCGTCTCTCAGGATACCTTTCTGGCCGGCGCCTGGGCGAATGTGCGCACGCTGCGTTTGGCCGATGGCCCGGACGAAGTGCATACCGAAGCTATCGCGAAGCTGGAACTCAGGAAGTGGAGTGTGCCGCAGGCCTTGGGCGACAAGAAATGACCCTTCGACAAACTCTCGTGCGTATCTTTTCGACACGACATTCGACACGATAAGAGGTGCGGCAAAATCGAGAGGAGACACCGGTGCCGCTTGTCCTGGAAACACCCCATTCCTTAAGAGATTTGGTAGGTCGCGAACTCACTCTGACCCACTGGTTCCCCATCACTCAGGAACGAATTGAGCAGTTTGCTGAAGTTACCGAGGATCGCCAGTGGATCCACCTGGACCGCGAACGTGCCGAGCGAGAGTCTCCCTATGGGACCACAATTGCTCACGGGTTTTTGACCTTGTCGCTGCTGAGCCGGTTTATGAAGGAGGCAATTCAGATCCGAGGCGGTGTCCGCATGAGCGTCAATTACGGCTTGAATCGAGTTCGATTTCCTTCTGCGGTCCGCGCCGACTCTAAGATTAGGGTTCGCTTCATTCTTCAATCGCTAAAAGACGTGCCTGATGCGCTGGAAGCAGTCTTTGATGCGAGAGTGGAAGTCCAGGGTAGCGACAAGCCCTGCTGCGTAGCTGAGTGGGTAGTTCGCTACTATATATAAGGTAGCGGTCCGTTCTTGGTTCTCAGCAGAGCGCGGAATCGGTAGTGGCTCACTTTCCGAGTAGCCAACGATCCGCCCATAATCCTTTCGGATTACTTCCCAGATTGGACTTGAACCCAATCAGCCCATATTCTCAATCTAACCATTGAAAAACTCCACTAACAACGGCGCATGCGCCTTCGGCTTCAGCATATGCGTCTGCCTTTCGAGCGTTTGGTGCCGCGCGTTCGGCAGTACGCTCGCGAGCGACCGGTTCCCCCGATGCATCCAGGCAGGGCTCTTTCCACCGTCCATGACGAGTGCCGGCACTGTGACGGATGCCCAACGTCCGGCCGGCAGCGGTTTGCCTCGCTGGTTGTCTCCTACTATCTCGCCATCGTAGGGCAGCGTATGCGCAATGGCTTTAAGCTTCGACCACATAGGCATCAGCGGCATCACGGCGATAAAGATGGCAGGAACACCGACCAGCTTCAGAAAGAGCTTGACCGCCTCGCTGCGACGATTTGCCGCAACCGCCCCGGCGATCCTGACCCAATCGCGCTCAGTCGTGGGACGGCTGTCGTCCACGATGAAGGGTGCCTCGTACAACGCCAGCTTCTTGATCCCCCGGAGGCGATTTGTCGCCTCAAGCGCAAGAACTGCGCCCGAGGACATGCCCCAGAGGAACGCCGCACCGCCCGCTTCGCTCAATAGCGCAGCAATGTCTTCTATCTCGCGCTCCACGGCATAGGGCGACGTGTCACTACTTCCGCCTCGGCCTCGACGATCGTAGGTGAACACGGTGAAGTATGGTGCCAGGAGTGTCGCCAGTTGCTCACTCTCACCCATGCCTCGGTAGCAGAGCGCCCCATCGACTAGGATCACAGGTGGTCCGTTACCGATTCGCTCGAATGCGATCGGCGTGCCGTCCTTAGACAGCGCTGTTCCCACACGGGCCAATGTCGCCGGTGACTGTACAGGGTCTCTTTCTTTCGCTTCTATTGTGGATATGCTTTGCATAGGTCCTCCTGCTTCGTTGCATCACCCTGCCTCTGCTGCTAGATCGACGCGGTCGAGGTATTCAGCAAGGTTCTCCAGGGTTCGACCTGTGCCGACATCGATACGCATCTGGAGCAACGAGTCGCGATCCTCGATTGAGTTGCACTCAATCTTCATCGTGAGCTTTGTCTTGCTTCCGTCCTCGCTGAAGAGGAGAGTTGTGAGCGGGTCGGGGCGCGACGGAAATATCTTCACCGTGAACACGAGCCGTTCAGGAGGCGCGATTTCAAGGTAGGTGCCCTCAAATGTGTGTTCCGCACCGTGGGCGCTATTGACCCATCGGAATGCCCCGTTTGGCCGAAGGTCGATTTCGCAAGCGGAGAGCGGGACGCCGCTCGGGTCCCACCAATGCTTGACGTGTTCGGCTGTGGTCCAGGCTTCGAAGACGGCCGCACGCGGCACATCGAAGGTTCGCGTCAGCAAAATCTCGCGGTCGGTGGGTGTAGTGACCTTAAACGTTCCGGCATTCTTCATCGGTGATCTCCTTATCGCTTCGTGCGCTTACGGTGATTCCCCTTCTTTTGTGTCTTCTTCTTTTGCATCTCTTTCAGGTACCCATCCAACCCGGCAAATTTTTCTTCCCAGAAGTGGCGAAAGGGCTCCATCCAGTCGGCGATATCCTTCAGCGGAACCGCTACGAGCGTGCGCGGACGCCGTTGCGCATCCCGGCCATGCATAACGAGGCCCGCGCGCTCAAGCACATTAAGGTGCTTGGAGATCGTCGGTTGGCTCAGATCAAACGGCTTCATGAGCTCCGACACGTCCGCGTCTCCTGACGCTAGGCGAGCGAGGATCGCGCGTCGCGTGGGGTCTGCGAGCGCTCCGAAGGTCAAGCTAAGAGGGTCCAGTTCATTAATCGCCATATGGCTATATTTCCATACGGAGATATATTAGTCAAGTAGTTTGTGGCTGCCTTTCTAGTCGTCAGTCTCTCTCCCGATTCCGGTCGGATTACGGGCTACTCGGAAACTGACCCACTACCGTGGAATCCTCTTAGCGGTGGGTGCACAGCCCAGGAGCGGCGAGGTGCGGCGCCGCATTGAAGGTAAATAATCGTAGCTGCTGTTTTCGCAAACGCAGGATTGTGTACGATGCGTTATACACTGCCCCGGCGAGCCGCATGATCCGCTCATCGGAAATCTCCAGTGACAGGCCAGTCCAAATCGCGAGTGGCGTGGCCGACGTAACCACGAGAATGTTCTCGTGGCGCGCGTCATTCTCGTGCCGCGCGTCATTCTGTTGCCGCTCCATCTTCAACCGGCAGGCCGCAACGCGCTCGCGAAACTGGTCCCACGTTTCGCCGCCATAGGGATAACGACCGGAGAGCCATGCCTCCACCACTTTTGTATCGCAAGGCATCCATTTGCGATGAATTCGTGCCCCGTGCGCGCCTTGGCTAACGCGAACCTGCTCGCGCATTTCGTCGTATTCGTGCAGAAATTCCGGATCTTCGGCAGCCAGGAGCGGAGCGATCTCGCGATACACTCGCCCCAGATCAAACTCATCCCATCCAGAATCGACGCGAACTGTGGGGAAACCAACCCCCGCGTCGGCATAGGCCGCACCGATCTGTTCGGCGGTTTGCTGCTGCCGCGTAAGTGCTCCTGCATAGGCGGAGGTAAATCGGATTCCCTGTGAAATGAAGTGCTCGCCCAACAGCCGTGCCTGACGCTCTCCCAACTCGGAAAGCGAATCGTAAGCGTCGCGCGTGCCCGCCTGCCCATGGCGCACGAGATAGACGGTGCTCAACTGGATTTCCCCGCGAGCGAATCTGCCAATTCCACCAATCCCTTCACCTTGTCTCCGAAGTTCTGAAATCGTGTGTCTTGCGTCTGGCCACGCCGGAAGCGGTAGTAAATCTGTTGCAGAATCACTGCCAGCTTGAAGATGCCAAGTACTTCGTAGTAACCGATGTTCGAGAGGTCGCGTCCGGTTCCCTCCGAATAACGCTGAACGAACTGATCTCGCGTGTACCAACCGGGCTGCGAAGTGAGCGAGGGCACTCCGCGAGCGCGCAGTTGCGGCGCCTCAACCCAAGCCCAGTAACACAACGTCAAGCCCAGATCGGCCAATGGATCGCCAACCGTCGCCATCTCCCAATCGAGCACCGCGTCAATCTCAATGCGCTCGGCAGAGTCTTCGCTGAGCATAACGTTATCCAGTTTGTAATCGTTATGCACCAGCGTCGGCGGGGGAGAAGACGGCCGGTGATCGATGAGCCATCGAATCACGCAATCCATCTTCGGCATGTCATCCGTTGTGGCCCGTTTCCAGCGATCTGCCCAACCCTGCACTTGGCGTTCAAGAAATCCTTCCGGCTTACCGAGGACAATCAAACCGGTCCGGGAAATATCGATGGCGTGCAGGCGTATCAGGCAATCGACAAATCCCTGGCTGGCTCGCTCCGCATAATTCGGCAGCTTCGCCAGTTGTGGCGGAATTTCATCCCGCAAGATAACCCCGTGCCGCCGCTCCATGAGGAAGAACACAGAGCCCAGCACCGCTGTATCCTCGCACAAGTGAAAGACGTTGGGAGCTTCTGGAAAATGCGGATGCACCATCTGAAGCACTCGAAACTCACGCGCCATGTCGTGAGCTTTCGGCGCAACTGGGCCCAGAGGGCCGCGCCTCAGGACGTACTCGCACCCGTCTCCATTCATCCGCAACAGATAGGTAAGGTTCGAGTGCCCGCTCGGAAACTGTTCGAGCGTGATGCCTCGTTCAGCGCCCGCGATTCGTCCGCGCAGCCAATTGGCAAGCGCAGGTAGATTCAGTTCTTCCCCTGCGCGAACGGTGGCAGTATCGAGATGCAATCGAGATAAGCCTTTCCGACGGAAAGTGTCTCCCACGAGACGTCAACTCAACCAGAATGTGCGGCATTCCAAACGCGCACCCGCTCGAGACTGGCAACGAACGGTTTCAAAGCTGCATAGAGGAGTGCCGCAGCGAGCGCACATGCGACAGAGGTCACGATCACCAGCGAGTATCGCACGGCTTCGTCGCTTCGAAATACGTATTGCGTTAGTGCTCCCACAGCGGTAGGTCCGATTCCGAGCCCGATGAGGTTGATGGAAAACAAATACACAGCCGAGGCCTGTCCGCGCATGGTGGCCGGCATCATCTGCTGAATCGCGGCGGGGGCGATGCCGAACGGGGCGGCCGCCAGTGCGCATCCGGGAACCAGCCAAATCGTGGCCCAGGTCGCAGAGGGCGCCAGGTACAAAAGACCGTTGACGGGGAGCCAGACTAATCCGATCAGCATACCTACGCACAAGGTCGCGTTGCCGCGGCCGCGTTTGCGCAAGTAATCAGCGAACCTGCCAGCACTGACGATTCCAATGCAGCCAAAGACCGCGACGCAGGAACCGTAAATTACGCCGACGGATCCGATGGTCCAGTGAAAGTGTTGCCGATAGAATTCCGGCACCCAAGCGGCGCTGGCGTATGAAGAGAGCGCGAGTAACCCAAAACCAACATTGTGGAGCAAAAACGTCCGCCGGTTTTCGAAGATGTAGGAGAATACCTGCCTCATCGGAATCGTCGACCGTCGGCTGGCTCCGCGGTGTACGGCAGGTTCCTTCACCGTGAAGAGTAGTGGTGCTACTGCAATGCCGGGAAGGCCAACCAGGAGAAAGATGATCTGCCAGGGATGCACGGCTCCAAGCACGGGAATCGTCCACATGGCCTGCTTCGATGCGTAGGCAACAACCAGTCCGCAAAGCAAGTAAGCCATGCCAGAGCCAACGTAGATGCCCATCGAGTAGACGCTAAGGGCCGTAGCCAGCCGCTCGCGAGGAAAATAATCCGTGATCAGCGAATAGGCAGCCGGGGAAAGCGCTGCTTCTCCCACGCCGACGCCCATGCGCAGCAAAAGCATGGTTTCGAACGTCTGCGCCAGTCCGCAACTGGCTGTGAACGCGCTCCACAGCACCAGGCCGGCCGCGATGATCAGCTTTCTTGTGGAGGCACAATCTTCCTCGCGGGGACATCGCCCAAAACGCGTGATCTTACAAGCAAGTATAGGGCGATCCAGCCACGGGAATAGCCACTTGCCCTCACGTGCGCTTAGTCTAGATTCCTCTTCTGGGAAGCTGGACAGTCAGGACCGTTGTGAGCTGGGAACGGGTCGCTTTTCTTAGGCCACAGCTAATTGGTGGCCGACGGGTTCTCGATCAGCAAGGCGATTCCCTGCCCGCCTCCGATGCAAGCTGAGGCAATGCCGTAACGCAAGTTCGAGCGCTTCAGTTCGCGCGCCAGCGTAAGTGCAAGCCTGACTCCCGTGGCGCCGAGCGGATGGCCGATCGCAATCGCGCCTCCGTTGACATTCAGCTTGTTGCGGTCAAGACCAAGCTCGCGCTGGCAGGCGAGAACCTGCGCACCGAAGGCTTCATTGATTTCGAAACGATCAATCTCGTCCAGGCTTAGACCAGACAACTCCAGCAGCGATCGAATGGCCGGCACAGGCGCGATGCCCATAATGTCTGGAGGAACCCCAACCACGGTACCCACCACGACGCGAGCCAGCGGCGATCTCTTGTGTTGCTTTAAGTATTCATTGGAACTTACTAATACAGCAGCAGCTCCATCCACAATGCCAGAGCTGTTTCCGCCGGTCTGTACTCCGTGGAATGCGGGTTTCAGCTTCGACAAGACTTCCAACGGCGATGGCCGGATGTGAGTGTCCTGAGTCAACTGATCGACCCCGCGCGGCAGTCTGATTTCCCTCGGCGAATATCCGGCTAGCTCAAATACCTCATTCATCAGGGGCGCGATCTCGCCACTCAGGAAGCAGATTTTTTGCGCAGTCATCGCACGCGCAAAGCTCTCGGCGGCGAACTGGTCGACCTCTGCGCGAGTAATCCCATATTGTTTCGCCAACTTCTCCGCGGTTCCGCCCATGGTGTCGTTTGGACAGGGATCAAGCAGGGCCTCCCAAAGGAAATCCTTGAACTCCACCTGTCCCATGCGAAATCCGCTGCGGTGAGTGTAAGCAGCGATCGGATTGCGCGACATCGACTCGGTTCCGACAACCAGCGCGAGATTGGCCTTCTCCAGTTTGATATTGTCGGCCGCCTGGAGAATGGCCTCTACGCCGGTGCCGCACACGCGCTGCACCAAGTGCGCCGGCACATCGATGGGAACGCCCGAATACAGGCCGATGTGGCGGGGCAGCATATACGCATCGAAAGAGGCCTGGGCCATGTTCCCTGCCACCACGATGTCGACGTCAGCGGGCGCAACGCCGCTTCGTTCGAAAACCGCTCGAGCCGCTTTGATGCCGAGGTCTGTGGGCGACACCAGGCCGAGAGCGGTGTTGTATTCGATGAAAGGAGTGCGAACGCCATCGAGCAGAAATACATCCTCGTAACGCGAAAGCAGAGCTTTGGAACCAGCACTCATAACAATACTTTGTTATCGCGACCTTCCTGGCCGGTAGCGACGAGGCGCGGCAACGGAGAAGTCAGTGGTGTCTCCTGAACCACAGTTCCGACAGGGTTGGCAGGCACTTCGGGTTTGTGCGTGTGCACGGCTGGCATGCCATAACGAGCCCGATGCCGGTTTCCCCATGCCGACATCAGTTTCAGAATCGGCTTCAGGCTTTCTCCGTGGCGAGTGAGCGAGTATTCAACCCGCGGCGGCACTTCGGCGTAAACTTTCCGGTGAACGATTCCGTCGTGCTCCAATTCCCTGAGGTGCTGGGTCAACATCTTCTTGGTCAGCCCGGGAATAAGCCTCTGCAGTTCGCAGAACCGCCGGGTTCGCCCTTCGAGATGGAACAGCAGCGATGGCTTCCACTTGCCACCGATGATGGAAGCCGTCAATTTTACTGGGCAATTATGGTGATCCATAGAGAGTCCCAAACAGGTATTAGGTTACCGAAACGTGCCTACTAGCCAAAAAGGTACTTTTCCCTAAAACTACCCCTCGGTCCCGAAAGCATACCTGATTTGGCCTGGACTTGGAAAGCTGTTCGGTATGATTTCGATGAGGGGCGATTCAGCTCGCGAGGGCAAAGCATGAGCCACAAAAACCCCGTAGTCGTCTATGGCGCCAACGGTTTTTCCGGCCGCCTGATCGCGGAATTTCTTCGCGAATACAACGTTCCATTCGTCGCCGCAGGCCGCAACCAGGCGCGGATCGAAGACGTGATGAAGCACGTCCCCGGCATCGAAACCGCCAACTACGAAATCGTCGAAACCGCAGGATCGGTCGAGGAACTCACACGGGTTTTTGCCGGAGCAAAAGTCGTTTGCAACACCGCCGGCCCTTTCATCTACAACGGCCCGCAAGTAATCGAAGCTGCGCTGAATGCAGGATGCCACTATCTGGACATCGGTGGCGAGCAAGCTTGGCTTCGCGAAGTGTCGGAAAAGTGGGGTTGTAAGTTCGCCCAACGCGGCTTGCTGGCCGCTCCCGCCACGGCATTTATGTCTTCGGTGAGCGACGCTGCGATTCGGCTGTGCCTTGAACAGAATCGCGGCATCGATACACTCGAAGTGCTCACGATGTTCAAAGGGAACCCGACGTTCGGGTCGACGCAAACGATTTTCGCCGTGATTCAAACTGAGGCCTATTACCTCGAGCAAAACAACTACAAACCATGGCCGCGTGCCACTCGGCATGAC
>CAVYVM010000007.1:0-11981 GCA_963771965.1 uncultured Acidobacteriaceae bacterium
TCTAGCTTTTGATTTAGCTAATGGCTAATTGCCAAAGGCTAAGAGCGAATGATCGCCTTCCTCACCCTCGAACTCCACATCGAAGCGGCGCAATCACTCAAAGACAAAAGGCAGGTAGTCCGCAGCCTGAAAGACCGGCTACGCAATACTTTCAACGTTTCTGTCGCCGAGCTCGATCCCAGCCCAGTGTGGAATCGCGCCACAATCGGCGTAGTCAGCATCTCCGATTCGCGCGACTATCTTGATGGCCTAATGAAGAATGTCGAGAGTGCCGCCACGCGCATCGCGAACAATCATGGGGCGGAAATTGCAGATTCGTTCGCCGAATACCTCTAGGTCGTGTTCGCGTAAACTAAGAGCGATGCCAGTAGCCGGGGTGAAGCGTGCTTTCTGAGAGTGAACTGGTGAAGGTCCGTTTCGGGATGAGCGAAATCCCCAAACTTGGAGGACCGCCCGGTGACTTCGAAGAAAAGCTCGCCCAATGGTTTCTCGAACGCTCGTTTTTTCGTGACTTCACCTACCGGAATCCGCAAGGAAAAAAGAAAGGGGAGGAACTTGCCGACGCGGTCGTTCTCTTCGGAGACGTTGCGCTACTGATTCAGGTAAAAGCACAACACGGGAATCACGAGGCGCAAGCTTGGGCAACTGAAGCGACGCTCAAAGCGCTCAAGCAAGTGCGATCCACATACGAGCAGCTGAAGTCCGGTGTCATCAAGAAATTAAGGAACGAGATATTTGGTGAGATGGAATTCGATGTCGCGACTTATCCGAACATGTACGGCATTATCGTGCTCGCGCAGGACTCCGCACCATACAACCCTAAAAAGCTAGTGCCGGAGATCAGCAATGCTGACTTCCCAGTGCACGTGTTCTCGCTGAAAGATATCGCCCTCCTCACACACCGCTTTGACACTGCAGCTGATTTCGTGAATTTCATCGAACTTAGGACGGATATCCGCGACCGGGAGGAGTTTCTAGTCAACGATGAGGAGAACAATCTCGCGCGGATGATTCAGCACGTCCCGGGCATCTATGCGCACCACATGCAACCGACCACGGAGGAGATCCTGAATAGGTCGGTCGACATGTTTCGGAGGACGGCTACTGGAGAGGTGCTCGCTTCTCCAGAGTGGAGGTACGGCCTCGTTGTCGACGACATGGTCGCTCGTGCACACGACGTAGATCCAAACCTAGCGTGGAATGAGGGTCCCGTTTCCGTTTCTGCGGACGTTGCGCGGTTCCTCGGATGGCTTACGCGCGCCAGACGAATTAGATTAGGGAGAAAAGTGTTGGATATGTGCATTCGCGGTGCTGCTGACGGTCAAGCGCATTATTTCTCCCACTTCCAAAAGTCGCGAGGGACGGTTTCCGTGTATCACGTCTCAAGCTTAAGTCGTGAGGAACGTGTGAAACACCTTGAATTCCTCGTCACATACGCCCATTTCAAATACGGAGCCGCACAGTGCTTCGGTGTCGCGACCGACGCCGGCGTCACCGGGCGATCTTACGACTTCATCCTTACACGGAAGCAGCTCCAACCGGAGGCCATCGAGGTCTTGAAGACCTTTGATGACCCGTTTGGTGACAGCAGTTCCCTGCTTGAGTGATCCGCGCTGGGAACCGCGTTCAAAGGCAGTCGACTAAGGACCTCCATCCTATTGTTACCTCTGTACTTACCTTTTACCACTCTTTGTGCGCGACAATAGCACTTCCCGGCCAACACAGGCAGACGATTTTCTGATATTCTCATGCGTTTTACTTCGAGGTGATGGTGTGGAGAAGCGCGGGCTGAAATACCATCGCGGGCGGTTGGGCGAGGCCTTGCGGGAAGAGATCGAAACGCTGGTGGAGGGGGAACTTGCCGATCCGCGCATCGGGCTGGTGCGAGTGACTGCGGTGCTTGTCGCGGATGACGGGCGCTCAGCGCAGGTTCTGGTGGACGTTGATGGCGACGACCAGGAGGCGGAGCGAAGCCTCGAGGGGTTGCTCGCTGCGAAAGAATATATACGGCATGAATTAGTAGAGCGGTTGCGCTTGAGACGCGCGCCAGAATTGTATTTTCGGCTGGATCGTTCGGAGCGGGAAAAGGCCCGGGTAGAAGAATTGCTGGCGCGGGCAAAAAAAAGAGCGAAGCCTCGCGCCGTACCAGTCAAGAAAAAGGCATGAGCACGATGTTGCAGGATGTTCTCCGGCAGTTTGAGCAGCGCGACCGTTTCGTGCTTACCTCGCACGCGCGGCCCGATGGCGATGCTATCGGCTCGGCGCTGGCGTGCTGCCAAATTCTGCGCGCCATGGGAAAGCAGGCGGATGTTGTGCTGCACGACGGTGTGCCGCGAATCTATCGCACTCTGCCCTTTGCCGATCAAGTGCTGCAAGCCGATCGCGTCTCCGGCAGTTACGAGGCAGCGATTATTTTGGAGTGCGACAGTATTCACCGCACGCGCCTGGAGGGGCTGGAGGATCGATTTCTGATCAGCATCGATCATCACATCAGCGGGCGCCCATTCGCCGACGTGAACTGGATCGATCCACACGCTGTGGCCACGGGAGAAATGGTGTTCCGCCTGGCGCGCGAAGCGGGAACCCCGTTTTCTCCTGATATCGCGACCTGCCTTTACACGGCGCTGATGACCGACACTGGTTCGTTTATGTTTGAAGGGACCAACGAACATACGTTCGCTCTGGCACGTGAACTCGTGCTGGCCGGAGCCGACCCTTCCCATTGCGCTCGCAGTATTTATTTCGCTCACTCTGTCGCCAAGATGAGGCTGCTCGGAGAAGCTCTGCGAAACCTTAATACCGAAGGCCATATTGGCTGGACGTGGGTGACCCTGGAACAGATGGAGCGCTGGGGCGCGAAGGAAGAAGACTGCGAAGGTCTGGTGAACTACGTGCTTTCCATCGGAGAGATTGAAGTAGCGGCATTTTTTCGCGAGCTCCCTGACGGACGTTTTCGAGTGAGCCTGCGCAGCAAGGGGAAGCTCGATGTGGCGCAAGTAGCGGAGGGGTTCGGTGGCGGCGGTCACGAGTGCGCCAGCGGTTGCTCGGTGGATGGGCCGAGGGCCGATGCTGTGCGTGAGGTTCTCGAGTCATTGCGCCGCGGTCCTTCTGTGCAGTAATGAGGTAATTGTGAATTGCTGAATTCTTGATTGAAGGTGTTCGTGAAGGTACTGGTGATGAGGGTTTTCGACCGACAATCGGCAATCGAGAAATCGACAATCCAGCGACAGATGTCTGCAGCGGCTCGAATCCCTACCCGATGACCAATCGCACCCGGGCCGACGCTCTGTTGCTTGCGGGCTTCTGCGCATTCCTGTTTTTTTATGGGCTGGGGCAGTTTGGCTTGATCGGCGCGGATGAGTCGCGCTACGCGCAGGTCGCGCGCGAAATGCTGGAGCGCCGTGATTGGATCACCCCGGTGCTGGGCGGAGAACCATGGCTGGAAAAGCCGCCGCTTTATTACTGGCAGGCCATGGTGGCGTACAAGCTTCTTGGCGTGAGCGACTGGGCCGCCAGGCTGCCCTCGGCGCTCGACGCGACATTTCTCGTGCTTGCCGTTTACTTTTTCCTGCGCCATTTTCGACGCGGATTGGAAGTTGACGGCGCGCTGGTTTGTGCTTCTTGTGCTGGAATCATTGGTTATGCCCGCGCTGCATCGATGGATATGACGCTGGCGGCGGCGTTCACCATCGGAATGCTCGGCTGGTGGGCCTGGCGGGAGCGCGGAAACCGAATTTATCTCGCCGTCTTTTACGGCTTTATGGGTTTAGGAATGCTGGCAAAGGGGCCGGTGGCACCCTTTCTCGCTTTCTTAGTGATCGCGCTCTATGCAACCACCGTTCGCGATTTGCGGCTTATTTTAAAGTTGCTCTGGCTACCGGGAGTCTTTCTTTTTTGCGTCATAGCGCTACCCTGGTATTTCGCGGTCCAAATTCGCAA
Source organism: uncultured Acidobacteriaceae bacterium (assembly GCA_963771965.1). GTDB lineage: Bacteria > Acidobacteriota > Terriglobia > Terriglobales > Acidobacteriaceae > Sulfotelmatobacter. The sequence goes on from CAVYVM010000007.1 coordinate 3,940, forward strand.
TCCAACTTTCTTTCACGAATTCATTGTCGAACACAATCTCGCGCGGTTCTCGAAAAATCTTTATCACCACACCGAACCGGTCTGGTATTACCTGCCGGTCGCCGCGTTGGCGCTGCTTCCGTGGGCAGTCTTTGTGATCGCGGCTCTGGTTCAACCGGTTCGAGCATGGTGGGCAAAACGAAATTCGCCCGGTGTTCGCGCAACCGATTTCGAATATCAATTCGGCATTTTCGCGAGCTGTTGGTTGATTGTCCCGCTGATATTTTTCTCGATCTCGAAATCCAAACTGCCTGGATACATCTTGCCCGCGCTTCCTGCAGGGGCGTTGCTGTTGACGGACTACTTGGGGCAGCGATTGCAAAAAGGGTCGCAGAACGAATCTGCTGCGAAATCGCTTGCTGTGCTGCATGGATTGCTGGCGGCTGCTCCGATCATTCCGGCTCTGCTAATCGTCTATTTGCTCACACAGCATCGTTTGCCCGGAGGGCAACCGATGCTGGCCGCACTCGCCGTGGCATTTGTGCTGTGCGTGGGAATTGCTCTGACGTTGGTGCGCAAGGCGGGCCTGCGTATGTTGCGTTTCGTCACATTGATCCCAGTCGTGCTTACGGTGGGAGCAGTGTTGAAACTGGGAGCGACGTCGCTTGACCAGAAACTTTCGGCTCGCCCTCTGTCTCTGGAAATCGCTGCTATGGAAACGCATTCGCTGCCGCTCGCAGTTTTCCGTGTGCCACGTGAACTGGAATACGGGCTTACCTTTTACCGCAACCGGCGGACCGTCAACTACGACTGGCAAGGGATTTTGCAGGGAGAGCATTTGCTGGTCGCACCAGAGAATTCTCAGCCGGAAATTGCGAGGCTGCTGCCCGGCCGGCACATCTCTTACCTCGGGCATTATGCCGCTCAGCGCATAGACTATTATTGGGTTGGCGCAGCGGGTACGGTTCCTGCACAGTAGAATCCTTTATCATGGGCCTGTCGGACGCAGCCCGTTCTGCCGGTTTGCATCGGGTTTAACAGCACTAAACTCGGAGTCTACCATCCCGAACGATGCCGCAATAGTGTTGCCAACTTTGTAGGAGCCCCGTGGAGATTCTCGACCTTCGGCATTTTTCTTCCGTGGATATGCGCCCCTTGCTCGACGACGAATCGCGAGTGTGGGGAAGTCTGCTTTCCTGGGACTACAGCGGGTCTGCGGAGATGATCTTGCGCTATGTCGATGCAAAAATTCTTCCAGGGTATGCCGCGATCGACCGCGGCCGCATTTTCGGCTACAGCTTTTTTGTGTACGAAGGTAGCAAGGGAGTGGTTGGCGACCTTTTTGTGGCGAATGGCGGGCGGCTTGCGAACCCGCGGGAGGTAGAACTGAAACTTCTGACGCACGTGATCGAAACGCTGCAGCAGTCACCCGGAATTCACCGCGTTGAGGCGCAGCTGTTGGCGCATGATGCAGGCAGTGTGGCGCGACCGTTTCTGGATCAGGGATTCCAACGTCATCCACGACTATTCATGACTCTCGGGTTGGGCGGCGGCCCAGTGCCGATTCCAGCGAAGCATCCCGATGTCGAGATCCGGCGCTGGACGGAAGCCGATTATCAGCCGGCCGCGGCCGTGATAACCGCGGCATATCGCGGCCACGTGGATGCGCAGATCAACGATCAATATCACACGCTGACTGGATCGCTGCGCTTCCTGAATAACATTGTCCGCTTTCCAGGATGCGGCTTATTCGATATCGAATCGTCATTCGCCGCTGTGGATCGTAAGGCGAAGAATCTGATCGGGCTGATTCTATGTTCTCGGGTTCGCGGCAACGTAGGGCATGTCACGCAGATTTGCGTTTTGCCGGAATATCGCTCCCACGGAATTGGCGAATCGCTGCTCGCCGCGACTGTAGGCAGTCTCCGGAAGCGGGGATTTTCCATGCTTTCGCTCACAGTGACCGAAGCGAACAGTCGCGCGGTTGAACTCTACCGGCGTCTGAACTTCGAGTCGAAGCGGGTGTTCGACGCTTTTGTATGGGCAGGATGACGAGTTGAAGGCGCTACTCGACAACATTCCGTTCCGCACATTTGGAGGGGATGATCGGAGCATTGTAAATCTCTAGTGTTTACCTGCGGATAAACCACATTGCCCAGCCGGCCAACAGAACCCCTCCCAAGAACATCGCGAAGCAATAGAGGCCATAGCGAACCATGTCGCGAGTAGTCTCGCGGTGCGTGATGCCGAAGACAATCGACGCGAAAAGTGCGAACACAAAAGCCGCGCTGAAGTGAGTGAGCTGGATCGTCATTGTTTTTTCCCGATGGCGATATGGTATGCGTCCGCTACGGCAATGAAATTCAGTAGTCCGGCAACGATCATAAACTTGGTTCCGTAATCCGCAATAGCGAAAGCAATCGCGCCCTGGCCCCAGTTCATGGCAAGAGTCGTAATGTACATTCCGCCTGCACCCAGGTCGCCGATGAATCCCAGAATGTCGAGAATGTCGCCGCCGTTGGCCTTGTAAATGTGCCCCTGCATCATCAAGCCAAGCACGAACAGCGTTCCGATGGAGACGAACAGCAGGGCGCCGCGAATCCAACGTTTTTGAACGATGTGTCCCGCACCCGGAACAAGCCAGCCGACGGCGGGTGCGATGATGCTCATCACGCTTGCCGGCTGAGCCGGCGCAGCCGCCGGCTTGGTTTTCGCTGTAGTGGAATTTGCCATCAGATGATCACGATCTCGCGCTGAATGTTGCCGGTGACTTCCGCCGACTTGGGGCGCACCAGCACGTTGACTTCGCTACGCACACCGAACTCGGGAAGATAAATTCCAGGCTCGATGGAAAAGCAGGAGTTGGGAAGAATCTGGCGCTCGTCGTGGATTTCCAGATCGTCCATATTGGCTCCATTGGCATGGACGTCGGTGCCAATGGAATGTCCGGTACGGTGAATAAAATAATCGGCGTAACCTTTTTTCTTAATGTGGTCGCGAGTCGCACGATCGACTTCCCATCCCGCAATGCGCCGGCCCGCGTTCACGGCATCGATTACGGTCTCGACGCCAGCGTCGCGTGCGTCGCGCACAACTTCAAAAACCTCGCGCATCTTGCTGGATGGAGCTGTGCCGACAAATCCCATCCACGTGATGTCGTAGTACACTGCTGCCGGAGAATTTTTCTTCCCCCAGACGTCCAGCAAAAGAAGATCGCCCTCGCGAATGGGAACCGGATGATCGGCCCGCGGCTCGTAGTGCGGATTGCCGGCGTTGGCGTTCACGGCCACAATCGGCGGATCGCTGGTAAGCAGATTCTCGCGATGAAATGCTTCCATGAACCACTGCTGGATTTCATGTTCGGTGGTCCCGCCATTGCGCGTACGTTTTCCGATTTCTTTGAATGCGGCTGCAACGATTGAATCCACGCTTTCGCGCGCGGCAAAGTGCGAATTGATCTGTTCTTCGCTCCAGGTGGCTTCGAACTGCGCGATCAGGTCAGCCGAACTGACAATATTTTTTCCCAGACCACGCAGCAATTCGATCGTGCCGCCATCGACTAGCGAAATTGTAAAGACGATGTTGTTGGGCGAATACTGCATCGCAATATCGCGGTACGATGCGAGCATCGCCTTCAGGCTATCGAATAGCTCCTGCCACCCGGAATACTGCCGCTTACTGCCGGGCAAAGAGTCGAGATGGCCGGCTTCGATCTTGTGCACCAGTTTGATGGGCTCGCCCTGCGCTGGGATCAGGTAAAACCAACGCCGCGTGACCATCAGGCCTGCCGGCAAGCCGAGCACACGGTAGGCGATGGGGTCGCGATGATGGTGGTCGTAGAATAGCCACGCGTCGATGTTGCGTTCGCGCAGCACAGATTGAATGGCAACCAGGTCCATGAGCAAACCACTATTGTAAACAATGGGCCTGATTTGAGCGAATCTAATAACTTGGGCGAATCGGTGGACGTAGAGATTCGTAGCGGATTATCGCGTCCGGTTCTTTACCGCGAGCACTCGCTGTTTGACGCTTGTCGGCAGCGTTTCGCATGCCGTACGCAAGACTAAACGCGGCGCTCGCTCGCGAATTTCCATCAGATACGGAACCGTTCGCTTCGCATTGTATTTTGCGCTCTCTCGCAGCAGCCAACCCAACCCCTTCTGAACCATGTCATCTTTATCCGCCAAAAGCGAATCGGAAAAGTTTTGTGATCTCGGGAAAAAACATTCGCACACGCATTCCGCGAATCAGCGCTACACAAGCAGCTCGTCGATGCCAACGGTTCCTCCACTTCGCCCACCGGAAAACGAACTTGGTGCGTGCAGGTTTAGCCACGATCATGGGAGCGATCAGGGAATGCACTAGCGCGTCGTGATCGGCCCAGCTGCTGATGCGGTCGAGCCATGACTCGAACAACTTGAATTTGTCGTCGCCAAACTCATGATCGAGCTTCTCCAGCAAAAACACGGCAACAATTTTTTCTTCGAGCACCGAGCCGGAAAAAAGCTCGTCGGCGACATTAATTAGGAAATCGAGCCCGTGTTCCTTCTTGATTTCGCGCCTGGACCGAACTGCCGCACGGCGCAAGTCCGCTGTATACCATCCGTGCGATTTGATTTCATCTTTGAAGAACCACTGCACGCCGGTAGCATGCTCGGCGGAGCCGCCGTCTTTCAGCGTGCATCGAATATGCGCGGCGACGGCGGCGGGGGTGCTCGCAACGTTCGGCGAATGCGCTGGTTTGTCGCCTCGGGCTCGCATCCTCATGACCTATCTACTGTCTCCGCGCGGACAACTTTGTCGTAGATCCAGAGCAGCAAAGTTGTCACCAATCCCACTCCGATTACCCACCACCACACCATCTTTGGCTGGTGCAATTCTTCTCCGTAGTGCTGCATAAGCCAGCCGCTGAACTTGCCCGCGATAAACGAACCAATGCCCAGTGGCAGAAACGCAAATCCCATGTACGTTCCTTGCTGGTCGGGAGGCGCGAGCCGCGAAATGTAGTCGTAATATCGCGGTTGCTGCGTGATTTCTCCGACCGCAACCACCACTAGGGTTGCCACCGCCATCCACACCGAGGGGTGAATGATCAGCAGAACCCAGGCCAGACTTGAAATCAGGGTCCCCAGCACGATGGCGTGAAACGCGTGCATACGCTTGGTTACAAAGCCGATGACCATCGTGAACAGGATGACCACGATGGGATCCGTAGCCAGAATCCGAGCCGTGTTGGCTTTCGGATCGATGTAGGCGGAAATATAAAGAGGCAGCGCGATGAATTCCTGCCAGAAGACGATCCAGTATCCTGTGAAGATCAACAGGAAGAGCATGAAGCGCGGGTTCGAAAGCACCGTAAGGAAGTTCTTTCCGACCTGGCTGAGGCTGGCCGCCTCCCCGCCTTCCGCTCGTCGCGGCTCCTTGAAAAACAGGAGAACGATGAACAACATGAGGAAGACGCTCAACGCCGCCACATGAAATAGTCCTGGTGCGCTGCCGTGATCCTGTTCCCAACCCGCCAGCAGTGGCCCTAATGTACTTCCTACGTTCACCAGCGTGTAGTAAATCGAGTATCCCACGGAGCGAACATTTGGATTCGATGCTCGCGCCGTTGTACTGACCACGCTCGGCTTCACGAGGGCCACGCCCAGGGCGGGCAAAATCAGCACGAACGTGACTAGGGACGCCAGGGGGACAGCGTTACGCACCGGCGCGAACCACGACGCGCCGAGCGATCCCAGAAGAAAATACGAGAAACTCAGAATAAGGTACGCCAGCGAAAGCGCTCGCCGGAAGCCGAGCCGGTCGGCGATCGCGCCTCCCACTACCGCGAGAAACCAGACCCACCCACCAAACATCCCTGTCAGGCTGCTGGCCTGTTCGATACCGAAGTGCAAACCCTCATGCAGGTAGCGCGCCAGCACAGCGAAAACGGCATAGTAAGAAAGCCGCTCAAAGAGCTCGCTGATGTTTGCGACCCAGAATGGCCGTTCGAATCCGGTGCGAATTTCCTGCAAGCGTTCGGAAAAGCTCAAAAGTGCTCCCTGATAGATCGTATGGCTCGGGCTTCGCCTCTCCGATGGAAAAGCCGCGCTCGGCTCACTTTTATATTTATATTGCGATTCGCTTCCTGACCTCTTCAGCCGAGAGCCCTGACACTCGGATCACTTTCCGGCGGTTGCTCTGGCCGGAGGCAATGGTAACGGAAGAACGCGGCACCTTCAAAAGTTTTGCGAAGAATTCAATGCAGGCTTCGTTTGCTTTGCCATCGATTGGCGGCGAGGTGAGGGAAACTTTCAGTGCGCCGTCTAGCTCACCAGTGATTTTGTTTCTTCTGTCACGCGGATGGACCTTTACTGAAAACGCGACGCTACCACCGGACTCCGTAATAGCAATCACTCGGCTTTCCCCAGCGAGAACACTGTTTCCGCCAGCAACAGGGCCGCCACAAACGGCACCTGAGGATGCTGCAGCGTTCGCGACTTTCCGATGCTTGCCATCAACGCGATTGCCAAAACGAGCATGGTTACATTCGCTGTGATGCAAGATAGTTTCAATCCTCGTACTTCGTGGGCGTTGCGAATACGCAATACATTCAACATGCAAGTGAACAACAATGCCAGGATGGTCCCGAAAATCCAGATCCTGCCGGTGTAGGTTCTCGGCACGAGCAGACTGTCTACAATCGCGATAACAAAAAGAATAGCCGCGCAAAGCCGGTCGAGTAGCTGCATGGCTTTTTCGTTCCCCTCCGCGTGCCTGATGGCCTAGGTTTTTGTTCGACTGCCGAAGATCGCTGTCCCTACGCGTACGCAGGTTGAGCCCTCTTCAATCGCGATTTCGAAATCATGCGACATGCCCATCGAAAGCTGGTCCATGGAGATGCTGGGTAGCCTGCGAGCGGCAATCGCATCGCGCAGTTCGCGCAGCTTGCGAAAACTGGGCCGTGCGCCTTCGGGGTCGTCGGTGAAAGGAGGTACAGTCATCAATCCGCAAAATTGCAACGACTCAAGCCGAGGTGCGGCCATCAGCAATTCTTCGAGAGCCGACGAGTCCGGTGCGAGCCCGCTCTTTGCCACTTCGCCACCGACATTAACTTCGATGAGAACTGCCAGCTGCCGGTCGGTCTTGCGGGCAGCCCCATCGAGTTTCTCCGCCAATTTCAACGAATCGAGGGAATCCACTGCATCAAACAACTCCACGGCCCTGCCCGCTTTGTTGGTCTGCAGGTGCCCGATCAGATGCCATTCGGCATCGCGTAGATCTTGAAGGGAATCGATCTTACCGTCAAACTCCTGAACTCGATTTTCCCCGAATACTCTTAGCCCAGCCTCGTAAGCTTCACGCATGGTTTCGGCCACGTGAGTCTTGCTGACAGCCATCAGCGCGATTGCTTCGGGGTCGCGGCCAGCTCGTCGGGCCGCGGTATTGATACGCTCGCGCACCGCGGCGACATTGTCGGAAACAGACATAGAAAAGAATGCCGCTGTGAGAACTGCTCCAGCAGAAGCGACACCAGACGGCCCGACTTCTGCACTCTATATTCTGACTTGCCTTCTGCCGTCAGGATTTACATCATCGCCGTCGGGGGTGCCGGTTCGTTCGGATCGCCCGCAGCCGAAGCCGGAATAAAGATCATCAGAGCTGCGAGCCCCGCCATCACGATCATCCCACCAACGAGGTACGATGGATCGCTGAAAATTTGTGGCGGATGATTCGGTGCGCCCCAGGAAGGCACGAATTGCAATCCCGCCCAAACCAGCCCCAATAGGGCTTCTCCGGCGATCAATCCGGAGGCGATCAGTACTCCAGCATTTTCCACGCGCGCTTTCTGAGCGGAGTTGAAGCCGCGGCGGTTGGCAACCCAGTCTCCGACAGAACGAAATACTCCGCCGACAAAAATTGCGAACGTGGTTCCGAATGGCAAATACATTCCCACCGCTACCAGCATGGGACTTTTCACCTGCATCATGATCATGGCGATGCCGAAGAAAATTCCCACCACTACGAGCGGCCACGGCATATCGTGGGCCACAATGCCCATGGCTAACGTCGCCATTAGG
>CAVYVM010000008.1:0-952083 GCA_963771965.1 uncultured Acidobacteriaceae bacterium
CGTAGGCCACCGAACTCCGGGCCATCTCTATCACTTCGGGCCGTGTCTTGCGCAACTTGTATTCCATATGAATATCGCTGGTGGCCAGCACAATATGGATGCGAGGATGGATCGCCTCCCTGACCCCGCGCCACGCGCTATCGATGTCCGTGCGATTGGCACGCGCCATCGCGGCGATGCCGGGCGGGTCCGCTATCGCGCCCTGCTTGTTGCTGCGCTTGGCTTGACCTACGCTTCCTGCGATTTTCTGCACGCCGCTCATATCCCCTGGACTGGAAACTGGAAATCCGGCTTCGATCACGTCCACGCCCAACTTTGCCAACTGTTCTGCGATTTGCAACTTCTCGTCGGCGGTGAGTGAGGCGCCGGGACTTTGTTCCCCATCGCGCAGCGTTGTATCGAAGATTCGTACGAGCTCAGGCTGGGGTGGGTTGCAGGCTCAGGTCTGTAGGGACCAGGCAAGTTATCGCTAGTTGCTTGCATCTTCGTCTGCCTGTTATATGGTGATGCTTAAGCCCTAACCACCGATCGGTGGGTGAGCATCAGTTTCGTTAGCTCCTCCGCAATCCTGGAGAGCACCAGTTGTTCAGCGCTGTGCAAAAAGAAGTGATTGCCAGCAAAGCGAAAATATCAGAACCTCTGCGGTGGTTTTGAGTGCGCCAACCGTTCACGCCCGCTTCGGTGCTGAGTTCGTCTGGTTTCCCAACAAAACCACAATCGGGCACTCTAACGGATCCTTCTCGACATACCGGTACTCAGCCGATACGGTTAGATCGGCTCGTATCCGCGGAAGCACAATGTCGCGCAGCGCCAGGTTCTCCAGCAAAAACCCGGGTGTACCTTTGTAGGCGATCAGGGCAGCTACAAACTCGTCATCCGGCAGCAACTGCATTCCGATATCCCGCCACTTGAATGTCGTGCGTTCCGCCCCGAAGCGATTAACATTTCAGGTTGCCGAAGCCCTTGTTCGCGCAACAGTCGTGCCACCTCAAATTCGAGGAGCGCGCCCATGCTATGACCGAAAAATACGAATCGCTTGTCCAACGGCAGGATTTCGGTAACCAGGCCCGCAATTCGATGGGCGTCCGTCAACAGCGACTCATCAGGGCGGTATCTCGCCCGGGAAGCTGGACGGCCATCACTTCAATCCAGTCCGGCAGCGCTGCATCCCAAGACCGAAAGATCGAAGCAGATGCGCCCGCATAGTAAAAGCAAAACAGGCGGAGGTGAACTTACACTGCATTCTGGAACGAAAGCGGACGAACCACGGAGAAGTGGACGTTGCTCGATTACTGTCAAACTTGCCTCAAAGTGTCGGCACCAGCGTCAGCCAATTCCATTGGCCCGGACGCTTGCCCTCTGGAATTCCAAAGAATATTTCCTGGATTGCCTTAGTCATCGCGCTCGAAGCGCGCCGGGCCACAGAAGATGACGCGATTGCCGCCCACTTAGTGCGGCCTGGTCCCGTGACTTATATCGCCCCGTAGTTCTTGAAAGCATCTACTACGCTTTGACCGGATTCGATATCTCTGCGGACCTTCTTTTCCAATTGAGTCTTGGCCAGCGCCCGGTTAAGGATATCCCCTTCCGCCTCGTGGGGAATGACACAGACACCGTCGCCATCGCCAAAGATCAGGTCGCCCGGCCTGATTCGCACCTTGTCGATTGTGATCGAACAGCGAAAATCCACTACATTGTGGCGGCGCTGCAAACCGTAGGCGTAAAAACCGTGAGCGAAGGCGGGAAAATTCAGGGATAATATGCCGTTGCCATCGCGAACATGCGCATTGAACACCATCCCCGCCGCACCTAACTTTTGCGCCCGCATCACTAGCATGTCCCCCGACCTCGCAGCCTGCGTTGGCCCGCCGCTGGCGATATATACCTCGTTGGGACGAAGCGCCTCGATGGATTCGAACATCAAGCCGAACGGCTGCGCATCGAAGCGCGAGGGCTCCCCGTATTCGACCGGTAGTTCATCTTGTGCCGGCATGGCGCGCCCGATCATTACCAGGTCGCTTCGTAAAGGGCGAATATGCGGCGGCAGCATGGGATATCGAAAACCGAGCTGCTCCATCACGTCGCTGATCGGAGGAGTTGAAAGTTCTTTCCGAATCCAGGCAAACAGTTCTTCGTCCGATTTCCACTGCGCCATATCTTCGTCTCTAGACAGAGCAGATTGGTTTACCTAGAAACATCTCTAACTCTCCATTGCCTTGAAAAGTTCAACACGGTCCGGCAACCACTCCTCCAGGTTCGAAAGATAGATCCGCCGGCCCGTGCAATGTAAGCAGAATAGGCGGAACTGAGGGTCCCGCTCATTCTGCCCGTCAACGCAAGTGTTTAGAGTGGCGGTTAAGCTGTCGTCATCGCCTCCACCGGCATGGGCATACGCACGCGATTGTGGTGATAGCGGTCTTCTCCCAAAACCAAAACCGTCGAATGCCTGTCCAGCGGAAATTCTTCCCCAAAGTGATGGAAAGAGTCCTGGCCGTCGTACACCTTCACGTGGGTGGGCACGAAACGGGTCGCCCAGCCGAAGCGGGTCGAATCTTTGGTCGAGTTGGGATTCGACCCATGCATGCACCGCGAGGTGAATAGGCAGAACTGGCCTGGCTTCATCACCATATGCACCGCATTCTCCTCGTCTGGCTTCCAGGTCGGATCCAGCTTCAGCTTGTCGTAATCGTAACCATAGAATCCAGCCTTCTCTCCCGTGTTGATCACCTTCTTGTTGAAGTTTTCAGGTTCGAACCTGATGTTCTTTTTTTCGTCGAAAAACCATGTCCGATGGGTTCCCGGCATGACTTTGAGACAACCATTTTCCTTGGTTGATTCGCTCATCGCGATCCAGGCGGTAAGCTCCCAAGGCTTGCCCTCCTCGGCCGCGGTTGGAGCTATCTTCTCCGTTCCCTCAAATTCGACGAAGCTTTCCGCCTGGTGCCAATCCGTACCTTCGTCTCCCGGGTACTTGGGAAACCACTCCGTTCGCCAACTCAAAAGGTCAGGTCCAATGATGCTCGAAACGCGATGAGTTATCTTTGGATTGCTGATGATCTGATTGAGCGCCGGAATATCGAGGTGCCGGTCATAGTTCAATTTGCTATTCGGGAAAGGTGCGTTATGGGTGTCCAGCAGGTCCATCCGTACCTCTGCGAATAGGCTTGTCATTTCGTTTGGCTCCATCAGCGTGTACGGGCCGAGATAGCCATTCTGGTAAAAAAACTTTGTCTCCGCATCGGAAAGATAATAGTTGTCCTTCATACCACTCCTCCTTGAATTTGTAAGTCCCGGTTGTCGTTACTGGCTGACTGCTAACGCCGCTTGACTCTCCTGCAGCTGAGAGTCAATCTTGGCGGTGATGGCCGCTATGGTGGAGTCAGATTTGTGGAAGAATATGCGCGCAGGCACAGCTACTCCCGTCTTGTTATGGATCTGTGTCAATATTGCACCCAGATTCAGTGAGTTGCCGCCGATGTCAAGAAAGCGAGCGTCGCGGCTCACCCCTCTGACTCCGATTACATCTTCGATGATGTTGGTTACTACAGCTTCAGTGTCCATGTTGCAGTTGTCACCTCCTTAGTTTCCTTTGTCATGCGAGCGGTAAGAATGGATGTGAGCGCCTTGCGATCCGCCTTGCCCGACGATAGTTTCGGAAAATCGTCGAAAATTGCGAGATAACGAGGCACCATATAACTTGGTAGCTCCGCCAGAAGACGAGCACGAATCCGAATGATCTGCTGATCGACGTCGAGCGCCCCCATCTTGCCGCTAGCATGACGTATTATGCTGGGACGCACTTCAGTGAGACAATTCCGGCGCAGCCGGAGGGTAACATCAGATTACCCAGGACAGGCTGCCGCCATAATGCCCGGTATAAGTATCAATTACTAGTTAGCACACACCTCAACATCTATAACTTACTATCTGCGTGCTTTCTGCCACTAGTTCTTTACCGCGCACATGTATATGCTAATAATTCCTAGTTGCACCTTGGGGGCTGGTGAGCAGCTTAGTCACGTGTTCCGATCCGCACAACCTGCTTTTCGCAGAGAAATGGCCTAGCCGAATAGTCGAGGTCCAAATGTGTAACTTAGCGAGAAAGAATGCGATTTTAGAGGTCAGAATTTCGCAAATTCCCTGTATTTTTCCCTGTTAGCAGAGAATTCTCGCGGAGAAAAGTTAGCGCGAGACTGCGCCCTCCGCCCGCAGATCTCATCATGCGTGAGCCCCAGTTTCCATATGTTCTGTTCGGGCATAGCGTGGGGGCACTCATCAGTTTTGAACTCGCGCGGGAGTTGCGTCGGAGACGTTTCACTCTGCCCCGGCGGCTCTTTCTCTCCGGTCGCCGGGCTCCCACCACACCCAGCGAGAAAGATCCCGTATTCAATCTTGCCGATGACGCTTTCATTGCCGAAGTGAAGAGGCTCAACGGTACCCCAAGGAAGTGCTCGAACATCCAGAAACCAGAAGACTTTTTCTACCTGTGCTTCGAGCTGACTTCGAGATTGATGATACTTATGAGTACTATTCCGAAGAGCGTCTTTCGTGTCCAATCACCGTTTATGGTGGACTACAGGACCGGGATATTTCTCTGGAAAGTCTGCACGCGTGGGAGGAACAGACCTCTGCCGATTGCAAACTGAGAATGTTCCCTGGGATCATTTTTTCTGCTGAGTCCCGAGGCTGGCTTCGTCGATGTTTTTCGACGAGATGCAGTCAGTATCCTGCGGTATCCCGCGCAAGCGGTCTGAGACTCCTCCAGCTTCAGTGTGCATCAGCCAACCACCTGACATCTTGTAGGGACGATAAAAGGAGACTTCCACTGCGCCCCCCAGTGATCGGCTCATCCTTCTCGCAAAGCCACGATCGGATCTACCTTAGTGGCTCGATAAGCAGGAATAAAGCTGGCCAGGAAGGACACCATGAGCAAAATCAGCGCGACGGAAAGAAACACGACCGGATCGATGGGATGAACTCCATAGAGCAAAGTCGCAATCAGTGGCGCAGTCGCTACAGCTACAACTAACCCCGCCGACACGCCGGCGCCAGCTAGAAATATCCCCTGCCTCAAAATCAACTTTAAAATGTGATCCCGCCGCGCGCCGAGAGCCATACGGATTCCGATCTCGTGCGATCTCTGTCCTACCATGTAGGCAAGCAATCCATAGATTCCAATCGACGCCAACAGGAGCGCAAGAGCCGCAAACAGCGCCACTAACTCAGCGGAGAAGCGGCGAGGGGCTAAGGACGCTTCCAGAACTTCATTCATGGACTTTACACTAAACACAGGCAGCTCTGGATCGACCGCATGAATCTGATCCCGAATTTGAGATTCGAGCTGTGCAGGAGGAAGATCCGTGCGAAGCACCACACTTAGATTCCTACCTGTCTGCTGATAGACAGACGTGTAAATGTGCGGAATCGCATCCTTATCAAGTCCGTCATGCTTAATGTCCTTCATGACTCCAATTACAGTCATCCACGGCAAGTTAGGGTCCTGCCCTAACTTGAGGCGTCTGCCGATGGCGTCGCGATCAGGCCAATAACGGTGAGCAGTAGTTTCGTCAACGATCACCACCATCTCTTTACCCGCTTCGTCGCCTTCGCTGAAAACGCGGCCGCGAACCAATGGGCATTGAATCACCTTAAAATAATCGGGACTGATCCGAATTATCTCAGCGCTCACCTGTTGAGAAGATTCGATCGGCAGATCTTCAATGATCAGACCTCTGCTGAACCGCGGGGGGCTGCCCGGGAGATCCGACGTCAAAGCGGCCGTTTCGATGCCGGGGATCGCAGCCATCCGGCGTTGAATTTCCCTGGCGAAAACCGCTTGGACTCCGATGTCGGGGTACGGATTAGTTTTTGGATCGTTGGGATTTGGCAGCCATATGCTCGCAGCGACCACCTTATCAGGGTTAAATCCAGGATCCTCCCGGAGCAGGAACCAAAAAGTGCGCAGCAGCAAACCCGCCCCGATGAGCAGAACTACGGCAAGAGCCAACTCCGAAATAATTAGCGCTCCACGCAATCGGCTTGTCTTGCTGCCATACCCCGAACCCCATGCACCTTCTCGAATTGCCGAAACCAGATCTGCCTTGGCTGATTGAATCGCAGGTGCAAATCCAAATACTAAGCCGGTGATGAGAGAAATAAGAAGCCCAAACAACAGGACCCTCCAGTCGACATTAACTTCACTTAATCGCGGAATCTTAGAGGGCACAAAGCGAACAATAAAACCTAAAGCGCCTGCCGCTGCGACGACTCCAGCAATGCCGGCAATTAAAGAAAGGACCAGCGACTCGGTCAGCATCTGACGAATCATCCGAACCCGGCTCGCTCCTACAGCGAGTCTCACAGCCATTTCGCGTTGCCTTCCAGAAGCCCGCGCGAGAAGAAGGTTGGCGATGTTGACGGAAGCAATGAGGATAATCAGGATCACAGTTCCCATCAGAACCAACAGCATGGGCCGGATGTCGCCGACAAGTGACTCCTGCAGTGGCTGAATCCGAATCGACCACTGAGATTTCGCGGGATAGTCCGTGGGAAAGTCATTTCTTAGTTGACTTGCCATCGTAGTAAGCTGCGCCTGAGCTTGCTGCACAGTCACATCAGGTTTAAGCCGCGCCATTGCTCCTGGCAAAATTCGTGTGCTGCGCGCCGGCTTGGGGAAAGGATCCGCGCTCCAACCGGTTGCCAGCCATATTTCGACGTCCGTGGCAATCGTTTTCCCGGGATGTCGAAACCCAGGGGGAACAACCCCGACAATCGTGTAAAGGTCGTTATCGAGACGGATACTTCGTCCAACAATTCCGGGGTCCGCTCCAAATGAGCGCCGCCATTCGCCATCACTAATGACAGCCGCCTCGGCAAAACCCAGCGCGACATCCTGGGGACCAAATAGTCGCCCTACCTGGGGAGTTACCCCAAGCATGGAAAAATAATTGGGATTCACGCCGAGCGCTTCGAGGCGCTCAGGCTGCTTCGCTCCTGTGACATTCGTACTGGTAGGCCAAACGACACTTACATCATCGAAAACTCCGGACCTAGATCTAAGGTCGTCCAGTTCAGGAACGGAGAATAGGACATCATGCAACCCTAGGCCAGGATTTTCAAAACTGACTTTAACCAGACGATCAGGATCACGGAACGGAAGAGAGCGCAACAACACAGAGTTAACAATACTGAAGATCGCAGTGTTAGCACCGATTCCCAACGCCAGCGTCAGAATGGCGACCGTCGTAAACCCCGGACTCTTGCGCAGCAACTTCAATGCGTAACGGATATCCTGAAAGAAGCTATCCATAAGACCTCCAGACTAGGCTTGGGACCATCCGATGACTAATTCTCGTCGAATATACTATGCTCCGTCAACTTCTTGCACGAATAGGTAGTGGTGCTGCACCACTACCCACGAATACACCGATTCATCCCGGACGATGCGGTTGACGACTACTTTGAAATATTGGCCGATCTGTGAAGCCAACATCTACCTTAATATGAGCACTAAGGCATGTTTTGCTAGAAGTGACTATCCTGAGCCTACAGATAATGAATTGCTCGTAATGGATTGCTCGCCAGCAGTCGTCCGTTTTGGTAATAGCGATTACTTCTAGTCCTTCACTACGGCATAGTGATCTTCATTGTTAATACTCGCAAAGAGATGACCCCAATGAATTGGCCAGGATCGACACATGGGGCTTCCTCAGCATCGTGTGGTCAGGCACTCGGCCAATGTCGACTCCATAGCCTGTGTGCAATTCCCACTCCTCTTTCAGATGGTATGGCTTCTCGTTATCGGCTGCGGCAAGAAGAACAACCGGTTGTTCACTGGAGCCGCAAAGAGTAACTATCGATAGCGGCAGAGTTTCGCGAGAAAAACCTTGGGCAAATTAATCATTTTGTCACGGGCGGAGGATTGAGAAAGCATACCCTCGCGCATCAACATTCTGTGCACAAATTGAAATTGCTGCTCATATCCGAGTTGCAAGAATTCTTCCCGGAGGTCGTTTACGTCCTTCCCGAGCAGTCGCGCCATATCCAGAGCGAAGCGGGCAAGCATGTTTTCCTTATGTCGAGCGTCGGATGCTCTGTTCTCGTTAACTGTCTCAGGTTGTCTGGCAGGCAGGTGCGTGTCAAATGATGCCTGTGGTTCGCCAAAACGTTGCGCGCTATATTGCAACGACTTCATCTACTTGGCCTAACGTCTTCGACCTGGGATAGCAGACTAATTTGGGATAAGCGAGTGGTGAGATCAAGGACACGAAAATTCAAAATGTGAAAAACTTACGCCGGCCAGGCATTCTGCCCAATTTTAGGAGCCAGCGGACGGAGCCTGAACCCATCGCAGATTTCTTCTGCGTTGCGTCTCAACAATAGGCAAGTACGCGAGTTACTTTTGCGTTGTCGGAACCGCTCCAGGGCACGGCCAATCGACTCCGCGTCGGTTAACGCTGAACAATCTGGCATTCCCAACGCATATGTACCGGCTTCGAGCAAGTCTCCAATATCAGACTCGCGTAGTACCCTCGTGGTATTTTGAGACAGACAAGACATCCAGCGCAGTCCAAATATTTCGACCAAGGATTGCAGTCGAACCAGAATCGCCAAATCCATCTTCCCGAGGCGCTTCTTGTTGAACGCGGGATCTACCCGACCGAGGATTTGGGTATCTATTGGTCTGACGAGGTATACAACATTTTTGGCCTTGACCCACAGAACGGACCTCCGAACCTTGAGCAGTATCTGGCCGACCAGATCATCCTGATGTAGACGTTGCATAATAATGATATAGACGTTGCAGAATAATAAGGATGCATCCGGTCTGCTTGTTTCTGGGCGACGGACGCGCTGAGTTGTCGTCCTTATCCGAGCGATGTCGAATCGCGGCGAGCCGCGAGAGTGGATTCCCTATCGGGTACTGAAACACCGACTATTTCTTTGGATTCGCTTCATCGTTTTCGTCAGTGGTTTGTTGTTGATGCAAGTCGTGATAAATCTCGCGGAGTTTGTCCTTCATCTGCTTGTATTTTTGGTATTCCTCTAATTCGTGTTTGGCCTCCGCGGTACGTCCCGTCTGCCGATATACAGTGCTCAGGCGGAAGTGAGCCACAGCACTTGTTGGATCCAGCTGGAGAGCATGCTGCAGAAGCTGCTCGGCTTTTTGCGGTTGATCCATGGTCATAAGAACTTTTGCCATGCCAATGCTGGCTTCTGGGTCGATCGGCTGCAACTGCAAGGCGCGGGTGTAGTGTTCATTCGCTTCCTTCAAGTCGTCTCTCTGAAGAGCGATATCGCCGAGCCTGCATTCAGATTGTTCATCAAAAGGATTGGCCTCCAAGGCTGCCTTGTACTCGCTTTCGGCTTCTTTCCGGCCCTCCGCGGTCGACAAAGTAACGAGCATATCGGCAAGTTCGAAATGGAGTCCCGGAAGCCGCGGGTCGATCTTGAGTGCGGCGCGGTAGTGCTCGATCGCTTCCGCTGTATTTCCACGCTTCGCCAGTTCGTGCGCCATAGCCTGATGCATTCGAGCGGAATTCGGATCGACAACGGACAAGCTGAGCAGTGACTCGGCAGCAAGGTCGGAATAGATTCGGTAAGCGGTGTAGAGCACAGCTTCATTGGCCGGGTCCAGCTTCCGCAGAACGCTGATGATTGCTCCTGCCTTATTCAGATCGCCGGTGCCGGAGTAGATTTCGACCAGCTCCATGCCCGTGTCGATGCGGACCTTCTGGTCCTGCACTTTGGGGAATGCATTTTCCAGATCGCGGCGGCCTGCGTCGATGTCGCCCGTGCGCTTCTCGGCGATACCGAGAAGAGCCTGAATCTTCCACAAAGTGGGCTTCAGTTTCAGCGCAGCGCGAAGCTGCGGAATCGCATCCGCATACGCGCCTTGGAAGAACAGCAGCACGCCGAGGTTACCGCGCGCATCTACGTTATTGGGATCGAGGGCAAGAATGGCTCTAAACTCGGACGCCGCGAGTTCAGGCTTGTTCTCCTTCAAATATTCTGCAGCCTTGTGGGCGTGAGATTCGATCTGCTGCTGGCGGCTGGGGTTGGATTGGGGGAAACCCGACGCCATGCGCGCGCCCAGAATCGCGAAAAGCAAGACTACGAGCGTGCTTGTCCTCATGTCGCCATTGTACGGTGGAGATCCGTTTCCGGAGTCTGGCCCGTTTGAAGAAAGAAGATGAAGAGAGAACGGCAGCATGCCGCCGTTCTCTCTCTGGTTGGCTATTCTTTAGAACGTCACTTTGGCGCTGAGTTGACCGCTGCGGGGTGCGACCGCGACGCCATTGCCCAAGGTCGCGTCGTTTATCTGCCCAAAATTAGCCGCTCCAAAGGTCTGGCCCGGAATGCCAAGACTTGGATGGTTGAGGACGTTCACCCAGTCGGAGCGCACTTCCAGACGAATCCTCTCTCCGAAACTAAAGCTCTTGGCGATTGACATGTTGACAACTGTAAGTCGCGGTCCCCGGAGCGAGTTTCTCACCTCATCGCCGAAGGCGAATTGGCCAGCCGGAGCCGCGTTTGCGAAGGCCGCAGTGTTGAACCATTCGGCTGGGCCCTGATGACTGACGCTGGTACTCCCGATAACATTGGGAAACCAGTTGCAGCCGTTGTTAACGTCACCGCCCGTGGCTGTGCCGCCGACACTGCAGCCGGTAATGGTGGAATTTTCATTGGTAGCGTTGACTACCGTGAAGGGTCCCCCGCTCTGTGCGAGAAGCGTTCCTGACAGTCTCCATCCACCGGCAATTTCGTCTGCAACCGAGTTGCCGCTCAGGTAAGTTTTCCCTTTGCCGAAGGGCAGGTCGTACGAGACATATCCTTTAAAAGCATTCGGGATGTCGAAGTTCGAGTTTCCATAATTTGCGGAAGGGTCATTCGCGATCTGCCAATATTGTGTGCCTCCGCGGCTGCCCCATCCGCCCGAATCCTGATCGTCAAGGAAGTGCGACCACACGTAGTTGAAGCTGAAGACCAAGCCATTGGAATAATGCTTGTTGATCGTGGCTTGCAGCGCATTGTAATTCGAGATGGCATTGTAGTTATTTCCGCCAAGCGTTCCCCAAGCCGGATAAGGACGATCAGCCTGTATCGCAGCACCAGCGGCCGCGCTCGCCGCTATGCCTGCTGGATTGGTTATCTGGTTGACGTCAGTAGGGAATTGCAGGTTGCCACCGTGACTGCCGACATAGGCAATCGATGCCATATAGCTGTGCGCGAATTCATGTTCCACGCTCAACTGCCATTCGTTGATTCGCCCTACCGGAACCCGGTACGGCACATAGGTTTGATTTGACGGAGAAGCGACGTTGAGATATTGCAAGACATTTTTCGCATTCGCCGAGCCGATAACATAATTCAGGACGGGGTTAGCAGCGGCGGCTGACTCCGACAGAGTGACCAGCGGAGTGGGACCGGTGCCATGATTGACGTCCGAGGCGTTCCCCGAACTTGTGGTGAGCGCGCCGAAGCCTATTCCGTTGCCATAGGTATCCTGGCTGAAGTTATAGGAGTACATTCCAAACCCGCCCCTGACTACGGTGTCGTTTCGCAGGGACCAGGCAAAACCCACGCGAGGCAGGAAGATATCGTAAATCGGCTTCTGCAGCGAGGTTCGGTCATCCTGAGGAGCAAACCACAGCGAACCTAGCGTGCCATTGAGGTTACCGCACGGTACACCGTTGGCATCGACGCTGCACGTCAGCGTCTTGTTCGGATCAAAGCCGCCCAGGCTGTTATGAAGTTCTGTGAATCCAGTTGTCGCCACGTAACGCAACCCAAGATTCAGCGTGAGGTTGGGGCGCAGCTTGAAGTCATCCTGGACAAAAAGTTGCGGACTCTTCAAGCGCGCGTAGGACGTGGATTGATTAGTCGCGCTCCAGCTTTGGACGTCGCCGAGCAGGAAATCCGCGAGGCCGGCACCCGTCGTTCCTGCCGCGACGTTGTTTTGGGCCGTATAGTTTCCGGTGAAGGTGAAATTGCCCGATGTAATGTTTCCCCATGGGGTGGTGTCTCCATCGCCCATGAGCACCTCAACCCCGAAATGCAGAATGTGCCTGCCGCGGATAAGGGTCAAAACATCGGACGGGTCGTATAGGCCCTCGATATAGATTGCGTTGGTACCGGGAGCCAGGCCCGAACAGCAGATTCCAGCGCCGCCGATGTTTATCTGCGGAAAGACGTTCGCTTTGGCGTATTGCAGACCCAGCGTACTTGCCGCATTAAATCCAATCGTGTCAGGCACGAACCAGTTGCCTTGCTTTGTGTACCCCATGCGAAATTCATTGACCATCTTCGGGCTGATTTCCCAGGTATCTGTAACTTGGGCGTTATAGCCGTCGATGTCACCAGAGAAGCAATTGATCGGGCAGGGAAATGGCCCGTATTTATTCACCCCGGGATTGTCCTTCTGACTGATCGAAAAACTCAGGCGGTTCTTCGAAGAGAAATCGTAATCAATGCGACCAAAGTATCTGAGATTGGGATTAGGAGTCGGCAGAAGAGTGGAGAAGTTGTTTGAAAGGGCTCCCGAGGCACCAGCATTGGGCAAAGGATAAAAGTTCAAAATCTTTGCCGCAACGGGATCGATGCGGCCTGCCGGAATCGCGTTTACGCCGGCGAGGGCTCCGGTGTTTTCCGACGCAAAGGATTTGCGAGTGCAATTCGGTGTCGAGCAACTAGCGGGGTCGTATAGGGTGGGCAGACCGGGCGCACTGAAATCGTAGGCTCCGGGATAGAGCGTCCCCATACCTCTTTCGGCCAGTGTAAGAGTTGTGCCGTTTGTCGCACTGCTGGCTCCATTGTTATAAATCTTGTCCCGGACGAAGTAGAAGAACAATTTATTCTTGATGATTGGACCGCCGATGGAGCCGCCCCACTCATCGTAGCGGAAAAACTGCGCCTGCTGCGGAGTGAAGCCGCCACTAGTGTTCGGAATCCCGAAAAAGGGCGCTGCGTTCAAAACGGTGTTCTGAAAATATTCGTAGGCCGATCCATGAAAGCCGTTGGTTCCGCTCTTGGTGATCTGGTTAAATACTGCGCCACCAATGCCATACTCGGCGGAAAACGAAGAGGTCGTGATTTGAACCTCTTGCACGGCCTCAAACAAGGTGTTGTCGACGTTATTGCTCACCGGCAACTGAACGACTCCACCGTCCTGAAGGTAGTTGGCGTAATTAGGCAGGTTCCCATTAATAGAGACGGCATCTCCGGCGTTATAGGCGCCACTACCTTCTGAAGACGGCTGAGTAGCAGAGCTTCCAGCTCCAGGAAGTAGAATATTGAAGTTAGCCCAGTCATTGCCGGTGATTCCAGCGCCGATCTGGGGCAACTGGCTGATGGTTTTCGATTCAAGAATGGTTCCCATATGGGAAGTCTCGGTTTCGAGCAGCGGCACGCCTTCGGCTTCAACCGTTATTGTTTCCGATACGGAGCCAACTTCCAGGGCGGCATTTTCGGTGATCGTATCCACCTGCAGCACGACTGGGCCACGAACCAGCTTCTTGAAGCCCTTGGCGGTAAACGTGATGTTGTAGTTTCCCGCGGGCGTCGAGACGGTGTCGTAGATGCCATCCTGGTTGGTAACGAAATTCCTCGACTCGCCTGTGTCAATATTTGAAACCGTAACGCTTACGTCCGGCACCACGGCTCCCGCCGCCGAGACCGTGCCACGAATCTCGCCCGTATTTCTGCTCTGAGAAAATGCCGGCGCGGTCAAACCCAGCAGAACGCAAGTTGCCAATGCCCAGCGGCTGAAGCTCGTCATGGAGTTCCTCCTCAAACTAGACGTCGACTCCCATCCCACAGAGATGGGTTCCTCAAGTTAGACAGATCACCAGCCGTGGCATCCAGTTCATGCCAAAATGGTTCCAGGTTCGGAGTTGAAGAATATCGTTAGTTTTACTGGATTTCCAGCTAGTACTTCTGTACTATTCCCTGCTGCACGAAGGTTTAGACCCAAACGCCTTTCGTTGTCAAGATAAAAATATCGATATTCTTAGGGGCAATCGCAAGGTCTGGCTTCTGACTCGCAGTGAGGTACAATCCGGGGGCGGGCGCGGGAATAGTCGGACACCGGCGTCCACCGAGAGCGCAACGAATCGCCGAATGAAAATTCAGAACAAAAAGAAGGCCGATCGGAGCCCGAAGCCGACCGTGACGCTGAGGTCTGTCGCAGAGCGCGTCGGGCTTACTGCCAGCACCGTTTCGGCAGTTCTGAACAACTCTTCAGCTTCGCAATCCGTCCCGGAGCGTACAAAAAACAGAATTTTGGCAGCGGCGCACGAGCTCAACTATCGGCCCAATTTTTTTGCCCGGTCTCTTCGCGTTAAGCGCACCTACACGATTGGAGTGATCGTGGCGGAAATCGGCGATGCTTACGGTTCTGTCGTGATTAGCGGTATGGAACGTTATCTTCGAGAACAGGGTTTCTTCTTTCTTACAGTAGCTCACCGCCACGACAAGACGCTGCTCGCAACGTACTCGACGATGCTTCTGGAGCGCGGAGTCGAAGGGTTTATTACAGTCGACACCTTGTTGACCGAACAACCTCCTCTCCCGACCGTAGCGGTTGCCGGCCATCGCAGGATCAAAAGCGTAACCAATATTGTTCTGGATCACCACCGTGCTGCATCGCTCGCGCTGAAGCATCTGATCGACCTGGGGCACGACAAAATCGCATTCATGAAAGGTTCGCCATTGAGCGCAGATTCCGGCGACCGCTGGAACGCGATCTGCGATGTCGCTGCCGAACTGGGCATCGCCATGAGGCCAGAATTGATTGTCCAACTCGAAGGAGACGACCCGACGCCGAATCTGGGCTACCCCTTCGCCAAGCAATTGCTCGCGCGTAAACAGCCTTTTACCGCCTTGTTTGCCTACAATGACATCTCCGCGATTGGTTCCATCCACGCTTTTTTGGAAGCCGGTCTGCGTGTGCCCGATGATTTGTCGGTGGTGGGCTTCGATGACATCCAAAACTCTGCCTACATCAGTCCGCCACTCACGACTGTGAGACAGCCCATGAAAAAAATGGGAGAGACCGCGGCGCGTACGCTGCTCGACCGCATTGAGGGCCAAACGAAGTATGTTACGGAAATTGCCATCGAACCTGAGTTGGTGGTGCGCAGATCCACCGCGCGTCCGCACGCACGTAAACAAGGATGAGCTTCGCCAGCTGTTTCGCTCATTCGGCGGCCTCCTTCCGATTACGATTCACCAATTTCTAGTTGGTCCGGATATCAATTCCCATGACTCCAGGGTTGGTTGGCCGCGCCCAGGCTGAAGGCGATGACGATTTGCCCGCTGCTGTTGGCGGTCGTATTGAAGGTCTCCAGCAGTGCCGCGTCTTTGCCCACCGGCGATAAATATCCAGGTTGGTGAGCACGGTTGTGCCGTTGATGGCTACATTGAACTCACGATTTCCGGCGGCGCTGAAATAGGTTTCGGCAAAATGCAACAGGACCGTGTACGTACTGCCCGACGTCAGCCCCGGAATCGTGTAGGTGAAAACTCCGGCTCGTCCGTGCTGATAGACACCCATGGGCGCGGCGTTGACTCCGGGTTGTGTCAGATTGATGGTGGCGGTGACCGGACTGTTATCCCCGCCGCCGGAGTTGCTCTCGGCCGGACCACCGCAGGCGATGGCGACGACCTCGGAACTGCCGCCTGCAGCTTGTGTGGTCGCGCTTGCCTGAATCGAAGCTGCCGACGATCCGTCGGCGTCCACGGCTTCGACCTTGTAGTAATAAGTGGTCGAAGCTGCAAGTCCGGTGTTGGAGTAAGTCGTACCTGTCACACCGCTCGCGATCAGGTTGCCCGATCCCGGAGTGAAGCCGTTGGTGGTGCTGCCATAGACGCTGTAGGAACTGATCTGGGTTGGCTGATTCCCCGATTCGTCCAATTGTCTGTTCATCACAATGAACGTCGATTCCATCCGCGAATATTGTCTGTCTTTTCCCCAGGCCACTGAGAAGCTGCAGTGGGGTGATGCTCTCTGCTTTAAGGTTCGCGAGAAAATGTTCGCAGTACTAGGGTTGGACAATCCACGTTTGTCCTTCAAGTGCGCACCAGAGACCTTTGCCGAGCTGATTGAACGCGAGCACATTCAGCCCTCGCCGTACCTCGGCCGTCACAAGTGGGTGATGCTCGACCGCCTGGACGCAGTGGGTTGGGATGAATTGCGCCAGTTGATTCAGACGTCGTATGAGATGGTGTCAGCCAAGGCACCTAGGAAAAAATCAAAGGGAAAGAAAGGCCGCGTCAAGCGCACAACCCGCAAGAAGACCAAGCGGGCTTAAGGATCGGCACGGAACAGAGTTTGCCGACTAGGCTGCCCTAATCTTACAAGTGGGAGTGCTCGTACCCTCGTGCTACCCTTGATTTGACTCTGCTTGCCACGGTCGGCTAGCCTCAAGAGTCCGCCTTTCCTGGACACCCTCGATCGAAATGCGATCCCGGCAAAAATCATTGATTTTGCTGCTGTTGGCGGTGACGGTATGCGCGTCGTCCGGCGCCCTCGGCTCTACCGAGCCGGTCCATGCCCAGCATGGCATCGTGGTCAGCGTCCACGAATTAGCCTCGCGCGCGGGGGTCGAGATCATGCAAGCAGGCGGCAATGCCATCGACGCCGCGGTGGCTACCGGATTCGCACTGGCGGTCGTACATCCCCCGGCGGGAAACCTGGGCGGGGGCGGATTTATGCTGCTTCGAATGTCTGACGGCAAAGTGCATTTCCTCGACTATCGCGAGACGGCTCCCGCGGCGGCAAGGGCAGATCTATATCTCGATGCGCAGGGCAACGTGATTGAAGACGCCAGCGTCGTCGGATACAAAGCGATTGCCGTGCCGGGATCGGTTGCCGGCATGGTTTACGCCGAGCGGAAATACGGTAAGCTTCCATTACAGCAGGTGATCGCTCCGGCGATTCGGCTCGCGCGCGACGGCTACGCTTTAACTTGGGCTGAAGCGCGCGATCTGGAACATGACAAATACCTGGGCAAGTTCTCGGAATCGCGGCGCATTTTTCAGCGCGATGGCAACTTCTACAAGGCAGGTGAAGTTTTTCGACAGCCTGACCTCGCGCGAACTCTGGAGCGAATCGCCGCGAAGCCTGACGATTTCTACCACGGATCGCTGGCGCGGGAGCTGGCGGCGGCTTTGCAAAAAGGCGGCGGGATGATCACCGCTGACGATCTGGCGCACTATGAAGTGAAAGAACGTGAGCCGGTGCGTGGGACCTATCGAGGATACGAAATCATCAGCGCGCCACCGCCCTCTTCCGGCGGGACCGTTCTGATCGAATCGTTGAACATTCTGGAAGGCTACGATCTGGCCAAGATGGGCAGCCGGTCGGCGGAATCGATCCATTACACGACGGAGGCGTTCCGGCGGGCGTTTTTTGATCGTGCGGAATTCCTGGGCGATCCGGACTCTTCGAAGATTCCAGTCGCGCAGCTCATCGATAAGAAATATGGCGTTGCCTGGAGCCAGTCGATCGCAACCGACCACGCCAGCCCCAGCAAAGAATTGAAGCGACCGGCGATTTTCAGTGAGCTTGAGCAGTATGCCGCGTCGCATCCGGCGTCGGTTTCGAAACACGAATCGCCGCATACGACGCACTATTCCGTGGTGGATGCGGAGGGAAACGCAGTCGCGGTCACGACCACCATCAATGACTGGTTTGGATCGCGGGTCACAGCGGAGGGCCTCGGCTTTCTGTTGAACGACGAGATGGACGATTTTTCCGCCAAGGCCGGCGTGCCGAATTCCGATGGATTGATTCAAGGCGCAGCGAACGCGATCGCGCCGGGCAAGCGGCCCCTGTCGTCGATGACGCCGACTCTCGTCGTGCATGATGGCCAGACTGTTCTCGTGCTGGGCTCTCCCGGTAGTTCGAAAATTATTACGACTGTGGCCAACGTTTTGATGGGCGTGATCGATTACGGCATGAACATTCAGGAGGCGGTGAACGCACCGCGCTTTCACAATCAATGGATGCCGGACGTATTGAATGTCGAGCAATGGTTTTCGCCGGACACGGTGCAAACATTGGAAAAGATGGGATACCACGTGCAGGTCGGGCTGCACGAGTTTGGAAACATCAGTCCCTATTGGAGCGATGCGGAGTGCATCGCCATCGACCCGAAGACCGGCGAGCGGCTTGGCGCCAGCGACGGCAGGAACGGCGGAAAGGCAGTGGGATACTAGAGGATTGTCGATTGATGATTTTTGATTGCTGATTGAAAAATCAAAATTGTTTGAAACTGATTCTTAATCGACAATTAGCAATCAACAATCAGCAATTCCTACAAGGACTGGGCATGTTGAAAGCGGTATCAACCTACTTATATGTGCGGGAGCGGCTGCATCCGGGAATTCTGGATGGCCTGACCCGCAGCGGAGTGCAGGCGATCGAGATTTTCGCGGCACGGCAGCACCTCGATTATGCCAATCGCAAAGCTCACGTCAAAGAAATTGCCGAGTGGTTTCGCGGGAGCGGGGTTCCGCTGCACTCTGTGCACTCGCCGCTGTACGCCGATTACGAGTGGGGCCGCGCCGGCGCACCTCCGGTGAATCTCGCGTCCACCGACCGCGCCGGTCTGGTCGAGGCAATGGATGAGGTGAAGCGGGCTCTCGAAATCGCGGAGCAGATTCCGTTTCGCTTTCTGATTCAGCATTTGGGAGTGCCGAACGAAACCTTCAGCGAGAAGAAGTTCGAATCGGCGATGACTTCCATTGAGCATTTGCGCGCATTCGCCAAGCCGCTGGGCGTGCGGATTCTTTTGGAAAACATTCCCAACGAACTCTCCACGCCGGAGAGGTTGATGGAGATGATTCAAACCGCCCACTTTGACGACGTGTGCATTTGCTTTGACTTCGGCCATGCCCACATCATGGGCTCGGTGAGCGAAGCCTTCGAGATTCTTCGCAAGCAGATTTGCTCGTCCCACATTCACGACAATGCCAAAGTCCAGGATTCGCACTTGTGGCCCGGAGCTGGAACAATCGACTGGAAGGAAGCGATGGCACTGCTGCGCTCCGCACCGCAGACCCCGCCGCTATTGCTGGAGCTTGGGGAAGATGAGAAAGTGAATCCGCTGGAAAAACTGAGGGAGACGTTCGACAAGCTGGAAGAAGCGTAGAAATTTAGTAATTTGGAAATTTAGTAATTGAGTAATTTGAAAACTCGAGATCGCGGGGTTTTCAAATTACCCAATTACTAAATTTCCAAATTACCCAATTCTTATGTCCCCTGTAACTACCATCGCTGAAATCGGCAAGCATGAAGGCCAAACCGTTACCCTGCGCGGTTGGCTCTATAACCTGCGCGAAAGCGGAAAGCTATTGTTCCCGCAGTTCCGCGACGGCTCCGGCGTAATCCAGGGCGTTGTGCCGAAAAATGCGGTCACGCCAGAGGTCTTCGATGCAATCAAGACGCTGACGCAGGAGTCGAGCGTGATCGTCGAGGGCAAGGTACGCGCCGATAAGCGTGCGCCCGGCGGCTACGAACTCGATGTTGTGAACGTGCAAGTCGTGCAGCGCGTGCCGGAGTCTGACCCGTACCCCATCACTCCAAAAGAACACGGCGTCGATTTTCTGATGGAGCACCGGCATCTGTGGGTGCGCTCGCAGCGGCAGGCATCGATTCTGCGAGTGCGCGCGGAGATCATTAAGGCCGTGCGTGACTTCTTCGACGGGCAGGGCTTCACGCTCACCGACCCGCCGATCATCACACCGGCCGCGTGTGAAGGGACCAGCACGCTTTTCCCCGTCGATTATTTCGACGATCAGGCGTACCTCACGCAATCCGGGCAGCTTTACATCGAAGCTACTGCAATGGCGCTGGGCAAGGTTTATTCGTTCGGCCCAACCTTTCGCGCGGAGAAGTCAAAAACGCGCCGTCACCTCACAGAGTTTTGGATGGTCGAGCCCGAAGTTGCTTACGCCGAACTCGACGACTTGATGGACCTCGGCGAAGGCCTGATTACTTTCCTTGTAAAGCGCTGCCTGGAGCGGCGGCGTGGCGACTTGCAGATCATTGGCCGCGATGTTTCGAAACTTGAGAAAGTTGAACCGCCCTTCCCGCGGATCAGTTACGACGACGCGGTAAAGAATCTGCAGGAGGGCCACGCCAGGGGCGCACTGGAAGCGAAATTTGAATGGGGCGGCGACTTGGGTTCGCCGGACGAAACTTATCTCTCGGCGCAATTTGACAAGCCTGTGATGGTGCATCGTTATCCGGCAAAGGTAAAAGCCTTCTACATGGAACCCGATCCGCAGCGCCCCGAACTAGCTTTGTGCGTGGATGTATTGGCGCCCGAGGGTTATGGAGAAATCATCGGTGGCTCACAGCGTATGGCGTCGCACGAACTGCTGGTGAAGCGAATTCACGAGCACGGATTACCGGAAGAAGCGTTCAAGTGGTATCTCGATTTACGCAAGTACGGCAGCGTGCCGCACGGCGGCTTCGGCATGGGAATCGAACGCGTCGTGGCTTGGATCTGTGGACTGGAACACGTGCGCGAAACAATTCCGTTCCCAAGAATGCTGCACCGGCTCTACCCGTGAAGAATTGAGTCATCGCGCGATTGAGTCATTTGGCGATTTAAGAACCCAAGTTTCCTGGCTTCGATTTTCAATCGCAAAATGGCCCGATCGCAAAATCCTATGACCACCAACGTTGCCGCCAAGAAAATCCGCGTGATCGGCGTGCCGCTCGACCTCGGCCAGTCGCGCCGTGGCGTTGACATGGGACCGTCTGCCGTCCGCGTAGCCGGGCTTGAGGCGCGGCTGGAAGCACTGGGTCACGAGGTGGAAGATGGCGGCAACGTTGCGGTCGCTATCCCTGAACAAAAGAAAGAAGGCGACACTCACGCCAAGTATTTGAAGGAAATCACGGCAACCTGCACCAAACATGCAGAGTTGGTGATCAAAACGCTCGAGGCCGGGAAAATTCCCCTGGCGCTCGGTGGCGACCATTCGATGGCTGCGGGCACGGTGTCGGGGGTAGCCGAATTTTATCGCCGTCAGAATCAGCGTATCGGGCTGATCTGGATCGACGCCCACACTGACATCAACACTCCAGAGACCTCGCCGAGCGGTAATGTCCACGGCATGCCGCTGGCCGCGCTGATGGGGCTGGGGCCTGAGGAACTGCAGAACATCTTCGATTTTTCTCCCAAGGTGAAGCCAGAGAACTGCGTGCTCGTCGGCGTGCGCGACATTGATGCCGTCGAAAAAGAAAACGTGCGCCGGGCCGGCATCGGCGTCTTCACCATGCGCGACATCGACGAGCGCGGCATGCGCACCGTGATGGAAGAAGCCCTGCGCATGGCCGGTCGCGGCACCGCCGGCTATCACATTTCGCTCGACATGGACTGGATCGACCCGGAAGACGCTCCCGGCGTCGGCACTCCGGTGCGCGGCGGCGCGACGTATCGCGAAGCGCATCTTGCCATGGAAATTATTGCCGACCACGGACGCCTGCTGAGCTTCGAAATCGTCGAAGTAAATCCGGTGATCGACGAGCACAACCGGACCGCGGACCTGGCGGTCGAGTTGGCTTTGTCGGCGTTCGGGAAGAAAATTCTCTAGGGCTGGTCAGCTGCCTTCGCGTAGGTTGATGGTGCCGAGAACCACATTTCTATTACCTTGCTTGAGACGATTTCGACAGCTGGCCCGCTTCCATTTCGCTTGCTCTCGCCTTGTCCATCGAGCAAGTATCTCTCGCCTTTTGGGTTAAGCTCATTCACCACTACGCGGATGTGTCCGCTACTTACGCTGCCAGACCCTGCAATCTGGGTGTCCCGGTCCAGCGCGGCCGCGCCATCACTTGCAAGTGGCTGCAGCAGCGACCCGCGAAACGTAAAGCCTCCATCGGGTTGTCGGCTGATCGAGTCTACATGAATCAACACGCGGGCACCGCTGGCAAACTTCAGCTGCGGCCGATGAACCGCTTCGGAAGGCAAAGGGGTCGGCGGCCCTATTTCGGAGGTCAGTACCGGGATGTTCGATGTATGCGAGTCCGCGGTGCCAGTCTCAACCGGCGCGGATTCCCGCGGAAGGTGGCTCATCATCGGATCCCCGGCGAACGATTCTAGCGGAACTACCCGGTCCAGCCGGCAGTGTTGAAAGAAGACGGTGCCCATGACCTTTTTTCCACCTTCAGCGGACATTACTACAACGGAGCCTTTGTGCAGAGTTAACAGCTGGGCAGTCTGACCTTCGTCGACCGAACAGTCTAAAGAGGATCTGTGACCACCGCCGAAAGGAGGAAAACCCTCATCGAAGGTTACGTCGGCTCCGCCTAACGCGCTTGTCGTCAGACGATCAACAACACCCCAAATGCTCACTACCTTACCTGTGAAAAGCGATTCAGCCCGGATCTCGTTGTCATCATATTGGTCGGCAATCTGATCAACCTTGTAAACCGCAGCCGGGTGTACGGCCGGTGACATGGTTGACGCTAGCGACGTAGTGCGTTCCACAGAGCCAGTCGCGTCCTGGTTCACCCTATCAGTCGAAGCACTCTCCGATGTCTGCGCGTCCGCGTGGGGCCTTTCCTCAGCGTCGGAGTGTGGTTGCTGTCCGCCTTGCCGCGAGCCCCCTATGATCGCCGCGATGAGGAGCACCAGGCCGACCAAGGCAGCGAGGGCTGCTCCTGTGGGCCTATACCACGGTATGCTTTCGCCTTCCGTCAATCCGCAAACTACACAGCGCTTTGGGTAGAGTGGGATTGCGAGCAGCCAAACCCCCGCAGTGAGGACTACAGCGAAGCATGTCCCAAATCCGAGGGACCTCTTGTAGCCCGTCAGTTTCTGGCAGTTAGAGCAGAAGATCATTTGCATAACTGGCACCCACCGAGAGGACAGATTAAGAATCCGACTAGCCTGGATTATTCACCCAGCGGCCTTAGTGACCGGGAACGGTATCAAAATCTGAAGCCCGGGGCAATTGCACCACCGTGCCGGGTGCCCCATCCTTGCTGCGCGCTCGGTAAGAGGCCGTCGTATGAATCTTAGGCGGCAAGGGTGGGGATTTTGACTCAGTATATTTCCCATCCGCCTCTGCTACGATCACTTCATGGCAACGGCGAAGCCTAGCTCGAAAAACGAATCTCTCCCTAATCTATACGCCCGGCTCGGGAAGACTCGCCCGGTTCGGTGGAGTCCAAACGAATTTCTCGGCAAATCGTAGACGCCATCGGCTAGCCCACTCGTCGCCGCACTAATCCTGCAATTGACGCGCCACTCACCCAGCGTTCACACTAGAAGATCATGAAGAAGCTTCGAGTCGGCATTCTTTTTGGCGGGCGCAGCGGCGAGCACGAAGTTTCTTTGCTTTCCGCCGCTTCTGTTCTCAACGCCATCGACAAAGACAAGTACGAAGTTGTGCCCATCGGCATCACCAAAGATGGCCGGTGGCTCACGGCGGAGCATGCCGAGAACCTGCTGCAGGGCAAACTGGTCTTGGAAGCGCGCCAGCTGCGTGCGGGCGATCCTGACATCACCGATACTGCTGCCGTGCTGGCTCAGGGAGAATCGGTCGTGGTGCCGCCCGAACCCGTGCATCGCGAGAGCGGGCTGGTTCCTTTTCAAACCGATGCGGCCCTTATGCGTCGTGCCAGTGATCGCGCCATCAACGTCGACATTATTTTCCCGGTGCTGCACGGCACGTTCGGTGAGGATGGAACCATTCAGGGCCTGCTGGAACTAGCTGACATTCCGTACGTGGGCGCGGGCGTGCTCGGCTCGGCTGCGGGCATGGACAAGGACATTATGAAGTCTTTGTTCATTGCTGCCGGCATCGCAATCGTGAAGCATGTCACCATTCTCCGCAGCGCGTGGGAGAGAGCGCCCAAGAAGGTTGAGAAGTTTGTCGAGAGCAAGCTGAAGTACCCCGTATTTGTGAAGCCAGCGAATCTGGGGTCATCTGTCGGAATCAGCAAGGCGCACAATCGCAAGGAACTTGGCCCGGCGATTGAGGAAGCGGCGAAATTCGACCGCAAGATTGTCATCGAGCAAGGCGTCGGCGGAAATAAAAATAAGGCGCGTGAGATCGAGTGCTCTGTGCTCGGCAACGACGACCCAATGGCGTCGGTGCCGGGAGAAATTGTCCCCATCAAGGAGTTTTATGACTACAACGCCAAATATCTCGACGAAGGTTCGGAGCTGATTATTCCAGCGAAGCTCACGAAGGCGGAAACGAAGAAAATTCAGGAGCTGGCGGTGAGATCCTTCAAAGCGGTGGATTGTTCCGGCTTGGCGCGCGTCGATTTTCTGATGGAACCCGGCCCGGGAAAGGCACGGAAGATTTTTGTGAACGAGATCAATACCATGCCGGGTTTCACGGCGATCAGCATGTATCCCAAGCTATGGGCAGCGTCTGGTCTAAAGTACGAAGAAGTGATCGACAGCCTGATCAAGCTCGGCCTGGAACGTCACGCTGACAAAAAGAAAAATCAGTATAGTCGGTAAGAGGCCGTGCAGGTTACGGTGCTCCAGCCTTCTCCATGAAGTTTGCCTGATCGCTCTTCATCTTCTTCAGCCCGTCCATCGGCAGATAGACCATGTGACCCGCATCGTAGGTTGTATAGGAAATGTTCTCGCGATATTTCTGGGGCAAGTCCAGATGCTGAATGGCATAGTTCGCCGCGAAGTAAGGCGTTGCCAGATCGTAGTAACCCTCCATCACTAAAATCTTCAGGTATGGATTCTTCACGATAGCTTGCCGCATCGCCGAAGCGGTGTCGGGAAACCCACCGATCGCCGATCCCCAATCCCACTTGTCAAAGCTTATATCCTGCGCACGCACGTAATACGGCATATCGGTTTTGTATCCCAGCTCGGTACGCACGTAGTTATTGAAAACCGAAGTGAAAGGCGGCTGCGTGGCAGAGCCGGTTGGATCGTAAGCTGGAGTGTCGAGCAGGCCGTTGGGATCGGGACCGGTGTAGCGGCCATCGAGGCGGCCAACGCGCAGCTTCTGGTCGATCAGCAGATAATGAGTAAACTTGCGGACGTTGATGCGCAAGTTGGCCTCGTCCACAATCTCTTTGCTCAGGCCAGTGTAGTGTGCTAGTTGATCGATAATTTTCTCGCGCTCTTGTGGAGTGAGTGCGTCTCCCTTTGCCAGCGCCTGGGCGTAATCGCCAAAAGCCCATTGCTCCGATTCCTGCCGTGCACGATTTAGATCCTGAACAAGATCGGGCGCAAGCTTGTGGTGATAAGCCGCGATCATAGTGAACGATGGGATCAGAAAAATGTACGGCTGGTCGTTGGTATTGGTTTCTTCGAGGGTTTCAAAATTCAACACGCTCGAGAGCAGCGTGATGCCGTTGAATGAGATGCCGCGGTCGGCGAGATAGCCCGCGATTCCCGCGGCTCGCGTCGTTCCATAGCTCTCACCCAGAATGAACAGCGGAGAAGCCCATCGTTCGTTGCGTGTGATGTACAAGCGGATGAACTCGCCGAAGGCCTCGATATCTCCCTTGACGCCCCAGAATTTCGTGAACAGGTCAGTATCGCCAGCCCGACTGAATCCGGTGCCGATGGCGTCGATCAGCACCAGGTCACTTTTATCGAGCAGAGTATAGGGATTGTCTTCCATGCGATAGGGCGCGGCCGGCATGAATCCATCGGTCTGCAGCACCACGCGCCGGGGACCGAGCGCTCCCATGTGCAGCCAGATCGAGGCCGATCCCGGACCACCGTTGAAAGCGAAGGTGAGCGGGCGCTTGGCAGCGTCCTGGCCGTCGAGCGTGTACGCGACGTAGAACATCTCGGCTTCGATCTTGCCGTCGCCTCGCTTGATCGGAAGCCGGCCAGTGGTCGCCGTGTACTTCAATGCCTTTCCATCCACTGCGATCTGGTGATGCGTCGCAACCGGAGGCACCTCGGTCATATCGAAGTGCTCCTTTTTGTCTTTAATCTCTATCTCTGTTCCGGTCGGCATTCCCCTGCGGCGGCGCGGGCCTTTGTTCAGATGGATTGTCGGGCTTAGCACCTGTGTTCTCTGCCGGCTCTGTCGTGGACACCGCGGCCGGAGCCTTCTTTTGATTCTGCGTTTTCGGAGAGGCAGTCTGTTGCGCAAAACAGGAAGGGATTAAAATGCAGGCTGTGGCCAGCGCCAGGAAAATCGATCTCACGATTCAGTCCTCATCAAAAAATACTGTGGGATGTCACGATTCGGCAAGAATTGTACACCCGGAAATGAATGATTCCCGAAAGCGAGTTCCGGTCGGTGTGGCGGCTGGTGGCCGACAGAGCCACGCGAGCCGATAGGAATACTATGGCCGGCAATCGCCTGCAATATCTCAACGCGAACGATTGGACCTTGATCAGTGCCAAGTCGGTGCGGCGAACCTTCAAGCTGGGGGAAGAGATCATCCGGCAGGGCGGCCCGTCTGAGAGTATTTTCATTATCCGCCGCGGCCAGGCCTCGGTGGAACTTGCCGGAACAGCTACGCGGGCCATTCTGGCGTCGCTAGGCGTAGATGACGTCTGCGGCGACATGGCCTTCCTGGAAAAGGGCCGCGCTACCGCCAGCGTGATTGCCAAAGATGACGAAGTGGAAGTGGACGAAATCAACGCGCGAGAGCTGCGCGAAATGTTCGAAGCCTTTCCCCGTCTTGCCTCGCGCTTTTACCTTTCGCTCGCGCTGCTTCTGTCGCAACGTCTGAAGGATACCTCCCGGGAACTCGCCCGCGAGATGGCGCTACGTGACCGTCGTCAGTAGACCATCACTCCTAGATCCAATTCGTGATTGACGAACTGCGCTCCATGTGTAAAGATCACAGCTACAAGTTTACAAGTTTGCTCTTCGGAGCAGACATGAATTTCATGCAGAGTGGCTGAGGGACGAGCCCTATGACGCCACGGCAACCGGATCGGGATCATATATCCCGACCGCCAGGTGCCAACTCCCGCCCGGAAACGGGGAACATGAGATTCGGATGCGAAATCTGATTTCTATTGCATTCCGATACCTCTTTTCCCAATTTCCCCGGAAAAGAGGCCTTTGTGTTTTGGGGTAATTTTCCCGGGTGCTCGTTCCCAGCTGTTCGCTGCAGCAACAGAAAGAAAGCGAGTAGCCCGATGCCGAATTACGACGCTGCCTTCGAACTCCGTTGCCGGGAATGCGGCCGAAGTTGGGGAAACCAGCCCCGCTCGATGTGTCACGAGTGTTTCTCTCCCCTCGAAATCACGTACGACTACGCTGCGCTCCAGGCCTCGATTGCCCACGGAGCCTTCAGTCGTGAACGAATCGCCCAACGCCCGCCGAACATCTGGCGCTACTCCGAGCTTTTGCCGCTGCCGCAAGGCTTTCAACCGCGGCTGCCGGTCGGCTTCACGCCGCTGTTCCAGGCACCGCAGCTGGCGCAGCGTTTATTCGGCAAGAAAGATGACAGCACGTTCGCGCAGAACCTCTACATCAAGAACGACGCCGTCTGCCTGCCAACCTTGAGCTTCAAAGATCGCGTTGTGGCCGTGGCACTCTCTCAGGCTCGCGCTTTTGGCTTCGACACCGTCGCGTGTTCTTCGACCGGAAATCTGGCAAATGCAGTTGCGGCGCATGCCGCACGCGAAGGCCTCAAAGCGTGGATATTTATTCCATCGGATCTCGAGCCCGCAAAGATTCTTGGGACCCAGGTCTTCGGCGCCAACGTGGTGCGCGTCGGCGGCAACTACGATCAGGTAAACCGCCTGTGCTCGCAGATTGCTGAGGAGCGCAACTGGGGCTTCGTCAACGTGAACCTGCGACCGTACTACTCTGAGGGGTCGAAGACGGTCGGCTTCGAAATTGCCGAACAACTCCGCTGGCGACTGCCCGATAACGTGGTGGTACCCATGGCCGGTGGATCACTGATCATCAAGATCAAGAAGGCATTCGACGAACTGGTCAAACTTGGCTTCGTCGAAGAGAAGCCGGTGAAGTTCTTTGGCGCGCAAGCTACAGGATGCTCCCCGATATCCACCGCCGTGAAAACCGGCAGCTCGGAGATCGATCCCCAGAAGCCGGCGACGATTGCGCGTTCCCTCGCCATTGGAAATCCCGCCGACGGCCTGTACGCGATCAAGACCATTAAACAGACCGGCGGCTGGAGCGAAGACGTGAGCGATCCTGAAGTCATCGATTCAATCCGTCTGCTCGCGGAAACCGAAGGCATCTTCACCGAAACGGCCGGCGGCGTCACCGTGGGCTGTGCCGGCAAACTCTATCGCCAGGACCGCATTCTGCCGGAAGAAACCACCGTGTTGTGCATTACCGGAAACGGACTGAAGACCACCGACGTACTGGCCGGCGTCTACGAGGCGGAACGGCCCATCGCGCCCAAGCTCGCTGAATTTGAGAGCTATCTGCAGCAAACATCCAAGCACGTCGAGGCTACGCACGGAGTTGCTGCGGCAGTCGGAGTGTGATCGAAACTGGCGCGCAATCAAACGTACTGTTTGCGCGCCAGTTTTTCTTCCGGTACAGGTCCTGGTCGACGCGCTCTTGTCAAGAGACTTCGTACTGTGGAGTTCGACCGTCAAGACAACCAGACAAGCTGCCAACCTCTTAACCTAATAGGAAAATCATAGTTTTTGTTGGCCATCGCGGGCGTCGCTCACCGACTCGATCCTAAGAACTTTCTCTTCGAGGGTTTCTGTGTTATGATCTAACTAACTAGTTAATTAGTCATGACACATTCCTTCAATTGCGGCCGCTCTCCCCGCATGGGTTCGCGCGGCCAGCCCGAGGAGAGCCGCGCCGCAATCTTGCGGGCGGCGGCCCAGGAGTTCGCCGAACACGGCATTGCCGGCGCCCGCACGGACGCGATTGCCCGCGAGGCTCGAGTGAACAAGGCCCTGCTTTATTATTATTTCAAGGACAAAGAAACTCTTTACGGTGCAGTGCTCGATCATGCCTTCACCGGAATGAAGTCCAGCGTTTTCCGGGTGCTCGACAGCGATTTAACTCCGCGCGATAAGATTCTCGCCTACGTCGGCGCATACTTCGACTTTATTGCCTCAAACCAGATTTATCCCAAACTGATGCAGCGCGAAATGATGCGGGCGCGCGAAGGCAATTCGCTGCACATCGACCGGCTCGTGAAAACTTATTTTCAGCCGATCTATCAGCGGGTCGGAGCCCTGCTGCACAAGGGAATCGTCGATGGGGAATTCCGCAAAGTCGACCCGGCTCATTTTGTTCCTTCCATGATCGCCATGATCGTTTTTTATTTCAGCAGCGCTCCCGTGATGCGGTGGATCGTTCGCTTCGATCCTCTCACCCCGCGGCGCATCGCCGAACGGCGCGCCGCGGTTCTGGACTTTGTTTCCGCGGCGCTGTTTCAATCCCGCGCAGGCGTGGCAACAGCACCTGTCAAACCAGGAGTACGCAAATGAGTGCTCGCAACCGCTTCTTTATCCTTCTCGGCATCATCTTCGTGATTTCGGCGATCTACTACGCTTTCTCCACCAACCATTCTAAAGACCTCGCGCTGATCGGCACAGTGGACTCCAATCAGGTCATCGTGAGCGCGCAGGTGGAAGGCCGCATTCAGAAACTTCTCGTGGATGAAGGCACACCCGTTAAGGCCGGAGACCTGATCGCAGTGCTCGACGCTTCCGAATTGCAAACCCAGGAAGCCGCCGCCGCCGCAAACATCACCAGCTTGCAGAACAGAGTTTCCGAGATGCAACACACCGAAAGGTCAACCTCCGGATCCACGTCGAGCGACGTAGCCAATGCGCGGGCGAAACTTTCTTCCGCGAAGGCGCAGCTTTTGCAAGTCAACGCCGCTCTCGACCGCACCGCAAGCGACAGCCGCCGCGCGATCGAACTGGCCAAGACCGGCGTTCAATCCGACCAGGAACGTGTGCAGGCAGAAACGAATTTGCAGGCTGCGCAAGCCACGGTGCAGGCGCAACAGGAATTGGTGAAGGCCGCGGAAGCCGACTTGAATGCGGCCATCGCCCGCACCCAGCAGGCGAACGCGGCGAAGAGCACCGTGCAATCGACTGAAGCTGATCTCAAGAACGCCATCGCGCAGAAGAATCAGGCGGCTGTCCGCCTGGGATACACCAATGTTTATGCTCCCGTAACCGGCACGGTTTCTGTGCGCGCGGCTCGCCAGGGGGAAGTCGTCAACATCGGCGCTCCCATCGTCACCATCGTCGATCTCACGGATACCTGGGCGCGTGTGGCGATTCCCGAGACTTATGCAGACCACATCGGTTACGGCGATGTGCTGCGCGTGCAAATGCCCGGTGGAACGGTTATCAAAGGCAAAGTGTTTTTCAAAGGCGTCGAAGGCGACTTCGCCACGCAGCGCGACGTGAGCCGGCGCAAGCGCGATATTAAAACAATTGTTCTGAAGGTTCGGCTGGACAATCCCAAAGGCGCGTTCGTGCCGGGCATGACCGCCGAGGTTCTGATTTCGCCAGCGCAACTCAAAGGCGAGGGCGATTCGCAAAACGCAGCGGCAGCGGGGCAGCAATAGTATGGCGGAGCTGAACGACAAGCCGAATGGCTCTGCTTCTCCTGCGGCTGGCGGGGAAACCCCATACGCCATCGAGGTCGAGCACATCGTCAAGAAATACGGCGACTTCACCGCCGTCGACGACGTTTCGTTCAATGTAAAAGAAGGCGAGATTTTCGGTCTGCTCGGACCGAACGGCGCCGGCAAGTCGACCCTGATCCGTATGATGACCACGCTGATTCCGATTACAGCCGGCATCGCGCGCATCGCAGGACACGACGTTGCCACAGACCCGGATGACGTCCGGCGCACGATCGGCGTGATCCCGCAGGCCCTTACCAGCGACATCGATCTTACAGTGGAAGAGAATCTGAATATTTATGCCAAGCTCTACGATGTTCCGGCGAAAGAAAGAAAGCGCTCCATCGACGAACTCCTTGGCTTAGTCGATCTGACCAAGTGGCGTGACGCGCAGACGAAGACGCTTTCCGGCGGAATGCGGCGGCGGCTGGAGATTGCGCGCGGGCTGGTGCATCATCCCAAGATTTTTTTTCTCGACGAGCCCACCACCGGACTCGACCCAGTCTCGCGCGTTGCCGTCTGGGAGATGTTGGGCAATATCAAGAGCCAGCGGCAGCTCACGATTCTGATCACCACGCATTACATGGACGAAGCCGACCGGCTCTGCGATCGGATCGCAATCGTCGATCACGGCAAGTTGGTCGCGCTGGACTCGCCAATGGCTCTGAAGGCGAGCGTCCCCGGCTCAAACGTAATTGAGGCGCAGTTTGAAAATCCTCCGGACGATTGGGAGCAACGCCTGCATACGCTCGACGAAGTTACCTCCGTTCAGCATGAAGGTGCGGGAATGTATCGGGTGCTCACCGGCAATGGCTCGCAAACCACCACCGAGCTAGTGGAAATGTCCGTCGAAGCCGGAGTTGAGGTGAAATCGCTTTCCGTGCAGAACACTACGCTGGACGATGTCTTCGTGCATTACACCGGACG
The DNA here is from genome assembly GCA_963771965.1 of uncultured Acidobacteriaceae bacterium. GTDB lineage: Bacteria > Acidobacteriota > Terriglobia > Terriglobales > Acidobacteriaceae > Sulfotelmatobacter. The sequence continues at coordinate 31,487 of CAVYVM010000008.1, forward strand.
GCAGCTGCGTGACGAACTGCAGAAAGCATACGCCTTCACCATGCCCCAGAGCCCCGGGCTGCGGCCATGAACAACACCGTCAGGTCTGCGGCGCACGCGTTCGCTACGCGAGATTGTTGAATTTATGAATCGAATGATGGCCATTGTCGAGCGCGAGATGCGCAAGTTCTTCCGGTTGCCGGCGCTGATGCTGGCGTCGATGATCTTTCCGCTCGTACAGCTCATCATCCTGGGCAATGCGTTCGGTGGGAAGATCCGCGATGCGCGCCTCGCCATTGTCGATCAGGACGGAGGCACGCAGGCGCTCAAAATTCGCGAGGCCTTCGACTCGGTGCACGCCAACATCCGCACGTTCGTGCCGGTCTATTACGACAACGAAAAACAAGCGGTGGAAGACGTACGCAATGGCAAGCTCGACGGCGCCGTGATCATCCCGCCCCAGTTCTCGCGGCGCGTTTACGAAGACAACCATCCGCAAATTGCAGTCGTCGTGGATAACACCGACAACTTCATGAGTTCCGCGCTGGAGTCGGAACTCACCGATTTAGTCGCCTCGTTGAACCAGCCCACCGTCGAGCCCCGCATATTGCAGCAGACCGCGCTTTCGATTGTGGAACTTTATCCCTACATCGAATACATGAAATATCTGCTGCCCGGTTCGCTTTCGCTCGCGATGTTTGTTTCCGTGATGATTGGCGGCGGCATGTTGTACATCGATGACAAGGCACGCGGCGTGCACGAAGGTTATCTGGTCACTCCAATCACCAAGCTTGAACTTGTCCTCGGCCTAAACTTGGCCGGAACCGTAAAGGCGGTGATGACGGGGGTCATTATCACCGTGATTGGATCGCTAATTTCGGGGGTGAGTACGATTTTCAATCCGGTCACGATGTTTGGTTTGTTGATCATGATCGTGCTAACTTCGCTTGCCTTCAACACCATGATGTTCCTGCTGATGGTTCGCATCGAAGACCCGCTGGTGCCGCGGGCTATGTTCGGCATTCTGAATACGCTTTTATTTTTTCCCAGCGGATCGATCTATCCCATCCAGGCCTTCCCGCCGTGGCTGCGGGCGATCGCAAGAGTCGATCCCTTCACTTACGCTGTGGACGGCTTCAAGTGTCTGCTGCTGAAAGAAACTACGCTCGCGGCGGTCTGGGGAGACATGCTGTTCCTCTCGATATTTGCCGCCGTCGCTCTTGGCATCGCCATCCCGCTGTTCAAGCGAACCCTGTAGTAGAATTGAGCGATTGAGCGCTCGGGCGATTGAACGCCACGAGTCCGGACCTGTAATCGCCCGATCACTGAATCGCCCAATGACTCAATTCTTCGGGAACTTTTGACTTCCCCGCCGCGTCCGTTATGCTAGAGAGCGATGACTTTACTGGACGCGAAAGAGTACCATCCTGAGAAAGAACGGAAGAAGCGAACTCGGATTGTTTCCATAGTCGTCTTAGTTTTAATCCTGGCGGGCGCTGGCTGGTGGAATCGCTTCTGGCCGGAGAAACATGTTGCCGACAAGTTCTTTTTATCGCTGCAGAAACAAGACTTCGAAACCGCTTACGGTATTTACTACGCCGACCCCGCGTGGAAGCAGCATCCGCAGAATCACACGCAGTACCCGCTGAACGAGTTCAAACAAGACTGGGGACCGGGCGGGCAGTGGGGCATCGTCAAGAGCTATCAGATCTACGGCACCAGCAACTGTCCCGGCGGTGGAACCGGCGTGGTCGTCGACGTGATCGTCAATGATCGCGCGCAACACGCTCAGGTGTACGTGGATAAGACAGACAAGACGATCAGCTCGCCGCCGTGCGATTTGGAATTCCGCTGATCGGCTTGCACCGAAAAAATCGTCACGGCGACCATCGCTTCTAACGCACCAGTACGTCGTGAGAACTCAACGCTGGAACTGCCACGTGTTCCTTCGCCTCGAGACGGTGCCAAAATTTCTCCAGCGACGTCTCGTCTCCGATGTGCGTGCAGGTCTTTGACCGGTCGATTTGCCGCATCAATCCACACAAAACTTTGCCCGGACCGATTTCCAGGAACGTTCGCACGCCCCGCTCGATCAACAACTGCATACTCTGCGCCCACTTCACCGAACCGGTTACCTGAGCCACCAGCGTGTCACGCGCTCGCAACTCATCGCCCACCAAAGATGCTTCAACATTGCACACCACGGGGTAAACCGGCTTTTGCATTCGCAGAGCGTTCAAGTCGCTTTCCAGGCGGTCTTGCGCAGGCTTCATCAGCGAGCAATGGAAGGGCGCGCTCACCGGCAGCAACTTGGCCAGCTTCGCTCCGCGCTCGCTGGCAAGTTTCGCGCCGCGCTTCACCGCATCCGTATTGCCCGAGATCACAATTTGCTCCGGAGAATTGATATTCGCCGGCGCGCACACTTCGCCCTCCGCAACCTCTTCGCAAATCGCGGCGACCTTCTCCAATTCCAATCCAATGATCGCGGCCATGGCGCCAACGCCGACCGGAACCGCCTCCTGCATATACATCCCGCGATTGCGCACCGTACGCACGGCGTCGGCAAAGCTCATCGTGCCGGCCGCCACATGCGCCGTATACTCGCCCAGGCTGTGGCCCGCCACAAAACTCGGCTTAGGCACGCGGCCCTCGAGAACTCTGAGGGTAGCAATCGAAATCGCGAGAATCGCGGGCTGCGTCACTTCGGTCAGGCGCAGCTGGTCCTCCGGGCCTTCAAAACAAAGGTGCGACAATTTGTAGCCCAGGGCCGCGTCAGCCTCTTCAAATGTTTGTCGTGCGACAAGATATTTCTCGGCAAGGTCCTTGCCCATGCCCACAGCCTGTGATCCCTGCCCGGGAAAAATGAATGCGACCTTGGTTGCCGCCATTGGAGAAATGTTTTCTGATTTTGTCATCGTTCGAATTTTTGCAAACTAGTGAACCGGCGTGGCCTCCGCTTCCGCCCGCGCAGGACGCAGCGCGGCCAATCCGCGCTCAATCGCCCCATTGATCTGCCGTTCGGCGCTCTCCGCAGCCACGCGCACGGCATTCTTAATTGCATTTGCGTTCGACGACCCGTGCGTAATAATGCAAACGCCCTTTACTCCCAACAAAGGCGCGCCGCCGTATTCCGTGTGGTCGATGCGCTTCTTGAAGTCAATGAACGCGCTCCGCGAGAGCAAATAGCCCACCTGCCGCGTAATTGTAGCCTTCAACGATTCTTTCAGCGCGGAGCGAACCAAACCCGCCACCCCTTCAGAAACCTTCAGAGCCACATTGCCCACAAATCCATCGGCCACAATTACATCGACGCGACCGTTGAACAGATCGCGGCCTTCCACGTTGCCCACAAAATTCAACGGCAAACGCTTCAGCAACTGAAACGCTTCGCGGGTCAGCTCGTTTCCCTTGGTCTCTTCTTCGCCAATCGAGAGCAGGCCGACGCGCGGCCGTTTTCCCACTCGTCCAAACCCCGCATGCTCAAACATCGACCGGAAATAAATCTCGCCCATTACCGCGAATTGTTCGAGATTATGCGGCTTGCAATCCACGTTCGCGCCCACGTCGAGCAGGATCGCCGCTGTTCCCGGAGCCGTAGGGAAAACCGCTGCCAGCGCCGGACGGTCCAGGCCGTGCAATGCGCCCAGCACCATTTTTGCGGAAGCCATCGCCGCACCGGTATTGCCGGCCGTGACAAAGCCTGACGCGCGCCCTTCGCGCACCAGCCGCAAGCCCACCCGCATCGACGAGTCGCGTTTCGCGCGCACCGCCTGCACCGCTTTATCTTCCATGGTGATGACTTCGCTGGCATGCACGATTTCCAGCGGCAGCCGGGACGCTGCCGGGTGACGGTCCAGTTCCGCTTTGATCGCAGGCTCCGGACCAATCAGCAACACGCGCACGCTGTAATTCCGCGCGGCAAGGATCGCACCTTCGACTTCAGGCTTGGGAGCCCGGTCCGAACCCATCGCATCCAGCGCGATCACGCTAGGCATGGTGACAGGGAGCTAGCTGGCTTCTTGAACTTCCAGAACTTCGCGGCCTTTGTAGTAGCCGCATTTCACACATGCCCGATGCGGCATCTTTTTCTCGTGGCAGTTCGGGCACTCGGAAAGCGAGTGGCTCTTCAGCGCATCGTGGGCCCGGCGGGTCGAAGTGCGTTGTTGAGAATGTCTACGTTTTGGATTTGGCATAGTCTATCAATTCCTCTCGCTTAAGAAGTATCTAGTACCCAGTACCTAGCACCTCGGTGCGGCACTGATCGCTGGGTACCAGGTACTCGGTACTGTCTCAGTGCGCCAGCTTGCCGCGGATTTCCTTTAGCGCTGCCCATCGCGGCTCTTCAAAGCCCACCGCGCAGTCGCACTTTTCCTGGTTCAGATTCTTCCCGCAATGCGGGCACAAGCCTTTGCAATCTTCACGGCAGGTCACCTTCAACGGGACAGCCAGCAGAACCTGCTCGCGGACCACATCATCGAGCAGAATTCCTTCCCCTTCATAATAGCTGATCTCAGCTTCCGCGTCGGTTACAGACATCTCATCCCGCCCGGCGTCAGAACCCTGAGGCCGGTAGAGCAGGTCGAAATCGCTCTTTACGTCTTGAATAATCGGTTCGAGGCAGCGCGCGCAGTTCGATTCCAGGCTGGTCGTCAGCCGGCCCTTGATCCGAATGTCTTTGATGATCTTATGCTTGCCGTGATGCTCTTCGACCAGGTCCGCCCGTCCGCTGCTTTCGATGGGGACGATCTGCCGATAATCCGTGCCCAGGTCGATCACGCCCGGATCAAACTTCTCCGCAAACTCTACGGGATGAAGTTCCAAGTCTTTGATTTCGAAGAACATGGGAGACCTCCGCGCCCCGCCCAAATGCCGCTCCAGGCCCGCGGAAGCACGCCAGAAAGGCGCAAGTACCGCTAGGAGCAAGAGCTAAGCATAATGGGTGGCAGAAAGAGGTGTCAAGGCTTGGTGCCCAGCCAGAAAGATCTCAGTTTTTCGATCATTCTTCAGTGAGTTGCCCATATAGAAGGCGTTCTAGATAGTCAGCCATGACCGAAAGATCAAGATGTCCTTCATCCCAAGCGCGATCGGCTGCTCGCAATGCCGCGTAGTAAGGTCTGCGATCTTCTCGAATGCGTTCTGGCACAATCTTTTTGCCGGTAAGGATTTTGTTCTGCTTCAAGCTAATCAGATAGTAGCAAGCGGCCCGCGCAGTGCGACCATTGCCTTCGACAAACGGATGAATCCAGTTCAGCCGCCAAAGCGCGTAACCGGCAAGCCATGTTGGGTGGTCTCCAATTCCATCCAGTGTCCAACTCTCATGAATGAAAGAGAAGAACTGGTCCATTAGGTGCGGGACTGCCTTAAAGTGTGGTGGAATGTGATCGCCTACGTAGACAGGTTCTTCGCGAAAGCGACCGCCAAATTGCGCGATGTTTGACACTGCGGCGTAATTCAGAGCCCATAGAGTGTATTTGTCAAATGCTTCGATCCCTTTCTTGAGACCGATTTCAACACAATTGGAGAGGAGGTCATACTGGCGCAGCAGGTTTTGCTCTTGAACGCGCTGAAACAGGATGGGATCGTCTTTTTCGCGAACCGACATATTTTTGCTCATGGCCTGCTAGAAAAGGCGGGCCACGGTTCTTGGTTTATGTGAGTAGGCGCACTCTTTTCGAGGTTTCGCGCACGCTTTCTTTCGTGATGTTTTCGGCGCTAGCTGGCGCGTTGCCGAAGGCGAAACTGATCCGCTGTTCTTGCAGTTCTTCTTCCGTTACCTGTTTGCCGCGCGAGGTTTCCAGCACCTTCTTCAACTCTGGATTGACCTTAATGGTTCCGAGGAATTGTTTTCTGTCCGCCATGGTACTGCCTTTCTCTTTTTCTTCGGTCTGCCTAAACCGTTTGGTTCCCGAATCATAACCCTTAATCTTGCGTTGTCAATAGTTTACATCTGTGGTTATCCAGGGTCGATCTAAATCTTGCAGTCCGAGGCGCTGCAAGCCTCTAAAATCATGCCATTTCTCGGCTCACTGTCACGGCCACTGGACTTCGCCACCGCCTCATCAGGGACCACCTCTACGGCGGGTCGCGCCTTCCCAGAAACGACGCTCCTAATGCCCCGCCGATGGCCCCGAGAGCAATAAAGGCGACAAACCCAAAAATCAGCGAAGCCCCCAGCATGAACGCAAGACCGCTGGGAGATTTTGCGAAGTCCAGAAAGGGCTGAACCTCCGGGCCAGGGTAGCGCGCCGCCGCTTGCTGAATCTTGTCGATTAATTGGCCGCGCACTTCCGCGCCTTTATGTAAAACCGCGACCGCTAGGGTCTCGAGAAAAGTGAGCATGCCGAAAAACAACAGCCCGCTCAACGCCCCCAGCCTGGCTCCCGCCATGGTGCGGATTCCATTTCCGGCACTGCGGCGTCGCGCGAAAACCACCGCCAGAAACCCAGTGCCAAGCGCCGCCACAAAAGGATTGAGCCGCAACAGCATCAACAGCAGGGCAACACCCGCCGCCAGGGCAGCCGGCTGCGCGTGATACCACCTCGCGAGCGATGTGGCCGGAACCCCGGAAGCTTCCAGGCTCAATTCGCGGCCCAAGGCAGGTGCAGCGATGTCGCCGCCAGGCGCCAGTTCTGCGGCGGCTTCTGCCATTGCCACACGAATCTGCGGCGCTCCGCACTGCGGGCAGAACGGCTTGCCGTCTTCGATATTTTGCCCGCACTTATAGCACTGGTGGTCCATCGAAAGCCCAGAGGGCTTGTTTGAAAGTACCGCACGTTGAACCTACACGCAAGGAAGCGGAGTGGACCTTCGGTTCTTAGCGGGAGATTCTAACTGGGTCGTGAGCGTCGCCTAGAAGCTGCGGTCTGCCTCAGATGTCGCCCTGTTTGCCACGAGTGCGAACGTAGACCAGAACGAAGCTCGAGCCGCTCCCGCCATCTTTTGTCTGAATGGCAACGACGTGCTGATTGTGCTGAGTACCAACTTTCAGTTCGGTGACCGGGCCGGTGTTGTCGCCTTCACATTTAAGCCCTTTCGAATCGTCATCGTCATCGAAGTTGGCGTGATCCGCGTGCTTTGCCGTATGGCACTCAAGCACCTTTCCGTATCTCTTCATATGTTCGCGGTAGTAGTCGATGACCTTCGCAGGGGCATCCGACGACTCATATTTGGCGACGACCAACTTCACGCCAAAAGCTTCGGTAAAAAGGCCGAGGTTAACCGCGTCCTCATTGTCCTTGTCTCGACTAGGCAGCGCGCCCGGATAGAGCGGCAATCCTGCCTTGCGGGCGTCCGCATCGGCGCCGAGGTGCAGGTCGCCGACAGAGCTTTGAACATCCAGATGTTTGTCCTTGTCATTATTATTGGCATCCTGCGGAGCGGCGAGGGCAGAAACCGCAAGCGCGATCCCGAAAGCGATTACGAAGAATGATCGAAAGAAAAACGTTCGACAGAAAAATGATCGGAACATGATTTACTCCCCTAAGAAAGGTCCACCTGCCGCGCCACGACCCTTAGTTTTAAATATCCGCATTCTTGCCGGTGCGTGCGCACATAGACCAGCGCAAAACTCGAACCCTTGCCTTCTTGCTTCACCTGCACAATGTGCTGATCGTCTTTCTTGCCCACCTTGAGTTCGGTGTCGTGCCCACTCTCGCCTCTGCAAGTCAATTCGCGCGAGCCGTCGTCGGACCCATGAATGTTGAAGTCGGCATCCAGATTCATGTGGCCGACGTTGCGGCATTCGAGCACACTGCCATACTTCTTCAACTGATCTTTGTAAAAAGACAGAACCTTAGCGGGGTCATCGTCGGATTCATACTCCAACGCGACAACTTTCAGGCCGAAACCGAAGCCGGAGATATTCACGTTGGCGCTCTTGTCGCTACCGTCGGAATCTTTCTGCTTCAAGCGCGCACCCGGATAAACCGCCAGCCCGGTATCGGCAACGTCCGCCTGTTTGCTGACGTGGATGCCCCCAACCAACGTGTTGATGTCCACCTGCTTGTCCCGGCCATTCGCCTCTTTCTTAACGTCGACACTGCACGCCGGCAACAAAATAACTCCCGCCAAGCTGGCAACTGCAAAGATGAAAAATTTATTTTTGCGCATGTTGCGACCCTCCACCTGCCACTTGCGCCGGACGGCTGATCCCGGCGCCCCGTTCGGCGATCTGCGGAATGCTCACGGGAAGATGGCCGCGGATTGCAATTTCTCCAAACAATGCCTTCACTGCGCTGATCTCCGAAACCGAGGCATTCGAAAACGTGCACATATAATTCTCGACCTTCGGGAAGTTCGCCGCCAGGTACGGATTCCCCATGGCAACCACTTCGGTCTTTGCCGCCGCGTGTTCCACCAACTGCTGCAGCAGTGTGCCGCTCTCGTCCGTCATCGCAACCGTATTCGCCATCTTGCCTGCCGACGGAACCGCGTAGACTGCCGCGATCACGGTTTCCGCTTCGTCCACCGCTTTCAGAACTTCGCTGCTCATCCCCGCCGCGATACGCGGGTCCACATACATCACACGCGCATCGGGAATGCGAGCGCGCAGTTCACGGCTAAAGGCGCGCCCGGCTTCCGTCCGCACATCGTCGGAGAAGACCACAGCCACAACCTGACTATGAGTCTCCTCTTGTGTTGTATACGGCACGCCGGCCTTCCCGGTTCCCTTGGATTTCAATGGCAAAACCTTGCCGTTGTCGCGTACCAAAGTGACCGCATCGTCTGCCACACGCTGCCCGAAGGCGAGGTTTTCGGGCTTTCCTACAGAACTCGCAATAGCGTTCACATCCACCAACCGGGCCTTCTGCAAATCCAAAGACGCCTTCGCCTTCAATATCTTAAGCACCGAGCGGTCGAGGCGATCGGCTGAAATTTCACCCGACTCAACCGCCTTTACCATCGCGTTGTACGAGGCGGGAAAATCAGCCGGGATCAGCAGCAGGTCATTGCCCGCCTTGAAAGCTTCAACCGCCGCCCGGCCAATGTCGTTGGCAAAAAGATGCGTAAGCCCTGCCATGTCGAGCGCGTCGGTGACGATGATTCCGTGAAAACCGATTTGCTTTTCGAGAAGATCGGAGACCATGACCGATGAAATCGTGGCCACATGGTTGGGATCGGAATCGAGCGCTGGAACGGTAACGTGCGCCACCATCACCGAATCGACGCCGGCCTCGACCGCTCGACGGAAAGGCGGCAGCTCAATGGAATCGAGGTGTGCGCGATCGCCGGTCACGCTGGCAACGCCCAGATGCGAGTCAGTGGCCGTGTCCCCGTGACCGGGAAAATGTTTTACCGTGGTCAGCATTCCGGCCTCATGCGCGCCCTTGATGTAGGCTGCGACCAGATTGCCGACTTGTTTAGGATCTTCTCCGAACGACCGCGTGTTGATGATGGGGTTGGCTGAATTCGAATTGACGTCAGCATCAGGGAAAAAATTCCAGTGAATCCCAATCGCGCGCGCCTCTTCCCCGCTGATGCGGCCAAATGCCTCGGCATCCTCCAGCTTGCCATCTCCGCCGAACGCCATGGCATGCGGAAAGACCGTGGCTCCCATTAGGCGCATCGGCAACCCGCGTTCAAAATCGGCTGCAAACAGCAAAGGCAGCTTCGACTCGTTCTGCAAATGGTTCAGCAGCTCGGCCGCCTCGTAAGGCTCGCTTCGCAACAGATATGGACCGTCCACGTGCACGGTCATGGCAAACGAGCCCACGTGGTACTTCCGCATATCGTCGAGCAGTTGGAGGTACTCCGGATTCTCCACATTCAGAAAGCTGGCGCGGCACCAGATCATAAACACCTGGCCAACTTTTTCCTGCACGCTCAGCTTGTGCAGCGTCTTCTCCGCCCACTTTTCGCCATCGTGAGTTAGTAAGATCGGACCGGGCCGCTGATATTTTTCCTTGGCGAATGTGGCTGTCGGGAGAGTGAGTGTGAGCACCAACAAGACGAGTATGCGATGCATCAGAAAACGATAGCAGAATGCAGGGTACCGGGTCTTAGGTCTCAGGTCTTGGGTCTCAGGGCTTCCGGCCCGAAACTGTGTCGAAGGGCGGATCCTCTTGAAATCGATTTACTAGGCCATTCAGAAGGCGCCCGACTTCGGCAGTCAGATTAGTGAGTCTTTTCCCATCATCTGCGGCTAGATATCCAAGCTCACGCGCTATCGTGATTTGGGTCTGGAGTTCTAGGAGTGATCCTCTCGCGTGAAATAGGAACTGTAACAATTCTTTGCGGTAAAAGCGTCCCTTGCCTTCCGCGATGTTGCTTGGGACCGAAACCGCCGCACGTCGCATCTGGCTGGTCAGGCCATATATTTCGTGTTTGGGAAACCTGCTGGTGCTGCGGTAAATCTCGAGCACCAGGTCCATAGCACGACGCCAGACCTTGAGGTCCTCGTAAGTCCCATGCATTGCGGAACCATAGCAACTGCAAGCTCTTGGCGCCGGTGACATCGGTCACACCGTGAGAAATAAATTGTTTCGACGTTCCTTCTTCTTGGAACTGACGAGAATGCAAAACCTGAGACCTAGGACCTAAAACCCGATACCCAAGACCTAAGACCCGACACCCAAGACCCGATCCACACTTTCGCGCTGAACCAGCTCGTCGTCCCCAAACCCCCGCAGCCAGTGCACTTCCGGCTCGCGCCGGAACCAAGTCATCTGCCGCTTAGCATAATTGCGGTGTGCCTGCTGAGCCGCCTGAATCGCTTGTTCACGCGTAAGTTTCCCGTGAAGCAATTGCACGGCTTGTCTGTAGCCAAGAGAGGAGAGCGGGCCCGCGGCGTCACCGTACTTTTCAATCAGGCTCCGAGTTTCCTCGACAAGACCATTTTCAAACATCACTTGCGCGCGATCGTTGATCCGCTCATAAAGCGTCTGACGATCCGGATCGAGCCCGAGGCGCAAAATTCTAAAGCCACGCAGAGCGTCGCGCTCCTGTTGCTGCCAGAGCTCCGTCATTTTCTGGCGCGAGGCTAGACAGACCTCGATTGCGCGCACCAGCTTAGGCGTGTCGTTGGCATGAATTTTTTCTGCCGCGGCACGATCAAGGTGTCGTAGCAGGCGTTGAAGGTAAGCGGACCCGCGGCTGGCCACCAGCTCACGCAGTCGCTCCCGTAATTTTTCCGAGCGCTGCGGCCCGGGAAAAAGTCCTTCGAGCAACGCGCGCAAGTAAAGACCAGTTCCCCCCACGACGATCGGCAAATGCCCGTGCGCTTTGATCTCCTCAATCGCTGCCCGGGACCAGCGAGAATATTCCCCCGCCGTCACAGTTCCCGTGGGATCAACGCAATCGATCAGATGGTGCGGGGCTCGCGCTCGTTCGGCGGCGGTGGGCTTGGCCGTCCCAATGTCAAACCCGCGATACATCGCGACCGAATCGCAATTCACAATTTCGCCATGGAAGCGCTCGGCGAGCGCCAGAGAAAGCGCGGTCTTTCCGCTGGCTGTGGGACCAAGCGCAACCACCAGCAGCGGATCAGGCGGCGAAGCCACCGTTAGCGCACGCTCCAGTGGATGGCGTGCCAGTAGCGAACAAGAATCAGCACGAGCAGCAGAAGGGCGACAAACAGTAGCCCGGAAGTCTCCGTGGCATAAATCGCGTGCCTGTGTTTATGCGCACCCTGACGGGAAGAGTCGTTCTGGCGATGAAGACTCACGACAATTTAATTGTACGCCGCTTGGCGTGAGGCACAGAAAACCTAGACATCCTTGCTGACTCATGCACCGCGCGTGGCGAGGGCTCGAATGCTACACTACGCGCGTTACAGGCCATCGGGCCGTCGCGTAGTGTCCTATGCCCAATTCGCAGGCAAATCACTCCGTCAAAATCGCCCGTTTTGGAGTCTTCGAACTCAATCTCGACGCCAGCGAACTCCGCAAGAACGGGGCCAAGCTTCGCCTGCAGGAACAGCCCTTTCAAGTGCTGGTCCTGTTACTCGAACGCGCCGGCGACGTCGTAACCCGCGAGGACCTTCGACAGAAGCTATGGCCCTCCAACACATTCGTGGATTTCGACCACAGCCTGAACACCGCCGTAAACAAATTGCGCGAGACCCTGGGAGATTCAGCGTCCAGCCCGCGCTACATCGAGACCGTCGCTCGCCGCGGCTACCGCTTCATCGCCCCGGTGCAAACCGTCGAGACGGCTGCTGGGCCGAGTTCAGAAACGCCGAGTTCGGAAGCAGCGAAAGCTTCTCTGAACGCTCTGCACCCCGAGTTTGCGGTTCCGATCCCGCGCCGCAGCCTGACCCGCGGATTGTTCGCTTTGATTCAAGTGATGTACCTGATCTTCTACGTGGTTGCGCTTTTCCATCTTCACCCTGTGCTGGCGATAGCGGATTCTTTCTTGCCCGGTTGGCAAGCAACCGCGCTGGTGGTTGCAGTGACGGTGACTGCGGCCTGTGGGATTCCCCTTCGCTGTTACCTGCTCTCCGCCGTCGGATTCGACTATCAACGCCTTGGCGACAAGTTCCAGCAAATATTCCCCGTGGTTTTGGCACTCGACGAACTCTGGGCGATCGCTCCATTTCTGTTGATGCAGAAAATCGGCCTGGGCGCTGCCATCGCCGCCAGCGCGGCCTTGCTCTACGTGCCCTTCTCCGAGCGAACGCTGGTGCGCATGGCGTATGTGAGGGCGTTTGTGCGGATCGACTAACCGTTGGCTGCAACTCCGCAGAACTATTCCAACTCTTCTTTGGTAGGGTTGTAAAAGAAGCGGAAGCGCAGCGCCAGATATTGTCCGCCAAATTCGCTGGGCAGCGGAGGAAACGGGTTCGACCACTTAATGCCCGACCAGGCCGCGCGATCAAGAGGAGAGTCCCCGGAAGTAGCCACCAGCTTCATGCCAGCGATGCTTCCATCTTTCATAATCGCGAACTCGATGATCACGTTTCCGTGCTTCATCTCCGCGGATTCCGGAATCGCGGTGTACCAATTCTGCCGGACGTCGTGCAACACCCGCTGCAAATAAGGACCGAAGTCCACTCCCATCGTGTCGCTGAGCACTTCAAGATTGCCCATTTGGCGGCCGTGCGCACCCTGCCCTAATCCGTAAGGGTCGCCACCGTTGCCGATCTGCTGGCTGTTGCCGCGTCCCGCCACCGTATCCCGGGCTGCCTGGTCAATCGCCGAACCCGCCGACAAAGGGTTGGCATACTTCTTGAACTCATTCTCGATGTTTGGCTTCGCCGTGGGTGGTAACTGCGCGATCTGCTGCGTCTGCTGCTGCGGTTGCGGCGCCGGCTGACTCTGCGGGATTCCCTGCGACTGCGCCGGCGGCGGCTGAGCAATCTGAGGCGCACTCGATCCCGGCGCGCCCGGCGGTGGCGTCTGCAGAATCTTCCGCAGTTCTTTGACGTCAAGCTGCGGATGCCGCGTCATCGCTGTACGGTTCTTGTCGGAGGCAATGTTCGTATTTGGCTTCGGTTGCAGCTTTTGTAGATCCGGCGGCAGTTCTAGAAAGGTCAGGTCCTTGCCACTCGTCGGATTCCTTGCGACAACCGGATGCGGGAGGTATTTCCCAAAGTAGAGCAGTAGGATGATCGTCGCGTGGACAATTATGGAAATGTATATGGCTTCACGGCGGCGAGAACGCGCCAGATCATCCTGCAACTGAATGAGCAAATGCGGCACGCGCGCATCGTCATCCAGATCTTTGTAAGCGGTTTCCCATCCCTGGGCGTCGTACAGGCCCAGCTGTTCCGGCTGAGGCTTTTCGGGAGGAGCCACCGGATCCTGGAATGGAATTTGTGTGATGGGCATGAACTAAACTTGTCCGAGCTCCGGCTTGTCCGTTAAACACAAACCGGCGTCATTCCGTTGCATCCGGTTTCAATCGGATGTCCGCAGCGGACGAGCGCAGCCAAGCTAGTCTCATTTTCGCATCTTTCCAGCGATTCTGCTTACTGACAAATGGCGAGAGACTTACGTGTGTAAACATTTGTAAAACAGTTCTGAATCGGTAGCTACAAAGATCACTCCGTAAATAACAGATGCTCCATATGGCTCTTGCACCCGCGATATTGAACACTAAACCGTTGTCCAAGACGCGAATTTATTTCGGCAGCGGATGCTGGATGACTTCCTCCGGTAAACTCGCCATGGCATAGCCCAGCACAGCCATGAGCGCCGCGTTTTCCTGGAGTCCTCTGGGATCGATCATCGCGAACGTGTCGGCGACGGTGTGGTGTGTCGCATAGTAGGTTCGGTTGTCTGCAACCGGTGAAAGACCCGGCATGAAGTCATCCATATCGCCGGCATAGGGACGCATGAATACGACACCGCTGCTAATTTTGCCAAGAATGGAGCGCAGTGGCCGGAGAGCCTTCCTCAGTTCTTCGCTGCCATAAAATTCGTAGCCCACCGGATGCCAGGTGCCCACGTCGATCTCAATATCGGCAACATGTTTCGACAGTTCGCTTCGATGGTCCTTCGCGTATTGATCGTACCCGTTTCCTCCGTTGGCAGCATTCTCTTCATTCATCCAGGCAATAAAGCGGATCGTTCTTTGCGGCCGGAGCTTCAACTCGTGGAATACACCCGCCACCTGCAGAATCTCAGCGACTCCAGCGCCATTGTCGATGCATCCCGTACCCAGGTCCCACGAATCCAGGTGCGCCGAGACGATCACAATCTGTTCCGGATGGTCGTTTCCTCGCAAGTCAGCAATCACGTTCGCGCTGCGCTCATCCGGGAGGATCCTGGGGGTCAGCACAAGGTGCATAACGACCGGCCCATCCTTCGACAGATGTGCGATCAGATCGGCGTCTTCCGCGCTAATAGCCGCAGCCGGAATTTTCGGGCCATCGAAGTATCCTACCGATCCGGTATGGGCCAGCCGAGAATTGATGGGACCGATGGATCGCAGTAGCGAAGCAACTGCTCCCAAGGCGACCGCGCGATACGCTCCCGTCACGCGATAGGGCACCACGCGCACGTAAGCCTCGTGCGAGAATCCAGCGTCCGCCAGCTGCGTATCGAACGCAACATTAAAAAGAACAATCTTCCCCTTCACGCCGGCCTCGCCCAGTTTGTCCAGTTCCTCGAAACTATTGACCACTACAACGCTGGCCGTTATGCCTTCTTGCGGCGTCGGCACACTCCCTCCCAGCGCGGTCAAAATCACTTTTTGTTCAAAGCCTTGCGGCGCTTCCGGAATTCTTATAAGTTCGGCCGTCTCTTGTCCGCGCACCCAGTGCGGTACCATAACCGGCTCCAGCGAGACCTCGAGTCCCAGTTCTCGAAGCTGCTCCGCCACGTACTGGACCGCGGCCGCCGCTTGCGGTGACCCGCTCATTCGCGGGCCGATCTTGTTGCACAGATAATCGAGCCGCGAATAACCGTAATCGCTTCGCAGCGCCGCCGTCTGGATCTGCTCCAGCGTTGCGATGGGCAGCCCAGCCTTTTCTTCTCCTGAAACTGGTCCTGCGTTCAAAACAACGCCCGCCGTTACGATCACAGCGAATACTGGAAAAAATGCCGGAGTTCTTCTGAGGGGCCTGATCACATGCATTTTCCGCCTCCGCTCAAATGCATTCGGCTGGTCGCCGGGTGGTCGTTGACTGGAGATGGTGCCTAGTGTTTGCTTTTCGCGATGTTGGCAAGCCCAACTTTCTTCCCGTGCTCGCCAATCTCCGCCACAATATCGAGAGCCAGCGCGAGCGCGCGCCGACCGTCAGCAAGCGGCACTACCGGCGTCGAGTGCTCCCGCACTGCATGCAGAAATGACCTTAGCTCCGCATGCAGCGGCTCTTCCGAAGTAACCGCTGGTTTACCGATCTTGATTTGCGGATTAACACTGGGTGCGCCCGTTGCCGTCCCATCTTCTCCAATACTGAAAACGAGCACCTCTTGCCGTCCGTAATCTACCGACACATATTGCCGCGGCTGAAAGAAGCGCAACTTGCGCACACGTTCGGTCGAGACACGGCTCGCCGTGAAGTTTGCCACGCATCCCGACTCGAATTCCAGCCGTACGTTGGCGATGTCAACTTTTCCCGAAAGAATCGGCAACCCGACGGCGTGCACTTCCTTCACCGGAGAATTGGCGAAGGAAAGCACGATGTCCAGGTCGTGAATCATCAAATCGAGAACAACGTCCACATCGAGCGAGCGCGGAGTAAAAACGCTCAGCCGGTGCACTTCGAAAAACATGGGTTGCGTGAGCAGGGGAACGGTGGCGCGAACCGCCGGATTGAAGCGCTCCAGGTGTCCGGCCTGCGCGACACGCTTGTGAGTGGACGCCAGTTGCACCAGTTCGTCCGCCTCAGCCAGCAACGCCGCAAGTGGCTTCTCGATCAGAACGTCCACACCCGCTTCCATCAGCTTGCGTGCCACTTCAAGATGATGCACGGTCGGCGCCGCGACCGTCGCCGCACGGATTTCGCTGTGCGTGGTCAGCATCTGCTCGACCGACCCGAAAGCCCGGCAGCCAAACTCGCGTGCCACCGCGTCCGCGCGTTCGAGATTCACATCGACCACACCCACCAGCCGCACCGCCTCGCCCTGCTGTTCAAGCTCTTTGTAAACTCGGGCATGGTTGCGTCCGAAGACGCCCACCCCCACCACCGCGACGAGAATCGGATTTTCAGAATGCAGGCAGGAACTCTCGGGGCTGATTGCCACTAGGAACAACAAATTGTAAACGTAAAGCCGCGAAAGAGCATCTGGAATACATTTGGTAATTTTGTAATCGGGTAATTTGGTAATTGGATCACTATCGGCCGGAGAGGGATTTTCAATTACAAAATTACTCAATTACCAAATTTCGAAATTCCGAAGGAGCATCTCACCCCATGCGAACAATCGCGCTGCTTACGGTCTCCAACATTTTCATGACATTCGCCTGGTACGGCCATCTAAAGTATCGCAACGTGCCGTTGTTGAAGGTGGTCGTGATCAGCTGGATGATCGCCTTCTTCGAATACTGTTTCCAGGTGCCCGCCAACCGCATCGGCTCCTACGAATTCAGCGCCGCACAGCTCAAGACGATCCAGGAAGTAATCACGCTGCTCGTGTTCTCCGTGTTCTCCGTGTTCTACCTGAAACAGCCCGTAAAGTGGAACCACGCCGTCGGCTTCGCCATGATCGTCGCAGCCGTGGGAGTCATCTTCAAACAGTGGTGAGAGAGTTCGGGAAGGGCACGGTTTAGCCGTGCCATCTAGAGTCGACAAAGAACGGGCTTCAGCCCCTGAGGGACGCTTTCTTCAGTATGGCGATCTGCCCCGCGTGATAAAGCTCATACTGCACAACTCCGTGCAGCAGATGATAAAAGTCATAACGCTTTCCGGGAACGCGGTCGCGTAGTCGGGCATCGGGCAATGCCGCCACCGTCTTCACCAGCCGTTCATGCGTGCGTTTCGTGTCAGCGACCGTCTTGCGCCACGCAGCTTCGGTGGGCCGCTTCGGAACCAGTGGGAAATTATCGGTTCCGGTGGGCTGGGTCTTCTCTCCGGCAATCCTGCGCAGCGTCGCTTCATCCCAAACCGCAACATGCAGCACCAACTCCCAAATACTGTGAACCTCAGCCAGAAGCTTCGCCGCCGCGGTAATGGCATCCACATCTTTCAGCAACTCAAACAGAGCAGGACCGTGCCATGCAACGCCATCGAATGCGCGGCGCAACTGATCGGCGATCAGAGCGGACTCCGATTCCCTTGCGGTCGTAATTTTCGATTTCATCTCATCTCCACAATCAAGCCTCATCCGCCACAATCGCAATCCCCGCCGCATCAGCCGCTTCAACAATCTTTTCTCCATCCAGCATCAAACACTTCCCGGCATCCAGCGCCAAGCAAGTCGCGCCCGCCGCTCGCATCACGTCGATCGTTCTCACCCCAATCACCGGCACATCAAACCGCATATCCTGATTCGGTTTCGCAATCTTCACCACGGTAAGCGCGCGGCTCAGCGTGGATGCGTCACCGCGAAGCGATCCCATAATCTGCCCCGCGCGTTCGATGGTAGCGTCGGTGCCCTCCATCGCTTCCACCGCCACGCACGCCGATTCCGCGATAACCACAGTCTGGCCAATGTCATGCTGCGCCAGTTGCCGTGCCACCGTCCGTCCGTAGTCGATGTTCTTGCGTTCCTGCTCGGTAGGCGCGCGCCGCGTATGCACCCCGGTTTTCACCAGCAGTGGCTCCAGCAGAGAAGTCGAACTCTCCAAAGTGATGCCTTCTTCGGCCAGCACTTTGGCCACAGCGCCGAGCAAACTGTCCGTGTTGCGTGTAGTCAGCGAAAGCAGAAGCTTGGCCAGCCGCCAATCCGGCCGGATCGCAGAGAAAATCTGTTTATGCTTCACCTGCCCGGCCATGACCGCACGCCGCACGCCTTCTCGCTGAAAAGTTTCAATCAGCTTCGAAAGCTCGCCCAGCGACAGCCAGTGAACCGCAGCCGCACCGTGGGACTCAATCTCCGCCGAAGCCTCTTCTTTGATCGCGGCAACGACAACCTCAAATCCCTGAGCCCGCGCCGCATCGAGCACAAGCAGTGGAAACGTGCCGTTGCCCGCGATGAGGCCAAGCTTTTCGTTTGGAGAAGGCATGAGGCGAACGCGAATCGAGCGACGATCAGTCTAGCATCTGGGAAGTAGTGTCATCCTGAGGAGCGGCGACTACTCGGTGGTCGATGTTTTGGGTATATATGCTTCGACGTGCCTCGCTTAGTATGAGGGGCGCTTTCTGAGTTACTGTCCTCCGGGGTGATCTTCTGGGGTGCATCGGACGCGTCGCTTGGGGTAACTTGCGCAGGAGGATCTTTCTTCGAGTCACGATCAAGCCCGCCCTTCCTCCGTAACTCAGGCGTCACAAATGCGATTACCCCGAACAAGACAGTGACAACGATGCTGATAACCCCAATTATGTCGGCTCTACTCCATCTCTCCCTAACGTCAGGAGTTGGAACCGAAGCCGCCGAGTGCAGCGCTCCGCTAGATACGTCTCTGTGCCGATCAAGGCGGTCACGAGCGGTCTTTCGCTGTCTGTGAGATTTTCTCGGAGCGCCCACGCTGTCACAAAGTGTAAGCCCCGCGCCTCAGTTATCCCAAGGTAAAAGGATCAATTTGCCTATGCTTGAAGGTAACTCTAGTAATAGGTAGGAGGCCATCTCAGGATAACGCTGATTCAACTGTCCTGTAGGTTCTTGCACCCTTTCTGGACGGACGATTTGATGACGACGGAATAGTTAGCCACGCGACTGGCTGCGCTTCACGCGCCTAAGGCGGTATTGCTCGTAAGGGATACTTTTTTCCTTGCGGCGCGATTCGGAAATAAGCCCGTCCCAGAAGTCTTCCCAGATGGCCCCGTGCTTTTTGAGGTCGATCTGCACGGCCACGCGGTGGCCCTTGTCGTCGGTAACGAATTGAATCCCAGTCACAGCGGCCTCAGCTCTCGCCATACGTTCACTATCTCGAAAGGATAGGCGGCGCGGCGAACCGAGTCAACAGCGCGGACGGAGCAAGCTCGGCCTGCCCAAGCGGAGAACGAAACTGCGCCGCCTAGGCAGCCTCAATTATGATGGTGTCGTCAAAGCTGGGCCAGCGCCCCACTGCCTAAGATGAAAGCTCAACGAAAATTCAAGGCATGGCTGATTACCTGGGAGTGGATCGGGCAGCACGCAAAACGGCCAGACAAGGTTGCCGAAATCCTCGATCCGCGTCTACCGCCCGAACGAGTTAGGCAAATCCTCGAACTTCTCTATCACCGCGACGCACTTCTAGGTGAGAAAATCTCCTGGCGTCTACGCAAGCAAAGGCAGCCCTATCCAGCAGAGTTTGTAAAAGTGGAAGGACTGCCCTGGTCGGGGCAGATTCATTGTGGGCATAATCCGTGGCTCTTTGCCAGACTGGTGGATGATCTTCAAGTCGTCCGCGATGACAATGGCAATGAGAAAGCTACGTGGAAGAACCGCTACGATCCACGGGACATTCGGGAGAAGATTATCGCCCTCAGGGATCAGGGCATAATTTAGGCTGGGCTCGGGCCGGGATCGCCCCTGCGCGATCAGCCGTACCCTTCGTTGGTCAATACGCGCTAATGCCTGATTCTGTGCCGAGCGAAGAATCTGGCTCTGCGGCCCGGAGCCGTCCAACGATGAGTTCCCATCTGTCCTCAAACTGCTGGATGTCCGAGACTAGGAATCGGCAATCCAAGGACGATGGATTGCGTGGGCGCTGCCACGCGATGCTGTCCATCCAAGACGTATAACCAGCGATGCAGACCTTCTGCATGTCACCTTCGGTCAACACGAAAAAACGGTCACGGGCACCGGGCAACGCGATTGCAACACACACCCATACCAAGTCTGGCGTCGTGAGCTTGGTTGGCCCAGAATAAATCTGCTTCTTGTCGTTGAACTGGATATTCATCCAGCGATCCGCTCTGCTTGGCCAACTGTGGCCTCGGCTCGCCTTTACTTGAATTGGGACGGTACGACATAGTTCGTCAGTTGCTAGTACGTCGAATGTTGGGACGTTGCCGGCAAACGGCGTCGCGATCAGGCCGCGCCGTCCCAATTCTGCACATACGAGATATTCTCCGATTTGCCCAGCGAGCTTGTTGAGGCGTCCGCTGCTCATGTGGCGCTCCTGCCGACCCCGAAAACAAGTTCTAGCCGATTGCGCTAAGGACTTACAAGTCTGATTGCTGGCGAAATATCGCGATAGCCCTCGCCGGCTGGGTCCCGGCGCTCTCGATGGTGGGTCGTCGCCGACGCCTACTTAATTACTCCCCGCTCGCTAACCTCAATAAACCGGATCAGCATCTCCACATCGTCCCCGCGATCCGGCTCAGCCTTCAACTTCTCCAACGCCTGCGACGTATTCATCTTCGAAGCCAGCAGCGTCTTATAAGCATGATGGATCTTGCGAATCCGCTCCTTCGAGAATCCGCGCCGCTCCAGGCCAACCTTATTCATTCCGTAAGCATGCGTGTTCCGTGCGGCCGAAGTCATCGAAAATGGCAACACATCCTGCGTGATGGTGGTCCCACCACCAACATAAGCGTGCGCCCCGATGCGCACAAACTGATGCACCGGGCACAGCGCGCCCACCACCGCCCATTCTTCCACGGTCACATGCCCGCCCAGCGTCGCGCCATTCACCAGCATGCAGTGGTCGCCGATCACGCTGTCGTGCCCGATGTGCGCGTAGGCCATGATCAGCGTGTGGCTGCCAACTTTCGTCAGCCCACCGCCCTTCACCGTGCCGCGGCTGATGGTCACGCATTCGCGAATCTCGTTGTGGTCGCCGATCTCCAGCCGCGTTGGTTCGCCGTTGTAGGTCACATCCTGCGGGGCCATGCCGATGGCGCAGAACGGGAAGAAGCTGTTGTGCTCGCCGATTTTCGTTGGACCTTCAATCGCGACGTGCGACACCAGACGGCAATTCTCGCCAACCTCAACCTCCGCGCCGATCACGCAATACGGACCGACCTTGCATGACGCCGGAACTTTCGCTCGGGGGTCAATAATCGCCGTGGGATGGATCGCCATAGGATGAACGTTCATGAGTGATGGGATTTTCCGGAATGGACGATCGACTTCCGGTCGAGGCCTGATCTCATTCCGCGGTCGCGCCTTCGCCGTTCCCGTCGGCTCCATCGCCACGCCCGCGTGAGCTGTCGATGAGCTGGCAGGATACCGTCGCCTCCGCCACGCGCTTGCCCGCAACATACGCGACGCCGTGCATTTTCGCGGCGATCATGCGAGGAATCGCGCGCCAGCCTTTCACTTCCACCTCGATTCGCAACTGGTCGCCCGGGCTCACCGGACGGCGAAACTTCGCGCGATCAATCCCGGTGAACACCATCACTTTGTCTTTGCGATCTTCCACTTCGGTCAGCAGCAGCGCGCCACCAGCCTGCGCAATCGCCTCCACAATCAGCACCCCCGGCATGATCGGCAGCCCCGGAAAATGTCCGTTGAAAAACGGTTCATTGATGGTGACGTTCTTAATCGCCACGATGCTCTCCTTGCGCTTCAACTCCAGCACACGGTCGATCAGCAGCAGAGGATAGCGGTGCGGCAGAATCTTGAGGATCTCGTGAATGTCGAGTCCCGTCTTGGCTGCGGTCGCGGGCACCTCGTTCACGGGTGGGGTACTCTCAATCATGTTCCTCTCAGTCAGTTCGTCGCAATCAGCTTGAAGATTATACTGTACCGCGTTGTATTCACCATGCAGAGATCGCTCGGTCAAGTGAGGAAATAAGTGTCTGTCCGCAAGACGAAATCGCCCACCATCCCGCAGATAGACTGGTCCGGTCGCTTACGCGATCTCGAACAGCGCCGGGACCAGATCGTCGAGACTTCGCGCAAGTTCGTCGAAATCGAATCCCCCAGCGACCACAAACCGTCGGCCGACCGCATGGCTTCGGTGATTGCCTCTGAGTTCGAAGCGCTTGGCGGACGAGTGAAACTCCATCGCAGCGCTGACTTCGGCGATAGCCTGCAAATCGACTTCGACTCCGAATCCGCGTCGCCTAACAGCAAGCCGATCCTGCTGCTCGGTCACTACGACACCGTTTATCCCCTGGGCGCGCTCGCCAACATGCCATGCAAGGTCGAAAATGGAAACCTGCACGGCCCCGGCGTTCTCGACATGAAGTCTGGCATCGCGCTCATGCTCCATGCCATCGCCGCGCTTCAGGAATGGCATGGCGGCTTGCCGCGTCCAGTCACAGTTTTTCTTGTCTCGGATGAAGAAGTCGGCAGCCACTCATCGCGCCAGATCACCGAGTCCCTCGCCAAAGAATCCGACGGCGTGTTAGTGCTGGAGCCCGCCGCAGGACTTCGCGGCGAAGTGAAAACCGCGCGTAAAGGCGTGGGCGAGTTCACGCTACAGGTGCAGGGTATCGCGGCGCACGCGGGTCTCGACCCCGGCAGTGGACACAGCGCCATTCTCGAGCTCTCGCGGCAGATCGTAGCGATTTCGAAACTCAATAATCTGCGGCAAGGCATCTCGGTCAACGCTGGCGTAATTCAGGGCGGAACGCGCACCAATGTTATAGCGGCCGAAGCCTCGGTTGCCATCGACGTTCGCATCAAGGCCATACATCAGGCTGCCGGTCTCGACCGCAAGCTTCGCTCTCTCAAACCCTTCGACAAACATTGCAAGCTCAAAATGGCCGGCGGCATCAATCGCCCTCCAATGGAGCGAACTGCCGGCGTCGCCAGCCTTTACAAAAAAGCTCAAGAGGTTGCCAGCCAGTTCGGCTGGAAGCTCGAGGAAGCCGCGGTCGGAGGCGGCTCCGACGGAAACTTCACCGCCGGTATCGGCATTCCCACGCTCGATGGTCTCGGCGCAGTAGGCGCGGGCGCACATGCCATCCATGAATACATCGTGATCTCCGAACTGCCGCGCCGCGCGCTGTTGCTGGCAGGAATGATCGAAGCAGTCTGAGTAGCAACGCTACTCTCTGGGAACTATTCTCTGGGAACCAGAACCAGGAAGTAATCCATTTTGTCGCCCTTCACAAAGTCATACTGCTTGAGCAAGCGATAGCCCGCCTGCCCGGCTTCACTGAGGACGACATCGCGTCCAACTCCATGATCCTCGCCATTGCCGTTGCGGTCGATGATTCCGATCTTGGCGCCGGAACGAAGCGACGCCCGCAGCTTCCGCAACAGAGCAACCGGTTCGGCAACTTCGTGATAGGTCTTCAGCAGTAAAATTGCATCCACACTGCCTGCGGGAAGCAGCGGGTCGTCGGCTTTACCAAGGATGGTCTTGATGTTAATGAGGTGCTCCTTTTGTGCGCGAGCCTCGATGTAGTGGATCGCTTCTGGATTGATGTCCTCCGCATAAACCATGCCGTCTTGACTCACTCGCCGCGCCGCTCGCACCGTGAACCATCCCGAACCCGCTCCGATATCGGCAACCGTTTTGCCAGCCGTGATACCGAGAATATCCATGACACGGTCGATCTGCAAACGCTTTTCCCGCCCGGGCGAGTCGAAAATGGTGAGATCGCCGGTGTAGGGTTCGCTGGTTTTCCGGTGCTCGCCAGGAGTGGAGGCCGGTGCCGGCTCTTGAGAGAAAACATGGTACACCGCGCCGCATAAAACCAGCAGCGCCAGCATCAGAGCGCGACGCCAAAGAATCACGACAAGCCTCCTGGAAACATTTACCCTCTAGCATAGACTTCGAGAGACCGGCTTGGTAAGCGCCGACGTTCGCCCGCTTCGACACCAACCCGCATTCCTTTGACTCCGAAGTTGGCATGGCCTAGACTTTTCGCAGGACAGTTCCCCTGTTCCGTACGGAAGCGTCCGAAAGACCTTGGAGGAGTGATGGGTGAAGGACTATTTCAGCCTTTGCATTTGCTTTTACTGATCGCGATTGCTCTCCTCGTCTTCGGCAGTGGTAAGTTTGTCGCGGTCGGCAAAGGGCTGGGCGAAGGCATCCGTAACTTCAAGTCTGCGATGAAAGAAAACGAAGAAGAGAAGAAAGAAAAAAAAGAAGAAGAAAAGAAGTCCTAGACTTCCAATGCACCCCGAGCATCAAATCGCTCCCCACTCTCGCAACATCCGATACACCAGAGCCACCGGCAGCCCCACCACATTGCTGTAGTCGCCCTCGATACGCGGAATCCAGCGCGAGGCGAGACCCTGAATCGCATAAGCTCCCGCTTTGTCCATCGGTTCGCCGGTCGCCACGTAATCGCGAATTTCATCTTTGGAGAGCTCGCACATCGTTACCAGCGTAGTCTCTGAAGCAGTTTGCAGCTCCTGTCCCTCCACTGCCGCCGCCGCTTCGCTCGTGACGGACCGCGGATCGCTGGCTGCTGTTTTCCCAACCACGCACACTCCGGTGATCACGGCATGTGCCCGTCCCGACAACAATCTCAACATGCGCGCCGCATCGGCTGCGTCACGCGGCTTGCCCAGAATCGTGTCATCGACCACCACAATCGTGTCCGCGCCCAGAACATATTTCCGCGGCCGGATCCGAAAAACCGCCAGCGCCTTTTCCCGCGCCAACCGTTCCGCGCAATCTCGTGGCGCTTCGCCGCCCCGCGGTGTCTCATCGATATCCGCCGGTTGCACCGTAAACGAGATCCCAGCGCTGCGCAGCAATTCCTGACGTCGAGGTGAAGCGGAGGCAAGAACGATCATGCGACCAGATTCTAGCGGAAAACATGAGCCGCCGGATGATAAGCCCAGCGTGGTTTTCATAACTAGGTACTAGGTACTAGGTACTAGGTACTAGGTACCAGGTACCAGGTGCTAGCTCCTATCGGCTCCCGACCACTCCACGCACCGACTCGATCAGCTTCGCCGAATCGTATCCCACACCGTCTTTGAACACCGTCTCAACATTTTCGATGTCTTCAATCTTTTTCGAGGGATCGCCTTTGATCACCACCAGGTCCGCCTGCTTTCCCGGCGCGATCGTGCCGATGCGGTCCAACTCTCCCAGAAACTGCGCGCCGTTCGCGGTTGCGATGTGAATCGCTTCCAACGGTGAGAATCCGGCTTCCACCAACAGATCCACTTCGCGCTGATCGCCGAATCCCGCAATTACACCTCCCATGCCCGTGGGATCAAGTCCTGCCAGCAACAGGCCTCCCGCCTGCGCGAAATCATGCTCGAATTCCATTTCTTTTTTGAAGGCCGCCGCCCAGGGCGACGATTCGGCATGATATCGCTGCCCGATCACACCCTCATCGCCGGCCCGCACCTTGTTGTTCAAAAATGCGCTGCGCGCCTCCAAACAAAGCGCATCCAGAACTCGCTGCTGCATCGTGGGCCGTCCCGGTACAAACATCTCAAACACCGGCAAGGTTGAAGTCACCGCGACGTGGTGCTGCACCAGGTCCATGATCGCATCGTGCACTGGCCCGCTTTGCACATCGAGCTTCGAAAGAAATTCATAGTCCAGCTTCTCCGGACACTCCCCCGGCTTTTTCCAGGGGAAAAATTCCGTGTCCACAAGTAGCCCATGTTCGAGGTCGTCGATTCCAATCGCAGCCGCTTCCCGAAATCCAATCGAGCAAAGATGTCCCGTAACTTTGGCGCCGCGCTTGTGGGCCGCGGTCACCACAGCTGAAAGCTCCGCTGGAGTAATGAACATGTACGCCTTAAAACTGTCCACGCCCTCATCCAGCCAATAGTTGACGGTCTTCGTGGCGTCCTCAGGTCCGTTGAGCTGGTGCATCTGCAGCGCAAAAGTGCCCGCGCCTTCCAGATAAGGCCCGGTGACGTGAATCTTCGGCCCCGGCGTTTCTCCATGATCGATCTGCTTCTTGAGTTCGAGATCGGTGTAGGGCTCCAGCGCGCCGGTCGTTCGAATCGTCGTCACGCCGCCGGCCAAGTACAAACGTGGAAAGCTGAACGCCATCTCCCCGTAAATGCCGTTGCCCAGGGGATAGACAAGGTGATCGTGCATGCCCACCAAGCCAGGAATAACGCTGTAACCGTGCAGATCGAGCACTTGCGCATCCTTTGGAACGCTCGCCGACGCAGCATCCGACACCGATTCAATCTTTCCGTGGCTCAGAATCACAGTCTGGTCTTCACGCGCCACCGCACCCGTACCGTCAATCACCCGCACGTGCGTAAGCGCGACAACCGGCGCATCCACCTTCACAAAGCCGCGCACCTGCGGCGATAGAGTTTGGCCCGCCGCAACTCCGATGGCAACTAAAACACAAGCTAATACAAAAGCTAGCTTCCTCATACGTCTCACCTCGTGTAGAAAAATCTAGTCGCAGGATTGTACCGGATGAAGAAACCATCGGCGAGGGTGTGTTGCGCGGTGGTGTATTAACTAGCGTCGAAGACATTACCGATTGCGCCCGGAGGGGTGTTTGAAAGTAGCCCGGCGCGTTCAGCGCCGGGTAAAGCCTTAAAATCGTGACGCGTCCCCGAAGCAACGGAACTGTCATGCTGAGCGGAGCAATATTTCGCGAAGCGGAATATTGTGGAGTCGAAGCATCCCTACCTTTCCTCTATTTTGTATTTCTGTGTTTTGGCTGGCGCAGCGTTGCGCTGAGGTCAAGAACGTGCAACATAAAGTATTTGCGTGCCCCTGTATGTGCATGACCGTGGAAGAGCGACACGAGCAGGATATCGAAATCTGCCTCCTACCCAACCAACTCAAGCCGATTCCCGAACGGATCATGCACATGGCAACGCTTAACTCCCGGAATATCGTCCGGCTCGTTCACTACGACTCCCAAATCTCGCAATCGCCGCGCGAGCGCAGCATAATCAGCACAGCGCAAAGCCGGATGCGCCTTCTTTGCCGCGCGGAAATCATTTTCCACTCCAAGATGAATCTGTACATCACCGCTCTCAAACCAGCATCCGCCGCGTTTCGCAAGCTCCGTTGGCTTGGCTAGTTCCCTCATCCCGAGCAGCCCGCCATAAAAAGCGCGCGCCTTCTCCTCCTCCCCTGGAGGCATCGCGAGCTGCACATGATCAATGGCAGTAAACGTTGATTCGCTCATAACGGCTCGCTCATTCAGTTACTCTAACCGATGACTGACACTACCAAGTTAGAACGAAGCACTGGATACTAGGTACTCGGTACTACGTACTCGCTACTGACTCCCGCTCCACGCCTGTTAAAATCAAAAGTTAACCCGTAAAGATTAGCCTTCAACCTATGGACGCCGCTTTCCTCCGCAACTTTGCCATCATCGCGCATATCGACCACGGTAAATCCACTCTGGCGGACCGCCTGCTCGAGCTTACTGGATCGCTCACCGCGCGCGAGATGCAGGCTCAGGTCCTCGACTCCATGGACCTGGAGCGCGAACGCGGCATCACCATCAAAGCCCACGCCGTCCGCATGATGTACACCGCGCACGATGGACAGACCTACCAGCTCAATTTAATCGACACTCCCGGCCACGTCGATTTTTCCTACGAAGTCTCACGCTCGCTCGCTTCCTGCGAAGGCGCGCTGCTCGTAGTCGATGCATCGCAAGGAGTCGAGGCCCAAACCCTAGCTAACGCTTATCTTGCGATCAACAACGGTCTCGAAATTATTCCCGTCATCAACAAGATCGATCTGCAAAGCGCCGACATTCCGCGCACCAAAGAAATGATCGAGAGCGCCGTCGGCCTCGATGCCTCTGACGCCGTGCTCATCAGCGCCAAAACCGGCCAGGGCGTTCCCGACGTTCTGGAAGCAATCGTCAAGCGTGTTCCGCCGCCCAAAGGAAATCCTGACAGCCGCCTGCAGGCACTTGTTTTCGATTCCTGGTTCGACGCCTATCGCGGCGTGGTGATCCTCACGCGCGTTTTCCAGGGCACGTTGCGCAAAGGCCAGAGAATTCGACTGTGGTCGAACGGCACCACCTTCGACGCCGAAACTCTCGGAGTGCAAAACCCCAAGCCGGTTGAAATCGAAGAACTGAAAGCCGGCGAAGTCGGATTCCTGATCGCGAACATCAAGAATGTCGCCGACTCAAAAATCGGCGACACCATCACCGACGACGCCAACCCCGCCTTCGAAGCTCTTCCCGGCTTCGAAGAGATCAAGCCGATGGTGTTCGCCGGCCTCTACACCGTTGACGCCCACGAGCACACCCGCCTTCGCGAGGCGCTCGAAAAATTGCGCTTGAACGATTCTTCATTTTTCTTCGAGCCGGAAAGCTCCGTGGCGCTGGGCTTCGGCTTCCGCTGCGGCTTTCTCGGCTTGCTTCACATGGAAATCATTCAGGAGCGCCTGGAGCGCGAGTTCGCCCTCGAACTCATCACCACCGCGCCCGGCGTGCGCTACAAGATCTACAAAACCGACGGCGCGATGATCGAAGTCGACAACCCCTCGCGCTGGCCCGATCCCAGCGAAATCGACAGAATCGAAGAGCCGGTGATTCTCGCAACCATTCTCACCAACGAAGAATATGTCGGTGGCATTCTCAAACTGGTCGAGGAAAAACGCGGCAAGCAGAAGACCTTCGAATACGTCAGCTCTTCGCGCGTCATGTTGCACTATGAGTTACCGCTGAATGAAATCGTCCTCGATTTTTATGACCGCCTCAAGTCGGTCTCCCGCGGCTACGCTTCCCTCGATTACCATCTCGCCGACTACTGGGAGTCGCCCATGGTGAAGCTCGATATTCTAGTGGCCGGCGAACCGGTCGACGCGCTTTCCATCATCGTGCATCGCGATTTCGCCTACGAGCGCGGCAAACTCCTGGTCTCAAAAATGCGCGAACTCATTCCCCGCCAGATGTTCGAAGTTGCGATTCAGGCCTCCATCGGCGCAAAAATTATTGCCCGCGAAACGGTTCATGCCATTCGCAAAAACGTAATTGCAAAGTGCTACGGCGGCGATATTTCGCGCAAACGCAAGCTCCTCGAGAAACAGAAGGAAGGCAAAAAACGAATGAAGCGGATCGGTCGCGTCGATATCCCGCAAGAGGCCTTTCTAGCGGTCCTCAAGGTTGGTGAGGGCAGCGACTGAATCTGACGGGGTTGTAGCGCCTCGCCACGTGGCCCACTGCGCCAGACACCTAACCTTGAGGCTTGTTTCTGCCAATATTGTTAGGCACTCTGCGTAATCTCGCCCGTTCGAGTCCGTGATGCCCTCATTGACCACACCTTTCGGCCCGCATAAGCGCGAAAGCTGCTCCAGAGCCATTTGCTCCGACTCAGTGATCATGGAGCCCCGGACGCCCTCGTCCGGGGAGGCAGCGGCACGGATTCTCCCCTCGAGAGCATTGCCACCGCCACGGCAGACGAGGGCGTCCGCCGCTCCATGGTTCGTTTTGGGAAGTGGGTTGTTCTTCACACGATTTTTGTAAAATCTCTTTTCTCGCCTGAGTGACACAATCTCCGCATGCAGTTCTATCGTCGAAACCTGCCGCACATGCAGCGCGACTGTACTCCGCACTTCATTACGTTCTGCACGAAGCTGCGTGAAATTCTTCCTAACTGGGCACGCGACATTGTCTTAGGCTG
This sequence comes from uncultured Acidobacteriaceae bacterium, assembly GCA_963771965.1. Lineage (GTDB taxonomy): Bacteria > Acidobacteriota > Terriglobia > Terriglobales > Acidobacteriaceae > Sulfotelmatobacter. The sequence goes on from CAVYVM010000008.1 coordinate 61,381, forward strand.
TTGTGTTCATGACCACGAGCGTCGCTATCGGTTGCGTGTTGCCGTTGTCATGCCGGATCACGTTCATGTGATTCTCACGCCCCTAATCAATGAATCGATCGATGAATCGCACTGCACGATCACCTCACTGGTGGAAATCATGAAAGCCATCAAGGGGGCGTCGTCTCATGCGATCAACCACAGAGTTCACAGCCGCCGTACTGTGTGGCAGGAAGAATCATTTGATCGCGTTGTTCGATCATCGGAGAGTCTGGATGCGAAGGTTTCCTACGTTCTGGAGAATCCCGTGCGTCGCGGGCTGGTGAGCGACTGGCGGGAATATAAGTGGACTTGGCAGGCACCAGAAAAAAGTCCGTTTAAGCCAAGCTAATGGAGTCCCGGACGCCCTCGTCCCGGGGAGCCAGCGCCACGAATTCTATGTTGAGAGCATTGCCACTGCCACGGCGGACGAGGGCGTCCGCCGCTCCACTTGAGGCTTTTCAAACGGAAATGTGCAAATCTCGAAATCCGAAATCGGCCTAGGTTTATAGGTCCTAGGTTCTAGGTCTTGGGCTTCCTGAGACCTGCGACCTATGACCTGACACCGGTCTAGGTGTGGTGATCAGTCCAGCAGCGTAATCAGAAGGTCAGAAACGGGAAATGTGCAAAACCTCGAAAACCGGAACTCGCAACCATTTCCACAGCCGCCCAATGTTAATGCCGAATGAATTGCCTAACTGGTTACTACTCAGAGCCTTAGGGGGCCGGAAAATCATGCTGCAGTGACCTGCATCACACCCTTCTGCGGCTATCTTTTTCGGCTGGCCATCCATTCCACAAGCTTTTCCACAGGAGATTGCGAATCGCCAAACCTAATCGCATAAGGTACTTACCGTCCAAAAGTACAGGAATTGCTGTACCTGCGGACTTAGTCCTCAGGCGCCAGCCCGCCCTCGACCATCGTCTCAAATCTAGTGCAGTTTTTCCGGAAGGCCAGCATGAGTTTCCCTGTCGGTCCATTGCGCTGCTTGGAGATGATGATTTCAGCCTTGCCCTGCAGGTCAGGATCGTCCTGCTTATAAACTTCTTCGCGAAAGATGAACATCACCAGATCGGCGTCCTGCTCGATTGATCCAGATTCGCGCAGATCGGAGAGTTGTGGACGATGATCGCCTCCACGGCTCTCCGGCGCACGGCTTAGCTGTGAGAGCGCGATCACGGGCACGTTCATTTCTTTGGCCAGCGCCTTCAGCCCGCGCGAAATCGCCGACACTTCCTGCGTGCGGTTTTCGTAGCGCTTGCTGCCACCGGACATAAGTTGAAGATAGTCCACGATGACCAGATCGAGCTTACCCTGCGATTGCTTCAAGCGCCGCGCTTTGGCTCGCATCTCGCTCAATGAAATGCCTGGCGTGTCATCGATGAAAATGGGAGCATGCGCCAACTGCTCTAATGCCCGAGAGAGCTTGCGTGAATCATCTTGAAAGAATGTGCCCGTCCGCATCTTGTGTGCGTCGACTTCCGCCGTCGAGGATAGCAGGCGCAACAGCAGCGCCTCGCGCGACATTTCCAGAGAGAACACTCCCACCACACTCCCATCCTTGATCGACGCGTTCTCCGCGATGTTCATGGCGAATGCGGTCTTGCCCATCGAAGGCCGCGCTGCGATGATCACCAGGTCGGAGCGCTGCAATCCACTGGTCATCTCGTCGAGATTTTCGTAATGCGTGGCTAGTCCGGTGATGCGCTGGCCACGTTGCAGCAGTGCATCGATCGATCCAAACGACTCGCGGACAATCTCCTGCACGCCCATGAAGCCGCGCCCAATGCGCTTCTCCGACAACTGAAAGATCGCAGCCTCGGCATCGCTCAGCACTTCTTCGGCGGCATCGGATTGATCGGCCGCGCGCGCAATCGCCGTATTCGCCGCATGAATCAGCCCACGCAGCAGCGCCTTGTCGCGCACAATCTTGACGTAGTGCTCAATGCTCGGCCGGTCCGGCACGCCATCCAGCAAACTCGACACATAGCCCACATCGCCGATCGGTTGCAGATCTTTGTGGCGATCAAGCTCCTCGATCAGGGTGATCATGTCGATCGGCCGCGACGATTCCGCCAGGTCAACCATGCGCCCATAAATCCGCCGGTGCGAATCCAGCGAAAAATCTTCGATGCGCAAATGCTCCGCAGCCTGGTTGTAAGCAAAATTGTCGAGCAGGATCGCGCCCAGAATCGAGCGCTCCGCTTCTACATTGGCGGGAAGTGTGCTGATGCTGTAGTCGGTGGTTGCCATGCGATCAATACTCTGGCCCATTGCTGCCGTCATGATAAGCGAAAATAAAGCGAACCGCCAAATGAGTTGTGAACAAGCTGTGAAGTCCGGCAATATACTGTGGAAACCTCGCGAAAACCCGCCATCTCTCCAGACGATCAGCCCTGCGTGGGAGAGCATAGAGACTAAGGCAACAAGCAGAAGAATCGAGCTTTGGGATTAACGAAGGATAGGAATAAAGGCTAAGCGGGTTTGTGAGTCCCCACTCACGCGGATGTCGCATTTGGCGCGATGGTATCCGGCAAAAACTCAAGTATAAAAAACAAATGCGGCCCCAGCCAGCCACCGGGACCGCATCGTTTCGTGGAAACTCCGGTTCTGCTTTGCCTGCCGCCTAGAGGCGTCAGGATGACTGTACTGGGCCGAAAGCGCTCACTCACGGAAGTGAGGAGTGCCACATTTACCAGTACTGGCCGCGGATTCGCGATTCCGAAGAACCACTTCTCCGCAACCCGGCGTTGGCCAGCGGCCCATCCCGCTCAAAGAGCAAGAAGTTGAGGAGGCCGCAATGCCCGGGCAACCATTCACGCACTCGCGCGCGTTTCCGATTTTCCCCCGGCGATTCACCCTCGAGAATCGCCAGCTGCCACCGGCGTCGCCGCATCGTCATTCAGCGAGTCCGAAAGCTTCTCACGTATGCGCTGAAACCACTCTCAGGCAGACCGCCGCGCGCCGCAACTGAAAACTATTTCGCCCTTGTGCAGAAGCTGTGGACGTTGAGACTCTCCTGTGGAGTCCTGAGGAAAACCGGGGAGAAATCGCGCCGAGATATCACGCGATCCCTCTGTAACTCTTAACTTCACTTAATCCGTCGAGCTTACGCATTGCTATTCGCCTCGGCAACGACTACCGCGCATTCGCTCTCAACATGAAGTCGGCGAAGGAACGTCTTACTTTTCCGGCCAACCGTAACCAGACTCACGAGCATCCATGTTGGGCTTGGGTTTAATCCTGATCAAATGGAGATCGATATGAACACGCACCGTGTTCTCAAAGCCAGCATTATTGCGCTTAGCCTGTTAGCGATTGGCAACCTTGCCTTTGCTGTCGCGGCTAAAAAGCAAAACCATCATGATGGCAAACGCCTGATCGCTGCAAAGATCAAAACTGACGGCCACCACGACGTCGAAAAGAAGGGGCACTATACCGCATCAGTCGAGAGCAAGGGCGGAAAGATTTCAGCTTTCCACGTCGTCCACGACACCAAGGGACAGATTCCCGTCAAGAAATACAAGACCCACAAGAAAATGGTGCAGGCCACCGCTCCGCACCTCACCTACGCCGCGTTCGCCTTACCTCAAGACACCGACATGGGCACCGTCTACATTGGTTATTCCTATGTCGATGATGACGGCAACGAAGAAATTTACTGGGTCCCGGAAGAAATGGTCCTCGACGGCGATACCGGCGCGGTCGAATACATTCCACTAAGCAGTTAGCGAACTAAGCGGGGCCGCTCCACCAATAGACACAACTAAAGATAAGACACAAGAAGGACTAAGTGACAAATTGCTAAGCGACAAAGTGGACGGCCCCACTTTTTCAACCTCCGAATCCTTCATTCAGCAGGCTCTATCGCGTCCGTCTTGCGGCGCTTACGGCTCCCACATCTTCACGCCGGCAGAACTTCCTCCACGCACGCCTGAATATCGATCCCCTTATTCTCATCCTCGCGACACTCTCCCAGCAGGTGCCACGCCTCGCGATATTTCTCATACTTGGCCTTCGATGATTTGGGGTAGAGCGTAACGCAGTCCTTCTCCCAAATTTCTTCCTCCGGGATGATGTACCAAGCGTTGTCGTGAACGACATAGGCGGCGAGAAAGTCGAAGGACCCGGGCGGATACGGCTTGTGTCCGCCACGCACGGTGCAAACGTAGCCGGTGCCTAATGCTGCGATCGTCGATTTGACCTGCACGGAGACGAAGTGGCGGGGGCGGCCTACGATGAAGTCGTAGCTTCTCATCTCTCCCCAAGGCTTGCTCAACTGCAAACCTTGCTCGGCAGCGCGGACCATGAAGCATAGTTCGGCCCATTCGCCGCGGAGTTTCTTGTCGGTAATCTTTGGGGCCGGATTGTTGTGGTGTCTCCGGTTATTGCGTTTGTTCATGGCTACCTCAGAACGGAAGAGGCGGCATTCGGAGGAAAAGTCGCGAATGCCGCCTTATGTTTCTATTCGACAGGAATAAAAAGTCGAGGGCAAGAAAATTCAGTGGACGGTTCCCAGAACAGGAACTCAGTAGGGCAGCACTTTCCACTTCGATATTCCCGATTGACTGTCCGTATCATGTATCGTTACACTATACGAAGTGATCAGGAGCTTCCGGAATCGGGGCGTGGAGAGGTTTTTCCGTACTGGATCGAAAGCGGGAATTCAGGCGAAACATGCCAGCAAGCTGCGATTGCAACTGTTCGCGCTAGACAACGCCAAACAGCCGCAGGATTTGAACGCTCCGGGATGGAAGCTGCATCGGCTGGCCGGAGAACTCAAGGATCACTGGGCAATCAGTGTCAGCGGGAACTGGCGTCTGACATTTCAATTCGAAGGCGAGGATGCAATTCTTGTCGACTATCAGGATTATCACTAGCCTTTGAAGTCATTTAATTAAGGGTCGCAAGACCTCTACAGGAGCAAGGGAGATGCACAATCCACCACATCCGGGTTTGGTTCTCCGCGAGTATCTCGGAGACCTTGCCGTGACCAAGGCCGCGGCCCATCTGCGGATTACACGCGTGACGCTGTCGCGCGTGCTCAACGGCAAGGCCGGAATCTCCGCTGCCATGGCCATCCGGCTGGCGGCGGCTCTGGGCACCACGCCAGAGCTGTGGATGAATATGCAGTCGCAGTATGACCTGTGGCGGGCGCGGCAGGGACGACAACCGGCTGTGCGCAGATTTGCCCATGCAGAAGAAGCCGCCGCTGATTTCTTCAAGAAGCGGGCGGGAAAGGCAACGGGCACTGGTTTGATGAAGTTTCTGCGCACGGCGCCAAAGGCTGTGCCTGAGCCGGAAGATGAGATGCGGTGAGCCTGCAAGGAGCCGTCCATTGCGCATGCACAATCCACCACATCCAGGTTTGGTTCTCCGTGAACATCTGGGAGACCTTGCTGTGACCACCGCAGCAGCCCATCTGCGAATTACGCGCGTGACTCTCTCGCGCGTGCTCAACGGCAAGGCCGGAATCTCTGCCCCAATGGCAATCCGCCGGACTGCAGCCTTGGGCACAACTCCGGAGCTGTGGATAAATATGCAGTCGCAGTACGATTTGTGGCGGGCGCGGCGAACTCGCCATCCGGTGACGCGCAGATCGCGCAGGCTGCCAGGCGCGAAAGCGTAGAGAATTCCGCCCATGCACGGCATCGGCGCCTAGCCGACAGATATCTTGCAAGAAATGCTCCCCAACTATGTACCGACTGCACAATCCAAACATTCGCTAATTCGGTGGAACCGCCAATAATCCTTAGGGTTTTAGCCCCAACAGTCGCACTTCTTCCGTACTAGCTGCACGTCTCGCTACGCTTGTACGGAGCTAACAGCACGACTTGCTCAAGGAATATGGAGCCTTTCATGCGCACGCATAGTCCACCATATCCGGGCTTAGTTCTCCGCGAATATCTGGGAGACCTTGCTGTGACCACCGCAGCAGCCCATCTGCGAATTACGCGCGTGACTCTCTCGCGCGTGCTCAACGGCAAGGCCGGAATCTCTGCCCCAATGGCAATCCGCCGGACTACAGCCTTGGGCACAACTCCGGAGCTGTGGATGAACATGCAGTCGCAGTACGATTTGTGGTGGCGCGGCGAACTCGCCATCCGGTGACGCGCAGATCGCGCAGGCTGCCAGGCGCGAAAGCGTAGAGAATTCCGCCCATGCACGGCATCGGCGCCAAGCTGACAAAATCTTGCACTAAAATGATGCTCTAACTGTGTCTCGACTGTATAATCCAAACATTTGTCTGATTGGCAATATATGCTGTTATTTACTTATTTACTTATATACTCTGTGGATAGTAGAATATCTGTCGAATTCAGGATCGATTTCAGCTAGAATCTTCATGGAGGTCAAGGAATGGCGAAAGGCGAAAAGTTCGCTGCGAAAATGGTCCAGCGCAGTTACGTCAGTCAAGCTGACGTTCCCGCTGGTTCGCTCGATAGGGCATTACGTATTCCGCGAGCAATCGCTGATAACTACGGATACAAGCCTACGTCACCGCTACAGGTTGCTGTCGCGCTGGACGTGCAGCCGTCTTCCAGTAGTTTCAGGATGCTCACAGGCGCTGCGATCGCCTATGGGTTGACCGCTGGTGGCTACAATGCCGAAACCATCTCGATCACCCCACTCGCGATGCGAATAGTGCGGCCGACCACTGAGGGCGACGATATCGCAGCGAAACGCGAAGCGTTTCTAAAACCACGAGTGATCCGAGAGTTTCTGCAGAAATACGATAGGGCGCCGATTCCGAGAGACGACATCGCACGAAACGTGTTGATCGACCTCGGCGTCCCAACCGATCGAACCGGCGAAGTCCTTACCTTGATAGTCGAGGGAGCGGGTGAACTTGGTTTTCTGCAGCAGATCAAAGACCGAACGTATGCCGACCTGAGCGTGGTTAAGACCCTATTTGAAGCCAAGCCAGCGGCGGTTCTGACAAACGGGGAACGGGCGGGGGACGACGATCAGGACGCAACCGAACGGCCTATCCTTATGCCAACACCGACGCCTTCTGCGCTGGCGAGGACGGTATCGATGCCTTCCGAAGACGCGCGGCTGCGCCGCGTTTTCATCACTCACGGCAAGAATCATGCCCTGATCGACCCTGTCAAGAAGTTGCTTGCCTTTGGTGAATTGGTGCCCGTGACCGAGATCGAGAACCAGACGGTCTCGCAGCCAATACCGACGAAGATCATGGCTGGGATGCGATCTTGCGGCGCGGCGATTATCCACGTTGAAGACGAGAAACGCTTGATCGACAAAGAGGGTAACGAGCAGGTCGTCATCAACCCGAACGTGCTGATCGAAATCGGCGCGGCGATGGCACTCTACGGCGATCGCTTCATCCTAGTCGTAAGGGACGGAGTGAGATTGCCATCGAACCTGCAGGGTCTCCTGGAGCTGCGCTACACGGGCGACACACTCGACGTAAACGAGACGGTCAGGCTGATGGAAGCGATGAAGGACATGAAGGGCCGCGCGCTGCCAGCTGCGGGTTAATTGGGGCCGTAGCTAAATTGGCCGAAAGCGACCGCCTCTGAACCATAAGCGGTAGATGACGATGTCCGACAATCCGCACTCCGGGTCTCAGCGCCCAACCTTCACGATGGTCTTTACTGCAGTTTTAGGCATCACGCTGCTTTGTCTCGGCGTTGCGATCTATCTCGCACAGCAGCCTCAATCCGATGCGATTCGTAGTCTCAACGAGAAAGTGCTATCTGTCTTCACTCTGGGTTGCGGGGCGATAATTGGCTTACTCGGAGGAAAAACGTTCAACTGACAGAAGCCGGGTGCCCCCTCCTTGCGGGCTTTTACCCTGGTGCCAACCACCGAAGGCCAAAAAGCAAAAGCCCCGAGATTCGCTCGGGGCTTGCGGTAATGCTGGACAACGCCTGTCGTTTCCAATCGTACCAGCCGAGACGACCATGTCGACAGCAATTGCCCTATGGCGCGAAAAGCAGGTTCCTCACCGGGCCTTCGGCCCGATTCGGAATGACAAGCGTGTGAAGGGGTTCGAGTGACATCAGAGGGTGAAGGAACCCTTAGTTGCTGAAGCCACTCGAACGCGATGACCAGGCGTTCATCTAGTACCCACTGGCACCATCCTCCAAACGACCCTGTTGCGTAATCGATTGTATTTGGCCCTTGATGTATCTCGCGGCCAAAGATGGAATATTTGCGAGACAAGATGCCGATTCGGGAAGGAAACTGTTTGGAGTTTCTTTCGTCCCTACGGGACTCGGTTCCATTTTCGGGGGAACTTACCCAGGGCTTGCGCCCCTTCGGCAAGCTCAGGGCAGGCTCTCTGGGCTGTCGTATGCCGCCCCTGCGGGGCTTGGGGTCTGCTGGGCGTTTTATTCTCCATTTTGGGAATACAGAAATTGCTATCTGTGCGTTGTGATATCCGTCACATCCTTCCCGCAATGATCGGTACCACTCTCGATTAGCCGCGCAGCGGCGCTAGATTGCAGCCCAGGGCGCAAGCCCTGGGTAGTGTGGTGACGACAGCGGCAAGCCCTGAAAGGGCGGAAGAAACGTGGCGCAGACTCTCGGCAACGTCGTGGTGCATTTGATCTTCAGCACCAAACAACGCAAGCCTCTGATCGCCCCGGACATTCGATCCGAGCTTTTCGCATATCTGGGCGGCATTGTTCGCGAGCTGCGCGGCACCGCTCTCATCATCAACGGCACCTGCGATCATGTTCACATGCTGGTCCGTATTCGTCCCGCGCACTCGATTGCCGAAATCGCACGGATTGTTAAGACGAATTCGTCAGGATGGATTCGGAAGAAAGGGCACAAGGAATTCGCGTGGCAGGCCGGATATGGAGTGTTCAGTGTTAGCGAATCGAACGTTCCGGCGGTCACCAGGTACATTGCGACGCAGGAGGAACACCACAAAGAGCGTTCCTTCCAGGAAGAATTTGTGGCGTTTCTCAAGAAAAACAAGGTCGCGTATGACGAGCGTTATATTTGGGATTGATTGTCTTCCGCCCTTTCAGGGCTTGATTCTCTACTGTAAAACGAAACCCAGGGCTTGCGCCCTGGGCTGCATTCTTTCGCCGCTTCGCGGCTACGGAAACCAAACAGACGACCGAGGCGGCCGTTCCTATATGAGCATTGCTAGCCCGTGAGCCGCTAGTGCGTGAACTGCTAGTCCCTCACTCCATCCATAAACGCGCGCAGCTTGCGCGATCTCGACGGATGCCGCAGCTTGCGCAGCGCTTTGGCTTCGATCTGGCGGATGCGTTCGCGGGTTACGGCGAACGATTGGCCGACTTCTTCCAGAGTGTGCTCGCTGCCGTCTTCGAGGCCGAAGCGCATCTTGATTACTTTCTCTTCGCGCGGCGTCAGCGTGCGCAGGACCTGTCCAGTCTGGTCCTTGAGGTTCACGTTGATCACGGCCTCGGCGGGCGAGACTACGGCGCGGTCTTCGATGAAGTCGCCGAGATGCGAATCTTCCTCTTCGCCGATCGGCGTTTCGAGGGAGATGGGCTCCTGCGCGATCTTCAGGACTTTCCGCACTTTCGCGACAGGAATGTCCATTCTCTTAGCGATTTCTTCGCTGGTAGGTTCGCGCCCTAGTTCCTGAACCAGCTGCCGCGAGGTGCGGATCAGCTTGTTGATGGTTTCGATCATGTGCACCGGGATGCGAATCGTACGCGCCTGATCAGCAATTGCACGAGTAATCGCCTGCCGAATCCACCACGTGGCATACGTCGAAAACTTGTAGCCGCGGCGGTATTCGAATTTGTCCACGGCTTTCATCAGTCCGATGTTGCCTTCCTGAATCAAGTCGAGGAACTGCAGGCCGCGGTTGGTGTACTTTTTCGCGATCGAAACCACGAGGCGCAGGTTGGCCTCGATCAGCTCGCGCTTGGCCTGCTCCGCGTCCATGTCGCCCTGGATGATTTCGCGCTGCGTGCGCTTGATCTCCTGGAACAACAGTCCGGCTTCGACCTCGAGCTTTTCGATTTCGCTGCGAACCGCACGTGCCTGGCGGCGGTATTCTTTTTTCTGATCTTCGCTGCGCGTGGCGTCAGCCTTGCGTTCCAGGTTGCCGGCCTGGCGGTCGAGCGAACGCATGCTGTCGACGGTTTTGTTGACCCGGTCGATCAGGCGCTTGCGCTCGGCGTTGGTGAATCCGAGCTTGCGCACCGCGCGCGAAACCCGCACGATGGCGCGGGCCAGGTTGCGGCGGGCGCGGCGATGATCCTTGGGACGTTTTTTCTGCGAGACCTCCGCGTACTTTTCCTGCACCACGGCAACTTTTTTGTAGAGCTTCGCCATGGCATCGATTTTGCCGGTGAATTCGTTTAGCCGGTTTTGCAGAATCTCGTCGGTGATCTCTTCCTCGTCGAAGGTGACAACCTCCTTGATGGAGCGCACACCTTTCTTGAGGTCTTCGCCCATGGCGAGCAGTTCGTGGATCACAATCGGCGATCGCGAAAGAGCCTTGAGCACGCGCAACTGGCCGCACTCGATGCGCTTGGCGATTTCTACTTCGCCTTCGCGGGTGAGCAGCGGAACGGTTCCCATCTCGCGCAGATACATGCGGACGGGGTCATTGGTTTTTTCCAGCGCACCAGGAGTGAGGTCGAGTTCAACGTCCTCGCCTTCTTCGATGTCGTCACTTTTGTCGAGTGCCGCGGAAGGTGACTTGGGGCCTTCCAGCACATCGATGCCTTGCGTACCGATCGTCGTCAGTAGGTCGTCGAGGTCTTCGGGACTGTGCACGTCATGCGGTATCAAATCGTTTACCTGGTCATACGTGAGATATCCCTTTTCTTTACCGGCATCGACCAGCTTTTTAATGTCATCGTACTTGTCTTCAAGAGCCAAAATGAGGTGTCCTCAAATTCATCAATTCGCCCGCGAGGGAGCGTATGGTAATGTCTTTACTGGTGGGAATCTGGGTTGGCGCGGAGTTGTGCACCTAGCACAAACTTTCAGAGTTTAGCACATAAGTGCTGACTCGTCTATCAGTTGCCGCGCTGATCTTCCCTTCGTCCGCCGCTATCTCTAACTCTGCTAAATACTTAGATGGTCCGAGATGCCTTTTTGTTTCATGCACTTTTCTGGTTTCCGAGGCCATTTCTTAAGCTATCTTCCGCCAAGCTTGGGTCTCTTAGCGCCCGGCTTAGCCGCTCCTTTTCCATCAGCAACTCTTTCATCCGGACGCGGTCGTCGCTGAGTCCAGGCTTTTTCAGCTCACGCTGAGTTTGTTCCAGCTTGCGCCGCAAGTGAATGCGGCGAAGCGCGCGCACGGCTCCTTCCAGCCGCTCCGCCGTAAGTTCTTCGTCTTCTTTCAACAGGATGGAGGCCAGCATCCGGCGCTCGGCGTCTGAGCAGGGCACTTCCATCACATCGGCAACTTCGGCCCCAGCATTGAGCAGAGCTTCGACCAGCGACTCGGTCGCCAGGCCGCGATGCAGTCCTTCGCCGTGAAGCGCGTACTCAGCCTGGCGAGCGGGGTCAAATTCTTCCTCTGCGCCATCGCGAGCGGAAATATGCTCGGCCCCGGGTTGCATCTGGCGAGCCGAAGCCAGGGCGCGGACGAGAATGCGCTCGGCAGGGGTGATCTGCGCCTCCGCTGGAGCCTTCACCGTTGCGGCCGAACGCTGCGCGGCAACGTGCCGTAACTCCTGCCGCAATACTGCAGAATCGATGCCCAGCTTCTGCGCGATCTCCTGGCTTAGCTCGTCGCGGGCGATGCGATTGGGAACGCGCTGAATGTGCGGCAGCAGATAGTTCACAGCTTTCACTTTGCCTTCGGGGCTGCGGACTTGAAAATGCGCGCGCGCACGGTCGATGAGGTAGTCAAAATATTTTTGGGAGCTTCGCAGTGCTTCGCCGTAAGCTTCTTTCCCTTTGCGGCGGATATAGAGATCGGGATCAAATCCCTGCTCGAGCGTGAGCACTTTGATGTTGAATTCTTCTTCCACCAGCAACCCTAAGGTGCGTTCGGTCGCCTTGGCTCCGGCGGTATCTGGATCGAAGTTGACGACGGCATTCTTGCTGAAGCGGCCCATCAGCTTCGCTTGGATTTCGGTGAAAGCCGTGCCCGAGCTGGCGATCACATTGTGAAATCCGGCGGCGTAGACGGAAATGCAATCCATCTGTCCCTCGACCAGGATCGCGTAATCCAGCTTGCGAATCGCTTCTTTCGCGTGGTCGAGATTGAACAGCACGCGCCCCTTGGAATAGATTCCGGTCTCGGGCGAATTCAAATACTTTGGTCCGGATTTTTCGTCGGTGGCAAGGGTTCGTCCGGTGAAGGCGATGATCTTTCCCGCGTCGTTGGCGATGGGAAACATGACGCGGTTGCGGAATTTGGAATACATCGCCTGACGAGCTTCTGGCTTCTGGCTGCTAGCTTCTGGCTCTCCAGATTCACTGTCATCCCGAGCAGAGCGAGGGAGCTTGGTGGAGTCTTCCTGTTTCCACGAAAACAGCCCGCTCTCTCGCTGCACTTCTTCGCTGAACTCGCTCGCGAGGCGGTCGCGCAGCAGGAAACCGGAATCCGGGGCGTAGCCGATGCGAAAGCGGGCGATCGTTTCTTCATCCAAGCCGCGCCCGAGCAAATACTCGCGGGCTCTCGCGCCTTCGGGGCGCTTCAGGTATTCCTGAAAAAATGCGGCGGCGCGCTCTTGAATGTCGAACAACTGCGCGCGCAGCTTGCCCGCTCTGGCCTCTTCCGGACTGGAGTACGTAACCTTGGGCAGCGGAATCCCCAGCTTCTGCGCCACCAGACGGACAGATTCCGGGAATGTGATGTTCTCGATCTTCTGCACGAAGCTGAACACGTCTCCCGAAACGCCGCAGCCAAAGCAGTGATAAAACTGCCGCGTGGCATGCACCGAAAACGACGGCGTCTTCTCCCCGTGAAACGGACAAAGCCCGGAATAGTTCGACGCCCCAGCCTTCTTCAGCTTGATGTAGTCGCCGATGATGCGGACGATATCCGCCTGCTGCTTCACCGTCTCTTTGAAATCGTCCGTGGGCATGGATGGATGGTGGGTTCCGGCGGCCGACACTACTTCCCTTTGGAATTGTGAGCCAGAGTGGCGCTGATGGGAATATACCGGAGGGGGATTGCTGTGGAGAAGCTGTGGATTTACAGCGTATCCCGTTGATGCCCTAGGAAAAGCTGCCGTTATTCACTGACCTTCCCCTCTGTCATGCTGAGTGGAGGAGGATCGTCCGTAGGATGATTCTCCGGAGTCGAAGCATCCCTAGCGGCGGCAAGGCCCTGCATCGCCCGACGGCGAAACTCTCCATCGGGTAAACCTAGCACCAGAACACATGTTTGTGCAGACTGCCGGTAAAACCGATGCACAGAGGACCCGACAGGCTGCCGATGATGCAGGCGCAGTAGCTTCGCCACTAGCGAGGAATCGTGAGGGTATAGAGATGCTTCGACTGCGAACAATCGTCCTTCGGACGATTGTTCTCCGCTCAGCATGACAAAATTTGCACACTCCACCACCGTAGGCCCCACCCCGCCCTCATTCTGCGGAGGCTCGGCTACTGATTCCACGTGCAGATGCTGTTGCAGGGCCTGCCGCAGGACTTTGGGAGAATGCTTTGCTGATAGGACCACAGAAGTGACGACGATAGGGATGTTTCGACTCCAGTCATCGCCTGACGGCGATGCCCTCCGCTCAACATGGCATTTACCTCTACTTCTCTCCGAATCTCATGAATTCCGGATCTTTGCCCCTGTCATGCTGAGCGGAGGAGGGTCGTCTGGAGGACGGACCTCCGGAGTCGAAGCATCCCTACCCTCACGCCGCTCCATCCATGGGTACCACTCGCTTGCGAGGTCTATCCAATGCGGATTTCTTAATTCGATGAGGGCGATTTTCTTCTTGCGGCTCCAGCCTTTGAGTTGCTTTTCGCGGGCTATGGCTTTGTGAACATCATCGAATGAGGCGCAATAAAGAAGCCGCTCCACACTGTATTTCGCGGTGAACCCATCTCTTCGATGGAATTTGTGCTCGAAGACGCGCTTTTGTAGGTTTCCACTGAAGCCGACATAGAGCGTGCCGGACAAGCTTCCCATGATGTAGACGCAGTAGTAGCGGCGTTCGCGGGGCATGGCTCGAAGGATTACAGGATCGGGCGTCCCTGCTTGTGACATCGGTCACACGGAAGCTTGCCGTGCTCCAGTTTGGGACCGAGCTTCGAGTAGGGATGTTTCGACTTCGCAGTATCGTCCTTCCGACGATACTGCTCCGCTCAACATGACAGGGACGGGGCGCCTCCATATTCTCCATTCTCCGCAATTCCAACCCCGCTAGGGTAGAAGCTGAAACGAGAAGTTGCTGTTGAGCGTTCCGCCGGGGGTTGCGACTTGGATGATGCCTGAGGTTGCCCCGGTTGGAACTTCCGCCTCGATGTAAGCGTCGGAGACGACCTTGAACGTTGCCGCCGTGCCGTTAAACGTAACGCTTGTCGTCCCGGTTAGATTGCTGCCCAAAATTCCAACTACGCCTCCAACCTTCCCCCAGCCCGGATTCGCCTGCACAAACGGCTTCAGACCCACCGACAAGCTGAACACCGTCCCGTGGTCATGGGCGCCGCGCGCTACCGTCGTGCCGTACAACATTCCGTTTGTGTCTTGCATAAGGCTTTGTGGGCCGTAGCCGTCCATACATTGCGCCTGGGAGCAAAAACTATAGAGAGTAGTGAGAACCCCCTTCGGAGTGATTTCAAAGATCGTTCCGCCGCCGAAGCTCCCGTCGAAGCTGGTCATGCCATAAAGGTTGCCGTCGCTGCCTTGTATCAGTCCAATGGGGCCCGAACCGTCCGCGCAGTTTCGCATGTTGGCGGTGCAAAAAGAGTAGAGGGTCGTGAACTTGCCTTGTGGCGTAAGCTTAAAAACAGAGCCGTTACCTGCCTGGCCCAGGAATAAGGTAACACCGTAGAAGTTTCCGTCCGCACCCTGTATCAGCGTCGGCTCCGCGCTAGATCCGCTTGCTCCGGCGGCGAAACTGTAGGTCGTGACCAAGCCTCCTTCGGACGTAAAGGAGTACACGCTTCCGAAACCAAGCGCCCCGCCTAAGTTCGTTGTCCCGTAGATGGTTCCGTCTGCTGCCTGAAATGGCGTGGAAACCGGGCCTGAACCATCGGTACAGTTCGTCTGCGCGCAAAATGAATAGAGACGGGTGAATTTGCCTTCCGGGGTCAGTTCGTAAAGGATGCCCTTGCCTTGCGCGCCACCCGCGAAAGTCGTGCCGATCACGCCGCCTTGCACACTCGGGGCCGGGGCCGAATAGGGACTCCAGCCGTCGGCGCAGTTCGACTGCGCACAAAAGCTGTAGAGCACTGTCTCTTTGCCATCCAGGGAGAGTTCATAAAGCGCTCCTTTGGAGTTGGCGCCGCCACCTTGAGTCGTGCCGTAGATCGTCCCGTCGGCAGCCTGGAATATTCCCTCCGGAAAATAACCGTCGGCGCAATTGGCTAGCGAGCAAAAGGTGTAGACCTCGGCCAGACCTCCGTTCAGGCCCGTCTCGATAATCGCGCTGCTCGGGGCGCCATGGTCGAATCCCAACAGCTTCCCGTCGTTGGCCTGAATGAGCCCCTCGACCTGATAGTCCACCGAACGGAGGTTGGCAATCGTGGTTAACGTCTGCGCCAGCGCGACAGACACATTCATGGCATAGAACAAAGCGGCGACGCACGCAATCTTGGCCAATCGGATACGATTCATAGGGACCTCCCGGTGCACTTGCGAGATAGTTTGCGAAGAAGTGGGCGAGAGCCGCCCTGGGAGCTGTGTGGGCGGCGAGGTAGCATTATTGCCCGTCAGTTATGGCCTGTCAAGTGTGCCAATACCGGTCGCGGTTAGACCCTTAATTCCACGACGGTTGCGCCACCTCCACCCTCATTCTGCGGAGGCTCGGCTACCGATTCCACGTGCGGATGCTGCTGGAGGGCTTGGCGCAGCGCTTTGCGAAGGATGCCCATGCCGCTGCCGTGGACCACGCGCACGCGCGGCAGGCCGGCGAGAAAGGCGCGGTCGACAAACTTCTCGACTTCGCGGGTCGCATCGTCCACGTTGTAGCCGATTACATTGATTTCAGAGGGCGCGTTCTGGTCATCGTTTTCGTTATTCAGCGACACGGAAATTCCCCGCGCCCGCGCCGCTTTCACTGGAGAGTCACCGGAGCGAGCGGAGCTGAAGGAGTTACTTATCACTTCGGCAATATCATCGCGCGCGATCTTCATCTTCATCACGCCCATCGACACTTCAAAGTGATCTTCATCCAGCTTGCGTGAAACTCTCGCGGAACGTCCCGTGGACTTCAGCTTGACGGTGTCTCCTTCGGCAACCTGCTTCACCACCTGGGGCTGCGCATGCGGATCGTCCCGGTCGGCTCCGCTGGCGTGCGCTACCACGGTGGAATCGAACTGCTCGCGAAATTCCCGGCGTAATTGGGCAATCTGGCGCTCGGCGCTCTTGGCAACCTTCTGGGCCGCAGCTTTGTCCTGGATTGCGCTCACCGCTTCGCGCGCGTGATATTCGAAATCGCGCAGCACACTTTCGAGCTTCTTTTCCATCTCGTGGATCTTCGATTGCTGATCTTTTTTCCCTTCAACCGCCAGGCGATTCTTTTCGCGTTCAAGATCTTGTTCGCCCGCCCGCAGACGCAGCCGCTCCCTTTCCGCTTCGCGCAGGTTGGCATGAAGCCGGTCGAGAAATTCGCCGACATCGCGGGCCTGCGTGCCGAGGCGCGCTCGGGCGCCGTCGATGATCGCGGGATTCAGTCCGAGCCGCTGCGCGATGTTGATTCCGGCAGACGCTCCGGGCACTCCCATTTTCAGTTCGTAGGTTGGTTGCAGTGTGGTTTCGTTGAAGCCCACCGACGCGTTGATTACGCCGGGTGTATTCGCTCCATAAACTTTCAAGGACGTGTGATGCGTCGAAATCACGGTCATGCAACCGATGCGGCCAAAGTGTGTGGCAATCGCGACGGCGAGAGCAGCGCCTTCTTCGGGGTCGGTCGCGGAACCTAACTCATCCAGCAGAACCAGCGACTGCGCGGTTGCGGTGCGAGAGATGAAATCGATGTTGGTGACGTGCGCGGAAAAAGTGGAGAGATTCTGTTCGATCGATTGATAGTCGCCGATATCGGCCAGCACCGCGTCGAATACCGGCATCTCCGCGCGATCGGCGGGGACTGGAATTCCGGATTGCGCCATTAGGGCGAGAAGGCCCATGGTTTTGAGAGTGATGGTTTTGCCGCCGGTGTTGGGGCCGGTGATGACTAGCTGACGGCGGGTGCCTTCGAGTTCGATGGTGATGGGGACTACTCTTGAGCCTTTCAGCTTTAGGTTTCGCTCCAGTAGGGGATGGCGGGCGTTGTGCAGGAGCAAGCGAGCTGCGCTCGCGGACGGGCGAATGCGCCCGTCCCCACGTGAACCTTCCCCACATGGAGCTTGCTGGCTTTCGGCAGACGTGTTCAACTGCACCGCAACGCAGTTGTAGTCTTCGGCGAAGCGCGCTTTGGCGAATTGCAATTCCAGTTCGGCGAGCGCTTCGGCTGACGCAAGAATCTCATCCGCACGTTCGCCGATGCGGCGGGTCATTTCGAGGAGAATGCGATGAATCTCGGCGAGTTCGTCGTCGAGCAGGCGTACCAGTTCGTTGTTCTGGTCAATGGTTTCGAGAGGCTCAACGAATACGGTTTGGCCGCTGGAACTCGCTCCGTGAACCACGCCTTGCACGCGGCGTTTTTGCTCGATCTTTACCGGGATCACGAAACGCTCGCCGCGGATCGTGATTAATTCGTCCTGGACCGCGCCGCCTTCCGCAAGTTTGCGCAGATATCCGCGCAGCGATTCCTGGATCACGCGTCTTTGCTTTTCGATTTCACGGCGAATGCGCGAGAGCTCGGGGGATGCGCGGTCTTCGAGGGTGCCGTCCGGCTGAATCTTGTTGCGAAAAAAGCGCAGGAACTCTGTGAAGTCGGGCACGCTTTGTGAAAGCGCCAGCGTACGGCGCCATTCGGTTTGCATGCTTGCGGGTGGATGAAGAGCAATCTCGCGCCACTCGGCGGCGCGATCCACTAACAACACAACGTCGCGTATGTCGGCGGTCTCGAGCGCGGCTCCGGCGATACGAGACTTCGCGACCAATTCTGTGATGTCGAGCAGGCCAAAAAAATCGAATCGACCGCCGACGCGGCGGAACTCTCGCACCTCCTGCGTGAGCTCCTGTTGTTCTTCGATCCACGCGGAATCGGTCGCGGGGGCAAGCACCGTAATCTTCGCCTGACCCAAGGGCGAAGCGGCGTAGCCGCGCAGCAACTCGCGTAGAGCATCGAACTCCAGCACGCGGCCAGAGTTGTGGATGAGCGGTTGAGACATCGAATTTATGTTACAGGAATGGCGGATCGGAAATATCAAGACCAGACAGCGCGGATAGATGTTGCAGCCGCAGATTAGATATTGCAGATGCAGACGCGCTTACGGATGGGCGGTTTACGAGTGGGTTGCCGCAAGAGCTTGAGAATCGGCCTGGCGCGCCATGGGAAGACGAACTTCGAACACGGCGCCACCCTCGGGCCGGTTCTGACATGTGATCTGCCCTTGATGATCCTGGACGACACCGTAGACCGCACTCAGGCCAAGGCCTGTACCTTTGCCGATTGGCTTCGTCGTGTAGAAAGGGTCGAATACGCGGGCTGGATTTTTTATGCCTGGACCGCTATCGGCGAACTGCGCCACCACTTCTGATCCCTGGCGCTGGGCGCTGACGAGAAGCGTCCCTCCGCCGGCCTCCTCCAGAGCATCGATCGCATTTTCAACGATCTGGGCGAAGGCCTGAAACAACTGGTGACCGTCTCCCCAGACCGGCGGCAGTGTGGGCTCCATAGAAGTGTCGATGCGAATCTTCTGATCGTGCTTTTGCAGGCCGCGCATCTGCACACTACGCTGCAGAAGCACAGACAAATCCACCATCGCTTTCTCCCCGGAGCTTTGCTGCGCAAAACTGAGAAGGCTTGCGACCAGATCGCCGGTGCGATGGGACTGGCTGATAATTTTGCGCACCAGCGCTTCCTGCTCGCCGGTGAGCCGCTGGCTCGACCACAGCTTCTCGGAATTTCCAATAATTGCCGAGATTGGATGTTGAATCTCATGCGCCGTGCCTGCTACTAACTGACCCAACGATGCCAGCTTCTCGCGCTGAACCAGATGACTCTGCAATCGCCGCTCGTTTTCGAAGGTGCGCCGGGAATCATCGAGCAGACGGATCAGCGCGCGGTCCTGAAGATATTGGCGAAAAAATACGAACGTACCCAGGACGAGCATCGCCACCAAGATCGTGAACAAGCGGAAGGTTCGCGCCGGAGCTGGGGACTCATCCCAATAGAAGGTCCAAAGTCCGAGCAGCGGCAGAGAGAGAATGGCAAGCATGGCCAACCGAGGCGCAATCGCCCCCCACTTGTCATCCACTTCAGGGGGAGCCGCCCGCGGTTGTTGCTCCCAGGTGGTGAGTGCGGATGCCGCCATCCAACTCACGGCGCCGAGCAACGGAACGTCGTACAGACTTCCGGTGCTGTAATTGCCGTTCGCGGCGGCAAGGTTTAGTCCCTGGGACGCCAGCGCATACAACGCGCTTGCCATCATCAGGTTCAGGTACATCGTCTTCCATCTCGCTTGCGCCCCGCGTGCGGCGATTCCGAGCACAAGAATGAGTACGCCGCTCTCGAGCACGTAGAGCGTGCTGAAGCTGCGGTCATAGTCCGGCATATTCACCGAAACGTATTGCGAGGGGAAAACCACGAACGCGTAGAGGAATATCCACCACACCAGCAGTAGAAAAAAGTCCAGCGTACCTACGCGGAATTTCGGCTTGCCTTCGGCCCGATGCGGACGCAACGCCGCCGCTGCAATCATGGGTACTAGATGGAGGAAAAGATAAATGTCCGGAAACCAGGGATCCGGTACGGGTGTATGGCGCAGAACTTCGCAGTAGACCCATGAAGCTTGATTCGAAGCCAGCAGCATAATGCCGGCCGCCATCAGAACCCAGAAACGCCGGTGCGCACCCTGCGCGGAAAAGGCAGTGGCCAGCATGGCTATGCCGGTGCCCAGAGCCAGCACAAGGTAGCCGATGTCAAAGAAGACGGTCAACGAAGGACCGCTCGGCGCCATCATTGAAACTACGGCGAAGACCAGCGTGATCGCGCCCGCCAGCAAAAACCAGCGATTTCGTCTGAGCAGACTCATCCGCGTCTATCATATGGATGAACCCCACGATTCCCAGATCGCTTTCGGATCGTAGCATATTACTTTCGTCACGTTTCTGGGCCTCTTTTGGCTAATGCGGCCTGAGAATCGAGGCCGGAACCGTTCTTGGTCATTCCCCTGCTAAAATCTTAGAGTTGAAAGGCGCTCAATTCTCCTCAGGTGGTTCTCATGGCCTTTCCGGTTACCCGACTTCGGCGTCTAAGGCGCACCTCCGAACTTCGCGATCTGGTGCGTGAAACGCGGCTTACGCCAGATGCGCTCGTCTATCCGATGTTTGTCTGCCCCGGTGAAGGCGTGCGCAAAGAGGTTGGCTCCATGCCTGGAGTGTTCAACCTCTCCGTGGATGAGGCGGTTAACGAGGCGCGTGCGGCGCACTCGCTCGGCATCCCATCAGTAATTTTGTTCGGACTGCCCGACAAGAAAGATGAAGTCGCCACCGGAGCGTGGGCTGATGACGGCATTGTGCAACAAGCCGCTCGCGCGATGAAAAGCGAAATCCCTGGCCTGATTCTGATGGGCGACGTTTGTCTCTGTGAATACATGTTGCACGGACATTGCGGCATCGTGAAGACGACGGCGACCCCACAGTCCCTGGGAGCGGCGGCGAGAGATGCGGTGCACGCCTCGCGGGTAGTTGCGGTGACACCAGTGAAGAGCCAAGAGGAAAAATTAAAGGTCATCGACGAACTAGCAACGATTGTGGCACACGTGGTTGATTCGAAGTTTGAAATCGACAATGACGCATCGCTCGAACTTTTGGCCCGTACGGCGGTTTCACTCACGCGTGCTGGCATCGATATCATCGCTCCTTCCGACATGATGGACGGCCGCGTGGCCGCCATTCGCGGCGCGCTCGATGAAGCCAGCTTTGAGAACACTCCGATACTTTCCTACGCGGCCAAGTTCGCTTCTG
Source organism: uncultured Acidobacteriaceae bacterium (assembly GCA_963771965.1). Lineage (GTDB taxonomy): Bacteria > Acidobacteriota > Terriglobia > Terriglobales > Acidobacteriaceae > Sulfotelmatobacter. The sequence continues at coordinate 82,578 of CAVYVM010000008.1, forward strand.
GTTTTTATGGGCCGTTCCGCGAGGCTGCGGACTCCGCACCGCAATTCGGCGACCGGCGTTCGTATCAGATGGATGGCGGGAACCTGCGCGAGGCCATGCGCGAGATCGAGCTCGACATTGAGGAAGGCGCGGACATGATTATGGTCAAACCGGCCATGCCGTACCTCGACGTGATTGCCGCGGCCCGCCTGCGTTTCGACGTACCGCTGGCGGCATATCAGGTCTCGGGCGAATATGCCATGATCGAAGCCGCCGCGCGCAACGGATGGATCGAGCGCGACCGCGTGATGATGGAAGCGCTGCTGAGCATCCGCCGCGCTGGGGCCAGCATTATCCTTACCTACCACGCCAAGGATGCCGCCAAACTGCTAGGGTGAGGGCAACAAGAAGAACCGGGGCCGTCAAGCTTCGGCTGCGGAGGATGAGGATATGGGCATGGTTATCCGGGACTCGGGACAAAGAATGTTGACTTTTCCCCTAGGTAGTGTATCTATATGGTTGTAGGGATACTTCATGATTTCGAACCTCGATAAGTTGTCTTCCGCATTGAGAACTGTCGGTAACCCAGAAAACGACGAGGCTAGGCGTCTCGCTGAAAAGATCAAGTCGGATCCACAGATTCAGGATGAGCTAACTAGAACAGGACTAGCTCGTGTCCGAGATGAGGCTGGCCGAAGTTTTGTGGTGAGACGAAAAGTGACAGAGGCTGCGATAGCGGGCCGATAAGAAGTTCTAGCGTAACAAATTTGGCGTAACAATAGAGGCGCGATGATCGGCCTTTTAGCCTCCTATTGGGTGGTCTCCTACCTACTCGTTCCGGGTGGCCTGTTTAGATCGTTCTACTCACTGTTCGTTCCGCACATCAAGTTTCAGCGCACCCGGGGTGAAGAGTTTACCTTCGCGGTGATCGCGTCAATTCTCCCGTTTTTTCTGGCACTCGGTTTGGTGTGGAGTGTGGCGAATTGGCCTTTCGGAGCCGGGAAGAGCTCCTCCATTAATAGACGAGACGCTTATCGCATTGTCATTAGTGCGGCGATAAGCGGCAGAGGGTTTGAAGATCAAGGTCACACTCAGGTTTACTGGGTGGCGGCGAATCAGGTGATCCGAAGACAGGCTCGTTTCCTGTTCTGGTATTACTTGTTTGTCTCATTCGAGGCTTGGATCTGTGCGTGGCTGACTAGAAACTACGGACGATGGTCGGAAAGTCTCACTGGAGTACGCAGGCGGTTGTATGCCTGGACGGCGGCCAAGATCCTGTTGCCAGCTGTTAGCGAGTGGCACCTCTTGCTTACCCCGCTCAGCTATCCGCCCGAACCGGCTAGAGAGGTCTGGGTGGATGTGCTAACCACGATAGACATTCTCTACAACGGACACGTAATCAATTTTTTCCTCAATAAAGAGGGCGAACTGTCGGGCATCTTTCTGGAATATCCGCGCCGTTTTGATCGGCAGGGATATCTAAGGGACGCCGAGCAGCAGAAAATTATGGACACCGATTCCTATTGGCGAAAAATCCCAAGCAACAATCTGTACATTCCAAACGAAAAGATCGTAAACCTAAACGTACGGTACTTGACTGAGGATGAGGTGACGGCCCTTCAAGCATCGTGGCTTCTGATGGGAGAAGGTCTTGACGTCGCGGCGGGAGAGTGATGTGCAGAAAAATATACCCCACCCTCCCCCGTCGTAGTTTGCGGAAAAAGAGGATGGGGCATTTGCAAGTTCACTCAGAGAACACATCACGTTGATCTGCTCACTAAGTCTAGCCCAGAGTTAAACTCCAACCTGTTCGTGCGATGCTCTGCAACTGGAAGCCATTCATTAATGAACAGAACAGTAAACAGCCGGTTTCCTCGGGGGCTAAAAGCCCGCGTCTTTATTGGCTCTGGGCGGCACGGCTAAAGCCGTGCCCTTCCCAAAACCGATTTATGAGATCGATCCTAGCCAATTCGATCAGATCGCGCCGTTAACTGTTGCTGTTCTCAGTGATTATCGTGGTCGTGATCGTGGTCCCAGTTCTGTTCGGTCTCCCAGCGATGTTCGTGGCCGTTCCACCATTGATGATGCGCCTCCCAGCAACGTTGCCGTTCAGCGTTAAGGTCGCGCCGGCGGTCTTCGGCCTCACGGCTGTGTTCGCCGTTGTGTGCGATGGCGTGGTCTAGTCTGGCCTCGGCCTTTTCGACGGCATGCTGACAGTGTGAACGGTCATCGGCGCGTACCACCGGCACCGCAACGAACCATGAAAGCGCTGCGATAATTACTGCCGCTACTGCTGTTTTTCCCAATCGTTGAATCACGATTTTCTCCTCTCAAGAATGTTCATTTGGGACTGGCCGGATTCTACGGTCTCGCCCGATCCACTTCGATACAGTTTCCGCTGTAGAGTGGGCCTCCTGATTATGGGGGGATGCCACTCGGAAATGGAATGTTTCTACTAATGTCTGGATCCATTAATTAATCGACATGACGTTTCAGATCGGAGTGTAGCCGTTCATCCTAAGGTTTGAAAGGCGTAGATACAGTGCATCGTGTATTCGCGATGAAATCGCCGTCGAAACATTTGTGCCTGGAGCAGTTCTTTACTTTTTTCTACGAAGAGAAAACATTCGCTGGCATTCGGCTTGTCATCCAAGGGAGCGCGGGTAAATCTGTGGAATTCGCCCAGCAACAAAAACTGCTGTATCGCCCACGCTCATGCGCCAGGAATTTCAATCACGGTTTCGAACGGGGAAGATCCTGCTGCTTTCCCCAGGTGGTTCACCGGCAGGGGCGCGCTTCATGCTTCTGGTTCTATGGCTGGCTGCGGGGCTTTGCCTGCAGGGCTGCTCGAGGAAGCAACCTGCCGCGTCGCCGAACGGCGAGGCGCTGTTCGCGAAGAAGTGCGCCAGCTGTCACAAGGACGGCGGGGATATGCGCGCTCCTACTCTCGACGCGTTGCACCAGATGTCGAAGGCATCGATCCTCGCCGCGCTTGAGTCTGGACGGATGAAGTGGGAAGGGAAGTTTCTATCCAAGGCGGAAAAATCCGCGATCGCCGATGCCGTCGGTGCGCCGGATGCTGCTACAGCAGAAGTCATGACGGGTTTTTGCGCCCGTGATTTGGATCCGCCACCGAATCCTCCGGGTTGGGCGGGCTGGGGAGGCGACGTGGAGAACAGCCGCTTTCAACCCGCTTTAGCCGCCGGATTGAACCGCGAACAAGTCACAAGGCTGAAGTTCAAATGGGCATTCGGCTTTCCCGGGGCCGCGGCCACCTTCGGTCAGCCGACCTCTTACGATGGAAAATTATTCGTGGGCAGCGAAGACGGCAATGTCTATGCCCTTGACTCCGCGACCGGATGCCCGTGGTGGAGATTCAAGGCGTCGGCCACGGTAAAAACCGCAATTTCCGTCGGCGAGAAAGGAAGCACGGCATTTTTCGGCGACACCAATGGATATGTCTACGCCGTGCGAGTGGCCGACGGCTCTTTGGTTTGGAGAGTTCGTCCGGATTCGCATTCGGCGGCACGCATCACGGGATCGCCCCTATTAGTGGGCGCAACGCTGTACGTACCGTTTTCCTCCGGAGAAGAAGGATCGGCGGCTGACCCGAGTTACCCATGCTGCACATTTCGCGGCAGCGTTGTTGCACTAGAGACGTCGTCGGGGAAACAGATCTGGCAGTCTTACACCATCGCGGAAGAACCAAAGGCCACGGGCAAAAGCGCCGCAGGTGTGCAGTACTGGGGACCCTCGGGCGCGGCTGTATGGTCTTCGCCCACCGCCGACCTGAAGCGCCACCTTATTTATGTTGCGACGGGCAACAATTATTCCGACCCGCCGACCGACTCGTCAGACGCAGTCATGGCGTTCGATATGAAATCGGGGAAGAAGGTGTGGGCGCGGCAATTTACCAAGAGCGATCTGTGGAATGCCGGCTGCGTGGCAGAGAAAAAAGACAATTGTCCAGAACAACACGGAGACGATTTCGATTTCGGAGCGCCTCCTATGTTGAGATCGCTGGGGGATGGCCGGGATGTTCTGCTATTGGCGCAGAAATCTGGGGTGGTGTATGCGCTCGATCCCGCACATCACGGCGCGCTCCTGTGGAAGAGCCGGATCGGAAAAGGTGGGCCGCTCGGCGGCATCGAGTGGGGTGGCGCTGCCGACAGTCGCTACGCTTATTTTCCTATCTCTGACTACAACTTCGATCATCCGATCGGAGGCGGAGGATTGTTCGCGATTGATCTGCGCACCGGGAAGCGGGTTTGGTATGCGGCTCCGCCGACGCCACCGTGCGCGGGGAAAGAAGGATGCAGCGCCGCGCAGATGGCTCCTCCAACTTTAACTTCGGGGAGGTATTCGCCGGTTCCCTCGACGGTCATTTACGCGCTTACGATACGCGAGACGGGAGCGTGCTGTGGGACTTCGATACCGCTCAAGATTTTCGTACCACCAACGGCATTAAGGCACATGGCGGTTCACTGAACGGCGCTGGCCCGACGATTGTCAGTGGCATGGTCTATGTGAATGCCGGCTACACCAACGCGATGGCCGGGAATGTTTTGTTGGCGTTCTCTGTGGATTCCAAGTGAGCGCGAGACGCAGATCAGCGCCGGGCGCTTGTAAGTCTTAATGGTCGATCCTACCTCTAGTTGCTCCAGTCGTGCTTTAGCTTACCTGCAAGCTTCTTTATCTCGTTTTCCCGCGCGATATTCACGATACCGCTGGCATCGTCGTTGAGACTTTCTCGCAAAAGAATCAGAAGACGGGCTTTGACTCTTGCCCGCTCCGCGATGGGCGAAGGAACGCGGATGGTGAGGTGCTCCGAACATGTCAAAGGGCTCCCGCCGCTCGCAGCCTGACGATTAAGCAGTGATTCTCCCGATACCGGTTCCACCTGTTGCGCGCTAATGAAAACAGAACTAAGGGCAACGAGAAGCAGCATGAAAAAAATGTGTGGCACATCTCTACCTCTCCGATTGTGATGGAACGAATCCAGTTCGCTCCATCGGACGAGAGAGATGATGTTTTGCGTAAGGGCGTTGTTTGCTACGGGAAGTGGGCTCCGGAGTTACTGCGGTTCTGGTATGAAGCGGCGGTTGGTGGCGTATCCCGGCCCTAGGCCAGAGCAGAGCTTCGCTCCGGGACAGCCGGGGGCGGCTGTCCCTACACCAGAACTTATCGCGGCAACGGATCTTTCATATTGGTGAGCGCGTAGGCCATTACGGCCATGGCGGCGGCGTTTTCGTGGAGCTCGCTGGGAACTACTTTGTCGAGGGTGTCGGCGGCGCTGTGGTGGTAGTTGAAATAGGTTCGGCTGTCCTGAAGGATGCCGAAGGTTGGAACTCCGGCATCGGACATCGCGGTGATGTCGGCGCCGGGAGAATAGGAGCTGGGCTGCAGGACGCTGGCGCCGATGCTGCGGAGAACGTTTTGCACGGGGTGGAGCGATTCGATGGCGGCGGTTGTGCCCTTGAAGTCAAAGCCGAGAGGATGCGCGGCACCCGAATCGCTTTCGATGGCGGCGACGCAGTGCGGGAAGTCGTTGGAATATTCCGCGGTGTAAGCCCTGCTGCCGGAGCCGCCGGTTTCTTCATCCATCCAGGCGATGACGCGCAGGGTGCGAGCCGGGCGCAGGTGAAGGCGCTGCAGGACTTCCGCGGCTTGCATGGCGACGACAACGCCGGCTCCGTCGTCGATTGCGCCGGTGCCGAGATCCCAGGAATCGAGATGTCCGGAGACGACTACGATTTGCTCGGGATGCTCGGAGCCTTTGAGATCGGCAATAACGTTGTAACTGGTTTCGTCGGCGAGCTTTTGCGGGGTGAGTGTGAGGTGCATGCGCAATTTACCCTGGGCCGAGAGGTGGACGATGAGGTCGGCATCCTCGGCGCTGACTGCGGCGTCGGGAATGCCAGCGGGAGTGCTGAAGCCGGTGTGGGGAAGGCGGAAATCGGCGCTGCCCACCGATCGTACGAGCGAGGCAACGGCGCCGAGATCGGCGGCAGCCTTGGCTCCCGAGGCACGATAGCGCACGACTTCCCCATAAGCGGCGAAGGCGAGTCCGGCGGCGGCTTTTTGCTTGTCGTAGAGTTCGTTGAACAGCACGATTTTGCCAGCAACTTTGTCACGGCCGAGAGCGGTAAGCTGTTCGAAATTGTCGACGGTGACGACCTCGGCGGTGATGCCATCGGGGGGAGTTGAGGAGCTTCCGCCGAGAGCGGTGAGAACGATTCGTTGCGATGCGCCGGGAACCATGCCGGGATACTCGACCAAGGCCGCCGTCTCCGCGCCCCGCACCCAGTGAGGCACGGTGACCGGCTCAAGGCGAACCTCGAGGCCGAGCTTGCGAAGTTCTTCCGCGACATATTGTGCGGCGGCTGTGGCTTGGGGCGAGCCCGTGGGACGGGCTCCGATGTTTTCCGTGAGATGCGTGAGCTGGCGATAAGCGTAGTCGTCGTTGAACGCGGCGGCTTTGATCGCGGAAAGCTGCTGAAGAAGTAGCTGAGGAAAATTTCGCTGCTCGGCTTCGGAGGCTTGCGGGTGAGTCATCCACACGGGGGGCGTGGGCGCCTTCTGCGGCGGGTTTTGCGCGGAGGTGGGCAGAGGCGTGAAAAGGGCGGCGTTGAAGATTGCAATAGCAAGCGACGAGATAACGATGCGGACGGGCTGGGTCATAGGTGCTGGCAGTGTACTTGAGTGGAGAAGCTTGAGGAAAGTGATGAAGGAGCCGCCCTGCTGTAAGCCGTGTATTGTGCCGCGACCGGCATGTGCTAGCGTCAGGTCATGGACAAGAAACAAATCAATTCACCGAAGATGACGTTGAATTTTCTGATATGGGTTGGCGGGGTGTTTATGTTGCTGCTGTTCATGTTCTTGGCGCATTTCGTGTGGAGGATTTTCTAGGCGAGATCTGGAGCCGGGAGCGGGGTTAAGTCTGACGGACTAAACGAAATTGAGAGGTTGGCCAAGAGGCGGGCTGCGCCCGCGGACAGCCGGGGGCGGCTGTCCTACATAAATCTCTTTCGCGGCAAAAAAGCGGCCCCATTTCTGGGGCCGCGATTCAAAGAGGCGAGATGGTAGGCGTGTCAGGAAAGGCGATGGAAGTAGCCATTCCGCGGGGAACGGCACTTCGGGAAATGTTCAAACGAAGCGATAGTGAAGGTCATTGCTTTGAGGTTGCGGCCTCTTTATTACCTTAGAAAGAAGCACTTGCCGAGCCAAAGGTGGAGAAGACCGAAGTAATCTGCGGCAACTTTATAAGTGATTGATTGAGCATGACTTAGAGGCTAGTGGAGTGGCCATCGCCCCTTCCCAAAACGGGTCGTTGGGATTCCCAGAAGTGCACAACGATGCACATTGTTTGCAGCAGCGACGGCTGGGACAGCCGAGAAAACGCTTCGAGCCGCCAGCAACAAGCGAAGCCAGCGGCCCGACGAATGTATCCGTGATCTAGCTGTTTCCGGCCACGGTACGCAGCTTCCCGGGGAGGAAGTGGTACGGAGGCCATGGTCCGCTGATCGCTACCTGGCAGTTCTTGAGCTGCTTGGCGGCGGTGGTGTAGCGGTTCTGGTATTTCTCAACCGACTTCGAGTCAATGAGATGAGCGATGTCGATGAGCATGCCTTGCGGAGCGACTTTCTTGCAGCTTATTTCTTCTTCCAGCGGATTGAACAGCTTGTGGACCTGTACTGAGAGGGCGCGGGCCTTGGTTTGGCGTTCGCGCTCACGAGAGGCTTTGACGCGGAGCTTTGAAAGGTAGTCGCCGCCGACGGTGTCGGGCAGGATGACATCGATCATCGCCTCGCGGAGGGAGCCGTCGGTGACCGTGAGCTTGATGTGCATCTCGGATTTGCCCCTGAGTTTTGCCACACTCAACCCAAAAGCGCGCCGGTTGACCCGGACGGCCTGGCGGAGTGCGTCGTCGCTTTCAAAGATCGTTCCGAAACGGAACGGAAGAACGGTGGAATTGCGAAAGCAGCCGCTTACCACGCGAGCATGGTCGATGGCGGCTTTGTGATCAAGAGGCCCAGCATTCTGGTCGTACTCGCTCACTATCACAGCGAACTCACCGCTGGGATAGCTGAGGACGGGGGACCCATTCACGCCTTGGACGTTTTCGATTACAAAGGGGCGTCGGGAACGGGTGCCATTTGGGAGGGTCTGGTGCTCGGTAAGGCAGTATGCGTACCACGACATAGCGAACTCTCCGAACCGGGACGGAGGCGGACGAACCACCTCTTATGTTATTTCCACAAGTTGAACTGCGATTCTGGAAGTTAGTTAGCGGTACAGGGTCAGGAACTCCGGGAAATCGATTGTAAAGTTCCCGTAATGGATATTACTTCGGATTGATGGGAAAATGCAACTTTTCCGTGGCAGCGGCATCAATGTGGAAATTTTGGCGGTTTGGTAACCTTTCTGTAACCTTCTGCCGGGACAGCGGCGAGCTCTCCGCGCCCACTTAGCCCCTTGCGCTGACTGATCTTTTGTCTATACTGTTCATACAGTAGCTGTCGCCACTTCTACCCCTAGCCATCGATTTCCGCTCCGATGTCTCTGCGGGTTCTAGCGTCATCCCCGTCTTGAAAGACCCGGGTGCCTGAGTACGGTACCTAATCTGGCCGCAGTGTCCTATGAGGTTCGTCCCAAAGCTCAAATAAAGGCTTAGGGGATTCCTGTGGTCGAGTAATCCTGTTTATTCCATTGAAAGGTGGTTTATGTTTCGCTTCTCCCCCAAACCGAGGCACAAAGTGTACGCGAATCGGGCTTGCTTGCAATGCTTTCTACTATTTTCTGTCCTTTGTTCGACTCTTCTTTATAGCGCTTGCTCGGGAAGTTCGCTGCCAGGCAACACGGCTGCCGGCACGGGATCTGGTTCCGGTTCCGGCCCAGGCACCGGTTCCAACTCCAGCATAGATATTTCGTCTACGCTGCCTGCGGGAACAGTCGGGGCGAGCTACAGCTCCACCATCGCCGTAACCGGCGGCACCGCGCCCTACACTTTCACTTTTGCGTCCGGCTCGTTGCCGCAGAATCTGTCGCTGAGTCCCAGCTCGGGAACGATTTCCGGTACGCCAAGCTCCAGCGGAACTTCCAACTTCGCGATTACTGTTTCCGATTCCACGGGAGCATCAAAAGAACAGTCGTTTCAGATCGCAGTTGCCAATGCGCCCGCCCCCACCCCTGCCGCGCCGGCAAGCCAAGCGCCATCGTTCTCCAGCGTGCAGAAGAGCGGCGGGTGGTCCTCGTACGGGCAACAGGGACCCAAGTACGTGGACTGCTCGCCTTCTCCTTGCGACAACATCACCTTCTGGATGGGCCAGGGAATCAGCTCACCTTCCATGAGCGGAGACGCTTCCGGATTCAGCGTTGGAGGAGCGGTGCCGTTTTCCGATGCGCTGTTTATGAATCACCTGATCGGCCCCGGCTCGTCGCAGGGCCAGCCGGATGCGAATCAAACTCTGCTTCCCTCGCTCCACGACTTCACCTACGACGTGTACTTCTACGGGGGCAACTTCGGCCTTTCTCAGGCGCTTGAGTTCGACATTAACCAGTTTTTTAACAACCTAGGGTTCATCTTTGGCCACCAGTGCCGCCTCGCCGCGGGAAACGAGTGGGACGTCTGGGACAATCAGAACAAGAAATGGGTGCCCACCGGAATCCCGTGTTATCCGAATGACAATTCATGGAACCATCTGACGATTCAGGTGCAGCGCGATTCGAACAACAATCTCGTGTATCAATCGATCACGCTCAACGGGCAGACCGGTACGCTGAACTGGACTTTCCCCGCTGGCACATCGCCGGGCTGGTATGGGTTGACGATCAACTACCAGATGGACGGCAACGCCAAGCAGGATTCGTACACGGTTTATCTGGATAATCTGACGTTGTCGTATCAGTAAGAGGGCTAGCACTAGATCATTGCGCTGACCCTATGACTGTTGACGAACCAGGTCTTTCTGCAGAACGACAAAATGCAGATCATCCCGAAGGGGCTTGCCGAAACGTTGGTCGTCGTAGGGGAAAGGTTTCGTTTCGCCGGTCAGCGTATAGCCCCGGCGTTCATACCACGCGATCAGAGTTGCCCGGATATTCATGACCGTCATACGGATACGATGAGCACCGCGTTCCTGCGCGAACTGTTCCGCGGCAGCGAGCAGAGTGCGGCCTAGCTGCCTGTTTTGCAGATCGGGCCTGACGCTGAGAAGGCCGAGATACCAGATGCCGTCGTCGGCAGGATCCAGCCAGACGGTTCCGAGAAGTGCGCCATCGGCTTCATCCCGATGAATCAGCAGGTGCGCTACAGGGTTGTTGGCTAAATCTTCTCGGAGCAGAGAATCATTCAGGCGCTGCCCTTCAATGACTCCCGCTTCGGCGTTCCAACTGGCGCCAGGACCGGTACGCCGGAAGGCGACATTGACGAGGTCAATGATCTCCGGTAGTCGGCTTCCACGGCAGGTTTGAGCAACATTCGGATAAGTTTACAACTTAGAGATGACCGGCTGGGGGGCCGACCCGTTTGGCATGATGATGGTTATCGTTTGCGAAGCAGTTTGATTCTCGTGAGATAGGCAGGCCAAAGTCGGGTTTCGGCTAGTGGGCCTAACTTGGCGGATTGTGATAGCTAGAGGAAGTCGATAGGCAGCCGTGGCGCTGGAGAAACCTGGTCGCCGCAATCGTCGTTGGCTTCCACGCGGAGCATAGGCTACCTCAATTGCCGGGTGCCTGCCGCAGGCTCTACGTAGAGAGAGCCGAAGTGTTGATCTTTGAACGCCTGCCAGAACCAGTTTCGGTTCATGTCCTGCTCCATCTACTTCTTTGTGGGGTCAGCGTTGGGAAAAACGATTACGCTAAAAAAAGTGGGCCTTTCGTTTGCTGCCTTAAGTAATATCTCGCGTCCTGTTACGTTTTCGAGAGTGGTTGGCTGAAGTAAGTCCTTCTCAAGGACTGTGTCGCCAACTGCGATCGTCGCGATTCCACCTCCGGAATACCCCTGCAAGAGCCCGAATTCACGTTCCGGAAAACTCAGCTTGAACTCCGAGAGGTTACTCGGCATCGTGAAGCGCGCAAACCTAAGGTTTAGGAAATTGAACTTTGTATCCCTCAGTACCTTGTTGTAGAAATGAACAGCCTTGCCCTTCGCTTCCCATTGATAGCCAGGAGCTTGGCGAACAATGTCGTCCAATAAGAATCTGAGGGAATGCGTTCCCCCGGCAATCTGGATCGTGGGCAAAGGCTGAGCTAGCTCGGCGATCACTGGCATCTGCGACAGCCAAGCCACTTGGGCCACCGAATTCGCCAAATCCGCCGATATTGATTTATTCCGGATGGCCTGGTCAAAATGGGCGTCCTGAGCACCGCCCAAATTGCAAGTCCCTGCCAAAAGCGTGAGAAGCAATATATGGACTCGCATACTTATGGGCTCAACGGACTGGCCAATTCAGGGACATTACATTCACATCACATCGTGATTCCTTATATAGCCAGACCCCATGATTTCCTGCGATGCTGTTAAGCGCTTCGACCACGGTTGCGTTGCTCAAAGTAACCATGTCCTGGGGCGTCTCTGCCTGCGACGGCTGAGCGAAGCCTAGATTGGGGCCATATTCCACAAGGTGAAGGCTGCGTGCTTTATCACTTACTTCTGGGGTACCGAATAGACTAGCGGAACTTCTCGCTAGAGCCTGCTTACGAGAAAAGTGGAAATCCCGAACTGCTACCGTCAACAACGCTGGAGGGGACGCGGTGTTGTAAAGGACCAACCCGTCACCGACTTGAAGCCAGTGAAGGTGGTGGCCGGTCGATGCAAGCCTTTGCAACGCTTCCTCGAGGTCTCCGTCGAATTCCGGGAACTGCTCCAGCGGCTCCCGGCATTGGTCGCTGACGATGGCTATCCCTCCGTGAACGCTAGCACTATTAAAGAGGGTCAGCACATGCTGGTCAATGGAAGCAGACTCTGTGGGAGTCGATATGTGCCGCTTCAAGACGGACTCTTTTGCGGCGTCTTGCGCGAGCGATGGGAAGATCGCAAGCGCGACGACCGCCGTGATCGCATACGCTCGATGAATTCTGTTGAGCATTGCCGGCCCTCCTAGGGGGTAATGATGGCCACGTTAACGGTTGGGGTACCAGAATAATTGCCCCGCGCGAGCCCATCAGCCGCGCTCCGATGAGTACAACGTCTTGATAGATCACCGCCACCCGCCCGTGGGTCCAACGCTGGGCCAAACCTACTTTGATATCCACGAAAGTCTGAAGGTCCTATTATCACCGCACTGCCTTTGGTCTAGCTCCCAGATTGCAGCACCGAAAGCAGCCGCGACAGCGTCTAGGTCATCTCTAAACGTGGCCGCAGGTAACGAGATATCACGCGCTCTTTGCTCATTTAGTGAAGAGAAACCTAGGTTGTCAGGTGCCTCCGAGAGTCTTAGGTCGGCAATGCGTTGCCGGACGGCTTTCTGCTGAAGGAGCGTGTCGCTTGCCTCCGCGAGCGTTCTGACCCTTAATTTCAGGGCAGGAACTTCGACAGACGCTAGTACAGACACCCCCGCCGAATTGATCGTAACTGAGTAGCTGCCACCAATCTTTCGCCACGTCAATCGGCTCTCCGATTGAGATAGGCTTGCTAATGCATCACCGATCGGTCCGCTTGCGATCTCGAACTGCTTTGACTCGAACTGCCCGCAGTCTCTAACCACCTCAATGCCCCCGGGGACGGCTGCTTTCCTTAGCAGGTCCGCCACTGCTGCATCGAGAGCCCTTGGCGGGACCTTCCCGGCAACCTGCGCTGAGTCGGCTCCAGCGAACAGCAGAATCGTGGCACAGAGTAAAAATCTCAGATCGACCTCCAACATGTTCCCCCCTCTTCTCAAAAGGTGCCCTGAACGTTTCAGGGCGTGTTAACCGTAACAGCGACGGTTGGTGTCCCGGAATATTCGCCGCACTGAATGCTGTAAATCGTGGTGAGCGGGAAGGTTACGGAGCCAATTGTGATCTGGAACGACTGATAGAAGGCCTCGTGATCGTTTGACCCGGGGCATGCGGGCGCGACGAATCCAAAAAACTGCGCATCTGCCAAGACCTTTGCGTTGCTTGCAAAGGCCTGCCCTGAGTGGGGGTCGAAGGGGTGCCGGCGATGCTGCTTGCGCTAGTTAATCTATCGTTACAGCTGCGTGATCAGCCCACCTCCTCCTAGAACCCGCCGTCAATCTGCGTGTTCCTTAACGAAGGTTGTCGTCTCATTAATCTGATCGTAAATCCGGCGATCGCCGACCTTCTGACGAATGTGTTCCAGCAGTAGCAACGTGATCTGAGGCTGTTTGTTGGCCTTGATCGTAATCAACTCGGGCTGCGAGAAGGCCTCTCGGATCATTGGCAAGATTGCGCCCAGCGTTCCTGGATCAAGCATTTGCTGCTCATCCAAGATCTTAATTAATGCGACCGCAATCCCATCCCCGAGGCGTCCTAGTTGTCTTTGGCTGAAACCGTGCCGAGCGCTTGGCTCGCCCGATCTCATTCGAATCTCGAACCTCACAATTGCTATTGAGTAAGGATCCTGGTCCTCCTGGGCGTGACTAGGCAGCGCCATCAGTGGAATAGCAAAGCAGAGTATCGATAATAACGGTCGCATTTGGCCTCCTTCGGGATTCGCCCCGGCCGGCGAAGGTTCTATCTAATCAGTTAGACAGCGAGATGTCAGTTGCGTTTGTCATGCTCCCTTTGTTTGGGGCAATACCCTGAGTTGTCCAGTATGAAGTCCTGACGGTATACACAGTGCCGTTCGAAAGTACTCCGATGGGTTGCGTTAGCGTTTCAACGAAAACGCTGCTCGCGCAGGCCCCCCAAGCAGCGTCCAAAAACTGTCCGCTCGAATTCGTGTACTTCGAGGTGCCCGGGTAGCCGCTCGGGCCTATGTCCACCCAGTTCGGTTCCGGATTAAACGGTACGCTGCCATTAAAAACATCGTTGAGAATCTTCTCCTGCGGCTCCATGGTGCTTGAATTGATTGGGCTGCTGTTTTGATCAAGCACCTGGTACGTGATACCGCCCGCAATACCAAAATCGAGAGTCGTACAACCAGACAGAGAGATGACCGGGATCACGACGGCGGATGTTACCTGTAAACTAGTCGGAACCTGGTCATAAAAGTTCTTTGAATTGCTCGAATGACCGCTAAGCGTCACCGTAACCGCTTGGTTCCCGCCCGCTGCGGTGGAATTCGTCGGGGTGAAAGTGGCCGTTATTTGTGTCGATGAGCTAACGCTTACGCCAGATACGGAGATGTTCGAGCCAGCACTAACCGTAGCGCCTGACGCGAATCCCGTACCTGTTATGATCACGCTGGTCGCCGCGCCGATTAAACCCTGTGCGGGAGAGATGCTGCTAATCGTTGGGGCCACATTGTCGCCGCCGCTCGGACTGTGGAGGACTACGGGGCAGCTTCGGAGTGCGTGCGACGCGATAGGGCCGGTGGTAGTCGTGGTGGTGGCCCCTACCCCGACTCCAGTGTGAAGGCCGCCGTGGGTATTTCCACTGACGGTCGCAATTGCGTGGTTCGCGGTCGTCCACCCGTCTCCGAAGTAGTAATCCAGGTTGACACCTAGATCGCCACAATCGTCGTTGGCTTCCACATTGTTATTGGCTGTGGTTGCAAACCCTAGGCCCAAAGGGTCAAAACCCAAAAAGGGCGAATAATATCCGCAGCAGTTCGCGCAGCCATAGGTCGCACTGCCATAGGTTCGGTCGTAAATCACCTTTCCTTCGTATAGGCTCCCGATTCCCACATCTTTGAGATCGCGGAATTCGTAAGACCCCATCGTCAGGTCTGTGGGCAGCATCTTGCCATTCTTGTCGGGAACCCGGTCATGGATAAGTTTGCCCACGTCGATCCACATCTGTTCGTCCGGCTGAAGAGTCTGCTGGAGCTCGTATTTATCCGCGCCTTTATTATAGAAAATAGTAAAGGCCGCATCGGTCGTCTTTTTGCTGCCGTTACCGGCAGTGATGATCGAGTCATGTTGCGGGTCGTACTCCCACATTCCGCCCTTCCACTTGAAGGAAAGTTGATCTGAAAAAGGTGTCTGCGCCCCATAGCGCAGGCTGGAGTCGTAGCTGGCTGCGTTGGCAATGATCTCATCGGGCTGGGTGTCGGTTACGATTTCAACCGACGTCCAGTTCGCCTCTTGGGGGAGCACCTTGCCATCCTGCAGCGCTCCGACATCAATGCGTCGTGTTTCGAAGGGCGCAAGACGAAGACTGGGGCCCTTCGCAGTGCCAGTTGCAGTGGCAGAACGCCATGAAAAGCGCAGGTTGGCATTTGCGGGCTTATTCAGCGTGTTGCGAATAAAAAGTTGAGGTTGAAGCCTGACGCTAACAGGAAAAGCCAGCGCCGGGTCGGGTTGAGAGAGAGCGAGCATAGGCGCTCGGGTTGTCCATTGTCCGGTCTTGGCGAAATCTCTCTGGGCGATTGTGGCATGCGGGTCGTGGTCGAACATCTTTAACAAGGCAGAGAAGCCGGCTTGCTCGTCAAACATAAAATGAACGGTATCGAGCGATCCTGCATGGCTTCTCGCAACGACCCTGATACCGCCGAATGAGCTTGTGAAACCAGCGGACTTTAAAAGGTCACGGAAGGAATATCGGCTCGTCTGACGCGCCGCCAGCTTGAGGGGCTGTTTGAACTCTTTGCCGCCCGCGTCGTAGACCGAAAGGTCAACCGTCATCGCAGCCTTGCCCTGATTTGTCAGGACAAGGTAGTCACTGGCGCTTCCGTTGGGGGTCCACCAAATACCTTCTCGGGTGGCTCCATCGAACTCGGGAGCTTCCGCTAAGGCGTCGAGGTGAAACGCGATGGGGTGCCCGATTGAGCGGATCATGACCGCCGCGTAGATCGCGCGAGAGAACGAAGAGTTGTAGCGAAGCACGGCAGAGCCGTAAAGACCGGCGAATTGCGGGGCTGCATCGACGATATCAAGCGACTTTACTTCTTGTGCCTTAATTGTGATTGGTGGTAGAGGACTTTCAGCTCCGCTTGCTGCGCGAATGGCTGGAGTCACAGTTAGGTTGCCGTTAGTGTTGTTGCGGAGTTGTAGTTCGCTCCGCCATCCGGCTTCGCCAGTCCAGTATGGGATGAACTGCTCGAACACCTCGGTGGGCGGAGGTTGGTGCGACTTATGGCCGCCAGACACCGCTGCGGGCGAACCGTTAACCTGAGCTGAAGCCCATCCTACGAAGGCATGGCCGAGGAGTGTGATGGATATCAGCCAGTGGGTGAGGCGAAGAACTCGGTAAGCTGCAAGGCCAACGAAAGGAAGTGAAGAAATAAAGGTCGATCGGTGAGCCATGTACTCCTCCTGGAGAGATCAGTACCTTGGGCCCCGGTGCTCTCGCACCGCTAATCCACGCAATCCAAAATCGTGCGTCACAAAAACTTGTGTCAGCGACGCTAGATGAGTATGCCGAGTATGTCAAGGCAAATTGTCGCGGCGCTGTTTCTTCGATAGCGCAGTTTCGCCGAGAACAACAATCCGCAACGTTCAGAGGCAAACTTACTCGTAGCGCAGACTCTCGACGGGATCGAGTTGGGCGGCGCGGGCGGCGGGAAGGGTGCCGAAAATGACCCCAACGAGTGACGAGACGAGGATGGCGATGATCGCCGACAGGCCGGAAATGGGGACGCGGTATTCGGTGAGAAAGCGAACCGAGTAGGGGATCGCGAGGCCGATCACGATTCCCGCGAAGCCTCCGATGAGCGAGATCAGAATGGCTTCGGCGAGAAACTGGAAGCGAATTTCGCGGTTGGTTGCGCCGACGGCTTTGCGGATGCCGATCTCGCGGATGCGCGAGGTTACGGTGGCGAGCATGATGTTCATGATGCCGATGCCGCTCACTATCAGAGTCACCATAGAAATCAGCAGCAACACCCATGTCAGGCCGGTGGCGATGCGGTCGGCCATGGCGAGCAGCGCGGTGAGATTGGCGACGTCGTAGACGGACTCGGAGCGGTGCCGCGACTGCAGCACACGCTTGATCTGTGCGGTTGCGGGAATCACCATCGAGGGATCTTCCATGGAGAAATAGAGAAGCTTTACGTTTGGCACCTCCATGAAGTAGCGGCTCACCGAGAACGGGATCAGCATGGTGTTGTCGACGATTTCGGATTGGCCGAAGGTTTCCACGCGCTCCTTGAAAGTTCCGATGATGGTGAAGGGCAGCCCGGTGAGTTTGATGACTTTGCCCACGGCTGCTTGCGGCGATCCGTACACTTCCAGTGCCATTTTTTCGGTAATGACCCCTACCTTATTGTGAGCTTGCGAATCCTCCTGATCGAAAAATCTTCCCGAGGGAATCAGCAAGTTGCGAACCCGAACGTACTCGGGATTCACGCCGAGGATGGTGACATCTTTCTCTTTGCCGTTGCCGATAGGGACACGGTCGGAAAGCTGGGTCACGGGAGAGGACGCCGCGATGCCGGGAACAACTTCCTGAACGGCGTGAAGGTCATCGATGGTGAGCGGGTCAGGGTTGGAGTTGCTGATATGCGGCGCGCCCCCCAGATATTCGGCCCAGATTTCGTTGGTGCCGATGGCCTGAATCTGGTTGAGCACGAACTGGCGTCCAGTCATGCCGATGGTGACGACGAGGATGAGCGAGGCCGTGCCGATGACCATGCCCAACGCGGTCAGCATAAAGCGGACTTTGTTGGTACAAAAAGTGTCGTAGGCGAAGGCGACAATCTCGCCAAAGGCCATTTGAGGGCGAAGGCGCTCGGGGATGAGAGCAGCAGCCATCAAGCTAGATGCTACGTAGAGGAAGGAAAAGGCGCAAGCGCTCGGGGCGGAACGACGCAAGAGAAAACGGAGCAAATTGCGACTAGCGGGCCAGATTTGCTTTCCAAATCAGGACGATGGATCGAGTTCATAAGTAAAAAATTGTAACGATAGCAGACTGGGAGTGTTTGTTATGGCACATTAGAGGCTCATCTCTATGCAACTCAGGCCAGGTTATTCGGGTTCGAATCGGGGCGGATGGGCTCTTCTGACACGTTGACGGAACTTGAGACGGCTGAACCGAAGACGGGTTACCCGGGTGCGAAAAGCTCTCGGGGGTCGCTGTTGTTAATGGTAGTGGTCGCGCTAGTGCTGCGGCTGGCCGTGATGTCGTTCTTGTATCCGGAGCGGACGGACCCGTTTCGCGACCATTGGCGATTAGGAGGCGAAGCCGGCAGAATCGCGCGGTCGATTGTGCAGGGCGAGGGCTTCAGCAATCCTCTGTTCGGCAAGACCGGACCAACGGCTTGGCTGGCTCCAGTATTTCCCTATCTACTGGCAGGGATCTTCAAGATATTCGGCGTCTACAGCGATGCTTCGGCGATTGCTGCGCTCGCTCTGGATTGCTTGTTCTCGGCATTGACCTGCATCCCGGTCTACTTCATCGCGAAGAAACATTTTGGCGAAGACGCGGCGGGATGGGCGGGATGGGTGTGGGCGTTCTTTCCTTACGCAATCTTCTTCTCCGCCGATTTTATTTGGTCGACCACTCTCACCACGCTCTTGATGAGCCTGATCTTCTTGATTGCGTTGCATCTCGACACATCATCTTCCGTATGGCTATGGATTGGATTTGGCGCGCTCAGCGGATTGGGCGGCTTGACCGATCCGGTCGTGATATCGGTGGCGCCTTTTCTGGGAGCATGGGCGTGGTACCGGCTCTACAAAAGCGGCAGCCGCTGGGTGGCTCCGGGACTAGGAGCCGTACTGGGCGTAGTACTTGTAGTTTCGCCTTGGTTCATTCGAAACTATGAAACGTTTCACAAAGTGATTCCTTTCCGAAGCTGCTTAGGATTAGAAGTTTATTTTGGCAACAATGCGGATTCGTGGCATTGGGGTCCTCCGGGTTACCATCCGTCAGACAATGAAAATGAGTGGCTCGAATATCAGCAACTCGGCGAGATCGCGTACACCTCGAAAAAGTTTCACGAAGGGCTGGCGTTCATCAACTCACATCGCGCGCTTTATGTCGGGCAAACGGTGCGGCGCGTCGTCTACCTGTGGACGGGATATTGGAGTTTGCATCCGCGCTATTTGCAAGAGGAACCTGCCGACCCGTTCAACATAATTTTCTGCACAGGCCTTACGGTGCTGACTTTGGTGGGACTTCGCCAGTCTTGGCGCCTCGACCCCAGCATTGCGGTTCCTTATTTGCTCGTGTTTCTCTTCTTTCCTGTAATTTATTACTTGACGCATCCGGAGGATTATTACCGGCGGCCCATCGACCCGCAGTACGTGGTGCTGACGGCCTATGCGGTTGCTGTGTGGGTTGCCGAACGGAAGCGGCGGCGGGCCGGAATTCCGCTGAATGTTGCGATCGCGACGAGCGAGTGAGCCAAATTTCTTCTGCAAAATATAAAGTGCCGCTGATCCTGCTGCTGCTGACAGTGGGCGCGCTGCTGGTTCATGGCTACCATCCTTACGCCGAAGACGCGGAAATCTACCTTCCCGGCGTCGAGAAGATTCTGCAGCCGCAGTTGTTTCCCTCGGGACAGGAATTTTTTCTGTCGCACGCCAGCCTCACGATTTTTCCGAATCTGATTGCGTTTTCTCTGCGCCTGACGCACTTGCCTATGGAATACGGATTGTTCTTATGGAATGTCGCGTCGATTTTTCTATTGTTGGTCGCGTGCTGGGAATTGACCGGCCTGCTGTTTTCGAATGCGAGAGCGCGCTGGGGCGGAGTGTGCCTGGTCGCGGCGCTGTTGACGATTCCCGTAGCAGGGACCGCGCTCTACATCATGGATCAATATTTGAATCCGCGAAATTTGGCGGCCTTCGCGGGAATTTTCATGGTGGCGCGAACGCTGGAAAAAAAATATTTGCGTGCATTTTTGTGGCTGACATTTGCGGCCGCTATGCATCCGCTGATGTGGGTATTTCCGTTTTCGTTTTGTGTCTTGTTCGTCGTCATGGAGAAGTTCGGAGCTCGCTGGAAAGGCTCTGCCGGCGCGACGCTCGCGAGCTTGTTGTGGCTGGGCATGCCTCTCGCTCCCGCAGCCTCCGAGGCTTATCACGAGGCAGCGAAACTTCATGGCTATCACTACATTCAAAACTGGCAGTGGTACGAGCTGCTTGGAATAGTTGCGCCGCTTGCGTTGTTCTGGTGGTTCGGGAGGAATGCACGGGGATGGACGGCGCACGGACGATTTCCGATGCTTGAACGCGTGAGCCGGGCGTTTATGCTTTATGGCTTGATCTATCTCGCGATGGCATTGGTGTTGGACGTTCCGGCGCAATTGGAGGCCCTGGCTCGAATTCAGCCGCTGCGCAGTCTGCATCTCCTCTACATCGTTCTCTTCGTCATGATCGGCGGATTTCTCGGCGAATACGTATTGCGCGACCGCGTTTGGCGCTGGCTGGTGCTTTTCGTTCCATTGGCGATTGGAATGTTTATGGCGCAGCGGGCACTATTTCCTGCAAGCGCGCAGGTGGAGTGGCCCGGCATGGCGCCGAAAAATCCGTGGGAGCAGGCATTCGTCTGGGTCCGGCAGAACACTCCGGTCGATGCGCTGTTTGCTATCGATCCCGAGTACATGCGCATTCATGGCGAGGATGAAACTGGATTTCGCTGCCTGGCGGAGAGAAGCCGCCTCGCCGACAATGTCAAAGACAACGGGGTGGTCAGCATGTTTCCTCCGCTGGCTGAGGAATGGTGGGCGCAGGTGCAGGCGCAGACGCCATGGAGCAACTTCCGCGCGGAAGACTTTTCGCGCTTGAAAGAGAAATACGGAGTGAGCTGGGTGGTGGTACAGCGGCCCGCCGCGGGGCTGGATTGCGCTTACGGAAACAAAGCCGTGCAGGTTTGCAGAATTCTTTCTTAGTAAATCCCGAGAATAGCCACGAAGATGCTCCCGGGTGAGTCGAAATACTTTCAGGACCACCGATCGGATAGAATAAGAGCTTCATGTCCACCGCCAGGGCCGTTCAGGCCAGCCCCCGCCTGTTTCCCTATGAACGATGGGGAACTAGCCTGCGTGCGCTGATCCGCGAGTACCGTGAGAACCATCCATGCCCGCACGTTCTGTTGAAAGATTTTCTCGATCCAGAGATTGCATCGGCGATGGCGGAAGAGTTTCCGAAGCCTTCGAGTGCCGAATGGACACAATACAAGCATCCCAACGAGAATAAACTGGGCATGCCCAAGCGCGAATTGTTCCCACCGACGATTGCTGCGGTCACCGATGAATTGAATACTCCGGAATTTGCCGCGTGGGTCTCGGAGTTGACCGGAATACCGAACCTGGTTGCCGACCCCATGTTAGAGGGCGGTGGGCTGCACCAGTCTGGGCCCGGCGGATATCTGAATGTACACACCGATTTCTCGATGCACCACTTTCATACGAACTGGCATCGGCGAGTGAATCTGATTCTTTATCTCAATCCTGAGTGGGACGAAGAGTGGGGTGGATCAATCGAATTGTGGGAGCGGTCGTTCCAGGGAAAATCGGCGCAGGGGAAATCGGGGCAGGGGAAAATGTCGCGTTGCGCGGCAAAGTATTCGCCGCTACTGAATCACGCGCTCATCTTTACGACTGACGAGCGCTCGCTCCACGGCTTTCCTGATCCTCTCACTTGCCCCGAGGGGCAATCGCGCAAGAGTCTGGCTTTGTACTACTACACCGTCGAGCATGATAAGAAGATCGCGGTGCACTCTACTGATTACTTTGCGCGGCCGCAGGATAGCTGGCGAAAATCTGCGATGATATGGCTGGATAAGAAGGCTGTCGATTTCTACTCACGAGCCAAAGCGCGGTTTGGTTTCTCCGATGAGTGGGCCAGCCGGGTGTTGGGATTTCTTTCGAGGAAGAAATAGACGCAGATTTCGAGTGTTCGGAGAAATTTCTATCCATTCAGACGCAACGCTCGCACTACGCCGAGCGCGCAGTGCTGCGGACGTAGTACTTAGGAACCTCAGGTTCGAGTTTTCGACCCTCGTCGCTGAAGCGCGGCAAGTGGATTAGGCCTGCCCTCTGCAGCGCAAATTGCAAAGTGGTCGCGAGCACGCCGAAACCATACTTCACGCTGCGCCGAAAGTTGATCGACGACGCTTCCTCGAAATACTTCGTGGGACACGAGACTTCTCCGATGCGGAAGCCGAAGTGCACGCACTGGGCGAGCATCTGATTGTCGAAGACAAAGTCGTCGGAATTCTCAAGGAGCGGCAGCTTCGCCAGCACTTGGCGGCTGAAGGCGCGATATCCCGTGTGGTACTCGGAAAGCTTTACGCGCAAAAACAGATTTTCAAACGCCGTGAGCAACCGGTTGGAGACATACTTGTAAAGCGGCATGCCACCACGCAGCGCCGTCCCGCCGATGATGCGTGAGCCAAGCACTACGTCATACACGCCGTACGCGACCATGCTCGCCATAGCCGTGACCAGGTAGGGAGTGTACTGATAATCCGGGTGCAGCATAATTACCACGTCGGCGCCCGCGGCGAGGGCCTCGCGATAGCAAGTCTGCTGGTTGCGGCCGTATCCGTAGTTGCGATCATGCTGAAAGACAAGCAAGCCGAGGCGGCGCGCGAAATCGACGGTGCGATCGGAGCTGTGGTCGTCCACTAGGATGCGGATATCGACCAGTTCAGGCAGCTCGCCTACCGTGGCCTCAAGGGTCTTCTCGGCATTGTAGGCGGGCATTACGACCGCGATGCGTTTACCGTTGATCATGGGCTCATGCGCTCGTGCGATCTTACATGATACCTCAACGGGGTGCCCGCGAGGTTAGGACCTCACAGTGGGGCTTTCGATTTCTCGGGTGGCAGCGCTGCCTTCGTTGACATTGACCTGGATGATACGTGTAATGGGCGAGCCCTTCGTTCCAGGTGGCCAAGAAGGCCATTCCACATCATCCCTTGCGTGCTGTTGACGAAATGAGCAGCCTTGTGGAGTGCGCCCCGCCCTTTGGAAGATTTCCAGAGTTGCGACATGCTGCCCTCGAAGAGATCGAAATGCTTCGCATGGGCGTGAACCTCGAAAAACACTAGGCCGCGCTTTCCGACTCCTGCGCCGCGCATGAGGCCGAGCAGTAGCGCGTAGTCTGGTTGATCTAGCACTTCGTAAACCGCAATGGCTGCAAGGGCCTCTGGGAAAGGGGCCTTTGCGCAGAAGTGTTCCCAGTGTCGATTGAATCGAATGGTAAATCGGGGCTGACGCAAGCCCTTCTCGGTTGGAACCCCAGCCTCCGACAAAAAATCCCGATACAGCGCGTTGTGACTTGCGGTTTTGAAGCCGCCAAGCTCTTCCGCCAAGTTTCCTGCCAAACCGCCCCAGAATAGTTCGTCAGGTCCGCTTCGGGCTCCGACGATGAAATTAAGGCGGTAAAATCCGTAGCGGACAAAATAGAAAGAGCTTGCGAAGTCGGTTAGGCCTACTGGGCTCGCAAGCAGACCCTTCAACCGGCCTGCTACGTTCAGCTGAATGAGGAGCTCGGTCTCGTCCTGCTGTACCCGCTCCGCGAAGTCTCTTTCATCCATTTGTCTCTCTCACCCTTGCTTAGCTGTGGGGGCAGGTGCCCACGGAAGAAGTTCCTTCCACTTCCTTATCCTCGCATAGATTATCCAGCAGTAAAGAAGGGCGAATCCGGCTGTTACAAACATCACGCCTACAAGGGCGTACTCCAGGAAGCCATTGTTATGAGCGGACCTTAGCGTCGATAGTACGATAAGGATGAAAATAATCCACCATAGCAGCGCTCCGAGCGCATCGGAGTAAAAAAATTGCTGATCAAATGTCCACTGATCTGCAACGAGTGTCTTGATAGCAAAGAGTTGTCTTACGCGCTTTTGCTGAAAGCGTGCAGCAGAGCAGTCCCATCTCAGAAGTGAGCTGTACAGAAGAGCCGATGACAAAGAGAACACGTATACGGGTAGATCGTAGTGTCCATTCAGTACAGAATTTAGGACTTCTCTAAAAAGCAATGGGATTTCGCCGCCGACAATGAGCAGGAGGATCACGATTGTTAGCCTGAGGCGGCACTCTTGGTCCGTGTACAGCCACCGATTCTGCGATTGCCAAAAATCGCGATGTTGCTCGAAGTTGTGAATGCACTCGAAAACGAGGAACTGCTGCAGTCCAGCGAACAGTAGCATTAGGACGAAGATCGGCCACGCCCAAAAGCGCACGCTGTTCGGGATGCCGTCCATATGCGACAGGCTTAACATGATTTGTACCACTCCCCAGATCATTCCAAGAAGCCAGACAACCAGGGAGATTACGAAAGTAGGGTGGTGGATCCACCGGCGCGGCGATGCGACCGTTGCGGTTACGGCCCGCAGTTCGGTGGAGGATGCGGGAACCTCTGACATTGCCATAACTACTCCTAAGTTATTGATTTTATATTTCTAGTGCGGACGACTTCCCACTCACCCGAAGAATAGCGATAGTGCACCTTCTTAAGAGAGTCGGGTATCCAGCGCGCATGCGAAACAATAACGACAGAGGTTCCGCTACTACGTACTTTATCTACAGCCTTTAATACAATGCCGCTCGTGACCTCATCGAGATTTGCCGTAATCTCATCTAAAAGTAACAGCCGGGGGCGATGCACAAGAGCTCGCGCGATCGCAACCCTCTGTTGCTGGCCTCCCGAAAGATTGACGGGATAGTCGGTCGCCTTCTCTCCAACATCAATCTGCCTCAAGATCCTGAGGGCCTCCTTGTTAGCGGAATAGCGATCCATGTTCCGAACCATTCGAAGCGGTAGCGCAACGTTTTCGATGACAGTCATGTGTGGCCATAAATGGAGTTGTTGAAAAACCATGGCGATGGCTAGTCTTACATCTTGATCTGGATGAGGTGACTTGTGCGGCTTGAGGACAACTTTCGCCTCGAACTCGATAGATCCTGCATCGATTTCCTCCAGCATTGCCATGCACCGAAGCAAGGTAGTTTTGCCGCATCCACTGGGTCCCTGAATTAACACGCTAGAGCCGGGGTATACATCAAAATCTATGGACTCTAGAACCTTGTGCCTCCCAAATGCCTTGCTCACTCCGACCAGTCGCAATAACGGTGTTTGCGTGGACATACGCTCCTATATGTTAGCGATTCCCCCCAGCCTCGCAGTCTGCTCCAGCTTCTTGGACAAGTAATTGATTGGCGCTAATGTGACCAGAAAGATCGCCGCAATAGCCGTGTAAATTTCTAGCGGTCGGTACGTCTGAGCAATGATCGTCCCCGCCGTATGCAAAAGCTCCGGCACCGCGACCACAGAGGCGAGGGTCGACATTTTATAGCAGGTAATATACTGCCCAACCAGCGCAGGCCACATCCGACTGAGGGCTTGTGGAAGCACGATATACCTGATGGTTTGTAATTTGCTCATCCCAGTGCAGTAGGCAACTTCGATTTGGCCTAACGGAACAGAGTTAATCCCACCCCGAACGATTTGCGCCACGAATCCCGCGAGGCTTGTTCCGAGGCCCAAGACCGCGGCGGCCTCGCCGCCTATTACCAACGAATGCTCCACTAGGGGCAGGCAGTAGTAGATCCAAATGATAAGCACGAGCACCGGGAGTGCCAGGAATACTTCGACTGCTACTCTCGCGGGCCACTTTAGCCACCATGGTACGGTGACGGATAGAACACCGAGCAAGGTACCCAAAGTTGTGCCGATGAGTATGCTCCACACGGTAATCCTGACGGTGATGAGCAGGGCTTGTTCCAAGCTCGCAAGACTTGACCAGATAATTGAGAAGTCCCAGTCCATTTCAGTTAGTCTGCCACTCCAGTTTCGGATGTAGCCAGTGTGCGCCCGCGGTTCTTTCAAATTCGACCAGTCTTCCTTGCGAACCTAGTGCTTGGATGCTCGAGTTAAGAAAGAGCAAGAGCTCAGTATCAGCTGGTCGCACTGCCCATGATACCGGGGTGAGGTTATAGGGTGAATCGGCGAACAGATCCGTGACTTGGCTAGGGTGCAGCTTCGCAAACTGTGCTGTCACATAGGCATCTCCGAGGGCGACATCAGCCCTCCCCGTAAGGACGTCCTGAAATGTAAGCATCTCATCGGGTCCGGGATGCACCGCAATCTTTGCGTTCTTGAAGTTAGCCTTCACATACTCGTGGCCTGCTTCGCCCTGAGTAACCGCAACGGTAACATCTGGTCGGTCCGCGTCACCGATTGAGTGGAACCGATTATCGTTCCGTCGAATAATCGCGCTGTTTCCAGCGTAGAACAAGGGCTGCGTAAACGCCACGGATAGCGATCTAGGAATAGTCACAAATGTTGGCGCAATAGAGACGTCGAAGCGTCCGGTTGCGAGTCCAGCGGCGAAGGTCGACCAATCGGTCTCCACATACTCAGCTGTCCATCCGGCCTGCCGTGCGATTTCCTCTACGGTTGCCACATAGTGACCGCCTAACTTTCCGGTCTTTGTGTCCTTGGTAATGCAAGGCGGGAACACAATATACCCAACCTTAAGCTTTCGTGACCGCTTGATCGTATCCAGGGATTTTTCTACGTTGGGATTGCTATTTACGCCGGCACAAGACGGGAGTAACGTGACCCCAGCTAGAAGGAGCGAGAGCGCCAACACTCGTTGCAACTGCCTATCTCCTCAATTGAGACTTCTGCAGATCCAGTCGCTGCTTTGACATAGCGGCGTGCGAGCATACAACCCGATACTCACCAGGGGAAGGGAAACGGAACCAAAGTACAACAATAGGCGGCTAAGATGCAATCTCCTTGTGGAATCGGCTTGCCGAGGTCCGCCACTCTGTGACAAACTAAGAGCAACGTTTGAGCGATGCGGACGCCATTCATTATTGTTCGAGGCTGATTTCCTCATGTCGCTAAAACGCACGCTATTCGAAAAGATCTGGCAGGCTCACCTGGTTGCCGAGCCGGCTGGCCGCTCTCCCATCCTTTATATCGATCTTCATCTGGTCCACGAAGTGACCTCGCCGCAGGCCTTTGACGGCCTGCGGGTTGCGGGGCGAAAAGTGCGCCAGCCAGCGCGGACCGTGGCTACCGTGGATCACAACATTCCCACCGAGCCCCGCGGAACGCCCCTCACTGACCTGATTGCCGCAAAGCAGATTCAGGCTCTGCAGAAGAACTGCAAGGAATTCGGCGTCCGGCTCTTCGACATGGATTCCCCGGATCAAGGGATTGTGCACGTAATTGGACCGGAACTCGGACTTACTCAGCCTGGCATGACCATCGTCTGCGGCGACAGCCACACCAGTACACATGGCGCATTCGGGGCGCTGGCCTTTGGCATTGGAACGTCGGAAGTGGAGCATGTGCTGGCCACCCAATGTCTCGCCCAGCAAACGCCGAAGACGATGAAGATCGACGTGCGCGGCCGCCTGGCGGAAGGCGTCGGCGCGAAAGACCTGGCGTTGGGCATCATCGGACAGATCGGCACGGACGGCGGAACCGGGCACGTGGTCGAGTACGCCGGCGAAGCGGTGCGCGGGCTTTCGATGGAAGGCCGCATGACGCTGTGCAATATGAGCATTGAATCGGGCGCGCGGGCTGGCATGGTTGCGCCGGATGAGACTACCTTCGCCTATGTGAAGGGGAAGCGATTTGCCCCGCGTGATGCCGAGTGGGAAAAAGCGATCGAATCCTGGCGCGGATTGCCCACAGACGATGGCGCTTCTTACGACAGAGTGATCGAGATCGACGCGGCGCAGCTCTGTCCGTTCGTGACCTGGGGAACCAATCCCGGGATGGTCGCGCCGGTTACAGGCCGCGTGCCGGAAATCGATCGTTTGAAAGACGCCGACCGGCGGGCGACCGAGCTGGCGCTGCAATATATGGGCCTCGAGCCGGGCAACCGCATTGAAGATATCGGAATCGAACGCGTGTTCATCGGGTCGTGCACCAACTCGCGCCTTGAAGATCTGCGGGCCGCAGCGCGCGTGGCCAAAGGGCACCACGTAAGCTCGAAGGTGCGCGCGATGGTAGTGCCGGGATCGCAAAGGGTGAAGCGCGCCGCCGAGCAGGAAGGCCTGGACCAGATTTTTCTGGATGCGGGGTTCGAGTGGCGCGAGTCGGGATGCTCGATGTGTTTAGGAATGAACCCTGACATACTGCAGCCGGGCGAGCGCTGCGCTTCCACCAGCAACCGCAATTTTGAAGGCCGCCAGGGCCGCGGCGGACGCACCCATCTGGTGAGTCCGATGATGGCAGCAGCGGCGGCGATTACCGGACACTTCACCGACATCCGAGACTGGAAATTTCGGTGATGTGTGCTTTCCTGCTGGTGCGGAAAAGTAAGGAGATCCTTCGCTGCGCCTGAAGAACGGCTCCGCAGGATGACAAGAGTTAAGGATGGAGATATGAATCCATTTCGGCAGCATCGCGGCCTTGTAGCTCCGCTCGACCGAGTCAACGTCGATACCGACCAGATTATTCCTAAGCAATTTCTGAAGCGCATCGAGCGCACCGGCTTCGGCCAGTTTTTGTTTTACGACTGGCGTTTCGACGCGAACGGGAAAAAGAATGCCGACTTTATTTTGGACCAGCCGCGCTACAAGGGCGCGAGCATTCTAGTCGCAGAAAAGAATTTTGGTTGCGGATCTTCGCGAGAACATGCAGTGTGGGCGCTGGCGGATTTCGGCTTCCGAGCCGTGATTTCTTCTTCGTTCGCTGACATCTTCGCCAACAACGGCACGAAGAACGGGTTTCTCACCATCCAGCTAAATGAAAGCGAAGTTGCCGAGCTGTTGCGACGCGCCCGCGAGGTCGCAGGCTATGAACTCACAGTCGACCTGGAACAGTGCGAGGTCAGTGACGGCCACGGGTTCCGCGCAGAGTTTCCGATTGACGAATTTGTTCGCCATTGCCTGCTCAATGGACTGGACGACATTGGCCTCACGCTGCAGCATGAGCAGGAAATTGCGGCTTATGAAGCGCACCATCCCGCGCCTTCCGCGCTGCAATCGGCCTGAGCGTAAACGCACGGTCAAAGCAGGTAAAGATTTGTAAAACCTTCGCCTCGCCCTTGACCCACCCCGTCACCGCAGTTGATGCTGGACCTGTGCGGTTCTACTATTGAATCTGCTCTTTGCGGCTCGCCCTAAAATCAGCGCGGAATGAAGCTTAGATCGAGCTAAGGCCGAAGGACCTTTTCGCGTTTTAGACAACTCCCCGCAACCGAGTTGAGAATACATACGTCTAACAAATGGCAGATTCGGCAGATTTTCCACATATCCCTGAAAAGCTGCACTGGACTAAAAACTTGAAGATGACGGACTCGAATCTCAGTCACAAAAAATTGCCGCACGGTTTTCAGCTTCGCCTGATTTTGGCCGCCGCGATCGCTGTGTGTGTGTCCTTGTCGGGCTGCACCACCGCCGACTCCAAACAGCAAAAAGCGCAGGCTGCGGGTTCGCACTCGGTTTCAGTTGCCGTGGCGACGGTGCAGCAGCAGGATGTGCCGGTCTATCTGGTCGGCCTGGGATCGGTCTCAGCCTTCTACACGGCAAACATAAAGAGCCGCGTCGATGGCCAGATCATGCGAGTTAATTTTCAGGAAGGG
Organism: uncultured Acidobacteriaceae bacterium; assembly: GCA_963771965.1. Taxonomy (GTDB): domain Bacteria; phylum Acidobacteriota; class Terriglobia; order Terriglobales; family Acidobacteriaceae; genus Sulfotelmatobacter. Next base: position 112,107 of record CAVYVM010000008.1, read on the forward strand.
CAGGTTGTGAAGGAAGGCGATTTGCTGATCCTCATTGATCCTCGTCCCTACCAGGTGCAGCTCGAACAGATGCAGGCGCAGTTGTTCAAGGATCAGGCGTCGCTTCGCGATGCGCGGCTCAACCTGGAGCGCTACACTACGCTGATTCCTTCCGGTAGCATCGCGCAGCAGCAGGTGGACACGCAGAAATCTACCGTCGATCAGCTCGATGGCCAGGTGCGCACGGATCAGGCGCAGATCGATAACGCGAAGCTGCAACTCGTCTACTGCAATATCACGGCGCCCTTCACCGGCCGCGTCGGCCTGCGCCAGGTCGATCCAGGCAACATTGTTCACGCGGCCGATACGAATCCGATGCTGATCCTCACGCAACTGCAGCCAATTGCCGTGATCTTCACCCTGCCGGAAGATCAGCTGCCGACCGTGGCGCAACACATGAAGAACATGTCATTGCAGGTCGAAGCTTTCAGCCGCGACGACCAAACTAAGTTGGCAACCGGCAAACTGCAGACCATCGATAACCAGATCGATCCTACGACTGGGACGGCAAAGCTGAAAGCGGTCTTCGACAATAAAGACAACCAGCTTTGGCCAAACCAGTTTGTAAACGCAAACCTGCTGCTTGAAACGCGCAAGAACAGTACAGTCGTGCCCACGGCCGCGATCCTGCGCGGTCCGCAGGGAGCATTTGTTTACGCGGTCAAGCCGGATAAGACCGTCGACGCTCGACCGATCACAATTTCGCTGACCCAGGGCAACTCAACGCTCATCACCGCCGGGCTCAATCCCGGGGACGTGGTGGTCACTGACGGCCAGGACAAGCTGCAGACTGGCAGTAAAGTTGAGCCGCGCGTTGGTGGCCCCAGCAACACCGGCGGCGGAACAAACAGCGGCGCATCTTCAGGAACCCCTGCTTCATGAGCCCCTCACGTTTATTTATTCTCCGGCCGGTGGCGACCACGCTGTTAATGGTGGGCGTTCTGCTGGTAGGGTGGGTCGCGTTTCTGCAATTGCCAGTCTCCGCGCTGCCGGAAGTCGATTACCCAACCATCCAGGTCGTAACTTTTTATCCGGGGGCCGACCCCGAGGTGATGGCATCGTCCGTAACCTCGCCGCTGGAGCGGCAGTTCGGGCAGGTTCCGGGACTGAGCCAGATGACCTCGACGAGTTCATTTGGCAGTTCGGTCATCACGCTGCAATTTGGACTTGACCAGAACATCGACGTGGAAGAACAGCAGGTGCAGGCCGCGGTCAACGCCGCCGCGACCTACTTGCCAACGGACTTGCCGAATCCTCCCATCTACAACAAGGTGAATCCGGCGGACGCTCCGATTCTCACCCTGGCGATGAGTTCGGATTCACTTCCGCTGTCGAAAGTGGAGGATCTCGCCGACACAGCGCTGGCGCAGAAAATTTCTCAGCTGCCGGGAGTGGGTTTGGTATCCATCAGCGGCGGGCAAAAGCCAGCGGTAAGGGTTCAGGTAAATCCGACCGCGCTCGCCTCCTACGGATTGAGTCTCGAAGACGTTCGTACCGCGCTCGCCGAAGCCAATGTGGATCAGGCGAAAGGCGTAATCGACGGCACCCGCCAGTCCTACACCATCGGCGCCAATGATCAGCTTTTTTCGAGCGCGCAGTACAAGCCGATTGTCATCGCTTATCACAACGGCGCGCCGGTGCGCCTTAGCGATGTGGCCAATGTCATCGACGGTACGGAGAACACGCTGCTTGCGGCCTGGATGAATTCCACTCCCGCAGTCATCGTGAACATCCAGCGGCAGCCGGGCGCGAACATCATCAGCGTGGTTGACCGGATCAAAAAACTTTTGCCGCAACTGCAGGCCTCGCTGCCCTCTGCGGTGAAGGTTCAGATTCTTACCGACCGCACCACTACCATCCGCGCCTCGGTGAAGGACGTTGAGTTTGAGTTGGCGTTAACCATCGTGCTGGTGGTCATCGTTATTTTCTTTTTCCTGCGGAACCTGCGCGCCACATTTATTCCCAGCGTTGCCGTCCCTCTGTCGATTGTGGGAACGTTCGGCGTGATGTACCTGCTGGGCTACAGCCTTAACAATCTCACGCTGATGGCGTTGACCATCTCCACCGGCTTTGTGGTGGACGATGCCATCGTCATGATCGAAAATATCGACCGCTATCTTGAAGCGGGAGATTCGCCGCTCGACGCCGCGCTTAAAGGATCCGGACAGATCGGATTCACCATCGTATCTCTCACGGTTTCGTTGATCGCGGTGCTGATTCCGCTGTTGTTCATGGGCGACATTGTCGGCCGGCTATTCCGCGAGTTCGCCGTAACTCTCGCCGTGACGATTCTTGTGTCGGCCGGCGTTTCACTCAGCTTGACGCCGATGATGTGCGCCAAGCTGCTCAAGCATCGCAAAGAAGGCGAGAAGGGCCGCTTCTACGAAGTCACGGAAGATTATTACAACCGCGTGATTGCCTTTTACGGACGCACCGTGAAGTGGGTGCTGAAACATCAGACGGCCACGCTCTTCGTAACTTTCGGAACTCTGGTTCTCACGCTGGTTCTCTACGTGGTCGTCCCCAAGGGATTTTTCCCAGTGCAGGATACGGGTGTAATCCTGGGGATTTCGGAAGCTCCCGACAATATTTCGTTCGATGCAATGTCGCAGCGCCAGCAGGCGTTAGCCAAGGTGATTCTGCAAGATAAAGATGTGGACAGCCTGTCCTCCTTCATCGGCATCGATGGCACAAACACGACCCCGAACAGCGGGCGAATTCAAATCAATTTGAAGCCCCGCGACGAGCGCAAAGACGATGCTTCCGCCATCATCCGGCGCCTGCAGCCGGAGTTGGCCAACGTGGACGGCATCACGCTTTACATGCAACCGGTGCAGGATCTGACGGTGGAAGATCGCGTCAGCCGTACGCAATTTCAATATTCCATTGAAGACGCGGACGCGCAGGAGCTCGCGCAGTGGACGCCAAAGTTGGTTGAGAAACTGCGCGCCGCGCCGGAGTTGCGCGACGTCGCCACCGACCAGCTGAACGGCGGCCTCAGGACCAGCCTCACCATCGACCGCGATACGGCGTCGCGCCTGGGAATCCTGCCGCAAGCCATCGACAATACGCTGTATGACGCCTTCGGGCAGCGGCAAGTCTCCACCATCTTCACGCAGTTGAATCAGTACCACGTCGTGCTCGAAGTCATGCCTAACTTTGCCGGCGCGCCCGACGCGATGAATGACGTATACATTCGTCCCTCCAGCACTACGCCGAATTCCGGCGCACCCACGGCGAATGCGGCGACGGCAGCCACAAGCGGAACCCCGGTTCCAATGTCAACTTTTACGCGGATGCAAACCACCAACGCGCCGCTCGCCGTAAACCATCAGGGACAATTTCCCGTGGTAACGCTTTCGTTCAACCTGGCTCCCGGCGCCTCGCTCGGAGAAGCCACGAAAGCCATTCAGCAGGCGGAGAAAGATATTCAGTTGCCGGCCAGCATTCATGCAGCCTTTCAAGGCACGGCGGCCGCGTTCCAGAATTCTCTCGCCAGCGAACCGTTCCTGATTCTCGCCGCTATCATCACGGTGTATATCGTGCTCGGTGTGTTGTACGAAAGCTACATTCATCCCATCACGATTCTCTCGACGCTGCCGTCGGCGGGCGTTGGCGCAATTCTCGCGCTGCAATTGACGGGCAACGATCTGACCGTGGTGGCGTTGATCGGCATCATTCTGCTGATAGGCATTGTGAAGAAGAACGCCATTATGATGATCGACTTTGCACTCGAAGCCGAGCGCGTAGAGCACAAACCACCGGAAGAAGCAATCTTTCAGGCATGCCTGCTGCGCTTCCGTCCCATCATGATGACGACCATGGCCGCGCTGCTCGGCGGCTTGCCGCTGGCTCTCGGATCGGGCACAGGCGCGGAGTTGCGCCGCCCGCTGGGCATTACGATCGTGGGCGGGTTGATTCTCAGTCAGTTGCTTACGCTTTATACCACCCCGGTGGTTTACCTGTGGTTCGATCGATTGGGACAACGATTTGAGAAATATAAAATCGGCAACCCGATTCCGCAGGAGTTGCCGGGGGATTAGAAGTCAGGATTGAAGCGATTTCAGGGCTGAGACGCTGGAAGCGGTTTCAGGGATGAGGCAAACCGAAGCACTGTCATCCCGAGCGCCGCGAGGGATCTTGGTGTTTGCCAGCAGTCGCAACACCGGCGTGGGCGGAAGAAGCTGCGGGGTAAGAACCAAGGTCCCTCGCTGCGCTCGGGATGACAGGCGTAATCGATCCGCGATTGCAGAAGAAGTTGATCTAGACGATGAGTATTTCGGCCCCATTTATTCGGCGTCCGATTGGTACGTCGCTGCTGGCGGCGGCGCTGCTGCTCTCCGGCATTCTTGCGTTTAATTATCTTCCCGTAGCTTCGCTGCCGCGAGTCGATTTCCCCGTGATTCAGGTTGGAGCCAGTCTGCCCGGAGCCGATCCGCCGACCATGGCCTCCGCCGTGGCGACGCCGCTCGAGCGCCAATTCGGACGCATCTCCGGCGTGAATCAGATGACATCGACGAGCCAGCTCGGCTCGACCAGCATCGTCCTGCAATTTGATTTGAACCGGAACATCGACGCTGCCGGCCGCGACGTACAGGCCGCGATCAACGCCGCACGCAGCCAGCTCCCCGCCAACCTTCCGGGCAATCCAACTTATCGCAAGGCGAACCCGGCGGACGCGCCGATCATGATTCTGGCGCTGACTTCTGACACCGAGACCGTGCCGCAAATGTACGATGCCGCCGACTCGATTCTGTCGCAGAAGCTCGCGCAGGTCAGCGGAGTGGGACAGGTGTTTGTAGGCGGCGCGGCGCAGCCCGGAGTTCGCGCCGAAGTGAACCCCACTCTGCTCAACAAACTGGGAGTTGGATTAGACACGGTTCGCAACGCGCTCAACTTGGCGAACGCGAACCGGGCAAAAGGAGAAGTATCGAGCGGAACGACGACCTGGACCTTCAGCGATAACGATCAGTTATTTACGGCGGATCAGTACCGGCCCCTGATCGTCGCTTACAACAACGGAGCGCCGGTGCGGCTGGGCGACGTGGCTGACGTTCAAGATTCGGTGGTCGATGTTCGCAATGTCGGATTAGCCAACGGGAAACCCAGCGTCCTTATTATTGTTTTCCGGCAGCCCGGCGCCAACATCATTGAGACCGTGGACCGGGTCATTGCGTTGATGCCGTATTTGCAGTCTTCGATTTCGCCGGCAATCCAGTTAAGCATCGCCCTTGATCGCACAGTCACGGTGCGAGCCTCAGTCAAAGATATCGAATTCACGCTCATCCTTTCGATCATTCTCGTTATCCTGGTTGTGTTCGCCTTTCTGCGGACGGTGCGAGCCACCATTATTCCCAGCATTGCGGTTCCACTTTCGCTGGTTGGAACTTTCGGCGGAATGTACCTGCTGGGCTACAGCTTGGACAATCTGTCGCTGATGGCGCTGGCAATCTCCACCGGATTTGTAGTCGATGACGCCATCGTGGTGCTTGAAAATATTACTCGCTACGTGGAGCAGGGCATGGATGCGGTGCAGGCGTCGTTCAAGGGAGCTTCGGAAATCGGCTTCACCGTGATCTCCATGAGCGTGTCCCTCGTCGCAGTGTTCATTCCGTTGCTGATGATGGGTGGCATCGTCGGGCGGCTATTCCGCGAGTTCGCGGTTACGCTCAGTATTGCGATTGGGGTTTCGCTGCTGGTGTCGTTAACCACGACACCCACGATGTGTGCCAAGTTTCTGCGGCCACCAGCGCACGATCAGCAGCATAATCGCTTTTACGCAGCCAGCGAGTGGGTCTTCGACAAAACTTTAGACGCCTACCGCCACGCCCTTCGGTGGGTTCTGGATTATCAGTTGATCACGCTTGTCGTCACCATTCTTGTGGCGTGCCTCAGCGTGTACCTCTACATCATCGTTCCCAAGGGATTTTTCCCGCAGCAGGATACGGGCCGGATTATGGGCTCAGTGCAGGCCGCGCAGGATATTTCTTTTCAGGCGATGCGCGGCAAAATGGACCGCTACGTGAAGATTGTGATGACGGACCCAGCCGTGACCTCAATCGTCGGATTCGCTGGCGGAAACACGGTTTCGAATCAGGGCCGCTTCTTCATCATGCTGAAATCGTTGTCCGACCGCGGCAAGTGTCCACCGCATCATTTTTGGCAATCCTGTCCCAATGTTAGCGCGGACGACGTGATCAACCGGCTTCGCAGCAAGCTGGCGGTTGTGCCCGGAGCCACATTGTATCTGCAATCCGCGCAAGACCTCACGATTGGCGGCCGCCAGAGCAATGCGCAATATCAATACACGCTGCAAGGCGAAGACCTGAACGAGCTCAACACCTGGGCGCCGCAGTTGCTGGCAAAGATGCGGGTGCTGCCGGAACTGCGCGACGTAAACACCGACCAGCAAGACAAAGGATTGCAGGCGCAACTGGTGATCGATCGCGACACCGCAAGCCGCATGGGCGTAGCCGCGCAGGATATCGACAACGCGCTCTATGACGCATTCGGACAGCGGCAGGTCTCTACCATGTACCGCCCGTTGAACCAATACCATGTGGTCATGGAAGTTGCGCCCGAGTTCCAGCAGACCACGGAGGGCCTGCAGAATATTTATTTGCGATCTACCAGCGGCACGCCGATCCCATTAGCGGCGTTCACTCACTTCACGCCATCCAACATCCCGTTGGCCGTGAACCACCAGAGCCAGTTTCCCTCGGTCACAATTTCTTTCAACCTGGCGCCCGGAGTCTCTCTCGGAGGCGCGACGCTGGCCATCGAGAACGCACAACGCTCCATCGGCTTTCCCGCCACGATTCAGGCCAGCTTCCAAGGCACGGCCGCCGCGTTTCAGGATTCGCTTTCCAGCCAAAAAATTCTGATCTTCACGGCATTGGTTACTGTTTACATCGTGCTGGGGATGCTTTACGAGAGCTACATTCACCCCATCACAATTCTTTCGACCATCCCGTCGGCCGGCGTGGGCGCGCTGTTGGCTTTGCTGTTGACGCACAATGAACTCAACGTGATTGGAATGATTGGCATCATTCTTCTCATCGGCCTAGTGAAGAAGAACGCGATCATGATGATCGACGTGGCGCTGGAAGTAGAGCGCACGCAAGGCAAGAAGCCGGTCGATGCCATCTACGAAGCCTGCCTGCTGCGCTTCCGGCCGATCATGATGACGACCATGGCCGCTCTTTTGGGTGGCTTACCGCTCGCGCTCGGAACGGGTACCGGCTCAGAACTGCATCGTCCGCTCGGCATCACGATAGTGGGAGGTTTGATCGTAAGCCAGGCGCTGACGTTATTCACTACGCCGGTGGTCTACGTATATCTCGATCGCTTTCGGCTCTGGTTGCTCGGCGGAGAAGCCAAACCCCTGTTGCCAGAGCCATCCGGAACACCCAGACCAAGCCCAGCTCATTAAACATGTTGGACTAAGACGCCCCCGGCTAGAGGCATGCATTTCGGTTGTCTAGATGCTCATGGGCAGACAACTACCCTTGTCTAAATGCTTGTGTGGAGGACGCCGCCTCGGCTGTCTTCGGAGCGAAGCTCGATCCTCCGCCTCCAACCCTGCTTTATCTCTCCGCCACATTCGACTACGATGTTGCGCATCACATGAACCGCCGCTCCATCTTCGTTTTCATTGCGTGCTTAATCGCGTCTTGTGCACAGGCCCAGGATGTCCAGCAGCGCGCCAATGCTCTGCTCGACAAAGCGCGCCAGCTTTCCGACATCCGCTCTCCGAACGCGCCAGCCTTCCGACTGAAAGCAACTTTTTCAATAATTGGAAAAAATCTCGATACGATCCAAGGCACTTACACCGAGGTGTGGGTCTCAGCGTCGCGATGGCATCGCGAAACCGTCGTCAAGGATTGGCGACGCACCGAGGTTGGCGGCGTGGCCAGGTTTTGGCTGCTCGACAGCTCCAACGATTTCCCTGAGCAGGCAGCGTTGCTTCCCAATGCCATCGAAGTCTTCCGGTGGCCGCCCGTGAACCTTGCATTTGACTCGGTCTCTGACCATCCTGAGATAGCCCCGTCCGCCGAGTGCGCCGTGACTAAGCCTGATGCCGGCAACCGAAACCTGAGGCTTGCGTTCTGCTTTGATAAGAAGACCGGACTGCTCCTCGAAAAAGTCTTTCCAGAAGAGCGTCCGTGGAATCTGGCCAGCGAAGCCTGCGACTACGGGTCATTTCATAAAGTCGGAGATCATTGGTTTCCCTATAAAATCGCCTGCTCCGAAGATCGGCATCACCAACTCGATGTTGCCGTCGTCGAAATTTCCCCGGAGCCGTCGCCCGACCCAGCCTTGTTCACGCCGCCTCCGGGTGCTATCGAACTCGGACTCTGTCAACAAAAATCCAAGCCTCCGCGTCCGGCCGTCGCCCGGAGTCCTCGATGGCCTCCTGCTTCCGATCTGAAATCGCAAGTGACAGTTTCTCTCGTAGTCGACACCAAAGGCCTGCCGCAAGATATAAAGGTTGTGGATTCAGCCGGCGCGAGCTTCGATGAGGCCGCCGTCAACACAGTCCGCAGTTGGAAATTCTTTCCCGCAACCTGCGCCGGAGATCCCATGCCTGTGCGGATCAACGTGCAGGTTCAGTTCCCGCGACAACTCCACTGAGCGCGACTGCGTCCCCGGCCGCGATTTAAGCGCTCAGTCCCTTCCCATACTTCTGCACCTCACCATCTACCGACACCGCAACATACTTATGCGTCTCTAAGTCCCGGAACTGCACCACCTGATGCTTCTCTCGCGCTAACTGCCCCCACCGGCTCGGCTTTTCACGATTCTGCTCAATCGCCTCTAGCGTCCGCCCATTGGACTTGAACTGAACCATCCTTAGCCGCCCACTCCCCACACGCTTCACCTGGATCTTCTGATCTTCCAGCACGACAACCTCGCCGTTCATAAGCTGTGTCGCGACTGACCCCAAAACTTTTTCCTCGTCAGTCAAACCCATGTTCTACTTCCACTTCCTCAACAATTCAATTCATTCGTGCTCAGAATAATCTGCGAATGCCGCCGTCCCATTCCACACGATAACGATCTCGATTCGTATCCAACTTGATTCCTCAGCAAAGTTAGCGCACCTAGCTCAATTCGCCCGCAGCTTCTCCACGACCCGCTCGTAATCGTCCACAGTCGCATACTCAATCACAATCTTTCCTCTTCCGTTCCGATCTCGAATCCTCACCTTCATCCCCAGCGTTCGCTCCATCTCCGTCTGCGCCGCCCTGACATTTGGATCGATCCATCGCGCGCTGGTCTTCTTTCCCGGCTCTCCTGATTGCGCTTGTGCCGGCAGCATGGGAAGAGATCCGTTCAGCCGCAACACACGGTCCTCAATCTCGTCCCACTTCAGCCGCTTCGTCACCACTTCTTCCGCCACCATCTCGATGTGTTCCGGCTTCTCCAGCCGCAAAATCTCTCGCGCATCGCTGAAGCTCAACCGGCCCTCCAGCATGTAATTCATTACCTTTTCCGGTAACCGCAACAGTCGCATGTAATTCGATACCGTCTCGCGCGACACCCCGACTCGCTCCGCAATCTGCGCCTGCGTCAAATGAAATTCCTTGCTCAGCACCCGGAAGGCCTCCGCCTGCTCCAGCGGGTTCAGGTCCGCGCGCACTACGTTTTCGAGCACGGTCATCTCCGCCGCCTGCTGCGGCGAAAGCGTGCGCACCAGCGCCGGAATCGTATCCTTGCCGGCCATCTTCGACGCTCGCAAGCGCCGCTCGCCCAGCACCAGGATGTATCGCCCGTCCACTTCTTGCGCCGGGCGCACCACCACCGGCTGCACCACCCCATGCTCCTTGATCGAATCCCTCAGCTCAATCAGCATCTCCTCGTCAAACACATAGCGCGTCTGGTAAGGATTCTTATCGATCAACTCGACCGAAAGATTCGCCACGGTATTCCGCGGCATCGCCTCCGCGGAAATAGAAATCACCTCTGGTGTCTCTTCCAATGTGGTGACAGCCGCCCTCGGCTGTCCGGCCCGATCCTCATTCTTGTCATTCCTCTCCTCACCCTTGTCATCCCGAACGAAGTGAGGGACCTTGGTTTCCCCGCCATCACCACCTGTCTGAACCACCACCCGCGGCCCCGGCAGCAAAGACGCCAACCCCCGCCCCAACGCCCGCCGCTTCTCCACCTTCTCATCCTTCTTCTCGATTGCCGGATGCCCCGCCACCTTCTCTGCCGCCGAAGTCGTCATTCTTCTTCCCTTTCCCCAAAACTTGTCATCCTGAAGCCCGCGCCCTTTGCGGGCTGAAGGACCTATGCAACTGCCTTCACCACCAGCGGCTCCGGCGGACGTTCACCCCGAGCAGCCTAAACCTTCACGTATCGGCACACTGCCTCCGCACCTAACCCAACCCCTCAAGGTTCCTTCGTGTAATCTGCGTCTTCGGATGATCCTCACCCAAGCTCCGCTCGCAAATTCTCAGCGCCCGCTCAAAGCAGGGCCGGGCTCCCACCAAATCTCCCTGCTCCCTGAGGATGAGCCCGAGATTGTTCACGCGGATAGCCACCGTCGGATGGTCCGCCCCATAAGCCACCTCGCTAATCTTCAGCGCACGCTCTAGGTACGCTCGCGCCTTCGCCAAATCCCCCTGCTCCCTGAAGATGAGGCCAAGATTGTTCATATCGGTAGCCACGTCCGGGTGATCGGGCCCATAGGCCACTTCATCAATCCTCAGCGCACGCTCAGAGTAAGCCCGCGCGCCCTCCAGGTCCCCCTGCACTCGGAGCAGCTCCCCGAGATTGCCCACGCAGACAGCGACCCGTGGGTGATGAAGCCCGTAAACGACTTCGTGAATTTTCAGTGCTCGCTCAAAATGCCCCCGCGCTCCCGCCAAGTCCCCGTGGTCGTGAAGCACGCTCCCGAGATTGTTCACGACAGCCGCTACCTCCTGGTGATCAGGGCCGTGAATCGCTTCAACAATTTTCACGGCCCGCTCAAGTGTCGACTTAGCAACCGACAACTCAGCACGCAGCCTAAGATAGCGACCGACCTGGTTAAGCACATCAAAGGAAGCCTCCGACCCAACACCCAATCCCTCCGCGTGTTCCGACGAGGCCAACGCATGCGGTATTAACCGGGAAGATGGAGCCCAAGTCTTGACATCGTCCTTCTCGTACGGAAAGACCAAATTCACCACGTCCACCGCCGCTTCCGCCCACCCCTTCCGCTCATCCTTGCCCAGTCGATCTCGGACCACAGCCTGCACCAGCCGATGTACGGAAATCGCGCCCTCCTGCACTTCAGCCAGCGAATACTTTCGCAGCGCCCCAACCGCATCGTCCCACTGCAAATCATCTGCAACCGCCGTTGCCAAAGGCTCAGGTAAGTGTTTTGCGCCACTTCGCAACATCTCCCGCCCGATATCATCCGGAGCTAGAAACGCACACAAATTCATCAACTGCGCCGCCGCCTCCGATCCCTTTTCCACCTCAACAAATGAAATCGCCCAAGTCGTCGCCACAGTCGCCTCATAACCGGTCGGCGGCTGGGCGCGGCCCAGAACGTCCTTCTGTCGTTTCTGGAAAAGCAACAGATAGCCTGAAAAATTTGCGCTGTGTTCTTCAACGTAGGCGCCTGCATGTTCCAGAGCGAGAGGCAGTCCGCCTAGCGCCTCCGCCAACGCTTTAGAGCCCTTTTCATCGGCACTCGGAGCCCGCTTCAGCAGGAGTTCTACCGCCTCGGTTGTCTTTAAGGTGGGCACGGGGAGCGGGTGAGCCACGCTGCCAAACGCTGGATTTCGAGACGTCACCAGCACATGGCCGCTGTTCCCTTGCGGCAGGTAATCCCGCACATCCTCCGGCCCTCGCGCATTGTCAAAAACCAAAAGCCAACCCGCACGCCTAGCCAGAGCAGCGCGCACCGCCTGCACCGTGATTCTTTGGTCTTGCGCGTCCTTCTCAGGCAGGCCAAGTTCATTCGCCAGCCCCGCGTAATCAGCGGCCAGCTTTCCCGGTTCCTCCGAACGAATCCACCAAACCAACTCGTAGTCTGCGGCATTGAGGTAGCAGTATTCCGTCGCCGTCTGCGTCTTACCAATGCCGCCTAGCCCGTGCAGCGCCTGCGTCAAAGCGGCGTGCTTTCCAGAGCGCAGCGAGCCGTGAAGCTGTTTCAGCAAGTCCTCACGCCCCGTGAAATTCGGGTTTCGCGAATGTGGAACATTCCAGATGCGCGGTAAGGCTCCCGTTTTCGCGGCGGGCGCGACCGGCGTCGGCCCTGCGCCCGATCCTTCCGCGCGCAGTTTTTCCGCAACCTTACGAATTCCAAGTGCAACATCCTTGAATGCCTCGTCGCGATTCTTCCACTTCGTAATCGGCTTCGCGTCTTTTGGAAATCCCTGCAGCTTGCCGAATGGCGCGCTGCTCCAGTCGACGGGCCGCAAGATCACGGGAATGACCAGCGCCTCACCCGCCTCGTGCCTTTCCATTGCCCGCTTCACTTCGATGTCATAGCAATAGTCGGAAGCCAGGAAGTCGGTGCTGATCAGAAGAAGGATGATCCGCGCTGAATTAATGTGCTCGTCGATCTCGCCCGCCCATTCATCCCCGCCGCCGATTTTCCTGTCGTGCCAACCTGTAATGATTCCCTCCCGCTTCAGCATGGTGAGGCTCTTCTCCAGTTCATCCCGGAGCTTTTCATCCTTGTGGGAATAGGAATAGAAAACTTCCACCGCAGAAGCGAGCCCCGCCGCATTGTCAGCAGACGTAGCCACAAAAACTCAACCTCAAATATAGATACGTATCTATCTAAAGATAGACATATATCGATTCATTAAGCCGTCTTATCCATTTCCGCACTCGCCGAAGGCGGCTCGCCAGCGGCCACCAAATGCCGCCCCAACAGCTCTTTCGCCAGCCGTATATAACTCTCCGCCCCCTTTGATCGCGGATCGTACATCAGCGCTGGCTTGCCATGGCTTGGCGCCTCCGCCAGCCGTATGTTTCGCGGGATGGTTGAGGCACATACCTTGTCCCCAAAATAATTTCTCAGCTCGGCCATCACTTGCTGCGCCAGGTTGGTCCGCTCATCCAGCATGGTCAGCACCACGCCTTCGATGCCCAGCTCCGGATTCAGCGCCGCGCGGATCCTCTCCACGGTGTCCATCAGCTCGCTGATGCCTTCCAGCGCAAAGTATTCCGCCTGCATTGGAATCAAAACTGAATCGGCAGCCACCAGGGCATTCAGCGTCAAAAGATCGAGAGCGGGCGGACAGTCGAGCACAATGTACTGGAAGCGCTCACGCAAAGGCGCAATGGCGTCGCGCAACCGATACTCACGCCGCTCCACCTCCACCAGTTCCAGGTTGGCCCCGATCAGGTTCTTGTGCGAAGGAATCAGCCAGAGCTGTTCCAGCTCGGTCGTGGCGAGCACCTCCACGGCCTCAGCCGCACCGAGCAGCAGATGGTAAGTCGAAACCCGCTCCGGATCTTTCAGCAAGCCCAGCCCGCTCGTGGCATTCGACTGCGGATCGCAATCGATCAGCAATGTGTTCACTTCAGCCGCCGCGAAGGACGCGGCAAGGTTGATGGCAGTCGTAGTCTTCCCCACGCCGCCCTTCTGATTTGCAACAGCGATAACGCGTCCCATAAATTGTCGAGGAGCCAAGAGTCTCTGGCAGCATAATGCGATACGCGTTTCGGAGCAAGGTCAGAATGTTGTGCACAACGTTGGATTGATGTGCAAAAGTGGGAGAGTGTTCCGGTCGGAACATTGTTGGGGAGACGGATTGAATGCTAACGTCGTTCTGCGGGAGGCTAAGGCTTTAAGGAACCCGAGGCCGTAGAGCCTCGGCGGGGGAATGTTCCAGTCGGAACATTGTGGACAGGATCCGCGAATTTATGCGCCAGGATCTTCACTCCAGAATTGCATATGTTCCGACTGGAACATCCGGGATAAACCGTAACGGTCACTCGTCTTGCGGGTTCGGAAGTTTCCTTGATTCGTACTCCGGTTAATCGATACATCGCTAATCCGTTCCACTTTAAACCCCGTAGTGGGACGATCCATCGCAGTGCCATCGCCAAGCTAAAGGCTAGACTGCAGCTTCGTCCCACCTGTTAACTGCTATGGTTCTTTCCTTCCAACCAGCAGGGTGCGAGCCTTGGAGCCAAGGATGGGGATTTCGGGTTGCCAGGATAACTCAGGAAGGATAGCTTGCGCTTCTTTCACCTGGGATGAACCGATTAACAGGGCTAGTCGTCCGCCAGGAGTGACGAGGCTTGCGGCGGCCGGCAGAACGGCAGCAAAACGCTCCACGGCACGAAGAGTGACGAGATCGAAGGTCTGGTCAGGACCTAGGTCTTCGGCACGGACGTTTTTTATATCGACGTCCGTCAATGTAAGTGTTCGGGCTACTTCGCGGAGGAAAGCGGCCTTCTTCTGGTTGGATTCGATGAGGGCGAGCACGATGTCTGGGGCCCAGAGTTTGATGGGAAGTCCGGGGAAGCCGGCACCAGAACCGAGGTCGGCTACACGGACTTCATCCTCCCCAGCGTGGGCAGTGATTGGAAAAAGATGGCGGGCCGCGAAGAGACTCTCGCCAAAGTGCCGGGTGACAATTTCGTCCTCGCTGCGGATGGCGGTCAGGTTGATGCGCGCGTTCCAGCGTTGGAGTATATCGATGTATGTCGATATACGCTGGAGCTGGGTGGTGGATAGAACAGCAGGTTCCTCACAGGGCATTTGGCCCAGTTCGGAATGACAAGGGTACGGGGATAAAGAGACGAACGGGTGCAGAAGTTCGGCGATTCGGGCGTGATCCATGGCGGAGGTTCGATTGTAGACGCTAGTCTTTCGAGGCTGCCAGTGCGCGTGTCTCCTAAACCCTCGGGCGCTACATGGAGACGTGTTCTATAGCCTGGTCGGGCCAAGATTGGTTGGTAGGATGCTTCGACTGCGCTCAGCATGACAGGCGGCGGGTGTAAGCTGGAAGAATGAAGAAACAAGGGGCGGACCAGGCGTTTCATGATCGGCGGTATCAGGAGAGGAAGCGGGCGGAGGCGGCGAAAAAGGTGCCTGCTAAGAGGAAGGTGGGTAAGCCGAGTAGCGAGAATCTGGTACCTAGCACCGGTTTGCGTCCGCTTTGAGGCAGCGGTTGCGGCGGCGAAACCGAGATCCCTCACTTCGTTCGGGATGACAAAATCCTAGAGTAAATATCCGGGAACGATCTTGTTGACTTGGACGCTGTACATTCTGTAACTTCTGATTGAACTGAAATAAATGATATGGCGACTTTGACCGGAGTGCAGAAGGGGTACATTTTGCACTGGGGTGAGATGGGGACGCGGTGGGGGATTAACCGGACGGTGGCGCAGATTCATGCGCTGCTGTATCTGTCTCCGCGGGCGCTGCCGGCGGAGGAGATTGCCGAGACGCTGAGCGTGGCGCGGTCGAATGTGAGCACGTCGATCCGGGAGCTGGAGGGTTGGGGGATTGTGCGCGCGGTGCATGTGCTGGGCGACCGGCGGGAACATTATGAGTCGATGAAAGATGTGTGGGAGATGTTCCGGCTGGTGATTGAGCAGAGAAAGCGGAGGGAGATCGATCCGACGCGTGAGATGCTGCGGAGAAGTTTGGAGGAGCTGGATCCGAAAGAAGCGGGTGCCGATTTTACGCGGGAACGGCTGGCGGCAATGGCGGGATTTTTTGATGCAGTGACGGAGTTGCACGATCAGATGAAGCGGCTGCCAACGGGTACGGTACGGAAGCTGTTGAGGATGGGCGCGAAGGTGAGCGGGAAGAAGAAGTAGCGAGTTGCGAGTACCGAGTTCTAGCTCCCCGCTACGTAAGACAGTGGCGACAAAGGTCCAGGCAGAAACTCCTATTCAGATTGGGTCCGTGATGGCGGGTAGGGATGCTTCGACTGCGCGGGATCGTCTTTCAGACGATCTCACTTCGCTCAGCATGACAGGTTTATTTCAGTCCTAATTAAAGAGGTGTTTGAGACATGGCGCAGGTTGGCGATGGGAAAAAGATTTGGGTGACGTTGACGGGGTTGCCGTTGACCATTGAGTTGCAATGGCCGTTTCATCGGTCGACTTCGGGGGCCGATTTTTGGGTGCTGCATGGAGATATTCACCTCGAGAATTCGGATGGCCTGCATGCTCCGATGGCGGTGAATTTGTCGGCGACGGTGCGGGAGGTGCTGGCATCGCTCGAGCCGAAGGATGCCGAGGCGCCCGTGATCAATGCGCTGCGCAAGGAAGTGGACAAGCGGCAGGTGGAGTTTTTGAAGTCAGGGAAGCTGAAGCCGGTGGCGTTTTCCAGCCGGCACTATGACTTCAAACGGCAGAAGTGGGTGTTTGGAAAGGCCACCGACGATGTGATTGCCACGTTCTTGGAGCGTAAGATTTATTGGCAGACGAAGATGAGATCAAGTTCCTCCGTGCCCAATGATGCACGCAAAGTTTGGATTGCGGATCCGACGGAGGCGCAGTATCTGGAGACTACCACGCAGCATTTGGTCGAGACTGCGGGGCGATTATTGGCTGGGGATGGCTTAGTGCGAATCGATGGAGAATGGGCCGAGGCCACTGCGGGGCTGATGGGGCATGGTGAGAAATTTGAGGGCGTGATGCGGGAGGCGGTGGAGGAGTTGGAGAAGAAGCATGCGTTCGAGCGGGGGTGAGTTACTAGTACCGAGTACCTAGTACCGAGCAACGCGCGACCGCTGGGTAGCGGACAAAACCAAGATTCCTCGCTTCGCTCGGAATGACAAAGCTTAAGGGGGTGGGATCAGTTTCCTCTTGAATTTCTTTGCTACCGGGATTACTTGGCGAAGAAGTAGTCGAAGGATTTTACGGCGGTGAATTCGTCTTCTTTGATGTCGAAGACGGTGTAGAGCTTAGTAACCTGAAGGACGTCAGAAACTTTCTTCGTGAGGCTGAGGAGTTTGAGTTCGCCGCCGGCGTTGCGGACGGCGGTGAAGCTGCTGACGAGTTCTCCCACGCCGGACGAATCGATGTAATCGACGTCAGCGAGGTTGAGAACGATTTTTTTCTTGCCGGCGGCCAGGAGTTTACGAACGGTATCGCGGAGCTGGCCGGTCTCATCGCCGAGGGTGATGCGTCCGTTGATGTCGACGATGGTGACGTGGCTGACTTCGCGAGTAGTGATGGTCATAGAGTCGGCGTCCGCTTGCGGGCTTCGGGGAATGTTAGAGAGGTCGGCTGCGCAAGTCAATGGGTGCAGGGGTTAGTAGCTGAATGAGTCAACTGCGCGAGGGGTGACTGTAGCTGGCAGCGAGTCGCGGATTTCCTGGATTGGCGAGGTGACGATCGGAGTGGCGTATTCGGGATGTCGGAATTCGAGATGCATGCCCCGGCCGACGTATTGGAGTTTGAGCATCGACCCTCCCCAGGTGGAACCGGCGATGGCGACTTGCACCGGGTAAGGGCAGAACTCAGGATGGCCTGAGATTAGAGCGTCACTTCCACCGAGAAGAACGGCCGTGTAGACGTGGTGCAGGGTTTGGATTTCGAGGACCGTCGAAGGGGGCAGATCGTGGAGAAAAACTCCGCCTTCGATTTCCGACTGGACGATGGCTCGGTTGACGTCATCGGCCAGGTTGGGGTGAGGCGTGAACATAAAGGTACAAATGTTCCTAGGAGTGTACCCCAAATCGGGTGCTCCGGAGGAAGGAATCGGCGGGACGTTCGAACTTTAGAACATGCTCCTGCGGTTAGATGACAGGACGAACACCGGAGATGTGGGCAAAAAGGCGCCCAAAGGTAACATCGTCCTAATGGCTTGTGGGACCACAGCCTAGCTACTTATCAAGTTTCGACTGTGCGCGGCAGTGCTGAGGTCTACCACCTGCTCAGAGGTCAGGCCATACAGAGGCGGGCTTGGGACTTCCATCAGTGACAGGTAGATGTATATCTGGCCGCGATGGTGAGCCTCGTGTTCGACCATCGAGCGCAGCCACTTCCACGATGTGATGGAACCTCCAGGCGTCGTACATTTACGGCTGAGTTGGTCCGGGGTGAAGCCGGAAAGAATTTCTACGTCTTCACGATGCAGGCGTTCCGTGAACGCGACGATCTCGTCGTAAGTTGCCGCGAGATCTTTACCGCAGCCGGCATAGGCGCTGGGCTTGCCTCGGGCGACCTCAACGAAAATGTACCGGTTGGCCGCTGCGATGTGCCGCACTAAATCTCCCAGTGTGAATTTCCCCTCGCGAAATCTCCAGTCAACTTTATCGGGAGGAATCGCACGCACCACGTTCATGGTGCGCTGATGAACTTTATTGAAGTAGGAGAGAAATTCGGTGATGTCACGGATCTCCATAGGAATGCCTCCGCTGTGGTTGGATGATGGAGTTTCGGGTCATGATTCAGGGTGGAATTCGCGGTTGACTGCAAGGGATCTTCATCGAGTTGTTGTGGCGCTGCCGGACAGCCGGGGGCGGCTGTCCCTACATGAGCAGTGGTAACGACTAGCACTTTTATGGAATGGTGGCAATGGAGCCGTTGGGGCCGACGAACATGGCTCCGCCGTCGGGGTAGGGGCTTACGGCGTTGAATTGGGCTGGAGATTTCTTACCGGGGCTGATGCGCGTCGGATCGTGGGGCGGACGAAAGTCGAAAATGAATTTTGGAGCAACGATGAAGAGGCGGGGAGCGACTTGATTTTCGTTCAGATTACTCGCGAAAGTTGCAGGAGATCTAGAGGCACAGCAGGTTCCTCCACTACGTAGTCCGTTCCTTTCAGGAACGGACTGCTCTGGTCGGAATGACATCGCTCTGGAAACGTTTGGGTAGTTTCGATCGTAGGCGACGGCGGAGAAATAGGCTTGGGGATGGATTTGAGGCAGCGTCCAAGTTTTGCCGCCGTCGGAGGTGAAAGCCAGGTTATCGCCATCCTGATCGGGATGTTTATAGTTGCCGCCGACGATTACACCGTGGGTTGCGTCGCGAAAGGTAATAGAGAAAATTCCGACCGAATATGGACCGTCCGTGATGGGAGTGTCGAAAACCTGCCAGGTTCGGCCGAGATCGGGAGAGTGGAAGACTCGGGCAACGCGTCCTCCGGTGGCGAACCAGATGTTCGGGTCGTTTCTTCCCGGGGCGGTGCGCAAGATTGCCAGGCACGAATTGCTGGCAGCGAAGGCGGCTTCGCCTGGTTCGGCGGGAGGAAGTTGAGCTCGAGGGATTGGGGCCCAGGTTTGGCCGTCGCTGGTAAGGAGCAGTTCAAACTTGAGCTGGCCGGTTTCGTCGGGGACAGGATCGCCGAGGACGATGCCGTGGGTCGCGTCCCAAAAAGCCATAGAGTCGAAAAAGCCTTTGGGATTCGAGTTGGTGAATTGCAGCTGCCAATGTTGGCCGGTGTCGGTGGTGTGGTAGATGCGGGACTGGTCGCCGGGTCCCGCGGACATGAGAAAAGCTTCGTCGGCAGAGAATGCAACGACGGCACGGAAATCAAGAGCTTCGGCGCCGGGGAGTTGAGCGGGAGTCCAAGTATGGCCTCCGTCGATGGTGCGCAGATAAGTGCCGTGAGTCCCTGACGCCCACGCGATTTGGCGGGAGACGGCGCTTACGCCGCGAAGACTCTCAATGGTGTGCGAAAGTTGGACTTGCGGTCCTGATTGAGCGAGGGCGTTGGCGGCCGCAAGAAAGAGGAGCAGAGTACGCATGTGCAGATTGTCTCAGAAATCGGTTTGTTAAGACTTGAGGAGTGAGACGATCGAGCTTCACGCGATGGACCGCAGCCAGCCTGCAATCTTTGGATAATCAATAACTCCACGATCCGGTGCGGGGCGAACTTCAGTTCTTACTGGCGATGAAAGGGGCGAATGACGCACTCTTTCCGAAATAGATGCGGAGCGTGCACTTATCTCCCACATGGGCGAAGGCGACTTCGAGCGAATCGGCCGCCTGTGTTACTTGATCCGTTTCCATAGGGGCGCGAGCGAGGTCTTGCTTTTCGTCGTAGGCGGAGCCAGGAGTCACATTCTTGTTGATGGCGAGGCTCCACTTATCTTTGGCGGGGATGGGGTAGACGCTATAAGCGCCGACTGGAATTGTCGCGCCGGCGAAGCTGAGCTGGGCTTCGGTGAATAGAGTCATGGGCGTGCCGCCAGGTGTCCAGGGCTTGCCGTTCGCGACTTTGTCGCTCTTGGCTGTTGCCGGGTTGTAGCGTATGTATACTTGGCGGCCATCGTCCAGATAACAACTCGCAGTGGACGACGGGCCGGATTGTTGAGCCGCACAAACGCCAGCGAGCGCGGTCAGGATAAAGAGAGCAACGAATTGCGAGCGGAGCATGGGAGACCCTTTCTGCGCCAAAAGTGTAGCGCCGAAATGAGCGAATGGGAAGGGAATTAGAGGTTTTGATTTTTCGATGGGAGGCATCGGAGGCGGAGGCTAGAGCGGCATGGTAGAGCTTGGAGGCAGAGCGAGAGGGCTATCTCCCGGTTGTTTAGGTACTGTCTTAAACACTCCGTGCCACGTCATTTAAGACAGAACCGTTGTTTATTCTATCTTGACGATGTGACACATTATGTGTCACATTATACTCATGCCATCGGTGAATATGCGCCAGCTTCGCGATACCCGCCGTCTGAAGGCGTGGCTCCGCGCCGGGAAAACCGTGGAACTGCGCGACCGCGACAAACCCATCGCGCGAATTGTTCCAGAGAAGCAGGAAGAAAAGCCAGTAAAGTATCCTGATTTCGCCGCCCGCCGCAAGAAAATATTCGGAGACCGGGTCTTTACGATAGTGGACGACTTGATAAAGGACCGAGGACGCTTCTGATCGTCTACGCTGACAGCAGCTTCCTTGTCTCGCTCTACATCGAAGATTCACATTCTGCAGCCGCGGAGGGTGGATGCAGCAGAATCCGCGCGTTTGGTTTACTCCACTTCACTTGGCCGAATGTTCTCATGCCATCGCCAAACAGGTCTTCTATCGCAAGATTTCGCAGGCCGCCGCCGACGCTATCTTCGAAATCCTGCAGCGTGACCGCGCCGACGGCTCATGGCTTGAGGCTGCTATGCCCGAAAATGCGTTTAGTCTCTGCGCTGAGCTAGCCCGCCGTTACGGACCGAAACTAGGCATGCGAACGCTAGATAGCTTGCACGTGGCCTGTGCTCTGGAACTCAAGGCTGAACGCTTCTGGACGTTCGACGAACGACAGGCGAAGCTGGCGAAAGCCCAGGGGATGAAGACGTCGTAGCGGCGAGTCTAGTGCCAACACCAGACGACGAAGCAGGCAAAGATAAGAGTTACCGTCGTGGTCAAAAATAGGCCGAGCTCGATGCTGCCCTCATCCGCAACAGCGTCTTCAAAATCCTGCCCTTCCTTGCCCCTAGGAAATCTTAATTTCTTTGCCCGCTGCCAGTTCGGCTCTCCCTTCTCGAAGAGCTCATGGGATTCCTCGATAAAGTAGCAACTGACCAAGTTCTTAATCCGAGTGCGAAAGATGTCGAGATTCCTGTGACACTTGTACGTCACCCAAAGGTGGCACAGCCAAATGAAGAGCATAAGCACCGTTACTACTATTTCGTGGTGGATGGTCTCCTTATGATCGAAGATCGCAATCGCCATGATGGCGAGGACGCCGAAGTTAGCAGCTGTCCATTGGCGTGCCTTCAGGTCCGAAACATTCTTGGATGAGTCGTTAAATAACAGCTCAGCCGCTTTATCCAATGAGATCTTTTTCTGATCGTCGCTTCCATCCGAGCCCATTTTATTATGACCTCCGCTGCGGATTGTTCGGACGGACCTATTCTTCCTCTTCCTTCACCTCGCCCCGCTCCGCCTTGGCCTTTTCAATAATCTTCTCCTGCAACGCTCCCGGCACGGTGTCGTAGTGATGCATTTCCATGTTGAAGCTGCCGCGGCCTTGCGTCATCGAAGTCAGATCCACGCCGTAGGTCAGCATCTCGGACATGGGCACTTCGGCTTTTACCACGGTGTTGCCGCCTTTATTGTCCATGCCCTGGATGCGGCCGCGGCGGCTATTTAGGTCGCCCATGATCGAACCGGCAAACTCGTCGGGCACGGTGATCTCGACATGCATCACTGGCTCCAGAATCGTGGGCTTAGCCTGCTCCATCGCTTTTCTGAAGGCGATGCGGCCCGCCATCTGGAACGACATGTCGTTCGAATCGACATCGTGATACGAACCGTCGTAGAGAATCACGCGGAAGTCAACTACCGGGAATCCCGCCAAATACCCGCGCGCAGCAGCATCCTTAATTCCTTTTTCGATGGCGGGAATATAGTTCTTCGGAATCGCGCCACCGAAAATGTCGTTCACAAATTCGAACTGCCCGCCGCGCGGCATCGGCTCCATTTTGATTTTGCAATCGCCATATTGCCCGTGGCCGCCAGTCTGTTTCTTGTGGCGGCCCTGCACATCAGCCTTGCCGCGAATGGTCTCGCGATACGGAACTTTCGGCGCTTTCAAAACCACTTCGGTGTGATAACGCTTCTTCAACTTCGAAACCACGACTTCAATATGCTGCTGCCCCGTTCCTGCGATCAGAAACTCCTGCGTCTGCGCATCGCGAAAGAACCGCAGCATCGCATCTTCTTCCATCAGTTTGTGGATGCCGGGCCCCAGCTTGTCTTCATCGGCGCGGCTCTTGGGCTCGATGGCAAACGTAATCGCCGGCTCCGGCAGCTTGACTCGCGGATATTGAATCGGCGCGGACTTATCTCCAAGCGTGTCGCCGGTGAGTGTGTCTTTCAACTTCGCCACCGCGCCAATGTCCCCGGCGTGCAACTCCGTTACGGGCACCGCTGTCTTTCCCTGCATGATGGAAATATGAGACAGCTTCTCCGTCGAGCCGCGTGAAAAATTCTGCACCGTAGCTTCGTTTTTCAACACTCCGGAAAAAACTTTGAAGTATGAGATCCTGCCCGCGAACGCGTCTGACACGGTTTTGAACACATACAGAGACATCGGCTCCGCATCGGTCTCATGCCGCTTTGGCGCGTCTCCGTTTCCGGAAGAAGCCGCCTCGCCTTGCACCCATTCATGCTCGGAAGGCGCCGGCGTGTAATCCACGATGAAATCCATCACGCGATCCGCGCCCACATTCCCCAGGCCCGAGCTGAAAATTACGGGAAACAGTTTGTCTTCGCGAATTGCGTTGTGCAGCGCCGGAATCAAATCCTCTTCCGGAATGGTTCCCTTCTCGAAGAATTCTTCCATCAGCTTGTCGTCACCCTCGGCCACCAGTTCCACAAGTTGCTCGTGGGCTTCCTGCACTTGGGCGCGCATGTTTGCCGGAATCTCCGTCTCTTTCCCTTTGCCGTTTCCACCCAATTCGTAGGTGTAGGCCTTCATGCGCACGAGGTCGACTACGCCGGTCAAATTTTTCTCACTGCCGATGGGCAGCTCGATTGGAATCACGTCGCGCCCGAAGGCATTCACCAGCGATTCGAGCACGCGCTCGGCATTGGCGCGGTCACGATCCATGCGGTTCACCACGATGAGCCGCGGCGTTTTGTACTCGTCGCAATCCTTCCACACGCGTTGCGTCACAACTTCCACGCCAGCTACGCCATCGACCACCACGATGGCCGCATCCACCACGGGCAGCACCATTTTCGCTTCGTGGACAAACATGCTGAAGCCGGGCGTATCGACGACGTTGATTTTCGTTTTACCCCACTCCACACTGGCCGCCGCCGCCGAGATCGACATCTTGCGGGCGATTTCTTCATCGTCATAATCGGTAGTCGCCGAGCCATCGTCCACACGACCCAGCCGCGGCGTTGCTCCCGCCGTATACAACATGGCCGAGAGCAGCGTGGTCTTGCCCGCGTGCCCATGCCCCACCATTGCTACATTGCGAATGTTTTCTCCGGAATAGACTTTCACGATTAGGCTCCTTCGCAGGCGTGGAAAGAGAGAAGGCCCCAATGAGGATCAGTGCAGTATACAGGCCAGCCCAACATACCTGCCAAAACTTAGGATGCTACCACGCGGGAACATCTCACCTCAACCGGAGGGTGCCTGCTTCGTCCGCCAGGAGCGCAACCCCGAAAACAAAAAGTGGGGCGCTCGAAAGCGCCCTGTGAAATCTTCGAGTCAACTGTCGGTCGCAATCACGGCATTGTGCAAGGGAAATAAGGAGCAGGGCTTCCGCCACTTACAAGCTGGTTAAAAACCGTTTGGCTTTGTTGAACATAGCTTCCACTTTGCAAAGTGTAATAAGTCCACCGGACTTCGCCATAGTGCTGCATAAAGTCATAAACCTCCTTGTAGGCGCAGTTGTCATAGCTGCTGTCACAGCTATACCGGTAAACCAACTGTAAGTCAGGGTGCGTTCCTAGATTGCCGGGAGGGCTCGTACTGTCAATATTCAAATTGCCGTAGTTCCACACCTGGTTGACGGTATTGCCCAGATAAAACTGCTTGCTTCCCTTGGTGCAGTTGGGCCCGTACTCATGGTAACCCGTCTGTGAACTGGGCACGGTAATACTGCTCAGTTTGACGCCTGGCGCGCCCGCCGGAATGCAAATAGGCGTCCAGGGCATACCAGTCTCGCTATCGAAAGCTTTAAAGTAATGGGGATCGGTATAGCTGTAAGGGTCATAGTCGGTGATCCATTGGTAGATATTCGTCGAATCGTTGTATTGAACATCCCAGGGATAGCCTTCTCCGCTGTGATCGCCCTTGATCCACCAAAAAAGACCGCCAGTGGGAAGCGCGGTGTACAGCGGTAAACTCTGTGGACCGCTGAGGTGCTGGGTAGTAGCGGTGTCGAGCGTCATCCAGTCCAGCATATTATCGTCTCCCGCAGGACAGGTTTGCGCTCGGCCGAGGGTGGGCATCACGGTGAAAGCGAACCCGCACAACAGAACGGGTAAGATTAGTCTTCGCATTTGATTTGACTCTCTTCCTTGTGTCGTCGTGAGCCAGTTTGGGTTTAAGACACAACTGCGTGAGGAGGTCGAATCCTGGCTCGACTTTTCCGCCGTCGACCCGCAGCCGACAATGAGCCTTGCACTGACACAAACAGAACGGGGTTCAAATCGAAACGGCGGTTCCAAACGCGGGCAGACCGCGGGTCGAAATGCGGTTCGACAAACAACGCTTATCGTGTGCCGCATAAAGGATGCGGCCCCACGCATAAAGGTAGCCTCCAAAAAACAGATTCTGCAGCAGCGAAAAACGCCCGAACGGCGTATCATCCTCCGCATGTCAGGCCGCCGCACCAGCGAGCAGTGGATCGCGCAATACGCCTCTAGCCACCAGCATCCGGTGAACCGGCTGTGCCATACGCTAGGCATCCCTACCATCCTGCTCTCGGTGCCCATTTTTGTGGCGAGCATCTTCTTTCATCATCTGTGGCCTTACGCGCTCGCCCTCTTTGTCCTCGGATGGATTTTCCAATTCATCGGCCACGCTTTTGAAGGCAAGCCACCGGAATTCTTTAGCGACTGGAGATTTCTTTTCGTCGGCGTGCGCTGGTGGTGGGCCAAGATTCATGGCAAGGCTTGATCGTTGATCCTAGGACGGGGGCGCATCAAAGCTGAAACACTGACCTGCGTTCCATCCCTTGCGCTTGCGAGACATCGTTCGCTGGGCTATGCTTCCCACAGTCCCCTGGGGTTTACTCGATATACGCATGAATCGCCTGACGGCTAAATTCTTGTTGCTGTTCGCACTGGTTGGGACGCTTGCGCCCCTGGCGTTGGCGCTCACCGGACCGCCGCAGCATGCATGTTGCGTTCGCAAGGCTGTGCATCATTGCCACGAGTCAGATGGCGCCGATTCTTCCCGCCTTTTAATCAGCGGCGCCGGATGTTGCAACGGCGACTGCTGCCGCGCCGTAACCACTGCTCGATGGGCATATGCATATTCCGGAATGAACGTCTTGCGCGAGCGGCACATCAGCGCTCGTGCTGACGAGCCAGATCAAATTTCTCTGCACGCCGAAGTCCTCGAACTTCACTCCAGCCGCGCTCCTCCTGGTTGCTGATCCAGCTTTCGCGCCGATGATTCCTGGCGCGTAGTCCATAGCTGCTATCGCGAACTGTGCGCCACGCTCGACGAACGCTCGTTTCGCGTGCCGACCGGAGGATTTATGATCCGCATGAAGTTTCCCGCCATTGCTGCGCTGGCGTTGACCAGCCTCGCCGCCTTTGCATCGATCTTCGGATCGATGCGCGGCATCGTGCACGATCCCCAGCATCGCCCGGTGGAAAACGCGATGGTGATGCTTCGCTCGAAAACCTCAGACCAGATCGTGACCGTGAACACCGACGCCCGCGGGGAGTTCACTTTCAATGCCATCGCTCTTGGCGACTACACGGTTACCGTGGTTGCTCCTAACTTCAATCAGTCGGCAAGAAGCGTGCAAATTAATTCCGGATCGCAGCCCGTGCTGCATTTTTCCTTGAGCGTCGCCACCAACAAAGAGTCCGTCACCGTCTCCGGATCTCCGGAAGCAATTCCTGTGGATTCCGCCACTCCGACCACGCTGGTGAGTCGTCTGGATATCGAACACACGCCCGGCGCCGCGCGGACTAACAGCCTCGCCATGATTACCGATTACGTCCCCGGCGCTTATTTCACGCACGACCAACTGCACGTTCGTGGCGGCCACCAGACCAGCTGGCTGATCGACGGCGTGCCCGTGCCCAACACAAATATCGCCTCTAACCTTGGTCCGCAATTCGATCCCAAGGATGTCGACTACCTCGAGGTCGATCGCGGAAGCTACGGCGCCGAGTTTGGCGACCGCACTTACGGAGTTTTCAACGTCGTGCCCCGCACCGGCTTCGAGCGCAACAATCAGGCCGAAGTCGTCCTGAGCGCGGGAAATTTCTACCAGACCAACGACGCGTTCAACTTCGGCAGCCACACCCAGCGTTTCGCCTACTACGCCAGCCTCAACGGCAACCGCAGCGATCTCGGCATTCAAACACCGGTTCCGCAGGTGGTGCACGACGCGGAAAACGGTTATGGAGGCTTCGGCTCGCTTATTCTCAACGCCGATCCCGCAAACCAGCTGCGTCTCGTCACTTCGCTGCGCAAGGATTACTATCAGATTCCCTACGATCCATTTCCCAATGACATCGAGAATGCGCCGATCGCAGCCAACAATTTCGTGGCGCAGTACCCTAGTCTCAACCTTCGCGACGGCAACCATGAATCCGACGCCATCATGAATTTTTCCTGGGTGCATACCTTCAATGCAAAGCTTCTGCTGACGGTCTCACCTTTCTTTCATCACAATGCGGCCGATTATGATAGTTCGCCCGGCGATCCTGTCGCCACCACTCAACATCGTGGCTCGAGTTACGGCGGTGGCCAGGTGAGCCTCGCCGCAAATCTTCCGAAGAATAATCTGCAGGTGGGCATTTACAGTTTTTACCAGCAAGATAACGAACTCTTCGGGGCGGCTTTCAATAACGGCAGCGGGTCGGCGTTTAGCGATACCGAGCATCCAACCGGGAGCCTTGAGGCATTCTTCCTTGATGACAAATTCAAGCCCGTCTCGTGGCTAACCCTGACGGCAGGTATGCGGCCCACGCATTTTTCCGGTGGGGTTTCAGAAAACGCAATCAGCCCACGCTTCGGTGCAGCGCTCAACGTGCCGCATATCAACTGGACCTTCCGCGCATTCTACGGGCACTATTACCAGGCTCCGCCGCTGATTACCGCCGCCGGTCCGTTGATCGAATTCGCCAACGCCAACAACCTCGGATTCATTCCGCTGCACGGAGAACGCGATGAAGAGCATCAGTTTGGAGTTACCATCCCGTACCGTGGATGGATTCTCGACGCAGACAACTTTCGCACCAACGTGGCGAATTTTTTCGACCACAACAATATCGGCGAGTCGAATCTCTTCTTTCCCATCACGATCTCTGAGGCGGTCATTCGCGGATGGGAGCTGACTCTGCGCTCGCCGCGTATCGCTCATCGCGGACAAATTCATCTTGCCTACTCGAATCAGATCGCCGAAGGCGGTGGAGCGATCAATGGCGGCCTCACCGATTTTTCATTGCCTGCCGGCCTGTCTCCGCTCGACCACGATCAGCGCAACACGCTGAACCTTGGCGGAGACATCACCCTGCCCTGGCGCGCCTACGCTTCTACCAACGTTTATTACGGCTCCGGTTTCAGCAATGCGTTTCCCGGCCAGCCCTATCCCGGAAACTATTTGCCGCAACATACAACCTTCGACCTTTCTGTGGGCAAGGATTTTGGCGAAGGCTTTTCCGCTTCGCTGAACGCAATGAATGTGGCCAACCGCCGCATCGAGCTCGACAACAGCGTCACCTTCGGCGGCTTCCACTGGAACAATCCGCGCGAGATTTATTTGGAGTTACGCTATCGCTTTCACTACTAATATGAAGCTGAAAATCAAAGAGACGAGAAGAGTAGAAGAAGAGCGGAACGTGTCATGCTGAGCGAAGTCGGATGTCCGCAGGACAATCCGGCGCAGTCGAAGCATCCCTATCGCAGGCATTACCTTGTGTTCCCCTGTGCTCTCTGTGGTGAAATGGTTCTGAAGCAACATACGAAATGACCCTAATGTCCAGAAATCTTCTAATCACCTTCCTCTGTTTCAGCGCGCTGACCCTCGCAGCCTGCACCCGCGAAAAATCTCAGCAAGTCGCGGCAAACAACCAAAGCCCCAAGCGCTATGCTTTCAAGGGCAAAGTCATTTCCATCGACAAAAATGCTGGCACGGCGAACATCGATAACGAGCCGATCGCCGGATTCATGGATCCGATGATCATGCCGTACTCCATGAAGCCGGCTTCCATGCTCGATCAAGTTCAGCCCGGTGATTCCATCACCGCGGAGGTGGTCGTCGAGCCGGGAAAATACTGGCTGGAAAACGTCAAGGTCACCGGACATTCGCAACCGTCCGCTAAACCTGCGGCGAGCGTACACATTCCATCTCCCGGAGACGAAGTACCGGACTTCAAGCTGGTGAACCAGAGCGGCAAGAACATTTCGCTGCATCAGTATCGCGGTCAGACCCTGCTGCTTACGCTCATCTACACACGCTGCCCGTTCCCCGATTTTTGCCCGCGCGTCAGTCACGAGTTTGCCGCAATCGATCGCCAACTCCGCGCCGATCCTGCCCGCTACGGCAAGACCCACCTGCTCAGCATCAGCTTTGACCCGGAGCATGACACGCCCAGGATTCTGCGCGTCTACGGCTACGAATGCGCGGGAAGCAAAGATCCCAGGCTCTTCACGCGCTGGGAATTCTCCGTCATTCCGCGAACCGAGCTGCCGGAATTTGCCGATTATTTCGCGCTGACCTACAAAGAAGAAGGTGGGCTGATCACGCACTCACTCAGCACCGCCTTGATATCTCCCGACGGCAGGATTCTCAAGTGGTATCACGGTGCGGACTGGCATGCGTCTGACCTGCTGCAGGAGATTGCCGCCTCACATTCCGTCAGTTGAGAGTTGAAATTAAGGATAATTTTTAATTGCTGATTGCGGATTACTGATTAAAAACCTCGCCATAAAAGAGATTTTCAATCAACAATCAGGAAATCAGCAATTTTTTGAGGAGAAACACATGAAGTACGTTCTCATTCTGTTAGCGGCTCTGGGGATGGTCGTTTCCGCTTTTGCCCTGCGCGAGCACTACCGCACCGAGGGCGACTCGCCGTGCAGCATCAACGAACGCTGGGACTGCGGCATTGTCAATCACAGTCCCTACGCCACGCTGGCGGGCATTCCCGTTGCCGTGCTCGGCATCGCCGGATATCTTCTTATGGGCGCGCTTGCATGGCTGCGCGCTTATCGTTTGGTTCTCGCGGTGGCTGTTGCCGGACTCGCTTTCTCGCTTTATCTTGCCCACATCGAAGCCAGTGTTCTTGGCGTCTGGTGCATTTACTGCGTCATCTCACTCGGCATCATCTCGCTGATCACATTGCTATCGCTCGCAAGCACAGTCGCAACGTTATTCGGCAGATCACCTGAGTTGGCCAAATAGGCAAATTAAAAGATGATTAGGCAGATCGACTGAGCCTAGCAGTTCATATCCGCGTTGGGCCTCCGAGGCGCTTCTCCGAGCTAGCCGTGTTCCACGCGCTCCTTTATATCCGCGTACGCCGCATCGATGAGTCTTTTCAACTCCGCGTCATTCGTCGCCGTTCCCGGTCTCAACTTCACATGGCGCATGAACTTGCCCGTGCCTTGCAGCAAGCCTGTCGGATCCCGCAGCGCTGCGCCCTGAAAGAACCCAACGTTTACGTGCGAAGTGAATACGTTGACATAGCCGAAGGGCACATCTCCCAAACAAGCAACCGGACAGCCGTCATGCAAAAGTTCCCGGACTTCGTCCCCGCATTTTCGCATCACCTCAAACCACCGATGCGCGATAGCTCCCAAATCACCGGCATGCGCTTTCATCCACGCATCGATGGCAGGGTCGCGCTCGACAGCACCGTTGAAGCGCAGCAATTCCGTTCTCACCGTCGCGCCACTTTCCGCTTTCGAGATGTGGTTATGCCGCATTCTTTTCTGCTCTTCTTTCAGAGTCTCTCGTCTGGAACAGGCGTTCTTGTCGAGTGAGTGGGGCCCAGGCTACGGCGCAGTCTTTTATAACCCGGATCGTCCGTGAGAGGATAGTCGGGAGCCGAACCGTTAAGTCAGAGTTGCCGGCTCTACGCGCACGGGACGCGGCAGAAAAAAACTACCCCGCCTCAAGTTTGTCCGCGGTTCGGTCAGGAAAGCCGCTATTCAGAAGTGTGTTCCCGATCTCAAATCAACTGAGGCTGGGGTAGATGACTAACATCGATTATTTCTTCCGGCTGGGATCGTCCTCGGGATTGATGTAGTTGAACTGCACTGGCGCCATGCCATGGACCTGGACTACCGTGTCGCCACTGGCCATTACGTAGTGATGCATGTCAGGATCGAGATAGGCGAAGCTGCCGGCCGGGAAACTTGCCATGTTGCTCTCATCAAAGCGATCACCCATGCCAAACTTAAGCGTCCCGGAGATCACGGTAACGTTTTCCCGCTTGGGATGCCAATGAGGCGCGATGCGATATCCATCAGGCATCTTCAGACGGATCGTGTAGTCTCCGCTAGTCGCAAGAGGGTTGCCCTCCAGCACCGCCAGTTGCGCCCCCGGCGCCACAAAAGCGGGTGCGGGACCGTATTCAACTGCATCGGGCGTAAAGGCGTGTTTCTCGGTACCGGCCGCCATCGCGCCCATGAGATTGGACCGGCTCACCCACCCCATCACTGCGCAAGCCGCGAGAATCAGACACAAATTTCGTTTCATTGGGTTCCTCCTAAGATCGTCGTCACAACCTGTTGAACGACAATATCGCGTGTTTCAGCCCGCGTTTCAATAAGACCGGAGTCACTTTTAGGTATTTTTCGTGTATCGTCGTAGCCGACTGGGGATAATGGGGTTACCTATGAAGCAGCTTTCCAGGAGCGGCCCGAGGAGTGCCGATATTGAGCTTGACCTGGGTCGCTACGAAGTGCGCCGCGATGGCCGCAGAATAAAGCTTGAGAAGAAACCCATGGAGCTCCTCATTTTCCTGGTCCGGCGACGGGAACAATTGGTTTCCCGCGAGGAAATTCAGGCCAAGTTGTGGCACACGGATCTCTTCATTGACACCGAACGAAACATCAACAACATCGTCCGTAAGATTCGCGGAGCGCTGGGCGACAACGCCGCTAAACAACGATTTCTGGAAACAGTCGTAGGCAAAGGCTATCGCTTCGTCGGACCCATTCGGATCGTTAGTCCTCTCTATGGCAGTTCCGATCTTTCCGAAAGCGCAGACGGCAAATCGCCATTTCGAGGCGATATGGCGCGGCTGGTGGACCGCCCATCTCTCGCCGTGCTGCCGCTGTGTTTTTTGGGGGACCACGAGGATGATAGCGGCCTGAGCTTGGGCTTTGCCGACTCCCTGGTTTCACGGCTGGCAAATCTGGAGGGAGTTGATGTCCTGCCAACTTCTGCGATCTTGAACGTGCCTTCGACGGAAAAGGCAGGGGAAATCGCTTCCCGACTGGGAGTCCGATTTGTGGTGCATGGCGCGATGAAGAGTTCCAAGGCGGAATCACGTTTGTCGGTGGAACTTTTCGACTCGCATTTGCAGAGCCGTTGTTTCCTACGAAAATTTGTTCTCGACGTCGATCGCCCGTTCGAGCACGTTGACGAGATCGCCAGAGATACCGCCAGAGCGCTGCAACGTCCGCTTCGTCACACGGCCCCCCAGAGTCGAGCGCGCTTCAGCCGGGATGCTCTAGCTTATGGGGAGTTTATTCAGGGTTATCGGAGCAGTTACGCGGGGGATCTCAAGCCATTGGAGGAAGCGGCGCGACATCTGATGAATGCGGTGGCTCGCGATCCCCGATTTGCCCTCGCCCATGCGATTCTTTCTTTTGTGTGTACGAAGCTCCACTTCGAGATCGATCCCAGCCGGAGTTGGCTGGAGAAGGCCGAATTTCACTGCCAGCGCGCCTTGGAATTGGATGCGGCTCTGCCGGAAGGGCACGTAGCCAAGGCGTTTCTGCTTTGGGGACCCTCGAAGAACTTCCAACATATCGAGGCGATTTCCGAATTGAAGCGTGCGCTCACTCTGCAGAAGAATCTACCCCACGCCTACAGCCGTCTCGGGACGATCCTGGCACATATCGGTCTGCTCGATCACTCTCGTGCGATGTTCGAGAGGGGTAGGCCTTTCGATCCGAGAAAAGCGATCAGCCACAGTATTGCCCAAGTCTATCTGTGGGGCGGAGAATACGAACTTGCACTCAATGAGTTAGAGAAGTGGCGTGCTGATGATCCCACGAATAAGTATGCCCTTCATTTTGCGCTGGACCTGGCAATCTTGACCGGCGAATGGGGAGAGGCCAGACGCTTGCTCGGTGAAGCCGGAAGCCTGGCGCAGGAAGAACCGATGATCATCGCCCTTCAGGGTGTGATGCATGCTTCGTTGGGCGAATCCGAGGAAGCGCTGCGGTGCATCAGCCGGGCGTGTACGAACCCGAAATCCTTCGGGCACGCCCACCACTCTTACTATCAGATCGCCTGTATTCTTTCCTTGCTCAATCAGCCTGAGGCTGCGTTTTCATGGCTTGAACGCAGCGTTGATACCGGCTTCGCGTGCTGGCCGTTTTTTCTGAAGGACCCATGCCTGAAAAACCTGCGCCGCCAGGCTCAGTTTGAACTCCTGGTGAGCTCTTTGCAGGCCAAATATCCCGACCACCTGGGGTTGCTGTAGCTCGGATCATCCTACCTGCGAGAGAACTTCTACATCACCACGAGCGGCAATTTCTGCACACAAACACTCAGCCGTCATGTAAAAGCTCTAGGACTTCGTCCCCGCGCCGTCGAATCTCAGCAATTCCGATCTCATCGTCGCTTCGCTTTCGGTTTTTCGAGATGTGCGTTTACGCAGCACAATTTAAGAAACTACTAGACGTGATTCTCAATTGACAACTGCTGACACGGTCGCCGATACTGCAACCTGCGCATGTAGGATGCAACGGCGCACGCCGAAGGGCAATGCCCACCTACGATCTCATCGTGGAGGTCTACATGCCCAATCTAGAAAACCTCAAAAAGCAAGCCAAGCTCATCTTGCGGTGGCATCGCGAACGCCACTATCCCGTCGCCGCACAAATCCGTGCGCAGCTGCCCTATTTCCTGAATATGCCTGACTCCGAGATTCTTGCGGCGAGCTTTAAGCTCAGCGATGCGCAAGAAATGGTCGCAAGAGAGCAAGGCTTTGAGAGTTGGCAAGCCCTGAAAACGGCTCTTTCGACCACGCCGCTCAAGCCGAAATCATTGCCATCGAAAGCAAAAGCGAAGATTGTCGGTGCCGAGCCGCAACTGTTCGTCACCGATATCGAAAGATCATGCGAATTTTTCCGTGACAAGCTAGGCTTTTCGCTTGTATTCAGTTACGGCAGACCTCCCTTCTATGCCCAGGTGAGTCGCGACGCGGCGCGCCTCAATCTAAGGTGCGTCAAGCGGCCAGTAATCGAGTCGACGGCCCGCGATCGAGAGGAACTGTTGTCGGCATCGATGACCGTTGCTACAGCGGACGAGATCAAGCTGCTGTTTGTTGAGTTCAAGTCCGCTGGTGTCGCCTTTCACCAGACACTGAAAAAGTAGCCTTGGGGTGCCAGGAATTTCGTCGTCAAAGATCCGGATGGGAATCTGCTGCTGTTTGCTGGGCCCGCAAGCTAACCGCTAAGCGAGCCTCCATGTTCCCGTTCAGAATGATTAGAGACACTCCATTGACGAACCTGCGCCCTACACCCTAAGATTACTCGGCCTGTGATTTGCCACAGGCTGGGTCCCGCTCGTTCATGATCGGCCAAACCATCTCTCACTACCGCATCGTGGACCTGCTCGGTGGTGGGGGTATGGGCGTGGTTTATAAGGCCGAGGACAGTCTGCTCGGCCGCTTCGTCGCGCTCAAGTTTCTTCCCGAGGATTCTTCCAAGGATGCTCAGGCGCTTGAACGCTTCCGCCGCGAAGCCCGCGCCGCTTCATCGCTGAACCATCCTAATATTTGCACGATCCACGAGATCGGAGACCACGAGGGCCATCTCTTTATCGTGATGGAGTGCCTGAGCGGTCAGACTCTGAAGCACATGATTCAGGGCCGTCCCATGGAGCTCGACACCCTGCTCACCCTGGCCATCGAAGTCGCCGATGCGCTGGACGCCGCGCACAGCAAGGGAATCGTCCACCGCGACATCAAGCCCGCGAACATTTTCGTCACCGACCGCGGCAACGCAAAAATCCTCGACTTCGGCTTGGCGAAAATCGCGCGCGCCGCGCGCCCCACCAGCGGCGACTCTCAAACCGTAGCTGAGGCGTCGTCTCTCGATCTCACCAGTCCCGGCACCGCGGTTGGCACCGTCGCCTACATGTCGCCGGAGCAATTGCGCGGCAAAGAACTCGACGGCCGTACCGATCTTTTCTCTTTCGGCGTCGTGCTCTACGAAATGGCCACCGGGGTTCTTCCGTTCCAGGGAGAGACTTCCGCCGTGATCACCGAGGCGATTCTCAATCGTCACCCGACTGCGGCGGTCCGCCTGAATCCCGGGCTTCCTCCCAAGCTTGAGGAAATCATCAACAAGGCTCTCGAAAAAGATCGCGACATGCGCTGCCAGTCGGCAGCCGAACTGCGCGCCGACCTCAAGCGATTCAAGCGCTCGGTGGATTCTTCGCGCACGTCGGTGGTTGCAGAAGCAGCGCCGTCATCCTCGGGCACAACATTGGCGTCGAACTCGGCGACCGGCGTAGTGCTCTCACCGCCGCCGGTCACGCGCAAGAAAATACCGATCGCTTTGATCTTCGCATTGGGTTTGATGATCACTGCGGGACTCGGTCTATTCGCCGGCAAGAAGTTCTTCTCAACGGCTGCCGCCGAGCCTCCCATCTACCGTCAGCTTACCTTCCGTCGCGGCAGCATCCGCGCCGCGCGCTTCGCTCCCGATGGACAAACCATCCTCTACAGCGCAGCCTGGCAGGGAAATCCCGTCGACGTTTTCACCGCGCGCCCCGAAGCGCCCGAGTCGCGCTCCATGGGCCTGAGCCGCACTCAGCTCATGTCGATCTCTCCCACCTCCGAGATGGCGGTTCTGCTGAACAGCAAAGCCATCGGCGCCTGGGTCAGCATGGGGACGCTCGCGCGCGCGCCGCTTTCCGGTGGCGCTCCCCGCGAAGTGCTCGAACAAGTGCAGTGGGCCGACTGGGCTCCTGACGGCACCAGCCTCGCCGTGGTTCGTGACATGGACGGCCGCAATCGACTCGAACTTCCCGTCGGCAAGCCGCTCTACCAGACCGGCGGATGGATCGGCCACCCGCGCGTCTCTCCCAAGGGTGACTACGTCGCCTTCGCCGACCATCCTCTGCAAGGCGATGACAGTGGTTCGCTCGCCGTCGTCGATCTCGCTGGCAACAAGAAGATGCTCTCCACGCAATGGTTCACGATTCAAGGCCTCGCGTGGTCGCCCGACGGCAAAGAAGTCTGGTTCACCGCCAGCAAGTCCGGCACGGACCGCACACTCTACGCCACCTCGCTCGATGGCAAACAGCGCATCGTGGCCCGCCTTCCCGGCGCGCTCATGCTGCTCGACATCGCCAAAGACGGACGCGTGCTTCTGGTCCGCGCCACCTGGCGCCGCGAATTACTCGGCCTGGTAGACGGCGATTCCAAGCAGCGCGAACTTTCCTGGCTCGACTACACCTATCCCTCCGACCTTTCCGCCGACGGAAAAACTTTGTTGTTCGATGAAGAGGGCGGCGGTGGCGCGCTCGCCTACTCCAAGTCCGGAGGCTTGACCTACGCGGTCTACATCCGCAAAACCGATGGCTCGCCCGCCGTGCTGCTGGGCGAAGGCGGCGCAGTAGCGTTGTCGCCGGACGGAAAATGGGCCATCGCGCAAACTCAGGAGTCGCCCTCTCAATTCAGGCTGCTGCCCACCGGCGCCGGCGAACCAAGAGACATTACAAAAGACAACGTCAACCACAGCTGGGCCCACTGGTTCCCCGACGGAAAGCGCATCCTGTTTTCCGCCGACGAGCCCGGCAAAGGCGTTCGCTTCTACGTCTACGAGCTGGCTTCGGGCAAAAGCCAGGTCATCTCGCAGGAAGGCGTGAATGGCACCGCCTTCGCCATCTCTCCCGATTCGCAGCAAATCGCTGCCATCGGTCCCGACCAAAAGGGATACCTCTACCCCGTAGCCGGGGGCGACCCGAAACTCATCGCCGGCATCAATCCCGGCGAGCAGCCCATCACCTGGACCGCCGACGGCCAATCGCTCTACATCTACCAGCCCGGCGAACTTCCCGCGCGCGTCTACCGCCTCGACGTTAAATCCGGCCAGCGCACTCTCTGGAAAGAATTAATGCCCTCCGACCCCGCCGGCGTAGAAAACATCGGCCCCATCTACATGACCCCCGACGCGAAGACCTGCGTCTTCGGATATCACCGAATGCTGGCAGATTTGTATCTCGTGGAAGGCTTGAAGTAGATCTATGTAGGGACAGCCGCCCTCGGCTGTCCGCCGAGCAAAGCGAGGCTGCAGTCGCACCGCCGCCGCTCCCTCTCCATTGTCATGCTGAGCGGAGGTATGAGAATCGCGCAGCGATACTCGTCCCGGAGTCGAAATCCCTACCGTTCCACCGCTTCGGATCGCGCGAGCCGAACCCGCTTCAGGCAGCTTGTGCAATTGCACCTCATCCCGCTCCGCAACCAAAACTCAAAAACGTAACTTTGTACAAAACGCTGCCGTGAGGTGCGATCCGCACCTTAATCGCTTCGGCCGCACCGAGAGATTTCCGCGACCACAAATCCCGCATCTCGGCTGTGCGCGCCGGAAGTCCGAGCACGCTCCACGTCAATTCAACATTTTCCGGCGTCGCTCCAAGATTGAAAACCGCCACGAATTTTTCTCCAGCCTTCGCACCCTCCGCCACCCACGCGCGCACATTGCCGCGCTCCAGCACCTGATGCCCGCCGCTGCTGTGCTGATTCACCTCGAGCACTTCTTCATTGGTGATGAGCGCAGTCGTGGCCGCATCGTTGCTCGGCAGGTCGCCACCAAACATCAATGGCGAGCGAAAAACGCACCACAGCGTCATCATCGTCTGCTGCTCATCCGGAGTGAACTTGCTCGGGCTTCCGCCGCCTTCTGTCGCGGTGACTCTCAGTTTGCCCAGCGGCAGCATATCCGCGTCCGGCCAGGTGCCGTTCTTTCCTACAAACGCGGCCCAGTCTCGCGTGAAATCGAATTGCTGCCGCAGCAGCTTCCAATCGTCCCAGAAATCATCCGAGATGCGCCACATCTGCGCGTATTTCTCAAAGAACTCCGCCTCCGAAATCGGCGCCGGACCCGGCGAAAGGCTCAGCACCATCGTCCGCCCGGTCTTCTTGATTGCAAGGCTCAGCGCTTTGATCTCCGCCGGCTGATACAGATGGCTGCCCATGTCGTCAGCCTTAATGAAGTCGACTCCCCACGACGCATAGAGTTCAGCGATCGAATCGTAATAAGCCTGCGCTCCCGGCTTCGTCGTGTCCACTCCCCACATGTCAGGATTCCACCGGCACGCATTCTCCCTGTCGGCGACATTCGCTGCGTGATACGCAGTCCCTTTGATCGGAAGATTCTTCTCCACCGCCTGCCGCGGAATTCCGCGCATGATATGAATGCCGAACTTCAATCCCTTGCTGTGAAGGTAATCGGCGAGTGGCTTGAATCCCGCGCCATTGGCCGCCGAAGGAAACCGGTTCACCGCCGGCATCAGCCGTCCGTACTCATCCATCGTCAGCGGAGCGCCCGGCTTGTAATCGTGCCCCTGCGCATTTGGCTCGTACCACTGAATATCCACAACAATATATTTCCATCCATACTTCGCCAGATGCTCGGCCATCCAATCCGCATTCGCCTTGACCTGCTCCTCGCGCACGGTTGTTCCATACGAGTCCCAACTATTCCAACCCATGGGCGGAGTCAGAGCCACGGTAGAATCGGCAGCCAGCGCTGAGTGGGATGAAGCTACAGCTAGAACTGCGAGAAGAAAAGCACAGGCCGGGGATCGTTGTCGAAACATGATCCACATTGTAAGCCGCTAACGAAAGCATGCAGCACCGTGGAAGAGCGGCGCTTTCAGCGCCGCGTAAAGCCCCTAAAATCGAATCGGGCTTCAGCCCCCGTGGTCGCTTTTACCCTCCGCACTTTCCCAACCCGCGCCGAGTCTTGCTCAGCAGACTCCACGCCTCCTTGTAACGCTCGTAACAGTAGCTCTTTTTCTTAGTCGGCCCCACCACCGGACTTAGCATGACGCAGGTGATTCGCCGCACGCCGAGCACCAGCGACGCTGGACAGATACCACGCGCCGACCGGAATCACGTACGCGGCGAACAGGTCAATCTGTTCCAAAGTGTAGTCTTGCTTCTTCACGTGGTTGGGCAGCAGCTGACAGCAATACCCATCCCCACGCCGGTAGCTGCTGGACTTAACCTGCACCCGCAGAAAGTTCGGCCTATGTTCAACCCCCACATCGTAAGCCCGCGTTTCTCCCCAAGGCGTGCACACCGAGAACCGCCGCCGCGCCGCCTGCGCCATAAACTGCAACTCCACCCACTCCCCGCGCTCCTTGTAAGTCCCAAACCGCTCCTAAGCCTTCATCCCAAAAATCCTCTCAATGGTTCCATCCGTGTAATTGCCTGTCATTCCGAGCAAAGCAGGAGCGTCAGCGACGGCGCAGCGAGGAATCTGCTTCTGATTTTTTTCGCCCTCACGCCCCCCCCAACCCAAAAGAAAAGGCGCGACCCATAAGCCGCGCCTTCTTTTTTCTAATAGCTTTAACTTATACTTCCATTATAGCATACCGCAAAGGCTAAAAGCGCCCTTTCAAAGCGCGGTGATCTACGTTGCAGGATGATCCGCGAAAAAATCAAAACCCCGAGCAACTCGGGGCTTCGAGAGTACTGAACACTGTCTGTCAATGTTCATTCTAGATCGAGAATCAAGATTGTCAAGGCATCTCTTAGAGTCGAATGGCACGAGGAGGGCGAGGGAATCGAACCCTAATGGCTGTAAAGCCACTCGACTGTGTGACAGACAGTGTCCAGTACCCACTGGCTACACCCTCCTAGACGCTGCTGCCTAAGAAATTGTATGCACTGAAGGTCCAGCGAATATGGGAGTAATCGGAAATATTTTGGGACAAGTGCCAAACTGGGAGTTGAAGAACATCGGCGGGCAAGAGTGCCCGCCCCACATTCGACGTCCTTAAATATCCAAATTCTTCACGTCCAGCGCATTCTCTTCGATAAACTTCCGTCGCGCTTCCACGTCTTCGCCCATCAGCGTGGTGAAGATGGTCTCGCACTCGGCAATGTCTTCGAGCTTCACCGAGAGCAGAGTGCGGCGCTCGGGGTCCATGGTCGTCTCCCACAACTGCGGAGCGGTCATTTCACCAAGGCCTTTGTAGCGCTGCACGTCGTAGCCGCGGCTGCCTTCTTTTTTCACGTATTCGAACAGCTCGCGCGCCGTCGCTTTCTCGACCGGCTCGATCGCGGCCCTATGCTTGAGAGCAGCCTTGGCGGTTTTCTTATCGGACTTGTCTTCGTTGTTGTTGTTGTTCTCCGCGGCTTCGTCGTCCGCAGCCTCGTCAACTTCTTCGGCCGCCGCACCCGCCTTGGTGACAGCTTCCACC
This sequence comes from uncultured Acidobacteriaceae bacterium, assembly GCA_963771965.1. GTDB lineage: Bacteria > Acidobacteriota > Terriglobia > Terriglobales > Acidobacteriaceae > Sulfotelmatobacter. The sequence goes on from CAVYVM010000008.1 coordinate 152,337, forward strand.
ACGAACGGCGGCTCCAGATAGGGCTCGATCTGCTTGAACTTCGAAATCAACTGCCGGCACTCCGCGCTCGAAGCCAGCTCCCAGCTGACGACATGCTCCGAACCCTGCGAGCTGACAAAACTCACTTGCCACAGGTTGTGCTCTTCGTCGAATTTCGATTCCACACTCTTGAACTTGCGGTCTTTTTGCAGCCGCTTCAATTCTTTCTCGAGCTTCTCGATCTTCTTAGGCGGATTCTTCTTGTCACCCTCGAAATCCGCGTGCTTGGAGAAATCGAGCTTGGGCAGCAGTTCGGTTACGCTCTCATCGCGCAGCCGCTTGTTTACCTTGTCGAAGAAGTTGAGATACTCCTTCAGCACGGTCATGAAACGGGTCAGGTTCGCGCCTTCGAGCTTGGCCGCGCCTTCGCCATAGCGAACGATCAGGCCATCGGCCGCGCGCTTCAGCATGACTTTGTCGAAGGCATCGTCGTCTTTGATGTACTGCATCGACTTGCCTTTTTTGATCGAATACAGCGGCGGCTGCGCGATAAAAACGTTGCCGCGCTTGATCAGCTCCTGCATATGACGGAAGAAGAAAGTCAACAGCAGGGTGCGGATGTGCGAACCGTCCACGTCGGCGTCGGTCATTAAGATGATTTTGCCGTAGCGAACTTTCGTGGGATCGAAGTCATCCTTCGCAATGCCCGTGCCGAGCGCGGTGATCATGGCGCGAATTTCTTCGTGCGCCAGCATCTTGTCGTAGCGGGCTTTTTCCACGTTGAGAATTTTTCCCTTGAGCGGCAAAATTGCCTGGAAGCGCCGGTCGCGGCCCTGTTTCGCGGTTCCACCTGCGGACTCGCCCTCGACCAGGAACAATTCGCAGCGATTCGGATCGCGTTCCGAACAATCTGCAAGCTTGCCCGGCAGCCCGCCGGAATCGAGCGCACCTTTGCGCCGCGTCAAATCCCTCGCCTTGCGCGCGGCTTCGCGCGCGCGCGCCGCATCGACCGCCTTATTGATAATCTTCTTCGCAACAGTCGAGTTCTGCTCGAAGAACGCTCCCAACCGCTCATTGACGAAGGCTTGAACTACGCCGGCGATGTCGGAATTTAGTTTGCCTTTGGTTTGCCCTTCAAACTGCGGCTGCGGAAGTTTCACGCTGATGACAGCCACGAGGCCTTCGCGAACGTCGTCGCCGGTAAGATTTTCTTTTACGTCTTTGAACAGGCCCATCTGCTGGCCGGCATAATTGATGGTGCGAGTCAGGGCCATGCGGAAGCCGGAGAGATGCGTGCCGCCATCGACGGTGTTGATGTTATTGGCGAAGCTGAAGACGGACTCGGAATAGCCATCGTTGTATTGCAGGCCGATTTCCATGGCGACGCCGTTGCGCTCGGCTTCCATGTAGATCGGCTTATCGTGCAGAACCTGCTTGCCGCGATTCAAATGCTTGATGAACTCGGCGATGCCCCCGTTGTATTTGAACTCCGAACGCTTTGCCCCGCCGGTCTTGGCGTCCGTCGATCGCTCATCGGTGAGCGTGATCGACAAACCTTTGTTCAGGAATGCAAGTTCGCGCAAGCGTTGCGCAAGCGTATCGAAGTTGTATTCCGACGACGCGGTGAAGATGGTTCGATCGGGCAGGAAGTGCACCTTCGTACCACGGTGCTTGCTGGCGCCGGTCTTTTTTAATTTGCTGGTGGGCTCGCCTTTCGAGTAGGTCTGCTCCCAGGTAAAACCATCACGCCAGATTTCCAGATCAAGTTCTTCGCTCAGCGCGTTGACCACGGAAACTCCAACGCCGTGCAGTCCGCCCGACACTTTGTAGCTGGAAGAATCGAATTTGCCGCCGGCATTCAGCGTGGTCATCACAACCTGCGCCGCAGAAACTTTTTCGCCGTCGATTTCCATGTCATCGACAGGAATGCCGCGTCCGTCATCGACGACGGTGATGCTGTTGTCGATGTGGATGGTTACGTTGATTTCCTTGGCGAATCCCGCGAGCGCTTCGTCGACGGAGTTGTCGACAACTTCATACACCAGATGATGCAAGCCAACTTCACCGGTCGATCCGATGTACATGGCGGGGCGCTTGCGCACATGTTCCATGCCGCTGAGGACTTTGATCGAATCGGCAGTGTAATCGCTCTTGCCACCACCATTGTTTCCGGTGATGGGAGTTACGATTCCGTTTTTTGTTTTGGTTTCTACGATGGGAGTATTGATCTCTTTGGTGGCCATTCCGCTCCGCGCGGGGATTGCCCCGACTTTCTCAGAACCCGGGCTCGATTAACGCCCAAAAGTGCCCCTGACTGCGAACCAAACGTGAACCTTGAATCGACTTCAAGTTATTGAAATGTCTTATACTTAGGTTCGGTTGGCGACTTATGAAATTATAGCATGGAAGTGTGGGTTTTTCGAGGACTCGCAGCCCCGAATCGGCGCAGTAAACGTCCCGTTTTGAATTGGTTCCGGCAGCTTGCTAAATTGTCGCTTTTCTCACGGAGATTGAACCCAACCGACTTCTTTTAAATGTCTTCTATGTGGAGTGCGGTGATAGATTCCACATAGGCCAATCATTCAAATCGTGCTGGACAAGAAACTGTTACGTGCCGCCGACCAAGCCGCGAAGCGCACTAAGCGAAATCGATCCGCGCTGGTGCGCGACGCCCTGCGGGAACATCTTCGTCGATTGGAGCTGAGAGCCAATGAAGAGCGCGACCGCCAGGGTTACTCGCGACATCCGCAAGCCGACGCGGAAGCGCGGAGTTGGGAGTCGGAGGCTGCGTGGCCGGAAGAATAGCTCGAGGGGCCAGGATTCGTTAGCGAGCCGAGGTCAAAATCCCCGCCCTGTCGCAAGAGACGCGACAAGAGCGGGGGCACCCGACAAAGGCGTGCCCTCGGAGGTCGTGCTGAATTAGGAGGACGGAAGGGAAGCCCCGGGCGCGGTGAACCTGCACAATGCAGTTGCCGTGTCGCAACAGCGCCTGGGGAAACGTGTGGCCCAGCTTAGTTCCGCGCGGATGAATGAGGTGTACGCTGCTCTGCGTTTCTCTTTGGAGTGCGATTCGAACTAGTCACTGGGAACGTTCCGTATGGTCCCCGGTTTTCGCTCCGATATTAGGTTGTTGTACAATTGTACACGTCGTATAATGTGAGTCGTGGAGATAGTGATCGACACGTCCGCCATTCTCGCGGTCATCGGCGAGCAGCCGGAAAAAGCCGACCTGGTGAGGCTGACGCGTGGAGCGACTCTGGTTGCTCCGGCCTCGGTTCACTGGGAAGTGGGGAACGCGCTGTCGGCGATGTTCAAACGCAAGGCAATCGGCATCCAGGAGGCACTGCGGTTGCTGGAAGCGTATGCCTTGATTCCGATTTGCGTGGCGGAGGTAGGATTGAAGCAGGCTGTGGAATTGTCCGCGAGACTGAATGTGTATGCCTACGATGCGTATGTGCTGGCATGCGCCATAAACCAAAGGGCGCCACTCCTCACGCTGGACGGAGGGCTGAGGGAGCGCGCGCGTGAATTGAAACTGGACGTACTGGGGGCGAACGCTCGATGAAGTCCTACAGCTATTCGGAGGCGCGGGGAAATTTTGCGACGGTGCTCGATGAAGCCGAGCGTGACGGGGCTGTGGAAATTCGCCGTCGTGACGGGACTGTGTTTCGCATTTCGCCTCTGCGAAAGTCCAGAGGGTCGCCGCTGGACGTGAAAGGCGTAAAGCTGGGGGTGTCGGCAGCCGATCTGACTGCAATTGTGCGCGAGGGACGCGAGCGCGGATAGATCTTTTCCAATCTCCGGCGACGCTTACAGAGATAGTGAACGTCCCGTTTGTCCCGGCCCTTCCCGCCGGTCACTTCCACGATTCGCGGGGGTACCTTCAGAAGTCGCGCTGAATGAGGAGGACGGCACGAAGTCGCCGTGCGCGGTGAACCTGCACAACGCAGTGACGGTATCGCAACAGCGTCTGGGGAAACGTGTGGCCTAGCTTAGTTCCGCACGAATGAATGAGGTGTGTGCGACCCTTGGGTTGCGATTTAAACTAGTGACTGGGAACGTTCCGACTGTCCCGAATTTCCTTTCCCGAATTTCCCGGGTCTAGTTTGCCTTCTTCGCTTGCTGCGCCAGTCGGGCGACCTCCGCGTCCCGCAACGCCACCGCAGCGGGCTCGTCCAGCAGAGCCCTAAGCTCTGAGGCCGGGACTATCACCGCGATCCCGCTGTTCCCGGGCCTGCTCGCAAGCGGGGTCTCCAGCAAGAGCGCGTTGTTTTCGCCCTCGCCGTAGCCACCGCTAACGATCCCGAGCAGGCGGTAGTCGTAGCCTAGCATTCTCCTGACGTCTACAAAAACGGGCGATCCGCTGTTGCCGTGGAACGCGTGCACCTCGCCGAGGTACGCCCTCCCCATCTTCCCAGTTGTCGTCTCGAGATCCTCGTCCGGCATCATCGCAATGATGCCCTCCCTGAGAATGGGCTCAACATGCATGAAGCCGGGGACCTGGTAAAAGAAGCCGCTAAAAAGGATCTTGAGCCCCTCCGACATGGACTCCTTCTTTACCACCTCGTCGTTCACGAAGACCGAATCGGGAACGGGCCAGTAGTCGCACTTGGTTGGGTCGGGCGCCAAAGGCACAACGGCCAAGTCAACCGAGTCCTTTGTCGGAAGTATCCAGGGCAAGTTCCCAATCACCGTACCCTCCTGCGAGGGCCCGTCCTTCATGTTCATCCGGATACTCACGGCCTGAACCTGCATGGCTCTCCTGTCGTCATCCCAGCACATCGCCACGTGGCGATTCGTGACGAGGTAGACGAAGACCCTGTCTGTCGGCAGCCGACTGTCCGCAACCCCGATGAAGAAGCCCGTGCCTTGGGCCGTAACAGGCTGGGCACCTCTGAGGCAGTGCATGGTAATGAACGCGACCGCCTTTCGGATCTGCCGCTCCGCAGGTTCCGTCGGTGCAGTTGGTGTCTTCTGCTGCAGGGGAATAGGAGGATTGTTCTGGGCGCAGACCAGGGCCGGAGCTAAAGCTAGAGTTAGAGTTAGAAGAGAAAACACAGCACGTGGCGCATGCATTTCCGCCCTCCTTACAGTGGAAGAACGAGCGAGAGTTCAGGGGTTGCAGAAAATGCGACAGCCGATGCTGTTGGACTTCCGTCGATTCTTCCTGAGCAAAGGCTACTACCCAGCTAGAGGCGAATACAAGGCGAATATTTTCACAGCTTGTGGAAAGCTTACTTCATGTACTTGGACGGGGGGTCGCAGCGGAACTCTACTGTGTTGGAACTCCCTGAGGCAGGCGGACAACCGCTCAAGGTCCGGTTTTGGCCTGAGGTTCCTCGACTTGCTCGGGATCTCGGCGCGCGGCTCAGACGCCGCGCAATCGCCTCAACTTGAGTGGGGACGTTCAGACGTTACACACTTAGTCCGGCGAACAAACTGGATTGTCCTTATGCTATGGGGACTGACGCGTTTTCATCACCCGCTTCCGATAGCTGTGTTGCGAACGGCAACCGTGGTGCCGTCCCCTTCGGGGACTTAGGGTGGGTGTTTGGGAGTTTACCCCGGACTTGCGTCCGGGGCTAATGTCTGCCGTCCCTGACGGGACTTTGTCGCGGGGATCTGGGCTGTCGCGTGGTCCGAGCGGCGCGGTGCGCGGCAACGCTGAACAGCCGAGGGCCGAGATCTCAGAGGATTCCCTGTCGAGCTGCTGCTGAATATCGACGGGCATGTGGTCCCCTTCGACTGCGCGTGACCGTCCTTCGGACGCTCATGCTCCGCTCGGGATGACAGAGCGGGAGGGGCTTGCGTTGCAGTGCGGCTGGGGTATCCGCAGCGTTTCATGTTCCCCGGCAGAAAGCAGGTTCCTCCTGTCTCGCTTCGCTCACGCGTCGGAATGACAAAGTTTTTGGTCGGACGTTGGCCGGTGGCCCACTCAAGCCCTGTTTGACTTGAGTGGGGATTTTCAGACGTCACAGACTTAGTCCGGCGAACAAAACTAGATTGTCCGCATGCCACGGGGACTCACGCGTTTTCAGCACTCGTTTTCGATAGTTGTGGTGCGAACGGCAACCGCAGTACCGTCCCCTTCGGGGACTTAGGGTGGGTGTTGGGGAGTTTACCCCGGACTTCGTCCGGGGCTACTATCTGCCGTCCCTGACGGGACTCTGTCGCGTGGTCCGAGGGGCGCGGGGCGCGGCGTCACTGGTCTGCCCAGGGCGGAGATTCTCAGAGGACTCCCTGACGGGCCGCTACTGGATAGCGACAGGCATGGGGTATCCGCAGCGTTTCAGCCTTTGGCAGAAAGCAGGTTCTTCCTGTCTCGCTTCGCTCGCGCGTCGGAATGACAAAGTTCTTAAAGGAGCTGAATTGCTGTTTTCAAGTCGGTGTCGCATTATTAAGGACGGTGACGAGTCCTTCGAAACATTTAGAGCCACGGTGGCCTGCAATGCTGGCTCTGCTTGCGGTGGGCGGATTGCGCTTGTCTCTGCCGGAATCTCTCTCAGCGGGGCCAGACTGGCTGCTTATCGTTATTGTCGGAGTGCTTCTGATTCCTACTGCGTGGGCGCGCCAGCGAGGTAAAGATAATCTTAATAAGTTTTTGGGCTATCTGCTGAGCTCCATTGTGACTGTCGATATGATCTGGTCGCTTGGACTGCTGGTTGCGGCTTTACCGGCGCACCGACAGTCCCCTAAGGATCTGTTGCGTTCCGCAGCGGCCTTATGGATTACGAACATCCTGGTCTTCGCCTCGTGGTACTGGCGGCTCGATGCGGGCGGTCCGCGCGAACGTGAGTTACGCGGCGTGCACACCGACGGGGCATTTCTTTTCCCACAGATGACCCTCGATCAGCAAGCCAAGCGCGAGATGGGAGAGCAATGCTGGAGTCCGGGTTTTGTGGACTACCTTTTTCTCGCCTTCAATACCAGCACCGCTTTTTCACCAACGGATTGCCCTGTCTTATCAGGATGGGCCAAAGTCCTTATGATGATTCAATCGCTAATTTCCCTGACAACCGTGGCTTTGTTGGCCGCTCGCGCAGTAAATATTCTTTAGCCTTCTCAGGTTCATTTTGCGGCACCTGCGGTCGTTGAGCCACCATCTAATCACTGACCCTGATAAACTAAGGGACTAGGAGATTTCGCCCGACAATGGCTGTTCCCGTTTCACAAATGTGGACTGTGTCGAGTTATGTGCTGCGGCAGAAGCTCGCCGGGCGGAAGCAGTATCCGCTGGTGCTAATGCTGGAGCCGCTGTTCCGCTGCAACCTGGCTTGCGCGGGATGCGGGAAGATTCAGTATCCGGCGCATATTCTGAAGAAGGATCTCTCGCCGGAAGAGTGCTTCCGTGCGGTCGACGAATGCGGCGCGCCCATGGTTTCGATTCCGGGGGGCGAACCGCTCATGCACCCTGAGATCGACAAGATTGTCGAAGGCCTGGTGGCGCGCAAGAAATATATTTACCTGTGCACCAACGCTTTGCTGCTGAAAGAGAAGATTCATCTCTTCAAGCCGAGCAAATACCTGACGTTTAGCGTACACCTCGACGGACAGCGCGAGGAGCATGACCTCGCCGTTTGCCGCGAAGGCGGATACGACATTGCCGTCGATGCGATCAAAGAGGCTCTCAGCCGGGGCTTCCGGGTTACGACCAATACGACTTTGTTCGACGGCGCCGATCCAAAATCCGTTCGCGCCTTTTTCGACGACATGATGGAGCTGGGCCTCGAAGGCATGATGCTCTCGCCGGGATATTCTTACGACAAAGCACCCGATCAGAAACATTTTCTCGGACGCGCTCGGACGCGGCGGATGTTCCGCGCGATTTTGTCGAATCGTAAGAAGAACTGGCGCTTCAATCTCTCGCCGCTGTTTTTGGAATTTCTGATGGGCAAGCGCACGTATCCGTGCACTCCGTGGGGCATGCCGACGTACAACGTTTTCGGATGGCAGAAGCCTTGCTATTTGCTGCAGGATGGGTACGCCGAAACCTTCGATGAGCTGCTCGCGACGACGAACTGGAGCAACTACGGGACGGAGAGCGGCAATCCGGCTTGCGCGAATTGCATGGTGCACAGCGGATATGAAGCGTCGGCGGTAAATGCGACGTTCAGTTCGCTTGAGGGATTTCTGGCAACGGTGAAGGCTACTTTGTTTACTAGCTATGGCGATGAGGAGGCGCTGCGCTTGTTGGACGAACATCAGGCACCGGTGCATCCGCTGGTGCAGATCGCGCCGACTGGCGAGCCTCTGCACGAGACTCGCGCGTAGGATTGAAAGACGGCATTAGCGCAGCGCTGAAAGCGCTGCTCCACGCTAAGAACGCATGACAGGAAAAGAATCCGGGCACGTTGATCACGAAGCAGCGCAGGCGGTGCCGCACATCGATCCTGACGCGCTGGAAGTCGCTCCCGGGACCGCCCACGAACAGCTTGAAGGCTGGATTCCAGCGCTGGCCAGCGACGACGAGATTCGTGTCGCGCTGGAAAAGGCTTTTGATTATCGTGGCGACGTGACCATTACCCGCAAAGACGGAACGAAAATTGAAGGCTATCTGTTTGACCGGCGGAGCGGGGCTTCGCTGAAAGAGTCCGTCGTTCGGCTTTTCCCGAAAAACAGCAACGAGAAAGTTTCCGTCTCCTATGGAGATATCGCCGCTCTTGCCTTTAGTGGCCGCGATACCGCTGCCGGCAAGAGTTGGGAAGCGTGGATGAAGAAGTACGCCGCTAAGAAAGCGGCGGGCGAAAAGAACATCGTGCTTGAGCCGGAACCGCTCGACTAACGACACCTCGCCGCCAAGAAAAGCAGGTTCCTCCACTTCGGTCGGAATGACAGGGTTTATTGAGTGCCGCTCCGGGCGATAATAGAACGACGGCCCTTTGGGGGTTACGATGGGCGGCACCTTGAATGATGGACTATTGGGTCCTGCTCCGCTCCCACGGTAGAGGGATTTTCACCGAGGCCATGCCCGCAGCAGTGGCGGCTTGAATTCCCATCTCCGTGTCTTCAAACACGAGGCACGACTCCGGCTCGACTCCTAGCTTCTTAGCAGCCAGCAAAAACGCTTCGGGATCGGGCTTGCTTTTTTTGTATTCTCCCGCGCAAACCATGGTGTCGAAGCGATCGAGCAGGTTCAACGTAACCAGCGACACGGTCACGGATTCTCTTGTGCTTCCCGACACCACCGCAATTGGAATTCTGCCGTGTGCCTCTTCGATATGCTCGAGCACTTCTGGAACGGCCTTGAGTTCCGGCAGGAGTTCGTAATACAAGGCTTCTTTTCGTCTTCCCACTGCTTCGACGGGCATATTCAGCCCGCGTTGGCTATTTAGCGTCGAAATAATTTCGACCACCGGCATACCGCCCCAGGCATAGAACAGCTTTTCGTCGAATTCACAATTCCATTCCGCGAGCGCCTTCTTCCAGGCGCGGTAGTGCAGTGGCATGGAATCGGCGACGGTGCCGTCGCAGTCGAACAGATATGCGCCAAACGGTCCCGGAGGCAATTTAAGTTTCATGCGAGTTCGTGGAGTCTTTCGGAGATCAATGGATGCTTCAGTGGCTCTGCGGCTTCTGCGCGGCGGTAAAGCTCAGCCCGCCGATCAATTCTTCGACTTCATCCTCGGTTCCACTGATGAAAGTAAACGACACTGCATAGCCGCGCGCGAGAATCACGAGGGTCGATTGCCGCATTACGCGTGTGCCAACATTTTTCTCGAAGTCGGCCCGCACCACGGTCTTTGTGCCCACGGCAAACTTGTACGGCTCTCCATCGATTTCGAATCCCTGGGCCTTGGCGACTTCGCTGACCGGCCCGAAATACTGTGCCGCATCTTTCAGGCCTGGATAGGCTGCCACACTTTCGGTCGCAATCAGGATCGACGAATTCACGTCTTCGCCCCGGGCCTCCGGCGGGCGAGAAAATGTCGCCAGCAGAACGCGCCCGGCCTGGGCAGGATCTGCGGGGGATTTCGCAGTGTGGGTTGTTGCTTCGCCGTCCGGCACATTCAGCTCATCGGTTCGCAGCACCCATGCCGGGGGAATCTTGCAAGTGACGCCGAAGGACGGATTGCGGTACACGCCATTGACGACCGATCCCGCATCGTGCGAGGGTGCAGCCGAGGTGGCTTTCTGGACATGCTGCGCCGAAGATGCACCGCCCGAGGGATTCGACTGCTGCTGAGCCGATAGCCGAGCGCACGTCGCGGGAGCAAGAAGTGCAGCGATCGGAAGGAGAAAAATGAAATCGCGGCGGAGCATTCTTCTACATTACGGCAGCGTGCGGCGCGCGGGCCTGCCGCCAGCGGTTTTGTAATCGGCCGGGTAGAGAACGACGCAGCGGTCGCGGCCTTCGCCGTCGCTTTCGGTGCGCAGGTCAGCCTGGTCGCGCAGCGCAAGGTGAACCATACGCCGCTCTCGCGACGACATGGGAGCGAAGTGGAAAGGCGTTCCCGTCTGCCGAACTTTTTCCGCGGCAACGCTCGCCGCCATGCGCAACTCCTGCAGGCGTAGAGATCGCTGATTCTTACAGTCGAAGGAAACTTTCTCGTGCTCGCCGGAAGCGAGGCGCAGGATTTCAAAAGCCAGCAGTTCGAGGGCGCGCAGAAGTTCGCCGCCTCGATCGAGCAACAAAGCGGAATCGGGACCGGAGAAGTCGACATAGATCTCCGGTTTTTCCCACTCGTTCAGCGCCGACGGGTCGACCACGATGCGGTACTTGAGGTGAAGGCCACCGTGGGTGACGACAGCCTGTAGAAATTCGTTAATCTTGTTGGCAGCAGCGACTTTGTCCATAAAGATGCTCTTAGCTTTTTGCTCTTGGCTTTTCGCTTGAAACCCAAAACCTTCCAACCCGGGGGACAAGAGGTTCACACGGTAAAGCTTTCGAATCGAAAAACAAATCTTATCGCAAGCGCTGCCAGCTTGTGCTTCAAGCTAAGAGCTAACGGCCAAGAGCTGAGAGCTGTTTCACTTCTCTTTCTTCCGGGCGCGCTTCTCCAGCATCTCGCGCATCTCGCGGCCAAGTGTGGTCCGGTTCATGATGGCCTGCTGCGCGATCGAAATCAGATTGCTCTCGGTGTAGTAGAGATTCAGCCCGGCGGGCAGCCTGAAAAAGATAAATCCCATCATCAAGGGCATCATCACTGTCATCATTTTTTGCTGTGCGGGATCCATGCCGGCTTGCGGCGTCATGCGCTGCATGACCACCATGCTGACTACCATCAAAATGGGCAGGACCACATCGGCGGCGGACAAATCGCCAATCCAGAGCCAATGCGCATGGCGAAGCTCGAGCGCCACTCCTAACATTTTGTAATAGGCAATGAGGAATGGCATCTGGATGATCATGGGCAGGCAGCCACCCGCAGGGTTCACCCCTTCCTTTTTGTACAAGGCTGCGACTTCCTCGTTCATGGCCGCTTTGCGCGGATCGCGCAAACTGTACTTCTTATATTTCTCCTGGATATTTTTGATTTGCGGGGCGACGCGCTGCATCTTCAGCATCGACTTCATCTGCGTGATGCGCAGCGGCAGCAGCGCAATCGTGATGATCAGGGTCTGAATCACGATCGCCCATCCCCAGTTCGGCACGATGTGGTTGTAGGTCCACTTCAGCCAGAGAAAAAGAGGGCGCGCCAGAATGCCCCACCAACCGTAGTCGACGATGCCGCGAAGATCGGCGTTGTCGTTTTTAATCGTTGGAATGGGAACGGTATCCAGCACGGCAATTTCTTTTGGGCCGACGAACACGCGCTCGCTGGTCGGGCCGCGAACGCTGCCGACGGCCGCGCCCAATAGATCGACGGTCGCAGAATCTTTCGAGGCGCCGATGGGATTGAAGCCGGGTTTCTGCGCAATATCCATCGATCCGCGAAGCGTGACCAGAGCCGCCGCGTTGGGGTCATCCGGGATGAAAATCGCGGTGAAATATTGATCGCCCGTGCCGGCCCACTCGAACGGGCCCTTCAGCGTGTTGCCTCCGCTAATGGCCTTGACCGGGATACGCAAGACAAAATTCGGGAAGACTAACGCGGTTTTGTCGGTCGAGGCGTCGTTGTGGTAGTCGATGCGAGCAGCGGCGTAGGAGGCGGGAGTGATCTCGTCGCCAAATCCGCCGGGCCACGCTGGGGCGGCAAAGATTTCCGCGCCCTTGTACACGACTGAGGTTTCCACGTTCAGAACATAAGTGTGATCGAAGCGAAATGTCTTGCGAACGGAAACATCCTGATCGGCGTATTCGAACGTGATCGTGGCCGGCGCCGTGAGCTGGCCCTCGTTCGATGCCACGTACAGCGCCGAACTCAGCTTGGTGCGCAGGGCCTCGTCGTAGGTCCAGAGGGAAAGCGGATAGCCAAATTTCTGCGCGGCTGCCGGGTTCACCAGATCGAGCCGGCCGTTCTGCGCGTCATTGTCGAACTTTTTCAGAATCCAGGATTTGACCTGAGCGCCACGGTTGGTGAAGGTGATGCGATAGAGATCGTTTTCGATGACGGTTTCGGTTTCGCTCGCAGCCTGTTTGCTGGCGTTGACGGCAGGGGCCGCTACTACGGCAACGGAGGAAGTGGGAGCTGCGGGTGTAGTGGACGGGGCAGGTGCTGTTTGCGCAGGGACTGGTTTTTCTGGCTGGGCGGGCTGTGGAAAGAACTTCTTCAGGAGCGGCTGAAAAATGATGAGGACGACGAACGTCAATAGAAAGACGAGTAGGAGTCGCCGTTCGGCACCGGGTTCCTGTTGAGGATTTTGAAAGTCGGGCAAAGTTTTTAATTACCGTCAGATTTCTCGGGTGGTGCGTAAGGCCTCGCCCGTCACCGGATCATAGCCGGAGCCGCCGAAGGGATGACAGCGCAAGAGGCGGGCAATAGCCATCCATCCGCCGCGCACGGCACCGTAGCGATCAATTGCTTCCATGGCGTATTCCGAACAGGTCGGCAGGTAGCGGCAGGCCGGCGGAAACAGGGGCGAAACGGCCCACTTGTAAGCCCGCAGTAATTGCAGAATCACGAATTTGGCGCACTGCATCAAAATCGGCTTCCGCCTTCCGGCTCGCGTACCCCGGCATTTTTTTTCGGCGCGGCTGGAGTTTTTCCGGATAACTTCTGCTCGATCACCGCAAAGCCGCGTCTCACTTCGTTGACCACATCCGCAAAATCCGCTTTCAGCAGCGATTTCTTGGGATTGATGACAACATCCGCGGCAACTCCAGCACAAGGAGGACCGGCGAGACGAACCGCTTCGCGCAAACGCCGCTTCATGCGGTTGCGCTCGACCGCGCCGCCCAAAGCTCGTCCTACCGTGAACCCTATTCGCGAAGTGGAGATAGAAGACACAGACCCACTTTGAGCATAGGTCGAAGGCGCGGCAGCCTTCGAATTCTCCGTGCTGCCGGGCTTTGTCTCGTCAGGCTTTGTTCGGTCGGGCTTTGTTCTGTCGATCCGCGGGCAATAGAAAACTGTCAACGACGCGGAAAAATGCCGACGTCCCTGCTTGTAGACGCGCTCGAAATCCGCGTGGCGCAAAAGCCTTGCCGTGCGCGGAAATCGTGCTTTCTTTGGTGGCATGGCAAAGTTCGAACCAGCTTCCCGGGCAGCATGAAAAAGCGCGGCGTCAAACAGCGGCCGGCTGCTGTGAATCTCGACTGTGGAAGTGAGCGGCACTAGAAAAAGCTACTCGCGGAATCCGGGCTTCACGGAGACCCGCTTCCGCCCCTTGGCGCGGCGCCGGGAAATTACCTTCTGGCCGCCCTGAGTCTTCATGCGCGTGCGAAATCCATGTTTCTTGACTCGCTTGCGCCGGTTCGGTTGGAATGTACGTTTGGGCATGAAAGATAGCTGCTCCTGATTCCCTCAACAGTGTTTGGGCAAACGTTGAGTATAAATGAGCGGACGGCATGAGGGCAAAGGGGGAAGACGGTGGGTGCCGGTGCATTTTGCTCACGCGCGAGGCCACTGCAGCGGGAGGTCCTTCGCTCCGCCTGAAAAACGGCTGCGCTCAGGAATGACACCGCTTTGGTTCTCCCTAGTTGTTTGTTTTCCTAGTCTTGATTTTCTCCTCAGAGGCAGAGTGGCTGTGACTTGGTGGTGGGAAAGCGGGTTCCTCACCGGGCGTACCGCCCGATTCGGAATGACATCGTTTTTTGCTTTCAGTTTTGTTTTCCTAGGGCCTGTTAACACTATTCCATAGGCAAAGTATGGCTTTCGCGGGCGAATGTCGAACTCGTGATTCGTATCGGGGCACGCATGCATGCCGTAACCGCTGCCTCATCCATTCGCCTTCAGGCGCTGGGGACGCCGTTCACTTGCTAGTCCATTTTCCGGCATCTTGAATTTCCTACGGTTTTGAATTTCCTACCGGTTTTTGATTTTCCTACTTTGCAATCGCGGCACGGCTGAAGCTGCGCCCTGATACGAATCCACGTATTTTGATGTTGGCCTGTGAAGCTATACTTTGTCTATGGGAATAGTGTCAACAGCCCTAGGTCAGTTGGCTCTAGGAGCGGCGGGGCTGGTGGCTTGGCAACGCGAAGAGAAAGAAGAAAATCAAAGGACCTAAAACCTTAGGCTGAGGTTCGGCGGGTGGCGGGCGGAATTTCATCTTGACTCTCGGAGGAAACGGACACACAATGGGCAAAATTTGCCCTGCCTCGCACCTGCCGTAATAAATGGCGGTCTCTGCTGCGGGGAGGCAATAACATTTCAGGAGGTTCGCTATGTCCTCGCGTACATCCGCCCAGTCGTCGTCAAAGTCACGCAAACTAACTCAACTGAACTCGATTAGAGTCCCCCGAACGCTCGCTCTCGGACTTGTGCTTCTAATTTCTTCCGCCCTCGCTGGCGCACAGACTTCTCCGCCGGGTGTCTTTGGTACCTGGAACTTCAATTACGACTGGTTGTGCAGCGGAACTTACGTACAGGCTACAATAACCTTCAACCCCAATGGAACATTTTCGGATTCACAGGGCCTATCTGGCATATGGAGTTCCCATGACACACAGATCCTTTTTCAATACAACAACAGCTCCCACACGACCTACGAAGGCTCAATTGTGGAGAGTGCCGTCGTGGGAATCAGCTCGACATTCAATGGTGGCCAAGGTGGCCAAAGCGGTTGCTGGTACGCAATTAAGACCACAGCCACGGCAAAACCCTCCGCGGAGGGGACGCAGGAGCTTACTACTTCCGGTGAGCCACGCAAGTAACTGAATTGGGGGCCAAGCTGGGAGGCAGTGGCAGCCACAAACTTGATAGACCACCCAACGGCGGCGAAGGCCGCCGTTGCCGTTGGCCTAAGCCTGTGATTCTCCGTCCTTCTAGCAGATCCCTCCCTACTATTGCGGATTGAATATCTTCCGGATTGCGTAAAAAAATCAGCCGTGTGGCTCACTTGGGATCAAATCGACCTACACTCGATTGCCTCGCTTGCTAAAGCAGGCCAGTCCACTCTCCCAGTGGTTGAGATCCGCAAAATCAAATTTTCAGGAGAACCCCCTTATGAGACCCACACGGTTATTCGCGGCCGGACTCGCTGTGTCTGCGCTTCTTATTTTCCCCGCGCTTGCCGGCGCTCAAACTTGGACAACGTTGACCAACGCACCTCCGGCGGCCTTGGGCACAGCTTTGCTGCTTACCGATGGCACCGTCATGGTGCAGGGCATGGCCACCAGTGGCTTCGCCACGAGAAACTGGTACCGGCTGACTCCCAGCGCCACGGGAAGCTATGTGAGTGGTACCTGGACGACGCTCGCGTCGACGCCCTCCACCTACTCGCCTCTCTATTACGCTTCCGCCGTGCTGCCGGATGGGCGGGTCGTGGTGGTGGGTGGGGAGTATAGCAACAACGCTGAGGCTGAAACCAACAAGGGGGCGATCTACAACCCGGCAACGAATGCCTGGACCGCGATTACGCCACCCACGGGGTGGACGCACATAGGAGATGCGGCAAGCGTCGTGCTTCCGAATGGGACGTTCATGATCGGCAATTGTGGCGTTGCGGGAACGGAATGCACCAATCAAACCTTCCAGGCGCAGCTGAATGCAACGACCCTAACCTGGACCATCATCGGAACTGGAAATGGCAAGGCCGATCAGAACTCAGAAGAGGGCTGGGAGCTTTTGCCGAACGGCAACGTGCTCGTGGTCGACGTATGGGATGTGATGCACTCGGAGGTGTTCAATCCAGGCACGGATAAATGGACAAGCGCCGGGAGCACGGTCGTTACACTTCCCAACAGTAGCTGTGAAGAAATCGGTCCCGCGCTGCTGCAGCCGGATGGCACGTTGTTCGCGGTGGGAGGAACCAGCAGCACGGCGTTGTACAACACGGCTACCGGCACGTGGTCGGCCGGTCCAACCATTCCGGGCTCATTAGGCGTGGAGGACGGGCCTGCCGCAGTTTTGCCCGACGGCAATGTGCTGATTGATGTCGGTCCGCAGTCCGCTTGCTACTCGGCACCGTCGAGTTTCTACGAATTCAACGGCACGAGTTTGACGGCGGTTCCAAGTCCAGCGAATGCGGCCAGCGATCCTACTTATGTTGGACGGATGCTGGTGCTACCCACCGGCCAAATACTGTTTACCGACGGAACGAAAACTGTGCAAGCCTACACGGCGGCCGGCACCTACCAGAGCGAGTGGCAGCCGACCATCAGCTCAGTGGTCAGCACGCTGACTCCCGGGAGCACAAATAACGCCATCTCAGGAACGCAGTTTAACGGGCTGTCGCAAGGGGCGGCGTATGGCGACGATGCACAAATGGCAACCAACTATCCGCTGGTCCGGATCACGAATAATGCCAGCGGTCACATCACCTATTGCAAGACGCACAATCACAGCACCATGGGAGTCGCGACGGGAACGGCTACGGTTTCGACCGAGTTCGATATTCCGTCAACGATTCAGGCTGGGGCCAGTGAGCTGGTGGTGGTGGCGAATGGAATTCCTTCGAAATCCGTCGCGGTCACCATTTCGGGATCGACTCTTACGTGCACTCCCACTACGAGTTGCACTTCCCCTAACGGCTTCAGCCTGGACGCATCGATTACGTTGAGTTGCAACGGTGTCGGGGAAATCGGCGTGACTGCAGCCGCTTGTATCAACAATCAGGCTTGTGTGAACGGCAGCGATTCGGCAGACAGCAGTTCGGTGAGCACCTCTGCCGATGCGAGTGGCCCTTACGAAGAAGTGGGAGGCTCGTGCAACTTCACGTGGACTTACAACGGGCAAACCTACGAACGCAGGAAACCTGGCCCTCCGCTAGGCTTTTAGTTTTTTCGTGGCGCGCGGGAGTTCGGGCGGGAAACCGCGCGCCGTTTTCTTTTCTCGGGCCGTTTCTCTTTTCCCCTTTGGCCCTTTCGCCTTTGGCGCACGCATGCTTGTGCTTTTGCATCATTCATGTTGCAGTTACATCCTCGCCACTTGACATGCACCCTGCTTCTCGTTCCGAATAGGCAGACGCAGAAATTTTTTGAGTGAAGTTTTCCGTACAGCGAAAAAAATTTGTGCTACTATGCCGCACTGTCGGCTTTGAGAAATTCTCATTCACCAATGGCAACCGCGCAACACAGAAGAGGCGCATTCCGCAGTACACTAAGGGTTCCATCAGCAAGTCGGTAAAAGGGAATTATTAACAGGCGCCCTCAGCCAGCCGCCGGGACGCCGCGGCGGGTATTTCATAAATTATGTCAGTTCCAAGCACAACGCTCTCCCCTAATCCGTGGACACGCATTCTTGATGCGCTGGAAAAAAAGATCAACCGGCATTCTTACGACACATGGTTGAAGCCCACGCGCTACAGCCATGCCAGCGGCGGAATTTTATTCGTCCGAGTGCCAACGGTTGAGTTCCGCCACGCCGGCAACAAATACGCCGACTTGATTCAGGAAGCCATCGACAACCTGGGCCTGGAGTTCAACGACGTGAAGTTCGTTACGCCGGAGGACGATCCGGCTGCGACCACGGTGCGGCACAATGGCGGACTTTCCGCTCCGGTTGCGGCAGCAGCAGCTTCTCCCATGCAGGCGCGTTTCGATTGGGATGGCGCGGCGCAATTGAATCCGCGCTACACCTTCGACGCTTTCGTTATCGGGTCCGGCAACCAGTTCGCACATGCCGCCTGCCAGGCGGTTGCCGAGCGGCCTTCCAAAGCCTACAACCCGCTCTTCCTCTACGGCGGCGTCGGCATGGGCAAGACCCACTTGATGCAAGCGATCGGACACGAGATCAAGCGACGCCAGCCGCAGGCTGCCATCTGTTACGTATCGAGCGAGAAGTTTACCAATGACATGATCAACTCGCTGCGCTACGACAAGATGACCACCTTCCGCGACAAATTTCGCGGCGTTGATGTGTTGCTGATCGATGACATCCAATTCCTCGCGGGCAAAGAGCGCACGCAGGAGGAATTTTTTCACACGTTCAACGCGCTGCACGATGCCATGAAGCAGATCGTGATTGCCAGCGATCGCTCCCCGAAAGAATTAGCGGAGATCGAAGACCGCTTGCGCAGCAGATTCGAGTGGGGACTGATCGCCGACATTCAGCCGCCGGACCTGGAAACCAAAGTTGCGATCTTGCAGAAGAAGGCGGAGCAGGAGCAGGTCACGCTGCCCACCGACGTTGCGCTTTACGTGGCGCAGAATATTCGCTCGAACGTTCGCGAGCTGGAAGGCGCGCTCATCCGTCTGGTAGCGCATTCGTCGCTGATCGGCGCGGAGATCACGCTGCCCTACGCGCAGCAGGTGCTGAAGAATTTCATCGACTCGCAGGCCCGCAAGATCACCATTGAGTCTATTCAGAAAATGGTGGCGGAGCAGTTCGGCCTGCGCCTGGTGGAAATCAAGGCGAAAGACAATTCGCGGGCGATCGTTTATCCGCGGCAGATCGCGATGTATCTTGCGAAGCATATGACCGAAGCATCGCTGCCCGAGATTGGGCGCCAGTTCGGCGGCAAACATCACACCACCGTGCTGCATTCAGTCGAGAAGATTGAAGAGGTTCGCAAGAACGATAAAGATTTGAACAGGCTGCTCAACAAGCTGACTGAGCAATTGGGCGGATAATTCGCATTGATTTTGAGTTTTACACCGAACCTTGCCGTTTTACTTTTTCGAAGGTGTGAATGAGATGTGGAAGCTGTGCAAGGGCGGGTCGTAATAGCAGAAGCGGAAATCTTCTACTGCGGCAAGCGCTGAATTGGGGAGCGATTTCTCACACGAAGGTATCGGCTTCAAAACTGTGAGAACAGGCCGGTTGGCAAAGTTTTCCACTTCTGCGCATCGCCTACTGTTACTGCTGGTTCTATAGTTTTTTTATTTGATATAAGGGAAGTAATAAAAGTAGCACGCTGCGCGGGAGATGACGTCTATGCCGGTGGAAGCAGCCGTTGCGGTGGGAACCATGGAGATCACAGTCAGCAAGTTCGAATTGCTGCGGGAGTTGACGGCTACGCAGGGCGTGGTCGAGCGCAAAACCACGATTCCGATTCTCTCCAACTATTTATTCGAGGCCTCCGAGGGGAAACTGTCACTTACCGCGACGGATCTCGATCTGAGCCTGCGAACCTCGTGCAATGCGAAGGTTAAAAAAGAAGGCTCTTGCACCATCCCTGCGCGCAAGCTGCACGACTACGTAAAACTGTTGCCGGATGCAGATATCACGATCAAGTTGTTGGATAACCACTGGGTCAGCATTCGCTGTGGACGTTCCAACACGAAGATGGTCGGGATGGCGAAGTCGAATTTCCCCAGCCTTCCCGCATTTCCAACCGCCGGCGTAGTCAAGATTCCAGGTGCGGTGTTGCGCGGCCTGATTGCGCGTACGGGATTCGCCATCTCGAACGAAGAGTCTCGCTATACGCTGAGCGGCGCTCTGATGCTGCTGAAGCCGGAGTCGATCACCATGGTCGCAACCGATGGACATCGGCTGGCTCACTGCGAGCGCATCGGAGAAAAGTTTGAAGGCGTCTCCGGCGAGATGAAGACGCTGGTGCCGAAGAAGGCGATGGACGAACTCAAGTCGCTGCTCGATTCCACCGACGCCGAAGTCGTCGAATTCGCGAAAGATGAGTCGACTTTATTTTTCCGCATCGGATCGCGCCTGCTGACCTCGCGCCAACTCACTGGGCAATTTCCCAACTTCGAAGCCGTCCTGCCCAAGGACAACAACAAGAGCATCGCATTGAACAGCCACGATCTGAATTCGGCAATCTTGCGCGTGGCGCAGTTTGCCGATGAGCGCTCACGCGCCGTGCGCTTGAAGCTGGAGAAAGGCGAAGTGAAACTCTCCGCATCCTCGACCGAGGCTGGCGAGTCGGAGGATTCCATCGAAGCGCCGTACGATGGGGAGACACTCACCATCGGCTTCAACGCTCAGTATCTGGTCGATTTTCTCAAGGCCGCGGGTACCGATGAAGTGAGGCTCGAACTGAAGGATTCCCAATCTGCTGGGCAATTGCGGCCTGCTGAAGGCGATGATTATAAGTATCGGTATATCGTGATGCCGATGCGGATCTGAGACCGCAGCCGAGTCGTGGCACAGAGAGCAGTTGAATGCCGACCGACAACACCGAAAAAGATCGATTTCTGATCGCGCTTGCCAAGTTTCTGGGCGAGAACCCCACAAAAGAAAAGCCACTCGCAGGTGTCCAAATATGCGAAGAGTGGTTCGTTGACGAACTCCTGTCTCCTTTGCTGCCAGGCAATGGGAGGGTTACTCTTACCCCTGAGAAATTCAACCAATTAATGCTCGCCAGCAGACGCCCAATCGCAACAAAGGAGTTCTTTGACTATTTTTTTAAGAAGGTTGGTAGCATCGCCGAGTTCGAAGACGCGGTTGAAAAATTTCGGGTGAAGGCGATGTGGTTGTTTGGCAACTTCCAGTTTGCGTACAAGCGACTAGCGACGGCCGAGCCCAGCAAATTTCAGCGCTTGATCGACAGGACAGTGGTGCGTGGAACCGCGAGCTTCGACGCTAGGGGGCCATTCGAAGAGATCGAGAGTATCCCTGAGCAGGATTTGAAGTTTTTGGGCTATATTTCAGGGAAGCGACTAAATGATTTTGATGTTGCGGTAAAGACGTTGAGGCTTGCGATCGAGAAATGGGAGGTGTTGGATGAATTCCTCCGCAATGTGGGTTCGGATGTCCAGGCAGAGCTCTCGAAGGTCCTAGCTCAAGAGCACAAGCAGGATAGCGACCTAGTTCCCGGGCGTCTAAAGGAGGCGGGCCGAGATTATGTCGCCACTGAGACGAGGCAGTTGGAAGTTAAGTTAAAGGAACAGCTCACAAGACAGGCAGACGCACAGGAGATAGGCCTGCGGAACACACAACGATATCTGACCCTTCCGTACCTGGACGTCTATGTGGCGACCTCGATGCGCGAGGACGAAGACTTCGTCGCGCAGCACAAGTTCGTCCAAGATGTGTTCGCAAATGCATACGTCAGGGACTTGAAGTTGAGGTACTTCGACCCGACTGCGTCGTGCGACCCCAACCGAATAAAGAAAGGGCTAATCGAGTGCCTTATGCTCCGCCGAGCCAGCGTTACGATCTACAGTGCTGGCGCCGAGGATACGATGGGAAAGGACTCAGAGCTGGCCGCGACCCTCGCACAAGGGAAGCCGGTCATCGTGTACGTGCCCTCCGAGCCTAGGTTTGTAACGGTGAATGGGCGCAAGGTCGACATGGATGGCCGGGCCAACGCATTTCGAGTCAGCCATCCGTTAGGCTTGCAAATTAGTGCGCAAAGTGGCGTCGCTCACGGAATCGTGGTGGTACGCAGCTCCGATCAATGCGCGAAGATGTTAAGGAAAGTTCTGCTGCACGACCTGGATCTATCGATTCGGCATGAAGGTGGAAACTTTCTGCTTGAGGAGGCAGAGACCCAAAGCACGCTTCGCGTAGCCACCGATGATCCCATGCTGTCCCATTCCTTCTGGACGTATTTTCGTCACACCCAACCCGAGTCGGACATCTAGAACTGGAGCTCGGCCATACGGTTTAGGATGACGTCGTCAGGCGATACGACCACTACCCTAAAGTCGCTCCTCTCAAGCGCAGAGATCTTGGGCCAGTCAACCTCGCCTTTCTTTACCTCAATGAGCAGCAGGTGTGTCCCCTTCTTGATAACGATGTCGGGCCTATACCCGTTCACGTAGTCTGGCGCCTGAAACCATCCTTCCACTCTGGCGCGCACGTCGTACCCCTGTGACTGTAGCTGCATCGCGAAAAGCCTCACGGCCTCGTCATGCTCTGTGTTCGAGATGTGATGCTGCATAGTAGATCCCCGTATTACTTAGATGGCGTCTTTTTACATCGCGACCACAGATTCGTCAACGCCCTTTTTCGTTGCAATCTTACGTCATGTACAAGTTGTACTACATGTAATTACATGCAAGTTGTTGTTCTTGTACAATATCCACGGCATGCGCCGACTATTATCCAGTGAGGCTCGGAAGGATTTTTCCGATGTCGTCCACCGCGCCTATTACCGAGGGGAGGTCACCGTCATCACCAAAAGGGGCCGCGACCTTGCGGCCGTCGTGCCGATGAGTGCGATCAAAACCATGCCCTACTCGGAGACCAAGGGCAAGCCTCCTCGGTCGACCCGTCGTACGGACTGATGCCAGCGAATGGATCTTACCCATTCTCACGCAAGTTTCCGCCAATTGCTCGAAGGGTGGATGTTTCTGTCCTAGGGTTTTCCCAGTTTGGCCTTCACACCATGCCGGGACACAGAATCCAAGCAGGCGTTGACGCATCCCTCTTCATCGTAATAGCCTAGGGGCCATCTTCAGGAGTTCCTAATGCTTGACGGTTTTAAGAAATTCATTCTGCGCGGAAATGTTGTGGATATGGCGGTCGGCGTGGTCATCGGCGCGGCGTTTGCCAGCGTCGTTAACGGGCTCACGAAGGCTTTTCTCAATCCTTTGATCAAGCTGGTTGCTGGAGGAGAAAAATTTTCAAGCTTGCAGTTCACGATTCACGGCACGCAATTCCCCATCGACGACTTCATCAACGCCTGTATCTCGTTCGTTCTGATTGCGGCCGCGGTTTACTTTATCGTGGTGCTGCCAGTCAATGCGCTAGTCGCTCGGATGAATCGCGGCGAAAAGCCGCCCGATCCAACTACAAAGAAGTGTCCGGAGTGCCTAAGTGAGATTCCGATCGATGCGCGGCGTTGTGCGCACTGCACGCAGCCGGTGTTGGGACGCGCGGCGTAGAACCGGGAGCCGCACGGTTACGGCAGCTTCTCAAAAAAGATAGGGCGGCTGTTCTTCGCCGCCCTTTGGGTGCCGAAATCGCATGCCGAATTTCTACATTCCCTCATCGGCGGACGGTCCGTACACGGACGGCACAGCGACTCCACTCAGCCGCAGGTAAACTCCCAATTGTGCCCGATGATGGATCATGTGATTGAGCATCATCCGGCGCAGCGCGCCGATGCGCGGACCGCTGTAGAACTTCCTCTCGCCGAGCGCCAGCGTCCAGGTCTTCTGCAAGTCGGCGTCGCTCGCACCGGCTAGGGCGGCGCGCAGGTCTGCCACGTTCTTGTCGAATATTCCTAGTACGTGCTTCTGCGATTCGGCCACGAGCGGCTTGACGCCTGCCGGGCGGTTGGCCAGGTCGAAGATTTCGCTTTGCATCACTCGGCTGCCCATGCTCGGCAATTCCGCGATGTGCCCCGCCAACCGGCCGAGGCCCATCGACTTGTCGTGCGGCTTCCAGGCCAGCTTGTCTTCGGGAACGCGCTCCAGAGTTTTCCGCGTGCTTACCATCTCATGATCGAATTCCGCCAGGAAACCTTCGCTCAACCCCATGCCATCCTCCTTGAATCATTCCAGGGAAATTTGTAGCGATCTGCGTTCGTCCTTCAGCAGTGCGCCGCCCAGTTTGGATGTTCCGCCAAACCTCTTCGCTTCTCTAAGTTTTTATGGGATGGATTTTCTCACAAGGAGTCCCGACGCACATTCGAGACACTTTTGGTTACAAACAGCAGACATCTTTCGATCCCGGCGGCTAAGAATCCCAGCAAGAATTCGCTAGATAGTCCACTATTACTCATCTGATTCCCGCTAGGCTCAGGCGGTCGAAATTTGAGAATGTTCCACTTCTGTCGCTTGTAGCGCAGAGAGACCGCACTTAGAGGCGGTGAAGCCAACTTCTTTCCCACGGGCTGCCTAGCTAGATTCTTACCCTAGCAGGAACCAAGTGTCGCCCACAGGGTGAGCTAGGCACCGGCTTTTGTCGGACAAGAGTGTCCGACCCACACGTGCCCAAATACAAAAGCGGCCCGCAGGCCGCTTTGTAAATCGACTGAACAATCGAGAGCTCATCTTCCCGCTACTGCCGCTGCCGTCAACCCGGCGATATGCAGGCCTTCGATCCGCGCCAGTACATTCTCTATACTCGCGCCAGTGTCGGTGCACGCATCCACATACGGATGCCGGCTTCCATCGGCGTGCATTACCAGCACGAGTGTTTCCGCGCTCGCCTTTTTCACCATGTAGGGCAGATGATGCCGGTCATTGCGCGAGAGGCTCGGCCCCAACACTACGAGGTCGAACGGTCCCTTCTTGAGCGCTTCCACTACCGCCTTGCGCCCCAATGCCTTCTCGACCGTGTGCCCGGCGTTGGCGAATGCCGCCGCCTGAGCCGTTTGTTCCTCCACATCCCCTTCACCATAAAGAATCTTAAGCTTCGCCGCTTTCGCCATGTGCTCCCGTCCTTGCTCAGTACCAAGTACTGGCAAGGTCACGGTAGCAACCGCCCAGCTGCCTGAGAACGTCACGGAAGACCAGCGACGACCGGACCCTTTGCCCGCTTGCGGCGCGGGTTCAGAGCGACGTTGTGGAGCACGCATTGCGCCCCACGGCCTTTCGCTTTACCATCGCGGTATCGTGAATTTGCCTAACAGCGATTCCAGAGTGAATGAGTCCCGAGTGAACGATTCTCGAGTGACTGATCCCCGAGTAAATGACCGGCTGGTTTCGGCGGCGGCGGTAGAGGACGATTCTTCGTTCGAACTGAAGCTGCGGCCGCAGAGGCTCGGGGAGTTCATTGGGCAAGCCAAGGTGAAAGAAAATCTGGCGGTCGCGATCGAGGCGGCGCGTTCGCGTGGCGAAGCCATGGATCACGTGCTGCTGTATGGGCCTCCGGGGTTGGGGAAGACGACGCTGGCGAACATTATCGCGAACGAACTGGGCGTGCACTTCCAGCCCACGGCTGCGCCTTTGCTGCAGATCAAGGGCGACCTGACGGCGATCGTTACCAACATGCAGGATAAACAGGTCCTGTTCATCGATGAGATCCACCGGCTGCAGCCGGTGCTGGAAGAGTTGCTGTACTCGGCGCTGGAAGACTACAAGCTCGACATCATCATTGGGCAAGGGCCTTCGGCGCGTACGCACACGCTGGAAGTGAAGCCGTTCACGTTTGTAGGGGCGACGACCCGGGCGGGATTGATTTCAGCGCCGCTGCGCTCGCGATTTGGAATTGTGTTGCGGCTGGAATTTTATACGCCGGAGGATTTGCGAGTGATCGTGGAGCGGTCGGCGGAAATTCTGGGAGTTGCGGTCGACGACGCGGGAGCAAACGAGATTGCCAGCCGGTCGCGCGGGACGCCACGAATCGCGAACCGGCTGCTGCGGCGCGTGCGGGACTACGCGCAGGTGCGCGGCGGTGGAAAGATCGATTTGCCGACAGCGCAAGCAGCATTGCAGATGCTGGAAGTGGATAAGTACGGGTTCGACGAAGTGGACCGGCGTTTACTGCTGACGATCATCGAAAAATATCAAGGCGGGCCGGTCGGGGTGAACACCCTGGCAGCCGTTCTAGCGGAAGAGCCAGATGCGATTGAAGAGATTTACGAGCCCTTCCTGATGCAGATTGGTTTTCTGAACCGCACGCCTCGAGGACGAGTGGCCACGCAGTTGGCCTATGAGCATTTTGGGATCACGCCCAGCCGCAGGCAGAGTTCGTTGTTTTGAGAGCTAGAGCTTCTAGAGCGTACGTGAGAACTAGTCTTCCGCCCCTCCGGGGCTTGCTAGTTTCCAGCTTTTTACCCCCAGCTTACGCTGTGGGCTGAATTCTTGCGCCGCCTCGCGGCTGAAACAGGCAACGTCGTTCCACTGCGAAGCACAAAATCTAGTTCTCACGCGCTCTTTCTAGTCCACCAGTTCTCCATTCGACTCGATAAACGGCACCTCCTGGAGTTCGGCAGGAAGTTGCAGGTTTCTGCACCCTATTCTAGTGCTATTTCGGTAAACCTCACTTGTAATGCTTTCCTGTTTTGTCAGGTGCTCTCTTGGTGTATCTTTACTGGTTTCGTCGCGATGCGGAAGCGAGGAAACACGAGGGCGAGGTTTGCATCCACTTCGAGTTTTAGTGTTTCCATTCCAGAGGTTTCCAAGACTTCTGCCGGCAGGCGTGCTGCTGCTGGCAGCGGCTGTGGAAGTCGGATGGAGTGCACCACCACAAGCCCCCGCGATCGTTCAAGGTTCCGCTTCCGTGGAGGCCTTGGCTTATTCTCAACCAAATCCTACCGGACAAAGTTCCCAATCGGCTCCGCAAAATCCTTCACCGCCTCCGGGGGCGAATGCCCCGGGGCAAAGGCCTGCGTCTGAACAAAATCCGCCACCGCCTGCGCAGTTGCCGGAACCGGCGATCAAGAATCCGGAAGTGCAGCCTGCGCCTAAGGCCGCAGTCGAACCTCTATCATTGACGATTCCGCGGTTACCCCGCGCCCCTTTGCTGGAAGACTTCCTGACCATGAAGCCCGAGGGAGACACCGCACAAAGGATGGCGAAGGTGACCGAGTTCGTGCAGCGCAATCCGCATGATGGCGAGAAAGTCTCAGAAGAGACTGAAGCCTACCTGGGTTACGACCAGAAAAATTTGTACGTCGTGTTCGTGTGCTTCGACGATCCGAAGAAGGTACGGGCGCGGATGTCGCGGCGCGAGGATATTTATGACGACGACCAGGTAGCCGTCATGTTCGATACGTTTCATGACCGGCGGCGAGCTTATGAGTTTCAGACAACCCCGTTGGGCGTGCAGTGGGACGCGATTTATACCGAGGCGATACACCAGAGTAGCGGCGGCAACTGGGATACGTCGTGGGACGCGGTTTGGGATTCGAAAGGCAAGGTGACTGACAGAGGTTGGGTGGCCTGGATGGCCATTCCATTCAAGAGCCTGCGCTTTCCTTCGACCGAAAAGCAGGAGTGGGGGATCTTGATGTATCGCGGGATCACCCGCAAGAATGAGGACTCCTACTGGCCGCGGGTTACCTACCGGATAGCGGGCAGACTCGGCCAGGAGGCGACTCTCCACGGGCTCGAGGGAATCTCGCCGGGACGCGACATCGAACTGATTCCTTACGGAATCATGCGTGGCTTCCGGTCGCTGGACACCACGGACCCGTACAATCCGTTTTTTCAGAACGCGACCGCTCAGGGGCAGGTCGGTCTGGACGCGAAGTTCGTGATCAAAGACCACTTCGTCTTGGATCTGACGGCCAATCCCGACTTCAGCCAGGTGGAGACGGAGGATCCTCAGATCACGGTCAATCAGCGCTTCGAGGTGTATTTTCCGGAGAAGCGGCCATTCTTTCTGGAAAACGCCGATTACTTCCGCAGCCCCATCAACCTGTTCTTCACCCGCAATATTCAAGACCCTTCAGCGGGAATCCGCTTGACGGGAAAAGAGGGACCGTATTCCGTCGGTCTGATGGCCAGCGATGACCGTGCACCCGGTCTGGCCGTCCCCAGCTTCTGCCCGCCTACATCCCCCATATGCTCGGATGCTTTGTACGGCGATCGATCCTACTTCACCATTGCCCGTGTGAGCCGTGACATTTTCAAAGAATCCACGATCGGCGCGATCTTTACCGACTGGGAGTGCCCCTCGACCGGCGAGTACAACCGCGTCGGTGGGCTGGACGCACGCTTGCGGTTCAACGCCAACTGGATATTGGAAGGCCAGGCGGTAACGAGTTCGAGCAACATGCAGGGACTGAATGTAGGCAACTTGCAGACCACCTGCGAGTACAACCTGTTCCCATTTAGTGCGGGGAATCTTATTAGCTCGGGCAACGGTAACCACTATGCTGGCCCAGCCGACCAAATCGAACTCCGCCGCAACGGCCTGCATTTCAACTACATCGGCACATATCAGGACGTTAGTCCGGGATTCGTTACGGTGCCCGGCTTCGTAAACCGCGTAGATATTCGCGGGCTCTACAACACGGTCTATTACCGCTTTCGCCCGAAAAAGGGCTGGCTTTTAGCCTGGGGTCCCACGCTGCGCCAACGTTACGTTTTCGATCACGAAGGCAATCGCTTAGATACCTTTTACGACGCCTACCTAAGAATTGAAGGGCGGGGACAAACGAACCTTTGGCTGAGCCCTTATGAAGAGTTGCGCGAACG
This sequence comes from uncultured Acidobacteriaceae bacterium, assembly GCA_963771965.1. Classification (GTDB taxonomy): domain Bacteria; phylum Acidobacteriota; class Terriglobia; order Terriglobales; family Acidobacteriaceae; genus Sulfotelmatobacter. The sequence continues at coordinate 180,736 of CAVYVM010000008.1, forward strand.
GCTCAGGCCTCAGGATTTCACATTTATCGGGCTGCCGGGCATAACGCGCAACCAGGACTATCACGAGCACCTCAGCGAGGCGATTTTCCAAACCGGTTATTTTAAGAAAGCTACCGTGTCGGGATCTCTTTCCTCGGGAGACGGCGTGAATTTTTCTCCGGCCGCGAACGCGCTGCCCCAGTATCTTCTGTCGCGCTCAAATACGGCCACACTAAGCTTAGCTTTTCGCCCGATCAAGCCATTGAAGATCGAGAATACTTATCTGTTTTCACGCCTGCGCGCTGGCGATAGCGCCTATTTTCAGGCGCTCACGCAGACGCCCGGCGTCGGCAAAGGCATTTTCAACGACCACATTGTGCAAAGCAAATGGAACTGGCAATTTACTTCGCAGCTCTCCCTTCGCCTGATCATGCAATACAACTCGTTACTAGCCAACACGTCTGGCAACACAGTCTACCCCTACACCTACCTGCCTACGCAGAAGCAGTTCAACGCCGATGTCCTGTTCACGTACCTCATCCATCCGGGGACGGCGGTGTATGTCGGCTACAACGGCGATTTGCAGAACCTGAATGTGGAACCTGCCACCTCAACCTCGCCCGGTTTCATCACAAATACTGCGAAGGGCTACATCAACGACAGCCGGCAGTTTTTTGTGAAGGTGTCGTACATGTTCCGCTTCTAGGTGCGCCGTCAAGGAACGCGAGCAGGCGGCAGGTCGGCTACGGGTTCCTGTACGGTGACCGCAACCGTAAGTACAACTTTGCCTCCACGCCAGACTTCGAGTTGGTAAGCGCCAGCCGGGACATTGCGAAGGTAATATTTTCCGTCGCCGCCGGAGTAGGCGAACTCCGATGGTCCTTTGCTCTGGGAGTTGAGGCGCACAGCCACGTAAGGCGCAGGGGCGTTGCTGCTGGCGAAAACCAGTTGGCCGCGCACGGTTGCCGCGTGTGCTGCGCCGGCAAGAAGGAGGATAAAAAATGACAGCGTCGATATTGAGGCGTACATTTTCGTTCTCATGGGAGTCTCCTTCTTGAACCCCATACCGATCCCTTCATGTGAAGGGATCGTTCCTATCGCACCGGAATCAAGACGATGGGTTTCCCGATAAGAATCTGATGATGCTTTTCGTCAAACGTGACTTGGTAATCCTGTCCGCCGTACGCGCCGAGATGTTTGTTGTCAGGATCGAGCGGCACATTCGCGGTCTCATATCCGTCGACCGCGACTACCAGCCGTTGTATGTCGATCGCGCCGTCGTGAACCAGCGGAATCGGAACCATCATCTGAAGCGAACCGGAATCTTCGATCTCCGCAGTCGGAGGTTTGACCAGCACCACTGCCTGCGTCGGCGTAGGGTGGTTGGCTGGTGCGCCATCGAACGTAATTTGACCCACCACATTCCAGTTCTCTGACCAGGTTGGTTCCACGAAGGACTTTGCGATCTGCCACGACAGTAAAACGGTCACGAAATAGCCGGCGAACGCACCGCCAAGTTTTATCGTCAATCCCTTGAAAGGCCCTTCGACGTTGGCGGACGAGGGCAGGAAACGAAACAGCACGAATGCCGGGATCAGGGGCAACAAGAGAACCAGCAGCATATATTCGAAGTCGATGCGCATGGTTTATGCCTCCTGGGTGCCGCGCCCGCCGATGCCATGAGATCGCGGCCCGTCGAATCTTCGTCCGTCCTTCCTACGTTGAGATAGTGATTCGGGTGGCAATTTCGTTTCGAGAAGGCGGGGCTTCTTCGCGGGATTAGAAGTGCGGGGATTGCTGAATCCTGGGGCATTCCGGTAGAATCTAACATTCGAATCGAGGTTGAACCCATATGAAAGCAGCCATTCATCCCGCTTATAACGAAGTTCGCGTGCATTGCGCGTGCGGCAACGCCTTTGTTACCCGGTCAACCCATAAGGGAGACATCAGCGTCGAAATTTGCGCGGCCTGCCACCCTTTCTTTACCGGTAAGCAGAAACTGATGGACACCGCCGGACGCGTGGAGCGCTTCCGCCGTAAGTATGCGAAGAATGAGCCCGCCAAGGCCGCACCTGCAAAGAACTAGCGTTTTTGCCACGGATTTGCGCGGAGTAACACGTATACGTTTTAAATTTGGCCCTCGCTTTGCGAGGGCCTTGTTTTTGCGGAGCCAAGTAGAATAGGACAGTGAAGAAGTTCTGGGACAACTCGAACGGCTCGGCTAGAGCTGGCTCGCCTGGGGCGGAGCCTGCCTTCGACGAGCTCACCACAGGCCTGGTCCGCCAGGCGGCGGCTGCGAAGCCGGTCCCCGTAAGCCTTTCGATTGGCAATATCCGCATTGCCCCTGCGACCGTTCTCGCTCCCATGGCCGGCGTCACCGACACAGTTTTCCGCCGCTTCATCCGCAACCTGGGCGGCTGCGGTTTGATCATGACCGAGTTCACCTCGGCCGACGGCGTGCTTCGCAAGAAGGATCAGAAGGCGAAGCGATACCTCCACTTTTATGAGGACGAGCATCCCATCTCGGCGCAGCTTTTTGGCAGCGATCCGCAGGTGATTGCGGAGGCGGCGCGCATGGTCGAGGGCCTCGGCTTCGACCTGGTCGATTTGAACCTCGGCTGTCCAGCGAAAAAAGTTGTGAAGTGCAACGGAGGTTCGGGGCTGCTGCGCGATCTGCCGGCGATTGGCCGCATCTTCGAGGCGGTGAAGGCTGCGGTGACAGTTCCCTTCACGGTGAAGTTTCGCGCCGGATGGAGTGACGACGAGATTGTTTGCGTGGAGCTGGCGCGCATGGCGGAGTCGTGCGGACTGGCGGCCGTGGCTTTGCATGCGCGGACTCGGGAGCAGGGCTATAGCGGGCAGGCGCGCTGGGAGTGGATTGCCGCGGTGAAAGCTGCTGTGAAGATTCCGGTGATCGGCAACGGCAACATTCGCACGCCCGAGGACGCCTGTGCAATGGTCACGCAGACGGGATGTGATGCCGTGATGATCGGGCGGACGGCACCGTCGAATCCGTGGATCTTTCGGCAGATTCAGCAGTATTGCGGGGGGGCCGACAACGGTAATCCTCATGTGGGGACAGCCGCCCCCGGCTGTCCAGTCGAGCGAAGCTCGATTGGTTTTGATGCCGGCGGTGTTCTAGATGGAGACAGTTCGGGCCTTCGGCCCGACGGACAGCCGAGGGCGGCTGTCCCCACATGGGCTGAGGTGGAAGAGCCGGCTGTTGGCAAGCCCTATGACGAACCCAGCGAGGCTGATCGTTACCAGATGATCCGGACTTACTTCAAGATGCTGATCGAGGAAGAACTGCCGGATGCTGTCGGCAAGATGAAGCAGTTCGCATCGTGGTTCACCCACGGCGTCCCTGGCGGAGCGGGGCTGCGCAAGGCGATCTACGAATCGAAGAGCGCGGTGGAGATTCTAAGCCGGGTGGAAGAATTCTTCGAAGCGAGACTGAGTACCCAGTACCTAGTACCCAGTCCCTAGAAACAAGTAGGGAATTGTTGTCGCTCGGTACTGGGTACCAGGTACTGACTTACTTCATCTGATCGAGAATCGTTCCTACAATTCCTCCGACTACGCCGCCCTGCACGGTTTGCTTGCTCGTCTCATGGGGCATGTATTCGTAGAGCGCGTGCGCGAGCTTCGAGATTGGAAGCGTCTGCAGCCAGATTCTGCCGGGGCCGGTCAGAGCGGCGAGAAAGATTCCGTCGCCGCCGAAGATCAGATTTTTGATTCCCGGCACAGTCGTAATCTGAAATGACACGCTCGATTGGAACGCTCCGACGTGTCCCGGATGCACGCGCAAAGTCTCGCCTGGTTGCAGATCGCGTATCACCAGCTCGCCGGAGAGTTCGAGCCAAAACGTGCCCTGACCGCTCACGCGTTGCAGGAGGAATCCGCTGCCGCCGAAAATTCCAGCACCTAGCGATTGCTGGAAGCCCAGCCCGATCTGAATTTGCGGCGTGCCGCATAGAAATCCGTGGCGATGGATCAGGTATTCATGCCCCGCCGAAACCTCGACCGGGACGATGTGCCCCGGCAACTTGGTGGCGAAGGCCAGCTCGCCGGCCGCGCCGATGGCGCGATATTCGGTCATGAAAATCGATCCGCCGCCGGCTACGCGCTTGAGCACGCCAAAGAGACCTCCTCCGCCGCCGAACTGCGTGTGCGTGGTCATCTGAATGGAGCTGCCCATCCAGGAAAGTTCTCCCGCCTCGGAGATGATGGACTCGTTCGGCTCGAGCGCGAACTCAAGTACGGGCATGGTGGTACCGGTGATGCGCGCTTGCATAGGGAACCTCAGGGGAAGTATACAATCCCGAAGCGGACGGTCGGCGCCGTGCAAGGTGATCTACGAATCGGGGAACGCGGTGGAGATTCTGGTGAGGGTGGAGGAATTCTTTGAAGTGAGGTTGTGTGAACTGAGCACCTTTGCCCGCGAATAGCCGTGGTTAAGGGTTACGCACCGTTATGTCGAGGTGAACGCGCTAGAGATTCTCTAGATCGCGGAGCAGTTCGGATCTCACCCTAGGTTGCTTAATTGCTCTGAAATCCTGTGCAAGCTTTTGGGCTCGGGCAACGTCGTCTAGGTCCCAAAGTTCCTTAAGGAACGAGACTCGCGCCGGCTCTTCTGACGGAACAGCCCTAGCGGCAGCCACAATCAGGTCACGAGTTAGCTGCTCAAACTCTAGCCATCGTTCATAGTGCCGTAGAAATGCTAGTTGATTAGTTTGCAGCGGGCTTCCGTGGACTAGCGTGGACCGGATCGCATACATGTCAGTTAAGAAGCGCTTAGTTTGATCTCTTGACTCACCACTTGACCCAAGAAGAGCGACGGCACGTTCCCGAAGGCGTCGTCCCACGAAGTCGGATTCAGGAACCAGGGCTGCCTCCAAGGCGGTAATGTAGTCCACCAAGCGGTCTACCTCACTTTCAAAATTGGCATTGAACTCCTTCCCGCCGCCATAAAGAAAAAACCGGCTCGACGTCTCAAACCATCGTGAGTTCCAGGACGGCGACGACATCAACGAAGCTGCGAAAGCCTCCCATTCGGTGACATCAGCCTTGTTGAGACGAAACGGCCTTTGAGAAACGCCGACCAAGTTTGAGATAACTCGATACGGGTATTGTCTGCTAGGCTGTTTTCCTTCCGCTTGGACTGTTAGGGCGACGAATGCGAGATCGCCCGGTCGAGAGAGCCGCAAGCACAGAAGTAAATCTTCGATTTCGGCTGGAATAGAGCCGAACCCGCTCCAAGCCTCGCGCATTGGCGGGATGGCTGAGTATTTTCGTTCAAGGATGGACTCACCAAAGACCGCCTCGGGAAAGAACCCCTTCGCTGAGTCTAGACCGCGCCGGTGACTCTGATGTAGATACTCGATTGAGAAGTCTGAGAAATCTAAGTGCAATTCATCCGACTCAAAATTACGCATTAGTACCCGCGCTATTGCCGCTGGCATGTCTTAATCATAGATCGGCAACACCGATCGACGCCTCCCTAGGTAACTCCTTTCGCCACCATCTTCCCTAACTCATCTTTTTCCACGTAAGCCCACGGCGTGTCCGCGCCGTGGGTAAAGACGGTCAGCCATTTTTCTGGGAGCGCTCTGGCGTAGTACTGCTTCTTATTCTCGATCGTTTGCAGGGGATAGAGATCGAAGCCCATGCCCCAGGCAATGTCGATGTGCGCGCTGGTCGGGATCAGGTCGGAGATGTAGCAGGCGACCGCAGGGGCTAAAGCCCCGTTCGCTCTAGAAGCCTCTAGCGGCGCGGCTGAAAGCCGCGCCCTTTCAAAGCCGCCGGGACGGCCATTCACAATCACGGCCTGCATGTGGGCGGTGTGGCCGGGGAAGGTCTTGACCGAGATGCCGGGGACGATTTCTTCGCCGCCTTTGAGCAGCGTCATCTGGCCGCTTTCGACGAGGGGGTTGTAGTTTTCGGAAATGTAGCTGATGGCGTCGCGCTCACTGGGATTTTGCGCGTATTGCCACTCGCCTTCGGGTGCGTAATATTTTGCGCGTGGAAAAGTCGGGACGATCTTTCCGTTTTTATCGCGCACCGTGTTCCAGCCGCAGTGGTCGAAATGGAGATGCGTGTTGATGACGATGTCGATAGCGTCGGGTGCGATTCCCTCGGCGGCAAGACTCGTGAGCAGTTTCGCGGGCTGGCCGTAGAACTTGATCATGCGCTCCGAAAGCTTATTGCCCATGCCGGTTTCGACCAGCACCGTTTTGCCCCCCGTGCGCGGATTTTTCGTGCGAATGAGCAGCGAGTTAAGCCCTGCCTGGACGTAGTTCTTCTCGTCGGCGGTAACCTTGCGCGACCACATGACTTTTGGAATGACGCCGAAGAATGCGCCGCCGTCGAGCGGGTAGGTGCCGTCGGAGAAGATGCTGAGTTCGAAGTCGCCGAGAGTGAACGTGGGCATGGAGTTAGTGTGCCACAACACACCTCCCGACGCAGGACTTGCACTTAGTAACTCAACGCAAGATTGCTGTACTTTGGCGCGATATGGACTATCTGCCGTGTGATAGCATGGCGGGTATTTCCTGCCGAGAACGGAGGAGTTGACTTATGCCCGATAGCAGACTCCGACTGCGTCCGACGAACTTAGCCGGCCACTACCACTTTGAGTTGCCCCCGGATGGATTCTGACCTGAGAGGGCAACTGACGAAGAGCTGCGGTCCTATGGCCTGCCCCACCGGCCTGACCCGGCCAAGTTTCCAAAGGCCGCGCGCTTATGGTTGCGTTGTATGCGGAGAGTGAAGAAATTCATAGCTCCCGTCCTGGAGAAGAATCCCAACGTGATTCACGGAAATCGAGTGCGGTTGCACGACGTGACGGACACGAAAAGCCAGCCGTCGTGGAGCGGCCTTTCCATCATGAATAACGCGCCTTACATCTCGGTTTGGGGGACCTGGACTGTGCCCGCGGTTTCCCATCCAGCCACCGTATTTGGTGTGAGTTCTATGTGGGTCGGGCTGGACGACAGTCCAATTGCGATTCCGTTGCTGCTGCAAGCTGGGACGGAGCAGGATTGCAACATCTTGAGCAGCAACTACTACGCCTGGTTTGAGTGGTTTCCTCAGCCTGAGATCAAGGTGAGCAATTTCCCGGTCTTACCGGGTGAGGCGGTAGCCGTTTTCGTCGGAAACGTGGACGAAGTGGCCGGTGGCAATCAGGGCCTTATCACTTTCTTCAATTACACTACAGGCGTGGCTGCGGTGCCGATCTTGGTTCCGACGCCAACCGTCGACTTTAACGGTAATCCGATCAGCCCTGCGATCCCCGGCGTACCCACTTCGGAGGCCGATTGGATTCTCGAGCGAACGTCCTCCGCGCAGAACGGGAAAGCGGTCCCTGGTCCCCTCGCCGATTATGGCGAGGCCTCAATGATCGAGGGCGACGCTGTCGGCACGAGCACCCAGGGCGGCAAGACCGTTGCCAATGCGTTTTTCGTAGGAGAGAATGATCAGGGGGTGCTGCATCAAATGGTGGCGGACGATGGCGTCACGATCATCTCGGAAGCCAACGAAGTGCCGGGACTTCAGTTTCTCTACACGGGCGGTTCCAGTTAATAAGATCCCGGTTAGAGAACGCCATTGCGGCCATGTCTTTCCTTGGCGTCGCGTTGCGATGGCGTCACGGTGCGGCGGCGCTCTGGCCTACATTCTGGCGGTTGCCCTCTCGCCCACGCGCTTGCTGACTTCGAAGGTCAGCTTGCCGACCTTCTTATCGGCATCGACGATCACATGGTCGCCGTGCAGGATCTCGCCATCGAGAATCTTCAGGGCGAGCGGGTCCTGGATGAGTTTTTGGATGGCGCGCTTCAGCGGGCGCGCTCCGAAGTTGGGGTCGTAACCCTGGGTAAAGAGCGCGTCTTTGGCGGCATCGGTGAGCTCGATTGAAATCTTGCGATCGGCGAGCAGACGGCGCACATCTTCGAGGCGCAGCTCGATGATCTTGACCAGCTGTTCTTTGCCGAGCGGCCCGAAGACGATGATGTCATCGACACGGTTCAGGAACTCGGGGCGGAAGTGGCCGTGCAGCGCGTTCATCACTTGCTCGCTGGCTTTTTCGAAATCTTCCGGCGTGCGCAGGTTTTCGGCTTGCAGGTAACTCGAGCCGAGATTCGAGGTCATGATCAGGATCGTGTTTTTGAAATCCACGACGCGGCCTTTGCCGTCGGTGAGGCGGCCATCGTCCATGATCTGCAGCAGAATGTTGAAGACGTCGGGATGCGCCTTCTCGATTTCGTCGAAGAGCACGACCGCGTAAGGACGGCGGCGAACCTGCTCGGTGAGCTGGCCGCCTTCTTCGTAGCCGACGTAGCCTGGGGGCGCACCGATCAGGCGCGAGACCGAATGCTTTTCCATGTATTCGGACATGTCGATGCGCAGCAGGGCGCGCTCGTCGTCGAACAGAAATTCAGCCAGGGCGCGGGCGAGTTCGGTTTTACCGACGCCCGTCGGTCCGAGGAAAATGAAGGAGCCGATGGGGCGCTTTGGGTCGCTAAGTCCGGCGCGCGAGCGGCGGATGGCATTGGCCACGCGCTCAAGAGCTGCGTCCTGGCCGACAACACGCAGACGCAGGCGTTCTTCCATGGTAACCAGCTTTTTCACTTCGCCTTCGAGCATTTTCGAGACGGGGATGCCGGTCCACTTGGAGACGATGCGGGCGATATCTTCTTCGTCCACTTCTTCTTTGAGCATGCGGGGTGCGCCGGCGGCTTTGCCATCGGCGCCTTTCCCGTCAATTTTGGCGGTAAGCTGGCTTAATTCCTGCTCGGCCTGCCGCAGTAGCGCGTAGCGGATTTCGGCGACGCGTTGCAGATTGCCTTTGCGCTCTTCGGCTTGCTCCTCGATCTTGAGCTTCTCGATTTTTTCCTTCAGCTCGCGCGAGCGCGCGATCAGATCTTTTTCTTTCTTCCAATTCGCTTTCAGGGCGTTGGATTTTTCGCGGATCCCAGCAAGTTCTTTCTCGATGACGGCCAAACGCTCTTTCGAGTTGGAGTCGTCCTCTTTCTTCAGCGCCTGCTTCTCGATTTCGAGTTGCGTGGCGCGGCGCTCGAGCTGATCGATATCGGTAGGAAGCGAATCGATCTGGATACGGATCGATGCGGCCGCTTCGTCGACCAGGTCGATGGCCTTATCGGGCAGAAAGCGGTCGGAGATGTAGCGATGCGAAAGCGTCGCGGCGGCGACGATAGCGGAATCTTTGATGCGAACGCCGTGATGAACCTCGTAGCGCTCCTTGAGGCCGCGAAGGATCGCGATGGTGTCTTCGACATTAGGCTCGCCGACGAAAACAATTTGGAAGCGGCGCTCTAGGGCGGCGTCTTTCTCGATGTATTTGCGATACTCGTTGAGCGTGGTAGCGCCGATGGCACGCAGCTCTCCGCGGGCTAGCGCGGGCTTGAGCATGTTGGAGGCGTCGATCGAGCCCTCGGCCGCGCCTGCACCGACCAGGGTGTGAAGCTCGTCGATGAAAAGAATGACTTGCCCTGCGGAATCTTCAATTTCCTTTAAGACGGCCTTCAGACGGTCTTCGAACTCACCGCGATATTTTGCGCCGGCGAGCATGGCGCCAAGATCGAGGGCGACGACGCGTTTGTTTTTGAGAACTTCGGGCACGTCGCCGGAGATGATGCGCTGAGCGAGGCCTTCGACGATTGCCGTCTTGCCTACGCCTGGCTCGCCGATGAGCACGGGATTATTTTTCGTGCGGCGAGAGAGAACCTGGACTACGCGGCGGATTTCTTCGTCGCGTCCGATGACAGGGTCGAGCTTACCGCGGCGAGCCTGCTCGGTAAGGTCGCGAGCGTAACGCTCAAGCGCCTGATACTTGGCTTCGGGATTCTGGTCGGTTACTTTTTGCGAGCCGCGGACCGAGGTCAGTGCTTTCAGAATGGCATCGTGGGTAGCGCCGTGGCGGGCGAGAATCTGCTGCGCGGCATCCTGCTTGAGGTGCGTGATGGCAAGCAGCAAGTGCTCGGTCGAGACGTACTCGTCTTTAAAATTCGCAGCTTCTTTGAAAGCCTGCTCCAACAGTTTGTTGGCCGCGCTCGAGAGCGTGGCTTGCGCGGCTTCTCCAGAAACTTTGGGGAGCTTTTCGATGTCGCGATAGAGATCGCTCAAAACGGCTTGCGGACCAATGCCGATTTTGTCGAGCACGGGAGAAACGATTCCCTCTTTGTCTTCGAGAAGAGCGGCGAGCAGGTGGAGCGACTGCAGCTCAGGGTTGCCATGCTCGGAGGCAAGGTTGTTGGCGTGCTGAACTGCTTCCTGCGCTTTAACGGTAAATTTGTCCCAACGGATGGGCATGGGAAACTCCTAGTCATCTGGTAATTGAGTAATTTTGTAATTTGGCAATTTGATTCCGAATCATCGTTGCACAATTGCCGAATTGCAAAATTAAAAAATAACGGGAAGCAGCGACTTTGCCGCTTCCCGTCAAGAGCAAGTCGAGCTTCGCTCGACTGGACATGAGCATTTTGTTACGCGGCTTTGCTGGGGGCCTTGGCTTCCAGGGTCTTTTCGGAGCCATTGCCGGTGCTCACGTTGACTTTAATCTGCTTGGGCTTGGCTTCGGCTTTCTTGGGCAGAGCGATCTTCAACACGCCCTTGTCGTAGTTGGCCGAAACTTTCTCGGAGTCCACGGTGGTGGGCAGATTGAAGGTGCGGGTGAAGCTGCCGTACTGGCGCTCCACACGGCGATAGTTCTCTTCTTTCTCTTCCTTTTCAATCTTGCGCTCGCCGTGCACGGTGAGGGTGTTGTTCTCGAGGCGGACGTCGATGTCCTTCTCTTCGATGCCCGGGACTTCAATCTTCAAAGTCACGTTGTGCTCGTCTTCGTAGACGTCGACGGCTGGGGCAAAGCTGGAAGTGGTCAGGGATTCATCCTGGCTTGCGCCGCGATAAGAGTCGTGGAAGACGCGGTTAATGCGGTCCTGAAGTGTGGCAAACTCACGGAAAGGCTCGAAACGGGTTAATACGGTCATGGTACTTATCTCCTTCTGGTGCTGATTTCTTAGGAATTCGGCAACGCCGTTCACAAGCTTAGATGTGTATTCAGCACAAAAGAAGCATAAAATATGAGTTTGTTTGTGTCAAGTATATATTATGTTTCATTTTCATCATGTTACGATGGCAATGACGCATTTCAGGTAGGCCGTTTCAGGCAGATTTAGAAGGATCGGATGATCTTTGGCCTGTCCTCGCACCTCGGCTAGACGCAGGGTTCGATGAGCGTCCAAGGCGGCGGCGGCCAGCATTTCGAGGAAATCAGCCTGGCCGACGTGGTAGGAGCAGGAGCAGGTGACCAGGATCCCTCCGGGACGAAGCATTTTCAGGGCGCGAAGGTTGAGTTCCTTGTAGCCTCGGATGGCGGCATCGAGGTCACGCTTGCTCTTGGCGAAGGCAGGTGGGTCGAGGACGACGGTGTCATAGGTTCGACCGGAGGCGGCATAGTCCTTAAGCAGGTCGAAGGCGTTGGCTTCTATCCATTCGATCTCCTGATCTTTGTTTTGAAACTGCGTTTGGTTTAGCGTGGCGTTCTGCTCGGCAACCTGGAGTGCCGGGAGGGAACTGTCGACGCCGGTGACATGCGAGCACCGGCGCGCCAGATGAAGGGCAAAACCTCCCTGATAACAGAAGACGTCGAGACTATCGCCGTGGGCGTATTGGGCGGCGGCCGCGTAATTTTCGCGCTGGTCGAGAAAGGCTCCGGTCTTTTGGCCTTCGAGGGCCTCGAAGTGGAACTGAATGCCGTTCATGGTAAAGATAGTTGAGGTTTTCTCGCCGACGATCAGTCCGGAGGCGCGGGCCGGGAGCTCTTCAAGTTGGCGGACTCGCGGGTCGACGCGCTCAACGATTGAAGCTGGGTGAAGCTTCGCGGTCAGCTCTGACGTGAGGACGCCGCGCGTCGCTTCGGCGTCCATAGCCTGAGTGAGGATTTGAATCGAGAGGATGTCGTCGTAGCGATCGACGATCAGGCCTGGGAGAAAATCGGCTTCGCTGAAAATTACGCGATAAGCGTTGGTGTCATGAACGAGCGGCTCGCGATAGGTAATCGCATCGGCGATCCGCTGGCGCAGCAACGCTGCAAAGTCGGCGACCGGCTCACGCGAAATCAGCCGGATGGCAATTTGCGAGGCGGTCGAATAAAGAGCCATACCTAGAAATTGTCCGCGATGATCGGCAACTGCGACCAGCGAGCCGGGTGGGATTCCATTGGCCGAGACGATGTCGGAGCGATAGACCCAGACGTGGCCGTCTTTTAAGCGGGATGCGCCACGGGGAGAAACGGTGACTGTAGGTTCGGAGGGTGCTGACTTTCGGGACATGCCTTGATTATCGCAGCGCCGGACAGCCGAGGGCGGCTGTCCCTACATAAACACTGCTAGCTGGCGGCTTGCTCGGAAGGAACGGGCGCGGGAGCGCCCGACTTGGCGGAGGTGCGGGACCTCATTTCATACTGTGCGGCTTCCAGATCGACGTGAAGAGAATCGAGGGCGGTCATGGGCATTTCGGTACCCCAGGTTTCCATTTCAGATTCCGTCCAGTTTCCGTTGAGGCGGACCGCGCCGGTGACGTCCTCAGGAAAAGCGTGGCGGAAATCCCCTTCGCGAATGAGAATATCGCCGATCAGCCGGCCGGTAGCCATGTCAAAGACGCGGCGGCTGGCTTGGCCGGCAGCGTTATTCAAGCAGACGAAAACCTCGCCAGCATCGCCGTATTCCTGACGGTAGTACCAAGCCTGGGGAGCGTCGATTTTGGGATGATGGCGGCGCGAACGCTTGTGCTCGGGCTCAAGCGCCTGCATTTCGTTGGCGGGATTGAAGTAGAGTACGCGCTGGCAGGAATCGCAGACCACGGTTTGCTGGCCGGTGCGGACTTCGTTGTAAGTCTGAGGGCGCAGCATGACTTGGCATGCCATGCACTTGTGATCGCGCACCTCAGAGATGCCGCTGCCGCGAAATTTTGAAACCCGCTCGTAGTGGCGAAGCAAATCTTCGCCCACGCTGGCCCGCATCTGGTCGCGCTTGGCACGCCACTCGGTAAGTTGCTGTTCGTCCTCCGCGGTTCGCTTGTGGGCCTCTTCTTTTTCTTCCTCGATCTCGGCAGCCTCAGCCTTCAGTTCGGCCTGCGCGGCCTTCACTTGCTTGTCACGAGCATCAGCGTTCACCATTAATTCAAGAATCTTGTCTTCGGTGGCGGCGATTTCTTTTTCCGCAAACTGGATTTCGTGAAGCAACGCCTTGTATTGCTCGTTGGTTTTTACGTCGAGCGATTGGTCACGGTATTTGGAAATCTTGCCACGAAGATCGCTAATAGCGGTATCGTGCTTGCGGCGGGCGGCTTCGTCGGCTTTTACTGCGGCCTGTGCCTTTTCCAGTTCGAGTTTGGTGCTGGCTAGCTTACGTTCGATGGCAGCAACGCGTTTGGGAAGTTCGGCGACTTCGTCCTGCAGGCGGCGAATTTCCTTATCCGCTTCTTGCAGGCGCAATAGGTTTTCTATTTCTGGAAGCATCCCGAAGGGCTCAGCCTTGATTCTAACACGCGGAAACCGGGGTTCCGGGGGAACTCGCGTATCTTAATCGAGTGTCTCCGGCGTTCATTGCGGCAGTTTAATGAACGGGTGGGGCGCGCCAGGAAGAAGACAATCGAAAGGCTCTGCGCGGAGGTCCCATTATTTGTGTAAACTCGTTCGTTCACGCCGTGCCATTTCGACTGCTCCGTTCCGGGTCTAATTTTGAAAAATCAGAGCTACTTTTTAGTTGTTGCAGCGTTCGTTATTTCGGTCGTTGTTTCTTTTCTGAATCCGCCAACGCTTTTGGGACAAAGCTCTTCGCCGCTGAAACCGCTAACTATTGAGGCGATCTACGCCTCCGGCGGACTGACGGGGCGCGGTCCGGAAACGATTGAGTGGAGTCCGGACGGCAGCACACTTTCGTACATCCAGCGCGACGATGACGGAGAAAATGGCGGACTGTGGAGCATGGATGCGGCCACAGGCGAGAGGCAACTCTTGTTGGGCGCTGCCAAGCTGGGCCCGCTTGCGCCCGATTACAGCGGGATAAAAGACGAACGAGAAAAGGAACGACTGATGCGCTATCACGTATCTCCATACATTTGGGCGCCGGATTCGAAGCATCTTCTTTTCATCCCGAATGGTCAGCTCTGGCTTTTCGATTTGGCGAACGGCACAGGTTTGCAGTTCGCGGCCGCGTCCGACCCCATCGGCGACCCAAAATTCTCTCCGGACGGCCGTCACGTTTCTTACGTGCGCAAACACAATCTTTACGTTCAGAAAGTGAACGGCGCGGGCGAAAAACAGCTCACCAAAGACATCGGAGAGAACTTGTTCAACGGCGACATCGATTGGGTCTATGCGGAAGAGTTAGCGGTTCGCAGCAATTATTTCTGGTCGCCCGATAGCAAAGAAATCATTTTTCTGCACATGGACGAAACCAAGGTTCCGACCTATCCCATCACCAACTGGATGCCCACGCATCCGACGGTCGATAACGAAAAATATCCTAAGGTTGGCGACGCCAATCCTGTGGTGAAACTCGGAATCGTCGACGCTGACAACGGGAAGGTTCGCTGGATTTCTCTCACCAAAGACAAAGATGAGGAGGCTTACATCCCGCGCTTCGGTTGGGTTCGCGAGGGGTTGGTTTGGGCGGAGGTTCTTAATCGCAGCCAGGACCAAATGGATCTTTATTTTGTCGATGCGAAATCCGGGAAGTCTGCGAAGGTGCTTAGCGAGGCCAGCCCGGGCGCGTGGATCAATGTGAATGATGACTTCCGGGTATTGAAGTCTGGCAATCGATTTCTGTGGTCGAGTTGGCGCGACGGGCACACCCATTTGTATCTCTACAGCTTTGAGAGGGAAAATCCACTGGCTGCGGCCAGGCTAGAGCGCCAACTCACGCAGGGAGATTTCGAGGTGTTGGGAGTGGAAGGCGTGGATGAGGCGGTGGGAACAGTGTTTTTCTCGTCCAATAAAGACGATCCACGGCAGCGGCAAATTTTCTCGATCAAGCTGGATGGTACCGATTTGCAACGGCTGACTCATGACGAAGGGATTTATTCGGCTGATTTTTCTGATGACGGCAAACACTATGAGCAGACGTTTGTCAGCACAGTGAACCCTCAGCAGGTTTCGCTGTGCGCGGTACGTGGCGCGTGCGTTTCGCTGTGGAAGGCGCGCGATGAAATTGCGGAATATGGAGTGCGAGCGCCGAAGTTTATGGAGTTCAAAGTGGACGATGGGACCACACTTTATGGCCGTCTACTGCTTCCGCCGAATCCGCAAGACGGCAAGATTCCGTTGATTGTGTTCCTCTATGGAGGGCCGGCGGCACAGACGGTTCTGAAGGACACACCCGATCCCTTCGATGAGATTCTGGCGCGCGATGGATTTGCCGTTTTTTCCGTCGACAATCGCGGCACTCCGGGACGCGATCGCAAGTTTCAGACCGCGATTCGACATGAATTTGGCGCAGTCGAATTGAAGGATCAGCTTGCCGCGCTGGACCAACTTCTTTCGCAGTACCCACAACTGGATAAAGATCAGCTGGGAATTTGGGGATGGTCGAATGGCGGCTCGATGACGCTTTATGCGATGACGCATTCGGAGCGCTTCCGCGCGGGAGTTGCAGTGGCGCCGGTCACCGACCAGATCAATTATGACTCGATTTACACCGAGCGTTATATGGGCTTGCTCAAGGAAGATGCGGCGGGTTACGCCGGGTCCGATGTGACGAAGGCAGCCGCAGACCTGCATGGCGCGCTTTTGCTGGTGCACGGCACGGGCGACGACAACGTGCACTTCCAGAACAGCGTTCAGATGATCGATGCGCTGGTCAAAGCAGGTAAGCAATTCCGGCTGATGGTTTATCCCAACAAAACCCACGGCATCGCCGGAAGCGAAGCGCGCGATCACATGTTCCACATGATCGAAGAACACTTTGAGCGAGAGTTGAAATAGGCCGGAGGAACGCGGCGAGCCAGGTTAATTGAGTTCGAGCTCAGCCGGATAGTTTTAATTACGACTTTCTTTTGTCCGGCTTGCGGGACGAACTTACTCGCGTGTTTTCTCTCGAAGCACTTTCCCGGGAGGAAGTTTCCTTGGACGAGCTTTCTTTGCTGGAACTTTCTTTGGAGGCGCTCTCTTTCGAGGAACTTTCCTTCGAACCTTCCTTGCCTGCACCGTCAGACTTGGACTTCTCGTCTTTTTTCGATGCTGAACTGCCCTCGTCAGAAGACGATGGGGCGTGAGACTTGTTGGCGTAGTCGGTGACGTACCAGCCCGATCCTTTGAACTGCACGGCGGGCGCGGAGATCATCTGCTCAACCCGGCCGCCGCACTCCGGGCATTTCTTGACCATCTTGTCGGAAAACTTTTGGATTTTCTCGAAGCGGTGACCGCATTTTTCGCACTGATATTCGTAAAGAGGCATGGGTTCAGAGACAGTTGTGAGGAAAAAACTACTTTCATATTGATTCTAGGGGTGAGGATTCGCTTGCGTCAATTCAGAGGCGGAGCGCATGAGCCCGAGAGCATTCCCGATGTACTCTCTCTCGAACCTGATTCGCGAACTGTTACAGGTTTGCGAACTGCGCCACGAAACGTTTGGGTGCGGTGTTGCGCCAGGCGGCGGAGATCGCTCTTCAGAGTTGCCTTGTCGACGTTCTTGAGATGAACGCTGGTGGCGCCGCGGCGTCCCCAGGAGCCCTTCACCAGCACAAAGATTTCGGGATCCTCTTTCGAGAAATAATACTGCTGCTCTGGTGTGAGCTTGACCATCCCCCAGCCTCGCGCGGGATAGCTGAGCGTGGCAAAAATCTTTCCGTGCACACGAAAATCTGGATGATCCATGTGAGCGTGCTCTGCGCTTTCGGGGAGAGCAAGAGCGAGGCAGCGGAAATCGGCGGTGGTCATTTTGGACTCTCCCGGACAAGCGGTCCGTACGATTAGCATAACTGCGTCCGGGGCCGGAGAGTTACGGCTTCCGCAGTGATAGACTCCGGCCATGAAGGATGCCGGCCGCGAACATGACTCCGAGACCGGCGAGTCAGAAGGTCTTCGGCCCGAAGTTCAGACACAGACCGCAGTGCACACCCTTGCGCCGGGACCCACACTCTATCTTGTAGCTACACCCATTGGCAATTTAGAAGACATAACCCTCCGGGCAATACGCGTGCTGAAGGAAGTCGATGTGATTGCGTGTGAAGACACGCGCCAGACTCAAAAATTGCTCAACCACTACGGCGTTCGCACGCGCACGATCAGCTATCACGAACACAACGAGATGACCCGCGCCGCCGAACTGGTGAAAGCGATGCAGGAAGGGGCGAGCGTTGCGTTGGTAACCGACGCGGGTATGCCGGGGATTTCCGATCCTGGATTCCGGCTGATTTCGCTGGCCATTCGGCATCATTTGCCGGTGGTGCCGATTCCGGGGGCGTCGGCGTTTCTGGCGGCGCTGGTGGCGAGCGGGATGCCGACCGACTCTTTTCGCTTTAGTGGATTCCTTCCCGCAAAGCGTGGTGAACGGCGGGCGGCGTTGGAAGCGATCAAAGCTTCGCCGCGCACTCAGGTTTTTTATGAAGCTCCGCACCGGATCGTCGAGGCGCTTGCCGATGTCTGCGAGGCCTTAGGGGATGCCCGGCATGTGGTGATCGCTCGTGAGGTGACTAAGCTGCACGAGGAGTTTCTGCGGGGGCGGGCGGGCGAAGTGCTGGAGACGCTGAAGGCGCGTGATGGGGTCAAGGGCGAAATCACACTGTTGATTGGGAAAGCGGAAGAAAACGAATCTGGTGGAGCGGTGGACGCCCCCGTCCGCCTTTCGATGCGCCAGAGGATCGAGCAGATCATGGCCGAAGAGAAGGTCGACGAGAAAGTCGCGCTGAAGAAAGTGGCGAAGGAGCGGGGGATTTCCAAGAGCGAGGCGTATCGGGAATTGCAGAGGCAGAAGCAAACCCGATAAGGCTCGATGAATTTCGAGTGTCTGCTTCACGCGATCTTCAATGCAATCTTGTCGAGCTTCGCCCGACAGGACAGCCGAGGGCGGCTGTCCCTACAAGAGCGTCGCTACTTCCCGGCCAACTCCTTCTTCACCGCCTCGCTCACCATCTTCCCATCGACGCGCATGCCGGCCGCGTTGAAGCGGGCCATGGCATTCTTCATGACTGTGCCCATGTCTTTCATGGTGGGCGAGCCCATTTCGGCGATTACGGCTTTCACGCCCGCGACCACTTCGGCGTCGCCTGCTGCTTTGGGGAGATAGGTTTCGATCAGGACGATTTCTGCCGCTTCTTTGTCGGCCATCTCCTGGCGTCCGCCCTTGGTGAACTGTTCGACGGATTCCTTGCGCTGCTTGATCAGCGTGCTCAAGACGGCCTGGGATTCTTTGTCGTCGAGTGGCGCCATTTTTTCGATCTCGCGGTTCTTGAGGGCGCTCTTTACCATGCGCAGCGTGGAGAGGCGCTGCTCGTCGCGCGCCTTCATGGCGGCGGTGATGTCCTTCTGAATCTGTTCGACGAGGCTCATGACGGGATTATATCGAAGAGGGAGCGCCCGTCTTCTTCTGCAATTTCGACGATGCGATTTCGCCGATTCGCAGTGACCAAAGCTGCTCGGCGCGCATCAGATGCGGAGGAGGTCTCCAACTGTCATGAGCAAACTTGCGTTTTGGGTTCAACTCGAAGCAAAACCCGGCAAAGAAAAAGAATTGGAAGAGTTTTTGAAGTCGGCGCTACCGCTCGCCGAGCGCGAGCCGGGAACGATTACGTGGTATGCAATCAAAATGGGTCCGGGAAAATACGGCATCTTCGACACATTCGCCGATGAAAACGCCCGCAGCGCGCACAAGAACGGCGAAATCGCCAAGGCGCTGATGGCGAAAGCAGCAGAGCTGTTGGTGAAAGGTCCGGAGATTGCGCGGCCCGAAGTGCTGGCGGCGAAAACCGCAGCGCGCTGAATTTAATTTCGCAATGTGTGTGAAGCAAAAATTGCCGCCGGCGAAACTGCATTCGAGAGCCGCAACCTGCCAGCTTCCGATAGACTAATGGAGAAGTAATCTTTCTAATTTCTCCAAGGACTATCGGAATGCTGCGCAAGAATCGTCTTTTTACCCCTGGGCCAACGCCGCTGCTGCCTGCCGCGCAAACGGCGATGGCGTCATTTACTGCGCATCACCGCACCGCTGATTTCCGCGCGTTGTTTCAGCGGGTGCTCGCCGACATGAAGGAGTTCATCGGTACGGAAAACGACGTGCTGGTGCTCACCTGCTCAGGGACGGGCGTGATGGAAGCCTCCGTCTCGAATCTGACGTCACCCGGGGACAAGGTGCTGGTCCTCACGGCGGGCAAGTTTGGCGAACGCTGGACCGGCCTGGCCAAGGCCTTCGGCTGCAATGTAGAAGTGCTGAGCGTTCCTTACGGCGATACGTTTTCCCTGAACGATGTTCGTGCCAAGCTGACCCCCGAAGTGCGAGCGGTTTTTGTGCAGGCGACGGAAAGTTCGACCGGCGCGCGACACGACGTGGAAGGCCTTGCGAAAATCGTGCGCGACAGCGGCGGCGAAGCTTTGCTGATCGTGGATGCGATCACAGGTCTGGGAACGACTCATCTCGACGTGGATGGCTGGGGCGTGGACGTGATCATTGGCGGATCGCAGAAGGCTCTGATGATGCCTCCGGGTCTGGCGTATTGCGCGGTTAGCGAGCGGGCCTGGAAGCGCATGGAGACAACCACTTCTCCACGCTACTACTTCGACTTGCGAAAAGAGCGGAAGTCGGCGGCCAAGGGGGAATCGGCGTATACGCCCGCGACCTCGTTATTCGCGGCGCTGGGAGCGGCGTTGGAATTCATCCGCGAGATGGGAAATGGAGATCTGGCTAAAGGACGCGAGGCGTTGGTCGACAATGCCGAACTCTGCGCAGAGATGACGCGTGCAGGCGTGCAGGCTTTGGGATTGAAGCTTTACGCCGCGTCGCCGGCATCGGCTCTTACCGCGGTGAGCACTCCCGCCGGGACTGACTCGGGAAAGATCGTAAAAGAATTCCGCGAGTCGTTCGATGCAGTCGTGGCCAATGGGCAGGGTGAAATGAAAGGTCAGATCTTTCGGATCGCGCACATCGGCTATTACGATTACTTGGATACGATCGGCATCCTGGCCGCACTCGAGCATGTGCTGGCCCGCTGTACCGGGAAAGCCGTGCAGTATGGTGCAGCGGTGCGTGCGGCGCAAGAAGTGTACGCACGCGCCCTGTCGGACAAACCACAACTGGTAAAGGCTTGAGGAGCGTCGCGCCGAAGGCGCTCGTCCAAGCTTGTTGATCGTGGCTAGTTGATCGTGAACGTCATACTGTTGGACGTTTCTGCCGCCGTTCCGCCGCCGTAAGTGCCGCCGGGGGTGCCGGGGTTGGTCACTGTGACCGCTGCCGTGCCGGCTGACGCTACGTCCGCGGCCGGGATGGTTGCTGTCAGCTGGGTCCCGCTCACAAAAGTGGTGGTCAGCGCGGTACCGTTCCAATTGATGCTGGCGTTGCCGTTAAAGTTGGTGCCGGTCACCATGAGCCCGTTGGCTCCCAATGTATTACCCGTGGTCGTTGAATTGGGAACGAGGGCTGCGATGTTCGGCATGGTTCCGGCAGCCGGCGGGGTGGTGGCCTTCGAACTGTAACCGCATCCCAGTCCTGCCGCGAGAAGCGTGGCTAAAATTATTGTCTTTGTAATCTTCATGACCCTGTCTCCTAACGAGCCGATGGCCCGATGAAGAAAAGGTTAGGAGAAACGCGCGACTGGAGTGTCGTCAGTATGTAAAGTTCCTGTCAAGGTTTTGTCAGAGCCAAATGCCTCAGTAGAAGGATCAATTCTTGAAAATTGTGATCGCTGAAAAAATCTCACCTGCAGCCATCGAACAGCTCAAGGAGCCGGGTTGGACCGTTCTAACTCCCAACCAATTGGACGGTAAGCTGGCGGAGGAACTGGAATCTGCCGATGCGCTGATCGTGCGTTCGGCGGTGCAGGCGGATGCGGCGCTGCTGGGACATGCCAAGAAGTTGCGTGTGATCGGGCGTGCGGGCGTGGGTGTGGACAACATCGACTTGGACGCTGCCACGAAGCAAGGCATCGCGGTGATGAACACGCCGGGTGCGAATGCCGTGGCGGTTGCGGAGCAGACGTTGGGGATGATGCTGGCGATGGCTCGGCATCTTTGCCGCGCCGATGCGCTGATGCACGCCGGCAAATGGGAAAAGAAATCGCTGCAAGGGACTGAGCTGCGCGACAAAACGCTGGGAATCGTCGGCCTTGGCCGTGTCGGCATGGAAGTCGCGCGGCGCGCGCGCGCGTTCGGCATGGAACTTGTCGGTCACGATCCATTTGTTTCGGTGAGCGTGGCGAAGGAGCAAGGGATCCGCCTGGTGAATCTGGATGACCTTTATGCCGCGGCTGACTACATCACGCTGCATGTTGGGCTGACGCCTCAGACTGCGGGCATGATCAACGCGGCCGCCATCAAGAAGATGAAAAAGGGTGTGCGGCTGGTGAACTGCGCGCGAGGAGAGCTGGTGCATGAGGCCGATTTGGCCGACGCATTGAAGCAAGGACACATTGCCGCCGCGGCGCTTGACGTTTTTGTGGAGGAGCCTTTGAAGAATTCTCCGCTGGTCTCGCTGGAGAATGTGATCCTGACGCCACACATTGGCGGCTCGACTTTTGAGGCCCAGGAAGCTGTGGGCGTGCAGATTGCGCAACAGGTGCGGGAATACCTGAAGCACGGCGTCATTCAGAATGCGGTGAACGTGCCTTCGGTTTCCGCCGAAGAGTACGCCGAGATGCATCCTTATATCATTTTGGCGGAGCGGATGGGCGCTTTTCTGGCGCAGATTTCCGAGGGATCGATCGAAGAAATTTCGCTGCGTTATAGCGGCCACATTGCGGAGTGGAAGACCGATCTCATTCGCAACGGGGCGATCAAGGGCATCCTCAACCAGGCGTTGGAGGAGAAAGCCAACCTGGTGAATGCGGGGGCGCTGGCAGAAAGTCGAGGACTGCGTGTCCACGAGGCTCATAAAGCAAAAGCCTCGACCGGCGGCGCGGGGAGCGTGCTCTCGATTTTTCTCAAGACCTCGAAAGAAGAACACATGGTGAAAGGCGCGGTGCTGCGCGGGACGGCGCCGCGGCTGTTGCATATCGACGACATTGACGTGGAAGCGCCGCTGGAACGAGACCTCGTTTATTTGCGAAACCGCGACGTTCCCGGCGTGATCGGCAAGGTGGGCACGATTCTCGGCGAAGGCGAAATCAACATCGCTGACTTCTCTCTGGGAAGGCGCAGCGCGGAAGCAGGATCCGAAGTGCGCGAGGCCATCGCGGTGGTTCACGTCGATGGGCAGGTGCCGGACGAAGTGCTGAGGAAACTGGAGCAGATTCCTGCGGTGGAGAAGGCGAAAGCGGTACGGCTGTTCTGAGGGTGTATTCTCACCGGGCGATGAAACATGAAGCGCCAAACTTACGATTCCGCGTTATCCCGCCGCAGCTTGCGGCTTTCGGCCAGCAGGGCCATCGAGTGCATCAGATTCTGCAGCGTGATGATTCCAACCAGGCGCTGATCTTCGACCACCGGGATGATGCTGAGATTGCGCGCTGTGAGTTTGCGAAATGCGGAAGCGAGGGATTCCTGCCGCGCGGAGACCTCGAAAAGTTTGTTCATCACGGCCTGGACGTAGCCGTTGCCTTCCACGCGCAGAGCCTCGAGGATGCGCTGCCGCGAAATCACGCCAACCATATCGCTGCCTCGAACTACGGGGAAATCATCCTGCAGCGAATGGACTGCCTTTTCGAGCGCGTCTTCGAGCGTATCCGCCGGTGACAAAGTCGCGAAGTCGGTGAGCATCACTTCTTCGAGGCGCACATTATCCAAGACTGACTGGAAGATGACAGCGCGTTCCTCGAGCTGTGCCGCAGAAAAGATAATGACACCGACCATGGTGAGCCAGGTGTCGCTGAACAAACCAGCGACCATTAGCATCATCGCCAGGGCGTGGCTGATGGAGACCGCGCGTCGTGTGGCTGCGGAAGGATCGATGGTGCGCGCGAAAAATGCCCGCAGGACTCGGCCTCCATCGAGAGGATAGGCCGGCAGAAGATTCAAACCGGCCAGATAGAGATTTGCCCAAACCAGGCTGCGTGGCAGGTTGCTGGGCTGCAAGAAAGGCCACTTCCACAGATTTGCTTCCGGAATGACGGCAAAGACAATGCCTGCCGCGATCGCGGCTAGGACAATATTGACGAGAGGCCCGGTAAGAGCGATGCGAACTTCCCGCTTCCAGGCGGCTGTGCCGGAGGCCGGCTTCTCTGCGTGGGTTTCATCGAAAACCGTGACGCCGCTGAGCGGCAGAAGAATCACAGCTTTCGGAATCAGTCCGTAGCGGCGCGCCACCAGCATGTGCCCAATTTCGTGCACTGCGACACAGGCGAGGACAATGCCCACCAGTGCCAGGTCGCGAGGCCCGTTTGCAGAGCCGTGGGAGTTATACTCCGTCCAGAAAACAAATAAAGGTAAAATCAGGAACGTCAGGTGAAGGCGAACCTCGACTCCAAACAACCTCCCGACGTGAATCGACCAGCTTCTCATGGGCCCCCAACTACTACTGTTATTTTACATGGTCGGATATAGTGGCTTCGATACTCGAAAGTACAAACGATGCGCGTGATTGCCGGCAAGTACCGCGGACGCACCTTGCGCTCTCTGCGCGGAGTGGATGTCCGGCCAACCTCTGACCGCTTGCGAGAGACACTATTCAACGTACTTACAGCCGGCAATCCGACCGCGCTTGAGGGTAGCGTGTGGCTGGATCTGTTCGCCGGAACGGGCGCGGTGGGCATTGAGGCGCTCAGCCGCGGAGCGAGGCAGGTCTATTTCGTTGAGACCTCGGCTGCGGCAACGAAGTTGATTGAGCAGAATCTGCAGAGCCTTGGAATTGTCGGGGGATACAGGATTCTGCGGGACGAGCTTTCGGCTGCGATCTGGCGTTTGCAGCGGGAGCATGTGGCTGCCGATGTGGTGTTCCTCGATCCGCCCTATCGAATGCAGAATGCTTATGGAGAAACGCTTCTCGGGCTGGCCAATTCATCGTTGGTTTGGGCGATGTCGCTGGTGGTCGCGGAGCATGAAAAGAAATTCGATCCGGACCAGGAGTTCGGATCGCTGGGCAAAGTCCGCAAGCTAATCCAGGGAAACGCAGCGCTCAGTTTTTATCGGATTGGGGGACGTCCCGACTTAAACAAATGACGCCGGTCTAGGTGAGCAGTTCGTTATCGCGGCGAACGATGGGGTGCTGCATCTCCTGCAGATCGTTCTTCACCATATTGAGGCCATAAACGCAGCCCTCGAATTCGCGGGAGAGTCGAGCGAACAGCGGCGCCACTTTGGCGTACTCGAAGTGCTCAAACTTCGAAACAATGTAGTAGCTTTCTTTCCCGGCCTTCATCCACTCGACAAAATTTTCCACGCGATGACGGCGCAGGCGGAAGTGGTTGATGCTCTCGGGAAACATGCCGGCGAAAAACAGCGCGTAGTCGCCAATGTGTTTGCGGACCTGGCGCTCGCGATCGAACGACGCAGCCGGGCCGTATACAGGGTCGGATTCGACCAGCATCTCGCCTAGGTCGGTAATCGGGCGGTCGGTTACGTCGTGAATTTTGAACAGCTGATCGGTCTCGCAGAATTCGGCCAAGAGATGAGAAACGTAAGCAACGACCTCGGGGTCGCGGATGCCGATCTCCTCGGCGTAGTGGCGTCCAACCAATTCCTGGAACAGCTGCCGCAGCGGGTGAGATTCCGGAATCATATTTGTGGACCCCCCTGAAAACCCGTGCTGCAGCGCGGATTTCCGATATCGTTAGTAACTAGTTATCCCAGTTCGCATGCGAAAGCAAGTGACTTTTGTTTCTCCAACGCATCACTTTAACCAATCATTGGTGGTGCGCAAGCTTTTTTGAGGTGCTCGGGATTTTTATTGGCAGACTCGCGGGTTGGCTGCTAAAAGACAGGCTTTTCGCAGGCAGCTTAGGCCCGAAAAAGGCAAGGTCTTTTATTAGAGGCAAACTCCGCGGCACTGCAAGTAACCATCCGTGGGTTACCACCGCGCGAGCCGGCTGCTTTCGTCTCCTACCACATTAGGAGGTTCGCATGGACTTCATCACCAAATCCGCGTGGCAAGATCGCAGGGCGCTTTGGGCGGCGTCCCGGACGAAAATCCCGGTCTGGTAGATCGGAAAGAGAAATTCTTATTATCGATTCAATTTGCTTGACATCAGCTTTAGGGTGAGCATAATGCATCCATCCGCAATTCTGGTTCAGACTGCATTGGCTCAGACGGGTCCCGAGCCGGAGGAGGCATTCATGAGCGTGCTGGAACTTTGTGACCGGGAAATCGCCGCGGTTCCGCTTGATGCCAGCGTAGCCGACGCCATCAACAAAATGCTCGACCACCATGTGGGGGCAGTGGCCGTGGTCGATTCCGAATATCGGGTTGCCGGAATTTTTACGGAACGCGACGTGTTGCGGAAAATGTCCCTAAGCCGGACCGATCCGCAGACGACGCCGGTCCGTGAATTGATGACCACACCGGTGGAAATGGCGACCCGGAGAACCGGCCCCGGTGAAGCGCTGACCACGATGCTGGAGCGGCACTTCCGCCACCTGCCGGTAGCCGACGATAACGGCAAGCTGCTGGGGATTCTTTCCATTCGCAATCTGCTGGAGTGGCGAGTCGACGACCTCAGCCGTGAACTGGAATCGTTGGAACAGTACGTCTCGAACGACGGCCCCGGAGGCTAGGGATTTGCGGCTATGAGCCGCGCGCTGGGCTTTCGGGCTGTGGATTCCTCCTCAAAATAATTTGTGTGCGGCAATTTCCTCTCGGCGGGGCGGGCGTGCCTTGCCCAGAATGAAATGGGGTATCCCCCTCCCCCCTTTTTCGCAAAATCTTTGGAATCATCGCGCTAGCGCGAAATTCACGGCAAGATACGGATGTCAAAGAACCTAGGTCCTAGGATCTAGGTAACAAATAACTCGGGGGCGCGATAAGTTGGCTTGTGCCAACCGTTACGGCCTCGACCATGATTGCGCAAGTGATGGGCTGTGGACAAGGTTAGATGTCACGGCGCTTGTGGGAATCTTGAGGCGGCGATTCGTCGCGCCTGTGGGCTTGGTCTTGAGGTAACTAACTAAGTCGCGAACTTCTTCGGCGGTAGTTAGGACAGGAAGTGGCATAGGTCGCAGTCCCTTGTAGTTAGGCGGAACTATAGCAGAATTACTAGTCGTTTGTGTGGGCGACTGGGTTGCCGGGTTTTGGTATGCTTCCGTCCGTTTCAATCGCACATTCGGGGAGAAGATCAATGAAGGGAATTCTGCGTTCCGTCATGGCTATGGTTGCGGTGCTGGGGATTGGCGGGATCGTCGTCGTTCAGCATGGCTTTGCTCAGCAGAGCGTTGGGCAGCAAAGTTCCAAAGTTGTAGCGATTCACGCTGGCCACGTGCTTGACGTCAAGACTGGCAAGCTGTTGTCGGATCAGACGATCGTTATTGACGATGGGAAGATTGCCAGCGTTGGTGCGACTGCGGGAGCGAAGGTTCCGGAGGGCGCGATGCTCATCGATCTTTCGAGCGCGACGGTTTTGCCTGGATTGATCGACGCGCACACCCACCTTACCGCCGATCTCACCAGCATCGGCTACGAAGGGCTCGGAATTTCCATCCCACGCGAAACGCTCATTGGTGCCAAGAATGCGCGCATAACTCTTCAGGCGGGATTCACCACCGTGCGCAACGTTGGCGCGGATGGATACACCGATGTTGCCCTGCGCGATGCCATCAACGCCGGGGATGTGCCTGGACCAAGAATGTTGGTAAGCGGGCCACCGCTGGGTATCACCGGCGGGCACTGCGACAACAATCTGCTCCCGTTCGAGTATCACGCTACCGGCGACGGAGTGGCCGACGGCATCGCGGCCGTGCAACAAAAGGTCCGCCAAAACATTAAGTACGGCTCCGATCTGATCAAGGTCTGTGCGACCGGCGGAGTGGTTACCAAGGGCGATGACCCGCAAGCCTCGCAGTACACCCTGGAAGAGATGAAAGCCATCGTGGCCGACGCGCACCGTCTGGGTCGAAAAGTGGCCGCGCACGCGCATGGAGCGCAGGGCATCTTATGGGCGTCTCAAGCCGGCGTAGATTCGATCGAGCATGGCTCTTATATTGACGACGCGGGTATCGCCGAGATGAAGAAGAACGGCACTTATCTCGTGCCCACGCTTTATTTAAGAGATTGGTTTCTGGCGAATGCGGAGAAAAATCACGTTCCCGATTTCATTCTCGCGAAGGCCAAAGCGGTCATGCCCGCTGCCCGCCAGAATATCGCACACGCGTTCGCCAGCGGAGTGAAGGTGGCGTTCGGCACCGACGCTGCGGCTTATCCGCATGGCCTCAACGCGCATGAATTCGCGGTGATGGTGAAGCTTGGGCTTACTCCGTTACAGGCGATTCAGGCCGCGACGGTGAATGCCGCGGACTTGCTGGGATGGTCCGGGAAAGTTGGCAGCCTGGAACCTGGCGCGTGGGCGGATATCGTCGCGGTGGAAGGCGATCCGCTTAAAGATGTAACGACGCTGGAACGGGTGAAGTTTGTGATGAAGGGCGGCGAGGTGGTGAGGAACGAATACGGGAAGTGAGCAGCGGCGCACTGACCTTAGGCCGCGTTTTTTTGTCGCAGCGCACGTTCAATGATCCAATCAGTCCAGAAGGAGTCCGCTCCGCTCGCCAGCAATGCGCTCTTGCCCTCTACTGCGTCGACAAAGTTCTCGATCATCGGAAGGTGTACGTTCTGGTGCACAGGAAGATGCTCGCGGCCGCCGGGATAAATCAGATCAGGGCCGTTCAGCGGAGTTAATTCCATTTCGCCGTCCGTGCCACGGATGCGGCATTCGTCGCGCTTAATGCGGGAGTTCCAGCGTGCGTCCACAATTCCGCGCACGCCGCCGGGGTATTCGATCATCACAGTGGCATTGTCTTCGACCGCATAATGGTGTACAGCGTTCGAGAGTTGCGCACTCACACGCAGCGGCTGACCGAACAAGAAATTCAGCACATCGATGCGGTGGGAGGCGATATCGAACAGCGGGCCGCCTCCAGCTTTCGCAGGATCGATGAGCCAATAGCGCTCGCGGTCGCTGCCGTCATATTCTTTTCCGTCAAACCACCCGTGGCATGTGAGTTCGGCGAGCACTGGTTGGCCGATTGCGCCGGTGGCAAGCAGCTGTTTGGCGCGCTGCACCTTCGGGTATGCTCTGCGGTAATAAGCGGCACCGAGTTTTGTTCCGGTCTGTTCCGTGGCTTGCACCATTGAGCGGGATTCCGCTTCGTTCATGGCCATCGGCTTCTCGCAGAGCACATGCTTGCCGGCTCGCAGAGATTGAATGGTTTGCGGCGCGTGAAGAAACACCGGGGTGGAAATATAAACCGCCTGGACGGCGGAGTCGGCAAGAGCCTGGTCAAGGGCGTTCCAAACCTTCGCGTCGTAACGCGCGGCCTTTGCGGGATCGCGTGTCACTAGGCCGTACAAGTGGCTTCGCGGTTCAGCTTGAATCGCAGGAATGACGCGGCGCGTGGCAATATCGCCGATTCCAATGACGATCCAGTTCAGCATAGTCAATTCAACCTAACCGGCTCAGCACAAGCGGGTGCGAAAAAACGGACTGCGAAAAATCAAAGGCCGGCCTGAGCCGGCCTTCGAAATCGATCTTGAATTCAAAAACTACTTCTTGGGAGCGATTGCGTCTTTCGCGGCCTTGGCGACGCGGAACTTCACCACAGTCTTCGCCTTGATCTGAATCGGCTCGCCAGTCTGCGGATTGCGGCCCACGCGGGCTTTGCGGTGCGCCTTCACCAGACGGCCGAGGCCGGGGACGACGAATACGCCATTCTTCTTGGTTTCTTTCACGGCAACATCGGCGAGCTGCTCGAGGAACCCCGCGACGGTCTTGTTCGGGAGTTCAGTCTTTTCCGCCAGATGACGGACCAGTTGAGTCTTGGTCAAACCTGAAGCCATATTTCCTCCTTGAAAAACAATTCAATTTTTAATTCCAGCGCGCTTGATCTTACATGAGGCGCCCTGTGGAAAACACCCTCATTTTACGCGGGTTCCATAGGTATCGTACGCCAGAAGGTCCATTTTTACACGCTTATCTGCATAGGAGCGTCCCAAAATGGCCCAAACATGGGTACCACAGCAGTTACGGGGAGTGGGGTGGTCGGCGGGACCGCGTGGCGGCAATTCGCGATTGGCGGTCAGCAATTGGCAATTGGCAGTTAGCAAAATAGCACCCTCGTCGTTCGAGATACGTCAGGCAAGGCCCCCTGCAAAACCGGCGGTAGCTAATTGCGAACTGCTAATTGCTAATTGCCGAAACGCCGGTCGACTGCGGTGCAATAATGATCCAGGGAGAAACGCAATTTGAGCTGCGCGATCTGCGAGACCCGCAAGGAAAAACGCTTCTGCCCCGCTGTCCACGGGCGTATTTGTTCCCAGTGCTGTGGCGAGCAGCGCGAGGTGACATTGGATTGTCCCAGCGACTGTCCATATTTGCAGCAGGCGCGCGAACATGAGAGGCCGCGCTCCGCGAGCGAATTCGACGCCGAATCGTTGTTTCTGCAGATTGAGATTTCCGAGCAATTCACCTATGAGCGCGAGCATCTCCTGATGGGTCTTACCTATGCTCTGGCGAAAGCCGCGCACAACGGTCATGGCCTGAATGATAGAGATCTCATCGCCGCACTCTCTGCGATGTGCACCAGCTATGAGCGGCTGGTGAACTCGGGATTGCACTACGAGCAACCACTTACCGGTGGCGGGCAGCACGCGGTCGCAGCGCAGGTTGAACAGATGGTAAAGGAGTATCGCGAAGCCGAGCGCAAAGAATTAGGTTACTCGAACCTGCGCGACGCCGACGTTCTCAAGGCTCTTGCGTTTTTGGTTCGGCTCGCGCATGGACGCACTTCTGGGCGGCCGAAATCGAGGGCGTTCATCGATTTTCTTTACGCGCAATTTCCGGAGAAGCAGTCGGCGGTGCTCTCGCCGCAGGATGCGGGTAGCCGGATTATTGTGCCGTAGGGTGATTGCTGCCGACTAGAACGCCGACTTCGTCACAATGAGCGTTATAGGGACCTTTTCACCCAACAAGAATTTCATCGGCTCGGCTGCCGCCACTCTGCGTCTACTTCAGGCGGCAGGTTGTTCAGGTGACTAAGAAAGCCGACGACTGGGTACACGTCATGCGGAATCATTGCTCTAAGTCCAGGGCGTAGATTTCCTGGCTTCCAGTATCGCGCATGGCGAGGATGGAATCGTCGGGCGTAAGTCCCATCCAGTCGGGCCAATAGAACATTTCAGCCCGCCGCATATCCTTGAAATTGACAATAGTCTCCACCTTTCGATCCGCGAGAGAAACACGGTGGACACCGGAGTCGGCCGTGTCCTCGAAGTAGACGGCCCGGCCATCGTGGGAAAAATAGTCGTCGGCGAATTGTTCCTTCGCGCGGACGAGCTCGGACCATTTCTGCGTTTTGAAATCAAATATTGAGAGGCGGCGCATTTCGCTGTCTCGAGCGAGCAGATATTTCCCGTCGGGCGACCAGGCGGGGGCCCAGAGGCCTTCGGAGCCGGGAATATCAGACAGTTTGTGGGATTTCAAGTCGATGAGATGGAGGTTCATCTTCTCTTCACGGCTCAATATGTGGCCAAAGACGACAGAGCGTCCATCAGGCGACCAGGCGGGGTCGAGCTGGCTGCGGTCCTCAACAAGGAGCGGCTTGATCTCTCCGCCAGCGGCGGGAACGATGTAGATTCTCCAAGGTTTGTCGGGCTCGACTCCGGTGAAGCCGATCTGCGTGCCGTCGAGGGACCAATGCGGCTGCACAACCTCCATCGGAGCATAAGTCAGTTGCAGTCGTTCGCTGCCGTCAGCCCGGCAACGCCACAATGTGTTCTCGGGATAGCTGACATAGGTGACCCACTTTCCGTCGCGCGAAAACTCAACGTGCCCGGCGGAAATACCGGAGAGGAACGGCAGGAACTGGCCGGACTTGGCGTCATAACGAACGAGTTCGGAGCGGAACTGTACACCCAAGACAAACAACTGCTTGCTATCCTTGCTGGGTATGGGCGACGAAAACGACAGCGGCCCGCTGGTCAGGCGAACCGGCCGAGGGGCGCGCTTGAACAGCCAGGCGCGGCTTTCCGGCAGCACCCAGATGTCGGTGGAACGATCACGATGGCTCTGGAAGAAAAAGTACTTCCCGTCCGGCGACCAGTTTCCGCGGTATTCCAGCGCCGGTTTGTTCCAGCCTGGGGGCAGGATCGGATGCACATCGCTCCCATCGGCCCGGGCTTCCCATATGGTGGTGCTGCCGGTCTGGCGATCGGAAACGTTGAAGCGAAACCTTTGGCCGTCGGGAGAGGATACGAAGTTTACGATCACGGGCTTGGATAAAATTTTCTGGGAGCCAGTCCCATCGATGTTGGCACGGTAGAGATCGGCCTCGTGGGTGACGTAAGCAATATGCTCCCCGTCCGGTAACCAAATTGCACCTGAGACTTTCAACCCGCCCACGCGACGAGGAGAGCCCGTGGGTAAGGGAAGGATCCAGAGCGACGAATCTTCGAGTGTAGTGCCCTCGGTTCCGACGAGAAGTTCGCTTCTCCTCGTGGAGACGTCGGCGATCCATGAATTCGTCCATGGAACGGCTATTTCCGAGGTCTCCCCGCCGGCCGTAGAAACCTGGGCGAGAATATTCTTGCCGGCGACGGTCTCATTGAAGTAGAGACGCGTTCCGTCCTTGACGATGTTGTATTTGGTTCTGCCGTCCTTGGTGATTTGGGTTGTGTGGGTGATGTGGGGCACGGAGAGCGGCATGAGCGCACTGACTACCCCCCACAGCAGCAAAGCGGCAACGAGAGCGACCTGGATGGCCCACACCCAGCGCCGGGAACGCTTTGCCGGTCGTGCAGAGGGCACCGGGTATGCGGTCGAACCACTGACGATCGCCGCACGCCCAGACTCGGTATCGCGGCGCAGGCGCTTGAGGTCTACGCGCATCTCTGTCGCGCTCTGATAGCGGATGTCGCGGTCTTTCTCGAGGGCCTTGTGGATGATGCGCTCAAGTTCCGGTGGTACTTCCGGGTTGACTCGTACGGGCGGCGCGGGCTCGCGGTTGAGAACCTCGTCAAAAATCACTCCTGACGTGTCACCGCGGAAGGGCATGATGCCCGTCGCCATTTCGTACATGACCGCGCCAAAGGAGAACAGATCGGTGCGCGAGTCGAGATCCTTACCGCGTACCTGTTCCGGCGACATGTAAGCGACGGTGCCAACAATGGCACCAGGGCCGGTAAGGTTTCGGTCGATGGTGACAGCCGACTCTGAACCAGACCGCTGATTCGATGAGGCAAAGACTTTGGCCAGGCCGAAGTCGACAATCTTGGCATGTACGCGGCTGGTGAGGAAGATATTGGCGGGCTTGATATCGCGGTGAACGATTCCGGCGGCGTGGGCAGCCTCGAGAGCGTCGGCGATTTCGATGGCCGTCGGCAGCAGCGTTTCCATGTTCAGAGGACGACCGAGAATTCGCTGGTTGAGCGTCGTGCCATCGAGAAATTCCATCGCAATGAACAACTGGTCACCGTGTTTCCCGATTTCGTAGATAGTGCAGATGTTGGGATGGTTGAGAGCGGAAGCAGCGCGAGCCTCGCGGCGAAAGCGCTCGAGAGACACAGGATCGCGAGCCAACACCTCGGGCAAGAATTTGAGCGCGACAAAGCGGCCTAGCTCGGTGTCTTCCGCCTTGTAGACGACACCCATCCCCCCGCCTCCCAGCTTTTCGACAATGCGGTAGTGCGAGATGGTCTGGCCGAGCATTTAGCTGAAATCTTAGGACAATGAAACACCAAAAACAACATTGCGATTCTCCGGCTATGCCGACAGACTGCCTGACTTAGCCCGCGCCATCAGGCCCATCGCCCGCGCGAAGAGCGCAGCGAATACGCTTAACCGCTTGCCCGGGCGGGAGCGCATCGAGCAGTCCGCGAATTGTCTTCCTGAAGGCTGGATGAAGGACCTCAGGTGCGATCTCTGCCAGAGGTTCGAGGACGAAGCGGCGGTGATGCATTGCGGGATGCGGAATCGTGAGTTGGGGCGAATTGAGCATCGTGTCTCCGAAGAGCAGGATGTCAATATCGATGGTGCGCGGACCTTTATTCTGCAGACGCTGCCTGCCCATTTCCTTTTCGATTCCGAGGATCGCTGCCATCAGCTGCTGCGGCGTCGTGGTGGTTTCAAGCGCGATGGCACAATTCAGAAACCAGGGTTGATCGGTGAACTCGACGGGCTCAGTCTCGTAGAAAGATGACGATGCCACTATGCGTCCTTCGGCGCCCAGGCGAGCTTGAGCCTCTCGCAACTGCGAGTCACGGTCACCGACGTTTGACCCCAGAGAAAGATAGACAATGCTTGGCATGATCGTTCCTGATTCGAGGCTATCGAACTCGGCCAGTTAATTTTCGCTCAGACTCTCCAACCGCTTCTGGCCGCTTCAGGGCGGGCCAAAACGGTACTCTTGCCGTCAACGCTCACAGGTTCGTGTTCCTTCCGGCGGCGGACCTAGGTCACCCGATACCTTCGATTAAGCCAGCCTTGTCGTTTTCCACTTAGAATTACACGCATGACGTTGGAGTCCCTCCTCTTAAGCCAGGATGAGAATGTTGTTGGGGTTCTGCGGCCGACTCTAGAGAAGCTGTCGATTGCCGTGGAAATTTGCGGCGAGGCAAAGAAGGCCAGCGAAATCCTGCTCTCCGAAAAGTTCGATGCGGTCATTGTGGATTGCGATGATCTGCAAGGCGGATTGGAAGTGCTGCAGGGGCTGCGCGTCACTCCCAGTAATAAGAATTGTGTTGCTTTTGCCGTTCTCAATGGCAAAAAGACTACCATGCAGGAAGCTTTTGGGCTGGGGGTAAATTTTGTTCTGCAGAAACCAGTTAGCACGGTAAATGCCTCTCGCTGTCTTCACGCCGCCCTGGGTTTCATGGTTCGAGAACGGCGCCGCTATTTCCGCCAGCCGGTAAAGATGCCAGTCCGGGTGGTCGTGGATGACAAGAAAATAACAGCGACCGGCACGAATGTCAGTGAAGGAGGAATTGCCCTTTTGCTGCAGGAGCCCCTTCCCAGGAATGCCCTTCTTGGTTTGCATTTTACTCTGCCCGGAACCACCCTAGCGCTCGACGTGGAAGCGGAAGTAGCGTGGTCGGATGCGAGCCGGCGCGTCGGGCTGCGCTTCCGTAATCTTCCTCAAAACTCTTACGAAGTGCTCGAAATTTGGCTCAACGTGCAGGAGAATCTGGCGGGCCTGGGACCCGCGGGGCCGGGTTCCGCAGCTTCGGGTTCCAAAGGCAAGCAATAGATTCAATCTTCCTTTTGTCATCTGGCCTCTGTCGTCTGGCAGGTATCCGCCTGGGAACTTTGTGCGTACATCCGCGCATGGCAAACTTGGTCGATACCGGAGACTAGAGCCATGCTTCCTACTGCGTACCGCATCAGTCGTGTACAGAAAACCCTCCGCTGGTTTGAGCAGGATATTCCGTTGCTGAATATGCGAGTGAAAGACCTGTCGGCCGAAAGGCAGCAATCGGCACGGCAGTTTGCTGCGGCGCTGATCGATCAGACTCGGGCTGAGTTGCAGCGGTTGCTGAAGGAACAGCCGGAGGCGGGAGCGGAAGCCGAGGATTTGCCTTGCGTGCCGACGGCCTAGGCGGGTTTGAGATCGCCCGCTGATGGCTTTGGTCGTCGATGCGGAGAAGAAACAGCAGGTTCCTCCGCTCCGCCGTCGCGTTCGCTCCGGCTCCGGTCGGAATGACAGGCGCTTAGTACAAATCAGAGCGCCGATCCGGCGCTCGCGTGGGTCGTGATATGAGTGGTGGCGTCCTTCTCTTCTTCCGGTAGCATTACTTCCTCCCACAGGGTTTTGTCGCGGAGGATGCGCGAGACCAGCGCAGTGTGCATGGCATGACCGGCGCGGTCGGCGACGATTTTTCCAAGGATCGGCTTGCCTAGCAGCGCGAGATCGCCGACTAAATCCAGGACTTTGTGCCTGACAAATTCGTCAGGGAAGCGCAGGGGGCCGTTTTCGATTCCATCGCGGGTGAGGACGATGCAGTTTTCGCGCGAGGCGCCGCGGATCAATCCCATATTGCGCATCGCTTTTTCGTCCTCACGCGAGCCGAAGGTGCGAGCTCCCGCGATTTTGCGAAGATAGCTTCCGTTGGAAAGCTCAACCTGAAAAGTTTCCTTGCCGATCAGCGGGTGGGGAAAGTTGATGGAGTAAGAAACGGAATAACTATTGGCGGGATAGACGGAAATAAACTTGTTGCCTTCGCGCATCTCAACTTCGCGAATTATCTTCAGATACTTACGCGGGCGTCGTTGCCTGCGGATGCCGGCTTTCTGAATCAATTCGACGAACGGGAGAGCGCTGCCGTCAAGGATTGGGAGTTCGAGGTTGTCGAGTTCGACAATGGCGTTGTCGATGCCGAAGCCGATGAAGGCGGAGAGCAGGTGCTCAGTGGTGGAAATGAGAACGCCCTTTTTCATCAGGCTGGTGGCGTAGCTGACGCGGGCGACGTTGCGGCTGATGGCTTCGACCTGAAAGCCGTCGAGATCGGTGCGGGAAAAAACGATGCCAGTTCCGGGCGAAGCCGGCCGAATTCGCATGAAGACAGGAGCGCCGCTATGCAGCCCGACCCCGCTGCATTCGACGGCCGAGCGAATTGTCTGCTCCTGTATCAAACAGTGGGGGATGTATGTCTCGGTGACTGAATAGATTACAGGGAGCGGGCGAACTCTGACTGTGGTAAAAAAGACACAGTACGTGGCTTTGTCTGCCAGGCGCATCCGCAGAGTTAACTCATAGGTTCGGGTCTTCGCATCCTGTCTTCTAGGGGACTAGACGCCTGCCGATGAGGGATACGACGTTTTTGGCGTTCGAGGGAATCGGTCTGCGTCTACTTCCAGCCAGATGCACTGATCAGACTAGGCTATAGCACTAGATTCTGGTACAGTCGGCTCTCTTCCCTCAGAAAGAGAGCAAGTCGCATGGCGCTCTATCTGATCAGTTATGACATCGACGAGAAAGACGAGTTTGAGTACGAGTTTCTTTGGAAACGCCTGAAGGAAATTGGAGCCGTCCGAATCCTTAACTTTGAATGGGCTTTGATCGAGAAGGTCGCTAAAGCCCAGGCCATCTACTACCAGATCGCTCCCCTGGTGCAAGAGAAAGATACCTTGCTGGTTCAGGAAGTCACGCAGGATGCGGTTTGGGACAAGCTGTTGATTTCCGATGCCGCCTTCGATGGCCTCCGCTCTAGCGCGCGCAGTTAAGTGGCCTCGGCGTCCGGCATCGAGCAAAAACCGCTAGTGCTTGCCCGGAGGTTTGTTTGGGTTGTAGTTCGAATTGGGGTCGAACATGGCGGGGTTCAGATCCTGGTTGTAGCTGACGGAGTTGACGAAGCGTTCATTTTGCATGTCGCCGTTGTAGTAGCGGGTGAAGCCGTAGGGGGTCATGACGCCCTGGATGGGGCGGTAATTGTCGTAGATTTCTTCCTCGGTGTTGCGTTCTTTGTCTACTGAGTCGCGCCAGACGTAGCGCTTCTTGAGGGGCAGATGGGTGTCTAGGTCAAAGTAAAGGCTCACGGCTTCGTCTTTCGAATTGATGAGCGTAACCTGCTGCGCGGGAAGGTTGCCGGCGAGAGCCTGGCCATCGTAGAAAAGCGCGACTGCGGGATCGTTGACCCAGACGCGCAGCATGGTCTCGAGCGAGAATCGCCGGCGACGCAGATAGTCATCAAGATCCTTCTTCTCGATCGCGTGCGGTCCTTTATAAGTGATTTCGTAGGCCTTGTCCCCGTTAAAGACGGTGGCTACGTCGCGCTCTTTCGTGACTTCGATACGCTCCTTGTCGGGATATTCCGTAAAGCGCCAGAAGAGGACGCCGTTGCTGGTGGGGCGTCCGTGATGGAAGCTGTAAGTGCGGCCCTGCTGCTGCATGTTGCGGACATTCAGATAGGCCTGACCTCCCAAGGCCGTGATCGCCTGATCGATGAGAACGCGTGCCTTGTGGGCATTTTCCTGATCGTTTTGCGGAGCGGATGACTGCGGAGACGACGATTGCGGAGGGGAAGAAACGGGCTGGGTGTTTGCAGGCAGACCTGAGGCTGGCGGCGCGCCGGTCTGGGCTCTGGCTGAGGGCTGTGCCAGGACGGAGATCGCCATTAGAACGATGAGGTACCGAAATTTCATTCAACCCATCAGTGAGATGCGCGAATAGAAGATTGTAGCTGCTTGGGATGCTGCCGCGCATTTGTGAGGCTAGCCTACGAGGACGGCTCCGCCGTTTACGTTGAAGATTTCACCGGTGATGAAGCCGGCGTGTTCGGTGCACAGAAAGAGGATGGGAGCGGCGATTTCGTCCGGAGTGCCAACGCGGCCGAGGGGGATAGTGCGGCGAATCACGTCTCCGGTTTTCGGGTCGTCGAGCGTAGGCCGCGACATATCGGTATCGACCCAGCCGGGGGCGACGCAGTTCACATAGATAGCGTCGCGCGCGAGTTCCGAGGCGATGCTTTTCGTCAGGCTGATGATGGCGCCTTTGCTGGCGGAGTAGTCGCAGTGAAAGGCCTCGCCGCGCTGGCCGCTAGTGGAACTGATGAGCACGATGTGTCCGGCGGCGGAACCGGTACGTGTCTGCACCTTCATCTGCGCCACTGAGTGCTTGACTAAGCCAAAGACGGCGTCGAGATTGACGGAGAGAGTCGAGCGCCATTGTGCGTCGGTCATCTTGTCGATGGCGACGTCTTCGGTGGGCCAGACGCCGTGATTGGCAACGAGAATATCGAGGCGCCCGAAGAGCTTGACGGTTTCGGCAACCAGGGCTAGGGCAGACTCCGGGCTATCCAGGCTGCTGGAGACGGCGCGGCATT
Source organism: uncultured Acidobacteriaceae bacterium (assembly GCA_963771965.1). GTDB lineage: Bacteria > Acidobacteriota > Terriglobia > Terriglobales > Acidobacteriaceae > Sulfotelmatobacter. Next base: position 218,823 of record CAVYVM010000008.1, read on the forward strand.
TAAGTTCGCCATATTCTTTGGCCAGATTTTCTGCCGGGGTTCGAGCCTTCTGATAGCTGAAGACGACTTTCGCGCCCGCCGCCGCAAACATGCGAACCGTGGCGGCTCCGATTCCCCGCGAACCTCCCGTGATCAAAGCGACCTTGCCGGAGAGAGATAGAGTGATGGACATGGAAGAATAGTGTGGCGTTTCCTGAGGCAAGTTGCAAGTAGCCGGAGTAGTCGTTAGTGGCTCAGTTTGAATTCAACGCGGCCGAGGCGCACATGCCGAAACTGAAGAAACGCGGCCCTTCAAAAACGGCGGCAAATTCTGAGCACCACCCTCCGCCGGATTCGCAGCAAGAATGATGGAACCATCGTGTAAGATGGGCGACCTAGAGTTAGAGCACGCCGCCTTGGGTGTGCTTACAGCAGAAGAAGAGGTGAGCATGAGAAGTCTTACGCGAGTCGCGAGCGTGCTGTTATGTTCAGCCATGGTGATGTCCAGCGCATTGGCGATTGCGCAGACTGGTAAGATCACCGGCCTTGGCGGTGTGTTCATAAAGAGCGACAACCCGAAAGCGCTGCGCGCCTGGTATCAAGACGTTCTTGGAATCAAACTTGAACCGTGGGGTGGTGCACTCTTGCGCTACGATACGGCCAACCACCCGCCTCATACGGTCTGGAACGCCTTCTCCGCGAAAAGTGATTATTTCGCGCCTTCGACCAAAGACTTCATGTTGAATTTCGCAGTTGATGATATGGACGCGTTCATAGCTCGGCTTCGAGCGAAGAGTGTGGAAATTCTGAAGCGCGACGACAAGGACCCAAACGGCCGGTTCGCGTGGATCATGGATCCGGACGGCACAAAGATCGAGCTCTGGGAGCCAAAGGCGCAATTAGCGGTCGAAAACTGCGCCGCTACCGCTGAGTCAGGAAAGGTCATCAAGCTCCGCCTCTGTGAGACGGAGCTTGAGGGCTTTCGATTCGATGTATGTACTAGACGAGCCGACGCGGTTAGCCATTACGGGTAACTCACAACTGTTACCGGCGTATCTGGATTGGCGATGGTTGACGATCCGCCTGTGCCGTTGATCACGTTCAGGATTCCGCCTGAACCCGACGTGGAGAGGAAGATCGTAAGCAGATCGTTGAGGCTCCCGGCGGGTAGCGTGCTGGGGACTTCAAACGCGTTTGCGGCGTAGATGGGCACTCCCTGATTAAAGAAGCTGTAGCTGCCCATGCCGTAGCCCTTGAAACTGGTTACGTTGTTGGCAACTTTGAAGGCGGCCCATCCGTCGACGCCAGGTGACTCCATCCACGCGGCTTGGCTCGGCGGATCGTAGGGCATCTCGTTTTGCAGGAAGATGTCGGTGCCGCCGTTGCCGTTCCAGATCACTTCGTATTGTTGGTAGTGTTCGACGAAAAGTCCGTAGGCGGTGACGTTGTTACCGTTGACGATCAGGCCGTTGTTGGCCGTGTTGAAGGTCCATCCAACGCCGGCTCCATGGTCGGCGCGCCATGCCCAGATGTCGTCGAGGATGGTGTTGTCGCTGTTGACCACCAGACTAACGGTTGCGCTTCCTGCCTCGGCGCCGCCGATACGGAAGAAGATATCGTAGAGGCCCGACGGGTCGGAGCTATTGCCGAGGTGGCAGATACCGCACAACCCCACCTGCAATAACACCGGCGAGTTTTTCGGACCGGCATCGAAAATGATGTCCGAAAGTTGCACGCCGTTGTCACTGGCGACGATCATCGATGGGGTTCCGTTTTTCGGGATCAGCGTGGGGAAACCGAGGCCGAGCACGACTGCATCTGGACGCAAGACGAAGAGGCTGAAATCCAGGTTGTAAACGCCCGGGGTGAGGATGAGATCGAAACCGAAAAGCAACGCAGCATCGATCAGCGCGGCTGAGTCGGTGGGTTGGGCGATGAAAAATTTTTGGATTGGGATGGACGAGCCAGGAGTTTCTCCGCTGCCCCACGTTGTGCCTGCCGAGTTGTGCTGCACTGCGGGGACGAAGACGTTGTAGTTGCCGGTGGAGTCCATATAAAGGTAGGGCGCTTCACGCGTCACCGGGCTGGTGGCGAGCGTGGTGTATGGGCCTCCGCAGGACGATTGCACGGGGAAACATTGTGCGGGCGCGCCGATGACGCCGGAGAAGACCTGGTTCCAGACGCCATTGCTCCAGCCATCGAGACTGCTGTTTCGAGTGAACCACTGCTGTTGCGAGCCACTGACGATGCTGGCGCCGGCGAAAGTTGAATCGGCGACGAAGCCGCCGCTGGCAAACGATGGTCCCGTGCAATAGTCCATGAAAGTGGCGGCTCCGTTGACCAGAACGCGACGTAACGGTGCAGCCTGCGACACGGCCCAGAATTCTCCGGTGTAGCAGCCGAACCCCGGAGTGTTCACGTTGATGGTGAGGTTCGACAGCGACCGCCAGAAGTTGATGAGCGCAATGCAGCTGCCGTCGCTGCACTGGTTGTAAACGTCGATGGAGCCGTTGATGACGACGTCGTTGGGAGATTGTCCGAGGCCGGCGACGGCAGTGTAGTAACCCACCTGGAAGTTGAGAGGATTTGTGCTCGATCCGTAGGTGCCGGGCTGGAACAGCAATGCATAGCGCTGAGTCCCGAACTGGTTGGGGATTTGCTGGGTTGCGATCGAATCGACGGTCGCCTGAATCTGGCTGAGTGGCATGGTGGGATTGAAGATGTAAACGTTGGAACCGAAGTTGGGTTGCGAAGGCGACGCGGATCGAGCGGCGAGGGCGGCGACGCTGGCGGGATGGGATGTGGACGGCGCGGCGGCCCTGGCTGTTGGAAGCAGCGCAAGCGAGGCCACCAGAAGAGCAGCAATCATCGGTATTCGCCGGGGTATTCGACGGCAAAGGCCGATGGAACTGCTCACAATATTCTCGGGCGATCGACGGGGATAGCGCCTGAATATTTGCATAATCACACTCCTCGAGAAGATTAGTTTTAGGAGTCGCTTTCGACTTCAAAACGGGCGTATTCTACGCCCAGCGTGACGGGTTGGGACGCTGCGGAGAGATTTATCCGGATTGCGTAACGGAGTGACGCCCGCAGCGCCTAAAGGCGCGATTTCTTTTGGAGGAAGTGTACGGCGCGGCTGAAGCCGCTCCCCTTCAAAGCTAGACACGGCGTGCGGTATGCCTGAAGGCATACCCTGATACGAATCACGAAATTCTTTCTTCTGGAGACGCCACGGGGAAACTCCTAGAAATTATCCTTCGCCGATGGGGTGCGTTCCGATTTCAATTCGCGGAGCAGCAGGCGCACCAGCATTCCGTCGAAGCCGGTGCCGGTCATTTTGGACAATTCGTCGAGCGCCTGCTCGGGGGTGCGGGCAGCGGCGATGGATTGTTCAGAGAGCATGTTGGCGTAGGCGTCGGCGAGGGCGATGATGCGTGCCCAATGAGGAATCTGTTCTCCCTTCGCGCCGTCGGGATAGCCGGTGCCGTCGAAACGCTGGTGATGATGCTCGATGGCCTGGCGCATCTTGAAGCTGTGCGGGAGGATGCCGACGATCTCTGCGCCAACACGAGCGTGCATTCTTACCAAAAAGAATTCGTCCTCGGTGAGCGGGCCGGGTTTATTCAGAACGCGTTCGGGGACGAAAATTTTGCCGACATCGTGAACCCGCGCCGCATAGACGAGATCGGCTGTTTCTTCGGGAGGCATTTGGAGAACGCGAGCGATGATCTCGGCATAGCGGGCGACGAGGTCGCCGTGCCCGGCAGTGCGCATTTCGCGGGATTCGGCGGCACGGCTGAGAACTTCGATCGATTCCTTTAGCAGCGGGACGTTGCAATCGTTTTTATTCTCAGTGCCGCCGCAAAACTTCAGCAGCATGGAAGTGAGTTCTTCGAGATGCTCTGGGCCGTTGTGCTCGCGCTGCAGAAATCCCTCGATGTAGGCGGAAATTTGCTGGCGTTGCGAGGCGAACTCCTCACCTTCGGCGAAGGCCTCTGCCGCCGAGACGCGATTTCCGCCAGAGCGCTTCGAGACATACATGCCGGCATCGGCAACGCGAATAATGTCTTCGACGGAAAAGCCGTGCGTGGGAAAGCTAGCCACACCGAAACTTCCGGTGACGTGGTGCTCTTCGAGCATGGGGTCGGTGCTCATCCAATGGCGCAGGCGTTCGGCGAGGACCGAGGCCTGCTCAGGTCCGGTCTCCGGCATGAGGATGATGAACTCGTCTCCGCCATAGCGCGCGACTACGTTTGATTGACGCGATTTCTGTTCGAGCAAACGGCCGACACGGGCGAGCACGAGGTCGCCCTCGAAGTGGCCCATGGTGTCGTTCACTTCCTTGAATTTATCGAGGTCGATCAGCACCACCGAAAATGGGCGTCCGGAGCGGGAGGCACGCTTCCACTCGGCGGTGAGTGCCTCCCAGAAAAAACGCCGAGTCTTGATTCCGGTGAGGCCGTCAGTGATCGATTGTTGTTGCAGCTTCTGGAAAACGAACGCATTGTGCAGAGCGGTGGCCAGCAAATCGGCGAGAGTATTGAGAATGAGGACGTCCTGCGGAGAATACGGACTTTCTTGACGGCTTTCGATATTGAGGGCGCCGAGAAGAGTTTCGCCATAGGTGATGGGAATGCAGAGCACCGATCGCGAGTCGGGCAGAACGGCGCCGATCTGACCCTCCACGCCATTTTGGACGAGCGCCCGCTCGCCGGTGCGCGCGACACGGCCGAGGATTCCGATGCCCAGCGGAACTCGATTGCCCACGGCATGAGCAGTCGCGCCGGCTTCGGCCTTGATTTCGATCTCTTTGGTTCCATAATCAAGAAGGCCGATGCCGATGTGATCGAAGCTGAAATTCTTTTGAATCTCCCCAACAATTTGTCCGAGAAGATGCACGGGATCGTCGCTTGAGATCGCCGTGCGCGAGATGTTGTTGAGGAAGGCAAGCTGCCGGGAGCGGCGTTGCTCTTCGGCGAAGAGGCGCGCATTCTCCACCGCGACCGAAACCTGGCCCGCGGCGGTCACGAGCACGTCGAGGTCACGCTGCTCGAAAACATATTCGTATTCGGTGCTCATCGCTACCATGGCTCCGGCGGGCCGGTTGCCGAGCAGAATGGGCACAGCGCACAGGCATTTGGCAGGATGCGGTGGGCGGAACGTAATGCCTAATCGGGTGCGGTTTTTTTCGAGGTCAGAGCGGATCAACAGCGGCTGGCCGGTGCGAATCACGTATTCGGTAAAAGCGTTTTCAAACTTGCGCGAACGCTTGGGAAGAACGCGATTGTCCTCCACTTCCAACTCGAAGCGAATTTCATCGCCCTCCTGAAATGCGATGTAGAAATTGCTGGTGTTGAAGATCTGTCCCAGTTCGCTGTGGATGGTGCGGAGAATCTCATCCTGATCGAGGCGCGAGCTGATGGCCTGGCCGATCTCAGTGAGCAACTCGTATTCCTGTGTGCGGCGGTGAGCATCGTGCGCGAGCACATAATTTTCGATGGTAAGGCCAAGTTGCAGCGCCAGACCAACCATGAGGCGCGGGCCTGACATCCCGAATGCCTTGCGATCCGCGTGAGGAAACAGAATCACTCCGAAAACATGCTCACGCGTCTGAAGGCTCACGACCGTGAGGTTGCGGATTTCGGCCTCTTTGAGAACGTTCTTGAAGTCGGCGAAAGTTCCGGTCGAGCTTACGGGCAGAGGTTCGGTCATCTGCGCCAGGTCGCGCACGGTGAAGAGTCCGCCGTGTCGATAGGTCAGTTCGCTGATGTACTCTCCGGCTCCGCTCTCGGTGAGTCCTTCGAGAAATTCCGAGGAGAAGCCGCGCTCAACCGAGGGCAGCAGACCACGCCATCGCTCGGCAATGTAAATGGCGGCCCGGCGCGCGGATAAGGCGTTTGCCAACCGCTCCAGCGCCCACTGAAGGTTGGGCAGCAGATCGTCGGCCGAAAGCAGTTGCCGAGGATCGACGCCGAGAGTCGAAAGGGCGAGAGTATTTTCCTGCACAGCATTGCGCTCGTTTTCAAACAGCACCATCACCATGGCAATGCCGAGCAGCATTTGTGGCACCGGCCCGAGGACATGGCCAACGCTGCCAAACATTTCCGCCCAGGGATGGTTGGACTGGACCGACGCCATCAACACGGCCCAGAGCGCGAGGGAAAAGCCAAGCAACTGGAATCCTACAGATCCTTTGCGATGCGCGTGCAGGTAGAAGGCCGCTGAGCAATAAAGCAGCACTGCGGTCATAAAAATTACAACCAGACTTACGGGGCGCGATCCGATGCCACTCGCGCCGGCTAAAAGATAGTTGCGCAAATCGACCGAAGCTGCGGCGGCCCCGGTAACGGCCAGCGCCCAGTCATACCAGCGGAAGCGAAACGAGGCGCGCGTGAGGCGAGTCGAGACGAAGATGCTGACTGCCATTGCCACGGAAAACAAAGAGCTGGCAAAGAATGCGGACGTCGCCGGCGGGTGGAAAAAGCGAAGAGCATCGAGCGCGTAGTGAATGGAATAACAGGCCCACGCAATTTGCCAGGCGCGAAAGTAAGTCTGGCGGCTCTGCTGGTAAAGGTAAGTGAAGAGCAGGCAAAGCAGCAGGGCGACCACGCCGGGAATGATTACGATGCTGGTGGCGATACTATTCATGAGGGCCGACAGAATCTCGCAGATCTGGCTCAGAAACGTGGGAGAAAATTAACAATTCAATGCTTTCACACGCCGGGGTGTGAGTACAACAGTATTTAAGTACAATGCCCTCACTGTAGAATATTTAGAATCAATAACTTAAGAGGAGGTTGTTTCCTCTCTTCGCTTGACGATAGTTTTCTGCGCCCCATACCATCAACATTTGCCCACTTATGCCTGAATCCAGTGTTTCCATCTCCGCGAAACCGCGAGTGCGCTTTGCGCCTTCTCCTACAGGCTTTTTGCACGTAGGCAGCGCGCGCACGTTTATTTTTAACTGGCTGTATGCCCGCCACAATAGCGGCACCGTGATTCTTCGGCTTGATGACACCGACGTGGAACGCAACACGCAGGCCTCGGTCGACTCTATTTTTGATGGACTGAAGTGGCTGAACCTTGGCTGGGATGAGGAGTACAAGCAGTCAGAACGGATTGACCTGCACCGCAAGATGGCCTGGGCGATTTTCGAAAAAGGCTTGGCCTATCGCGACTTCACCCCGGCGCACAAGGGCGACAGCGAGAAATCTGGCGCACAGGGGACGTGGCTGTTCAATCCTGAGGCGCGTGAACTTTCGCTCGAGGAGAGCGATCGCCGGGCCGCAGCGGGAGAGCCGTTTGCGTTGCGTTTTCGTGTACCGCGCGACGGGCAGGTGGTGGGATTTACCGATGCGGTTTACGGTGAGCAGGTAAAGGCCGCCGCCGATATCGAAGACTTTGCTCTACTTCGTTCTGACGGCATGCCGACTTATCATCTGGCCTCGTGCGCCGATGACGCCGACCTCGGCATCACGCACATCATCCGCGGGCAGGACCATCTTACGAACACTTACAAGCATGTGCTCATCTTCGAAGCAGCCGGTTGCATGCCGCCGCAGTTTGCGCACCTGCCGCTGCTGGTCGCGCCCGACGGGACCAAGCTTTCGAAGCGCCGCCACGGGCCGGTGGTGAGCGTTACAACTTACCGTGACGCAGGATTTCTATCCGAAGCATTCATCAATTTTCTTTGCCTGCTGGGCTGGTCGCCAAAGAACGACCGCGAGAATATGTCTCTGCAGGAGCTGACTGACATCTTCTCGCTCGAAGGTATCAACCGCTCGAATGCAGTGGTCAACTTCAAGGAGCCGGCCGTTACTCCGGAGGAGACGTTCGATCCGAAAGCGGTGTGGCTGAATGCGGAGCACATTCGCGGATTGCCGGTGGAAGAGTTGAGTGCGCGGCTGCTACCAATTGTGCAGGGGGCAGGATTTAACGTGGGTGAGGCGAAGATGCTGCGGATTACGCCTCTGATTCGAGAGCGCATCAAACTGGTGCGCGACGTGCTCACTGCAGCGGATTTTTTCTTTGTGGAGCAGTTGCCGCCGTACGACCCCGCAGAGCTTGTCCCGCAAAAAGGCGACGCAGCGATGGCACTGAAAGTTCTCACGCGGGCGCGCGAGGTGCTGGCGAACGTCGAGTTCAAACATGATCCGCTGGATCAGGCTCTGCGCGCCGCCGCGCAGGAGTTGGGAGTGAAGGCCGGTCAAATGTTTCAGCCGATCCGGGTCGCTGTCTGCGGGCGGAAGAATGCGCCGCCGCTGTTTGAGACGCTCGAAGTGCTGGGGAAGGAAGTTTCGCTAAAGCGAATCGCGGAAGCTCTGAAGAAGATGGGGTAAGGCGGTCCCCTCGAACTTGTCCGGTTAACGAATCGACGTGGAGCCCCGGACGCCTTCGTCCGGGGCCAGCTTGGCGTACAGAGCCGGGCGGACGAGGCGTCCGCCGCTCCATGGGTTTGCGATAAGATCAGAGAGTAATGTATCCATCGCATCCGCCCACCGAAGCTGGAGAAAAAGCTGTGGATGTCTCGCCGTCTGCGCCGTCGAATTTTATCCGCGACCTCATCATCGAAGACCTCAAGACCGAAAAATACAACGGCCGCGTGCAGACGCGGTTTCCTCCCGAGCCGAACGGCTATCTGCACATCGGCCATGCCAAGGCAATCTGCCTGGATTTCGGTTTGGCCGACGAGTTTGGCGGGCATACGAACCTGCGTTTTGATGACACCAATCCCGAGAAAGAAGACACGGAATATGTGGAGTCGATCCAGGAAGATGTGAAGTGGCTTGGTTTTCATTGGGACGGGCTGCACTACGCCTCCGATTATTTCGATCAGCTCCATGAGTGGGCAGTAAAGCTGATTAAAGACGGCAAGGCTTATGTCGACGATTTGTCAGCCGATGAAATTCGCAAGCATCGCGGAACGTTGACTGAGCCGGGAACCAACAGCCCATATCGCGATCGCCCGGTCGAAGAGAACCTGGATTTGTTCGAGCGCATGAGAGCCGGAGAATTTCCGGATGGGTCGCGGGTTCTGCGGGCCAAGATCGACATGGCTTCTCCTAACTTCAACATGCGCGATCCGGTGATGTACCGCATCCTGCACGCCGAGCATCACCGCACCGGCAACAAGTGGTGCATTTATCCGATGTACGACTTTGCGCACGGGCAGAGCGATTCACTCGAAAAAGTTACGCACTCCATGTGCTCGCTGGAATTCGCCGACCATCAGCCGCTCTACAACTGGTTTATCGGGCAGCTTGGCATTTTTCCTTCGAAGCAGATTGAGTTTGACCGCCTCAGCTTGACCTACACCATGATGAGCAAGCGCAAGCTGCGCCAGCTCGTCGAGGAAGGGCGCGTGAACGGATGGGATGATCCGCGCATGCCGACGCTTTCCGGGTTGCGCCGTCGCGGCTACACGCCGGAGGCGATCCGCAATTTTGTAACCGCCGCTGGGGTTTCGCGCACCAACGGCACGGTCGAGTTGGCCATGCTCGAACACTTTGTCCGCGAAGATTTGAACAAGCGTGCGCCGCGCGTGATGGCGGTGCTGCGTCCGCTGAAAGTCGTCATCGACAATTATCCGGAGAATCAGGTCGAAGAAATGGATGCGGTGAACAATCCGGAAGACGCGACCGCTGGCACGCGGAAGGTGCCATTCTCGCGAGAGCTCTACATCGAGCAGGATGACTTCCGTGAGGTTCCGCCGAAGGGTTATTTCCGGCTCTCGCCGAGACGCGAGGTGCGGCTGCGTTACGGATACCTGGTCACATGCACCAGCGTGGTGAAGAACGATAAGGGGGAAGTGGTGGAAGTGCATTGCAGCTACGACCCTGCAACGCGCGGCGGCAATACTCCCGATGGGCGAAAAGTGAAATCGACCATTCACTGGGTGTCGGCGCCGACAGCCGTCGATGCCGAGGTGCGGATTTACGAAACTCTGTTCAGTAAAGAAAATCCGGATGATGTGGAAGAAGGGCAGGATTTCACCGCGAATCTGAATCCGAATTCGCTGGAAGTGATTGCGAATGCGAAGCTGGAGCCGTCGCTGGCGAATCCTTCGGCCGGCTCGAGGTATCAATTCGAGCGGCTGGGATATTTTTGTGTCGATCCGGATTCGAAACTGGGCAAGCCGGTCTTCAATCGGACGGTGGCGCTGAAGGATACTTGGGCGAAGGTCGAGAAGAAGCAGGGCGGGAGAGGGTGATGGGGGAGTTGGTAGGTAATCGCCAGTCCCTCAATAATCCTTCCAAAACGAAACCCCGAGCGCAAATTCAACTCGGGGCCACTAGCCTGTCCAGCTGTCACGATTATCGAGAGTAATAAATTCGAAGTCAAGATTACTTGGGGGAGTCTGGCCTGTCCTCAGACTCCCCTGCAGATTCCCTACCAAGAGACAGGGAACGCTGTGGACCCGACGGGATTCGAACCCGCACCTCTCAGCTGGACAGGCTAGTGTGCTGCCAGTTACACCACGGGCCCAAGAACAGGCTAACGGTCGATCTCGGGCCCGTGGCCTTCCCGACCTTAATTATTTTGGGCGCAAGGTCCAATTCCGGAATTAGCGTTGGCTCTTCAGCGTACAATTTGAAGCGCTGTATTGGCCCGGATAACGTGCAGGGATAAGCACGCGAACTTACGCTTGGATCAATATGTACCTAACGAACCTCAGCGCATTTCTGGAGATCGCCCGCACGCCGGTCTCGATGTGCATTGCCGGCATCCTGCTTTTTCTAATTGGCATATTGGCCGCGAGGACTGACTTCGCGCAGGCGCGAGGGCTCGACAAAGTCGTTGCTTTGAGCAATCTGTGTTTCGCGCTTCCTCTCGCGGTTTTCGGAGCGCTACATCTCTCCGCAGCTCGGGGACTCATGAACATGGTGCCCGCGTACATTCCCTGGCATTTGTTCTGGGCTTATTTCGTTGGGGTCGCGCTGATCGCCGCGTCCCTGAGCATTGCTACGAGGATTCAGGTGCAATGGTCCGGGTTGCTGTTCGGCATCCTGATGCTTCTGATAGAGGCGCTACTGATTATCCCGGGACTTTATGCCAAACCCCACGACAGATTTTCATGGACAATTTTGTTCCGGGAATTTTCATTCGCTTCCGGAGGCTGGATTCTTGCGGGAGATGCGATGGCCGGACGCCACGGACAAGGGAGAAGCAAGCTTGTCGCAATTGGTCGAGTCGTGATCGGCATGGCCGCGATGTTTTACGGCGTCGAGCACTTTCTTCATCCCATCAATGTCCCCGGCGTTCCTCTTGAAAAAATAATGCCCACCTGGATTCCGGGGCGCATGGTCATCAGCTATCTGACCGGCGCACTTCTGGTGATTTGCGGGGCAGCTATCCTGCTGGCAAAGAAAACTCGGACAGCGGCAACTTATCTCGGCACCTGGATTCTGTTGCTTGTCGTGTTTATCTATGGGCCGATCCTGATCACATCACTCTTGGACCCGAGTACTGACGTTAAGGTCGAGGGGATTAATTATTTCGCCGACACGTTGCTTTACGCCGGGGCGATTCTCGCCCTGGCCAGCGCTTCGCCGCGCACCGACTAGATCCGGACAAGCTCTCAGTTAGTTGTGCACGTGCGGGCTTTGGGCTGGATTCGCTTTGTGCGTACCCGGTCCTTTCACCACTTTCACTTCAAAGCTCACGGGCAAAGTTCTCGGCGGATAGCACGCGGCATTGTCGCAGGCCTGGTAGCGCAGGACGCCGCGCATCAGGTATTTTCCCGGTACCACAGATTCCAGCGGATGTACCGACAGTGCGACGGTGAAGTCTCCGGCATAGACGCTGAGTTTTTCGTCCGGAGAAAATGGGAAAGTCAGCTCGTCGCCGGCGGGATAGTCAATCTTTCCGAGAACGATGTCGGTCGGGAGATCCATTTTCAAAGCGGTGGGAATGAGGAACTCAGACTTCGGAGTGTTCGAATTGATGTGGTAGCCGGGCGGAACGCGAAAGTTAAGGTTAACGATGGTCTGGGTGCCGCGCTGGGCCGTGGTTACCGGTATTGCAGCCACGGTAACTGGCGGAGGTGGAGGCGGCACTTGAGCGAGCGCTGAAATCGCGCTTACGAGTGAGGCGAGCGTCAGCAGACACAAGCGGATCGAGACAAGTTGGATTTGTTTATGTGGCGAGAAAGTGCGGCGCATTAGTCCCCTTGCAGTCTTCGGAACGCAGACCAGCCACGATAATGGTAGATCGTATCGGCTCACCTTGCCACGTTACCTCCGAGCAGGAACGATTTCCTGTCGATATACGCCGGCCTGACTGGATGCGGGGCGGGTGTTGAGCGCTTTCTTGACCGCGTCCTCGATTTCAGCTTTTCCGCGAAGGCCGATGATCTTGTCCACCAGTCTTCCATCGCGTCCAATCAGGAAACTTTCTGGCAACGCTGGAACTCCTCCATACGCGTCGCCGACCGATTCCTTTCCAATCAGGATCGGGTAGTTCACGCCCATATCTTTGGCGAATTTGCCGATGTCTTCTTTGCTGGCGTCATCCATGGCAACGCCGACGATCTGCAAGCCTTGCGGGCCGTATTGATTTTGCAACTCAACAAACCAAGGCATCTCGATTTTGCAAGGACCGCACCAGGTCGCCCAGAAGTTGAGCAAAACGGCTTTGCCGCGCAGGTCGGAGAGGCGCATGGTTTTGCCGTCGAGCGACTCCAGTGCAAAATCCGGCGCGGGGCCCGTTTGCGTGAGATGAGATGCGAGGGCTGAGCTGGGGCGGCGTGCCTTGTGGTAGCCGACGTAGATTCCCAGCGCAATCACGAAGGCGACGACTACGAGGGCAAGCGGATTACGGTTCACGGAAAGACTCCATTAATAATTCTGATCCAATAATTCTGATCGCGATTGCACAAATCAAACGCTGCTTCCTGCCCAAAATCCTACAAAGCAAAGCGGTTCAAAAACGAAAGCCAATTCGAAATCAGAGTAAAGCGTCCGAGCACCAGCAATATGCCAAGTGCGATCAACAACCCGCCGCTGGCCACTTCAAGCGCATGCATGTGCGAGCGGAAGCGGCTATAGAACTTCAGAAAGCGTTCCACTCCGAGCGATGTCAGCAAGAACGGAACGGCGAGCCCGAGCGAATAAACCCCGAGCAAAAGAACGCCCTTGGCTAACGTATTTTGTTCCTCGGCAAGCGCGAGAATCGCCGATAAAATCGGGCCCAGGCACGGTGTCCATCCAAAGGCGAAGGCAAAGCCGATCACGAAGGCGCCCAAAGGTGTGCTGCTGCCCTTCACGCTGTGCAGGCGGGCGTCGGTATAGAGCGCTTTGATTTTGAAAATGCCGGTCAGGTGCAATCCGAAAAGAATAATGATGACGCCCGCCACTCGGGCAAGCGTATGTTTGTAAACTCCCAGCACTTGGCCGACTTCAGTTGCCGCCGCGCCGAGTGCGACGAAGACGACGCTGAAACCCAGGATGAAGGAAATTGAGTTCAGCATCACGCGCCGCATGAGGTGAGCTTGCGGTGATTTCAGTTCTTCGAGACCCGCGCCGGATATGAGCGAAAGATAGCCAGGCACCAGAGGCAGGACGCAGGGCGACAGGAACGAAATCAAGCCGGCGAAAAACGCGGCGATCGGAAGTGGTAGGCTCGACATCTGCTGTATTGTACCTGCCCGGAGTTATTCTCCGTAAGGATGAGACGATTGGGGCAGCGTTTAGTTGCACTACGCGAACGCATTCCGTAGCGAAATAATAAATTAGTGGGAGTTCGACTTCGTAGGCACTTGCGCGGGCATAGCCGCAGGAGGTTCGCTCGATTCAGTTGATGAACCGGAGAGCATTTTCTTTAGAAATCCGAAGGGCATTGAGGCCGTGAGCAGGGCGCGGCTGCCCTCCTGTTTTACCTTCAGGCTATCGAAAAGAGCTTTTACGTCAGGGTCGGTCCCGTGAGTTCCGACTGAGGTTTCGGCGGAGCGGGTTAGGGCCGCAAATACGTTCACTTTATCGATGATGGCCCGCGCGTCGTCGGCGTTGTCGGTAAAAGCTTCGGCCCGCAGGTGAACCGCATCGGGCCGCAGATGAAGCGCGCCAGAGCTTCCAGAAACAACAAGAGTTGCGGGTTTGGCGAACAGTGCGCTCCACATTCCCGCCGTCGAAGCCGAAGGTTCGACGCGCGCTACCAGCCATGCCAGGCTAGCCAATTGAACGTTCTTGTAATACTGGCGCAATAAAGCAGGGCCGCCAAAGGGCGACGCGAGGCGCCGGGAGCGGTCGACGATTCCGCGAATGACCGCGGGGTCGCTTACATTCGAGGCAGCCACGGAATCGGCGCTGAGAACGGCTACGCGCAGCGACCTTCCTTCGATGAGAATCGTGAAGATCTCGACGGAGTTGTAATTCTCGACCGATTGGGCGATCTGACGGAGGTACGCCGTTAGACGCTCGCCGTGAAATTTCCCAACCAGTACTTCGGAGAATCGCGCCTCCGGTGCGGAGCCGCCGGTACCGCCGCCAGGCCAACTCGCAGGGTAATGAACGGCGAAGGCGGCTTCGTCGAGATCGCGCTCGAATTGAAAGCCGGTCTCGCGGATGAATCGCTCGTACTCAGGGTCATGACTCACGACGGGCAGATCCTTGCCCGAGTTCGCCTTGCGGGCCTTGCTGAGATCCAGGTAAAAGAAAGCGTCCGCTCCCGGCAGAAGGCGGGCCGGCTCGGGAGGCGCGTGCTTTCGAAGTTGCACCGCCAGGGTGACTGCGGCGGCGATCACCAGAACCGCGAGGACGATGGGGAAAGTGCGCCTAATTCGCATGGAATGCGGTCAGGAAAGAAATGATAGCACTGTCGCGAGGGAGTCGCAGCACGTGGTGGAGTTGTATCGGTGACCGGGGAAGAAGTCGAGCTTCGCTCCACGGACAGCCGAGAGCCGGCCCTGAGCTTGCCGAAGGGGCGGCTGTCCCTACACAGGCAGTTTGGCAAACTCGAGCTACGGCGTTACTTTGAAGACCGTTCCGGCACTGAATCGGCCGCCTACCTCGCTGGTGCCGTAGAGGTTACCGGCTGAGTCCAGCACCACACCGCCGAGCTGTCCCATGCCCTGGAAGCCATTGGGTGGAAACGCGAAGAGAACGGTCTCGCTCCATACGCCTCCTGAGCCCGGAGTGAGCTCGAAGACAGTGCCGCAGCCGTAACTGATACAGTTCGTGCCGGGGATCCCGCCCGCATTGGTTGTGCCATAGAGATTTCCTAACGTGTCGAAGACAAGGGCGCTCGGGCTGGGCAACGCGCCGTCGGCACAGTTGGCGGAAGAGCAAAAGCTGTACAACACGGTTTCGGTCCAAGCGCCGCCAGCGGCGGGCGAGAGTTCGAATACGGTGCCGCATGGCAAGCCACCGCAGCCCGTTCCGACCAGCACTCCTCCAGTTTGAGTCGTGCTGTAGAGATTGCCGCTCCCGTCGAAAATAAGAGGGGCGGAGGGTATTTCGCCGTCGACGCAGTTCGGCTGCGAGCAAAAATTATGCAGAATATTTTCGGTCCAGGCTCCGTTTACAAGGCTCAGTTCAAAGACAATGCCGTCGAGATGGGAGCCTCCCAACTGAGTTGTGCCATAGAGATTTCCGGCTGAGTCAAGAGTGACGCCGCCGACAGGGTAGCCACCGTCCACGCGACCATACTGGAAGTTGTGCAACACAGTCTCCGTCCACGTGCCATTTGCATTCGGGGTGAGCTGAAAAACGATGCCACACCCATGGTTATTGCAATTCTTACCCGTTCCGCCAAAAGCAGTGGTGCCATACACGTTGCCCGCCGCGTCCACAGTTAACGGGCCCTGGGGATAATTTCCGTCGGTGGTTCCGGTGAAACTATGCAACACCTTCTCGGTCCAAACTCCGTTGGCGCTGCGAGAGAGTTGGAAGACGACGCCCTGACTATGAAGGCCGCCGCCCATTGTGGTGCCGTACAAGTTTCCGGCGGAGTCGAAAGTCAGACGGGCTTCGGGTTCGTCGCCGTTCGACCCGTTGAAGTTATGGATGGTTTTGCCGGTCCATGCGCCGTTGGCTCCCGGCGTCAGCTCAAATACCGCGCCATCGCTATGAGGGCCGCCAGCCACTGTAGTTCCATACAAGTTTCCGGCGGAATCGGAGACAAGGCCTCCCATGGGGTCGTAGGGCAAGTTGTCATTGCGGTTGAAGCTGAGCACCACGGTCTCATCGGCAGCGCGGGCTGTTAATGCAGTTAGAAATCCGATCATAGCGACTAGGGACAAGAAGAAAAGCGCTGGCTTGTTACGAGACATCGGAACCTCACAGTAAGGCTAGAATTCTTGAGGTGAAACTGCGATAAGACTCTAGAATCCTGATTTCTTAGGAGGGTACAAAGCGCTTGGGATCGATGTCAATGGAGAAGAAGGGCTCTCGGCGTAGCGGCAGGCTGGGTGATTTCTGCCCCTGCGCGTGCGGTCGGCGTGAACAACGAGAGGGCCGATTTCACGCAGAGTGCGGATATTGGCGGGCTACAGCGCGGAAATCGCCTTCGCTTGCTACTCCATTAGCTGCTTCGAGCAAGTCAAGTTCGTGCACTTACAGTCCTCCAAACCGCTCTCGTACGAGCTTATGTTAGTATCCGTTCGCTCTTGAAAGGAGCCTCGATTGAAGACGAAGCGCATCAGCATGTTGATGGTGTTCACACTGCTAGCAGGAATAACGCTGGGTTTGCTGGGCAGCCGAATGTCGAACGCGCAAGAAAAAAGCAATTTGAAGGGCGGCAAGATTCTGCAGCGGATGGAGTTGAAGGGCGCGCCAGGATGGGAAGCGATCTTGGTCGACCGCACGTTGCCGCCGGGTGCGGAGAGCGGCAATCATACTCAGTCGGGCAATGAAGTCGTCTATATCGAGAAAGGCTCGGTGATCTTTGAGACGCCGGGAAAAGAGGCCGTAACCCTGAAGCCCGGCGAATCGTTTACCACCATCGACGGCCAGATACACAACGTAAAGAACGCAAGCAAAACGGAGCCCGCGAAGGCATTGGCTTTTTATGTAGCGAAAAAAGGCACTCCGCTGGAGGAGCTGTCGGTCCCGGCGAAATAGAGATGGCCACGTGGCACGGGCCGCTGAGATGAAGCCCGTGGCGGTATAAAGATTTGACGGGCAGTTTCCCGTTAAGACCGCGACACGGAACGTGACTTAATTGGCGTAGTAGCTGTACTTGTTCCGCTGGGGCCGCCTCTAATCTGGCGCAATCCCGGTTGCGCGAAAATTGCCCGTTGTGATAACTTAACTAATTGTCCCGGACATATCGAAGGGATCAAGGGTCTACTTGTGCCCGGACAGGCGCAAGTACCCGAGTGCTGGCGTAGCTCAGTCGGTAGAGCACCTGATTTGTAATCAGGGGGTCGGGGGTTCAAATCCCTTCGCCAGCTCCAGGAAACGAAATTCAGCAAAGAATTTCCAGCGGGATGCTGGACTCAGCAGGTGGCGGCGAAACAGGTTTTTCCAATGCACTCCATTCGGAAGTATTCCGGCGTGTAGTGATCTTCGCGTGGTAAGCCGTGAGCGCGATTCTTGGTTTCCCCGGTTTACGGAAATCCAGTTTGCGAAAATCTGGTTGGTGAAAACTTAGTCTGCATCTGGTTGGCGAGGGCAGGAAGTAGAAGTGTGCTGCCGCGGTTTGAGGAAGCGCGACGCCGCATCGCCCGAGAGTTATTGCACAGGTGGGTGAGTGGTTAAAGCCAACAGACTGTAAATCTGTCCCTCCTAGCGAGGTACGAAGGTTCGAATCCTTCCCTGTGCACCAGATTGAGCCGTTTAGCGGGCGTGAGGCTGAGCGGATGCGAAGCCGGGAGACCGCTGGCGAAATCCCGAGCGGTTTCTGCGAGGGATCTGGGAGTAAAGGCATGAGTCGCTTGGCCATGGCGTTAATTGCGTACTCGGTACTAGGTGCGCTGGCGTTTGCCACGCTGAGCGATTTTCGGATCCGAACGCTGACGCTGCTGATTCTTGGTCTGTTCGCCTTTAAGAGCTGGATGCGAAGAAAAGATGTGCTGCATCCGGATAGCGAAAGCGATTCGGAATAGAGTTTTTGCTGAGAGCTGACGGCTGATGGCTCACAGCTGGTACGGGCCGATGTAGCTCAGTTGGTAGAGCACTCCCTTGGTAAGGGAGAGGTCATCAGTTCAATCCTGATCATCGGCTCCAGAGATTGGAAGTTGCAGGAAGATTTGAAAGGGCTCGGCTTCAGCCGAGCTGTGTGAGTCGGGCTTGAGCGGCTTTAGCCGCTGAGGCGGCAAGGGCGGGAGTAACTCAGTGGTAGAGTCACAGCCTTCCAAGCTGTTGGTCGCGGGTTCGATTCCCGTCTCCCGCTCCAGGATCTAATGAGGTGCGATGACAGTGGGTTTTGAGCAGGCTGCGATCAAGATCGAGAAGCGGCAGGAATTTGCGAAGCTGCAAGCGGCGGTCGAGCAGGCGTTCTTGCTTGATAGAGTGGAGCGATTTCTTAAGCAGTTGGATCGCAGGGGAATTCGCGTTCGGGCGTTCGATGAAGTGCTGTCGGCCCGCGTTCTGGAAGATGTGATGGGCGGATTGGCGGCGAGTGCGGAGTTGAGCACATGGCAGCTGTATCAGGCGTTGCCGGTTTCCGATCAGGCGCAGATGCGGGAATTTTACCTGTCGAAGCTAGAAATGGTCGACACGAAGTTGCGGCACAAGTTTAAGAAGCTTTATCAGTATTACTGAATTACTGAGCGGCGGCACTCATAAGTGGTGGCCGCAAAGAAGTTGCGTAGGTCCTTCGGCGCAAAATGCGCGCCTCAGGATGACAGCAGTTTTGAGTGAGTTTGAGCTAGGAGCTAAGAGCTGAGATATGGCGAAAGAGAAATTTGATCGGAATAAGCCGCACTGCAACGTGGGCACCATTGGCCACATCGACCATGGCAAGACCACGCTGACGGCGGCGATCACCAAGGTTTTGTCGAAGCACAATCCGAAGAACACGTTCCGGTCGTTTGATTCGATCGACAACGCTCCGGAAGAAAAAGCGCGCGGCATCACGATCGCAACGGCGCACGTCGAGTACGAGACGGCGAACCGGCACTACGCGCACGTCGACTGCCCGGGCCACGCCGACTACATCAAGAACATGATCACGGGTGCGGCGCAAATGGATGGCGGCATTCTCGTGGTCGCTGCGACCGACGGTCCGATGCCGCAGACACGCGAGCATGTGCTGCTGGCGCGGCAGGTGGGCGTGCCCTATCTGGTCGTCGCGCTGAACAAGGTCGACGCAGTGGACGATCCCGAGTTGCTCGAACTAGTCGAACTCGAAGTGCGCGAGCTGCTGAAGAGCTACAAGTTCCCCGGCGACGACGTTCCCGTGGTGCGGGTTTCGGCTCTGGGCGCTCTGAACGGGGAAGCCAAGGCGGAGGCGCAGGTCGACGAGTTGATGGCGGCGGTGGATAAATACATTCCGCAGCCGGCGCGCGAACTGGACAAGCCCTTCCTGATGCCGATTGAAGATATCTTTTCGATTCAGGGTCGCGGCACAGTGGTCACGGGGCGAATTGAGCGCGGGAAGGTGAAGGTGGGCGAAGAAGTGGAGATTGTCGGCTTCCGCGACACGCGCAAGACGGTGGTGACGGGCGTTGAGATGTTCAAGAAGCAATTGGACGAAGGCATGGCGGGCGACAACGCGGGTCTGCTGCTGCGCGGTATTGCGAAAGAAGATGTGGAGCGCGGCATGGTGCTGGCCAAAACGGGATCGATTACGCCGCACACCAAATTCAAGGCGGAAGTGTACATCCTGACGAAAGAAGAAGGCGGACGGCACACGCCGTTCTTCAAGGGGTATCGTCCGCAATTTTATTTGCGCACAACGGATGTGACGGGCGTGGCGGAGTTGCCGGCGGGCACGGAGATGGTGATGCCGGGTGACAACGTCTCGCTCGTGATCGAACTGATCACGCCGGTGGCGATGGAGAAGGGCTTGCGCTTCGCCATTCGCGAAGGCGGTCACACGGTGGGCGCGGGAACGATTGCGGAGATTGTGACGTAGGGAAGAAAAAGCGCGGAGCTTCGCTCCGCGGACAGCCGAGGACGGCTGTCCCCACATTAACAAGCTTGGCTGCGGTAGGCTGGGTTGTATAGGTCCTTCGTGAGACGAAAAGCGTCCGCCTTGCTCAGGATGACAAAGGTTTAAGCTAAGAGCCAGAAGCTAGGAGCGGTTTTTAATATGCCCCGAGAAATTATTACGATGCAGTGCGGTGATTGCAAAGAGCGGAATTATTCGACCACCAAGAACCGGAAGACGATGACGGAACGACTGGAGCTGAAGAAGTTCTGCCGCCGTTGCCGCAAGCATACGCCGCATAAAGAAGTGAAGTAGCCAGTACCCAGCACCTAGTACCCAGTGCCCAGAACGGCAGAGTTGGCGACCGGGTACTGGCAACTGGGTACTGATTTAGGGGCGTAAGCTCAACGGTTAAACTGCCGGTCTCCAAAACCGGACTTGGGGGTTCGAATCCCTCCGCCCCTGCCAGAATTTGGAAGGACGCTGAGGAAGGGTCGGGTACAGGCCTAGGAGACGTATGGGAGTGGAGACAAAGAAGATGGCGAACTCAATCGCATCCGCGGGCGGCAGTTTCGGCGATCAGATCAAATCCTGGCCGGAGCGGATTAAGACTTTCTATAACGATGTGCGCACCGAGACGCGCAAGGTCACGGCGCCTTCGTGGAAGGAAGTGCAGGCGACCACGGCGGTCGTGGTGGTCACGGTTTTTATTTTCGGGGTATTCTTTTTCGTCATCGATAACGTAATTCAGAAGGCCGTTTCGTTCTTGTACAGCTATTTTGGAAAATAGGTCAGAGCGCGGTAAGCGGAGTCTAACTTGATCATGCAGGACGAAGAACAGAACGATACTGGCGCGGGCGGCGAGCAGCCACCTGTTCCGGATGGCGTTGCCGCAAGCGGTGAGCCGCCGCGCAATCCGAACATGAAGTGGTACATCATCCACTCCTATTCCGGGTTCGAGCGCAAGGTGAAGGAGTCGCTGGAGTCGCGCGTTGCCGCCTTCGGGTTGCAGGACAAGATCGGCAAGGTGCTGATCCCCACGGAGTCGGTCACCGAAGTTCGCGGAGGGAAGAAGTACACCTCCGAGCGCATGTTCTATCCCGGCTACGTGTTGGTTGAGATGGACATGGACGATCACGTCTGGCATGTGGTGAAGTCCACGCCGCGCGTCACTGGATTCGTGGGCACGGGGCAGCAGCCGACGCCGCTTTCGGACGAAGAAGTGCAGCACATTGTTTATAAGGTTGCCGACAGCCGCGAGAAGCCTAAGTTGAAGGTTAAGTTCGAGAAGAACGAAACCGTGCGGATTTCCGAAGGACCATTCGCGACCTTCCAGGGCATTGTGGACGAAGTGAATGAAGATCGCGAGACGTTGAAGGTGATGGTGACGATTTTTGGCCGCTCGACCCCGGTGGAGTTGGAGTTCAACCAGGTGGAGAAAGTAGCGTAACTGCCAAGCTAGAAGCTAGGAGCTTAAGAAGTCATGGCAAAGAAGGTTACAGGTTTCGTTAAGTTGCAGATCGCGGCGGGCAAGGCGACTCCGGCGCCTCCGGTGGGCCCGGCGCTTGGCCAGGCGCAGATCAACATCATGGAGTTCTGCAAGCAGTTCAATGCTCGAACGAATCAGAAAGAGATGGAGGGGCTCATCATCCCCGTGGTGGTGTCGGTCTACAGCGACCGGTCGTTCACCTTTATCACGAAGACTCCTCCAGCTTCGATTCTGCTGAAGCGAGCTGCGGGGATCGCCAAGGGATCGGGAACACCGAATAAGGATAAGGTCGGCAAGGTTACGTTGAAGCAGGTGGAAGACATTGCTAAACAGAAGATGCCGGACCTGAACGCCGCGTCGGTTGAGACTGCGATTAAGAGCGTTCGCGGCACGGCGAGGTCGATGGGGATTGAAGTTATCGGGTGATCGGGAGATCGAGCGATTATGGGATTGAAAGACAAATCGCCCGATCACAAAAATCGCTCAATCGCTCAATCGCTCAATAGTCAAATGCACCACGGCTGATCGAAACAGCGATGAGCGGTGGGAGACGAGGAAAGTGAAATGAAAAAAGAAGGAAAGAATATTAAGAAGGCGCATGCGGCAGTCGAGCCGCGGCCTTATACGTTGCAGGATGCGGTTCCGCTTCTGCAAAAAGTCAAGTTCGCGAAATTTGACGAGACAGTTGAGATCACATTGCGACTTGGGGTCGACCCTAAGCATGCCGACCAGATGGTGCGCGGCACAGTTGTGCTGCCGCACGGGCTGGGCAAGTCGAAGAAAGTTTTGGTGATTGCTTCCGGCAACAAAATCCGGGAAGCCGAAGCCGCGGGTGCGGATTTTGCGGGCGGTGAAGAGATGGTCGAGAAGATCACGAAGGAAAACTGGACCGACTTCGACGCGCTGATCGCTACGCCGGATGTCATGAAATCAGTGGGAAGGCTGGGTAAGATTCTTGGCCCCAAGGGCTTGATGCCGAACCCGAAAACCGGAACCGTTACCGTCGATGTGGCCAAGGCGGTGCAGGAAGTGAAGGCCGGCAAGGTTGAATTCCGCACTGACAAGACGGCATTGGTGCACGTGCCGGTGGGAAAGATTTCGTTCTCGCCCGACAAGCTGATTGATAACGCTACCGTGCTGATTACCAGCGTGATCAAGGCGAAACCGTCGGTGGCCAAAGGCAAGTACATCAAGGGCTGCACGCTGAGTTCGACGATGGGGCCGGGGATTTTGCTGGACACGGGTTCGATTGAGGCTGCGGCGAAGGCTTAATAAGGAAGCGCGCCAGTCTGCGCGATTATTGCGTCGCAAAGAACGCGACGCCTCGCGGGGCGTGCCCAGATCCTTTCGGCGACGAAAAGCACGTCGCCTCAGGATGACAAGCAGTGAAGGACAGCCGAGGGCGGCTGTCCCTACATAAATTTAGAAGGATTGAATCATGCCAGTTACAAGAGCGAAGAAGAAAGAGCAGGTCGAAAAGCTGAGTGCGGACCTGAAGAATGTCTCGAGCGCGGTCGTTGCCACCTACAGCAAAATGACCGTTGCCCAGGATTACGAGCTGCGCAAGGTTTTGCGCGGAGCGGGGGCGAAGTATCAGGTCGTGAAGAACACTCTCGCCGAGCTAGCCGCCAAGGGCACGAAGATTGAGGAAGGGCTCAAAAACCTGACCGGGGTGACCTCGATCGCCTACACCACGGGCGATCCGGTGGCGATGGCGAAGGCGCTCACGAAGTACGCCAAAGACGCGCCGGAGTTTACCTTCAAGGTGGGCGTGGTCGAAGGCAAAGTGATTTCGATCAAAGAGATCGAAGCCCTCGCCAGCATGCCGTCGAAGGAAGAGATTTATTCCAAGCTGATGTTCCTGATCAACTCTCCGGCGCAGCGTTTGGTGACGGTGATGAACGCCGTGGGACGCGACATGGCCGTGGTGATCGGCCAGGGTGTGGAGAAGGGCAAGTTCAAGGGCGACGCGACGGCTGGGTCGTAGGTCCTAACAGCCGGCGGGACGCCGGCGTTACAAGTTCGGGGCGGCGGGAGCCGTCCGAAAAGATTTGGTTATCAGCAAGCCTGGGGTTGCGCGGTTCAGATCGAGGCGTTGTCTGGCGCCGGAAGATGAGCCTGCCGCACTGGAAACCCGGCCCGCGGATAACGAAATCAACAAATTCATAACTTGAAGAGTGGAGAAATTAACATGGCAGACTTGCAACAGTTGGAAGATTCAATTGTCTCGTTGTCGTTGCTGGACGCGGCAGCGCTGGTGAAAAAGCTCGAAGAGCGTCTGGGCGTGTCAGCAGCTGCGGCAGCTCCGGTCATGGTCGCTGGCGGCGCGGCGGCAGGTGGCGCAGCGGCTCCGGCGGAAGAGAAGACGGAGTTCACCGTCCTTCTGAAAGAAGTTGGCGCCAATAAGATCAACGTGATCAAGGCCGTCCGCGAAGTCACCAGCCTGGGCTTGAAGGAAGCCAAGGAGCTGGTGGATGGAGCGCCCAAGAACATCAAGGAAGGCGTTTCAAAGGATGAAGCCGAGACCATCAAGAAGAAATTTACTGAGGCGGGCGCTGTCGTTGAAGTGAAATGACGCCGTCTAGCGGGGCGTGAGTGAAACGGGAGCCCGCTGGCGTCATCCTGAGCGTTCTTTGCGAAGGATCTGGAATTACTCGTGGTCTAGCTTTGTTGGCTGCTCCAGGTTCCGTGCAAGCCTCAGAAATTTCAGCGTTCTAGTTGTGAAGCCGGGGCGGTGGTGTTAGCATCTATATACCACCGCTTCCCCTGGCCTCACTCATAGCGGGCGAGACCCGCGAGGGAAGTTTGGCACTGTTTCGCGGGCAGGCGAAACGGAAACGGCCGAAGGAACTGGCGCGAAAGATTACAAATTCACATTGGCGAAACGCCTCGAGTGGCGTCTGCGGGAACACTTGTCCCTGCGGACGCCCAGTCGTGTCTTGGTGTAAACAGGTTCGAAACAAGGGTTTAAGCAGCGCGGCGCGATAGACGCGTCCCACATTCCGCGGTTTGCCGCAGCTTCCGGCTGCGCCTGAAATGGGAGTTTTCTGACGATGAAGAATAATGCCTACCGTAAACGTTTTGATTTTTCAAAAATTCCAGCAACCATCCAGATCCCGAACCTGATCGAGGTTCAGAAGCGCTCCTATGATCGCTTTCTGCAGATGGACAAGTTGCCGAGTGAGCGGGAAGACGGCGGACTGCAGGCGGTGTTTCAGTCCGTCTTTCCGATCACCGACTTCCGCAACGTATCACAACTTGAGTTTGTGGATTACGCCATTGGTAACTGGGAGTGCAAGTGTGGTCACCTAAAAGGGCTGCATCACCTGCGCACCACCTGCAAAAACTGCGGAAACACGGTAATTACCGACCCGTTTCATCCTGGCGATGTGCTCTGCCAGAAGTGCGGCACTTACAACGCGAATACGCCCGACTTCTGCAATAAGTGTGGCGACCCCGTCGGTCTGCAACTGAAATATGACGTGGCTGAGTGCGAAGAGCGTGGCATGACGTATTCCGCTCCGCTCAAAGTCACGATGCGGCTCACTATTTTTGACAAGGATGCCGAAACGGGGAACCGTTCCATTCGTGACATCAAAGAGCAGGAAGTATTTTTCGGCAACGTGCCGCTGATGACGCAGAACGGCACCTTCATTATTAACGGGACCGAGCGCGTGATTGTCAGCCAGTTGCACCGCTCGCCGGGCGTGTTCTTCGAGACTGCGAACAACCGCACGTACTTCCTCGGCAAGATCATTCCCTACCGCGGATCGTGGGTGGAGTTCGAGTACGACCAGAAGAACGTGCTCTACGTCCGCATCGACCGCAAGCGCAAGTTCCTGGGAACGATTTTCCTTCGCGCACTCGGACTGCGTTCGGGCGAAGACATCCTGCGCTCTTTCTACACCGTGGACCGGATTGCAATCAAAGACAAGAAGCTGTACTGGACGCTCGATCCCAGCGAGAAGCCGACGAACCTACTGGGCATGAAGCTGGCGCACAGCATTAAGAACAAATCAGGGGACGAGGTTGCGCACTCCGGCCGCAAGCTTAACGCGGCGATTCTCAAGGAAATTCAGAAGGCGAAGATCTCCGAGATCGAAGTGGACGTAACCGACCTCGAAGGTGCCTGGGCGGCCGCCGACGTGGTCGATACGACTACGGGCGAAGTGCTGCTTGAAGCCAACACCGAGCTGAGCGGGGACAAGGTTTCGAAGATTCTCGATTCCGGCGTGGTTGAGATGAACCTATTCTTCCCGGAGCGCGACGACGTGGGCACGGTGATCAGCCAGACGCTGAAGCGCGATTCGGTGAAAACCCCGCAGGAAGCGTTGATCGAAATCTACCGCAAGCTGCGTCCCGGCGATCCGCCGACTTTGGACACCGCCACGGCGCTGTTTCACGGAATGTTCTTCGACCCGCGCAAGTACGACTTCTCGAAAGTCGGTCGGCTGAAGTTCAACATTAAGCTGTTTGAAAATCAGGACGCGACCAGCCTCGACAAGCGCACGCTCGATCCCGACGACTTCTACGCGACAATCGGCTACCTGCTGAAGCTGCGCAAGAGCATCGGATCCGTCGACGACATCGATCACCTCGGCAACCGCCGGGTGCGCGCGGTCGGCGAGCTGATGGAAAATCAGTTCCGCATCGGCTTGGTCCGCATGGAACGGGCGATCAAAGAAAAAATGTCCGTCTACCAGGAAATGTCGACGGCGATGCCGCACGACCTAGTGAACGCAAAACCTGTGATGGCCGCGATCCGCGAATTCTTTGGATCGTCGCAGCTTTCGCAGTTCATGGATCAGACCAACCCGCTCTCCGAGATCACGCATAAACGGCGTCTCTCAGCGCTTGGGCCGGGTGGTCTTTCGCGAGAGCGCGCGGGATTCGAAGTGCGCGACGTTCACCCCACGCACTACGGACGTATCTGCCCGATTGAGACGCCGGAAGGTCCGAACATTGGACTGATCTCGTCGTTGAGTTGCTACGCCCGCATCAACGACTACGGCTTCATTGAGTCGCCCTATCGCAAGATCAAGGGTGGCCGCGTGATCGACTACGTTAGCGTGGTCAACACGGGCGACAGCGATTACAAGGTCGGCAACTACGTGGAAAAGCACGAGCTCGAAAAGATCAATGCTGAGCTCAAAGAGAAGCGCAAGAAGCCGGTGCAGGTCGATCCCTTCTCCTTCTATCTTTCCGCGTGGGAAGAGGACCGGCACACCATCGCGCAGGCCAACGTTGAGCTCGATGACAAGGGCAAGATCGTCGCCGATCTGGTCAACGCCCGCAAGGCCGGCAACTTCGTGCTGGTAAGTCGCGACGAGGTTGACTACGTCGACGTCAGCCCGAAGCAGTTGGTTTCGGTGGCGGCATCGCTCGTGCCGTTTCTCGAGCACGACGACGCGAACCGAGCGCTGATGGGCGCGAACATGCAGCGCCAGTCCGTGCCTTTGCTGCGCGCGCAAGCGCCGATCGTCGGCACTGGAATGGAAGGGGTTACGGCGCGCGATTCGGGCGCGGTGGTCCTTGCCCGGCGCAACGGCATCATCGATTCGGTCGACTCTGACCGCATCATCGTGCGAGTTGAAGGCGAGCACCATCCCACGCAGCTTTCGCGTGAAGTGGGCTCGGACATTTATCAGCTCACGAAGTTCAAGCGCTCGAACCAGAACACCTGCATCAACCAGAAGCCGATCGTCACAAAAGGGCAGCGCGTGCTGAAGGGCGAGGTCATTGCCGACGGTCCTTGCACGGATCACGGAGAACTGGCGCTCGGACGCAACGTGCTGGTCGCCTTCATGCCCTGGCGCGGCTACAACTTTGAGGATGCGATTCTCGTTTCCGAGAAGATGGTGAAGGACGATTACTACACTTCACTGCACATCGAGGAATACGAGATCGAGGCGCGCGATACCAAGCTCGGTCCCGAGGAAGTGACGCGCGACATTCCAAACGTCAGCGAAACCATGCTGCGCAATCTTGACGAAGCAGGCGTGATCCGCATCGGCGCCAGCATCAAGCAAGGTGACATTCTGGTGGGCAAAGTGACGCCGAAAGGCGAAACCCAGCTCACGCCGGAAGAAAAGCTGCTGCGCGCGATTTTCGGCGAAAAGGCCGGCAACGTGCGCGATGCTTCGCTCTACTGCCCGCCCGGCATCGAGGGCGTCATCGTCGACGTCAAGATTTTCTCCCGCAAGGGCCAGGAAAAGGACGAGCGGGCGAAGTCGATTGAAGCGACGCAGATCGGCAAGCTGGAGAAGAACCTTTCCGACGAGATCCGCATTCTCACCGACGAACGGCTCAAGCGTCTGGAAAACATTCTCGGTGGCAAGGAAGTGCAGGCCGACCTGCACGATGAGCGTACCAACAAGCGTCTGCTGAACAAGGGCAACATTCTTGACCGCGACGCGATTGAGCGCATTTCCACTCGCAACCTGAAGCGCATCAAGTATGCCGATAAGGATCCGCGAGTGAATGAGCAGATCGACGAGATCGAGGAAATGACGTCGCGCCAGATCGATGTGCTCAAGAAAATCGTCAACGAGAAGAAAGAGAAGCTCACCAAGGGTGACGAACTGCCGCCGGGCGTGATCAAGCTGGTGAAAGTCTACATCGCTATGAAGCGCAAGCTGAGCGTGGGTGACAAGATGGCCGGCCGTCACGGAAACAAGGGTGTGATAGCACGCATTCTACCGGAAGAGGATATGCCGTACCTCGAAGATGGAACGCCGGTGGAAATCGTTTTGAATCCGCTTGGGGTACCCAGCCGTATGAATGTGGGCCAGATTCTCGAAACCCACCTGGGATGGGCCGGGTACACTTTGGGCGAAAAGATCGGCAAATTGCTCAAGGAGAATACCCGCACGGAATCGATCCGTCGCGAGCTGAAAGCTCTGTTTGAGGATTCCAAACTCGCCGACACCATCGGTGAAATGGGAGACGAAGAACTGGAAGCGCTCGCGCCCACGCTGGCCCGCGGCGTCTACATGGGTTCGCCCGTGTTCGACGGCGCAAAGGAGGGCGAGATCAAGGCGTTGCTCGAGCATGCGGGTCTGCCGACGTCGGGCAAGACTACTCTGCACGATGGCATGACCGGTGACCAATTCGAACAGCCGGTGTGTGTGGGTTACATCTACATGCTGAAGCTGTCGCACTTGGTGGACGACAAGATTCACGCTCGTTCCATCGGGCCGTACTCGCTGATCACTCAACAACCTTTGGGTGGCAAGGCGCAGTTTGGCGGACAGCGCTTCGGAGAAATGGAAGTCTGGGCGCTCGAAGCTTATGGAGCGGCGTTCATTCTGCAGGAGCTGCTGACGGCGAAGTCCGACGACGTTTACGGCCGCACCAAGATTTACGAGGCCATCGTCAAGGGCGAAGCCGCCATGGAGCCGGGCGTGCCGGAATCATTCAACGTGCTGATCCGCGAATTGCAATCGCTCTGCCTTGACGTGGAGCTGATCAAGACTGGGGAGAAGAAGCCTACGGCCAGCGCGGCAGCAGACTAAACCCAGTACCTAGTACCCGGTACCCAATGTGAAGCTGTCTACTAGGTGCCGGGGCTCGACGAACTGGATGACACCAAGTTTTGATAAGAAACGTTTCGCGGGATTAGCGCTCTCGGATCTTCGCGGAACATAAAACTTTCGGTACTGAGTACTGGCAACTGGGTACTGGGTACTGCTTTCCGAGAGCAGGAAGCGGAGGATCCCTTGTTTCGTTCGAGCCCGTTCGAAATGCAAAACACGATTGCGGATTTCGATGCAATCCGCATAAGCCTGGCGTCTCCGGAGAAAATCCGGAGCTGGTCGCACGGTGAAGTCACCAAGCCTGAGACCATCAACTACCGCACCTTCAAACCGGAGCGCGATGGCTTGTTCTGCGCCCGCATCTTTGGCCCTGTAACCGACTGGGAGTGCTTGTGCGGCAAGTACAAGCGCATGAAGCATCGTGGCGTGATCTGCGACAAGTGCGGCGTGGAAGTCACGCTCTCAAAAGTCCGCCGTGAACGGCTGGGGCACATCGAGCTTGCGTCTCCCTGCTCGCACGTGTGGTTCTTCAAGGGCCTGCCCAGCCGCATCGGACACTTGCTCGACATTTCTCTGCGCGACCTCGAGTCCGTGCTTTATTTCGAGGCCTACGTAGTGGTCGAGCCCGGCAACGCGCCCGTCAAAGAGCGCGAGGTTATTAAAGACGAGGCGAAGTTCCGCGAGCTAGACCAGCAATATCGTCCCGCGGGATTCAAGGCCATGATGGGCGCGGAAGCGATCAAGGAACTTCTCAAGCGCATCGACACCGACGGTCTGTCTACCGAGCTGCGCGAGAAGATGAAGAATGAGAGCTCGCTGCAGAAGCGGCTCAAATATACGAAGCGCTTGAAAGTGGTTGAGGCGTTTCGACGCAGCGGCAACAAGCCTCACTGGATGATTCTCGACGTCATCCCGGTGATTCCGCCGGAGCTGCGCCCGCTGGTTCCACTCGATGGCGGCCGCTTCGCGACCTCTGATCTTAATGACCTTTATCGCCGCGTTATCAACCGCAACAACCGGTTGAAGAAGCTGATGGACCTGCACGCGCCCGAAGTAATCGTGCGAAACGAAAAGCGCATGCTGCAGGAAGCCGTCGACGCGCTGTTCGATAACGGCCGCCGTGGCCGGGTGCTGCGCGGAGCGAACAATCGTCCGCTGAAATCGCTTTCCGATACGCTCAAGGGCAAGCAGGGCCGCTTCCGCCAGAACCTGCTCGGTAAGCGCGTCGACTATTCCGGACGTTCCGTCATTGTGGTTGGCCCCGAACTCAAGCTGCACCAGTGCGGGCTGCCGAAGAAGATGGCGCTCGAACTCTTCAAGCCGTTCATTTATCACCGGTTGGAGCAGACCGGCAACGTCACCACCATCAAGCAGGCAAAGGAAATGGTGGAACAGCAGGAGCCTATCGTGTGGGACATCCTGGAAGAAGTCATCAAGGATCATCCTGTACTGCTGAACCGCGCTCCTACGCTGCATCGCCTGGGCATTCAGGCGTTTGAGCCGGTGCTGGTGGAAGGCAAAGCGATTCGTATTCACCCGCTCGTTTGCACGGCGTTCAACGCCGATTTCGACGGCGACCAGATGGCGGTGCACATTCCGCTGTCTCCGGAAGCGCAGGTTGAGGCCAGCGTGCTGATGCTGGCTTCGCACAACATTCTTTCGCCCGCGTCAGGCCAGCCCATCACCGTTCCTACGCAGGATATGGTTTTGGGTCTTTATTACCTGACAAAAGCCAAGCCGGGCGCGAAGGGTGAAGGCCGCGTGTTCGCCAACATCGAGGAGGTTTTGCTGGCACTCGAAATGGGCGAAGTGGAAACACTCTCTCCCGTCCGCCTGCGTTACACCGGTGAACTGATCGACCTGACCACCGCGTACGACGATCAGGACATCATTCACACCGAGCCGATTCAAGTGGATCGCACGTTCATCAACACGACCGTGGGCCGCGCCATTCTCAACGACCATTTGCCCGAAGGCATGCCGTACATCAATGGTCTGCTCAAGAAAAAGGGCATCGGCGCACTGGTCAACTATGGCTACCTGCGCTTTGGGCTCGAAACGACTGTGAAGATGCTCGATGAGGTGAAAGAGTTCGGCTTCAAGTACGCAACCAAAGCCGGCCTCTCCATCGGCATCGACGACATGGTAATTCCGGACAGCAAGAAGACGCTGGTCAAGGACGCCGAGAAGCAGGTGGTCAATGTTCAGCAGCAATACCTGGACGGCGCCATCACCAACGGCGAGCGCTACAACAAAGTCATCGAAATCTGGTCGGCAATCACGGAAAAAGTTGCCGACGAGATGTTCGGACAGATGCAACGGGCCGACAAGGAAGGTTTCATCAATCCGATTTACGTCATGGCCGATTCCGGCGCTCGCGGATCGAAACAACAGATTCGCCAGCTCTCCGGCATGCGCGGACTGATGGCCAAGCCCTCCGGCGAAATCATCGAGTCTCCCATCACGGCGAATTTCCGCGAGGGGTTGACGGTGCTCGAGTATTTCGTCTCGACTCACGGCGCACGCAAGGGACTGGCCGATACCGCGCTCAAGACGGCGGATTCGGGCTACCTCACCCGCCGTCTCGTCGATGTGGCGCAGGACGTCATCATCAGCGAGTACGACTGCGGCA
The DNA here is from genome assembly GCA_963771965.1 of uncultured Acidobacteriaceae bacterium. Lineage (GTDB taxonomy): Bacteria > Acidobacteriota > Terriglobia > Terriglobales > Acidobacteriaceae > Sulfotelmatobacter. Next base: position 250,492 of record CAVYVM010000008.1, read on the forward strand.
CGGTCGACGGCATTTACGTTCAGGGAATTGTCGAAGCCGGCGAGATTATCGAGCCACTGCGCGACCGCATCGTGGGCCGCGTATCGCTTGAGAAGATCAAAGACTACGACGGCAACGTGATCGTCGATATCAACAACGAGATCACCGAAGAACTCGCTGGATCGATTCAGGCAGCTGGGATCGAGCGGGTGAAGATTCGTTCGGTGCTCACCTGCGAATCGAAACGCGGTGTCTGCGTGATGTGTTACGGCCGCAATCTGGCTTCAGGACGCTTGGTTGAACTCGGCGAGGCAACCGGTGTTATCGCAGCACAGTCCATCGGCGAGCCGGGAACGCAGCTCACAATGCGTACCTTCCACATCGGCGGTACGGCATCTCGAGTTTCCGAACAGTCGCGCCTCGATGCCAAGAATAACGGCACCGTGCGCTTCATCGGATTGCAGACCGTGAAGTCGAAGTCCGGAGACCTAGTGGTAATGAACCGCCAGGGCTCGATCGCAGTCGTTGACGAGAAGAACCGCGAGCGTGAACGCTACTCCGTAATTTACGGCGCTAAGCTTAAAGTTAACGAGGGCGATCAGGTGCAGCAGGGCAAGGTCATGGTGGAGTGGGATCCTTACACCTTCGCGATCTTGACCGAAATCGGGGGCGCGGCGCAGTTCAAGGACTTGCAGGAAGGCGTCACGCTGCACGAAGAAGTGGACGAGGTTACCGGATTGTCGCGTCACGTCGTGGGCGATTCGCCAGACGAGAAACGCCAGCCTGCGATCGTGGTGAAAGGCAAGGGCAGCAAGCGCTACCTCATGCCTTCCCGCGCTCACCTCATGGTGCAGGATGGCGACACGGTTTTCCCGGGCGACGTGCTGGCCAAGATCCCGCGCGAAACAACCAAGACCAAGGACATCACCGGTGGTCTGCCGCGTGTGGTCGAGCTGTTCGAAGCCCGCAAGCCGCATGAAACCGCGGTCATCAGCGAAATCGATGGCACGGTGAAATTCGGTGAGGTTTCGAAAGGCCAGCGCAAACTGTATGTGCAGGCCGACAACGGTACCGAGAAGGAATACTCGGTGCCGCGCGGCGTTCACATCAACGTGCAGGAAGGCGAGCGCGTCAAAGCTGGCGAACCCTTGATGGACGGCCCGCTCAACCCGCACGATATTCTGGCCGTGCTCGGCGAAAAAGAGCTGCAGTCTTACCTGGTGAACGAAATCCAGGAAGTCTACCGCTTGCAGGGCGTGAACATCTCGGACAAGCACATCGAAGTGATTGTCCGCCAGATGATGCGTTGGGTGAAGGTCGAGGATGTGGGCGACACCACGTTCCTGCTGGAGCAGCAACTGGATAAGTTCCGCTTCCGCGAAGAGAACGAGCGCGTGATCAAGGAAGGCGGCAAACCGGCTACCGGACGCCCGCTGCTCCTCGGCATCACGAAAGCGTCGCTCTCGACCGATTCATTCATCTCGGCGGCATCGTTCCAGGAGACCACGCGTGTGTTGACCGAAGCCTCGATCCAGGGCGCGGTCGATCATCTGCGCGGGCTCAAGGAGAACGTCATCGTCGGCCGCCTCATCCCTGCCGGAACCGGCATGGAGTACTACCGCAACGTGCGCCTCTCGCCAGAGATGGAAGAGGCCGCGGCCAAGGTACAGGCAGAGGTTTCGGCAGCCTACGAAGAAGCCGAGCGCGCTCTCGAGATGATGCGCCACGAGGGTGAAACCGAAGAACTGGCGGCGGAGTAGATCAAACTAGGGTAAAACTCGGGGGCGAATTCGTTCGCCCCCGAGGCTCTTTTTGGCTACTAACAGTTCATGCACGCAAACCTAAAACGATTGCCAATCGAGGAACCTGGATCGCTTCCCTCATTGCGTCCAGCTGTTTCCGGCCCTACTCTATGGGCAGGGATGCTTCGTTTTATGCGCCTTCTGCGGCTAGCCTTTTGGCGTGCTTTCCAGCACGACGCCTTTTCTATCGCTAAAGCCTCCGCGTATTCCTCGATTCTTACCTTCTTTCCGGCGCTGCTGGTTTTGGGGTCTCTGTTGGCGACCTCTCGCAAGGGCGCGCCTTACCTGCGCGAAATCTCCTACGCGCTCTCCCGTATTTTGCCGGCGGGAAGCAATACGGCGATGAACTTCCTTCGGGGAGCGGCGCAACGGCCGGTCGGGCTTCTGGTTACGGCCTCGCTTCTAACCTTATGGACCGCTTCCGGTGTGATGATTTCGTGGATGGAAGGTTTCCGCCGCTGCTACGAGCTGCCGAAAATCTGGGGATTGGTGAAGGAACGGCTGATCTCGTTTGCGCTGGTGGTTCTGGCGGGTCTGCCAATGACGTTCTCAACCTTGCTGATCGCATTCGGCAGCAAGATAGAAACTCGCATCCTGTTCTATACCGCGCATGAATTCAGTCCGTACATTCTGCTGATGTGGACCTCGATCCGCTGGATCATCGCCACGCTCACCAGCATTGCCGTGATTGCGCTGATCTACCACAATGCGGTTCCGCGCACCCAGCCTTGGCACAGCGTGATACCAGGCGCCACCCTCGCCACCGGTATGTGGTTCTCGTCAACGCTGCTGTTTGGTTTTTATCTGCAGCATTACGCCGACTACAGCATTATTTACGGATCGCTCGGCGCTGCCATCGCCTTGCTGGTGTGGATGTACATGGTTTCTCTGGTGATCCTGGTCGGTGCGGAGTTTAATGCCATGCTTTTCCCCCGCGCCATGCTGGGGAAAGAATTGATCGCAATCAGTTCCCCGAAAGTGTAGGCACAACGCCGGACCCTGCTGCAGAAAACGCCGAAACTGCCGATCTCCATTGTGGAAACAGAACTCTAAAAACAGAAATTTCAAATGTAGGCGATTGAATTGTTCTTTGGTGCTCCGCAGATTAAGAAGCATTAAACAATTACAATAAGCTTTCTCTTGAGCGAACGACCTTCTCTGAACAAGGTACTGCTCCTCTGGAAACCGATGAAAGCACGCAAGTCGCAACTCGCAGCAGAAAGTTCCCCCGTCCCCGAGAGTGTTCCGCCAGCAGTGGTCGACGGAAAGCCCGCCGCACGCCGCGCCAAGATCATCTGCACCATCGGCCCGGCTTGCCATTCCGAGGCGGGGATGCGGGATTTGCTTCGCCTGGGGATGGATGTCGCCCGGCTGAACTTCTCTCACGGCACACACGAAGATCATGCCCGCAACATCGAACGCCTGCGCCGTGCCGCCGAGAAAGAAGGACGTACGATCTGCATCCTACAGGATCTGCAAGGCCCCAAGATCCGCACGGGACGCCTGGAAGGGCACGAGCCGGTTTTGCTGAAGAGCGGCTCAACTGTGATTATTACTCCGCGCGACATCGCCGGAACAGCGACTCGCCTTTCGACTACGTTTCCGGATCTCGCCCGTGAGGTTGGGCTCGGAACCCGCATTCTTTTGTGCGACGGGCTGATCGAGCTGCGAGTGCGAACTGTGCAAGGCAAAGATGTGGTCTGCGATGTGTTGAATGGCGGCCCGGTGGGTGAGCATAAGGGCATCAATTTGCCGGGAACGGCGTTGTCGATACCCGCCCTCACCGAAAAAGATCACAAAGATCTTGAGTTTGGATTGAAGCACGGTGTGGATGCAGTTGCGCTTTCTTTCGTTCGTTCTGCGGCTGACGTAAACATGGTCCGGCAGATTGTTGCCGGTCATGGCTGCAACACTCCTTTGATCGCGAAGCTGGAGAAGCCGCAGGCGATCGATCATCTGGAAGAAATTCTCGAGGCCTCCGATGGCGTGATGGTGGCGCGCGGAGATCTGGGCGTTGAAATGGCGCCGGAAAAAGTCCCGGTCATTCAGAAGCATGTGATCCACCGCGCGGCTCAATGGCGCAAGCCGGTGATCACGGCCACGCAGATGCTCGAATCGATGATCGAAAACCCCCGTCCGACACGGGCTGAAGCGAGCGACGTCGCCAATGCGATTTTCGACGGCAGCGACGCAGTCATGCTGTCCGCGGAGACCGCCAGCGGACATTATCCGCGGGAAGCGGTCGCGATGATGGCACGTATCGTGATCGAGGCCGAGAGCAACATGGGCGAGTTTACGCAGCGGCGGCGCCGCGACCGGCGCGGCCTCTCCGTGGCCGAAACCATTTGTGAGTCCATTGCCCATGCGGCCGAAGATCTGCCCATGGGAGCGATCGCCATCTTTACCGAGACTGGCAACACGGCACGCATGATTTCGAAGTATCGCCCCCATGCCGCCATCTACGCGTTTACTCACAACGTCGCGATCGCGCAGCGTACCCACATGTACTGGGGCGTGCATCCCATGAAATGCGACCAGGGGCTTACAAGCGATAGCATGGTAGACGTGGCCGAGTATGAGCTCTTGCGGCGCAGTTTGCTCAAACCCGACGACGTACTCGGGGTGGTCGCGGGCACGCGCCAAGCCTCCGGGTCGACAAATTTTATGAGGCTGCACGTGGTCACTGCCGAAGAAGCCAGCGCCGTTTCGCACGCGACCAGCAAGCGCGCTGCCGCACGCAAAAAGCTATAATCGCGAGGTATGTCGCAGGAGTATCTATCCATCGCGATCTGGGAGCCTCTTCCCGGCATGGAAACCGCATCGCTATCTACGGTGCGCGAACTCAATGCCATCGTTTCGGCCAAAGGATATGGGCGCGATCTCCTCTACCACACTGGCGACTCGCAGTACGTGCTGCTTCGCTACTGGAATTCGGAACAGGCTCGGGCCACGGCGCAGGAAGATCCTGAAGTGCTGCGCTGTTGGGCCAGGCTGGGAAACGAAATTCAGATTCTGAAAATTTACGAGAAGCTGGAAGAAGTGGGCGTATGAAGGTTTCAGGACTGTTCAAATCTCGCTCGAAAAAAGAGAAGGAAGAGCCGGTTGCGCCTCCTGCCGTTGAATCCAGTCCGCAGGTCTTCACCGATGTTTCGGTTGAGCCGTTCGTGCGTGGACTTTTACATCGTCCCGCCAAGCCTAATGGCAACGGATTAGTGCTGACTCACGGTGCCGGATCAAACTGTCAGGCTCCTTTACTGGTTGCGTTGGCGAATTCTTTTTCGGAAGCTGGGTTTCTCGTCTTGCGGTGCGATCTTCCATATCGGCAGGATCGCCCCTACGGTCCGCCGGGACCAGGCGACGCCAAACGTGACCGCGCCGGACTTAGCAATGCGCTGGCGGCGCTGAAAGCTCATGTAAGCGGGCGTCTTTTTCTCGGGGGCCACTCGTATGGAGGACGACAAGCCAGCATGCTCTGCGCCGAGCTTGCTGAAAAGGCAGCGGACACAACACCGGCGGAGCCTGCTGGTCTGCTGCTGCTCTCCTACCCGTTGCATCCGCCCCGCAAGCCGGAGCAACTCCGCACGCAACATTTTTTCCACCTGCATACTCTGGCACTGTTTGTCGAAGGCACGCGGGATCCTTTCGGTTCGATTGCGGAGATCGAGCAATCCTTAAAACTGATTCCGGCGAAGACGAAGTTGCTGACCGTGGAGGGCGCTGGTCACGATTTAGGGTTCAAAGGAAGGGCTGTGCGGGGCGAGTTAACGGCCGAAGTGCTGCGGAAATTCCAATCGTTTTTCGCGGAGTGAGGATTTAATTCACCCACCCCGATTTCGATCCGCCGTTGCCCTTGCGCGGACCATCGTCCGGCGGGATGTAATTTCCGTGTTCGTCGAAATGGACTTTGCGGTCGTGCTTGCTCATGTACACTTCAAATTTCCTGGCAGCCCGCCGCCGTTTCCAGCGGTAATAAGAATTATTCAGTCCATACCACCACTCCGAAAACGAGAATCGACCGGACATGCCTTTCGCCGGTGAAAACTTCACATATAAGTACCCAAAAAACAAACCACCGAGATGAGCCAGGTAGGCGGTGCCGCCGCCGCCGCTGATGGCGAAGGCCACGGTTACCACAATCAGAATCAGCACGAAGTACTTGGCCTTGATGAGAAAAGGGAACGGAATCATCATGATTTCGTTTTCCCCAAACACCATCCCAAAAGCCATGAGAATTGCGAAAACGCCGCCGGAGGCGCCGACCGTTGGCGTATCGGGGTTGATCAGAATGTGCGCAAACGAAAGAACAATGGTGGTGAGTGCGGCTCCGATCACACCGGTGAAAAACAACTCCAGAAACCGGCGCGTACCCCACGCGCTCTCGAAGGTAGAGCCAAACATCCAAATTCCCAGCATGTTGCCAAACCAGTGCCAGAAACCCACGTGGATAAAGCTGTAGGTCACGATTTGCCATATCGCGAAATGGAAAACCGTCATGCTCGGCACGAGGCCGAGCGTCACATACACCCACCGGATCACCGCGATCGAACCGAACGCGGACAACGCCAGAAACACGGCGGTGTTAATGCCCAGCAGCCAGATCACCGCTTTGGTGAAGGGCGGGAAACTCAACGTCATTTCTCGACCGCGCAAAGGAATTCGCTCCTGTAAGCAGTAGATACCGAACTCAGCGTTCCGGCAAGGGCACGACCGGCAAACTAATGTGCCCCTCGGCGTCAAGGGCTCGTACTGCAAAGATGACATTATCCTTCGAAAGGTTCAGAGTTGTGCGGGTAACATTGCCGACATTTTGCGCGTGCTCCCATTCCGGGCTGGTTGTGGCGCGCCACAACACTTCGTAGGCAGCGGCGCGACCACCAGCGGGCGCTTCCCACGTGAGAGTGGAATCGTTCTCCAGATCTTTGGTGAGCAGGTGCACATTCGAAGGAGGCGCGGGCGCCGACGCGAGGGACGCCAGGGTCGCAGCATTCAGCCGGGCTACGCGCGATACATAATCGAAGTCAACGAACTTGGCGGTGTCGCCATATTCGATGCCGTTTTCGGTGCGCACATTTTGATGCTGATGATGAAAATCTTCACGAAATTCAGTGAAGCGCACTGCAGTGAATCCCTGCTGGTTGAAGGAAGAGTGATCTCCGCCGCGCAAATAGCGGTCGAGCCGGAACACCAGCATTGGCTTGACGCCTGCATGGTATGCCCGGTCAATATCGACGATGTAGCGGGCCAATTGCCGCGAAGCGGAATCGTTCTCCCCGCCTAAGCCTCGAATACGCTTGATCTCCTGCTCTGTGGCGGCAGCGGGCAATCCTTCGGAAAACACGCGTACCACGGAGTGGTCCTGCTGCGCGCTTTTGTCTCCGCCAACGATGTCATTATTCAGGACGGCCTCGACGTTCCAGCCCTGCTCTTTGGCAATCTTGGCGAAATGGTGACTGCCGTTGAGTCCTTGTTCTTCACCCGCCACTGTCAGAAAAATAATCGTTGCGGGGAACTTCAGTTTGCTCAATACTCGCGCGCATTCCAGGCTGACGGCGGTTCCGCTGCCGTCGTCGTTTGCGCCCGGAGCGTCGGCCTTCACGTCGAGAGTGTCACTATTACGAGAATCGTAATGTCCGGTTACCAGCAGAATGCGCTTGGCATTCTCTGCATCGACACCCTTTAGCACCGCGTAAACATTCGTGATTTCCGTGGGTTGCGGAATGCGGTCGGCAGCCGGCTCAGTAAAGCTATCGGTCTTAACCTCTAAACATCCGCCGCAGTCTTTCGAATAGCGCTCGAATTCAGATTTGATCCACTCGCGCGCCGCACCGATTCCGTGGCCTGCCGCGATCGAAGCGGTATCCTGCGCCGAAATGGTTGATCGCGTTCCAAAGCTGACCAGCTTCTCGATATTCGCCCGGATGCGGTCGGCGGAAACTTGCTGCAACGCGGTCGAGATGCGGGCATCTACAACCATGAGAGTGGCCGGGTTGGGTTCTTGTTTGTCCGGGGCTTGCGCCGGTGAGGTCACAGCGAGAAATAGCGTGAACAACAAAAGCCACGCTCTTTTCCTGAGGATAAAAATCATGTAGGCTCCGCCATAAGAATGTCAAGGCCAGCCAGTGAATTATATTCTCACACCCTACAGCCCCCGCCCCTTGACCTACGGCGGGGAAGAATCTAAATATTATCAAGGGTATCTAAGAGGGGTGTCTAAGCGTGGTACCCAAACGGTAGCGGAGGAATCATGGTGTTGTGTCCTGAATGCGAAACCAATCTCGACGTGGAAGAAGAAGAAGTCGATGAAGGCGAGATTGTCTCCTGTCCCGAGTGTGGCACGGATTTCGAAGTCGTGACCACTAGTCCGCTGGAACTCAAGGCAATCGAAGCCGGCTACGTAGAAGAGGAAGAAGAAGTTGAAAGCGAAGACGGCGACGAGTAATCGAACGCACCGAGGGTTTCTGTCTGCGCGCTCGTCTTTTCGTGGTCTACTCCGCGGTCTACCGCTCTGCCTGGTACTTTTATTCTTCTCTGTTCATTTTTCATCCACGGCCCTTGCAGCGCCTCCGTCTAAGCTGAAGCCGACGGATCCCTATGCGCTGATTTTTGGGACCGTGTGGGGGCCGGATGATCGCCCGGTGTACGGGGTGAAGGTGAAGATACGCCGCGCATCTGACAAGAAGGCCAAGTGGGAACTTTATTCCGATCATTCAGGCGAGTTCGCGCAACGCGTCCCCGCCGGCGAAGCTGACTATGTTATCTGGGCCGACCTAAAGGGCGTGAAAACTACTGATGGCCAGACCTTGCGTCTGGCGCAAGAGGTCAACATCCACGTACAGTATGACGAGCGCGTCGACATGAGCTTGCACCTAACGAACTAGTGAGAGGAAAAGGAAAGTGACCGCATGAGCTGTAGACTGTCTTTCCGGAATACCCGCTTGATCGGCAGCGCGCTCCTTCTGCTGGTCGCTGTCGGTGCCCATGCCACGCCTGACAAGAAGGACAAGGCGCAAGGCAAACTGCTTTTCGGCAAAGTGCTTGACCAGCAGGATAATCCAGTGAAAGACGCGGTCGTCTACCTCACGAACACGCGCAATCATGCGGTGAAGACCTACATCGTTGGCCAGGACGGAACGTACCGTTTTCCCGGCCTCTCGGCAGCAGCCGACTACGAAGTCTACGCCCAGCACAATGGCAGCAAGAGCGACACGAAGTCCGTCAGCCAGTTCGACGACCGCTCCCAGGTCTACATCGATCTGAAAATTAAGTAACTACTAAATCTCACGACTCAAGAATAATCGATGCCGATTGGCTTAGTGTGCAAAATCCATCCGTGTTGGCTGATTGCCGGCGAGAGGGTGCAAAGTCATGCAACTTTTGCCGCTGATTTGGGTTCAATATGTAGGATGTTCTTGAAGTGGGGAGGAGACCTTGAAAGGACTGCGATTGTTTCAAGATAAGAACCATACATTCGTAGCTGGGATCGCTTTGGCCAGCTTTCTGTTGATGGGTTTGGCGGCTTTTGCCCAGCAAGGGGCCATGAGCCCGTATCAGGACGAGAGAGACGGCGTTAGCGCCGGCGGCAAGTGGATGGAGTTTCAGTCGGAAGACAAGATGACTGCCGCGAAAAAAGTCCGCTTCGAACTGCTTGCCAACAACTATCTCAAAGAAGATCCGGACTACAAGCCGCGGATCGAACTGGTTTGCACCAATGGCAAGTATGAATACTCGGACTTCAATCCGGGCGCCAGGCTCGGACGGCCAGACTATCCGGGTTTTTGGGGCCAGCCGAAGATGGAAGTCATGGTGCGGATCGACGGAAGCCACGATCACAAAGGCTGGAACTGGGTTCGGGGGCACTTCCTCTCGATGGATAAGGGGACAGTGCGAGGCGCGATAGGAGCCGAAGTGTTCAATGTGGAAGTCAGAACCAGAACTGGCTACGCGATCGCCGAGTTCTCGCCTGGGGGTTTGAACCTCGACGAGGTCAAGCACGCTTGCGATTTGACTCCGCATAAGCCGTAGGGAGGGCAGGAATCCGGCGATAGATTGAAGGGCTGAGACCGAGATCTCAGCCCTTTTTGTTTCTGCGGTCCATCGCTGGTTCAATGACCTTGGACGATGCCCCGTCAGTCACTTGCATGCATGCACGGTGTGCTGTTTCACTGGATACGCAAGACTGAAGCCGAGGTCTAAAGCGAAATGGGCGGCACTGTAATCGAAGGGGCGGCGTTCCTGCTTTTTGTGGTGGGTGCGCTGGTCTATGTAGTCATCCTCTACAACGAACTGGTGCGCCTGCGCAACAATAACGACCGAGCCTGGGCCAACATCGACGTATTGCTCAAGCAGCGCCACGACGAGATCCCCAACCTGGTGGAAACCGTGAAGGGATACATGCAGCATGAGCAGCAGACGCTGCTGGCTGTGACGCAGGCGCGGGCAGCGTCGATGAATGCGGCCAGCATCGGGCAGAAAGCGCAAGCCGATTTGCTGATGACGGGGGCGCTGCGCGGGCTGTTTGCGGTGGCCGAGAATTATCCGCAACTCAAGGCAAACGAGAATTTTCTTAAACTACAGATGCGCATCAGCGAACTAGAAGAGCGCATCGCCGACCGGCGCGAGTTCTTCAACGACGACGTCAACACCTACAACACGCGCATCGGCCAAATCCCTGAGGTTTTTGTGGCGAGCTTCATGAACCTGAAGCCACGCGCTATGTTCCAGGTGTCGGACGAGGACCGCAGGTTGGTGGAGGTGAAGTTTCAGAACCAGGGAGCGGCGGGCGCATGAGATTGTGCCTCAGCTCGCGTAGAGCGGCATTATGCCCTAGTCTTGGAGGGCTAGTTCTACCCACTAGGGTTCGAGTCCTTCGCTCTCCCGCATCAGCAGTATTAGAGGCGCAAGCCTTTGGCACACGGAACCCGAGAGCCAATCACTAACTGCGTCGCGACTCCGTCACCTTCTCCTCTAGGGCCTTGTTGATTAGGGTTGATATTCATTGATATTCAAGGCAGGCGATGAGTTCCTTCGAGATTGTGCTGCGCAGTCAGTGCTATTATTCTGCCAGTTAAGGGCGACGAGATGCGTTTCCGCTTAACCAGAGTGGCTAAGAGCAGTTCATTCACAAAATCTCCCAACCCGTTGACCACGTTCGTGGGTTCAAAGAAGGATTAAATTGTTTGCTGAATCGGAACACGGCCACTCCCACCACCACGGCACCGGAATCCGTTGGCTCGATATGATCGTCGCTGTGAGCGCCATTTTCATTTCCGTTGTATCACTGGTTGTCTCCATCGAGCACGGGAGAACAATGGGGGAGATGGTCAGGGAGAATCAAAAGATGGTAGCTGGTAGCACGATGCCTTTTCTCACATACGGCGGAAGCCATTTTGACCCCGTCACAAATCAGCGCGGACTAAAATTGATCTTAAAGAATGGGGGAGTTGGGCCAGCTAGGATTGACTGGTTCGAACTGCGCTACAAAGGCGTTCCTTACAGTTCTGAAAAAGCATTACTTCATGCTTGTTGCTCTGCGGCCCTGCCGAAGGATGATAAGGGAATATTTTACGCGAACGTTTCGGGGATGATGCTCCCGCAGCGTGAAAGTATCGATTTCATTGATCTTAACTCCGATGCTGGTCTTGACTTACTTAACGCTTTGGATCATGCAAGACAGGATATACGCGTTCAAGCCTGTTACTGTTCGGTTCTGGAAGAATGCTGGCAGACGGATTTCACCCGGCTCCCCGTCCGCGTGACGGAATGCCACCCGCCATCAGCCAACACGCTATGGTAGGTTGGGTTCAATGGTGGAAGATGTTTTCCGTCGGTCGTTGATACCTAATCCACATTGCGTTGTGTAGAACATCCTGCTTAAATGTGCTCCTAGTCAAAAAGATTTCTGGAGCCGATTCCCCAATGCGGTGGTATTTCGGATTTTTCTTCGTTTCGGGTTTCTGCAGCATCCTGTATGAGATCGTCTGGGTTCGCCTGGCCATGGCCCAGTTCGGAGTTACAACCGCGCTGGTCTCGATTGTGCTTTCCGCATTCATGGTTGGACTTGGCCTGGGTTCATGGGGCTCCGGGATTCTGGCGCGAAGATATCAGGATCGGATTCCTTTTCCTGCACTGCGTCTCTATGCCATCACGGAGCTGCTGATCGGCATCTCGGCCGTCACCGTGCCGTACGAGTTCTCGGCGGGGCGAGCCCTGATTCAGCGAGGCATCAGCCCGATGGCTCTGTCATCTTCGGGATATTACTTGTGGGCGGGCGTATGGATCGCTATTACTTTGATCCCGTGGTGCGCGTGCATGGGCGCGACATTTCCGTTTGCCATGCTCGCCATCAAGAGCAATTCTTCGTCCTATAGCGGCCGGTCTTTCAGCTACCTCTACGTCGCCAATGTACTGGGAGCGGTATCTGGCGCGTTTATTCCTCTATTCCTGATTGAACTGCTTGGGTTTCATCACACTTTGTATGTGGGAGCGACCTTGAATTTCCTGCTCGCCACATGCGCGTTCGGGCTGTCACTCGGTCGATCGACGCAAAGAGACCGGGCCGGACAGAAATCGGAATCGCAAGTCGAGATTGCGCAAAGTGGAGTTGCGAATATCGAGACGGTCCGGCTCGCAATTAATCCGCACCAGAAAGCGACAGACAAGAAGTTGTTGTGGCTGCTGGCTGGAACAGGCATCACCAGCATGGGCGTCGAGATCGCTTGGATACGGATCTATACGCCACCGCTCGGCACGGTGGTCTATGCTTTTGCCTCCATTCTGGCCACATACCTGGGCGCCACCTATCTAGGCTCGCGGGCCTACCGTCAAAGGGGCAACCGGGTCACCATAGACGACTATCTCCTTTGGACTCTTCTAGGGTTCTCAGTTCTGTTGCCCTTTCTAACGGCCGACCCTCGCCTGCGCCTGCCGGCGGTGTCGCGCATGGTGTTGGGAGTGGCGCCATTTTCAGCGCTCGTTGGATTCCTTACTCCGATGATTGTCGATCTCTACTCCGCAGGTGACCCCGACCGGGCCGGCAGCGCCTATGCCATCAACATTGCGGGCTGTGTGGTGGGGCCATTGATTTCCGGTTTTGTGCTGCTTCCGTGGGTTGGCGAGCGCGTAGCCCTTTGTGTATTTGCGATTCCGTGGTTTGCGGTGGGGCTGTTTCTTGCTCCGCGTTCGATTCGAAAGTCTTCGCCTAGGCTTGTGACCGCGTCGATGCTAGTGCTGGGCGCCGTGGCCATGGCGTTTTTCACGGTTGGCTACGAGGAGCAATACACTCCGCGCCAAGTCCGCCGGGACAGTACTGCCACGGTGGTCGCGACTGGTAGGGGTTTTGGCAGGCGGCTTTTGATCAATGGAGTTGGCATCACCAACCTAACCCCGATTACAAAGATGATGGTTCATCTGCCGCTCGCATTCATGCAGCGGCCTCCGACGAATGCACTGGTCATCTGCTTCGGAATGGGGACGACGTACCGCTCGGCCCTCTCCTGGCACATTCCCACGACCGCGGCGGAGTTGGTTCCCAGTGTGCCGCCGCTGTTTTCCTACTTTCACGCGGATGCGGCCAGCCTGGATACGTCGCGATCACGCATTGTGATCGACGACGGCCGATCGTTTCTGGAGCGGTCGCCGGAGCAGTACGACGTGATCGTGATCGATCCGCCTCCGCCGGTGCCGGCAGCGGGCTCCAGCTTGCTTTACTCCAAAGAGTTTTACTCGATTGCGAAGGCCCACCTGAGGGCAGGAGGCATTCTGCAGCAGTGGATGCCCGACGGAGACCCTGCAACTTGGGCTTCGGTAGCAAAGGCTCTGCAAGAATCGTTTGCCACCGTGCGGACTTTTCGAACGCCCGGCGGGTCCGGTGTCCATTTTCTCGCGAGCGCGAGCACAATCCCACAAGACTCCGCTGCGGAATTGGCGCTGCGCATGCCTGCAAATGCCGCAAAAGACTTGGTGGAGTGGAACCCTGCATCGTCTGCGGAGCAGCAGTTCCAAGCGGTTCTTGACGGCGAGATACCATTGGACACCCTCATCCAGGAAGACCCTGAGGTTCCTGCTTTAGCCGATGATCGCCCGATCAACGAGTACTTTCTGCTTCGGCGGCTGCACGAGCCTCGATTCATTGGGTTGCTGAAGCGGAAAATCTTCGATCGAAAAGAAGCCTTCTAAACAACCCTAAGAAACGTGAAGACGGCATTTGTCACTATATCTATTCAGATGGCGTGACACCGGCTTGCACACGACCTTGCGTAAAAGGGTTGGGCAAGGGTCTGTCCTGAGCTTGCCGAAGGGGGGCGCGCTCTTCGGGGTGCGGGAGGGTTTTCCGGCTTGACTGGGCTGCTATCCTTAGCGCACTTGCGGGCGGGAAATGCTCAATCGAACTTTGTCGCACTACCGGGTATTGGAACAAATTGGCGCGGGAGGCATGGGGGTCGTTTACCGCGCGCGCGATGAGCAACTGGAGCGGGACGTTGCCATCAAGGTGCTTTCTCCTGGATTGCTGGCAGACGATGTCGCCCGCAAACGCTTTCGCAAGGAAGCGCTATCACTGGCGCGGCTCAATCATCCTAACGTTGCCATCGTGCACGAATTCGGTAGTCAGGATGATACCGACTTTCTGGTCACTGAATACATCTCGGGCACGACTCTGGACGTAAAACTAGCCCGGGGCATACTCTCAAGCAAAGAAGTGATCAATCTCGGCGGTCAATTGATGCAGGGACTCACCGCCGCGCATGAGCAGGGCATTGTACATCGCGACCTGAAGCCGGCGAACCTGCGGCTTACTCCGGACGGACGGTTGAAGATTCTCGATTTCGGGCTCGCACAGCTGGCGCCCCACGCCAGCGAGTCGGGGATGACGGCCACCCTTACCGATTCGCAACAGGTTACAGGAACGCTGCCTTACATGGCGCCGGAGCAGTTGCGGGGCGAACCTACGGATTCGCGCGGCGATATTTGGTCGGCGGGGGCGGTGCTCTACGAGATGGCGACGGGAAAGCGTCCTTTCCCGCAGAGCAATTCTCCGCTGCTCATCAACGCCATTCTGAACCAGCCGCCCGATCCACCCAGTGCAGTGAATCCCGCTGTTTCGATTGGTTTGGAGCAGATCATTCTGAAGGCGCTGGACAAGGATCCAAACCATCGCTACCAGAGCGCCCGTGAACTTGGGGTCGACCTCGAGCGGCTGAACACCGGCACCTTGCCTGTTGTCGTAACCCAGCCGTCGATTTCCAAACAGCTCTTCTTTGTGGGAGCTATCTTCGCTCTGGCGCTGGCGGTTGCGACTGCTGGCTACTTTCTGATCTACCGCACGAAGAGACACAGCGCTGCTGTAACGACAACGACAGGCGCACATCGCCGTTCTGTGGCCGTGCTGGGATTTAAGAATCTTGCAGGCAAGACAGACGTTGCGTGGATTTCCACAGCGCTTTCGGAAATGCTGACGACGGAACTGGGGCAGGGCGATCAGTTGCGAACCATCTCCGGCGAGAGCGTGTCACAAATGAAGCGGAGCCTGGCGCTGCCGGAGGCGGACAGTTTCAGTCAGGAAACATTGAAGCGAATCCGCGAGAACCTCGGGAGCGACGACGTGGTGGTCGGCTCGTACATCCCGTTGGAGGCGGACGAAATCCGGCTTGATTTGCGTTTGCAGGATACCGGCGCCGGCGAGATTGTGGCCTCGGTTTCGGAAAAGGGCAGCGCTTCGCAAATCGACGAACTGGTAAGCCGGGCAGGGGAAGCGCTGCGCGCGAAGTTGGGCGTTGGAGGACTCTCAGGGGCTGAGTCTGCCAGCGTGCGAGCATCGCTACCCGCGAATCCGGAGGCGGCGCGGTTTTATTCCGAAGGCCTCGAGAAACTGAGGCTGTCTGATGCACTGGCTGCCCGGACTTTGCTGGAAAAGGCGGCTGCGATTGATCCGAACCACGCACCCACGCATTCCGCGCTGGCCGAGGCGTGGTCCACTTTAGGCTATGACGAGAAGGCGACGGAAGAAGCCAAACGGGCGCTCGACCTCGCAACGCCGTTTTCACGCGAAGAAAAGATGCTGATCGAGGCGCGATACCATGAGCTGACCAAGGACTGGTCGGCGGCGAGTGACAATTACCGCACGCTATGGGAATTTTTCCCCGATCGAGTCGATTACGGTTTGCTGTTCGTGCGAGCGCAGATAGGAAACGACCGTGCCGACGACGCTATCACCACCATTGCTGAATTGCGCAAGCTGCCGGTATCCAAGGGAGAAGCGGCGCGTGTTGATCTCGCGGAGTCGTCGGTTGCGGCCGGACGCAGCGACTACAAGCTTCAGGAATCCGCAGCGAAAAAGGCAGCACAAGAAGGTGCCGAGATCGGTGCCAGCCTGTTTGTGGCGGGGGCATTGCGCGTGGAGGGCGATGCCTTGCAGCGCATGGGGCAGCCGGACCAATCGCAGCCGCTGATCGATCACGCCAAACAGCTCTATATCAAGGCTGGCGACCGCGGCGGCACCGCGGTTTGTTCGTTGCTAAACGGCGATCGTCTTTACGATGCCGGTCACTTCGAGAGCGCAAGGCAGCAGTTCGAGAGCGCGCTGCCGGTATTTCGCGAGATCGGCGACCAGCGGCACGTTCGGGCCGCGCTCGAAAGAATCGGCAATTCATTTTATGACCAGGGAAAATTGCTGGAGGCGAAGAGCTTCTACGAACAGGCGTTGCGTGCCGATCTTGATTTGCGAAGCGGGTTCAATTTAGCCAGCGATTATGGGAATATCGCTAATGCGCTTGACGGCCTGGGTGAATTGAAGGGCGCGCGAAAAATGCAGGAGCAGGCGCTGGCCTCCTTCGAAAAGAGCAGCGATCGGCGTGGTGCGGCCGCCACCCTGAGCAACCTGGGGAATCTACTGGTGGAAATTGGCGACCCCGAGACTGCAAAAACCTATTACGAGCGATCTTTGAGCCTGATGCATGAGATTTCCTATGTCTCCGGCGAGTCTTATCCAGCGGCAGGGTTAGGCGATGCTTTGCTGATGGAAGATGACATCGCGGGTGCGCGCAAACAGTACGAGGCGGCCTTGAAGTCTGCCCAGGACGCGCACGAAGACGGCTATGCCGCGCAGATTCATACCGCGCTCGCCGCCGTCGCACTGGAAGAGAAGCGCTTTTCCGATGCCGAGAAGCTGGCGCGCGAATCGGCAGCAATCTTCGATAAAGACAATGCGCCGGATAATGGCGCATGGGCGCGAGCGATTCTGGCCAGAAGCCTATTGGGCGAGGGAAAGGTGGCTGAAGCCCAGACCGTCGCTGCCAAAGCTATTGTTCTGTCGAAGCAGTCGGCTACCCAGGCGGCGCGGTTTGAAGCCATTCTGGCAGACGCGCGTGCTCTAGCACGGTCCGGGAATGCAGCCGAGGCGGGCAAAGAGCTGATGGCGATGCTGGCTTCCACGCAGAAGTTCGGATACCGCTCTTTCGAATATCAGGCACGTCTCACTCTGGCGGAAATTCAGTTGCAGGCGCATCCGGCTGTAGGCCGGCAGCAGCTTGTGGCGATTGAAAAGGATGCCAAGGCGCAACATCTTCTCCTGATCGCCCGTCACGCGGAGAGTTTGCTTCAAGGTAAATAGACGCCGGTCGGGTGTCGAGTGAACGGGCGTAGATCGATTTACTCTGGATTGGCATCGAATCTGCTGACGATCTTGCGCCACGTGGAGCGCCGACGGATGGGGTGGTTGACGCATCTCAATTGGCGCGCTTATGATTTTTGTTTGGCTCGAACCTTCTGGGCGGCTCGAGAGCCGTCGCAAGACTTGTGAAGTGAACTATGGATAAGAAGAAATTAGAAATATTTAAGAAGCGGTTGGAGACCAGGCAGCAGGATCTGCGACGCACAGTTTCGCGCACGCAGGCGGACGGTCGCTCGGCTGACGAGGATACCGCGCAAGACATCGCCGACCGGGCCGCGAGCTCCTATACCAAAGAGTTTCTGTTCAGCCAGAGCAATAATGAGCGGCAGCTTCTGCAGATGGTCGAGCGAGCGCTGGCGCGCATTCGCGAGGGCAGCTTTGGGGAGTGCATCCACTGCGGCAAAGAGATTAATGCCAAACGGCTGGAAGCTGTGCCATGGACGCGGCACTGCATCGAGTGCCAGGAAAAACTCGAACAGGGATTGCTGGAAGAAGCCCCGCGGTAGGCGTACGGGCTTTGACGGTGCGGTTTTCAGACTGATAAACTATATAGTTCCCACCAGGACAGATACTCAAGACTGAGACTGAAAGGTAGTCGTGCGCGCAGAAACCCGCCATCAACTGAAAGAAGATCGATTCAGCCGGGTGACCCTCGGAGCTGCCGAGAAGACCGCTCACTGGAGCGTCGAGCACCGGAATACCCTGGCCATCGCGGTTGTGGTGGTCGCGTTGATCGCCGCTGGGGCCGTTGGCGGCTGGTATTACCTGAGCGCGCAGGATGAGAAGGCCAGTTTCGACATGTCGCAGGCGTTGCGGACCTTGCAGGCTCAGTTGCAGCCAGCTGGAACGCCAGCGCAGCCTGACATCCCGAGCTTTACCTCGGCGAAGGAGCGCGCGGCGGCCGCGCATAATCAATTCCAGGCCGTCGTGGATAAATATCCGCACACCCGGACGGCGGACATGGCGCGCTATTTCTTGGGCGTGACTTCGGTGAGCGCTGGGGACAATGCCACGGCAGAGAAGCAGTTCAAGGAAGTTGCGTCGAATGGGAATAAAGAGCTGGCGTCTGTAGCGAAACTCGCGCTGGCTTCCGTCTACGGCAATACGAACCGACCTAAAGATGCAGAGGCCATTTACAAAGAGTTGACGAACAAACCGACTGCCTCAGTGAGCAAAGTGACGGCGGAGCTGCAACTCGCGGAGCTGTACCAGAATAACAATCAGCCGCTGGATGCCAAGCGCCTCTACGAGCAGATCAAGAAAGACACTCCCACCACCGAGGCCGGACAACTGGCTACGCAGAAGCTGGCCGAGCTGAAGTAAGCTGCCGAAGGCTTCTTCCCAGATTTCATCTTTTTTCGTTTCAGCCTGCAGCCGCTGGCATTCTTGCGCGCGTACCCATTTCACTTTTTCTGCGGGTTGGATAGGATGGTCCTCCAGGTGACAATTCACTCTTAGACAAAACATGGCCGAACTCACATTGCGCGTGAATGGCAGCGAGAAAAAAGTAAACGTACCGCAGGAGACCCCGCTGCTCTGGGTGTTGCGGGACACGCTCGAACTTACGGGGACGAAATTCGGATGCGGCGCAGGATTGTGCGGGGCCTGCACGGTTCACGTCGAAGGAGCGCCAATACGTTCGTGCTCGACGCCGGTTTCGCAGGTGGCGGGAAAGAGTATCACCACGATTGAAGGACTTGGAGCGAACGGCTTGCACGTGTTGCAGCAAGCATGGATCGCCGAAGAAGTTCCGCAATGCGGTTACTGCCAGACAGGGCAAATTATGACGGCGGCGGCATTGCTCGCGAAGACTCCCAATCCTAGCGATGAGCAGATTACGCAGGCGATGAACGGGAACCTATGCCGCTGCGGAACCTATGAGCGAATCCGCAAGGCGATCCATCGGGCTGCGAACGGCGGTGTTGTGGCCGCGGGAGGCGCACGATGAGCGCACTAAGCCGTCGCGAATTTGTTGCGGCTGGAGTGGCCGCGGGGGCAGGGCTGGTGGTCGGCTTTTATCTTCCGCATGGTGGGAAAACGAGCAAGGGAATTTTTTCGCCGAACGCCTACGTGCGAATCACGCCGGACGACAAAATCACAATCGTCGTGTCTCGCTCGGAGATGGGGCAAGGCGTTCGCACGGCGTTGCCCATGATTCTCGCGGAGGAACTGGAAGCCGACTGGAAGCGCATCGAGATCGAGCAGGCGGGTGCGAGCACGCTTTACGGAGACCAAACCACGGGTGGCAGTGCGAGTGTGCGGACCACTTGGGATCCTATGCGGAAAGCGGGAGCCGCGGCCCGCGAGATGCTGATTTCGGCGGCTGCGCTGACGTGGGGCGTAGGTCGAGCGGGATGCGCGGCGCAGGAGGGAGCTGTGGTGCACGCAGCCTCCAAACGCCGGCTGAGCTATGGAGAGCTTGTCGGCAAGGCGGCGACGTTGCCCATCCCAAGCGACGTTCCGCTGAAACAGTCGAAAGACTACAAGATTGTTGGGCAGCGATTGGCTCGCGTGGACACGCCGTCGAAGGTGAAAGGCGAGGCGGTTTTTGGGATTGACTTTCGAATGCCCGGGATGAAGTATGCGGTGCTGTCGCGGTGCCCTACGATCGGCGGCAAGGTGTTGGGTTTCGACGATAAGGAGTCCAGGAAAATTTCCGGCGTCACCTTTGTCGGCAAGATCAGCGATGCAGCCGTCGCAGTAGTCGCCGATAGTGTCTGGGGCGCGATGGAAGGGCGGCGCGTGCTGACGGTCAATTGGGATGATGGTCCGAATAAAGATTTGAATACAGCCGCGGTAATGGAATCTCTGAAGCAGTCTGCGGCGAAGAAAAGTGTAAGCTTATATTCGGTGGGCGATGTTTCGAAGGTCACGGGGCGGCGAATTTCGGCGGAATATCAATTGCCCTTCATGGCGCACGCGCCAATGGAGCCGGGAAATTGCACGGCGAATTATCAGGGATCAGGCTGCGAACTCTGGGCCCCCACGCAAGTGCCGCAGGATTGTCGCGATTCGGTGGCGCAGGCCGTGGGCCTCGATCCGGACCAGGTGAAGGTGAATGTCACGCTCATGGGC
This sequence comes from uncultured Acidobacteriaceae bacterium, assembly GCA_963771965.1. GTDB lineage: Bacteria > Acidobacteriota > Terriglobia > Terriglobales > Acidobacteriaceae > Sulfotelmatobacter. Next base: position 271,012 of record CAVYVM010000008.1, read on the forward strand.
GGCGGCTTTGGGCGAAGGCTCGAACACGATTACGCAGTCGAGGCGGCGCTGGTGTCGAAGGCGAGCCAGACTCCTGTAAAGGTGATGTGGACGCGGGAAGACGACATGCGGTTTTCAACCTACCGTCCGGCGAGCCTGCACCAGTTGAGCGCAGTGCTGGATGGTGCGGGATGGCCGGTGGCGTTCACCCACCGCATCATTGCGCCGTCGATCAGCGGGCAGAAAGGGCAACCCGGCCCAAATGGAATCGATCCCGATCTGCCGGATGAAGCCGCGTTTATTTATGGATTGCCGAACGTCTCGCTCGAGTATGTGTTGGCTGAAACGCCGGTGCCGCTGGGCTGGATGCGGTCGGTATACGCGCTGCAGGCTGGGTTTGCCAGCGAAAGCTTTATCGATGAACTGGCGGCTGCGGCGGGAAAAGATCCGCTGGAGTACCGGCTGCACATGCTCGCCACAGATAAAGACAAAGATCAGGACATTCAATATTTCACCACGACCTGGCACACGGCGCGGATGCGCGGTGTTCTGCAACTCGCGGCGGAGAAGGCGGGCTGGGGTAAACCCTTGCCTGCTGGGCGTTTTCGCGGCATCGCCTGCTTCGGATGTTTCTCTTCCTACATGGCCGAAGTGGTCGAGATAAGCATGGAGAACGAGGCGCCCCAAGTCCATCGCGTGGTCGCGGCCGTTGACTGTGGGCAGTTGGTGAATCCCGGCATCGTTGAACAGCAGATTCCAGGCGGCATCGTTTACGGCCTTTCGAACGCACTGCGGGCGAAAATCACGATCGAGAAAGGACGCGTGGTGCAGGGGAATTTCGACAATTACGCACCGCTGCGGATGGATGAGGCTCCGACGGTGGAGGTGTACGCGGTGTCGAGCACGGAGGCTCCCACAGGGATTGGCGAGCCCTCGGTCCCGCCCTTGGCGCCTGCTCTGTGCAATGCGATTTACGCGGCGACGAAGAAAAGGATTCGCGCACTGCCCATTTTGAACTAAAGAGTCATCGCAAAATTTGGGTGTGGCCTTGCCGCAGCCCACATTCTCCGCGTATGATGCACGGTTTGCTTTCTTACGCGATGAACAAAGCGGCGCGCGGTTCACTGCTCGGCATCGAGCACCTCGAGGAAAAGGAAATCCTGGGCCTGCTGAAGTTGGCCCGCAGGATGAATCCTCGCAAGGCTCGGCCACTACTCCGCAACAAGCGGGTCGTGCTGCTGTTTTACGAAGCTTCTACGCGCACGCGGTCGTCTTTCGAGGTTGCCGCCAAGTCTCTGGGCGCGGTCACCATCCTGGTGTTGTCTTCGGGGTCGAGCATCGAAAAGGGCGAATCCCTGCTCGACACCGGCTACACGTTGCGTGCAGTCGGCGCCGACGCCATCGTGATTCGTCATCCCTCGGCGGGTGCGCCTCACCTGATTGCGAAACATCTCGACATCCCGGTTATTAACGCCGGTGACGGTATGCATGAGCATCCTTCGCAGGCTCTGCTCGATGCCTTCACGATCCTGAAGCACAAGAAATCCATCAACGGATTGCGGGTTGCGATTATCGGGGACATCTACCATAGCCGAGTGGCTCGTTCCGCGTGCCATCTGCTGACCAAACTGGGCGCGAAGGTGATGCTCTGCGGGCCGCCGGAGATGGTGCCGGAACTTGCTGCGACGCTCGCCCCCGGGTTGCGCGTAACGCGCCACATCGAAGAAGCGCTCCGCGGCACCGACGTGGTTATGCTTCTTCGCGTGCAAAAGGAGCGCCTGGCAGGGCAGAAGATCAGCTTGCAGGATTACGTTGCGCGCTATCAGATGAATGCGACGCGACTGAAGCTGGGGAAACGCGATGCGATCGTGATGCATCCCGGACCGATCATGCGTGGACTGGAGCTGACTTCCGAGGTGATGGACGGACCGCAATCCGTGGTGATTGAAGAAGTCCACAACGGCGTGCCCATGCGCATGGCGATTCTAGCGCGCGCTTTGGGGAAGGTGAAATGAACTGCAGATTTGCGATGCAAGGGTGTTAGGTGTTAGGTCTTGGCTGGAAACTCATGCAGCTCGGAAGGCTCTGATTCCCCGAGACCTGACACCTAAGACCTGAACCTTTAAGACCTGACACCCAAGACCTGAGCTAAGTGCTGAATGCTGAGTGCTAAAAACCAAAGGCGGGAAACTCCGAGCCTGCTCATCCGGGGCGGGCATGTGATCGACCCTGCGGCAAAGATCAACGCGGCCATGGATATTCTTCTGCGCGATGGCCGAATTGCCGAGATCGCTCTGCCGAATAAAGTTCGTGCCGGTGCGGACGAGAAATTTGACGCGCGCGGTCTGATCGTGGCTCCGGGATTTATCGACCTGCACGTCCACCTGCGCGAGCCCGGACAAAGCTACAAAGAAACCATCGCGACCGGGACAGCAACGGCTGCGGCCGGAGGGTTCACGTCGGTTTGCACGATGCCGAACACCGTGCCCGTGGTGGACACGGACGAGTGGGTCGCATGGTTGAAGCATCCCGAGCGCGGAGCCGTGGTCAATGTATTTCCGATTGCTGCAGCCACGCGCAGCTCGCGCGGCGCATCGCTCACGGATTTTGCGGCGCTCCAGCGAGCCGGTGCCGTCGCCGTCACCGACGACGGCAAGCCGATTCTCGACGACGAGGTTATGCGTGCGGCGCTGCGGCTCGGAGCCGAACTAAACCTGCCAGTGGTACAGCACGCGGAGGATACGCGCGTTACGGAGGGCTGCTCCATGCACGAAGGCCGTGCGAGCTTTCGACTCGGTTTGCGAGGCATGTCTGCGGCGGCCGAGGCTAACATTGTGGATCGAGATGTCACTCTGGCGCAGCAGATTCGCGAATCGCGCCTGCATGTCGCGCATCTTTCCACATCGGATGCGCTCAAGGCGGTGCGGCGCGGCAAGCGTGCCAAGGCTCGCGTGACCTGCGAAGTTACACCTCATCACTTCACGCTGCTCGATGAGGATGTGGGCGAGTACAACACAAATTTCAAGATGAACCCGCCACTGCGGTCGGCCTCTGATCGCGAAGCGATCATGGTTGCTCTCGCCGACGGTACCGTCGATGCGATTGCGACCGATCACGCTCCTCACGCGCTGCACGAAAAGCAAGTCGAGTTCGAACGCGCCGCCTTCGGCATTACGGGACTCGAAACCGCTTTGGCGCTGGCGATCACCAAACTTCATCGTGACCATAAGATCCCGCTGACGCGTATCGTTGAGTTATTTACTTCAGGCCCGGCGCGTGTCTTCGACCTCCGCAGCCGCGGATCGCTGGCCCGCGGCAACTTCGCCGACGTAACCATCTTCGATCCTAGAAAGCGCTGGACCTTTGAGGCCGCCAAATCGCGATCGCTGTCGCACAATACGCCGTTTGATGGGTGGCAATTTATGGGGAGAGTGGTGGCGACAATCGCGGGCGGGAGGGTAGTGTACCGAGCGGATTGAAGCCGACCAGGTGCGGGCCCGCCTCAAGAGCTAATCAGCGGCATCCAACGTGGCGTATACTCCTCGCAAAAACTAAGGGAGGCTAGGGTGCTTCGAGCAGCTCGAATTATTCTTCCAATTATCCTTCTGTTCGCTGTGCTTGCATCAGGGCAGGCCCCCGCTGCTTTGCCTACAGAAAATCAGGCAGCGGCTACGCCCAATTTCGACATCGGGGCAGCGGTCAACGCGTATCTTGCCAAGATCCCGCCCGCGCAACGGGCCCGCTCCGACGCCTATTTCGAAGGCGGCTACTGGCTCATTATCTGGGACTTCCTCTCGACCGTGTTCGTGATGTGGCTGCTACTGCGCTTTCGATGGTCGGCCGGTATGCGCAACCTCGCCGAGCGCATCACCCGCTTCCGGCCCATTCAGACGGCGCTCTACTGGATTCAGTTTTCTCTGGCCACCGCCATCCTCACCTTTCCGATGACGGTGTATGAAGGCTACTTCCGTGAGCACAAGTATGGCTTGCTGAATCAGACCTTCGGTCCCTGGATGCGTGAGCAACTCATCGCGCTGGCAGTTGTCGTCGTTCTGGGAGCGATTCTTGTCGTGCCACTCGTCGGCTTGGTGCGCCTTCTAGGTAAGAGCTGGTGGGTGTGGGGCGCCACTCTGATGATCGTATTCTTCGCTTTTGTCAGTCTGATCGAACCGGTCTACCTTGCTCCGTTATTCAACAACTACACAAGACTTGAGGATCCCCGCATCAGGGATCCGATCCTCAACATGGCCAACGCCAACGGAATTCCCGCTACCGACGTCTGGGAGTTCGACGCATCCCGGCAGTCGAATCGGGTCAGCGCCAACGTCGGCGGCTTCGGACACACGCAGAGAATTTCTCTGAACGACAATCTTCTGAAGCGTTGTACCCTTGCCGAGATCGAGCCTGTCATGGGACATGAGATGGGCCACTACATTCTCAATCACGAGTACAAGGGTCTGATCATGAACGGCGTGGTGATTGTGATCGGCTTTGCCTTTCTCAACTGGGGCATCGCCTTTGCTCTCGCGCGCTGGGGGCAGCAATGGGACATTCGAGGGATTACAGATGTCGCGGCCCTGCCATTGGCCGTGATCGTGTTCTCCGTCTACTTTTTTCTTATGACGCCAGTGTCGAACAGTATCACCCGCACGATGGAGTATGAAGCTGACATGTTTGGCCTGAACGTATCGCGACAGCCGGATGGGGAGGCGAACGTCGACTTGATGCTGGGAGAGTATCGCAAGCTTTCCCCTGGGCCAGTCGAGGAGTTCATTTTGTTCGACCACCCCAGCGGCCGAACGCGCATCACTGCAGCCATGCGCTGGAAGGCGGGGCACCCGGAATCCGAATCGCCGGAGGAAGTCGCGAGACCGATTGTTTTCAATACTCAGTGATACTTGACGTCGAGCCTGGGCGGTAATTGGAGGAAAGCAGTTCCAACTACTGCCCTAAAATCTCATCTCTTGGCAGTTTCAGGGGATTTTCTCTTCTCGGAAGTCAAATCAGGTCATTCATGAAAGTCGCACTAGTAACGGGCGCAGCTCAGGGGATCGGCCAGCGCACTAGCGAGGTGCTTGCCGTGCGTGGATTTGCACTCGCGCTTAACGATCTTCGTTCTCCGTCCGAAACGGTGGCCCGAGCCCGGCAACAAGGCGTTCGCGCGATTGAAGTCTTAGGAAGCGTTGCCGACGAAGCCGCTGTCGAACGAATGGCGGATAGCGTCATGCAAGAGTTTGGGCGCATCGACGTTCTGGTGAACAACGCTGGCATCAGCTCCATTGCCCCTGCTGAGGAAACTTCCACGGAAGAGTGGCGGCGCGTGATGGAAGTAAATCTGCTTGGTCCTTTCCTATGCTGCCGCACGTTTGGCCGGATCATGCTGAAGCAGCGCTCGGGCAGCATCGTGAACGTGGCATCGGTTGCGGGATTGCTGGGAGTAGCCGACCGCGCCGCCTACAACGCATCCAAGCACGGACTGATCGGCCTGACGCGCACTCTGGCGGCTGAGTGGGGCGGGCGCGGCGTGCGCTGCAACGCGGTGTGTCCGGGTTGGGTCAAGACGCCAATGGATGACGCATCGCAAGGCGCTGGATTTTATCAGGACACTGACATCATCAACCGCGTACCCCAGGCCCGTTTTGCCACGCCCGATGACATCGCTCAAGCCATCGCGTTCCTGTCTGATCCGGCGCAGAGCGGGTTCGTAAACGGACACACGCTCTCGGTGGACGGCGGTTGGGCCTCGGATGGAAGCTGGGAAAGTTTGCGAATCAAACACCGCTAGGTAAGATCAACTCAGAATCGCCATTCGGCCGTTGTCGCACGATACTCCGTTTGATGGATGGCTGTTTACGGGGAAGGTTATGGCGACGATTGTGGGCGGGACGATTGTGTATCGGGTGGATTGAGGCATCCCGGTCCGTGTAGGGACAGCCGCCCTCGGCTGTCCAGCCGAGCGAAGCTCGGCAGGCTTTTACTTTCGCCATGCATTAAAATGTATATCTCTATTTCAAGACTATGGCGAAGGCGCGCATTAAGCCAACTCACGTGACGCGGGGCAATGTGCTCGATGACCTCGGATTTTCTCCCGAGCAGGCTGCGATCTTGAAATTCAAGGCGGACCTATATCAGGCCATCCTGAAGCACGCGCGAAAATATTCGCAAAAGCAGTTGCAGGTAATCCTAGCGGAGCCTCAGCCCCGTGTAAGCGAACTGCTCAACGGGAAAATCGCCAACAAGAGCGTGGACAAATTGCTCTATTACGCTGGGCGGTTGGGGATTGAAGCCAAGGCTAGATTCCCGCGGACCAACGAGCGGGTGGCCCGGCGAGAACTGGCTGCCGCTGCTCGCTGGTCTGCGGCAGGCGCGGACGTGACCATCTTCGACCCCAAGAAACGCTGGACCTTTGAGGCCACCAAGTCGCAGTCGTTGTCGCACAACACGCCGTTTGACGACTGGCAGTTTGTGGGGGAAAGTGGTGGCGACGATTGTGGGCGGGAAGATGGTTTATCGGGGAAATTGACATTGCTATGTAGTGCTCACCGACTTGGCTCGTGGACGTCTTACGAGAAGCCCAAAAGCCGCAGGAGAGAATAATGGTCGGCAAAGCTGCAGTCTTGGCGTTTTCGATTTGCCTAGTTTTGCTCTCTTCTCCATCTGAGGCGTCGAATGCAGCTAAGGGAGGATTTGATCTTCCCCAACCCAACGGCCACCACGCTGTAGGCACTAGGACGGTGGTATTGGGAGACCCGCATCGCAGCCGGGATCTGCTCGTCACGATGTGGTATCCGGCGGGGGATGGTATCTCCGCGCCTGCCCCCTACATGGACCAAAAAACTGCAGATGCTCTCGCCAAAGAGTGGAACCTGCAACCGGATTTCCAACGCCTGGTGCGCACGCACGCAAGAATCCTGGCACCCATTGCTGAGGGCGACTCTTTTCCCGTGGTTCTTCTGGAACACGGCTCAGGTGTCGTGCCGGCCATCTACACAATTTTGGCGGAGGGTTTGGCGAGTAGCGGCTTCATCGTAGTCGCCACGAATCATCCTCCTGACTCTCTGATTTCGGTCTATCCAGACGGGCACGAACTCAGATTCAGGCCCTACTGGCCCGCTGAAGCCGATCGCCGAACGCAAGGCGTGGCTATTGGCAAGTTTGCGCATGAGGTCTTGGTGGCCGATGTGCGATTCGTCCTCGACCAGCTCCAGGAAATGAATACGCAGGATCATTTCTGCCGCGGCCACCTGGATTTGGCCAAGGTGGGAATCGTTGGTCACTCGATGGGAGGAACGACCGCAGCGCTGGCCGCACAGGAGGATCCCCGTATTCTGGCTGGCGTTAATCTCGATGGCTCTACTTACCCGGGTATGAACGCCGATGTTCGCCCTATCGCGGTGCGTAAACCGTTTCTGTTTCTTGCTACGCTAGAGCATGCGTCGGATGAGACCCACGCTCGTGAGTACATCGGCAGCGAATCCAATACCTACTACGTGGTGGTGACCGGAGCCTATCACATGAGCTTTACGGATGGCGACCTTCTGGATAACAGATTCAAGAGTGGCGTGAAACCGGACGACAACATATTTGAACAGGCTCTGCGGATAAGCGTCCTAACCCGATCCTTGGTCGAAGAATTTTTTACCAAGTATTTGAAAGCTGGCGTAGCCCCCGCTCTCGATGTGGTCGTGCAGGTAGAGAAAAAGTAGCGAGCGCACAAGCGCGGAACTCTCGCGACTCAACAACACTAATCAACTACCTCACAATCCCCAACCTCTTCCCCACTCTCCCCAGCACTTCCAGCGCCTGCTGCAACTCCTCTTTCGTGTGCGTTGCTGTCATGATTGTGCGGATGCGCGCTTTGCCTTCTGGCACAGTTGGAAACGCGATACCCGTGCCGAGGACGCCTTCTTTGAACAGCTCTCGGGAAAAGTCCATGGTGAGTTTGCCGTCACCAATGATGATCGGCGTGATGGGAGTTTCGCTGGCCGGCGTGGCGCGGCCGCCGATGTCGAAGCCGAGCAGGCCGAGTTCTTTCTTCCAGAAGCGAGTGTTCTCCCAGAGCTTTTCGATACGCTCCGGCTCGTTTTCCAGAACGTCGAATGCGGCAATGCAGGTTGCCGCCACCGACGGCGGATGTGAGGTCGAAAACAAAAACGGACGGGCGCGGTGATAGAGAAAATCAATGAGATCGCGCGACCCGCAGACGTAGCCGCCGAGCGCGCCGATCGCCTTCGACAACGTGCCGACCTGAATATCCACGCGCCCGTGCACTTTGAAGTGATCGACGGTGCCGCGGCCGTTGCGGCCGAGAACGCCCGAGGAATGGGCATCGTCGACCATCATGATTGCTCCGTATTTTTCGGCGATCTCGCACAAGCCGGGCAGCGGACCGATATCGCCGTCCATCGAGAAAACGCCGTCGCTGATCAGCAGCTTTTTGCCGGGCTCGTGGTTCACACTGGCCAATAGTTCTTCGGCGTGGGCAACATCCTTGTGGCGGAAGACCAGAATCTTTGCTCTCGAGAGGCGCGCGCCATCGATGATCGAGGCGTGGTTCAGCGCATCGGAGATAATGAAATCGTCTTTGCCGAGCACGGCTGAAACTGTACCGGCATTGGCTGCGAAGCCCGACTGGAAGACTACGCAGGCCTCAACGTCCTTGAAGTGCGCAATTTTCTCCTCCAGGTCCATATGGATCTTCATGGTGCCGGCAATGGTGCGCACGGCCCCCGATCCAACGCCATACTTGCGTGTGGCCTCAAGCGCCGCCTCGCGCAGTTTGGGGTGAGTCGTCAGCCCCAGGTAATTATTCGAGGCCAGGTTGATGACTCTCTTACCATCGAACGTGCAGAGCGGCGCCTGCTCGTCCTCGAGAACGCGCAGCTTGAAGTGCGTGCCCTTGGCTTTCAGTTCATCGAGCTGGTTGGTGAGATACGAGAGTGGATTGGTGCGGGTCGTTGTGGTCATAAGAAAACCTCGCCACGGATTAGCGCGGATTTACACGGATCAAAGCTGACCATGAGTCTAATACCGGCGGGCGGGAGAAAGAAAATGCAAGATTCCAAAGATCGACCTAAAACATAATCGGGTTGCCGGTCGCGATGCTGGCCTCGCACAGCTGCTTCATGTTGTTGAAGAATTCTTTCTCGGACTCGGCCAGAATGTCGCTGGAATGGAGCACGGTATCGACTTCTTTCAATAGCGCCGGGGATTCTTTAATCGGGATCCAGTCACCGGTGTGAGTGCCGTTGTACAAAACTTTTTTCAGCAGGACGGGGAACTTTGGGCCGGGACTTCCTTGTAGCGCGCGCAAAAAGCTCCGCAGATTGCCCACTCGCGTGATGTTCCCAAGAAACATGGAGAGGATAAATCCTTCGTGCTCGCACGAATGCGCCAGCCACTGATCGTGGGCTTCCCATTCGTCCTCCGTGGGGTCGCCGCTAAGCAGGGGTTCACCGCTTTCGTCGAAGGTCAGCCGGTCGGGAAACGGATGCGGCTTTGCCTTACCGTCACGAATGCAGGTGCAGCGAACGAATGCATCAAGGCTCATGGGATCAGCTCCGATCTGAACGCTGCTGAGTAATCATTGGCCAAATCGCGAGCGAGGGCGCTCGCGCCACACAAATTACCGTACGCCGTTCGGATACACCAATATTTTACTGGCTTCGCCGGTTTGCAGGCGTTCCATGGCTTTGGAGAAATCCTTCATGGGGATGCGATCGGTGATCACTGGGTGCAGATCGAGTTTGCCTGCTTTGAGCAGCGCGGTCATTTGGTACCAGGTTTGGTACATGCGGCGTCCGTTGATGCCTTGCACGGTGATGCCCTTGAAAATGATGTCTTCGGAAAAGTTCACTGAGATGGGCTTGGAGGTGAGGCCGAGAAGCGAGATTCTTCCACCGCGCCGCACAATGGCAAACGCGGTTCGAATCGAGTCGGGATGGCCGGCCATTTCGAGCACTACGTCCACGCCCAGGCCGCCGGTCTTCTCCATTACGATTGCCTTCGCGTCTTCTTTCGACGGATCGATCACATAATCGGCCTTCATCTCACGCGCGATTTTGCGACGGTGCTCGTTCACTTCGATGGCGAAAACACCAGTCGCGCCCACTGCCCTGGCGACGGCAATGGCGAATAGGCCAATTGGCCCGCAGCCGGTGATGGCGACGGTCTTGGCGGCGATCTCTCCCGCCAGCACGGTGTGAACCGCATTGCCGAGCGGATCGAGAATGGAAGCGTACTCCTGCGGAATTGCCGGATCCAACTTCCAAATATTCGATTCCGGGATGACAACGTATTCGGCAAAAGCGCCGTCGGCATCCACGCCGATGATCTTCACGTTTTGGCAGATGTGAGCTTCGCCGGTGCGGCACTGCAGGCACTTGCCGCAGGCAATGTGCATTTCGGCGGATACGAAGTCGCCTTCTTTCACGCTGGTGACTTCTTCGCCGAAGCCGGCCACTTCACCACAGAATTCGTGGCCCGGAATCAGCGGAGGATGAATCCGGTTCTGCGCCCAGCGGTCCCAGTTATAGATGTGCAGGTCGGTGCCGCAAATCGAGGCGACCTTTACCTTGACCAACACGTCGTTGCGTCCCACGGCAGGGATTTTCACTTCACGGATTTCCGAGCCCGGCGCCGCATCCGGCTTTACGACCGCGAGCATTGTGGATGGCATGAAGACTACCTTATGAATTCAGTCCTAGACACAAAACACTTGATTCTAACATCGTGGATTGACGCCGCCGTAAGAATCCGGGCTGCGGCGCTACTCTGGCTTGTGAGGCTTCGGTACGACTTTCTTGTAGTCCTCTGACCGGCCGCGGGGAATGCTGAGCGTCTTCCAATCGCTTGACCGCAGATGTTTAGCCAGGAACACCATCTGGCCGATGTGTTGCGCGTAGTGCGCGATCTGCCGGTTGATCGCCTGCAGCACGGTGTGGGGTTCGCCGCGAATGGTCACGGTGCACATCATGTCTTCAGGGCTGAGCCCATCGATAGCGGCAAATACGCGGCTCCAGCCTTCTTCCCACCACTTTATTACGTCTGCCCGCGTAGTTGCGGAGTTCAACTCAAATTCGTGGTCGCGGAAGCGGTCCGTTTTTTCGCCATCGGTGACGAGGAAGTCGGTAAAGCGAGAACGCATATTACCGGCTAGATGTTTAACCAGGATCGCAACGGAATTCGACTCGGGATCGAGGGTGACGAAGAAATCTTCGTCGCGAAGCTGCGCCAGCGCGCCTTCGCCCATGCGTTTATGTCCGCGAAATTGCCGGCGCGCCTCGTCGAGATAGAGGGTAGCGAGATCTGTCATTGTTCATCCCCCGGTCGAAGTTGGGCTGTCTCCAGCTATGCCCCAGCCGCCGCCGCCCGGCGATTCAATTCTAATGCGCTCACCCTTGAAGAGCCGGGTGCTAAATTTTCCTGGCAATTCTTCGATTGCGCCGTTGGCACGGATGACGCTGGCTTTGCCGGGCAATGCGGCCTCGCCACCGGACAATCCCCAGGGACCGCGGGTTCGGCGCTCGGCGAGCAGAGTCACTTCGCAGTCAGTGAGAACCTCGATCTCGCGGATGATGCCATCGCCTCCACGATGCTTTCCTGCCCCGCCACTTCCGGGGCGAAGAGAATAACGCCGAACCCGCAAAGGATAGGCATACTCCAACGCTTCCGCAGGAGTGTTCAGCGAATTCGTCATGTGTGTGTGTACGCCGGAGACGCCTGCCTTGCTGGGCCGAGCGCCCATTCCTCCCGCAATAGTCTCGTAGTAAGCGAACGGCCTTCCGGTGCGGGGATCTATGCCGCCGATTGTCAGGTTGTTCATTGTTCCCGAGGCGGCTGCAGGGATGCAGTCTGGAATGGCTTGGGCCAGAGCCCGCAGCAGGACGTCGACGATGCGTTGAGAAGTTTCGACATTGCCGCCGGCAACGGCCGCCGGCGGTCGCGCATTCACGATTGTGCCTTCGGGTGCGACCACATGAATTGGCTTCATTAATCCCGCAGTTGCCGGCACGTCATCGGTTAGCAGACAACGGAAAACATAGAAGCATGCGGAGTAGGAGATGGCTTCAACGGCATTCACGCTACCTTCGACCTGCGGATCGCTTCCGGTGAAATCGACCGTAACCAGCGGCCGGGCGAGAGCGTTTTTTTGATCTAACCCGCCGCGTGGCTTGCCGGCAAAACTGAGTGTCACCGCGATCTTCACTGGCTTGTCGCTTATACCATCGTTATCGAGAAAATCCTCCGCGTGATATGTGCCCGGAGGAACGCGCTGTAGAAAAGCCCGCATCAACTCCTCGGAATAATCGAGCAACTGCCGGGCGGCGCGTTTTGCCGGTTCGATTCCATAACGCGCGCAGACTTCTTTCAGTCGTCCAGCCCCGGTATGGCAAGCGGCCAACTGCGCGCCGAGATCGCCCTCACGTTCTTCCGGCGTGCGTACGTTGTCAAGCAGCAGCGCCAGCAAATCGCGTTGCATCACTCCAGCCTGGACTATTTTTACGGGGGGTATGCGAAATCCTTCTTGATAGATTTCGCGACAGAGGCCCATGGATCCTGCATAGGTTCCTCCTACGTCCGCATGGTGCGCACGGGAGGCTACATAGAAATCCGGTTGCTTCCCGTCATCAGACGGACGGAGTCGCCCGCGCCGCACATGCACCGGCGCTACCAACGTGATATCTGGGAGGTGTGTTCCTCCGCGGAAGGGATCGTTCAGCATGACCACATCTCCCGGCGCCATTGACTGCGCCGAAATGGCGGCTTGTACCGACATCGGCATCGAGCCCAGGTGGACGGGCGTGTGATCGCCCATAGCAATGACATTGCCCGCGCTGTCGAACACCGCGCACGAATAGTCGCGACGCTCCTTGATGTTGGGGGAAAACGCGGTACGACGCAGGGCTGCGCCCATCTCCTCGGCAATGGAGTGGTAAAGGTTCTTGAAGATTTCCAGTTCGACAGGATCGCGCCGCATGAGGCGAAGTTTATCAGCGGCGTAACAATCAGTGACTATTTCTGGAGAAATGTCGTGCCATGTGCAAAATATATGTTGACAGTCTGTTAATAGTGCCGCAATATCTTGTGTTAAGGACGCTGCCCGTACCACAAGTTGGGTAGCTCTTTGAAATCTGGTCCCATTTGCAGGGAAAATCGTTCACGGAGGAACCTTCATGGCAACGAAGAAGAAAGCCAAAAAGAAGAAACATTAACCGTCTGCGAGACGATACCTCGCAAGGGCCGAGAATTTCAGCAGCCTCTCAGGAGAAGCACCTCTTGAGAGGCGTTTCCTTTTTGTGGTTCGCGCGATCCGGGATTGGCTGGGAGCAAAGTTTGCCGCAAAACAAAACGCCCCAGGACTCAATGAGTCACGGGACGTCAGTCGAGCAGCCCTCCCCCGAAGCCTGCTCTACAAAGAAGCTTAGCCTGGGCGCCAAAACTAGGGAATGGCACTGTAGTGGGGGGTGGCGCCCGTTAGTCACCGCCGGTTCGGACGGGACGAGGAAGCAAGTCTAGGGTACCGAAACCTGTACACGGTTCGAGTAGCCGCTCTCCTTACCACTCGAGTTCACCGCGGTGGTTGCGTAGTAGTAGATCGTGCCGCCGCCGACAGTTGTATCCGTATAGCTTGTGTTTGGATCAAGCTTGGAATTGATTTTGGTGTAAGTATTGTTCGCAGACGTCTTCCGATAAACGTTGTATCCCGAAACGTCCGGCGACGAGCTGGCGTTCCATGAGAGGCTCACATAGGGTGCGGTGCCGGTGCCGGTCAGAGCCTCCGAGGTTGGAGAATCGGCGGCGTTGCTGACGAAAGTGAGCGTACCGGACGATTTCACGCTGTGCTGCGGCGTGAACGTTACGTTCAGTGATATCTCTTGTCCGGCAGGGACGGTTAACGGAAAATTTGCGTCGCGCACGGCAAATTGTGAACTGCTGCTCGACGCGGAAGAAACAGTTACGCTCCCGCCCGTCGCGGCCAACGACGCTGCCAAGGTTGCGGTGCCTCCGACAGCCACGTTCCCAAAGTTGAGTGTGGCGGGCGTAACCGTCAGCTCCCGTTTGGCTGCGCCGGTGCCCGTGCCTTGCAGCGGGATGTCGAGATTCGGACCATCGATGAAGGAACTTCCACCTGCGAGTCCCTGAATCGCCGGTTTAAAGGTGACGTTCAGCGAAACTTTTTTTCCAGCTTGCAGGGTGAGGGGAAATTGCGCGCCGCTCACTGAAAACACGCTGCCTGTGGTTTGTTCCGCGGTGAGTGTCACGGCGTAGGTTCGAGTATTGGTCAACACGATCGGCAGCGTGGAGCTTCCGCCTACGCTCACGTTATCGAACACGAGGCTTGCTGGACTTCCGACCACTGATTCGCTGGTCACGCCTGCGCCGCCGACATTGACGACCAAATTGTGGTCGGAGGCGTTGCTTACAAACGTGAGTTGGCCGCTGGCGGATCCGACCACAGAAGGCGTGAAGGCGACGTTCACTTCAAGAGTTTCTCCGGCAGTGAGAATTTGCGGCAACTTGAAATTCGGAACTTTGAACGCCTTGTTGCTAACCAGCACGCTGGCAACGACCACGCTGGTTTTGCCGGTATTGGTCAGTGCAATGAGAAGAGTTTGGTTCTGGCCAATTACGACCTCACCGTAACGCAAGCTCGCAGGGGAACAACTTAGTTGCTGCGCACTCGCCTGAGCGGCGAACAACGTTACGAGAACTGCGAATGCGACTGGTAGAACAGTGGCGCACAGATACTGCGACTTCGGCTGGGGGAGTAGCATGCCAGCGAGTTTTCATCATCCCTGGACAATTCGGGAAGATGCTAGAAGGACATCTCGACAGGCCCACTGTGCAAGTTTTTGCGGTGTTTATGCAGGTTTGAAGCACGAATCGCAGGGGCCGAGACTGGACCATAGCAGATGTTCCAAGTGAAGATCACACGGCGATCCGGTTTGAATACAACGCCATTCCAACCACGGCATCCATACCAAGGGCGTCAAGCTGATCGATTTCTCGTTGAGTTTTTATGCCGCCCGCTACTATTAATCGCCGAGAAGTGGCGCGGCGGATTGCAGTCACCGTGTCCATAGGAATTCCGCCCATGAGTCCTTCGGTATCGATATGGGTGTAGAGGAATGTCTCGCAGAATGGTTCGAGTGCGCGAATCATGTCGAAAGCGGTAATCGACGTTTCTTCGCGCCAGCCCTTGATCGCGACCCGGCCGCCCCTGGAATCGAGGGCAAACGTCAGCGCTTTGGCGCCGACAGCATCGGCCAGCATCGCCGCGTATTGCGTGTTGATTTTTCCTTCCTGCAACAACGCGGAGCCGATGATTACATGTCGTGCCCCCGCATCTAAAAACTCGCGCGCGCTGTCGACTGTACGAATCCCACCACCCACCTGGCATTTGAGGCGCTGCACAATCCGATTTACGATTAGCCGATTCGTGCCAGTACCTCGGGCTGCATCCAAGTCGATGACCTGCACCAGCGGATATTTCGAGAAGCGATCAATCCAATAATCGAAATTGTCGAACTCCAGCGCTTTCTTCTCGCCCTGCACCAACTGCACAATCTTGCCGCCCATGAGGTCGATCGAGGGAATCAGCACGGCCACCTCATGAGGACACCCGCGTCGCGCAACTCACGCTTTAGTTGTGAAATGTTCTCGATGCCGAAATGGAAGATGGACGCAGCTAGAGCCGCATCAGCGCGGCCTTCCCGAAAGACCTCGATGAAATCACGCGCCGAGCCGGCTCCCCCGGAGGCAATCACAGGGATCGAAACTGCTTCGGCGACCGTACGCACCAATTCGCAGTCAAAGCCCGACCGAGTTCCGTCACGGTCCATCGAGGTCAACAGAATTTCTCCCGCGCCGCAAGCGGCCGCCTCCCGCGCCCATTGAATCGCGTCCCGGCCCGTGGGCTTGCGCCCCCCGGCGACAAACACCTCAAAGCCCGTATCTGACTTTCGGGCATCGATGGCCACCACGACGGCTTGTGAACCAAAGCGGCCCGCGATCCTACCGATCAATGCAGGCTCACTCACGGCAGCCGAATTGATAGCAATCTTGTCAGCCCCCGCGTCAAAGACCGCCGCTGCATCCTCGATGCAGCGAATTCCGCCGCCGACTGTGAACGGAACAAACAACGAGCGAGCCGTGCTGCGGACCGCGTCCAGCAAGGTATTTCGATTGCCGCTGGTCGCAGTGATGTCGAGGAGCACGATTTCGTCTGCGCCGTCGCGCGCATGGGCAGTTGCGCACTCCGCCGGATCGCCGGCGTCGAGTAGATTCTTGAACTTCACGCCCTTCACGACGCGGCCACCGTCCATATCGAGACAGGCGATGATGCGCTTGGTCAGCAAATCACAACTCGCAAAAATTATTTAGGATTGAAAGTCCGACATTGCCTGATTTCTCAGGATGGAATTGCACTCCGAAAATATTTCCGCGCTCAACAGCGCCGGCGAATGGAAGGCCATATTCGCTGACCGCCGTCGTTTCAGCCTGTACCGGCGCGTGATAGGAATGCGTGAAGTAGACAAATGAATCTGGCGAGACGCCGCGTAGCAACCTGGAGTCATCTTGAACTGTCAACGAATTCCAGCCCACATGCGGCGACTTCACCGAAGGTGGAAACTGCCGGCACTTGCCAGAGAAAATGCCAGCTCCCGAGAGCTCGTTACATTCCTCGCTTCCTTCGAAAAGCCACTGCATTCCCAGGCAGATTCCGAGAAACGGCTTGCCTGCGGATGTGGCTTGCTGCAAGGCCTTCCGCAGATCAGTGCGATCTAAAACTTGCAAAGCAGAAAAATGCCCCACGCCCGGCAATACAATTTTGTCCGCCGAAGCAATAGTCTCGGCCGCACCGGTTACCGAAACTTCGACGCCAAGATGGTCAAATGCCTTCCTGACGGAATTCAGGTTGCCCGCGCCGTAATCGACAATGGCGATCATAAGAGCCCCTTGGTGCTGGGAAGCATCCGGCCGAGACGACGGTCGCGGGAGCAAGCAACCCGCAAGGCCCGCGCAAAGGCCTTGAACAGCGCTTCAATCTTGTGGTGGCTGGAGCGGCCGTAAAGCACCCGCGCGTGAACATTGGCTCGCGCACCGCGAGCGAAGCCTTCGAAAAAGTCGCACACGAGTTCCACCTGCAGGTTGCCGACATGCGCCGCGCGAACCTTAGTATCGACCACCGCAGCCGCGCGTCCACCGAAATCGACTGCTGACAAACCGAGAGTTTCATCCATGGGCATGACAAAGTAACCGGCCCGCAGAATCCCGCGGCGATCTCCCAATGCACGGTCGAAGACCTCGCCCAGCGCAATCCCAACGTCTTCCACGGTGTGATGTTGATCCACGTCCAGGTCACCCAGGGCCGCGAGTTTGAGATCAAATCCGCCATGCCGGGTGAATAGCTCCAGCATGTGGTCGAGAAAACGAATTCCAGTCGAGACTTGGTACTTTCCCCGACCCTCAATGGTCAGCGCAACCCGAATCTCGGTTTCGGCAGTCTTGCGGTGCAGCTGAGCCTTTCTCATGCCCTTACCTCGCGGCGTAACCCGAGTTTCTCAACCGCATCTCGAAGTGCCTCGATAAGAATTTGCGTGTGCTTGCTTGACCCCACTGTCAGGCGCACGCAGCCTTCGCATCCCGGATCGGAGTTCCGGTCGCGCACGAGAATGCTACGGGCGCGAAAAGCCTGAATGAATTCCGCGTGAGCCGAACCGACATGGACAAGCACGAAGTTGGCTTGGCTTGGCCAGTAGCGCAAGCCAAGATTTGTGAGTTCCTTCTCAAGTTCGGCGCGGCCACGCCGCACCTCGGCAACATATTGTTCGACGTAGGCCTGGTCGCCAAGCGCCTCCGGCAGCACGGCCAGTGCAACCGCATTCACGTTGTAGGGCGAAGCGACGCGGCGCACCATCGAAATTTGCCGCGCGTCTCCGGCGAGGAGGCCGATGCGGAGGCCAGCCAGGCCGTATGCCTTCGAGAAGGTGCGCGCCACGAAAAGATTCTCCGGCCAGGGGCGGTGGTCGAATATCGTTTTTCCATAAAATTCAAAGTAAGCCTCGTCCACCAGCACCGCAGAATGGCAGGCTGCATGCGCGATCCGAAGCAGCGCTTCGCATTCCACCACCGTGCCCGTCGGATTGTTGGGATTCGCTATCACGATCAGCCGCGTGCGCTGACTGATTGCTGAGAGCACGCCCTCCAAAGGGAATGCGAAATTTGCGCCGGAAGGAATCTGGATTACGCGAGCGCCTTCCGCCTGCATAAAAAGCGCATACATTGCGAAAGTGGGCACGGCGATGATGGCTTCATCCCCGGAGTCGAGATAGGCTGAGCAAAGAAGATGAATCGCTTCATCGACTCCGTTGGTAAGCAGAACCTGAGCTGCATCAAGCGCCAGAAAATCAGCGACGGAGGCCTCGACTGGTTCGCGCTCCGGATAGCGTGCCAGAGCCTCGGTATCGAGTGAACGCATTCTTGCTAATACCCGCGGCGAGCAACCGATGGTGCTCTCGTTGAAATCGAGACGCAGTCCTTGACGGCTCGCCAGAGGCGGGCGATACGCATGCAAGCTTTTCACGGCAGCACGGGGCTCAAGCATGGGAGCACCTCACTCGCAACGATTCCGCGTGTCCGCGCAAGCCTTCGGCTTCGGCCAGAACGACTCCCGCTGGCACGATTGCCCGAATGCCTTTGCCAGAGACTTCCTGGCACGAGATGATTCGCACATAATCCAACACACTCAACCCACCTCGCACGCGTGCCATCGCCCCGGTGGGCAACACATGATTCGGACCGGAGATGTAATCTCCAGCGGACTGCGGCGTGAACTCGTTCAAAAACACAGAGCCGGCATTTTTCACGGCGGGCGCGAGCGCTGCCGGCAGAGTGAGATGCTCAGGTGCAATGCGGTTCGCGGTGTCGATGGCGTCGTCGCTGGAAGCAACCAACAGAATGGCGCCACGATGGGAAAGCGATTTGGCGGCGATGGGATTTGTTCGTGCGCGGCGTTGCACTTCCACCTGAACGGATTTCGCCAATTTCCGCGAAGTCGTGATGAAGATGCAAAGCGCATCGGGATCGTGCTCCGCCTGAGCGACCATATCGCATGCGATGAACACCGGATCGCCCTCCTCGCTGATGAATACCGCTTCGGTAGGACCGGCGAGAAACTCAATCGCGCAATCGAACGCAACCAACTTTTTGGCAGCCGTTACATAGCGGTTGCCCGGTCCCACGATCTTGCTCACCGGTGGAATGCTTTCTGTTCCATAGGCAAGCGCGGCGACCGCGTGCGCGCCCCCCAAGCGATAAAACTCTTTGACACCAAGGAATGCGGCGGCGGCCAAAGTTGCCTGAGCCGGGTGCGGTGACACCACACGAATCTGCGGCACACCCGCGACCTGCGCGGGAACCACGGTCATGAGCAACGTCGAAGGCAGCGGATATCGCCCTCCCGGAACATAGCAGCCTACCGATTCCAACGGTCGGACGAGTTGGCCGACGCAGACTCCGGGATGAATTTCGCGACGCCATTCTTCCGGCTCCTGCCACTCGCAATAGCGGCGGATGTTGGCCGCGGCCTGAGTGATCGCATCCCGCAATTCTACGGGGGTTTTTTGCCAGGCATCATGCAAATCGGACTCCGGCACACGCACAGCGTCTTTCTTGCCCAAGCCATCCCACCGTTCCGCGTATCTGCGTAAAGCGCGATCACCATTGCGTTGGACATTACTCACAATGCGGCGCACAGCCGGTTCAACTTCGGCCAGATCGCTCGAACCGCGCTGCTCCAACTCACGCACGAAGCGGTCTCTCTTAGCTCCATCGAGAATTCGCATTACAGCACCACCTTGTTCAGCGGATACTCGACGATTCCCTGGGCGTTTACCTGTTTGAGTTTCGGAATCAGCGACCACGCTGTCTGTTCCTCGATGATTGTATTCACAGCGACCCATTCGCCATCGGCCAGAGGCGCGACGGTGGGATTCTTCAATGCTGGAAGCAGCCCCAGGACGGCGGGTAAATCCGGTTTGCGCACGTTCAGCATCAGGCCGACGCGACCCAGCGCGGCAATCGCTCCGCAGAGCATCACGGACAAGTTTTCGATTTTGCGCCGCCGCGCGCGGTCGGCCCAGGCGGTCTTGTTGGTAATAAGTTTCGTATTCGATTCCAGCACCGTTTCGATGATTCTCAGACGGTTGGCGCGCAGTGAGCTTCCGGTCTCCGTCACTTCGACGATTGCATCGGCCAGCAGCGGTGGTTTCACTTCCGTCGCGCCCCAGGAAAATTCAACTCGTACCGGCACGTTCCGGCTGGCAAAATAATTCCTTGTAACGCTGACGAGCTCCGTGGCAACGGTCTTCCCCGCAAGATCCTTGGGCTTCTGAAACTCCGAATCCTCGGGCACGGCGAGAACCCACTTCACTTTTCCCATGCTCTGCTTCGCATAGATCAAGTCGATGACGCTGATTACATCGAGCCCGCTTTCGAGCACCCAATCGTGACCAGTTAGGCCGGCATCGAGCGCGCCGTGCTCGACATAGCGCGCCATCTCCTGTGCGCGAATCAGCATGCACTCGATTTCCGGATCGTCGGTTGCGGCGAAATAGGAGCGCGCGCTGGTATAAATGCGCAGACCCGCGCGGGTGAATAGATTGAGCGTAGCCTCCTGCAAGCTTCCTTTGGGTATGCCGAGGCGAAGTTTCATCGGCTTGACTCCGTTGCGACCTGTGACTCCACGCCGAGCGGAAGCTCGTCAGTGAAGCAGGATCGCGATCCTGTGTGGCAAACCTTTCCTTCACCCAGGACTCGGACGCGCAGCAAAATCGTGTCGCGATCGCAATCGGTCCATACCGCGACTACCTCGAGTCGATTGCCGGAGGTCTCGCCTTTCGTCCATAACTTCCGCCGAGTACGGCTATAGAAGGTGACAAATCCCGTCCGCAAGCTAGTCTCAAGCGCTTCGCGATTCATGAAACCCACCATCAGCAACTCGTGCGTCGTAGCATCCTGGATCACTGCGGGCGCCAGGCCTTGCATTTTGTCGAAATCGATATTCATAAGACTCTCCTGTTTCTGCCGTCCCCGGTTTCAAGCGAGCAGCAGAAACAAAAAACCCGCTGCGCGTTTGGCGTCAGCGGGCTGGGATTTCCTATTTAGTGCTTTAGGTTTCTATCCGTATCCCTCCGCCGACACGCTCATCGCATGATGGTGGTGGTGGTGACGATGGAGGTCCAACGAAGTCATACTCCATCATGTTAGGGCGGTCAGCGCCTCTCGTCAACAAGATTTTCCACATGATTCACCTGCCGAATCGATCAGGCTACGCCACGGCGAGATAGACATAGCGCAGAATGAAGAGTGCCGTGAGGATCCAGACGAGGGTATTGATTTCGCGAAATTTTCCAGCTGCGATCTTTACGACCGTATATGCAATGAGCCCGAGACTAAGGCCGGTTGCGATGCTGAACGTAAGTGGAGTTGCAAGAATCGTGATGAACGCCGGCACAGCTTCGCTGAAGTCGCGCCATTGAATCTGCGCAATGGATTCCGACATTAGTACGCCCACGAGAATCAACGCGGGAGCGGTGGCGTAACCCGGGATTGCGGTCGCCAGCGGGGAACAAAACATTGCCAGCAAGAACAATGCCGCGACGGCGATGTTGCTCAAACCTGTGCGCGCTCCGGCGGCGACACCGGCCGCGCTCTCGATATAGCTTGTGACTGTGGATGTGCCCGTCAGTGCTCCGAACACGGTGCCTACAGCGTCAGCCAGCAACACGCGGCCCACGCGTGGAATTTTGCCGTCGCGCATGAAGCCGCCCTGCTCGCAAACTCCAACGAGGGTGCCAACGTTGTCGAAGAGATCCACAAACAGAAAGGCGAATGCGATTTCGAGCAGGCCAAGATGTTTCAGCCCTCGAAAATCGAGTTGCAAGAACGTTGACGATGGGTGCGGCATGGAAAAAAATGCCGCAGGCCAGCTCGTGATACCCCGAAAAAGTCCGAGGAGAGCGGTCCCCATGATCCCAAGTAAGATTGCACCATGAAACTTTCGCGCCATTAAAACTAACGTAAGGCAAAGACCGAAACAGGCGGTCTGCACTCCCTTGTCGGAAAAGCTGCCGAGACCAACAAACGTGGCGGGATTTGCGACCACTATCTTCGCGTTTCTTAAGCCCACGAACGCGATGAACATTCCGATTCCCGCAGCCGTCGAATGCTTCAGGCAATCGGGCATGCCGTTCACAATCTGCTCTCGAACTCGCGTCACGGTGAGAACCAGGAATAGGCAACCCGAACAGAAGACCACTGCCAACGCGGTTTGCCACGGAACGTGCATCGCCATGCAAACCGAGTACGTGAAGTAGGCATTCAGCGACATGCCCGGCGCCAGCGCGATGGGATAGTTGGCATAGAGTCCCATCACCAGCGTGGCGACCGCGCCTGAGATGCAGGTGGCGAAGACGACGCCGTCAGCCGGCATTCCCGCTTGCTTGAGAATCTGGGGGTTCACCACGATGATATAAGCCATGGTGACAAACGTGGTGAGGCCGCCGAGCATTTCCTGTTTCACGGACGTCTGGTTCTCGGCGAGCTTGAAGTAACGATCGATCAAGTTCCCTCAGTAGGCGATCTTGTTGGGTTTCTTTTCCCATGCGCGAAACGCGGCGAGAGATTCTTCATGCATCATTTGAATCATAGGGATCGCACGCTGCGCATGAGGCTGTGCGACCTCGCGATAGATCAGCGAATCGTCAAAGCCGGCTTTGGATGCATCGGCGGCGGCGCTGGCAAAATAGATACGAGAGAGCCGCGCCCAATAGATTGCACCGAGGCACATGGGACACGGTTCGCAGGAAGTGTAAATGTCGCAATCGTGCAGTTCGAAGGTTTTAAGTTTGGCGCAGGCGGCGCGAATGGCAAGGACCTCGGCGTGCGCCGTTGGATCATTGATCGAGGTCACCTGGTTCGCGCCCTCGGCAACGATGCCGCCGTCCCTTACGATGACTGCCCCGAACGGACCGCCGCTTGCGGCGCGGACATTCTCAACTGCGAGCTCAATCGCGCGGGCCATGAAAGGATTGTCCATGTGGTTGCTCTGTTAACGCGTGGCCGGCAAAGAAATGCCCACGCTTGCAATCCGCGACCCTGCGAGCACCTCAGTCGACATGGACTCTTTCGCTGCCGCTTCGCTGAGAAGGGAGTATAAGCTGGGGATCGGGAATTCGTAAAATGTTCTTTTCCATGATGGCATGCTGAAGAAACGTGGGATGGACAGCAGCCGCGATTTCAGTTGTTGGATTTAGTAAGGAGAAGCTTACTTGGAGTTACAGGCTTTCTTGTCGCGTCGTGTCGTGACACCGGATGGAATCTGGCCGGCGGCGATTCTCGTAGACGGTGAGAAAATTCAGGCTGTTATCCCGCAGGATCAAGTTCCTCGCCATGCTGACGCGTGCGATTTTGGCGAGGCCGCGATTCTCCCTGGGCTTGTGGATTCGCATGTCCACATCAACGATCCCGGACGCGCTGAGTGGGAAGGCTTTGAGACGGCGACGCGCGCCGCTGCGGCGGGAGGCTACACGCTGCTGGTGGACATGCCGCTGAACTGCCTGCCGGCTACAACTACCGTCGCCTCGCTCGAAGCGAAGCGCGCCGCGGCAGAGGGGCGATGCCGCGTGGACTGGGCGGCCTGGGGCGGAGTCGTCGAGGACAACCAAGCCGACATTGAAGCGCTGGCTGCTGCGGGCGTCCTCGGCTTCAAATGCTTTCTCGTTCATCCTGGCATCGATGGCTTCACGATGGTCACGGAGCAGCAACTTCGAGCGGCACTGCCTGCGGTCGCACGAACCAGCTTGCCGCTGCTGGTGCATGCGGAACTTCAGGGGCCGATCGATACAGCCACTGAAACTCTCAAGAACGCCGATTGGAGATCCTATTCGACTTATCTTCAGTCGCGTCCGCAAGAGGCGGAGTTGGCTGCGATTCGACTGCTTTTATCGCTGTGCCGCGAATATCGTTTTCGTCTGCATATCGTGCATCTTTCGGCAAGCGAAGCATTGCGCGAGTTGAAAGCGGCGCGTTCCGAAGGGTTGGCCGTGACCGTGGAAACCTGCCCGCATTACCTCCATCTCACGTCCGAAGAGATACAGGATGGAGCGACCGCGTTTAAGTGCGCGCCGCCAATTCGCAACCGGGAAAATCGAGAAACGCTGTGGAAAGGTTTGAGGGACGGCGTAATCGATCTGGTGGTCACGGATCATTCTCCGTGCCCGCCAGAAATGAAACGATTCAAAGAAGGTAGCTTCAAAACCGCCTGGGGCGGGATTGCGAGTCTTTCGATGGCGCTGCCGGTGATGTGGACCGAAGCCAGCCATCGCGGATTTACTTTGCTCGATCTTGCGCGATGGATGGCCGAGAAACCGGCGCAGCTAGCTGGCTGCCAAATGAACAAAGGCAAAATTGCGCCGGGCTTCGATACCGACTTCGTCGTATTCGATTCAGACAGCGAATTCGTGGTATCGGAAGATCGTCTGTATTACCGGCACGCCGTCTCTCCATACATTGGAGAAAAACTTCGTGGGGTTGTGAAGGCCACCTACCTGAGAGGGAAGCCCGTTTTTGTTGAGGGCAAGTTTCTTGGATCACCGATCGGCCACGAGTTTAGGCTCGCCACAGCAAATTCGACTGATTGATCTTATGCATTTTTTTGATCAGCAACTCCTTGCGAATTTCAGCCGACAGTGGCGGGGTTGTCGGCTACACTATCCCATCTACGCACGACAATAGAGAAATCGCTACATTCTCGGAAACAGCGGAACATGAATGGTGAGCGCATCGTCGGTTCGGCGGTCCCGCGCAAGGAAGGCCGGGAAAAAGTTACCGGACAAGCTCGCTACGTCGACGATATGGTTTTGCCCGACATGCTCTACGGTGCGACGGTTCGCAGCCAGATTCCCAGAGGCAGAATCGAGCAGATCGAATTCGGCCCCGGAATCGCCTGGGGCGAGTTTGTGATCGTTTCGGCGAAAGACATTCCGGGGAAGAACTGCATCGCGCTCATCGGCGACGATCAACCTTGCCTGGCGAGCGAATTCGTGAACCATCCCGAGGAACCGGTGCTCTTGTTAGCCCACCGGGATCGTTATGCGCTTCGGAAAGCGGTTGATGCAGTGTCGATCGAGTGTGAATCTTTTCCCGCCGTTTTCACGATTGAAGAAAGTGAGAGATGTTCAGAAATCGTCTGGGGCTCCGACAATGTTTTCAAGACGTATTGTATCGATAAGGGCGATATCGATGAGGTTTGGTCGAAGGCCGCTTACATTGTCGAAGGTGAATACAGGACCGGAGCGCAGGAACAGCTTTACATAGAAAACAACGGCATGATTGCCTCCTACGATGCCGCAGAGGGCATCACGGTGTGGGGCTCGTTGCAGTGTCCTTACTACGTGCACAAGGCTTTAATGGCGCTGTGCAGCCTGCCTGCGGAAAAGGTTCGCGTCGTGCAAATGGAGACTGGCGGCGCTTTCGGCGGCAAGGAGGAATATCCATCAATGATCGCCGCGCATGCGGCGCTGTTGGCGATTAAGTCGGGCAGGCCGGTGAAGATGGTTTATGACCGCGCGGAAGACATGGCCGCAACTACAAAGCGGCATCCCTCGCGAACGCGACATCGCACGGCGGTAAGCGCAGAAGGGAAGATTCTTGGCGGAGAAATTGAGTTCACGATCGATGGCGGGGCGTATGCGACGTTGTCTTCCGTAGTTCTATCGCGCGGCTTGATCCATGCCGGCGGTCCGTACTATTGGCCGAGTGTACGGATCGGCGGCAAAGCAGTCGCCACGAATGCGCCGCCGCACGGAGCATTTCGCGGTTTTGGCGCGCCTCAGAGTTTATTTGCCATGGAACGGCATATGGACCGGATCGCGCGCGTGGTGGAGCTTTCGCCGATTGAGATCCGCCGCCGAAACTTCCTGAAGCCGGGACAGATGACGGCTACCGAACAAGTCGTGCGTGAACCGATCGATCTTGAAAAACTGCTCGAGCGAGCCCTCACCCTTTCCGACTATGACGCGAAGAGAGAACGGTTTGCGAGCGAAAATCGAACCGGGACTGGGAGGGTGAAAAGAGGAGTCGGTGTCGCAGCCTTTCTGCATGGCGCGGGTTTTACCGGCTCGGGCGAGCGCTATTTGAGTTCTGTGGTTGGCGTGGAAGGGTGTTCCGATGGCGGCATTCGCGTGCTGGTGTCGAGTACGGAGTTTGGTCAAGGAACGAAGACAGTTCTCTGTCAAATTACGGCGGAAGCGTTAGGGCTGCGCTACGAAGACGTCACCATCGCTCAACCGGATACGATGCAAGTGCCGAACAGCGGGCCGACGGTTGCGTCGCGCACGGTGATGGTGGTTGGAAAGCTGGTTGAATCTGCGGCGCGCGGGATTCAGCAGACGCTGAAGGTGGCGGGATTGATCGGTGATTCTTATTCAGCCGACGAATTCCGCGCAGCCTGCCGAAGCTACATTGGCGAACGTGGGCAACTGCGTTCGTGGGCTCAATATGAGCCGCCGCCGGGCATCTTTTGGGACGATCAAAAATATCGGGGCGAAGCCTACGCCGCATATTCCTGGGCGGTTTACATCGCAGAAGTCTCGGTTGACCTGACTACCTATAGCGTATCGGTGAAGGATTTTGTCGCGCTGCAGGAAGTGGGCAAGGTGCTTCATCCGGTGCTTGCGATCGGGCAAATTGCAGGCGGAGTGGCCCAAGGTATCGGATTTGCCTTATACGAAAAGGTCATCTGGCAGAAGGGCCGCATGCAGAATAATCAGATGACAAATTACATCATGCCAACTTCCAGCGATCTTCCTCCGATTCGCGTGTTCTTTGAGGAACTGGGCAACGTTCACGGCGCTTTCGGGGCGAAGGGAATTGGTGAGCTTCCGATGGATGGGCCGGCGCCGGCGATTCTGAACGCGATCGAGGATGCATTGCGTGTTCCTTTCGATTCGATTCCATTGCTGCCAGAGGACATTTTTGAGGCGCTTACGGCACAGCCGTCTGCTATTGAATCTGAAATTGCGAGCGAAGCGCGATGATCCATTCTTCGGAGAATCATGTTAAGTCCGAGATTTCATTCACTGTAAACGGCGAACAACGGGTGGTTCGCGCGTCTTCGATGGAACGTTTGCTTGATGTCCTACGCGGACAACTAGGATTGACAGGCGCGAAAGAAGGATGTGGCGAGGGCGAATGCGGATCGTGCTCGGTGTTGATGAATGGCTCGCTGGTGAATAGTTGTCTTGTTCCGGTGCTGCAGGCCGAGGGCGCGAACATCGTCACCATTGAAGGGTTAGCGCAGGAAGCGCAACTGCATGCACTGCAAGAGGCTTTTCTGGAATGCGGGGGAGCGCAGTGCGGTATTTGCACGCCCGGAATGATTCTTGCCTCCTGTCATCTTCTGGAGAAGAAGCCGGAGCCCACTCTCGAAGAAATACGAGAAGGCCTTTCCGGCAATCTGTGCCGTTGCACGGGCTACGTTCAGATTTTCGAAGCTGTGGCGAGAGCAGCACGGCGCGCGGAGATTGCATCATCCTCATGAGGTCAAAATGAGGTCCGATCCGCGGGATTATCAACTGGTGGCACCCGGAAACTTGCGGAGTGTGGTGGAACTTTTAGCGCGCAGTCCCGGTGAGTGGCTTCCGATCGCGGGCGGCACAGACATCATGGTGCAGTATGCGGCCGGCAAGCTGCTTTCACGAAAATTGGTAAGCATTTGGAATCTGCCGGAACTGCGGAGCATT
The DNA here is from genome assembly GCA_963771965.1 of uncultured Acidobacteriaceae bacterium. GTDB lineage: Bacteria > Acidobacteriota > Terriglobia > Terriglobales > Acidobacteriaceae > Sulfotelmatobacter. The sequence continues at coordinate 298,800 of CAVYVM010000008.1, forward strand.
GAAGTTCTGCCGGATGAAATTCGCCTGGGCGCAGGATCGACCTATACCGATATTCGTGAACACGAAGTGATTGCGCGAGAATTTTCAATGCTGGCGCGCGGCGCTAGTTGGACGGGCGGAATCGCCAATCAGAATCGCGGAACCATTGGAGGGAACATCATAAACGCGTCGCCAGCGGCGGATTCGCTTCCCGCGCTGCTCGCTTACGATGCGGAACTGATTCTGGTTTCGGTTCGAGGAGAGCACCGGTTACCCTATGCAGGCTTTCACACGGGTTACAAAAAAATGAGGCTTGCGCCCGATGAGTTGATTCAGACCGTCTGCCTTCCGAGACGATTCTCGGGATATTTCTTTCACGCGCGCAAGGTCGGAAGTCGCAATGCCCAGGCAATTTCCAAAGTGTGTATTGCTGCGCTAGGAAAGGTTGCGGTAACGGCGGACGGCAAGACGATCGAGGATGTTCGCATGGCTCTGGGAAGCGTTGCGCCAGTTCCGATTCGCCTCAGAGAGACGGAGCGGATTGTGAACGGTAAGATTATCGACGAGTCGCTGGTGCGGCTAGCCCGGAATAACGCAATCGCCGAAATCAAGCCCATCGATGACATTCGTTCGACGGCAAAATATCGCGCGGCGGTCGCGGGTAATCTTGTCGCAGAATTTCTTAATCTATTGGCTGACACGAAAGGCATGAATCGTGTTCTGGCGCGCTGGAATAACGCTCCCGGTGATACCGCAGAGGCACAGATTCTGCCTTGTTGCGGCTCAAAGCGATGGGCGTATGAGATGGCAGCGCGAAGACCATTCAAAGACGAGGCCGCTCTGATGGCGGCCTCCGACGACACGTGGCGTAATCTGAATGAAGCTGACTGGATTGAGGCCTTCAATAGCCATCCGCGAATCGGCGAGACGAAGAGGCAGGGTGGAACACACAACTCCGACGCATGGTCGCGACAAGAGCAAGAAAAAGTCACGGAGACCGGCAATGCAGCTAAGATCGCTTTGGCCGAAGGAAATCGTGCCTACGAAGAGAAGTTTGGGCGCATTTTCATCGTTTGCGCCACAGGAAAGTCTGCTCCGGAAATTTTGGAAATACTTCAACGCCGGTTAGGGCATGACGCGGCGACTGAACTTCACGAGGCGGCGGAGCAACAGCGGCAAATCACACAGCTTAGACTAAAAAAATGGCTCCGGGGATAAAGGGCGTCTCGACGCATGTTCTGGATACCGCTCTGGGTAAGCCGGCGCGGGATGTCGCAGTGCGGCTAGAGAAGCAAGAGGCTTCCAGTTGGCGGCTGATGGCATCGGGACGCACAGACCAGGACGGTCGCTGCAATCAGTTGCTGCCGGAGGAGGACAACCTCGCGCCGGGTTCCTACCGTTTGGTTTTCGACACGGCGGATTACTTCGCAAGCCAGATGGTCGATGCACTCTATCCGGTCGTCGAGGTTACATTCTGCGTAAAAGACGGCGAAAGCCGGTTCCACATCCCGTTGTTGCTAAGTCCGAACGGCTATACAACGTACCGGGGAAGCTGAGCGTTGCATGAAACACCTCAAGGAGTTCGCACGTTGACTTCTTCGATCCGAGAATGGCTCAACCTGGGCGTACGCTGGTTTCACGTTTTTGCCGCCATCATGTGGGTTGGCCAGACCTATTACTTCACATGGCTCGATGGCCAATTTGGACGGCTGGAGCGTTTGGAAAAGAAAGCTGGGGCAGATGGAGTAGCGCCGCAGGTTTGGATGGTGCACAGCGGGGGATTCTATGCCGTTTCGAAGCAGAAATCTCTCGGAGTTCCGCCTGGGCAAGTCCGATGGTTCCGATGGGAAGCACTCATGACGTGGCTGAGTGGAATGGTGTTGCTTTTTCTGGTCTATTACTCCAGCTCAGGTCTGATCGACACAGATGTAGTGAACATCACTCAGACAACCGGCATAGCTATTGGCCTGACAGTGTTAGCTGGAGGATGGCTCGTTTATGATCTGGCCGCGCGATCGCCCCTCGGTAAATCTGAAGCCGTGTTTGCGGGCTTTGGTTTGGTCGCCATCGCGGCAATTTCTTGGGGACTGGCGCACATGCTCAGTGGTCGCGCCGCTTATATCCATGTCGGGGCTATGCTCGGAACTATTATGACCGCCAATGTGTGGTTTCGAATTCTTCCCTCGCAGCGCAAAATGATCGCCGCAGCTGCGGCCGGAAACCCATTCGACGTGTCTCTTAGCGCTCAAGCCAAGCTACGTTCCAAACACAATACTTTCATGGCCGTTCCCGTTGTCTTTATCATGATCAGCAATCACTTCCCCGTGGCGACTTACGGCAACACTTATGCCTGGGAGATATTGGTTGCGTTCGTGCTCGTCGGCTGGGTAGCGGCGAAACTCATCCGCGAAGTTTGAGAGCAATTGCGCCTGTCGAACCATGGCGACGACTTCCGAAATGCAGAGACGCGCGATGAAGAGCGGCGAGAACCGAAAGCGCGCCGAAGAAGCGCTGGCGCGGTGCCGGAAACTGGCTACCTTTTCCGAAGATCAGGGTAGTTTGCGGCGCACATTTCTTTCTCCACCGATGATTGATTGCCATCGCGAGATTGCTCACTGGCTGAAACCCCTTGGAGTTCCAGTCCGCGTGGATGCGGCCGGCAATTTGCGAGCGTTCTATCCAGGCATTCGATCCGGCGCTCCGAGACTGATGATGGGATCGCATCTCGACACGGTGCCGAATGCGGGAGCTTACGACGGCATGCTCGGTGTGGTACTTGCCGTTAGCTTGCTGGAGGCTCTGGGCGGGCGAAAGCTTCCCTTCGGAATCGAGGTTGTCGGATTTTCCGAAGAGGAGGGAGTTCGATTTGGTGTTCCATTCATCGGCAGCCGGGCGCTGGTGGGGCGGATCGATGAAGAGCTGCTAGAGAGTGAGGATGCGTCCGGAATTTCTGTACGAAAGGCTGTTGAGAACTTCGGTCTCAATCCCACAGAGATTCCGCAGGTTTGTTTGACGAAGGAATATTTGGGTTTCATTGAGTTTCATATCGAACAAGGACCTGTTCTTGAGAACCTCGGTTTGCCGCTCGCAGCTGTCGATTCAATTGTGGGGCAGAGCCGGCTAGAGTTCACGTTCTTCGGCCGCAGCAATCATGCCGGCGCCACGCCGATGAATCTCCGCCACGATGCTCTCGCGGCTGCTGCGGAGTGGATTACCGCAGTCGAGTGCAGAGCTCGCAACACGGCGGGTTTAGTGGCGACAGTGGGAAGAATCGAAGCCAAGCCCGGAGCCACCAACGTGATTGCGGGCGAGACAAGACTAACCCTCGATGTCCGCCACGCCGTGGACGAAATTCGAATTCAGGCTGTGAATGACCTTGTCGATCAAGCAAAGTCAGTTGCAGACCGCCGAGGGCTCACAGTCGAATCGGGCGTGCTGCTCGAACAGCGGGCTGTGCCAATGGATTCGTTTCTAGTGAATGAAATCGAGCAAGCGATGAAAGCAATCGGCTGCTTGCCTCACCGAATGGTGAGCGGGGCTGGCCACGATGCGATGATCATCGCGGAAAAAATCCCCACGGCCATGATTTTCCTTCGAACTCCGGGCGGGATAAGCCATGATCCTTCCGAGTCGGTTGCAGTTGAGGATGTGGAGAAGGCAATCGATTGCGGCTTGCAGTTGCTGGATCAACTCGCGTCTTCGAACGTACTTCAAGAGAGGATGGGCTTTGCGTAATCTTGGCGAGACACGCAGTTCACATCGCAGCAATCATCTGCTGCTCACCGCCGACACATTTGTGCGCACCACCCTGCCCGGGATGAAGGCGTGCTCGGCAATCGTTCATATCGGTCCGGCGCTGGGAGCGCGATTTACCGAGTACACCGCCGAGTTCGAAGAGGGCGGAGAACTTGGTGGCACATCGGCGCAGCGCTTCGTCTTTGTGATCGAAGGTAGCGTGAAGGTGGAAGTGAAGGGCAAAGCGAGCAAGCTCGGCACGCGCGGCTATGCATATCTTCCCCAAGGCCTGCCCCATCGTGTATTGGGCAGGAAGGCTAGCCGAGTGGTTGTGATCGAGAAGCCGTACCAGGCTCTGGATGCGGCGGCAGCGCCGCATCTGATCATATCCAGTGAAAACGCGGTTTCATCTCACCCGCTTGAGGATGATTCCGCCCTGCAAGTGAAGTGTCTGCTTCCCGACGAGATGAGTTTTGACTTCGCGGTGAACACGATGGTTTACCAGCCGGGAGCGGCGCTCAGCATGGTCGAAATGCACGTGATGGAGCACGGACTCGTCATGCTCGAAGGCGGCGGAATCTACCGGCTTGGCGACTGCTGGTATCCGGTTACGGCTGGCGACTTCATCTGGATGGGACCGTGGTGTCCGCAGTGGTTCGGAGCGATCGGCAAAGTTCCCGCGAAATATCTTGTCTACAAAGATTTCCATCGTCATCCCTGGACAGGCTCGCAGCCATGAATTTGCAGATCGAAGGTGAGCGGCTGGTCTCCGAAATAGAAACCCTCGCAACGTTTTCTGAAGCAGAAGCTCCGGTGGTGACGCGTATCGTTTTCACGTCACCCGACCTCAAAGCGCGCGCGTGGCTGAAGGCGCGCTGCGAGGAAGCCGGGCTGACCGTTCGCTATGACGCCATAGGAAATACTTTTGCTCGTTGGAATGGTTCTGATCAGAGCGCGCCGGCGATTGGCACAGGTTCGCACATTGATGCGATTCCCAACGCAGGCAAATATGACGGCGTGGTCGGAGTGCTAGGGGGCCTGGAGGCAATTCGAGCTCTGCAGCGCGGCGGTTTTCGTCCGAGAAGCTCGATCGAACTACTGGTATTTACTGCGGAAGAACCGACGCGTTTTGGTATCGGATGTCTGGGAAGCCGGTTACTTTCCGGGACGCTGTCGCCGGATGCAGCCAGAAAACTAATCGACCGCGACGGTGTGTCAGTGGAGGAGGTTCGCGCGAGTGCAGGCTTCAAAGGCAAACTCGAAGAGGTGAAATTGTTGAGCGGCTATTACAAAGCGTTCGTCGAACTGCATATTGAGCAAGGCCCGCTGCTGGAACGCGAAGGCATTCCTCTTGGGATTGTGACGAAGATCGCAGCTCCTGCGAGCTTGCGCATTTCGATTGAGGGTGCCGGTGGACACGCGGGCGGAGTCCTGATGCCCGATCGCCGCGATGCGCTTTGCGCAGCCGCGGAGCTGATTCTGGTGATCGAGAACGCGGCGCTTTCCAGCGGAGCAATCGATACAGTCGCGACGGTCGGCATCTGCGAAGTCTTTCCCGGCGCGGTAAATAGTATTCCCAGCCAGGTTCGTCTTAGCACTGATATTCGTGATACCGACCTTCAACGGCGCGACGCGGTGATGCACGCATTGGATCTCGCTTGTAAAACGATATCGGCGAAACGAAGCGTGTCGATTGAAACCGGGGTGCTCAATGCCGACGCTCCCGGCGATTGCGCGCCGTTTGTAATCGATGCGCTTTCACGGTCATGCACGAAACACGGGCTTAAATTTACTCCGATGGTGAGCCGCGCTTATCACGACTCGCTGTTTATGGGGCGCATCGCTCCCGTGGCGATGCTCTTTATTCCGTGTCGAAACGGATACAGTCATCGGCCCGACGAGTACGCCTCTCCGGGCGACATAGTGAACGGTACGTTGGTGCTTGCGGAAACCCTGGCAACACTGGCGGCGTGATTCTCGACTAATCGGGTGCTCCGCTCGACTTACGGGCCTTGGCGTAACCCGGCTTGATGACGGAGTAGATGAAATCGATGCGCTGACTGTAAGGCAAGAAAGCGCTCTTCATCGCATTGATCGTGATCTTCTCGAAATCATCCATCGACAAACCAAACGTGTCAGCCGCAGCTTCAAACTCCTGCGTCATCGAGGTGTAACTCATCAATCGATTATCGGTGTTCAGCGTGACCCGGAATTTTTCCTGATAGAGAATTTTGAAAGGATGTTCGGCAAGGCTCGGCGTGGCGCCGGTATGCACGTTGCTGATGAGGCATATTTCCAGCGGGATCCTTTTGTCGAGCACATACTGGGCAAGGTTGCCGAGTTTTACGGCCTTGCCGCCGACGACTGCGATGTCGTCGATCAGCCGCGTTCCGTGTCCAATGCGATGTGCGCCGCAGTACTGAATCGCCTGCCAGATCGATTCCTTCCCGTAGCCTTCCCCGGCATGAATCGTGATATTGAAGTTTTCCCGCTGAATATAGTGAAAAGCGTCCACATGTTTCTTGGCCGGGTAACCGCCTTCTTCTCCGGCAAGATCGAAGCCCACAACGCCGCGCGACCGGAAATCCACCGCCAGCTCCGCCATTTCAAGCGATTCATGCCGGTTGCGCATCGCGCAGATGATCAAGCCGGAAGTGATTCCAAAATCCTTGCGGCCGCGTTCCAAGCCCTTTAACACTGCGCCGACGATCTGCTGGTGGGTCAATCCTTTTTGCGTGTGGAAGACCGGCGCAAACCGGGTTTCAAAGTAAACCACTCCGTCTTTGCTTAAATCCGCGGCCTGCTCATACGCAACACGCTCCAGAGCTTCTTCGGTCTGCATCACGGCGATCGTATGCGCAAAACCTTCGAGGTACTTAGCCAGACTTCCCTGGTTCGCTCCGCGATGGAACCACTGTGCCAATGCATCGGGATCGGCTGTCGGAAGCTCCGTGTACTTTGCATCTCTTGCCAACTCGATGATACTTTGCGGCCGCAGCACACCATCCAGGTGCTCGTGTAAGAGTACTTTGGGAAGGCTCTGCAATCGTTGTTTATCCAGTTTCATGGAGCGGATGTTCCTCCTTAAGGCAGCGTTCAACGCACTGGCGGGCGTTGCACGATGATACACCGCCTCTTGGGGCCATATTGCACCACCACCGAAATTCAAAACCCTAGGTAATTCAAAACCCTAGGAAACCCAACATAGATGCTTCTAGACGAAAACATCGGACCGTGAAGCATACAAAAAGAAACCAGAAAGAAAAACAGTGGTGGCTCAGCTTGGCTTACGCGCTGGGCCGGTTGCGCCGTGCCGGCCGTTTTGCTAGAAGCCAGTAGCCAGTAGCTGTTTTGCGGGGGCTTCGGGATGACGCCGACGGGAGAAGTGCACGCTGCTTTCAAAACTGCCCCACTACCTTTTTTTGCAATCTCCTCCACGTCCCGGCTTGCGTGTGACAGTGTTGTACAATCCCCCAACTCAAGTTGCGGAAGGGACCCTGGGGCATGACGCAAATCGCACTGGAGCATTCACAGAAAACGGACTACGGTTTGCGCCGCGAGATTCTTTCTCCCATGGAGACGCTTGCGCAATCTGTCTCCACGATGGCCCCAACTACTACGCCTGCGGCAACAATCCCTCTCGTGTGTGCCCTTGCGGGCAATGGCACATGGCTCGCCTATGTGCTCGCGACTGTCGCGGCGTTGCTGGTGGCGCTGTGCATCGGCCGCTATGCTCGCATTTCCGCCTCGCCTGGTTCGCTCTATACCTATGCTTCGATGACCCTGCCTCCGTGGCTGGGTGCAACGGTTGCGTGGAGTTTATTGCTGGCGTACGTGGCAACGGGATCGAGTGTGATTGGCGGTTTCTACCATTACGCGAACCTGTTGCTGCATCGCGCCCCGGGCGAGGTCTACTCGGCACTGTTCCTATCCTTGTTGGTTACGGGCATATCGATATGGATTGCCTATCGCGATGTAAAAATTTCGGCTCGTCTTATGCTTTGGATCGAAGCTGCCTCGGTGACGGTAATTTTAATCGTCGTCGTTTTATTGCTGCTGCGCCACGGCTGGCATTGGGACTGGGACCAACTTCATCTGCGCGGCATGACCGGCAGCGGTCTGCGGCTGGGATTGGTGCTGGCCCTGTTTAGCTTTGTTGGGTTTGAAAGCGCGACCACTCTTGGTTCTGAAGCGCGCAATCCGCTGCAGGCAATTCCACGCGCGGTGATTCAAAGCGCGATTCTCGCTGGGGCTTTCTTCACGCTTTGCGCATATGCTGAGGTGCTGGGCTTCCACACTGCAGGAGAAGATTTGGGCACAAGCCAGGCTCCAATGCATGTGCTTGCGCGGGCAGCTGGCAGCCCGGCTCTGGGAGTGCTAATCGATGTTGGGGCGTTGGTCAGCCTATTCGCCGGAACTCTCGCGTGCATTACGGCGGCCGCTCGCGTGTTGCTGTTGATGGCGCACAACGGACTCGCGCACGGCTCGCTGCGCGCCACCCACGCGCTCAATCAAACGCCCAGTCGTGCCGTGATTATCACCGGCATCGCGGCAGTGCTACCCGTCGCGGTGCTGGCTGCACGCGGGGCAAGCGGCCTCGACGTTTACGGCTGGCTAGGATCGCTTGCGACTTACGGCTTCATCGTTGCTTATGCGCTGGTCTGCGTCGCTCTCCCACGATACTTGCGCGACCGTGGCCTTTGTCGACCTGGAGCGCGGATCGTCCCCTGGCTGGCTGGACTCGCGATGCTGCTGGCGTTGGTTGGCAATCTCTACCCCGTGCCCGAGGGGCCTTATGGAAAACTGCCTTTTATTTATCTCGCTTATTTGATTGCGGGCCTGCTGTGGTTCGCATTTCACGCACGCGGAAAAGAGCCGCCCGTTGCTCAAAGCTAACGTTGGCCTTCGCTTTCCGGTTGGGCGACGAGCAGCAACACGATGCCAACAACAGTGAACATGCGGAAGGCTGCTTCCTGGCCGTTCCAGGTTTTCGATTGCCACATCAGAAACCACTCGCCGCCGATACTGAGAAAAGCAACCAGCCACATCAGCAGAGCAAAGGTTAGCGCGGCGATAGCGACAGGCTTGGATTGATGGAATGCTTGTGAAGTTCCGCGGAGCGAGCGTGCCAAGTTCACTCCGCCCCACCAGCAGAGAATCATCGTAACGATTTCCCATGCAATGATCGACAAATAGAAAGACGTGTGCCACACCGGCGAATTTAGAGCGCGCCACATGCCGCGATTGTTTGGGAAGGTCGAATCCATCATCAGGACGTGACGGACGAACTGATAGTTCGAGTCGTAATCGGTGGTGTTGTTAAGAACCAAGAGGGAATAGAAAACCGCGACAGCAAAGACCAGGAGCATCTTGGCCATGCGCAGCGTCACGGTTTCTCTTTCTCCTGCTCCTGCGGGGAAGAAGAAAACGTTTTGAAATAGGCGACAAGAGCGGTTATCGTTTTGTCGTCGTAATCAGGATTGCCGCGCATCTGCGCTTGCGGATTCTTCGATTGCGGGTTGCGTACGTAGGCCGCGAAGTAGTCCGGCGAAGCGGTAGCCCATGCCGATAGGACCAACCAAGGGCGTCCTGCTTTGGTCCCCCCTTCGTTACCCATGTTGTGGCAGCGAAAGCAATTTTGCTGGGCGATGCGGTAGCCGTCCTGCACCAGTTCATTGGCGGCGTCTGGGCCGGGAGGTGCAATCGCATTGAATACGGCTTTTTCCTGCCGGAACTCCAGTCGCAATACGCCCCAAGGAATCTGCGCCTCGTCGGAGTGGGAGAAAATCTTGAAGCTGGGAGTGAACTTGGAATGCGAAATGAGGAACGGGCCCATCTCGTAGCGGTGAGTCTCGGAATCCTTCGGCCACATGGAAGGAGGTTGGCCGTTAATTTGGAGCACCAAGAGCGGATGATGCTCAGCTTCGTAGGCCTTGGAATAGTTGGCGTGGTACAGATCGCCGCAGATCGCAACCACCATATCCGTTGCAGGGGCGGCACTAAGCCGTGGAGTCAGATCTTCCAGTAGGACTCCGCTAATCTGCGTTGGGCCCGTAAAGTTAGCGTCATCCGTCACCGTGTAGCTCACTTGGGGCAATGCCAGCAGATCCTCGCGCGTTAGGTAACGGGTTGTGTCCGGAGGCAGCCCCGCAAGCTCGCCCCCGAGCTCAAGGTCGAACGGCGACGAACGGTCCGCGTGCAGCGCCAACGTGTTAGGCGCAGGAGCGGACGGCATAGGCTGTGTGCTCATCCCTCGAGCGAAATGAAAACTCACTCCATCGGCGATCAGAAGGCCGGCGATTGTGAGTGCGCGAATCCAGCTTCGTGGCATGGCACATGTTAGCGCAATAGCCGGGAAGTTCGCCGCAGCCGATAAAAATATCTAATCTCTGGCAAAGAAATTTTAACTGGATATAATGCTTTCGTTCCGCGCACAACTCGCGTAGATTCGGTCCATCATTTTGGCGTGCGGGCAAAGCAGGGCCAACCATCTCGGCTGCAAATTGTTTTGAATAACACATTGGGGTTTCGGTGCCGGCTGGCGCTTCTGCGCCCATATAGTTACACATCTTGCGCGAGGTCATTGATGACCAAGAAATCGATGCTCAAGAAATTGATCCTTAAGAAACTGATGCTTGGGAAACCGATGCTTAGGAAACTGATGCTTAGGGAAACGAGAATCGGACTCATCGCTCTCCTCGTCGCGCCCTCTTTGTGGACGCCGTTTGCCCTGTCACCGTTCGCCCAGGCCCAGCAGACGCTCGGTGGCATCACTGGAACGGTCACCGACAAGACCGGCGGCGTGCTGCCGGAAACTGTCGTCACCATCGTGGGCGATCAGACCAAGCTCACGCGCACGCTCAAGACCAACGCGAACGGCAGCTACGATTTCGTGAACCTGCCGATCGGCAGCTACACGCTGACCTTCACGCATGATGGCTTTCAAACGCAGAAGGTGCCGTCAATCACAGTGCAAGCAGACCGCACTGCGACCGTGAATGCGGTGCTCCCAGTAGGGCAAGTCGGTACGGTGGTTGAAGTTCAGGCTGAGCCGATGATGAATGCAGTTGACACCACGAACGGCTACATCCTGGAAAAAGACCAGATCGACGCGGTGCCGCTGCCGACAGGGAGTTTCACAGGCCTGGCTATTCTTTCGCCGGGTGTGAATGCGGAGTTGCCGAATGGAACCGGCGCCAATGCCGGCCTTGGAAATCAGCCCATTTGGGCAAATGGTCAACGCGACACGAGCAACACGTTTCTGTTGAATGGAGTCGACGCCAGCAATTTATTTAACGGCAAGAGCACCAGCCAGGTAGCTTCGGCCCGCATCGTAAACAACACCGGCATTGCTGGCGCGTCAAGTACCACCGCAGAGGTGATCCAGAGTACGGCGTCGCCATATCTGGCGATTGGCCAGGCGCTGCCGACTCCCGCACCAGAAACCGTTCAGGAATTCAGCGTCAACACTTCGATGTACGACGCACAGCAGGGGTCGACCAGCGGCGCTCACATCGACATGAGCACGGCCTCCGGAACGAACGTGTTTCACGGCACTCTTTACGGGCACCGCGGGACCAACTGGATCAATGCCGCGCCCTACTTCTATAACCAGGATGGCAATATCCCGAGCAACGAGAAGGTGCCTGAGTTGCACCGTTACACGGCGGGAGCGGCTATCGGCGGTCCGATCATCAAGGACAAGCTTTTTGGTTTTGTCAGCTACCAGCACATTCACGTTTCGGACCTCGAGATTGGCACCTCGCGCACAGCAGTGCCTTTCGGGCTCGGCAACGATCGAAGTCCAGCAGCACTGGTAAGCGTTGCCAACGAGGACTTCGTGAGCCCTCAGTGTAATGTGACAAACCCGCCGCCGAGCCTTAATTGCATAACAGTTGGCCAGGTGGATCCAGTCGCACTCAACCTCCTCAATTACAAGCTGCCGAACAGCCAGTTTCTATTCCCGTCCGCGAATCCGAATTTCATTCCGACGGTGAACTTTCCAGAGAATGTTTTCATCACGCAGCCCGCGTATTTCATCTCCGATCAGGCCGTTGCCGATTTCGACTACCTGGCGACGCCCAAAGATACTTTGTCATTCAAGTATTACTACCAGCACGATCCCAGCACGGCGCCTTTCGGATTCTCCGCCTTCGAGGGTTTTACCCAACACCTCGACGCTGGCAGCCAGGTTGCCTCGATTACGAATACGCAATCGTTGCGTTCGAACCTCAGCATCACCGAGAGGTTCGGCTTTATTCGCGAGAAAATCTACAGCTCTATCGGTCAGCCCTTTACTCCGCAATCCCTTGGCATCAACGCATTTGGATCATCCATATTCCCGGGGATCACGATTGTCGACGACATGGGGAACAACGCTCCGGGCAATGTTAATTTCGTGTTCAACGGCGGCGCCACGCTCGGCATGACCGCTGCCTCACAAGCCGCCTTCACCGGAGTTTTCCAAAATCGCTGGATGCCTTCCGGCAACGTTATCTGGAATCGCGGCAAGCATACATTCACCTTTGGCGGCAGTTTTTCCTACACGCAACTTAACGCGCGCGACGATCGCACGAATACAGGGACAATCGGATTTCTCAATTTCGCCGACTTTCTCACAGGAACACCGATCACCTATACGGCCGACGGATTTATCACCACAAGCTTTTTGCAGGGCGACGCCAACCGCTACTACCGCTCGAACGAAACCGGCTTTTATCTACAAGACAAGTATCAGGTCCGTTCGAATCTCAGCGTGAGCGCCGGTCTGCGCTTTGATTATCACGGAGGACTGAAGGAAAAAAACGGGCGTATCTACAACTTCGATCCCTCGCGGTACAGTTACGACGCGGCCACCGACGACATCAGCTCGAACGGCTTGATCATCGCAGGCAACAACCCGCTGTTCCCGACGAAAGGCGTCAGCGATTCCACTCTCACCGGACGCCAGTGGGGCCTCGCGCCTCGCGTCGGCCTGGCCTGGAGTCCGAGGAAGTTTAATGACAAAGTTGTGGTTCGTGCGGGCTGGGGTCTGTATTACGATCGCGGCGAGTTGTTCGCATATCTCTCACCGGGCTTTGCTTCTGGCGTGATCGCAGGTGGCCCCTTTGGCGTGAACCAGTCTCCGCCGTGGGTGAACACGACGGCTTGCAGCCCTTACGGGTACTCGAACTGCAGTAACTTCGAGGCTCCCTGGGGGCCTGCGCTCGGCCCGTTTCCCAGCGGCAATCCTGCGGACCTGGCGCTTCCGAATGCCGCCGCGATTACCACTGGAATTCCCCTGTTCTCCTTCGCGGATTACAATCGCGCCAACAAGCTACCCTACACGATGAATCAGACGCTCGATATTCAGTGGCAACCGCGTCATGACCTCGCAATCGAAATTGGATATGTGGGTAATCTCGGACGCCATGAAGTCGTTCCTTTGCCTTTCAACCAGGCGCTGATAGCCTCGCCGAGCCACCCCTTGTTGAAGGGAAGTCCCAATGAGCAGGACTATACGTACGGCTACTCAATCACAGGTCCGTCAACCTGCGACCCGGCTGTCTTTGGGAACTGCCAGCCGATTCCGCTCCCTAACGGGCAGCCCTACCAGGAGACCTTTGAAGGCGGAAACGTCGATCTCCGCGTTCCCTATATCGGTTACTCCGCCGAATCGGAGTCCTACACCGCTGCTGGCATCTCCGCTTACAATGCTCTGCAAACCCACATAGAAAAGCGGCTGAATCACGGTTTGCGAGTGGGATTTTCCTACACTTTCTCTCACTCGACCGACGAGCAAAGCGCGATGGGCCTGTTTTACAACGGCAACAATCCGCTGAATCTGCGCTCCGGTTACAGCCTCTCCGACTTCGACCGCAAGCACGTAATGAATTTCACCTACACTTACGAACTGCCGAAGTTTTTCTCGGCAACCTCGGTCAAAGGCAGGATCGCCGATGGATGGGCTTTGTCTGGTCTGACAGTGATTCAAAGCGGTCAGCCCTATAGCGTGGTTGATTACTCGGGCGCAGTAGGCAGCATTTTTTACGGCGTCAACGACGGCATTACCAATCCAATCGTTCCTCTCAGCGGCTGTACGCCGCAGCAGGCCGTCACTGGGGCTTCAGGTACCAATGCGATTTCTGGAGAACCCAACACTTATGCGCTTAACGCCAATTGCTTCGGCATCCCTCTACTAGCGCCCGGCGCCTTGGGCGGCGCAATTCCTTCCAACGATCCCTACGAGACGAACTTCATCGACCACGGACAACGCAACATTTTCCGGCAAACCTGGCAGAAGCGCGCAGACCTTTCGCTGGTGAAGATGACGCAAATCACCGAGCGCACTTCTTTGAGGTACAGCTTCGATGTGTTCAACCTTACCAATACAGCGAGCTTTGATATTCCGATCGATGACGTGAGCCAGAACATCAACTTCAATGGTTTCCCAGTCGTTGGTACGCCTGCGACGTTGACGCCTTGCAATACTCAATTCTCCGGCTCGATCTATGTCTGCCCCACTACCGGGAGCGGCCTGGGAATCACCAATAAAACTATCGGTAGCGCGCGTCAGATTCAGATGTCGTTGAACCTGACCTTTTAATTCGAGTAATGGCTAAGATGAGAAGAAGAGCAGCTGAAGATCGCCGCTCTTCTTCTCTTGATCTTGGAATCGAAAAGACCTGTCGTTAGTCCTGCCCGATATCCTCGTTCCAAACCTCAGGATTTCTGCGGATGTATTCGGCCAATAACGAAACGCATTCTTGAGAATCTAGATCAACCACCTTTATGCCAAGGGAACGCAGCCAGTCGAGACCTCCCTGAAAATTGCGGCTTTCTCCGACCACCAGCGTGCCGAAACCAAACTGACGCACTAATCCACTGCAATACCAGCAGGGTGCGAGCGTGGTCACCATGATCAGATTTCGATAGCTACGCTGGCGCCCGGCATTGCGGAAGGCATCGGTCTCACCATGCATTGAAGGATCGCCGTTTTGCACGCGGCGGTTGTGACCCGAGCCAACGAGTTTGCCTATCGCGTCAAAAATCGCTGCGCCGATCGGAATGCCGCCCTCAGTCAGGCCTTTGCGGGCTTCCTCCAAGGCGACGGCCAACATCGCAGTATGATCGAGTTCAGGCATGATTTTTGATTATATGGCGACGTTGATACATCGAACCTGCCGGTAGTGGATCAGTTTCCTTTTCCACGGGAGACAGCTATGCTAAAGCGGGGGAAAGCAGGTAGTGGGTAAGTTTGAAAAAGCAGCGTGCACTCTCCCGTCGGCGTCATCCTGAGCGTAGCCGCTTTTCAGGCGGAGCGAAGGATCTTCCGCTTGCGCGTACGCCAAATTGCACCACCACCGAAATTCAAAACCTTAGGAAATTCAAAACCTTAGGAAATTCAAAACCTTAGGAAATTCAAAACCTTAGGAAATTCAAAACCTTAGGAAATTCAAAACCTTAGGAAACCCAACATAGATGCTTCTAGACGAAAACATCGGACCGTCAAGCATACAAAAGAAACCAGAAAAAAATGGTGGTGGCTCAGCTTGGCTTACGCGCTGGGCCGGTTGCGCGTGAGATCCCTCGCCCGCTGGAGAAAAACGCGGGGCTTCGGGATGACGCCGACGGGTAGAAGTGCACGCTGCTTTTTCAAACTGACCCACTACCAACATGCCGCGGCCAGAAGTGACTATGGCAGCGCCATGTGGCATTCTTGAACGGCGCAATATTCGAGATGCCAGATTCGAGATCCGAAGATCCGAGGATTCCGTCCGATTGACGTCGAATAGTTCCCTGACAAGTGCAAGCAGCTCAGCTCGGCCTCTCTACGTTGCCGGCGTGCTCGCTTTATTCATAATTATTTATTTCGGTTCGCTTTTCTCTCCGGGACTGCAAGACGACGCCGACTCAACCCACGCCGAGGCTGCGCGCGAAATGCTGGTGATGCATGACTTTGTCACGCTGAAAGTGAACGGCAATCGCTACCTGGAAAAGGCTCCGCTGATGTACTGGGCGGTGGCGCTGAGTTATTTCTGCTTTGGCGTGAACGAATTCGCCGCCCACTTTCCGGTCGCTTTGTCGATGTTGTTTTTGACGCTGCTGGCGATGCGCTGGGGACGGCGCGCCTTTGGTGGCCGTGCCGCTATCTATGCCGGGTTGTTCGTCGCCACGACTGCAGGATGTTACCTGTTCACGCGGATCCTTATTCCGGAGGCGATTCTTAGTTTTTTCATCGCGGCGGCTTTTCATTTTTTCGCGACCGCACTCGAAGATGGCAAGATTTGGCAATGGTACGGTGGATACGCGTGCGTCGCGCTAGCCGTTCTCACCAAAGGCCTGCTCGCCATCGTGGTGGTTGGATTGTCGCTGTTGCTATACGTAATCATCAGTGGGGAGTGGCGCCGCTGGCGCGAGTTCCATCTATTCACAGGTACGCTGCTCTTCCTGGTGATTGCCGCGCCCTGGCATATTCTCGCAGGCATTCGCAACCCGCATTTCTTATGGTTCTATTTCGTAAACGAACATTTCATGCGCTTCCTTGGAAAGCGCATTCCGAAGGACTACAACAAGCAAACCAGTTCGCTCTACTGGACGCTTCACCTCGTCTGGCTTTTCCCCTGGAGTCTCTATTTGCCGTTTGCGCTTCGGCAGCCGATCAAGGAATGGATTGCGCGCCGCAAGTTCAGTGCAAATTTAGCTCCCCAGCCTTCGCTTAATTTCAGATCGCGAACCGTATTACTCTGCCTGGTTTGGGCTGGAGTCACTCTCGTCTTCTTTTCGTTCTCGACCAATCAGGAGTACTACACGTTTCCCGCCTACTTGCCGATTCTGCTGCTGATTGCGGAACGACTCGCAAGTGAGGAGGAATCCGGTTCGCGACGTTGGCTGCTGTGGAGTTCCGGCGTGCTCGCCGTGATCTGCATCGCGTTTTCGATTGTCCTGGTAGCGGGCTTGTGGAACTCGCGCCATCTTCCCTTCGTGCCAGACATCGGCACTGTGCTCGCCAAACCTGACCTGCAGGCCGAAACTCTTTCGATGGGTCACATCCTTGATCTCACCGGAGAGTCGTTCGCCGCGTTGCGTCTTCCAGCAATCCTCGCGGCTATCGTTCTGTTGCTTGGGCCGGCGTATGCGTTCTGGCTGCGGCGGCGCGGCGCACAATTCGCAGCGACCTGGGCGACAGCCGGGTTCATGGCGGTCTTCCTGGTAGCTGCGCACATCGCCCTGGTGCGCTTCGACCCTTATCTGGGATCGCGAATCATGGCGCGGCAAATCGCTCCTGAACTAAAGCCCACTGATCGCGTGATGATTTATGGCGATCAATCATTTGGCTCGTCGTTGCTCTTCTACCTGCGTCGGCCGATTGAACTGGTGAATGGAAATACGACGTCGATGTGGTGGGGATCGACTTATCCCGATGCGCCGCACATTTTTGTCGATGATCAAGAACTGCGACAGGCGTGGAATTCTTCTCAGCGGGTTTTTCTTTTTGTGCCGCAGCACGAACGCGCCAAGGTCGAGGCGCTGCTGCCCGGACCGCTGCATATTGCGAGTGAAGCATCAGGTAAGACGATCTTTACCAACCGCCCCTAGTTTTTTAACGGTGCGAGATCGCGGGGGCGGCGTGTTTCACGGTGGGCAAAGAATATCCCGACTTCACCGCGTCGCGGCGAAACATCTGGACAGTCTCCTGCGAAAATTCGTGCAAATCTTTGCCAATGAGAGGAAGCTTTTTCAGAATGTCAGTGGTCGCGGTGATGACGTGGCAGCCGATCTCATCCGCCTGGAAAACATTCAGCAGTTCGCGAGGGCTGGCCCACATGAGCTGCGCGTTTGCATCGTTGACCATAGCCACCGCTTCACGCATCAACGGCATGGGATCGCACCCGGTGTCGGCGATGCGGCCGGCGAAGACTGAAACGTAGGCGGACGCGTTGCCCTGCAGTGCGGCGCAAACCTTACGCACTTGCTCAAGCGTGAGCAGCGCAGTTACGTTCAACTGAATCCCATCGGTCGAGAGACACCGCACAAGGTCGTATGTCGCCTCGCCCTTCGTATTCATTACCGGAACCTTGACGAACACGTTTTTGCCCCAGGCCGCGATGTGGTGAGCTTGCTCTTCCATCTCCTGCTCGTCATCGGCGAACACTTCGAACGAAATGGGACGATCCTGAATTGTGCCCAGCAGATCGAGCGCGAAGCCTTGATAGTCCGCCACTCCCGAGGCTCGCATCAATGTTGGATTGGTGGTGAAACCCTTAATGTGCGGCTGGCGGTAGAGTTCCAGCATGCTGGCCTTGTCGGCCCCATCGGCGAAAATTTGAACGCGCAGGTCAGACACAGACTTCATGCGGACTTGCTCCTTTGGGCGTGGAACGGATAATCCAGTCAGCCGCTTCGCGAAGGGACCCGACGCGCAAATCCGGGTCACGGTCTGGAGATTTCTCCGAATAGCCGTAATCGATCAGAATCGTCTTACATCCTGCATTATACCCAGCTTCGATATCGCGCCAGCGGTCACCGACCATGAAACTCGCGGTCAAGTCGATGTTATGTTTTCGAGCGGCTTCGAGCAGCATCCCCGGTAGTGGCTTGCGGCAATCGCATTTGTCCGAATCGGTATGGCCACAAACGAGAATATCGTCCAGAGGAAGGCGCGCGGATAAGGCTTGATGCATTTCATCCAGAGTATTCCGGGGCAACGTACCGCGCCCTACATCTGGCTGGTTCGTCACAATCAGTAATTTGAAACCATGTTCTTTCAAAGTGTGCAACGCCTCGGGAACGCCGGGAAGTATTTCCAATTCCTGGAGCGTTGGAGGAGGAACTGGCTTTCCGTTGCGAACGAAAGCCCGGTTAATCACGCCGTCGCGGTCGAGAAACACAGCTCGGTTCTTGCCGCAATTGTCGCCCGACGTGATCGATTCCCATTTTGTTGACTGCATTTTTACTGAGGGGTGTGAAACCAGCAAATGCCAAACCACTGCCTGGAAAGCTTCGGTGTGGGGTGTGATGTGCGCAGAATTTACCGTGGGAATCAGAATGCAGGCATCGGCAACCGTAGCCGTGTAACCACCGTCGCGGCCGACCACGCCGATGATTTTGGTTCCGATCGACTCCGCGTACTTTAGAGCCGCAACCAGATTTGGGCTGACATTCTTCTCAATGTTTCCGCCGCCAACCGAGAAGACCATCAGCAGATCGTTCGACCGGAGCCGGCTGGTTCGCAACCACCTGTCGAAGATCGAACTCCAGCCTTCGTCGTTGGCGCGCGCCGTTAGCTCGGACACATTATCTGTAGGCGCATAAGCCTCGATGCCTGCGATCTTGCGGAAGTCGTTAACCGCATGCGACGCATTGGCTGCGCTTCCACCGACGCCGAGAATAAACAGCCGGCCACCGGCCGCTCGAGTGCTGGCGAGAATGCTCGCAGCCTTTTCGATGCTCGCCGCGTCAAGCTTAGAAATTATCTGAACAGCCTCGGCGAGATAGCCTTCGGTAAATTTATTCTGATTAGATGCGCGGTTGCTCATCGTCGGTCATCTCCTCTTCGGCTTAAGAGGAGCGACATCTCTTGCAATCCCGCGGGCGAGCCTATTTCGTAGAAACGCTCATGCACTTCCATGGCAGCCAATTCATCAGACTGCAACAAGCCCGCGTAAACATCCGCGAGGTCCGGAGCCGATGTTCTAATGAAAGCTTCGGCTCGAAAGAGACCGAGCCCGTAATCGATGTAGCGCATGCGAGGAGTTTTATTTTTCTTGCTGTAAGCCAGAATGCGTCCGTCTGCGAACTCGACGTTGCTCGCGTCCCATTGACCGTTATTGCGGAATACTGTCATCAGCCCTAGCTTTCCGCACCTCAGGAACTCGCGCTCAATCGCGGCATAGTCACAGGGTAGATATGAATCGCCGTACATGACGAAAAAACTCTTCCCCAACTTGGACAGCGCCCCGCGGATTGCTCCAGCCGTGCCGAGCAACGTCGCACCATCGTAGGAATATTGCACGGTCATCCCGTACGCGCCGCCATCGCCAATCGCTTTCTCAATCATCTCGCCCAGATGACCGATGCATAGTATGACATGTTGGATGCCGCTGTTTTTTAGAAGCCGCAACTGATGAACCACGAATGGTTCCCCATCGATGGAGATTAGCGACTTAGGTGTGGTCGCCGTCATCGGACCGAGGCGAGTTGCCAAACCGCCGGCAAGTATGGCCACAGGGAGCATGAGTTCTACGAATGCGCCAGAACGGAAGTACCGCCGAAGTCGAACTGCAACCGCACTTCGCGCAGTTCAGCGTTCCTCATCGCAGAGCGGAGACGAGTTTTATCCTCGGTGTATAGCAAAAGAAATCCTCCTCCTCCCGCGCCGATCAGTTTGCCTCCAATCGCTCCATTCGAGCGCGCAAGTTCATACATTTCGTCGATGAAGCCGCTGCTCATTCCAGGAGAACGCTTCTTCTTGTGCTCCCAATGAACGTGCATGATTTCGGCAAACTTGCGTAGATCACCGGCTATGAGCGCATCCCGGCTCTCATGACCGAGGCGCTTGGTAAGATGCAGATTTTCCAGCATCTCGCTGGCATTTTCGCGAGTGCGCGTATCCTGGTCGCGAAGAACCTCGGCCGCCGATCGCGATGCCCCTGTGAAAAAAAGCAGCAGATTGTCTTCAAGATTTGCCAGGGCTTCTGGTGCAATTTTCAGCGGTTCGGCCACTACTTTATCGTCGGGCAAGAATTCGAAACAGGTGATGCCTCCAAACGCGGCGATGTACTGATCTTGTTTACCGACGGGCTCGTGCAGCAGGTCGATTTCGATGTGACACGCTTGTTCGGCCAACTCCTGAGGAGGCACAAAATTCCGTTTCATCGTATGTAGAGCGCGCAACAACGCGGTTGTAAAGCTTCCCGACGAACCCAGCCCCGTACCAGCCGGAATATCGGATAGGCTCACAATCTCGAGATAGGGTCCCATCACACCGGTCAACCGCATCGCTTCCCGAAAAATTGGATGCTGAATCTCCTCCCAGTGTTCCACATCCTCAAGCTTGGAATATTTGAGTATGATCCGTGGACGAAAAGCTTCATTGATGGTGATGTAAACGTATTGCTTGATGGCGGCCGATAGCACGAACCCGCCGTGGTTTCGATAATACGAAGGAAGGTCGGTGCCCCCGCCACCTAACGAAATTCGCAACGGGCTTCGAGTAATAATCAAAAGAGAGTTTCCTTGGGGCAGGCGCGCATAAAGCGCATCAGTATAGCGTATTTAAATCTCCGACTTCACGGCGGCTGCATCAGCGCTGACGAACTTGATGGTAGCCAGAACCGCCTGCTTGATCGTGAGCCGCGGCCGCCATCCCAGGGAGCGAATTCGCGAACAGTCGAGCAGAATAAAAGGGCTGTCGCCGACCCAGCCGCGCTCCCCGCCGGAGTATGTCAGCTTCGGATGCAGCCCTAGATACTCGCAGATCCAACCAATGGAATCGTTGACTTCACAGTATTCGTCAGTCCCCAGGTTGAAAATGTTTACTCTTGCATCGGCCTTCTCGATCGCCGTCAGGATCGCATCGATGCAATCCTGCACATATAAATACGATTTTCTCTGGTGGCCGTTGCCGAGCACATGGAGATGCTCGGGATGCTCGGCCAGTTGTTGATAGAAGTCGAACACATGCCCGTGGGTATAGCGCTCACCGAGAATCGATACGAAGCGAAAAATGTAGGCCTGCAGTCCGAAGCCTTCGCAATAGGCTTGAATCAAGGCTTCCGCAGCGAGTTTGGAGGCGCCGTACAGCGAAGTTTGAACGGGGAAGGGGCACGTCTCTGGCGTCGGGAAGATGTCCGGCTCTCCGTAGATTGAACCCGTGGAAGAGAACACCATACGTTTACAATCAGTTTCTCGCATCGCCTCCAGTACGTTCCAGGTTGCGATTGTGTTCTGATCCAGATCCTTGCGCGGATGTTCAGTGCCGAAACGCACGTCAGCATTGGCCGCGAAGTGAATGACAAGTTCTGTACCGTTCATTGCCTCCGTGAGACTGTGTCGGTCGAGCAGATCGGCTTCACAAAAAGTAAATTGAGGGTGCGCTAATGCGTTTCCCAGAAACCGTCGCTGCCCGGTCGACAGGTTGTCGAACCCGACGACGCGATGCCCCGCGGCTAGAAGCCGGTCCACCATATTGCTGCCGATAAATCCAGCCGCACCGGTTACGAAAACTCGCAACAAAGCCTCCAAGGAAAAGTCAAGTGTTAGCGGCTCTCGGATCACGAGCCCCACAAGAGAATTTTATCGACTATCCGAAGATGTCTGGCGCAACGCGATGCGCGTTCCTTTCAGTTCAAAGCGGCTATCGCGCCAGACATAGCGAAGCTTCAAATAGCTGGCGAACCAGACGGTGAAACCGAGCAAGTCACGCAGCGGATAGAGCCATGGCGCGCGTCGTACGTTCGGATCACGGACCACAGTCCAGCCCACGAGCCATGCTTCAATCACTCGATTCAACACGGCAACTGCCAGGAATGCGATGGCGATTGTCCAGTGCCCAAGCAGTGCAGCCGCGAGAAATCCGAGCAGACCGTAGGGCATGGCGAAAATCAGTCCGCTGCCGAAGTGGCCTTTGGGGCGCGAGTAGCGCGTGGTCTGCGCCCAGCGCAACTGGTTTTGCCACATATGCCGGAAGGATTTCTGATTTACGACGTGGTCTATCGCATGACACGAGAGTACGACTTTGTAGCCGGCTTTCGCGATCAAATTACCAATGGCAAAGTCGTACGCGATGTAGTCCTGCAGCGCAGTGTAACCTCCGATGCTCGCCAGCGAATCTTTGCGGACCACGGTCGTAGGCCCCAAGCCAAACTTCATTCCTTCCAGCAGATTTGCCACAAGCACTCCTGCCGTCATCTCAACCGACATGCCGATCGCGGTCAGCCCAGAGAAGAGTCCCGCCGCATTCTTGCCACGATAGACGCAGGTGACCATTCCAACGTGCGGGTCGAGGAAGGGCGCAACAATTTCGTGAAGATAGTTCGGAGTGACTTCGACATCACTGTCGGTGGTGACCAGAATCTCGTGGGCCGCGACTTCAGCCATGCTATGAAACGAATACACCACCGGGTTCGGCCACGGTGTGCCGGTGACGAGAATGCGGCTGCGGATGTCCGGGTAGCGTGCACACACCTCCCGCGCAACGTCCAATGCGGCGTCATCCGCAGTATCTGCGGCAAATAGAATTTCGTAGTCGGGATAATCCTGCCGGAAGAAGCTTTCGATATTTTCTTTGAGCTGTGCTTCAAGGCCGTGTAACGGCTTTAGAACCGAGACAGGCGGCAAATGAGCATTATCGGGGATGGAGGCAAGCTGCTTGCGCGCATCCGCGTGAAACCGAATGACTGCCACGACGACGAGGCCAAGAAAAACCGCGGAGGAAAGAGTTCCAACCACGGCCGCGCCCAGCGCGAAATAGAGAATCAGACCCATCAATCCATTATCGATTTTACACTGAGACCTTCAGTAGTCACGCGTCGAGGCGGTAGTGGGCCAGTTTGAAAAAGCAGCGTACACTTCTCCCCGTCGGCGTCATCCCGAAGCCCCGCAAAACAGCTACTGGCTACTGGCTTCTAGCAAAACGGGCCGACACGGCGCAACCGGCCCAGCGCGTAAGCCAAGCTGAGCCACCACTGTTTTTCTTTCTGGTGTTCTTTTGTATGCTTCACGGTCCGATGTTTTCCTCGAGAAGCCATCTAGGTTGGGGTTCCTAAGGTTTTGAATTTCCTAAGGTTTTGGTAGTGTCCTAAACTTGCGTTGATTGTATTTTGGACTGGTGTAGACTGTTTGTAGGAGAGTGACATGGACGCCGCCACATTTGTAGCCATATTTCTTCCCCTTTTTGTGGCCATTTTCCTCTTCTTCCTCTTCCTCCCGCTAAACATCGCTTTCTCGGCAGAATGGAGAGCAGCGGAGGATAAGGCGCGTGCGCGCCGTCTCGCTGACGCCAGGATGAATGCAAGACTCCTGAGACTCAACATCTGATGCGTTCCTAAAGGCTCTCCTCAAGCATTCCCCAACAATTCATTCAAAGTCCATATGTGATCGGTAATGCCAGCTTCGACGGCGGGCGAAACGCGAATTCAAAACGAAAAGTGATTCAACGCAAGTTTAGGACAAGACCAAGGTTTTGAATTTCCTAAGGTTTTGAATTTCAGTGTGGTGCAATTTGGCGTACGCGCCGGACCGGTCAAGCGGGAGATCCCTTCGACTTCGCTCAGGGCAGGATCTTCGCTCCGCCTGAAAGTGGCTGCGGTCAGGATGACGCCAATAGGAGGATGCGCACTCAGGATTTCAAAATGAGCCACTACCGCCGCGACAGCCTTAACTCCTCGCGCTACTTAGAGAAGGCATCTAAGTCGGCCGCAGCCGACTCGATTAGAGTCGCTTCGCCTTCGAGCACCTTTGCGACGTGAGCAATCTCGGTGTCCGCCTCCTGCCAGCGTCGTTGTTCGATGGCTTCACGAATGCCAGGCATAGTTTTAGGCGCGTAGCCGCTATAAACGCCCGGAGCGTAGATCATGTGTTTGTACCAGGGTCGGCGTGGAAGGCCGACTGGATCGGTGAGGCGGCGTTCGCTTTGCAGCAATTTCTGGTTCAGAGCCATTAACTGCTTGTCGTTGCTTTGGAATCCGGAAGCTTCAGCTTTGTTGAATGCGGATTTGTAGTGCTCGGCACTCTTGCTCAGTATGTCGAGCGCATTTTCCAACGGCGCGAAATTCAGGTGCGGAGGAATGTCTTCCGGCGGTGGCGCGACGGTTGGCTTGCGCGGATCGATCGCCGCGCGATATGCGCCTTCTTTTAATTCCTGTTCCCGTTCACGAGCCTCGTCCTGCTTGCTCTGCAAAAGTTTCTGCAGGTCCTTGTTGTACTTCTCCATGGTGTCGGCAAAATCGGTGAACTCGAAAGGAAGAATATCGGCGTCGGCCATCCGCATGACGGCAGTGCCGATGGTTTGCGAGAGAGCCACACCGTAGGCAAAGTTTGTATCGGAGAAATGCGTGTACCAATAGAAATCGTCGTAAATGGAATGGTAGATTCCGCCATCGTCCTCGCCTTCAAAGGCAAGGTTTAGGGTTGCGATACCGAGGTGATCGACAAAGGCGGTGTAATCGGTGCCGGAGCCAAGAGCTTCCATGCGCAGGTCGGGTCTCTGCCGAAATTCTTTTCTCTCTTCATCAGACTTCGCACGGTTGATGTTCTTCAAGCGGTCGCGTTCCAAAACATTGAGCTTGGTCTCCGGGTCTTCGATGTCTCGCGCCACTCCGTTCATGAAATGTTCCAGCGAGTGCGAACCTTCCATCGCGAAGTAGCCACGATCGTTGCCATCGGAGTTGATGTAGACAGCGGCGTGTTCCTGCAACTCGCGTCCGTGAGTTTCAGCCCATGCGGTTGAACCGAGCAGCATCGGTTCTTCGCCATCCCAGGCGCAGTAAATGATGGTGCGGCGGGGCTTCCAGCCCTGCTTCAGCAATTCACCGAAGGCACGGGCCTCTTCAAGCAACGTGACCTGGCCAGAGATGGGATCTTCAGCACCATTGACCCAGCCATCGTGATGGTTGCCGCGCACGATCCACTGATCGGCCTCCGCCGTGCCAGGAATGCGGGCAATCACGTCGTTCACATCTTTCAAATCCCAATTGCTTTCGACCACGAGATGCACCTTCGCCGCGCCGGGACCAACGTGGTAAGTGATTGGCAATGCACCGCGCCATTCTTCGGGAGCAAGCGGACCGGTGAGAGCGGCGAGCAGAGGTTGGGCATCTCCGTAAGAAATGGGCAGGGTTGGAATTTTGGTGATGCTGGGAGCGTTGCTCGCAGTCATGTGCGGCGCGTTGGGGTCGCCACGATCGGGTGTGAGCGGATCGCCGGGGTAGGACGAAGCAAAATCCAATACGCTGCCGCGCTGTACGCCTTGCTCTGGACGCATCGGCCCCTTGGGAAAAACGTCGCCGCCGAAGTAGCCGTCGTCTTTTGGATCGGAGTAGATAACGCAGCCGATGGCGCCGTGTTCAGCCGCAATTTTCGGCTTGATTCCGCGCCACGAGTTGCCATAGCGCGCGATCACGATGGCTCCTTCCACCGAAACGCCGAGACGCTGGAGACGCTCGTAATCCTCGACCAAACCGTAGTTCACATACACCAGCGGTGCGGTGACGTCACCATCGCGAGAGTAGGCGTTGTAAGTAGGGAGCTGCTCATCTTGCTGACCCGATGTCGGATCTTCAGCCAATTTCGGCTCCTGAAGCTTGGCAAAATAGTGGGTTGGCGCCAACAGCTCCAGCAGGCGGCGCTTCGGCGTGGGGAATAAAACTTTGAACGTTTCGATGCGAGCGTCCAGTCCCCATTCTTTGAATTTCGAAAGAATCCATTCGGCATTCTGTTTGTCGTAAGCCGAGCCCACGTGATGCGGCCGGGCGCTCAGCAATTGCATGTAGTCGCGTTGCTTCTGACCATCGGGCAGGACGCGGAATTTCTTCTCCCAGTCGCGCTCGGTGCGGGCGTGCTGCGTTGAAAATCCGTCGAGAGCGTCGCCCTCTTTTGTCTCGGGGGAATCTGCAATCGCTGAATGTAGAAATGAACCGATGACGAGCACTGCGAGGATTGAACGCCTCATGAGCCTCCTGAAATTTGCGAACCACGAGTATGCCACGGATGTTCGCCTGCTTCGGATTCCTAAGATAATTCTTAAGCTAGGGATTCTCGCGGCTAACGAATGAGAAACGTAGATCGCTCGCGCAGCTTCTTCGCGCCCTCCCGTAACCCACAGCTAACCCAACGCCCTCTGGTACAGTCTCATAGTAGGCTCCTCCTGAGCCTCGGGGAGACGTCAAACTGTTCGGCCGGGTCTTCAAAGCGTTCCAGTATCGTGACTTCCGCCTGATGTGGTTTGGCGCATGCACGTCCAGCATCGGCACCTGGATGCAGATTGTTGCCCAGGGCTGGCTGATTTATCGCCTCAGCCATTCGGCCTTTCTCTTGGCGCTCGATCAATTTCTTGGCGGCATTCCCATCTTTCTGTTCTCCTTGATCGGCGGCGTGGTCGCGGACCGCGTGGAGCGCAGACTTATTCTGCTCGGCTCCCAATGGGTGCAGATGGCGTCGGCGGGGCTGCTCACCATTCTCGTGGCAACGGGCTGGGTGCATGTGTGGCACATCTTGTGTTTGTCTTTCATTTCAGGCTTCGCGCAGGCGTTCGGCGGACCGGCCTATCAGGCGCTGATTCCTACGCTGGTCGAGAAAGAAGACATGCCGAATGCCATCGCGCTGAATTCGATTCAGTTCAATATTGCGGTGATGGTTGGACCGGCATTGGCAGGGCAGGCGTTAGCCAAGCTGGGTGAGAAGTGGTGCTTCGGGCTGAACGCGCTTTCATTCCTCGCGCCGATTGTGTCGTTATCGATCATCAGCACGCGCTTTCTCCCATTGAAGACCACAGAGACGATGTTTACCAGCCTGAAGCAGGGCATTGTGTTCGCCCGCAAGCAAACCTCGATGGAGGCATTGATTATCCTGGCCTTTTGCATGACGGCATTAGGCATGCCTATGCGCACCTATATTCCTGTCTTCGTGAAGGACATCTTTCATCGCGGCCCGGAAACTTATGGCAACTTGCTCGCGCTCATGGGGCTCGGTTCGATCTTCGGTTCACTTACCATTGCGACTGCAGGCAACATAAAGCGAAAAGGGCTGGTTGCCCTCGGTGCGCTGATCTGCCTGGGCGCGGGGATTCTCGGTTTTGCGCTGTCAAAAGCGGTGCCGTTCAGCGGAATCATGCTGGTGCTCGTGGGCGCAGCGATGATGGCGGTTTTTGCAACCGTCAATTCGTTAGTGCAGCTGATGACGACGAACGAAATGCGCGGACGCGTGATGAGCGTCTACAACTTTGCTTTTCGCGGTGGCATGCCCATGGGGAATTTGTTGTCAGGATGGCTGGTTCCCTTGTTTACCGCGCCGGTAGTTCTGACGGTCAATGGAGCGCTGCTGATCGCCCTGGGTCTGTACTTCCTGTTGGTACAGCGGCGCGTGGCCGCGCTTTAGCTGGACTCTCCTTAGCCCACCAGAGACTCTATCGCGCGCACAACATCAGGCGGAAGAACGATGTTGACGCCCGCCAGATCCTGCTTCATGTGATCGGCGTTGGAAGTGCCGGTCAACGGCAGTATGGCAATGGATCGGGCAAAGCTGAAAATAACCTGCGCTGGTGTAGCGTTGGAGCGTACGGCCAAGCCTGCAACCAGCGGATGCTGCAGCACTTCGGGATTTGCCGTGAGAAGCGAAAAGCCCTGATAAGTGATTTTCCTCTCGTTACAGAATAATCGCACTTCGCGATCCCACCCCAGCCGAGCAAAGCATCGGTTTTGCACGAAGGCGGGAAGTTCGGTATGGCTTTCCGCCATCTGCTCAAGATGCGATAAAGCAATGTTGCTTACCCCAAGCAATCGGGTGCGACCGGCATCGCGCTCCTGGATCATCGCCTCCCAGACCTCGGCATCAGCTCGGCTCCAGCCGTGGCCAGACGCTGGTCCGTGCAGCACATAGCTGTCGACGTAGTCGGTTCCGAGATGTTCCAAGGAACTGGCCATCGACTGTGCGACCTGCACCGGAAGACTGGCCGCGGGATCGTAGGGCAGGCGATGGTCCTGGCCGGGCCGATAGGTAAATTTCGTCTGCAGGAAGAGATCCGCCCGGGATTGTCCCGCTGCGTAGGCGGCCGCCAATTCCTGGCCCACGCCAGCCTCGAAGTAATGCCGCCGCTGATTGGCTGTATCGATGCCACGAAACCCCATCCGCAGCGCTAGTTCGACCAGAAGAGGGGTGCGCTCCTCCTTCCAGGCCGTTCCGTAAAGGAAGTCCGGAATCGGCGCGGGCGTGTGATTTGGCATGGGCTATTCTCCCATGAGAAGCGGGTAAGTTACCTCCGTGCCCCCCTCGTCGGTGCCTGTGTCTCGCCCGTCGGGGCCATTTTCGACTCACTAAGTTTCCTGCACACTGTTTCAAGACCGAAAATGCGATCAATTAGAGACAAGAAGAATCGGCGCACGAAAGACCGCTTTCAGGCTGTACTGCCCGTGAGAGTGCGGGGGACAGACGCTTCGGGTGCGTCGTTTGAAGTGCTAGCACACACTCTCGACCTTACACCAACCGGGGCGCGCCTTGGGGCGATTCGCTTGGACGTTAAAGTTCTGGAAACGTTGACGATTTTCTATCACCAGCGCAAGAAAGAATTCACGGTTGTATGGACCAGGTTGTTGGCAGGGACTCAGGAATACCAGGTCGGCCTGCAGGCGGTTGCGCAGGAGAAAGAACCTTGGGGGCTGAGTCTAGCTTGTTCCGGCAAGGACGCGGTCACTAAAGCGTCGGCAGTTTCAGGAGCTTAAGTCGAGGCCAAATTATGAAAAGCTTGCTAAACAAACTCTGGTCGAACGAGGAAGGGCAAGACGTCGCCGAATATTCCGTGATGCTAGCCGTGGTTCTCGTTATCGTGGTGGGCACGATCCGGCTGATCGGGTCGAACGCGGGCAACGTGTTCTCGATGGTGGGCAGCTCAATTCAGTAGAGAGGTTTTACTTTCTTTGTTCAACTCGTTGAGCGGAGAAACTGCCGACTCTAAGCAGGATCTCAAGGACGCGAGGCGTTTCCCATCATCAGCGCGAACAGCAGCGGAAGATAAATCACGGTAGCCTGCAAAACATGGCGGGCCAGCATTTTCGACCGCGGATTGTTAAGAGGCAGCTTGAGCAGCGCTAGACGGGCGCCAAAATAGAAAAGGGCGATGCCTAGGATCACCGCTCCAACCAGATAAATCTTTCCCGCCATTCCGAAGAGGCTGGGCAAAGTGCTCAGCGGAATCAAAATCAAAGAATAAATTAGAATGCGCCGAGCCGTGGATCGTCCATCCTCTTCCACCACCGGCAGCATGCGAATTCCGCCCTGCGCGTAATCTTCGCGGTACAACCATGCGATCGAGAAGAAATGCGGAAATTGCCAGACGAAAAGAATGGCAAACAAAATTAGCGTGCCCCATTCCAACTGTCCGCGCGCCGCCGTCCAACCCAAAACTCCGGGCATTGCTCCAGGGAAAGCGCCCACGAATGTGCAAATCGGTGAGACCCGCTTCAACGGTGTGTATGCAGCGAGATAGACGGCAGAAGTCAAGAAAGTTAGCAATCCGGTCAGCGGATTCGTGAAATACGCCAGATAAATCGATCCGCCCAAGGTAGCCACCAAACCAACAATTGCGGCATGCAGAAGGCTCATGCGGCCAGCCGGCAGTGGACGCATCGCTGTCCGACGCATGTTCGCGTCCACTTCATGTTCCATCACTTCGTTCAGCGCGGCGGTCCCGCTGGAAACCAGCCCGATTCCCAGCAACGCGTGCAGCAAGCCCCAGTTCAGCGATGAGACCCCCGCTTTCTGCGACCCGAAAAAATAACCACACCATGCGGTCATCACAATCAGAGTGGTGACGCGGGCTTTCATCAGTTCGGCGTAGTCGCGCAGGACAGAAGTGGCCTGCCTTCGAAGTAGAACAAGTGGTTGTGTAAGCGCGCTCATTGGAAGATTAGTGGTGTGGTTGTCCTACCGCTTATGATTGCACTCCCTAGACGAGCGGTCACATAAGCCCAAG
The DNA here is from genome assembly GCA_963771965.1 of uncultured Acidobacteriaceae bacterium. Classification (GTDB taxonomy): domain Bacteria; phylum Acidobacteriota; class Terriglobia; order Terriglobales; family Acidobacteriaceae; genus Sulfotelmatobacter. The sequence goes on from CAVYVM010000008.1 coordinate 329,179, forward strand.
GATTGCATAGGTACTCCGATGGCTTTCGAAAGTCAAGTTAAAAGTCCCGAAGGATTCTGCAATCGAACTAGAACTGCGTACAAGAAGTCTGCGAATTCTCACTAGCGTGCGAATTACTGGCTCGCCGAAACCCCAGAACCGGTGAAGGTTTCCGGCGGGTCAAAGAAGCATTGGTGCCACAGCGCGGCGTCCGACAGTGAACCCGCCTTCCATTGTTTCAATGTGGGAACCGTTGCTGCAATCATTCCGCCGTCAGCGGAGTCAAAGATTAGCACAACTCCCGCTAGATCCTGAAACTTCTGCGCGATTTCCGTGTAGCTCTGATCCAGCACCGACTTAGCGAACTCCAGCCGGAGCTGGGGACTTGGATCTTTCCCAGTCTCGTCGGTGTTTTCTACCGAAACGATTCTCACATTCTTTCCTCGCAGTGGACCCCAATCTCCAGGAAACAGGGCTGTTTCGGTGCGGCTCACATGAAATAACTCCGCGGCAACCGGAACCGCTGCGGGATTTGTCGGCAGATCGGCATCGGGAACGCTGTCGGGCATTTCCAGATTATTTCGCCAGATCCATCCTCGCGACAAACCTGAGATGCGCACATGGACCCAATCCCGGCTAAAATTCAGCATTTCGAACTCGTCGTGTGCGCTAGCGAGAAACAAAGTCTTTGCATTCAAACTGGCCCCCGAGACAACCGGCGTCCCAGATTTTTTTACCGCAACCAAGTTTTTCGGATGAGCTTGATTCTTGAGAATCTCCTCCAGATTTTCCGCTTCAGTTTGAAGCGGACCGCCGGTGCCCTTCTCCTCGGGCTTCTTCGATCCCGCCTGAGCGCGGTTCTTTTCCCGGTCAGCCAGACTCCGGTCAAGTGACGCCGAAATACCGCCCTTGACTTCGGGCAGTCTGGGCATTGGAGCGGAAATGCTGGGTTCGTTTGGTTCGGCAGTCTTCGAAACGCCGGTTTTCGAAGGTCGATTGGTAGAAGGTGGAGAAGTTCTTTCGGCAGCGGCTGTTGAATTGGCGCTGGTCGGCGAAGCCTGGACTGCCAACTGGTCGGCCAATTGATCGAGCAGATCAGCTTCCAGCCGGCCATTCGACGGCAGCACCTGGTACCCGGAGTGAGCATTCGTCGGGTCCGCATACCAAGCCGTGACCTGCACTGTGACCCGCACAAGCGATCCACCGGAAGGAGCCGCGGAGACTTGAAACTTGGATTCGTAATAGCCGCGCTGATAACGTTCGAGAGGGCGATCGCCAGAGCGCGCGAATCCAGCCAGCACTGGCAGCCGGCCGGAGGAAGCCGGTTGCATTTCCTTCAGGATCTTCTCTACCGCGGCCTTCGATTGCGGGAAGGTTCGCTCGTTCTCGCCGCTTTGCGCCCGGACGCTCTTTAGCGACGCAAACAACATGGCCATGGCCAGCACGGCACGCCAGAGAGCGCGACGATAACCTGCCTGGGCAAGCATCACGGTTGCTCCAGTTGGTCGCGCATAACCCATCCGTGCTGTCCCTCGTGGGTCTCTACGCCGTACCAGTACAGAGTGTTGATGAGAATCAGGACTTCCGTGCCGGTTCCTAGGAGTTGCAGCGTGCCTGCCGTGTGGAATGGCGCGGATTTTAGCGGCGCGCCGGGTGCCTTCACCAGGCGCTGCACTTGCTTGCGAAGTTCCTTGACGCGCTCCTCCAGGCTTTGAGCCGGCTGAGCTTGCCCCGGAGCAGCTTGCACAGACTGAGTTTCACTCACCTCGTTTTGACTTGAATCGCGGCTGGAAGACTGCATGGCCGGGTCGGCGGAGGCAGAATCCGGACTTCCAACAGTCTGAGAAAACGTTTGGGACGTTGATTGCCCGGCCCCGGCTGCGTCTGCATCCTGGCCCATCGCAGAATTTTGCTTCTTTGAGAGTCTCGCCTGCCGTTCTTTCTCGGCTGCGGCGGTCTCGTCTTGCATCAACCTAATGTTCTCTAAATGTTCCCGGATATCTTTGTACTCGCTGTTTTCAACCGAGCCGTCTGATTGGTGTACGGTACGGCGAAAGTCTTCCTGAAAAAGCGCGTCGATGCGCAGCACGGTGTTTTTTTCACCTTGCGGCTGCACCACATAGCGCACTACCAGGGTGCCTACATCGCCACCGTCTTTGAAGTTGCGGGGATCGATGGCGTGCTCGCGGACTTTGTAGAAAACCTTGCCGCCCCCGGTCCAGTCGGGGAAAACGCGCGAGGTAGCCGAGGCTTTTGCGCCCGAGACAAACTCGTCCTTGTTGTATTCTTTGGTTCCTCGAATCACGCCGTTATCGGAAACATCCTCCACCACTTGCACGACTTGGCTCTCCGGCATGGGGATGTTTACGATCAGGCCTTCGCCGTACGACAGCTTCTCTTTGTCCCGACCGGCAAGCGGAACCGTGGCCACAAGGAGCACGAGAATTAGCGGCAGCAGCGAGAGACAGAGACTAGGAAGACCGGCTAGGGCTGCCGCGGCGAGCCCGCTAAGTCGACGAAAACGCTCTGGAATCGTACGAGTTTCCCCTCTGAAGACGAGATGTCAACTCTGGAACCATCTGTCCCAACCTATCCGCAGGCCGGGGTTCCGACTTTCCAGAGTCTCATACTCCTAGCGCGACGCTGTCAACTCCTCCAACGAATTGGTGGTGTCCTAGGACACTACCAATGAATTTGAGTCGAGGTGGCGCGGCACGGTGTTTTCCTGACCGCGCGGGTCTGTAAAACTTTGTAAAACTTCGGAGTTGTAAAATTTTTGTAAAAAAAAATCTTGAAAAGCCCTTGAACTTCGTGTTCGGCCCGTAGTAGGATTCCGCCCCGGTAGAGTGGTAGGACCTCTGCACGTTTCTAACTCGTATCAGAATGGCGAAACGTCTCTTGTTCGATCTCGTTCGGCTGTCGCGTTTGTACCCATTCTCTAATTATGGGAAATAGTTTTCACATACCAGATCTTGATCCGATCTTGCCGAGGAGTCCGGCTATGCCCGCTTTGCGTGGTTTGCGTCTGCGCAACATCTTTCACTTTGCGACTTCCATTGCGGCTGTCGCTCTGGTTTTCGCGTCCGTCGTGCTCACTTGCAGTCAGCCTGCGCATGCCCTCCCCGCATTCGCGCGGAAATACGGCCTGCGCTGCTCAGCATGCCATGAGTCTTGGCCGATGCTCAATTATTTTGGCCAGAAGTTCAAGGACAACGGCTATCAGCTGATGAATGATCGCGACGCTCCGATCTGGCAGAATCCCGGATATTGGCCGGTCACTTTTCGTATGACTCCGATCTGGCATCGCGTAAGCACGGGCAAAGTTCTGGTGGATACATACTCGGCTGGAGGCACGTTGCCGTCGGGAGTTGCCGTCCAGCGCGTGACGTCATCCGGCTTTGATCTGAGCGGCCTCGACTTCCACACCGGCGGAACGCTGGAAAAGAACTTCTCGTTCTACTTGCTTCCCTCTTCGGATCCGACCGCTTCCTTCCACTTTGAGACGGTAATGGCGCGGCTCGACAATCTCTTCGGCAGTTCTTGGCTAAACGTGAAGCTCGGCAAGTTCGAGCTCGACAACCTGCTTTCTGAGAAGCGCATATTGACGCTCACGGGCAACGGCGGCATCTACCAGCTTTACCACTTCACGCCGGTGAACGACGGTAATATCTTCGGGCAAATGGGAGATAACCAGCTCGGGGTTGAAGTGATGGGTCACTCCTGGAACGACCGTACGCGTTACTCCGCAGCGCTGCTAAGTTCTAATGACGGTAGTGTGCAGCTGCCAGATGGGGCCAATTCTTACTCCGCGTTCTTTGCCGCCAGCCAAGCCTTCGACGCTGGTAGGCTCGGAGTCCAGCGCATTGGTGCTTATGCCTTTGTTGGTGAGGCCCCCACCACCTGGCTCACCACGGGCGGCGGAACAACGATTCTTCCTGGTTCCGGTATCGGCAACAAGAGCTTCAGTCGCGAAGGTTTTGTTGGCCAGTTCTACTTCGGCCAGCACGTCGATCTTCAGGTTGTCACTCAGCACGGAGAGGATAACGCCTGGTTTGGACAAGGCTACGGCGATTTCATCGGCGGTACTGTCACCGGCAACAATACGACCGGCACGGTTCTTCCCGCGGGATCGCGAAACCCAACGTGGAACGGCGTCCTCTTGGAGCCGCACTACGTTTACAGTCCCCAGCTCATCTTTATCGGCCGCTTTGAAACGATCAGAATGTCGCAGCAGGCCAACGGCTCGGGATACACCGGCCTCGGGGGCCCATCCGCTTCGAACTTGGGCAACATCTCGACCTATACCATCGGCTACCGCTACAACCCGTTCATGACCAACCGGGCCGGCTTTGCCTGGCACAACGAATACAACTGGCTGCATCAGGATGGAACGGGGCCAACACTTGGCTTGAACGCCGCCAATATAAACACCAGCGAACTGCTGATTGGATTCGACTTCGATTTCTAGAGAGGGATAGACATGCGAACAAGATTGCGGAAGTGGTCGCTTTGCCTCGGCGCCGCTGCCTTTTTGGCGCTCCCGCTGGCTTCGCGGGCGCAGCTCACGATGGCGGACTTGGAGAAGACCCTGAATACGGAAAGCCACGTCGGCAATATGACCGGCCACGCCAAGGCTGGCGCTGCCGACTATCGCAGGTATTGCGTCGGCTGCCATGGGCCACTCGGAGATGGAAATGGAGAAGTTGCCCAGTGGCTCGAACCGCCAATGTGGCCCAAGCCGCGCAACTTCCAGTTGGGCATTTTCAAGTGCCGTTCCACTCCCACCGGAACGCTGCCCACCGACGCCGATCTCTACGACGCCATCGGCCGCGGCTTCGACCGCTCCGCCATGCCGATCTGGAATACGTTCACCAAGCAGGAACGCGTCGATCTCGTCGCATGGGTGAAGCACTTCTCGCCGCGCTTCGCAGGTGGTGAGAAGCCCGGAGATCCCATTAAGGTCCCGCCCGAACCCGAAGTCACCCCCGACCGCATCAAGGCCGGACGCGACGTATTCGCTCGCGTGCAGTGCTGGAAGTGCCACGGCGTGACGGGCGAAGCCAACGGTCCGTCGGCCTCTACCCTTCAGGATGATCTCGGCCGGCCGATTGCGCCCTTCAACTTCACGGAAGGCTCTCGGCCCAAGTGCGGCGATACCGACGAAGATATCTATAGAATCTTCATGACGGGCCTGGACGGTACTCCTATGCCGTCCTTCGCCGACAATATCAAGCCCGACGAGGCATGGGACTTGGTCTTCTACCTGCGAACATTTATGGCGCAGAAGAGCAAGGAAAAAGCGATGGCGAAGCAGTTGGGATTGAAGCCGGTCGATCCCAACGCGCCTGCTCCAACCGGACAATAGCGGCGAATATAATAGCAACATAGACAATGTTTCAGCTTGTGGGTTCCTAAGGAGAATTTCGATGAAGAGTCGACTAAGCTTTGCTGTTGTACTATCGTCAATAGTTTTGTTATGTTGTGCCGCACTGATCTTAGGACCGAAGGTCAGCGCCGCAGGAGAAGGCAAGATTAGCGGTACCGTCAAACTCGATGGCACTGCTCCTCACATGAAGGGCATCGACATGTCGAAAGATCCTTACTGCTCCAAGGCCCACGCCACCGATCCCGGTCACCTCGAAACTTATGTGACTGGCGCCAATGGAGGACTTGCGAACGTGGTTCTCTACATCGAGGGCTGGAGCGGCCCCGCCCAGGTATCAAACGCGGTTTTAGTATTCGATCAAAAAAACTGCATGTATACGCCGCACGTGTTGGCTATGGATGTGGGCGAGACGTTCAAGGTGATCACCAGCGATGCCACGGCTCACAACATTCACCCCAACCCCAACCCCATGACGGGCAATATCCCGTGGAATCAGTCTCAGCCGCCGGGAGCGCCACCGGTCGAGAAGAGCTGGAAAGCGCCAGAGTTTATCGATGTGAAGTGCAACATTCATCCCTGGATGCACGGCTATTTCGCCGTGGTCAAGGGGCCCTACGCAACCACTGATGCGAACGGATCCTACACCATCAGCAGCGTGCCGCCCGGAAGCTACACGGTGACGGCGTGGCAGGAAGCTGCCGGTACGCAAACGCAGAAAGTCACTGTTGCCGCCGGTGGGTCAGCAACCGCCGACTTCACTTTCAAGGCGAAGTAGAAAAACCAGAAGTAGCAAACTAGATGTAGCGAACCTTGCGTAACGAAGCAGGACGGCTGCTTTCAAAATGAGGCCGAAGCAGTTCCGGCCCAAAGGCGGGACGATATGGCGAAGGTATTCGCGGTGATCATCGTTGTGATCGCAATTGCTTCGGCGATTCCCATCGTGATGCACATGTGGCCCATGCCACAGGACATCTCAACCCACGGCCATCTGATCGATGAACAGTACGCGGACACCATGGCCGAAGCGGGTATTTCGTTCCTGGCTTCTCAGCTCCTGCTGGCCTTCTTCATCTGGAAGTTCTCCACCCACAAGACGGGTGACAAGGTTAAGAATTTCCCCGGCGGCGCTGCGGGGCTGGTCATCGCCGCCTTCCTCTTGGTAGGCACGGAGTGTTTGGCCTTGGGGGTATTCGGCGTAAAGGCATGGGCCAGCGTCTACTTCACGCCCCCCGCGGCGAATGCGCTGCCAATCCAGGTCCAGTCGGGGCAGTTCGCATTTTATTTCCGCTACCCCGGCCCGGATGGAAAGTTTGGTCCGCTGCACGCCGACAAGATCAGTGAGGCCAACGCAAACTTCTTCGGCCTGGATACTACAAACGACCAGGATTCCAAAGACGACATCGTCACCGCTGAAATGGCCATTCCCGTGAACCGCGAGATTCACCTGCTCATGCATTCCAAAGACGTCGGGCACTCCTTCTACGTCCCGGAATTGCGCATCCAGCAGGATTTCGTCCCGGGATTGGACCTCGCCGTTCATTTCACGGCGACCAAAGTCGGCAAGTACGAAATCGTCTGCACCCAGCTTTGTGGCCTCGGGCATTACAACATGAAGGCCTATCTCGAAGTGAAGTCCCAGGAAGACTACGATGCCTGGATCAAGCAGCAAGCAGCATTGCAGTAATCACGCAGCCCCGGACGCCTTCGTCCGCGGTGCTTTTGCAAGATTCGTACAAACGAAACATCTCGACTTGAGGTGAGCGCAATGCACGATATGTCAGCACACGCGGTGGGCCACGGAGCTCCGACGAGTTTCATTCGGAAGCACGTCTTCAGCACTGACCACAAAGTCATCGGCAAGCAGTATTACGCGCTGGCCTTAGTCGCCGCCCTGTTCGGAATGTTCCTTTCTTGGCTCATGCGCCTCCATCTCGGATTCGGCAGTTGGGCCATTCCCGGGCTGCACTTGCTCTCCAAGAACGGCGCGCCCGGTGACGTAATGACGCCGGAGTACTACCTGCAACTGATGACCATGCACGGCACGATCATGGTCTTCTTTGTGCTTACCACCGCCCCATTCGCCGCGTTCGGCAATTTCTTTTTGCCCATCCAGACCGGTGCCGAAGACATGCCCTTCCCCCATTTCAACATGATGTCGTTCTGGGTCACCTTCGCGGCCTTCGTGCCTATCGTTGCCTCGTTTTTTGTCAGTGATGGGCCCACCCTGGGTGGCTGGACGCAGTACGCCCCACTGAGCGCGATTGGTTCCGCTGGCGGTCCCGGCGAGGGTTGGGGCGTCATTCTCTGGGCGACTTCGATTTGTCTTTTCTGCATTGGCCAGTTGCTGGGTGCTTTGAACTTCATCACCACAACCCTCGACATGCGCTGTAAAGGCATGTCCCTGATGCGCCTTCCGCTGACTGCCTGGGCTTGGTTCCTTACCTCGATCATGGGCTTGTCGGCATTCGCGGTGCTGATGCCCGCGACCATCCTCCTTATTCTCGATCACGTCGCCGGAACCAGTTTCTTCGTGGCTTCAAACCTGGTGATTAATGACCAGCTGTTGCCGCACTCCGGCGGATCGACTCTGCTGTGGCAGCACCTGTTCTGGTTCTTCGGACATCCCGAGGTCTACATCGCAATCGTGCCCGGCATGGGCATCGTTTCGCACATCCTCATCACCAACATGCGCAAGCCGATGCTCAGCCACAGAGTTCTCATTTATTCCATGGGATCCCTGGTCGTGCTCAGCTACATGGTCTACGGGCACCACATGTTCGTCAGCGGGCTGAATCCCATCTCCTCTCTGGCCTTCTCGTTCCCCACGCTGGTAATCACCATTCCATCCACCATCATCGTGCTGATCTGGCTCGGCAGTCTGTACGGCTCCAAGCTGCGGATCAACTCGGCGTCGCTATTCGCGCTGGGTTTCATTTCAATGTTCATCAGCGGCGGCGTCAGCGGCTTCTTCCTAGCCCAGCCTTCCATCGACATCATGCTGCACGCCACCTACTTCGTAGTCGGCCACTTCCACCTGGTCATGGGAGTCGCCGCCATGTTCGGCATCTTCGCCGGGACCTACTTCTGGTTCCCCAAGATGGCCGGTCGCATGATGAACGAGACTTTGGGCAAAGTCCACTTCGTGATGAGCTTCATCGGTGCCTACTGCATCTTCATGCCGTTCCACTACCTCGGCATCGCCGGCAACGTGCGCCGCTATCAGGCCTTCACCGACGATTACCTGATCCCGCTGATTCCCGTGCATAAGTTCATCACCATCGCCGCTCTGTTCACCGGCGCTGCTCAGTTGGTTTTCCTTTACAACCTGATCTACAGCCGGTTCAAAGGCCCGCACGCTCCGAACGATAATCCGTGGGAGGGCACTTCGCTCGAATGGAGCACCGCCACGCCGCCCCCCCACAATAACTTTGGCGCGACGATGCCGGTTGTTTACCACGATCCGTATCAGTACAGCGTCGAGGGTGCGGCCGCGGACTACATCATGCAGACGTCGACGGAGAAAGTTCACAGTCCCGATGAAGAAAAATAAAGGAGCTTGGGCTTTTTAATTCCGGCGCAAAGAAGCGATACAGAATTGGAGTGAGCAGTATGGCGACCACAATCCACGAACCGCCGAAAATCGACCTCGACCGCTTACCGGGCCATGGCTCAGGCAACGGCGGATGGCGGAATCTAGTTCCCTCAGATGGAGACGTGCGGCTGGTGAAGGATTCATCTCCGCCGCCGGCCAGCACCGGCATCTGGGTTGGGTTGGCCGCGATTACGATGACCTTTGCCGCTTTCACCAGCGCCCTGGTCGTTCGTCAAGGCAATTCAACCGATTGGCACCACTTCACTCTGCCGCCGATTCTTTATTTCAATTCTCTGATCATCATCGCCAGCAGCGTCACTCTGGATATGGCACGCCGGCGGATGGCGACCTTCATGAGCAGCGCGAAGTCTCAGGCGGGTGCTCCAGCTGGCTTGCTTTATGTGACTCTGGCTCTGGGCCTTCTCTTTGTGGCCGGCCAGACTTGGGCGTGGCTGCAACTCAAGTCGCAGGGATTCGGACTGGCCAGCAACATCAGCTACTCGTTCTTCTATGTGTTAACCGTAGCTCACGCCCTGCATGTGCTCGGCGGTCTTGGCGGTCTCGTCCGCGTCATCTGGAAGCTGAACATGTCCGTGTTGAAACGCAGTACTCTAAACGCAACTTCGCTCTACTGGCATTTCATGGGCGCGCTGTGGCTGTACTTGCTGTTGCTGCTTTGGATGAAGCTCTAACCCACTCAGGAGGCAATGTGAGCCAAGCCGATCTTTCCATTCATGGGCAGGTGTCGCGAACCGACGCGACCGAGATAATGACTGCGCCCACATTTCATGTTTCCGCGAAAAAGATGGCGATGTGGTTATTCATCATCGCCGACTCCGCCACTTTCGCCGGCTGCCTTGTGGCTTACGGCTTCATCCGCAACGCCACTCCGGATTGGCCCAGACCGTTCCATGGCATCACCAACGTCGCCCTCATGACGTTCATTCTGCTCACCAGCAGCTTGACCATGCTATTGAGCTTGCGCTCGGCCCGGCAAGGTGACAAGCCCGGAGCCTTCCGCTGGATGATGATTACAGCCGTGCTCGGAATCGCTTTCGCTGTCCTCCACATTCGCGAATGGATGGGAATGATCGGCGAAGGCGCCACGCTTTTCCATAATCCGTGGGGTACCCCGGCGTTTGGCGCAGCTTTTTTCAGCATCACCGGTCTTCACCTTTTACACGTAACCGGCGGGGTCGTCGCCTTGATTTTGGTCGGCCTGAGCTACAAGCGGGGTGGCTACGGCGCAGATGACCTCGAAGTCACCGGCCTCTACTGGCACTTTGTCGACTTGGTTTGGATGTTTGTAGTGCCGCTGATTTATTTGATGAATCTGGCTCACTAAGACTGTGGCTTCGACGCTGCGAGAACCGTGTGTTCCAGTTGCGGCTCTGGCCGCTGCGGTCGACTAAGATTGAGAGGAGAAACTGCAATGGCTGCAAACGAAGCGCACGCGAGCGGTGGAATCGGAAAAGATGTAGCAATCTACGTCTGCCTGCTGGCCCTTGCCGGCGTACAGTTCTTGATCGCCTATCAGGACATCAGCACGTCGCAAATGTTTGTCCGCATGTTGTCGGTCGCAATTATCGAGGGCGGGCTCGCGCTTCTGTTCTTCATGCACCTGTCGGAGAATCGCGGCCTGATGTGGTTTGTGGTGATCTTTACGGTCGCCGTAATCCTGGGCATGCAGTATGGATGGACCGATAGTTTCCGCCTCATCGACGGCGTGCCCTGGGCCAGGTAAGATAGGTCTTGAGACTGGGAGTAGCATGAGTCGTTCGAAGTCAATCGCGATGCTTGCTGTAGCCCTTGCGGGACTCATGCTCCTGTTCATGCCGCTTCCCGCATCGGCCCAAAGCTGTGCTCTCTGCTACACCCAGGCTGCATCCTCAGGCGCCCGGATGATCCAGGCGCTAAAGAGCGGCATCCTGATCCTGATCGCTCCTCCAACGCTCATGACTGTCGGCGTAATCTTCGTCTGCTATCGCAAGCGGAACCAGACTCGCGAAGGCGCTTCGGAAGAATCAGAACGCGATTGGAACGAAGATAACTCCCGAGAGGATTACGGGAACCTCTAAACCCCCTGTCATGCTGAGCGAAGCGGGATCGTCTGAAAGACGATCCTGCGCAGTCGAAGCATCCCTACCAATCTGAGCCGGGCCCGCGTCAGATACAACGAAAGAGCCCATTACTTCTTGTAAACCACGCCGCCCTTCATCACGAACGAAACGTTCTGCAGCACGCCGATATCCTGCAAGGGATCGCCCGAGGCAGCGATGATATCCGCCAGATAGCCCGGCTCCAACGCTCCGATCTGCCCATCCCATCCCAGCAACTTCGATCCATTGAGCAAATCTGCCTGCAGGGCAGCTAGAGGGGCCATGCCGTTGGCCACCATCAACACAAGCTCGCGAGCCTGAGTGCCGTGAGGAAACGGCCCCACATCAGAGCCTACGGCCATGGGAACCCCCGCAGCGAGCTGCCTGCGGAATTCCTGCCGGTGAAAATCCAACAGGGCATGCTCTCGCGCAACCTGTTCGGGCGTATCCGCATGATCGGCAAAATATTCCGAGATGGTAAAGGTCGGCACCGCAAAAATCTGCTTCTCGCGCATCAGGCGCATCGTCTCATCGCTGAGCTGATAGGCGTGATCGATGGACGCAACTCCTGCCTGCGCCGCAAAGAGAGTGCCAGGTTCGCCGGTCGAGTGCACCGCCACGCGCTTTCCTAGCCGCGCGGCCTCCTGCACGGCAGCGCTTAACTCAGATTCCGTATATTGATAGATCGTGGAAAACTTGCCGTCGCGAATGACGTCGGGGCCGGTCTCATAAATCTTGATAAAGTCCGCGCCCTCCTTGAACTGCTCGCGCATCGCCGAAACCAACTCCGCCGCACCGTTTGCGTAATCGGCGTTCGCCAAAACGTGTTGCGCCGGGTTGAAGCCGATGGCGTCTTCGTGCCCGCCCAGAATGTTGATCGCATTTCCGCTGATTCGCATCCGCGGCCCAGGAACCGACCCACTATCAATCGCGTTGCGAACCGCCGTATCGGCTGACCCCGCGCCCTCTGTTCCCATATCGCGTTCGGCTGTGTAGCCCGCCATCAAATCGTCCCGTGCCGCCAGCAGCGCCATAATTGTGCGCTGCGGCACGGACTCCTGCACCGTCTGCAAATCCTCTGCACCCGGATGCAGAAACAGATGAACGTGTACGTCGATCAATCCCGGCAAGAGTGTCTGGTCGCCGAGCTCGATCACCTCTGCCCCAGCGGGATGCTTCACCGACGATCCCACTTCCACGATTCGTTCGCCCTCTACTAGAACTTCGCCGGGTTTCACGATGCGTCCGCTCTTTATGTCGAGCAATCTGGCTGCGTGCAGAACAATCGAGTACGCCGCTGCGGGCTTGGATTGAGGCGAAACCTGGGTTTGCGCGGTAGAAAGTTCGAGTAGCAACAGCAATAACAACGAGCAGAGAAACAACAAATGCTTCTTCATGGCGTTAGTAGGGATGTTTCAGTTGGGGATGGTACCACCTTCGATTGACCGAGGCTAGCGGTTGAGGGACGGAACAAACAATGGATCAGTTTGAAAAAACAGCGTGCACTTCTCCCGTCGGCGTTATCCTGAGCGTAGCCGCTTTTCAGGCGGAGCGAAGAGCCTGCCCTGAGCGAAGTCGAAGGGATCTCCCGCTTGACCGGCCCGGCGCGTACGCCAAATTGCACCACCACCGAAATTCAAAACCTTAGGAAATTCAAAACCTTAGGAAACCCAACATAGATGGCTTCTCGAGGAAAACATCGGACCGTGAAGCATACAAAAGAACATCAGAAAGAAAAACAGTGGTGGCTCAGCTTGGCTTATGCGCTGGGCCGATTGCGCGGGAGATCCCTCGCCCCGCTGGAGAAAACGCGGGGCTTCGGGATGACGCCGACGGGAAGAGTGCACACCGTTTAAACTCTCAACTACCCACCTCCACACTCTTCAACTCTTGCAGCAATCCTTTCTCGACGTTCTTCTGGTGCTCGGCCGTGAGTTTCTTTCCTCCGGATGTCAGATAGAATGCATCGATCGCCATCTGTCCTTCAGTATCGATCAAGGCAATCTCGATGTTGCAGCGCTGATGCGAAAGGCACGAACTGATGCGGTGCAGCAACCGCGGCCGGTCCTGGGCAATCACCTGCAGCAGCGTGCTCGTCGAAGAGGCGGTATCGTCGAAGTCGATCCTCGTCTCCACCTTCACCTTGGTGCTCGTGTGCTTTTCACTGCGTTGCCTTTCACGCAGCATCCGATCGAGGTCGGCTTCTCCCACCAATACTGCGGCAACACTTTTCTTGAACCGCTCCCATTCCGATAGGTTCAACTCCAGGGTGCGAAAGCGGTCGGTAAAGTAGAGAGTATCCACCACGGTGCCGGCCTCGTTCGAAAACGCATTTGCCTTCACAATGTTCATCCCCCAGGCGGCCAGCACTCCGGTCACGGTCGCGAACAAAGACGGACGGTCCTTCGTCACCAGAGTCAACTCATACCAATGCCGTCCGCGCTTCAAATCCACCTGCAGCGGATCGTTGCCCAACCCGTCCGACATTCCCATGTGCTGCATGACTTCTTCGGCAGAGTGCACTAGCAAATATCTTTGCGGAAATCCTTCTACAAAATCCTTAAACTTCGCACCCGTCACCGGAGCCAAACTGCGAATTCGTGCCAGCTTTTCTCCATCCGCATCGCCATGGACGCGCTGATCCGCGCTGCGATTCAAGTAATTTGCAGAAGCGATATAGAGCTGCCAAACATTTTCCGCTTTCCATGGAGTCAGCGCTTCAGGATTTACGGCTTTGATATCCGCATAAGTCAACAGGCAAAGCATCTTTAAGCGTTCCGGCGTACCAACCTTTTCCGCAAAAGCTGCGACGGTCTCCGGATTAAAAATGTCGCGCCGCAGTTGTGCCGACATCTCCAGATGATTCTCAATCAAAAACATCACCACCGCACGCTCGTTCTCTTCCATATCCAGCCGATCCATGCAGCGCGCTGCGATTTCCATGCTCGCCTCGACGTGATTGCGGCCAGGAACGCCCTTTCCCGTGTCATGCAGCAACAAGGTGAGATAAAGCAATTCCGGATCTTCCAACTCACCGAGCAACTCGGCGTAACGTTTATCCCATTCCGATTTTCCCTGGCTCAGCCGATGCAGACTCTCAATTGCAAGGATGGAATGTTCATCCACGGTGAAGCGATGATAAAAGTCCCGAACGACCAGCGAATCGATTGGCTTCAGTTCCGGCAATAACAACGTAAGCAGCAGCAGCGAATGCATCGCCCGCAGTGCCTCGGCGGCATGTGGCTGCAACAGCGTTTCCTGCAGGTAGAGCCAAAGTTCTGCCCCTCGCGGTGGAGTGACGGCCAGCGCCGGCAGCGCCTGCTCAATCCGGTGCTCCGTGGTTGTACTCAACCGAAACCCATGAACCGCCATGAAGTGAAAGAGGCGCAATAACATTTCAGGGTCCTGCAACGACGAAGACTGCTGCAGAAAAATCATCCCATCGACCACGGAAAAATCGGGATGTGATGCTTTCGACTTCCATCCCTGAAATTGCCGGCGCATCGAAGGCCATGCCTCGGGGATCTCCTCCAGCAACTGCATCACGGTGCGCTGCACCGCGCGCGCGTGCCCAAAATAAATTCGCATCCAGTCGGCAGCGGTGAGCTCTGCCGCATCGGAGGCGCCAATTTTGCGCACCGCAGCTTCGTCTTGCGCTTCCCAACTCAGCGAGTTGTCGTCGCGCCCGTAGCGAAAATGCAGAAAACACCGTGCCGCTATCAGGAACTCCAACGCCGCATCCAATTGCTTTCGCACTCCGGTTCGCAGCGAACTCGTGTCCGGCCAATCGCGCAACTTGTCCATCGCCGGGATCAGCGCCAGCCAGCAAGCAACGTTGTAATCGCGCAGCCCGCCCGGTGTTTCCTTCAAGTTGGGTTCCAGATGAAAAACCGTGTTTCCGAATTTTCCATGCCGCTCCCGTGTTACTTCCGCCAGTCCCTGCAGCAGTGGTTTCGCTTCCCGCATCACCAGCTTGGGTATCGTTTTGTCGTGAAGCCGCGTGAACAACTCCCGGTCACCCGCTAGATAGCGGCAATCCAGAAGGGAGATAGTGAACTCAGTGTTATTCGGATCAAAGCGGTCGCATTCGGAAAGCATCCGCGACGCGGGGCTCAGCTTCAGTTTCAAGTCCCAGACTTCTTGCGAGAAACGCCGGACCGCATCCTTATAGGTCTCTTCGCTTGCATGATCGGCATACAGAAAGAGGAGGTCGATATCGGAGTAAGGAAAGAGCCAGCTTCGGCCGAAGCCTCCTGTGGCGACCAACGCGAAGCCCTTCGGACCGGCTTTGTCCGGCGAGACGATATCCCGCCACAACCGTTTAAGAATGTCCTCGACTAGCCGTGTCCGTTGTAACACAGCGGCGCGACCGTCTCCCGTCACTGCGAAGTCGCGCGCAATTCGCGCCGACTCCTCAGCCAGAGAACTTCGCAATTCGCTGATCAGTGAAGACGCTGCCGTCATGACGATAGATCAATGAATCGTCGCTTGCGTACAGCGGGTCGATCGATTACTAAACCGATCGCCCGATGTTGCCACTCGACAATTCTCTGCTCTCAGGCAGCGTGCCTTTTGGAAGATGGCTGGTGGTACGCTGCTCTAAAGATGTCCGGACGCGTCCCGATTGATGGTCCCTGCCCTGTGCGCCAGTCAGCTTGCGACCGATTGCCGATCCAAGCCGCAAAAATCGTTGTCCTACAATGCTCCTTCGCCCCGCTCCTCATTGCGAATGCGAATCGCGTCATCGACGCGTGTCAGAAAAACTTTGCCGTCGCCAATCTTCCCGGTGCGCGCCGCCACCAGGATGGCTTGCACCGCCTTCTCCACCATGGCATCCGCCAGCACCAGCTCTAGCTTAGTCTTGGGGATCAGATCGACGCTGTATTCACGGCCACGGTACACCTCTGTGTGCCCCTTCTGTCGCCCGTGGCCCCTTACTTCGATCACCGTCATGCCCTCGACGCCAATCTCATGGAGGGCGCCTTTGACTGCTTCCAGCTTTGAGTTTTGGATGATCGCTTCGACCTTCGTCATGGTTTCATTCTCAAGTTCGTACTCCTGCAACCGCCCACGATTCTGGACACAATTCTACGCGTCTACTCTATCGCCTGCCATGATTCAACGGAAATCGAATGTATTTATCGCTCCCATCAGGATTTGTTATTGAAGAGGCGGCAACACTTGCCACAAGGCTGTATTGAAGGATGCGGCTTTCAGCCGCTAAAAGGATGGCAAGATGCGAAGCTTCACTTCGCCTTCGAGAAATCTTCCACCGCAAATAACTGCCCGGCGCGCAGAATCACACCCACTCCAATCGAGTCGATGTCTGTATCGAGAATGTTGGCGCGATGGTTCGGAGACTTCAGAAATTCCGCTTCAATCAAACCGACCTCGGAACCCATCACTACATTTTCCGAAAGCGATACGAAATGTGCTCCAGCTTTCGTAGCCCGCGAAGGAATGATCGGCTCGCCCGCAAAAACATGCTCCGCAGCGCCGTGTTGTGCCATCGTCCCGGCATGCCGACGAGCCGCCACTGCCAACGCCTCGTCCCACTTGAGCGTTGGCAAGCCCTGCGCCTGCCGCACTCGATTCACTGAAACAAACAACTGACGCTCCGCCAGGCTCGCCCCAGTTTGTGCTTGCGCAGGCAAGTAAAAGCTAAGAGCAAAAATCACAAGCCCAGCCATCCGGAACACGGTTCGCATCGGAAACGATCTCCTGCAGAATCTTAACCCGAATTTCCCGGATTCCACTCGCATGTTTCGCTAGGGAAGAGACGAAAGCCAAGTGTCACTTTGGCTGCGAATGCTCTTCGGTAGGCTCTGGCGGTTTAGCAAACTTCGCATCGTCGACCGGCGCATTTTCCTTCACTTCACTAACTTGAATCGTGAACCGCCCGCCCGGCCGAGCCAGCGTCCAACGAAATGGAATCTTCACCCCACCCGCCTCGCGATAGTCTGCATAATCGATCTGCGTGGGCAACCGGCCCAGCGGAGTCTCGCCAAACCGAACCAGCCGGAGCAGCAATCCGGATTTCTCATCAAAGTACAAACGCACCGGGGTCTTCGCTTCGCGCTGTCCGACAACCACATAAGCATCGTGGCCATCGATTTTCTCTGTGCCTCGCACCTTGGCTTCTCTGAACATATTTTTCAGGTGCGCCGCAAAATGAAGATCGGCATCCATGGCCGCCGCATCCACGTCGGGTCCATGCATTTCGTGCACGGGCCGCTTCGGAGCACCCAGCCACCCCTCATGGCCATCGAATGCTGTGATGCTGTCGCCGTCCGGCGTATGGGTGAACGACACGCGTTTATCCGGATCCTTCGAAAAAATCTCGATGGGAACGTTTCGGTCGCCGAATGTAATCATCCCTTTCATCACGCGGCTCGTGATCTTGTCGGTTGCGGCAGCTCCGCCCACCGCTTGCAGATACTTGGAGAACAACAACTCCGCGCTGGGGCCGCTCGACCCGCTGTCGCCAGTTTTTTCTTCGTTGTTCGCAACTTCGATGCCCGGCTTCGTTTCTTCCGTCATCACCAAGGGAGTCGCTACAGGATCGACAGCCCCTCGATGGCAGGAGTAGCAGGTTACTTCGCGATGGCCATCGAAGTTCTCCTTATTAATGGCGAACATCATTTCCATCATCTTCCGCGCGGTTTGCTTTGGCTTCTTGTCGTCCTTCTCGAATGCGCCCTGCACATGACAGAACTCGCATTCGACGCCGAGCGACGCGGTGATGAACTGCATCGCAGGAATCAACTGATCGGCCGGAATACCTTTTAGCGTCTGAATGTTCTTGAACTGTTCTTCCGCCTTCTTCGGTCCCGCGGGCACTAAGCTGCTTCCGGACTGTGCCCACGCTCCGCCAACCACGACAGCACAAACTACAAAGATCGCCGCAATCCAAATAAGAAATGTGCGGACAGCCGATCCTGCGACAGGCTCATGGCAGTCTCTCGGTTGTCCAATCGAGCGAAGCTCGATGGGTTTCCTCCCGTTCATTCTCTTCGCCTCATTTGGAATCTGGAAAGTCTATCAAAACCTTGCCCGCAAAGGTCCGCATGGGTTGCCGAAAGCGCACCCGAGCGTTTCAATCGCGCAATGACCCGATCGCACAATCGCTCAATTCTCTTTGCGCCGGATAAAATACTTCCACTTATCCACGGCCGCCGGAACCGCCACATCAAAAAATCCAACCATCATTTCCTGTGACGTCTGATCGCCCCATGTCACCATTTTGTCCGGATCGGGATTGTGCGGATTGTTTTTCGAATTGTCATACCACGCCACCGCTCTGAGCTTCGTTCCGGCCTTCAATTCCCGGGGTTCGGCCAGTTTGTAACTCAACTGCCAGTGAAAGTGATAGTTCACGCGCAGCAGCGTCTCCACGCTTCCATCATCATGCACAATGTCGTATTCAAATCGCTTTCCCCGCAGGTGCATATGCGGAAACAGGCTCAGCAGTGTCGCGTCATTCGGCAGCGTCCCCTGTACTTCCACGCGAAAATCTTCCGCTCCCGGCGGGATTAGTAGCGCATGATTATTCAGTTGGAGCGTGATCACCCTCTGCTTCGGTGGAGTCTTTGCAAACACAAGCCCCACGCTGGTTTCGTCGCTGGCCGCCTCGCCGTTCGTGGTGTAGTGCATCTGGAATACCAGGTCCGATCCCGCGGGCACGAACTTCGCCATTCCATCCGGCCATCTATCTGGAGCGCTTCCCGGCGCGTACACCAGTAGCAGATCGCTGGTTGTTTCGTGGGCTTGCCGCCGTTCTTCCGGATCCGTCAACATCGACCCCGTGAACGGCTCGCCCACCGGCGCATGCCGCAACCACGCCGAATCTGGAGGACGGATATATACCACTGCATGGTGCACGTGCGCCGGGCTCGAGGGCCGCACCTCCACCATCTGCACCCACTTGTCCTCGGCAAAATGCGTCGGCACGATTTCATACGTGTATTCGACTTCGCCTCGCGCCGGAATCTCCACCCGCTTCGGCATCTTAACAACTGCATCCGGCTGCGGAATATTCCATCCTTCGCTCCACTTCCGCGTCGCGGGAGCGTCGCGTTCCGCTCCCACTGGCGCTCCAGCTTTTGCCCAGCCGACAATGGTCGCGATCTGTTCTTCGCTCAACGACGGATCATTCGCAAAATGTCCGTAACGCGGATCTGCGAACCACGGCGGCATCATCTTCATCTCAACCGCCACAGCCATCTTCGCCGCCCAGGGCCGTGTCTGTTCGTAGGTCACCAGCGGCATGGGCGCAGATTCGCCGCTCCGGTGGCAGCTCTGGCATTTGTCCTGAAGGATTGGAAGGACATCTTTATAAAATGTGGGGGACGAAACAGGTGGGGGACCCTGTTGCTCACGAGCCGAAGCCGAATTCGTCGTCTGCAAACCCGCTCCGAGCAAAAAAAGAAGAGACGCTAGCGCGCACGCACCCCAAAGTTTCTTCACGAACGCAGAAACTCCAGAGTCAATGTACCTAACTCTTCTCTAATGATTGTCGTCTGGCTCATGCGATTTCCTTAGTGTACGAGGCGGCTCTAAGCAAAGTCGAAGGTTCGTTTGTCCCTACCCAAAAATGCTACAGTAATCGGTTCATGTCCGCGCCCAATTCACTGTTTGTTCGCGCCTGCAACTCAGAGCCAGTCGATCGCACTCCCGTCTGGTTTATGCGGCAGGCTGGGCGCTACATGCCCGAGTATCGCGCGGTTCGCAAACAATATTCCCTGCTCGAAATCTGCAAGAAGCCGGAAATTGCGGCCGACGTTACGATTACCGCCGCTGAAATTCTTGGCGTCGACGCTGCCATTATCTTTGCCGACCTGCTGCTTCCCCTCGAAGTGATGGGCCTTCCCTTTCATTTTTCTGCGGGCGAAGGCCCCGTCATCGAAAAGCCCATCCGCTCTTCGGAAGACGTTGCCCAGCTCAGAACTGACAGAGCCGCTGACTTGGGCTATGTCTCCGAAGCCGTGAATCTCGTCGCGAAACATTTTGCCGGAAAGCTTCCCGTCATCGGTTTCTGCGGCGCACCTTTTACTCTCGCCAGCTACATGATCGAAGGTGGCGGCTCTCGCCACTACCTGCACACCAAGAAGATGATGTACAACTCCCCGGCTGACTGGGATGCGTTGATGCGCAAGCTGGTTGAGGTCACGGCTGAATATTCCGCAGCCCAGGTGCGCGCGGGCGCCGATGTGATCCAGATTTTCGACAGCTGGGTCGGCTGCCTCAGTGTGGAAGACTACCGCCGCTATGTCCTGCAGCATGTGACCAGCATGGTGAAGCGGTTGCAGAAAACCGGCGCGCCCATCATTTACTTTGGCACCGATAGCGCCACGCTGCTGCCTGCGATGAATGAGGCCGGCGCCGAAGTCATAGGTCTCGACTGGCGCATTCCGCTCGACGCAGGCTGGACAGCCCTCGATCACCGCTGTGGGGTGCAAGGCAATCTGGATCCGGTTCTGCTTTTTGCGGATTGGAAAGAGTTGAAGTCCTGCGCCGAACACATCCTTCAACTCGCCGCCGGACGTCCCGGCCACATCTTTAATTTAGGCCACGGAATTCTGCCTGAGACGCCGGTCGATAACGTGAAAGACCTGGCGCGTTTCGTTCAGGAATATTCGCCGACGAATTCGCCTGCCGGAAGCCGAAAGCCGAAAGCTGGAAACCGCGTCTCATGATCCGTATCGCCATCGTTGGCGGCGGCATTTCCGGACTCGCGGCCGCATTCACCCTCGAAGAACATCGCCGCGCCGGAGCAGTCGAATATACCCTTTTCGAATCGTCACCCCAGTTCGGCGGTGTGCTCCGTACTGAGCAAATCGATGGCTGCATCGTCGAGGCCGGACCCGATTCTTTCATTTCCGAAAAGCCATGGGCAACCGACCTCTGCCGCGCTGTCGGACTCGGCGATCAACTCATTGGTTCGAACGACGCCGATCGCAAAACCTACATCCTGGTTCGCGGCCGCCTTATTCCCATGCCCGACGGCTTGATGTTCATGGTGCCGACGAAAATTCTGCCTACAGGCCTCTCCCCGCTTTTTTCCTGGACCACGAAATCCCGCATGGTTCGGGAACTATTCCATCCGCCGCGAGCCGCTGAAGGAGATGAAAGTGTGGCTTCTTTGGTCGGGCGCCACTACGGCTCAGAAATGGTGGACCGGCTCGCGGACCCGCTTCTATCCGGCGTCTACGGAGGCGAAGCCGCCAACCTCAGCGTGCGCGCCGTGCTTCCCCGCTTTGCAGAAATGGAGCGCACTCACGGCAGCCTCGGTCGCGCCATGCTGGCGGCTCGAAAAAAAAACCTACGGCTGGCTGGTAAACCCTCTCCGCCGCTCTTCACCTCGCTTAAGAACGGCATGCAACAACTGGTCGAAACGATTGTCCCGCGACTGAATCCCGCCTCTCTCATCACCAACACCCGGGTGCAGTCGATTCAGCCCGAGGCTATTGGCTGGGCGGTTCGAGTTCAGCCCGACCCGCAGAACCCGGGAGTTCGGACCACTCACTTCGACGCTGTGATTCTCGCGCTGCCCGCGCCCGCTACCGCGCAGATTCTCGTTGCCTGCGCTCCTGAGCTCTCCGCTGAACTCGCGGAGATCGGCTACAGTTCATCGATTACGGTCGGCCTTGGGTATGATCGCAACGTTCGTGCGGCGCTTCCGCCCGGCTTCGGGTTTCTCGTGCCGCGTAATGAAGGCAAGAGACTCTTAGCCGCGACTTTCGTTCACAACAAATTCCCTCACCGCGCCCCCGATGATCGCGCGCTGCTGCGCTGCTTTTTTGCCGGGTCGAACGCCGAGAATATCTGGCAACTTTCCGATGAAGCCATTGTCGCGATCGTGCGCACCGAATTACAGCAGATCCTCGGCGTCAGTACCGAGCCTCTTTTTGCCCGTGTCTATAAATGGAAGTCGGCTATGGCTCAATACGGTGTCGGCCATCTCGATCGCCTCGACCGCATCGAGCGCCTGCGTCAGCAGTTGCCTGGACTTGCCCTCGCAGGCAATGGCTATCGCGGTATCGGCGTGCCAGATTGCGTCCGCTCCGGCCAGAGTGCGGCTAACCAACTCCTCAGTCGTTAAGAAGAGCTCGGCGCGAAATCGGAGTAGTCATTAGGCGCAGCGAAATCTTCTACGCGCTTCTGCACCGTCACCAAACCGGATGACACTTCCATTGCGGCCTAGGCCGGCACGTCTACCTTTCTCGCCCGCATCTCCCGCCGCACCTTTCCCACCACCAGCTTGATCTCGTCGTAACTGATTTCCGGCGGCAGCACATCTTTCAAGGCTTTTAGCCGCTCCATCCCTACCTGCGCGCACGCCGCCTCGATTACCGATTGTTTTTCTTTGCTTACCCAGTCCGATTGAAACTCAACTTGTCCAGTCTCAAGCAAATTAGCGACCGTACTCACGATCGTCGAGAGCTGCCGTCCTCGAATCTGCGCGATTTCTTCCAGAGTCCGACCCTCGCTCAACAAGCGCAAAGTCTCATCCACCGGCTTTACCGAGCCTTCGGGACCAGAGGCTCGCTCTCCTCGCCGGAATTTTTCCAGAGCATCCAGAATTTCCTGCCCATAAATCTCCGCTTTGCGCTCGCCAATTCCCGCAATCTCCAGGAGCCGCGCAAGGGACTTCGGTTGTTGCCGGCAGATTTCTTCCAAAGAAGAATCATGAAGCACGATATAGGCAGGGATATTTTTCTCTTTCGCCACGTTCCGTCGCCACTCGCGCAGATACTCCCGCAACTCCTCCACAAATGGCCCGTGGGTGTCTGCAGCCGCGGTCTGAGCTAAAACCGTCTGCGGTCCCAGGCGCTTTCTACTCGCAGATGTCGCCTTGCCCACCGCCACTGCCTTCACCATCCACTCCGCCACGCTTCCGCAAACGTCGCAGGCATCGCAACTCTGCCACTTCGGAGCTTCGCCAAAATGCGCGCAAATCTGCCGATGCCGGCAGCGCTTCGACTCCACGAACTCGCGGATAATCCGGTACCGCTCCCACGCCCGTTCGCGCTCCTGCGCATCCGTAATCTGATTGGCAAAAAATCCCAGCAGTCCGGCGTCTTTCTTCTGCCACAGCAAGACGCAATCCGCACCCGCGCCGTCGCGTCCTGCGCGTCCAGCCTCCTGGTAATACTGCTCAATCGATTTCGGCAACGACAAATGAATTACAGCCCGCACTGCCGCCTTGTTAATCCCCAGTCCAAATGCGATCGTGCCCACCAGCACCCGCACTTCGTCCGACATCCATCGCTCCTGGTTGCGCCCCCGGTCCTGCGCTCCCATTTTGCCGTGATAACCCACGGCCGCAATGTCGTGATCTCCCAGAAAATCCACTGTCTCTTCCACGCGGTTAATCGTAGGGGAATAAACAATCACGTTGCTTCCGGCGTAACTCCGCAGCGCCCGCACCAGCAATTCCATTTGCTCAAGGCCTTCGCACTCGCGCACCAGGTAACGCAAGTTCGGCCGGTAGAAGCTGGCAATATATTTATCGGGATCGCGCAACTGCAGTTGCGCCAGAATATCGTGGCGCACATGCCGCGTGGCACTTGCCGTAAACGCAGCGATGGGACGATCAGGAAACTTCGTGCGCAGCCGGCTCAACTGCCGGTACTCGGGTCTGAACTCATGCCCCCACTCGGAGATGCAGTGCGCCTCATCGATCGCGAAAAAAGAGATGGGCACTTGCTGCAGCCAGGCAGTCGTGTCGCCGCGCGCCACCCGCTCGGGCGACACGTAGAGCAACCGGTAAACTCCATCCCGCGCCTTGCCCATCACCATCGCTTGTTCCGCATCGCTCAGCGTGCTATTCAGCACGGCTGCCGGAATGCCCATTTGCGCCAGCTGTGTCGCCTGATCCTGCATCAGCGCGATGAGCGGCGAAATTACCACTGCCGTCCCTCCTGAAACCACCGCGGGCAATTGGTAGCACAGAGATTTCCCTCCACCGGTCGGCATCACCACGCAGGTGTCGCGCCCCGCCAGTAAGCTGCGCACAATCCGCTCCTGTAGCGGACGGAACGTGCTGTACCCCCAATACTGCTTCAGCGGCGCAAGTAAATCGGTTTCCACGCTCATGAAATCTCTGTATGCATGAGACTAGAGTATAGGGTGAGGCGAATATTAGGTGAAAGGTTTCTGGAAAGTTCTCGCGAACATGTCCCAATAAGGGTACGTTTCCCCTAGCTTCGCACTACGCTGCGTATCGAAGAGGTCTCTGTCCGCTGCTCTTCCAGAAGTACGCGAGGATGATCACGCTCACAACCGCAGCGTAAGCGCACCAGAGCGATGTAAATGCGTATCGCTTATATGCCATTACCGTCAGAAGGATCGCCAGATTTGCCAATCCGAATATCACCATGTCTTTTACCTTCGAGAATAAGAGCGAACCGCAGGTTGCGATGACATAGAAAATCGCGACAGTAATATTATTTGTTGCCTGATTGATATAGACAATGCTGTTGCCTCTCACGAAAACCTCCGTGGGATAAGCCGTCAGCGCCCACAGAATAAAAAGGGTCGTCAAGCTCCCGAGGACGAGAAAAGGCACCATCCGCCGGCGGCTCTTTCCGTTGGGTTCGAACAGAAGCACGCTGAGTGGCAACAAAAATGGTAGGAGTCCCTGCGCATACAGCATGAACGCCGCCCCCATGTTGTGCGTGACCTGCGGTGACATCATTCCATCAAGCCCGAGCCACACGAAGCCCTCGATGAACTGGTGAATCGCAAATAGCGCAGGAAGTGACGCAAAGAGGAGTTCGCGCCTGTGTTTCACTTTTGTTAACGTCGCAACACCGACCGTCGCCAAAACTCCGCTGCCTACAAAATTTGCCGCTGCTGAGAAACACATGCCTAGCTCCTCGCTCTCGTTGAGCCGCCTATCATAAGCGCTAATTGAATTGTTGTCTTGAGCTTCAATTATTTGGAGCCAAGTGTAAGGCAATTCATCTAAAAGGCGATAAGGAGATATAGCAATCATGAGCGAGACAACGACGATCATTGCTGACGAAAAAAATCTAACCGAAACCGCAAAAGCTTATCCGGCAAAGGCCTATGCAGCGCAGAGCGCAGCTTCTGGGCTCGCACCCGCCTCCATCAAGCGTCGTGAGCCCGGACCGCACGATGTGCAAATCCAGATTTTGTACTGCGGGGTCTGCCACTCCGATCTCCATCAGGTGCGCAATGAGTGGGAGAATATGGTGCCTACTGTGTATCCCTGCGTGCCCGGCCACGAAATTGTTGGTCGAGTTGTGGATGTCGGCTCCTCCGTTAAGAAATTCAAAGCGGGCGATCTGGCTGCCGTTGGCTGTCTGGTCGATTCCGACCGCACGTGCCCGAACTGCCGCGCTGGCGACGAACAGTTCTGCGACAGTATGCCAACCTTTACCTACAACGCGGAAGATAAACATCTTGGTGGCGTAACTTACGGCGGATATTCCGACAGCATCGTGGTCGACGAAGCGTTTGTGTTGCGCGTACCGAAGCAGTTGGATCCCGCTGCGACCGCGCCGCTTCTTTGCGCCGGGATCACCACATATTCCCCGCTCCGTCACTGGAACGTGAAAAAAGGCCAGAAGGTAGGAATCGTTGGACTCGGCGGCCTCGGGCACATGGGAGTGAAATTTGCCAACGCTTTCGGCGCTCACGTCGTGTTGTTTACAACTTCCCCGAAGAAAACGGAAGACGCCAAGCGCCTGGGTGCGCACGAGGTCGTGGTCTCGAAGAACGAAGCGGAGATGCAAAAGCATCTCGGCAGCTTCGACTTCATCCTCGACACGGTTTCCGCCGAGCACAACGTAAACGCTTATCTTGATCTGCTCAAGCTCAACGGTACCATGACGCTAGTAGGAGCATCGCCGACGCCTTTGCCGCTTGCGGTGGGCAGTTTGCTGTTCCGGCGGCGTCAGCTCGCCGGCTCGATCATCGGCGGACTCCGTGAGACGCAAGAGATGCTGGATTTCTGTGCCGAGCATGGCATCGCTGCCGACATCGAGATGATCCGGATACAGCAAATCAACGAAGCGTTCGAGCGTTTGGCGAAGAGCGATGTGAAATATCGCTTCGTTATCGATATGTCATCGCTGAAATAGAAGAAAGCAAATCTCGAAATCGGCGCGGGACAGCACGGGATTCAGGAGTGCCGTCCCGCGCTAGATTAGCCACTCGCGATCCGGCACCCGATACTTCACTTCGGGATACCTCCACGCAAACGCGACCCACACCAGACCTAACACTGCAAAACACAGCACGCTTCCTTCCGGCCCAACTACGCCTCCCGTAAGCCAGCGAGGGCCGTGCAGCGATGACTTCAACAAATGCCCGGGAAAAATCGTTCCACTATCGGGCACCGAATAAACAAATGTCTCACCCCAATCCCATGCCGCGTGAAATCCCACCCCAAACCACAAGCTTCCGGTGCGCCGCAAGGTCAAACAAAAGAAGATTCCGATCACTCCTACAGCTAACAAGCCAGGCCACTGCTCCCCGTCATTGCTGATATGAATCACGCTGAACATGCACGAGGTAACCAGTGCCGCCGGCCAGAAGCCCGCGGCTCGCGTCAAGGTGAATTGCGAATACCCTCGTACTAGAAACTCTTCATACAATCCAACCAGCAGAAAAAATACCGCCCAGAAGACCGCGAACCGCAGCAGCCGGGTGCCATGAACCGCCAGATGGCCAAATTCAAAAATGCGAAGCCCGAACATTGCCGCGAGCAGCAGTGTGATGGCGGCGAATCCCCACACCGCGCCCACCCAAAACAATTTCCCAAACGCTTCGCGCCCGGGCAAACCGTACGCTCCCCACGACCGCCGTTCAACCCGGCCCAGCAACACTGCGGGAAGCGCAGCCGCCAGCAGAACTCCGAACTCCGCCAGCAGCATCATCGACCACAATCCATCCGCTCCTAGATTGAACGACCATGCCCACTGTCTGGCCGCCAACTGCAGCGGATAATACAACGCGACATAGAACGCCAATCCCCATCCTGGCTTTAATCCATCCGGACCGAGAAATAAAGTCCGCGCATACGAAGGCTGCACCGCAAAGTCTGGCGTTGGAGGAGCCGCTGTCTCGGGAGCGGGTGATTCGGCGGTCAGCGGAATCTGCTCATTGTCGAAACTATTCATGTCGAAGATTAGCCACCATCGTGGAAGGACAGCCGCGCTCGGCAGTCATGGAGCGAAAATCGATTGTTGGTATCACTCCGGCGAGCCCCACCCATCCGCACATTTCCGCAAACAACCTCGCTCATGGTAAAACACTTCGGCTCGACCTTTATGTCCCAATTCTTCACGCGTGAGCGATTCGGACGCCCACAATCTTACGCCGCCATCCTATTACTCGCATTCGCGGCACAATGCGCCTGGCTAGTCCACGCCGAACCCAACGCGTCCAATGTTTCCGACGCACTCACCGCATCCGAGCAAAGCCGCATCACCGCAGGCTGGCGACAACTTCACGGAGGCGGCATCGCTGGTTCGCCTTTTCCAGACCCTCCGTCAGCCCTTCCTATGGAAGTCTCGCAGGATGCCGGCTACGATACCGAACATTCTCCACTTCTCTCGCTTGTAACCGCAACGCCTCTGCTCGCCTGGCCGCAAGCCTTGCTGAACCCTGAATCTTTTCCGCACTGGCGCTGGCTTCCGCGCCTGCCTTTTCTCGCGGTAGGAATCTTCCTCGGCGCTTCGCTCTGGTACGTCTCCCGCCGTCTTTGCGGAAACACTGGAGGTTTCGTCGCCCTCACGCTTTACTGTTTCTCTCCCGCGATGATTCAGTCCTCCGCCGTCTGGCACACTGAGCCTGAAATCCTCGCTGCCTGGGGATCCTTCGGCGCAATCTTTACTGCCATCGCGGTCGCCCACACTCTCTACGCCCCGCGTGAAGTTGTCCTTTGGAACTGGCGCCGGATCGTTCTTCTCGGCATTTCTGTAGCGATCGCCGTCGGCTCTCAGTTCTCGCTGATCATCGTTGTCCCGCTAGCCCTGGCATTCCTGCTCTATCTTGCGCCCATTCGCTGCGGGGCTGCTCTCGTCATCTGGGTATGCTCATCCCTCGTAGCATTTGCACTGCTCTTTGCCGCTTACTTCTTTCATCTCCACGCTTTTTCCGAAAGCCTGCGTCACGCCTCATTCTGGGGAGCGACTTATCGCAGCTTTACCGTGCTCGCAGTCTACCGCCACGTCGGGTCGCAGCTTCTCCGCGCCTGCCCCGCTCTCGCGATCCTGTTACCAGTTGCAATCGCGACTTACTGCGCCTGGCC
Organism: uncultured Acidobacteriaceae bacterium; assembly: GCA_963771965.1. GTDB lineage: Bacteria > Acidobacteriota > Terriglobia > Terriglobales > Acidobacteriaceae > Sulfotelmatobacter. The sequence continues at coordinate 357,519 of CAVYVM010000008.1, forward strand.
GCGGACCCGCTATTTCGGCAATACCGCTCCTCTGTTGGTCGGCGCTCTTTTTACCGGACTTGGCATGGCTCACCCAGACCTCGCTGGCGCCGGATTTCTTCTGGCATCCGTCCCCTTTATCCTGATCTTCGTCGCCGGCATTCTCGCCGACCTCATGGAAACTCCATTCCGCGCCCTCGTGATGGCCTGTGTCTGGGGATTGCTGGGCGCCTATGTTGTATGGAGTCTTCTGGCCCTAGCGCGCGTTCCCCACGCATAACCGCCCGCACAATTCTCTACATTTCGTCGCGCATCACTTCGTTTGGCTCGACGATCTAATTCTGTAGGTTGTCCTATATGGAGGTGCGCCATGACGTTTCTGCTGGAGTATCATAAGAGTATGCGGCGGTCGATTCCGGCTTCGCTGGCTTGTTTCGGGATGTTCCTGCTCCCGCTTTTTCTTGTTTCCCCAAGTCTGGCTCAATTCAACAATGCGGGTTCTTCGGCGTCGGCTCATTCCGTGGGTGTGGCCCCTCCGACCGGCAGTGTCGCACCCTATACAGGCGCAGTCGCTCCACACACGGGTGCCGTGGCACCGCCGACAGGGGCGTTCGTCCATAACGGTTTTGTGCCTTCCACCGCCGGCGTCGCGCATACGACTCACTCCCCGCATGGTGTTTCGCACGATCCCAATCACCGTCGCCACTCTGCAGACGGTACGGCCTACTATCCGTATCCGTACTACTATGGCGTTCCCGTGCCATACGCCGCAGACAACGACGCCGGTACACCGAACGATGAGAACGAAGCGGATGATGCCGAATACCAGGGTGGCCCGACGATCTTCGACCGCCGTGGATTAGGCCCCGAATCCTACATTCCTCCGGTATCCGACCGGCAAGCCGAAACGCAGGCGCAGAATTCCATGCCTGTCACGGCCACGAATGATCCCCCGCAGCCTTCTACTTTTCTCGTCTTCAAAGATGGCCATCAACTCGAGGTTGCGAACTATGCCATCGTCAGCCAAACCCTCTACGACCTGACGCCGGGACATCCGCGCAAGATCGCTCTCGCCGATCTCGATTTGCCCGCTACTGAAAGACAAAACGACGACCGCGGCGTCACCTTCCAGCTGCCGCCGACTGCACAGGCCAACTGACCCATGTCATTCTTGACCAGCATCGATAACTTAGGCCGGTATCGATTGGGTTTCGTCGCAGCGCTCGTGACCGCCTTGTTGACCCCAGCCGCTGCACAACGGGCCGCCTTTGCGTCTCCCGCGCGTGCCGTCGCACCACCGCGCGCCGCAATGCATGCATTCAATTCGCGCAGCGCCAATTTTGCGCTTGGGCGCGGCGCACATTCTTCCGGATTCCGCCGCCCTTCTCCATATCCTTACTCCTACGCTTCTCTGCCGTTCCCGTTTTTCGGCAACTCCTTCAACCCCAATGACATCTACTCGACCGGATATCCGGTGGCCTCGCAGCCGCCTCCGTTCGTTTTAGAGGCCGCCCGCGCCTTCGCGAATTCATCCAGTCCTATGGGATTCACCCCCGCGCTCGACAACAATCGCGACTCGGCCTCATCCCAGCCCCTGATGATCGAGCTCCAGAACGGCCAGTATGTCCGGGTAAATTCAAACGCGGCCGAGGTCGATGACGCGCACGATCTCACGTCTGCCCCAAGCGGAACGACCAAGAAGAACCCGCAGCCCGCGAAGTCAACGCGCAGCCATTCCTCGTCTCCCGCAGACTCCACTCCGGCGCTCGGAAGCGCCGCTTCTCGCTCCCGCGAATTGCCTCCTGCGACTCTGATCTTTCGCGACGGACACAGCGAAGAAGTCCGCGACTACACGATTGCCGACGGCATCCTCTACGCCCGCGGCGACTACTACGCCGACGGCTACTGGAACAAAAAGATCGCGCTCTCTACCCTCAACGTAGCCCAAACGGTGCAAGCCAACACCACCCGCAACGTAAACTTCGTTCTGCCATCCTCGCCCAACGAAGTGATCACGCGGCCGTAACCAGAGAGACCACGTCATCCGAATCCCAAGAGCTTGTCATTCCGAGCTGTCTTTGGCGAGGAATCTGCTTTCGCCTTTGGGTGAAGCAGCGCCTCCAGCGCCCCAATAGGATTCCCGGCCCAATAAAAAAGCCGCCCAAAAGGGCGGCTTTGCATCCGGAAGAACTCGATCCATCACGGCTGAACCTGGAAAGCCTTGCTGTTAGGATTCGCCTCCACCGAAGGACTCAGCGACAGACTGAAGATGGTGCCGCAGCCGTTGCCCCCACACTTCGAGCTGGCCCCGCCGTAACTCGCAGCGCCATAAAAGATCTCGCTGGTAGCCTGTATGAGCGCTCCCTGCGGAAATCTTCCGTCGGCACAGTTCGTCTCCGAGCAAAAGCTATGAAGAGTGGTCAGCGTTCCCGTCGGCGTGATCTGGAAGACCGTCCCGCAGGGCGCCTTGGCGCACTCAGGATTGGTGCTCGTCCCTCCGCCGGTGGTGGTTCCATAGAAATTTCCATCGCTGCCCTGAATCACCTGATTAGGCCCCCCTCCGTCCGCGCAGTTTGGCAGAGAGCAAAAGTCATACAGCGTAGTCAGCTTGCCCCCTACCTTTTTGTAGAAAAACCCTGCTCCGTACTTCCCGCCATAGAAGACCGTACCGTAGACGGACCCGTCGGCCGCCTGAACCGGCGGAGTAGCCGCTTGGCCGTTTCCTTCTGGGTCGAACCTATGCAGCACAGTCAGGTCCCCGCCCGGGGTGATCTTGTAAAGTGCGCCGCCCACGTTGCCCGAGAGCGAGTCCAGGGTAGCTCCATAGAAGTTGCCATCCGAGAACCGCGTCAAGCCGTTCCCCCCTGACCCCTCAGGGCAAGTCGGCGTCGAGCAGAAGACATGCAAGGTCGTGAGCGTGCCCGTCGGCGTGATGTCGAAGATCGTTCCGCACCCCCACGCGCAGTTATTATCCCCGTTGAGATCGCCGCCGAACTTTGTTGTGCCATAGATGTTTCCATTGCGGCCCACCGCCAGGGGCGCACCCCAGGGGAAGAAGCCATCGTTGCAGTTAGTCTGGGAGCAAAAGCTATACACCGTTGTCAGTGGTTGCCCCGGTCCGATTGCAAAGAAAGTGCCGCAACCAATACCGATGTTGGCGCAAACCGCGGCATCCGACGCGCCACCCAGAGCGGTGGTGCCGAAGAATTTTCCGTTGGCGGTCTGGATCAGACCATTCGGAGTGCTGCCGTCAGCGCAGTTGGCCAGCGCGCAAAAACTATAAAGAACGCTGACCCTGCCTGCCGGAGTCATGCGGAAAAGTGTTCCGCCCGTCGAGGAGGTTCCATTTGTTCCTCCGGCCTGCGTCACGCCATAGATATTTCCGTCGATGCCCGCCACTAACTGCGTGGGATTCGCGGGTTGCGGCGTCCCGTTAAATTTCACCAGCGTAGTAAAAGTTTGCGCGGACGCAGCAACCGCAGCCGCGACGCAGAATACAGCAACCAAACAAGCAATCTTTCCCAACACAAGCTTTCGCATAAACTGCTCCTTATCCGGCTTCGCGCCGGGCATAATCGCCCCTAGGTTTGTATTTCTCTTCACGCGAGACACCTCCGCTAGACGAAGGACGGGGTTTGACCGAACCGAAAGAAAGCCATGGAGACCTAGCTGGACAGGGAGACAACTGGGTCCAAAGTTGCGGAGTATTATTTGCTAAGCCAGATTGCCTGTCAACGGGTGAAAGAACTTGCAGTATGCGAGAAGACAGGTCATGTGGGGACAGCCGCCCTCGGCTGTCCGACCGAGCGAAGCTCGAAGATCCTTACTCTGTGGCACGGATCATGCTTTTGGGTGGCGCGGCGCTTTCAGCGCTGCGATCAGATCGTATCAAAGGAATCGAGGCTTCAGCCTCAGGGGCTGCTCTGTAACGAACGCAGTCGTGGTGAGGGTAGGGATGCTTCGACTCCGCACCGAGAATCGCTTCACTCTTCTCGGTGCTCCACTCAGCATGACACTGTCGCCCTCTGCTTTTCCACGCTGTCATGCCGAGCGCAGCCGCGAGGACGAAGTCCTGCAGCGGAGTCGAAGCATCCCTATGATCAAGACGAAGCCCTGCGGGAGAAGCTACAGGATCGGCGAAGCCGAAGGTGAGGAATCCGACGGTGTGAAACGCCTCCCCGCGCTTTCGCAAAAAACATCGAAAGGATGGGCACCCGGCACGCACGGTCGGATAGAAGTCGGCCCTATTTGGCCCGATGTTCGGCCGTGGGGACGTCGAACGCCATGACCGTGAGGACGATTTCGCGATTGAGGTCGTTCGGTTGATGGAAGACATAGCGGAAGTTTGATTCCCCGGAACTTCCAAGCGTGCGCTTGTAACAATCGTGCTTCGGCGCGATCTCCGCGACTTTCTTCAATACATCGGAAAAGTTTGCCCTCCGGTTGAAGATGATGACCGCAGCCTTAGTGTCGCGCCAGCTCAGGTACGAAAGCAGTTGGTCAACGGTGTCGATAAATTGCTTCTCCCCTCCCCAGAACTTGCACTCTGCGATGAAGACATTCTTGCCGTCAGCCCGGATTAAGATGTCGGTTTTTCCTTGAAAATTGAAGGTCTCGCCTGTAGCTCCGCCCTCGTACTGTGAGTTCAGCTGAACCAGAAAATGCGTTCTTAAATCTTCTTCCCCCATATTTTCGAAGGCTTTCGGGCTTCGCTCCATTACGTGAACCATGTTGCGAATGATTTCAAGAATGTTCTCGTATTCCTCGATTGCAAGGGCAGGCTCAGGTTTGAACGATGAGGACGGGGTAGGCGGCGGAGCAATCCTTGGTGTACTCCGTTGGACTGGTACGGCGTAGGTCGTGGGTACTCCCTCTCGCCGTCTTATTGGATACCCGAGCGACGTTGCGATCTGAGCATCACTGAGTAACTTCTGTTTTCTTCGTGTCAACTGTTGCCGAATTTCCTGCTCCAACTCGCTATTGTGGCGGCCAACCTCTGCCTTCAAATTCTGCAAGTTTTGCCCAATCAGTTGTACTTCATTTTCAAATTCTCGCTTCGCAGACTCGGCATTGAGATTTGCACCCGCATAGGTAAAGTGAATTTCGTTGCCGCGAATCACGGCTCGCAAACCGGACGAGCTATACGTGAAGCTTTGTGGCTGCACGTCAAAAAATGCCGCGTCTCCTGTAAACGGGAGCATGAACGTGAACTCGGTTCCTGCAACATAGAAGGGGCCGTGATGGTTGAAAAACATCCGGTTAGGATCTCCGCTCACGTCAATTTGCTTCTCGCGATAATCCATCTCGATTTTCGATTTGTCAATCGTCGGGACGTTCAGAGTGAACTCGTCTACCAGCCAAGCGACCAAATCCTGTTCGCTGGCGTTGAGCAAATAGTCCGATTTAAACGACTGGATTTTTTCTTTTAATTTCTGTTTTTGTGCGGGGAGAATGTCGAAAATCGAGCATTTGCTGAAGAGCATTTTCCCTCCACCTACCCACAAGTGTGGCCCTGCCGTCCGCAACCAACCATAATCGCCGGGGCCGGTTCTGGGGCGGCCTGGAGTGGTGCGGGCTAAGACGCTCGATCCCCCAGGCAGCACGGGTGCTAGCGCTCTGGGGCGAGCTTCCTTGCGGGCACTGAATGATTAGAAGGGCTTAGTGCTTATCCTGGGTGACGGCTTGGGCTCCTCGTCCACCTTCTCAAGAATTTCAAGCTGGAACAGATCGGTAACTCGCTTGTTCCCGTCAAACCACACACATCTGGCTTCCTCTTTGCTTCCCATCCCGAATTGGCCAATTTTATCTATGGTCATCTTCGGGCCGCCGCTTTTCACTCTAACCACGTCGCCGGGCTGAAGGTTACCACTCATAGGTTCTCTCCTAACTCGGTAAGAGCTGGGTTCTTTCATCCAAGAATAAACTCCGCACTGGCACCTAAGCTTTTCCTTATCTCGACGGCCTTCTTTATAGTGACCCAAAATTCTTCGTTGGTCGCGGGCCGCATGTTCAAACCATGTTCCGCCGTAACTCTTGGCTGCGCGTAAAGCTTTGCGTAAGTGTAGCCATATTCGTAATCATTACCTAGCTTGTCTTCGCAGCCTTGCCATTGAGTAAGAGGCACCTCGCCGAGCAGGTTGGAGCCTTTCTTGTGCCTTGAATCAAAGATCCTCGTGTACCCCATACGCAGAAGAAGGGCAAGGGTCGGCCTCAGAAGTTCGAACGCAGGAGGGTCGCTGTCCTTCCTGTGCGTGAAGCCCTCGCGACGCCACTCCTGCATGGCGACGACAGCTTCCTGGTCTACTTCGTATCGCGTACCCGTCGCGATCGTACTCTCGACGCCATCGAGGAGCCTAACTAGATTCATTACGCTCGGATTATCTCCGACAAGAAGCAGGTGGCGTACCTGCGATCCCTTACTCATAGTGTGCAGGGTCGGGCGATTGCTAATCATCGCGGGTATCTCCTTGATCGCTGATCATTAGTGATTGTGCGTAAAGAAAAGGCGAAAGTCAACGCTAATTACCCTGCGGACAATCAGGCACCGGACAGGCCGAACGGCGCGAGGAAGCGCAATACCTGATATAATATTCTCGTGACAGATGTATAACTAACCGCCTGTGAATGCAATCGTTTAGAGCGGTTTTGAGTGAGCAGCGAGCCGGCTAGCAGCTAAGAGCTGGAAGCCTAATTATGCCTGACGATCAAAATCCCGAGCCGACCGCGCTTTTGTGGTCGTCCCGAGCAACGCGAGGGATCTCATCCACTAAGAACTAACGCTTATGGCAGACGATCAGAACCCCGAACTTCCACTGACTCCTCCAACGCCGCCTGGCGACGGTAGTCCCGGCGCACTGCACATTCAGCCCGTCAACATTGAAGACGAGATGAAGAAGTCGTATCTCGACTATTCAATGTCAGTCATCATCGGCCGCGCTCTTCCCGATGTCCGCGACGGACTCAAGCCCGTGCACCGCCGCATACTTTATACGATGGCCCAAATGGGGCTGCAGCCCAATCGCGCTACGCGCAAGTGCGCTCGCATCGTCGGCAACGTGATGGGCAAGTACCATCCCCACGGCAACCTCGCTGTTTACGATGCCTTGGTGCGCCTCGCGCAAACCTGGAGCATGCGCTACCCATTGATTTTTGGTCAGGGAAACTTTGGCTCCGTCGACGGAGATCCTCCCGCAGCGGATCGCTACACCGAAGCCAAACTCGCGCAAGTTTCGACGGCGCTGCTCGAAGATCTCGACAAAGACACGGTCGATTTCCGTCCCAACTATGATGGCAGCGAAGTTGAGCCTGACGTTCTTCCCACGCGCATTCCGAACTTGCTCATCAATGGTTCCGACGGAATCGCCGTCGGCATGGCCACCAAGATTCCGCCCCACAATTTAACCGAAATTGTCGACGCCACCATCACGCTCATCAACGATCCCAACGCGCAACTCGCCGAAATTTTGAAGTTCGTGCAGGGTCCGGATTTTCCTACCGCCGGCATCATTCACGGACGCGCCGGAGTCTTCGAAGCCTACCGCACCGGCCGCGGCCGCTTCATGATGCGCGCCAAGGCCGCCATCGAAAGTATTTCCAAAGATCGCCAGGCCATCATCGTCACCGAGATTCCGTATCAGGTGAACAAAGCCCGCCTGGTCGAGCGCATCGCGCAACTGGTCAACGACAAAGAGATCGAGGATATCTCCGATGTTCGCGACGAGAGCGATCGCGACGGCATGCGCATCGTGATCGAACTGAAGCGCGGAACAGAACCACAAATCGTTCTTAATCAGCTTTTCAAGCACACTTCCATGCAGGAAGGTTTTTCCATGATCCTGCTGGCGGTGGTGAATGGACAGCCGCGCGAAATGGGGCTGATCCAGGCCATCAAGCATTTTATTAATCACCGCGTCGAAGTCGTCCGCCGCCGGACCGCTTTCCTGCTGCAGAAAGCCAAAGACCGCGAGCATATTCTCGAAGGCTATCTCAACGCCCTCGACCATCTCGACAATGTGATTACGATCATTCGCGCCAGCGCGAATCGCGCCGACGCCCGCGAAAATTTAGTCGCATACTTCGGCGGCAAGAAAATCACGATCAATACCACGGGCCGCGCTCCCAAGCTCGATCCCGAAAAGCCCTTCACCTCGCGCCAGGCGGAAGCCATCCTCGAATTGCAATTGCACCGCCTCACCAAACTTTCGATCGATGAAATTTCCAACGAACTAAAAGAAGTGCGGGAGAAGATCGAGGACTACGAATCCATCCTTGCGTCCGAGAAAAAACTTCGCACTGTCATTATCAAAGAGCTCGAAGAAGTAAAGGAGCTTTACGGAGACGAGCGCCGCACCCGCATCGAAGACGAAGCTGCCGAGATTGTTCTCGAAGACTTAATCGCCGACGAACAGGTCGCCGTGACCTTCAGCCATTCCGGCTACATGAAGCGCACGCCGATTTCGACTTACCGGATGCAGCGCCGCGGCGGGAGCGGACGCACCGGCATGAAGACGCGTGAGGAAGACTTTGTCGAGCACCTCTTCATCGCCTCCACTCACGCCTACATTCTGATCTTCACTAACAAGGGCCGCGTTTACTGGCTCAAGGTTTATGAAATTCCCGATGTCAGCGCTGCGGGACGCGGCAAGCACATCGGCAACCTGATCGGCCTGCAGCCCGGCGAAACCGTTCGTACCATGCTCGCGGTGCGCAATCTAGAAGAGGAAAGTAAATATATCTTCTTCGCGACGCGCAACGGCCTCGTGAAAAAATCCGAGCTGCGCGAGTTCATGCACGTGCGCTCGAACGGCATCAACGCCATCAACATCGAAGAAGGAGACGAACTGGTCGCCGCCCGCGTCACCAACGGCAATCAGATCGTTTTCATCGCCTCGCACGAAGGCATGGCCGTACGCTTCGACGAAAATCATGTTCGCCCCATGGGCCGAGCCGCGTATGGCGTGAACGGTATCAATTTGGACGAAGGCGATTACGTCGTGGGAATGACCGTGACGCCGAAGCCGGGCGAAGCGCCCGTAGGCGCGCCCGCGGTTGAGGGAGCGGCTGCTGCCGACGCCGATGTCGCGCCCAGCGAAACCGTTGACCTCACGCAGAAAGGCACGCTGATTCTCTCCGTGACCGAAAACGGCTACGGCAAGCGCACTCCCGCTGACGAATACCGCCTCACCAACCGCGCCGGCAAAGGCGTAATCAACATCAAGACGACTGAACGCGTCGGCAAAGTGGTCGCGATTGCGCTGGTCGATGAGTCGTCGCAGGTGATGCTCATCAGCCACTACGGCAAAATCATTCGAATGGATTCCAAAACCATCCGCGAATCCGGCCGCAACGCGCAGGGCGTGCGTCTGCTCCACATGGAACCCGGCGACAAGGTGGCCGCCGCTGTAGTGTTAGCGCCTGAAGAAGAACCCAACGGCAACGGAGGCACGCTACTTCAGTAAGGGCGTCTGTGAGGTTCCGACCCTTGCGTAAAGAACGAGCAAGGATGGGGCACCCGGCAGAAAGTTACTCGCCGTGCGGCGTCGGGACTAACTGCATGATTAGAATCACTAGAGAAACGAACGCTGCAATCATGAGCGCGAAGCCGCCCATGTATCCCCACCAGACATGATTTTCGACTTTAAGGGTGTCCTCATCCGGATCCTTGCCCTGAAGCAGCGAGGCTATCCCTCTTCGCCACTTATTGCAAAGCTGAGTATGGTGATTGTCAAGTAGGGCACCGTACGCCGCCAGTCCAAGGTAGGAAGCGAACGCCCCGGCAATCCCCCAGCGAATTAGCTTCGTATGCGATTCGGTGAATACCAGCGGGCCCCTCAATGCGACGAGAACGGAACCTACGACGATAAATGGACCCGTCAAGACGGTAAACATCAGACGGCTGCGAAGGCTAGCAATGTACTGAACTTCCGAGGCAATCTCACTCGAGAGATGCTTGATAATTTCTTCGCGAAGCTTCTGTTTGTCAGTTTCACCGTTGCCCGGCATACTGTACTCCCTTCGCGTGGGTAATCTCCGCCACTGCGCCACAGCGCGGGCTAGATACTAACCTGACCTATATACAGATCGCAAGGTCGGCCGTCTCGGCAGAGCCTGACCGTAGACTGTCATGGTTAAGGTAGAAAAACATCGAAGGCGGGCCAGCCTCACGGTGGGGGAATCTGGGGGGGATCTGGGGACAGACGGGACTGACCCCATTTTGGCCACCAGAGGTTCACAGAAAAATGGGGAATGTCCCGTCTGTCCCCGGTTTCCCGGTTTCGTCCCCCGGTTTCCCCCCCGGTTCATGTCTTAGAGCGGGAAAGAAAAACGAGGCGTGAAAGGTCGGGCCAACAGCCAGCCCTTAACTATGGTCGGATAGCTTACATGTTGTGGACTTAGAACCACCGGTAAGCTAGAATCACTGCCGTTTGCTGCAACAACAAAAAGTAAACAACAAAACGATTCCTTCGACGGTCGAAGATACACTTCCCGCTGAGTAATGGGCCCTTGGGTTATCTGCGGATTCTTACATTCACAACGTTAAGGAGGAAAAGAATATGACACTCCGGGCCCGATTCGTGACTGCTTCAGCAATAGCTCTTTGCACGCTGTCTACGTATTTGCTGTTTTCGCAAGCTTCGTCCCCCCCGCCATTTAAGTCAAGCGGGAACCCCAATCACACAAGCGGTGTATTCAACCCTGAAAAGGCGAGGTCAGCGGCTCCGACTATAACCCAGAAATATACCCTCCAACGAGCGCGAGACTATCACCACGGACCGAGTCCTGTCGACTGTCCCAAATGCAAAGACTACTACTATTCGCTTATCGTCGCTCCAGGAGGAACTCAGATAGCGTCAATTCAGTGGCTTGCTCGACGGCCGACAACTAACAATCACTGGTATCGATGCGAAGTCGAATCAAACTGCGGCACGTCGGAGTTTTCCGATCCCAATGACTCGAGATTAAGTTGCGTCGGGAAATCACAGTGCTACGTCAACAGGGCATCGGACGACGGAGTTGGAACTTACGAAGATGACATCCAAGCGACATTTCAGTAGTTGGTTGTACAAAGGCTGAGGTCTGGTGGGTGGCTCGTGATCTCGGGCCACCTACTGTTGAAGGCTCGTTACCTGGTCTGGGTAAACGAGAATAAAACAACAATCCCGTTTCATGCGATTGTCTTTCTCTCCAGCTTATTGGCCGGACTGCCAACAGTGGATTGTTTTGCTCGAACGACTCACGAGCCGGGCAGAACCCAGTTAAAGGATGGGCTACGCGCCGAATTTATGTCGTCCCTAGCGGGACTTGTTTTCGTTTTTCTCCGCTTTCCCCGGACTTCCGTCCGGGGCTAAATTATGCCGCCCCTTCGGGGCTGGGATGGACGAGGGCGCTGCATCTCAGAGCGTGGCGCTAGGGTGTGAAGGTCGCCAGATCGCTTCTCGTCTTGGTGAGAAGGTCCCAGGCTTCGCGGTAGCATTCGAAGCGGTAGCTGGCTTTTTTCTTGGGCGGCACAACGGGGGATAGCATGGCCATGGTGTAGCGTCGTTTACCGAGCAGCAGGATTGCCGGGATGAAATACCAGGCGTCTTCAGGAATCACGTAGGCGGCGAAGAGGTCGAGCTGCTTGGGCGAGTAGTCCAATTTCTTGCGATGGTTGGGCTTGAACTGGCATAAGTATCCCGCGCTCACTCGATAGATGGTGGATTTGACTTGAACGCGGAGGAAATTTTCGCCGTGCTCGATGCCGACATCGTAAGAGCGAGTGTCTCCCCAAGGCTTGCTGACGGCGAAGCGGCGGCGCGCGGCTTGTGCCATGAACTGCAACTCGACCCACTCGCCCCGCTCTTTGTGGCTGGTGAAGCACTGCCAAAATTCCATGTGTCTCCTAAGGCTCCATAGTGACCTGTATTTCGTCGCTCGCACTGTCTGGGCACGTCGCCGGTCTCGGGCAGCAACGACCTTTCACTTTTGCGCTGGCCGTTGCGCTGGGTTGGCCACTTTTGCGGATGAGCAGGTTCGGGCAAAGAAAAAGGCGCGACCTGAAGGCCGCGCCTATTTTGCTGTAAGTTTTATCTTATGTTTTTATTATAGCATACCGCAGGGGGCAAAAGGGACATAGCTTCGGACTTTATATTCGACGCGTTTTGTTGCAGTTAACATCAATCGTGTAATTTCTGGGTATTGACAAGATTTTCGGGAGTTGGTGATTGAACTCTTTCACAGATGTTGAGCGGCTGAGGGCGCGGGTGGGCTTGTTCAAATTCTGGTAGTGGTGCAGTTTGGCTCACGCGCTAGGCCGACGCAGCCCGAGATCCCTTGCCCCGCTGGTGAAAACGCGGGGCGTCGGGATGACGCCGGAGTCAAAATCTCCTTTATCTACTTCACTCCCTGCTTCCGATTAATTTCTCGCGAAAACTCGGTAAAGAAATTCAGCAGCGCTCCATAGCCGGCCTGCCCCACCATGCCCCACACGCCGTTCTTCCAATAACTCTGCGAGCCCGGCTTCCAGGTGGTTGCCACCACGCCTCCACCAAACGCTCCACCATACAACGCCCACTGCGGACGCAGATTCTCCTCGCTGCGATCGTACGTTAGAAAGTTCCGCATGATCGCGTGACGGGCCCGTGGCCATGCACCGCTGCACTTGCACTTGTCATAGCGGACCTCGTACCCCAACTTCGCATTCCCCAGCGCTGCCAAACTATTCGCCGTTATAAATTGCCCCTCGCGCGACGCAAACCGCTCGGCGTAGCCTCCCCAGCCGTCATCCCACTGCCGCGGCGACCCGCTCGCCTGGTCAATCCCTGCGGCAAACATTCTCTTCATATAAGCCTCAGGAGTCGTCAGCGTCTGCCGCAAGTAATATTCCGTCCGCTCCTGCCCCGTCAGCGTAACCAGCTTCCGGTTCTTGCCTACATAAACTCCCGTAATCCACCCCGACTCCCAGTCCCGCGCCTTCAGCAGCCCCGCGGTTGCCGCGTCCTTCGTCATGCCAACCGCTTGCTTCGTTTTGTCCTCGACCGCCTGCACCGGATTCGCACTTGGAGTGGTATCGGGCTGCGGTTTTTCTTCTTTTGGAGTTTCCGCACCTGGATTCTGAGTACCAGTATTCTGAGCACCGGGCGCATTCGGAACCTCTTTGCCCTGTCCTTGCCCATTCGACTCCGGAGGGGGAGTATCCGGCGGCGCCTGCCCACGAGCCCACATCCCGCCCATTACAACCAGCGCGCACACGAATGCAACTCCACGCACCAATGTCGCCTCAACGCGCCCCTTGCATATATTCAAATCGTCTTCTCCATGACCCGCCGTGTTAATCACTTGAGCCCCAAGCCTTGGCGGAAACTACGATGCTAAACTCCTTTGGATGCATTCGCTCTACAACCGTGTTGCAGGTCAAAACGTCGACCGCCTCGCAGCCCTGAGCGACGGCATCTTCTCCGTAGCGATGACGCTGCTTGTCCTCGACCTTCGCGTCCCTACCGCCGAAGCGATCCATTCCGAGCACGACCTTCGCCACGTCCTCATCGCGCTCTCCCCGCGCCTCGTCGTGTTCCTCATGAGCATCATGACCAACGGGATTTTCTGGGTCGGGCAGCAAACTCAGCTTAACTACTTTGCCCGCTCGGACCGCAATCTTGTCTGGATCCACATTGCGTTCCTCGGCTGTGTATCCGTCACCCCATTTTCGACTGCGCTGCTAGCAGAGTTCATTCACTATCGCACTGCGCTCTTAGTCTACTGGAGCAATATTCTCCTCCTCGGGCTCACTCTTCTTTGGAGCTGGAGCTATGCTACCCGCGCCCATCTTCTCGTCGATGATCTTCCCGCTGAAGTTCACCCCGCGATAATCCGCCGCATCTTGATTGCGCAGTCTCTGTATGCAGGTGGCGCCGCTTTGTGCTTCTTCAATACCTACTACAGCATCGCCGCGATCGTGCTCGTGCAACTAAATTACGCCATCGCTCCCCGCTTTTGCTGGGGACTCTTTACGCGGAGATCGGCGCACGAGTCTTAGGTTGGGATTCCGACCACAGAATTGTCTTCGGTAGCGTCGCTGTAGTTACCGCTGTTCGCGGCGGCGAAGGTAGTCGATGAACATTTGTTCGACAGGCTTGTCGTAGGCCATGAGGACGTGGCGGACGGTGCGTCCGCTCACGACGTGGCAGACTTCTTCGGCGAGATTCTTGGCGTGATCTCCGGCGCGCTCGAGAGATTGAGTCATGAAGATGACTTGAAGGCTGGCCTGGCGGGCGATGTTTTCCGGGTTCTCGATGTGGCGCAGGAAGATGAGATTGCGAAGGCGGTCCATTTCGGAGTCGGAGCGGAGAACTTCGACGGCTTTTCCAACATCGCGGGTTGAGAACGCGTGGCCAACATCGGTGAGCATTTTTTCGAGGATGGTAGCCATGTGGGTGAGGTCGCGCGTGTCTTCGGAATCGATTCGTCCGGCGGCGGCTTGCGCGCTGTTGGCGAAGCTGAGCAACAGATCGCCGATGCGCTCTAAGCTGATCATGAACTTCATGCAGGCGAGCAGTTCGCGAGCTTCGGAGGGCTCGACTTCTGTAATTGCGTTGGTGACGGCGGTGTCGATTTCCATGTCGAGCGTGTCGAGATCGCGCTCGCGCTGGCGCAGGGAATCGAGAAGGGAATTCGAGCCGGTGGCGATGCCTTCGGCAGCAGCTCCGGCAGCTTCGGTGGCGAGGCGACAAGCTTCAACGGTGCGGCGGACGATGTGATGATGGGCTGGTTCGGGAGGGACGGTCTCGACGCGGGCTGTACTCATGAGGGTGGTCCTCTGGCGCGGACTGGGAGCGCGCGGCCCTGGTAGCTCTGATTTTGCCGTACCCATAACTAGATGGTCAACGGCTAAGGATAGATTTTCTTTCTTGGGGATGGGTTAAGAAGGTGTGAATTTTTGGTCATTTTTCGTGCGAGAGCGAGGCGGGTAAAAGGCTATTTGGTGCGCCGTTTCGGCTGCTTCGCGCTCTTCCGCTGCGCCTTCTGGTAGTTTTTCATCGCCTTCCGCTGTTTCTTGGCCAGCTTCTTATTCGCTTTTTGCTGCTGCTTGGCCGCCCGCTTGGCCTCAGACTGATTTTCTCCGATGGCGCGGTTTTCGGGCTGGGCGTTGGCCGGTATCGTCAGTGCAATGGTTGAGGCGAGCAGCAAGAGAATAGCGGCGATTCGTTTCATGCTACTGGAATCTTACACCGGGATTGTAAGAATGGGGGTGCTCACTTTTGGTGCTGGCCAATCGTGTCTAGGGGCACCGGGCTTCGCCCAGGCTTGGACGGCCGAAGGCGGCCGTCGCCACATGAGTCGGTTAGGCGATGGGGAGGGTGAATAGAAATGTCGATCCGTGGGCGAGTTCGCTTTCGGCGCGAATCGAGCCGCCGTGAGCGAGCATGATGTGCTTGGCGATGGCGAGGCCGAGGCCGGTTCCTCCGGATTCGCGGGAGCGGGCTTTGTCCACACGATAGAAACGCTCAAATAGGCGCGGAAGGTGTTCGGACGCGATCCCGGCGCCGAAGTCTTGCACGAAAAATTCCACGGCGTGAGGAGTCGGGCGTGCGCCCAGTACGATTCGTCCGCCAGCCGTGCCGTACTTTGATCCGTACTTCAGAGCGTTGTCGATCAAGTTCGAGAAAACCTGATGGATGGCCTCTCGGTCGGCAAGAACCTGGGGCAGATTTTGGATTCCAGTATCCGAAACGGAAGAGTCGGACTCGTGGGAGTCCTGAGTCTGCAAATCTTGTATCTGAAGATCGACACCATGTCCGCGGGCGATTTCGCGGAAGCTCTCTTCCGCGTCGTGAAGAAGTTCGGCGGGTGGGACAGGTTCGGCTTCGAAGCGGGTCTCGCCAGATTCGACACGCGCCAACGTTAGCAGATCTTCCGTGAGGCGGGACATGCGAGCGGAATTCTTGCGAATGATTTCGAGAAACTCGCGATTGGGGGCGCCGTTTTCGGGAGTGGTGTCGAGTAGAGTTTCCGCATAACCTTGAATCGAGGTAAGCGGCGTGCGCAGTTCGTGAGAGACGTTGGCAATAAAATCGCGACGGGTTTTCTCGACGCGCTCGGTCTCAGTGAGGTCGCGAAGCACAGCCACAGCGCCTCCATCCGGCAGAGGGGCGGCGGTTACGTCGAAGGCGCGGCCGGGAACGATGGAAGTGGCGCGGGCAGTTTTTACTTCGTGAGTCGCGATAGCCTCCTTCACGCTGGTGAGAAAGTCCGGGTCTCGGATGGTTTCGACGACCGGCTGGTGCAGGCGTGTACCCTGCGGTACGAGGAGGTCCATGGGTTGATTGGCCCATTGCACCAGACCATCGGCGCTGACGGCGATGACGGCGTCCTGCATGCTGTTGAGCAGAGTCTCCAACTGGCGCTGGCTGGATTGGACGGCAGCGAAACTTTGCTCGACGCGACGGGCAGTTTTATCGATGGCGCCGGCGACGCGTCCGATCTCGTCGGGCGAAGTTTCGAGGATGCGGGCTTGGAGGTCGCCTTCGGCAATGCGACCTGCAACGTCGACGATGCGTTCGAGGCGGCGGGCACTCCAGATGGCGGCCACAGCTGCCACGATCAGCGCAAACCCAAAGGCCGCGGCGGAAGCCCACTCTAAGCGATGGCGCACCTGCGCGGAAACGGCTTCAACATCCGAGAGCGGATATGCGAGGCGAACCGCGCCACCGGAGACCGGCACCGCCACATAGAGAAACGGAATGCCAATCGTTGCGCTACGGCGATGGTCCATGCCGATCTCGCCGGAGAGCGCGGCAACAAACTCCTTGCGCGCCATCACGTTTTCGACGGCAGGAGGGCTGGACTCAGAGTCAGCCAGAACCTTTCCGGCGGAATCGATGATGGTGACGCGAGCGCCTGCGGACTGTCCTTCTTGCGAGGCGATGTCGGCAAGGGATCGGCCAGTTCGGTCAGTTTCCACCCGGTGAGCGAGGAGTTGGGTCTTCTGGACGAGATTGCGCTCGATTTCACTGCGCAGAGAGGATTCCCAAGCACCGCCGAGGGTAATGTCGAACAAGATGGCGGCGGCGAGGATGACGACCAGAAAGCTGGCCATCAACTTTAGAAAAATCCCGCTTCTCACCGCTTCCTCACTTGGGAGCCTCGAACCGGTAGCCCGCGCCCCGCACGGTTTTAAGATAGCGGGGATTTTCCGGGTCCGGTTCGATTTTCTCACGAATGCGGCGCACATAGACATCGACCGAGCGCGGGGTCACGTAAGAAGTGTCGCGCCAGACGGAGTCGAGAAGATGATCGCGGGAAAAGACGCGGCCGAGGTGGCGCGCGAAATAATCGAGGAGGCGAAACTCCGTGGCGGTGGTCGGAACGGTTTGCCCACGGACGGTCAGGGTCATGGCGGAGGGATCGATTTCGATGTCGCCGACTTTCAGCGGGCTCGGCGGCAGCGGGCGTTCGAATCGGCGCAGCACGGCCTTGACCCGGGCGACGAGCTCGCGCGGGCTGAACGGTTTGGCGATATAGTCATCGGCTCCGATTTCAAGACCGAGGACGCGATCAGCTTCGCTGCTCTTGGCGGTGAGAAAAATCACCGGCACGGAAGCGAGGCCGATGGTTTGGCGCACGGTTCGGCAGAGTTCGAGACCGTCTTTGCCCGGCACCATGATGTCGAGCACAAAGAGCGCGGGTCGCTGGCGTTCCGCGTCCGAAATTACATTGGAGCCAGTGGGGTAGACCCGTACGGCAAAGCCATCGTTCTCCAAGTGGTGGCGAACGAGGCGGGAAATATCGGGATCGTCTTCGACGACGAAGATGCTTGGTTTCACGGCTTTATTGTAGCGAAGGGAGTACCCAGTACCTAGTACCGAGTGGTTGGTGCAGACATAGGAGGCCGGATTTTTATCGGATTGTAACAATCAGGTTGGAGGCGGCGTCGAGGTGGAACCGTTTTCCGGGCGGGATGACTGTTGTTGCGCTGTATTCAGTAATGATGGTGGGGCCGGAATATCTCCTGCCGGGTTGCAGACCTTCGCGAGACAAAATTCCCGTTGCGAGTTTCTTGCCATCGAACAGGACCGGGGCCTTGAGCGTGGAGGGCGAGCCGAGCTTTGCTCGGCTTGGACGGTCGAGGGCGGCCGTCCCCACATGGGCAGTGATGGGCTTGACTGTAGCCCGAAGGCGGAGCGTCACTAGTTCTACTTCGCGTGCGGGGTGGGCGTAGCCGTAGCGGCGCTGGTGTTCTTGCTGAAAGGCGGCTAGTAGATTCTTCGTGAACGGCAGATTCAGCTCGTATCCTTGGCCGTGATAGCGGATATCGACACTCGGCTGATACTGCACTTTCCCCTGCCAGGCTTCTTCGTGAAAATGTTTGGCGGCTTGTTTTTGCAGAGTGGCAAATTCCTGGGCGAGACGTGCATGCGGAAGTTTGCCTGCGACGCGCCACAGAACAGTGCGGGAGTAATCCTTGACAACGTTGCTGACTAGAATGCCAAGGGCGGAAAGCGCACCCGGCAGCGCAGGCACGATCACGTACGGGATGCTGAGAGCTTCGGCGAGGGCGCAGGCGTGAAGACCTCCGGCGCCACCGAAGGCGACGAGGGCAAAGTCGCGGGGGTCGCGGCCCCGTTCGATGGAGACGACACGGATGGCTTTCTCCATCGTCGCGTTGACCACGCGAATAACTCCGGCGGCGAAACGTTCCAGTGTCAGCGAAGTTCTATTCCGCTTCAACCATTCTGTGGTGACGCGTCGCGTGCGTTCGAGATCCAGTGTGAAATCCCCGCCGAGGAAACGAGTGGGCTGCAAGCGGCCTAGTAAGAGGTTGGCGTCGGTGACCGTTGGCTGCGTTCCGCGGCCGTAACAGATGGGACCGGGATCGGCCCCCGCAGATTCTGGGCCGACGCGGAGAACGCCTGCGGCGTCGAAGCGGGAGAGCGAACCTCCGCCTGCGCCGACGGTGTGGATGTCAAGCATGGGAACACCGATGGGAAGTCCAGCGATTTCGGCGTGGCCGGCAGTAGAGATGGCACCTTCGACCAGAGAGACATCGGTGGATGTGCCTCCCATATCGAAGGCGATGATCTTATCGAAGCCGCTGGCGCGGGCCGAGGCGGCAGCGCCGACGACGCCTCCGGCGGGGCCCGAGAGAACGGTGCGGACAGGCTCGCGGACGGCGGCGGAGAGCGCGGTGATGCCGCCGCTGGATTGCATCACAAAGATTCGGATAGGCACCTCGGGGGCTAAAGCCCGGGTGGATTTTGAACTGGTTTTCGCAGCGCTGAAGCGCTGCGCCACCCCAAAGCGCTTGTCCTGGGTGCCGTCGCTCGGCGCCGCCGTCGAGAACAGCTGCTCCACGGGCAAGGGGTTTGGGAAGGGCACGGCTTCAGCCGTGCCGTCAGACTGCTGTGAAAGATGCGGATTTAGCCGCTGAAGGCCAGTCGCAATGTGCCGCTCCAGGTTTTCCAGATAGCGCTGCATGACCGGTTGGAGGTAGGCGTTGATGACCACCGTGGAGGTGCGTTCGTACTCGCGGAATTCGGGGAGAATTTGGTGCGAGATCGAGAGCGGGACTCCTAGGGCCTTCAAGACATCGGCCACGGCCAATTCGTTCTTCTGATTCGCAAAAGAAAAAAGTAGCGAGATCGCGATCGACTCCGGTTGCTTCTTCGCAATTTGGGTGACTAGCGATTGCAGATCTTCTCGCGAAGGTGCCGTGAGAATCTCGCCGTCGCTCGTGGTGCGTTCCTCAAGGCCGAAACGGAGATCGGCTGGGACCAGTGGTTCGACTCGGTCGAAGAAAAAATCGTAGAGCTTGGCGCGGGCCTGGCGTCCAATCTCGATGACGTCTTCGAATCCAGCGGTGGTGACCAGGGCGGTGCGTGCGCCTTTGCGCTCAAGCAGAGTGTTGGTGCCCACCGTGGTGCCGTGAAGCAGGATCACTTCGCCCGGATGATTGATTTTGCGTAAGGCTTCGACAATGGCGTGGGACGGATCGGCGGGAGTAGAGAAGACTTTCAACATTCGGAGGCGTCCGGCGTTGTCTTTCCAGACACAGTCGGTGAAGGTTCCACCGGTGTCGATGGCGATACGGAGAGGTTGGGGCCGGCGCAGCATGAGTTGAATTGGGAGAATTAGGGTAACATTTGCGGCTATGAGATATGCATTTCTGGTCGAAACGTATGCCACCGAACGGGTGAAAGTAGTCAGCGTGTGGAGCGAGTTCCGGGATGAAGACCTTCCTGTACGCCCGCGGGAAGGCGATCCGCGCGGGCGCAGCGTGCATGAACAGATGGTGCACCAGTGCGTGAGCGAAAATCTATGGTTCCGCGACATGCTGGGGATTGACGTGTGCGCGGCGAACACTGGCGTTCTCAAGAGCGCGCCTGCGCTGCCCCGGCAGGAAACAAGGTTGGAGTTTATGAAACGGTACGCAGAAGACAGCGGGAGACGGCTGACGGCATTGCAGGAAAAGGATGATGCGTGGTGGGAGGCGGGCGCCAAGTTTTTCGATGTGCAGCGCTCGCGGGCGTGGGTGATTACGCGGCGGATCGCGCACACGTCGCATCATCGAGGACAGTTGATGGCGATGCTGCGGATGCTGGGGCGGGAGGTGCACAGCAATTACGGGCCGACAGCGGATACTGGCGGGCTGATGGCGAATCATGCGCCGACGATCTATGCGTATGAGAGTCTGGAGGCGCTTTTCGCAGGGGAGAATGTTGGTGGCGAGAAGGCGGCGTTGCCGGGGAGTGGGGGGAAGGTGGTGACGGAAAGACCAGAGTGACTGTGCCAATCGACAAACAGAGTGTCACTGTGCACACAGCCAGCGAGTTCGATGCTGGCGGTTCTAGCCATTCATCGTCTGGCCTGTGACGTGCTGGAAGGAAGATGCGAGGGAATCTGAATGTCATTCCACTTCTGTAGGTCTCACTCGATTGCAATCGCAGTCGCTATTACGCTGTCAATTGCGGCTCCCACTTATGCGGGACAAACCTCGGTCGCATCGAAGCACCGGGGAACAGCGAAATCCCTCAAAGTCTACGAAGATAGCGAGATCAAGGTAACGATTCCGACGGGCTGGTCAATTTTGTTAAGCCCGAAAGATAAAGCTCACGAGGGAACCTTGGTTCTGGAAAAACCAGAATACCAGCTAAGCCTCGCTTACCATGCCGACCACGCGAGCGGAATCGACGGCGGCCGACTTGTTGAAATTCTCGAAATTCCATGGGAACAAGACGATGCAGGGGTGAACTGCTCCGGCTATCTGCGGCGGGAACCGTGGCCCGCCAGCCGTAATCTGATATTCATCAACTTAGTGGTTGATAGCGGAGACCCAAGGGTACAAGAAAATTGCGATATCAAAGGGGGTCTCGGCTCTTGGACTGAGAAGGCTGGGCAGAAGGAATACGACGGCGACGCGCGCTGGTTGGGAGGATACTTCGCGGCGGAATATGGTGGCTATTTCTTTGGCGGCAATGATGGCGGTTGCGGCCTGAAGGCATACACGCTAACGTCCAAGGCTAGGATGCCAGACCAGCTTCCGATCGCCGATATTCCAAATCAAAACAACAACCCGGCATTAGAAAAGATAATCCAGGAGGCGATTGACATCGTGAATTCGATTCAATACAGGCGGTGCAGTCCTTTCTGATATTCGCCCGCCTGCTCGGAAGCTTCAGACCTGAGCCCTTCAGCGGTGACCTGGCGAAAAACTCTGCTAGGGTTCCACTCAGAATGGCGGCTCGCTGCTCTTCCGCATCGTTCGCCGAGGCGCTGGCATTGGGCGGTCCAGAGCGCTGCAGCGCCTTGCGCTTAGGGCCTTTCGCGCCGGGCCTCGATGCCGCCTTGGATTGAGGTCTCATCTCATTAGTCTCTGCGAGAAATCTGAAGCTAAGATCCCTATTATAGCCATTGCTCGAATCCCGCTAGATCTCAATGGATGAGCCGATGGCTGAGCATGATCTCGAGACCGCCGGACTCTCCCACATAAGCCTCGGATTGACGCCGGCGGACAGCGGATTCTTCACCGCTGAAGCGGTTCGGAATGACAAAACCTTTTACCCCTTCGTTGTGAACGCAAGCGTCAGCAGGGTTTTCTGTTCTACTTCGTGCGCTTTGGCGCTGCCTGTTGCGGGGCTGGCGCTCGAGCTGCGCTTTACCGACATCACGTGGCGCTCGCCGGCGATGCGCTGCAGGCGAGGGAGCATGTTGAATAGCGCTCCCATGTTGGCGGGCTCTTCTTGGACCCAAACGATGTCTCCGGTCTCGCCGTGGCGGGCGAATTCGGCGGCGAGTTCTTTCTCGGGGAAGGGATAGAGCCGTTCCAGAAAGACAATGGCAGTCGAAGTGTCTTTTCTTTTCTTGCGCTCGGTCTGAAGTTCGTGGCCGATCTTGCCGGTGCAGACGAGGATGCGATCGGCTTCTCCGATTTCGATGTCGGGAATTACGTTCTGAAAATTTGCGCGGGTGAAGTCGGCGATGGGTGAAGACGCGTCGGCATGGCGCAACATGCTCTTCGGAGTGAACACTACGAGCGGTTTACGCCAATGACGCAAGCCCTGGCGACGCAGCAGGTGGAAATATTGCGCGGCGTTCGAGGGCTGTGTGATCTGGATGTTGTCCTTGGCGGCGAGCTGAATGAAGCGCTCGATGCGGGCGCTAGAGTGCTCCGGTCCTTGGCCTTCGTAGCCGTGAGGGAGAAGCATCACGAGGCCGGAGAGCAGATTCCACTTGGCCTCGCCGGCGGAGATGAATTGATCGATGATGGCCTGCGCCACGTTTACGAAATCGCCAAACTGCGCTTCCCAGAGTACGAGCGCCTCGGGATAATCGCGGCTGTATCCGTATTCGAAGCCGAGTACACCTTGTTCGGAAAGAGTTGAGTTGTGAATTCCGCAGTGGGCTTGACCGGGTGCAATGTTTTCCAGCGGGACATATTCGTTCTCGTTTTCGATATCAATCAAAACGGAGTGCCGCTGGTTGAAGGTGCCGCGGCGGGAGTCTTGTCCAGACAAGCGGACTGGAATCCCGGCTTTGGCCAGGCTAGCGAAGGCGAGAGCTTCAGCCATGCCGTAATCGACGGGGCGTTTCCCGGTGCCCATCTCGGCGCGCTGTTCGAGCAACTTCTTCACTTTCGGATGAATGTGAAAGCCATCGGGATAAGTGGTGAGATGGGTTGTCAGCTCGGATAATTCTTCTTCCGCGAGTCCGGTTTCCACTTCGAATTCCGGTTTGTGGCGGCCACCGTAATACTTATCCCAGTACTTGGGAAGGTCGCGCATCAGCGGCTTTTGCGTGATGGAGCCAGCTTTTTTCTGCGCGGCTTCGAACTCGGCTTTGATGGCGGCTGCCTGTGCGGGCGCATCCGTGGCGCCGATATCGTCGGCGTAGATCTCCCATAGCTGTGGATGTTCTTTGATCTTCTTGTAGAGCAGCGGCTGGGTGATCGTGGGGTCGTCGACTTCGCTGTGGCCGTGGCGGCGATAGCCGATCAGGTCGATGACGACGTCGGTGCCGAAGCGGTAGCGGTATTCGGTGGCGATGCGGGCGACGCGAACCACTGCATCCACATCTTCGCCGTTGACGTGGAAGATGGGAATCGACTGGCGGCGCGCGATGCAAGCGGCGAAACGAGTGGAGTGCTCTTCCACGTAGCTGGTGGTGAAGCCGAGCAGATTGTTGACCACCACGTGAATCGTGCCGCCGACGGTGTAGCTCGGTAGGTCGGCGTAGTTCATTGTCTCAGCCAGGATCCCTTGACCGGCGAATGCGGCGTCGCCGTGAACCAGGAGCGGAAGAAATTTTTCGCGGCCTCCGTCGCCGGTGCGGTCCTGCTTGGCGCGCGTGCGGCCGACCGTGACGGGATCGACGGCTTCGAGGTGACTGGGATTTGAAACTAAATGGATGTGAACCTTGTTGCCGCTGCGCGTGGCGTATTCGCCCGTCGCGCCCATGTGATATTTCACGTCGCCGGAGCCAAGAACGCTGCGGGGATCGACGTCTTCAAAGCCCGCGAAGATTTCTTCGTGCGGACGCCTAGCAACATGCGCCATCACGTTGAGGCGGCCGCGATGGCTCATGCCCATCACAAGTTCAGCAGCGCCGAGGCGTCCGCCGGTATCGAGAAGTTCATCGACCAGCGGGATCAGCGCGGTGACGCCTTCGAGGGAAAAGCGTTTGCTGCCAAGGTAGCGCTGTTGCATCACTTGCTCGAAGATGTCGGCGCGGATGAGCAGGTCGAGAATGCGAGCCTGATCTTTTTCCGTGACCTCGAAACCCTGAGCTGGAGATTCCATCTGCTCGTAAATCCAGCGGCGGCGTTCGGGAGAGTAGATATGGTTGATTTCGACGCCGATGGTCGAGGAATAGATGGCGCGAGCCTCGGCCGTGTATTCGCTTTCGATCTGCAACTCAGGGGTTGGGCGCGGACGTAAAAAGCCGAGCGGATCGAGATCGCCCTCTAGATATCCCCATTGGCGAAAGGCGTTGAAGACCGCCTCGCGCTCAGGATTGGATATGTTCGCAGGAGTTTCAACTACAGCGGCGTCGGCCGCGCCGTTGGAAGACTTGGATTTCGGAGCCATATTGTTCTTCTAGGATAACGGATGCACGTCGGGTTGCGGGGGATTCCGGGCATCAAAACCTTCGCCACCGGGGGCACTGAGGGACGGAGCGTAAAACATCGAAGCGGATGTCCGCTTATACGGACATCCGCTTCCAGCTTGCTCCTAAGGCGTTTTTTAACTTCCGGTTATTTCCCGCTTGGCTCATCGTTACGGGACTGCGTTACGGGACTGCGACGCAAACGTGAATTGCAGATGAAAAAAAATTCCCCAGCTTTTTGGCGTGTGAACACCGATGCAAGCGAAATCTACAGTGAGAACCTGAACCAGGATGGAGAAGTGTAAAGTTCAGGTTAAGAAATTTTCACAGCTTGCCAAACTCTCTACTGTAGTTTCCGTAGGCCTAAGGCGAAGTTGCGAACAATGTAGACTGCAAGCATCCAGTGCCGACTCTTCTCGGAATCCCGTTGGATGTGAACTCCTCTTATTTGCGAGGAGCGGCGAAGGCGCCAGCGAAGATTCGCGAAGCTCTGCGCAGCGGCGCTTCGAACAACTGGACGGAACTCGGCGTCGATTTGGGAGCTGCGGGAGCGTTCACCGATGCGGGTGATTTGCGCTTGAGCGATTCGCTGGAAAAGGTCAACGAAGACTTTGCGGAGATTGAGCGTGCGGTCGGAGAATTGCTGGCAAAGAATGAGGCGCTGGTTTCGCTGGCTGGAGATCATTCGGTTACGTATCCGATTCTAAAGGCCTTCGGCCGTTATTATTCTGATCTGACCATCGTTCATTTCGACGCGCATCCAGATTTATATGATGAGTTCGAAGGCAACCGCGTTTCGCACGCCTGTCCGTTCGCCCGCATTATGGAAGAGCGGTTAGCGAAGCGGCTGGTGCAGTTGGGAATCCGGACGATGAACGGGCACCAACGCGAGCAGGCAGCGAGATTCGGCATTGACGTTGTGGAGATGAGAGCGCTCCCCGCATATGACCGGCTCAAGATTCACGGGCCGATTTATGTTTCCTTCGATATAGACGTTCTGGATCCGGCATTCGTGCCCGGTATCTCACACCGCGAGCCCGGCGGGATGACGGTGCGCGAAGCGATTGCTCATCTGCATGCGATTGAAGGGACCATCGTCGGGGCAGATGTGGTTGAGTACAATCCAGCGCAGGACGTTTCGGGGATGACGGCTACCGTTGCGGCGAAGATTGTGAAGGAGATTCTGGGGAAGATGATTGCGGGGAAGTGATGCGGCAAGTGTGTTGTTGAAAACACTAGGGGCAGTGGAGCGGGCCGTTGCACAGGTCCTTCGCTACGCTCAGGATGACAAGGGCTAGCAGGGTTGTTAAGAGTGTTTGAGTGGAAGGAGTGGGGTTATGCAAGCAAACGGTCTTTTACAGGTCGCGAGTGCGCGCAGTGTGGACGAAACCGTGGATCGGCTAAAAGCGATCCTCGCCGAGCGGGGGCTGCAGGTATTCGCATTGGTCGATCACAGCGGCGAGGCCGAGAAGGTAGGCATGAAGATGCGGCCCACCAAGTTGTTGATCTTCGGCAGTCCGAAGGGTGGGACGCCGGTGATGCTCGCGGCACCCTCGGTGGCCATCGATCTCCCGCTGAAGGCGCTGGTTGCGGAAGACGAAGGCGGAAAGGTTTGGGTTTCCTACAATAGTCCTGAGTATTTGCAACAGCGGCACGGCATTCCGCAGGACTTGGTCAAGAATATTGCAGGTGTTGGCGCGTTGGTGGCGAAGGCTGTGGAATAATGCTGCGGTCGTGTGGTGACCGGTAAGCGGAGGCACTGTGGTTGAAGATTCCAATCGAGCCCGCGATCATCTGGCCAATGAGCGGACGTTCCTGGCTTGGGTGCGGACGAGTGTTGCGATAGTCGTCTTCGGATTTGCCATCGGCCGTTTCGCGATCGCCATGCGGCAGTTGACCGAGTTTCAGGGCCGCAGCTCAAGAACGACCGGGTTTTCGGTGTGGATGGGAATGAGCGCGATTCTGGCCGGAGTAGTGATGGTCGGCGCCGGCCTGATGCGCTATCGAAAGACTCGGGCGCAACTGGACGAAGGCAAGTTTGAGCCTGCTGGATTCATTGTCGACCTTGTGACGATCCTCACAATGTTATTCGGGTTGGCGCTGGCAGGGTATTTAATTTATGTGGAGAAGAGCTTCGGGTAAGGCAGATTGCTGATCGTTGATTTCTGATTGCTGATTTACGGAGCGTTGTTCTTGAAGTTCAATCAACAATCAGCAATCAAAAATCAATAATTCCTCCATATGGCGAACGACCAGGAAAAAGAAGCTGCGGCGCGGGCCAGCTTGAACTTCATCAAGGATGGTCAGGTAGTGGGCTTGGGAACCGGCTCCACGGCCGCGTACTTCATCCAGTTGCTGGGTGAGCGAGTGAAGGATGGACTCAAGATTCGCGGCATCCCTACCTCAGACCGATCGCGGGAAATGGCGTCGACCCTCGGAATACCGCTCACTACGCTGGATGAATGTCAGCAGATCGATGTCACCGTCGATGGCGCGGACGAGGTAGATGAGCAATTGCGGTTGATTAAAGGTGGCGGCGGGGCACTGCTGCGGGAAAAGATTGTGGCGTCGGCAACCCGGCAATTGGTGATTGTGGCGGATGCGAGCAAAAGAGTTCCGGTGCTGGGAAAATTTCCGCTGCCCGTGGAAGTGATCAAGTTTGCGCAAGCGCTGGTGGCGAAAAAAATTGAGGCTCTCGGTGCAGACGTGCAGTTGCGGCGGGATGCAAAGGGCAATCCTTATTTGACTGACGAAAACAACCACATTCTGGATTGCCGGTTCGGGCAAATTCCAGACGCGGATCTGCTAGCGCGGCAGCTTAGCGATATGCCGGGAGTCGTGGAACACGGGTTGTTCATCGGCATGGCTAGCGTGGTCCTGGTGGCGCGCGGGAGCGAAATCGCTGAGCTGCGGGCGGGCCAAAGTTCTAAAAGGTGTTAGGTCTTAGGCTCTAGGTCCCAGGAATCCCAACCCCCGCACTCGGAGACTTAAGAGCGCTGATTCAAGACCAGATCGAGGCATTCGATGGCGGCAGGAAAGCGGACACGGAGCCGGGATAAACCGTCGCGTCGGCGCGCTCCGCGTTACCGTGTGCAGGCGCCGCTGGATGTGACCGTGTTGCGGTCGGGCATTCCGGATACATTGCCGGGAAGGTCGCTCAATCTTGGGGAGCGCGGGTTGGCGGCGATGCTGGCGGGAGAAGTACTGCCGGGTGAGGCCGTGGGGCTGGAGATCCGGCTGCCGCAGGCGGATCCGTTGCGTACGCGCGCGCTGGTGCGAAATCAGGACAAGCTGCGCTGCGGGCTGGAATTTGTCGGGATCTCCGCCGAGCAGCAAGCCACGATCCGCGACTGGGTCAGCAAATCGAAAGCGCAGCCCGAAGAAATCTTGCGGGCAAAGCCCGCGAGGCCGGGAGGAAAAGGTGCAGAACGGGGTGTGCCGGCGTGGGCTGATTCACAGCGAATAGTCTCTGGCGGTGCCCTGCCGATGACAGCCCGGCGCCGACGGGGCTGGATCTTCTTGGTGAGTTCGGCTGCAATTCTGCTGGCGGTCTTGTTGTGGCGCTGGAATTCGGTGTGGAGTGACCTGGAGCGCGGTCTGCGCAGCGAAACAACAGTACCTCAGCCTCAGACTCACGTCCCAGCTGAGGCCATGGAGAAGCTGGTGATTCACCGAGTGGATCCGGATTATCCGGCTGCGGCGCGACCGATGAACTTACAGGGTGTAATCGTGCTGGATGTCATTGTGGGAAGCGACGGCTCTGTCGCCGACGTGCATGCACTGAATGGACCGGACGTGCTAGCGCGCTCTGCGGTCGACGCTCTGCGCTGGTGGCGCTTTGAGCCTTATCGCGTCAACGGCCAACCGGTTGTAGTAGAGACAACCGTGGCAGTGGAGTTCAAACCATAAGAGGATGCGCGACCCGTCAGAGTCTGACGGAAGCCGTACGGTCGAAACTGGTTTTCACGTGCGGCCTTTGCGCAGGGCGGCGAGGACGATAATGCCGCTAACCGCAAAGGCCACCACAGCAGCCAGTGCTGCGATCAACATGACTGCAGCGTTCAGATGAACGACATCGGCGAAGACGGCTGCCACGGCGCAGGCCACGCCAATCCAATTCAGCCAGAGCGGTCCGCGTGCCGAGGACGCCTGGAGCGACGAAGGAACATTCGGCCGCAAGCGAAGTTGTAGAAGCAGCGCCGCCACGCCGATGGCCGCGACGACCACCAAAGCTACCGGGCTGAGAAACGCCCGCCGGCTTGTATAAATAACAACCAGCGCAAGGGCGACGAGCAGCAGACCGGCGGCAACGATGGCTGGCCGCCGCCGAGGTCCGGAGCCGGGGTTGGATGGGTTGTCAGGCACGGAAATCCGTCCCCAGCTTTATACAGGCGCAGCGTGGCCTTTTCAAATGGATTGCGAATGGGAACGGCTGTTTTTGACGCCCTCATCGCGTCTTAGCCGGAGCGTGCCCGGCGGAATGAGCCACGATAGTACCCGTTTTCAGCTGTCCGGAACAGCCTTCATTCCCGCCAGCCATGCGGCGCGGCCCGGATCTCCGTGGTTGACGGCATACAGAACCAGTTCGACACGGGTCGAGATGCCCACCTTGTCGAAGATACGGAAGAGGTACTTCTTGACCGTGTGCTCGCTGAGATCGAGTTCTCGGGCGATGTTGCGATTGCTGAGGCCTTCGGCGACGAGCGCGACGACCTGTTCTTCGCGCGGGGTGAGAAGTTTCTGGCCGCGCGAATTCAGCACACTCAGCGATGGGACCTCAGACACCAAGTCGAGCAGGAAGCGCAGCTGTTCGGTATTGGCCCACACTTGGCCGTCCGCGACTTGCTGAATGCATCGGCAGAGCATTCGGAAATGCGTGTTGTCGATGCAGAATATTCCACGAGCACCGGAGCGGAAGGCATTGACCACAAGCTCGCGGTCGTACGACTCGACCAACAAAACCTTGGCGACGGCGGGCTGGGAGAGATGAACCTGACGCAACGCGGCCATTTGGCCTGCGACATCGATGGAGTGGTTCAACGAGAGCACGACGACTTTCGCGGGATTTGAGGCCACCGCCCTGAGAATAGAGGAGGTGTCGATTGGGCAGGTGGAGATTTTGAATTCGGAGCGGCGGCGCAAGGCGCTGGTGAGTAACTGCGCCTGCATGCGGTTGGAATCCGCGATGAGAACGGAGATTCCAAGCGAAGGAGCGGATGGCGGATTCATCAAACGGGATCCCCCGAATGAAACAAGTGGCGTCCTGATCTTAGGGTGCAGGTCAACCGTACTCAAGGACACATGTCACATAATTCGAGTGCGGCTCTCAAATCGGGACGAGGGCAAAGGACGCTGTGGGAAACACGGAGAGCGTCTCAGAATTTTCGATTTTTCACTGGCCAGAAAACGGAACACCGAAATGATGCGCCTTTGTTTCCCTTCGAACTCCCACACTCGGGAGAGAAGTGTGATTCAGTGAACATACAAGTCTACTTTTGTAGGTAACCCACAAGTAAGCACCCTTGCCAGGCCGGTAAGAGTCCGCCGCGAAGCACACTGTACTGTCCTCGGGCGTTTCGGCCGACTGTGCGCCTGATGTGAGACGCACACTTTCGTGGACTGCACTTCCTATGTCTTGTCGTCAAATTAGAGCGGGAATATCTTGCACAAAGAAGGGCGTGCTTAGTGATTTGCGCAGGAAGGACGAGCCGTCACGTAATGAAGCTTATGGTTGCTTGGACAAGAGTTACGGTGGTGGCGGCGTTGATGATGCAGCTTTGCGTAGCCGTTTTCGCCCAGGAGGGCCAGAAACAGCAAAACCTGGGAATTAACACTGAGTCTCCTCAATCCGGCCTAACCGGGGCTAGAGCGGGGAGCACGGGAATGACGGCTGCAAAACCGGGGCAAGCGGACGGCATGGGAAACCCCAGGCTCGGAGGGGGCCGTCCGCTTTACCGGCTGAACCGAAGTGACGTGGTCGCATTGAGTTTTACCCTCTCACCCGAGTTCGATCAGGTAATCACCATACAACCAGACGGGTACGTTTTTTTGAAAGACGCGCCACCGGTGCTCGCCCAAGGGCTAACGCTTGAGGACTTCCAATTGGCGGTGCGTCGTGCCTACAAAGGATATCTCCACGATCCTCAGGTGGCGGTGGCGTTGAAAGAGTTTGAGCATCCTTACTTTGTGGCGGGCGGTGAGGTCGGACGGCCCGGCAAATACGAGTTGCGCGGCGATACGAACGTGATTGAGGCTGTGCAGATTGCCGGCGGGTTTACGCACGAGGCGAAACATTCGCAGGTGCTTTTGTTCCGGCATGTGAACGACGATCTGGTGGAAGCGCGGGTCTTCAATCTAAAAAAGATGCTGCGGGAGAAAAACCTGAGCGAAGCCGCACAGCTGCGTCCCGGCGATCTGATATTTGTTCCCCAGAATTCCATTTCCAAGATCGACCGATATCTGACGAAACCTTCTTTCAGCATGTACGTGAGTCCCACACAGTTTTAGCGATTCGCAGGCCATTCAAATGCTAGACGAGAATCCCTACCGCAAAGAAGAAGAGTCAGTGTCGCCAACGACGCGTGAGGTGGCGATGGTCCTGTTCCGGCAACGGAAATCCTTTGTCGGCATCTCGGGCCTGGTTTTCATTTTGGCTGTGGTCTATGCATTTGCAGGAGCCACTTATCGCGCTCACGTGCGTGTGCTCGTGCGTAAAGGCCGAGCCGACCCCCCCGTGACGGCACAACAGAATGCCTCCCCCGATTTCTCTCGCGTAGAAGTGACCGAAGAAGAGCTGAACTCGGAAGTGGAACTGTTAAAGGATGATGATGTGTTACGGCAGGTGGTGGAGACCAACGACCTGGAAGAGCACGATTGGCTTCGATGGCTCCGGCCCAACGAAACTCGCCCGGTTCGGATCGAGCGGGCAGCGAAAAAACTTGCCGGACGGCTGGATGTCGACCCGATCAAGAAAACCAATCTGATCGCTGTGAGCTATGGCTCGGCCGATCCCCAAATGGCCGCGCAGGTGCTGCAATCCCTCGCGAGCATCTACCTGGAAAAGCATAAAGAGGTCCATCGGCCGGGTGGACAACTTCATTTCTTCGATCAGCAGACTGGGGAGTCGCAGCGGCAACTGGAACAGTCGGAGGGGCAACTCCTGGAATTCACCAATAGTCATGGGGTGATTGCTGCTGCGGAGCAGCGGGATATGATGCTGCAGCGAATCAACGACACGGAGGTAAGTTATCAGCAGACTGAGGTTGAAATGACCGAGACCCGGCATCGAGTTCAGAAACTTGAAGGGCAATTGGCCGAATTGCCGGCGCGCGCCACGA
Organism: uncultured Acidobacteriaceae bacterium; assembly: GCA_963771965.1. Classification (GTDB taxonomy): domain Bacteria; phylum Acidobacteriota; class Terriglobia; order Terriglobales; family Acidobacteriaceae; genus Sulfotelmatobacter. Next base: position 389,411 of record CAVYVM010000008.1, read on the forward strand.
CTCAGGTTCGCACTGCGGATAATCCCGAACTTTTGCGTGCTCTCAAGGCAAGCCTGTTAGATCTTGAATTGAAGAAAACCCAATTGCTTACAAAGTTCGAGCCGACTCAGCGGCTGGTTCAGGAAGTGGAGCAACAGATCCTTCAGGCCAAAGCGTCAATTGCGGCTGAAAAATCGAGCCCGGTGCGCGACGAAACCACGGACAAAGATGCGGACTATGAATGGGCCAGGGGGGAACTGCAAAAGGCTCAGGTCGAGCTGAAAGGGTTGGAAGCAAGAGCGGCAGCGATGAGCAAGCAATTAGTGGATTACCACGTTCAGGCTCGGCAACTGGGTTCCGATGCGGTTGTTCAGGACGATCTGGTGAGCCGTGAGAAGGCGGCGCAAGATAACTATCTTCTGTATGTAAAAAAGCGGGAAGAAGCTCGAATGGGCGACGCTTTGGATCAGGATGGCATCGTCAATGTCGCCATTGCTGAGCAAGCGACCGTGCCGGCGTTGCCGGTGTGGCCCGCCGCGATGGTCCTAGTGGTGGGCATAGTGGCCGCGTTGACGTCGGGAACCGGAGCAGCGTTTGCAGCCGACTATTTGGATCCTGCATTGCGTACGCCGGAGGAAGTATCGGCATGCTTGGAAATCCCGGTGCTGGCTTCGCTTCCGGAAGGAATGGGCAGGCGGTTATCCGCTTGAAGGGGACGAAATGAGTGCGAATGCCGACATACTGCTAGGCTCCGAACCGGTCGCAACACTTGCGACAGAACCAGCGATGGCACCGGTCGAGATCCTTCGGCAGCCGAACGCCTGGAATCCCTCCGACTTTGGGCGCGAGCAGGTTCGCGGGCTTGTGCGGCGTGTGTTCTTTGGGAGCCCAGAGCGGGAGGTGAAACATGTTGTCTTCAGCGCCGCGGAGCAGGGGATCGACTTGGCAAATATTTGCGATCAGGTGGGGCGAGCTTTGGCTCTGGAGACGCAGGCCCACATTGCCATTGTGGGCCGCGAGAGCGGAGTTAGAGAAATAGCCGGACCTCCTGTCGTCTACGCGGGCGCTACTGCAATCAAGTCCCGATCCTTACAGATAGGGATCAATTTGTGGCGTGTGCCGGAGCTTGGATTGAGCGCGCCAAGCAAGGAGCTAGGGACAGGACTCTACTGGCTTTCATGCCTCGCCGCATTACGCAGCGAATTTGAGTTCGCGGTGATAGAGGGTCCAATTGCCGGGGCTTCCAGCGAGGCTGCTCTGCTTGGTCAACTCGCCGACGGAATTATCCTAGTGCTGGGTGCTCGCACCACCAGAAAAGCGACGGCCCGCAAAATCAAGGAGCAGTTGGAATACGGGCAATCTCGCATCCTTGGAACCGTGCTGAGTGGCAGAAGTTTTCCGATACCGGAACGTATTTATCGTTTGCTTTAGATTGACGTCTGGGATAAGCATTTCGGAAACGTTTTTGGAACACTGTGCAAAAAGAGAGTGAAACCACCAATGGGACCCAATGAGCGGTAGCTATGGTTCCTCGGCTGGAGACGTTTTGTCTTGGATGCCGACCGGGTTGCTTGCCGCCGTCGAAACCAAGCAGCCGCAATGGTTTGCTGTGCGCACACGGTATCGGTTCGAGAAAAGAGTTGTTGCGCAGCTCAAGCACAAGAGCTGCGAAGCCTACCTGCCTTTGCGGACCGAGCACCACACCTGGAGTGATCGCCAGCGAGAAGTGACGATTCCTCTCTTCCCGGGATATGCGTTTGTGCAAATCGATCAGTCTCCCGCTTCGTGGCAAAACGTATTGCAAACCGCGGGATTGATTGGCTTCGTAAGTTTTGGTGGCGCGGTGTCGATTGTGCCGCCCAAGCAGATCGAAGACCTCCAATTACTGTTGCGGAAGAAGGGACTATTTTCCCTGCACGCGTTCGTGCGCGATGGACAGCGCGTACGAATTCGCAGCGGTTGCCTGAAAGGTTTAGAAGGTGTGCTGCTGCAGCAGGAAAACGGTAAGCTCCTGATCTCAATCGAGTCGGTTCAGCGCTCCCTGGCAATTGAGATTCAGGGATACGAGCTGGAATTGGTCTGAAGTGTCTTCTCCTTATTTTCATCCGAGAGAGCAAAAACCTCTGACAACCGAGTGGGCGGTTCGCCTAATCCCGGGAGCTGAGGTATCTGGCCGAAAGAAACCGCCGCGGTCAGCAACCGGAATGCCTCCGTTTGCGCCGCCGAGTCACTTAACCACCTCACTTGGACTTGCGGCAAAGCCTGTCGAGAAAGCTGTCCGTTCACACTTGGCTGCTGCAGAGCATTCGCCCCCCGGTGAAAATTCGGTTCGATCAACACTGAGCTGGATCGCAAAGATGCTGCAGTTTGGCGCAGCAGTGGTATCGCGCCGGACCGACCTAGAGAGTAACAGAAGCGCCATCCATGTTTTCGGCGGTATACGCAACGTGCTCATCGTGGGAGCGGATGACTTCGGCAGGCGCATCGCTAACTATCTGGTCCACCATCCGGAGAGGGGGCGCGCGGTTTGCGGTTTTCTGGATGACCGAGAATCGCTTGGGAAAGGTGTTATCGGACGCACCAGCGACCTTGCCCGCCTGGCCCGCGCAGGATTCGTAGATGAGGTCATTCTGGCTGCCCCCCATGATCGGGAAATGGCCTTACGCATCCTGGAGGCAGCCCAGCGATTACGTCTGGACGTTAAGCTGGCGCCCGATCTGTTTGGTGGCGATCCGGCCCGGAAAACGGAGCATGTTGGAGGCGTGCCACTGATCTCCCTGCACGAAGAACCGTTGCCGGTCACCAGGCTGTTGCTGAAACGCGTACTAGACGTCGCTGGGGGGGGGCGGCTTTAATCTTGCTGGCGCCGGCGCTCATTCTCCTTGCGATTCTCGTCAGGCTGGATTCACCAGGTCCTGTGATCTATTCGGCGCTTCGAGCGGGTCGCAAAGGACGACCTTTTAACTGTTACAAGTTTCGCACCATGGTTATGGATGCTGACGCCTTGAAGGAGAAACTGAGGGAGAAAAATCAAAGGCAAGGCCCGTTTTTCAAAATCGCGGGCGATCCACGAATCACACGAGTCGGACGCTTCCTGCGCCGGTACAGCCTGGACGAGTTACCGCAATTACTGAATGTGCTGAAAGGCGAGATGAGCCTGGTAGGGCCACGGCCCCATCCCTTAGATGATTTTTCCGCGTATGCGATCCAGCACTTACCGCGACTCGACGTACTCCCGGGGATGACAGGACTTTGGCAGGTAACAGCGCGGGCGAATCCGTCCTTTCAAGCTGCGCTGGACTTGGATATCGAATATATCCGCAGTTGGAGCCTAGCGTTGGACTTCCGCATTCTGCTAAAGACAGCCGCCGTCGTGCTGAGAGGCGGCGGGGAATGATATCGCTATCGGCAGGCACCATGTCGCAATCAGTCTTGGATGGCGATGCTGCTGGAAGAGGAATCCGGTTAGGGCTGCGTGCACTGCAGGCGATGATGCTCGCGCCGACTGGGCTGTTTCTTGCGGCTCTAACGGCTATGTTGTTGCGACCCCCGGATGTGCCTTTTTACGAAATCGATCGGCTAGCGCTCGCATTGCTGGTGATTGCAGTGGCTGGACGAGTGGTCTTGACGCGCCAGCGTTTGCTACCAATAGAGCGGGCTAGTTGGCCGATGATCGGGCTGACCCTCATGGCTGGCGCTAGCATCGTGCAGCAGCCTTTCGACTGCCAAAGTTGGTCTTTGCTGATAGCAAAGTTTGTTGCGCCGTTCATCTTGTTTCACATGGCTGGCCTCGTCTTTCGAGAGGAGAGGAGTCTGCGGCAATTCGAGTGGTTCAGTTTGCTAGTGCTTGCCTATTTGTCTTTTACCGCAATCGCGTTCCTCATAGGTGCGAAGTCATTGATCTTTCCGCGCTTCATCCTGGACGACAGTCTCGGTTACCACGCAGACCGGGCGCGAGGGCCATTTCTACAAGCAGTGGCAAACGGAGTCTCGCTGAATCTGCTGGGACTTTTGGCCTTGCGGGCATTCCTGCGCGGAAGAATACGCGGATGCTGGGCCGCCTCACTGCTCGCCCTCCTGCCAGTCGCAATCCTGGCGACGATGACGCGGGCCGTATGGCTATCGTTCGTTGTCAGCGTAGGAGTGCTGATTGTTCGGTCGCACAACCGCAAGCTCCGGTGGATCTGCGTCGCGGTGACGATTGCTGGAACTCTTGCCTTGCTCATTGCGGTAAGTTTTGACGATCAGCGCCGGGCGCTCACAGAACGGTTGCGGGAGTCAGGCCCAATAGAGTTTCGCCAAGCTGTCTATGCCGGGGGCTGGCAGATGTTCCTGGAAAAACCATTCACTGGATGGGGCGTTAACCAGATGCCGGAGGAACTCGCCCGGCACGTCAGCGGCTACAGGAAAAGGGAGTTGTATCCACACAATACTTATCTCGAGTTATTAATCGAACATGGACTCGTCGGTCTAGCTCTCTATGGGTGGCTGATGTGGGAAATCCTACGGTTGGGATGGAACTCCGTCCCCCGCGCTGAACGCGAGGGATTTCTGAATCAGCAGTTTCATGCGCTGTGGCCGGTATTGCTCGGTGTCTATTGGGCAAATGCAGCTGTCGTAGGTATGAACTATCAGTTTGTGAACGGGTTCCTGTTCAGTCTGGCCGGAATGCTCGCGGCGCAACGACGCCGACTTTCGAGTCCCATCCAGCTTGAGTCAAGTCCGCGCCTGAAGGTCTTACGCGGCTCCGCTGCATAAGGCTTATACATCCGATCTTCGACAAACGTTCCCATCGTTATGTTGACCGTCGCCTATCTTGCCAATCGATTTCCCGAAGCGGTAGAGCCGTACGTGGCGGACGAAATCGGGGAACTTCGGCGCCGCGGCGTGAAAGTAATTCCGGGCAGCGTACGAACACAGGAGCCCTCGCTGCACGTCTTGCCGGGCGCGGGCAGCGGATCAAAGACTCTATGCCTGCAACCCGTTCAAGTGCTGATTCTTTTGCGGGCTCTCGTTCTCATGACACGTCGCTGGAAACGAATTGCGAGCCTGGTTGCACGGGTCCTCCTGAGGGGGAAGGAATCGCCGAAACGACGCCTGAAGGCGCTGCTCCATACCTGGCTGGGAGCGTATTACGCGGTGTTGCTGCAGAAACGTGGGGTGGATCACATTCACGTTCATCACGGCTATTTCGGCTCGTGGATCGCAATGGTGGCGGCCCGGTTGTTGGGGGTCAGTTTCAGCCTCACGTTACACGGATCAGATTTGTTGTTGCACGCCGCCTATCTCGACAGCAAACTGAAGCATTGCAAGTTTTGCGTCACCGTTTCGGAGTACAACCGCCGCTTCATTCTCGAGCATTTCCCAGGCATCGATCCCGGGAAGATTGTGGTTTCGCGCCTGGGTGTCGAGGTTCCCTCATACCAGGAATCCCGTGCGAGCGAGACTCGCACTGTGCACCATACTTTCAGTCTTCTGGCAGTGGGACGGCTGCATGCGGTGAAGGATCACGCGTTTCTGCTTCAGGCTTGTGCTCGGCTACATGATCGTGGGCTCGATTTTGAGTGCGCGATTGCGGGCGAGGGGCCGGAACGGCAACGTTTGGAATCTCTTATCCGCAAGAAACGACTGGGAGAACGAGTCACGCTGCTCGGTTATGTCTCCTCGCATCAGATGGGGTCGCTTTACCGGCGCACCGACGTGGTTGTCCTTACCAGCCGCAGCGAAGGCCTGCCGCTGGTCCTAATGGAAGCGATGGCACGGGGCAAAATTGTCCTCGCTCCCATCATCACGGGCATCCCGGAGATCGTTATCGTCGGCAAGACGGGATTCCTATATGCGCCCGGATCGCTGGAGGATGTTGTGGAGAAATTGCTCTTTCTTCAAAGGCTGATTTTTTCGGAAGATCGATTGGCTATCAGCGATCTTGACCGGATCCGGTATGCAGCGCAGGTGCAGGTCCTGCAAAACTTTAGCCGCGTGAAACAGCTGAGTAATTTTGGCGATCGTTTCCTGGAAAGAATCGCACCCGATTCCTGCCAGTTAGCTTCTCGAAACGCAGAATCTCGCAGCCAGGAATCCTGCAATCCTCGAATGGAGCTGTCCGCATGAGGATCTTATTTTGCAATAAATACAACTTCGCATTCAGCGGCACCGAGGCCTACCTGTTCGAAGTGATGGAATTGATGCGCCTCAACGGACATGACGTGGCACTGTTTTCGATGGCCGACCCAAGGGGTGTGCACACCCCGTACGACCACCATTTCGTACCGTACATCAATTTCAAGAACCACGATTTCAGGAAGCAGCGTGGCTGGTTTTACCAGTCGAAGCTGGCGATGCGCGCTATTTATTCGCGCCAAGCGCGACAGAGGATTCGGGGGGTGATCGCGGAATTTCGGCCAGATGTGGCGCATGTGCGGAATATTTACCACCATCTGACGCCGTCTATTTTGTGGGAGTTGAAGGCTCACAATGTTCCAGTCGTTTATCACTTGAACGATTTCAAAGTGCTGTGCCCAAGCTACAACTTCGTAGTACGCGGAGAACCTTGTGAAGCCTGCAAAGGCGGAAAATTCTGGCAGGTGCTCAACCAAAAGTGTTATCCCGGATGGAGTGCCCGGATCGCGCTGATCGCGGAGGCCTACGTTCACAAATGGCTCGGCACCTACGAGAAGTGCGTGGACCGTTTTCTTGCTCCCAGTCAGTTTGTGCGCGGCAAGTTCGTTGAACACGGATGGGATCCGTCGAAGTTCGAAGTGCTTCCTCACTTCCAGCGAGTCAATCCGGTATCGAAGCCCACTGCGAGTACTGGGCCCCTACTTTATTTTGGCAGGTTGTCACGCGAAAAAGGTATCGACGACTTGCTGCACGCAATGCAGCGGCTACCGGATCTTCGACTGGTCATCGCGGGGGATGGGCCGGAGCGGAGCCGGTTGGAGCAAATGACCGCCGAACTAGGGCTAAGCAACGTTGAGTTTTCGGGTCACATAAAGGGAGCGGAATTGGAGAACGCGATTGCCGATTCTTCGTTTACCGTGTTGCCATCGCATGCCTACGAAACTCTGGGTAAGACAATCCTCGAATCCTATGCGCAGGCCCGAGCTGTGGTGGCCTCTGATCTGGGTTCACGTCGGGAACTCGTGGACGAGGGGGAAACGGGTGTTTTGTACAGAACTGGAGATGTAGAGCAGCTGGTATCTGCAATTAAGTTTCTAAGCGACCGGCCGGCACTAGCCGAGAAAATGGGAAGAGCGGGCCGTGAACAGGTGTGCTCGGCTAACTCGCCAGAAGCGCACTACGATGCGTTGCTGAAATTATATGAAGGCCTCCTTAGCGGAAACAGAAGACCACAACCGAAGCCTTCTCGAGTAGTGGCGAGCACCAAACCTGCGCTTCGAGTAGCCCTCATTGGCGGACGCGGGGTTGTTTCGAAGTACAGCGGCATAGAAACCTACTACGAAGAAGTCGGCAGCCGCCTGGCAGAGATGGGACACTGCGTAACGGTATATTGCCGGACATACTTCACGCCACCGGGAAAAGAGCACAACGGAATGCGAGTGGTGCGCCTGCCCACAATCCGCTCCAAGCATCTCGAGACGCTTCTGCACACGTTCTTGAGTACCCTCCACGTTCTTACTCAGCCTTGTGATGTGGTCCACTACCACGCGCTGGGTCCGGCGTTGTTTTCATTTCTCCCGCGCCTAGCCGGGAAGAAAACTGTCGTCACGGTGCAAGGGCTGGACTGGCTCCGAAAAAAATGGGGACGAATTGCCTCTGCGGTGCTGAGGGCCGGCGAACGCGCGGCGGTGAGTCTTCCGAACGGCACGATGGTCGTCTCACGCACTCTGGAAGAACACTACCGCCAAACCTACCGAGCCCAGACTTACTACATACCGAATGCCGGAATACTACGTGAACGATCTTTCCCCAACAAGATATTCGACTGGGGACTTGAGCCCGAGAAGTATATTTTGTTTCTCGGAAGATTCTCACCGGAAAAGGGATGCCACCTGCTGGTAGAGGCCTATGAGCGGTTGGAGACCGACGCAAAACTGGTGATGGCCGGAGCTTCGAGCTACTGCGACGAGTACTCGCGTCAGTTGCGAAGCCATGCCGGTGAACGCATCAAGATACTGGACTGGGTTTCTGGCGACGATCTCGACGAGTTGCTGACAAATGCCATGGTGTTCGTCTTGCCATCGGAGCTTGAGGGCTTGTCGCTCGCGCTGCTGGATGCAATGGGTGCAGGTTTGTGCGTGCTGAGCAGCGATGTCCCGGAAAACCGCGAAGCCATCGAAACTGCTGGATTCACCTTTCGCCATGGGGACGTTGCTGACCTTGCAGATCGGTTGAGATTCCTCATTGCAAATCCAGTTGTACGTGAGGCGGCAGGCCAGGCTGCGAGACGACGGGTTCGCGAACAATATCAGTGGGCAGAGGTGGCATCCCAGGTGGAAGGGGTGTATCTCACAATGATGGGCCGAAAATCGACTGACATTGTACCCAGAAAACCAAATGAACGAATAATAGCGCCCGCGCCTCCGCCCCAACGAAAGGCGGGATAGGAGAAGACCGCGGCGACCACTCAACCAAACATTGGAACCTACATAGAACCGCAAGCACCAACAGGAGGACGGGATGAATCCCGTCCTTTTTGTTTACAATTGAAATTGTAAAATATCGGCGGTACCGTGATTTGCAAACGCGTGCTGTCTGTTCCGGCTACTTTCCCCCTCTATGGAAAACACGATCCTGGTCACCGGCGGCGCAGGTTTCATCGGATCCAACTTTATCCTGCAGCGGATTGAGCAAGATCCAGTCTCTATTGTGAATCTGGACAAACTTACCTACGCCGGCAATCTGCGCAACCTGGGAACTATTACGAGCCAGAAGCGGTACGAGTTTGTCCACGCGGATGTCGCCGACCGCAGCCTGGTGCGAGGCTTGTTAGAACGTCAGCAGCCCCGTGCCGTCGTGCACTTCGCGGCTGAGAGCCACGTGGATCGCTCCATCAGCGGACCGGATGCTTTCGTCCGCACCAATGTGGACGGAACATTCGCGTTGCTGGAAGAAGTTCGAACCTATTGGAGCGGTCTCGATGGACAAGACAGCTCCAGCTTCCGCTTTCTCCACGTTTCCACGGATGAGGTGTACGGATCGCTGGGCGCCGAAGACCCGCCGTTCTCAGAAAAAACGCCGTATGCTCCGAATAGTCCGTACGCTGCGTCGAAGGCCTCTTCAGACCATTTTGTGCGCGCCTATCACCACACTTACGGTTTACCCACGCTCACCACGAATTGCTCCAATAACTACGGGCGATTTCAGTTTCCGGAAAAGCTGATCCCACTCATAATCCTCAATGCGCGCGACGGTAAACCGCTGCCGGTTTACGGCGACGGTCAAAACGTTCGCGACTGGCTTTATGTGGAGGATCACTGCGAAGCGATCGCAACCGTGCTCGGTCGCGGACGTGTCGGGCAGACTTATAACATCGGCGGTTGGAACGAGAAGCGCAACATCGACATCGTCGAAACGATCTGTGACATCGTGGACGAGATGGCTGGGACTCGAGGTTCTCCGCGCCGCAGCCTGGTGACGTTTGTGAAAGACCGTCCCGGTCACGACCGGCGATACGCCATGGACGCGACGAAGATCGAGCGGGAACTCGGTTGGCGTCCTAAGGAAACATTCGAGACCGGAATTCGAAAAACGGTACGGTGGTATCTGGAGCACGAAGAGTGGGTACGCGACGTGACAAGTGGCGGCTACCGGCAATGGATTGAAACGCACTACTCTTCGTAAATCGGCTGCGGGTTCAACTCGACAAATTCCTATGAAGCAAGGATCGACGAACGTTGGCTATAAGGGCATCATCCTGGCGGGAGGATCGGGAACTCGCTTGTATCCCGTAACTCACGCCATGGGGAAGAGTCTGCTTCCGGTTTACAACAAACCGATGATCTATTACCCGCTTTCCACGCTGATGCTGGCAGGCATTCGCGACATCCTTCTTATAACCACGCCCGAGGATGTTTCTAAATTTCAAGCCCTGCTGGGAGATGGTGGTAAATTCGGAATCCAGTTGCAATATCAGATTCAGCCGAAGCCAGAAGGAATCGCGCAGGCGTTCCTGGTGGGAGAGAAATTTATCGCGGGCAGTGCGTGTGCTCTTGTGCTGGGCGACAATATTTTTTATGGCCATGAATTAGCCAAGGACCTGCGCGACGCTTCGACGAAGACAACTGGCGCGCGGGTTTTTGCGTATCCTGTGCACGACCCCGAACGCTATGGAGTTGTGGAATTCGACGGCGACGGAAAAGCTCTTAGCATCGAGGAAAAGCCTAAGCATCCCAAGTCTCGCTACGCCGTGACCGGACTTTATTTTTACGATGACCAGGTGGTCGAGATTGCGAAGTCATTGAAGCCAAGTCCACGCGGTGAGTTGGAGATTACCGACGTGAACAAGGCGTACCTGGGGCAAGGCCAACTGGATGTTGTGGTGATGGGGCGTGGCATGGCATGGTTGGATACGGGCACGCATGAATCTTTGATGGATGCGTCGCTCTACATTCAAGCCATCGAGAAGAGGCAAGGTCTCATGGTGGCGTGCCCCGAGGAGATTGCTTTCCGCTCCGGCTACATTACCGCCGATCAAGTGGAGAAGATCGGAAACTCGATGAAGAACAATAGCTACGGCGCGTATCTCCTGCAACTCCTGCGTGAGAAGGTGTTCTGAGATGGATACATCTCAAGCAACTCGGCCTGCGGTGGAAGCGCTCAAAAAAATCCCAACCTCGCTGCCCGAGGTATTCGTCCTCGAACCCCGGGTATTCGGCGACGAGCGCGGCTTTTTCTTCGAGAGCTATAACCAGCAGAACATGTCGAAGGTAGGGATTGCTGACACGTTCGTGCAAGACAACCATTCCAGCTCATCCCGAGATGTTCTCCGAGGTCTGCACTATCAGTTACAGCATCCCCAGGGAAAACTTGTGCGCGTCGTCGAAGGCGAAATTCTCGACGTCGCAGTCGATATGCGCAAGAGCTCCCCGAACTTTGGCCGCTGGGAGGCAGTTCGATTATCGGGAGAGAACAAGCGCATGCTGTGGATCCCGGTGGGCTTCGCCCACGGATTCCGGGTGCTTTCCGATAGAGCTCAAGTGCTCTATAAAGCAACGGACTTCTACTCTCCCGAGCACGAGCGCACGATCCTGTGGAGCGATCCCGATCTCAAGATCGATTGGGAACTGGATACTGATCCCATTGTCTCTGCGAAAGACCAGCGGGGCGTGGCTTTCCGCAACTCCGAGAGCTTCGACTAGATTCCATGAGAGTCACAATCTTTGGATCCTCCGGCCTTCTAGGTAAAGAGTTGATGCATGAAAGCGGCGGAGATACCGTAACTGGGCTCACATCGCAGGATGTCGACATCCGCGATGCAGACCGTGTTCTGCAGGTGCTCAGGGAAACGCGTCCGGAGTGGGTGATATTAGCCGCTGCCTATACCGATGTCGACGGATGCGAGAGCAATCAGGATCTGGCTTTTGCCGTGAACCGTGACGGCGCCCTCAACGTAGCCGCAGCCGCGAAGCAGGTTGGGGCCCGGTTGTTATTCTTCAGTTCCGATTATGTCTTCGATGGAAAGAAGAGTGCTCCATATGAGACCGCGGATGAACGCAATCCGCAAAGCGTCTATGGACGAACCAAAGCGGAAGCAGAAATCAGACTACTCGAGTTGGTGCCGGATTGTTGCATCGCCAGAACCTCGTGGCTATTTGGAATCGGCGGGAAATGCTTCCCCGATACGATCTTGAAGCTGGCCGCCAGCCGTCCGGCGCTCGATGTGGTCAACGATCAGCGCGGCTGCCCCACTTATGTAGTCGATCTAGCGCGCTCCATCATCCAATTGTGCCAAAAGAACGCGCGTGGAATCGTTCACGTGACCAATGCAGGTAATTGCACATGGTTCGACTTTGCCGCTGAGATTGTGAAAGGCGCCGGGCTTTCTACAACCGTTCGGCCGGTAAGCAGTGAGCAAATGGCGCGTCCCGCGCCTCGACCTGCGTATTCGGTTTTGTCGCCAGCTTCTTTGCAGCGTCTGGGAATCGAAATGCCTTCCTGGCATGACGCGTTGCGCCGCTATCTCGAACAACGCCAGAGCTGACCCGCGCGCCAAAATTGCCTCGCTTCCGGCCACCCTGCTACGATTGCCGGGACCTGCCGAGGATCTCGTGAAGCGAATCCAAAACTACATCGATGGCCGCTTCGTCGCGGGTGACCGCGAGTTTGCGGATGTGAATCCCGCCGACGGGACGGTCATCGCGCAGGTCACAGAAGCGAGTGAAGCGCAGGTAGACGAAGCGGTTCACGCTGCGCGGTGCGCACTGCGCGGGGAGTGGGGCCGACTCGGAGTCCGCGAGCGCGCGACGAGACTGCGTCGGGTTGCGGAGGCCATCGAGAAGCGTTTCGATTGCTTTGTTCAAGCTGAAATCGCAGACACGGGGAAGCCGATCTCCCTCGCTTCTAGGCTTGATGTTCCGCGCGCCGCAGCAAACTTTCGCGTCTTCGCCGACTTGGCGAAGATGGCAGGGCTGGAATCGTTTCAGACCGAAACTCCCGATGGTGCGAATGCTCTGAACTACGCGGTGCGCAAGCCGCTGGGAGTTGTAGGCGTGATCACTCCCTGGAATTTGCCGCTACTCTTGCTCACCTGGAAAGTGGCGCCTGCTCTCGCCTGCGGGAACGCCGTGGTGGTCAAACCCTCGGAAGAAACTCCTGCTACGGCCACGCTGCTGGCTGAGGCGATGCAGGACGCCGAAATCCCAAAGGGCGTCTACAACGTGGTGCACGGTTTCGGGCCAGGATCGGCGGGAGAATTCTTGACGCGGCATACCGATGTAGACGCGGTCACGTTTACCGGCGAATCGGGAACCGGTGCTGCGATTATGAAGTCCGTATCGCCGACAGTGAAGCCGGTTTCATTTGAACTGGGCGGCAAGAACGCGGCGATCATTTTCTCGGATTGCGACTTCGCAGAAGCAGTAAACGGAATCAGTGACGCTGTGTTTCTGAATACTGGCCAAGTGTGCTTGTGCACCGAGCGCGTGTATGTGGATCGTGAAATTTTCAGCGAGTTTGTGGATGCGTTGAAGAAAAAAGCGGAGAACCTGAACCCGGGATGGCCTAGCGATCCGAAAACCGACCTGGGACCTCTGATCTCGGCGGAGCATCGAGAAAAGGTGCTTTCCTTTTACCGATTGGCTCAAGAAGAAGGCGCGACGGTCGTAACCGGTGGCGGAGTTCCTAAGTTTGGCGATGATCGCGACAACGGTTTTTATGTGCAGCCAACCATCTATACTGGGCTTGCAGAATCAGCTCGCTGCGTAAAGGAAGAGATTTTTGGACCCGTGTGCCACATCGCTCCGTTCGATTCGGAAGACGAAGCCGTGTCCATGGCCAATGACACTAAGTACGGATTGGCGGCTTCGATTTGGACCAGGGACCTGAAACGCGGTCATCGTGTCGCGCAACGAATGAATGTGGGAATCACGTGGGTGAACTGCTGGTTTCTGCGCGATCTGCGAACGCCGTTCGGTGGAGCGGGACTCTCAGGCATTGGCCGCGAAGGCGGGATGCACTCGCTGAATTTTTATTCCGAATTGAACAATATTTGCATTCGGCTGTGAATTACGGAAAAAGATGAGCGCGACCGAGAGCAAAGTCGTCGAAGGAAAAGCGGCGCCGCGAGGAAAATATCCGCACATCAAGCGGGCTGGTGATTTTTTCTTTGTCTCGGGCACAAGCGCGCGCCGTGCTGATAATACCATCGCGGGCGCCGAGGTCGACTTGCATGGCACCACGCGACTCGATATTCGGCTACAAACGCGCGCGGTGATCGAAAACATTCGCGACATTCTGCAGAGTGCCGGAGCGAATCTGCAAGATCTGGTTGAAATTTCTTCCTATCTGGTGAATATGAATGATTTTGCTGGTTATAACGAGGTATACGGCGAATTCTTCGGATACGATGGTCCGGCGAGAACGACCGTGGCCGTGCATCAATTGCCGCACCCACATTTGCTGATTGAAATTAAAGCCACGGCTTACAAACCGCTGAAATAGGAGTTGCGATGGCGTCCATCAAGAACTTGAAGGCCTTCAATTTTCAAGGCTGGATCGAAGAGAACAAAGAGAAGCTTAAGCCTCCGGTAGGAAACGCTCAGGTTTGGGAAGACGGCGAAATGATGGTGACCGTGGTTGGAGGGCCGAACCAGCGCCGCGATTATCATGACGATCCAACGGAGGAATTTTTCTACCAGTTGATGGGCAACATTTCGCTTCGCATTATTGAAACCCCCGGTAAACCGCCACTGGAAATACCCATCAAAGAAGGCGAGATCTTTCTGCTTCCCAAGCATATGCGGCACTCCCCGCAGCGTCCTGCGGAAACGATTGGGGTCGTGGTCGAAATGCCGCGGCCTGAGGGCTCTCTCGATGCCTTCGAATGGTATTGCCCGAATTGTCACCAGTTAATCTATCGCGCAGAGGTGAAGCTGAAGAGCATCGTCAAGGATTTGCCGCCACTGTTTGAACAATTTTATTCGAGCGAGAGCCATCGCACATGTAAGCATTGCGGAACGATTCATCTGGGAAAGTGAAGCATGCGAGTCATCGATATTCATAACCATTTTTTCCCTCAGTCGTGGCCCGATCTCGCAGCGCGCTACGGTACGTCAGACTGGCCGTGGATCAAGCACACCGAAGCGGGGAAAGCGGACATCATGGTGGGTGATCGCTTCTTCCGCCATATTTATTCGGCGTGCTGGGATCCCGAGGTTCGATTGCAGGAGATGGATCGTGACGGTGTCGATCTGCAGGTAATCTCCGCGACGCCAGTGTTGTTCGCGTACGAGCGTCCAGTCGAGCAGGCGTTGGATTGCGCGCAACTGTTCAACGACGCGGCACTCGAATTGTGCAGCCGGGGAAAGGGCCGGCTGAAGTCATTTTGCCAGGTGCCGTTGCAAGATCCCGACGCGGCCTGCAAAGAGCTCACTCGGTGCATGAAATCCGGACACTTAGGCGTGCAGATCGGCAGCCACATCGGAAGCAAGAATCTTGACGATCCGGGAGTAATAACATTTTTGCATCATTGCGCGAATGAAGACGCGGCCGTTTTAGTTCATCCCTGGGAGATGCTCGGGCGGGACCGGATGCCGAAATATATGATGCCCTGGACGGTCGGCATGCCCGCGGAAACTCAGCTGTCAGTCGTGGCCCTGATTTTGAGTGGGGCATTCGATCGACTTTCGAGCGCGCTGAGAATTTGTTTTGCGCACGGTGGTGGAAGTTTTGCATTCCTGCTCGGGCGGCTGGAAAATGCGTGGCATCATCATCCGGTCGCGCGGGGTGAATGCCAACATCCACCCAGCCATTATCTCAATCGCTTTTATGTCGACTCCGCCGTGTTCGATCAACGAACGCTGCAGTTCCTGGTGGGAACGATGAGCGCCGGCCAAGTTATGCTCGGCTCGGACTATCCCTTTCCGCTGGGCGAAGAACGAGTCGGTTCACTCATCCGTCAAAGCAACTTGCCACAAGACGCGAAGGCTCGCCTTCTGAGTGGAAACGCTGAGGGTTTTCTGCGAATCAAATCCGAATCAAACGAGACAGGCGTGAACAGGTCCGAAGCGACGGCCGGTCCCTCGCCACCCGTGCCTGAGTCCGGGCGACTAACTTACAGTTCCTATCTGAAAGTTCCTGAACTGCTCGAACTGCAGCAGCCTCAGTCGTCGCCGCCGCATCACGATGAGTTGCTCTTCATTCTTGTCCATCAGACATACGAACTGTGGTTCAAGGAATTGCTTCACGACCTTGACGCTGTGGTTGCGAACTTGCGGAAAGCTTGCGCCGCTCCTCATTCGCACGATGAGGTGTATGAGGCGGCCCGTCTGCTTCGTCGCTGTACGGAGATCACCCGAGTCCTCGTCGAGCAGTTTACGATTCTGGAAACAATGCTGCCCACACATTTCCTCGCATTTCGCGGCGTGCTGGAGCCGGCCAGCGGATTTCAATCCGAACAATTTCGAGAAATTGAATTTCTTTGCGGATTGAAGGACGAGAAAATGCTTCGCTACCACCGGCCAACGCCAGAGGCTTACGCCAGTTTGAAGCGGCGCTTGGAGGAACCTTCGCTGCGCGACGTTTTCTTCGGAGCTTTGCAGGCGATGGGCAAGCTTGCGCCAGCTGCCGCGAACGTTAGCGAAAAAGAACAATTCGACGCCCGGGCTCGGGCCGTGCACGAATTGTATAAGGATGAACATCATCATCGTGACTGGATCGATGTATGCGAGCGGCTGACGGAATTCGACGAATTGATCGTGAGCTGGCGGCTGCGGCACATCCAGTTGGTTGAGCGCATCATCGGCATCCGTATGGGCACGGGTGGAAGCACGGGAGCGTCTTATCTGAAGCTTACACTCGACAAGAAGTTTTTTCCCGAGTTGTGGGAGGCCAGGACATTGCTGACTGAGTGAGCCGGTCTTGTAATGGCGAAAGTCTTTCTTCAAGCAAATTCAGCAGATGAAAGCCACACCCCGAAAAATCACACTGATCGGCGCCGGCCTCAATGGCCCCCTGCTGGCTGTCTTTTTGATGCAGCGCGGATTTGCTGTCGAGATTTTCGAAAGGCGTTCCGACATGCGCCGGGCGCAGATCAGCGCGGGACGCTCGATCAACCTTGCGCTCTCCACCCGTGGCATTCACGCGTTGCAGCAGGCCGGTCTTTGGGAAGGGATGCGGAGCATCATCATTCCGATGAAAGGTCGGATGATGCACTCGGTCACCGGGGAGCTTACCTTCCAAGCTTATGGTAAGGACGAGTCCGAGGTCATTAATTCGATTTCACGAGCTGAACTGAATATCGCCCTTATGACCTTGGCGGAAGAACAGGGTGCGACCATTCACTTCCGCCGGCGCTGTGCGGGCTACGACCCGAAGACCGGCACGATGCGGCTGCGTAACGAAGAGACAGGCGAAGAAATAAACCACGAGACTGAGATTGTGATCGGTTGTGATGGCTCAGCCTCCGCGATTCGGTCGGAGATGCTCAAACTGAACCGGTTCAATTTTTCGCAACAGTATCTCGACTACGGGTACAAAGAACTAACAATTTCCGCCGGACCCGATGGAAAGCATCTGTTGGAGACTCACGCGCTGCACATCTGGCCGCGGGGCAATTACATGCTGATTGCTTTGCCAAACATCGATGGCACGTTCGCTTGCATTTTGTTTCTGCCGTTCGAGGGTGCAGATGGTTTTGCTTCCCTTGCTACACAGGCGGATGTGAACCGCTTTTTCGAGTCTCGCTTTTCAGATACCGTTTCGTTCATGCCGCAACTCACCGATACGTTTTTCTCGAATCCAACCGGGGCGATGGTTACCATCAAGTGCTCGCCGTGGCATGTTAAAGGAAGAGCGCTCCTTCTCGGAGATGCGGCGCATGCCATTGTTCCATTCTTCGGCCAGGGGCTGAATTGTGGATTCGAGGACTGTACATGTCTGATGGAGTTGCTTGACCGGCACGGTGCGGATTGGCCGCAAGTGTTCGCCGAGTTCGAGAGCCAACGCAAGATAAATACCGATGCCATTGCGGATATGGCGATTGAGAATTTTAGGGAGATGAGGGACAGAGTCGCCGATCCTAGATTTCTGCTGCGTAAAAAAGTGGAGTTGGCGCTGGAAGCGAAATATCCGCAGCTCTTTGTGCCGAAATATTCCATGGTAACTTTTCATCGCATTCCTTACTCCATCGCCCAGGCGCGAGGGATCATTCAGGACCGGATGCTTGCCGAACTCTGTGAGCACATCGATCGATTGGAGGATCTCGACTGGATCAAGGCGGATCGATTGATCCGTAGCGAACTCACTCCCCTGGAGATCCAGCAGTGAGTGCCTTCCAGTTTCCATTCGAGTTTCAATCGGGCGAGGATTTTGCGATCGCGATCGATGAATGCGATCCTCTGCGGCAATTCCGCCAACGTTTCTTATTTCCAAAAGTTGCGGGCGAGGATTGCATCTACTTATGCGGCCACTCGCTCGGGCTGCAGCCTAAGACCGCGGCGGCATATGTTGAGCAGGAACTGGAAGCCTGGGCGCAACTTGGCGTGGAAGCGCATTTTCGGGCAAAGAATCCCTGGATGCCCTACCACAGGCTGCTGACGGAACAGACTGCGGAATTGGTTGGGGCGAAGCCTCTTGAAGTTGTCGTCATGAACTCGCTTACGGTGAACCTGCACTTGATGATGGTATCGTTTTATCGTCCGACAGCGAGAAGGCACAAGATAGTTGTGGAGAGCGGGGCCTTTCCTTCCGATCAGTACGCGGTGAAGTCGCAAATTCGTTTTCATGGTTTCGATCCGGCGTCGTTGATTGAATTGACTCCTAGGCCCAGTGAATCCTGCCTCCGTGAGGAAGACATTCAGTCATTGATTGAGCGTGAAGGGGACAGCATTGCGCTGATTCTGCTGGGAGGCGTGAATTACGCAACCGGTCAGGCGTTTGATATGGCGAACATCACGCAATGGGGTCACGCGCGCGGCTGCATGGTTGGGTTCGATCTGGCCCATGCGGCCGGCAATTTGCCGTTGAAACTTCATGAGTGGGGTCCGGATTTTGCAGTTTGGTGCTCGTACAAATATCTGAATGGAGGGCCAGGATGCATTGGCGGGTGCTTTGTGCACGAACGCCATGCTGGCTCGTGCAATTTACCTCGCTTCACGGGCTGGTGGGGTCACGACGAAAAGTCACGATTCGAGATGGGCCCGAACTTTCAGCCGATGTCCGGCGCTGATGGCTGGCAGTTGAGCAATCCTTCGATTTTAAGCCTGGCTGCCCTGCGCGCTTCGATGGACATTTTCCATGAAGCAGGCGTGGAGCGTTTGAGAGCTAAGAGCGTGTCCCTGACTAGTTACCTGGAATTCTTGCTGACCCAAAACGCCT
Organism: uncultured Acidobacteriaceae bacterium; assembly: GCA_963771965.1. Classification (GTDB taxonomy): domain Bacteria; phylum Acidobacteriota; class Terriglobia; order Terriglobales; family Acidobacteriaceae; genus Sulfotelmatobacter. Next base: position 408,386 of record CAVYVM010000008.1, read on the forward strand.
CGAAGAAGTTTTCAATCATCACGCCGCAGGAAATTGAGCGGCGCGGTGCCCAACTTTCCATCCGAATCCTTGAAAAGGGGAGAGTTTTATGTGAAAGTCTGGCGCAGGAAGGCATTCTCGGCGACTGGCGAGAACCCGATACCTTTCGTGTCGCGCCTGTGCCCTTATACAACTCCTACTGGGATGTTTTTCGTTTTGCGCGGCGTTTTGTTGCGGCGTTTGGCTAACGATCGTGTTAGCACGGACGTCCGCATATCGCGATTACTTCCGTAACATCACTGTCATACCGGCATAACAATACACTCTTAAAGTGGGCTTATTCTCCGTGAGAAAACCAGGCAAATGGTCGGCGTTGGTGTGCGCGGTCGTGTGCGCGCACATCTTTGTCTCATTGCTGGCGCCACGCAGCGTCGCATTAACTGCGTTCGGTGATCTCACTCAGTGCGCCCTGCTGCTTTGCGCAACTCTAGTCATTTTCTCCAACGTCACAACTGGGCACAGGAAAGCGCAACTCTTCTGGATCCTCATGGCGGTCGGTTGCGGGATGTGGCTCTACGCGCAAGTTCTGTGGACTTATTTTGAGGTTTTTCTGCGGCAGGAAGCGCCCAACCCTTTTGTGGGCGACGTCGTTTTGTTCCTTCACGTTGTTCCCATGATGGCGGCCCTGGCGGTGCAGCCGCACATTAAGCGAGACGACCATTCTTTGCGTCTCGCGTCCATGGACTTCCTTTTGCTGCTCACGTGGTGGCTCTATCTTTATTTGTTTATTGTGATTCCGTGGCAGTACGTTTCTCCGAACGAGGCCGCATATGGCAGTAGCTTCGATCTGCTTTATGCGTGTGAACAACTCGTTCTCATTCTTGGCATTGTGTTGGTTTGGAAGCGCAGTGACGGACCCTGGCGAACGATCTATCGAGGATTCTTTCTCGCGGCGCTCCTTTACAGCGGTGGTTCCATTCTTGCCAGTGTGGCCATCGATTATCACAAGTACTACACGGGGAGCATTTACGATGTCCCGCTTGTGGCCGCCATGGCATGGTTCGCGGGCGTTGGATTCATGGCGAGAAAGGCGTTGCGTGAACCGCCCGCTTATCAAACTTCTTCTCGTGACCACAGCATGTGGACCGCCCGGCTAGCAATGATGGCTGTATTCTCGACGCCTCTCATGGTGGCTTGGGCGGAGTTCGGGGACGTCCCACTGCGCGTGCGCTCCTACCGCTTGGTGTTGACTGCGGCAGTAATGATTTTCATGGGCACCCTCGTATTCTTGAAGCAACACTGGATGGATCGCGAGTTGCTTCATTTGCTGCACCTGTCGCGGCAGAACCTCGACGAGATGTGCAAGCTCAAGAACGAACTGGAAAGTAAGGAGCAATCTCTTCGGTGGCACAGCCTGGAACTGCAACGCAAGAATCTTGAACTTCAGGAAATGTCTTACACGGATGCGCTGACCGGCGTTTGGAACCGTCGCTATCTGGAAGAAATTCTGACGGCGGAAGCGGGACAGGTTTTGCGAAATTACGAACGGGTTCAGGCTGGCGACATTCGCAAGATGGATCATCGCGACCTGGTTTTCATCATGGTCGATATGGATTTCTTCAAAGAAGTGAACGACGTGCACGGTCATCCTGCGGGCGATCGTTTGCTGCAGCGCGTAGCCGAAAGGCTGTCGAGGGTAGTGCGCAAGTCCGATGTTTTGGTGCGCTGGGGAGGCGAAGAATTTCTGATCATGTCGCGCTCTACTGATCCCTCCGGCACGCCAGCTTTCTGCGAAAGGATTCTGGAGGTCATTGCATCGGAAGCTTTCGATATAGGACACGGTTTCAGCGTACGAAAGACATGCTCCGTGGGCTGGGCTCCCTTCCCTTGGAGCCGCACAACCTACGATGCGATTTGCGCGGAGGAAACCATCGAGCTTGCGGACACCGCACTCTATCGCGCAAAAGCCGGAGGACGAAACCAAGGCGTGGGAATTCTGCCCGGCGATGGCGCCACTGCCGCACCCACGAGGATTACGCTGCACGCCCTGCGGAATGATACCGGCCTGCTCACGCGAACTCTGGTGATCAAGAATCCAGTCATCGACAAGCGCACGGATACGCTTGCAGGACACATGGCGCAAGCGAACAGCCCGATCTCAGATCCGCACTGAGGCACCCTCCTCAACTTCTCTGCCTCACGCCTCTTGACCTTCATCGCAGGGTTCAATACATTGAGAGACCGCTTGCAGGTGCAGGTGTTGGACTAAGCGAAGTCGCTTTTGCCGTGAAACAATAGTCTCTGTGAGGCACATTAGATGAATGCGAAAACCACTTCCCGAAAGACCGGCCTGCGCCAGAAGTCGCAATTGATGTCGGCGTCAGAAATCGAGCGAACGCTGGTTCGCCTGGCTTACGAAATCGTCGAAAAAAATGGCGGGGTCGAGGGTTTGGGACTGGTAGGGATTCGTCGCCGTGGCGTGCCGATCGCGGAACGTCTGGGTAAGATCATCACTCGTATCGAGAGTGCTGAAGTTCCCGTGGGGACATTGGACATCACTTTTTATCGCGACGATCTTTCGACTCTCGGGCCCAAGCCGGTCGTGCAGGACAAGGAGATCGGGTTTTCGATTGAGGATCGGAATATCGTTCTTGTCGACGATGTGCTTTATACGGGAAGAACCACGCGAGCGGCTCTGGACGCCCTCTTTTCACACGGACGGCCGCGCCGGGTGCAGTTATGCGTGCTGATTGACCGCGGACATCGCGAGCTTCCCGTCGAAGCCAGCTTCGTCGGTCGCCACGTCCAGACTACGGCGAGCGAAGTGATCGAAGTTAAACTCACCGAGATTGATGACGCCGAGAAGGTCCTCCTCATGGAGAGATAGGCTGGCGCTAACAACTCGCACCAAAAACAAAAAGGACGGCGAGCATCCGCCGTCCTCAAGTTTTTGTCGATGCGACTCGCTAAGCGATCTTGGTGCAAATCGCTTTGGTCTGCGTATATAGATTGAGGGCTTCGTGCCCCATCTCGCGGCCCCAACCGGATTGCTTGTATCCGCCAAAGGGCAGCGCCGCATCGAAAATGTTGTAGCAGTTGATCCACACCGTGCCTGCACGCAGGTATTCGGCGGTGCGATGGGCCTTGCCAACATCACGTGTCCACACAGCGGCAGCCAGGCCGTATTCGCTGTCGTTAGCGCGCGGAAGAATTTCCTCGGGATCGTCAAACGGCATCGCCACCACGACCGGCCCGAAAATCTCCTCCTGCACCACTTTCATATCTTCGCGCGTGTTCACCAGGACAGTGGGCTCGATGAAATAGCCCTTGTCTCCCTTCTTGCGGCCGCCAACAATCGCTCTGGCGCCCTGAGAGAATCCTGACTCGAGGTAGCCGCAGACTCGGCTTAACTGCTCCTCGGAGACAAGTGGTCCCATCTCAGTTTTCGGATCGAGCCCAGAGCCGACATTAATCTTCTTCGCATGATCGGCAACCCCTTCTACAACACGATCGAAAATCGGCTTCTCAACGTAGAGGCGCGATCCAGCGCAGCAGCACTGGCCGTGATTGAAGAAGATGGCGCTCGCGGCCCCAGGAATCGCGGAGTCGAGATCGGCATCTTTGAAGACGACGTTTGGAGATTTGCCGCCCAGCTCCAGCGAAACCTTCTTCAGGTTGCCGGCCGCAGCGTGCACAATCAGTTTTCCAACTTCGGTGGAACCGGTAAAAGCAATTTTGTCCACGTGCGGATGGGCGGCCAGCGCGGCGCCAGATGTCTCGCCATAACCGGGCACGATGTTCACAACGCCTTCAGGGAATCCTGCTTCGGTGATCAGTTCGCCGAGGCGCAGCGCCGAAAGCGGTGTTTGTTCTGCCGGCTTCAACACCACGGTGCATCCTACCGCCAGCGCTGGGCCTAGCTTCCACGCCGCCATCAGCAATGGGAAATTCCACGGAATGATTTGCCCTGCAACTCCGACAGGCTCACGCAGTGTGTAGGCAAGATACTTTGCCCCCGGAGTGTAGGGGACAGAGATTGGAATCGTGTTGCCCTCAATTTTCGTAGCCCAGCCCGCCATATAGCGGAATAAGTCCACGGCTAGGGGAACATCGGCTCCTCGTGCGATGGTCAGAGCTTTGCCATTGTCGAGGCTTTCCAGGTAAGCGAATTCTTCGGTGTGCTGTTCCAATAAATCGGCAAGCTTCCAAATCAAGCGTCCGCGTTCGGATGCCGTCATCTTTCGCCACGGACCCTTGTCGAAGGCTTTGCGCGCAGCCTTCACGGCTTGTTCGATATCTTCACGGTCGCCCTCCGCAACCTGCGCCAAAACATCACCCGTTGCGGGGTTATACGTGGGAAAGGTTTTGCCGGAAATAGAATTTACCCAATTGCCGTTGATCAACATTTTGCGCGGCTTGTCGATAAACTCCGCGACTTGCGGGTGAATTTGTGGTGATACTGCGATACCCATATGGCCTCCTTAAATCAAGAATGAAGATCGAGCAAGGACTTGCATGATGTGACGCTCAAGATGCCGCGCAGAGAAGAATAACGAGAATATGCTATTCCCGCGGCAACGCAAAAGCAATTCCTAGTCTTTCGTTTCGATATCCGCCTCTTCGCCCGTTTTGGAGGGGCCGATTTCGTGGATTCGATAAAAAACGTGGAATTCGCGGGTAAGGGTTTACAATGGCGCACTATTTCGCGTGTCCTGCGGAATTATCTTCGTCTTGAACAAAGATTCAGATTCAGTGAACCAGACGCCAGCTTTCGCCCAGACTTTTCGAGCCATCGACGTGATCCGCAAGAAGCGGGATGGCGGCGAGTTAGCTCGGGACGAAATCGCTTCCATGGTGGACTCATACACCCGCGGCGACATTCCGGATTACCAAGTCTCAGCGTGGCTGATGGCTGTTGTGCTGCGGGGCATGACGCGTGCCGAAACTGCTGCGCTCACCGATTCCATGCTCCACTCCGGAGAAGTGCTCGACCTTTCGTCTCTGGCCGCGAAGAAGGTCGACAAGCACTCGACCGGCGGCGTGGGCGACAAGGCCTCGCTGGTGCTGGCGCCGCTCGTTGCTGCGGCAGGGCTGGTTGTTCCCATGATCAGCGGTCGCGGCTTGGGACATACCGGAGGCACGCTGGACAAACTCGAAGCTATTCCCGGCTTCAACGTGAATCTTTCTGCAGCACAATTTCGCCGCGTGCTCGAAACGTGTGGCTGCGCGATGATCGGGCAGACAGCGCAAATCGCTCCCGCCGATCGCAAGCTTTATGCGCTGCGCGACGTGACTGCCACGGTCGAAAGCCCATATCTTATCTGCGCTTCCATTATGAGCAAGAAACTCGCGGAAGGGATCGACGGCCTTGTGCTCGACGTAAAAACCGGCTCTGGCGCGTTCATGAAAAATGAAAAAGATGCCGCCTTTCTTGCTGAGTTGATGGTTGAAACTGGCGAGAGGATGGGAAAGCAAGTGGTCGCGCTCATCACGGATATGGATCAACCGTTGGGACGGATGATCGGCAACGCCCTTGAGGTTGTTGAAGTGATAGAAATTCTGCGCGGGGAGGGACCGCAAGATTTACGTGAACTCTGCCTCGAACTCGCAGGCTGGATGCTGCATTTGGGCGGAATTGCCGAAACTGTCGAGGAAGGAAAACATCAAGGCGAGAAGCTGATTGCTTCCGGAGAGGCGCTCGCCAGATTTCGCCAGATGGTGGAGCTACAAGGCGGCAATCCGAAGGCGATCAACGACCCTGGAAACCTGCCTCAGGCTCAGCATAAGATGACACTTTCGAGCCCGAAGGACGGATACGTCGCCTCCATGCAGTGCGAGCAGGTTGGAACCGCGTGCGTCGTTCTCGGAGGCGGACGTGAACGCAAAGAGGATTCGGTCGATCCTGCGGTGGGGATCATCCTCCACAAGAAAGTTGGAGACGCCGTGTCTGCCGGCGAGCCCCTGGCGACAATTCACTACAATTCCGAGATCCGCGCCGATCGCACCCAGCAGTTGCTCGAAGCCAGCTACAGGATAGACGATTCACCACCGCGAGAAGCGAGGCCGTTGATCCATCAAGTGATTGGCCGCGTCGGCGGCAAACCCGGAGATATAAACTAAATGGGACGCTTCACCGGAATCCTCGGTCTCCTGACCATGTTGGTATTAGCGTATGCCTTCTCGACCAACCGGCGCGCTATTCGCCTCAAAACCGTAGTGTGGGGTTTGAGCCTGCAATTTGTCTTTGCGGTATTTGTGCTGCGCATCAACGCTGGCCGGATTGCTTTTCAAAAGGCCGGAGACGCCGTTAGAACACTACTGGGTTATTCCTACGCGGGTTCGCATTTTGTCTTTGGCGACCTTGCGAATCCAGGGTCGCAACTGGGCTACGTTGCTTTCGGCGTGCTGCCCACGGTCATTTTCATCGCGGCGTTTTTTGCTGTGCTCTATCACTTCGGGATCATGCAAATCGTCATCCGGATTTTCGCCTGGGTCATGACGCGCGTGATGGGCGCAAGCGGCGCGGAATCTCTTAACGTTGCCGCTAGCATTTTCATGGGTCAAACCGAGGCTCCGCTGACCATCCGGCCGTTTATCGCCGATTTGACGCGGTCGGAGCTGATGACGGTAATGACCAGCGGCATGGCTCATGTCTCCGGTGGAATCATGGCCGCATACATTTTTTTCGGCATCGATCCGAGACATTTGCTGAGCGCGGTGATCATGACGGCGCCCGGCACTTTGCTTATGGCAAAGATGCTGGTGCCGGAGACGGAGCAACCCAAGACGGCTGGCCGCGTCGTTATGAATGAAAAGGAAGAAAAGACCGAGAAGGAAGAAAATCTGCTCGGCGCGATTGCGCGGGGGACAACGGACGGCCTTTATCTTGCTCTCAACATTGCTGCCATGCTGATTTCATTTCTGGCGTTGATTGCGCTGACCGATGGACTGCTCGGCGGAATTCATCATTGGGTCGGCTGGTTTCCAGAGAGCCTGGAGAAAATCTTCGGCGCAATTTTCGCGCCTGTGGCATGGGTGATCGGCGTTCCGTGGCACGATTGCAAGTTCGTTGGCTCGTTGCTGGGTACGCGCATGGCATTGAACGAATTGGTTGCCTTTTCCATGTTAGGCGCCCAAAAAGCCATTCTTGATCCGCGGTCGTTCACTATCGCCACGTTCGCTCTCTGCGGCTTTGCGAATCTCAGCTCGATTGGAATTCAGATTGGAGGCATCGGCGCGCTCGCGCCCAACAAAAAAAGCGAGTTGGCACGCCTCGGAATTCGAGCGATGCTGGCGGGAACCATGGCTAATCTTATGTCGGCATCGATCGCAGGAATGCTGCTATAAGCCGTTCCTGCCGTACAATGCAAGACGATGTCAGAGACGCACAAACGACGGTATGGAGTCTCCAATCATTTGCACGACGAGGGTGCAGAGAGTTTGCCTGCTGAATCGTCGGCGCCAATCGCTGCCCTTTACGGCCGCCCGCTGCTTTCGAATCGCGGCATTCCGCTGAACCTCGATTGGATTAAAGAAGTGCGCGTGAATACCAGCGCGATCGAACGGCGGGCTCAAACTCATGTTGCGCGGCGAAGCGTGAAGAAAGAATGGCAAGCCGCCTGGCTGCTGCGGGCAGTATCCTGCATGGACCTTACTACTCTTTCGGGTGACGATACCGACGAGCGTGTACGCCGGCTCTGCGCCAAAGCTCGGCAGCCAATTCAACCGGAACTTGCAAGGCATCTTGAGATTGAATCGCTTGACCTCAAGGTGGCGGCCGTTTGCGTTTACCACCGGTTTGTCGAGACTGCGATTCAAGCGCTCAAAGGCAGCGGCATCAGAGTGGCCGCAGTTTCCGCAGGTTTCCCTGCGGGTCTGTCGCCGCTTGAGGAGCGTATTGCCGAAATCCGCCGCTCGGTCGAAGCTGGCGCGGATGAGATTGATATTGTAATCACGCGGGCTCACGTCTTCGGCGGCAGATGGCAGGAACTCTACGACCAGATTGCTGCGTTCAAGCAAACCTGCGGCAAGTGCAACATGAAGGCGATCCTCGGTACGGGTGATCTGCTCACACTGCGCAACGTCGCGCGCGCCAGTTTCGTCGCCATGATGGCGGGTGCAGACTTCATCAAGACTTCGACCGGAAAAGAATCGACCAACGCGACGCTTCCTGTTGGATTTGTGATGACGCGTGCCATCCGCGAGTACGCGCAAGAAACAGGTATGGCCGTCGGATTCAAGCCTGCAGGCGGAATTCGCACGGCCAAGCAATCGACCGAATGGCTGGCGCTCATGAAAGAAGAACTCGGAATGCCCTGGATGAAAGCTGATCTATTCCGCTTCGGAGCCAGTGGATTGTTAAACGACATCGAGCGGCAATTGGAACACTACGCGACCGGCCGATACTCGGCAGATTACCGCCATCCGATTGCGTAACCCATTAACCGGGTTTAAAGAGGCGACGGCAGGGAGATGGAAGAGATGCGACTCGAATGAGCATAGCCGACAAATTTATTTCAATGGAATACGGGCCGGCACCTGAAGACGCAAAAGATGCGCTGCTCTGGCTCGATGGCCATCACCGGCGCTTTGGCCACTTCATTGATGGCGACTGGCACCAGCCGCGCGAAGGCGCATTTTTCGATACGATCAATCCCGCCACCGGAGAAACGATTGCAACTGTTGCCCAAGGCTCGGCTGCAGATGTTGATACCGCTGTCCTTGCGGCGCAGAATGCGCTTCCCCAGTGGCAGTCTCTTACGCCGCATGCGCGGGCTCGCTATTTGTACGCCATGGCTCGATCTGTTCAACGACATTCGCGCCGTCTCGCCGTGCTCGAAACAATCGATAACGGTAAGCCGATCCGCGAAAGCCGCGACATCGATATTCCGCTCGTGATCCGTCACTTTTATCACCATGCAGGCTGGGCGCAAATTTTGGAGGCCGAGTTTCCGGGCTACATCGCGTGCGGCGTCGTCGGACAGATTATTCCCTGGAACTTTCCTCTGCTCATGCTTGCCTGGAAAATCGCACCCGCCATCGCCACGGGAAATACGGTTGTGCTCAAGCCAGCCGAGTTCACCCCGCTCAGCGCTCTCGCATTCGCCGAGATATGCCACGAGATTGGCCTGCCCGCCGGCGTCGTCAACATCGTCACGGGCGATGGTTCGACCGGCGAGGCTCTGGTAAAACACGTGGGCGTCGACAAGATTGCGTTCACAGGCTCGACAGAAGTGGGCCGTGCCATTCGCAGTGCAACCGCTCACAGCCACAAGCGGCTTTCGTTGGAACTCGGAGGGAAATCCCCCTTCGTAGTATTCGAGGACGCCGACCTCGACAGTGCAGTCGAAGGATTGGTCGACGGTATCTGGCTGAATCAGGGACAAGTTTGCTGCGCGGGCTCGCGACTGCTGATGCAGGAGAGCATCGCAGAAACACTCGTGGAGAAAATCCGCCATCGCATGAGTACGCTCCGCGTCGGTCCACCGCTCGATAAAGCCATCGACATTGGAGCAATCATCGCTCCGGTGCAACTGGATCGCATCCGCCGCCTTGTCGACGAGGGGGTTGCGGATGGCGCGACGTGCTGGCAGCCGGAAATCGAAATGCCAGCGCGTGGACTCTATTTTCCTCCGACCCTTTTGACGAATGTTCATCCGACTTCGGCCGTTGTGCAACAGGAAATTTTTGGCCCAGTGCTCGCAGCAATGACGTTTCGTACGCCCGCTGAGGCGGTAGAACTGGCCAACAACACTGCATACGGACTGGCGGCCTGTGTCTGGAGCGAGAGTATCAACGTGGCCCTGCAGGTCGCAGCGCAGATCAAGGCTGGCGTGGTTTGGGTGAATTGCACGAATCTGTTCGACGCTTCGTGCGGCTTCGGGGGCTACTGCGAGAGTGGTTACGGCCGCGAGGGTGGCCGGGAAGGCCTGCTTGAATATCTCGAACCGGCATGGTTCAAGAACGCTCCGTCGCTTCCAACGGTGAAGAGCGTCGTCAAAGATGCGAGCGATGGAAAACCGCAAAGAGATGCAGCCATCGATCGCACGGTAAAACTCTATATCGGGGGCAAGCAGGCAAGACCGGATTCCGGCTACAGCTTCGAAATTCGCGGCAAGAATGGCGACGTGTTGGGCGAAGCGCCGTTGGGCAATCGCAAAGACATTCGGAATGCTGTGGAAGCGGCGCGCAAGGCTATTAACTGGTCGAAGATGACGGCTCACAACCGGGCGCAAGTTCTGTACTACTTTGCCGAAAATCTTTCTCTGCGCCAAGAAGAAATCGTTCGCCGGTTATCTGCAGCAGTTGGAGACGCGCAGGCCCAAAGGGAAGTCGCGGCCAGCATCGAGCGGGTATTTTCCTATGCGGCATGGGCGGATAAATTCGATGGCGCGGTGCATAGCCCACCTTCGCGAACCATCGCCATCGCAATGAATGAGCCGATCGGAACCGTGGGAATCATTTGCTCCAGCGACGCTCCTCTTCTGGGGTTGCTCTCGCTCGCGTTGCCGGTCCTCGCTGTCGGCAACACTGCTGTGGTAGTTCCGTCGGAGAAATATCCACTCATCATCGGAGAGCTATATCAGATTTTCGACACCAGTGATCTGCCGGATGGGGCGATCAACCTCGTGACCGGCCGTTCGTCTGAACTTCTCAAACCGCTGGCCGAGCATGACGACGTGGACGCAATCTGGTGCTTCGCCGACGAGTCCAGCGCGGCAGCGGCCAAATCATTTTCCGTAGGAAATCTGAAACAGGTGTTTACGAACGAAGGCAGAGTCGTCGACTGGTTTGATCCGAGGCAAGGGGAAGGTCGATGGTTCTTGCAACATGCCATTCAAGTGAAGAATATCTGGCTTCCTTACGGAGAATGATGCCGGTTCCGACTTGCAGATAAGATTGTTTTTCCGCTTCACTTTCGTTTTTTCCTAGTCGCAAGGAGCGCACCTCGTATTGTTGTTTCGAACAACTGCGGCGATGCCTTCGTCTTACCCCACCGCGCTCAGCAACACTCCTGCTGCCCGCATATCGGCGATCACATCCGTTACACGGGATGGAACCCCTCCTGAACTGTCGATCCATTCCAGATAGTCGTTGAAGATGTCGTCGAGGCATCGCTTCGGCCGCCAGCCCAGACGCCCCAGCTTTTCAATGCGGAAACACTGTGACGGGTGTCACCGCGGCGGTATTCGCCTGAAACGTCGAATCCGGCGGAATTTGGAATCCGCTCGAGAACGCGCCTCGCATATTCTAGAATCGTGGTCACGCACCCGCCGCCGACGTTGAAGGCCTGGCCATCGCCTCATCTTTTTCGAGCACCCGCATGTTGGCCTCGACCACATTGTCGACGTGCACAAAATCGCGGGTCTGGTGGCCATCTTGATAAATGACCAGCGGCAAATGCTGCAAAGCGCGTGTACAAAAGATGCGGCAGACCCCATACGCCGTCTCGAAGCTTGCCCAGGAAAAAACTGCTCTGGGTTGCGTAGGTATTAGCGGAGCGGCAGAACGCCGCCCCATTAGAAAAAGCGAAATATTTTTCCCGGCGACCAAATGAAGATCAACACAAGTGGCACTGCATGGCTTACTCGGCGACCGCTTCTTTCTCGATCACCACTTTCAGATGCGCAGTTACGTCCTTGTGCAGCTTTACCGGAATGGTGTATTCCCCGAGTGTCTTCAGCGGTTCGTGCAATTGGATCTGGCGACGGTCCAGGTTGATTCCTTTTTTCACGACAGCATCGGCAATATCGCCCGAAGTAACCGATCCGAACAGCTGGTCGTGCTCGCCCGAGCGCCGCTGGAACGTCGCCGAGAGGCCGTCAAACTGCTTCGCCAGTTCCTCCGCCTGCGATTTCTCCTTAGCTGATCGCCGCACCGAAGCCGCCTTCATTTGCGCGATAACAGCCTTATTGCCAGCCGTAGCTTCGATGGCCAGCTTTCGCGGCAAAAGAAAGTTTCGTCCATATCCTTCAGCGACCTTCACCACATCGCCGCGCGATCCCAGCTTGCTCACATCTTCTTTGAGAATGACTTCCATGATATGACTCCGATTTTTCGCTTAGTTGCAATCCTGCCTGTCATCTCGAGCGCAGCGTGGGACCTTGGTTCTTCTCGCCACCGGCAAAACCAGGATTCCTCGCTCCGCTCGGAATGACAAGGCTCTTTATAGCTGCCTTACGATGCTCTGCCCGCAAACGGCAGCAGCGCGATATTGCGCGCTTGCTTGATGGCCGAAGCCAGCCGGTGCTGGTGCGGCGAGCACACTCCGGTCAGACGCCGGGGCACGATCTTGCCGCTCTCCGCCACGAACTGCCCGAGCAGCCGGTAGTCTTTGTAGTTAATGTCGGCGATCTTCTCGGTGCAAAACTTGCAAACCTTTTTGCGGCGGAAAAACTTGCGTCCACCTTCGCGCGGTGGCCCGCCGGGCCCAGATCGTCCTCCGCCCCCGCCGCCTCCGAATCGTGGGCGGTCTCCACCGGAGCGCGGTCCGTCGCCGGATGGTCGTGATGGCCGTTCACTTACCGGCGCTGCTGCTTTTGTCTCGTCAGTCATAAGTCTCCTTCTAAAATCATTAAGCTGTTGCTGGAGTCTCCGCTGCCGGAGGTTCTGCGGCAGGCGCTTCTTCCACCGCCGGTGCAGGTTGCGCGCTCACCTTCTTCTTCGCGTCGCGCAGCTTCTTAATCTTCTCCAGCCTCTTCTGCTCTTCGTCGATGCGCACGGTGAGAAACTTGATCACTTGCTCGGTGACTCGCAGCCGACGCTCCAGTTCATGGATCACCGTACCTGTGCCTTCAATCGTCATCAGAATATAGACGCCTTCGCGGAACTTGCGCACCGTGTACGCCAGCCGCCGTTTACCCATGCGGTCCACATTCTTCACCGTGCCTGCGGCGCCGGTCACCGTCGACTCCAGGTTCGCAACCAGCTTGTCGAGATCTTCGTCCACCATATCTGGCCGGACGATAAACATCAGTTCATAAGTACGATTCATTTCTATCTCCAAATCTTGTACGCAATGGTCACCGACTGCTAATCTTTTTCTTCCTTCCGGTTGAAGCGGTTCATCGCCGCCGCCGGACCTTCCGTCAAAATTACTTTCACAGCTTCTTCTGTCGTGTCGAGCATTCCGTCCACGATTTCGAGGTCTTTCTTCTTCATCGGCGACAGCAGATACTCTTGACCGACCAAGATCCTAGCGTGGGGACTTCCCACCGGCTCAACGCCAATCCGGATGCGCAAAAAATCCTGCGTGCCCAGCGCATCGATAATCGACTCGATCCCGTTGTGCCCCGCTGAACTTCGCCGCGTGTGAATCCGCAACGTGCCCAGCGGAAAATCCAGTTCGTCCTGAATGACGATCAGGTCTGACTCCGGTTTGGCTTCGTACTCCGCCACCAGCTCCTGCACCGACATGCCACTCAGGTTCATGTAGGTCTCAGGCTTGGCCAGCAAAACCGTCTCGCCACCGATCGCCACTCTCGCCGTGAGCGCCCGGCATTGCCGGTTTCGAACTTCAACCCCGGAATCGCTGGCGATTCGGTCCAACGCAAGAAATCCCAAATTATGCGGTGTGAGCCTGTACTCTTCACCAGGATTGCCCAAACCAACGATCAGTTTCACGCCGCCATCCTGGTCGATGTGGGGACAGCCGCCCTCGGCTGTCCAGCCGAGCGCAGCTCGGCTTTTCTCACCACGGAGTTATTTTTTCTCTTTCTTTTCGGCCTTCTTCTCGCCCTTCTCAGCAGGAGCCTCGCCCTCTTCCTCGGTCTCCACCTTGCCCTTCTTGATGACCTCAGGCTCGGCCGGAGTCGCTCCCGCTTCTGCTGCCGTCGCTTCCGGCGTCGCTACAACCTCTTCCTTCACGGAGGTTACGTGGGCTACTGGTTGATTTGCCTCAGTAAGAAATTTCAGTTTTTCGCTGTGCGGCAAATCCGAAACTCGCAGCACTTTGCCGAAGGTCAGCTCGCTGACATCGACATCGATGTGGCTTGGAATGTCCCCCGGCAAGCACTCGATTTCCACTTCGCGCAACATCTGCTCGAGAATTCCACCTTCGGTCTTCACTCCCGCCGGCACGCCCTGCAGCATGACGGGGACGCTGACCCGCAGCGCCTTGTCCATCGCGATCCGCTTTAAGTCAATGTGCAGCAAGTGGCCCTTGATAGGTTCGTATTGCCAGTCCACGATCATGGCCTTGGTGCGTTCGCCACCATTTAATGCGAGATCGAAAATCGTATTGTGACCGCTGTCCGACCGCAGAATGCGCAGAACGTGCCGCGGGTCTACGCTCACCGACAACGCATCTTTCCCTGCGCCATAAACCACGCCTGGAATTTTCCCTTCGCGCCGCACTCGCCGTGCTTGGTTCTTGGTGCCCGATTCCCGCGGTTCCGCTTCCAAAATGTTTTGTTCCAATGTAGTCGCCATAATTTCGATTCCTGTCTTAATAATTGTCATCCCGAGCAAGCGTTCTTTGCGCCGCGAAGGACCTGAGCGAACCGCGCGTCGCATGGCGTTCTTTGCGATGCATTAATCGCGCGCCTGGCTCGCTTCCTTAATTTCATTTTCAACTGCACCACTACCTAAACAAATAACTTACTCACTGAGGTCTCTTCGTGATTGGCCTGAATTGCGCGGCCAATCAATCCCGCAATCGAAAGCACTCGAATTTTCGGCTCTTGCTTTGCCGCTTCGGTCAGGGGGATGGTATTTGTCACCACCACCTCGCGAATTACCGACTTCGCAATATTCGTTACTGCCGGGCCGGACAGCACCGCGTGCGAAGCGCATGCATATACCTCGGTCGCCCCGCTCTCCATCAACGCTGCAGCGGTTTTTACGAGCGTTCCTGCCGTATCGATCAAGTCGTCGATGATCAGGCAGGTCCGCCCCTTCACATCGCCAATCACATGCATTACTTCGGCAACGTTCATTTCCACGCGGCGTTTATCGACGATGGCCAGCGCCGCATCCACCTTCTTGGCAAAGAACCGCGCCCGCTCTACGCCGCCCGCATCCGGCGAAACTACCGTCAGATTCGGCAAGCTTAGCTTCTTAAAGTGATCGACCAACACCGGCGAAGCGAACAGATGATCCACCGGAATATTAAAAAAGCCCTGCAACTGCGGCGTATGCAAATCCACAATCAACGCCCGGTGAATACCCGCGGTCGTCAGCAGATCGGCCATCAACTTCGATGAAATCGGGCTGCGCGGCTTATCTTTCCTGTCCTGCCGGGCATAGCCGAAGTACGGGATCACCGCCGTAATTCTTCGAGCGGACGCTCGCTTTAGCGCATCTACCATCAACATCAGCTCGATCAGATTCTCGTCGACGCCCGCGACCCTCGTGCCATGCACGGAGCGGCACGTTGGCTGCACCACGAAAACGTCGGCGCCGCGTACATTCTCCTGAATCTGCACGTAGGCTTCGCCATCAGCAAAGCGCGTCACCTGCGCCTGCCCACGCTGCATCCCAAGAAAGTGACAAACTTCATCAGCTAATACTTCGTTCGCCGTCCCGCTGAATATCTTGAACTTCTCGTCCGTCCGCGGCCGCTGCTTGCGTTCCGTCTTCTCGTCAGGCGTGGGGACGTTTTTTTCCGTCTTCTCAGCCTCGGTCGGCGTGACTAAAGTAGCCATAGTGAGATCTCAGCTGCTAGCTTCTAGCTGCTGGCTTTTAGCAATTCGACCAACCGCTCGGCGGTTCGGCTAGTCGCTAAAAGTAGCAGCTGATTTGGCTGGGCCGCTAGGATTCGAACCTAGACAAAGTGCTCCAAAGGCACTTGACCTACCATTAGTCGACGGCCCAGTAAGTCATTGTTGATTTTGAATTGTTGACAGTTAATTGAAGCCCGTTGTTCAGAGTCCTTGATCCGCGCTCGTCGATTGGAACCCGAGCAACCGGCATCCTAATTGTCAATCAACAATCAAAAATCAACAATCAAAAATTTGTGGGACCGCCGCCTTTAACTAAAAAGCCTCTTCCAATATTCCCGCCGGGTCAGCGTAACCGTCGCCTGTGCCGCCCAACCCTGATTGCGCAACTTGAGCGCCACCGTACGCGCCGCGTTTTTTGAAGCGAACAATCCGTACAACGTTGACCCGGAGCCCGACAGCGACGCATACTTCGCGCCCGCGCGCTCCAGCGCGCTCTTGCCTTCACTCAGCTCGGGGTATTCAGGAAAGACGACCTGTTCAAAGTCGTTCTTGATCCCGGCCCGGACAAGCTCGAGAAGCGGATTCTCGGCCCGGCCCCTCCGACTTCGAGGAGCACCGGAGTAACTCGCGCTCAGCCACGCTGCCAGCTCTCGACCAAGCTCACCCATTCTATCGGATGATTTCAGCAGGGTCAATGTGGGGACAGCCGCCCTCGGCTGTCCCGCCGGGCGAAGCCCGGCTGCTCTTGTCGATGCCGTATGTTCCTTCGAACCCATGGAAGAGCGGCTCTTCAGGGCCGCGTCAGCAGTCTCGGATGAACCAGGCTTTAGCCCCTGCGAATCTGCCGTGCTGCGATCCCATTCCGCAAACGCCTTCGCCGTCGAAACTCCCACCTTGGGTGATACCACCACGCACGCCGTCGCCGGCAAATCCTCCAACCCATAAACCTGCTCACCGCGTCCTACTCCCAATACCGTCCCGCCCACCAGAAACAACGGCAAATCCGATCCCACTTCCGCGGCAATTCGCAGACGCTCCTCAGCAGCCAAGCTTTTGTTCAGAACTCTCTCCAGTCCCAGCAGCGCGGCAGCCGCATTCGACGACGCTCCGCCCATCCCTCCCTGCACCGGCAAGCGCTTCTCAATCTCGATCACCACCCGCCCTTTGGCCCGCAAGGCCTGCATCGCCTTTTCCACCACTCGATAGCAAGTGTTCGATTCATCTCGCGGAATGCGTGGATCTTCACACCGGATGTCGATTCCCTTTCCTCGCCCCACGCTGATTCGAATCACATCATGCAACCCAATCGTCTGATATACCGTCAACAACTCATGAAATCCATCATCCCGCCTCGCGCCAATGCGCAGTCCAATATTTATCTTCGCGAAGGATCGGAGAGTCATCGTCATGGCAGCAAGATTGTAAGCTAAACGCCATCAATCGATGAGATTCTGCTCATCGCAATTGCTTCTTGCCGTCTTAGTCGAGCCCTTCCCCCGCCCGACACACCACCTTGGTAATCTCGACTCCTTCGCTCCATTGGCGCACCTTAGTAAAAATGTGATCCCACTCACATGAGCCGGCGACGGTCCTCCCGGTTGGGACCACAACAACGCAATGTGTGCTGCCCCGCACGAGCGGGACCCTGTGCAGTACGATCCCGCAAGTAGGGAGTAATCCATTGCGCTGATTAAGTGCGGAGCAACTCAAATTTTCAGCCCGTGTTCCACCACGACTGGGATTAGGCCGCGTGGGACCAGCAGTGGGCTATCAGGGGCTAAAGCATGCGCAGTTTGATCGGTCGTTTTTTCTTACTGACCTTTGTTCTAGCGGCCGCGGTTTTCGCCGCCGCACAAGGCGACTATAAAGTCATTTCCGTCACCGATGGTGGAACCATCTCCGGCACAATCAAATGGTCCGGGCCTGTGCCCCACGACCTCGAGTTCCCCGTTACTAAAGATCCTCAGATTTGCGAACCCGACGGCAAGAAAACCGTCAGTTTGGAGCGCCTCATCGTTGGACCCGAAGGCGGCGTGGCCAACACCATCGTTTATCTCAAAAATATCTCGGCCGGGAAAGCCCTGGAGCTGCCCGAACAGCGCCGTCATCTCGACCAGAAGCACTGCCGCTACATTCCACACATTCTTCTGGTGCCGAAAAACGCCGACCTGCAGATGCAAAGTTCAGACGCTACCCTCCACACGATACATATGGATGGAGCCGCTTCCTACAACTTGCCGTTTCCCTTTCCTAATCAGATCAGCGCGCGCACCATGGGCACAGCCGGCCTGGTCAACCTCCGTTGCAACGGCGGCCATGTATGGATGAATGCCGAGATGATGGTTGTCCCTCATCCTTATTACGCCGTCACCGACGAGAGCGGGCGCTTTGCCTTTTCCGACGTCCCTGCGGGGACTTATCAGATCGTCGCCTGGCATGAAGGCTGGGGACTGGCTGGTAAAGAGCAGGCCTTTGACGTGCTGACCGAGCGCGCCGTGCAGCGCCCTGTCTTCACCGAACCGAAAACATGGGATAGATCAGTCACGGTAACTCCTCGTCAGTCCAGCACCGTGAATTTCGTGATCGGAAATAAGTAATGCTCGTGTGGCGGCGGGCATTCTTGCTCGCTAATGGACGAGTTCCCTAGAATATTGACCAAACCATCTGCATGTGTCTAGATATTTGCTCTCTTGATCAATCGAATTCCTAGATTATGTTGCGGTTGGTTAGCAATCATAGCCGTGCCCGTCATTGTTCTCTCATCCTGGAGCATCACTGAGATACTCATTTCATAATCGCCAGGAATTCCAAATCCGCTTGGGGTGGAAGGATCAAAATTGCGAATCATAACGCGCGCTTTCAGCACATTCCCCTCGCTCGTATAAGTACCGATGTAATAAAAGCCGGTTTCGCCGCCAAATAATTTGCCCTTGCTAAATATCACGACTCCGCTGCCTAGGATTTCCGTCCCGCTGAAGTGTACAGTCCAAAATCCGTCAATGTCCATTTTGTAGCCTCCATGCTAGTATTTGGCGGGATTATATCGCCATGTTAACCGTGGATCAGTGGCTGACTATTGTCACGTTAATTGCAATTGCCGTCAGCCCGCTTATTGCATTGGAGGTTCAGAAATGGCTCGAGAATAGGCGAGCTAGCCTAGACCGCAAAATGTCTATCTTCCGTAAGCTAATGAGTACCCGAGCCACCCAACTTGCCCCCGCCCATGTCGAAGCACTGAATGCGATTGAAGTTGAGTTTTATTCAAAGAGTGGCCCGGATAAGAAAGTGCTGGACTCGTGGCGTCTGTACATAAATCATCTAAATTCCCGTGCGGGGGAGGGCGAAGCCCTAAATCGGTGGGTTGAAAAAAAGAACGGCCTTTTAGTTGATCTCCTATATCAGATAGGGCAGCGGCTCAAGTACGATATCGATAAAGTAGCAATTCTGAATAATGCCTACCACCCGAAGGGTTTCGTAGAGATCGAAACCGAGCAGCACGCTCTGCGAAAGGCAGCGCTTGCGGTTTTATCGAGTGAGCGTCCTATTCAAGCTACGATAGTCGGCCCAGTCCAAACAACGGAATCTTTGACGCTGCCAGAAGAAATTGCTCCCCCTGTACCACGGCAGCGCACTCCATTGGCGCTTCCCATAGAACCAGTTCGGCCCGACCAGCCTTAGCCTAGAAAGATTCGGCTTCGAGCAGAGATTGCCTGCTTAACTTACCCCCGCCTCTTATACAACACCGCAAACTCAAACCCCGCATTTGCCGGAAACAACTCTGCCACTTTTCTCAACCGCTCGGCCAGCGCCGAAGGCGCGAGCAGAGGATAGTCCCGCTCCCGCAGATCGTAATAGTCGATATCCAGATACAGCGAGAGCAAATAAATCGAAATCGAGTCGGAAAACGTCGACTCGAAATACTCGTTCTTAAATCGCTCTGCCTCCGGACCGCCCGCCACCGCCAGCTTGCGCGCCTCAAAAGCGTCCAGGGAAGTTTCCCCGCGCGTACCTGCCTCCACTTGCTTCCAGGCCAACTCGCTGAATTCTTCCGATACTCCCGCAACTTCTACCAGCGCATGCCCTACATTGATATAAAACTCAAACGCCACCGAGAACTTGTCGTCCATCAGACGCGTCGAGATAAACACGCACTGCGAGTCGCCCAGATTCAGGTTGCGATGGCAAACTGCGTTATCGCTCAACGCCACATCGTAGCGATCCGCAATCAGGATTTCTTCGCCCTGGGTAACCGCCAAAGGCACAAAATAATAAGCCTTGCGCTTGAGGGACGCGGCAATCTTCGTCGGCACTGCCGCGATCATCCGCTCCAGATCGAATGAACTGATCGAGACTTCTCCCGCGACGGCATAGCACACCCCATTCGCCGCTTGAGAAACCGGCGTCGTCCGCACCACATCCGCAGGACTCCGCGTGATTGCCTGTGCTGCCTGTGACATAATTACTCTTTTATACACTACCTGCCGGTGTGGTTCGTGTCGAGCCGATGATTGAGAGTTGATCGAAAGATGACCGGAAGGTGTAGCCTAGAAGCATGCCGCCGAACCCGCGCCCACCCCGCTGGTATGCCATTTCGGTGCGTGTTCTGCTCGTGACCTTTGTTGGCACGCTTATCTCGTTCGCGGTCAGCTTGCTGCTCGGCATCGTCGGTACCGTTGTGACCGCGGCTGTACGCCACGCCAATCCCAACATGACCGTAGCCTATCGCCTGATCGCTTTACCCTCAGCTGTGGTCGCCGGCAGCATCATCTTTGTTTTCGCCCTGACCATGGAGATTCGCCACTACCGCCAGTCGAAGACCCTCGCAGCCATCGAACGGGCAAGCTGACACACCGAGCGCTACAATCGACATATGCCGCCCCGCATCGCCATCCCCATGCCGCATTCGATTGATCGCGAATATGCCGAGCGCGCGATCCCGCAATACGAACGCGCCGTCGAGCTCGCCGCAGGCGAACCGGTGCGCATTCCGCTCGACCAGACTCCAGCTGAAATTATGAAGATCATCGAGCGCTGCGACGGCGTGTTACTTCCCGGCAGCAAGGCCGATGTCGAGCCCTCCAAGTTCGGCGCACCGCGCTCTCCGCACACCACCGCCGCCGACCCCGGCCGCGACACCGTCGACGAACTCCTGCTGCAGGACGCCTACAACATGCGCAAGCCAGTCCTCGGCATCTGTTACGGCCTGCAAACACTCAACGTCTACCGCACCGGCTCACTCATCCAACACATCCCGGACTTTCTGCCGGAAGACTTGCGCACCCGTGTCGACCACGAAGCAGGAAGAAAAGCCTCAGTCGCACATGCAGTCAAAATTGAAAAAGATTCGAAGCTTGCGGCGATCATTCAATCTGCAGACTCGGATTTACGGGGAAAAGATCGGGAAGGGCACGACTTCAGTCGTGCTGTTACGACCTCAGAAAAGAAATGGGCTTCAGCCCTTGAGGGAAGCAAACTCATCCTTCCCGTAAATTCTTCCCATCATCAATCGGCTGCAGAGATCGGCGACGGCCTGCGCATTTCCGCCCGTTGCACGGATGATGGCATCATCGAAGCATTGGAAGGAATCGCGCCCGATCACTTCGTCCTCGCCGTACAGTGGCATCCCGAGCGCTCCGTCGATCTGGACGAACCTTCCCGCGCGATATTCCGCGCACTGGTCAAGGCGGCCGAAGCTCGCCATAAACAACTCGCCGATGAATTTGAAGGCGTGAAGTAGCAGAATCCGAACAAACTAAAATTTCACGCGTTGGCGTGCCTTCGACGAGACGTTATTTCTTCTTTCGCGCCTTCTTAGTCGCACTGCGCTTTTCCAGCAACACCACAACATGCGCGACCGCAGTATCATCCAGGTTGAGTCCTTCCGGTGTCTTCGCCTTCAGCCCGACGCAATCGGCTGGAACTCCCAGCAACTCGGCAACGCGCGTGCGAATCGCCGCAGCGTGCGGCCCGATCTTCGGCGCGGCTAGAATCAGGCTGGCATCCATGTTCGCCACGCCGTATCCCGCGTTCCGCACGCGCTTCAGCGCCTCGCGCAGAAAGACTACCGAGTCCACGCCTTTCCACTTGGCGTCAGAGGGCGGAAACAGCGCTCCAATATCGGGTTCCGCGACAGCCCCAAGCAGTGCATCGGTAATCGCATGCAGCAGCACGTCGCCGTCGGAATGCCCGCCCAATCCGCGATCGTGCGCCAGCGCGACGCTGCCAATCTTCAGCGGAACGCCCGGACGAAACTCATGGGAATCGAAGCCGTAGCCGATGCGCATCGCTGGTTGTTCGTCGTTTTTCTTCGGCATTACGGGTTCAGTGCGAGTGCGCAGTGTTAAGTAGAACTCGGCCAGCTCCATGTCTGCTGGCGCGGTAATCTTGATATTCCGCGGCGAGCCCATGACCACGGCAACTTCGTGCCCGGATCGTTCCACCAGCGAAGCCTCGTCGGTACCGAGGAAGCCGTCTGCCGAAGCTTCATCGAATGCCTTTTTGATCACGTCATAGCGAAAACCTTGCGGAGTCTGCGTCATCACAACGCCAGAGCGCGGAATCGTGGCTTTGATTAGCGCACCCTCGGCTGTGCGCTCGACTTGCTTCACCGTATCGACTGCGGGCAGACCGGCAATTGCGGCGCCATATTTCTTTGCTGCGTCAATCACTTCCTCGATGATTTCTGGCGTGACGAACGGACGAACCGCGTCATGAACTAGCACCACATCATCTGCCGCTGCGCCAACCGCATTCAGTGCATGCTCCACGGACTGCTGCCGGTGCTCGCCACCGGTGACGAGTTCAACTTTTTTCTTCAACACGTCTTTCGCTTCCTGCTCAAGCCGCGCGCGAAATCCTGCAATTTCGTTTTCGCGCAACGCGATCCAAATCTCGCTCACCGCTTCGACCGCGGCAAACCTGCGCAACGTATGGATGAGGATTGGCGTGCCGCCCAATTCGGTGAACTGTTTCGAGGGAGGCGTTTTTTTCTGCTTGGCCTGAGCGCCGGACACGGGAGCCATACGAGTCCCAAGCCCCGCAGCCGGAATAATTACTACAACCTTCATCGCGGGGTGTAAGTATACGAGTGCTAAGGCCAGAGTTCAAATGCGCGACAGTTTATGAACCCGCTCTAAGACGGCGGCTTGGTCTCCACCAATCCGCTCGGGACGACCGCCGCCGAAGGCACCGCGGTTCCGGTGACGACCGGTGCTGAGGTCGGAACCGCGACACTGGTGCGAGAGAACGCTCGTTCGTCCCACTTGCCGAAGATCATCTTGCCGGCTGTAGTCTGCAACACCGAAGTGACCGACACGTCGATGGTTTTGCCGATCATCTTTCGCGCATTGTCGACTACGACCATGGTGCCGTCATCGAGATAGGCGACGCCCTGGTTGTACTCCTTGCCTTCTTTCAGGATGAACACCTTCATAATTTCGCCCGGCAGCACGATTGGCTTGAGCGAGTTTGCCAGCTCGTTGATGTTCAAGACTTCGACGCCTTGCAGCTGCGCGACTTTGTTCAGATTGAAGTCGTTGGTGATGATCTTGCCTTCATAAACCTTGGCCAGTTCGATCAGCTTGAGATCGACCTCGCGGACAGCGGGGAAGTCATCTTCAACGATCTGAATCTGCAGCGTAGCCATCTTCTGCAGGCGCTGCAGAACGTCGAGCCCGCGGCGTCCGCGGTTTCGCTTGAGCGAATCGGCCGAGTCGGCGACGAGTTGCAGTTCGCGCAACACAAATTGCGGCGTCACGATGATGCCATCCAGAAATCCGGTCTCGGCAATATCGGCGATTCGGCCGTCGATGATGACGCTGGTGTCGAGGATTTTATAACTTCTCTTGCCTTGCTTCTCGCCGCCAAAGATTCCGCCGAGAGCGGCCAGGTTGAGCAGGTCGCCCTTGCTGGCCCCGACGATCAGGCCGACGTAAGCCATCAGCAACATCACCAGGATTTGCAGGAAACTCTGGGTGCGGCCGGATGGGATACTGCTGCGGATCACCAGAGCAAACAGGTAAGCGCCGCAGATGCCGAGGATGCTCCCGATAGCTGCGCCGATTAGTCGCTTCAGGCTCACCGCTCGCAGCTTCCACTCGAACAGGATGATCGCCGCCCCGACCAGAGCGCCGATTCCAGCGTCCATTTCAGGCGGCCGCCCAAAAGGAGCAATCACATAACAGGTAACTGAAACTACGATTACAAAAAGAAGACGTACAAGAATCAAATCCACAATAAACCTCCCCCGGATGCAGCTCCGCCTAACTTCTGGAACATGTCCGGTGCCTTTCCCTCGCCGCCCCAGGCGGGAATCAGCATTTCGTCTATGCGGGGCGCGCAAGAATTAAGGGAATGAAAAATGCGCCCCGTTCCCGGTCTCTTGGAGGCTTGACCGGGCAAACTAAGTAAAACCAACGCCAAAAGTATATACCCGAGGGTAAGTAACTGGAAAAACTAAAGATTGCGTACCGACTAGCCATTTTTGTGGGGGCTTACCCTACAGGGCCATCCCCGGCGCATTACAGTTTTGTACCCAGCGTTAGATAAACGTTGTAGGCATCTCAAATTCGCGATCCCGATCTGCTGAGGGAAGATGCAGATGGCCGAGCCGTTCCAGTCTCAAGGATTGCCTTGGAGGATATTCATGCGACGTTTCAATTTTGTGAATGTAGCGATTCTTTCCCTATTGGTTGGAAGTGCGGCGGCGGTATATGCCCAGGAAGAGAAGCCGCAAGAAGAAAAACCTGCGCGGCAGGAAGAAGCCAAACCGACCCCAAAAGCGAATGAAGCCAAGCCGCCTCGCCAGGACGAGGCCAAGCCTCAGCAAGACAAACAAATGGAGAAGATGGGCAAACAGGAGGAAAAGCAGGAGCCGAAGCCGGGACAAGAACGATCCCATGAGCAGGCGATGCCGAACCGCCAGGATCATCCGGAACAAGCGCATGCCCAGCCGGTCGGCAGAGGTGGACACATTCCAGACGAGAAATTCCGGGCTAGCTTCGGTCGCAGCCATACCTTCACTGCGAAGACCGTAATCGTTGAAGGCCGGCCGCAATTTCAATACAGCGGCTATTCCTTCCAACTCGTGGATGCCTGGCCGGTAGGGTGGGCTTACACGGACGACTGCTATATCGATTACATCGACGGAGAATATTTCCTCTTTGATTTGCTGCACCCGGGTGTTCGTGTCGCAGTTTTTGTTGTGATGTAGAGCGTGACCATATAGCCGCATCACGCGCGCGGCTTCCTAGCGAAGGTGGCCTCTCTGAGTCGGGATTCAGTTCTGCTGGATTCAACCTCAAGAGAGGCCATTTTTATTTGTCGATGTTCGGGTCACTCTCCAAATCCCGATGGGAAAACGGGGACGTCTCTAGCCGGCATTACGGAGTAGGCGGGCTGAGGTGACCACCGAGTCAGGCCTGCTAGACTTCCTGCATGAAAGCCCTAGTCATCACGAGTCTATCCGGACCAGACGCGCTCACCATTCAAGACAGTCCTGAACCTGCTCCGAAGCCCGGACAAACGCTGGTTCGCGTCACCGCCGGAGGTCTGAACTTTGCCGACTTCATGACTGCGCAGGGTGGTTATCCGGGAACACCACCGCCGCCACTCGTCGCTGGACGAGAATTCTCCGGCGTCGACGAAGCCACCGGCCGACGCGTCATGGGTTATACGCAGTGGGCAGCCTTCGCGGAGAAAATAGCGGCATACCCCAGCATGCTCTGGCCGGTTCCCGAGCACTGGAGTGACGAGCAAGCCGCGGCCTTCCCCGTCAACTACTTCACCGCATATCTCGGCTATTGGCAAGCCGGCATGACGAAAGCGCCGATGGCTGGCAAGACTCACCGAGTGCTCATTCACGCTGTCGCTGGCGGAGTGGGGACAGCCGCTGTTCAGATCGGCCGCATTCTTGGCGTCGAAATGTATGGCACATCCTCATCCGACGAGAAGCTTGTACGAGTCAAAGAACTCGGATTGCAGCACGGAATTAACTACAAGCAGCAGGACTACGAAGAAGCCGTCAAGAATCTCACACGTGGCGAAGGCGTAGACGCGGTCTTCGAAATGCTTGGCGGTGAGCACACTGCGAAAAGTCTGCGATGCCTGCGTGACTTCGGACGCGTGATCCAATACGGCACCGCAACGGGCAAGCAGCCGCAACTCGACGTGCGCGCACTATATGCGAAATCTGCCAGCGTTCAGGGACTCTGGCTGACTTATCTTTCGCAAAAGCCCGAAATCATGGAGCCCGCATGGAAGCAGCTCTCGGAATGGATTGAGCAGCGTAAGTTGACTCCGGTCATCGGCCAGGTTCTGCCTCTCGATCAAGCTCGCGAAGGCTACAAACTGCTGCAGGAAGGCAAGAATTACGGGAAGGTTGTGCTAAAGATTTCTTAGGCTGGTTCGAGAATCATTGCTTTCCGAGAAACCGGATGCGGCCAGTGAATGCTCTACCGTTGGCGTCGATGAAAGTTGGGACTGGGTGCGCGGCATCGAGTACTCCGTTTGCCAACTGAGTGTTGGCATGATTGGTGACGTTGTCGAAGCCGCCCCGTAGAGCCCAATAGCGATTGAAGAGGTGAAACCGTTTTTCGAACTGCAGATTCACAGTGTAGTAAGCGGGAAGACGATACGTAGCCGGAGTCGTGCCCGGCGCAATTTCAGCTTTGTCGGTCGTCGCAAGGAATGGCAGCCCGGTGCGCGCCTCGGCTGAATAGACCACGTCAACCTTGTGAATGATGGGCAGCTTGAAAAACGGCAGCACACCGTATTCAACAAAGCGGTTCGGCGTATCCCACGGGAAGGGGCCCGGCAGCTGCGGACTCAGCAAAGGAATATCTAAACTGAAGTCGAATACCTGATTGGTCCGTGAGCTGGAGCGGGTGTAGGCGCCGAAGACCTCGTAGTACTGGCGAAAGTGATGGCGCGCGCTGATGGTGAAGGCATCATAATGGTCGTCGCGGCCGTTGCCGAGTAGAAATGTGCCGTCCACCGCGCCATGCAGAGTGTTGTAGGCGAAAGCGTGCACGCCGCGTTTCTCGACGAACTCCAATTTCAAAAAGACTGCCGCCGGCAATTTTGTCTCCAGCCCCACGCTCCAGTTCAAGTATCGTGGCGCGTCGAGTGCGCTTCGATTAATCGCGAACGTAGTCGGTCCCGGGATCGGCGCGGGCTCCGGCGTCCCCGTCGGCAGATTGGTGCACGGAACAGAGGTTCCGTTAGCCTCCTGCGGACAGCCGTTCGAATCGAAAAAATAATCCACTCTCTGTCCCTCAAGTGGTTGATGGATGAAGCCCAGAGTGGTCGCGTCGTAGAAGATCCCAATTCCCGCTGAGAGCTTGGTATTGCTTTCACTGTCGAAAATGTAAGTACCGGCCAGGCGCGGCGAGAACAACGAGGTGCGCACGATTTCGTCCCAATCCAAACGCAAGCCGGGCTCGACGAGCAGACGATTGGTGATGAGCCAGCGATCTTCGGCATAGGCGCTGGCCTCCGCGTTATAGATTGTCGAGGAGTTTCCTCCAGAAAACACGGAGTAACGCGCGCAAGTTGGCGCGGGCACTATGGGAAGGCCATTCGCATCCGTCGGACACGGCTGCAACGGACCCGGCTGGGTGAACGAAATCGGCGTGCGCAGGAACTGCGCATCGTAGTTCAAACGATCGACGTCAACACCAACCTTGATGTCGTGTCGTCCGTGCCACTGCATAGGCGGAAGATAAAGATTCGCCAGGCCCTGCACTCTGCGGGCCAGCGCTCTCTCATTCAGATAGTAGTTGCCTCCCGCTCCCAGCGGGGCCTGGATGTACGGAGCATCTCCCTGCGGCGTGAGCGAATTGCTGTACTGGTCAACCCCGAATCCGTTTTCAAGCAAAGCCCCGCCGCGAAAATAATATTGGTCTTTGAGCGATCCGATGTAAGCCGTGTCAACTTCAGTGGGAGTAGTCGGCTCATGCTGAAGCACAGAGAGGCCGGCATAGTCGTCGTGATAGTAGTTGGACAGAAAGCTGGCGGTCACGATGTTGCGCGTGGTCAGGTTGGATTGCACCTTGGCTAGGTTGTCAACGCGCCAGACATGGTCGGTATCGGAACCAGAAGGAAGTTGCTTTGTAATGTCATTGTCAAACTCGCCGTCGAGCGCGTCGATGAACCACGCTTTGCCCTTGCGAATCGGGCCGAACATCGTGTAGATGGGCGTCCATTGCCCGAGTGCAATGCCTTTTACGTCCTGCAGCCCGGGAGTGAAGTCGGTAGTAGTAAAGTGGAAGCGATCCTGTCCCATGCGGGTGTTTAAGCTAAGCACGCCGCCGGAGCCTTTGCCGAACTCTGCCGGCTCGCGGCTCGGGGTCACAGCGATCGAGCGGAATGAGTCGACACTGGTTCGCACCACTAGTTGCCCGTTGGTCGGCTGAGTTACGTTGAAGCCATCGAGCAGTAGCAGCGTCTGGAAGGTCTCGGCGCCCGCGACGTGCGCCTGACCAAACGCGTCGGGTGTGACTCCGGGAATGAAGGTCAGCGCGTTTCGATAATCGTGCGACGAGGGATAGGGGATGTCGATAATCTCGGCGCCGGTGAGCTCTTCCTTGGCGGAAATCTGTTCCGGGTCGATGGCCGGTGCGGATTCCGTCACGTTCACCACTTCATGGGCCTCCTGCTGACGGGGAAGCGTAACCTCCACGCTGGTGGTTGTACTAGCTTGCACGCCGGACTCAGACGCGGCATAGAAGCCAGTCTTCTCCACGTGCAGTTCGTAGGGTCCGGAATACAAATTAGAAAAATCGCAGCGTCCGGCGAAATCCGTTTCGCACCGTAGCGACAGAGTGGGGGGCGGACCCTGCAACTCGACGCGCGCTGCTGGGACAGCCACGCCGTTTTCGTCTGTCACGGTGATCGTCAGCTTCGGCACGGCGGCGTGCTGGGGGCCGATTCGCTGCGGGGGTGACGGCGACGTTTGTGCCGAAGATGGAGCCGTCAAAAATGCCGCAAGCGCCAGCAGGATGCATCTCACGGTTGCGCTGCGGCCGTGCATGGTTCGAGTATGGAATTATTCAGGCCGCGGAGTCCAGTGATAGCCTGATCCCGGCAAGCTTGGACGCGAAAGGCCTGTACTCCGATTCTGAGGCGCTAGAGCCACCCGAAAGATTTGAATTCTGTAGGCGTCGTCTACGGAATTGTGCCGAGAACTCCACCAGCCGGTAAACCGTCACTAGGCGCCGGGAACCAGCCAGTGTTATCAATATCTTGTGCCCATTCCGTTGCCCCAATCTTTGCAACGAAAGCCCACCCTCCGCTCAGGTCGCTTCCCGTGCCGCTCAGCGGAGTATCGGCGACTACCCAGTACTGGATTCCGGCGCTGACCGCCACCGGAGAAAAGTCGGCCACGGCAAGGGCGCAACAGGTTCCGCCTTCGGGCAGGTCAGTCACCGTTACCGGCCCCGCGAGGAGTGTTCCGGGAGTGCCGCTGGCGTCCGAATATAGGTTGAGATTGACCTGATTCGCCCCGGTGCCGAAGTACTGCGCAGCCACCCGAACCTCCAAGACGTGAGCGTCGGATTGCGGCGTAAACGGCATTCCGACGAACTGGTGAGAGCCAGGGAAGAAGGAGTTGTTTGGTCCCGCAAGTCTCCAGCTCCAAGTACCCGTGTAAAGATCGGACGCGGTTCCCAAGTTGCTGTAAATAATTTTCGAACCAGCCTGAGCTTCCTGTGGCGGCAAATGTATTGCCGACTGCTCCGGTGTGTGTACAACTCCTGGAGCCTTCCCCGTCTGACCCCAAAAATTCAAGCTGCAAAATACCAGGAGGCAGAGAAAGAGCAGATTTTTCTTCACGGATGTTCCCTCCTTTTCAAGGCCTTCGTTTCGAACCGTCAGCGAGCGTGCCACATTTTTATAAAGTTGGAAGCTAACCAACCGACCCTACGGGATCGTGCCCAGCACGACGCCGGAGGGCAGCAAGACCCCCTGGAACGGGAACCAACTGGTACCGTTGTCTAGTGCAAGTGGAACCGAGATGTTGGCCGCCGGTTGCCATAAGCCCTCGAAGTCGCTCCCAACGCCGGTCGCAGGCGTGTTCGCAACCACCCAGTACTGCACTCCGCCACTTACCGCCACCGGTGTGAAATCGGCGACGGTAAGGCGACAGCAGGTGTTGGCGTTAGGCAGGTTCGTGATTGTCACCGGCCCTGCCAGCAGCGTCCCCGGAACGCCTCCCGAATCCTCATAAATACTTAGATTTACTTGGTTCGCCCCGCTCAGATATTGCACGGCAACACGCACTTCGGAGACGTGCGAATTCAAGCTCGGAGTAAACGGCATGGCGATGAAAAAGGAGAAGACCGCTGAGGAATTTGGACCGGAAACAGTTAAGCCGTCGGGATAGTAGAGGTGACCTTTCTTGCCTAGGTTGGTGTATAGGATTTGTAAGCTGCTTGGCGTTTGCTGTGTTGCGTCATCCGTCGATTTTTGCATGGTCTGAGCAAACAGCGCCACCCCGCAAAGCGACAGGATGCACACGAGAGGAAGAGTCTTTTTCACGGGATTCCCTCCATTGCCGCAACTAATAAATTCTCGGAGATAGGATCGGGGCCCGAAAACGTGCGTAGTCTAGCACGATAACTGTCGTTAATGAAGAGCTAAAAAAATTTGCGAAGTGGCGATGCGTGGAGTAGCACAGTGAGTATTTCAAGGTTGTGCGTTGTTGCGGGATCGTCCCTTCAAACCGGAAATAATTAGCCCCGCGGGGGATAGCCTCCAGTGTCAATTGAGGAACCAGCCTAGTGTCAGAGTAGCGATAAATTCAACCCCGCAAGCACGCCTCTGATAGGCTTTGGAAGAAATTCATGTCGATTACGCCGATCATCCGCAACAAGAATCAATCCACCAGAACAAAAAATTCCGCGTCCACCCGCCGCGCCCGATGACCAAACTCCTGCGCTTTTTCCGCCCCTCATACCAGCACTCGGCTCTGTCTGCCACGGTGTTGCTGATGGGCACCGTCATGCTCTCTCGCGTCATCGGCTACGTGCGCGAGGCTTACATCGCCTATGCCTTCGGCGCCGGCCCGCAGACCGACGCCTACGTCGCCGCCTTCACCCTCCCCGACTGGCTCAATTACATCGTTGCCGGCGGTGCGGCCTCGATTACTTTTATTTCAATTTACACGCGCTTTCTGGCGGAAAAGCGCGACGCCGACGCGCAGAAGACTTTCTCCATCGTCATCACCGTCATGTCCGCGGTGATGATCGTGGGTACGGTCATCGCTGAAATCTTTACGCCGCAGTTCGTGCGCTGGATGTTTCACGGCTTTTCGCCCGCGCAAATCGAACTCACAGTGCATCTCACACGGATTCTTCTGCCTGCGCAGATTTTCTTTTACGTCGGCGGCGTGGTTTCCGCAGTTCTGCTTTCGCATCGTCTTTTTCTTTTTCCCGCCTTCGGGCCGCTCATCTACAACGTGCTTATCATCGCCGGCGGAGTGATCTGTGGCCGCCGCTTCGGCATTGCCGCGTTGGCTTATGGCGCGCTGCTGGGAGCCGTGGCTGGACCGTTCCTTGCGAGCGTTATCGGTGCGGTGCGTATCGGCACGGGTTATCGGCCGTCGTTCGACGTGACCAATCCCGCTTTTCGCGAATGGGTGAAGCTCTCGATCCCGCTGATGCTTGGCGTGTCCCTGGTCACTGCCGACGACTGGATTCTGCGCCACTACGCCGCCAGCGGCATCGGCAACATCGCGCGCCTCAACTATGCCAAGCGGCTGTTTGCGGTGCCCATCGCGGTTCTGGGCCAGGCTACAGGACAGGCGTCGCTGCCTTTTTTCGCCCGGCTGTTCAACGAGAAGCGGCTGAAAGAGTTTGCCGACACCGTGAATGATTCGGTCTACCGCGTTTCTGCGGCGTCGTTCCTGGCCACGGCATGGATGATGGCTGCCGCCTTTCCCCTGATCGATCTGGTTTATCGCCGTGGCCGCTTTCTGGTTTCCGATACTCAAACTACCACTGTCTACTTCTTCTGGTTCTCGCTATCGCTCGCGCTGTGGTCGGCGCAAGGTCTCTACGCGCGCGCCTTCTACGCCGCCGGCGACACGCTTACCCCCATGGCCGCAGTCACTGTGATCACCAGCGCATCATTGCCCGTCTATTCGTTTCTGTTCCACCATTACGGAGTCGTCGGGTTGGCCTGGGCCTCCGACATTGGCATCGGAATGAATCTGCTCGCGCTGGCCTGGCTGCTGCACTACCGCAAACTGGTTTCGCTCGCAACACTGCGTTGGGGAGAGTTAGGCAAATCGGCGCTCACTGCTGTGATCGCGGGCGGCATCAGCCTTGAAGTTGCAAAGATTGCGACGCCGGTAGTGTCCGGTCGCGGCAGCCGCATCACCGACTTGCTGCAACTCGGCCTGGTATCGGTGACCTGGGCCGCGGCGACTGCCGTCGGACTCTGGCTGCTGAAGTCGCAGTTGCCCAACGATCTGCGGCGGAGAAAAGCAACGGCCTATCCCGCCGTGGCTCAAGGCGAGAGCAGAGAGATTCTGGGAGCCGGAACGCAGCCGTAGGCGACGGTCGGTTTACCTAGGCGTCTTTATTTCAGCGTTTCGTTCTTGGCGTGCCATGAGTTCATCGGTCGAGCCTCGTCAATATCGGCCCCAAAACGTACGCCACGAAGAAGCCGACAATATAGATCGTTGAAGAGACCCACAGCACAATCTTCGACATCTTACTTGCATCGTCACACGCACTGTCGCCCGGTTTACAGGCTTTCGATTTCAGGCGTGGAGCGATGACGTACATGTTGATGAAACCGAGAGCAATCAACAAGCCAGAGACAGCGAATGTCCACTGTTTGTGCCGGGACAGAGTGACGAGCCATGGCAAGAACGAAAGTATAGACGCAACTGACGCTCCAAAGCCAAACAAAACGAGCAGCGAAGGCAGGGCACAGCAAAGCAGCGTCCCGAAGGACGTGAACAATGAGAAGTAGCTCAACAGGGCCGAGGGTCTCGTCCTGTTCTGGGTCAAGATTGTCATCATGGTTGTTCCGTCACCAAGCGATAGTGAATTGAAAACGACTTGTCTTTTCCAGGTTCAGGGACTACACCGTTCACAATTGCAGACTTCCCGTTCAAGGAGTTCGCAATCGGTGTCACTTGTCCATCGGGAACCAGATCGAGCATCTCATTCGATCCTGAAACTCTGAGTTGCACTCTCCCCGAGTCAATGACAATAATTCCGATGACCGTGATAGCTGACGGTTTCATCGTGAATCCATTCTTCGTGATTGCAGCCTGCAACTGCTTCAGCGTTGCGGTATTTCCCGGCTTCATTTTGACTGCTGCAAGTCCTTTTGCAAGGCTCACATCAACGGAATCGACACCTGAGACGGATTTCAATGACACGCTCACGGCGTGGGCACAAACTTCTCAATCCATCCCGAAGATGGTGATGTCGATTGACTTGATTTCTGCCGAAGCTGAAGTGACAACGAGCAATAGAACTGACAACAAAGCGATTGCGGTTTTCATTTCATCTCCTAGTGTGAATGTTGGAACAGCAGGTAACTGAAGTTGATTGCAAGACGCACGCGTTCCTTTGGGAACTGCGTCTCGACGTTCTGGTACACGGGGAACTGTGCTCCAAAACTCACCGTGTAGTTCCGATAGATTCCTAGAGCCGACGGCCCGAGGAAGACTTGGTGTGCTGTGGTGTTGGGGATAGGAACATTCGCTTGGAGAAACGCCCCAGAGCGTTCTCCGACCAATTCAGCGAAGAGTCGCCAGTCCCATTTATCTGGCGGTCTTCGCCACTTCGCCGGACGGTATCCGTAGACAAGACTGTAGTCGAAGACATCGGGACGCTTGCTTCCGTCATGTTCAAAGAATTTCGTGAACGTGCCGCCGAGCCACACGTAGTGACTCAATGAAGCCCTTCCCGTCACCCCTCCGACCATGAAGCCGGGGATGTTGGTGGGTTTGATGCCGTTGAATGCTGACTGTGGGCCGGGAACCGCCATGCCAGCGAATGCCGTGCTTTCGATCCGAGTACCGACTTTTGTCGCTGTGTGCTGGAAACGCCATGCCAGTGTTGAATCGAAGTCGTCACCCGGTTGAATACGCGTTGGTGGAAGTGGGGTATCCCCAACGACGGCGGGAAGGGTAAAGGACAGGGTGAGATGCGGAGTAAATCCGTATCCGACCAATTCTCTAATTGATGCTTGTGAACCGAGGCTCGTAGTGCGTTCAAAGGCGCCTTCGTCAAAGCTCCATTCACCCTGCGAGTTCGTTGGCGTAGCCAGCCCGAACACAGGGCCATGACTCGCAGCATTGGCATACGGCGATGCCAATGCGACGAGCAGAATCAGTGCTCGTTTCATGTGATTTTCTCCTAGTCTGCAAGACACACTCCTCCGTAACGGGCGTGAGCAGACGGAGACTAGATTCTTAGAATGGAGTTGAGACTTGGTGGCGAGGGCGGTGGGAGACCTAGTGTGAGACGGTGAGATTCAGAATCTCGCATCGGCAGGTTAAGAGTCTGCACGACTGACATGACTGCTGTGAAAACGGGATGCAGGATCACCTGCGACTGCTGCTGAACCGTCGCAACCGGGGCGGCTTGATTTACGTTTTTCTCGCAGCACGGATGACTACGAGAACTCATGTGGCAGTCTCCTGCCATCTTTTTGCAGCATTCCATCTCGACCTTCGTCATGGTCGATTTAGGAAGACACGCGAGGGCAGGCGTAGCCGTCCACACCAAGACCAAAACAAAAGACAGGATGGCACGCCACTTCACCATTTAATGATGCTACAACTCTCGCTCTTTGATGGCAAGGTTGCGATGGTCATCTTTCACGGCTTCAAGCCGGTTGCACACTCTCGCTAGGCACGATGGGAGAAAACAAAACGGCGGATACTCGCATGGCCTGCGAATTCCGCCGCTAATCTTGTCGTGTCGCCGATCGGACGAATGCGTCCGAGGCTACGTGAACTACGCTCTGGCCCCGACTGCCGCTGGCTCGGGTATGGGAGCGCTTTCGTCCTTGCCGTTGGGCTTTGTCTGCGCAGGCGTGCCGCCCTTGCGAATGTCGATGCCGCCCTTGAAGTAGGCGCCGTCTTCGATGGAAATGCGCGCCGCCACAACGTCGCCGGTGAGCGAGCCGTCGCTACGGATATCGACACGGTCGCTGGCCGTAAGGTTACCGCGCACTTTGCCGAGCACGACGATTTCGCGGGCGTTGATGTTGGCGGCAACCACGCCGTTTCGTCCAATGGTGACGCGATTGCCCGCCAGGCTGATGGAGCCTTCGACGCGCCCATCAATATAAAGAGACTCCGAGCCGGTTACCTCGCCCTTGATGACCAGCGATTTGCCGATCGTTGCCTGGTCCGCAGTAGTAGTGGTAGTCATGGCCGGACGCGGAGCAGCGGCGGCAGGCTCATTTGCCGTCATCGCAGGCGCGCTCGGGGTAGGCATAGTCGGACGCTCCGGCTCGGCTGGACGGCCAGGGGTCGTAGGCTGATTCGTCGGCTTCCACATGGGTTACAAAGTTCCTTTCCTTGTTGGGATTAGAAATCACGAGCCGCACTTCCGTGACCAATCCGATTGTACTCCGCCGTCTCATAATGAGCGCTGTGGAAAATCCTTTATTTTCAATGGCGTTTCCTACCTTGGTACTCATTTAGACGGCCGGCTGAGAGGGGTCGCGACGGCTAGCGTCGGTCCGTACCTTCCCTTTTGGCACTTCCACCGTGTAAGGATTCCCGAAAAAAGTTCTCGTCCGCGTGACAGTTTGACCGCCGTTCGCGTTATGCTTTTGAGGATCGAATATCCAGCGAAGGTGATAGTCCGCCGCTCAGGAGTGAAATTATGTTAGAACCAGCCGTCGTCAGCCCTCCAACTGTTGGCGTTGCCCGGCCTCAACCCGGCGAATACGCGTCGTACTACGAGCGCTACATTTCTCTGATTCAAGGCGAGGAGATTCTGCACACGCTCGATGAGCAGCGCCGCGAGATGCTGCTGCTCCTCTCCTGCCGCAACGAAAAGGACGGGGACTTCCGCTACGCACCCGAGAAGTGGAGCGTGAACGAAGTCCTAGGGCACATCTGCGACACGGAACGCATTTTCGCTTATCGCGCTCTCCGTTTCTCTCGCGCGGATGCGATGCCCCTGGCCGGCTTCGAGCAGGATGACTACGTTCGTAACGGCCCATCTGGGCAGCGTCCGCTATCTGATCTCATCGAAGATTTCATCGCCGTGCGACGCGCCACAATTTCGCTATTCCGCAACCTCGACGAGGCGGCATGGTTGCGTCGCGGCGTCGCTAACAAAAATGAAGTGAGCGTGCGGGCGCTGGCTTACATCGTTGCCGGGCATGAGTTGCATCACCGCAGGATTTTGGAGGAGAAGTATTTCGCTGCGACTCGCTGATCGGTGCAAAATGCGGTCTCGGGTCTCAGGTGTTGGGGTCTCCGGTCTTGAGGTGTTAAGCCTAAGACCTGCGACCTAAGACTCGAGACCTGTGGCTACACCCATGTCCCAGCGCGCGCTGATGGAACTCCTCCGTGGTAAAGGTGCGCATGCTGATCCTCTCGCCTGCGTCGAGGATATTTCTGCCGAACTTTCGGTGCGCCGTGTCGAAGGCTTTCCGCACTCCATCGCAGATCTCGTCTTCCACATGAATTACTGGATGGACTACGAACTGCTCCGTATTCGCGGCGACCGGCCCGCATATCCAGCTCACAATTCAGAGAGTTTCCCCACAGAATCGTCATCCGGCAACGATCAGGATTGGGAGCGACTGCGAAAGCAGTTCGCCAGCTTGTTAGCCGAATTTGCCGCCTTGGCGAATTCTTCTCCGGAGGAAATGCAGAGGCAAATTGCGTCCTCGCATGCACGAGATAACAAACTGGCCGGAACACTTGAAGCAGTGTTGTGGCAGATGGTCGCGCACAACAGCTACCACGTCGGCCAGATTGCGATGATTCGTCGCATGCTCAATGCGTGGCCACCACGAGGCGGCGGAGATACATGGTAGAAGAGCAAGAGCGTCGTTGGTCATTAGCCATTGGTCGTTAGCAATACACGGCAGTAGCCTCCGAACTTACGTTAGGATTGATCTGAGTCAGCCAGAAGCCTTTGGCTAACGACCAACGACGCCGTCCCCATGCTTTCCGACGCTACCATTCTGAAACACATCGCGCGCCAGCCCAAGCGATCTGCCGGGTACAAACAGCTGGTACGCGAACTGAGCGTGCATGGAGAAGCCCGCGCCGATCTCAATAGCCGGCTACAGAAGCTCGCGAAGCGTGGAGAACTGGTCCAGGTCGATAGCGACCGCTATGCACTTCCGCAGGCCGCGACTGAAAACAATCTGGTTGCCGGCCGTCTTACCATGCATCGCGACGGTTTCGGTTTTGTGATCCCCGATGCGAGTTCACTGACTCCATCACTTAAAGCGCGTCTCACCGGCGATATCTTCATTGCGCCTCATGCCATCGGTAACGCCATGCACGGCGACCGCGTTCTCGTCGACATTGTCGCCACGCGTCCCGAAGGCCGCGCCGAAGGCCGCATCGTCCGCTCGGTGGTTCGTGGTCATCCCACGGTTGTGGGAATTTTTCACTACAGCAGCGGGCGCAATTACGTCACGCCAATCGACAGCAAGATCACGCAGGAGATCGTGATTCCGCCGGGGATGGAATTTCCCGATGCCGGTGCGACGCCGGCGCGACGAAAAAAATCGGTTGATCGCGTGCTGGGAGATGAAGCCGCCCGACGGTCGGATTGGGATGATCTCGAAGGTGTGGTGGTTGACGTGGAAATTACCGACTGGCCGACCCCTACGCAGAGTCCGCGTGGGCGCGTCTTCGAGGTGCTTGGCCGGCTCGATGATTTTGGCGTCGATGTTGAGATCACAATTCGGAAGTTTCACCTGCCGCATCATTTTCCCGCGGCAACGCTCGAAGAAGCGCAGCAAATCTCACCCATCATCCCGGCGGCGGAACTGGTTCACCGTCGCGACTTCCGGACCCTGCCCATCGTAACGATCGACGGCGAAACTGCGCGTGACTTCGACGATGCTGTCACGGTGCGCCAGCTTGCCAACGGCAGTTTCGAACTGCAGGTCCACATTGCCGACGTTGCACAATATGTGACGCCGGATTCCGCGCTCGATCAGGAAGCCCGCCTGCGCGGCACCAGCGTCTACTTTCCGGATCGCGCTGTGCCGATGCTGCCGCTGGAACTCTCTACCGATATCTGCAGCCTGCGTCCGCAAGTTGACCGGCTGGTGCTGTCATGCGTGATGCAAATCGATCCACGCGGCGAGATCCTTAGTTGCGAATTGAGCGAAGGCATCATTCGCTCCGCCGAGCGCATGACCTACGCGGCCGTCAACGCTGTGCTCGAGGGCGATGCCGCGATGCGCGAACGGTACGCGCCGCTCGTTCCCACGTTTGAACTCATGCGCGATCTGGCGCTGATTCTGAATCGTAAGCGCCAACGCCGCGGGTCGATTGATTTCGATTTGCCCGAGCCGGTCATCGAGTTTGACGAACTCGGATCGATGAAGAGCATCACGCGCTCGGAGCGCAACATCGCGCATCGGCTGATCGAAGAATTTATGCTCTCGGCGAACGAATGCGTGGCGCAATATCTGGAATCGAAACGCGTCGCGTTGTTATATCGCATTCACGAAAAGCCAGACGCCAAGCGGGTTTACGACTTTGAAGTGATCGCGGCAACCTTTGGATATTCGCTGGGAGTTGGTCCGCTGCCGATTCACCGCGTGCAGTTCAAAAGTGACCGCCGCGCCGCGCGCGGCACAGGCAAGCAGGCGCGCACAATCGAAGTCCCCAAGGATGTTCACATCACCCCGCGGATGTATCAAAAGCTCGCCGCGAAAATCGCAGGGAAGCCGGAAGAGCGCATCGTGAGCTACCTGATGCTGCGCTCGCTCAAGCAGGCGCGCTATTTGGAAGAGAATGTCGGTCACTTTGCGCTCGCGGCCAGCAGCTATACGCACTTCACATCGCCGATCCGGCGGTATCCGGATTTGATCGTCCATCGAATCTTGAAAGAAGTGCTGCGCGATTCAGCGGAGATGCGCGAAGGCGAGATTCCGGTTGGAGTATCTTCTTTTTTGGACAGCGGCGCCGCAGCCTCGGCAGAAAAAGAAGTGCGAGCTTCAACCTCGCAACCGGGTCGGCGAGACGCCGGGGTTACGCCGTGGTCGAAGCGGCGCGACCCCGCCGCCCATCACGAAGAACTGAAACCCATCGGAGGGCCGATATCGCTTGACGAACTCCATAACATCGCCGAGGAGTCCAGCCAGTCTGAGCGCCGCGCGGACGAGGCTGAGCGTGAGCTTATGGAGTGGAAGAAGGTCAAGTTCATGCAGGATCGCGTGGGAGAATACTTCGATGGCTTGATCACCAGCGTCACCAAGTTCGGATTCTTCGTCGAGCTTACTGATTTGTTTGTGGAAGGCTTGGTCCCGCTGAACACTCTCACCGACGACTACTACACCTACCATGAGAACACTCGGCAAATCATCGGCCAACGCTCCCGCAAGACTTATAGTTTGGGGCAGAGTATTCGTGTGCTGGTCGACCGCATCGATCCCGTGGAGAAGAAAATTCAGTTCGCGCTGTTCGTAGAGCAACCCGCTCCCAAGCGGAAACGAAGTAGAAGGTAGAAGGTACGTCGATTTGGCATGTTGGTCGCTGCGGCCTTTCTATCTCTCGATGTGGCTGTGTGCGGCAATTGTGAGCCCGGCTACGCGGACAAATTGAAGCGTTACCGCCGGGGCGAATGTTGTCCCAAGCCAAAGCAGATTACGGATTGCAGTCCTCCGCGGTGGACAGATAACCATTTCTGATCATTGCGATTGCCTGTCTGATTTGCGGATGGACGATGATTGAAGCGGCGCAAACAAAGATGGATACTTCGCCGCAAGCAACGAAAAAGTGCATTCTCACGCTGGATGCGTGAACGAGGGCAGCAGCGGTAAGAATCGACGAACCCAAGAGTAAGAGTTGTCCATGCTTCCAGGAATACGGGAAAATTCGCAACAGAAACCGGTTGGCGATTACGTTGACGATGTTACCTAGGATTAGGACGGATGACTTTGCTATGGCGATTCCCAGCAATCCGTAGGTCCGTGCCAGCAAGAAGCTCAGCGCGATGTAGATCACGAGCAGGCTAGCGTTCACACCGAGGCACAAGTGCGAGTGCCCGGTGAGTTTCAGAACAGCGCCCGCAGGCCCTGCAATGGCGTCGAAGACGCAGCCCAGAATAAGGATTAGAAAAGTGGTTTTTCCGTAAACCAGGAACGCGCTCCCAAACAAAGACAAGACGAACCCGGATACCTCGACCAGGGCCAGAACACAGGGAATCATCAGAGCGATGATCAACAGGTTGATGTTTCGATAGGCGTCGCTGAGTTCGTCAATTCTATTCTCATGGCATAGTTTGGAGACGAAAGGCCAGAAGGAGATGAAGGGAGAAACAAAGATTGAACTGAGAGACGCCATGCTCTCCGATACTTTGTAGATACCCACAAGCTGGAGCGGCAGCAGCGCCCCGAGGATGGCTTTGTCCATGAAGGGGAAAAGGCTGTCGACGATGCCGATTCCAAACATGGGAATCGCTGTGGCGAAAAACATGGGATACGACAACGACGGGGACTCGGTCCTATGCCGGTCGGCAGTCGACAATTCGGGATAACGTTTGCGGATACCATAGACCCGTAAGAGCAAGGTAAGGGCGCACTCGGACGCCACGGCGACGAAAATGATACTCCAGCTCGCCGTGGGATACAGGAGAATGGGAATACAGAAGAGGAAACGAAGGAGGATTCGAACCGCATTAAAGTAGCCGGTTGCGGATGCGTCCCTGAGGCTGAGGAAAACGGCATCCAGGAGCTTGCCCAAGGAAAATACGACGATCGAAAAAGCGAAGGCCGACTTCGCCTTGGCTGGCAGGCCGACCCAATGAAAAGCGCGGTCCCCTCCGGCGATTACGGCCAACGCCGAGAGGGTTGAGATAGTGCCTGCGAGGAACAGGCAGATGCGCACCACCTTGCGTCTGAGATCGCTCGCGTTTTCAAAGCGTGGCAGGAGATAAACGAGAGTGCCTTCGAGCCCCGGAACCGTGACCACTGACAAAAGGCCGAGCCAGGAGACGAAGAGGGTGTATCCGCCCAACCCGGCAGCGCCGCAGGTATGAGACAAGAAAGCCTGAAAACCGAAAGAGAGCGCCAGCCCTAGGCACTGGAAAAAGAATACTCTGGCCGACGAGAGGAATATGCTTTTGGCGACATCGTCCCTCCACGTGCCCTGCAGCGACGGAAGATCGGGCAAGACGATGTTCTTCGGATTCTCAGCTAAATGAGGCATTGCGATATCTGCCCGCCAAGGGGCTTCATCTGGACCGGGCGGCTCTGGCTCGCAAAGGCGGCGCGGCAAGATGTGGCGC
This sequence comes from uncultured Acidobacteriaceae bacterium, assembly GCA_963771965.1. Classification (GTDB taxonomy): domain Bacteria; phylum Acidobacteriota; class Terriglobia; order Terriglobales; family Acidobacteriaceae; genus Sulfotelmatobacter. The sequence continues at coordinate 449,496 of CAVYVM010000008.1, forward strand.
TGGTTTGTCTCGGTCGCGGTAAAATGCCATGATCCGTTCGTAGTCCTCGACAAAATCGACCTCGCCCCAGAACGCGCCCTCGACATCTTTGGCAAGAATGGGATACTCGGCGGACATGGAATAAAGCACATCCTCCCACCACATCGAATGTTTCTGGGTCCGGATCAGCTCTTCGAGACGGAGTACAAACGTGCCGAGAAATCGATCGGCGAATACGGCGCAACCCACATACTCGCCTGAGGTCTCTTCGAGGGAAAGTTCCTTTCCGTATTTCACGATGCGGTCGCCCTGGCAGAAAAATTTGTAGTCAGCTCCTTTGCGGCGGGTAATGTCGTAGAAGAGGATGGGGCTCCTTTTTTCCGACAGCACCACGTCGAGCGCCTGCTCGGAAAGAAACACGTCGCCATTCATGAGGAGGAAGTGGTCGGCATCTTTGAGTTCCTCGCGGGCAAACCAAAGCGAGGCGATGCTGTTGGTCACATCGTAGAAGGGATTCTCGACGAACTTGACCCGGCTTCCGCTGAGTGTCTCGCGGATCACGTCGCCGCGATAGCCCAGGGCGATGGTGATGTCGTCGATTCCCTTACGCTGCAACAGATCGATGCTGTATTCGATAAGCGTGGTGTTAGCGTCGAGGCGCACTGTGCACTTCGGCCGGCCGTCGATGTTCCGGCTGATTCTGGTTCCGCGTCCGGCAGCGAGTAGTAGCGCTTTCATTGCAGTATCTCCTTGAGGGCGGATGTGAGCGCGTGCAGATCAGAGGCCTCCAGATTTCCCATGTGGCCGACGCGGAAGATTCTGTCCCGGAGTGCGCCCCCATTCGGGGTCACGACGAGACCGTAGCGGTTTTTGAGATCGGAATAGATCGAGTAGGCCGTGAAGCCGTTGGTGGGCGCAAGAGCGGTAAGGGCGTTGGAAGGATAATCGGGGAAAACGGCCAGCGGAAGGCCGTGAATGGAAGCCCGAAAGCATGCGGCAAGACAGGCACATCGACGCGTCAGCTCCGCCACGCCGACAGTTCTGATCGCACGCAAGCGCTCATGCAGCTGGAGAATCACACCCACCGCAGGGGTGAAAGGAGTTTGCCCACGCTCCCCTTCGGCGAGGTAGCGGGAAAGAGCGAAATAGTAGGAGCAGACTTTGCGCTCTTTTATCTTTTCAAGCGCGCGGGGCCCAAGAACAAGGATCGAAAGGCCAGGAGCCAGAGAAAGCGCTTTTTGCGAACTGGTCAACAGCACATCGATGCTCATCCCAGCCATATCGATGGGATCGCAAAGAAAGGCGCTGATTGCGTCCACGATAAAGAACGTGCCATGTTCCCGGCAGGCTGCGCCGAGATGCTGCAGGTCGTACAAGACTCCCGTCGTGGTTTCGTGGGCGTTGACCAGCAGTGTTTTGTGCGTCTCGAGATCCAGCGCTTCAATCGCCGCAGAAGTCAGGGCGCGGCCGGGTTCGAGGCGGACGGCGTCGTAGGGAATGCCGTGTTGCTCACAGATCTCGCAGAAGCGCTCGCCAAAGCTGCCTCCGGCGATGATGAGTACCCGATCTCCGGGCCCTGCGAAATTGATAACCGCCGCCTCCATAGCCCCCGATCCCGACGAGGTGAGGAGGACCGTTTTCGATCCCGCGGAGGCGCCCGTGAGCTCGCACATTGCGGCTTCACAATCAAGAACGATTTGCGAGAATTCTTCAGTCCGGAAGTACGGAAGCTGTTCGCCGCCGATGCGCAAGGTTTCCGGATACATTTCGACGGGACCGGCGGTGAATAGAGTTTGTGTCATGCCTGGGACTCACAATGGGTGCGGCGAGGAAGGAACATCCCGATCCGTAACCTGAAGCTGGGAGAGCGGGGAATCGTTGCCGGCGCTCACGTTGCTAGAGACTAACGATAGCGCTCACCCACTTGTAGCTGGTCCTCACTGCGGAAAGAGAAGAGACAATGGTTTGAATCAACAAATAATAAAAAGAGAGTGAAGTGCCTAAAAAGAAATCGACGAAATAAGTGAGAGGAAAGACCAGAACAAAATTCGGATAAATCGAAAAGAAGCCGACCACGCAGGAGGCCAGATTATTTAAAAAACTGCGGTGTGCCCTCACCGCCGCTGCGTTCGTGCCTACCTTCGAGTCGTAAATGTAATGAAACAAGCAAAGATTTCTTAGTACGAGCTCCGCGCTGATCGCGAAAATGGAGACCAGGAGGATCAACCGGGAATTCCATCGATCCAGACCGATGAGGCTCCAAACGAAGGCCAGGTTGAAAAGGGGATGATTCACCATATGCGCCGTGTAGTCGATTTCATTACCGAATTTTGAAAAGCGCTTGGTTATTCGCGCCACCTCGCCGTCGCTGCAATCCAGCACGTACCAGGTATGAATGAAAAATACGCCGCAAGCCTTAAGGCCGAGAAGCGGCATGGCGAAAAGAGCAGCGCCGACGAACCCAGCGCACATCATGAGGACGGTGACAGTATTCGGAGCCAATCCTGCTTCGAAAAATAAATTGGTGAATATGGGCGAGATAAGTTTGGCGTAGTGATCCACCAACACCGGTTCGACCAGATCTCCCGATTGGTAATCGCGCCGGATCTGACGGTAGGACATCATATTTGGACCGCGACTGCAGACGGACAGAGCGGGAGTCATCCGTTTGAAGCGCACATCGCCACCACATCGCCCAGCGAAGCTATGTTCAACCATCCTTCGAAGATCCCCTGGAGATAGATAACCGGAGATTCCTTGACCCGCAGCGTAGTGCTGATGTCGCCACATAAATCGGATACGGCGAGTTCTCGTCGGCCGCGATTGCAGAAGTCTTTGGCGATGACGATGGGATTGAATCCATAGGTGGTGGCCGCTCGATAGCACATGCCGCAGGTTTCGAGAGTAAAGCGCAGGACTCGGGGGGTGAAATAGTTGAGGTGACCCGCGCCTACGTAGCGGTCCCACTTTCCGATCAGTTTTTGGGTGACTCCGGCGAAATTTGGCACTGAAACCAGCAGTAGCCCTTCCGGTCTGAGCAACTCCCGAGCCCGTTTCAAGTGCTGCATGGGGTCAGGCAAGTGCTCCAGCGTGGCCCACATGCTGACAATATCGTACTTGTCTGGCAGCGGATCGTTAAGCACATCTAGGCAGCGCAGGGGAAGGCCTAATTTCTTTCCGCATGCGATCGCGGGAGAAGAGATGTCAACTCCTTCAGCGTCGAATCCCGCGTCCAGGGCTGCGCGCACGAAGGATCCTGTCGAACAGCCGATGTCCAGCAGCTTTCCGCCTGATGAGAAGCGGCGCAGGAAACGAATCTCACGCTGCGACTTGCTGGGAGAAAAAGTGAATTTCAGCACCCTCTCGTCTGACCAGTATTCTTCGCCATGTTGCCGGTAACGATCCTGCAGGTACTGCTCGCCTGGCCGCGGCCATATGAATACAAAGCCGCAATGGCATCGGAAGTAATCGTCGGCCAATTTTTTGAAAGCGAACGATGATGCGCCGGAGCAGACGGGGCATTGCATAGAAGTCGCCCGCAAGACATGGGTGTCGCCTGCTTCCTCTTGAATGGGGCAGGCAGAATCGGCGCGCTGCAGGAGGTTCGGGGTGCTTCGTTCTTGAGATACGGAAGGCATTTGCTACTCCCTTGCCATTTGTCAGTCGTTGCTTACGGTGGACGAGTTCGTTGATCCTGGTAACGGGCCAACCACCCTCTTGCAGGCATCGATTCGTTTTTCGGGCAAAATCAACTTAGAGACGCGATGAGTGGCGGCGGTTCTCGGCAGGCCCTGCACCTGCCCGATGTCCTCCATGCCGAATACATGCCGGTCGAGGTCAGAGCCATCCTTGGTATCAATCAATCCCGCGCATTTGATTTTTCGATTTTCGTGGAAACGAAGCACGGCCGCGTATTCTCGGATGTTCCCAAAACAAACACGCGGCGGGAAGGCTGAGAACCGGCCGATCCCAGATAGCGAATCGAGGCGCGGAAGATGTAAAAAGACCGGCGAAGAACGATCAACAGCATCCAGGAAATCACGAAGTCAGCGACGAAGGCGACGCGCGAGTATCCTGAAAATCCATATATTCCGACTACGATCAAAACGGCCAGGGCTTCGCCGATGGCGCTGGTTGCCGCCAGACGGTAGGCATCTCCCGCGGCTCCGCGCCACCAGGAGTGCCGATAGATGCCACCGGCCAACATGATCCCCCACTTGACCGCCAGCACAATCGGCCAGGAATGAAGGAAGACGGCAAAATTGCTCCGGGGAACGACACTTTCGAAACGGAGAAGATAGGCGAGATAGTAGGAAAGCGATAAAACCGCCGGATCGAGAAGGAATGCCAGGCTGTCATGCTGCAACAAACCCTGGAGCAAGGGGTGAGCATGTTCTCCATCGGAACTGGGCTCGGTGTGAAAGAGGTGAATGCCAAAGAGTAGGAGAAAGAAAAGCCAGAGCAGCATCAAGCCCAAGGCCTCGGGATAAGGCAGGCGCCGCGCCGCGATGGCAACTGCCCCCGATGCCGCCGTAGCTGTATAGAGCAGGAGGACGGCTTTGCGTTCTGGCAGGCCCAGCCTCACCAGGCGGTGAGAGCTGTGGTCGGTGCCGCCTAACGATACTGGCTGACCTCGCAGGCGTCGAGTGACAGAAACAAAAAAAGTATCGAGTATCGGAATCGCGAGCACGATTACAGGAGTCAAGACCAGAGCTGGCACTGCAGAGCCGCTGCGGAATTGCGGCAGCGACGCTGAGGCCAGCAGGAAGCCCAGAAAAAGGCTTCCACTGTCTCCCATGAAGATTCGCGCAGGACTGAAATTGAAAACCAGAAAGCCGGCGCTCGCCCCCGCGACGATCAAGAGAATGGAAGCATAATCCGCCGACCCGCCTATCACGTAAATTATGATCCAGTAACTTCCGGCGAGCAGGGCCACACCGACCGCGAGACCATCCATGTTGTCCAGCAGGTTGAACGCATTGGTCAAGCCGACGAGCCAACCTAGCGAAACGCAAAAGCTGACGATGGGATGCCCGGGTATGGCCAGCTTCAGGCCGAAAACTATGCTCAGAGCCGAGACAACGCACTGAGCCAACAACTTGGGTCCAGGCTGGAGTCGAACCAAGTCATCGATCAAGCCCAGTGCGAACATCAGGGAAGCGCAGGCCAGCACGATCCACAGCGGCCCATTCGTGGCCGGGATTACGCAGGCCGAGAGAGTGAGGACCACGAGCCAGATCGAGACCCCGCCGAACTTGGCGGGAGTTCCGTTGTGCCAGCGGTCCGGCTGAGGCTTGGCTACCCATCCGTGTTTTTCGCAAACCTTGATGGCGGCGGCCACCGCGGCCACGGTCAGTACGAACGAGAGCGCGAATTCCGCTACCAGCAACGGGACAGGCGCTTGTCCAGCGAGGATTGGGTTCGTCATTTTGTGTTTGTATTCTGGGTTGTGATTGGCAAGTTGCGAATCAAGTTTCTTACCGCCGGTCAGCCCGCCGACATGGCTTTTGCAATCTTAATCTCGTGGGTTCGAGCGCCGCCGAGATGCTCGGCCACCGCTTCCACAATCTCGCGGAGATTTTTGCTGGGCGCGTACCCTATGAGTTCGCGAATTCGAGTCAGATCCGGCACGCGTCGAGCCATATCTTCAAACTCTTCTCCAAATACATCTTTATACGAGCGGTGGACGACGGTGGAGCGAGAGTGGGTGACGTCGCGCACGATATCGGACAATTCGTTAATCGTGACCTCTTCGTCGGAGCCGATGTTAAAGACCTTGCCATTGGCCCGATCGCTGTTGCCAAGTCTCACCAGGGCCGCCACCACATCTCCCACCCAAACGAAACAGCGGGACTGGGTACCGTCGCCGTAAATCTCAATCGGGTTCCCCGCCATGGCGGCGCTGACAAAGCGTGGTAGGACCATCCCGTAGGTGCCAATCTGGCGTGGACCCACCGTATTGAACAGGCGCACAATGACGACCGGCAGCGCGCGCTCCCGGTAATAAGACAATGCCAGAAATTCATCGATCGCCTTCGAGCAGGCATAACTCCACCGCCCATAAACGGGAGGGCCGATCAACAGGTCGTCGTCCTCGCGAAAAGGGATCCTGGTGGATTTCCCATACACTTCTGAGGTCGAAGTGATCACCACTTTTTTTCTTTTCTTAGCCGCAGCCTCGAGAACCAATTCGGTACCGCGAATATTAGTGTGCATGGTGCGCACCGGGGAGTGCACGATCAATTGAACGCCGACGGCGGCGGCCAGATGGAACACGATATCGCAATCGTCAACCAACTCCGCCAGCACCGCCCGGTCCATCACCGAATCGACGACATAGCGGAAATGGTGGTCGCGTTTCAGGTGGTTGATGTTGCTGTTCGATCCGGTCGAGAGGTCGTCGATCACGGTGACCTCCGATCCCTCGCTGAGCAGTTTTTCGCAGAGGTGGGAGCCGATGAAACCAGCGCCCCCCGTAATCAATGCATGCATGTTCGGACAACTCCTTCGCTTCTGAGTAGCGATTTCCCGTTGAAGATCAGCACCACAACAAGGCCAGCCATTTCCCGGGACGAGGCAGTCCAATCGGGCAGCGGCGCTCGTAACTTACTTCGGCAAATTCTCAAAATTCTTCGTAGGGGCAGGCGCAAATGAGGTAAAAACGGATGCCGGCCGTGTGATCCGCGCTGCTGAGGTGTTATGGGGCAGTAAGCCCTTGGAGCGCGCCAGCGCAACGTAAATTTGTTCAAGATCGTCGGCCAGCCGATGCTGGGAAAAACGCTCCCGAACAAATTCGCGTCCGGCCTGCCCCATGACCTGTCGCAGCTCCTGGTTTTCGAGAAGATAGCGGATGGCGCTGGCCAGAAGCTTGACATCGCGCCTTACCAAAATTCCATTTTGGAACACTTCCATTCCCTCGAATTGAACAGCCGGACCGACCATCAAGTCGCGCACGCCGCCAACGTCTGGGCTTACGATCGGTTTGCCGCAAGCCATGGCCTCCAGTAATGCGACTGGAGTGCCTTCGTTAATCGACGTGCACACGACCACATCGAGGTCGGCGTAGATCTTCGCCAGGCTACGCCTCCACCCGAGGAGTGCCACCGAATTCCGCAGTTCCTCGCGCGCGATCTGTTGTTCGCACTCCGCCCTCAGTTCGCCTCCGCCCACCATCACGAAGCGCGCCCCCGGAAAAAGATTGGTCACCAGCGGAACACAGTGCAGAAACGATCCTGGCGCCTTGATGGCGGTAAATCGACCCACCCATCCCACCAGGGGCGTTGAAGGCTGGCATTGCAGACTCGCTCGAAGCTCTCCATCCGGGCCGTTGACCTCGAGAAACGGAGCCAGATCGACCCCCAGGGGAACGACCACAATTTTGTGGCTAGGCGCGATGCGATAAGTGCAGGTCAGCTCTTTGCGCTGTGATTCGCTGATGGCGATGATGCAGTCGGTATGACGCGCGAGGAAGCGCTCGATCAGCAGAAAAGCCTGGGTGACGAGCGGCGAGAAGTATCCTTTGAAAACGTGCCCGTGAAAGGTATGCACCCGGATGGGCGTGCGGGCCGCGATAGCCGCCAAGCGCCCGAGAGCGCCTGCCTTGGCGGTATGAGTGTGCACGATCGCGGGCTTTTGCCGGCGCAAGATGCGAATCAGTTGCCCCAGGCTCAGGAGATCCTTCCAGCAAGAGCCGCCGCGAGCCAGGGCTGGAATGCCGACAGTCTCGACCTTGTGAGCCGCCGCGAGGTACTCCATAGTCGCTTCTCCCGCCGCAACCTCGCCCCTTACCAACATCGTGTCATACCCTCGGGCACGAAACGCTTCCGTCATTAGAATGGCCTGAATTGCGGGACCGCCCACGTTCAGCCGGCAGATGATTCGGACAATGCTGATCAGGGAAGCCCTCATCGCAGGCTTTCCCGATGATCCGCAGAACTCAATTCTGTGGTTTGACGGATCGGGGTGGTAACCGGCAACTCAGGATCGTAAAGATGCGGCGGGCAGAGATTGATGACCGAGCGTATCTTTCCGTTTGCCGAGCGGGGAATTTCGCTGACCTCTTCGACCTTAATCGCGACCACCTGCCCGAGCCTGCTGCGCATCTGCCACACCAGTTGGCGGGCGTGTTCCGGGCGGTAGCGGGAGTGATCTGGCACCAGCCGCAACACTATGATCTCCGCGGAGGTCTGCACGATCTGGGCCTCGACGATGCTGTTGGGCAGGCCTTTGAAGATGGTATCGAGACGCCCGACCAAACCGCGGTCGGGAGTACAGAGTACATCGTCCACGCGTCCGACAATGGCCTCGATCACTGGAAAAGGCAGGCCACACGGGCAGGCATCCGTTTCCCGGGAAGCGATGGCGGTATCTCCGATGGCAAAGCGCAAAAGCGGAACCACCTGGGTAGTGAAGCTGCTGACCACCATTTCACCGGCCTGGCCGGGAGCCGCTGGGTTGCCTTCGGCGTCCAGAATCTCAACGAGGCCTGAATCGAGGTGAACGTGCATCCGGCGGCTTCGGCACTCGCTGATAAAGGGAGCGCCCTCCGATGAGGCGTACTGGTCATAGAGCCTGGCCCGGAAGGCGGTCTCAATCGTCTCGCGCTGATGCGGCAAGACGGTCTCGGCCGAGACCAAGATCGCTTGAGGGTGAATACTATGGACCCTGCCGCAACGCAAAATGTGATCGGCCACGGCGTGGATCGAAGAGGGATATCCGTCTATGATTTCAGGTTGGAAGGCTTCAAGGGTATTCACATAGGCGGGAAGATTCGCAGGGGCCAGGTGATAAGAAGAAAATAGCAGCTGCCTTCCCGGCCAGTTGTGGCGCCAGAAGGGCACATGCGGTTGCATTGCGCCGACCAGGTTTCGGCCAGTGAAGGTGGCGCGTCTTTGTCCAATGCGGACTCCAGCCCAGCGCCGGCAGCGTTCGAGAAAAGCGTAGCGGCGCCCAACGTCCTCATTCGAGAAGCGCACGGTCAGCGGCGAGCCGGTGGTACCGCTGGTGTGGACGGTGGTCATGCGCCGCAACGTTTTCTCCGTGAAAAATTCCTCAGTGTGAGCGCGCAAGTCCTGCTTGCGGACGATGGGAATCCGCGCGAGATCGCCAAAACGCCGAATTTCATCGGGGTGCAACCCGCGCGAGCGCCAAAGACGGCGATAAAAAGGGGAGTGCGTAAAGCAATGCTCCACCAACTCGCGAAAGGCCGCGAACTGAAGTTCTTTGAGAGCGGCGAGCGAGAGCCGTTCATTGCGCTCGAGGATCCGCGCAGTTTTCCGGAACGACGCGCTGCGGTAGCGCACCGCCCGCAGCCTCGCTCCCTGCAGGGACACGGCGACGTTCTGCAAAGCGACCGGCAAAGCGGCGTAGATATCTTCACTCCACATGGTGCATTTCCAGGAACTCGCGCCATCCACTCGGAGGATGGAACGCAAGAGCGTTTTCGATAAGACCCTCTAATGATCTCCAGGCCGGATTGTTCGAAAGCAATTGCATTGCCGAGACATCTTTCATCGCAACGGCGTACCCGCACGAAGGGCTCGAGTGGGCGATGCCGTCGAGCATTCGGATGCGGCGCCAGTCGAAGCCCATCAGGGTGGCTGCGGCAATATCGATGGCCAGCGGGTCGTCGCCGGCCATCACCAGCCCTGTAGACTTCGGCGTACCTCGCAGCGGTCCGTTGCCTTCCATGGAGATAATCCCATCGACCATTGCGAAGTATTTCCGCCGGGGCTCGGTCTGCATGTCGTCCCGATGTGGATCGTAGAAGAACAAAATCCGATTCAGGTCATCGACCGTGCGCCAGATGGTGTCATTGCCATGCCAGCCCCCCGAAGGATAGAAGCTGGAACGCCTCCCATTTCCATTGTGGGGAGTTCCGGCACCCAGAAAAGTCCTGGCCATGCTGCGCAGGAATCTCCACGCCGGCACGGGCAAGCGGCGTTGTAGCCGGTCATGGGCTCGCGCGCTCAGCCACCAGCGCACAGGATAGTCGGCGGCAAACTCGTCTCCCCCCTGCCTGCTTTTGCCTTGACGATGATGGGGCAGACAATCTTTCGAGCCGATAATTCCGACCATGTTCTTCAGGCAAACCGTCACGCCGGTTTTGCTGTGGGTCTTGAGCTTGGGCAGGCAAATTACGGCATCGGCTTCGAGGACGCTCCGGCTTACGATGTAGGAGTGTCTGGGGCCGCTATGCCTCGAGTTGGTGACAGCGGCGTCGTAATCTCCTACAACATAGCGTGGATGGGTGGCGTCGATTTCTCGCAACCGGCTCTCGTAGCCTAAATCGATTTCGCAGTATCCGCGAGGATCGCCGCTCAGGTGCTCGACGCGCCGGATCAGCGAGGAGTCTTCATCGATCACGGCATGGACCTGGCGCAAATCGAGCACTGCGATGTCGCATTGCAGCGCGTCCCGGTAATATTGCTGGATTCTAGGGAGGCCGGCATCGTCGATCACACGGCTGAGGTCCGCGCCCTGTAGGGGCGCGTCCGCGATGGTAATGCGGCCTCCGCGTCCGACCGCGAGATAGACGTAGTCGAGCGCGGCCCGGATGATAGAGCCGTGCGTGGTCAGGCAATTCGCGTTTTTCTGCGGACCGAATTCGTGCAACACGAGATTGGGTTTTAGGACGACTTTGTCGCCGGGCTGGATATAAGCGCGCAACGGATTCCACCGTGGCGTGCCGAAATTATGTTTATCTAATCCGAGCAGCGCGAGCGTCTCTCGAATGGCACGATAGGCAGGATTCGAGCTGCCGGTCGCGCGAATTCCTGCATTTATCAACTCCGGGAATTCGGAGTCGGGATGGAACGGCGCCTGGGTGCTGTATTGGGCGCTGTGGCTTTGCAGCAGTGCGACTTGAGTCATCTTGGCGCAGACGGTCGAGGGGTTTCACGCATTAATCAATAATCAGGAGTGTGCGCCGGTCGGCGAAGTGCTGACTTGAGAAAAGGAATCGATTGGCTGACGAGGATTAGCCGCTTCGCCGCTCAGAACGGAGCCCAACACGTGATCCCAAAGTTCCAGCGTATGTTTCTCACTATGCCGTTCGGCCACGAAAGCCATGCCGCGCTGCGCCGCATGCTTTCGAGCCGCCTGGTTCGATGTGTAGTATTGCAAAGCCTCCAGCCACTGCCGCCGGGTGGTGCAGGCCATATTCATTCCACTCTCATCCATGGCGGAGACATGCGCGGCGGTCGCCGACGCCAGCACTGGGACCCCCATGCGCCAGAACAGAAGCAATCGGTTTTCCGGCTTCCCGGCAGCCAGAGGATCGTCGAGCGAAATCGGAATCAGAGCCAAATCGCAACTGCGCGCTATCGCGGAGAACGTTCGCTCGTTCCACGCGTAAAGATAAATCTGCGGCGATATTCGGCGTGCCTCCTCTACCGTGCTGCGTCGAATCCACCTGCCGCCGAGGAAGCGGCCGTACTCGAGATCGGTGATGGCGTGGATCCGGAAGGGCCGCGTGCGCTCAAGATCCTGCAGGGCATTCTTGATTTCGAGCAAATGCCGCAAATTGCCCGGCTGGCCTTCCCAGACGAAATGAAAAACTTCCTCGGCAGCATAGTCTGATTTTGCAGAGCGCACGACGCTTGAGTGGAAATCCAGAATACGATGCACGTTAGGACATTGCGGAAGAATCTGTCCTCTTTGACTTTCAGTGCTGCAGACGACGGCATCGGCGCGGCGGCACATGGCCTCGAGACCTCGCTTGTAATTCAGCAGCAGCCTCCGGTTCTGGCGTGTTGCGAACTTGGCGATGCCGCGCAACAGGGCCTTCGGGTCGTGATCGGGAATGGCCAGATAAGAATCCACAAAATCGAAGATGATTTTGCCGCGGGTCCGGGGATACCGACTCCAGAGACTGATGTCGGTGGCTTGGGTGAGAACGACGATATCGTAAGCCTCGTCGGGCCGGGCAATTTCAAAGCGGAGATTGCGCTGGGCTGCGTAATGGCAAAATCTCCGCCGGTCCCCTGGCGCCGCCAGAGAACTGCTGCAGGGCGAGTAGCCGATGCGCAAGCCTCTTGGAAAGTTCATGGCTGCATATCGCACAATGCAGGCGGCGGTGGAACTTCCAGCGAGCCGCGCCACCATGCGATCGTTTGGGCGATACCTGCGCTGAGATCGTAGCGCGCCTCCCAGCCGACCTCGTCTTTTAGTCTCTGGATGCTGGCCCAAATGCGGGGCGCTTCGCGGCTGGCGTCGCGCGCTCCCCAGCGGAGCAACTCCGGACGACCTATCTGCTCTGCCATCTGCTCCAGCAGTGTTCGCACCGTGATCGGAATGCCGGATGCGATATTGACTGCTCCTTCGACTTCGCTTTCGAGCAAAGCCACGAAAGCCGCGGCCACATCCTCGACATGCAGGAAATCCCGAACCTGCGTCCCAGCTGAGCAAAGAGCCGGCTCGCCTAGCAACAGCGACCGCACAACGGAGGCCACCAGGCGTGAGGGATGCTCGTGCGGGCCATATAGATAAAAGACGCGTCCCCAAGCCGAGCTTAGGTTAGTACTCCGGGACCAGTAGTGCAGCACCCTCTCAAGAGCATGCTTCGAAGTTGCATACAAGGTAGTGGGACACAGGCTGGTAATTTCTTCGATGCATTGTCCGCCGCTGCAGTCATATTCGGCACAAGTGCCGGCGGCAACCATGCGCCGCCCTCCGCTATCCGTAAAGGCGGCGAGCATTTCAAGGCTGGCGCGCAGCCACTCGACATTCTCGCGCGCTTCCCAGAAGCTGCCCGGAACCGCGTACCAGGCAAGGTGGAGCAGGGAGTCGGGCCGTATCTGTCCGAGGAGCCTTCTGCCCGAGCCCGCTCTGAGCAAATCACATTCGTGCCAAAGGATACCCGGCAATTTCATGGTTGGCGGCCGGCGCGAAACGGCGTGCACTTCATAACCCCGCGCCAGCAAAAGACACAACGCGTGGCGGCCGATAAATCCATTAGCCCCAGTGATCAACACTTTCTGCATGAGACATGATCGGGAAAGCAGCGGTCTCTTTCCGACAGGATGGGGTTGGCCAGCGGCCACGCGATGGCAAACTGGGGATCGTTCCAGCGCACTCCGCGGGCATATTCGGGGCAGTAGGCTTCCGACATCTGGTAGAAAACCTCGCTATTGTCGGCCAGAGCCTGAAAGCCATGGGCCACGCCTTCGGGCACGTAGAGCATGCTCTGGCTGGAGGCGGTGAGCTCCTCCGCAAACCATTGCGCATAGGTCGACGACGCCGGACGAAGGTCGACGATCACGTCATAGATCGAGCCGGAGCAGCAGCGAACCAGCTTGGCTTCGGCATAGGGATCATCCTGGTAATGCATTCCGCGCAGCGTGCCTTTGCTGGAGTTGAAAGACAATCCGCACTGCTCAAGGCGAGGGTTCAGGCCATGCCGCCGGAATTCTTCGGCACACCAGGTACGGACGAAGAATCCACGATGGTCTAGACTCGGGTCAAGCTCGATCCGATAGGCTCCGGTTAAAGGCAGCGCGACGAATTTCAAGGAATAATCTCCGCTTGCGGGATGGGAACGATGAAGCGGCCGCCCCATTGGCGGATCTCTCGCAGCTGACTCACGATTTCATCCCGAAGATTCCACGGCAACAGCAAGACATAGTCGGGACGGGTTTGCCGGATCTTCTCCGGAGTGCAGATCGGGAGGTGAGTTCCGGGCAGGAAGCGGCCTTGCTTGTGCGGGCTGAGATCGACGGTATAGTCCAGAAAATCCCTTCCCACGCCACAATAATTCAGCAGGGTGTTGCCCTTGGCTGGTGCCCCATAGGCGACCACCGACTTGCCTGCCCGCTTCAAGCCGGTAAGCAGTTCGAGCAGGGCGCGCTTGCATTCGCGAACCTTTTCGCCGAAACCAGCGTAGGTTCCCGGTTGACGCATGCCGGCCTCGATTTCCCGGCGCTTCAGTTGAAAAGCGCGTGGGGTCGGCGTCCTCGCATTTTCGCCGGCATGGCCGGCGAATACCCGCAGCGAACCCCCGTGAGTTGGAATTTCTTCCACATCGAAGACGGCCAGCCGGTGACGCAGCAGAATCTCTTCCGCCGTGGCGAAGGAAAAATAAGAGAGATGCTCATGATAAATGGTATCGAACTGGTTGCCTTCGATCAGTCGCAGGAGATGGGGAAATTCAAGAGTGCAAACTCCGCCCGGCTTCAGTAGCAGCTGCAACGCACCAACAAAATCGTCCAAATCCGGGACATGGGCCAGGACGTTGTTGCCGACAATCAGCTCTGCCTGCTGGCCGGATGCCGCTAATTCGCCGGCGAGTGCTTTGCCAAAAAACCTTACCAACGTCGGAATCCCTTTGCCCTCGGCCTCTCTGGCCACGTTTCGGGCAGGTTCGATTCCGAGCACCGGAATTCCCCGCTCCCGGAAGTACTGCAGCAAATAACCGTCGTTGCTGGCCACTTCGACCACCAGACTGCGGGTGTCGAATCGAAAGCGCTCGATCATGCCGGCGGCGTAGGCCTGCGCATGTTTCAACCAGGACTCCGAGTAGGAGGAAAAGTAGGCGTAATCGCCGAAGAGTTCTTCCGGGGCAGCGACCGCATCGAGCTGCACCAGGAAGCACTGCATACAAACCCGGGCGCATAGAGGGTAGAAAGGTTCCATCTGGTTCAACTGCGCGGCGGAGAGATAGGCATTCGATAGCGGGGACATTCCCAGATCCACGAAAGTTTGCCGGAGCGGCGCCGTACAAAAGCGGCAAAGCGGAAAGCTCAGCTCTGCAGCGTCAGCGCCGGGCCGAGCGTGCTCTGAAACGATTGAATCTGCCGCTCCGTCAACGAGCGTATGTCCGGGTGCGAAGGATAAGTTTTGTACCAATTTACCGTTGCCTCCAGCGCAGCGTTCAGATTCCATTGTTGCTTCCAGCCCAGTTGCGTCTTGGCCTTGGTGCAGTCCAGCCGCAGGCAGCCCGCCTCGTGGGGGTGCTCACCGCCGTCGACGCGCCAGTCAATGGCAAAACCCAACAGAGAGCCGATGCGGCCCACGAGTGCGGAAACCGGCAAGGTCTGCGCCTCCTCGGGGCCAAAATTCCAGGCTTGCGAAAAGCCCTGGGGATCCTCACAGAGCTTCTCGGCCAGCATCAAATAACCGCAAAGCGGATCGAGCACGTGCTGCCAGGGCCGCACGGCATGGGGATTTCGAATTCGCAGTTCGCTGCCGCCCAGTGCCGCCCGCATTGCGTCGGGGACAATCCGGTCGGCGCCCCAGTCGCCGCCGCCAATGACATTGCCGGCGCGCGCCGTGGCGATTCCGGTCCCGGCGCCGGTCCCGGAACTGGGTTGCGCAGGATCGAAAAATGACTTGCGAAACGCGGCCGTCACCAGTTCGGCGCCGGCTTTGCTGCTTGAGTAGGGATCGAAACCACCGAGGCGGTCGGTCTCTCGAAAGGGCCGTGTGACCCCGGTGTGCTCGTAACATTTATCGCTGGTGACGACCACCACCGCCTCAACGGTGTCGGTGTGCCGTGCTGCTTCGAGAACATGCGCCGTGCCCAAAACATTGGTGGAATAGGTGCCCACCGGATCGGCATAGGAGCGGCGCACCAGCGGCTGCGCCGCCAGGTGGAAGACGATTCGAGGTTGAAATTCGCGGAACACACGGCGCAAGTGGTTGAGGTCAAGAATGTCTCCGGCGACGGATTGCATGCCGCGCTGCACATCTGCCAGGACATACAAACTAGGGTCGGTCGGCGGCCCAAGCGCGTAGCCCAGCACGTCGGCCCCCAGATTCTGCAGCCATAGAGAAAGCCAGCTGCCCTTGAAGCCGGTGTGGCCAGTAAGCAGCACACGCTTGCGGCGCCAGAATTCCGAATTCAAGGCCAGACCTTCCAGGGGGCTTGGCCGGAGTTCCACAAAGCTTCGAGCTGATTTCTGTCCCGCAAGGTGTCCATGGGATGCCAGAAACCCGAGTGCGTATAAGCCGCGAGCTGGCCCTCGCGGGCTAGGCGCTCGAGAGGCTCGCCCTCCCAAACCGTGTGTTCGCCTTCGATGTAGTCGATCACGGCGGGGGAGAGCACGAAGAAGCCGCCGTTGATCGCGCCGCCGCTTTCGGGCTTTTCTTTAAAATTCATAACCTTGTTGCCATTCGTGACCAGCGCTCCAAAGCGGCCGGGGGGCCGCACCGAAGTGACCGTGGCCAGCACTTTCTGTTGGCGGTGAAATTCGAGCAGGCATTGCAGATTAATATTGGCCAGGCCGTCGCCGTAAGTGAAGAAAAAATCCTCGTTGTCGAGATATTGCCGCACCCGCTTCAAGCGGCCTCCGGTCATGGTGTCGTTTCCTGTGTCGACGAGCGTTACTCGCCAGGGTTCGGCGCCATTCTGCAGGACTTCCATACGATTTTTTGCGATGTCAAAGGTCACGTCGGAGACGTGCAGGAAGTAGTTCGCGAAGTAGCTCTTGATCATGTAGCCCATGTAGCCGCAGCAAATCACGAAATCCTGCACGCCGCTCGCAGAGTAGGTCTTCATCAGATGCCAGAGGATGGGCCGTCCTCCGATTTCGATCATGGGTTTCGGACGCAGGTGGCTCTCTTCGCTGATGCGGGTTCCGAGGCCTCCGGCGAGGATGACCGCTTTCATACCATCTCCCCGGTCAAAGGCGGAAGACTTCGTAGGCAGAAGCGAGTAGTGCAGGATTTCGTCACTGTTCGGCACGCCTCTCCCGGCTCGGAGCCGTGTCCCCTCTGGGAACGTAGCGGTATGCGTTTTCTCTACGCTGGGAAAAACTGCTGATTTCTTCGATGTAGCCGCGGCGCAGCCAGTAAGGGGTTCGGCTATATTCGCCGCCGCCGCCGGCTTCTTTGATCAATCCATCCACTGTGAAGTTATTCGCCTCGTGATTAATGGACAGAAAGAGGTCCGCTTTGCTCCGAATCGCAGAGCAATATTGGCGCGCAGCGGCGATGCCAATTTCAGTGAGCGAATCCACATTGAGCACCACATCGTAGCGGTCGGAGCTGTCGAGAAACGCCACGGGTGGCAATAGTTTTATTTGCCGGGGCGATACCCCGGCTTCGCCATAAAGGGAAATGTACTCCTCCCCTAGAACGCGGCCGAGGAAGTTGCCTTGGGCGAGCGAGCTGACCGGAATATCGATGATCGTATAGTCGGTGATGCCAAACTGCTTGGCATAGAGTGCGGTCCTTCCCAGGCCGCCTCCTATTTCGAGCACTCTGGGGCGGGGAATCCCGACGACCAGTTGCCAAATGCGCCAAGCTTGATAGAGGGCCTGGGGAACGCGGTAGGATATGACACCTCTCGAAGAGGCGCAGCCACACTCCCGCGGAAACGGGTTGGGTACCGGAATCTTGAAACCAAAGACAGCTTCGATTTGAAGCAGGACTTCGTCGATGCCGGTTCGCGGCGGGCGCCACATGTAAGACTCCGGATTATCCGCCGGGCGCGCCGCGATTGCTTCCGCCAGACAAATCAAGGCATCGAGAGTTAAGCCTGGCTCGTGAATGTCTTCCAGGCGGCGGCTGCGGTGCAGCGATCGCGCATTGTTTTCGAAGCCGTACATCAGATCAGAGGTTGCCGGATTGCGAAGAATCTGTTGAATTCGGCTATGATCGTTGCCCGAAATGGCCGCGTGAATATCGGCATGGCGGTGGACAGTCTCCGACCATGCTCCGGTCGGCGATTCGGCACGAAGGCGGTAACTAGCGACCAGGCGGTGGATTAGCCGCGTATCATCGATAGCCGCCGTGCCGGCTTCTGAGTAATGAGCGACAGTGACAGCCAAGGCGTTCGGCCGCCGATGGTAGCGATAAAAAAACGTCGAGCGCTGGATGACTCTACACGCCTGCGCAATGGCTACGTCTGCGAATCTCGGAAAGTGGCGGCGCAGCAATATGGCCAGTGAGCGCATGATTCGGGTTCGGTTAGACATAAATCAAGCGCGACGGAATCTTGTCCGTGCCTTGCGGGTCCACTAAGCGCATACGCAAACTATCCTGACCCAACGATTGCGCCTGATCCGGAATCCTCTGACATCCGGGCATCGCTTTGGGAGGAAGAGATGACCAGCCAAACTCTGCAGCACTGCGCTTCGGTTGCCATGAAGACTTGGTTTTCACAGGCTTTCTTCGTGGATGCCGCTTCCGAGTCCACCCGGCGAGGATCGCCGCTTCAATTCCCGAACCTTTCCGCCGGCAAGACTCATGCCCGCGACAATCTCCGATTAATGACCGCGAGCGGGAGGAACAGTGTCCACATTTCATCGAATTTTTCCAGATAAGGGTTGGTTGCATTGGCAATCAGCAGACCCGAGAGCCCGACCAACATGGGAATCATCAGTTCTGCGAGATGCCCCCCTTCGCCGATGATCTTCACGCCCCGCCAGAATATCCAGGCAACGCCCGCGACATAGGCTAGGAAGCCTACGAGACCGGTCTGATGCAAAATCGCCAGATAGCACAACTCATAGGCCCAAGGGGTCGTTTCCGAGCGAATCGAGCCGAGAGCACTCGCCCCTAGGCCGGCGCCCAACAGCGGCCGCTCCAACCAGCCTCGCGACAGCGCAATAAACTCTTGACGCCGTTCTACCGCATCCCCGTCGGAAGTCTGCGCACTCAGGTTGAAACCGCTTCCGAAATAATCCCAAATATCGTGCAAGTTAACGCCGGAAATCGAGGTGAGGATGCCGAAGATCACCACTACTGCCAGGGCGAGAATCGCGGCAGATCGAACTACATTTCCTCGCGCCGCGGCCTTCTCTCTGGCGGGCTGGAAGAAGCGGACCAGCAGGATTAGTCCCGGAGCCAGCAACACCACCAGGAACAACCCGCGTCTTCCGCCAGCCAGAACAGTAAACCAACCGGCGACGCACGCAGTCCAAAGCAGGATCTTCCAGCCCGGGCCGCGGCCTGACCAGGAAGATCGGACGGCGGCGCTGGCCATAACGTAGGGTACGAGGAAGGGAAGGGAGTTCATACCCGCGATTGCCATCTTCGTTAACCCCTCTTGGCTTCCAAATGACTGGTCGTCCCAGCCGAGGGAAAGCATCGAAATCACTCCGATGTCGGGAAGGATGTTCAACTCTGTCAGCACATAGGCGCAGCCATACAAACCGACGAACAGGGTCGCGACAATCACGGTGAGGTGCAATGCGGAGAGAATGCGATCCTCGGCGAATCCCGCGATCCAGAGAGTGAAGGCGAGCGGCCACAGGATGTGAACTGTCACGGCCGTGCTAGCTCCAGGATTGCCCGCCAAAATTCCCTTGAGAACGAACAGGAACCCCATGGCCGTAAGAGCGAGGGTCCACAAGGCGATCCGGGAATCCAGGCGCGGTCGCCCGCCGGCCAAATAGTCGTGCAGCAGCCCGGCCAACAGCATGGCGAAGAGGATTGATTTTAGAGCTACCAGTTTGGCGGCCGTGGGGAATGCCATACACAGAAACAACAAGAGACACGATCCCGTGCCGAAGAATTGTTGTCGCCGTCCTGGGTAGTCCAGCGGGTCTTTATCGAAAACTTCGGGCATGAACGCAGCGCTGATTAGAAATTCGCGAGATGTGGCAGTTGTATTTGAGGGAAACGGATTGAGGGAGGAAACGACTTCCGGCGAAAGCTCAACCAAAGCGGTTCATCTTTCCGCGAATGCCATCGACCACCCCAAGCAATGAATAGGAGAGCTTGCGCAAACGTTGGGTCTCGAACAGGCAGACGCGCGAGATCGCCGTAGCGCGCGAACCCAACGCCGAAAGAACCAGGGCGGGATCGCGGCCGATATACTCTCGCGCCAGGATGACGGTGTTGCGCACTTGCAAATATCTCCGCAAGGGGGTGTGATTGGTGGTCGCCAAATGTTTCCCAAACAAACGATGCTCGGTTAGCTTGCCGACGGAATGTTGCATGAGCGGCGCAGCCGTCTGGAGGACACGGAAGCCGCGGGCGCGGGCGCGGAGACAGTACTCGACATCAACGCAATCCACAAAAAATTCTTCGCGGAAGCCGCCAATTTCTTCGAGCACGGAGAGCGGAATCAAACTCCCCGAGGTGATCACTGCCTTCACTTCTCCGGTCGCGAACCCATCTTGGTAGTTTTTCCCGGAGGCCAACTTCCCGTTCTCCCGATGCGTGTAATTCGATCCGATCACCGCGAGCCGTTGTTTGTCAGGCAATGCCTGATAAGCCGCCGCGAGAGCGTCCACCATGCCGCAAGCGACCACCGTGTCCTGATCGAGAGTGAGAATCCAGCGGTACCCGCGATTCGCAGCCCATTGCGCGCCCTGATTCAGAGCGCGGGCAATCCCCTGGTTGGTCGGATTGAAGGTTAGATGCAGACGGTTCTGATTCTCGAATTGCCGGATCTGGCCGACAGCGGGCTCCGCGGAACCGTTGTCGATAATCACGATGTCGGCCACTTGGGGCCGGACTCTCTCAAGGCGAGAGGAAAAGCCGGCGTCGGGATTGTGTGTAACCATCACGGCGCACACGGTTTCCCGGGCCGGGGATGTCGGATCGGGATACACTGGACGGGCGCTCGGAGAATTTTCGAGCCAGCCCGGGGCATCGACGCAAACTGTCGCCACTGGCCTCGCTAAAACCTGATTCGAGTGGCTCAGGAGCGCTCCTTATTTATATCTATATTTATATCCATATCTATTTATATCCATATCTATATACGGCACCGGTTTATTTTGCCGCCTCTTCAGAAAATACGGGATTTGGATAACAGGCAGAGCTGCCGACAGAAAGAGCCGTACCGTGCTGCAGGTCGCGCTGGCGACGTTGGCGCCCAAATCATTTTGTCTCCCGTGAGGAAATTGGCAAAACTGTCAAGGCTGCTCCGGGAGATCCTGATTTGAGGCGCCTGAGCCAGAGTTCGAAGAAACGTGATGGCCGTTGCGCGAAGGCCACATTCGCCACGCCCGTTCCGCGTTTACCGCGGCGAAGAGATCTGCGGCGACTTCCCGGAAAAAAAGTTTGCGGGGATCTTGTGGGTCGGTGGCATGCCATCTCGACAGGCTGGCTATTCCGATGAGGCATGTTGAGGAGGCGAAGAACGTACCCACGACGACGATCAGGATCCGCGGAGGAAACGACTTTCTCTCCGGAACACGCGCCCGGTCGAGCACCTTCACGCTGGGAGTCTCCTTCACTTCTTGAATCTTGGCCAGCTCATATTGCTCGGTCAACAACTCATAGACCGTCTCCTGGATCTTCGCGCGGCGGAAATAGTCGGCGTACTTGACCCCCAGAATAGGCAGACTCCGCAGGGTGGGATAGGGCATGTCGCCTGGCTGGCCCGGCTGCGCCGCGGCCACCGGGGAGTTCAAGTCGGTGCGCACCGCGGCAGTGCCGCCCTGCATGCGCGCCAACTGCTTGCGCAATTCCGCCACGCGACCGCTCAGAGATTGTACTCGCGCGTTATCGTCGGTATACATCTGGCGGAGCCCTTGCAACTCGGATTCGGCGGCGATTAACTGAGCGGCCACGTTGCCCGTCGCATCCAACATGGCTTTTCCCATCTGCTGCATGTCGAGGGTGCTGTTCTGGCTGGAGAACTGCGCCAGTTCGCTCGAGGCCTGGTCAAGCTCCTGCTTGGCCACCTTCAACCGGTCTTCCAGAAACACGCGCTCCCGGTGGGCGGAAGAGGTCGACGAGTCTGTAACCAGAGTATTCAGCTGGTCGACATAGGCGTTGGCTAGCGCGGCCGCTCGCGGAGGAGAGACATCGGTGACGCTGATGGTGATGATGCCGCTCTTGCGGTCTTCGGAGATCACGGTGCGTTCATCCAATTGGGCCCGCGCGTCTTGCGTGAGTTTCACGCCATAGACTTTTTTCAGGTCGAAGCGTTCGACCAGAGAAAGTTGGGAGCTTTCGCTGCGCAGCATCCCTACAAAAAGAGAGCCGGTACTCTTGAGGCCGAGCACATCTCCTGCCAGCGATCCCGGTCCGCCACCGGCTTTAGCTAACGCCGAGACCATGGCGATACCGGAGGAGGACTCGGAATCCGGCGGCATTAATTGCGTGGTCGCGGTGTAGGAGGCTGGAATCAGGATGCTGAAAAAGCACGAAAGCAGGAAGGCCGACAGCGTAGTGACGGCAATCACGCGGCGGGCGTTCCAAAGCATTCGTAAGCGCTCGGTCTGTCCGGCACGCCGATCCGCAGAGGGAACATCGAGTTCGGCTGGCATGCTCGGACGATAAGGTGGCAGCGGCGCAGCTTGCGGCTTGAGCGGGGACTGAATGGTTGGCATCGCGGGCGAGAATATGAGGCTTAAGAGAATCGCATACGCTGGATCAACGCGAAGAGCTTGGTCTGGTTGTCCAATGCGGAAAGAACGTTAACTGCACAGAAGCCGCGACATCTGACTTGGCCGCCGGGGACAGAACCGGAAACTGCCAGCCTTCATGCTGCACGAAACCGGACACGCTCCATTCCTGCGAGAGCTTCACGTCACCGCGCAGGGTGAAGTCTTGCTGGCGGCCTCCTGCTAAGAATTGTCTGTCTACGTTCGCCCGCCGGTATTCAGCTTGAATAAACGTGCGCGGAGAAAACCAGTAGGTGAGCCAGCCTTCTTCGCCCCAGCCCTGGCGCCCAATCCAATTGCCTAGGATATTGCCGTTGTTGGTATAGCCGGAGCGGTAGCGAACGTCGAAGTAGAAGGCGCCTGGGCCGAAAAAAGACGGCCGGTTAAGGTTGGTGGTGACTCCCTCGAGGCGCAGATCGAGTCGTTGTAATTTTGGCAATCGGGGCAGGTAGACTCCCGGGTTAATGGCTGGCCGGGTCGAGCCGATCGGGGTGTATTCGTCGATCACCATGGAGTCGACATAAACCTCCAACCAATCGCGCAGTCCGGGAACGCGGTAATTGAAGTTGAACTCCGAGAGCCGCTTCGCGGGATTGTTCAAAGGATCGGCCCGATGCGAATAAAACGTTCGCAGGAAATTTCTCCAGGTAAAGGGATTGCCCTCGCCGCCGAACTGAGCGGTGAAGCCGAAGCCAAACTCCAGATTGCTGGTGGGATGGAAGCTGATGCTGGTGCCGTGCACGAAAGGCTGTGAAGTGAGGTTCGGACCATAGAGCGGCGACTCCTCCCAGTGCTGACCTGACAAGCGTCCCAGAAAAAACTGTGAGCGGGCTGGACCGAGCACATAAGAAAGAAGCGGGATTCGGTAAGGTGTGACTGAGTCGATGCGAAACATGGTCACCGGCTCGGCGTTGTTGCTAAAAAGAAATGGTCCAGCCTGGCTCGGGGCGAGCCAAAGGCTTTGCTGGCCGAAGGAGAGTTCAACATTGTTGAACGTCAGCCCAATCGAGCTTTCGAGCAGGCGGAAGCGATTGATCGTCGCGGTCCCGTTGGCCAGCGGCAGCGTGCCATCGGCGGCGGCGGTCGCGGCGAGAACGCTGGGCGCGTCGGAAAGCACGGCGGTCGCGTGCTGGTACTCTCCCTGCACCGAGATCGAAAGTGGTCCGGCTACGGCATGAGTAGTAAACCCATTGATCGCGTTGAAGCCTTCGCTGTAGGGGCGGCCGTAGTCATTAATAATGGTTTGTCCGAAGTGGTAGCCATCCCGCAAAGGCGTGCCCGAAATGGCAGTGAAGCCCGCATAGACAGAATCCAAAGTGGCGCCCAGGTTGGCCGCGCCATTCCAGCGGGCGCTCTCCTCAGCGAATTCCTTGAATAACGCCGCATGCAGCCGGTTGGCCTCGCGCCGATTCGCGTCCTTCTTGTCATTACTTTCCGGACTCGCATCGCCGATCTTCTCTCCGGCTTCCTGCAACAGTCGCGCACATTCCATGCGCGTCCAGGGACGGATGCCAAGAAAAGCGGTCTGCACGAAACCCAGAGCGGCCAGACGCTCGATCGCCGGATAGACCCAGCTCGACAGCGGAACGTAAGGAGAGCCCATATTTGCGGGCGACTTTTCACCGCTTTCGCTTTCATAAGAAGAACCGTCCCAACCCGGGCCGCCCAGTTGCGGATCGTGATGCGTGTGGTAGGACTCCCGGCCGAGATACCACCCGAGCACACTGCCGACGAGGACATCAGAGGCAAAGTGATCGTGTCCGGTAACCCGCGCTACGCTGATTGCGGAGGCTGCGCCATAAGCCAGAAATTCGGTCATCGGTCCGGGATATTCGTGAGCCAGTACGCTGGCGATGGACCAGGCCATTGCGGCATGTTCGGAGGGAAAAGAATTCCCTCCCTGCCAGAACTTTCCTTTCCCACTGTCCTGAGTGGGACGTTGCCGTCCACTGAACAATTGAAGAACCGAGCCAACGGCCAGACTGTCGAGCAGCGCTTCGCCGCTCAGAATGCCGGTCTCCTGCGCGTGGCTGTCATGCTCTAAACCACCCCAGAAGTAAATGCCACCACTGGCTGCCACAAGTGAAGCCACGCCGAGGTTCGAGAGGGTCTGGCTGCGGTTGATGAAAGTTGCGCCGCTGGGCAACCTCGCTTCAATCGAGTTGTCGCTGCCAATCATGAGGGAAGTGGTTGCCACGAAGGGGACAAACCAGGTGATATCGGTTGCTTTGGGATGGAAGGGCCTGGTCCAAAACGCTTTTTGATCCGCGAGGAGGTCAGGCACGAGTTTTTTCTCGATCATGAAGTGCGACGAAGCCGGTGGCACATCGTGGGAAGCAATTTTTTCTGGCGCATCAGATGATTCGGTTTCCATTTGAGTCTCGACTGGCAGCGCTTGTGCCCAACTCATGACCGAAGCCAGAGTCAATAGCGTCAACCCAAAGATCGTCTTGTCTCGAATCCGCCACACTGTAGAAAGAAGCTGGGATTAGAAGCTGACCGCGACCCGGGCGGCGATGGCGAGCGAGGAGACTACCTGAACGCTGTCGATCACGTTCTTCCAGGCCTGACTGCCGCCAAGCAGCTTCTCCGGCACCACGATGGTGTCGCCGCGGCGTAGAGTTGTGCTCAGAGTGTTGCCTTCCCACAGCGAGCGACTTCCTCCGCGGCCGACGATGGAGCCGTTGGCGCGGATGATGTAGATGTCTTTCTTGTTCGCCATTTCGGTGGGGCCGCCAGCCTGGCGAAGATAGGTGCGCGCGCTCATTCCGGGCATATAAGTCAATGCGGCGGAGTTGTACACCTGTCCTGTCACGACGACAAAATTCGGCTTTTTCGGAATGGTGAGCATATCGCCGGCCCGCAGCTCGATGTCGTTCACCGTGTTTTCCCACTTCTCGATGTGGTCCGAAATATTGATCACCAGCCGCCCGCTGGCAGGTTGTTTTCGCAAAGTGGCGAGAAGCTGGTCCTGCTGCTGGCTGACGCTGGCCAGGAGTGCCGCTTGATCGGTGGCGGAAGCCCCGACCGGAAATTTGGTATTCTGCCCGGCCATCTCCACTTGCTGAATCAGTTGCAACCTGCTCTTCTCCGCGATTTGACGAACCTGAACGCGCTCAAGCACCGATCCTTCGGGATAAGACATCGGCCGGAATCCGCCAGCCCGTTTCAGCAAGGTGCTGAGCTTTTCTCCCTCTTCGATTCCGTAGGTGCCGGGATAGAGGACTTCGCCTTTGATGATCATCGACGTCCCCACATCCTTCCACCCTGAGAGTTGACGAATGGTCAACACGTCATTTGCTTTCAGCGGAAAATCCGCCGCATGGTTCCCGGCCAGGGCTTTAGCGATCGCCAGCGTGGCATGTTGCACTCGGACCTGTTCGCCATTCTCGACAACGTAGCTGGTGATGTCGGCCTCGCTCGTAACCGCACTGCGCTTGAAGCCACCAGCCATGCGAACCAGGCCCGAAGCCCTCATCCCCTCACTGAGGGGGTACTCGCCCGGCCTCAGAACTTCGCCGTAAATAGAGACTTTGGGCGCGTCAATTTCGTAGCGGCCGAAGATGCGAATGGTGTCAAACGGTTCGAGAGCTATGGGATCCTCTCCGCCCAGCACATCGCCTAGTTCGAAATCGATCACCTTCGGTCGATAGTCCGGTGGTGTGAGCCGGATAATCTCGGCATGCTCCGCTGGTTCGGGGAGAAGATCCTGATAGGAGCGCAGGACTTCCGCAATCTCCATACCCGCGTGATAGGAATATTTTCCCGGCCTGAAAACGTGGCCTTGCAAATAAATCGTACTGTCGCTGTAGGGGAGGATGGGAGAAACCGTTACCCGATCCCCATCCTGCACCGCGAAATTCCCCAGAGCCTGGCGCAGGGCCGCGGGGTTCGCGTCGGCATTGTCGGGAACATTCACGCTGAGCATTACGCGCTTTTCGTGGGCTTCAATACGCTCCACTTTAATCTGCCGCAGCGCTGCCGAAACCAGCAGGCCCCCGGCGAGATCGAGCACTTCGGCCAATCCCTTCTCGTTACGCAATTCGTAGATCGCCGGCCGCTTCACCATGCCGGCCACTGTGATCTGCGCACCGCTCGGAGGCACCAGGATGCTGTCGCCAGGCTGCAGCCGGGCCAGATCGAGAAGCATGCCCTTCAAGATCAGGTCGTAGAGATCAATTTCCCCCACCAGTTGATTGCCGCGAAAGTGACGCAGAATTCGCAACGATCCCTGCGGGGTTGGCCCCTTGGCGGCAAACAAAGCATTCAGGGGCGTGGACAAAGAGCTGAGATCATAAGCGCCCGGCTGAGCAACATCGCCCACAACGTACACTCGCACAGTTCTCAGCCGGGTGAGAGAAATATCGATACGGGCGTTCTTGAACTGTCCGCTCAGCGCCTGTTGAATCATCCGCTGGGCTGCGGCCACCGTCTGCCCTGCGACCATCACCCCTCCTGCTTCAGGCAAGGCGATCTCGCCGCCGCGGTCGACGGTCACTTTGATCCTTTGCGAAACGCTGCCCCACAGGTTGATGAACAGACCGTCGCCGGGGCCGAGAATGTAGTCGGGACCTGCGGGCATGTCCATCGGAAGAAGATCGGTGTTGCCGGTTCCATGGATGAAGATACTGGCTCCAAAGCGTTGCAGCCTCGCCTCCTGGCTGGGAAACTGGCGGTACAAGTCCTTGGTTGATTGCAGGCCGGGGTAAGGGTTTTTGAGGCTGTTGGTCGCCGGTTGATTTTGATCTCGAGGGGGAGGACGATTCCCCGTCCGCCGCTCGGGTTGCCGCCTGAGATTGCCGGATTCCTGATCTTCTAGGTTTAAGCGGTCACGATTTTCAGAACCGGGGAACTCGCGATTGTCAGGATTGACCGATTCGCGGTCCTGCGGATTCGAGGAGTCGCGCGGGTTCGCGCCGTTCCCTTCCCGATTGGCGGGATTGTTGAAATCGCGGTTATCGGGATTGTCATATCCGCTATCGTAGTTAGATTCCGCATCGCGATTTTCCTGATCGCTATTGCCGCCATCGCTCGCATTCTGCTTCTGTATCTCGCGCGCCGCCAGCGCGCGAACGCTGCGATCCTCTCGAATCATCTCAAACAAAGATTCGTCGTCGAGGTCATCCGGATCGATCGTTCTTCCCTGCTCGTGGGCTTTCTGCACAACGTCATCTTTGATTTGCTGCAGCAGCTTGGGATCTTGCCGCAGTGCGGAAATAATATCGTCGGTCGAAAGCGAGGACGAGGAAGACCCAACTGGAGGAGAATTTGCGTTGTCCTCATCCTGCGCCCACCCCGGAGCACACAAACCCACAAATAAAATCAGCCCGAGACCAATACAACGCCTGAATGTCGATCTTCTCTTTGTCACTCTGATTTCGCGCTGGTGCAGGGCCATGAGTCGGCGAGGGTCCGAACTGCGTGCTACCAGCAGGGCTCGATGTCTGATTCGTCAATTTCTACTGCTACTGCCCGGCGAAGAATTTCAATGGATACCACTAGGCGCGGCCCATCCTTGCGCCGAATCAGAATTCCCTCGAGACCAGCCATCGAGCCGCAACGTATGCGCACGCGCCTACCTACTTGTAGAAATGGGTGCGGGTGTATTCGTACGCAACCTTCCATTCCGTGCTGAAAGCATTCAATCTCGCGATTCGCTAGCGGCGTTGGTTTTCCTTTCGCGCCCACCATGTCGACTACGCCTGGAATCTCCAGCACACGCACCCGGTCTCGCAACGCGAGGTGGACGAAGACGTAGCTGGGAAATAGAGCCAGCTCGATCTCTTTGCGACGATCCTTCCACCGCCGCAGGGAGCGATAGACGGGAAGAAAGCCGCGAATTTTCCTTTGCGACATCATCTCCGCCACGCGCTTTTCGTGGTGCGCCCAGGTGTAAACGGCGTACCAGTTTTGCTCCGCCAACTCAGGCGCAAGCCCTGGCTCGAGCGTTTCGGGAATGGCCGCGATCAGTTCCATCGACTCGCCTTCGGTTACAGCTTCGCCACCTTGCTCACATGAGCAATCTGAGATAAGAATTTTAGTTTCAATCACTTGCTGCAACTTCTCAGCTTTGTCAAATTCACCGAACGACTTAGTGGACCACGGCGTCACTCTCGTTGCAGTGAGGCTTGCCGCGTAGTGCGTTCAAAATTCCTTCTTCCGAACTTTCCACCCGCATCGACTTGATATCTGTGACCGCCCAAAAAAATTCGCCCAGATTCCGCTCGGGAGCTAACGCGAGAATTCTCGCTTGCGGGTTGTGAGCCAGAAGCTCACTGCAAATGGCAGGCCGCTCGTCGAGCTTCTCCGCAAAGATGATGATGAAATCCGGCTTGCACGCAACCATCGCATTCACGATATTGTCATCCCCTGCTACCTCTCCGGCTAGTTCCATGTCGGGCTGATCCGAGATCGTTGCGAGCACGAGATCGCGCATGAGGCGAGGATGATTAGCGATCAATACTCGAATTTTTTCCATACAGACACTCCACGGACCAGATGGAATGAACGAGTATCGCGGATGAGAAGACTAAGAGGAAGGATCAATTCTGTCCGCGAGGGTTGGTCCTAAGAACAGTACATAGGTAGTATCGGGTTTCCATTTCTGTGACCGGTATCGTTCCATCGGCAGTACCCAGCTTGTACTTAACGACCGGCGATGCCATGCACAACCGTTCCCGCACTGGGAACAAAGGTAGTACAGATGCAGAATGGGAATTGAGCTTTTCGTCAACTCACTCGAAGGAAATCGGAGCGTGTTAAACCGGCAAGCCTTCTGTGCGACACATCTCCACCACCGCCAAACGGTCGGTCGCACCCAGCTTGCGCAACATGTGATGAACGTGATTACGTACCGTCTGCTCCGCCAATCGCAGTTGAGATGCGATCTCCTTGTTCGTCATCCCTCGACCCAGCAGGAAAACGAGTTGCTGTTCTCGATTGGTTAGGCCAAGGTTGCACTTTACTTTGAAGGTAGGCATCTGATTCCAATTCCCGGCCACTTGCTGGAATAGACAACTGCACAATTCGACCGGGCACACTGCTTGGCCTTTCACGACCGCCAGCACCGCCGCCACTATCTCCATCGAAGGAGCGTCTTCTAGGACGTAACCGGCCGCACCCTCGCGAACCGCTTGCAGAAAGTTCTGCGGCTCCTCATCCATCCCGATCAACACTACTTTTATCTTCGGAACCGTGCGCCGTATTAGTCGAATGAATTGCAGATGCAGTACCTCCGCGGCGAACGAATCAAAGAGCAGCACGCGCGGAGCGGCGCTCGCGATCTCATCCGCCAGAGCAGGAGAAAAGGGACAAGCTCCCACCACTGCGATTTCATTTTTCTTGTCGAGTATTCTGGTCAGAGACTCTCGCAAGAGACGGTTTTCGGCAACTAAGAAGACAGAGATTCGTTCTGCCGATCCGACTACCATTCAACTCCAATTGAGGCAAGTGTGCCGCTAAAAGCCTTGCATCCATGCCCGTCGCGATCTATCTGCAGAATCGGCGGTTCCGTTGTAACGAGAGATGAAAATTTTCATCGAAGACTACGTGCCCGATTTTTTGGTTCCCGGAATCGTGAATTGCGCGTGATATTCCTGTACCAACAATCGCTCCGCTTCGCGTGGACTCTCAAACTCTATCGCGGCTGAATGTGGTTGTCTATGAGTGGGGCCCTACATCTCGGATTTTCTGCCCACTTGCGGTGCCAGTTTGGTACGTCCCAGAACAGTCTCTTTTCTGCAAGCTAGATATGAACGCCGATGTCATTACGTTTAATTAGGGGGATCTAATGACACGAACAATTCCTTCTCAATTTCCTCGTTCGTCGATGCAGCCTCCGGGAGTCACGACTGCTTACGCATCGAAGCGTTCATTAGTGTCGTTATTCTCTCGTTCCTGGCTTGGGTAGACGCAACTCCGTTGGAATTTGAATTTGCTCCAGAGTTGAAATCCAGGTCTGTGTCGTGTCCTGCGGACTCGAATTGAGGGATCGGTTAGAAATCGCGGTAGTGGGTCTTTAAGATACGAGCCCACTACCGAAATCGCGCTCGATCAAATAAAACTCTGAGACTGGTGGTAAGATTCTCTAGTAACCCTATCCGCTGCGGAATGCGAAACAGCGGGTTCCTTCCTTGTCGGGACGTGGCTCAGCCTGGTAGAGCACTCGCTTGGGGTGCGAGGGGTCGGCAGTTCAAATCTGCCCGTCCCGACCAATTCTTGAGAAAGTTCATCCCTGTCGATTTCGCGAACTGACGATTGGATCGTGGTATAAGATCATTCGCCTGGGAGTCCTTGATTCCCACGGTTGCGATCGAACCAGGGCATGGCCAAGAAAAAGACGCAAGGTTCCAAGCCGGGGGTTGTGACGATCAAGGCCGTAGCTCAACATGTAGGCCTGACCCCCGGGACGGTCTCGGTGGTTCTCAACAATTCTCCCTCGGCTCGCTCGATTCCGCAGGAAACCCAGGAGCGCATCCATGCCGCCGCGAAAGAGCTTAACTATCATCCTAATTTTTTCGCTCGTACCTTGCGCAACAAGCGGACCTTCACCATCGGAGTCATTGCCGAGGAGATCGGCGATTCCTACGGCTCCGCGGTCATCAGCGGCATTGAAGCGTACCTGAAGAAAATGGATTATTTCTTCCTGACGGTGGCCCATCGCCATGATGAAGAGTTGCTGAGCAGGTACTCTCAGCTCTTGCTGCAGAGGGGCGTCGAGGGGTTCATCACGGTAGATACGACTATTCAAGACGTCCCTTCTCTGCCAACGGTTGCGGTTGCGGGACATAAGAAGGTTAAGGGTGTCACGAACATCGTGCTGGATCACATACAAGCGGCTAAGCTGGCTCTGAATTATCTGGTGGGACTGGGCCACAGGCGTATCGCTTTCATGAAGGGCAGCCCGTTCAGTTCGGACTCGAAAGAACGCTGGAATTCAATTTGCG
The DNA here is from genome assembly GCA_963771965.1 of uncultured Acidobacteriaceae bacterium. Taxonomy (GTDB): domain Bacteria; phylum Acidobacteriota; class Terriglobia; order Terriglobales; family Acidobacteriaceae; genus Sulfotelmatobacter. The sequence continues at coordinate 480,706 of CAVYVM010000008.1, forward strand.
AGGTCGCGCAGCAAATCGGCTTGCCCATTGATCCGGAATTGACCGTGCAGATTGAGATCGACGATTCGACGCCGCTGCTCGGCTATCCGTATGCAAAACAGCTGCTGGCCCGCAACAAGCCCTTCACTGCTCTGTTTGCCTACAACGATATCTCCGCGCTCGGTGCCATTCGCGCGCTGCAGGAGCATGGTCTGCGAGTTCCGCAGGATGTTTCCATCGTTGGCTTTGATGACATTCCGAGTGCGGCGTTTAACATTCCGTCTCTCACTACCGTTCGGCAGCCTCTGGTCCGCATGGGTCAAGTGGCTGCGGAAACTCTGCTCGAGAGAATCAACGGAAAGGACGATTACCCGTCCACGATCGCGATCGAACCGGAACTGGTAGTCCGTGAATCGACTGCTGCGGTTCCGCGAAGCTAGGAGAAGGGCGCCGCATGAGATGTGAACTGCGCCCCAGCCGCCTTCGATGAGTCTCTCTCGCATGCCGCCGATCCATTCTTCGACCCATGATTCTTCGGTTCCTGATTCTTCGCGAGCCTTAACCATCGCTGCAAACATCGCATTCGTTCCCATCGGAATTGTAACGGTGTTGCTCGGGCCGCTGCTGCCGATACTCTCTGCTAGATGGTCACTGAATTACGAGCAGGCGGGATCGCTGTTTACGGTTCAATTTCTTTCCTCGACCGCGTTCGTCGCGCTTTCTGGAATCTGCACCTCGCGCTGGGGATTCCGCTTTCCCATCAAAGCGGGTCTACTCGCTATGGCGGCAGGCGTGGCAGCTCTGCCTTTTAGTTCGCGATGGCCGGGCGTTCTGTGTATCGCTGTCTACGGTGCGGGCGTCGGACTCGCGAGCCCAGCAGGGAACTTGCTGGTCGCCGCAGCAAATCCATCCCGCCGAGGCGTGGCTCTCAACATGCTGAATTTTTCCTGGAGCGCGGGAGCCGTTGCCTGTCCGTTCCTGGTGGCATTTGCGGCACGCGGCAATCATGTGAACCTTCTGCTCGCTTTTTTCGCTGGGCTCCTATTTATCGTGTTTCTCGGCATCGCGGCCATGAGTTCAAAAGTTGTCGAGCCTCACGCCATTCGGCCGGAGAGCGCGGAAAGTCAGCGGCGCATCGATTGGACGAGCGTGTCCGTCTTTGTGTTCGCCGCGATTTTCTTCCTCTACCTGGGACTAGAGAACTCTGTCGGCGGCTGGATCGCCTCTTATGCAAAGGCCTTGAGCGCTCGCTCGCTCGACCTTGCCTTGATGACTCCATCTTTCTTTTATTTCGCTTTGATGATAGGAAGGTGGTTTGCTGCGTTGCTGCTGCGTCGGGTCAAGGAGGTCACCCTCGCGCGCACCGGACTCTTGACAGCCTGCGCCGGAATGGTATGGCTGCTGTCAGCCAATTCTCTGCTCCAAATATTTGTAGGCGCCGGGCTCGCTGGAATCGGACTGGCCTCGATCTATCCCATCGCGATCTCGCTCATGTCCCAACACTTCGGGCAATCCGCGTCTGTAGTGAGTTCCGTCGTGTTCACAATCGCAAACGGTGGCGGCGCCAGTTTGCCGTGGCTGGTCGGCTATACCTCCAACCGGCTCGGTAGTTTGAGAATGGGAATGGTGATCCCCTTACTAGCCGGGATGTCGATGTTGATTTTATTTTCGAAGAAGCGGATCGCCGAGCACGAGCCTACTGCGCTGTAGTCTTGAGATCGACACTGACTGAAGATTGGCGCGGATACGTCAGTATGCACCGTTAAATAAGGAGTCCGGCGATGCAAAGAACCAAATTACAGATTGTCTGTACTTTGCTGATGGGGCTGCTGGCAGTTGCGGCGGCGCAGACTCGCGATCCGGTGAATCTCGGGGCATCGCCCGCGTTCGCCCGAGTAAAGCGCTTGCAACATGGCATCAACGCGAGCGAGTGGTTCGCCCAGGTGTATGACAAACGTGGATACACGAAGGAGCATTTTCACGATTGGACCACGGCTGAGGACATTGCGCTGATCAAATCGATGGGCTTCGATCACGTGCGCCTCAGCGTGAATCCGCAGCCGATGATGGACGCGCGGGGGCCGAACAAAATTCCCGCGGACTATCTCGCCGAAGTCGATGCGGCGGTGAAAATCATTCTGGATCACGGGCTGGCGGTCGTAATCGATATGCACCCAGACAGCGACTTTAAGGCGCGGCTCGCCAAAGACGACGATTTTGTCGAGCGCTTCGCCGATTTCTGGCGGGCGGTGGCGCAGCACTATTCGACCTGGGATGCGGATCGAGTGTTTCTGGAGATTCTGAACGAGCCGGAGTTCGCCGACCGTTACCGCTGGATGGGCGTGCAGGCAAAGTTGGCGGCGTCGATTCGTGAGGGCTCACCCACGCTCACGATCATTGCGGCGGGAGCCCGCTGGTCGAACGATGACGAGTTGGTTTTCCAGGAGCCGCTGCACGATTCGAACGTAATTTACACCTTCCATTTTTATGAGCCGCACATCTTCACTCATCAAGGGGCGACGTGGGGTTCGTATTACTGGCAATGGTTGCGGGGAGTTCCATATCCATCGACGATCGAGGCCGCGGAGCGGGCAGCCGCGCTCGAACCGAACGAGGTGAATCGCCTGCAGGTGATCCGCTACGGACTCGACCACTGGGATGCGGCGCGGATTGCGGCCGAGGTTAAACAGGCCGCGGCATGGGCGCAGCGGCGCGGGGTTCCGCTGGTCTGCAACGAGTTTGGCGTATATCGCGCCTATAGCGATCCGCGTGATCGCGACGCCTGGTTGCACGACGCCCGCACTGCATTCGAAGCGAACGGAATCGGCTGGACGATGTGGGACTACTCGGGATCGTTTGGAGTGGTCACGAAAACGGATGGGAAGATGGTAGTGGATAGTGGAGCGCTGAAGGCGCTGGGGTTGAAGTAAGCGCTCACTCGGAACTTTTATTCTGTTCCCCTAAGCCGTAATCTGGACCAATAATCTTCGCGAAAAAACCTGTCGAAAGGAATTTAGGATGGCAACGCAGCTCGCACGATCCGGAATCGGCAACGCAACCCGGCGAGGATATTCGTCGTAGGTTCGACCTTCAAGCAGCCTGCCGTGTTTCGCTTTCCTCACGCCGCCCCACTGTTTGAAGAAGAATGGGACATGCGATTCGCGACATTGATCGCGCACCGAGACCACCCACTCTTTGCGCATAGGGCGCGCGCCCGGCCCACTCTCGCCGCCAACAATCGCCCAACTGATTCCGGAGAAATTGAATGCACCTAAATCCTCGAGCAGTGGCTCGATGGATAAGAAGCGAACTTTTGCCGGCGCTTTCTGCAGATCGCTGACGCGCGGCAAGCCATACTTCTGATCTTCCACGCTCACTCCCCACCAGATGTGATCTTGTTCCGCAGCAAAGCGCAGCCGTCCACTCAGCAGTTTCCGGAGCCTTTCCGATCTTTTCGTGAGGACTTGAAACGTGTGCCAGTTCGCTTTGACCATGACTCTGCAAATCGCCTCGATGTACTCGTCAGGTACGCCATCTTGGAAAAGATCGCTCATCGAGTTCACAAACACAAGTTTCGGCGTGCGCCAGACGAATGGCTCTGTCAATTTCTCCGGGATCAAACGCAAATCGAACCCCTGCTCGTAAGGATGCCCCTTCACGCCGCGAAAGCGTTCGGCAAAAATCTCGGCATAACAATGCTTGCAGCCTGGGCTGATCTTGGTGCAGCCGCGCACCGGATTCCAAGTCGCGTCGGTCCATTCGATGTGTGAGCGATCGCTCATAACCCAAATTGCACGGCAGAGCTACTCCCTTCCGCCACCGAAAGTATAGCCCATATTCGCTATTTGTTCGCTCACAAATCGGCTTCAACGCCTAGATCGGCGACGATGTGCAAGAATCTAGAGTACGAATCAAAGGCATCTCTGGCAAGTCAGCAGGTTGGTTACAGTGACATATCAAACTGAGTTTGGCGGTGCATGGACTCAGAAGAAACTTGACGCGCTAAAAAAGTATCTTCAAGCCTACACAACGATTTTCAAAAAGAATCCCCGACGAGCTCAATTCTACCGTATCAGCTATGTTGATGCCTTTGCCGGGACGGGCACTTTGCGGAGACCAGAGCTCGGAGGACTCGCTGAATTCTTGCCGGAGCTGAAAGAGTATGAAAAAGGATTTCGAAAAGGCAGCGTGAGGAGGGCGTTGGAAGTTGACCCTCCTTTCGATAAATATGTCTTCGTCGAGAAGGACGCGAAAAAATGCAGTGAGCTTGAGGCTATGGCGGCGGACTTTCCGGGCCGAAGCGTTAGCGTTCTGAATGAGGATGCGAACGTCGCTCTGCTGAAATGGTGCGAGGGCCTAGATACGGAACATGGGCGTGCGGTTGTGTTCCTGGATCCGTTCGGCGCCTGTGTGGAATGGCGGACTATTTCAGCCTTGGGCCAGACACACGCGGTCGATCTATGGATTCTATTTCCTTACTCAGCAATCAACAGGATGCTCGTAAACGATCGAAGGCCACCCGAAGCGTGGGCGGATCGCCTCACCTCAGTGTTTGGCACAGCGGAATGGGAGAGTGCCTTCTATTCCAAGGACGCATTTCGCTCGCTTCTTGACTCGACGCAGCCAGCCGAAACGATTCATAAGTCAGCTAATCATCGCGTTATAACCGACTTCTTCGTAAAGCGGCTCCTCCAGGAATTTGTGGCGGTTAGCGATCCGTTACCGATGCACAATTCGAATGGGTCCCTGCTTTTCCTATTATTCTTCGCCGCCGGCAATTCCTACAGCGCGACAACTGGCCTTAGAATCGCGAATGACATCATAAGGAAGTTAGCTACCGGCTGAGCAGGCCCCATCCTCTGTGACATCTGATGTGACATCTGACGTTGCCATCCACAGCCCTGAACGCTGATGATGCTCACGGGGCAGCGCTAAACAACAATTCCGCCTAGTGTCGAGCGCGCGCGGGCTAAGTCGTTCGTTCCAGGGATTTTGGTATCTAAGTCATTTAGCCCCTGGGATTTGCGAGGAATTTTCCTCTAAACCGTTGATTCTAAATATTATGCAAAAAAGGGGGGAGGGGGTACCCGTTGGGCACGGAAGCCGAAGCACAGAATCACAGCGGAATATTCCCATGCTTCTTCGGCGGGTTCTTGTCCCGCTTGTTCTCTAGCATGGCCAGCGCCTGGATCAGTTTCTTACGCGTCTCGCGCGGTTGGATGATGGCATCGACAAACCCGCGGTCGGCGGCTACGTAGGGGCTCGCGAAGCGGTCGCGGAATTCTTCGATCTTTTTCTGGCGCAGTTCTTGGCGCTCTTGCGGATTCGCTGCGCCATCGAGTTCTCGTTTGTAGACAATATCCACCGCGCCCTCCGGGCCCATCACCGCGATCTCCGCCGTCGGCCAGGCGTAGTTCACGTCGGTGCGAATGTGCTTGGAGGCCATGACGCAATACGCGCCGCCGTAGGCTTTCCGCGTGATTACGGTGATCTTCGGTACCGTGGCCTCGGCGAAAGCAAATAAAAGTTTCGCGCCGTGCTTGATGATGCCGCCATATTCCTGCGCGGTGCCGGGGAGGAATCCGGGAACGTCTTCAAACGTGATCAGCGGTATGTTGAAGCAGTCGCAGAAGCGGACGAAGCGCGCGCCTTTCACCGACGCGTTGATGTCGAGCGTGCCGGCCAGCATTGCCGGCTGGTTGGCTACAATGCCCACGGAGCGGCCGTCCAGGCGGGCAAATCCCACAACGATGTTTTTCGCGTAGTGCTCCTGCACTTCGAAGAAGTATGCGTCATCGACCACCGCGTGGATCACATCCTTCATGTCGTAGGGCAGGTTCGATTGCGCGGGAACAATTTTGTCGAGCGCCGCATCCGCCCTGTCGGCCGGGTCGGCGCACGCCTTGCGCGGCGGGTCATCGAGGTTATTCGACGGCACAAAGCTCAGCAACTCGCGCACCATCGACAAACACTCGGCATCGTCATGCGCGAGGAAGTGCGCCACGCCTGAAGTTTCGTTGTGGGTGACGGCGCCGCCGAGCTGCTCCTTGGTCACTTCTTCCATGGTCACGGTTTTGATGACGTCGGGTCCGGTGATGAACATGTACGACGTTTTATTGACCATGAGAACAAAGTCGGTGATGGCCGGCGAATAAACCGCACCACCGGCGCAGGGGCCCATGATCGCCGAGATCTGGGGCACCACGCCGCTATACAAAGTGTTACGCAGAAAAATATCGGCATATCCGGCGAGCGACGCCACGCCTTCCTGAATGCGCGCACCTCCGGAATCGTTGAGTCCGATGACGGGCGCGCCCATCTTCGCGGCGAGGTCCATAATCTTGACGATCTTTCCGGCATTCGTCTCCGAAAGCGAGCCGCCAAAGACCGTGAAATCCTGCGCGAAGACGTAAACCAGACGGCCTTCGATGCGGCCATAGCCGGTGACGAAGCCGTCGCCATAGACCTTTTGCTCGGCCATGCCGAAGTCGTTGCAGTGGTGCGTGACCAGCTTGTCGGTCTCCTCAAAGGTGCCTTCATCGAGCAGAAACTCGATGCGCTCGCGGGCCGACATTTTGCCTTCTTTGTGCTGGCGCTCGCGGCGCTTCGCGCCTCCGCCTTCTTCGGCCAGTTGATTGCGCTTTTTCAATTCCGCGAGTTTTTCTTCAAGATTCATGGCGGGAGAATTATAGCGGGTAGGCTGGCCGCCGATTCTATTTTGAAGCTAGGATAAAGCAATGCGGAAGGCGATCGTTGCCATCGGTGGCGGAAGAATCAGAACAAGGGGAACACTTGCCATTGATCGGGAGATTATCCGGCTTACGGGGAAGAAGAATCCAAAACTTCTTTTTATTCCGACCGCGACCTCCGATTCCGAACTCTATTGGATGTACGTTCAGAAATATTTCGGCGAATTCCTGAAATGCAAGACTGACGTTCTCTTTCTTATCAAGGAACACCCTACGACAGAGCAAATCCGGAGAAAGATCTTCGCCGCAGATATCGTGTACGTAGGCGGCGGAAACACTCTGATGATGATGCGTCTTTGCCGGCGTTTAGGCGTCGACAAGCTACTCATCGCAGCCTACGAGAACGGCACGGTGCTTTCCGGCATAAGCGCAGGCTCAATCTGCTGGTTTGATTCCGGGCATTCCGATTCAATGTCCTTTTACAATCCGCGCAAGTGGAAATATATAAACGTGAAAGGCCTGGGCCTGATCAGCGGGATACATTGCCCGCACTACAACAGCATGACTCTCGGAGTTCCCCGAAGAAAACACTTCCGCGACATGATTGGGAGGATCGGGGGAATGGGAATCGCGATCGAGAACAACTGCGCGATCGAGTTCATCGATGGCCGTTTCTATAAGGTCATCGCCTCAAAAAACTACGCACGCGCTTACAGGGTGTACAAAAGTGGCGGCAAGGTGGTGGGAGTACAAATACCCCGGCGGGACGAACTCGCGCCTCTCGAATCTCTAAGCCGGCGTCGGTCAAAGTAATGGAGTCTGAAGAGTTAGAGATCCTGCCCTATTCCATGGTCGAGCCCAGTTGCTGGTAGCGATATTTCTTTTTCTTCCCGTCCCAGTAAATGACAGAAGAGGTCTGTTCGCCTTCGCCTTGCTCTTCCATGTAGATCCCGAGAACCGTTTTGTTTTTCAACGCCAGCCGTTTCATGGTGAGGACCTTGAAAGGCAGATTGATCATCAGGAATTTTGGTTTCTCTTTATCGGAGCGCCAGGCTTCGGGGCCTACGCCCTCAACGATCAGCAGCGAGACTCCCTTGCGCTCTGGTTCATCGGAGGCGAAAGTGGAAGTGACTTTCACATCGCCGAACCCCATAAAACTGTTGTAGGGATCGATCACGTGAAAGCCATACTCGGCCTGGTCGGCCATGGGATTCTTGCAACGGGCGGCGACCACCAGGTCGTCCACGCCGTCGCCATCAAGGTCGCCAACGAACTGTGGAGGGCCACCCAGCAGCGAGCAGTTGTCGCCAAACTCTTTGTGAATGTATTCATCCGTCACGGCGGGCACAGGCGACTTGGCGCGGGCCGGCGGAGGAGGTGGCTGCTTTTTGTCGGCGGCGAATAACGACGCGGCCGAGATCGTCAGCAAGGCAAGCAACAGGCAACGGGGAAAAATTTGGGAGGACGACATAGCATTACTGTAATCCCGTTCTTGCCACGCGGGTATAGACACAGATGGTCACCGGTGACCTAGGTAATGCCGCGATGCGCACCGGCGAATCGGTGTTCGCTTCCAAAAGAAGACTAGCGTACCCGGTAGACGCGTATTTCAGCGCTTCGTTCGTTCTGCTGAGGCGCCGCTGCGAAAAGCTTTTGCCATTCGGGCACGAAAAGACCAGTTTGCGTGCCGGGCGGCGTGGCATAACGCGCGACCCGATCGTAGTGATCTGGATCTTTCTGTTGGATCACTTCCAGAAAGCCCATGCTAGTAAGGACGTATATCCAGCCTCGCCTGGAATCGTAGAACAGGTCGTCAGTTTTACCCGCAATCTCAACCGCGGCAACCTCCTTGCCCGTGTCGGTATCGAACGCGAGCAGGCGCGCAGGCTCCCAGCATCCGACGAAGAGCCGGTGATGCGCTTCGTCGAGCGCCATGGGGAAGTTATTTCTTGCCGAGGTTACGGGCCACCGACTCAGCACGGTGCGCTTGGGCAGATCGATGACCTCGATCTCTTTCTCGTCTGGAACGTTCACGAAAAGGCGCGAGCCCGATTGCTCCAGCTGGAACGACTCCGGGTGAGCGTCGATCACAATATCGGCAATCCTGGTTCCGTTGGAGTCAAGCAGGCCAAGGCCGCCGGATTCCTCTTTTCTATTTTTCAGCTGTTTCGCCCCGGCGTAGCCGACGATCTCGGTTTTGCCGCGTGGATCATAGCGAATGTTGTCGGCATCGTCGGGAAACTTGATGGATGCGAGGACTTTAAAAGTCGTGCCGTCAAAGACCTTCGTGACGCCGTCACCGCCACAAGCGACAAAAAGACGATCAGTCGAAGCGTCGTAGGACACGCCTTGCGGTTCGGACAGGCCGGTAAGGGATCGCTCTCGCCGGCCGGATTTTACGTCGATCACCTCGACGCTATTATTCCCAACCGCCGCCACAAACAGTCGCTGACCTTTCACGTCGACGCTGAAATGGTCGATGCGTCCTTTGACGTCGGGCAGCGAGATCGAAGTTTCAAGAGACAAGGCTTCGGATTCTTGACCCGTGGCGCGACTCACCGAAATGATGGTCAAAAGAAGCAGAGGGGCGAAGAGCAAAGCAGCAAGACTCAGCGGTCGATTGCGGCGTCTCATGCGTGTTCTGGGGACAAGGGATGTCATCCAGTTATTCTAATGGTCTCGGAAGTGTTCCCAACCCTTGGCCGCCAGTTCGCGTCCGACTCCGTTCTCGTTGATCATGAACATGGTTCTACCTCGGGTGATGTGACCGATCATTGTGATCGGAACTCCCGCAATGCGAGATGGAAGGCGCTTGCTGCGTGGCGCCGTGAAAAGCAGCTCGTAGTCTTCTCCGCCGTGTAGCGCAAACTCAAGACTGACTTCTCGCGTCGGCTTCCCCACGCTTGCGCGAGGGATGGCTTCGGCGAGTATCTCGGCCCCCACGCCGCTCTCTTCGCAAATGTGTGCAAGATCGGTGGAGAGCCCGTCGCTGGTGTCGCTCAAGGCGGACGCAAATCCTTTTTCGCGCAGGATCCGGCCTAATTCAATGCGCGGCTCGGGTAGAAAATGCCTGGGATAGTTCTGCGGGTTCAGTTTTCGTTTCGGTTTCTTGCTCATTTCCGCAACCGCAGCTGCTGATCCTCCGAGTTCGCCACTGACATAGATGCGGTCACCCGGCCGTGCTCCTGACCGAAGTACGGACTTTCCCTTAGACACGGTTCCGACCACGACGATGTCGGCAAGAATTCCATCTGGCGACTCTGCCGTGTTGCCGCCTGCGAGCGTTACGCTGTATCGTTTCGCCAGGGTGAGTAAGCCTCGAGTAAAGCCATCAACCCAGCCCTTCGGCAGGCCGCGCGAAAGCGCCAGCGAAAGGAACGCCGCCACTGGCTCTCCGCCCATTGCAGCGATATCGCTCAAGCCGCGCGCCAGGCAGCGATGCCCAACCGACTCCGCCGAATGCCAATCCCGCCGGAAATGGATTCCTTCCAAGGAAAAATCGGTCGCGACTAATACGTCGTTTTGCTTCTCTTTACTCTTGCTTCGTTCCCCGATCCGCGGCTGCAGCCGCAGGACGGCGCAGTCGTCCCCAATGCCGGTCGTAACGGCGGCATTGGTCGTGGCCCTCGCCTGGCGGCGAATTTTCGCAATCAACGCTTTTTCGAGAATCTCCACGGCAACCACTATAAGCGACCCGGCTTGCCCCGCGTGGAGCGACGGACTCGGCTCTTCGTCCCGTTCGTGCTGGAAGCTGGCTTCCCGCGCCGGACGGCTCATTTCAGCGTTTTTGCCAGCCCGATGCCCGTATGGTCCTTCCGGTCAATAGGTTAGCTGGTCATCCGATCCGGTCACCGGTACGACACAGCCAAACGATTACCCTGCCTAAAGTAACTTTCGACATCCCCTTCCGGTCGTTGACAGGGGGAACCCAGTTTGCTACCTTTTACCAGTCATTCACAACCCACTGGACTAAGCAGAACCCTGTAGCTTCTTGACGCTTGGCTTTCGGCATCTAAGAAGCTCGGTTTAGAAGCGGCTTATGGCTTGGGCTCTGGGTTTCCGTAAGCAGCAGGGCACGTTAGAACATTCCATTCCCAAGATGGGAAGCGTGACCCGAAAAATCAGGTTGTCCGAACAGGCTTTCTGCAACCTCAGAACTTGCCTGGAGTTCCGGCCCTGATCATTCAAAGCGGCAAAAGGAAGGCATTTGCAAAAACGCTTCTACATATTATTTGTGGCTCGCGGGGACGACGGGCAGCTTCGCAAAATATCCATCCCACTTCATTATCTATATATATTCGTAATCGGCGCCGCAATCGGCTTCTTAAGCCTCACTGGCATCGCCTCTTCATATACCCGGATGTTGTTGAAGGTTTCGCGCTATAACGAACTGCGCACGGAAAAAGAGCAACTGAAAGATCGCTATTCCCGTCTGGAAGAGGTCGCCAAAGAGCGCGACGTGCAAGTGGCTTCCCTAGGCTCGATTGCCAGCGAAGTCTCCGCACTTTACGGATTGAAGTCGGAACCCACCCTGGTTACGGCCTCTCAACAGCAGATTCATGATGCCGACGTCAGCTCGTCGCTCGATCAGCTGGGCGCGTTGCGCAATTCGGCTCTTACCGGCGCTACCAGCGTTGGCATCAGCCTGGGTATGACCCGCAATGCAACCACTGCCGACTGGTACAGGGCAAACTCCGCTCCAAACCTGTGGCCGGTGGAAGGCCAGGTAACAGGCAGCTTCGGCGAGCGCATTGATCCGTTCAACGGCGAAGGCGCGTTTCACAGCGGCGTCGATATCAGCAGCAACTACGGGCACGCGGTCATCGCGCCGGCGGATGGCGTGATCACCTTCGCCGACTTCATGGGTGGATACGGCAAGGCCATCATGATGGACCACGGCCACGGCATCTCCACGCGCTACGGACATCTTTCCGGCTTCGCAGTTACGCCTGGGCAACACATTCATCGTGGCGACACCATTGGCTATGTCGGACTCAGCGGCCGCTCGACCGGACCGCATCTTCACTATGAAGTGCGCATTAACGACACTCCGGTGAACCCGTACAAATACCTCCGCATTACCGTCGCACACAGCGGTGATTTCCAGACGGGCAGCTAGGGAGCGTCGGTTCCCCAGCGCCCAGCTCCTCCATCTCTTTCGTTAACGCTTGCGTTCTTTCCCCTGGCTCAGCTACGTTCTAGACTTGAGAACTGCCCATGACCAGTTTCTTCCGCTCGGTGCGCGAGGACGTCGCTGCGGTCTTCGAGTCCGACCCCGCGGCCCGCTCTTACTTTGAGGTTCTCTTCCTCTATCCCGGCTTGCACGCCGTCTGGTTTCATCACTTGAGCCATTGGCTGTGGGCCCACGGCATGCGGTTCCTTGCGAGGCTTAATTCGCAATTCGCGCGTGTGCTCACTGGGATTGAGATTCATCCAGGAGCCGAACTCGGGCGCCGTCTCTTCATCGATCACGGCACGGGCACGGTCATCGGCGAGACCGCCGTCGTAGGCGACGACGTTACGCTTTATCAGGGTGTAACACTAGGAGGCACCGGCAAAGAGAAAGGCAAGCGCCATCCCACCATCGGCAACAACGTCTCGATCGGCTCCGGAGCCAAGATCCTCGGCAACATCACCATTGGAGACAATTGCCGCGTAGGCGCGGGCTCAGTCGTGCTGCGCAGCGTCCCCGCCAATTCCACAATCGTAGGTGTTCCCGGGCACATCGTACTGCGCGACGGCAAGCGCGTTGTTATCACCGATCCCAAGGACATTCGCGACCCGCTCTCCGATGTAATCATCAAGCTGGCTGGCGAGGTGCAGGAGCTACGCCAGAAATTCCAGCACCACTCGCACGAATCTCTTGGCGCGGAGCCTGACCGCACGATCGACGAAGGCACACTGACCCCAAATATCGCTCCAGAAGAGTTGTTCCAAGATGACTACCAGATCTGAAGAGGACTAAAGCTCAGTCATCCCGAGCGAAGCGAGGGACCTTGGTTTCCTCGGCAGCGGCGCTGATCGCGCATACAAGAACCTAGGAAACAGTACTGCGCAACTGCCCTACTGCCGCAACCCCATCCAGCTCTCCGAAACCACCAGCGAGTTCCCCGGATTGTGCGGGTCATACTTCACCGAGGTGGGCAGCCCCAACCGGCAGGAATGCAGATTGATCCACTGGCGCAGGTAGGTAACGTCTTGCGAGCACTCGTACGAAACGCCGGCCACGTCATATTTGTAAATGAGCAGGACGGCAGCGTGGTGACCATTGGCGGGCGCCATTTCCTGCACGTCGATGACGGTGCCGTCGGTGATGCGGCCAATGCCATCGAGCCAGGTGCGGCGCTCGCGTTCGAGATCTGCCGGGCCCTTGGGCTTGCGGCGCAAAAACGCATAAGCGCCGGCGGCAATCGCGCCGCTTACAACCACAACCGAATAGAAGCTGAGCGAATCCATACCGAAGGTGAGAGACGCATAGGCGGCGAACTGCCAATGGCGTTTTCGTTACCAGCATATGACGGAAGCGGCGTTAGCGGAAGTGGGTGAAGAGTTACTGAGGGTCCGGGGCTGTGGAAAATCAAAGCCCTTGACTTAGCGGCGACTGGGCTAGTTCATTTCTGTGTGCAAACAAAGTCTCGCGCAATCCCGCCGAAGTTGCCCTCTGACACCAAGCCGAACTGATCGTCGTGGTGGGTCTTCTTGCTGACCACGAGTTTGCCGCTGTGGTCGCGGGAGTAAAGCCATTCCGAGTTGGCAACCACGCTCGATAACCCGCTGCTGCTGGCACAGTTGAAGCGAACCCGGGCGCGCAGTTCCACGAAAGGACCGCCTTGCGGAAGCTTTGTAGGCTCTTTATATTCCACACGTATCCAGGCGGTGTGCAGACCGTTTTTATGGGAGGCGACCGAGCTAACCAAAACCTTATCGCCGCTGGGTGTAGCGCCGATTTGCTGCCAGTCACCGGCGGCCAAGGCCACCACTCCCACGAGCAGGATTGGGGCCAGCACCACCGCAATGATGATGAGCAAACCCTTCTTTACAGCAGCTGGGGGAGCAGGCATAAAGAGCGCAGAGACACTTTGGGGGAAAAACCGATTTCTGTCAACTGCGTGGGCATAATGAAAGTCCGGGATACAACCGGCGAATCCTCTGGTATCGTGGTTTGCGGCGGAGGACCATCACATGCCTCAAGCGGAAGCACTTCATACCACAACGATGATGTCAGCCATTGGTCCGCTGTTTCTGGCGGCTTCTTCGCATGGATTGGTAGCGCTGGAATTCGACGCCCGGCTGCCGGGGCAGCAATCCATCCGTCCCAACCCCCGCGATCTTCGCGACGAGAAGAAGGGCCTTACTTTCGAGGAATCCGCTCGCGTAATGAAGCCGTATCTGACTGAGTTGGAAGAATATTTTGCCGGCGAGCGGCGCGAATTCAGTTTTCCACTAGACCTTCGCGGTACGGATTTTCAACTAGCCTGCTGGCGAGCGCTGCTGGCGATTCCTTATGGCGAGACGCGCAGCTATGCCGACATTGCCCGCGTTGTGGGCAAGCCGAATGCGTTTCGCGCAGTGGGCATGGCTAACAATCGCAATCCTGTCGCAATCGTTGTCCCGTGCCATCGCGTGATCGCCTCTGACGGTGGCCTCTGTGGCTACGGTGGCGGCCTCGACGTAAAACGCAAACTGCTCGAACTCGAAGGCGCGCTCAGCGGAACGCTCGCGGCGTAGAGTAGATGGGTTTGTCATCCTGAGGGAGCGCGTTCTTTGTGCGAACGAAGGATCCGGGCGAGCCGCGCGAAGTGGCGCGTTCTTGGCGCCACAATAATCGCGTGTCTGGCTCGCTTCCTTACAACATCACAACACTTTGACCTCTTCCAACAACTCTGCGTTGCAAAAAGCCGGCCTCTTCTATCTCGTCTTCGTGATGTTTTCCTACACGACCGGCGGCCCCTTCGGCCTCGAGGACATGGTCACAACCTCCGGCCCTGGGATAACGCTCATCTACCTGCTGGTGCTGCCATTTTTCTGGTGCATTCCGGTTTCGCTGGTGTCGGCCGAGCTAACCACCGCAATGCCCGTCGAAGGCGGCTTCTATCGCTGGACGCGCGCCGCTTTCGGCGACTTCTGGGGATTTCTCGCCGGTTGGTGGAACTGGTCAGCTTCGTTTCTGCTGGGCGGAGCTTACGCGGTTCTCTTCACGGATTACTTGGTCTACTATTTTCCCGGAATCACCGGATGGAAGCACTATCTCGTTTCTCTGGCGCTGATTGCGGTCATTACGTGGATCAACGTACGTGGAATTCAGATGGTCGGCCAGGTCGCGACCGCGTTGGAGATTTTTATTTTCGTGCCCGTGGTAACGATGATTGTGATGGCTCTGTTCCGCTGGCATCACAATCCGTTTGTTCCGTTGATCCCGCCGCATCAGCCTACGTTCAAGATTTTCGGCGTTGGATTGGCGTTGGGCCTGTGGCTTTACTCGGGATACGAACAGCTTTCAACCGTGGCTGAAGAAGTGGAGAACCCACAACGCGCCTATCCGCGAGCGCTGGCGCTGGTAGTGCCGCTTTCGATTGCAGCCTATTTTCTCCCGACGCTCGCTGGGTTGGCCTCGGCAGGCCATTGGGAGCAGTGGCATACCGGATTTTTCTCCGACGCGGCAAAGATGATCGGCGGATCGTTTCATGGCCACTTTTGGCTCGGCACCTGGATGACGCTGGCGGCAATGGTCGGCAATGTGGCCCTGCTGAACAGCACTGTTCTCACTACAACGCGCATGCCTTTTGCCATGGCCGAAGATGGATATCTTCCATCAGCACTCACGCGCAAGCATCCCCGGTATGGAACGCCGTGGCTGGCAATCGTGGCCTCGGCGGTCATCTATGCAGCGCTGGCGTGGCAAAGTCTCGGCCAACTCATATCGGTGTATATCTGGTTGCGCTCCGCAACGACTGTGCTAACGGTGCTCTCAGCCTGGAAGCTTCGTCGCACGCAGCCGGAGATGCCGCGCTCGTTTTTAATTCCTGGCGGCAAAATCGGATTGGCCTATGTAGTTGCTGCGCCCGTAGCCATGGCCTTAGTAGCGTTGCTGGGAAGCGATAAATTTGCTTTGATCGGCGGGGCGATTGCCATCGTACTGGGGCCGGCGGTTTACGGAATTATTCGCCTCAGTTCCCGCCCGATATAATTGTGTTATGCGCGTTTTTGAGTTTCTGGGGAGGGCAATGCGGGCGTCACTGATGCGAATGCGGAAGCGCCGCGCCCTTAAACGTCTGCGAAAGTTAAGGCGTCCCCTTCTTCCCGGTTTCAAATTCAATCGGGAAGAAATTTATGATCGTTTCGCCGATTCGCATCCGGATTGGTAGACTTTTCAGTTCACCCAATCCAAAACCTTGTACCACGCCCCCGCGAACGGCAAAAACCACGGCTTACCGTTGTACAGTCCCAGCGGTACCCCAGGAAACGGAATGCCGATGAAGGGATTTTCTGGTTTGTCGCCTGCAATCAACTCTGCCATTTTCTGGCCTTGATATGTCGCCATGGCAACTCCGTGACCGGCGTAGCCGAGTGCGTAATACATACCGTCAATCTGCCCGGCATGGGGCATGATGTCGAAAGCGAAGTCGAGCGTGCCCCCCCAGACATAGTCGACTTTCGCGTCGCGCAGTTGCGGATAGACATCGATCATGCCGCGTCGCAGAATTTCCGCGCTTCTGCGGATGGTCTGATCGTTCTCGGGAAAGAATGCCGCGCGTCCGCCGAACAGCATCCGGCGGTCGGGCGTGAGCCGGTAGTAGTAAAGATAGTTTTTCGAATCGTAAATCATGCGGTTGCGCGGGCTCAGTTGATGCGCCAACGCTTCCGGCAGAATCTCCGTTGTAATGATGAACGAGCCAATCGGGATGATCTTCCTTTGCAGCGCGGGGGTCGCACGGCTGGTATAGCCACTGGTCCCTACAAAGACATCGCGCGCCCATAGCGCACCACGCGACGTAATGATCTTCCAGCCCTGCTCGCCTTGGTGCGCGGCGCGCTCGATTCCTTCAACACGAGTATGCTCGAAAACTTCCGCTCCGGCTTTCATCGCTGCGCTGCCGAGCCCGGCAACATAACGCGCAGGATTTAGCCCGGCGCTGACTTCATCAATCATGCCGCCGTGATAAATAGTCGATCCGATCTCCGAACTCAACTCGCCCTTTTGTACAACGCGTAGTTGATGATTGAACTCGCGGGCGATCACTTCTGCCTGTCGCGCATAGTCGTCGAAATGCTTCTGCTTGCACGCGACTTCGAGATGGCCGCGGCGCGAGAAGTCGCAATCGATGGCTTCTTCGCGGATAATCTGTTCGACGCAATCGATGGTTTCAAGTGATGCCGCGTACATTCGTCGAGTTAGCTCGCGTCCGTACTTGGAGATGAGCTGATTCACGCCCAGTTTCATCCCGCTGAGAACCATGCCGCCGTTGCGGGAACTCGCTCCCCAACCAATGGTTTCGGATTCGAGCACGGCAACTTTCGCGCCTCGTTTGGCCAGTGTGCGGGCGGCGGAGAGGCCGGTGAAACCGGCGCCGATTGCGGCGACGTCTACGCGGTCGGGTAATGGACGATCCTCTGTTGAGGGAAAAGTAGCCGTAGTAAGCCAGTAGTTGTGTTCTTGCAGGGGCATGGGTTCCTTGATGGCGAATTCTGGGTAATCCCAGAAGCAGGTCCCTCCACTTCGCTCGCTTCGCTCCGCTACGGTCGGGATGACAGCTTAATTTTCCCTCTCTTACAATACGGCAGTCTCGTGAATGAGCTTTCCCTCGGCAAAGCGCGATAAATTCAGCAACGATGCATCGATCAGGTCGGTTTTGCCCGTGAGAATCAGGTCGCTGAGAATTTTTCCTGTCGCCGGGGCGTGCATCACGCCATGTCCGCTGAAGCCGTTGGCGAGAAAAAAACCGGGCACGGTGCTTTCGCCCAGAACTGGATGATGGTCCGGCGTCATCTCATAAAGCCCAGCCCACGCCCGTTTAGGATTCACCGGAAGGTTCGCGAAGCACGGCACGCGGTCAGCGGCGCGCGTCAAAATTTTCTCGACAAATGCCGGGTCGAAATCTGTTTTAAATCCCGGAGTCTCTTCAGGATCGTTCCATGCGAGCAAGAATCCGCGCGCCTCCGGACGAAAATGAAATCCGTTCGACATGTCGACAATCATGGGCGCGGTGTGGGGAAATTCGTCAAACGGCTCACTCGGAACCAGCATGCGGCGCAACGGTTCAACCGGCAAATCGACGCCGGCGAGT
The DNA here is from genome assembly GCA_963771965.1 of uncultured Acidobacteriaceae bacterium. Lineage (GTDB taxonomy): Bacteria > Acidobacteriota > Terriglobia > Terriglobales > Acidobacteriaceae > Sulfotelmatobacter. Next base: position 498,659 of record CAVYVM010000008.1, read on the forward strand.
GCAGCTACGCCAGCAGCCCACGCGCCAGCACAGTTCACAACTTTACGGGTAGCGACTAAGTCGCGCGTGGTTTCGACGGACGCGATGCCGCTTGCATCGCGCGTAAAACCGGTGACGATTGTATTTTTCCAGATAGTGGCCCCATGCTCGGCCGCCCATGTCATGAATCCATTCATCGCGCTATAGGGATCGACGAAGCCATCGGTGGAACAGAAACTTCCGCCGATTATGTCATCCGCGCGCAACTGCGGGAACATGCTGCGAATTTCATCGCCCGCAATCAAGCGAACGTTCTTCAATCCCATCTTCACTTGGTGGGCATAGTTTGTGCGCAGATAAGACATCTGATTCTCGTTGGTGGCGCAGAACAGATAGCCCTGGGGGCGATAGTCGCAGGGAAAACAGAGACGCTCCTCGAAGCTGGCGTAGAAAGGAATCGAGTAGAGCGACATCTGGATGCTGACTGGAGTGGAAAACTGCGCCCGCACTCCGCCCATACTCTTGCCGGTGGATCCCTTGCCCTGAGCGGATTCGCGCTCGATTACGAGAACGTTGTGGCATCCACTCGCTGTGAGGTGATAGGCGATGCTGGAGCCGACGATTCCTCCTCCGACGATGACGACGTCTGCAGTCTGCATGGGTGCGTAATCAAACGAACCAGCATTTTAGCGCACGCCTCTCCGGGAGGCTTTCTCGCCGCCGCCAAGGGCTTAAACACGAGGACGCAGAGCATCTCAGAGAAAACAACCAGACAATCAGAAGCGGCACCGATTGGACATGTACTGCCGGGGCATGTGGCCACTGGGGCTCTGGAACTACCTTCCACCTCGGTAACTTGCCGAGGTTACCTCGGCTGCCTAGTCTGAATAGTATGGCCTTGCGCTGCCTCTTATTCTCGTCGGATGAAGAGATCGTTAAGCCGATCTGGCAGGTCCTCGCCGACCTCGGGATCGAGGGAGAATACTGTGGAAGCGCGGTGGACGCAGTAGAAAGAGTCACGACCCAGCTGTTTCAGATCGTGATCACAGACTGGGAAGATCAGCCAGAAGCGGCGTTCTTGCTGAAGACCGCGCGAGACTTGAAGGCGGCGCAGCGGCCGCTGACATTGGCGATCGTAAGTGACGATGCCCGGCTGCCCGAAGCACTGCAAGCTGGAGCCAATTCCGTTCTGATGAAGCCCATTCGCCCTGAACAGGTGCGCGACACCATGAGCACGGCGTGCGAGTTGCTTCGCTCAAAAATGCAATCGGGATCTGCCGCTTCACCAAAGGCGCCCGCACCCGTCGCGATGGCTGCCGCAGCTGCGACGTCATCGGGGGTTGTCTCTGCGCCAGTTATTTCTGCGAGCGCGGCGGCGGCACCATCGGCACCGGCCTCGGTTATCAAAGCGCCTGAGAATGCTTTCCGGGCGGGAGAGTTCCTGCAATCACAGAGTGCAGCGCCGGGTACGCACTTCGATACCGAATGTGACGTTCAAAAATCTTTGGATCAAGCTGCCGCGGCTGAGGTTGACGCGCTAACAGAATTGGAGCCGGTGGCTTCCGCTGTCGCGGAAGCGCCTTTGGAACCGGCCGAAACCCAAGAGTCAGTCGAAAAGCAGGAGCCACTCACTGGCTGGGCCGCGTTGCAAGCACGGTTGACGAAATCAGTGCCGCCTCCGACGAAGGACGACTCAGAGAAAAGCGAATTGCTCTCGTATGGGGAAACGCATGGCGAGAAGTCCGCGTTGCTGGCGCAGGCCGGGGTACCCGATGAGGCGAAGAGATCGCAAGAGAAGCAATCGCAACCGGAATCCGCAGCCGAGGCCGCTCTTTTCGCCTACATGGCCGAAGGGGCAGAGCCCGAGCCGGAACCGAGGCCGGAACCGCAACCGAAGCGTATCAAGAACTTTTTGGTCGGCGCTGTGGCGCTTGTGTGCTTGCTCTTGGTAGCGATACCTCGCACGCGACAAACTTTGGGGATGCTATATCGCAACACTTTACACGCTGGCGGCAGTTGGCTGAATCCGCAGCCTGTCGTTATCATTCAGGCCGCGCCGCAGCATGAAAATTTCGGTCAGGCGGGGGACGAATATAAGCTTCCGACGCCGGCAAATATTCCGGATGCCACCACCGATCCGTCGCAGATCCGCGTGCTCCCGGTGATCGATCCAACGGCGAAAGTACCGAAGGGTTCAGGCGCGAATGGCGGACAGGCGCAAGCCGCCGCTAGCGACAATAACCCCACAGATCAAGACCCAGCCAATCAAAGTCAGGCCGATCAAAACCAATCCGTTCAAAGCCAGACGGGCCAGGGTCAGGCGGGCCAAGGCCAAACGCAGCCCGACCATGGCACGCCGCTGCAAGCGGCAGAGCCGCAAACTCACGAGCATGGTGTGCCGGCCCCAGCGGATACGCAACAGAATGCTGTCCCTTCGAGCGTTCTGAAGCCCTCGGCAACCGACAACGCGCCTGTGGTGCAAACGCCCCCGCCTGTGCCTCCACAGCGCGCAGTGACACCGCCCGTTCAACCGGCCGCGCCCGCGCATGCGGTTTCGGCTGGGAGCAATGGAATGATTCCCATGAGCCTAAAGTCGCGGACCGCTTCGACTACTCCAGAAGCCAGCGGAGCGATGCCGGTCGAAGCGGCTATGTCCTCGATCGAACCGGTTAAGTTAACGGAGCCCATCGTGCGGGGGTTGCTGACCCAATCGGTTGATCCCGCGTATCCAGATGGTGGAAAGGCCGGTGGACAGCGGGGAAGCGTGGTTCTGCAAGTTTTGATCGGTCGCGACGGCTCGGTGCAGGATGCAATGTTTATGCAAGGCTCCCTAATATTCGCGCGGGCCGCCATCGCCGCCGTGAAGCAGTGGCGATTCAAGCCTTATTCGCTGAATGGCAGGCCGGTAGCGGTGCAAAGTTTGATCACACTGAACTTCAAGCCACCGGCTTAATCAGCGGTTACGAACCTGAAATTGGATCGTCTTACTCTTAGGTGTGCGCCAAGTTACCGCGGGTTCGTGCGTCGTGGCAGCCAGCCCACAAAAACCGGCATCTACCAGATATAATTAGTAAAAGCTCTCAGGGAAACCATTCCCGGAAAACGAAGAATTCGATGTCCATGAAAACCAAAGCTGCGATTCTAGTTACCTCTTTTGCCGTGCTGCTATTTGTGGTTGTGGGTTCGCTGGGAGGCGTGCACGCCTCCTCGAACGACGGCTCCTACCGGCAAATGCAGGTTTTCAGCGAAGTGCTGTCTCGCGTGCAAAGCGAGTACGTCGAAGATCCGAACATCCCAAAAGTCACGGACGGCGCTCTGCACGGCCTGGTGGAGTCGCTCGACGCAAACTCCAGCTACCTGACAGCCGCGGCCTATAAGGCATACAAGGCGCACAAGTTAGAAGCGAAGGGCGAAATCGGAGCGACGGTCTCGAAGCGCTTTGGATATGCCGATGTGATTTCGGTGTTGCCTGGGTCGCCGGCGGAAAAGGCGGGAATTGAGGCTACGGACATCTTCGAATCAATCGAAGGCCAGAGCACGCGCGACATGTCGCTGCCGGAGATTCGGAATGCGCTATCCGGCACTCCGGGCTCGACGGTAAATGTTTCGGTGGTGCGGGCCCGCCGCGCGGAGCCGCAGAAAATGGTAATCGGGCGAGATGTCATCAGCATTCCTCCAGTCTCGGACAAAATGCTGGAAGATGGCATCGGCTATGTGAAAGTTGACGCGCTGACCAAGGGCAAGGCGCAGGAGATTGCGGCGAAGATCAAATCGCTTGAGAAATCGGGGGCGAAGAAGCTGGTCCTCGATCTGCGTAACACCTCGGACGGAGAAGAGAGCGAAGGCGTTGCCACTGCGAATCTTTTCCTAAACCACGGAACCATTACTTATCTTCAGGGACAGAAGTTTCCTCGGGAAGCATTCAACGCAGATGCGTCGAAGGCGATAACGGCGCTTCCCCTGGCAGTATTGGTGAACAAAGGTACGGCCGGCGCGGCGGAAGTTGTGGCCGCGGCAGTCATGGAGAATGCCCGCGGTGACGTGGTGGGCGACAAAACCTTTGGCGATGGATCGGTGCAGAAGACCATCGATTTGCCGGACGGTGGTGCGGTGATCCTCTCAGTTGCGAAATACTATTCGCCCAGCGGGAAGGCGATTCAGGAAACAGCTGTAACTCCCAACGTGCTGGTAGCCGACGAAACTGATAACGCGATCTCCGATGACGACGACCAGGAACCTGCCGCCCCGGAACAGCCCGAGGCCAAACCAAAGAACACGCAGGATGATCAATTGCAAAAGGCTGTCGAAGTGCTAAAGAGCCGGGCGAGCTAGGTCTTAACGGCAGTCAATCATTCCCAACTTGTTTGGACCTCATCGCGCGCGCCGCAAGACGCGCGATTTCGTTGATCACTCGCGCTGCCTCTACGGTAGCTCCTCGATTGCCTTCAATTCTTGTTCAACAATTGCCTTCGGCAGCTTTGTGAAGCCGCTCCGCTCGGCATAGGACTGCCCTTCAGTCAGCATCCACCGCAGGAAATCCTTCACGGCCTGTTGTTTCATGGGGCTCGTTCTTTCAGGAATCAGAATCCAGGTGAAGCTGGAGATTGGGTATGACTTCTCTCCCGCGGGATTGGTGATGGAAGCGCGAAAATCAGCGGGCATGGCCTTTGCGGCGGCGGCTGCCGCCGCGGAGATACTCAGCGAATCTGCGGCGATGAAGTTTCCCGTCGAATTTTGCACCAGCCCGCGCGGCAGCCGGTTTTGCGCTGCATAGAAGACTTCGACGTAGCCGATGGAATTCAACGTCTCCTTAACCATTCTCGCAACATTGCCGTTGCCTTCCGCTTCCTTGCCGATCGGCCATGTGATCGACTCTCCTCGCCCTACTTTTGTCCTCCACTCCGCGCTGACCTTGCTCAGGTAGTCTGACCAAATGTAGGTGGAACCGCGACCGCTAACGCTATGGATAACGACAATATCGCTGGATGGAAGGTGTATCTCAGGGTTCGAATCGGAGATTGCAGGGTCGTCCCACTTCGTGATCGTTCCTAGATAGATCCTGGCCAATGCTTTCGGCGAAAACCTCAAAGACTCCGTAACTCCTGGCACGTTATAAATTGGTACGATCGCACCCAGAACGCTGGGAAAGTGTAGAGCTTTTGTTTTCGAGAGTTGCTTGTCAGTCAGGGGAATGTCGCTGCCGGCAAAATCCGCAGAGCCAGAGGTCAGCATGTCAATTCCTGCCCGGGAACCGAAAGGCAAATACTTGATCTGGATGTCAGGACGCGTCGTTTGAAAAGTCTGCAGCCAAAGCGAATAGAGCGGCAAAGGGAACGTGGTCCCGACGCCTACTAGGTGGAGCTGCGCAGAATCCTGCGAGAGAGCGGGGTGTGCCAGTGCCAGCGCCAAAAGAAGCCACCGGAATCGCCGGGAATGCATGCTGCCCTCGTTTTTTCCTGGGAGTTTTCCCCTGAGCGTGTTGCCAAGGCGTAACAGTCCCCGGCAACCGGTCTCCAAGGATTTATCGGCGAGTACTGAAAAACCGTTAACGATGGGAGTAACTGCAGTCACCGAGTCGTCGCAAGCCGAGAGCGGATGAAGCGCTTATGGCTCCGCCGGTTGACGGCCTGCTATCCTGAACGCATCTCGCCATGACGTTGATCGATGAAGATCTTCCACCCGTAGAAGTGGCCGGGCGGAAGTTAGTTGGCCGGGTATTATTTGGCCTGCTCGTGCTCGCTTCCGCGCTGGTGGGAGCGGGCGCAGGACTGTTGCTCGTTTACACCACGGATTTGCCGCAGGTGGATGCTCTCGAAGCCTACCGCCCCAGCTCGATTACCGAGTTGTATGACGATCAGGGGAGGGTGATCGGATCTTTCGCGCTACAGCGCCGAGTCGTTGCCAGCTACGATGATTTCGCCCCGGTGCTGCGCGATGCCTTGATTTCTATCGAGGACAAAGATTTCTATTTGCACTCGGGAATTAACTTCTGGCGCATCGTTGGGGCGGCGTATCGCGATATTGAGTCTGGCGGCAAGGTGCAGGGCGCATCGACGCTGACCATGCAACTGGCGCGCAACCTGTTTCTGTCGCCTGACCGGTCGTTCCATCGCAAAGTGCAGGAAACGATGCTCGCAATCCAGATCGAGCGGCGTTTCACCAAACCGCAAATTTTCACGCTCTATGCCAATCAGATTTTTCTCGGGCATGGAGTGTATGGCTTCGAGGCGGCGTCGGAATTCTATTTCAGCAAGCCGGCGAAAAAACTTACGCTCGCCGAATCCGCGCTCCTGGCGGGGTTACCCAAGGGGCCGGGAGTATATTCGCCAATAAACCATCCCGACCGCGCCGTGAAGCGCCGCAACCTGGTGATCAACGCCATGCTCGAGGATGGAAAAATCACCGCGGCCCAGGCTGCCGACGCGCGCTCGGCCCCGCTGGTTCTTCATCTGCAGAACGCCCCCAACTCGCTGGCGCCCTATTTCGTCGAGGAGATACGGCGGTATCTGGAGACCAAGTATGGCGCCGACCAGGTCCATGGAGCTGGCTTGAAGGTCTACACCACCATCGATGTCGAGCTGCAAAAAGCTGCGAACCAGGCCGTGCTGGATGGGCTCGCTGCCTACGAGCGGCGTCATGGATGGAAAGGGCGACTGGAAAACGTGGCGTCAGAAGGAGCCGCGCTCGACAAGTATGAGCACCCTGATTGGGATGACGAACCAGAAGTGAATGGATACATCCACGCTCTGGTGACCTCGTCCGGGATCGGAATTGCTACGGTGAAATTCGGCCGCTACTCCGCAGCTCTCGTCCAGGCCGACGTTGCCTGGACCCAAGGCAAAATACAGGATCTGTTGCACGCGGGAGATATTTGCTACGTAAAAATACTCTTGTTGAGCGCCAACGGCGCGGCCAGAGTCAGTCTGGAAGAGGATTCCGGCGCGCAGGGAGCGCTGGTGGCGATCGACAATGCGACTGGCGGAATCAAGGCAATGGTCGGTGGACGCGATTTCAATCAATCGAAGTTCGACCGTGCGACCCAGGCCCTGCGGCAGGTGGGGTCGTCGTTTAAACCGTACGTGTATACGGCTGTGATCGATAAAGGCGGAAGTCCCGACGACACAATTCTGGACGAGCCAGTCACCTTCGAGACTGGTTCAGGGCTTTATTCGCCGCACAACTACGATGAAAAATTTGAAGGGATTATCACGCTAAGGCGCGCTCTGGCTCACTCACGGAACATTCCAGCGCTGAAGTTGGCGAGCAAGGTCGGAATCAACAACGTGATCCAGTATGCGGAGCGATTCGGAATCACGGCAAGACTCCCGCCCTATTTGCCAGTCGCGCTCGGTTCCGCGGAAATTACTCTGATGGAGCAAACTTCCGCGTACAGTGTGTTTCCCGATGACGGGGTACGCGTGACGCCGCGATACATCACCAAGGTGACCGACTACGAGGGGCGAGTGCTCGAGGAAAATTATCCAGAAGTGAAAGACGTGATCAGTGTGCGCACGGCGCGAATCATGACGGCAATGCTGCGCGAGGTCGTGCTGCACGGAACGGCGGTGGGAGCAGCGAAGATGCCGTTCCCGGTCGCGGGCAAGACAGGTACGACGAACGATTTCACCGACGCGTGGTTCGTCGGATTCTCGCCGGCCATGACTTGTGGCGTGTGGGTAGGATTCGACGAGAAAAAAACTCTGGGCGCAAAAGAAACTGGAGCGCACGCGGCGCTGCCGATCTGGATGAACTTCATGAGTATCGCAACCGCGGGGAAAAACCCGGGACAGTTCACGCCACCGCCGGAAACACTTCTGTCCGGGGAGCAGCAACTGGATACGCCAGATAGTTCTCCCGGTGCGGACGAAACGCATTAAAATCGGCGATATTTCGACCACGTCATGAAGATTTTTTTTCGATTTGCGATGATGGCGCTGGTGCTGGTCGTTGTGGCGCTGGTGTCGGCGTTGACAGCAATGCGGTTTGCAATTCACGGGCAGGAAGTACAAGTGCCGCTGCTCGTTGGGCTGGCGCCGGCGGAAACGGAGCATGCGGTTGCCGGGGCAGGTTTGCAGCTTGAAGTGGAACGGCAGTATTACAGCCCGCAGATTCCCGAGGGACGAATCATGACCCAAGTACCTTTGCCCGGAACAAAGGTACGCCGTGGTTGGCTGGTGCGCGTTGCCCAGAGTCTCGGGCCGCAGCGCGTGGCAATTCCTGATGTTACAAAAGAGAGTGAGCGCGCCGCGGAATGGAATCTTCGGCGCCGCGGATTGGATCTGGCTTCGACTGCGGAGATGCAATTTCCGGGAGCGCCGGCGGATCAGGTATTGGCCCAGAGTCCTCCTCCGAATGCGAACCAGGTGTCAGCTCCGAAGACCAGTCTGCTAGTGGCGGTTGCAGCCAATCCGCCGGCTTTTGTGATGCCGAGCTTTGTTGGTCAGCCCTTGGGCAGCGTGAGCCGAACTTTGCAGGATGCGGGATTCAAGCTGGGAAACGTCACCGTGGCGGCGCCATCAGCGAGCGCGGCCACGCCGAATGCTGGCTCGTCCATGCCTTCCCCACCACCCCAACCTTCGCCAGCCAGCATTATCGTGGTGCAGACGCCCCCTGCCGGGCAGAAGATTCTAGCGGGAGCGGTGGTCAATTTCGAAGTGCGATAGATGTTAGCATCGCGGTTTTAGTAATTCATCAGCCATCACGAGCTTCAGACTCTCTCCAATATCGCCGCAAAGAAGCCGTCGCATGGCTGAATACCCGGCAGAGTGCGCAGATAGGGACCGCGAGTAAGACTGGAAGGGTCCGGGAAACTTATTACGCCCTCGCGGTGAAGCCGCTCAAGCTCAGAGCGGCAGTCGATTATGCGGAACGATGAGTCTTCGGCTAGAGCTTGATCGATGACCTGTTCGTTTTCTTCTCTCTCTAAAGAACAAGTGGAATAAATCAAGCGTCCCCCGGGAGCAACTTGGCCGAGCGCCGAGCGGAGAATCGCGAGCTGTCGCCTCTGGAGATCGCCGAGGTCCTCGGGAGTAAGCCGCCATTTGATTTCCGGATTTCGCGAGAGCGTACCTGTGCCGGAGCAGGGGACGTCCGCCAGCACGCGGTCGAACTTTGCCGCAAAAGGCAATTGGCTCGCGTCCGCCGCGATCACGCGGAGATTGCCGCCTCCAACTTCCGCACCTTCAGGACCCCGCAGCAATCTGCGCAACAGGAGCGCGCGGTGGGGATGAAGATCAACCGCAACCATCTTCGCGTTGAGATTTTGATCGGCGATGGCCGCGGTTTTTCCCCCGGGTGCCGCACAACAATCGAGAACATGCTCGGCGCGACCTACCAGCGGTGCAACCAGCTGCGAGGCCTCGTCTTGAATCGCGCAAAGGCCCGTCCGGAAGGCGGTGGTCTTGCTGATGTCTCCATGTTGAACCCGTCGTGCAGAGGCGAGCAAAGCGCCGGGAGCGAGTGCGATTCCTTCGGCGTACAGTCGCTCTTCTGCTTCCGGTCGGCGAAGGCGAATCGAGGTTACGGGAACCGATTGGTCGTAGTTGCAAATTTCAGTGGCTGCTTCGATCCCGTAAGCGCCGATCCAACGTTCGACCAGCCAAATCGGGTGCGCAGCGCTTTCTGCGAGGGTCGCGGCTGATGAGGCGTCGAGCGCGTGCGGGATATCCTCTGCGGGCGGATCGTAGGTAACAATTTTGCGGAGGACCGCATTCACGAATGGCGCCGAAGAGCGTTTGCGAGCACGTTTGACGAGTTCGACGCTCTCATTGAGGGCGGCACGTGCGGGAATTCGACTGAGCCGGCGGAACTGGTAAACGGCGAGGCGGAGTGCTGTCAGTATCTCAAGATCGAGTCTAGAAAGAGGCTGGGCTGAACTCTTGGCAATTTCTGAATCAAGCAACGACTGCCAGCGTAAGACTCCCATTACCAATTCCATCGTCAGCGCATGGTCGGCCGGCGTCAGCTTAGCGTAGGTTTGCGAATGCAGAAGTTCCGACGCGTAGGAAAATTCGCGCTCGACGCGCAGCAGGATATCGAATGCGGCTGCCCGCGCTGCGGAGACCGCCGGTCGCGACTCTCTTGATTTGGTGTTCACTCTGGACAGTATGACGGAAGTGCACGATGCGGAGAAAACATTCGCGCAATCTTACCCGCCGAGTCTTTCCCCGGGCAGTGGACGATAACCGCGAATGAAGTCCGCGGCTGATGTGCGCTTCTTGCCTTCGAGCTGAAGTTCGAGCAATTCGATGGTGTTTGATCCGCCGCAACCGGCGAAGAGACGCTCGCCTTCAATCTTGAGTTCGGAGGGCGGCAACATGAAATCCAGCGCCGCCGCCCGCCATATCTGTAGACTTTTGCCGCGAAATTGCGTATACGCGCCGGGCCAGGGTTGAAAGCCGCGCATGCGGTTCAGTGTTTCCGAGGCCGAGCGGGAGAAATCGATGAGACCGTCTTCTTTCTTGAGAATGGGTGCGAGCGTTGCTTGCGCGTGATCTTGCTGGCGTGGTTGGATATCGTGTGCATGCAACCCGCGCAGCGTTTCGACAGTGAGATCCGCTCCTATGGTTGCCAACTTCGGACCCAGCGTTTCCGCGGTGTCGTTGGGAGCGATCGGGAGTTCGTGCTGCAGAAGAATGTCACCGGTGTCAAGGCCGGCATCGATCTTCATTGTCGTTACCCCAGTGATGCTTTCTCCACGCGCAATCGCCCATTGAATCGGAGCTGCGCCGCGATATTTCGGCAGGAGCGAAGCGTGCAGGTTGATGTTGCCGAGGGGAGGGAGTTCAAGCATCCATTGCGGAACAATGCGGCCGTAACCAACGATGATGATGCTGTCCGGCTTCAGCCCGGCGAGTTGAGCGCGGAACTCTGCGTTGTTCTTGATGGCTTCCGGCTGCGCAATCGGCAATTCCAACTGAAGGGCTCGCCGCTTTACCGGCGAAAGAACAAGTTCAAGTCCGCGACCTTTCGGACGGTCTGGCTGGGTAACGACGAGTTGAACCAGAGATCCAGCTTCGACCAGCCGGTCGAGCGTAGGCACAGCAAAATTCGGCGTGCCGCAGAAAACAAGATTCAGGGATTGAGACATTGAAACATTGAATCATTGACTCAATCTCTCAATGACTCACTTCCCTACCATTCTCCGGCTTTGACTAGCTTGCGAATTTTGCGCTTCATCAGATCGCGCTTCAAAGCGCTGATGTGGCTGATATAGAGTTTTCCGTTCAGGTGATCGGTTTCGTGCTGGAAGGCGCGAGCCAACAGGTCGTCTCCGGTTTTTTCGAAAATCTTCCCGGTCAAGTCCTGAGCGCGGACTGTGGCCACCTGGGCGCGTGTGACATTCTCGCGGAAGTCAGGAATGCTGAGGCATCCTTCGCTTTGCGCATGCCGACCTTCCTTGTGAATAATTTCTGGGTTAATGAGCACGAGCTTGGCGTCCGGATCTTCTTTAAACGTCACGTCGACCACTGCGATGCGGCGCGAGATTCCGATTTGCGGCGCCGCCAAGCCCACGCCGCGGGCGGCGTACATCGACTCGAACATGTCTTCGACGAGTTTCTTTAGTTCTTCGTCGAACACTGTTACTTTCTCGGCCGGTTTCTCAAGGACTGGGTTTCCGAATTTAACAATGGGATAGATCATCTCGGGCTTAGATCATCAGTAGTTCTTGAGCTGCTGCCTATAACCTTCGAAGTTGCGCAAGGTCTCCCCCATAGAATCGCCGCCGAATTTGTCGAGGGCGCAACGGGCTAAAGTAAGAGCGACCATGGCCTCCGCGGCAACGCCAGCCGCCGGAACCACACAAACATCGGAGCGCTCATACGCGGCACTTACCGGCTGGCGAGTCGAGAAATCCACCGACTGCAGGGGACGGCGCAGAGTGGAAATCGGCTTGAGATAGCCGCGCACACGAATCTCTTCTCCATTGGAAACGCCGCCTTCGATTCCTCCGGCATTGTTTCGAGCGCGCGTGAACGCGGTGAATGTCGACGGCTCACCGTAGCCAATTTCGTCGTGAACTGCAGAACCAGCAAACGCAGCGGCAGAAATGCCTGAACCGATCTCAACTGCCTTGACGGCTTGCAATGACATGACGGCGGCGGCCAGTAATGCGTCGAGCCGCTCATCCCATTGCGCGTAGGTGCCCAGCCCTGGCGGAACTCCATGGGCCGCGACTTCAAAAACTCCCCCTACCGAATCGCCAGTCCTGAGAACTTTATCCACTTCGTCTTTCATTCGCTGTTGCATTTCCGGGTTAGCGCAGTTCAGCAGGATTTCTTCCTGCTGGTAAAGAGATTGAATCTCGGGCCAAGGTATTTCCTGGCTCAGGGAGGCGTTGCCAATCGCGACGACATGGCTGAGTACCTCGATGCCGAGCTCGCGCAGAAAAACCTTGGCGAGTGCTCCAATCGCGACGCGCGCCGCCGACTCACGAGCCGAGGCACGCTCCAGAACATAGCGCGCTTCAGGGAAGTTGTATTTCAATGCGCCAGCCAGATCAGCGTGCCCGGGACGGGGAGAAGCGACGCGCTTGTGGTGGACAGGATCGCCTACTCCGACGGGAAGAGATTCCTGCCAGTTCCTCCAGTCTCGATTTTCCAACTGAACGGAAATCGGCGAGCCAATCGTCTTGCCGTGACGAACACCGGAAAGAATATGAGCCGTATCGCGCTCGATCTTCATGCGCCCACCGCGGCCGTAGCCCTGCTGCCGGCGCCAAAGTTCCCGGTCGAGAAAAGCCTGGTCAACCTCAAGCCCTGCGGGCAGGCCCGATAGGAAAGCAACTAAGGCCTCGCCGTGAGATTCTCCAGCCGTGAAATAGCGCAGCATGAGTTGCTCGATTTTACCTGATATGACGCTTCACCGGAGCGACGCGGGGGTGAGAAAGGAGTGACAGTTAACGCACGAGTCGCCGAAACGAAGGCAAAAAGGAGGTCCCCGCGAGTTTTTCTTTCCCCGGAGCGCACGGATGCGTGAATGATTGGTACAATTAAAGTTACGCATTAACTCGTAATCGTTCCAGGTAGTTCCACTTAGCGGTTCGCGTCACTTCGCAAAACTTCTGGCCAAACTAAGGAGGACTGTGTGCCCCCACGCACAGAACCACGGGAAATAGTTTTTCTTCCCGAGAGGAAGATTCGCTGTGTGCTCGTCTACGACCATGTCTTATTCCGGCAGGGCCTGAGGCGATTGTTGGAGGACGAGCCTGATATTGAAGTGGTCGGCGAGGCCGGCAATGCGGCGGAGTGCTTGTGCCGCGTTTTTGAATCGCGGCCAGATGTGGTCATTGCGGATGCCGATACATTCGGGCTGTCCGCAGTCGATTCGGAGATCGTGCTGGCTCGGGAATCGCCGCAAACCAAGGCTGTCTTCTTGAACCTGCAGGAACAGAACGGTTCGACGACCGGCGGGATTCGTGCGGCGCGGCAAACTTCTTCGGAAGAATTAATCAAGATCATTCACGACGCGTGTCAGTGGAGCGGAATGAATTACGGTGAAGTTTCCCTGAGTAGGTCTCCCCAGCGTGCTTCCGAAACCCTCTTCGAGCAAAAACGGACCCTTACCGCCCGCGAGCGCGAGGTGCTAAAGTTGCTGGCTGAAGGAAGAACAGTGCGTGCAGCAGCGGCAATTCTGGGGTTGAGCACCAAGACCGTGGACGCTCACAAATTCAACCTGATGCGTAAGCTCGGCATCCACAATAAAGCGGAAATGGTGATGTGGGCCATCCAGCAGCGCGTGGTAAAGATTCCGGCCAACTTCTAAAGAATCGTTGCGGAAGAATTCCGACCGGACGTTTACCCGGCGCTAGCCGCCGCAAGGTCTGCAAGGCTGGAAACTTCCAAGTCTGGCCTTCCTTTGGCGGATTTCACTGCACCCACTCCGGCTCGCGGCGAAGGGCGGTTGACCCAGACAGTAGCCAATCCCAGCGACTGCGCCGGAATCACGTCGTGATAAATGCTCTGGCCAACATGCAGAATGCGTTTCGCAGGAATGCCGATACGGCTCAACGCGAGTTCGAAAATCTTCATTGACGGCTTGTACGCTCCCGCCTGCTGCGCCGTAATGACATGGTCGAATTTCACTCCAAGCTGAGGTTCGGTCGTAGCGAAAAGATCGTCATCCACATTGGAAATCACGGCTAATCGAAAACGGCTGCGCAACAAATTGAGTGCGGCTACGGTGTCGGGCCACGGCTTCCAATCTCGCAGCGACTCGGGCAGCAAACGGACTTCCTCATCCGTGGGCGCGAATCCTAATCGTTCCCCGAACTGCCGCACTACGGACTGAAGAACTTCGCGATAGGGACGATATTCTCCCGCCTCGGCTCTAGCTTCGAAATCGCCGTAGAGCTTCAGGATCGTCGCATCGTCGGTGTCTTTGTTCGTGCGGTGTGCGGCTAGGATGCGATGCAGGCAACCGAGGATCCCCTCCTCCCAATTGATGAGCGTCCCATAACAATCGAAGGTGAGGATTTCGAAGCGGCTGAAGTCAAGCATGGTCGATACGATCTCTATCCACGAAGACTACGTTTTAAGACCGGGTAGCATCGGAGCTTCCTCGCGGACTTCGCCGGTTTCTCCCGCTTCGGCTTCAACTTCGGTAGCGGCGGAAGAATCCTCAGCAGGCGTCGAAGTCTTGGGCGTAAGAAACTTGGTGCTGTTCAGCAGTGGGCGCCCGAGCGATGGATTGTAGCTTGTCCAGGAACTTTCCAGGTCGGCCTCGCGTTCGAAGTGGGCGCGCATGGCCTCCATTTTGGAGTCGAGATCGTCCATGTAGTGCAGCAGCAGAGCTTCGGGAAACATCGGTAGCTTGGGCGAGCCGAATTCGTATTCGCCGTGGTGGCTGATGATGAGATGCTCGATCAGAGTTTTGAGTTCCGCAGGAAACTCCGGGAAGAGAGCCAACTTCGCCTGCAGCATTTCGAGTTCGATGATCATGTGCCCAAGAAGCTGGCCGCGCGTTGTGTAAGAAAACGATCGATTGTACGTAAGCTCGTGAATCTTACCGATGTCGTGCAGAAATACGCCCGTCAGAAGCAGGTCGCGGTTCACTTGCGGATAGTTCCTGCAAACCAGATCGCACGATCGAAAGAGCGAGACCACATGATCGAGCAAGCCGCCGATATAAGCATGATGCAATGTCTTCGCCGCCGGAGCGTTGCGATAGGCTGCAGCGATCTCCGGATCGGACATGAAAGCCTGCACCAGAGACTTGAGATGAGGATCCCGGAAGGACGCGACGAAATCGGTCAGCGTTTGCCAAAGTTCATCGATATTTCTGGTGGTCTTCGGCAGATAATCCGAGAACTCAATTTCCGATTCGCCCAGCTTACGCAACTTGTGGATCGTGAGCTGAAATCGGTTCTTGTACTTATTGACGAGGCCCTTGACCTTGAGGAAATCGTCCTGCTCGAAAGCATTCAGCACCTCCTCCACGTTGTCCCACATCTTGGCTTCGAGATGTCCGCTGCGGTCGCCCAGGGTCAACGCGAGATACGGCTCCCCGCTCTTCTTAGGCTTGATTTGCTTGCTGACCACCACAAAGTTGGAGGTAACGATCTTGTTTTCGTGGCGGACGCAGTCGCAGATATAGAACTCTTTCATTCGTTGTATCAGTGTAAATCAGAAGGCACGAAGGTGCTGCAAAGCATGCGGCATGCTGCGCCATCTTGGTGCGGCCGAGACGATTCTTGGCCTTAGGTGCCACTTCTCACTAGAAACTAGATCGGCACACCCAGCATCTTCTTTTTCTTCTTCTTGAGCTTCTTGGTATCCGACGTTTTGGCGCTCGCGGTTTCGATCGGCTCCGTCTGATTCGCGCTGCGGCCTGAATCAACGTAGCCTTCGTTGACTTTGATGTAGGCTTCTTCCCGCAGCTTGGTGAGGAAAGCGCGCAGCGCGGGCTGCAGCTTCTGGTAATACAGCGCATCCTGAATCTTGGGCTCGGCGTCCTTCAACGGCGGAATTCCCGCCATCTGGTGGTCGGTAACTTTCAAGATGATGTAACCCTGCTTGGTGCGGGTCACTTCGGTGACCTCGCCGGCTTTCATGGCGAATGTCTTCTCTTCTATCTCCTTAGCGAGAGTGCCCCGTTTAAACGCGCCAAGATCGCCGCCTGCCGCCGCCGAAGGCCCTTCGGAATATTTCTTGGCGATGTCTTCAAAGCTGGCTCCAGCGCGAATTTGTTTCAGTAGATCGTTGGCCTTCGCTTCGGCTGCCGCCAGAGCCGCAGCCTGCGCGGCCTGTTTGTCTGCCTCACTTCCAGCATCTTGAGTCTGCGTGTCTCCACCCGCTGCAGCAGGTTTATCGGCTGCCGTCTTCGCCGGGGCGACCAGGATTTCGCTGAGCTTGATCGATTCCGGCCGCTCCATCTCACTCTTATGCTCTTCATAAAACTTCTGCTCTTCGTCTTTGGTGATGCTAAGGTGAGAACCGACTTCTTCTCCGATCACTTTCTGCGTGATGATCTGGTTCCGCATGTTCTGTTTGAAATCTTCGTAGGAAATCCCCTGAGACGTGGCGGCTTTTTCAAGCTCTTCCATGGTCTCCAGCTTCATGTCCTTGCGCATCTGGTCGAGGCGCTTGATCAGGTCGGTGTCGCCGGTAATCCCCAGGTCTTTGCCTTTTTCGAGCAGCAGTTGCTGATCGATCAGATCGCGTAGAACATCTTTTTCGCGCTCGGCATAAAGCTTGTCGGCGTTGGCAGCGTCCTGCTGCTTGACGTCATCTTTGAGTTGGTCCTTGCTGCGCATGTATTCCGAGCGGGTAATGATTTGGCTGTTCACGCGTGCAATGATTTCTTCAACCACCTGGCCAACCACAAAAGTTGGCAGGCACGCCATGGTAATGAGTACCAGCAGCAGTTTTTTCATTTGGTTTTCGGGGTGGCCACGACGATCCTGCGGCACAAACCTTACGATATTTTACTACTTCGGCGAGGAACTTGGTGCGCCGTGGGTGGGAGTGCTACATGGTTCGCGCCAAAACCAAAGCAGTCATATCGTCCGGAACAAGTGGATCGCAGGTAAATTCGCCGACAGAATTCAAAATGGCCGCGCTGATGGTCTGGGCGTGCGTCGAAGGTTCAAGATGCAATCGCTCCTTCACGCGTTCCAAGCCAAATTCCAGGTCTTCGTTCTTATCGTCTTTGCACTTGCCCTCGACCACTCCTCGCGAAACCAGCAACAGGACCGCGCCCTTTTCCATGGCCACAGTCGGTGCATCGCTCGTAGCATGCGAGAACAACCCCAGGGGCAAGCCCGTGGAAGCCAGTTCGGTGATGGTTGTGCTGTCGCGCAGAAGTCCCGGCGTATGCCCGGCATTGGTGTAGCACAGCGTGCCGAATTTCTCGTGATAGCAGCCAATGAACGCGGGGCAGGAGTGAACTCCCGCGGCAGCTTCCATCACTCCGCGGTTCAGCTGCAGGCAGAGATTGACCATGGCTTCGGCTTCATTGATATCGGCGCCGGCAAAAAGAGACGCTCCGGATGTTCGAAAAATCTTTTGCGCCGCGGAGAGGATCGACTGGTTATTCTCGCGGCGCCCGGCAACGTCAAGCAAGCCAAATAATATCCGTTCCGGGCTTACTCGCAGCGAGTCGTAGAAATCACCAGCAACTCGTTTTCCGTAGGTGGTCGCGGCAATCTCAGCCCCATCGATCTGGGGGAATTCGCCGGGAACGGCCTCCAAAGCCGGTGGAGGCTCGGGCGTTCGGGAGTGGAATAGGGCACACATTCGCTGGCAAGTGCAAAACCGAAACTAGCATAAGCCGTGGCGCGGAGCAAATCAGCTCTACTCGCCGTACTTATCGCTTAAATATTTACCGAGATCAATCTCAAGTTGGCCGTAGTCGGAATGGATGGTTGTGTGTAGGGCCGCTTCGGTCGAACTCCCTTGCCCGAGCAGTTGCAGAACCCGCTGGATGTCGCCCATGCCATATGCGTCGTTGATGTACGAAACCGCCGCCAAAGATTCCGCATACGCCAGGTAAGCCTCGGCGCCAGAGAAGCGCATGAAACTGCCTTCCAGCACGTTGAGTGGAATATTATTTTGGGCTTTGAACAACTGAGCTAACTGGCGCCCATCGCCGCCCAGGGATTTCGGCTCAAGCAGCTGTGCGATTCCTTCGTGCAGCCATGGCGGGCAACGTCCCGCGGAAAGCTGGTTGATAAATGAATGTGCCAACTCGTGCTTTAACACCCGGGCTAGTTCGGGCGTCATGGAACTGAGGCCACTGATTGGAATGCGGAGTTTGCCGTCGTTGAGCGCTCCAGACCACGAAGGCGCACGCGTCACATCGAAGAAAGCCTGTTCGGTATAAAGCGTTACAAGAATATTGTCCCGAGGCGGAGCACCGAGATCGCGCGACAGGTCATCGTAATCGGCCTCGAGCGCGGCCAGAATTTGCCCACGGAACGTTTCGGAAGTCTGTTTCCCTTCGTAATGCATCACGAAATGACTACTCTCGCGCTGGGCAAAATCAGTTTCCGCGTTTTGCTCACGCTCAGCCTTCGCAAGATACTGCTGCACCGTCGCATCCGGACGCAATTCAAGCGAGCGCTTCCAGGAGACAATGGCGTCTTTGGTTCGGTCAGATGCCTGCTGCGCATAACCCAGCACGGTGTAGGCATCGGGCGAATCCGGAGCCGCGGCCACAGCCCGCTGCGCGTAGGTGAGCGCCTGCGAAGGGTTCCCGGTGCGCACCAGCGAGGCTGCATAGTAAATAAGGACGGTTGTGTTCTCCGGCTGAAAATGGAGAGCGCTGTCGAAATAACGACGGGATTCGTTGATGTTCCCGCGGTCGAATTCAAACTTGCCGGCGATAAAATCCGCCGTAGCGGCCAGTTCGGCGTTCCCTTTGCCTTCGAGTTTCGCCAAAGCATCAGAGTCAATTTTCCCATCTTGAATGATTGTCTTAGGCAGGTCACCTTCATTGGCCAGCGTATTGATCGCCACGAACGATGGCAGATCGGCAACCCCGCCGCCAGTTGTTGCCGATGCGGTTCTGATCGCTGGCATGCCGCCTGCTTCGACCCGCTCGACCGAGCTTTTCGGGATAGCATAGCTGTCGTCGCCGATGTCGTATTCATAGCGGCTGCCATTTTCGCGAACGTGATCGGCAAGGATGGTCCGGCCATTCTTCAAGTGAATGGTGTCCGCCGAAGCCGTGGCGCACGCGAGCGTTATCCACGTCGATATTGTTACGAGGGTAGTGACACGAAACCGCATTGAAGCGCATTCTAGCAACAGACAACGCGGACCTATACGTGACCAAAGTGTCGATTCCAATCCGCAGATTTTGGATTGCACTAGCCGCATGCGCAGCAATTTTGCTTGCCGGCCTCGCCGATTGTGCGCTGGCGGAGACGCCACGGCCGGGGCCTGCGCAATCTCTCTATGCGCAACTGAGCAGCGTCGGCCTTGATCCCGCGCGTGTCTTCAAAGTGCGCGACGCGGCCATCGATCGCTCCGCGATCCACATCACATTGGAAGATGGAAACATCGCCTTTACCCAGGACGTGATGGGCAGAATCACCGGGGCCTTTTTTGAAGGCGACGGAGAAGTGCTGCTGGCTCCTCCCAACGAAGTGGAACGCCAATCGATGAGCCTGTTCACCGGCATGGCCATTCTCGAGGAGCGCTTCAGCTCTGCCTACTTTCGCTTCAACGACAACACTGCCGCCGAGCTGCAGCCCGGCCTGAGAGCTCCCGATGATGCCCAGGAGTTTGCAAACCGCTGGAATATGACGGCGCGCAACCTGGCGCAAACCGACGCCATGCGGTTGCTGGTCGATTTCAGCAAGATGCTGCCGGTCGCGGGCGCGAATGTCCCCGAGAATCCTCCGGCGGCGAATGCTGTCGATCCCGAGGATCGCATGTTGCACATCCGGCTGCAGGGAAACAAGCTGGGAGCCTTCGACATTTTTTTCGACTCGACGGCAGGAGAACAAGTTCAAGCCGGCCAAGTGAAGACCACAGAGACCGGAGCCGTGTACTACGATTCGTGGACATCATTTTCGACGACTCCAGTCCCCAACGAATCGAAAAAAAAGCCAGCCCGGGAAGAGATCGCGCAAACCGTGCCTCCAGAAGCCGGATCGCGAGAAGATCCTATTTCCGTTCGCGACTATGTGATCGACGCAACTGTGAAACCGCCCAAAGAGCTTGATGCGGAGGTCAAGGTGCACCTCGATGTCGAGCGCGGCGGGCCGCGTTGCATGGTGTTCGAGCTGTCGCGCTTCCTGCACATTCAAACTGTTGAGGCCAACGGGCATGAGGTGGAATTCATCCAGAACCCGCCAGTGGAAGGCACGCGTTTGGCGCGCAGCGGCAATGACGTCGTGGCCGTGATTCTGCCGGAAGCGGCGCGCAAGGGACAGGAAATCAGCCTGCGCTTTGTCTATGCCGGAGATGTGCTGGCGGAAGCCGGCAAAGGTCTGCTTTACGTTGGCGAGCGCGGAACTTGGTATCCGAATCGTGGTCTGGCCATGGCCGATTTCGATCTCACCTTTCACTATCCTGCGGGTTGGACATTGGTGGCGACCGGCAAACCCAGCTCGATATCGAAGCCGCCTGCGTCTCCACAAGCGGAAACGCAAGCCGGAACCGAGCAAGTGGGTCGCTGGGTTTCGGAACGTCCCATACCCGTGGCGGGGTTCAATCTCGGCAGGTATGTTCGAGTTGCCGCGCCGGCCGGCAATGTGATGGTGGAAACTTACGCTACAGTCGGAGTGGAAAAAGATTTTCCCCGGCCTCCGCCGCCCCCAATTCCACCCGATACGCCGCATCTGCGGCCACGGGCGGTTTCGCCGCTGAACGTCGCGCCGACCCTCTCTCAGCCTCCGGTTTCGCCGGCACAAAATGCAGCAGCGGTTGCCGACGTCACGGCCCGCGCGATTCGTTATTTCGCGGAACGATTCGGCCCATTTCCCTACAGCCAGCTGGTTTTGACTCAGTTGCCGGGGCGCGAGAGCCAGGGTTGGCCCGGCTTGATCTTTCTTTCCTCTTACGCCTTCATGACTCCTCAGCAGAACGAAGAACTCCATATGGATCCTGCGCGAATTTTGATGGTGCAACAGGTCCCGGCGCATGAGGCTGCCCACCAATGGTGGGGCGATCTGGTTCTGTGGAGCACTTATCGCGACCAGTGGTTCTCCGAGGGCTTGGCGAACTATTGCGCTCTGATGATGCTACAGGAGAAAAATCCCGCGGGCTTTCACAAAGTGATGGAAAAATACCGGGAAGATCTTCTGCAAAAAAATAAGGATGGGAACTTTCCGAAAGACGCCGGCCCAGTTACTTTAGGGAGCCGGTTGCTGTCGTCTCGCTTTCCCGGAGGATACGAAGCGATAAGTTATGGTCGCGGGACGTGGCTGTTCCACATGCTTCGCTCAATGTTGGAGGATACGGCGTCAGAGGCTGGGCGAAAGGAGTCGGGCCGCGGCGTCGCTGAGGAACCATTCCTGCGTTCGCTGCGCAAGCTTCGCCAGCGTTACGAAGGGAAAGCGGTTACCACTCGGGAACTGCTCGATGTTTTCGCCGAAGACCTGCCGCCCTCTTTGCGCTATGAAGGCAAAGCATCGCTGGACTGGTTTCTCGAAGGATGGATCAACGGAACCACGTTGCCTCGGCTGGAGTTGCAATCTGTTAAATTTCTTCCGAAAGCCAACTCCACAGTTGTGACTGGCGTGATACGGCAAAAAGATGCACCCGAAGATCTGGTCACCTCCGTTCCCATCTATGCCGTGACGTCGGGCAAGGTTCCCGTGTATGTGGGGCGGGTGTTTGCCGATGGCGCCGAGTCGTCGTTTCGCGTCTCTGCGCCACTCGGAACCCACAAACTTTTGCTCGATCCAAACGAAACGATCCTGACCAGTCCAAAGTAGATGCACAAAAGTGCAAGCTGCTCCGAGGGCCAGGACTTCTCTGTGTCGGCTTGTCGTCTTCCCGCTTCAGAACCAATTCCCACCGCAAATGCCAAAACGGGCGGCGGCGCGACTTGCCCGGATCGTCCACAGGGCGCTCAACTGACGAGCACGTCGCGCCAGGCGTATGATCGGCAACCAATTCCATGGAACCGCATGATGGCTACTCATGTGCTCACCTACCCAGATAAGACGTAGGTAATTAAATTTGAACTCTAACGAAACCGAAGCCGGCGCAGCCCAGATGGACCGCGATGAGAATGCGACGGACATCGCGTCCGTGGCAGCAGGGGACGCGATCATCCGTGTGCCCTTTTCCGAAGACGGCCAGGCAGGAGGAGCGGAAACCATCCTCCTCGTGGAAGATGAGGAGTTCATAAGAAAAGTAACAGGCGAAGTGTTGGAGTCAGCGGGCTACCGGCTCGTCAGTGCCAGATGTGCGGCAGAAGCATTAGAGGCACAGCGCATATGTCCAGAGCCAGTCGACTTGCTTCTTGCGGATCTCGTATTGCCGGGAACGAGTGGTCATCAGCTGGCCCATGAATTCGCAGGACTTTGCCCGCACGCGCGAATTCTGTTGATGAGCGGCTACGCGGAACAACTGGCTCTGGATGGTTTGTCAGCTCATGGCAGAGAGTGCCTGGCGAAGCCCTTTTCCAGTCGCACCTTGTTGCGCAGGGTGCGCCAAGCGTTGGACAAGTGTCCAGTTGATTCAAGAGCCTCGGCTTAACTGGCGCTGGTTCGAATTGCTCGCTCTTCGCGATAGCACGCGGCGTGCAGAATCTCATTTGGTATTTGGCCCAACGGCACAACGCGGTCGAGTATACCCATCTCCGCGCATACGCGAGGCATACCATAAACCGCACAACTCGCCTCGTCCTGGCCCAGCGTGAAGCCGCCTTCGCGATGAATGGCGCTCATACCCTGCGCACCGTCCGATCCCATGCCGGTCATGATGACTCCCATGGCTTGAGAATGAAATGCAAGTGCAACCGACTGCATCATGATATCGACCGAAGGAATGTGTTGTTGATCCTCGCATTTCTCCGAGAGGAAGATCACGGTTCGCGATTCAGTGGGCCGGATCACTCTCAGGTGTGATCCCGCCGGAGCAATATAGACGACGCCGGGTTGAACCAGTTCACCGTGTGATGCCTCGCGGATCGAAATCGCGGAGAGTTTGTTAAGCCTCTCGGCAAAAGGAGTGGTAAAACCTGGCGGCATGTGCTGCACAACAACTACCGGAACCGGCAGGTCCGCCGGAAGTGTAGGGAGAATCTCCTGCAAGGCATTCGGACCGCCAGTGGAAATCCCGAGTGCAACGAGCGCCGCGGGCTCGTTTAGTTTCCGCGCCGGCAAGTCCACCGTTCGAGGAGGCTTCCGCGAAAGCGGCAGACGATCTCTTGAACGCCGCGATTCTGCGGCCGCTTTGATTTTGGCGACCAGCTGTTCTCGAATGTGAAGAATGTCCAGCGACGAGGGAGAAAGTTGTTTGGGCACATAATCGAACGCGCCCGCCTCCAGGGCGTTCAGCGTGATTTCGGCTTCTTTCACGGTTGCCGAACTCACCATAATCACAGGGCGTGGAAACTGCGCCATGATGCGGCGTAGCGTCTCCAACCCGTCCATGCCCGGCATCTGCATGTCGAGAGTTACCACGTCGGGATCGAGGCTCGCCATTTTTTGCAAGCCCTCAGCGCCGCCGCTCGCGGTGCCAACGACCCAGAGTCCGGCATCGGCGGTCAGCATACGAGAAAGTGCCGTGCGCATGAAGGCGCTGTCGTCGACAATGAGTACTCGTATCTGGGAGTTTTCGAATTCGCCGTTCATGTGCGGTAAATCGTCTGCACAACCCTGTGCACCTCGTCCATGTAGGAATCCAGTTCGAAGGTGAGCCGTGCCCAGTCAAAATGTTTTAGCGAAGGTGAGCTTTTTGCCAGGATATAAAATCCTGCGTCATCGAACAAATTCACTTGTTGTTGCTCGATATAGCCGTAATTCAGACCACCCATGCGGCAGAGCAAGTCGGCGACGTGCACCAGAGCCACTAACTCAGGGTTCCGAGACGCTTTCTCGGGCGAGTGATGAAAGGACACGACCTCAATCAGGTTGGCGGCGAGGTCCCAATGTTCCGCCAGAATGCGTCCGCTATCGCAGTGAGTAAAGCCAAGCGACCGCTCCTCGCCCTCATGCAGCGGAATCCCTTCGGCTTTGGCGATCTCAAACGCCGCGCGGAATTCCTGGGGCAGAACCCAGAGGTTGACGATGATTCCAAGATCGTGAAGTAAGCCCGCGAGATACGCATTTCCGGGATCGCTTAACTTGAGCTTGCGGGCGAGGTGGCGGCAAACCAGCGCGCATCCCAGGGAGTGCTCCCAGAAAACCACTGGATCGAGTTTCTTCTTGTCGGTCGGGAGCAGGTTGAGCACCCCGCATGACATGGCGATATCGCTAAGGTGATGGAAGCCCAGACTGACTACCGCGCCGCGCAGCGTTTCCACCCGCTGCCACCGGCCGAAAAGCGGAGAGTTTGCCATTTGCAGACACTGCGCTGCCAGTGACTTGTCCTGCGACAGCAGGTCCGTGACCTCTTGTACGTCGAATTGCGCGACCGGTTGCTGCAGGTGATGCAGCAAAGGAACGAGGACGGCGGGAATGGTGGGCATCTGCCGCAGTCCTTCCAGGCGCTGCAACAAAACCTGCTTGGTTGCGGGTGCGTTCATCGCGTGGTTCTCCTCTCCGCGCCGTTTCCTTTCACGTAGGCCGTAGTTCCGGGTAAGTGAACCAGCTGAAAGTCATCGTTGACACCAAAAAGCGATTCCGACTGTCCGAGAAAGAGGTATCCGTGAGGCAGAAGATTGGCAAAAAAATGCTGGACTACGCGGCTCTTCGATGTCAGATCGAAGTAGATGAGTACATTGCAGCAAAACACTGCGTCCAAACTCTTCATGAAGATCATGCGTGAATCGTCGGACAGGTTAAGGCGAACGAAATTGGTGTTGGCGCGGACCCGGTTGCACACCTGAAGCTGATCGCCGTACGGAAGAAAGTACCGTTCCTTGTAGCTTGGCGTGAGGTTGCGTGTGCTGTGACTGCCGTAGACGGCCAGTTTCGCGTGCGCGAGGGAGCGCTCGTTCAGATCGGTGGCGATAATCTCAATATTCCAATCCTTGAGCCGGTCGGCCGCCTCCTCCAGCAGCACCATCCGGAGCGTGTAGGGTTCTTCTCCCGTGGAGCAGCCGGCGCTCCAGATGCGCAGGCGACGAATGGGAAGATCGGCTTTCGCTTCGATAATCTTCGGAATCACGACTCGCCGGAAAGCATCCAGTTGCGCCTGATTGCGGAAGAAGCAGGTTTCTCCGATGGTGATTTCGTTCAACAAAGCGGTTAGTTCTGCCTGCCGAATGGGACGAATTGTGAGGCACTCGAAGTACTCCCGCAGAGTCGCTGCCTTGACCTCCGTCATACGGCGGCGGCAACGATCTTGCAGCAGACTGAGCTTGTTATCGGGGTGAAAGATTCCCGCGACTTGGTAGATCAAGTCGCGAATGGAAACCAGATCGGGTTCAGGAGCGCCTTGCGTACGGAGCGCAGGTTGTGGCGAGGGCGCTGTCGTCAAGAGAGTACCTTTCAGATCGCTGGCCTGGTTGCGCCTTCCGGATTAAGCCAAACAAACACACAAATGCGTCGCTACGCCGGACACGCGCCATCCATGAACTCCATCGGCAGAAGGCGGTCACACTTTACGGGTGGCCAGGCGATCGACAGAAACGAATCAGACCTGTCCCATGATTAGTCTGGCAACTTCAATGGCTTCCGGTCAGGGCAATGATGGGGATGGTTTGGTCGTAGTGTCCGCACCAGGCGTCAAGAAAACCTCCGAGGCTTTCGCGGCCAGAATCACAATATCTACCCGTCGATTCTGCGCGCGGCCGTTAGGGGTGAGATTGCTCGCGACGGGGTGATACTCCGCATAGCCGGCGGCGGAGAGCCGTTCCGGCCCGAAGCGATGATTAATGATCAGGAAACGAACTACTTCCGTGGCGCGAGCCGTTGAGAGCTCCCAATTCGAAGCTATTTGGGGGGTGTGAATCGGCTGGTTGTCGGTATGTCCTTCAATGCGCAGGCGACAGGTACGCACGGCCAGGATCGAAGCGATCCTATCAAGGGCTGGCAATGACTCAGGCTTGATGGTTGTGGAACCGCTATTGAAGAAACCAAATTCTTTCAAACTCACGACCAGGCCCTCGGTCTCGCGATGCAGCACTACCTGATTGAGCGAGATTTCATCGTGCAAAGCCTCTTGCAGTTCGCTCTGTAGCGTATTCAGGTCGACCTGATCGCGAGCCACAACCGGAT
Source organism: uncultured Acidobacteriaceae bacterium (assembly GCA_963771965.1). GTDB lineage: Bacteria > Acidobacteriota > Terriglobia > Terriglobales > Acidobacteriaceae > Sulfotelmatobacter. The sequence goes on from CAVYVM010000008.1 coordinate 524,922, forward strand.
CCACGGGAGGAGAATCTGTACGTCCCGTTTCAGTTTTGTTCTTCATTTGCTCAATGGCTTGCACGGTGCTGAATGGCATTGGCTTGTTGCTATTCAGCGGAGTCTGCGTGGTAGCTGCCGGGAAGACACCCATCTCTTGGAATGCAACCTGGATGCTCATGGCCACTCGGCCGGCTTTCCGTTTGTCCACTTGCGAGGAAGCGTAGAGAACTACAAAAAAAGCGAAGAGTAGAGTAATGAAGTCGGCGTAAGAGACCAACCAGCGTTCATGGTTCGAGTGCGGACGATGGCGCTTGCGGCGGCTCATTTCTCTGCCACTTCTTCATGAGGGGATTGGTTCGATTCAACCAAAAAGCCTAGAAGCTTGGTCTCTAACATTCGGGGGTTCATGCCTTCCAGAATGGAGGCCACACCTTCAAGGGTCATCTCCCGCATGACTTGCTCTTCACGAATACGCAGCTTCATCTTTCCCGCAATCGGCAGATAAAGAAGATTCGCGGAAGCCACGCCATAGATGGTCGCCACGAACGCGACCGCAATTCCTTTCCCGACTTCGTCGATCTTATCCAGATGCTGCATGACTTGAATCAGCCCCAGCACTGCTCCGATGATGCCTACGGTGGGAGCGAAGCCGCCCGCGGACTCGAACACCTGGGGCACCTGTTCTTCGTACTCGGCCTGATTGTCGAGCTCCAACTCCATAATCTTGCGCAACTCCTGCGGCTCTGTCCCGTCTACCGCCAACATTAACGACCGCTGCAGGAATGGATCTTCAATCTCCGGCAATGCGGCGTCGAGCGAAACGATGCCGTCGCGCCGCGCTTTTTGCGCAAACTTCACCAGCTCACGAATCATGTCCTCCTGATTGCGTTCGGGATTAACGAAAACCGTACTTAGCTGCTGGAAAGCAAGAATGATGATGGGCAACGGGAACTGCAGCATCACCGCTCCGAGAGTGCCCCCAAATACGATCATTGCGGCAGTCGGCTGCAGGACCTGCCCAAGGTTGCCGCCTTCGAGTACCAGGCCCAGGAGAATCCCGCCTAGAGCTAGAACGATCCCGCCAAGGCTTGCTTTGTCGATGCTCACCTCGTGGGACCCGTTTTGCCGGCATCGGAACTTTGCCCGGGAAGCAGAGTGTGCGAAGCGGAGCTATCCCAGCCAAACGTCAAACCCTGCAAAACCAAACGCCGAAACTCGATGAGCCGGGCCAGAACTTCCTTTGGACTCTCGCGCACTACGATTTTCTCTCCGGTGACCAGCGTGATCAGGGTGTCGGGGGACTGCTCGATGAATTTAATGAGGTCGGAGTTGACGGTGAGGATTTGGTTGTTAAGACGCGTGAGCTGGATCATTTTCTCCCTTGTCTTTCGCGCGCCCGTCAGATTCTGTGGAGACGCACAGGCTTCTACGGGGATGTATCGGCGATACGCAATTGAGAATTACTGTGACGCACAATCACTTCGTTACCGAGGGTCTAAGCCCGACAGATACTACCAACGAGCAGCGGTGCTAAAGCAGGAACGAGGATTGCCGATGGAGACAAAGACAAGCGATTCGGGTTCCGTAAGCATGAAGTGGAACGGGAACTCAGCAGATTCACCGCTGAGGAGACGGTTCCAAAGTGGCGGGACCAACTCAACAAAGGAGTAACACAATGCCTATCGGAATTCTGAACAACATCCCATCACTCGCGGCGGAAAATCAACTGACACTCACGGCCAGCGCCTTGAGCAATACGCTACAGCAATTGTCCTCTGGTTCGCGCATCAATAGCGGAGCGGACGATCCAGCTGGCCTCTCAATTGCGAACGGATTGCAGGCGAATATTAGCGCGCTGACTCAATCCGTGTCGAACGCGAATAACGGCGTCGGGCAGTTGCAACTCGCCGATGGCGCGCTGGCCCAGGTCACCAACCTGTTGAATACCGCGGTCACGCTGGCCACGGAATCGGCCACGGGCACTGTTTCCAACGGGCAACGCACCGCCATTCAAGCGCAATACGCCTCGATCCTGGCGGAAATCAATCGCATCGGCACCGCGACCACTTACAATGGTCAGGCCGTGTTTCAAAGTGGCACGGCGCCCAACCTCAACGCGGCTGTGAATCCGACTGCAGCCGGCACGTTGAACCTGGGCGATGTACTCACCTTGGGCGACACCACTTCGGTTACGGCCGGCGGAGTCACCTTTACGTACACAGCGGCTGCCACTAGTGGCGCAAATCCGAATGGCGTAACCGGCAACGCAGGCAACATTACCTCCGCCACCGCTTTGGCTTCCGGCGATGTCATCACTTCAACCAGAGGTACCGGCACTACGATTTACACTACGACCGCCGCGACTACTGTAGGTGAACTGATCACGGCGATCAACACAGGTGCCGCCACGACTAACATTACCGTCACGGGCACCGACGCCAGTCACACTGGCTACCAGGCCACGCTGCAAGGCGGAAACCTGCAAATTCAGGACCTCACCAATCAAGGCGATCTTGCGGTAGCTCAGGGTACCGGCACTGAGTTGGGAGCCTTTGCCACCAATGCAACTGCGACCTCCACGGTGCAGGATCTGATCAACGCAATCAACAACGACACGACTGTCGGCGCGAAGGCGGCATTAGTCAGCGGCGTCCTCACTATCACCGACCCTTTGAATCGGGCCGACCTCACGGTCAGAACTACCGACGATGTGCTCGGAGCCCCGGTGTCGGGCGCGCCCACAACTTTCACAAATCCCAACCTAGTTGGAACCTCAACCACGAACTTGAACGAACTCACTGGCAGCACCGCCGGCCTGACTACCGCCACAGCATTGGGAGCGAGCAAGGTCTACAGCTTTACCGCAGGTGGCAAGACCTTTAGCTATACCTCCAACGGCGGCAATACCAATACCATTGGCGATCTGATCAGTGCCATCAACAACCCCAGCACCGATCCGGTCGGACTGAGCGCTTACCTTAACTCGACGGGCAACCTAGTAGTCAGCGATCCCAACAACAACGGCAACCTTGCCGTCGGTCCCACCAGTACCGGAACTGCGCTAGGGGTCCTTACTAGTCCAACCATAAGCGGCTCCACAACCACCGACATTTTTCTGAGTGACTCAACCGGTATCGGATCGAGCCAGATCGGAGTCACCATTGGCGGCCTATCGACGGCTTCCATCACCAACGGCAGCGGCGGGCAAGCCGTGAACCTGGCCACTACGGACCTCACCACGCAGACCGACGCGCAAACCGCGCTAACCTTGATTAACCAGGCCATCTCGAACGTGGCCAGCGTGCGCGGCACGTTAGGCGCGAGCGTCAACCGGCTCACCGCGGCCAGCAACGTCATTAACAGCCAGGTGCAGAACCTGACGTCGGCGGAAAATACCATCACGGCAGCCGATATTCCGGCCGCAGTGGCGAACCTTACCAAACTTTCCATCCTGGAACAGACCGGCATTTCCGCTCTGGCTCAGGCCAACCAGCAACAGCAGCTTGTATTGAAACTGTTGCAATAGGCTCGTTTCGGTTGGGGCAGGCGAACCTGCCTGCCCCTTACTGATCTACTCTTCTCCTGGCGTTCAAAATCTGTGGTAGCTCGTTATGAGCGTAGGTCCCACAGCCACGTTTCCCCCTCCGACTGAGTCTCAAATCGGTCCGGGAAAGGTGCGCGAGGCGCCCCGCAAACGTTTCCACCTTTGGGAAATACCTCGGCGGGGGAAGGTGAGCAGCCCCAAAGTGCTCCGGTGGTGCGCGCCGACCAGCAGGATGAAGTCAAATTGCAATGGGATACTTCGGACCGGATCGAGGTTTACCAGTTCGTAAACCAGCAAGGTAGCCTCATTGTGCAAGTGCCGAGCGAGCAAATGCTCAGCATTGCCCGCGAGATTTCTACGGCGCTGGCCCAGGAGGCCACGCCCAAAGAGCCGCCGTAAACGAAGGAGGAAAAGCCAATGGGCATTAGTTTGAATCCCTCTACCATCCTGTCAGGGCAAGGCATTAATGTAAGTTCCATCGTGCAACAGATCATCTCCGCACAGAGCGGCCAGCTCTCGGTATGGCAGTCGCAACAGACAGCCTTTGCAACTCAGGATGGATTGCTCGAGGGGATACAGAATAACCTTACCAATCTGCAGACTGCGGTCGCCGCATTGGCCAACCCCGTGGGGCCTCTCACAGCTCAGGCGGCAACGTCCTCAAACCCGGCAGTGCTAAGCGCAACCGCTGGCACTTCGGCGATTCCCGGTGTTCACCAGATCATAGTGAACAACCTCGCTACGGCTGGCACTATTTATACCGACCCCATTGCCGCTGGCGCGGCAACATCATTTTTGGCAACCGGGCAGACCACCGGAGACATTCAACTGCAAGTCGGAGGAGCCAGCGGCACGACTCACGATATTGCCATCACCCAGGGCACCAATGACACGCTCACCACGCTGTCCAACTACATCAATACCCAGAGCAGCGCTCATAATTGGGGGGTTACCGCCAGCGTGGTCAGCGATGCCAACGGATCCAGGCTCGCGCTGTTTAGCCAGAGCTCAGGCACTCCGGGGGCCCTCGCCATCGTTGCCAACACCCAGACCACCTTGACTTTTGACGCGCCGGTCGGCGGCACAAACGCTGGCCTGACCATCGATGCCGTTCCCTTCAGCAGCACCAGCAACACGGTCACTGGCGCCATTCAGGGAGTCACTTTGAGTCTGGCTAGCCAACTGCCCGGAAGTCCAGTGCAACTCACTGTCGGACCAGATACGAATCAGATCACTGCCGCGGTCAATAACTTCATCTCCGCTTACAACACCGTGATCAACACCATCAACACGCAATACGTGGTCGATCCTACCGGATCAATTCCGGCGCCGCCGCTGGAATCCGACATTTCTCTTCGCTCTCTGCAATCCAGTCTCTTGAATGACCAAGCGTATGCCATCGGTGGCAATAGCGGGTTGGTCAATCTGGCTGCCCTCGGGATTAACGAGAACAACGATGGCACGCTGACTTTGGGCGCGACTCCGGCCGATCCCAGCGGTCTTACCGCGGGCGGTCAGACCTTCTCGCAGATTCTGGCAGCGAATCCCTCGGCCGTCCTGAATTTTTTCCAGAACGCGTCGGGCACAGGATTCGCCAACAACTTCAATGCCGATCTGACAGCCTTAACCGCTCCTTCGACCGGACCCTTAAACGTCGCTCTGGCTCAAAACCAGGCAGAACAAGCGGACTTGACCACAACCATCGGCAATTTCCAAGCCCAGACTCAACTCGAGACCACGCAACTCACATCGCAATACGAAGCGGTCAACGCTTCGTTGCAGCAATATCCCCTGCTCTTGCAGGAGATAACCCAGACGCTCGGCTCACTGGGCTCGGGCACCTCCAGTTCGGGTGCGCTGGTTTCAAGTGGACCCACGCTTACTTCGGGGCTATAGCAAATGGATGCACGATCTCATTACCGCGAATCTGCCGTACGGGGCGCAAGCCCCGTACGCCTTGTGGTCTGTCTGTATGAGCAGGCGATCGAAGACCTTCGCCGTGCCGTTGCCGCTCTCGAACGAGGTGACGTTGAAGGGCGGACTCGCGGTATCAATCACGCCCTTACGGTGATCGCCCACCTGCAAGGCTCGCTCGATATGCAGCAAGGCGGAGAAGTGGCCGCCAACCTAAATGGGTTTTATGGTCTGATCCGCGCTGGGTTGGTTCAGGCCCATGTCAAGGAATCCGCAAGAATCCTCGAAGAACAAATTTCCTTGCTGGTCACTATTCATGAAGCCTGGCTGGAAGTGGAACGCATCACGCCCGCGCCCGCGCCGCAATTCCGAGCGAGCGGGCAGACTGCGCCTATCTTCTCCGAGCCGCAAACCCCCATCGCCGATTGGAACGCATAATGCCTTCAAGAGTTCAGACCTTGCGCGACGCCAACCGCCGCATTCCAGACTGGCTGGACTGTGTCATCGGCCGGCAGGAGCAAGCCGCCGTAGTAACCCCGGACCAGATGGCTGGATTACTCGCGGAACTGTTGAAGGCCGGCGAAGGGTTACGCGCGGAACCAATCCCGGAACAAGGAGTTGACTCCGAACTAGACGACGAACTGCAGAAGTATCGCAGGAACGTGGAACGGCTTCAACGAATGTTGCCGGCCATTCATAGTCAGCTGCTGGTGGAGCGGGCGCGCCTGGAATTCCAGCGAGCCCGCGTACAAGCCGCCGCCGAATGGGCACGCGCCTCGCGCCGCACCCTCTAGAAATAAAATTCCCTTTGCAGTTCGTTCCTTGTTTTTCTCTTTCAATCAATTCTTACTTCAAATAAGAAAACAGGTTGATGTGCGCGGTTTGCCCGATTGTCGTCAGCGTGGCCTGAAGCGAGGTCTCTGCCGTGGTGAGATTGCTGATTACGTTGGGCAGGTCCGCGCCCGCGACCGTATTTTCTTGCTGCGCCAGTTGCACGGTTTCGCCGCTGAGATAGGTCTGCTGCGCGGTGATCTGGCTCAGCGCGTTCCCGTAAAATACTCGCTGGGTATCGATCGAAGCTGAAGCGTTGCTGACTTCGACGACGGCGGCGGCTATGCCTTGGCCGCTCTCCAGACCGTTAATCAAATCCTGAATGCCCTGAAACATGTCGGCCCCAGGCGCGGAAAATAACTGCGATCCCGGCAGATTGGTTTGCAGCGTGAAGTTGTCGCCCAAAGTAACGCTGTTGACGCCGGTATTGCCGGCGTACGTGACTCCGGAAGGAGAACTGGGAGTAAGCGAGTAGGGAGCGGTTTGAGTGGCAGTTCCGGAGAAGACGTAGTTGCCTTGATAGCTTAAATTGGCCAGACTTACCAGTTGGCTCTGGATGCCGCGTATTTGCGTGGCCAGCGCGCTTTGATCGGAGGCGTTGAGAGTGCCATTGGCCCCCTCCACGCCCAGGCTGATCGCCTGCTGCAGTGAAGTGATCACTGAACTCAGCGTGGAATCCGCATTCTGTATTTCGCTTTGTACACTTCCGCTACTGCGCTGGAATTGATCGTCCTTGGAGGTTTGATCCGCGTTCTGCACCAGGATAGCGGCTGCGGCGGGGTTATCGGATGGAACATTGACGCTCGACCCGGTCGAGATCTGTTGCTCGTCAGTATTGATCTCCTGTTGAGTCTGAGCCACGGCAGCGAGCAAATCAGGATACGGATTGGGGTTTACGCGCATAGCATTATCCAGTTAAGGTGCTCATTTGGATGACGGCGTTCATCATGTCATTGATGGTGGTCACGACCTGCGCCGATGCGGCATAAGCGTCCTGAAACTGCACCATGTTGGCCGCCTCTTCGTCGAGATTCACTCCCGAGATCGCAGAGCGCTGGTCGTTCAATTGCTGCAATACCAGACCGGAAGCGGTCTGTTCCGCGGAAGCGTTGGACGCATCGGTGCCCACGTTGAAGACGATGCTGGAATAATAATTCGTCGGACTCTGGCCGGCGACGATCCCCTGATTGCCCAGCGCATACATGGCTTCGGCATTCCCATTGCTTCCCACACTGCCGTCCGAGCTGGCTGCGATCAGGGATGGATCGGTGATGGCAACGGACAAGCTGGCTGCCGCACCCACTCCGTTGACCGGCGGTGGATTGAAAAGGTTGGTGCCGGCCACGCCGTGGAGATCGAATCCGCCCGTTTGCACGGTATTGACCGCTGTTGCCAATCCCGAGGCCAGGGTATCGAGCTGCGTCTTAATCGCCGGGATTTCCTGGTCGCGAGCCTGCAGCGTTCCGCCTAACTGGCCGGATGTAATCTGGCTGGTGATGTCGGCTCCCGCCTGCGAATAAACGTCATGCAGGCCCGAGGCGATCGCCTGAGCCTGCAGTTGAAAGCTCTGCTGGCCAACCACCAGCGGCGCCCCGTTCCCCGTGGTCAGCGTGATCGAGTTGTCGCTCGGAATCTCCGAAACGTCCACCAGGCTCGAAAGCTGGTCAATGGCCTGCGTGCGCTGGTCAATAAAGGTTCCCGCACTCTCGCCGACATTTTCGAGGTTGCTGATCTGCCCATTGAGTTGCGCAATCTGCTGCGAAAGCTGGTTGATCTGCCCCACCGTCTGCACCACGTTCAGGTCCAGATTCTGCTGTTGCTGGGTCAGGTTGTTGGCGGTGTTGTTGAAGCCGGTGGCGAGATTGCCCGCCGCAGTCAGAACGGCCTGGCGCAGCGATAAATCGCTGGGGTTGGTTGAGAGTTGATTGATGCTGTCGAAAAAATTGGTGATCTGCGTTCCGATGTCGTTGGTGCTGGTGGTGAAGTTTACCTGAGTCTGCTGCAGCGCCGAAGTCAGCGCGCTGAATTGTCCCTGACCCTGGTTCTGTTGCTGGATTTGCGATTCGAGGATCGGGTCGCGGATGCTCTCCACACTCTGTAGCGTCACTCCCGTGCCGAAGGTGAGCGGTTGCAGCACTACTGGATCGCTCGCCACCAGCACAGCCTCCTCACGCGAGTAGCCGGGCGTGTTGACGTTGGCCACATTGTTGGTTGTGGTCGCCATCGCGCCCTGATCGGCCATCAATCCGCTGAGCGCGGTTGCCAGGCTGGCATTCAGGCTCGACATGATTAGACCCCACCTTGCGTGTCGTAAACCACAGTCGCCGGCGCGTTCGGTTTCACAAACAAACATCGGTAGTTGAGACTCGGTCCGGCCAGCATATTTGCCAGAATGCGCAGCTTTCTTTGCGCCCGCGCCAGTAACGCAGCCTGTACCCGCGCCGCCTGAAGAACAGCCTCTTCCGAACGTCGAATCTCTTCTGCGATCTCCTGCTGGGGCGCTGTCTCGCTCCGCAACGTTCGTTCGCAAAGCCTCTGCATTTCTAGAACCAGTCCAACCTGTTCCCGCGTTCCCTGTTCGATTGCGGCTAGATCAAGCGCGAGCAGCGCGCGGCGGCTGCCATTCAGGCTTGCCTCCAAATCTTGCAACAACTTCAAACGCTCGGGCGTGAATCGCTCCATCGTGAGGGAAGTGCTTTCCACGGAACTGCTGTTCAAAGAGAACTGGCGTCGGGCGATGGAATCAGTTGGCATCGTGGTTTCGAGCAGGCTCTTCGCTTCGCGCAAGCCTCTTCGGGAACTCTTCGACAAATCTGTTCAAGCGAGACTGTCAATACGATGTGATCCCAGGCCGCCATCCTGATTTTGATCTGGCTCCGGAGGATACTGTCGTCGCTCACGCTCGTGTTCCGGAACTTGATCCGCTAGGGAGTCGCCGCTCAACTCAAGGATCTCGCCAGGGGCCTCGTCGTCAGGCGCTTTCATGGCAAGCCGGATCGGGCGGCGATCCAGGCGCTCTGTTTCTTTCCCATCTCCGCTCGCGGCCGCATTTTGCCCTTGCACTGCCTGCGCCGTTGCCACCGGCGCTAATCCCTCGACTCCGAGACCGGAGGTCAATTCAATTCTTTCTGGCGCCATGGGCCCGCCTCCAGAATTAATGTTGTCTCAGCCCGATCCGGTCTACGCCGCCGGTTCGACCAGCAGGTGCATGAAAAGCGCATCGGCCGTTTGTCCAGCGTCTGGTTGATAGTTGCCGCTCTGGACCACCTGCCGCAGCGCGTTCACCTTTTCCTGGCGAATTTCCGGAAGCTGCAAAGCCTGGGCCGTCAGAGCCTGCACTTGTACGTGAGCCCCTGAGAGCTGCGCTTGGTCTTCGCCGGGCGCGCTGGTTGCGGCAGGGCGCGTATCGCCACTTGCCGGTACCGCACTGTTGCTTCGACTGCCTTCCGGAAGCGCTTGTGCTCCCGCATTTCCATCAATTCTCATAGTTGTTTCCTCCCCCGAAAATTGCTCTTGCAATTGAACTATCGGCGGATGGTTAAAAAACTTTAATTCAACCTCAGCTCAGCCTTACCAGTTGCCTGTACTGCGGCCTTATGTTGTTCTATCGGCAGAAGTTACATAAACTTTAGGGCACCACTCCAGGGTTACGCGCAGGCGCGGCTTGGTTTCCGTCTGCGTCTTTGGTGCGTTCGAAATATTGCGCGATCATGCGTGCGATCCCAAATCCGCCTCCGGCCACGATGGTCGACGCCAAAGCTTGCGTACCCATGTAGTTGTAGTTATCTTCGCCCGCCATAGCTTCCTGCCCGGGCACCGACGCGAAGGTCTTTTCCATCGACTGCAGCACCGTGCCAATTAGCTGCGCTTCAAACTCCCGGGCCGCCTTTTGACCCTTGCCCAAAGGCGCGTTCGCCAGAGGCAGCATGCTCGCCCCGGAAACATTTCCGGGAGACAGCCCGGAAGCCGCCGAAGTAAAACCAGAAGAAGTAAAACCAGAAGAAGAAAAACCGGAAATCGAGCTCATCAGATTACCTCCAAATCGGCTTCGAGCGCGCCCGCAGCCTTGATGGCCTGCAGAATCGAAACCACGTCGCGCGCCGTCGCTCCGATAGCCTGCAGCCGCGTTACCAATTCTTCCACGCTTGCCCCTTCGTTCAATTCCACGTTGCGCGCCGGAGTTTCGGTTGCCTTAATCTTTGTCTCCGGCAACACCTCGGTTATTCCAGCGCCCAACGCATTCGGCTGTGACGCTCCATAGGTTGTAGTGACTTCGATCGAGAAAGTCCCGTGAAGAATCGACACCGCTCCGAGGTGTACGTCCTTGCCCATCACCACCGTGCCGGTCCGTTCGTTGACCACCACCTTGGCTTTGCGGCGAACCCGCACTTCAAGGTTCTCGATTCGAGCCAGCAGGGCTGGAAGATCGCCCACCTTCGCAGCGGGAGTTTGAATCTCCACCCGCCGGCTGTCGATCACCGCCGCCGCCGGACTCGCGAGTTCGGCGTTGATGACTCCCGCAACCTCCTCGGCTGTCGAGAAGTTTGCTTCATTCAGCAGCAGCGAAAGTCGCGGGAGTTTGGTGAGATCAAGCGAGCTATCGCGTTCGACCAATCCTCCGCTGGGAATGCGGCCGACCGTGGGATGATTCACCTGCTTCGAGTTGGCCGCCGATCCCACCGAATATCCGCCCACCACCAGCGGCCCTTGCGCGGCGGCGTACACCTGCCCATCGGCCGCATACAGGGGGGTCAACAACAGCAGTCCGCCTTCGAGACTCCGCGCGTCTCCCGCGGAAGAAACCAGCACGTCGAGCGGCATGCCCGGCCGCGAGAACGGCGGCAGATTCGCAGTCACGAATACAGCCGCAACGTTTTTGACCTGCACCGTCGATTGCACTACCGACGGAGGAATCTCGACTCCCATGCGCTGCAGGATGCTGGCCAGCGTCTGAATTGTGAAGTACGTCTGTTGTTTGTCGCCCGTGCCCTTCAATCCCACAACCAGTCCGTAACCGATGAGCGAGTTGTAGCGGATGCCCTCGACGCTGGCCACGTCGCGGATCAACACCTTGTGGTCGTGGTTTGGTTTTTGCTGAGCTTGTTCTGGCAGGTCTAGTTTTGGTTGATCCTTCTTTTGCGGGTCTTGCTTCTGATCGACGCTTCGGTTGTCCAGGATTTTGTGATCTAGATTCTGCAGGTCCTGGCATTCACCGGTGGGGCCAGCAGCCAACGCGATCGCGAATGCAATCAGCGCCGGCACGCACATTCGCGTGAATCGCATGGCAAATCGAGCCGGGCGATGGAACCGGTTTATGCCTCTCTCTGAACCCACGATTCTTGTTAACCCGATTTTCAAGAAGCTCACCGACTTTCAGAAACCCACGATTCTCAAAATCCATTTCATGACCGGATTCGGCGAACGCACGCCATCGCTGATAATGCCTTTGCCTTTGACCTCGACTTCGAGATTGCCCACCTGATTCGATGCGACGGTATTCGTGGCATTGAGGTCGCCGGTGCGCACCATGCCGCGCAGGATCACGATCTCGCGCTGATCGTTCATCACGATCTGGCGCTCAGCCTCGACCACGAGAGTGCCCGAGGGCAACACCGCAACCACGCGTCCAGTCAGCGTTGTGCTCAAGGCGGTGGTCGAGGTGGCTTGCGCTTTGCCCGTCAGAGCCTGCGTCGACGTCGGCGAAAACAGGCTGGCAACACCGCTTGTCTTGATGTGCCCGCCCAGAGCGGTAATTCCCGAGCTCGCCGAAAACGTGCGATTCGTGGCGACATTGCCGGTATTCGTGGACGAAAGATTCTGCGACACGCTGATGGTCACCAGATCGCCTACGCGCGATGCCTTGTAATCGGTCACTAGATTCGCGAGCCGGCCATTGTCCGTCCACAAGCTGCCAAGCGTATTGGTGCTTATGTTTGGCTGCACTGGCCCCGAAACCTTCTGCAGATAATCGGCCAGCGAATCTTTCTTGGGAGACGCAGTCTTCTTTTTCGGACTGGCTTCTACGCCGGGCGCAAGCGCTACTAACATCAGCACCGTCACAGCCAACGGAAATACCACGCCGGTTTTTCTGCGCAGATTTTTTCTTTTCGTGATCGTCGGACTGACATTTTTTCGCAGGCAAATGCATTCCTGAACCGCACTCATAGCTTCACCTGCACTGCCCCGTTCCCAACGACCTCAGCGCGCAAGATCTGCGGCGTGCTCTTCAACCGCACCCGCACGTACTGGCCTAAACCGCCTGCATCCAAGCAGGTGACGGGCAGGGTAACTCGGATCCCGGCTTGATCCCAGGTGAGCATCGCGGTCTCGCCCGGCCGTACCAGCAAAGCAAAACCGGCCGCGCTTTGAACCCTCGTAGAAGATTCGGCGGAGGACGCTGCATGCGGCGAATTTCCTCGCTGCGTTTCCGGATCGCGTGCCGAAACCATGAACGGCACACAATCCTCCGGGCGGACGCAGTGCAGCAGAAACTCCCAGCGTCGCAATCCCGCGTCCCAATCGTTCTTGATCAGTTCGAGTTCCGCGTCTTCCGCGATTCCCTGGATCGCGCGACACTCCAGATTGTTTCGCCATAAGTGCGAAGACAGCCGGTCGTCCTGCGAGGGCGCAGCTCCCGCGAGGAAATCCGCGATCTCGACGCAGGACTTCGTCGCCCCCGCACGCCGCACCATAATGCGATCGGGAATGTGATCCGGAATTTGCATGCTGGCAGTGTTGTTTGCGTTGTCGCCCACCAGCCCCGCGAGCAGCGCACGCATCTGCTGGCCCTCAACTACGCGCACGGCTCCGGCCCGCGGAGCTTTTCCCATGCTCACTTGTGCCGCCGCCTGGCGTATGTGCGGACAAGCTTCACTTGACAAAAAGTCGGCCAACGTCAAGTCTTCGCGAGCCGCATCGACGCTCGCGCGAACCGACACTCCGCCACATGCCGCTTGCGCGGCGCATTGCGGCATCGTTGCAAGCAACACACCACTCATCAGCGCCATGCCAATCCATTTCATGCCAATCCACTTCATGGGAACCCGCACCCCGCCGCTATCGGCCAAGATTGTTGATGGTCTGCAGCATCTGATCCGCCGCATTCACTACTCGCGAACTGGCTTCATAAGACCGCTGGGCGACGATCATGTTCACGAATTCCGTGACCACGCTGACGTTCGATTGTTCGAGCATGCCCTGCACAATGCTGCCCAAGCCTTCACTGCCGCCCGGGGTGCCGACGATGGGTGATCCCGAGGCCGTGGTCTGTAACAGCAGGTTGCCGCCAACGCTGTTCAGGCCTCCGGGATTGTTGAACAGCGCCAACTGCAACGATCCCACCTGCTGGGCCGCAGTCTGTCCCGCCAATGTCACGCTGACCGTGCCATCGGAGCCCACCGTGATCGAAGTCGCGCCTGTAGGAATTGCAATCCCAGGCTGCACCGGATCGCCGTCCTGATCCACCAGATTGCCCGACCCGTCTGTATGAAAGCTGCCCGACCGCGTGTAGGCGGTCTCGCCACTCGGCAGAAGAACCTGGAAAAAGCCCTGTCCTTGAATGGTCAAGTCCAAAGGATTTCCAGTCTGGCTGAAGTCGCCTTGCAGTTGGAGCACTTCCGAGGCGGCAGAGCGAGTTCCTAAACCAACCTGAAGTCCCGCAACCAGCGTGGTTTGCTGCGTCGCTGCCGCTCCCGGCATGATCAGGTTCTGATAAATAAGATCTTCAAACTGCAGTCGACGGCTGCGAAAGCCGGCCGTGCTTGAGTTCGAAAGATTGTTCGCAATGTTATCCAGGTTAAGTTCCTGAGCGGTCATGCCGCTGGCGGCGGTGTACAGGGCGCGAATCATGAGTTTCTTCTCCGGAAAAGAAAAGTTCTGCAGGCTAGACCTTCGGCAAATCCTGTACTGCAATTTGGTTCAGCGACCCGTCAATCGCGGTGAGAGCCCGCGCCAGCATGTCGTTATTGCGCTGCACCATGATCAACTGGACCACGCCCTCGGTCGGACTCACGTTCGAGGCTTCAAGCGCGCCCTGATGCACCGACGAAGTTGTCGCAATCAGCGCGGAGTTTGGGGGAGCGCTGTAGGTGGCATCGCCGAGCGCTGTCAGATTCGTCGCAGGCGAAAATTCCGCCAGTCGCAGCTTGTCGACCACTGCGCCTTCAACCGAAATCGTGCCATCCGAACTGATTGCTACACTTCCGCTCGGCAAGGTCACTGGACCGAGTTCTCCGAGCACGGGATTGCCCTTGCTCGTAACCAGCAATCGTTCGGTCGTAAGGTGCATCTCCCCGGCGCGCGTGTATAACGTTTCTTGCCCTTGCTGTACTTCCAGAAATCCGCCGCCGCCAATGCCGACATCGAGCGGGTTTCCGGTCGCGACCAGATTGCCAGGAGTCATATCCAGGCGGCTGCCGCTGAGAACGCCAAAATTGTTGACCGCAGAATTGAGCGCGCTGGCGCTCACCCATCCCGTACTTCCCGTCAGCAGAGAACGAAACGTTGACTGTTGTCCGCGATAGCCAGTCGTCGACAGGTTGGCGATATTGTGAGCGACCAACTCCAGGGCTTGACTCTGCGCGGCAAGGCCGGCAGTGGCTGCATAGTATCCGCTGTCCATGTGGGTTTGCTCCGTCCAACATCGAAGAGCACGCAGCGCTCCATCTGGAGGGCGGTGGGAAAAGTTATCTGTAAGGAATGAAAGCCTGACAAGAATGGCGTTCGAAGAAAATTCTTAAGGGATGGCGGGCCGAGAGCAGATCTTGCCGGGTAGAAAGATGCCTCCCGGCAAAATCTTCCGGATTTCCGCGCGTACTCACTTTGAGGACCGGAATTTACGACAAACCTTTAATCTCAAGCGCAGCCAGCAACAACGCTCCCTCAAACAAAAAACCGGTTTGCATCCGGCGCGCGTTCGCTGAGGAGTGGAATTTATAATTTCCTCCCTTGATCACCGTCGGTACGGAAAGCAGGCAATTGTCACCCATGCCGGGAATTTTTATTTTGAAATTTCCCGCAACCATGTTGCAGACTTCGCCCAGCGCATCCCAGGTCTCAATCCCGGATTTTTCAACTTCCGTGCCAAGCATCTTCGACGCCATGCGAATTGCCGACGAAGTGGCGCATTGGATGGTCACAAGGCCACACATCTTCCCGGCCAGCCCCACCATCGTGGTGACATCGAGTCTCGTATCGCTCAACGGCTGAGGCGCCATCTCAAGCTGGCTTCCCAGCATCAGATCGAAGACTTCGCGCGAGGCCAGTTCTAGCAACGCGATCCAGTTCTCGGTAGTTTCCTGCACTGCCACATCGGTGTTGTGCGGCGTCATGATTTCCCAGAAAATCGACTCGTCCTCAGGGATTATCGGCAAGACTGGCAGGGACTTTAGACTGCGGCCGCCGCGGCTTCGAAGGGACGAAGCGGCGCCTTGGCAGTTATGTGCGCAGGAGCGCGCAGGGTCAGATTGACCGCGTCTTGCCGGAAGCGCTCCAGACGCACCCACAGGTGGTCTCCACATCGTGCCAGCCGGACCTCCTCGGCCCGAAAGTTCGCGGTGTAGTTGCCGATGATGCGCCCGCACTCCACGCCATTTTGCACTCCGTCAAAGACCACATCGCTCGCCGTGTGGCGTTGGGCCAGCGCCTGCAAACCCTTTTGCAGCGCGGCCGGAGATACGACGCAAGGCTGGGTATGACACCCCAGCATCTGCTCCACTGCGTAAAGCATCGTGTAATCGATCCCGTCGCTGAAAGCAATGAGAAGCGTCGATGTAGATTTCACAAACTCCACGGGAATCATCTGGAACGCTTCGAGCAATAACAGTGGGATCCCGGTAAAGCGGGCCGCGCCCAGTGTCTCCACTCCGGTTCGCAACACGGGACATGACCACTGGCGGGCCAAAGCAGCCGTCACTTGCGGCTCGGTGACGAAGCCCAGTTGCTGCAACCACTCGCCGGTTTTTCCACGCCCGGCGGCACGCTGCGCTTCTAGCGTGGTCTTCAGTTGCCCAGCCGTGACTTGCTGCCGCGACAGAAGCAGCAATCCCAAAGGAACCCGATGCGACTGCACCAGTTCCAGGCGTGGAACGCTATGTTCTCGCCGCAGAATTTCTACGAGAACGTGCTCTAAACATTCCGACCGGCAATACCAGCTTCCCCGCATACGCGTTCCCCGCTTCCGGCGGCGCATGCGGTTCCAACGGCTATGAGTGTGAATACAGGCGGTGTAGGCGCATCGGGGTGCAAGTTTTTCCCATAGAGCACCGCCAGCCGCGCTCCACGACGCGATGAGCCTGAAAAGCGAACTCATGATGGAGTCCTGCCGAGTCCCAGCGGACTTACATCCGTCACCCGCAGACCGTAGTCTCCATTGATCACGACCACTTCTCCGCGCGCCACCAACTTGCCATCGAGCAACAGGTCGACCGGCTCCGCCACTTTGCGGTCGAGTTCAATCACCGCGCCGGGGTTGAGATCGAGCACCTCCCGCAGCAGCATTTGTCTCGATCCGAAGCGCAGGGTCAGGCCCAACTGAACATCCATCAACATATCCAAAGCGCCGGTGCCGGCTCCTGGAGCGGAATCGGACGCTGGAATCGATGGAGAGGATGGCGCAGCGGATGGTGCAGAAGGAGCAGCCGCGGCCTTGGCAGCTTCCGCCTTGACCGCTTCCGCTTTTTCCCGCAACTCTGCGACCAGAGCGGCACTCAGGCCAAACTCCAGCATCATCCCGGCTGGACCTTCTTCTCCCGCATGGAGCCAAAACGATGTCGCCGGCTGCCATGAGGGAGCGGCAGGAGCAAGTTCCACGCGCAGTTGAATTTCTTCCCAGCGCGCCTTTGCGCTGGTCGCAACCACTCCGGCAACCTGGCGCAGCAGTTCGACCGCCGCCTCGCGATGATCAGCCGTCAGCTCCACTTCGGGCGCGTCCGGCTCGCTCATCAAGGCCTGAGCCAGGCGAAGCACGGTAGGTGGCGCCAGACGCAAGCTCATCTCCCCGCGCAAGCCGCCGGTGGATGTAACCACCGCCCACAAATCGCTATCCGCTGCCGGCGGAAGGTCGGCGGGGGCAGACGGGTTGACCGCGCTCGGAACCGCCGAGCCTTTGATTTCCCCTACCACCTGGGAAAAGCTTTCCGACCACACCTGGATGTATTCCGCAGGCGCGGGTTCGAGGGCAGGAGCGGCGGCTTCCGTCATGGTTTCGTCCCACCCTGTAGCTTCATCTCGTCCGCATCCGAGGCCGTCTCCTCCGTCGCGACCGGCCGAAGCACCTGCGCGGCGCGGGTGGGGCCGCAACGCGAGGGTGCTGCGGTAAACATCTCAACCCCTGCGACCAAGACCGATGCCGGTTTGCTCACGGCGCGCTGCAGTGGAAGCAGATATCCCGGAACCAGCTCGGTCAATTCGCCCACGGTCGCAGTCAAGCCGTCGACGCCTAACTCCATGGGAAAAGGACAATCCAGCACGCAGCGCTTGACCCGCTCCCGCCAGCGGCCGCGGTGGCGCGGCAGGTGTTCGCTCGATTCCGCGGAGATCTTGCGCAGCAGGGCGTGGGAAACCGATACCGGAACCGCCAGATTCAATCCTCCCCGCACCTCAAGCATGGTGATCTCAAAACTCAGCGACAGAGTCTTCTCGCCCAACGGCATCAGGCGCTGTGCATCCGCCAGTCCTACCCGCTTCTCGAAGTCCACCTGAAGATTCACTGCCTGCCAGGCCGCGCCCAGGTCGCGGCACACGATGCGGGCCACGCTTTCGACAATTTGCTCTTCGATTTCGGTGGGCTCGCGGGTGACTGCGAAAGCTTTACCTTCACCGCCCAGCAGCAGATCGACAATCGGCAAAGCAACTTTCAGGTCCAATTGCAGCGCGCCAATTACGCCCATTGGTTCGAGCCTGCAGGATGCCAGATAGGTGGTCTCCGGAACCCGCTCCAGAAATTCGCGGTAGGTCAGGTGCTCGGCGGAAACCAGGGTCGCGGCGAACACCACTCGCAAGTACGCGCCAAGGGAGTGGGTCAGGCTGCGGGCAAAGCCTTCGTGCAGCGCGGTGATGGCTTGCAGTTGCTCGCGCCGGATCTGGCCCGCCCGGCGCACATCCCAGGGCTCGACTTTGGGTTCCTTGGCTTTGCCCGCGTCGGCGCCGCCGCTGCGTGCCGCCCGTACCATGGCATCGATCTGTTCCTGGTTAAGTTCGTTTTGCACGCTTCCTTCCTTTCTCGGCCTTTTGCGCCTACGCCGGATTCGCAGCGCACCTTTAATGCCCGCCGCTCGCCGCCGCCCGTGACTCCGGCTTGGCTCCCATGAGATCTTCGAGCCGCGCCCGCAGCCGCACCACGGCGAGAGAATGGATCTGCGACACCCGCGATTCTCCGATGCCGAGCACCACTCCCACTTCCTTCATGGTGAGTTCTTCAAAGTAGTAAAGCGACAGCACCTGCTGTTGTTTCTCCGGCAACTCCGCCACGGCGCGAGTCAGCAGCTCTTTCATCTCGGAGCGCATGCAGCGGAAAAACGGAGTGTCCTCGGGAGCGTTGGGCAGATAGTCGCACAGATCCTCCTCTTTGTCGTCCCACGGAGACTCCAGGTGAAGGCTGCCCACTTCGAGGCCGTCGAGTTCGGTGAGAAGCTGCTGAAACTCGCGCAACTCCAAATGCATCTCGGCAGCGATTTCAACTTCCGTGGGAGCACGGCTCAGAGCCATGCTTAGCTTGCGCTGCGCCTCTTCCACGCTGCGTGCCTTGCGCCGCAACTCGCGCGGCCCCCAATCCATTTCCCGCAGGCTGTCGAGGATCGCGCCCCGGATGCGGAACTTCGCATAGGAGCCAAACTGCACGTGCTTCGACCGGTCGAACTTGTTCAGCGCATCCATCAGGCCGATCACTCCGGCATGCACCAGATCTTCCAGCGGAACATGCCGCGGCAGCCGCTCGTGAATGCGCCGCGCCAGGTAGCGCACCTGCGGCAACTGTTCCAGCAGGATGCGGTCGCGCTCTTCTTTGTCCTGCCAGGTGGTGTAGGCTTGCGCCGTATTCTTGCTCATGGCTCCGCTTCCTTTTTCTTGGTCCGTCTCTTTTTCCGTCTCTTTTTCCGTTTCTTGTTCCATTTCTTTTTCCATCGTCCGTTTCCCGATCAGTGCAAGACTCCGAGCGACTGCACCTGAATCACCGGCGGAACCTCCAGCGGAGACAGCACCACCACCTTTGGCAGGAAGGGTTCGAGCAAGCGCTTCAGGTGGTAGCGCGCGGGGGTCGCGCACAGCACCACCGGAGTTGCCACCGCAACCTGCTCGCCGGCAAGGCGGCGCAGTCCATCCACAATGCGGCGGGCAAATGGAGGCTGCAGGCTCGCGCTCCCCGCCGTCACCTGCCCGGAGAAGGCGCGTCCCAACTCGTCTTCGAGCGCGCGGTCGAGTGTGACCACGCACAGGCCTCCGTTTTCCGCCAGCAGCGGCTGCACCAGCGCCGCGACAATGCCTGGCGTGCCGCCTCGACCAGCATGATTGCGCTCTTGTTTGCGGGCGCGATGTCGAGCAGGGTCTCGAGGATGGTCGACAGATCGCGGATCGAGACCTGCTCGCGCAAGAGCTGTTGCAAGGTTTTCTGTACTTCGCCGAGGCTCAGAATTTTCGGAACCAGTTCCTCGACCAGCTTGGGATGGCTTTCGGCGAGGCGGTCGAGCAGGCGTTTGCTCTCCTGCCGCGTCAGCAGTTCGTAGGCGTGCTGCTTCACCACTTCCGCAAGGTGCGTCGCCATCACCGAGGTCTGGTCGACCACGGCATAACCAGAGGCCAGCGCCTGGTTCTGCATCGCGGGCGGAATCCACACCGCCGCAACGCCAAACGCCGGCTCTTTTGTCGGAATTCCCGCGAGCGGCCGCGGCGAACCCTCCGAGCTGATGGCCAGCAGGTTGTCCTGATGCATCTCCCAGCGCGCGATTTCCACGCCGCGCAATGCGATGGTGTACTCCTTCGGCTTGAGGCGCACATTGTCGGTGATGTGCACCGGAGGAACGATGAAGCCCAAATGCTGTGCCAGATTCTGCCGCAGAGCTTTCACCCGCGCCAGCAGCTGCCCGCCCTGATTTTCGTCGACCAGCGGCACCAGCCCGTAACCGACTTCGAGGCTGAGCTCGTCGAGCTTCAGCATGTCTTCGACCGAATCTTTTGCAGGTTTTTTCTCCGCTGTGCCAGCTGCAGCAGCGGTTGCGGCTCCAGGTTCGTCGAGCGACTTTGGAGCGCGCCAGGCCAGAAATCCGGTGCCCGCCGCCAGCAGGAAAAAAGAGAACTTCGGCAGCCCCGGAATCGCCGCCAGCGACAGCATCACTCCCGCCGCAATGATCAGCGGCCGCCGCCGCGACAGCACTTGCCGCCCCACGTCGAGCGACAGCGTGGCATCGAGGACGCGCGAGTTACGACGATGCCGCCCGCCATCGAAACCAGCAGCGACGGAATCATGGTAACCAGGCCGTCGCCAACGGTAAGCACGGTGTAAGTCTTCAGCGCCTCGCGGAAGGGAATGTCCAGCTGGAAGACGCCGATGAGAAATCCCGCAATGATGTTGATCGCGGTAATCAGAATCGTCGCAATCGAATCGCGCTGGTTGAAGCGCGCCGCGCCGTCCATCGCGCCGTAGAACTCCGCATCGTGCGCAATCTGCTCGCGGCGGGCGCGGGCCTGCGCTTCGTTGATCAACCCGGCATTCAGGTCGGCGTCGATCGCCATTTGCTTGCCGGGCATGGCGTCGAGGGTAAAACGCGCCGTCACTTCCGCGGTGCGCACCGCGCCGTGCGCCACCACCAGATACTGAATCGCGATCAAGGCTACGAACAGCACGAAGCCTACGACATAGTTTCCGCCTACCACGAATTGGCCAAAGGCTTCGATGACGTGTCCAGCCGCGCCCGCGCCCTCGTTGCCGTGCAGAAGAATGCGGCGGCTGGAGGCCAGGTTCAGCGACAGGCGAAACAGGGTCAGCAGCAGCAGCAAACTGGGGAAGACGGAAAACTGCGATGGACGCAGAATCTGAATGGCGGAGAGCAGCACTAGCACGCTAACCGTCATGCTGGTCGCCAGCAGCACATCGAGCAGCACGCTCGGCAGCGGCACCAGCATGACGAAAACCAGGGCCACGGCCGCGACCGGCATGATCCATTCCGCGGCGCTATCCTTCTTCTGCGGCGGCACCGCGGGGGTGAGAAGCGGGATGTGGGCGGTTGCGGCCATGGCTTAGTTTTTCGAATCTTGACTCTGCGAAGCCCGGCTTTGTACCCGCCAGATTGCGGCCAGTATCTCGGCCACCACGGTGTAAAGTTTCGCGGGAATCGCCTGCCCCACTTCCACCACGCGGTACAAGGCATGCGCCAGCGGCGGATTCTCGATCATGGGAATGCCGTTCCAGCGGGCGATCTCTTTGATCTGCGCGGCCAGCAGGTTGCGTCCCTTGGCGACCACGACCGGTGCGTCCATGTCCATGCTGTATTCGAGCGCGATGGCAAATTCCGTAGGGTTGGTGATCACCACCGCCGCGCGCTCCACGTCCTTGAGCATCTGGCGGCGCCGCGACTGGCGCTGCAGGCGGCGGATGCGCTGCTTGATCACGGGATTGCCTTCCGTGTCCTTGAACTCGTCTTTCTGCTCCTGTTTGCTCATCTTCAATTCGTTTTCGTGGCGCTGGCGCTCGAGGAAGTAATCCGCAGCCGACCAGAACAGCAGCACCAGCGAGCCCTTCCACGCCACCTCGTACATTCGCGAAGTGGTAAAGGCCGTCAGCGCCGTGCGGCTGCCGTGAAGCAATGCGGGGAAGTGCCCCCAATCCCGCACCAGGATGGCCACCGCGAAATACACCACCACGACCGTGGGCAACAGAGACTTCAACAGGCGGCTCAGCGCGCCCAGCGAAAATAGCTGCGAGATGTGGCTTGCCGGATCGAGACGGCTCCAGTTAGGCGCGAGCGCCGACGGAGCAAACACGATCCCGCCCTGCGCGAGACCGCCCGCTGTGCCTACGACCCAACTCATCCCTGCGGCCAGCGCGATCCCGCGAAACAGCCAGATCGCATTCCGCCACACTGGAATCAGCTGCTCGGGACGCGTCGCCGCCTGTTCGAGCTCCTGACGCAGCAGGCCGCGCCATTGCCCGGCGAAAGCCGGCATCTGCCAGCCGCAGAACACGATTGCAGTCATCGCCGCGAGGCCGGCGGTAAGGTCGCGGCTGCGGGCGACTTGTCCCTGCTCGCGCGCCTTCTGCCGGCGCCGCGGCGATGCTCTTTCTGTCTTGCTCTCATCGGCCATGGTTTAGCTTTGCGCTGCGAGTTTCTCCCTCATCTCGCCAGATGCAATAAATGTTCGGCGGTGCGAATAGCCAGCACGAACTGCTGGCTGAAAACCCGCGGCCAGTAGGCAATGGCCGCGATCAGCACGGACAAGCCCACTAAATTTTTCACCGCCAGCCCGATGAACAAGACCGGCAACTGCGGCGAAGCCTTCCCCAGGAACCCCAGAGCCATGTCGGCGATCAGGGTCGCCACCAGCGACGGAGCAGCAATCTGCACGCCGGTCAAAAAAATTCCGCCGGACGCCTGCAGCAAACCGCCCGCCATCGCCAGCGTGGCATGCGCGCCGCCTGGCGGCAGGTAGGCGAAGCTGCGCACCAGCGCGCGCAGCAGCCAGTGGTGCACATTGAGCTGCAAAAAAATCAGCAGTGCGGCCATCCGGTGAAATTCCGAAAGCACCGGCGTGTCCGCGTTGGTTTGCGGATCGAACACCGTGGCCAGCGAGTAGCCGATCTGCACTCCCAAAATCTGCCCCGCCAGCAGCGCTGCCTCGAAGAGAAAATTCGCCACGATTCCAAGCAGGAGTCCCACCAGTAATTCGCTGACCATCGTCTGTGCCCACTGCCACGACCCCAGCGCGAGTGCCGCCGGATCGTGCAGCGGGTGCAGCATCACGGTCAACAACAGCGTCAGTCCCGCCTTCACCGGAATCGGCACGGCATCGCTGCCCAGAAACGGGCAGAACACCATCAGTCCGGAGATGCGTGCCCCGGTGAAAACCGCGCCCTCCAGCAACTGATCGAGATGCAAGGTTGCGTCCATGTCTCATACCCGGCGTTCCCCGTCCCGTCTTCCGCGCACACAGATTCAGCGCATACCTCTTCAGCGCACAAAGGGATGGAAATCGGAAAACAACTGCACTGTGAACATCCCGAGGCGGCGCACCATCCACGGCATCAGCAGCAAAATCGCCGCTGCCACCGCCGCCAGGCGCGGCACGGTCGAGACCGTCATATCCTGCAGCGAGGTCAACACCTGCGCCACGTTGATGAGCAAACCCACCACCACCGCCGAAATCAGCAGCGGAGCCCCAATCCACAGCGCAGTCTCGATCGTGTGCCGCAGCAGCGCGACGATCTGGTCCGAACCCATGACCCATCCCTCACGCGAAACTCTCGTCTTTACTCAGTAAACTCTGCTCACGCGAAACTCTTCATCAGCGACCCCACCAGCAGGTTCCAGCCATCCACCATGACGAACAGCAGAATCTTCAGCGGCGTCGAAATAATCACCGGCGGCAACTGCATCATGCCGATCGACGTGGTGACCGCCGCCACCACCAGATCGATCACCAGGAAAGGAAGAAACAGCGCTACCCCAATCTGAAATCCCGTCTTCAATTCCGAAATGATGTAAGCCGGAACCACCACCCTCATGGAAACGTCTTCAGCCCGTGCCGGGCGCGGCAACTGCGCCATTTCCAGAAACAGCGCCAGGTCTTTTTCGCGGGCATACTTCAGCATGAAGTGGCGCAGCGGCGGCGCTCCCAACTCCAGCGCTTCGAGCGCGTCGGCCTGCCCGCGCTGAAATGGCACGACCGCGGCCTGGTAAATCGCGCTGCCCACCGGCTGCATCAGAAAATAGGTCAGCACCAGCGACAGCCCGATCAGCGTCTGGTTGCTTGGAGCGGTCTGCGTGCCCAGAGCCTGCCGCAAAAAATGGAAGACGATCAACAGACGCGTGAACGGAGTCACCGCCACCAGCAGCGCGGGCAGCAGCGTCAGCAAGGTCAGCAGTACGACAATGTTCCACGGCACCGACCCGTTCGCCCCGCCCGTCCCCGCCCAATTCAGGCCGGTGGTGTGATGCCGCGGACGCAGCACCCAGGCCGCCACCAGCGTTTTGGATTGCGAAAAGATCATGGCTGTATGGGACATTCGCGCAAGCGTCAGCCCGGCTAGCATGACGCACGTTTTTCGCTCGGCCGGGTTTGATCAACTTCGTCTCCGCCCGCTGCGCCCGTTTTCAATTTCTCTTTTTTCAATTTCTCCGTTTTCACTTTCAATGGCGCTTCCGCCGCCGGCTCATCCTGCTGCCTCCGGCAATCCGCCAGACGGGACAGCAGCACCATCGACGAGGGCGTTCCGCCCACCAGAAAGCGCTCGGCTTCAAACTCCACCACGGCCACGAAGCGACGCTCCCCGAGCGGCAGACTCTCACACAGGCGAAGACGCCTCGGCGCTCGGCGGCCAAGCCGTAAAACCCGCTCCCAGAATTCGAGAACGCGCCCTCGAAGGCCGTTACGGGTAACTCGCATGGCATCCGTCGTCATCAATTCGCACTCGCCTCACGCGCTTCACACCGCCGCTTCACACCGCGCGGCTCTACACCAGCTCCGTCACCCGCACCGCCAGCTTGTCGCCGACCATCTCAAACTCGCTCCAACCCAGCAGCGTTCCGTTCAGGCGCAGTGGAACATCCCGGCCCAGTCCCCAATGCGCGTTGATCACCGATCCGACGCGCAGTTCCAGAAGATCCGCCACCTTGAAGTCCGGCATTGCCAGGTCGACGGTGAGCCTGCAAGGCAGCCCGAGCACCCGCCTCCAGCGAACATCGTCCTCTTCCCCGTGGCCTGCCTCCGGCTTCCCCGCGGTCGGCAGCGGCGGAGCCACTACTATTGCCGTCGCCATGCTTCCTGCCAGTTTTCTTGTTCAGCGCTGAATCAGAAACTTGCTAGAAACTCTCGCTTCGGTTGGGTTTCTTTCGCTGCCGTGCAGAAGGGAAAAAGCAATCAAGAAACCGCGAAGGAGCACGAAGGGGAGGGGTTGTCGACTGAGCCGCGATCCGCAAACTTCCCAGAAATCAGCCGATCGCCACCTTTCGCCTGTACGACTCGAAAAGGGATGAGCGATATCTCAGGACGAGCGAGCCTTGTGGGAAGAACCTCATGAAAATGGCTTAGGGACATCGATTTGTCTCCGGCGGCAACGCCGGAGACAGACCGATGAAGATCTACGTCCTCTACTACTTACTGTTTCAAAGCGATCGTGTCTTGCGTGATCTGATCGAATGTCGTCACCGCTTTCGCATCCGCCTCAAACCCACGTTGTGCGACGATCAGGTTGGCAAACTCGGTGGCAATATCCACGTTCGACAACTCCAGCGAACCGCCCGAAATCGATCCCAGCTCTCCGCTGCCCGGAGCTCCCACCACGGGTGGACCTGAAGCCAATGTTGGCGTGTAATCGGTGCTGCCTTGCTGTTGCAGCCCATTGTTGTTGGCAAAACTTGCCAGAGCTAGTTCTCCCAGCGCTTGTGTCTTGCCATTGGTGAATGAACCGGTAATCGTTCCGTCCAGCCCAATGGTGAAGCTGGCGAGCGAACCGCTGCTGCTGCCATCCTGCCCGATCGATGAAGTGCTGCTCGGAGCCGCCACTTGCGCGACTACCGGAGTGGTCCCGCTCAGCACGTTCCAATTGAACGTCTGATTCGATGCCCCGTCTGCAAATCCGGTGATGGGAATCGCCTTCACATCTGCCAGGGGGATGGCCGTTGTGGGCAACGTGATTTTGTCCGTAGCCACGAATGCGACGGATCCCGCATTGATCGTAAAGTCACCTTGGGCCGATGTGAAGGGAACCCCAACCGTGGCCGTCCCCAGCGCACCAGAAACCGATCCGACCACCGTGAACTGAGTCGCACTCGTTGCAGTCAGGGTGAGGGTTTGAGGAACGCTCGTCGAAGTCACGGCCAGACCGGAGATCGTTCCATTTCCCACGTTTGCCGCGCCGCCGGTTTGCGGACCGTAGACCGGAGTCCCAGCCCCGCCGCTGGTTCCGATCAGCGTTCCATTGCCATTGAAGGTCAACGTGCCCGTGGCCAGAACCCCGGTTTGAGGGACTCCATTCACCGCATTAAGCTCGGCTGGCGGAAGGTTGAGACTGTAGCTCCATGTGTTCGGTCCCGTGTTGGTGAAGTTATAGGTCAAAATGTGAGAGGCGCCGAGCGAGTCGTAAATCGTTACCGGCGTTGAAAAGGTGGCGCCCACGCCGGCGGCCGCGTTCAGGTTCGTGGTCAACGAAACGTTGCCGGTTGCGGTCGGAGGGCTGATCGTCCCGGCGCCCAGCTCCAGAGGCCCGATTCCAGCGCCTGTGTTCACGACTCCGTTGACTGCGGGGTAGCCCAGCACCTGCTGTCCCGCGGAAGTGACTAGAAAGTTGTTGGCATCCGTGGAAAAGTCACCTGCCCGCGTGTAGTCGACGGTGCCGTCTGCGTTCTGTACCGCAAAAAACCCATTCCCTTGGATGGCCACGTCCGTGGGCACGCCAGTGGAACTGACGCTGCCCTGCGTAAACAGCAACGGCATGGCCCCAACCTCAGTGCCGGCTCCCTCCTGGATCGGATCGCCCGAACCGGTAGTTCCCAAATTCTGGTAGAACAAATCGCTGAACAACACGCTGGTATCTTTGTAGCCCGTGGTGTTCTGGTTCGAAAGATTGTTGGCGATGGCCGACAGTGCAGTGGACTCAGCCGTCAAACCGGATAGAGGAATTGAAAAATTTGGCATTTTAAAACACTCCTTGGATCTTGCTGGTAAGGGCTGATAAAGACGGCGCTGAAAAGTTGGGCAACATTTGCGCCGCAGAGGGAATTGCCCCGGAAAACATAGCCGAGGCCGCAGCGGCAGCGGTGGGCACCAGAGAATTTGCAGTCAGATTTGCTGTCGGGTTCGCGCTGGGATTCAGTAGTGAACTCAACGGTGAATTTGCCGCCTCGTTCGAGTTGCCGCTCGTCGGCGAAGTTCCCGCGCTTGAGCCCGTGGTTGCGCTGCCCGCGGGAACGAATCCCTGCAACAACGTGTAGATCGAAGTAACTTCGCTGAGTTCGCTGAATTGCGCCAACTGCCCGACGAATTGCGACGGATCGACCGGGCTGGTCGGATCCTGATTCTGCAGCTGCGCTACCAGCAGTTGCAGAAACATGTTGTTCAAACTCTGCCCGGTCGGCAGACCGGTGGAAGCCGGCGGCGTGGGCGTCGTCGGTGGTGTCGGAGTAACCGGGCTTGTGCTCATAAATGTTTCTCCTTAAGCGAGAATGCTGAGACCGCGTCTGCTGCCGTATTCACTTACGCTTGTGCTCTCCACGGAATCGACGACCGGCTCCGCCAGCTGGGAATCGGAATATCCACGCTGGGGAACAAAAAATCGCTGCTGAGAATCGCCGCCACCTGAACCGTTCCCATTTCCCGATGACGCGAATCCCTGCATAAAACTCACGCTGTTCAGCCGCAGGTTTTGCTGTTGCAAGCTGTTCGTGATGCCTGGCATCTCGTTCGACATCAATCCGCGCAAGTCTCCCTTTTCGCTGCCGATCACGAGCCCCACATCGCTTGCGTGAACCACCGTTCGCACATCCACGGTTCCGAACGCGGAGGTATTCATGCCAATCCGCATTTCGGACTGTCCCACTCGGTTCACCATTTGTGCCACTTGCACCGGTCCTGGGATCGCCGCCGGTGGCGTTGGAGGAGGAGCCGGAGCCATCATTGCAGGGCTTGCGGGTGCGGGTGCGGGCGGCGCTTCCGGCTTCGCCGCCGAGTCGGCAGCCAGTGTCACTGGCGATGCCGTGATTCCGCTCGCCGCCGGCGGAGCCGGTGCGGCGATTGCCGCGGGTTGCGAAGAAGCAACTGCAAGTCCCGTTATGCTTGGGTCGGTTTCCCGGTGGAGTGCTTGTGCAGTTTGTAAGTTTCCGCTGCCGGTTCCAGACAATGTATCCTTCGCGCTGGAATTCTGCGAAGCCGCACCTTGCGGACCGGCTTGTGCCGCACTCGCTCCGGGCGTGCCAGCAGCGCTCGAATTCGTGAGGCTGGGATTCGCGAGATGCATCGCCGAAGCGTTCACCGGCGTAACGAGCTTCGGCAAAGCCAATGCCGCGGATTCCGTCCCCGGTCCGGCATTCGAGAAGAACACCGAAAACGGTGTCTGGCTCGCGCTCGGCAACGTCGTTGGTGAATCCGATCCCGCAGCCGCTGTCGAAGTCGAGGCTGGTGTACTCTGGCGTCCCGCCACCGCGCGGACCGGTATGTTGTTCGGCGCTGTCGTCGACTGAGGAGCAGCAGCCGGCAGCGGCGCTTTGCTTGCCAGCACCTGCGCCGCAAGATCCAAAACCGTTGCACTGGGAGTCTGCGTGCTTGGAGTCGATACGTCAGGAACCGGCGCAGCAGTTGCCGAGATTGGAAAGCTGGAAGTTACATTGCTTTGCGCACCATCGCCAGAAGCACTCGCCTCGCCAGGTTGATCAGCATCGCCGGAAGACGGCAGGCTTTGTTGCGGGACGGGTTCAGGAAAAGCATTCGCTAACAAATTCGGCGAAGGCGTCGTGACATTCACTGTTTGATTTTGTGACGACAGCGTGGACGATGCCGACTGTCCGAATGCGCTCGAAAGCTGAGACGGGAGCGTATTCTCAGCCAGCACTACCGGTTCGACCGCTCCCCAATTATTTTGCAGGCCATTCCAACTCGCGGTTGTGTTTGGGCTCGCTGGCACAGGGTTCGATGTTGTCGCCGGAGCCGTTACGTTAACCGTTGCAGTAGCTGTTTTCCCTGAAGCTTCTTGCCCATCAGATTCGGCAGACATTCCTGTTGCGTTGAAAATTCCTGAAGCTGACAGAGACGAAATTGCGGAACTTAGACTTGCCGAGCCCGGCGAAGGGTTAAGAGCTGGAGCGCTAGGAACCGCAGTGCCAGCCGTGGCCGCGCCCAAACCACCCGCCGCCAATGCGGGCTGAATACTTCCGCCCGCAACCGTAGGAGTTTGCGCAGCAGCGCTAGCGGTAGCTGGGCTTGCTGGGAAGCTAGGTTGCGGCAGGCCTGATTGCAGCACACCCGACTGCAGCGCGCCAGACTGTTCGGAGATCGATTGCTGAACGCTCGTTTGCGAAAAACTGACTGGCAGCCCGTTCGCCTGCAGCAAATTCGGAAGAGACACATTTGGTTGCGGTGACGCACTAGTCGTTGTCGCAACCGGAATCCCCGTTGTCGCCACCGAAATCGCCGGCACAATCGCCGGTGTCAGCGGCACTGCTGTCATGGCAATGGGTTGCGGCAGTGGAGAATTCACCACCACGGCCCCGGCCAGCGCCACCGCTATACTGTTGTCCGACGCAGAGTTCGCCATCGATTTCCTGAGTTGAGCAGTCCCCAAAGCCACAGCTCGCACATTGAAATTATTCCCAAATCCCAGGGTTGCATTCGTTGTTCCTGAGGCTGATCCATTCGAATCTGGTGAATCCGACCCCTGCCCGTTGCCGCTTCCGCTCTGCGGCGTGGCCGATCGCTCCTGTACCGCCGCAAGCGCCGCCGCAAATCCCCCCGATCCGCTCGCGCCTGAAAAAGATGGCGAAGCGGAAGCCGCCGTCGGCAGCGCAGAAGCGTTATTCGCCAGCGACTCAAGCATGGGCATCATAGATACGGCCTCCCGCTGTTATGCGAAGGCTCGTTGTCACTCAATGCATTCGCGTGGCCAAGAATCGAACGGATTGCCCGATCGGCGACCCGAAACTGCAAACACCGTGCATTCAAGTCATTCCGGGTTCTTGCCGACGAAAGAAGAGGAAAGAAGGAAGAAGACAGGCGACACCGGACACCCACACTGGGCAAAGTGTGACTACACACCCGGCAACTTTAGCTCCGCCGCAAGTATTCGCGCCGCATCAGAAACAAATCATCCAAACTTCTCTGCTCCCGGCGCGCGGCATCCTTCTTATAGAGGCTGAGCTGCTGATCGCGCAGGCTCTCCAGCATCTCCCGTGCCCGGCACGCCTGCTGAAAAATCTCTCGCTGCTGGTCGCGCAGTTGTTGCACCCGTATCAGTTGTTGTTCGAACTCCCGCCTCCGCCGCAGCATCGCTGCCTCGCGGAGCGCTCCGAACTGCAGTTCAGCCGCGCTGGTGCCAGAGCTTAGCTCCTCCATCTCCATCGACCGAAGCTCTTTCCTCTGCAAATCCATTTGTTCAATCAGGTGCTGCGCCCGCGCCACCTGCTGGTTCGCCGCGCGCAACCTTATTTCTTGCTGATGTTCAACACTCTGCCGGTAATGCAGCACCGCCTGCAGAGGAAAGTGGAAAGGCATGGCTTAGCCCGGCAACGCCAGCAGCTTGCTGATCGTCTCCGGCAGCGGCGCGGGTTCTCCCGGCTTCTGCATTCGAAAATGGTCAAGCTCGGGAATTAACGTGAGGGCCTTGTCGAGCGTCGGATCGCTTCCTTTTTGATACGCGCCGATGCGAACCAAATCTTCCGACGCGCTATAAGCCGCCAGCAGCCGCCGCAGATTCTGCGCCTTCTGCAGATGAGCCGGCGACGCCACGGCCGACATCAGCCGGCTCACGCTGTCCAGTACCGCAATCGGAGGATAGTGGCTACGCACCGCCAACCGCCGGTCCAGCATGACGTGCCCATCGAGCAACGCGCGCGCTCCATCCACCAGCGGATCTTGTTCGTCGTCGCCTTCCATCAACACCGTATAAAAGGCGGTAATGCTGCCTTGCGCGTAGCGTCCTGCCCGCTCGATCAATCGCGCCAGCATGGTGAAGCACGAAGGCGTGTAACCTTTAGCTGTCGGCGGCTCTCCCGCCGATAATCCAATCTCCCGTTGCGCCATCGCCAGCCGCGTGAGTGAGTCCACCACCAACAAAACCTGTTTGCCTCGGGAACAAAAATATTCGGCGACGGCAGTCGCCGCCAGCGCAGCGCGAATCCGCAGCAGCGGAGACTGGTCCGAGGTCGATACCACCACGCAAGCCCGCTTGCATCCCTCCACGCCCAAAGCGTTCTCCAGAAAGTCGCGCACCTCCCGCCCGCGCTCACCCACTAGCCCCAGTACCGTGAGGTCGGCATTGGTGTTGCGCGCCATCATTCCGATCAACGTGCTCTTGCCCACTCCGCTGCCCCCGAAGATTCCCACGCGCTGCCCGCGCCCGCAAGTCAGAAATCCATCGATCGCTCGAATCCCACAGCCCAACGGCTCGCTGATTGGCACTCGATCGAGCGGCAGAGGCGCGGCAGCATCGAGCAACCTGTATTCGTTGCCGCGGTAGCCTCCAAGCGCGTCCAGCGCTTCGCCGCCGCCGTCGATCACTCGCCCCAGCAGGCCGTCACCCACTCGAATTGTCGGCCGCTCTCCCCACGTCGATACCCGGTCTCCATAGCGGACCCCCTGCGGCAATTCCAGAGGCATCGACAATACCGTCGTGCCGCGAAATCCTACAATTTCGCCACGTAGCACGCGCCCCTGCGAATCGGCAATCTCGCACAGTTCGCCCACCGAGCAGAAAGGACCTTTGGACTCAACCAGCGGCCCTACCACCTGCGTGACGCGTCCCTGCCATCGCATCCCCGAGCAGGACTCCAGCCGCGCGAAATAGGGCGCCAGCAGCGCTTCCGAACTCATCACTGTGCCTTCGTCCTTTGTCCTGTCCCGAATATCTTTAATTGCTATCGCCTCATTAACGATTACGGCTTCGCCGTTTCCCTCAATCCTTAGGTCGCGCAGCCAGTAGGTCCGTTAAGCCCGCCTCAATCTCCTTGAGGTGTCCTTCCAGGCCGAGATCGGCGGTTCCCATGGAAGTTCGCAACCTGCACTGGTCGGGCTCGAGCGCCGGGTCTTCCACGATTTCAGGCAGCCTTCCCGGCGGCATCGCCGCACCCAGTTGCCGCCGCCAATCCGCGGCTCCCTGCGGATGGACCAGTAGTGCGACTTCGGTTGCACCCTCGATTTTCTCGAGAGCCACCTTCACCACGCCCATCAACAGCAGCGGATCCACCTGCGCCTCGCGGTGCAGTATCTTCCGCGCAATCCTCAATGCCAGTCGGACGGCTTCCTCTTCGAGCCTGCCGTAATAGGCCGCACGGTCTTGGGCAAAATCCGTCACTGTTTTGGCCACCGCGGCACGCTCGCGCACCAGTTGCTCTTCAAACTTGGCACGTTGCTCCGCCTCACCCTGCTGGCGTCCCAACTCGCGCATCTGCGCATCTCGCATCGCCGCGCTCGCTGCCACCGTGGCTGAATCCGGCTGTGCCTTGTCGGCTGTGGCGGGTCTCACGGGCAAAGCATTGCCAGCTGCGCTCGCCGCCACCTCGGTGTAGGCGAATGGGATGACAATCGGTTGATCAATTCGCGCTGCGGGCGTGAGCTCCTGCGAAGCCCATGCCGGGCTAGCTGACGAACTCATCTTCCGTCTCCTGGCTCAAATTCAGCTTGCCTTCGGCTTCCAGCTTGCGCGCGATTGCTACCGTCTCCAGTTGCGCCTTATTGATCTCCCGGCTCTTTACTGGTCCCAGCACTTCCATGTCTTCCTTCAACATTTCCACCGCCCGCGATGACATGGACTTGAAGATAAAATTCTTCAACTCGTCCGTAGCACCGCGCAAAGCGGTCGCCAGCGTTTTCTTGTCCATCTGCCCCAGCAACTCACGGATGCCGCTCTCGGGAATGGTCAGCAGATCTTCAAAGGTGAACATCAGGTTCCGGATGGAGAGCGCCAGCTTCGGGTCTTCTCCTTCGATCGATTCCAGGATGGTTTTTCCCACCGCCACATCGAGCCGGTTCATCAGATCCGCCACGCCGCGCAGGCCGGCGTAGGCTCGCCGGCTCTGCTCACCCAAAGTCTCCAGACGTTTGTGCAGAACCACCGAAACCCGCTCCGCCATCTCCGGCGAAAATTGCCGCAGCTGGGCTAGGCGCTTGATAGGTTCGGCGCGCAGCTCGGGCGGCAGCTTCATGAGCACGGTCGATGCCTGTTTCGATTCCAGGTGCCCCAGAATCAGCGCAATAGTTTGAGGATGTTCGCCTTCGATGAATTTTGCCAGTTGCTGCGGATCGGCCTTGCGCAGCGAGTCGAGCTTGGCTCCGCTAAGCTCGGCTGCCCGTTTGACCTGGCGCAATAAGTCTTCTGCCCCTTCTTTTCCAAAGGCCTTCACCAGCACCTTGTTCGCATAGTCCATTCCCGCCTGTGTGATGTAGTCGCCGGTCGCAATCAGGTGGTCGAATTCCTCAAGCACCGCCAAGCCGGCCGCCGGCTCGACTGAACTGATGGTTGTAATTTCCTGGGTGATCTCCTCCACTTCCGCTTGCGGTAGATGGCGATAGATTTCTCCCGCCGTGTCTTCTCCAAGAAGCACCATCAGGATGGCGGCTTTGCGCAGGCCGGTAAAATGGTGGGCGGTCACTTGTCGCTGTCCTCTCGTACCCAGGATTCGACCAGCCGGCTGGCCGCCACCGGCTCGGCTTTCACTTTCTCGGCGAGCATCTTCTTTAATTGCGTGGCCCGCTGTCCGTCCGCCCTCAGGCTTCCCGTCGTGCCGAAAGCGGAACCGCCTGCGGCGGAAAAAATCTGCGGCGAAGTCTTTCCGATCTTTCCCGGCAACTCGCGAAACGCCGCGAGAATTTGCTTTTTCACCGGACGCAGCATCAGGAAATAGACCACCAGAAACAGCGCAGCCAGTCCGACATAACGCAAGCAGCCAGACCCAGGGTTCGAGCAGCTTGCGCCAGCGCTCAAACTTGCTGGGTGGCGGAATGGTTTCAAGCGGCAGTTCCTGGAAGGAAATATTCTCCACCGCCAGCACGTCGCCGCGTTGCGCGTCGACTCCAATCGCCGCCCGCGCCAGTTGCTCCAGTTGCTTCATCTCGTCGGCCGTGCGCTTGCGCCGGGTGCTCACCCGCTTGCCAGCCTGCTCGGTGACGTCGACCGCATCGTCGACCAGTACCGCAGCCGCAATCCGGCGCACCCTTCCCGCGGGCTCGAGGCTGCGATGCACGTTCTTGCTGATGGCATATGTCGTCGAATCGGATTTCGACGAAGACTGCTCCGTGCCCAGCGCGAACGTTCCCGGAGCCGTTACGGCCGGCGTTGCCGGAGCCGCGCCCGGCGTAGCTGGTGCAGTCGCGGCCGGAATGTTGCTCGCCGTGCCCGGCACTCCTGCCGGTGCTCCGCCCGTCGAATTTTCCTCGGAATGTTCCTGGGTCAGCGCGGTGGGAGTCTTGGGATCGTAGGTCTCCTGCGTATCCTCACTGGTCCCCAGGTCGTACTCCACATGCACGCTGGCCCGCACATGCTCGGCGCCCACCACGGGCTCGAGCGTACGCACCAGCGTCTTCGCCAACTCCTCATCCGTCGCGAATGCCCGTCCTCCCACGCCGTCGCGGCCGTGCAGCAGGGGCAGGTTGCTGTCGGCGTCGACTACGGTCACGTTCTCCGGGCGCAGCCGATCCACTGCGCTAGCCACCAGTTGCGGAATCGCCAGCTGCGCCTGCTCCGACAAGCGGCCGCTGCGCGTCTTCAGAATGACCGCTGCCTTCGCCTCATGCTCCTGCTCGGTGAACAGCGATTCCTGGGGCAGCACCAGATGCACCCGCACTGCTTCGACTTCACTGAGCGTGGCCAGCGTACGCTCCAGCTCACCCTCGAGGGCGCGCTGGTAATTCACCTTCTCGGTGAAATCCGAGCCCGCCCAGTTGGGCGTATCGAACAGTTCAAACCCCATGCGGGCGTTGCGCGGCAACCCCGCCGCGGCGGTCTCCAATCGGCTCGCATCAAGTTTGTCTTCCGGCACCAGCAGGGTTCCGCCGTCGGGCGAAATCTCGTGCGGAATATTTTTCGCCGCCAGCCGCCCCGCCAGCGCCTGCGCCTCCTCCGGACGCAGCCCGGAATACAGCGTCACATATTTCTGCTGTCCCAGCAGCGCGGCGAAGACCCACACCGTTCCCACTACCAGCACCGCGCCCGCGAGCAGCCAAAGCTTGTGCTTGAAGCTCAGGCCCTTGAAGAAATCCCCCAGGCGATGCGTCAAGTCGTCGAAGGATTGGATTTTGTTGTCGGCCATCGCTGTCCAGTCGCCAGGAGGACCTCTCGCTTCAGCCGAGTTCTGTGGCCCGGTTCGTCCCTACTTCAAATTTGCGCCTGCTCCAGAATCGAATGGCAAACCAGCTGGAAGAACTTCCTGCGAGCTTGCTGGGACTCCCGCAGCCTGCCGTTTAAAACTGCATGCGCGAAATCTCCTGATACGCCGAAACGATCTTGTTGCGTACCTGCATCATCAGCTGAAACGACAGGTCCGCTTTCTCCACCGCGATCAGCGCGGTGTGCACGTCGGTGCCGTTGCCTTCGAGCACGCTCGCGACCTTGGTTTCCGCCTGTGAACTCAGGTGTCCCATCTCGCTCATCGCGTCCCGCAACGTGCTCGCAAAATCTCCGCCCGCTGCCGACGCAGACTCGTCAACCGCGCTCTCCGCGGCAGGTAGGATACGCAAGGACGACACTGGACTGGTCATTCTGCTTCACCCCGTGCTCCACCTTCCGCTTCACCTTGCGCTCTGCGTTCGTCCTTAAGACTCGTTATACTCGCCATGGAATTCCTGGTTTCTTAACCGTTTCTTAATCGATTCACTTGAGTTGCTGGCCGCTTGCGCGACTAATTCCTGCTCCTCAGTCAGAATCTTTCGCCTAGCTCAGAATTTGCAGCGATGTCTGCAGCATGCTCTTCGCCGCCTGCACCCCGGCGGCGTTCAGCTGATACGCCCGCACCGCGCTCAGCAGATCGGCCATCTCCATCACCGGATTCACATTCGGATACGTCACATACCCTCCCCCATCCGCATCGGGATGTCCCGGCTCATAGCGCCGCGGCAACGGCGTCGGGTCGGCCACCACGCGCTCCACCCGCACCCCGCCATCTGGAGTTCCTTTGTGCAGATGCGCCAGCATCATAGGAAACCGCGGCATCGGCTGCGCCCGGAAGACCAACAACTGTCTGCGATAAGCCCCGCCCTGTGCCGAGCGAGTGGTCTCCGCATTCGCCATATTCGCGGCCACCACCTCGGCCCGCCAACGCTCGGCTCCCAACGCCGATCCGCTCATCTCCAGCATCCCAAACAGGTTCATGACGACGTACCTCCAGAATTGATCGCTTGCGAAATCGTGTGAAATTCATCTTTCAATAGCTGAATCCCCAGGCTGTACTTCATCTGGCTTTCGGCCAGCAGCAGGCTTTCGCGCTCCACGCTCACGTTGTTGCCATCCGGACGCTCGATCAGCCCGCGGATCTTCCGCACCACGGGGGTATAAGCGGCATATTCCAGGTCCGTCATCTCGCTCGCCGCGGCGTGCACGCTTGACCGCATCAGCTCGGCGTGGAAGTCGAGATCGCGCGTGCGATAGCCCGGCGTATCGATGTTCGCCAGGTTCGCCGTGATCATCTTGTGGCGCGCCACATCCACATCGAGATAGCGGCTCAGCGCCCCTGTCATCGGAGTGTCAATCATGGACATAACTGCTCCAACTCGGCAGCCCGTAGCTGCGGATCTTGTTTCTCACCGTTCGCAGGCTCACGCCCAGAAGACCGGCGGCACGCGAGCGGTTTCCGCCCGTGGCCTGCAGCGTCATCTCAAGCAGCCGGCGTTCCATGTTTTCGAGAGAGACTCCGGCGCGCAAGCGGTCGTCCGACACGGCGCCGTCTGGCACACGCTCGCGAGAAACATGACTGCTTGAGACGTGATCGCCTGAAACATGCTCGCCGGAGAAACCGTCACTAGGAAAACCACCGCTGCGAAGCTCTGTCTCCGGGACAACACCATCGTGCGGCACGGCTTTCTGGGATGAAGCTCTCTGCGATAAAGCGTTCTGCGCTAAATTTTTTTGCGACGGATTTTCCTGTGCGCCGGCATCCTCCCACAGCGACCCCTCCAAGCTTTCTCGCCCAATTTCGCCGCCGGTCGCAAGGGTCACAGCACGGCGCAAGCAGTTGGCCAGCTCGCGCACATTGCCCGGCCAGTTGTGCGCTTCAAGCCTCGCGAGAAATTCCGGAGTCAGGTGCAGAGTTTTGTTTTTCGCTCCGTAGAGCCGCAGAAAATATTCGGCCAGCTCTCGAATATCCTGCGGACGCTCGCGCAATGGCGGCAAACTTAAAGGAATCACATTGAGTCGATAGAAAAGGTCCGCGCGGAACTTTCCTTCCTTCACCATTTCCCCCAGCGTGCGGTTCGTCGTCGCAATCACACGCAAGTCGACATGAACCGTGCGCGTATCGCCGAGCCGGTCAAATTCCCGCTCCTGCAGCACGCGCAGCAACTTCGGCTGCAATCCCAGCGGCATCTCGCCCACCTCGTCGAGCAGCAGAGTGCCGCGATGTGCCAGCTCGAAGCGTCCCGGCTTCGCCACCACGGCGCCGGTAAAGGCACCGCGCGCATAGCCGAACAGTTCGCTTTCGAGCAGCGTCTCGGGAAAGGCCGCGCAATTTACCGCCACAAAAGCATGATCGCGCCGCGGGCTTAGCCGATGGATCAGCCGCGCCACCATCTCCTTGCCCGTCCCGCTCTCGGCCTCAATCAGCACATCCGCATCGGTTGCCGCAATCTGCCGCGCAAGCGCGAGCGAGCGCAGCCAGCGCGCCGCATGTCCCACCAGCCCTTCCTGGGCCTCGGCCTGGGTTCGCGCCTGCACCAGAATCCGCTCCGCCGCCTGTTCCAGCTGTTCAAACGACACCGGCTTCACCAGATAATCGCAAGCTCCATCTTTCATCGCGGCCACGGCGTCGGGAACATTCGCGAACGCCGTCAACAGCACCACTGCCGTATGGGGAGCGAGCGCCCGCGCCTCGCGCATTACCGCGAAGCCGTCCGCTCCCGGCATGCGAATATCGGTGACCACCAGCGGGTGCAGAACCCGGCGGAATTTTTCGAGCGCCTCGTCCGCGTTCGCCGCCGTGTCCACCTGCCAGTCTCGCCGCAGGAAGTGCGCTTCGAGCGCCGCCCGCATCCCGGCTTCGTCATCCACCACCAGAACTCGATTCATCCCGCAGCCTCCTCGTGCAATTCTTTGTCACGCCCGCGTTCGTTTTCCAGAGGAAGCAGCAGCGCAAAACTTGCGCCCGACCCCGCTCGATTGCTCGCTGCCAGCGAGCCGCCGTGCTGCTCCACGATCTTTCTGCACACCGCGAGCCCCAGCCCCGGACTGCCCGGGCGTGTGCTGAATCCCGGTTCGAAAATTCTTGCCGCCTGCCGGGCGTCGATTCCCGGTCCGGTGTCGTTCACCGAAATCACTGCAGTACAGCCACTCGCATGATGCGTGCGGTGCCCGGAGATCTCGACCCAGCCGCCGCCCGGCATGGCCCGCAACGCATTCAGCACAAGATTCAGCAGAACCTGCTCCAGACGATGACGGTCGGCAACAAACCACACGCCCTGCAGCCGGTTGCGCAGGCACAATTCGACCCTCGCCTGTCGCGCCATGGGAACGAGAAAGCCTCCTGCCCAATCGAGCAGAAGGCCCAGGTCGACGGGCGCGCACTGCGGCGCGGGTAGGCTGTGGAAGTGCAGCACATTATTTACCGTTGCCCCAAGAGTTCGCAGGCCGGCCTGCACCTGCTCCACCCACAAGTGGCACTCCTGCGGAAGCGCGGCCGCGGCCAGCAATCCGGCAAATAGCTCCAGGCTGCCCAGCGGGTTGCGGATTTCGTGCGCCAGAATCGACGCCATCTCCGCCAGCGCCTGCTCGCGGCGCAATTTCTCCCGCTCCTGCACCAGGCTCTTGGCATCGCTCACATCGCGAAGAATGAAGATGGAAACCGGCTCGGCGTCTGCGTGATTGGCCGCGTCCGTTTCAGACTGTCCATCCGGAACCGCGGCATGTCGCACGGCCAGCCAGCGCTCCGTCCGTTCGTTACGCTGGTGGCCGTCGCTGTCGCGGCGATCGGGCAGACGCAACTCCAGTTCGCCATGGGTCTCGCGGGTGCGATTCAAGAGATCGAGCAATTCTGCCGAAACTTCCGATAGCGATGAAGATGAAGATTGAGATGAAGATGAAGATGAAGATGAAGATAACGACAATGACGAGGATACGGATGGTGGCTGCGGCAAGCCGAGCAATCTCCGGCCCTCGGGATTCAGCAATGAAATGCTGCCGTCGGATCGTTCGACCAGCACGCCGCAGGGAAGGCCTTCGAGAATCCGGTCCAGATGCTCGCGCATCCGGCGATTTTCCGACAGGCTGCGCAGTAGCTCTGCATTGCTCTGTTCTAGCTCAGCCCGCAACCGAACCACTTCGCCGCGCAGCTTCCCATACGAACGTTCAAGCGAATCGGCTGCTTCCGCAAAAGTTCGGAAGGCTTGCAGCAAAAACTGCTCATTGCCTGCGGCTGAAGTCCCACTCGCGCCAGTTTCTCCGGCGGCGATTCCCGCGATGGTTTCCGCGCCCATTCCCGCGACGGCCGGATATGAGCCCGAAACGTCGCTGGTGAATTCTGCCGGCATGGGCAAGGAGGTCATGTATGCAGGCAACATTTGCACGGTTCGTGCCAGAGTGAGGGGCTGTGGCTGAGATTATCCTCAGCTTGCCAGCCCGGCGCACGAAGGGCTGCGGGGTGCGGTTTGCAACGGGCAGAGCTCAAAAGGGAAATAAAGATGCTCGGGCCGCACTGTGTCGCCCTTCTCGATCAGAATCGATGCTCTTTCCATCACGTGCTGCAATTCGCGTACGTTGCCTTTCCACGCATGGCATTCGAGCCTCTGCGCTGCCTCGCCGCTCAATCGCGGACACGCACTATTCGTCGCAGCCGCCATGCACTCCAGAAAGTGTTCCGCCAGCGGGATTATGTCGCCGCGGCGCTCGGTCAGCGGCGGCAGCTCCAGCGGAAATGCCGAAAGGCGGTAAAAAAGATCTTCGCGAAACTCTCTTCTTCCCGCGCGTCCCGCGAGATCCACGTTGCTAGCGGCAATTACCCTCACATCCACCCGTGTCACTTCCGCTGTTCCCAGCCTCTGCACTTCTTTTTGCTCCAAGAAGCGAAGCAGCTTGGCCTGCATGCCGAGTGGTAGCTCGCTGATTTCGTCGAGAAACAGCGTTCCCCCGTGCGCCGCTGGAATCCTTCCCAACTGCGACTGCACCGCTCCGGTGAACGCTCCCCGCGAATAGCCAAATAGTTCGGACTCGACGAGCGCCTCCGGAATCGCCGCGCAGTTCACTACCACGAAAGGTTTCGCTGTCCGCGGACTCAGTGTGTGTAACGCGCGCGCCACCAACTCCTTGCCGCTTCCCGTGGGACCTGCGATCAGCACGGTCGTCGTGCGCGGCGCCACCAGCCGTGCCATGCGATAGACCCGCCGCATGCTTTCGCTGCGCCCGATCATTCCTGGCAGCGGCTCGAACTCGGGAAATCTTTCAATCGTCTGCGGATTTTCTTCCGGCGTCGAATCTTGTTCCACGCTTCTCAGACCTGACGTAGTTTCCACCGACGAAGACGGGTTGGAGTTGGCGGATGCAGCGTCTGCATCCGAATCGAGCAGTACCACCTGGGTTCCCGGGAACCGGCGCTGAATGATGGCGATCAGTTCGTCGGTGTCGAGGTCCGGAACCCGGCGGTCGAGAAACAACACCTGCCAGTCTCCCTTTTCGAGCTTCGACAGCGCTTCGGCGCCGCCCAGCGCCTGTTGTACCGGACGGCAGCGTCCATTCAAGTTGTGCAGCACCTGGTCGCGAAAGGCGCTGCTGGCGCTGGCGATGAGCGCCCCGCCCGCCACTCGTGCCATGGAGGGAAAAGTTGTCATGACTGTCATTGCGTCTCCAAGAAACAAAGAACCAGGTTGGAGTTCCGGTTAAGAAAAGTGATCAGAAAAAAGCGACTAGGGAAATTCTGATTAACCTCAGCTTTGTCATTTCGAGCGAAGCGAGATCGTCCGTTTCCGGGTGATTTCGCGAAGTCGAGAAACCTGCTTTTCGGGCTGGAGGGGCAATCAGAGTTTCCTTAGGAGTTCTTGCGTGAAATACCAGGCAGCCTGATGCTTAACGTTT
Source organism: uncultured Acidobacteriaceae bacterium (assembly GCA_963771965.1). GTDB lineage: Bacteria > Acidobacteriota > Terriglobia > Terriglobales > Acidobacteriaceae > Sulfotelmatobacter. Next base: position 566,309 of record CAVYVM010000008.1, read on the forward strand.
CCTGCTTGCCGTCCCACACTCGTTGCCACTCGGCGCCGCAGCGCTCGAAGCCGGCTTGCGCCACTAGCAAACCCAGTTCAGGCCGTGAAGATGGCTGGCGCGCTTCTTCGTTTGCTTCCCACCCGATGCGCAGCCAGTCTCCGTTTTGTGCCGTGCCTGTTTCAGCCTTCGCTGCGCTGATCTTCATTGCGCCGCCTTCGGGCGCGAGACTCAGCACAGAATCCAGCAGCCGGAACACGATGCCATACAGCCTTTGTCTTCCCGCCCGGACCACCAGAATGAAAGAGCAATCGAATTCGAGTTCCATGCGGATCGCTTTCGACTCGGCCACCGGCTTCAGGTCGTTCACGGTTTCGCAGACGATCGTCGCGAGGTCCGTCATTTCGTTCGGTATTTCGTTCTTGTCTTCGTCTTCGTCAAGGCCGTCGGCGACTTCGCGGATTGTCTCAACCAGCGCCCGCATGCGCTCGGTCAGTGCCAGGCCGTCGCGCAACCCTTGCCGATATTGTTCCGGAGTGCGACTTCCAGCCAGCGCTACCTCCATCGAGCATTGCAATCCGGTCAGCGGCTGGTTCAGCGCGTGCAGCAATTGCGCAAGCGGACTGCGGCTTGCGATCTCCGCGAACACGAGAGGCTCGCCGATCTGCGCAGGAATCACGCCGTCACTTCCGTGCTGCCCAGCTCATAACCCACTCCGCGCACCGTGTGAATCAGCTTCCGCGGATGCCCATCATCCACCTTCCGCCGCAGGTAATTGATATAAACATCCACCACATTGGTGGTCGTATCAAAAGTGAGGTTCCAGACGTGTTCGATGATCATGGCGCGGGAGACTTGACGGCCGGCGTTGCGCATCAGGTATTCGAGCAAAGAAAATTCTTTGGCGGTGAGGTCGATGCGGCGGCCGGCGCGTTCGGCGCGGTGTTCGACGCGATCGAGTTTCAGGTCTTCGACCACCAGCACGGACTCCGATGGGAGATGGCTGCGGCGCAGCAGGGCGCGGATGCGGGCCGAGAGTTCGCTGAAGGAAAAAGGTTTGGGGAGATAATCGTCGGCTCCGGTGTCGAGGCACTGCACCCGGTCTTCTACCTTACTTCTCTGGGTGAGCACCAGCACGGGCAGGCTTGGCCGGCGCAGGCGCAGATGGCGCAACACGCTCACGCCATCGAGCTTGGGCAAGTTTAAGTCGAGGATGACAAGATCGTAATCAATCTCGCTTCCCATGGCGCGCGCCTGCTCGCCGTCTTCGACCACATCCACCGTATAGTGTTCCCCGAGCAGCCCCTGGCGCACAAAACTGGCGAGAGCCGCATCATCTTCGGCAATTAGGATTCTCATGAGCGGGCCTTAAGTACAGCCCGATTCTAATTAGAGAAGCCTGAAAGCGAGCTTAAACTCTGCGCGCACGAAAGTGTGTGCTTCCGGAATTGGATGAAGAGGTCAAAAGGGGATAACAACAATTAAGGAGAGGGCACGTCACATTCGTTCGAACCGCGACAAGTGAACGGCCCCACTCAAGCCAGAGGATGGCTTGAATGGGCCATCCGCCCGGGGGCGCAGATCAATCGCCTCAGATAGAACCCGTCTCAGCTTCGTAAATCGGGCCACGACCAGGTGTAACAAACGAGGCAAAACGGCCACCTTCCCGCCTCCATTTCTCCGCTTGTTCACCCACGTATGCGTCCAGAGCTTTGGACCTAGTCAGAGACCCCTTAGCCAATCGAAATATCTTGTCAGCCCAGACGAGAAACTCTTTTCGTTTTTGGGCGATCATGTCACCCACAAGAAGGTCATTTTGAAAATAGAATCGCCCGCGCACAAGCACACTCCTGTCGAACTCGCACCCATGAAATTCAATGGCTTCAGACTCTGGCTGAACGCTCCAACGAGAAAGGGCTGGGACGTACCGCATCTTGATCTCTGCGTCTTCAGGTGTGAGGTAGCAGTCCACCCGGTTTACTCCCTCTTGCAGCACCAGGGCGCCCTTGCAAATAGGAGATACGATTTTCACCGGAGACGGTTTTGGCGACGAGGATTGAATGAGCGAGACATTCAATCGAGACTTCAATGTGTGGACCAGCGACTCCACGTCCGGTGGCAGCAAGTACACATAAAATTGCTTGCTCATAGAAGTTGCCTAAAACGGCGGAATGAAGTCAGTATCTAGCGGAATGTCGTCCTCTTCGAGGCTGACATCCTTTCCCGGGTTCACCAGCATATCGCTCGCTGCGGGTAAACCGAAATTCGGGTCCCCGATGTTGTACGGAGCAAAGGTGGGGCGTATGCCCGTCACTGCCTCTATGTCGTCGAGGGCTTGAACCTCACGGGCCACTGGAGTTCCATCTAGGTTCTGCTTCCCGACTTGGTACATTTCCACGCTTCCATCTTTAGTTCCAACTACGTCAACCCAACGGGAAGACTTGGCGCCGTTTGGTGTTTTGATTTGCACTTCTCGTTGGACGCGAAACCCCCTAGACTCCAGATACCTAGAAATCCGGTCAACCCCTGCTCTGTGGAGAGGTCCTCCAAGCTTACCCCAGCGGATCAACGGAGTGATGAAAAGGGTTTCGAATCGTTCATACGTGGACTTTACCTCGTCGGGCGGCGGTGCTGTGACACAGACGGAAGCCGTACAACCCGGTTGAGGCTTCACCACCTGCGGGTCGCTGGAGGTGGCAGTTTTGTCGCTCGCGCTATACGTGTTGTCTGCGTTGTAAATCGGATAAGAAACTGGATCTCGTTCGCCCTCATAGGAGCGCGTTCGATCATCAGGTTCAAGAGCATCAATAGGATCGGGGCCCGGCTGATCCTGATCAACCCACAATCCCGTCCGGTCCGTTCCAGTATTCGGGTCGGTGGCGTACGCATACTGATTCCATCCTGTCCTAGCTGGATCAGGCGACAACCAGCGGCTCTGAGGTGCCAGTTCGCGGTTCGGCGCGTCCCACATCCCGCTCAAGATGTCTTGTGTCAGCCCCGTAAAGAGTTGTTCATTCAGATTTGAGGAGTCCAGAATGTCATACACCTCCCCGTACGGTGAGAATGAGTTATCGGCAACAAGCGCATGACCGGCCACGGATGTAGAGATACGAGCATTTCGAAGCCAATCTTTGTGCAAATAGTAATCGCTGCCGGAATTGCCTGTTTCCAGGAGAGTCCCGCCACCCGGCATCGGCCAGTAGGCATAGTTGATGGTTTGCGCGTACATGTAGGCCGTTTTGCCTAGCTGGGTGTACCAGATCTCTGTGCCGCTGCTACCGTTGTCGATTTCCACTTCCCTTCCCATGGCGTCATAAATAATCGCGGTACTGTTGGCGGTCAGCATCTTGCCGAAGGGATCCCAGGTGTAGATGTTGAACGAGTCGTTGGTAATGTTGCCGCTGTTGTCGTAAGTGTAGGTCGTGCTTGGAGAATATTGGTTATTGCTGCTGTAATAACTCGTAGCCCAAGTGCTTCCCTTTCTTCCGGCAATGACAGCCTTGTTCAAATTGTCATACTCGTCGAAGCTGAAGGTCTGTCCCCAACCGCCGGACCCGCAGTCCACTCCCACTAGACGCCCAAGGTCGTCATAGCCGGTTGAGGCTGCGAGCGACGGGTTGTAGTAGCAAGTCTGCGTGCCAGCGCTATTAAATCCGTCCGCGATTTGTAATTCCTCCAACGTCCAGTTTGGATTCCACGTCAGCGTGCCGGTCTCGCTCCTGCCGTTGACCGTGAAATCCCAAGTCTTCATTCGCCCTGTGTTCGGGTCGTAGCTATAGGTATCATTGTCGGAACCTTGCAGAGGAATCGTGAGAGGCTGGCTTGCGGCGTTATAGACTACTCCTGCCCCTGTGACAATGTTGGTCGAACCCGAAGTTGCAGTATTCCAGCGACCTTCGCCGTCAACCCCGTAGGTGAGTGTGTATAGGCTGGGTTTGGCTAGGGTGAAAACGTTGATCGCGCCGTTGGCGAAGAATGTCGCGGTGGAATGATAGTACCCTCCAGAGTGAGGTGTCAGTTCCCACATATCGGTCATGCGGCCGTCTGGGTCGTAGCTGAACCACTCGTCGGTTATCGGAGTGAGCGGCAGGGTACAGTTATCGGTTTCGGCTTCGACCATGCGCCCTGCCGCATTGCCGATGGTCGAACCTGACGGTTGACCTACAATACCGTTTGACGCTGAGTCATAAACGAAGCGCCGGCAAAGTTGAGCGCTTCCAACCGCCGGGACGGAGCCCATTTCGACTGTGACGCGTCCCAGGGCGTCGTAGTTGTAGCAAATTTGGCTTCCGTTGGGGGAAATCGTGTACACGAGCTTTCCCGGATAAGCTGGGCAACTATACACTGCGGAATCATAAAAATTACTCACGAATCCGCTCTCTGGCATCTGAATGGAAAAAGGCCTACCCAAGCCATCGGACGCAACGGTCCTAGTTTGGGAGCCCCGCGTGGACGAGACTTGCGTCACGCCACTCGCCGATAGATAGGTATAGGACGTCGTCACGCCGCTCAATGACCCTGTGAACTGATTGCACGCAGCACTTCCGCTAACGCTCCCGACTGCGCAAGAGTATTGCAACCTTCCGAGTCCGTCGTATTGGTTCTGGGTAATCTTTGCGTGTTCGTTCGGAGCAGGAGGGCCCGCCGTAGTCGTCACGTCGTTCTCAGCGTACGCCTTGGTAACAGTTCCGCCGCCGGGGTCCTGCATGGAAAGCGGCCGCAGTAGCGGATCGACCGTGGAGTTCGTGAAATACGCTGTGCAACCAGCGTCGTTCGTCTGCACGCATGGCATACTTTTTCCCGTCTGAAACGCCGTCCCATTCCAAGCATAGGAAAATGACGTAGAATCATAGCTCGACGAGGTCGGCCCTTCGTTTTTCTGAGTGAGTATTGGCCTTCCCAGTCCATCTTGATAGGTTGTCGTTTCAACGACCGACGATCCAAAGGAAAGAGTGCTGTTAACACTTGTTGGAGTGTAGTTTGTATATGTTGTATACCCGTCTGGGTCCGTGACGGAATGGACCCTCCAGAACGGGTCTGCGTAGCCGTAGGTTGTGACAACAGTACTGCTGTTCGGGTTGCTGACGGTGTTTAAGACCCCACCGTTGCAGTACCAAGTCTCGTATGTGGTCAGACCACCCGCGGTGATCGATGTCGGAAGTAGGTTATTGCATCCTCCTGTGCCATTGTATGAGTAGCTGGTTGGGTTGTTAGCTAGGTCGTATGAAGTAACGATGGCGCCATTCGTGGTGTTGTAGGAGTTCGGCGTGAGGTTGCTCAACCACTGGGAACCGGTCCATTTGTATGTGGTAAGCAGATTGCCCTGGGCGCTATACGTATAGCGGGACTCCGCAACGTTGTTGCCGTTCTGTGTCGTCAAAACATCGCATGGCCGGTCATAGATGAAGCCCCCGACGGCGACGCACTCTGTGCCGTTCCAAGTGCCGTATGTGGTCGTTGTTGCTATCGTCGGGGTGGTAGCGCCATAGTCATACTGCGCCGAATAGGTAACGTCGCCGTACTTGTCGTACATGGTCTGGGTACGTGAGAAAGTTTTCATCCCATTAATCGTGTGGTACACATCTTTTTCCGTTATCGGATACACTACTGCAGTCGAGGCACAATTCGAGGCGTTGGCGTTGTAGCAGATCACGTCAGTTGTTAAGAGGGTATAGACGGGGTTGGACACCGTGCCCGTATTTTGATAGGTCTGCACTTGCGTGAGCGCGGCTGGTCCGGTTGGGTATCCGCCCAAAGTAAAGGTGTATACGGTTTTATTTGCTCCGGGATCGACAACGGTCGTGGTATTCCCGCTATATGCTCCGTACTGTCCGCCGAATATCGGCGCCCACGTATAAGTGGTAGTTCCATCCTGAGTCGTCCGAGTCATGGTTGGCGGTACGATATATGTGCAGTCAATACCGCTGTTGCCGCCCGAATAACCGTAGGAGATAATCCCACCGGTTCGGAGAGTGATGGAGGCTATGCGCCCGGTATAGCCTCCGCCCCCGCTCGGGACCTCATACCCCAATTTGACGATGCTGAGGTCTGGATAGCCGATCTGCGTGAGGAAATGTTGGTTCGGAGAATTTGCGTCTTGCTTCCCTGCACAATTAAATGCGGTTTTTAGAGTGGCGGTGGTGGTAGTCGGAGTGACCGTCTGCGTATTTTCGTTGACATCTGTCCATGAATAGGTGCCCAGATAAGTTCCACTTGATCCACCGTTTTGGACTGTGAGGGCAGTCGTGTTCAGCGTGTCGGTGTATGTACACGGTTCGGTTACGCAACCCTGGCTGCTCGTCGTAATCTTGTTGCTGTTGGGGTCGGTCAGAACCAGTCCGAAGGACCAGGCATTTGTGGCATAGTCTCCGTGTTTTGAAAACATAGTTGGCGCAGTGGGGGCGGTGTTAACAACGGATACACCCAGTCCTGACCCATCCACGGAGACGTCGGTGAGAGACGTACCGTAACATCCGGCACTGTCTACTGCGTCGGTAGGAGGGAGCGGATGAGCTGTCCCCCCCGGTCCATAAACCACCCATCCCTCGTAAAGGGAGGTACCTCCGGTTCCGTTTGGGCAGGTTGTGTGCCCCGTCAACGTCGGCACTGCCGAGTAGCCCACTCCGCCCACCTCAAGAAAGGGCGAAATACCGCATGCAATAGAGTGGTTGCTGGGGGGAGGGGGGACTATACACTGCGAACTGCCCTGCAAACTGGCTGTGAAAGGGATGGCCCCCGGCTTTTGGCGGATGCCTGCATTCAAATAGACAGTTAGGTTCTGCAAGTTTATGGAATCAAAACCATGGTTCTCCACAGCAGAGAAGGGAGCTATGTCGCCTGCGGCTTGGCCAAACGTCGCCAAGGATAAGAGACAGAATGCAGATACAGCGGCTGCGCGGAGCGTCCGAGCGAGAACCATCGAACTTCCTCCTGATGAAATGAACAGCCTTGGCCCCACCGGCCCGACGCCGGGTTGCATGGCGACTTGTCCGCACTAATGAGCCCCGCCAACAACTCGCTGGCGCGATCCATTCACACTTCAAGGGAAGCAGCGATCAGGACTAATGACGGAACTGAGAATCCGTCGCCCCCCCGGCGAATCCCGTTCGCTGATTGCGTCGTAAGCTAAATGAAACTATCTGTGGATGTCAATTGAAATAACGAATCTGCTGCGCGTGAGGGTGTCTGGGATTTCGGTGATGCGCATCAAAGTCAAAGGCAGCGGACGAGGGCGTCCGCTCTACGTGCGCTTGGTGCGGAGGAGGGGCCAGGCTTCGAGGTAGATTTCGTAGAGATTGCCGTCCGACCTTTTTGCGGGGCGTCCGGGACAGAGCATGAGCATGTTGCTTTTGGTTTTGAGGACGATGCGGGCGGGGAGGATGTACCAGACATCTTCGGGGACCACATAGGCGGCGAAGAAGTCGACGGTGCGGGTGGTGTAGCGCGCGCCGTGGCGGTTGGGGGTGAAGGCGCAGAGGTATCCGTTGCCGAGGCGGTAGCTGGTGGACTTGACTTGGACGCGGAGAAAGTGGCGGCCGTGTTCGATGCCGACGTCGTAGGCGGAGGAATCTCCCCAGGGCTTGGAGACTTTGAAGCGGCGGCGCACGGCTTGCGCCATAAATTGGAGTTCTACCCACTCGCCACGAACTTTGAAGTTTTTGAAACCTTCGCACTTCGCCATGGTTTGCGCGCCTTCTTTTTTGGTGAAATCGAGACAAAAAAAGGCGCAGCCGGTGGGCTGCGCCTGATTCTCTTAAAGTTTTACTCTATAAATCTATTATATCACAATGCAGGGGTTAATTGCGACATTAGGTTGGAGGGATATTTGCTGAATGTTGAGAGTCACTTAGGACAGATCGTGTAACTTCTGCCTATTGACAGGTTTTTTGTTCCTGGCCGTGGCGGAAGCATCTGCGAAGCTATGCCGACCGTCTCGGTCCATCCCTCATTCGTTCGCACTGTTCCGGCGCTTCCGGCAGTGAGCGGCCATGGAATGCACCTCAGCGGCTGAAGCCGCCGTCTGTTGGACAGCTCTATCGCAGCGCCGCAGGCGCTGCTCCACCCAAAGGCAGGAAGCTTTCCGCAGCTTACCGACTTGGAACAAAGCCAGAATGGCTGAGAAAAGAAACTGTGCGCGCGGAGGCTAGCCCGACCTTGAGTTCTTGCCATTGTCCTATCACGATTGAGGCTGCCCGTCTTCCACGATTTTCGGAAGAGCCTGCCCTGAGCCAAGCCGAAGGGTGGGCAACACGGGCCTCGACTCCTAGTCATTCGGCATCTTCGCCGCTTGGAGCCCATCCAATTGAGGGGGCCTCCACCCAAGCGCCTGATACCCGACGTCCGTGGTACCCACCCTTCGCAAGCTCAGGGCAGACCCTTCGGCCTGGCTCAGGGCAGGCGCGTCAAAAATCGCGAAGCATGGGGCAGCCTGTACTTTGATGGTGCTGGCAAAAGTCAGAACTGGGCCAGCCCTCGGCCGGTTCTTTTACAAAGAGTGCGTAATAATAATGATGGATTTCCTGTATTGAACTGGTCCTCGACGTTCGTAATGATTCCGGCGACATTGGTACACTGAGGAGCAAGATGACCCCTGACGAACGTGAGCGCATGGCTATTCTGTGCCAGCGAATTGCCACCGAGAAAAACCCCGAAAGCTTCGACAATCTGGTCCAGGAATTGAACGATCTGCTGGAAATCAAACGCAAGCGCATCCGCCCTGAGGACAGGACGAAGCCGATCTAGCTTCAACTGAGCACTGCCTATGTCCAAGCTGGTCTGCTGCTGTCTCTGGGCCTGCCGCGCGGTAACTTTTGTAGCCGGTCTCTCATTGCGGTTCCTTCGGGACGGGAGGTTTTGCCAGCAGGGCCCACTTGCAAATTTCGCCAATCTTTTGGACGCATACTGTGTCGAACTCGGGTTTGCCGTCGAAAGGCTGCTGGCAGTATCCGACCGCCATGGTTCCGGCAGCGTCGGCGAGCAACAGTGGTTCGGACTGCATCCAGCTTTCCTCCGCATATTCTTCGACATGCATCGGCGGGACATCTTCTGTTGAATGCCACTCCAAGGTTGTGGTTCCTAAAATTGCTTTCTTGTCTGTCATCGTGTTGCTCCTTAATTTTCGATTTTTTGATTTCTAATTTCTCGTGCTGCGGCCTGATCTTTTCGATTGGCGTGGCTGCGGCCTTACTTTTCGTGTTGGCCGCGAAACGTGAGAGGTCGTCTTTTCCGGTTCGCCGTCGACTTCGTCATCGATTTCCTGGTCGATTTCTTCGTCTCCAGGCTCACGGATGTGGCCGCGCAAAATTCCAATCAAAGATGGGAGCCCTTGTTTACGGCGCTCCTCCTCGCGGTTGCGCACCTCGAAATACACGTCGTCGGGGTCGCCCAGGCTCTTCTCGTAAGCTCTCTTCTGCTTCCACAATTGCAACGACTCTTTGGCTTCGATCTGGTCCATGCTTTCGGCCACGTGCTGACTGGCCTCAGCCCGCAAGTGCTCGATTTCCACCTGATAGGCATGGAATTGCTTCTTGTCCACGCCGGGCGATTTGCGAATGTGCTCCAGGATTTCTACTGTCTCGTGCAGGTTCCGGTTGAGCTGGTACAGGTATTCGTAAATAGGAAATCGCATGGATTAAGTCCTCTGGCTGCGACGCGTGTTCCCAAGGCGCACCAATCCCTTAGCGCGCCTCAGAGTTCATTTTTGGGAAGTCGGAAGTTCAGCCCCAGGGAGGAGGATTCGCTGTATTCGAAAGAGGGGTTAATTGCGACGGGCCGCGATGTGATGGACGACCTTGCGGCAGGGATAGATAACGACTACTTTGTGGGATAGCCATGGTTGCCTCAATCTGTGTTAAGGCGACTTTGGTCAGGGGTGCGTCGGTGTTTTCGGCACCGGCGCGTCCCGTTCTTAGGACGCATGAGCAGCTTCTCGCGCTTTGGGTTTGCCGTCAATATCACGAATGGACGCAGAGACCTTGGTGCATAGGACGAAGAAATATGATTGCAGAACCGTGTTATGCTGCACCAGCATAAGTGCAATGTAAGACGCCGCGATGATGCGGGTTATTTATGATTACCCGGCTTCCACTCGATCCTGAAAAACTTGTTGCGGTCATGTTGTACGTAGCCTCGCGTGTAAGCGATCCCACCAAGTTTAAGATTGGAAAACTTATCTTCCTTGGCGATTTCGTGCATATCGCCAAGTACGGCAGGGCGATTGTTGGCGGACGCTATTGCGCCCTGCCGAATGGTCCAGTTCCCTCGGAGGTTCTCGATCTGTTGAATGGACTGATCACGGGCGACATTTCACCCGAATTCTGGGGCACAGGAATAGAAACCGCGCTTCAGGTAAGTGGCGATCCCTATCCCACATTCTTGCCGAAAGTAAAACCTGACATGTCTGTGTTGTCGGAGTCAGACGTCGAGATTCTTGACAAAGTCATTACTGAGTTCGGCAAGTGGAACTTCCATAGGCTGGTTGAATTTACCCATTCCCTGCCGGCATATATGAAGGCCGCGGAAAGGGAACCAGATTCGCGCAATCCGTCGATTGATTACGAGGATTTTTTTGAAGGCAATACTTTTGTTGTGCCAGGGACCAAACAGGAACTATTAGAAAACTATGCCCTCAGCCGGGTTTTCCCTGAGCATCCCCTTGCCGTTTAAGCCAGAAGAAATTCCGGTTTTTTCGGTAATAAGGATTCCTGTCGTATTGCTTGGGCAGGCGGTGTTCAAGCGGTTTGCTGTGATTTCACACGTCGCAAAACATGCCTATGCACTGAAAACAACTTCCCGAACCGAAAGCTTCGATCAAAACCCGGAGCGCCTGAAGGAAGTGGTTGTCTATGAAGCTGGTGAGTGTCCCTTATTCACTAAGCGCACGCTCATTGATCCCAGGAACCAGTTTCCTATTTCGTACGGGACGTTGATCCAGCATCACCGCAAGGGTTCGTTCGAACATTTTGGGATCCTGCCAGCCGACTTCAGGCAAAGGTTGGTTAATGTGATCAAAGCTTCCAAGGTGATCGAACCGAATCGAAGGCAGCGGCTGCTGGCGCAGTTGAATGGGCTGCTATAGATTCTCGCGGACGGGTGACCAAGGTCTTAGGCTCCCGAATCCCCCCCAGGCAGCATCGCCACGCACCCCCCCGGTACCCACAGTTCTGAAACGGGTTGGAAAAAACAGAGCAGAAAAGCTGGGCCACCCGCCCACGGCTGAAGCGTGCTCTGATATGAATCGCTTATGCGGCGCTGAAGCGCCGCTCTTTCACGGTCGAGTTGGCCGAACCCGAGCGGTCAATTACTGCCAACTCTACCGCCAGAGATAATCAGGTTGGGGATTTTTGGGCGATGAAGTCGCTGATTATTCCGGGCGTTTTCTTGCTAGTGGTCGCGACGCTGCTGCACTCTGGGCTGCTGACGCCGACGCCCGCGTTCGTCAACTACGCCTTCTATGGGGCGACGATTGTAGGGCTGCTGCTTGCCTGGCGATTTCACTCGACCCGCATCTTTTCGGCGCTGCTGATTCTGTTTCTCGCGCAGCAGGCGATCTCTTATTTTTCTGCGGGACATGCGGGGAGCAAGCCGGGAAGCCTTGCCATCGCGGCGATCGGAATTCTTTTGCCGCTCGACTTTGTTCTGCTTTCGCTACAACGCGAAAAGGGATTTGCCTACCTGAACCTCGCACCTTCGGGACTACTGCTATTTGTCGAGTCGGTGGTCGTGGCGGTGCTCTGCCGGCCTGAACCGGCGGTGGCGCACACGGTTCACCACGCTGCGCTGGCAACACCATTGCCCTTCGCAGCGCAACTGGCGTTTGCGGCGGCGGTGGTGGTATTGCTCATACGCTTTTTGTTATCGCACAAGCCAGTGGAAAGCGGACTTCTGTGGGCGCTCGCAGCTTGCTTTCTGGCGCTGCGCTTTGGAGGGATCGGGAGAATTCCGTCGGTTTACTTTGCCGCGGCCGCGTTTCTGCTGGCCGGCACGATTGTCGAGACGTCTTACCTGCTCGCCTATCACGATGAGCTGACGACGCTGCCTTCGCGGCGCGCGTTTCACGATGCGCTGCTTCGGCTGGCGCATCCTTATTCTATAGCGATGGTTGATATCGACCACTTCAAACGGTGCAACGATACCTACGGCCACGACACCGGAGACCAGGTTTTGCGGCTGGTGGCTTCGCGGCTGGCGAGGGTGAGCGGCGGAGGTCAGGCTTACCGCTGCGGCGGAGAGGAATTTGCCATCGTGTTTCCGGGTAAAACTACGCGGGAAGTTCTGGACGATCTGGAAGAGCTGCGCGCGGCGATCGAGGCCAGTTCGTTCCGCCTGCGGGGCACGGATCGCCGCCAGCAGCCGCGTGGTGCGGATCGGCGGAACTCGAAACCGGAGGGCGCAAGGAAGCCTCGCGCCGTTCAGAAGGTTGCTAACGAGGGATCCGAAATTTCGGTGACCGCCAGCATTGGAGTCGCAACTTCAGCGCAGGAAAGTCTGTCGGCGGACGAGGTGATTCAGGCTGCGGACAAGGCGCTCTACCGCGCCAAGAACGCAGGACGCAATCGTGTTGAGAGTGCGTCTGCGCCTCGGCGGCGGAGGACGAAGGGGGCGATCGCGTGAGCGGGATGGTGGTTCAGAGTACTTCGGTGGCGGTGCGCCCTCGCTTACGCGCGAGGTGGAGGAGCATGAGATCCTTCGCTTCGCCTGAAGTACGGCTCCGCTCAGGATGACAAACGCTCAGGGTGAAGCGGGCAAAGAGCGGAATTGTACCTACACAATCAATAGTCAAAAATCAGAATCAACAATCTAAATTGCTAAGTACTAGGGTCGATAGCGGAAGGGCGGGGAAACGTCCGGCCCGGGTTGTCATTTCAGGGCGGGAATATGACGCCCCGGGCTCGTACGTTTTTCGCAAGCACCACAGGCCGTGCGGTCAGCCCGCGGTCGAAGGTGGGATTGAGCGTTTCCGGCCACTACCTGCGCAGGCTGGACATTTCATGCGGATAAATGCAATGCCGTCAGACTTACCACTCACGTCTACAGGCCTGGCAACGTATCCGGTACCGCCGCAGCGCGGGCAGTCATGCGGATTCACTCTTCCCCCTCATTGCTGCTGAGTTTTTCACCAATTTGCCTGCAGTCTAAAAGAAAGTTAATTATGTTACGAAACACGAACACCTTCGCGCCCGCAGCGGGGATGTGTACACTGGTCTAAGTGCTTTGGAATGGCTGTTTTTATTGAGGAATCTGAAGGATTTCGTCATGGTATCGCCCACTGAAAATATCACCTCGCAGTATATGAATTACGCCCCCTCGAACCTGGATTCGAACGATCTTCCGCGGGGATTTGTCGACTTCCTGTTGCCGCTCCACAAGCAGTTCACACCCTGGCAGCAGAAGTTGGTGGCAAAGCGCGCCGAAGTCTTGCAGGCTTCGCATAGCGGCAAGCCACCAAACTACCTGCCGGCGTCCGAGGCAACGACCTCGGACTGGAAGATCGAGGTTCCCGCCTGGTGCGCGGACCAGCGCAACCAGATGACGGGGCCGGCCGATGACGCTGAATTGACGGTTAAACTCCTGAATTCCGGCTCGCCTGCCGTCATGATCGATATTGAAGATTCCACGGCCAACATCTGGGAGCACATCATGCTGGCGATCAAGAACACCATCGCCGCTTACAAATATGAGCTCAGCTACGACGACAAGAAACGGCAGAAAAAAGTTACGGTGCAGCGCTCGAAGACCGTGACCTGGGTGCGCCCGCGCGGTTTGCACATCAGCCAGGGCGGGGTGATCAAGAACGAGATCATGTCGGCCTCGTTGTTCGATCTGGCCTTGCTGTGGTACCAGATCGATCCGGCATGGCTGCCGCACAATTTCTCGGTGTACATCCCGAAGAGCGAATCCGCCGAGGAGGCGTTCTGGTGGCGTGACCTCTTCCAGGTTTTTGCGAAGCAAAAGGGTTTGCCGCACGACTACATCAAGTGCATGGCGTTGGTGGAAGCGCATCCGCTGGCGTATCAGATGGAGGAATTTCTTTTCAATCTGCGCGAGCACTGCGTGGGACTGAATCTTGGCCGCTGGGATTACATGGCATCGCTGATCGACTTTATGTCGGAAGATCCTGATTGGGTTCTGCCAGATCGCAACACAATCCCGCACGACGTGGCATTTTTCCAGAACTTCCGCACGCTGATGCCGGAGATTTGCCACAAGCATGGAGCGCTGGCGATTGGCGGAATGACGGCGCTTTTTCCCAGCCGGAGCGACGCTGAGTTGAACGAGCGAGCACTGAAAGTTTTGAAGCAGGATAAGAAAAATGAAGCCGACAGCCTGATGGACGGGGCGTGGACTGGGCATCCCGACCAGAACGAGATTGCGGTCGCTCAGTTTCCATTTCCCAATCAGATTGCGAAACGGCCGAAGCTGCCGAATTCGCATCCCGATCTGCGGCCAACGCCGAAGGGTGTGGGCGAGACCACGCTCGCTGGAACGCGGGCTGCCGTGCGCACCGTGATTCGTTATCGCAACGGAGTGCTCAATGGAAAGGGCGCTAGCCTGCTGGATGGCTACATGGAGGATCTAGCGACGGACCGCATCTACCGCCTGATGATTGCGCAGCGCGTGCGCCACAAGGTGAAAGTGCGCGGCGACGATGGCAAACAGATCGAGCACACACCTGCGTTAAGAACGCGTCTGTTCGATGAAGAGTTGGCAGGAATACAAAAAAACTTGCCGGCAGAAATCGATCGGAAAGCGTCGGCAACACTTCCGGAAGCGCGGCGCATCGCGGAAGAGCTGATCGTAAAGGGATACAATTCGCCGATTTAAGCTGGGGGAGTCGGGAAGCGGCACCCGAATGTCATCCTTAATTATTAATCATTATTATCCCTTGGCAGCTCGAAGCCGCTCTTCCAGCGCCTTGACCTCTTCATTCAATCCTTCGGGAAGATGGTCGCCGAAGTGGGCGAAGTGCTCCTTGATAAGCGGCACTTCCGCCAACCAACCCTTGATGTCGACACTGAGAAGCTCCTCAACGTGCGGGCCTTGGATGTCGAGCCCCCTCGTATCGAGATCGGCGACCTCGGGAATCCGGCCGATTGGAGTCTCCGTAGCATGCACTTTGCCGTCACAACGCTCAAAAATCCATTTCAAAACGCGGCTGTTTTCGCCAAAGCCCGGCCACAGAAATTTCCCATTCGCATCCTGACGAAACCAGTTGACGTAGAAAACTTTCGGCAGCTTCGATGGCTTCGAGTGCTCACCTATCTTGAGCCAATGGCCGAAGTAGTCGCCCATGTGGTAGCCGCAGAACGCCAGCATGGCCATGGGATCGCGGCGCAACTGTCCGACTTTACCCGCGATGGCGGCGGTGGTCTCGCTGCTCACGGTTGCCCCCAGAAAAGTTCCATGTCGCCAATCGAAAGCTTCGGTGACCAGCGGAACGATTCCGGCTCGCCTTCCTCCAAACAGGATTGCATCGATGGGAACACCTTTTGGATCCTCCCATTCAGGCGCGATCACCGGGCATTGCGTCGCAGGAGTGGTAAAGCGCGCATTGGGATGCGCGGCCTTTCTTCCTGAATCGGTGGTCCAGCGGCGGCGCAGCCAGTCCACCAACATGCCTGGCTTTTCATCGCTCATGCCTTCCCACCAAATATCGCCTTCCATGGTCATCGCGCAATTGGTGAAGATGGAGTTGCGCGTGATGCTGAGCATGGCGTTGGCATTCGATTTCATGCTGGTGCCGGGTGCGACTCCGAAGAAGCCGAATTCCGGATTGATGGCGTAGAGGCGGCCATCGGCGCCGAATTTCATCCACGCAATGTCATCGCCGATGGTCTCCACCTTCCAGCCGGGAATCGTCGGGATCAGCATCGACAAATTGGTCTTGCCACACGCGGAAGGGAATGCGCCCGTCATATATTTCGCCTGACCGGATGGGCTGATCAGCTTGAGAATCAGCATGTGCTCGGCCATCCAACCTTCATCGCGGGCCTGCACCGATGCGATACGCAGCGCGTGACACTTCTTCGCCAGCAGCGCGTTGCCGCCGTAACCGGAGCCATACGACCATATCTCACGCGTTTCCGGAAAGTGGCAGATGTACTTATGGTCGGAGTTGCAGCGCCATGTCTTATCGGGCTGAATCGGGCCGAGCGGTGAGCCGACGGAGTGCAGTCCGCGGACAAACTCGCCATCTTCGCCAAGAACCTCAAGCACATGGGTTCCCACGCGAGACATGATGTGCATGTTGGCGACCACGTAGGTTGAGTCAGTGATCTCGACTCCAATTTTTGCGATAGGGGAGCCGATCGGGCCCAAGCTGTATGGGACAACGAACATGGTGCGGCCCACCATCGAGCCGGCGAACAACTCCGCCAGCTTCTTTTTCATCTTGACCGGATCTTCCCAGTTGTTGGTGGGGCCGGCGTCTTCTTTGTTTCGCGAGCAGATGAAAGTCCGGTCTTCGACGCGCGCCACATCGGCCGGGTCCGAGCGGACCAGGATGCTGTTTGGGCGCTTCTCCGGATCCAGCGGAATCGCCGTGCCGGTGAGGATCAGCATCTTCATCAGCGCCTGATACTCCTCCTGCGAACCATTGCACCAGTAAATTCGATCCGGTTTGCACATCCGGGCCATCTCTTCGACCCACATCTCTAGCCTGGGATGTTTGTGATCTGGGGGAGCTGTTGCGACTTCGATCAAGGTGCTAGCCATGGTAAAGGTCTCCGGTATCACCCGTTGCGTATTGCAGAATTTAGATGTCGCTCCTGACGCCGGCGGAACGCCCTAGGGGGCCGAAACGGGACGCCTAGGCGTGGAAAGACTGGGCGCATAATTCGACTTTCAAGCGCACCACATGAGTCGACATAACCCCGCCCGAAGCTCGTCTTCATTAGAACCCAGAAGCTTTAAGCCGGCCTGAATCCAGGCAGGGCTAAGCCTGCTGAAAGCGCAAACTTAATATTCTCTCTCACTTGGCTGAATTATTCCAGCGTGGGATTGTCCTTAATGTTTTAGCTGTTTTAGCTCCAAATGCTAAAAGGATCATGGGGAGCGGATGCTTCTCGTATCGAATCGCTACATAAAGCATCCAGAATGCCCCAAAGGATGGGGCCGCAAAATACCCCGACGATTAGCACCACAAGCAGAGGATTTCGAGGAATCCCAGGCGTTGTGATCGTCCAAAAAGCCAAGCCAGTGACAAAAAGACCGAGAAGTATCCATAGGAACATTTCATGATGGCTAACCTCCCCTTTGCGCGCGGTCCAGGAGCGTTTTTTAGGCTGCTGCTGCGGCTGCGTCTGGGGTCCGTTGTTTGCGGGGACAGCGGGGGACTCACAACGACTTGCCTAGCTGCGGCCCGGGTTATTTTCACGCCAGTAACGTCCAATCAGCCACAACTCCACAGTGATGGCGCCAAGAGCAACGATAAGGCTGTACCAGTCTTTGGAAAGAATTGCATTCACACAGAACGCAGCCAAAACTAGGACTCCGATAAACTCCCAGGCCAGCCCTGTAATTTGCTTCCCCTTCCCAAGATATTGGTGGCCGCCGTAGAACCACAAAGCAGACGCTAGCAAGGCAGCGATGACTAGATGCTTCGACAGAAAGTCGAGGATAAGTTTATACATGGTTCTTCCGAATCGATCAGAGATGCGACGCTACTCTAGGGAACACTCATAGATACCGGCACAGAGAAGCCCCGGCACGTCGCGTTCATTTTCATGTCCACAGCAGTTCCGGCTAGAATCGCCATCGGTGCAAGCTCACCCCCAACTGCCTCAGTGGCCTCCACCCCAGCCGCTGTAGGAGCAGTAACAACGGTAGATGTCCCACCGGTCACAGACAAGAATTCTGTGTTCCCGATAGCCTGGCTTCCCCATTTCGTGAGGTTGGCAAACGTGATCTTAATTCCTGGGTAGATCGTCCAGTCTTTCCAGGCATTTTTAGCGTTCGTAACAAGGTTATACAGGCTGAAGAACTGGGCACCCTTCCCAACTGCCGAATTGTTCCAATCGTTCAAACAGTTCTGCGTCTGCTGTGGGGTCGGAGTCACCGCCGGGTTTATAGAATTGCTTGCAGCCCCTGAGCCCACACCATCCACACTCGTAAGGTTCAAACGAACCCAGGTCCCGCCGTCATCAGATGTCTGCTGGTATTGGAACAGGCCGTGTTCATTGAAAACGCAACCACCGCCTGGGCACACAGCGAACGCTCCGGAGCTTCCTGAGATCATATTGCATGGTGCCGGCGCACCGTCTATGTTGCATGTCTGACCGCCGAAAGGACAGACTATGCTTGTTGCACCTGGCGTGCATCCCTTGTGTGACTCGTAATCGCCATCCGCAAGGCCCAGGGGATCGACAGCGCTCAAAGGGCTGTTCATCACATAAGCATATCGATTCCACGATTGCGGATTGCTAGGATTGACTGCGCCCAGCCCGGCCGGGTCCGGAGAAATCCAACGGCCTTGCACGGGGCTGTAGCGGCGGAACATAAAGTCTTCCAAGCTACCCGATTGGTTCTCGGTGTCCGCCACGGTCCAGCTGTTGATGCCCGTGAACTGCACATAGGCTTGCCCTCCAGCGTAGCCTTCGCCAAACGGAGCGTAAGCCATGGCCGGAATCGGCGCTCGGCCCGGTGTTGAGGATAGTCTCGCCGACCCGAGCCAGTCCGCATGCATGTATTGCAACAGGCCGGAACTGTTGTAGGCGGCGATGGCCCCGCCGGGCAGCGGCAAAAAAGTACCTAGAAGACTTTGCCCCTGCATTTCGGCTAGCGGCTGCTTTCCTCCATTCGGAGCATAGACGAATTGGTAAGTACCGCTGTGATTTTCTACCATCCGTCCGAAGGCGTCGTAGGTGATGCCCGCTCCGTTGGCCGAGGCCAAGTCGCCATCCACATCCCAGGTGTAGGTGTTGAAGGTGTCGTTGAGCAGGTCGCCATTGTTGTCGTAGCTGGCGCCGTTCCAGCCGCTCTGGTACTGGTTTGAGGGATGGGTATAGTTTGGCTGCCAGGAGATGCTGCCACTCTTGCTCACGTTGCCGAATGCGTCGTAGCTGAAGGTTTGCGCCCACACGCCGCCGCAGCGTTGCCGCTGAGGCGCGCCAGGTCGTCGTAGGTGTTGGTGCATGTCTGGTTATCCTGACTCACATCGGGAGAAAACAATGGTGCCAGTCCCGTCTGTCCCCGCATTCCCCCGCATTCCACAACAACAAAAGAACGGCCACGTCAGGCGGGTGGCCCCCCGCGCGGCAGAAAATCACTTATGAGGGGGAAGCGGGCCCCTGACGTTCCTGCGCCATAGCACGCCAAGTGCTAATGGAAGCTCAACCACAACGAGGGGCAACGCGATGGCCCAGTTCAATCGTATGGAGTGGGAGTTGAGAAAAGTAACGAGGGATAGAACTAACGCAACGTGCAACGCCAATAAAATTGAAAGGTCGACCCAAAACCGAAGGCGGTGCCACGCCGGTCGAAGTGCCATCCCAAGCAGGACGAAAATGCCAACGGTGTAGGCCGCGGCACGTGTGACATTCTCATTCCACCTGTGGAAGACAATCAGCCATCCTGCCAGGATCCCCACGACCAAGGCAACTGCGACCAATATCCATCCTTCGGCGTCTGGTTCGCGCGACATAGCTTAGTTTCCAGCCTGACAATTGAGAATTTCCTGGCCTTCCTTGACGTATCCAATTCCGGCGTCGATGACCAGCAAGACAGTTGCCGCACCGCTCAACATCTTGCTACCGACTGTCATCGGCACACCGGTCTGGGCGCGCATCGCGTACAAAAGGGCAGTACTTCCCGCCGCTGCGTTTAGCCCTTCACTCGTCGCGTGCATAGCGACAGTCTGTCCCCCACTGTTTTCTTCTGTAATCCTGTTGATATCTGCCGTCGGTAACTGGTAAAAGCCCAATGCCGCACCAGTTGAGCTATTCCACAGGTTCCGCGCGAGTGTTCCTCCGCCCGGCAGCCAGTCGGCTACAAACTTAGCCCGGCCTCGCGCGGAGCAATAATCGTTGAGTTGATCCAAGGTTCCGGCCCTGATCGTCCCAATGTTTGCGGCCCCCGAGTCCCCGCCATCCACACTGGTAATGTTCAAACGAACCCAGGTCCCGCCGTCATCAGATGTCTGCTGGTATTGGAACAGGCCGTGTTCATTGAAAACGCAACCACCGCCTGGGCACACAGCGAACGCTCCGGAGCTTCCTGAGATCATATTGCATGGTGCCGGCGCACCGTCTATGTTGCATGTCTGACCGCCGAAAGGACAGACTATGCTTGTTGCACCTGGCGTGCATCCCTTGTGTGACTCGTAATCGCCATCCGCAAGGCCCAGGGGATCGACAGCGCTCAAAGGGCTGTTCATCACATAAGCATATCGATTCCACGATTGCGGATTGCTAGGATTGACTGCGCCCAGCCCGGCCGGGTCCGGAGAAATCCAACGGCCTTGCACGGGGCTGTAGCGGCGGAACATAAAGTCTTCCAAGCTACCCGATTGGTTCTCGGTGTCCGCCACGGTCCAGCTGTTGATGCCCGTGAACTGCACATAGGCTTGCCCTCCGGCATAGCCTTCGCCAAACGGAGCGTAGGACATGGCCGGGCTTGCGGTACGAGTTGGCGACGAGAACAGACGCGCCGAGCCCAGCCAATCGGAATGATTGTACTGAACTAGGCCCGAACTATGGTAGACGGCGACGGCTCCGCCGGGCAAAGGCACAAAGGCACTGGCCAATTGTTGGCCCACCATATTGGCCAGTTGATGCTGACCATTGGGGGCGTACACGAACTGGGAAGCTCCATTCGCATTTTCGACCATGCGATCAAGTGCGTCGTAGGTGATGGCCGCTCCGTTGGCCGAGGCGAGGTCACCGTAAACGCTCCAAGTATAGGTGTTGAAGGTATCGTTGAGCAGGTTGCCGTTGGCGTCGTAGCTCGCGCCGTTCCAGCCGCTCTTGTATTGATTGTTCGAGGTTACGTTGTCATTTGCGGGACTGTTGTAGATAGGCAACCACGAAATGCTGCCGCTCTTGCTCACGTTGCCGAATGCGTCGTAGCTGAAAGTTTGCGTCCACACGCTGCCGCAGTTGTTGCCGCTGAGGCGTGCCAGGTCGTCGTAAGTGTTGCTGCAAGTTTGATTATCCTGACTGTTGAAAGGGTCGGTGATCGCCAGTTTCTGTAGGGTTCCGTTGGCGTTCCAGGTCAGGCTGCCGACGGCGGACTGTCCATTGACGTTGAAACTGTACTGACTCATTCTACCGGTGCTGGGATTGTACTGGTAGCTATCGGAATCCCCGGAGCCGAAGGTAACAGAAGTGAGCGACCCAGCCAACGCGGTTGCGGTGGTGCTGGGAGAATAGGCGATGGCGGACGCTGGGCTCTGGCCAGAAGCCGCCGTGACGGCGTTGGTGCGTCCTTCACCGTCCACCCCGTAAGTTTGAAGGGGAATCGCGGAGCCTCCAGAACTGTTCAATATTCCGAGCGTCTCCAGTTGGCTATTCGGCCAGTAAGAGGCGGTCGTGTGATAGTAACCGCCGGAATTGGGTGTCTTCTCGTAGACATCAGTCAGACGGCCGTCCTTGTCATAGCTGAACCATTCGTCCGTAAGAATTGAGGTTGTAGTAATCGGCCAGGCACAAGTATCGGTTTCTGCTTCAGCCAAGCGGTCCTTCGTGTTACTCACGCTCACGCCTTGCGGGATAGTACCGAGAACTCCAGGGTATTGTCGTAGAGGAAGCGTTTGCAAGGATTTGAGGCGCTTTGATTGCTGTTACCGGCGGCCGCGAGGCGGTGCAACGGATCGTAAAGGTAACAGACGCCATTTCCGTTAGCATCCGCCTTGGCGACCAGATCGCCGGCGCTCGACGACGAGCAACCATAAAAATTCGTTGCGGAGTCATAGACGTAAGTGTTTGTACCTGACTCCGGGTTGGATTCCGAAGTCAGGCGGCTTAAGCTGTCATAAGTGTAGGTCCGACTCTGCGTTCCGCCGATTGCTCCGGTCTGCGCATTTTGAGTGACGGTGAGAAGATTATTCAGGGCGTCATAAGTGTAGCTGGTTAAGAGACCCGTCTGGGGATTCTTTTGATTGCAGGGGCCCGAGCCGCTGCCCGACGCAGAAGTGATCTCGCACACTGAAGTCAGCCGTCCCAGTCCGTCGTATTCCAGCTGCCTCTGGAAAGTTTGTGTTGGGCCCACCGCCTGGAGCACGTCGTTCTTTATGTATGTATAGGTGGTAGTCCCGCCTCCGCCGTCGGTCACCGTGATCGGGCGACCCAACGCGTCATACTGCGTGGTGGTCACCGCAGTACCGGTTGGAGCCGATTGTCCAGCGGCGCTGGTGTAGGGCATGGATGTTTGGGTGAATGCTCCTCCAGCGACGGTCGAAGTCGTGGTCGTCCACCCGTAGGACGTTTGTGTCGTGTCAAATGTGGTCGTAGATGGCCCCTGGCCTTGCCGTCTCTGCGCGAATATCGGCCGTCCAATTCCGTCCACTGTCGACAATTGATCTGAGGCGGATACGGCCCCGTTGAAGTTCATCGCACTTTCGGCTGTCGTTACCGAATACGATAAATTCGTCGTGTTAGGGGGAGTGAGTGAGTCGCCCACTGACAACGGGCGGTAGAACGGGTCACCAACTCCATTTACGTTGTAACTAATGCTCGTTGGCTGACTGTTCGCGTCCTTCGCCAACGTAATTACGGCCCCGTTGCAGTCCCATTGCTTCGAAGTAGTCAGCCCGCCGACCGGCAGACCTGCTCCAGTAACGGTAACTGAGGTCGGAAGCAAGTTGTTGCAGCCGCCTGTCCCGTTGTATGCGTAGGTATAAGTGGCCCCGTTCACATCCGTGGCAGAAGTCAAAACGCCGGTTGCGGAATCATAGACAGCTGAACTGCCCAGCGATGACGCGGTGCTCACCCAGTTGGAGGTCGTGATTGGGTGGCCGTGGGAATTGTAAGTATAGCTTACTTGGCTGGCAATGGCACCCGAGAAGTCGGTGGTTGTGATAGAACACGGGCGGTCGTACATGTACGCAATCGCGAGCGTCCCACACGGATAAGCACCGCCCATCGTTGCCGGATAGTTGTAGGCGACGGTGGTGGTGGAAACAGGAGGGGCACCCGACGAAGGGGGGAAGGTCGCACCGAAGTCATACTTACTGACGGCTGTCACGTTGCCGTAGCCATCGTACTTTGTTTCTACCAAGGATGGAGATCCCGATCCCAAGTACGTGTACACATCTGTCTGGGTTGGTGTCGCCACTGCTGAGGTTGCGACGCACGCCGACAGGCTGCTGTAGACCTTGTTGTAGCATGTCACTACTGTTTTTAGTGGAGTGCCAGCGGCGGGACCTTCGTAGTACTGTGCTTGGGTCTGATACTCGCCTGCGAAAGTGTAAACCGTATAGTTGCTCGCGGGGTCAATGACCGTGACGGTGTTGCCAGGAGCAGTGTTGGAATTGATGTAAACCCACTTGCTCAGATTCCCCTTGCCGTCATTGATCGTCTTCGTCAGGGTCGGGACGTGTCCCGACGTGCAATTTACTCCGTTGTTGCCTCCAGAATACGCGTAAGCAACACTTCCGCCAGCCGGGTAGGTGATGCTAGCCAATCTCCCCGTCACGTAGTGGGGGGTGTGCGTATCGCCCGGCGTTGTCTCATATGTAAAGGTAACGGTTCCGATTGGTAGAGTCACGGATGTTGGGAGGTATGTCTGCGCTGGGGCTATGTCGGGTATTCCGGTGCATCCGAAAGCGGTCTGCAGAGTAGCAGCAGAGTAGTTAGTCTGGAACGTCTGGGCGTTGCCGGCGGCGTCTGCATACTCATATTTGTTTGGGTCTCCTGCGGCAGCGGCCAGAGTCACCGCTACGACAGCCTCGTTGAGACTGTCAGCGATCGTCGTGGTGCCGGTAATACTATTTGAAGTTATGGTTGTGCCGTCGGGATCCTTAACTAGCGTGCTCGTATAAGAAACGTATTCGTTACCGGATTTATCGTAAATCGCGCTTCCCCCTTGAGCATTGGCAATCAACGTATACCCCGATCCATCCGCTGTCATGGCGGTGAAGGACTGAACGTAGCATCCAGCCGGAAGATTCACATAGATGCCATCGCTAATTGGGACAGCGTGTCTAGCGCCGGTCGAATCGATAACATAGTATCCACTGTAGAATTGGGCATTGTAGCTTGTGCCGTTACAGGTTAGCTGTCGCGTGGTGGTAGTCACATGATTGAAACCGATTGGATATGGCGTCGTCCCATTGAGCCAACTAGTCACCTGCCAAGACTCGTGCGGTAGCGCACCTAATATCCACGCATTCGGCTGCATCGCCAGGCTGTAGGAAAAGGGTATCTTCCCCCCTTTGCTTCTTACAGGAATCTCCACGTAAATATTGTTGGTTGCAAGATCAATCGATTCGTAGATGCCGCCAGGGGCCTGCGTTGAGAAAGGTTGGACTCCCGCCGTGGGGTCGCTCTGCGCCAAACCGATTCCGGTGAGAATTATCAATAAAGCCAATTGCTGCCCGAACCTTCGAAACGGACCGTGCCAATATGTTTGTGCGATTATTTTTGGCGAAGATGAGAAGATGGGCGAGCCGGACACACCAACACCAAAGCGAGCCATTCGGCTCCTCCGAGATGGTTGAGATGTCCCCCTCAAACTTGGCGCGCAGCATAAATTGGAATGAGTTGGAATGTCAAATGAAAAACACACTTCAACCTCCTCGTCGTTTATGGAGCGCTCCCCTTCACTCCCGACTGCCCGAATAAATCGACCTAAAATCTCCGGGCGGCAACTCTCGGCCTCTCCGATCGTCCCGTGCTCATGGCCGCACCGCACAACTCTCTCGCCATCAACCCAACACACAATGTAGTATGTTTCCACGGCAGAGAGTGTAGCACATTATACTGTGCCACAGCTTACTGTGTAGACGTTCCGATGTTAAGAATTCATCATTTCTCGATTGCGAACCAAAGACCCTGCACGGCTCTTTGCCCGACGGTTGCGCGAACTGCGCGGCCAAGCTGGTATTTCGCAGGAGAAATTGGCGGAAAAAGCCAACTTGCACCGGAACACCGTGGGCATCATCGAACGCGGAGTCCAAATTCCCACGCTCGACGTGATTGTGAAACTCGCTCACGCCCTCGACATGAAGCCCTATCAGCTTATTGACCATATCCCTTGAGAAAAGTTGCGCCAACCGGCTTCCACCTTGCCCAGTTCGAAGAGCGACTAGCGTAACCGGGATACACGACTAGCAACGCCGACGGCTCTTGCAATAGGACGGTTCTCTGTACCGGCGGCAGACGCGAGAACCGCTGAAGCGTGGCGGATCGAATGGGAGGGTTGGCACGGCTTCTGACGCGGATTGGCGACGAACCTCGAACGTATCGGGATTCGAGAGTCGATTACCGCTATGATCCTCAGACACGCGAACGATCGAGTCACAAGGAAACACTACATTAAGCCACCAACACTCGAAGCGATCGCTGCGTATGAGGCGCCTGTCCGAGAGTTTTTCATTGCTCCAAAAGCCAGGTTTGCTCCCCGATTGCTTCCCAGAGCATTCGAAACAGAGCCCGGACACCACAACGGTGAAATGGATACAGTGAGACCACAAGAGACGTAACCGTATATGACTGAAGCGGTAAGAGCACTCATCCCGGACGTGGTAAACTGTAACTCCGCGCGCCGGAGAGGTGGCAGAGTGGCCGAATGCGGCGGTTTGCTAAACCGTTGTACGGGCTAACACCTGTACCGAGGGTTCGAATCCCTCCCTCTCCGCCAGTTTCTTCAATTCCAAGTACTTAGGTTCTTACTAAGTCTTCCAAGCTCTACCCCGGAGTTCGCTTCCTAGTGTCCCCTCAGTGTCCGATTTTCAATTCCCCAGACGGTCGTGAAACTCAGCCCTGTTTCGGCAGAACGCAGAACTTGGATAAGAGATGCGGGCCGTCAGTCACAAAAAGTCGAGGTTTTTGTGTTGTCTTGGATGAGCAACTCCAGTGGTCGGTGCGATACCGGTGCAAGGGTAGTGCAAACGGCGAATGGCTGAACCGGCTTCTGTCTGTCGCCGGAGGATGGTACATTTAAGTCTTCGTTTTTTGACTCCTAGGTGCGTACCGATGTCCACACGTGAGTCTGCTGCCGAAACGACCCTTGTGATTCGCCACTTACCGGGCAGCAATCCCGCAACTTTCCAATTAGTTCGATTGCGAGACGACAAAAAGTCGAGGCCCGTGGCTCCGTCGTCGCCCGTTGGTTTTCCTGTAGAAGGCAGACCGAACACCGACTTGATGCGAGAACTCCAGTGGTACTTTGAGGCTTTCCTCGACTATCCGTTTCCCCCGGAGACCGATCATGCCGACCGTGTGGTCAAGGCACTGCGCGATTGGGGCGAGGATGCGTTTCGTACTCTCTTCGATGACCGCTCTGCCGGGCGCATGTTCGACGCTGCCATTGCGGATGACTACTCCCGGCTCCATTTGCAGATTTCGAGCGACGATCCGAAAGTTCTGGCGTGGCCTTGGGAAGCGTTGCGCGATCCGGAACTCGGCTTTCTCTCTCACACCTGCCAAATAACACGGCGTTTGAACACAATCCGCGATGTGCAGCCTCTGCCGGGTTCCCTCGCGAAAGACCGCGTGAACATTCTATTGGTGGTCGCACGTCCTTTTGGCGACCAAGACGTTCGCTTCCGCTCCATCGCCCGCCCGCTCGTCGAGCTTATCGGGGAAGAGACTGACCTCGGCGAGCTCATTGATCTCCTCGGCGGGCACCCTCTCTAGCAATGCGCGCGATCCTGCCGCGGCTGGAGAAAATGAGTGCGGCACAGGTCCTTAACACCCTACGTTCTAATCTTGCCAGCTTGGAAGGCGATGAGGGTCAGGCCATCCTCTCTGCAACCATGGCCTTCGTGCAGCAATCGCTGCCCGAAAGACTACGCCCATTGCTTGTGCCTCTGGGAATGCACGAAGGATTTGTCGATGCCGGCTATCTGGAGATGATGGCAAAGCAGGTCGACGCAGGATGGTCGCGGTACCACATCGATGCTCTTGTACAAGCCCTGGTCGCAGCAGGGTTGCTGCGGGAGATTGCTGCCGCAACCTACGAAATGCATCCAATGCTTACAAGTTTCCTGAGATCGGCGCACCTCAACGACGCGGCGATAGCGACGCGGAATCAATGGGCGCAAGCGTTCGTGGACGTAATCGGCACTTTGGCGAATAAGCTAGCGCCTAGAGAGTTGCACGAACAGCGCATGCCCTTTCATTTTCATGCTCAAAATTTCCGCTATGCTCTTGCGGAAGCCGAACGCTTGAAAATGTTGGTAAATGCAGCGACGCTCACCCAGTCCCTGGCCGCTTTTGCTCAGAACTCCCGTAATTTTGCGGTGGCCACCCCTCTGTTCGTGCGATTGGCCAAGTATGGAAAAGAAGCTAGTAGCCCGGAAATGGAAGCCAGCGCCTATCATCAACTGGGGATGATCGCCCAAGAGCAGCGTGACTTTGGAAGCGCCGAGCAGTGGTATCGGAAGTCGCTGGCTATTAGCGAAAGGGAAGGTAACGCGCATGCCTCCGCCAGCACCCATCATCAACTAGGCATGGTCGCCCAAGAGCAGCGTGACTTTGGAAGCGCCGAGCGGTGGTATCGCGAGTCGCTCGCTATAAATGAAAAGCAAGGCAACGCGCATGGCATCGCCCTCACCTATCAACAATTGGGAAGCATTGCGCGAGAGCTCCGCGACTTTGCAGGTGCCAAGCAGTGGTATCGCAAGTCGCTCGCCATAGTAGAAAAGCAGGGGGACGAGCACGGCACCGCCGGCACCTATCATCAATTGGGAAGGATTGCTGAAGAACAACAGGACTTCGCGGCTGCGGAGCAGTGGTATCGCAAGTCGCTCGCCATAGTAGAAAAGCAAGGGGACGAGCACGGCGCCGCCGGCACCTATCATCAATTGGGAAGGGTTGCTGAAGAACAGCAGGACTTCGCGGCTGCGGAGCAGTGGTATCGCAAGTCGCTCGCTATTGAGGAAAAGCACGGCAACGAACACGGTGCGGCAATCACCTATCATCAACTGGGGATGATCGCCCAAGAGCAGCGTAACTTTGGAACCGCCGAGCAGTGGTATCTGAAGTCGCTGGCTATTAAGGAAAGGCAGGGAGACGAGAACGGTGCTGCGCGAACGTATGCCGAATTGGGCCTACTGGCTGAACTCCAAGGGCAGTTCGTCCAGGCGGGCCAGTGGATGTTGAAAGCAATAACAGTATTCCGGAGAGATGATTTCGGCCACTCAGCTGTTGCGATCCGACAATTCTCGCGGATTCATCAGGGAGCCTCTAGTTCCCAAAGGACCATTCTGAAGGGCCTGTGGGCGGAGGCAGGACTTGGAGCGCTTCCAGAGGCTGATGAAGCAGCTCGGCACAGCGCAACGAAGATCATCGTCAAGCGCTGGTGGGAATGGCTCACGGGCGTGGGGCGGGATGAGGTGCCCCCTGATCTCCCGACTACAGTTTCCATGAGCTTCGAGGCACTCCGAGTGCGACTGCGAAACATCCGAGTATTTCACGACACGAGCACGATCGAATTGCGGCGAAGAGAAGTTCTCATCGTAGGGGAAAACGCTGCGGGCAAGTCGACGTTCCTACGCTGCATTGCCCTCGCGGCACTTGGTCCGGAGTTGGCGAACCAAATTGAACGGCGACCAGCTAGCTACCTGCGGCATAATGCAGAAAAGGGCTTTATTGAAGTACTTTTCCGCCTAGATTCCGATTCTGACAATATGATTGGTGAATTTTGCGTCGGCCTAGAGATACGCAGCGGAGAAACTAGCTTTCGGGCCATGAATGCAGAGGATATAACGCTCGGGCGGAGTAACTGTGCTCTCCGCCTCGACGTCGTTCGTAGACGGGCGCAAGATGATTTTGGATTCCTTTGTGCATATGGTCCTCTTCGAACTTTTGCTGACCCTTCAAGCCTATTGCCCGCACATGATAAGGAGACACTGGATCGAGTTGGCTCGCTTTTTGATCCGCACGCACCGGTTGTGGATCCGGATCTTTTAGCTAAGCTCCTTTCCGGTGATCTCACCAACTTTCGGAACGCGCCGGCAAGCGTACCTGAATCCACTCTCCATCTGATGCAGGGCCATATTCGCAGTCTTCTCCCAAACTGCGGCGAATTGGTGAACGGCTCCAGTACAGAGATACCTCTTTATGGCGACACTGTCCCACTGCGGGATCTCAGCGATGGTTACTCTAGTCTCCTAGCCCTGATTGGCCACCTGTTTCGTTACTCTCTTGTCGGGTCTCACTGGAGCGGCGATCCCGCGAAAGTACGAGGAGTCGCACTCATCGACGAGATTGACGCCCATCTCCATCCGGCGTGGCAGCGAAGTATCCTACCCGACTTGAGTATGGTGTTTCGCAATTTGCAGATAATCGCAACCACCCATTCGCCAATGGTCGAGGGGTCCGTCGATGCGAAGTTCATCCGCATCTTCAAACGAGATGGCGCGAGCGTCAATGTTGTCGAGACTCCGACGTCAATCGAAGGCTGGCGTGCTGACCAGATACTTACCAGCATCCTCTTCGATCTTCCGACCACACGTAGTCAACAGGTTGAGGCGTTGTTCCTCCGCTATGCCGACAGTCTCGCTAAGTTCGGCCCCGAGCATCCTGAAGTTCAGCAGCTTGGTCCCCGTGTCGCCAAGGCCCTTGAGATAGAAGCGGAGGGCAAGGTCGATCGCACGACGCACGAATTGCTCGACCAGCTTATTTTGGAACGGTTCCAGAACCTCGACGATGAGAGTCGCAAGCTCGTCATTGCGAAAGCCGGGCTAGTTGCAGGGAGACGAAAATGGGACGAGTAAATGCTCGCCCCGCCGGACCGGCGTATGAAAATTGGCGAGAGCGTGCAATTGCTGCCCGCAACAAATTGATTGAAGCTTGGAAAGCGGAATCCGAGACAGCCGCTCGAGAAAGTCGTCCAATCGCTTTTAGAGCGAAGATCAATGAAGATCTGTATAAGGAGCTGCGCAAAATTTTCCTTTTCGAATCGTTCCATCAAAAGTGCGCCTACTGCGAAGTCAACCATAGCGACGGCTATCCGGTTCAGGTGGAGCACTATCGACCGAAGGGTGCGGTCACCGAGAACCGTGAACCGATCGACCACCCAGGTTTACTTTTGGCTTGCCTACGAGTGGTGGAACCTAGTCCCTTCTTGTGCTCACTGCAACACTAACCATACCGATCCTCTCGGTGAATCGTATCCAGGGAAAAAGAATGAATTTCCGGTTGGCAATGCTCGTGTGAATGCCCCATCAGATGACCCCGACAAATGGCAAAGGGAACTCGAAGAGGAAGTGGCGACGTTGTTGAACCCCTACTTTGACGATCCCGAACAACACATCGATTTTGACCCCAGGACAGGTGCGGCCATCTCCAAGTCTGCTCGCGGCGAGGCAACCATTTCATGGACGAAACGGAAAAACGGCAATTTGAAGCCGACCTCGCGAAGCGGGGCTTGGAGCTGGGCGAACATGTCCGCCTAGCTCGAACCATCCAGGCTCCTGCCGCCGACGTCTGGAAGGTGATTTCCAAGCCGGGTGAGCTTAATAAGTACCATCCCTACTGCCGGGAAAACATACCCGTCTACAAATGGCCCAGCGTAGGCTCCAGGGACGGCGTCAGCTACTACAGCGGCCTTTATTTTGAGCGCGACTTCATATATTGGAGGGAGGGAGCAGGCTACGACCTGCAAATAAGCCCCTCCCCGAAAGACGGCGTGGATCTCCTGGAATTTGCGACCGCTTGGGGAACCCAAAGCGAGCTGTCGCTGACGGTCACTCCTATCCTGGAGTCCTACCTGGTCGAAACGACCAAGAAGAGCTATATGCAAACGTATTTCGGCAAAAGCATCGAGGTCTATCTCGACAGCCTTTTGCGGGGAGTGGAGCAATTTGTGACGACGGGACAAGAGGTGAAACCGCACAGTTCGGGCCCCACCCCGTGTATGCACCCTGAATGCAAAACCGGAGCAATACGAATAGGTTGGTTGTGGCAGGCGAGTTCGAAGGTAGTAGCGTCACCACTTAGTGTTTTCAGAGGCTTTTGGGGCTTCTTTGGCGGTAGCCTGCGACAAATTCACTGCTGCCTGGTTTTCGTCATTGGAATCTGTTGAACCGGAAGGGATCCAGAGAACTCAGGGATAGCTTGGATAAAGCGGAATTAACCTTATCTTAGATCCCTGCTGCATTGCCCTATTAGTGCTTCCATCAGCACTATAGCGCGGTTAGAAAGAGAAACTCAGAGTAGGTCGTCGGAGTTAACTCCTGTACCTTTCGTCGAGGAATTGTTCGTACGGTACGTAGGTTGTAGCGGGAAATCCGAGGGGAGTAGCGTCGTCCACAGTATTGACGAGGCTTTTGTGGCTTTTCTGGCGGCGGCCCACGCCAAAGCATGTTGCCGGCGGTTTTCCTCACTGACCCCTCGCCGAGACTGGTGCCCATTCTCTTTCCAATCGATTCAATTTGCAATCGAGATTGGCCGCACACCCTACCCGTTGTCATGGATCAGAAACAATCAGAAATCGCTACTAGACGGGACTGGCACACTGGTGAGTTAGTTGGGAGGTGTAGGTTGAACGAAGCTTCGACGACCTTCAAAGAAAAGGCGACCGCAACAATTGTTGACGTGCTGCGGCTCAGGGCGGAGACTCAGAGAGATCAGATTGCTTATCGGTTTCTGGCGGATGGGGAAGAAGAGAGAGGCACGCTCACCTATGGTGAGCTATACCGCCGAGCGCGCCAAGTCGCGGGTGAATTGCAGAGGAAGTCTGCGGTGGGCCAGCGAGCTCTGCTGCTGGATTCTTCAGAGTCCGACTACATCGTTACTTTCTTCGGTTGTCTCTGCGCGGGAGTAATCGCGGTTCCAATTTATGCGCCTCGTGTAAATAAGAAAGGAAATGCTCGCGTCGAGTCGGTCGTGGCCGACGCTCAGCCTTCGGTGGTATTGACCGCCGGCGCCGGATCTCCTGCGGTTCGCGACGTGGTCGTTGCTTCGGCGGGTGAGCATGTCAAGTGGATTGATACCAACGCCCTCCCTGTCGATCGCGATGAGCTGTGGACTCCGCCAGCTGTAAGTGGCACAGATATCGCATTCTTACAGTACACGTCTGGCTCGACGGCCGCTCCCAAAGGAGTGATGGTAAGTCACGCGAACATTCTGCATAACGAGCAAATGATCCAGAATGCGTTTGATACAAAGCCTGACAGTGTAATCGTAGGATGGCTGCCGCTTTATCACGACATGGGACTTATCGGCAATGTACTGCAACCTTTGTTTGCAGGCGTGCCTTGCATCTTGATGTTGCCGG
Organism: uncultured Acidobacteriaceae bacterium; assembly: GCA_963771965.1. Classification (GTDB taxonomy): domain Bacteria; phylum Acidobacteriota; class Terriglobia; order Terriglobales; family Acidobacteriaceae; genus Sulfotelmatobacter. The sequence goes on from CAVYVM010000008.1 coordinate 598,667, forward strand.
TTGCCTTTCTGCAGCGCCCACTCCGCTGGCTCCAGGCGATTTCCCGCTATCAGGCGACGACCAGCGGCGGACCTAACTTTGCCTACGAACTCTGCATGCGCAAAATCCGTCCTGAAGACCGGAGCGGACTCGACCTAAGTTCGTGGCGGGTGGCGTTCAACGGCGCGGAACCAGTACGACTGGAAACGGTGAACCGATTTGCTGCACAGTTCGCCGACTGTGGTTTTCGACGCGAGGCTTTTGTTCCATGCTATGGCCTGGCCGAAGCTACTCTGTTTGTAAGTGGAGGTCTTGATCCGAACGGCGTGACTGCCGTGAATTATGGCGTCAACGGTAACGCGAAGAATGGAGGATCGGGCAATGGAGCGAAGATATCTCGAAAACAGGACAAGCTGCTGGTGGCCTGTGGCCGTCCCCCCGAGGAGCAGACCGTGCGAATCGTTTCACCGGATTTGCTACGACAATGCAGCGCTGGCGATGTAGGCGAGATATGGATCAGCGGCCCGAGTGTTGCGCAGGGGTACTGGCGAAAAGCGAAAGAAACAGAGGAGACGTTCAACGCGCGGATCCCCGAGATTGACGAAGGCCCATTTCTTCGTACGGGAGACCTGGGGTTTCTGAAAGACGGTCATCTGTTTATAACTGGGCGGTTGAAAGATCTTCTGATCATTCGCGGTCAGAATTACTATCCGCAAGATATAGAACTTACCGTTGAGCAAAGCCATGCGGTCTTGCAGCCCGGCAGCGGAGCAGCCTTCTCGGTCGAGATTGAAGGGGAAGAGCGCCTCGTCGTTGTGCAGGAGGTTGCGGTACGCAAAGACCCAGAATCAATTGTTCAGAGGGACCTTGACGAACTCGACGCGGTGATAAAACTTATTTCACGGAACATCGTTGCAGGTCATGAACTCCAGGCCTTCGCGATTGTGCTGATACGAAAGGGCACGATTCCCAAGACGTCCAGCGGCAAGATCCAGCGCCATGCATGTCGAGATGCGTTTCTGAACCGGGAACTCTATGTTCTGCGAGAGTGGCACGAGCGAGAATCGCCCGAAGGGACTTCGCGAGAATCTACCAGCGTTGCGGGGCAGCGGCCCATGCTGGACGGGCTAGCTCCATGGTTGGTTGCAGAAATCGCGCGCGTCAAACGAATCAATCAACAACGTGTCGATCTGCAACAACCATTTACAGCCTATGGTCTGGATTCACTGGATGCGGTTGAATTCGCGCACAAACTTCAAACCGAGTTTGAAGTCGAGGTAGAGGTCTCGGAGTTCTTCGGAGACTCGACCATCACTGAAATCATTCAACGTGCTACGGATACTATAGGCAAGCGCGTCAGTAAGCGTGAAACTGAGCAGCCTGCGACATACCCGCTTTCTTACGGCCAGCGCGCCCTATGGTTTGTACATCAGACAGCTCCAGAAAGTGCCGCTTATAACATCGCGCGAGTGATTAGGATTGCAACCGGCCTGGATGTCGACGCACTGCGTCTAGCATTTCAGGCACTGGTCGACCGCCATCCGTGCCTGCGCACGATTGTGGTGGAGACCGCAGGAGAACCGGTTCAGCAGGTTGCAGAGAAAGTTGAGGTTTCCTTTGAATATTTTGACGCCCGTGATTGGAGCCAGGCAGAACTGGAGAAAGCTCTTGTCCAACAGAGCGAGCGGCCTTTCTCTCTGACGCTCGGTCCATTGTTTCGGACTGTCCTCTATGCCAGGTCGGAAAAAGAATACCTGCTGCACGTTGCAGTGCATCACATGGTCGCAGATTACTGGACTCTCACGTTGCTGTTGGATGAAATTGGAAAGCTGTACCAGGCCTATGCGAATAAAGTCGAAATACATCTTGTTCCGCTGGAATACAGTTATGCAGATTATGTGGAATGGCAACGGGCGAAGCTTTCCGGTCCTGCCGGAGAAAGACTGCGGGACTATTGGAAGAACGAGTTGGCAGGAGAACTGCCGCCTCTCAGTCTGCCCGCAGACCACGCCCGTCCACGAGTACAGACATTTCGTGGCGCTTCCTTCCCTTTTAGCCTCGATGCCAAGCTAACCGAAAGATTGAAGAAGCTTGGAGAGGAGCAACAAGCCACGCTCTTCACGACACTTCTGGCGGCGTTCCAGGTTTTGCTCTATCGCCTCACCTCTCAGAAACAAGTCATCGTTGGCTGCCCGATTGCGGGCAGATCAAGAGCAGAATTTGCGAACATTGCGGGGTACTTCGTGAACGCCGTGCCCTTGCGAGCGGATTTTCAGCAGCGGCAAACATTCACTGAATTCCTATCGCAGGTTCGCAACCGGGTATCGAAAGCCTTTGCGCATGAGTTGTATCCCTTCTCGTTAATGGTTGAGCAACTTGGAATGGCTCGCGATCCGGCAGTGCCCCCCATCTTTCAGAGCGCGTTTGTCTTTCAACAGACGTACGGGAGCCGTTCGGAAGATTTTGTGCGCTTTGCGTTAGGGCAGCTGCAGGCACAGGTAACCTTGGGCGGCCTGCAGTTGGAGCACGTCGCTGTCGAACAGCGAACAGTGCAGTTTGACCTAACGCTAACGGTCGGCGAGGGACCGGACGGGATCGTTGGAGCCTGGGAGTACAGCAGCAACTTATTCGAGAAGACCACCATTGCATGCTGGGCTGAGAGCTTCTCCATCCTTTTAGAAGAAATCATTTCGCGCCCTGATATATCGGTAAGTCAATTGCCGATTCTTTCGGACTGCCAGTATGACCAGTTGGTGGAGGAACTTAACCGGACGAAGCTCGAATATGACAGCGACCAATGCCTACATGAGTTGATTGAAGAGCAGGCAAAGACCAATCCAGCGAGTGTGGCGATAGTTTGTCGCGAGACCGAACTTAGTTATACAGAGTTGAATGACCGGGCGAACCAGGTGGCCCGGTATCTTCTCCGCTCGGGAGTACGAAAAGAAGATCTTGTGGGAGTTTGCATGCGCCGTTCACCGGAAATGGTGGTGGCCATGTTGGGTATCTGGAAAGCCAGCGCCGCATACGTTCCTCTGGATCCTCAATATCCCGAGGAACGGTTGCGCTTCATGTTGGAGGACGCAGATGCGAAAGCCGTAATCACTGAAGAAAGCCTGAAAGAGCGGGTGGGAGGAACTTCCGCAACCGTGTTGAGTTGGGATGGCGCGCGCGAGCAAATCGATAAGGAGAGCAGCGAAAAAGTCGGTCGGCCAGCCTGCAGCCAGCAATTGGCGTATCTGATCTACACCTCAGGGTCCTCCGGAGTGCCCAAGGGAGTGATGCTGACCCATCGGAATGCCGCGTCGTTCGTGGCTTGGGCCAAGCAAGCTTTCACTGAAGAGGAATTCAGTGGGGTGCTGGCGGCAACCTCCATTTGTTTCGATCTTTCTATTTTTGAGTTATGGGCCACCTTGAGTTGTGGCGGAACGGTGGTGCTGGCTGACGACGTCATCGGTTGGTGGGAAAGCCTGCAAGGCGGAAGAGTTACCAACCGCGCGCGTTTGCTGAATACTGTGCCCTCCGCCGTCGCCCAATTGATGGAGCAGGGACCGCTGCCTGAAGGAGTGGTAACCATCAATCTTGCTGGCGAAGCGCTGAAAGAAGAGTTAGTAAGTGAATTGCGGCAGTGGGGAAGTCTCAAGCGTGTCAATAACTTGTACGGGCCGACAGAAACCACAACGTATTCTTCCTGGACCACAGTTGAAGCGGAAAAGAAAGTAACGATCGGACGAGGCGTAGGCAATACCCGGCTTTACGTGCTGGACCAGGAACTGGATTTGGCGCTTTCTGGGGTGGTGGGCGAGCTTTATATAGCTGGTGCTGGGGTAGGGCGCGGATATTGGGGGCAAGCGAGTTTGACGGCCGAACGATTCTTGCCTGATTCCTATAGCAAAACGGCGGGAGATCGCATGTACCGCACCGGCAACCTGGTGCGATGGAACAATGCCGGACAAATGGAATATTTGGGCCGCGCCGACCAGCAAGTCAAGGTGCGAGGTTATCGCATCGAGCTCGGGGAGATCGAAGCTTCTGTAAGTCGGTACCCAGCAGTGCGGGAAAATGTGGTTGTCGTAAGAGAAAGTGGCCGCGATAGGTCATTGGTCGCTTACACGGCACCAAGAGCTGGAATGGAAATAAAAGAGGAGCAACTTCGAGAGTATCTGCGGAAGCGATTGCCGCGTTACATGGTTCCTTCGACGTTCATGATATTGGAGAGCTTGCCGAAAACTCCAAACGGGAAAGTCGACCGGAAGGCGCTGCCGGAGCCGCGGCAGAGGGAAGTGAAAGGAAGAAAGCCGCAGAACGAAACCGAGGAGATGGTCGCGGCAATTTGGGCGCAGGTGATGCAACTCGATCAGGTCGGGGTGGAGGAAAACTTTTTCGGTCTGGGCGGGCACTCGGTTTTGGCCACACAGGTGACGTCGCGCATACGACAGGCGTTTGAAGTAGATCTCCCGCTCCGCAACTTCTTGGAGAACCCTACCGTCGCGGGAGTGGCCCTTCAGGTGGGCAGGGCAGTCAAGACGGCAGCGCCCCCTCTGCGGCCTTATCCGCGGAGGCAACATCTGCGCTTGTCCTTTGCGCAGGAACGCTTGTGGTTCCTCAGCCGTTACGAACTTGAAGCCCGCTTGTATAACATCCCGGTAGCGCTGCGGCTGCGAGGGGCATTGAACGTTGAAGCAGCGAAAGCCAGCCTGCAGGAGATGGTCAATCGGCATGAAGTGCTGCGCACCAGCTTTCCGGAAATTGGTGACAGCACGATCCAGGATATTGCCACCGAGATGGAAGTGCCGTTTGCGGTAGCAGAGATTCGCGAAGACGAACTTGATGAGGTGCTTCGCGAACAGGCACGGCGATCATTTGATCTGAGCCATGGCCCGCTGATTCGGGCGTCGCTGTTCCGGATCAGCAGTCAGGACCATGTCTTGCTGGTGGTGATGCATCACATCGTTTCTGACGGCTGGTCGTTGGGAGTGATGCTGCGAGAGTTCAACGTGCTGTATGACTCGTTCAGCCGGGGGGAGGCCTCGCCGCTGCCGCCTTTGCCGATTCAGTATGCCGACTATTCGGAGTGGCAACGCGAATGGTTGCAAGGTGAGGTGCTCGAACGGCAACTCGACTACTGGAGAAAGCAACTGGCAGGCCATGAAACATTAAACCTTCCCACCGACCGTCCGCACTCGGCCAAGCCAACGCTGGCTGGAACGATGGAGACGTCGCGTTGGCCCGAGCCGCTGGTCAGCAAATTGAAGCGATTAAGCGACCAACAGGGCGTTACATTATTTATGACGTTGTTAGCGGGCTTTGAGATTCTTCTGTATCGCTACACAGGTCAGACAGATATCTCAGTTGGTTCGGGGATTGCCAACCGCAACCGGCAGGAGCTGGAACCACTGATCGGTTTCTTTGTAAATACCCTGGTGTTGCGCACCCGGTTCAGGGAAAACTCTTCTGTGGCTGAGTTACTGCAGCGAGTACGCGAAGTCTCGTTGCAGGCTTATGCTCACCAGGATATTCCCTTCGAGCGCCTCGTCGAAGCCCTGGATCCGGTTCGCGAGCTGAGCCGTACGCCCTTCTTCCAAGCCTTGTTTGCTCTGCAGAACGCTCCCCTGCCGACGGTTTCCTGGGATGGTCTGGAAGCCACAGCCAGCATTTTGGAAACCGGCACCGCGAAGTTTGATCTGACCTTGTCGGCGCACGAAGAAGATGGCGAGCTGGAGTTGTCACTCGAGTACAGAACCGAGTTATTCAACGCGGAACGCATGAAGCGGCTGCTGCAGCACTATCGAACGCTGCTGGAAGGGATTGCAGTTTCAGTGGATGCCCGGATCGGCGAGCTGGAAATCCTGAGCGAAGCAGAACGTCAGCAGTTGCTGGTGGAGTGGAATCGGACGGAGGCGCCGTACTCGACCAATAAGTGCGTGCATCAGTTGTTCGAGGAGCAAGCGGCAAAGACGCCGCAAGCTGTTGCGATTAGGAATGATGATCGGCAGATCAGTTATGAAGAGTTAAACCGGCGCGCCAATCAGCTGGCCCATTATTTGGCCAGGATGGGCGTTGGTCCCGAAGTCAGAGTTGGCATTTGTATGGAGCGCGGCTTGGAGATGATGGTAGGCGTTTTGGGAGTGCTGAAGGCGGGCGGAGCCTATGTACCGTTGGACGCGGCCGATCCCAGCGTACGGCGAAGCTCCATGGTCAAGGATGCCGGAGCTAAGTTTGTGTTGACCAATGAACGATTTATTCAGCAGATGGCCGGATGTACCGAACATGTGGTGGATTTAGAAGAAGCGCGAGAAGAAATCGAAAAGCAGAGCGACGGCGATTTAAACGTACATGTAGATGCGGAGAACCTGGCCTGGGTAATTTACACCTCGAGTTCTGCTGGCCGGCCCAAGGGAACGGCGATACCTCACCGCAGCGCGGTGAGTATGCTGCAGCGGGCTTTGATCGATGCAATGGATCAGACTCCATCAGTCGAACGATGGTTGAATCTCTACGCGCCCACCGAGGATACGACCTATGCCACTTATGCCGAAGTAAAGCTCGATGAACAAGGTGCGGTAACGATCGGGCGGTCCCAGTCCAATACTCCGGCATACCTTCTGGACGGGCACATGAAACTGGTGCCGGTCGGTATCAAAGGGGAACTTTACATTAGCGGTTCAGGACAGGCTCGCGGGTATCTGAACCGGCCGGAACTAACGGCTGAAAAGTTCATACCCAATCCTTTCAGTAAAACCGGTGGCGAGCGTTTGTATCGCACAGGCGATCTGGTCCGCTATCAGGAGAACGGCAATTTGGAGTTCCTGGGGCGGTTCGATTCCCAAGTGAAGATACAAGGGCACCGAATCGAGCCGGGAGAGATCGAAGTGGCAGTGCTCGAGTATCCCGGGATTGCGCAGGCGGCCGTAGTGGCGCAGGAGGACAAGCTCGGGGAGATGCGCCTGATCGGTTATGTGGTCAGCGGCGAGAGACTGGATGTTGACCGCTTGCGCAGCCACTTACAGCAACGCTTGCCGGAATATATGGTGCCCGTGGCTTTGCTGCAGCTGGACACGTTGCCGCTTACCTCGAATGGCAAAGTAGACCGCAAGGCTCTCATCGAACTGGAGAGCAAGGAGGCAATGGAAGAGACTGGCAGTCTGACGTTGACCCCCACGGAAGAATTAATAGCGGGCGTTTGGTCGAGTTTGTTGGGGAAGTCAGATATTCGACGCGACGATAACTTCTTCAATCTGGGTGGACACTCACTGACGGTTATCCAGATGTTAGCGCGGCTAGAACAGGTCTTCAATCGCGAGATAGATCTGCGCGCAATGTTCGAGTTCCCGGTTCTCAAAGATTTCTCGGCATACGTCGATCGACTTACCGGCCCAGCTCAGCTTGCCACGCTCCGGCCCATCGTCCCCACCTCGAGAGAGGGGGACTTGCCGCTGTCGTTTGCGCAGCAGCGGCTGTGGTTCCTGGGGCAGATGGAAGGGGGCAGCGAGGCTTATCACATCCCGTTCGGCCTGCATCTGAAGGGCGATCTCAACCGCACGGCTCTTCGTCGGGCGCTGGACCGGATAGTGGTTCGTCATGAAGTACTGCGCACCACTTTCGCCTTGCACGACGGAGAACCGGTTCAGGAGATAGGCGCTGTCGAAGAGAGCAGGTTCCGTCTCATCGAACACGACCTGCGCGGCCACAACGATGTCGCGGTGGAACTTGCCGCTCTCCGCGAACTGGAAGCGGGAGCGTCCTTTGACTTGGAAGCAGGTCCGCTGATTCGCGGCCAGCTGATTCGTTTGGCCGAAGACGAGCATGTGTTGCTGATCACCATGCACCACATCGTTTCTGATGGCTGGTCGATGGGCGTGCTGGTCGGCGAACTGAACGCGCTCTACGGAGCGTTTTTAGGCGGGGAAGCCGATCCCTTGCCGGAGTTGGAAATACAGTACGCCGATTACGCGGTATGGCAACGGCAGTGGATCGAGGGCGAGATTCTGCAACAGCAGGCCGCCTACTGGAAAACCACGCTGGCCGGAGCGCCGGCGTTGCTCGAACTGCCGACGGATCATACCCGCCCAGTCCAACGGGATTTTGCTGGCGGCTTTGTGGAACTGGTGCTGGACGAACAACTAACAGCGGGGCTGAAGGATCTGAGCCGGCGTCACGGCACCACGCTGTACATGATGCTGCTGGCGGGGTGGGCGATTTTGCTGGCGCGGTTGAGCGGGCAGCAGGATGTGGTGATTGGTTCTCCCGTGGCCAATCGCGGACGAACCGAGATTGAGAACCTGATCGGGTTTTTCGTAAACACCCTGGCACTGCGTCTGGACCTGTCGGGTTCACCCAGCGTCAGCGAACTACTCGAGCAAACCAAAGCGCAGTCACTTGCGGCACAGCGGCATCAGGATATCCCCTTTGAGCAAGTGGTAGAACTGGCCCAACCGGTGCGCAGCTTGGCACACAGTCCGCTGTTTCAGGTGATGTTCGCCTGGCAGAACGCGACGGATGCCAGGCTGGAGTTGCCGGGGCTGGAAGTGCAACCGTTGCCTTCCGCTTCCCACCGGGTGGCGAAGTTCGATCTCACGCTTTCGCTGCAGGAGGTGGGCGAAAGGATTGTGGGAGAGCTGGAGTACGCCACAGCTTTGTATGAACGATCGACCGTTGAGCGCTATCGAGAATACTTCCTCAGGTTAGTGGAAGCTATGGTTGCTGACGACACCCAAGCGGTGGATCATCTGCGATTGCTGACGGAGACGGAACGTCATCAGGTCTTGTACGAGTGGAACGCGACGGAGCGGGAGTATCCGCGGGACAAGTGTGTGCATGAGTTGTTCGAGGAGCAGGCAGCACAGAGACCGGAGGCGGTGGCAGTAGTTCATGAGGACCGGGAACTTAGCTATGGGGAGCTGAATGCCAGAGCCAACCGGCTGGCGCACTATCTCAGGAAGTTGGGAGTGAAGCCGGATGAGCGGGTGGCGATCTGCGTGGAGCGTGGCTTCGAGATGATCGTGGGTTTGCTGGCCATACTGAAGGCGGGAGGCGGGTATGTGCCGCTGGACCCGGCGTACCCGGAAGAACGGCTGCAGTACATGCTGGAAGACAGCGCGCCGATCCTATTGCTGACGCAAGAACATCTGCAAGGTTTGTTCGGCGGAATTCGGGACACCGTAAGGGTGCTTGATCTCACCGATGCCGCACCGGCGTGGAGCAGCCAACCTGAGACCAATCCGGATCGGAACAGTGTGGGACTGACCTCAAAGCATCTCGCTTATGTGATCTACACCTCCGGCTCCACCGGCCAGCCCAAGGGCGTCATGGTCGAGCACATGAACGTTGCACGTCTGTTCACTGCCACCGCTGCCTGGTTTCAGTTTAGCGACAAGGACGTCTGGAGTCTCTTCCATTCCTATGCCTTCGATTTTTCTGTGTGGGAGATTTGGGGAGCACTGTTGTACGGTGGCCGCCTGGTAGTGGTCTCCAGAGAAACGGCACGTTCCCCGCAAGCGTTTTATAAGCTGATCTGTCAGGAAAGAGTGACGATTCTTAACCAGACGCCAAGTGCATTTCGACAGTTGATCTCGGCCCAAGCTGAGAGTGGGGAAGCACATCAGTTACGCCATGTGATTTTTGGTGGGGAGGCGCTGGAGGTGGCCAGTCTCAAGCCGTGGTACGAGCAGAACAACGGCGGGTCTGCCCGGCTGATCAACATGTACGGCATTACCGAAACAACTGTGCACGTGACCTACCGGCCCCTGGAACAAGTCGATAGCGAACGAAGGGGTGGGGACAGTCCAATCGGTTGTCGCATTCCTGACCTGCGGATTTACATATTGGATTCCAACCGACAGCCGGTGCCGGTAGGAGTGAGTGGGGAGATGTATGTCGGGGGAGCGGGAGTGGCGCGGGGATATCTGAAGCGGCCGGAGCTGACGGCGGAGCGGTTTGTGGCGGATCCATTTGTGGAGGAATCGGGAGCGCGGATATACCGGACGGGTGATTTGGGCCGCTGGCTGGCGGACGGCAACATCGAGTTTGTGGGGCGGAACGATAATCAGGTGAAGATCCGGGGGTTCCGGATTGAGTTGGGAGAGATTGAGGCGCGGTTAGCCGAACACCCGGAGGTGCGCGAGGCGGTGGTGCTGGCACGCGAGGATACGCCGGGCGAGAAGCGGCTGGTGGCGTACTACACCGCTTCAGGCATCGGCGAGGCTGAAGCAGCGAGTGTGGGAGCGGAGCAGCTGCGTGCGCACCTGTCAGCGGTTGTTCCTGACTACATGGTACCGGCAGCGTATGTGCGGATGGAGAGTTTGCCTTTGACGCCGAACGGGAAGCTGGACCGCAAGGCGCTGCCCGCACCGGAACAGGAGGCCTATGCGGTGCGCGGGTATGAAGCACCGGTGGGTGAGATGGAAACGAAGCTGGCCGAGGTCTGGGCCGAGGTATTGAAACTGGAGAAGGTCGGGCGCCACGATAACTTCTTTGAGCTTGGCGGACACTCCCTGCTGGCGGTGCGGGTCGTCAGCCGCCTGCAGCAAGTATTGAGTGTGGAAGTGGCCGTCCGCGATCTGTTCGCGCATGCCGATTTGGTCGATTTGGCTCGTCATCTCCAGGGTGCGGCACATGCCGAACTTTCGCGCATAATGCCGGCAAAACGAAGCGGGCGTTTGCCGCTGTCGTTTGCGCAGCAGCGGCTGTGGTTCCTGGGGCAGATGGAAGGGGGCAGCGAGGCTTATCACATCCCGTTCGGCCTGCATCTGAAGGGCGATCTCAACCGCACGGCTCTTCGTCGGGCGCTGGACCGGATAGTGGTTCGTCATGAAGTACTGCGCACCACTTTCGCCTTGCACGACGGAGAACCGGTTCAGGAGATAGGCGCTGTCGAAGAGAGCAGGTTCCGTCTCATCGAACACGACCTGCGCGGCCACAACGATGTCGCGGTGGAACTTGCCGCTCTCCGCGAACTGGAAGCGGGAGCGTCCTTTGACTTGGAAGCAGGTCCGCTGATTCGCGGCCAGCTGATTCGTTTGGCCGAAGACGAGCATGTGTTGCTGATCACCATGCACCACATCGTTTCTGATGGCTGGTCGATGGGCGTGCTGGTCGGCGAACTGAACGCGCTCTACGGAGCGTTTTTAGGCGGGGAAGCCGATCCCTTGCCGGAGTTGGAAATACAGTACGCCGATTACGCGGTATGGCAACGGCAGTGGATCGAGGGCGAGATTCTGCAACAGCAGGCCGCCTACTGGAAAACCACGCTGGCTGGAGCGCCGGCGTTGCTCGAACTGCCGACGGATCATACCCGCCCAGTCCAACGGGATTTTGCTGGCGGCTTTGTGGAACTGGTGCTGGACGAACAACTAACAGCGGGGCTGAAGGATCTGAGCCGGCGTCACGGCACCACGCTGTACATGATGCTGCTGGCGGGGTGGGCGATTTTGCTGGCGCGGTTGAGCGGGCAGCAGGATGTGGTGATTGGTTCTCCCGTGGCCAATCGCGGACGAACCGAGATTGAGAACCTGATCGGGTTTTTCGTAAACACCCTGGCACTGCGTCTGGACCTGTCGGGTTCACCCAGCGTCAGCGAACTACTCGAGCAAACCAAAGCGCAGTCACTTGCGGCACAGCGGCATCAGGATATCCCCTTTGAGCAAGTGGTAGAACTGGCCCAACCGGTGCGCAGCTTGGCACACAGTCCGCTGTTTCAGGTGATGTTCGCCTGGCAGAACGCGACGGATGCCAGGCTGGAGTTGCCGGGGCTGGAAGTGCAACCGTTGCCTTCCGCTTCCCACCGGGTGGCGAAGTTCGATCTCACGCTTTCGCTGCAGGAGGTGGGCGAAAGGATTGTGGGAGAGCTGGAGTACGCCACAGCTTTGTATGAACGATCGACCGTTGAGCGCTATCGAGAATACTTCCTCAGGTTAGTGGAAGCTATGGTTGCTGACGACACCCAAGCGGTGGATCATCTGCGATTGCTGACGGAGACGGAACGTCATCAGGTCTTGTACGAGTGGAACGCGACGGAGCGGGAGTATCCGCGGGACAAGTGTGTGCATGAGTTGTTCGAGGAGCAGGCAGCACAGAGACCGGAGGCGGTGGCAGTAGTTCATGAGGACCGGGAACTTAGCTATGGGGAGCTGAACCGGCGCGCCAATCAACTAGCTCATTATCTGCGAGAACTAGACATCAGACCCGACATTCGAGTGGCCATTTGCATGGAGCGTAGCTTCGAGATGATCGTGGCGTTGCTGGCGGTTCTGAAAGCGGGAGGAGCCTATGTTCCGCTGGATCCGGCCTATCCAGCAGAACGGCTCGGCTACTTGCTGGAGGACAGCGCCCCGGCAGCACTGTTGACGAAGAGCCATCTGCAGGGACTTTTCACAGCCGGCAGCGCCACGCTGCCGGTGATCGATTTGGCGGCTGTGACTCTCCGGTGGAAAGATCAGCCGGAGACCAATCCGGACCGCACCATCATTGGCCTGACGTCCGGCCATCTGGCCTACGTCATCTACACCTCCGGCTCCACCGGTATGCCCAAAGGCGTCATGGTCGAGCACCGGGGTCTCACCAATCAGATCAAGGCGATGCAAGGCGAGTTGCGACTGTCTTCTGGCGATCGAATGCTACAGTTTGCTTCGGTCGCGTTTGATGTCTCTGCGGAGGAGATATTCTGCACCTTGCTTGCAGGAGCCGTATTAGTGTTGCGATCCGAGAACTGGCTGACCGATGCTTCCGAATTTTGGCTTTTGTGTGCGCGACAGAATCTCAGCGTGATCGACCTGCCAACCCGATTTTGGCAGCAGATTTCCAATGAAGGAACGGAGGACATCCCCCGATGCATTCGGCTAGTGATTACTGGAGGCGAGTTAGTCAGCCAGGACTCCCTCAGAAGCTGGTTCGAGCGACGTGGCCAGCGGCCGAAATTGCTTATTGCATATGGTCCGACCGAAGCCACTATCAACACAACAATTCATCAACCCACTTCCAACCCATCAACGTGGGAGTCCATCGGTCGGCCGATTGCGAACACGCGGATCTACATTCTGGATGGGAACAGGCAGCCTGTTCCGGTGGGAGTGACAGGAGAGCTGTATATCGGGGGAGAGGGGGTAGCACGTGGATATCTGAACCGTCTGGAGTTGACGGCGGAGCACTTCCTCAAGGATCCGTTCGTAGCGGAGGCAGATGCACGGATGTACCGGACCGGGGACCTAGGCCGGTGGCTGGCTGACGGCAACATCGAGTTTCTGGGCCGCAACGACTTTCAGGTGAAGGTCCGCGGCTTCCGTATTGAGTTGGGAGAGATTGAGGCGCGGTTGCAGGAGCACGAGGGAGTGGGCGAAGCAGTGGTGGTGTTGTGGGAGGATACAGCGGGAGACAAGAGGTTGGTGGCGTATGTGGTGCCGGACAAAATCTCCGCCTATCCTTTGGCACAACTCCTACGGCTCGAGCAGAGCGGGGAATTTCTGCGCACTGCAGGTTATGAGCTGCCGAATGGAATGTTGATCAGTCACCAGAACAAGACCGAGACCGACTTTGTCTACCAAGAGATTTTCGAAGGTGGTAGTTATTTGCGTCACGGCATTACTCTCAGTGACGATGCTTGCGTCCTCGACATCGGTGCCAACATTGGTATGTTTACGCTGTCGGTGCTTCAACAAGCGCCGCGCGCCAGGGTTTATGCCTTCGAGCCGATTCCGCCTGTTTTTGAAAGCCTACGAATCAATTCGATTCTGTCTGGCGGCGATGTTCACCTGTTCAACTGTAGGCTCTCTAACACGGCAGGCAACGTCGACTTTACATGGTTCAAGCACAACTCAGTTATTTCTGGCCGCTACGCCAATCTTCAGGAAGAACAAGCCACGATCAAGAAGTTCATGAAGAACCGGAACGGAGCGGAACTATCCGAAGAGACTCTCGATGAGCTGATTGAGGAGCGCCTGGAGAGCGAACAATTCCGTTGTTCATTGCGGACACTGTCGGAGGTAATTGCAACAGAAGGAATTGACCGCATCGATCTGTTAAAGATCGATGTGGAAAAGAGCGAACTGGAGGTATTTGAGGGAATAGAAGGGAAAGACTGGCCCAAGATTCGTCAGCTTGTGATTGAAGTGCACGACATTGAGGGCAGATTAGGGAAGATGCAGCGGTTTCTAGAAGAGCACGGTTATCAAGTGAACGTGGAGCAGGATGAACTTCTGGCGGCTACCAGTCTTTATACGATCTTTGCCCGGCGGCCGGAGAAGGTCGAACAGATGAGCGTGCCATGGGCGTCTTCATCGCGCTCTGCCCCCGTGTACTGGAACCCGAATCATCTAGTGACCGCGCTACGTGCGCATCTATCGGCGAAACTGCCGGAATACATGACGCCCAATGCGTTTGTGTTCCTTCCCGTAATGCCGATTACAGCCAACGGCAAGATCGATCGCAAGGCATTGCCCAAGGTCAAATCCACACCGAAGTCTTCAGGGCAAGTGAACTTGCCGCTTCGCCACACGGAGCGGATTCTCACAGATATCTGGACGCGGATCTTGAAGATTGATGAAGTCGGAGTCGAGGAGAAGTTTTTCGATGTTGGCGGACATTCACTGCTTATCCCCGAGGTACGTTTGGCCGTACAAAAAGCTTTTGGAACGGACTTGCCGATCGTGGACTTTTTCCAGTACCCGACAATCCGCTCGCTGGCTGAGCGCCTAGATGCCACACGCAGTGTGCCTGAGGTTAAGCCCCTCAGCCGGGATAAAACCGTCAAAGCAGAACAGCCGGGAAGTGGCACAAAAGGATTCGCGATTGTGGGGATGGCTTGCAGATTTCAGGACGCCGCCAATGTTGAGGAATTCTGGCAGAACCTTCAAGGTGGAGTCGAGTCGATTACCGATTTCACCGAGGAAGAGTTGCGAGCTGCTGGTGTCAGCGAGGAGCTCATCGCTTCCTCTGATTATGTTAAACGTGGTTCGGTTGTGGCGAACACCGACCTGTTGGACGCCAGATTTTTTGACATCAGCGCCCGCGAAGCGGAACTGATCGATCCCCAGCAACGCATTTTCCTCGAATGCGCCTGGGAAGCGCTGGAGAATGCCGGATATGCCGTCAAGAATTATCCCGGCAAAATCGGCCTTTATGCAGGTAGCGGCTCAAATACTTATTTTCTGAATTTGTTGGCGGAGGATGGCTCTCTGTACTCCAAGGATGCTGCAAGTCTGTTGTTTGCCAACGCCAACGACTTTCTAGCCACCCGCGTGTCCTACAAGCTGGATTTGACCGGCCCGAGCGTCACCGTACAGACGGCATGCTCAACCTCCCTGGTAGCAGTTCACATGGCATGCCGGGCGCTGTTGAATCATGAATGCGACATGGCGATGGCCGGCGGAATTACCATACACACACCTCAGAATATCGGCGATATCTTTCAGGAAGGGGGAATCATCTCTCGCGACGGCCATTGCCGCCCATTTGACGAGCGCGCCCAGGGTACGGTGAAGGGAGCTGGCGGGGGAATCGTTGTGATCAAGCGGCTGGAAGATGCGCTGCGCGATGGGGACCACATCCGGGCTGTGATCAAAGGCTCGGCTATTAATAACGATGGTGGCAACAAGGTAGGCTATACCGCGCCGAGCATTACGGGACAGTGCAACGTAATCCAGGAGGCGCTGCTCGAATCGGGTGTGCGGCCGGAGACCATCACTTACCTCGAAGCGCACGGAACCGCAACAGCTCTGGGTGATCCAATCGAGGTGTCAGCCCTGACGCAAGCATATCGTGGGGCTGGCACGGAGGAGACCAGGTTTTGTGCGATCGGTTCGGTTAAGTCCAACATCGGCCATGCCGATGCCGCTGCCGGAATTGCGGGCTTGATCAAGACCGTACTGGCGCTCGAACACAAACTTATTCCTCCCACTTTGCATTTCGAAAGGCCCAATCCCAAAATTGATTTCGACCATAGTCCTTTCTATGTGAATACGAAGCTTGCAGAGTGGAAGCCGGAAAACATGCCGCGACGGGCGGGTGTAAGTTCATTTGGCATCGGTGGTACGAACGCTCATGTCATCGTGGAAGAAGCTCCATCTAACGATTCCATATCTGCGTGCTGTCCGTGGCAGTTAGTTTTGTTGTCAGCGAAAACCACTTCAGCGCTGGAAACCGCAGCCGACAATCTGAGCAGATATTTACAGAAACATGATTCAGTCAGCTTGGCCGATGTCGCGCACACCCTGCAAGGGGGACGCGCACCCTTTGCCCACCGCTGCTTCGTGGTGGCGGAGAGTGTTGCGGATACAACTGAAGCACTGCAAGGCCGGCACACAAGAGCCATAGCAAGCTCGGTTGTTCCCCGTGAGGCTTGCCGGGTAGCGTTCCTGTTTCCGGGGCAAGGATCGCAATATGTCAACATGGGCAAACATCTCTACTCCCATGAGCCCCTTTTCCGTGAGCTGGTGGACCAATGTTCGGAACTTCTTCAACCCAGTTTGCAGTTAGACCTACGCAGCGTGCTCTACCCCAGTGCGGAAAAACATCAATGGGCGGAAACGGAGTTGCGCGAGACCCGTACCACCCAGCCCGCACTCTTTGTCATCGAATACGCTCTCGCCCGGGTATGGATGTCTTGGGGCCTTCAGCCAGAGAGCATGGTTGGTCACAGTATTGGAGAATACGTGGCCGCATGTCTTGCGGGTGTTTTCTCCCTTGAGGATGCATTGAACCTAGTTGCGCTTCGTGGCCGCTTGATGCACAGCTGTGAGCGCGGCGGAATGCTTGCCGTCGCGGCTTCCGAAGAAGAAGTTCAACCCTGTTTGAAGATGGGCTTGGAATTGGCCGCCATCAACGGCTCCCGCTCTTGCGTATTGACGGGCCCAATCGATTCCTTGGAGCTTGCTGAAAAGGAATTGCTTCAGCAGCAGGTCATTCATCGTCGCCTGCAATCGTCCCATGCCTTCCATTCTTCCATGATGGAACCGATCGTCGGGCAATTCGCCGCCGAAGTGCAAAGAGTTCGACTGAACGCTCCGCGGATGCGCTATCTCTCCAACCTTACGGGAGATTGGATCACTGTCGAGCAAGCTACCGATCCCGTTTACTGGAGTAAACAATTGCGTAGCACGGTCCAGTTCGCCCAAGCGCTCCGGAATTTGTTTTCTGGAGCGGACCGACTGGCCCTCGAGGTTGGCCCTGGTCATAGCAACAGTACCGCAATTCGACAAACCATAGCCAAGCCATCTCTGCCGGTGATGCTGAGTTCCCTGCCCGACGCGAACACCGAAGAATCGGATGTAAAACAAATGCTCACGGCCTTGGGCCAGCTCTGGCTTCATGGTGCAGATGTGGATTGGAATGCGTTCGCGTCAGGAGAGAAACGAAGAAGAATTCCCCTTCCTACTTATCCCTTCGAACGCCAACGTTACTGGGTGGAATCGCCGGCTTCGCGCCAATCGCGTCCCGACACCTCCCGCAGAAAACTAACTGATTGGTTGTATCTTCCGTCCTGGAAGGAAGCGAGACGAGTCGCGCTCTCTGCGGAAAGCGAGGTAGAAGAGAACTCCACGGTTTTAGTATTTGGTGGCAACTCAGCAATGGCAGAGAAGCTCGCTCTGAGACTTGAGCAAAAGCGGTACGGCATCGTAACCGTTGTCGCAGGCCGGGAATTTGCCAGAATTGATCACCGGACTTATGCGATCAACCCGGCGGCCCGATCCGATTACGAAGCGCTCTTTTCTGCACTGAGAGAGCAAGGGCAGCTTCCCAAGAAGATTCTTCACCTCTGGAACGTCGGCCACAATACTTCGCTTGAACGAGATCTCGACCTTGCTCTTTATAGTCCACTGCACGTGATCCAGGCAACTACAGCAGAGCCAGGCATTGGACCCATCCAGTGCATGATCGTGTCCAGCGGCTTACACAAGATCACCGGAAACGAGAGTCTTTCCCCTGCCAAAGCAACCTTGCTTGGTTTGTGCAAGACAATTCCGTGGGAGCTTCCGGATTTTGCTTGTAAGAGTGTCGATATTGAAGTGCCAGCCGAAGGCTCCTGGACCGAGCATTCTTTGCTCGATCAACTGGTCGCCGAGTTGGAATCAAAGGAGCAGCAACCGGTTGTGAGTTACCGCGGGGCATGTCGCTGGATTCAGACCTTTGATCAGGTTCCTCTCGAAGCATGTGGGCCGGAATTGGTTCGTGAGCGTGGTGTCTACCTGATCACAAGCGCCCTGAACGAGGTTGGTTTTCAATTTGCAGAATGGCTGGCGTCTGATGCCCATGCGGCTGTTGTACTGGTAGACCCCTGCCCGCTCCCGTCAAGGGAGCAATGGGAAATCTGGCCTACGACCCACGTCGGCGAGCCCGCGGCCGAGCAAATAACCCGGATTCAGGCATGGGAGCAGGGCGGAGCTAAAGTTCTTATTTCTAACGCGGATGTTACAGACCGGAACAAGATGCGTGAGCTCCGCGATCAGGTGCACGAGGTCTGGGGCAAAATTGATGGTGTGATTCATGCTGCGGGATTCTCGGAGAGAGAACCCATTGCGTCGAAAACTCGCAGCAACATCGCTGCCGTCCTCATGCCCAAGATACAGGGTGCCTTGGTGCTCGATGAAGTCTTTGCCGGAGAAGACCTCGACTTTATGGTGTTCTGCTCTTCGTTGAACTCGGTTGTGGGGGCAGCGGAACAAGCGGACTACGCCGCAGCCAATGCCTTCCTCGATTCCCTCGCACGGCGCAACTTCTTCCGCAGCCGCTGTTTCACAATGTCAATTAACTGGGATGTTTGGACAGCGTCAGATAGTGCTGTCTCAAGTGTAGCCAATAGTGCATCCTCTGGCGGCATCAAGCCGGATGAAGCGGTCGAGGTGCTGCGGCGGCTGTTGCGCGCCAAACCCGGACCGCAAGCGATCATCTCCACCCGAGACTTGGCCCTGGTGGCGCGGCGGAAGAAGCTCGATACCGGCGAAGAACAAGCAAGCGCGACCGGGCGCGTCTATGCTCGCACCAACCTCGACCGTCCAATCGATCCGCCAACAAACGCCACGGAAGCTTTGTTGGTCTCCATATGGACCGAAGTCCTCGGTGTCTCACCCATCGGGATTCGCGACGATTTCTTTGATCTTGGCGGCGATTCATTGATCGGTCTCAGGATGACGTCGCGGATCAATTCAGCATTCGCCATAGAGATGCCCCTCAGTGCTCTATTTGCGGGGCCGACGGTGGCCAGAATGGCCAAACAGATTGCAGCGGCGAACGGACACGACTGGCCGCGATCGTCGCAAGTCTTGGTTAGTATTCAATCCCAGGGTTCACGAGCTCCCTTGTTCTGTGTGCATGCCGTGGGTGGACAAGTAATTAGTTATGCGGAACTTTCGCAAGAGTTAGGCCTCGAGCAACCCTTTTATGGGTTGCAGTCGCCTCCCGCAAATTTTTTCCCGGAGTCAGACATAAGCATCGAGCAAATGGCCACTCTCTACAATCAGGAAATCCGCAGCGTCCAGCCAGTCGGCCCTTATCTGCTGAGCGGCTGGTCTATGGGAGGACTAGTAGCTTGGGAGATGGCTCAACAGTTGGTTAAGGAAGGTGAGACGATAGGCCTGCTGGCGCTCATGGATACTACTCCCCCCTCCGGGTACCTGGAAGCTGATGACAGAGCTGATGAGATATCCATGCTCGCCCGTTTCGCTCTGGATATGAGCCGGTTGGTCGGCAAGGACCCTCGGCCCTTGGTGGAACAATTTTTACAGGCGGCCGAGCAAGACCAATGGAAGATGGTGCAAGAAACTCTGACCAGCTATAGTGTGCTGGCGCCGAAGACGGCGCATGCCGAAATGACTGCATTACTGAATGTGTTTACCCGGAATGCTCTCGCCATGAATAACTATTCCCTCCACCCCAGTGATCAATCGGTGGTTTTCTTTCGAGCGTCCGAGACGCCAGAGCGTTTCTCCAAGTTATGGACAAAATGGGCAGGCGGCGGCATTCAGTTCCATTCGGTTCCTGGAGATCATTTCACAATGCTCAGGCGCCCTAATGTACGTATCATCGCCGAAGCATTGGAGCGTCATATATCGGCGAACGCAGCAAAGAATCACAGGCTGTGAGTCCGGAAACTGTGTGATATACATTCTGAGAATGAGTTCGTGGTTGCCATCTGTAACTCGCTTGTTCTCGGAGACGACTTGTTCACGAGTGGAGAACCTTGCGATGGATAGCTTTCTTCAGGACGTTCGTTTTGCATTCAGGTTACTAGTTAAAAGTCCTGCTTTTACGGCAGTCGCCATTTTGACCTTGGCTTTGGGAATTGGCGCCAACACGGTGATTTTCAGTGTTATCAATTCTGTTTTATTGCATCCTCTGCGGTTTCGCGATCCTGCCAGCTTGGTCCAAGTAACGTTTGACGACCCCGCGCTGGGTTTGCATGGTCTGGCATTCTCGGTTCCGGAATTAGAGGATATGAGATCAAAGCCCGGCGTTTTTGAGGACGTCTGTGCTTTCTTTGGAGGGAGCGTGAACCTGACTGGCGCCAAGCAACCAGAACGTCTTGAAATGCTTGTCGCCTGCTCCAATTATTTTTCCATGCTGGGTGCTGTTCCCCAAAAAGGCCGATTGTTTGGTCCCCAGGATTTCGCCTTAGGATTTGCCGAGGCGGTTGTCATTAGCGATGGCCTATGGCACCGCAGCTATGGAGCAGATCCTGATGTTATCGGGAGGAGTGTGCGACTCGACAATGATCCATACACGATTGTCGGTGTTCTTCCTCCTGGGTTTCGCCATCCGGGCATACCCGGCGTGACGGAGGTAGAGGTATGGCTGGCTTCTGGGTTTAGCGCAGACCCCTACCCCAAGCCCATCCGCCGGGCGCGCATTTTAGCGGCGGCAATCGCCAGACTTAAACCGGGGATAACTCTTCAAGAAGCCCAAGCCAAACTTGATGTCATGTCGGCCCAGCAAAGAAGGGATTTTGCATCCGATTATCCCACTGGATCCACCCGGACGGTTCGGATTCGCTCCTTGCAGGAATCGCTAGTGGGCAATGTTCGGCCCGCTCTGCTGCTTCTTATGGGGGCGGTAATCCTGGTCGTTCTCATCGCCTCCGTCAATCTCGCAAATCTTCTTCTCGCCCGTGCTTCCGGAAGACAGCGCGAGATTTCCATGCGGCTCGCCCTGGGAGCAAGCCGGCCTCGGATGATCCGCCAAATGCTCACCGAGTCGGTGTTGCTGTCCTTGGTTGCCGGTGTGGTCGGCGTTCTCACCGCCGAAACCTTTCTGCGTTTTCTTCTTCACTTTGTGCCGTTCAACATTCCGCGACAAAGTGAAATCAGCATCGACTGGGTAGTCCTGGGCTTTGCGATCCTTATCTCTTTCGTTACCGGCTTGGTGTTTGGCCTTGCTCCAGCGATCCAGTCCACCAAAGCTGACCTCATTGCCGCTCTCCGGGAAGGCGCCCGCGGCTCTGGTTATAGCACCAAGACCCACCGCTTGCGCGGCTTGCTCATCGTTTCCGAGCTGGCCTTTACCGTGGTGCTTATGATCGGAGCTGGTCTGCTGATGCGGACCTTCTGGCACCTGCTGCAGGAAGATCCTGGGTTCAATTCCGCAAATGTCGTGGTTTCGAGCATCTGGCTTCCGATACCCAATAATCCAAAACTTGATCCCTATTTCGACATTTCACATACCGCTCGCTTTACCCGGGAACTCTTGCGGAGGGGGAGCGCAATTCCCGGCGTCGAACTAGCTGCGGTGACGTCAGATTTGCCTGCCACTCCTGTACCGGAGAACCGTTCGACCAGTCTCACCATCGAAGATTTGCCTCCCGACTTTTCGGAAAAGCTTGCTGCAAAAGTAATCCAGGTAAGCCCTGATTATTTTAGGGTGATTCAAACTTCCCTGGTGCGGGGCCGTTTCTTTAATGAAAGCGATGAGGCCGACAAGCCCGAGGTTGCGATAATCGATGAAACCACCGCTCGACGGTATTGGCCAGGTCGCGATGCCATCGGCAGACGGCTCAAGTTCGGTCAGGAGTGCAGCCAAGTGAGCAACGCGGAACAACTGGCCGGTTGCGTCTCGAACCAGCCGTGGGTGACGGTAGTCGGCATTGTCAAGAACATCAAATACGCCGACCTTGACATTGGAGTTCCTCATATCTATACGTCGATTTACCAGCGCAGGAGCAGGATTTTCAGCTTGATGCTGCGTACGCCACTAGCTCCGTCTCTTCTCGAACCGCAAATTCGCAGTGCCGTCCAGGCGGTCGATCCAAAGCTGCCTGTGTTCGGCGTTCGATCCCTGAATGCCGTCATGGAAGGCTCCATGGCTCCGCAGCGTTTCTCCGCTGAGTTGGTGGGAACCTTTGCTGGGATGGCGCTCCTGTTGGCTTCTGTTGGGATTTATGGATTGCTGGCGTACTTGGTAGGACAACGCTCGCAAGAGATCGGCGTACGTATCGCCTTAGGAGCCCAGCGAAGTCATATTCTCAGGCTGATCTTGACTCAGGGGGCATTGCTGGCTGGCGTCGGTGTCTGCGTTGGACTCACTTTGGCGGCACTAGCTGCGCCGATGCTCGCGGCTCTGCTCTACGGAATTCACGCTATCGATCCAATCGTATTTCTTGCGGTTCCTCTCATTTTGTTAGTGGTTTCCTTCGCGGCCAGCTATATTCCCGCACGCCGGGCAGCCAAGGTAAGTCCCATGGTGGCCTTGCGTGAAGGATGAGTCAGCTAAAAGGCATTTTTAGTAATTAACGTAGACTAATATCCGCACCCGCAAAAACCTGGCAAGGTTCCAAGTTATAACAGCCTGTGGGCTAATCTCTTCTGAAATTCCGCCAAGGTAAGATTCGGGGTGTTTCCGCACCGGGCAGGTTCAAGAGGCAGACGTATGTTAGGTGGAATCCCTGGGTGTGACTCGGCTTTGCGTAAAATTCGCTGTTGCCCGGTTGTTATCTATGGAACCTCACTGAACCTGGGGTGCAGTCTACTTATAACTCAATATAACTCGATTTGTTTCCACATCTAACGGCCAGGTCGCTCAAGTCGCTGTTACGATCAAAGAACAAGCTTCACCTTCCAGCACTATGTCGCGCTGGGACTGGGTGATTTTCGCCTTTAACGGGTTTGCTAAGGAAATCTTAATACCATCTTTAACTTAGCGGAAAAGCGCCTCTATCCTTTGGTTGCTTATCTTGGTTTTTGTTCGGTTTCTGGAAATCGCCCAGAGAGTCCTTGAAATCCACAACAGAGGTTCATAATGTGCTGTGAAACTGTGAAGGATTGTTACAACTTGGAGCCTCATGCCATCGCAGTGATAGTTGATGGCATATTTCCAGCCGCTTTCTGACGGAGGTCTCGAATGAACGCCCAACTTCAGACGATCCCACAGCTTCAGACCGAACCGATCCAGCCCCAGGCTAACATTCCGAGGTGGAACCTGGCCCTGCGGATTGCCTTTCGATTCTGGCTGGTATATTTGGGGCTGTTTTGTCTGGCCACGCAAACCATCACCAGCCTGTTCAACGCTACCGAGGGAGCCGACATTCCCGATCCGGCCACTCTCTGGCCGCTGCGCCCCGTGATCTTCTGGACCGGCACCCATATTTTCCACGTGAATGCGGCCCTGTCCGACTTCTGGGGCGGCAACAGCGGCAGCGCCGACGGCATGTTCGGTTGGGTCATGACCTTCTGCCTGCTGGTGATTGCCACTGCCGCGACCGTCGTCTGGTCACTTCTCGACCGCAGCCGGGAGAATTACGCTGAGCTGCATAAGTGGTTTCGGCTTTTCCTTCGCTTCGCGCTTGCCGGACAGATGATTGTCTACGGTTTTTCGAAAGTCATCCCGGTACAGATGGCGTATCCCTCATTGACCAGGCTGCTGCAGCCTTTCGGCACGTTCTCTCCCATGGGGGTTCTCTGGAGCTCCATGGGCTCGGCCCCGGCTTATGAAATCTTCACCGGCTGCGCCGAACTCGCAGGCGGATTGCTGCTGATCGTCCCTCGCACGACCACCTTCGGTGCCCTGATCAGCCTCGCTGCCATGATCCAGGTGTTTATGCTGAGCATGACGTACGATGTACCGCTAAAGCTGTTTGACTTCCACCTCATCCTGCTCGCCTGCTTTCTCCTGGCCCCCGACGTTCCACGCCTAATCCGATTCCTGTTGCTGCGCCGGACCACGTCGCTTTCCACCGAAGCGCAACTCTTCCGTGGCGTCCGGGCCAACCGGATCGCACTTGCCGCGCAAATCATATTGGGTCTGTGGCTCGTAGGCATGAACTGCCACGACTGCTGGGGTTTCTGGAGTACCCGGGGCGGGGGCAGACCGCTCCCGGCGCTCTATGGCATCTGGGAGGTGAAACAGATGTCGATCGACGAACAACCACGCCCGCCGCTGCTCACCGACTCCACCCGTTGGCGGCGCGCCATCTTCGATTTCCCCGACCGGATGGCCTTTCAGCGCCTGGACGATTCGTTCGTTCCTTATGGCGCCTCCGTTAATCTCCCGGAGAGAACTCTCGCCCTCACGAAGAAGGACGACAAGAACTGGACGGCGAGCTTCACCTTCCAGCGGCCTGCCGGGGATCAGCTCATCCTGGATGGCCGGATGGACAATCATCAGGTTCATATGGAGCTTCAGTTAATCGACCGGAATTCGTTTCTGCTGGTCTCAAGAGGTTTCCACTGGGTCCAGGAGTTTAAATTTCTTCCGCGGCCGTGATTGGGATAAACATTTTCCCCAACGGTGCAACCGGGAATTGCCCCGGGCGGCTCCGTGGTTGTAATCGACCGGTCGTATAACACTGTAAAGATGGGTGACTGGAAAACCATCCACGATCGACCGATTTATTTTGTGTGGCACGAGAAGGGCTACAGTTGTTCCTGGTGCCATCTCGAACATGACACGTTGCTAGTGATCCCCCATCCGACGGCGCGAAAGCCAGTGATGATTTTCAAGACACTCCGCGCAGCAACCATTATCGGTCGAGTGATTAGCATCTGGCCCCCTATGAACGCACCCGAGATTTGCTAACGACTACGCTAATTTAGAATTGCTGGCTTCATCAAATAGAAAACCGGGTTTTTGATCGTGCTCTGTTGCCTTAAATTTTCTTGGGCGGTTTAACGTCTCCTGGGAGGCTTGTGCAGGCCCTTCAATAATTCATCGACCGTAATGTTCAGCCCATTCGCGACACTCATTAACGTGTCGAGGCGCGGCCAGCGTTTTCCGGTCTCAAGAAACCCCATCCCGGTGCGCTGAGTCCAGACCGATGAGCCAATTCTTCCTGGCTTACGTTCTTCTGTAAACGCAGTTCTTTGATTCGGCTTGCGAGAGCCCGCAGGGTCCGATCCGATCGCATCCCGGCGAGTGTGAAGCACAGCTCTTCTTTCCGTCTACCAACAATTGGGTAGTGTCCTAATTTGCTTTTGCGCCATCATTCTAGGGTTGTCAATCCATGTCGTTTCCGCTTTCACAGAAAGCCATTTGCTTGAGCGTTCTGTCGTAGAAGAGACAGAAACTTGTCGTGTGGGTAGCCGGACTATGAACGTCGTGGTATCGGAACTGGCCAAAGAAATACATCCACAGCGTCCCATCATTGATAGCGGCAAACGCGGGAGGGATGGCGAGATTGGTAACTGTATCCACATAGATACCTTGAGGCGCAATCGCGCTCGCTTTCTCAAAAATATGCTTATGTTCTGGTGGCCCGGTCAGTCGAGATGGAGACAAAATATAAGCTATGCCCGTTTCAGTGCGCACGGCGGGCGTTTTGCCGCTATTGATCCAAGGCAGGGCGAGTTTGAACGGATTCTTGTCGTCAAAGTTGTCGATCCTGTATTGACCCAACCCGACCCAAGCTCGCTGCTCTTGTTGGAACGCGGATTGAGCATTCCGAATAGTCGTTCTAGCGTTTTCGGCAGCGGCCTTGAGTTGATCTACGGCCTCGGAGATTCTGTCGTTAGTATCGTTTGCCGTATCCGAAAATTGTTGCGCGGCATCGCCGATGTCGCTAGCGGCGTTAGCTTGCACTTTGGCATAGGCGAGCAGCTTATCGGTTTGGCCCCCGCTCCCGACCATCTCTCGCCATTGGAGAATGGCAGCTCCCGCTATAACGACGGTAAAAACGGCCATAACAATATCGGTCCATTTGATGTCTTTCATTGGGCTATCCTCAGTTGTGGCGGAATATGCTTCTTGTGCGGCTTTGCCCCCGTCCACATCGGTCTGTATTTGCTCGATAAATCTTGGAAGCGCGGCATGGCCGGAAGCCTTGGGATTGCGAACGGATTTCTTAGGACTATCGGAAAGAAGCGGAACAAGAGGGGCCCATTCTTGGCCCAGGTTCATTGTTCACGCCGTTGCCCAGGTTACCGACAGCACCTCGGCCTGTTCCAGGACCGTGGCGGTTGCCTTCTCCTGTTTGTCGGGCGGATAGCCGTATTTCCGCAGGATGCGCTTTACCAGCACCCTCAAGTGAGCGCGCACGTTTTCCCGCACAGTCCAATCAATTGTCGTGTTCCGCCGAACCGTCTCCACTAGCTCGCGAGCGATGGTCTTCAGGGTTTCGTCCCCCAGAACCTTGACAGCGCTGTCATTCACTTCCAGCGCGTGGTAGAAAGCTACCTCGTCCTCGGTCAGCCCGAGCGCTTCGCCTTTCTCGGACTCCTCGCGCATTTGCTTTGCAAGGCCGATCAGCTCCTCGCTCGATGTCGCCCATCGCGTCGTCGATGATGGTTCCGATCTTTGGCTGCGGAGCGTTCGCCCGTAGAAATGCCCAGCGCGCCCCTTTCGGAACCCAAAAGATGCGTGCAGCCGCATATTCGTCCGGGTCTTCGGGATCGGCACCCTGCGCCTTCTGCGCTTCAAGTTCAGCGTGCTTCGCCTCGAAGGCGTCAGAGATATATTTGAGAAAAATCAGGCCGAGGACGACGTGCTTGTACTCCGCCGCGTCCATGTTATTGCGCAGCGCGTCCGCCGCAGCCCACAGCTTCGATTCAAAACCCAGGGGAGAACCATTTGCCAAAGGAACACCTCAGTTGACCGGGGGGAAGGCGAATCATCGCATAAGACAGTGGGTGACGAAATCGGAGTTGGTTCAATGAGCTCTACAAAAAGGGATGTCGAGAAAAACTCCTGCCTGTCGGAGGTTCAGATCGTCAGATTTTTTGCGTTGCCACAAGCGTTGCCAGTTCAGCGCCAATCGAGCACATCTGATCCCATTTCAGATCACTTGATCCGACTGTAAGCGATTGAATCCAGGTGGCGGCCCCTCGGAAAGTACATCTCATAATCCGTAGGTCCGTGGTTCGAGTCCACGCGCCGCCAGCAGATTCAAACGACAGTGGTTGTCTGCTTGGAGCTGGAGTAAGAGTTGGACGGTTTTCATAGCTCTATCTCGGACTGAGGGCAAGATTCTCCCGACCCTACGGCTCCACTTATGAGGTACTAGAGGAGGGGTAGAAAACCTTGTAACCGCGTGGGGCAACTGATCTTATAATCTCCTCGTGCCTAGCGCTCTATACGCAGAAGCGAATAAGTTGTTCTGCGTGATTGCACGGGCAGGATTTGCGCCTGCGTTTAGAGGTTATGAGCCTCCTGCACTGAACGGCACTTCCCATGGTCGAAGATGGTAGCCACCAGATGCACTTGACCGGTGTCCCGAGCAGTGTCCCGAAACTGCCGAATGAGGTCACATTGGGTGAGATTTCGTGCGCCAGCACGACTGTAAGTGGTTGGGATTGCTAAGGGTCGTATCGAGAGAGACAATTGCTAAACCGTTGTACGGGCTAACACCTGTGCCGAGGGTTCGAATCCCTCCCTCTCCGCCACGCAGTCTAGACTGCAGAGAAGTTTGGCTGTATTCCGTTGAAAACTACTTGAAATGCCCGCAATTTCGCGAATCTTGCCCGCAAACCGGACTGGAGAAACTGTAGCCTCTTTCCTTCGAGGCGACTTTCGTGGCCCTTTTCTCTGAGGGGCACTTTGGTAGTCCGGTTTCAACAACTCCGCCGGGTGAACACAAGGCGATCACAAACCGATGATGCGGCGAAGTCCGGGCTTTACTTTTTTGTTCACGCTTTTGATTCTTATCTCAGGCATAACAGACTTCCAAGAATTTCACTCGACACCGCGGCAGGAATGAAGCAAATTGGCGAAAACCGTCGGTTCCGCACAGACTTGACCAGCAGCTAGACTACCTGACGTTAACGAGAACTCTATGTCAACCCAGCCTGATCCGTTTACCCGGTCGCGACTTTCGGGCTACTGATGTTCCAGTCAGTAAGTCCGGTATAGCCTATAAGTAGCCAGTTATCTAAATAGCCACTGCTTGGTTAGAGGTTCAGCTCAATCTTAACCAAGGGTACTTTTCTCAGTTAGTTCCGCTTTTCGTAACAACATTCTCGAAATATTTCAAAAAAGTTCTTGACGGATTTCTGCTACGTGTTACCATGCAACGCGAATTAATCTATTAGTATCCTTTGCCGAGTCCAAGACTCGCAAGACACAGCCAGTGCAAATCCATTGACTTACTAATAGGTGCAGTAACATCCCACGGGCCCCGGTACATCCGGCTTTGCCCAATATGTAGCTGATTTGCGGGACTTATTGGGCAACTTCCCGACTTATTGGGCAGCCGTATTGCTAGGCATTCTAATCGCATTCGGTATAGGCGGGTGGGGCAGACAGGTAGGAATAGAACCCCTCTTTCTTAGGGTCATCGGCATCTGTCGGAACGTGGTACGTCTGGCAAAAGCGAGTAGTGTGGGTTCGCTTGTCGGAATCCAAATACCTAACGAACCCATAGACAAACAGGGTGAGTTTGCCGTCTCTTATCTTCGCAACTTCATCTATGGTCAGGCCCTGTCCGGCGGGTTCGATCATCCAGTAGATCGAGACAACATCATCTGGCGTAAGCATTGTGTGCATCTTCATCGGGGGGCCTTCGTACAAGGGCTGCTTTGGAATGGTTGTCATGTCAGCTACGCGCCATACCACGGCATCGCTTTCGATGACTGTCGCTGGACTTCTCCCGGCGCTGTGGATATTCCAAAAGAATCGAGTTACCCGTTTTTCTCCGACCGGGCGCAATTTGTCTGGCAAATGAGCCTTCGCCCGTATCCAAGGACGTTCGGAATTACTTACCGCACTGGCGAGTTCGTCAAAAGCCTTTTTGTGCTCCTTCATAACTTCTTTTTGCTGGAAAAAGAGCACAGCTTGTATGGAGAACAAAGCCGACTGAATTACGCCAAAAATGATACCGACTATGACCAAATCCCATGTGTATTTAGCAAGCTGCCTCTCTACGCCTATTGCATCTTGCTCGTGCTGAATTTCGCGCTCATCTGGTTTGCGGCTCGGCTCGTTGTAAATGGCAATTGCTTGGCTTGGCGGCGTTGCGGTTTGGTTCTCAGCGTTCTGTGCGTGTTGCTGAACGGCGGTATTGTGGGCGCTGCCTTGTTGGGAGGTTTTGGAAGTATCGAGGGTTGCGAAAAGAAGAACCAAAAGGACGATGCGATTCATAGCGAACCCGGCGTTCGCCTGAGACTATACACTCGCCGTCGTGCTCTGCCAAAACACAGGGTCAATTCCAAGTTCGTACATTTCGTGAATCAGGACCACGAGATTGTGACAGAGCACTTTGCACAACGTCTCGTTGACCATCGCAACGTCCGTCTTGCTGCGAATGCTATCTCCAAATTTACGTTTCATCATGCTAAACGTAGATTCCACATTGCTACGTCGGTGGTAGTGCTGCAAAAACTCCGTCCGCTTGAACTGGAAATAGTGATACATCTTCTCCCACGTTCCACCGCCTACGCCGCGATCATTGGAACGGAACGCAATGAATGGAGTAGCGCCGATGGAGTCAACGAGAGCCATGTTCGCCTTACTCGCGTATCCCTTGTCCGCGCTTACTTCGGCAATCTGAAAATTTTGTGCGGTGCTGTTAACCAGAGCGGGAAGTTGGAGAGAATCGGCGGCGTTGCGGTCGTGAATCTCAACCGCCGTCACGATATTGGTTTTTACGCCACAAATCAGGTGGCACTTCACCCAATCGTGCTGCTGGCAAGCGTTTCCGTACTTGTGGTCAAACCAGCGGACGAAACGCGACGTGACGAAGCCGGAAGAATCGACCGCAAAGTCAGTCTCTACCGACTTGAGCGGAAGGCTGCTTTGCATGATGAGGCCCTTAAGAATAGGAGTGAGTTCGGGATTCTCAAGGTAATTAAAGATCGAATTGTAGTGGGGCGCTTTGGAAATAAAACCGTTCGTGTGCGCTTCTCGCAGGTCGGTCATAAAGCGCCGTCCCGATACCGTGGAATAGACCTTGAACGTTGCGCTAAAAATCGCGTCTGCCAGCGGCAAGCTAGGCCGTCCCATCTTTCGCGCTTGCGGCTCTTGAATTCCAGAGCACAAGTCAGACAACAGGGTTTGGAATTTCCCTTTCTCGTTGGTTTGCGCTGCGTTGTAGGCTCGCCAGTTCTGCCCATAGGTTACGCGCTCGGTGGTTGCCGTGACCGTAAGCGTTTTGGTCACGAATTCACTGCCATCGGCGTTTTGTTCGCGTTTCATAACGTAGGTGACCGCGAAGATGTGTTTGCAGGTCACGCCGCGTGTCTCGAAATCGGGACAGGTACAGGATGCGATTTTCGGCATGATGTGTACTCGGTACGCTCCCGTGCCAGCCTGAGAGGGGACAATCCAAATACCCGCCTTCTGTCGAATCGTCCTAGTGGCTGCCAGTTCAAGACCGCGTTGCTGTCTGCCGTCCATGATCTTCGCTCCCTTAATTCCGCTCACGAACTATCTAAACGGTATATTACCAATAGGTATATAAACTGTCAAGCAATATTTAAGAAAAGCGCGATTTTTCCTGCTTCGCGTGGGGGTGTATTATGACCTCTCGGAAGCGTGGTCTTATGGTCCCGATTGTCAAAGCGATCTACGACGCGATAGGTACAGAAAACCCGAAGGTTTTTATTCTCCTTGTCACGCTAATGTTCGCCCTATTCGGTTTCGTACTAGCGGTGGTGGTAAATCGAGGCTACCAAAAGAGCGTAGAGAAAGAGCACGCAGCGATTCTTGCGAGAACAAGGGCACAGGAATTTCCAGCGAGTAGGCCACAGCTTCGCATCGTGAGATGGGGACAGATTGATCCAGCGAAGGCATCACACGCTGGTCAGCAGGGTTTCTATGTAGCGAACTTCGGTTTAGGCGAAGCGGCGGTAGGCGTTCGTGCGAGCCTCACCGTCCCCACAGAGGTACAGGATGAATGGACGAGCGGCGGAGATTCGACAAATGCCATCATCGTTGGCAAGGATGATGGGGAGGTGTTTGTTCCGCTTTGGCGCAAGATGGGCGGATATGGCCTGGAAGGCGTACTCGCACGCTTCGATTTGAGGAACTTCCTAATTCACGTCTACAACGGCAAATCTGGGAACAGGGAAATTCCGGTCACAATCCGATATACCAGCAACGGCAAGAAGTATGTCACGACCCAAAATCTGATTTACAGCCCAGAGCAACGCGACATCACATTCGGCGTCCCAGTGCAGACATCGGACACAGAGCCTTCGCAATGAATATCCTTGACAGCATACCCGCTAGGTATATTATCTTTAGGTATGGCGAAGATCATGCTGCAAGGTTACCAGTGCGAACGATGCCAGCACACTTGGATACCCAGAGAGACAAGCACAGAGGAACCTAAAGTCTGCCCGAAGTGTAAAAGCCCTTATTGGAATACGCCGCGCCGAAACGAGAAGGGCGCAAAGAAGAAAAGCAAGAAATAGTTCCCAACTACACTCCGCGCATTAACTCCGAGACACTAATCTCGAATCCCTTGGACAGCACTTCCAGCATGGGCAGGCACACGCTTTTCTTCCCATGCTCCAAGTCTGAGATGTGGCCGCGATCTATTCCGAAGCGGTGAGCCATTTCCACTTGAGACAAGCCGTGCTTCTGACGCAGTTGTCGGATTCTCTTGCCGAGACGTATGGCGATGCTGGACACGACTACATTGTCTGCTGTAGCCTACAATTCGCCTATCGGCTGCTGCCGACATAGAGTGAGGGTGCGCCATGAAACATTTTCACCACTTGCGGAACAAAACTATTTCCAACCTCTCAGTGGCCTTGGACGATGAATCCATTGCAAGCGTGGAATTATCGTTCACCGATGGCACGGCATACGCGATTGTCGTGAAGCAGGCTCCACTGCAAATTGAGGCTGTGTCTTGGAAGGGGAAAGAGGACGACAGGCCGCAACGAAAGGTGCTTTCGATTCCTAAAGCAAAGCGTAAAATAGTCATTCCCTGAGTTTTTGGGCAGACTATGGACTTATTGGGCAAGAGCGAGTTGTTAGGCAAAGCCGGTACATCCATAGCTATTGAAGAGGCTACCGTTGCCGCTCTGCGGCATCTCGGAGCCGTTGATAGGCGGCGCAATGTCAACTCAGTTCGGGCGAGTTGGGACCCTTGCCGGGTGCGGACTGTCGCAATACCTCGAGTTACTCGTTACGCTAGGCATGGTGGTGCTGGTCTCCACGTGCCCCGCCGCTCTGGCCAAAACCGCGCCGACCTGCGCGGCTAACACCGGCACTGGGCACAACTACGCCGGGCAGGATCTGACCAACCATAACTTCAGCGCGGATCCGGCCGGATCGCTCATCGGCGCCAACTTTAGCAGCGCAAAGCTCAGCGGGGCCATCTTCAGCGGCCAGGATCTAAGCAATGCGAAATTCCAGGGAGCCAACCTCGGTCCCGCGAAGGGTACGGTTGACTTCACCAACTCCAAGCTGACAAACACCTGTTTCATCGGGGCGACGCTGGATGAAACGGACTTCTCCTATGCAGTTATCACCTGCGCCGACTTCACCGAGACATCGCTGATCAAGGCAATGTTCGGGCCGGTGCAAAACATCGTGATGGGAACCGGCTGTCGTACGCGGTTCAACGGTGCGACACTCGATGTGCGGCTCATCAGTAACGACTTCAACGGTAAGAGCAACTGGAGCAAGACCGACTTTACCGCGGCCAACTTCCAGAATCTGACGCCGACATCGTTCAGTCTCGCAGGTAAGGACATCACCGGCGCGAAACTGGGCCAGACCAATTTCACCGGCATCGACATGACCGGAGCCAACCTCACCGATGTTGACTTTACCCTTACCACTCTGATCAAGGCGAAGCTGGACGGCACGGCGATCAACGGCGCCCATTTTTATAATGCGCAAGCCGGCTCCGCAACATTCATCTGCGCCCAAGGGTTTGGCAATTCAGGTGGGCAGAAACTCCCGAATGGCACCTCTTGCCCAACCACGCCGACCTCGATTAATCCAACAACCAACACCGACTTCACCTTCGCGGCATTGAAGGGCGCGGATTTTACCGGCGCGACCCTGGATCACGCGCAGCTTGTGGCGGCGAATCTGACAAGCGCGCATTTCGATGGCGCGAGCCTCGTTCAGGCATCTCTGCAGTCGCAAAATGGACAAACGGGGCCCGCGATCGTACAATTTGCAACCTTCAGCAACGCCAAGCTCAACAACGCTCTGCTGTCCGGAGTTGATTTCTCGGGCGCCACCCTGACCAACGCGATTTTCGACAACACGCTTCTCTCCGGTACGCTGTTCGCCAACGCTACAATGCCGGGTGCTAGTTTTCAGTCTTCGACCCTGCAATCTGTAAATTTCAGCGACGCCATCCTGCAATCGGCGAAATTCAATGACGCGAAGATCCAGGCTCCATCGGTCGGCCCAGGGTCGGGAGCGAATTTCTCGTGTAGCCAGTTGGGTGGCGCGGACTTTACCAACGCCAGCATCGCCGCCACCAATTTCAGCAACGCCGTCATGCCTGCGGCGGATGCCTGCTGCAAGGTTGAGGGTGGTGGAGCGCCATGGTGCGGCAACGTCGACGCCACTCAACAAACCTATGGGCCAGTAATTTTCCCGGTCATCAACTCAAGCATTATCGTCACCTGCCCCAACGGTTCAACCGGGCAATGCAGCGGCGCGCAATGGCAGCTCTCGCCCAACTGGCAGACCACGAGTTGCAACAAGAACGGCGTATCGCAACAGATGTGGTCCAAGCCGAATTGTGGCGGCAAGCCAACGGACATCGTCAAGTTCAAGGACCCCAATCTGAAAGCCTGCATCCTGGCGACGCTGCCTGGCCAGACCGAGGTGTACCTGACAACGGCGCAACAAATCAGCCAGGTCAACTGCTCGGGCCGGCAGATCGCAGACATAGGTGGCCTGGAGAATTTCATCTCGCTAACCAAGCTTGACCTGCGATCGAATGCCCTGACGATCTTCACTCTGTCCTTCACCGCCGGCGGCAAACCGGCGCCATCGCAACTGCAAACCCTCAGCCTGGACAACAACCAGTTGACCACGCTCGACCTGACCGCCCATCAAGCGTTGGTTTCTTTGAGCGTCTCTAATAATCAACTCGGCGCGATTTCCCTGAGCGCTAATACCTACCTGCTGATCCTGGACGCGTCGCACAATCGGCTGTCGACGATCAACCTGCCGATTCAAAGCAATCTCAGTTTCGTCGACCTTTCCTACAATCTGCTGACCAACGTCCTCAATCAGTTCTCCCCCAATCTGAATGCTTTGCAGGCGTTGAGCTATCTGGATCTATCCCACAACGTTTTAACCACCATCGGTTCGATCCAGACCATCGCATATGACAACAATTCCGACAGTTCCGCCAATTTGAAATCGTTATTTCTGGCTTGTAATCCGAAATTCCAATGCGGCGATCTGGGTGTCTATAACGGCACCCGTTATCCGGCCGCGTCCTCCAGCCAGTGCTCGGCCTACAACACCGCGACGGCAAAATGGACCCCGTTAAGCACGCCGCAGTGCTCGCCCAACTGAACAATTCACCACGCGTCATTTACAAAGGAGATTAGTCATGCCGCAATCAAACGCACGGATGCTTCAAACCCATTTTCATGCCGACTTATCCGATGGACACCCTGGGGAGGATTACTGGGTCTCAGTCGCCGGCAAGCGCTATCCGCTGGTGCCGCACACTCCGGAAACGCTCGGCGCCGCCCACGCGCGCTCTCCAAGGCTCAAGGCCGGGCGTACCAATTCTGTATTGACCCATCGCACTGCACAGCCGATTTCGTTGCCGTCGAATACGGTGATCCGGGTGCATTTGCGGCATACAATGCGCGGATTCCCCAGCGCCAAAAGCGCCACTGGAATCGGCCTCTCCGCGCTGTACATTCCGCCGTCGGACACCCATCTTTCGGCAATGGCCGCCGATTCTATCTTCGACGCGCACCCGATCGACTATGTCTCGACCGCGCAGAATTTCATCTATCACCACCCTGAAATCATTAACAAAGATAAAGTGGTCGCCGGCATAGTCATCGACGAATTTATGGTGGGCGATCCCAATATCGCCCTCGCAATCAACAACGTGGCGAACCTCATGCGCAGCATGGGTCCGGCTACTGAGAGTGGCGGCTGGGCCAAGCTGGAACCATTCACGCCGCCCGACAATCCCGGCTCCGGCTTCGACGGAAAGACAACTTACTACCATCAGACCGTCAGCGAGCAGGTACAAAGCGCGTCGCTGGCGCCGTTGACGCCGTTGATGATCCGGGTGAAGAACGATGCCCGATTGAAAGGCAAACTATGGACGGTTTCGGAGGGCGAGAGCGTGGTGTCGACGACCGCGCAGGCGCCGTCTCCCGCCGCGCGTGTGGCGGAGGCTCCGGATGCCTGGAATGCGGCCATCGCCAATACCGGCGCCCATGGCTTGACCACGAAGGTCACGATTGCGGACGCGAGCAAGCAGCAGATCCAGCTCGATATGGAGAATTCCTATATCCGCTATCTCTGCGGCTATATCCGATTCTATGACGCGAACAACAACGTGCTGTCGTTGCCGAATTGGAAAGCCGACGACGCGGGCATCGTGCATGACATCGTCGCCGATATAGGCCTGCAGTACGACGAGACACGGTTCCTGGGGATGCTCTCGCCCATGAACAATTTCATGGCCATCCCCTTCGGGCTCCCCGGGTCGCTGTCGGCCAAGGTCACGT
This sequence comes from uncultured Acidobacteriaceae bacterium, assembly GCA_963771965.1. Lineage (GTDB taxonomy): Bacteria > Acidobacteriota > Terriglobia > Terriglobales > Acidobacteriaceae > Sulfotelmatobacter. Next base: position 634,675 of record CAVYVM010000008.1, read on the forward strand.
TTCCCCCAAGCGCCGTGCGGGCCGATGTGTTGGGATCGGGCATCGGCACCGGCGCCAATCCTTGGCCGAAGACTCCAGCTCTGGGCGGTACGCTCACCGGCGTCTTCAACCTCGGCGTGCCCGCCTTCATGCTGGGCTTCGGCACAGCGGCACAATCCTACAAACCGCTCTATGACATCATCGAGGAACTTACCGCCACCAAAGGCTTCATCGCCGCGGCGATCGCTGCTGGTCTTGGGTTCCTAGGCTATGTCATCGGTTCGTCCGCAGTCGATCAAAAGATGAACTGGAGCGGTTTCACCACCATGGTGGGCTTCCTGTTCAACAAGCTCTGCCTCAAGGGACTTCTGTACGTCGAATCGATCGTCGCGGCCGAGGAAGTTGCTGACGAAATCCCATTCGCCGGCTGGATCATGCTGGCGATCAACATCTGCACCGGCGTCGCGCAAATGGCGGAGACCATCATCGAAGTTGCGACCTCGGACTGGAATATCACCAACAGCATCGCGACCACCATCACCACCCACGTAACCGTTCATCCGGATCCGCGCAGCAAGTCCTTCCCACAGGGTCCGGCCGGGACCCCGCGCAGCCTTGTGGTCAAGATGATTTATCAGGATCAGGCCCGTCCCACGGTGCAGCAGACGCTGCCGATCCCGGAAGGATCCACCGCCACGACTTACACCGTCGCGTTCGCCAATAACACGCTGGGCGGCAACGTGAAGTTAGAAGCGGATTTCTATGTCGGCACCTGGCTCGCCGGGAAAGCCACGACGGGTGCGCAGCCCAATGACCGGCTCCACGTCGACCAGATCACCATGTATCTGGTGGAGTTCCCAGTTCCTCTCACTGCGGACTCCAAATACACTCACGCGCGCATCCTGACGTACCAGAACAATGCCTATGCCTGGATGGATACCAAGGTTGCGCCCACCGAGACGATCGCCAGCCGGAATGCCAGCCCGACGGGCAACGCGCTGGGCGACTGGACCGGGCTCGCGCTCAGCCAGCGCATCGGCATGTTGGGCCCGTCATGGCAGGCGGCAGGCATGGGAATTCCCGACTGCGCTACCGGCGCCACGGGTCAGCTTTACGCCTTCATGAATTTCAACATCCCCGGAACGCCCATGACCGGCACGCAGTTTCCAAACTGTGGCTTCGTCGGACAGTCCCGCTTGATCTACGATCCGTATCCGCCAAAGTTCCTCATGGGGCCAAATGGCTGGGTGCTGGGCCCGAACGGGTATCCGGTTCCCGATCCCAAGGACGCGACGTTGGGAAACTATTATGTCGATCCGCGCTCAGCCAATCTTCCCTATGATCAGGGCGGCGGCTTCCATCTTCGCAAAATTATTTTGGACGGCATTACGCCGTTCAACATGGCCAGCGTCCAGCCCAGTTTCGGACGCTTCGCCTATTTCCCGGACTCAGTCTGTCTGCATCCCTCCGGTCTGGTGATCGGAGTCAGCGCCTCGTTCAAGAAACTGCAGATCGTGAAACTGGCCGGAGGTGTGGGCAAGGCAGACACCGACATTGTCCTGGGCGAGATCGGCGCCGGACCGGCAACCGATCCTACTCGCCCTGGTCTGATGTTCCACCCGGTCGCCGTCGCTTGCGCCTATGACGGAACCATCATCGTGCTGGAAGATACGAAGTTCTCGACCGGCCAGCAGATAACCACGATATCCCGCCTGTCGGCCTATGACCTGCAAATGAAACCGGTCAACCGTTTCTTCGACGCACAGGGTAAGCCGAGTCCGTGGCTGTATCTGGCGAACCCGGCAGATAACTACTATCTGGATATGACTTCGATCGGCGACGAGCAGATGACCTATATCTACATGCTGTATTACACGGGGTCGGGAGCTGTGGCGTCGGACTATAACATGGCGATCTACACCTACGGCAAAACGGCTCCGAAGACGAATCCGCTGGTGACCACCAACCAGATCGCGGCTGCAAGGCTAGCAGTCGATATGTGGCACTCCGCGTATACGCTGAATTTCGCTATGGTTACGGATGGCAGCGGCAAGATCGCGGGCCCGAAGAACGCAACCACCGGACCAGCCGGGCGGACCGTACCCTCGGTCAGCATGTGGCTGCCGCCCATTCCTGGTAAGTGATCGGCGGATCGGCCGCTCGTTTAGTAGAGACCACATTTGTGGAGGACCTACGATGAAAGCTGCTTATGTCTTAGTGACCGGCGTTGGCTTACTGCTCATTTCGCTTTTGATTCAGGCCCAAGAGACGCCTCCGCCGCAGCAGTTATCGACACCCACGACGGCCGCGATCGCGGGCTCGGGTGAGTCCCTCTCCTGCGCTTATTGCGACCTCCACGGGAAAGACCTGGCCGGCAAGAATCTTAAAGACGCCAATCTGATCGGAAGCGACTTGCGGGATGCGAAGCTTGCCGGCGCCACGCTGGACGGAGCAATTCTGGTCGAGGCGAATCTGGCGGGTGCCGATCTGTCTGGTGCGCATCTGGGCGGATCATCCAAGGGCCCTGCCGATCTGACGCGTGCAAACTTGGAGGCGGCCAACTTTAGTCATGCTGTGCTGACGAACGCCCAACTGGTGTTCGCCGACTTGGAAGGAACCGACTTCAACGGCGCCGACCTGACCGGTGCCGTGCTGGGGCCGCATCCAAATATCGGCACCAGCGGCGGACGGCGTACCTCGTTTCGCGACGCCCACATAGATCAGCGCTGGGCCGAAGCTGTTGCGGGAGGGGATGTTCAAGGGGTGACCTGGAACAAGTCGAAAGTGCAACCGAACGCGCCGCCGACTGCTGGAGTCACGTGTGGTGGCTCCGACGTTTCGGGCATCAAGAACCCAGTCTACGTCTCCTCAAGTCAGGGAACCGACAACTCCAACTGCGGCGCAGGTCCCACCACGGCGTGTAAATCTCTGGCCTATGCGGTGACGCGCTGCACCTCCAACGGTTGCAACGTGCTGGCTATGTACGATCAATTCGTTCTGCCCGCGACACTGGTATTTGACAGCCGCAGCACTCCGGCTGGCGCACAGTTCTATGGCGGCTGCCTCGCCTCGGGGCCGACGGACGGATTGACATCGGAGATTGTCGCCCCACCGGGCGGCGCGCCGGCGGTGAGCATCGCCGGGGTGAAGCCGGTGGTTCTGCAGAACTTCAAAATCCTCGGATCGGCAGCAACCGCGGCTCAGAGCAAGCCGACGGTCACGGTGAAGGCTACGCAGGCATCCCAGCTCATTCTCACCAACAGCCTGATGGTTGGAGGCACAGGTGGAACTGGCGTGATTGGGAACAACCAGGGTCCCGGTGCCAAGGGGGGAGACGCGAACCAGAAGACCGGAGGAACAAATGCAAGCTGCACCGCGAGCAACGGCGGGAGCGGCTCTGGCGACATGAATGTGGATAACCATTACACGAGTTGCAGCTGGCCCTGCACTAGCCCAGGTTGCTGGGGGGTGACTGGAGGTCCTGGAAGTGTCGGCTCGGGAGGAGCCGGAGGAAAGTGGGGCGAGCCAAAGGGTGTGGTCTGCCCACCCTGGACACCGAATGACGGCAACGGCGGAGGAGGAGGATCGAACGCCAGCTGCGGCACAGGAGGTACGGCCTCAACCAACATTCAAGGCAGCTTCAATGGCGAAACTTGGATTCCTGGTGTGGGAGGTACAGGGTCAGTCGGCGGAAGCGGCTCTGGCGGCGGCGGTGGCGGTGCGGGCGGAGCCATGTGCGGCAACTGCCTTCTTGTCCCCTGGGGATATTCGGGTTCGAGTGGAGGCGGAGGCGGCGCTGGTGGCTGCGGTGGACAGCCGGCAACGGGTGGGCAACAGGGTGGTGCGTCATTCGTGCTCGTAGCTACCGGCGGATCGGTACTCACGCTAAATCAGTCTCGCGTCGTTGCGGGACGTAGCGGCGATGGCGGCCCGGGTGGCGTCGGTGGCAATGGCGGTGCAGCTGGCAGTCTCGCGACCGGTTCCGGCAGCAGCGGCTATGGATACCATGGCGGCAAAGGAGGCGATGGCGCTGATGGAGGAATCGGCGGCGGCGGCGGCGGTGGCTCCGGTGGCAATGCGGGACCGTCCGCAGCGGTGGCATTGGTCAGTGGCGCAAAAGTTGACGGAACGGGAATCGTCTACTACAAGGGCAGTTCGGGCAGTTTCGGCGGCGGCGGAGCTGGTGGTACGAGCCCTGTCTGTCCCTCGGGGCCTGGGGGGACTTCAGGCGTACTCGGAAGCGTGGCTGAAACCTTGAACTATCCTTAGCAAAACGGTGGACGTTCGGTCCATGCTCCACCACTTCAAGGAGTCAGCGGCCTTCTTTGGCGGTCAAATCGGCTGCTCGTTCAGCCAGAGCGCCAATGGTCCGTGATGGATTCACGCCCAGGGCCTCCGGACTGCGCGGTAGGCACGCAGTCCTGCGAACCCAATCAGACTGCCTGGGAACCTCACGATGTGACCGTTTTTGCCACAGAACCGCCTCGCATTCGCCGTTTAGGTACGAATAGATGGCGAATCGAAACCGGACAGATTGCAAAGCTTGATGTCGGGTTTTCGTGTGAAATTCTCTGGTAGGATTTTGCTATCTGCAACTCGCGGACAGAGCCTTAGCGCGACAAAACCGTACCGAGAGTTCGAATCTCTCTTCCTCCGGTGGCTTCCCACTTGCTGAATCTGCAATCACTCCGTTCTGTTTGAGAGGAGTAAGACCGACGAGCACGGGTAGGCAGTTCACGAGGAATGCTATGTTCTCAAGGTCTGCTCAAAAGCGGAGTGTCTCAGCGCAAACAGGCATGGCATCCACCAGCCGTACAACGCCGCTATGACAGAGACATGGAAGTCACCGATGTCCGGGCAACCCGCGGTATTTGCGATCCTAGCGCAACTTTATTTTTGCGAAGTTCGGGCGAACCCGAACGGCACCGCACGATTAGCAAAATGGCGAAACCGAATGCTCACGAACCGCAAAGTGGTTACTCTCTTTCAAGCACTGTACAATACCGTCTCTTGGAACTCTGATAGCGGAAATGCTGGTAATAACCAGGTAGACAATGCCCGAGTCCATTGACTGGCCGCCGACTCATCCGCGGGCGCATCCGCCGCGTCGTCGCCGCTTCCTTCTCATTCTCGGCGTTCTTGCCGTCATCTTCTTCGGCGGTCGGACCGCGTTGTCGAATTACGTGGACCTGCTTTGGTTCAGGTCGCTCGGCTACGGGGACGTGTTCTGGAAAACACTGAGTCTTCAGTGGGGCGTCTTCGCGGCTTTTGCAGCGGCCACATTTTTCATTCTGTATGGATCGTTCCTAACTCTGAAGCGGGCACATCTATCCGATTTGCCGACCGGTCACACGATTCTCATCAGCGGACGACCAGTGAGGCTGCCGGTTGAGCCTGTCCTCCGCCTCATCGCGCTCGGAGTTTCACTCGCCATTGCCGCCGCAAGCGGCTCCGGCATGATGGCGGAGTGGCCGACGCTCGCGCTTTTTTGGTATGCACTCCGTGCAACTGGCAGCGTCGTAGACCCGATCTTTGGCAAGCCGCTGAATTTCTTTCTGTTCACTCTGCCCGCGTGGCAACTCATCCTCGGCTGGCTGCTTACGCTGGCTGTGATTACCTGTATACTCGCCGTTTTCTTCATCTTCGTCACGAGCGGAGCACGTGCCCTCACCGGGAGTCTCAGCCGCCAGGTTACGTTACCTTGGCACGGGCTCTCCGTCGCGTTTGCGTTTCTCTTGCTGATCCTTGCGATGCGTACGTATATCGGCCGGTTCGAGCGCTTGCTTGACGATCATACAATCTTTGGGGGAGTGACCTACACGGATGCGCACATCACGGTCACTGGGATGCTAGTCGTATGCGTCGCTCTTGTTCTCGGCGCGGTGATCGCAGTCGTGAACGTTGTGCGGGTGCCACGCGGGCGCTGGCTAGCCGCGGCGATTCTTCCGGCCGCAGTCTGCTATATCGCCGTTCAAGGGATTGGATGGTACGTCAGCAGCTTTATCGTCAAACCGAACGAATTGGTCCGCGAGAAGCCCTACATTATCCACAACACGGACTTCACGCGGCAGGCCTACAGATTAGACCGGGTCACGCAGCACGAGTTCCCCGCGGAGACGACGGTCGAAGCGGCAGATCCGGCGAACAATCAGGCTACACTTCGGAACATCCGGCTGTGGGACTGGCGCGCCCTTCAGGACACGCTGCGTCAGATTCAAGAGATCCGCACTTACTACGACTTTCCTGACATCGATATTGATCGATATGACATAGATGGCATGACTCGCGAAGTGATGCTCGCCGCGCGCGAGCTGAACGTAGATAAGCTCCCGGAGAGCAGCCGCAACTGGATAAACGAAAAGTTGATCTACACCCACGGCTATGGCATCACGATGAATCCCGTCAATGGGTTCACGGCGGAAGGGCTGCCCACGCTGATTTTGAGCAACATGCCGGTCCAGAGCACAGTGCGTAATCTGACCGTGACGCGGCCGGAGATCTATTTCGGCGAGTTGACCAACACCGACGTCTACGTGAAGACGCGGCAGAAAGAATTTAACTATCCGCAAGGCGAGAGCAACAATCTCACGTCGTACGAAGGCAACGGTGGCATCGTACTCGGCGGCTTTATCCGCCGCATGATCATTGCACTCGATCAAGGCGATCTTGCGAAGCTACCATTCAGCGATGACGTGAACAAGGATAGCCGACTGCTAATGCGGCGCAACATACGCGATCGCGTATCGGCGTTAGCACCGTTCCTCACCTACGATCCAGATGCGTATGCCGTGCTGGGCGACGACGGGCGCCTGTCGTGGATCATGGATGCGTTCACGGTTTCAGATAGCTATCCGTACTCGACCCACTATCGCCTCAATGAAAATTCCATCAACTACATGCGGAACAGCGTGAAGGTGGTCATCGACGCCTACGATGGGACAACAACGTTTTACGTGTTCGATCCGGATGATCCGATCATCGCAGCCTACCGCCGCATGTTTCCGAGTCTGTTCAAGGACGCGGCCATGATGCCGCCGGGACTTCGCAAACACGTGCGCTACCCGGAGTTGCTACTCAAACTGCAGGCGGAAGTTTACGGGCTTTATCACATGACGGATCCGGAAGCCTTCTACAACCGTGAAGATCTCTGGACGGTCGCCACCGAAGTCGGCATGAGCGCGGGAGGCGAACAACAAACACAAGCGATGCAGCCAAATTTCGTGCTGATGAAACTGCCGGGCGAAACCGGCGAAGAGTTCGTCGAGATTCTGCCCTTCACGCCGGCGAACCGGAATAATCTGATCGGCTGGATTGCGGGGCGCAGTGACGGCGCACAGTACGGTACGTCTGTGGTCTACAACTTTCCCAAAACCAGGCTGGTTGATGGCCCCTTGCAAATCGAGGCGCGAATCGATCAGAACGCGCAGCTCTCCGGGCAATTGACACTGTGGAATCAGCAAGGCTCGCACGTGCGGCGCGGTGCCCTCCTTGTGATTCCGACCGGACGCGCGTTGCTATATGCGGAGCCTATCTACCTGCAGGCCGAGCGAAGTCCGATGCCGGAGTTGCGCCTGGTTGTGCTTGCGCTCCAAGATCGGCTGGCGTACGGACCCACTTTTGAATCGGCGATGGCCTCGCTTTTTGGTGGAACGGTCTCGTCCTTGAGTGCTCCAGCAACGAGTGCCGTCGCTGCCCCGGCGGAGCCAGCGCGAAGCGCATCGGCATCGACTGCGTCGGCCCTACCCGCAACGGATCGCAACGCACTTGTAGCGGAAGCAGCCAGGGATCTTGCCGACTACCAGCGCCTGACGGCCGAGGGCAAACTCGGCGAGGCTGGACAGAAGCTTGAAGAGTTGAAGCGTGCACTCGACCAGTTGAACAAGCACTAAAGACCGTCTCGCTGCCGTGCTGGTTCTCGGCTCTCGAAGCCTTCAATTGCGAACGAACTCGTTCGCTGCTCGAATCGTATTTCAATTGCTTTGCTGGCATTCATCTTGGCCGGAATTCTGCCATTACATGGTCGAAATCAGCCTCCGAGCGGGACGCAGTGGGACTGATCGCAAACGGATCGAGCTGACAGTTACGAACTCCAGCGTCTGCGTCCTTTTCCTTAGCGATCTGGAATAATCCAAACCGCAACCCCTGCAACGTTATGCTCCGAAACTGAATTCGCTGGGCTTCGCGCTACAACTGACGTCGCCTCGGAACGATTGGGAACTATCCCAACGCGACAAGCTCGACATCTTTAATGTCAACTTCTATGGCCACGTGTCTCATGATCAACTCCAGCGCGATCACTACACGAAAGCCCCCCTTCTTCCGGAGCAACACGCCCTCCGATCCCGTCATAACGCCATTCTTGAGACGAACCCGGTCGCCGAAGACTAGGTCGGGGTACGGCTGGATTTTGCCTAGACTCAGGCCGACCTGAAGCGACTGGACATAAGTATCGGAAAGGGGTGATGGTTCACGTTTAAACCCCACAATTGATAGCACCCCAGGTACTTCAAGTACAGGTACCCGGATACTACGAACGATGTGCACAAAAACGTAACCAGGAAACAGCGGAAGTCGCACGGCGCCCTTCGATCCATCCCTCCATGCACGTGGTGTTTGATAGAGTGGAAGGAAATGATCTATTTGCCGCGAGTGGAAGTGTTCCGCGACCCGCTTCTCGTGTCTTGACACGACATGAACAACAAACCATTCACGTATTCCCTGCGACTCTGCCACAGTCGTTAGCCCCTCTGCCATTCGACTTCGTGCAAGGCTTCGCCACCCTCACTTGGGAATAACTCCGAGACAGTGAGGTAGCAACAGTAACCACACTCTTTATAGTCTCGGATTCCACCACTTATTCACGATTGGATGAGTACTTTAATCCAGTCGCCGCTCGAGTTGTTAGTCGATTGTTGGTCAGATGTCGTCGCAAAGTTGTTCTTTGCTATCTCAGTTCTTGGGCTTCACTTGGACTTGCGTTTCAGCCAAGAGCCGACGTCGATATTCTGAAGGAGTGAAAAAGGTAACCTTCTTGAAAGTCCGCTCAAAAGCGGCCAAGTTGTGGAAGCCCACCTCGCACGCCACGTCATAAAGACCGCGATCCGACGCTAGCATAAGTTGCACAGCCATCCCGGTGCGCCATCGCTGAACGAATTCACGAAAAGTGATCCCCACAGTTCGCTTGAAAAACTTAGAGAACGCAGTTCTCTCCATGCAAGCTACTTTCGCAGCCAAGTTTAGGCTGATTTGTTTCATTGGGTGCATGCTCATGTGAGCCACAAGTCTTTTCAGCCGTGAATAATAGTTGAGACGTCTCAGAACCACAGGGTCCATAAGAGGATTGGTTATCTTGTCATTTCCTGAATCCTCGAGGTTGACGTCGGCTTGACGTGAAGTTCCCGCGTGGCCTGTCGGCTTCTTCTTGCTGCGGCTGTCGCCCATCTCTTGCAGACCTTGTTCGGACGAACTTGTTTTGCCTCGCGGAGGACGAGGAGGACCTTCCTTGTAGTTTCTGGTCGGGTCATTAGCAGAACTCATGTTGACCTCGGAGTGTGTACGTGAAACACGCGCGCGGGCGCACACGAGCTTCAGGTCGTCATGAACGCAAGCGCACACTCTGGCGCGATCTAGCGCGCTCCTAGAAGACGCAGTTATTTCCCCTACGGAGGTCGGCAACTAGAGCCCCCTCGGAGGTGAAGCCTGGAACGGCCCCACCCTTCCGCTCACCGATCTGGCGTACAAACTATCCCTCAACTTGCCGAAATTGGATAGTTGCTCAGCATACAGAATCATATGCGAATCTCCGACGCAAATAATGACTCGGCGGATTGTTGTTACGGAATTGGAACTGAAGTGGCGTCACACCGGGCCATGAAGTTCCACCAGCGCCTTGAGTGTCACTTACACACACATCGGACCGAAGACGTTATGTGCGCCGGGATAAACCGGCATGGAGCAGAGGATGAAAGAGCCTTACGAGTAAAGACTAGCGATCTGCTCGGCCCCGAGTCTTGCGCTGACACGCGAGGGACTCAGCGAGGCGTAGACAGGGGCTAGGCGAGGTGGGTATCCAGCTCCGAAAATTTACAATCCGGACGCCGCCGTCTTATAACGCTGCGGTGGGCAACATGAGCAGGAGCGCTAGCGCGAGTTCCTGCTCAGTCCGGCGTAGTCGAAGACTCCAGACACGCCTAGAAGCTTCATGCATGAGAACCGGGAGACCCTCGGAGACACCTGCGGCAAAACGAGGCAGCAGGGCGGTGGGCGAAGGCTATAGCCGCACGGCCCACATGTACGTCCCCGAGGAGTCACACGACGGTATAGTACCGATGAATCATTCCAACAAAGACAGAAGACCGTTGGCGGAGAGTGAGGAGGAAAGGCCGTCGATCAAGAACCTGCCAATCTCGGTGACTTTTTCAACACCCACGCCCTTTATCATTCACTACTAGGTTGGTAAGCCCGCGAGAGCAATGTGTGGACAATCTCAACAAATTTATTAGCGAGCCCATGTCAGGTTGCCCCGAAATCTGACTGGAATTGTGCTGCTGTGGAATTTCACATAGACCCGTTTCCCGGTGGCTTCCTATTTTCCCGACCATTCATCGAGGGTCGTACGTCCTTCAACATCCGAAGCAGTGGTACTAGTCCTCTTCGCAGCTTGGAAAGCTTCTGTTTGAGTTCAACCAACCCGTTGCACCGTAGGGGCGGTCATATGACGAAATATTCCGGGGGATTGAGAGAAACGATCGGTCCCCTCTCTACACTATCCTTATTAGAGCCATTTCCGGTCGCCGGATTAGCCATCGAGGGTGGAAGGCTTTTTCTCGAACTCGTGGTCTGAATGCCTCGCTGAAACACTTGTTCTGGCGAACTTCGATCGAGTCTGTATCACTAAGAATGGAGGCTCTGACGCACACAAAATTGCGGCAGAAGAGTAAACCGATTACGGTATTTATTCGCAAGACAATGGCAAAGCCAGTGCTGCGACGCGCCGTTCCCTAGAGTTTAAGAACAGTCCGCGCGATAAAGTTTCAGGCATCTGTTTACTTGTGTACAAGTTTAGAAAGGTTACCCGATGGCACCGCCATATTTTGACGAGAAGCGGTATTCGTATCACGTTCTTGCGCCCCGTGTTTCCTGGGCTTCGGATTACCAACAAGCCGACCCAACGACCGCCTTTGAGGTTCAAATTCAACAACAGTACGCCGGTGCGTACGACTCGCTGAAACAGGGTCAGTATGCCACAGCGATGGATGCGTTCCAGCAGATCCAGAACCTGATTCTGACCACGGTGCATCCCGCGCTCCCTGCGACCAGCTACCTAAACGGGCAATTCGTGGCGCCGATGGACGTGAGTTTGATCGATGTGTTTGCCTCGAAAGCTGCGTCGGTGCTGCAGGCTCAGCCGATTTCCACTATACGTTTCCAACCGCTTTTGTCTCCGAGGCGGCGAACTTTCCAGCCCCGGTGGCGACGAAACTGGCGCCATTCTTGGCTGCAGGACTGAATCTATCGGCGGCACAGCTTCAGCTCAAGACATCCGTTGAGCAGGCTTACACCGCCGCGAGTGCCAACGACTGGCAAGGCGCTACCACGGCATTTACCGCCGCGCTCAAGGTTGTACCTGATACCCAGCCGGCGATGCGCGCGGCGGTCATGCAGGATCTGGCGATCGCGACTGAAAAATCGGGCGGCAACGTGAAGACTGCAATCGCGATGGCGCAGAGCAGCGCCGATTTTCGGCACGGCTAAAATGTATGACAGCCAGGTAGAGACGCTCACGACCCTCGCCGGGATGCAGGTGCGATCCAACGACGCAGCGGGAAGCGCGAAAACCCTGGCGGCGGCGACTACGGTCCAAACCCAACAGCGATTGTATCCGGTCACGGTCGCGACCCCCGCAAAGAGCGTTTCCACCGTGTCGTTGCTGCGGCCGGTAAAGGTGGCGGCCTTGGCGCTCGAGCCCGCGCCGCAATCGTCGGTTCCGGCAGCGGCCGCGCCGGCTCTAGCTCCACTCACCGCGGACGTTACCCCCCGATTGATCAGCGCCACCTTTCTAGCAACCGTTCCGCCAGAACGCACCTACACTCTGGCCGGCGCCAAGGCCTCGACATCCATAGCGCTCACGGGAGACGTTATAACCAACGTACACAACTTCCTCCAGGCGATTACCGACACGAGCGACGTTTCCCTCGTGCTGGGCGCAGTCTCTGGCGTTGACTCTACTCAGATCGTCGCCTACCTGCCTTCGATGTATTTCTTCGTCATTCCGATGGCGACTGCCTCATGGGGCTGGGCAATCTGGAGCAGGCGGCATCGACCTATGCCTGGCGTACTGGTGTATCCGTACGTCAATAAGGCGTTTGAGATTCCGAAGCTCTGGAACAAGCTGGCAGCGGTTTACCTGGCGATGGGAGATCGCGATTACCGGAACGCAGCCGATGATGCGACACAATTTCCCGTGGTGATTGCCGATTACGGGCACATCCTCAAAACCGACAACACCTTGGATGCGACCTCCGTGTTGTATGCGGATGCCCGCTTTGCGGGAATCAAGGGGCGCGTTACCGCTTTTGTAGCGGCTGGTTTTCCAGCTACATATCCCGACAATCCGGAAATTCTATCGAAGGTTTGCGAGGCGCGCCTCCGGCTCCAGCAACTTAAATCTAATCTCGATTTCTTCGGACTGGCCGTCGACTATCTGCCCCCGTTTAGTTGGGAGTACCTCCAAAATACGGCGAAATACTTCGCCCAGCAGGCTGCACAGATGGAGCAGCGTTATATCCAGTATACCACCGCCGGCGAGGATCAGACTTTACAGAGGCAAGAGCTCGACCAGCAGGCGAACGTGGCGGCGCAGAGCGTCGTGCTGGAGCAGCGTGGGCTGGACGAAGCCAACGCTTCGGTCGCCGCGGCCAACGCGGGACTGAACTATGCCCAGGTGCAACAGACCAATGCCCAGCAAGCGCAGACCGAATTTGCCAGTAATCGCGGCGCGCTGGCCGAATATGACGAACTCGAGGCCTGGGCCAACGCCGCGTCGGTGGATCAGGGTTCCGAAGTAAGTTTGACGATCAGCAATTACACCTACTACAACACCAGCGGCGAACGTCGAAGTCAGGTGATTCAAGATTTGGAAACGGCGAGAGAGAAGATCTCGCAGGATATGGAGGCCTCCAGCCTTCAGCGTAACTTGGCCGCAGCCCAGGCCTATACGGCGCAAGCGCAGGCACAAGTGGCCGAAGCACAGACACAGGTGGCGATTGCCAATCAGCGCATCCTGCTGGCGCAAATGCAGCAACGGGATGCGGAAGAAAATCGAGACTATCTCGACATGGAAGAGTTCAACGCGCGCTTGTGGTTTGAGCTGGCGGGGAGCGCGCAGCGCATCATGCAACGCTATATCGACATGGCGACCGCGGTCGGGCTTCTGATGCAACGCGCTTATAACGCCGAGACCGGGCGCAATTTGAACGTGATCCGTGGCGATTACATCCACTCGGCGACGGACAATCTGATGGGTGCGGATTTTCTTTCGCTCGACCTGGACAGCTTTACCTATGACTATGTGACCACAACGAAAACCAAGAAGGCTCCGGTTAAACGCATCATCAGCCTGGCGGATGCTTTCCCGTATGCCTTTAACCTCCTGCAGACTACGGGACATTGCAGCTTCCAGACCGAACTCTCGATGTTCGACCGGCAAACGCCGGGAATGTACCTGTGCGAGATCCGGAACGTGGAGCTGGTTTTCGTGGGCGTGACGCAGGTGAGTCTGGCGGGAAGCCTCCGCAACATCGGCGCTTCACACTTCCGCCAGGCGGATGGGACGGTGGTTACGCGTCTGTATTCGGCGGACGTCATGCCGCTATCGGCCTACGAGATCCGGCAGGACGCCCTCGCCTTCAGGGTCGATCCTAACGACCTGCAGTTATTTGAGAATAACGGTGTCGACACGCTCTGGCAGCTCGACATGCCACTATCGGCGAATGATATGGATTTTGGGTCGATCATCGATGTGCAGCTTGTGCTCTACTACGACGGATTTTTCGATCCCACTCTGGAGAGCAAAATCATCGCAGGTTTGCCGAAGAGCGCGGCGGCTACCCGCGTCACCTCCATGCGCCTGACGTTCCCCGACGAACTGTTCTACTTGCGCAGCCAAGGGCAGGCGGAACTGGTCTATGACGAAACGCTTTTCCCAATGACGCAGACCAACTTGAAACGCACTAAGTCTTCAATTCGTGTATCCGGCAACACCGCCACTACGAATGGACTCACGCTCCATGTGGCTTCGGCAATGAGCGGAAAAACCTACACGGTTAAGACCGACGCGAATGGTGTGGTTGCGGGGACAGCGCGCCGCAATCAGTTCGTTATGCCAGTTGTGCAAGAACTGCACCTTGGGGTTCAATTCTGCAAAAGCCCGGTGCATGAACGTATAGAAATCTTGGCGGCAAAAGCCTGATATTCATGCGGGCTGAGCGTCATTGTTGGCCCTCCACGGAGTCGTCGGTACTTACTTCAAAGCGTTTAACAACCCCTTCCAGCGTCTGCTTTCCCGCCTTCCTGCTCGGTCATAATCCGAGCGCCCAAATCATCTGCGCCAGCTACGGCCAGGACCTGGCCAGCAAACATTCTCTCGACTGCCGCTCTCTCATGGCCAGCGCTTGGTACAAGAGTCTCTTTCCCACGCGTTTGGCCTCGCAAAAGCAGTCGGTGCAAGAATTTCTTACCACCCGAAATGGTTTTCGCTTAGCCACCTCAGTAGGAGGTGTACTCACCGGCCGCGGAGCAGACTTCGTCATCATTGATGACCCGCTCAAGCCCGACGAGGCGCTCTCAGAAACCACGCGCAAGGGCGTGAACGAATGGTATGATCACACGCTTTATAGCCGGCTGAATGACAAGCGGACCGGTTGCATCCTTATTATTATTATTATGCAGCGCCTGCATGAGGACGATCTCGTTGGCCATGTACTGGAGCAGGAGCACTGGGAGCATATACGGCTGCCGGCCATCGCCGAGGAAGAGGAAACTCACCTCATCGAGTCTGCTCTTCTTCAAAATACTCGCATAGTTCATCGCCATGTTGGCGAAGCGCTCCACCCCGAGCGCGAGCCTCTGGCGACTCTCAAAGGTCTGCGTCGTACCATCGGAGAGTACAACTTCGCCGGGCAATACCAACAACAACCTGCGCCTCTAGGCGGGGGCCTGGTGAAGGCAAAATGGTTCATGACCTATGTCCCTGGCGCACAGCCATCCAGGTTTAACACGGTGTTTCAGAGTTGGGATACGGCCAACAAGTGTACGGAACTGAGCGACTTCAGCGTCTGCACCACGTGGGGCCGCAAGAACAAGAAGCTTTACTTGCTCCACGTGTTGCGCAAACGCATGGATTACCCCGATCTGAAACGAGCCGTGCGGGATCAAGCGGAACTCTTTCGTCCGTCTAACATCCTGATCGAGGACAAAGCTTCGGGAACACAACTGATCCAAGAGTTAATTCGCGAGGGCGTCCACAACGTGACGCGTTATGAGCCAACCATAGAGAAGGTGATGCGGCTGAATTCCGTCACCAGCACGATCGAAAACGGATTTGTGTACGTACCGACCGAGGCGGATTGGCTAGCTTGCTACTTGCATGAACTGACGTCATTTCCAAACGGCAAGCACGACGATCAGGCCGACTCGACCTCGCAGGCACTCGACTGGGCTAAGACGGCGATCTTCTCCTTACCTCTTATCGAGTACTACCGGAACGAAGCGCTCAGACTCGGCCTACCTCTGGAGCGGTGGATGCTTGAGAATTGGCCGGAAATGGACTCTGGAATTGTGTCGGGCTGCCCGCAGTGCAAAAACCCGGGGCCTGCTCAATACGGCCGTACCTGCCACTGCAACCAGTGCGGCTACAAGTGGAACCCGCATGAGGAGCAAATCAGAAGTGTACCGAGGTACGTCATGGAGAACGGCAACGTAGTCGAATGGAATGATCGAATTGAACTCTGGGTAGATCTTGAAACGGGTGTTACCTATGAAGCCGGCTCATAATGGTAATTCCCATGGAAGTCTGCCGAATTGGATCGACAATACGACGGGCGATTCAGTCACTCGCTTTTTTGTTCTGCACGAAACGTTTGAGGAGTTTCAAGTCGCCGGTTTTCCAATCGGCCAGGTTGGCTTCTTGGATCATGATCGCTGAGTCGATGCTCCAGCAGAGTGCCGTCTTGTCAACGAATTGAATGTCGATGAAAAGGATGCCTTGCTCGAATTTGTGTTCCACCCAATCCACGACTTTCCCCTGAGCACCGGGATATTGTTCGCCGTGCGCGAGTGGCTTGGGTTTCTGCGTTCTTCTTTTCTCAACTCGACGTTTGTTCATTCTCTGGTCCTCAACTTTCGGCGTTATGTGATCACGAGCTGCACATCGGCAAGCGGCTAGCTGATGGTGTTATTGCCGGGACTGCGATGGCTGAAACCCGAGCTGCCGGCGTTGCTCAGTCCAACTGAGCGGCAAGCGATGGGTTAGTTTCTGGAAGGTCAGATCAGGCGGTTGGCGTCCATCGAGGATCGCTTCTACGATGTCGGGAGCGAGAAAAGCGCACTCCAGAACGCGGCCTACGTACCGCTCGTCGAGTTGCAGTTTTTGGGCAATGGATCTCCGTCCCGAAACTTCTCCGGCCACGATCCATTCGTACCATTGGCGTCCGCGTGCCAGGGCTTTCAACAGTGACGAAGCCGGCACCCGCGTCGGGCCAGGATGATCGGGAGAAAACACCAGCCGCATCTCCCCGCCACAACGTTTGACTCGAGCCTCGATATTGAAACGAATCACGTCACTCGAAGCCTGCTCTGGTTGGTGGGTCACGGATCTTGACGAGGACGCGTGCGGATCTGTGTTAAGTGCGTCACGCAGCTTCTGTTTCCCGACTTCGACTTCGATCCTGTCAGGATGAACTACGACACGCTGCACGACCTTTCTCACGAAGTCCTTCACGACCGCTGGAGCGCCGGCACTTAACTGGTCGAATTGTTTTGCCGCTCCGGCCAGAACCTGCTGCGTCCGTGCCGCAGGTTCTCCAGGCAAGCAGAGCTCATCCATGACCTTCCTGCCGGACTGTAAGAAGGATTGCAATCTGAGGACGACCTGCCGTTCAACATCGTGGGCTGGCACTCTGGATGATCCGTTCTCTGCTTCCCCTGCTTCTTTTCCTTCCCTTGTGGCTGGGCAAACGTAGTAGCGATAGCGTCTTCCACTTTTCGACGTGTGGCACGGAGTAAATCGATTACCCTCCGCATCCTGCAGCAGGCCCACGAACAAGCTGGGAGAGTTTGCCTTGAGACCATTCCTGCGCCCCTGGTGATCGCTCTTAAGCTGAGCCTGCACCCGATCCCATAACTTCCGCGGAACAATAGCCGCGTGTTCTCCGGGGTGGTTCTGTCCCCGATGAGGAATTTCTCCGAGATAAATGCGGTGCTTCAGGATCTGATACAGCGCGCCGCGGTAGTATGAAGTTCCTCCCGATCGGTTCCTGGCAGCGCTAGTCCTCTCCTTGCTCTTGATGCCTTCCTGATCGAGCCGAGCCTTCAACTTCGAGACGCAACCTAACTCGAGATAGAGATGGAAGAGCCGAACAACCATCTTCGCGTCATCCGGATTCACGACCAGCTTTCGATCCTTGACGTCGTAACCGAGCGGCACGGTCCCTCCCATCCACATGCCCTTGCGCTTGGAGGCAGCGATCTTGTCGCGGATCCTCTCTCCCGTGACCTCGCGCTCGAACTGCGCGAAGGAGAGAAGAATATTGAGAGTCAGTCGTCCCATCGAAGTCGTGGTATTGAACTGCTGAGTAACGGAGACGAAAGAGACTCCGCGTGCGTCCAGCGCTTCGACAATCTTGGCGAAGTCGGCCAGGCTGCGAGTGAGGCGATCCACCTTATAGACCACGATGGTGTCAACCTTGTTGGCTTGAACATCGTCGAGCAGACGCTTCAATGCTGGCCGCTCCAGATTCCCTCCGGAATATCCTCCGTCGTCGTATCGGGCCGGGAGCGCCCGCCAGCCTTCGTGTCGTTGACTGGCGATGAAGGCTTCGCAGGCTTCCCGTTGAGCGTCGAGAGAATTGAAGGATTGTTCGAGTCCTTCTTCGGAAGACTTGCGGGTATAGATTGCACAGCGGATAACGGCTTTCGATTCCGTGGTCATTGAGCCTCCTGTTGGGATGCGTTGGATGGTTTAGCTTTGAGACCGAAGAAGAGTGGCCCCGACCAGCGAGTGCCGGTGATCAGGCGAGCAATCTCCGAGAGGTTCTCGTAACGAGCACCCCTGTATTCGTAGCCTTCGGTTTCCACCTCCACCACATGGACTTGTTCCTTCCACTGGCGCACCAGGCGGGTGCCTGGCCTGATTGGCGGTCGGTTTGAAACCACTGCGCTGGGATCGGCCTCGAATGTGGTTGCGAGCTGGCGAAGCCTACGGCAGCCAGCGTCGCTGAGCCCGCCGAACTCCTGCTCCTGCAGGCGATGACCAACAATGCGAAGCATCAGATCCTTTCGGATTTCCGGTGGAGGTTCTTTCTTGAACAACTGCCGCCATAAGTCACACAAGACTGGCTTACTCAACCTGTGCACTGAGGCGAGGCGTTCCGTAATGGACGAATCGGGCATAGTGTCTCCTTGAAAGCGATCAGCAACATTCCCGCTTCCTTTCGCAGAAAGTTCAAGTCAAATTCGCCCTGGCCTTGACGCTAATTCGCTTGACTTGCAGCCTGTCGGATGTTCAAGAGTGCCCAGGGGATTCTGTACCACTTTCTACGCCAATGTGACGACCGATCAGTGCGACTCTTACTTTGCAGAGAGGTGCGGACCTTATAATTGTTAGGTTTGATCCCAGGTGCATCCGGTTTCAGTTCAGATTTCCGGGCGAGTGAGCGGAGCAAGGGAAACGCGCATGGCATGGAGACGTCAACAGCCCGGCGAGATGCACTGGTCCAAAGACTTTGTCGAGCATCTGCGCACGGTCCACTTTGCGCTGATTGTTACCTGCGTCGCACTGATTGTCATCAAGACGTCCGGGACGGAGGGCACCTATCAGAAGGCGCTCAACCAGATCGAACTTGTAAAAAAGCTTCTTCCCGAGATGAACGCGACTGCGTTCACGGACAAGGCGGAGAAGGTCTACATGGCAGCGAATACCAGGAATGCAAGCGATTACATCAACGACTACCGCCGTGGTTCAGAGAGGCTTCGTGCTTCTATGTCCGTAAGCGAGGTATTCCTAGTTGCGGAGGCTCCGTACCGAGGCTCAGAGCCACCCAAAACGCACCCGGGATATCCGGTGGGAACGGTGGAGTGGACCAACAAGTCGATATCTTATCAACTATCGCTTCAACCGTCGCCGGAAGAAGTGCCGCTGGAGAATTTCAAAACAACGTGGGATGCGATCAGTAAGCATTACGTCCTAGGAAGTTGCAAAGGTATCACAGCACCGGAGTTGGTTCAGAACCACGACATTGACAAACTCTTCACCGACTATGGCCCCGCTGACAAGACAAAAGCAGCGGACGCATACCTCAGTTGCTCCCCCGAAAACGAAGAAGACTACGCGGTAGAGCAGGAGCTCGGAGCAAGGCGCTCACAGAACACCGGTGACTCCGATCCGCTGCTTGTGCTCGCGGACACCGGCCATAGCGTGATTGTCGGCCTACTCGACCAGGAATACGTTCCATTCTTTCCGCAGGATGTGCTGCGCGGTAAGTTTCCGGACCTGCCGCAGGGCAAGTTTTCCGAAGCCTTCGCGGACCTAAACGAGTTAACAAATGGGCTGCAAAGCGACAAGATTGACGAGCTCCAAGCGTGGCTGTCGAACCAGCAGTCGCAGCACAGCTCCGAGTCGTTTGAAGCCTTCGGCGTACGTTTTCCCGCGAGCGCTACCGTTGGTTGGGGCACCGTGGTGGTACTGGCGGTTCAGATCTACCTGCTATTGCATTTGCGAGAGCTCGCACCGCGGCTGACGAGTGATGACCCCGGCCTGGATGTGCCATGGGTGGGGCTTTATCGCTGGAGCGTGTCGCGGCTAATGATGACCGCTTCGTTGCTGCTGCCTGCCTTCACGATCTTCGTGCTGAATGCTGACTCACACCATTGGCTCCGTGCCTATGGTCTGGCCCACTGGAAAACGCAACTCGCCCCAATTGGATCGATCATCCTAAGCTTGTACCTAACTTGGCAGATCGGCAAGAAGCTCCTGGACCTGCAGGACATGCTTGTGGAAGTAGCGCAGAAACCCCAGTGAGTCTGTATCTCACTTTGGGGCCGAGGCATGCCCTCGGAATCGGTAATGTCGGTTCAAATCGCACCATCCCGTTAAAACTCGATCCGGCGAGGAGATGTACGGAATGACCTTATCCTAGTTCGTGAGTGCCCCGAGCGCCGCCATCAATATGGCGAAGGCTCGTTGAAATTCACGGCCCTCCCCGAACTGAATGATCCTTCGGAGCTATCAGCAGGCAGCCGGACCGTAAAGTTCCGCGTATTTCGCCTCAATCGCCGCCGCCCGCCCATCCTTTTCAGGCGCTCCCGAAGCTGCCTGACAGAAGACGCTGCTGAGCAGCGCGTAGATCGCCGTGCTGGCACGAATCGCCTCAAACTTCTCTTGGTCGGAATAGTTCGCACGCAGATTACCTTCAGCATCGAACCTGCGTCCGAGTTGCTCCAAACCCCATGAGTAAAGCCGTGGAGAGTTCTGACATTCGCTCGCAGACCGGCAAATACTGAGTCGCCGATTTTTTATCAAGCTCGTCCATCATGTTCGGAAGGCCTGGGTCCGATGCTCATATAGAAATGCGAACGGGACGGTCGGTCGATGTTGGCCGAGAGTCTCCGCGCTGACGCGCCAAACTTCTTCCTCATGTCGTGCTCCAGCGGTTCGCGACGCCAAATCGCGGAGCACCTGTCGGCGTCGATCTTCGATTACCCGTTCCGTCATATCGAGGACCGCGCGGTGAATACGCCGCCCACGTTGCCGTTGTCGTCTCGAATCGGGCTGTACGAAAAGGAGAAATAACACTCTTCGAGGTAGTTGTTGCGGTAAACCGTGAACATCTGGCCGGTGAGGTGGCAGGCCTCCTGACCGTCCTTCATAACCCTGTCGTATCGCGGCCCCAGGAAATTCCACGTCTCCGGAAGCACATCGCGTATGGCGCAGCCTAACGCTGCTGGATGCTTTGTCCCGATCAGCGGTCGATATGGGTCGTTGTACAGCATCGTGTAAGCTGGGCCCCAGCACACGAGCATCGGACAACCAGAGCCCAGCATGACGCGAACACAGGCTCGCAGCGACTGCGGCCATTGCTCCAATGGACCCAAAACCGTTGACGACCAGTCGAGCTCGCGCATTCTTGCGCTCATCTCGCCGCCACCGGCAAATACCGACTCTAACAACTGTGTCTTGCTGGGATCCTTCATGAGGCGCTCAGTTAAACCGTTCCGATATTTGATTGGGAGCCGCGAGCGTCCGAATGAGTGCGACGTCCACTTGGAGTTCTATCCAGCCGTCAGGCTGTGTCTTATCAATGGAAGCGAACCTGAGACGCTTTCCCCCACATAGGGATGGCTTCTGATCTGGAGATTGTACTCCCGAGGCAAAGGACGGGAAGGCCACGAATGACATGACGGCGGGTGGAGGCAGAAGCCATTTCGTCGAATGACGAGTTGTTCGCTTTTTACTGATGGGTACCGAGAAACGCGCTTGTGGACCTCCAGGCGGCCACCCCCGACGATGCGGTTAACGGTTGCTAAGTGCCCAGCGCTGAAGCGGATGGGTAAGCAGGGTAAATTTAGCCTTCCGGCTTAATGGCTATTGACGAATTCCATAAGACTGCGGGATTGATTCGCTCGGGATAAAGCGTAAGCATCTGTTTGTACAGCTCAACCGCGGTCTGTGTATGGGAAGCAGTCCTGTCGAAATCGCGGATATATTTTCGTGTCGCCTCGATGTTATCTGGCGTATCCGGCGCGCCGGGCCTCTTGTGTCCGGCAATAGCGGCCACCGGCTTCAGCGACTCGATCGTATCGAGTGCCGCAATCCACTCGTTGCGGCCTTCCGCATTCGACTCGCCCAGATGAAGATGAACATCGTTGTAGAGCGCATCGCCGCAAACGGCAAGTCCGATGGAAGGGACGTGGAGACAGGTTGTGCTATCGGTATCGGTATGCCCGAGAGGAACACTTACGAGTTGTTCCCCTTCCAGTTCGAGAACACCGTCCTTGAGCTCGTCGGCAATCAAGAGCGTCGAATCGATTTGTCCGGGAAAGCGTGGTTTCCAATATGACTCAACCACAGGAACCGACGCCTGCTTTCGCATAACCGCGATGACTTCGCTCGTCGCGACGAACCGCGCCTTCGGAAATTTCTTCTGGATTGTGTTTACGCCAAAAAAATGATCGCCGTGGCCGTGGGTTGCATAGATTGCTGTCAAATTCTTGCCGCTGTGCGCGATCCAGTCGACAAGTTTCTGGTTTTGATCGACCGTAATCGCCGTGTCCACCAGCACGGCATCGCGCTCGCCTGAAATAAGCGTCGAAGAAATGGGCGACCATTTCATTTCGCTCGCGCCGGGCGGAAGGTCGCTTGTGACCACCGGGATCTGGGCACTGACAAGAACGTCCCACTGCAATCGATTGGTCATCACTCCTCCTCAATTTGCCGGTTCTGCTTCGACGGCGCAGCGATGTTGGCTCAGCCTGCCACTTCGGACAAAAGGGTCTCGACTTTCTTGTCGAGATCCCTCGCGACCGTAAGTGCCTCGGAATTCCGATACGGAGCCAGGAGACTGCCCATCCTGTCATAGGAAATGTGGACGCCATCAGAGCGTTCGTCGACAAGCACCGTAACGGGTGCATAAGACCCGGCGTCGGGAACGTACCTTGCGATTTGTTGCATGATGAGCGGATTGCCCATGATGAGGCGGACCATTCGGGGCTTATCGCGATCCGTCGCTTTCCTTATCACGGCGCCGTGGTCCAGTTCCATGAACAGCATCAGGTCCGTCTTGCCCAATCCTTCGCGAACCACGCTTTCGAACTCTGGAAACGTCGGCGCAGCCGCTGTCCTTTTCGCGAATGCAACCATGTCCGGATGGCCTATTGCGGCTTTGATCGCTGCCAATATCTTGTCGAATGGGCGGGACGAGATCAAACTGAATCACTCGACCTCAACTGTGGCTATCATCCCGACCACCTTTCCCGCCACTCTCGACAAGCGTGCCGAGTACCTCGGGCCAGTTTTTCTCGAAGCCGGCGTCGCGTTGCAGCCCGCGTTCCAGCACGGTTCTTATACGGTTCTGAGCCTCGGGCCACCCGAGCGCTTTCCCAAACGAAGTAAAGGCGTCGAGGAGCCGATCGAACGGAGGCAAAGAGACTTCGTTGACGAGATGCTTTGCCGCAACGAGAGCGCGCCGATCGAAGGAGCCGCTCCGGCGTGCGAGGGCATCGACGAAACCGTCCAACTCGGCGTCCGGAAGGGATCGGTTCACATAGCCGTATCGTTCCGCTGTGTCGCCATCGAAGTCGTTGGCACTCAGAACGATTTCGAGCGCCCGCCCGCGTCCCACCAGGTGCGGAAGGCGCTCTGTGCCTCCGCCGCCCGGATGCAGGCCGACTCCGAGTTCCGGGTGACCAAGCTTCGTGTTCTCGCGCGAGGCGAAGCGCATGTCGCAGGCAAGAACGAACTCGCTGCTCACGCCGCGCACGCAGCCCCGGATTCTTGCGAGGCTGACGACTGGCGCTTTCGTTAGGCGCACGAACGTGTCCATCAAAATCGGTAAGCCCGTGGGGCCGATACCGCTCATTACGTTTCCGAGCCTGCCCGTCAGATCGAAGTGCGACAGGTAGAAGTCCGGAAGAGCGCTTTCGAAAACAACGACACGCAGACTCTCAGTCGTCTCCATGCGGACAAGAAGGTCCTGGAGGGCCTGGAAGACATCCCCGTCGACGACATTGAAGGGCGGATGGTCGAATACGGCTCTCCAGTACCCAGGTGTTTCCTCGATCACCCGCATAGGTGACGCATTCGGTTTTGTCACGATTCATCCTCCTTTAAGCTTCAAGCGAGCGGGACGGGTCTGTGGTCTTTTTTTCTTCATAAGATCGCATGCGCGCCAGCGCCTGGTCGGAGACTCACAATCTCATGAAGAGATTTCGCTCGTCGCGAACAACACCGTCCTGGCTGAAGGCGAAGGCGCTCCAGTCGTCCGAAACGGCTGGAGCGATCGGATGTCACCGCAGTTGCTGATGTAGAAACTCGCTTGTCCGTCCGTTGGCGAGCGCTGCCGCGGCGGCATTGTAATGCGCCCCATTGTGCCGAGAGAAGGCATGATTCTGACCCGGATAGCTGTAAACGGTCGCGTTTGGTTTCTTAGCAAGTGCCGCTTTGATCTCAGCTTGTGCAGCCTTGGAAATGAACTCATCCTCCTCAGCCAGGTGCATTAGAAGGGGCGCATGAAGCCCATCGACCTCTCCCAGATATTTCTCAGTATCGCCGCCGTGATACCAGACTGCGGCGTCGATGCCGTCGTTGCGCACGGCTGTCATAAAAACCATGAGCGCTCCGAGGCAATAGCCGAGCAAGGCAACCTTACTGTTGCATTCCGGGAGCCTGCGTACTGCGTCGATGGTGTCCTTTATATCCCGTACGCCCGCATCTCTGTCATAAGCTGAATAGAGGCGGAGACCGTGTTGCCAGTCGGTTTCGGAGGTGACGCTCAGGTCGACGCCTGGCTCCTGCCGCCAGAACAGATCTGGCGCGACCGCGAGGTAACCTTGTTCCGCCAATTCGTCGCAGTGTTTGCGAATGTCGGCGTTCACACCGAACAGTTCCTGCAGAACGACAACAGCGGAAGCCGGCGAGATCTTCGGTCTTGCGATATAGGCGGCTAACGCGCCGTCAGGTCCTTCTATGGTGATGTGATCTTTCATTGTGTACTCCTGAGACGACGACTTTCATCCGGGCCTCCGCCGATGTCATCCGGATCGGCGGAGGCCACTGATTCATGCCGAGTTATTTCACGCCCGACTGAACGGACATCGAGAGTACTAGCGTAGTGTGGGGCAAGTATCCCAATCCGATCACCGACGCACCTCACGCTGCTGCCGTGGCTGATGCGGAAGTAGCAGCCTCTTCGATGAGGTTGGCTGATTCCTTCGGATGAGACATGTAGGCCACATGGCTGGAATTCACTTCGACCGTCTTGGCGTTGGCGCGCTTCGCCATCATCCTCTCTTGGTCCGGATTGATCGATCGGTCGGCGGTGGCGACCATGTAGAACGTGGGCTTGTGCTTCCAGGCGGGATTCTTAACCTGATGGGTGAACGCGTCGGTCGAAATCGGCACTTGCGATATAGCCATAAACTCTGCCTCATCCCGTGGGATATCCGCTGCGAAGTCAGCCACAAAATGCTCCTGGTCTATCCACCAGTTGTTGTTGCTGTCCGGTTTGAAGGCCTTGGACGCTTGCGGCAGGGCCTGTTCGATCGACGCACAGCTCTCACCTTCATCGAGAGCAAAGGCGGCGATGTAAACGAGTGCCGCAACCTTCGGATGATTGCCAGCCTCGGTGATGACGGACCCGCCATAACTGTGCCCCACTAGAACCACTGGTCCGTCCATGGCGTCGATGGCCGCCTTTGTGTACTTCTGGTCATCGGCGTAAGAGGTCTCGGGGTGCTGCACCACCGACACCTTGTATCCATCATTCTTAAGGATGTTAGCGACGGCTTCCCAGCCGGAGCCGTCGGCGAAAGCTCCATGCACTAGAACCACGTTCTTAATATTCTGTTTCACGATCATTCTCCTTTGCAGTAAAGATCCACTCGGACCGATTGATTGTCGATGTCGGACGCCTTCGCACCAAACCGCCCCTACCTGTGCGCAGAACGTGCCGCTCACTTAAGCGTAAAGATTTACGCGCTGCTAATTGGCGTGTGCGGAGGTGGCAGCCTCTTCGATGAGCTTGGCTGCTTCCTTCGGGTGAGACATGTAGGCCACATGGCTGGAATTCACTTCGACCGTCTTGGCATTGGCGCGCTTGGCCATCATGCGCTCCTGTATGGGATTGATCGACCGATCTGAGCCGGCCACCATGTACCACGTCGGCTTGTTCTTCCAGGCGGGATTCGTGACCTTGTGGGTGAACGAGTCGGTGGAAATCGGCACCTGCGAGATAGCCATGAAGTGAGCCTGGGCCACGGGAATATCCGCTGCGAAGTCGGCAACGAAATGGTCTTGCTCTATCCACCAGTTCCCATTGCTATCCGGCTTGAATGCCTTGGAGGCTTGTGGCACGGCTGTTTCGATCGACGCGCAGCTCTCACCTTCATCGAGCGCAAACGCGGCGATGTACACCAGTGCCGCAACGTTTGAATCGTTGCCGGCCTCGCTGATGATGGACCCGCCGTAGCTATGACCGACCAGGACGACCGGGCCGCCCATGGCGTCGATGGCGGCCTTCGTGTACTTTTGGTCGTCGGCGTACGAGGTCTCTGGGGGTTGCGCAACCGATACCGTGTAGCCATCCTTCTCCAGGATCTTTGCGACGGCGTCCCAGCCAGAGCCATCGGCGAAGGCCCCATGCACCAGAACAACGTTCTTGATGCCAGTCGGCAACGCGGGACCTGCCGCGGCAGCGATCAGAGCCGCGCCCATCAGCATGCCAACGATTACAACCCAGTAAGTCTTGTTCATGATCATTGTCCTCTCTGGTTTGAGCTTCAGCGAATCGTGCATTGAGCCTCAAATATGCAATGGACCATATCCGGAAACGAGCAAGACACTATTGAAAATATGAACCACTTTTGCGGAATCCTGCTGCAAGTGTGGAGTGAAGGCGGGCGAACAAAGACCACTGCCGGTCTGAGTTCAATACGAAGACTCTAGCGGAGTATCAAGCGGCGACGATACCGCATTTACAGGGAAACCAGGCTCAATACCGTCACCGGAGTGGGACTCGAGCGTGGGATCTATTCCTGTGATTGAAGGGATTTACCTTTGGATATTTCGACAAAAATCCTGCGGCCTGAGTGTTCACGCCTCCATTTTGCCGGAGTCGCACCAACGAGGTTCGCAAACGTCCGAGTAAGGGCAGCTTGATCAGAAAATCCAGCCTGCGCGGCAATTTCCACCAACGAGTTATGGGTTTCCGATAAAAGGCCCTTCGCGATCTCAACGCGCTGCAGAATCAGGTAACGATGTGCGGAGGTCCCAAACGATCTCCTGAACGATCGCGCAAAATGGCTGACTGAAAGCCTACATTCCTCGGCAAGTGTTTCCAGTTTTACCTCGCCGTCCAAGTGCTCCTTGAACAATTCCACAACGCGGCGTCTTTGCCACGGTGCCAGACCGCCTTTGAACTGCGAAATAGCTTCAGGAGTCTGACCATACTGCGCGACAAGGTGCGAACAAATTGTCATGGTGAGAGAATCCATGAACAACTGAGAGAACATCTCCGGCCTATTCAGGCATGGCAGAATCAGTTGCGTCAGGTGATAGACGGCGGGGTCGGAAGTTCCGTAAACGCAGTGGAGACGCTTAACTCTGGGCATTCTGGCATCGTCGGTGAGGGCGTCCAAGGTTGCACGCGGAACGTGGTAGTGAATCCAGTCGATCGGGCCTGGATTTCGAATACTCGAATTTGATTCCAGGTCGCACATTGCAACCCCGCCCACTGGCCACGCCCCCGTCTTTGTGTACCTGCCATCGGTCCACAGTTCCCATTCCCCGGAATTGGCATGATTGAGATGAACCGAAACAACGTAGGCCTTTTCAGAAGGGATGGATGCAGTTCGCTCCGGGATGCCGCTTCGGGCAATCAGCCTGGTAATCGCCATTTGCGGCCGGACGACGGAAACCGCAGAATCGATGGCAACGTGGGGCGGTTGGTTCATGGTGAAATACTTCGCCATCTGCGTGCCATAGGCGCTTGCTTGGGCTTCAGACGACGGCGCGGAATTCCGATTTTGTTCGCGGGTGTGAGTTTTATTCACGGCAATCTCCAACGGAAGACGACCGGCCATCTTGAATGGCTTCAAGAATACCACCCACCAAGTGCATTTGTTTCGTGAGGTTACTAAGGAACATTATTGTGATCGGAAATCACAAATTCAGTTTGTTTCGACAAGCCATGAACGAGTGATTCGTCGCCACATCGGGGTAATGTCTCGTACTCAGCATCAGGTCGCGCATCGAGCAACCAATACCCGCGAGATGCTCCTTCTCTCAGCCGGCAAACTGTTTCAGGAAGTTGGCTATCCAGAAGCGAGCATTCACCGCATCGCCGCCGCCGTGAATGCGCCTAAAGGAACTTTTTACAACTATTTCAGGAGTAAAGAAGAACTTGCCTCAATACTCGTCGATCGCCAATTTGCCGCTATCTATCAATCACTCTCTCTAGAGCCGGGAGAGAGCGCATACGATCAACTGAATCATCATTTCCAGTTCTTAGCCATGGAACCGCCGATGATCGAAATAGCTCCACTCCAATTACTTGCGATTTTCGCCGCCGAGGCTCCGGCAATTCCGCCCGACATCGGGCAAAGAATTGCCGATGGGATACACGTCTGGGATAGGCAGTTGGGCGACCTAATCTCGCTCGCTCACATTGAGAAAGGAACCCCCGTCGCACAAGACTCCACCAAACTAGCGTTACTTCTAACTACGTGCTGGTTCGGGGCGATCGTTCGTAGGAAGTCGGATCCATCTCTCAAGCTTGTGGACGACCTTCTCCCCTCCTTGCTCCACTGTGGTGTCCTTTGATATGGCCATGCGCCGCCTCTCCGCATCGCTTCGCGCTAATTTGTCGGTGGGTTTCGATGGGTTTGATAAGTCCGGAGCCCTTATCTTTAACAATGCGCCGAGCCGCGCCCTAAGATTTCCAGGAGCTCGCAAGAGCCAGCCGTGTGGCAAGACCGTCACTCACTCTCGAACTCAAAGGGAGTCGCCCTGAGGTCCGAAGATTCTGCGATTTCCTCCCTAACTAACAAGTCCTTTCGTATGCCTATTGCGCATCCAATCCTGATTTTGAGAAGCTTTCTCCAGAATATCCGGGGGTGGCTTGATAGAGGAGGATGAATGGCGCAGGTATGGTTAGTCACCGGCAGCTCTCGTGGTCTGGGTCGTGCAATTGTTGAAGCGGGCCTCGCTGCGGGCAATAAAGTGTTGGCGACAGCTCGGGACATTAAGTCGCTGGCTGATCTCTCGGAACGATATGGAGATCAGGTCAAGCTCTTCGCAATGGATGTGACCGACGAAGCAGCAGCAGCAAACGCGATAATGGCGGCGGTCGATGTATTTGGCTCGCTGGATGTGGTCATTAACAATGCGGGATATGGCAATCTTTCGTCCGTCGAAGACACGCCTCTATCGGAATTCCGGGCACAGATCGAAACGAACCTCTTTGGAACGATTATTGTGACGAAGGCAGCTCTTAGGTATTTTCGCGAAAAGAAAGCAGGCCAGTTCATTCAGTTTTCATCGGTGGGCGGAAGGATTGGCCCTCCGGGACGTGGGCCTTACTCGGCGGCGAAGTGGGGTGTCGAAGGCTTCTCCGAGGTGCTTTCGCGCGAAGTGGCACCGCTCGGCATCAAGGTCACCATCGTTGAACCCGGTGGCTTTCGCACTGACTTCGCGGGCAGTTCCACCGAACTTAGCGAAGGTCATCCTGAATACGATTCGACGGTTGGAGCTACCGCAAGATTTCAGCGGAACTACAATGGCAAGCAGCCTGGTGACCCCAAAAAGGCAGCTCAGGCGATCGTCCAGTTGACGCAAGAACGGAACCCTCCGTTGCGACTCTTGCTCGGCAGCGATGCTTACGCCGCCGCGGAGAAGAATGATCTTGCGCGATTAGAGGAAGCACGAATTTGGAAGAAACTCAGCGTCTCCACCGATTTTGAGACGAAGTGAAGAAGCAGCAAATATTAAGCAGGAGAATCCGAACGCGCCAAGGTAGTCAATGGTTCGACTTGGACTCGATTCTTTCCTTCTTCGTCTCACTGGACGATCAGATTGCGCGAATCAGCCGCATGAAGGCGTCGATCTTCTTCGTAATCCGCGCCCGGTCGGGACCGAAGTTCTGCTCCAGGCAAATTCCGCTAAAGAACGTGACGATCAAGCCAGCGAGGGAATCATTATCGTCACGAGATCCACGCGCTGCAGTTAGATTGTCGATGAGCAACTGATGGGCTTTCATTACGCTCGCGACCATGATCTGGCGTGCTTTTGGGGGGAGGTCTGCGAACTCGCGCATAGAGTTCACCGAGAAGCAGCCTTTCTGCCCCCAACTCCCATAGCAGACCTTGAGAAAACTCTCAACATTGGTCCAACCCAGATTGGCGAAATACGTGTTGCCACCCCGGCGGGTACTGGGCAGAGCCGCACGAAAGAGTGCGTGGGAGTTGAAGATCAGAGGCCTGGTGGGTGTGACTCCGAACAGTATATTACTGAGTGATGGTGTAATGACCTCATCATTGTAACGATACGAAAACCAAGCACCTTGTGAAAGATTGCCGTCACTATGTTCGCGGAAATCGTAGTAGTAGTCGGCTTCTTGGGCGGTAAATAACTCTGTCGGGGAAACTCTATTCACGTCATTGTTCATGTCTTCGATCGCGCCTCTGATGGCCGACACGCCCGGAATTGGTGGACAGCCTGTGGAGCCTCCTATAATTGGCCCGGTTTTGGCTAATGCGTAAATTGTTTCCAACCCCGCTAGGTAGTCGTGGGTTGTCTCAAATGTGACGCATAGGTCTCCGCGTTGATTGGGTTTTAAAAGTGCGTTTTGAAAGACCAGATCATCGTCTAACACGGCTATGAGATCGACGGCGGTGGTCCGGAGAAAATCGTTGACCGCGAGCAAGCCTCGATTTCGTTGGGCGGCAATTGAGTACGAGTCATTCTGAGTGCAAAATAAAAACTCATGAAAGGGAGTGGCCGGTGAAAGGCGGACCTGAGGCTGCAGAAATGAAACATTGAGGCTATGCAACTGTGATACGACGGTGGTTGGTAACAACAATGTACGGGTATTGTAAGCAGGAGTTCGGAGAATTGTTATTTGCCATTTCTTTCTATTCTGCGTCTCGCAGAGGGAGGCGATGAGTGAAGTTATGAACCGCATGCTTTTCCGGTCGCTATTTGAAGTCAGAGCGATCAGGAGGCGAGTGGGATTTGCATCGTCCATGTTGTTAGTGATAGTCGCCGCTACGGCACTTCATGCGGTTCGGATGGTATCAGACAACTACTCGCGAAGATTGCGCGACATCCGAAGGGCACTTGGTATTCGCCTTTAGCGCGGTGTCCGGCGGCGCCTGGGATGCTCGCGCCAGCCGGTCACGCGCCGTCCGGCAATGAGTTTCATCCAGCTCGATGCCCAGGAACCGGCGGTCCAGATCACGAGCGGCGATCAGGGTCGATCCCGAGCCGCAGAACGGATCGAGGACGACGGCCTTCGGCTCGGTGAATGCGCCGATAAGAGTCTTGAGCGGCTGAATAGGCTTCTGTGTCGGGTGGAAGCGGTTGCCGGAATATTGCCAGTCCAGAACATCCAGCACGGGCGAAGAGGGCAGCGCCGGACGGCCCTTGGCCAGCAGGTAAGCCGATTCGTGCCTGTAGCTGAGAAATCGAGCGTTCGATGCATAGGCTTTGCGGAAAACGATATGCCCGACGGTTCGGAAACCGGCTTCGCGCCATGGGGCCATGAATACATCGGCCTTGTTCCAGCTATAGAACGAAATACACAGGCTATCGGGCCGAAGCACGCGGTGCATTTGCCGGAAGGCGGGTTTCAGCCAGGCGTCATTGTCATCGTGGGCGACGCTGCGGCCGGAGCGGTCGTTGTAGTTCACAAGGTATGGCGGATCGGTGAGGATGAAGTCGACGCTCGCCGATGGAAGGTTGCGCATGATCTCAATGCAATCGCCGTTGACGACGCTATCGAGGGGTGGTGCCTGCCGCTGAGTGGATGTCATTGTCTGTTCTCCTTTTTCGGGTCCGGATTTTTCCGAACCACCGAGAACATGGGGAGGGACGCGTTGAGACGGCAGGTCAAGGGTTGAGACGGCGAGGGGCATCGCCCGGCTGCACAAGGCTCGGTTTGTCGGGAGACGCGGAAGCCGGGGAGACGACGGTGATCCCTTTACGGGCCGTGGCGGCCCTTCACGATTCGAGGCATAGGGTCGGGCAGAAATCAGGAGCAGGAGAACAGACAAATTGGCGACGAACGGTCGACTAACCTTGTGTGCAACTTGCACTGGTGCAGAATTTGCACTGGTGTAATTTTTCACATTGGATGGATTATTTACTGGTGCAGATTTTGCACTAGTAGGATCGTCCACCCGATAGACCTTGATTTGATAAGCACCACGAGTCGCGGGCTTTCCCCGTTACGGCGGGGGCGAGAAAGGCACGCGGGCCGGCGCAACCGAGCGAAGCTGTCATAGGATTTTGGGGTGACTGCCCCGCCTAAAGACAGGGTGCGCCGGCGGGGTAGGGGAGCCAAAATCCGTCATTGACAGCAAGCGGCGACGGCTAAAGTGCCTTCGCCCTGTGCGTGGCTGGGGTCACGGGAAGAAGCGTAGTGAATGAAATGGGGCATCCGGGACGGCGGAAGGACGCAGTATTTCGAAGGAATGGGCATCTCGGTAAGGTCTTTTTTCCGCAGGGTTATTGGTGTAGTGTGTTGACTATCCAGCCTTAAGGCTCTCGCGTACTTGGCGACGCCGGAAAGTTACCCGGATGTCGCCGAAGGATAGGTGTGAAGGTGCGGTCTTATTACGAATTCTTCGCGGGTGGCGGCATGGCGCGGGCGGGCCTGGGGCATGGGTGGACTTGCCTCTTCGCGAATGACATCGACGCCAAGAAGGCCGCCAGCTACGCCGCGAATTGGGGTGCCGAGCATTTGAATGTTTCCGATGTTGGCGCGCTTTCGACGAAAGATCTGCCCGGCACCGCGAGCCTCGCCTGGGCTTCGTTCCCGTGCCAGGATTTGTCCTTGGCGGGTTCGGGGGCGGGCTTGGACGGCCATCGCTCGGGTACTTTCTGGCCCTTCTGGAACCTCATGCAGCGGCTTGGCAAGGAAGGCCGTTCGCCGTCGATGGTCGTTCTCGAAAATGTCTGCGGCGCTCTTGCTTCCCACGGTGGAAAAGACTTCGCCGCGATTGGGTCTGCGCTCGCAGGCGAGAAACACCGTTTCGGCGCGGTGGTCATAGATGCCGTTCGGTTCTTGCCGCAATCGCGGCCACGCCTCTTCATTATTTGCGTGCGCGAGGGAGTTTCCATTCCCGCGGGCCTTATGGCCGACGAGCCCGATCCGGCATGGCATCCATCCCACCTAACGAATGCTTTCGAAAAACTGTTGCCGCGCTCGAAGGCAGCCTGGCTATGGTGGCGTCTCCCGGCGACGCCCAAACGCAGTTCGAGATTCTCGGACTTGATTGAAGACGAACCGAATGGCGTCGCTTGGCACACGGCGGAAGAAACCCGCTATCTCATATCCCTCATGAGCCCGATCAACCGAAAGAAGGTCGAACAGGCGAAGAAGATGGGTGTTCGCATGGTGGGCGGCATCTACAAGCGCACGCGCCAAGACGAGAAGGGTAAGCGGGTCCAGCGCGCGGAAGTGCGATTCGACGACATTGCGGGATGCCTCCGCACGCCGGTCGGCGGTTCGAGCCGCCAGTCGATCGTGATGGTGAAGGGCAAGAGCGTTCGTTCTCGCTTATTGTTGCCGCGCGAGGCCGCGCGCCTTATGGGATTGCCGGAGAGCTACAAGCTGCCGGAAAACTACAACGAGGCCTATCATCTCTCCGGCGACGGCGTCGCGGTTCCGGTTGTGCGTTTTCTCGCCTCGAACATTCTCGAACCTCTACATGTTGCCGCCGAGGCGCATGAAAAGGAAGCTGCATGAAGATAACCGCCGACGCGCTCCGCAAGGAGTTGGCCGCATTCACGGCGGAAAACAGCTTTCGAGGGAAGGGACCGATTTCGGTTGCCTTGGTTGTGACCCAACACGCGCGAACGATGGGACTTCCCCTTGACGACGAAAAACTCATCACGGAAGGTGGGGGTCAGGTGCTGGGCCTGGGAAAAGGCGCCGTCCAGACCGTCCTAAAACGCCACGGCATTGATAGGGTGCTGGCTTCCGAAGGCGGTCGTACGTCGCGCGGAAGCCTGCATAACATGCGCCAGTACGTGACATTCCTTAATCGCCTCAAGAAGCAAGGTGAAGTTGATTTGGACGCAGTCGAGGGGTTTTGGATTGAGCGCGTTCACGAGTTCTTTGCGGGCAAGCCGTTCAAGATCAAGCTCGATGCTTCGAAGAGCCTTCGCACGGTCGTGCGCGACGTGATCGAACAAGCCGAGGAGCGTCAGAAGACGACGCCGGGCATGTACTACGCCGGAGCTGTTTTGCAGCACTTGGTGGGTGCCAAGCTCGATTGTGCTTTAGGAAAGGGAAAGTTCGACCACAATAGCTTTTCGACGGCGGATTCGCCCGGTGCCCGCGCGGGAGATTTTCTGCTCGGCGATGTAGCCATTCATGTTACGACATCGCCGGGAGAAGGAGTCATCGAACGCTGCCGGGAAAATCTGAATGACGGCATTAGGCCGATGTTGGTGACCATTCAGCGTGGGTTGAGCGTTGCGGAGGGGCTCGCGGACAATGTCGGTCTTGCCGATCGGATCGATGTTTTTGAGATCGAGCAGTTCGTCGCGCTCAACGTATACGAGCTTGGAAAGTTCGCCGCGGATGGACGCAAGACGGCGGTTGACGAGATCGTGAAGCGGTATAACGAAATCGTCGAAGAATTCGAGACCGACCCGAGCCTCAAGGTAGAATTGCGGCGATGAAGGAAACGCTGGAAGCGCGCAGCCGCATTATGCGCGCCGTTAGGAGTAGAGATACGGCGCCTGAGATTACTGTGCGGAGCATGGTGCATCAGATGGGGTATCGGTTTCGATTGCATCGGAAAGATCTCCCTGGAAAACCTGATCTGGTATTTCCGAGGCTCCACAAGGTTATTCTCGTCAACGGATGTTTTTGGCATGGTCATGATTGCGCTAGAGGTTCTCGCGCGCCGAAGACAAACGAGGCGTACTGGAGGGGCAAAATAGCCCTCAATCGCGCGCGTGATGCGAGAAACGCCGCGAAATTACAAAGTGCTGGCTGGCGCTCGGCGATCGTTTGGGAATGCGAGCTAAGAGTCGCTACGCGGGTAAAGCGACGGTTGGCGACGTTTCTGCAGAGGTGACTAAGGGCACCGCGTGCTAATGGTGGAGGCAAAGGATAGCGACCAATTCATGGACGGCTATGTTATGAAATTTGGGCCGGGTTTCATTGGCGGGGTTTGGGCGAACAAGTCACTATTCTGTATAGGAGTTTTCGATGGTCGAAGCAGCGCATGTGATTGGGTTGTGGCATGTTCCGATCTGGTGCGCTCTGGTGAACCAACGCGGGGCGACAAGATGAACCTGGAAACCGACGAAGCCGCGCCGTGCCGGCATGCGGGAACGCCTGCGGAGTGGATGGTCGAGCGAGTGATTAAGCTTTTTGAGCAGGATATCGCGCACAATCCGGACCTTTTAAGAAGGTCGGGTCTGAGCACGGAAGAATATCAAGCTGCCTACCCGGTGGCGGTAGAACGAATCCGCGGCCGGATTTCTGCAAGTGACGAGCCGAAACGTACCTTCGTCGATCAGATTTTGGAGGCAGGAATCGCGAAGGGCCAGTTCCGTTCGGCGAGGTTGGAGCCGTCGGAGTTGACGAAGGTGTACCGTGTCGAACTAACGACGGGCGAAACAGTGGGGATCATACGCAAAGGGTGTCCCGACGGAAACCACACGACGCGATGGGATCGACCTAGCTGGGCGAATGAACTATATCTTTGGTGGTTATGCCCGCAGTCGCGCGTTCACGAACCAGGAACGAGTGTGTGGAAGGGGATCACGCGGATCAGGAAGAAGATTGCGTCTGAGCCGCGCAATCAACTTGATGGCGTGATCTTCTTCGATCCTCTGTGCGGCACGCCAGAGCGTCCATGTCCGAAGAGCGCTTTTGGCTTGAGCCTTGATGGCGCTCGTTATCCGCCTCCGTGCATATATGTCATGCCGCAACTTAGTGGCGCCCCAAATGGCCGTTTGAATTGGCGAGGCGAGCGAAGAGTTGCTTTTACCTCCGCTCTTTTGGCGATCTTTGGGGTGCCGGAGGCGCAGCACGCGTCATATTTGGGCTTCGTGGGCTACGAAGGTGATGGACAGGGCATCAAGACGATCCGAATAACCAATAACTATGGAGGCGGCCGGACAACAGGCTGCACCGGGTGAGAGCGATGAATCCACACTTGAATCAGGAACGGGCCGATGTTTTGCAAAATCGGCAGGTGATCGCGACGGAGCGTCTGTCGCAATGGCCGCGGGAAAACAAAATGCTCCCGGTGAAGGAGCTCGATGTGAATTGGGTCCGTTTTTCGATCCTAAATCATCGCACCAAGGCGGAACGGCTCAAACTCTGTCGCGATACCGGCAACCCCCATCTGTTCGATCAGGACCCGCTGGGCCCGGCGGCCCAAGAAGCTCAGTTCGGATTGCTCAGGAAGCACCCCGGTTTCGAAGATCTGAAAGCGGATTTACGCGATCGTGGGCAGCGCGAGACCGCAGTGGTGACGGCAGAAGGAGTCTTGATAAATGGCAATCGACGCGTCGCGGCTCTTCGAGACCTACTTGACGGTGAGCGACATCTCAAAGCGCAGTACGTGCGAGCTTTTGTGCTGCCTGGCGATGCGACTCCAGAGGAAATCCGCTTGCTGGAAGCGGAGTTGCAGGTTTCGAAGACATTCCTTGAGGAGTACTCATGGATCAATAGAGGGTTTCTTCTGGAAGAGTTGCTGGTGGAGCATAACCAGGATTTCGAGCTCGTGGCCACGATCATGCGGATGAAGACTAAGGATGTTAAGGACGACTCTAGAAAATTCAAGCTCGTCGATCAACTTGTCGCGATCTCCGGGCAGGCGTACATGCACGTCGATTTCGAACCAAACGAGTCCGCCTTCACCGAACTTGCCGATCACATCGCTAACCTACCTGCGGTTGAGGCGAATGCTGTTCGTCATTCTTATTTCCTCGGAATTCTCGGCGGATGCAGATATCGGGATTTGCGCCATCTTCGGCGCTCCGATGCGGTCGCATATATTGACGCGGAGCTTGAGCATAATCCTACGCTCGAAGCGGCGCTCGCCCACATAGGGACGAACGAACGCGAAGCATCGGATATCGATGGGCTGTTGGAGGATGTGTTGGGCGCGAGGACCGATACAAATCGGGTTGAGGCGCTCGTGGGATTCTTGGCGAAAAAAGCAAGCGCGATGAGATGGTACCCTTGGACGGGGTGGGACCTGTGAGCGTCGAGGCTTTCCCAAGTGAATCAGATTGTCACGCAGGCGGCTCGAGAAGCGAAGGAGGACAGCGAGGAGGCGCGCACCGTCCAGGGCCCGCTTCGGTACGTGCGCGATGCTCAGGAAAAGATAACGCGCGCGCGAGAGCTTTTGGCGCAAGCGCGTGCGCTCCCCGACTGGGATGAGGAGAATTTCAAGAAAGTAGTAGCCGATCTCCGCGACGGCCTGTCCTCGTTGGAGAAAGCGTGATCACATTTGATCTTCAGGGCGGCGACAAGACGGTCGCAATCATTTCGACAGATGATAGCGCAACCGACCTGGGCCCGTGGGCACGCCTTACCGAAGCCTTTCAGCGCGGGATCCTAGGTGGCGATGACTGCACCTTATCGGTAACGCTTAACGTCTTATTGGCTGAGCTGGAGGTCGTGCGTGAGGTGACGCAGACCTACGGAACACGCATCGCTTTTGGGGCGGCGCTTCGTGCGCGGATCGCAAAGCTAGGCCAGGATCGGCGGTCGCGGGAGGCGGCACTGACCTCTACGCCGCCGGATTCGTCAGTGGTTCTGGAAGCGCTGATGAAGTCCGGTTTTCGCCGGGAGCTTCGCCCGTTTCAGCTTGCGAACCTTGGCCGAATTCTCGCTCTTCCGCATGCCGCTGACTTTTCAGTACCGGGGGCGGGCAAGACATCGGTTGCGTTCGCGAACTACGTCTTCCAGAAAGCGCAGAGTCGCGTGGTGCAAGCCCTCGTTGTAGCTCCAATTTCAGCCTTTCCGGCTTGGCGGGAGGAGGCAAGCGCTTGTTTCAACACGCCGCCGCCGATTTACATTCATTCCGTTGGTGAACGTGTACCGGTCGATGCCGAGATTGTATTGACGAATTATCACCGGCTCGCAAACGACTTTGATGCTTTACAGAGTTGGGCGGCGCGGAAGCCAACCCATGTTTTCCTGGACGAGGCGCACCGCATGAAGCGGGGACGAGAAGGTGTGCATGGTCGGGCGACCCTAGATTTGGCCTTTGACGCCGAGCGCCGTGACGTGCTGACAGGAACCCCGACGCCTCAAGGCGCGTATGACTTGGTGGCGCTGATCGAATTTCTTTACCCTGGCCAGGCGCGCCAGATATTGCCCGCGAACGTCTTCATTCCAAGACTCTCGCTGGATGGGACCGTTTTGCGCGAGACGAACCGGGCCGTTCAGAGGTACTTCGTTAGAACCTGCAAGACGGCCCTCGGTTTACCGCCGACGGACATGAAGGTTGTCAGCAGACACATGGGCCGTTGCAGAATGCAATATACGCAGCCTTGAAAGGTATTTATATAGGCGAGCTTGGGCTATCCACCCGTGATCGCCGGGACTTGCGTCGGATGGGCCAAATCGTCATGTATCTCCTCGAAGCGGCGACAAACCCGCTTTTGCTGCCAGCCGGAAGCGACGAGTTTGATCCGGAACCTTTTGCACATCCCCCCCCTCAAGATTGAAGGGCACGAGCCGATTAAACAACTTCTGAAAGACTACGGTTTGTACGAGCGACCGTGGAAATACGATTACGTTGCAGGAGCCGTAAGAGAAGCGGCGAAGCGAGGGGAGAAAACACTGGTATGGACGAACTTCGTTCGTAACATTCGGCTGCTAGAGAGGGAGCTAAGAGAGTTTGCGCCGGCGGTGATCCACGGCGGGGTTCCTGGGCAGGATTCGGCGCCGGCTCGTGACTCACTGAGGACGCGGGAAGGAGAATTGGATCGATTTCGGAATGATCGAGAATGTCACGTCCTCCTGGCGAATCCGGCCGCGGCAGGGGAAGGTGTGAGTTTACATCATTGGTGCCACCATGCGATCTATCTTGATCGAACGTTCAACGCTGGGCATTTCCTGCAGAGTCAAGATCGTATTCACAGACTAGGGCTCGATCCGAAGGTGTTGACGCGATTTACCTTGCTTGTATCGAACGCCTCCGTCGATGAAACAGTCGATGGGCGGCTGCGGGACAAAGTGAGCGGGCTCGCAGTATTGCTTGACGATCCAGGCCTTGTTCAGGTTGCGCTTCCCGCAGAAGATGACGATGGGGACGACGGCGCGAGCGAGCCGGCCTTTCCGGATGACTTGGCAGCCGTGCGTGATCACTTGGGAGTCGGAACAGAGTGATTTCTCTCCTTCCTAGCGAGGGCGTTTGCCAAGCCTGCTGTCTTCTGACTTACGCTGCAAAGGTTGATCATCCCCCGACCTTCGAGGAATGGTTGGATCGGGCGAAGCGAATCCCGGCCGGGCAAGCGCATTCGCACAATCTGAGGGATATTGCGTCGGAGCTGATGGCGGTTGGCCTTGTTCGAGCCGAGCAAGACAAGATTCAGGTCACCGGGTTGCCGCCGTGTCATGCCGCAGACCGCTCCGTAAAAGTAAGAGTCGCCAAGACATTGCTTCAGCGCCAGCGACCATCGTGGTTGCCGCTTAGCGGAGATGTGCGGCGAATTGTGCCGAATCTTGTGCCACGCGAGGACCTAGTTGCCCTGCAGTGGCTTGGCGACGATTTGATCCATATTCTGGCCAGTATTCTGAAGGCACCGATGGAGGATGAAACAACCGTCAAATTGGGGTGGTTAGGAGAGCGTATCGTTGCCGACAGCGAGCGCCGTGCTGGGCGTCAGGTTCATCACGTTAGCGAAATCAGTGCGAGCTATGGATACGATCTGGCTTCCGTTTCGTTGCTGGACGGTTCGGTTTCAAAGATTGAAGTTAAAACCGTCGTTGAGAACGGTGCAGGACGATTCCATCTTTCACGAAACGAATACGAGCAATCGCGTCGGTATTTGAGAGAGTGGATGTTGCTTCAAGTGGTTTTGGACAGTCGGATAATCTGGACCCAAGAGACTTTGGAACCGACAGTAGTGATTGCGGTCCGGACCCTTTCGAATGAGGTGCTTCACCAGAAGGTTGTGATGGACCGCGAATGTTGCGTATGGGAGGAGTCGGTGGTTTTTGACGTACCACAACAGGGGTGGCGCGAGTACGGATTATCGCTTGCGCCGGAGTGGCGAATTGCGAATCCTCTTCGGGTGCGCGGTAGAGACCTATAGAGTTGTGCGGGCTTCTTTCAGCAGCCTCCGAAGCGACTGGCTTGAGCTTGTAGTCTTGTAGTCATCTGTCAGAGCGGCAGTTCCATCTCTCCCAAGAACCGGGACGCCTCTTTGGGCCAACCAGAATAGGAATTTGCACGCGTGAGGGTAAGTGAAGCCTGGGCCCGCGTGATGGCGACAAAGCAGTTTCTCCGTTCCTCCTGCATCTCTCTGCTTTGATCACCTTTCTTGATACTTTGGAAGGAGGGGAGCTGATCCTCGGCAAGGCCAGCGATATAGACGTGCTCCCATTCCAAGCCTTTTGCACTAATGAATAGTCAGGCATCGTATAGCGTTCGTCGGAATGGGCGGCGTTTTCTCGACCAGATCAAGCTCCTGCAGAAAGATATTGAGAGTTACTTCTTCGAAGCCAAATTTCGTCATGACATCATTTTGAATTTGCTCCCACGCATTACGCTCCTCGTGGTAATCCGTAAAGCCTTCGTTTGCTTGGTTCGCAATTTCCCTCTCTTTGGTATCAAACCATACGAAAGCATCTTTTATGAATCGAGTAAAATCCAGCTTTTCGCCGAGGGCTCGCTCCATTCCCTGAATAAAGAGCCGAGTCTCGTTTTCAACTTCTTGTCTTGACAAGACGGCTTGGCAGAATGCCTTGAGGTAATCACCTCCATATGCCTCACCTACAGCGACGATAGCTGCACATTAGTTACGTCGTGAAGCGCATCCGGCACTAAAGCCGTTCGGTCACCCTAGGCAAGACCAATTCCCGGTTAGTTCGGTTGCGCCGACCGCCTGACCCGTCGCGGCCAAGCCTGTTGTTCAGACGAAGGTGTCGAGAAGACGGGTCGCGTAGCCTCGAAATGATGCCCAGGTGCAGTCAGGAACGCATCTACACGCGCTTTGGCGAGTGGATACCACTTGTGATCTTTCTCGATCCCTAGAAAGTTTCGGCCTAACGCATGTGCCGCGATGAGAGACGATCCGGAGCCGGCGAAAGGGTCAAGGACAAGATCACCCGGCTGCGAGAACGTTTCAGCGACTCGGCTCGAAATCGGAATGCACTTGTGTCCTCCAAAGCTAATGGTCACTGTCTCTAACGAACTGAAGAAGTCAACTCACGATGGCCGAATTCCGCAATTACAATCGCATTGCATTCGCCTAAAGCCGGTTTGGAAACCGGACTGCGCATGTACGCTCTGGAGAAAAGTCATGAAAGTTCACCACTTCTGAATCAGCAGTTCCTTCTCTGAAGTCCGGTTTTTCGGCGAAATATTGCGAAATACGGGCATGTTTCGCGGATTTCGGGATAAGGACCAGCGGAATTTCTCTGCAGTTCAGACTGTATGGCGGAGAGAGCGGGATTCGAACCCTCTGTACAGTTTTGCCGCGCTAAGCCTCGATATATCCGCAAGTTGCGGATAGCAAAACCTTACCAGAGAATTTCATCTAAAACCCGACATCAGATCTTCGCGACCAGTCCGGTTTCTATTCGCCGTCCATTCGGGCATGAAAGGCGAACGCCAGGCGATTCTGTGGCAAAAAGTGGTCACTGCGTAAGGCCCCAGGCAGCCCGATTGGGTTCGCATGTGACTGCGTGCCTAGCGTGCAGTCATAAGAACCGAAAGTTTCTCCGGCGGAAGGAATTACTTAAGGCGCGGATTTCTGATAGTTTTCGACTTTTATGCTCGCGCTGTCTTGGCCGTTGTGGCTCCACTTCCCACAAGCCGACGCATTATAAAAGGGTGCCCCTTTGCAGTAGCGTCTGAGTGTGATCCAGAACTCTACCGGAAGGGGCACCTGTATGAACGTTAAGAAGTATGTCGGCATGGACGTTCACAAAGAAACGATTTCGGTCGCGGTGATGAACGGCGAGGGAAAGCTGGTGATGGAATCCATCGTCGAGACCAAGGCAAGCACCATCCTGCAGTTTGTCCAGGGGCTACGGTGATTTGCATTGGTCCTTCGAATTGAACTTCCTTTCTCTGCGTAACTCGCTACAATCGGACCTCGAAACGCTCTAGTGGTCTGGAGGCCAGCCCGCGGACGAAGTCTTGGCGCGTTGAATTGACTGGGCATGCAACACACCGTTTGCGTCATATGAGCCCAACACATTGACGGAGCGGCCCACGCCCAGAACGATGGTGCGAGAGCTCTTGATAGCTGCCGAGGCATCCACCTGCACCGTGCGTTGGTTGCGCGCCTCGATAGTAAGCTGCGAGCCATCTACGCGGCTGATGGTTCCGTAGAGCTGATGCAGCGGACTGGCGGCGTCCTTGTCTGCTGTTGGAGAGGCCGTCTGAGCTTGTTGACCGCACGCGGCTGATGGTGCACAAATGCTCCAGGCAGCGACCATCATACCTGCGACGATCACGGATCGAATGCGTTTCATTCTATGCCTCTTCCTCTAATGCAGCCCGAAGATGGTTAGCTGCTTATTGCTGGCGACATATACTCGGCCGTTGGCCACAACCGGGACCACGTTGGCGTTGCCGCCGGTATTAGGCCACTCCCCCGCCGGTTGTGCGAAAAGCTGCGTAAGCTTGTTGCTGCCGCCGGAGAGCTTTGCTTTAAAAGCATAGAGCAACAATTTGGGCGGGCTGCTGGTGTCCGCGCGGGAGACTGCCCAAACGATTGCGTCTTTTTCTCCGTGCGAGGAAACGCTGGTGAGGAATCCGCTGTCTTGCACGCTGACGCCCCCCACTTTCGGCGACGTTCCCTGGTGAACCAGCGACACGTCCGGCACCGTCCTAACCTCCCACACCATTACCTTGTCACCGCCGCTGCTGACGATTTGCCCTTTGCCCTCCGATTCGAAATACGAGGGGCCGCACCAGCATGCGCCGATGTTCGCTTCGGCCACTATGTTGTCTGAACCTGCGGGGCCAGTGGCGAAGCCTCCCATATGGTCGCGGTTCAGCATATACATTTTTCCATCCTTACCCGCCGCAGTTACCAGATGCGGCAGCAGGCCGGGCTGATCGGGCAGCACCAGAGCCCCACCGGAGCCGTAGTCCTGATCCACTTGATCGAGGTAAGGCATATCCCAGGGCGTGAACAAGTCGTGCACCGCGGTGAGATCGGGCCGCATCCTGACCACGCTGTCCTGAATATTGTTGTAGGTTGGAGAGCCGTCGTAAGTTGTGTAATATCCGCCGGCGAGATTGGAATCTGAATTCCCCGTGACAAAGTACAAGTGTCCGCCTGGATCCGCCGCCACGCCATAGCCTGACATCCAGATCGAGGAGAGATAAAAGTTAGCTGGCGACGTAGCCAGACGGTCGTTCAACTGATTCGCGGGAAGTGGGGTCAACGATCCGGTCTGCCAACCGAGCAGCCAGCCGCGCGCATTAAATCCCCCCCAGTCACAGAAGCTGCCAAATCCAGCGTAGATATTTCCGTTCGCCTCGACCAGCCCCGGACGCTGCCGCTGCCAGCTTGCGTTGAAGTTGAACGTAGCGCCACCGACGAGCGTGTGTGACGCGCTGACCACAACCGGAGGAATTTTGTCGGTGAGGTCGCTCAGGTTGATTTCGTGGATACGATAGATCGGGACTCCGCCTTCATAGGTGTAGATGATCACGTACATGGTGTTGCTCGGCAGGTCGATTACCGGAGTTCCGTTGATCCCAATGTTGGGGCCGTTGTTCCCGCAACCGTAGGCTGGCACGGTGGGATCAGTCAGGATCGGAACCGGCGCCCCGAAGTTCTTGCTCAGGAGGACGCCGCCGGTCGCGGCCTCGATGGCGTAGATGGTATCCCCTTCCGTCGCCACATAGACCACGTCATACTTGCCGGGACTGACCCCGGCCGTCATCGTCTCATCGGGAACCACTAGAGGTTGGGCGTCCACCTGATCGTCGAGTGTGACAGTCTGAATCCAGCCGAAATGCGGGCCGCAACCTTGTCGGGAGTGAGTCGCTCCTCGTGCGAATTCCAGCCGGTGCGGAAGTTATCGTAGTGATAGGTAGTGACCGCTTGTGGTTTCTCGTGGCATGCAGACATAAGGACAATGGACGCGGCCACCAGCATCAACATTGTGAACGAGCGGAGCGTTTGACGATGTCCTGGCATGACAAATCCTCCTTACGACCT
The DNA here is from genome assembly GCA_963771965.1 of uncultured Acidobacteriaceae bacterium. Taxonomy (GTDB): domain Bacteria; phylum Acidobacteriota; class Terriglobia; order Terriglobales; family Acidobacteriaceae; genus Sulfotelmatobacter. The sequence continues at coordinate 679,256 of CAVYVM010000008.1, forward strand.
CTGCATTCCGGGGCTCTGATGCAAATCGTCTCCACGATTGGGACAACGGCGTGTGTTACTCGGGCAAGTCAATCACCATCGAATGACGACAATGCTCACTTTATGAGATCCCTTGAGGCTGTGGCCTTAGAAGAAGGTCTCTCTTTTCCCCCTTAAGAACGACCTCCTAAGTCTCTTCTCCTAATATAGTGACTTAACCTTCCAAAGCGTTTCACACATTTCGTCGGCATTCTCTGGTCTTCTGTTCCCTCCGGATTGGGGCCATGTGTCCTGAACATGGGCAAACTGTGAAGCGGTCGTTTCTTGCTTTTTGATTCGAGACACGTGGGGTAACTCACGCGCGTGATCACCAGTCGCAAGCTGTCCAGAAATGGGATGAGCAGGTCTTCAAGATCGGAGAAACTGTTTCCCATGACAAAGACAGCGCAACACCTCATCGCGGAAGTTCCGAGCAGACATTCCCCAACCGAATTAACCATCGGCGTTGACCTGGGAGATGTCTGGAGCCATTACTGCACGATCAACCAAAATGGAGACGTGATCGACCGGGGCCGGTTCCGAACCAATCCCCAAGGAGTGGAGAAGTGGTTTAAGAATCTGGCGCCAGTTCGGGTGGCCATGGAGGCCGGCACGCACTCGATCTGGATCAGCGAACAGCTTCAACTGCTCGGACACGAGGTGATCGTGGCGAACGTGCGGGAGCTGCGGGCGATATCTCACAGTGACCGCAAGAGCGACCAGGTCGATGCCGAGAAACTGGCGCGCTTCGCCCGGCTTGATCCCAAGATTTTGCGTCCTATCGCGCATCGCACGCTGCAACAGCAGCAGGCTCTGACGCTGATCCGCGCGCGTGACCTCATAGTCCGCCTCCGTACGGCAGCCGTGAACGCTGTACGCGGACTGACCAAGTCCTGCGGCCACCGCATGCCAGCTTCCACCACCGCATGTTTTGCCCAGCGCGGTTTGGCCATGTTGCCAGATGGACTGGCACCAGCACTCGGTCCGGTGCTGGAGCAGATCGCGGAAATGACGACCAAGATCAAGCAGTATGATCGGCAGATTCGGCAACTTACCGAGACCGACTATGTGGAGACACAGGCTCTGCTGAAGGTCTATGGCGTTGGTCCTATCACAGCCCTAACCTATGTGCTGACGTTGGGAGACAAACAACGCTTTCAACGAAGTCGCGACGTAGGTTGCTATCTGGGCCTGCGACCTCGACGCAGTCAGTCTGGGGATCGAGATCCGCAGCTGGGCATCACCAAGGCTGGGAATGGTTATCTGCGAATGCTGCTGATTGAATGTGCCAACCATATACTTCGCCCTCCGGGGAAAGACTCGTCGCTGCGCCGCTGGGGCCTCGCCTTGGCGGCCCGAGGTGGCCAGAAAGCAAAGAACAAGGCAGTGGTTGCCGTAGCGCGTAAGCTGGCCGTTCTGCTCCATCGCATCTGGGTCACCCAGGAGCCCTACATGCCCTTCTACGCCGAAGCAGCCTGAGGACAAACCATGCTGAACTGTTGCGAAGCCCCCGTGTTCCGATGACTGCGAGCCCGTTTTGGCTTTCTAAGCCGTTCCAGAAATAGCAGCATCGATTCTCCATTGAACCCCAAACCGCACCGAGCTTTCGACAAGCTCATCCAGAGTGCGAATAGAAACCCGGTGGAGAACAACATGTGTCGCGCATTCAGACCGCAGCAAAAGCAAAAACGCAAGGAAGGAAAAAAACAAAAACAGACCTTGACCACAGTCGGCCTGCTCATAGAAACGGGCTTCGGGGAAATTGGCGGCGAGGAGAGATTTGCTGACGGGTGCACTGCGTCAAATTGCGAATGCGAACTGACACGAATGCATAGGCGGGCGGGAAAAGGCATTTATTCACGCTGCTGGGAGCGGTCAGGCAAAAAACGCTGGCTGGAACCTCGACCCTGGTCTAGAGATCGAGCATGATCCAGGTTGGCGCGTGGTCGCTCGCGTTTTCCTCCCCACGCGCCCATCGGTCAACGCCGCCATCCACGAGCCGGACCGACAAATTCGGTGAGAGCAGAAAGTGATCGAGTCGCATGCCTTTGTCCTTCTGCCACCGTTCAAATTTGTAATCCCAGAATGTCCAGAGCGGCCCGCCCGGATGCAGCTTCCGCATGGCGTCAGTCCAGCCTTGAGCCAGCAGACGCGCAAAGGCCTGCCGGCTCTCGGGTTGGATAAACGCGTTGTTATCCAGTGATCGAGTCGGATAGATGTCCTGCGGTGTCGGCACGACATTGTAGTCACCGGCCAGCACCACTGGTGCGCCGCTTGCCATGAGTTCGGCGGCGTGGGCAATGAGGCGCTCAAACCAGGCCAACTTGTACTTGAATTTAGGTCCAGGCTGCGGATTCCCATTGGGGAGATAGATGGAAGTGATCAGGGCTCCCTGAACCGCCGCTTCAATGTAGCGAGCTTGCCGATCTTCGGGATTTCCCGGCAAACTTGTGCAGGTCAGCACGGGAACGTGGTTTCGCGCAAGAATGGCCACGCCGTTCCAGGAGCGCTCCCCTTGCCAGACTGCTTCGTATCCGAGAGTTCGAAGGGCATTCACAGGAAAGGCTCCCTGCTCTGCCTTCAGCTCTTGGAGACTCACCACGTCCGGTTCAGCTTTCGCCAACCAAGCCAGGAGGTTGTCGAGCCGCTTATTGATGTTGTTAATGTTGTAGGTGGCGAGTTTCAACAGGTTCCTTTCAGTGGCTCAGCGGTCACCGTCGAGATCGCCCTGGCGGATGGATCTACGAGTAAACCGACGCGGTACCCCGGAACCTACGCTACCGGCAGCATCGTGCCCGCCCTTTCACGAAACGCAAGGACGGGGCATCCACTATATTGGTGATGTCGGCGCGGTCAAAAGCCCGCCCGATCACAAATGAGGCGGAAACTTAACCTTCGGCGTGTATAAAGTCGACACGCAGAAGGTGGGCCAAGGTTTGATCATCTCTATGTAATCTCAGCACTACGAATTTTATCCGGCGTTGCTTCGTTTCTTCACACCAACGCAGGGGTTACAATTTCCGTGATGGAAGACAGTCTAATCGACAATAAACGGACGCAACGCAAGGCGCTTTTGCGTGGTTTGTACGTCTTAGTGGGTGGGCGCGAAGGTTTCGCAATTACACCGAAGCAGTATTTGGCGCTAGGCAGTCAAATCGGCCTTCAACAGGACGGGACAGGCCAGACGATTCGCTTCCTTGTGTCCGAAGAACTGTTGGAATACAAACCAGCATCGGAGGCGGTTGCCTTCACGCATCAGGGAATAGTCGAAGTCGAGCGTCAATTAGACGAAGTGACCCCTGAGTCGCAGCGGAAAAGACAAACACAACTCAAAATGCTGCCCGACCTCATCTTGGGCGTCCTCAAGGAAAAATCCACAAAGATTCAGATGGAGGAATTGAAGGACGGTCTCCCAGATTTCCGTGACCTGCCCGATTCAGATTGGTACGCGGTTATCAGTGATCTGTTGTCTGACGGGATGATAGATGCAAGAGTGGTTCGAAGCGGAATTTACGACGCCATCGGCGCTGCTTTCAACCTAGCGATTACGCAAAGGGGACGCGTCTCGACTCCGGAGCAGCCGATTCGACCCGACTCCGTGCTCACTTCAGCAATACGCAGAGAGATCGCCGACACAGCATCAGCCAAATCCAAAGACAGTGCTGACCGCAGATTCGCCAGACTCGCTATCGACGAAGCGCGGAAAAGTGTGCCGGAGGATGAGCGTGTTCACCCGAAGGTTGGTGTTGTTGTTGTCAAAGATGGACGTGTTCTGGCGACTGCACACCGTGGCGAAGTCCCCCAATGCCACGGTGAATATATTGCGCTTGAGAAGAAACTGGCTGAAGTGTCGTTGGCGGGTTCCACGGTCTACACGACTCTGGAACCTTGCACTTCGAGGAACCATCCCAAGGTTCCGTGTGCGACTCGCCTCGCAGAAAGGAAGGTTGCTCGTGTCGTGATCGGCATGCTTGATCCTGACGACCGAATAAGTGGTCGAGGGCAGCGTTCGCTGAGAAAGGCAGGAATAGCAACAGGGCTGTTCGATCACGACCTCATGACGGAGATCGAGGAACTGAACCGCGATTTCATCCGCGAAAGAGAATCCCCCCAGGGAGATAGGCCTTTGGATGAACGCGGAGGCGGGCACAGTGCAGCCCTCTCAACACAAATCGAAGCCGCGAGACGGCTATCGAATGCAACGCGAGATTTACAAAAGGCGGCATGGTCATACGTTGAACTACACTCGCGCCACGGAGTCGCGCAGGCTGTCCGCGATGCTGCTGAAGAGAAGGAAATCCATGGCAACATCGAAATGGCATTGCAGACTTTTGAGCGGAACTATGATCTGCCGTCCGATCTCGCCCGCATAGCCAACGATGAACTTGCCAATGCACACATCAGCCTCGACAGGCTGACATCCGGTCGCGATTTGGAGACCATGAGGATCGCGGCAGAACAAGTTCAAGACAATTGCAATAGAGTCCGTGAAGCAGCAAAGCCATACGCCTACGCGGGAGATAAGCGGCCAGTCGAGAACCTTGATTTTATAGCAGCCAGACCAATCATCGTTCCCAAGCGCTACGGAGGAGGTACTATGAAGGACGACTTTGGCTACACAGGGCTGGGAGTGGTAAACGACGGCGAGCAGCCCGGATACGACCTTGCGATCCACAACATTCAACTTGCGGATGGCACAAAACTGGTATTCCATCGCGGTCACACAGAACGATTGACTAAGAGCGATGAGGAGGCGTTCTATCCGGCGTTCTTGGAAATGGGGTCAAGGGTGATATTTGGCAGTGGGCTTTTTGATTTCATGCGAGAGCGAAGTGTAGTGTGCATCACTGTGCCCATTACCTACAGGGATTCCAACAACAACTGGTTCCAGACGGATGCGACGTTGGAGCGGGACGTTCAAAAATCTGGCGGTCTCAGGCTCGGCTGGAGGCAGAAGCGAATTCCTGATCCCATTTCGGGTACGGAGTGATCTAGCATTCAGCGCCGATCAATTTCTTCCACGATCCGCTCTGCTCAGCGAATTACATCGGCGATTGGCTAACGGTGGCAGCAACCACCCTTCAGTCTCTATATTTTGCCAGCCTCCGGTTCTCCGCTGTATAGAAGATGGTACTGATCCCGCACTCTTAATGCCTTTGTATTCCCGGCGCTCCTCGTCAGCGCGATACAATCAAATTCGTTGTTACATAACCAAGGGGGCAACAATGGCAGGTTTAACCAGTGCGCTTCAGGCGCTTCGTGAAGAGCGCAAGCAAGCGCAGGCACAGGTAGTAAAGCTAGATAGAGCGATTTTAGTTTTGGAATCGTTGAACGGCAGTGGTACGTCTAGCGCTGCAACGTCTAGTGAAACGTCTCACGTCGCAATCCAGTCGAAACGAATAATTTCGGCAGCGTCACGGCGGAAAATGGCGCTGGGGCAGAAGGCGCGATGGGCGAGGGCCAGGAACGGAGCGCAGCCAGGAACCGTGGAAGCGAGAGCGGCTGCTCCTGTACCGGCAAAGCGCACTATGTCGGCAGCAGCCCGCAAGAAGATCACAGCATTTCAACGGGCGAGGTGGGCGAAGGTGACCGCGGCGAAGAAGGCAGCGTAGACCATCGACTATAAAAAAGAGATTTGTGGGAGCCTGCCGCAAGTGTGGCAGGCTTTCTTTTTTGAAGGCAACGGCTGGGATGCGTAGTTCAGTGTTCTGAGACGCAGCCGATCATTGGCTCTGCATGTTCGGACGGGCTCTGCGCCGCGTGGCTTACGTGAGGACAGAACTTAAGGTAGAGGTAGCAGAGGAATCACTGCACGGTCCGATGATACTGGTCGGCGTTCCGTCAGGCGGCGTTCAGTAAACTCAGACGGACTTCCTCCGCTAGATTGCGCTCTATTTTGCGAATGCGATCTTCTTTCTCCTCGTATTCAACCCGTTCCGCTGCCGACAATCCGAGGAAGACTTCATCCTCCCGTGTCTTACGTTGTTCTCCGCGGAGTTGTATCAGTTCGGATTTTGGTGTTTCATCGCTCATGATGGATACCGCACATTACAGATAAAGGGCTATTTCGACCCTACTCCCCACCATGCACGAGCTACATATACTGCTTACCGTACGGGGACGCACATATATCCGTACTGCATCGTGCTATCGTCACTCTGGGCCCCGTCCCGCATGGAAAAAAGACCGCAGCGTTTCAACGGGCGCGGTGGTCGAAGATTAGAGCCGGGAAGAAGGCGGCATATTTGTGGGAACCTGCCGCGAGTGTGGCAAGCTTTCGTGCTTTGCAGACAAGGATACTGGACGCTCTTGTGCGAGCAAAGCGTGGTCACATATTATTGAGCTTTATCGGCGACAGCAGAAAGAGTTTTGCCGATTTTCTGTAGGTCTGCCGGATTCTTTCCATATCCTCTGAGCAAAATCTATCGGTCTTGACGACGAAAGACTGACGACTACCGATTAAGCAGGCTTGCCAGCAGAGCGGGGAATGAGTAGTGTTTCTGGACGTTGGATTGCCTCTTCCACGTCTGCGCATGGACCAATTGCAACAAAGGGCATTTCTGAAATGATGAAGGGTTCAGTGATTGAATCAGAATACCTGAGTGCCCAGTCAAAATCCTTGAGCCAAGCGACACCTTTTTGAATTTCTTCTCGCATTGCAGTAATCGCCCGATTCCTAATGAAAACACGGGAAACTGGGGAAGGCGTCATCGACTTAAGCTTTACACTTTCGCGGTCAGGACTCACTTCTTCAATCTCCCAAGCCAGAAGATTGTTCCCCTCCTTTTGTTTCTGCTCGCGGAACAGGAGGGACCTAGCCCTCATCATTTGCATAAAGCTCAATAGAAAGTCGCGATGTTCTGACCATCGCGTGAAGCCACTGGAAATCATTTCATTTCGAAGGAGGGGATAATCGTTTTCTAGCTTTAAGAACACGCTGTCTGCGCTCTCAGTTTCCAATGCAACTCCGACCCCGGCATAATCGTAAAACCCCCTATGCTGCCCAACCTCTTTCGGGCTGCGCGGCGACCAAGCATTCCTCGGAATGTCAAAACGCCAAAGAGGTCGAGGGTGTTTCTGTCGCGATGGATCAATAAAGCCGCGAAGGTACCCCTGCGGGATGTAATGATCTCGGCGTTTTGTCTTTTTGGACATGAGGCACGCACGATCATCCTATACGGTGCGGTCTTTCGAGTCCCGTGACAGGAGATATCGCCGCTGCTGAATCGCTTGCACCGAGCGGCTTAACGATCTACTCAGCCCACGGTCGGTGGGGCGAACCTGGGCAGTGACCCGTGCATCTTCAACAGGAGTCCACCTTCGTCCCTTGCGCCGGGTATTCTTCTGAAATTGCCGATAGTATCGAACCTTCTGCCCTGCGCGGTTGTGCCGCCATGCTTTGCGATTTTGCTCCCTCCAACGGAGTTGGCGTTTCCGAACCGTTTCGGCGCTTTCTCTTCCGCCCAATGCCGGGTACTCCAGGTCGAACTTTCAGCCACAATTTTCCTACTTACGATGGTGACAACATAGGCACTTTGAGCTCGAGCGATAAATACATCGACATTCACGATGACGATCCATTAGCTAGTGAATAGAGGTATACAGACTGATCTGCACTGCCAGTTGTTTGGGAACCATTTCTTGGCCAGCTCTCGCGACACGGCAAACATCTACCAGCAAGAACCGATACAGCTAATCGGAATTATATTCCGCCACCAGTCGCAGATTTCTTCTCGGAAGATCAAGCTTACCGCTGGTCCGCGCATCCGGCATGTGTGGGAAAACCGTGAGAATCGGGTTTTGAGCCTTCCAGTTTCACGGGCTTGTGACAGACGCGGCAGATGAAGGGAACTTACTGGAGAGTGGGGCATTCCTACAAAATCGGCAGTACAACCTGACAGCTTTAGAACGGGGCCAGGGACTCTTCGTTGAAGTAACCCAGTGCGCCCATTCGTTTCCCCGCGCTGTACTGCTACGGCTGCCAGCAGCGCGGCGGAATGTCTTCCGGCCGTTCCGGTTAAGGAGGAAAACTACCCGCTCCACGGTGTGTTCTACTCTTGCCATTAAGTCTTTGCTGCAGCAGTTCGCTCCGGTAACTCGACTTAGATAATCTGAGTCTGAGTAAAACCGCTGCACCGACAGAGCGTCGTACGAAAACGGAGCCTGTTGCGAAAATGCGCCAGTTTTTTTGCATTTCTGGGAGTCCCCCATAAACCGAGGCCTTCAGTAGGATATCGAACAGTCCATTGCTATATGAATCTCTATAGTCGCAAACGTGCAGAAAAAAGAAGTCCGTTGTCCTTATTGCGTTGTCGATGGGAAATTTCACCCGATGACTATTCTGGAGAACGAACGATTGATCTGCAAAAACTGCGGACACATTATTTTTCCTGATGACAAGGTTTTCAGGTGTCCTTGCCCGAAGTGCATCGAAGCAGATTTCTCACCCAGACTTCGCCGGTTACGGCAACGGTAGGAACGAGTCCAACTTGCGCCATATGAGGAGGTGACGAAATTAGAATTCTAGTTGCTGACGACTCGGCACAGGTTCGCGATGTAATCAAAACCATGCTTATCCAAGATTCGAGCGATTGGGTGATCTGCGGCGAAGCAGAGAATGGTGAAGACGCCGTGAGGGAAGTGGCGAAGTTGCTTCCCGATGTCCTCCTGCTGGATGCTTCCATACCGCTGCTCCATGGTGTGAAGGTAGCTCAGATAGTGAAAAGGGATCACCCGGCTGTGAAGGTGGTAATGATGAGTGAGCAGGATAGTTCTGTGCTGGCACGGTTGGCGGAGGCAGCTGGAACTCCGCATTTTCTAGCAAAATCACGCCTTGGAATTGACATGATTCCTCTGCTTACATTGTTGGGGGAAGACTCGGGGAACCGAAGAGTGCGCCGTCAGCTTTAGACGAAGGCTCTCCATCAACTACGAAGTGTAGCGCTCGCGGAGTCGCAGTCCGTTCACCAACGCTTCCCTGATGTGCTTCCTTGTTGGCCACAAAGCCCGTGAACGGTGGTTGAGACGCTGAATGCGACCCGAACCCCGTCCGGCAGCCAAATCGCCCCAGAGCGGCGTTTCACGGCGCGCCAAAGTTGATAAAATCACCGACGAGTGAATTGCCGCGAGCGCAATGGGAGAATTCTCACCAACCACGCATAACGGCAACTGCGAGGAGATCGCCAATACCTCCACCGCCTACGGTCGTCGTCGTCGCAACTGGATTGACGCCCACGGTTCAGTCCCAGCCGGGCAGGTCGTCGATGCTTCGTGCGGCAATAAACACTGCATCGTGCTGCGACACTCCTATCTCCGTCCCCGAGTCGAGCAACCGGGCAAATATCCAAAGATCGCCAAGCGGGTTCGCAGGCTCAAAATCGGTCAGCACTTCGACGTTCCAGGCGTTGGCACAGACGAGAGGAGCCGTAACCGATTTCGCTCCGGCTTGTATGCGGCTGTGCGGTTGGACAAAGTCTCGGTACACGCGCAGCCGGATGGGAGTGTGCGAGTCACGAAAGTTGGGGTATGGTCGGTCGGGCGAGTCTAGGAGCGGGCGCGGTTTCAAGGCGGAGCACGGCGGCTTATCCCGCTTTGAGCTAGAAGGCGAACCCGCCTCTTTCTGACAATCGACGCTGTCGCTGCTTCGACGCAAGTTTCGTTGTCATGATGTGTATGGAGGCTTCACCCGTGGGCGCACTTGATTGAGTGCTGCCGCAATTGGAGCCTCCGAAAAGAATAGCGCCTCACCCACCGGGGAGCGAAGGAGCGAAAATGGCTGCACCGCCCAGCACAGTCTCGCCGACGAATGACGACGGCCTGACCGTCTGCGCAATTAGCTTGCTGTCGGCAATGCTCGCTGATGTGTTGCACGAGGGGCTGGGACATGGGGCTCTAGCGCTGATCACCGGAACGCAATCCGGAGTCTTAACTACGGTCGCGTGGTCGAGCGCAATCGATTCGAAGCTTGTCGCTGCTGGGGGAACACTGGCGAATCTGGCGGCAGGAATTGTCTTTTGGACCGCATTGAGGAGCGCGAAACGGGCCTCAGTTCAGCTTCGTTTTTTTCTTCTAACAACTGCCGCCTTCAACCTTCTCGCCGGGACCGGATATTTCTTTTTTTCGGGCGTCACCAATTTCGGCGATTGGGCAGTCGTGATTGCCGACCTGCATCCTTACTGGCTGTGGCGAACAATGCTCGTCGTCGTCGGAATAGCGGCGTACTACATCGCGGTTGTCGTTATCGGGGCTGGACTGGTGAGATACGTTGGCGCCCCGCGAACCGAGGAGCGACGGCTGCGAAGACTTACGTTCATCCCATATTTCTCGGCGGCAGTCCTCTTGGCGGCGGGAGGACTCTTGAACCCGATTGGGATTCAGTTGGTTTGGCAATCCGCTCTACCGGGTGCGGCAGGCGCACACAGCGGGCTTCTGTGGTTGCGGTACTACATTCCAAGAAAGGCGATTCCCGAGCGGAGATCGGAAGGGATAGGCAGAAACTACGTTTGGATCGCTTCGGCTGCAATTTTTTCCCTAGTGTTCATTTTCGTGCTAGGGCGTGGGATTACTTTGCATCGTTAGCGAGCATTTGATCGGAAAGGATTGAAGCAAAGTGCGCTACTGGTGGGTAAACCAAAACCAGACATATCGGCAGGAGATTACAGGCGGTTATCTCTGGTCGCCGAAGCGCAATGCCAACGGAGCACGAAACCCCTTCTATGAATTCATGAGGGAGGTAGTACCAGGAGACCTCGTTTTCTCTTTCGTGGATACTCGCATCGTCGCCATTGGGACCGTCGCCTCCTATTGCTACGAGAGTCCCAAGCCGACCGAGTTCGGAGAAGTGGGCCTGAACTGGGAGGCAATCGGCTGGCGAGTGCGGGTCACCTTTGTTTCACTTCTGAACAAGATTCGCCCCAAGGATCACATCGATTTGCTGAGAGGACTGCTGCCGTCGCGCTATTCGCCATTGCAAGATTCCGGGAACGGAATTCAATCTGTCTATTTAACCGAAGTTCCCAACGCTTTGGCTGAAGTTCTTATCGGCGTGATCGGCAAAGAGGCGGCAGTAATGAACGACCGGGCTGCCACATCGGCTCTTCAGATTCCGATGCAGAGCGAAAATGCTGATCTGGAAATGTGGGAGCATCACATTGAGTGCAAGATCGAATCTGATCGTCAACTTCCCGAGACGGAACGTGAAGCACTCATCGTGGCGCGACGGGGGCAGGGTCTTTTCAAGCAGCGTGTGATGCAGGTGGAAAGCCGATGCAGAATTACAGGCGTCACGAATCCGATTCATTTACGGGCGAGCCACTGCAAACCGTGGCGGGATTCAAGCAATGAAGAGCGGCTTAACGGCGAGAACGGACTTCTGCTGACTCCGACGATGGATCACCTTTTTGACCGAGGCTTTATCAGCTTTGAAGATTCCGGTGTCCTGATCGTCTCGCCCGTCGCCCACGTCCCGTCTTTGAACCGAATGGGAGTACCAACAGATCGGATCGTCAACGTGGGGACGTTCACAGAGGGCCAAGAACAGTTTCTCGATTACCACCGGGAATCGGTGCTATTGGAGGCGCGCCACTAGAGGTTCCGTTTGATTCGTTTCTGCCGCCACACACTAAAGTATCTGAGGAGTGGCATCCGGTGCGGGTAGAAAGCTACGCGCAAGCCGTGACGTTCGGGCTGCTGATGGCGCGTGCAAAGAAGATAGATCTTGCGACCGGCATGAGCTCGGTCTCCGACGAACTCAGCAAGACGAGCACGCTCATTGGCGCGGCGCTCCAGCTCTTGACGGGAAAGGAGACCCGGCAGGCGTTGAAGACCGCGCTGGGAACTTTGACGCGGGTTCTCGACGCGGTGGACTGGACCAAGATCAGCAAGGACAAGCCCGAGGCGTGGCTCTACTTCTACGAGGACTTTCTCGAGGTCTACGACAACGAACTTAGAAAGCAACCCAATCTCTCCCGGGAAATGCCCGGAAGAGTCATAGTCCGCGCTTTTGGGTTCGGACGGGCGAAGCTGCCGTTCTGGAGGCGTTGGGACGGCGGCAAAGTGTATAGCCAAGAGCAAAGTCGAATCCTAGTCTAAAGGAGAAACCACATGTATTGTCAACGGAAACGATTCAGAACGGTTCTGCAGGGACTCGCGGCACTTCTGTTGTTCACTGCAATGGCTGCCGCAGGCGTTCCCGGTCTTTGCAACACCGGTCTTTCCAACAACAACGGCAGCGGCCCCGTATGCGCCGGCCCCTTGGTGACCCCTACACCTAGCCCTGGCCTCTATACTGATGCGAACTGGCAAATCGCCGTAATGCCGTCTCTTCCGACATCCGGGTCCAATTTCCTGCCGAACCCGTGTGCTGCTGCGAACTCGCCTGAGTGGGTTACGCCCACCCTGGGTTTTGTGCCAGCCTGGGTCGATGACCCAGACCCCGCTTGGCTCCCGAACAGCCCAACCTACACGGCAACCGCCTCGGAGTGGATAACGCCGCAAGTGGAGGATAGCGTTGGAGGACACTATATCTATGCGATCTCGTTCCCCGTCCCTGCCAGCGCCGGCCACGTAACCATCGTCGGCAAGCTTCTATCCGATAATGAGGTTCACGCTATATACCTGAGCTACGGTTTGCCGGGCAACGTGTCTAATTCCTTTACCGAGTGCATCCCTTTCGCCGGCTATCCCTACGACAACGCGGCCGTGAACGGACCCGAAGATTTTTTCAGCCCATGGACGGAGTTCGGGGTCGTCAATGCCCCAGTCCCCACAGGCGGCTCGGCTACGCTCTATATTGTGGTCCGGAACCGAGGCGCTGGCGGTATTGACGGCAACCCCACCGACACCGGCTTGCGTGTGAGATTCGATCAGACTTCGTCCGAATTCTTGACCTGACGGGTCTGGAAGCTGGGTTTTAAGCCGCTGAGCGGGTGTCCCCCATTTCTCGCGTTCTTTTGTTCAGTCCCATGACATTCTTTACAGGGTGGAGTGCACCCCAAAACTGAGACAGAGAAAATGGTGACAGTTCTCGACAAGGAGAACGCATGTCACAACAGAAAGCGAAGCAGCCCGAGTACGGAAGTGAGTTGAAGTTGGCGGCGGTGCGCCGCGTGCTGGCAGGAGAAAGCGTAAGCGCGGTAGCGCAGGAGTTGGGCGTTCGCCGTAAGCGGCTGTATGTGTGGAAGGATCGGTATGCGGAGTTGGGCGAAGCCGGTTTGGTGTATCGGCGGGGAGGAAGGCCGCGGAAGCAAGTGGCGGCAGTAAACGGGTTGGAAGCGACGGCCGGACGCGGAGAGTTGCTGGCGGCGCGGAGGCGGATTGCTGAGCTAGAACGCAAAGTCGGGCAGCAGGAACTGGATTTGGATTTTTTCGGCGAAGCCTTGCGGCGCATAAAAGTGGGCGGGAAGCGATCTGCACGTTGATCGCGGAGCGGGCCGAGCAAGGCGGCCTCACGGTGGAACGAATGTGCGAGTTGAGCGGGGTGAGCCGGGCGGGATTTTACCGGCACTGGGAAGCGTCGGCGCCACGACAGGCGGACGCGGCGCTGCGGGATGCCATTCAGCAAGTAATCGTGGCGAAGCGGTTCTATGGGTATCGACGAGTGCAGCGAGAGCTGCGGCAGCGCGGGCATTGCGTCAATGCCAAGCGGGTGCTGCGCTTGATGCGCAAGGACAATCTGCTGTGTCTGCGGACGCGGCGCTTTGTGCCGGCAACCACCGATTCGCAGCATGGCTGGCGCGTGTGGCCGAACCTGGCGCGCGGCTTGGTGACGCTCAACCTCAATGAACTCTGGGTCGCCGACATCACCTATGTGCGTTTGCAAGAGGAGTTCGTATATGTTGCCGTGGTACTGGACGCACATTCCCGCCGTGCGATCGGTTGGGCACTAGCGCAGCATCTGGGCGCGAGCTTGGCGCTGCAGGCCTTGCGCATGGCACTGAGCGAACGCAGACCCGCGCCGGGCTTGATTCATCATTCCGACCGAGGCATTCAGTATGCTTGCGCCGACTATCTTACGTTGCTGGCCGAGCACGGAGTGCAACCGAGCATGAGCCGGGTGGGCAACCCTTACGACAATGCAAAGGCTGAATCTTTCATGAAAACTCTCAAACAGGAGCAAGTGCGCGGCAATGACTGGCGCGATCTGAACGCACTGCGCACCGACCTTAAGACGTTTTTTGAAGTCACTTACAACTACCACCGGCTGCATTCCGCACTGGGATATAAAACGCCATCCGCCTTCGAGCAGGACTTGCTGTGTGCCCAGAACCCCGAAGCTTCTACAGAGCCTGACTGGGGCGAGGGAGCTAACCGCCCCCTCGCCCCAGACTCCACTCCCCCGTTTACAATCTCTGCTACATCACAACTGTCCCTAGTTTTCGTGTCTCACGCGAGGGGTGCACTCCAATCACCAGTGACATCCCTGAATAACGGACAAACTGGGAGGTTCCAAGACAGAAGTTATGGGTACCGGGAGATTCCTGTCGCAAGGAGAGCGGCTATAGCTGTAGCGGTTACCCGACAGGCCGTTAGAACTACTCAGTCTGTTGCGCTCTCACTGGGCAGCGCTCTTTTGCAATGGTCGCGACTTCTTTTGCGGGATGGTCTTGTTAAATCCACTCGCCGCGCAAGTCATCATGGCTTCTGTGATCGAATACCAACCGCACGCAGCCAGCTAGTTTAGAGGGAACTTGTTGTGGACAAACGACTCGGAAAGCCGTTCGTAATTCTTCATTTTTGTTGCGACCCTACCGTTCTGACCGATCACGGGATGTTCCTGAGCACCCTGGGATATCGTGTCGTTAACTCACAGAATGGATTCGAAACAATCAAGTTGTCCATATCTGGAAAGATAGATGCCGTGGTGCTGGAACTAGACCGAAATCACTCGGATATCTTGTTAATCGCACGGAAGATCAAACGTGTTCGAGCGTTGATCCCCACCGTAGGGAAGTTTGTAATTGTCGAAACGGGCGATGGGAAACTGCGCGAAGTAAATCGTTAAGCAGCGCTCATCCACCCTCCCTCCGGCCTCCGTTCTGTCCCTTCGCCCGTGTCGCCTTGTTTTTCCTCGCTGCCGCTCTGGTGAAAGAAAAAACAGGCCGACACCGGCGGAAGGGAAAAAACATGAAATTAGAAGAAGTCAACCTCAAAACCAAAGAAGCCGTGGATTATCTGGTGCAATCGCTGGAGTCCGGGCAGAGTGCTGTCCTCACGCAGTATCTCGGAGCAATGGCGAAATTTCGCAACTACAGCTTCGGCAACATCATGCTCATCGCGAGGTAGAGAGCAGTGACATGGTGCTACACCTCGCTGGAGTCAATAAACACACGGGTTTCCGCATTGCGGAAATCATCAATGGACAGCCACAAATACTCATGAGGCATTCCGGCTTTCTTGTCGTCCCATTCACGGCTCACTCTCACTAATTGGTCGCGCGGCGGTCGTTTTCTCCACGAACAAGATCGCGTCGTAGTCCTGGGGCCAAACTTCCGTTGCCACATACCTTGGCAAGTCCGGACTTTTCTCGTCGTACATTGCGCCGATGCTTCGCATCGGATGAGGCTCGGCAAACCATTTCGCGACCGGCCCTGTCTTGGGGATCTGACGCAGATCAAGCGCGAGCAACTGGAAGCCGGTGGATGCCAACTCACGATCCAGGCTTTCCTCGCCTAGCGGCCGAACCGTGAACTCGCGCATCCCTTTTCCGGTCTCGATCGCGCGAAACGATCCCTCATTGAAGGAGAAGCCGAAGTTAACTAATTGCTGTCCGAACTTCTTGTGCAGGAACCCGCCCATGGGATCGAATCCCGGAGGGTTGCTGTACTTGATGTGGCCGTTGTGAGCCCACAGCACAATCTTCGAGCCAGGATTATGCGCTGCGATCCACTCGATATTGTCCGCCATGCTCTGGTCGCGGGTTTGTTCGCCAGCCTGCATCAGGGCGAACTGCATCACCACTCTGGCGTTCTGAATGATCCAGTCGGCGTCCTTAGCCTCTACACCCGCATGCAGATACTCGGAGCGACCCTTCGTCAGATGGTCGAGGACGCTCCGGCATTGCACTGCGAGTTCGTGGTTAGAAACTTTCGCGGCCGACGAATCGGCATCTGAGTTTTCAGGCAGACGCGTACTTCGAAGGCTCTGCTTTCCGCTGTGGGCGATCGAGTTGTCGGTCGTTACCTGATAGCCCCGACCGCCAATGTAGTAGCCGTGGGGCGGGCTGGATTCGAAGTCGAGATCGAAGGCGGAAGGATCGGTGAAGGGCTGGCCGTCGAGCTTGATGTCGAGGGAATCGAACCATGCGGTACCGTTGCCCGAATGAAGTACGCCGAAGTTAATGTTGGTTGCATTGACCGGAACGTCGAGGGAAATCTCGTAGCGAGTCCAGGGTGTAGTGCCGGTGATGCCGCGATCCTGCATGTTATCGAACGCCAGGATCTTGCCTCTTTCACCGTCCACCCGCCACCAGAGTCCGGCATAACCTTCCGTGATGCCGTCTGTCTTGATGTAGCCGCTGTATGTGATGTGCTTGCCGGCGGCGGTCTTGACTGGAAACGTGGCGGTCGCCACTCCAAAGCCAGTCTGACTTCGCTTTTTGGAGAGTGCAATCTCGCTGTAGATCGGATTCAGCGTCGCTTCATAAGTTCGATCATGCGCCGTCACGAAGGTCCGCACTATATCCATTGCTACCGTCGGTGTTTGCATGTCGAACCCTGTGAACTCGATCCTCCCCCTTCCGGAGCGGTTGAACTCGCGCATCCAGAGGATCATGTTCAGAACCTCTTCGGTGTTCCATGTCCAGAAATACATCCCCTTCAGAAGTTGTTTTGGGTCGCCGTTGCCGTTCAAAACAAAGTCGTTTAAGCGATACGCCTCCGGCATATTTGCTTCGATCGAGAAGATGGTGAAACCCATTTGGCTTGCCAAGAACTCGATCATTCGATGTTTGAGCTGGAAAAATTCGCGTGTGCCGTGTGTCGCCTCGCCGAGGGCGACGATTCGCGCGTCGCCCACAACCTTCTTGAGCGGCTGCATGTCATTAAACCCATTGCCGGCCTCGACAGTTTGTAGAGGAATGGCATTCTTGCGAATCCAGTCCACGGTCTGCTGCGCGTTCGCATGAGGAGATACAACGGCAACAATCGCCAGCACTAGCAGTGCTCTCGTGCGTCGTCGGCTGCACAACAGAGTGGGCTTCATCGCTTCGCTGGAACCGACCTTTCATCAGAATCGGCAAAGAGACGGCTCTGTTCATCGGATTGAAGAACCCGTGGGTGGCGTCGGCCCTCGTGAACTCGTCGAATCTCTTTGCGCACAGCGGGGGAGGTCAAGGTGGGAGCATTCGATCATCCAGGGAGCAAACTTTACGATCTGTTTCGCCGGAAGACTCCTCTGCGCTATCAGTCTGCGGACAACCATCTCACTGACACGGAGCGCAGCGGCGGCTTGCTGCATGGTGATCCACAGCCGTTGATCGGGCGGTGGACAAGCAGGAAAACCGTTTGTGTGGCGGACATGCTGCACGCGCTTCTCCGTCCAAGTGTTGCTGTTGCCGGTACGATAGCCTAGCCGGTTCAGAATAGAAACAATCGACGTATCTTCACAGACTAAAGCGAGCTCACGAATCAACCCGGTTACTTCTTGGAGTTGATGTGGTTGTGATAGCCGGTCCGGTTCTTGGGCACGGTGAGCTCGGTGTGTGAACCCCTCAGCCCAGTGCAGCTTGAGGTGGACGGAAGGAGGATCGTCCGTTGTGTTCGCGACTACTTCCTGCAGTACCGTGCGCAGAATGCGTTTCTTCAGGGTGGCGGGGGAACGAGGATGATCCCAGAGCTGTTCCAGGTCATCGCCCAGTGCGAGCCGAGTGCGCCCTTCCGACAGCGACAACAGTCCCCACTCGATTCCTCTAGAACATCGCCGATTTACCTTCCCTCCGGTTGAATTTCATCGCTGTGGAGGCACGGCTGCCTCGCGAACGACAGACGGCGGTTTGGTGTCACTTGTTTCCGTCTTGACTAGGGGCCCTGCCGGAGGAGCGCCAGTCTTGACCAACTCAGTTTTAATTTCAACCTTCTGATTAGCGAGCGGATTGACATCTGTCTCAAAGGTTTGATAGCCGGGAAGGGCGATTCTGATCTGATGTGTTCCCGGCGCAACTAGCATACCGCGACCCATACCCTCAAACTCCCCGACGTGTCCCACGAAAAGGCCGTCCAAGAAAACTGCGGCCCTGGAGGGGGTGACCGTGATTTTGACTGTGGCCGTCACATCAGGAAGCGCTCCAGTAGGGGCTTTCTCCATGGCCACGCGAATGACTTCCTTCTGGCCAGGCTGGACAAGCATTCGTTCTGTGAAGTCTTGGTAGCCGTCCTGACGCACCGTAATTACGTGTTCGCCAGGCAGAAGAAGGACTTTCTTCGATCCCTTTAGTTCTTTCAGATAGCCCACGTACTGTCCGTCAACCCAGACCCCAGAAGTTTTCTCAACATGGGATTTTCCTTCAAATTGAATCTCTCCCATCACATCGTTTTCAGCGTACATCGAAGCGGGTAGAAGCAAAGCAGAAACCAAAAGGAATAGCCACAGTAATGGATCTACTCTTCGGAATGCTTTTTTCATAGTGACCTCCATAAGTCCGTCGATTGCCTTTAGGAAGTGGTCGCAGTTCTGCATCGCGCGCTTTTAATAGTCTTATGCTGCGCGTCTTCCTCGGCCGCCAGTTAAACCATCGAGAGGCATAAATAGACAACGCAGATCCAGCAAATGCTCGACAATCTGTAGTAGGTTCGCGGGCGACTCGCTCTTGGACACAAACGCATCTACCCATTTCAGGGCGCTCTCTGGTAGCCCCTCATCTGCGGACAGCATAGCGATTGGAACATCGGGTTGGCCAGCTTTCATGTGCGCTGCGACGACATCCCCATTCATTCCAGGCATGTGATAGTCGAGGAGCACCAAATCTACAGGATGGGAGGCAAACAGGTGCAAAGCGTCTACGCCGCTGGTGGCGACCAGGACCCGGCACCTAGCTTCTTCCAACAGGATTTTGCGACCTTCAAGTCCGTTCCATTCGTCATCGACACACAGAATTAGAGGTTTTCGCGGCATGGCACTCCTCCGATTTTTCGCCGGACAAGTACATGAAGAACTTGCCTTGGCGTCGTTTTCCGGAGCAGCGCCTCCATGCTCTGAGCACGATCTGTACCAAACTCGCAAAGCACAGCAGAGCAGGGCCTTAGATGCCGGAAAGAGTGTGGGAGTGTAAACACTACCTAGTAACGACGGACACCGAACAGTAAGAACATCGCATTCGCGAAGTGACAGATGCGTCTTCCAGGGCCGGAAATTCCGGACCCGACATTCTGTATCAACGGTTGCGGGTCATTGCGCATCTGAAAGTCAGCATGTAACGTGTACTCGTGCTTACAAACGTGAGTGGGGATTCGTATGCCTATCAGGTCGGTGCTAGTCGTTGATGACAACCCACTCATTCGTCGGATGGTTTGCGAACTCTTCACCCGCGAGGGCGACTTTGAGGTATGCGGAGAGGCTGAGAATGGGAGGGAGGCAATCGAAAAGGCTCAACTGCTTCGCCCTAACTTAATTGTGACGGACCTTTCAATGCCGGTCATGAACGGATTGGAAGAAACCCGTGTAATCAAGAAACTCATGCCTTCTGTACCGGTGATTATTTTCACTGCTCACAACGATCCTTTTGTCGAGAAAGAAGCTCGCGCGGCTGGGGTATCCGCCGTTGTCTCCAAATCTGAAGCTGTTTCTGTTCTAATCACAAAGGCTCGAGGCTTGCTCGACCAGATCGCCGCCTGATCATTTCGTCTCCCAGTCCGGAAACTGCAACTTGTCCCGTTTCAAAACGCGTAGAGTTCTGAGCGCTTCCGCAATAGCCTGCTCTTCAGCTCTATGATCTGTGTTCTCGGAGGTCCGCGCCAACTCCTGGAGACGGTTGAAAATCGCCGCTTCTACCGCGTGCACGCGCTCCAGCAGTTTCTTAGGATCAGGTTCGTGGAGTGAGGCCTCATACTCGCGCTGCCATGCTGGATAACGGAGGTTGGGAGGAGCAGAATCTTGTTGTGTCATCGCACATGTCGTCACTGGATGAGTTATCATCCTGCCGCCACTTCTTGAACGCCCTGCAGAGAGAACTCCTAACTGGAAGAAGTGCGACGGCGCTAGTTGCTAAAACTTTCTCTCAGTGTAGCAGTTTTCGAGGGCTTTTTGCTGCTGCGCGGACTAAGCCAACCGCAGGTTTTCGAGCGACGCGTACGTGTTTCCACCGCTAATGTTGGGGACGATCACCAACTCCAATACCTTCACGCTTGCGAGGTCAACTTGATAGTCCTCAATTTCGCGTGCCGTTTGCGGGGGACTGAAGTTCCACTGCTGTCGCACGATTTCGCGAAAGCCTTGATCGGCTTCTGAGCGCCAACGAAGAACGAATTCCTGCGTGCGACTGGTCTCGGCCTCATTGAACACCAGATTGATTCGCCTGAGCCGTTGCGGCTGATCGAAGACAAGACGAATGGTCTGTGGTCCAGGGCCCGAAGCACGCCACCCTTGGCGATCTCGAGACGAAAGTGCGTCTTCGATGGGATGGCGTTCATCTTCAGACGTGAGTTCGAGGGTGGCGGCTGTTTCAAGGTTCAGCCAGGCTTGGTCGGAGACGGACCGCGACTCGGAAATAGTTAGACGCTTACGCATAATCTTGCCCAACTGTCATTCGTTACGTTTCGATGTGAGAACGAGTCGTTGCGGTTGGCATGAGAGCAGCGGAAAGTTTAGAGCGCTGACGCGGAGCGGCTAGAATAACTCCCAGATGGTCGGCAGGACAGGCCTCGTTCGGTCATCTGCTGATACAGATCTAGCGGTCGCATTTCGGCCAGAACTCTGTCACCGAGAATGGTCGGACGTACAGGTGCAGCACATCCCTTGATAATCTTGACAGGTTATTGCATTCGCCTAAGGCCCTTATTGAAACCGGACTGCGCATGTGCCCTCTGGAGAAAAGCCAGGACAGCACCGCATCGATGCCCCAGCAGTGCATTCTCTGTGGTCCGGTTTGCCTGTCGATAATCGCGGAATACGGGCATTATTCGCATATTTCAGTGCAGAGCGAGTGGAAATTCTCTGCAGTTGAGACTGCATGGCGGAGAGAGCGGGATTCGAACCCTCGGTACAGTTTTGCCGAGCTAAGCCTCGACGTGTCCGCAAGTTGCAGATAGCAAAACCTCACCAGAGAATTTCACCCTAAAACCCGACATCAGAGCTCGCGATCAGTCCGGTTTCTATTCGCCGTCCATTCGGACATGAAAGGCGAACGCAAGGCGATTCTGTGGCAAAAAGTGGTCACTGCGTAAGGCCCCAGGCAGCCCGATTGGGTTCGCATGTGACTGCGCGCCTAGCGTGCAGTCATAAGACCGAAAGTTTCTCCGGCGGAAGAATTACTTAAGGCGCGGATTTCTGAATTTTCGGCTTTTATGCTCGCGCTTTTTCGGGCCACTCCCCACAATGTATGGTCCGCCGCTCGACTGCAAGGAGAGATTTTTGGACGAAGTACAGTCTGCGCAAATGTATCCGGCCTCTAGTTGGAGATTGTTCTCCGGGCCATGATGATGATCCGCGCGTGCCGGTCCTTATAAGCCGAACGGTCACGATCGACCTCTTGTGGGAGCAGGTTCTCCGGCACGCCGTTTGACTGTTCTTTCGTCTTGTCCCCTCTCCTCAACAGACTTAGTTAGATATTCTCGGTCGTAGTGGCGGTGGGAAAGTGGGAAGCGCGTCAGCGCTTTCCAAGCGCAGCGTCTTTTCCACGGCCAAGTTCACGCCTGTGCGCAGACCGCCATGTGCTGGTAATCCTCTTCTCGGAACAGCACGGCCCATGCGATCCGCGCCAACTTGTTTGCGATAGCAACAACGACTTTGTTGCGGGGCGCTCGCGCTTCGAGCTGATGTACCCACTGGCCGAAGCCTCCGGTGTCGTACTTCACCCGGAGCAGCACGGCGCGTGCGCCGTGAATGAGCATGCGTCGCAGGTAGACGTTCCCGCGCTTGCTGATGCCGTACAGCTTCGCCTTGCCGCCGGTAGAGTGCTGACGGGGCACGAGCCAGGCAGCGAAGTCGCGCCCCTTGCGGAAGGCAGCGCCGTTGCCAATGGCTGCAACTGTGGCCGTCGAGACCAGAGGGCCGACTCCTGGTATCTGCCGTAAGCGCCGGCAGCCTGCGTCTTCGTTCGCGATGCGCTCTATCTCGTCGCTGGCATCGGCAATGTCGATCTCGAGTTGCTTCCACTCCTGCCAGACGTGAGCCAACAGGGTCCGCATACGTGGCGAGATCTTCAGCTCGGCGTCTTCGAGCATCGCCGGCATCAGGTTGCGCAGGTTGGCCGGTCCTTTCGCGAAGGTAATGCCACGCTCCTGCAGGAAACCGCGGATCTGGTTGATGATCGCGGTGCGGCGATGCACCAGCCGGTCGCGTACGCGATGGAGCGCCTGAAGATCAAGCTGGTCCTCGGTCTTGATGGGAACAAAGCGCATGTTCTGTCGCGCCACCGCCTCGGCGATCGCTTCCGCATCGAGGAAGTCGTTCTTGTTCGACTTCAGGTACGGCTTTACGAACTGGGCAGGGATGAGTCGCACGTCGTGTCCCTGGCTGCGCAGGGTTGCGCCGATGAAATGTGCTCCCGAGCAGGCTTCGATGCCTATCAGCGAGC
Source organism: uncultured Acidobacteriaceae bacterium (assembly GCA_963771965.1). Classification (GTDB taxonomy): domain Bacteria; phylum Acidobacteriota; class Terriglobia; order Terriglobales; family Acidobacteriaceae; genus Sulfotelmatobacter. The sequence continues at coordinate 702,000 of CAVYVM010000008.1, forward strand.
TTTGCAGGTTGGCGGTGTAGGCTAGCAGTTGCTTGCGCGAAAACTTCTTCCTGACGACTACCTTGCTTTGCTCCCCGACTGCAACCAGGTGAAATGTTGTCTTGCCGAGATCGATCCCGATAGAAGCAATGTGCATGTGATGATCCTCCTGTATATGCTGCTGGCTGACATCATCCTACGGTCAGGATGATCAACCCGGCGGACCATCTCATTAGCCGACTTCTCGACCGCGTAGTCGCGAATTTGGTCTGGACTAACTTCAGGGTAGCCCGTCATCCGGCCAATGGGGCGTCCGTCGGACCGGATCGCGAAACATGAAGCGGTCTCCTTCAACGTCCGTCATCGCCCCCATTCCCACGGGCAGACGTCTCCGACGTCTTCGCTGGAATGACGGGCAAGACGATCTGGGAGGGATGCTTTGCGTCCAGGTAGATTGTGTTGTCGGCGACCTGCGAGCGGCGGTTGTTGTTGAGCGGTTCTCCCGTGTTTGGGTTGATATCGAAGCGGGGGAAGTTGCTGCTTGAAATGTCGAGACGGATGCGGTGGCCCCGCTTGAATACCAACGAGGTCGGGTACATTTCGATTGTGAACTCGTAGGGCTGGCCAGGTGTGAGGAGTTCGGCCTTGCCGAAACCGTTGCGGTAGCGAGCGCGCACGATGCTGTCGGCGATATTGAGATCCACTCCAGACGGAAAGTCGGCGTTGGGAGGATAGACGTCAACGAGCTTGGCTGTGAAATCGGTATCGAGAGCGTCTGAAGACGCCCAAAGTTTTACGATGAGGCGTCCCGTGACCTCGATGTCGTTCGCGAGCGGAGGCGTCTGGAATACCAAGACATCGTTTCGGGCGGAAAGTGGCTTCGTGTCAGAGCAGAGCCAGAAATCGAGGCGACAGCGCTGGTCGGCCGCTCCCTGGAACATGAGCGTTCCTTGCGAGGAAACATTGCCTCCGATCGTTGGCACGGGATTACGCGAGTCGAACTGATAAGTGATTGGGTGATCTTCTGCTGGCTTGTCAGGCGAAAGAACGCCGTTTGCATGCAGATAGTATGGTGTGGGCGCGGTGCGAGCCAGAGGCCATTCCTGTTCGTTGCGCCAATACCCTCCCACGAAGATGCGGCCTTCAGGTGTTTTGTGGGCGTCGCCTCCGCCCATCACGTAGATGCGCACGGGAGGCTCGCGATCCACTCCGTTGTCAATGCCCTTCAGCCAATGATCAAACCACCTGAGGTGAAACGTTGTGAGATCGAGCGCCGCGTCGTCGGTAAATTGCGCCTCCCCGGCGTAACTGAGGTTTTCACTGCTGTGGATCCACGGGCCGATGATCAGGCGCTGGAGACTCTTCTTGGTCCGGCGGAGTTCGACGAAGTTTATATTCGCAACCTGCGTTCCCCAGGAGTCATACCAGCCCGTTGTGTGGTATTCGGGGACATCTTTATATTCGGCGAGGTGGTCCACGACACTCGCGCCGGAGTTCTTCCAGAAGTCGTCGCAGTCGCCGTGGCTCATGGCTTCGATCAGCCAGGACTCGTAGTCGGGAGCGAACTTGAGCGGAGTTGTGCCGGGACGCAAAGGGAGAGAGCGAACGTACTCGCGGACTTGATTGCCCATGTCGACAAGAGCTTTCACGGCGGCCGGATCGGTTGCGGCTCGTTTGGCCGCCGGGAGCGCGTCTGGAGTTCCGGTCGCATTGCCAAGAGTGAAGACCCAGTTGAAGAAGCGCAGTTCGAAGGCTCCGTTATGGCGAACGCCGTAGCGTCCGTAGTCCGACATTGCGTTGCGGGGAACCATGGCCTTGATGTAGGGGGCGTTGGCAATGGCTAGCGCGTGTTGCGTCGCTCCGGCGTAGGACGAGCCAATCGTGCCGATGCCACCATCGCACCAGGGCTGTGAGCCAATCCATTGCGCAGTGTCGAATCCGTCGTTCGGGTCGTCGTAATGCGGACGCCAGTGTCCTTCTGATTTGTACCGGCCACGCACGTCCTGCAGAACGACGACGTATCCGTGGGGAACGAAGGAGTTCGCACTCTGAGCGGAGTTTTCTTTGTTGTAGGGCGTGCGCATCAGAATTACGGGAAACTTGCCGTCAACCAGTTGACCGTTTTGGGTGGGGCGGTAGATGTCAGCAGCGAGTTTGACTCCGTCGCGCATGGCGACCATTACGTCTTTCGATTCGGCGATGGCGTAGCGTACATCGGTCTGAGCACGGAGCGGAATGCCTACGCCGAGCACAGCCAGCACGCCCACAATGAAGGAAAACTCGGCGACGAACCTGTCTCTAAGGTTTCGCATCACCCGAGTCTATACCGGAGAAACGTGCTCGACGAGTTCGCTGAAGGGGGCTCTGGTGCGCGGGCGCCGCCTACTCGTCCGCTGGCCCCGCCCTAGAACAGAAGACGTCACGGCGGCCCGATTCCACCCAGCCGTCGTGATTCTGAGCGGATGGTCGGCCAACCGGAAACTGTCCATAAACGGGCTTGGAGGACATCAATGGCGATGTCCTCGAAGCCGACTTCTGGCCCGGAATAACTTCCGGTTGGTCCTTCCCGGTCCTTCATCCAGGCACAATCCGCAGTCAGCAGGCTCGTTGCGCCACTGGTCCACCGCAGGTGTTAGTCTGACGTAGGAATCGATGAACAACCACGATATCCAGGCGGCCTGGAAATATCACGATGGTACGAAACACTCCTACTGGAGTATTCGTAACAATCCTCACTTCCTGGACTGGGCAAATCGGCCCCAGCCCTTCAAAATCTATCCCAAGCTAGAGCGGCTTCCGCTACCGCGAGACGTGTCGCAAACGGGCGTGGCCGCGCTCTCCGCGATCTCAGATGCGTTGTCCTCTTCGCGGGCAGATTCGGTACCTGACCTCCGAGATCTGGCGCGCATCCTCTATTTCTCAGCGGGGATTACCAAACAGCGCAGACCTCCAGGCGGAGAAATCTACTTTCGCGCCGCAGCCTGTACTGGAGCCTTGTACGAGATCGAGTTGTATATCGTGACTGCCGATCTCGCAGGCCTTGATGCCGGCGTCTACCACTTCAATCCGGCCGACGTGTCGCTACGGCTTCTGCGAAGAGGTGATTTTCGGGGAAACCTTGCTCAGGCGACGGCGCTGGAACCGGCAGTGGTTGGGGCGCCCGTTACCATCATTTGCACCGGAACATACTGGCGGAACGCCTGGAAGTATCAGACACGCACCTATCGCCATTTTGGTTGGGACAATGGCACCCTGTTGGCGAATATGCTGGCGGTTTCCGCGGCTTCGGGACTGGCCGCCAAGATCGTGCTCGGGTTCGTGGACGCAGATGTGAATCGCGTACTCGATCTCGATACCCGGCACGAGGTTTCCTTGTGCCTCGTACCGATCGGGCACAGATCGGACAGTTCGCTCCCAACGCCCAGTGAAACTCATGCACTCGGCTTGGAAACGATCCCACTCTCGCAGCGCGAGATCGAATATCCATCCATGCTTGAGATGCACGATGCGTCTTCGCTTGCGTCCGTGCAGGAAGTAGCTCAATGGCGCGGGAAGCAACCGGTCGTTCCGCCTTGCGCTGCGGCAGGCGGGGGCTTGCGACTGCAACCCCCGCCGGATGAAGAACAGCCGAAGGACACGATCGAGCAGGTGATCTTGCGCCGCGGTTCCACCCGAGCGTTCGAGAAGACGGCATCCATGACACTGGCACAACTTTCTACCATTATCGACTGCACCACGCGAGGTCTTCAGGCTGACTTCCTTAAGCCTCCCGGCGAGCAGCTCAACGACCTTTACCTGATCGTGCATTCGGTGCAGGGGCTCAAGCCGGGTGCTTATTTCTTCCGGCGTGATCAGAACATCCTAGAGCTTTTGAGAGAGGGAGAGCTGCGCGCCGAGGCCCATCACCTTGGTCTGGAGCAGGAACTGCCGGCGGATGCCTGCGTGGACATCTTCTTTCTCGCTGATTTGAAACCCATTCTGGAGCGATATGGGAACCGCGGGTACCGGGCGGTCCAGCTCGAGGCGGGCGCCATTGGGGGCAAGGTCTACCTGGCCGCATATGCCCAGCACCTAGGTGCGACTGGGCTGACCTTCTTCGACGATGATGTGATCAGCTTCTTTTCACCGCACGCAAAGGACAAGAGTGCCATTTTCCTGCTCGCGCTGGGCAAGCCGCGGAAGCGCGAACCACAGTAGCGTCAACTCAATCTCTTTATCTAGCGACTACTAAAAAACGTGGAAAACGATCCTCGGGAGGCACGATCATCCATCTCCAATATGTCGGTGCAAGGATACGTTCCTCGAGTGCCGCAAAACGTGCGCTGCCACGCGTGCGCGGACGAGGCAGGCGCACCGCTTCGTCCAGAGCCACGCGGCCATCCTCAATCAAAATAACGCGGTCCGCCAGAGTGATGGCTTCGGCAACGTCATGAGTCACCAGTAGAGCCGTGAAACCGCGGCTCCGCCAGACGTCTTCGATCAGGCGTTGCATCTCGATGCGTGTGAGCGCGTCCAATGAACCCAGAGGTTCATCCAGAAGCAGCAGGTTGGGGTCGTGGACGAGGGCGCGAGCCAGCGCAACCCTTTGCCGCTGTCCACCCGATAGGTTTGCTGGCCAGTCATTGGCTCGCTCGGCCAAGCCGACCTGAGCCAAGACTCCTCGAGCTTGGGGGATAACTGAAGGATCCAGTCCGCTTCATCCTCCGCCGTACTTGGCAGGCAGTCCGCTGGGTCCGGCAACAAATATCATGAGGTCCTGATAATAAGCATCGCCGGCGAGGTTGCCGGGCCGGTCCACTAATCCGCCCCCGAGCTGCAGTGGTACATCGGTCAAAATATTTGCTGGACCAGACTGGCCTCCAGTAGCGGTTGTCGACGCTGTACCTGCAGAGACACCGTCAACTTTCAACATCAGCGTTGTTCCGCGGCGCACGGCAACTACTTCGTGCCATTTGCCATCCGCGACGTCGGCGCTGCCGGCAAGAGCGCCATAGTGGGTGCCGGGCTGGCTCACTTCGAAGAACAGTTTGCCCTCGCCACCGTTCGGGTCGTTCAACCGCAGGCTGACGTATGCATCGGTGCTGCGGCGGTCCGGTTGGCCTCCGGGAATGGCGGGTAGATCAAGACGATTGCCGATCACGTTGAAGGTAAGCTTGCGCTCGACAGTCATCATGCGCAAGGCGAGCGAAAAATCCGCGGTGCCAAAATCGGCGACGAAACTGCCGAACGATACGCGGCAGCGGTCGAGGTGAAGGATGTGGAGCGCCTTGTTCTTTGTCGGAATGACTGGATGGGGCGCATCCGCGAAAACCGCGCCTTCCATCAGCTTGCCGTCATGGTTGTCGATGACATCTTTTGCGATAGCGCTGGAGCTCTCCTGCAGGAACCATTGGCCGATCAGGCTGCCTTCCTGAAGCGCCAACTGGTTCAGCGCCGTCTGCACGGTAAGCCACTGGTATCTCCCGGTGGATTCGAGCAGAGCTCGCATGGCAAGACGGCGCATGAGGCCGCCCAGTCCATTGGCGCCGAGTGTTTGTCCCAGTTGCACTGCGCTGAGGCTGGAATAAACCCGTGCGGTGACCAGGGCTGGCGCGATCTGGGCCAATGTGAATCCCGCAAAGAAAAGCGCCTTGGCAACTTGCGTGGCGTCGGTGACAATTGTTTGAGGCGCACCCGCGCCCCTTGTCGGGAACCCAACCACAGTCTGTAGCAAGTAGGCGAGGTCGTTAATAGCAAGAAGAGGAAAGAGATCGCGCGCCGCCTGTGCGGCGCCGTTCATGTCGAAGCACGCTGTCAGAGAGTGGACAAGCGATAACGTTGAGCCATCGGAAAGTGGCGGATAGGCCAACAACAACCATCCCATCTGAGTCGGAGTCAGACCGGCCTGAACGGTCCTGAGACGGTTTGCGGCGGTGATCGGATTTGTCCCAGCGGCAGCCAAAGCTTTTGCGGCGCTGGATGTGGCCGCTTGCGGATAGACAGTTTTGAGCGCGCGCGTCCATGTGTCTTGGTTAGCCTGCGGAAAGAGGCCAGGGGTTTGGATTGCGGGATCGTTGCTTTTGATTCCGGCGAGTTCGAGTGCCCAGAGCAACAGCAGGGCTGTGCCGGTGGTCTCCGGAAACACTTTCAGAAACAGCGTGGCGAGGTCGGCCGCACTCTGCGAAGGGAAAGCCTTGATGAGGGCCGGTGCCGCTTGCTGACAAGTGAGACCGGCAGCCTTCTGGCGTTGCGCGAACTGGAGCGCAGTGTTTGCGGCGCTCATAGTTATGGGCGGCGTTGAAACCCAGGCAGAGTGCCGATTCAACTGCTGCGCCTGGATACCAGCGCGGAATGTAGCGCCATTCGTCAGCGCCGGCCCTTGCAGCACAGCAGTCCTCTTTGCCTGGTCGATGGTGATCTGCGCGCCGGTGGAAAGTGGTTGGCTGTGGGCGTCCTCCAACCGGACGCTGTAGGTGTAGCTGCCGCTGTCGGCGGCCTGCCAGGAAACGTATAGAGTGTCATTGACCTGCTCAATGACGCAGTTGGTAGGAGCGAAGTCCGGGATGTGAGCCTGCGCGACGGCGGTTAGGTCGCTCCATGGACCGAGAGAGCCGTCGGCGATGGCTCGCACTTGCACAGTTACAGTCGCACCTGGCTCGAAGGCTGTGAGAGGACAACTACCGCAGGGGTAGTTGCTGGCGGGATCAGAGGATCCCGCGGGCGGCGCAAGGAGGACGGTGAAGATGGGTTGAGTGATCAGCGGGCTCGAGCTTGCCTTTACCTCATACGATGAGGCCTCCGGTACCGCATTCCATCGCAGCTTGAGCTCGCTTTCAGAGCATGTGACTGCACTGACGACGGGCTTGGCCAGATCGTGGAGGACGATAGTGACGAACTCTCCCCAGACGATTTGCCCTCCTGCCGTGCCCCGCGATCCGGCGCGAACCAGCATTTGAGCGGGCTTAACGAAGGATGGGTTGGTGAGTGTGACCGAGGTCCCGGAAGAGACAGGTTGGGAAAGGATGAGATTGGAATGATCGGTTTTGTAGACCTGAACGACGACTCCGGGGGAAGTGCTGGGTTGAGACCACGCTGCAACGATGGATGTGGTGCCGGAGGCGTGCTGCGCCACGAAACCAGTGGGAGCACTAAGCGCCAAATACAGGATGGGAGTTGCAACGACGGGATCGGTCGCCGCGCCTGCCTTTTTCGCTTGGATCGTGACGGTATATGTTGTTCCTGCATGAAGTAAGGCTGCGGGAATTACGGCACGGAACCCCGTACCGTACTGAGTAAAGGTTGGCTGGGTAATCGATGGACCTTTGTCGGCCGTTACGCGAATGTCATAGGAGTCGGGACGTTGCAGGCCAGCACGCCAGAGAGCAACCAGGGTTGATCCCTGCTGCTCGACCGCCAACTGATGCGGGCCGAAGTCGGCAATATCGGAGGCGAACGAAACGGGATCGCCATCGTAGCGGTTCTGGGTCTGGATGCTGGCCTGTACAGAGAGAACGATGTGGCGGCCTGGGCTGATGGCCGAGTCCTGAATGTCGTACGCTGTCTGCCGGGCAAAACCCACCGGAGGCGTGACCGCAATCGTCTTCGCATTGGCGCCGCCTGGGTCGCTCACGATAATGCTCGCTGTGTAGAAGCCTGCGTCCTTCACCGGGTTCCAACTGACTCTCAGCCTCCCGCCGCCGTTGTAGGTTATCGTCCCGCCGGTCACCACGAGTTTTTTCTTCACGGTGTCGCGCGCCCGGTTTTGCAACTCCTGGGCGTAGTCTCTGCGTTCGCGTGCTTTTCTCGATTCGTCGGTCTCGATGCCAAAGACGCTTAGCAGCGCGCTCAGCAGGCTGGCGAAAAATCCAATCGCAATTCCGCCGGCAACCATGACACCGTCTGCCGCGGCTGCCGCGGCTGCTGCGCCATTGGCGCTGTCGGCGTCGCGGACACCGTCTTCTTCCTTCTTAACGTTTTTGTCGCCATCGTTTGGTTCATCAGGGTTGGGGTTTGTGCGGTTCTTGAGCTCGGTTTCGAGCGCGTCTTTTTCGATGTTGCGGCAGATCAGGGAGGAGATGGCCTGATTCGTAAGCTTCTGCACGGTGACGGCTGCGATGAGCCTGCCCATGGCAGCAGGGTCGTCGACGATGGCGCTAAAGACGCCGGCGATCGCGCTGCCGATGGCATTGACGATCATGCCGGCGAGGGCACCGAAAGACGCGCTTGCGGGCGATTCGATGGTGAAGGATGCGGTGAGAGGCTTGGCGTTCGCATTGAGCGCAACGGCGGACGTTCCAGGGATCGCAATCGAGATGATGTAGGTGAAGTCAACGCTGACAATGGCCGCGGGTTTGCTCTTTTGCGAAGAAGGAGTTGATCCTGCAGGCGCAGATACCCTCATGCTGGTTTTCAGCTCGCCCTTAATGATGTCCGGTCCGAGCCCGAGCGAGCCCAATGCGTCGCAGGCATTTCCGCTCTTAGCCGCTTCGAGGAGCTTCGTCGGATTGATGTTGGGAATCTGCGGAATGATGGGCCATTTGGTGATTTTGAAGCCGTCGGTTTGGTTCCACTCGGCTTCGACGGTAAAGTTGTTTCCAAGCGGTGTGTTGACTTGCAGGGTTAGCTCGCCGGTGTAGCGCTCGGGAGTAGTTGATGTGGCTGCGGTGTACCGGAGGCTACCGCGGCGAAAGTGCAGGCCGAAGATATCGAATCCAAAAACCAGAGCGACCGATTTGGAAGTGTCATTAACAGTGATGGAAAGTCCCGGGCCACCGGTGCCTTCCGGGCCGGTGAGAGTCACGAAGAGGACTTCAACGGGCGCGGAAGCGAGTGCAGTTCCAGCCATTCCTTTCTTGTCCGTCAGGTCCGCGGTTACGTGAAAGGTCGCAGAGAATATGTCGGCGTCTGCCGCCAGATGAAAACCCTGGTCGTACTTCGGCGCCGTCACGGCAGTTTTGGCGTAGTACAGCTCGCCGGTTTTGAAGGTGAGCTTGGGAACCAATGGCGAATCGCAGAGGGCAACCACACCGATGGTGGAGAGCACGTCGCGGAGGCTCACCGGCTTGTTCAGGGTCAGCTTGACGACGCGGGGCTGGTTGCTGAGGAAAAGAACGCCGGCGGTGAGATCTGCCACGTCGAGTAGCGTGAACTTGCCCTGCAATTCATAGAGCATGAGCGAACGGGAGTTGCCGGTGAACGCCCATTCGGCCCGCATGGAAAGGCCGTGCATCACGATGCTGGGGATGCCCAGCGGGCGGCTGAGCGTCGCACCCGCGGCCACGTTGAAGTTGGCAACCGCGCCAGTCTGCGTGACGGTGAGGTTGCCCGTGAATTTGAACAGTGCGTCGTGCTCCTGCGTGTCACTGGCGTAGCTGGGCACGGACACCGATCCGGAGCAATCCATGACCAGCTGGGTTGCAGCGTTCGGCGCATACGTGACAGCGACTTTGTCGAAGGTGAGCGTCTGCAGGATTACGAAGCCGCCAAGCGCAGCTTGGAACACCGTGTTGGCAGGAGTCTGCGGGTCGACCGTCGCGTGCACGTAGATGGCCGCCGAAGCGCGCGCCTCGATGAGCCATTTGAGATTCTCCCAAATACCGGCGCCGGTGAATTGCAGGGTGCCGTCCACGTTCAATCCCGGCCGCGTGCTCGTTGCCGGAGGCAGTGCTGGCGCGAGCTTCTCTCCCGCGGCGGTGAGCGTCGCTAACACTGCGTAGGGATTGGCCACCGAGTCGGTGGAGGTGAAGGAACTGATAGCGATGCTGGCCTGCTGGATGCTGATGAAACCATCCAGCGCCTTGAGCCCCGTTGCGATGTTTTCGAACTTGAATCCTTTCTCGATGTTCACGACGAAGGCGTAGTCATAGGCGGCAGGCGCTGTAGCGGTGTTGCGGATGAACAATCCGGCATTGCCGAAGGAGGTGCGGCCGAAAAGCATAAGCGTCGATGTGGTGAGGTTGAGATAGATGCCAGCCTGCGCCAATTCCGGTGGGACAAAGCCGGGCGGAAGCTTCACGCCCTTCCAGTTCGCGCCGCCGGTGAACTTGCCGGTGACGCTGCCGAGTTCGAGCTGCGACGGAGCGGCAACGGTGCCGAGCAGCACGGTTTCCGTGGAACTGCTGCCGGTCACGCACGCCACGGAAAAAACGGGAAGAGACGGCATGCTCAACGCGCCGGCAACCGAAAACTTCCACGGGCGCGTGTTGTCCTTTTTCTGCGCTTCCACGTCGAGGGCCAGGGCTATGTTCGCGACGCTTCCCTGCTGGCCGGCGAATGTGGGCTTCCACTGGACTGAGGTCTGCAGAGTGGAGTGGATTTCGAGAGTGGATGGAATGAGTTCCACATGGGCGGCGTTGATGCTGAACGCGGGAAAAATGTCGGAGAGCCTGGCGCCGGGAAGCAGCGATCCAAGAAGATCTGTCAAGTTAATCGCCGAGTTCTTGCGCAGCTCCATGACAAGACGCCAGGTGGAGTTGGACTGGTCATTGGTCGCGAGCAACAAGAAGCCTGCGCCGCCGATCTCGATTTCGGCTGAGGCTGTGGCCAGGACCTGGCTGGCAGGTGTTACCCCGTTCTCCGACGGGTAGCGCACAACGTCGAGCGACAAGCTGAGCGCCGGAATTTCCAGCTTGCCCGGAATGATCTTCCATGTGTCCGACAGTTCGATCGTAAATCCAATCTCGGAAAGCAGCGCGGCATCGAGATCGTAGACGGCATCCAGCGTCGAGAGTCCCAGATCGCTCACGATGGAAAGGCGCGCGGGGATCATTGCATTGAATGCTGCGCCATCCAAGTTGATCAGCGTGAGCAGGTCGGCGAGTCGCAGTGTGGTGGGCGACTGCAATGAGAGCGAACAGATGCTCTCGGCCTGCGGACGTTCGATTGAGATGACAACCTGCGCCTCGCCGATTGTGGCAAGCAGCTCCGCGCGACCACCAGTCTGACGGGTTGAAAGCAGCGGCTGCCGGCTGTCAATGGAGAGCCGCAGTTCTTCAAGGGTCAATCCCGAGAGATAGGGAATCTTCCAGTCAACGTCATCTGGCAGCGATAGCTGGACGGAGACGTCGGTGAGCTTTGCAGACGCCGTGGAAGCCTTGAGATTCAGAGAAAAGGTAAGCCGGTCGACCTGGATGCTTCCGAGCGTCATCAACTCGCGCGGGAAGTAGTCGCCTAAACTGGAGACGCCCAGAAGCCCAGCGAGATCTGCTGCGAGCTGGCCGATCCCGGGGAGGATGAGGCTGGGGTAGCAGACGATCTCAAGTCGTCCGGTTTTGTCGAGCGGCGCGGTGACGGTGATCTTCGCATTGAAAAGGGTGACGGTTCCGGTCACCATGCCGGACAGCCAGATAGTAGAGGCGCCAGACTCGTCAAACGCGAGCGACGTCGAAAGCTGCAAGGCGAGACTCTGTAGCACCAGGGGACCGACAATGGTCCATGGTTGCGTAGAACCTATGGTGAGAGTGGTTGAATAGAGATGCGCGCTGTCGAAAGCGCTATCGAGGCGGGTGATTGCGAAGCCTCCGGGCAGGCCCGGCGGAAGCAGTGATCCTGCGGGAAACCCTGTGAGCTGCTGCAACGCTGCGGCGAGATCGCTGAGCTGTGGGGCCGCGCCCTCGGCCAGAGTGAGGGTCCACGGCGAGTGATCGGTGGGGAATGAGAGATCGACTGCGGCGTTGGCTCCGCCTGCTCCAAGCATGGCATTCACCACGGCTGAGAGTGGAGCTTGTTTCCCTGTGCCGCTGACCAGCACGCGCAATACTAAGGTGAGGGTGGCGAAAGGCAGAAGCCAGGGAATGGGAGCAGGCGCAGTCGGCCACGGCGCGGTGATGGTTGCAATGCGAGTTGCCGCGTCGATGCCGAATTCGACATGGGAGAACGAAATCGCCGGCAGGCGGCGGACGATGGCCGGATCGATCCATCCTAGTGTCGCCATCTGAGCCAGCGTCATCGCGCCGCTGGTTGCGCTTACAGCGCTCTGCGCGGCTGTTCCCGAGCCCACCAGCGTGACCGTGCCTTCCGTGCCGAAGATCTGCGCTTTTACCGTGGATGTGGGCACGCTGACAAGGCTGGTCTGGTTGAAGCCTGTCCCGCCTTTGGCCGGACCTAGTAAGTCGGAAAGCTTCGCTACCTCCATGGGACTTGCCTTTCTGTCTCCGGGTTGCGCGTCGGTAAGGGTGCTTGACTAGACCGGAAGGCCGCTGTAGCCATCCGGGATGGCGGGTTTGGACGGACCGTAGTTTGTTCCGGCTAAAGGACGCGAGAATAACTCATCCAACAATAACTCCCTTGGTCGTTCCGGGACATTCTGGCTCGTCAGCATGTCCCTGAACAATGTTATCCAGACCGACCAGAAGCCCAAACTGAGCGCTGTGCCCATGATCTGTTGCTTGAGTAGACTGACCGCCAGACTGTCGAGAATGCCATTGGGCCCACACACCGGGGACAGGAGCGTTGCCAACTGGTGCGCTGTATTCCACGCCAGCGTCCGATTCTCGATGCGCCGGTTACTGGCTGTCCCGGTGTCCGCATACGGCTGGTCAAGCCCCACCAGTCGCAAGGTGTTGCGCGCGCGCGCTTGAATCTCGGGCGAGCGTGCCGTATCTACATTCACCACGGCATGTCCGTTTTCCAGGCTGTAGGTATATGCGGAATAGGAATCGACAGAAGCGTCAGCGGGATCGACCCGGCAGTCGCAAGGGAAGATATAGTTTGCAAGCTCTGTTGCAGCGCCCACCTTCGATCCCTTGGCCGAATTGCAGTTGACGCAGGCCAGCAGAAAGTTCACCCAACTGTTTTCCATCTGCGGCTGGGTTGACTTGCTGACAATGTGCTCGACGGCCGCGTTGCCGCACAGGGCCGCCTCGCAATAAGAGCAGTACTCGCCAATATTCCGCAGCAGCGCCTCGCCGAAAACGTGGTAGTCGTAGGCGACGTTTCTTGATCGCGAATTCATCGGCGAGTAGAACTCCGGCCGCGTTTCGGTAGACAGGCCGCATCCTTGTGCTTTCCCCCTAGTTTGTCTGAACCGCCTGAGTCAGCGCGGCGATGAGCGCGTTTCGCGGGTCCCGGTTGTCGTTACCCGCCAGTACCGAGCTTACGATCCAATGCCACATAGTCAGGCACCCAGTGCCGCGAGCCAGATCGGTGATGGTTCCAATCAACATTTCTACCTCGTCGGCTGTGCATCCGCCACGTACCGCGTCCCCAATGTTCTTGATTGCGTGCAGGGCCGCGAACATCGCAAACGTCCTGCGGTGGACGCGCCGGTCGAAGATTCGAGCCGTGCGGTCGAATGACCTGGTGTTTCGCTCCCCGTTCAAGTCGAGCATGTCGATCGTTGCCTGTTGGCGGGAACCTCCATCTTCCGCGGAGTTTGGCAGCAGATGTAGCTCCACCGGTCCCGTCCATACCCAGGAGAGCGAGAGCAAGCCGTCGTTGGAGATGTGCGCCTTGCAGGGAGTGGTGAGTGTGAATAGGAAGCGTGTCGGAACTACCCCGGAGTTCGGGTCCGTTTCAACGGAAATGATGGGGATCGTTTCGTGTCCAAGCCACTGCACCCAACCGAGCGACATGGTTTGCGCCGCTACCCACTTGCGAATCGTGCTGGGTACTTTAAGATCGGAAACCTGTGTGGGAGGGTCACCGTTGCGAGTGATTGTGGCTGGATGTTGGCTGATGTCTACGACGTACTCCACCCTGTGCTCGAATGCGAAAGTATGCCCGTCATTCACGGCGACCGGATCGCCGACCCGGATATAGCGGCCAAATCCCCCCGCTTCACGGGCGACCCGCATTTCTGGCGGGAAGTCCGCTGCCCAAATAGCGGCCGGCTGCCCGCTCAGGAATGTTTCCAGACCGTTTGGCGCGGGACCCTGGATGGGCTCCAGTTGGCTGGTCAGAATGATGGTGCCGGAAGGACTTGGTGCAAATTGAGCGCGGCCCTCAAGGAATTCCGGGAAGACTTCGGCCGTCGGCAGCCCGTACATTCCCAAGACTTCGCCCTCTACTCGATTCAGGTAGCGCAATTCATACATGAACTCCTGGTTGAAGCGACCCATGAAGGTATTTCGCCCGGAGTTTTGTACCTGGTAGTCTGCGTCGGAGGGGGCCCGAAAAGTGGCCCTCATCCGGGTAGCTCCCTGGTCCGGAGTCTCATCCGCCGGCCCGTCAACGTACTCCGGTAAGCTGCCCTTTTTCGAATTGCAGGCGGCGCATGCCAGCAGGAAATTTGACCAGCGTGTCGCGAGAAGTGGAAACGAAGTCTTCGGCACTATGTGTTCGATCGCCAGATTCGCCACGATCGGCAATTCGCAATAGGAACAATACTGCCCGATCCTGTCGATCATGGCGCGCCGCGCATTCGGATACACATTCCGAATGGCGGTCTGTGCATCGGATGTGAGCTGCCCGTAGATCTTCCTGATCTGTCCAGTCCGGTTCAGGCAGTCGCGAGTCTTATTCTGGACTGCTGGCCGCTCAGCAACTGGAATCGCGTCAATCAGGTTTTGAGTTGGAGGTTCGGTAGTTGGATCGAATCGAGCCAGCCGTGCGAGTTCATTCTTGGCGTCGATCAATTCCTCGCGCGCCGTATTCAACCCCGCATCGTTCAAGGCGATTGCAGGGCGCGCGGGTGTTGCGACTGCCCTCACTTTTCTCTTGGCGAGCAGACGCTGAACCGCCAGGAATCTGTCGTTGAAATGCTTCAAACGGAGAGCATCGGGAAGAGCGGCTTGCGCCATCGCAGGAAGATCGGCGGGATTGGTCGCATCGTTATAGCTGTCCGGTTTGACGCCGGTTGTTACTGGTCGCATGGGCAAAATTCCTCGGCAATCGAACCGGGAAAGTGAACGGGGGCTTGAGTTGCCAAGGTTAACCGCAATTTCGTGAATGTCAAGTGCCAGAGCTCCAACAGGGCAATCGTCACCGTCGAAGGTATTTGTAACCGATCGCCGCAACCTTCCCTCACGCAAGAAGGCTGAAAGCCAATATCCGGCTTCAGCCCTCGTTCTGCTTGATTCCCAAGTTGTGCTCGCCTTAAAGCCAACAAAAGCAGATGGTGACGTTATTTCCCCTTACCTGTCAGCGTCACCTGCTGAGGGCTTCCGCTGGCATCATCTGTTATTGAAATTGCCGCGCTCCGGCTGCCCTTTGCCTTTGGGGTAAAGGTTGCCGACGTCTCCGGTAGTCAGAGCGTTGATACCATTCTGCACTGTTGCGGAGGCCAATTTGGCGAAAGTGCCGTCTCCATTCCCGATCAGAACAGAAACTGAACCCGAGCAGACTCCATTGATGCAGCCGGTGTTTGCAAGTCTTCTGCAAGAAATACCACAGCGATCAAATACCGGATCTCAACGGGTGTTTGCATTGTCCACTTCTAAGGTGCTGGCAAAAGTCAACTCGCTGCGGCCGAATCTTCGGCTTGTGATCGCATTGCATTCGCCTGAGGCACTTATTGAAACCGGACTTGCGCATATGCCCTCTGGAGAAAAGGCGGGACGGTCACCGCTTTGCCGACGAGCAGTCCGTTCTCTGAAGTCCGGTTTGCCTGTGAATAATCGCGAAATACGGGCATTATTCGCGTATTTCAGCGCAGAGCGAGCGAAAAACCTTTGCAGTTGAGACTGCATGGCGGAGGAAGAGAGATTCGAACTCTCGGTACGGTTTTGTCGCGCTAAAGCTCGACGTGTCCGCAAGTTGCAGATAGCGAAACCCTGCCAGAGAATTTCACCCGAAACCCGGCATCCGAACTGGGCAATCAGTCCGGTTTTGATTCGCCATCTATTCGTACGTGAACGGCGAATGCAAGGCGATTCTTTGGCACAAAGGGTCGCGTTGCGAGGTCCCCAGGCAGCCTGATGGGGTTCGCGGGTGACTGCCTGCCTACTGCGCAGTCTGAAAGCGAAAAATCTATCCGCAGCGAATGCTCCAAGAGGCAAATAAACGGGAATATTTTCAAAGATTTTTGCTCATGCTTCCTGACTTCCCCTCTCGGTTAAGAACTCTTGGTTAAGAATTGGATACATCGCTAGTTTGTCAGTTTGTTGGTGTCGTCGGAGAGAGCCAACTTCCTAGAATGTATGGTCACGCCGCCCGACTGCAAGGAGAGATTGTTGGACGAAGTACAGTCTGCGCAAATGTATCCGGCCTCTAGTTGGAGATTTGTTCTCCGGGCCATGATGAAGATCCAAGCGTGCTGGACCTGATAAGCCGAACCCTCACGATCGACCTCTTCTAGGAGCAGGTTCTCCAGCACTCCCTTTGACTGTTCCTCCCACCAGTTCCTTCGCGAGATCGCCAGAGCTGGAATTTCTTCGAACTCTTTGCTGGGTTTGCCCGCGTTGGACACCGTCGGTCAATCTCCTCCATGTCCGCTCTGCCCAGCGGATCGCATCGGCGATGGCGCTCACCGTGGCAGGAACCATTGGTTTCGGTCGCCCCACCTATAGAAGATGGTACTGATCCCGCACTCCTGATGCCTTCGTACTCCCGGCGCTCCTTGTCAGCGCGATACAATCAAATTCGTTGTTATATAACCAAGGGGGCAACCATGTCAGGGCTAACCAATGCACTTCAAGAACTTCGTGCGGAACGTTCTAGAGCGCAGTCACAAGTTGAGAAGTTGGATCGAGCAATTTCAGTAATGGAATCGTTGAACGGCAGTGGGACGTCTAGCGCTGCAACGTCTAACGGCACGTCTCACAAAGCAACACAACCAGTCAGAGTAATTTCGGCAGCTTCACGACGGAAGATGGCGCTGGCACAAAAAGCGAGATGGGCGAAGGCTAAGAACGGAGGGCAGGCAGTAGAAGGAGCAACGAAAACGGCTTCTTCCGCACCCGAAAAGCGCACCATGTCAGCAGCTTCACGCAAGAAGATCGCCGCGTTCCAACGGGCGCGATGGGCGAAGCTAAAGGCGGGGAAGAAGGCGGCGTAGAGCTGACGTTCCATACGCGGCTGTGCGGCCATACGTTAGGAGAGCGACATGGCTACGATAGGGTTTGTCATCACTGGTCTGGCATTTCTTGTCAGCCTTCTCTTCAACCTGCTTCAACTTAAGTGGCGCAAAGACGAGCAAGCCGCACGTGCCGACGACAAGGCTGAACAAAAACGCAAAGACGACGAGAGGGAAACGGGGCAACGCCTAAAGGAACAGGCTGCCCCGCTATTTTTCAACTTCGACGGAACGCCCGGCCCGATACTGGTCACCGGAAGTTAGCATTCGTCACAAGGGCCGTTCATGTATGTGTGGGGTCTTGTGACCGTCGTGAATCGCACTCAGTTGCCTATGAAGATCACACCCCTCCGGCTCCTGATGGCGGGCGAGGAATGGCCTGTTCAAAGTATTTCCTTCCACCTGAAATCCAATACCAAGGACAGATCGGATCGAATTAGCCTGCGAGGAAACGATAAAGAAGACTACGAATTGCATTTCAGATTTCAAGACGACGAATGCGCTACCGGTAGAGGCGAGGTTTGGTTTGCGAGCGACAACCGACCAGGAGAGTTTTCGGTGCCAGTTAGATTCCGTCCGTAAACCTGTACCTGTTCGCAGCAGAGCGCCGATCCGTCTCAGTGATCATCCTGGCATCAAACTGCAGTCCGGAGAAGCCGTGGCTGTTAAGAAATCAGCGACCGCAAACTTCCAGACGTAGCGTCAATGGATTCGGCGCTTTCGAGGTAAGAGACATCACGCAATTCGAGGTTTCTCAGCTTAAGTGGATTTGAACAACTCTACTTGAAACTACGGTAAACAATTCAGGCAGGAATTATTGGGCGTTGCACTCCGCTGTGCGCAGTGGAGGCATGGTCGTCTTTCAGGATATCGTTACTCATGACATGAGTAAATTTCCATCCGAGAAGGCCTGTGGAGTTGACCGCTTCTGGCGTGAGACTAAGGTTTCTTATCGCGACTTCGAGATCATTGACGATCCTAACCAGGGGCGATTCCCTACTTGCGCTCCCGTCCGGAAAAGGCTCCTGTAGGGCGCTAACCCTTTTTACCAATACGGCGTAAACTCAACCTGTTTAGTGTCTAGTTTTGATCAGACAACAGCCGAAATCCAGTCCTATTATATCTGCAGGGTAACCTCGATGCCCTATGTGTCCGCTAGGGAAGGACTATGTTAGGTATGGGTGTGGTTGGAACAATTATTGTGATTCTGTTGGTTGATGGCTCGTGCGTCTGCGCGTGAAGCGAGTTCCTCAACTGTAAGATTTAGCCACAGCAGGCAGATACGAAGAGCGCGGATCTGAATGCTCGTATGGCGTGAATTGGCTGATATTGAGGAGGCGTGGAGGTAAAGATCAATGCGGCATAAACTCGTCCTCTGGTTTGTGTTATTGATTGCTGGATTTCTCGCCGGTCTCATTCTGCAGTATACGAGAGTGCAGCGGGCACAGCAGGGACTTTCTGCCTCGACAAAACAATTAGGAGACTGTCAGTCTGGCGAACAATTGTCACAGCTTCGCGACACCGCTACGATGATGTATCTGGAGGCCGTGCAAAAGAACTACGGAAGTGCCGGAGAGTACTCCAGAGAGTTTTTCGATCAAGCTCAACGAATCGTGAGCAGCACAGAGGATCCCGCGCTCCGCAACTTGCTTCGTAACACCCTGGCAACCCGCGATCAGATCACAGCGGATCTGGCGAAGGGAGACACCGCCGCACTTTCAGAAATACAGCCGGCCTTATCCAAGCTTGAGCAGACTGTGAAGCATTGACTCGTGCTGAGATTCAGAGTCGCGGACAAAAAAGGGCGACGAGAGAATGGACCTTACCTCCGGGCGCGCAGTCTAGGAAGAGTGCGCGATTTTGACCAGCTTTTTGGGCGCACTTCGTTCCATGATTGAAACTGCGAGGAAACCCACCGTCTTGGGCACCAACCCTTCGACCGTGGGCGCGTTGTCTCATTTGGAGGAATGACGAGATGCATAGCTGGTTCAAAACGTGCCATGCGCTGGCGCCGTCATTGGCTGTGAGACTGATACACAGTTCCGTAGCCCTGACGCTGACTATCATCCTGCTGGGCGTGCCTGCACGTCCCCAGTCTGTTTCCAGCGGCCCAGTGTCGGCCAACGACCTCGCGCGGCGGGTAGTCACTAACGAACTGAACTTCCAAGATAATCACACCAACTGGATGTACCGACTAGAAAAAGAACAGTATGGGAAGAAACAGGTTGAGGAAATTGTTGAGACCAAAGAAGGTTCTCTCAGTCGACTCCTATCTGTTAACGGCCTGCCCCTTACCCCGAACCAACAGATGGAAGAGGACGAGCGTGAGCGGGAGTTAATGACCAGTAGAAGTGCGCAACAAAAATTGCGGCGATCTCTGGACGCTGAGACCCTACAGGGGAGACGGTTGTTCAAGATGCTGCCCGATGCATTTGTGTTCCGCTACGCGGGTGGTGAGGGAAACCTGGTGAAGCTGAGCTTTAGACCAAACCCGAGCTTTCACGCGCCATCCTTGGAGGCCCGTGTTTTTCATGATATGGAAGGCGAGATGTGGATCGACCGCAAACAGGAGCGACTGGCTGGGTTTGATGGTCATCTTACACAGACGGTGAAATTTGGATTCGGTCTGCTGGGACACTTGGACAAGGGGGGCCACTTTGAGGTCAGGCAGGCAGAAGTTGTCCCCGGCCATTGGGACATGACTACCCTGAGTTTGGAGATGACAGGCAAAGCGCTTCTGTTCACGAGCATCAGTGTGCAGAAGAAGGAAAACCATCAGGATTTCCACCGAGTATCCGATGATCTGACTCTGACGCAGGCCGAGGACATACTGAACCGATCGATAGTTGTGGCGGACAATCGCTAGGTGATGCGGCCAAAGGTACAACAACAGGGCCGTTATCACTGTTCGAAACGATATCTGACAGTCAAATCGAACTTATCGAGCAGAAGGAATGTTGCTAGCCGGCAAAGCCGCGTGAGCTGGGATTGTTCCGGGAGATTGAGCCTCAGACAGTCAGTTGAAGAGTTGAAGCTGTGGAACTGGTGGCGGCGAAGATTGCGGAGCTGTTTCGAGGGCTTCGATCCATGAACGGATGGCCACACGAAGTGGCGCAACCACAACTCCCGCAAAGACCTCCGGATATCGGTCCAGTCGGCCAAGGGCGGATTGCAGTAAGGAAATGGTTCCTGCGCAGTTACCGCGCTGCAAATGGTAGAACGCAGCAG
Organism: uncultured Acidobacteriaceae bacterium; assembly: GCA_963771965.1. GTDB lineage: Bacteria > Acidobacteriota > Terriglobia > Terriglobales > Acidobacteriaceae > Sulfotelmatobacter. Next base: position 722,137 of record CAVYVM010000008.1, read on the forward strand.
CGACCTGAATCAGCCCCTGCAGGAACGTCTTTTCCGGTTCTTGCACCGCGAGCCACACTGATTCCCAATGTTCGTGGGCCTCAAAGAAAGCGCCGGAATGAAAGCAGCGCAGACCTTCGCAAAGGTCTCCCTGAGTCCAATCAAGTGGGGCAGACGGAAGCATGAGGAGTGTCGGGGTCGCGTTGAATCGTTAAGCTTGTTTTCTGCTCGTCCTCAAATCGGTTTCTGCTTGGTACCAATCCTGTTGTGCATTGCCGTCTGTCCGACCTCGAAGCTCGTAGAGTTCGTAAGCACGAGTTTGCACAGCGGAGTCTGCAAGGGTAATAGCGGCATTGATTAAGGACTCGGGTTGTTCGGAATGAGCGGGCTTCGAGCGAGAATTCATTTTAGGGTCAATCACGCCAACCTCCTGGGTTTATCGCAGCTAAACACGGCGATCTACAAGATAGTGTAAAGGACGGCCTCAAATCGTGGTCTTGGGCACCACAATCTGAGGAGACCTTCCGTCAAAAAGCTCAGAGTCCTATGCGGTTACGAGATCGTGCTTGTGCAAAGTGGAGCTGACAACGTCAAAGGTGTGAAGCTGAGGCGTTCCCTCGATAAATCTTGCCAGCGTCTTCAACACTTGCGGGTAGGTATTGGTGTTGTAAGTGTCGGCATCGTTCTTGTTTTCCCACACACTGATCGCAGTCATGTCTACTCCGCCGGGACCAGCCAGGATGATTTCATCCTTGAAACCGTTCTGCTTACGAAGTAGAGGAAGGACATCCTTATCAAAGGCTCGTGTGTAGTCGGAGAGCATATTGGGTTTCAGATGGAATGAGATATTGCGTGCAAACATAGGCAACCTCCTAAAGGTTGTAGTCGCTAAGAGGAGAGAACTTCAGATGGGCTGACTTAGTTTCAGGGAACCTGAAAGAGGAGAAGGAAGCTCACTCCGTTTCATTAGCGCATTTAGGGGGCCCTTCCTCTGAGTACTGCAAGTTGCTGTTTCCGCTGACACAAGAGCAAATCAGACGCGCCAGAGTCCAGCCCGAATCGAGCATTTTTGGCGGAAGCGAGCACAAACGGATAACTGACCCAATGGCTCGTCAACGGCTACCTATTCCTGATGGCGATAGGGCTCGTCGTTCGTGCGTTCGTGCTGGGGTCTTCGAAAGACTTGAGCCGATTCGAAAGCTGTTTCGATTCCTTGGATCAATTTCCGAGCTCGGCGATCAAAACGACAGCGTTCGTGTGGTTCCTCGATCTTGCGTCGTAAGAACGAAGACTCTTCTTCCCCGCGGTTATGTTTTCGAGTGTCATCGCAGCTCTGGCTGCGGCGATGGGCTACACCGATGTGGCTCATTATCCTGAGGGAAAGCAGGGCGGATGGAGGCCCAGTGGAGAGCGCCCGACGATCCCTCAGATGCTCAGCATATCGTTGCTTTGTCCCAGCGTAGGACGAGCTTTGTCAGCTGTTTGGAAGCCGCTAACGGTACTATCCCTGCCAGACATGTTTACCGCAGATGCATGGCACGGTTTCCGTGGGTTTTTGCTTAGTTAATTGCTGTTTGCAGATCGGCTTGTGCTGAACCCGAAACACCAGCGCGAGATTATCCCAAACCGTAAGATGCCGACAAAGATATGCCTCCTGAAACAGAAATGTCAGTTTCCCCGTGCCGTAAAGTGCGCTTGGTGGCGCTCCGTCGATCGCAATCTTCCCAGAATTCGCACCTATTAGACCTGCCAAACATCTGAGGAGGGTTGTTTTTCCGCAGCCAGAGACTCCGACAATAGCAGTCGATGATCCACGAGCGACGGTGAACGTCAAATCTTTCAACACTTCTTTTCCGCCCAGCTTTACCGTGAGACCTTGGACATTCACTTCCACGTGTTGCTCCCATTTGGGAGTCTACATAAAGTCACTACGGCAATACCTTGCATGGGCTGACACAATTGGAAGGCTCTGATTTTGAGAGACGGAATTCGCTTGCTCGTGTTCAAATTGGCATAGTGTGCGCATCTGTCAAAGTCGTAGCCGTTTTTGGCGGCTCGCAATACCAGCCGGGGGACGAGGAGTACGAGGTTGCGCACTCTATGGGAATTGCCTTGGCGCAAGCCGGATTTAGCGTCTTGACCGGAGGGTATAGTGGCCTCATGGAGGCAATCATCTCCGGCGCGGCAATCGTGGGCGGGAAAGTCCTAGCTGTCACGCTGTCCGAATGGGGCCGACCAAATCCCTTCGTCACGGATTACATGTGTGTCGACAATCTACACGACAGACAACAACAACTCATCGAAAAGGCGGATGCCTTTGTTGCTCTTCGCGGGGGCCCAGGCACACTGGCAGAGGTTGCGCTCGTTTGGGCCCTTATGCAGTCAGGACTAATGCGTCCACGCCCTTTGATACTGGTTGGCGTTGAGTGGGCTTCCATCGTATCGGTCTGGTCCGAGAACCTCCGGGTTTCCGCAGAGGACCTGCGCTTTTTCACTAAGGTAAGCAGTTGCGACGAGGCAGTTCGTGTCCTGCGAGCTTGGGCGCACAGTAGCGTCATCTAGAACAGCAGGTTGGAGGCGCTTGAGCTTCGATTCGAATTCAAGAGTAGAGATTCGGTTGGCGCACCGTTACCGAACGCCGGAAATAGTTCTCTGCTGCTGAGGCCGCCGGCTTCGACAGAGCTGAGCGAGGGGCAGGGACTCGAACGCCGTCCTTTGCCCTCGCGCGGAAATATTTCAGCAAAAAGCTCTCGCACCTGAAAGCCGCCGTCGCTTCTGCACTTCGCATATTACAACTTCTGCCGGGTTCATTCGAGTCTCAGAATCACTCCCGCGATGGAAGCGGGTTTAGCGGATCATGTTTGGTCGATTACGGAAATGCTAGCTCTACCAAAGGGGCTAAGAGCACGTATGATTTTGCGCGCTCGAAACCCATCAATTCGGCCCAGCGTTTTTTGCTTCAATCAATCCACAGCGTTTAACGAGGAATAGGAACATGGCTTCAGAAGAGATATTCGCCAGCAGACGCAGCCCTGCTGCTACATAAATGGATTACGGAATCAACAAAACTGGAAGCGGCGATTGCCTGCCCATCAAGAATCCGAGGTACCTAGCATTCGCTTTGATCCTTTCCGCGCCGCTACCATCCGGTACGGTGATGACCGAGTTGTCAAAGAACACCCACAGACGTTCGACTTCTTTAAAAGGAACTTTGCTGCTGCACTTACCTTCGCCTATCCAGACGGGACGGTTATTGCCCTATTCGAGGTTGCATAACGGTATGCCACGTCATTTAAGACAGAACCTAACACAACATTGCCTTGACAGAGATTCCCTTCGAGACTATTGTGTCTAGCGATTTAGAGTATAGGTTAGGCCCGAAGAACTTTAGCCCATTAGATGATGATCGTTAGATTTACATCTGTCCGTAACATACATGGGACCTCAACTCATGCGAGTCGCTAGCAGTTAGCAAAGAATGTCGACTTATGCTTCTGAGGAGACTGAGGAATGAACAGAGAATCGCAACCTTCATGGGTTTAGCTATTGCCACATTATGTAACGTGCTTGTGATTAACATCTCGGCACAGGTGGGAGGAGGAGCGGCATTTCAGGGAAATCAGATCGGTCTCAATGCTTTCGTGCCAAGCCCGGAAGGAGAAGTTTATCTCATTCTCAACGATCTGCTCTATCGCAAGCCTACAGATGGTGAAGATTCTTGGAGCCTGCTGCCCTCTAACATCAAAGCCGTGGCAGTTGACCCTTGGCAACGAACGTGTGCTTTACGGACTTGACACGAGGGACGATGACATAAAGTCGCTTGACGCTGGGAAAACGTGGATAACTCTGAACACAGGATCGGGAAGGTTGGTTTCTGTGTGCGTCGCCCTTGCAGGTCGAAGGTCGCCTTTTCGTTTACATCTCAACATTGTTGGCTGAACTGTGGCGATCGCTGTAATAGTCGACAGGCGTTTTTAGTTACTAGAACTTCGCAGTCACAGAGCGAACGGATGCCCAACAATGAAGACGACCCAGATCTTGCCCCTGATTGTTGCCCCAGTCCTTGCGGGAATTGCCTGGTGGTTTTGGTGCCAGTTTAGTGCGCACGGGGAGGGTACCCAAGTGTTACTGGCTGTCGCGGGCGGAGCGTGCGGTGGTTGTTTCGGCACGTGGGGACCCGGTTGGAAAATCGCGCGCCTGGTGTGGAACGCAATTGTCGGGGCATGCTTTTCGCTGGTTATTTATTACTTTGTCAGGGGCCTCGCGTTCCGCCTGTCTGCGCCTTCTGCCAGCCTGCAGGGTTGCGGAATTGCCGCGATGGCGTTTCTCGCCGGGATGGGGAGGGAACCCTCGCAGAGCGGCCGTAGCGCCATCAATGTGACGGCCGGAAGAGCCCTGAAAGCACTAGCGCTGGCGTTCTCTATTCGAGGAGTTGTTTTGCTATGGCACTGATATCCGCAGCCCAGATAGCACGCCTCAAGGAGGTATGGAAGAACATGAGCAAAATGCTGGTATTTGTCTATCTCGTGTTCATTGCCTGTGTTTCCGGCTATTTTACTTGCACACTTTGGATGGCATCGGCTCCGGACTGTCCGTCGTCGGAACCTTGCAGTGTCGCGAAAGCAGCCGAGAATTCTGCGACCGAATCTCAGAACACGCAAACTCGTACCGGAGGCACGGCCAACAACGCTTCCGCGATGAGCGCCGCACCGACGAGGAACAGCCCACCCGAGTGCACAGACAATGCGGGAGATCCTCCAAAGATTACCGTCATCGAGCCGAATTCCGTCGAGGTAGGCGACAATTATGTCAACGTCGTCATCTACGGCTGCAATTTCAAGCCTGACACCAAGCTCCAATCGGCAAGGACCGTAAAGTTCAACGGGGTCGACCGAGATGGCCAATTGGTGGGCGACCACGAGTTTGTGGTGCCGCTCAGGGCCACGGACTTTAGCGCTCCTGGGAAGATAGCGGCCACAGTCACAACTGCTCCCCAGGCTGCTGCGCCCACTCCGAGCGGCATGGCCGCGAGAGACAATACCGCGAACTTGGTGACCTCGAATGTCGCCCATCTCACGATCAAGGCAGCTTCGGATGTCACCGCTGTTTGGAAGGTCTTCGGAGGGAAGAAAAATATTACGCTCGAATTGCGGTTGATCTTACTCATACTGTCCGCAGGGGCGCTCTCGGCGGCCATTTCTGGCTTGAAATCGTTTGTCGACTACGCCGGAGACAAGAAGCTGGAACCCAACTGGTTCCCCTTTTATTGCGCCGAGCCCTTCGTCGGCTCGGGCCTTGCTTTTGTATTTTATTTAGTTGTTCGCGGAGGCTTTATGGCCGGCACCAGTGTCGATGTAAAAGCGGTCAACCCCTATGGCTTCGTAGCCGTCGCCGCCCTCGTTGGAATGTTTTCGGATGCCGCCTACCGCAAGCTGAATGATGTCGCCGACACGATCTTCAAAACGAATCGGGACACAAGAGGTGGCACGCTTTTGGGTTTGGCGATTGACGTCCCGGATGAGCTTCCGCCAGCGACACGCGGATCGGCGTACTCCTACACCCTTAAGGCCAAAGACGGCACCCCACCCTACACTTGGAGCTCAGTCACTACTCCGCTGCCCGGCGGTCTGGTTCTTAGTGCGGACGGGGTTTTGAGTGGAACTCCTCCCCAGATAGGTGTGGCTATCACTAAAGTGCCATTTACAGTCCAGGTCAAAGATAGTCAAAGTAAGATCGTGACGAAAGAAGTCAAGCTGACGATCAATTGAGTTAACTCGATCGCACGCCACAACCTTGCTTGTACGAAAATGATTCTGACCAGCTTCAATTTGCATGTAATGTCGATCGCAGTGACTGCTGTCGAGTCTGATTGGGAGCTGAAGAACACTCCCTAGACGCGTTGCTGATCCGACTTTTGGAGAGTTAGAATTCGGAACCAGCACTCAATCTCGTTCCAGAGCCTTCGGAGAAGCCGTTGAATTCATCAGACTCGTCCCCGAAAATCGGCCCTGAATCCATGGATGATAAAAGCTGGGACCTTCTTCTTAGGAGGATTCGAGAGGGCAGATGTACGCCCTTCCTGGGAGCGGGAGTGAATTATGGTTACCTGCCGCTCGGTGGGGAAATCGCGCTCCAATGGTCTGAGGAGTTTGGCTACCCTATCGCATCCGAAAGGGCGGATTTACCCCGTGTCGCGCAATTTATTGCGACGGAGTACGGCGATAGCAGCGAACCCAAATATCGCATCTTGGATATTCTTAAGGCGAAATTGGTTGCCCCGCCCTACAGCATGAAAGGCGAACCGCTCACGATCCTCGCCAAGTTGCCCTTCCGAACTTACATCACCACCAACTACGATGATCTGTTGTACGAAGCACTTGAGAAATATGCGAATAAACACCCTAAACGGGAAGTCTGCAAATGGTATGCGGGCCTCGAGTTACCACCATCTCAGCTTTCCAAAGCATTCGAACCTACTGCCGATACGCCGATCCTGTACCATCTCCATGGTCATCAGAGCGTTCCTGCATCACTGGTTCTCACCGAGGACGATTTTTTGGATTTCCTGATTCACATGGCCCAGGACAAGAGTTTCTTACCACCGGTAATTCAGGCGGCGCTCGCGGGCACCTTGCTGTTCATCGGATACCGGCTCGCGGACATCGACTTCCGCGTCTTGTTTCGCGGCTTGAAATACGTGACCATTCTCGCGGGTCAGACGAAAAGCATTGCCGTTCAGCTTCCTGTCGATCCGAAAACTGGCGATAAGGATAAGGCGGAAATGTTCATCTCCAAGTATCTGGGAAGGGTCGATGTCGCTGTGTACTGGGGCGATACTAAGTCATTCGCCGTGGAGCTGACGCGGCGGTGGGAGCAACGATATGGACCTATCTGAGGTACCTCATTCGCGTAATCCTTTCCCGGGGCCACGCCCATTTGAACAGGACGATCAGAACAGATTTTTTGGCAGGGATGAAGAAAGCTCGGAGCTGGGGTACCTCTTGACAGCACATCCCGCAGTACTGCTCTACGCGCAGTCGGGTGCAGGTAAGACCTCCTTGCTGAATGCCGGTCTACGCAAAGTCCTCCACGACCGCCGGATTGACGTTCTGCCCTTGGCTCGTGTCGGATCGCCCGCGCCTCCCAATGTCGACATTGGAAGTATCGCGAATCTTTATACTTTCAGCGCCATCTCGTCTTGGTTCGGGCAGAAAGAAGAATCGGCTGAAGGCGCACCGGCCGTGCCGGAGTGGATGTTGAGTGCAACCCTCGCAGATGGGATGGCCCACGTCCCGCGAGAACTCGACGAAGCCGCAGAATCGATGATTCGCGTTCTGATCTTCGATCAGTTTGAAGAAATCTTCTTCTCTTACGAGCGGAAGCCGGACCGCAGTGCTTTCTTCGAACAGGTTGCAGCTGCACTCAAAGACGATATTAATTTAAGAGCACTGTTCGCCATACGAGAAGAATATCTCGCCGCCTTCGACGCCGAAGCCCCGGTGCTCCCAGAAGCCGTTCGTACGCGCTTCCGGCTTGAGCGCTTGCGTCAACCGGCCGCTCTTGCCGCGGTGAAAGGACCACTGGCAGCGACCGACGTGAAATTCGAGCAAGGGGTCGGCGAGGCTCTGGTGGAGGACCTTCTAAAAGTCCAGGTTGAAGACCCGCGGGGTCAGGCTATTGCGGTTGCGGGCGAGTTCGTCGAACCGGTCCAGTTGCAGCTTGTTTGTCAAAACCTGTTCGATCATATCTCGCCTAAAGAACATTTGATTACGATGTCGCATTTGCGTCGTTTTGGGAGTGCCGACGATGCATTGCAAAGCTTTTATCAACAAGCCCTGACGACTACAACGAACGAGTCGAAGGTTGCCGAGGCCGATTTACGGACGTGGTTTGAACGTCAACTGATAACGCCAGCGCTGACTCGAGGGACTGTGTTTCGCGGCAAAGAGGAAACTGGCGGCATCCGAAATGAAGCCGTTGCCCTATTGGAGAAGCAGCATCTGATTCGCGCCGAGTACCGGTCTGGGTCACGCTGGTATGAGCTGACCCATGACCGCTTTATCCGGCCGATTTTGAAATCGAACTTCGCTTGGCAGTCGGAACGCGCTACGGGCAATCTGGCTGTGGTCTATGACGAGGCTATCCAAGAGATTCTGAAGACGAAAGAAGTGGAGGAGGGCGCCCTTCGGGGTTGGTTCGACGCGCTATACACAGCGAACGGTAGTCGCACTTTGGTAAAGCCAGAAGGTCTTCCGCCTGCCGTTCTCAAGCGCTTGATGGAAGTGCAACTGCTAAAAGTTGATACCCGCGGATACTACAGCCTGATGAACGATGCACTTGTAACCGTGATTCAGAAGTCGAACCAAGCATGGAAAGCCAATCAGTGGTCCGCAGCTCGCGATCTGGGGGATCTTGAGAGTCAAGCGGCAGAATGGGCCAGTCTAGGCACCGATTCATTGCTGCTGCAACGCGAGGATTTGACTCGCGCGGAAGAGGCCATACGGGCCACGAAGCTCGCTGGTATACAGCACACAACGACCTTGGACGTGTTCCTGAAAGCGTCCCGCGAGAAGGCGCGCAGAAGCCTGATGGTCCCCCTCGGAGTACTTGTGATATTGCAAGCGCCACTTATTTACTGGCTTGTCGCCAGCTTCGTATCCGGGAGTAGTGTAATTCGAATCAGCTGGATTCCAGTTCGCCTGCAAGCTTACCAACTGCTGATAACGGCAGTAGCCGCCGAAATTGGAGCGTTCCTGAATCTCTTAATCGGTGTCTCCGGTGCCGTCGATCAGCCGGGCGTCTCCTGGAATGGAATTGTGATTTGGACGAAACCCCTTATTGGTTTTTTTGCAGGCATCGTCGTACACGCGATTCTGCTATCGGGCGATCGGAGTATTGACAAATGGAGGGCGCTTCTCTTTGGGTTCATAGCGGGCGTGGGCAGCGATCGGATACTGTCGCAGATTAATACAAAGTTGGTTTTCAAGGCTAATGCTTCTTCCATTCCCCCAACTGGTCAGCACACTTGAGAGTGATCCACGCCGTTTCCTATTGGGTCATGCGACGGCTCAGTCGATTCTGCCATTTGTGAGTGACATCGACAGACTCGTAGCATACATTCGGCGGACGCCTACCGATCTGAACTCGGCGCCGAGCGATGCCGCATACGAATATGCTTCCGGTCCGCTGTGCGCCATCGATGCGGTGTTTCCATTGGCGTGCGGTATGAATCCACCGAGCGCACAGTCACCGACTTTTGCACACGGTACGGCTGGCAAAGAGATGGCTGAGGGAGCACAACGGAGCCCACTATCAACGATTCTTGCGAACCTTGCAGCCCTTTGAGAATCGCTGGGAGCAAATGGCGGAGACCGTCTTCCGAAATTGACAAGAACTTCGACCAGATAAGGCCTTCTCAAAGCAAAGGCGGCCTACAGATTCGCAAGCACACTCCAGCAATTTGGAATCGAAACGTTCGCCGATGTCCTCAAGTGGGGGCTCTTTCGGCAAGTTGTTCTGGGTGGCGCTGAAGTGCCTTTGGTCTGGTTGGAAGAAGTCCGCTTATTCCTGTTCAGCCTGAGAGCGTGGTCCGCCGGCATCAGCTGGCTTTCAGTTGTACTGGGCTTGGCCCTCACAGACACGGCGTGTCGGTAGAAGAAAGCCGTTGACTTCCAAACTTGCTGAGCCGCATCGTTCGCGATTGAGACTCTAAATCGATTCGTCGACCGCTTCTTGGCGACCTGATAAATCTCCAAGACCTTGCGAATGAGACTGCAAGAATTCATTGTCCAGTCGGGTCAGAAAGGACACGACGAAGAAAGCAATTGGCTGCTCCACAGCACTTAAACTGTTCTCCACCCGTGCTCCACTTATTGAGGGACATTTAGTGTCAACGAGTTGCGGTGTATGGCGGTCTCCCAAACCGCTGTTTCGCGACAAGCGCAAAGCCCCGAGTCAGGGCCTCTCATGAGCGTCAGGAAAACGATGGGCTCCTCACGCCTAACCCTGTCCGTGGATTGTGCTCCTGACTCGGTCGTGAAGCTTCACACGGTCCTTCTGCCGTTGCATCAAGGTATCGGGCTCAAGAGGAACCAAATACCGAGTTCCCCTTTTGTAAAAGGGATTAGCATTCTCTTCTTCGAGGCAATACCACGCAATCTCCGTCACTACAGTCGCCTTGAGTCATGAAACATCACCCGATGTGATCTCATTCGGTAGTCTCGGACATTGGACGGGCGCGTCTTGGTCGAGACTGTCTTCGACCATGGGAAATGCCATTCGATTCCCCGTGCCACCGGTAAGGGTTGCGGGGATAGCCACCTGTGCAACAAAAACCGATGAGGAAAAGCCGCAAGGAGCAGGACCGCGAAAATAACTCGCCTAGTTTAACCAGCCGTGCAGGAACTCTATGATCCCTAACGGCGACCATATCCGAAGCCAAAGCTTTGAAACAAGGCTAGTTTTTGCTCGATGACAGGGCATTTTTCCTTCAACGCCGGCTCTGCCCGTTTTCTTTGATCGCCGTGATGACCCAATGTGGCCCGATGGATCCAATTGTCCTCAGCAATTCTCTCGGACAGAAAACTGCGGAGATCCTCGTTGGTCGTTTGGTCCCCAACGTACCGCTTCGGCGTATTGAAGCTGCCCCCTTTACCCCCACAAAAAACTTTAGCACTTCCTAGTGATTGTTAGTGATGAATACTTGACCGCCCCGGCTACTTCTTCAGATCGCCCGCAATAAAAACAAACTGATCTAAGGCCGCCTGCAGATCCTCGGCGATCTCAGTGGCAATCACGTCCGGATCGGGCAGATTGGCTGAGTCCTCTAGGCTTTCGTCCTTCAGCCAGAAGATGTCCAAGCCTCACCTTGTCGCGCTTGAGTAAGTCTTCGTAGACGAACGCTCTGAACCGTTCCGTCTCTTTGCGCTCATGACGATTCTCGGCGTTGTAGCACGATACGAAATCGTCCAAGTCTGCGCGCTTCAGCGGATTAGTCTTCAGCGTGAAGTGCTCATTGGTGCGGAAGTCGTAAATCCAAAGCATCTTAGTCCACGGAGTGGCGCTGGCTGGCTTGCGGTCGAAGAACAGGACGTTCGCCTTCACTCCCTGGGCGTAGAAGATGCCGGTAGGCAGGCGCAGCAGCGTGTGAACGTCGGCCTGCTTGAGCAGTTCGCGCCGGATCGTCTCACGGGCAGAGGTGGAGATTTCATGATTATCGACGACCCCCTAAAGCCCGACGAAGCTGCGTCTGAAACGCAACGAAACGCCGTGAATCAGTGCAGTTACGGATGGAGGCGTTCAACGTCTTCAATCACTCTCAATTCTTCGGGCCGTCGGCTGTCAATGGTGATATTTCGAGCCCTCTGTTCGGCCAGATAGTACAGGCTTATGCGCCTCGGCTCCTGCAACTCGCGGCCAAGTTCACGTTTTGAGAGGCGCTTAACATTGATCATTTCCACGCGACGGCATGAATGAGATCGTCGATAATTGGTCGTGGCTGCCTGGGGGTATTCAACGCATTCAATCATGCCCAGTTCTACAGGGTCGCTCGCCGTCTGGACAGCGAAGTGAATAACGATCCCAACTTCGGACACGTGGTCGGCGCAGCAGCACCCAGGCTGCTTCAGGCCGCGGTAAAGTTCCACTGCTAGAAGTTAGAAGGCAACATAGACTGTTCTGGCATGCACGAAAGCGGCCTCGCATTTCCTTGAAAATCACGCTACGCAATGATTTATCGGCGGCATCAAATTTGATACACAAGCGACGAGCAAGTGAACTCCCGCGTGTGGTTAACGCGCAGTATGTAAGAGAATAAGCGAAATGACAGCCCTCGACCTTTCCGCGGATATCGGATTACTCGCTGTCTTTCTAGGAACCGCAAACATATGTCTGGGCCAGCTAATCGCGGTGCGCTACAGTCCATGGCGATTATGGCCTCATCGGCGAATCAACATTTTCGTGGTGCACAACTGGACCGCTTACCTGTTAATGGCGTCAGTTTTAATTCATCCACTCATCCTGCTGTTCTCAACGAATAGCCGTTGGCGTCTGTTGGACGTGGCTCTTCCAGTGCAGTCTCCGGTTCAACCGATTGAGAATACAGTAGGTGCCGTCAGTCTCTACCTGATCATGCTAGTCCTGCTCACATCATATTTTCGGCTTCGGCTTGGCCGTCCCAGGTGGAAGCTGTTTCACTACCTCACTTACGTGGCGGCGGTTTGTTTCTTCTTTCACGGTATTCTTGCGGACCCCAATTTGAAGGGCAGCCCAGTCGATCCTCTGGATGGAGAAAAAGTATTTGTTGAGTCATGCCTTTTCGTAGTATTGCTCACCACAGTATGGGCCTGGCGCTATCGGCTGCTGAAAAGCCGCAAAGAACGGGCGCTGAGGATAGGCCGCTATCGAGCGTTCGAGACTACGAACGCGACCGACTAGCGCCACTCATCCCGCTTATTAGGACAAATCTCACAGAACGGCCAGTTTCTTCTGGGCTGTCGACAATACGAAAATCAGCTAGGACCTTTTCTACCCCTTGCGAACCGAGGGATGCGGGTTTACTCTAGCTCGGTAACCGAGAGGAGATTGCGTGAGCAAGCCTTCCGACCTCGTCCAAGGAACCCTGGACCTGCTTGTCCTGAAAATACTGGCACTGGAGCCGCTGAATGGCTGGGCCATCAGCCAGCGTCTGAAACAGATCTCCAGCGAAGTGCTGGGCGTAAGCGACGGCTCGCTCTACCCCGCATTGCACAAGCTCGAACAACGGGGTTGGATTACAGCTGAATGGAGGTCAAGTGAAAACAACCGTCGCGCCAAGTTTTATTCGATGACGCGGCTCGGGCAGAAACAACTCGAGACAGAAACGGCCAACTGGAACCGCATCTCCGCCGCCATCTCGGCGATCGTGAAGCTCAAAGAGGCCTGATGAACATGACCTTCGAACAATGGTTGTATAGCTTGCCAGTGCGCCTACGATCACGCTTCCATCCCAAACAAGTGGATCAGGAAATGAAAGATGAGCTTCGCGATCACATCGAGCAGCAAATCAAGGGAAACGTAGCGCGAGGCATGTCACCCGAAGACGCGCAGCGCTCTGCAATGCTCGCACTGGGCGGGTTAGCCCAGATCGAACAGCAGTGCCGAGACGCTCGCGGCGGTAACGTGATTGATGACTTTTTTCAGGACTTGCATTATGGCTTCCGGCAACTGCGCCGCAGCCCAGGCTTCTGTACGCTGGCGATTCTGTGCCTTACCTTAGGAATCGGCGCCAATACCGCGGTGTTCAGTTGGGTGGAAGGGATCTTATTCCGCCCGTATCCAGCGGTAACTCATCAGGAGAGGCTGGTTGCGCTGGCGGGGACGGCGCGCGGCGGGAGCAAAGCGACATTGGTTTCGTGGCCGGATTTCATGGATCTGAGGAGAGGCTGCACGCTGTGCGATGAATTGTTTGTGAGCAAGATTACAGGCAGCACGCTCAGCATCGGAGACCGCGCCGAGACCGCGCGCGGAAGCATCGTCTCGGCCAATTATTTCGATGCGATCGGGGTTCATCCCATTCTTGGGCGTGGCTTTGAACCGGATGAAGATATAGGCAACAACGCCCATCCTGTCGTAGTCATCAGTTATCAGCTGTGGCGCGATCGTTTCAAAGCTGATCCGCAAATCATCGGAAAGATGCAGCGTTTGAATAACGTACCGCACACCATCATCGGCGTTACGCCAGACGGGTTTTACGGGACTTTCGTCGGTTGGGCGATGCAATTCTGGGTGCCGGCGTCCATGGAGGAAAACTTCGAGAGCGGCGGATACAAGCTCGAGGATCGCGACGCGCGATGGATTGAAAGTTATGTGCGCTTAAGCCGGGAGTGACGCGCACGCAAGCACAGGAAGAAATCTCGGCCATTGCTAGGCGATTGGAGTCGAACTACCCGGCCACGAACCGTGGCCGTGGCATCCGGCTGTGGCCACTGTGGCAAACTCCGTTTAATAATGCCGGCACTCTGCTGCCGACACTGGAGATCATGGTTGCCGTGGCGGCGTTTGTGCTCCTTATCGCCTGCGCGAATATCGGCAATCTTCTGCTCGTCCGGGCATTCGCCCGTCGACACGAAATGAGCGTTCGGCTCGCGATTGGAGCCAGCCGCGCCCGTTTGTTGAAGCAACTTATCAACCGAGGGCTGGATCGGTGCGGGTTACGCGCCAAGCGGGCAAGATACATGCTGCGACGGCAGTGATCGTCATGACGGCTAAGGCAGATCCGAATGCCAGCGGGTCGTGTGGACTCACATCGTATAGAAGCTTTCCCAGTAATCTCGTAAGGGCTAGCCCTGTCACAATTCCGGAGACGACCCCCAATGCCGTTAACTTCAGACCACGCGAAATGACCAGACGAAGCAGGTTTGCAGCGCCGGCACCGAGCGCCATCCGCAAACCTAGTTCGCGCGTGCTTTGTGCTACGGTATAAGCCATCACTCCGTAAAGGCCAACTCCCGCTAGAAGAAGCGCCAACCCTCCGAGAATCGAAACTAAGGTTACCGCCACTAGTTGCGGAGAGGTTGACCGCTTCACTTGTTCCTGAAGGGTGATCATCTCGTAAAGTGCGAGGTTTGCGTCCAAGGCACGTACTTCGCGGACCAGCGCGGCCGAAATGCTCTGCAGAGATTGAGTCGTGCGAATGTTCAGGGCTGGTCCTCTGGTGAAGTCCTGACGCAGTGGGACATAGAAAAATGGCTTTGGATTCTCGCGCATGCTTTCGTACTTTGAATTGGCCGCCACACCGACCACTCGCGCCCAACTGCCGCCCTTTATTTGGAGGCGCTGGCCGATGGGATCCTGATCGGCCCAGTACCGCTCGACCATGGTCCGATTCACAATGGCGACCAAGGGTGCGTTTTCGTCATCGGAGCGCGTGAATTCGCGACCCGAGAACAGTGGAATACCTAAGGTAGCAAAGTAAGTGGGCCCGACTTGGTTGTAGTCGACCGCAGGTTGTTCTTCCGGCGTAGGCTGGTAGCCGTCCACGGCAATTGGGGTGGAAGAATATGTGCCGTAGCCGAGCGGCGTCACGCGTGCGAAAGCTGCGGATTCCACTCCAGGCAGCGCGGTGATACGGTCAATGAGTGTGTCCTGAAAGGTTTTGGCACGAGGCTCGTCGTATCCTGCGGCAACCACAGAGACGCCGGTTTGCACCACGCTGGTGGTTGAAAAGCCCGGGCTCGCGGTTCGAATCCTCTGCAGGCTTTCGAGCAACAGCGCCCCTCCAGCGAGCAGAATGAAGCTCAGGCAAACCTGGAGAACCACCAGGCCCGAGCGCAGCCGCGATCTGCCGCGGGCCCCGGCCACCGACGAAGATTCTGCTTTCAATGCGCCTGCAACGTCGACGTGGCGGGTTTGAAACGCCGGAAACAAGCCGGCAATCAGCGTAGCCATCAGGCAAATACCGGCGCTCATCGCGATCACACGCCAGTCAATTTTCCCGGGCAGATACATTGCCACTCCGAGCGAGCGGGTAACAGGAGCACGAGAGCATGCCGGCACCAGTACGCCATCAAGAGCCCGCCGGCCGCGCCAAGCGCTGAAAGGATCAGGTGTTGCGGGATTGAAAGTCGAATAGGTGAGGTGGGCACTACACCTATTGTCCGTACAAGGGTGATTGTACCTACTACAGCATTCCCATCGGTGGATCGAAATCGGAATACGCCGTTTGGACCTACGAAAAACCGTACGAGGCGGTCGCCGACATTAAAGAATACCTGGCGTTTTATCCCTCACGGGTCGATGCGATCGAAGTGATCTCCTAAGCACGTTCGGGCATTGCTCGGCAACCGCGTGGTCACTCTTGTTGAACAACGTATCGAATGCCTTCAGAACGAGGGGTGGGTTTGGTTCCTTTGACTCAGCGATGTTTTATTCTTAGTTGAGATGGTTTATGCTACGGGTGCTGGGTGTCGAGCCACTTCCGAATATTCGAGACGGTATCTTCGTAAAACGTCTTGTAAAGACTCTGTGAGACGTAGCCGATATGCGGCGTCGCCAGTACGTTGTCCAGCGTTCGGAAGGGGTGAGACGGAGGCAGCGGCTCAGTATCGAATACGTCGATCGCCGCGCCGGCGATTTGCTTGTTCCTCAACGCGCTGATCAACACTTGCTCCTCGACGATCGGCCCGCGCGACGCATTGATTAACCAGGCCGTTGGCTTCATTCTCTTCAACTCCGCCGCCCCTACCAGGCCGCGCGTACGGCTGCTCAACACCAAATGGATCGTCAGGATATCGGCTTGCTCGAACAACTGGTCCTTGGACACGAGGATTGCGCCCGCGGCCTTGGCGGCCTCGGGCGTCATGTTCTGGCTCCAACTAATCAGATTCATTCCAAAAGCGCTCCCGATCCGCGCGACCTGTGATCCAACGTTCCCAAGTCCCAGAACGCCGAGGGTCTTTCCACGGAGATCTGCACCCACTGTTTGCTGCCAGCCGCCGGAGCGGACGGAGTTGCTCTCCGTCACGATATGTCGTGCGCAGGCCAAGATCAGCGCCCAGGTAAATTCGACAGTCGGATCCGACCTATACTCCGTGTGAACCACTGCGATCCCATGGTCGCCCGCGGCGGCGATATCGATCGACGTGTTTACGGATCCAGTCGAGGCAATGAGCTTGAGATTGGGAAGGCGCTCGATGACTTTGCGGGGCAGCGGGGTCCGCTCGCGCATGACACAAACGACATCAATAGGCATCAACCTCTCAATCACGGCGTCCGGATCGGCAAGGTGGTCCTGAAACACGGTGATGTCGGCTCGATCACGGAGCACCGACCAATCGGCGCACTCGAGGGCCACATTTTGGTAGTCGTCCAGAACAGCGATCTGGTATTTCTTCATTGGCATCCATCCCGCGGTGATTGATTCGGCCAGCGACGAAGGCTCGGTCTACCAATCGTCAGTTTGTTGCTCAGGGTTTGACATTAGCCTTCGCGCCCCGTTCGACCGCCAAGATGAGGTCGGCGGATGGGAATCGTTCCTTCATGGCCTTGATAAGGCCATCGGGATCCTTGGCTTTTTTGAGTTCTTCTTCAAAAGCCAATAAATAGTTTTCCGTAAAATCCACGGCGGTGCTCGCGTCAAGGGTAGCTCCAACCTTGCTGTGTCCGGGGATAACAACCGACGGTTTTAATTCTCTGATTTTCTGCAATGAGTTCAACCATTCCCCTCTAGCCTTGCTGTCTGTTTCTGCGGTGTAAACGTGCATGCCATTGAACAAAACATCGCCGGCAATGAGAATTCTCTGTCCAGGAATCCAAAGCATCGTGTTTTCGTCGGTGTCGCCTTGGATGTTTTTGAGGAGCTCTATTTGTGAGCTACCAAATGTAATAAAGTCGCCGTCGAATTGTTCAATAGCAACAACGTGAGAGGTTGCGCCTGGTCCCAAGATCGTTTTCCATTTATCTATCTTCTCTTGATAGACCTTGGTGATTCGCTCCACGACCGCAGAATTCGCAATAATCCTCACTCTCGGGTAGGCCCCCCTAAAAACCTCTAGCCCAAGAAAATGGTCGGCGTGCTCGTGGGTGATGTAGATAATGGATAGTGGCTTTTTAGTCTCTCTGATTTCCTGTAATACTCTTTCAGCACTGATTTTTGTTAACTGCGCATCGACCAACATCACTTCATGTGTTCCCTCGATAATGACGGAGTTAGTCCAAAACTGATCGTCGGGGGACGTGAACACCTTGATAGAAAATCCGTGCTGACCACCCCCAAATGCAGATGGACACGAAATTAGAAGACTGATCACCGCTGAACAAACAGCAAGACGCTCCATAAAATCCTCCTATCTTGATTCTTCGCCGGGCCGCGTTGTTCTCACCCGGTCATCAAAGCAGTGACTTCGCAGCCAAATCCGGCGGCAAAGTAACTGCCACCGGCCAAATCCACCAATTCCGATGGTCCCAACTTGACCTGTCGACCTGCCCGCAGCATTACTACTTTTGAGGCGAAGGTGCGCGCTCGTCCCATCGATCGTTAAATATCACTGGCTCCCAGCTATACCCACTTCCTTCTTTGCGCAAGCGACCTAAGGCAGGAAATGGCATATGTGGACCCGCGATCAAAACATCCTCTCGCGCGAGTTCAGCCAGCAATTGATTTCGCGTCGCCGCAGCCGCAGTCTGGTCGATGTCGAAGACCGCCGTAACCTCGGGATGCGGCAACTGGACGCGCTGTGCATGGACGACGTCGCCCCAAAACAGGACTTTTTGTCCCTTTGACGAGAATTCATAACCGGTATGTCCTGGGGTATGACCATGCACCGGGACGATCTTCATGCCGTCGACGATTGGCTCGGAGCCACTGAATGTGTGCCACTTACCGGCCTCGATGTACGGCGCTGCGATGGCTTGCGCACTCCGGAAGAATGGTTGCGCATCCTTCGGCGCCTTTGCCGCTATTTCCGGCGACAACCAGAAGCTGCTTTCGGCCTTCGCAACATACATCTCGGCATTTGGAAAGACGCGCTTTCCGTCCTGAGTGGTCAGGCCGCCGACGTGATCGGAATGGAGGTGCGTGAGCAAGACGATATCGACTTCTTCGGGGGTGCATCCCGCGCTGCGGAGGCTGTCGACCAGGCGCCCGAGTGCTCCGCCGCCCCACCAGGTGCCGGCACCCGCATCGATGAGGATTAGTTGCGTGCCGGTGTTGACCAGGAAACCCTCATCAGAAACTTCCAGCATGTGCGGATCTTCGTGCAGTGCCTCGGCAACGCCATCCATGGTCGCCTTCGTTCCGTTCAGCCAGTGCTGATCGAATACGGCGTGACCATCGAATAGGGCCGTCACTTCAAGATCCCCGACTTTCATTCTGTAGAAGCCCGGCACCTGATCTTGATGCTGTGGCCCGGCAGCCAGAGCTGCATTTGGAGCGGTGATAAAGCCGGCCAGCGCTACCAGAAGAGCGGCGGCGAAGCGCATCGAATTTCTTTTGAGCACGCTTCTCATCGTCGGTGCGGAGATTTCCACTGCTTTGTTTAGGCTTTTCATGGGTATGTCTCTCCTCTGAGTCTCGATTTGGCTCTCGTATTTCATTCGGCTCTGTGCAGGTGGACCAGTTGATCGACCTGCCTTTCTTCCTGCCTGGTTGCATGATGCAACCACCAATAAGATGCCCGAACCTGGTATAATGATGCAACTAGATTGAACAGTTGATAAATACGAGGACTTATGCGACACAAATCCTTCAAAGCCAACCTGTGCCCTGTGGCACGTTCGCTCGATACCATCGGCGAATGGTGGTCTCTGCTGATCGTTCGTGACGCCCTTTCAGGCATACGACGGTTTTCCGATTTTCAGAAGAGCCTGGGATTGGCAAAGAACATCCTGAGCGCGCGCCTTAAGAAGTTGGTTGCGTGCGGAATCATGGAACAGGTGCCGGCTTCGAACGGCAGTGCCTACCAGGAATATGGCCTAACCCAAAAAGGCCGAGAGTTGTTCCCGGTGATCGTTGCTTTACGACAGTGGGGAGAACGATATCTCTTCTCCCGCGGGGAGAAACGTCTTCAGGTTCTGGACAAGCGCACTGGAAAGCCCTTTAGAGTGGAAGTGCAAAATTCGAAAGGGGAAACCCTTACGGCGAACAATCTTGAACTAGTTACCGTTAAGAATTGAGCGTGACTTGGTTGCAGCTTTTGTGAAAGCTTCCCGCGGGAATATTCTGCGACCACACGGTCTCTTCACTACCCTACTGGAGAGAGTTTTGGCGGGATTGAAAGAGAGGCTTATAACAGTGACCTCGAACGAATTGTCGGTGCAAGTGGCAATTAACTCATGGCGGCTTGTCTTGGAGAGAGCGAACAAGACACTTTCCAATCTCACGGACGATCAACTCTTGAAAGAGGTCGCTCCGGGGAGAAATCGTCTCATTTATCTATGGGGACACCTCACCGCCATTCATGATGCCATGTTCCCAATTCTCGGCCTAGGAGAGCGACTGCACCCTGAACTCGATGCGGTCTTCGTCTCCAGTCCTGACAAGACGGGGCCGCAGTTGCCCCCTGCCGGAGAGCTGAGACAGTATTGGGAGGAAGTGAACGGCAAACTACTCTCGCAATTTGCAACTCTTTCCGCGGACGAATGGTTGCAGCGGCACAAGGCAGTGTCCGAGGAAGACTATGCTAAAGATCCGAGCCGGAACCGATTGGCTGTTCTGTTGAGTCGAACCAATCACATGTCCTACCACTTGGGGCAGATAACTCTGGCCCTTAAATGACGGAACCTAATTCCTCCCCGTTCTCAAGTGGATCCTTGCCTAGCGCTTCGGAGTCTTGCTGGCCCTCTTTCGCATTTGAACAACGACTCCACCTTCCTCAAAGCGAACTTCATCCATTAACGCTCTCATCACGAGGATGCCACGGCCGTGAACCGATCCAATGTTTTCCCTAGCTGTAGGGTCCGGGACAGTATTAATGTCAAATCCGCTTCCTTCGTCCTTTACGGCGATCGACACTTCGTCAGGCTCACAGCGGCAGGTAATATGGACCTGTTTTCTACGATCCTCATGATTTCCATGAATGATGGCGTTTGCCATGGCTTCCCGCAATGCGATTTCAACGTCGCTCACGCCCTCGGGCACACAGCTGCAATTCCTGAGCAGGAGCATCAGTTTGTCTACGAAAGGAGAAATCGCAGTCACTTCGCTCGGCAAGGAGCAGTCCAGAGCGACGTGCGGACCTCGGTGGGATTTCGTTCCACATCATGCGCTGTCGTCATTCGGAAACCACCTTGGGCGATCGAAATAGCACTTCTTTATAACTGAGGCAAATTCGAAATATTCCATCCGCCGCCCATGGCCTTGATCAAGAGCACGTTCGCTTCGAGGCGCCGTCTCAGAATGTCGATGTCGTTTCTCTCGTTCGTCAACGCCGTAGTTTGCGAAGTGACCACTTGCAGGTAGGTGTCAACTCCCCCGGCATAGCGGTTCTGAAATAGCTTGAGCGATTCTTCCGCTGCACTGGTTGCCTGCTGTTGTTGAGCCGATTCAGTGCTGAGGACACGCAGAACCACCAGATTATCCTCAACTTGCTGGAACGCATCGAGGACAGTTTGCCGATAGCCAGCCACAGCGGCGTCATATCCTGCGCGGGCCGATTCAGTAGTTGCCCGGCGGCGCCCCGCGTCGAAAAGGGTCTCCGACAGCTGCGGTCCCACAGCCCAGAGACGGCTAGGCCAGGTGAGCCAGTTCAAAATCGAGGAGCCCTCTAGTCCTGCACTCGCGGCTAGATTAAGAGTCGGATAATAAGCGGCCTTGGCAATGCCGATTTGTTCGTTGCTAGAGGCCATGCGGCGTTCCGCTGCAGCAATATCCGGACGACGTTCAAGAAGCCGCGCCGGCAGAGTAACCGGAACGGTGGGCAACACGGTCGCCACAAGATTCAGAGGAGAAACAGCAAGATGGAACGCCGCCGGAGGCTTTCCGATAAGAATCGCCAGAGCATGCTCGTACTGGGCGCGTTGGACAGTAATATCGGAGGCCAGCACTTTGGCATCTTCAAGCTGTGTCTTCGCCTGCGCGACATCTGACTTCGGCGACGCCCCGCCCTCAAAGCGATTTTGCGTCAGCCGCAACGCTTCGGTATACGCTTTCACGGTGTCGTTCAGAAGTCTCTCCTGGGCGTCGGCGCTCCGAACCTCGAAGTAGTCGATCGCAACTTCGGCATGGAGGCTCAAACGAGCCGTTTGCAGGTCAGCTGCGCTTGCCTGGGCCTGTTGCCTAGCGGCGGCTACGCTGCGACGAACGCGCCCCCACAGGTCGACCTCATACGACAGATCTACGGGAAGAACGAAATCTCCGCTGCCATTGTTGACTGAGCTGGGCGGGAAATAAGGCTTGTTAGCGGAAGCTCGAATGTCGGAGATGCTGGGAGAACTTCCAATGGTCGGCGCTTGCGCGGCGCGATTGAAGCGAATCGCTGCTCGGGCTTGACGTAGATTCGCCTCGGCGATCTTCAGGTCTTGGTTGGACGAGTCCACCTGCTCTTCGATCTCGTTTAACGTTGCGTCGCCATAGAGCTCCCACCACTTTCCGCGGATAAGGTCGTCGTCTGGTTGTGCGATCTTCCATCCGTCTCCCTCTCTCAGCGCTTCTGTCTCTTCAAACTTCGGCGTCTCCGGAGCCGTAGGTCTGACGTATCTGGGACCAACCATGCAGCCGGATAGGAGGAATCCAATGGTGCTAACGAGAACGGCGCCATAGCGTTTCGTTGCTTCGTCAAAGCGTCTCATTGCCTAGCTCCGTTAGTGTTCTTCGCGACCAGCCGTACAGCGGCTCCATTTGCAAGCGAATCGGACGGATTCACAATCACCGTATCGCGTGCGGATAGTCCGGATATCACCTCGACCGTGCTGCCGTAATCCTGCCGATCACGATGGGAGTGAGTTCGGCATGGCCATTGCGAACAACTCCTACGCGCAATCCTTCGGCGCGAAAGAGCAACACATTCGATGGGATGGTGACCGAGCCGGGGTGGGGAGGAACGCGGAGATGCACAAACGCGTAGGCACCGGGCAGCAGGCGTCCGGTTGGATTGGGAACGTCCACCTCAACATTTAGCGTGCGTGCGGTCGCATCAATCGCGTCGGCATTGCGCACCACGGTGCCCGTCAACGTTTCGCCCGGAAACGCATCAAGCGTGAGTTTTGCTTGTTCTCCGTTCTTCACAAATGCGGCGTAGATTTCGGGCACGGCAACATAGACACGTAGCGTATGAATGGCCGCCATGTGAAAGAGTTCCTTCGGGCCCGAATTGTCGCCGGCCTGTACTAGCGCCCCAATGTCTGTGTTACGGGCTGTAACCACACCATCAAAGGGAGCGGTAACGCGCTCGAAGGCTTGGAGTTGCTCTAATCGTTCGACGTTGGCTTTGCCTGAATTCACCAGAGCCTGTTTCGAGTGGAGATCGCTGACGGCCTGGTCCGTTTCCTGGTGCGAGACAGAATCGGTCTCAAGCAGGTGTTGCCAGCGCGCCGCCGTGATTTTGGCCAACTGCAGATTCGCCTCGGCATTTTCCAGATCAGCCCGTGCCTGCTGCAGCTGTTGGTCGAGTTCCGGGGTTTCGATCGCCGCGAGGAGTTGTCCTTTCTTTACGTGCGCGCCGATGTCTACATACCAGTGCTTAACGTAGCCACTCGTCCGCGCGTAGATTGGCGTGTCATTGAAAGCTGACGTACTCCCCGGCAGCGCGATCTCATCGGCGTCTGCACTCGCTTTGGGAGAGACCACGTCCACATAAGGAATCGCCGAAACCCGCGCGCTTTCTCGTAGTCTCGTTTCAGCCTTAAGCCGGGAGTGCACTCCGGAGGCAATCGCCAGGGTCGCACACGCTGCAAGGATCGCGATAATCGCAATTGCTCGCTTGCTGAATGCAGCTCCGGGTTTGGTCGAACCTAGTTTGTTCGGACCTGATTTGTTCGGATCTGGATCGTTCCGAGCCACTTCCGTGGCGACTGCAAGATTTCCTGTTTCATTTGTTGTCATGGCTAGATCCTTTCCATTCCGCGCTTGCCTGATCTTGAACACCCTTCAATAGCTCCAATGCTTCATTCGACCTGCGTCGATGAAACGCAGCGAAGACTGATGGAACGAACACCAACGTTGCCACGGTGGCGCAAAGCAGGCCTCCGATGACTGCGCGCCCCAGAGGGGCGTTTTGCTCTCCCCCCTCGCCGAGACCTAGAGCCATCGGCACCATCCCAATCATCATGGCAAGCGCCGTCATGATGACCGGGCGGAAACGGGTGACGCCCGCTTCGATCGCGGCCTTAACGGAGTCGCCATGGATTTGTAACTTTTCCTTCGCGAATGAAATCACGAGAATGCTGTTGGCGGTCGCAACCCCGACGCACATCAGAGCGCCCATCAGCGCCGGAACACTCAAGGTTGTGTGCGTGAAAAAGAGGAAAAGAACGATGCCCGCCATGGCAGCGGGCAGAGCAGTAATAATGATGAAGGGATCGAGCCAGGACTGGAAATTCACGACGATCAGCATGTAGACGAGGACGATGGCGAAGACCAGTCCGATGATTAAACCAAGATACGAACTGCGCATGGTTTCCACCTGACCGCGAATCGTAATAAATGTTCCCCGTGGCAGTGATTTTCGATTGGCATCGACGATCCGCTGCACGTCCCGGCTTACCGCTCCGAGATCGCGGTCCTCGACCACCCCGTAAATATCGACCACACGACGGATGTTGTAATGGGAAACGATTGCCATTTCGCGTGAGCGTTGCATCGAAGCCACGTCAGCCAGGATTTCTGGATTGGCTTTGGTGCCGCCCGCGATCGGAATGTTCTCAACATCCTTCACCGTTTGGAGGCGATACTGCGGCGTCTGCGCGACCAGGTTGTAACTCACGCCATTGTTCCAGTTGACAAAGAACATTGGGGTAATCTGGAAGCTCCCGCTGAGCGAATTCAGAACGCTTGAAGCCACGTCCCGCTCCGTGTAGCCCGCCTGCGCTGCCTTGGTTCGATCTACGTTTATTTCGAGGGTCGGATAGTCGAGCGGCTGCTGGATGTGCAAGTCCGTAAGACCCGACACCTGGTGCAATTCGGTCAGGATCCTGTCAGCGATTTCGTGGCTGGCCTGCACATTCGCGCCTTCGATTTGCACGTCAATGGGCGCAGGCAGACCGAAGTTCAGGATCTGGGTTACGATGTCTGCGGGAAGAAAATAGAAGCTCACGCCGGGAAACTCCCTCGGCAGCTCTTCGCGCAACTCGCGGACGTATTCAGCCGTGGCCCTGTGATTCTTGCGGAGCGAGACCAGCACATCGACATCGTTCGCGCCAATGACACCCGACGTCGCATGCATGGTGTTCAACGGGCTGTACGGCAAGCCGATGTTGTCGAGAATGTTGTCCAGCTCTGCCGGCGGAACTTTCTCGCGGATCGCGTCTTCAACCAGATCCGACAGGCGCGCAGTCTCCTCGATGCGGGAACCTGTCTTCGTGCGAATGTGGAGGATGAATTGGCCGGCATCAGACTGCGGGAAAAAGTCCTGGCCTAGCCAAGGCACCAAAAGAAAGGCACACAGACAAATCCCAAGAAACGCTGGAATGAAGACCCGCCGGGCTTCGACGCATCGCGTCAGGACGCCTCGATAAGAATTGCGCAGCCGTTCAAAGCCTTTCTCGAATTTCTTCTGAAGGCGCACGAACAGATTCTGCGACTCCCCGCGACCCTCATTGAGCTTGAGCATGTACATCACCAGCGTCGGCACCAGCGTTCTCGAAAGAATGTAGGAAGCGAGCATCGCAAAAACCACCGCCTCCGCCAGCGGAACGAACAGATATCGCGCTACTCCGCCAAGCAGAAACAACGGCATAAAGACGATGCAGATGCACAGTGTCGAGACGAGTGCAGGTACAGCAATTTGCTGGGCGCCATCCAGAATGGCCTGCCGAATTTCGGTCTCGTGACCTTCTTCGAGGATGCGGTTGATGTTTTCGATCTCAACCGTGGCGTCGTCCACCAAGATCCCAACTGCCAACGCCAATCCGCCCAGGGTCATGATGTTGATAGTTTCATGTAGAAAACTCAGCACCAGAATCGAACTTAGGATCGACAACGGAATGGAGATGGCGATGATGAGCGTGCTTCGCCAACTGCCGATGAAGAGAAGAATCATGACCCCAGTGAGCGCAGCGGCAATTATCGCCTCGCGAACCACACCGTCGATCGCGCTCCGCACAAACAGGGACTGGTCGGCGAGAGCAGTAACTTTCAACTGTGGCGGCAAGGTCAACGCCGCGCGGGGTAACACCTTTCGAATCCCCGACACGACATCCAGAGTCGATGCAGTTCCGGCCTTTAGCACGCTCACCAGCACGCCCCGGTGGCCATCCTGTCGCACAACGTTGGTTTGAAGGGCAAAGCCGTCGCTTACCCGAGCGACGTCCCTCAGGTAGATCGTTTTCGCTCCGACCTGCTTGATTGGAAGATCCCCCAGCTCCGAGACCGTGCGAGGAGTGACGTTCACGCGGACGTCCAATTCGCTTTCCGCGATCTTTGCCGTGCCGGACGGCAGGATTAGGTTCTGCGCATTGACCGAATTCAAAACGTCGCTGGGTGAGACGTTTTTGGCCTGCATCAGGTTCTGATCCATATTGATCATGACCTGACGCGGCTTGCCGCCGTACGGTAGGGGAATGACGGCGCCGGGCACCGTAATAAGCTGAGTGCGCAGGAAATTGAGCGAGAGATCGTTAAGCTGCTGTTCCGACAATCCGGGTCCCGAGACACCGAGCTGAAGGACCGGGACACTAGAGGCGCTGAAGTTGATGATCTCCGGCGGCTGAGTAGCCGGAGGAAGAAGCCGCAGAATGAAACCGGAAAGTGCTACCACCTGCGAATTCGCGCGGTCCACGCTGGCACCGGGTTGAAGATAGATCTTTACGACCGCAGTGCCGTTATACGTCGTCGACTCGATGTGCTCGATGTTATCTACAAGGGTCGTGAGGCCCTTCTCGAAAGGAGTGGTCAGTCGGGTTTCCAGATCCTCAGGGTTTAGTCCCGTGTACGTCCAGGCGACGGAAATGACCGGGATGTCGATATTCGGGAAGATGTCAGTGGGGGTCCGAAGAATGACGGCCGGACTCAGCAGGAGAATGAGGATCGCGAGAACAACGAACGTATATGGGCGATTAAGAGCTAGTCTGACTATCCACATGGACTCACCTTTGCCTGGTTCCTTCCGAAGCCCTCTAAAACCTGAACGGCTGATCGTTTCGTCACGCGTTTTCCGTCTCAGTTCATGTTCGATGCATACTGCGACCGATCGGTCTCATATTTTTTGCCACTGGCGCTGTGTGGAACTGCCCCTGACTTCGAACTCATTGCAGACTAGGCCTGCATAGCGGGCTTGCCAAAGCCACTGAGCAGCTCAGATCGCTTTTTTAGATGGCGAGGCCAGCTCGTGGTAGCGCCGTTAAACCATACTTTATTAGGCCCGGTAACGATGCTTTCCATGCATGGCAGCCAACGCATAATTTATGCGACCGACCGGTCCCGTCTGTCATCAACAGCCTGAGTTGGCAACGTGTCCATATTTTTCCGAGGATCTACCGCCGTTCGCGGCGGTAATCGCCGGCGCTCCAATATGGGAGAAAGCAAGAGCGAGGCCTAGACTTCGTGGAATCTCAATGAACAATCAACATGGTTTCATCTCAGCCGATCAGTTTCATCCCGATCCGTACACGCAATCTCGAAATGCAGAGCGTACCCTTAACGCTGCCATCGTTCATGCTGACATCAGCCGAAGCTACGAAGAATATCTGGAGATCTTCGACGAGTTTTATGCCGATGACATCGCAGGAAGCAGCGAAACCATGAAAGAACCGCTTCGCGGAAAGGAGAGAGTCCGATCACTTCTTTTCGGCTTCCTCGCCCCTCTTCATGCGATGGCCGAGGTCGGCGGTGTATCGATATCCATTCGAGAAACGGCGATTCCTGGAGATGCTACGGACGAAACCCATTCCGCGTGGACACTAGACTTAGTGGGCGTGTCCGGTAAACTCTGCTCCGTCAACTGGCGGATCTTACGGAAATGGAACGAGTCGCGTGTAGTGCTGGAGCATCATTACGACTACCAGCAAAGTGGTGAGCCTCTGACGGACCGCGATCTTAGGTTCGATACGCCTGAGCCTGCTAAAGGCTTTCAAAGGCCTTCGTAAGACGTGCTCGGAGTTGTTACCGAAGCCCGAAGCGGGCATTTGAAAACGGGTAGTTCCTCACACTGGCCGCATCAAATGCGACCCGGGACCGGTCGGTCTCATCCACGCACTTGTATCGTGCGGTCAACGACCCGTATTATCGCGGAGTTGGCGCTGCTAGGAGCAGGAACATGCGTAAAGGCGAGCAGACTCGGCAAGAAATCATTCGTAGGGCGGCCCCGATCTTCAATCAAAAGGGATACGACGGCGCTGCGCTTTCCGATCTCATGCGCGCGACCGGGTTAGAAAAGGGCGGAATCTACCGACATTTTGGCAGCAAGCAAGAACTTGCGGGAGACGCCTTCGACTATGCTTGGAAACTCGCAATGGATAAGCGCTTCGAAGGCACAGAGCAGATTCCGAATACGGTTGACCGCCTCAAACAGATCGTGCGGAACTTCCGAGACCGGCGAATCGGCGTGGTTCCAGGAGGCTGCCCGCTGTTGAACACGGCCATCGATTCCGACGATGGTAATCCGAAGTTGCGAGCGAAAGCTCGTCAGGCCCTCAGTTCCTGGCTTGACCGGATGCAATCAATCGCCGAGGAGGGGAAGCGACGAGGCGAGATCCACTCCGGTGTGGATTCCGGACAATTGGCAACGTTGATTGCCAGCACGCTCGAGGGCAGCCATATGATGAGCCGTCTGCAGAAGAAGGAAGAACCTCGCGATCTCGCCATCCGTCATCTAGAGGAGTACCTCGAAGCAACGGTTCGTGTGCGGAAATCGAAGGCCGGAGTCAACAGATCATGAGCACCCAAGAAATTCGCTCGCAAGCGGACTTCAGAGAACGCGCAAAGACGAACGACGTCCCCATCGCGCGGCTAATCGGATTTGAGGCGAAAGACATTGCTGATGGACGGGCGACGACCGTCTTAGCAGCCGGACCACAGCATGCAAATCCGATGGGAACGTTGCACGGCGGAATTCTTTGCGATATTGCTGATGCGGCGATGGGCCTGGCGTTTGCAAGTACTCTCACCCCGGATGAATCCTTTACTACCGTCGAATTGAAAATCAATTTCTTTCGCCCGGTCTGGAAGGCACAGCTCAAAGCGGAAGCAACGGTTCTGCGGCGGGGCCACACGATCGGTTACGTCGAGTGCACCATCACCGACGAGGAGAACCGATTGGTCGCGAAAGCGGCTTCCACGTGTATGGCGCTTCGCGGCCAAAAGGCCGCGGGACGGTAATCCTTTTAGGTCGTCGCTTCTTTGGTTTAGCAACCTCTGCTCACAAAACAGTCCTCTCAGTTTAGTCCGCAATAATTCATATCCTCCGTTCGAAGTCGCCAAACACATTTATATTGCTTTCGATGCGACCGATCGGTCTCATCCGTCATCTGATCCGACTAAGAGCAGGTTGATGTCGAGGGAATATGGGATATGGCACTGGCGCGGCGCACATCGCGACGAGGGAACGCGGTTTCCATTCCTCTGGCATGCGAGGTTTGCCGCAAAGAGTCGGTCACGACCCTAGTTGTCGATTTCATCTTCGCCTGTGATTCGTGCGCTAAGAGGATTGCGACGGCGTTATGGCATGGTCGCCAAGCGCGCGTAGTTGCCGGGGAGACTTTCTCCGCTGATCGCGAAACGTGGACGGCTGACCTGAAAGAACCGAGATATCTACCGCCTGAAACAAGAACGAGTTTTGGGCCTTAGCAGTCGATGAAACGGAGGATATGAGATGAAGAATAACGCAGTGGCAATGGGCGTCAGAACACAAATGATCTACGGTGCGATGGCAATCATGACAATCCTGTTATGCATAGGAGAAAACACAATGGCGCAAACAAAATCAACGACAGTTGTGAAGAACATCGTTCTCGTCCACGGCGGCTTAGTGGATGGGTCCGGTTGGGAAGCCGTCTACAACGTCTTGAAGAAGGACGGCTACACGGTCACCATCGTCCAGAATCCGACCATCTCTCTGGCAGACGACGTGGCATTTACCAAGCGGGCAATCGCCGTTCAGAACGGCCCCGTGATACTCGTCGGCCACTCGTATGGCGGCGCTGTCATCACCGAAGCCGGCAACGACCCGAAGGTAGCGGGACTGGTTTATATCGCTGCCTTTGCACTCGACAAAGGCGAATCTGTTTCCTTACTGATCAAGGACCCGCCTCCCGGCTCGCCTGTACCGCCGATCCTCCCGCCCGTGGATGGCTTTCTGCTGCTCGACAAGGCGAAATTCCCTGCGTCTTTCGCCGGCGATGTGAGCCCGGAAAAGGCCGAATTCATGGCTGACTCGCAAGTGCCGTGGGGCGTGGACGCGCTGGGAGGCACCATCAGCGAAGCGGCATGGAAGGCGAAACCTACCTGGTACCTGCTAACGACCGAGGACAGGATGCTTCCGCCCGATGCGCAGCGGTTGATGTCGAAGCGCGCCGGTGCAACTGTCGTGGAGGTTAAAAGCAGCCACGCCGTCTATGTGTCGCATCCACAAGCGGTCGCTCACATCATCGAAGAAGCAGCAAGAGGCGCATTGGTAGCAGCGAAAGAAGGCGCAACGAGTGCTGCTGCAGATTAGGCTTTAAGTACCACAACTGGATTCGATGAGGCGGAGGTTTCGTAGCGCGTGATTCATGCCTGCGGAATTCTTTACCTCGTCGATTCCAGCCTGACACTCCAGAAAAACAATTGGACGCCGTGCCGGAGTTGAGCTGCGGTGAGTTCAACTGTGCGAGGCAGGGCATAGATGGCCTGAGTTCAACTTGAAGAGAGAACTGGCGCGGCACCAGCACTTTCGAACTACGCGCAGGCGTAGGGCGAACACAAGTTGTCAAATCAACCCAACTGCGCTCGGACGAGCTTACTCAGAGAGAGGAATCAATGACAACAATAAAGGCGATTCGGCTGGCTTCGCTGGTCACGGCAATCAATGTCCTGATCGCGAGCGGCTTTTCCATCGCGGCGATCATCCGTCCGCAATACCTGGTCCCTGCCGAATCCGTTCCAACGGAAGCGTCGTTACTATTGGCGATGTACGCGGCGGCGCGCACAATTCCTCTGGCTTTGTTCGCATTGGGGGCGATCTACAAGGAGGCGACGCCTGCGTTGCTGATCCTGGGTGCGCTCGCCGGCGCCATGCAATTACTGGATGCCGGAATCGGTCTGTTTGAGCATGATCTTGGGAAATGCGCTGGGCCGCTCTTTATCGCCGTCCTCCAATTCTTCGTGGTGTATCTGCTTCACAGATCCGTGCGGATCACGCCGCAAACCAAGCGCGGATAACCGCCGCCGCGATCCCGCTAAGTTCCATTGATTTGGCGGCCAGGGATCAGTTGGACTGTCCCTCGTCAAAACTCCACGCGGGTGCGCGACCTTCCGAATCAGTAGTTTACCAAATGCAACCATTCGGTTGAAAAACAGCGGGGCAGCCTGTTCCTTTAGGCGTTGCCCCGTTTCCCTCTCGTCGTCTTTGCGTTTTTGTTCAGCCTTGTCGTCGGCGCGTGCGGCTTGCTCGTCTTTGCGCCACTTAAGTTGAAGCAGGTTGAAGAGAAGGCTGACAAGAAATGCCAGACTGGTGATGACTAATCCTATCGTAGCCATGTCACTCCCTGACGCAGTGCAGTCTGGACGCTCAGCCGCATATGGAACATTCAGCTCTACGCCGCCTTCTTCCCCGCCTTTAGCTTCGCCCATCGCGCCCGTTGGAACGCCGCGATCTTTTTACGTGAAGCTGCTGACATGGTGCGTTTTGCGGGAGACGCAGCAGGTTTCTTTTCCACGGTTCCTAGCTGCGCTCCGTTCTTAGCCTTCGCCCATCGCGCCTTTTGCCCCAGCGCCATTTTCCGCCGTGACGCTGCCGAAATAACTCTGACTGCTTGCGTTGCCTTGTGAGACGTTTCACTAGACCGTGTAGCGCTAGATGTCCCACTGCCGTTCAATGACTCCATGACTGCAATAGCTCGATCCAACTTCTCAACTTGTGACTGCGCTCTAGTACGCTCCGCACGAAGCTCTTGAAGCGCATTCGTTAGCCCTGACATGGTTGCCCCCTTGGTTATGTAACAACGAATTTGATTGTATCGCGCTGACAAAGAGGGCGGTGAGAACGAAGGCATCAAGAGTGCGGGTTTAGTACCATCCTTCTATACAGTGAAGCAACCGAAGGCTGGCACAGTACGATGGAGAAAAGAGGTAGCTGCAACCTCCGACGCGTTTCGACGGGCGGTTTCTGATCGCGTTGCATTCGCCTACAGCTCGTCTCGAAACCGGACTGCACATGTGCCCTCCGGAGAAAAGGCGGGACGGTCACCGCTTTGCCGACGAGCAGTCCGTTCTCCCCAGTCCGGTTTGCCTGTGAATAATCGCGAAATACGGGCATTATTCGCGTATTTCAGCGCAGAGCGAGCGAAATTTCTTTTCAGTTAAGACTGTATGGCGGAGGAAGAGAGATTCGAACTCTCGGTACGGTTTTGTCGCGCTAAGGCTCGACGTGTCCGCAAGTTGCAGATAGCAAAACCCTGCCAGAGAATTTCACCCGAAACCCGACATCAGAACTGGGCAATCAGTCCGGTTTCGATTCGCCATCTATTCGTACGTGAACGGCGAATGCAAGGCGATTCTGTGGCAAAAATGGTCACGTCGTGAGGTTCCCAGGCAGCCTGATGGGGTTGGCAGGGACTGCGTGCCTACCGCGTAGTCCAATAGCGAAAAAATCTATCCGCAGGGAATGCGCCAAGAAAGGCAAATAAATGGGAATCTTCAGAGATTCTTACTCATGCTTCCTGGCTTCCGCCGATGTCTAGCAATGTGCAGCCCACCTATCGCGAGCCAATCTCGTGGCGCATCCGGTTGTTTCGGCACGAAGGAATCGTCCTCAGGGCTCGCAAAGAGACAGGCGCATCGTTAGTCCCGGTGGTGTCTGAAGGCAGAACGTACGTCTGGCCAGAACTCTCTGACGACGAAACTTCCTCCGTCAAGGACAACGTTGGTCAGCCAGCGCTGACCGGTCTTCGTCCACGTGCAATATTGACTCGGGTAATAAGCAGAGGAGATTCCTGCCGCCCCACCCGCTCCGATGATCTCGGATGCATTAAAGGTCTCGGTGCCGCTATCCGTGCGAGTGATGATCACGCGGCTTAAGGCATAGGCCGTGCGTTTGATGAACCCTCCGTGTCCTAAGGTGTAATACCTGCTGTCCTCATGAAATGCGGCCGGCAGAATGGATTCGACCCAGAGATTCTCATCCGATTGATCTGCAAATGTATGCCAGTAATATCGTCCGTACCCACGGGCACCCTGATGGAATGCTGGATAAGAATTCGTCGCTTGACTGAGCCCGGCCTGTGCGCCCACGAAGATGAAATTGGAGTAGTCGAAGGTGTCCTGCAGGCCGACCTTGAATTTGTCCTTGGCGGTCTGCGGCGGCAGAATCACGTCTGCGCTCACAGAGCGGAAGTTGGGTATGAACCCGAGGATGCGTTTGGTCTGTTCGGTATCTGAGGAGTCTGATGGAGATGAGCTCGTCTTCGCGACAACCGAGGCTGCTGTCTGAACATCGGCCAAATGCGATTTGTCGGTCACAGTTGTGTCTTGTGCAGAAGATTGAGGAGGGATCTCTTGCCCGTGCAGAACCGTCGTCAGCGAAAAAACAATTGCACAAACGCAGGCAAGTTTCATTTCGGGTACCTATCTCAGCCTTCCTTCGGTCGAATGCACGCGGCCAAGTTCGATTGAAGTCGCATCGAACTCTTGCAAATGCACCTCGTTTGGTAGTTGGTGACGCACAAGCCGCGCGTTTACCGTCCGGGGGTAAGGTCGGCTCACTGCATCATCTGGCCCATTGCATAACGTTGCATTCAGTGCGTACAACAGTGGAAGATAGACAATCGAGGCAGTAAGGAGTCGGCGCGCGGTTGCCCTTGACCGCTGAACCACAAATTCCAATCCGAAGTACAGGAAGCCTTCACCCAGCAGGACCGCTGCACAATAAAAGATCATCGCGTGCTGTGTCGGAGATTGCAGGATGGTGACAGCGACGAGGGCAAGGAGCGGCAATAGAGTTTCCAAAATCACAAAAGGAACTCTCATATTGCCCTTGGGTAGAACCAAATAGCCTGCGCGATCGTAGTCTTCGCGGTACATCCATGCGATTGCCATGAAATGTGGAAACTGCCACAGAAAGAGCATGGCGTAAAGGATCCCCGCTTCGGCACTCAGCCGCCCGGAGGCTGCAGCCCAACCAATGAGCGGCGGCATGGCGCCGGGAAAAGCGCCGACGAGAACGCACACCGATGTTTCTCGTTTCAGCGGTGTGTACACGAACAGATAGGTGAGCAGTGTTAGGACCGCAAGCGCACTCGCGAGCGGATTGACTGCGGCGGCAAGATATATGCTTCCTGCGGCTGCCAGTGCAATTCCGAAAATCAGGACGGAGGACGGTTTGAGACGGCCTGCGGCGGCTGGACGCCGGGCAGTTCGGCGCATTTGTGCATCGAACTCGCGTTCGATGTATTGGTTTAATGTCCCGGTCCCACTCGCGACTAACAACGTTCCAAGCAAAGTGTTGAATAGCCTCAGAAAGGACAACGGGCGTGCTTCGCTTCCGCAACCTAGATAGAAGCCGACACCAGTGGTGATCAGAATGAGGAAGTTGACTTCTGGCTTCGTAAGCGCCCAGTAGTCTGAGAGCAGCGTGGATCCCGCAAAATGCCGCTCTTGCACCGCAGTGGAAGAAAACTCGGTAAGCGCGGGCCGTTGTGACATCTCAGACAGCCTCTATTCTGTGCGAATCCGTGTGCGGTCGCGCAATGCGGCGCGAGTCGAATGGCGGAATCGCGAGTTCTTCCGATCCGCCAGGCGATCGATAGGGCGAGAGCAAACGCGCCGTGAAGACTGACCCGGCGATTAAATAGACGACAGTGACGCACGTCCACATCAACGCGCCGGCGCATTGCTGGTCTTCTAGAGCAGAGAAGCTAAAGGAGCGGGAGGAAGACAAAAACACCGGGTAAGCCACGCGATCGCAGAACACCAGAAATCCCGAAAGAATATCGCACGGCAAGGTAGCCAGAAACAGATACAAGAGTATGGACGATTCTGGCCATTTCAAGTGGTTCTGCGATGGCTGGACCACTGGCGACCAGAATAGAAGACCCGTTGCAAGGAAGGATGCTTGCTCAATCCCATGCCATATTGGCGATCGCAGGCCGAGCATGAACACCGAAGGAATATGCCACACAACCAACGTGCCTGCTGCTGCAAACCAGCAAAGTGCCGGGTGAATCAGCACACTTGTGAATTGCCGGATCAAGAATCGCCGCAACAAGCCACGCGCCAGAGGCTTTCGGGGCATGCCAAGCAAGATCAATGGGGGCGCAAGCGTCATGAGCAGAAGATGTTGAACCATGTGCGCCGTCAGGTACTCATGGTCGAGTGCAGCCAGAGGTGACGCCGTTGCGATCCAGATGAACAACAGGCCTAATACGAAACTGCCGGCGCGCCAGCCCTTAGCGTTGCCGTGGCGGCGAACACCGAGCCGTCCACGCAGGTAGAGAAAAGCGGCAACAATCAAGGCACTCGAGATCCAGAATGACTCGGACGTGCCGTGATGGATGTGTGAGATCATCGGCAGCCTATGGTTGAGTCCCGGTCGTTTGCAGTTGGCCGTTGCTAAGTACCAGTTCCCGTGCCGCATCGCGAGCCGGACGTTGTCCTTCAGGGTGTAAGGTTTCGAGGAAAGCTACGAGCGCCGTGGTCTCCGCCGGACTCAAGTTGTTCCCATAGGCAGGCATGTTGCCGCCGCCTTGAATTACCTGCCGAATGAGTTGGTCCTGCGTCAGCCGCACGGCAACGCTGTCCAGGGCTGGCCCCCTTTGTCCACCCGCGTCGCCAAGAGAGTGGCAGTTGCGGCACTGCTTAACCTGAAACACGATCGCACCTTGCCGCTCTAGGGCGGTCGTTCCATGTAAATATCGGGCGGGTACAGGATCGCCGCTCCAGGCATTCATGTGCGGACTCCATGGCGTGAACTGGGCCATGCGAGTGAATGTGCCGAGCGTGATCGCGATCATGAGCACGGTAACAACCGCAATTGGACGGCGCTTCCAGCTTTTTTCTCCTTCTCCCGAAAGAAATGGCAAAAGAATCAAGCCAAGAATTACTAGGGACGGGCAGATGAGAAGGAATGGCGTTTCAAGCGATGGAGGAAGAAGTGAAAGCAGCGCATAGAGCCACAGGAAAAAATAATCGGGCTTGGGCGCAGTTTGGATGATTGTCGGATCAGGCTGCCCCGTGGGCCCAAAAGGACCAAAATAGAAAGCGCATGCGGCGACTGCAAGAACGATGAACCCGGCAAAGAACATGTCCTTCCATATCGCATAGGGAACGAACGGCTCGCCATCTTTTTTGGTCAAAGCGTGATATTCGGCCTCGTAGGTCGCTCGCTTTACGATGCGTCCCGGCATCGGCCACTCGTTGATGCCCAGCTTCAACACCATCAAGACATGGAGGCAGACAAACCCGATCAGCAGTCCGGGAATCACGAATACGTGCAAAGCAAAAAACCGGGAGAGTGTTGCGCCTGCGATGATCGGGCCACCCAGCATTAGCTTTACCGCAAAAGGACCGATGACGGGAACGCGGCTGGCAATCGACGCTCCGATTCCCAGCCCCCAGTAGGCATCCTGATCGAAGCGCAGGACTTGGCCGGAAAATGCCATGCCAAGAGTCATTAATAAGAGAAAGACGCCGATGATCCAAGTCAACTCGCGGGGAAATTTGTGAGCTCCGAAGAGAAACACCTGCACCATGTGAATCAGAACAATGGCAACCATGAAGTTGGAGCCCCATCCGTGCATGGCACGAATGAACCAGCCCAGTGCAACCTGATGATTCAGGGCCTGCAGGCTGTTCCATGCTTCGCCTGCCGAGGGTACATAAATCAGCGCCAATAGAATTCCGGTGACCAGTTGCAGAAGAAATACAGTGAGCGCGGCGCTGCCAAAGACATAGAACCAACTCGCCGTATTTCGCGGCACGGGATGGCCGGCGGCCTCGCGAATGGGTGCCGCGAGTTGCAAACGATGATCGAACCATTCGCCAATTTTCGTGATCACGCGCATGGCGGCTTCTCCGAGTTCAGACTTGCTACGGGGTCGCCGGGGGTTGGCATCTGTCCCGCGTCAATCGTGAGCACTCCGTTTTCGACTTTGTACGGATATTCGAAAAGCCCGCGCTCAGGCGGCCCAGACGCACGTGCGCCATCGCGGTAGTACGCGCCGCCGTGACACGGACACATAAAAAGACCAGACTGCGGGAACCAGCGGACCGGGCAGCCGAGATGCGCACAGTTGATGGCAAACACCTGAAATTGATCGCCCGCGACTGCGGCGCACCCAGCAGGCTGTGTCTACAGTCTTTCCATCGGTTGGCATGACCAAGGGGTTGCGAAAAGTAGCCATCCGCGTCTCTCCCTCAGGAAAATTGCTGACGTCCCCTAAGCCCACCCACGAAAGATAGCCATTCCCGCGACCGCGCGTGATGGAGGAAAAAAGAAAACGCGCAACCGGCAAAGCCAATACGATCGCAGCGAATCCGTTGAACAAGATTCCAAGCTTCATGAAAAATCCGCGTCGTGAAAGGCTAGCTTCAGTGGGCGGGGCCGTCACTGTGTTGGTTGACATCATATTTTCTCCGTTATTTCACTGGATGCTGCGCGTAGTTTGAAGCGGAATACGGCTGCCCGGGATTCTGCGCACGCCGAGATGCCAGCCACGCAACTACATCTGTAATTTCCTGATCGGTCATTGGATGTCCGGGGACGTTGCCGCGCCAGTCGGGTGTGCCCAATTCCGGCCTGCCGGCGATCACGATCGTGCGCAGTCCCTGATCGCTGACCAGCGCCAGGAATGAATCATTCGTGATGGCGCTTCCCTTCTTCGTTCCCCCGCCTTCAGAACCATGGCAGGATGCGCAATATGTTCCAAACACGAGTTGGCCGTGATCGACATTCCCAGCGGCTTTTGCCGCGTATGAGGGCGGATTGGCTCCATCGAGAACTTGTTTGCGCCCCCAGCGAGAAAAGATCCCACTCGTAATCACCTCGATCTGCTGCTCGGTCAGCATTCCCCCGGCATGCTGCGCGAATGCGGGCATCGATGTTCCGCGGACGCCGTTGGCGACAATGTTGCGCATTGTGGTTTCATCGACGATGGCCAGATACACGGGATTGGCAAGGGCAATCGACGCTCCTCCACGGCCTTCCGCGCCGTGGCAGCCCGCACAGTTCTGTGCGTAGAGAGTGCTAAAGTCCAAAAGTTGGCTCGGGGCAATTGGTTCAGAATTGTTTGCGGGTTGACCGTGCGGAGTGCTGCAGGCAGCGAGCAGTCACTAAGCTGAGGACCGCGAGCGCAGAGAGAGTTCTGATCCGCTTCATCTTCATTAGCGGTTCTCCCCGCTCTCTCGCGGCGGCATGGTTCCGGGAGCTTCGATTCCTGCCCGCAGAGCAAACGAAATATTCTCGCGGGTAGGAAAGCTCGGCTGGCGCACGACCACAAGTCCAGCGACGACTCCGAAAGCCACTTGCGAAGCCATGAACCAGAGCCAATCAATGCGACTCGCGAGCAGTGGATTCAGCAGTCCCAGGATCGTGTACAGCAGCCCTGACCACAGCGCCGGAGCAATCAGCCCTCCAAGCACAATCGGACGTCGTGGGAACATGGGCAGCATCGCGCCGTAGAGCAATCCAACAAAGATGGACACAAGGCCATGCAGAACAAACGCAATCGCGAAAGCATCAGCATGAAATGAATACAGCTGTGCAGGCCCGAGCCTTGAGGATTCTCGATAGATCACCGCGGCCAGAAGATTGATGGGGTACCAAATGCTACCGGCCTTCAGAACGCCATAAGTACACGCCAGTACTGCCATTGCGACGCTGCCCGCCAATCCTCCTTTCACACCTGCCGATATCGGATAGGTGTGAACCGGGAGCCATGCTCGCAGTTGATCTGGAAGGACCGGAAGCCGCTCCACAACTCGCCGCGCAGTCGTTAAGCGAATGTCTTCGGGAAGGACTGGCACAACCTCTTCATGCTGGCGCGGAAAGACTTCACGGAACCAGCCGACAGAGCCTGCCAGCGAGAGCAGTGCGCCAAGACAGCTTACTGACGTGCTCGTCACAAGGCCCGCGAACAGCAGCGCCGCTCCAAGAGCCAAAAGGAACGGCCACGCTGTCGGCGCGGGGACTTCAATCTCGCGCGGAGCACGCGGACTCTCGTTCAATTGCTCTGTCGCGGATAGCGTTGCCATAGATACCTCAGCGTCCAAGAACGTAAACTACGGTGAAAACCACAACCCATACGGCATCGACGAAATGCCAGTACATCGAGAGCACCGCGACGCGATCTGACTGGCTCACGCCCATACGGCCGATCAATCCGAATATTGCGACGACCGAGAGCATGATCAGACCTGCCGTGACGTGAAAGGCATGCAAGCCGACGAGTGAGTAATAGGTTGTTCCAAACAGGTTGGTCGAGATCGTTAGCCCGTGCTCGTAAATCAGTCGATGCCATTCCTGCGCCGTGCCGTAGAGGAACAATCCGCCCAATGCGATGGTCAGCAGCCACAGGCCGAGGAATAATCGTCTGTAGTCCCGCTCCAACGACTTCGCCGCAAGGTGAATGGTCAGGCTACTGGACAACAAGCAGATCGTGTAGAAGATCGGCGTCTCAAGAACTTCTGAGGGCGTCGGTCCCGTGATGCTCTTCCCCAGATAGAAGAGATAGGCAACGACGAAGATCGTGAAGATCGCCGACTCAGCGATGATGAGACCGGCCATCGCGACCTTCCCGCGAGATGGTAGATCCCACGCCGGCTGCCGTGTTCGGAAATGAAGTTGTCACTGCGCTCATATGATTTCGCCTTTACTCATAGCGACTATCGGGATCTTCCGGATGTTTCAGGTCCCACAAGGGACGTCGGCTCGCGACTGTCGGAACAGTCGCAAAGTTATATGCCGGCGGCGGCGAACTGATAGACCATTCCAGCGTCCATGCGTCCCAGGGATCGTTACCGGCTCTGGCTCCCTTGAAATAAGAAATGATGAGGTTGGCAACGAACACGAGAATCGCAATCGCCTGAATAAACGCGCCGATCGAAATGATGAAGTTCAAAGTATCCCAACCACGGCCCGGCTCATAGGTGTAGATCCGGCGCGGCATCCCGAGCAATCCCGGAATGTGCATCACGTCGAACGTCAGGTGAAAGCCAATCAGGAACAGCCAGAAATGCCATTTGCCAAGGCTTTCGCTTAGCATCCGGCCGGTCATTTTGGGATACCAGTAATAAAACGCCGCAAAGAGCGCAAACAGAATTCCGCCTACGATCACATAATGAAAATGCGCCACCACAAAGTAGGAGAGGCTTAGCTGCCAGTCGAAAGGCGATGCGGCCATCATGATGCCAGTCAGGCCCGCGATGAGGAATTGAAATAGAAATCCAATGCTGAAGAGCATCGGTGTCTTGAATTGGATTCTTCCGCCCCACATCGTGCCGATCCAATTGAAAATCTTGATTCCCGTGGGGATGCCTACCGCCATCGTCGTCAAAGTGAAAAAGCTGTTGGCGTAGGAGTTCATTCCGATGGTAAACATGTGGTGCGCCCAAACGCTCATGCTCACAAACGCGATGCACACGGTTGCAGCGACCATCACCGGATAACCGAAGATCGGTTTGCGCGAAAAGACGGGAATGATTTCTGACATGAAGGCAAAACAAGGAATAATTAGAACGTAAACTTCCGGATGTCCGAATATCCAAAAGAAGTGCATCCAGAGAACTGCCGATCCGCCAGCCTGGGTATCGAAGAAATGGCCACCCAGGTATCGGTCGATGAGCAACATGATTTGAGCGGCCGATAGGGGCGTGATTGCAAGCAAGACCATGCCTGCCATTACAAGGTTCATCCACACCAGCAGCGGCATGCGATTGAGCTTCATACCAGGGCATCGCAGGCAGAGAATTGTCGCAATGATATTGATCGCCGTTCCGATGCTTCCAAACCCGGAGACGAGCAGCGCGAGAGTCCAATAGTCGGAACTATGACCTGGCGAGAAGGCTCGGGCGCCTAACGGCGCATACGACCACCAACCCACGTCCGGTGCGCTTCCGGCGCCGTACAAGCCGCTGCCTCCGAGAAAGCTGAAATAGAGAAGAAGTCCTCCCAGAAACGACAGCCAAAAACTGAAGGCATTCAAGCGCGGAAAAGCCATATCGCGCGCACCGATCATCAACGGGACCAGGTAGTTCGCAAATCCGAACAAGACTGGCATGGCCACGAAGAAAATCATAGTTGTCCCATGCATGGTGAACATCTGGTTGAAGACTTGTGGAGAAACGAAGTTGTTGTGCGAATGCATCAGCTGGATGCGAATGATGAGTGCCTCGACTCCACCGATCACGAGAAACAACAGAGCCGAGACGATGTAGAGAATCCCAAGCCTTTTGTGATCGACAGTGGTCAGCCACTGATGAAGCTCGTCGACCCAAGGCCTGACCTCTGTTTGGCCGACCGGAACTGTGATCACGTTGGATGACATAGTTAACTTTTCAAGCGTCCTAGTGCAGCGTTTCCATGTAACTCACCACCGCATCCAGGTCAGCATCGCTCAACTTCATGGCGGGCATCAGCGACCCAGGTTTGATCGCGCTGGGGTCCTGGATCCAAAGTCGGAGATTGTCGTGGGTATTTTCAGCAGCGCCCGCCGCAATCGTGGCGCGGCTCATCAAATGGGACAAGTCAGGGCCAAAGCGTCCGTCCGCTGGCGTTCCGCCCACCGCATGGCAGTTCATGCAAGCATTGTTTTCAAACACTCGCCTGCCTGCGATTGCGCTGGCGTCCTCGATTACGGGCTTCTGCTGGGCGCTAACCCAGGCGGCAAAATCCTCAGGTCCATCTACAGAAACGCGGAGGAGCATTTTCGCGTGCTGCACTCCGCAGTACTGGGCACATTGGCCAACGAAGATTCCCGCGCGCTGCGGGTCCATCCACATTTTGTTGGGGTGGTTTGGAATGAGGTCCGTCTTCCCTGCCAGCTCCGGCACCCAAAAGCTGTGGTCGGTATCGGCCGAGAGCAATTTCAGAAACGTTGGTGCCGGATGACCGGGATCGCTCAACGGGATGTGCAATTCGTTGGCAGTGACGATCCCCAACTTCGGGTATCGAAACTCCCACCAGTATTGATGTCCAATCGCGGTGACCTCTAAAGCGCCCGCCGGCTCGGGAGCGTCCTGAACCGCGTGGATCACTCGCGCAGTAGCCAGGAACAGGACGACAACAATCAGAATTGGAATGATCGTCCAGGCCAGCTCAATCTGCGTGCTTCCGTAGACTTGAGCCGGCTCGCGGCCGGCACCCATTGCTCGCCCACGGAACTTAACGACGGAGTAGGTTAGTAAGCCAAAAACAACGACAAAAATGATTCCGGTAATGACAAGTACAAAGACTGACAAGTCCGCGATTGACTTGGCTGGGGTTGAGGCGGGAGCGAAGATATTCGTGCCGCTAGAAGACGAATCTTTTGGCCCGCTTGCCCACACCGCCATAGCGGACCAGAACAGAAGAAACATCGTCTGCCCCAGGAATCGCAAGGTCGAAGGTTTCGTTTGCAACATCGGCATTTCTCTTCTTCTTCCGTTCTTCACTTTCGAAGCGCGCCATTGCCAGACTTCGCAATTTTTCCTTAATTCTTATTGCTAATCGTGCGTCACACTTCTTACCGCCCGAAATTCGATTGAATGAATAGCACGCGTGCTACCAAAAAGAAACGCACCCGTATTTGCTAGTGTCGAAACGAGTTGCCGGGCGGGTGCTGGGATAGCGACGCGCCCGGACCGCACGATCTGCTTTACCGGAATCTTCCGCCCATAAATCTGCTCGTTGGCGCCACCGTCGGGGCGAATGGTTGATCCCTCAAGGGCGATACCCGCAAAAACACCTCGAGCACGGGAGTAGCTCAAGATGTCCGCCCGCAACGTAGCGTCGGTCTCTGCCGAGAGGTCACGGCCGACCGGGCCAGCCGCAACCGAAGCATCCGCTCCAAGCTTCACTTTACTGGCGAGAATTCCACTCGCGCCTCGCTCGTTCATTATCAGTAGAACAAAATCCGTTGCCTCGCCCCCTATTTGGAAGCCAAAGCTGCCGCCCTCGAGTGCCATCATGGTGGGCGCGCCCCAATGCCCCCTGAAATCCTGGCCCTTGCGGCAGGACATCGCTCCCCGCCCATAACTCCCGCCGACAATGAAGGCCGCCTTCAAGACGGACGGGAAGACGACCACACAATCGGCCTTGTCGAGCAAGTCCTGAGGGATGTCATCCGGAACATCGAGAATCTCCTTCAACACAATGCCGCTATTCTTTAGCCGATCCTCATCCTTTTCGTGATCAGCTGCCCAAGCTGGTGCAGAAAGAGTTGGCAGAGCCGCGAATACAGTACTCAAAAGGCATGCAATTAATTTTTTCATGTCGCTTCTCCTTGTAAGTGGGCTTTCACGCGAGTTATTAATCCGGCCTCAACGAGCATCTCCAACTCCTCGATTTGTTTCCATTGCACATCATCTCCTCTTGCTAGCTTCAAGTGTCTTAAGCAGCGACAGTGTTTCTTACCGGCGGTGCCATAAACTCCGGACCGATCGGATCGGCGATCGTCTGCCGCAGAATCTGATCGATCGCTGAGCGCGTGTCCGCGTCGAGGTTCCAGTCGAGGACGCTTTTCACAGCTTCG
Source organism: uncultured Acidobacteriaceae bacterium (assembly GCA_963771965.1). Lineage (GTDB taxonomy): Bacteria > Acidobacteriota > Terriglobia > Terriglobales > Acidobacteriaceae > Sulfotelmatobacter. Next base: position 765,601 of record CAVYVM010000008.1, read on the forward strand.
AGTTCCGAGGGATGGCGTGCCCCCCACAGCGCCGCACTTATTCCGGGCGTATCTAAAACCCAGCGCACGGCCAGATCCATCACCCGTTTTCCATATCGTTTTCGCGTCAGATCGTCCAGTTGCTCTACCGCGTCGAGATATTGTGCGAATCGTGGCGGCTGGAATTTCGGATCGGACTGGCGGAGATCGTCCCCCGTGAACTTCGTGTCCGGTCGCATGGTTCCGGTCAAGAGGCCACGGCAGAGAGGCCCGTACGCGAAAGCGCTCAGTTTCTTTTCGAGCACGTAAGGCAGCACGTCGCGATCAATCTGCCGTTCGAAGAGGTTGTAAGGAGGCTGGACGGTGTTCAACCTACAGACTGACATGAACTGGTTCATCTGCTCGGGCGAGTAATTGCTCACACCGATCGCGCGGATCAGGCCCTCCTGAAGGAGGGCTTGCATGGTCCGAGCGGTTTCTTCGATCGGCACGGTCAAATCTGGCCAATGAATTTGGTAGATGTCAATATAGTCCGTGCGAAGTCGACGGAGCGAATCTTGAACCTCCTGCCGGATGCGATGTTGCGAGGAATTTCGCGAAACCGAGCCGTTGTGCCACTCGAGTCCAACTTTGGTTGCGATGAAAACCTTTTCGCGATGGCCTTTCTCCTCAATTGCCTTTCCGACGATTTCTTCAGAAACCCCGAAACCGTAAACCGGCGCCGTGTCGATCAGATTGATCCCTATGTCGAGAGCGGCGTGAATCGTTCGAATCGATTCTTGCTCGTCTGTTCCCCCCACATCCAACCGCCGATCGCCCACGTGCCTTGCGCAATCCGCGAAACTTTCATTTCGGTGCCGGAGATTACCGTGTATTCCATCTGGTTCATCCTTTCGCCAGCTTCTAAAGCATGTGCGGGGCCAACCCGGAAAACGATCAAGTCCTTGTGGAGGCCGACTGCTGTCAGCGACTTAGCGCTTCAATCGAACTCCGAGTGGCCAAGGTTACCTCCCAACTGTGTCCACTTGAAATGGACACGCTGTCCTTATGTCGACAGAGAGGGGCTCAAGGCATGGCCTCCCTTGATCCGTACAAATTGCCGATCGCATGCGATTGGGCAGAATCTTTCGTCGGACTCAACCTGGTGCTCGGTTAAAGAAGCACGTCGTCAGGGAACACGCGGGACAGCGCGATTAAGGTTGTGAGCAAGATCGGCCTCGGGAAAGTGCAGAGCCTCGTTTTGATCCGATGGAGTCAGCGTGATGCGAATGGATTTAGCGGCGGGCTGATTGCTCTTGGCAGCAACGCTACAGACCGAAATCAAGACATTGGTCTCTGGGTAGTATGCGGCAGCGCTCCGGCGAGCGATCGCATAGGGGACGATGGCAAAGCGGGGCGCCTTGCGCACCTCTCCTTCAAAGTAACTGTATATGTCCACGACCTGACCGGCTTGGAGATTTCTTGCCTCCATATCAAGCGGATTCAGGAAGAGCACCCGGCGACCACCAAAGACTCCCCGATATCGGTCATTCAGTCCATAGATCGTGGAATTGAACTGGTCGTGGCTGCGAATGGTTGTCAAAAGAAACTCGTCAGGCTTCAGGTCGTACTTCGGGATTGGGCAAACGCTTAGCTTCGCCTTACCGGAACTTGTTTTGAAGATGCGATGCTTCGCTCCATTCGGCAGATAGAAGAATTTCTCTTTGGCGAGCCGTTCGTTGAAGTTCTCGAATCCAGGAATCACCTTGGAAATCGCATCCCGGATCAGGTTGTAATCCGCCACAAAGCCAAGCCAATTTGTGGTGGTTCGAGTTCCTAAAGTGGCATGCGCCACATTCGCAATGATGGCTACATCGCTTAACAGGTCCGGCGAAGCGGGTCGAAAGAAGCCTTGAGAAGGATTGATAATTCCCATTGAATCTTCGACCGTAAGGAATTGTTTGCCAGTCGCCTGTACATCTTCCTCGCTCCGCCCCAGACAAGGCAGGATCAAGGCCCGCTCGCCTGTGATCAGGTGAGAGCGATTTAGCTTGGTCGAGACGTGGGCGGTAAGCTTGCACCGCCGCATCGCGTGCGCGCTGTAGACCGTGTCTGGCACATTCGAAAGGAAATTCCCGCTGATCGCAAAAAACACCTTGACGTCTCCATCGAACATCGCGTGCAGCGTCTCCACGGTGTCATACCCCCACTTCTGGGGTGGTACAAAGTCGAACTCCTTCCCGAGCGCATCCAGAAAAGGTTTTGGCGGACGCTCCCACACACCCATGGTGCGGTCACCTTGGACATTCGAGTGTCCGCGCACGCACACGGTGCCTGCCCCTGGACGGCCGATATGCCCGCCGACGAGCAGAAGATTCACGATCATCGAAACATTGTCGACGCCGTTGCGGTGCTGTGTAACACCTAAGCACCACGCGATTATGGTCTTCTTTGAGGCCGCATACATATCGGCGGCGACACGCAGTTGATTTCGAGTCAGCCCGCTGTTTTCCTCAATCTCTTCCCAGTTCGTTGCTTCCACATCAGCCAGCAGTGCTTCGAAACCTTCGGTGAAGGTTTGAATAAACTCGCGATCAATCGCCGAGCTGTGCCCCGCTCGCTCGCGCTCGAACAGGTCTTTGAGAATGCCTTTGATTGCCGCTACATCTCCATTCACGCGTACGGGTATATATAGATCGGCGAGAGCCTGCCCCTTACCCAGCAGCGATAGGGGCAACTCCAAAGGATTCGGGTAATCCTGGGGGTTAGGATTAATTACCCTCATCATGCTGACTTCAGGTAGAGGATTAACCACGATGATCTTAGCGCCATGCTCCTTGGCCTTCTGCAGCGAGGTCAACATTCGCGGATGGTTTGTGCCGGGGTTATTTCCAAAGATGAAGATGAGCTCGCTGCTCTCCATATCTTCCAGCGTAGCTGCACCCTTGCCGACGCCGAGCGTCTCGACCATCGCCACTCCTGACGATTCGTGGCACATGTTAGAGCAATCCGGAAGATTGTTGGTTCCGAACTGCCGCGCGAACAACTGCAGCAGAAAGGCGGGCTCATTAGTTGTCTTGCCTGAGGTGTAAAAGGAGGCTTGGTCGGGCGAATCCAAACGATTCAGCTCCCCGGCGATCATCGCAAAGGCCTCTGGCCAGGTGACCGGCTGATAGTGCGTCGCGCCCGCGTGCCGGACCATGGGCGAAGTAAGACGCCCCTGCTGATTGAGCCAATAATCGGATTTCGCAGCAAGATCCGCAATTGAATACCGGGCGAAGAACTCCGGACCGATCCGTCTCTTCGTAGACTCGTCAGAAACAGCCTTGGCGCCGTTTTCGCAAAACTCAAAAATCTTTCGCTTCTTGTCCGGACTCGGCCACGCGCAGCTTTGGCAGTCGAAACCAGTGACCTGGTTGATCTTCAAAAAAGCTTCGGCCGATCGAATCGGACCCGCTTCACCAATGCCGTATACCATCGTATTCCAGATGGCAGGAATGCCGGCAGCCTCTTCAGATGCACGGCCAATCCTGAGCTTGCCCATATCTGTTGGGTTTTGCGCTTGCAGGGAAGTCGAGTCGCTCGGATCCAGTTCCGCCGCGGGCCTTCCCCCTATGCTGGTCACCGTCTGCGTTCGCAGGTCCTGCTTGGCGCGATAGTGCCCGTCTCGGCACTGTTCGTCCCCTTGGATTACGTCCGAACCATCTAACGTTTTCATGGTTTGCTCCCTTCCGCCTGGGATCGTTGGATTGGCAGCACCTTATCACGACGCACGTGCGGCACTGCGAGAAGTCCCTTCATTCCTTATCCACTCTCGACTGTTTGACCGCGCAGTGCGCGGAAGGAGCATTGGTTGAGATCGCGTCGCCGCGATAAACAGCAAGCCACGCATCATGGAAGACTCCTTCGATTTACCGCTGAAAATCACAGATTGCACGGTCGGACGTTCCTGCCGATCTTTATGTTCACTCAGAATATGAGCTGAGGACACATTTTTGTCTCGGGCCTTCTTTGTGAGGAACCATATCCCGGCTTGCTCGCCTAAAACCATCCCCAACAGCCCGATCTGAGCGACGATAGGCGGCGCTGGACTTTTCACACGGATGAGCCCATACGCGACCCCCACTAGGCTCGGGAATCGGAACTTCTTCGAGTCGCCACACCGACGGCGGTCCGAACTCAGCAAAACGCAACGCTCTCATTACCTTGGCACTCATGGCTCTCCAATCTGCACTTGGCGTACCAACTAGACTCCCCAGCAAAATTGCTGAAGGCGATCGAAGACCATAGCAGGGTTGGCGCTGGAAATGGAGGACGGCATTTGGGAACGAGGCCGCCTGAAATCCGGTGCCGTCGACATGCGGACAGTGCGTCAGCCACAGGACATCTTATCCAGGCCCCCTCGGGCGATCTCCGATCACTTGGCAAAACCTCATGCCATTGAAAGTGTGGGGCTTGCTTACCTTGCGGCGGATTGGAAAGCACCGTGCATCTGCGGATGCAGCCGGGAGGTATCTGGCACATCTCTTGCATGTCACTAAGCGGAGGAAACGATGGCACATAAGACTCTTTTTCTTCTGGTATTGATTGCGGCCACAACCATGATCGGGTACTCGCAGGAGACGGCAAGTGAATATGTCTCACCGTCGGAAGCCGCGCCGAGGGGTAAAGCTCCGAAGATGCAGGTTCAATTGCTGAATCCGGGAGAACCGACGAAACAATATGCGGTCATCTTCTATCAGGGAGACGAAGCTTTTTCTGGACTGCTGGAGTTTGCGGAGAAGTATCAAGTGACGAGCGCTCATTTCACTGCTATCGGAGCACTGAGTGGAGCAACCTTGGGTTGGTTCGATCCCCAACGCAAAATGTACAAGAAGATCGCCGTCGTCGGTCAGCACGAAGTGATCGGGATGAGCGGTGATATCGCGCTCTATCAAGGAAAGCCCGTGGTCCATACGCACATGATAGTGGGGAGCCCGGACGGAACTATGCGTGCCGGACATGTCCTCGATGCGTATGTGTCCCCGACGCTGGAAGTGATGGTGACGGTCAATCCGATAACCATGCAGAAACGGCTTGATCCTGCAACTGACCTGACGCTGATTGATCCAGCTTTGAAGTAGCAGTTTCGTGGCTGTTTTCTTGCTTTCTATAGTCTGAAACGGTTTTACGAAGAGAGAAAAACATGCGGTGGAAACAAATCCGAGGACGAACCCGAAAAACTTTTGTCCTAGTCTTTGAGACCGGCGACGAGGTCGCAGGCGCGCTGCAACAGTTCGCAAGAGGGCAGGGTTTGGGGGGGAAGTAGCTTTAAAGCGATCGGCGCGCTTTCGTACGCGAAGCTGGGCTGGTTCAACTGGGAAACGAAAAAGTACGATCCAGCTTGCGTTCTCCACGAACAAGTGGAACTGCTTTCGCTCATTGGCGACATCGCCCGCGAGGACGGGAAGCCGCAGGTGCATCCAGATCTGAAAGGCGGGTTGTACTTTGTGCCGCCAATGCAAGGCAAATATGAATGGAGGAGGTTGAATATCGTGAACGAAGTACGCGTGATTGCAAGATCGGTGGCCCGCAAAGGAAAAGAAAACGAACTCAGAGCCCTGTTGCAGGGCATGTTGGTTCCTACGCGTGCCGAACAGGGATGTGAATCGTATGCACTTTACGAGTCGGATTCCACTGGCCGTTTCTATTTCGACGAAACATGGGAGAGCAAAGCTGCACTTGATAAACACACAGCAACTCCGCACTTTAAACATTTAGAACAAGCGATCGGGGAATTGCTAGAAGAACCGTTCGAGGTAAACATCCTAAAGAGGGTTTTGGCGGGCTCAGCAGCAGCATGATTATGGGGCTCCCAGCAAACATAAAAGCTGCCCTCCGGGTTAAAAAGCTGCGTGCACCGGCTTTGCACGCAGCTAGTTTTCCCGTTCCTTAAACGACTGCCAACTCTCCGCCCAGGCGCTTCGAGACCTCTCTTGGCATGAGCTCTCCTAAACGAGCTCCAGTTTTTCTGCTGGGATCTTCGTGGCCATTTCCTTATCGATGTTCAGATGTGCCTTCAGCATTTCGCTAGGGACGCGTTTGAGCCACTGGTTCAGGGAAACATCCGAGAACTCCTCGGCTGCGAACAACTCCAAGACCACTAGGTCGGTATCACTCGTGTTTTCGACGTAGTGAGGTGCGTTGGTGGGAACATACCCGACGTCGTTGGCGCTGAAGTCCATTGTGCGGGCATTATCGACGGGATAGAACACGGTCATGCGACCTCTGCCAGCGATATAGTACTGCCACTCGGAGGCGTTCGGGTGCCAGTGCACCTCACGCATGTGTCCAGGCTTGATGATGAGCATGGCCGCGGCAATATGCTTGGAGGCGGGAAAGTTGCGTGAGTCGACGATACGAACTTCGCCCGCTTTGTTGGCTGTCGTCGGCTCCATCGCCCTCATGTGGAAGGTGTACTGATACTTCGAGGCTACTTGCTCGCCGCCGATCTCCGCCTTGTCCTGTTCGAGCGAGTTGGGCAGGTTGCCGGGGAAGATGTAGAGTGGGGTTACCGGCGTTTTAGCGAAGACACTCTTATCCAGGCCTGTATTCTTTGCCAAAACCTCGGGGGGAGTGTGCGCCACCAACTCTGAGAGCAGCATAGTTCCATCTTCAGAGAACATCCCCTGGTTGAAAACTAACAAAAACTCCGTTCCATCCGGGCCGAGCCCTTGAATGGAATGCGGGTAGCCCGCAGGAAATATCCAGAGATCGCCTTCACTTACGTCGCCAATGAACATGGTGCCATCGGGGTTCATCACCGTGACACGGCAACTGCCATAGAGTACATAAGCCCATTCATCAGCGGTGTGCCAGTGCAGTTCGCGATAGCTGCCGGCCGTGAGGCGCATTTGGACGCCGGCAATATCCTTGGAAGAAGGAAGGACGCGCTGGGTCACCTCGTGGGTCCATCCACCTTCTTCAACCCGCTTCTTCACCAGATCGAACGAATACCAGATGGGCCCCACGTCGCCGTGATCGGTAGGAGGCGGAGTGTTAGAGTTCGGGTTTGCGTCTAGAAGGGGCTTGTTCTCCGGACCGGGGTCGCTTGAGGAGTGGTCGTGCTCCGCTTTCTGCGTGCTTGCCTTTTCTTGCGCATTGGCGGTCAGGATTGCAAAAGTAGCGGTTGCCAGAGCTACCGAACTCATGCCGAGGAAGCTTCTTCGCGAAGGGTGCAGTGCCATGGATCTTTCTTTCGTATGATCGGTCATCTCTCAACCTTTCGTTTTTTCAGGCTGCATTGCTCAGTCGATCGAAGCCCGAAACAATCAGATGCGCTCAACGCTGTCTTAATGCTTCGGGATGCAAGGTCTCTGCTAAACACGTCAAAGCCGGAACGCGGCCCGCTGCAGACTGTTCCGCTCCCGAAACATGTTCGTGGACAAGATGATCCAATGAGAACGGTCCCGAGCCATTCACCACAACTACCAAGGCTAGTGCGATCGCCAGCACCCAGGTCATCCTCGAAGCCCTTACGGCCCGAGAACGACCCGGTGCGACGGGATTCAATTCCGCGGTGCGTTGTTAACAGCTTCCTCTGGTACGCTACGACTGACCCGCAAGAGCATTCCGCTACCACTGCCTATTTCCAGATTTCGAGGCGAAGCCACTGTAGCTTGACCGACTGGATCGCCACGTCCGGCGTGGATGATTTTGGCGCCATCGAAGCCATACGCCCCGCAGGCCTTTACCGAAAATAGCCAGAAAGCCTGAGGATTAGTATTCCCGTCAGTAACGCCGCGGCACTCGCTGTCAACATCGTTGATGAAATGTGCGACCACGCCCTGGCTGGTGGCTTTCCCTACGACCTCCGATCTCACTATTACTGGCCCACCTTGACCGTACGAAAACTGGTCGCCTCCGATTTGAACTTGCTCGTCGGGATCATCGATTGAGGGTTTCGTCGGTGTCGCAGCGAGTACTGCAGTGTCCGACGCCAAAGCTCTCAGAATTGTCGTGATGTGAACGTCCCGATCGTCGAAGCGAACCTGATCAAACTGAAAAGAGAGCAAGGCTTGGTTAGATTCTTTTCCTGGACTGCCAGCTTGAAGCACATGGCCGATGATGAGGGATCCTTTGCGAAGCGTCTTTCCATTTCCCAATTGGACGTCTTGCATGACGCTTGCCCTGACGATCTCCCCCGGCTGGCTCTTGTTCGATCGCAATGTAGAAATTAAGCGAACGGGAAGGATGGTGCCGGCAGGAATCACTTGAGATGCAGATTCCGGCTGGCTGGCACATGACTTATCGGCAACGCCTTCGGATTTCACCAGGGGCATTTCGATTTGTTGATCTGACGCTGAAGCATAGATCGTGCCGTTGCCCAACCGGACATCGACGGGGCTGTCGATGGCAAACGGCAAATGGTCGCCCGCTGATTTGTACCTTGCCACGTACAGCGTGCAGTTAAGGCGAATGCCCACTTCATAGACGTAATCGCCGCTGCTCGGGATCTTCGTCGCTGAAACGACGGTCGCAGCCTGATATGCCTGTTTTAGATCGTCTTGCGTGTTCGCATGCGCATACACGAGCAGCATGCAAGAAGCGAGACAAAGTATGACCAGTTTTTTTTTCGCGTTTCGGGTATTCACGTTATCCTCCTTTGAATTCCGGTCGCGCCTCGCTGGGCCCGACTCGTGTTAGTCGTTCATTTAGGTTGTGGCCTTCAAACCGCGTACTATCCCCACTCCTTACTGACCGTGGCAGCCACGAGTTCGTCCCACTTTCCCCTCCCACCGTACGGTCACCCGTTGCCAAGTCCCGAGCGCCGTTCCGCATGGCAAGATCACCTAACTTTTTGTTGAACCTGGAGGGAAAGCTTTGAACATCTTTGCCACCCCCTTGTCCAGGTTCTTTTCATTCTGCGTCGCCTTGTCGGAAAGGGTATCTTGGGCGCTTCCGCGCCAGATCAGCTGCTTGGTTTTGGTGTCATAGAGGTCGATAACCAGAGTTCCGACTTTGTAATCCTGTTCGGTGGTAGTAGCGTCGCCGAACCCGCCGCCTCCGAATCTTCGCCATCCCCATCCGCCACCGAAGCCGTCATAGAACGTCTGGAGTGTTCTTTGTGTCTGCGAGGTTTTGATCGCCACGACGGCAACATCGCCGCCGCTGTCCGCATAGGTCCAGCCCTTGGCTGCCAATTGGGCATCCACCGCGCTCTTGATTCGAGCGTCCCAGAGAGAATTCGCGGGCTTGATTTCCTGCCACGAGTAGGTCTTGTACTGAGAGAAATTTGCTTGATGATCAAAATCGGTTTGGACCTGCTGCGCCGATGCGGCTCCCAGCGCAGCCAGGAAAGCCACGATGCAAAGTGCTGTACGTCTGACGGGCGTCATTGAGCCTCCTTTTCCGGATGTCGTAAATGCATTTGGATGTCCAAAGATTCTTCAAAAGCAGAACAGCCGGTTTGAGCTTGTGTTGCAGAGATTTTCGAGTTCGTTCTGCTGAAGATTCGACCGGCATTCCAGGCTCGCACGTCGATTTGCCGACTTGCTGTCCGCATATGGACGTCGCGATAGTTCGTTCTCGTGTCGCCTCCAGTTGTGAATAGTCTGTGTGTAGGCACTGTCGGGCCTGCTCTCTCGCATTCGCAATTCGAAAGGGACCATGGAGAAGTGTGGCGTCCCAATGTGGCCGGCGTTTCAGATGCTCGAGAAAGGGTGCGAAATGCGGCTCGAGCAAATGTGGCTTGAATAAATAAAGTTGAGTCGGAAAATCTTGGCACCCGGATTGCCTCTATTAGCAATTTCGGTTGCGCACATGGAAGATAAGACGCGTCACTTGTTACCCATCATGATCTCGATTGCCGTGATGTACGGCGTCGCTTTGGGGCAGACATCATCAAATCCTCCGCAAGCAACCTTACCTTCTCCGCTTAGCCGTGATGGATTGTTCGGGGAGGGCCAGGCGACGTCGAACCAAGGACCGGTAGAACGGAAGAGAGAGGCTTGCAACTTGCGAGTACTCGACACAGCCCTCCAATCTCCGGGGAATGCCGCTGGAAATACGGCGGCAAACGGATCCTTGGCCTACACTCCGTTGCCGGCCCATTGCAAGTTCGATCTCTTTCTTACCACCACGTATTCGCCGTACACATTCTTGTCCGCAGGTTTTCAAGCAACATTGGCCCAGGCAGAGGCGCAGTGGCCCCACTATGGAGGTGGCATGCAGGGTTGGGCGAAGCGATTCGGAGCGAGTCTAGCGGATACGGAATCACGGAGATTCATCCAAACCTTTGCCCTGTCGACTCTCCTGCATCAGGATCCCCGCTATTTTCCTTCGCGGAAGCGAAAGCTCGCTTCTCGCGCGTGGTATGCGGCAATAAGAGTGGTGGTCACGAGGAACGATCGTGGGTATAGCGCATTCAACACGTCCGAACTGCTGGGCGCCTTGTTCACCAGCGCACTGCAGAACAGCTATTACCCAAGGCATGATCGAAATCTTGCGGACACCACGGATCGCTTTACTGGCGCCCTCAGTTCGGACGCAGTTGGGAATATAGTGCGCGAATTTACGCCCGACATGAAGCGGTTCTTCCGGAAACATGCACCAAAGAAAATCCGCTCGATCGAGGAGAAGCTTCCGATTCCTGCGGAAGACAAGCCGTAACCGAACAGTTCCAGACAAATCCGAAATTTATCTAGGACTGCTGGTGCCTGATGATGTCGGGGTATCGGTTGTTCTTCTGAGCGACCCCCACGATTGAAGGCAACCTCTCGCCAGCATGGGTCAGTATCTGATCAGCGGCCCGCTGTCTTAGTGCACGCGCATCGGTTTACTACATTTGATGGCATCCTTTTTGCCTGTCAGCCTTTACTTATCGGAGACGAGGCGTTCGGTACATTCCTTCGTAATCGTCCTGATTGAGGTTGCTGTCAGCGTCAGGACGAAGGAGCGCCCCCTCTCCCCAAAGAGTCGGAACTTGTGCTCAGGGAAGGCGACGTGGTCCCGGTCACCTCCACTTGTTGTCCCAAGTAGTGACCGAGTTTCACTTTGCCACCCGAATGAAGTTCATAAGTCATGGCCGAGTCTTGCTTCACGAGAATGAAGTTGCCGTTAGATCTGCTCACGCAACCTTGCACTGTGGTTTGTTTGTCCCTTGGCGAGTTTCGAGTTGTCAGAACTCACGCCATTGGGGGGATTGTTGTTTTGCGCCAGGAGAACACTGGCCGAAATTACTAGAACAAGCAGCATTGTCTGTTTCATCAGAGTCCTCTTCTTGATCAATTAACTCAGTCTGATCCCACTCTGAGATTGTCTGTCGAATCCAACTGAAGGCCTCGCTCCCAAAGCTGACGCCAGTCCGTCTGACATACGCCCTGGCATTTGAACTCTTTACCCCGACCTCCCATTCTTCCGCCACATTCGGGGCAAACCCAATTCAGAATGCTGGAAAACACATCTGCAGCTGCTTTGACCGTCGCCCACCTCATTAACCCCATATGCACCTCACCACTAACGCGAGTTGACAGCGATCCGTCTCCCGTTCAGGTACGAAATACCGTGAGACTTTGGAGCACTCCCGAATCGTTACTGAACGTGAAACAGGTGAGACTGGTGAATGCATTTCCAGTGCCACAGTCCGAGGAGCCAAAGCACGCTTCAATCACTCAACGTGGAACTTGGTCTGCCTCGTTAGTCCAATAGCCAGTCGAAATGCGGACATCCTGTCAACCACAGGATGATCAACTGACCTTCACGCGGCGATTCCTAGCTACCCGGTGTCCATGCCGCGGAAGATACGCCGTTAAATCATTGCGTGCGATTGGAACGAGAAGTGCCTGAAGCTGGGCTATCAGGAGGAAGGAACGTGCAAGAAGCACAGCCATACACCGGAAAGGAACCAAGCTTCAATATTCCCAACGGCAACGGCGTGCACGAGGAAATGAACAAGGCTCTCTCTCGCTGCCGAGCCTCGTTTTTCAGAACTGCGTATCGCTTTCTCGAAAATACGGCAGACGCGGAGGATGCGGTTCAGGACGCACTTCTATCCGCCTACAAGCACATCGACCAGTTCAGGGGTGAGGCACATATGTCCACGTGGTTAACCGCGATTGTTTCCAATTGCGCCCGCATGCAATTACGCAAGCGGTCGCACCAGATCCACACGTCACTGGACGAACCCATCGGCGAGGAGCAGGAACACACCATATCAGAACTATTAGCCGACCGCCGCCCGAGTCCCGAGGACGAGTGCCGAGATTCCGAACTGCGTGCGCGCCTGAAAGAACTTGCGTTCCAGCTCTCGCCTTCGTTGCGCAAGACATTTCAGTTGCGCGACCTGGACGGTCTGACAACTAGCGAGGCAGCGCAGATTCTAGGTGTGGCGGACGGAACCGTGAAAGCCCAGTTGGCGCGGGCACGCGCCAAGCTCAGGCGATTGATGGGCCGGACGCCCCGCACACAATCTCGTCTACGTCAGACGTACGCGACACCGAGAATGTCCGAGAAATAGCGAAGAATCGGGACGAGACTACGTGGACAATTTCGCTAACTTAGGGTAATTATATTTTTGACTAACCAAACGTCCGCGTACCCTGTCCCCCAAAAAAGCCCCGCCCCTTCATCGGGGGGGCAGGGCCGCTCGCCAACAACGCGAAAATTAGGTCCTACGATCGGCGGAGTGAACTACATGCCAGTCTGCTCAAAGATCAACGATTCTTTGTTGCGACCGAAGTCAATCTCCTCGAGCGTTCGTGTATTGGCGCTGGTTGTGCCGGTCACGATGTCGGCCTGAACCACTTGAGTGTTATTCATCTTCAACGTTCCCGGCACCGTGGCAACAGTCTTTCCATTACGCAGAAAATTCACCTGTACCTCCGGGCCGATTCCTTGCCACTCGACCTTGTAGTTGCCAGGTTGCAGCTGAGCGCTACCGACTTGTATAGAGTCCGGAATCTCCACCGAGTGCTGACTATTGTCCCGTGCCAAAGCGAACACTGACGACCATAGGGCGAGCACCGATAAAAGTGCTGTGTACTTTATTAGCTTCATTGTGCAAGTTCTCCTTCGGAAAGTTAAGCGGCAGTTCTTAGCCTGATGAGATGAGGCTGCAACTCAGACACTGAACGCCTTTTTCAATAGATGCCGGCCAATCGACTTGAGGTGCAACCGTGAGCGTCTGAGGATGTAATTGTGCGTAAATCTTCGTAATCATTGTTGAATCGCGCGGAGAACAGTCCTGCGACACCCGAAGCTTTCACTTGCCTTCAACCAATATCTCGCACTGATTGATAAACTGGAACCCGATCAAGCATCATTTCACTGGCTTAAATTTTTGGACTCTGCGGCCCCAATCGGTCTCGGCCACATAGATGTTGCCTTTGGAATCGACGGCCAGAGTGTGGCCGTGGGTAAACTCACCAATCTGGTGGCCAGGACGCCCGAAGGTTGAGAGTACCTTTCCGCTGCCATGGTCGAGAACTTTGACCTCCTCATCGCCTCCGTCATCCACGTACATAAATTTCTGCTCCCGGTCGGGAGAAAAGCCGATCCACCAAGTGGTACCCCAATTATCGGGTAGGCTGCTTCCTCGCTTGATCCAGATGTTGTTTTTAAAGTTTCCCATCTTATCGAAGACTTGGATCCGGTCAGCTTGCCGGTCACAGACGTATACCAGGCCGTCGTTGCCGATGACAACACAATGCACAACCTGCATAAAGGCACCGCCCACACCCAGGTCCGCGTCTTCCTTTGTGCCCTGATGCCCCCACTGACGAAGGAATTTTCCCGATCGATCGAACACAACTATGCGGCTGTTGCCATAACCGTCGGCAACGTAGACGTTTCCATTGCCGGGATCCACCGCTATGTCGGAAGGCATGTAAAACTGCGTCTGACTCGAATTCAGTGCCCGCCCCTTGAGAGTGCCATCGGAAGTATCGACAATGCCTCGCTTCCCGATCTGCATCAGTAACTTTCCGTCGTGGCTGTATTTCTGGATGATTCCGTCGCCATTGCCGGCTGTCCAAAAATTGTTCTCATAGTCGATGGTGCAGCCGTGCGTGATATTCGGAACAACTTTCCAGTCGCCGAAACTATTCACCATGTTCCCGTCGGGATCGAATTCAATGTAAGGTGGCGCCTGCTCAGCAACTTCCGCTTCCTTGTCTGTCATGTCGCTGCGATTGACGATGAAGACGTGATCCTGTGCGTCCACGCATACACCGCTCACTTGTCCGATTACCCATTTTTCAGGCAAGGGCTTCGGCCAGTTGGGATCGACGACGAATTTTGCACCGCCGGTATGTGCCTGCGCGCGCGAGTTCACTCCCAAAGTGGCCACCAAGACTATGCAAAGCCAAATCGTAGCGAAGAGACTTATTCCATTCTTCATTTGTCCCTCAGTGAAACCGAATCTGCGGTTTATTCGACTAATATCTCCGCATCAGTTGTGTGCGATAGCCGAGATCTCGATGTGAGCGCCCAAGGACAACTTGGCGACCTGCACCGTCGTTCGAGCGGGCATTGGACTCTTGAAGTACTCCTTGTACATGGCGTTCACTTCCTGGAACTGCGACATATCGTCCAGGTAGATCTGAACCGAAACGACATCGGAGTAGTTCATGTGAGCATCATTTAAAACGCGTCCGAGATTTTCTAAACAGTTCCTCGCCTCTTGGCTGAAGCCGGATGGCAAGGCGTGGGTTTTCGGGTCGGTTCCCTGCAGACCAGAGACGTAGAGGGTGTCCCCGGCCAGAATTCCCGGACTGTAGGGCGTGCCAGCGGGGACCAGTTCAGCGCCGACCGGAGTGTTGTCGGACTTCGTCGACGCAGAAAAGAGCAACAAGGACGCTGCAAGCAGGCAACCAATCAATTTGGCCATGTGAGTGTTCCTCCCTTCCTCGACCGCAAAAACCGCGCTCTCAGACCTTGTTCTTATGGTCCCGTGGCGTTTTCGTTTGCATATGCCCGCGCGAGCGCTCGGATCTCCGAGTCGGTGAGCGCGCTGGCGATGGTTCGCATCGGCATGTCCATGTCGTTGGCACGCGTGCCCTGAGCAAATGCCTGCAACTGCTGCTCGATATACAGTTCGTTTTGTTTCGCAAGTGCTGGCACGCCGATCCGATAACCCCCGGGCCCGTGGCAGGAAGCACATGCCGCGATGCCCCGTTTCGGGTCACCGGCGTAAATGAGCCTTTGCACCGGATCGCGGTTGCGATAACTGCTGTTGGGGCGCGGCATCCGTTCGCCGCTGTTTTCCAGCAACCCGGGAAGCGCTGCGAAGTACGCGGACACATCCGCATACTGTTGTGGCGTGAGCGATTGCGCAATCGCGGACATCGGACCCGACAGGCGAGTCCCAGAGCGAAAGTCGTCGAGTTGTTTGTACTGTACGAGCGGGTCGAGCCCTGCCAGGCTGGGAACCCAAGGTTGGGTGCTTAGTCCCTTTTCACCGTGGCATGCCGTGCAATTCGTTGCGATGAACTCTCCGCTCTTCCGGTCACCAGCGGTCGCTAGCCGAATAGTGGCTTCCGTCCACGCAATGTAGGTTGGAACCTTGACCGGAGGCTGGACCGTGTTGAAAGCCTTGCCATGAATGTGAAACCCGAGAGCGTGGTACACCGCATCTTTCGTGGAAAACGGGACACGAGTCTCTTGGTACCGCGGCAGGAGTAAGAAGCCCAATCCGAATGCAACGACCACCGTTGCCGAAACAACGGCGACCACAATAAAACCTGTTGGATTGTGGAAACGAGATGGTTCGTTCTGCCCACTCATTTCGTGATCCCCCGGGTCAGGGAATACGTGGGCGCATTTTGATTGTGGAGGAAGAAGAATTGGCCGATGGGATAACCATACGCAATCAGCACGAGCGACAATAGGATCACGTTCCAGAGTCCGAACCCGTTAAGGAGCGCGGGTACCTTAGCCGGGGGATTCACCGACAACGCGTAGCGAATAGGAGGCATGGATTCGGCCACGGGAGCGAAGCTCGACCGAACCAAGACGTAGAAGAACAGGAGAACTGAGATGACCACGATGCAGCCGCCGATCACCGACAAGATGACGAGGAACGCTGTCTTCGCCACAGCTGGATCCGAGTAGTCGAATATCGCGTAGCGCCGAGGCTGGCCCATGAGACCCGCGATGTGCCAAGGTACGGTCGTGATCAGGATGCCCGAGAACCAAAACCATAATTGGATGTCTGCAAGACGCTTTGAAACCAGCGGGCGTCCAGTCAACCGGGGCCAGAGTTCGTAGGCGATCGCGAAGTAGACGATGACCACGGCCCCTCCAAAAATAAGGTGGAAGTGGGCGGTAACCCAAGAGGTGTTATGAATCATCGCGTTCATGGCGTAACTCATGTTGATCAGTCCGCCGAATCCACCGGGTCCAAGCAGAAGCAGCGAAAGACCGACCGCGAGAACCATAGGTTCATCCCAGGGCAGCGCCCGGATCCAGCCGAATAGGCCTTTACCTCCCCGCATACGCCCTGCTATTTCCAGCGTAGCCGTGATGGTGAACACCGTGAGCAAAGTGGGGAGGGCGACCATGAAAGTAAGCACGGATTGAACGAACTTGAACCCAGCACCATGTTCGGGGTCCATGAAAAGATGGTGCAAGCCGACGGGAATGGAAAAAACGAGGAACAATATAAAGGTGATGCGCCCCATCGTGTCGCTATAGAGGCGTCCGCCGGCGGCTTGCGGCATTAACGTGTAGTAAGCGATGTAGGCCGGAATCAGCCAGAAATAGACAATCGCGTGCAACGTCACAGAAAACAGCGTCCGTGCCAGTCCGGCATCGATGGTGTGGCTCCATCCGAATGTCACGGGTAGGATCTGGAAGAGGACCTCGCTGACAGCTCCCAGAGCGGTCCATCCCCACAGGAGGGCGCACGCGGTGATGGCAAACATGGCAAGTGGAACCGGCTTGCCAGGATTTTCTCGTTTCCAGGTGCGGAAATTTACGAGCATCAATGCGATCCAAAAATAAGATCCGATAATGACCAGCGCCAAACCCAGGTAGTACCACGGGCTTCCTAACAGAGGCGGATAGAAGGTATACAACACGGACGCCCGGCCTGCGGCAACGGGCACGAGAGCCATCACAGTGCCGATCAGAGAGAGGGCATACCCAACCCAGGCCCATTTTTCTCCCTGGAGCGGCTTTCCCAGTGCCGAGACGGCAATGGCGTAGCCAAATCCCATTGCGAAGAATGTTGGAAAAACGTACGCCATGATGGATCCATGTGCGGTCACCGAGGCGTAGTAAATGTTCGGGTCGTCGACGGGAGCCGGCAGCGGACTACGCATCAGCATTTGCCAGAAGCCCAGTCCAACCGCGGGCAAGAAGCAGAGAAATGCTGTCCACAAGTGGGCGAGCGAAAGTACTCTACCGCGTTCCACAATTCATCCTTTCGTCCAGCCGCAGGTTCTTGAATTGATCTCTCGGCACAACTACAACGCGCGCCGCCATCGCGTGGTGACCGAAGCCGCAAAATTCGTCACAGGGCATTTGGTACGTTCCCGGGCTCTCAAAGCTTGTCCTTACGTTCGTGACATAGCCGGGGACAACCATGGCATTGGTGTTCGTGCTCTGGACGAAGAAGCCATGGGTAACATCGGCGCTGGTTAGCCGAAAACGAATGGGCGTCGAGGCGGGCACGATCGCACACTGCGGAACAAACATATATTGCTCGGCAATTATGCGCACCGTGATTGAACCGTCCGGTTCGACAGCGGAGCCAAGATTGCTCTCGACAAACTCCCCCTGCAGGTGCAAAGTCCCTGGGTCGATGGTTTCCACGTCGCTTAAGGGATGAAGCATCTGGCCGATGCCGGTAAGGACGATCACCGCCAGCATCGCTCCGAGCATTGCGGCCATGACGAGGAACCAGCGCCGTTCCGTTTTGACGATGACTGTCTCCGGAACCAGACCTGCCGTGGCTTCGTTCAGCTGGTTAGCCAACGTACCCCCTTCTCATGAACAACACAAAATAGAAGAGCAGCCAACCCGCGAAGAGCAGACCCACCGCGCCGGCTGCAATCACAAGGGCACCGCGAGGACCGTCCCTGAGAGCCTCTTCAGCCGCAGCACGAGTAGTGCCGGGCGCCACGCTCTCAGCTTTGCTTGCTGCAGAGTAATGAAATTCTTCTTCGATCATGCTTTCTCCCGCTTGATTTCACTTCACCGCTGGACGGGATACCTGCTCGAAATAGGCCGCGACGGCAGTGATATCTTGTTCGCTCAGGTTATGAGCGGGAACGATCATCTGCTGGCTCTTGCGATAGCCCTGGCGAAACATTTGAATCTGAACGGTGATGTAGTGACTGTATTGCCCGCCTAGGTAAGGCACGCCAGAAACGGGCTCTCCCTCGCCGTTTGGCCCGTGGCAGCTCTCGCATGCTTGGACGCGCACATTCAGATCACCAACTTCCGCGACTTGCCTTCCGCGATCACGGAGCTGCGTCGGCACCGGGCGTGAGGGCAAAGGAACGGCATGAACATTCGCATAGTATTGCGAGACAGCGTTGATCTCATCGTCCTTCAACGCTTTGGCGGTCGGTTGCATCAGCGCGTTCTGACGATCGCCGGAAGCAAAGCGGCGCAACTGATCGGCTAGATACTGCGCGGATTGTCCATCCAACCTCGGAAAAGCGCCGCTTCCGTCGGAAGCTCCATCGAAGCCGTGACAACGAGCACAGGCGACCGCCCCTCTTGTGGTTCCCTCTGCCACAATCCTGACTGCCATTTGCGATTCGTTCGAGATCGATTTATTCGGGGTCGTGGTCTGTGCGGCCGGGTAGCTTGCGACGATGATTACCGCAGCAAAGACTCCCGCGATAGAGAGTACAGACATAGCCCGCACGGTGCTGTGGATCTTCGTCATCGGTTACACCAGAGGTCCGGGTCGTTTCAGGTAGCGCGTCTTCAATGCGTCCGCTGTCCAGTAAATCAGAGCGCCCAGAGTGAGTGTTGGGTTGTAGCTGGAATTTTGAGGATAGTTGCAGGCTCCCACCACGAAGACATTCGGCACATCCCAGCTCTGGCAGTAGCGATTCACCACGCTTGTCGAAGGGTCGGCTCCGATTACCGCGCCTCCGGTGTTATGAGTACTCTGATACGACGTGGTCGTGAATGGCCCCGTCCTCGGAGAATCGACCACAACCTTGGCGCCCATCTGTCGCGCGATTTCGCTGGCCTTGTGGGTGACGAACCTGCTCATGCGGACATCATTGTCCGGAAAATCAAACGTGATTCTCAGAAGCGGCAGCCCCCAGGCATCGCGGTAGGTCGGATCCAAATCAAGATAGTTCCCCCGCATGGAAGTAGACGTGCCGGATAAATTGAAAATCGCGGTGTGGTTGTAATGCCGCCGGATGGCGTCCTTCCATTTCCTGCCCCAGCGCGGCGTCCCCGGCGGTGTGGGATGAAATTCGACCGGGCGCGCATTCGTGCTGCCGCACAGGACGTAGCATCCCCCAATAAATCCTAGGGAACTGTGATCGAAATTATCGACGCTGAAATCGTCGATGACGGTTCCGCTGCCTCCGCCCGCCATGTAAGAATTCAAGTGAACGTCCTCGCCGAGAAACGTCGGGACGTAACTCTGTGTCTGATACGCGTAATTCCTGCCCACAACTCCGGTTTCGGTCGCGGGGTCGTACGGTTTGCCGATCCCGGAGAGCAGCAACATGCGGACGTCGTTCAAAGCAAACGCGGTCAAGAGCACCAGGCCCGCCGGCTGCTCGAATTCTCGCCCTTGCGCGTCCATGTAACTGACGCCCGTCGCCTTTTTGCCGGAACTGTCCAAGTTTATCCGGAGAACCTGCGACTCGGTGCGCAGCTCGAAATTGGGATTCTTCATGAGCACCGGCAAGATCACCGTCTGCGGGCTCGCCTTTGCGAAGTGCTCGCAACCATACCGTTCGCAAAACCCGCAGTAGACGCAGGGGTTCAAAGTCAATCCCTCCGGATTCGTATACGGGCGCGTCGTATTGGCGGATGGCTGCAGGAACGGGTGATAGCCAAGATTTAACGCCACCTTCCGAAACAAGGCCCCGGAGTATTGCTCCTTCATCGGAGGATTGGGATACTCGCGCGAGCGGGGCGATTCCAGAGCGTTTCCACCCGGTTCGATCTTGCCGTTCAGGTTTCCCGCTTTGCCACAAACGCCGAGGAGATATTCAAAACGATCGTAGTACGGTTCCAATTCCTGGTAGGTGACGCCCCAGTCTTGAATGCGAAGATCCGGGTCCAGAATTCTCTTACCGTAGCGCTGCTCGATGTGCGTCTTGTATACGAATTCCTCCTCATGATATCGCCAGGCCTGGCCATTCCAGTGGACTCCGCATCCGCCCAGACCCGTGCCGGGCAAGAATGCCTCCCACTGTCGCATCGGCAAAGCGACCTCGCGGTAGTGGTTGCGGAAGGTCATCGCTTCGCGGGTCACGTCCTGCATCATTCCCTTGCGGATCGAATACTTCAGTTCGTCATGGATCGCAGGCGCCTGAAAGTCCGGAACGGAATGGCGGCCGTGGCCCCGCTCCAGGCCGACGACCTTGAGACCGGAGGCGGCGAGTTCTTTGGCGAGGATGGAGCCAGCGAAGCCGACTCCGATGACGACCACGTCAACTTCTTTTAGCTTTTGGGGCATCGGCCTATTTACCTCCCGTGCTAGAGGTCATCGAGTGGTAGCCCGGGCCATCGGCGATGCTCAAGGGTTCTCGATGAAATTCAACTCCATGCTTATCGATCAGATCGTGGTAATCGGCATATGCGCCGGGGAATCCAATCATCTTCCAGGCGATTTTGTTTTTGTTGCCGCCATAGATCGGATCGGAGAAGAATCCTTCAACCGTGTACTGCAACAGGAAGTCGAAGAATGTGTTCGACGGAACACCGTCAAGGTCAATGTCTCCCTTTTCGAGACTCGAAAGATACGCGTCTTTTTCTTCGGCAGGTAACTGGTCGAAGGACTTTGCGTGCGAGGCAAAGTGCGCATTGATCGCGAGAATGGATCGGCGGAAGAGTTCCGCGGGCGTGTACTCGAGTTGATATCCTTGCGTGGGAGTACCCTTTCGGAATGGTCCGTGACGATACAGCATTTCGCCACGACCCCAAGGTCCCGCCATTTGAAGGTCGATGTAATTCACGACGCCCGCTTCTGCGGCGCCCGGCCAGTGTTCGTCTTCGGGAATCAGGCGATCCACGGCTGCCAGCAGAAATCGCCTTTCAAATTCGTTCAAAAAGCGATGCGTTTCCTCGGCGCGTGCATTCCCGAGCAGCGCGGGAGCTTCTCCTGCCAGCGTCGCAGTTGATATCAGGACCAGGCTTGACCTCAGAAAATTTCGGCGTGAACTTGAATTCGGCCCGTCGCTCACAAATCCCCCTTTTACTTGTCGATCACGATTGCTTTGGTCAGCCAGCTTTAGTCCACACCGCCTTGCAGCTTTAGGGCCCGAGCCAGATGGTCCTGAATCTTAGGCAGGGTTTCCTGTGCAAACACCCTCAGATCAGCATCTGTGCCATTCGCAATTTCATATTGATAGAGAGCGGTATTGGCCTTCTGGTAATTGACCTGTCCCGAACGTAATCAGCGTCAAGCGTCTCGCCGGTTTCATGCTGAAGGGTCGAAACCATCGTAGAGTACGCGGCTCTGAGAAGCGTAGGTGGAGGCACCGACGCTTTGTTTTTCAGAATCTCCAACAGCGCATTGTTCACGGCGATGTGCGAACTCACCATCAACTCTGCGTAGCCGCGAATGGCTTGGGTCGTACCCTTGGTTTCGGCAAGACGGCCGGAATCAACCTGAAACGGAGTGCCGAGCGATGTTTGAGTGACGAAGTATGTGTCGGCCGGTCCGAGCGGAGCGCCGGGCATGCTCGCCGCCGTTTGCGCGGCCAGCGCACTGATTGTAAATACCAGAAGAACTGCGGGCAGGCCGAGAGCGGTCATCGCGACTAGCAAGAGCACCTTCATGTCTTTCTCCTCGCGGAAATGTAAATCTGCGTTAACATCCGATTGGATCGAAGCAGGTTTTCCATCGGAGTAAGGGCATTTGATATGCCAATTTAAGTCTTGAGCAAAATGTTAGAAGTGCCGGAAAAACCAGCTCGGTGCTGGAGCTAGAGACTCAGATACCAGGAGGAGTGTCCCTCGCTTGACTCGCTTTCGGAGCCAGTGTCCGCATTTCGACAGAATTCGACCTGCTTCATCGCTGGCGGAGGAGGATTATTAGCGGCGAGGCTCTCCAGATCTGGAGAGTTCCGGGTTTTGTGCGGAAGCTCAGCTGCCGAGTGCGGTCGGACCTTTGTTCCCTCCGCTTCAATTCATGTATTGTGCGTGTGATGCCAAACGGAGTTCCTCGGAGACACGAGCCTGCTGTGCAATTGAATCCGGCCAGGGCTAACTAGCGTGCGAGACAGCCAGATTTGCAATCCCCGCAACTTCTTCCATTCGCCGCAGCACAGCAGAAAAATCCTGGTCACCACCCGCAGCCAGTTCTTCGGAGTTCACGCGAAATGCAGCTTCTGTGACGGGCATTGAGACATTTGTTTTTGCGGCCGCCCGCAGAATCAATCCAAAATCTTTGTTCATCAGGCTGAGAGGAAACTGCGGACTGTAATCGTTGATCGCAACCCTGGCGAGCTTACCCACATGAGCCGGGGCAACCACAGCTGTCTTCGATAAAACGCCGAGCAACGTCTCGCGATCGAGGCCGGCCTTTTCTCCAAGGACCACTGCCTCTGCGATGGCTTGCATGCCAACGCCTAACAGCGTGTTAACGACCAACTTCATCGCTGTGCCCGAGCCAGGACCACCCAGAAGAAAGTATTGCTTTGCAATCGCTTGGAATATGGGTTCCGCAGCATAGAACAATTCTTTGTTGCCGCCGGCCAGTAGAGTGAGGATGCCTTGCTCCGCAGCGGGAGTGCTGCCCGAGATGGCAACATCCAATACGTCGATACCACTCTTCGTGCCAAGTCTGTGCAATTCCCGCGAACTTTCCGGTGAGATCGTGCTCATCTCTAAGACGATGGTTCCCGGCCGCGCCTGAGCAAAGACTCCCTCTGGTCCCGCATAAACGCTCTGAACTGCTTCATCATTGGTCAGACACGAAAGAATCACATCGACAGTGCGCGTAAGCCCAAGAATGTTCCTAGCGGCGAAACCTCGCCCTCCAGCGACGGCTTCCGCCTTAGCGATATTCGTGTCGTAGGCGACGAGCGGGTATCCATGATCGAGCAAGCGCTGTGCGATTCGGCTTCCCATGTTGCCCAATCCAATGAATCCGAGTTTTACCTGATCTGCCGTAAGACTTTTCATATGTTTGTCTCCTTTAGTTAGAACTGCTAATGAGCTTTCCGCAGCACTCCGGCCGGTTCGGTAGTTCTTTTTTCTCCCATCCGCCGCCAAGGGCTTGAATCAATAGCACCGCGCTTGCCATGCGCCGTCCAAGAATATTGACGGCTGTAACCTCGTCTGTGAGTGCGGCGTTTTGTGCCGTAATGACTTCGAGATAACTGGTAACGCCGCCGTCATAACGAGTGTTCGAGAGGGCAAGCGACTGTTGCGCGGCTTGCACCGCAGTCGCCTGAACTCCAGCCTCTTGCTCCAGAACTCGCAAACTGGCCAGGTTGTCTTCGACTTGTTGAAAGGCCGAGAGGACGGTTTGCCGATAGAACGCGACGGAAGAATCGTAGCCAGCCTTTGCTTCATCGTTTAGCGCACGCCTCCGACCAACATCAAAGAGGGTGACCGCGGCAGATGCCCCGGCAGACCAGAGCGCGCTCGGTCCCTGGAATAACGTCGTGATGCTCCCGCTCTCCAATCCGCCAGTAGCCATTATGTTCACCAACGGATAGTAAGCAGTCTTGGCCAGCCCCACCTGAGCATTCGCAGAAGCCACTTGGCGCTCGGCTTCGGCGATGTCGGGACGCCGCTCCAGTAATTGTGAAGGTAATGCGACAGGAATTAAGGGCGGCGGAGCGGTAAGCGGTAACGGTGGCAGAGTGAAATCCGCCGGAGGCTTGCCAATTAAAACCGCCACGGCGTGCTCGTACTGCGCGCGCGCAACATCAACGTCGATCATTTGCGCACGTGTGGTTTCTAGAATCGTCCGCGCCTGCTCCACTTCGACTTCAGAGGCAAGTCCTCCCTCGTACAGGTCCTCATTCAATTGATATGCTTGCTCGTATTGCGCGACGGTATCCTTCAGCAGCTTTTCTTCGGCATCGAGGCTGCGTGCCGCGAAGTAATCTATGGCGAGCGAAGCGTGCATGCTCAAGTTGATTACCGCCAGATCGGCGGCGCTAGCTTGCGCCTGTTCCCGGTAGGATTCCACGTTGCGGCTCACCCGGCCCCAGGCATTTGTCTGGTAAGACACATTAGCCGGCACCGCATAATCATTAAAGGTAACCCCGTCATTGATCGTTGTGGGCGGAAGATGATTAGAATACCGTTCTCTCGTAGCCGAAGGAGATAAGGTGACTGTCGGAAAATAATCGGCCCGCACGTACCGCAAGGCGGCTCGAGATTGTTGGTAATTCGCTACCGCTTGCTTCAGGTTCTGGTTGGAGACGTTGATCTGCTCCTCCAAGGAGTTGAGCTGAGGGTCCCGAAATATCTCCCACCAACTCCCGCCCAGATTCTGTTCGCTGGGTTGCGCGGTCTTCCAGTTTGCGAGCTCTTTGTACGCCGGCGGCGTTGGAACCGACGGAGCACCTTTATATTTGGGTCCAACCGCGCAACCGGCAAACGGAAGCACGCACGCGATCAGAAGATGGCTCCATCGTCTATGCGATTTCTTCATAGCCAGGAGCGCCGCTTGTGAAGCCATCATTTCGAATCTCCCGGCAGCGCCGCGTTCACGATCTCGACTTCCTCTCCGGAGACCAGCGAATCGGGCGGGTTCAGAACTATCTGGTCATTGGCGTTCAGTCCGGCGACAATCTCAATCTCGTTCCCAAAATCATGGCCGGGAGTAACGTCCATCACCGTCACTTTCCCATTCTGCACAACCCCTACTTGCAGCTTCTCTGAGCGAAAAATCAGAGTGTTGACTGGAATCAAGAAAGTGGAGTTTTGCGCCGGAATTTTCAGGTGCACTTCGGCGTACGATCCGGAGAAAAGAGTTCCGGAAGGGTTCGCAACATCCACCTCGACCAGCAATGTGCGGGTGGTTGCGTTGATCGCATCGGCCGTTCGTACTAATTTACCGGGGAATCTTTTGTCGGGGAATTCCGCCAGAACGAGGTCCGCCTGGGTTTCACCCACCTTCACTCCTTGCGAGTATTCCTCCGGCACATTCACGTAGACACGCAAGGTGCGTGCCTGAACCATGTCGAATAGATCAGTTCTGGGCGTCGTGTTACTTCCGGAATTGATGAGGTCGCCGATGTCTGTGTTACGCGCAATAATCACCCCATCAAATGGTGCGTACACTTTTTCGAAAGATACGAGGGCGGCGTAATGGCGCACATTCGCCTGATCCGCATCCATGATCGCCTTATTTGCGGAGTAGGTACCAACAGCATTATCCACGGCCTGCTGGGGGACGGCATGTTTCGTTAGCAGTGACTGATAGCGATCTCTCGTGATCTGCGCCAATGCGAGATTGGCTTCCGCGGTGGCGAGCGTGCTCCGTGCCTGCGCCAATTGCTCATCAACCTCCGGAGTCTGAATGGTCGCGAGCAGATCGCCGGCTTTCACGTGCGCCCCAATGTCGAAATACCATTTCTGCAGATAGCCGTCGGTACGGGCGTAAATCGGTGAGGAGATGAACGGCTGTATGTTTCCGGGCAGAATAATTTCCTGAGCTGGCGCTGTTCGTTTCGGTAGGACAACAGAAACGGAGGGTACCGCCGTCTGCGCCGTCTGCGCGCGCAAAGTCGTTTCCGCCTTGAGCCGAGACCTGATTCCAAAGATCAACACCGCAGCCACCACGAGACCAATTACGAAGGAGATCAGCCAGTCGCGACTGGTCCTGATGCTCTCATTGTTATCATCCCGGTGGTCGGTCACGGCCCCCGAACTTTCGGTAAACTCATTGTGTCTCATATTGTTCATAGCTCTCACTTGTCATAGCTCGCCGATTCTCTTATCCGGTGACCGGCTCCTGCTTTACTGCACCCACTTGACGAGATCCATGCAATACGCTGAAGAAAGTGGGAACGAAGAGCAGCGTGGAAACCGTGGCAAAAAGCAGGCCGCCGATTACAGCCCGCCCCAGAGGAGCATTTTGTTCACCACCGTCGCCTAAGCCCAACGCCATCGGCACCATGCCGATGATCATGGCGAGAGCTGTCATCAACACCGGACGGAAACGCGTAAAGCCCGCCTGCAGCGCCGCCGAGACAGCATCCTTTCCCTCGGCCATCTGCTCTGTGGCGAAGCTAACCACCAGAATGCTATTCGCAGTCGCCACGCCCATGCACATGATCGTCCCCATCAGCGCAGGAACGCTCAACGTTGTATGTGTAATAAAAAGGAACCATGCAATTCCCGCCAGAGCCGCGGGCAGCGCGGAAATCATGATGAGGGGATCCAGCCAGGATTGAAAATTTACTACGATGAGAAGGTAATCAAGGAGAATCGCAAAGATCAGTCCGCTGATAAGACCGATGTAGGAAGAACGCATCGTCTGCACCTGTCCGCGAACCACCACATGCGATCCTCGCGGGAGTTGCGAGCGGAGAGCGTCGATGAGCTGGTTAATGTCGCGCGCGACCCCTCCGAGATCCCGTCCCGAGACCGAGCCGTAGATGTCAATCACCGGAGCGATGTTGTAGTGAGATTCCACTGCCATTCCCGTTCCACGCTTTACAGACACCAGACTCGCCATCAACGACGGCGCGGCTGATCCAGTAGTGTTCGTAATTGGAATGTTCACCAGATCCTGCAGAGTGTCGGCGCGATATTGCGGAGTCTGAGTGGCGATCGAGTAACTGACGCCGCTGCGAGGGTCGACCCAAAACGTGGGCGAAGTCTGAAAACTTCCTCCCAGAGAAATCAGCAGGTTTTGTGCGATATCTGCTCCCGTGTAACCCAGCTCCTGGGCCTTGGTTCGTTCAATCCTGAGGTGCAGGTAGGGTTCGTCGAAAGGTTGCTGGATGCGTAAGTCAGCCGTCCCAGGCACGTACCTGATTTTCTGCATCAACTCGCTCGCCCACTCGCGATTGCCTTCGAGGTCATTGCCAATCACTTGAATGTCGATGGGAGCGGGGAGGCCAAAGTTCAGAATCTGCGTCACCATATCCGAGGGAAGAAAAGCAAACATCACGCCGGGAAATTGTTTCGCCAAGCTCAAGCGCAGCTTGTCGACGTATTCCCCAGTGGGGTGATGCTTCGGCGACAAAGTAACAAGTACATCCGCATCCGACGTCCCCACCGGTGCGGAATTGCTGTAGGAAAGATTGATGCCGCTGTATGGCAGGCCGATGTTGTCGATGATGCTGGAGACTTCGTCCGCCGGAATCTGCTTGCGAATCAGATTCTCCACCAGATCGCACAGGAACGCTGTGTTCTCGATGCGCATTCCGGTCGGCCCGCGCAAATGCAGCTTGAAACTGCCGGCATCGACGGCGGGGAAGAAATCCTGACCTAGCCATGGGACCAAAAGGGCTAGCGAGCCCAGGCACGCCGCGAAGAAAGCAATCAGAAAAGCTTTCCTGTGATGCAGGCAACGATTCAAGACTCCACGATAACCTTGGCGAAACCCTTCGAACCCCGCTTCGAATCGCTGCTGCATCCGAATCAGCGGATTGCGGCTGGTGCCGGCATGCTCTCCAAATTTCTGGCCCCGCAAGAGATATTTGGCCATCGTCGGAACGATCGTTCGCGAGAGGAAATAGGAAGCGAGCATTGCGAAGACCACCGCCTCAGCGAGAGGCAGGAAGAGATATCGCGCAACGCCAGAAAGCAAAAACATGGGTGCGAATACAATGCAAATCGAAAGCGTCGAGACAAACGCCGGAGTAGCGATTTGCATCGCGCTGTCGAGGACGACTTCATCCATGTCTTTGTCTGGCTCGGCCTCGCGATTGCGGTTAATGTTTTCCACTTCCACGGTTGCGTCGTCCACAAGAATGCCGACAGCCAGCGCCAGTCCTCCGAGCGTCATGATGTTGATGGTCTCGCCGATCACGCTCAGCACGATAAGCGATGTGAGGATGGCCAGAGGGATTGAGGTCGCAATGATGAGCGTGCTCCGCCAGCTGCCCAGGAAAATCAGAATCATCAGTGCAGTCAGACAGGCGGCGATCAGAGCTTCGCGGACCACTCCGTTGATTGCACCGAGAACGAAGATGGACTGGTCGGCGAGCGGCTCCATTTTCAACTGCGATGGAACAGTCGTGGCAATCTGCGGAAGAAGCGACTTGATGCCGGCAATCACTTTCAAGGTCGAAGCGTCTCCGGCTTTTTGAATGGTGAGCAGCACTGAGCGCTGTCCATTGACGCGGACGATGTTGGTTTGCGGCGGAAATCCATCGCGCACCCAGGCAACGTCTTTTACGTAAATGGTGGTGCTGCCAATGGTTTTTATCGGGATGCGGTTCAATTCACCGATCGTCTGCGGCGCCGCGTTGGGAACGTCAACGTCGTATTCCTTGCCGCCAATTTTCGATGTGCCTGTCGGCAGAATCAGATTCTGCACAGTGATCGCGTTGGCCACGTCGATCGCAGACAACCCTTTCGATTGCAACTGGGCGGGATTAAGGTCAACTTCCACCTGGCGTTGCTTGCCGCCATACGGGTAAGGCACCGATGCTCCGGAAACGGTGATGAGCTGGGTACGAATAGAATTAAGGCCATAGTCGTTCAGTTGCTGCTCGGACAGTCCCCGTCCCGACAGCGCCAACTGCAACACCGGCACGCTCGATGCGCTATACGCGAGAATGAGCGGCGGAGTCGTCCCCGTTGGCAATTGGTGGAGTTGGGTTTGCGAGACGGCTGTGATCTGCGCGATGCCCCGTTCTACGTTCGCCGTGGGCTGCAGGAAAACCTTCACCACCGCGACTCCGTACAGCGACTGCGACTCGATGTGTTCAATGTTGTCGACCGTGGTGGTGAGCGCCCGTTCGGTGACACTGATGATCCGGTCGTTCATGTCTTTGGGAACGAGTCCGGAGTAATTCCAGATAATGCTTACGACGGGAATATTGATGTTTGGAAAAATGTCGGTCGGAGTACGGGAAATCGAGATCAACCCCATAACCAGGATAAGGATGGCCATGACCACAAAGGTGTAGGGCCGACGCAGCGCTAATCGGACAATCCACATCGCAATTCCTTTTAACGAAACCCAAAGGCGTGATTTTCCAGCCAGCTGTTCCGCATCTCGGGCTAGCAGGAGTCATGCACCCAGCGTGCCATCGTTGCTCTGGTCGTTGTGAGAAACGTAAACCAGTGCGAAGGCACCAGTTACGCCTGCACACCCTGGGGTGTTCCAGCCCAATGGCGAAGACTTGGTCATCCGGCCTTTGAGCGTGTCGACCGGCTGACACCGGAAATCAAAATCAGCGTGACTGATTCGACAGATTCGGTTATGTGCTCTGGGTATGCACGGTCGGCGCTCTGCTTCGTGGCAACAAAAATGCAGCGCTGAGACAGAGGCTCAGCAATGGATTGGGGAAAACATGGAGTGAAGATCGTTCATTCGGATGAACTTGATCTGAATACACCGCAGACATCGGGCATGACCCGTGCCGCCGCAATTACCCACGCCAGAGCTGGAGCAAATAAATTGTGGGCCGGAACGATGGTGGTTCAGCCGGACGCCAAGACCGGGCCGCATCACCATGGAGAACTGGAGACTGTTCTCTACGTCGTTAAGGGCCGAGTTCGCATGCGATGGGGTGATCAACTGGAATTCAGCGAGGAAGCCAGACCGGGCGACTTTATTTACGTTCCACCTTATGTGCCGCACCAGGAGATCAATGCCAGCCCGGATGAGATCTGCGAAGCTGTAGTTGTGAGAGACGGGCAGGATCCGATTGTTATCAATTTAGATCTGCGCACCCCAGAACCGGCCAGTGCGGGGCGTCCTGGCATGCCGTTTCACCCTGATCGTTGAGCAACACCCTCTGGGAGTCAGTCGATCGGACATCGACCGCGCAGAGATTATTAAGTATGCTCTGAGACAAAGCTGCGCAAAAATACTTAACGAACTCTTTCGGGGCTGGATCGGAGAAGCGCAACCATGGCCACAAGACGAACATTCCTGGAATTTGCCGCGGCGAGCATGATGACTGCTGGTTTAGGCCGGAAAGCATTCGGCGCGGAGACGGGTGCCGCGACTAAGAACGGCGTTCCATACCGAATCCTCGGACGCAGTGGCGAAAAAGTCTCGATGGTGGGCATCGGCGGCTATCATCTGGGCAAGCCAGATCAGACCACCGAAGAGAGCATTCGCATCATCCGCACCGCGCTCGATGAAGGCGTCAACTTTCTCGACAATTGCTGGGATTACAACGGCGGCGAGAGCGAGATTCGCATGGGCAAGGCGCTGCGCGACGGCTACCGGCAAAAAGCATTCTTGATGACCAAGATCGATGGCCGCGATAAATCAACCGCGGCCATGCAGATCAACGAATCGTTGAAGCGCCTTCAGACCGATCACGTCGATGTTTTGCAGTTTCACGAGGTCATCCGTGATTCCGATCCGGACCGCATCTTCGCAGCCGGCGGCGCGATCGAAGCCGTGCTCGAAGCCAGGAAAGCAGGAAAGACACGCTACATCGGATTCACCGGGCACAAGAGTCCCGATATTCATCTGAAGATGTTAGCGACAGCCTCGGCGCATCATTTCACGTTTGACACGGTGCAAATGCCGCTCAACGTGATGGACGCTCACTTCGACAGCTTCGAAGCCAAGGTCCTTCCCGTCTTGCTGAAACAAAACATCGGAGTGCTGGGAATGAAACCGATGGGCGACCATTTTATTCTTCAGAGCAACACAGTGACTGCAGTTGAGTGCCTGCATTATTCCATGAACCTGCCGACCAGCGTGGTCATCACCGGATGCGATTCGCTTCCTATCCTGCAGCAGGCTTTGGATGCAGCGCGCAGTTTTCGGCCCATGAGCAGTGGGCAGGTCGCGGCACTGCTGGCGAAAACTGCCGACGCCGCTCGATCGGGCCAATATGAAATGTACAAGACCAGCCACCACTTCGATGGCACCTACCAGAATCCGCAGTGGCTGGGATAGAAATAGAACGATCTCAGATCGCTAACAAGTGTCAAGAGGCGGCCAAGTATCGGGCGATCTTCTAGCTTCGTGTCGCTCAGCGATGTCCGTCTGATGCAGCTCACCGGCCCGCTTATCTCTGAATGACGCCGCAGGCGATTCGCGGGCCGGAGTTCCCTGCCGGATCGGTTTTGTAATCGTCTTCTTGAGCGTGAATCATGATCGCGGTTCCGCCATCGTGAAAGACCGAATTGGGTTCATCGGCCAGCGTGACCATCGTGTCGCGTAGGATTGCTTTCGCTGTTCCGTCCGCCTTTACTTCGATATTCAAAAGATCACCGGCGTGCGGCCCGTCAGGATTGTCTTTGCCGTGCTGTTTCGCATCCGGATTCAAGTGCGGGCCAGCGCTCGTGAAATCGGGCCCTTCGCATTTGCCGACGTTGTGAACGTGAATGCCGTGGACACCGGGCGGCAGTTGCGAAACAGTGACCTCAATTTTAACTCCGTGTTTTTCGGCCAATAGCTTGGCAGTTCCGATTTTCTGGCCTTGTGCGTTGACGATGTCCGCGTGCGCCGACTTCGACGCGCGTTGCCCAAAAACCGCGGCAGCGCAAAGCAATGCGGGAACTAGAATGCGCTTGTTGTAGGACATGGGAACTCCCCTCCAGAAAGAAGTGCAGCTTCCGTCATTCTTCATCGCAGCCAGTGCGGGTGTTAACCTTACGGTTCGGCAAGCTTCCAAGCGATCGAGAGAGAAGCTTACTATGGCGACGCTGCCGCGGGCGGAGCAGGTCGCCTGTTTTCTTCACCATTATGCTCGCGTTGCTGCATCGCCATTTCCAATTCCTTTTGGTGATCGGTAAGCAGGGCATGAATCTGCCGGTGCGTCTCGTCGCTGATCGCGTGAATCTGCGGATCAAGCGCCTGTCTCGATGCTTCGGGATTCTTATCGAGAAGCGCCTGAATCTTGTCGTGGTGATCCTGAAGCAGAGGCCGGACCTGCTCCTGCTGCTTCGGAGTCAACTCCAGAACCTTTGTAAGCCGAGTAAGCTCCGGGTCGATCGATTGCGGCGCATGAATATGCTGAAGCTGCTCACGCGCTGAGGGCTGCTGTGCTCCGGTGTCCTGAGCCGCGCCAGGGCCGGTCATTCCGAGCATAAGGGTAATGCAACTAGCAAACGCAAAATATCGATTGAGCAAAGGCAACCTCTCTTTCAGGCCACACGCCTGATCGCGCTGCGGCCGGCTCGCGTGCTTAGCTTTACGTTGCCGGCCGCCAACCCGAACCGGTCCGGACTTTTATTTTTGGCGCCACCGCCGTTGTGCTGGGCCCGAGGTCCTTTTCGTACACGACCCCCTCACGGCTGACGACGAAGGTCATAACGCCCGACGACTGATACTCCGCGGGATACGCGACCAAAGTCGAGCTACCTTTCTTCTTGCCGTGGCCGCTCGCCTCCGATGCGGAATTACCTGTCACGCTTTGAAAGTAGTACCCGTGGAAGAGATTGGTTTCTTTGTTGCCCGCATTCGATGCGCCAGCAGAAACGAGGCTTTCGGCGAATTGGGTGGTCGGATCTTCGCTAGCTGCCTTTGCAGCGCTCGCATTCTTTGCCATTGCGAATTCCTCACACACCTCGATCGCAGTGGCCTCGTTTTCTCCGATCCTGCGGAACAGGATTTCCTGCTTGCCTCGATCGGAATCGAAATACCACTCGCCGTTCTTCGAGACCAACGGGACGGGGAAGGGCCAATTTTCTGCGCCGATGTAAAGAACCGTGCTTCCGTCAGATTCTTGGACCAGACGGTGCATCTCCTGATATTTCTGGCAGAACCGCTCGCGTTCGAGCTTGTCTTCCTCTTCGTCGCTCGAGGTAGTGACTTCCTTCCCTGCTCCGAGGATCGCTTCCATAGCCTGCTCGTCCTTATTGTGCGCGGCCTGAAAAAGAGCGTCAGTGGCTGCGCCGGGAGACGAGAACGTTCTTGGTTGTGATTCCTGAGCGAAGCTCGATCCAGCAAACCCTGCTACCAGCAGAAGAAGACCCACTACCAGCAACAGGAGGACGGTGGATGCGAACCCCCACGCGACCCTCACCGTAAGTGCTTCAAGCTTCATATTGTTTGTGCGCATGAGTTCTTCCTCCATACCATCAGTCAGTTTGAAGTAGTAAAACCGAATTACCTTCGACCGCCACCGCCGCCATGGAAGCCTCCACCACTATGGAAACCTCCACCAAAGCTCGACTGCCCGCGAGAAGAAAATCCTCTAGCCATTCCTCCCCGATTGAATCCGCTGAACGCTCCGGAATGTGTGCCGGTAAATCCGTGCGACCCGCCGAAGCCTCGCGCGCCGGAGAACCCGCCGCCGTGGAGTCCGCCGTCGTGAAACCCACCGCCATGAAATCCACCGGCGCGATTGAAGTTGCTGCGGTTGGCGAAAACTCTGCTGTGCGAGATGTAGGCGCCGTGGTTGAAGAGGATCCCGTGGTTGTGCCAATCGTATCCCCAGTGTCCCCACCCCCAGCCAAAACCGCCAAAGAAGCCGATTCCGAAGCCGAGGCCAAACGCAATTCCCGGACCGTCGAAGAAGAGCCCCGGATACGAGTACCAGCCAGGCCAAATCCCGATGGGGTCTCCGTACACCAACCAGGGGTCATACTCAGGCACGTAAACGACTTCAGGATCGGCTGGTTCGATCACAATGGTTTGCCCTTGCTTACTCACCTTTTCCTGGTCTGTACTTTTTAAGTTGCCGGCCTTCTCAGCGCGGTCGCGCATGACCTGCACTGCGTTCATCACGTCCTGCTGTTGGTTGACATAAGCATCGCCAAGCGATGAGGTCCACGAGAGATTTTTATCCATGTTGGCGAGCACCGAAGGAAACTCGGTGAGGGCCTTCACGCTGGGATCCCACGGCTGCTTATCGACTTCTTTGCCGAGTTTTTCCCCCTTGAGGTCGGTATGTTGCTGAAGCCACCGGTCCGCTTCCACAACTTGATCGGGATAAGTCGCCGCTGCAAGGATTTGTGCTACCAGAGCATCCGGATACAATGCGATCGGCGCAACCAGTTGCTGCAGTTGTTCTGGCGTCTGTTGAGCGGCCTGAACCGGCGCAGCTTGAGCAGGCGATTGATCCGCCAGCGCCGCGAACCCTCTCGGCGCAGTGGCTAATACAAGGCAACATGAGAGAAACAGCGACAAACTCTGTTTTATGAATTGCACAATCAATTCTCCTTCCACCGGCGGATCAACGAACAACCGCCGGATCCTCTCGAATGAGGCAACGCGCGCTGGCGCAAACCATCGTTTCTAACTGGCCAGGTCAGCGGTACTTTGGGGCATGAATTGCACAAACGTCAGCGGACATGCCGGATGGTTGCATTGACACGCGATTTCCACGTCCTCGCTTCCTGCGTCACGACAGACCTCTCCGCAGTATTCTTCTCCGTCTGGCACATGACACAGGCACGGTATGTGCGCACACTTCTTAATCTTCTTATTCGCCATTTTTTGTCCCTTTCCGGATCATTTTGACGTAGCCCAGTGCGGCGCCAACCCTAGTAGGAACTCACTGGCTCCGACGCTCAGTTCTCGTGCTGCGTCACTTCGAGTGATTGCATTCCGATCTCCAAACCCAGTTCGCCGCCCGCACCGGCCTTGCCACGGGTTTTGCGCTCAGCAGTAAACTCAACCAAGTCTGGAGTGTCGGCAGGCGGATAGCGCGTCGGTATTCGGACGGCTTGATGTGCCGTCTCTTTCTGATCAAGGCTTTGAATCGCGGGCCCGTGTCAGACGACTGCAATTAGTACATATGATTGAAATGGCTGCGAAACGGAGCTAGAGTTACAAGGGCCTCATTTCTTGCGGCTCCAATGGACTTTGTCCGGAGCGCGAGAAACTCTTGACCATGAGCTTCCGCGAAAGAGGAAGTGATTTGCAGAATCAACTTCAGGTTCTCTGCGATGGATTAGCTTTGGTCTCGGTGGGAGCAGTTCTCTGCATGGAGCGCATACTTCTGTTCTTCCGTTTGCCTCAGTTCTTTACACCGCACGGCGATCGCTTTCGCCTTCCCTTATGCACAGCGGCCGAGGCACATGAATGACGCCGGCAGCTGTCCCCACCGTGTTCGTCGTCGATGATGACGACTTGGTGCGCACGGCCATCCAAGGCATGTTGAAGTCAGTTGGCTTGCATTCCGAAACCTTCGGAACGCCGCAAGAATTCCTGCGCAGCAAGCGCCCAGACGGGCCAAGTTGCCTTGTTCTGGACGTGAGACTTCCTGGAGTCAACGGCCTCGACTTTCAGCGCGAGTTGGCGGACGCGGGCGTTCACATTCCCATCATCTTTATCACCGGCCATGGCGACATCCCGATGACAGTGAAAGCGATGAAATCCGGCGCGGTGGAGTTCCTAACCAAGCCCTTCCGCGATCAGGACTTGCTGGATGCGATCTATCAGGCCTTGGATCGCGATCGGATGTTGCGTCAACGGTTGAGCGAACTTGGCGAGTTGCGAAAGCGCTACGAATTGCTCACCGCACGCGAGCGCGAGGTCATGGGCCTGGTGGTTTCAGGCATGCTCAATAAGCAAATAGCTTTTGATCTCAGAACCAGCGAAATCACCGTAAAGATCCATCGCGGAAAGGTGATGCGAAAGATGCAGGCTGAGTCGCTGGCGGAGTTAGTCAGAATGGCGGCGAAACTTGACCTTCCGCGCGCCGAGAAGTAGTCATTGACGCCACTGTTAAACAAAGGCACGGCTCTAACTATGAACGGTCCATTGCGGCGCAAGCCGTGGAAGTCTTTATGCATAGATTAAGATCCTCCACTGATGGGATTACTGAACCAGGCTTAGCAGCGGTGCTAGAAGACGGTTAATTTCTTGATTGAAGCGCGGGCACCTGTTCCCCCTGGCAACTCGGATGGAGTCAAATGGCTGCCGTGAACTTGATTGGCTCTTACAACTACGCGCTGGTGGCAATTTCGGTGTTCATTGCCATGTTTGCGTCGTACGCCGCTCTGGATCTCGCAAGCCGCGTAACTGCTGCGGGCGGTTGGAGTCGTGCGCTTTGGGTGCTCGGCGGTGCCAGTGCGATGGGAACTGGAATTTGGTCAATGCACTATATCGGGATGCTGGCGTTCATCCTACCGATTCCCGTGGCCTACCATTGGCCAACCGTTCTGCTGTCATTACTCGCAGCCATTCTCGCGGCGTCCATTGCGCTGTACGTGGTGAGCCGACAGAAAATGAGCGTGTCCCGAGCGGTCGCCGGAAGTCTCCTGATGGGCGCGGGAATTGCGAGCATGCATTACATCGGCATGACGGCCCTGCGTTTACCAGCGATATGCCAGTTTAATGCCTTTCTCGTCGTCTTGTCCGTTTTGTTCGCCATTCTGATTTCTCTCGCCGCGCTCTGGATTAGCTTTCATTTCCGAGATGAGAAAACTGGGATTGGCCGGGAGAAGTTAGCCGGAGCTGTCGTGATGGGTGCTGCCATCCCCGTCATGCATTACACCGGCATGGCCGCCGCCAGTTTCACGTCCTCTGGCGCGGCAGTCGACTTGTCTCATGCGGTAAGCATTTCCGCGCTTGGCATTGCCGGAATTGTCGCCG
The DNA here is from genome assembly GCA_963771965.1 of uncultured Acidobacteriaceae bacterium. Lineage (GTDB taxonomy): Bacteria > Acidobacteriota > Terriglobia > Terriglobales > Acidobacteriaceae > Sulfotelmatobacter. Next base: position 802,349 of record CAVYVM010000008.1, read on the forward strand.
TTACGTTTATTGTCCTCGGGCTGGCTCTGCTGACATCGTGGATGGATAGGCGATCCGCCGCCAAGACCCTAGAACTGCAGGAAGAGAAGCTGCAACGAAGTGAGGCATACTTGGCCGAAGCCCAAAGGCTCAGTCGTACGGGCAGTTGGGCACGAGTGTCCGCCACCGGAGCGATGAGGTACTGGTCCGAAGAATGCTACCGCGTGCTTGGTTTTGATCCACGCGACGGACTGCCGCAATTCGAAGCATTCCTGCAGCGCGTCCATCCCGACGATCAAGCCAAGGTCAGGGAAATATCGGCGGCAGCGGGTCGCGACAAGGTCGACTACGAAACAGATTACCGAATCGTCCATCCCGGCGGCGAAATCAGAGACATCCACGTCGTAGCTCACCCCGTTTTCAGCCCGTCCGGCGACCTAGTTGAATACGTGGGTACCGTGATGGACGTGACGGAACGCAAGCGGGCTCAGGAGGAGCTGCGACAGAGCGAGGCCTATTTAGCAGAAGCGCAGAAGCTCACGCATACGGGAAGTTGGGCCTGGGATGTGGCGGAAAGACGCGCCTTGCATCTATCCGAAGAATGGTACCGCATATACGGCTTCAATCCGGAAGAGGGCATGCTTACGTGGGAACAACGGGAGGAGCGTATTCATCGAGATGATCGAGCTGCGCAGCGACAAGCAATCGAGCGAGCAATCAGCGAAAAGTCGGATTACGAAATTGAATACCGAATTCTTCATCCGGGTGGCGCCCTAAGACACCTCCACAGTGTCGGACATCCTGTTTTGGATGCGTCGGGAAATTTAGTGCAATTCGTCGGCAGTTCCACCGACATCACGGAGCGCAGGCAGGCCGAGGAAGCTTTGCGTCAGGCACGGGCGGATATTGCACGCATCAGCCGCATCACGACCATGGGAGAACTGACTGCATCGCTGGCGCACGAAGTGAATCAACCGATTGCCGCCGCCGTCACCGACGCGAACACCTGCGTTCGCTGGCTCAATCGCGATCATCCCGACCTGGAAGAGGCTCGCGAGGCCGCTTCGAGAGTCGTCAAAGACGCGACCCGCGCGGCAGAGATTATCAGCCGAACTCGCCTCCTTTTCAAAAAGGCTAATCCCCAATGGGAATCGGTCGATTTGAATGAGATCATTCGAGAGATGGTGGCCCTCATGAGCGGTGAGGCAGCGCGGTACTCCATATCGGCCCGGACCGAGCTCGCTGCAGACCTTCCTGAGGTCACGGGAGATCGCGTGCAACTGCAGCAGGTACTGATGAACCTCATGATGAACAGTATCGACGCGATGAAGGATGTGGACGGTACGCGCGAGCTCACCATCCAGTCGCAGCGCGGTGACGATCATCAGGTGCTGATCTCGGTCAGCGATACTGGTGTCGGACTGCCTCCGGAGCAAGCGGATCAAATCTTCAATGCCTTCTTTACCACCAAACCTCACGGTACCGGCCTAGGACTTCGCATTAGCCGATCCATCGTGGAATCCCATGGCGGCCGCCTGTGGGCCGCCAGCAACTCTTCCCGCGGAGCAAGTTTTCACCTCACCCTTCCCACCAAAGTCGAGTTTCATGCATAACACCTGCATGGTCGTTGATGACGATCCCTCGCTGCGTGCTGCCGTTCAGGGCCTGCTAGATGGGATCCGCCGGCTTCGCGATGAAGACGTGATTGCTAAAATGTTTGGCTACGTGGAGAGAGCGCACGAACGAACGAAAGTTGTGACCGCGCTGGGCATCCTGCTGGCGTGCTGCTCTTGTACTTTCGCATTGGACCCGTCCCTCGACATCAGTCAATACGCACACACCGCGTGGAATATCCGCGAAGGGTTTTCCAAAGGCAGGATCACCTCAATTGCTCAGACACCTGACGGTTATCTCTGGCTGGGCACGGAATTCGGCTTGCTTCGCTTTGATGGCGTTCGGAACGTCCTCTGGGACGAGATTGCGGGCGAGCATCTCCCCAGCCGCTACATTCGAAACCTGCTCACCGCACATGATGGGCGGCTCTGGATTGGCACTTACAAAGGGCTGGCCAGCTGGAAAGATGGCAAGTTGACGGAGTATCAAGAACTCGCTGGACAGACGGTTGATGCGCTGGTTGAGGATCATGAAGGCGGGGTGTGGGCCGGTGGGTATGCGGGTTCCATCGGAAAGCTATGCGCGATTCACAATGGCAGCGCCCAGTGCTACGGAGATGACGGCCGTCTCGGCCTGTGGGTGGCATCTTTGTATGAAGATAGCCGAGGCAACCTGTGGGCGGGAGCGCAGACCGGGTTGTGGAGATGGAAGCCTGGTCCTCCAAGAGCCTATCCGACACCATACTCGGTAATCGGCACCTCCTCCCAGACTCTGAATGAGACTGCCGACGGCGCACTCTTGATTGCCACCCCGGACGGAATCAGAAAGCTCGTTGACGGGAAGGCCGAGGCGTACCCGCTTCCAGGCACCACGCCGCGGTTCCAAGCGGCCAGACTGCTCTGGGATCGTAATGGCGGTCTGTGGATCGGAACCCCGGACCGCGGTCTCTTGCATGTACACCAGGGAAGGACAGATCGTTTTACGCAGTCTGACGGTCTCTCCGGCGATTACATTAATAAGCTCTTCGAAGATCGTGAAGGTAATATTTGGGTAGCCACGCTGAATGGCCTCGACCGCTTTCGCGACTTTGCCGCCCCCACGATTTCCGTGAGGCAAGGTATGTCTGATGCCGTCGTTTGGTCCGTTCTGGCGGCCAAGGACGGCAGCGTTTGGCTTGGCACTCCTGACGGTTTGAACAGATGGAATAACCGCCAAATTACGATTTACCGTCGGGGAGCCGCACGGGCTGGGAGCGATGGCACCAAACAAGAACGAGGACGCAATGTGCGCGAGATAGCCCACAGCGGATTGCCCGCCGACGGTGTGGAGTCGCTCTTTCAAGACGATGGGGGGCGAATTTGGGTGTTCACCGAGAATGGAGCCGCCTACTTCGAGAACGGACGATTTATTCCCGTAAGCACGAGTCGTGCCCACGCCCACAATGCGCATCCGCTGCCACGACAGGTGAGCGGTGTTTTCGGATTGGTCGCGCCTGGCGGACACGTGCATTCCATAATCGGAGACAGTTCTGGGAATCTTTGGATAAGCGACCAGCATCAGGGCCTTTTTCATTTGCTTCGGGGGGGTGTTGTCGAACAGATCCCTTGGGCGAGGCTGGGACGAACGGACTGGGCTACTGCTCTATTTGCTGGTCCCGTGCCCGGCGGTCTATGGCTTGGATTTTCGCAGGGTGGTGTGGCGTATTTCAAAGACGGCAAGGTTCGCGAATCGTATGCAGGCGTCGATGGATTAGGTAAGGGTATTGTCACCAGCCTGAGCCTTGATTCGGATGGTGCGCTATGGGCCGCGACCGAGGGCGGGCTAAGCCGCGTGAAAAACGGCGGGGTCGCCACCCTCACCAGCCAGAACGGATTACCCTGCGATACGGCTTTCTGGATGATGCAAGACGACGCCCATTCATTCTGGCTGTACATGTCCTGTGGCCTGGTGCGGATTGCAGGGATGGAGATGGGCGCATGGGTCTCCGATCCAAAGCGGACGATCCAGAACACAGTTTTCGACAGTTCCGACGGGGTAAGGAGCCGTGCCCTCACTACGGGCTATACCCCGCTTGCTGCCAAGACCCCGGATGGAAAATTGTGGTTCTTGCCTCTCGATGGCGTCAGCGTCATCGATCCGCCTCGCCTGCCCTTCAACAAGCTTCCGCCGGCGGTGCACATCGAGCAAGTTATCGCGGACCGTAAAACCTATTGGCAAAATTTGTCCAGCGATGCACCCTCCTCGCAACCGAGGCTGCCGCCACTGGTTCGCGATCTCAAGATCGATTACACGGCGCTCAGCTTCGTCGCGCCCGAGAAGGTTCGTTTCCGTTATAAGCTGGAGGGCCAGGACCCGGACTGGAAAGAAGTCGTCAATCAGCGAGAGGCGCAGTATTCGAATCTTGCTCCGGGCAACTACCGCTTCCGCGTCGCCGCCTGCAATAACAACGGAGTGTGGAACGAGGCCGGCACATTTCTTGATTTCTCCATCGCCCCGGCGTACTACCAGACCACGTGGTTCCGTGTGTCGTCTCTTGTCGCTCTTGTGGCATTACTCTGGTGCATCTACCGACTGCGCGTCCGCAGCATCCACCAGCGTGCGGAGCAACTGGCTTGGATTAACGCGAAATTGGAGGCGCAAATCGTAGAGAGGAAACAGGCGGAGGAGGCGCTGCGGCAGGCGCAGGCAGATCTCGCACGCGCCAATCGGGTGACCAGCATGGGAGAGCTGAGCGCGTCCCTGGCGCACGAAGTGAGGCAACCGATTGCCGCCGCGATCACCGATGCCAATACTTGCCTGCGCTGGCTATCGCGGGATCAGCCAGACTTGGAGGAGGCGCGCGCGGCTGCGTCAAGAGTTGTACAAGATGGTAAGCGCGCGGGCGAGATTGTCAACCAAGTCCGTCTGCTCTTCAAGAAGGATGTTCCGCAACGGGAGTTAGTCGATGTAAACCAGATTATCAGAGAGATGAGGCTTCTCCTGCACAGCGAGGCAACTCAATTCTCCGTATCGATTCGAACCGAGCTTGCCGCAGACCTTCCTGAGGTCACGGGAGATCGCGTGCAACTGCAGCAGGTACTGATGAACCTCATGATGAACAGTATCGACGCGATGAAGGATGTGGACGGCACGCGCGAGCTCACCATCCAGTCGCAGCGCGGTGACGATCATCAGGTGCTGATCTCGGTCAGCGATACTGGCGTCGGACTGCCTCCGGAGCAAGCGGATCAAATCTTCAATGCCTTCTTTACCACCAAGCCTCATGGCACAGGCCTGGGACTTCGCATTAGCCGATCCATCATGGAATCCCATGGCGGCCGCCTGTGGGCCGCCAACAACTCTTCCCGCGGAGCAAGTTTTCACCTCACCCTTCCCACCAAAATCGAGTCTCACTGATGATGCTCACGGAATGTCGGTTCAGGCCGCCATCCATGGGCCTCATACCAAAGTATGATAGCGCCCTTCTAAAGCATGATTGCGTCGTGGCCCGCCGAGCGATACCTTGCAACTATGTCGGTGCGGGGAGCGAAGGTAAAAATGGTCGCGATTGTCGACGACGATGAATTGATGCGCAGTGCATTGCAGGGCATGCTGAAATCTGTTGGATTGCCGTCACAGGCGTTTGCGTCAGCGGAAGAATTTTTGAAGTCTGGCCTGCATGACCAGACTGCATGCCTGATCGCGGATATTCGGATGCCGGGAATGTCGGGTCTGGAACTGCAAGCCAAGCTGAATTCTGAGCACCGCAGAATTCCAACCATCTTCATCACGGCACATGGCGACACAAAAATGCGTATGCAGGCATTAAGAGCAGGCGCGGTGGAATTCCTGGCCAAGCCGTTTGATGATGAGGTCCTGCTCGAGAGCGTTCGAGCGGCTCTGGAGATTTAAGCCCGGCAAAGAGCGCGCGTGCGTTCCAGGAGGTCTCTGTGAGGGCTTTCCAAAAATTCGGGACTGAGGATCAGGTGTCCTACGAGCGCAGGTTCGAGCAGGTCATAGGCAATAGTCCTGCTCTGGAATCGGTGCTCGAACAAGTCGAACGGGTTGCGCCTACGGGTTCCACCGTTCTTATCCAGGGAGAAACCGGTACCGGCAAGGAGTTGATCGCGCACGCGATTCATAACCTCAGCTCGCGGTGTGGACGACCCTTCGTAAGGCTGAATTGCGCCGCCATTCCGCTGGACCTGCTGGAGAGTGAACTCTTCGGCCATGAGAAGGGTGCGTTTACTGGAGCCATCGCGCAAAAGATCGGGCGTTTCGAACTGGCCGATAAAGGCACGCTTTTCCTGGATGAAGTGGGCGACATTCCGCCGGCGTTACAGCCGAAGTTGCTGCGCGTTTTGCAAGAACAGGAGTTCGAGCGTTTGGGCAGCACCCGCACTCATCAGGTGGACGTTCGGCTGGTCGCTGCGACAAACCGTAATCTGATGGAAATGGCCAATCGTGGTGAGTTTCGCAGCGATCTCTACTACCGCCTGAACGTATTTCCGGTCCTGTTGCCGCCTTTACGCGAACGTCGCGAAGACATTCCAGCTCTCGTGGCGCACTTTGTGGAGATTTATGGCCGCCGGATGAGTCGCCGGATCGAGCACATTCCTCTGACAACGATGTCGGCGCTCACGTCGTACCATTGGCCAGGCAACATCCGCGAACTGCAGAACCTGATCGAGCGTGCCGTGATCCTCTCCGACGATGGCGTGCTTCCTAATCCTTTGCCAGCAGTAGGACCTTTAGTGCTCCCTACGTCTTCGGCCGCAACTACACTAAAGGACTCAGAAACTAATCTGATTCTACGCACGCTTGAATCGGTCGGCTGGGTGATTGGCGGCCCGAAAGGGGCAGCTGAGAGGCTGGGGTTGAAGCGTACTACACTTATTCATAAAATGCACAAGCTGGGCATTTCCCGATCCGGCGGCCCAGGCTCTCCACATACTCTGCAAGGACCGCAAAAGCCGGACTCGCTCTCGCAATTGCAGTAGCAGCGATCCTCTGTCTAACGCAGGAGTAGGCGCTTAGGCTGTCCCAAGCGCTAAGTAAGGAGTAACCGACCCATGGCCATTGAGCTGAGGAAGAGCGGGGTCGACGTCGTGGGCGAACTACCTTGGGGTTCGCACTTTTGTCTTTTCTACGAAGCGAAAGAGGACCTCCTCGAAATAGCGACCTCCTACTGCCAAGCCGGATTGGAGGGACAGGAGTTCTGCCTGTGGGTAGTTGCCGAACCTCTTACTGTGGAAGACGCCAGGCATGCCTTGAAACGAGCCGTACCTGATTCGGATCGATACTTCGCTGAGGGCAGCATGGAGATTGTCGGTGCTCGCGATTGGTATTTGCAGGATGGTACGTTCGATCTGAACCGGGTGATCCGCGGCTGGAACGAGAAACTGGCGCGGGCATCGGCCAGAGGTTACGCCGGAGTGAGAGTAACCGGCGATACCGCCTGGCTCGAAAAGAAGGATTGGACGGACTTCTGTGAATACGAAGAATCGCTCAATCAGGCTGTCGCCAACCAGCGTCTGGCGGTGCTATGTACCTACCCGCTTGCCGCATGCGGAGGTGCTGAAATCCTGGATGTGGTGCGAACCCATCAATTTGCCGTAACAAATCGGGGTGGAAATTGGGACGTTATCGAAACCGCCGGACACAAACAGGCGAAGGCTGAAATTAAACGCCTGAACCAGGAACTCGAACAACGTGTTGTAGAGCGGACCAGCCAACTAACCGCCGTCAACAGCGAACTAACCAAGGAAATAATCCAGCGTCAGCGCGCCGAGAAGGCGCTGCTGCGGAGTGAGGCCTATTTAGCGGAGGCACAGAAACTCAGCCACACCGGCAGTTTCGGCTGGAACGTTTCCAGTGGTCGCATTGTATGGTCCGACGAAACGTTCCGAATTTTTGAATGCAATCCTGCCATCGGACCTACGGTGGAAGTCATATTGCAGCGGACCCATCCCGAGGACAGAGCCTTCGTCACAGCAACACTCGATCATATAGCACGGGATAAGAAGGCTTTTGATGTTGAACATCGGCTGCTGATGCCAAATGGCTCGCTGAAGCACGTTCGGGTCGTGGGTCATCCCTCGACGAACGATGAGTCGGTGAATTTTGAATTCGTGGGCGCGGTGACGGATATTACCGAAAGCAAGCGGGCGGAGGAGGCCTTGCGGGCGAGTGAAAACAATCTCCGCCGGATTGTCGACAGCGTTCCTGGGCTCCTGTGTGCCTTGAGTCCGGCTGGCAAGATTGAACTTGCCAATCGGCCGCTCCTGGAATACTTCGGCAAGACGATCGAGGAACTGGACCGTTGGTCGACCAACGATGTTGTTCATCCAGATGACCTCCATCGCGTGATCGACGAGTTTACAAGTTCGATGGCAAACGGGACTCCCTTTAACCATGAACTCCGTTATCGCCGCGCCGATGGCGTTTATCGGTGGTTCCAGGCCAACATCTTTCCCGTGCGAGACGTAGACGGCAGAATCACCGGCTGGTATGGCCTCATAACCGATATCACCGAGCGCAGGCAGGCGGAGGAGGCGCTGCTCCGCAGCGAAGCCTACTTGGCCGAGGCGCAGAAGTTAAGTCACACAGGCAGCTGGGCCTGCAAGATGGCGACTGGTGAGATGATCCACTCGTCTGAGGAACACCGTCTCCTCTTTGGTCTCGATCCGGAGAGGGAGGGCATACCTTCACTCGATGAATTTTTTCAGCGCATTCATCCAGAGGATCGAGCCCGGACCGTCGACGATCTCGAGAAGGCAATCCGCGCAGGAACCAATGTCGTCGCGCATTTTCGAGTCGTACTTCCGGACGGGCCAACAAGGTACATGTACGGGATAGGCCATCCTGTTGTCGGACTGGCCGGTAGCACCGGCGAATTTGTGGGCACCGTGATGGACGTTACCGAGCGCAAGCGAGGAGAGGAGAAACTCCGACAGAGCGAGGCCTATTTAGCAGAAGCGCAGAAGCTCAGCCACACGGGCAGTTGGGCGGGGGCTCCCAGAACCGGAGAGATCAGGTACTGGTCCGAGGAGTGCTATCGCGTGCTGGGTTTTGATCCGCACGAAGAGCTGCCGCGATTCGAAACATTTTTTCAACGCCTTCATCCGGATGACCAAGCCGTGTCCATGCAACAGTTCGAAAGAGCAAGCCGTGAAAAGACGGCTTTCGAGTTCGATTATCGAATCGTTCATCCCGGCGGCGAGGTCAGGGACATCCACACAGTAGGCAGTCCCGTTTTTGGTCCATCCGGCGAGGTCGTTGAATTCGTCGGTACCGTGATCGACGTAACCGAACGCAAACGCGCCGAGGAGGAGCGCGAGCGGTTGCGCCAGGCCCAGGCGGAACTCGCGCACATGAACAGGGTTACCACGATGGGTGAGCTGACTGCTTCCCTGGCGCATGAGATCAAGCAGCCGATTACCGCGGCAGTCACCGACGCCCGGACCTGTTTGCGGTGGCTTGGGCGCGATGTCCCCGACGTGCCGGAGGCGCGCGAAGCTGCCTCGAGGCTCGTGACCGACGTAAGGCGAGCGGCGGAGATCATCGGCAGAATTAGCTTGCTGTTCAAGAAGGACGCGCAACAACAGCGGGAGTTGGTCGACATAAATGAGCTCATTCGAGAAATGATCGTGCTGCTGCGCAACGAGGCCGCCCGGTACTCCATCTCGATCCGCTCCGACCTAGCGGAGGATCTTCCCACGATTATGGCGGATCGTATCCAGCTGCAGCAGGTATTCATGAATCTTATGCTCAATGGCATCGAAGCCATGAAGGATACCGGCACTCTGGGAGAACTTACTATCAGGTCGCAGCAAGGCGAGGGTTCTCAGGTCTTGATTTCGGTTGGCGACACGGGCGTGGGGCTACAGCCAGAACACGTGGAGAAGGTCTTTAACGCCTTCTTTACCACCAAGGCTCAGGGCACAGGAATGGGATTGCCTATCAGCCGTTCCATCATTGAATCGCATGGCGGCCGCCTATGGGCCGGCACCAGCTCCGGACGGGGAGCAGTCTTTCAGTTCACCTTGCCAAGAGAAGTCTCCGGGCATCAGGCTGCGTAAGCAGGCGTCAGTCGCCTGTTAAGCTTTAGGCGCGTAAAAATCGCCAGCACTTACACTTTTTGCGTTTTCGCGCTCTAACGCACGATGCAGCGTTTGGTCGAGAGCAGCCTTGGCCTTTTCGTATTCGGCTTCGGAAATTTGGCCCTGCTTGCGGCCCACTTCAATCTGGAAAAGTTTCTCCTTGATTCCTTCCATCTGCACAGAGGTGGATCGTACAGCAACGGATGTGCGCGTCGCTTCCAAAATACCGACTTCATCTTGCATGGCAGTTGGCAAGGAAGAGTTACGCTTTGGGCGCTTGAAAATGCGTGGTGTGTATCGTTGTCGCGATGCCACGTAGAGAGCCCCGATGAGCAGTACTGCAGCAAAGCCGCCCAGACTCCACCACCGATATTTTTGCAGCGGATCGGGAACGTCGATCGGCGGCCCCAATCCTCCCCCCGGATGGTTATTGGACTGCGCGCCGGGAGCGCTGGCAGCAGAGCTTCGCTCATCCCCGACCGAGCTTTGAGCGCCAGCCTGCTCGCCCGTTTTGAGCACGCCTTCGCTTGAAATCTTAAAAGCAAGGTTTTGTCCGCCAGTGGTGTTTGAGGCCACTTGCACAGTTGCGTCGGGATCGTTCGGATAGCTCATCAATTTGAAGCCGGCCGAACCATCGATAGCGTGGAACTGCATCCCCTTCGGCACCATGACCACGAAGTGCTCCAAGGTATAGATCGACTTGGGATCAAGGTGCGCGATGCCGTTGTAAGGAAACTGGTAGGCCACTTCGAAACGGGTCAAGCCCGGCCGCAGCGGAAAGACGAATGAGTAGCGATTCTTCTCCCCTTCGGCGACGGGAGCGAATCGCAGAGGAGTGTCATTTTCGCTGGCAGCCGTAGCAGAATTTTGGAGGAGGCGCGCATTCTCAGGCACGTAGAACTCAAGATTGTGATCATTCATCTGGGTGCGCGGCGGATTGGAGTTGTTCCGCACTCCGAAATCCCGCGTCACCACGATTTGGCCGTGAGATGCCCGGATACGCATGACGTCGGCAACCACTTTTATGCCGTCTACTTTTTTCGCAACGTCGTAAGTGTCGATGGCTACCGACGTCGTTCCCGGAGGTGCCATGCGATGATAGATGACGCCCTGATGGACAGCGAAAACCAGGTGCGGCGCTTGCGGACCGTCGAGTTTAAGACTAAATTGGCCGCCGGCGTCCCGTTAGGGTGCGGCCCAATTCTTCCATGCCGCGGCCCAGCTTGAACAATACGACCGCGTCTCCAGCGGATGGCTTACCGGTAGTGGAATTTTTCACCGTTCCGGTGAGAGTTTGCGCAGCGGCGAAAGAAGCCAGTATAACGACGACGAATGAAACACGGAGGCTCACGTCGCACTCATTCCTTGCCGGACTTCGCTCGGCAAGCGGCTTGGTGGCCAGCATAAGTTCCACTTTCGCGCAGTCAACGCGCTCTTGAGAGATCGTATTCGGTAGAGTCTTCACAGAGATTTTCCTTTCACAGTCTCGTTCTCTGAACTGCCGGTGCGGAGTTCTTTTCCAGGCGTGCGATCTCGGCCAGCAGCGTGGCGGCTTCGTCCTGCAAAGAAGATTTCAGCGACGCGTAGTCGACGTCAGGAACTTTGCCGGCCTTGTGCTCGAAGTTGAGGTCGCGCAGGTTTTCATAAACCGCATCCTTGCGCTCGCGCAGATAACCGGTGCGGGTTTTCTCCGGCCCAAGAAAGAGTCTTCCCGGAAGATAAAAAACGTAATAGATCGAGGCGATGAAAAGCATCACGCAAACGGGAAGCCATGTCATAGATCGGTATCCTTGCGAGCCTGATCACGGAATTGTTCAAGTTCGGCCCCACGAAGCGGACGCAGGCCATCGGCGAGTGCGGGTGCTGGGCGATTCTTCCAGGCGCGAATTACCATCAAGATCAGGCCGAAGCCGAGGAACAGGGCGACGAACGGCATGATGTAGGCAACGCGGTCGAAGCCCTTCGCAGTCGGAGCGGCCAGTACAGTCGGTCCATATTTTTGAACGAATCCCTGCTCGACCAAGCTGTCGCTGTCTCCGCGGGTCACCGAAGACATGAGTTCATTGCGCATCCCATCAGAAGCAGGGCAGCCGACGTGATTGCATTCCAGAAGAATCTGGTTGCATCCGCAGATGCACATCATCTGGTGGCCGATTTCGTTGAAGCGCATGGCCGGATCGCTGGAGCCGAGGCAGACGAAAACCGCGGCACATAGCAGAACCGTTTGCATGCAACCGCGGATGCGCTGGCCCAGCTTCGTTTTTGGAATTGAATGTGACATCGATTTCGAGTGCCGGGTCTCAGGTCGCAGGCGTTAGGTCTCAGGCGTCAGGCCTGAGGACTTGGAACCTAACACCTAAAACCTAAGACCTGAGACCTTTTCTTCAGTCGCCCGTGGCCACAGCGGCGGGCGTTTGTCCCAACCGCGCGGGAGCGGGAACGCGTACCGGCGCAGGCGCGTTCGGAACCAGGGCGAGAACCGTTCCGCCCAGCATGATCCAGACGCCCAGCCAGATCCACATCACCAACGCGTTCAGATGCGCCTTCAGAATTGGGTGACCGTTATCCTGATTCAGCCCTTCGAACACAATGTATAGATCTTCGTTCAAGCCGGAGCGAATGTCAGGCATGGTCGAGGTCTGTTGGCTGGCCTTGTAGAAACGTCGCACCGGCGTCATGGTGCCGACTTGTTTGCCACCCTTGTAAACGTCGAGCACGGCCCACTCGCTGGCATAGTTCGGGGCATCATCATCGGTATAAGACCGGCAGATCAGGGTGTAGGAGCCGATGGTCATCTTGTCTCCATATCCCATCTCCTGCTCTTTATCCTGATTGAAGGCCGCGCCTGCGAAACCGATGATGACCACGACCACGCCGAAGTGAACGATGTATCCGCCGTAGCGCCGCGTGTTGCGATGGGTGAGTTGCACCATCGACGCGAACATGCCTTGGCCGGTGTGCTTCGAGATGACTTTGCCGCCACGATAGAACTCGCTGGCTACGGTGAGCGTTACCAGCACCGAGAGCGCGATGGCCATGAGCGAGTAGAAATAAGAGACATCCTGCCACGGCTTGAGGCCGAACGCCGATCCCCAACTCTGCGGCGTGATCATCAGGAAGACTGCGACCACAATGGCGCCGATGGTCGGCCACAGGAAATTGCGCTTCAGGCTTTCGAGCGAAGTTTTGCGCCAGGCCAGCAGCGGGCCAACCGCGGTGAGAATCAGGAGCAACAGAGCCACGGGAATCGCGACCCGGTTATAGAACGGCGCGCCCACGGTCACTTTATTGCCTTGCACAAGTTCGGAAATCTTTGGGAACCACGTTCCCCACAACACAGTAAAGCAAAGGAGAACGAACAATAGATTGTTGAACAGGAAGCTGGACTCGCGCGAAACCAGTGACTCGAGTTTATGCTCGCTGTGCAGGTGCGATTTGTTCTTGAAAAAGAAGAAGAGGAACACGATCAAGGTGATCGCGAGAAACCAGGCGAACCAATCGCCAATGGAAGATTGCGCGAACGCGTGCACCGAACTGATGATCCCGCTGCGCGTCAGAAACGTTCCAAGAATGGCCAGCCAGAACGTTGCAAAGACCAGCCACATATTCCACATCTTCAGCATGCCACGTTTCTCCTGCATCATGACGGAGTGCAGGAAGGCGGTGCCGGTGAGCCATGGCATGAGCGAAGCGTTTTCGACGGGATCCCATCCCCAATAGCCGCCCCAGCCGAGCACGGAGTAGGCCCAGTGCGCGCCGAGGAAAACTCCGCATGTGAGGAACGCCCAGGTGACCATGGTCCAGCGGCGCGTAATGTTGATCCACTTTTCGCCAGGATATTTCATGATCAGCGCACCCAGGGCAAAGGCGAACGGCACGGTGAATCCGACGTACCCCAGGTACAGCATGGGCGGATGGATCACCATCTCGGGATACTGCAGCAATGGGTTCAGGCCGTTACCGTCGGCAGGAATTGTGCCTTGCACAATAGCGAAAGGATGCGCCGCGAAGTTCAGCAAAAGCAGAAAGAAAATCTGGACGCCGGCTAGGACAACCGAAGCGTAGGCAAATAGGCGCGCATCCGTTTTATAGCTTAACCGCAAGACGAATCCATAAGCGGCGAGCAGCAGCGACCAGAATAAAAGCGACCCTTCCTGTCCCGACCACAGCACCGCGAACTTATAAGGACCGGGCAAATCTCGATTGCTATGGTGAAGAATGTAAGCCATGGAAAAATCGTTCTGGAAAGCGCAGATTACCAATATCAGCGCGGCCAGAAATACGAGCGGAAAAGTAACGATGCCAGCGCGCCTTGCCGTTTCTGCCTGGGTCGCCGCAAGAGCTCTCTTGCTGACGAGCGCCATGGCCCCCGCGACAAAGGAAAATACACTGCAAGCTAACGCGAGTAACAGCGCGAAACTCCCGATTTGCGCCATCTTGATCTCCCCAGTTTGCAGAGCATTTCAAGAGTTTCCCGGAGGACACCCGAATAGATCTCGGCCGGATGACCCTGTGTTATTTCTTCGCACTCATCTCTTCGCACTAATCGGATTCGTCGCCGTTGTCGTGAACCGATTCACAACGCTCGGCGCCGGATCCACAATTCCGTCGGCCTGCCTTGAACTCACCTTGTAGTAATACGTTGTGCCAGGCAGCAGATTGTCTATGCGCACGCGAAAGATCATGTCACTGTGAGCCGGATTCATTCTGGTCGGCAACTCTGCGGTCAGGTTGAGGTGATTGGGATCTTTGCCGTAATGCACAACGGCGAAGTGCAGGATCGTGCCTCCCGGATTCTGCGTAGTCCAGCGAATAAAGGCTAAGGTGTCGAAAACCGACTCTACAATTGGGTCGGCGTTAACCTGGGTTGGGCTCACATGTTGCTGCCCGCATGCTGGGCGAGGTTGCAAGAGCACTAACTCCAGGGCCACAGCGGTTATTGCGGTGATAACAAGGTGCGATCTACTGGCGCTGGTCATACTTGACCCTCCCTTAAAATATTGCGGAACGGAGTTCGTTCCTCGGGCGAAGGAGTTGAAAGCGGGGCGAACCGAACAGGCTCGCCCCAGTACTATCGCGATCCTTAGCTACGGCTTGTAGCCATCCACCAAAGTTCCCAGGAATGCCACAATGTCGTCTTCTTCCTCCGACGACAAACCAAGCTTGCCGATCGTCAAGTTTTCATTGTTAGAGTCTTCCGGCATCGGCCAACAGGTCACTTTCTCGACAGTTCCTTCTGGACAATGACCCGACAGAACGTTATAGGGGTATACATCGCGCGTGTTATAGAAGTGAACTACTTCCTTCAGGCTCGTGAGATAGCCGTTGTGCATGTAGGCTTTCACGAATCCGGGGTAGGGCACCATCGCCGCGTTGCGCGCCGTTGAGGTTTGGAATTTGCCGTTGAAGTTCGGCAACTGTACTCCCCAGTCCAAATCGGGAGGAGCGCCATAGTAGCCATCGAGGAATAATCCCATACCCTCGTCGGTGAAACCGAAGCCGAGCGGGTTCGCGGTAAATCCCCATTGATCCGGAGTGTCCTCCGAGTACCAGGGCAGTTTTACGTTTTTGGGGAGACCGAGATTGTTGTACGTGGTGTCGGTGAACAGAGGTTGAACACTTGCCGCCTGTCCGGTATCGCTTCCGCCCAGAAGTGTGCTCGCCCTTCCATCCAGATGGCAGGTGTTGCAGCTGCCTTTGCCGCGGAACAAGGCGTATCCGTTCTGCTCTTGCGTAGTGAGAGTTGCCTTCCCCGCAAGATAGTAATCGAATTTCGACGTGAAGGGACTGACGTTGTCAGAACCCTCGTAACTGGCAATCGCCTGCGCGAATTCGTCGAAGTCTTTGTTAGAGAGGGTGCGATCAGAGATGCTTAGCTGAACCGGAGCGGTATTTCCGCCAAGCGAAGCGGCGCCAGCCGGTGTGCTGCATATGGTCGCGACGTTGGAAGGCCAGGCAATTTCCAGCGAGCCAGCACCCCAAACCGTCTCGAAGAACGACTTGTAAGCGCTCTGCGAGAGCTTCCACACCACGCAAGCAGAATCTGGGTTTGCCATTTCTTGGGTATCCAACGGCGGGCCCTGCGCCTGGTGAGCAGAGGAATTCTGCAGTCTGTATCCACTCGCCCGGCCATCCCAAAAGTTGCCGCCGTAGAAATCGGCTTGGCTCTGGTTGTAATGCAAAGGGGGATAGTAAGTTGCATAGGTGTAGCTTTGTGGGTTTCGCTTCGCAATCCGGTTATTCGGATAGGCGCCGGGTATGGTGATGGGAACCGATCCCGGGTTGGATCCGCCGGTGAACACGCTCAAGATCGAAACGCCGTTTGCATAACCCGCCATCGGGTCATGGCAATAGCTGCAGGCAATGTTGCTATTCACGGAGAGGGTCGGATCGAAGATTTCAAGCTCGCCCAGAGTCTGGACCTGATGATATGGATCCAGCTTTCCTGAGTTCGCCGCTGCTAGAGCCTGGGCTTCGAGTTTGGCTTCCTCAGCCCGAATTCTTATTGCGTCTGGATCGTTCGCAATAATGCATTGCAGGTTGAGCTTTTCACCGCTCAGGATGCATTGCTGATCGGACGGCGGAATCTGATAACCAGTTGGAAGCTGAAAATTGAGCGGGGGTGGCGGAGTGCTCTGGGCTAATGCACCCGGAACCACCATGCAAATAGCGAGCGCGGTCAAGCCCGCTGTTGAAAACAACGAAAATGTTTCTGAACACTTCATGCGGCTCACGGTTCCTCCTTACTACTTCATGTGCGCGGTATTTCGCGCTGTTCGACTTAGAGCAACTCTGTTACCACGAGGTTTCGCGCCGGGTTTTGTCCGGTTGTATTTTTGGACGCTCCTTAGCCGGACTCATGATCGGACGGGACGTTTCCGGGAAGCACGGGTATCCCCGTTTAATTAAAGAGAGTGGGCAATAGGAATACTGCCAGGGTTCGCGCAGCACAACTCCACACGCCAACACCTGAGGTGATACCACTGGGTAAACAGGTGCGCAGTAAAGAACAGTGCCTAATCTTCGCTCACTGATTCACTTTGCGATGCAAAGCGATGAATAAATGCTTCCTGCGATGACCACTAGAATCAGTCCCATTGCAATTATTATTGCCGTCCAGCTAATGACTTCCGTAGCATTGATAGCGCGGTCGACTATTGATACATCCATGATGCTTCCCCCCTCTCAAGAGCACAAGCATTTATAAAGCCACGAGGATAAATCAAGGTATTTACTCTAATTGCTGGTTCATTGGGCATAGGTTATTCACGCACTGGCCGCTAATTGACAGCCCGTCGAACTAAGGACATTCGTTGACACAGTCCATGCTTTAGCTAATCTGACGCGCGTTGTAATTATTGATATGTTCGAGCCAATACCGACGGCAAGTTAATTTCCCCCGATGAATAACTCTCGCTTCCTCCCGGCCTCAAAATTGCGGCGAACCTAACCGTTCAAGGTCACAGATAAATTCTTAACTCAATCGTGAGGATGCTAAAGGCAATTGTCGCGTTGGCCGGAGTAGCCGTGATCGCTGGATCGGTGGGGACCGGGCAGCTTGCATCTGCCGGACCGAGAAACCGGGGGCTGCCTCTTGCATCGAACTCCGAGGCAGCTAAAGTCCTCGTGCAAGCTTGTGGGAACTGCCACTCCGATCAGACTGACTGGCCCTGGTACGGCCATGTTGCGCCAGTCTCCTGGTGGATCGCGCGGCACGTGCGTGAAGGCAGAAAACAACTGGATTTCTCCCAGTGGGAGAGCTATTCGGCCCGGCAGAAAATTGACAAATTGGATTCCATCTGTGGACTCATATCGACGGCTAGGATGCCGCCGTGGGCATATACCCTAATGCATCCAGAGGCAAGACTCACCGAAGAAAATAAAAACGCGGTGTGTGGCTGGGCGAAGGAGCAATCGCTGGTCGCGAGATGAGACGCCAAAAACCCAATCACTATTGGCAGAATATTCTTACACTTGGGTTTCCATTACAGTATGTTTTTCCGCTTCTCAGGCCGGGGTCGGGGCGTTTTGCTCTATCAACTGGTGAGCTTTCAGCTCGGCCCAGAATTCAGCCGGAATCTTGGTTTGCATTGAGGTGTAGTCGGCGAGAACCTGTTGTTCACTGCTGGCGCCGACGATCAAGGCAGCGGCCACGTCCGGTGACGCCGAGAACTGAAGCGCCGCCGTGCGAAGGTCGACTCCATGATTCCCTGCCACATCTCGCAATTGTTTTCGTTTTTCTAAGAATTCCGTGGGTATCTTGTACGACTCTTTTCCATAGTTGTAGCGAGGACTCCCGGAGATGAATCCTGCGTTCAGCGAAGAACCGACCACCAGAGAGGCAGTCTTTTTTCGAACCGCGGGAAAAAGCTGGTTTAGCGCATTCTTGTGATCGATCAGGGAATACTGCGATGCCATCAAACATATATCCGGATCGGCTTCCGTTAATACTCGCACTATCGGTTCGGGCGTATTGACGCCGACTCCCCAGCCTTTGATCAATCCCTCTTCCCTCATACGCGTCAGTTCTGGAAAGGCACCCTTTAGGGCGACCTCGAATTCTTCCTGCCAACTCCTCGGTAACAACTTATTATCGGGGGAAATGTCGTGGACAAAAACGACGTCAAGGCTATCGATGCCAAGTCTCTGCAAACTATCTTCGATCGAACGCCTCACGCCGGCAGCCGTGTAATCGAAAATCACCTCGTTGGGAGAGGGCGAAAAAGGAAACAAGCCGTTCTCTTTGGCTGTCGGCGATGCCCTTAGCAGTTTGCCCACTTTGGACGAAATGATATATTCGCTTCTTTTTTGGTGTGAAGAAAGTTACCATAGCGCCTCTCGGCGAGGCCCAGGCCATACCAGGGAGAAACGTCATAATAGCGAATGCCCGCGCTCCAAGCCGCTTCCAGAATCGCATACGCATCTTTATCCTTACCACCGCAAATTCATTTCCCAGGGGGACGCCTCCCAGGCCGAATTTGAAAGGCGGCTTGTAACGGATGTTGCTGCCCCTGCTGGTTTCATTTTTCATGTTACTCGTGCTCCTGCCTTCTCTTGTATTGGGCTGCGCCGATGTACTCCCAGACAGCAGCGCCGCGGCTGCGGTCATAGCCGATCCTTTCACTGCGCGATTCAGAAAGTCTCTTCTTGTGCTCATACTCGTCACCCGCGGTGGCCTCGAAAGCACTTAACGTGAAGGCCGTCTTCAGAGGTCAAAGTTCTCCGGTAATAAACTGGGCTCGGCCGTATCCGAAAGACCAATCCTCATCGTTGTTCTGCGTTTACTGAAACCACTACGTCCGATGTCTTCATGTCACAGCGCCGAGCTAGTTCCTGGCAAAGCAGGGCATAGAATTTTGCTTCTCGAACCGGCTTCGCGGCCGCGTCGTCACTTGCACGATGACAACCCGCTCGGTGCGCGGTATGCCCAGCCCCGTGTCCTCAATTCTCATTTCTGCCGCAGGGTGCTCGTGCACAATCTGGTAGCGATCCCGTTCAGGCACTTTGAACGCGGCCAGCATCGCGCAATGGATCGCATCAAGCAATTCTTTCAACTCTGCTTCACTGCGGCCTTCAATCACATCGATTCTGAGTAATGGCATCGAACTATCCTTTCACGGACACCGAGCTAATCGAGGAGATTGGTCTCGCCACATGGGTGAGTCCGACGGATCTCTCAGCCCTTCCACTGCGAACCGCGGATGACGCTGCAGAACAGTGCATTTCCTCTTCCAAATGACAACCGATTAAAACGGCATACGTCGATTTACTGCGGCGGTTGATGTGTCGAGATGGGGACTCGCTGTCAAAATATGGACTCGGCCTGGAGCGATAGCCTTCCAACGGAGTGAATACTCGTAACTCACGCAGGTGGCGATCAAAATGCTCATTCGAACTGGCAATCGATTTGAACGGCTGATCCGAGGTTGCGCCGCCGCGAATTCCAAGACCCGGACTCAGTTGCCACTTGTGAAGTGCGGCGAATATCTTATGGCAGACTTCGCTTTTAGCGAAAGGAGTGTGGGAGATGAGGTACAGGAAATTAGGGAACACCGGACTCATCGTCAGCAATGTGGCACTTGGCACGATGCAGTTTGGCGGCAAGATGAATATGGGTAACCTGGGTCAGGAGGACACAACGCGCATGGTAAAGCTAGCCCTGGACCGGGGAATCAACTTCATCGATACAGCGGATGTGTACAGTCTTGGGGAGAGCGAGACTCTCGTAGGAAATGCCTTAAAGGGCATGAGGAAGGACATTGTCCTTGCCACCAAAGTGCGGCTACCTATGAGCGCGAATTTCAACCGGAGCGGCGCAACTCGCGTGAACATCATGCGCGAAGTGGAGGACAGTCTCCGACGGCTGCAAACCGATTACATTGATCTGTACCAAGTGCACGGATGGGACAGTAACACACCGCTCGAGGAAACTCTTCGAACCCTCGACGATCTTGTGCGCCAGGGAAAGGTCCGCTACATCGGGCTGTCCAACTTCTTGTCATGGCAGGCGGCCACCGCGGTCATGCTGCAGAATCAACTGGGATTGGAGAAATACGTAACCGCGCAGATGTACTACAGCCTGGTCGGCCGGGGTCTCGAATACGAGTTTCAGTCGTTCGCCGAGTATCACAACATCGGTATCCTGGTCTGGAGTCCGCTGGCCGGCGGATTTCTGTCAGGAAAGTACACCCGCGCTAACCCTGCTCCTGGCGGCACACGTTTCGCTGAAGCGGGCAATTTCGTGCCCTTCGACAGGGAGATGGGCTACCGCGTCGTGGATGTATTAAAGGAAGTAGCCAATCGACACGACGCGACCCCGGCTCGCGTGGCGCTCGCATGGGTATTGGGACGGGCGGCCGTAAGCAGTGTGATCATCGCCGCCCGCAAGCCCGAGCAACTGGAAGATAACATTCGTGCAGTAGACCTTCAACTCTCCGGCGACGAGGTGCTGCGCTTAGACGCGGCATCGGACCCCGGCGTTCCGTATCCCAAGTGGATGGTCCTGCAACTCGATACCGCGGAAGATCCTCGTTCGAAGGTGCTCTATCCCGAGCGCTACGAGGATGGCGATACCTGGACGGACCTGCGCCAGACTCGTTGGTCCGCCTGAAAACACCGCCACGAACCAGTGGACCATAGGTTTATGGCGACGGTATGCAATTGCCAGTGCCGCCGAGCCCAGGGCAGGCAGGAACGACTTATTGAAGTTATCCGGGCCGATTTCCGCATCAAAAGAGCAGTTCGTCTCTTGAATGAGAATTCATCTCGCACCCTCGCGGATCTTGCCAGCGGGTGCACCCTGAGTATCTCCGGCTTTGCCTAACAACTCGCTCTTGCCCAATAAGTCCATAGTCTGCCCAAAAACTCAGGGAATGACTATTTTACGCTTTGCTTTAGGAATCGAAAGCACCTTTCGTTGCGGCCTGTCGTCCTCTTTCCCCTTCCAAGACACAGCCTCAATTTGCAGTGGAGCCTGCTTCACGACAATCGCGTATGCCGTGCCATCGGTGAACGATAATTCCACGCTTGCAATGGATTCATCGTCCAAGGCCACTGAGAGGTTGGAAATAGTTTTGTTCCGCAAGTGGTGAAAATGTTTCATGGCGCACCCTCACTCTATGTCGGCAGCAGCCGATAGGCGAATTGTAGGCTACAGCAGACA
This sequence comes from uncultured Acidobacteriaceae bacterium, assembly GCA_963771965.1. Taxonomy (GTDB): domain Bacteria; phylum Acidobacteriota; class Terriglobia; order Terriglobales; family Acidobacteriaceae; genus Sulfotelmatobacter. The sequence goes on from CAVYVM010000008.1 coordinate 823,685, forward strand.
ATGTAGTCGTGTCCAGCATCGCCATACGTCTCGGCAAGAGAATCCGACAACTGCGTCAGAAGCACGGCTTGTCTCAAGTGGAAATGGCTCACCGCTTCGGAATAGATCGCGGCCACATCTCAGACTTGGAGCATGGGAAGAAAAGCGTGTGCCTGCCCATGCTGGAAGTGCTGTCCAAGGGATTCGAGATTAGTGTCTCGGAGTTAATGCGCGGAGTGTAGTTGGGAACTATTTCTTGCTTTTCTTCTTTGCGCCCTTCTCGTTTCGGCGCGGCGTATTCCAATAAGGGCTTTTACACTTCGGGCAGACTTTAGGTTCCTCTGTGCTTGTCTCTCTGGGTATCCAAGTGTGCTGGCATCGTTCGCACTGGTAACCTTGCAGCATGATCTTCGCCATACCTAAAGATAATATACCTAGCGGGTATGCTGTCAAGGATATTCATTGCGAAGGCTCTGTGTCCGATGTCTGCACTGGGACGCCGAATGTGATGTCGCGTTGCTCTGGGCTGTAAATCAGATTTTGGGTCGTGACATACTTCTTGCCGTTGCTGGTATATCGGATTGTGACCGGAATTTCCCTGTTCCCAGATTTGCCGTTGTAGACGTGAATTAGGAAGTTCCTCAAATCGAAGCGTGCGAGTACGCCTTCCAGGCCATATCCGCCCATCTTGCGCCAAAGCGGAACAAACACCTCCCCATCATCCTTGCCAACGATGATGGCATTTGTCGAATCTCCGCCGCTCGTCCATTCATCCTGTACCTCTGTGGGGACGGTGAGGCTCGCACGAACGCCTACCGCCGCTTCGCCTAAACCGAAGTTCGCTACATAGAAACCCTGCTGACCAGCGTGTGATGCCCTAGCTGCCTTCGCTGGATCAATCTGTCCCCATCTCACGATGCGAAGCTGTGGCCTACTCGCTGGAAATTCCTGTGCCCTTGTTCTCGCAAGAATCGCTGCGTGCTCTTTCTCTACGCTCTTTTGGTAGCCTCGATTTACCACCACCGCTAGTACGAAACCGAATAGGGCGAACATTAGCGTGACAAGGAGAATAAAAACCTTCGGGTTTTCTGTACCTATCGCGTCGTAGATCGCTTTGACAATCGGGACCATAAGACCACGCTTCCGAGAGGTCATAATACACCCCCACGCGAAGCAGGAAAAATCGCGCTTTTCTTAAATATTGCTTGACAGTTTATATACCTATTGGTAATATACCGTTTAGATAGTTCGTGAGCGGAATTAAGGGAGCGAAGATCATGGACGGCAGACAGCAACGCGGTCTTGAACTGGCAGCCACTAGGACGATTCGACAGAAGGCGGGTATTTGGATTGTCCCCTCTCAGGCTGGCACGGGAGCGTACCGAGTACACATCATGCCGAAAATCGCATCCTGTACCTGTCCCGATTTCGAGACACGCGGCGTGACCTGCAAACACATCTTCGCGGTCACCTACGTTATGAAACGCGAACAAAACGCCGATGGCAGTGAATTCGTGACCAAAACGCTTACGGTCACGGCAACCACCGAGCGCGTAACCTATGGGCAGAACTGGCGAGCCTACAACGCAGCGCAAACCAACGAGAAAGGGAAATTCCAAACCCTGTTGTCTGACTTGTGCTCTGGAATTCAAGAGCCGCAAGCGCGAAAGATGGGACGGCCTAGCTTGCCGCTGGCAGACGCGATTTTTAGCGCAACGTTCAAGGTCTATTCCACGGTATCGGGACGGCGCTTTATGACCGACCTGCGAGAAGCGCACACGAACGGTTTTATTTCCAAAGCGCCCCACTACAATTCGATCTTTAATTACCTTGAGAATCCCGAACTCACTCCTATTCTTAAGGGCCTCATCATGCAAAGCAGCCTTCCGCTCAAGTCGGTAGAGACTGACTTTGCGGTCGATTCTTCCGGCTTCGTCACGTCGCGTTTCGTCCGCTGGTTTGACCACAAGTACGGAAACGCTTGCCAGCAGCACGATTGGGTGAAGTGCCACCTGATTTGTGGCGTAAAAACCAATATCGTGACGGCGGTTGAGATTCACGACCGCAACGCCGCCGATTCTCTCCAACTTCCCGCTCTGGTTAACAGCACCGCACAAAATTTTCAGATTGCCGAAGTAAGCGCGGACAAGGGATACGCGAGTAAGGCGAACATGGCTCTCGTTGACTCCATCGGCGCTACTCCATTCATTGCGTTCCGTTCCAATGATCGCGGCGTAGGCGGTGGAACGTGGGAGAAGATGTATCACTATTTCCAGTTCAAGCGGACGGAGTTTTTGCAGCACTACCACCGACGTAGCAATGTGGAATCTACGTTTAGCATGATGAAACGTAAATTTGGAGATAGCATTCGCAGCAAGACGGACGTTGCGATGGTCAACGAGACGTTGTGCAAAGTGCTCTGTCACAATCTCGTGGTCCTGATTCACGAAATGTACGAACTTGGAATTGACCCTGTGTTTTGGCAGAGCACGACGGCGAGTGTATAGTCTCAGGCGAACGCCGGGTTCGCTATGAATCGCATCGTCCTTTTGGTTCTTCTTTTCGCAACCCTCGATACTTCCAAAACCTCCCAACAAGGCAGCGCCCACAATACCGCCGTTCAGCAACACGCACAGAACGCTGAGAACCAAACCGCAACGCCGCCAAGCCAAGCAATTGCCATTTACAACGAGCCGAGCCGCAAACCAGATGAGCGCGAAATTCAGCACGAGCAAGATGCAATAGGCGTAGAGAGGCAGCTTGCTAAATACACATGGGATTTGGTCATAGTCGGTATCATTTTTGGCGTAATTCAGTCGGCTTTGTTCTCCATACAAGCTGTGCTCTTTTTCCAGCAAAAAGAAGTTATGAAGGAGCACAAAAAGGCTTTTGACGAACTCGCCAGTGCGGTAAGTAATTCCGAACGTCCTTGGATACGGGCGAAGGCTCATTTGCCAGACAAATTGCGCCCGGTCGGAGAAAAACGGGTAACTCGATTCTTTTGGAATATCCACAGCGCCGGGAGAAGTCCAGCGACAGTCATCGAAAGCGATGCCGTGGTATGGCGCGTAGCTGACATGACAACCATTCCAAAGCAGCCCTTGTACGAAGGCCCCCCGATGAAGATGCACACAATGCTTACGCCAGATGATGTTGTCTCGATCTACTGGATGATCGAACCCGCCGGACAGGGCCTGACCATAGATGAAGTTGCGAAGATAAGAGACGGCAAACTCACCCTGTTTGTCTATGGGTTCGTTAGGTATTTGGATTCCGACAAGCGAACCCACACTACTCGCTTTTGCCAGACGTACCACGTTCCGACAGATGCCGATGACCCTAAGAAAGAGGGGTTCTATTCCTACCTGTCTGCCCCACCCGCCTATACCGAATGCGATTAGAATGCCTAGCAATACGGCTGCCCAATAAGTCGGGAAGTTGCCCAATAAGTCCCGCAAATCAGCTACATATTGGGCAAAGCCGAGTATCTCCAGGCTTAGCTATTTGTTTAAGGCCAACACTGGGTTCACGGTGGGAACGTTTCGCCGCAATCAGCGGTTTCAAACGGCGATGAGAATGTTGGCCACAACGGACATGCCGATTAAGCAGATCGCATCTGCGCTTGGCTATCATCATACGTCTAGTTTCATCCGAGCCTTTGAGCTTCATATGGGAGTTTCGCCGAGTGAGTACCGCAAGTATGAAATCAGAGAGGCTAGCCCAACGGTTGCTGCTAACAGCGAGGGGAGATGACGCCGGGCGTCGGTCGGATGACGACAACCGCGATGCTTCAAACGGCCTGATCTTTGGTCCTGAGGGAGGCAGTCAGTTCTTCCATGCTGGTCACCCGGTTGGTGCGTACGAATCCGCCCGCGCCCCAGCGGAAAAGTACTCTCAAGCTTCGGGCGTCCTGGTCACCAGATTGGTGAGTTTACCCACGGCCACACTTTTGCCGTCGATTCCAAAGGCAACATTTATGTAGTCGAGACCGATTGGGGCCGCAGAGTCCAAACTTTGAGCCAGTGAAATGACGATTGTTTTCAAAGTTTTCATTGCGAGTTGGAATGCAGATTTTTTGGGCCTCGAGTGGCAGGTGATTCTCTCAAACCTTGGAATCTTGGGGCAACGACTGGTCAGTCGAGGGCGGCGGGGAAACCCATGAGAGTTCGAGTCTAACTCCATCCGCATCAAAATCTTCCAGAGTGGTGCGCCGCATACGAAAGGTTCCTTCCACTAGCCCGCGTTTTCGTGGGCTGATCGCATGACCGGAATACCAACTCTTCCGAAAGAGCATCAGGGGCAGAACGACGGGTCGATCATCGTACTAATTTCGCCGACGGTTCTGCGACATTGGCTGTTTTGCCGTCGCGAGTCCCCAGCCCTATCAACATCGGCATGTCTTTCGGATAGACCACATCGCGTCCTCGTGCCAGAAAATGATAATAGATCGACAATGCCGCTCCGTACGATCCAAACCCGGCCGACACAACTCGGGAATGTGCAGCAATTCCCACAACCATTCCTACCAACTTAAATCCCGATGCACCACTTACCGCACCGCCTCCCGCTTCGCCCACACTCTGGCCCCCCTGTCCTGCATCGCGATCAGGAGATGCCTGCGAGGCCGCCAGCATTACTTGAATTCCGGTGGTCAGATATCTCGTTCGCGGAGTGGTCACTTGTGCCCCACCCTCATCGTCGAGCTTTAAGTGTTCCCCCTTGGCGACCGCCACGCCCTCCAAGTTTGTCTCAACTCTCTGCTCGATTCCATTTGGCGGCGCAACCTCGTGAAATAAAATTCGTAACTGTCCGTTGCGTCCCATTCGCCGCGCTGGCTGCGCCTGTAGCACCGAGCCCTTAATCACGCTTCCTTCAGGAAGAATAAGGTGATCCGAGACGACCAGCGGCTCGGTGATAAGCGCCTCCACCATGTCTCCCTGTTTTGCGGTCGACGAACTCAGAGCTGTCACCAGCCGCGCATGCACCACGCTCCCGTTAGGGGGCGGCGATCCAATTTCCGTAAGCCTCTCAAGTTTCACCGCCTCAGTCCCAAAATCCAGAGGTTGCAACAAATCCGCATTGAAGCTCGTCCCCGCATCAATGTATTGCGGATGCACCGGCAACTGCGCCAGCACGATTCTCTTTAGCTTGTGCATCTTTCCCGGTTCGTGGATCTGATTCTGTAAATCGTTCCATTTCTGGTGAATCGCCTGGCGCGTTGCACTCGCCTGTTTGGAAGCCGCATCCTGCACCTTGTTTTTCTGTTCTGGCTTCTCCTTCGCCGACACAAACCGCAGCACTCCGTCCGGAGCCGGCGAAGCCACCGTTTGCAGTGGCACCCGCCGCCCATCCCCCATGACCAGCTCATCGAACTGCACATGCACCTTCCGCGCTGGAGAAAAGTTCCCATTTGCCGCCTGCATCGTTCGTACCATCTTCGGTACCGAATCGATCGCCGAAACTTTCCCGTTCACTACCGTTCCGACCGGAATCAGCAGCTTGTCAAACGCATACACTGGCTCCGTTGTCCTGCCTTGGATCGCCTGCCCTACTTTCCGCACCCGTACGTCCGAATCAATCGCAACCTTGATGGGAGTGCCAACCCCAACGCTCATCGGTATAGGCATCGGTGCGGGGTCCACGCCTTCTGACATCTTCTGCGAGGCAGGCATATCCTCGTTCTGCTGCTGTGTTGCCGCCGGAGGCCGCTGCTTCAACGTCTGCGCGACACTCACGGCGCTACACAACCCAGCCGTCAGCACTGCCAACCCGAATAAACTTCGTCGCATTGTAATAACTCCCGATTGTTCTGCGCCGGAAAGAGACAGTCCTTCAAAGGCTGCGTGAACCGCAGACTATTGGGAATACCAGATGACAAGAGAATGAAAAGAACCGTGTCTACTATGAAGCTTCAAAGACGGAGAATGGTTGCAACTGCGACGGTACTATCGAGGAAATCGTAAGCGTAGACGGGAGTGGAAAGGGGAAAATGGTCCAGGATGAACAAACTGTCATCTTCTCGAAAGGGAGCGGTAATGTTTCGATCGTATCGTAAAAGTGGGCTGCCGGTCGTGATGTGCCACGCCAGCGTCACTCTGAACTCGGCTTTAACATGTCCTTGTACGTGTTCGATAAGGGTTGGGACCGCCCGTTGATCTTGCTATTGGCGAGTATTTTGCAATCGACATTGGCCGCCTCGCAGGAGTTGCCGGACGCTCCATCAGCGGTCACGCGCACGAGTTTTTACGCGGCTGGGGACTCGACCTCCGCCGATCCGCAGCAATCGTCTGCCCCAGCATCTACGGATTCGAGTCGCGACAAATTTCTCACTCGATGGGTCAAACGTGGGCTTCGTGACCAGGCCGATATTTATACAGCTCCTCTCCATCGTTCTGAAATGAAGTGGGTCATCGGACTCCCCGTTGTCACGGCAGGCCTGATCGCGATTGATAAGCATGCTTCGAGCGCGCTTCCCAGAAACCCTTCGAGCGCGAGTGCTGACATCTCTGACGTGGGACTGTTCGCAACCGCCGGTGCGGTGGGAGTGCTTCTCATCGACGGAAAGACCCAAGGAGATTCTCATGCCTTCGAAACCGGCGTGCTTGGAGCCGAGGCGATGGCAAACAGCGGCGTCGTGTATGCCGTGTTGCAGCTCATTGCGGAGCGTGAACGTCCTTTACAAGGAACGGGTCAGGGACATTTTTTTCAGACCACCGGCTTGGATAATTCCTTTCCCTCCGGCCATACGATCATTACGTGGACAGCTGCCAGCACAATTGCGCACGAGTACCCAAAGCCTTGGGTAGAGTGGCTCACTTACGGAACCGCCGCGGCCGTTTCGGTGACGCGATTCACTAGTCTGCAACACTTCCCCTCCGATGTTGTAGTGGGAAGCACACTTGGGTACTTGATCGGACGCCACATCTCCCATGCTCATTGCAAGGTTGGTCTCAGTGCGGCATGCAGTGCGAAATAGTTCCAGGGAAACACAGTCTCTATTTCTAGAAAGCGCGAGGTGACTGATGTTGAAGAATAGGTTTGGCAATCGGCCTGGTGCTATCCCTTGTGTCCTAGCTATTTGGCTGCTCCTCCAGCTTGTACCTTCACTGATCGCTCAGACGGCCGGAATGGGAGTGCTGACGGGCAGGGTCGTGGATTCGTCCGGTAATCCAGTTGCGAACGTCACCGTGACGGTGACGAGCGTGGACAACGGCCAGGTACGAAGCGCCACGACGGGGACGGATGGTTCTTATAGATTCGATAATCTGCCGCCGGGGAATTATCGGATGAAGCTTGAGGCCGCCGGTTTCCAGACTTTGGAGATTCCGTCCGCGAGTGTCGATGGAACTAAGCCATCAGTTGTGGACGGGAAGCTGCAGGTCAGTGCGCCAACCACGATCAAACCAACGCTAGAGCAACAGGATAATTTGCCGAACGCCCCATCCAGCAGTACGGCGCCTTCGCTTTCGGATTTGGGCCTTACTCCAGAACAGACTCAAGGAAACCCCCGAGAGCAGGCGCTGCTGGATAAACGAACGCACATGCTGAAGATCCATCAACGGATGGGTTTGATCACGACGATACCGCTCGTTGCGACGGTGATCCTCGGTCCTGGCTCTGGTGGCAAAAGTGAAGGCACGGCTACTCGCGATTTACACGTGGCGCTAGGCAGCCTGACGGGAGATCTGTACGGCATCACCGCTTACTACGCCATTCGCGCTCCTAGAATTCCAGGGGCCCCAAAAAAGCGCGGTCCGATCAAATTTCACGAGGCGATGGCGTGGATTCATGGGCCGGGCATGATCGCAACTCCCATTCTTGGGGCAATGGCGTTCAGTCAGAAGAACAATGGAGAAAAAGTCCATGGGATCGCGCAAGCGCATGGCCCGGTGGCCATCGTTACGGCCGGGGCGTTTGGGGCCGCTCTTTTATCGGTATCAATGAAGTTCTGAGCCCAGTTTATGAATAAGAAAATATTGATCGCGTTCCTACTCGTGACCCTCCCCACGTTTGCTGCCGACAGTCAATGGGTCCTCAAACAAAGCACGCTCACCTACCATGTGTCGCACCCACTGCATGAGTCCGAGGGTGTGAGCCATGCGGCGCGAGGCAAGGGCGTTTGCCACGACGGACAGTGCGATTTCTTGATTGCGGTGGCCGTGAAGTCGTTTGATTCGGGGGACAGCAACCGCGACCTTCATATGGTTCAGGTTACGCGCGGCGCGGAGTTTCCTATAGTCACCGTGCGCACGCGCCTGCCCGAATCGGCTGCCTCATCGGCGACCATCAATGCTGATCTGGAGATTCAGTTCGCCGGCCAGACTGCCCAGTACAAAAAGGTTCCTTTCAAAGTGGAAACCCAAGGCGGTGAAACTCACATTACGGGCACCATCCCGGCTACGCTAACGGATTTCAAGATCGACCCACCGTCGCTGTTGACGATTCCGGTCAAGAACGAAATGCCCGTGCGTGTAGATGTGACTTGGCGTTCGCAATAGAGCGAAACGACAAGTTTCGGCAGTCTGAACTACCACAGATACACTCGAATTAACAACCTGTGAAGGCGGTCTTGAAAATACACCGCACTCCTACTGTTCAAGCGCTAGCGCTCTGCGGGTAGAATAGAGGATCAGCATATAACCGATCCTCTAGTGCTGTGCCAATTCACGGCGGGAGTCTTAATGCCCGTCATGGTCTGGATCCCCGGCAGCCAGGTCGCCAGTGCTTTTAAGGGTGACTTTGTCTTGTGGTACCGCGTTGCTTGTCTGAGCTTGTGCCGCAGGTTGAGGCTGCCGAGCGGCCGGTTGTGTGACTTCGTTGGTGGAGTTGGCATTGGCGCTGCTAATTGAGTTGACCATATAGGCTAGATCGACGAAGCGGAGAAGATCTTTAGCGAATCGAGCTGCACGAGTCGGCAATTCTCCCAGCGGACAAATCGGAATCGATACTCATCTTGGGTCGCACACCCGATTCAAACGGCGAACTGGACTTCTTGATTGCCCGGCCCATGAGGGCGCCCGCAACCCGCGCTTTCGGCTAAGGCTACTCTAACGTTTGACAAGTTTCCTGCATCCCACTCTGAGGGTGTAAAGTTTTGGACGGGCGGGAATCTCCCATGCGATTGTTGGTAGTAGAAGACGATATATCGATTCAGCACTTCCTTAAGCGGGCGCTGACGGAGGCCGGATACCTCGTAGATGCCGCCAGTACGGCCAAAGCCGGGGAAACTATGGCTCTGGAGGGCATCCACGATGCCTTCATCATCGATCTTGGCCTTCCGGACCTGGATGGGTTGGACTTAATAGCCCGCTGCCGCGCCCAAGGAAGTTCAGCGCCAGTTTTAATCCTGTCCGCCCGCCGTTCCGTTGACGAACGGGTCAAAGGATTGGAGCAAGGCGGAGACGACTACCTCACGAAGCCATTCGCGCTGCCGGAACTACTGGCGAGGCTGAGAAATCTCCTTCGCAGGTCCGCGGTTCCGCAGAATGAATCGATGCGCTTGCAAGCTGCTGACTTGCAGCTTGATCTGGTGCGTCGCGAAGCGCGAAGGGGCGAGCAATTGTTGCAATTGACCCCACAGGAGTTTTCTTTGCTGGAATATCTTTGCCGCAACGAAGGTCGAGTGGTGACCCGGACCATGATTCTGGACCATGTCTGGAAGATGAGGATTGATCCCGCAACCAATGTCGTCGATGTTCACATTTATCGTCTGCGCAGCAAAGTGGATCATGACACCCCGCGACCGCTGATTCACACGATTCGTGGTGTTGGCTACGTTCTCAAACATGCCTAAGAATTTGCGCTCCACCGCCGCTTGGCGGATTTCGGTTTGGACAACTCTGGCGTTCGCGTTGGGGACAGCTGCGGCTTTCTCCATAGTTTATTTCCTTGTCGCTCAGGGCATTCGGGAGCGCAGTGACACCTGGCTTAGCGGCGAAGCAGAGGTTCTGGCTCAGGTTTCAGCTGATACTCCAAGCGATCGTCTTTACACGAGGATCGTGCGAGAAGTGGCTGAGCTTGCGACCCAGGAGGTACCGGATGAGCGCAACGCTCGGGGTGAGAGACTGAATTCTGTATTCTTCCTGGTCACAGATCCGATCAACAGCGGTTCTCCCTTGTGGGTAGGGCCCAGTTCTCAAGACGCTTTTGTTACGGCGATCCGACGGTCGAACCTGGTTCCGGGACCTCCGAAGTCCATAACTGTGGAAGGGTATCGACAAACGTTTCGAGTGGTTGAGAAGGCGCAAAGCGGAAAAACTGTTTATCTCGGACTATCGGATCATGGCGCCCAGCATGTGCTGCACACATTAGGTCGTCGTTTTCTGATGGTTTGGGGCGGCATGTTCCTGCTCGGTTTTGTAATCTCCTACTGGAGCGCACGCCGTACCCTGCACCGTGTGGAACGAATTACGGAAACCGTGGCGCGAATTGGAACCGAAGACTTAAAGGAACGCTTGCCTGAACCTGTGAATTCAGATGAAATTTCGCGATTGGCTAAGACTTTTAATAACATGCTGGATCGGCTCCAGGCCTCGGTGAATCAGCTTCGCACTGTCACTGGCAGTATCGCGCACGACCTCAAAAGTCCGGTGACCTTGATTCGTGGAACGCTGGAATCGGCATTGTGTAATGAAGGAAATGATACGTGGCGCGACTCGGTTGGTGGGGCGATCGAAGATCTCGACAGGCTCTTGCAGTTGCTAAACACTACGCTGGACCTTGCTGAAGCAGAAGCGGGTGCTCTTCACATCGATCGCTGCCCAGTTGACTTCTCCGATGTCGTGCGACAACTGGTCGATATTTACCAACCGGCGATGTCCGAACATCATCACGAAGTGACCACTGACCTCGAAGAGCACGTGGTCGTGGATGCGGACGTGACCCTGCTGAATCGCGTGGTCAGTAATTTGCTTGAAAACGAATTGACTCATTTGCCGGCGGGATGCCGAGTGAACATCCGGCTCTACTCGCAACAAGGGTCGGCAGAACTAGTGATTGAAGACAATGGTCCGGGATTCTCGCCCGATATCGGCAGCCAGGTTTTCAAACGATTCGTGAAGGGAAAGAATTCTCCCGGTCGTGGTCTCGGACTTGCCTTTGTGGATGCAGTTGCCCAGGCGCATGGGGGCGTGGCTAAGGTCTCGGACCGTCCAGGAGGCGGCGCTGTCATAATTTTGTCGCTACCCGTCCACATGCTCCAAGCGGCATAGCAAAAACAGGAAAGTTTTGTTTACACGGTCTCTCTTCTGAGTGTGTTGACCAACAGCTACGCTTAATTCGTTAAGCCGACAACCTGAAAGCAACCACTGTTTGTCTAGATTGAGCGTGCGGGCACGGTTTCTAGCGGTTCTCAGATTAAGGAGTCCTCAAGGGTGAATGCAGGCAACACTGAACGACACCGCACCAGCCGCATCGGCTGGCTACGCGCAGCGGTACTGGGCGCGAACGATGGCATTCTGTCAACATCGAGTCTGTTGCTTGGTGTCGCAGCCGCGCACGCGACTCACCGCAACGTACTAATCGCGGGCGTCGCGGGTCTGGTGGCGGGGGCCATGTCGATGGCTGCTGGGGAGTATGTTTCGGTCCATTCACAGGCAGATACCGAACAAGCCGACCTCGCGCTTGAGCGCGCGGAACTCAAAGCGGACGACAAGGGCGAGCACAAGGAACTGATGGCAATCTACGTCGCACGTGGACTCGATCCTCCGCTCGCGAAAAAGGTTGCCGATCAGCTGATGGCGCATGACGCGCTAGGCGCGCATGCCCGCGACGAACTTGGCATCTCCGAGACTCTTCGGGCGCGTCCGATTCAGGCTGCTATGGCATCGGCTGGCAGTTTCGCCGTCGGCGCAGCCCTGCCTCTCTTGGTCAGTGCCATAACACCGACGGCGGGGCTGATTCCGCTTGTCTCTGGAACTTCACTCGTATTCCTCGCACTTCTAGGCGGAGTGGCTGCACGCGCGGGCGGCGCAGGGATAACAGTGGGAGCGATACGGGTAACGTTCTGGGGAGCTCTCGCCATGGCGCTGACGGCAGGAGTCGGGGCGCTGTTCGGAACAATCTCCTGAGCGGTGCCGACGGTCGATCATGCTGGACGCAACTCGCGGACAATGGCGCCCCGGAGTTATGCGTTCAATTCGCTGGCGACATCCGGTGCCGAGACAGGTTCGTACACATCTTTCGCGTCCGGATTCGTTGGTCGCGTCCGACAGGCAAAGAAGGCGTCTCTCGCCAGTTTAAGAATGGTTCGGCGGTTTTGGGCGACAACCTTGAGCCATGCCATTTTCCCCATCATGGGGAAATATATCCCGCGGAAACATAGTCGCGCGAGGAAGACGTTGATGCGATAACCAAGAGGCTGGTCAGTGAGCGCGTCGACCGCTTGAGCCAGTGCATCCGGGCTGTACGCTTGCTCCCAACCATATTTCACTTCGGCATGGGCTTCTTCAATGGTCATCTTGAGCGGCGTGTGAGCCATCGCAAACGGGATGAACTCCTGCCAGTGCTTGGGGCGCGTGAGCCGCCCAGAGGTTTCCAGGCGCTTGTAGAGCGGGGTTGCGGGCAGGGGCGTCAGCAGGCCGAAAATGGGCAGACCCGGAGGCCAAGTTCGGACTTGCGTCAGTGTGCGCTCGGCTACGCCGGTAGTGTCGTTGTCCATGCCGAAGATAAATGATGTGATCGCATAGACGTTACGTCGCGCGAGCCGTTCGAGCACAGCCGCATATTCACCCGGCTTATTGAATCCCTTGTTCACGTCTTTGAGATTAGTCGGGTCAATGGATTCCATGCCGATGAAGATCCACTTGCCCCCGGAAGCGGCAATTAGGTCGACGAGTTCTTCGTCGCGCAAGAGATTAGCGCTGATCTGAGCGACCCAGTGGACCTGGGCTTTGGCAGCGATGATGTCGCGAAGCAATGATTTGGTGCGCTTTACATTGATAGCGAAATTGTCGTCGATGAAGAAGACGGCAATCTGGCCTTTCTCGCTGCGGGCACGCTCCTTCAACAGTAGCAACTCATTTACTACGCTCTCGTTAGTGCGGAAGCGGATTGAGTCACCAAAGAATCCGGTCACGGTACAGAACTCGCAGCCGTAGGGACAGCCACGTCCCGACTCGACTGGAATAATACGGAAAGAGCCCCAGCCCGCGCCGACACGGTTCAGTAGCGGCGCGATGGCCCTTGGCACGAGATTGAATTGAGCAAGATCGATCGATTGCCAAGGAATGACCGGGTACTCCTTTAGCGACGGCTTTTTGTCCTTCCCGGCCGCATCCACGGGCGCGTAGATGGCTTTTAGTTCGCCGCGGGTAGCGTCGTTCACAATCTGCGGCCAGGTTTCATCGGCTTCGCCTAGCGCCACAGCATTGGCGTGGCGTGGTCCGCCATCGCGACCGAGAGCCTCGTCGGCCAGCTCGGTAACGTGAGGACCACCCATGACGACCGGAACTCCGGTGGCGCGAATGGCATCGGCTATGCGATACGCCTTGGCGATCATTCGGGTCATGGCGCCAATGCCGACCAGTCCGATGTTTTCGTCTCGAACGTACTGTGCAATCTGAAGCTCGTCCATCGGCTGAGCGTTGCCGTCGATCAACAGCACTTCATGGCCGGGAGGGGTCAGGGATTTGAGCAAGAACATCCAGAGGTGCGGCATGAAGTTGCGAGTCACGCCGTTATCGGGGTTGTAGAGCAGAATTCTCATGACAGTTCCTTACTTGAATCGTCTAGGATTCACCGCACGGGCCGTCACGAGCGATGCCGATCTGTTGATCTCTGTTTTCGTAGAGCTTGCTTCAGAATGGCTCTTGGTATCTTTCGAAAGATGCCTCGGTTCACAGTCTTCAAAACTGCGGCTCCAACTGCACTTCTCGCGTCTGTGCCTCTTCAGGATCGCTGGAGCCGCACCCGGACGGAGCCATGGTGCGTAACATGTCTGGCTCCGCGAGATGCAGCAACGCTCGCATTCTTGTCTCCCCAACATCCTGCCGCGAGCAGCCAAGCAGAACGGAACAATCCTGATCCGAGTATCTTTCAAGGACGGACATCACAAAGACAAAGCGTTCGAAGTGTTCAAGCCGAAGAATGCGCGCGATTGCGTAATCCGCATCCTGCGTCCGTCCAGAACTGCAACTGACCGCATCACTCAGCACGTCTGCTACGGTCGAGTGGTCCTTGCGGGGCGCCAACATGCGAATTGCATTCTGGATAATCGTCCGCCGGGCCCAGGATTGCGCCCAGTCTCGAAACACATAAGTTCCTTCGACGCAGTCTTCCAGGCCGGAAACAAAACATTCCTCAGCCTTCGTCTGATCGGCTGTGAGCAAGAACAAAAGCAAATGCATACTATCCATGTTTTCCGCGAACACTCTGCAAAACTCGATGCGTGTTGCGTACGCTTGCGATGTCTCAGTAGAGATCGGAGATCTTCGTGGCATGGTCAGCTTTGTCCCCTCTGCTCTCCGTTGCCCTACAGCGCTAATCAGGTGTCAGAGTCACGCGCTCAATGCCTAAACATTTTGTTGCGGACATCGGGCCAGAACTCTTTTGCCACATTGAAGAAGGTATCCAGAGCTATTTGTTGTCCCCACTTGTTCGCGGTATTTCCAAATGATCGATTCACGGCCGGATAGTAGAGGTTGGAGATGCCTGCGGCCACAGCATTTCCGGCCAGCTCGGATGTGTTGAAGTGGTTGCGGCCATCGTCGCCGCGAGTTATAACTTCCCGGCTTATCGCATATCCAGTTCGCTTCCAAAATCCTCCAGTTCCTTTCACAAAATAACGAGGATCCTGGTGCAGAGCGACTGGAAATAGCCCTTCACTCATGATGTTGCCAATTGCTTGATCTGCAAATGCTCCTCCGTAATACTTGCCAAATCCCTGCGCTCCTGTTCCGAATGAGCTGTACTGCTTCTGAGCCATGGATAGCCCAGCAAAGATGCCAGCCACCAGAAACGCTGAGGGATCGAAAGAGTCTTCGAACGAAACTTTCATCTTTTCGGCAGGCGTCAACGGTTTAATCTCTGCCGGGTTTTCGTCCGAGCGATAGTTGGGGATTATCCAGAAGATGTGATTCTTGCTCGGTTCATGCTGTGGTACGGTCTGCGCAACGCTGGATGGACTCGACTGAGTCTGACTTGCGCTTGGCGCATCTGGCAGGCTTGACGGTTCCTGTCCAATCGCCACAACTCCTCCCACCAACAAGTTAGCGGAGACCAGTACACGGCAGACCATAGGAACAAACGAAGATGACGGCAACCTCCTCATACTACTTAAGGTCGATGCACGTCGGAGCGCCTCGCGAGGCAACATGAACAACTTGTCATTTGTTCGCCACGATGAATTCATCCTGTAGCTGATAATCTTCCTCATGGGATCTCGTGAATGTGATCGTACGGTGCGTTACCGACAACTCGCGATCGTATTTCTAATCCTCATCTTTGCTGCACCAGTCAGCCGTGCTCAAGACAATTACGAAATCCAGGTGTACGGGTCTGACCTGGTCAATCCCCGACACACTATGGTGGAACTCCATAGCAACTTCACGATCGATGGATCGAAGACAATCGTCGACGGTGTTTACCCCACCAATCACGCCGAGCACGAGACCGTCGAGATCACCCACGGCTTCAATGACTGGTTCGAGTGCGGCTTTTACATCTTCACTTCCATAACCGAGGGCCAGAGCTGGCAGTGGGTGGGTGATCACATCCGCCCGCGCGTTGCCGTCCCTAAGAAATGGCACTGGCCTGTAGGTGTGAGCATCTCAAACGAAATTGGCTACCAGAGGCGGCAATATTCCGTGGACACCTGGACGTGGGAAATCCGCCCCATCGTGGACCAAAGGGTCGGCCGATGGTACTGGTCCTTGAATCCCACGCTCGACCGGTCTTTCCACGGCGAGAGCGTGAACCAGGGCGCGGTCTTTTCGCCAAACTTCAAGTTCAGCTACGATTTCACTCCGAAAGTCGCGGGAGGTCTGGAATATTACGGTTCAGTCGGCCCAGTGACGGGATTCGATGCGGTGTCGCAGCAACAGCACCAGATTTTCCCCGCGATTGATTTGAACATCGCACCGCAGTGGGAGATCAATTTCGGACTCGGCGTGGGCCTCACGGGCGCGACTGACCACCTGATCGCGAAGATGATTCTGGGGTATCGTTTTAATTTCTGATTAAAAACAGGAGCGCCCAAGTGATAAAAGGCATCGTGATCGGCTTCATTCTGGCAATTGCGATTTCGGTGGGTTGTGTTTTTATTTACTTTTCTGCTGGCTTGGCGCCGGTCGCAACGGCCGATCTGCCTATGCCGTTTGAGAAGAAGTTCGCGAATATGGCTCTGGACGCGCATATTGAGCAGCAACACATTCCTCCATCTCCTGTGCCGGCCGACGAACCTAATTTTCTTGCCGGTGCGAGCGTGTACAAACAGCACTGTGCCTTGTGTCACGGACTCCCAGGACAGCCACCCATTGACTATGCGACGACGATGTTTCCGAAGCCGCCACAATTGTTCCGTGGTAAGGGTGTGACCGACGATCCGGCATCAGAGACCTACGTTTTGTCGCGCTAAAGCTCGACGTGTCCGCATGTTGCAGATAGCAAAACCCTGCCAGAGAATTTCACCCGAAACCGGACATCAGAACTGGGCAATCAGTCCGGTTTCGATTCGCCATATATTCGTATGTGAACGGCCGAATGCACGGCGATTCTGTGGCAAAAATGGTCATGTCGTGAGGTTTCCAGGCAGTCTGAATTGGGTTCGCAGGACTGCGTGCCTACCGCGCAGTCCGAAAGCGAAAAATCTCTCCGCAGGTTGTGCTCCAAGAAAGAATTTCACAACACTCTGGGGATGCTCCTCTGTGGCATTCGTTGGTCGGGGGAGATCCTCTACCGTTTTTGGCACTGAGTAAAGACGGCGGCTTCAACTCGGGTGTCCGGCCAAACTACTCATTCGACTCGATGCAGAACCAACCTGCATTGGCCGTGCAGGCTTTCAGTTCGGATCCCCTCTACCAATAGCTTGGACAAGAAAATTATTGGGCAAGACAGTATTCGAGTTAGGAATCAGTTGTCCTCCATTCGAGATGTAGTAGCTTTGCACGCCTACATCGTTTGGCTGAGGCAAAGTTCCCCCTGCGGATGGCGCTGAAGGAGGTATGATCGCATCGGTCCATTCGGCGAATACATAGTTACCGGTTAAGTCCTCAGTGAAACCGGCAAATGCATCCGCATCGCCTACGGTAAACTCATTACTAAGCGTAACTTGGCCCTTCGAATTTATCTCCAATGGGTTGACAAAGTTTTGCGTTCCGGTCGATTGAAGGCTCCAACCCCATAGATAGCGGCCTTCCCAATCTCCCCACAAATTAAATAAGTTGTCGTCGACACTGAAAGGCGAACCGGAGATCGCCGTAAGCGCTCCGGACGTGGGATTAATGTTATAGCCATAAACTTCGGCGGTACCATCATTATTATCGACCTCGAGGTAGGCGCGATAGTCATTGGTTACCAGCCCGCCAATTTGAAATTGAGTCGCAATGGAAATCGACAGTCCGGAAATTGGTGTCAACGCCCCATTGTTGACATTCAAGCTGTATCCCCATAGTTGTCCCTTCGGGGAAGTCGTCAGCACATAAAAGAACCCGGTATCGACCGCCACATTAAAGTAATTCGCGGATGGAAGCGGAACCGATTGTCCCGTAGCTGTCAGGGCTCCGCTCGAGCGGTTGATGCGGTAAGTCGCAATCGAACTGGAAACTGCGTAGAGATAGTTGCCGGAGGGATCCATCACGATCTGCGAGACACCGTTGGCCGCGACAGGCGATCCAGAAACTTGAACAAGAGAACCGTTCTCCGGAGCGATCTGGAAAGCGTAAATTCCCTTCGTTCCCGAGGCATAAATGAACCATCCTCCTGGATCCACGACAACAGAATTTGCTCCCGCTACCGAAACTTGTGGCGGGTCCGTGGTTCCATTGGGATTGATAATATTTGCCGTCTGCCCTATCTGAAGCTCGCCAACTGAGCCACCGGAACCATAAATTCCATACAGGTACCCGTTCGGCGCACCCGTAACCGCGCTGGAAATTCCATATGTGAAAACCCCGCCGCACTTGTCCCATGCCACAATTGTCATGCTGTAACTATCCGGTGCCACTGTGACATACGTGTCCAGCGCATTCGAGTCGATCGTATAAACGCCGATGTAGGGTGCTGTGTACAGCCGCATGGCGGCAATCCCGTTATTGCATCCAGTTTGCGACGAAGCGGCGATGTGCACCGGTCCATACGCCACGCCGCCGGATGGCAAATAGACGGTGATGTTTCCGGTCGTCACAGTCAGGGGCACCGCCGTCTTCGCTACCGCTCCGCAATTATCCCAAGCTTGGACCACTGTGCTGTAATTGCCTAAGGGCAGAGCAATAAAGGTTTCCAGATGGCCCCCATTTACCGTATAAGCGCTCACTCCAGGAGCGGTGTAGATTCGCATGGCGGCAATCCCTGACACGCATTCCGGGCTGGTGGCATAAGCCTCGTAGAATACTGGCGTTCCACCCGAAGCTGTTCCTTGATAGCCAATTGACGGGGAAATGACATTCACAGATAGGGTTGCAGAAGCTGTTCCGGCAAGAAAAAATGCCAAAGCACAGCAGGCGAGTTTGTCCCGAAGCTTTTCGACGAAGTAACGCATGGCAATCACTCCTTAGCTGATCCGTGTAAGCACGGAGGTCGGAAAGAGGCTGACTCACCTCAAGCCAGACATCAATCGAGTATCACCCCGAGTTAGCCGAGGGAATCAACGTATGTGGGTTCCTGGTTGTTATCTTAACGGTTCCCGGCGGACGCAGGTTTGCGCTCCGCCCCGATCCCAGTATTACGAAAGAACTGAAGAAATGGGAAAAGGCATAGGAGAAACGACAAGTCCGGAAGTGTGGTCGAGTCAAGTAAATTATTGCCCTCCTTTTTCCCTCGTCTGCTGTGGACGGAAAACCGCTTGCGAAGCGGCGCCGCGGTCCGCGGAACGTCGGCCCAGGAGGATCTCCGATGCGCCGCACGCTGTCATTTAAACCTGACCAGGCCATTGCGTTCCGGATGCGGCGTCTTTTTCTTTCGGCTAGAATGTTCTCCGCACGAAAGGAGCACCATGGCGAAGAAGAAGATTGATCCACTAAATAAGAAGGCGTACGGCGCGGTCTCGGCCGCGCTCACCGTTGCGGATATTCCTGCCGCTGCCAGCTTTTACCAGAAGGCGTTTGGCTTCGCGAAGCGCGCCATCATGAACGGCCCTGATCGCAAGCCGATGCATGCGGAACTCACCTTGCGCGGCACAGTGCTCATGCTCGGCCCCGAGAACGCCGATATGGGAAGGCGCACCGCTAAGAGCATCGGCGGCTCGTCGGCCACTTTGTATCTCTATGTCGAAAACGTGGACAAAGTGATCGAGAAAGCGGCTAAGCTTGGCGCAACACCGCAAGGTCCCGTGATGGACATGTTCTGGGGTGACCGCTGCGGTACCGTCGTCGATCCCGATGGCTATTCCTGGATGGTCGGCACGCATAAAGCCGAGCCGTCGGCGAAAGAGATGAAGAAAGGGATGGAGGAGATGATGAAGCAGCAGCCGGCGGGTGCGGCCGCGGCTGACTGAGGTGCTTTCATTCGAAAAGAGTCGGCTGTGACGTTTCTCCTGCGTCTTGAAAATTACTGAGACCCACGCCCACTAAACGGAAGCGTTGCTGTGGGCCAAGGGCCACTCGCTCTCGCAACTTCAGCGCGATGTCCGTCAACTCATCGCATGACGAGGGCGGATTGTCCGAAGTGTAGCTGCGTGTGAGGATCTTGAACTCCCTCGTCTTCAACTTGAGCACGATCGTTCGTGGTATTCGTGGCTCATTGCGCGATGCGGACCATAGTTTTTCTGCCAGGCGGCGGATCATAGGTTCGGTGTCTGCCAGCAGGACATCTTCCGGAAACGTGTCCTCGACGGATATGGACTTTGTCGGCCTGTCGGGAACGACTGGATTCTCATCAATCCCTCGCACAAGTTCGTAGAGGCGCACACCATAGCGCCCAAACTCCTGCTCCAGCCTCGCTAGCTCAAGACTTCGCAATTCGCCGACAGTCTTGATTCCGAGTTTCACTAACTTCTCTTCGTTGACTTTCCCGACCCCTGGCAGCCTTCCAACCGCAGTGGCAGCAAAAACATATCCACTTCTTCTGGCTGGATCACGAAGAGTCCATCCGGCTTTTTCCAGTCCGAGGCGAGTTTCGCCAGGAACTTGTTAGGCGCAACGCCCGCGGAAGCAGTGAGATTCAATTCCTGCCGGATCTGCCCCCGAATCGTTCGTGCCACAAGTGTTGCCGTTGGCAGGCCCGTTTTATTGGTAGTGACATCGAGGTAGGCTTCGTCGAGCGACAATGGCTCAATCAGATCTGTGTGGCGTTTGAAGATCTCCCGCACATTCCCGGATACCGCCCGATACCTGATGAAATCCGGAGCAACAAAAATCGCATCCGGACACAGCCGCTCTGCCCGCTTCGCGGGCATTGCGGAGCGAACACCGAAAGCCCTCGCCTCATAGGAAGCGGCGCACACAACCGAGCGGTTGCCTTTCCAGGCGACAATCACGGGCTTACCGCGCAGGTCAGAATTGTCCCGTTGTTCTACCGAAGCGTAGAACGCATCCATGTCCACATGCACGACTTTGCGCATGATCATCCCAAACCATACTACCGAGGATGGAGGAGAATCTGATCATGCGGTAGATCGGTCGCTCACTGCGATTGCCGCAAGTTGTGATTCATCCAAAATCGATTCTTGATTCTCCTATAGGTCGAGATTGACGGAGAGAGTTGAGCGCCATTGCTCGTCGGTCATTTTGTCGATGGCGACGTCTTCAGCGGGCCACACGCCGTGATTTGGCGACGAGGATATTGAGGCGTCCGAAGAGCTTAACGGGTCTCGGCGACAAGCCCACGAGCAGAGTCTGCGTTATCCAGGTTGCCGGCAACGGCGCGGCACTTGAGTTCTCCATATTCCTCGGCGAGATTTTCCGCTTGTGTTCGGGCCTTCTGATAGCTGAAGACGACCTTCGCGCCAGCCGCGGCGAACATGCGAACCGTGGCAGCTCCGATGCCGCGCGAGCCGCCGGTGACCAGAGCAACTTTGCCGGAGAGAGATAGAGGAATGGACATGGAAATCTAGTGTGGGGTTTTATAGGGGAAGTTTGCAAGTCACTTAGTTGGCGTTCTCGATGCAATCGCAATAATCGCAATATTGGTTCCGGCGAAGGGAGCTGAACCGCCCGCCGACTGTATGCAAACCCCCTTCACCCTTGACAATCCTTGGCTTTTTGCACAGAGTTAGGGGGATTCGGTACGTGGGCCCCTACTCAATTCCGTAAAGGAGATCAGGTCCATGATAAAGCTCATTCCCTCGCGCTCTTCGCTGATGCTCATGGCGGCCGTTGTTTTTCTGCTCTGTGTCATGACGTCGATTGCCGCGTCGGCTCAAACATTTGCCACCCTGTTTTCTTTCGATGGGACTGACGGCTCGAACCCGTATGGTTCTCTTATCCAGGGCACCAATGGAAACTTCTACGGGGCAACGGCCAATGGAGGCGCGCACGGCAAGGGCACCATCTTCGAGATGACGCCGACAGGCAAACTGACAACGCTTTACAGCTTCTGTTCCCAAAGTTCCCAAGGTTTCTGCATTGACGGCTCCGGTCCCTACGAACTGATTCAGGCCACCAACGGGAATTTCTACGGGACGACTTCCTCGGGTGGGACCAATGGGGGCGCTAACGCGGGCACGGTCTTCGAAATTACCCCAGCAGGCAAGTTGACAACGCTTTGCAGCTTCTGCAACGAAAGAAACTCTCAAGGGTACTGTACGGACGGCGAGTACCCAAGCGGCGGGTTGGTGCAAGCCACCAATGGCGACCTCTACGGCACAACGGGCGGAGGGGGGCCTAAAAACTGGGGTACGTTTTTCGAAATTACGCCGGCAGGCAAGCTGACAACGCTTCACAACTTTTGTTCCCAATCTGATTGTACGGACGGTGGCCCTGGGGACGGGTTGGTGCAAGCCACCGATGGGTACTTCTATGGCACAACACCTATCGGGGGAGTAGATGGGGGTGGCGGCACCGTCTTCAAAATTACCCCGGCGGGAGCGTTCACCTCGCTGGTCACCTTCGACGGCACTGACGGTTCCTTTCCTCAGGCCGGACTGGTGCAAGCCACCAACGGGAATTTCTACGGAACAACATCAGGGGGCGGAGCGAATAGCGAGGGCACAGCCTACGAAATCACACCCGGGGGAACGCTGACCTTGCTTTACAGTTTTTGCTCCCAGGATTATCCCGTCTGCACTGACGGGCTTAATCCTCGAGCCGGACTGGTGCAGGCCACCAACGGGAATTTCTACGGGACAACGGTCTTCGGCGGGACAAGTAACGATGGCACGATCTACAGCCTGTCTATCGGCCTTGGTCCGTTTGTGGAAACAAATCCCACCTCAGGCAAGGTGGGCTCGAAGGTCACTATCCTGGGAAACAATTTGAAAATCACGACGAGTGTTACCTTCAACGGCACGGCTGTTGGGTCGTTCGCTGTAAACTCGTCAGGCTCCGCAATCATGACCACCGTACCGACCGGAGCGACCACTGGCGAGGTCGAGGTAACGACGAACACGGGAACGCTTGAGAGCAAAGTTGCTTTCCGCATACCGTAACAGACTAGAGCCGGTTCGCAGAAACAGGAAGCCGCCTCTTAGGGCGGCTTTTCTTGCGCCGCCGGCAGGAGGGACCGAACGTTATTAACAGGCGATTACACGTTTTGACCGCTGGTTAATGAGCGCAGCGGCGAGTTTTCGGCAACTACGAGCCTGTTCGTTCTCGGCAGAAAACCTGTAAAACATATTTTGGTAACCGCGATGTTACAACAGCTACCTCAGCGGCTCTCCGCGTTCGTCCTCGTTTGGAGGAGTTGGAACAATCGTGCAGAATGTTTTATTGGGATTTGCAACTTCCACAGGTCGTTTAGGCCACCTTGGGTTGGGCCTGTGTCTACCCCGTATCCGCCGAAGAGCCAGAAGGTTCCGGAGGCGTCGGTCCAGCCCACGGCGCTGTCTCGGGCACCGGGGACGTTGTTTGGGGAAGCGGTCCCTTCGGTTCCGTACATCCCGGGTTGGTTGGCCGTGTCTGCGCCGCTCACCCAGGTCCATTCACCCGCAGCGTACTTCCAAAGATCATTGAGGTCAACGTAAGCTGGTTGAGGCGGTTGAGTCTGGGGGATGAAACTCTCCCCTCCGAAAAGCCAGAGGGTTCCAGAGGCGTCGGTCCAGCTAACAGCACTGTCACGCGCCCCGGGAAAGTTGTTGGGAGAAGCGGTGCCCTGCTTTCCGTACGCTCCCTGCTGGTTGACTAAATTGGATCCGCTGACCCAAGTCCATTGTCCGGCGCTGTACTTCCAAAGATCGTTTAGGTCGCCGAATGCGCCGGTAGAGTCGAGGCCCTGGCCGCCGAAGAGCCAGAAATTTCCTGACGCATCAGTCCAACTTACGGCACTGTTACGGGAGCCCGGAATGTTGCCGGAGGCAGCTACGCCCTGAGTACCATAGGTTCCAGGCTGACCACTGGCGTTTGACCCGCCGACCCATGTCCATTCACCTCCGCTGTACTTCCAGAGATCGTTAAAATTATTTCCTCCAAAAAGCCACAAGCTTCCAGTTGTATCGACCCAACCCACGGCGCTCTCGCGCGCTCCGGGAACGTTGCCTGGAGCGGCTACGCCCTGGGTACCGTATGTCCCGGGCCCATTGACTGCATTCGAGCCACTCATCCACGTCCATTGCCCGGAGCTGTACTTCCACAAATCATTGAGCCCGGCCATGAATTGTCCGCTCGAGTCTTCGCCGTATCCGCCAAACAGCCAGAAATTTCCACTTGCATCCTTCCAGGAAACCGCACCAGAGTGTGCACCGGGAATGTTGCCTGGGGCCGCGACTCCTAGAGTGCCGTAAGAGCCCGGTTGCTGCAGGAGATTCGACCCGCCTATCCACGTCCATTGCCCGGCGCTGAACTCCCAGAGGTCGTTCAAAGCCCCGGGTGTATCGGTAGTAGCGGAGAGACCGACACCACCGAAGAGCCAGAAATTTCCGGCCGCGTCAGTCCAGCCGACGGCCGAGTTCCGCCCTCCGGGGACATTGCTGGCGGAGGGCGTCCCCTGCGTTCCATACACACCAGGCTGACTAACAACGTTTGCACCGCTCACCCATGTCCATTCATTAGTGGCGGGGGTGGTTTGAGACAGGGTCGTCATGCTGCCACCACCGCAGGAGGAAAGAAAAAAGGACGAAAGAACAATGGTGACGATCAGCTTCATACTTCATTACCTCTTAATTAGCGGCACTCCTAGGGGGAAGAAACGCAGATAACGTTCGATGGGGGAGATACAAAATTTGGACCGGAATTATGACGTGGGATGCGCCGAAAGTCAACCTGATTTTCTTTAGGCGCTGGTCTGCGAATGGGAAGACGGCACGAATAACCGGCAAAAACAGCCATTCCACTCAAAACCCCGTCAGCACGCTAGAAGGAGGATGGTACTCTGTTGTACGCATGACGGGTGAGGTCATTTCCAGAGCGGCGCGTTATGCAGTGATCGCTCATCTCCGGAGCGCGCTCAGAGCTGGCGTACTACGATCAGACCTCAGTACTTCAAGCTGTGAGTCATCCGAAATCGATTCTTGATTTTCCTATAGGTTCAAGTCTTTTCGGATTTCCGGTGGCGGGTCTCTCTTGAAGAGCTGCCGCCAAGGTCCGACAAGGCGATCCCGATCCCCATCATGTCAGCACGTCTTTTGTAGAACGACCAAACTTGACGATGCGAATGGCAATGCGCCGATTCACGCGACTTACGAATGCGTTCAGCAAAAGCTGTCGCACTTGAAAGCCGCTGTCTCTCTGCATTTCGCTTACTACAACTTCTGCCGGGTTCAAGCGATTCTGTGGCAAAAATGGTCACGTCATGAGGTTCCCAGCCAGTCTGATTGGGTTCGCCGGACTGCGTGCCTACCGCGCAGTCCGAAAGCGAAAAATCTATCCACAGGGAGTGTCCAAGAAAGGGTCCAAATAAATGGGGACTTTTAGAGATCGTCCCTCTCCGAGTTTCCTTCATGCCATATTTTGACTCCCTCCTCGCGTTCAAAGTCTCACTCGATTCTTGCAACAAAATCGCGGTGCTTCCCTACCTGCGCTTGATGATGAATACCGTCTTGTCGTCAATGACATCGTTTTCACCGATTTGCTGTAAGTGTTCATCGCGCTTGACGGCATAATCCAGCAGCGCGTTACAAATTTCGCGGGCCGGCTGATCTTTATGGTTGCGCATCACACGCTCGAGCTGGGATCGTTCCTCGTCGTCGGAGCCATCGTAGACTCCGTCGGTATAGAGGAAGAGTATGTCGCCGGGGCTCATCAGCGTAATCGCCGCTACATCGGAAGAGTTCACCTGCCGTTTTCGCAGGCTGATCGAGAAATATTTGTTCCGGTCTGGGTGATCTTCGGGAATTTCCAGGCCTAGTGGCGGGAACTGCACCATTCGCGCCTGGCCGATCTCCATAAACTTGCCGAACTCGTTTGAGAAAACCAGCGGCGGCGGATGGCCAAAATTTACGAAACGAAAAAGTCCTTCGGGCCGCATTTCGCCATAGAGCATTGTGGCGATTTCACGGGCACTATCTTTGGGATTGCGTCCGAGCGCGTTGCGCGCCGTGACCGATTGCGCCAGCCGGAGATTGATTTTTTCAAAAAATCCCGGTGTAGTTTTTCCATAGCGATCAAGTTCCACCAGCATTAATGCATGAAAGGTATCGTGGACGGTCGAAGCAATTTTGGCCGAGATGAGGCCGTGCCCTTGCGCATCCACCAGCAGCACGCCTGCCGTGGTCTTCAACTCCGGAAGATCTTCCGCGATGCGCAACTGCTCGGAACTCTTCGCTTTTCTGTATTCAAGCGGCGTGGATGGCTCCTGGTTCAGCCGCTTTTCCAGCCAGCACACTTGGTCATCCACCATGTTGCGCACCCGTTGCCCAGCCGGCAAGGGATCGAGATAAAGCTTCGCAAGTTTGAGTGCCCGGGCGATGCGGCCGTCGATGTTATAGCGCTGCTGAAAGTTGATGTACTCGAACAGGTCGCCGCCAACCGTGCCCGCGGGAATGGAGTTGCCATACATATCGATGCCCGCCAGTTGCGGGATCGCGCCTTCGACCGGCATCAGGCGCTTGCGAAGATATTCGTCAATGGTAGGGCTGAATGATGATTGATTCATGGCCAGAGATGTATGTCGCCTAAAATAATATTATCGGTGGTAGCCTTGTCTTGTGGCAAAGGAATCGGCCAGCAAAATCCTGTCGATCGACGGGCAGGAAGTCCAGATCACGAACCCTGAGAAGTTGTACTTTTCTTCGCAAATAAGAGTCACCAAGCTCGAACTTGTTCAGTATTATCTTTCCGTCGCTCCGGGTGCGCTGGCAGGTATTCAAGATCGACCGATCGTTCTGAAACGTTTCGTCAACGGCGCCGAGGCGGAGGCTTTTTATCAAAAGCATGCGCCAGAGAAGCGGCCAGCCTGGTTGTGCACGGTCACTTTGTCGTTCCCTTCCGGACGCACCGCCGAAGAAATCGTGGTCGATGATGCAGCCGGGCTTGCCTGGATCGTGAACCTTGGCTGCATCGAACTGCACCCGCACCCGGTGCGCTCCGGCGATCCCGATCATCCCGACGAACTACGCATCGATCTGGATCCGATTCCCGGTGTTAGTTGGGACGATGTTCGCCGCGTCGCCCTTGAAGTGCAAGGCTTTCTCGATGAGGTCGGCCTTCGAGGCTGGCCGAAAACCAGCGGCTCGCGCGGCATGCACGTGAATGTGCGCATCGAACCGCGCTGGACCTTCACGCAAGTACGCCGTGCGGCGGTTGCCTTATCGCGAGCGGTCGAGCGACGCGCTCCAACACTGGCCAGTTCGAAATGGTGGAAGGAAGAACGACACGGCGTCTTCCTTGACTACAACCAGAACGCGAAGGATCGCACGACATGCTCAGCCTATTCAGTGCGCCCTCTCCCGGATGCTCGAGTTTCGACTCCTCTCGACTGGGAAGAAGTGCCTGATTGCGATCCGGCGGACTTTACCATCTTCACGGTTCCTGAGCGCTTTGCGAAAACCGGCAACCCGCATGCCGAGATGGATGCATCGCCCGGCTCGCTGGAAAAATTGCTGGAACTAGCCGATAAAGACGAAGCGGCCGGTATTGCCGACGCGCCCTGGCCTCCGCACTTCCGCAAGATGGAAGGCGAGGCTGCGCGCGTGATGCCTTCCCGCGCGAAATCTGCTGCGAAGAAAACAGCAATAAAGAAGCCACGCGTGAAGATGCCATTGATTACAGTCGCGAATTCGCCTGACAAAGCGGCCGCTCTGGCGGGTCTTGAGCGCTGGAAGGCCAAACATACAGATATCGCAAGTCTGCTTGCCGTGGACGATGTGCTGGTCGACTCGATGCGCGGGAGATCATCCACATGGACGCGTGTCCGCATCAACCTGCGTCATGTGCCTGAAGAACAACCGGCCGCCGGGGGAAACACCAGAGCCGGACGATGACCCAACGCGCGAGTGGCGGGAGCGTTGGAAAAAGAAAAAGGCAAACAAGTAAGACTCACCTTCCCCGTGGAAAAATCCTCGCCAGCTCTTGCGGAGGAACAACTTCAAGCTGGGCATAGGTACAATCGCTGGGCTTTTTGTCCGTTCGCCATCTGCGGAATTGCGCCGTATGCCGGAAGCGATCTCCCTGCATGTGGTCGTAAGCAACTTCTACAATTAATTCGGGCCGCAACGGTTCCCACGACAGATCTTTGCCTTGGCTCCAGCGACTCTGTCCGCCGGGCATTCGCTTGACAGCTTCATCACTCCCGGTCGCGTACTCTGCCCAGGCCTTCCACGGATGGTCCACCAGCGCATCTTTTCGATAAAGCTTGAGAAACTCCACCAGCTCTTTTCGTCTTGCCGTGCTGAAACTCGCACAGACTCCGACGTGTTGCAAAGCCCCGGCATCGTCAAACAAACCGAGCAGCAGCGAGCCGACCATCGTGTGCTCACCTTTTTTATGCCAGCGGAATCCGGCTACCACGCAATCGCAGTTGCGTTCGTGCTTCACTTTAAGCATCACTCGCTTGTTCGGCTCGTAAGTTCCCGCAGGATCTTTGGCCATCACACCATCCAGACCTGCGCCTTCAAAGCGGCGAAACCAATCGGCGGCAATACTCCGATCGCTGGTTGCAGGTGTCAGATGAATCGGCGCTGAAGCCGAAGCAAGCAGCGACTCCAGTTCGCGTCGCCGCTTTTGAAACGCCTCGCCGCAGAGATCGCGATCTCCAAGGCAAAGCAGGTCGAAGAATACAAATGACGCGGGAATCTGCCCGGACAAAAGCTTTACGCGCGACGCAGCCGGATGCAAACGTAATTGCAGCGCATCAAAATCAAGCCCATCATTCTTGACGATGACCATCTCTCCATCGAGCACACAACGTGCGGGCAGCGCTGCGCGCAGTGGATCTAGCAACTCAGGAAAGTAACGATTGAGTGGTTTTTCGTCGCGGCTTTGGATGAAAATTTCATCTCCATCGCGAAACACCACGGCGCGGAAACCGTCCCACTTCGGCTCGAAAATCCAATCGCCCTCTGTGGGCAATTCATCCACTCGTTTCGCGAGCATGGGCAGGATCGGCGGATTTACCGGAAGGTCCACACCCCATGGTATAACGTGGCTTCATCTTTGTGATTGCGGATGAAAACGAACTCTGTCACGCCCTCTTACAAGAGAAAAGCCATCAGAATACTCGACACAAGCTCACTTCCCGCCACGAAAGAAGTTTCACCCAGATCGTTACTAAAAAAACGCTTGTTGTCCTGTTATCGGCGGAGTGGGATTCGAGAAAACCTCGAGGTAAGTCAAGTCCGGTTCGCTTAGCATTCAGCCTATGATCGCATTGCGTTCGCCTTATGCCTTCCTTGAAACCGGACTGCGTGTCTGCCTTCCGGAGAGAAGGTGGGACGGTGTGCCTTTCGCCGGCGAGCAGTCCGTTCTCTGGAGTCCGGTTGCCAGTCAGTAATCGCGAAATACGGGCATTATTCGCGTATTTCAGCGCAGAGCGAGCCAAAATCCTTTGCAGTTCAGACTGTATGGCGGAGCGAGTAGGATTCGAACCTTCGTTACCCTTTTGAATTCCACAACTCCCGACGTTGGCGTAACTTGCGGCCAATCAGGAAGTTAACCGGAGAATCAACGGCCGACAATGTTATGAATTCCCCCAAGGAACAGTCCATCTTTGAATCCTTCCGGTGAGGCGAACGGCATACGATACTGTGGCTGAAAGTGGTCACCTCCTCGGCGTTCAACGGGGTCGAAATTGGCGCGCTGTGACTGCTTGCTTGGGGCACCCAGTCCACACTCGAAAAATTCTCCGGCGAGTTTGCTCGCAAAAAAGCAAAATCGAGCTTCTAAGAGATTCTTGCCCGTGTTTTTCCGGGCTACTTCCGCCACTTGCTGAGAAATGAGATTTACATCTGTGCGATTGTTTCCAAGTTGTGCGCGAGCAATCGCAATTACTTCCTGTATGCCGAATTGTGGTGCCGGTCCACATATCCCGATCTGGATTACTTCCGGTTTGCCGACCAACAGGCCAGAATGCGAAGGGTAGCCACCCGACCTGGATCCACCGTGGCTTTAGTCGCGAACGAATCGATCAATCAGCACTTCAAGTCTCATGCGGAGAACTTTTGTCGCTGGTAGATCGTTAGTGAGCCCGTCCACAGCCAGCATGAAGACCTCCGAGACCTCTTTAGTACCAAGCACAGCCTGCGTGTACTTAAGTTGAATCTTTCTGCGCCTTTCGTAAGTGTCCGGCGTGACTCGTCTGCATGCCCCATAGAATTCCGTGCCCATCGGAGCATCCACGATTAGCTCTCTCCACGGGTCAAGCAGCAGAGCTTCATAGACCGACATAAGCTTTTCCCGTCTGCTTCCCGGCTTTGCGAGAGCGTGTTCCGCGGCCCGATACTGTGTTTCGAAAAGATCCTCCAGAACGGCGCCAAAAATCTCTTCCTTGCTCTTGAATTTCCGGTAGATCAGCGGTCGCGATACGGCTGCCTGTTTGGCGATATCTTCGAGCGAGCTCTTCGCATAGCCAAATTTAAGGATGCAGTCGCGGGCAGCATCGAGGATGACTCGCCGCCGTGCTGCATCTCGGTCAAAAGATTTGTTTTGCATAATTTTGAATCGTTACACATTATACATAATCTGTTACACTGTAACAAGCGGCGAAATGACACTTCGTGCCACATTCGCACATAGCTTACCAAGTGTCGTGGCTCTTGGGCGCCAGTAACTGGATTGCGAGGAAATGAACGATGAAGAAGATCTTTGCAGGATTCATTGGGGCAGCGTTGTTATCAAGTTCGCTTGGCTGCAGCAACAGCAACGTGCGGGCTGCGGCCCCGCCTCGACCATCGGTGGTCGAAGTCGCACCGGTCATTCAAAAGGATGCTGCGGCCGAATCTTCGGCTTGTGATCGCATTGCATTCGCCCAATGCCCTCCTCAAAACCGGACTGCCCACGTGCCCTTCAGAGAAAAGCCAGGACAGTGACCGCCTTCGTTGCTAAGCGGTCCGTTCTCTGCAGTCCGGTTGTCTGGGCACAATCGCGAAATACGGCATTATTCGCGTATTTCGGCGCAGAGCGAGCGAAAATCCTTTGCAGTTCAGACTGCGTGGCGGAGAGAGAAGGATTCGAACCTTCGGTACGGTTTTGCTACGCTAAGCCTCGACGTATCCGCAAGTTGCAGATAGCAAAACACTACCAGAGAATTTCACACGAAAACCCGACATCAGAGCTTTGCTATCAGTCCGGTTTCGATTCGCCATCTATTCGTACTTAAACGGCGAACGCCAGGCGATTCTGTGGCAAGAATGGTCACGTTGCGGGGTTCCCAGGCAGCCTGATGGGTTCGCAGGTGACTGCCTGCCTACCGCGCAGTCCGAAAACGAAAAATCTATCCGCAGGGAGGGCTCCAAGAAAGGCAAATAATGGGAATCTTCAGAGATTCTTGCTCATGCTTCACGATCTGGGTTGGCAAGACGGCGACAGTTTTCTGGGCCACTCCCGGCAACGACTCCGGGTTATTCGCAATCTATGGGGACGCCCCCTCCGGGACGCGGTTACCTGTTCATCTTAGGTGGGCAACTATTGCCATACAATCATGTGATTACCAATTTCGCAGGTGGAATGGGAGATAATGCCGGGAGCGAAGTTCAAGTCGTGACCGCGCCCGGAGCAGTCAACACGACATTTTTTTGTATGCCGAACTGCCAATGAAACTTTCTAGCAACAAGGAGCTATTTCATTACCTTGGTAAGTCTAGCAACTAAGCTAAGGAGCCCGCTTGGAAGTGCGGCCCCGTACCCCGTTGCAGATAAGCTAATCTGTTTTTTCGCCAGGTGAATTTAGCGTCGGCGAGGGAGTCTCTTTGCCGAGGCCTCGGATCCAGCTGGTTCACGGAACGGTTCCACAGAAATGCGCTCGTAACACACTTCCAGCACGGTCAGGTATTCTGTGCCGCC
This sequence comes from uncultured Acidobacteriaceae bacterium, assembly GCA_963771965.1. Lineage (GTDB taxonomy): Bacteria > Acidobacteriota > Terriglobia > Terriglobales > Acidobacteriaceae > Sulfotelmatobacter. The sequence continues at coordinate 855,342 of CAVYVM010000008.1, forward strand.
CGGCAATTGCAGGACTACGCTGTCACCCGCTGCCGACTTCATCAACGCGCGCCCCAGAGGTGACACCCAACTGATGTGGTTGCGGTTGAGATCGATTTCGTCGGTGCCCACGATGCTCACCACTCGCTCCGCCCCCGCGGCATTGGCATAGCGCACGGTCGCTCCGAAGAATGCCCTCGGCTTTTCCTTTGAATTGGCCTGCCCCGCTCTCGGAGTTTCCGGGTCCACCACTTCCGCGGCTTCGATTCGCTTGGTGAGAAAGCGAATCCGCCCATCGATCTGCCGCAGCCGCCGCTTGCCGTACTGATAGTCGGCGTTTTCACTGCGATCGCCGTTGCCGGCAGCCCACGCCACCACCTCCGTCATGGCCGGGCGTTCCCGGGTGAGCAGAAACCGGTGCTCATCTTTGAGGCGCTCCAGCCCGCTCGGCGTGATGTAGTTCTTGCCTGGCGTCGCGGGGGCGTCCGCTTTTGGTTTTCTCGTAAACCCTTTTCGCATCTCGTAGTCCTTCCAGAGCGAATGGCTGATGAAGAAGAAACGAAACGCTCATCCCTCTTCGGGAATTTCAATTTCGTCTACTTCGAGACTGTGGCGGGCATGCTTGATGGCATCAGTGAGTGCATTCTCTTCCATGTCCTCATCCTCCAAATCGTCTTCATTTAGGGTTAGTGATAGCGTTCCGGTGACTTGGACGGTAAACGTCTCCTCGGCGTCGTAGTAATGGTCATTCAAATCGCTGATGCTGATGTGGGCGCTCTCTTCATCGGACAGGGAGTAGTAGTCAGAAATGAAGATGGCGTAATTGATCTGGCATTCGACCAATGCTTCGAAGCGGACGCCAATATCTGTATCGCCGTAATACTCCACACTCCCATATTCGAAGTTAATTTCATGAGGATCGTAGACGCCCTGGATGATTCCCTCGTTGTTGTCGTCGGCTATTCGCCGCGATCGTACCGTTTTCCCGTGGATCGCATTGATGATCTCCTTCGTGACCATGCGCTTTAGCTCGTTCTCTTCCTCTGCCAAGAGTTTGCCCGCCCGCTCTACATTCTCTGTTACCGTTTCTTCGGCGAGATCCACAAGCGCCTTCTGGCACTCATCTGTCGCGATGAATTCTTCGAGCGTCTTATAGGCCTTTATCGTTTCGATCTTGGAAGCGGGCTTGTACATTCCTTTGTCGGCTGCAACGACGTGCAGCGGTTTGTGTTCCGCCGCCAAGTCAAGAATGGTTTGCCAAATAAAAGCGTCGGGAAAATCGTTGCGGTTCTTTACAGCCCTGAACGGCGGCAATTCCTTGAAATAAGCCTCGGCCACTTTTTCGCCGTGTTCTGGTCTTACGGCTAGCTCCTCGCCGCCGAGTTCGTCCATCCATTCTTCAAACTCTTTTGTGAGGGCATCGATAGCGCCGTCACGCGTCTCGATGGCTTTGTCCTTTACCTCACTTGCAAATCCATGGAGACCATCCTCGGACGTGATCGCTCGGATGTCCTCGGCGAAGTCACGAATCTTTGCGAGATGGCTACGAACGTCGATAAATTGCTGGCTTATATATTCATTCTTTACGAAGTATGGAACGTGGAGCTGTACTTTATCGCCCTTACACAGCCGCTCAAGCGCTCGAAACGGCCCTTTGTGCCTCTTCCGATCAGATGTATAAGTCGTGGTATCTAACAATACGTGTATCAAAAGGATTTCCTCAGATGCGGGGACTGGCCCAGCTTTGCCGTCACCATACTAACTGAGGCTGCCCCGGCTTTCCTTTCCGTGGAAAGCTGGGCACTACTGTCCCATAATGGGGCACAGTTGCCGAGTGCTAGTAAGCCGATGAAGAATTTACCAATAGGAGAGTGATCGATTCACTGCAAAGCTTCTTTAGCGGCTCGTGATCCGTATGAGCCTGACACTCGGTCAGCAAGCCAATCACGTCTGCGTCTCCCGGAACAGCTCGACGACCAATGTAGAACACCTCCCATAGACGGCCGGCTGGGCGGGTATGGAACAAGTCTTGGATTCTTCGCACGTATGTGTCGATTGCTAGCCGCAACCCGTTATAGTAACTGTCGGTCTTAGCTAGGTTTGCCTGAAGGAGGCCTTCGTCTGTTTTAATCCGATCTATCCAATCCAAGATTAACTGACCATCGTTGCTCTGGTCAGCCACTGCTATGGCCACTGCGCGTAGAACCTGCCAAGCATCTGTTCTGACATTCGCCGCGTAATATCGTCGCATTTCCGACGCAACGCGCTCGAATTCAGAGGGTTCGTTTCGTAGTCGTTGGCCGAACAATAGCGAAGCTCCTCTGTTCCTGAGCTCTGGGTTGACATTCGTCTGTTTTAGGAGATCCAGAAGAGCATCGGAATCCGCCACCATCAGCATCGATCGAATCTGTTGCATTGTCTCGACACCGATCGAGGTCTCAAATGCTCTTCCGTGCCAGTGCCTAGCGCGGAGGGCGGTCACAAACTGATCCGCGAGATCTCGCCGCTCTCTGAATGTCGGCAAATCTGTAGGCGGGGAAGGATTGACGTTTCGAAGTATTTGAGCTGTGACCTTCGCCAGCCCGATATCCGTCTTGACGGCATATATTCCTGCGAGCAATGGAGAATGTTCAAAAACATAGTCGTGGTCAATTTCATGCCATACAGGGATTAACCACTTCTCGCGGTACGTCGCACGGACAATCATTGCTTCCAATTCCACCTTCGTCCATTTATTCTGAAAAAAGAATCGGCTCAGGATTACAACGCCGAATCTCGATTCGGCAAGACCGCGGCTGATCTGCTCTCCCAGTCCTCTGCCTAGAACCAGTTCGTTCTCATCCAGCCAAACTCGCAACCCACGTCTTTGTAGCATGGAAGTGAGTGGACGGGCGACCGTCTCCTTGTCTTCGTGCGCATGACTGATGAAAGCATCCCAACCGTGCATACAGAGTCGAGGATAGACTTGGGAAACACTCCGAACAAGGGCTTCCTCATCTTCCGGGGGCTGGCCCAGCTTTGCCGTCACCACACTGAACTGAGGATGCCCCAGCTTTCCTTCTGTTGGAAAGCTGGGCACCACTGGCGTTTGCGCCACCGATTTTCTCTCTCCCAAGCGAGCCGTGGAGGCTGCGGGAAACATCCCCAGAGGGAAGGGTTAGTGGTGCCCAGCTTTCGAAAAGAACGAAAGCTGGGGCAGCCGATATCGTGCCTAGGGTAGAAAGCAATCGAAGCCGTCCCAGCCCCCGCATGACAATCATCAAAACTCCAACTCCTTATTTCGCCTGCGCTAGCTTCGTAACAACTGCGGCAACTTTATCGAGTATCTGATTCCAGCCCTCCAATTGACCGCTATTTTTCGCGCTCTCCATGGGTTCATTTCCAATGTGGGTGAGTTTCGTCTGGCCGTTTCCGAGATCCTCAAAGATGGTCACGTCGTGCGCACCGTCGATGGCCTCATGTTCTATTCCATATGTCGCAGGCTCAACCTTGTTTCCCTTTGAGTCCGAAAAGTACATGGAGGAAACGATCTTTTCCTGGGGAACAATCTCGTGGTATTCAATCGCATTCCAGAACTCCTGCCCATCCGGCGCCTTCATGCAGCAGAGAGATTTTCCTCCAACGCGAAAATCCATCTGGCAAACGGGCGCGGTAAAGCCCTTCGGTCCCCACCACTGCATCACGTACTTCGGGTCTGTCCACGCCTTCCAAACCAGTTCGCGTGGGGCATCAAAAACTCTTGTAACGACCATCCGCTCAATTTCGCTAACCGTGTTTTTTGTCACCTCTGACCTCCTCTTTCTTCATTTGATTTACAACTACATCCAGTTTGTCGAAACTCTCTTCCCAGAATCGGCGATAGCGAATCGCCCAGTCGCTGACTGTCTTGATCGCCCCTGGCCTGAGCGTGCACACACTCTCTCGTCCACGCTTCGCCTTGATCACAATCCGCGCCCGAACCAGGTAGGCAATATGTTTTGAAATCATCTGCTGCGAGAGTGCAAACGGTTCCGTCAACCCATGCACAGAGGCCGGCCCATGTGAGAGTCGTTCGATCATTGCCCGCCGGGTTGGATCAGACAAAGCCGCAAACGTTGTACCTAATTTATCCACAACCATATGGTAGTGGATTATCGATCAATGTCAAGTGTGAATTTTGCGATCCCTGATTTCTGTTCAGTGATCCCAGTTGGCTCGCTACGACAATCGCGACGAGTGCGAAATCGCCGAGTCACTCATCGACCCTGCTTGGTAATGGGAAGTCGACTTTCAGGAAGTAATCGATTCCTCCTGAATCACGGCCAAACCTCCAATAATCCAACGTGCCAGCGCTGGCCGGCAATTTTTTGGCCGGGCTACACTAGAAGAGGCAGCGTGCCGCGAGTTGCTCCTTCAAAATGATCTCTTTCTCAAACATCAATAAGCAGTATGGCAAGCAGTTGCTCTTCGTGGATGCTTCGTTCCAGTTGAATCCTGGCGAAAAAGTCGGACTGGTCGGTCCCAACGGGTCCGGCAAGACAACGCTCTTCCGGATGGTGGTCGGCGAGGAAACTCCCGATGAGGGCACGGTCTCGGTCCCCAAGAAGTTGACGATCGGCTACTTTCGCCAGGACGTCGAGGAAATGCAGGGCCGTTCGGTCCTGGATGAAGCGATCGCAGGCAGCGGACGCGTCGGCGATCTACACCACGAACTCGAAGCCTTGCAGCGGGAAATGTCCGACCCTGACAAAGCGGATGACATGGACCGCATTCTCGATCGCTTCGGTCACGTGCAGGAGGAGTACGAGCATTTAGGCGGAGTCGTGTCGGTTCTCGTGTCGCTGGCGGCAGTAGCCGCTTTCGTCTCCTTCGATTGGCACATCGTTATAAAACCTCAGCGCGGAAAGGCGGAGAAGCTGAAGGTTGCGCTCGAAACTTGGCCTCTCTACCGGACGCTTCACTACCGGGGCGCACAGGACTACACCGACCTCCCAGAGAACATCTGGCTCTACTGCGAAAAGTGCAAGAACGTACAGCGTTGGGGCCGAGAAACAATGCGCAAGGTTAGCGGCGCGTCATATCGGATAAAGCAGAAGGTGGGCTGGGCGGAAGTCAGCTACAGCTGCCGCAATTGCCCGAGCGTCCCCTCATTTGTTCGGTACTACTTTTACTGGTCTCAGAAGGACGAGCCGCCGGAAGCCGCGGGCGAGTTTTTGAAAGTGGGGCAATGGCCTCCATTAGAAGAGCGGGTGCCGGACACGCTGAAGAAGGTGTTGGACAAGGAGGACCTCGCCTTCTACAAGAACGCGATCCGGATGCGCAACCACAACCTCGGGATCGCGGCGGTTGCCTACCTGAGGAGAGTGGTCGAGAACAGGATCAACGACGTGCTGGACGTACTCGCGGAGGCGGCACAGGAGCACAGCTTCGCGGCGGAAGAACTCAAGAAGATAAAAGACGCGAAGCGTAGCTTCAGGTTCGACGACAAGATCGACTACGCGGCCAAATTGCTCCCGCCTCACCTGCGGCCCGAGGGCAAGCCGAACCCTATCGACATGCTGCACGACCTCACTAGCGATGGCCTGCACTCGAAGTCCGAGGAGGAGTGCATTGAAGTCTTCGACAAGGTGAGGAAGGTCTTCGAGTACGTATTTGGAAATCTCAACGTGCAGATCGAGGATGCGAGGGCCTTCGTCAAGAGTCTAGAGGGGCTCAAGTCTCCACCGAAGACAACCGCGAAGTCGTAAGCCGTACCCCGTTGCCGCACGTTCGAGCCGGGAAGTATCCCTCCGTCAGGACAAGCTACGTGGCGGAGAAGATGAACCACGGAAAGGGACTTGGTGAAAGTCGTCACCTTCAACATTAACAACATCAATAAGCGGCTCGACAACCTCTTGGTTTGGTTAGCGAAAGCTGAACCGGACGTGGTGAGTCTCCAAGAGCTCAAGGCAGAGCAGGAAGCCTTTCCCGTGAATGCCCTTCGGACTCTCGGTTACGAAGCGGTCTGGCAGGGGGAACCCTCCTGGAACGGCGTGGCCATTCTCGCGCGACACCACGTTTGTGGACAAAAGAAAAAGCCCGGACTTCGCCGCTTCATCGGTTTCTGATCGCATTGCATTCGCCTACAGCTCATCTCGAAACCGGACTGAGCATGTGCCCTCCAGAGAAAAGCTAGGCATTTACCGCTTTCACTTCCGAGCAGCCCGTTCTCTGCAGTCCGGCTTATCTACGAATAATCGCGAAATACGGGCATTATTCGCGTATTTCAGCGCATAGCGAGCGAAAATCCTTTGCAGTTCAGACTGTATGGCGGAGAGGGAGGGATTCGAACCCCCGATACCTTTTCAGGTATGCCGGTTTTCAAGACCGGAGCCATCAACCACTCGGCCACCTCTCCGGCAACTGCGGTCGTACTGATTACTGCTGTTACGCTAGTTTACATTAGCCGCCAGGAACGATGAAGGCGGCAGCAATGGCATTCGGGGCACTTATTCGACCAGACCAAACTCTCTGGAATGAAACTCCATCACCTCGGCGAAGTGGGAGAGAAAATATGTCACGCTGTGATCGCCGGGGTACGGGTGATATTCGTGCTTCACGCCTTCTTTTCTTAGCTGCTCGTCGAGCGCGGCTGCGCCTTTTTCAAAGCCATAGTTGTCATCCTGGCCACAGTTGAAATAGATGGCAAGCTTTCGAATGGCAGCAACATTTTTCTGGGCGAGGACAAAGGGACTATTGTCTCTCCAGTGTGAGACGTCGATCGGATTTCCGAAGACGGTCGCCAGCAACTTTCCGAGTGGCGCGCCGGATTTGGCCGCGGTGTCGAGTTCCTGAGGAGACTCTGTGATGAGAGCGGCGCTCTGAGCGCTGACCGCCGAAAACATTTCGAGATGCGCAAAAGCAAGGCGCAGCGCCCCGTAGCCGCCCATAGAAATGCCGCTAATCGCGCGATTTTTCCGGCCGACGCCGATGCGATATTTATTTTCGATGTGAGGAATGAATTCCTGCAGGAAAAAATCGCTGTAGCGCACAGCACCGTCGACGGAGTTTACGTAGAACGTGCGGCCTCCCTCGGGGGCGACAATAAGAAACTCCGTGATTTTGTGCTGCTTGTAGAGATCGTCGAGCAAAGTCCATCCGCCGCTGTTGAAGAGAGTTTGCTCGTTGTCGCCCACGCCGTGAAGAAAATAAAGCACCGGATAGCGTTGCGCAGGATGCTTCGCCGCAGCCGCATCGTAACTCGCGGGAAGGTACACGCAATAGTGGACTTGATGTTTCAGGATGCGGCTATTCAGAGCATTGCAGTCGATGCGGCTTTGAGCGCGAGCAGGAAGTAAAACCGACAGTGCAGTCGCGGCGAGTATGACGAAAGCAATCCGGAGTCGACGATCCATGAATCGAGTTTACTCGTAGCGTAACGCCTGCACCGGATCAAGGCGCGCCGCGCGCCCCGCAGGGTAAAGGCCCGATAGAAGGCTCACGATGAAGGCAAATACAATGGCGGCGCCTACCAGCCACCACGGCACCGCCCAAAAATGCTCCGGCGGCAATGCCTGCCGCTTGAGATAAATGTTCGTCCCAAGGTTGATAGCTTGGCCGATCGCCCAGCCCAGCGCGACTCCGACGATGCCTCCGAGGATTCCCATCGCGCCGGCCTCTGCGAAGAAGAGCTTCTTCACATCGCCATCGCTGGCGCCAATCGCCTTCATGATGCCGATCTCGCGGCGGCGCTCGAGAATCGCCATCACCAGAGTATTCACGATTCCGATCGAGGCGACGGCGAGCGCGAGGCTGCCGAAGATGCCGAGAAATAAATCCAGCACGGCGAAAAATTGCTGCAGGCTCCGGGTCGCATCGAGGATGGAAAATGTATTGAAACCCATCTTCTTGATTGCATCTTCGATCGAGCGTATCTGCGAGGGATTCTTCACGCGCACGCTGATCGAAGAATAGGCCGGTTGGTCGGTGGCAGCGCGAGAGATCTCGCGCAGGTCGGTGGGCTGCATTACATGCAGACTTTCCGCCAGTTTGAGCGGGAGAAAAACTCGCGCCCGGGTTGGACCGCGCATGCTTTCGGGGTCGAGGTCGGCGACACCGACAATTTTCAGCTTCTGTTCCCGCGAAACTACTGAGTAAGCTGCACCCGCAAGACTTTGGTCACCCGAAGGTATCTGCGCATCTTTCGCGTCACTCTTCGCAGAGCTCGAAGATGTGGCCGGCGACGCTTCCCGCTGCGCGTAGCGCATTACCAATTCTTTGCCCAGCAATGGAGGAGCCAGCAATGCGACGTTGGTTTCGTCGAGCCCAGACTTTGGCGTCTTCCCGAGCAGCTCTTCGGCGAATGCTTTCTGAATCACAACTTCAGCCGCCATATCGGAAGAGAAAAAACGTCCCTGCATTTGCTCGAACGCGTCATTGGATTTCGCCGATTCGGGCAGCGCAGAAACCATCGTAAGGTGCGGTTTGTCTTCGTAGCGCAGCTCGGTAATAAAGCGAATATCGGGGTACGCCTCAAGCACGTTTGGAAGATGCTCAATTTCCTGGCGCGTGGATTCGTCGAGGATGCGGCTCTCGCCCGGGGCCGGCCCGCTGCGTTCTTCTTCATGGCCGAAGTTGCGCAGGTCACGGCGCGATGTAACGACCACGGTATCGAACAAACCGGACTTCATTAAACGGCGGGACGCAAGCTGTTGCAGTCCGATGCCCAGCGAGAGCATCGCGACCAGCGATGCCACACCCACGGAAATGCCGATGGTGGTCAGCGAATTCCGCAAAAGCGACTCGCGCAAGTTGCGGACCGCGAGTTCCGTGAGATCGGGAAGCTTCATGGCCGAACCGCCTCCGAGGGCACGATTCTGGCACCGGGCGCTGCAACGGAATTCGTTTCATCGCCGACGAGCTTGCCATCCGCGAGAAAAATGAGGCGCTGTGTGTAGCGCTCAGCCAGCGCCCGCTCGTGCGTCACCATGACGACTGTCATTCCTAATTGCTGATTGAACTCGCGGACCATGTTCATGATTTCGGTGCCGGTTCGGCTATCGAGATTACCGGTGGGCTCATCCGCCAGCAAGAGCTGAGGACGGTTGATCAGCGCGCGAGCCAGTGCAGCCCGTTGTTGCTCTCCGCCGGAAAGTTCGCTCGGTCGATGATTCATCCGCGCCTGCAGGCCAACCCGCGTGAGCGCTTCACGCGCCAGACTGTCGCGTTTTCCGCGATCGACCTCGGCAAAGCGCATGGGCAGTTCAACGTTTTCCGCAAGCGTCATGCTCGCGATCAGGTTGAACGATTGGAAGACCATTCCGACGTTACGGAGACGATAACTGGCCAGTTCCTCGCGCGAGAGTTTGGCGAGATCGCGATCGTGAACCACCACGCTGCCCGAGGTAGGACGATCCAGGCCGGCGATCAAGTTCAGCACCGAAGATTTGCCCGAGCCTGAGCTGCCGAGCAATGCAACGAATTCACCCGCGCGCACTTGCAGATTCAAACCATCGACTGCTCGAATCACGGTATCGCCCATGCGGTAATGGCGGCAAAGGTGTTCTGCGTGAATCGCGGGACTGCCGTTCTGAGTCGATCTGCCCGGTGTGCCCATCGGCTAGCGAACCTCTCCCCGGAGCACGCGGATGGGGTCCGCCGCCTTTACTTCGCTGTTGCGCGCTTGCACTTTGCTGCCATTTCCATTTCCCTCTCCATCCATCGAGTCTCCCTCACCCGGCGCGAGGAAAAGATTTTCTTCCACTCCATGCTGCCTGGTGTATAGATCGTAATAGCGGCCTTGCGCAGCGTAGAGTTGCTCGTGCGTTCCGCGTTCCACGATTTTTCCCTGCTCCATCACCAGAATCTGGTCGGCGCGGCGGATGGTTGAAAGCCGGTGGGCGATCACAAATGTCGTGCGGCCCTTCATCAGGTAAGAAAGCCCGTGCTGGATCATCTGCTCCGATTCGGAGTCGAGGCTCGAGGTTGCTTCATCGAGAATCAAGATACGCGGCTCGGCGAGAATGGCGCGGGCAATCGAGATCCGCTGCCGCTGGCCTCCCGAAAGCTTGACCCCGCGCTCACCGACCACCGTGTCATACTTATCGGCAAAGGACTCGGCAAACTCATCCACGCGCGCGATCCGGCAGGCACGCATGATTTCTTCATCACTGGCATCGGGACGCGAAAACGCCACGTTATCGCGAATCGTTCCGTCGAACAAAAATGATTCCTGCAGCACAACTCCCAGGCGCGTGCGAAAAGAATCGAGCCGCACCGTACTCAAGTCCGTACCATCCACCAGGATGCGCCCTTTGCTGGGAACATAAAAAGCGGAGATCAAGCCGATGGTGGTCGATTTGCCGGAGCCCGAGGATCCCACGAGTGCCGTTACAGTTCCAGGATCGGCGCGGAAAGAAATGTCGTGCAGAACTTCGTGAACCCCGTCGTAGCTGAAACTTACGTTGTCAAATTCAACTTGCCCCACAATGTCGCGCAACGGCACCGAGCGATTCGGATCCTGATCTTCAGGACGCTCGCGCAGAAGTTCCTGCGTGCGCTCCAATCCCGCGAGAGCCTCGGTGAGTTGCGTTCCAATTCCCACAGCCTGAGCCATTGGCGCAATTAGAAACGCCAGCAGGGCGCTATACGAAACCAGGCCGCCAATCGACATCGTCCCAGCCATGATCTGCCGCGCTCCTACGAACGTGACCACTGCGCCCACTATGCCCAGAAGAACGCTTGCCGAGAGACTCATTACCGAGGTTGCCGTTAACGTGCGCATGACGTTGTCGAGCAGCCGCTTCACGCCCTTCGCGAAAACTGCTTCCTCGCGCTCTTCCGCGTGATAGCCCTTGATCACGCGAACTCCGCCCAGCGATTCCGTGAGGCGCCCGGTGACCTCCGCGTTGATCTTGCCCCGCTCGCGGAAGATCGGCCGGATCGTGCCGAAGGCTTTCGTGAGTGCGATGGCAAAGCACAGCAAAAATCCCAGAGCAATAAACGTCATTGTCGGACTGATCCGCACCAGCAATACCAGCGCGATGCCTGACGTGAGCAAGCCGCCGGTAAAGTCGACCAGTCCCGTGCCCAACAGATTGCGCACACCTTCCACGTCACTCATGATGCGCGACACGAGCATCCCTGTTTTATTCACGTCGTAAAACGCAACCGGAAGCCGCGAGATGTGCGCCTGCACTCGCTGCCGCAGTTCGGTAATCAGGCGCTGCGCCTCCTTGGAGAGCAATTGTGTCAAGGAGAAAGAAGTTATTCCCTGAATGATCGTCGCCCCAAGAACGAACATCACCAGCCGATTCAAAAGCTGCAGCGAGTGCTTGGGGATGACGCTATCGAACAGAAACTTAGTGGAGTAGGGCAGCACCAGGCTCGCAACGCGGTTCACGATCATCAAGAGAAAGCCGACGCTGAGCAACCCCAGTCGTGGCCGTGTCAGCTCCCAAACAATGGGGAGGACGGCCCGCAGCCGTTGCACTTTGGGAGGTTTCTGAGGTGCCTTGTCTACAGGATTCAATCTCTTGTTGGACGCCTCCAAAGCCCATTTCGCTTCATTATTACTGCATTGTGACACGGCGCGGCCCAGCGTTGTATCCTCGGGGCGTGTCCCGTCCATCCCCGCCAGAGCGTTCTCCGACCCTGGGCCTGCTGCTCGGCTTGGTGGTCACGCTCGCCGCGGTGCTGGCTTATTCCGCTTACATCACGCGGCAAGTGGCGGGTCTGCGCAAACTTCAATCGGAACTGATCGACCGCAACCGCAAGGATTCCCTCCAGTTGCTTCGCATTCAGAATGACCTGAACCTGCTTGCGGTTGCGATGCGCGACATGACCGACAACGATGAACCATATCCGCTCACCGCATGGACGGCGCAATTTCAGCGCATCCGCACCGACCTCGATGATGCCATGCGTCTCGAAGGCCGACTCGCACCGACTAGTTCGACGGTGGTGCAGAGTGCTTCGCTGAGTGGTTCGCTGACACAGTTTTGGGACGCAGTCGATCGGGTGTTTGCTCTGGCCAGTTCAGGTAAGGAGAAAGATGCGAGGGCTGAGATACAGCTCTCGCTGCAGGCGCGGCAGGCGGCTCTCAGCACGACGGTGGCGCGGTTGCTGGTGCAGAACAGCGAAAACGAGGAGCAGGCGGCGCGGCGCATTATTCAGATCTACGATGGCGTGCAGCGGCAGGTGTATGTGTTTCTTGCCGCAACATTGGTGGCGATTCTGCTGACCGGATTTTCCATGATACGGTGGAACCGGCGTCTGTTCGCCCGCATGGCCGAGCTTTCGGAGCGGCGAAGCGAGTTGGCACAGAAACTGATTGCGACGCAAGAATCGACCTTGCGTTATATTTCGCGCGAGTTGCACGACGAATTTGGTCAGATTCTAACGGCGATGGGAGCCATGCTTGGCCGGGCGGGAGCGCATGCCCCGGAAGGCTCGGCTTTGCGCAGTGACCTGCGCGAAGTTCGTCAGATTGCCCAGGACACGCTGGACCGCGTAAGAAGTTTGTCGCAAGCGTTGCATCCGGTGATGCTGGATGAAGCCGGTCTCGAAAAAACTCTCGACTGGTATATTCCGACCGTGGAAAGACAAATCGGAATTGCCATATCCTATGAGAAGCAGGGCGTGCCGTTCGATGTAGATGGCAACGCCGCAGTGCAAATTTATCGTGTGCTGCAGGAGGCGCTCAACAATGTCGCGCGGCACTCTGGCGCGAAGCAAGCTTGGGTGCGCTTGCGTTTCCTGCCTGCGCAGCTTGAGATGGAGGTGGAAGATCACGGTGTTGGCTTGCGCGGTCCGATCGTGGGGCAGGGTATCGGGCTGGTCGCAATGCGTGAGCGTTCGGAGTTGATAGGGGGACGGATCGTATTTTCGACGCCCGCTCCCGGCGGCACTCTGATGCAACTCACCGTTCCGCGTGAGAAAGTTGAGCTTGGCGATACCGAGCCCAATTCTCCGGTGCGAGAAAACGAATTGAATCGAGCCGAGTACAAGAAACAATAGACAGAAACGATAAACAGAACAATAAACAATATAAAGATGGCCAAGAAAATCAAAGTTCTGCTGGTGGATGACCATAGCCTGGTGCGACGCGGCTTCCGGCGCATGCTCGAAGATGAACCGGACATGGAAGTCGTTGGCGAAGCCGGCGATGGTGAAGAGGCTGTCAAGCGATCACGCGAACTGAAACCTCAAGTTGTGGTGATGGACTGCGCCTTGCCCAAAATGAATGGCCTGGATGCGACGCGCCAGATTCTTGAGGAGTTGCCCGGGACCGCGGTCCTCATGCTCAGCATGCATTCCGAGAGCACCTGGGTGCGGCAGGCCATCGACGCAGGAGCCAAGGGCTACATTCTGAAGAACGCGATGGACCTCGAACTGGGGCCAGCCGTGCGCCGCGTGGCCGGCGGAGAAACAGTTTTTGATCCTCACGTCGAACAACCTTTAGCGCTCAAAGGCGAACGCAGCAGCGGCTTGACTCCGCGCGAGTTGGAAGTGCTGCAAATGATTGTCGATGGGAAATCAAACAAGGAAATTGCCACTGTTCTTGATCTTAGTGCCAATACAGTCGCGGTTCATCGCGCCAACATCATGAACGCACTCGGCATTCACAAAACTGCCGAGCTCGTGGTTTATGCCATTCGTGCCGGGCTGGTGAACGTTCCGTGAATCGCAGATCTTTTCTGCGAAGCGTCGGGATGTCCTCGTTGTTGCTGACGCCGCCGCTTCGGGCTTTGACTGCGGCTACGGCGAATACAATTGCTCCGGGCTTCCGGTTTGCCGACGTCACCTCTCATGCCGGCATTCAGTTTCAGCACAACAGCGGAGCTTTTGGAGGGAAGTTTCTGCCCGAGACTCTGGGCTCCGGCTGCGCCTTTCTCGACTACGACCGCGACGGCTGGCCGGACATTCTTCTGATCAACGGAATGGATTGGCCGGGCCACAAGCAGCAGCGCTCGACGCTCCGCTTGTATCGAAACAACAGAAACGGAACTCTCTCTGACGTAACCGCCAAAGCGGGCCTCGATATTGAAATGTACGGCATGGGCGTGGCCGTCGGGGATTACGACAACGACGGTTTCGTCGACATTCTCATCACTTGTGTTGGACAAAACCGGCTTTTTCACAACACCGGCAAAGGTACATTCGTGGATGTAACCAACTCGAGCGGTCTTGGAAAACGCTTGGCATTCAGCACGTCCGCTCTCTGGTTCGATTACGACCGCGACGGCCTGCTCGATCTTTTTGTGTGCAACTACGTGAAGTGGTCGCCCGAGCACGATGTCTTTTGCAGTCTCGATGGCAAGCACAAGTCTTACTGCACGCCGGAAGCCTATCGCGGCGAGACTTGCTGGCTTTTTCACAATCGCGGCAACGGAACGTTCGAGGACGTTACCGCCTCAAGCGGAATTTTCGACAGCAGTTCGAAATCACTCGGCGTCGCCATGCTCGATGACGACCAGGATGGTTGGCCTGATCTGTTGGTTGCGAACGATACTCAGCCCAACAAGCTGTATCGCAACCAACGCAACGGCACTTTCAAAGATGTCGCGGTCGAGGCTGGACTCGCCTTCAGCACCGAGGGCAAAGCGCGAGCCGGCATGGGAGTCGACATTGCGGATTTCACGAACTCGGGCCGGGCTGGCGTCGCGATTACGAACTTCGACAACGAGATGACCGGCCTCTACGAGTTCTCTGGCAAAACTTACGAAGACGTAGCGGCGCAGACAGGAGTGGGATCGGCTTCCAAAAACAGTCTGGGCTTTGGATGTGCTTTTCTCGATGCCAATCTCGATGGCTGGCTCGATCTAGCTGTGGCCAACGGCCATATCGACGAAACGGTGCGGAACATTCGCGGCAACGTAGGCTACGCGCAGCCTCCGCTCCTTTTTCTTAACAACGGCAAAGGTTTTCGTGATGTCGCTGCCGATGTTGGTGGCGGATTTGATCAACCGAAGGTCGGACGCGGCCTCGCTTACGCCGACTTCGATCGCGACGGCGATCTCGACCTCCTTCTGACCACAAATAACGGGCCGGCCTATCTTTATCGAAACGATCAATTGGCGGGAAATCATAGCATTCGTTTTCGTTTAGTTGGGACCAAGTCGAACCGAGACGGAATCGGCGCAACAGTTCGCATTCTATCCGGCGGTTTGAGCCAGTCGCGCATGGTGAAAAGCGGATCCAGTTATCTTTCACAATCCGAACTCCCGGTTACGTTCGGACTGGAAAAACGCGATCGCGTCGAACGCGCTGTCATTTCTTGGCCGAGCGGACGAACAGAGGAGTTCACGAATCTGGCTGCGGGACGATGTTACGAATGCGTAGAAGGCAAAGGGATTTCGGCGTTGGATGGATTTTGAGGGCACAGCGAACAGTTTATGGCCGGGCGACGCTTCCTGCGGCGCTAAGATCAATATCAACCGACCCGCTTACCTTCAAGAATAAAGTGCTCGGATTCTTCATTCCCCATTTCGCATAGGGCACCACGAAGTGAAGAGTTGCGTTCCAGTGATCGGGGAGCATTTCTACTTCTGCGGGAACCGTGAGCTCGTGATCCGTGCCGTGAATGCTGAATATCCCATGAATGCGCACCGAAGAATTCCCTGAGGAACTAACCGTTCCCTCAATCCGGTCTGGGCGAAAGGTAATCTCCGGATAGCGGTCGCTCTCCAGCACTTCGCGATGCATCTTCCGGTCGCGCATTCCGCTGCCGCTTTCGCCGCTCTTAGCGTCCACGATAATTTCGCCGGTCAGCTTGCCTGAAGCGGGATCGAGAAGCAGATCGCCCCGCTTCAAGTGGAAGGTTCCCTTCACGGTATGCAGCACATCGCCAAGCGTGAAGTTAATGGTTGTGTGCTGAGCATCAAGAGTAAACGCTAGATTTTGCGCCGCGGATGCGACGGCTGCGAACGAGAGGAGTGCAATCACCGCCAGGAATTGCGCACACACCTGGCGCTTGTGAACTGCACCCCCGGATTTTTTCATTGGGTGATGCAGTCCGCGGTCAGCAGTCCCCAACCCAGCGTGAGCCCATCAAGCGCCAAGTGAAAGGGCGAAAGACTTCCCACGTGAAGAGCGAGCAGCCTGCGAAACACTTCGGGGTGCTTGCGAAAAGCCTGGAGAGTCCGTTGTTGAAACTTGGGCCGACCGTCGAGCGTGAGCATCAGTCGCGCCATCCACAAAGGACGCCGGGCAAGCCGCCGGTGTGCCAACTGATATTGCGCGAGTTTGCCGGAAACAAAACATTTCGCCAGCGCTGTGGCCTGGTTGAAGGCAAGTCCGAGACCATCTCCTGTAATTGCGTCGACCGTGCCGGAAGCGTTGCCGATCAAGGCGATGTTTTTTCGCCAGACGCGTCTCAGCGTGCAATTGGCCGACACCGAGCCTTTCTCCGCGGAAACTATCTCAGCGCCGCGAAGGCGTGCTTCGAGTTCAGGAAACACTGGCAAAGACTCTTCAAGTCGGAGTCCCGAATCGCGCGAGGCTACCGCTACACACACCTGATCGGAACTCACGGCGGTGGCATAGCCCTGGCTGGATTTTCCCCAGTAGATTTCCATGCGATCAGTCCAAGGGGTGACGCGATAGTGCCGCCGAAAGGCGTATCGCAAGCCGGTTCGCGAGCTGGCATCGAGATTCGCCCAGCGGCGAACCCGGGAGTTCGCTCCATCGGCGCCTACAATCCATCGGCTACGGATTGTGCGCTTTCCTAACTGAACGCCTTCCGTGGAGATCCCTGTGACCGCGCTCTGCCAGAGCAGCTCAACCCCTAACCCCTCGGCTCGTTCGGTCATCGCCCGATGCAATGTGGTTCGCCGAATCGAAAGACCAAAAGTGCGCGAAGGAAACATCGCTTCCGCCGACAATCCGGAGCTCAGAAATCGCACACCGTGAAGCGCTCGGCTCTCAGCAGCCGGAACGACAACTCCCAGCCGTTCCAGCGCCGTAACCGCACCTGGCATCAGCGCCTCACCGCAGGCCTTGTCGATGGGCGGCGTTGCGCCATCGGCAAGCACAACGCGCAGGCCTTTCTGGCGCGCCGCGATTGCGGCGGCCAATCCCGCAGGCCCACCACCAATCACAAAGACATCTGTCGATTCCGACACCCGCGCGCCCTCACCATTGCAGAAGCAGAAGTTCGGAACAGAATCCAGGTCCCATCGCACCGAGTAATCCTAACGTTCCAGCTTTGGGGCGCCGATTCTTCATCACGTCCTCGAGAACTACCAGCACGGAAGCCGACGAAAGATTCCCGACTTTACGCAGGCAATCCCACGAGGCATCGATCTGTCCATTGTGCAACCCGAGCGCATCGGAGTAAGCGTCGAGTATCTTCGGTCCTCCGGTATGGAGCACCCAGCTTTCCAGATCGTCGCGCTTGAGTCCGTGATCCGCCAGAAATGCGTCCACGTCCCGCCCCAGATTTTCTCGAATCAGCGTTGGAACCTCAGTTGACAGTAAGATGCGGAAGCCTTTCTCGGAGATGTTCCAGCCCATCATTTCCTCGGTGCTGGGATAAAAGACGGAACGCGTAGCGAGAATTTTTGGTCCGGTAATCTCATGGCCGTTCCCATTGCCAGTGCCATTGCCGTTCCGTGCGAATTCACTTCCGGTCACTATCACGGCGGCAGCGCCATCCGCGAAAAGGCCAGAAGAGATCAGGTTCGCCACCGACAAATCTTCACGCTGCAATGTGAGCGAACACAGCTCGACCGATACCAGAGCCGCGGCTTGCGAAGGATAAGCTTGAACGTAATCCGCAGCGCGAGCGATTCCAGCCGCGCCCGCCACGCATCCCAGGCCGAAGATTGGAGTGCGGCGAATATTGGTCGGGAGCTTCATTCGATTGATCAAGAGGGCATCGATCGACGGGCTTGCGACGCCAGTGACTGTCGTGAAAAACAAGGCTCCCAAATCTTTCGTCTCGAGCCCGGCCGTTTGAAGCGCGCGGCATAGGGCTTGCTCGCCCAGCTCCTGCGCGCACCGGATCCAGATGTCGTTGGCTTGGCCCCAGGTCTTAATGTCTACATACTGCTCGGCCGGGATCGCGAGGTAACGGCCGTCGACGGTCACGTTGCGGTGAAGCCGCGCCAGCAAAAGAGGGTTCTTGAGCTGGTCTCCCCAATAGTCCTGGAGGCGTTCCAGAAGTACTTTCTGCGTATAGTAATGTTTTGGAAATGCGCTCGACGAGCTTGCGATCCTCATGGATTCTGGCTCCTAGGTGCAGACTGGCAGCCTATCACCATAGCAAAACCGAATCCAAGCCTACTTGCAGTTTCGATATCAGGCTCCGTTGCGGTCGCACCCAGGGTGACCGGTGCCAGCTCAGGTATTGTCGCAGAGTTCGCGACTTTTGGTTGTCTTTCTCTCGCAAAAAATTCACGCGCTCTTCATCCCTTAAAGGACCGGGGCCCGTAAAAAATCCGGCCCACGAAGCCCCAACCTCGCGGTACCAGCCGCGAAATGGCGTGGACATCAGTGGATTGAATTATTTCAACACGGCGATTGAACTTGGCGTGTTTCCCGTCTTATAGGTGAAAATGGTATTCAAGCTGCCGTTGGCGACGCCGAAGGCCTCGATTCCAGGAGTACCCGGGGGCTGATTTCCTACATAGAGATATTTGCCGGTCGGGTCCAAGGCGAGAAAACTGGGATTTCCCTCAGCGGCGAACGGGGAATCAGCAATCGCTGTCGGAAAGCCCGTGGTGGCGTCAAGCGAGTAGGTCGCAACATTCGCAGAGCCCTGATTCGCGACGTAGAGATAGGTTCCTGTCGGATCGATAATCAGGTTCACCGGACCTTGATCGACGTCATTGAGAGGAGATCCGGAAACTTCTTGTAAACCGCCGGTGGAACTGATCGCAAAAATGGAGATCGTGTTCGAACTCTTATTGGCGACGTAGAGAAAGGTGCCTTTCGGATTGATCGCAAGCCCGGACGGATTCGCTCCATCGCTAGGGGTAACACCCAGTGGCGTCAGCACCCCGGAGTTCACGCTGAAACCTTCGATCGTTCCCAGAGACTGTCCAGTACCGACGGAGCTGGCGACGTAGAGCAAGTTTCCGGATGGTGCCAGAACCATGTACTGTGGAGCCAGGCCAAGAAAAAACGGAGATCCCGTCACCGGTGTCAGCGCGCCAGCGCTGCTGTCGATCGAAAAAACCGAGATGTTATTCGATCCGACATTCAGACAATAAAGAAAGTTGCCCGAGGGATCCATCACCAGAAGCTGAGGCTGCGAACCCAGTGGCGCCACGGAAAACCGTGGTGTCACTTCAGTCAAAGTTCCGTCGCTGGCAATCGAGAATAGAGAAATATCGTTTTCAGCATCACCAGGGTTCGCAACATAGAGAAATTTCCCAGACGGATGGACGACCATCGACTCAGCTCCGTCGCCGGCGGGGAACGGGCTTCCAGCGATTTGGGTCAGCACGCCGGAGTTCGGGTCTTCCCGGTAGGATCCAACTTGACTGCCGGCCGGCAGGGCAACGAAGACATAATGGCTCGTAGTTTTGCCGCAGCTTATGCTGCTGGCAATGCCCGCCAGAACCAACAGCAGTACTAATGCTTTTTGAAGCATCCGTGACTCCTGAGAGAATTTGAAAGCGAAGAACAATAATACTGGCTCGCCAGAAAGAATTCGGCGCGAAACGGAACACCCTATCATACGGTCAATGGACGAAAAAAGGGGACCATTGCGGATGCGCGAAGTACCACTTCATGGCAGTTCGAGGTTTCAGGGATTCAGATTAGAGCACGCCGCCGCACCGGTTCTCGTCGCTTTTCTCTGCGATGCCATGCTCTGAAAGCGGGTTGCACGCAGCCCGAGTGCTCTGTATGAGCCACGAATCGACGACAGAAACGCGTACCGGCGTAATCTTGTTCCCCGCGCGAAGCGCGCCTAAACTTGCCTTCAAATGAACGAGTTCGTAAGTTCAATCCTGGACTTCTCGGGCGCGCGCGAAGCATGGCGTCCAATCTCGCGTTGGGCCGTTGGAGCGTGGCTCGCCTTCTACTTGCTTTTTCTTGTGTACGCGTTCCGCATGCACGGGGGCTATCTCTTCATCGACTCTGCCAACCTTGTCGTGCATGAGGGAGGACACCTGCTGTTCGGCTGGTTCGGATCGACGCTTGGGCTCTGGGGCGGAACGATTCTGCAATGGATGGTGCCGCTGCTGCTGGCGGCTTACTTCTTCCATCAGCGTCAGCCCGCGTCGTTTATTTTCTGTGCGTTTTTCTTCTTCGAAAACTGGCTCTATACGGCGACTTACATGGCCGACGCGCGCGCCATGATTTTGCCGCTCGTGACCACTGGCGACCCAGAGTTCGCTCGGCACGACTGGAACGCGATTTTTTCCAGCCTCGGCCTGCTGGAATATGACACCACCATCGCCGCCATAGTCAGAACCCTCGGCTGGTGCGGAATGCTGGCCTGCGTGGGTTGGCTAGCTACGTACGGAATGCATGCTACCACTCGACCAATCCAGTCTGCGGAAGACCGGGCGCTCGAAGAACGATTAACGGCTGCCCTTAGCCGGCACGTGAATACACCCGGCAGCTAGGCTCGATTTCACCCGTTCGCTCTTTCTAGGTTGGCTGGCCGCGTACGGTCGCCAATAATCAGCAAGGCTTGGGCCGCGAAAGTAGAATTTTCCCTGCTCAACGTCGTAGCTCAAAGACTTTTCGGCGTTAAACCCAGTATGGTTAGGCATGCCTTTGAATGTTCAGGAACAGTTCGGAGAGATCGATATCTACGTCTTCGATCAAATTCTTAGGGGAAATATCGGCCCGGGAATGCGGGTGCTTGACGCCGGGTGCGGATACGGGCGCAATCTGGTCCATCTCTTGCGAGAAGGTTGCGAGATATTTGCATTGGACGCAAGCCGCGAAGCGGTAGAACACGTGCGTAGTTTGTCTGCGTCTCTGGAAACAGGACTTCCTGCCGAAAATTTTCAAGTGGGGCTCATCGAGCGGATCCACGTCCCGGACTCATTCGCCGACGTTGTGATCTGCAACTCCGTGCTCCACTTTGCGCGAGATGAGGATCACTTCCAAAAAATGCTGGCGGAGATGTGGCGTGTCCTCAGGCCAGGCGGCATGCTCTTCTGCCGCCTGGGTTCCAGGATCGGAATGGACTTCGAGTCCGTAGGCAGCAACCGCTTTGTCATTGGAGATGGTTCGGTGTGGTTCCTGGTGGATCAGAAGATGCTTCTGGAACTCACCAAGGAAATGAACGCGATTCTAGTCGACCCTCTAAAGACGACGATCGTCCAGGACCATCGCTGCATGACCACCTGGGTGCTGCGAAAGCGACGGGCACCAGATTCGCGGATATAATAATTACTCCCTATTGGGTGCGAGTGTCGGTACGTTATAGGCCGGTGCTGTGCGTAGGATCGTACGGATGTTAGTACGGCTGGGTCACGGTGGAATTTATTCTTTGAGGGTTCTAGGTCTCTGGGTTCCAGGTTTCTAGGATTCTAAAGAACATCGTTCCACCCTAGAATCCCTAGTAAAAAGGGCGAGCCTAAAGGCCCGCCCTAAATTTTCCTTATCTAAAAGCGATCTCAGGCAAGATCGTAGCGATCCAGGTTCATCACCTTGCCCCACGCAGCCACGAAGTCCTTCACAAACGCCTCCTTCGAGTCGTCACACGCATAGACTTCCGCGATTGCCCGAAGCTGGGAGTTTGAACCAAAGACCAGATCGACGCGGGTCCCAGTCCACTTGATTTCGCCCGTCGTGCGATCATGCCCTTCATACACGCCTCCCGAAGTAGTGGAGGCTTTCCAATCAGTATTCATGCTGAGCAGGTTGACGAAGAAATCATTCGTTAGCGTCTCTGGCTTGTTGGTGAACACGCCGTCTTTCGACTGCTTGTAGTTAGCATTCAGTACGCGCATGCCGCCGACGAGAACGGTCATCTCGGGAGCAGTCAGGGTCAGCAACTGCGCCTTATCGACGAGCAGCTCTTCCGCCGATTTCATGTGCCCGATCCGGAAGTAATTGCGGAACCCGTCTGCGGTCGGCTCCAGCGGCGCGAAGGAGTGCGCGTCGGTCTGCTCTTGCGAAGCATCCGTGCGACCCGGCGAGAAGGGAACCTTCACGCTGTGCCCGGCCTTTTTCACAGCTTCCTCGACGGCTGCGTTGCCGCCGAGAACGATTAAGTCCGCCAGCGAAACCTTCTTACCTTTATTGCCGTTGGATTGCGAGCTGTTGAACTCCTTTTGGATCGCCTCCAGCTTCCCGAGCACCTTCGCGAGTGCGGTCGGCTGGTTCACGTCCCAATCCTTTTGCGGTGCAAGGCGGATGCGTGCCCCGTTTGCCCCACCGCGTTTGTCTGAGCCTCGGAAGCTTGCCGCCGATGCCCAGGCAGTCGTGACCAGTTGGGAGATCGACAGTCCGGAGGCGAGGATCTTAGCCTTCAGAGCTGCAATGTCCTGCTCCCCAATAAGTGGATGATCCACTGTTGGAACCGGATCCTGCCACAGTTGGGGCTCCTTCGGGACAAGCGGGCCAAGGTAGCGGGAGATCGGCCCCATGTCGCGGTGCGTCAGCTTGTACCACGCCTTGGCGAACGCGTCTGCGAACTCCTGCGGATGCTGGAAAAAGCGCCGTGAGATTTTTTCGTAAGCTGGATCGAACCGTAAGGCGAGATCCGTTGTCAGCATCGATGGAGCATGACGCTTGGAGGGATCGTGCGCATCCGGCACGGTACCAGCGCCCGCGCCATTCTTCGGTGTCCACTGTTGCGCGCCTGCTGGGCTCTTTGTCAGCTCCCACTCATAGCCAAACAGATTTTCGAAGAAGTTGTTGCTCCACTTCGTAGGAGTGGCGGTCCAGGTGACTTCGAGGCCGCTGCTGATGGTGTGGCCGCCGTGGCCGTTGCCAAAAGTATTTTTCCAGCCGAGACCCTGCTCTTCGAGTGAGGCGCCCTCGGGCTCCGCGGCAACATACTTTTTAGGATCGGCAGCGCCGTGGGTCTTGCCAAAGGTGTGCCCGCCGGCGATGAGCGCAACCGTCTCCTCATCGTTCATTGCCATGCGCGCGAACGTCTCTCGAATATCTCGTGCCGCGGCGATTGGATCCGGCTTTCCGTTGGGTCCTTCCGGATTCACGTAAATCAGGCCCATCTGCACCGCGCCGAGAGGATTGTCGAGCTGACGATCGCCTTTATATCGTTTGTCCCCTAGCCACTCCGTCTCGGGACCCCAATCAACGTACTCTTCGGGCTCCCAGACATCCGCGCGTCCGCCCGCGAAACCAAACGTCTTGAATCCCATCGACTCGAGGGCCACGTTGCCCGCGAGAATCATCAGGTCGGCCCAGGAGATTTTCCGGCCATACTTCTGCTTGATGGGCCAGAGCAACCGGCGCGCCTTGTCGAGGTTCACGTTGTCCGGCCAGCTATTGAGGGGCGCAAAACGTTGTTGCCCAGCGCCTGCCCCGCCGCGGCCGTCGGCGATGCGGTAGGTGCCAGCGCTGTGCCACGCCATACGAATAAAAAGCCCACCGTAGTGGCCAAAGTCGGCTGGCCACCAATCCTGTGACGACGTCATCAAGGCATGCAGGTCCTTGATCACCGCATTCAGGTTGAGGCTCTTGAATTCTTTCGCGTAATCAAATTCCTTGTCCATGGGATCGGACAGAGGAGAGTTCTGGTGAAGCACCTTCAAGTTGAGTTGATTCGGCCACCAGTCCGCATTCGTCGGGGCCCAGTTTGGTGCCTGTCTGCGACCGCCGCCCACCACGGGGCATTTGGATTCAGGTGATACCTCTGGCTCCTTATTGCCGGGGCCAGGCACGCCAGCGAGTACTTGCTTGTCTTCAGACATAATTCCTCGTTCCTCTTTCGCTTATGAAGTTTGTCTTTGGGTTTTGGCACTGCAGCGCCGGCAGATTCCAAATACCTCCACCAGCGGCTGCGTTAAATCGAAGCCGCCCGGCGCCTGCCGAGCCAGCCGTTTGAAGTCAACGAAGTCACCCTCAATATCCTGCACCGTCTTGCAACGCGTGCAGACCAGGTGATGATGTGGTTCAAGATTGCCTTCCACCAACAACGTGGAAGCATGGGGACTCACTTCCCGCAGGAGCCCATGTTCGACGAACAGCCGGAGGTTCTTGTAAACCGTAGCCAATGAGATGGAGGGAGTTCGCCGCCGCACTTCAGCGTAAACCTGCTCCGGCGAATAATGCCCCGGTGCCGCCACAACGGCCTCATAGATGACCTGGCGCTGGTGCGTGGCAGCCAAGTCACACTTCCAAGCCAGTTCTCGAAATTCTTCGTGAGCTGTAGGCACAGGGGAGATACTTTCTTAGATGAGAATGATTATAGCCCAAGAATGATTCATAAGTAAAACTCTGTGGTGAGTTTTGCGCTCTCAGATGACGGGGGCATTCCACAGCGCAGTTCGCTACTCTTGTTTTGAATTTGTAACAAAATCCGTGTGCTCGCGGAAACGGACACACATGCTTTTCTTTGGCAATTACCGGAAATTGCCTGATGCTTGTTCCGAGTTCGTAAAGGAGCATCGCGGCGATGCTTGAGCGACGCTTCGAGGAACTATCCTCGTACTATTCCATTTCCGAATGCTCCCTGAGACGTGCTGAATGAAGCTTGATGCGTTGGATGTGGGTTCGGACAAATCTGCAGGATCTTATGGATCTCGAACAACATACCGCGTCTCCCGCTTCCACAAATTTCCAGAAGGAGAAGGAGGAATTGGAGTGGTTGCTCCACTCCCCGGAAATCAGTCGATCAGCAAGCTTCGTTCGTTTCCTTTCTTTTATTTGCAATAAGTATTTCGAAGGCGCGGCCAACGATATCCGGGAGTACACAATTGCCGTCGAGGCCTTGGGCCGCAAAGAATCCAGCTTCGACTCCCATATGGATCCCATCGTGCGTGTAACCGCACGCGCGCTCCGCAAAAGGCTCTGCGAGATCTACCAGCGCGACGGGCAAGGCCGTTCCCTCCATGTCGTGCTTCCTCTCGGACACTACGTTCCACAGTTTGTACGCCAAGAGGATCCACGCGCGGAGCCTGACCTTCCAGACGCAGACGATGGCAGCGAGGAGATACAAACTTCCGCGGCAGCCGTGTTCACAAGCGCGAACCGAAACGCGACCTGGAAAACTGTTTCTATTCTGCTTGCCGTGTATGGGGTGTTTTTTGCGGGATTTTTTCTAGGACACCACTCGAACCATCATTCGACAACCCACCAGTGAATCGTTCCATATTTCCGCATCGAAGCTTGGATGAGGCTACCTGTCGGTCCGCCAGTCTCGCATGAGGGAATTCAGAAGCCAGACAAAGAATAGCGGCTCAAGCGAACACAAAAAAAGCGGGCGAAGACTTCGCCCGCTTCCCCAGCATGGATGAGTCAAGTACATTATTGCTAACGTTTCACCGCTGCCTGAACTGTCGCAGCCTTGACTGCCGCAGTATCGACCGTCGCAGCATCGACCGTCGCACCAGCCGGTACTGGCTTAGAGGCATGCTGCTCTGGCGCGGCAGGCGCGGGTGCGAGTAGCGGATCGATCGCGGCTTTGAACGCACCGAATGGTTGAGCGCCCACGATCGTTTTCTTCACACTTACGACGTTGCCATTCGGGCCGATGGTTCCGATCACGAAGGTCGGCGTACCTTCGATGTTCATCTTTGCCGCTTCCTCGAAACTGCGCTTGATCTCATCGGCGAAGCGCGGGCTGGCCATGCAAGCGTCCAGCTTGGCTGTGTCAAGGCCCAGCTTCGCGGCGCGTTCATCAATATCGTTTGTGCCCAGCCCACTTCTGCCGTTTGGGCTCGGTACTCGGACATTGTCGGTGAAAAGGCTGTCGTGCATCTCCCAGAATTTTCCCTGTTCTCCGGCACAATGCGCGGCCCGCGCCGCGGGGACGGCGTGTTCGTGGAAGGGCATGGGCATATCGCGGTAATAGAGCCGCGCCTTGCCAGCCTTGATGTAATCGTCGAAAACTCGAGGGTAAATGTCGCGCTCGAAGTGCCTGCAAAATGGGCACTCGATATCCGCGTACTCGATAATGGCTACCGGGGCTGTCGCCTCACCTCTAAAGAGTTCGCCATCGACGCCCAAGGTATCGGGCACCTTAAGCGTAGGCTGGGCATTGCCCCCCCTGGAGTTCAAAAGCTTTTTCAATTCCTCGAGGTGATCGAGGATCTGCTGCTGCTGTGCCTTCAACTGCTGTATATCGTTCTTCAAGGCAACGGTGTCTTCACCCTGCTGCTGTTGCATCGGCTGCTGCGCTGTTGCCGCTGCCATGCACAAGCAGGCAGCCATTGTTGCGGCGAGCAGAGGGCGAATCATGGCCCTCGCAAAACGCCCGAAACCTGCAATGCAAATACGCATAAGTGCCTCCCGGCCAAAGTAATCGATCGCTCATATCAGATGACTTCGAAGTCACGGCTGAATGGCGATCAAGTAAGTTTTTTTGGCAGCGGAATAAGGCGTTATGCCCTCAGCACGCCGGACTTCGCCGTCTCAAAAGTAGGTCCAGAACCGTAACATCCCGGACCCGCTCACAAACGAAACTTACTAGTTGACGGTGAGCGCCCACTGCTCGTTGTTTCCACCGTTGCAGGTATAGACCTGAACGATAGTTCCGGACGACGTTCCATCGCCGCGCACGTCCATGCAATTAGCGGTGTTGTTGGCGGGATGGAAGACGTAGAAACTCCCCGAGGAGACCGCTTCCCAAGCCTGTCCCGACGAGCCGTTGCAGGGCTGCAGGTTGACCACCGAGGTGCTGCCGGTTCCCGAAGCTGTCACGCAATTCGCGCCACCCGCAAGCGCGATGTTGTAATAGCCGGCCGGCGAAACGCCAGTGTCATTGAAGACCCAGTTCTGCGCTGCGGTGCCGTTCGCAGTGTAGACCCAGATCGTATTATCGTCCTGGGTGCTATCACCCTCGTCATCCAGCCGCAATCCTGTGGCGTTCTGTGGGGTCAATGTGTAGGTGTCGCCGTTCACGATGCCGCCGCCCCCGCCGCCGCCACTTCCGTTCGGGCAGAAGGTTATGGTGTAGTTGGCGCCCGTCGCACAAGTATGTAATCCGACGTTGTCGTCGTAGGCATAGGCGTACTCGTTGGGGCAGTAATTGTGAATGTTAGTGACATACGACTGTTCTGGCTGCGGCCAATTCGACACCACGCACGTGGAACTGCTGCCATAGGCACCGGTGCAGCAATATTGGGCAGTACCGTACTCCGTGCAAGGACTGAAGCAATCGTCACCACTATCCTTCAGTTCGCCGCTCGGGCAGTCGGTCAGGGGAGCCGCCGTGCAGGTGTTCGGCGAAACGCAACTTGAGTTGGAGACGGCGATGCCGATGGGATTGTCGAACCCGTCCACATAGCTCACGTCATACCAGTCGGTACCAGAGGCGTCCAGGTTGAATTCGGCCAGCGAGGTGCCTGCCACGCCCGTGGTGCCGGCGCATTGCAACCCAGTGCCGCCACAAGAACCGGTAGTGCAGACGGCCGGACTGGCGGAGTTGCAGCCGATGCGGCCCCAAATGCGGCCGTTCCATCCATTCGCAAGTGTGAAGCTCACTGAGCTGCCAGCAGTCATCTCCCAGCCGCCATTGTCATAGCTGGCCGGGTAAATGCCAGGGTAAATGGTGTAACTACAGTTGTTTTTTACGGTTACGTTGGCGGCAAAACTGCTTTGTGAGGGAAGCAGCGCCATGACTGCGAACATCGCTAAGGCCATCGGGGGCAATAAGCTACGACGTTGTAGCCTGATTTTCGGGTTCATGGTTGATGTTGCTCCTAGACAACATGAGCCGCATTCGACTACATCTCCATGATCGAGGTCTACGTAAGCAGACGATAAATTTACTGAGGTAAACAATGATCCGCTCAATCGATAACATGTAAATTCTTCGATTGAGCGACTGAGAGTTGCCTATCTGGGCCAGCAAGGCAGGAAGGTAGAGTTCGTGCTCAGTCCGGTTTCACGCACACTCCTCCGACACTTCAACCTCGCTCACCCGCGAGAATTGCTTGTCGGGCGCCTTCACTTGTGCCGCTTGCTCTCCGCGCCGGATCAGCACAATCGCGCCGAGAATCGCCAGTGACGCCAGAACAACGCGCAGCGACAACGGTTCATGCGCCAGGAGCCATCCCAGAATCACGGCGACTACCGGATTGGCATAGGTATGCGTCGCCACCAGCGCCGGCGGCACGCGCTGCAATAGCCACGTGTAGGAAGTGAACGCAACAACCGACCCAAACGTGATCAGATATCCCAGACCAAACACCGACCGCAACGCAATGCTCGACCAGTGCGTCTGCTGGAACTCGCCGGTAACACCGGCCGCGATCAGCAGCA
This sequence comes from uncultured Acidobacteriaceae bacterium, assembly GCA_963771965.1. GTDB lineage: Bacteria > Acidobacteriota > Terriglobia > Terriglobales > Acidobacteriaceae > Sulfotelmatobacter. Next base: position 883,644 of record CAVYVM010000008.1, read on the forward strand.
TCGCCGCACCGCAAATCGTTGGCAACGCCGTTCGTCCCAGAGCGTCGGCAGGCAACTCGAGCCGCGGTGAAATCACCACTCCGAACGACCACGACAACGAACCCACCAACACCGCCATCAATCCCCACAGGCTCGAACCCTTTACCGTGAGTTCCACGCCGGTGAGCATCGCCACTCCAACCACGCCCAGCCCCAATCCCAACGCGCTAAGCAGGCTGATCTTTTGCCGTCCCATCATCCAGGCCAGCACCAGAATGAACATCGGTTCGGTTGCAATCAGCAGTGCCGCCAAACCAGACCCCACATATTGCTCTGCCCAATGCAGCGTTCCGTGACCGATTAAGAAGAAGAATGCTCCCAACACGAATCCCGCAAACCATTGCTGCCGCGTCGGCCGAAAGCCGCGCCACCAGGCCCAGGTCAACATGATCGCCCCCGCAATCGAGTGTCTGATTCCCGCAGCCACCAGAGGCGGAATGGTTTCGACCGCGTAGCGAATCGCAAGGTAGGTCGAACCCCATATGACGTAGATCGCCACAAAGGCCAGCGCCAGCTTGATGGCGTAGCTGCGGTCGCGCGCACTCGCAGATTTGGATTCAGGGACGATCACAGGTCTACCTCCGATATTAATCAACTTGTCGCTTCGCATGCGGGCCAGCATCACAACTAACGGCTTGGAAGACATAAAAATGCTCCGCGCAATTTATTAACCCACAAACTAATGTTTGAAGGTTATGAATTAGCTTGCGGGCATATTTATAACTTGTCAACAGTTATTTAACGGTTATATGATTGTTCCGAAATAAGGATTTCATGACCGAGACGACCCAAAACAAACCGCAGAAGCCCCTTTTCGAACTGATCGCGGGAAATCTGTGTCTCGACTTCATCAACACGCTGGACAACCGTCCCAGCGGCGAACCAAAGGAATTGCTCGACAACTATTACGATCTTGCGCAATTCGGCGAAGACACCGGGATACTCACGGCTGAACAACTTCACCACTTGTCCGAGCGGGTTCTCCTCATGCCCGATGAGGCCGATAACGCGGTGCGTCGGGCTCGCGACCTTCGCGAAGCGTTGCATCAGATCTTCTCCGCATCGATGAATCGGCAAACCGCGTCACAACTTGCGATGGAGAAACTCAATGCGAATCTCCACGATGCGGCGCTGCACTCGCGGCTGGTTCAGCGAAATGCGGTTCATCCAAAGGCGTTAGAGAGTGAGACGCTACCGGAAGGGTGTTTGGTGTGGCGCTTCGATGACCCGGCATCTTCTTTCAACGCGATCCTGTGGCCAATCGCCCGCGCGGCCGCGGACCTGCTCGCCTCAAACGATGTGGCGCTGGTGCGCACCTGCTCCTCGCCAGCCTGCCAATGGTTCTTTCTCGACACCAGCAAGAATCATCGCCGCCGTTGGTGCGACATGAAGGTTTGTGGCAACCGGGCAAAGGTGCGGAAGTTTTATGCCCGCAAGCGAGGAAGCAGCGGCATGGACGGCTAATTCGCGCGGGGACACGTCACCCACAGATTCGGAAGGAAATCTGTTCGATGAACATTCGAATGCGAAAAGCGGTAGCTGCGGACGTACCCATGCTGCGCGCATTGATCGACGCGTCGGTGCGCGGGCTGCAGGCTGAAGATTATTCTCCGGCGCAAATTGAAGGCGCGTTGAAGAGCGTTTACGGAGTCGACAGCCAACTTATTGCGGATGGAACATACCTCGTAGCGGAAGTCGAGGCCGCGCCAGGAGCAAGCCCGGTGCTCGCCGGCTGTGGTGGATGGAGTAAACGCAAGACGCTCTACGGAGGCGATCAGTACGCGGGGCGCGAAGACTTGTTACTCGACCCGTCGCGCGACGCGGCCAAGATTCGCGCCTTCTTTGTTCATCCCGCATGGGCGCGGCAGGGAATTGGGAGCGCGATCCTTAACGCGTGTGAAGAAGCAGCGATCGCGGCGGGCTTTACTTGTCTTGAGATGGGCGCGACCCTGAGTGGCGTGGCTTTTTATGCTGCTAAGGGATATGCGGCAGTCGAGGAACAGTCGGTGGCCCTCGCGAATGGAGAGACGCTGGCAATTGTTAGGATGGCGAAGAGGATCGAGGGAAAAGTCAGAGTGCAGAATTCAGAATGCAGAAGTTAGCGCCGCTCGGTAAAGCACTAGTTTTGCAATCTGCATTTTGACTTTGACTTTGCATTTTTACCTAGTTACGATGCGATGCCTTTGGCGGTACAGATTGATGCAACGAAAATCGATGTGAGCTGTTGGGCCTCATCGAGCAGCGCTTCCAACCTTTCGTGCTTTACGATTCCGCTCTCGAGAAGCAATTCTAGCCAGAAGACCGTCTCGTCTGCTTCTTCGAGAACAATTCCAAGCTTGGCAATAAATTCGGCCTTCGACCGCGCCCGGCAAGCCGCACGATAGTTTGCTCCTACCGACGTACCCGAGCGAAGAACTTGTCTCCCGAGTGTTCTGGCCTCACCTTTGGCTGGGAGTTCACGATATAAGCGCAAGATACGAAGCGCAAATTGCTTCGTCCGATCCTTCAGATCTGGACTGTTTGCCACGGTGGCATGTTCGTGTGTTCTCCCGTCGGGAGTCTGTGATCGATGTCACAGCAACGCAGAGGAAAAAAGTAAGAATGCAGAAGGCACAATGCAGAAGTAAGCCGTTACTTTTTCATTCTGACTTCTGCATTCTGACTTGATTCCTTCAATCTGCGCCCAACAATCTCGAAATTTCCATTCAGCACTAGGTTGATGGCCTCGCTGTAGGCGATGTGCTCCTGCTCAAGGATGCGAGCGGCGAGGCTGTGCTCGTCGTCGCCGTCGAGCACGACAACAGGTTTTTGCACGATGATGGCGCCGTGATCGAGTTCTTCGTCGACGAAATGCACGGTGCATCCGGAAATCTTCACTCCGTAGGCGAAGGCCTGCTCTTGCGCTTCGAGCCCAGGGAATGCAGGTAGCAGCGAAGGATGGATGTTGAGAATCCGACGCGGAAACTGCTGCACGAACCAGGGCGAAAGCAGGCGCATGTAGCCTGCGAGGCAAACCAAGTCAACGTTGTGTTGCATCAGCGCGGCAACTACTTCGCGGTCGTGTTCTTCGCGCGCCTTACCTTTCGATGGAATTACCTGCGCATTCAATCGACGATCACGTGCTGTCGCGACACCCGGTGCATCCGCTTTGTTGGAGATGACGACGGCTATCCGCGCGCCGGGAATCCGACCGGCGTCGATGCTGTCAGCGATGGCGACGAAGTTTGAACCGCGTCCGGAGAGAAGGATGCCCAAGGAGTGCATTGTTGATTTTTTGATTGCTGATTGTTGATTGAACCGCGTCTTGTCAGCAATCAAAAATCAGCAATCAGCAATTTCTCTTAACTGTAGATTACTTTGCGTTCGCCCTTCACAATGCGGCCGATGGTGAAGGCCTTTTCGCCAACGCGCTCTAACACCGTTTGTACCTTCTTGAATTTCGCGGAGGGAACGATCAGCAGCATGCCAAGGCCCATGTTGAAGGTTCGCAGCATTTCCTCCTGTGGAACATTACCCAATTCGCGCAAGTGCTCGAACAATGGCATGACCGGCCAGGAACCAAGCTCGACGATGGCAGCCGTGCCGCGGGGCAGAACGCGCGGCAGGTTCTCTGTGATGCCGCCTCCGGTAATGTGAGCCAGCGCGGAGACGCATTGAGCATCGAGCAGCTTTTTCAGAGCCGGCCAGTAGCTCTTGTGGGTGCGCATCAGTTCGTTCCCGACTTTATTCTTGATCTCATTCACGTAAGTCTCGGGCGAATAGTGAGCGACTTCAAAGAGCAGCTTGCGGGCCAGAGAATATCCATTGGTGTGCAGACCGTTGGAGGGCATGCCGAGAATGACATCGCCGATCTGCACGTCCTTGCCGGTGATGATGCGGTCGCGCTCCACCACGCCCACAATAAATCCCGCGAGATCGTACTCGCCGTCAGGATAGAAACCGGGCATCTCGGCGGTCTCGCCGCCAATCAGCGCGCAGCCGTTGTGCTTGCAGGCGTCGGCGATTCCTTCCACGACTTTTTCGGCGATCTGAGGCTCGAGTTTTCCCGTGGCCAGATAATCCATAAAAAACAGCGGCGCGGCGCCTTGCACGGCAATGTCATTCACGCAATGGTTCACCAAGTCGGCACCGATCGTGGAATGCAGACCCATCTCGAATGCGATCTTCAGTTTGGTTCCGACACCATCGACGCTCGATACCAGCACAGGATCGACATACTTCGCTTTGTCCACGGCGAAGAGGCCGCCGAAGCCGCCAATCTCGCTAAGCACGCCGCGAGTAAAAGTCTTGTGCGCCAGATACTTGATGCGCTGCTTGGTGCGGTTGGCGCGGTCGATATCGACGCCGGCGTCGGCGTAGGTGACGGGGGCAGTAGCGGACGTGGGGTGTTTGGCCACGGTTTGTTGCAGTATCTCTTTTCTTTCGGGCAGTTCGCTCGGTTCTTCGCTCAAGTACTACAGGTGTGGGGAAACGCTGGTCGCCTCAAGCACAGCTTCTAAGGCCGCTAATTGTAACACGTTGAAAGGGGACCTGATTGGGCAGCGTAAATGCTGTTCAGGAAGACGGAAAGATTAAATACACGTACGGCACGCTCCGCGGACGCGCACGCCCGCTCGACAACGCATGCGCCAACTAGTGAGCGATAAAGTCCGAGAAGAAATATGCCAGTACGCCAAAAAGCGCTAATCCAGAAATGCCGTAGGCGGTGAGAACCCACGCACCGCGGCCTTCGCGATGTTTACCGGCAGATTGCTGAGGGGACTGATGAGAACCTGATGAGACGACAGGGGCCCGATCTTCCATGCAAAACCTCCGAACGGAAGGATCGTGGCGCAAGTACATTATGCGTCACGCCTATCCGGCAACGTGGCCGAACAGGACTATCTGGGCAAAAAGTTTACTACGGTTTTGGGGCTGGTGAACAAAGAAATGTGATGCTGATCACACTTATGGAGCAGGCAGAATGATGGGGGCGTTCCAGGTTCGGACCCCAGCGCCTTGGGATACGAGCCCCAAAGGCCTTACTATAAAAAGCATGCGTCGTCTGTTCCTTCCTTCTTCACTGTTAGTCGCTTGCGCTTTAAACACACCTTTCACCGTTTCGGCCCAGTCCGAGTCTTCTACAGCCGCGTCTAAGCCTGCCCCCAAGTACTCGCAGGAGGCCTTCGTCATTGAGAAGTACGTCTCCCGTTACCGGTTTGAAAACGACGGCACGGGCAGCCGGGAGACTGTGGCTCGCGTCCGCGTACAAAGCGAAGCTGGGGTTCAGCAATGGGGACAGATTCAGGTGGGCTACAACTCTGCCAATGAACGCGTGGAGATTCCTTACGTCCGCGTGATCAAGGCTGATGGCAGCGTAGTAAAAGCGGGCGACGATGCGGTGCAGGATCTCACTGCGCCGGTACAGAACGAAGCTCCGGTCTATACCGACTACCGCCAGAAGCACATCACCGTGCCTGGCCTGCGCCCAGGAGAAGTGCTGGAGTACGACGTGGTCACAGTGATTCACACGCCTTTGGCCGCCGGCCAATTCTGGACGGATTACGATTTCGACAAGAGCAACATCACGCTCGATGAAGAACTCGACCTCGATGTTCCTGCCGACCGGCCGCTCGAGATGAAGAATAAAGCGGGAATGTATCCGAAGATTTCTACCGAGAAAGGTCGGCGCGTCTACCACTGGATGAGTTCGCACCTTGTACGCGCAGACGATGACAAGGACGAAAAAAGCAAGAATAAAGATAAAAAGAAGAAGCCCCGCGAGGATCGTCCTGACGTTCAATTGACCACGTTCGTGAGTTGGGAGCAGGTGGGGTTGTGGTATGCGGGGCTGGAAAAAGACCGACGCACGCCCACGCCGGAGGTCCGCGCCAAAGCGGCTGAGTTGACGAAAGGGCTCGACAACGATCTGGATAGAGTGCAGGCGCTCTACGATTTTGTGGCGAAAAATTTTCGCTATGTCAGCCTGTCATTGGGGGCGGGCCGCTATCAACCACACGCGGCAGGAGACGTTCTGCACAACCAGTACGGCGACTGCAAGGATAAACACACGCTGCTGGAATCACTGCTCGAGGCCGAGGGGTTGCATGCGTCTTCCGTGCTGATCAATTCCACTCGCAAGCTTGATCCTGATGTGCCGTCGCCCGCGCAGTTCGATCACGTCATCACGCTGCTGCCGATGCCCCACGAAGAAGTTTGGATGGATACCACCAGCGAAGTGGCGCCGTTCCGGCTGCTGGCTTACACATTGCGAAAGAAGCAGTCGCTGGTGATTCCTGCTTCCGGCACGCCTCACCTCGAGCAAACGCCAGCCGATACTCCCATGCCTGACACTGAGGTTGCCGAGGTCGACGCCCGGATTAATGAGATCGGCAAGCTGGAAGCGCACGTGCGCTACGCCTTCCGCGGCGATGAAGAGCTGATGCTGCGTTCGGTCTTCCGCCGTTTTCCCGAGTCGCAGTGGCAGCGCGTCATCGAAAACGTCAACGCCGGAGCGGGCAACGTCACGAATGTGAAGATCAGCGATCCGGCCGCGACTCGTGAGGCGTTTACGATGTCCTACGACGTCGCGCACCCGAACTTTCTGGATTGGTCGAAGAAGAAATCCGACTTGCTGCTTCCTTTGTGCCAGTTCAACCTGCCGGCGCTTGGCGATGGAGACGACGATGCCGACGCCGACACGCTGAAGCTCGGACCCAAAGCTTCGTACGCCTACAAGATCAAGCTTGAATTACCCGCGAAGTACTTGGCGCATGCGCCTCTACCGTTTTCTCTGAAGCGCGACTATGCCGAGTACGAAGCCACCTACACGCTCGATGGCAATACGCTGCAGGCTGCAAGAACGTTGGTCATTCGGCAGGATGAATTGCCCGCGCCCCGCGCCGCGGATTATGAATCGTTTCGTCGAGCGGTTGCTTCGGACCTTGGACAGTTTCTTTCGGTCGAGAACACAGTAGCTGGCGCGCCGACCGCGCCGAAGGACATGAAGGCCGACGACCTGATCGAAAGCGGACGGGCGGCGATCGCGAATGGCAATCTTCCACTGGCAATCCAGGTTCTGAAGCGTGCGACGGAAGTGGATGCGCAGAATAAATATGTTTGGTATTTGCTGGCGGAGGCTTACCTCGGGAGCCGACAAAACGACCCGGCCATCGCCGCGCTGAATAAGCAGATTGAAATCAATCCTTACGATGAATTTGCCTACAACGCGCTTGGGCGCGCTTACTGGCAGGAGCGCAAGTACGACGACGCGGTGACCGCCTTCCGCAAGCAGATTGAAATCAGTCCGCTGGACAAGTTTGCCCACGCCAATCTGGGTGCGATGTATTCCGAGTGGCACAAGTATGCGGAAGCCGCGCCGGAACTCGAGAAAGCTGTCACGTTGACGCCGGGCAACCCTGAGTTGCAGGTGAGTCTGGGCGATGCCTATTTGAACCTCGGGCAGGATGACAAGGCGCTCGCCACGTTCGACCATGCCATTGAGCTTTCTGCCACGCCGCTGATCTGGAACAACATCGCGTATCAGCTTTCGTTGAAAAAGGCGCATCTGGACCGCGCGCGGCAGTACGCGGAGTCGGCTGTATCGGCGACAGCGACGGCGCTGCGCAATTTGTCGCTCGACCGGCTCACGCCCCAAGACCTCACGCTAACGCCTTCGCTCATCGCTTACTGGGATACGTTGGGCTGGGTTTACTTCACCGAAGGCAATCTGCCCATGGCCGAAAAATTTGTTGCCGCGGCGTGGGGATTAGGCCAGCACGGCGAAGTGGCCGACCATCTCGGACAGATTTACGATAAGGAAGGCAAGAAAGATTCGGCACTGCATATTTACGCGCTTGCGATGAGCGGGCTGCGGCCGATTCCGGAGACGCATGATCGACTGGCGGCGTTGGCTGGCGGCAACCCCCAGGCAGATGCAGAAGTCGCGAAATATAAAGACGATCTGCAGCGGGCGCGCACCATCGACCTGGGAAAAGTTGCAAAGGAAACCGGCAGCGCTGATTTCTTTATCCTGCTGAGTCGCGGCGCAGGCTCTGCGACGACGGTTGAGGGCGTGAGGTTCGTGAGCGGCGAGGAGAAACTTAAAATCTTCACCGACGCCCTGCGCACCGCCGACTACCACCTCACCTTTCCCGACGATACGCCAGTGAAGATCCTGCGTCGCGGAACTCTTTCCTGCTCGACGGCGTCGGGGGACTGTTCGTTCGTCATGGTGCTTCCGGATGATGTCAGGAGTGTGGACTGACGCTGGATTGAAAGCGTAAGTTACCGCTTGCGAAGATGCTCATGTAGGGACAGCCGCCTCGGCTGTCCATTCGAGCGAAGCTCGACGGCGACCTAGACGGCTGCCGATAGGCACCGCGTGTGCCACTCTGTCGCCTGCTCGTAAGCATGAGCAAGTCTCAGCACCAAATCTTCCCGCCAGTGCGGCCCCGCGATCTGCAATCCGATGGGCAGGCCGTTTTTCGTAAAGCCGCAGGGGACTGAGATCGCCGGCAGTCCCCAGACGTTGAAGGGGCGGGTGTTGCGCAGCAGCTTGAGTTCTGCGGGGCGAAGCGCATCGGGATCCTTTTTCAGGTCGGCAATTGCGGGCGCGGGCGTTGGCATTGTAGGAGTGACCAGCAGGTCGACTTCGGTAAAGAAATCTCTGGCTCGGCGCCGTTGCTCATCCAGTGCGCGGCGGCTTCGGATATATTCCGCTGCGGAAAATTTCTCGCCGTTGCGGATTCGCCGCAGCGTTTCCGGCTGATACAACTCGGGTGTCCGAGTAGCGTCTTCGGCATGGACTGCATAGGGCTCGACGTTCTGCACCGTACGATCGGTCGGCACCTCGATCTGTATTTCGCGAACCTCCGCCACAAGCGTAGCGATCCTGGCAAGCGCTTTCTCCACCGCCGCGCGCACCTCATCGTCGAGGTCATCATAAAAATGCGCCCGTGGAATGCCGATACGCAGACCTTTTGTATCTTCGCCGTTTGTGCGCAGGGCGGAAACGTAATCACAGGTCGGAACATTAACACTGGCTATATCGAGCGCATCGTATCCTGCAATCGCTTGCAAGACGGCAGCAGCATCGGCGACGGTCGCGGCAAGCGGCCCGACATGATCGAGCGACCACGAAAGCGGAATCACCCCACGCGCCGAGACGCGGCCGTACGTTGGCTTCAGGCCAACACAACCGCACAGCGCAGCCGGTTCGCGGATTGAGCCCGCGGTATCGGTTCCAATTGCGGCATAGCAAAGGCCGGCAGCGACGGCGACCGCCGAGCCTCCAGAAGACCCTCCCGCAATGTGTGCGGGGTTCCAGGGATTATGCACGTCGCCGAAGAAGCTGACCAGCGAGCTCCCACCATAAGCAAACTCATGCAGATTATTCTTGCCGAGAATAATCGCACCTGCTTCTCTGAGGCGTCGCACCACTTCGGCGTCTTCCGTAGGAATGCGATGCTCGTGAAGTTGGCTGGCCGAGGTGGTGCGCGTGCCTGCGGTATCAATCAAATCTTTAAGCGCAATCGGAATCCCGTGCAGCGGACCGCGCCATTGACCACGCGCAATCTCTATTTCCGCGGCCTTTGCTGCTGCAAGCGCTGGCTCGGCGGTCACGGTGATGAATGCATTCAGCGTGGGGTTCAGTTTTTCGATACGATCGAGACATCCGCGAGTTAATTCGACCGGAGACACTTCCTTGCGACGCAGGCGCGGAGCTATATCCAGGATTGTTTCGAGGACGGGCATCGGCGGACCCTCATTGTACGGGACAGGTCTATAACTTGAAGCATGAGGAGCAAAGAGTTACATAAAGCGAAATCCCACCGGACGGACCCGCTTGTACCCTCGTGTACTTCTGACTGCCGCATTTCCTCCCGGTAGAAAAAAGCAACCAACCGCTTGGGCCTATAATCAAAACCGCTGTCGCACCCGGGAGGGCCCAAAAATGACGGGAATGACGATTGCTCCAGTCGCAACCCACGGTTTCTTCGTCGACGGCCGATGGATGGAGGATGGAGACATCGTCGAAGTGCGAGCCCCATTCGACGGCAGCGTGATTGCGCGAGTGGTTCAGGCACGTCGCGAGCACGCCGAGGCCGCGATTACGGCATCGGTGAAGGCCTTCGGTACTACGCGCCGGCTACCGGCTTTTGAGCGGCAACGCGTCTTGCGGCGCGTGGCCCAATCGATTGCTGAACGCCGCGATGAATTTTCCCGCACCTTGGCACAGGAGGCCGGGAAACCGATCAAGCTGGCGCGGATTGAAGTGGATCGGACCATTTTTATTTTCAACGTTGCAGCCGAAGAAACCACGCGCATTTACGGCGAGTACCTTCCCCTGGACTGGCAGGAATCCACCGCCGGCCGCTGGGGCATGGTAAAGCGCTTTCCTCTCGGTCCGATTGCCGGAATCACGCCCTTTAATTTCCCGCTCAACCTGGTCGCGCACAAAGTTGCGCCGGCAATTGCGGCGGGCTGCTCCATGGTGTTGAAACCGGCCCCGCAGACTCCGCTGAGCTCCCTGTTGTTGGCGGAGTGCGTGCAGCAAGCTGGCTGGCCCGATGGCGGCCTCAACGTCTTGCCGCTCTCGAACGAAGATGCCGGCCTGCTCGTCACCGACGAGCGCATCAAGCTGATCAGTTTTACCGGCAGCGTACCCGTCGGTTGGGACATCAAACGCCGGGCTGGCAAGAAGAAAGTCGCGCTGGAACTGGGCGGCAATGCCGGAGCAATCGTGCACAACGATGCCGATCTCGCCTATGCCGCGGACCGCTGCATTACCGGCGGCTTCGCCTACGCCGGCCAGACCTGCATTTCCGTGCAGCGCATTCTCGTCGAAGAATCTGTCTACGGCAAATTCACCGACCTGCTTGTAGAAGGAGTCAAGAAACTCAGGACCGGCGATCCCATGGAGGAGACGACCGACCTTGGTCCGCTGATTCGCGAGAGTGACGCCATCCGAGTCACAAACTGGGTGGAGGAAGCGGTTCGCTCCGGTGCACGCCTGCTCTGCGGCGGCAAGCGGCACGGTTCGATCGTCGAGCCAACGGTGCTCACTGGAACCAAGCCAGAAATGAAAGTGAATTGCCAGGAAATTTTTGGTCCGGTGGTGACCGTGGAACCGTACCACAGTTTTGACGAAGCGTTGAAGCGCATCAACAAGTCCGACTACGGACTGCAAGCCGGTTTGTTCACGCGCGACGTAAAGCTGCTCTTCGAGGCCTTCGATGAGCTGGAAGTTGGCGCATTGATCGCGGGCGATATTCCTTCCTTCCGAATCGACCAGATGCCTTACGGCGGCGTAAAAGACTCCGGCATCGGCCGCGAGGGATTGCGCTACGCGATCGAAGAGATGACCGAGCCGAAGCTGCTGGTCATGAATCTGCGGTAAAGATAGATGCCGCTTGCCTTGCAGAGAAACAGTTTCTCCGCAGGGCCGCTTTTGGGAATTTTTTACAGCGTCCCTAAAACACGCGACAAGTCCGCATGAAATATTTATAATTTCCAGTTCCTATAGCTGACGCGAGAAAATCAGTGGGTATTTTCCTTTGCGTCGTAACCATCGCACATCCGTAAGAACCGGGATCTGGTGGGTCTCATTCGTGCTCTCTAAAATTCATACGTAAGCATGCCGCAGATTTTCCATCGCAGCACCAACACACTTTCCCGAGCCACAATTTTTGGCGCGGTGTTCGTGGTTGTTGTGCTCGGATGGATGGCGATGGAGGTGCAGCGGTCTCCCTACGTGACATATGCCGGGGTGCGGAAGCCGCAGCCGGTTCCGTTCAGCCACCAGCATCACGTGTCAGGCCTGGGGATCGATTGCCGCTACTGCCATACTTCGGTGGAGAATTCGAGCTTCGCCGGCATCCCTCCCACCAAGACCTGCATGAACTGCCACTCGCAGATTTGGACCAACGCGGAGTTGCTGGAGCCGGTGCGGGCCAGTTTCCGCACTGGACAATCGCTGCAGTGGACGCGCGTGAACCAGCTTCCAGACTTCGTGTATTTCAATCACAGCATTCATATCAATAAAGGAGTGGGTTGCAACACCTGCCACGGTCCAGTCGACCAGATGCCGCTGATGTACCAGCAGGAATCGTTGCAGATGGAGTGGTGCCTGGAGTGCCATCGCGCGCCGGAGAAAAATCTGCGTCCTCGCGATCAGGTTTTCAACATGCGCTACCAGCAGCCGACCAGCGTGCATCCCGTAACGGTGGATGGACAAAGCTACGAAGATCAGGACGACTTGGGTTCGGCGCTGGTGAAAAAATACAACGTCCGCAGCGTGAAGGACATTACGAGTTGCAGCACGTGCCATCGGTAGAAAAGCAAGCTTATGAGAACTTGTCATCCTGAGCGGAAAAGTTGCTTGGCGAAGCCAAGCAACTTTGCAGTCGAAGGACCCCAGCAGTGCGGACTGTTCCACTGCCGGTTCAAGGCGTTCTCCCGCGCACTCGGTCAGTATCGTGAGAATACCTCGCCACGTTCGTGGCGCCGTCAACAGTGCCGGGGTCCTTCGACTGCGCGAGAGTTCGCTTCGCGAACTCTCGCTTCGCTCAGGATGACAGACCGTGTGATGTGGAACTAATGAAGATGGAAGAACAAAACGGCCGCTCGCCCCGAGTAGGAAAGACCGAAGACGTTTGCCCGTCGAAGAAAGGCAAACTCGATCTCGACTCCCTGCGCGATCAGATTAACGAGGCCAATAATACCGACGCGTCCGGCCCGGAATACTGGCGTAGCCTCGAAGAGCTCGCCGGCAGCCCCGCCTTCCAAGAAGCCCTGCACCGCGAATTTCCCAAAGGCGCTTCGGAGTGGGTCGATTCCGTTTCGCGCCGCGGGTTCCTGAAAGTGATGGGAGCGTCGATGGCGCTGGCCGGCATGACTGGATGTGTGCGCTTGCCGCTCGAGCCCATCGTTCCCTATGTGCGCCAGCCCGAGGACGTGATCCCCGGCCGCCCGCAGTTCTATGCCACAGCCATGACGCTCGGCGGATACGCCAGCCCGCTGCTGGTCGAAAGTCACCTCGGCCGCCCTACGAAGATCGAAGGCAATGACAAGCATCCCGCGTCGCTCGGCGGCACCGACATTTTCGCGCAAGCTCACATTCTTGGACTGTACGATCCCGACCGCTCGCAGAGCGTGGTGTCGATGGGCGACCAGCGCTCCTGGCAGTCGTTTATCACCGCCATCCGCGGACCGCTCACCGCGCAGAAGGCGCTGCAAGGCGTGGGCATTCGCATTCTCACGCCGACCATTTCCTCGCCCACGCTTGCCGATCAACTGCGCAACTTCCTGAAGATTTATCCGCAGGCCAAGTGGCATGTGTATGAGCCGGTCAATCGCGACAACGTGCTCGAAGCCGCGAAGATGGCCTTCGGCGAGCCGGTCGAGACGCGCTACGATTTTGAGAAAGCCGACGTAATCGTCTCGCTCGATGCCGACTTCCTGTATGCGGGTTTTCCGGGAAACGTCCGCTACATCCGCGACTTCGCCAAGCGCCGCAATCCCGATGGCAACATGAACCGGCTGTACGTAATCGAGAGCACGCCGACGACAACCGGGGCGAAGGCGGATCATAGGCTGGCGGTGCAGGCTGGCATGGTTGAAAAGTTTGCCTTCGCTATCGCAAACTCGGTCGGCGCGGGTCCGACAGAAAATGTTGCTCTGGCTGAGTGGGGGCGGTTCCCAGACGCTGTTGCTGAAGAGTTGGGTTCGCACAAGGAGCGAGGCCTAGTGGTCGCGGGCGAGCACCAAACACCTAACGTCCATGCTCTTGCCCACCGAATCAACGCGCACCTTGGCAACGTTGGCAAGACCGTTTTCTATGCCGATCCTGTAGACGCCAATCCGGTAAGTCAGACCGAGTCGATCAAAGATCTCGTCGCCGACCTGCGCGGCGGCAAAGTCGACCTCCTCATCGTTCTCGGCGGCAATCCCGCTTACGACGCTCCCGCCGATCTCGACTTCGCGAATCTCCTGAAAAGCAATAAAGCTCCGTTGCGTGTTCATCTCGGTCTTTATCAGAACGAAACCGCAGAGCTTTGTCAGTGGCACATCAATCAGGCGCATGAACTCGAAGCCTGGGGTGACGCTCGCGCATACGACGGCACCGTGAGCATCATTCAGCCTTTGATTGCCCCACTCTACAACGGCAAGAGCGCTCTGGAGTTTGTCGCGCTGCTCTCTGGCCAAGCTGACGCTACCGGCTATGACCTGGTGCGCGCCTACTGTCAGAAACAGCGCGTCGGGGCGGACTTCGAACAGTCCTGGCGCAAATCGCTGCATGATGGATGGATCGAGGGCACTACCTTCCAGCCCAAATCTGTCGCAACAAAGGCCGCCCAGTTCGATGTCACGCTTGCCGACACAAACGCCATTGAGCTGAACATCCGCCGCGACCCCACCATCTACGACGGACAATTCTCCAACAACGGCTGGCTCCAGGAATTGCCAAAGCCGATGACCAAGCTCACCTGGGACAACGCCGTGCTCATCGGTCCCAAGATGGCGGAGCGGCTGCAGATCAAAGTCGAAGATGTTGTCGAGCTGGAATTAAACGGGAAAAAAGTCACCGGCCCAGTCTGGATTCAAGCGGGACATCCCGACAACTCCGTCACGGTTACACTCGGTTACGGTCGCAAACGCGCTGGCCGCGTTGGCACGGCGCAGGGTTTCGACGCCTACGCGTTGCGCACGACCGCCGCGCCCTGGATCGCGACCGGCCTGCAAATCCGCAAGACCGGAGAAACTTACAAGCTCGCCTCCACCCAGGGCTACCAAAGCATGGACACGCCCGATGGCGGTCACCGTCCGCTGGTGCGCGAGACCACGCTTGAGGAATACCGCAAAGAGCCGAACTTTGCCCAGGAAGAAGAACCGGCGCCGGGGCTCACGCTCTACAAGCCCTACCCCTATAAAGAAGAAGACTACGCGTGGGGCATGGCGATCGACCTGAACTCCTGCGTGGGCTGCAACAACTGCATGCTGGCCTGCCAGTCGGAGAACAACATCGCCGTCGTCGGCAAAGAGCAGACCGTCATCGGCCGCCACATGCACTGGATTCGCGTCGACGCCTACTACCAGGGCGACCGCGACAATCCCAAGGCGTTTTTCCAGCCTGTGCCCTGCCAGCAATGCGAGAACGCTCCCTGCGAAGTGGTTTGTCCCGTGGGCGCGACCAACCACACGCCCGAAGGCCTGAACGATATGGTCTACAACCGCTGCGTGGGCACACGCTATTGCTCGAATAACTGTCCTTACAAGGTGCGGCGGTTTAATTTCCTGCTGTTTCAGGATTGGGAGACGCCGCAATACAAGATGATGCGCAATCCCGACGTCAGCGTGCGCAGCCGCGGCGTGATGGAGAAGTGCACCTACTGCGTGCAACGCATCAACGAGCACAGGATCGACGCTGAGACCGCTTCGGTGCGGGAAGGCAAGCAGATCAAGGTCGGGGACGAGTTGCAGACAGCGTGCCAGCAGTCGTGCCCGGCGGGCGCAATTATCTTCGGCAACTTGAATGACCCGGAAAGCAAGGTTTCTAAGTTGAAGGCACAGGCGAGGAATTACAGTTTGCTGGGCGAGTTAAATACGCGGCCGCGAACGACGTATCTGGCCGAGATCAGCAACCCGAATCCGGAATTGAAGTCGTGAACGGATTTCTCGCGCGAGTTGGATTTGAAAGGGCGTGCCTTCAGACGCGCGTTAAGGCCGATTTATAGACAGGGGCTTTAACCCCGATGGAACGTATGGACGAGCAATATAAAGCGACGGTCGAATCCCCGGTGATCGAGCCCGGCTACACCTTCGGCACGGTCACGGAGAAAATCAGCGCGATCGTGCTGACCCGTCCCGCCTCGAATGGCTGGTTCGTCGGCTTCGGTATCGCCTTCCTGATGACGATGATGATGCTCTACGCCATCGGCTACCTCGTCCTCAAAGGCATCGGCATCTGGGGTGTGACCATTCCCATCGGCTGGGGCTTTGCCATCGTCAACTTCGTTTGGTGGATCGGAATCGGCCACGCCGGCACGCTTATCTCCGCCATCCTCCTTCTGTTGCGGCAGTCGTGGCGCAACTCCATCAACCGCTTTGCCGAGGCGATGACTTTATTCGCCGTTGCCTGCGCCGGAATCTTTCCGGCAATCCACGTTGGGCGTCCGTGGCTGGCGTACTGGCTGTTTCCTTATCCCAGCACCATGGGCGTGTGGCCGCAGTTCCGCAGCCCGCTCATGTGGGACGTCTTCGCAGTATCTACGTACGCCACGATCTCGGCTTTGTTCTGGTTCATCGGCCTCATTCCTGACATGGCCACGCTGCGCGACCGCGCCACGCATCCCGCGGCGAGAATTATTTACGGTATGCTATCGCTGGGCTGGCGCGGATCGGCGCGCCACTGGCATCGCTACGAAACTGCTTATCTTCTGCTCGCCGGGCTGGCCACTCCTCTGGTGCTCTCGGTTCACACGGTCGTCAGCTTCGACTTTGCGATCGGAATCGTCCCGGGCTGGCATACCACTATCTTCCCGCCCTACTTCGTCGCCGGCGCCATCTACTCTGGATTCGCCATGGTACTGATGCTGGCGATACCCATCCGCAAGATTTATGGCTTGGAAGACTTCATCACCGAACTCCATCTGCAGAACGCAGCAAAGGTCATGCTGGCCACCGGACTGATCGTTGCTTACGGCTACGGCATTGAGGCCTTCATGGGGTGGTACAGCGGTGATCGCTACGACGCGTTCACGATCTGGAATCGCCTTCACGGTCCCTATGCGGTCCCCTATTGGGCGTTGCTGATCTGCAACATTTTCATCCCGCAGGTGCTGTGGATCCGCAAGCTACGCACCAGTCCGGTCGCGCTCTTCTTCATTTCAGGTGTGATTCTGATCGGCATGTGGCTGGAACGGTTCATCATCGTAGTCGTCAGCCTGCACCGCGACTTCCTCACTTCGTCGTGGGGCATGTACTATCCCACGCGCTGGGATTGGATGACCTACATCGGCACTATCGGTATGTTCCTGGCATCCATGTTCTTGTTCCTGCGGCTACTGCCGGCAATTTCCATCTTTGAAATGCGCACCCTGCTTCCGGAAGCCGGGGTGAAAGAGTGATGGCGAGGTGTAGAAGATGAAGCGTGAGCGCATTTACGGCATGATGGCGGAGTTCGATTCAGCGCAAGCGCTCGTCGACGCGGCCAAGCACACGCACGAAGCGGGATACCAAAAGATCGACGCCTATAGCCCATTCCCCATCGAGGGGTTGGCGGAAGAGATTGGTTTTTACCACGATGAGGTTCCGCTGGTGGTTCTGATTGGCGGCATCATCGGCGGGTGCACCGGCTATCTTATGCAGTACTGGATGTCAGCCGTCGATTATCCGCTGAACATCGGCGGCAAGCCTTACCATTCCTGGCCCGCGTTCATCGTGATCACTTTCGAGATGACGATTCTGTTTGCCGGCATCTCGGCGGTCTTTGGCATGCTCGCGCTGAATGGCCTGCCCATGCCGTATCACCCGGTATTCAACGTACCGCGTTTTTCGTCGGCATCGAAAGATCGCTTTTTCCTGATCGTCTTTTCTTCCGACAAAAAATACGATCCAGCCGGCACGCGAAGCTTTCTGGAAGCCCTTGGCCCGCGCTCGATTTCGGAGGTGCCCAGCTAGATGGCGCGTCTTCGTGAATATTCGGCCCCTGCATCGCCGGCCCTCTTATCAAAAGATGGGTACCCCATTCTTGCGCGTTCTGGGCGCAAGGGTGGGATTCCACGGACGCGTGCGGTTCAGGGTTTTCTTGTGATCAGCGTTCTCTTAGCGGTCGCCGGGCTCTCCGCCTGCCGCATCGACATGCACGTGCAGCCACGCCTGAACCCGCTTTCCCGTAGCGACTTCTTCACCGACCAGCGCTCCGAACGTCCGCCCGTCGAGGGCACAGTGGCCCGTGGCGAATTGCGCGAAGATACCTATTTTTACACCGGAAAAGTTGGCAACAATCCCGGCGACTACATGCCGTTTCCCGTGACCAAAGCGGTTCTCGAACGCGGGCGCGAACGCTACAACATTTATTGCGCTCCCTGCCACTCGCGCGTTGGCGACGGCAACGGCTTTATTCCGTCGCGCGGCTTCGCGCGCAAGCCCCCGTCGTATCACATCGAGCGGTTGCAAAAAGCGCCGCTCGGTTATTTCTACGACGTGATCACCAACGGCTTCGGCATCATGCCCGACTACGCGTCGCAGATTCCGCCGCGCGACCGGTGGAGCATCGTGGCCTACATTCGTGCGTTGCAATTCAGCCAGAACGCGACCAAAGCGGACGTGCCCGCCGGCCAGGACATTCCTTCCGAGCCGCCGAACTTTCGCGGCGAGCCGGGTTCGGGCGCGACCCTGCCGGTCATCGCGCCGGAGATTCAAGTCAGAGTTGAGGTCAATCAGAAATGAGCGCTGCGAGCACTCCACGTCTCGATTTGACGGCACCCGAAGTTGTAAAGAAAATCTCACAGCGCTCCCTTGTAATCGGCGTGGTCTTCGCCTTGATTTCGATCGCGTTGGCCCTCAAGACTCCCGATGAGTTTTATCGCGCTTATCTGCTCGGTTTCATGTGCTGGCTGGGCGTGGCGCTCGGTTCGATGGCGATTCTCATGATCCGTCACCTGACCGGCGGCGGCTGGGGCACGGTGATTCGGCGCATCCTCGGCGCAGCCATGCGGACGCTTCCCCTGCTCGCGGTTCTGTTCACCCCCGTCATCCTAGGAATTCGTCATCTTTATATCTGGGCGCAGCCGCTCTCGAACATCGAAGACAAGCGCCTGCGCGAGCACCTCCAACAGATCACGCAGACTTACCTGACGTGGAACGGCTTCGTGGTCCGCGCCATCTTCTACTTCGTTGTCTGGAATGTGCTCTCGTTCCTGCTGTCGATGTGGTCGAAGCAAACCGACCGTGTCGGCGCGCCTGACAATTCAGGTCGATTCAAAGCCGTCGCCGGGCCTGGCCTCATCCTTTACGGGTTCACGATCTCTTTCGCCGCCATCGACTGGATCATGTCGCTCGATCCCAGCTGGATCTCGACCATCTTTGGTCTCGTCATCCTGATCGGGGAAGTGCTCTCGGCGATGTGCTTCGCGGTGGTGGTCGAGCGCATCCTTTTTAACTACAAGCCGATGTCGGAGATGCTGACCCCCGACTTCGTTCACGACCACGGCAAGTGGATGCTCGCCTTCACCATGGTCTGGGCCTACTTCAACTTCTCGCAGTGGCTCATCATCTGGGCCGGCAACCTGCCTTCAGAGATTACTTTTTATCTGAGGCGGCTGAATGGCGGCTGGGGATCGATCGGGCTGTTTCTGGTCGTATTCGGTTTCGCCGTGCCTTTCGCCACGCTGCTCTCGCGCCCTTTCAAGCGCAACATCCGCAAGCTGGTTTGGCTCGCCGTCTGGCTGATGCTGATCCGCTACCTCGACCTTTTCTGGATCATCGAGCCGAATTTTTCGAAGACTCTGACCATTACTCTGGCCGATATCGTGGTGCCAGTCGCGATTGGCGGAGTCTGGCTTTGGTTTTTCTTCCGCAATCTGGCATCACTGCCGCTTCTTCCGGCCTATGATCAGGACGCTCACGAGGTGCTGCTACCGGAACATCATGTGCACTCGCAAGGAACACCATGAGCTACGAGAACGAGAATAGTTACTAGTGACCGACGGTCCCAAACACGCGAACACACCGAGCAATGGCGGCTTCGAGCGCCAGGATCTCGCGCTGCGCGGCATTCTCTATTTCCTTCTGGCTCTGGGAGTAGTGACGGTGCTTTGTCTCTTTGGCCTCCGAGGTCTTTTCGAATATCTCGATCATCGGTCGAAAGTGTCTCAGCCCGAGGTCAATCCACTGGTCACCAACATTCCTACCGACACGCGCCACGTCGCCCCTGAATATCCGCAGAGCACTTTTCCAAACCCAAAGCTCGAGGAAGACGAGCGCGGCCAACTCAACGGCATTCGCATGAACGAGGAGAAGACTCTCTACAGCTACGGCTGGATCGATGAGAAATCCGGCACGGTACGCATTCCGATCGAACGTGCTATGGATTTGATCGTGCAACGTGGGCTTCCGGTGCGCCCGCAAGGCGCAGGTTCCGCAGCGGCTCCCACAGAAAAGAAGGAAATCAGCGGGCCTGAAAGCACTAAGGCCGAAGGCATTAATTCAAGGATAAAAAGCAGTGAGCGGCAAGAAAGATAAATCGATTTCCGCGGCAGGCATTTTGCTGGCAGCCATACTGCTCGCTAGCTGCGCCTGGGCGCAAATGAACAACGGCATAATGTCGCCGCCGGCGAGGACGCGGCCTCCGCGGCTGGAAAACGTTGGCATCGACCAGCGTCTTGACGCGCAAGTTCCTCCCGATCTCACCTTCCGCGACGATGCAGGCAAAGCGGTGAAGCTCGGAGATTATTTCGGCCGCAAGCCGATGATCCTCAATCTCGTTTACTACAACTGCACGATGTTGTGCGGCGAGGCCCTGGCCGGACTCGCCAGCGCCATGCGGCTGGTGAAGTTCGATGTAGGCAACGAATTCGACGTGATCACGGTAAGTTTCGACCCGCGTGAAACTCCCGAGATGGCCGCCGCTAAGAAGAAGGACTACGTCGCCCGTTACGGCCGCTCCAATGCCGCCGCCGGTTGGCATTTCCTTACCGGACAAGCCGAATCGATCAATGCACTCACCAAAGCTGTCGGCTTCCAGTATCAATACGACGCGAAGACGAATCAGTATGCGCATGCCACGGCCATCATGGTGCTCACGCCGCAGGGCCGCATTTCGCGCTACTTTTACGGCGTCGATTTTCCACCAAAGGATTTGCGCATGGGACTGGTGGAGGCCTCGCAAGGCAAGATCGGCAACGCCGTCGATGCGGTGCTGCTCTATTGTTATCACTACAATCCTGAGACCGGAAAATACGGCGCCATCGTCGGCAATATTTTGCGGCTGGCGGCGGCTGCGACGATTCTCATGCTCGGAACTTTTCTCTTTATCTTGTGGCGATTGGATCTCTCAGTAACCAGGAAGACGGTGGCAAAGACTCGGTATGCTCAATAATTTTCCATTATGGCCGCAGCAGGCCTCCACGATGGCGGGACATGTAGATGCTCTGTACATTTTTCTGCTCATCGTCACCGGGATGATGACCTTGCTGATCTTTGTTTGCCTCGTCTTTTTCGCCGCGCGCTTTCGCCACCGCCCCGGGGTTCGCGCCGAGCAGATCGAAGGCTCGACTCCGCTGGAAATTACGTGGAGCACGATTCCCTTCCTGGTTTTTATGGTGATCTTTGGCTGGGGCGCTTTAGTCTACTTTCAGGAACGCACTCCGCCCTCCGACGCGACCGAAGTTTATGTCGTCGCTAAGCAATGGATGTGGAAGGTCGAGCATGTCGAAGGCCAGCGCGAGATCAACGAACTGCACGTCCCAGTCGGACGCGATGTGAAACTGATTATGACTTCTCAGGATGTGATTCACAGCTTCTACATTCCTGCCTTTCGCGTGAAGCAGGATGTGTTACCCGGCCGCTACACGGTGGAATGGTTCCGCGCCACCAAGCCCGGCGTCTATCATTTATTCTGTGCGGAATATTGCGGCACGCAGCACTCCGGCATGGTCGGCGACATCGTGGTACAGGAGCCAGCGCAGTACGAGGCGTGGATCAACGGCGGCTCGGGCGGTCCGCTATCGGCGACGGGCGAGAAAATTTTCGCCGAACTGGGTTGCTCTACCTGCCATCGCGCCGACGCGCAGGGACGCGGCCCCAACTTGCAGGGAGTTTTCGGCAAGCCGGTTCAGCTTGAAGATGGACGCACCGTCACCGCCGACGAGAATTACGTCCGCGAGTGCATTCTTGATCCCGGCGCGAAGCGGGTAAAAGGATTCCAGCCGATTATGCCGACGTTTCAGGGCCTGGTTAGCGAAGAGCAGGTGAACGCATTGGTCGCCTATATCAAATCGATGTCCGCTGCCAAACCGACGGATGGAGTCAAGGCTGGCGCCAGCACCGCGGCGCCGCAAGCTCAGGAACGAGCCCAACTCAACGGAAGTCAGGTGCAATAGCATGCCTACTGCGACCCCTCAACCCCCGGTTCCTCAGGCCATCGAACGCGAGAACTACCTGAACAAAGAGTACGGAGTGTGGTCGTGGCTGCTCACCACGGACCACAAGCGCATCGCGCTGCTTTACCTCATTTCCATCACATTTTTCTTTTTTATCGGAGGTTTCTTCGCGCTGTTGATTCGCCTTGAATTGCTTACTCCGGCGGGCGACCTCGTACAAGCCGACACTTACAACAAGCTTTTCACCATGCATGGCATGGTGATGGTCTTTTTCTTTTTGATTCCGTCGATCCCGGCTGTGCTCGGCAATTTCCTGGTGCCGATGATGGTCGGCGCCAAGGATTTGGCTTTTCCTCGCATCAACCTGTTGAGCTGGTATCTCTACATCATCGGCGGCGTGATGATGTTGCACTGCATGCTGACCGGTGGCGTCGATACTGGCTGGACGTTCTATGCGCCCTTCAGCACGAACTTCACCAACACGAAAATCGTCGAAGCCGGACTGGCAATTTTCGTAGCTGGGTTTTCATCCATCCTCACCGGCCTGAACTTCGTGGTTACGATTCACCGCATGCGAGCGCCGGGCTTGACCTGGTCGCGCCTGCCGCTTTTCATATGGGCGCACTACGCCACAAGCATCATTCAGCTTCTGGGAACACCGGTCATCGCCGTCACCATCGTCCTGGTTGCGGCCGAACGCGCCCTGCACCTCGGCATTTTCGATCCCAGACTCGGCGGCGATCCGCTGCTCTTCCAGCATCTGTTCTGGTTCTATTCCCATCCCGCTGTCTACATCATGATTCTGCCGTCGATGGGTGTGGTCACTGAAATCATCGCCTGCTTCTCGCGTAAGCGCATCTTCGGCTATAGCTTCGTCGCGTTTTCCTCCATCGCAATCGCGGTTTTCGGCTTTTTGGTGTGGGCTCACCACATGTTCGTCGCCGGAATTTCGGTCTACTCGGCCCTCGTATTTTCTTTCCTGAGCTACGCTGTCGCTGTACCATCGGCGATCAAAGTATTCAACTGGACCGCCACTCTGTATAAGGGCTCGATCCATTACGACGCGCCCATGCTCTACGCTTTCGGCTTCCTTGGCCTGTTCACCATCGGCGGACTCACGGGATTATTTCTGGCGGCGCTCGGCATCGACGTCCACGTCACCGACACGTATTTCGTTGTCGCCCACTTTCATTACATTATGGTGGGAGGGGCGCTGATGGGCTATCTGGGCGGCATGCATTTCTGGTGGCCCAAAATTTCGGGGCGGCTCTATCCTGAAGGTTGGGCGCGCCTGGCTGCGCTGATCGTTTTTATCGGCTTCAACCTCACGTTCTTCCCGCAGTTTCTGCTCGGCTACATGGGCATGCCGAGGCGCTACTACGATTACAGCCACATGCCGGAATTTCAGATATTGAACGTGCTCTCGACCGCGGGTGCGACGGTTCTCGGCGTCGGTTATCTGCTGCCCATGATTTATTTCCTGTGGTCGATGCGTTATGGCAAACCGGCGCCAGACAATCCGTGGAACGCGGCCGGGCTCGAATGGAAGACAGCATCTCCGCCGCCGACATTCAATTTCGACGAGGATCCGGTCGTGACGTGGGAGGCCTACAACTACGAAGAGTTAGACGCGCCGCCGCATCAGCAGGAGGTCCCCGTTGCCCGATAGCACCTTAGTCGGACTGCATCACGAAGAGGAGCATCATCCCGAGCTTTTGCATCACTTCGTCGATGCTCAGCAGCAGCGCGATGCCTCCAGCCTGGGCATGTGGGTTTTCCTGGCCACTGAAATCATGTTCTTCGGCGGCTTGTTCTGCGCATATCTGGTTTACCGTCGCTGGTATTTCGGAGATTTCGCCGCCGCCAGCAAAAGCATCAACATGGCGTTGGGCGCGACCAACACCGCCGTACTGATCTGCAGCAGTCTGACTGTGGTCCTTGCCGTATGGGCCGCGCAGACGGCTCGCCGCGCTCTCTTGATCGGCAGTCTCGCGATCACTATGCTTCTCGGTCTCACCTTCCTCGGCATCAAGGGAATCGAGTACAGAGATAAATTCGTTGAACATCACGTTCCCGGCGCTTCTTTCAATTTCGAAAACGAGCCCATTCCTGGCCACCCTGGCCAGTTTGCGAACCCCCGCCACGCTCAGATGTTTTTTTCTCTTTATTTCGTGATGACCGGCCTGCACGCTCTGCACATGATTATCGGACTCGGTATTTTTCTGTGGCTCTTCGTCATGGCTTGGAAGGGACGGTTCACGCCCGAGTGGCATACTCCCGTCGAGATTGGCGGGCTCTACTGGCACTTCGTCGACATCGTCTGGATTTATCTTTTCCCGTTGCTCTATCTGATCGACCGGCACCCGTGAGGCTTGCATGTCTGCACATTCGTCAACAGCGTCGCCGTTGAAAGGTTACTTTGCAGTCTTCTTTGCATTACTCGCCGGCACCGGTCTCACGGTGTACGCGGCAATCCTTGACCTGGGCCGCTTCAACGCCGCCGTCGCACTGGGTATCGCAACCGTGAAAGCCACTCTGGTCGCTCTTTTTTTCATGCACGTCCGGCATGCCAGCGAAAAGCTAACCAAGCTGGTGGTAATCGCGGCGCTATTTTTTCTCCTTCTGTTGTTGGGGTTGACCATGTCCGACTACGCCACGCGGATGTGGAGCTAGGGCCGGTCTTGCGAGGTCCGATCATTCTCGTTCCACTTCTCGCACTGCTCTCGACTTCGATTCTGCGATATACTCGCGCCGACAGGAAGAAACTAATGCGAGGGAACCATGGCGTTCTGTAATTCCTGTGGTGCGAGTCTCAGTCTTGGTACACGGTTCTGCAACAAGTGCGGCGCTGCGATTCTCGGTTCAGCGGCCGCTCCCACCGTCGCAACCCCGTCCGTCACTCCTCCCGTGGTCACTGCTCCGCCAGTCCCGGCGGCGGGCGGTGGCGCCCTCAAAGTCATTCTCATCGTTGTGGCCGTAGTTGTGTTCGTGGGAATTCTCGGCCTGGTCTCTGCCGGCTTTGTCGCGTGGCGCATCGCCCACCGCTCTCACGTTCGCCAGAACGGCGACGAGGTCACCGTTGAAACTCCCTTTGGATCGGTCGAGACCACGAAAGATCCGACCCAAGCGGCACGCAATCTTGGAGTGGAGCTTTACCCCGGCGCAGAAGTCTTGAAACACGGCGCGGCCTCCGCAACTTTTGGCGGAGTTCACACCGCCTCGCTCAGCGCGGAGAGCGACGACTCTCTAGACAAGGTCTCCAGCTTCTACAAAGCGAAGTTTCCCGATGCAATGGTAACGAGTTCCGACTCTGGGCGATGCAGCATCGTCTCGAACAATCACGGCAGCATGATTACCATCAATATTCAGGCCGAAGGTGACAAGACGAAGATTCAAATCACCAACGTGACCCACAAGTCCGAGTCGAACTCTTCTTCGAATTAGGTTGCGTGTTTCCGAATCTCGCCTGAGACGAAATACAGAAGGCTCGGCCAATTCTTTATGGCGGACAAACTCGTCGAACTCGCCGCAGCCTCAAAATCATCCTCGGCGCACGTCGACACTTCGGGCCTAGCCGAAGCCCTGCGCGCGCAGGTCCGAGGCGATGTACGTTTTGATCGTGGAAGCCGCGCTCTTTACGCTACGGACGGCTCCAACTACCGGCAGGTTCCCATCGGCATCGTGCTCCCTCGCGATGCCGACGACGTTCTCGCCACGGTAGCTCTGTGCCGCGAGTTCGGCGCACCGTTGCTCTGCCGCGGCGGGGGCACATCGCTGGCCGGCCAGTGTTGCAATGTTGCCGTCATTCTCGATTTTTCGAGATACATGGCGGGGATTCTTGAAATCGACCCCGCCCGCCGCATCGCCCGCGTGCAGCCCGGATTAGTGCTCGATAATCTGCGTTCCGCCGCAGAAAAGTACCACCTTACATTTGCACCCGACCCCGCGACCCACGACCGCTGCACCCTTGGAGGCATGATCGGCAACAACTCCTGCGGCGTGCATTCGGTGATGGGCGGCAAAACCGACGACAACATCGAGGAACTCGAGGTCCTCACCTACGATGGCACGCGTCTCAAAGTCGGCCAAAATCTAATAGAGCCGTGTGGGGACAGCCACCCCTTCGACGGGCTCAGGGCAGGCTCCCGGCTGTCGGGCGGCCCGGAAGTATCGGGCCGCAGCGACTCCAACCGAGCCGCTCGGATCTGCGCCGCACTGAAGCAAATCGCAGCAACTTATGGCGATCTCGTTCGCCAGCGATTTCCGAATATTCCGCGCCGCGTCTCCGGCTACAACCTGAATTATCTTTTGCCGGAGAACGGTTTTCACGTTGCGCGGGCGCTCGTCGGCTCCGAAGGCACCTGCGTCACGATTCTTGAAGCGACATGCCGTCTAGTCGAAAGCCCTCCTGAGCGCGCGCTGCTGGTCGTCGCTTATCCCGATATTTACCAATGCGCCGACCACGTACCGGAAATCATGACACACAAACCGATCGGACTCGAAGGCTTCGACGATCTCCTTGTCGGGTACACGCGCGCAAAAGGCATCAACTCGGAAGGCCTCGACCTTCTGCCGGAAGGTGGCGGATGGTTGATGGTGGAGTTCGGCGCGGACACAGCGATGGAAGCCGAATCCCAGGCACGCGGTCTGATGCAGACGCTCAGCCGAGTTACGAACCCTCCAAATCTTGCGCTCTTCACGGACCAGCGGCAAATCAAGCGCGTGTGGGAAGTACGCGAATCCGCGCTGGGCGTGACCTCGCACGTTCCCGGCGAACCGCTGAACTGGGAAGGCTGGGAGGATTCTGCCGTCGCTCCCGAGATGCTTGGCGCTTACCTGCGCGAATTGCGCAAGATGTTCGCAGCCTACGGCTACAAGGGCTCGCTCTATGGCCACTTCGGGCACGGTTGCGTCCACACCCGCATGAACTTCGATCTACAATCGAAAGAAGGCATCGCCAAGTTTCGCAAATTTATGGAGGAAGCCGCCGATCTGGTGGTGAGCTATGGCGGCTCCATCTCGGGCGAACATGGCGACGGTCAATCGCGCGGAGAACTGCTGCCGAAAATGTTCGGCCCGGAACTGGTCCAGGCTTTCCGGGAGTTCAAAGCGGCGTGGGATCCGGACTGGAAGATGAATCCCGGCAAGCTGATTGAACCTTACCGGCTCGACGAGAATCTCCGCCTGGGCGCTGCCTATGCTCCGTGGGAACCGGAAACTAATTTCCAGTTCGCCGCCGACCATGGCAGCCTCGCCGAGGCCACGTTACGGTGCGTGGGCGTTGGCAAATGCCGCCGCGAAGAAAGCGGCCTGATGTGTCCCAGCTATCGGGTCACGCGCGAGGAGGAGCAATCGACGCGCGGCCGCGCTCACCTCCTCTGGGAGATGACTCAGGGAGAGGTGATCCGCGACGGGTGGCGAAGCGAAGAAGTGAAAAAATCGCTCGACCTGTGCCTCGCCTGCAAGGGATGCAAAAGCGATTGTCCGGTCGGCGTGGACGTTGCCACCTACAAGTCCGAATTCCTGTCTCATTATTATTATGAAGGCCGCATGCGTCCGCGCAGCGCCTATGCGTTCGGCAACATCGATCTCTGGGCGCGCGTCGCATCGCACGCGCCGGGACTCGTCAACCTGACGACGCAACTTCCCTTTCTGCGCGACATTGCTAAGATTGTCGCTGGAATCCCCCGGCAGCGCTCGATTCCTGCGTTCGCCCCGGAAAGTTTCAAGGCTTGGTTCCACGGCCAGCGCACACATGGCCCGCGAGAAGCGCGAAAAGGCTTTGGGTGGAACATGGCTTCAAACCGTGGCCTCAAGAAGGGGGCTTTAGCCCCTGAGGAAGCTCCGCCCGTCCTTCTCTGGCCCGACACATTCAACAATTATTTCCGACCTGACACGGCAAAAGCCGCCGCCGGCGTCCTCGAGGCTGCTGGCTTCCGGGTTGTCGTTCCCCGGGCGAACTTATGCTGCGGCCGACCGCTTTACGATCACGGTATGCTCGGCCGCGCTCAGGCGCTCCTGCTTCGAATTCTCGACGAACTCTCCCCCGAGATCGAAGCCGGCGTTCCCATCGTCGGCCTCGAACCCAGTTGCGTCGCAGTGTTTCGTGATGAACTCGTCAACCTGTTTCCTCACGACGAACGCGCCCAAGCTTTGTCGCGCCAGACTTTTCTCTTAAGCGAGTTCTTAGAAACCCACGCGAAGGATTTCCCGCTGCCTCAGTTCAATCGCAAGGCTCTCCTCCACGGCCACTGCCATCACAAATCCATCATGAAGATGACGGCCGAGGAGGCCGTCCTGCGCCGCTTGGGCATCGACTTCCAAACCCCAGCCCCCGGTTGCTGCGGTATGGCCGGCTCGTTCGGCTTCGAGGCCGAGAAATATGAGATTTCGATCGCGATCGGCGAACTCGAACTTCTCCCCGCCATCCGCAAAGCCCCGGCTAACTGGCTCGTAATCGCCGATGGCTTCAGCTGCCGCGAACAGATCGCTCAAAGTACAAATCGCCACGCGTTGCATCTGGCCGAGGTCTTGCAAATGGCGTTGGCCGCAAATGAAGACGACGGCAACGTTCCAGAGTTCGGAGCGTACCCCGAATCCGCTCATACCAGTCGACGCAAGGCGGCCGTATTCACGTCGATGGCGCGTGCTGGCTTGGGTCTGGCGGCCTTCGGAGCAGGCGTCGCCCTATTATGGGAATTCTCCAAAAAACGCTGATTCTATTATAGTTACACCCTGCTACTGTCCTATCTCTTACTTCCGCCTCTCGCCAGATCGCCGTTCTTCTGGGACAATAGAGTTCTGGTCGGCCCTTCACGGGACCTATACACAACACCTTCAAGCTGGATCAGTCCGAGCTGTCAGTTATGGATCCTGAAGTCATTGATCGCGAAGTAACGGATCACGAATTAGCGGATCGTGAATTACATGAGTTGACCGACCGTGAAGCCCCGGCCAGTGAAGTTATGGATCGTGACAGCACCATCAGCGCCCCCACGATCGGCAAAGTTCCCGCCGAGGCTCTGCCAACCTTGGTGGCAGCCAAGTCAGCGCACGCGCCGCTGGCCGGCTCTGTGCTCGTCCTAATCCAGTTTGACGTTTGCGAAGAGATTCGCCTCGACCAGCTGCGGGAGATCCTGGGTGCGCGCACCGCCGGTGCGAGCTTCCGGCACCTGGCGCCCGGATACGTGCGCTACCAGCGCCCCCCGGTCGAGGAGGTCCTCGAACCACTGATTCTCGAAAGCGGCGAGCGCCTTCAGGGCGATATCAAGTACTTCGATTACGGTGTGGTCAGCGTGGTCTTCGAGTTGCCGTTTTCCGGAGACTGGGACACTCTGGTTCAACTTTCCAGCCGCTGGGTTTGGGATACGAACTTTGAAAGCCTTGCGACCCGCATCGTCCGGCAAAAACTGGAGCGTGCTGCTCCCGCGCTGGTCAAGCCCTACGGCAATGAGTGGCTGCAGGAGGATTATTTCATCTTCCATCTGCGCGAGATCGCAGGCGCTCCGTCGGCCACCGATCTGCTGGCTTCCCGGGGAGACTGGATCGCTCAAGTCGTCCGCGGCGAGACCCAGCCACTTTCCGACGGTGAACGACAGGAGATTCTACAGTCGCGAATTTCCTACTATCCCAACGATCTGGCCGTGATCGGCTGGAACGCCGCCTTCCTTTATGACAGCCCCGCCGGCGCCGAGACCGCGATTCAGCTCTTGCAGTACGCCAACTCGCAGCTGCTCGAGTTCCGCCATTATGACGATCTACTAAGCCGGCAACTGGAAAAAGTTTACGACTTCCTGGAAGCCGGGGGACGTGGCCTGTGGTCGCGCTGGCGAACGGCGCGCGCCGCCTCGAAACTGCACACCGTCCTGCTCGACGTGAGCGAGCTCACCGAGCGCGCCGATAACGCCATCAAGTTCCTCAGCGACATGTTCTCCGCTCGCCTCTACAAACTGGCCGCGCTGAAAGTCGGCGTGCCCGACTACAAGGACCTGGTCCAGCAAAAATTGCAGACTGCCGAAGAGCTCTACCGCTTTATGGTCGACGAATTCAACCAGAGCCGCGCCTTCGTCCTCGAACTCATGGTCGTGATCATCCTGATCATCGAGCTCGTCTATTTCTTCCGCGGCAAACCTATCTAGAATCGAACCTTTAGACTGTGGTGTCATCCTGAGCGTAGCCGTTCTTCAGGCGAAGCGAAGGATCTCCTGCTCCGCCGGCGTCGAGCGTCAGCCAAACTGCACCACCACCAAACCCCTGCACTTTGCGTCGCAGCTCAAGCAGGAATAAAATTCTCCATTGATTCCACTGATCATCCGGAGCTTCTGATGAAACTGTTTCGTCGAGCGATGTTCCCGAGTCTTGCATTCTTGATCTTCACATTTGTACCCAACCCAGCCGCCGCTCAGATTCACGTCGCGCCGCTCGTCTATCCAAAAACAAAAACCGTCAACCAAGTCGACGACTACCACGGCGTGAAGGTCGCCGATCCATACCGCTGGCTTGAGGACACGGACTCCGCCGATACCAAAGCCTGGGTCGAGGCCGAGAACAAGCTCACCTTCGACTACCTCGACAAGATTCCTTACCGGTCCGCTATTCGCGATCGACTCTTAAAGCTGTGGAACTACGAACGCTTCACCGTGCCCTCGCAGCATGGCGGACGATACTTCTACGAGCACAACAACGGCCTGCAGAATCAGAACGTGCTTTTGGTTGCGGACTCGCTCAATGCCGAACCGCGAACGCTTCTCGACCCCAACACTCTCTCTTCCGAC
This sequence comes from uncultured Acidobacteriaceae bacterium, assembly GCA_963771965.1. Lineage (GTDB taxonomy): Bacteria > Acidobacteriota > Terriglobia > Terriglobales > Acidobacteriaceae > Sulfotelmatobacter. The sequence goes on from CAVYVM010000008.1 coordinate 914,542, forward strand.
GGAACGGTCGCGCTCTCCGGAAGGGTTGTTTCGGACGACGGGAAGTTGATGGCTTACGGTACGGCGGCCTCGGGATCGGATTGGATGGAGTGGCACGTCCGCGACGTGGACACCGCAAAAGATCTGCCCGACCAGATTAAGTGGGTGAAGTTCAGCAGCGCATCGTGGACGAGAGACAATAAAGGTTTTTTCTACAGCCGCTACGATGAGCCCAAGCAGGGCACCATGATGCGCGATACGAACTACTTCCAGAAGCTTTATTACCACCGGGTGGGCACATCGCAAGCGGAAGACAAACTCATCTACGACCGGCCGGACAACAAAGAGTTGGGCTTCGCCGGCAACGTCACTGATGACGGCCACTATCTCATCATTTCAGTCTGGCAAGGCAGTTCGCCGAAGAATCGCCTTTACTACAAAGATCTCACGCAACCCAACTCGCCAGTGGTGAAGTTGCTCGACGACTTCGACGCGCAGTACAACTTCGTCGACAATGATGCCCCCGTTTTTTGGATTCAGACCGATCTTGACGCTCCCCGCGGCCGCGTCATCGCAATCGACACGCGGCATCCGGACAAAGCCGATTGGAAAACGGTTGTCGCGCAAGGCGCCGACAAGCTTGAGTTCAGCAGCGTCGTCGATGATTTATTTCTACTCGGCTATTTGAAAGATGCTCGCTCCGAGGTGCGCGTTTACGACTTGACCGGAAAGTTCATCCGCAACGCGGACCTGCCCGGCATCGGCACCGCTGGGGGCTTTGGTGGCAAGCGCAAAGACAAGGAAACTTTCTACAGCTTCACCAGTTTCATTTCGCCGGCGACCATTTATCGCTACGATCCCCAGACTGGCACGAGTTCAGTGTTCCGCCAGCCCAAAGTGGAGTTCGATCCCACGAAGTATGAAACCGAGCAGGTGTTTTACAAGAGTAAGGACGGGACTCGCATCCCCATGTTTGTGACGTTTAAGAAGGGGGTGAAGCTCGATGGAGAGAACCCGACCATGCTTTATGCCTACGGCGGATTCGACATCTCGCTGACGCCGACTTTTAATGTGCCCAACATCGTGTGGCTCGAAATGGGGGGCATCTATGCCCAGCCCAGCCTGCGCGGCGGCGGCGAGTATGGGGAAGAGTGGCACCAGGCGGGCATGAAGGCCAAGAAGCAAAACGTCTTCGATGATTTCATCGCTGCTGCCCAGTGGCTCATCGATAACAAGTACACATCAACCCCCAAGCTTGCGATTCACGGCGGCAGCAACGGCGGATTGCTGGTCGGCGCCTGCCTAACGCAGCGTCCTGATCTTTTCGGAGCGACGCTGCCCGAAGTCGGCGTGATGGACATGCTGCGCTTCCAGAAGTTCACCATCGGCTGGGCGTGGACTTCGGACTACGGCTCCTCCGACAACGCCGACGACTTCAAGACCTTGTACGCCTACTCTCCCCTGCATAATTTGAAGCTGGGAACAAAGTATCCTCCCACGCTGATCTCAACCTCGGACCATGACGACCGCGTGGTGCCGGGACACAGCTTTAAGTTCGCGGCTACGATGCAATCCGATCAAGCAGGTCCTGCTCCCGTGCTGATTCGCGTTGAGACCAAGGCTGGCCACGGCGCGGGTAAACCAATCTCAAAGCGCATCGACGAAACCGCGGACTCCTTCGCCTTCGTCGCCAACAATCTCAACATCAACGTGACTCTGCAATAAATCGCGGTTCTGGTGCAAAAAGAGTTTCTAGACTATGAAGTTGTTGAAAGGCAAGGAATGGACCGGGTGCCCCATTATAAATTTCGCGTCCTTTGCGAAATTTAGGACCTGCCCTGAGCTTGTCGAAGGGGTGGGGATTTTCGTCGGTTCTTCGGCTTGGGCTTCAGTTCGGTCTTCCCCTTGAGATTAGCCACCGCAGCGCGGATGAGATCCTTCAACGCCGCCTCATTAATCTTGTCGCCTTCGTGGATGTCGATGGCGCGCCTCACATTCCCTTCGAGGCTGGAGTTGAACAGACCTTTAGGGTCCTTCAACGCTGCTCCCCTGGCAAATGTCAGCTTGACGACGCTCTTGTGTGTCTCTCCCGTGCAGACAATGCCGCCGCGCGAAAACACGGGAGTCCCCGGCGATGTCGGCTTGACCCACTTCCGCTCTTCGACGATCTCCGGGTCCGCCTCGTGAATGATCTCGCGCACCTTCGCGAGCATCGTCCCGCGCCAGTCACCAAGCCCCTTGATCTTCTCATCGATGAATGCAGAAGCATCGACAAACGCAGAAGCAGATTCCATCGGGGCGCTCTTTTTCATATACACCTCCAATTCTCGTACCTAATTTAACTGCGCCCAACCCAGCCTGCAACCCCGCATGAGTCTGGCAAACCCCGCACAACGGTCATCCTGAGCGAAGCGTGCGGATTCGCTTTTCGAATCCGCATGCGCAGTCGAAGGATCCCTACAAGCTCCACTCGCACGAACGCCTAGGGGAATTCGTCCGCATCAACGTGCCGCATCCTTGCATTTTTGCAAGGGTCTGCCCTAACTTCGCCGAAGGTGGGCGAGCCGGACCACGACTAGCGCTCACAAACGCACGCGAGCGCGTCTAAACATTACAAGCGCCGTTACTGTTGCCTACCAAAGCTGGCACCGGCAGAATGAATACTATGAGAACGGCGCATACAAACTGTCTGTTGAAGCAACGCGATCCTTGCGGGGGTGGCCACACAGCAGCGACACGACAATGCAGACGACAAGCAGAAAGTGCGGTGACAGCAGCAACACACCCATAATCCGTTTGCCGGCACTCATCTTCCGCCACGACCGGCAGACGGCATAGACCGCCCCGCAGAGCACTAGAATAATCAGACAAAGCAGCAGCAAGATCGAGCGCATGCAGGCACTATACGAAGGACTGATTGCCCACTCAAGCCAAAACCGGGCTTGATCGGCACCTGCCTCGTATGAATTATGATGAGCGCCACCGAAAATCAACTCCGGGGGAGATTAACAATGCGTGTCTCGTACACTCGATATCGCGCTGCCTGTGCTGCTCTCGTCATTAATATTAGCTTTGCGCAGGCCGCATTCGGCGCGGAAATCCTGATCGCTGATGCGAAATCGCAGCCGGAAAGTTTGACTATGGCGCCGGGCGGCGTGCTGATTGTCGGCAGCGCCAGTTCACCATTCGTCTACAAGGTGCGTCCGGGTTCCACAACCGCCGAGAAGTTTATCGACGCCAGCGCAGAAGGTCCGGGGACGTTCTTCCTCGGCATGTTGGCCGACGCCGCCAGCAACACGTTGTGGACATGTCAACTGACGCCGGTGCCGAATACTACTCCGCAACAGCGGCATACCGCGCTGAGAGGCTTTGATCTGGTTACTGGCGCGCCAAAGATCCGCTGGAACCTGCCCGGGGACAACAATGTTTGCAACGATTTTACGATCGGGCCGGACAAGGCGCTCTATATTACGGACACCATCCCTGGCAGAATCTTCAGGCTGCCTGCCGGAGCGTCCACGGCGGAACTATACTTGGAGCATCTGACGCTGATGGGCGTCGACGGCATCACCTTCCTGGATGGCACGCTCTATGTGAACAACGTAATCTTCAACAAGCTCTACCGCATTCCTGTCGATGTCGCCGGCAAACCGGGGGAGCCGGTTGATATCTGGACCGACCAGCCGATAAAAGGCCCAGATGGCATGCGCGCAGCGAACGGTAAGCTCATCCTTGCGGAGAATGGCAACGGCAAAATCGCCGCGCTTACCGTAAATGGCGATAAGGCAAGCCTAACGGTAATCAAGGATGGACTCAACACTCCAACCGGAGTCGAACCTGTAGGAGATACGATTTGGATTGCCGAGCGCGGCGCGGGGAAGGCCGTGTCGATCCCCATGCCTAAATAGGCTGTCGAACTATCGGTGGTGGCTGACGGCTTGAACTGGACCGCTCAAGCCAAATGCGTGGTTGGGTGGGCCACCGGGACGGGGGACAACGAATGTCTGTGAGACTGAGTCGGTGACAAGTGAATATAAGACCCCTGCACAAGTAAAGCTTGGAGGGGCACTCTCAAGATCGGAACTTGAGTTAGTTTGGGCCAACGCCAATCGAGGAGGCCATGGAAGGCAATGAATGGAAACCCGAGAAGCTCGCCGAGGCCGCTTCTCGCGAGTCGTCTGAATTTGCCGATGCCCTGAAAACTGCGCTCCTAGGTAATTTCAATTCAGCATTTAGGTATCTGAAAACTCAAAAGCTTGTACTTCGAAATAGGTCCTTAAGTTGGATTGTGGATCTCGAGAAGCGCATGGAGGCGTGGCTGCCACAAGCGCCCTTGAAAGGAAAGCAGAAAGCACAGCTCAGGCGACACTTGGAAGTTTCGAGAACGATGCAGGAACTCCTAGACATCGTTGACCAACAATCATCTGGCCTTAGAATCTGGAAAGCGTCGACGGAAGACCTGCTGCGCGGACTCTTTTCATGGATACAAGACCACGAAACAAACTGTGAACAACTTAAACCTGCAACCCAATTTACGGATAGCATTGCTGCGCTTAGGTTCATGGAATACCAACGGAAGGCGCTCAGATATGCTTGTGATTATGTGGTACGTATCGTTAATCAGATCTCGTGGGTTGGAGTTCGACACACGGGAGACGTTCAACTCGAAACCGCCGACGTTGAGGAAGCTGTAAGTATCGCATCGATTGCAGATCTCCTACTCCATGTCCTGGACTGCTATACGTACAAAAATTTCAGACTTTCAGTAACCGGAAAACACGTTGAGTTACATGCCCTGAAAAATGAGATTGAAAACGCGGGAACTTGGTCAGCTTTGAGAGGTGGATCGCGAACGTTCGGTCAAGTAATGGGCTCACCGGTGCGGTTAGAAGATGCTCTCCTTGTTGCGCGCAAGTTTTCAGTGAAGTCCGACTCTTTTGTCGACTTCCTCAGCAGCCCTGAAGGGGTTGAAGTCTTTGAGAGCCTAGATCAGTACCGCAGACATCACGCGCACGTGATGCGAACTGATGTCGAGGAACTAATTGATCTCGATTTCGAACTACGGACAAAGGGTAGTTACTTCCGAGTTGACCAACTGCTGGAATGCTGGTCATTCCTGCTCCAGTTTGCATTGTGCGCTCATGTCTGGCGTTCAGTTTATAAGAAGACCGCTGTGCCAGTTGTTCCGGAATCTTGTATATCAGAATGGATGATAAGAATTCTTGGTTTTGAAAAGAATGTGGTAGAAGCTCTTCTAGCTCAGTTTTCACTGATACCGGGGGAGCGAAACCAAGATCCCTTTTTCCGTCCTCTGATTCAGCTGAACTCAAAGGATCGCCTCATTGCAGGCCCGTTCATCGAGACAGGGAGATTCGGGCGCAATCTCTTTACAATTGCCATACGCGAAGGAGGTGTGGATTTTGCGGCGAAGGGACTGAAGCCATTACGAAGTCTTGCGGACGAATTCGTCGCGGCTGGATACTCCGCGCTTGTCAATGTCCCTGTGCAGGGGCAAGAGGGCACTCTAACTGATGCCGACATCGTTGCAACCAGAGACGGGTACCTCTTTGTAGGGCAGACCAAAGTGCTAATAAACCCGGACACCCCATACGATGACTGGAAGGTTCATGAGAATCTAAGCAAAGCAGCTGTGCAATTGGAGCGTTCTTTGGAATGCATCTCCCAATTGGCAGAGCGCTTGAGGCTTGAACCTGGTGGCTACGTCGTCGTGCCATTTCTGCTCACAAATATCTGGGATTTCACCGGGGCGACTGTGTCTGGGTTCAAGGTGATCGACTTCAGTTATCTTTCACAGTTGCTAAGGGGCGGTGAGGTTTGGATTCTAACTCCAGGCCCGATACCAACAAAGCAAATCGTGAAATTAATAGCAGGCAAGTACCCGACAGGTGAAGAGCTGTCCAAGCTCTTGCGTCGCTCGTTACACGAACAAATGTTTCAGAAGCCAAAGATCGAGCGTAGTGCTTTTTGCATCGGCGACTGGACGGTTACTATACCAATTGATCTCGGCAAACAACCAGATCTAAAAGCTGGTCCCAACCCGGGTGAGACCGAGGGGTAGGCCGGTCTTTTCAAAATAAGGCGGCATGAGACGTGGAGCAATACGCTTCAGCGAGCTCCCGCTGAAGCGAGCCACTTACACTTCTCGCAAAAGATGCGAGAAAATGGGGCACCCCAGCATGACGCGGATGGAAATCGAGATCGTCAGTTCAGATGGCCACTTAAGCCAAAACCGCGCTTGAATGGGCCACCATCGTTATCTAATCAGTCGGCATCTGTACATATCATCCCCGCCGCACTGCCTCGATCTTGGCGACGTCGATCTTTTTCATCTGCATCATTGCCTCGAAGGCGCGCTTTGCCTCGCCACCACCAGCGGCAAGCGCGTCCGTTAACGCACGCGGGGTGATTTGCCAGGAGAGGCCCCAGCGATCCTTGCACCAACCGCACTGACTTTCCTGGCCGCCGTTGCCAATGATCGCGTTCCAGTAGCGATCCGTTTCTTCCTGATTGTCCGTCGCGATCTGAAAAGAAAAGGCCTCACTGTGCTTGAACGCCGGGCCGCCGTTGAGACCGAGACAGGGAATGCCCAGAACCGTGAACTCCACCGTCAGCACATCGCCTTGCTTACCGCTCGGGTAGTCGCTCGGGGCTTTGTGAACAGCGGTCACTTCGCTATTTGGAAAGGTCGCAGCGTAGAAGCGCGCCGCATCATGTGCGTCCTTGTCGAACCAGAGGCAAATCGTATTTTTCGGCTTCAAGGTCATCAGGTCTCCTTATGTGGATCAGGTCAAACGCCGGTGGCCGGATCTCTTCTCGACCCAGCCATTTCGCTACACTCCATAGAGTAATGGCAGTCAGATGGGGGGGCCAAGCATGAGAGTTGCGCGGGGATGTGGAAAATTAGGAGCGCTCTTCATGACAAAGTCGTCCACGAAACACAGTATTTCGCGGACCCGTTCGAGGCTCCGGCCCAGCGAAGGCAATGAATTCAGAGGATCGCTTGAACGAGGGACCTGCTTTTCCTTGAGCTGTTCAGTCGGTATATCTCCCGCTGCGCCACTTGGCCGCATACGGCAGCACGAACAAGTACATACCGGTAAAGAACTCCAGGGCGAGCACGAACACCGCCATGAGGCCAAGTCTAGAGCTATACCTCCCCTGTACCACGGTCACGCCGTTGACGACGATGGCCACCGTAAAGGCAATGGACAGCCAGCGGTGGGTCTGCCGAATCCATTTATTCCAGTTCATTTGGGACCTCCTCCTCGATTACGGTTTTTGAGCCGCCTGAGGCGGCCAGTTGACTGTTTCAATACCGAACTGCTTGGCGTACTCGGCGTGCAGCCGCTGCCAGCTGCCAAACTTCATCGCCTCCGGGCCGACGAGGCGTCCGATGGGAGTTCCGCTGAGAAGGTGATCTAGAACATCGAAACAAATGTGCCAGCCTGCTGCGCCCATTGCGATAAAGCGGTGACCGATGTTGGTCCACAGTGTGAGGCGCGTGCCGCCACCCAAGTCTTCGAGTTGCCACCGCATGTCGAAGCCACCCCAGTTGTACTCAAGCGCCCTGGGAGCGTCGGCTCGCGTCACGGTTGTTTCAGTGACGCGCGGGGCGGGCGCTCCCACGGTGGTCAGCTTCACGGTGGTCCCCGGCGTCGCGAGGCTTCCGTCGGCTTCAAAGGGAGCCCACTCGCGCAGATGCGCCGGGTCCGTAATCGCCTGCCAGACTTTTTCCGGCGCGTGGCGCAGTTCCCGCACGAGAACGAGCGTCCACTTCTCTTCGCCGTTTTGTCCTCGTTCCTTCTGTATCCGCGCCCCGCTGGCCGGACCCGGTGTGTACTGCGCGAGATCGGTCATCTTGCTTCCTCCGGGCATCGCTTTACCAGCGTGCAAGCTGGGTGAGCTGAATCAGGTTACCGCAAGTGTCGTTCAGCATCGCGATGGTCGAGCCGGTCACGTCGGTGGGTGGCATGGTGAACTCGGCGCCGCGAGACTTGATCCGCTCGTAGTCACCCTTGACGTCGTCGGTAATAAAATTGGCTGCGGGCTGTTTCTGCTGAAAGATCGCCTGCTGGTACGCTTTGGCCGCAGGATTGTTGTTCAGTGCGAGCTGTAGCTCAGTGCCGTCCGGCTCCTCGGGCGACGCCACGGTCAGCCAGCGATAGGGGCCATTACTGAAATCGGACTTCTTGGCAAAGCCCAGTACCTCGGTATAGAAATGCAGGGCCTTGGCTTGGTCGTTCACGTATACGCTTGTCAGTTTGATTTTCATTTCGTTTCTCCTTATGTTACGTTCGCGGTTTGGGCCGCGTCGTCTTCTCCTTGGTTTTCCTTTTCGTTGTTGCGCTTTTCGTTGGCGTGGAATCCATGCGGTCGTGATCCATTCGATCGAGGTGGCGTTCGAGAGCGTCCACATGAGCGGACCAAAACCGGCGAAACCGGGCCAGCCACGCATCCAGCTCCTCAAATGGTTCAGGTTTCAGCCGGTAGAGTCGTCGCTGTGCGTCCACCGTCGATTCTACGAAACCGGCGTCGCGCAGCACGCGCAGGTGCTTTGACACGGCCGGCTGCGACATACGAAGTCGGCGCTCGATCTCCCCCACTGACTGTTGGGACGAGACCAGGAGGCCGAGTATCGCCCGGCGGTTCGGCTCCGCAATGATTTCGAAGACAGATTCCATTCCTTTTTATATAACCCGAAAGTTATATACTTGTCAAGGCATATTAATAAAGCGCCGGGCACCGATTTCAATCGACTGGGCGGGATTCCCCATAGTGACACAGCAGGCAGAGAGACGATGCAACATGAAGAGCGTCGCTTAACCCAGCCTGATTTCTCGTATCGTGGAAACAACTACGCAGAGAAAGAATGGTAGGCACGAGGAGACTCGAACTCCTGACCTCTACCGTGTCAAGGTAGCGCTCTAACCAACTGAGCTACGCGCCTACGATTGCATGATTATACCGTAGCCTCAATTTGAGGCGAAAGCGTCCGTTAGCGATATGACTCTCAGCCCGCTTTTGATTTGATCCAGCGTCGCCGCCGATTTCAGAGTGATCGTTGCGGTTTCTCCGGGAAGCAGATCGAAATAGTTGTCGGAGGCTTGCACGTCGAGATCGCTGAAAGAAAAATAGACACTGCGAGCCAGCTTTGCAGATTGCAGGGTAATGGTGTACGCATCGCCGCTCTTGCTCACGCTCGTTTCAATCTTCGGCATGACTGGCAGTTCCAGGTTCTGCGTTCGATCAAAAAAGATAAGGTTGCGGGATACCCGCTTCCCGCCCATTTCCAGGTCGAACACAAGAAAACTTTTGCGAAGGTCTCCCTTGGCCGCAAGCGCGGACTTATCGACACTGAAATAGATCGCGTTCGATTGTGCGGGGACTTGTACCTCTTTGGTTTGCTCAAGCAGAGTGGTTCCAGAAAAGTCCAGCAGCCGCATATGAATCGTCGCGGAAAGCGGCTGAAGCTTGTCCGAGACCACGTACACGTCCACTTTGTCATCGTGCAGGAAAGGCGAGATCAACACGTCGTCGTAGAATCTGCGCGCGTAATAATGTAGAGCCTTCCAGCGCCCGTAGTAATCGATGCTGGCCCATGATGCGACCGGCCAGCAGTCATTCAACTGCCAGTACAGAGAACCCATGGTTCGCGGCCTCTGCCGGCGCAGGTGTTCGGCTCCGATCTTGATGATCTCCGCCTGCTGCACCTGGCTGAGATAAACGAACGAAGCGAAGTCCTTCGGCTCATGGTATTCGCGCAGCATATACGTAAGGATGCGTTCGTTTCCTCCCTTATTTTTTTGGTGCGCCTGCATGACGGTCGAACGAATGTCGTAATCGGATGGCTTGGCAAACGTTGCGATGGTGCGCATCTCAGGGAAGGATTGAAATCCGTATTCCGACATGAAGCGCGGAAATTGCAAGGTATAATCGGAAGACGGTGCTTGCGCGTGCCAGACTTGCCAGTAGTGCATGTCGCCGTTGTGCTGATTATCGGGAATTTCCTCGAAGTTCGCGCTGGGAGAACTCGGCGTGTAAGGCACCGGATCGGCGTATTGCGTGACCGCACTCCTGAGGATGTCGCTGAAGAGAATTACATAATCCTGCCAGATGCGGTCGCGCGTATCCGGCGAAATGGACGCCTTAAATTCCTGGCGATCGCCCCAGTGCCACCATCCAGTTTCAACTTCATTGTTTCCGCACCACACGACGATGCTGGGATGGTCGCGCAGGCGCTTGATCTGACCGACTGCCTCTTGCCGCACGTTTTCCTGAAAGGCAACGTCGCCGGGAACCATGTCGCCGCCGAACATGAATTCCTGCCAGACCATGATGCCGAGCTCGTCGCAGGTGTCGAAGAAATCGTCGGACTCGTAGTAACCGCCACCCCACTCGCGAACCATATTCATGTGCGCATCGCGAGCAGCGTGCAGAATGTTGCGATGAATCTCCGGAGTCACACGGTTGGGAAAACTATCGAAGGGAATAACATCCGCACCTTTGGCGAAGACAGAAATTCCATTGACCACGAACTCGAAACTCTTGCCCCATTCGTCGGTGGCGCGGCGCAGTTCCACGGAACGGAGACCAGTTTTTATTTCGGCGTGGGCTGCGGCATCGCGGCCGATGCCGATCGCGGCAGAAAAGCGATAGCGGCTTTGAGCGCCATAACCGGCCGGGTACCAAAGCTTTGGCGCGGCAATGCGAATAGGGACTGACACGTGATTGATGCCGGCGTTGAGCTGGAGAGTCTGCGTTCCATCCGATGTTTGTGATCCGGACATTTCATCGTGAGCGAGTGTGAGCGTAGCGGTTGTCGGCTTGCTGGCTTCGATCTCGACCTCGGCCGTAATATTTGCCAGGTCAGAAGTAATGCGCTGCTGGTGAATGTGAAAATTTTCAATGCGCAACGCATCCCAGGTTTCGAGGCGGATGGGCTGCCAAATGCCTTCTGTCATGTAGCGCGGCCCCCAATCCCAGCCGTAGTTGTAGGGAGCCTTTCGCGTGTAGGGAGCCGTCGCGATATTTTCTTCGTTGCCGTAATTATGAGTCGAGATCGAAGGCAGAATGTACGGTAGCGACTTGGCGTAAGGAATCATCTTCTCAACGGCGGAATGAAATACGATACGTAGCGTATTGGAACCAAGCTTCAGTGTCGCTTTTGCGGAGACTCGCCATCGGCGAAACATGTTGTCGGTGTGAAGAATCGACTGCTCATTCAGATATACATCTGCAAAAGTATCCAACCCCTCAAAGACCAGGTCGACGTGCTCGTGGGCAAGCGCGGCAGCGTCGACTTGAAACGTGGTTTGGTATTCCCAGTCAGCGAGACCGACCCATTGCAAGTGAAATTCGTTATCTCTGTCGAAAGGATTGGGAATGAGTTTGTTCGTGAAGAGATCGGTTTGAACGACGCCGGGAACCTGCGCTGGATGCCATTCCTTCACATCGGATTGATCCGCGTTTGCCATCGCGCGAAATTGCCAACCCGAATCCAGATTGCGGGAGGAAGGCTCAGCAGCTTCCAGAGGCAACGCTGTGAAGGAAGAGAACAACATGAACCCGAGAAGACAAAATACAGCCGATGCCAGCGTGCGAAGGGATCCAGGGCGGATCGTTCCCATGTCGAAGCTCCTATCTAAGTGATGAATGCCGTAAATGCGAATGCTGTAACTACTTGTTGGACGCTGGCGGCTGGTTCGAACTACCTTTCAAACGTTCGAACTCCTGCATTTCATGCTGCGCTTCGGCGGTCTTTCCCTGTTTGCGGTAGAGACCCGCAAGTCCGAAGTGTGCCTGCGCAGCGAGTGAACTTTGCTGCTCGATGGTCAGCAACTTGGTCCAGGCCTTCTCGGCGGCAGCTGTGTCACCTTCTAACGAAGCCGCTTTCCCAAGCGAATAAAGTGTCTCCGGCATCTCCGGCATCAGATGGTCGGCGCGCACCAGTTCGGTCCGCGCTTCTTTAGCTTTGCCTTGTTCGAGCAACGCCACTCCCAGGCGGTAGGCAGCTTCGGCGTTACCCGGCTGCAGCTTGGTTTGCAACCGAAACTCTTCTTCCCCTTTAGCCCATTGCGAGGCACCGGCATAGACCTCGCCCAGCGCAAGGTGAACTTCGGGCAGGCCGGGCCGCAACCGTATAGCTTCGCGATATTCTTTTTCTGCCTCCGGCATACGCCTCAGCACAAAATAGTTCTCTGCCATCGCCTGATGCGCGCGCGCGGAGTCAGGATAAGCGGCCAGCAAAGTCTCGATCGATTGTTTCGAGAGCAATCCACTCGCGCGCCCAAGATAGTAAAGAAGGTCCTGATCGTTGGGATGCGCGGCCAGGGCCGCTTGCAGGTTTGCAATCGCCTCGGTGAGTTGCCCGGTCTGAATCTCCGCAATCCCCAGCGCCGTTTTATCGGACGAGCGTTCGAGGTGTGGGATCGCTTCCGCCGCGTAACCTTGCGAGAGCAGCACATAACCCAACAACTGGTGAGCCTGCGGCAATTCTGGACTCAGCTCCAGCGCGTGCTTAAGCGGCGCAGCGGCGGAGGTGTAGTCGCTATTTTCCATGTAGGCCTGGCCAAGGCTTACAAAACCATCAGCGAACGACGGCTCAAGTTCCGTGGCTTTCTTGAATTCTTTGACAGCAACGTCAAATTGCCGCTGTTTCTCTGCGGCGATTCCCGCCTGCATGTGCTCGGCGGCCTGCGGCAACGCAATCTGCGCAGCCAGATACGTGAGTAAAATTGCGCGGATCACGGCTTCTCCGGTTCACGCACTTCGAGAAACTGGTCGGCGTGAACATCGTTCAGTATCTGACGAATACCGGAGGGCCACTTGATGTCGACCTGGGCCTTCTCGGCTTTGCTGAGGCCAAAGTGAACACGTTTGTCGCTCGCGGATTCGTAACTTCCGGCGGTGGTCGCGAAGCGCGTCTGTCCGTTCACCTGCACGCGCGCTCCCAGGCCATCGCGGTTACTGCGCGTACCGCGTAGCGTGATCGTCAACCAATGCGAGCCCTCCCCGTGATTAGTCGTGCCACGATTGAGAAAGACCTGAGGATGCGCGGCGAGGACTGTGGTCACCACATCGATCCAGCCATCATTATTGAGATCGCCGAATGCCGCGCCGCGCCCCGCAACCAGCGCGTCGATGCCCGGATCAACTCGCTCGAAGCGGCTGCCACGATTCATCGCCAGCAATGTTGGCTCGAGGTAGTGCAGAGAAGGATCGATGGTTTCCACGTTGTCGAGCACGTGCCCCTGCGTGATGAACAAATCTTTCTGCCCATCGTTGTCGAAGTCCTCGAGGCCGACGCCCCAACCTGAGGTTACGCCCGAGAGCATGGCTACTCCGGTTTGCAAGCCGCGGTCACTGAACGAACCGTTCCCATCATTATGAAAGACGGCGTAGGTCTGCCGCGGCAGCGTGGTGACGAACACATCGGGCTTGCCGTCGTTATCGTAGTCTTGAAACACAACTCCCATACCGGACAATGGCCCTCCATCCAGGTTGAGCGCCGCACCGGACTGCAGACCAACCTCGGTAAATGTGCCATTGCCGTTGTTGTGAAACAAATACTGCTGCATGCCGTCGTTCGCTACATAAATGTCAGTAAATCCGTCTCCGTCGTAGTCCGCAAACGCCACTCCGAGACCGTGGCCTTTTTTCGCAGCAATCCCCGACCGCTCGCTTACATCTTCAAACGTTCCGTCTCCGCGGTTGTGGTAGAGAATGTTGGTGGTGCGGGGAAATTCTCCCGGCGGACAATAGGTGTGAAAGTTGCCGCCACAATCTTTGCTGTGCTGAGTGTCCCACTCCATGTAACGGGTAACGAACAGATCGAGCTTGCCGTCGTTGTCATAGTCGAAAAATCCCGCTGAAACTGACCAGCCCCCACCCGCGACTCCCGCCTTGGCAGTCACATCGGTAAATGTGCCGTCTCCATTGTTGTGATAGAGGATATTTTTTCCATAACTGGTCACGAAGAGATCGGGATAACCGTCGTTGTCATAGTCGCCGACGGCAACACCCATGCCGTAGTTTCCATCTCCAGCGTTGGAGAGACCGGCTTGTTCGGTCACGTCGGTGAAGCTGCCATCCTTATTTTGCCGGTAGAGCCGGTTCCAATAGCGCGGATCATGCCGATCGAAATTGTCGGGAGCGTGCATGGGATTCTCGATGCGGCCGCCGTTCACCAGGAATATGTCCAGCAATCCATCGTTGTTGTAGTCGAGCAGAGCCACTCCGCCCGGCATGGTTTCAATCAGATACTTTTGTGCAGTCGGAGAATTCTGCAGCGTGAAATCCAAGCCACGCGGCGCCTTTACCTCGAAGACTGGTGCCGAAACCGCAGCAGCTAATAACGCCAAGATTAGAAGACATGACACGCGCAGCAGAATGTTCCGCAACTTAAGCTTCCTAGCTTCCTTCAGTGGCCCAGCATATCGCGTTCGCGGCGTTCGTTGCACTCCATCGGAGCTGAGTCTTACCGTCGCCGTCGAGTCGACTCGCGCTCCAGGAGCCGGGGCGGGATCAGTATCGTTTTTGGCCGAATCGGTCGTTTCGACCCGATTCTGGCCAGCAGGAGTTCCGCTGCGAGCACACCCATGCGGCAGGTTCCCTGATCGACCGTGGTCAGAGGAACGGTCAAAACGTCAGAATAGTGAACGTTACCGGCGCCGATCACAGAAATATCGTCCGGCATCTTGAGGCCAGCCTCCATAATCGCCCGCATTGCGCCAATCGCCACCGGGTCGTTGTAACAGAAAACGCCATCGATCAAAGGGCGCACCTGGAGCAATTGTTGCATCCCTTTGTATCCCGTTTCCTCTCCATGGCCGCCGTCAACAATGCAATGAGGATTTGGAGCAAGGCCGTGCTTGGCGAGAGCACGGCGATATCCCTCCATGCGCTCGATCGCAATTCCCACTTCGGGACCGCGCAGGTGAGCAATCCGGCTGCAACCTTGCGCGATCAGGTGTTCCGTTGCCAATTTTCCGAGCGCACGGTTATCGACCCCCACGAAGCACGCCCGCAGACCAGTAATCGGGCGGTCAATCAGAACAAAGGGAACTTTCTGCTGTTGAACCCGTTTGAACAGAGCAAGCTGCTGCGGCAACTGCGACGAAGCTATGATCAGGCCATCGACGCGTCGAGCCAACAGCGAATCGGCTTCCGTCACTTCCAAATCGGGATCTTCCTCAAAACAGGAAACAATCACATGATAGCCGTGGTTCCGGACCGTTTGCGCCACGGCTCGCGCAATCTCCGCAAAAAAAGGATGTCCGAATTCGGGCAGCAGCAGGCCGATCGTGTAGGTGCGCCGCGTTACCAGGCTGCGGGCGACCCAATTCATCTGATAGTTCAATTGCTTGGCACGCTGAAGTACCCGTTTACGCGTGGCGTCGCTGATCCTGCCCTGGTTACGTAAGACCTTCGATACCGTAACCACCGAGACGTCGAGGTCTCTCGCGATGTCCATCATCGTCGTGGTCATGCGGTGGGAAGCATACCACCAATCGAGCAGGGTTAACGATTATTCAAAAGGGGAATCGTTCATTTTGCGCTTGACAACGGTCACTCATGTAATCGAGAATCCCCGCCACCGATGTTTGGGGATTTTTCGGGAAATTTCTGCTACGCGAAAGAGTCACACGTATGCCAAGACGCATATTTTGGAGCCTGCTTGTCACCTTGGGCATGATCGTTTCTGCCTCCGTCTCCCTCTACAGCCAGAGCACCTACGGTTCGATTGCAGGTTCGGTCACGGATACTTCCGGAGCCTCCATCACCGACGCCACGGTGACCTTGACCAATCTGGGCACGCAGGAAAAGCGCACGCAATCCAGCGGCGCCGACGGGCTGTACACTTTCGTGAACCTCTTCCCGGGCCAGTACCGGGTTGACGTGGAGAAGCAGGGCTTCAAGCACTTCACCCAAACCGCCATCACGGTCGACGTGCAGCAGAGCACGCGCGTTGATGCCGCGCTGCAAGTCGGCGAGGTGAGCCAGGTGGTTGAAGTGACCTCGGCCACACCGTTGCTGCAAGCGGAGACCTCCTCGCTCGGCACGGTGGTTGATCAGCGCGAAGCCAATGAACTTCCGCTCAACGGTCGAAACATCTTTAATCTGACAACGATCACCCCGTCCGTGATTCCTCAGGGCAGCACTGAAGGTAACGTAGTAGGTAAGAATCCCTTCGACTTCGCCAACTATCAGATCGGCGGCGCGTTCGCCAATGAAGGCGCAGAGTACCTCGATGGTCAACCCCTGAACATCGGCTACATCAACTTGCCATTCCTGGTTCCGACTCAGGACTCGATTTCAGAGTTCAAGGTTCAGGACAACAACCTCGGACCCGAGTGGGGCAAGTTTGCCGGCGGCGTCATCAACATGAGTACCAAATCCGGGACGAACACCTGGCACGGTGAAGGTTACGAATACCTGCGCAACAAGGTTTTGAATGCCAACGAGTTCTTCAATAAGCAGTCAGAAGTCAGCGGCGGCTTGGCGAATAAGCCGGTTCCCTTCACGCAGAACCAATTTGGAGCTGCAGGGGGTGGCGCAATCATCAAGAACCGGACGTTCGTCTTCGGCAGTTACGAAGGATTCCGGCTTCGGACGGGAACCCCGTTTAACACGACCGTTCCCACCGTTGCGGAGCGCGGCGGAGATTTCTCCGACCTTTGCACTACTGGAACTTTCACCACGCCTGACCCGAACGGATCAACGACGCCCGTTTGCGATGATAAAGTAAATGGCGCACCTGTCCATCAACTCTACAACCCCATTGATTTCACAACCTACAGCAAGGTCGGGAGCGTGGTCACGGTCGGCAACCGTGTTCCGTTCGCGCACAACAATATTTCGGCGGCAATCAATCCAACCTCCGCCTATCTCTTGAATAAGCTGATCGCCAACCCCACCACTGGTGGAACGGTCCTCAACTTCCTGAAGGACGCCAGCACGGGCGGCGATACGGATGAATACGTGGCCCGCGTTGACCAGACCATCAACAGCAAGCAAACGCTTTTTGGACGCTTCACTTATTGGAAGCTGCTGAGTCTGGCTCAGGATCCCTTCGGCACCGGCCTTTGCAAAGACCGTTGCGCTGAGAATACCAAGAGCAAGAGCGTCGCTCTCGGTTACAACTACGCGATCAATTCGAATACTATCTTCAACTTAGGCGCCAGCATCAGCCGCTTCATTTACCTCCGCGACCCCATCAACAGCGGCTTTGACGTGTCGCAGGAGGGCTGGCCCAGCGCTTACAACGCTCTGGTACCAAACGAGGAGCGTACCCCTCTGACCCCCTGTTTCGGGCAGAACGATTCCTTGGTCGGTTGCAGTCAAGGGCAAAGCGCCATCGGTGACTTCAATACACAGTTCAACATTTCTCCACAGGTCACCATGATCCGCGGTCACCACACCTACGTTTGGGGCATGCAGCTCGAAGAAGGTTACGACAACTACCTGCAGACCAACACCGGAGGCGGCCTGATCTCCTTCGGAGGATCGTGGACATCAGCTACACCCGGCGTTGTCGGCGCTGGCAACGTGCAGGGCGCTGGCGCGGGTAACGGCGAAGATTTCGCCGACTTCCTCCTCGGTTACGGCAACGGTCAGGGCGCTGCTTTCGGCAACCAGACCAGCGGTTCGCTGGTTATCTCCGGCCCGATTTCGGGTAAGCAAACGTATCGTGCGTTCTACTTTGGCGATACCTGGCACGCAACTCCGAAGTTGACCCTAAACATCGGCGCGCGTTACGAGCTGCAGGGTCCATGGTCGGAGCGCTACGACAAGATGACTTACTTCAACCCCGCGGCAACGAACGCATCCGTCACAGGTTGCGACGGCACAGCGGGAAGTTCCTGCCCGGGCGATCTTTTCCTGGTTAAGACCGGCGTCAACTCCAGCCGGAACAACCTGCCTCTTTCAAAGAAGGAATTCCTGCCTCGGCTTGGCTTCGCCTACTCGGTCGACTCCAAGACGGTTATTCGCGGCGGCTACGGAATTTTCTTCATTCCGAATTATGTGTCGTTCAACGCCAATCCCTACGTCGATCCAGTCAGCAGCGCCACGTCGAACTTCTTTTCCAGTAACGACCACGGCGTAATTCCGGCCGCAAGCCTTAACGCTAACACTTGCGCCTTGACCGCAAACGGCGTTCTCACCTGCGACGGGGCTGGCCCGTTCAATCAAGGGCAGTATTCCCCGACGACTGGGCTGCCCACGTCAGGTGCTAACAATCTTACGCCCGTGCCGGGGCGCAATCCCCAGCCGAATGTCTCCCAGTACATTTTGACTCAGAACAATTTCTCGGCAACTGGCTACACCGTCCAGAAGTACGGATACCTGGAACAATACAATCTGGACATCCAGCGGCAACTGCCTGCGGGATTCTTCGCTGATGTGGCTTACGCTGGGTCGCACGGCGTGCATCTGGAGCAGTCCAACACCAACATCAACCAGATTGCTGATAGCTTCATCGCCCAAGCAGCAAGCCAATATGCTTCTGGAGGGCCGACCGCTGTCGCTATCGCTCAGCCTATCACCGGGACCGGGCTTTGCACCGCCGGCCAAAACGCCGTTACCAACAACTGTTATCCCTTTAGCCAAAACCTTCCAGGCGGCCTTGGGCCTGGCGTTCTGATTCCGGGCCAGTTGGATCGCCCATACGCGCAGTATGCTGGCCTGAACCTGAACGGCTTCGGCTGTTGCGGCAGCAACTACAACGCCTTGCAGGCTACGGTAACCCGCCGCTTCCAGGGCGGCGGCACCATGCTGGTTTCCTACACCAACTCCAAACTGATGTCCAACACCGACACGCTTACGTCGTGGCTGGAAGGTGGAACCACGGGAGGCGTAGGAGCCGTTCAGGACTGGAACAACCTGAAGGGCGAGCGCTCTCTCTCATCGCAAGATATTCCGCAGCGGCTCGTTGCCAGCTACGTGGTTGATCTTCCCTTCGGCCACGGCAAGAAATTCCTCTCCGGCATGAGCGGCTTCGGCAACGCCGTGGTCTCCGGCTGGGGCCTGGATGGCATCACTACTCTGCAGCGCGGCTTCCCCGTGAAGATCAGCTGGGGCGGCGGCGATGCACTCTCGCAGGCGGGTCTTGGGATCGGCACTCTCCGACCTGACTACGTCGGCGGCTGCGATAAGAACGTAGGCGGAAGCGCCCTCCGTAGAGTTTCGGAGTGGTTCAACACCTCCTGCTTTACGGCGCCGAGTGGGAATAACCCCACCGTCGCAACCCCGATCAATCCCTGGACCTTCGGTAATGAACCTCGCGTCGATGCTACGCTGCGGCAACAGGGCGTCGTGAATTTCGACTTTGCGGTGTTCAAGCGGACGACGATTATGGAACGGTTGAACGTCGAGTTCCGAGCCGAGTTCTTCGATCTGTTCAACCATCCTCAGTTCGGGCCGCCGAACTCCACCGTAACCAGTTCGACCTTCGGCGTGGTCACGAATACGGTTAACAGCACCTTCCGTATCGCACAGTTCGGACTGAAGTTCATTTTCTAGCTTGATCTAGAAACTTCAATGGGCGGGAAAGTAAACTTTCCTGCCCATGCCTTTTTTACGTCGATTTCTCTAGTGGTGCTGGATTTCTTGTGTTAACCCTGCCGAACTTTCAGCCTTTCAGTCATCTGCTAATCTCTTCTCATGCGAACCCTTCAAACCCTCGACTACTCCGAAGCGAAGCGAGCCGTCGATATTATTGTTGAAAGAGCCTCCGTGATGCAGAAGGCTGCATCCGTTGCCGTTGCCGATTCCCACGGCAACCTAATTTGTTTCGTGCGCATGGACGGCGCGCCCGTTTCGTCCATCCGAATCGCGATGAACAAAGCGTGGACGGCCGCCCGCGAGCGCAAGCCGACCAAAGACATCGGCGAGAAGGTTAAGCATCCAGAGAAAGGTCACGACATCGCCTACTTCGGCGACCCAAACTATGTCGGATGGGGTGGCGGGATTCCGGTGTGGAAGAATGGCGAAGTGGTCGGCGCAGTCGCGGTCAGCGGTCTGTCGTCAGCGGAAGACATCGCGCTGGCGACGCTCGGTGTGGAGTTGCTCGCTGGGGCCTAGAAAAGAAAACGCGCCGGTCTAAATCACAAACCGGCGCGCGGTTTAACTTGCATTGATGACATTTACTGAGCCGGCGTTTCCTGCGCTGGCGCGGGTTGCACGTTCGCTTTCACCTCGGTGTTAACTTCAGGCACGACGACTGGATTGATTTTCACCGTAGCCAATATCTTTTCCAGCCGCTTGAAGACTTCTTCGCGGTCGATATGCTTAGTTGAAGTTTCAGTCGCAGTTGTCGTCTCGCTGCTGGTCTCGGCCTTGGGGTTATTGGTCGCGACCTGCAGAGCAAATTCATAGCAGGCGCCACGCTGAAAGACGTGGTAATACTTCGACGTTGCCTCGCGAGTTCCGCTGCCGCTTTCACCGCTGGCCTTGTTTTCCGTGGACTGCAACTCCAGATCGCCAATCATCAACTTAGACATTGGCTGTCCGGAGATAGGCGGCGTCGGAACCTGTGCCGTGGCTTGAATGGCTGGGTCAGTTGGGGCCGCGGGGTTCGGCTGCGGGACGGAGAACTCTCCGCATTGCTCTTCGGTCACATTCTTGTTCACGCTGACATTGAAGAAAGCCGAAGCCAGGTCGCTGTTGGGATAGACGCTGTCGGGAAGCGCAACCGCCGCAAGGGCCATGCCGCCGGGCTGCGTGAAGTCCATGGGAACGGGGCCGGATGCAACCAGTTCGCTGGCTGCGTCGCCGGTCTTGAGCGCGTACTTACGCGGGTATTTGAACGAAACTCCAGACGTTTTGTCGGCATAGGTTAAAGTGGCAGGCGCTTTGCGAACAACCTTCTTGCGCGCGGGCTTCACCGCCGCTTGCTGCACTGGCATCGGCGCCGGAGCGGGCGTGGTTACGGCTGGCGAGGCAGACTGCGTGATTGGAGCTGGGCTTGCGGAGCTGATGGGTTTCGGTTGATCACTGGAGCATCCGACGGTGAGGGAACAGGCGATCAGAAGCGCGGCAAAGATCAGCGCGCCGGTTGTGTCGAAATTACTTTTAGCTAAGTGGGTCTTGGCGCACGAAACGGAATCCAGAGTTTCTGCGGTGTTGTGAAACGACGGGGTACGAAATAGGTTGATGCGGTTCATGGTTGGTCACCTCCTGCTGCCTGAGCAGCACTGGTGAGAATGCACGGACTTAGCCAAGCGGGTGGACATTGATTTTACGGGGGTTAGGACATGCTAGGAACCGATTGGTCGTGGCGCGGCGGACACCGTGTGGGCTGCGGGACACGCTTGGACGAGTGGCAGAACCTTGACGTTCATTGAGTCCGCTGCATGAGATTACGCGCTGGCGATCCGCCGAATCAGATCTTCCTGTTGCGCCTTGCTTTCCGCGCCGATCGTGAAAGCGTCTAGAACTTCCAGGGACAAAGCGTACTTGATGGCTTCATCCTGCCGCGAGGCAAGATCGCCCTGGCCAAGAATCTTCATCCCGACCACGGCCTTTCCCACAGCTTTCATTTCGCGCAGGACGCTGACCACTGTCGCAGGGTCGGCATCCATGTGCGAGCCGATAGGGTTGATGCGGGCGAAATCGACTTCCACCCAGGGAGACTTCGCGGCGGCGCGCAGCGCTTCGATGCTGTGACACGAACAGCCGTGCGCTCGAATGATTCCCTTCTGCTTCGCCTCGGAGAGCACGTCCATCACGCCTTTGTAGCGTTCGGTCCAGTCGGCTTCGGTGAGGCAATGCATCAGGCAGACGTCAAGGTAATCGACTCCAAGTTCTTTCCGGAAGCGGTCAAGATCGGCGCGCGCGGTTGCGGGGTCACGCGCCCACGTCTTGCTGAGCACTGTCACTTTGTCGCGAGGCACGTGCTTGAGCGCCGCAGCCACATGTTCATGGCTCCCGTAAGAATCCGCCGAGTCGAAGAAGCGCAAACCCTGATCGTAACCATTCAGCAAAAGATCGGAGAGCCCTTTAACGCCCAGCGCAGTCTGGTTCGAATGATGACCGGAACCAACCGTGCCGGTGCCCATCGCCAGACGGCTGGTCTTGATGCCGGTGCTGCCCAGTGTGACCGTGTCGGTGGCGGAGAATTTTTTCAGCGGAGATTGGGTAGCAAGCGCGGCCAGCACGTCTTTCGAGGTAAGCCAGGCGACGCCAAGGCCGGTGGCCGAGCGAATGAGGAATTCGCGGCGTTGCATGAAGGCCCCCTTCGTGGCGCGGCAATGGTTATGAAGCTACACTAGTCCGAGATTATGAGGAAAGTATCTACTTTCCAGGGTAGTGAAATCAAACGAAAAGTTTCGGGCCTCAGGTTGATCCGGCCCACTTGCGAAGAAAAGCCAAGTCAACGAATTTTGTTCATATCAACCGCGAGACCAGATTCTTTGAGCTCCTTTGCGAGTGCCATTCTCCAAGCGCCATGGTCGTCATAGGGGACGTAGATGACACCGTCTACATCCGACGGAATCTCCACATTGCCTTTGTACAAGGCACAAACTCGCGCTCGACCAAGTTTCCCTAGGAAAAAGCCCAGTTCGAGAATTACATTTTGCCTTGCCCTCGGCGTCAACGGAGCTTTTGGAGCTTTCGTTTGCGAGGCTCTTCCGACATCATCCGGGGTTAATAGAACGACAGCAAACGCCACATCTGAATGGGCCTCAAACTTCTCGATGATCGTTCTGCCCTTGTTTGCCTGTTCATGAAGGATGATCGGCGTCAGGTCAAGTTTTTCGAGAAAACGGGCAACCGCTTCCTTTATTTCTCGGTCGTGACCATGTACGACAAACACTTCTCTGGATTCTGGTTTCAGCGAACTAATCTCCTTAAAACTGAACGGTTTTGTGGGTTCCACCATGTCGAAGCTGTTGTCACGAACATGATCAGCCCAGAGCCGATCAGGATCCTTGATCTCGATGGCATAGCGGCTGATTTGAAAAGTCGATATTTCGGTATGCTGAGAGCCCCCGGTCCATCCTCCTAAGATATTTTGACCGAAATATTGAGCAAGAAATAACCCGAGATTTATTTGATTTTGCATCGGTGGAAACGGGCTGGAATCCACGGCATCTAACAATTCCCTCGGGCTGTAGGAAAGATTAGGGTCCCAATCTCTCCGAAACAACGCCTGAACACCACGTACAACCAGATCAAACGCGATTTTCGCGGATTGTAAGAAATTCGATTCACCGCAATTCTCGAATGCAAGTATCGTCGGTAGATAGACCGGCGGATTATCCCAAGTCCGCAAGATTTTGAGTCTTACAAGCCGCTCGATAGCTGTCGGGTTTTCATACCTTCGATAAAGGCTTACTTCTGAACTTGCCTGCCGCGCAAGTAGGTATGTCGAGATAACACTCTTGGTGATCTCGCGTTCTTTATCCGTAAGCTGCATTGGAAACTAGTATAGTTCCCAATCATTTCTGACGTTTATTCGAACTGCTTGCGGAAGGCCGCGAGTTGCTCGTGGATTTCGGCAACTTCTTTTCTTAATTCCAGAACTTCGTGTTCGAGGTGGGCGAGGCGGTCGCCATCTCCCAAAGGTGCGCTTACGGCACGCGGAGATTGCAAATCTGCCGGCGCCGCATCGCCCGCGAAAAGATGCATGTAGCGCGACTCTTTCGTGCCGGGTTGTCGCGGTAGAACGGCTACCAGTGCGGGTTCGCGCTGTGCCAGACGATCGAGTGTGGAGACAACATCGTCGAGGGCCTCGAAGCGGTACATGCGGTCAGTGCGGCTGCGTAGTTCTCCGGGAGTTTGCGCACCGCGAAGAAGAAGAACGCATAGAACAGCAATCTCACGGCGATCGAAATTAAAAACTTCCTGCAGACGGTGCTCGTACTTGCTGACCCGGCTGTCGGCGCCGCCGGCCGGACCAGCGAGACGTTTTTCCTGCAGAGTGGAAAGCGCGTCGCTGACCGCCGCTTCATCGAGCGTCATCACGGGGTCGCGGTTGTTCTTCTGATTACAAGCGTTCACCAGCGCGTTGAGCGACAAAGGATAATAGTCAGGAGTGGTGATGTCCTTTTCGATCAACGCGCCCAGAACGCGAGTTTCGATTATGGTTAACAGAAGACTCATGAACCGGCAATTCACCCAGGAAAATCCGCTGCAGCCCTTAATCCGCACGCTCTGTCGGACAAGAGTGTCCGATTCACACAACTCAAAATTTAGAACAGCGCGGTCGGACGGCGTTTCCAGGGCTTGCCTTTTTCCTGCGAGACTTTCTCCATGTCATTGACGTAAGCGCCGGTCTGCGTGAGGACGTGATGCAGATCGTTGCCCACGCTGATGAAGGTGAATCCTTTGTCGAGAAATTCGCCGACGCGAGCCGTACCGAATAAGAACAATCCGAGGATCACTTTATTCTTGTGTGCTTCCTCGACCAGCTTCCTGGTGGCAGCGTCGAGTTCGGGCGATGTGTACATGTGAGGAAACTCGTATTTGTTGTAGAGACCCATCGACATGCAAAGATCGTTTTGCCCTAGGAAAAGAATGTCGACACCGGGAACGGCCGCAATCTCCGCCATGTGCTCGATGCAGGAAGCGGTTTCCACCTGCAGGGCGACGATGCCGTTATTGTTGAAATTGCCGGCGTAGCCGAGCAGTCCAGCTTTGTTCATACTGCGCTGCGGAAAATAAACCGAGCGCGTGCCCACCGTGGGGTATTTCGTGCAACTGACCGCCTGGCAGGCTTCTTCGGCGGTATTGATGTAGGGAATCAGGACGCCATCGGCGCCAAGATCGAGCGCCTGCTGAATGCCGGGCCGGTCATTATATGCGCCGACGCGGACCAGCGATTTGGCCCCACCGTTCGCGATCCCGCTCAGCATCGCGGAAAGTTTTTCGTTCTGCATCGGGCCATGCTGGGTATCAACGAGCAACCAGTCGTAGCCGCTGTACGCGAGTTGTTCTACGACGGTGGGACTGTGGGAGTTGATGAACAATCCCATCTTTGGAATTCCCTGCTGCAGTTGCTTTTTAAATTCAGCGCCGCTCAAAGCGGGTTCGGACATATTGAGTTTCTCCTTCGCACAAATCGGAATTGTGTAGTGTACCGCAGCGCAGACCGCAGGCGGAGGCAGTCCGGTTAATTATTTGTAAACGCTGTGACCTGGGGACACGAGGTCGATTCCTTGGTATAGTTCCCGGTGTGAGTTGCAGCAGCAAGATACTACAGGAGAGCACATGCGGCTGCTCTTGAACTGGATTCTAAGTGCGCTGGCAGTATGGATCGTGTCGCAACTTGTACACGGAATTTCTGTCAGCGGGATCAGGGCCGCACTGATCGCGGCGCTTGTCATCGGCTTCATCAATGCGACCATCGGCGCGCTGCTGAAGATTCTGACGTTCCCTTTGACGCTTGTGACTCTCGGATTGTTCTGGTTTGTGATCAACGCTCTGATGCTCGAGCTGGCATCCGCGCTGCTGACACCGAGTTTTCAGGTGCATGGATTTATGGCAGCGTTCATTGGGGCGATTGTGCTAAGCCTCGTCAACATGGTACTGAAGTGGCTGGTTTATCCGGCGGAGACAAGGCGCTCTTAGCGCCGCTTTCGGTTCTAGCCTTTCGTCTTCTTCGGCTTCATCGATTCCCAATCTTCATCGCTCAGCGCCCGGCCCAGGCTGGTAAACTCTCCTGCACCTTGCAGAAACTCACCTCCGTCCATGCGGACGACTTCTCCATTGATATAGCTGGACCCGTCGCTTACCAGAAACGCGGCGAGATTCGCCAGTTCCTCAACTGTGCCGAAGCGATGCAGCGGGTTGCGATCGAGCGCAAGCTCTTCGAGTTCGGGGCGAGGCAGAAGGCGCGAGAAAGCGCCTTGCGTGGGAATCGGACCGGGAGCGATGGCATTCATGCGGATTCCGCGATTGCCCCATTCGACCGCCAGACTGCGGGTAAGGGCCTCGACTCCGGCTTTCGACACTGCGGACGGCACGACGTAAGCCGAGCCCACCGGGGCATACGTGGCCGAAATACTGAGGACGGTGCCAGCGTGTTTCGCTTTCAGCCAGCGGCGCCCGCAGGCCATGGTTGCGTGCAGCGTGCCCATGAGCACAATGCCGATCACGGATTCGAAGGCACGCGGCGAAAGTTCCTCGGTGCGCGCGATGAAATTTCCCGCGGCATTGTTGACCAGGACATCGAGCGCCCCGGTCTTCCAGATCGAATCGATCATCGACTCCACGGCGTCAAGGTTGCGGACATCGCAGGGGAGGGCGTGGATTTTGCCTTTAGCGGAAAATTCGGCTGCAGTTTTCTGCAGTACATCCTCGCGGCGTCCGCAGATGTAAATCTCTGCGCCAAGTTCGAGAAAGCGCTGCCCCATGGCTTTGCCGAGCCCGGTGCCACCGCCTGTGATGAGGACGCGCTTGGAATGGAGAAGGTCGGGTTGGAACATGGTCTTGCCTCGGTTGGGAAATTTAACGATTGTGCGATCGGGCGACTGTGCGATTGAAATTTTCCAACCGAAAACGCTACGACGATCAGCCGATGGTCTTCAATCGCACGATCACTCCATGCCGCACGCTACGCGAAACCCGTAGTCCGCATATTGAAACTCCGGCGGAATGCTGGAGCGCGCGGAGCAGCGGGAGACTTTCACGTGATGGCGCCATGATCCGCCCCGCGAAGCTTTGCGCGTGCCGTGCTCCGGCCCGCGTGGATTACGCTCCGGCGAAACCGCATAATAGTTCGGATCGTACCAATCGCTGCACCACTCGTGGACGTTGTCGCAGATATTGTAGAGTCCGAAAACGTTGGGCGCGTAGCGTCCGACCGGCTCTGGGCCAGTCTGCCATCGGCTTGCGTAGTCCGAAAGAGATTGCGGTCCTTCGTTGCCCCATGGAAAATTGTTTTGCTCGAGATTGCCCCTTGCTGCTCGCTCCCACTCGGCTTCGGTGGGCAGGCGGTACGCGTGGCCGGTCTGCGACGTCAGCCACCGGCAATAACCATCGCCCTCGAACCACGAGACGCCGGTGACGGGTGGCTGCGGATGATTGAAATTCGGGTCGCGCCAGAACGGCGGAGGCTGCGATCCCGTCGCCTGAAGATATCGTTTATATTCGGCATTGGTGACTTGCGTAGCGGCGAACAGGAATGTGTCGACCCAGACGCGGTGGATCGGCAGTTCGCAATCCTGACCGGAATCGGACCCCATGAGGAACCACCCTTCAGGAATCTCGACGAGACACGGCTCGATCACGGTCACAGTGCTGGATCGGATGTGCGAATGAGTCGCCGTCATTGTGTCCGAATGATCTTGCTGCAGGTTCGCGCTCCGATTAAAGTTTAGCAGCACGGAATGAGGGAGTGTCGATGACAAAACTGAAACTCAAATTCACCGCCAAGATCGACGGGCGAGAGGCAGGTGTCGTTGCGGCGATCACTCCGCCGGTCGACGTGCCGGAATTCTTCGGGACGCGAGCCCGTGTCCCCATTCGTGGGACGATCAACGGATATCCTTGTCGTTCGTCGTTAATGCCATGCGGCGGCCGCCACATGATGCCTGTAAACAGCACGTTGTGCCGAGTCGCCGGAGTTAAGCCAGGCGATCAAGTAGAAGTTGTGATGGAGCGCGACGAAGAAAAACGCACGGTGGACGCGCCGCCGCTACTACAGAAGGAACTGGCAAAGAACAAAGCGGCACGGGCGAATTGGGACAAGCTTTCGTTTACGCACAAAAAAGAAATGGCTCAGTCCATTCTTGGAGCGAAGCAGGAAGAAACCCGCACTCGCCGACTCGCCAAGGTAATGGATGTTCTCAAGACAGGGACGAAGTGGACCGGTTAAGGACTTTTCGCGCAAGAAAATGGGGACGGTTGCCCGTCCCCGGATCAGATTGAATAGCAGAGAAAGACTACTGCCCCTGTTGATCGTCCATTTCGATGTCATCGCCGGCGTGGACATCTTCCATAGCGAACACGATCATTCCCGTAGCCGTGGTAGGCGTTGTCCCGATGACGACAATCTCGGCAACCGCCCGTCGCGGCAGGTCCCTCACGTGAATGATCGGGCCGTTCGACTTCGTCAGGAAATTCGGATCCACCGACGCCTGCTTCTTCTGCGTGTCTTCGCTGAGCGCGGCCTTGAATGACAATGAATCGACCGGATCGTGCAGATCCGCTTCATACTGCCGCGTGGCGCGAAAATAATCGCCGACCTTCACGCCCTGATTTGAGCCGACGTTAAAGTAAACTTTTTGCCCGGTACCCAACTCGGAGTCAAAGTCCCTTGCCATCACGATGCGGCCGGAGACTTTGCTGCTGGTTGGCAGAAAGCGGTCAAAGCGCATCGGCGGATGGAATGCGATCATGCTCTTCTCAGCGAAAGGAATTGCAGTGTCCCCAGGATTGATTGGGTCGCACGAATATTCGATTTGCGCCACCGCTGCCCGGCTGCGCGTGTCGATGATGCGCACGCGGCCGACTTCCGCATAGGGTTGTCCCGTGGCCTTCAGCAGCTTGGCCTGTCCCGGAAACAGCTCGTACTCGTTGACATCCTTTAAGGCGCGCACGATCTCATACTCGGCCCCGGTGTTGTAGCCCGTTCCTTGCAAATAAACAATATCGTCTTTGACGAATTTGGTCGTGGTAGGCGTGTTCAAACCGCCAGCCACAAAATTAGCGTCAGGCAGGCTCTGCCGGTTAATGAAGCCGGCGCAGTATACATCCGCATACGTTGGCATCTGCACGCGCTGAATTGGGAAACTGGCTGTGGTGGGCAGGCTTCCTTGCGGCGTTGAGGATCCGGTCGAATTTCCCTCGGATTGGGCCCAGGCCGTGGCAGCGATCAAAACCAATAACAGGCTTATTTTCTTCATGTTACCTCCGCGAAAGAGACACACGCTGCCCCTTCCCTATACAATTGCCGCGAAATTAAACTCAACTGGAAGGTAACAAGGGGGTAAGAGGGGGTCAAGGTTACGAGGGTGTTAGGCTGCCGGGAAACAAGTTTCTGCTTAAATTGTTAATCCGGTGTTGCATCTGGAATTCCATCCCTGTAAGATTCGCGCCGGACCCATTCGTTCAAACCATTGATTCAAGATGATTTCTGCTGCCAAAAGCTATCCCCCACGCATTCCCTTAAGGCTGCCGCGCGTCTGTGTTGCCGTGGCCGCCTCCGACTCCACTGAACTGGTTGAGAAGGCCGATAACCTGGTCCGCGATAACTCCTTCCTGGAATTCAGGTTGGACTATCTTTCGAAGCCTGCTCTGGCGCTTCCCAAAGTCAAGCACTTCATCGAATCTCACCCCGGCATCGTGATCATCGCCACCTGCCGACGGCAAGCCAGTGGAGGCAAGTTTCGCGGCTCGATCGCGTCGCAACTCGATATCCTGTCGAAGGCCGCGGCATTGGGCTGCCAACTGGTCGATGTCGAACTCCAGACCGCGCTGAAGTGCAAGCCCGCGCAATTGCAGAAGCTTAGGAGCCGTTGCTCGCTGGTTCTTTCCTTTCACGATTTCCGGGGAACGAAGAAGCTGGACCAGACTCTGGAAAAAATGCGGGCCTTCCCCGCCGATTTCTACAAAGTGGTCAGCACGGCCGGCACACTTTCTGACAATGTCTCGATGATCCAGTTTCTGGCGCGCGAAAGCGTCAACGACTCTCTTGTCGGCGTCTGCATGGGCGAACAGGGAATCATCAGCCGCGTGCTGGGAGTCCGCGCCGGCAGCGTGTTCACTTTCGCGGCCGTAAGCCCCGGAGAAGAAACCGCGCCCGGGCAAGTCACCGCCCAGGATCTGCGCAACCTTTACCGCATTGAGCAGGTCGACGCGGCAACCCGCGTGTACGGCGTTGCCGGAGACCCAGTCGCCCACTCGCTCTCGCCCGCCATCATGAATGCGGCATTCCGACGCGAAAACGTGAACGCCGTTTACCTCGCGCTGCACGCCAAGACTCTGAAAGACCTGCTGACCTGCGTACGCGAGATTCCCATCCACGGCCTCAGCATCACCATGCCGTATAAGGAGGCGATTCTTCCTTATCTGGATAATACGGACTCGCATACTACGAAAATCGGCGCGTGCAACACCGTCGTCCGCGCACAGGATGGAAAACTGTACGGCTTCAACACCGATACGTCTGGAGTTGTGCGCCCCCTCGAGCGCCGCTTGAGCACTCTGCAGGACGCAAAAATCCTTGTGCTCGGAGCCGGAGGCGCAGCTCGCGCCGCCGTTTTTGGTTTAGCCGAGCGCGGAGCCGAAGTCTTCATCTTGAACCGCAGCATGGAGCCCGCGAAGAAACTCGCCCGGCGCGCCCACGCGAGATCGATCAAACGCTCCGACCTCAAAAAGTTTTCCTTCGACGTCATCATCAACGCCACGCCTGTCGGCATGGGCAACACCCGCGAGACTCCGCTGCAGGAAAAAGAAATCAACGCGCGCTACGTCTTCGACATGATCTACGACCCCGCCGAAACCCGGCTGCTGCAACTGGCGAAACAGCGCGGCGCACAAATCATCCCCGGCATAGAAATGTTCGTCCACCAAGCCGCCCGCCAGTTCGAAATCTGGACCGGCAAGCCCGCTCCCCAGGATGACATGATGCAAGTCGTAGCCCTAGCCATGCAGGAACGCGCCGCCAGAGCGGCAGCGGCGGCGTCAGCAAAGAAAAAATAGCGCGCCCCTCACTCAACTCAACCCCACACCTGTGTCATCCTGAGGCCCGCGTTCTTTGCGGGCCGAAGGACCTCCGCACCTCTGCTCTTAGGCCGCACGCCCGCTCGTTGCGAGTGAACTGTGCCCGAATCGGCGCAGGTTGCAGAGTACGGTATCTTGCCGGCTGTTCAATTTCTCTGCACCCCCACATTGATTAGTCTGTCGCGTGGTCGCAATAATGACGCTTCGGTCCTAACCTTGTTTGTTAGATCAGGAGATCCGGGTTGGATTCCCAGCGCGAGTCGTAGAGGGGTAGGTAGTGTAACCGAACAACACGGCAGCGTCCGAAGCTGCAAATCCGGGTTTGACTCCCGGCCCGCGCTCCAGCAACTTGACGGGAAAAACACGATTCTGGCTACCAGTGGCTGATTCACAAGAACTGTCGGGCCTGTTTCGCCCCTGGGATGCCGTACGGACTTGATCTACTACCGGTTGGACTATCGACAACGTTTACCGGGAACTGGTTGCCCTAACCACGCATGTGCCTAGGTACTTACAGATTCCGATCGTCCTGCAAACAGCAATTAGCGCAAAGAAGTATATAGGTGCCAATAGCACGCTTACTAGAAGCTCCTTTTTTGCACGATATCGTAGTGACGAGATCGCGAGTAGGAATAGAGCTACTAACAGCCACCAAAGGTACGTCAAAAGGAGGCCGGTTCCTAGCCAGTACACCGATGAACCAAATACGTCCTCAACTCTCACACCAGTTTTTTTGACCAACGCATAGTACATCACAAATACAAAGGGCGAAACCGAGTAGATCGCGTTGAACGCAGCCCATTTTATTGTCGATAGGATGCGCCCTCGAACACAAATGAAAGAGCTGATCACGCTCACAATCCATATTGCGCTGATTGCCAAAGGCCCATATTTAAAGCTTGCTTCAAAGGACCACCAGTACAATTCCCACGCTCTGGTCTCATATGCAGGCGTGTCTCCAGAGAAGCTGAAGAAAATCACTGGGAGTAATACCGGTATGGCCAGCAGCCTAAACGGATGGCCGAGCAAGTCCATCAGCAACACGCTCTTGTAGAATGCTCCCGACTCGCCCCCCAGTCGTAGCGCTCGCCCCCCTGCTAGAACGCGAAAGAAACCGAAATCCCAGGAAAATGCCCTCTGTTTGAGAAGCCCTATCACCGTTTTCTTTGGGCTACTGGAAACAACGATCGTTTTGGCCTCCCAGTAGATTGGCATCTTTTTGGTCAAGGCAATAACGGTATTCTCCAAATCGTCCCCGTCGTATCCTCCACTATGTTCTCTCAAGACATTCAAGAGATCGGCCGTCTTCCACAACACCCCTTGACCCACAAGGCAGACCGGAACCCCCAGCACCCGTCTGATGGAGTCAGTGAATATGGAATAATCGAGCGCCTGGAGCCGGCCCAGCCAGTCACGGGCCGCTGGCAACACCCTGAAACAGGCAGCGGAGTAAGATTCAGCACTCATCTTGTGCATTAGCTCCTCCAGAGCTGCAGGTTTCAGTTCGTAGAGTACGGAGTCTGCGTCGAGTGTAAGAACGAAGGGGGTGCGAACCATTTCAGTCATTCTCAGGATGGCGCCGACTTTCCTTGAATTGAATCGATTTTTAACGCACACAGCAGTGTCAACTCCATTGCAAAACTGCTGCATTACTTCGAATGAATCATCGGTTGAACCGTCGTCGCACAATATTACCCTGTACCGATCAAGCAAGCCCTCGCCCTTCAAAGCCTTTAGCGAGTCTTCTAGTTTGCGTGAGTCGTTATAGACCGGGATTATGATTGTCAGAGAATCCTGCAAGGCTTTCCGTTCGCGATCAACTACGCCGGCAACTTGACTAGGATCGTTCTCTCCACGTTGGGATGCTAGCAACTGTACGCTATTCTTTATGCTTAGAAGGTGAGCTTCAATTCGGTTCGCCCGCTCAAGATCAATGTCGCCATAAAAGCGCTGTCGAACATCTGCGTATTCTTGCAACAGGGAACAGAGAACCTCCCAGGTCAATAGTTCAACTGTGAACAGTCCGGCGGCCTTATGCGCTTGATTGATTTCCAGGACAGTTCTCTGGGATTCTGTCGACACAGTGCCGGTCGTTAGGATTGCGTACTTACCGATCGGGGGATCGAATAATATGGCCTTTTCAACTTCCGCCCGAATCTCAGCAGGAGACAACCTTTTGCCCTGCTCTTTCAATTTGCATTGAGCCACGACGGGTGTTTCACCGGAGAGGTCAACGATGTCGACGCCAAATTGGTGTTCACCCCTCTTGCCATAAAGTTCCAGACTTGGGAGCCGCCAGTGATGTCGCAACAGCTGCAAACACATCTCCTCGAAATCGCCTTCATTCTTGGGAATAGGGAATCTTAGAGAAATCGGCACGGTGCACCTATTATAGAAAACACTTTCGGGTGGCACCATTCATGGCTATGCGAATCAAGTGCTAAATGTCACTATCTCTAGCTATTGACGAATTCGCAGACTCATGCCAAAAGGAGAACTGAGCTCTCGCGAGCCCCAGTTTGATCAGCGATTGTCCCCAAACACCACAAAGCCGGGCTGGTTGGCCCGGCTCTTCTTTGCGTGGAACTGGTCCGGTTCGTCTAGGTTTTGACCGACCGTCCAGAATGTCAAAAATCCGAATCTCAAAATCCGGCGCAGCTAGAAGGCTTGAAACTTCCGAGTTTTTCGTCTCACAGAAATCTCAAAACTCGCCGCGTCTCAACTTGCCTTGCGCCACTTTGCGCCACGGTTCACCCGCAGGCAAAGCGTAACTCTTACATCACCAACGCAAGGTTCTCTAACTCATGCTGCAGGACCGGCAGGGCGCACCCCGCCATCTCAACCCGGCCCGCTGCGTCCAAGGCGGCCTTGGGCGAAACCCCATAGCCACGGCCCATCAGAAAAACCTGCAATAATTCAGCGGCTTCGTAGGAGTCGATCATGCCGCCTTGCAGCAGATCGCTGCGCAAGGCAGCCAACTCCGTTGCCGTGAATCTGTCTTTGTCATTGTGAACTGCGTCGTTCATCCCCTTGTCAAACATGGCCGTCATCACCTCCGACTCCGACCTCAACCGCTTGTTGCCTATTAGACTCATCGGTAGCCATACAAGTTGCATGCAATTCAGCTGCCGTGCCTGCCCTCTATTTACCTATACGGAAGGCTGGCCCCTTTAGATTCATAAACCCCTGTGGATATCGTAAGTTGCGGTCAGGTCCCAGAGCGGCGCCCCGCCGCCGGGAACCTCTGAGGTACTCCATTAATCCCGAAACTGACACAGAGTGTCGTTTCCGGCGGGAATGCACAACGTTATGTTGACACCAATCCCGCCGGAACCGGCGTCCTGCAGAAGTTACCTCCGGCCCATGTCCGGGATGTCAAGGAGAAGTAAAAATTGATGTTCGACGGTGAACAGGCCTGTCGAGATTTGGACACCAAATTCCGCATCGCATAGAGGCTGCGGCTCAGGAATTTCCCCACTCGTCGAGACTACGAGCTCTCGATCGTGGCTTCGTCGATCAACATGATGGGGATATCGTCCTTCACCGGATAGACGCGATGGCACTGCGTGCACTTCAGGCTTTCCGGCTTTTCGCGGTACTCAAGCGCCTGCTTACACTTCGGGCAAACCAGAATTTCCAACAAGTCTTTGGGAATCATGACAGACGCATTGTACGACACCGCTGACCTCACAATTGGCATGACATGGGTACGGAGAAACAAGAACGACGATTTTCTCCGCTCCTCGGTTGTTCTCCGTGTCTCCGTGGTAAACGTTCTTGTGCCCGAGCCGCGGTATTATAGAATCTCCACGAAGCGAAACTATGCCCGCCAAAACCCTCGATGGCTCCAAGATCGCGCAAGACATCCGCCGGGAAGTGGCGGCGGACGTGACTTCCATGGCTGCCGCAGGAGTGCGCCCGGGCCTGGCCGTCATCCTCGCCGGTCACAACCCTGCCTCGGAGATTTACGTTCGCGGCAAGATCAAGGCCTGTGAAGAGGTTGGCATTTACAGCGAGCAACTCACGCCGCCCGAGACTGCGACCACCGACGAGTTGCTTGCGCTGGTCAACGAACTGAACCGTCGCGATGAGATCGATGGCATCCTGGTGCAATTGCCCCTGCCTCCGCAGGTCGACTCCAAGAAGGTGCTGATGGCGGTCGATCCCGCCAAAGATGTCGACGGCTTCCATCCCATCAACGTCGGCTTCCTCTCGACCCAGCGTCCCGGCTTGGTTCCATGCACTCCCGCCGGGGTCATCGAAATCCTCAAGCGTAGCAACATTCCCATCGCCGGGCAGGAAGCGGTCGTTGTCGGTCGCAGCGACATTGTTGGCAAGCCCGTCGCCATGCTGCTGCTCAACAGCAATGCCACGGTCACCGTCTGCCATTCGAAGACCCGCGATCTGCCTGCCGTCTGCCGCCGCGCCGACATTCTCATAGCCGCGATCGGCCGTGCCGGAATGATCGCCCGCGACTTCGTCAAGCCCGGCGCAGCCGTGATCGATGTCGGCATGAACAAAGTCACAGACCCTGCGGAGTTCCAGCGCCTGTTTGCCGGCAACGCAAAGCGCGAGGAAACTTTTCGGACGAAGGGATCGACCCTGGTCGGCGATGTACATCCTGAAGTGGCCGAAGTGGCGGGAGCATTAACTCCAGTTCCGGGGGGAGTTGGACCACTCACCATCGCCTTTCTGATGTACAACACGGTGAAAGCCGCGAAAATGAAGAGAGAAAAGCAGTCATCAGTGGTCAGTCGCGAATGGCCAGTACTCAGTACCTAGTACCAAATAAACGCCCAAGCACACCCATATACTGGGTACTAGGTGCTGGCTACTGCTTATGCTGAAAGTCGGCCTCACCGGCGGCATCGCGTCAGGCAAGTCGGTCGTCGGCGAAATGTTCGTCGCCCTCGGCGCGCATCTGGTTCAGGCGGACCGCATCGCCCATGAACTGATGTTGCCCGGTCAGCCCGTTTACAACGAGGTGGTGCGGCATTTCGGCGGCGCGATTCTCAATCCCGACCTCAGCGTAAATCGCGCCAAGCTCGCTGAAGCAGCCTTCGGCTCATCATCGTCCTGCACGGAAGGCAAGCCGTCGTCGCGTTCCGCCACGCCCTCCCGCATTCAGGAGCTCAACCGCATCGTGCATCCTGCTGTGCTTCGCAGCCAGAATGAATGGATGGAAGAAATGGGACGCCAGGATCCGCATGCCGTCGCCATCGTGGAAGCCGCGCTCATTCTCGAGGCGGGCGCAGCCAAAAGTTTCGACCGCCTGATTGTGGTCACCTGCAGCGACGAGCAACGCATCGCCCGCTTCGCCGCGCGCCAGAAACTGGACCTAGCCGCCGCCCGCAGAGAAGTCGAGCGCCGTATGGCCGCGCAAATGCCCGACGCGGAAAAAATCAAAGCCGCCGACCACGTAATCGACAACTCCGGCTCCCTCGAACAGACGCGAGAGCAGGTGCAGCAAGTCTGGGAAAAACTTACGGCGCTTGTCGATCTCTCCCAGAAATAAAGTTTGCGGCGACGTTCTTGAGATCCTGAATCAGTCTCGATCAAGAAATTCGGCTACACCCAGTGGTCAAGCCCGGTCTCGTGCCCTCCTGAGGGAACATTAGTTAGAATTCGACGTAGAATTAAATGTGGACTTCTTCTGAGACTGGTTCTCGGATAAGTTCTCCGGACAAGTTCGCGTCCCAAGGTGTTTGCTCTTATGAGACTCATACGACCTGCAATCCTGGCGCTGGTGATCGCTGGCGCATTCTTTTACTTCACCACGTGGCGTTCGAATGCGAAGTTCGCGGCGTCGAATCCGGTGGGGTGGTTGAGCCATCCGTCGCATGTGGAGATCACCGAGGCTGCGCCCGGCGAAGGCCTCGACAGCGAAGAGCAGAACAATATCAGTGTCTATCGCAGGAATATCCCGTCGGTGGTGAACGTCACGTCGCGGGCCATGTCGTTCGACTTTTTCTACGGGATGGTGCCGCAGGACGGACAGGGGTCGGGTTTTGTGATCGATAAAGATGGACACATCCTTACGAACTATCACGTAGTGGCCGACGCGCAGCAGGTGGAAGTCACGCTGCACAATCGCAAGAAATACAAGGCAACGGTGGTTGGCACCGATCCGGCGCACGATCTCGCGGTGATTCAGATCAAAGCGCCTGATCTGGTTCCGTCTGTGCTCGGAGACTCGCGCAATCTGCAGGTGGGGCAGAAGGTGTACGCCATCGGCAATCCTTTTGGGCTGGCGGGGACGATGACGCGCGGCATCGTGAGCTCGATCCGTCCGGTACGCGAGCCGAATGGCGCGACCATCGATGAGGCCATTCAGACCGACGCCGCCATCAACCCCGGAAACTCGGGCGGGCCGCTGATGAACTGGCACGGAGAAGTGATCGGCATCAACACCATGATTCTGTCGAGTGTGGGCCAGAACTCCGGCGTTGGGTTTGCGATTCCGATCAATACGGCAAAGGCTGTGCTCAACGATTTGATGACGCTTGGCCGTGTGCGCCGGCCCGCACTTGGAGTGCGGACGATTCCGATCAGCGCCGAGTTGGCCGATGAAATGGGGTTGCCGGTCGAGTACGGATTGCTGATTGTTCAGGTCATCCCCGGCGGCTCGGCGGACCAGGCCGGCCTGCGCGGCGGCAGCGAGCGCGCCCGTCTGGGCAACATTCCGATCATGCTGGGCGGCGATTTAATTGTGGCCATCGACGGCGAAAAGGTCGAAGACGAGCAGGACCTTTCCCAGATGATGAACAATCACCGCGCCGGAGACACGGTGAAAGTCACGATCTACCGCAATAAGAAAAAGCTGGATGTAAATGTGCCGCTGGGCGAAGCCCGGGAACAAGTTTGAGGGTCAGC
>CAVYVM010000009.1:0-1039134 GCA_963771965.1 uncultured Acidobacteriaceae bacterium
GCTCAAAGCGTTCACTGGCGGGTTATTGATGGTGATAATTGCGACATCTTTATCTCTGGTAAGTTGAACTAGATCGTCCATGGCACTGAACTCTTTCGCCGGCATCTTCAAAGGTTCACTTGCGCGCCGTAAATTCGTGCGCGGTGTGTTCCTGTTCGCTCCAATACTTTTTGCGCAATCCTTTTTTCAGAACTTTCCCGGTAGCGGTCTTGGGCAAGCTCTCCAGAAACTCGATCGACCGTGGGCACTTGTAGTGCGCAATACGGGACCGGCAGAATTCGAGCAGTTCCGCTTCCGTTGGGTTTGATTCGGGTTTCGCTACAACCAGCCCCTTGGGCACCTCGCCCCATTTTTCGTCTGGGACTGGAATGACGGCAGCCTCGTAAACCGCGGGATGCGCCAGGAGCGCCTTCTCCACTTCGAGCGATGAAATGTTCTCACCGCCGCTGACAATAATGTCTTTCTTGCGATCGGCGATGAGGATGCGTCCATCCTCGCTGATGGTGGCCATGTCTCCGGTATGAAACCAGCCACCGCGCATCGCTTCCGCAGTGGCCGCCGGCTGTTGCCAGTAGCCCTGCATCACACCGTCGGAACGAGCGACAATCTCCCCCATGGTTTTCCCGTCGCGGGCAACATCGTTGTCCTCGAAGTCCACGACCCGAAGCTCCGCGCCCGGAATCGCGTACCCGGTCATCGCCCGTGCCAGGTAAAGCTCTCCACCATCGAATTGCTCTCCCGGCTTCAGTTTGGCGGTGGAGAGAACCGGCGCAGTTTCGGTTAGGCCGTATCCGGCAAAACACGCGCAGCCAAGCTTTTCCTCGGTCTCGCGCACCAAGGTTGGAGAAGAAGCCGCTCCTCCGATCGAAATCCACTGCAGACTGCTCAAGTCGTATTTTTGCCGGTCTGGCGAATTCACCAATGCCGTTGCCATGATCGGCACAAGGCTCAGCGAGTCGACGCGCTCGCGCTGGATCAACTGGAAGACTTCCGCGCAGGTAAAGCGCTGAAGCATGACATGTTTCCCTCCCACGAAGGTGACTGAATGGGCAGTCCCCCAACCGTTGGCATGGAACAGTGGAATGGTATGCAGATTTACGCTGTCCGGCTTGGTTATGAAAGTCACAATAACCGAGAGAGCGTGGAGATAAACATTTCGGTGGGTCAGCATCACTCCCTTGGGGTCGGCGCTGGTGCCGCTGGTATAGAACAGTTCAGCCAGGGAGTTTTCGTCGAAGTCCATCACATCCGCCCGGTAAGGCGTCGCCGCCGCCAGAATGTCTTCATAATTTCTGGACGAGAGCCAGGCTCCCTGCGGTGCAGCGTCAAGCATGAAGAAAGTCTGCACAGTTGAAACGCTTTGCCGAAAAGAATCCACGACCTCAGCGAACTCTTTTTCCAGGAAGAGCACTTTCACCCCGGCGTCATTCAGAATGTAGGCCAGTTCCTGAGGAGCGAGCCGGAAGTTCAACGGGAGCAACACCGCGCCGGCTTCCAGTACGCCGTAATACGCTTCGAGAAGCCGATGACAATTCAGGCTGAGAAATGCAACCCGGTCGCCTGCTTTCACCCCCGTTTCGCGCAGAGCACCGGCGAGACGGCTGGCCCGTTCACCGAACTGCGCGTAAGTGAAACGACGGTCTCCACAAACCACGGCGATCTTGCCGGGGAACTGCTGTTCGGCATAACGCAGGAATCGTACGGGGGTAAGCGGAATATTCATGGCCTTATCTCGCCGCTTACCAGGCTGACTGACCTCCATCCACCACCAGCACGTGACCGGTGACATAGTTCGAGGCGGCAGAAGCGAGAAACACAGCAGCTCCTTTCAAGTCATGTTCATTGCCAAAACGCCGCAACGGAATGTGCGAGAGAAAGAGCTCCTCATGGTGCGCCAGGACGCGGTTCGACATGTGTGTGGGAAACCAGCCTGGAGCAATTGCATTTACCTGAATGTTGTGACTTGCCCATTTGCAGGCCAAGTCTTTGGTAAAACTGATGACTCCACCCTTGCTGGCGTGATAGCCAATGGCTGGAAGTTCCGCCGGAGCCCCACCCAGTCCAGCCACGGACGCAATATTAATGATTTTTCCTGCGCTGTTCCTGCACGCGCTGTTCTCACCCCGGCCTTGGCGGATCATGACTTTGCCGACCGCCTGGGCGCACAGGAAAGTTCCGGTCAGGTTCGTCTCGATGACCTTGTTCCAATCCTCGAGCCGCATCTCCTCCACGGGAGCGCCCCAGGATATTCCCGCGTTATTGATGAGTACATCGATTCGCCCGAACTGGGAGAGGGTCGCTTCCACCATCTCCTGAATACTGTCCGGGCTCTTGACATCGCAGCCAAGGGCAATGGCTTTGACGCCGAGTTGCTGCAATTCTTCGGCGGCCTGATGGCAGCGTTCCTTCTTGCGAGCGCACAACACCACGTCGGCGCCCATTTCCGCGAGACCGTCCGCCATTTGGCGGCCCAGTCCGATCGACCCTCCGGTGACGATTGCAACGCGTCCGGTTAGATCGAAAAGCCGCTTCACATTCACCGTGGAATCCCGCGTGGTGCTGCCGGCTTCCTTTAACATGAAACCTTCTCCTTCTCCGACCCGGCATCGCTTTCCGCACTTCCGGCCTGCTCGTTAAGAAATTGCAGAATAGCGTGGTGTGAAACCTCCGTCTGATCAGTTAAGAAGAGATGGCTGGCATGCGGAATCATCACGAGCTTCGCATCTGGAATGCGTTCTGCGATTAATTTGGCATTGCCCGGCGGCACCAGCCGGTCGGACTCGCCGTGGATCACCAGTGTGGGGGCGGCGATTCCGGAGAGGCGACTGTACCCTTCCCAGCCGAGGATTCCCTGCAGCTGTGCCGTGTATGCTTCGGGCCGCGGAAACCACGGCCGCCGAATCGCAATATCCTCATCAATCCGTTCACGCGGAGTTGTCGAATCGTAGATAAACGGTACGGACGCCTCGGCGGCCTGCTCAGGGCTCATTTTGTCACGCGTCATCAGCATCTGGGCAGCCTCTGGTTCGGCGCGCACCGCGGTCGGCCCGCCCGCCGCGGTGCAGCCCAGTATCAGCGACAGCACTCGCTTCGGGTATTGCAGCGCAAACTCCTGCGCAATCATGCCACCCATCGACACGCCGAACAGGTGAGCGCTCTCAATTCCGGCAGCGTCGAGAACCGCCGCTGCGTCGGATGCCATCAACGCGATCGGATACGGACCTAGTGGCACCTCGCTCCTTCCTACACCACGATTATCGAACGCGACGGTCTGATAGTGCGCCGCCAAGGCAGGCCGTGTGCGATGCCACATATAAGAGGGGTAACTTAGTCCCATGATCAGCAAAACGGGAGTGCCGTGGCCTTGTTCGTCCCAATAAATCCTGGCTCCCTGATTCTCCACGAACGCCATTGCATGCTCCCGATCAAAACGACAAGCGAACACCGAGTTGGATCTGCCGCTTGGGGAAGGCCGAGGTAAACGACAACGGCGTACTCGGCGCATCCGTCCCTCCGCCCGCAAGGGCGCTACCTGGGCGAATCCCGTGCACGTTAAACGTCGTGAACCCCGGCGTGAGGCCGAACAGTGGGCTTACCTCGTTATTCACACTGGCGAAGTTCGTCCGGTTCGCAATGTTGAATCCCTCGGCCGTGATTTGAAGGTTAGCCCTCTCGCCCAGTTTGTGCTTCCAGGTCAGGCGCGCGTCAAAATCGTAATAGTTGGGCCCAAGACCAGTGTCGCGCGGCGCGCCGATGGGGCGTTCATTCGTAGTGTGATTATTACCGTTCACTTCTCCTCCTGCTAGAAGATTGAAGGGATGTCCGCTGTGGTAACTGAAGATCGGAGCCAGCTGGAATCCGGACAAAATACTTTGTTTCCAGGGGCTGTCGATTATCCCGGCGATCACCACTTTGTGCCGCTCATCAAACTCGGAAAGACTGCGGTCAATGTTGATGTTGGTTGGATCCTGCGGCCCATAGTCAGTATTGAAATCTGTCGATGTGTCAAAGGCTTTGCTGTAGGTGTAATTCCCAAAGAGCGTGAAGTGATCGCTGAAGCGTTTTTTGATTTCCAGGATGCCGCCCTCGTATAGAGCGTAGGCCTCAGAGCTGTACTGGTTATTCTGGACAACCAGAGGATTCACAAAACAGGCAGCGGGATTCGCGCATGGCGAGAGGCCCCCGGGAATTCCGTGCCGCCGAGCGGATCGGCCAGACTCGGGCTGCCCGGCGTACCGTTCCAGTTGCGATAGGAAGCCGTCTGGCCATTGGCCAGGGTTACAGTGCTGAATGGCGCGGGAAGCAGATTGGTATCGATCGCGATCGGGATTCTTTGCGTGTGCGAATAGATTCCGCTGAGGGAGACTGAGAAACCCGCCGTGATCTCACGCTCAATTCCAACCGAAGCCTGTTGCGCGATCGGAGGCCGATAGCCCGGTTGATTCACAAAAAGCACTTGCAACGGACGAGAGGGGCCGGTATTGGTAACATCGAAGCCAAGCGTTGGGCCAAAATTGGCCACAGCCGCCGGTGTGACGCACGCAGCATTGCCTGGCGCTGGGTGTCGTGCACTGAATCAATCCCTGGGCAAAGAGTGTCTGGAAAATCGTCGCCGCCCCGGCCAGCCCGAGAGAAGGAACGCCCGGCGATCGGCATCAACATAAATGGAAATCTCCCGGTTGCAAGGGCTGGAGCCGGTGCCGGGGATGATCGGGGTGCCGAACTGGGAGACGCCGCAGGTTGAGGTCAGGTTCGCGACCTGGCCCCCACTGCCTGAATTCTCGACCGCAGACTTATTCTTGTTCACAACCCCTAGGCTCAAATCTACGTCGGGAATCTGAGCATCAACCGGTCCGTAGAAGATTCCGTATCCTCCGCGCACCACTGTCTTGTGGTCCTTGAAAGGGTCCCATGCGAAGGAAATCCGGGGCGCAAAATCTTTTTTATACGTGGTCAAAGGCGCAGAATTGCGTATCGAGTTCGTAGCGGAGGCCGTAGTTGAGAGTGAAGCTTGAGCCTTATGGCCCATGAGTCCTGTGCGTACAGCGAAGTCAGCGGGCGGGTGTAATAGGGATAGGTAGGATCGCCATAGCCCTGCTGGTAGAACTCAGGGAGCTCCGAACGAGTCGATTGCAACGAGCTGAGGAGCGCGTCAGAGCCTCCGCGAGGGAGCGGAGGTGGGAGCGAAGCAGGGCTGATCAAAAACCGGGGAGCGATCCGAAGACAAAGCGGCCAGGGAAAAACGTGTGCGATTCTGTGTGGTTACCGCGGAGCAGTTCCGAACCACCAAATTTGAACATGTGATGGCGACGGATGATGGTGAAATTGTCCGCAAACTCGTACCGCCGCAGGATCGAGATGTTCGGGATGAAAATGTTGGTTCCCAGATTGTTAATAAAACCCGGGATTTGGAGTCCTACTTCGCCCGGCTCGTTGGGAATCACATTAAAGCTGTAGTAATTCCACTGCACGCGGGCCTCGTTCGTCGTGGCCGGAGTGAACTGGTGATACCAGGCACCCTGGAGGGTGTTGTCATAGGTATGGATCGAGCTGCCCGCGGAGAAAGCGGTCAGAGATTGCACGTCGGGAGATTCCTCGAGATCATGGCCATACCTGTAGGTGAGAGACAGCTGATTGGTCGTGTTGAAGTGGTGATCCAGGCGGCCCGACACTAGGTATTCGTGCGTATCGTAGGGAAACACTCCACCCTCGCGTCTCGAACTGGTTCACAAGAAAAGCATCCATGCGGCGGTTCGGCGTACGAAGGGGTTCGAGCGGGGTTAGGGCCCCGCCCA
The DNA here is from genome assembly GCA_963771965.1 of uncultured Acidobacteriaceae bacterium. GTDB lineage: Bacteria > Acidobacteriota > Terriglobia > Terriglobales > Acidobacteriaceae > Sulfotelmatobacter. The sequence continues at coordinate 5,796 of CAVYVM010000009.1, forward strand.
GGATGCTGCGGAAGTCGATGCGGCACGTTCGTCGTTGGATTCGGGGCCGGCAAGCCCAGCTGCGTGGCAAACCGCGCTCGGCGCCCACGGGGCCGCTCAGGCGAGGCACTGCCTATTCCCTCCTGTCAGCTCTCCAATAACGGGTTCCTAGTCGCGTCAATGTCGGACCGAAAAATATCGTATTCGGTTAGGAGAGGAACTGCGTTCTGCGCGTTCTGCCGTAAGCCCTCGAAACGAAGCAAACAGGAACGTCTTGTCTTTCTTGATGGGGAAGCCCATGGCGCCGCCGAACTGCTGGCGGCTCGAGCGAATTCTTGATCGGCGAGCCAACAGAATCGGGGCTGAGCGGATTGAACGTCGCGCCCGTCGCCAAAGCCTGACTGAACGAAAACGGATTCCGGGCATCCATGGCATCATTGCGGAAAAAGCCGTAGACGGTGCCATGCACGTTGTTGCTGCCGGATTTGGTTACAATGTTGATGGAAGCGCCCGTCGCTGCTCCCAGATCGGCCGAATAGTTGCTGCGGTTGATCTGGAATTCCTGCACCGCGTCCTGGCTGACGGTCAGGCGCACGCCGCCGCTGTCGCCGCTGGTCTCACCGCCGTCCACCGTAATGTCGTTGCCTCTGCCGTTGCTTCCGTAGAAGGAAAGACCGCTTTGTGGTGTTTGCTTAACTCGAAAATCCTGGTCACCCGCCAGCCTGCGTGGAATCGGAAACGCCCGGCACGAGCAAGGTGAAGGTGAGGTAATCGCGGCGGTCAATGGGCAGGTCGGCGATGTATTGTTGCAGATTCTATCCGCCTGACTTCCTCTTTCGGTTTCCACCACCGGCGGTTCGCTCGTCACCTCGATTACTGTCGCCACCTGCGATGGTTTCATGCGGAAGTCCGAAATCACCGTTTGCCCGATGGCGACCGGGACGCTTTTGCGAAGCTCGGTCGCGAACCCCTTCAGCGCGGCACTCACTTCATAGGTCGACGGGGATAATCCTGCTATCCGGTACTGACCTGCGCCGTCGGTTGCGACCGTGCGCTTCAGACCGGTCTGCGTGTCGACCACACTGATCGTTACCCCAGGCAAGACCGCACCAACGGAGTCGACTACGGTTCCAGTGATGTCTCCCGAGGTGCCGACACCCTGCGCCTGGGCCACACTGGCTGCCAACAGCAAGCACACAAACGTACATGCGAGTGACTTCATAGGATTCTCCTTACGGAAGTATCTGCACATCGCCGCATTGGTCCGGCATATTTCCCAACGCTGAGCAACTCCCCAAAGCCCGCCCGGTGCCGCGACAACCCTAAAAGCCGTCAATTCTGATCCAGCTGCCCATTTCGTCCTCGATCGAGAATTCAAATCGTATTCAACGAAACCGCAGATTGTGAGAGTTAGTATCACATAAGAGTCACTAACGTCAAGAAGTGAAACATCGATATCCCCGAGGCGGTATGGCGCGCATGTCATCGCGCGCCCCAATAATTCAATGGCGGCGGGGCGATGGTCGTTCGGAAATGGCGACGGTGCGCAGGACGAAACTCCGACCTCGTCGGATTCCCGCCATCAGCCCCTTAGGGAGTCAGGACGATTCGGCCGGAGACTTCGCCTTTGCGCAACAGATCCAGCGCTTCGTTGGCTTCAGCAAGCGGCCGCTTAACCACATGGCAGCGTATCTTCCCGGCGGCAGCGATGGCGAGTACTTCCCGCAAGTCTTGCCGAGTACCGACCGTTGATGCGTGGATCCGGACTTCTCGTGCTGCCATCAGAATCGGCGGGAAACAGATATTTTCAGCGGGCAAGCCTACGACGAGCAGAGTACCGGAGGGCCGGAGGCAGGAAAAAGCTGTGTCATAAGCTGCCTTCGCGGCGGAGGTAACAATCGACACGTGGATTCCGCCTTTGCGACGCAACTGTTTAGCCGCATCAGCAGTGGCAGCATTGAGCGTGTCAGAGGCGCCATAAGATCTGGCGAGTTCAAGCTTCTCCTCGGAGATGTCGATCGCGGTCACCTCCGCGCCAAAGGCCCGTCCGAACTGCACTGCAAGGTGTCCGAGGCCGCCTATGCCAAAAACAGCCAGGCGCTGACCGGGCACAATCCCGGCGCCCTTCAGGGCGCGATAAACTGTGAGTCCAGCACAAAAAAGCGGGGCGGCTTCGGGCGCAGAAAGACCATCTGGAATTTTCAGCGCGTGAGTTGCCGGCGCCTTGACAAATTCGGCGTAGCCACCGTCAACCGTCACCCCTGTGATCTTCTGCCGGCTGCACAAGTTTTCGTTTCCTTCGCGGCAAAATTCGCACTCACCGCAGCTCCAGTGAATCCAGGGCACGCCGACGCGATCGCCGATTTGCAAATCGTGGACTGCCGGGCCTTTCTCCACTACGTGACCGGCAATTTCGTGGCCGAGAATCAGCGGTCTCTTCACGATTCCCGCCAGCTGTGTCCAATCTCCATCAGCCACGTGCAAGTCGGAATGGCAGGCACCACAGGCTTCCACGTGGATCAAAACTTCATCTACTTCGGGATGAGGGCGCTCCACTTCCTCGATCGAGAGCGGCTTCTTGAAATTGTGCAGGATAGCGGCTTTCATTGACCTTCAGCCTTGCAGGTACAGGGAGAGCAGACTGGTCCAGGAACCAATCACGGCTTAACACCGCGCAGGAAAAACTCAACGGCGCTATCCACGCGCTCTGTGAGTTTGTGGGGGCCTGTCAGGTCGACGGTCCACTGGCGGACCACGGTGTGGTAGAGGGCCTCCATGAATTCCGCGAGATGCACCACGGGGAACACGCTCGTGATTTCACCACGTTCCTGACCCTGTGCCAGAATTTCCCTCAGCCGGCTGATCGCAACTCCCTCGAGTCCGCGCACCTCCGGAGAACGCACCGGATCCATCGCACCCGACAGGACGACCGCTTTCCATAGAGGTCGGTCGGTTTCCGCTTCGAGCGCCATGGCGTGATACAGGCGATGCAATCGCTCGGCGGTATTAGCCTTGGTCGAAAGTTCTGATTTGAGGCGCTCCGCTATGCACTCGAAGCCACGCTTACCCACATCCCGTAACACAGCGTCCTTGCTCGGGAAATAACGGAAGAAAGTCGGCTGGCTGATTTCGAGAATTTTGACGATGTCATCGATGCGAGTCTTCTCGTAGCCCTGTTTGCGGAACAATCGGATGGCTGTATCGATAATTTGCTGACGAAGTCGCGCCTTTTTGCGTTCCCGAAGCCCTGGGACCTCGTGGTTTTGCGCTGGATTGTTGTGCGCTGGGTGGTTCTGCGCTGGCGCATTTCGTTTCACCGAGCTTCTGTGATTCCGGTTTCTTCGCCGTGCGGCGACTTCAACACGAACCATAGTCGTATATTCTCCTGATCAGAGTTGCAGGACACGCTACAGGTTGAGTGCTCAATATACCCGGATCGATTTTAACAGTTGAGATTCGATCGACTGTTTTCCCAAATCGCGATCCAATGGCGAGTTCGACGCTGCGGTGTTCAATATTTGTGTTGCATTTGACGTTAGTTACTCATATCTGATATAGACTAACACAATTTGAGAATGTGATTTTCTCGATCAGGGCCTACACGTGATTCGGCTGGTTTGCGAGCTGTGACTTCGCAACATCGGAATATCAGCATTGCGGTCACAGATTTGCGCGTGTGGCGTCGCAATCGTTCGATACAGGGGAAGATGATGACAACTGCCGCGGCAACTCCTCTTCAAGTTAAAGGCGGCGCGTTCCTCATTGAGGATCGCTCGCCCAACGAAATTTTCACGGCCGAAGATCTGAACGAAGAACACCTTGCAATAGCCCGCACGGTCGACCAATTCTGGACGAATGACGTGGAACCTCATCTCGAGGCGATCCGCCAGCAGACTCCGGGGGTCGCACTAAGCGTGCTTCGCAAAGCGGCCGAGCTGGGACTCGCCGCGATACCGATCCCCGAGAAATTCGGCGGCATGGAAATGGACCTGCCGTCTGTAATGATCGCGGGTGAGCATCTGGCCCGGGACGCTTCTTACGGGTCCTGGCACTCCTCCCATACCGGGATCGGCACGCTACCCGTTCTTTTCTTTGGCAACGAAGAACAGAAGCGGAGATATCTTCCCAAGCTGGCGAAGGTTGAGCTGTTGGCCGCTTACGCGCTAACCGAACCGCTGGCCGGCTCCGATGCTCTCGCCGTGCGTACCCGGGCGGATCTCAGCGCAGACGGCAAATACTACGTCCTCAACGGACAGAAGATGTGGATCACCAACGGAGGCGCGGCAGACCTCTTTACCGTATTCGCTAAAGTAGGCGGCGAGAAATTCACGGCGTTCCTGGTGGAGCGCAGCTTTCCCGGCGTGACCAGCGGCGCCGAAGAACACAAGATGGGCATCAAGGGCAGCTCGACCACGGCGGTGTATTTTGACAACGTCCGGGTTCCGGTCGAAAACGTGCTTGGCGAAATTGGGCGCGGGCACATCATCGCGTTTAATATCCTGAACATCGGCCGGTTGAAACTCGGCCCTGCTGCCGTGGGTGGAGCAAAAAACGTGCTTGCCATCTGCTTGAAATACGCCAAAGAACGCAAAGCATTCGGATCGGCGATCGCCGAGTTCGGCGCTATCCAGCATAAGCTGGCGGAGATGGCGATTCGCACGTTCGCGGTGGAATCCATGGTGTGGCGTGTGGTCGGACTCATCGAGAGCCAATTGGCGCAGTCCGCTCATGATAAGGATAAGCACGCGGATTCACAGACCGAACTCAAGGCCGTTGAAGAGTACGCCGCGGAGTGCTCGATGATTAAGGTGTATGCCTCCGAGATGCTGGATTACGTTGTCGATGAAGGTGTGCAAATCCACGGCGGCTATGGCTACCATCAGGATTATGCGGTGGAACGGGCTTACCGTGATTCGCGAATCAACCGGATCTTCGAAGGCACCAACGAAATCAACCGGCTCATCATAACGGGAATGCTGCTGAAACGCGCCGCCCGTGGGCAATTGGCGCTTATCCCGGCGGTTCAAGCGGTGCTGAACGAGCACCGTGAAAGAGACAACCGGCTCTGCGGGTGCTGATGAAGAAGCTCGGCTTGTGCGGAGCGCGAAGAAGATTGCGCTGTTCACGATCGGGATTGCCTATCAAAAATACGGGGCTGAGTTGGAAAAACAGCAGGAGATCGTGATGAACATTTCCGACATCGTTATGGAAGTTTTCGCGATGGAGTCGAGCTTGCTTCGAAGTCGCAAGCTTGCAGCCTCGGGCAAAGGGACCAATGCCGCCAACATGTGCGCCGTGTTTTTGCGCGAGGCCATGGATCGAGTAGAAGTCTCGGCGCGAAATGTCATCGGCGCCTGCTCGGCTGGCCACGCCCTGCGGGAGAATATGGCGACTCTGCGCGGCTTTGCCAACTACGATCCGCTCGATGGGGTTGCACTGCGGCGCAATATTGCCGGCCGACTTCTGGCCGCTGCGCGCTACACGGTCTGACAGTGACTTGTCCTCCGCTATGGCTGCTGCTACCCCGGTAAACCGCCAATGGCGGCTCAAATCGCGGCCCACGGGGCTGATTAAAGCTGACAACTTCGAGCTTGTGTCCCAAACCCTGCCGGTGCCGGAGGAGGCCCAGTTTCTGATTCGCAGCGTGTATCTCTCGCTCGATCCTGCGATGCGGGGGTGGCTGGTTGACCGTCCGTCCTACGTTCCGCCCGTGCAGATTGGCGAAATCATGCGTGGGTTGGCTGTCGGAATCGTGGAGAAATCAAATCATCCAAAATTTGCCGCCGGTGACCGAGTCCAAGGGATGTTCGGCTGGCAAGAGTATCTGCTTTCCAATGGTGAAGCTGTGACGAAGTTGCCGGAGAGCGGACTTCCATTTTCGGCTTACCTGGGACTGTTTGGACTGGCTGGGTTAACCGCCTACGGTGGACTTTTGGAAGTGGGACAGCCCAAGGCCGGCGAAACTCTCCTGATCTCCGGCGCCGCAGGTTCGGTCGGATCACTCGTCGGCCAGATCGGCAAGATCAAAGGACTTCGTGTAGTCGGCATCGCCGGAACCGACGAGAAGTGCAATTGGCTACGCGAGGAACTCGCTTTCGACGCTGCCGTGAACTACAAAGACGAGAACTACAAGAAACAGCTGAAGGCTGCGTGTGCGAACGGAGTGGATATTTATTTCGAGAACGTCGGTGGAGAAATCTTGGAAAGCGCGCTCTACCTCATGAACACCTTTGGTCGCGTGGTGCTTTGCGGCCTGATCTCGCAGTACAACGCCACGGCACCCGTTCCGGGACCCTCCAACTTTGCGCTGGTGATCAGCAAGCGCCTCAAGATCCAAGGTTTCCTCGCAACTGATTACTCTTCGAAAGTAAAGGAAATGGTGAGTAACTTCACGCAGTGGCACAGCTCAGGCCAGCTAAAGTATCGGGTGGATATCGTCCACGGTTTCGAGTCTGCACCAGCGGCGATCAACAAATTATTCGACGGTTCCAATAATGGAAAACTAATGGTTCAACTCTCAGACCCTCCCGCCGCTCCTTAGCGCTCAAGGTTTGAGATGAGCCTTTTCTCCGCTCTCGTCAGTCATAGGCTACCAGGATTGCCTTCGGACGCAGCTTGCCAAAAGCTGCGCTCTACGAACTTGTACCTCCTGCTTGTCAATGACAATGATGCGCCAGTCTTCGTCAGCGTAAATTCATAGCCTCGAAGCAAGGCCGTTTGCCACACACTGATTGCCTTCGGTATAGGATGAAGCGTCGAACACAATCGAGGAGGTAATCGAGTATGCGTCGCGTACATGTTGCCGTTTTCATTTTGGCTCTTGCGACCTGCGCCCCAAGAGGACTAGCGCAGTCCGCAATCTCGGCAGCCGGCAAAGTCAAGTCCAAGCCGATCGCCGTGGTCTCTCCTGGACGGCAGACAGCAATGCAACTGATGAGTTCCTTCAACGTCTCCGGTATGGTCGAGAAGATGTTCAGCGGCAGGTCCTTCGAGTCACCGTGGCTTACATGGGTTTGAGGATTCTACTCATTGGCTTTGCATCGGCGGTAGCTTTCGGGAAAAACTTTAAAGAAACCCATTTCAAATCACTGGTGAGTTGGGTCCCCGTTTTTAGTTTGCTTGTTGCGATCGGGACTGGCGTAAATACTTTCTTGAAATTGGGTCAACATAGGAGTGGTGATTACAACTACATATCGAATGTTGAAGACCTCGAGATCCGAGCCAAAAGGATTCTTGCAGGCGGCGTCATGACCCTTCAGGAGCTTCAAGACCTAGAAGAGCGTTATTCGGCCATTAAGGCGCAACATCGTCGGGAAACCGCATTCTAAGATTTGAGCGACTTCGTGTTTCCCCGTTCGCAGGACGATGGCACTGACAACACATTCCGGTTGAGGCACACCCGCGCTCTGAATCGCGGGTGACGTTAACTCTCAAGCAACGCGTGGCCCGCGCGCTGGCCGATAACAGAATTTATCAGACACATCAATCCGCAAAAGGGAGACGCGGGAAAATGTAAATCTTCCGAGTGGCGTGGCGATGTGCGTTCTTCAGATATGATTCCTTGGGTTTCTTGGAACGTATCGCGCAAGAGTCCGCCAATGCCTTTCACCCCTACATTCACAACGCAGCAACTCTCTACCGGCCACAACGCGCTGATGGATTGGTCGAGTTTTTTCAAGCTCACTAAGCCTCAGTCAGGCCTTTCCCAATGTCACGAGAAGCTGTTAGGATATTTCTGTGCTGAAGGTGCTCAATTCTTGTTGGCGGTTTCTGCCCGATGGGAGACAATCTGGGTCGCCTTGGGCAATCGAGGCATTTTATGCAGGTCGTGCAAAGCCGTATAAACACGGGTGATTCTGCATATCGTTGATTTGGCGAGTGGGGACGTAGTTCAGTTGGTTAGAACGCTGCCCTGTCACGGCAGAGGCCGCGGGTTCGAGTCCCGTCGTCCCCGCCATTCTTTTCAAGCAGTTGCAGATTGGCGCCTCGGCTTCACCAGCTACGTTCTTGGCGTCCCGCAATGCCTGCATTGCTTGCTTCACTTCCAATCGCGGCTCTGGTTCGAACGTATCGACGAAGCGTGGAATGTTGAGGTTGAATTCGTTTTCCGCAATTTCGTCCATACCGACAACGCGAGTGTGTTTAAGTAGCTCATCGGGATCTGCGTAGAGTCCCTGAAGTTCCTCGCCGACCTTTTGCACGTCTGCGCGATCGTTTTCAGCTTGCAAGCGGACCTCCGCTATGCGTTCGTCGCGCTCGACGATCTTCGCCGCCAACTTCTCCCGTTGCTTCTCAATTCTCGCCATCGCGGCTTCGGACTTTGCCTTCTCTGACTTCGCGTTGGCTGACTCCCCTTGCTTCCGTGTCAACTCTAGCTCCCCGGTGAGCCCAGCTAGCTTGTCCGCATCGGGTTGGTACTCAGCTGTCAGACGACCAACTTCGTCCACTTCGCGCAGATCGATCTGCTTTCGAATTCCGTCGCTGTGTGCTGTCACCAGTCCGGGCACCTTCGCGGAGTCACCATAAGCGTGATAGTGGACGAGCATACGCATCACGTCTTGGGGACGGAGCTCGTTTTGCGCCGAGAGCTCTCTGTAGTGACGCGCAGCGTAAATGAGCAAGACCTGATCGCGACGGGCGACTGGACGCTGTTTCCGCAGAATCAGCAGACAGGCGGGAACGCCCGCGCCGTAGAAAACATTCAGCGGTAGCGCGATGACTGCATCAATCAATCGTGCTTCCAGCAGAGCTTTCCGGATAAGGTGTTCGTCATCCGCCTTGCGGCGTTTCATTTTGGGATTGCCGTCATCATCGATTTCTCCGGTTTCTTCCTCAACCTCAGGTTGCCCGCGGAATAGCACTCCCTGCGGGCAAACGATACCCGCGCGGCCTTCATCGCTTAAAGATGCGACGATGTGCAGAATGAAAGCGTAGTCACCGTAGCTCGGGGGAGGTGCCTTAAAACCGGTGCCACGTCCAAACGCGTCCTTAAAGCCTTCCTTCCCGAAAATCTCCTTCTTCAGCTTGTCTTTCCTCTTCTTGTCATCCGTCTGTTGCTCTGGTTTTAGCCACCAGAACTCATCAGAGAAGGGAAAATTTGCGAGGATGAGAGAGAACTTCTTAACCCGACCATCTTCGAGGAACTGAGGGTCGGTAATCGTGCTGGCGCCAGCCTTGATATCAGCTTCAAGCCCGTGCAGCACGGAATTGATCTTGCCAATGGCGGCGTTTCCCCAGTTCATCTCCTGCGCGGAATAACTAGCGCTGGTAGGGTGATGGCCGTTCTCTCGAAGGTAGTCTGCAGTGTGTACCAACATGCCGCCAGAGCCGGATGTCGGATCGTACACACTGTCGCCAGGGCAGGGTTCAAGGATTCGAACGAGCGTGTCCACAACTTCAGGCGGCGTAAAGAATTCTCCAGCCTTTGCGCCGGCGTCATCGGCGAACTGCTTAATGAGGTATTCGTAGGCTCTGCCCAGAACATCGGACGGAACACTTCTATTTGACAGATCGTGCTCGTCGAAATGTTGAATCAGGGCGTGGACGACTTCATTCGGGATGAGCGGTTTGCCTGAGCCATCGGGCGCGGGCTGATTCCAATCCACAGTGAAAACGCCTCGCAATTCATCATTCGCGTTCGCAACGGCGCGCATCGCCTTGGTAAGCACCTCGCCGAGATTAGTTGAGGCCGCCTTAACGTCTCCCCACCGTGAGCCATCAGGAATCTTGAACCGGTGTTCACCACGCTTGCGAAACACAGCCTTCTGCTGCTCCGTGAACGCGCGTCCCTGTTGCTTCTCTAATTCGGCAATGGCGTCGTCGGCCTCACACTCCCACTGATCCCAAAGTCGCTTGTAAAACATCAGTGACAGAATGTAGTTCTTGTAATCCTGACCGGCAGTCTTACCGCGCAAAATGTTGGCCGCGCCCCACAGGTGAGTCTCAAGCTGTTGTTGTGTCAATCTCATGAAATGCTAAATATCCCTATCTTTGCCGCTGAACAACCCAATCAAATTGCCGCGCGCATCCCTGGAGCACATGCATCCCGCTCGGGCTCATACCGTCTTGTCCAATCAAAGATGTGCCCGATTTTATCCCGGTTTGGGAACGATGTCATCGCCACTCACCACCACGTTTCCAATTCATCCGAAATTGTTCATTTCGTTGAAGGCTTTCCAGGGCTGGCATCAAGAACCCTTCTATCTCTCGACAAACGGTTTCCAGGGACATCTCTGCGATATACGGCCGGTTCTTGTTGCAGAAAGCAGCCCACTGCTTCTTCTTGTCCTCGTTATCGAAGAATTCGGACGTGAACGCCAATACCTGGCCAGTCGGCAATTTAGTGCCTCGGGTCTTGAACGTTTTAACGATTGCTTCTGAAAGGACATCGCCCTTAAACACAAACTCGCGTAAGAGACTTCTGATGTCATGGAGGTCCTTCATACGGCTGTTCGCCATTCCCAAGCTGACGATTGCTTCGAACTTCTCTGCGACGACGCTTTCTCTTGGATAGGTCAAGAGCTTTGCCGCAGGAAAATCGAGAAGAGTTGGCAATTCGGCTTCGACCGGCGCAGGCGTAATTGCATCTCCAAAACCGAGATCGATCTGAATGGGAATCCGTGCGTTTTCCAGATATCCAACGAACTTGACCCGCACGCCTTCATAGTCAACATCTTCCGCGATGCGTTCGCCTGTTACTGTTCCGGCGTCAAAGCGAAGTCCATCATCCTCCACTTCGGCGTCGCAGATTTCCTTAAATATTGCGGCGAATCGCTCCGGGCTGTTCTGACCTCGCGCAAGAAAATCCGCATCACGCGTCGGACGGTATCGCTGCTCGGTCCACAGCTCGAACAGCAGCGCGCCCTTCAAAACGAATAGGTCTCGGTGCTTTGACTGCGCGATGCGATAAAGAACTCGCTCCAAGCCGTATTTCGTCAACACGAGCCCGAAATCTTCCCTTCGCTCTCGGGCAAGATTCAGCAGCCTCTGCCGAACCGACGCTGCCATGTTGACTACCGTCTTGTTCAACGCAGCGACTCCAGATATGGTTTCATCACGTTCGCCACGCGACATACTTTCGCCGCTTCCCAAAATTCGTCCATCGAAGCTTTCTTTTGCCGGTAGCACTCCCGAAGTGCCTCAAGAGCGATATCCATTCCAATCTTGTGCCGGAATTTAAAGCAGTCCGCAACCGTCTTGGCGGGATTGAAAACTGGCAGGGTCACTCCTTCAGCGCGATGTGTCACCACCCCGAATCGCAGCGTCTGCGTCGAAAATCGAACGATACGCAGCTGTGGGTTGTCGAGCTTTGGACTGCGCGCTCTTTCTCCAATTGCCATCCAGACTTCGGAAGGGGATTGGGTAGTGATCTCATGGAAGCGTAGTGCAGACAGGAGACATATGACTCCATGCGGAACGCGCTTTGAGGCTTCGACCAGGCTGTGGTTTTCTGTTACAGGGGCCTCTTTTGCAACATAGATCCCCCGGCTAACACGAGTAATCAGCCCTTGCTTCTCCGCCAGACGCAGGTATTCACGAGCGATCCCGTACCGTGCCAGATCTCGCGAGCGCAGGACTCCGGCCTTGCTAGCCATTCGCACCAGTCGAATTGTCTTAGAGTGGGTCATTTACAAATCGTAGGGGATTCTATATAAGCCCATGCGTTTTGTAAATATCAGGTGGGCTCAGAAAGTGCTTGACATAACAAGCAACCTGCGTAGAATACCAAGCAATGAGCAAGCTAGGCGAATACCTCGCGAATGCCAGGAAAAAGGCAAACCTCTCTCTACGCGCCGCCGAAAAAGCTACAGGCATTTCCAACGCATATTTAAGCCAGCTCGAAAACGGCAAGATTCAACAGCCGTCCCCGATATTACTTGAGAAGCTGGCTGCTCTCTATCGAGTGGATTATTCAACACTCCTCGAACTGTCCGGATATCCCATACCTGATCAAAGATCTGTCTCTCGCCTCGAAGCAAGAATCGGACCGACAACAAACGAAGAAGAGGAAGCGCTAATTGATTACTTGGACTTCCTCAGAACAAAGCGCAGAGCCCCCGGAGGGCTGTCGAAGTGATTTGGTCGATTTCTGACAGCAAGACTTTTAGGCGATGTCAGCGCCAATGGTTTTACAAAAGCATCGCTGGCAACGCCAAGGCCGCCGATCCCGTTCGCCACAGGCTCTACCTGTTGAGCAAACTGCAAAGTATTAGCGCCTGGCGGGGGCAGATAGTTGACAGCGTCATCTCTGACGTTCTCATTCCTGCCGTCGTCTCCAAACGTCGCATAACTCTGGACCAGATGAAGGGGCATGCGCGACTGCTGTTCGACCGTCAGCTCGCCTGCGCAACCAAGCACGAACTCTTTTCGCCCGGTTTCGTTCCCTCAAGATTAGGACCGGAATTCGCTGCGCTTCACTGCATGGAATATGGCACGGGGATTCCGGAAGTCGAGATCAAAACGGCCCGCGACGAAGTTGACCAGGCACTCACCAACTTGTTCGGGATGACAGAATTCAAGGAAATACTAAAGTCGGCTACGGCACTTATACCTCAAAGACCGCTTGTATTCAGCCACTCAGGCATCAGTGTCCGAGCTGTTCCTGACCTCATTGTCTTTTCGAAGGATTCACCGCCCGTGATCGTCGATTGGAAAGTTCACTTTTTCGGAATAGATGAAGCGTGGCTACAGCTCGCCACCTACGCCATGGCGTTGACCAGATGCAATCCTCATCGTGACTTCCCCGACATTCGAAAGTGGTCCGTTCAGGAGATCGAACTAGCCGAAGTGCAACTACTCAAGAACCATGTGCGCAAGTATTCGATTGGCGAGGACGAACTAGATCGTGCTGAAGCCTACATCGCAGAATCGGCCACGGAGATGGGCCTCACGGTTGGCGGACGGAAAGCTTGCCAGTTGTCAGCAGAAGATTTTTGCGTCGCACGATACGAAGGAGCATGCCAGAGCTGCAATTTCAGAAATGTGTGCTGGGGAGGAACCGCATGAGTGCGTTGGAAACCAACATCTTTCCGATCTTAAATCTGGACGAGCTTTCTGCGAGCTATCGCATCTTCAAAATCCGAGGACTGCATCGTGACCAGCCAGAGTTCTTCCAAAATCAGCAGCTTTTGACGCGCCGGCTCAGCTATACGCTGCGTACACCCGCCACGGTCTTTGAATCCGGCGACGATGTCTTCTTAGCGCTTCGAGAGGATGCCCCAGCTCCTCAGTCTCCATTTCATCTCGTCCGCACGACGGTATATTTCGATTCGTGCAAAAACGACTGCAAACTGAATTTCGCGGACCTGAGCCCAGACTCACGTTCAATCGCAACTAGGTTTCTGAAATTCATGCTGCAGTCCCCCTTGTCGTCTAACGTTCATCTCTGGCAGCCGGGCGCAGGGCGGCCATTTTTCGAAAAAGAAACTGCGAAGACCGCCCTCGGCGTGACACGGTACACCGGATTCTCGGTACGCGTGGTTGGCCTTGCGGACGGACAATTGGGTCTCTGTGTCGACGTAGCAAACAAATATGTGAGAACGCAGCCTCTCCCCATCAATCTGACGAGACCTGAGTTTCGCGGATTCAAGGAAGGCACTGCATCTACCATTACGGCCACAAATGGTATGAGATCCAACTTCGGGAGTTTGCTGATGTAACCGTCACGGAGTATCAAATTGACGGAAACGGCAGCGGCGCCCGTATCTCACTCTTGGAATTCATTGCGAAGGAATCTCAGAAACCACTGCCTGCCGAACTCGCACAGCTTCCCAATGACGCATCAGTTGTCTTATACAACACGAACCAAGGCCAACTGCGCGCGGCTCCTGCAGGCCTCTGCTATCCAGTTCTCGACTCCGCAGACACTGCACGTCACAATCAACCTAACGCTCTATTCAAGCCTCACGAGCGTCACAATTTGACACGGCGATTCGTTGAAAGATACCTGCACAATCTACGCTTTTCCAATATTTCGCTGAAAGTCTCTTCCGAGCCGTTCAAGGTCGCACAGAAGATGTTTCTTTTGCCTGACTACGAATTTGGAAATTCCCGAACCCTATCCGTGCGTGGCACACCGAGCGCGCAGCAAGTCAGTCTCGACACGATTGGACGAACGCGCATGTCCCTCTTGCGTGACAAAAACGCTGGGTTCTATGTTCGTGATCCACTGCAACGCCAATACTTGATCCTTCCTCAATCTGTTCAAGACAGCTTTGGCCCCAAGTTTCTAGCCGACCTAAAGTCGGCGGTAGATGAGCTTTTTCCGCAGGAACGTGCTTACGACCCAATCGTCGCCACCTACAACGATAGAGTTCAGAGGACCTTCGTGGAACAAGGAAATGCCATCTTGCAGGCGGCATCGCAACAATGTACAAAGCCCGGATTCGCCGTTGTTATGATTCACGAGACGGACGATCGAAAACTCAGACAACACGATCAACTCGCTGCAATGGTTATCCGTAAACTCCGCGACCTCGACATCTGTGCGTCTGTGATCCATTCGGCAACTGGACGCGATTGTTATCAGCTCGTTACAAATCGGGACGGTGTGCCTCATTACGTCTGTCGGGAGCACCGGCGTGGAAAACTCGCAGGATACGTCAGAAATGTTGCACTCAATAAGGTCCTCCTAACGAATGAGCGATGGCCGTTCGTTCTTGCCACGCCTTTATCTTCCGACCTCACAATCGGAATTGACGTAAAACTAAACACCGCTGGCTTCACGGTCGTCAATCGCAAAGGCAACTACATACGCACGATAGTCCGCGATTCCAATCAGAAGGAGCAATTGCTCACTCAGCAAGTACGAAAGTTGCTCACCGAAGTTGTTACAAAAGAAGCCCGCACCAATGCCTATCAACTTCCATTGACCTCACTCGTAATCCACAGAGATGGCATTCTGTGGCCCACAGAGAAAGCTGGCGTCCTTAAGGCCATCGAAGACCTGAAGCGCGACGGTATTCTCGCCTCGAACGCGGAATACGCCATGCTTGAAATTCCCAAGAACACTGCTGCGCCATTGCGCCTCTATGAGGTCGAGAACAATGGAAATCGGAATTGGGTCCAAAATCCTCAAGTTGGCACATACGTTCTTCTCGATTCGGAGAATGCTTATCTCTGCGCTACTGGCAGAGCATTTCCCCGCCATGGAACGGTTCAACCAATTCACGTCAAGCAAGTGGGCGGCACGCTTCCCATCGAAGCTTCCCTTCAGGATCTCTATTTCTTAACTGCCCTCGCCTGGACTCGTCCAGACGACTGTGCCCGCGACCCAATAACGATCAAACTCACCGACCGTAGGCTTGGCGAAGACGCAGAAACCTTCGATTTGGACGCGTTGGAATATCACATCGCCGACGGAGCCACACTATGAGCGACAGTGGGTTGTATTCAGGTCTGTACGCCACCGTTCGAGATATGGCAGAGCTGGTGGATTCTGTCCTTCTAACAATCAAGTCGGCCTCTCCGCCAGCGTCAAACGACTTGCAACGACAGAGACTCGCATCTCTTCTCGTCCGACTTTCAGAGCCGGACAGTGCGGACCTGACTATCAACATTCTTGGAATATTGGTTCGTGACGCTCCAAGGCCAGGCTTCGATCCCATTCGACTTGGCCAGCGACTACTCAAGCATGAGTTTGGCGCTGAATCGATAAATGGTCTCGAAGCTCTTGCATCGATACTCGAACAAGAGAGGGTCGGCATGCTTAGCAAAATGGGAGGCCGCTAGTGATATCCAGTTATCTCACTGGTTCAATAGCGCAAATGATCGAACGCGCCCGTGCGATGACTGGCAATATCCCCAGGAATCTTCCTAGAACATATGACGCGTTGGCCCAGACGTGCCGTACCAACATCAACACGTTGATCGGACAACTGAAGTGGCTGAAGGACGATTCCGTATTTGCAAATTTGCAGAACCAACCCGAGCGGGTTCGCAAATTCAAACGAATCGTTTCGGAATTGGACTTTCTCGAAACCGTTGCCCTGGTTGCACTCAAGAAGGCGGAGAATGAGGATCATCAACTAAATGCGTTGTTGGACCGAGCGTGCCGCGAAATCAGCTATCCAAGCCCGATTCCAGTGGTCACAACGCTCTCACAGAACTATTTTCATATCTACCCCGACCTCAGGTTGTTATGCGTTCCCTTAATTGAAGGCAGTTTCCTATTGCATCTGCCGGACCTCTATCATGAGCTTGCACATCCCCTCTTATCGGAGGTCAATGATCCCCTCGTCGAGCCCTTTCAGAAACAATTCGCTTCAACCTTGCGTGAGTGTCTCGTGTATGTTCGAGCTGAACAGACCAAGAACGATCGTCGAAATGCACCAGCAAAGAATCGCTTCATGCTGAGAGCATGGGAAAGTTCTTGGGCCAAATTCTGGTTGACTGAGTTCTACTGCGATCTTTTTGCAGTATTCGTCGTGGGGCCTGCCTTTGCCTGGTCGCACCTACACCTCGCGGTCAAGCGCGGCGGCGATGCCTATGGCCTGCCCGAGTTCTCTCCAACCTCGCACCCTGCTGATGACGCAAGAATGCGCGCTATGCTCTATGGTCTGGAACTCATTGGCTTTTCGGAAGACGGCAAGCGTATTAAGCAAGCCTGGTCCCAAATTAACGAATCACTCGGAAGTCGGCCGGAACCTGAATACTCTTGGTGCTACCCAAATGAATTGCTTAAACGGATCGCCAGTGACGCTTTGGCCGCGACCCGCGCGATCAACTGCCAAATAGTCTCAACTGAAGGATCATCAGATACTGTAGGCGGCTGTCTCACTCTCGCCTGGAACAAATTTTGGGCCGACCCCGCGATCTTCCCCCAATGGGAGAAATCCGAAGTCAAGAGACTCTTCGAGTTCTGTTTACAAAAAGCTGCCCACGTCGCAACCCTAACGTAAACCCCCGCTTCTTCTGCCTTAACCTTACGACTTAAGCGGTATGCTGCGCGGCTTTCTTTCACTGCGCTGCGCTCAGGTGGGCGCCGTTCGGCCACGGCTCGGGCGGTCACGAGGTCTAAGCGCCGCTTTCGCGCCAAAACTAAAACCAAGAGCATTTTGGCACTCACCGCGCCGACGCTCGCGCCCTGCCACCCTTCGCTGCGCTGCGTTTTTCCCCGTGTCCACCGGTATCTGTTTTTGTCTCGCTGCCGCTCAAGTGAAAGACAAAAACAGCCTACCCGGCGGAACAGGGGATTAAAAATGTTAGTTACAAGCAAAGGAAAAACAGAAAGCACTCAAGAACTCGTCAACGCCAGCATTCAGGTACTCATTGACGCTCTCGAATCGGGACACAGTGAGATGCTCACTTCTTATCTGACAGCGATGGCGAAATTTCATCACTACAGCTTCGGCAACATTCTGCTGATAGCCACTCAGAAACCGACTGCCACTCATGTTGCAGGTATTAGGTCATGGAATCTGCTTGGCCGCAGAGTGAGGCGGGGCGAAAAGGGAATCATGATCTTTGCGCCCATGCTTGGCCGCACGCGCAAAGAGTCTCAGCAGACGGACTCGAAAGATGCAGAGAGCACTGTGAGTCTAGTCGGGTTCCGTCCCGTGTATGTGTGGGATGTCCTGCAAACCGAAGGCAAAGAGCTTCCCCAACTTGATTCAGAAGTTAAGGGCGATGTCGGCGGCAGCCTTGCACGGCTTGTCAATTTCACCATTCAGCAAGGAATCAAGTTCGGATACTCGGACAACATCGCTCCGGCGAGAGGCATGTCTTATGGTGGCGCGATTCGTATCCTACCGAATCTGAGCGAAGCCGAACAATTGTCAACGCTCGTGCATGAGCTTGCGCATGAGATGTTGCACAAGAGCGAACGCCGAACCCTCACCACCAAGACTGTCAGAGAGACCGAAGCCGAAGCAGTGGCCTTTGTGGTCTGTAATGCCCTCGGTCTTGAAACGGGAACGGCATCTGCTGATTACATCCAGCTCTATCACGGAAACGCGCAGTTGCTTCAGGAAAGCCTTGAAGTAGTGCAGCGCACCTCTGCCGTCATCCTCGGGGCGATCAGCCCCGAGGTGGCGGAGGCCACTGAGGAGGTGCGGCAATGAAAACCATTCAGGCGATGCAGCACATCCGACGCATGAGAGGTGGGGCACAGTCCCACCTTATGCGCGCCAATGATGGCTTTTACTACGTCGTCAAATTCCAGAACAATCCGCAGGATGTTCGCGTGCTTGCCAATGAGATGCTTGCAACCCGCTTGGCTCAACATTTGGGAATCCCAGTTCCGGAACCAACAGTCATTGAAGTGTCATCTTGGTTGATCGACCATACCGAGGAACTGCACTGTCAATTAGGTGGACAGCGGATCCCTTGCGTCAGCGGACTTTGTTTTGGATCGCGGTTCATAGCCGATCCGACTCAAGGACCAGTATTCGACTATCTTCCCGGAAATGTTCTCTGCAAAGTGGCGAATCTGGAAGATTTTGCGCGGGTGCTCGTATTCGACAAATGGACATGCAACAGCGATGGACGCCAGGCAATCTTCGCAAAAGCGGGAAGCCGCTACAAGGCCACTTTCATAGACCACGGCTATTGTTTCAATGCCGGAGAGTGGAGCTTTCCCGACGCCCCGTTGCGAGGTGTTTATGCCAACAATTCAGTCTATGAGGACGTGAAGAATTGGGACAGCTTTGAACCCGTCCTCAGTCGGGCTGAGCAGATCGACAGCGCAGACCTTGGAACCCTCACCGAAGGGATTCCAGAGGAATGGTGGTCACGCCATGATTCCGAGGATTTGTCCCGGTTGGTCGAGAATCTGTCTCAGCGCCGGTCCTCTATCCGCAACCTCATCAGCGCATTCCGCAACTCGACCCGCAAGCCTTTCCCGAACTGGACCAGCAACTAAGCCGGACCTCATTCAGCTCACAAGATAGAAGAGCGCCGGCAACGGCGCTCTTCCGCCTCTGCAGACGCCAAAACTTTTCGAGGGGCGCTCTGGCCGCGCCCCTCGTGCTCCCCCGGCCCGTTTTCAAGATTTGCTTACGGTTCGGAGTCGAAGGGTGTCAATGCACCAATGCACCCGGCTAAGTGGGCGATCATTTTCTCCAAACTCCAGCACGGATCAAGAAAGCGGATTCGACGCCGAGTCAAATCTCTTGCGAGCTCTTCGAATTCCTCAACAAAGTCCTCAGGAGCTAAGCCGAAGGCGATATCAGAATAGAAAAAGGTGAAGTCGCCATGGTGCCTCCACTCCCGCTCCCACCAAAACTCTTTTTGGTAGCCCAATCCATCCGATTTTGCCCCGCTGCCCATCTGCTCAATAAACGGGCAGAGTTTAGCCAACTGTGAATTTCGAAAATCACCCTGCTTGAGTTGGGTCCGAATCATTTCGTTTATCGGCTTCATCAGCCAGTCATGTCCGGGTGTAATGTCGATATACCAGACAGGATTTGCTCCCTTCTTTCGCGCCGTCATCTTTGTCAATGCCAAGCCGAATGACGAAAGCCGAATCTTTCTCTTCGGTATCTCACAAGTCAGGCAGTTCATGTGTTCAAGTGGCGTTTCACTGAACGAGACGCACTTTTGTGAATCCCGATCCCGCCTTTTAGATACTGATCTGGCTGCCGGACCGAAGGGGCTTCTGGCTTCTATAACTTGCTTTCGTAGAATGCGCCTCAGATTAGCTTTGGCGGAGCGACCGTCTTGCGTACTGCGGGTCAGATGCACAATGAAGGTAGAGAGGTCATTTCGTCGAGCCAGCAAATCCGCGATATTGTTTTCCGCTGCCATATCGGTTAACCGATCTTCGTCGCCTCACAATACCCGCGCGGTCTTCGCCTCGCTCGTAGCCGCCCTACAATGATAAGAGAAGCGACGTGCCCATTACAGGACCAAGAGTGTCGCAGCGGGCAGGGTCTAGAAAATTGGTTGCATTTGGATGCGACTGAATGCTCGGGCGAATGACCGCAAATCTGCCCGGCAAGGCAGCATTCAAATCTGGGTGCAATTAGGGTGCGCTAACACTTCCTCGGGGTTACTTTGAGCGCCAAAGTAGGCGATCGGCGCCGTTAGATTTCAACTGATTACCTCTGACTCAACCTCTGTCACGGCAGAGGTCGCGAGTTCGAGTCTCGTCGTCCCCGCCATTCTTTCTAAAGCACTTAGACGAATTCCATTGAAACCATCGATGGCGCGAAAAGGGCACGTTCGCGCCCTTTTTGTGCCCATTGCCTTCCGGGCGGGAAGGTTCTTCCGACCCGTTCCTGTTGCAAAATCGCAAGTACAACCTTGGGACTTCCAAGGCTAAGCTTCATAACTTCCGGTCAAGAGGCCCTTCAACTTCAGTAATTTTGAAGCTGCTTCGAAGCGAGTATACTCATCAATCTACGGGGATTAGAATGCGTCTGCAATTCGAGGCGGTCGTTCTTGGACTCACTCTCATCCTAGTACACGTTTTTGGTTGTACGTGCACTCCACCAACAGCGCAGGTAAAGACTACCTCAGAATTGACGCCGCAGAATTGCGCACTAACTGCTCGGCGCGAACCTGTCAGGAGACACCATTGGGACTACCAGAGGCTGGTCATGCGAGATATAAAGGGCAAGACCGGTGAACTGGCACAACTGAATCGGCGACTCGCACAACTAACAGGTGCCGGACTGCCGCCTGTGCCTTTTAGCTGACCGCTCGGCAAGTCCATCACCAGAAATCTTCAAATGGAGTGAGGTCTCTTAGCTTGGCGAATACCATGACCCAGATACCCGTTCAGCTCGAGCCAAGCTTGAATGCTGGCCGTGATGCGGTTCGCCGCCGATTCTGGTTGGCGATGTTGGGCTTTGCCATAGCGCTTGCGCTGCTGCCATTTTCCTACAAAGTCGAACGTCGCCTCGAGACAGTTGTTCACATCAAAGGCGGAGAATCCGAAAAAGTTGATCTGGAACTGGCGCAGCGTTTCCAGTCTCCATATGCGCACCGCCTGGTTTTGGTGATCACAGGTATTCCGGATCCGGATTCAGCCAAAGGCTCAGAGGCGTTGGGGCTCTTAACCAGTTCATTGCGTAGTGTGCCAGGAGTGTCGGGTGCCGTCTCGAGTCTGGATTGGCCAGACTCTCTGTTCACTGGAAACAATGGCGGGGCGTTGATCATCGTCGGGTTAGACCCGCACGATGAAAGTATCGAGGCCATGATCCCGAAACTGCGGGCAAGAACAGATTGGCTGGAAGGCCAGCTTAGGTCGCAATACCCCAATGTCAAGCTGGAGATTACGGGCGAAACACCACTGAACTTCGATCTTCGCAAAGTGAGCGCAGATGACGTCACCCATGCCGAGGAACGAGCGATGCCGGTAACTCTCGTGCTGCTGTTGCTGGCTTTCGGCAGTCTTGTGGCCGCGCTATTGCCGCTGGGAGTTGGAATACTTTCGATCTCGATGGCGATGGGTGGGGCTGCGCTCCTCGCGCATTATCTGCAGCTGTCGATTCTGGTGCAGAATCTGGCAACGATGCTCGGCCTTGGCTTGGGCATCGACTATGGATTGCTGATGGTGAGCCGGTTTCGCGAAGCATTAGCCGAGGGATATGATCCCGGCCACGCTGCCGATATTGCTGCCACGCAAGCGGGGCGGACACTGATAATCTCGGCCACAACCGTTGCAATCGGATTTTCAGCGCTGCTGACTGTTCCCATCAGCGAACTGCGCTCCATCGGCGTAGCCGGCCTGCTGGTAACCGTTGTAAGCGTCATGTTGTGTACATTCATTGTGCCCTGGGTGCTTGGTCTGGTAGGGCATCGCATCAATGCCGCGCGAGTGCGTCTCCCATCCAAACGAGTGGAAACGCGGGAGAGCCTATGCGCCGCCAGTGAGCGCTGGGTGCGGTGGGGCTGCATTATAACCCGCCGGCCTCGGACAGCTCTGCTAGTCGCAGGGATTCCGCTACTGATCCTTGCATTCCAGGCGCGCAGAATCTCTCCCGGAGTTCCTGACCGTCACTCACTCCCGGCCGCAGCCGAGTCGGTGCAAGCACTGCACACCCTTCAAAAGATGGGACGCTCCGGAATTGTCCAGTCCCTCCGCGTGATCCTGGAGTTGCCACCGGACTCGTCGCCGCTCTCGCCGCCTGGTTGGCTTGCCGTCAGCCGTTTGACGCAGCACTTCCAGAGCGATCCTAGAGCGGAAGAGGTCTTATCTCTTCCGACCCTCACGGGAATGTCCGACACTGCGGGTGCTGTCAACGATGTGCCAGAGCCAATCCGCAAGAGTTTTCTTCGCAACGATAGCCGGGCTACTTTGATTGAGTTGCTTCCCGCCGCCACTCTTACACCCAACGAACAGATACGTTGGGTACGAGAGGTGCGTTCCTCCGATGTCGCGGCGATAACCGGCGTTCCCGGCGCTGCGCTGCGCGTCGGCGGCGTTCCCGCATTCGAAGCAGATTATGACTTGGTGGTAAAAGAGCGGATGCCGAGGGTGGTCCTTGGAGTCATCGTTGGAAGCTTGCTGGCGCTCCTGATCGGGTTACGTTGTCTATTTGCGGCAGTCAAGGCAGTTCTGCTTAATCTGCTCTCGGTTGGTGCTTCATTCGGTGCGTTAGTCGTCGTTTTTCAGGAAGGCCACGGTAGCAAACTCTTTGGGCTCGACGGACCGACCGGCAGCGTGTACCCGATCGTGCCGATTCTCGCGTTCGCCATTGTCTTCGGATTGAGCATGGACTATGAAGTTTTCCTGGTCACCCGAGTCCTCGAGGAACGGCGGCGCGGTCTGTCCGAGAAAGCAGCGGTGATCGAGGGCCTGGCGCGGACGGCGGGGCTGATCACCAGCGCTGCGGCAATTATGATCGCCGTCTTCACCGCATTTACCCTGGGAAGCTTTCTAGTCGTCCAAATGCTGGGCTTTACGCTCGCCGTGGCGGTGTTGATTGACGCTACAGTTGTACGGATGGTGGTCGGGCCGGCACTCTTGCAACTTGCCGGTGATTGGAATTGGTGGCCCTTTGGTCTTCATGGAGCCGCGGCGACGTGTGAAAAGGGACTCGTCCCATGACGGCAATCGCATTGGATGCTCCTGTGACAGCATCGGCCTTGCAACTGCCTGATTAAGCGGTGCGGCTTATTTCACTTTCTCTTCTTGAGCGCTGGACTGGCCGAGATCAAAGTCCTTGCGTCCAAGATTTGCCTTTCCCGATCCCCCTTCGATTGCCATAATCGAGGAGCCGGGTTTGCCCTGCAGCTTCGCCTCCACTTGCGATGCAGACCAATCGCCGCCGACTTGCCGCAGCCCATAGTAGATGAATTCCTTCTGCAGTCCCGTCCCCCGACGCGTCTTCACCACATGCACAGGGTACAAAATGCTGCGGTCAATCCACGATGTTATCGAACCATAGTAAGTCCGGTCTTCCGGGCCGGACGTGCTCTTAAGGACAAAGCAATCCCGCGCGCCGTATTTCTCCGGTGCGAGGAGTTCCTGATTCTTCCAGAAGAACTGGTTTTCTACCATGTCTTCATAGGAGAAGTCTGTTCCCACCAGTGGATCGTTCCAACGTTCGAATGGCAACACGCTAGCGGCCTTCTCGCCCGGACGTACCGCCTCGATGGTCACGTGCCCGCTCACGTTCATATGCAGAAGAAGGGTCGTCTTCTCCGGGCCAGGGCCCGAGATCTCGCATAGCACGCGCAAACCATCGGGAAACCAGTGAGCTTTGGCGACAAACTTGTAGCTGGTGCGCTTGCCATCGGCTTCCACTCGTGTGAGGTGCCCGGTCGCGCGGTAGTCCAATTTCTCAATACGCTGGCGCGAGCCAGTCAACACAGTTTCCAAGTCAGGATTCGCCGCTAGCGTCCGCGATGGATGCCCCAGCGACAACAGCACCAGCAAAGCGATGGACACTTGAATAGGCCCAAAGGCGCAAACCACCCATCTGGCTTCTGGGAACCGGTCAAACTCGCGGCGGTGATAGAGCATTACGACGCGGCGCAGAAAGGTCATAGTTATGTATACAGCCAAAGTCGGTACTGCACTGAACTGCGTTTTCGGGTGGCTTCCCCCTGGCTTGAGTCGAAACGCCACTCAGCCGGAGCCCCAAGACGAAATTCTAGCGCAGATGGATTCCCGGGTGGGCAAACGTCGGCATCAAGTAGTGCTTAAAACCCTGGGGTTTTAAGGAGGTCTTTCCGTTAGGTAATAGTCAAGACGAGCGCGTCGCTGGTTCCACCGCTGCTACAGCCCAAATCTCCCGAGTTCCCGCTGGGGGTGTTGACCGTCACACTGGCGGTTCCAGGCGTAGAGATCACAGCGGCAGTAATCGTGACTTGCAACTGCGTACTGCTTGTGACCACAGTGTTCAGATCGGTTCCGTTGATGACTACAACCGAAGACGAAACAAATTTGGCGCCATACACATTGAGAACAAAGCCCTGCTGCACTTCAGCCAGCGTAATCGTGCTGGTGGAAAGGGATCCAATGATCGGAGCTGGCCGAGCGCTTCCGCACAACGGATTGACGGCGTTGCAAGCCTGGAAGACCAGCGAGGCGAGCAGGAGCACACTGAGAGACTGCAAGAAGGCGCCGGTTCTTTTCATAGGGGATCGTACCACCGGGGTGAGTAAATAAGGATAGCCAACCAGTTGCACAGTTGCACCACTCGCCGCTCGCTGGTCGGCACGCACGAGATTGGGGCGCCGCTTCCCTGTTGAGGACACTCGCCCAGTCTGGCGATGTTGCGCCTTCGTGCGCCTCTCGCAACCAGAGCCACTGAAAGAGGTCAGAGGCCATTCAATCCACCCGACGACACGTCAGCTACTAGCCTTGAACTTCGCAACGATCGCTGTGATGTCGTCGTGTTGTTCCTGAAAACTGAATCGCTGAACACCATCAATGATTGCGGTCAGCAAAGCCTGGCACGGCAGGTCCCGATGTTGCTGAAGTGATTCAATCAGGCACTGCTCGCCAAATTCGTCTCCTCGCTCGTTGCTGGCTTCGGTGATGCCATCCGTGTAAAGCGCAAGCACATCTCCGGGAGAAAGGCGCTGCTCCCGCATCGAGCAATTCCAATCCCTGAACAGCCCGAGCAGCGGGCTGGTGGACTCGAGCCGATCCACTTTGCCATCGCATCTTACCAACAGACCCGACAAATGGCCGCAATTCACGTAGCGCAGTCGCCCCGCTGCCTCGTCGTAATCGGCAAAGAAAAGCGAGGCATAGGCACTGTCGCCGGTATTGTCGTAGAACAGGCGGTTCACAGACCGGAGCAACGTCTCGGGCTCATCGAAAGCCAGCGCCGACTGGCTCCGCAGGCTGGCCTGCAGATTTGCCATCAGCAGAGCTGCGGCAATCCCCTTGCCGGAAACGTCGCCGACGATCCACCCCAGCCGCTGCGGCCCAAGATTCAGGAAGTCGAAATAATCCCCTCCTACCTGCCGCGCCTGCACGCAGATACCCGCGTATTCGACCGTTTTCAACTCCGGCTGGATCTGCGGAAACAAGCGCGCCTGCACCTGTCGCGCTATTTCCAGTTCCTGGGCGGTGCGGCGTTCGGATTCTAGTTTCTGGGCGTACGCCTGCCGGCGCAACTCCAGGCTTTGCCTCACCTCATCGAACCCTTCCAGGCCAAACGCATTCCCATCCGGATCTTCGAAACGCGCATAGGTGCCGCCCCACCCCGGCGTCTCCGGAGCAGTTGTGAAACGGACACCGCGTTCGCTCCATTCTTTGTACTTGGCGTCGACATCTTCGGTCATGAATAGGACCCAGCGGTAGCCGCCAATCAGTTTGTATTCCGGCGAGTCGGACTTTGGTTCAACCAGCGCGAGATTCGCGCTACCGTCGGGAGGCGCCACTTCGATCCAGCGTTCGCCAGTGGGAAGGCGTTGTTCTGTGATGAGTTCGAAGCCCAATTGTTGCAAGTAGAATCGCTTACTCACTTCCAGATCGCGGACGAAAACGACGATGTCCTGGATCGACAGGTAAGGCTCTTCGCGGCCCGGGCGAAGCACGGTCCGATTCGCCCACGAGAGAAAGACGTCGCTGGCCATCGGCCTGATTATAACGGGCCCGACAAGTGTTGAAATCAGGCGCTCACACACACAACCTGGGACTGGCTACCGTTACAGCTAGAAGTCGGCTTCGAGGGAGATCGCCACTGATCTCTTCTAGACAATCCGCGTAGCCGACTATCCACTCCGACCTGAAGAGGTGAAACGATCGGCCCTTGAAGATCACCATGTAGTTGCAGGCGGTCCGATTGTGAGAGTGCACCCACACTAGGGAAGTCGAACCGTTCTGGAAATGCTTTTGAAGAGGAGAGTATGTGATGCCGAATAAGAACGACAAAGGAGAACGGAAGTCAATTACGGTCGATGTCAAGTTTCAGGGCCAACAGAAGGGACAGGAACTTCCACCCGCTCGGGCGTATCTTTTCGATCGCGCTGGTCGCTTTCTGGACTCCAAGCTTGTGGATGGTAAGCCGCTGGCGTTCTCAGTAGATGCTGGTCCTAAGTATCAGTTCCGGATCGGACCGGATCTTTTGAAGGATCAGAAGACCGTGCCTGCGGACTTGGTTGCGCAACTGGATAAAGCGAAGGCGACGACCCAGGATTACATCCCCGCAATTCACGGCGATGCTCTTTCGGTCATCATCGATCACCTGATTTGGCCTTGCTGGATTTTCCCGACCTGCATCAACGTCCATGGCACCGTTCGCAAACTCCTGAATCCGGGCAGCACTCGTCCGGTGTTCGCATCAATTTGCCAAGGGACGGTGCAGATATTCCAGGTGGATCTGGAATGCACGCTGGACACCCTGGCACCGCCTTACCTCCTCAGCCTGCGCGACAACTTGGTAAGCCGCCTGACGGCAGAGCAGGTCCCTCACATCATCAACCCAGGCGACCCTGGTCCTGAGAGTGTCGCAAACAAACTTGCCAGGGCACGGCGCAGTCAAACCAGCGCCAGTATGACCGCCAGTATGACAAAGACGTCAGCCCAGGCTGCGAATCGCACCGCAGTTCGGGCAAACACCGCGATGAGCAACCTCAGACAAGCCAGTTCGTTGTCCGAGGCGGCCACGACCCTGCGTGTGCTGGATGGCGCCAACCTGAAGCAGTACCTGGTCCTCAACAAGGCACTGCTGTTTTGGCTTTGGTGCGAATTGATTCCGGATTGGGCGTTCTGCTGGCAAGAACTGACTGAAGTCCTGATCCAGTCCGACGGTTCCTTCTCCGCCGAGATCTGCTTCTGGTGTCCCGCCGACTACCCCGACCTTTATTTCGAGGTCGTACAAAACATCGGTGGCACGGAGCAGGAAATTTACGATCCGCAGATTGCCTGCAGCACCTACTACAACTATGACGGCTCGGCGTCCGTGGATATCACAGTCGACGACCCGGATGCGATTCCGTGCCCGCCCATCACTCCCGGTCCCGACTACCCTTACGTGTGGCCGCGATATATCGGCTGGGAAGACCTGTGGTACGTGAAGGGACTGACGGATGGCGTTGGCCCCGACGTCGGCCTGTTGCCGGGAAAGACCCCATGGGGCGGCAACCTGGAGGTCAAGACGCAGTTGCATCCTGACTTGCCAACGCCGGGGATCAGCCATATTCGCTGGTCGTACAAATTCCCCGGCGACCCAGACTTTACTCACATTACCGCGCCTTTCACCATCCGGAAGGAGAAGACAACTTACATTGCGCCGTCCACAGTGGTCATCCTGGATACGCCGGTCACCTTCGTGGCGCATACCGTGGGGACGACACCCGATTTGTTCGACATTCCGGAGCATCTCCCGTCGGATACGGTCTGGATCGACCTGCCCTATGCGAACTTCGACAGCACGTTGGGAATAGTTCCGGTGGGCACCGACTGCGAGACCACTTCGATCACAGGCAAGAGCGGGATGTGCACGCTACGGGTCGAGATGTTCGACAGCCTCGGCAACCATGTACCCAGCGACAATCCCGCTGTACCGCCTCTTCCGCCACATCCGGCAACTTTCGTCTACTTGCTGCCGAATCAGGCGCTACCGCTGGGACTGTATACCAACGCGCCCCCATACAACATCAACAGTGACGGAGACCTGACCTTCCAGATCATGGTCGACAATAACCACACCGTGGCGCAGCTGCCCAAGGTGAAGACGCCGCTTGGTTCCACCGATACCGAACCCTGCGGAATCCTGCACTACACCAATGGGAGCGATATCGTCGACATTTACTATGTCGCTTTTCACCCCAACGACTACCTCGATTGGGACCTTGGTGTCTCGCTGGGGATCATGGGCCCGGTGGCGGGCACGAGTGGCAACGTCAGCGCGGGTTCGCTGGGATTTCCCGCTGATTTTGCCAATTCGGCGAGTGCTTTACTTAAGACCTGTACGCAGGGGGCGTTTGCTGTCAACCTTTACTGCCAAGCGCGCGCGACCAATGGATACAGCCGTCAGTATCAATATGACTGTTCAGCCACCATTGGGTTCGCGCTACTGAAGCCGTGTCCCGAGTGCAAATCGTAAGTGAGCTTCTTCCTGAGCTCAGCGAGGAAAGACCGCCGTTCAACCAGACGGCGGTCTATCCTTGCAGTCGGCAGATAGCGACATGGAGGAACAATGTGCGCGTCTATTGGTTCATGTTGAGCGTCCTCTGTGTCTGGCGTGTCACGCATCTACTTCAAGCGGAAGACGGACCTGGGGATTTGCTGGTCGGATTGCGCAGGATGGCCGGAAACGGTTTCGTGGGCAAGTTGCTGGACTGCTTCTACTGCCTGAGTTTGTGGGTAGCGGCGCCCCTAGCGTACTGGGTAGCCGAAACTCGGCTCGAGCGGTTGCTTTGGTGGCCAGCACTATCGGCGGGAGCAATTTTGCTCGAACGGGTGACTTCACCGCGAAGCGGTGACGCGCCCGCACTCTATTTCGAAGGCGAGGAGAAACCCGATGCCCTGTTGCGGACAGAGGAGAGCACAACAGCGGAACATGTCTAGTGCATTTGTGCATGAGCTCGTGGCGCCTCGCGCCTCGGCCAGCAGTTTCCCCATGGGGAGGGCTTACTTCGAGTACGTTGGACAAACGGCCATTACCGCGGTCGGAAGTGTAACCGGCCGACAGTACCGCTTCGCGACACCGGGCGTGCCGGTAGTGGTTGACGCGCGCGACCGCTGGTCTTTAGCACGAGTACCCCTTCTGCGCGAGATTCGCTAGTCTGATTCCAGACCGTAATTCTGCTTTACTGGCTGATTCTGGTTTGGCAATGGGTTCTTCGATCATCCTGGGCCAGAAGTCGGCTAAATGATATGTTCCGCCGGCTTGATTCATCCTGACGCCCACTCCTGGTTTGCCGAGTCCGCGCCACCAGCGGCTTTCCTACCCGCACGCAAATGCTTCCGCTTCTTTCGACAAATCATCAGTCCGGCTGTTGCCCGATCCGGTTGTCAAATCGGGGCTTGACGGCGGGCCGGACAGCCATGGGCGACTGTCCCTACATCCCTTCTCTTACTGGAACTGATATCCAGACTTGAGTTGGCAGCGGTAGACTCTGGTCTGGTCGGAATTGGCGCGGGCGTTGCACTCGGCCCAACTGAGCAGGACGGTCGGACCGAGAGGAAAGATTACGGTTTGGCCATCGAAGTCGGCTTCGAGGCTTACGCCTTCGGCTGCGGCTGGCAAGGTGAAGTTGAGTCCGTCGCCGAAGATGACGGGGTAAGACTCGTGCACGTTCTGGCTCACCATGGGATGAAAGACTTCGGCTTCCAGCAGGAAGGTCGCGGTGTCGGACCAGTCGCGAGCGGAGACCATGATGGTCTGGCCTCCCTGGGAAAACTTGTCGGTTTCGATTCTGGTGAAAGGACACGGTCCGGCGATGCAGGAAGCTCGCGCATCGCGGAACTCGTTGCCTGCCCCGGCATCGAGAGAGGCTGAGGCGATGGCCGCTTTCCATTTGCCGTCCGGAGAACATGGCCGCTGTTTCTTGCAGGGCACATTGCCGAGATTTTCGATTTCAAAAGACTTGGCTGCGCTGCCCACGTTGAGTTCGGTGTGCGCCTTAATCGAATAACGCACTCGAACATTTCCAACTTTCACTTCGGGATGATGGGAGGCAGGAGCTTCGTTCGTTAAAGGGACCATGTGAACCACGTAGAGCTTGTCGCCGACAAAATCGTCCAATTTCAGGTCCTGATATTGAGGATGATGAAAATGCAAGGTGATGGCGTTCCCCCGCCGCACAAATCGCTGTAGCGGCACGCTGAAAAAGCCAGAAGAATCGGACTTGACCTCTCCCGTTCCGGCGGCGATGGTATTCGGAACCGATACTTCGACGTCAGCGATGGGCCGTTCTTTGTGGGGATCGGAAGACTTTACGGTCACGGCTCCCTGAAGCGAGATAGGCTGCCGTATGCTCCAACCGACAAGCAGGATCACGCTGGCAATGGTCAGCAGCGTAACGAATGCAGCGATCCAGACTGCGAATCTATGAACAGAACTCATACCTGCGCCTTTGTAGTCATCATACGACGCCTCTACGCTGCATAT
Source organism: uncultured Acidobacteriaceae bacterium (assembly GCA_963771965.1). Classification (GTDB taxonomy): domain Bacteria; phylum Acidobacteriota; class Terriglobia; order Terriglobales; family Acidobacteriaceae; genus Sulfotelmatobacter. Next base: position 36,239 of record CAVYVM010000009.1, read on the forward strand.
ACTAACTGCGTCGGCGTCGGCGATGCATCTTGAAAAAAAAGCTTCGCATCAGCGCATGCCTTCAGCATTGGGCACCCGATTTGCACACTTTTATCTCTTCTCCACAACATTGAACTTTAATAAGATCGAATAAGACAAACGGATGAAAGAAGAAAGGGCGATCCAGCTGTCGCGGCGGCGAGTGCTCCGGCACATGTTAGGCACAGGTCTGTACTTGCCCTTGACGAATTTGGCAGCACCTTTGCGATTACTGGCTTCAGCCCAGACAGCTCCGGAGCCGGCGCCAACCCCCACATTATCTCCAGAGGACGATGCCTTTCTCAACGAACTGGAGAGCGCCAATTTCCTCTATTTCTGGGAACAGGCCAGCCCGAAAACTGGCATGGTGAAGGACCGTTGCAATGTCCACGTGGATGTTGAGGGGATCGTGGCCAGCATCGCGGCGACGGGCTTTGGTTTAACCGCACTCTGCATTGGAGAGAAGCGCGGTTTCGTCGCCAGGGATGCGGCGATAGAGCGAGTGATCGCCGCCCTGCGCTTTTTGTGGAAAAAATTGCCGCAGCATCGCGGCTTCTTCTATCACTTCGCGAATATCAACACGGGAGAAAGAGTCTGGGATTCCGAGGTGTCTTCGGTCGATACTGCAATCCTGCTATGCGGGATCCTGGCCTGCCGCGAGCATTTCGCTCATCCCGGAATCACTCAGCTGGCCGATCTAATCTTTGATCGCGTGGACTGGACCTGGCTTTCGGAAGACACCTCGCTGCTGCCTCACGGTTGGACTCCTGAATACGGCTTTCTCTCGTCGCGCTGGGACTATTACAGCGAACTGATGATGATGTATCTGCTCGGTCTGGGTTCGTTGAGTCATCCTCTGAAAGAACAGGCTTGGACCGCGTGGAAGCGGCTCACGTTTGAATACGAGGGGTTACGCTACATCGGTTCTTTTGCACCTCTTTTTGTGCATCAGTACTCGCAGGCCTGGTTCGATTTTCGAGGCAAGCGCGATAAGTATGCCGATTATTTCGAGAATTCCGTAACGGCCACTGAAGTTCATCGGCGCTTCTGTTTAGAACTCGGGAAACAGTTCCCAGACTATAGCGACGACTTATGGGGAATCACGGCTTCGGATTCGGAGCGCGGTTACGTGATCTGGGGTGGTCCACCGGCCACCGGACCGATTGACGGCACGGTGGTGCCCAGCGCGGCCGGGGGTTCTTTGCCCTTCATGCCGCAGGCCACGCTGCGGGTGCTGAAGACGATCCGCACCCGCCACGGCTCGGCCTGGAATAAGTACGGGTTCGCTAACGCTTTCAATCCGCTAAAAAACTGGTATGACCCCGACGTCATCGGCATTGATACCGGCATTACCATGCTTATGGCAGAAAATTTGCGCACTGGCTTCGTTTGGGACACCTTTATGAAGGCTCCAGAAGCCCAGCGGGGGATGGAACGGGCGGGCTTCAAGAAGTACTATAAAATCAACATTCGGTAGGAGATCCGGAGCGGGGTCCTTTTTCTCTTTCTCCGAGTTGTACAACAACCTAGAGCCTCTAGTCCTCATCCAAGACATGCTCACTGGAGCTAATCTTGCCGGGCCGGAATTCATTAGTCTACACTCAATGCCGGGGCCTCCACTGGTCTTGCGCAGCTATCCAGAGGCTTGCGTTTCGTCGTTCGCTTTTCACCGAAAGTCCCGGGCAAGAGGATCCGTGAGGATGCGACCTTGACGATGACAAAAAAACCGAACTTCTGGAGCGGATGGAGCGAGCGTTTCTCTGCGCTGCGCAACGTGCCCGCGGTTTTGCGCATCGTCTGGGAGTCCGGACGGGTCGTGGTCTCAGCCAATCTGGCGCTTCGGGTTGTCGTCTCGTTGCTGCCGGTTGTTCTGCTTTACATCACAAAACTCATTATTGATGGCATCGTGCACACCCTTGCCACCCACGAATCGGTCCCAGTGCGACTATGGTGGCTGGTTGCGGCAGAATTCGGTTGTGCGCTTCTAAGCAGCATCCTGACTCGCGGCCTCGACTTTCTCGACGCATTGCTCGCCGACAAATACACACGTCACGTCAGCGTGATGGTGATGAAGCACGCCGCCGAGCTCGATCTTGTGGCCTATGAGAATCCCGAGTTTTACGACCGCATGGAGCGGGCACGGGTTCAAGCCACGGATCGCCTTGGGATGATTCAGGCGATTGGGCGGCTGGTGCAGCAAGTAATTACCACGATCTCGCTTTCGGTCTCGATCGTTGTTTTCTCGCCGTGGCTTCTGTTGCTTCTGGTGGCCGGGGTTGTGCCGGCGTTTCTCGGCGAGAGCCATTTCGCTTTCCTCGGCTATGCGAAGAATTTCCGCCAGACTCCTATACGGCGGCAGCTCGATTACCTGCGGGTTGCGGGCGGCAGTAAAGAGGCGGCGAAAGAACTCAAACTCTTTGGGCTGGCGAACTTTTTTACCGATCGTTTTACCCGGCTTTCCGACCAGATATATAAAGAGGATGTTGCGCTGGCGCGGCGGCGGCTAATCGCTGGAGCTTTGCTGTCGGTAATCGGGACGGCGGGGTACTACTCCGCGTATGTATTCGTCATTTGGCGGACGGTGACAGGGTTGCTGAGTATCGGCACGCTGACCTTCCTTTCCGGCGCTATCTTGCAGGCCAGCAGCAACATTCAGCAGATTTTCTCAACCGTAGCGGGCATCGCCGACCAGGCTTTGTTCCTGACTGATCTGGTTGCGTTCTTCGAGATGCAGCCCACGATCCGGTCGAAGCCGGATGCACTGCCGGCACCGCAGCCTATCCGCATTGGATTTGAGTTCCGTAACGTCTCGTTTCGTTATCCCGGAAGCTCGCGCATGATTCTCGATGGACTTAACTTTCATCTCGCTCCGGGCGAGCGCGTCGCGTTGGTCGGTGAAAATGGCCAGGGAAAAACCACGATCGTCAAGCTGCTGACACGGTTATACGATCCGGTGGAAGGGCAAATATTGCTCGATGGCATTGATCTGCGAGAATACGATCTGGATGATCTTTACCGCCACATCGGCATCATCTTTCAGGATTTCATGCGCTATGAGATGACGGCGCGAGAGAACATTGCCGTCGGACGCATCGAAGAAATCGAGAATCTGTCCCTTCTCCATCAGGCTGCGGAGAAGAGTATGGCAGATGAGGTGATCACGCGCCTACCGGCTCACTACGAACAGATGTTGGGTCGGCGCTTCGATGGCGGGGTCGACCTCTCCGGTGGGGAGTGGCAGAAAGTTGCGCTAGCTCGGGCTTACCTGCGGAATGCCGAGCTTTTGGTGCTGGACGAACCCACCGCTGCGCTCGACGCGCGCAGCGAGTTCCAGGTTTTTCAAAGATTCGCCGAGTTAACTGCGGGCAAAATGGCTCTATTTATTTCGCACCGATTCTCGACCGTACGCATGGCGGACCGTATCGTGGTCATTGAAGGCGGTCGAGTGGCTGAAGACGGAGACCACGAGCAACTCACTCATCTTGGCGGCCGGTACGCAGAAATGTTCGAGTTGCAGGCGGGCAGTTACCGCTAGGGATCAGATTCAGGATTTAAGAGTCGGGATAAGACCCTAGAGCAGGATCAAGAGGTTAGGATCAAAATGGTTCCAAACGCCGATGCCGAGAGTGTGATGACCGAAGAGGTAGTCAAGCCGCTGGCGATAGAGCACGCGTCCGAATCGGAGACGCCGCGGCATGCGACCCTGCGTTTTGCTTCTACTCTTGCCTGGCTCCCTGGCACGACTTCGTCCGACACTTTTTCGCGTCGCTGCCACAAGATTGAAATGGCGTTCAACCCGATCTTTGCGGTTGCCGGCGCCCCATCGGCAAGCAGCGCATCGTCAGGGTTGGGCGCCATCCGCGACAATCTTCAACTCATTACCTCAGAGCTGCGCAGCATTCCGGTTGAACTCGCGGCCAGAAAGACGTTGGTTCATGTCCGTAAGGGAAACGGCAAAGTTGTTCCCCGCGTACTGGCCTTCGCGGAAGGGTTTTGGGATCAGCACGCGAACCGTTTCGACAGAGCAGAATTCGAAGCCTTCTGCATGGTCTTTCAGGAAGTTGCGGTGCTCGATCTTTATGAGGTCTTGTCGCTGGTTCCGGCGCTAAAGCTGGTATTGCTTGAGCGTATTGCGGTACGTGGCCGTGCTGCCCTCGCCGATTTTGCGGAAGACGATTCCGATAGCGATCTTCGGGTTAGCGATCTTCGAGTTAGCGATCCCCATGGTCTTGAGACCTGTATCCGCAGCCTGCGCGATGTAACACAAACCTCTTGGAGCGAGGTGCTCGAACCTCTGATCTTGTTTGATGGCGTACTTCGGCGCGACCCTGCTGGAGCCTACGCCGGGATGGATCTTGAGAGCCGCGCTGTCTATCGAGAGAAGCTATCCAAAATCGCCAAGCGATCCGATATGACAGAGATGGAAGTGGCGAACGAGGTGCTCCGGCTCGCGCAACGGGCGGAATCGAGGACCTATCCGGATCCGCGAATCAGGCGGCGGGAATCTCATGTCGGCTATTACCTGGTCGGCGAAGGAACGGCACAACTGCACGAACGCGTTGGGTTCAAGCCTGACCCGACTCAGACCTTGCGAGCATGGCTGCTGCGGCATCCGGACGAGTTCTTTCTTCCCGGCATCGTTGTCCTAACGTTCGCCATCATCACGGTCATTTTGCTCGCGCTGACTTCAACCGCTTACTCACCGGTGCTCCTGATGTTTTCGATGCTGATCCTGCTGCTGCCCAGTTCTCAGGCAGCAATTCAGGTGATGAATTTTCTGGTCACTACTCTGCTGCCCGCGGAGATTCTGCCTAAGTTGGATTTTTCCGAGGGCATTCCCAACGACTGCGTCACCATGATAGCGGTGCCGACGCTGCTGCTCAATGAACAACAAGTTCGCGGGCTGGTGGAAAATCTGGAAGTGCGTTATTTGGGAAACCATGATCCCAACATGCATTTCGCGCTGGTCTCCGATTTGCCGGATTCGGATCATTTGGCCGACGAGAAACACCACTTAATCGATCTGGCTTCGTCTCTAATCCAGCAATTGAACGAACAATATAGCGCTCAGAAAACCGGCTCGTTCTTTTTATTCCATCGCCACCGGGTCTATAACCCGCGCGAGAAGGGATGGATGGGCTGGGAGCGCAAGCGCGGCAAACTGCTGGACCTGAACAAGCTGCTGCGCGCGGAATATGATAGCTTTCCGGTGAAAGTGGGCGACCTCTCGATCCTTCCGCAGGTGCGGTTCGTGATTACGCTCGATTCCGACACCGAGCTTCCGCGCGGATCGGCGCATCGCATGGTGGGCACGCTGGCGCATCCGCTGCATCAGGCGATTATCGATCCGGAAAAAAACATCGTCGTCGCCGGCTACGGGATATTGCAGCCTCGCGTTGGAGTCAGTGTGCAGAGCACGGGGCGCTCGCGTCTGGCCGCCATTTATGCGGGTGAAACAGGCTTCGACATTTACACTCGCGCGGTTTCCGACGCCTACCAGGATTTATACGGAGAAGGCAGCTTCAGCGGAAAAGGAATTTACGAAGTCGACACCGTTCAAGCGGTTCTCAACCGCCGCTTTCCGCGAAACGCCTTGCTCAGCCACGATCTGATCGAGGGTGCATACGCGCGCGCAGGACTGGTCAGCGACATCGAGCTGATCGAAGATTATCCCTCGCATTACAGCGCATACAATCGCCGCAAGCATCGCTGGATGCGGGGCGATTGGCAGATCGTGGAGTGGTTGACCGATCGCGTTCCGGAAGAATCCGGTGCGAAGGTGCCCAATCCCATCTCGCTGGTTTCACGCTGGAAGATTCTCGACAATCTGCGCCGTAGTCTGGTCGAGCCGGCTACTCTTTTTTTGCTGGTTTTTGGCTGGCTCCTGCCCGAGGCGAATCATCTCTACTGGACCCTCGCTACGGTCTGCATTCTGTTTATTCCTCCGCTGTTCGAGCTTGCCTCTGGAATGGTTCGCGCGGTTCTCGAACGGAACTCCGTGATGGCGCGTGACGTCCTGAGCGGGTTCTATGCCACGACCGTCAACGTGCTGCTCACCGTCGTCTTTCTTGCGCATCAAACGCTGCTTTCACTCGACGCAGTCGTGCGCACGCTGATTCGGCGCATGGTAACTCACGAGCGCCTTCTGGAATGGGAAACTGCTGAACAGAGCGAGATGGGCACCCGGCGAACTCCGGTTGATCGCTATCTCGACTGGATGCCGGCCACCGCAGCGGGAATCGGGATGCTGCTCCTATTCTTCCAGCCAAAGTCCCTGCTCACGGCGATGCCCTTTCTGATTTTGTGGGCTTGCAGCAAACTCGTTGCGGTGTGGTTGAACCAATCGCCGATCGAACCGGCTACCGAGCTTTCCTCCCGCGATGCGCACTTTCTGCGTCGTTGCACTTTGCATACCTGGCGTTACTTCGCCGAATTTTGCACCGAGGAACACAACTGGCTGATTCCGGATAATGTGCAGGAAGAACCTCCTGCAATCGCGCCTCGCGTTTCACCGACAAATCTCGGATTTCTACTGAACGCACGGCAGGTCGCGGTCGAGTTCGGCTATCTCACTGTGCCAGAGATGGCCGAGTTGACGCGCCTGACGTTAGGGACCGTGTCGAGGCTCGCCAAGCATCGCGGGCATCTGCTGAACTGGTACGATACGCGCACTCTGACTCCTTTGCTTCCCGCCTTCGTCTCCTCCGTCGATAGCGGGAATCTTGTCGCTTCACTTTGGACTTTGCAGCATGGGTGCCTCGATCGGCTCGAGCGTCCGCTCTTTGAACGCAGTCTGGCTGATGGTTTTCTAGATTATCTTCGAGGCCTTGCCGATCAAAAACTGATGCCTCGCAAAACATTTGCCGGTTACGAAGCGGCGCTTCAAGGGAAGGATTGGCTGGCTTCCCTGATGGCGATCCCTGAAGATTTTCTTGACCAAAGTGCTACCGCTGCCCATCCGCGGAAGGATCAGAAGAAGCCGGATTTCGAATGGCTACGACTAGAAGCACATGCGCGGCTGCGTTACGTTCAGCAAATGGTGCGATGCTATGCTCCGTGGTTCTTACCTGAGTTTGCCACGCTGCAGGAAGATCCGGTGGTCAAAGCCAGCTTGATGCATCAGGTTCCGCTACTGGAATATCCCGAACTCATTTCCAAATTCCAAGCATACGTCGATGGCGCGATTCGAAGCGCATCGGGAGAGGACCAGTCGTTCTACGAGCGCCTCCGGACATTGCTGGCGGAAGCTCGCGTCAATGCGTCCGCGTTGATGGACAATCTGCGGCAACTTGGCGCACTCGCCGGAAGCTTGGCCAACGAAATGGATTTCGCTTTCTTGCTTAATACCGAGCGCAAGCTTCTGACGATTGGATTCGACACCGGGGCGCAACAGATGCAGCCCGCGTGTTACGACCTGCTGGCGAGCGAGGCACGCATCGCCGTGTTCGCCGCCATCGCCAAAGAAGACATTGAACAGGAGTGCTGGTTCCGCTTGGGACGGGCGCAAACCCTCGACGGCGGACGTCCAGTGCTGCTGTCCTGGTCAGGAACGATGTTCGAATACTTGATGCCAGGACTGTGGATGCGCTCCTACCCCAACACCCTTCTTGATCGCGCTCGAGTGGGGACGGTGAAGTCCCAGCAAGCGTATGCGCTGACCAGAGGCGTGCCGTGGGGAATTTCAGAGTCGGCGTATTTCAAAGTCGATGAAGCTGGAAATTATCAATATCATGCCTTCGGCCTTCCCCAGCTTTCGATGATGCGACGGGATTCGAATCCTCTGGTGATTTCACCGTATTCGACATTTCTGGCGCTGGAAGTCGACCGGTCCACCGCGTTGCGCAATCTACACCGCATGTACGCCTTGAAATGGTTCGGCCCCTACGGCTTCTATGAGGCGGCTGATTACAGTTCTAGTCACCGGCTTCGCCCAACGAGTTGCGAACTCGTGCGCTGTTGGATGGCTCACCATCAAGGGATGAGTCTGCTTTCTTTGGCCAATGTTCTTTGTGATGATGTGGTGCAACGTTGGTTTCACACCGACCGCCGAGTGCAGGCAACCGAACTTGTTTTGCACGAGAAGCCCGCGGCCCACGTGCGCCGGGTTCCCTCTTATGGCCGGGCCGCGGCGTAGCGTAGCGTCGTCGGTTTTAACTTCGTCATGTTTCGATCCACACCCCATCGTAATCTTAGGTGATCCATGCCAAGCGTCATCAAATGCCGGCGTTCCCTTCTCTCCTTCTTGTTCTTGCTCGTATATTCGGCTTGCCTCTTGGCACAATCTTCCTCTTCTCCGGAAGTAATTGTGGCCGATGCATCCGCTCCGTCGCACCCTTTCCCGCACTTTTGGGAAAAGATGTTTGGCTCGGGCCGCGCAATCCTCAGTCTGCGAGACAGTTATCGTCAGGATCTGCGAGCGGTAAAGCAGATCACGGATTTCGAATACGTGCGCTTTCACGCGATCTTTCACGATGAAGTCGGCGTATACGATGAAGACCTGCAAGGCCACCCGATCTATAACTTTTCCTACGTTGACCAGATTTACGATGGTCTGCTGGCGAACGGTGTGAAGCCGTTCGTCGAACTCAGCTTCATGCCGAACAAAATGGCGGCTTCGCCGGTGTATCAGGCTTTCTGGTACAAGCCGGATGTCTCTCCACCTAAAGATTGGGGACGCTGGGACGATCTGATCACCGCTTTCGTACAGCATTTGATTGATCGCTACGGCGTCGAAGAAGTCGCCACCTGGTACTTCGAGGTTTGGAATGAGCCGAACCTCGATTTTTGGGCGGGCAAGCCTGCGCAACAAACCTACTGGGAACTTTACGATCACACCGCGCTTGCAGTTAAGAAAGCAGATCACCGGCTTCGAATCGGAGGCCCGGCGACGGCGCAGGCTGCATGGGTAGATGCCTTTATCCAGCATTGCGCACAACAGAAAGTTCCGTTGGATTTTGTCTCTTCGCATGTCTACGCCAACGACCTGGCGAAAGATGTTTTTGGAACCAACGAAGATATTCCGCGCGATCACATGGTTTGCCGGGCGGTCGGAAAAGTTCACGAGCAGATTCGCGCTTCGAGCGCGCCCCGGCTTCCGCTGATCTGGAGTGAATTCAACGCCAGCTACAAGAACGAACCCGAGGTCACAGATGCGGCTTACATGGGCCCATGGCTTGCCGACACCATACGCCAGTGCGATGGCCTTGTGGACATGATGTCGTATTGGACCTTCTCCGATGTCTTCGAAGAACAGGGCGTGGTAAAGATGCCTTTCTACGGCGGCTTTGGGCTATTGGCGGAAGATGGGATTCCGAAACCCGCGTATCAAGCCTTCGCTCTTCTGCATAGACTCGGCGATCAGAGGCTGCATCTGAATTCTGATTCAGCTTTGTTGACCCGCGGCAAGAATGGATCGCTAGTCATGGCGTTGTGGAACTATGCTCCTCCTGGCCAAACGGGTGCCGCTAAAGAAGTCACCGTGCGCTTTCAGCACACCAACGCACAGAGAGTTTCCCTGTGGCGAGTGGACACCGATCACGGAGATTTTCATCGCGCATTCGCGAAAATGGGATCTCCTGCCTCTCCCACGCCAGCGCAAGTTCAGAAACTACGCCAAGCGGTTGAAACCACCACCGAGAGTCTTGAGGTAAAGAACTCCGAGCTGAAGGTTGCGATTCCCTCGCCTGGGCTGGCGGTGATTGAACTGAAGTGAAGAAACTCTAAGGGATTTCCAGCGTCCCTCGGCTTAATTTTCGCTTTCTTTTAACAGCTTCATAACTTTTAGTTAATCGGAAAAAATAAGAAAACGGACTGGCCAAATTGACTTGCCCGACCAGCCCGTCGCATGTTCTAGAGCGACTACCGATGCGATTCAGTGCGGCTTTCCCGCAGGAGGCCTTGGAGCCGGTTGACGCTGCTGCAACTGCGTCTGCTGAGTGTTGTGCTTCTGCTCAAGCTGTTGCGTCTGCTGAGCGTGGCGCTGCTCCATCTGTTGCTTTTGCGCCTCGTTGTAGTTTTTCTGTGCCGCTTGTTGATGTTCTTTCTCCTGCTGCTGCTGAAGCTTCTGGTGATCCTTCACTTGTTGGGCGGCCAGTTTCTGCTGTTGCTGTTGGTACTTTTTGTCGGCTTTTGCGTCGCCGGTATTTGGCGGCGTGTAGGTATGTTGCTGCAGTTCACTGGCGTGAGCCGGCCCGGCAGCGCCTGGGTGTCCTTCATTGGCTGGATGCCCTTCTGCACCTCGGGCGGCATTTGGCGGAGGAGCCTTGTATTCGCCACCGGCTTGCCTGGTTTCTACGACACCGGTTTTGAAATCACCGGCCCTCGCAGTGGCTGCAATGGGAGGCTTGCCCTGGTTGGCGGAAGCCCGTAGTTGGGGATTGGCGCGGGCCTGCTCAACGTGCTGGGTTTGCGCGGCTACCGGAGCAAGGTGGCTCTCGTGGGAATACTGTTCCTCTTGCGGGGTGGGACGGGCTTGAATTCCGCTCGGTCCATTGAACGCGACATGCGAAGTATTGTTCACGATCACCGTGTTGTTCACATATACATTCCTGATCACGGTGTTATTCACGTGCCAGGCAGCGGTGTTGTAGAAGAAAGTGCCGCCCCGCCATTCGCCGCCGCCAAAGCCCACGCCGAAGTATCCGAATCCATAGTTGATGCCGCCATAGAAGCCCACGTGGGGACCCCAGTAGCCAGCATTCCAGATGTAAAAACCGTTGCCCCAGCCCCAATAGCCGGGCGTCCATAAGAAGCCGGGTTCTGGCGCTTCCACCCAGGTGCCTGGCACCCAGTAGTAACCATCATCGTCGTCATAGGCCCAGTAACCGGGAGTCCACAACAAGCCGTCGGCGGGACAAATTGGCTGCTCATAGACGGGAAGCGCAGGCGGACCGAAGCGAACCGAGATGCCTACCCCGATTTGACCGACTGCAACATGGGAAAGAGTCAGCAAGACAAACGAGAAAAGCAACGAACGAACGGCAACGGTAGTGCGCATTTTTGCTCCTTGTGCCCATCTCATTGAGCGGGTGGATCACAGACGTAGTTCGAGAACTCAATTAAGAGTCTCGTCTAAGAGTCTCGTCAGTTACAGGAACTCGCGATAGGGTTTTTCCTGTAAGGTCGTCGGAGCTGCGCAGTATGCGCCAACTCCGCGGAACGCATACTTCTCTTTCCCCTCATGGGTCCGTAACCTGCGTTCCTCATCGTTCGCCAGAAACCGATTTTAGTTTTAATTCAGGAAGCTTGTCTTTTTCCCTCTCAACAGTAAAGATTGCCCGCAATACACATGAAGCACCGGAAAGCAAACTGACTTCTATTGATGCCACGTCGCTGCGTACTCCTTCGTCCCTGATCCTGAACGATGGCTTGCCTCCTGCCATCCAGCTAGTGCTCGTAAAATAACTTTCATTCCAGAGTTTCTTGAGCGTCCCTTGGTTGCTGAGCAAGAAGACAATTACCGATTTTCTCTTGCCCGTTTCAAAATCTACTGACTCGCCATAGTGGTCGAGCCACACCGCGCGCGACACGTCGGTGATCTCCTTGCCCTTCCGATCTGTGTAGAGAATATGGCACGTTACGGAAGGTTCTTCTACCCCTACCCCAACAATGGCGTTGTTGCGAAACCTCACCACAGCAACCGAAAAGTCACCAAGGCGCTGAGGAGATTCATACAACGTGCCTTCACGTTCGCCGCTGTGAGCTGTCGTGGAGGTCGCTTCGATGAAAACAATATTGGACCGTGGTCTCGCAACGGGTACTTCTCGGATGAGCGATGATTTGCCTTCTGTCACTTGGCCTTCGCGGTCCTTATCCGAACCCTTGGGCGATTTCACATCGAGAGTGGTATCTGCCAATCCCTTTACGATGGAAATGTGCCTAAGGTAGGAACTAGGGTTCTCAAGCGGCAATCTCAATCGCTCTGAGATGTTGCCGAGAAGCTGGTGAAGTTGGGCTTCGTTGTTCGCAGATAACGCGTTTAATAGGCTCAGTGGGCCGCGCAGATCGCTAGGTTGCACCCCCACCAACAACGGGGCCATAAAGGATTTCGCTCCCCAGCGCGCCCCTAGTTCAAACATGACATACGACGATTGCAGACTACTAGGTGTAACCAATCCAATGACAGCTTTGGTTGCATTCACTTCGTTGCGCAGTTGATCTTCGGTATTGACGCCGACCGGAAGACGATAACCATCCACACTGCTGCATCGAATCTGATCGGCGCGTAGGCCAAGGCTAGTCCTCAGCAAGTCAATTAATGCCTGGGCAAGCTCAGCATCCTTGCTACTGTGGGAGATGAAAATCAGAAGTCCACCATGGGTCAGAGGAAGACTCGGCGATTCAGCTATCTCCGTATCTTCTTCCATTTCCAAAGAATCAGGTTCCCCTTCAACGAATCGACTTTGATATGCGACGTGTCTATCCCACATTCCGTCAACGTCGCTAAGCGCAACAATGTTGTCGTTGAATTGGAGGCTCACCATTTCAGTGTGGGCGGAATTGAATCCACACACCCTCAGAACATTCGGGAACTCGGCGATGAGAAACAAACCAAGTTTGATTTCTTCGATTGAAGGCGGGATATCGCAAATCTTCCGTGCGTGAGTAACCACGTCATCTGGGGTGAAATTGTCCTTCTCCAATTCGACTTCAAAAAGGTTCTTGAGGATTTTTATCGTAATCGTCGCGGCGGCTTTCGCTCTCCGCAGTGTGTCGGCATCGCCGCTGTGGTGGAAAGCAATCGCCCGAGGCAGGTATGCGACCGGCTCACCGGAGAACGATCCTAGGACACCGACGCGCATCAGGTGTTCGATGATCTTAGGGTCTTTGCATTGACGAACAAGCAATTTGTGCGGACTTGGCTCGTGTAGATTTAGGAATCGATGCAAGACGGCTAGCGTTACTTCACGTTCTTTTTCAGTGAGTGGCATTGCAGTAAAGGAAAAATCCGAACGCCCTGGGAAATAACACAGGCGGTTACCGAGCTAAAGCTTATCCGCTGCGTTTGCCCTATAGAGTATAGAGCCGCGTGGCCGCGTGGGGTGTCAGCTTGAACAACATGTTCGCTCGCATCGAATGTACAGCTCCGCATGCTGGAAGCAATGGTGGTCACACGTCAAGGCCGGGGCAAGTGCCTGTTATGGCCAAGAGGACGCAGCTCATTAGAAACCTAGGTACGAAATTAGGTACAGCGGAAAATTACGGTGCGGAGGCGTTTTCGCAATGACGCTAATCGCTTGCTGTCTTGAGAGTTATGGTGGGCAGTGCAGGACTCGAACCTGCGACCTCCTGCTTGTAAGGCAGGCGCTCTAACCAGCTGAGCTAACCGCCCGCAAAAACAAAACGCGACAGCTATTGGGTTTGATGATACGGAAGAACTCAGATGAAAGCAAAATGCGCTGCGCATATGCCGAGTGGCTTCGTCCTCTTTGATCTAAGTTCCCTCCTGCTAGACTGACGCAATGCGGCGTCTGATCGTCAACGCGGATGACTTCGGCTTCACCTCCGGCGTGAATCGCGGGATCGTCGAGGCCCATGTGCAGGGAATTGTGACTTCCTCCACGCTGATGGCGAATGGGCCGGCCTTCGAGGACGCCGTAAAGCTGGCGAAAACTGTCCCACGGTTGAGTGTGGGGTGTCACGTAGTGCTGATCGATGGTCAATCGCTGCTCGACGCAAGCAGATTACTGACGCTTGCGGCAGCGCAGAACGGCGGCAGCCAGTTTCGAGATTCGCTGAAGATATTCGTCGCTCGTGCCTTGACTGGTCGTTTGGATTCGGACGAAATTGAAGCTGAGTCTACAGCGCAAATTCGAAAACTCCAATCGGCGGGCATTTCCGTTTCTCATGTGGACACGCACAAGCATACCCATCTGTTTCCCTCTGTCTTGCGGCCGCTATTGCGCGCCGCACGGGCCTGCGGAGTACATGCGGTTCGTAATCCTTTTGGTCCGCACAGACCACTTCGCTCCGGCGAATTGCTAGTTCGTCCTAATCTTTGGACTCGTTATGCCGAGGTGCGAATTTTGCGTACTCTTGCCGGTAAATTCCGCCGCACGGCGAAAGAAGAAGGATTTGTAACTACCGATGGCACCCTCGGTGTGGTCGTGACGGGCGTGCTCGACGAAAAGCTTTTTCGTCATATCGCCGCAATTATTCCCGAAGGCACGTGGGAGTTCGTTTGCCATCCTGGGTACAACGACGAAGAGTTGCAGCGGGCGAACACTCGATTGCGCCTCTCGCGCGAGACGGAATTGCGCGTCCTGACCATGCCTGAGGTGCGTGAACTCCTCACGGAATCAGAGATTGAGCTGATTTCCTACCGCGATCTGCTGCCACAAAACCAGCCACCAGCAAGCAAAGTTGCTAATCCGGCGGGTCGCTAGAATTACCTTGGTAACGGTGAGAAAAATCTCCCACAGGTTATGATCGTATTAGTTTGGGCTTAGACCACTGAGGCTTGGGAGGCCTTTCCGTTATGTCTGCCCCTGGGGCAGCTCCGCGTGCCACCTTAGATTTGCGCCTACGTGTGTGGGGAATGGGCGCGAACAATCAACCTTTTCATCAGAATGCCGTTGCCCAGAATGTCAGCGTCACGGGTGCCTGCATTTGCGGCATCGAACAAGGGTTGAAGGTGGGCGACGTAATTGGGGTTCAATACGAGGCCAAGAAAGCTCGCTGCAAAGTAATCTGGGTTGTGGACGGCGGCGGTATTAAGAAAGTTCAGGTTGGAGTTCAACTTGTAGCGGACCAGGAGTGCCCCTGGTTATCGCAGTTACCGGCTGAAGTCCGATCAAACTTGCCCGCTCCGACTCCGGACAATCGCAGGAGATTTCAGCGTCATAAAATTTCGTTTCCGCTAGAATTCCGCGACGAGCGAGTGAACACCCCGATGCGGGTAAATGCTACTGACATTAGCGGAAACGGTTGTTATGTTGAGACTGCGATGCCGTTGCCTGTCTCGACTGTTCTGCGAGTCGATTTCTGGATCGACCAGGAACGCCTTTCGGCCACTGCCACCGTACGCACCCGAGATCCCGGAGTTGGTATGGGCATCGAATTCACCGGCTTGCCGGATGATTCCAAAAACCGATTCCAGACTCACCTCGACAAACAGGATCCGGGCATCGCCAAACATAAGGCTGCTGAATAGTCTCATCAATCCGCCTTTCATCCGCGAAAATCAGCGCCATTCCTGTAGAATCTGCATCTTCTATTGTTCTCTGCCATCGAATGACGGGACCTCGCGGTGCGAGATGGGAAGGGCCGGGCTCGACGAATGAAGATTGGTATTACCTGTTATCCCACCTACGGCGGCAGCGGAGTTGTGGCCACGGAGTTGGGCCTCGAACTCGCCCAGCGCGGGCACGAAATTCATTTCATTTCTTATGCCCAGCCCATCCGTCTGAGAGGCGCCGAACCCAACATTCACTATCACGAAGTTGAAGTCTCGCGCTATCCGCTGTTCGACTATCCTCCCTATGATTTGGCTCTGGCAACGCGAATGGCCGAGGTGTCGCAGTTGTACGATCTCGATCTACTGCACGTGCACTATGCGATTCCCCACTCGGTGAGTGCTTTGCTGGCGCGCCAGATGCTTGCGGATGGTCCCCGGGGACGCCGGCTGCCTTTCGTTACGACGCTGCATGGTACGGACATCACTCTGGTGGGATTGGATCGTTCGTATCTTCCGATCACGCGCTATTCCATCGACCAGAGCGACGGCGTCACCGCGATCTCCAATTATTTGCGCGACCGTACCATGCGGGTTTTTGATGTTAAGAAAGAAATCGAAGTCATCTACAACTCGGTGAACTGCGACGTGTATTGCAGAAAAGAGAACGCGGAACTTCGCGCTGAGTATGCCCCTAAGGGAGAACGGCTGTTGGTTCACCTCTCCAATTTTCGCCCGGTCAAACGAGTTACGGATGTGGTTGAGATCTTCGATCGCGTGCACAAGCAGATTCCGTCCAGACTGTTGCTGATCGGCGACGGCCCCGATCGCTCGGTCGCGGAATGGCTGGCGGTGCAGAAAGGAATTCACGAGGACGTGCTTTTCCTGGGGAAGCAGGACCAAGTGCAGGAAAAACTAGCGATCGCCGACATCATGCTGATGCCGAGCGAACTGGAATCGTTCGGTCTGGCTGCGCTCGAGGGGATGGCGTGCGAAGTCGTGCCGATCGCGACTCGCACGGGCGGCGTACCGGAAGTAATTGAACACAGCAGCAGTGGTTACATGGCTGATGTGGGAGACGTGGACACGATGGCGCGTTACGCAATCGAGCTTTTGAATGATGAAAGCCGGCTGCGCGCCATGGGCAAAGCAGCTCGCGCCATGGCGAAGTCCCGATTCTGCTCCAGCAAGATCGTTCCGCAATACGAGGAATTTTACCGCCGCGTGCTTGAGCGTTCTTCGTAAAAACTCTCCGGAACTGCTCCCATGGCCTGCAACAACGGCAAGCGGATGCGGACCAGAGTTCCCTTCCCTTCGCGGCTGTCGATGGTCATACTCGCAGCATCTCCATACAAAACCAGGAGCCGCTCCGAGACGTTGGCCATGCCGATTCCAGAACCTCGCTCATTTGTCGACTCGACGAGTTGCCTGGTTGCAATGCCAACGCCATCGTCTTCCACCTCAATGACCAGGCCGGAATCAGACAAGCGGCTGCGCAGGTAGATGCTGCCGCCTTCCACTTTCGACGAAAGTCCGTGCTTGATGGAGTTTTCCACCAGCGGCTGCAGAAGCATGCTGGGCACCATCACATCGAGCGACGCCGGAGCGAGTTCCTTTACCACGCGCAGCTTGTCGCGTCCGAATCGGACTACTTCGATGTCCAGATAGTTGTCGATGAATTCTACTTCTTCGCGCAGCGGGACAAACGAATCGGCGCTGTTCAGCAGGCGCCGGAGAATCGTGGCAAGTTTGGTAATCACTTCACGGGCCGTATCCGGGTCGAAGCGCACCAGCGACGAAATCGAGTTCAGCGTATTGAAAAGAAAGTGAGGATTGATCTGATTCTGCAGCGCTTCCATGCGCGCATGCAGCAAGAGCCGCTCCTGCTCCTCGAGTTTGATCTGGATGCGAACGCTGTTGAAGATTTTGAGTTCAATTCCAATGGCCATCGCCGAAGCGGCGTAGATGGTTGCCTCGACCCATAGCTTGCCGCTGTCCAGACTGAAAATGGATTGAGGAAAATATCGGGCCATCTGGCTCTGCACAAAGCGCAGACCGAAGATGGTCGTGAAGAACATGATCTGCCAATCGAACAAGCGCGGCGTGGGGAGATTGCGGCGGATCAAACGATAGATACTGAGATCGATAAACGGAGAGAACGACCAGATGTCGTCTTTATCCAACGCCATGGTGCGCAACTGGCCAGCGATGAATCCACAAAGCACCAGAAAGGGCAGCGCCGCCCACTCCCCGTGCAGTAGTGCCGGTGCGGCCATCACGATGCCCCCGAGAACGCCCGCCCAGCGGCCACCGATCACGCCCAGTAGAAGCACGGTCTCAAAACTTAAATCACCGGCGAGAAAACTTTTGACGGAAAACCTGATCCAGACGCCGATGGTGATCGGCAAGGCCATGCACAGCACCAGATAGATTTTCTGGCGCAACGTGCGCTCCTCGCGAAACAACAGAGACTTGAATTCCTTGGAGCGCACCAGACTGCTGGACACTGCCGCGGCTACTCCCAGCTTGAGCACGAGATGGATCAGAATGAGCTGGGGTTCCATGGGATTCGGCACTATCGCCCGTGAAAGAAATGTAGCACGAAGAGGATTGGGTGATTCGGTGATCGAACCATCGGGTGGATTCTGTACTGGCATCGCATGGTGTTTTCGACTCTGGAAAATTTTGTAGCGGACGCGGCTGCATCGCCGGTTTGAGCTGGAATCCAGATCAAAAAAATTTACAGATCAAACCCGCAAAATCTCTGGAATGAACCGGTTGCGGGATCCAGTCCAGAGTTGGTCTGGCTAAAATCTTGAATCCAAATAATTTGCACGCAAAATATTCGGGACAAAGGATTTAGCTGGCGCGAAGCTTACGATTTCAGTTTTCAAAGAGCGAGTAAAGATTTGGAGCAATCATGGAATAAATTTGGGCTGCGCGCAAGGTTGGATGTCACAGGTGGGTGGTGGATTATTTTGGCCGCCGCTTCGGCTCCTGCATTGGAGGAATTGAAATAGGGCTCGATGAATTGAAATGAAAAAGTTCGCCCTCCTGTCCATTTTTTCTGTACGCGACTATCATGGCGAGACCGGGATAGTGGAAATTGTGAACGTCCCGTGTGTTCCCATTTTTGTCCAGTTTTTCATAGTGCCGATAGAAGAACAAATCGTTGAATGGAGCAAGTCGCGGCCATCCTGGCAGCGGCGGGTGCTGAAAAAGGTCGCGACGGGACAATCCTTTTCGTCGATAGACTATGACGAGTTGCTCTACACTCTGCTCTTGCCCGACCCCGTATTTGATTTTTCCTTTGGCCTTGGACATCTTCCTCAAGCCAAAGCAGGCGATGAGCCGGTGACTATCCTGTCGGTCCAGGAACTCGAACACGTTAACGCTCTCACTTCCGAAAAGCCTCTAACATTTGATGAAAAAGGCCTGACGATCGTCTACGGAGACAACGGCAGCGGAAAATCTGGCTATGCAAGACTTCTCAAACGCATTACTCGCTCCCGCCATCGGGAGCAAGAGGTTCTTACCGATGTTTTCAAAGACAACTCTCTCGTCAAGCCAACCGCGACGTTGGCCATCAAAATCGGGAGCAATTCCGCTGCCACGATCAAGTGGCCTGATTCCAATCATCCAGAGCTGAAACGCATGCTTTTCTTTGATGGTCCCTGCGGAGAAGCATATGTAAGTACGGAATCAGATTTTCCCTATCGACCTTCCAGCCTTTTCGTCCTAGAAGGCTTAGTTGATTTCTGTGTAGCTTTCAGAGATCGGATCGACGTCAAGCTGCACGAGAATGCTCAAGCAGCACAGCTGCTTCCTTTGGTGGACGAACAAATAAGGGAAACTGACATCGGAACTTATTTTCGAAGTCTTTCAGCCTTTTCTTCGCTCGAGGCTCTCGACAAGATGCTTGCTGTACATGACGGTCTTCCGAAGAAGATCGCCGATCTCAAGCAGGAAGAGGCCCACTTGGTCGTCGCAGACCCGGTTGCGGAACGGCAGAATCTGATAAGACAGATAGCAAAGCTCCAGAACTTACATTCTCATCTCGACAATCTGCAGCGGCTAATGAGTAAGGCCGCTTTAGAAGCATTGCAGAAAGAGCAAACTCAACTGGCTTCGCTGATTTGAGCGATCTCGTGTTGCCGCTGAGTCGTTCGCATCGGAGCCCCTTCGCGGTGTAGGTCTCGGTGCATGGCGTGGTCTTTGGGATTCCGCTCGTCGTTACTCAGAAGAGCACGCCTATCCCTTCGTCGACTTTCCGGCGACTGACGAATCCTCTCGTTGCGTACTCTGTCAACAGGGGCTTGACGCTGAGGCTAGAGAGCGGCTGTCGCGATTCCAAGCCTTCGTTGGGCATGATCTTCAAGGACGAGTTAGCGAAGCCGATCTCAAATGGACGGCTAGGGTGAACGTACTAGATCGTTTGCAGATCAAAGCTGCGGTCGTCGAAAGTAATCTCAATGACCTTGAGGACGATCACAGCAAACTTGTTGAGGCGGTGAGGTCGCTGCTCAACGATTACGAGTCGGCCCGCTCGAAGATCATTGAGGCGATCCGCTATTCAAAGACAATTCCACTTTTTGTTTTTGATAAAGAACAAATACGCGAAAGTCTGCCTGCGACGATTATGAAAGTGGAATCAATCGCGAGCACTTTGGCCAATTCTGAAACCGCTAAAGGGAAGATTACGGCGATCGTAGCCGACCGCAAGAGACTTGAATTGATACAAGCCGCCAAGGAGAAACGTAACGCAATAAAGCTTGAGATTGCTCGCCTAAATGGACGAAAGCGTCTTGAGGACCTGAAGCTGGAAGCTGCCACGGGCCCGATCACCAAGAAAATCGTAGAGTTTTCCGAATCAAGTATCACCGAAGTAGTACGGGATAGATTTACTCGCGAAACAGATCGAATGAATTTAGAACGGGTGACGATCGACAAGACGCGAGGGGATAAGGGTCTCTTGCTGCATCAGCCTAAACTCGTCGGAGCAACGCAGGAGGTGACGTTGCCTCGCGTTCTCAGCGAAGGTGAGCAGACTGCCTTGGGGCTCTCTGCGTTTTTTACCGAAGCCGAATTGGATGCGTCGAGATCGGCGTTGATCTTGGACGATCCTGTTAGCTCTCTGGATCATGTTCGTCGTTCTCGTGTAGCGTCCAGACTTGTAGAATTTGCGGTTACCCGTCAGGTTATTGTTTTTACTCATGATGTGGCCTTCGTTCTTGATCTGAAGAAAGAAGCCGACGCGAAAGGCGTTCCTATCGCTGAGAGGGCGGTGGAGAAAAGCCGCGCGGGCGATAGGAAGCCTGGAGCGTGCAGTTCAAAATATCCGTGGAAGACCAAGGATGTTCCCGAGCGCCTGCAAGAACTGAGAACGGATCTAGCACGCATTAAGAAAGAAAGCGGCAATTGGGAGCAGGCGAAGTACGAGACCGAGATTGCAACATGGGCAGGCAATCTTTCTGAGACATGGGAAAGGATTTTCAGCCAAGATGTCGTGGGGCCGATCTTGGCCGAAGGCGGATTGGAAGTCCGGCCAAAGATGATGAAGATTCTGGTTCACTTCTCAGATACCGACGACAAAGAGTTTCAAGGCAGCTATAGTCGCGTTTCCCTTTGGGCGAAACGTCACGACAAGAGCAGTTTGGTCAACTACGTCGCACCGGAGCTTGGGGAGCTGGAGCAGGAACTCAAACGGGTTGACGAATGGTTCAAAAGGATTAGAGCATACAAGAACTAGGGGTTCGCATCGTGCTGCCCGTTTCGATATCCCAGCATTTTCCGCCCCGGGTGATACGCTAAGTCGGGTCCCCGTGCTGCTCCCACATCGTCTAAGCCAATGGGAAGTCAAAATCCCCACCCTGCCGCCAGAGAGCGTATTAGATCGCTAATTTCGGAGAATGCGGCAAGGGTGGGGCACCCTCTCTGGAAAGGGATGAAGGGTTCAACTTAGCCGCGGATTATTTCTTCAAAAAGGCGCGCAGGTCTGTTCCCGTCATCTCTTTTGGCCCATCGATGGCGAGCATCCCGAGCAGCGTCGGTGAAATATCGCGCAGCGAGCCGTTTGGCTTCAGACTGTACTTCGCCGCATCTTCCGCGACGACGATGAAGGGTACGGGATTGGTCGTGTGCGCGGTGTGTGGACCTCCAGTTGCGGGGTCAATCATCATTTCAGCGTTGCCATGATCGGCCGTGATCAGCATTGCGCCACCTTTGGCGCGGACAGCCTTTTCGATGCGAGCCAGGCACGAGTCAACCGTTTCGACCGCTTTCACCGTCGGCTCAATCTTGCCAGAGTGCCCGACCATGTCAGCGTTGGCGAAGTTTACGATGATCACGTCGAAGGTTCCTTCTTCAGTGGCTTTTACCACGACATCGGCGATGCCGGCCGCACTCATCTCCGGCTTCAAATCGTAGGTCGCGACCTTGGGAGACTGCACCATCAGGCGCTCTTCGCCGGGGAATGGCTGCTCCACGCCGCCGTTGAAGAAGTAGGTGACGTGCGCATATTTCTCCGTCTCGGCCACGCGCAGGTTGCGCAGGTTGAGACCGCCCATTACGTTGGCCAGGATGTTGGCCATCGATTCCGCGGGAATCACTACTGGCAGGCTGAAGTTCTTGTCGTACTGCGTCATGCAAACGTAGTGCAGGTTTTTCGGAACGCGGTCGCGCGGAATCGCGGAGTCGAGATCGGCCGCGCCGGGAAGGTCGCTGCCGCCTTTTTCATTCAGTCCACTGTTGCGCGCGAGAGCGCGTGTAATCTGGCGAACCCGGTCGGCACGGAAATTGAAGCAGATGCAGGCATCGTCATCATGGATTGTCGCAACGGGCTGGCCTTTGGTATCGGTACAAACAAAGGGCACGACGAACTCATCCGTCACGTCGCGGTTGTAGGCGTCCTTCATTCCCTGCACGGGGTCGGCACACTTTCCGCCTTCCGCGTCGCCGAAGACCATGGCATTGTAGGCTTTCGAAATTCGCTCCCAGCGCCGGTCGCGATCCATCGCGTAGTAACGTCCGTTCACCGTGGCGATTTTGCCCGAATTGTACTCGCGCATTTTCTGCTGCAGTTGTTCCAGATACCCCGCGCCGTTGGTGGGCAGAGTGTCGCGTCCGTCCATGAAAGCGTGGACGAAGACGCGATCTACGCCGTTCTGCTTCGCCATTTTCAGCAGCGCATAGAGATGAGCCTGCTGCGAGTGCACACCTCCGTCGGAGACCAGGCCGAAGAGATGCAGTCTGCGCTCGCCGACGCGCGCATGCTTCATCGCCGCGAGCAGCACCGGATGCGAGAAGAATTCGCCATTCTGGATCATCAAGTCGATGCGGGTGATGTCCATGTGAACGATGCACCCTGCGCCAATATTGAGATGGCCGACCTCGCTGTTGCCCATTTGCCCTTCGGGCAGACCGACAAACGGCCCACTGGTATGGATGAGCGTGTTGGGATATTCGCGCAGCAGGCGGTCGTACGTGGGCTTGCGGGCGAGCGCGATGGCGTTGGCTTTGGTCTCAGCGCGGTAACCCCAGCCATCGAGGATGATGAGAACGAGCGGTTTCGGTCTAGGCATTCTTGGAGAACGCTCCCTCGTCCGAGGTTTGAAAAGGAGAGTACAGATGAACTTACCAGATTACCCGGATGGGATACTGCTTGAACAATGGGTCAGCCGTGATGATCGGCCAGTCTTCCTCCATGCTCTGCGCAATCAACATGCGATCGAACGGGTCGCGATGATGCATGGGGAGACGCTCGAGAGCGAGCAGATGGTCAATGCTGATGGGGAGCGTCTTGATCCTGTTTTCCGCCAGTCTGCGGATGACGTAGGGACCGGCAGGACGAGGGAAATTCAGCTTGCCCGACTGTACCTTGACAAGAATCTCCCAGAAGCTTGCGATGCTGAGCGAAAGATCGACGCTTCCGGTAAAAATGTCGCGGGCGTGACGCGACATCCTCGCATCCCCGGCGAGCGCCCATAGGAATGCATGCGTGTCGAGGATGGCCTTCATTTCGGTATAAGGGGTCCGTTATAGAACAGGTCTTCCATGTCGGGATCGGGATCATTGAAATCGTCCGGAACAACGAAGTCACCTTTCGCGCTACCGAACACTCTCTTCTTTTGCGCATTCTTCACAGGCACCAGCTTGGCAACCGGCGTTCCGGCCTTGGCTATTATTACTTCCTCTCCCAGGGCAACGCGTTCGAGCAATCGGGAGAAATGGGTCTTGGCTTCGTGGATGTTGACTTCCATAAGCCTATTTTAGCTAAGTCCTGGACTAAGTCAAGCTGAAGCATTTATACTTGAAAACACGGAGACGATCATGTCAATCAGCGAATTCCTGGTTCCCGAGTTCGACGCAGAAATGAAGACTACGCGCACTACCCTGGAAAGGGTGCCCGAGGACAAGAAGGATTTTGCACCGCATACCAAGTCTATGCCATTGGGAAAGCTGGCGCCGCACGTTGCCCAGCTTCCCAGCTTTGGGCTCACGGTACTAACCACACCGGAACTTGACTTCTCGAAGGGCAGCTTCAGTCCGTTGCAGTTCGAGTCCGTCGATCAGCTGGTGAAGGCTCTGGATGAAGGTGCGGCCAAAGTGCGCGCCGCTTTGCAAAACACTCCTGACGAGGCTTGGAAAGAGGACTGGAAGCTAAGTTTTCAGGGCAAGTCGATCTTCAGCGGATCGCGTTTTCTCGCCTACCGAGAAATGTTCCTGAACCACCTGGTTCATCATCGCGCTCAATTGGGTGTGTATCTGCGCCTGAACGGAAAACCAGTGCCAGCGAGCTATGGACCTTCCGCCGACGACACGATGGGGTTTTAGTTTTAGATCGCATATCGTTTCTAGTTTCAGACCGCCGATCTAGAGATTGGCGCTTCATTTCTGTGGTGCATCGGCCTTTTCTTCGGCTCGACGCATCGCAGCATCTACTTCTTTCTGAATTCTCGGATATACCGCGCGCATGGTTTCAGAGGTGACCACGGGCATTTCGTGGAGAAACTTTTGCCCCGCCGGTGAGGAATAAAAAGTCGTCATGGCGTCGATATCGGATTTTGTGAAGTGCTTCTGATAAACCGGAACCATATCGTCCAGCATTTCTTCGAGAGGAAAATGCTTGATCAGATCCTGCGACTCGTGATCCATGCTGGCGAGCTCACTATCAGTAATGTCTGGATGCTTTTTCTTGATCTGTTCGCGGCTCATGCTCTGCATCTGCGCGAAAAGCTGCTGCATCATCTGGGTCATCTGATCACGGCTTAACATGACATCGAAAAGTTTCCTGATATCTTCTTTAGAGGCCGCGTCGGGCGCAACGGAAACGGTGGTTTGAGCGGCGCACATCGATGCCAGCAGCAGGCCGATCAATGGCAATAATGTGGATCTCACGTGGATGACTCCTTCACCAAACGGTCGCGACCTTCGCAGTTAAGTTCCCCGGCGGGTCGGTCATAAGGCAGGATTATTGTACTCGTTGAAAAAATTCGTTGCGTTCCAGCCGAGTAAGCTGTTTACTCGAACTGCAGCACCACGATTTCCGGATTCGATCCCAGGCGCAGTGGAGGACCCCAGGTTCCGGCCCCGCTGGAGGTAAAGACCTGCATCTTCCCGATCCAGCTTAGGCCATAGACGAACTGCCGGTAGATCTTGCGCGCAAACCAACTCCAAGGGATGAATTGTCCGAGATGCGTATGGCCGGAGAGCTGCAGCGAAACGCCTGCGGCTTCGGCAACTTCGGGATGATCCGGGGCGTGAACCAGGAGCACGCTGGCGCGGTCGCGATCGAGGCGGACGGATTTCAACGCCGAGGCCAGATGTTCGCCTCGCGTGGCGTGGTTATACGGAACGCCGACGATCTGCAATCCATCAGCTTCGACTTTTTCGTTGTGCAGCACCCGGACGCCGGCAGATTTCACCGCCTGCAGATACCTGCTGTCGTCGCCAAACTGCTCGTGGTTGCCGGCGACAAAATAGACGCCGTGGGGAGCGGTCAGCTTGAGGAGCGGCTCCGCCGCCCGGGCGGCGTCAATGTAGGTACCATCGTATAAATCGCCCGCAATGAAGATTGCATCGGGGCCTTCTTTGAGCACTTTCGCCACCATGCGCCGCAGAAAGCTTCCGTTGCGCACGTGGCCGAGGTGAAGGTCGCTGATGAGCGCAGCTTTGCGCCCGCGCCAGGATTCAGGAAGATTCGCGAGGCGAACGGTGGCGCGGGTTATGCGAGTCCAACCGGCATTGATCACACCCGCGAGGCCGACGATAAAAGCAGCTCCGAACATCCATTGCACCAGGCGATGAAAATCGATCGGCACGCCAGCAAGGGATGCGATGCCGTAGATGCCCCATGAGGCGACGGCCGCGACAAAAAGGAAGCTCACGAGGCCAAGCCACACTGCCGCGGCTCGGTAAAAGGCGCGCAGCGCGGGATTTGTGTAGCGAAAGGCTGCGACTGACGCGGTAACAAAACTCACCGATAGCAATCCGAGCGCCAGGCCCATCCAGCGCGCGCTGGTCGCATCGCCGTTAGAAAACATCCAAGTTTGATACAGAAGGAAATGAGTAAGAAACAAAACCGTCTGGACTACCGCGATGAAGCGGATAATCCTTCCACGAGTGCGCATGAGGCATTAGATTCAGCTGCGGGTCGTTCGGATGGAAATGATCCCGCCAAGATTAGAGCTTGCGGAAGCCTCACGAAAATCTGGCGATACATGGACTTTACCTAGCAAGCCCTCTCTTTTGGCATGAAGGCTTATGCCTTATAGTTCAGCGCCTTCAACCCAAGGAACCTAGCAGAATCGCCCAATTCTTCCTCAATCCGCAGCAACTGGTTGTACTTCGCAATGCGGTCCGTACGTGAGGCCGAGCCTGTCTTGATTTGACCGGCTCCGGTCGCAACCGCGAGATCGGCAATGAATGTGTCTTCCGTTTCGCCGGAGCGATGAGAGATTATCGAGGTGTAACCGTTTCTCCGCGCCAGGTCGATCGCATCGAGTGTCTCGCTAACCGTACCGATCTGGTTGACCTTGATCAAAATCGAGTTCGCGACGTTCTTGTCAATTCCTTCCTGCAGGAACTCGACGTTGGTGACGAACAAATCGTCGCCCACAAGCTGAATCTTTCCGCCAAGTTCTTTGGTCAGATTCGCCCAGCCGTCCCAGTCGTTTTCTGACAATCCGTCCTCCAACGAAACGATGGGATAATCATTCACCCATTTGGCCCAGAACTTCACTATGTCGTCGGAACTCTTCGCAGACTTGTCGGACTTCTTGAAGACGTATTTGCCGTCCTGATAGAACTCGCTGGCCGCGGGATCAAGCGCAATTGCAATTTCTTCTCCCGGCTTGTAACCCGCCTGCTGAATCGCCTCCAGCACTACCTCGATCGCTTCGACATTCGACTTCACCGAAGGCGCAAATCCACCCTCATCGCCAACGGCAGTGTTATAGCCTCGTTTTTTGAGTACTCCCTTGAGCGTGTGGAAGACTTCCACACCCCAGCGCAGCGCATCGGCAAACGTGGGCGCGCCCACCGGCATCACCATGAATTCCTGAAAGTCGACGTTATTGTCTGCATGCGCTCCGCCGTTGAGAATGTTCATCATAGGAGTGGGGAGCGTATTTGCGCCGGCACCTCCGAGGTAGCGGTAAAGCGGCAGGGCAAATGCGTTGGCGGAGGCGCGCGCCGCGGCCATCGAAACCGCGAGGATCGCATTCGCTCCCAGCCGGCCCTTGTTATCGGTGCCATCGAGTTCGATCATCTTCTGGTCGAGGCCGCGTTGGTCGACGGCGTCCCAATTCGCCAGTGCATCGGCGATCTCGCCATTCACGTTTTCTACTGCCTTGAGAACGCCTTTGCCGAGAAAACGCGTGTTGTCGCCGTCGCGTAATTCCACGGCCTCATGCTCGCCGGTCGATGCTCCGCTGGGGACGATCGCTCGTCCCGCCGTTCCGTCCGCCAGCTGCACTTCCGCTTCTACCGTAGGATTGCCGCGCGAATCCAGCACTTCGCGCCCGATGATTGCCGCAATATTTGTCATCATTTGCTTGCCGTCCTTGTCTGAATCTGAGTGAATGACCCGTGAATTGTCGTCGACGCGCACCGAGAGCCGAGATGCTGAGTTGAAAGTCAAACGCCGGCCCGTGAGTGTGCCGGTGCCCGTGTATGTTCTTGCCATGCAGTGTTTAGGAAACTCTCGATTATAGCGGATGGAGATTAAGGGCTTGTGGCGGGTAGCACCGAGGCAACGGCGCAAAACCTAAGGCGGGGGAAGGCCCATTTCCAGTTGAACCCGCTCTTCTCTTACCTTCGCAGGTTCCTTCGCTCACGCTGTGTCTTGCCGCCATCCTGCACCTGGTCTAGAGTCAAAAGTAACGATGGCGGGTTCTAGTAGTTGAAAGCTCGGAGGAGGATCTATGAGGAAATGGATGGTTCTACCCTGCAGTCTGCTGCTGGCGGCGATGGCTGCTGCGCAGGCAGTTTCGCCCGTACCGGCCGGAACCCCGTTGATGGTGAAGCTGGAGACGACGCTTGCGACTTTCAGCAACAAAGCTGGTGATCCCTTCCGCGGAAGCTTGACCGAGGCCGTGGTGCTCGACGGCAAAACGGTGATCCCCGCCGGAGCGGTGGTGGAAGGGCGCGTCACGAAGGTGGCCGAACCGCGCCGTATCGCGGGCAAGCCGGTGATCGGAATTCTGCCGGAAGCTCTGATTCTGCCAACCGGCGAACGCCTCTTCCTCGACGCCACATTGGTCGACACCAACGTTGGCAACGGAACCGACGTTGACCAGGAGGGTCAATTTAAAGGCTCTGGCCACGACCGCCGCGATCAACTGGAAACTGGCGGCGGAACGGCGGGCGGCATGCTGATCGGCGGTTTAATCGGTGGTCCTCCGGGAGTTCTAATTGGCGGAATTGTTGGCGCAGGCTCT
Organism: uncultured Acidobacteriaceae bacterium; assembly: GCA_963771965.1. Classification (GTDB taxonomy): domain Bacteria; phylum Acidobacteriota; class Terriglobia; order Terriglobales; family Acidobacteriaceae; genus Sulfotelmatobacter. The sequence continues at coordinate 64,367 of CAVYVM010000009.1, forward strand.
ACTGGAGCGCATTGGCTGAGCAAGCACCGTTCGGCGATCCTGCCCGCGGGTTCTACGCTGACCATTGAATTGAATCATCCGTTGGGTATGACGCCGGCAGCGGTGGCCAGCGCAGGACAATAGCCGCTGATCTTGTCGGTGCCCCGCTGGAATCTTCAACGCATGAAAAACCGGACCACCTCGGTCCGGTTTTTCATCCTCACACTCCGACTCGATGCCTGCGAAAAACAACTGCTCTTAATTCTAGTGGTGACCTCCGCCACCGGAATGTCCGCTGCCTCCACTGGAGGGATGACTGCCTCCCCCACTCGGCGCACTGTGCGAGCCGCCGCTATAGCCGCCACGGCTGCCGCCGTAACTGGGCGCCCCTCGATAGCCGCCGTAGCCATCAGATGACCTCGGCTGTACGATGGGCTGCCGCATGTTGAGCTGAGGACGCGAATAGCCTCCGCCGTAGCCGCTGGAAGCCGATCCACGCGAATAACTCGAACTCGGCGTCGTCCGGCTCCAGTAGCTGCCACTTTCGCCGCGGCTTGAGATCGCAGAGCCGGTCTCACTGCGTCCGGTGGACTCGCTACCGTGCGATGGTGGCGTGAAGGTCTTCCACTCGCTCCGGTTAGGCTCGCCATGAGAGGACGCCTGCGCCGCAGACTGTGCATGCTCAGCCGAAGCCGCATTGTTCGTGTCCCTGGTGGACGAGGCCGTACCAGCACCCGGTTTGCCAGAATTCGCAGTCGCCGCTCCAGAAGAAGACGGTCTTCGCGCTTGCGATTGCGATTCAGTTCCACGAGACTCTGTGGCCGATAAAGATGAAGATGAGCCGGTCGAATGTCCCGCCGTCACCGGCGAGAAGTGGCTCTGCTGCATCGATTGTTGAAGATGCGCCGTCTGCTGCTGGAACGACTCGTTTCGCGCGGTGGTCTGTGTTCCCGCGAAATGTTCCGACGCAGTGCTATGAATCGTAGAAGGAGCTGCGGCGCGTCCACTCGCCGATAGGCTGGCGCGCGTGGGCACGACCGGCATGTTGCCCGTCATCATATGCGCACTGCTCAACTGAGCGTGAGTTGCCGCGACTGCCGCGGTTCGACCTGAACCGAACTGCCCGGCTCCAACGGTCGATACGCCCCGGCTAATGTGGGCATCGTTGATATGCGCAACGTTCGAGAATTGCGTGCCACCATGCAGAGGCGCAATTCCGCCAAAACGGTTGAACGTGCCAAATCGATTGAAAGCTACCACGCCAAAGCGACCGCCATATCCACCCCACCACGGGAAGAAGCGGTCACAAGGCCCGAGAGGCAACCAGCCGAAGCCACCCCATCCGCCCCAGCCAAATCCGAAACCCCATCCTCCGCCCCAGCCAAAGAATGACACGTACGCCGGCGACCAGAATGGACGATAGAATCCCGCACCCCACACCGGCCCCGGCCACCATGCCCACGCGCCGCCATACCACATCCAGCGCCCGTAGTGGTAAGGCGCCCAGCCCCAAGGCTCGAAGCCTACCCACGTCCACCCGTAATAAGGCTCGTAGGTCCAGTTGCCGTCGCGATAGGGAGCCCAATCATCCGACTCGTTCGGAACCCAGACCTGGCCATAGTCAGGAACATTCTCCCAACGGCCGTAGGCGTCAAGATCTTCCGCTCCAACGTAATACTTGTTCGTATGCTGCCACCCCTTCGCGCTATGGATCATGTGGTCGCGATCGATATTCCACTGGTCCCAGTCGTCGCGGTCGGGAGCGGGGCTGATCTTGTAACGCGCGTCAGCGCCGGCGCCACGAACCGTTGCCATGTCGCCCTGCTTAAGGGTGGCAATGCCCTGCGGGGTCGAGATTTCAGCTTCACCTCTGCGCACGATAACGATCGAGTCGCCATCTGGCCGCACTTCGATGCGGAAGATTCCGTCTTTATGGGCTGGATGCAAGGCTACGTTGGGCGTATCAATTTCAGGTTCGGCTTCGCTCTCGCCGAAAACGGTGTAGTTTGCAAGGCCTTGTCCAACTTGGATCTGAATATATTTCTGCGTGAAATTTGCGATGTTGGCTTGTGCGCTCGATGCCAGGCGGAGGATGTTGGCGTAATCAAGCTGCACTTCGGCTCGTCCGCTGGCGCCGGTTGAAACTTTATCTCCATTGACCACCGGCTGGTTCAGGATGGCGGCAGACCACGTGCCCGAGTCGCCGCGCTGGGTCGACACATCGCCGTGAATCATGCTGATGCGGCCCACCCCTTGATCGACCTTTGCCGGACCTTCGCCAGACGGCTCGCCGGGTTGGGCCTCGCCCTCCATTTGCGGCGGCTGCCCGGGCTGGGGCGGTGGTCCAGCTTGAGGCTGTCCAGGCTGAGGAGGCATGCGTGGTTGAGGCGGCGGGGCTTGCGGCTGTCCCATCTCCATCGGCGCACTCGGCTGCTCGGATGGACCGGCCCCCTCGTCGGTGGTCTGCGCAGAAACGCTGACCGTAAGCGCCCCCGCCAGCGCCAAAACCAATATTGCAAAACTTGTTATGAGTTTATTTTTCATAACTTACCTCTTCGCGGAGCTGCCCTTGCTTGATTAGACCCTAATTTCCAGAGATTGATGCGGTATGTTTAAAGCAAGTGCCGTACCAAATGCCAGTCGAACTCGGATTCTGTTAAGTTGCTTAGTTTTAAAAACTTAAAGGGGCAATGATTAGCGGAATCGAGTGCGAAGTCCGAAGGCGGTGGCCGATGCTAGCCAGTGTGGTGGTTCTCGGCCAGGGATAGCATCACTCGCCTTTACGCTCTGTAGTATTCTTTCTGGTTTGTGCGCTATGCCAAATGGTGCTGATCGTCACCCTCGTGCCCAGCACTTTGTAAAGGATCATATACGGAGTGCCTCCAACGATCAGTTCGCGCACTCCAGGCTCGCTTCCGGCGCGGCCTAGGTAGGGGTGCTCTTTCAGAGCCTCGACCAGAACGACGATGCGCGTCGCCAGTTTTTCCGCCGCGTGCGGCTTATCACGGGCAATGTACGCTCGAATCTCGCGCAGTCGCGCCCGAGCCAATGCAGACCAAACAATCTCTACCGGCACAACAGCTCGTCGTCGTGTTCCCTTCCACAGGCACACTTTGGCGGCTGCGACTCGCGATCCGTGCCCCACGAAAGGAGCCAAGCCTTCATGTCCTCATGCTTCACGTAGTGGCCAGATTTAACCTGGCGGTCGGCCTGGCGAATTTCCCCGAGCATTCTTTCCTGGTCTGCCACGTACGACTCGACTGCATCGGAAATGAGAAAATTCGAGCTTCGCCCCGAAACCTCCGCTAACTTCGCGAGCCGTTTCTTAACTTGCGGTTTGAGACGAACGCTGAGAGTTGCACTTCGTGTGTTCGGCATGAACACATATTATCACGCTGGCAAAATAATTATTTAAGCCGTCTGCGCTCTCGCACGTGATGCCATCTTCCGCATTGCAAGGCGCCCAGAAATCGAACACTTCAGTAATGTCGCCGACCTAAGGTCGACATGCTAGAAATGTTTCGTAGCCAGCGCGAATCCCCGAAGTCGCACCTAAAGGTCATTCGTTTCTTTCACGTGAGGGCGCAACAGAATGGAAACCCTATCGCTTCGTCTTGCGTTTATGCACACTCGCACAATGTCGCGAGTCCAGCGAGAATATGGACCGATTCTCCACGAATCCAATCCGTCTGCAATCGACCGGGTCAAGAAGGAACTGGACGAGCTGCGCAGGGAGGAATCTGCGCAGGGAGGGAGATTTTCAACTGGACCACCACCGAAGCTAGAGAAGCTCCGAAGATCAGCAGCTTAGATTTGCGTGCGACGCTTGGTTCTACGTTTCTTTTTCACCCTCATCCGCAATCCCAATTTTTGACAGCCGATAGCGCAGCGCATTCCTCGATAGCCCCAGCAAACGGGCGGCCTGACTCTTATTTCCGTTGGCGCGACGCAAGGCTTCCTGAATCATTTCGTCCTCCCAATGTTCCAGCGTCATGCCCTCGGGAAGAAATCCGTTCGCGCCGTTCGCGGCTTTGGCGGGGCGCACATCCAGATGAATATCTGCTGGCTCGAGCACAGTACCGTTCGCCAGCGCGCAGGCGCGCTCGATGACGTTCTGCAACTCGCGGACATTCCCAGGCCAGCGATGATTCACCAGAATCCGCATCGCCTCGGGCGAAATGCTTTTCACGGGCTTGCCGGAATCGGCCGCAAATCGCGCGATAAAAAGATTCACCAGGTCCGGAATATCTTCCTTGCGCTCGCGCAGCGGAGCAATATCGATCGGGACGACATTCAATCGATAGTAAAGATCCTCGCGGAACGTTCCCTGCTCGAGAGCTTCGCGCAAGTCGCGGTTGGTGGCCGCGATCAAGCGCACGTCCACTTTGATTGTTCGCGTGCCGCCGAGCCGCTCGAACTCGCGCTCCTGTAGCACCCGCAGCAACTTCACCTGGATCGCCGGCGGAACATCGCCGATTTCGTCGAGAAACAAGGTTCCTTTGTCGGCCAACTCAAATTTGCCGGGTTTGCTCGTGGCAGCACCAGTGAACGCGCCCTTTTCGTAGCCGAACAATTCACTTTCCAAAAGATTCTCGGGAATTGCACTGCTGTTGATCTTGATGAAAGGCCCGGCGGACCGCCGTGATTTCTCGTGAATCGCGCGCGCGACAAGGTCCTTGCCAACGCCGCTTTCTCCGCCCAGCAGCACCGTCGAATTCGTCGGCGCCACGCGTTCTACTGTCGCCAGCACTTCCTGCATCTTCGCGCTTCGCGCCACCATGTTGGGATGCGCATAACGCTTGCCCAGCGCCTCGCGCAAAGTACGGTTCTCTTCCCGCAGATCGCGAACGTCAAGTTCCTTGCGGATCACCATCCGCATTTCGTTCAACGAAAACGGTTTCAGCACATAGTCGCTGGCGCCGGCCTTCATGGCTTCGACTGCGGTTTCGACGGTGCCAAACGCTGTCATCACCACCACGGGTAATGCCGCATTTTGCCGCTTGATCGCCTGCAGGAATTCGAGGCCGTTCATGCCCGGCAGCTTGAGATCGGTGACGACAAGGTCCACCGGATTCTCATGCAGAAGCTTTAATCCGGCCTCTGCCTCGCCCGCGGAGAGCGTAGTGAAGCCATCCTCCCCGAGATTCAACTCGAGCAGACGGCGCATCTTGGCCTCGTCTTCGACAATCAAAATCGTTGGCATTCTGGCTGGCACGGCTGCTTCTTCAATTTTTCAGGAACTAAACGCTGGCTCCTCAGTCTCTACTCTCTAAGATGCAACCGCTTCTTCCTTCACAGGAAAAAAGATCACAAAGCCTGTTCCGCTCGTCCCATTTTTTCTACTCTCAACGCGAATCGTCCCATGATGTCCATCAATAATTCTTGAGACAATCGAAAGCCCCAGCCCCACTCCTGTTTTTTTTGTCGTTACGAAGGGGTTGAAAATCTGCTCGCGGAGTTCGGCCGGGATTCCAGGGCCGGTGTCGTCAATACGTACTTCTACCCCATCCCGCTGTCCAGAATTTACCTTTGTCGCTGTCACCCGTAAAGTTCCGCCACTTGTGCCCATGGCATCGTAAGCATTCTGAATCAGATTCACAAAGGCCTGCTCGCAAAGGCCCTCGTCCAATGGGATCAAGGGTAAGTTGTCCTGATATTCACGTTCTACCCGTACGCGCGTGTTTTTTTCTGCCAGAGAAACGTCGTTTAGCGCTCGCTCCAACACTGCTGTGATTTGCTGCGAAGTCAACTCAGCGTGCAAGGGCCGCGCAAAATCGAGAAACCGCGTCACTAGTGCGCTTAGGCGGTTTGTCTCACTCGAAATGTAGCCCGCAAGTTCGCTCGCCAGCGGATTCGATTCCCCGAGTTTCTGGTGAAGCATCTCCGCCGACCCCTTGATCACCCCCAGCGGATTGCGTATTTCATGCGCCAGACCGGCGGACATCTGCCCGAGAGCTGCCAGCCGCTCGGAACGACGGGCCTCCGCCTGCGCCTGCTCCAACCGTTTGTTCGTCTCCGCCAAGGTCTCGGCGAGTTCTTGATAACGTTTGATCTGGCGTCGATTCTCGACGACGAACCGGTTCACCACCATCGCGGCCAGAAAAAAGAAGAGAATGCGGATCGCGAGCAGGCCGTAACTCTCCGTCGTGATTTCATATTCCTGCAGAGCCGGATAAAGGTATGAGCAGTAAGCAGCCGACGCCAGCGCCGTCCACAGCAACGTGCCCCAGGGATTGAAATATTCAGCGGCGGTAACGATGGGAACATAGAAAATCGGATAGTAGCTGCTGTTGATTCCGACCTCGCCGGTGTGATCGATGAGAAGTGTCGCGAGGGCAATCTTAAGCAGAACGATGTAAGCCGCGCCGCGCCGCGCCGCCCGCGCCAACAACCAGCCTTCGCTGACCTGCACAACTCCGATCGCCAGCAGGGTGAGTTGTTTATGAATCTCCGCAACCGGAGGCAGCAGCGCCAGCCCGGCTAAGAACAACAGCCAGAGAACATCCATCCAATTCAGGGCCGGCCGTTTTTGTTCGCTCATAAGACGAACATTACAGTAACACCAAAAAACAGTCGCGCCGGGAGCGGATCCTTCCCGGTCCCCCGGCGCGATTATTCTCTTAGCTTTCTGCCTGTCGTTTTCTGCCCGTCCGATGAAAACGCAGCTCGAGGCCCGCAATCACTTCAACAATTCGACGCTATCATTTCTTAGGCGGCTCACTTGCATGGCTCTGCGAGGTCGAATGCGCACTCGGCTGCGCCTGAGCCGAAGCAGCACTTTGCGGATGCCAACTGCTGTACTTCGGCGCTTCTTCCCGTTGAGGCTGCGTGCTTCGCTGCTGCATAGGAGTAACTGACCTGGCCACAGGATGTGCCCCCTGCTGCTGGGTCGTTTGCCGCGCTGAAGATTGAGCGGTGCGTGTCTGCGATGGCCCGGTTATCTTTCTTTCGGGCGACTCTGGAATTCCCTGCTCCTCCCACACCCGCGGCACGGTTTTGGTTGGACTGCCTTCGGTATTCGTTGCTTCGAAAGAATGGAACCCAGGCTGTGTTTGCGTGTGAGTCTGTTGCATCGGATTCGCAACTGGCTGCCTCGGCACTTGTTGCCGCACCAGCGATTGAGACATTGACTGCTGATTTAGATGTCCGCCCGTCTGCACCTGCCCTGGCTCGAACGAACCCGGCGTCGGAGCCGGTGTCCTCAGCGCGACGACTGGACGAGAGGTCACCGCCGCTGGCGGCTGGGTCGTCACTTGCCTACCCGCGCCGATTACGCTACTGCGCACCGGTTCAACCGCAACCGTATGCGACACCGGCGCAGCTGCGAGCTCTTTGGTTGAAACAGATACCATATTCCCTGCCACTGGACGCCCATTTACAAAGTTCTCACGTGAAACAACAGTCACGCCTCCGCTCGCACTCTGGTTCGCATACGTAATGTTATTTACACTCCGGTTGGCTACTACTGTGTTGTAGACGTTGGTGACGTGCGTGACATTTACGGTTGTATTCGTGGTGTTCACGCGGTTTACATAGGTTCGGCTCACGCGATAACCGGGAATGAACACTTCTCCGGGAGCTAGCGGGAACCAGCCCACGCCTGCGCCGAACGAAAATGCAAAATTATGTCCCGGCCCGCCACCAATCCAGGCGACCAATGCCGGCGCATATACGGGCCGCACTGCGCTCGGTCCTGGAATCCAGAGCCAGGCCGTGCCTGAATAGGCCCAGCGACCGTAGTGGAATGGCGCAAATCCCCAAGGCTCGTTCTCTACCCAGGTCCAGCCCCACGGGCCAACCCAGGCCCAGTGCCCAAAACGATACGGAGCCCATCCCACCACCATCGCCCTCGGACGCCAGGACATCCCGTATCCTGCCACGTAGCTCCAGTTGCCGTACGCGTCGAGATCCTCGTATCCTGTCATATCGCGCGAGATGTAATTCACCGATTCCGAGCCTTCTTCCGCCTGATCGCGGTTGAACGCCCAGGTGTCGAATCCATCTTGCACGGGAATCTGACTAACGTCATAGGTCAATTGATCTGCACCCGCAAACGATGCATGCTCATCGGCCACCACCGTGTAAGAAGAACCTCCGCCCGTGACCTCGCCTCGTCCTCGCCATACCGTAACGTCGGTTCGGCGTCCGTCCGGGTCAACATCGATGCGATATTCACCAGCCTGTCTGACCACAAACGCCACGTTCGGAGTGTCGATTTCGTACGAGTCGTCCTCGTCAGCGTGCCGGACTTTGACCACCAGCGATCCCTGCGCCAGGCGAATCTGCGCGATCCGGTCGCTGACATCGAGTAATGTAATTCCGGTTTTTGGGCTGAGTCGCAGCGCCGTCGATCCGATGTGAACTTCGGCGCGTGAATTTTCGTCCGCCCAAAGATTGTCGCCGGTAGCCAGTGGACGATTGATCTCAGCCTCGACCCAATCATTCTCGCCACCGGGCTGAAAGGATACCGATCCATCGACGAAATTCAGCCGCGCAGCCCGGCTCGGAGGATCCTGGTCGCTGGATTCTTGCGCATCTTGCGGAGGTTGGGAACTTTGCGCACCGTGTGCGTCTTGCGCTTTTACTTCGAGCGGAGCATGCGGCAGGAATGCCAAGCCCGCGACGATCACAGCCCAGACCCACCACTGCGTGTAGGTTTTCATAGTATCCTTCGTGAAATACGACGCTTTCTCTGCAATCGTACTCACGACTATGGAAAGCCCGATAGAGACTCTTTGGTTTTTTAGGTTACCAACGGTTATTCGGGCACGTTACTAGTGGTTTTAGGCCAAGATTTGACGATATCAACCCGCTAGGAACCTCCGTATGCTGGCGAATCCTTGCGCAGGTATTCTTCGCCTAGCACGCATTCTTGGGATAGGCGAAACCACAGATTTCTCCGCCTCAAGGAGAGTTCACAACAGCGTACTAGCACCCCCACTCGGCTTCGCGGGCTGGGAAAAATACTGGCGCGACTTTGCTCTTTCATTGGTCATCGATTCCAGTTCTAGCAGCGCCAGACGCGCGGCCGCTACCATGCGGTTCTTCTCTTGTTGAGGAACTTCCTTCCACTCGGCGCGCCCTTCGCTGCCTTTGCCGGAAGGTTCCGGCGTCAGTGCCTGGTGATAGTGATGGAAAAGCTGTGCCAACCGTTCCGGCGCCACTTCGTTAATCCACATGGTGTTTCTCCTTATCTCGAACCAGCCTGTGGGCTGCATATCAGCTCCACAACCATTGGACACGGGGCGGCAGAAAATTCGGATAAGGACTTCGTAAAATGTTCGTAAAGACGCAAAGGCTGGCGAGAACGAGGTTACGAGCTCGGCTCGAAGCGGTACCCTACCCAGGGTTCCGTTACCAGATATTGGGGGGAAGAGGGGTCGGCCTCGATTTTCTTGCGCAATTGTCCTACGAAGACGCGCAGGTATTCCGGCTGCTCTGTGCTGTTGGGTCCCCAAATGGCGGCCAGCAGGGTCCGGTGCGTGACGACTTTGCCCGGACGGCGCGCCAGGTAGACCAGCAAGTCGAATTCTTTCGGCGTGAGATGAACTTCATTTCCGGCAACTTTCACCGAGCGCGCGGAGAGGTCGATGGAAAAATCCCCGGCCGTGATCGCGCTGGACTCTTCCTCCACTGCCGGACTGCGCCGCAATTGCGCGCGAATTCGCGCCAGTAGTTCGTTCATGCTGAAGGGCTTGGTCACGTAATCGTCAGCGCCCGTGTCCAACGCCTCCACCTTTGCGCGATCCTGCCCGCGCACCGACAGCACAATGATGGGCACCTGCGACGTCAACCGAAGCTGGCGGCACAGTCCGACGCCATCGAGATTTGGCATCGCCAGGTCGGTCACCACCACGTGCGGCGTCCAGTTCTTCATTAACTCGAGAGCCATTTCGCCATCATTTGCCACACGAATGTCATACCCCTGCGACGAGAGCGTCGTGCGGAGCACCCGGGTAATTTGGGGTTCGTCATCCACCACCAGGATCCTCTTATGCTCGTTCATCGCCGCTCATCATTTATCGCATTTCCTGGGTGACAATATGCACGTCCACTGCGGGCGTATCACGCAGAAATTTGTGAATCGTGGAAAGGTAGAAATATCGCTTCCAACCCTTCGTCGCCGATCTACCGAAAACTACCTGCGTAATGTGATGCTCGCGGACGAACTCCGCAACTTTTTCCGCCACCACCTTGCCCTCGGCCTTCGCCACTTTCGCGCCCACGCTTTCCGCGAAGCGAATATTGTCGGCCAGCGTCCGCTGGTTCTCGTCGCTCTCGTCCGCACCGATATCCACGTAAAGCACAAAGAAATCTCCATCCATCGCCTGCGCCATTCGCGCCCCCCGAGCAATTAAATACTGCGCCGCCGGATTCGAACTGATGCAGACCGCGATACGCTCTCGCACTTGCAGCAGTTGGCCATCCTCGGTCTTCAATTCGGAGAGGGTGCGGTCCACTGCCTGCGTCACTTGCCGCAGCGCCAGTTCACGCAAGGCAACCAGGTTCGTGTTTCGAAAGAAATTCGCCAGCGCGCGCTCGACTCGCTCCAGCGGATAAATATCTCCCCTCTTCATGCGGGTCTGCAATGCTTGTGGCGTAAGATCCGCCATCACAATTTCACCAGCGCGCCGGATCACCCAGTCGGGCACCGTCTCCCGCACCTGTACGCCAGTCAGTTGCCGAATGGTCGGCGCCAGGCTTTCAATGTGCTGAACGTTTAAGGTGGAGACAACGTCGATCCCAGCATCCAGCAGTTCGAACACGTCTTCATAACGCTTGGCGTGTTTGCTGCCTTCAATATTGGTGTGCGCCAACTCGTCGACAAGAACGACATGCGGCTTGCGGGCGAGGATCGCATCGACGTCCATTTCTTCGAAGATGGTCGATTTATATTCCAGCTTGCGGCGCGGAACTGTTTCCAGGCGCGAGGACAATTCCACGATCGGCTTGCGGCCGTGGGTTTCGACTACGCCGATCACCACTTCCTCACCACGGCTGGCGCGCCTTACACCTTCACTTAACATGGCGTAGGTCTTTCCTACGCCGGGGGCGTAGCCCAGAAACAATTTGAACACCGCCGGCCGCTGCGCCGTGTCCACTTCCGCCAACCATTGATCGGGACTCTTGGGCATCGCCGTTATTCTCCACGCTGAGGCGGGAATTGTCGAATCGTTTGCCATAGAAGAAGGGAGCCGCTGAGAAAAATCAGAAGTGAAATAAAAGGGGATGTCTCCGCATCCGTGGTGAAAGCCCTTCAATCAAGTTACAATCGCTGCGGTGAAAGTTCGGCCACAACACCTGATCCGCTACGCCGTTTGCATCATAGCTGCCGAACTGGTGGCACAAGTCTACAGGCGAGTTATCCACGTGAATCCCACCACGGTAGCGTTGACTTTCCTCTTAACAGTGTTGTTGGTCGCGGCCTACTGGGGATTTCGATTTTCCGTCTTTCTCGCCGTACTGGCCACGCTCGCTTTCAATTATTATTTTCTCCCACCCGTCGGAACATTTACCGTGGCGGACCCGCAAAACTGGGTGGCGCTCTTCGCCTTTCTGGTTACTGCGGGCATCGCCAGCGAACTTGCGGATCGCGCACGCCGCCAGACCGCCGATGCCGTCCAACGCCGCCGCGATGTCGAACGGCTCTATAGTTTCAGCCAGCGTCTGCTCGCCACCGACAACGTCGCTGAACTGTTGAATGCAATTCCGCTCTATGTGTGCGAGGGATTCGGAGGCAAGGCTGCCGCCGTTTACCTGCTCAGTTCTCAGCAGGTCTATCGCACCGATCCAAAAGCTACATGGCTTGCCCTGCAGGACCTGCAAATGGTGAGTTCGCGGGGCGAGCCGGTCATCGATGCGCAGCGTGGGATTTCTCTTTCTCCTCTACATCTGGGCACACGAACCACCGGCGCGGTAGGCATCGCCGGTACCGTGCTTTCCCGTGCGACTCTCGAAGCTTTGGGCAGCATGATCGCAATCGCAGTCGAGCGCGCCGGAGCCATCGAGAAGCTCTCGCAGACCGAGGCCGCTCACCAGAGCGAAAATCTTCGCGCCGTTTTGCTCGATTCTGTGACGCATGAATTGCGCACTCCGCTGACCGGCATCAAGGCAGCCGTGACCGGTTTGCTCTCGGACTACAACCTCGGCGAGACCGAACGTCGCGAGTTGCTGACTGTCATCAACGAAGAAACCGATCGCCTCGACCGACTGGTTGGGGAAGCCACGGAGATGGCGCAGCTCGATGCCCATAAGGTCGAACTCCACATGGCTCCCGTGGATATCTCCACCGTGATCGAGCTGGCAGTGGAACAATCCAGAACGGTTCTCGCCGATCATCCCCTGGAGCTGAGAGTGCCCGCATCGCTACCCAAGATTCGTGTGGATTCCGAACGCGTTGCGGAAGTACTGAAGCAGTTGCTGGAGAATGCTGCAAAATACTCTCCACCCAACTCCCCCATCACGATTACCGCCGAGCAAAAGGGAGAGCGCGTCATCACCAGCGTAGCCGATCAGGGATACGGGATCGACGACTTCGAGCAGTCGCTGGTCTTCGACAAGTTTTACCGCGGCCGCGACCAGCGCTATAGCGCGCAAGGCACCGGCATGGGCCTGGCAATTGCCAAAGCTCTGGTCGAAGCCCACAACGGATCAGTCAGCGTCACCAGCCAGCTCGGCCGAGGCTCAGTGTTTTCCTTCGATCTGCCCGTCGCATGAACGGTCGGGTCAGTTCTTCAGCTTTGGCCTTTCGCAAGTGTCCACAATTTTAGTGGGATCGATGGCGTCATTATCTATCTGTTCTTCCAGGATCTTGCCATCTTTCCCAATCAGAAAGTTTACTCGGCGTGCGGCTTTGTATTTATCGACGTAAAGTCCGTATTTGTGGGTAATCTCACCGCCCCAGTCGCTTAGCAGGGGAAAGGTGACGCCAATCTTGTCGGCGAAGGCTTTGTTGGCAAAGGCACTATCCATGCTCACACCCAGCACCTGGGTGTCTGTGGCGTCCAGCCTCTTGAGATCATGCTGGAGCGCCTGCATCTGCTTGGTTCAACCACCGGTGAAGGCGAAAATAAAGAATGCCACCACGACATTCTTCTTTCCGCGATATTCGCTCAACGAAATTTTCTTTAAGTCGTTACCGTCAAAGTAATTCAGCGTGAAGTCCGGCGCCATTTCCCCAACCTTGGGCATGGCGGATGCCGCCGCGTCGGGCGGCGCGCTTGCGACCGCAATCGGAGCAGCCGTTGCAAACGTCAACCCGCCCACCACGAGCCACCCTGCCAACCTCCTCATGAGTCTTTTCTGCATCATGATCCTCCTAGGTCGCATCATAACTCACCCTCTGTAAAAAATTGTCGCTTCCGGTCGGCGCAACCTATAACTGACTTATTCTGGTACTTGAACATTCGCATTGCCGAAAGTCACTCGAACCAGTAAATTCATTTTTCGGACTCCCATTCGCGTCCAAACGAGCCTTCGATGAGCATTGCCACGCTGAACGACATTTTCTTCGCCGCCGCGGAACACAATCTCGACCACGCCATGCTCTACCGCGAATCGGGCAAGTGGGTGCCCATTTCATCGTCGGAGATCGCCCGCAAAGTCGCCGGAACCGCGCAAGGGCTGAAGGCGTTAGGCGTTCGCAAAGGCGACCGCATTGCGATTCTGAGCGAGAATCGCCCCGAGTGGACGATTGCCGATTTCGCGATTCTTCTGCTCGGCGCCGTCACCGTTCCTGTTTACGCTACGTTAACCCCCGAACAAACCGCTTACACTCTTCGCGATTCCGGCGCCACGGTCGTCTTCGTTTCGACCGAACTTCAATTGCGCAAAGTGCAGGCCATTCTTCCCCAGACGCAAATTCAGAAAATTGTGATCATGGACCGCATCCAGGTCACTGGCGATCCGGCTGCAACCTGCCTGTCCATGGATCAATTAACCACGCAAGGCTCAGCCGCTCTCGACTCTCAGACCGAATCTTTCGCTCGCTCCATTCAATCCGACGACCTAGCCACCATCATCTACACTTCCGGCACGACGGGAGTTTCCAAGGGAGCCATGCTGACGCACGGCAACATGGCTTCTAACATTCTGTGCTCGCTGCTCGGATTCGGCATTCGACCCGGCGATAGCAGCGTTTCTTTTCTTCCCTTATCGCACGTCACCGCTCGCCACGTAGATTTGACCATGCTCTACCACGGCGTGACCCTCGCTTATTGCCCTTTTATGGAGCATCTTCCCCAGACTCTTTTGGAAGTGCGGCCCACAATCTGCGTCTCTGTGCCCAGGGTCTACGAAAAGATCTATGCCAAGACTGAGATGAGCACCCGCGCTTTCCCGAAGCATGCAATTTACCGGTGGGCTCTGTCCGTCGGACGCGCCAACAAACCGGCAATTCTGGCGGGAAATACTCCTACTTCCGCGACTTGGAAGCTTGCCAACAAACTCGTATTTTCGAAACTTCGCGAAGGTCTTGGAGGCCGCGTCCGAACTTTCATCTCCGGCGGAGCGCCTTTAGGCCGCGAGCTCGCGGAGTGGTTCGCCACGGTCGGCATCCGCATTCACGAAGGCTACGGCCTTACCGAAACTTCTCCGGTAATCGCGGTGAACACTCCGGTGAATCATCGCATCGGCACGGTCGGCAAAATTCTTCCCAACCTCGAAGTGCGCATTGCCGAAGATGGCGAAATTCTGGTGCGCGGTCCCTCCGTATTCAAAGGCTATTGGAATCGTGCAGACGAAACCGAGAATGCCTTTCTCGACGGCTGGTTCAAGACCGGCGACATCGGAAACGTCGATGCCGATGGATTTCTCTCGGTTACAGACCGGAAGAAGGAACTGATCAAAACCTCCGGTGGAAAGTTTATCGCTCCGCAGCCCATCGAGAATTCTCTTAAGCTCAATCCCTTCGTCGCAACTTCGGCCATCATTGGCGACCGGCGCAAGTTTGCCTTCGTCATCGTCTCTCCCAATTTCGCGCTCCTCGAAGACTGGGCGCACGCTAACGATGTGGCTTTCGCTTCGCGCGCTGAATTAATCGCGAGCCCGAAGGTACAGGCGCTCTATGAAGGAATTATTGAAGAGGTAAACCGGAATCTCGCCCGCTTCGAAAAACTGAAACGAGTCCTGCTCGTTGCCGATGAATTCACCGCCGAAAACGGCGCGCTTACTCCGACCATGAAACTACGCCGCCGCATTATCGAAGAGCGCTATCGCAAACAGATCGACGAGATCTATACGCAAGCGGAAGGCGCTCCTGTGGCTTAGCGAACGCTCGCTCGTATACTCAAGCCTGTGGTTTACTAGATAGGGTCGATCGCGGCGTAATTTGCCGAGGATGACATTACCGCCCCCGCCAGCCGCCGATTCGACCGAACTATGTCAACGTCATTGCGGAAATCAAGTCGCAAACCAAAATCGAAAACTGTGATCAAGAGGGCCTCGGCGTCCCGAATTATCGGGGACGGCGAACTCGCCGATCTAATCCGGCAATTCGATTGGGAAAAAACCCCGCTCGGTCCGGTGCCAGCGTGGTCCGACACGCTGGTCACGACGGTTAATTTGCTTCTTGCGTCTCGCCATCCCATGTTTCTGTGGTGGGGCCCGGACCTTATCCAGTTCTATAACGACGGTTACCGGCCCAGTATTCGTGCCGATAAACATCCTGCGGCGGTTGGTCAGCGCGGAATCGAATGCTGGCCTGAAATATGGCCCATCATCGGGCCGCAAATCGATGCGGTGATGAGCCGAGGTGAATCCACCTGGAATACGAATCAGCTGGTTCCCATCAATCGAAATGGAAAATTGGAAGAAGTCTACTGGACCTACAGCTATAGTCCGGTTCGAGATAAAGACGGCGCGGTCCAGGGAACGCTTGTGGCATGCAGTGAGACAACAGAACAGGTTCTCAGCGAACGGCGGCTCCGTAGTCTGCTGGCCATCAACGTGGATTCCACGCTACAAAGCCAGCTTTCAGAAGAACAATCCGTGCTTCCCATTGCGCAAAGTCTTGTAAAGAATCTAGAAGACAATCCGTCCGACATTCCTTTCGCTGCGCTCTATCTCTTGCCGCAAGGCGAGATTGTCCAGGCCACTCTTACCGAGTCGACGCGCCCGATATCCGATCCTGCGAAGTGGCCGCTTCTGGCTGTGGCAAGGGCTCAGACTCCATTGCTGTTGAAAGATCTTGGCGAGCGATTCGGGGAGTTACGCTGCGAGCCTTGGCCCGGACCCATTTCACTCGCATACCTGATTCCCCTTCGAATTTCCGGATCGATTAATGCCGTTCTGGTTTTAGGCATCAGTCCTTGTTTGCCATTCGATGACAGGTATCAGACTTATTTTCAGCTTGTAGCACACCGCATCGAGAGCATGCTGCGAAGCGAGAGCCATGCACTGGAGCTCGCCCGGGCCGCGAAGCGATTCAGCAGCCTGGCACAAGCAGATCCTTTCGGCATGGTCATCGGCGATCTGAGCGGGAAATTGAAATATGTGAACCCCGCTTTTCTCAGGACTCTCG
Source organism: uncultured Acidobacteriaceae bacterium (assembly GCA_963771965.1). Lineage (GTDB taxonomy): Bacteria > Acidobacteriota > Terriglobia > Terriglobales > Acidobacteriaceae > Sulfotelmatobacter. The sequence goes on from CAVYVM010000009.1 coordinate 80,865, forward strand.
GTTATTCCGAAGCTGAAGTGGATTCCGGAAAAGTGCGCTGGGACAATCTGACTCCGCCAGAATATGCTGCCGCCGATGCCCGTGCGGTCGAACAGCTTCGTACTTCAGGGCGTTGCGATGTTTATGAAAAGGCTTATATCGCAAAGGATGGTCGCAGAATTCCTATCCTGGTGGGCGCATCGATGATCGAGAGTTCGGAAGACGATCTCGAAGTCGCAGCCTATCTCACCGATCTCACGCCGTTAAGAACTGCTCAAGAAGAGTTGCGCAAGGCCAATGAAAATCTAGAGAAGAAAGTAGCGGAGCGCACAGCTGAACTTGAATCCGAGATACTCGATCGCAAACGCGCGGAGCTGAGCCTGCGTGAACTCACCGGCCGGCTGCTGCGCACCCAGGACGAAGAACGCAGGCACATGGCTCGCGAACTTCACGATCATGCGGGACAAACACTGATCGCGCTGGGATTGAATCTTTTCGAACTGCAGAACGCAGCCAAGGAAAAGGATTCAAGTATTGAAAATCTTGCGGCTCAGGGCCAGCAGCTTTCAGATGAGCTGTCGAGGGAGATCCGCACTCTTTCCTATCTGCTGCATCCGCCTCTATTAGACGAAGCCGGCCTAACCTCGGCTCTGAGTTGGTATGTGGACGGTTTCGCACAGCGAAGCAAAATCCAGGTCGATCTGGAATTGCCACAAAATTTAGGTCGGCTTCCCAGAGAGTTGGAGCTTGTAATCTTTCGCGTCGTGCAGGAGAGCCTGACGAACGTCCATCGCCATTCCGGCAGCTCATCCGCGAGAATTCATCTCGTCCGCACCGAGAGTTTTGTGCAATTTGAAATCAGCGATCGCGGCAAAGGAATTCCTCCAGAGAAACAACGTCGAATGAGCACGGCGAAAGCCGGCGTCGGAGTGCGCGGTATGGAGGAGAGGGTTCGGCAGTTCGAGGGCACTCTTCAGATCGTCTCGAACAGCGAAGGAACGAAGGTTGTTGTGACACTACCGCTAAAATCAGTAGCCTCGGATGGAATCGCTGAGGGCAAGTAATGTATATTCCGCAAGCGCAATTTCAACGGTTCGCAAAATAGTCACGCCAGCTCTTGATTGTGTCCATCGGCCGTTCTTTCGTTACAATACTCGCATGAACGACCCACTCGTGATTGCCGGACGCTCCTTCCGCTCCCGCCTGATCGTCGGCACGGGAAAATACAAATCCTTCCAGGAAACCGCCCGCGCCCTCGAGGCCAGCGGAGCCGACATGGTGACGGTGGCTGTCCGCCGCGTGAACCTCGATCGCAGCAAGGAATCTCTGCTCGATTACATCGATTCCAAGAAATATTTCTTGCTGCCTAACACTGCCGGCTGCTACACCGCCGATGAAGCCATCCGCACGGCGCGTCTTGGGCGTGAGGTCGGCCTCTCCGACTGGGTCAAGCTCGAGGTGATTGGCGATCAGGCGACGCTTTACCCCGACGTGCAAGCTACCCTGGAAGCCACACGAGTGCTGGTAAGCGAAGGCTTCACCGTCCTGCCCTACACTTCTGATGACATCGTCTTCGCTAAGAGATTGATCGATGCGGGAGCCGCAGCCGTGATGCCGTTGGGCGCTCCCATCGGCAGCGGTATGGGCATTCAGAATCAGGCCCATATTCGCATCCTGCGCGAGATGATCACCGGCGTGCCTTTGATCGTTGACGCTGGCGTAGGCACCGCATCCGATGCTGCCATTGCCATGGAACTCGGCGCCGACGCCGTGCTAATGAATACGGGCATCGCGAATGCGCGAGATCCGGTTCTGATGGCGGAAGCCATGCACCATGGAGTGCTGGCCGGACGCCAAGCCTATCTCGCGGGCCGCATGACGAAGAAGCTCTACGCGACAGCCAGTTCCCCGCTCGAAGGGGTAGTCCGCTAATATTTCTGTCATTCCCGACCGAAGCAAGCACTTCCCGTTAGGGAAGAGCTTGCGAAGAGGAGGAACCTGCTGTCCTCGCACCTTCCCCGAGTGGGATTCAGCCCAACAACAAAAGGACGGCCGCAGCCGCCCTTAGACACAATCAAACTCAATCAGAGCATCTTCGCGCTTTCCACGTGAATGCTGTCGCCCATCACATGTCCAGTCGCTGCAATATGGTGTCCCTCATGCCCCTTGAGCGCGTCCGGGTTGTCCACCATCAGGACCTTCTGATCCTTATCGGTCACGATCACCATCTTCGCGCCAGCGGCCAGGCACTTTTTGGTGCATGCCTCTGCCTTATCGTTGGCGCCCTTGGCACCGCACTTATCGTCAGCTACCCAACCGTTGACGGTTGAGCTCTTCCCCATATCGTCAAACGCCATCGCCGTCAGGGCGAATACAAAACAAATCGCAAGACAGAGTACCAGCACTTTTCTCATGACAGTTCTTCTCCTTAGTGTTTCGATCTTCTTCATTTAGATTTCTCAGCACGGCCCCAAGCCGCAGGTTATGGCAGGAGTCCTAATCACACGTCGGCGGCAGCTCAAAAGCCACCGATTTACAAATTAACGCCCGAACTATACCACAGGGATCGCTGCTGGATGTCAAAGACAGGTTCCGTTTCGGAATTCGGAACAGAACCCTCACTCACTTTTTCGCCGCCTGACTGGCCGGAACCGGCTCTGGCGGTGCGGGCGGGACGTACACATACTCGCCGGGACGCGCGTAATGCAGTTGCTCGCGGGCTTCTTTCTCGATGAATTTTTGGTCGGTCTTCAATCCTTGAATCCGCTGGGTGTAGAGATCGTTTTCCTTCTGCTGCTGCGCGATCCTATCCTTCAGCGACTGATACTCCATCCGCTTCTGTTTGTAGACCATCATGCCGTTCGCACCGAACATGGCATGAACAAAGAGCAACCCAGCCAGCACCGCCACCGTGACGGTCGCAATGCGTCGCCGCAGGCCATAGATCCGCCGGCCCAGCGGACGCACAATTTCCACCCAGGAAGCGGCCATCGCCTCTGCCTGTGGAACCCCTTCCGCCACAGCTCGCATGCCGGCTCGCGCCGTTGGAAATCGCCGGATGTTTGCCAATTCCTTCGCCCGAAAATCCATTGCCTGCCGACCCTCGCTGATAAAACCCCAGCTACTCAGTGAACGTCTCATTGCTCCAAGCGTCAAGCGAAAGTTGACGGGAGTCCAGATCAGGAACCAACTTGGTTATAAGGCGATTGGTCCTCTTCGCAGGAGCACAATCCCGGCGTAAAATGCTACGCTTTCATTTGTTCGTTTCATGGCTGGAAGCCGACCCAGGGAGCCGATTTCACATGACCGACAAACGCATCGTTCTAACGACCGCTGGCTCGGAAGAAGAAGCTCGCAAGATCGCAACCCGGCTGGTGGAGAGACGCCTCGCTGCCTGCGTGAATATTCTCCCGCAGATGACATCGATTTATACCTGGCAGGGTAAAGTCGAAGAATCAAGCGAGTATCTCTTAGTGATTAAGACGATCGCCGCGGCCTTCGCCGAAGTGAGCCACGTAATCAAGGAACTGCACTCCTACGAACTCCCGGAATGCATCTGCCTGGCGATTGAAGATGGATCTGAGCCCTATCTTGAATGGATCGCTGAATCTGTCTCAGCGGAAATTTTTCGGAGTGACCGCTGGGAAGAACTATGAGTCGAAACCTCACAGTGAAAACTTGCTAAATCGCGGCCAGGCCTGTTTCCAGATCTTCGAGAATATCCTCGACATCTTCGATGCCCGCTGAGATTCGTACCATACCATCGGTGATGCCGATCGCCTTGCGTCCCTTTTCGCCGAGGCCTGCGTGCGTCATGGTCGCGGGATGCGAGATCAGCGTCTCCACTCCTCCCAGCGACTCGCCGAGAGAGCATACTCGCAATTTCTTCAGCATCCGGTTTGCGTTCTTCAGCGACCCTGTCTCAAATGTGATCATGGCCCCGAATCCGCTCATCTGCCGTTTCGCCAGTTCGTGCTGCGGATGATCGGGTAGCCCCGGATAAAACACCTTGCTGATCTTCTTCTGCTTTGCCAGGAATTCTGCGATCACGCGTCCGTTGCGGTCGTGGATTTCCATCCGAGCCGCCAGCGTTTTCACTCCGCGCAAAACCAGCCAGCATTCGAACGGAGAAAGAATTGCACCTACTGCCTTTTGCAGAAAGGCCAACTTTTCGGCTTGGTCCGGCCGGCTGCACACCACTACGCCGCCAAGCCCATCGCTGTGTCCGTTGAGAAATTTCGTGGTTGAGTGCACCACCATATCTGCGCCGAGTGCAAGCGGCTGCTGAAAGTAGGGAGACATGAAGGTGTTATCCACCACCAGTTCAGCCTTCCTACTCCGGCAAATCTTGCTGATCACTTCCAGATCGCTCAAGCTCATCAGTGGGTTGGTCGGCGTCTCCACATAAACCATGCGCGTGTTCTTTCGCATCGCGCGCTCTACGTTCTCCGCGTCTGACGTATCCACATAGGTGAACTGCAGCCCAAAATTCGTCATCACCTGGTTGAACAACCGCGGCGTTCCACCGTAAAGGTCGTTCCCGCACACTACGTGATCGCCGGATTTCAGCAGGGTGACAATCGCGCTGATCGCCGCCATTCCGCTGCCAAAAACCGGCGCCGCTACGCCGCCTTCGAGCGATGCCAAGTTTCGTTCCAGCCGGTCTCGCGTAGGATTCGATACTCGCGAATACTCGTACCCCTTGTTCTCGCCGATGCCTTGCTGCACATAGGTGGAAGTTGGATAGATAGGAACGGTAACCGCGCCGGTGAGAGGATCCGGTTCCTGTCCATCGTGAATGGCGCGAGTTGCAAAACCATGCTGCCTGTTTTTCTTCATGAGCCTGATAAACGTACCGCCTAAACTCCGCCTTCAAAAATCTTCTTCGACAAATACCGCTCCGCCGAATCCGGGATGATCGTCCCCACTCGCTTCCCTGATCCCAACCGCCGCGCCACGGCCAGAGCCGCAAATACCACAGCTCCGCCACTCGATCCCGCGAGCACACCTTCGCGTCCCGCTAGCTGCTTCACCATTTCAAAAGCGTCGTCGTCCGTAACCGCAATCACTTCGTCGCAGACCGCAGGATCAAACGTCTCGGGAACAAAATTGTTTCCAATCCCTTCCACTTTATGCGGACCAGGTGCGCCGCCGCCCAGTACCGACCCCTGGGTGGTCACTGCGAACGTCTGTACTCCCGGCGCATGCTTCTTCATATAGCGCGCAACGCCGCTAAAAGTTCCACACGTGCCACAGCCGAGCACCACTGCGTCCACCTTCTCGTCCATCTGCTCGAACATCTCCACTGCGGTGGTTTCATAGTGATAATCGGGATTCGCCATATTCTCGAATTGGCCCGCCATGAAGGCATTTCGGTCACCGGCCACTAACGATTTCGCGCGCCGGATCGCTCCCTGCATTCCCTCGTCGTCGGGCGTGCGCTCGACATCGGCTCCCAAGGCCCGCATGATGATTACTTTTTCCTGCGAGAAATTCTCTGGCACAAACAGTTTCACTTTGTATCCGCGATTCACTCCGATCAGGGCCAGCCCGATCCCGGTATTTCCCGCGGTCGCTTCCACAATCGTCCCGCCGGGCGCGAGTTTGCCTTCCTGCTCGGCCCTGCGAATAATCCCAATCGCGGCGCGGTCCTTCACGCTGCCGCCCGGATTCAGGTATTCCAGCTTGGCGAACACGTCCGCCGAACCAGCTGGAACCAGCCGCTTCAATTGCAACATTGGAGTGCCGCCGACAAGCGCGGTAATGTCGTCGGCAACGCGCAGATGAGACATTTCAGAATTCTTCAGGCGCACGTTTCAGACTAAGGGCTGAGTTTGAAATCGTCAATTGCTCCAGCGGGAGCCAGCCGCCCAAAGCGTTACTCTAGTCATTTTTCGGGGATTTCCCTTCCTCGTTGAAGTTTTCTCTAAGACTGACCCTGAGATTACGATTTCCCCCTTCGATGCACACCGCTGACTTATGGACATACCACCGCCTCCTGCATCCAAGCTGTACTAAGAAATTTCGATCACTTCCGAGGTTGCGGTTTTTTCCAGACCTCTACTTCGCGCCCGACGCCACGGGCTGCACACCGGCGTAGTAACCACTCTTGGTTCTCACTTCTAGCTTGCCGTGCGCCCTGGACTTGGCTTCTACGCGGATTGTCCGGAAACCGCCGCTCGATCTGGGATTCGATGGCTGGTAGCCGATGGTGTACTGATTCCGAATGTCGTGGGCCACTTGCCGGCTGATCTCATCCACTTCGTCTAGTGTTTTGGGGAAAAAGGCCAGCCCACCCGTTCGTTGCGCAACGATCTCCAACGCTCGCCGGGCACGCTTGGGATGCTCTTCGTTCCCCAGAATTCCAATCGCATACACCGACGGCCCATTTTCCTCCTGCAACTGCTTCACCGCCTGCTCCAAACTTTCCCTGCTGGCGTTGTCTTCTCCATCGGTTACTACGAACAGGACTTTTCTCTCCAGCCTGCCATTTTTCTTCAGGTGCTCGGCTGAGGCTACGACCGCTTCGTAGAGCGCCGTTCCGCCTTTCGCGTCAATCTTCTCCAGCGCTTCTTTCAGCTTCAGCAAGTCGTTGGTGAAATCCTGGTCGAGATAATATTCGTCGTTAAAATTGACCACGAATATTTCGTCTTGAGGATTACTCGACCGCACCAGGTTCAGCGCCGCCTGGTTCACTTTCGCGCGTTTCTCGCGCATTGACCCGGAATTGTCGATCACAATTCCCATGGCCACCGGGATGTCTTCATGGCGGAACGAAACAATCGTCTGCGGTTTGCCGTCTTCTAAAACCGTGAAGGCATTCCGGTCGAGGTCCGTCACCATACGCTGCTTGCTGTCGATTACAGTCGCGTGCAACATGACTTCATCGACGTTCTTGCGAATGACGTAGGTTCCGTCATCTTTTTGAGGTTGAGGCTGTGGCTGCTGTTGTTGACTGGGGGGCGCGGCAGGTTTCGACTGCGCGCTCTGCTGCAGAAGTGCCGGAGTTGGTGGTCTTTGCGCGGAAAAAGGTTGAGCCAGCACCGCGACCGTGGCCCCGGCCCGGATCAGACATTTCAAAAGGAATATCGCAGCCCGACTATTCTTCGGGAGCGTAATATCCGGTCCTCGCATACACTCGCAGTGGCGGCAATCCTTTCGGCGGAAGTAATTTCACTTTGATCTTACGCCATTTGCCGTCCCGCACCACTTTGCTGGGACGATACCCCAGCACGTACTGATTGCGCAGTTCGACGCCAATCTTGGTCGCCACATCCGCGAGATCGTTTGGATTTTCCACCGTAAACGCCCGTCCGCCGGTCAATTCCGCAATCTCCCCTAGCAGTTCCGGCCCCAGGCGCTCTTCTTCCGTCGGAAAATAGCGGTCATAAATCCCAATGGCGTATACCATTACATCCGCTTCCTTCACCAAAGCCTTGATCTCGCTCTCGGTGTAGCGGCTGTGATTGTCACCTCCGTCCGAGATGATCAAGAGCGCCTTTTTCGCGTATTTGGCCTGCCTCATCTTGGTCACGCCCATATAAATCGCGTCCAGCAAGGCTGTGCGGCGACGCGGGACCGTGTAGATGAGCTTGCCCTGAATCTCGTCCACGGAACTGGTGAAATCGCTAACCTCCTCAGGTTCGTCGGAGAAGGTAATCATGAAGAACTCATCTTGCGGATTGGCGGTCTTGAAAAACTCGCTCACCGCATCCTTGGCCCGGTCCATTTTGCTGCTCATGCTGCCACTGGAATCGAAAATCACCCCGAGCGAAACCGGCGCGTCCTCGCTGGAGAAAGACTTGATGTCTTGCGGCGCACTGCCTTCAAAAAGCTGGAAGTTTTGTTTCTCCAGCCCAGTCACCAGCCGGTTCATCGGATCCGTAATCGTCACGGGCACCAGCACCAGATCAACGGCAACCTTGAGCGGACGCACATGCGTTTTGAGAGAGGGAGAGACGACGTCTTGCTTTGAAACTTCGTCAGGATTATTTTCCTTGGCTACTTCGCGAGGCGGCACGTGAACGTCGTTGACGGTAGTCTGCCCCGAGGCAGCGATCGGAAGACCGAAAAACGCGAACAGTAGCAGGCACAGGAAGGAGCGGGGCGCCATCGCACCGAACCGCGCGGGACAGCGACGATCTTCGAGGAACCTCGAATCAAGGACCGGGGGGAGAGATGACCGGCATCCGTTCAGGAGGGCCATAAACACCTCGATTGGCCGCGATAGTATCATGCTTTTCTCCCGCTGCCGCGGCTTTTTTGTCAAATATTACGAAAATCTCAGACCCGCTTTTGGCCACCGCGGGGGACACAGTATACTATTAATCATATGTCGTCATATACCGACTCCTACGCTTACATGCACAGGGTAAAAGAAGGCATGTTGCCGGTTATCATTTGTTGCGCGTGCAATGGCGGAATGCAAGGAAAGGAGTACAACGAGAACATTCCCGAGACTTCGGACGAGATCGCTGATTCCGTATTCGAAGCGTACAAAGCCGGTGCGTCCATGGTCCATGTTCACCCGCGGGACCGGGACAGGATTTACAATACGGCGTCGTCCGTCGAGGATTACTACGAGGTAAACAAGAAGATTCGGGAGCGCTGCAGTGACATCATTATCAACGATACGAGCTGGGGCGAACGTCACTTATCTCACGAACAAATTGTGGGACGGCTGGACGCAAAACCGGAGATGGCCTCCCTCAACTTGACACCTGACATGGAGAGATACCAGTTAAGAGAACGTCCAGCACGGTTTACTCACCCTCGCCCCCTAGTTGAATATGATGACACTTGGGCAGTGACGTACAAGCTTGTTCGCCGTTTGGCCTCGGAAATGAAAACTCGAGGCATTAAACCTGAATTGGAGATCTATCACCCAGGCGGACAATGGGTAGTTCAATACCTGATTGGCGAGAACCTGTTGGCCAAGCCCTATTGGATCCAGACTGTGATGGGATATCAGACGTCAAGTTACCCGACCGTTCAGAACACAATGGATCTCGTGCGTGAATTTCCCGACGAAAGCTTCTGGCTGTGTTCCGGTATTGGGCCTTTTCAGCTCCCTCTCACAACTCTTGCTACTCTGGTCGGCGGCCATGTGCGCATTGGACTTGAGGACAACATTTATTACCGGCGCGGTGAGAAGGCGAGGAGCAACGCGCAACTCGTCGAGCGTGCCGTGCGCATCGCTCACGAGCTAAACCGTGAGGTGGCAACCCCGCTTCAGGCACGCCAGATGCTAGGGCTGTCGGTCACGCCGTCCGTGTACTAGCTAGCGAATCGTTGATTTATAGGGGGCTCTTAAATTTCCCAGGGACCAGCCGGAATAGTGTAATAGTGAGCTTAAAGCCCTGAGCCGCACGACGCACAGCGCGAGCAATATAATGGTTGCCACGGACCCTGCCGGAATTGACCAGATGGGGTGCGCAGGCCACAGAACAAGCGCTACGATGCACCACGCGGAGCAGAAAAGCGTGAGGATCGCCGCCCCCGCAATGCAGCCACGCACATGCGCTACAGTCGACACGCTTCCACGATACCGATTGCGCAAGATGGCCGCAATGGGCTAAGGTTCTTCCACCAACGCACTTTTTCAGACACTACCAAACCAACGCCCCACCACCACCTTGCTACAATCAGAAGTTTCCATGGCAGACATTCAACCGTTTCGTGCTTTTCGCTACGATCCCAGCCGAGTCTCCCCATCCGACGCCGTCACGCAACCTTACGACAAGATCACGCCCGCGCTGCAGGATCGCTATTACGCGGCCAGCCCTCATAATCTGGTGCGGATCATCTTGGGCCGGCCGGAGGTGACAGACAATCCGGCGAACAATGTATATTCCCGCGCGGCCAACCACTTTCGCGACTGGCGACAACAAGGCATCCTGCGCCAGGATTCGCAACCCTCGCTCTACGTCTATTCCCAGCGCTTTACGCATCCAGGCGGTATGAAAGGAAGTTCACATCAGGAGCTGGAGCGCCGCGGCTTCATCGCGCTCGGCCGCATCGAGGACTATTCCGCCGGAGTGGTTTTCCGCCACGAGCAAACCCTGGCCAAACCCAAAGCCGACCGTCTCGATCTACTTCGCGCCACCCGTGCCCATTTCGGCCAGATCTTTATGCTCTATGAAGATTCTGGGCATGTCGAATCCCTGCTCGCCACAACCACCGATCCTGCCATCGCCGTGACTGACGAGTACGGCGTCCTGCACCGAGTATGGCCGGTTTCCGATCCTAACGTCGTCGCTTCCGTCCGCAATGCGATGGCCGACAAGAAGCTCATCATCGCCGATGGTCACCACCGTTATGAAACGGCACTCAACTATCGCAACGAATGCCGTGATAAGCAGGAGCGCGACTCTTCGCGGCCGAACTCCGCGCCCAGTGACTTGCCCTCCGAGTTCATGATGATGACCTTCGTCAACATGAACAGTCCAGAGCTGCTGATTCTGCCCACCCATCGGGTCGTTCATGGTTTGCAGGCGTTCTCTGAAGTGGAGTTTCGCAATGCGGCTCGAGCCTTCTTCGACGTCGACGAAATCCATTCCTCTCTCAACTCGGCCCACGCAACCGCAATTCTCCGCGAGGCCGGACGTGCCGGAACCGCAATCCTCGCCGTTACCGGCAACCGAGCTTTCTTGCTGCACCATCCCAATCCGAAAGCCGCGGAGATATTCAATGGCCTTTCTCTCCGGCAGCAGGCTCTCGACGTGGTGCAGTTGCATAAATGTCTATTGGAAAACGTCTTGCACCTTTCGGAAGAATCGATCCGCAACCAACAGAATCTCTCCTACATCCGCGACCCTGGTGAGGCTCTGTCGCTGGTTCGTGGTTCAAGCGGAACTCCCGCCAACATCGCCTTCTTGATGAACCCCTGTCCCATGACGCACCTTCGCAACGTCGCTCTCGCCGGCGAGGTCATGCCTCAGAAATCCACCGACTTCTACCCCAAGCTGCTCAGCGGATTGACTATCTATGCTCTCGAATAGCGACGCTTGGACTCGGCGAAGCCGGACGATGCACCGTGCAGAGGCGGACCCTCGATGAACGCTGGCAGAGCAGCCGATGCGAAGCAAACCCTCTGTGTCCTCTGTAGCAAATGGTTTGCGGTCGGACTCCTGCTGCTCCTCGCTGTGCTTTTGCTCTCCGCCGCTGCTCCCGAAAAGCATCTCTCCGTCTACTCCACCGCCGCCAACTACTCCCTGCCCATCGTCGAACGCGATGGCCGCGATTATGTTGGCCTGCTCGAACTGCTCGAACCCCTGGGAACAGTCAGCGCAAAATCCGAGCCTCCGCGCTGGCGTCTGCACTACAACAATGTCCTCTCGGAGTTTGCCGCCGGGAGCACACGCGCCCGCGTTCAGGGACGCGACGCCGTTCTTCCCACAAGATTTCTACTCGAGAACGGACGCGGCCTCGTTCCCGTCTCTTCGCTCGCTTCCATCCTGCCGCGCATCCTCGGTGGCCCGGTAACCGTGCACGAAGAGTCAGGACGCCTTTTCGTAGGCAGCGTTGCCACTCACTTCACTGCGTCAGTCTCCCCCGACGATTCCTCGCGCCTTGTCTTTCACTTCACCTCGCCCGTTAATCCCACAGTCGCCACCGAGCCCGGTAAGATCTATCTCACTTTCAACCGCGAACCGGTCACTTCACCGGCATCTGCGACGCTAACTTTTGCCAGCAAAGCGATTCCCTCCGCCACCTATTCCGAGAACAATGGCGCGGCCAAAATCACGGTCAACAGCACGATCCCATTGTTGGCCAGCTTCAGCAATGACGGTCAAACGATTACGTTGGCGCCGACAAAGTCTCAGCCCGCCTCAGCTGCGGCGAGTGCCTCCACTCCAACTCCACCGCCAACCAACCCACCCGCGCAACTCCCTGCATCCAACCCACCGCTCCCCGTTTCCCGACGTTACTTCGCGATTGTCGATGCCAGTCACGGCGGCAATGACCGCGGGGAGGCCCTCAGCCCCTCGCTTGCCGAGAAAGATGTCACGCTCGCCTTCGCCCACTGGCTGCGGCAGGAACTCGAAAGCCGCGGCCTCTCTACCCTCGTCCTGCGCGATTCTGACGTTAACCTTTCGCTCGATGACCGTGCTGCAGCCGCGAACACCGCGCACGCAGCCATCTATATTGCCCTGCACGCCGCGTCCAGCGGCCACGGTGTCCGCCTCTACACCACGCTGCTTCCCTACTCCATCGATTACGATAGCGGCCCCTTCCGAGCCTGGACGACCGCCCAGCAATCCTCTGTCCCGCTGAGCCAAGCCACCGTCGCCAGCGTGGCCACTGCACTAAAAAAAGATGAAATCAATGTTCGATCTCTAACTGCGCCTTTGCGGCCGTTGAATAATGTGATCATCGCCGCCATTGCCGTCGAAATCGCACCGCACGCCTCCGACATCTCGGAGCTCGCTTCTCCCGCTTATCAGCAACTAGTGACCAGCGCCGTCGCCGACGGAATCTCCGCTATCCGCTCACAACTGGGAGCCGCGCCATGATCTCGCCTATGATTCCTCGTTCCCTTGTCATCACGGTTTCGGTCCTGCTCCTGGCGGTACTGGGGATGAGCTTCTACGCGTGGCATATGCGCGGACGTGCTGCCGCTGTTCCCGTGGTTGCCACAGATACTCGGCCGGTCGTCGCGCCCGTGGCGGGGCCCACCGAGGCGGTGACTCTGTTCGTCGCCTATGACGATCTCGGCGTGCTGCACGCGCAATCCGCTCGAATTCCGATGCCCAGCGTCCGTCAACAGCGGGCTGAAGAAGTGCTTCGCGCGCTGATCGCTCTTTACCTCGACAAATCTTCGCCTCATCCGCTGCCGCCAGGTGCCGATATTCGCGGCATCTATCTCGTCGATCCCGGCCTCGCAGTTGTCGACCTCAACGCTGCCTTTGCCGACGGACACCGCTCCGGCGTCCTCGCCGAAGAACTCACTGTAGCGTCCTTCATCCAGACCCTCGCCGCCAATGTCCCTGGCATTCTGAGAGTGAAAATCTTAGTGGAGGGCAAAGAGCGCGAGACTCTGGCGGGCCATGCCGACCTGTCCAACTTCTTCGACGTCTCCGCGGTGAATCAGCTGACCTCGCAATTGCAAGCAACGCAGTAAAGGCATAAGACTAGGAAGTTATTAATTAATCGGGGACAACTCCGGCTTTGCCTAATAATGAGTATAAAACAGTGATTTCTTGGGCAAGAGCTTGAGTTGTTAGGCAAAATTTAGGCTATTCCACTTCCTTCCGTACTTATGGATGCCTGTCGTCCAATGAACCGACTTGCTGGCAGCCAGATACGGGCTTGCACAGTTCAAGCACTTGCCAAACCGCTTGACTCCCGGACACGTCTTTTCACAACAATCGAACGAAGGTATCCTCCGAGATTAATGTTCCGAAAATGTAGTTTGTAAGTAGTCCCAACCTGTAAAATCGGACAGTTATCCATATACCTGCCCATTCCATAACAAAGTATATCGAGTTTCATCGGGCTCGCTGATTCCCACGATAGTCGTGCGACCGATTCCAAGGTGGTACCTACGAGCCTTTGGATGGGGCGACTTTTGTTGTGCTCATAGCCATTTCGATCAGTCTCGCCAACGGTTACCCACTTTGCGGCGGTGATTTTCAGATGTATAAGTACACTGCCATCGTTAATTGCCTCAGCCGCCTTTTTTGCTTCATTTGCCTCAATCGCTGCCCGCGTTTCTGCTGGTGTTTTGATGGATGGGTTTGGCTGGTCGGAGTTGGGTGAGTGCGGCTGGTCAGAATCGGACACACTACTCACTGTTGATCCGCAGGGGACAGTAACGCCTCCGCTGCTCCAGTGGGTGCCTTCCCATTCGAGACACTGTTCAAGACCGTGGGCGTCTTTTGTCACTGGCGACAGTTTGCAGTTGTACCTGTTGTCGCCACGGCTGCCCTTCCACGTACTCTGCTTGGAACCAACCGGGCAGGAGGGCACGGTGCGGGCACTCGCAGCACTTGCTCGTACCAACAGAAGCGCACTCAGAAGCGTTAGGGCAAATCTTGGCATTAGAGCCTCTTTAGAAACTTGCGCTCTAAGGATAGATTTGGTGTCGATAGTGAGTCTGCGCACAAATGCTCATTCCTAGGCCCTCGCCGACGCGTCAGCGGGGGGTCGGTGTCCGACGTTATTTAAGCCCCTGCACTGAGCGCTCCTTCCGGAGGAATGTTTTCGATGGCTCGGAGCAGATCATTAATCGCTTGCCGTGTTTTCCATACCACTCCAAAGGCAGGGATTCCGTCGTTGTAGGTGTGAAGTCTTCTACAGTTGTTCTCGCTGCTTTCAACTCTGGGATAATGGGCATTTGGTCTTGTCGAAGACCCTCAACAACTCCCATTTCGAAGGCAAAGTTTGAGGCTCTCTGAGGAACGCAGTCCATTTCCGTCAGGTACCGTACGACGGCTTTTCCACACCGCCCCTAAATTGCAATCCAAAGTTAGACGTTCGGATGAGAATCGTTCCCGAGTCGATTCCATTCCCAAATCGATGATCCGTGTCGAGGCATTTGTCCCAAAGAATGTAATGAAAGCCGCTCGACAGGGCGATCGATTGCCGATGGGTTCGAAGGCGGTGAAGCAATGTTTAAGATTCGTAATTCCTCAACCCCGCTAGACCACGGACTCTTGAAACAGGCATCCGTCGTATTGTGCCTTCTAGCCCTTATCCCAGTCGGGGTGTCCGGCCAGAGCCCGCTGGAAGATGTACACATTGTGCCGCGGACGCCGCTAGTCGGCACGGTCGAGCCCGGGGCAACGGCATACAACGCAATCCGGCCAGCCATCCGGCAAAGCGCCGACCTGGTGTTGGTGCCAGTCTCTGTCACCGACCCGCTGGGGCGGCTGGTAACGGGTTTGCGAGAGGACAATTTTGAGGTCTTCGAAAACAAAAAGCCTCAGGAGATCCGGCATTTTTCGAGCGACGACGCTCCCGTTTCTCTCGGCATTATCGTCGATACCAGCGGCAGCATGAAAGACAAAATGGAACGAGTACGCGAGGCGGTAAAGCAGTTTTGCTACTCGGCCAATCCCCAAGACGAATTCTTCATGATTACGTTTTCCGACACGCCCCAGCTCGTGCACGACTTTATAGATTCTCCCGAAGACATTGAAAGCAAATTGCTTTTTGCATCCGCAAAATGGCGCACCGCCTTGCTCGACGCAATCTATATGGGAATCAAAAAAATGCGGGAGGCCAAATACAGCAGGAAGGCGCTGCTAATCGTCTCCGACGGTGGAGACAATCACAGCCGTTACAGCGAAACTGAAGTGAAATCAACCGTGAAAGAATCCGACGTAATGATTTACGCCATCGGAACCTTTGACCGCAACCTGCCTACGATCGAGGAGGTGATGGGGCCGGATCTGTTATCCCACATCGCTGAAGCCACCGGCGGGCGTGCTTTCGTTCTGGATAATCTGATCGAAATGCCAGATGTGGCCCGCAGGATTGGAGTCGAACTAAGAACTCAGTACGTTCTCGGCTACCACCCCAGTAACCCGCCACACGACGGAAAATGGCGGAAGATCAGCGTGAAGCTCAGGCTTCCCAAGAAACTCACGTCCTTACAGGCACGAGCAAAGCAGGGATATTACGCGAGCAATGAATAGCCGAAGAAATGATTAGAGCGAACTAACCCCGGCTCAGATGCGTAACTTCAAAACCGCAAGGCGCGGCCATCAGGAGCTTTGAGGCCGCGCCCGGCAAACAAGACTAGGCTCGCGCTCCAGCCAATGCCGGCTCTACACTGTAGATCGAGTGCCACGACGTAGCAGCCTTCAACTTGCTATTCACGTTATTGATATTCTTTACACCTTCGGTCTCCAGCCACTTGCGGAAGGCCTCCGCACCCTGCTTGGCGTAAATTGGAATCCCGTCTTTCCATGTCGCGCGCCCGCATAGCACGCCGTTAAACTTCACTCCCGATTCGCCCGCCAGTTCCAGCGTCTCGCTGAATTCCGCGTTGCTTACACCGGCCGAAAGGTAAATGAACGGCTTGGTCGCCACGTTCGCCGCGGTGTGGAACAGGTCAATCGCCTCTTGTTTTGTATAGGCCTTCTGCCCGGCGAAACACTTCACGCCTTCCACAAATTTCATATTTACCGGCACTTCCACTTTGAGTACGTCGACTCCATAGCGGTCCTTGGTGAACTCCCGCATGCTCTCGGTGACGATGTGCGGCTTTTTCTTCGCGTATTCCAATCCTTTTTCGTCGGCGCCCTCTTCGTAGCCCACAAACTCCAGAAAATATGGGATGTCATTCGCGCGGCACTCGTCGCCAATGCGCTCCACCCACGCGTGCTTCTTGTCGTTCACGTCCTTGGGATCGTACGGCGAATAATAAAGTAGAATCTTTACGCAATCCGCGCCCGCTTCTTTTAACCGCCGCGCCGACCAATGATCGAGCAGATCTCCCAATCGCCCCGGACCGGTCTTGTCGTATCCGGTTTTTTCATAAGCCAGCAGCAGGCCGGCATTCTTCGCCCGGCGCTTCGACGCCGGCAGCCCCCACTCAGGATCCAGAAGAATCGCGCTGGCATGCGGCGTCAAAACTTCCGTGACCAGCGTTTTGAATTCCTCCATCATGGCATCACTGATTTCCCCGCCCTTTTCTTTGCCCAGCGATTTCTGCAGCGACCCGCGCTGATCCATTGCCGCCGCCGCGATGACTCCGTTTTCGTTCGAGACTTTTTTTAGACCCGCAAGTTTGCCGGGGGTAAGTTTCATAGATTCCTCCAAGTGAGAGACGTGAAAGATGAGTGCTTGGAACAGACAATTGTAAACCCAATGATGCTGGAACTACGGATGAGACCGCACTAACGTTGTTGCCCCAGCGAAACGAAAGACTAGCCCGCCCAGTTCTGAACTCTGAGCCCTCGTACCCGCCGGAACTCCTTTTCATTGTTCGTAACCAGCGTCAACCCGGCGGCCAGCGCGTGCGCGGCAATCCAAAGATCGTTGTTGCCGATCATCTCGCCCTTCGATTCCAGATCGGATCGGATTTCACCATAGGACTCGCCTGCGGATTTCGGAAGGGACAGAATGGCGAGTAAATCGGTAATCGCGCTCAGTCTCGCGAAGGCGTCGGCACGGCGCACACTCTTGGCGGCGCCATAGAAAAGCTCACCGTACGTAATGATCGAAATCGCAGCCTCGCCCGGCTGGAGGCTTCGAAACCGCTGAAGAACATTCTCTGGCCTCTTTTGTCGAATGAAGATGAAAATATCCGTGTCGAGCAGGAATCGCACCTCCATCACAGGCCCTTCCGCTTCTGTGGATAGTCGGTATGGCGGCCAGGAATATCGAAATCATCGGGGAGGCCGGCTATGAGTTCAAACGCGCGCGCCAAGTTCCGCTCTTTCTCCCGCAGAATGACTTCATCTCCCCGGCGAAAAATTTCAACCTCTTTTCCCTTGAAGCGGAACTCCTTCGGCAGCCGAACCGCCTGGCTGTTGCCGGAGCGGAATACCTTGGCGATTGTCATGACCGTCCTCCATTGTATATACACCGAGTATATACGTTCGCGACCAACGATTCCAATGCGTTCCCCAGCCTTTGGCGAACGTCCCTAGCACGCCAGCCTACGCTCGCCAACGAATGGTATAGTGGTATGACCGCTGCAAGTTTTTATTTCGCTCCGCGCTGGCACACAATAAGCCGAGTTGCTTTCGGCAACATCGAACGAAGAGCCCATCTCAAAGGAACTGTCATCATGCCCATTGCGACCACGAATCCCGCCACCGGCGAAGTCGTAAAAACGTTTCAACCTTTATCCCCGGCTGAAATCGAGCAGAAACTCCAGCTCGCCGTCACGACCTTCCGCGCCGAGCAGAAAACCCCGTTCGCCGAGCGCGCTCGCCGCATGACAAAGGCAGCCGAGATCCTCGAACGCGACAAAGAAAAGTTCGCGACCCTGATGACGCTCGAGATGGGCAAGCCTTACAAAGCTGCTATCGCCGAGGCAGTGAAGTCCGCCTCCGGATGCCGCTTCTACGCGGAAAATGCCGAAAAGTTTCTTGCCGATGAAGTCCTCAACACTGGAGCCCAAAAGAGCTTCATCCGCTATCGCCCAATCGGCCCTATTCTTGCCGTAATGCCGTGGAACTTTCCCTTCTGGCAGGTATTTCGCTTTGCCGCTCCCGCGCTCATGGCAGGCAATGTCGGGTTGCTCAAGCACGCTTCGAATGTGCCGCAATGCGCTCTCGCCATCGAAAGCATTCTTCTCGATGCCGGATTTCCCGCGGGCGCCTTTCAGACTTTACTCATCGGTTCTCAGCAGGTCGACGCCATTCTGAACGATCCTCGCGTCGTCGCCGCGACCCTTACCGGAAGCGAACAGGCTGGCATCGAAGTTGGAGTCGCAGCCGCCAAGCGCATCAAGAAGGTCGTGCTCGAACTCGGTGGCAGCGATCCTTTTATCGTGATGCCCAGCGCCAATCTCGACGCAGCTGTAGCCACCGCGGTCGAGGCTCGCGTCATCAACAATGGCCAGTCGTGCATTGCCGCGAAACGTTTTATCGTTGCCGAACCCATCGCCGCCGAGTTTGAACGGAAGTTTGTTGACCGCATGAAGAATCTCCGCATCGGCGATCCCTTCGACGACAAAACCGAACTCGGCCCGCTCGCCACCGCCGACGCGGTAAAATCGCTCGACGCCGACGTGCAGAAAACCGTAAAAGCTGGAGCCAAGCTCTTGACGGGAGGCCATCCCCTCAAGCAATCCGGCAACTACTATGCTCCCACGGTGCTCACTGACATCCCAAAAGAATCGCCCGCTTACCGCGAGGAATTCTTCGGCCCCGTCGCTTCCCTGTTCCGCGTCAAAGACATCGACGAAGCCATACGGCTCGCCAACGACAGCCGCTTCGGCCTCGGCGCTAGCGCCTGGACCACCGACCCTACCGAGCGGGAGCGCTTCATTAACGAACTCGAATCCGGCATGGTCTTCATCAATAAGATGGTCGCCTCCGATCCTCGCATTCCCTTTGGCGGAGTAAAAAGTTCTGGCCACGGCCGCGAACTAGCCGCCAACGGCATCCGGGAATTCATGAACATTAAAACTGTCTCCATCGCATAAAATTTCTCTTCATCTCGATATCGTTTTTGTTTTGTCTAGAGAACTTTGCGAGTGATCTCGTCGACAAAATCCTCGCTAACGTTCCTCTACCCAACCAGTCAAAATAGCTAGGCCGCGTTCGACTCCGAACAAATGCGCATGCTACTGGACATTTTCGGCCAGACGTTGCGCACCCTATGGGCGCACAAGCTACGTTCCTTCCTCACCATGTTTGGCATCGCCTGGGGCGTGGGGTCGCTCCTGCTTCTCGCCGGCGTTGGAGAAGGCTTCCGCAACGGCAATCGCAAGCAACTCGAAACCTTCGGGAAGAACATTATTTTTTTCTGGGGAGGACGCGCCCCCGCAGTCGAAGGCAGCTTCAACTCGATGAAGTGGTTCAACCTCACATACGAGGACTATGCGGCGATTCAAAACGAGGCGAAGCTCGCCGTGCACATCGCGCCGGTCATCGCGCGAGAAGATATTCGAGTCGTCAGCGACTACACCAGCACGAATGGCCAGGTCTCCGGCGTCGTCCCCGTTTACAGCCAGGTGCGCACCATCCCCTTGCAAGTCGGCCGTTGGATCAATGACGAGGACAACCTCCAGCGCCGCCGCGTTTGCCTTCTTGGGCGCGAAATAACCCGCAACCTGTTTCCCGGGCGGCCTTCCGTTGGTAGCAGCATCCTGCTCAACGGGGTTCACTTCGAAGTAATCGGCCAGCTTTCGATGATCGGCAACGAAGAGCAGAACTCCACCAACGTTCGCATTTTCGTGCCGTTCAGCACCATGCGCGAACTCTTTCCGCTCAAAGGCGACAACTCGAAAGAAGGCAACGCAGTTTCCTTTATCAATTATCAGCCGCGTACCTTCGATGAAAATGAAGCCGCCAAAGCGGAACTCCACCGCATCGTCGCCCGCAATCACGGCGGATTCGATCCCAACGAAAAAGATGCATGGGAAGAGTGGGACACCGTCAAGAACCAGAAGCTCATGGGCAAAATCTTCACCGCCATGGATTGGTTCCTCGGCGGCGTCGGCCTGGTGACGCTGGCGTTGGGTGCGATCGGCATCATCAACATCATGCTCGTCGCGGTGACCGAGCGTACCCGCGAGATTGGTCTGCGCAAAGCCCTGGGTGCGACCAACCGCAACATACTTTTTCAATTTTTTCTGGAAGGCGCATTCCTCACGTTGTTCAGCGGAATGCTCGGCGTAGGCGGCGCGATGCTTCTCATTCATTTGCTCTCGGGCGTAAATCTTCCGCCGGGTTTCGACACACCCCGCGTCGTTCCGGTCTCGGCTGTCGCAGCGGTGCTATCGCTGGCATTGGCAGGCATTACCGCCGGACTTTACCCAGCCCGCAGGGCTGCCATGCTCGAACCCGTGGAGGCCCTGCGCCAGGAGTAAATCAAGTGCGAGATGATTCGTTGCGGACTAATGGAGTAATGGAGTATCTATGACGAGCGACCTGCTAAGAGAAGCCCTCGGCGCCATGCGGCACAACCGTCGACGTACTGCCCTTACCATGCTCGGCATGGCTTGGGGCATTGCCACCGTCGTGATTTTACTGGCGTTCGGATCAGGCTTCGAGCGCGCGATCGGCATGATCTTCTCCTCATGGGGAACCGACACGATTGGAGCCTTCCCCGGCCGTACCTCACTTCAGGCCGGCGGCGCCAAGGCGGGCAGCCAAATTCGTCTTCAGCTTGCCGACGTTGATTACATCCGCAACGAAGTGCCTATGATCAAGGGCGTCACTCCCATCTTCGATAAAAATAATGGCGTGACCATCCAACACGACACGCGAACCTTCACCAATCTGTTCCTCACCGGTGTCTATCCCGTATACGAACGCATTCGTGGATTTTCTGTTGCCACGGGGCGAGGCCTCAGCGAAGAAGATCAGTTGCAGCGAGCGCGCGTTGCGGTGATTGGCGACGAGGCCCGGCGGCGACTTTTCTCTGGCGAGTCTCCGCTCGGACAACCCATCCGCATCAACGGCCTCAGCTTTGAAGTGGTTGGCGTTTATCAGCGCAAGGTACAGGGAGGCGATGACAACGACAACACCATGGTCGTCATTCCCTTCAGCGCCATGGGCGATCTCTACGACACGAAATACATCTCCGGCCTGTTTATGGATTACGAGGGCGAGAACCACCAGCAACTGGCTCGCGTAGTTCGCGCCGTCCTCGCCGGACACCACAACTTTCGCCCCGACGACAAACGCGCTGTCTTCATCGCCGATTTCAAACAAGACTTCGACGAGTTCACCGTCGTCACCACCGCGCTTAAAATTCTTCTGGCTTTCATCGGAGCGCTGACCCTTGGCATCGGCGGCATCGGCCTGATGAACATCATGCTGGTCTCAGTGCAGCAGCGCACCCGCGAAATCGGCATCGAGAAAGCCCTCGGCGCGCACAAAGCCCACATCCTGTTTCAGTTCCTCGCCGAAGCCCTCGCGATCACATTTGCCGGGGGCCTCGGCGGCATCGCCATCGCGTATCTTATTTCGTGGTCTGTAGGCGCACTGCCGTTGATGAGCGCCTTCGGCGACAACCTTCAGGCCGGAGATATCCATCTCCACATCAACTTGAGCAGCCTCGCTGTGGCGACGATTATTCTGAGTCTGGTCGGGATCATCAGCGGCATGGTTCCGGCGGTTCACGCCGCCCGCCTCGATCCGATCGAAAGTTTGCGCTACGAATAACCGTAAGCTAGAGTTTATTGCGCCCAGACGCTGGTTCATTCATCTTGAAGAACGGAGTCGATGTCGCGGGCACCGTGGAGTACACGGACAATTTCAATCCCATTTGAAAGTGGCACGTAGAAGATCACGTAGCGGCCGACAGCAAAGCTGTGAAGGCCATTGCCAACTTCTGGTCTTGATCGCCCGATACCAGGTCGACGGGCTAATGCACGCAGCTTGCTGTCGATTAAATCAACAAAGTTATCAGCATTATCGATGCTATCGGCGGCAATGTAGGCCCAGATTTCAGCCAGGTCATCCAACGCTCGCGGGCGCGTGAGAATGACAGCCAATTACTTCTCGCTACTAGACTTCAAACGCGCACTCAACCGTCGGCGTCCCGCGCGCCTGACTTCTTCCGCGTTCCATTGCGTGGCTGGACCGCTCTCCAAACCCTCCCTGAGGTCGCGGCGCAGCTGCTTCAGCTTGATCGCCCGCATCTGGTCCTGCGCCTCCATTAAGCGCAGCGCCTCCCGAACCACCTCGCTCGCCGAGTTATAAAGACCCGAGGAGACCTTCTCGCGTACAAGTTCCTCGAGTTGCGGCGTCAAGTTGATGTTCATTGTCATAAGGGGATCCCAGTGATGTTCGTTTTACAAATAGCATTGTTGTCAATCATTGTCAATCTTTGACAACACAGCGAAATCCTAAGTTGCGGCGAGCCGGGCCTCATTTACTGCCTCAGCGTCAACTTACTCAACACCCCTTGCTGCTTGGCGATGAGCGCCTGCACACCCTGCCGTGCATAAGCCAGCATCTTTGCGAATTGCGGCTCATCGAACGCCTGCCGCTCCGCCGTCGCCTGCACTTCCACCATTTTGTAACCGGCCGTCATCACAAAATTCATATCCACATCGGCCCGCGAGTCTTCTTCGTAGCAAAGATCGAGCAACACTTCTCCATCCACCATCCCCACGCTGACCGCTGCTACAAAATCCTTCAGCGGAACGGAAGTCAGCGTCCCCGCCTCCACCAATTTTTCCAGCGCCAGCCCCAGCGCCACGAACGCTCCCGTAATCGAAGCCGTTCTCGTCCCGCCATCGGCCTGAATCACGTCGCAGTCAATCCAGATGGTCCGTTCGCCCAGCCGCGCCAAGTCCGTGACAGCGCGCATCGACCGCCCAATCAGCCGCTGGATCTCATGCGTCCTCCCGCTGGGCCTTCCCTTTGTCACTTCGCGCGGCGTCCGCGTCAGCGTCGCCCGCGGCAGCATCGCGTATTCGCTCGAGATCCATCCCTTGCCCGAGTTCCGCATAAACGGCGGCACACTCTCTTCAATCGACGCGGTACAAATTACCCGCGTGTTCCCCACCTCAATGAGCACTGACCCTTCCGCCGTCGTTATGAAATCCGGAATGATCGACACCGGTCGCAACTGATCGATAGCACGATTATCTGAGCGATAGAACATAGGCGAGGATTGTAAATGATGCGCGCGCTCACCCGGTCAAAGGCATAAAAAGGAAAAAACGCCGTACGAGAAGCTATTGCGCCTAGCGAGTGTGATTCAAATCACAACGATTCGATGAACCTTTACAAATCTCTACCTCATTTTTCAACTTTCCGTCAATCTTTGTTGCAACTTCTTCACGGCCTGAAGGTTCACTCATTCAGAGAGCGAACTAAGGCTCCCAAGCGCCATCGAATGGAGGGCTTGGCCTTCCAGGAGGTATCACTGATGTCTCCGAACATTCGTCGCACTCTCTCGCCCACCCTATTGAACCTAGCAAAACCGAAAGCTAAACAAAGTATCGCCCTGGCCGCCGCATTGCTGTTGGCCATGCCCGGCATGGCTCAGCAAACCTCAGTCCCACCGAATTTCCCGGATAACTTAAACGCAGCGAATAAACCTAGCAATACCACGGCGTCAATTCCCGCAGGGACTAGGTTGGCGCTTGTTCTCACCCAGCCGATCCAGACCCGCGTCATGCGGCGTGGTGACGATATTTACGCTCAAACCACGTCCCCCGTCACCTCGGGCAACGAGGTCGTGATTCCAGCAGGCACTTTCGTTCAAGGAAAATTCGAGAGACTCGAACGGCAAAACGGCCGTGGAAAACTGCGCTTGCAAGCGGTGGCGATCACCTTTCCCGATGGCTATGTTGTCCCGGTCGCAGGCCCCATCACGCTGGAAACCGATGAAGGCTACACCATCAAAGATCCCGGCAAGGGCCGCATTGCCGGCGCTTTCGCCCTGCCCGCGGCTGGCGCAGGCCTCGGTGCCCTGATTGGCCACTCGCTCAGTTCGCAGCCTGAGACCATCACCAGCACGAATCCACCCGGCTGTACCGGACCACCACCCGGCTGCCTTTCCGCCAGCCTACCCAGTTCGATGAACACTCTGAAAAGCACCGCCATCGGCAGCATGGTTGGTCTTGCGGCCGGCGGCATCGCTTCGTTCGCCCTTATTTTCGGCGGCCGCAATTTCTACCTCGACGCAGGCTCACCCGCCAGCATGGTCCTGCATCAGCCCATCATCCTGCCTGAGGACGAAGTAGCCGACGCCATACGCGACGCCGAAGAGCATCCCGAACCCGTGCCACTCGTTGCCCCACATCCGCAACCTCCGCCTCAAGACATCAACACAGACCCCGGCATTTGTTACACCCCAGGTACGCCCGGTACACCCGACATCGACATTCCCGGAACACCGGCCATCGGCGATTCCCCTGGCACTCCAGCCATTCACATTCCCGGCATTCCCTCCACTCCACCGACCCCCCACCCCTGCCCGTAAGAACGGGATGTGGGTTCGTCTTTCACCGGCGGAGAGTTTTTCCTCAACTCTCCGCCGGGTTAAACTCATAGCTGAACGCCAAGCGCCGTAGGCTATAGCGCAAGCCGGACGCAGAAATCCATGCCCACACTGATCCCCCAACCCACTCGCATCCAATCCGCCGGCAACAAGCCAAAACTCATCGACGAATACGTCGGACGCGTCAACACCAAGACCTCCGCCGCCAGCGTCGCCCATATGCGCAGTCCCTCTGGATGGCTCGAGCCCGGCCAGACTCCGGCGTTCGACGAGTTCACCATCGTGCTCAAAGGCACGCTCCACGTGGAACACGAGAATGGCTCTATCGACGTCGCCGCTGGACAAGCCGTCATCGCGCATGCCGGGGAGTGGGTCCGCTACTCAACGCCGCACGAAGGCGGCGCCGAATATATCGCCGTTTGTCTCCCCGCCTTCTCGATGGAAACTGTGCATCGCGATCAAGCCTGAGACACCCTTACCTCATGCCTGATCGCTCCATAGCCGTTTTCGATCTCGGTGGCGTGCTCATCGACTGGAACCCGCGTCATCTCTACCGGAAACTCTTCGCTGGAGACGATGCAGCCATGGAGCATTTCCTGGCGAACGTCTGCACCACTGCATGGAACTCGCAACAGGACGCCGGACGAACTTTTGCCGAAGCCTGTGCCTCCCTCAAGCTGGAGCATCCCGATCATGCCGAATTAATCGACGCGTGGTTCGAGCGTCAGGATGAAATGCTGGCGGGCCCAATTTCCGGCACAGTCAAGATTCTCGCCGAATTACGCGCTCGCGGTGTGCCTCTTTACGCGCTCAGCAACTGGTCCGCGGAGACTTTTCCGATTGCTCAGAAGCGTTTCGAATTCCTGCAGTGGTTCGACGGAATCTTCCTTTCCACCGAAGCGCGCACGATCAAACCCAATCCTCGGATCTATCAACATTTCTTTGAAGCCTTCGCCATCGACCCCGCCCAGACCATTTTCATCGACGACCTGCCGCCAAACATCGCGGCCGCTGCCGCCTTGGGCATGCATGCGATTCGCTTCACCGATCCCGCCGCGCTTCGCAGTGAATTGGTGAAGCTTGGTTTGTTAGATCCTGTGGGGAGAATTAACCACGTCGCGGCATGGGTTTCCAACCTTGAGCGTGCCCGCGCCTTCTATGAACGCTGGTTCAAAGCGGCGGCCGGACCAAAGTATTCAAGCACGAAACGCGACTTCCAATCCTATTTCCTCTCGCTCGACACGGGCGCTCGTCTCGAATTGATGACTTCGCCGGCTGAAGCGGCACGGCCCGCGCATCTTGCTATCTCGGTAGGTTCACGCGATGCCGTTGATCGTCTTATCCAAGCCATGGAAGCCGCCGGGGTTCGAATCGTGAGCCATCCCAGGCTCACTGGAGACGGATATTACGAAGCTGTGATCGCCGACTCCGAAGGCAATCTCGTCGAGATCACTGTTTAGACCCTGTCATGCCGAGCGAAGTGAGATCGTCCAAAGGACGATTTCACGCAGTCGAAGCATCCCTACCTCAACCCTGCTGCGAGCCTCGTCCACGAGTGCGCGCGAGAACCGAGTAGAAGCCAAAAGCGTCTCTCACTCCCACTCGATCGTGCCCGGAGGCTTCGACGTAACGTCATACACTATGCGGTTCACGCCCTTCACCTCATTCACAATCCGCGTCGAGATGGCTTTTAACACTTCGTGCGGCAGCGCAACCCAATCCGCCGTCATTCCATCTTCCGAACTCACCGCGCGGATTGCGCACGTGTAAGCGTAGGTCCGCATATCTCCCATCACGCCCACCGACATCACCGGCAGCAGCACGGCGAATGACTGCCAAACCTTCGTGTACAACCCGGCGTTCTTGATTTCGCTGACCACAATGTCGTCGCACTCGCGCAGCAGTACCAGCCGCTCGGGCGTCACTTCTCCCAACACCCGCACCGCCAATCCAGGGCCCGGGAACGGTTGCCGCTGCAATATTTCTTCCGGCATGCCCAGGTCGCGCCCAATCTTGCGCACCTCGTCCTTAAACAGATCTTTGAGCGGCTCGATCAGCTTCAGCTTCATCTTTTCCGGCAGCCCACCTACATTGTGATGCGACTTGATCACCTGTGACGGCCCGCGTACTGACCGCGACTCGATCACGTCTGGATAGAGCGTTCCCTGCACCAGCCACTTCACCTTGCCTTCCTGTTTCTCGATGCGTCGCGCTTCCCGCTCGAACACTTTGATGAATTCGTTGCCGATGATCTTCCGCTTTTTCTCAGGGTCGCTAACCCCTTTCAGCTTTCCGAGAAAACGCTCGGTGGCGTCGACTGCATCGAGCCGCAGTCCAAGTTTGTCACGAAGAGTCTTCTGCACTTTTTCGAATTCGTTCTTACGCAGCACGCCATTGTTCACGAAGATGCAGGTTAACCGCGACCGGCCTTTTGCATCGCGCAACGCCCGGTCGACCAGCACTGCCGCGACCGACGAATCCACTCCGCCGGAAAGCGCACAGATCGCGAGTCCACGACCCACCTGTTCCCTCACCTGCTCGACGGTCGACTCGATAAAATGCTGCGGCGTCCAGGTTGGCTTTGCGCCGCATATCTCAAACACAAAGTTGCGCAGGATCTCCGTGCCATTCCGCGTGTGGTGAACTTCGGGATGGAACTGCACCGCAAACCATCGCTTCGCCACATTCTGAATTCCCGCGACCGCATGCACAGTCTTCGCCGTCAGTTCGAATCCCGGCGGCAATTCCAGCGCCTCATCGCCGTGCGACATCCACACCGCTTGCCGCTTCGCCATGCCGCGAAACAGCACCGACTCGGCAACAATGTCGATTTCCGCATGCCCGTACTCGCGCTTGTCCGCCGGACGCACTTTGCCGCCGAGCGTATGCACCATGAATTGCAATCCGTAGCAGATGCCAAGAACCGGCACGCCCAGATCAAACACGCGTTTATCCGCCGGAGGGGCGTCTTTGTCGTAGACCGACCACGGCGCTCCCGAGAGCAAAATCCCCACAGGCGCATAGCTCTTGACTTCACTGAGCGAGGCGGTGCAAGGCAGCACCACGGAAAAAACATTCTGTTCGCGGATACGGCGCGCAATGAGCTGCGTTGTTTGCGCGCCGAAATCGAGGATGATGATGGATTGGTTGTGCGAAGACCGGTTCAGCTTGGATGTGGTTTCCACTGAAGAGTTTCTCAGATTCGGGGAGAAAGTGTAAAGAAATATCGATGCGCGGCGGTATTCGCTCGCCAGGTTCAGCTAGCCATTGTTTCCAGAAGCCGCTTCGACCCCTCCGCGAATTCGTTCTCAGGCGTGATCAAGCTCAACACCAGGTATCCGTCGCTGGGAAAATCATAAAAATGCCCGGGATGCACAAGTACGGATTTTTGGCGTAGGAGATCGACCGCAAGCTCCTCATCGGTCTGCGTCACTGGCACTCTTAAAATGGCGTACCATCCGCCCTGCACGCTTAAATGTTGACAAGTCGTCTGTCCCGCAACCTGGCGGTCGAGTTCAGCCAGATTACCGAGCACGCGATCCATCAGTTGCCGCTGAATGTTTTTCCTCTGGTCCAGCAGCACCGGAGTTGCCCACTGGATCGGCGCATTCATCGAAAGATACGTGTCGGCGATCACCTCCAGCCGCTCCAACGCCGCTTCAACCTCCGTCTGCGGTCCGCTGGTGGCGATCCACGCCACTTTTATTTGAGGCAGCGCCGAAATCTTCGATACTCCGCTCAACGCAAAGGTAAGCACATCGCGATTCGCAGCGAAGCTGGGCCGAAGATTTCCATCGTGCGCGTAATCCAAAAATACTTCATCCGCAATGATCGCAAGCCCATGCTTTTGGCAGAACGCATTCAGCGACGCCAACTCGTGCGCTTGCACATACGAGCCCGTAGGATTATTCGGGTGAACCACCACCACGCCTCGAGTACGCTTCGTCACCAACTTCTCGAGGGACGGAAAATCCATCTGCCAGCCGTGGTCGTAGATCAACGGATACGGCACCAGCTTCACGTCCTGCAGGTCGGCTAAGAATTCAAACAAAGGATAGCTTGGCTTCGGAACCAGCAGCTCATCGCCCGCGTTGCAAATAAGGCGGAACACGAAAGAATAGCCTTCGCTGGTGCTCGTAGTGAGGATCAACCGCTCACAATCAAACTCGCGAATGCCATGTTGGGTCTGGTAATACGCTGCGATTGCCGCACGTGCGCTGAGCAGCCCCTTAGGCTGGGGATCATAGTCCAAAACCTGCGGCGAGGACAACGATTCCAAAATCGTCTGATCGTCATAGTGCAACCCCGCACGCGTGGGGTTGGAAATTGTAAGATCAAGCACGCGGGCGCCGCTCGACCTTGCTTGTTCGAGCGCCTCAGTCAGCCGATTCCGTGTGAGTTGCCAGTTGGTGCGGTCGGAGAACATCGAACCTCTGCGCTCTTTCTTCTATTTTCCAAAGGCTTCTTTGTTCACCACATAAGGCATCTTCGTAAGATCGCCGCCATAATTTCCTTCGAGCACATCGATCAACCCCTGCACGCATCGACCAGCCATGCCTTTCTCGGGATCGCTGGAGAGCCTTGTGATGCGCGCCGCGCTGGCGAAGTGCGGCATCAAGCGGCAACGGTCGGCAATCGCAGGATCGCGTAGCGGCGAATCCGCCGGCAACGGCTCCTTTTCGTAAACATCCAGAGCGGCGCCGGCAATCCAGTTTTCCCGTAACGCCCGCGCTAGCGCCATTTCGTCGATCACCGGGCCGCGCGAGTCGTTCACCAGAAATGCAGTGGGCTTCATGAGCCGCAAGGTCTGCTCGTTGAACAGATGGTAAGTGGGCGTCGCGCTTTCGCCCGGCCGCAACAGAGGCACGTGCACGCTGACGAAGTCAGCCTGGCGCAGGGCTTCTTCGAAGGTCACGTACTTAATCCAGTTTTTTTCTTTCGTAATGCCGCGCGCGTGGCGCAAATCCATAATCTCTTGAACCGCCTTGATGTAGTCATGATTCTCGTACGCCGGGTCGTAGCACAACATGTTCATGTCGAAGCCGGTGCATTTTTTAATCATGGCCAGCCCAATTCTTCCCGTACCAATGATTGCGATGGTCTTCCCGGTCACTTCATCGCCCAGGAACGGCAGGTAGGGGTGCCAGTATCCCCACTGGTTGTCGCGGGTCAGGTGCTCGGCCGACCACATTTTGCGGGCCAGCATGCCGAGCATGAAGAAGGCGAACTCCGCCGTGGCCTCGGTGAGAACATCCGCTGTATTGGTGAAGGGAATCTTGTAATGGTTTGCGTCGGCGCGATTGATATTGTCAAACCCAACCGCAAATTGGGAGACGACCTTCAAGGTCTTCTTCCCGGCCTCGAAAACCTCGACGTCGATCTGGTCACGAAGCGTCGTAATCAGGCCATCGACGCCCGAGCTCACCTTTTCGAGAATTAGTCGCTTCGGAGGCGCCTCGGGCTGGGGATAAACCTCTATTTCATAGCCACGATGGCGCAGCAGGTTAAGGGCTTCTCCAATATCGCAAGTAGCAAAAACGCGGAATTTGTTACTCATGAGTTTTTCAGAGGCGGCTGATCGGAACGCTACGCCGCACTTCAAGCGTACAGATTCACGAAAATATCATACGCGACGGGCGGCTGGACTGTGGTATGTCAAGAACCGGCTGGGAAGAAGCGTCCTCTATATCACGATCACACTTCAAATTTCCAGCGCGTTGACTTGCTCTGAAAATGTTTCTCCCATAATCCAAATACTACGCGTGGACGCACTGCGAAGACCGGCTCCTTCATCGACAAAATGTCGTCCTTCATCCCCTTCATGCTGAACTTGTACTTGCGTTCGTAGACAGGCAGGAACTTGCGGCGCGCGGAGACATCGGCTAGTTCCGCGATGCCTTCGATGATGACCGCTTCGTGTGCATGCTCTGTGCAGACCACGCAGTTCTTGTTCTTAGCCAAATTGCGAGCCTTCCGCGATTTGCTGCCAGTGCTGAACAAGAATCGTCCGTCCTGCCAAAGTCCCCAGACCACCATGGTGTGAGGAGAACCGTCTGGCTTGACGGTGGTGATCCAGTAGTTGTGGGATTTCTTTAGCCGTTGTTCGGCCCAGCTCCACCGGAGCAATCCTTTGTCGCTTTCCGGCAGGCCGTAGCCTGGCATGTGTGGACGGCTGGACTGAGGAGTCCCGCGTGACTTTGACCTTTTCTGGGAGAGCGCCACAATGGCAGCATGATAGCGCAAAATCGCGATCGAATTTATAACTCGCCAAACAAACAGCCCCGCTCAGGCGCAGCCTGAACAGGGCGTTTGCATCGTGCGGCGCTGACTAAACAGGGCCGCCCTCCGATTAACCCAAGTACATTATTCAGAATCCCAGGTCACGGTGAAGCTTGTCCCGTCTGACGACAGACCCGACGGGACGGCTTCATCCGCGCCTGTGCTGCCGTTGACCATAATCGATTCGAAGATGTTGCTGCCGAAAGCACCAATTGCCCCCGACACGGAAGAGTCGGTCGCGTCGTTGGTGCTGCTCACGCCAGTGTAGTCCTGACCAAAATCAACTATGCCGAAATCGGCGAGCGGCAGAATGCCGCCACGGCGGGTGCAGCACGGCGCCTCGGCAATCCATTCCGCCGAACTCCGCGCCGCTCCAGAGACCGATCCCGTTTTGCTGAACGACCGGCCAGTGGTCTCGTTTGTGATTGTGACGGTGAACGAAGAGCCACTGTTCCAGGTCACAGATGCTGATATGTGATTGCCTGGGGACACCGGGACGCTCGAAATGAGCACGGAAGCTGCGGGGTAAAACTCGTACCACGCGTAATAGGAGGGGCTTGAGCCATTGCAATCGGAGTCGGTTCCCGTTTGCTCGACGGTGGTGGAAGTCCAGCCGTCGATGCCTACCCAGAACGAGGAGTAAGTGTTCGGGGTCTTCGAGCAGTTGACTGTGGGAACAGTCCACGAGCCTAATGCCTTGGTGAACGAAGAGCCTTCTACAGCATAGCCGCTCCAGTTGGTGCTTTCCTCGACGGTGACGTTGTCGACTACGCGCGGCGGCGCGCCGGGGTAGACCTTTCTGGGCGCGTGCTGCCGGGGTACGATTACGGATTCGGTTTGCGGCGATGTTGATCCGCTGGGGACTTGCGCGAGAGCAGGTAGTACGGCGAGTGCGAACACACAACCTAATTTCTTCGATAGCATTGGGACCCCTTCCTTTCGTGTCGGGACTTGAATGCTGCCATCCCGGAATCGCGCCATTCTATGGCGAGGATGCCCGGCTCAATCGAATCGTCTGTGGATTATTCGTAATTCGTAAACGTTGGACCGTACTGGGAATGGGCAGGAGGGCTACAAGAGCAAAGGACTTCGCTCAGACTTGGGCGAAGCTAGAGATTTTCTTTCGTCCATTGGTCGATGCGTTCCAGAGCCAGCTGCAGATTCTCCAATGAGTTGGCCACGCTGAAGCGCAGGTTAGCCTTCGCGGGCCCAGGCCCTTGTCGGTCCCGCTAGCGACCCGCGAAAGATTTACTTCTTCGGGACGCTATCCCTTGTCTTAACCTGTGTCTTAACTTGACTCTTCGCCTGGGCAGTAAACCATGTCACGAACTCGGCATCCAACTTGTCTAGTGGCTCGCCCATCACCTGGGCCAACACGTCCTCATCCGAGCGAAAATGCTGGACGTCTGCGCTAATTCGTTGATCTCTAAATGCGGAGTATACATTCAGTAGCTTACCGCGGGAGTCCAGATACCTTACAAAGGATGCCGCCATAGCGTTGACTGTGGCAACCCTTTCCAAGTCGCCGGGGTTGAGCGCGCTGAAATCGTCCCAACTTGTCTTGAGCAACTCGCGGACCGTGGGACGTTTCTGCCAATGTGTTTTCAGCATGTCATCACGCCAACTGCGCCTAAACTGGAGCTTGCCGTCGATGGGTGGGTACCCAACCGCAACTTCTGAGGCGAGACCCTCTTCAAGCCATGCTGGGCTGTTCCCAAATCGCTCCTTAATCATCAAATGTACCAGTTCGTGCGCCAGGGTTCCGCAGCTCTCCTCGCCCCCGATTCCCACGATGCTCAAATCTTCGTAAACGGAGTAAGCTACCGTTCCAAGGGGTAGGTTGATGCCATGCAGCCTTGGTGCGTAATCCGCCACTGAGCCCACAAAGGGGAACGCATAAACCGTGATGTAATCGTCAGGAGCCTGCATTCCGAAGGTTTCCTGCAGCGCGTGCTGATAGTCAGTTAGGCACGTCCCAATGTTGGAAGCAACTGAATTGACGGGAATCGCGGTAACGACGATGAAGTCTCCGATCGCGGCCTTACCATAAGGTGAAGGGCTATCAACCCGCATCAGAGCATGATCTTCCGCTATGTCCCGAAGGTCCGAGGCGGTTTGTTTCTGGTGTCCTATAGGTACCAGGCGGCTCCGGAGTTCGTCAACCGAAACCGGCGTAGTAACAACGGACGGCCTATTTTCCTCTTCAAAAAGATATCCGCCCTTGCCGGCAACTGTGGCTCCCGGGGAGAATTGGAATAAAATTTGAGTGCCTGAAGGGAGATGCAGGCCCGGACTACTTTTTACGGAACCCTGGCAAGCATCGACCTGCGATTGGACAGCCGTTCGAATCTCCTTCGGCAATCTAAATGCCTGCACATCCTTAAGCATCAGAACGCCGTTGTTTGCGAGGCCAGGCATTTGGCATTCGCTTGTTCCAATCATGTATTCAACTCGCCATGTGCGTCCTCCTGGAGACTTCCACTCGTCCACAAGCAGCGGCAGAGCCTCGCTGTAATGCCCGGACCGCCACATCTCCTCCAGTTGTTGATCGCCTGGCGTCTGCGGAGTTGCATAGATAGCTAAGGCGAGCGTTACGCAAACAAGCTCTGCTGCCCAAGACCGATTCATGAGATGCTTACCCCCAAGGGTGCTACTTGTGGTCGGTGCCGCGTAACACATCAGGCGGCTTTGGAACAGGAGTCGGAGCGATCTGTTGGGAATTTTGTGGTCCGATGATGACAGAGTAGATATACACCGGACGGTCTTCGACGGTGATCGTATTTTGCACCCAGAGTGATACCACGATAATTGCCGTTCCAAAGAAGGCCAGTATTATCCCAGGAGAAGCACTTGTAAAGTTAAATTGCCAACTAGGGGTTCCCCCACCAGCATGCGACGGGTTTTCCGCAATCTTCCCCAAAATAAAAACGGCGCCCAGAAGGGCGAGGATCGCACCCGTCACGAAAGAAAGATGTTTCGTGAGGATCCGCGACATGTTTAGCGCGTTTGCCTGATGGTATCTTTTTTCTAGTGCAGCCGCTTCGAGCATTACGAGTGATTGCTGGAGCACTTGATCTGGAGTGGCAATGCCAATCTTTTGTGCCTTGAATTGCTGGTCAATTTGGGCTCTGACCTCGGAGGCGGACTGATCGCCAATTGATGACCGAAGCGCAAGCAGATCGAATACGCTCAATGCAATAAAAGCGATCGCAATTAGCGCGATGCTCCAAGTCATGAATGGAAGCAACCGTCGCTGCCAATGAGCGAGTTCTCTTTAGAGTTTCACTCGCCGTTGTATCTTCCGCATGCAAATTCGCGCCGGATGATCCCATATACCTCCGCTTGTTGCCCGTCGGCGACCGTACCTTGCGTGGCTTGCTTCGGATTTTCTTGCGCGCTAAGCTTTCCCTCGCTGGCACGGAAACGTTTGCGTACGGTCGAACATGGACCTCAGGGGCTCTGCTTTGTCCACCGGTCGATTCGATCAAGCGCTTGCTGCAAGTTCTCCAGCGAGTTGGCCACACTGAATCGTAGATAGCCTTCACCGAACGCGCCAAATGAAGTGCCGGAGAGAGCGGCAACGCCGGCTTGCTCAAGCAGAGCGTCAGCCAGGGGCTTCGACTTCCACCCCGTCTTCGTGATGTTGGGGAAAACGTAGAACGCACCCTTGGGCATGCGGCAGGAAAAACCTTTGATCTTGTTCAAGCCGGCAACGAATACATCGCGGCGGCGCTTAAATTCCGCGCACATGCGCTCGACCGAAGTTTGGTCACCGCGCAAGGCCTCGATTCCCGCTATCTGGGTAAAGCTCGCGGTGCAGGAATTGGAATTGGTCATCAAGCGAGTGATGTGGGCAGCAAGGTCGGCCCGCATTACGCCATAGCCCATGCGCCATCCCGTCATCGCATACGTTTTTGAAAAACCGTCGAGAAGGATGGTGCGCTCCTGCATGCCTGGCACCGACATAATGGAGAAATGCTCGCCTTCAAAAAGCAGCCGGCTGTAAATTTCGTCCGACAGCACCAGGATGTTGCGGTCGCCAATGACTTTGGCCACCTGCTCAACATCGCTGCGCGGCATCACTCCGCCGGTAGGGTTTTGTGGCGAATTCAGAATGATCAGTTTCGTGCGGTCGCTGATGAGCGCGGCAAGCTCGTTCACATCAAACGAAAAATCGCGGCCTTCTTTTAGGTGAATTGGAACCGCCTTACCACCAACATACTGAATCATCGACTCGTAGATGGGGAAACCGGGATTGGGATAAATAACCTCATCCCCTTCGTCAATTAGCGCGAGAATCGTGAAGAAAATAATAGGCTTACCGCCTGGCACAACAACAACTTCTTCCGGTGTAACCTTCACCCCGCGAGTGCGGCTGACGTAATCGGCGATGGTTTGGCGCAGTTCCGGCAAGCCGGCCGACGGGCCGTAGTGCGTCCAACCTTTGTGCAAAGCGTCCACCGCAGCTTCCACAACGTTGGCGGGAGTATCGAAATCCGGCTCACCAATCTCGAGGTGAATGATGCTCTTGCCTTGCCGCTCGAGGGCTCGCGCTTTGTTCAGGACTTCGAAAGCAGTCTCGGTACCTAACCGCGACATGCGGCGGGCAAGTAGCAATTCATGCTGCGTGGTTTGTGCCATGACGGCCGACGCTCCTGAGACACTAGACGGCACATTATACGCTCGGAGTTATCGCGGACGGGTGTGATGAACCAATCAAGCACATCGAGCACGAGGCTTTCAGCGGCGCCTTCCGCTAACTAGGCTTCCGACACGATCGGCAGTTTCGCGGCTTCCCAGGCGGCCAGGCCTCCGGCCATCTCGCTGAGATTCGTGATTCCATACTGCTGCAAAATGCTGGCGGCAATCGAGGAACGGTAGCCGCCAGCGCAATGGACCGCGATGCTGCGTTCGCGCGGAATTTCGGCGATGCGTTCCTGCAGATGGTTCAGCGGAACGTTCACGCTGCCGTCGACGTGTTTGGCCGCCCACTCTCGCGGAGTTCTGACATCCAGCAGTAGCGGCGGACCTACGCTCGCCAGTTCTTCTGCTACTTCCGGAGCGCTGACCCGTTTGGTTGGCCACACCAGATCGGCCCGGCCGGCCAGCGCTTCCATGCCGCCCTGCATGTAGCCCGTGACGTGATCGAAGCCGATGCGGCCCAACCGAAGCGCAGCTTCCTTTTCCCGTCCGGGCTCGGCAATGATTACGATGGGCTTGGCGCGGTCCAGCACCGTGCCCGCCCACGTGGCATATTGCCCCCCGAGTCCGATGTTGATGCTGCCGGCGAGATGCCCCTTCGCGTATTCGGCAGCGTCGCGGACATCGAGAATCTGAGCGCCCGAATCTCCCATCTTCAAAACTTCATCGAGCCCAATCGGACGAAGAACCTCTTCAAGATTCTTGTCGAGCGACGCGTGCTCGCGGGTGTTGAGAATGGCATCGTAGGTGAAATACGGAGGCGCATCCGGTTGATCTGCGGTGACGAGGCGAATGAATTCGTCCTTCGTCATCGGCTGCAGTGCGTAATTCATTCGCCGTTGCACTCCTAACGGAGAGACCGTATCGGAAGAAAGATTCTTTCCACACAAAGAACCTGAGCCGTGGGCCGGGTAGACGAGGGTTTCATCGGGAAGCTTGAGAAGCTTGTTGTGCAACGAGTCGTATAAGTGGGATCCAAGATCATTTGCAGTCCATCCCAGCGATGCGCGCAGGTCAGGACGGCCAACGTCACCGATAAACAGCGTGTCGCCCGTGAGAACGGCGTAAGGCTTTGCCGTATCCTTCTGCAAATCAAACACCACGATCGAGATTGACTCAATCGTGTGGCCGGGAGTCTCCAGCACCTGCAGGTGCAGTCCCGGGAAGTCGAGCGTGTCTCCGTCTTTCATGGCGGCAAAAGCATATTCCGCTTGGGCGCGAGAGCCGAGATGGATGGTCGCGCCGCAACGGTCGCGTAACTCCAGATGACCGGCAACAAAATCAGCGTGGAAGTGGCTCAGAAAGACGTGACGAATCTGCAATCCTGATTTTTCGGCATCGGCCAGGTATTGCTGAATGTCGCGCTGCGGATCGACGATGATGGCAGTGGAACTGGCCTCGTCTCCAAGCAGATACGAGGCATGGGCCAGACAGCCCAAGTAGTACTGTTTCAAGATCATAGACGCGTCCAAGTTTAGCACCGCGCGGTTGGAATGACTGGGACAAGAAATGTCGCGGTGAAAATAATTACTCGATCTCGATTGCAAGCGGGCAACGCATCCGCGTAGGATGGCCCGTTTGCGGTAACGCTTTCCGTCCATCTCCGTCAAAGGTGAATATGGCTAAGAATTGTCTGTGCCTATGGTTTGTTGTGGCAGTTATATCGCTGGCGAACGCGCAAGATATGTCCGCGCAACAATCTTCTGATGCGGCGCTGCCTTACAGCCCCAGTCTCGATATTTCTTCGATGGACAAATCGATTGACCCTTGCATCGATCTCTACCACTATTCCTGCGGCGGCTGGCAGAAGAAGAACCCCATACCGCCGGATCAGACTTCGTGGTCGGTTTACGGCAAGCTGTATCAGGACAACTTGATTTTCCTGCGTGGCATGTTGGAGCAGGCCGCGCAGGCGGCCGATCAACGCGATGCCGTGACCCAGAAGATCGGCGATTTTTACGCCGCGTGCATGGACGAAAGCGCCGTCGAAAAGCGCGGGCTCTCGGCAATTCAGCCGGAACTCGATTCCCTTACTCAAATCAGGTCCGCGAAAGAGATCACACCCGTGGTGGCGAACCTGCAACGGGTCCGCTCAGGTCGTTCGATGCTTTTTGCTGCAGGCTCTACGCAGGATCCGGACGACTCCGAACATGTGATCGCTGATGTGGACCAAGGCGGCCTCAGCCTGCCCGACCGCGACTACTACACCAAAGATGACGCGAAGTCGAAAGAAACGCGACAACGCTACGTGCAACACATTCAAAAGGTCTTCGAGCTGATCGGCAACACACCGGCCACTGCCGGGAAGAACGCCGAGACCGTGATGCGCCTGGAAACGGCCCTCGCTAAGTCTTCGCTCACCCGCGTGGAACGCCGCGATCCGCACAAGCTGGTCCACAAAATGAAGGTTGCGGAGCTCGCCCAGCTCGCGCCCAACTTCGACTGGGCCGCCTACTATCGCGAGATGCAGTATCCGGAGTTTGCGATTCTTAACGTAGATGCCCCCGAGTTCATCAAGGAACTCAATACGCTTCTGTCGTCAGAATCGATCAACAGTTGGAAGACCTATCTGCGATTCCACATCGCCGATAGTTCATCTCCGTACCTCGCGTCGCCGTTTGTAGAAGAGAATTTTCAGTTTTACCGCAAGTATTTGCGGGGCGCGAAAGAGATGCAGCCGCGCTGGAAGCGCTGTGTGCAGTATGTCGATTTCGACCTGAGAGAGGCTCTTGGTCAGGTGTACGTGGCGAAGGTTTTTTCGCCGGAACTCAAGCAGAGCACGGTCGAGATGGTACAGCGCATTGAGGACGACATGGGCCGGCGCATCCGGGCACTCGACTGGATGAGTCCGGAAACCAAACAGCAGGCCTTGACCAAGCTGGCAGGCATTCGTAACAAGATTGGTTATCCCGACAAGTGGCGCGACTATAGCGCAGTCAAGATTACACGCGATGACTTTGCTGGCAACGTGGAGCGCACGCATGAATTCGAGAATCGACGCAACATCAACAAGATCGGCAAACCTGTCGACCACGGCGAGTGGGACATTTCGGCTCCCACCGTTGACGCTTACTACAACGATCAGATGAACGACATCAACTTTCCCGCTGGCGTGCTGCAGCCCCCGCTCTACGATCCGAAGATGGACGATGCTCCCAACTACGGCAACACCGGCGGGACGATTGGCCACGAACTGACGCACGGCTTCGACGACGAGGGCAGCCAATACGACGCCAAAGGGAATCTGAAGGATTGGTGGACCAAAGAAGATCGCGAGAAGTTCGATGCGCGCACCAAGTGCGTCGACGATCAATACTCATCCTACGTTTCGGTGGAAGATGTGCATGTTAACGGCAAGCTGACACTGGGTGAAAATGTAGCCGACCTGGGAGGCGAGATTCTCGCTTTCATGGCATGGAGGGATGCGACCAAAGAGAAGAACCTTCAGCCCGTCGACGGCCTCACCCCTGAACAGCGTTTCTTCGTCGGATTTGCGCAGTGGGACTGCGCCAACGAGCGCCCTGAAGACATGCGGGTAAGGGCCATGACCGATCCGCACTCCCCAGCACGCTACCGCATCAACGGGGTTGTAGTGAACATGCAACAGTTCGCGCAGGCATTCAACTGCAAACCTGGGCAGCCCATGGTGAAACCCGCGGCAGATGTGTGTCGGGTCTGGTAACACCGGCACGATCGAAATCGTGCCGCTCCCTCA
Source organism: uncultured Acidobacteriaceae bacterium (assembly GCA_963771965.1). Taxonomy (GTDB): domain Bacteria; phylum Acidobacteriota; class Terriglobia; order Terriglobales; family Acidobacteriaceae; genus Sulfotelmatobacter. The sequence continues at coordinate 120,130 of CAVYVM010000009.1, forward strand.
ACCATTCTTAGAAGCTACTCCGAGACGCTGTGCTCTTCATTCTGCGAGCGCAGAACGCGGTCAACCGAATAGGGAGCGCGATGGCGGGGTTCGTGATAATGGCGGACTTGCATCTCGCCAAGCAAGCCGATGGCAAGTAAGTTGAGGCCACCGAGCAGAAGGCCGAGGGCAAGCATCATCAGCGGTCCGTGAGAAGCCATGACGTGGACGTTGCGCAGAAACTTCTCCACGCCGAGCCAGGCCACGATACCGCTGCCGCCCAGCATGCTGAGCAGCCCAAACGTTCCGAAGAAGTGCAGCGGACGCGAGAGGTAGCGAAGCAGAAAGCGGATCGTGATGAGATCGAAGAAAACCCGGAAGGTGCGCGAGATGCCGTAGTGCGACGCGCCGCGCTCACGGTTCACATTGCGGATGGGCACTTCGCAAATCGACGCACCATACCACGACGCTAGCGCGGGGATGAAGCGGTGCAGTTCACCGTAGAGCGGCACCTGCTCGAGAATTTCGCGACGATATGCTTTAAAGGTAGTGCCAAAGTCGTGAATGTCGACACCGCTCAGCTTGGCCATCATCCAGTTCGCGACGCGGGATGGAATGCGGCGCATCCAGAAATTATCGATGCGAACCTTGCGCCAGCCGCTAACGATGTCATAACCAGCCGCAATTTTTTCGAGGAACATCGGAATGTCGGCGGGATCGTGTTGCAGATCGCCATCCATCGCGATGATGTATTCGCCCCGGGCGTGATCGAAACCAGCGGCTAAGCCGGCAGTCTGTCCGAAGTTGCGCCGCAGTTTGACCACCGTGACGCGACTGTCGACGGCCGCGATCTCGCGCAGCATGGCGAAGGTATGGTCGCTCGATCCATCATCGACCAGAACGATTTCGAACGTCTCCCCGGCCGTCTCCATCACCGCTTTCAGGCGGTCATAGAGGTCGGTGACGTTCTCCTGCTCATTGTGCAAAGGGACAACGATGGAATATTTCGGCACAGTCTTTTTATTATAGCGCAAGGGACAAAGCGGACCTCGGACTTCGGCCTTGGTAGTGGGCTATTTTGAATTTTCTCACGGGATTGCGATCAGTAGCCCACCACTGATGCCGAGAGATTGTTCATGTCCTCGTCCAAAGTTGTATTCGTAACCCGGTTCGACGTACCAGCCGAATCTGTGCTTTGCTGAGGGCCAAAACATGAAGTCCAGCACTGCTTCCCCGCTAACGGAGTTGGTTGTTGCGCCGTATTTCGTCGCATGAACCCACTCGGGGCCAATGCCCGCCATGAACTCCGCCTTTTTCGAGAGTGTCCACGGTTTCTTGAATAGCAGGTCAGTGTCCCATTCGGTAGAGTGACGGGCGAAAAGCGGTGTTACCCCAGCTTCGAGTTCCAACCAATTCTCAATCGGCGTGACTTCTACTGCGACAGTAGGACCGAAACTCGCTCCGCCGCCCGTAAGGCTCTGCGAGGCGGACCCACCAAGTTCGACAATGGCGACAGGTTCCCGAACGTCTAACTGTGCGAAGGCGTTTCCGGTCGAGAAACATAAACAACCTATCAATAGAAATTTCACGCCGCCTTCGCCTCTCTTTTCTAGTACACGGATCAATTCTTCCAGCGTCCAAACGTGATCGGTTAGGCAGCCTCCATCGCGGGCGTAATCGCGGTTGTAGAAGAGCTAAAAAGCTCCTTAAGGGTCCTGAGCTAAAGGGGTGGGCGGATTCAAAACCGCCCACAACCCTGGACCTCGCACTTCACCGAGGTGTCAGCCGGCAGCAAGTTCCGGCGCTGAGGTCCTAGGTCTGAGGTCTGAGGTCCGCCTTAGCCTTGTTCCTTCAGTTTCAGTTTTGATTTGTTTTCTTCCATGAACTTCTTGATGTCGTCGGCGGCGCCGAGCAGCCGGTTCCATTGCTCGTAATAAAGTGTCACAGGAAAGCGGCCGAGGCCATAAACGCTGACCCCACCTTTTTCACCAATCTTGAAGGTCATCTCGCCACTACGTTTCTTGGTCTCAACCTCTTTCTCCAACTGCGACAATCGGGCTTTGAGTTCTTCGTAAGTTGGTTCTGTCATAAAATCCCTCGTAATTGAGTGTTATGTCTGCTGGGGAGACAGTGTGCCGGGAGCAGCAGGCCTAGGTCAACCCATCCCCATGGTAACTTGCCCGGTGTTGCTTGTGGGGAGCAACCGTTATAAGCTGAGAAGAATCTAGTGGTCTAGCCCAATGCAGGAACGTATGGGGTTTCGTACTCGATGGTTGGCGTGGCTCTGCCTGTCCTTGATGTTGTGGACGGCGGTGGCGGAGTCTACCCACAACCATCCGAACAAAACTGAATCCACCTCCTGCTCCATCTGCGTGGTGGCGCACAGCGCCAGCCCGGTAGCCAGTTCTAATCAGGCGCGGCCGATCTTTGCCGCAGTCGGCTTGCTGCATGAAGAAAAAATCATCGCGAAGGCCCAGTTCGGTGTTTTTGAATTGGGCATTCGTGGTCCTCCTGCCCTCTAGGGATTCCCAAAGTATTAAAGTTCCGGCGCGCACGCCGGCCGATCCCTATTTCCATTTTTCTCTCAGGAGGACTAATGCCTACTTCATTCAGATGGCATCTAATCGCCATTTTCGCCGTCACCTTCCTAACCACCATGGTGGGAGCCCAATCGGTTGGAAACTCTGGCTCGATCACCGGCACTGTAGTTGACACCACGGGCGCGGTTGTTCCTCACGCTGCCGTCGAGGTTCGCAACCCCGTGAGCGGCTTTGATCAATCCACCACTACGGATGCCGCGGGGAAATTTGCCTTCACCAACGTTCCTTTCAATCCCTACCACCTGACCGTGACTGCCGCGGGCTTCTCTTCTTTCATACAGGACGTGGAGCCTCGCTCTTCGGTTCCGGTTAACGTCCCTATCACGCTGAAAGTTTCGGGATCGACCACGCAGGTTACAGTGGAGGCGGAGGGCGGTGACCTCATTGAAAATGATCCCACCTTCCACACCGACGTAGATAGGAACTTATTCGACAAGCTGCCGTTGGAAAGCCAATCTTCATCGGTAAGCTCACTCGTTACCCTCGCTACGCCAGGCATTTCAGCTGACTCGAACGGACTTTTCCATGGACTGGGTGATCACGCTGAAAATTCGTTCTCGGTCGACGGCCAGCCGATTACGGATCAGCAAAGCAAGGTGTTCTCTAATCAAATTCCACTCGATTCAATCCAGTCGATGGAAGTTATCTCCGGAGCGCCACCCGCTGAATACGGGGATAAGACGAGCATCGTCATCAATGTAACCACACGATCAGGGCAGGGACAAACGACGCCACATGGCAGTATCACAAGTTCCTACGGATCGTTTGGGACTTCCAATGCGACGCTTGATCTCGGCTATGGTGGCCAGAACTGGGGGAATTTCATCTCGGTAAGCGGATTGAACAGCGGGCGATTCCTCGATCCGCCGGAATTTGCTGTTATGCACGACAAGGGCAACGAAGAGAATCTGTTCGACCGCGTGGATTACCAGCTTACGACCGCTGATTCGATTCACTTGAACTTCGGCTATACCCGCTCTTGGTTTCAGACGCCGAATACGTTCGATACCCAGGATGCGACGGCCTGGAATTGCGTCGTGGTCTGCAATGGAGGCCTCGATCCCAACGGAAGGGTCGTCGGACCGGCGGATCAGCGCTCGCAAATCAAAACCTTCAATATCGCGCCATCGTGGACACGTTTGTTAAATTCCAGCTCGGTATTCACTTTGGGCGCCTTTGTTCGGCGCGACCAATACAACTACTACCCCAGCGGCAATCCTTTCGCCGATCTGGGCCCGACGAACCTGCAAAGGGAAACAGTGGGGCAAAATCGGAAGCTGACCAACGCTGGGTTGCGGTCTGACATTTCGTACGTCAAAGGGATTCACAACCTGAAAGTGGGAGCGGTCTATCAGCAGACGTTCCTCGATGAGCAGGATACCCTTGGCGTTGTCGATCCCACGTTGCTTCCCGTCACCTTCGGCTGTCCGAACGGAAATCCTCCTCCCGATCCGTGCGCCGTGCTGCCACCTTACGATCTGACAACTGGAGGTGGCTTGTACACGTTCAACGGCCACACCGACGTGAAAGAACTTGCTTTATATGTGCGCGATAACGTCACCAAGGGGAATTGGTCGTTGAATCTGGGCTTGCGCGGCAACTTCTATAACGGTCTGACGACGCACAAGGAAGCGGAACCGCGTGTCGGTGTCGCCTACAAAATTAAGCAGACGAACACAGTTCTTCGCGTATCGTATGCGCGAGTGCTGGAGACTCCGTTCAATGAAAACTTAGTGCTCTCGAGCATCGGATGCGGCAACGAAGTTTTGAATCCGCTGCTTGGCTGTACCGTGTCAGGAATAACGCCGTTTGCTCCGGGGTGGCGCAATGAATTCCACGCCGGAATCCAGCAAGCTTTCGGACGCTATCTTGTGTTCTCGGGCGAATACATCTGGAAGTACACCCACAACGCATATGACTTCAGTATTCTGGGGAACACTCCAATCACGTTTCCTATCGAGTGGGACCGCTCGAAAATTCCGGGATACGCCGGTCGCGTGAGCGTGCCGAACTACCGCGGATTCTCGGCGCTGGCAGTCTTCTCTAGTGTGGCGGCGCGCTTCTTCACACCTCAGATTGGGGGCGCGGGAGCAGTGCCTGCTGTGGCAGTAAGTTCAAGCACTTCCACGCCATTCCGGATCGATCACGACGAGAAATTCAACATGACGGCGCACACGCAGTACCAGCCATGGAAGCTAGGACCCTGGTTCGGCTTCAACTGGCGCTATGACAGCGGCCTGGTAGCGGGTCAGACTCCTTGCTTCGGCGGTAACTGCGCTCAGACCACCACAACAAACGGGTTGCCGGGCGGGCCGCCCGCGGTTGCGCTGACGGACTCGTTTGGGATTCCACTAACTGCCGATCAGGAATTCGAATCTGGACTGTTTTGCGGCTCCCAGCGAGCCACTCCCACAGTTGCGTTGCCGAACCCCTGCCCGCTGGCGCTTTATGGGTCTACTCTATTGAATGTGCCCAAGCCAAATACGGAAAACGACGATAAAAATCCCCCCCGCATTGCGGCTCGAAGTCTTTTCGATATCGCCATCGGGCATGACAACGTGTTTCATGGCGATAAATACAAAGTCAGCCTGCAACTGACTGCCATCAACGTAACAAACAAATACGCCCTGTATAACTTCCTGTCCACCTTCAGCGGGACGCACTATGTGACACCACGCTCGCTGACTGCGGAAATCGGTTTCCACTTCTGATGGAACCTGTCTTCGGAGCGAAGCGGCCGTGTTTCGGCCGCTTTTTTCTTTCTTAAGTTCTGAATCCGGCGGGGCCATTTGTAAATCAATGTAAAACCACCCTTGTGAACCGGGCGGAGTGCATCTGACTGGTAGAATCGAAGTATCTCTAAGAGTGCGGTGAGATTGTTTGCGGGGAGAAATGCTTGCCTATAAAGTCCGGGGTTCGTCCGTTTGTTGTTCTTCTAGTTAATTTACTTCTTTCTTTTTCTTTACAGTCCGCGGCGCAGCAGGCTTCGCGCTCGACTCCTGGGAATTCAGTCCCTCAATCGGCTCCTCAAAATGAAACTCCGGGCAAACCGCCGGCGGCAGACATAGATAAAGAGAAAAATGATAAAGATCAGAGCGGCAACGCGATTGCTTCGGGGACGTCGAAAGACCGCTTGTTCTATGCCCTTCCCAACTTTCTGACCCTGGAAGGCGCCGGCCAAGTGCCGCCTCTTACCACCGGAGAGAAGTTCAAAGTCGTTTTTCGGGGTTCGTTCGACTACATTCAGATTCCCTGGTACGGGTTTCTCTCCGGCATCAGCCAAGCCGAAAACAGCGAACCGGGTTACAGTCAAGGCGCAGAGGGCTATGCGAAACGCTTCGGCGCGGCCTTTGCTGACGGGACTGTCGAGAATTTCATGGTGGGCGCGGTTTTTCCCTCGATTCTGCACCAGGATCCGCGGTACTTTCAGTTGGGCAAAGGCAGCTTCACGCATCGGACTTACTACGCCATCGGTCGCAGCTTTGTGACGAGAACCGATTCCGGGCGCGAGCAATTTAACTACTCGGAGATTGTGGGCGGAATGCTGTCGGCCGCTATCTCCACCAACACCTATCATCCGCGAGCCTTCATCACTAGACGTTACGACCCAACGACAAACATGGTGGTGTACGTTCACAACGCCTCGGACCGTACCTTGAGCAATACGGCGAGCGTGTGGGGAACGCAGCTTGGCTACGACACTTTGACCCTGGTCGTGAAAGAATTCTGGCCCGATATCCACCGGCGCATATCGAAAAAACGTAGCCAGGGCGAGGCTTCGACGGCTGGGAATTCTCATCCCTAAGGCATTCTGCCGTATCTGGCTTCGTTTGACAGGCCAGCCCCCGGGCGACTGGCCCCACATTTTCTAGTCTCAGATTAATAGTCCCGCGTTACTCACTTACGTTACAGGATTCGTTCGTGGGTGTAGCCGCCGGCGGCTAAGGCTGCGATCAAGTCCGCGATGTGCTCGGGGCCGCGGGTCTCCATCGTGATGTCAATGGTCGTGTTTCCCAGATTTACGTTGTGGTAGGCGCGATCATAAGAAGTTTCAACGATGTTGGCGCGGTGTTGAGCAAGAATGCCGGTGACCCGGTGCAGAGCTCCCGGATAATCGGGAAGGTGCACGCGCAAGCGAACTAACCGCCCATCTTTAACCAGGCCTCGTTCGATAATGCGCGCCAACAACGTGACATCGATGTTTCCGCCGCTTACCACTACGGCAACCTTTTTTCCAGTCAGCCGAATGCGGTGATTGACCAGAGCAGCCAGGGCGGCCGCACCTGCCCCTTCAGCCAGAATCTTCTCCCTTTCAAGCAGCAGTAGCACGGCGTTCGCAATCTCTTCTTCCCCCACCGTTACGATGTCATCCACAAATTTCTGGATCAGTGGAAGCGTTAGCTCACCGACGCGACGAACTGCGATTCCGTCCGCGATAGTCACCGCGGAGGGCAAGGTCACGGGGTGCCCCTCCGAGAGTGCGACCCTCACTGAAGGCAGCCGAGCAGGTTGAACTCCAATCACCTGGATCCGCGAATTGGTCTCTTTCAAGGCGCAACCGACACCGCCGATCAGCCCACCTCCCCCGATGGGAACGATGACAGCCTCAAGATCGGGATGCTGCTCCAGCAACTCGAGTCCGAGAGTTCCCTGCCCGGCAATCACCGCATCGTCGTCGAACGCGTGGACAAAAATGAGGTGGTCCTGTGCGCTGAGACGTAACGCTTCGCCGAACGCCTCATCGTAATTCGCTCCATGAAGCACCACTTCAGCACCATAGCCGCGCGTAGCCGACACCTTAATTAACGGCGTCGGCAGCGGCATGACAATTCTTGCGCGGATGCCAAGGTTTGCCGCGTGATAGGCGACGGCCTGCGCGTGATTTCCTGCCGACGCTGCAATCACCCCCTGCGAACGTTCCTCCGGAGTGAGACTTAGCAGCTTATTCAACGCGCCCCGCTCCTTGTAGGCGCCGGTTCTCTGCCGATTCTCCAACTTGAGATAGACCGAGTTGCCGGTCAGATCGGAGAACGTTTCAGAACGTGTACAGGAAGAAATATGGATCGATGGTCGAATTCGTGTTAACGCGGATTGGATGTCGGAAAGAGTGACCATTCGAGCGGTGATGGGGTCCGATTCTCCCCATCTTACAGGAAGGAAATCTTCGACTTTTCAGAATACAAGAAATCTAGAGGAAAGCCCCAAAAAATCGCCCTTTGTGTGTGCAGAAAAATCCATGTGACAGATCGAAATTGACGATTGTACATGAGAAGAAATTCAGGTTAGACAGTTAGTGTGGGAGAGAGTCGCCCAATCTTCGCGAACGACCATGACGCCTGTGGCGTGGGTTTCATTACGCAACTGGGCGGACCCGCGTCGCACGAAGTCGTAGAGCGCGGCCTGGTAGCCCTGGCGCGCCTGGCTCATCGCGGCGGTGTGGACGCCGATGGCCGCAGCGGAGACGGCGCAGGTTTGCTGGTCGGTCTTCCCAAGACTTTCTTCCGTAAGATGGCTCGCGCTGACGGCATTGAGTTGCCCGAAAGATTCGGCGTGGGCATGGTGTTTCTTCAGCGTGGCCACGAAGAGCAGGCAATTGCGGCGATTCGCTCCGCGGTTGCAAAGTACGATCTTTCCTTCCTGGGATGGCGCGTGGTGCCGACCGATAAGTCGATTCTGGGACCGCGCTCGAGCGATTCCCTGCCCGTTGTACGGCAATGCTACATAGGACTCCGCGAGGAGTATTCCCGCGCTAAGTCTCCCGAGCTTTCATCTTCCAGTTTTGAGTTACAACTATTCCGCCTGCGTCAGGAGCTTGAGGCTGCCTCTAACGCCGTCTATTACTGCTCGCTTTCAGCAAGGACTATCGTTTACAAAGGGCTGCTGACTCCGGAGCAGTTACCTCACTTCTATCCTGACCTGAAAAATCCTAACTTCGAAAGTGCGTTCGTACTTTTCCATCAGCGCTATTCCACCAACACGCAACCAAGTTGGTCGCTGGCCCAACCGTTTCGTTTTGTAGCGCACAACGGCGAGATCAACACCATCAGCAGCAATCGACGATGGTTTCATGCCCGCTCGGAGAGTATCCGCTGCAAGCTCAATCTATCTGATAAAGCGCAACTGCTGCAGCCGGGAATGAGCGACTCCGCCAGCATCGATAACGCGTTGGAGGCGCACGTACGCTGCGGAGTGAGCACACCCGAGTCGATGTTGCGGCTGGTGCCGCCGGCATGGGAGCACGATGAGCACATCGATCCTGCGCTGCGCGAGTTCCTTGCCAGCGGCGCTCCTGAGCACGAGCCCTGGGACGGACCGGCAGCATTGATCTTCACCGACGGCGAAGTCGTCGGAGCTAAGCTCGACCGCAACGGCCTGCGTCCGCTGCGTTACACGCTGACGGCCGATGGGTTGCTGATCGTCGGATCGGAAGTTGGCATCACCGATCTTAGTGACAAACAAGTTGTGGAGCGCCAGCGACTGGGTCCCGGCGAGATGCTGATCGCCGACCCGGCGAGCGGAACATTTTTCCGGCCGAACGAAGTTGGTGGGCTGGTGCGCCCGGAAGAGCGCCAGCCCGCGGCTTCGGCAAGGCTGATCCCTGCAGAGCACAAGGCGGCGCACAGCGATCTCGACTCCACCCGTTTAATGGCAGCTTTGGGCTGGACCGAAGATCAGTACCGCATGCTGTTTCAACCGCTCGTGGAGAGCGGACAAGAACCGCTCTGGAGCATGGGAGATGACGCCCCTCCGGCGTTTCTGTCGAATCTGCCGCGTCCGCTGTGGGATTTCTGCAAGCAGCGCTTTGCGCAAGTAACCAATCCTCCGATCGATCCCTTGCGCGAGAGCCACGTAATGTCGCTCGACGTGTACCTGGGCAAGAGTGCGAGGCTCAGCTCCCCCCTGATCGGCGCCGGACAAATGAAGTCGATCGCCGAGGCGCTATCTCCGGTTCATGTGATCGACTTTAGTTTTGACGCTGCGGGCGGCGTTGAAGCGGGACGTGCTGCTTTGGCTTCGATCCGAAAAGAAGTTCGAGCCGCCGTTCCCAACTCAGGTGCGATTGTTCTCACCGATCGGAGCTCCGGCGGAGATAGTGGCATAAACGAAAAACGCGCCGCTCTGCCAGCGCTGATCGCGGTCGCTGCGGTTTGGCAAGCCATGATTGAAGCGGGCGCATGGAGTATCTCGCTGATTGTGGAGACTGGACAAGTCAGCGATACCCATCACCTCGCTTTGCTGGTGGCAGCGGGAGCGAGTGCAGTGCATCCTTATCTCGCGATGAGCCTTGCCCTGCGAGCGGACGGAGACGACTATCCTAAGGGTCATCCCAATGGGCCCGCGCGTTACCGCGCCGCTCTCGAAAAAGGTTTGCGCAAAGTGCTGGCCCGCATGGGCATCTCGACCATTAGCAGTTACCGTAACAGTCAGTTATTTGAAACCGTCGGCCTTGATCGCGCAGTCTGTCAGGAATTCTTTGCGGACGCCGGGCACACGCTCAACGGTAAGAGCCTCGACGACTTGTTGCAGGATTGCATCTCCCGCCACGCTGCAGGCTTTGGTTCTTCGGCCGCGGAGTTCCACGACGCTGGTTTGTACCGCTTCCGGCGCAATGGTGAGCAGCACGCAAACTCTCCGGAACTCGTGCGTCGAATGCATCGCTATATCAAGTCGCCCACCGAAGAAAATCGTGCAGCTTTGACCGTGCTTTCAGGCGAGAGGAAAACCGTTGCGGTTCGCGATCTGCTTGAGATTCGCACCGGGCAGTCCGCATTTCCTTCGCTCGCTCTGGACGACGTGGAGAGCGAAGCCTCGCTGCTCAGCCGCTTCAGCACGCAAGCGATGTCATTGGGCGCGATTTCGCCTGAGGCTCATCAAACTCTCGCGATTGCGATGAACCGGCTCGGCGGACGCAGCAATACGGGAGAAGGCGGCGAAGATCCCACTATCTATTACGAGCGGCCAGAGGCGAATAACCGCGTGAAGCAAGTGGCTTCGGCGCGCTTTGGCGTGACTGCGGAGTATCTCGTGCACGCCGACGAAATCGAAATCAAGATGGCGCAAGGCTCGAAACCCGGTGAGGGCGGCCAGTTGCCCTCGACGAAAGTTACCGGTTACATCGCACGCCTGCGGCACGCTATTCCTGGAACTTCGCTCATTTCGCCGCCGCCGCATCATGACATCTACAGCATTGAAGACCTGGCGCAATTGATCTACGATCTGCGGGCGGTGAATCCGAACGCGCGCATCGGCGTCAAGCTGGTCTCGAGCTCCGGAGTCGGCGTGATTGCAACAGGCGTGGCCAAGGCCGGCGCGGACGTTATTACAATCGCTGGCCATGACGGTGGCACCGGAGCATCCCCGCTCACGTCGATCAAGAATACTGGCTTGCCCTGGGAAATCGGCCTGCGTGACGCGCATACCTCGCTGGTGCGCGCAGGGATGCGGGCGCGGGTTCGACTGCGAGTGGATGGCGGCCTTAAATTTGCCCGCGATGTTGTGATCGCGGCATTGCTGGGCGCAGAGGAATTTGGCTTCGGCACCTCCGCGTTGCTGGCGATCGGTTGCGTCATGGCGCGCCAGTGCCACCTCAACACGTGTCCCGTAGGCATTGCGACGCAAGATGAAAAACTGCGTGCACGCTTCACTGGAAATCCGGAGATGGTCGAAACATTCTTCCGCGCCATGGCCAGCGACGTTCGCGACTTGCTGAGCAAAATGGGCGCGAAATCAATCGATGAAGTTCAAGGGGCAGTCGACCGCCTGCAACCTCGCACACCGGCTGCGGAAGCAAGCGTGACTGGCCTTTTGCAACCGATTCTCAATCCTCCGGACCAATTCTTCTGCCCGCATGAGGATAGTAGCGAGCTTCACGCTGAGCTCAATCGCGTGGTCGCTGACCTCGAATCGCTCTCTATGCGCTCTTACAATTTTGCGATTACCAATGAGGACCGCGCGGTTGGAGCACACTTGAGTGGTGAGATTCTGCGCCGCATCGGGCCATCGTTTGGAGTTTGCAATCTTGAGATGAGCGGCGTCGACTGCGAATTCGAGGGCGTCGCCGGACAAAGCTTTGGCGCATTTCTGATTTCCGGCGCGAACTTCCGTCTTACCGGCGAAGCCAACGATTATGTTGGCAAAGGTCTGTGCGGCGGCAGCATCGCCATCACAGCGAAAGCCGAGGCTTCCGAGCGCGGCAACGTCCTGGTGGGCAACACGGTGCTCTACGGCGCAACCTCGGGCGAGCTTTATGTGGCTGGCCGCGCCGGCGAGCGCTTTGCTGTCCGCAACAGCGGCGCTCTGGCGGTAGTCGAGGGCGTGGGCCGCCACGGATGCGAGTACATGACGGCGGGCATCGTCCTGATTCTCGGACCCGCGGGCGTCAATCTCGGCGCAGGAATGACAGGTGGGCTCGCTTATCTCCTGTGCGAGGACGTCGATGCCAGCGCCGATGGTAGAACGAGCCGCTATCAGTTGAATCGGGATTCCGTGCAGTATTCCACACTGGCGGCGCAGGAAGAACACTGGCTGCGGCGCATCCTTCATCGCCACGTGAAACTCACGGGCAGTCCCCGAGCCGCCGAGTTGCTCGCGAGTTCTAACCTGCCGCTGCTTCGGATTGAGCCCTTGCAGCCTCCGTGCTCAATCGAAGAAAGCTGGGCAGCAGTGCTCTCACGTCTTGCCGCTCAAGAAGCACGAGGTTACGGCCGCGACAAAGTCGTTTCCTCAGAAAGGCCTGTCGTGCATTGATCTTTAGTGCGCTGATCTGTATTGGGACGATCTGTTGTGCCCTGATCGTTTCTGCCGCGAGCCGGCTCTTACACCTGAAAGAGCTTTCGGTCTGGAATGTCCTCGATCCAACTCTGCTTTGGCCTGCAGCAACTCCTGATCGTCAGGAAATAATCGCAAGCCCTCAATCACCATGTCTTGAACGGTGTCCCACTCTCTCATCTGACCGCGAATGCTGACGGCCCGCAGGATCGTTGTGGGACTCGGCCACCCCTGCGCCATTCGTTCCGCCACTTCGGCCGCCTCCGGCATCATGTTGACGACGAGATAGGCCTTCATCAGCCGGTCTTCAATCTCGAACACTGGAGCGGCGCTCCGCGCCTTAACTAGTCGGGCAAGCCCATTCTTTTTCAATCCCAGGCGGACCTCAGTCAAGCCCAACTTGCTGCCGACGCGAGCGTCCTCTGGCAGGGTACGCAAGGCGCGCAGATAGGCGGCTCGAGCTTCTTTCAATCGTCCAAGGTTATAAAGCGCGTCACCACAGACTTGTTCTTTTTCGCCTTCGGCTCGCCCCTTCATGGGCACCCCGGAAAGCAGTTCGAGAGCGCGGACATCGTCGTGAATTACAACGTAGAGAGTTGCCAGCGAAAGATAAGCAATGCTGGATGAGCTGTTCAGAGCGAAAGCCTTCCTGAAGCACTCGACGGCAACGGAGTAGTTCTTAAACTGCTCGAACTCCTGAAGGCCCAACTCGACCCAAGCCTGTGGATCGTCAGGAACATCTTTTACTTTGAGCCAGCCCAGTCTCCGGTACAACTCATCCTTTCGATGGCACTCTTCCGCGGAACACAAATTCCCAAAATGATGGACCACAAAATCCGTGAATCCAATCTCCAAGCCCATTGCCGCAACTCGCGCGTCTACCAGCTCATGTACCCTTCCCACGTAATAGATTCCCGGATGCTGGCGGAACAAGCGCACGCTCTTGAGATCGGCATAGGACTGGGCCTGTTCGGCTCGCGGAATTGCGGAACCGATGGGCCTCACAAACGAAGCGTATCCGCCGAATACAAACTTGAATGGAATGTAATTTCTTTGAATTGCGGAATAAGCGCCCATCCCGGAATTGTTCAGCAATGGCGGGATTTGATCGCGGGCCTGCGGATCGAGCTCCTCGTCGTCGTCCAACACCAGCACCCAATCGGTGGTTAAGGCTCTCGCCGCCGCATTCCGGGCCTTGGCAAAATCATCCTGCCACGGGAAGTCGAAGACTTCGGCCCCTAACTCGCGGGCTAATTGAGGTGTTTCATCGGTGGAACCCGTGTCAGCGATCACAATTTGGTCTGCCACGCCGGCAACGCTTTGAATGCATTCTCGCAGCGTCTTCGCACCATTCTTGACGATCATTGCCAGACCAACAGATGGCATGGGCTCAGTCCCTTCTTCACAGCCGGACAAACACAAACCGTCGAATTCCTGGGTCCGGCCCAGATTCTCTCGAACGCTCTTGCCATTCGATCGCCATTTGATATTACTTATCGATAAGTCGCTGCACTTCGGAACTAGGGTGGTTCCCGTTTCAGTGAGCAAACGCGGCTTTAGGACACGAAGTTCGTTATAATATGCGACTATCCTACAGCTCCTAAAAACTATGGATTTCGATCAGCTCGTTACATTTCTCGAAGTTGCCCGGCAGGGTAGCTTCTCCCGGGCGGGAGAAAAAGTTTTTCGCTCGCAATCGGCGGTTAGCGCACAGATTCGCCAACTGGAGCAGGAGTATGGCGATCGTCTGCTGGACCGCTCCGGCAAGACTGTCAAGCTCACTCCCGCCGGTCAAGTCTTCCACGACTATGCGGTGAAGATGAAAAAGCTGCGCGACGAATCTCTGGTCGCCGTAGCCGACCATGGACGCACGCCGCGGGGAACTCTGCTGGTCGGCGCCAACGAAGCGACTTGCCTCTACGTTCTTCCTGAAGTTTTCGGCGAATACTGCCGGCGTTTTCCCGACGTGCAAATCAGCATCTATCGCAACTTCACCTACAAGATTGTCGAGAAACTGGAGAACGGTTCGCTGGACATTGGCGTCCTCAGCCTGCCCGTGCAATCGCCAAGCTTGAAAGTTCACGCGATTTACCGCGACAGGTTGATGTTGATGGTGAGCCCGAAGAATCCTTTGGCGAAGATGAAGGCGGCGCATGTGAGCGAGGTAGTGAAATATCCGCTGTTGCTGCCGAAGACGGGCCACACCCGAAGATTGCTCGACAAGCTGTTCCGCGAATACAACACGGAGCTGAAAGTGAGAATGGAGTTGCCCAGCATCGGAATGATCAAAAGCTTTGTGGCGGCCGATCTGGGTATTTCGCTGATCAGCGGATCTTTTGCCCGGGACGAAGTGGCCGCCGGCCGGGTAAAGCTCGTCGAATTGGAAGGCGCGGAATTATGGCGCGAACTCGGAGTTGCTTATCGCCGCGACCGCACCTTATCAGTCGCCACCAAAACTTTCCTTGGAGTGGTGCGGCAACTCTCTGAATATCTGAAGAAGGATGGGCATTCTTAGACTCGGCTGAACCGGCCTAACTACCGCTTAAATTATTCTCACCTTCTCGATGCCACAGTTTTGCGGAGGACTTTGCCTATACGTCCGCAACCGGAGTGTTGGCCAGCGGCTGAATAATATGCAATCCGCACTCCGTCTTCGAAGATCCCGACCAACGTCCCGCCCTGGGGTCTTCTCCGGGAAGCACAGCGCGGGTGCAGTGCGTGCAGCCGATGCTGGGGTAGCTCCGCTCGTGTAACACGTTGAAAGGAACGTCGTGCTGGCGAATGTATTGCCACACCTGTTCTGAACTCCAGTCTGCAATGGGATTGATCTTCACCAGACCAAACTTCTCGTCCCATTCGATCTTTCCCGCGCTCGCGCGAGTTGCGGTCTGATCGCGCCGTATGCTTGTAATCCAGGCCTGCAGTTCACTGAGCTTGCGCTGGAGCGGCTCAACCTTGCGCAGATTGCAGCACTGATCGGGAGCGTATTTCCACAATTCCGCCCCATGAACCTCCTCTTGCTTCTCTGGTGAGAGCAGAGGAAAGGCTCTCTCGATGGTTACGCCGTATCTCTGCTCCACCTGGTCCATCAGGTTATACGTCTCGGGGAACAGGAATTCAGTATCCAGCGTGAAGAGGCGGAATTTTCGGCGCAGCCTCGATGCGACGTCGATAAGAACCATCCCCTCGGCACCGAACGCGGAGGAAATCGCCACCGCATCCCCGAAGGTCTCGAACGCCCAGGTGAGAACCCGTCCAGGTCTCCAGCCTTCGGCCGCAATCTGCAATTCTTGAATCTGCTCTTTCATGCCAAAGGCTCCTCATCTGGTCTCGAATGTTCCGCAGGCAAAAAAGAACTGTCTGCGAATGCTCCCCATTGCGGTTGCGACTCTGAAGAACTCAGCATTTCTCCACGGAAATCGCCATCCACGAATCGAACCACGTCGCCAATCACCAGCAGAGTCGGAGCCGGAAGCCTGGGCGCGCGCGGAAGATCCAAAATAGTGGTGCGATACGTCTGCTGCGCCGGAGTTGTGGCACGAGAAATAATTGCGCAAGGAGTGTCTTTCGCGAATCCGGCGTCAATAAGATTGCCCGCAATCTCCCGGTAGCTGTGCCCGGGCATGTAGACCACCAGCGTCGCTTTCTCCGCTGCGAACTGCTTCCAATCGGGGCCTTCCGCGGCGCGATGGCCGGCGGTCAGCACAAGGGTGGAAGAAGTGTCGCGATGGGTCAGAGGAATTCCGGCCGCTGCCGCTGCGCCCAGAGCTGAAGTAATGCCCGGAACAATTTCGTATTCGACATCCGCTCGCCGCAGCGCTTCAATTTCTTCTCCGGCGCGGCCGAATATCAACGGGTCTCCGCTTTTCAGTCGCACCACTTGCAATCTTGAAGCGGCCAGCGTCACCATCAGAAAATTGATCTCTTCCTGCCGCATGGTCTTCGTGCCGCAGCGCTTGCCCACATTGCGGACCTGAGCAGCCGGTGAGATGAGCTTCAAAATCTCGGGCGCGACCAAGTCATCGTGCAACACCGCGTCCGCGGTTCGGAGCAACCGCAGCGCTTTCACCGTGAGCAAGTCGGGATCACCCGGACCTGCGCCCACTAGATACACTTTGCCGTTCAAACGGTTACCCTCCATTCGGTCTCCGCAAACTCACGGTTCACGGGTTCTGCCTTCGCGGGTTCTTTCTTCGCAGATTCTTTCTTTGCCGCCACGGCTGCCAACGCCGCCTGCACCGCTTCACGGCTGGCCAGGGAAAGCAACAGCTCACGCTTTTTCTGCGGATGAAGGTCGCTCGCCAGCACCAGCTTTCGGGTCTCGCCCAGCTGCGCGACCCACTGCGCGTATCCCGATCCAAACTGCCGCTCCAGTTGTTGTCTGAGTTTTTGCGACAGCGACGGACTCTTCCCGTTGGTGGAGATGGCGATTTGTAAGTCACCCCGGCGCACTACGGCTGGATAGTAGAAGTCGCAGTACGCCGGGTCGTCGACCACGTTGCAAAGCACTCCCCGGCGCAGCGCCTCGTTGTAAATCGAAGCGTTGAGTTCGCGCGACGCGGTGGCCACCACCGCCAAAAATGTTCCGTCGAGATCTGTGACGGTAAAGGCGCGAAGTTCGAGCGTGATCTTCCCTTCCCGCGCCCACTTCCGCACCATGTCGCTCGCTTCAAAAGCAACCACGTGGATGCGCGTGCCGGTATCGAGTAGGCTAGCGATTTTTGGTTCGCCAACTTTGCCCGCACCTACCACGAGGCAGCGTTTGTTCTCCAGCTTCATGAACATTGGAAACAGGGCGCTCATGGTTAACCTTCCACGCCGCTAGGCACGCGGCCCTCAGGCAAGTCGCGCGGGACTGCGTCCACCAACTCTCCTGCCAGAAAGTTGCGCAGTTCGGTGTCGCTATGCCGCGAGAAAAATTGCCGCAGATTCTCGCCCGCCGTGTTCTCTGTAAGGTAGGCGCGCAGCAAACGCTCGATCGCTTCAGGAACCTCAGTTGCCGGGCAACGATAACCTACCGGCCTCGCAATGCTTTGATTCAAACCGAGCGCGCCGCCGAGACAGAAGTAGTACGCATCCAACATGCGGCCATCGACTTTGATTTTCTTGCCCTCAATTCCAATGTCGGCAATCCAATGCTGTCCGCAACTGTTCGGACAACCTGTGACGTGCAGCTTCAGGTGCTGATCGAAACCGGGCAAACGCTCTTCCAGTTCTTCGACCAGCCAGCGGGAAAAGCTCTTCGTCTCGGTAATCGCGAGCTTGCAGAATTCCGTTCCACTGCACGCGACCGCGCCCCGCCAAAACGGCGAACCGCCGACCCGGAGCCCAATCGCGTCCAACTCTTTTGCCAGATCGTCCACCTGAATCTGCGGCACGTTCACGATCAGCAGGTTCTGCATGTTCGTTGTGCGCAACTCGCCGCTCGCGAATCGATCGGCCAGATCGGCGGCAGATTCCATTTGTTCGGGCGTAATCCGGCCGCGAAGAACCGCGGACCCGACATAGCAATAGCCGCGCTGCTTTTGCGGATGGATGCCGATGTGGTCGCGGTAGACATCTGCGGGCGGCCGTTCCGGCTCGGCGGCGTCCAACTGAAATCCGATGCGACGCTCCAATTCGATTTGAAAATCCTGCGCAGTCCAACCGTGCCGGATGAAGAGGAACTTCAAGCGCGCCCGCTCCCGGTGTTCGCGCAGTTGATCGGAGTCCCGAAACAATTCGGCAATTCCTTTCACCACCGGCAGAACCTGATCCCACCGCACGAATGCGTTCAGCGGCGCGCCCAAATACGGCTCGGTCGAAAGTCCACCACCAACCCGCAAGCCGAAACCGATTTCAGACTTGCCTCGTACCGTCCGCTCGACCGCAGTCAATCCGATATCGTTAATCTCCGGATAAGGGCACCACACGCGGCATCCCGTGATTGAAATCTTGAACTTGCGCGGCAGGTTATAGAACTCGGCGTTGCCCGCCAGCATACGATCCACTTCCAGTGCAAGCGGCGAAGCATCACAAATCTCATCGGCGTCCACGCCGGCTACCGGGCAGCCAGTAATATTTCGCGTTACATCACCACAAGCTCCCATGGTGTTGAGGCCGACGCGCCAAAGCTGCTCGAGCACTTCCGGAAGATCCTGAATCGTGACCCAATGGAGCTGAATGTTTTGCCGGACAGTAAGATCGGCAGTGCCGCGGGCGTAACGGCGAGTGAGGTCGGCGATGGCACGCAATTGATCTGAGCGCAACAATCCGTTGGGAATGCGAATCCGCAACATGAAAAAGGGCAGCGCGCGTCCCTGGCCGTCTTTGCCTCCGACGACTCCTACGCCGTCGCCTTGGGTGTAAACTCCCCACCAGCGAAAATACGTTCCAATCCACTCCGACGGAATGGCGTAAAAGCCTTCGCGCGCAAAGCGTTGAATTTCGGCCAGACCCTCCCAGGGATTCATGGCTCGCTTCAGGCGCTCGACTTTTTGCGCTTTCGTCTCTTTAACGGCTTCGCTCATCGATGAACCCCACTAAGGACCCTAAAATTTGCCCCAAAAAGAAAACCCACCGCCAGAGGCTTTCTGGCGGTGGGCATAAGTGCTGTGTTATTAAACTTTTACGTCAGCAACTCCCCTGCGCCAGAGCACACGCATGCACAACAACAACAACATGCACACACGCACATCTGACGGGAATTGCTGAAACTGGTCATGCTAGCTTGCATACTACGTGAGTCCATAGATTCGGTCAATCAGTACTGTAATTCTATTGATGAATATTTTCGATCATTGGCATCAATTTTTCTGCAAGACACCTGCGCGGGGGTCGCGCAACGGACTAAAGCTAACGGAAAGTGTTGGGATCACTTCCTAAAAGGAATGGAGCGGGAGACCGGGATCGAACCGGCAACATCCAGCTTGGGAAGCTGGCGTTCTACCGCTGAACTACTCCCGCTCACTCGGTTCGTAAGCGCATATTATCACGCTAAGGGACCAGCTTAAAAACCGTCCCCTTGTTGTCTGCGCCACCCTCGGTGGCTGTGCCGTAAAGGTTCCCGGCAGCGTCATTTACCAGGCTCGAAAACAAATCTGCGCCATCGGTACCGTCAAAGCTATGCAGCACAACCTCTTTGCCGGCATTGTTCACGGCGAATACGACCCCTGCGCCGTCCGCGCCGCCGAATTCGGTCGTGCCGTAAAGATGGCCCTTAGCGTTGCGAATCAAACCAGCGGAAGGAAAGGATCCATCTGGTCCGCTGAAAGTATAAAGAACAGTCTCTGCGCCTGATGGGTCGAGCACGAACACCAAACCAATCCCGTTTCCCCCATAAGCAGTCGTGCTATACACATTGCCTGCCGAGTCTACGATGACGCCGCCATACGGATACGCCCCTTTGGGCCCGCCTGACAGGCTGAGTAGAACAGTTTCATTCCCTTCATCGTCGAATTTGAAAACCACCCCGTCGTTGAAGGTACCTCCGAGTTCGGTCGCTCCGTAGAAGTTGCCATGCACGTCTGCCACCAAACCCTGCACCGGATATTGTCCGTCGCTAGGGTTTCCTGCAAAGCTATGGACCACGCTTTCGTCGCCGTTTGTCGTCAGCTTGAAAATCGTTCCGAAGCCGGATGCGCCGCCCTCCTGCGTCGTTCCATAGAGGTCGCCGTCGAGACCGAACACCAAGCCCGCGCTGGGATATCTTCCATCACTCGCGGCTTTACCAAAGCTGTGCAGCAGACTCTCGTCCCCATTTTCCGCAACCTTGAAAACCGTTCCGTAACCGTAAAGGCCGCCGCGAGTCGTTGTCCCATAAAGTACCCCCGCGTCATCGCGAACCAGGCTCGCGATGGGAAATTGTCCGTCCGAAAATCCACCCTTGAAACTGTGCAGCACGGTCTCAGTGCCGCTTGCCGATACTTTGAAAACCGTGCCTTCGCCGTATGCGCCACCCTCCGACGTAGTGCCATAGAGATTGCCGTTCGAATCGATGACCACTCCAGCCAACGGGTACGCGCCGCTCGTTCCAGTAAACGAGTAGAGGAGTGTGAACGTGCCCGCGGGCTTGACTTGCGCACCGGCCGCCAGCACAAGGGCACCGGCAAATACCACCAGAACGAAGACAGTCCGCATTTGAATTTTAGAAATCGATGCCGAACTCGGCCAAATGCTCACCATACATCTCCTCCTTAATTCAGGCCACGCTTCTCAGCGACGAGCGACACTTCCCCGCGAAATGCAATTCCCCGATCAGGCCGTTAATGGATTCTGACCGACACCGGCTGGGATGCGATTCCGTTTGCAACCACCACAATACTGGCATCGCCAGCCTCTGCGCTTAGCGGCACGTCGAAGTAAGTGAACACTTCTCGATTGCCAGTCGCGACCGCCATGGTGCTGTGATCATGAGTCTTCGCATAGAAAACATTTCCGCTCGCGAGATTGGTGATTCGCACCAATGGATAGTTAGTCGCCATCTGTGCGTCGTCGCCGTACATGGCTCCCTGCGAAAGTCCGTTGAACTGTTTGCCGAAGATGACGTAGGTCTGGCCGATATACAGATCGGTCGGAACCGAATTAATGCTCGGCGCCCACGATGGATTCGACTGACCGTTCGACGAATAGACCTCAACATCGGAAGAGCCGTCGGTAAAGAGAATCTGACCGGTTGGAAGCACGAGCATACTCCCACCTTCGGTCGATTCGTGAGCCGCATGCGGCGGCGCAGGAACCTTGATGAACTTCACACCATCGAACTCGTAAAACTTGCTGGGAGGGTTCGCGACGCCGGGATTGGTATCACAAAGCACGTTGCCATCCGGCAATAGCGCAGCCGGAGCATCGGCCATATCGTTTCCGCCCGGAATGTCCGGCCCAGGCACCCAATATCCCGGTGCCAACGGATTCGACGTTGGATGATAAATCGATGTGTGCCCCGCGCCACTGGAATTCGCGCCCGTGGCAAAGACGGTTCCATCGGGCCGCAATACTGCCGGCCCAATTTCTGCCGAAGATGGGTCTGACAGCAGTACGACTGTGCTTCCCGCGCTCACCCAGCGGCCTATGCCCGGAATATATTTTTCGGCGTGGGTTGGATCCGCTGAGTTTTCGGTGTCGACCGTTAGCACCGTTCCATCGGGCAGCAAAGTCCACCCTTCCTCATCATAAGAATCCTGCTTGTTCGTCCCGGTGGGAGTCCAGGTGAGAGTGTCGGCATCCAACAACGCCGCAAGAAAAGGAAACGAGCAGCAGTTGGCGACCATAAACGTTCCGTCTCTGAGAACGACGCTCTCCGCATCGCCCATGATGTTCCACCCGCCCGGAGGGGCAACTGCTGTCCAAACATTGATCTTCGGGTCGTAGATGGCGCCCAGGTTCGTCCAGTCGTTTTGAAAAAAATTGTATTCGCCACCTTCGACAATGACTCTGCCATCGGGCAAAACTGCCGACGCAAAAGCATAAGGAGCATATCCCGATGGCAACGAAGCCAGCTCAGTCCACGTGCCATTTACGTAGCTACCGGTCTGGTCCGGCGTCAGCCGCCACCAATCCTGCGCGCCAACATCCTGCACCATGACGGTTCCATCGGTGAGCAGAAGCGGAATACTCGCGCCGAAGCTAGGCTGATTATGGAGCGCCTGCCACGATTGAGCCGCCGCCCCAACAGAAAAAGCTAGGCAAACAGACAGGCAGACGAAGAATAAAAGAGTTTTCGATCGCTTCATGTTCAACTCCACTTATGGCCGCAGGCCAAGACGAAGACAAAGACCAAGCGCAGCGTCTGAAACAGTCTGCCCAGGCGGAGCGGAATCTCGCGGCTCAGCTCGGGGCGCGGGCCTTGGGCACGTATTCTGTATTGTCCCGTAATGTCTGTCAAGTTCGATTCTGCGGAAAAGCCCTCCCAACGCGGCTTCCGGCGTTCGTTCGATGGCCTGCTACACTGCCTTTGGAGAAACAACCGTGACATCTTCGTCCAGAAAACACGCTGGCCCCGGCCCGACGAGTGATCAGCCTCCGGTTCCCGAGCCTTCCTTCTCGGAGCGCGCGCGTACTTTGGTGTATCTGGGCCGCATTGGCAGCCTTTCCACTCTTTCACGCAAGCAGCCGGGGTTTCCTTTCGGCTCGGTAATGCCGTACGGGCTCGACGAACGCGGCCGGCCTATTTTCCTTATCAGTACCATGGCCATGCATACGCAGAATCTGCAGGCCGATCCGCGCGCTAGCTTGCTGGTAAATCAAGCTTCGTTAACTCAGGGTGATGCGGGCGGCGATCCGCTAGGCGCGTCGCGGGTCACCTTGATCGGCAACGTTCTCACCATTCCTGAACCCGAAGTCGCTGGCGCGCGCCGGCTCTACGTGGATCGCTATGCCAACAGTAAATACTGGGTGAACTTTGAGGACTTTTCTTTTTACCGCATGGACGTCGTGGATGTTTACTTCGTAGGCGGCTTCGGAGTGATGGGCTGGGTTACCGCTCCGGAATACAGCCAGGCGCAGCCCGATCCGCTGGCCGATGCTGCGGCCGGGGTCATCGAGCACATGAACACCGATCACCGCGACGCGCTCGTCCTGATTGCCCGTGTGTTTGCCGGGATCGACGCGCAGGAGGCATCGATGACCTCCGTCGATCGCCTCGGTTTTCACGTGCGCTTGAAGACTCAGGAGGGTATGAAGGGCGCGCGCATCGCTTTCTTGCGCGAAGTCAACAATCCCTTGGAGACTAGAAAAGTGCTGGTCGAGATGGTGCAGAGAGCGCGACAGTAATATCGAAGAAGGCTTTCAGCCCTTCAGCAAACCAAAACCGTACGACGCAGCTTCCTCCCGGTCGTTGGCGGTCAAGTCGTAGGTCATCGAGACTTTTTCGATCTTTAGAAGCCTATCGATATCGCCAAAGCTGTTCAACCATTTCGACACAAGAAAAGCATCGCATCTCGTGATTCCAACAATGGATTCGAGACGAGACCAGTGATCCCCGATCCGGTATGTAACGCACTTGCGACTCTGAAGATCCGAGACGAGGATTGTACCGGAGTAATGACCTTCTTTTGCTTGAATCTGGGAAATGACCAGCTCAAAATGAGACGCGTCAATATCAACTTTGACTAGCTTGCCGGGACAGTCCATTCTAACCTCAATTTTGTCCGTGTGCGCCAGGTCCTTCGGTGCTGATGCGCACTTGAGCCTTAAGGATTACAAATCCTGCATTTTCCTAAAACGTTAGAATCGAGAGAACAAAAATGCCCGCGATCCTTGATCACGGGCACTTGTTGTAACCAGCGTGTCTCTTAGACAGCCTGGACGTTCTCCGCTTGCCAGCCCTTCGGGCCCTTGGTCACGTCGAACTGCACGGTTTGGCCTTCTTGCAGGCTGCGGAAGCCACCTGCTTGAATAGCGGAAAAATGCACGAAAACGTCCTCGCCATTCTGACGGCTGATGAAGCCATAGCCTTTGGCGTCGTTAAACCACTTCACTGTTCCTTGTTCTGCCATTGATAGTCCTATTCTTTTCTTGTTTCTTGAATTGTGCTGAGAAGATTCGCTGCTAGAGAGGGGGTGACGCTGGTTGGCGATACCGACCTGCAATTGCTCGTGAGTCAAACTTAGCTGAAATCATTATACACGGAAAAGTCCAGAAATCACGCAAAATCTTCCGCTTTCTCACACTTCCCAGAATCTCGGGCCGATTCGGCGCGTTGAACAAAGCACGCCCAGGACGCTCTTATTCCGAGTAGCCGTCGTTCCTATTGTTCCCGTCATCCTCGTCATCGTCATCGTCATCATCTTTGTCCTTCTCGTCATCTTCCTCATCATCATCCTCGTC
This sequence comes from uncultured Acidobacteriaceae bacterium, assembly GCA_963771965.1. Classification (GTDB taxonomy): domain Bacteria; phylum Acidobacteriota; class Terriglobia; order Terriglobales; family Acidobacteriaceae; genus Sulfotelmatobacter. The sequence continues at coordinate 144,282 of CAVYVM010000009.1, forward strand.
GTCTGACTCTTGTCGAAGACCGGCATCTCGAGCCAATCGGTAGTCGGCGGCACTAGGATAAGGACCGGAGTCTAGATATATTGCGTTCATAATTTCAAATGGTACACCTTACCTACAAACGTAACAGCCCTGCTTGGCTCGATCTGAATTCAATTTCCGGCTCCGCCGTGCTGCAGATTAAGACTTTATGAATTAGTATGTCTCGTTGCAATTTTTCGACCTTCGATCCACTTAGTCGATTCGCTGACATCGATTAGAGGACATGGCACATGGCCCGAACACTACGTGACGCGAAGCCCGCTGGCGGCCGCCGCTCGTTTCTCAAAACAACTTTGATCGGCGGTGCCGCCGCAACCTTGGCCCCACTTTATCCGGCGCTGGCAGCCGCACGTGAGGTCGCGCCCGCCGAAGCTGCGCCTTCTAGGGGCAGTGCCCCCGCTGCCCCCCCTGCAGAGGTCAAGCCTTTCGAACTCGATGAGATTACAATCGCCGACCTGCAAGATGGAATGAAATCCGGCAAGTACAGCGCCCGCTCGCTGGTGGAAATGTATTCCGCACGAATCGACGAGATCGATAAACGTGGCCCTTCCGTTAACAGCGTCCTCGAACTGAATCCCGACGCACTCTCGATTGCAAAATCCCTCGACGAGGAGCGCAAGGCAAAAGGCCCTCGCGGTCCGCTACACGGTGTGCCCGTCCTTATTAAAGACAACATCGACACCGCAGATCGCATGATGACAACGGCTGGCTCGCTCGCACTGGTTGGGTCAAAGCCAAAAAAAGATTCTTTCGTAGCGCAGCAACTGCGTAGCGCCGGAGCTGTAATTCTTGGCAAAACAAATCTCAGCGAGTGGGCCAACAATCGATCGAGCCATTCGACCAGCGGATGGAGCGGTCGCGGCGGACTCACCAAAAACCCCTATGCCCTGGACCGCAACCCCTGCGGCTCGAGTTCCGGCACGGGAGCCGGCATATCAGCAAATCTCGGCGCGGTCGGCATCGGCACGGAAACAGACGGGTCCATCGTTTGTCCTTCGTCCTCGAATGGCCTTGCCGGCATCAAGCCGACCGTCGGGCTGGTTAGCCGCAGCGGAATCATTCCAATTTCTCACTCGCAGGATAGTGCCGGACCCATGTGCCGGACGATCCGCGATGCCGCAATTTTGCTCAGTGCACTCACCGGCGTCGATCCGCTGGATTCGGCCACGACTGCCAGTCAAGGCAAGTCTTCTACCGACTACACACGATTCTGCGATCCTAATGGGCTAAAAGGCGCTCGCATCGGCGTAGCCAGAAAGTATTTCGGATTCAGCGATGCCGTCGACGCCCTGATGGAGCAGGCTCTCGACGCCATGAAGCAGCAAGGCGCCACATTGGTCGATCCCGCCGATATCGACACCTTGGGTAAGTTCGATGAAACCGAGCTATTAGTCTTTATGTATGAAATGAAAGATGACCTCAATGCCTATCTCTCGAATCTAGGCCCGAGTGCTCCCGTTCATACCTTGAAGGACATTATCGAATTTAATGACCGTAATCGAGAGAAAGAAATGCCGTACTTTGGTCAGGACTTATTTCTGAAATCGGAAGCGAAGGGCCCGCTCAGCGAAAAGCCGTATCTGGACGCAATCGATAAAAACCATCGACTAGCTCGAACCGAAGGCATCGATGCCACTATGGATAAGTATCATCTCGATGCGATTGTCGCGCCCACCGGGGGTCCGGCGTGGCTTACTGACCTCGTCAACGGCGATCACGTAGCGGGCGGAAGCTCAAATGCCGCGGCCGTTGCGGGTTATCCCAACATCAACGTGACCGCGGGTTCTATTTCTGGCCTGCCGGTCGGAATTTCTTTTTTTGGACGCGCCTGGAGCGAACCCACGCTCATCCGCCTGGCTTATGCGTTTGAGCAAACCACAAAAGCCCGCCGTTCACCACGCTTCCCATCTACTATCGGCGCCTAATAACTGGCGGGGTGACCTATTCCGCGTTTTAATGGTCCCGAATCAGTCATAACTTATTTTCTGTAGAAGCTGATTAAGTAACTCATCTTATGCCTTCTCGTGTTACCTTAACCTGCAAGGAGGTATTTGATTAATGATGAACAAAGTTGTTGATTCTTTGCGGAAAGAGTATACCCGTCTTGAAAGAGAGATGGGTCAGGTAGGGAAGGCGCTCGACGCACTCGGCCACAACGGCGCGAACAAGCTCAAGAAGACTGGCCGTACCTTGAGCAAGGACGCCCGCAGACGAATCGCGGAAGCGCAAAAACTACGTTGGGCAAAAGTCAGAAAAGCAGCTGGCAAGCTAGTAAAGGCGTAAGTGCATTTGTTTTTTCGCAAGTACCATAGCCGGCCTCGTTCGGGTTCCTCTAAGAACTACGGGCGAGGCTGATGCTTTTGGTGGCTGGTTTCTAGTGGCTGGTTTCTAGTGACTAAGCTAAGAACGACCTGCAGGCTTTACTGCATACTGCAGCGAAACAATTCCCGAATCGTAGACCGTGTGGCGTATCAGCTCCAACTTGGCCTCGTTGGCTGGCGCCGGAAGCAGCGGAATCCCCGCTCCCAACAACACGGGAACCACGGAAACCTCCACGGTATCAACCAATCCCGCCTCCAGCAGACTGCGAAAAAGCGTTCCTCCACCCATCAGCCAGATATCCTTGCCGGGCTCCCTGCGCAGCGTCGCCACGATCTCTTCCGAGCGATCCGTAAGAATAGTCACTTCAGGATAGTCACGCTGGCGCAGCGTCCGCGAGAAAACAAAGGTGTGCAGTCCGGGCATGGCACGGTTGCCTGCTCGCGCCATCGCCTCGAAGCTGTGGCGCCCCAGAAAAACCGTGTCGAACTCTTTGAACATCTTGGCAAAATCGATTTCCGGATCAAGAATAACCCACTCCGCTTCGCCCTTCGGACCCGCTATATATCCATCGAGGCTGGCCGCCACCGCATAACGAATTCGACGCACTTATTTCTCCTCTTCCGAAATATTTGGAACTAACGATAGCTGTAATTGCGTCCAGTCCGCTTCTAAGTCCAGCGGAACCATTTCAGCGCCAGCACGAAGGAAATTGCACCCCACAGAAACATCACTAACAAGCGCGGCCACTGATGAATAAGCGGCGTACCTTCCAGAATGCTCGCCCGCAGTGAATCGTTCAAAGCCGTCAACGGCAGCGCCTTGATCAGCGGCCGAATCACTGCAGGAAAGCGCTCATAGGAGAAGAACACGCCGGAAAAAATCCACATGGGCATCATCACTAAGTTCATCAGCCCGCTGACGCTCTCTATCTTCTGTGCCCGGCTCGCCGTCACTAATCCCACTCCGCCAAAACACAAAGCTCCCATAGCTCCCAGAAACAAGATCGCGAACAACGATCCCAATACTCTCATGTGGAATACGATGACTCCCAGCGTGAGCAGCAATCCGATCTCGATGATCATCAGCACTAACCGGCTCGACATCAGCGCCAGCAGAAAATCGCTCCTCCGCATCGGCGTCCCTACAAAACGCTTGAGCAGTTTGCGCTGCCGCATGTCTACGAGCGCAAACCCGATTCCCCACATGCCCGAGTTCATCAGGTTCATACCCAGTAGTCCGGGAATAAGAAAATCGATGTAGCGCGAGCCCGGCTCGGAGGAAGTCACCAGCGTGGTGGCAACCACATCTTCGCGTCCGGCTGCAGCCTGCAGCGCGTCGTTAACCTGAGTCCGCGCCAGTACGCTCTCCGGTCGAGCCGGATCGTAAAGATATCGCAGCCCCCCAGCGCCGTCGGGTTCAATGACAAGGTCGTATTTCCCCAGCCGGAAGCCTTTTCGCGCCGCATCCGCATCCCGCACCGAGGCTTCAATCGATGCATGCTGTGGAGAACGCTGCAACAGCGCCTCGGCTTCCTGCGCTCCACTGCCAGCCACAATCGCAACCGAAGATGCATCACCCGGCTTATTCCGGAAAGCAATCCCCAACCCGGCGGCCAGTAACAACGGAAAAACGAAGACCCAGAAGACAACTTCCGGCTCGCGCTTCAACTCCAGCATTCGCGCCCCAAGAAGATGAAGGTACCCTGCCCACCGCCCATTTCGTCTATGCGGATGTTTGTTTAAGGCCATCTTTTCCATTACCGGCATTTGCTCTGCAATGCTCATAAGTTTCTTCAGTCTGAACTGCTCAAAGTTGGAGGCCGAAATATCAGAGCTTCGGCTTCCACTTATTCAAGAACTCCAGCAGCGCTTGTGGAGCGAGCGACCGCGCATCTTCGAACTCGCCATTTTTCTGACTCATAAGCAATTTGCCATCGCTCTCGATTACCGCCAGCACTGGAATTCCTTTATTCAGGGGCACATCAAACTGCTTCACCACGTCGGCGTTCTTTTGTTCGTCCGGGCCCAGGTCGATGTGCACCACTTCGTACGCCGACGCCACGATTGGCGCCAGATCAGGCCGCTGAAAGGCCAAGTCCAGGACGTGGCAGTCGTAACACCAGTTAGCACCGAAGACAAGCAACACGCGCTTATGGTCGCTCGCTGCCTTTTCTTCAGCTTTTTTGATCTCCGCGTGCGCGTCGGCATCCGCAGGATAAATATTCTTATTCATGTCCGAAGGTTGATTCAGTTGTGGCGCATCCGCCCGTTCCACGCTGATCACGCGCCACTGCTCACCCTGCTTTCGCCACATTTGGCCATCGGTAACGTTCAGCGTTTTACCGTCCGGCAAATTCACCGCAACTTTGAAGACAACACTGGTTCCCTTCGGTCGATCTAACACGGCAACCGTCTGCAACTCAATGCTTCGCGCCTTCAAGCCCAGCCAGAAACTAACGTCCGCATCCACGCTGGTCTTGACGCCGTTGGCCATGACCTGCGCCGGCGGGTCGGTACTATAAAAAGCTTTAAGAGCCACCGGATCGCCTGCAAGCACTTCGGCCTTCCAGACTTCGAGCGGCGGAAAACTCGCCGCAGATTGAGATACCGTACTCTGCGCCAACACGTAACGGCCAGCAAGCATTCCGACGGCAACCAAAACTAGAAGAAGATAGCGGCAATATCGCATCAAAGTTCTATCGATCCTTTCACTTATTATGAATCGCTCGTTCACTCTTCCCGCAAATGCCGCCCTGTGAGCCGCACGAACACGTCCTCCAAACTAGCTTGCCGCGTAGTCAAATGTTGCAGCTTGCCGCCCTGTTTCCCCACCGCTTCCAGCAACGCCGGAATCGTCAAATGCGGCTCCTTCACATTCAACGCCACCATCCCGTCGTTTTCGCGCACAGACTCTACGCTCGGCAGCACCCGCCAGGCCTCGAGAGCTGCGCCATCGGAATTTCCATTTCTTCCACTCACAGCAAACTCCACCACATGATGGCCGCCCAGCCGTTCGATCAACTCCGCCGGAGATCCCTCAGCAATGATTTGCCCCTGATCGACGATCGCCAGCCGGTCGCACAGACGCTCGGCCTCATCCATATAATGCGTGGTCAGCAAAACGGTCCCACCAGCCCGCTGAAACTCTCGAACGATATCCCACAACTGCCGCCGGCTCTGCGGATCAAGGCCCGTAGTCGGCTCATCGAGGAAAAGAATTTTCGGATTGCACACCAGTGCCGTCGCAACCGCCAGCCGCTGCCTCTGACCGCCGGAAAGCTTTCCCACCCACGAGTCGGCCTTTTCGGTCAACTGCAACTCTTCAAGCACGTCATCAGATGAACGCGGTTCTCGATAGAAGCTGGCGAACAGTTCGATGGTTTCGCGCACCGTGAGTTTTTCGGAGAGCCGCGTCTCCTGCAGCGAAATGCCCAGCCACTCCCGCATCTCGCGCGCGTTCTCACGCCAGGAGTGGCCGAGAATCGACACCTCGCCCGAAGTCGGCTCCAGCAAGCCTTCGAGAATCTCGATGGTCGTTGTCTTCCCTGCCCCATTCGGACCGAGCAGCCCAAAGCACTCGCCGGTCTGAATCTCAAGATTCAGTCCGCGCAATGCCTCAACTTTGCCGTCGTACGTCTTGCGCAGATCGCGACATTGGATAGCTACAGCCACGCAGGCATTCTAACTTAACGGCTCCTCGAATCCGCGAACGGAATCTGATGGATGATCTACCTTCACTAAGCCGATATAGCCGACTCCCCCGCCCATTGCAAAGTACTGTAAAGGTGATGGCATTTTCCCTCACTCTGAGCCAATCTAAACTTTCGGCCACGCGGCAGGTTACACTTCTGTAGGAGATCCGCTTCGATGGTGTGTAGAGTCAACCGTCTTCGTGCTATAAGCCGTGCCATCCTGGCAGCCGCTTTCCTAGTGTCTCCGTGCGCGCTTCTAGCTCAGCGCGGTGGCGGAGGCGGCCATGTTGGCGGCGGCACGGCCGGCGGAGAAGGATTAAGCGGGGTTGGCAAACCAACCGGCGTCGATCAGAAAGACAGCTTAAGGGACTTTCACGAAGCCCTCGCCGTCCAAGCCACTAACGAACAAGTCGCCGCTTTCGTGTCCATGCTGAAGAGTACTTCTATGGTCAGCGCGGAGTTACAGGCCTTTCAGCAACAACTCACCAAGCCAGGCTCAGCGCCAGAAATTTCCACTCACGGCGCCGCAGTCGCGCAAGCCATCGAAAACGCACGCTCGCTGAACAAACTGTTTCTCGCCGGATTTTCCGAGCGCCAGAAAACCGGTCTCAAAGAAACCGTAAAAAAACTGACCAAGGCAGAGGCCGACCTCGCGCAACAAACCCAGGCGCTCGATCAGGAGCTCCGGGATGCGAAGGCGTCTGCGCCACAGCTCCCAATCTCCGCGCAGGCCCTCGATCATGACCTCACCGCCTTTCAAAATCAGCAACTCGATCTCGGAAAAGAAATGAGTATCGGGGCCGCCAACAACAACCAAAATTTCGTCTTCGATCTTCCTCCAGTAAGGAATTCGATCACGCTCGGAAGTCAGGCCATCGCGATCTCAACCTCCGGCGCGGTTTCGAAGGGCGTGGCCGATGCCGGCCAGAACAGCTTCAAACTCGAGCTCACCACCGATCTTTCGGACCTGCGCCAGAACTTTACCTCCGCCTTGCGCGCCCAACTCGACCGGTCGAACCGCTGCGGAGAGCGAATTGCAGTGCAGACCGCCACTTTAGACGCGCAGCCCCCAGCCAGCGCGGCGATCATTCGCCTGCACTATGAGCGCTGGGTGTGTTTTGGTGGGTCTGCTAATGAAATCGTGGAAGGCAACGGCACAATCGAGATTAAGCTAACTGCGGCAGTAGCGGAAGATGGCACGTTGCGGATCGACTCCGCTGTTGGTCGCATCAATGCCGAGGGACTGGTCGGCGAACAGTTGCGCTCAGGCTTTATAGGCGATACAGTGCGCGAGCAAGTGGCGCAGACACTGCTCACTACCGTGCAGGGCGGCAGCGATTTCAAACTCACGCTGCCTCCATCCGCCCAAGGCAACGCCACCCTCCATCGCGCGCAATTTCAAGGCACGAGCTCGGGGAAGTTGTGGGCAGTCCTGGACGGAGAGATTCGCGTCTCCAACGACAAAGTAGCCTCCTTGACCAGCGAACTGCAAGCGCTCTCATCCTCCCAGGCCCTACCCGAGCTCGTCCCCCGCTAGACCGAAATGTGGGGACAGCCGCCCTCGGCTGTTCGTCGAGCGCAGCTCGACGCTTTCTGCTTGCCGCTTACCCACCGAAGCAAACGAACATACTCCCCACGCTCCACCATGCCCCACCCATAACCATCTCTGCTAATCTTGTGGCTCCCAATTAACGACCCAGCATCTTGCGAAAACTTCTCCTCATCATTGTTCTGATCCCGCTCCTGACCGCGCTTGCATGGTGGCGCTTCCGCGAGCGCCCACTGCCGGATTACGGCCCCGCCTATCGCGAATATGCCTACGTCACAAACGGCAAAAGCAACACCGTCAGCGTCATCGATCTGCGAACCTTCGAGCCCGCGAAGACGATTGCCGTCGGCCTTGAGCCAACTGGCGTTGCGGCGAATCTCAAGAAGAATGAAATTTACGTGGTCAACTCCGGTTCCAACAACATCAGCGTCATCGACGCAGAAAAGAACGCCGTAGTCGCTACCATCGGAGTTCACGGTAAGCCTTACTTTATCGACGTTTCCGAAGATGGCAAACGCGCTTACGTCGCAAACTCCGGATCCGCCAACGTTTCGGTCATCGATCTCGAGAAGCGCGTGCTGCTCGGCAACGTTCGCGTCGGCTCCGCCCCAGGACTGGCAAGGGTTTCTCCCGACGGAACGACCGTAGTCGTCTCCAACCGCAACGACAACACGGTTTCCGTCATCGACGCGAAGTTGCTGCACGTTCGCGCCACCCTGCCGGTCTGCGAGCAGCCGGAAGACATCGCTATTCTGCCGGACTCGAGCAAGGCTTTCGTAGCCTGTTCCGGATCGTCGCAGGTCGCCTCCATCGCTCTTGCGAAAGCCGCACCGGGCGGCGACCCGACCAGCGCCGATCGCGTGCTCGCCCTGCTCGACGTGGGCCGCACTCCAGTCAGTCTCGCACTCAAGCCCGATGGTGGCGAACTCATCGTGTGCGATTTCGATTCCGATAGCATTTCGATTGTCGAAACCGGCAATGATGAAGTCGGCAACACCGCCCTGATCGGCCAACATCCCACCCGCGCGCTCGTTACGAGCGATAACTCCAGGCTATACACCAGTAACTTCGGCTCTGACAGCGTCGCGGTTTACGATATCGATCTCGGCCGGCGCATCGCTACCATGTCCGTCGGCAGCCGCCCGGATGGCCTCGCGCTGTCGCAGGATCAAAAATATCTTCTGGTCCTGGACACCCAAGCCGGCGATGTCACCGTAATCCAGCGCCGCACTCCCCGCAAGCTCGAACCCACGGAGTATTCCCTCTTAACGATGATTCCCGTAGGTCTTCAACCCAACGCAATTGCAGTGAAGGCCTTCATGGTCAGCAAACCAGCAAGCGGGAACAATAAATAGAATGGAACGCAAAATCGGGAAGGGCACGACGTTCAGTCGCGCCACCGAGGGTCAACAACGACAGAGGCTTTAGCCGTTGAGGGAAAACGGCGGCGGACTCCCGCATCGCAAGCGGCAACAATTTACGTGCAACTGGTGCGTCAGTATCCCCGAACTCCCTACGTCTGCGCCGTCACGGCTTTCCCGCAGAACTTATCCAGCGCTGCCTTCAACTCCGCCGCAATCGCCGGCGCCTCGCGCGATTCAATGTCACGCCGCGGCATCATGTAGACCAATTGCCCGTCGCGCAAAATCGCGATCGACGGCGACGACGGCGGCTGCCCGGTGAAATAACTGCGCGCTCGTTCGGTGGCTTGCACATCTTGTCCCGCGAACACCGTAAACGATCGGTCAGGATGCGCGGCATTTTGCAGCGCAATCCGCACCGCCGGACGCAGCCGGCCTGCGGCACATCCACAAATCGAATTCACGACAACCATGGCAGTGCCCGGCTGGCCGCTCAAAGCACTGTCAACAGCCTCGGCCGTGCGCAATTCTTCAATACCCAAGCGAGTTAACTCTTCGCGCATGGGAATTACCATAATTTCAGGATACATTTTGGCTTACTCCTTAACTTCCTGGGATCGGGTTAGGAAAAAAATCACTTACGTCCATTCTACACTCAGCCCTTGTGACTATCTAAGTCCCCGGTCCAAAAGCGTTGTCATCCTGAGCGTAGCCGTTCTCCAGGCGAAGCGAAGGATCTCTCGCTTCACCGCCCTCGCGCGTAAGCCAAATGCACGCACACTCGAAAATGAACTCACGCTAATACATTTTTCCCATATCGATTCCCATTCTCGCCGCGCCCTCAAACCGATTTCTGAATTCTGGTTTTCCACGCTTCGCCCGGGTGTACAATCGGCTCAGAAAGCACTGGTTTGCTCCACTTCGTTGGCAAGCTCGAGGTGCTCATGAACGTCCACATCAGTTACCGGCTTCATAAAACTCCTGCCGTACAAAAAGATATCCAACATCAAATCGAAAAACTGCGTAAAAGGCTGCAGGTTTTTCGCCCCGAACTCGTCCACTTGAAGGGCGCGGTGGAAGAGATTTCTGCGCGGGAAGGCACGAGCGTTTCCCTTAACCTGCGCTTGCCTTCAGGGCAGATGGCCGCGCAAGCCAAAGCCCCGTCCGCCGCGGCCGCGGTAAAGACCGCCTTTGAAGACCTGTTGCACCAGCTCGGCAAACATAAAGACCTTCTCCGCTCCTCTCATAAATGGACGCGTCGTCAGAAGGAAGAGCCGGCTCGCCGCAATTCTTCCGTCCCCTTCGAGCAGACCCTCGCCGTGGTTTTTCCACCCCTGGTTTCTGGCGAAGATATCCGCTCCTACGTCAACGTAAACCTCGCGCGCCTCGAGCGTTTTATCGAACGCGAGATCTATTTCCGCGAGACCTCCGATCTCGTCGCGCCAGACTCCATCAGCAAAGAAGAAGTCATCGACGAGACCATCGCCGCTGCTCTCGGCGACGGTCACGAGAAGCCCGAACGTCTCGCACTCGAACCCTGGCTCTACCGCCTAGCCCTCAACGCGCTCGATCAGCTCGCCCGTCCCGATGAAAGCAACGGCGGCACCATTCATCTTGAAGATTCTGCCCGCAAGCAAAACGTGAAGGCCAGCGACGAACCCGAACTGCAATTCCATCAGCCGGACGAAGCCATCACCGAAGAAACCATCATCGCCGACGATCGCATCTCAACTCCCGAAGAGATCGTTGGCTCCGATGAAATGATGCGTCTCATCGCGTCCGCTCTTCGCGACGTTCGCCCCGCCCATCGCGAGGCTTTTATTCTCCACGCCCTAGAAGGGTTCGGCATCGGTGAAATCTCCGCCATCACCGGCGCTCCGCCCGAACGCGTAGCGGCGTCCATTTCCGCCGCCCGCGATTACCTTCGCCACTCGCCCGCACTCGCCCAGCAATTCAAGGGGCGGTTCGCTTCCACCGGCACAGCGTAAATCAATTCATATCGAATAAGGACTGGGATCCGAATGATCACACGCGAACAAATCCGTGAATTAGCTCAATTGGAAGATCAACATTCATGCGCTCTTAGCTTCTACTTTCAGCCCACACCGCCTCGCAACAAAGCCCATAAAGAGGAAACGATCCTCGTCAAAGATTTAGCCAAGGAAGCTTTGCGCTCCCTGGAAACCAAAAGTTCGGAGAGTAAAAGTAACGGTAAGGCTAACGGCAAGTGTGAATCGGCACGCGCCGATCTCGACCGCATCGTGCGCCTGTCACAGGATTTGCGCGGCAATGGCTCCCATGCCAAGGCGGTCTTCGCCTGCTCGGCGCAGAATTTTTGGCGCGAATTTGATTTGCCGGCTCAACTCTCCGTAACCCAGCTTTTCGTCGATCGTCATTTTCATCTCAAGCCTCTCGCCCGTTTGCTGGGAACTTTTCCCAGCCTTGGCATCGTCCTCGTCGATCGTCATCGTGCCCGGCTTTTCGATTTGCGCCTCGGCGAACTCACCGAGCGCGAGGGATTTTTTCAGCCGCTCTCCCGCCGCGGCCGCGGCGATGGCTTCGCAGGATATGACGGAGGCCATGCTGAACGCCGTGTCGCCGATGAGGCCCGCCAGCATTTCAAGCACGTCGCCGAGTTCCTCAAAGATGCTTTGGACAAAGGCATGTTTGAGAACTGGATTCTGGGTTGCCAGGATGCGCATTGGCCGCAGTTCGAGGCTCAATTGCATCCCTACGTCTCGCAGCGGCTGCTCGGCCGTTTTTCTGCCGCCGACGTGGCCCACATCGGCCGCGAAGAAATCCGCTCCGAAGCCGAACGCATCTTCACCGACTCTCAAAGCAAGCACTGCGGCGAGGCAGTCCGCGAAACCATCGAACAGGCTCGCGGCAACGGTCGCGGCGTTACCGGATTGCGGCGCGTGCTCCATGCCCTCGAGTTGGGCGAGGTGCAAACCCTGCTCCTTGGTGAAAATTATTCCGCGCAAGCCGTCGAATGCGCCGGCTGCGGCCATCTCGATGCCCACCTTGTGCACTACTGTCCCGCTTGCGGACGCGCAACTCGCACCGTGGTCGATGTTGCTGAAGCGATTCTGCCCTGGGTGATCCGCCGCGACATCGAACTCTTCTACGTCAAAAACGATGCCGAGTTCGACAAAGTCGGTAACATCGCCGCCCTCCTGCGCTTCCGCACCGAGGCCGACACCGGCCCACGCCCCATCGCCAGGTCCGCCGACTATCCGCCCAGCCCTCGCGCCAGACTAGTCGGCCGCTACCGCGGTCTCGCCACCGGAGCCTAGTTTGTCATCCTGAGCGAGGTGAGTGCTGCGCGAAGCCAAGCACTCACGCAGTCGAAGGATCTCTACCAGTTCTCGACTCGCGCCGCCTCAGAGAGCTAGGGAGTGACATAAGCCAAGGTCGAAGGGGTTGGCTCGCCCTATGCAACCGCGAATGAGGCTGCCCTTTTTTCGTGGCCCCATCGGTGTGCAGCAGCCCTCGGATTTGGGTGGCGCGAGTCTGGGTGGCGCAGCGCTTCCAGCGCTGCGATAAACCGCCCCCCCACTCCTGGCAGGGCTTCAGCCTCTGAGGTCTAACGCCTTCCCGCGAGATCTGCTCCGAACGTTGATTACGGCCTGCAGATATATCCTCAGTCTAGATCGCTAGCTCTACAAGGGCACTGCTCAAGGAAAAAATATCGCTCTAGAAAATCACTAGGGGACCAGCTCACCCGTCACTGCCGGGTGCCCCTCTTCTCGCTTCTTTTTTTGTTCAGTCCCATGACATTCTTTACAGGGTGTCCCAAGACATCTCTTACACTCCGCTCGTCCGCGAAGCGGGCGAGGGAGAAAGATGCCTTGGAAGACGATGGATGTGCGAGAGCAGCGGGTAAGGTTTGTGGTGGCGGCGTATCGGCGGGGGAAAACGCTGGCGGAGTTGTGCCGGGAGTTCGGGATCTCGCGGCCGGTGGGCTATGAGTGGCTGAAACGGTATCGTCAGGGCGGAGTAGCAGCGATCGCGGAGCGCAGCCAGCGGCCGCAGCACAGTCCGCGACGAACGGACGAGAAGGTAGAGCAGCGGGTGGTGGAGTTGCGGCAGCGCTATCCAGACTGGGGATCACGCAAGCTGCGGGTGCTGTTGCAGCGTGAGGGAATCGAACTGGGGCGTAATACGATTCATCGCATTCTGCTGCGGCATGACTTGGTGCATCCCGTAGACCGTCATGAGCCGGCGGTGGAGCGATTCGAGCGCAGCGCGCCGAATGAACTGTGGCAGATGGACTTCAAAGGTCCGAAGCTGTGGCATCAGAAAGTGGGGCCGCTGTCGGTGATCGACGATCACAGCCGCTACCTGATTGTGTTGCAAGCGGTGGCGAGCACGCACACCGAGCAAGTGCGGGAACCGCTAGTGGCGGCCTTTTGCGAGCACGGAGTGCCGGAGGCGATGCTGATGGACCACGGCACGCCATGGTGGAGCGTGCACAGTGCGGGCGGGATGACCAAGCTGTCGTTGTGGCTGATGCGGCAAGGCATCGGGCTGCACTGGAGCCGAGTGAGGCATCCGCAGACTCAGGGCAAGGTAGAGCGGTTTCACGGCGAGTTGCAGCGAGCATTGGCGCGGCGGCGAGTGCTGGTACCGGACGTACAACTGTGGCTGGACCAGTTTCGTTGGGAGCACAATCACGTGCGACCCCATGAGGCGCTGGGCATGCAGACTCCGGCCAGTCGCTGGCGTCCCAGTGTTCGGCGCTATGATGCCAACCCGCCGCGTTGGGAATATCCGGCGGGAGCGCGGGTGTTGAAAGTGGACTCACAAGGAAAACTTACACTGGCGGGAAAGAACTGGAGCATCAGCGACAGCCTGGCTGGAGAATGGGTACAGGTCATGCAGCTAGAACAACGCCTGCAAGTGTATTACTGCACTACCCTGATCCGCGAGATCGAACTGGGAATCCAGTGCTCGACCATGGTCGAGCACTGGATTCCCAGTTAACAACAAAGTGTAAGAGATGTCCTGGGACTAGACACTCTTTTTTGCGAGAAGTGGGTTTTTCCGCATATCGACACCGCTCACCAACAGAGCCAGGACTGAACGTGCAGCACAGCCGCATGATATGCTTTCCGCTTTCCCGGAAACTGGAGCCTCACATGTCTTTTTCGCGCCGTGATTTCGTCAAGACTTCCCTGCTGGGCGCAGTCGCCGCCGGAGTAGGAACGCCAGCCCACGCAGATTCAACTTCCACTACGAAAGAAGCCGCGCAAGAACACGATGCCGCACCTCGCAAGCGCCCCATCATCGTCTGCGCCAACAACGGCTACGCCTATCTCGAAGATGCATTCGCTTTCCTGAAAGCGGGAGGCGATACCCTCGACGCCGCCCTTCGCGTCGTCAAAGGCCCGGAAGACGATCCCAAAGATGATAGCGTCGGCCTCGGCGGCCTGCCCAACGAAGAAGGCGTAGTCGAACTCGACGCCTGCTGCATGCACGGACCCACGCGCCGCGCCGGTTCGGTCGGCGGCGTGCGCAACATCAAAAACGTCTCCCTGGTTTCAAAGGCCGTCATGGAGCACACCGGCCACGTCATGCTGGTCGGCGAGGGTGCCGAGCGCTTCGCCGTCGCCATGGGCTTCCCGCGCGAGAATCTGCTCACCGAAAACTCCCGCAAAATCTGGCTGCTCTGGAAGGAATTTCACTCCACCGGCGACTGGTGGGGTCCCGGTCTCGCCGATCCGCACTGGCAACCGCCCGACCCGGACAAGGATCGCGAGCTCGAAAGAAAACGCGATCCTGAAAGAAAAGAAGATAAGCCGCACTCTCAACTCTGGCGGCAACGCATCCAGGATCTGCAAGCCCGCGCTGCCGATCTCGGCATCGCACCCGACGATCAACTTGCCGCCGTTCGCAAAGTCATCTTCCCTCCCACAGGCACCATTCACTGCTCGGCCTTGAATGAAAAAGGAGAAATCTCCGGCTGCACCACCACCAGCGGCCTCGCCTTCAAACTACCCGGCCGCTGTGGCGATTCGCCTATCATCGGCGCCGGCTGCTACACCGACCAGGACGTAGGCTCCGCCGGCGCCACCGGCAGCGGAGAAGAAAACATCAAAGTTGCCGGCGCTCACACCATCGTCGAAAACATGCGCCACGGCATGTCCCCGCAGGAAGCCGGCCTCGACGCCCTTAAGCGCATCGCTCGCAACTATAACGGCGATATGAACAAGCTCCGCTTCGTCGACATGATCTATTACGTCCTGCGCAAAGATGGCGCCTACGCCGGGGTGTCGCTATGGGAGGGGTACTCGCCGCGCAAGATTCACAAGATCGCCATTCATGACGGCAACCACCGCGCCGAAGTCACGGCCAGTTTGTTCAAGGGCTACTCCCAGGACTTCCCCCCGTTCCCCCACATCCCGGAGGAGCTGAAAAAAGATTCGGAGTATTTGAAATAACAAGTCGGACTCGTCAGTGAACGAGCTCAACACCGGCCTTCACCGCAGCCGCCCGCAAGGCTCTGTCGAGCGTGGCGAGCGCCAACTTGTGGCGCAGCGCCATTTCAAGATAGATCGCATCGTAGGCGGTAAGCGAGAATGCGCGAGCTGAACCAAGAACAGTGCGGATTGAGAAGCTTTCTGTGCCGACTTCTATACTTTGTGCGAGAATCACATCGAGATGGCGTAGCGCTTCAATGATCTCTGACGACGTTAACAACCTTCGCCGCTCCGCCACGGCGAATCCATTCGCCATTTCCAACAGCCAGAGCGCAGGAACGACGGCGCGAACCCCGCTCAACAGGAGCCGACCCACGCGGTCGGCGTACGCAGGGGTGGGACGATCAAGAGACCAGGCAAGGGCGACAGAAGCGTCGAGAACAATCGACTTCACCTGCGACCTTCTTCGATCAAATCTTTGACGGTCATTCCTTTGGGCAGTGGTTTGGCGCGTCTACGAATGCGTTCCAGGCCGGCGAATGCCTCTTTCAAGCTGGCTTCATCCTGCGCCGGCTTCAGGATCGCAGCAAGTTTCCCGCGCCGCGTAATCCCAATCTGCTCCCCTTCACTGGCGCGCTCCACCAGTTCGGAGAGCTTCTGCTTGGCTTCGAATAGGCCTACGGTTTTCATTATCCACCTAGATGGTCATTCTAGATGGTTATGAAACTCGAAGCAAGCATCGAATCATGTAGGGACAGCCGCCCTCGGCGGTCCGGTCGAGCAACGCTCGACTGCTTTCTCTCGCCATGATCTCGAAACTTAGGTTCTTCTGACCCTAGCCCTTTACGCGAACCTCACCTTCACATCCGGCCCTTTCTCCAAATGGATGCTCTCAATAAACCGCACCTTCCCCGTCTGCTGCGTCAGAATCACCGACGAAGTCCGCGTCCCTTCGCCAAAAAACCGCACTCCTTTTAACAGCGCCCCATCGGTCACTCCCGTGGCGGCAAAAATCAACTGCTTGCCCGGAGCCAGATCTTCCGCCTCGTAAATCCGATTCTTATCCTTCACCCCCATGCGCGCGAGCCGCTCTTCCTGATCCGGCCTCACCACCAACCGCCCGAGCATGTATCCATTCAAGCATCGAATCGCAGCCGCCGTGATGACGCCCTCCGGCGCGCCGCCCGAGCCCATCACCGCGTGTACGCCGGTCCCAATCACAGCCGCCGCAATGCCCGCCGAAAGATCTCCATCCCCGATCAGCCGAATCCGCGCACCCGCCGCGCGAATGTCCGCAATCAATTTTTCGTGCCGCGGCCGGTCGAGCACAATCACCACCAGATCTTCCACATCGCGCTCCAATCTCTTCGCAATGTTTTTCAGATTGTCGGCCACCGGAGCATCCAACTCCACCGCGTTCTTGCACGACGGCCCCACCACAATTTTTTCCATGTAGCAATCCGGCGCGTTCAGCAACCCTCCGCGCTCCGACGCCGCCAGCACCGTAATCGATCCCGGCGCACCGGTCGCGCACAGGTTCGTCCCTTCCAGCGGATCGACCGCGATATCGACCTCCGGCACCTCGCGCCCATCCGTAAATTCCGCACCCACCCGCTCCCCGATATAAAGCATCGGCGCTTCATCGCGCTCCCCTTCTCCAATCACAATCGTCCCGCGCATCGGGATCGATTCCATGCTTCGCCGCATCGCCTCGGTTGCCACCTGATCCGAAAGCTTGCGCTCGCCCTGCCCCATCGTCCGCGCCGAAGCGATCGCCGCAACTTCCACCACCCGCAAAAATCGCGACGCCAGGTCACTTTCAATGTTCTCCCCAAAACTGCGGGCCTTCCCCTCCGGTCGAGTCTGCGTAGCCATCAAAGCCTCCCAAGCACCTTTTTGTCATCCCGAGCAAGCGTTCTTTGCGCAGCGAGGGATCTGGGCGAGCCGCGCGAAGCATCGCGTTCTTTTGCGATGCAATAATAGCGCGTTCGGCTCGCTTCCTTATGCCGGCCTGAGACTATAACTCACTCGCAAGCAGAATGGAAAGGAGAGGTTCGCACAAGAGATTCACCTCACCAGAACGGGCCATAAACAATCCGCCAACGAACTTCGTCCCGCCTCCGCCGGTAACCATCCCTTAAGGCTACTCACGAAGACTATGCAAACTCGCCGGACTTTCCCGTCCCGTCCACAACGCTTTGATGTAAGATTGCGTACCAATCACCGGCATTTCGTACGGACCACTCAATCGCCGCGTCAGGAGGACTTATGAACCAGCCCCGTCCTAAGACCCCTCGCAATCTTTCAGTTGCAAACCAACGCCGCCTCAGCGCGTATGCGACGGCCGCAACCGCCGCAGGCGTGGGCGTTCTCGCGCTGGCTGTTCCCGCAGACGCCGAGGTTGTTTATACCCCAGTCCACCTCATACTGGGGGCTGAGGCTCAGCCTACTCAGGGATATAAGCTCGACCTTAATGGCGATGGCATCGCCGACTTCGAGTTGGTCAACTCCACTTTTGGCCACGGTGGCAATCAATTGGCAATGCCAGCGGCACATAACCAGGTGATGGGCTCCGGCATTTACGCCTTTGCCTTGGCCTCTGAAGCGGCCATCGGGCCGAATGGTGCGTTTCAGGGCGCAAACTTCATGGCGAATTGGATTGACTCCTCCGGATCTATTACGGTCAAGGGTTTGTGGGCCAATACGCGGAACCGCTACCTCGGATTCAAGTTCCTAATCGACGGCGAATATCACTTCGGATGGGCGCGAATGTCGATTCACGACAACCACATGAAACTGGACGGCTACGCCTACAATACCGTTGCCAACCAGCCGATCAAGGCAGGCCAGGAAAGCGGCTCAGCCGAAGATGCCACGAACATTTCACCCACGAACTCCGGCAATCTGACGGCAACCGCAACTCTAGGACGGCTGGCTCAAGGCGCCGCAGGTTTGGAAGCGTGGCGGCGCGAAGACGCCGATGTCGTTAAGTAGGGTTGAAGGAATCGCTAAGTTGGTTTGACAGGGCGCGGCTTCCAGCCGCGCCGCCCACGTTTCGCAAGGCGTGACCTCATCTACTGGAGGTATCAGAGCGGCGGGCTCGCCGGGATCACCGTGTTACGGCATGGGAAAGTGATCAGGTTCATTTCGAGCACACAGCATCTCCGCCTCCCACTGTAACCGCACACTCGCCGAACCCCGCATTTTCGTGTTGCGGGTTCCAAACCCTAATCCGCACTCTGTCGCCAGGATGCAATTTCCACTCACCCTGACGCGGATCGCCCTGACCATACATCCCAGAGAAACCCTTAATGGTGATCAACGTGTCACTCCAGTCTTGAACCAGCACTGTCACATCGCTCACTCGATCGGCGTCCATCAATCCCGCCATCCAATGAGCTGTGTCATCCCCAATCATCAGGTCGGGAGTGTCAAGGCCCACGCCAGTGAAAGGCACATGGTGGCCTAGCCCGCGCCCAATGATCCTTATCTGCTGCATTTGCTCGGCTTCGA
Organism: uncultured Acidobacteriaceae bacterium; assembly: GCA_963771965.1. GTDB lineage: Bacteria > Acidobacteriota > Terriglobia > Terriglobales > Acidobacteriaceae > Sulfotelmatobacter. The sequence goes on from CAVYVM010000009.1 coordinate 163,179, forward strand.
TTGCGGAAATGCTTTCTATGACAGGCTTTGGCCAGGCACTCAGCAACATCTGCGTCAGTCCGAGGGCAGCAATGCCGAGCACAAAACCCAACAGAAAACCCAGCAAGAAAGGTCGCAGCTCCGGATGTTTTATCAAGCCGGCCGGAACCAGGCTTGCGGAGGCATCGTCTGTTGAATCCGCAACCATTGGAGCGGAGATAGCCTCTGGCTCCGCTGGGTTATCAACCGCCGGAGAAGGCCTCACCGGAGCGACGAACATGTACCCCGCCTTGCGAACCGTGCGGATATACCGCGGTTGCTCGGCATTGTCGTTCAATGCTTCCCGCAGCTTGCGAATGGCAAAATTCAAGCGGCTATCGAAGTCGCCATAGCTTTCTTCCGGCCAGAGGGTATTTTTGATTTCTTTCCGGGTAACAAGAATGTCAGGCCGCTCGGCCAGCAGGATAAGGATCCTCAAAGCCTGCGGCGGTAAATCGACACGCACACCGTTACGCCAAAGCTGGCTAGATCGAGTATCGAGCTCGAATAGATCGAAGCGTAGAAGAGAATCGCACGTTGTAGAAACAAACTGCCCATCGGCGGCCATCACATCCTCCATCGAAATCAGCCGTCGGCGTCGCTAGCGCCCACACTCCCGCGGACATGGCCCAACAACTTATCCGAACTCATGCTTCCCGTCAAATGAATGATTGGTTGCATACTTTCGGGCTAATGTGGAGCTAATGGGGAACTTCGTTGACTCCTACACACATCAAGTAGAAAGTGCCTCAAAACGGGGCCAATGGAGCTTCCTCAAGGTAGTTCGGTGCCTCGGAGGAGCATATTTATCCCCGTTAGATAAGGAGAGAAACTATATGAGGCTATTGCTATTTCGGGTGCGCTGTTTCATCGTACTTTCGTTTGTCACGGGGGCGTTGCTGGTCAACTCGGCCATGGCGCAACATCTTTCAGACAACTTCACCCTGTGGAGCGCGAGTTCCGCATTCCTGGACAACTTGGCCGCTGCAACGTCGTCTCCTTCGGGAACGTTTGTGGCTCCGCAAACAACCTTTACGGGAACAACCGGGTTGCAGATGAGCGGGCTGACGCAAGATTACACGATGACCGGTTTACAGTCGCTCATGACATTCAGCGCACCATTGACCGTCACGACAGAAGTAACTCCGATACAAGGAACCGCGAATCCATTCGCTATCTATCTGGTGAGCACTGACCTAACCCAATACTTAACCCTGCATGCGAACGTTGACCCTGTGTACGAAGGCTTTTGGGTGAACGCTCCCAATGTCAACCAGCTTTACAACCTAGGCGAACAGTTCTCGCCCAATTTTGTCCCCCAAATGAACACGCTGTATAGGGTGGCAATTCAGGTAAACTCCTCAGGAGTAGGCACAGTGAAAGTTTACAGCGGGAAGACACTCCTGGGCACTTTGAAAAATCTGGAAGTGGGCACCGGTCCCTTCTACCTCGTAGTCGGCCAAAGGATAGGGCTTCCTGAGCAGACAGGACCGCAGGTTGCGGATTGGTCATCCGTCACAGTCGCGCCCTAAGAGCCGGGTGGGGGCTAGCTCACACCTTTTGCACTATCACGACGCGGCTGCCCCACCCGTCGTGGTTTTCGACGGGTGGCACGATGCTGCTGACAGCTCGCGCTCCTGATGTGTCCGCCTCTCGAAATGCAAAACAAATCGGGCCGCTTCGCAGGCGGCCCGTCTGGTCTTATGCTAGAAGCTGCACTTAGTCGCCCGCCACCGGCTCAGCAACCTCCGGCTTCGGAGCGGCTGCAATTCCACCGTTAGCCTTGTTCAGCGCCCCCAGCGGAATGAACCCATCCTGCGACTGCGCCGGTTTCTCTTTCAACACCACTTCGCGATACAGCGAAGCCATGCGCGCGTTGTAAGCCTCGTCGTTCTTCACGGGCCCACGATGCCCGCCGTTTCCTAAGACCTGAGACCCGTTACCTGAGACCTGAGCAGCCGCCTTCGCATCCCGCGCCCGCATCTTCTCTTCGCGAGCGTTCTTTGCGATGCCCAGCTTATCGAGATCGTGCTGCAGTTCTGTGGTGACGATATTTTCGCGCAGCAGCAGCGAGTGCGTCTCGTCTTCCATCTTCACTTTCTTGCCGCCCGCAAAAATCTCGTGCCGCCCGTGCTCTTCGTACCACTTCGTAAGCGTGGCCGTCATGTGCATCTTCTCGATGATGTTCCGCCAGCCCACGCCCGTGTTGTACGCGCAGAACGAAATCTCGCCCTCCTGCGTCGCATAAGGAATAATGCACTGCTCCGTCCGCCGGAAGTCGTAGTTGAACAGATCCTGAAACCACATCCCCGCGATAAACAGGAAGTTCCAGCGGTCGGTCGTACGCCGCTTCATCACATCCTCGACCGTCCGGTCCGGACCGACCTTCCCGTAGTCCTTTCCGGTGATGTGATAATTTTTGTCGAACTTCTTTAGTAAGTCCATCAACTTAAAATGCGTCGGCGACTGGAACGGATCGTAATTCTTCATCAAGCACAACGCCATGCCGAGCCCGGTCAAAAATTTCCCGCGCGACGCATCGTTCACCTTCGCAATATCCTTCGCCAGCTGATCCCCATGCAGAAAAGCCGTAACCGGCACAGCCTCCTTCGTTTCTTTATCAATCATGACGGCCATGCCAGTTCCGCAATTAGGGTGGCAACCGCAACTTAGTTGGCCCCAGTCGTTTTTGGGGTCGTTGGCGTGCATCAGGTCGGCCCAATCGCTGAAGGTGCCCATGAAAGAAATCGGGAACCAGTCGCGGCTGGGTTCGCCTAATCCGGTTTGATTTTTTACGTCGTGCGCTAAGTGAGAAAGAGTGTAGCGTTGCGCCTGGCGGCGATCGTCGGTGACGGCTTCGTCGCGGCCAGTGAAGCTTACCGGTTGGAAGCTCAAGAAGCTGATCGTCTTCGGATTGTCGAGCGCGAACTTGATGATGCGTCCAACTTGTTCGTTGTTGATGCCGTTCACGATCGTTACCACCGGAACGATTTCTACTCCGGCTTTGTGCAGGTTTTCGATCGCCTTCAACTTCACATCAAACAGGTTGCCGACCATGCGGTGAGCGTTGGCAGCGTTGCCGATTCCATCGAATTGCAAATAGGCGTAACGCATTCCGGCTTCGACGGCCTGCTGGCAAAACTCAAAGCTCTTGGCGAATTCAATTCCATTCGTCGCCGCCTGCACAGAGTTATATCCAACCTTGCGGGCGTAGCGAACGGCGTCGAGAAAATACGGCGACAGCGTGGGCTCGCCGCCCGAGAACTGCACGCTCATCTGACGACGCGGCTTAATCGTAATCGCGTTGTCGAGCATGGTCTTGATTTCTTCCCACTGCAGTTCGTGGACGAAGCCGACCTGGTTCGCGTCCATGAAGCAGGGATCGCACATCATGTTGCAGCGGTTGGTCAGGTCGATGGTTAACACCGAGCCGCGTCCATACTTCACGGTCGATGAACCGTGATGGTGCAGCTTCTCGTCGTTGTGCGCGGCGATGTCGCGACCGGGGAAAACGTCTTCGAGATGCTTCGAGAAATCGGTGTCGATCGACATCACGTCCTCGAAGTGGCCGTGGATGGGACAATCTTTCACCATCAAAATCTTGCCGTCGCGCTCGACGATGGTGGCCTTGATCTCGCCAATTTTTTCGTTCATCAAAACTTCGTGCGGCAGTTTGCCATCGAGAATCTGCTGGCGAATCTCAGGGACACACTTCGGGCAAAGCGAATCGGTGGAGCGCGGCCAGCCCAGCGGCGGCTTCGACTTCTCGTAGGACTTGAGCAGAGGCTTGTCGGACCACTTAGGGGTGGGCGAGGCGCCAGGGTTGATGCGGTTGAGTCGGTCGAAAACGACCCACGTACCCTTGGCGGCGGCAACGGCTGCTTTTTCTACGTACTTGATCGGCTTGCGCATGTTTGCTTCTGGCTCCTAAGCTCTTAGCGTCAGCTCAAACTTTCGAAGCTCGCTATAGCTGTGGCTCTCCCCTGGGATTACCGCGTATAACCTGGTTTCTACACTTTTCCCTGGGTATTGGCCTAGGGTGATGCTATTGGAGGGCAAGGAGTTACGCATCTTTATCCCAACGAATGGGAGAAAAACGGGGTTTAGTGGTTAAATGCGGGATTGGGCGGAGGTAAGTTGTTGAAAGGAAAAGGGGCTGCTGAGACGCCAACGTACCGTTTTCGCTGGACACAGTATTCCTCGTATGGAATACTGCAATCATGTCGTGGGCGGTTGAGTATACCCCCGAGTTCGAGGCTTGGTGGGACACGCTTTCGGAAGAGGAGCAGGCGGAAGTCAACACGAAGGTCGAACTTCTGGAGGAGCATGGTCCTACTCTGGCTCGTCCCCACGCTGATGTGATTACGAGTTCCCGCCATTCGAACATGAAGGAACTGCGTGGGAAAGTTGACGCGAGGCAGATTAGAGTTTTGTTTGCGTTTGATCCCCGGCGCACGGCGCTGCTGCTGATTGGCGGAGACAAGACAGGCGATCCCAAGTGGTACGAGAGATTCGTTCCCATTGCCGACGATTTGTTCGATCAGCACCTGGAGCGAATTGGAAAGAAATATCTGAACTAATTTAGGAGGACGTGTAATGCCCAAGAATTTCAATACCCTTCGCGAGAAGATGTCCCCTGCAGCGCGAGAGCGTTCGCGCCTTTTGGCCGAGAAATATCGTGCGGAGATGCCCTTGGACGAACTGCGCGAGGCGCGCGAGATGACGCAGGTGCATCTGGCGAAAATCCTGGGAGTGAATCAGGCGGCGGTCTCCAAGCTGGAGCGCCGCGCCGACATGTACGTAAGCACGCTGCAGAGTTTTGTGAAAGCCATGGGCGGAGAGTTGAAGATCACGGCGCGCTTCCCGGAGGGGACTGTGGAGATTAATCAGTTTGAGGATGTGAAGAAGGCGGCGGGGGAGTAGGTGGGTACAGTGGCGGCCTGCCCCACTGCTCGCAAAGGGCGCGAAAATGGGCACCGGATGTATTCCAACGGATTGCTCCAGAATTCCTGTTTTTCCCTTGTGAGAAGATTGATCTGAAGGACTAGAATCTTTGCATGTCTCCTGAAGCTGACGAACTCCTGAAAAAGGCAATGGCGCTCCCGCCGGAGGAGCGCGGCGCTCTCGCTGCCCACTTGATCGAAAGTCTGGATGAAGGCGAACCTGATTTGGACGTTGAGGAGGCTTGGCAGCACGAGGTAGCTCGCCGCATGGAAGAAATCGACTCGGGCAAAGTGAAACCCGTTCCATGGCTGGAAGTGAAACGCAGGGCACGCGAGATGTTCCAACCGAAGTAGCCCGACATGTCGCAAGAACCGCTCTCGCTTCACCCCGAGGCGGAACAAGAATACCGCGACGCGTACTCCTGGTATTGGGAGCGAAGCGTCCCCGCTGCCGAAAGGTTCGAAAACGCGGTTGAGCGCGCTTTACAGCAGATCCAACAATCGCCGGACCGCTGGCCGTTATCCCATTCGCGCTTTCGCAAATACACGCTATACGAATTTCCCTACAGTATTTTCTATCGATGTGATGCCGCGCGGACGTTTGTGCTGGCGCTTGCGCATGGGCGTCGAAAGCCGGGTTATTGGAGGGACCGGGTTTAGCTGTTGCTCAAACGTTCCCCAGCCGATGAAACAAAAAAAGATATGCCGAAGGACTTCCGAGAGTTGCGGGCAAAGATGTCGCCGGAGTCGCTGGAGCGTTCCCGCGTGCGGTACGAAAAGTACCGCGCGGAGATGCCGGTGCATTTGCTGCGCGAGGCGCGGGAGATGATGCAGGTGCATCTCGCGAAAATTCTGGGAGTGAATCAGGCCGCGGTCTCGAAACTGGAGCGCCGTGCCGACATGTACGTGAGCACGCTGCAGAGTTTTGTGAAAGCCATGGGCGGCGAGTTGAAGATCACGGCGCGCTTCCCGGAGGGGACGGTGGAGATTAATCAGTTTGAGGATGTGAAGAAGGCGGCGGGAGAGTAAGTTGTATGCAGTGGTGGCTTGTACACTTCTCGCAAAGGACGCGAGAAATTGGGCAACCCGGCAGACTAATGTTGCGACGTCGCCCGCTTCTCGCAAAGGACACAGTTAGGCGCAGACCTTCTTCTCACTCCAAGGTGATTGCGTACTTCTTGGATGGGATGCCATTCGCAACCACTTCGAGCATCGCTGGGCCACTTTCCAGACAGGCAACGGATGGACAGGGGGGCACGTCGAAGTATGTCCATACCGGGTTGCTTCCAGTTGCCACTCCCATTGAGCTGTGATCATGCGTTCGAGCATAGAAAATGTTCCCGCCCTGGTCGGTGATCCGCACGAGAGGATAGTTGGTCGCCATTTGTGCGTCGTCGCCGTACATTGCACCTTGGGAAAGGCCATTGAACTGGGTTCCGTAAGCTTTGTATGTCTGTCCGCGCATCAGAGTCGTGGTCTGCGTCATTCCGGTCGGGTCGGTTAGGTATGCGATGGTTGGCCGCCAGCTGTCTTGGGGCTTACCGCTAGATGTATAGACCTCTACGTCGGAACTCCAATCTGTGAACAGAATCTGGCCGGTCGGCAGCACAAGCATCCTAGTCTTGAATGGTGCGTCAATTCCGCCGTTAGGTGGACTGGCAACTTTGTTTAGGTTCACGCCGTCGAACTCGAAGAACGTGCTATCGGCCGAATAACACGGCGGGATTGGCGACGCGGCAAATAAAACGTTGCCGCTCGGAAGAAGAGCGGCCGGGCCATCGGTAACGCCCAGCGTCGCATTATTTTCCCCTTTCAGGGGCGGCCCCTCCAACCAGCCGCCTGTATTTACATCGTAGATTGCCGTATTGCCATTGGCGCCGATAGCGAATACTGTTGGACCTTCCCCCATGTCGGGGCGCAGGACTGCGGGTCCGATCTCGGTGCACCAGATGTTCACTAGCGATTGTGGCGTATCTCCCGCCCCTGACCAGTGGCCCGGGAGCGGATGTGGATCGTATATTTCTGAATATCGGGTTAGTCCGAACAATTGCGTAACGTCGACAGTCAGTACGTCGCCTCCGGGTAGCAGCGTCCAACCCTCCTCGCTGTTTGCGTCGGATTTTCCGTTTGTTGCACCGTCGTCGATCACCCAACCGGAGCCGTCCCGCGTGAGAGCCTGAGATTTGTTGTGGCTTGAGTCGCAGCCCCCACACGCGATCATGAAGAGGCCATGATCCAGAACAACGCTAGCCGCGTCGCCGATTTGGTTCCAGCCCTGGGGAGGGCTCACGTTTCTCCACGTGCCCCTATCGGCCGTCCAATATGCTGGTGGGTAGAAAATTGCGCCCATCGGGGTCTCAGCCTTGGTGGAAGGGCAGGAAACTCCATCCCCGACGTATTCGCCACCTTCGACGATTACCTCGCCGGTGGGCAGTACAGCTGAGGCATAGAAGAGTGGGCCATAAGGAGAATCCGCAAGCTCTTCCCATCTACCGTTCACGTAGCTGCCTCGATTGTCAGGGACCAATCGGCCCCATTGAGGAGAGCAATACTGCTGGACCAACACACTCCCATCAGTGAGAAGAAGAGCCGTGCTTGCCTTAAGGCCTGGAGGCTGGCTCTTTACGGGTTGCCAGACTGAGGATTGGATAACCAATGCGTCAGCTCCACCCCCGCCGGTATCGTGAACGCCACCGATTTGGGAAATGGTCGGAGTAGTTAACGAAGTCATGCTGAGATTCGGATCTCCAGTAGTGTATGAGTTTTTTATTAGCGAGTTTGGGAGTACTCCGGAGTTGGCGGTCGTCGCGGCCCATGAGCCTTGATTGTTCAGGGCAGAACTAGCGAGGTAGAGCGCCCCGCTCGCGTCAGACGCCATCCCCGCTGCTGAGCCTGGCTGCACATTCCCTCCTCGCCATTCGGTCTCGGACAGAAGATTCCCAGTTGCATCATAGTCAAGAATGAACAACAAGGGCGTGCCGTACTCGTCTAACATGCCGGCCACCATCGGGGCCTGTGCTGTATTGAGCAGCACCGAACCGGCAGTATCGTAGCTTCCAGTTGTGCCCCACGTGTTAGCCCATTGAAAGATTCCGTTCTGATCGAGCTTTATCAACAAGGTATCGAAATCGCAGACGCCGAAATTGCTGTTATTACAGTCTGAGGCATGCCTTCCGGCAATATAGATGTTGTTAGCTGCATCGGTCGTGACATCGTGGAACGCCCAAGATTCGTCCTGTCCGGGAAATGTAGTCGCCCAATTCTCCTGCCAGATAAGGTTGCCGTTAGGGTCGTATTTCAGTAGGAGGATCGAATTGTGTAGCGGGGGGATGCTGTAATCCCAGCTTATTCCCGTCACAACTACATTGAAGCTTGAGTCAACGGCGAGGGAGTAACCCGAATCGTACGTTGCTGGGCCTTTGTAATAGGACGACTGAACAAGAGCTCCGGCCCTGCTGAACTTTAGCAGGACCGCCGTGCAGCAGGGCCCAGTGCTATAGCTTTCCCCAACGACGTATATATTACCGTTCGCGTCGAAGCCTATATCGTGCCCGCCGTCGTAACTTTGCCCACCCCAGGTCGTTCCCCATTTTAGGTTCCCATTCGAGTCGAGTTGGAGAAGGAACAGATCGAACCACCCGGCGCCAAAGCTCGAAGTAACTCCCGTGATGTAGAGAAGGCCGTCAGGGCCGACTTTGACGGCTGTCGCAAATTCATCGCTTGAACCACCCCAGGTTCTTGCCCACAGGAATTGACCGGTTGGGCCGTATTTGATTATCAAGACGTCTTGGCCCCCGGCTCCGAAACTCTGGGTCGATCCAGCCACATAGACGTTCCCGAATGAGTCCACGGCAACGCCGTCCACTTGGTCAGTAGAGGAGCCGCCCCAAGTGTGGGCCGATGGGGACCAAGTTCCTGAGAAGGCGGTTTGAACGAGAGTCAGTGCCAGCAGTAAAGGCAGAACACGTTTCCGCATTAGTCACCCCGCACGGATGAGTTTCAGTCCGGATTCGATTTCAGGGGCCGAGCAGCCGTGGGGAACAGGAGGCTGCTAAATTGCCGGAACCTAGCACGAGTTAGTGCTAGACGGGCGAATAGTAGCTTTCAGACTTTGACTTTGCAAGGGATTTTTTGGACTAATCTATTTGGATATGGAGAAGGACAGCAGGTTCCTCACCGGGCCTTCGGCCCTGTTCGGAATGACAAGAGTTAGTTGTGGTGGCTTTACGCGGCGCTGAAGTGCCGCTCTTCCACGTTCACTTCGTGGGCGTCATGCTTCGCTCAGGAGGACAGAGATTATTGGTGATCCGGGAATTCAGGATCCGGGTCGTAGCTTTCTGGATCGACTCCTTCGGGATAATCGGGATCGATGCAGGCGTGGATGGTGAGTGTGGGATCGAGTAGGTGCCAGGCTTCGCGGTATTTTTCGAGGCGCATCAGCTTGGCGTGGCGGTGGGGATAGAAGCGGAGCATGGGTGCGGGCGAGCAGACTTCTACGGGGATGATGTACCAGATGTTGAGTTCGATTACGTGCGCGGCGATGAAGTCGATGTCGCGTTTGGTGTAGACGGCACGGCCTTTGCCGGTGGTGTAGGTGGCGCGAGTTTCGTAGGCGCCGGCGCGGAGGGAGTCGGTGCATTTGACCCATTCGGTCGCTATCGCTCTCTCAGGGCAAGCCTTGCACACGGAAGAGGTGAACATTCGGCTTGGGGCGGTTGTCGAGGATGAAGTCGTAGCGCTCGCTGTCGCCCCAGGGCTTGCAGATGGCGAAGCGGCGCTGGCTGGCCTGATAGAGGAAGGCGGCTTCGGAACGCTCTCCGGTGCGCTTGGTGTTGGGACGGTTGGGATCGTCGGGGCGGCTGGGCTGAGGACGCTTGGACATCGAGACTCCTGGGTAGAACGTGAAAGGGTCGGGCGTGAAAAGGCGCGGAGGTCAAAATCCCCATCCCTTCGGCTGCGCTCAGGGCAGGCTCTGTCCCTGCAAAAAACGCAGGGACAAGGACGGGGCACCCGCTGCTCCGGCTGATTGTGCGAAAATTTTTTGTATTTCTTATAGCTATTATAACAGCGGGGTCAAGTTGCTTAACCGGCAGACTGCGGCAGTAAGCTGCGGTAGTGTTTCGGATTGCTGGTTGCGGAGCGGGGCGTTGCGCTCCCCCCGGGCGGGACAGCCGGGGTCCCGCCCCGAGCATGCCGAAGACCCCCGGCTGTCCCCACATGAGCATCCATCCTGCTACGTGATCCGGCTAACTCAGCCCCCTGGGATCACGAGCTTTCGCTCATGGGCTCTTCCATCTCAAGCGCATCCAAAACGGCGGCAATTACGTCCCGCGACTCGCGCGGGTTCACAAAGCCGCAGAGACGCACTGCGCTGGAGACGATGTCAGTAAGTTCGGGCGTTGGCAATCCGCACAATCCGCCCGCGGATCTCTGCAGCTGTCGCAGCAGCAGGAATAACTGAGCGACTCTTTTATCTTCGAGATACGTGGCTGAGTCGGAATGAGCTTCGGCCAACACATTGTTGGGGCGTATGTAACGGGGAGAGAGATGAAGAAATACCTGATTTACCTTTTCCATGTCCATGGTCGCCTCACTAGAAATTGAATTTGCGCCTTCGCGGCGCTGGGTTGACTGGTTTTGTAGAAATGCTCCCCAAAAACCGTTAACTTGCTTTTTCATTGCGACCTCGCCAGCCATCGATCCATCGAGAAAAGAATGGCTGCACCTGACTATCCGCAGGCCTAGGCCGGGAATATTGAATTGCCGACGCCAGGGTTGCGTCGCGAGGTCGAGTGGTCACCACGCTTACTCCAGCCGATCCGCGGGTGTGCACCACAAACTGCGCATCGGACTTGCCGGGAAGAACTTCGCGCAGCGCCCAGTCGATACGGCGAACGCAGTCTTCGACCACGTTCATCTGCATCTTGGCTTCAGCCTCCTGCGCCACGAACACGAGGGGTTGAAGGGCGTTGCGAATGTGGTGATTCATCAGGTCGATCAGGTGAAGGCGTTCGCGCAAGCGCCGCAAGCGTTGGCGCTCGTACAAGTGAAAGATGGAAGCGGAAATCGCTCCGCCCAGGAGGTCGTCGGCGATTCGCTGATAGCCATGAAGGCCGAAGCGCGTCGAGAGCTGGTCGATGGCGATTAGGAGCCCTGAAACGAGAACGAATAAAACCGTCGCGCTCCACAGGGCGGAATGCTGGGATTTATAACGCTTGAGAAAATTCAACTGAAAGGCTCCTTTGGACTGTTGCAGGTCCATTCGGCAGGCTCGGTCGCGAGCTGCCAGGCTGAGGATTGCTATGACTTGAATGTCGCGATTGGAAATGCCTTGGCGAATACAGCCTTTGGCAATCGTCACGCGGAGATTCAGCAGCAATATGTGAGGGACTTCAGATCAGCAACGTACAAAGGAGACTTTGAAGAGAATGCCGATGGCGTTGACGCGGCGCGGCCGGCCGGTCGAGCACCACGCTGCTCACGGCGCAAGCCGGGCAGAAGGATGAGACCGCTGGCGTTACCGCAACTGGATCGACGGTAGGAAGAACGACAAGACTGCCAAGCCGGGCGGGCGGAGCCAGATTTACTGGAGCATCTGCCTCGTTAAAAGTAGTATCGGGCGCGTCCGCTCTGGGCACGACGGATACGAAGACCGCCGCTGCCAACAGAAAGAGAACGGATATCGAACGAAGTTGCTTCACGGCCCGCATTACTCCTAAGTGCCTCCAACGTACTCCGGCAATTCTCGCTTGTCAATCCTGCTTCGGGGCTACAGAAGCCGCATCCGGCGAGAAATTGGGTACTTTGGTTTTTCGGTTGCAGGGCCGGAAACGGTTGTCGAATGGGCGCGGGCAGCTTAGAATTAGCGGACGCTACTCCCCCCTTAAGGAGCACCATGCAATTCCTACGTGCGGTAGTAGTTTGTGCGCTTTCCGTCTGGATGGGGCTGGGAGAGCTTGTTGTCCCCGGTGCTGCAGCACAGAGCTGCGTCGCCGTCACCACTTATCACAACGACAATTTACGCACGGGACAAAATCTTTCAGAGACGGTGCTGACTCCCGCGAACGTGGGCACGATGACTCAGCTGTTTGCGACCACTCCGGTGTTTGACGGCTGGGCCGTGGCGCAACCTCTTTATTTGCCGCAGACTCCGATTAACGGTGGCGTACACAACGTGGTGTTTGTGGCGACGCTGGCGAACAGCGTATATGCGTTTGATTCCGATCACGGCACGCAATACTGGCATGTGGTTTATGGCCCGCCCGATACTTACGGATATCAGAAGACGGGCGGGTGCACGGACTCCGGCTTCAGTATGAATCCAAGCGGCGGCGCGGGCATCGTAGGAACGCCGGTGATCGACACCTCGGTTTCGCCTCCCGTGATGTACTTTGTGACCAAAGAATTGAACTACATCAACCTGCAGAACGTGCATCAGTTGAAGCTACATGCGGTGGATACTTCGACCGGCAAAGAGTTGACTACGCCGATTGTGCTCGCTGGTTCGGTCGTCAATCATGCGGGCAAAACGGTTACATTCGCCGCGGAGTATCAGATGTCGCGGCCTGCCATGTTGTTGTCGAATGGAACCATCTATGTGGGGATTGGCTCGACGGGGTGCAAGGAATTTCCCAACTATGGCTGGGTGATGTCCTACACTTACTCGCCGACGAGTGGATTTACGCAGCAGGCCGTGTTCAACACCTCGCCCGATCTTATGAATAATCCGAAAGGACCTTACGCCAATGGTGGCATATGGCAGGCTGGTGGCGGCCTGGCAGCGGACGCCAGCGGCAACGTTTACTTCGAGACCGCGGACGCGAACAACTTTTTCAATAACCCCGCGGGCTGGCAAGGGTCGGATTTTGGCGACAGCATCGTAAAGCTGACTCCGAGCCTGGGGCCACCGGCATCGTCGGCCAGTTACTTCACGCCTTATAACGATCGCACTTTGTACTCGGCCGATCTGGATCTCAGTTCAACCGGTCCAGTGCTGTTACCGGATCAACCTGGGCTGCACACCCATATTCTCGTTGGCTACGATAAGTCGGAAAATATCTATGTTGTCGACAGAGATAACATGGGCGGTTACACGGGGCCGAATGGGCCGAATAACATCATTCAGGATGTACTGAATCCGACTGCGTCCAAGTGTTCGACTCCTGTCCAATTTACCGCCTGCGCGAACCAGTCGGGTACTTGCGGCTGGAATGCGCCGGTCTATTGGAACAACAATCTTTACTTCACGTCGAATCCTGGGCCGCTGATGGCCTACTCGTGGACTCCAGGCAGCGCGACTCCGCTCGCGACTTGCCCTACGATTGAATCCGGCTTTGCGAGCGGCGCTTACCGCGCTGCCGCCAGTCCATCGATTTCCGCCAACGGCACCACCAACGGTCTGCTCTGGGCGGTGACGTGGCCGAACACAAGAGTGGGCACAGTGCGCGCGTTTGACGCCACCAATCTGGCGAACGAACTTTTTGAGGCATCTGTTTCCGGAGTAGGCGGCTACCCCTCACCCACGATTGCCAACGGAATTGTCTACGTGGAAACCAAGGGACGGCTGTACGCCTTCGGAATCAAGAAGTCGTCCGGATGCAGAATCAAGGCAGCCAGCGTGACATCGCCGCTCGAGCAAGTCGGAGACGATGCGCCATTCTAACAGGCAAGACTGACGATGCAAAGACTGCGACGCCTGAGCCTCTCTAATTCCTATCGCCTGAAGCGCGGCCCAAAACGGTAAAGCCTTTCCCAGCCGATGAGCATCTGACTAGATGATTGACGACACATTGGGAGTATGTCTATCGTAACGGTAGACATGGCCTGCCGACATCTGCCTAGCGGGCCGCCCTGTCGTCACGATTGCGTAAGGAAACGCAAATTTAAAAACGAGGTTTCGGTTTCCGTGATATGATCCCCGCCTGAAATGGCGTTGCAAACAAAAGGCTTCCTGAATGAGAGGCAGCGAGCACGCCATTTCAGCGAACACGGAGCGGATTTCGGCGCATCAAATGCTACTGAGTATGAACAATTTGCCGATACGTTTCTAGGTGGAGCGTCACCATTAGGTAGTGTTCATGAATGTACGCGGAAGATGGGGGACAAAGTGAGGTACGATCCCACAACTCAGGCATATGGTGTGCTTGACAGCGGGGGAATCATACGAACCTTCTATAAGCCTGTGCCATGCGTGTCACTTACCGATCCCCTCAGAACGTTGGCTCGCCTGTCTGGGAGGTGTCATGGCCACGCAAATAATTTCCTATACTTTCAATCGGAGTGCAGACGATGGTAACTGAAAATATTGCTAATCTTTGTCCAGTGTGTGGCTACGGCATGGACGATCCACCACGCGACTACAATATCTGCCCATCCTGCGGAACCGAGTTCGGCGTCAACGACCTGAACGCATCTGTGGCAGATTTACGTGCTGCATGGATTGCAACCGGTCCCAAGTGGTGGAGTCAAACCGATCTACAGCCAAGCGACTGGAATCCGTTTCAACAGTTAGCGAAAGTTGCGGGAAATGCTGGGTTGGTCGTAACTGGCGAATCTGTAGTTCGCATCGTTTCAAGCTTCGACACCGATGTTGACGTGCGGAGCACAGAGACATTCAAGAGTCTACCCGTCAAGAAGTGGCCCCAGTGGGCGGGCCAGGAGGTTGCGCTATTCTCAGGTACACGATCCTGAGCGGAATCTTTGTGATCGGCTGACTATCTATTGAGACATCAAACCAATAGAGACCCGATTCTTGTGCAGGAAAGCCGATTGGCTGGACAAATCCGGTTCCGTGATCATCATCACCTTCAAAGCTCACGGGAATAATCATTGGGGGCATTACTGCACCCGCAGGTGTCGTGGGAACAATTGTTAGCTGCGATGAACCTCTATGAATGCCCGACCTCATTAGAACGACTAAGGTAGCGTTAATCAATGTGGGAAGCATTGTTTCAGTCGTTCCAGTCACTGTCCATTTATCCACTATGCGAATGAAACTCGGCACGCCATCGACTTCAGTCAGAGCCTTTTCGCAGAGAAAAGCCGCCGTTAGGTAGGGTCCACCAATGACTGGCATAGCGCACACATCATACAGCAATGCGCATGGATGAAGCTGGAATTTTAAAGGGGTATAATATCGGCGTGAAACCATTACCGCCGCCCGACGTTCCTAGCAAGACAGACTTTCAGCGATTCGATAACGCTGTCCGCCAAGTGCTCACTGTCTCGAAAGGAAGAACTGCTCAAGCAGGAAGAACGCGAGAAGCAGAAGCCGGAAGTGAAGCGGCCTAAGAAGTGATAGTCCTAGCGCTAGTAACGCACCCGCCGCTTTTCCAGAGACATTCCCCCTTCATGCAATCAATTGCTTGGATGGGCATGGCCATCGTTTGTTTTCTGATGTTCGTAATGTCTGCCAACCTTAGCCGCTGGCATGGTCCCTCTGGCGTTAGCAGACGAGACGACCCATTCAAATCCCTCTATCCCCTATACGTTGTCATGGCTTTCATTTCGCCAATTGGCGTTCTGATTTGCCTAGCGATGGCAGGAATTGACGCCATCAAAGCTTTCTGACTGTGTTTTGCGAAGTATATTATTGCCAATAGTCCGACGGATGGACAGAAAGCGGAAGGTCGTGACTCTCGCCGCAGCCTTCTGTTTTCTAGTCGACACTTCCCTACTTCTTCTGCTGCACATATTTCTCCGCACCGACAAAATGCAGCGACACGTAAGGCTGGTCGCCAACCACCCAACTGTCGTGCCCCGGCGCAATGTAGAAAAGATCGCCGGCTTTCATTTCGATCACGCGGCCATCGTCCATCGCGGCCGTCGCGCAACCCGAAATCACCAGGCCAACATGCTCCACTATGCAACTTTTAGCGCCCGAGGCCTTTCCCACATGCAGCGACCACTTCCACCCCGGCTGGTATGTCGCGCGTCCAATCGTCATTCCGCCGACCTCGACTAGTTCAAACTTCCCCTTTTCAAAGGTGCGAACTTCATCAGGTTGCTCGAAGCGCTTCAGGATTACTTCGTACATGATTCCCCCGTGACAAGAAATTGAAAGACCACTTTACAGAAGCGGCCGCAAACTCAGGTCAACCTGAAAATGCTTACTTCCCCGCAGAATGCCGCCCGAATATTTTGCGTTTGGTTTGCAAAGCATTGTTCGTATTTCGGTGAGCGTCATTTCATTCGCCGAACGGTTGCCTATGGATTCGATAACATCACTACTTTCGATGCCAGCCTCCGCGGCGGCAGACCCGGGCAGAATCCGTCGCACCACAAATCGGTGAAAGTCCGGACCCTCGGCACGAATTCGCAAGCCGCTCTCATCATATTGTGTGGGCTCTGCATAACTATGATTCGGCACGAGCCATACTTGTTTTGCGGGGCTGTCGAACACCACCGTAAAGCGCTCCAGGAACTCGGTGCCAATCAGCCCTGCGTAGTCTTTCGATGCCATCAACCCTTCCGTATCCTGCGCGAACGTTATCGGCGGGCTCTTGATCGAAAACTCACCGACTCTGATCTCATCGGCGCGGCCGTCTTTCGACTGCGTGGTACCTCCGGTGCTGGTGCCGGGTTCCTCCAAAAGCTTCATCGCCGGCGGTGGCAGATGGTGCGCATCGCAGAACGGTTTGTAAATATCCGCATAAGTGTTCGCGCCGCCGTCGATAAGAAATTTCCCAGCGACAGGCTCGATACCAGGCAGCGCGACAGTCGCGTCAATGAACTGAAAACCGTGTTCATCGATATGAACCGGAAAGACCGTGGCTTCCGCGGGAGGCTTGTATTGTGTGGGCAGAAAAACCGAGACCATGCGATGCTCGTAATCCACCAGCACGACGAAGTCGTCGAACAAGCGCGATCCGATGATGCCATCGACCTCATGACCCACGCTCGGCTCCAAAGGCTTCAAGTCGATCACAACCAGATTGCGATCAGTCAACTCAAGTCCCGGCAAACTGATTTCGACATCTCGTATGACTCCGGCGTCAATGGCGTTCGCTCCGCCGCCGCGGGCAGACGCGCTGCCGCTGGTCTGCAGTCCTATCTTCGAAGCGTAGTGCCGGTCGATGGTAAAGCCCTGGCTTCCGTTGTCGAGAATGAACCAGCTCGCGTGGCCGTTCACCTTTGCCCACACAAACACCAGACCGTTAGCGACCAGCTCCACAGGAATGTTTAAGGCTGAGCCGCCAGATGCAAATTGATACGAAGGAGGTGGCTGCGAGGGCGCTTGCCCAAACGCTGAGGCCAGCGCCAGAAGCACGATCACTGCTCGAAATACGCTTTTCTTTACTTCCTCACGATGACCAGCGGGATAAGACATCGAGTTTCCCGTTCTGCAGGCGCTTAAGTATGGCTCGAAAAGCATTTCGCAACCTAGCGAAATATTATCTTGAACATATTTTCTGGCGATGGTCTTATGCGGTATCAGCAGAGCGCAACGACAACGGAGAACATAACGAATGATGAGCGATAGAAACGATTTGTCGGCGTGGGCCAACGGTCCTAGCCGGCGGCAATTGTTTACCGGCTTTGCGGTGACACTGGGTGGTCTGGCTTTAGGCTCAATCAAGGTGTGGGCGGAGCCTGAAGGGGAAATCTCTCACACGGCGGAAGCCATTCATCAGGAGCCAGTTTTCAAAGCGAGTACGAAGCGCGTTTACGAAGCACTCACCGACACCGCACAATTCGACAAAGTCATAGAGCTCAGCGGAGCGATGAAGTCGATGCAAAATCTGGGCAACAAGCCCACGCAGATCAGCCGCGAAGTTGGTGGCGCGTTCACTCTGTTCGGCGGATACATCACGGGGCGGCACGTCGAACTCTTGCCGGGCCAGCGAATCGTGCAGGCCTGGCGAGCCGGCAGTTGGGACTCCGGCGTGTATTCGATCGCGAAATTCGAACTGGTGGAGCAAGGCTCCGGAACCAAGATTGTCTTTGACCACACGGGCTTTCCTAAGGGCGCGGCGGAACATCTGGCTTCCGGATGGAAAGAGCATTACTGGGAGCCGCTCGCGAAACTGCTGGCCTGATTGGAAGCCATCCGCAGTCATGCCTTGCGGCTGCGCATGTGATAAATCAGGTAGACGACGATGGCGACGTTGAGCGCGAGCACCACCACCTTCACCCAGCTTGGATGCCGGCAGATTTCGTAAATCTCAACCGGCACCAGAGAGCTCGTGATAATTACGGTGAGCCGCTCCGCCCAGCGTTTGCGCAACCACAGGCCGGTGCCCTCGGTAAAAAACAAAGCCGCATAGATAAAGCTGCCCACGCCAACTCTCCTGATCTGCTCAGGACTCACATGGGAAGCTCTCGCCAGAGCGATGTCGAGAAAGTGTTGCCCCGGGTCGAATCTTAACACTCGAATCCAATGCTCGAGCACGTCGCCGAGGTCCCTGTGAATCAGCCTAAATGCCCCGACGCCAAACGCGATCAGCGACGCGGCCTTTAAGAACTTAAATACCGCGATCAGCCGGAGCAGCCGGTCCTCGGACGATTTCATCTAGAGCCATTATGCCTGAAGTAGAGGATTCGAAGGTTCAGGTAAGTGGGCCAGCGGCACAAAAAGCGCCTAAGATTTTTATGGTCTGGAAGAAAACCTAAACCCCTCGCCTAGTCCACGTTTTAAAAAGCTCCTCACTTTTTAATAGTTGGTCGTCCCAATCAGCGATCTTGGGTTTTACTCCCATTTCAGCAATTAAAAACCGAATTACTTCTTCAACGGTTACCCAACCGGTCGATAAATGAAGCTTATCCAAATCCATTTCTCCGGCGGGGGTATCAACAATCGTTGCGATGTGAACATGGTGGCGCGGATGCTCGTTGCGTCTTTGGGAGTGGGACACGTATTCCCATCTGATAATCCATCTGCTATCGGGATTGGAATCTTCGAGAAGATGATAGCTATATGCTAGTGTCCGCAATTTCCAAGTTTGATCTGGCTGTTGCTCGACTTGGAGTTGTTGCGATACCGCTAGGAATAAACCTACCGAGAACAATGGTGCGGCCATCGGGAAGTCAGCATCGTCCCTAAAAGCAAATTGGGCGAACGGTCTGTCTTTCCGATGAGTCAGGCTCAACGGAGCATCAGTAATTGTTTTATTGAGTAAACCGCTGATATGATCGCGAAAGTTACGAAAAACTTCGGTAGGCCGATCTCCTAGTCAACTAGAAAATCCTACTCGTGAAGCAGATGCACTAAAGAGGCTAGGTCTTGCCAGAGATAGTTTTCGCCGATCTGACCTGCCTTAACGCGAGAAACGGCATCGTTGAAAGTCAAGCCGAGGGCTTGTGCTTCCCGCTCAATCATCGCTTTAAGCTGAGAATCGCTCATGTCTAGATACCTTCGACAGTAATTAAGGCCTAACCGCGAAGAGAAAAGCCTGGAACTAGTATCGCTTATTATTCGCCTAGTGTCAATAGCTTATGCTGGGCGCTGCAATGCGAACCCCAACCTCAACAATACTAGCGTTTCGGACATTTCCATTGATTATAGGTACTTAGACAATGCGCACACGGCATCCGTTCCTGATCGAAGGCCGCTCATTATAGTTTGAAAAGAAACCGTTCCACAATGAGTGAAGTCGCCAGCGCCCATCCGCTATCATAGTGGGTTCGATTCGTTCCGGAGACTCCATGGCCTTTCCTATCAAAGTCTGCAGTATCTGCTCAGAAGAGTTCGAATTGAAACCCGACAAGCCGGGTTTCGCCAACCGCTGCCCGGAATGCAGCGCGGAGGAAGCTGCCGCACCCGCCACGAAACCCACAAAGGACGCGGTGCAGCGTAAGTCTGAGAGTGAAGCGAACGAGGCCCGGAGGCAGGCGATGCGGGACCTTCTCTATCGCAAGGATAGCTAACACCGCCAGATTTGAACCGAGAAAATTTAAGTGAACACCACCGGCCCGAAAGGAGAGTAGCCAAACTGACCGGTGGTGCTTCCGAGGGCAAAGGACCCCTCGAAAAGTTGAGTTCACAGATCCGTTGAGTTCCGAGATCGGTTGATCTCTGGTGTATCCGTGGAACCGATGCTCGCGCGCCGGGTCTCGACGCGCGAGCAGTTTCGGTTACGGTATGTAGTAACGGATCGACGTGAAGAACAGGTTGTCGATGCCTTTGGGTGCGATTCCAGGTGCACCGGCAGTCACATCGCCACCTCCGGACCACGCGAACTTTTCCAGATAGGAATACTGCAGGCCCCACTGGAAACGGCCTTCCGGTCCCTGGTGCAGCCTGTGCCAGAAGCCAATTGTTCCTTCGATAATGTTGCGAATATCGCCGGCGCAGGTGCCTCCTGTCCCGGGAGCACCC
This sequence comes from uncultured Acidobacteriaceae bacterium, assembly GCA_963771965.1. Taxonomy (GTDB): domain Bacteria; phylum Acidobacteriota; class Terriglobia; order Terriglobales; family Acidobacteriaceae; genus Sulfotelmatobacter. The sequence goes on from CAVYVM010000009.1 coordinate 183,456, forward strand.
GTGCCGGATGGCGCTGATTCCGTCGCGCATCCGGTATTGTTCGCGAGAATGTTTCCGTAACCGCCGATCCCACTGGTGGAAGTCGTGTACGTGGCAATCGAAGGATACGCGGGTTGCGTACCAAATGCCGGGATGGCCGGCGTGTTGGCAACTTTTACGGTCTGGTAGCCCGTGTATTGCGTTCGTCCGGCATACTCGTTGCCGAAGTAGGCGTAAACATCGACTTTCGGCGTGGCATGCCACTCCAGTTTGATCAGGGTCTGTTCGTTGCGAATCAGCGCCAGAGTGCCATCCGGTCGCGCCGTCACGTCGGACAATTGCGCTGCACCGAAACGACCGATGCCATCGCCGCCAACTACTTTGATGCCCAGGTCAAATTTCTTGGGGACCAGAGGCAATGCGGCGCTCACGCCCACGCCGCCGCCAGTCCGCGAGTCGTTATGCGCGCCGGTAGCCGATGGGGCTGTCAAAACCGCTCCCGTGGTGCTGCTCACGCACCCCGCAGGATTGATCGGCGAACCCTTCAGAATTACCGTCCCGTCTGTACTGCTGGCGGTTGGACTGACCACGGCGCAGGGATAGATGCGATCCCGGAAGGTGCTGATGATTCCCAGAACCTCATAGTGTCCGAAGCCGGGATCGAAAGCTGCTTTCACCACAAAATCCGGCAGCTTGTTGGCGGTATATCCAGTTGGATCGAACGCATTGTACAAACCGGCAGACGCTCCGGGAGAATTCAGCCAGAAGTTCTGCGCGGTCGTAACCACTCCAAGGGCGGAGGTATTGGTGGACGTAGAGAAACCGCGGCCACCGATGGTTGTCTGCGGACCTTCAATCGAGAAGGCAAAAGCTGCCTTGTCGAAGTTCTTGGCCACGCGAACAGCATCGGCGCGCGCCCAGGTTAAGCCCACAATGTAGTTCGGGTCGATCATGTTCGGCAAAGATTCTCCGATGCCGTTCCCGAAACGATTGGTGATGCCCTTTTTGTTTTCAGCCGCAAGAGTCCATTGCTGGCCGCCCGTAATCGACCAGCCGTTGGTAAATGTGGCCATGGCGTAAAGTTGCCGTTGACGAAATACGTAGCTGTTGGTTTGGCGGTTATTGGAGGTTGTGCCGGCGCCGAGGAAGTCTGCCTCAACGTAGCCATCGAGGGTAGCGTTCGCGATCTTACCTTCGACGAGCATGCTGAGCCGGGACTGACGTGCCGAGAAGGCGAACTCAGAAACGTCGCTCAGCGAGTTGCCATTGAAAGGAATGGCCGTAAACGCCGTAGCAATGTCACCCCCCGTGGCGTGCGTTCGGTTCACAGTTTCGCCAGCCAGAAAGCCGCCGGGTGTAATGCCGATTCCCTTGAAGTGGATGGTCGCTGGCCCATCCTCGTGATGCTTCTCCCCCTGCGGAGCAGGTGCTGGTGCCGGAGGATTCGCGGTCGGCGTATTCACCGCCACGGTGGCGGGTTTCTGGTCTTGCGGAGCGGGGTTCTGGTTCCCTTCCGCCGACTTCGCAATTGCCGCTGCGGCCCTGGCGTTCGCTTCGGCCGCTATTTTCTGGGCTTCGTCGATTTGCTTGTCGCGCTTGGCCAACGCCTCCTTTAGCGTCTGCAGTTCCTCGCGCAGTTCGTCAACTTCTTCCGCGACATCCGCGCTGGTCTTGGCTGCAGCCGGTTTCGCCGGTGCATCTGCGTCCTTCGGTGTTTCCGCCAGCGCTGGCGCGGTCACCAGCGTCAATGACAGGGTTAATGCTGCAAGCTTTTGCACTGTACTGCCAAGCGGTCTTTGCAGGAAACCGCCGGAGTTCCTCCATCTATTTTGTTGGTCAATCATCTTACTTACTCTCCTTTCGCCGAACCCTTTGGTTTTATTGGCGTATTGTTACAGGGTTGTTACAGTTTAATGAATTTCTAATGAACGGGTTTCGATTTGGGAAGTCGGGAGTCCGGGCTCCTGGTTCGGGATGGATGACCTTTGAAGTATCTTTGAACCATTGCCCGCATCGAGACGTATTCAACTCAGGCCCATGGCTTAGATTGATCCCATGATCTCGGCACCGTGCGATGGAGGGTGAGTGACTTCATCTCCAATTGCTTCAAGTCAGATAGCGAACCAGTCCGGCCACCACGCCATCACGTCCCCGTGGCACACTGCCGTCGTCCTATTGCTCTTGATTGGGATCTCTTTCGCGGGTGCCCGCTCGGGGAGCCTTCCCGGCGTCAGCACTTATGGACGCGCCGGCGGTTATCTGGTGGTCATCCTATTTGAATGGCTTACGGCGGCGTTCATCTGGTACGGGGTGAGCCGTCGCGGCATTCGCTTGGCCGAGTTGGTGGGCGGGCGTTGGGCGCGCCCTGCAGACGTTCTTCGCGATCTTGGCATCGGGATCGCATTTCTCATCGTCTGCGGGATTGGCCTGGTGAACGGACTCGGCTATCTTTTACGGGTTGTTGAGAATCAGGCGATCCTGCAGATGCTTCCCCGAACCACCACCGAGGTCATTCTTTGGTGTTTGATGTCGCTGACTGCCGGATTCTGCGAAGAGCTTATTTTTCGCGGCTATTTGCAGCGCCAGTTCAGCGCGCTGACGCGATCCGCGATGGGTGGAATCGTCTTACAAGGCATCGCGTTCGGCGCAGGCCACGGTTATCAAGGCTGGAAATTCATGCTGACCATCGCCGTCTTCGGCATCACTTTCGGCCTGCTCGCTCAATGGCGCGGCAGCCTCCGTCCCGGCATGATCGCTCATTTCGTGCAGGACGCAATGGGCGGACTCCTGGCCCGCTATTTGATGCACTGACCAATTCCCGACGACTCAAGCGTTGCAAGGATGCCCCGTTCTTGTCGCGCCTTTTGCGACAGAGCTTGCCCTGAGCTTGTCGAAGGGGCGGGGACTTTGATCTCCTTGAGATTCGATGATTGCAGCCAAAATCGAATTCCCCGCCCTGTCCCTGCAAAGAGCGCAGGGACAAGGACGGGGCAACCTCAGGTTCTCTTTGCAGAGAAAGGCTGGGCCAGCACCCACGGCATCAGAAAGATGATCCTATGCAGCGACTGCGGACACTCGCTCTCCCGCCCGCTTTGCCGGAGCCAGCACGAGCAAGATTGCTCCGATGATGGCCAGCACGACCACTCCCACCAGTTCGCCGCGCTGGATCAAATTCTGAGAAACCTGAAACGCCATAAAGCCAGCGTGAACCAGGCTCGACCACGCCGTGAAAGCGATCAAGCTGCGATTTGCCGATGGATCGCGCGCCGCGAGCAAGAGGAAAATTCCGAGGGTAATGTAAACGCTAAGCATCATTGCCACGGCCGGATCCTGCCGGCCAAAAACTACCAGGGGATAAACCAATGCCGAAAAGATCAAACCCACTATCACCAATACAATCTTCAGCGCCAGCTCTCGATTCATGCCGCCCTCCTAGTGCATCACTAACGTGCAAAGAGTATAGCGCCGTCAACGCAAACTTATCCCGCTACAGCGCCAGCCAAACTGCACAACATTTTCCTTGAAAGTCGCCCTTTTCTAGCGATCTGAAAAGAATTAGGATATTTGGAAATTGTCTGGTAACCCGTAGTCAACTCGGTCATCCACTCCTCGCGCGCGACCTAGGCTAGTCATGAATTGGGCAAATTATCAACCATGGGCACGCTTCGATATTCGCGTCGAACGCGAAGAGTACGAGCGCCTGTTTAATCATCAGGCAAGAGTTCTGCAAGATCGGCTTGCGCGCCGTGGACGCATGGATCGCACCAGACAGCCCGCTGTTCCCGAGTGGGAGAAAGTCTTTCAAACCCAGGCGCACGAGCGGAGACTATTACATCAGGCAAGAGTTCTTAGCTGGGGCAAAGAGAAGAGATATTACTACGCCCACAAAGCTGTTATCTAAATTGTCCGTTGTCGCTGCTGGCCAGTTTCAAAACCTCTTCAGTCTGAGGTCGCTTCGTCTCTGTTCAGTTCACAGTGAAGGTTTCTTTGCTCATCGTCGCGCCGTTGGGCGTCACTACGCCGACCTTGCCTGTCTTCGCGCCTGACGGCACGGTGGCCTGGATCAGAGACGGGGAGACCACGACGAAATTGCCCGTCGGCACTCCGCCGAAAGTGACCTTGGTTGTTCCCGCGAAACCGCCGCCCACGATCCCAACCTGCGTGCCCACCGCGCCGCTTGAAGGATCAAGGTTGGTAATCTTAGGAAGAATGTGTACCGTCTGCTGGCTTTCAACTTGCAGCCCGGTGGCTAACGTGACGGTGACAGGCGCATCAATCGCCGCGCTGGGGACCGTCGCTGTTAGATAAGTATCCGAGCCCTGTTTAAATTGCGCCTGCACCGAACCAAAGCTAACGCTGACGGCGCCCGTAAGGCCGTTGCCCATAACAATGACCGGTTCGTCGAGCTCGACCCACCAGCAGCAGAATGCGATGTTGGGAATCAGTTGCTCAGGAGTCACGCTGTAAAAGACCCCTACTCCGTTGGCCCCGCCAGCGACGGTTGTTCCGTAGAATAATCCATTCGTGTGGTACATGAGAGTTGCACCCGGCTCCATGCCGCCGGTTCCGGTAAGGTCGTAGACCGGACCAAAGGTGCCGCCCGAAGTAATTTCAAAAATAGTGCCGTCGCTGGTGGTGCCGCCGAACCCGGTCGATCCGTAGAAATGCATTCCATCTGTTGCGGCCAGCAGGCCGGCAATTGGGTTCGCTCCGTCGCTGTTGAAGCCTCCAGCGAGCGCGCTGAAATTGTGAAGCGGCGTCCAGACACCACCCAGGCTCAAGTTATAGACCTCACCGGTGCCGTTGACGCCGCCCTTTTCTGTGATTCCATAAAGGTTGCCATCCGCTCCCAGCGCGAGCGGACCTCTCGGCTCGGCTCCATCTGTTCCGCTGAAAGAGTAAATCGTGTTGATGGCTCCTGTGGTTGTCATATGGAAGACAGTTCCGCAGCCTCCGGTGCAGCTGCTGTTGCCACCGTTGACCGTCGTGCCATACAAGTCCTCGCCTAAAGCGAGAAGCGGGCCTTCGGATTCACCGGGTGCGTTGCCGGAAAGCTGTTGAAACGTTCCTGCCGGCAGGGTCACGCGGTAGGTGGTTCCAGAAAGAGTCACGCCGTAGAGCGCGTTCGTGGTACCGTCGTAAGCCTCCACCGGAGGTGCACCAACGCCAGCGCCGTCAGTACCGTTAAAGCTGTGCAGCGTGGTGAACGTCACCGACATCTTGCCCACGGCGAGTTTGAAGATGGTGCCTTGATTGCTGGCGCCGCCGGCAATGGTTGTCCCGTAGAAATTCCCGTCCGTTGCCAGGGTCAGGGATGCGGAAGGACCACTTCCATTCGTCCCGTCGAAGTCCACCAGATCTTTGTACACGCCCGCCGGCGTCACTCTGAAGATCGCGCCCTGGTCGTGTTTGCCTCCAGACTCGGTAGTTCCGTAGAGGTTGCCGTCCTTCCCCTGCCACAATCGACCATAGTCTTGCGGAAGGCATCCGCCACTGCAGTTCTTAAAATCGTAAAGGTCAATATAGTTAAATTGCGCGTGGAGCGGAACGGCCGCAAACGCCAGAAGCAGAGCGCAGGCCAGCACCCGCCCGCGTGAGCCATTCCGATTGGCTTTCACCAGAACATCAAGAATTTGTGTGGGTGACATAGATTCTTCTCCTTCTTAAAAACGCAGTCAGGGAGACAGCCGCGGACCGGCCCGGCTGCCATCTCAACCGGGGATTTCGTCGTCGAGCAGAAAACGGCACCGATTGTACAAGATTTTTGCCGGGCAGTTCGTGTCCAAATTTGCCGAGTCTACTTATCCATATCCGAAATCGTCTGGAATCGTCTTAAGCAGCGAAGCGTTTGCTCTCGATGTCAAAAGTCCTGCAAGCTCCCGTCTTCCTCGAAATTTTAAGGTCGTCATATGGTGAAAACCGGCCCGTTTTCGTTTCACGAGCTAGTGTGGAGTGGACACTCCTGTCCGCTTGCCTTTGATTTTGATCGTGGTGATCGTGATTTTGATTTTGAATTTGACTTTGACCGGGAAGGGAGCGGCTTCAAGAGCTCGCCCCGTTTTTGCCGCAGCCCCGAGCGAAGCCGAGGGGGAAGCCGAAGGGTGCCGCAAACGACCGACCCAAATCAACCAGGCACCAGCCGCTGAGGGACCGCGCCCTGCTTGAAGACCTGTCATTCCTGGGGACCGCGGTCGGCCCGCCCTAGACTATTCCTCGCTAAGCTCTAACCGTTGTGTGGGCTTTCCTGCCAGCTGTTTCTTCTGCAGGCTACGCATCAATCGCTCATCTTCCGCGATCAGCTTGGGGCTTCGTCTTTCGCCACTTTGGATTTCAAGCAACCTTTGCATCAAATCGGCGTAGTTTTCCATGACTTCCTCCAAGGTGAGCCACGGCTGGTTGGATGGCAGGAATAATAAGCGGCATCCCAGGCGCAAAACTGTTCAAATTTGCTCATTTCCTGAATTAAGACAAGGGGCTCCCCGCAAAGTGTTACGCGGAGTGGCGCTCTTTGAACTCCTCAATCTTGACCTTTGCCTTGGCTTTCGTGTCATCCACCGATTGGCTGACGTTCTCCCGCCTCTGGGCGGCCTTCTCGGAAGCGGCTTCCTTGTGCGATTCGTGGATCTGCTTCGCGGCGTCCTTGGCATCGCCCCAGGTTTCCTGCACCGCACCTTTGGCCTGCTTGACCACCCCTTTGTTGGCCAGCTTCTTGCTGCCAACGGTTTCCCCGACGCTCTGCTCCACTTTGCCCACTGCCTGATCGATCTTGCCCGCCACTTGATCCTTATTCATGAGTTCTCCTTTATTTTGTATGGTTGCGGTATTTTCTGAATGCGGTTGAGACCAGTCACGCCGCCAGTCACGCCCGCTTGCGGGTTTTCGCTGCCATCTTTCCCGTAGCGCGTGGTTTCTTGCGAGCTACGGCAGCAGTCTTTTTCTTTTTCTTCTTTTTAGTTGCGGCTTTGGTCGGAGGCAGCAATTCCGCCTTGGGCTGTTTTGCCGTGCGATGGTGGCCATGCTGCAGCGGCTGGATGCGCGCCGCTTCTTCTTCTGTTCGGAGCTGAGTGTCGGCAAATTTTTGCCGCTCCTCCTCAAGGTATTCTGCAATCGTCTGAGTTGTCATGGCTGCAGTGTGGCAGAAACGGTCTCATCCAATCTGTCCTGTTTTGGACACTCGGTGACAAATTCCTGCGCGCCACCGGGGATGTCATTGCGAATCGGGCTGAAAGCCCGGTGAGAGCCTGCCCTGAGCTTGCCGAAGGGAACCTGCTTGGGTTTGTGCTGTCATCCTGAGGAAGCGGAGTCGTACGCGAAGCGGGCGGCTCCCGACGAAGGACCCATGCAACTAGCCTGAAGCGCCCCGACCGATGCAATTCTCCTCTGCGGATGAACCTTGATGATCGAACTCGGCGCCACCCGCCCGCCGAAAACCGCGACGGGCGGGGCAGCCTCAAGTTAAGATAGTTCGCGGGCCAGAGCCAATTTTGAGCGGTGGGAAGCTCCGAGAGGTGAGCGTGTGGACAAACGCTATCAAGTATTCGTTAGCTCAACCTATGAGGATTTGAGGGAAGAGCGACAAGAGGTAATGCAGGCACTTCTGGAACTAGACTGCATGCCGTCTGGAATGGAACTTTTTCCCGCTGCAAATGAGGACCAGTGGACCCTTATCAAGAAAGTTATCGACGACTGCGACTACTATCTTGTAATCGTCGGCGGCCGTTACGGGTCGATCGGAGCCGACGGAAAAAGCTACACGCAGATGGAGTATGAGTACGCACTGTCTAAAGGAAAGCCCGCCATTGCATTCCTGCATGCAGACCCGAGCGCAATAGCTGCGGGAAGGACCGAGAAAACCGAAGTTGGGAAACAGAGGCTCGAGGGCTTCCGGGAGCTGGCGAAGAAGAAGATGGTGAAATATTGGAAGACTCCGCACGAACTCGGCTCGGTGGTAAGCCGCAGCCTCATCAAGCTGATCAAGACGAATCCGGCAACCGGCTGGGTTCGCGCCGACGAGATTGCGGAAGGGGCCGGCGCTAGGGAGTTGCTTAGGCTGAGGAAGGAAATAGACGAGCTACAGAAGCGGCTACAACAGAGTACGGTTCAGGCTCCGACTGGAACCGAAGCTCTCTCTTTTGGCGAGGATGAATTCTCAGTTGGGTTCGATGCGGAGTTTGTGGACGGTGCCGACGGAGCGGACTACACGCAGAACGTAGTCATCCGACTGACCTGGAATAGAATTTTCGGGGTGCTTGCACCGCTAATGATCGATAGGGCCACTGCTTCAGAGCTCGAGGCGGCGCTGGCCGAGGACTGCAAAGAGGATCTCGAGGCCAAGATCCAAAAGGACACGCCGAAGGCACAGGAGGTTTCGGCCGAGGTTCAGACTGATTCCACGAACACCATAGTCATTCAACTGCGGGCGCTGGGACTAATCAAGAAGGATGACAGTAGGATTCGGGCGGATGGCCCTGTGCGTTGGACTCTTACACCGTATGGCGACACGATGATGACTAAGATACTGGCTATCCATCGAGAGGCGAACGGTGCCTCCGCGGTCGGCAGTGACTAGAAGGGCAGAGAGCATTTGACGTCGGAGCTCCGCCTTTACACCCCCACCCCCCGCCTGTTATCCTCACTACTGTCACCAAGATAAATCGAAACTGAGAACAGGAGTGCACCAGGTTAGTGTTAGCCAGAGAGCAAAAGAAATCTGTCATTGACCAGTATCAGACGCACGCGACTGACACGGGGAGCCCCGAGGTTCAGATCGCCATCATCAGTGAACGCATTGGCCAACTGACAGACCACTTCAAAACGCACCAGAAGGACCACGGCTCGCGCCGCGGCCTGCTTATGCTGGTCAGCAAGCGGCGTCGCTTGCTCGATTACCTCAAGAGATACGATTCCGAGCGCTATAAGACCGTCATTGGAAAACTCGGCATCCGCAAATAAGCGTTGGAGAAACCATCCTGGATTTTCGTGTGAATGTGGGTGCGCCATCCTGATCGCGGGTTTTGCGATTCGGGTGGGAGCCTTCACAGTGAACCGTCCTCCCGGAATTTTTCCTGACAGTATCTTTGAGAACGCCGCCTTCCTGGCGAAGCCGGCGCGGCATTGAGCAAACTCCAACCCTGCAGGAGTTCAGGGCGTATTGCGGAGCGTAATCTCGGGGCCCAGCTCTCATGGCACCCGCTCATTCCATGGCTGAACGTGTTTTCCCGATCCACATTTTCTCCGCGTCTTCGTCTCGCTGCCCTAGGCGCAACCCGGGGATTCGCGCCTGCCCTCCTGATTCCACAAGCATAAGAAGGATGAAACAATGAAACCAGAAGTTAGTACCGTTACAGTCGACCTCGCCGGCGGCAAACAACTCTCATTTGAAACCGGAAAATTGGCCAAGCAGGCCCACGGCGCAGCCGTTGTCCGCCAGGGCGATAACGTAGTCCTCGCCACCGCTACCGCAAATGCCGACCCGCGCGAAGGCATCGATTTTTTTCCGCTCACCGTCGACTACCGCGAATACACCTACGCCGGCGGACGCTTTCCCGGCGGCTTCATCAAGCGCGAAGGCCGCATGAGTGAGCGCGAAGTGCTCACCAGCCGCCAGATCGATCGGCCGATTCGGCCGATGTTTGCCGAAGGCTTCAAGTGCGAGACGCAAGTCATTGCCTTCGTGCTCTCCGCCGACAGCAGCAACGATCCCGACGTTCTCGGCATCAACGGCGCATCGTGCGCGCTTTCGCTTTCCGACATTCCTTTCCTTGGACCGATCGGCGCGGTTCGCGTCGGCCAGATTGGCGGCCAGTTCGTCATCAATCCCACCTACGATGAAATGCGCGAGAGCACGCTGAACATCATGGTCGTCGGAACCTCCGACTTTATCGTGATGATCGAGTCGGGCGCCAAGGAAGTCAGCGAAGAAGTTGTGGTCGACGCCATTGAATTCGGCCACACCGAAATCAAAAAAATCTGCGCGGCCATCAAAGACCTGCAAGCCAGGGCCGGCAAGAAAAAGCGCGAAGTGACCCCGCCGGAATTCGATCAGAAGTATTACGACCAGCTCAAGAAGAAAGTCGGCGCCGATCTCTCAGACGCCCTCGATACCAAGAAGCATCCCAAGGCCGAGAGCCATACGCTGGTCAAAGAACTCAAGAAAAAACTGCAAGCGGACATTCCCGAAGATGACGAGGAAGCGCTGGCAAAGTTCAAGCAGTATTTCGAGACTCTGCGTGAGCGCATCTTCCGCGAAGAGGTGATCGAGAAAAAGCACCGTCCCGATGCCCGCGCCTTCGACGAAGTTCGCGACATCTGGATCGAAGCTGGAGTTCTCCCCCGCACTCACGGCAGCGCGATTTTCACGCGCGGCGAAACTCAAGCGTTAGTCACTACAACCTTGGGCACCAGCGACGACATGCAGCGCCTCGAAGGCTTCGAAGGCGAAGCCAAAAAACGCTTTATCCTCCACTATAACTTTCCGCCATTCTCGGTGGGCGAGGTTGCATTTTTGCGCGGTGCGGGACGGCGAGAAATTGGGCACGGCGCGCTGGCTGAGCGGGCGATTTCCGGCGTGCTTCCGACGGAAGAAGCCTGGCCTTACGCCATGCGCGTGGTGTCGGACATTCTCGAATCGAACGGATCGTCGTCGATGGCGACGGTTTGCGGCGCGTCGCTTTCGCTGATGGATGCCGGAGTTCCGTTGAAGGCTCCGGTGGCCGGAGTCGCCATGGGGTTGGTGAAAGAGGGCGAGCAGTATGCCATCCTCACCGACATTGCGGGCGCGGAAGATCACTACGGCGACATGGATTTCAAAGTTGCCGGAACGAAAGACGGCATCACCGCGCTGCAGATGGATATTAAAGTTGCCGGCATCACTTCGCAGATTATGCGCGAGGCGCTCGCTCAGGCGAAGCGTGGACGGCTGCACATTCTCGGCAAGATGGAAGAAGTGATCACTGCCGGACGCGAAAAGATTTCCGACTTCGCTCCGCGCTTCTACACCGTACAGATCCCGGTCGACAAGATTCGCGACCTGATCGGGCCGGGTGGCAAGATGATTCGCTCGATCGTCGAGCAAACCGGAGTCAAGATCGACGTGGAAGATTCCGGCCTGGTCAAAGTCGCATCGAGCGATCAGGCGTCGGCGGCGAAGGCGCTGCAGATCATCGGCGATCTGACGGCCACGGCGGAAGTAGGAAAGACCTACCTCGGCAAGGTCACACGGCTGGCGGATTTCGGCGCGTTCGTCGAAATCATTCCCGGCACCGACGGCTTGCTGCACATCAGCGAAGTCGCCGAGCATCGCATCGCCGATGTGCGCGACGAACTGAAGGAAGGCGATCAGGTGCTGGTGAAGGTGCTCGCGGTTGAGGGCAATCGCATCCGGCTTTCGCGCAAAGCGATTCTGAAAGAGCAGCGGGCGAAGATGGGCGGCGGCGAAGCCCCGCCTGTGGCCGCTGCGGCGGAAGGCGAATTCGTACCCGCTCCCGTCACAACTGGCACGATGGTGATCGAAGGCGGCGGCGATTTCCCCGACGAAGCCGAGGCCGAGCCGAACTTCAACCGCGACGGCGCACCGCTGGCAACCAGTGATCGTCCTCAAGGCGATCGTCCGCACGGCGGAGATCGTGGCGGACGCGGCGGACGTCCCGGCGGCGGTGGACGTGATCGCGGACGCGGCGGACGCGGTGGCCGTCCCGGTGGCGGCGGACGCGATCGCGGACGCGGCGGTCCAGGCGGGGGAAGGCACTAGAACTTTTTGTCGCGGATTCACACAGATAATAAAAAGGGCCACGACGAGAGTCGTGGCTTTTTGTCTATGCGCCTGAAAATTGGCTTTAGTTTAGAACTGCATCACAGAGAGGTCTGGAATCCGTTGGAAGTGCCGGAGATTGCCGGTGGCTATGCTGTAGCCGAGCTCTAAGGCTGTCACTCCGATCAGCAGATCAGCGAGTGGAAGGCGAACGCCTTTGGCTTGGTTCTCGCCATCGATATGCCCCGCTCGAAGAGCGATTGGAACTGTGACCGGATGGATGGGCAGAGCCATCAGTAACTCATGAACGAACTGCTCGCGCTTCGCTTTGCGTTCTGCTGTATCTGCACGGGCTGCGCCGTGAGCTAGCTCAATGAGAGTTACAACCGACAGGGCAACTTCAGTTTCTCCCGCTGTACGAGCGATGGCTGTGAGCATCTGCCGCGCGTTCCGTCCCTGCCGTTCGGCAGCGATCAGCACACTGGAATCGAGGATTAGTCCCATGCGGGCGGTTCTAGTGGTTCGCGATGGCTCTCGATAGCCGCCTCCACATCCTTGGCGAAGTCAGCGTCCATAACCGCGGTCGAGTCCTCGGGCAAGAGCGCGATGCACTCGGAGATGGTGCGGCGGGGCGGGAGCGGCGCATGGATCACGGCCACGGGCAGCTTGCCGCTCTCGATCACGACCTGCGCGCCGGCACGCACCCGCGCCAGCAGGCCGGCAAAGTCGCTGGCGGCCTCCGCTTCCGAGATGTGGATCACATGGTCAGCCATGGCGCGATTATACCGCGTTCCGTCAATCGCTCCGGCCGCAGGCGGTTCGTCCGCATGGCGAGATCATGGCGGTCGCGGGCGGAGGAAGAAGTTTTTGCTGCTTGCAGAGATATAAAAAGGCCACGGGCGATAGTCGTAGCCTTTTTCGTTTATTTCCATCTAGATCGAGTCAAATCTTCCAAAACTCCAAGTGTCCAGGCATTGCGCTCGTCCTCCAGTTCGTCCCATCGCTTGTGCATTAGATCCTGGGCCCCATGCGGCGCGTAGGGCAGGTCTAAGCCGCTAAAGATCCCGAGCTGCTTGATGGGAGCTACGGCCCGAGCGATCCGGATCGATAGGATGTGGTCTGCCAGTGCACGCTCGACTCGGATTATTGCGCGCTGAAGCTCGTCGATCTGCGAGAACTTCACGCCCGCGAACTGGCCTGCTCCGCGCTGGAAGGCGTCGGCAGAGTGGGCGATGAAGTTGTTGCGGATGCGTTCGATTTCATTTGCGCTGGGAGTGTCGATCCATCCCTTCAGGGTCTTAAATATAGACGGTCGGATTGTGTCTCCCCGTGAACGATGTCCTGCTTCCTTGCCTGAAAGAAGGTCGAATGTCTCGTGGAGCTGTTTCGACACGGCGTATGCTGTGAGCTCTGGGTGGCCAAAGCCGAAAATCTGAAATCCGGGATCGTCTTTGGGCAGAGCCTCTGCCCATGAGTTGTAATCGTAGGGGTGGCCGTCGCCCGAAACGTAGACCTCTCGCGTGAGTACGTCACGATGCTTTTTCTACGTCTTTCAAAAGGCGGCGGACCGAAATAACGCCGGACCCATTATCAAGCAGCCTCTGAATTGCTAGAATTTGCGCGAGGACGTAGCCTTGGTCGATCAGATAAGCCAGCGTTGGATTGCGGGCCGAGATCGCAGTCTCGCTGGCGTCCCGAATGCTGACGGTCGCTCGATAGGTGAGGTCGTTGAATATCATTCTATTGACCTGAGACTCAATACTGTGCGGTTCATCTGGTGAGTGTTGGTGCCATGATGCCTACTTCGACCATAGTTGTCGGTATCGGCCTAGGTTCTTCTTATCCTCGACATCCCCGCAGTCGTTAATCGGGATGCAGAAGCGCTTTGCTGCCAGTGAATCGTTCGCCATGTCGTTCGCGCCTGTGTCCGCCCGCCCACCTACCCTCGCTTTGCCGTCGGTACAATCTTAACTCTGGTTGGGTTCGCAGCTCGGCACAGCAGGTTCCTCACCGAGCTTGGCGCCCGGTTCGGAATGACATCTCTTAGTGGAAGGCGGTTTCCCGCAGCGGCTGAAGCCGAGTTCATTTTTTGCGAGGCTTTGCGGCACGGCTGAAGGCCGTGCCCTTCCCGGTTGTGGTGAATCCTCCAGTGTTAGCGAGCAGAATTTGCTCGTTTGGGGTGTGAAACTCAGAGCGCGTATGAGCCCGCGTCTAAGGCGTTTCTCGTAGCGGTCAGGCGGACATTCCGTAGCTGTGACGAGCAGAAATGTTTGTGATCACGATAAGTGCTACGGATAGAACAACACTCTGGGAACTGGGAGAATGGACTCCGAATGGGGGCTTTGGCACGCGGGTTGCTCCGAGCAGGGGCTAGAGAACGAAGGTCTTACCATCTCTTACATCTCTTGGAGGATTTGATGAAAAAGCTTCTTTGCGCTCTCGTGCTTTTGCTAAGCGCTGGCATCGCGGTTCAGGCACAACAAAATAACCCACCGACGCGAACGACCGATCCCACCGCGCAACAGCCGGCTACGCCCCCCCAGGCGCAGACGCCGGATCAGTCGCGGCCAGCGCCGGATGCGCAGGCTCAGCCATCATCGGCTGAGGGGCAAAACTTTATGGGTACGATTGTGAAGTCCGGGGATAAGTACAAGTTTCAGGATGCAGCCTCGGGAAACACCTACGACATTGACCATCAGGAGCAGGTGAAAGAATTCGAAGGCAAGAAAGTTCGAGTGCATGGGACCTTGGACGAAAGCGCCAAGGTGATTCATGTGCAGTGAGAAACGGTTGCTCGAGTAGGTGGATACAAGAAGGCCGCGACGAAAATCGCGGCCTTCTCTTTGGCGTACTTGAGGCTGAAGCCCGGTTGTCTTGTGTGGACTCTCACACGGCGCTGAAGGCGCCGCTCTTCCACGGCAGTGGACGCGTTTGTGGAGGACCCCTGCCTCAACAGCTGAAGCCTAGTTCATTTCTTGTGCGGCTTTGCGGCACCCTTCGGCTTTGCACAGGGCAGGCTCTTGAAGTCGTGCCCTTGCCGGTAGGAAGCAAAGTCAAGGTCAAGGTCAAAATCAAGATCAAATTCAAAACCAAAGGTCAAAATAAAAATCAGAGTCAAAGGCTAGCGGACAAGAGTGTCCGCTCCACACGAGCAAAATCAAAGTCAAAATTCCAATACGACGCGGTCCGAGACGCGGGACAAGCAGGTTCCCTTCGGCAAGCTCAGGGCAGGCTCCCGAACGCCGTGCCCTCCCCGGTCAGAACTGACAAGGCGGAGGCCTTCCGATTTCTAGGGCTGGATCGGCGCTGTCGGCAACGCGTTCTTGATGACCGCGGGTTTGTCGTCCAAGGGTTTTTCTGCGGGCTTCTTCACCGGGCCCTGCTTATCCGTCGAGTCTACAGAGAACAGTTGGTAGTGATCGTAGGCGTGGCGGCGATGATAATAGTGGTGGTTCAATTCCATGAAGGTGTCCGCGTTCTGGGGCAGCCACAGGTCCATATTCTTGTGGCCGAAATGGACTGGGCCGTAGTCGGCGATCTGGTGCTGCACCGAGAGTTGCGGCAGAGGCTTGATCAGTTCAGCGTCGATGTGCACGATCTGCAGGTTGTCGGCGGTAATCCAGGCGCGGCCCTTCATGTTCATCGGGTAGTGTTGCCCACCGACGTTGTATTCGGCGAAGCGGTTGGGCTTATCGTCGCGCTGGCGGAAGTGCACCAGCCACGCGGATTGGCCCTTCCAGTCGCCCACGCCTTCGCAAGTCATCTCGAAGTTGTCGCGCATGTCGGGATGGAAGATGAGCGCCAAAGAGATCGAACCTGAAGTGACAATGTGGTCGGGAAGATCGGTAATTCCGTAACGCAAGTTCCGGTACTCATCGGTTTGTAAGTAGCCGGGTACATCTTCGCTGATCGAAGCCACGTACGTGAACTTGCGAGTTTCCTTCGTGATCGGGTTGCCGGTCTTATCGAGCTGTTCGTGAGACATAGCTTCGATGGCGGCGAACTTGGTGATGTTATCCACTAATTCTTTGACGCGCTCGCCCGAGCCTGCCATCACCTGCTGGAGGGGGCAGCCAACGCCGGGAGCCACCGGTGGCTTGACCTCATCCACTCCCGGAGGTCCCCAGGCACTGGGAGGAAGAGAAGGCGCGGAGGCAATGAGGGCCAGATCGATTTCCGCCGACGTTGGAGGTGGAGTTCGATGGTTGAGACGATCATCGAGCTTGCCAATCAGTTCGTTCACCTGCGGAATCGCGGTATTGCCTGGGTTGTTCTGAATGAAAAGCTTCAGCGTCTGGATGGCCTCGGCATTTTTCCCGAGGTTCGCGAGCGCTTCGCCGAGAACCAGTTCGGCGATGTTAGCGGAGGCTTTGCCGTAATCGATCGCGAGTTGCGCTTGTTCGCGGGCCTTTTCCTGTTCCTTTTGCTTGATGTAAACGTCGCCGAGCAGATAGTGCGCCATCCAGTAGGTGGGGTCGGCGGCAACGGCCCGCTCAAGTGTTTTGGCGGCTGCGTCGTCTTCTTTGCGCTCGAGTTGCACCCGGCCCAGCAGAGTAAGGGTTCGCACGCTATTCGGTTCGAGGGTGGCGGATTGGCTTAGGTAGGTTTCGGCCTTATCGTATTCCTTGCGTCCCATGAACATATAACCGTAGAGAAAGTTCACCTGCGCGTTTGTGGGTGCGAGTTTAATGGCCCGATCCAGCTGTTTCTGCGCTTCTTTGAAGTTGCCGGAGCGCAGGGCATTCACTGCAAGTTTCGTCTCTCGCCGTGCGTTAGGGGGCATCGCACTCTCAGGAGTGCTCAAATCGACCGCCATCGGGTCCCTTTGCATGACGAGCTTGAGTTCACGGTCCTGGACGAGGGCGACGCGCAGATCTTTATGTTGGGCTAGATATCCGACCGCGCTGGCATCAACTACATAGTCTCCAGGATCGATCTGGCAAAAAAGCATCTTGGATTCGTTGTCGGTGGTGTCCCAGGTATCGATATTCCGTTTCTTGTCGTGCAGCTTCACGATGGCTTGACGGTCGAGATGCTTGCCCTTGTCGTCGACCACGGTGACCACCAGCCTTTGCTCCAAGGCACACATGGGACGGTCCACGTCATTCATCTGCAGTGAGGTGCTGCCCCCGGCGAACGGGCTGCTCTGCCCCGCGGCTGGAATCACGCCCAAGAGCAAATTACCCGAGATCCCGGCGATGATTAGCGGGCAGAGGGACAAAAACCTTCTTTTGATCTGGGTCATAATTCTCCTGAAAATGCTCGATGGATGATTGCGGGGGAGCAGCGATCAAGAACGAACTATTGTACCGCAATCGGGTCGTTACAGAGTCACGAAATTGTCGGTTTTGGCGGTGGGGATACACTCCGTGCGCCCTATGGATTGGTGGATTCACTAAAGCAAGCGACTCCAGCGCACGTTGTTCGGTAGCACGTGCCGCGATTACGGCGTGTGCCTGAAGTGGCGCTTGAAGCAGGCCGAAACCATGTGTTCGGTGACGGCGTCGAAGCCGTTCAGACCCTGAGGAGTCTCGCCAGCACTGACATCTTCCGGGCCGTTGCAGTGGTCAATTCGCGTTACAGAGTATGCGGCAGTTTGTCCGGAGCCGGTGAACTGCTGAAAGAAGAATTGGGCCTGCGCGGCGGAATTATTCTGCTCGGAATCGACATTGCTGCACAGCCAGCCTGCCAGAGACGTTTGCGGATAAAAGAAGCTAGGTTCGTCATTGCCATCAACAATGCTCATGGCTTCCCACGCGGCGTTGGCTCCCTGGCCGGTAACGTTTCCGGCATTACAACTCGGCTGGCCCGACCAGTGTCCCACCAGCCCGGGGTCGGCATTCACATAGTCGGGAGGGTCCGGCCATTGCTCGCCGTTGCAGCCAAACTGTCCCGTCGGGCAAACGGTCACGGTAGGTGCATGGGGAACCACGCAGCCTTGTTCGATGTTGCCGAAAACCGGTCCGGAGAGCAGTTCCACGTTATCGAGATAACTCGAACTTCCGTACCATGCCAATGAATACGCTGCGGCTCCAGCCCCGGCGCTCAGCGCCTGCACGCACATCCCACCCTGGTTGTAAAGATTGTCGTAGATATAGTTCAGAAAGGTTGCTGGACGGCACGCAGCATCTTTAATACTGGTTCCGCCGGAACCGCTGGTGGCTTCCCAATCGGAATCCCAAGTTATATAAACCAGTTGAAAACCATCCTCGATATATTTTGCGGGATAACTGGGGTCTTGATAGGCGCTGGTGCCGCCGCCACCTTCGAGGAAAACAATGGTGCCTTTAACGTCTCCTCTGGGATTGATAACACCATAACTAAAGCCAATATCCGATGCGTTCGCGCAGTCTTGCACCATTCCACTAAAGCAGTCCATCCCCGGATAGTAAGCGGCTGGACAAGCTTGCATATGCTTGATGGTGCGAGGATTAACATTGCCGAGCGGTAAAGGCACTTGCTGCGCCTGCGCAGACAAGACGCCGAAAATCAGGGTGAAGGCAATCGCCGCAAAAGCCGTGCTCACGGCGGTGTACAGAGGATTTTTCAGGCTAAACATGGCTCTCTGATCATAAGATAAATGCGGCGTTGCAGGTACGGCACAGAAGGCTAGAGCCTTCTTTCTCTGCCCATTCCGGCACAAAGGGGCATGTGCTTGCGACTGATGGATTTACCGGATCGTTGATCAGGCGCACCTCTGCGATAATGAGCAGCAGGAGCGGCCTCTAGCATTCTGGATGACGAAGTCCTTCGTTCGAACTTTCCCCATGACATCTTTAGCGTTTCGCACTGTTGGATGCTTTCGCACGCTAGGAATTCTCTCGATTATGTTGCTCTCCGGAATCACTGCGGGAATGGGCGGTGTGGCAGCGCAAACCAAGCAGGAGACGCAACCGTCGGCGGTGCGCGCCATCGGACGCAGACTTCAAGAGAAAGGTGTGCCGAATTTTGGGGAAGTCACGACTACGCTTTACCGAGGAGGCCTGCTCAATCCGACTGGAATCAAGGCGCTGAAACGGCTGGGTATGAACGTGATCATCGACACTCACGCCCATGATGAGACGGAAGAGAAAATCGTTGAGGGCCTCGGGATGAAGTATGTTGCGATCCCGTGGCATTGCCCGTGGCCGCATGACGAAGTGTTTGCAAAATTCTTGCAGGTGCTTCATGCGAATAAAGGCAAGAAAATCTTCGTGCACTGCCGCCTGGGAGATGACCGCACCGGAATGATGGTCGCGGCCTATCGCATGGCGGAAGAGGGTTGGACCGCCGACGAAGCGATGCGTGAGATGAAATCGTTCGGCTTCTCGCGAAGCCATCACCTATTGTGTCCGGGGCTGGCGGGGTATGAAAAAGAATTTCCCAAGCGGCTGAAAGAAGATCCGGTTTTTGAAGGCGTGCGCGGGAAAACGGCGAATTAGTTCTTCCTTTTCGCAGGCGCAGCTATCTTTAATGGAAGATGCGCATCAACCCCGTCGCTGGAAGGTCCGGCGCGAGAAATCGATGGGACTTCCCTTCCGCCGCATTGGCGAGGGCTTCAGCCGCGAGATATCCGCTGCGCACCGCCCCCTCCATGGTGGCAGGCCAGCCTGTGGCGGTCCAGTCCCCGGCTAAGAAGACGCGAGGCCACTGCGTTACCTGCTGCGGACGGTAAGCATCAATGCCGGGACGCGGAGAATACGTGGCGTGCACTTCCTTGATCACCGTGGACTTCAACAGATTCGCGGTTCGCGCCGTCGGGAAAAACTCGCGGACTTCTTTTAGGGCTAGGTCGACAATCTCGGAGCGCGACTTGTCGATGAGGTTCTTCGAGGCGCTGACGACGAGTTCGATATAGCTGCCGTTCGACTCCGCTCCGCGCGCTTCCAGCAGCCGCGACTTCTGGAACATCCACTGAATCGTCCGGTCGAGCAGAACGGCGTGATCGAGATCGCTGATTTGGCGGTCGAACCAGAGATGAATTCCGGTGATCGGAGCGGACTCGAAGTGACTAAGCTTGTCACGTAACGGCGTAGCTTCAGGGTTTTCCGGCAGCACGCGCGCAAGTCCGTCGAAGGGCAATGCGAGAACTAGATAATCAAAATCCGCTTCGCCGTCGCCAACAGAAACGCGTACCCGCTCCGGCTCAGGAGAAAAAGCTTCGAGCGAATTACGAAAGTGAATCTCACCGCCGCGCGCCCGAATGTAATCTCCCGCCCGGTTATACAGCTCAGTCAACGGGATGCTCGGAACGCCCATGTGGCGCGCCTCGGGAGACTTCATCGACTCACGGACTACCTGGGCGGCGTAGGGGACCGAAATGAGATCAAGGTCTTCACTAAGAGCGCTAACCAGAATGGGCTTCCAGAAGCGTTCGACGGCGTTTCTCGTTTGCCCGTGGCGATCACACCATTGCCGAAAAGACTGCCCGGTGTCCGCTTGCTTGCGCAATGCGAGCACGGCGATGGCACGCGAGATCGCCAGCTTGTCTTTTCCCGTGAGAAACGGAAACCGCAAAAACGAAGGCGCAGTGTGCAGCGGCGCGGGCAGCGGCGAAGCATGCATCACGCTGGAGCGGCCGCCCGGTTCGATGAAGGTCATGTCTTCGTACCATCGAATCTTGTCCTCTACGCCGATGCGCCGGTAAAACTCAACCAGGTTGGTGCAGACTCGAAATAGTACGTGCTGGCAGTTATCAACCACCTCGCCTGTGCCGGGATGCTCGTAAGAAGAAGCGCGGCCCCCGAGATAAGGACGCCGTTCGAACAGAGTCACGCGAAAGCCTGAGTCGGAGAGAGCGCAGGCGGCAGCCAGCCCGGCGAGGCCGCCGCCGGCGATGGCTACGGTGGGAGAGTCAGTCATGCGGAGTTCAGGCAAGGGTAAATTGCTGATTTCTGATTGTTGATTGAAAACCTCTCCCTACGATTTTTCAATCAACAATCAGAAATCAGCAATCAACAATTTCTCGATGGTATCAAGTGAGGCGCTGCCAGAAACCTTTCCCCAGAATCCGCAGCTTTTCGCCGACCGTGAGGCTCACCTTCGCACTCAACACGTCATACTGGCGAGCGGCGATTTTTTCCAGCAGTTTGCGATAAATATTTACCAGCACCCACAGCGCGGGCTGGCTATCTTCTGAGATATAGGGAATGAGCTGCTCGCCGGCCTGATAGAAGTCGCGCGCGCGGTCGCCTTCCATTGCCAGCAGCGGCCGCAAGCGCGCCGGATCCGGCGCATTCAGCAAATCTGCGGCCGACAGTCCAAACTTCGCGAGGTCTTCTTCCGGCAAATACACGCGGCCCATGGCGGCGTCTTCTTTCACATCGCGAATGATGTTCGTTAGTTGAAATGCGAGTCCGCACTGCTCAGCCAATGACTCGGCCGCGGGATCGCGATATCCAAAGATGTGGATGCAAACCAGCCCCACCACTGACGCTACGCGATAACAGTAAACTTTCAGGTCCTCGAAGGTTTGGTAACGAACGGTCAGAGCCGGGGCCGCGGCATCGGGCGCTGCTTCCGCTTCCACGTCCATCGCGGTTCCCATGGCTAGCTCGTCCAGCAGTCCGGCGGGAATGGTATATCGGCGCTGCGCATCGGTGAGAGCCAGCAGAATCGGATCGTCGCTGGGATGGCCTTGCTGCGCTCCGTGCAACTCGGCCAGCCACACATCCAGTTTGTAGCGGCGTTCCGCAAAACTCAGCGTGGCGTCGTCGGCAATGTCATCGCAACGCCGCATGAAGGCATACACGGCGCATAACGCCTCCCGCTTGCGCTTCGGGAGAACTAGGAATGCGTAGTAGAAATTTTTCGCGTTGCTGCGCGTGATCCCGCGGCAGACCGAATACGCCATTGTCAACTGCGCCGGAGCCGGATTCCACGGGATCAATGCTGGTTGCGCTCCTGCGCTCATAAGAATTTTCCGATTGCAGCCCGCGCCACCAGTGCCAGCTTGCGCGGTTTAGAGATTACCGGACGCCTGCCGAGCACGGCAAATTTCTGCCGCTCGATGGCATTCAGGATTTCCTGCCCCCCGCGGCTGAACAATTCCAGATCGACCGCTAATTCTTTGTCTACTTTTGCGATCAGAGGCAGACCGCGATCGAACCACTCGCGCGCGCGCTCCACTTCGAACTTCATCATCCCGCAAAAGGCGGGCGTGTTGCGCTGTTGCGCCAGATCGTCTTCGCTTACGGAATACCGCCGCAAATCTTCCAGCGGAAGATAAATGCGGCCCTTGGCATAATCCACGGTTACATCCTGCCAGAAGTTCGCAAGTTGAAGCGCAGTGCAGGTGTAGTCGGAAAGCTGCTGGCGTTCCGCATCGCGATAACCACAGAGGTAGAGCACAAGATGGCCTACAGGATTCGCTGAATAGTGGCAGTACCCGAGAACATCGTCGAAGGTTTCGAAGCGCGCGACCGTCTGATCCTGCCGGAAGGCGATCAGCAAATCGGAAAACTCGTGCTTCGGAATTTCAAACTTGCGCACCGTCTCGGCCAGCGCCACAAACACCGGATGCCGCGGTGCGCCCGCGTAGCAGGCATCGAGCTGCGCTTGCCACTCGTCGAGCAGGACAAGCGAGGCCGCGGCGTCGCCGACTTCGTCGCCTAGGTCGTCAGAAATCCGGCAGTACGCGTAAACATTGAAGAAATCCTGACGCAGTTTTTCCGGCAGAAACCATGTGGCCACGGAAAAATTTTCGTAATGGCTGCGCGCGAGCTGGCGGCAATATTCGCGTGCTTCTTCGATCGAGGGCGCAGATTCCGGGATCGCGTACTGTGCAGGCAGACGGCTCCAGCCCACGACGGCGGGAGGCATCGCGAGACGAGAGTCGGCGCTACTTGCGGAAGTCATTCAGTGTGTCAAACCGCTTTCTGTTCCGCTACGGCACGATTAGCATCGTGAGAACTCTTGGCATTGCCGGAGGCTCTATCCAGATGCATGGGTTCCTTCGCTCCGCTCAGGATGACAGGCCGCTTTTCATAACGACAGGGCCTCCCTGTCGATCATTGCCAGGAATCAATGCCCGGGAATGATCGCAGTCTTGATGTCACCGCCGCGGTTCAGCATGTGGCGCAACACCTTCTGCAGGCTCGAGAGCGGGGCTTCGCCGGTGATGTAATCGGTGGGCCGGATTTTCTTGGCTGCGATCAGCCCGAAAGCCCGCCGCACCGTCTCCGGCGTATGATGGAACGTGGCTTTCAAAGTGATCTCGGAATAGTGCAGGCGGCTGGTATCAAGCTGCACTTTGCTTCCGCTGGCGCAGCCACCAAAGAAGTTCACCGTGCCACCCTTGCGCACCATTTCGACCGCCCACTCCCAAGCCTCAGGACGTCCAACGGCTTCGATCACCACATCGCATCCGCGCTTCAGAGGGGTGAGTGCACGCAGCGCCTCCACCACATTGTTGACCTTGGTGGTCTGCACGATTTCATGCGCGCCCATGTGCTTGGCTGCGACAACCTGTTCGTCGCGCTTCACCACCGAGATCACGTTGCAGCCGATGGCGCGGGCCACTTGCACAAACATCAATCCAATCGGCCCTCCGCCAATAATCGTAACCGTGTCGCCGATTTCAACCCCGGTCTCGTGCAGGCCGCGCAAGACGCAGGCCAAAGGTTCAGTCATGGCAGCGTCTTCGTAGCTGACATTCTGCGGGATAATCAGCATGTTGGCTTCGACAATTCGCCGAGGCACGCGGATGTACTCTGCATATGCTCCGTTATTAAAGAGCAAATCTTCGCAGAGATTTTCCTGATGCTTCGAGCAGTAGAAGCACATCTGGCAGGGCGCTGAATTCAATGCCACCACGCGCATGCCTCTTTTGAAGGTGTGGACGCCCTCGCCAACTTCTTCGACCACTCCGGCCAGTTCGTGGCCGAATAATGCCGGCGGCACGATCATACGTGCGTGGTAGCCGCGCTGGTAAACCTTGAGATCGGTGCCGCAGGTGAGCGCCACCTGCACTTTGACCAGTACTTCCCCTTTTTCTACTCGGGGGATTGGTACTTTTTCAATTTTTAGATCTTCTTTGCCGTAGAGAACCGCAGCCGTCATTTTTCCATTCACTGCTGGTTTCCTTCCCAGGCCTCACGATTCCAACTAATACCCGGCTGAATCACCACTTTCATCGACCCGGGCTGAGGATGCGCCGCCAGATCCAGTGCCTGTGCGCTTTCCTCCAACCGGAAGCGGTGGCTGATCAGCCGTTCCAGATCCATCTCTCGATTCATCACAAAATCTACCGACTCCTTCTGTAAGTCCACCGATGCGCTATAAGAGCCCACCAGCGTCTTCTCATCCACGCACACCGCCGCCGGATCGATTACAACTTCGCCACGTTGTGTCTGCGCAAATAACAATACTCGTCCACCGGGGCGGGCCGCATCCATGGCGGGACGGATCAAGCTGTTGCTGCCGACCGCCAATATTACAGCGTCGGCTCCCCGCCCTTCTGTCCGCTCCCGCACATAGCGAATGGCGTCATCCTTCGACGCATCGATCATATGTTTAAATTCAAGGCTTTTAGCTATTTTAAGCCTCTCGGGATATAAATCGGAAGTGACAACCGTTGCTCCAGCCTTTCGTGCCAATACGCTCAATATGATGCCGATCGGCCCCTGCCCGATGGCCAATACGGTCTCGCCCCGCTGCAACCGCAGCGCCTCGATGCCTTTGATGCAGGTATTGACCGGTTCCACAAAACAGGCCTGCTCAAACGAGACGCTCTGAGGAACCTTTACTGTTCCTTGCTCGACTATCCAATCCATCACCCGGACATATTCCGCGAAGCCACCGCCGGAAGGTTCGAAGCCCGCGGTGCACCCGACTTTTTTGTAGGTGAGGCATTGCGCGAACGTCTTATGCAGGCAGTAATAACACCGGCGGCAGGGGATGTGGTGGAACATTACCACTCGATCTCCGACTTCGAACTTCCGCACCCCTGCTCCGGCTGCCGCAACCACTCCAGCCGTCTCGTGACCGAAGATGCGCGGTGCCGAATGAGATCCGGTGGCAATTTTCTTGAGATCCGTACCACACACTCCGCAGGTATGCACCCGCACCAGCAACTCCCCCGGGCCAATCTGCGGCACCGGCACGGTCTCCATCCGGACGTCGTTCACGCCCCGGTACACCGCCGCCAGCATCGTCGCGGGAATCGACCGCGTTCGATCTTTAATTGCGAATTGTCCGGCTATCGCCACAACTTGCCTTAGATGAAGTCCACCCGCGATTCGCTTCTTCGCGTCGATGGCACCTGCCAATTTATTTCTTACGTCTTATTTCTGACGGTCTTATTTTTTCTGACCGTCTACTTCTGACCCTCGTTCTGATTTCGTGGGTCGCTATTGGTAAAATCCACCGCCACCATCATCGACTCCAGATAAGGGCTATCCGGCGGATTGAAGCGAAAAGCCTTCACTTGCAGCACCACGTAAAAACTGTCGACCTTGATGATTCTCTTGGTTTCCGCCGGTACCTTGGCAAACCGGCTGGGATCGAGCTTTGCGATCACATCTTTTGGATCATCTGGATTATCCGAAGGCGCCACCGATGTCAGCAGCACGTTGGCATACAGCTTGTGTTGCTGATCGACCAGCTTCGCCTGCCACGAGGTAATCTTCGTGTCCCCTAATGGGCCTACGGGTTCGATGGAAAATGCATACCGATCCACACCGCGGGAATCCTTGATCCGCTCGCGATAGGACGAGTCCTGCGATGTCAGCTTGGCTTCGAAGTGGTCCTCGATGATGTGCGTGGCGCCCTGCCGAAAACTCTCTGCATACACGACCGGCGGCGCTTGCTGGGCACACAACGACGTTGCACACAACCCTGCAAACAACGCGCCCGGCAAAGCTGTCGCAAGCAACAATCTTTTCACTGGCGACGCTCGCCTCCGATTCGATTCGCGGATAAAACCGGCGCAGGTGTTCTTGTGTCTGCGGTCAGCGCCGCTTCTTTCAAATCGCACTGAAACCGCTCCAGATGCTCGCCCAGCGCCTTCGCCGCCCTGCTGCTGTTTCTTGCCAGCATGGCGACTCGCTTCCACAACCACGGACGCAGTGCAACGTGCATGACAAAGCTTGCCGTCTTGAATCTGCCGGCGGCATCGATGAACTCAGCCATCCCCGGCATTTCAAAATCCCAATCATCGGAAATCACTTTCGTCGCGCCGAAAGCGATTCCATGCGCACGAGCCGCCGCCAACACGGCAGCAGCTTCCATATCGACCGCACGCGCCTGGTAAGCCTCTGCGAGCTTCGTTTTCTGCTCCGCTCCAGCAACCGCCATAAAAGTCACAAGCCGGCCATCTCCCTGCGCCTCTCCGGTCTCAAAGCGGCCGGTCTCGAAACGCCCAGCCCTAAAACGGCCTCCATCGTGCGCATCGATTACCTCTGCCGGCCGGAAGATTTCCCCTACGCGCAACGTATCATCCAGCGCCCCCGCGAACCCCACGGACTCCACTCGCGCGGGGCGATAGAGCATGATCACCGCTTCGGCCGCCCGGCGCGCACATTCCGCACCGATTCCGCCGCACACCACAACCATTTCGTCGTGCTCAAAAAAAACAAATCTACGGCCTTCATGTTCCCGTTCGATGGGACTCCAGCTCTTAATCAGCCCCTTAACTTCGCGCTCCAGCGCGGCGACGATGGCGACCTTAGGCATAATGATTCGCTTGAAACCACGCGACCGCCCGGCTCAATGCATCGTTCACCGGTACGGTTTTCCATCCCAACTCGCGCTCTGCCCTGCCCGAGCTTGCCCACATCTTTTTCTTTCCCATGCGCACGGTTTCAATCGTGGCCCGCGGCTCACGTCCAAGCAAGCGGCCTTGCACCGTCTCGTCCACCGCGCCCGCCGCATAGGCAACAAAGTAAGGCAGCTTCACTTTGGGCGAGGGCAATCCCGAGATCGCGCTAAGTTTATCCAGAATCTGCTTGAGCGTCAGGTTCTCGCCGCCAAGAATGTATCGTTCGCCACTCTTGCCTTTTTCCATCGCCACGATGTGGCCACGAGCGCACTCGCGCGCGTCCGCCAGATTCAATCCCGTTTCGACGTACGCGGGAAACTTTCTTTTCAGAAAGTCCACAATGATTCGCCCCGTGGGAGTCGGCTTCACATCCTGCTCTCCCACTGGAGTCGTCGGATTCACCGTCACCACCCGCATTCCTCCGCGTCCCGCTTCCAGCGCTACCTGCTCTGCCATAAACTTCGAACGCTTGTAGTGACCAATCATCTCGGCCAGCGAAACCGGAGAATCTTCGTCCGCCGGATGGCCATTGCCCGTGAATCCCACCGTCGCGACGCTCGATGTGTAGACCACGCAGCGTACAGAATTCTTTCGCGCGGCTTGCAGAATCGCCTTCGTTCCTTCCACGTTCGACCGGTACATCTCCGCCGGATCGCGCACCCAGAGCCGGTAGTCGGCTGCCACGTGGAAGACGGTATCGCAGCCTTGCATCGCCTTTTCTAGAGAGGCGGGATCGCGCAGGTCCCCCGTCGCCGTCTCAGCCTTCAGCCCTTCGAGATTTTTCAGGTTGCTGGTCGGCCGCACTAGCAACCGCAGTTGCGCACCCTGCTCGGCCAAAACGCGGGCCACGTGGGAGCCTAGAAATCCAGTTGCGCCAGTGACGAAAGCGAGCATGCGGTGGCGATTAGCAATTGGCCATTAGCAGTTGGCAATTAGCACATCCTCCCTAACTGCTAATTGCCAATTGCTAATTGCTAGTCTTCTCCATCACCTTGGCATAAGTCGTAAGTGCGAGCAGTGGAAAGTACTGCCGGTAGAGGTGATACTTCAAATAGAAAACTCGCGGAAAGCCCGTTCCTGTGAAGAAATCCTCGTCCCATGACCCATCGTCCTTCTGCGTTCGCAACAGATAGGCAACGCCCCGCGCCACAGAATCGCTGCGCGTATCGCCGACAGCCAACAGCCCCAGAATCGCCCACGCGGTCTGCGATGGCGTACTCGGACCGACTCCGCGCAATGCCGGATCGTCATATGACCCCACGCTCTCGCCCCAACCACCGTCGGGGTTCTGCACCATGCGCAGCCACTCGGCGGCCTGCTGCACGCAAGGCTCGTGGCTGTCCATCCCAATCGCTTCCAGCCCGCGCAACACCAGCGCAGTTCCGTAGATATAATTCACACCCCAGCGGCCAAACCAGCTTCCATCCGGCTCCTGTTCGTCGCGGACAAATTGAATCGCCCGCTTCACCGCCGGATGGCTTTGATCGTAGCCGTAGGTCGCCATCATCTCCAGAATGCGTCCGGTAATATCGACGGTCGCCGGGTCGAGCATGGCATTGTGATCGGCGAAGGGCACTTCCTGAAAAACCATGCGGTCATTGTCTTTGTCGAAGGAAGCCCAGCCGCCGTTCTTGCACTGCATCGAAAGAATCCAGTCGATGGCCCGTTGCACGGACTCTCGCTGGTACCGTCCGTTGGGGTGCTCGACGCGACTTAGCGCCAGGCAAACCATCGCGCTATCATCCACATCCGGGTAAAACTCGTTGTTAAACTCGAAGTACCATCCGCCTGGTTTGCCCTTCTTGTTCTTCACCTGCCAATCGCCGACCGTCCGCACCTGTTTTTGCAAAATCCAGTCCGCGCATTTCACCATCCGTGGATCGTTCGCCGCAACGCCAGACTCGCCGAGGGCAAACATCGCATACGCCGTGTCCCATACCGGAGACATGCAGGGCTGCATGCGGAACGTGTCGCCTTCCTCTATGCCAAGTTTTTCGAACTCATCCATCGCTCGTATCACCTGCGGATCGTCGAGAGAGTATCCCTGGCAGCGCAGCGCGATGATCGCGTTCATCATCGAGGGATAAATTGCACCCAGGCCGTCGCTCATCTCGAAGCGTTCCAGCATCCACTTTTCCGCGCTCTTCAGAGCGACCGAACGTAACGGCCGAATGTGCACGCGCTCAAACCAGTGCGTCATGCGATCCAGGCAAAGAAAGAAGTTCCGCCAGGAGACCAGCTTCTTCGACCAGCGTAGATGCATGCGCGACTTCGACATTCCGCCGACGAATAACTCTTCCACTCCCATTTCGCGCGGGATTTTCTTGAACGGCTTCTTGGCGTAGCAGATGGAAAGCGGCACCAGAATGGCCCGGGACCACGACGAAATTTCGTAGATGTTAAACCAGAACCACTTAGGAAACAGCACGATCTCGGGGGGAATTGCCGGCACCGCATCGTAGTCGTACTGCCCAAAAAAACAAAGATAGATCTTGGTGAATGTATTAACTTCCGTCACTCCGCCCAGTTCGAGAATCTTCTTGCGCGCGCGCTGCAGCACGGGGTGATCCGCCGTGTAGCCTGCCAGCTTAAGTCCGAAATACGCCTTCACCGAGGCGCTGATGTTCGACGGACCTGCAGCGTAGATGCTCCATCCGCCATCCTCGTTCTGATGCTGAATAATCCAGTTTGCCGCCTTGCGGAAACGCTCGGCGTCGCCCGTCCCCAGCAGCGTGTGCAGCAGAATGTAGTCGGATTCGAGCGTGGTGTCGGCTTCCAGTTCTCCGCACCAGTAGCCCTGCTCGTGCTGAGTCGAGAAGAGAAGTTTGCGGGCGGCGTCCATCGCAGCGCCCACGCGGCTGGTTAATCCATCGATCTTGCCAAAGCGAAGTTGAGGTTCGGAAGCTATATGGGATTCAGGGGAGTTTGTATCCATATATTTGTGTGTGGCTCCGTTAGTCCACCGTAACCGTTGCGGGAGCCGCGGCGATTGCTTCGACAATCTCCGGCGGCAACCCGAAGCGGACGTTTTCCGGCATCACTTCCAGTTCCTCCACGTTGTCGAAACCCTTTGTAGCCAAAAACTTCATCGTCTCTTCCACCAAACACTCAGGCGCCGAAGCTCCGGCAGTCAGCGCGATCGTCTTCACATCGATCAGCCACTCCGCTTCAATGTCTTTGTAGCTATCGATCAAGTGCGCGTTAGTGCCCAGGTTCCGCGCCACTTCCACCAGACGATTGGAATTCGAGCTGTTCTCCGAACCCACCACCAGTAGCAAATCGGAATTCGAGGCGACCTGCTTCACCGCAACCTGCCGGTTCTCCGTGGCATAACAAATATCCTGCGCGGCCGGCCCTTTGATGTTGGGGAATTTTTTCTTCAGCGCCGCGATAATGTCCTTGGTCTCATCGAGGCTCAGCGTGGTCTGCGTCAGATACGCCACTCGATTCGGGTCCGGCACGCTCAGCGATTGCACCTGGTCCGGGTTCCCAACCACTTGAGTCACCAGCGGAGCTTCGCCCAGGGTCCCGATCACCTCGTCGTGATCGTGATGGCCGATGAGGATCAGCGAATAACCTTCTTTGGCAAACTTCACCGCCTCCACGTGCACTTTGGTCACAAGCGGGCAGGTCGCATCGATCACCCGCAACCCGCGCCTAGCACTGTGCTCCCGCACCTCGGGGGAAACCCCGTGCGCGCTGTAGATTACCCGTTCGCCGTTAGGAACTTCGTCTTCGCTGTCGACAAAAATGGCGCCCTTGCCGCGCAATTCATCCACCACAAAACTGTTGTGAACGATCTCCTTGCGCACGTAAATCGGCGGGCCGAAAGCCTCAAGCGCGATACGCACCACGTCAATGGCCCGCACCACCCCGGCGCAGAATCCCCGCGGCTTCAGCAAAAGCAAAGTCTTACCCCGGCTGTTTGGCACCCTCAAAGCTCCTGTGTTGTTCCTGAGATGATCTGGCCCAGACCCATTAAGATGCAAAATTCTAGCCCAAAACAGTACCGCCTAGGTACACGAGTACCATTGTGATTATACCGAAAAAGTACGCGAAAGCGCGCGCTGGGTCAACGTAAACAACAGAATCGGCGGGGATTAGCAGCGAGCTGTCGCATTTCGAGGCTGATCGGAGAGGTGCTTTGTTGTGCATCTACCACAACCGTCTTACTCCGTATCCATCCAGCCCTCGGTCATTGCTGATGATCGGCACATCCTGAGCGAGAGCCTGAGCAATCAGCATTCGGTCGAAAGGATCTTTGTGCGGACCGGGAAGCAAGCCCGCACGGATTCCATGCTCTGCGTCTACGGGAAGAATTTCGATTCTTTCCCGCTCCAAATCTGCAACGAAATTCTGGACGAGGTCCGCCGCCGCAGGCAACCTCCCGAGGCGAACTTTCGTCGCGATTTCCCACGCGGAAACGGCGCTGACCAGGGAGAAATTTTCTTTTTGTTCGATCAGCAGGCGCGCGGCCTTGGAAAGATGCGCGTCGGTAGTCATCCACCAAATCAACGTGTGCGTATCAAGCAGGAAACGCAAGGTCGGTTACTCCCAGCCTTCCAGTTCCTCCGGAGGCAACGGCTCAAAAAACTCAGGCCCAATCTTTATCTTGCCCTTCCATGCGCCGGGTTTGCGATTCCCGCGCTTGTCCTCAATGGCAACCAATCGAACCACTGGCGTTTTCCCGCGGGCGATCACGATCTCCTCGCCTCGGCAGGCCTTTTCAATCAGTTTGGAAAGCTGAGTTTTCGCCTTGTGGATGGTGATGGTTTCCATGTTTCGATAATTATCTTAGCTAACTAAGCTTAGCTAACCAGATGGTTCTCGTCAAGGCTTTCTCTTTATTCCCGACTGCCATTCCCGTTCCGTCCATTCGACTACCCCGTTCATGCGACCCTCAATCGTGCGACTGTTTTTCAAAGTACTGGTCCGATATCCTCTTTTCCTAGATATCGGAAACCTCAGCCCGGAGGAAAATTCCATGAGTCGCAACACGGCTGTGTTAGACGGCATCCTGTCAGAACTGGAATACGAACTGGAATCGGAGAGCGAATACGAATCGCCCCAAACCAGCTGGTTTTTCGTGGACGCGTATCAGACCTCGCCCTTCTTCGCTCAACTTACGCAGCAAGAATTCCAGGGCACTCCCGACTACGCGCAAAACATTGTGACCGGCATGTGCGTGAGCTTGTCGAACTCGTATCCTGGTGCACAAATCGCCATCCGCTGCCAGCGCTGGACGGGAAGTTCGTGGACCAAATGCGGTTCCATCACCTACTCGCCGTGCGCCAGTTACGGCTAGCGCAGAGCGGGACCTACTACCCGTTGGCTTTGATCATCTGCTCGGCATGTTTTCGCGAAGTGTCAGTAAGCTTCGCGCCGCTAAGCATGCGCGCCACCTCTTCGGTGCGCTCTTCGCCCTCGACTACACGGATACTCGTCCGCGTCCTGCCACCCCACGCCTTTTTCTCGATCACATAATGATGATCGGCAAACGTCGCAATCTGCGGCAGGTGGGTCACGCACAATACCTGGTTCGATCGCGCCAGCATCTTCAACTTTTTTCCCACTGCCTCGGCCGCCCGTCCGCCAATGCCGGTATCGATTTCGTCGAAAACCATGGTCCGCTGGGCTCGCGCGCGTCCTTTGCGAAGGGCCTTTCCAGGATTGAGGGTGCCCCATCCTTCCCGCGTTTTTTGCGGGAGGGTGGGAGCCGCGCCACTGCTCTCGCGTTTCTTCTCCGAACCCGCGCGCCCGCCCATCTCCACGCTCACCTTCAGCGCCAGCATCACCCGCGACAATTCTCCTCCTGACGCGATGTGCTCCAACTGCCGCATCGGTTCGCCGGGATTCGTCACAATCTTATAAATCACCTCGTCGATTCCCGTCCCCGTCCAGTTCCCTTCCTGATCGCTCGCCGTCACCTCAATCCGGAATACAGACTTCATCGCGAGATCGTTGATCTCGGCCTCCACCAGCTTCTCCAACTTCCGCGCCGCTTCCTGTCGCCTTTCGGAGAGCGCTCGCGCCTCGCGCAAATATTGCGCTCCCGCTTTTGCCAACTCCGCTCGCAGTTCGCGGAGAATCTCATCTTTATTCTCGACCTCCGAAAGCTTGCGCCCAACGTCCGCTCCGAACTGAATCATATCGTCCAGGCTTGGACCATACTTTCGCTTCAATCGGTCGAGCAGCGCCAGCCGGTCTTCCACCTCCGCCAGATGCTCAGGCGAAGCATGAATTCCGCCCGCGTAATCGCGGACCGTCGCTCCCACATCTTCTACGCTGATTCGCGCAGTCTCCAGCGCTCCCAGCGCCTCCTGGAACTTCGGCTCATAACGCGCCAGCTCTTCAACCTGCTTCTGCGCCGCTCGCAGCGAAGAAGATGTCGATGCATCACCCTCATATAACAAGTCAAAGGCCAGCATCGCCGCGTTGTAAATCTTCTCGGCGTTCGCCAGCACCCGCTTCTCGGTCTCCAGGCGCTCGTCTTCGCCCGCTTGCAGCTTGGCCTCTTCGATTTCGCGTTTTTGAAATATCCACAAATCCACCAACCGCAGCCGGTCCTGCTCGCCCTGTTCCAACTCTTCAATGCGCGCGCGCGTTTTTTTCCACACTTCATAAGCAGCCGCCAGCGGCTCAATCTCGCTTCCTGCAAAACGGTCCAACAACCCCAGCCGCGCCGGACCATCGAATAGGAGAATCGATTCGTTCTGCGCATGGATCGTCGCCAGATGCGGCGCAAATTGCCTCAACACCGCAACCGTGGCCGGCTGATTGTTCACAAACACCCGCCCCTTGCCTCCCGCCGCAATCTCGCGGCGCACAATCAGCGAGCCATCTTCCGCGCCATCCAACCCGTTATTCTCGAGCACCTGCTCGATCAAACTCTCAGCCTTGCCCTCACACTCAAACACCCCAGCCACCACCGCCCGCTCCGCGCCCGAGCGAATCACATCGCTCGACGCTTTATCGCCCAGCAACAACGCCAGCGCATCGATCAGAATCGACTTGCCGGCGCCCGTCTCTCCCGTAAGCAGGTTCAACCCCGGGGCGAACTCGACCGCCGCGTTGTCGATCACCGCGTAGTTCTCTAACCGCAGTTCAACCAGCACTGCCACTCCTTATGAATAGCGATAATTCAAATGCTCGGAACTTTGGCGCAGCATAGCATGAATCAGAAGAAGAGGATGTGTCTATTGGTGCTTAATTCGTGGACCAAACAAAAGCCACGGCCGCAGCCGTAGCTTGTTTTCGTAGAAGAGCGGCCCTTTCGGGCCGCGTAAGCTCGAAACTCTCAGGAACTTTAGTCCCCGGAGAATCTCCCCTTAACTCGCTTTCCTGTACCGATCCGCGCTTTCCGGCGTCGAGCCCGAAGTGATCACCTCTTTACGCCGCTCCCGCAACCGGTTCTGGAACGTATCCCAGCGTGGCCCAATCCCCATCGCCCCGCTGCTGATTTCCACCGAGTCCGTGCTGGCAGCAAACCCGCCGGTGGTGAACGCGCCCGTATCTTCCGTGCCTTTTGTGTCCACGCTTTTCATTTGGATGAACTCAGTATCCTCGATCGACGCCGCCGCATCCGCAGCCCGCGCCGAAGGCGAATTCCCCGGCATCCGCTGCGTCGTCGGAGTAATGTTCCGGTCCGTTCCCTCGCGATGCATCACCGGACCCGTGTCCCACTTCGACCGGTACTTTCCCTCATAATCGGCCCACTGCTCATCCGATTCCAGATCCTTCTCTTCATAGGGAGGAAAATTTTCGACCTGGGCCTTGGTCAAATCGACCGAAAAATCGCCCTCGTGCTCGGCGGAGGCCCGGAGCCGGTCGACCGGAACGATAAATTTCTTGGTCGTGAGCCAGCCCGTATCGACCACAACGTAGAGAATGATTCCCGTGTTGTGATCGAAAATTACGTCGTCAATCTTGCCCAGCTTCTCGTCCTTCAGGCCATACAATTTCGACCCGCGAATATCCTCGGCGGCTTCCGTAAAGCGGTATTCCCTTAGCATTCCATGTTGCGCCATAAGTTCTTCCCTCCGGCGAGAATTCTTGATTCTCCAATTCTCGTCACCCTTGGATGCCACTCCCGCGACATAGGTATAGCGGTCAAAATTAGTTTGACGATGACGATGAGGATGGAACAGCAGGTTCCTCACCGGGCGTTCCGCCCGATTCGGAATGACAAGAGTTTTAGGGAGTCAGTAGAGGAATTTCAGTATCGACGATCACACGCTGCAACTGCGCGAAATATCCCCAATAGTAATGTTTCGGCAAAATCCGTGCGGAATACTAAACCGATGTCATTCCGAATCGGGCGGAACGCCCGGTGAGGAACCTGCTGTTCTGCCGGGAGCCAGGATGTGCCCGAAAACCGGGTCAACCGACCAAGTGATTTTCTAGAGACGCGCTTTTTCCTAGGGCAATGCCTCTGTAGAGCTAGTGATTTTATTGGCTCTTCGCTCGTTATGCTTCAGATACGCCCCCGAAGGCCGCAACTCCCGCATCATCTATAATTCGAGAAAGGAATTTTCCTAACCATAATGCAACTTCCCTCTCTGCTCGCATTTTTTATCGGCGGCGAAATTCTCGATCTCGTTTCCAGCACGGGTGCGGTCGCCAAATTCGTCCTGATCACTTTGCTCGCATTCAGCCTCATTTCGTGGGCCATCATTCTCACGAAATGGAGCCTGCTCCGCCGCGCCCGCCTGCAAAGCGGACGATTCCTGCGCGCCTTCCGCAAAGCTCAGCGCCTGCAGGATATTGCCACCGTCGCCGATCAATTCCGTCCCAGCCCGCTGGTCGGAGTCTTCGAAGGCGGATTTCAGGAGTACAAGCGCCAACTTTCCACGCCGGCCGCATCGCTTCGCAGTCTCGTCGCGGTGCAGCGCGGGATGCAGATCGGCGCCTCGGAAGAGATCACGCGCCTCGAGCGTAACGTCCCCTGGCTTGCCATTACCGCCGCAGTCACGCCGTTCATCGGCCTTTTCGGCACGGTCTGGGGCATCATCGACGCGTTCCACGGGCTCGGCACCGCCGGCGGAGCAACTCTTCGCGCCGTCGCCCCCGGAATTTCCGAAGCGCTGATCACGACCGCCGCCGGACTCGCCGCCGCCATTCCCGCCGTCATCGCCTATAACCTGATCGGCAATTCGATTCGCACCTTCGCTGCGCGCGGCGACGATTTCACCCTCGAAGTCCTCAACGCCATCGAGCACATCCAGCCGCAGCCCGCGCCCACGTTCCCAGCCGAGGTTCGGCGCTAGTGGCCTTCACTTCGTCCAATGGCCGCACTCAAACCGCCCTCGCGGATATCAACATCACTCCGCTGGTCGATGTCGTCCTCGTTCTGCTCATCATCTTTATGGTGACTGCGCCAATTCTGCAGTCCGGCATCGAAGTCAGCGTCCCCAAGACCCGCACCGTTAAGGAAATCACCGAAGAACGCACGGTCATTACCATTAATAAAGATCAGCGCGTCTTTCTCGGCAACGACGCCATCAACATCAATCAGATCGCAGCCAAGCTGCGGCAGAAGATTCGCGACCCCCGCAATCAATCCATTTTTATCCGCGCCGATGAGAACGTTCCCTTCGGCGCCTTCGCCACCGTCATGGACGCGGTGAAGCAATCGGGCATCACCAACGTGAGCATCGTCACTCAGCCCCTCGAAGAAAACCGGCAAGAAAATGGCAAACGCTGAGATTTTTTTCGAACACGATAGTTGGCCGCGCGCTCTTTCCTGGTCCGCCGGTTTTCACATCACCATTACTCTGCTGATCGTGTTTTACGCGCGGTTTTTCAACGGACCCTCCGGATCAGGCTGGGGATCCGGCGGCGGCGGATCGGCCATGGGCGTCACTCTGGTTAGCACGGTTCCCTTGCCCGCCACACCTGCACCCCAGCAGAGCGTTCTGGCCAATGAATCGAAGGGCATCACCAAGTCCGAACCAAAGGTTGAAGAAAAAGAGCCCGACGCCATCGAGATTCAAGGCAAAAATTCCAAGGTTAAACCGAAAAAGCCTCCCACTCCCAGCAAAGCCAAGCCTCAACCGGCACCCGAGCAGGAAACCAATCAGGTCGCCTTCGGCGAAGGTGGGCCCGTGAGCGGACCCTATGGCACCTTCGATGCCGGGGGCGCCAAGGGCGGCTTCGGCGTGACCGGTGGTGGTGGAGATTTCGGCACGAGGTATGGATGGTACGTTCAGATCATCCAGCGAAAAGTTTCGGAGAACTGGCTGAAATACGAAGTCGATCCGCGGATCAGCACGGCGGAGCGCGTTTACATCACCTTCGACGTTGCCCGCGACGGTCATCCTTTCAATGTGCGGGTCGAGCAATCGAGCGGAGTCCCATCGCTCGATGTCTCAGCCACGCGCGCCCTGCAGCGCATCGACACCTTCGGCCCGCTGCCCCCCGACTATAGCGGCAACAAGATTTCCGTCGAGTATTGGTTTGATTACAGCAGAAAATAAATTCGTGCGCTGGCATTTTCGGTGCGACGCGCATACGCTCCCGAGCGTTTGTCATGCGGCGTCCATCCCAAGCGTTTGTCATCCTGAGCGAAGCCGTTCTTCATGCGAAGCGAAGGATCTCCAACTTCACTGGCATCGCGCGCCAGCCAAATTGCGGCACCACCGGAAGATTTTCTTAACCCGAAACACAACCAGAAAACATGGCGGCATCCGTCTGATTATTCTTAAATTTGCCTTTTCGTGAAATGATGATCAATAACTTGCCAATGAGAACGTATCGGAATACGATATTGTCGTACGGAGTATCTTTTTGCTCCGTTTCCCGCACCAGCTTCACTCGGATGGACGATAGCTCTAACAGCAAACGCGCAAAGAATCTCCCCCTTATCTGCGTTGTCATCCTCCTTGCGCTTTCCGCGATGCCCGCCCTCGCTCAGGACTGGGTTCGCACCGGGTCCGGCCTCGGAGTAGAGAAAGTCCGCCTCGCCGTCCCGGACTTCAAGCCGTCGAACACCGACCCGCAAAACACGGCCTTGCTCAAAACGTTCAACGACACTTTCTGGGGAGACCTAGACAACTCCGGCGTTCTCGAACTTGTCTCGAAGAGTTTCTATCCGCTGCAGGCGCCCGGCCTTCCCGCCGAAGTCACCTTCGGAATCTGGAACTCTCCGCCGCCCAACGCCGCGATGCTGGCCTTCGGCAACCTCGGCGTAGCCTCCGGCAAGGTCACGGTTCAGGGCTGGCTTTACGACGTGAAGAACACGGCTTCACCGCAGGTTCTCGGCAAGCAATACTCTGACGTTGCCACCGACGAAGGTGCGCGCCTCATCGCCCACAAGTTCGCCGACGAAATCATCTTCCGCCTCGGCGGCGGCATCCAGGGCATCGCCGAAAGCAAAATCTTTTTCGTCAGCGATCGCAGCGGCCGCAAAGAAATCTGGATGATGGATTATGACGGCTCCAATCAGCATCAACTCACGCACCAAAATACAATTTCTCTTTCGCCCCGCGTCTCGCCCGATGGGTCGCGCGTCGCCTTCAGTTCCCTGACGAAATCCGGCTGGGACATCCTCATGTATTCCATGGATCTCAACCGCCTCGTCAGCTTCCCGCACTTCGGCGGCACCAATCTTTCTCCCGCGTGGTCGCCCGACGGCGCGCGTCTCGCGTTTTCTTCTTCGCGTGGCGGGCACTCTGAAATCTACTTGAGCGATTCTGCTGGCGGCGGACTTCATGCCATGACCGCCGGCCGCGGCCCCGACGTTTCGCCCGTCTGGAACCGCAAGACGGGATCGCAAATTGCTTTCGTCAGCGGCAGCACGGGTCTGCCTCAGGTCTATACCATGGAAGCCGACGGCACCAACCAGCAGCGCATGACCGACCAGGGATACGCCGTCTCGCCCAACTGGTCGCCCAACGGCCAATTCCTAACGCTGGCCTGGACGCGCAAGTATGGTCCCGGCGAGCCCGGCTCCTCCGACATTTATCTGATGGATATCGCCAGCAAACAATGGGTGCAGCTTACCCACGACGGCGGACGCAATGACTTTCCCTCGTGGTCGCCCGACGGCCGACATGTCGTCTTCCAGTCGAGCCGCTCCGGTAAAGAAGAAATATGGGAGATGCTGGCCGATGGCACCAAGCTCCATCAACTGACTTTTACAGGACGTAACTCGCAACCAAACTGGAGTTGGAAATAAAACACTTCGTTTGAACCTGGGATTAAAAACTCGAAGTTTGAATTGGAAAAAAGAATTCCTGGGTTCGCAGGAGGATTCAACGTGAAGAGGAGCAACATGAAGCGTCAATCTTTAAAGGTATTCTCAACCGCCCTGGTTTTTGCCGCCCTCCTTATGGTCGGCGCTTGCAAAAAGAAAGCGGTTCCACCCCCACCACCGCCGCCCCCGCCGCCGGCCTCGACCACCGCCTCCATCTCCGTTAGCCCGGATACGATTCAGCCCGGACAGTCCTCCACGCTGACTTGGCAGACCTCCAATGCCACCGACGTCTCTATCGACGGTATCGGCGCGGTGAAGCCCAGCGGATCGCAGCAGGTTACTCCCACCGATTCCATCACCTATCACCTCGTGGCCAAAGGCCCCGGTGGCACGCAGGACGCCACCACGCGCCTCACCGTAACCCCCGCGCCGGCGCCGCCGCCACCTACTTCTTCGCTTACCGACGAAGACCTGTTTGGCCAGACCATCAAGGATGTTTATTTCGACTATGACCAGTCTGCCGTTCGCGGTGACCAGCAGGCCGCTATTCAGGCAGATGCTGGTTTCCTCAGTCAGCATCCTGGCATCAACTTCACGGTGGAAGGCCACTGCGACAGCCGTGGCTCAACCGAATACAACCTGGCCCTCGGCGACCAGCGCGCCAGCGCCGTGAAAACTGCCCTGGTCTCCGCGGGAGTCAGCGCTAGCCGCGTCAAGACCATCAGCTACGGCAAAGAAAAACCGTTCTGCATGGAAGAAAACGAAGCATGCTGGCAGCAAAACCGCCGCGGCCACTTCGTGTATCAGAAGTAGCCTCTCTTTACTCGCATGGGGCATCGCGTCAGCGGTGTCCCATGCGAGCGGCATAAGATTGCGCGTAACATTGCTTCGGCAGGTATGAAAACCTCGAACATGGGACGCCTGTGCATAAGAGTCCATCCACAGTGCGTCCCATTATTGGCCCTCATCTTACCGCGATATATCCATGCTCCACGCCCGAAGCGTCGAAGAAGTCGCCGACGAAAAACCCGAGCGCGTTGACTCCGTTGGCATCGGTGGAGGCGGCTCCGGGAAAGTCCACCCGAAGAAAGCTGCCGGCCTGATCGAAGAAGCCATGGCCATTTCCGGCGGCATCGGTGAAGCTGCCCACAAGGTTTCCCAACAGATTCAGTCCAAAAACAACCGAGGTGACGGACCCCGGCGGGTTGATTTCAGTAAAGGTCCCGCCTTGTTTGCGGAAGGCATGTTGTATCCCCGTCGCATCCACAAAAGACCCTGCGATCTCGCCGTAATCGTTGATGCCGTAGGAGATTGTGTTTGTGCCTCCGGGAAAGTCGAATTGAGTGAAAACCCCAAAGCTTTCCAGGAAGGAATGGATATGTCCCGAAGCATCGGTGAAGCTGCCTACAATCTGGCGCTCATCGTTAATGCCCAGCGCCTGGGTAGCGATAGCCCCCGGAAAATCCAGCTGAGTAAACTTGCCGAATTCACGAAACAGTCCATGCTGGACCCCGGAAGAGTCGGTAAAGACGCCCACCAGGTCCCCGAGATCGTTGATGCCCACGGTTTTAGTGCCGGTGGCGCCGGGAAAGTCAAGCTGGGTAAAGACGCCGTTCTGGTCAATCACGCCATGCTGCTTGCCCGACTGGTCCACAAAGTAGCCTGCAATTTCTCCCCGGTTGTTGATACCGTCCAGCTCGGTGCTGGCGCTACCGGGTACATTGATTTGCGTGAACGTGATGTTCCCCCGTTGGGCCTGCACAGGAATGTTTGCCAGCAGCAGGACCGATAGGGCGACGACAGGCAATATGCCTCTGAACAATCTGATTACTTGACTCATGGAATCTCCTTTCTGATGGGACAAAAACAGTCGGCGCAGCCCACTGGAATTCTGTTTCGCTGCGCATTCCGCGACGGACGGCTTAGTTTGAAGGCGCAAGAACGTATCTTGATTTAGAGTTCTTGCGCCTTCGTTAACCGACGGGCGCGCAGGCAGCCGGTATCCCGGCACGCGCCAGTTCTGTGCATGATGTGGGGTGGCGCCTGCTATTCCACCGGCACGCTTTGACCGGTAAAGTTGAAGTTGCCGACGACTGTGCCGCCGCCTCCGAAAGGATTTCCATTGATTGGGAAAATGGTGAGTGTGAGGGTGCCGCTAATGTTCCCCCCTCCAGAAGCCGCGTTGATCACATAGTCCACGCGAGCAATGGTTTGGGGGGACTGAAAGGAAAAGTCGAGTGTGCTGGCTCTTACGCTACCGTTATATCCCTGCGTCCATGTACCTTGCTGTGAACTGAAGGTAGGGCTGCTTGCTTCC
Organism: uncultured Acidobacteriaceae bacterium; assembly: GCA_963771965.1. Classification (GTDB taxonomy): domain Bacteria; phylum Acidobacteriota; class Terriglobia; order Terriglobales; family Acidobacteriaceae; genus Sulfotelmatobacter. Next base: position 224,431 of record CAVYVM010000009.1, read on the forward strand.
TGGCCCGAATCAATCGCTGTGAGGGTGTGGTCGCTATGCAACGTAATCACGGAGCGGGATGAGAATGCCCCCGTGCTGGCATCGGTAATGTTAGTTAGGTAAGAGCCTGTGCCAACGCCCTGAAAATTCGCTCTGGCCCTCTGCGGGGACAGGACAAACCATCCAAGACCCAATACAACGGCAAGACCCATTGCGGCCGATAAACGTAGATGCTTCATACTGATTTCCTTCCTTATTGACCTTTAGGATCCAGCCCACTTCTGGACTGAGTTGCACGGGAGTTTTGCATAAATTCGCGTTCACAATACAACGAAGTAAACTCCGTTACGAAACACGAACCCGGCAACGAAAAACCGTTCTGCATGGAAGAAAACGAAGCCTGCTGGCAGCAAAACCGCCGCGACCACTTCGTGTATCAAAAGTAGGGGAGTAGGGGCCTAGATCGTTCGCGGCGGAAGACACTTCCGCCCCGAGTATATTTATGTGGGGACGGTCGCCCTCGGCCGTCCGGTCGAGCGAAGCTCGACTAGTTTTTCTCAGCCTACTCCTCGACGATCGCCCCGTGAGCCCTAGCCCAATGAACCCGCTTTAACTCTTCATGTTCCATCGAACTCATTTCACAACCCACTTCGCCCCAAACCCATCTAAAATAGCCTCTAGGAATCTTTTGCCTATGACACTACAACGCTTTGCTCTCCCCCTCGCGCTGCTCTCAGCCCTTTGCCTCACTGCTCCAGCATGGGGCGTCAACAAGGAAATGATCGAGCTGCAAACTCAGGTGCAGCAACTGCAACAGCAGATGACCTCCATGCAGCGCAGCTTTGACGAACGCATGGGCGTGATGAAGAATCTCGTCGAGCAGAATACCGACACGGTCAACAAAGTCGCGAACGCTCTCACCAGCCTGCAAACCGCGCTACAAAAACAGCAGGGAGATTCTTCCGCCCACGTCGATCAGCTCTCCGGCCAGCTGCAGTCGCTCAACGATACGCTCGACGAACTCAAAGCCCGGCTCGCCAAAGTCAGCAAGCAGCTTGAGGACATGCAGGCCCAGCAGCAAAGCGTGCAGGCCAATCAGGCCGCGGACATTGCCAAGCAGCAGGCCCAGGCTTCCGCACCTCCGCCCGACGTTCTCTATAACAACGCTCTGCGCGACTACAACGGAGCCAAGAACGATCTCGCTATCCAGGAATTTTCCGATTACGTAAAGTTCTATCCCAACACCGATCTTGCCGGGAATTGCTACTTCTATCTCGGTGAGATTCAATTCCGCCAGGGCAATTATCAGCAGGCCGAGCAGAGCTATGATCAGGTTTTGCAGAATTTTCCAACCGGAACTAAGGTCGCTTCCGCGCAGCTGAAGAAAGGATTTTCGCTAATAGAACTCGGCAAACAGGATGACGGCGTGCAGGAACTCCGCCACCTGATCCAGCGCTACCCAAAGTCCCCGGAAGCCCTGCAAGCCCGCGAGCGCCTGCGCAAACTAGGAGTAGCCTCGAATTCCCGCCCCGGTGAATGATTCATCTGTAGGTAATGATGCAATGTGTAGAGAGGTTTATGTCAGCGAAGACTCATGTGGGGACGACCGCCCTCGGTCGTCCGTCGAGCGCAGCTCGACGCTTTCTCTCGCTACGTACACTAAACCTAGCAACCATGCCACTGAACTTTGAATCAGAGGTTAACGATGACCAAGATCTCCACTAACGATCCCGACCGCACCAAAGGCGCCACCGAAACAAACGAGCACCACCACGACGGCAACCTCGGCCTCGAAGAACAACTAGGTCACCGCGATCAGGACCCCATCCTGAAAGATGCTGACACCGACTTCCCCGAACCCGGAGGCAACCCCGAACACTCCAGCGGTCGCGCTCGCAAGTAGCGTAGTCCGCACGGCCACGATCCGCAGAATTGCTGGGAGCCAGGAGATTTCCGATAGTGGTGCGTTCGGCCTTTTCCCGATTGTCATCCTGAGCGTAGCCGTTTTTTCAGGCGTAGCGAAGAGCCTGCCCTGAGCGAAGTCGAAGGGATCTCCCGCTGAACCGGCACAGAGCGTCAGCCAAACTGCATCGATACCAGATTTTCCCCAGTGCTCCGCCGTGTTTAAGCCTCTGTCTAGCCCGCAGTTTCCACCACAACCTTCTCCACTTCCTTCCAAGCCCCCGCACGCGGATCGACCACCTCAAAATGTCCGGCTCGAGCAATCTCCACCAACCGCGCATCCTCTTTTATTTTCTGCTTTGCGACAACATAGTCCCGACTGAACGCTGGCGGCACAATATCATCCGCCGCGCCGTGCACCAGCCGCTGCCGCGCTCCAATCGCCAGCTTCATCGGATCGGCCTCCCGATAATGATCCCCCACCTCCGCTGGCGTCCCTCCCAAAAACTCCGCCACCGCATCGTTGCTCAAATGCAGCTGATAACCCTGCTGCAGATCCACGACGCCTGCCAGCGAAACCACACCCTTCACGCTCTTCTCATGCGCCGCTAAACAAAGTGCAAGCTGACCCCCAGCCGAGTGCCCCAGCGCCACCACTCGCTGTCCATCGAACTCATACTGCCGCGCCTTCTGCAACAAGAACTGATAGCCCGCGCGAATATCCGCAAACGTTCCCGGCCAGCCTCCACCCGCGTTTCCCACGCGCCGGTATTCCAGATTCGCAGTCGCAATCCCCTTCGCCGTCAGCGCCGCGCACAAATGTCCCATGTATCCCAAGTCATACTTCGCCCGCCAATACCCTCCATGAATCGCAATCGCCAGCGGATACGGCCCCTGCCCCTTGGGCGTTCGCAAATCCACAAACTGATTCGCATCCCCACCATAAGCCACGCGCAAATCAGCCCTAGGCGAAATCAAATCCAAAATGTCATCGGAAGAAGTTGTTGTCATGCAGACCCGGGTGCTTCTGGGTACTAGGTACTAGGTACTCGCGACTCTCTACTCATACCGCAGCGCCTCAATCGGATCCAGCTTCGCCGCCCGCATCGCCGGCACCATGCCGCTCACGACGCCCACCACCGCAAGAATCCCGGTCGCCACCAGCAAAATCATCGGCGAGACGATCAACCGGATATCCGCCGCCTCCGCATGTTTCGCCATCGCGCTATAAAAAGTCAGCCGCCCCACTCCAATCGATACCATGTAAGACAACAGAATTCCCAACATCCCGCCGACTGCGGTAATCACCATCGACTCCGCCAGAAACTGAAACAGAATGTCACGCCGCCGCGCACCCAGCGCCTTTTCCACTCCAATTTCCCGCGTCCGCTGCGTGACCGTGACCAGCATCATGTTCATCAATCCCACGCCGCCAATACCCAACGTCAAGGTTCCGATGAACGCAAGCAGCCCCTTCAACGCCATCTCGATGATCCCGAATTGCGAGAGCTGCTTCTGCGCATCGAACACATGCAGCGCCCGCTTATCGTCCGCCTTGAAGTTGTGCGCTGCGGCCAGCGTATCCCGCACCGTCTGGTCCAGTTTGTCGTGATCCAGCCCCACCGAATCCATCCAGATTCCGTCGAGATAATGATTGTCCTTCAACACGTTCATCGCGTTGTATGGGATATAGATGGTGCGGTTGTCGTCGTCGTCACCTTCCTGCATTCGCGGGCTCACAACTCCCACCACCTGAAACTCCACGCCATCGATTCGGATGTTCTCTCCCATCGACGGCATACCCGAAAAAAGTTTATCCCGAGCTTCCGATCCAATTATCGCGACTAGGCCGTGCCGCGCATTATCCGCGTCGTCGAGAAAACGCCCCTGCGCCATCTCCAGATTCCAGATCTCCCCGATCCCCGCATCCAGTCCATTTACCGGCATCGTGAAAGTCCGGTTGCCATTCTGCACCGACGATTGCTTTACTGACATCCGCACGACGTGCTTGCACAGCGGCACATTATTCCGCAGCAGCTCAATATCGTCGTTGGTGAATCGGACCTGCACTCCCGCCTTATTTCCTCCCGCCTGCTGCGAGGTTCGTCCCGGAAAAATTCCTACCGCCGTCGCCCCAAAACTCTGGAAGATCGTTTCGATCGCGCGCCCAAAGCCGTTCCCATACGCCAGCAGCAACACCACCGTCGCAATCCCCCATGACATCCCCGCCATGGTGAGCAACGTCTTCCGCAGATCATGTCGCATCGCCGCAAACGCCTGTCCCAACAAATCTCTATGCATATGTCAGCTTCTAGCTCTTGGCTCTTGGCTCTTAGCTTTTAGCTCTTACGCTTTTAGGGCCACCCATCTATCCTGCCCACTGCGTTGAAGATCTTGAATCCGCATCCGGACAACTACGTAAATCCTGCACAGAGCGTTTTCCGGGTACTGGCTACTGGGTACTAACTCGCAACTCGGGACGAGATCCTACTCCTTCCGCAACGCCTCCACCGGCTGCAGCGCCGCAGCCCTTCTCGCTGGATACAATCCCGCCACCACTCCCGCCACCGCCAGTGACACCACCGCCAGCGCCGCCGTCGAGGCCACCAATCGCGGAGGATCGAACCCATCCCCCAGCGACACCTTCGACAACATCGCCATCAGTCCAGCCGCCCCACCAATTCCGATCACTCCACTCAGCAGGGTTAGAAATGCCCCCTCGACAAAAAACTGAAACATGATGCTCGCATTCGTCGCTCCCAGCGCCTTGCGCAAGCCAATCTCCCGCGTACGGTCGGCCACCGCGACCAGCATAATATTGATAATTCCAATCGCTCCCAGCCCCAGCGTCACCAGCCCCACGCTGCCCAGAAACGCATTCATGGCGTCAAAAATCTTTCCCATCTGGTCGACAGTGTTCACCGTATCCCACTCGTCAAACGAATCCGGATCGGTCGGATCGAACTGGTGATTCCGCCCAATCACGTTGTGCACTTCCTGCCGCGCCATCTCGTGCACGGCCCGCGTCTTCGGCTGATACTCGATCAGCGAAATCACGTCCTGCGCCTCCCCCACATTCGTCGGCGGAAAATATTCATGCATCGTGCTGTACGGCACAAAGCTCTTGAGGTTCTGATCGTTGTTGTCTCCGTGCCCAATTCTCTGCAGAGTTCCGACCACTTCAAAGCGCACCCCATTCAGCAGGATCGTGCTGCCCACCGCTGGCCGCCCGGAAAACAGCGTCCGCCGTGCCTCATCCCCAATCACAATCACCGTCCGCTTCTGCGCGATATCCATGTCGTTCAGCCAGCGTCCTTCATTGATCGGCAGGTAGCGAATCTGATTCAACATCGCCGGAACCCCATTGATCTGTCCGCTCGCCTGGTAAAAATCGCTCACCGCGCGGATATCGTTCCGCGAAACCAGCGGCGCTGCCGCAGCCACGCTCGGGCAATCCCGCAAAATGTCCTGGTAATCGCGATAGGTCAGGTAGTACTGCCGCAGTGCAGTAAAACTCCCCTGCACCGCCGGTGCCCGCCCCGACCAGACGAACATCACGTTCTCGCCCAGCGTGTCGAACTGTTTCTTGTTCCCCGACCGGAAGCCTTCTCCCAGCCCGACCAGCAGCAGCAGCGAAAACACTCCCCAGGCAATGCCAAACATGGTGAGAAACGAACGCAGTTTGTGCCCCCATAGCGTCCGCAAAGTCTGCCCGAAGATATCGAATATGAGCCGCATCCCAAATGATTATACGGGGAGCGAATGGTCCGAGTTCCCCTGCATCGAGTAGGCAGCAGCTTGTTCATGTGCCTTCTGCGGGCGTATACTCCCTCCCCTGCGAGAAGATAAGTCCGGGCAAGGGAAAGGGTGAGGTCACACGATGAACTGGAAAAGCAAACTGGCCCCGGGAGTGCTAACTGCTCTGGCAATGATGCTGCTTACCTACGCGCTGCCTAGAGGAGGCACCATGCGCGATGCGGCCGTCGTGCAATTTCCCGTCACAGTGGGAATCTGAGCGATTTTCGTTTTTGCTCTTCGTCAAGCTGAAATAGTGCGTCCGACACAGATCTGCCGGCCTTGACAGTTGGCGCCACTCCCCTCTGCGCCAGCAATTCCAACGTGGTGCTAGGGCCTGATTACATCAACGATCCATCCGGGGCTTAAAAAAACGGTTTTTGTCCGAGTAGATCTCTCACCACATCTTCCCCCAGTTGAGCCGCTTCAATACGATTTCTATCTTCTCGCCGTTCCTTGTGCCCCACATCTGCAGGTTCTGACCGTTGACCGAGTACGTTCCGTTGATCTCGCCGGTCGATCCACCAAGATTCAGATTGTCTAGCTGAAAACTGTGCCGGGAACGATCGGCGTCAAAAACCCCTTCACTCTCCACACGCTCGGGTTGGCGATCTTCTGCAAAGTAGGAGCAGAATTCGAGCACGTCGCGGTAAGCACGCTTATCGGACAAATGATTCGGGATCAGAGGGCCTCTTTGCGGGCAGGGCACAATTTCGCTGCGGGAGTAGTAGACGTGCTGCCAAACGTCGAAGTAGAGGCGGGCGCGCTGACCCTCTGGCATCGCGTTTCTTCCGTCGATGCTAAGGTCTTCGACTGCCCACGCTCCCGCTCCATTGATCTGCCGCGTTCCGGTGAAATCGCTGATCAGTCGGGCATCGCGTTCGTAGTCATAGTAGTGGTTGACGCACAGAACGATGACAACCACCAACGGAATGACCGCCTCTGCCCAGCGAAAGACAGGCCGCGCGGGAGATGGAGCTTCAAGGATCTTCGCCAGCGTTTCCCGCAGATAGGTCCACTGATTGATGAGGAGATAAATGTCGAGGCCAAGCAGTTGGCAACTGATGATCTTGGTGTCGTGCCAGAGATCAAGCGCAAAGTTAACCAGCATGACATGGAGCAGCACAGGAAACATCAGCACCGCCCCGAACCGGGCCGTCCGGCGAAAGAACAGCAGCAGCGCCGGAACAAATTCCGCGATACCCAGCAGACGCTGAAACCAGGGCGCGTAACCAAGATAGGCCCACGCTAACATCCGTCCAGGGACCTGGTCGAGCGGCCGCGTGTAGGTGAATGGGGAGACCTGAAACTGGACATTCAGAATCTTGACCATCGCGTAATACAGCATGACCGAACCCAACAGATAGCGCGCTGCATGATACAGAATCCGGTTGATGCTTCCTAGCGTCTTCATAGCCGCCTCTTTTTAATGTCTCGTCGAGCCGAGACAGTGCGTGACACAGCATTTTGCAACGCAAGTGAGGATGCCATGGCCGAGTCAGTTCCGCCCCCCGTCGAATGCGAGCAAGTCCACCCCGGCTTGGCTGTGAGCGATATTGCTACTGCCCTTGAGTTCTACACGAAAAATTAGGTTTTACGACAGCCTTCACCTGGGGCGATCCGCCGACGTTTGCCAGCGTGAACCTTGGAAAGGTCCAGATGTTTCTGCGAAAGGGCACGCCAGATCCGAAGGGCTGCGTGGTGTCTTTTCTAGTCGGCGATGCCAAACAATGGTGAGAAACGAACGCAGTTTGTGCCCCCATAGCGTCCGCAAAGTCTGCCCGAAGATGTCCAGAATCAGCCGCACTTGGTAATTGATTATACGGGCGGCATTCGATATCTGTTCCCTTTCGGCAGTCACAAAAAGGGACGCTCTCGCGTCCTGAAGTGATTATTCGCTGGAATCTTTGAATCGAGCAGCAGACTTGAACAGGATGTTTTGCCGCCGCTGTTTGGATCTGACGGCCCGCCCCGCCGAATAGGCCGGGCATGCAAAACTGTTGTCATTCCGAATCGGGCGGAACGCCCGGTGAGGAACCTGCTTTCCATCACAGCCGTCTGCCTTTGAGGAGAAAATCAAGACTAGAAAAAACAAAGAACTAGGGAAAACCAAGATCGCCGCTGCAGGTCCTAAGGGGACTTGCTAAAAAGATCCCTAGTTTTGTCATCCTGAGCGGAGTGAGTGCTGCACGAAGTGAAGCACTCACGCAGTCGAAGGATCTCCACCCTCTCAACTACCGATGCTTTAGGGAATCCTCTCCGCTACGCTACCGCCCTGCCGCTCCCAACGCCAACTGACCCAGCGTACCCGGCGTTACCTCAGCGCTTTCCGGCCCTGAGGTCTGTCCCGTCTTGATAGGCTCATTCACATCGGTCTCATACGCATAGCCCGTCAGCACCGCCTCCAAGCCTCCCTTCCGAGGCGTTCGTAACCGCACATTGAACCGCGCCCAGCCGAAGTGGATCTGGCCATCGATTACAAACTTCAGGCCAACGAAGCGATCCTTTCTCTCAGGGGCCCATGGACCTCCATAACCCGTTCCCGAACCCTCGCGAAACTGGGCACTTCCCATAAGCCTTCCGTTGTCGCTAGCGGCAAATCTCCCATTAGGCCCGAGCGTAACCCCGGGGGGCAAGGCCGACGCCACCGATAGGGTGTGCCGTCCTCCAACGCCCCAAATCTGATTGATGGGCACTGTACCAGTGCCACCAAAAACCCGTAATTTGGCATAGCTGCTTATTAGGGTGTTGCTGGAGAGATAGTGGAACGAGAAATCCACGATGCCGTCACCGTTCAGATCTAGCAGAATCTGAGAACTGAACAAATTGATGATCTGATGCGTTGGCGTAAATACAACCTCAGCTCTCACAGGCTGAACAAGCGCAAGAATTCCTACCCCGCTCGCGCCGGCTAGAGCGGCATATCCTAAGAGTTTCTTCTCTGTATTTGAATTCAGTTGAGTTAGTTTGCGTGACTTTGACGACGACTGGGCGGATGTACGCGAGGACATAGCGAACCTCCTAAATACTTTTGCCTCCCCGCAGCAGAGACCGCCGCATTACGGCAGGTGCGAGGCATGGCAAATTTCGCCCATTTTGTGTCCGTTTCCTCCGAGAGTCAAGATAAATTCCCCTTCAATGCACCTCTCATTTTCGACCTCACAAGGCAATGTTTCTCTTCCATCACGGATGAGCAACTGATCACTAGCTACTGCCTTCGAATTTTTTTCCACTAATCTCCATAAATCATTTCTCTCTCCCACAAAACTCGGCTATTCTCTACGCGGGATGAACACGCTGCCTCTTTCCGAACTGCTCGGCGCCACGGTCTATGACCCGTCTGGCGCGGAAACCGGCCGCGTGCGCGAGGTCACTCTCGCCCCTCAGGAAGACCGCGACCGCATCGCCTCGTTCATCGTCAAAACCAAATCCGGCAACCGGATTCTTCCCTTTTCCGCCGTCTCCACCATCAACGCTGGCATCCACGCCTCGACCCCGTCCGCCGATTGGCCTGCCGCCAACGGCTCCGAAGGCCTGTTTCTGCTCGAACGCGATTTGCTCGATCAGCAGGTCATCGACGTTCACGGACGCAAGGTTGTCCGCGTCAACGACGTCGACCTCCAAATCGACTCTCAAGTCGAGGCCGGACGGTCTCACGCCATTCTCCGCGTCCAATCCGTGGACATCGGAGCCCGCGGCGCAATCCGTCGGCTTCTTCGCGGCTTGGCTCCGCGTGCCGCTCTCGCCGTCCTGCTCCAGCGGATTCCTCCACGCACGATTCCCTGGAGCTTTGTCGATCTCATCGAGACTGACCCCGCGCGCCGCGTCAAACTAAAAATTTCTCACGAAGGCTTGGCTACGCTCCATCCCGCCGACATCGCCGACATCGTCGAAGACCTCGCTCCCGACGAGCGCGAAGCCGTATTCCGCACTCTCGACGAAGACGTCGCCGCCGAGACCCTCGAAGAGGTTGACCCCAAAGTTCAGCGCTCCATCGTCGAATCGCTCGACTCCGAACGCGCCGCCGACATCGTCGAGGAAATGGATCCCGACGCCGCCGCCGACCTGCTCGCCGATCTTTCTCAGGACCACACCGAGCAAATTCTCGTTCAGATGGAGCCCGAGGCCAGCCAGGAGGTTGTCGAACTCCTCGAGCATCGCGAAGAAACCGCCGCTGGCCGCATGACCACCGAATTCCTCGCGCTCCCGGTCGCCGCCACCGTCGAGAACGCTATCGGCGTCTTGCGCGAGTTCGAAGGCGGCGTCGAATCGCTCAGCACCATCTATCTCGTCGACTCCCACGGCACCCTCGCCGGCGCCGTTCCGCTTGCGAAGCTCGTCATCGCCACGTCCTCAACTCCTCTGCTTACGCTACTTCAGGAGCCTCTTGTCTTCACGCACGAAGCTTCCAGCGACAACGAAGTCGCCGAACTCTTCGACAAGTACAACCTCATGACCCTCCCCGTGATTAACCAGCACAACAAACTCGTGGGCGTCATCACCTCCGACGACGTAATCACGATGCTCCGCAGCAAACTCTAAAACGCCATTTTCTTCGCGATCTTCACGGTTAAGGGCTTTGAGCCTAACCTCGGTATAATCATCCGTTCCAGGAGACCCCTTTGCCCTTCGACGACCTCCGCCAATGGATCGCCGCCCTCGACTGCGCCGGCGAACTCAAACGCATCCAAACCGAAGTCGACCCCATCCTGGAAATCGCCGAAATCACCGACCGCGTCAGCAAAATGCACTTGCGGGGAGCCGCCACGGCCCATGTGGAGACGGGCGCCTCGCCCGTCCCGCCAAGCGAAGCGAGACGGAATTTCCACGAACCCGGCGGCCCCGCCCTCCTCTTCCAAAACCTCAAAGGTCACCCCGGCTCTCAGCTCCTGATCAACCAGTTCGGCTCCGAGTCCCGCATGAAACTCGCCCTCGGCGTAAATTCCTTCGACGAATTCGCCGGCCGCATCAAGATGTTTCTCGACGTCAAATCCCCGCAGGGTTTTCTCGACAAATTAAAAATGCTCCCGCTCCTCACCGAAGCGGGAAAGTTTTTCCCCAAGACCGTCCCCACCGGTCCTTGCAAAGAAGTAATCAAGCACGACAATTTCTCGCTCTTAGATTTCCCCATCCTGCAATGCTGGCCGCAAGATGCTGGCCGCTTCATCACCCTCCCCTGCGTCACCACCCGCGACCCCAAAACCGGGAAACGCAATCTAGGCATGTACCGCCTCCAGGTCTACGACGCCAAAACCACCGGCGCCCATTGGCAGAGGCAGAAAGTAGCCGCCGAACATTTTCGTCAAGCTCTAAGAAACGCCGGCAGCTCATCGGAAGCGGGTGCCCCATCCTTGTCGCGTTCTTTGCGACAGGATGGGGATTTTGACCTCGTGAAAACTGGAAAGAATGCTGCAGTCGATCTAATGGCCCGCACCTCCGGCGGCCAGGTCCTCGCAGAAAATCCCTCCGGCCGCATGGAAGTCGCGGTCGCCATCGGCACCGACCCTGCAGTGACTTTCTCCGCCATTGTCCCCGCTCCACCCGACGTCGAAGAATACTTAATCGCCGGCTTCCTTCGCGCCGCTCCCGTCGAACTTGTCAAGTGTGAGACAGTCGACCTCGAAGTCCCCGCCTCCAGCGAGATCGTCCTCGAAGGCTACGTCAACCTCGACGAACTCCGCACCGAAGGCCCCTTCGGAGATCACACCGGTTTCTACTCCCTCGAAGATCTCTATCCCGTCTTCCATGTGCAATGCATCACGCACCGCAAGGATCCTATCTACGCCACCACCATAGTTGGCAAGCCGCCCATGGAAGACGCCTACATGGGCAAAGCCGTCGAGCGCGTATTCCTCCCCCTCATGCGCCTCACCATCCCTGAATTGATCGACATCAATTTACCGATCGAAGGCGTGTTTCATAATCTGATGATCGTCTCCATCCGCAAATCCTATCCCGGCCAGGCCCGCAAAGTGATGAACGCCATCTGGTCGCTCGGACAAGCCATGTTCACCAAAGTCATCATCGTCGTCGATGAAGACGTGGACGTCCAAGACCTCGCCGATGTGACTCTGAAAGTCCTAAATCACATCGACCCCGAGCGCGACATCCAATTCACGCTCGGCCCAGTCGATTCGCTAGACCACGCCAGCCGTCTGGCCAACTATGGCTCGAAAATGGGCATCGACGCCACCCGCAAATGGCCAACCGAAGGCTTCACCCGCCCCTGGCCCGATGAAATTGTGATGGACGCAAAGACAAAGGCATTGGTGGATAGCAAGTGGAAAACGCTCACCAAGGAGTTAGGAATCGATAGTTAGTGTCATTCGCGAACTCACTAAGCGTCACGAGAGCCGATCTACAGTCTGGCAATCTTGCCTGGAAAAGAAATCGGCCTAACTTAAGTTTCCATGTGATATAAGTGCGGGCGTACAGAGTCTGTCCCCCTCGAGGCTTGGCCTATGCGCTGGCTTATTACCAATCGAAATCAGGTAACTGTCCAAGGCAAACCGTCTTTCGGCGGCGATCTCGACGATCTGACTTATTGGACACTAGATCCCGCGGCAAAACCCAACACCGACATCACCGACCGTTCAAATTGGACCACGCAAGACTTGAACAGCTTTCGTAATGCACTGGTAGCGGTTGCCGACAAGTTTCCCGATCCGCTCACGACTCTGCCGGAAAATCAGAAGCATCTCACGCTTTTTATTCACGGCTATGACGATGACTTCAATGCCACCATCCAGCGCTACGATACGATTGCCAGAACGCTTTTTGATGGGCCCAACTCTCTGGGCGAAGTTGTCTGCTTCGATTGGCCTTCAAAGGGATCGCTTCTCGGCTATCTTCCCGACCGCTCCTCAGCCCGCAAGACGGGGGATGATCTTACCGATGTTCTTTCGGAACTCTACGATTGGATGTCGGGCAAGCAAGTTGCAGCGACTCAGAACGTCAATAATGCCTGCCGGGCGAAGACTTCGATCATTGCCCATAGCATGGGCAACTATGCGTTGGAGTACGCCATGAATGCCCTGTGGACCCGCAAGAACCAACCCCTGCTGGTAAGCCTGATGCAAGAGGTCATCATGGTTGCCGCCGACGTAGACAACGACCTGTTCCGCAGCGGCGAGAATGTTTCTCACGGTGATGGCGAGGGTCTGGCAAATCTCTCCTACCGGATTACCGCTCTTTATACCGGACGCGACAATGTGCTCGGCGCTTCGGCCGGGCTTAAACACTTCGGAAAGCGCCGCCTTGGCCGCGCCGGACTCGATAATACCTACCCCGTGCCGGACAACGTGTGGGACGTCGATTGCACGGATTTGATCGATCCTTCGGTAAACGGCATTCAAGTTCACGGCGAATATTTTAATCCCAGCGAGACCAAGGTCTACGATCTGTTCCGCGGCATTCTCGCAGGAAATGACCGGAGCGTTTTGATCAAGAAAGGCGTTGTGCCGCTCGCAAATCCGCGGGAGCAGGTTTCGGCGTAAGTGTCCTGCTAACGTCGCACTGAAAGCTTTCAACCATATCGACCCCGAGCGCGCGACATCCAATTCACGCTAGGCCCAGTCGACTCGCTGGACTACGCCTCCCGGCTCACCCACTACGGCTCAAGATAGGCATCGACGTTACCCGCAAATGGCCCACCGAAGGCTTCACATGCTCCTGGCCCGATGAAATTTGATGGATGCGAAAACGAAAGCGTTGGAATCGACTAGCTCGTCTGGGACGGACGTTCTCGTCCTTCCTTTTCAATTTTGAGCTCTGTTTTCAAGCGGTCGTGGGGCCAGGCCAGATCATCTTCGCTTTGTTCAACAGTGTTTCTGCTCTTTCCTCGATCTGCCTCTCATCCCAGGTTGATTGATCGAGAATCCAACGGTTCAGTTCGATGTGCGTATTCTGGAGTTTTTCCTTTTTTTCCGCGAATGGAAGGTTGCCGAGTTCCGCGTTGTATGCAGTCAGGGTTAGATTGCCGAACGTGTCCACATACTTTGTGTGTATCGATTCCGCCCTGTAGCCCAGTTCTACTCGCCAATGATCTGTCAGCGTTTGTCTCCACTCATCTGTCAGCGTTTGCGGCAGCACATGCTCGATCGTTGCAGTCGCTAGATCGACGGCCTCTTTATGCTCGAAGGAGCGTTCGAGATGGGACAGGACGAATCGCGTGGCTCCGCGACCGTATTGGGGTTGGTTCTTGAACGCCTCCGCAAATTCTGTGTCGGCGGGAAATCGCCGCCCGCCCCCGCCACTGGACATGGTTTCCAGCAACCATGCGGCATGGTCGGCGTCAGGGAAATTTCTCGTCCACTGCAAGAACAGCTTATTCAGGGAGTTGGTCGGAACGCCGCAGACTGCTCTCCGCACAACAAACGCCTCGATAATCGCGAGACACTTTTCTAACTGCGCTTCATTTACTCTACCAATGTTTAAGGCATCGAGGAGGCGCAACAAGAGAGGATATGAAGTGGTTACTTCAAGTTCCTTGATGTTCTCGAGCCTGCTGCGGATTCTGTCCAGGGTTTCCAACTGCGGTTTGATAAGACGAGCATAGAATCCGCCGAATACTTCCATCCGCCCTACCTCCAACTCGACTTCCTCAGGTGTGTCCATATTCTTAAACCTAGCTTTCGTCGCCGCATAAATGCCTCCTTGTTTGATATTGTCACCATCTTTCATCGCATAGTGGCGCAGGAACTCAGTGAGGGTATCCCCCAGCTGAATCTCGAGGGGCCGCCAATAATGCGAATACACGCGTTCTTGCTCTCCGCCCGCGGAAATCGAGTGACGAAATCGCATCAGAATATAGTTTCGGACTAAGTCAGCTTGCGTCAGTGGTTCGCCTTTAAAGTTTAGGCTCTCAAAAATAAGGTAAGGATCGTCCGCATCGCCTAGGTTGATCATCACCACTTGCAAGGAATGTTCCAGCGTTGTCAACACCTTTGCAGGTTCGACGCTATCCCCGTTTGGGTCAACGCCCTTCATGAGTTGCGTCGTGAAGAAATGATAGGCCTCGGCCATCAGGGAACTGTTCTTGGGAGCTTTTCTGTCCAGAGTGATCGAACGATAAACGTCTCGATCCGCCTGAGTCGGCACAAATTTCAGGGTGTCTTCTGGATCTCGAAAGCGGTTTGTCAGGTAGACCTCTTGAATGCGGTCAGCCGTGTTGCCGTCAAGGCAATCGCGGAGGGAACACAATAGGAGGGAGATCGTCGTCAACCGCTGCTGGCCGTCGATGATCAGAAATTTGCTGACACCAACAGGAACGCTGCGCGCGGGCACCGAGACAATTGCGCCCAGAAAGTGGGTTGACGAGTCCCCCTGATCGTACTGCACCATTACATCATCCCAAAGGGTACGCCAGTTTATTTCTTTCCATGTGTACGGGCGCTGAAACAGAGGGATCAGATTCTGCTTTTCGCCGTTAAAATACTGAATCACTTTAGCTGGTGACGCTTCCATGGCTTGACCTTTCGATTGGTGTGTTAGCGATGAGGCCTGCAAAAACCGATGCCGCCTCAACCATTGAGTAATGGCGGGCGCGTAATCCCTGGGGAGGCTTGAATCCTACTCCAGAAAAAGACGACGTGCAATATAGGGCCATGGAAGACGCCAAGGAGCAGGCACAATGTCGTAGGACGATGTAGAGAAAGGCTGAGCCACTACCCGCTCGTACTAACGCTTTACAGTACTACCGCGCTGCGTTAGTATAAAACTATGATCGTGAGTTTCCGTGACCCGGAAACCGAACGGCTGTGGCAAACCGGCAAGAGCCGCCGCCTGCCGCCTGATCTTCACCTCCGGGCCTTCAAGAAACTGGCGATCCTGAACGCGTCGGTGGCACTCGACAACCTGAAAGTTCCACCTGGCAATCATCTAGAGGCACTCCGCGGAAATCGGGCGGGCCAGCACAGCATTCGGATCAACGATCAATACCGCGTGTGCTTCATGTGGCGGGACGGCCATGCATTCGATGTTGAGATCGTGGATTATCACTAGGAGTAGGACGACGGGCCGTTCAATTAGGGTCCACAGGACCCATACAGGAGCAAGCCGATGGCCAACTCAAGAAAGAAAATCTTCGCCGTCCATCCCGGGGAAATTCTCAAGACCGAATTCATGGAACCAATGGGCGTCAGCGCCTATGCGCTCGCCAAGGCGCTGCACTTCCCTGGCATCTACGAGGTGGTGCGCGGAGAGCGCGCCATCAGTGCTGACACCGCACTCCGCCTCGGAAGGTATTTCAGCTTGCCCGCCCAGTTCTGGCTCAACCTGCAGAACGACTATGACCTTCGTATTGCCTCCCGAAACGGCGCCGCTGGACGAATTAAGCCAAGGTCACAATCCGCCATCGTACACTCTACGGCGCGATAGTATCCGGTGTGGTTGCCGCGTAGCCCAGCATCACCCTGAGATCTAGGCTCTGCGGTCGCCATGCTATCCTGACTTGGTAATGTCCTCCGCCAAACAACAAGTCGAATCCCTTCTGCACAAACTCCCCGAGAACTGCTCCCTTGAGGACATCCAATATCATCTCTATGTCCTCGATAAAGTGCGCCACGGCTTGGAAGACGCCAAAGAGCAAGGCACAATCTCTCAGGACGATATAGAGCAGCGGCTAAGCCAGTGGCTTACCGAGTAGTATGGTCGCCGCGGGCCCTCGCCGACGTTGAAGCGATTGCAGCTTATATCGCTCTAGATTCCGTGACGTATGCAAAGGCCGTCGTCAGAACGATTGTCCGCTCGACCCGAACCCTAGGACGCTTCCCCAAATCCGGCCGCAAGGTTCCGGAATTCGACAATGAAAACACGCGCGAGTTGCTTGCCTACAGCTTCCGGATCATCTACGCCGTTGAACCACGCCAAGTCACCATCACAGCTGTGATCCATGGCAAACGAGCGCTGTAGTACCCAGCAAGTATCCGCATCTCGCCGGGGCCGGCATGCGACCCGATTAAACCCAACTAAGCGTGAGCAAAACGATACATTAATCCGTCGGCACCCGGCGCACACTCAAACCTGCCGCAATTTCCCACCGCGGACAATCCGACTTTGGAGATCACATGCACCGACCACACCATTACCTCGCTTCCCTGTTCCTCACCGCTGCCATTGCCGCGCCAATATCTACCCTGGCCATGCCCGCACCGCAAGACGCGGGCGTTCAGGTCCGCGTCTACGATCGGCACCACAAGGACTACCACAACTGGGATGACAACGAGAATCACGCCTGGGGACAATTTCTCGTCGAAAACCACAGAGATCACCACGAGTACGCCAAGTCAAACCGAAGAGAGCAATCGCAATATTGGAACTGGCGCCACGCCCATCCCGATGAGCATCGAGATCACGACAATCACTAGCCAGCACCCGCGTCCCGTCCGCAGCCTCGCGGGCGGGATGCAGTCTGGGTTCCTCACCGGGCTTAGCGCACGATTCGGAATGACATTCCTTTTCGGAGGGCCGAATTGGCTCAACGGCTGAAGCCGGGTTGAATTGGGCGACGGGTTGAGGCACGGCTAAAGCCGTGCCCTTCCCGGTTGGAATCAAGATGGACGTCAAGATCAAGATAAGATCAAAGGCAACGGACAAGAGTGTCCGTCCCACACAGTCAAAGCCCCCGACGGCAGGCGCGTTTTTGGGGCTGGAGGAGGTGCCAGGCTTCGCGGTATTTTTCGTAGCGGCGGCTGCCGCGGGGGTCGCCGCCGAAGGGGTAGACGCGGACCATAAGGCGTCCGACGACGGCGCGGACGGGAATGAGATACCAGATATCGGTTCCCAGGATCATGACCGCGATGAAATCTACTTTGGAGGGCGAGTACGGGAGATGCTTGCGGGTGGTCTTCCAGTAGGTGTTGACGGTGTAGGCGCGGTAGTGCGTGGAGGAGCTGGATTTGACCTGGACGCGCCAGGTACATTTGCCGGAGTCCACGATGAAGTCGTAACGCTGGCTTTCGCCGTAGGGTTTAGCCACGACCAGGCGTTTGGTGCTGGCTTTGACCATGAACATCATTTCGGCGAGTTCGCCGCGCTGCTTGGAGGTTAGTCCGGCGAAGGCGGCTGCAGGTGCGCGTTTCTGTTGGGCGAGCCGAAAGTGGGCTCGTTCTGCGGTTTTTAACCTAGGCTTGAGTTTTAACGTATAGTTCGACCGCTTTACCGTGCTCGGACCCATATTCATACTCGCACTTCTTTCCCATTGCTCGGATCAATCCAATTGTTGTTGGAGTGCGGCGGAGCGATCCGCCGCTTTAGTTCTTGGTGGGCTCCGCCAAAAACACAAACGGCGCAAGCCCGAAGGCTGCGCCGTTTTTCGATCTCTATAATCTATTATAGCACACGGTTAACCTAAAAGTGACATAGCTTCCACATTTATTTCTTAAAGCGAATCAATAAGTTAGTTCACAAAACTCAGGCGAAGGGTCTTGACAAGATTTCCACCGATCACCATCTCGGGGTCTGCTGAAAACCTCATAAGGGTGTCACCCTGAGCGAAGTAAGTGCTTCGCGAAGCGAAGCACTTTACGCAGTCGAAAGCCTGCCCTGAGCTTGCCGAAGGGGGCCCCTATGCTCCTCGACTGCCGATCCGCCTCAGGAAATCTCTCTAAGTGCTCTCAATATCGTGCGAATGCCTTTCTAGGGCCCTACCATCGCAAAGGGTGCGGGGATCCTTCGACTCCATTTTGCCTCGCGCTTCGCGCGAGACAAATTCCGCTCAGGATGACAGTACTGGCGAGAGAGTGCGCTCAATATCGGTCGAGCTTCAATCCCTGAGGAGAAATCAAGACGAGTAAAATAACTAGGGAAAAAAGTCCAGGAAAATTACGACTAGGAAATCGGGAGACGGCGCTCGCCGTCTCCTTTTATTCATCGACCAAACCTAATCCCAGGGCTCGACCTGCACGCGATGGTCGCCGTGCGCATCCCGAATCTCGACGTGAGTTGGCGGCTTCACCAGGCGCTGGCCGCTGGTCCAGCTTCCCAGTATTAAGTCACCAGCTGAGGAGCGATCTGGGGAGCTTTCCGCCACCTTCTCGAACCGATTCAATTTAACTCCAGTGTTCCACTTTAACCCGGTATGTTCCGCTGGCATCCGTGATCGCGACGTGAGTCGGCGGATCGGCAAGCCGCTGCCCGCTGATCCAGCTTCCCAGGTAGTACGTTACGAGCTGAGGCTCGATTCCCTCCGGAACCGTTTCCAGGAGCTCGAACTCGTTCGTTCCCGGTTCACCCTGAAAGAAGATGGTGTACCCAGGAGTTCCGTAGTAGCAGGTGGCGATCAGGCACAGCACCGCTCCACCACCTTCGAAAGGGCGGGCAAATGCTCTATATTCGATTTCCGATCCCCGGCTTAGCGGCGGGGATATTGGCGCCGGTTGTGCTCCCATGTTCGTTCTCCTTTTCTTAGGTTGTACTTACTAAGCCGCCTTTGTAGTCCCACCCCGCCAACCAGTCAAGCAAAAATGACGCGTGAGAGAGTTTGAAGATTTCGCGCGCCACACTGCGGGGGGTGCACCACTTTTTGCCTCTTTCGCGGGAAGTGGGATTAGGCGCCGACGGCCGTCGGAATCTTTGAATCTCTGTAATCGTGGAATAAACTAGGATGTAGATCGTCGCGCGACCATGTAGCGAGCTGCGACTGCCGCATCATCAACAGCCGCACTTTTCCTCCAGCTCGCTCCATCCAGGAACTGGTCCAAGTATGGAAACAACTAAGGTTCCTGAGATGCGACGACTGCGTAGTGAAACCCGCGTCGGAGTGAAGAGGGCGCACCCTCTGCTGCGAGCGCGTGCCCGGAGAGTTAGTAAATAGGCTATCTAAGCTAAATGGGTAAGCATACGCAGGAGCTACAATCCCAGACCCCTTCGCCGGGGCATACATGACAGCCCGCGCACTTGCTATCCTTTTCGCAACAAACCTTGAGGGGAGGAGGCGCGTTCTTGTCGGAGCCGGTGCCCACCCTTCTAAATCCATTGCTGGGAAAATCTAACGATCTTTCCGCGTTGAAGACGTCGAAGCCGCGCGATGGCATGGCTCCTGTATTAAAGCCAGTGTCGACGCCCGCACAGGTTGGCTGAACAGCTTCAGCAGTATTGGCAGTTGGAGTTTGTTGGGGTTGGTTAGGAGTAACTTGTGCCTGCTGTGCAACCGCGGCAGTTACAAGCAACATGCTGGCAAATAACACCAGTGACCACTTGGCGAGTAACATGGTGAACCTCCACTTATGCCGTAAGATTACCACCGTACTAAATTATGGTAAACAATATGCTGTGGTAAGTAGCTAACATATGGCAACGGATGATAAGTGCGGATGCCTGGAACCTGTTGTCCTTGCAGCCATCACGGCCGGGAAGGGCACGACCTCGGTCGTGCCGCAACCGGACCAGCAAAGAATCAGGCTTCAGCCGCTGAAGGGTGGGGACGCTGCCAAATGCAGCCATTCATTCGCTGCATGTGCTACTTTGTCGTTTATAGTTTGAGATGGTAACACTTACCGGATAACTGGTCACGCCAGAGGTCGGTAACATAGTCTGATGATAGTTAGTGGCTAGAGATGTACCTTGACTAGTTGTGCGTCCGCAACTAACATTCGTCTTGTAAATGGGCCCCTGTTGGTCATAGGTCTAAGGAGGCTTCAATGAACTTGAAGACCAAAAAACTCGAAATCAAGAAAGTGACTCTGCAAAACCTGCATGAACCCACGCTGGATGCGGAGGCAGGGACATCAAAGATTATTTGCACGATTGGTTACACGGGAACACCTGTCACTGTGGGCAACAGCCACCCCAAGGATAAGTACTTACTGGTTTAGCGTACTTGCGTCAAGCGCTGACCAATTGGGATGGTGTCATGTGACAAGATGGGGCCTGAGGAATCTATTCCAGCGGCCTCTTTGTTGTTGCAGGAGGAGCCTTTGCTATTCGCAAATAGGAAGCCGTGAAGTTACTTTGACTTGTTGCCTGTCCGCGGGTGGCCCATCCTTTGCGCTTTTGCAAAGGATGGGCCATTCCCAATTGCGAACCGCTTAGGATTTTGACTTAGATTTTCCCTCATGGAAGTGAAACTCCGAGAAGCAAGCAATATTCGCAAGGCTCAGCCAGCTTCACCGGGCAATGCAGATTCCCGCGAAGATAGTCGATGACCCGGTTAACTCTTTGGGCGTATTCGCCGTTGGCCTGGGTCTTTGCGCGTGGCACGGAGACATTTTGGCATAGAAATTTTCGGATGCAACTTTTGGACTGGGTTCCGCGTATAACTCTCCAGGAAGCACCATGTCCTATTCACCCACACTGATCGCTCATATCTGCGGAGGGACCGTAGGGTTGCTATCCGGGACCGTGGCGCTGTCCGTCCGGAAGGGTTCCTCTCGCCATGCCCTGGCGGGAAAGGTCTTTGTCGTATCCATGATCACCATGGCCGTCTTCGCAGTGTACCTTGCCATCGTGAGGCATCAACCGAACAACATCGGCGGTGGAATTCTAACCTTTTATCTCATCGGAACTGCATGGCTGACCGCGAGGCGCAGAAACGGGGAAACCAATCGTTTCGATTGGATTTTGCTCCTGATTCCTTTGGGGCTGGGGATCCTCGCCTGGATGAACGGAATAAAAATTGTGCGTAGCGGAGCGCCTTCACCAGACGGAGTCCCGGTTGGAATGACCTTCTTCATGGGTTCCGTGATGCTGCTGGCTGGCGCGGGGGACGTGCGCATGCTGCTGCGCGGCGGTATTCGCGGATCAGCGCACATCGCGCGGCATCTCTGGCGCATGTGCTTTGGGCTGTTCATCGCTTCGGGGTCGTTTTTCATGGGACCTTCGAACCGCCCATTGAGATTGCTTTCGGCAGTAGGTCTCGCCCAACACCTGTCCCCGGCTCTGTTCAGCACAACGTTGTATTTAATTCTCACCGTACTCCCACTGATTATGTTGATTTTCTGGTTAATTCGGGTGCGCTTCAAGAATGCCTACAAGGGGGCGATACAACTCGCATCCGCTAGTCCCGATTTAACGCGATAATATGGCCCAACGAGCCGCCGCACGTGTGGCAGTGGCCTACGGCCGAGTTGAAGTTTCACCCGGCAGCTTAAAGCCAAACCCAATTGCTTCGACAGTTCGAAATCCCATCCTTTGCAGAGTGCGCAAAGGATGGGCCACCCGCCCCACGGTTCCACTTAGTTTTGCCAGTTCGCAGGATAGTAAAGAAACGTTCCGTACAAAGTGTCCTCATAAACATCGAATTCGGTCGGCCCGGGGTCGGCAGTCGAAGGATACGTCGGACTGCAGCTGTTCCCGGAGACAGTGCACGGCGGCCCAGTTATTGATGCGGTCGTAGTCGTACTATTTGTTGTTGTAAGGGATTGGTCGGTCTCCACCGTTGTGGTAAACGTTTGCGAGCTATTCATTGTAATAGTAACGCCGGTACCGAACGCGCCTGCCTTGAACACCGACTCAACGCCAAACACCGTTTGATTGGTTATTGTATAGTTACGACTCTGCATATTACTTATTGTGTAATTCAACGTGTATATCGTAGTTATTTGACCAGCACCGACCGGCGGCTGTAGATATTGGATGTTTGAGGGATCCGCAATTGTAAAGCGGTTAGCGGCGGGAGTAACCGAGCATTCCTGCGTCAGGGGCGTGTGGGGTTCGCAACCCGAGAATGGATCCGACGCAAGTATCGTTGCGTAGTCTTGCGATGTCAACGCTGGCCCCTGGCCACTAGGCCAACTTTCGTCGTTGTCCCAGGTTCGACTCAGTTCACTGAGATTACAACCAGACAGATCGCCATTTAAACAACCCACGTAGACTGGGAATACGTCCATAGCTGGCTGGTCCTTGGCGTTAAAGCCCCATCCGTTCCACTGCGTGGCGACAATCGTTCCACTTTGAGTCTCTTGAAATGTCAGCAATGCTACAGGGTTCAGCCATAGCCAAATTATGTCGTAATCGTGGTTATTTGGCTGGTAGTTGTTCGTCGCGCCATGGATCTGCTCACACAGCGAAGTTGACTGGCTGACCGTGACCGCGTTGGTTGTTTTGGTTGATTGGGTGTAGGTAGTAGACTCACTTTGAGTCGAACTCCCCGAGAGCCAGCCGCCGATGAATGATTCGGTCAGATTTACTGACACTCCCTGTTGATAGGCAGTCGTAAATGTATTGATAATGGAGTTGGTATTACTGACGGTGGTGTTATTGCAATACTGGGTATAACTCGATGCACCGGGCGTGACATAATCAACCCCTATTATGAGATACTTCGGGTTGATGTATCCACTAACGGGTATGTAAGTTACCGGGACATTTATATTTGGGGTATAAACAGTACCATTTGCGTGTTGACCCGCCCAGGTTCCGGAACAATACAGGACATATGTTCCTGTGGACGAAGGCTGCCAGCTAAACGAACTCCCTCCGTTAGAACTTGTGGACCAGGAAAAAATCTGACTGCCATTAGAGTAACATTTGACCGTCGTCGTTCCGCCATTTCCGGTGACGCCGACAACACCGACGTGTCCAGTTAGTTGGGTGCCTAGTGTGATTGAAGCGCCGGTTCCACCATCGTTATATCCATTTTCGGCGGTGACATTATCGATCGAGAATGTCAAACTGCCCGCGCCTATCTGGGCTTGTACGGTGCCTCCAAACATCATCAGCGTGAAGAGAAGGGGCGTCACATGTAGAGTTATTCGTGCGAATGTGCGGCAGATCACCATAATGCCTCCGTAGCGGAACTGGGACTTTTGGGAGTGAAAAGCGGTTGCAACTGTATACCTATTTCTCTTGCTCGTAAAGGTACAAAAACAGGGGCGCCTTGGTTGTCTTCGCGAGTTCTGCGGCTCCTTGTTGCCCTTCCGCGAAAAACCCGGGGCAGACGGGACGTTCATGAGGTTTTTCTTGCAAGATCCATTCCAAAACGGGGAGAACTCCTCAGATCCACACCTGTCAAGTACAAAAGTAACCTACACTCTAACTCGCTTTCTCCAAAGCGAATGAGTTCCGCGGGTGGCCCATCCTTTGCGCTTTTTGCAAAGGATGGGACATTCCCAATTGCGAAAAGCTTCATGAGAGTTTGAAGATTTCGCAGCTTCACCCTTATGGAAAGATCGGGTGATCACGCCATTTACTTCTGACTTTGACTCTGGCGCTCGGACTCAGGCGGCCCCGATCTCCTCCGCATTTCTCGAATTGCGGAAGCAATGGGAAAGCCACCAATAACTAGAAGCCACGCCGCACAAGCCAAAAGCGCGTAACCCGTTGACCGATTTGCTTTCATCACCAGCCATCCAACGATTCCTGTTAACACGCCACACGCTACGGGATACAAGAAAAACGCGCTAACCGCCAGCAGATCCACGGCGATCTCTTGCGAGGCAGGCTCTCCCAGCTTCGCGAACAGGCCATGTTCCAGCATGTAAATGCTGCCGGCTGACACCGACCGCTCCTTCCAGATGGTGAGAATCGTTGCGTCCCAAGGCCGGCTGCAAGCGCCGGTTCCGGGCAGTTAAATAACATCCGCTTAAAGCGAAAGTGATAAATGAGAATGGGAGCGCCTGCGACGGACATCATCAGCGCCACGACCACCATTCGCAGAAACGCATCTTGGGCGCCCGGCTCCGCCGCCAACTCGGTCAGCTTGTCCGGGCTGACGGTGACGATCGCAGCCATCATTTTCGCAATCAAAACGAAATCGGCTGCGGGCACAAGTTTTCCCGTCAGGAAAACGAAAACCACCGCCGCCAGAATGAGCGCCCACTTTGCCGACAAGAACGGAGGCAGCCCCGCATCCATCGCTTCCGCCTGGTCGCTCAGCTTTTTCCATTCGTCGTCGGCGTTTGCATCGGTCGCCAACCTTAGCTGGTAGCAGCGGTCAAGTTGCTCGACCACCCGTTTGATATGGCGGGATACAAACGCACGCACGGCCCACCGAAACACCGGGACTCGTAGTAAAGGAATGGCCGGCGAAAGCGGAACCCAGAGAATGCCCGCGAACTTTTCGACGCGTTGCACTACAAGAACGTAGCGACGGAATAAACTAAGTTGACAGTCCGGAATGTTGGCGGGAGGGTTGGCGGTTGCGGGAGGCATCTCAGCCCGTCATCTTAACCCATTTTCCAAAAAGCTAAGCTGACCACTACTGCTTTTCTTTCTAGTGTTGTTTTGTATGTTCACGGTCCGATGTTTTCCTCGAGAAGCTATCTGTGTTGGGTTTCCTAAGGTTTTTGAATTTCCTAAGGTTTTGAATTTCGGGTGGTGGTGCAATCTGGCTTGCGCGCCGGAGCCGGTCAAGCGGGGGATCCTTCGCTCCGCCTGAAAAGCGGCTACGCTCAGGATGACGCCGACCGGAGAAGTGCACGCTGCTTTTTCAAACTGATCCACTACCCCTTCCTAGACTGCTGGCTGTCGGTGTGCGTGGGACCAACCCGGTTTTCGCTATACGGTATACTAAGAGCAATGCCGGTCCTGAAGAACATAGCCGCCATCGCCAAGGGCATGAGCATCACCTTTATGGAGATGTTCCAGCCGACGACGGTAGAAAATTATCCCGACGGGAAAGGTCCGCTGCGCGGCGCTCGAATCGAAGCCCGCTTCCGTGGCGCTCACGTCCTGCAACGCGACGAAAACGGACTGGAAAAGTGCGTAGCCTGTTTCTTGTGCGCGGCGAACTGCCCCTCGAATTGCATCTACATCGAAGCGGCCGACAACACCGCCGAACACCGCGTAAGCGGCGCCGAACGCTACGCCAAGGTCTACAACATCGATTACAACCGGTGTATTTTTTGCGGATACTGCGTGGAGGCTTGCCCGACCGATGCGATTACGCACGGGCATGGGTTTGAGCTGGCGACGTTTAATGCGAGCAATCTGGTTTACCGCAAGGAGCAAATGCTGGCCCCCCGGCCAGCACACATGGGAGACAACGTCATATTCAATCAGGCTGACGTGGACGGCGGGGCTCCCAAGGAGATGGTTGCGGGGAGTTAGAGTTTCGGTTGCGGGTTTCGCACACGCCGGTCCTTGGGGGCCGGCGTTTTGTGCATGAGCACCGGGAACGTTTGGAAATCCCACCCCAGCCCAAGATGGCGTGACTGGGGCGCCAGCGCCGAATCGAAGGCCATCTGAACTCATCAAAAGACAGATCACGAGACATGAAGACACCGCAAAGGCACCCTCTGGAAAAGATTCTCCAAGATCGTATCGCCATCATTGATGGAGCGATGGGCACGACGATTCGCGCATATGGGATGAAGGAAGCGGACATCCGCGGGGAGCGATTCAAGGACGCGACGAAAAGTCTTCTAAACGATGGCGACCTGTTCTCTGTGACTAAGCCGGAAATGATTGGCGACATCCATCGCCGGTTTCTGGAGGCGGGGGCAGACATTATCGAGACGAACACCTTCGGCGCGACCAGCATTGCCCAGAGCGAATTCTTTGTGGAAGATCCGCGGGAG
Organism: uncultured Acidobacteriaceae bacterium; assembly: GCA_963771965.1. GTDB lineage: Bacteria > Acidobacteriota > Terriglobia > Terriglobales > Acidobacteriaceae > Sulfotelmatobacter. The sequence continues at coordinate 250,563 of CAVYVM010000009.1, forward strand.
CGCGGCGGCCGCAAGGATCCGGAGTTCTACCAGAAGATCATCGACGATAGACTTCTCAATAGCCTGGCGTGGGACATCAATGAGCAGTCGGCGCGGCAGTGCCGGGAATGGGCTGATCGGGTCGGAAGTGCGACCTCGCGCCAGCGTTTTGTAGCGGGAGCGATTGGGCCGCTGACGGTTTCTCTCTCGAACTCACCTGATGCCGACGACGCCGGATTTCGCGTGGTCACCTTCGACCAGGTCAAAGCGGCCTATGCGCAACAGGTGCGGGCCCTTATCGCCGGTGGCGTAGATCTGCTGCTGGTGGAGACAATCTTCGATTCGCTCAATGCGAAAGCCGCACTCGTTGCCATCCGTGAAATCTTTAATGAGCAAGGCAAAGAGCTGCCAATCATGATCTCGGCGGCAGTGGGGCGCGGGGGCGAGACGATGATCTCGGCGCAAACCACGGAGGCGTTCTGGAACGCTGTACGGCATGTAAAACCTTTGTCGGTGGGCCTCAACTGCTCGCTCGGTCCCGATCTCATGTATCCGTTTCTCGAGGAACTCTCGGAAAAGGCGGACGTGGCGATTTCCTGTTACCCCAATGCCGGTCTGCCGAATCCGCTTTCGGAGACTGGCTTCGATCTTGGCCCGCAAGACATGGCCCGTTATCTGGGGGACTTCGCACGGGGAGGACTGATCAACATTGCGGGCGGATGTTGCGGAAACACCCCTGAGCATATTGCGGCTATTGCGAAGGCGCTCAAGGGCCAGCCTCCACGAAAGTGGGGCGCGCACCGCATCGCGGAAACCTTCGCTCGCCCGCGCGAGATTGAGAGTCGAGCGTGAGCGAGCCCGAAGGCGCGATCACCGAGCTTGTAGTCGAACCTATAAAGACGAAACCCCTTCGTCTCTCGGGATCGCAGCCCTTCACCCAGCAGTCGGGTGTCTACATCATGATTGGCGAGCGGACCAACGTGGCCGGTTCGCCAAAATTCGCGCAGCTCATCAAGCAGGGCAAATATGAAGGAGCAGTAAGCGTCGCCCGTCAACAGGTCGAGAATGGCGCGAACGTGCTCGACGTCTGCATGGATGAGGGCATGATTGATGGCGTGACGGCGATGACTCGCTTCCTGCAATTGCTGGCGAGTGAGCCGGAAGTGGCGAAGGTGCCCATCATGATCGACTCTTCGAAGTGGGAGGTCATCGAGGCAGGGCTGAAATGTTTACAGGGTAAGGGCATCGTCAATTCGATTTCTATGAAAGAAGGTGAAGAGCGCTTTCGCAAGAACGCGGCGACCATTTTGAAGTATGGCGCCGCGGTGGTTGTCATGGCTTTCGACGAACAGGGTCAAGCGGCGAATTACGAAGACAAGATCCGCGTGTGCGAACGCGCTTATCGCATCTTGGTAGATCAGGTCGAATTTCCACCGGAAGACATTATCTTCGATCCCAATATCCTCACCGTTGCCACCGGCATGGAGGAGCACAACAATTACGCGGTCGCCTACATCAATGCGACGCGATGGATCAAGGCCAATCTGCCGCACGCGAAAGTGAGCGGCGGTGTTTCCAACATCTCTTTTAGTTTTCGCGGCAATAACAAAGTCCGCGAAGCGATTCACTCTGCGTTTCTCTATCACGCCATCGCAGCGGGCATGGACATGGGCATTGTGAATGCCGGTATGCTCGAAGTTTACGAGGAGGTCGAGCCTGAGCTGCGGGTGCTCGTCGAAGACGTGCTGCTGAACCGCCGCTCCGACGCCACCGAGCGTCTGGTCGACTATGGCGAAACTCTCAAAGGCGCCAGCCGGGTCAACACCGAAAAGAAAACGGAAGAATGGCGGAACGGCGCTGTCGAGGAACGCCTTGCACACGCGCTGGTCAAGGGAATCGACACCTACATCGAAGCCGACGCGGAGGAAGCCCGCGTCAAACTGGGCCGTCCGCTACTTGTCATCGAGGGGCCGTTGATGGCAGGGATGGGTGTGGTGGGAGACCTCTTTGGGACAGGCAAGATGTTCTTGCCCCAGGTGGTAAAGTCCGCTCGCGTGATGAAGAAGGCCGTCGCGCACCTGACGCCTTTCATGGAAGCCGAGAAAGAAGCTAGAGCTGCGGCGGGAGAAGTGGTCAGGGCGCAAGGAAAAATCGTACTGGCTACGGTCAAAGGTGACGTTCACGATATCGGCAAGAATATTGTGGGAGTCGTGCTCGCTTGCAATAACTACGAAGTGATCGACATGGGAGTGATGGTCCCTTGCGAGAAGATTCTCGAACGTGCCAAGGCGGAAAAGGCGGACCTGATCGGACTCAGCGGGTTAATCACTCCGTCACTCGACGAGATGGTGCACGTGGCGCGCGAGATGGAGCGGCAGGGCTTCAAATTGCCGCTGCTCATCGGCGGGGCGACGACGAGCCGGGCGCACACCGCCGTCAAAATTGCGCCGCATTACAGCGAACCGGTCGTTCACATCGTCGATGCCAGCCGTGCGGTACCGGTCACCACCAGTCTTCTCAGCGAACAAGGCAAGCCGGCATTCGTGGCGCGTCACCGCGCCGATTACGAGGCAATCCGCAAGGCGCACTCCGCGCCCAAATTGACGGTTGTCTCGCTTGAGGAAGCCCGGAAAAGACGAACTCCGATTCGGTGGCGGGCTGAAGACCTGCCTACGCCTTCGTTCACCGGCGTACGCGTGTTCGACAATTTTCCGCTGGCGACGCTGCGGGAGTTCATCGACTGGACGCCGTTCTTTCACACCTGGGAGCTGAAAGGCGTTTACCCCCGCATTTTTGACCATGAGACGCAAGGCGCACAGGCGCGCCAAATCTTCACCGAAGGCAATGCTCTTCTGGATGTCATCATCGAGAAGAAACTGCTCACTGCTCGCGGCGTATATGGCTTGTTTCCGGCCAATGCGGTGGGCGACGATGTCGAGGTATACGCGGACGAGAAACGCAAGAAAGTAATCGAACGATTTCACTTCCTCCGGCAGCAATCCAATAAGGAAGGAAGCGAGCCATGCCGGTCGCTGGCAGATTTCATTGCGCCAAAGGAAACGGGGATCCCCGATCACATCGGCGGGTTCGCGGTGACCAGCGGGATTGGCTTGAAGGAACTGTGCGATTCGTACAAGGCGAAGCACGACGACTACAACGCGATCATGGCCGAGGCTCTCGCCGATCGCCTGGCCGAGGCTTTCGCTGAGTGCCTGCACAAGTGCGTCCGCAATGAATGGGGTTATGGTAGTGCGGAAGGCTTGAGCAATGAAGATCTCCTTCGGGAAAAATATCGCGGCATCCGGCCCGCTCCCGGTTATCCGGCATCACCGGATCACACTGAGAAAGGCGCGCTCTGGCATTGGCTTGATGTTCAGGCGAATACCGGAATCGAGATCACGGAGTCGTTTGCCATGTGGCCGGGATCGAGTGTGAGTGGCCTTTACTTCGCTCATTCGGAATCGCGTTATTTCAGCCTAGGTAAAATCGACCGGGATCAGGTTGCCGACTACGCCGAACGCAAGGGAATGTGCGTATCCGAAGTCGAGCGATGGCTGGGGCAAAACCTGAATTACGATCCAGCGGGGTAACGGCCCGCATGGCTGCTGCCCAGCGGCTCCTCAACGGTTGGAGATCTTTTTCTTTCCAACCCCGCGCCGCGATTTTTTTTCCAACCCGCGCCCACACCTTCAGCATCTTTCCGGCATGATTCGCAAACTGAAATCCGGTGAATATCGGCTGTATTCGCGCAAGAAGGATTCGAAGACGGGTAAGAAGAAGAATCTAGGGACTTTTTCTTCGCTGGCTGCGGCCAAGAAGCATGAGCGGGCAGTGCAGTATTTCAAGAGGGTGTGAGCTGCGGAGAGCAAGAGCCGGGCTGCGCCCGGCGGACAGCCGAGGGCGGCTGTCCCTACATGAAATCTAGAATGAGGCGGCGAGGCGGAGGGCGTAGCTTCTTGGGGGACCGATGGCGTTGCCGGAGAAGAGGCCTCCGAAATCGATTATGTTGAGGCGGTTATTCAGGTTTTCTCCGTCGGCTTGAAAGTTCAGGGCGAGCTTTTCCGATTTGTAGAGCTGAGCGCCGAAGGTGGCATCGACCGAGAGCGTGGGTTTGATGCGGCCGCGATCGAAATTGATGCGGCTGATGACGGCTGGTCCGTAGGTGGCAAGCGCGTCGGAAGGGTCGCCACTGAATTCGAAGGGCAGGCCGCTGCCATATTCGGAGCCGCCGGCAATCCAAAAACGCTGGCTTAGCTGATAGCGAATGTGCACCCGGGCGGTATTGCGCTGGTCTTGGGAGTCGGGGAAATGCCCGGTGAGTTGGGTAGTAGCACTGACCGCGTCATCTCCGAGAAAAAGGCCGCCGGTTACCGGAAACCAAGCATTGCCCACAATGTAGGAATAGCTGAGAAACCCCGAAAAACTATTCCAGTGGGGGACTTCGATTTTAGCCTCGGCGCCGTAGAGAATCGCTTTGCGGAAAGCGATAGGAAAGCTCACAGCAGTGCTGAGGATTTGATCGTCGTCGGCATAATTGTTGACGTAGCGGCGGAAGTAGTTGGCGTCGAAGCGAAGCTGGCTAAGAAAACTTTTTGTTGCGCCGAACTCGAAATAGTTGCCGCGCGAGGGTTCGACCGGCAGGCGAAGGACGCTGGGGTCGAGCGAAACAACCTGCGGCGAGCTGGAAAGAAGAATGTTCTCAAACGACGGGGTCTGAAAGATGCGGTCGTAGGAAGCGTGAACGATGAGGTTCGCTTTCGGAAAAAAGCGCGCGACCGACAATCGCGGGCTGGCGGCGTTCTGATTGACGAGAAGCTGATAGTGGTCCCAGCGAAGGCCAGCGGCGACGGTCCAATTTCCGTAGTGGATGAGATCCTGAACGTAGGCGGCTTGCTCCAGATCGGGCCGCACGCCTTCGGTGGGGAAATTTCCTGGGAAGGCAAACGTGAGGGGCGTTCCGGGATCGAAGGGGTAATCCGGATCGTTGGGGTTGCCGGTGATTACGTCGCTGAAATTTTCGTGAAGAAATTTATTGTCGGAATCGATGCCGGCTTTGAATTCATGGTGTCCGCGATGGATAGAAACGGCGGCGTTAAAGTATCCCTCGCGGAAATGGTTGTGCAAAAACGCCATGATGGGCGTGGCATTCGCATTGGAAAACAAATCTATGGAGTCGTCGCGAACCATGCCGCGGAAGTCGGCGAGGAGGTTGGGCGAAAAAATGTGCTGATAAGCGATGATGCCCATAGTTTCAAAATTGTCGGCAACATCATGCTGGCCGGCGGCTTGCTGCACGAGCTCATTCGGAAGATCATAGCGCGATAGTTCATGGTGGACGCTGAGGCTGAGATGGTCTTTGGAAGTGAGATCGCGGGCGAAGGAGAGAGCGAAATCGCCGGTCGTGCCGCGGTTGCTGAAGTTTTCGGGAACTACCGGGTTGAGATAGTGCGCAGTGCCGTTGCCGGAGGCGCTGAGGCCTAGAGTGTTGTGTCCCCAGCCGTATTGAAGTTGGGCGAAAGCGCCGGCAGTGTCGAAGCTGCCTCCGGAAAGAACCGCCTGGCCGTGAAGACCGGGATGGGCGTCGCGCAAAGTGTTGACTTCGATCACGCCGCCCATATTGCGTCCGTACTCGGCGGGGATTCCGGCGGTGTAGATGGTGAGGGAGTCGACGTCGTCGGCTTCAATTTCCGGGCCGAAGCTGGGCGAACGATTGTCGGTGAGGGGGATGCCGTCGATGACGAATTGGGTTTGATATTCGGCGCCGCGGGGATGGAGGACGGCGTTGCCTTCATAGAGCCAGCCGGGCTGGGAGTTCACCAAGTCTTGTAACGACCGGCCGGGAAGAGATGCAGGACGATCGGCAATTTGCTTCTGGTCGATATGGTTGGCGGAGCCGGCGCGTTCGGGATCAAGAAGAGTATTTTGCGCGGTGACCTGGACGGCGGTGCTGAGGGCGGCAATGCTGAGTTTGACGCGATATTCGCTGGGCAGGGCAGAACGGATTTCGACGAAGCCTTCGTAGGCGGCAAAACCTTCGTGCAGCACTTTGAGGCGATAAAGGCCGAAGGGGAGATTGCGGGCGGTGACGAGGCCGACATCGTCGGCGGAGAAAGAGCGACGGAATTGGATCGCGTCGCTGGAGAGTTCTATCGTCGCTCTGAGGGCGAGGCCATCGGGATCGGTAATTTTGAGGCGGAGTTCTCCGGTATTGCTCTGGGCCGCGAGGCTGACCGAAAACGAGACAAGAACGAGCAGGGCGGCAAGTCTTGTCATCACTCTCATCATTAATTCCTGATTGATTCCTGCTTCGTCAATTTCTGTTTCGCAAAGTCTTGTTTCGTCTCGTGAATATGGAAAGGACTTCCCTTTCAAGTTTGCTGCTGTGAAGCAACGCGCGGAAGTTACTTTTGTACTGGCTCACCATCCATTGCATATTCTCAGCGGCGATATGTTTCAGTTTTTCAGGAGACTTTGGGCAAGCGGAGGCAAAAAGGGCTGCGCCGGAAGCCTACGAAGTGGATTATCTCATCACTCCGGAATTGGGGGCGCGACCGACGTTCGGAATCTGTGGCCCGAGCCCTATTACGACACGGCATGGAACGCGCACGTTAAAGATCAGTTGGAGGAACGCCTGCACGAGATGGTTTGCCGTGGCGATGTCGATTTAGCGACGGCGCAACAGGACATCTCAAAGGATTGGATCGCTGCCTACCGGAAGTGCTTCCACACCGACCACCCCATTGCTGAGAAAACTTCGCTGCATCAGCTTTAGATCTGCCGCGAATGGCTCGTCTTTGTTTTCCTCTCAAAGGCCGGCGGCTGTGATGGGAGGATACGAAAAGCAGGTTCCTCACCGGGCGTTCCGCCCGATTCGGAATGACATCGATTTTTTCTTTCAGCTTGGTTTTCCTAGTCTTGTTTTTCTCTGCGGAATGAAGCTCGACGGATATTGAGGGCCGCGCTTCCACCAGTGTTGTCATCCTGAGTGGAATTTGTCTCGCGCTTCGCGCGAGACAAATGGGGTCGAAGGATCCCTGCACTGCTTGCGGTGGTAGGAGCGCAGAAGGGCGTTCTTACGACGCTGACGAAGCATCTAGGGAGAACTCCCTGAGGCAGCATCGGGAACTTGAGAGGTAGTAGGGATCCTTCGACTACGTGAGTGCTGCGCTTCGCGCAGCACTCACTTCGCTCAGGATGACAACTTTATGAGGTTTTCAGCAGATCTTCCTGGGGCGAGCAGCCAGCGGCCTTGTTTTCCTAGTTCTTTGTTTTTCCTAGTTCTTGATTTTTCTATTCAGAGGCAGCGACTTTGATTGATATAGAAAAAACAGGTTCCTCACCGGGCGTCCGCCCAGTTCGGAATGACATCCCGGTTGATATGTAGATCCTCAGCAACTTGCATCAGCTTTAAGCCAGCACCGTTTTAGGCGCGAACCGCGAAATAGTTTTTACAAAGTGCTGACAAGTTCGTTGGCAGCGTTAGGCATGATGAACGGGAGATGGCCAGCACGGGAATGCCAAATCTGTGCCGGCTCACGCAATCTTTGCTCTTCAGGCCCTCCGACAAGTGAGGGAATGGGGAAACGGGCGTTCTTACCGCAGGGGGTAAGAAACGCCCGTTTATTTTTTCTACCAAACACGGCAAGCGTTGACGGGCATCATGGGTTGGCCGGGCTTACAGCCAAAGGCCTGACCGAACTCGAGCATGTTCTGCACGACACCGTCGACGCGGAATTGGCGAGGCGAATGAGGATCGGTCTGCACCTGCAAGCGGAGCTGCTCGGGACGGGTTGCGCCGCACCAACTTTGTCCGTAGCCCAAAAAGAATTGCTGGATGGGAGTGTAGCTTTGCTGCGGTTGGGCGAGGTCAATCACTTTGCGTTTGGCATCGGCCAGAAAGGCAATGTAAGCGAGCCGGATGCCGCCGTTGTCGGCGGTATTTTCTCCCAGAGTTAACTTGCCGTTTACCTTGGCGTCATCGGCTACGGCGAAATTTCCGTACTCTTTCACCTCGCAGTCGGCTTTGTCTTTGAACTTGGTGGCATCTTCGGCGGTCCACCAATCGGAAAGATTTCCATTGGCGTCGAACTGGCGGCCCTGGTCGTCAAAGCCGTGGGTGAGTTCATGACCGACGACAGCGCCGATGTGGCCATAGTTTTCGGCGTCGGTTGCCTTAGGGTCATACAAGGGAGACTGCAGGATGCCGGCGGGAAAATTGATGTCGTTCATGCTGGGGTTGTAATAGGCATTGACGGTGGGCGGACTCATGTCCCACTCGTTGCGATTGACGGGCTGTCCAATTTTTGCCAACTGGCGGCGATTTTCAAACTCAACGGCACGCTCGTTATTGCCGAAGGCGTCGCCGCGGATGATGGACAGGCTGGAGTAATCACGCCACTTTTCGGGATAGCCGATTTTGTCGGCGACGGCGTGGAGCTTTTCTTTGGCGCGAACCTTGGTGGCTGGAGTCATCCACTCGAGTGTGTCGAGATCCTGATCCATGGCCGCCTCGATGTCGTGCACCATCTGAACGGTGGCTTGCTTGCTGGACGGCGGGAACTCCTGGTTGACGTAGACCTGACCGAGAGCCTGACCCAAGGCGGCGTCTGTGGCGCGCACGCAACGTTTCCAGCGGGCACGCTGTTCGGGCTGGCCGGCAAGCTTGCGGCGAGAGAAGTCGAACTTCTCATCGTCGAAGGCTTGAGGCAGAACCAAGCCGTCGGTGGAGTGAATTAGCTGCCAGCGCAGATAAGTTTTGATTAATTCGAGATCGGTGGAAGCGAGCAGGGTGTTCAGTCCCTTGAAAAAATCGGGATTGGCGACGTTCAACTCGGAAATGGGAGGAGCGCCGGTGGCCTTGAGAAAGCGGTCCCAGTTAATCGCGGGAGTGAGCACAGCGAGCTGGGATACAGACATCGGATGGTAGATGTTGTGTGGATCACGTTGCGAGGTGATGTCCATGGAAAGCTTGGCCAGAGCGGTTTCCAGCTGCGTGATCTGTTGAGCGTCGGCGGCAGCTTTTGATTCAGGCTCGCCCATGAGCTTGAGCATGTTGGCGATGTGCTGGACGTATTGAGAACGAGTTTTTTCGGCGGCGTCTCCGGTGCGGAAGTAGTAATCGCGCTCGGGTAATCCGAGGCCGCCTTGATCGAGCACGGCAATCTGCTTGCGGGCGTCTTTGAACTCCTGTTGTTCGCCGAAGTTGAGAAAGGCAGAGACGTTGATCAACTGATAGTGGGCGAGCAGTTCGGGGAGTTCGTCTTTGCTGCGCAGGGCGGCGATGCGGGCGAACTCGGGTTCGAGAGGCTTGAGGCCGTCGCGATTGATGGCATCGGCGTCGGTGCAGGAGGCGTAGAAGTCGCCAATCTTTTGCTGGTTGGGAGTGCGACTCGTGCCTCCGGCAGCTGCGGTTTCAAGCATGGTGTGGAGGACGTACTCGGTGTATTCGCCGACGGTGGTGCCGATTCCGTAGGAGGAGCGATCTTTGGGGATCGGATAGAGCTTGGTGAAATTGCCGCAGGCGTATTTGAAGAAATCGACGCAGGGGTCGGCGGTGGTGTCGATGAAGCGGGTATCGAGGCCGGGTAAGAGGGTGGGAGGAGTGGTTTGAGATTGGGTTGGGAGCGCTGCGAGTGAGAGAAATGCAAGAGTTAGGGTTAGGGATATCTTCATTTAGTTCCTTTTAGATTTTGGACGCATGGGTGGTGCGGAGGTTAGCTTACACCCGAGGGAGACGGTGGCTGAAATTGTGTTCGTGAGAACTACTCTTTCGTCCCCTCCGGGGCTTGCTCGTTTTCCACTTTTTACCCACAGCTTACGCTGTGGGCTGCATTCTTGCGCCGCTTCGCGGCTAAGGCCGGTGCGTTTGTTCCACCGCGCTGCGCAGCACTTAGTTCACGCCGTCTGCGCCCGGGGAGATTCCGTTCAGCAAGCTCAGGACAAGCTCTCGTCCCCTTAGTGGCAACGCGGGACTTCGGTCTAGAGGGCGCTTTGGCACAGAGCGTCGACAGCTTTCTGACGATGCAGCGAGCAGCAGCGGCTGTCTAAGATTGGAAACGCCTCAGTGCTGGGCTGAGTTGCTGAGGCCTCGCTTCGCGAGGCAGACAGCCGAGGGCGGCTGTCTCTACATGGTTCTTCTCTTCCGCATAATTCATCTCTCTCATTTTTCCTCCTCGGCAGGCAAGCGTAAGAATCCGCATCCATAAATTTCTAATTTTTCTTTCCGCCTATTTTTTTAGGAGAAGATCAGCTGCTAGGAAGGCGGCGAAGACTACGGAGATTACACCGTTCATGGTGAAGAAGGCGGCGTTGAGGCGAGAGAGATCGTTGGGCTTGACGAGGGAGTGTTCGTAGAGAAGAAGAAGGATTACGGCGAGTAATCCGGCGATGGCGAGTTTGCCGAGGGCGAAGGCCGGGATCATGGCGATGAGCAGGAGGAGCATGATCAGGTGAAAGGCGCGCGCGATCCAGAGGGCGCTGGGGATGCCGACGTAGCGGGGGATGGAATGGAGGCCAGCGTCGCGGTCGAAGTCGAAATCCTGGCAGGCGTAGAGAACGTCGAAGCCTGCGACCCAGAAGGTGACAGCGGCAGTGAGAAGAAGGATGCGAGGGTCGAGTGAGCCGCGAACGGCGATCCATGCGGCGGCGGGAGCGATGCCGAGGGCAAATCCGAGAACGAGATGCGACCAGCGGGTGAACCGCTTGGTGTAGGAGTAAAGGAGCAGAACCGCGAGCGCGACCGGAGAAAGCCAGAGGGTGAGGCGATTCAGTTGAGATGCGGCCAGGATAAAGATGGCGCAGGAAACGATGACGAAAGTGGTGACGAACGCAGGGGAAAGATGACCGGCGGGCAAGGCGCGCGTGCTGGTGCGAGGGTTGGCGGCGTCGATGGCGGAATCGGCGAGGCGATTGAAGGCCATGGCGGCCGAGCGGGCGGAAACCATGGCGATGACGATCCAGAGAAGTTGGTGGGGGGTGGGAAGGCCGGAGGCGGCGAGCATGGCTCCGCAGAGGGCGAATGGGAGAGCGAAGATGGAGTGCTCCCACTTGATCATTTCGAGGGTGACGCGGAGGTTGTGGAGTATGGGCACTGAGGGGATTGTAGAACAGGCGGGTGGGGTTGTGGATAGGGATGGGCGGTGGCGGCGAACAGCAGATTCCTCTCTGCCCTTCGGGCAGTTCGGAATGACAAAACTTTAAGGGGATGCGCGGGACGCTTTCGTTGGCTTCTCTTAATCTTATTTCACTCGGGGGCGGAGATTAGGGGGACGAAGCGGACGGGGTCGCGGAGGGAGACTACGGGCTGGCCGTTGATGATGCGAATGAGGTGAAGTTGCTGGGAGTCGGGAGGGCCGACGGGGATGATGAGGCGTCCGGCTTCGCGGAGTTGGGCGAGCAGCGCGGGAGGGACTTCGAACGATGCGGCAGAGACGAGGATGGCGTCGAAGGGGGCATAGTCGGGAAGGCCGAGGGTGCCGTCGCCGGTGAACACTCGGACGTTGGTGTAGCCGAGTGAGGCGAGAACCGCGCGGGCATTTTCGGCGAGAGCGGCATGGCGTTCGATGGAGAAGACATCGGCGGCAAGTTCGGCGAGGAGGGCGGTAGCGTATCCGGAGCCGGTGCCGACTTCGAGGACGGTGTCGGTTGCGGTGAGTTGGAGGGATTCGAGCATCAGGGCGACGACGTAAGGCTGCGAGATGGTCTGGCCGTCACCGATGGGAAGAGGATGATCTTCGTAGGCTCGCGCGCGATTGCTCTCGGCGACGAATTCGTGACGAGGGACGCGCAGCATGGCATCGAGCACGCGCGGGGCGGAGATGCCGCGGGAGATGAGTTGGGAGTCGAGCATGTGTTCGGCTTCCGGATTTCGGTTGCGGGGCATGTAGGAGCAGCTTTCGGCGTTTGGGTTTCGGATTTGAAGTCTACGACATTCTTGTGAATATTACGGGGTGGAGCATCCTTTTTCGTGGTTGGGATGGGCCAGCTCCAATGTTTTGTAGAGCTACCGATTTTCTAGAGCAGTGCTTTTTCGGAGAGCAATGCTTCATTAGAGCTAATGGTTTTCTGCGTCTAGAAATCATCTCCACAATTAAGTTGGGGGGGATAAGTCAAGGCTCCCACAAACAGAAAAGCAGGTTCCTCCACTTCGCCGTCGCTGTCGCTCCGACTCCGGTCGGAATGACAATCCGAAGTAGGTCTTTTTCTTCGCGGCAGAGAGGGAGATCATTTTTTGCGGCGGCGGATGCGGAGATCGAAGCTGACGACGCCGTTCTGGTCGCGGGTGCCGACTACGGAGAGATTTCCTTTCACGTAGTACTCGCCCTGAATGATCTGCTGCGAACTTTGAGAAACGTTGGTGGAGTAGGTGAGAGAGAGGTTGTTGGCGAATTGCTGTTCGATGGAAACCTGCGGGCCACGGCCGAGAGGAGTGGTTTCGCCGGTTAGCCCCTGGGGATCGATTTTGATGTTGCTGGCGCCGAAGAGGCGCTGGAAGCGGCTGCTGGCAGTATCGTTGATGGCCGAATTGAGAATGAGCGCGCTCGCCTGATCGGAGAAGATGCTTTGTCCGGACTGCTCCTGGAGTTGCGCGGATTGATCGTTGGTGCGGCCGAGGGCGAGCAGCGCGATGATGTCGGACTTCGGCAGCGGAGGCTCGGAGCGGTAGTTCACGTTGAGACCGTGATCGGGCGTGCCGGTGAGGGTGATGTTGAGGTCGTAGTTGCGAACGTGGGTGGAAGCCTGGAGATTGAGTTGGGGTTCCACCGCAACCGGATTGGTGAAAGTGATGTTGCCGCGCTCGAGGGTGAAGTGAATTCCGTGGACGGTGGCGCGGCCTTCGAGAATGTCAACGCGTCCGAGGACGGCGGGGCGGGCAACGGAACCACGGATGCGAAGGTCGGCATCGCCGGAGAGGCGGGCGACGGCGGTTCGCATCTGAAGCTCGGGAGCGGTCTGGACGTGGATATCGAGCTTGACGTTGAACAGCGGAGAATTCGCGGTGGTGATGTTGGTGACCTGACGGCTGCGCTCGAGATAAGTGCCGAAGTCGAAGCCGGGAGTGACCGACATCTTATTAATAAAGATCTCGCCGGAAACGGTGGACGAGGAACGCGTGCCGACCCAGTTAAGTTTCGCGTCGGCGGTGGAGCTGACGCCGGGAGGATAACGCAGGCGAACATCTTTGCCGGTGGCGGTGAGGTTGAAGTTGAGCTGCTCATTGAAGTACGAGGCGTCGCCTTTGAGGTCGAGTGTGCCGCCGCCGGTGCGCGCGGTGAGGGTCTCGATAAGGAGACGCTCGCGGCTGAAAACGAGCGATCCGTTCAGTTCGCTCAGACCGCTGGGTAAGCCAGCATAGAGGATGGCGCCGTTCTCGATGCGCAGGCGGCCGTGCGGCAGAGGCTCATCGAATGTGCCGCCAATGGCCATATTCATCGAGACAAATCCGGAAGATGTGAAATCAGGATCGAAACTGGAGAGCAGTTTGAGGTCGACACGACCGTCGGCCGTGAGATCGAGGGTGCGGGGCCCGGAAAGAAGCACGGCGCCGTGGGCGGTGAAATCGGTTCCCTGCCCGAGCAGATGGAGTTGTTCGATATTGATGGACTCGCGGGCGAGAGAGAAGCGAACGGGATCCTGATTGTGAAGGTTGACGTTGTCAACGTCGAGTGAAAGCGCGGTGAGGGTGCCGTCGAGGGCCCACTGCGAAGGGTGACGAAGCGGGCCGCGAAGAGCCAACGTACCGCCGACCGCGGAGTGACCGGTGAGCTGACCGCGAAAGTAAGAGCGCCAGAGAGCGTCGAGATCGACTTGATCCATTTGAAACGAGAGCGTGGCAGGGAAATCTTCGCGCAACTGAACTTTGCCGTTGAGAAGTAAAGATCCGCGCTGCAGATGAGAATTGCCGGTGACATTCAGCTCGTTACCCTGAGTAACGGCTTGCAGGTCAAGATCGCCGACGGGTTCGCGGTCGAGCGAGAGATTGCGGATGTGGGCCTGCGCGGAAATAGAAGGAGCGGCGAAAGTGCCGGAGCCTTTGACGACGAGATCGGCGCGGCCTTCGATCGATAAGCGGTTGGAATGAAGCTGGCGGACGTGGGCGAGGTCGAAATTATTTGCTGTGAGATCGAGACGGAACGCGCGAGTCGAAGGGGTAAAGGCGGCGCTGCCTTCAGTAACGGAATCGTCGTGCAAGAGGCGAATGTCGTTGAGGGCAATCTCGCCCTGGCCGAGTTGAAACGTCGAATCGAATTGCTGAATGGTTTCGCCGTAGGCCAAGGCGTTGTTGAGATGAATGGTTCCGTGGCCGCGAGGATCGGCGAGCGTTCCGGAGGCTTCGAGGGCAACATCGGTCTGGCCAGTGACGGGATAGTTGATTCCCGCGAGGGCTTGAAGGTCGGAGAGATCGGCGTGGAGAATGTTGGCGCGAACGTTGAAAGTGCTGTCGCGGGTGAAGTGACCGTTCATGAGCGTGGAGGTGGCGTCGAACTCGGCGGAGGTATCGTCACGGCTGAGAGTGGCGTTGCGCAGGGCGATCGCGTCGAACGAAAGCTGAAGTGCGCCAGAGAGAGAATCCCAGTGAGTGTGGAAGGCGTGAGCGCCGCCTGTGGCGGGAAGGTTGAAATCGAAATCGTCACCGGACAACGTGCCGGCAAGTTGAGGAGACGAGGGCGAGCCGGTCATGTTGCCATTGAAAGTGGCGCGGCCATTCAGCGTGACAGGAAACATTGCGGGGCCGCGCACGACCGAAATAAACGGGAGCCAATCCGCGACGCTGGTTGTGGAAACGGAAAGGTGAAGTGAGGACTTCGCAGACAGCGAGCCGGAAGCCTGGATGCGGCTGGTGGGCGTGGTCAGCGTGAACTGGGGAAGGTCGAGCGTATCGGTGGCGAAATAATACGTGCCGGTGGCATGACCGGTGAGCGGGAGTTGCGGCGACGCGATGGGATGCGCGCGCGGACTGACGTCGAGGGCGAATTGGATTTCGGCGTCGCGACGAGTTCCCTTCCAACGAGCGTCGACGGAGCCGGAAGCCGATCCGGCGGGATGGAGACTGCGCAGTTGTTCGGTGCGGGCGCCGAGAGCAGCGACAACCTCGTCGGCGGAGAGATCGCGCAGCTTGAGCGCGATTGTTGCGCTTTGAATCATGGCGCTTTGAATGGCGGACCGTTTCGGCGTTGGCGGCTTGGCTGCGGCTTTCTGGCCGGACTTGTTCATCGGAGGAGCAGCGGAGATGGTAGCGGTCTCGAAAGTCTTCTTGGCGACGGGCGAAAGGCGCTGATCGGGAGCGAGCCAATGTTGCCACTCAGCGTCGCCGACGAAGCTTCCGTTGAAAATTCTGCCTTGTAGTTTGGAGAGCTTGAGTTCCTGGTCGGTGACGGAATAGCCGGTGCTGAGCGCGGCTTTGGAGAAAATGAGTTGATCATCCTGCCAGGCAAAATCGCGAAGGGTGAGAAGGCCGGCGGAAGCGAACTGATCGAGCGACCAATCGCCGTGACCCTTCAGTTCGAGGATGCCGGAGCGGAGATCGCGGCGGCGGGCGATGGATGCGGCTTCATTGAGGTCGAGTTGAGCATCGTAGGAGCCTTGAAAATGAGGGCGGCGGAAATCGGTGATCTGTCCGTTGCCGGAAAGATGCGAGTGGCCGGAATTCCATTTGAGAGAGGTAACTATGGCGGAGTTGGAATTGAGAGTGAATTCCGCGGAGCCGGTCCAGGCGAAGGGGCTGTAATCCAGGAGTTTGGTATCGACGAAGCCGAGTAAAAGCCGGCCATCGTAGCGAGAGCCGAGGAATGAATAATCCATCTGCAGCGCGGTATCGCGGGCGGCGAAATCAAGAGGGATGGTTTGATCGTCCCAGAAAAGATGGCCGTGACGAAGTTCGAGACGATTGATTGAGAGAGAAAAGAGTTGCTCGACCGTAGCGCCGGGATTGAATGGTGTAGCCGCTTTTCGAGCAGGAAAATTGGTGCTGCCGTCTGGATAGAAGGCGACGTGGAAGACGGGTTGATCGAGGACCACTTCGTCGAAGGCCAGTTCGGAGCGAAGAAGCGAGCTGATCTTGAGACGGGCGACGATGCGGGAGATGTGAGCGAGCGGGACATCGGTGGCAGACTCGCGGCCGTGCACGGCGATCTCGCGGACATCGACCTGAAGACGGAACGGCGTGGTGTGGATGCTGCCAATTTCGACGCGGCCTCCGGTGATGCGCTCGACTTCGGCAACCAAGCGGCGACGGACCAGGGCTTGAAACGAGGCGGTGTTCATGTAGGCGAATAACGCGAGAGCGGCGAAGAGTGCGGTGCCGAAAAAAATGAGCGAGTACTTCCACCTGCGACGACGAGTTGGAACGGCGGAAGTTTCGGCGGTGTCGACGGTCACTGCGAGCTTACTCCGGGGGCGTTGGCTGCGGGGTCGTTGGAGGGTGGGGTGATGCCGGGGAGTCGAACTTGGCTCTCGGAGCGAAGAGTCTGCAGCCAGGAGACGAGCATCTCACTGACCTTCTGCTCGGTGAGGAGTTCGCGAATCTTTGCGGAAACCTCGGCGAGTGCGACTTCGGATGCGCCGGACTGCTTCAACTTTGGAACAAACTGATCGCGATAATAGGCTTCAACGGATTTGGAATCGATCTGCACAGCGGGGCGGAGGCGGGCATCGACGAGGCGCATCAGATCGATCTCCTGCTGAACGCGGGCGCGAAGATCTTTTTCGGTGATGTGATAGCTGGCGAGCAGGGATTGCCAAACATCGTCGGCGAGGGCCTGAGGGTAAAGTTTGCGGGCCTCGGCGATGCGAGAGTTAATCTCAGCCTCGGTGGCGTGACGGAAATCGGCGGACTTCATCTGCTCGCGAAGAAGCTCCTGATCGATGAGACGGTCGAGCGCGGCGCGGCGATCGTCGGCGGTGAACTGATCCAGGGCGCGATTGCTGAGAAGGGCTTCGTAGCGGATGGCGTCGTCCAGATCGCTTTGAAGGATCAGGCGGCCGTTGACGGTGGCGACGATGCGGTCCAGGACTTCAGCGGAGGCACGAACCGGCGCGAGTAAAAACGCCGACATTAGAAGTGCGAGCGCGACGGCGGTAATCGTTCTGTTCACCGTATTGTTCATCCCTATCAAATCATCTCCAATCGAATCATCCCCATCAAAATGGCTGACCTATGCTGAAGAAGACATTGAAATGGCCGAGGCGCTTACTGTCGAAGTTGCCGGTCAGCTTTCCGGTTATTGGATCCGGGATTGCCTCGAAATAATAAGTCGGGTTCAGATTGTAACCGAAGTCGAAACGCAGGGGGCCGATGGGAGTTTTGTATCGCAGGCCGAGGCCCAAGGCATGGGAAGTGTAGTCGTACCCACTATTGTTGAATTGCGTCATGCAGGGCAAAATGGGCTTTCCACCAGCAAGTAAACACTGCGCGGGATCGGGTTGGTGCCAACGAGCCACCCCTTTAATCATATCGTGGCCCGCAGTGAAGACATTACCGATATCGTGAAAGATGGCAAAACCAAAGCCCTCCCCCAAGTAGGGCAAAGTAACCGAAGGAAGTCGCAGTTCCTCGCTGTTGACGAAGAGTGCGGTACCACCGATGGGAAAGCCGGAATCGGGATCGCGAGGTCCTGCCTGATTTAACCCGAAACCGCGATGCGAGTTGCCCCCGCCGGCGAAGAAGACTTCGGGCAGCGGGATGACGTCAACCCCCTGATTGCAGGATGTGGCCAAGTTGCTGACCTGACAGGCTCCGGGTGGAAGAACTCGAGTGCCATGATAGACCTGCTCCTGTCCGATGGTGGTGGAGCGGGCAAAAACGAACTTGTGCTTGGCGGGGCCGAAGGCATAGTAAGTGGAATCCTGGACGAGTGCGCGGCCGTAATCTGCCTGAGAACCGAAGTAACTGGATGCGCCGAAGGCGTCGAGGGTGAAGTACTGACCTTTTGTGCTTTCGAGAGGATTGTCGCGCTTGTCTCGGATGTAGGTGAAACCGGGGCCGCCGACGCGAGCGGGCAGCGAGAATAAATTGAATTCGGCGGGGGAAAAATCCTGCGCGAAATTGCTGGCTTTGACGCGGCGGTAATCGAAGCGGTAGGTGATCGAGGTGGAGTAATTCGCCTGCATCTTTCCGAGTTGCTGGCGGAGATCGATTTTGCCTTCGAGCCGCTGGGAGGTGAAAGTGGAGACATCGAGGCTGTTGTCGTAGAAAGCGGTGTAGAAAATCTTGAAACGGCTGTTGTTGAAAAGCTTGGGGATTTCGTAACTGACGAGGCCGCGTTGCTGCAGGCTTCCAACATGAGACTGGAAGGTTAGGGTCTGGTCGCGGCCGCCGACGTTGAGGCGGGTGACATCGAGCGCAACGCGGGGACTCAGACCCGCAGAACCGGTGGGGGATTTGGTTCCGGTGGGGAGTCCGGTTTCGAATTCCAGGCCGACGCCGTAAGTAAAGGTATAGCGTTTGGCTTCCTGCAACTGGATGAGAACATTTTTCTGGGACTCGGAGCCGTCGTGGTTTTGGACGGCAGCATCGACCTGACTAAAGATGCCGAGGTCGTAGAGCTTGCTTTGAGTGTCGAGGAGATCCTGCTGGCTGAGCGGCTGTCCGCCAGCGACCAGGACTTCGCGCTGGACGACGTATTCGCGGGTGTGGTCAAGGCCCGCGACCATCACATGGTTGACGAAGAACTGTTCGCCTTCGTTGATGTTAAAGGTTACGTCTTCGCGGCCGGGTTGCGTGGGCGAGGGATTGGCAAGTATGTCGAGGGTGGCGTTGGAAAATCCAAGGTTGAAATAACGATTGAGAATTTTCTCACGATCATTGGCCAGTTTTTGATCGGCATAGGGCTGGCCAGCTTCGGTTTCGAGATCGTTGAAGTCCTCACTCTTGATGGCGTGGTTGCCGGTGATGTGAAAATCGCCGACGCGAGTTTGCGGGCCTTCGTCGATGAGCAGGCGAACCGCGAGGTGATTCTCGGCGCCGTGAAAGTTGTCGTCGACGTTGGTCTGGATTTTTGCGTCGCGAAATCCATTGGAGACATAGAGGGACTGAAGGTTCTCGACATCGCTTTTGAGCAGAGTGCCGCTATAGCGTCCGCGGGAGAATGTGCTGGAGGCCTGAATCTGCATGCGGGAGCGCAGAATTTGCCGGGAGAAATATTTATTGCCGGTGATGTCGATGAGTTCGAGTTTGTGCAGGGGGCCGGGATCGATGCGATAGATCACACGCAGAGTCTCATCGATGGTTTCCTTCTGAAAGCTTACCTTCGCGTCGAACAGGCCGCGAGACTGGAGGTAATCCAGGAGGTTGCGATTGCCTTCATTGAGCAGATCGTCATCGACGGCGTTCTCTTCATAAATTGGGATTTCTTTCTTGAGAACACCGCGGCTGACGTGATAGCCGAGAGTGTAAACAACCACGACTGGGCCGGGGTCGATGAGAAACGTGTAGTCGACGGCGTTGCTCTCGGGATGATATTTCTGCTCGGCAATCGACACCTGAGCGAGAACGCGTTGCTGTTTCTGGAATTTCTTACGCAGGTGTTGCAAAGAGTTGGTGACGCGGGCGGCGGTGACGCGATCGCCAGGATGCATACGAGCAATGTCCTGAAGTTCGCTCTCGGACAGAG
Source organism: uncultured Acidobacteriaceae bacterium (assembly GCA_963771965.1). Taxonomy (GTDB): domain Bacteria; phylum Acidobacteriota; class Terriglobia; order Terriglobales; family Acidobacteriaceae; genus Sulfotelmatobacter. The sequence goes on from CAVYVM010000009.1 coordinate 270,152, forward strand.
ATGAGTGGCCGGTGAGTTTGACTTCGCCGATGTGAGCAGGCTCGGAGGCGCTGATGTGGAAGAGGACGCTGACTTGCTGGTTGGTGGCGTTGGAAGTGCTTTCGGCGGTGACGCGGGCGCGATAGTAGCCGTTCTCCTGCATGAGTTGGCGCATGTTCTCGAGCGCGTGGTCAAGTATGTCGAGCGTGTAGAGTTCGCCGAGTTGGAACTTGGAAGCGTTGAGCAACTGGTTGGCATTGGGATGGCTGGGAGCGCCTTCGACCTCGACGGCTCCGACAAAGAAGTTTGACGAAGTCGCGAAGGTGAGCAGAACTTCGGAGCCGGAGGGAACGACTTCGGCTTGAATGTCGGCAAAGCGCCCAGTTCCAAAGAGAATGCGGATGCTTTCGCGGACGTCATTTCGATCGAGAGGTTGGCCGGATTTTTGGGGGATCATTTGCAGGAGGCGTTCGCGATCGACGACTCCGGGAAGATCGATGGAGTGGACGGTGCGTCCGACGTACTCGGACATGGACGACAACGCGGATGAAGGGCGATTGGCTTGTGAGCTCTGGGCAGTGGACCGGGCGGATGTGGCGCGCGCGATCGCACCGGGCAGAATCCCGGTCGAAAGAACGATCAGCATGAGCGACGACGCGTACCGTTTCAGCAAATAGGATCCTTGAGCCCGTTGGTTGATTTCGATGATGGGCGAAAAAGGCCGTGTTGTATGCATCCGGCGGTTGAAGGAGTTCAGGCCCTTATAATAAAGGTTTTGCGAGCGGGAACTGGTGACCTCCTTGGGGCGTGACGTGGAAAAGACGAAGATCGGGGCAGAGTTCGAAGCGCAGGGTGAAGCAAAGGTCGATGCGAAAACCGACGCGCATTTCGAGGAACGATACTCGCGGCAAATTCTGTTTCGCGGAATCGGCGCGGAGGGGCAACGGCGGTTGGCGGCAGGGCGAGTCGCGATCGTGGGATGCGGAGCGACCGGGTCGGCACTGGCTTCTCTGCTGGCGCGCGCCGGGGTGGGGACTCTGCGAATTATCGATCGGGATTACGTTGAGCCGAGCAATTTGCAGCGGCAGTCGCTATTTGAAGAGCAGGATGCGTCCGAGTCGCTGCCTAAGGCGATTGCGGCGAAGCGGAGGATTCGGGCCTTCAATTCGGAAATTGTGGTCGAGAGCCGAGTGGAGGATTTGGTTCCATCGAACATTGAAGCGCTACTTGATGGAATGCAAGTAATTCTCGATGGGACTGACAATTTTGAAACTCGATATTTGGTGAACGATTATGCGGTGAAGAGTTCTCTGCCCTGGATTTATTCGGCAGCCGTGGGCAGTTATGGGGTGACTCTGAATGTGCTGCCGGGGGAGACGGCGTGCCTGGCGTGCATTTTTCCGGATACGCCGCAGGGCATGGTGGAGACTTGCGATACCAGCGGCATTTTGAATAGTGCGGTGAACGTAGTGGCTTCGGTTGCGGCGACCGAGGCGGTGAAGCTGCTGGTGGGCGGCGAGGCAGCGAAGCGCTTGCGCAAGACGCTATGGTCGTGCGATGTGTGGACCAACGAGCAAGCGGAGATTGCGGCAGCGAAGCCGCGCGCCGGTTGCCGGGCGTGCGGCGAGCGGGAGTTTGTGCATCTGGCGGGGGAAGGACGTCCGCACATTACGATGTGCGGGCGCAACTCAGTGCAGATTCACGAGCGGGCGCGGCCGATTGACTTTGTGGAGCTGCAGCGGCGGCTCGAAGCGCTGGGCGTGGTGCGGCACAATGAGTTTGTGTTGAAGTTCTGGCGCGATCCGTATGAGATGACGCTATTTCCGGATGGTCGGGCGATTATCAAAGGGACGACGGATACCGGCGTGGCGCGTAGTTTGTATGCGCGGTTTGTGGGGAGTTGAGAGGGACGGCGGGGCAAGATTCCAGTGCAAGATTTCATCAACCGGCCAGCTTCGATTTGATTTCCGAAACAATCTCTGTGGGCGAGCAGTCGGCGTTTATCACGATGGCATCGCCGGGTTCTTCCAGAGTCGCGAGTTGGCTCTGAAGCAGTTGTTCGGTCATGAAATGTCCGTGGCGCGCGCGCAAGCGCTGCGCCAACACTCCAGGCGTCGCCTTCAGATAGACGGTGTGCACTTCCGGCGAGACCTCAAGGATTTCTCGATAAGCTTGCTTCAACGCGGAGCAGCCGAGAACGGCGTTCGTTTTCGCGGCAATCCACGAGGCAATCAGCGAGCGTAGCGTCTCGAGCCAAGGTGCGCGATCGGCGTCGGTCAGCGGGATGCCGTTTCGCATTTTCTCGACGTTCGCTGCGGAGTGGTAGTCATCGGCGTCGGCGAATTGCCATCCAAGGTCTGAGGCTAGCAATTCTCCGATTGTCGTTTTCCCTGCGCCAGAGACTCCCATTAGAAGAATGATCATGAGTACTGCGTGAATTAGATCACGCCATGCAAGAAGGCCACCTGACGTCGGTAGGTCGTGGCCTATCCTCTTGCGTGCCTCGATTTTCCTGAATCAGAATAGATGTATATGCATCTATTGTGATATGAAGAACGCAGCCACGATCCCTCTGCCCTGCCTGTGCGCGAGTTTCCGTCGTGCCTCGCGCGCGCTTACCCAGCATTACGACGCGGCTCTCCGGCCGCTCGGCCTCAGAGGAACGCAATTCACACTGCTGCAGGCCTTGTCTCTGGCGGGAGAAGTTTCCCAGGGCACACTAGGGGAGATCCTGGCCATCGATAGCACAACTCTCACTCGAACGCTTGCGATCATGGTGCGCCGGGGTTGGATCGTCAGCCGGTTTGGCGACGACCGCCGGGAGCGGTGGCTGTCGTTGAGCGACGCCGGAAAAGCCGAATTCAAGCGAGCGCGTCCCCACTGGGAAAAAGTCCAGCACGCACTTCGCGCCCAACTCGGGGACAAGCGCTGGAACGATCTTTTCAAGCTAGCCAACGAAGTGACCGCAACGGTCACTTCATATCCAGATTTGCCATAAGCAGATTCGCCAAAAGGAGACCGTCATGTCGAAATACGCCAAAATCAGCGCCGGGCTGCTGGCAGCCTGGTTTGCCTTTTCGCTGTTCTCGTCCGCAATGCACCTCTACCGCAACGATCCTAATACACCGCCGATCGCGCTCGGAATCGCCGTGGTCGCGCCCATTGTGCTGTTCCTGGTTTGGTTTGCATCCTCGCCCGGATTCCGCCAGTTCGTGCTGTCGCTGAGCCCGTTCACCCTCACCCTGGTGCAAAGCTTGCGCACTGCAGGTTTTGTCTTTTTGGTCCTCGGCGCCTATAAGATTCTGCCGGGGTTCTTCGCATGGTCCGCTGGATGGGGCGATATCGCTATCGGCGTGACAGCACCGTTCGCGGCTCTCTGGCTCGCCAAGCCGGGGCATCGGAAAGGCTTCATCTTCTGGCAGGTTTTGGGAATCACCGACCTGGTCAATGCCCTGGCCCTTGGAACGCTCTCCGGGATTATCGATCCGCACGGAATACCCACCGGAGCCATGACCGTGCTTCCCATGAGCTACATTCCTACGTTTGCCGTGCCGCTGTTTCTGATCCTGCATATCATCTGTATCGCCCAGGCGCGCCGTTGGCCGGCAGCCTTTGCCGAACCGGGCAATCGGTTTCGAACCGCGATGCTACAAGGGCAAGAATAAATCGACGAAGACGAAGGGGCGCGGCGGCTGCGTCATGGGCCGCCGCGCGCCCTGGCGAGTCGAGCCCCGATGACTACGCTTCATCTCGAGCAGTCTTGCCGGATACAGTCTCGGCCGGATAGTTGAAGAAGAGCTGATTGCCATCGGGATCATCGACCACCAGCAGACGGTAGCCCCACGAACCCTCCTTGACCGGAACGCCCTTGGCCTCGAGTTCCGCGCGCAGTGCATCCAACGCGGCGATTGCAGCCTCGCGCGTCGCCGTCTCGCTAGTCGTCTCGCTAGTGTCTGGCTCGACGTTCAGGGAAATGAACATCAGCCCCTTGCCAACCTTCTCCGGCCAAGTATCGGCCAGGATAAGCGCGCAGCCCTGCCGGTCGACTTGTGCGACATAAGCTCGGCCGTCCTCGCCATAGCGCCAGGGGCTGGTGAAGCCGAGCCGGTTTATGTAAAAGCGAAGTGAGGCATCAACGTCCTTGACGTGCAAGACGGGGCGCGCGAACCAGTCTGTCATAGCTATGCCTCCTCGAATGAAGACTATTTCTTCCAAAGATCCGAATCAAACACGGGTTGTCGCGGTCCTGACTTAACGAGCGCAATCGCGAGGGCGCGATCAATAATTTCTTGCTAGATACTCGCGCAACCGGTCGATTCGAAAGCTGGCATCCCCGGTTTCGATCTGCAACAGCAGTCGCGCTGAGGTTAATTGATTGCGGAAGTCGAGAGCCGTAGACGTATCCGGATTCGCGACGAGCTGCAGGTTCTTGTCCATCTCTCCGCTCTCTGCCTGCAACGATTTCAGCCGCGATTCCTGAGATACCACGTTGTCGAGCAGTTGCTGATGTAGCACCTCCACGCTGCGCACAATATCGCCTTCCTGCACTTTTTTCCATTCGTGGTAAGCCTCCACGGTTCGATCCAGATGCTTGTTGATGGAATGGCTGGCGAGGTTGTAGTTGATCGATACAGTTCCATAAGGCTGAGCGCCATACGCGACAGGATTGACTTGCTGATGCACGCCCACCGAAAGAGCGACATCCCAGTCACTCTGGCGAGCTAGCCTGTCCGCCGCCTTCTGTTCGTTGGTCTCGCGATTTTCCTTGTCGGCTAACAGATCTTTGAGCGCCTGGTCGCTTAGAGGCGGAACATAAATAGCTGCGATCTTTGACTGCGTATCGGCGCGGTCGGCTTCGATCTTGATCTTTGTCGTCTGCAGCGTGAACAGCATCAGGCGCGTCGCATTTTGCGCTTCCACCATCTTGGCCGTCTGGTCGAACAGGTCGTTGAGATTCTTCGATGCCTCGTCGATCAGAAGCAACCGGTGGGACAGCGCCTCCCTTTCCAGATTTGCTAAGGCATACTGCACGTTCTGCTGTGCCGACGTTGTTGCCTTGTAGAGTTCGCAGTTCTTGCGTGCCACGTCAATGGTGAGACCGGCCTTTCTGAAGTTGGAAAGTCCGAGCGACGCGCCGCCCACAACCTGCACCGGCAGGCCTGTCTCGGGCTGCGTCAGGCCACCAAAGGCGGTGGGAGTGCGCAACAAATCCCGCTGAGCCTCTGCCTGCTCCGTCATGTAAGCGCAGTAAGCCAGTTGATCATTGGTGTCCCCGGCGAGCGCGAACCTGCTCGCGAATAAAACAAACGTCATCACCCACTTCCCGTGACTGGGAAACATTGGCTTCTCCTTGGTTTGCTTCTGCTTGGAAGGATGTCAGAAGGCATCGACTAGAACAAAACGGGTTTGTGCCCCATGAATACAGTCTTGGACTTCGCCGATTCGGGATGATCGAGATTCATCTGGATCAGGAAGCCGCGAATCTGCGTTTTGAAAATCGGGTGGGTCGCCTGCTCCTCGCCGGGAAAGACTTGCTTCACCGATCCGACCTTGCGGCAAAGCACCATGTTCAGATAACAGTCGTAAATGGTACTGCCGGCCGTCGCGTAGGCCTGGTTGTCGTAAGGGACGAAGGCGAAGTAGAGCGTCTGCCCTCCAGACGCATTCAGGTAATACGGATTCTGCTTCGCCGTAGCGATCGCCTGATGTAGGCGATCGATCTGCCGGTCTTCTTCCTGCAACTGTTTTTCGGCGACATTAATGGCGACATCGAGCTGCGCCACTTCCGATCTGAGCTCAGCCTGCTTCACCAGCACGTCGAGCGAACCCGTTCCCACCGTCGTTTTATCGAGCACGCTATCGGTCAGCAGGACCTCGGCGATTTTGCTGTCGGTGTAAGCGTTCCTTGTCTGGTTCACCGCCGCCAGTTGGGTTGCGGCATCGCCTTGCGTGACCAATCCGGAAGTGAGGTCCTTGTGAATGTTCGACTCCACTTGGTTCAGCGTCTCCAGGACTTTCTGCGTCTTCGCGTTGTCAGCCAGTTTTTGTTGGTCGAGGGTTGAAAGCGCGGGGCCGGCGACGAGATTGTGATTCTGTTCCCGGGAGATGGCGGATTGCAGCTTCGGTTCGAGCGCCAACAACGCGGCGCGATGTTTCTTCATTTCGGCAACACCATCGCCTAACTTCTTGGTGTCGACTTTCAGGTCTTCAATGGTCTGCTGGCTGGTGACCAGCTTTTCGCGAAAGTCGAGGCTCTTTTCGTCGGCAGCCGAGAGAATCACCGGTGCGGCCCACGAACTATTCACGGCATAAAAGCCCATCACCCAGGCATACGCGAGAATGCCGATCAACACCAGATACAACACCGAGATGGCAAAGACTCGGTACAACGTAAGGACAAGCTTGTAGTGCAGTGCGTGCAGCGTCTGTCGGGCAGGCGACTTAGTCGCTTGAGGAGGCAAGATGGTTTTCGTTTCCGGCGGTGTAGTTTCAACGGGTGGCGTTGCCAAGAGGCACCTCTTGTTCTCTTTCGACTGCCGCTTCTATGGTTCTCGTGCCCCAGTCTGCCGAATCCATGGTGCATAGGGCCAGCGGCGTCAGAAACAAACTGCTTACAAAAGACCACGCGACATAGGCGGCAAAGGCCAGGGGATGCCGGACCGCTTCTTTCGCGCTATAACGCTTGACCACCCAACTCAGAATTGCTCCGATGGCCAACGCGGTAATCAGCGGCACGGGTCCGGTCCACGAAAGAGGATCTTGCGTAAGCATATTAACAACGACGAGCAAACCCACCAAGGCCCCAACTGGAGTCAGCACCAGCGTGAAGACTGTGTTGGGATGCAGCTTCCAGACATGTTGTGGAAGCGTTTTCATGGTGAAGAAGAAGTCGCGGACGATGCTGCGCCGCCAGCGGAGTTGCTGTTTAAAGAGGACAGATAAAGTGTTGGGCACCGTGGTCCAACAAAGCGCATCATTATTAATGTAAGTTCCATAACCTCGCAGCAGAGTCTGATGGGTCAGAAACCGGTCTTCTCCCTGATTTACCGGAACCCCAAACCAGTTTCGCGCGCGAATCGCCGGCTCAATCTCGAGCAGCAGTTCACGGCGGATCGCAAACAGGCATCCGCTGATGCAGCAGATGCTGCGCGTCCAATTCTCGGGAATCTTGTAGAGCTGGAACGCCGAATAGTAGATCAAGGTTTGAATTGCCGTGATGACGCTGTCATTCGGGTTCCTCACTCCAACCCGGCCACCGACCGATCCCATGCGGGGCTCGGCGAAGCAGGCGGTCAGTTCGCGAATCGCATCGGGATGAAAGATGCAATCCGAATCGATGGAAATGATGATTTCCGCTGTAGAGAGCTGCAGGGCGTTGCAGACCGACCGCGCTTTGCCGCTATTGACGGAGTTCCGGCCGGTCCTGATTTGTATGTTAGTAAAGTCGCGCTGCGCTTTGAGCATCCACTCGTAGCTGTCATCGGCCGAACAATCGTCCTGCGCGATCACTTCAAACTTTTCGTTGGGATAATTGCTCTTGCTGATGCTTTCAATCGTCTCGTAGACCGTTTTGCCTTCGTTGTAGCAAGGCATCAGCACGCTGACCGTCGGTTCGTAGGTGTAATCTTTGTGAGCCTTAGTGCCTGGAAAAGAGAAGCGCATGATGATGCCCATCAAGTACTTCACCACCGAGATCAGCAGGCAAAGAATCAGGATGAGCCAGAGAAGAATCGGTGCCATCAGCGCCGCTCCTTCCCATGGGCATGGCTATTGCTCGAGAGACGGGCGTGTGGCAAACCGGGCATGCATTGCGGAGACCTGGTTTCCGAGGCTTGACTTCTCCAGGATAGACAGTCTTGGGAATCATTCCCCGGAAACCGCACAATATCACATCTAGGGCAGCGCAGGAATTGCATGACAGGGGACAAGCTTTTCGCGTCTCCGTCAATTCCTGTTGCGCTGAAGAAATGCGGAAGTGCTCATAGAGCCGCCGGTTCAAGGGAAGCTCCTGGACGGGCGAGCTGGTCAATGAGTGTAATGGCTATTTTTCACCAACGGTCCGATTGGAACTCCGAAGTTGGGCCTAGAATCTCTTTCGGAGAAATTCAAAAAGCACATAGCCGATGAGCGAGGCTGTCACGGCGATTGCAAAGTTGGCAGCAGTAAAAACATCTAGGAGTGCCCAAGCCATGCCTCTCTTCTGCCCTAAGCCTGTGCGCTCAAATTCCCCCATCAGAAGATTGGCGTAAAACAGGAAAATGATAAAACCTACCTCGATCAATGCTCTCCAGACACTTTTGTTCATGGGCAGACGCGCCGACTCCTGGGTTGAGCCGAGATTGTAGCCGATTTTTGACGAACTGTGGCGATTTACACCCATTGAGAAATTGCCCGACCCGGTCAATGAGGAATAATTGGGAATTGTCGTCAAAGGGGCCTTGGTTCAGCACCAAAATTCACTCTTGCAACACTGCACCGTGAGTGTTTTAATCGGGAAAGTATCGTCTCGCGATACATGACACATTGAAAGCCTTCGCAATGCAGTCCACATCTTATTTCTGGCCGTTGACTTTCCGCGCTCGGAAGCACTACCATCGGAAGCACTACCAAGTGACAATCTACTATGGACTGGCAGTGCTCGCGGCGAGTGCGGCTCTGCTGTCCCGAGCAGTTTTGAGCCCGGAGTTTGGATCGCACTACCCATATCACACCGTGTGGTTGGCGATCATTTTCGTTGCGTGGTACTGCGGACTGGGTCCGTCGATCTTAGCCGTTGGGATTGGGGCACTCGGAATCTGGTACTGGTTCTTGCCTCCTTATCATTCCATTTCTGGGAAAAACCATATCGAGTACTTCGGTATGATCGGGTTTCTAACGTTCTCCGCCATCATTGTTGCCCTAGGCGAATCGAACAGACGCCTGTTTGTTAAGCGCGAAAAAGCCGAAAGGGCATTGCACGAAGCCAACGAGGAACTAGAAGAGCGGGTAAGCCAGCGAACAGGTGAACTGGAACGCTCAAACGAATCTGCCAGACGGTTGAGTGCCAGAATCATGGTGGTGGAGGATAAAGAGCGCCGCCGGATTGGCAGAGCACTTCATGACAGTTTGGGCCAATATTTAGCATTGCTGAACATGAATCTCAGCCTTCTTCGAGCCCGAGTTGGGACCGAAACCGTTCTTTTCTCCGAGTGCGCGGGTCTTGTTGAACAGTGTCTCATCGAGACACGGACCATATCGCACTTGTTGCACCCGCCGCTGCTAGATGAGCTCGGCTTTGGCTCGGCTACGCGCTTATTTGTGGAAGGGTTCTCTCGCCGCAGCGGTTTAACAGTTACGCTTGATTTGCCCTCTGAGTCTGGTATGCGGCTGCCGATGAATCTTGAAGTTGCGCTGTTTCGCGCTGTTCAGGAAGGACTTACGAATATTCACAGATATGCAGAAGCAACACTCGCAAGCATAAGCTTGAAAAGAGATGTCTCAACAGCGCAACTGAGCATCAGGGACAATGGGAAGGGAATACCACTTGCGTTGTTAAAGCAGCTTCGCGACGGCACCGCTGACTCTGGAGTGGGCATAGCTGGGATGCGAGAACGTTTGCGCGAGCTCAACGGGGTACTAGAAATCCATTCCGACCAGTCGGGAACGATTCTTAAAATTACAGCTCCCTACAACTCTGGCCCTGCTGAACAAACCTCGGTTGCTATAGCGCAAGCGAATTCGCTGTCAGTCTAAGCGACCAAGGTTATGCGATAATCTGACGCAATGAGGCCATTACACTCAAAACACCCACCGAACCCGGCGTCCTGAAACCAGGGCGGCGGTCGCATCTCCTAGACGGATCAGTGCAGACACAGGACGCAGCTTCCGGCCTCCAAAACCCTAATTTATTGGGAATTTATTGGCTGCCCCCCAGGGATTCGAACCCCGATAGCCTGCTCCAGAGGCAGGTGTCCTAGCCGTTGAACGAGGGGGCAATTTTGGACTCAACCGAGCGCTGAATGAACGCCCACTTCATTTTATGGTTCCGGGCAGAGGTGGTCAACAGATTACGGTCGTTTCCTAGTGGGACTCAAACCCTAGGTGGCTGATCGCGCATTTGGCTGACGCTCTATGGCGGTTCAGCTTGAGGTCCTTCGCTACGCCTGAAGAACGGCTACGCTCAGGATGACACGGGCAAGGGATGGGCTGCAACCCACTACCGGATCACGGAGGTGCACAAGGGTTCTTGAGTAGAATCTAGTTGGGAAGCTGTCGCTCAGGGAGGAAGTATGGCAACCAGTTTTGAAAAGCTTGCGGCAAATGCTAGCGATCATCACGCGGTCGATCACGCGGAGGTGGCACGGCAAACTCTGGACGCGGAGCGATGCGCTTTGCTGGTGGTGGATATTCAGGAAAAACTTTTGCCTCCGATTTTTCAGAAAGAGCAGTTGGTGCGGAATTCGCAGTTACTGATTCGCGCGGCGGGCGTGATGAAAATTCCAGCGATTGTGAGCACGCAATATGCGAAGGGGCTGGGCAAGACCGTTCCCGAGGTTGCGTCACTGCTGCCGGAGACGGAGGCGATCGACAAGAATTTGTTCTCGTGTTTTGGCAGCGATGTGTTCTGTACGTTGTTGAAACGGTTGCCGGGGAACCGCAATACGCTGCTGCTGTGCGGGATGGAGAGCCATATCTGCGTGATGCAGACGGCGCTGGCGGCGCTGCGCGAAGGATACATTGTGCACGTGGCGTCGGACGCGGTGAGTTCGCGCACGGAATGGAACTGGAAGATTGGGCTGGATCGGATGCGGACGGCGGGGGCGGTGATTTCGTCGACTGAGATGATGATTTATGAGCTGATGAGGTCTTCGGCATCGGCGGCGTTTAAGGAGATGCTGCCTTATTTGAAGGGATGAGTTGGGTGCTATGCGGCTGAAGCCGCACTAGTTCAAGGCAAAAGTCAACAACAAAGGCAATCGAGCTTCGCTCGATGGACAGCCGGGGGCGGCTGTCCCCACATGGGTTATCTCTGCTTCTTTAATCTCTATCTCTGCTTTTCGCGGCGCTAGCTGGTTTCGGCATCTTTCTTTTTTACGCGGACTACGGTGATTTTGGCGAAGCCCTCCTCGAAGGCGGGGGGCTTCAATTTGGCGGCCATGCGGCGCATTACGTCTTCAGGGACGACGCGGTCGCGGCGTTGATGGCGCTCGAGGCAGACATCGAGTGGGACGTCGAAGAAAATTGCGTGCACTTCGTACTGGTAATCCTTGGCGAGTTTGATCCAGTGCTGACGTTCTTGAGGAGTGAGATTGGTGGCGTCCACATAATTCATGGGACGCTTCGCGATGAGCCGGGCTTTCAGCATGGAGCGCAGGTTGGAGAAGACGAGATCCTGAAAGCGCTGCTCGCGCACATCGTCGAAAAGTAACGAGCGAACCATGTCGCTGGAGAGCGGGACGACGTTATGGCGCTTGAACCAGGAACTCTTGCCGGAACCAGGGAGTCCGATTGCGAGTACGACAATGCCTTTCGGTGGACGCGGCGGCACGGCGGGAATCACTGGAGCTTTGGGCACTGCGGATTCGCGAACCGGAGGCGTGACCTGGGGCGTTATTTGGACTTGCGCTGCATCGGGAAGTTCGCTTCCCTCTTCTGCTTCTGCGCCAACTTCTTGTGGAGAATCTAATTCTGCTGGCTCGAATGGAACCGCCGGGGTCGATCCTTTCACTGCGGCAGGAGCGAAGGCTTGCGCAACGGCTTGTTCGCGACCGCGGCCACCGCGCCCGCGTCCGCCACGACGGCGGCGACTACGAACCGATGAACCGGGTGCCGAAGGCGGCGGGGCGGGAGACTGAATGTCAGATTCAGCGTCTGATCGAACATCGGATTGAATATCAGATGACTGATCTTCTCGCGAAGGCTTTGGGGCGCTAACGCGTGCTCGACGAGATGGAGGAGGTTCGGAGGCAACCGGTGCAGGAGCTGAAATTTCCGGTTCGGTGCCGGCGGTATCGGGCGCGGCTTCGGGCTGCTGATCCGCATCGAAGTAGGCCGGTTGCAGGGGCGGGGGAGCGGGTTGGCCAGAGGTATCGGCGGGGGACTTCTTGCGGCGCTGCAAGCGCTCGCGCATCCATTTGCGCATAGAAGGCTTTTAACACAGAAGAGAGGGCGGGATCAATCGAGGGAGGCGGGCGCGAACCATGGCTGACAGCGGAACGGGAACTGAAGTCTTGCCGCGGGACGCAGCTGTCGAGCTTCGCTCGATTGGACAGCCGAGGGCGGCTGTCCCCACATGATCCGAAGCGCACGCCTGGCTTTCTCCACATGTTTGGAGCACAGAGGCTAAAATGTTGTTATGGCTGGAAAGGTTCCTTCCGCGATTCACGGGCAGAAATATATTTCTCTGATCACGTTCCGTAAAAGCGGGGCGCCGGTTGCGACTCCGGTGTGGTTTGGAGAAGATGGCACCCAGCTGTATGTGATGACGCGCAGCGATATGGGCAAGACGAAACGCATTCGCAATAACCCGCGTGTGAAAGTCGCTCCGTGCACGATGCGTGGAAAAGTAACCGGAGCGGAGTTCCCGGCGACGGTGCGAATTTTGCCGCCAGAAGAGCACGCTCGCGCGCGGGCAACCGTCAACCGAAAGTATTTGTTGGCACGATTGTCCTCTCCGTTTAGCAGGGCGGATGCGTTCCTGGAAATAACTTTTTCGTAGCAGTGGCTTTTATTTGATTTTCTAGAGGGATGCTTCTTCCCAGTGCGATGCTTCTTTAGAGCTAGTGCTTTTTGGGAGCCCTTTTTCATGTAATATCTGGATCTAATCTCTCCGCAGCTAATGGTTTTCTAGAGGAGTGCTTCTTCCCAAGAGCGATGCTTCTTTAGGGTGGTGGTGCGTTTTGGCTTACGCGTGAGGCCGGTTAAGGGGGAGATCCTTCGCCCGCCTGAAAAACGGCTGCGCTCAGGATGACACCATCGCCTAGAAGTCCGCACATCGGCGTGTGTTCTGTGACGGGAATAAGAGATCTCAAAATTGAGACGCCGATCATTTACGGCAGTTCTCCATCCTGCTAACATCATCTGTCTGTATACCGGTTCTGAAAGATTTCTGATGTGGCATTCATAAGCAAGCGGAGGAACTATGGCAGTTAAAGTTGGCATTAACGGCTTCGGACGCATCGGCCGTAACGTTCTGCGGACGTCGTTAAAGGATCCCGACCTGGAATTCGTGGCGGTGAACGATCTTACCGATCCGAAAACTCTGGCGCATCTTCTTAAGTACGATTCGATTCTGGGCAACCTGCCGAACAAGATCAGCGCGGGCGCGGACAGCATTACGATCGATAACAAAACGATCAAGGTATTCAAGGAGAGAGATCCGGGAGCGCTGCCGTGGGATTCGGTGGGAGCGCAGGTGGTGATCGAATCGACGGGGCATTTTACCGACGCCAACGATGCTAAGAAGCATCTGCGAGGGTCGGTAAAAAAAGTGATCATTTCCGCTCCGGCGAAGAATGAGGACATTACGGTGGTGCTGGGCGTGAATCATGAAAAGTACGATGGCGCAAAACATCACATCATTTCGAATGCCTCCTGCACGACAAATTGTCTTGCCCCGATCGCCAAGGTGATCAATGACGAGTTCAAGATTGTCAGTGGGACCATGACGACGATTCACTCCTACACCAACGATCAGGTGATCCTGGATTTCCCGCATAAGGATCTGCGGCGGGCGCGAGCGGCGGCGATCAATATGATTCCGACCTCCACTGGCGCGGCGAAGGCATTGAAGCTGGTGATTCCGGAGCTGGCGGGAAAGCTGGACGGTTTCGCGATGCGCGTGCCGACCCCGAACGTTTCGGTGGTGGATCTCGTGGTGTGGGTGGAAAAGAAAACGACGAAAGAAGAAGTGAATGCGGCGCTGAAGAAAGCCTCCGAGAGCGGGCCGTTGAAGGGGTATCTAGGCTTCGAGGAGGGCGAGTTGGTGTCATCGGATTTCAAAGGCGATTCGCGCTCGTCGATTGTGGATGCTCCGATGACACTGGTGGTCGCGGGCAATTGCGTTAAGGTGATCTCCTGGTATGACAATGAGTGGGGATACTCCTGCCGCGTGCGAGATTTGATTCACTACATTGCGAGTAAGGGTCTGTAAGCCTTAAAACCGCCGGCATTTCGCCGGTGTACACAGCGCGGGCGAGGGCGCCCGCGCTACAGCCGCCTAGGACGGCGGCTACCTTATTAAGGACCAGCCAAAATGTCCAAGCTATCCATTCGTGATCTCCCTCTCAACGGCAACCGCATTCTGATGCGGGTTGATTTCAACGTGCCACTCGACGATGGCCGGGTGATGGACGACACGCGCATTCGCGAAACCTTGCCTTCCATCGAATATGCCCTGCGGCATGGAGCGCGGCTGATTCTGGCTTCGCACCTGGGGCGGCCTAAGGGGAAGCCGAATCCTAAGATGAGCCTGAAGCCAGTGGCCGAGCGGCTGCGCATGGTGTTGGATAGAGAATTGGCGCGGGGGGAAAACGTAGGCTTTTGTCCGGACTGCGTGGGGCCGGAGGCGGAAGAAGTGGCTATGCAACTGGAAAAGGGCCAGACTCTGCTGCTGGAGAATTTGCGCTTTCATGCCGAAGAAGAAGCTAATGACGAGAAGTTTTCGAAGCAACTGGCGAGCTTGGCGGATTTCTATGTGAACGACGCGTTCGGCACGGCGCACCGGGCACATGCATCGACGGTGGGGATCACGAAATCGGTGTCGAAGTCGGCGGCGGGGCTGCTCATGGAGAAAGAGCTGCAATACCTGGGCAAAGCGATGGAACATCCCGAGGAGCCGTTTGTTGCGATTCTGGGGGGTGCAAAAGTCAGCGACAAGATTGAAGTCATTCGCAGCCTGATGGGGAAGGTGGAGTCGCTGATTATCGGTGGAGGGATGGCGTATACGTTTTTGAAGGCGCAAGGGCAAGAGATTGGCAAGTCGCTGCTGGAAGCCGACAAGGTGGACTTAGCGCGGCAACTGCTGGAGGAAGCGAAGAAGCAGAATGTGAAGTTGCTGTTGCCCATCGATCACGTGGTCGCGATGAAGCCAGAGACCAACGCAGTGGTGCAGCAGATTGGCGAAGGGCAGCCGATTCCAGCGGACCGCATGGCGCTCGATATCGGACCGAAGACGATTGAATTATTTTCGGAGGAGATCTCGCGGGCGAGAACGATCGTGTGGAATGGGCCGATGGGAGTGTTTGAGGTTCCGGGATTCTCGCGGGGGACGTTTAAGATCGCTCATGCGATCGCCGAAAACGTGGGGGCTACTTCGATCGTGGGCGGAGGAGATTCGGTGGCTGCGGTTCGCGCAGCCGGGGTCGCGGATAAAATCACGCATATTTCGACCGGCGGCGGAGCGTCGCTCGAGTTTCTGGAAGGAAAGAAACTGCCGGGAGTCGAAGCTCTGACGGACAAGAAGTGAGCGGCCAGGATTCAGTCGTGCAGGACTTCACCATTCGACTCGTGCTGGAACGTGGCAGGACGGTTGAGTTCCATGGCCCCGGCGACATCACGCGGGAGACGACTGGGGCAATCGTAAACGCGGCGAACTCTTCGTTGCTGGGCGGAGGAGGCGTCGATGGCGCGATTCACAAAGTCGGTGGGCCAGCAATTCTCGCCGCATGCCAGGAAATCGTGAACGAGATTGGGAGCCTTTCCGCAGGAAAAGCAGTGATCACGACGGGCGGACAATTAGCGGCAAAGTATGTGATTCATACTGTGGGTCCGATCTATCGCGGCGGAAAGCGCGGAGAAGCCGAAACTCTGGCGAGTTGTCATCGCGAGTCGATCCGCCTGGCCGATCAGTACGGCGTGGAGTCTTTGTCATTCCCGGCAATTTCGACGGGGGCGTTTGGATATCCGCTGGCGGAAGCTGCGCCGATTGCGGTGGCGTCTGCGCTCGAGGGAGTAGCCATCGCACAACACGTCACAAAAGTTCGCTTCGTTCTGTTTGACGATGCAACATTGCGCGCATACACGAGCGCGGCTGAAAATCTGAACCTCTCCAACCTCGTGTCTCCGTTCCGAATCGAAAAGACCCCATCATGAGAAAAAAGCTGATCGCTGCCAACTGGAAGATGTATAAAACGCCGGAGCAGACGCGGGAATTTTTTCGCGACTTCCTGCCCCTGGTTTCTGGCCACACCCGGGACGAGATTGTGGTCTGCCCGCCGGATATCGATCTGGCGGCGGCTCTGGAAGCGGCGAAGGGATCGAATGTGGCAGTGGGTGGCCAGAATGTGCACTGGAAAAACGAAGGCGCATTTACCGGGGAGACTTCGGCTGGGATGCTGCTGGCGCTGGGCGTGACTCATGTGATCATCGGGCACTCGGAGCGCCGGCAATATTTTTGCGAAACCGACGACACAGTGAATATGCGGCTGAAGGCAGCGCTGGAAGCGGGATTCACGCCGATTTGCTGCGTCGGCGAAGTGCTGGAAGAGCGCGAGGCCGGACTGACCGACGATGTTCTGCGGCGGCAGTGTGTGCGGGCTTTCCATGCAGTTTCCGCTAAAAAAGGCGCGAATATGGTGGTTGCATATGAGCCGGTCTGGGCGATTGGCACGGGGAAGACGGCGACTCCGGAGCTGGCGGCTGAGGCGCATGCCGTGATCCGCCGGGAAGCAACTGAAGTCTTTGGCGAAGAGTTCGCTGGGAAGCTGCGCATTCTCTATGGTGGATCGGTGAAGCCGGAGAACGCGGCGTCGTTGATGGCGCAAGAGGAGATTGATGGGGCGCTGGTGGGTGGGGCGTCGCTGGATGCTAAGTCGTTTGCGGCGATTGTGAAGTACTAGGGCGCTTTCGGATCGAAGCGGGTGAAATTTCTTGCACTACTGATTCCCTAAAATTTATCGTTTCTGCCTTGACAGGCAAAGTCAGCCATACTATATTTCCCGCTCCCCCGGGTGAGATCCGCCCTCACGTCTGCCGGCAATTCTGCATTGCGTTGCGTAACAGCTCTGTCGAGTGGTGATACGCCGCCGTCGAAAACTATAAGGAGAAATATTCATGCGAAGCGAGAAACTTTCCCTCGGAATGAGCTTGATATTGGCGATTTTTGCCGCGACCCTCTTTGCGTCTGGCACGCGCGCGGCAGCCCAAGAAGAAAAGTTGCTGCATAGCTTCAATATCAATGGCAAGGACGGCGTTAACCCTATTTCGGGCGTGATCTTCGATGCGGCGGGAAATCTGTACGGCACGACGCTGTCGGGCGGCACACACAACGAAGGCATGGTGTTCGAGTTGTCGCCATTGGCGGGCGGCAGTTGGAAGGAGCAAGTGCTGTACAACTTCAACGGCAAGGATGGGGCGAGTCCCTACGGCGGCCTGATCTTGGACGCGGCCGGCAATCTCTACGGTACGACCGCCTATGGCGGTTCTGGACACAGCGGAACGGTTTTCGAGTTGTCGCCAGTGGCGGGCGGAGGCTGGCAGCATCAGATCCTATATAGCTTTCAGGGCCAGAAGGATGGCGCTGTTCCCTACGCCAGCCTGGTTTTCGATGCCGCGGGAAATCTCTACGGCACCACAAGGGATGGCGGGGGCGGAGAGTGTACCGACGGTGGCTACGAGGTGGGCTGTGGCACAGTGTTCGAGTTAACGCCAGCCGGGGGCGTGGCCTGGACCGAGAAGATTCTGCACAAGTTCCACGAGGATGGCACGGATGGGTACATTCCCTCCTCCAACCTGATCTTCGATGCGGCGGGAAATCTCTACGGCACCACCTCTCGCGGCAGCGCTTCCGACGGCCCCGGCACGGTGTTCGAATTGTCGCCCGCAGTAGACGGAAGCTGGACGGAGAAGCTGCTGTACAACTTCGGCAACAGCCCCGACGGGAACACTCCGTCGTCCGGCGTGATCTTTGACGCTTTAGGAAACCTGTACGGCATGACCATCGCTGGCGGTAGTGCTGGAGGTGGCGGCACGGTGTATGAATTAACGCCAGCCGCAGGTGGGGTCTGGACGGAATCGATTCTGCAGAGCTTTAGCGACGGTGCCGGGCAGGGGGGCTTCTTTCCCCAAGGTGGCGTGATCTTCGACGACGCCGGCAATCTCTACGGAACGACGACCGATGGCGGTGTTTATAGCTTCGGGACGGCTTTTAAGTTGACTCCTTTGGGGAATGGGAGCTGGACGAAAACGATTTTGCATAACTTCAACTACAACCCAAGTGGCGGAGATGCTGGCGACCCGTCGTGTCTGGTTTTCGATGCCGCCGGCAACCTCTACGGGACGGGCTTCCTAGGCGGAGCTTACCGGGGCGGGGCGGTGTTTGAGATTAAGCATTAGTTTGGTTCTCCTAGGTGTGATTGCGAAGGAAGAGAAAGCAGATTCCTCCGCTCCGCTGTCGCTGCCGCTCCAGCTCTGGTCGGAACG
The DNA here is from genome assembly GCA_963771965.1 of uncultured Acidobacteriaceae bacterium. Lineage (GTDB taxonomy): Bacteria > Acidobacteriota > Terriglobia > Terriglobales > Acidobacteriaceae > Sulfotelmatobacter. Next base: position 288,530 of record CAVYVM010000009.1, read on the forward strand.
ACAACCTAGAAAGGCCGCCGTCGGGCGGGCTGCGGACGCTGTGAAACGGGCGTTGGCTACCGTAAAAAATCAAAGTCAAAGGCAGCGGGCAGAGCCTGCCCCTGAGCTTGCCGAAGGGAATGTCCGCTCCACATGGGCCATGCCCTTTCGGCTTCGCTCATGGGCTAGGGCTTGGTTGTCCATCCACGAACACCTAGCTCAAACGGGAATACCGATTTGCGAAGGTTGCGACTCTTCCTCTTCCCTCGGGTTTAACGTCCAGGGAGGCACGTATGTGCAAGCCTCCGACTGTAAAGGCTTTCAGAGGGGTGCTGAAGGCAGAAAGAGGCCGGCAACGGGTATCCCAAGATCGGTAGAAATACTCTGTTATTCTGGAACGGTGAGGCCTTTGCAATCCTCGACAAAGCCACGCAAACAATACAACACAAGCGATTTAAGCCGCATCCCAATGAGTGCGGCCGGAAAAGGCGACTTGACCGACCCCCGGCGGGAAAAAAGCATCGAACTTAGCGAAAGCGAAGCCATTGAACGGGCCAAGCTGGGGGACGCAGAAGCGTTCCAGGTGCTCTACGACAAGCACAAGCGGCGGGTGTATTCGCTGTGTTTGAGAATGACCGCGAATACGGCCGAAGCCGAAGACCTGGCGCAGGAAGCGTTTCTACAGCTTTACCGAAAGATTGCTACGTTTCGCGGAGAGTCGGCGTTTTCGACCTGGCTGCATCGGCTTTCGGTGAATGTGGTTCTGATGCATTTGCGGAAGAAGAGTCTTCCCGTGGTTTCGCTGGAGGAGACGACGCAGGGCGGCGGTGGTGAGGACGATGCTCCCAAGAAAGATTTTGGGGCGGACGATGTGGCGTTGGCCGGTTCGATTGACCGGCTGCAGCTACAGAGGGCGGTAAACGATTTGCCTCCCGGCTATCGTATGATTTTTGTGCTGCACGACGTCGAGGGTTACGAACATAATGAGATCGCGAGCATGGTCGGGTGCTCGATTGGAAACAGCAAGTCGCAGTTGCATAAGGCGCGGATGAAGTTGCGGGACCTGTTGAAGATGAACCGGGCTGAGAAGGTTGGGAAGTCGCGGGTGGGTTAGGCTGGTTTGGCTGACGCGCTGCGGCGGTCGAGTTCGAGATCCTTCGCTTCGCCTGAAGAACGGCTACGCTCAGGATGACAACTACGTCTAGCGAGTTGTACGGTTGCCTAATCTAGAGTAATGGAGCGGGAGAGCAAGAACTGCGGTAAGATTTGTAGCCGCGGTAGACTTGGGAAGAGGTTGGTATGAATTGCGTTGAGCTGCAGGAGAGCTTGGCGGAAGTAGAGATCGACGATGGTGGGAGCATGGAGCAGAAGTCCCATCTGCGAACGTGCCCGCACTGTTCAGCGCTGGTGGATGAGTTAAGCCGCATCATTGCGGCGGCCAGCGAACTGCAAGCGGCGGATGAACCCAGCCCGCGAGTTTGGAATTCCATCGCAATCCAGTTGAGACAAGAAGGACTGATTCGTCCGCAACCGCGGCGGCCTGTGGTGCCTTCATTTACGGCGCGCTGGGGTCAGACCCGGTGGCTGGTGCCGGCCGCGGCCGCGCTGTTGTTGCTGGTGGGAATCTATGTGCGGCAGGAATCGTTGCCGAATCAGTTGGCAAAGCATGCAGCCGCTGTAGAGGTTGCGAATCCCTCCGGCCTTGACGACGAAGACTTGATGCAGGAAGTTGCGGCAAATGCTCCGGCGATGCAGCCGGAGTATGCGGACAACCTGCGGCGGGTGAATGAATCGATTGAAGAAGCGCAGAGCGCAGTGAACGACGATCCGAACGATCCGGAAGCGCGGCGGGCGCTGATGGATGCGTATCAACAGAAGTCGATGCTTTTCGAGATGGCCATGGACCGTCCATGATCGATTCGCGCTAACTGAATTTTTATGTTTCTCAGCGGCGAACAAGTAGCTTGGGGGAGTTACCTATGGTAAGCCGGCGCACTGCGAAAATGGTTGCAATGGGCGTGCTGGTTGCCGGCGCGCTGGTGGCCGAAAGTAAGAAAGAGTTCCACTACACGGTAGGACCGAAGGCCGGCGTCTCGGTCATGAATCCTTATGGATCGATCTCAGTACGACCGTCGACGAACAATATGGTCGTGGTGAATGCGGTGTTGCATTCCGACAAGGTTGAGATCGATAACAGCCAGAACGGGAACCGCGTCGATATTCAATCGCACCTACTGGCCGGCGCCGACGCCGAATCCGGACGCGTGGATTACGAAGTTCTGGTTCCGTCGGACGCGAGCGTCACCTTGCATTCGAGCACCGGTTCCCTGCACGCGGAAAAGCTGCATGGCGACGTTAGCCTGGAGGGTCCGGGGGCGACTGTGGATGTGCGCGATGTCTCCGATGCGCATGTGCACGTGAAGACGATGAACGGTCCGGTGACTCTGAACAATATCCAGAATGGCCATGTCGAGGTCGATTCGCTGAGCGGAGAAGTTACGCTGACGGGAGTGAACGGCCCGCTGGTGCAGGTGGTGTCGACCAGCGGCAGAATCAATTATATCGGCAACTTCGGCAACAGCGGTGAATACCGCTTGACCAGCCACAGCGGCAACATCGAAGCCACGATTCCGGAGTGGACCTCGGCCGATGTAGTTGCCCACTCGGTGCGCGGAGAAGTACACGACGATATTCCTCTTCAACCGAAATCGCACACTTGGTTTCCCGTCGACAAGGGACGTGCCTTTGCAGGTACCATGGGGCGGGTAGCGGTCTCGTCGACCGTGGTGCTGCGAACCTTCAGTGGTAAAATCCACCTCAGAAAACGTTCCGAAAAACAATAAGAAAAGCGAAGAGCAAACCCCGGAAACGGCGTCCTAAGGTGCCGGCCAGAACTGCTGGGGCTGGTGCGCTTGATCACGGTGCTTCGGGCGGCAGTGTGCCGGAAACGAGGGCTGTAATCCTAATCGGGTTCATGGGCGCGGGCAAAAGCAGCGTGGGCCGGGCCATGGGAAAGTTGCAGGGCTGGGCGTTCGAAGACCTGGATGAGCGGATCGAGTTACGCGAACGGCGGGCGGTGGCTGAGATCTTCCGTGATTCGGGCGAGGCAGCGTTTCGCGAGGCCGAACATGCGGCTTTGAAGGAATTGCTAAAAGAGTTGCGGTCAGGGCCGGAAAAAGTTGTGGCGCTCGGCGGTGGAGCGTTTGTGCCGGCTCGGAATACCGCGCTGATTGAAGCGGCAGGCGTACCAACGGTTTTTCTGGACGCCAGCGTCGAGGAGTTGTGGCAGCGATGCGGCGAGCAGGCCGAGCGGCAAGGAGTGGAGCGTCCCCTGCTGAGCGGTTATGTGGAGAAATTTCGCGAGCTTTATGAAGCCAGGCGTCCGCATTACTTGAAGGCTCGGCATCGGCAGGAAACTGGTGGGAAAAAAGTCGCGGCGATCGCGGCGGAAGTAATTCAGGCGTTAGGGTTGGAACAGGATCGTAAAAGATCAGGCGGGGGAAAACGGAGACGAAAGCAGTGACTTTAAAGGGGCGAGCACGATTGGTAGCGGTCGCGGTTCTGGCGTCTACAGTTGCAGTTTACGCCGCCGATAAGAAAGATAAGCCGAAACCCGCCGGGCCGCAGCAGGTGGATGCCGGCTCGTTCGGCGTCTTTGTCAGAGGGCAGCGGGTCGTGACCGAGAATTTCACGGTGCAGCAGGAGAATGGCGTCAGCGTGGTGAAGTCGCAACTCCAGGAAACAGGATCCGCCGCGTCCGGACAAAGGTCCGACCTGGAGATGAGTGGCAGTGGAGAGTTGCTGCGTTACGAGTGGAGCGATGGCGGAGGTTCGCTACTGGTGACGCCGAAAAACGAATTTCTGCTGGAAAAGATTACGACCTCAGTATCATCCAAGGCGGCCGAACAACCGTTTCTGATGCCGAATACTTCTGCGATTCTGGATAATAACTTTTTTATCCATCGCGAGGTTCTGGCATGGCGCTATCTGGCAACTAACTGCAAGCCCGAAGCGGGTACCCAGAGGTGCCAGAAGGATCCGGCCGATTTCGGCGTGCTAGTGCCGCAGGATCGTACGTCGATGCGGGTGCGGATGGAACTGGTGGGAAGAGAAAAAGTCACGATCCGGGGAACGGAACGACAGTTGCTGCGCCTGAACCTGAAGGGCGAGGAGTTCACCTGGGCTCTGTGGGTGGACGATCAGGATCAGTTTAAGTTGATGCGGGTGTTGATTGCGGACGCGAATACCGAAGTAGTGCGTGATTAGAGAAGCGGCCGTCGATTCGGAGTCGGCAGGGGTAAAGATTTGCCGGTGGCAGATGCACGTACGGCGCGGGTTCTGATCACGGTGCTGCTGTTTGCGCTGGGGTTGGGGTTTCTCTATGTTGCGCGGCAGACACTGATGGCATTTCTGTTTGCGATTTTTTTCGCCTACCTGATGAGCCCCATCGTATCGAACCTGGAAAAACTGGTGCGCGGGCGGGTGCTGGCGATCGCCATTATTTATTCGCTCCTGTTGGGTCTGGTGGTTCTGTTTTTCGTCTCCATGGGGCCAAGGATTGGGCGCGAAAGCGCGCGCCTCGGGCAATCGCTGCCGAACATCACGCAATTAAGTTCGGGGCAGATTGCGGAACAACTGGAGACGGAGCATGGCTGGAACCGCCGCCTGGTGGAACTGCTACGCGACTATCTCGCGAGTCATGGCAATGAAATCACACAACTCGCGAAAAATGTTGGCCTGCACGTGGCCGACGTGGCGAAGCAAGCATGGCTGCTGGTAATCGTGCCGCTGCTGTCGATCTTTTTCTTGAAAGATGGACGCGCGTTCAGCGAAATTTTGCTGGCGTTGGTGCAGTCGCGACCGCAACGCGAGCTGTTGCAGGGAGTGCTCAGCGACCTGAATCAGATGCTGGCGCATTTCATCCGGGCGCAACTGACCCTGGCCGCACTCACGCTGCTGGCCTATTCGGCGGTTCTCGCTCTGATGCGCATGCCTTATGCGCTGGTGCTGGGAACGCTGGGCGGCCTGATGGAATTTGTTCCGGTCGTGGGGCCACTGGCGGGCGCGATGGTCATCATAGGCGTGGCGTTGCTGATGGGGTACACGCACTGGCTGGCGCTGATCGTGTTTCTCGGCGTGTGGCGGCTGGTTCAGGACTATGTGAACTCCCCACGCATTATGGGTCAAAGTATGGAACTGCATCCCCTGGCGGCTATTTTTGGAGTGATGGCGGGCGGAGAGGTGGCGGGGATTCTAGGGATTTTTCTTTCCATTCCGGTGATGGCCAGCTTGCGAATTGTTTTCCGGCGCTGGCGGCTCTACGCGGAGAAGCGGAAGTTTGGGCCGCTGAATGAGTATGTGCTCGGCAACCAGGTCGGGCGACCGAAATAATACTTGAAGCTAGATTTTTCGTCCCGAGCGAAGCGAGGGATCTTGGTGTTTGCCGCAGCCGCAAGGCGGCGCAGGCAGAAACCAAGGTCCCTCGCGTTGCTCGGGATGACAGACTGCATGTTCGTTTCGGCATTTCCGAAACGATGGGAGAATCGCGGCTGTTAGAATCCAAAGAGTCTACTTCAACGTGTCTTCGGTGAAACGAAGAGTAAACGCTGAAACTTTGGGACAACTGGATGGAAAAGGAATTGTGTCGGCCGCATTTTTCGTCAGCCTGGGGCCACTTCGGATGAAGTCCCACCCTGCCCAACGTAATAATTCCGCCTTGAATTTATCGAGGAAGCCGCGCCGATGATCGTCATGAAATTTGGCGGGACTTCGGTCGAAGATGCGCGAGCCATTGAACGGGTCGCGGCGATCGTAAAACAGCGGCTGCCGCAGAAGCCGGTGGTAGTCGTCAGCGCGATGGCCAAGGTGACGGACACGCTGCTGACCATGGCGCGGGCGGCTGGTGCGGGAGAACGCAAGGCTGCGTTGAAACTGTGCCGCTCGCTGCAGGAGCGGCACTATAACACCGCGAGCGAATTACTGGGCACGGCTCTGTTTACAGATTTTCACGGCGAACTGGGAGCGGACTTCGAAGCGCTCGATGAATTGCTGCGCGGCATTTCGGCGGTCGGCGAACTGACGCCGCGAACCACCGACCATGTCGCGGCCTTCGGCGAAATGCTTTCCAGCAGAATGGTGGCGGCGGCGTTTTCGGCGCTTGGTTTGAACGGGGTGCACGTCGACTCGCGGGACGTTCTGGTTACCGACAACAATTTTACGGAGGCGGTGCCGCAGGAGGGAGAGACCAACCGAAACCTGCAGGCCAAGGTGCGGCCGCTGCTCGACGCCGGGCAGGTTCCGGTGATGGGCGGGTTCATTGGGGCGAACCGGTCGGGCGTGACCACGACCATTGGACGCGGCGGCTCGGATTTTTCGGCGGCGATTGTAGGGGCGGGCCTGGGTGCCGAGCGGATCGAGATATGGACGGACGTGGACGGAATTTTGACGACGGATCCGCGCATTTGCCCGGAGGCGCGGCGCATCAAAGTGATCAGTTTTGATGAGGCTGCGGAGCTGGCGTACTTCGGCGCGAAGGTGCTGCATCCGGCAACGGTATTGCCCGCGATTCAAAAAAATATACCGGTGTTCGTGTTGAATTCGCGGAATCCCTCCTGTGAGGGAACGAAAATTATCACCCGCGCACCCCAGGGCAAGAACATTTTTAAGGCGATTGCAGTGAAGAAGCGCATCACCATTGTGGATGTGGCCGCGCCGCGAATGCTGCTGGCGCACGGCTTTTTGCGCAACATCTTTGAGGCTTTTGACCGGCACAAAGTTGCGATCGATGTGGTCTCGACCTCGGAGGTCAGCGTCTCACTTACCGTCGATTCGAACAACGCGATTCCCGCGCTGGCGGCCGATCTGGCGAAGATGGCCGACGTGAAATACGAGGGGCGCAAGGCGATTGTGTGTCTGGTGGGCGAGAGCTTGCGGGACAAGCCGGGCATCGCAGCACTGGTGTTTGGCGAGTTGAAGGATAAAAAGATTCGCATGATTTCGCAGGGCGCGTCGGAGATTAATCTGACTTTTGTGATCGAGGAAGATGAAGTACCAGAAGTGATCCAGCGGCTGCACAGTACGTTTTTTGCGGAGCTGGATCCGGAAGTTTTTTCGTAAGGCGGATGAGAAAGAAGCATTAAACCGCAAAGAACGCTAATATATCGCGAAGGGCGCAAAGTTGATCGAGGTTATATTTGCGTTCTTCGCGATTTTCCTTTGTGAACTTTGTGTTGACGGCGTTTCACTAACTATGAATTTGCTGATTCTTGGCTGCGGCAAAACGGGATCGCTGGTAGCGGAGGTAGCGGGCCAGCGTCGGCATCATGTGCGCGTGGTGGGTGCCACAGAAAATATTGGCGGCGCGGCTCTAACCGCGGAAAAGCTTCATGAAATCGATGTCGTGATCGACTTCACAAACCCTTCTTGCGTGATCGCCAATATCGAAGCCTGCGTTGGCGCAGGTAAGAATATGGTGGTCGGCACAACCGGCTGGCATAGGGAGGTCGATCGCGTTCGAAAACTAGTCGAGGGCCGTGGGATAGGGTTTGTATACGCGGCGAATTTTTCCATAGGCGTAAATCTGTTTCTCGACGTCGCGCGAACGGCCGGGGCGGCCTTGCGCCATGATTACTCTGGACAGATCTTCGAGCGACATCATGCTCAGAAGAAGGATGCGCCTTCAGGGACGGCGATGGCCATCCAACGCGTGATCCAGGACGCGAGCGGCAAAGGCGAAGACGAGGGCCTTGAGATTACTTCTTTTCGTGAGGGTGATGTTGTGGGTATGCATGAGGTCGTGCTGGAATCAGCCGCAGACCGGATTTATCTCTGTCACGACGCCAAATCCCGCCGGGGGTTTGCCGAAGGGGCGGTGCGGGCGGCGGAGTGGATTGCGGGCAAGAAAGGGTTTTACGAGTTTAAGGATGTTTGGCGGGAGTTGTAGGTGAGGCAAAGATCGGTCCGGTGCATTTTGGCTTACGCGCCAGGCCGGTGAAGGCGGAGGTCCTTCGCTCCGCCTGAAAAACGGCTGCACTCAGGATGACACCACTCCGTAAAGGCCGAACTGCAGCACTTCTCAAGCCTCTCCCTTTCGCCCGTTCCCTCAGTAAGCCTATTCGCGTTATCTTATTAAGATGCAACTCCGTGGCTGCGGCACCGCGCTCGTCACTCCGTTTCAGCAGGATGGTTCTGTTGACGACGCTGCTCTGCGCAGCCTGGTGGCGTGGCAGGTAGAGTCTGGAATCGATTTTCTCGTTCCCTGCGGAACCACCGGCGAGACGCCCACGCTGAGCCACGACGAGTGGCTATATGTAATCGATGTGACCGTCGAAGTGGCGGCGGGGCGGGTGCCGATTATGGCGGGGGCGACGTCGAACTCCACGCACGACGCCGTCGAGAAGGCCAAAGAAGTTGCTGCGCGGCCCGGCGTCGATGCCATCCTCACGGCCTCTCCTTATTACAACAAACCTACGCAGGAGGGGCAGTACCGGCATTTCAAGGCGATTGCCGAGGCTGCCGGCGAGAAGCCGATTGTGCTTTACAACGTTCCGGGCCGCACGGGAGTGAACATCGAGCCAGCGACCTTGGCGCGGCTGGCTGAGATTCCGAACATCGTGGGCGTCAAGGAAGCCAGTGGCAACATGGCGCAGATTGCCGAAGCGATCAATGCTGTGCCGGAGACATTTCTGGTCTTTTCTGGAGACGATGCTATTACTCTGCCGGTGATTGCGCTCGGCGGGGTTGGAATCGTTTCGGTTGCGTCCAATGAAATTCCGCACGAGATGGCGAGCATGACGCGGGCAGCACTGGATAGTGACTGGAGCACGGCGCGCTCGATTCATCGCAAATACTTGAGTTTGATGCAGGGGAATTTCATCGAATCGAATCCGATGCCGGTAAAGGCTGTGCTGGCGATGATGGGCAAGATTGAAGAGAACTACCGCTTGCCGATGCTGCCGATGCGCCGCGATACACGGGCGAAGCTGCAGAAGATTGCGACTGAGGTTGGACTGATCGCGAAGCCGGCCACGCCCGCGCCCGATGCGGCGGAATTCTACATTTACGAGAATTGGTCGGCGGGGCCGCATAAGATCGTGCTGCATCGCGGATCGTGCGGGCAATGCAATCAGGGCAAGGGACGCCCTGCTGGGCACGATGCCAATCACTCGCGCTGGCACGGGCCGTATGCAACGGTGGCGCTGGGGCGCGAGACCGCTCATGGGATGACCGGCGTGTTGATTCGAAGCGAGTGCAAGTGCGTGTAGAGGCGATTGCTGATTGCTGAGTTTTGATTGCTGATTTAAGGGCTAGAGTGATTCTTCAATCCGCAATTAGCAGCTATCAATTGGCGTCAACGATCAGTAATCAACAATCATCAATTCCCATGCAATCCCTTAAATCTTCCATCGAGCGTCTCGCGGCATTGGGCGAGGTCGAGCATAATCCCGAGGCGCGGACGGTGTTTCTTGAATTTCGCGACGCGTTGACTCAGGGCAAGATCCGCGCGGCGGAAAAGATCGACGGGCGATGGGTGGTAAATGCATGGGTGAAACACGGCATCCTGTTGGGATTCCGGCTGGGCGAACTGGAGGAGACGGGATGCGCTGCGCTTACCTTTGTCGATAAAGACACGTTCCCGGCGCGGCATTTTTCTGTGGCGGACCGCGTGCGCATCGTTCCCGGCGGGTCTTCGGTGCGGCTGGGAGCGTACGTGGCGCCATCGGTCATCTGCATGCCGCCAATGTTCATCAATGCGGGAGCCTATGTGGATGAGGGCACAATGGTGGACTCGCACGCGCTGGTAGGGTCGTGCGCGCAAGTGGGCAAGCGCGTGCACCTAAGCGCCGCGGCGCAGGTCGGCGGAGTGCTCGAACCGGTGAATGCCGCGCCCGTGATTATTGAAGATGACGTGCTGGTGGGAGGCAATTGCGGAATCTATGAAGGCACGCTGGTGCGGGCGCGGGCAGTGTTGGGCGCTGGAACGATTCTGACGCGATCGACGCCGCTCTACGATCTGGTGCGCGACGAAGTTTACCGCGCGACTGCGGACGCGCCGCTCGAGGTTCCGGAGGGCGCGGTTGTGGTGCCGGGGTCGCGAGCGGTGAAGAAGGGCGCGGCGGCGGAGTTGGGAATCTCTTTATATACGCCAGTGATTGTGAAGTATCGCGACGAGAAGACGGATCGGGGGACTGGGTTGGAAGATTGGTTAAGGTAGCCGTTGTCGATTTGCTCAGATTCGACCAACACAGCAGATTCCTCTCTTGTCTCGCCGCGCTTTGGGCGCGGCTCTGCCTGCGTTCGGAATGACAAGGATGTTGTATGTTGTTGCGGCACACGCTCTCAGTTTTGAAAGCTCATTCGAGGGATACGGTGAGCTTGCCTGTGGCGGAAACGAGTTTGATCTGCGCTAGCTTCTGGACGATGGCATCGGCCTCCCGCAGCGCTGAGGCTTGATAGGTGCTGGTGAGGCCGATCACTTTCATCCCGCCCGAATGCGCGGCCCGGATTCCGGCGGGGGCGTCTTCGATTACCAGACATTGCTTCGGGTCGACGCCCAGCGCCTCCGCACCTTTCAAATAGGGCTCGGGGTGCGGCTTTCCGTGGTCGACGTTATCAGCGGCGATCATCACCCTGGGAGTGGGGACACCAGCAAGTTCCAGGCGCGAGCTGGCGAGGCGATGTCTTCCTGAGGTAACCACACCCCACTGATCTGCGGGAATGGAGCGCACAAGGTCGATGGCACCCGGCATCACCACGACCCCATCGTGATCGGCGGCTTCCCGGCTTTCGAGTTTGCTGACCTCCGCGTCGGCATCAAGATGCGGCGCTACTGTGCGTATTACTTCGAGAGCGCGCACACCGTGCGCGATGGCAATCACTTTCTCCTCGTCAATCCCCCGTTCACGAGCCCAGATGCGCCATTGGCGATCGACAGAGCCGGTGGAATCGACGAGAACTCCATCGAGGTCGAAAAGAATCGCAGCGCAATGAAAAGTGGTCATTCTTTTTTCTATCACCTTTTTTCTATCACAGTGAGGAAGACACTAAAGGATCGACGCCGGCAAAATGAGCGGAGGCTGTGCGGCAAGTTCCTGGGTGCGTTGGCGATGTTGCAAATGGCGCTGGCGAAAGTGAGCCTTGGCGCGCTGGCCCCAGGCGCGCACAAACCAGTAATTGAGAGCCGCGCCAATGGCGGAACTGGCCAACGGGATCACACGCCCAGCCCACTTCTCGACGACCACAGTGCTGGCACGGGCGGCGATGCGCTGGATCACGCGCGGAACAAATTTGTTGACCACTTCTTTTTCGAGGAGTTCGCGGCTGATTTCGACTCCAGCGGCGCTGGCAGCGGCGATCCAGAGTTCGGCGATCTCGTGGTCGGTGTTGAACTGAAAACCGTAAACCAGGCTCAGCTTCTGAATCGTGCGCATGGTGATGGCGGAAAGAATGCCGAGATCGGGGAAAATCGTAATCAATCCGCCAAGGCCGAAGCCCGCGCCCTCGACTGCGGCCAACTTCATGCCGCTGCGAATGATCTCGTTGGCTACGGCATCGAGTTCGCCCATCTCGAGCGAATACACACCGTGATAGCCACTAATCGGCATTCTGTAGGCGGTGCGCAGCTGCAGGAGAAATTTGTCGGGATCGACCTGAACGGTGGAGTAGGCGCGAGTAAGGCCCTGGCTGAGCGCCTTCTCGATGCGGCCACGAAGCCACGATTTGGGTTGCGAGTCGGCCATTCACTTAACCTTAACTCAGAGCTGCGTGGAAAGCCATCGGTCCAGCGCTGTAGGTAGCGTCTGAAAGTGCGGACACTATCAAGCCCTGACCAGAAGTTCTTCCGCGCGCCGAAGGTTCGTGCCATCTGTGTGCTAGCATTGCTGTTACTTCGAAAATAATGCCAAGTGGAAAATTGCAGGTAGTCCCCCTCGGGGGCCTCGGCGAGTTCGGCATGAACTGCATGGCGGTGCGCTGGGGCGATGACATCATCGTCATCGACGCGGGCCTGATGTTCCCCGAAGCTGAATTGCTCGGCGTCGACATCGTTGTTCCCGACATCTCCTATCTCATCGAAAACCGGCAGCGGGTTCGCGGGATCATTCTTACGCATGGGCACGAGGACCACATCGGGGCTCTACCGTGGATTCTCTCTGAGCTCAACGTTCCGGTGTGGGGAACAGAGTTTACGCTGGCGTATGTCGAGGACAAGCTCGACGAGCACGGGTTGCTCGACGATGCGGACCTGCGCGAGATTCATGCCGGCGAGCGGTTCAAGGCGGGTGTGTTCACCATACATCCGATTCGGGTGACGCACAGTCTGGTGGATTGCGTCGCGCTGGCGATTCATACTCCGCTCGGCGTGATCATTCATACCGGCAACTTCAAAGTAGATCCCACTCCGACTGACAATCATCTTTTCGATCTACATGCTTTCGCCGAATACGGCAAGCAGGGCGTGCTGGCGCTGTTTCAGGATTCAACCAACGTTGAGCGCAAAGGCTACACGCCCAGCGAGCGCGCGGTGCGGCGCAAGTTTGACGAAGTCTTTGCGCACACGCAACGGCGGCTATTTATCTCGTGTTTTTCTTCTTCGATTCATCGCATCCGGTTAGCGGTTGAACTGGCTCACCAACACCGGCGCAAGGTTGCGTTCATCGGCCGTTCGATGAACAACTCCGCTGAAATCGCCGAGGATCTCGGATACCTGGAAATTCCGGAAGGCCTAGTGATTAATCCGGGAGAGATGAAGAATTTTCCGCCCGAAAAAGTTTGTGTGATGATCAGCGGAACCCAGGGCGAACCGATGTCGGCGCTGTCGCGCGCGGCGGTGGACAATCACAAGCACGCCAAGATCGAGAAGGGCGACACGGTGGTGCTCTCGTCGCGCATCATCCCGGGCAATGAGAAGACGATTTACCGCATGATCGATCACCTCTTTCGCCGCGAAGCGCACGTGATCTATGACGATGGCTCGTACCCGCCGGTTCACGTCAGCGGGCACGCCAGCCAGGACGAACTCAAGCTCATCATCAACCTTGTGAAACCGAAGTTTTTTATTCCTGTACACGGCGAATACCGGCAGTTGAAGCTACACGCGGAGATGGCCGCATCGATGCAAGGATCGGTCGGTAAGGTGATGCTGATTGAGAGCGGCGAGGTTTTGGATTTCGACGAGCAGGGCGCGCGCAAGTCCGGAAAAGTAAATGTGGGACGGGTCTGCATCGATTCTGGTTCGCGGACGGATGTGGTGGAAGATTTAATTATCAAGGATCGGCGGCACCTAAGCGAAGACGGCATCGTTCTGCCTATCATCGCCATCAACAAGCTCTCCGGCCGCGTGGAGACTACGCCGGAGATCGTGACCCGCGGCTTTAATCCTGGGGATAACGGATTGTTGGAGGGAGCGCGGCGCATCGTCGAAGATACCCTGGCGCACTCAAGCGAGGAAGAAAAAGCCGATTACGGTGTGATTAAAGAAAAGATTCGCGCCGATTTGAAGCGGTATATTTCGAAGCAGACGCAGAAGCGGCCGCTGATTATGCCTGTGATTTTGGAGATCTAACTTCGCGCGACATACCGGGTTGGAATGCCCTGCCCACTGCAGCGGTGTTACTATTTGCGAAGGAGAAATCCTATGACCGGAATTCAGTTCATCACCGACGACGCAGGCCAAAAGACGGCGGTCGTAATCGACCTCAAGAAGCACAAGGCCCTCTGGGAGGACTTAGAGGACGTGCTGGTCTCCCGCTCGCGGCGGCGTGAAAAACGCATCCCGCTCGTCAAGGTGAAGGCGGACCTCATCAAGAGCGGAAAGCTCCGTGGCTAGCTACAACGTCGCGCTAACGGCAAGCGCGGCAAAAGAACTTAAGAAACTCCCCAGCCAATTAATCGCGCGCATCGTTCCGCGCCTGGAAAGCCTCTCGGCCAATCCCCGGCCACCGGGCTGCAAGAAAATGCAGGGCGGAGACCGCGAATGGCGCATTCGTATCGGCAACTACCGCGCAGTCTACACCATCGACGACACGAAATTTCTGGTGGAGGTGACGCGCATCCGTCATCGAAGTGGAGTGTACGAACGATGATGGCTTCTGGCGGATTGGTCGCTACATTTCGAAGCAGACGCAGAAGCGGTCGCTGATCATGCTGATAACTTTGGAAATTTAGTAAGATGGAGGCGGGAGGGGTGTATGCAGGACGAGTGGGATGAGCGAGATTTCGCAACGGACATGCTGGTCGAAGCAGGTGTGTTGAAACGGTGCGAAGATCATGTCGACTATTTTAAGGTTACTGGCAGGAGTGTTGAAAATGCATACAGGTTTGCCAACGCCAGATTTTCCTCTGGCAGACTTCCCCAGGGCTGTTCGCGTCACAGGGAAATGACCGACGCGATTCAGGAGACTTTTGCCCACTACTACTATCCTGGTGGAGATTGTCCGCGTTGCGATCAACTTCGGGATAGAGATTGATTCTGTGAGGCCCGACGACAACCCGCGTCCGGCTCCTCCCTCGCTTTGAGGGGGCAGGAATCCGGGAGAAGGACACTTCGTGGGCGACGAGAAGGCGACGGTTCAAGAGAAAGCGAACTCCAAACATCAGACTCAATGGGCAGCACAGTTTGCTGCGGCAAGTGAGCTATGCAAGCGCGGATACGAGGTTGCATTCACGATGGGGAACCACCCGCACAAGGACCTGATGGTGGTTAGTCCGGATGGAGTGACGTTCGCCGTGGACGTGAAGGCCTCTACAAAAAGAACCGCTGGACGGTGCGCGAGAAACCGGCTACTGCCAAGCTGTTCTACGTCTTCGCGTTCGTACCGGAAAATGAGCCGAATCAGTTTTTCATCCTCACGCAGGACGAAACCAATAAAGGCATCCAAGCCGAATTGGCAGGCTCCAGGGCGCGGGCGAAGGCTAAGGGTCAGCCTCATGATGAAAAAGACTACCGCTACAACATCGAGTGGGATTTCGTATCGAAGCACAAGGACGCTTGGGCGGCCCTGCCCAAGTGATGTGTCCCAACAGCCGGTACGATTTGGCTATTCCAGTTGACCGAAGTGTAGCCGGGCGGTAGGTTCAGAGACAGGCCATGACCATCGAAATAAACCGTCCCGAAATCGAAGCGCTGATTCAGCAGCGGCTGCATAGTGGCGCCTTCGAGAGTGTGGAAGACGTGCTCTTTGACGCGCTGGAAATACAAGGCGAACGCGAGGCCTGGCTGCAGGAAAACAAAGAGGCCATCAGCACCAAGATCGACAGCGGTCTGGCTCAAGTCGAACGCGGCGAAGGCATCTCCGCCGATCAACTCCGCAAGCGTCTTGCCGCCAATCAAACCGCGTGGCTCCGTGGCCACCCCGAATCGTGAAGCCTTACACTGTTGCACCCGAAGCGGAAAGCGACCTGCCGTTTTCAATTTTTACCTAGAATCGTCTTTCCAGGCCTGCGATGACTAAGAGGCTTCGCCCTGAACGGGTTTCCAACTGGAGACTGAGACACGCCAAATCCTACGCGCATAAGCCGATTCACAACCTGTTTGAATGTCTCTCCGGAACGCTCCATCTCTTCATGGAGCATCGCTGATAAGTCATCATCGAGGGTGATTGCAACTCTCATGTCTTGAATCTACTCCGCATATCGACTGCATGAACGTAAATCACGTTACACTTAAGTCTCGATATGGTCACGCTCTCCGACATTCGCGCCGCCCAATCGCGTCTTCAAGGCGTTGTCACCCGCACGCCGCTCGTCAAGTTCCCTCTTTGCGAGTCGGACCCGCGACGCCTCTTTCTCAAACCGGAAAACCAACAGCCCATCGGTGCTTTCAAACTTCGTGGAGCGTATAACAAGATCGCTTCGATCCCGGAAGAAGAGCGCAAGCGCGGGGTGATTACCTACTCCAGCGGCAACCATGCACAGGGCGTCGCTTATGCCGCGCGGGCATTGGGCGTGAAGGCTATCATCGTGATGCCGGACAACGCTCCGGCGATCAAGCGCGAGGCTACGGCTGAACTTGGCGCTGAGATTGTCACCGTGGGACCCGGCAGCGCCGAGCGGCAGATCAAGGCCGAGGAACTCGCGGGACAACATGGATACGTGATTGTCCCGCCTTACAACGACGAGCACATCATCGCCGGCCAGGGCACGATGGGACTCGAGATTCTCGAGGACCTGCCGGATGTAGACATGGTGCTTGCGCCGGTGGGTGGTGGAGGCATGATCAGCGGAGTGGCTACTGCCATCAAGTTGAGCAAGCCCGCGGTGAAGATGATTGGCGTGGAACCGGAGCTGGCGGGCGATGCGCAGGCGAGCTTCCGCGCTGGGAAGATCGTTCAGTTCCCTGCTGCCGAGGTTTCACGCACCATTGCCGACGGGCTGCGCACACAGAGTATCGGACCCATTAATTTCGAGCACATTCGCCGCTATGTGGACGACATCATCACCGTGACCGAGGATGAGATTCGGCAAGCCGCGAAATATTTGAATGAAAATCCTGCAACCCGAGCCGAGCCCAGCGGCGCGGTCGCGACGGCCGGATTCATTTTCCACGCAGCCGAGTTGCCGGAGACAAAACTTGCCGTGGCCATCGTCAGCGGCGGTAACATCGATCCTGAAATGCTGGAAGAATTTCGTCGCGGGTAAAGACGGAACCCGACGGCGCAGATCATTTTAGGGCGGGAGCTTTTGCCCAGCGACGGATCGCGACAATGGACCATACCGCCTCGACCAATCCGAATGGCCACGCTCCCTGCAGGAATCCGTAGGCCGAGCCGAGCATGCAGGCTCCAGCAAAGGCGAGGATGAACCATCGACTGCGTGCTTCCAAAGCGTAGCAAACCAGCATCGCCGTCACCGCGAACAGTCCGAAGATGGTTAGGGGCGTCATGGGAATCGACAATCCGTGAGCCATCCTAACAGTTGTTTTGCATTCCACGACAGCGGCGCTTGGTCGGAATCCGTTTCTGTGACCAGCAAGAAGGGGAGCACCACTTGAATGCGGGGCGAAGAACGCACAAAATAAAGGCGCAACTTGCAACCGCAATGGAGTTAGGCCCATTCTTAGTGACAGGTCACGCCGGAGGACTGCGGGCTTCCGCAATCTATGAAATCAAAATTCTCAAGCACGTTTGAAATAACGATTGCCACAATTTTTCTGATCGTCTCTTTTGCGACATTCGCTTTCGCCGATGCGCAGCGCGGGACGCTGGTGTCGGAGGAATCGATCCACGTTGCTCCGGGTGCGGATTCGGCCAAGCTGGGTATCGCCGGACGCGGGAACGAGTTAGTGATTCTTGAAACTACGCGCGACTGGATTCATGCGGAAGCAATCCTGGCCCCACCGCGGCGTGACGAAGGCGCAACCGAGGAAGAACAGGAAGGAAAAATTATCACGGGCTGGGTCGCGGCGAAGGCGGTGGTGACGAGCACGACCCCGGACGGCGACAGAATTATTTTTGGCGAGGCGGCGGACTCCGAGGACCAGGCCAGCCGCCGCCGCGGGCGGCGCGATGCCGCGCAGGATGCGATGCGGCTCTACTACCGCCTGTACGATTTGATGCCTGCTTCGCCGCTGGCCGGCGAAGCACTCTACCGGGCTGCCGATATTCGCTGGCAGATCGAGCGGTCCGATGTGATGACGCGGCCCTCGGCGCGCGAACGCGACTCCTACATGCGCGGCCAGATGCAGGAAGAGTGGATGAAACTGGTGATGAAAAAATATCCCGGCACAAAGTGGGCCGACCTTGCAGCTTTTCGATTGATCGAGAACAAAGTTTGCGGCGACTGGGAGGGGATGACGAAATGTCCGGACAAGGAAGCCGATCTTTACGAGAACTATGCGAAGGAGCACCCGCAGTCTCCGTCAGCGCCGGAGGCCTTGTATAACGCGGCGTGGCGCCGCTCGGCGCTGATCGAAATTTACCGGACGGAGCCGAATCAGAAAAAATCTGCGGAATCAAAGGACCGGGCGCTCGCCTTGGCACAGAAGTTGGTGAGCCAGTATGGGCAGAGCGACTGGGCTTACCGGGCGCAGAAGCTGATTTTTTACATGCAGCAGGGGATTCCGACGTATGGCAGCACGGGTGACTGAGACGTTTTCGGCTGTGGGGTTTGGCTGACGCTCTATACCGATTAAGACTGAGATCCTTCGCTATGCCTGAGAGACGGCTGCGCTCAGGATGACACCCCACAAAAAGACTGAACTGCACCACCACTACGAACCCCTTTACGTATTTCTTCCTAGTAACCTCCCGGCAAAGCTTTTCTGCGATACTGTTCCGTACTTCGGAGGTCGATTGAACGATTACCTGCTCTCTCTAATATTGGGTATTGTCGAAGGTCTCACAGAATTTTTGCCGGTCAGCTCGACCGCGCACCTGCGGCTTTCCGAGGCGCTGCTGCACATCAGCTTGTCGGACGGCTACTGGAAGATGTATTCCATCGTCATTCAACTGGGCGCGATTCTTTGCCTGCCGGTTTATTTTCGCGGGCGCATTGCTGCGTTTCTCTCGACGTTTCCTCGTGGCGAGCGGGGAGACCGCACGCCGCTCACGCACCCGCTCGGCTTGGTCACCGTCGCATTTGTGGTCACGGCGATTCCTTCGTTTCTGCTGACCAAAGTGATTGGCAAACATCTGGAAAGCTTGTACATCATCGGCTGGTCGCTGCTGATTGGCGGAGTTGTCATGTGGATTGTCGACGCCATGAATGCGAAGTCAGAGGCTGCGGGGCCGTCCGGCGGCGGACGCATTCATACCTGGAAGATGGAAGACATGAGCCTGGGCCAAGCTCTGTGGATCGGCTTTTGCCAAATCTTCTCGGGAGTGTTTCCCGGAACATCTCGTTCCATGTCGACGATTGCTGGCGGACAGCTTGCCGGAATGTCGCGGGCATCGGCCCTGGAATTCTCGTTCTTTCTATCCATTCCAACCATGGTCGCGGCCACCGGATACACGCTGTTCAAGTCACTCCGTGGCGGCCATGGCGAGAATCCGATCGGCGTCGCCCAGATCGACGCCCACGGATGGATCGTGCTGGCCATCGGCTTCGTGGTTTCCTATGTCGTCGCCTACGCTTCGGTGGCGTGGTTCATGGCCTACGTGCGAAAGCATGGGTTTGTGCCGTTCGCCATCTACCGGCTCATCGTGGGAGCTTTGGTGCTGGCGTTCGCAGCGAGACTGGCGGGGTAGACTTGCGCGCATCGCAAGAAATACTTTGACGCTGCAAAAGTCAAAAGCCACGCCCAGACGTGGAGTTCGAAGAAATCCACCGGATGAAAGCGATTGGGCACGGCGACGAAGTGGAAATCCTGATCGCCGCGTACCGACGGATTATCGTCATTGTTTGGCGAGCTAAGTAGCCGTGTCCAATCGCTTCATTACGGTCACCTTGCACTACTTCTTGGCATTCGGAATAGCCACGAACCCGTGCGTCCTATTCGAACTGTCTGTGTAGTATCCAACAATCGCGCCGGAGTCGTTGATCCCCGATGCTGCCGTGCCCGACGAATTCGGGAAATTGATTTCCGTAAAATTGCCTTCCGAATCCCGCAAGAATCCTTCCTGTGGAGCAGTAGGATTCTGCGGGCTCCAGATTCCGACGATCTCTCCTGCATTGTTAATTCCGTCACCTGTCGTCGTCATGGCGTCGGGATAATAGAAGTCGGTCCATTGGCCATTGGCATATTCGAACGCGCTGATGAACGGTGGGCTGACTTGCCCGGTCATCTGGCCTTGATTATTGATCGCGTTGATCGAGGTGGAAGTGCTGTTGGGGTAATCCAGCTTTTTGTAACCGTCAGTAGGCTTCCAAACAAAGCCGTTCAAGCCATTTGGGGTACTGTAGTTGCCTACTACCTTGCCCGAGTCATTGACGCCTGCTGCGCCGGTCGAGGACGAACCGGGATAGTCCAGCACCTCGAAAGAACCGTTTCGCAGAATGAATCCCTCGCTTTGTGAAGAAGAAACTCCGAAGTTGCCAACAATGATTCCCTGATTATTCACGCTATTGGCAGCGGTGAACGTTGCATGCGGAACATCGATCGGCGAGAACGTCCACTCGAAGTACGAGAATCCGTGGATGACATTGCTGCTGTCGACGTAATCACCGACGATCTCGCCGGAGTTGTTGATGGCATGAGGGTAGGTTCCGGTGGCATTGGGATAATCGAATGTGTAATAGCTGTAGCTGCTTTGCCCGAAGACCAAGCTGGACGCCAGGCAGAAAACTGCCGAGAGAAGAACCTTGCGCATACATCCTCCATTTTTGGCTGGCAGTGCCTGGGCAATAGATGGCAGCTTGCGGAGTCAAGGTTGGCGGGATTTAAGGTGGACCGCTGCTATTGAGTGGGCCCGGAACGTTGGATTCTACGGTATCTCACGTTAGACCAGTTCTAGTCGAACTTGGCGTCCGACAACAGCTGCGGCCTTTTGAAGCGTGGTTAGGGTAATGGCGTCGTTGTCGGGATCGAGCAGCCGGTCGAGGGCGGAACGGCTGGTGCGCATCCGGCGCGCCATTTCGACCTTGGTCAAACCTTTCTGTTGCATAGCGGCGGCAACCTGACGGGCAACGACCCGTTTGATGGCAGTCGCACTGACTTTTTCATAAAGGCCCTCCTCACGTAGCCAGCTATCGAAAGTTGAGCCGATGTTCTTTTTCTTCATGCACGGGGTGTCTCAGAGCTGGATAGAATGTACCACTATTGGTACATTCTATCATGAGAGGGCACGTCGGAAGGTAGTGTCCTAAACGTGCGTTGATGCTCTGGTCTCTACAAGCTCGACAAACAGCGCCTCCAGCTTGTTCTTCAGCTTTTGCAGTTGCTGGGGAGTTGAGCCAACTTTGAAACTGTGCTTGCTGTCGGCACAGCTTAGCGTCAGGCCGCTTTTCCCAGAGCGGAAAACGTACAACGGCACGCAAATGCTCTTCTCTGTAACTGTAACCTTTGTCTTTCCGTCGCGCATTTAGCACCCCTCAGCATCTCATTGACTACCGCCGACAACGGCCCCAGAGGCAGCCGCAGATTCCCTCTTTTTAAAGGCGCGGTAGGTCCACGTCCCTCTCACGCTATTGATGAGCGCTAAAGTGAAACCACGCGTATGAATGCCCCGGCAGGAGGTACCCGACCTGAAGTGACTTCGACTGCGTAAACCGTTTCCAGCACGAAGATGACAAGTGCCAGAACAGCCCATATTCTTGACAGTCGCCAGACTCTCCACCCCGCTATTGCAAAGATTATCGCGTCAGCAAATGCCCAAGCATCCATCCCTAGGACAGGTTTGTCGAGCCAAAGGCTGATCCCAGCCACAATGGCCCGTAAAGACTGCTATCACGAAGCACACGCCCGCACCTTCGTGAGCAGCTCGCTCAGCCTCCTTCAGGCCGGTCAATTTCGGCCAATACCAATGCATACCAGCCATACCCCAGCGCGACCCGAGCATTCTAGGCCCGCCTTCAGCAACTCAGCAATAAGCAAAAGCGGCCGGGGCGTTTGGACTTTAACACGACTTTAGGACACTGTCCCCGAATGAACCGAAGGAGTGCCGGAGGGGCAGCCCTCAGGCGCTGAAGCGTGCCTTCATTTCGACGACTTAACGGCACGAATAAATTCGTGCCCTTCCCGAGCTATTTCTAGCCCGCAATCCAGGTGCCGCGTCCGCTTGGGAAGCCAACTCTACACCCCTATTCAATTCCGCCATTGCCGCCGCTCCTGCTTCTTGGCATAATAGGGAGGCTCTGGCCGATTTGCGCCACGGGATATTCTGTCCGTGGGAACAACGGCCCACATGGGTTTTCTGGAAAGCATCTTTGTCCCCACGGGCAACCGGCGGCTGAATGAGCTGATCGGTTTTCTGCTGTGCATCTCTGCGCTCCTCCTCTTTCTCGCGCTGGCTTCGTATTCGCCGCTCGATCCCTCTCTGAATAGCGCTTCCGTGTTGACCGGAAGCCACGCGGCCCGCAACTGGATCGGCGTGGTAGGCGCGGTGATCTCAGACCTGATGCTGCAGTTCTTCGGCATTGGAGCTTTTCTGCTGCCGGTATTCCCTGCCATGCTGGGGATGCGCTGGTTCGCTTCGCGCAAGATTCAGTTGCCGATGGCGAAGAGCCTGGGCGGAGTGTGGCTGGCCATGTTCATTCCAGCACTGCTGGCGCTGTTGCCGGGGCAGATGCGCTGGCTGCACGTGGTTCCGATCGAAGGCTTGCTGGGGCGCGTAGTCGGCGACTGGCTCATCCACTACTTGAATCTCGCGGGCGCTTACATTGTGTGCGCCAGCGTGCTGGCGGTCGCGCTCTATCTCTCCACGGCATTCTCGTTCTCGTCGATTCAACTGTGGGCGCCGACGCGGTTTGCATTTGTGACCGCGTTGTGGAATCGCTATTTGGACTGGCAGGAAGAACGAGCCAAGAGACAGCAGCAGAAGGAACTGGAGAAGCGGCGGATTTCGAAGCCGGTGGTCAAGACGCAGTTGATCCCGTCGCGGCAGGCTGCGGAGCCAACGGCTCCGGTGCGGGCAGCGCAGGAGGGTCGACGTACGGGCATCGAGCGGATGGTCGAAGAGGAAGGCCGCACCGGTGGAGTCCTGCCGGAATCGCTAGCAGAGGTTTATGCCGCTGATAGGGATACTTCGACTCCGAAAGATCCCGCAGAGCGGGATCATTCTCCGCTCAGTATGACAGACCCAGAGGTCACCGAACGCGCCGACAGCGATCACAAGGCTAAGACGACGATGCCGAAGATCGCGGCGGGCGGCTACAAGCTACCTTCCAGCAGTTTGCTGCAACGCGCCGACGAGCACCAGACCGTGGATGCCGACGAATTGAAGCTGCTGGCGCAGGTGCTCACGGAAAAATATGCGGAGTTCGAAGTTCACGGGCAGATCACGCAGATTAATCCTGGGCCCGTGGTCACGACGTTTGAATTCAAGCCCGACGCCGGAATCAAATACAGCCGCATCACGAACCTGACAGATGATCTTTGTTTAGCGTTGAAGGCGGAGAGCATTCTGATCGAGCGCATGGCGGGGAAATCGACTGTGGGCATTCAGGTGCCGAACCGCGAGCGCGAGATCATCTGGTTGCGGGAGAACATCGAGTCGCAGGAATTCATGGGCTCGAAGTCAAAGCTGACGATGGCGCTGGGCAAAGACATCAATGGACGCATCGTCACGGCCGACCTCAATGGCATGCCGCACCTGCTGATTGCCGGGTCTACCGGGTCGGGCAAGAGCGTGGCGATCAATGCTTTCATCATGTCGATTCTGTACAAGGCGACGCCGGATCAGGTGCGGCTCATTCTTGTCGATCCGAAGCGGCTGGAGCTGGGTAACTACGAAGGCGTGCCGCATCTTTATACCCCGATCATTACCGAGCCGAAGCTGGCGGCGAATGCCCTGCGCAACGCCGTGCGCGAAATGGAACGGCGGCTGAAACTGCTGGCGGCCAAGGGCGTGCGCAATATCGACCAATATAACCGGCTGTTTGATAGCGGCGGCACGCCCAGCCTGTTTGAGGAAGAGTCGGACGACAAACCAATTCCGTATATCGTGATCATCATCGACGAACTGGCCGACTTGATGATGCTCGACTCCAGCAACGTGGAGGAATCCATCACACGGCTGGCGCAGATGGCACGCGCGGTGGGCATTCATTTGGTGCTGGCGACGCAGCGGCCGTCGGTGGACGTGATTACGGGATTGATCAAGGCGAACTTTCCGGCGCGGATTTCTTTCCGCGTCGCGACCAAAGTCGATTCGCGAACGATTCTTGACGCGAACGGAGCCGAGGCGCTGCTGGGCAAGGGCGACATGCTCTACCTGCCTTCGGGATCGGCCCGGGTGCACCGGCTGCATGCACCGCTCGTCACGGAAAAAGAAATTGCGTCGGTGGTGGAGTTCTGGAAGCAGCAAGGGTCGGCGGAGTATCAGCAGCAATTTCTTGAGGCGCCGAAAGACGAACGCGAGGCTGGGAGCAGCGGTGACGGGGCTGCGGGTTCAGACGGCGGAGGCGAGGACGATCCGCTATATCAAGATGCGGTGAAGCTGGTTGTGGAGTTTGGGAAGGCGTCTACTTCCCTGCTCCAGCGGCGGCTGCGTATCGGATACGGGCGCGCGGCGCATCTGATCGATCTGATGGAGCAGGACGGAATAGTGGGCGCGGCGGACGGCCCCAAGCCGCGCGAAGTGCTGAAACGTCCGGATTGGATTTCTGAGATTGAAGAGACGATGAGGTAAGTTGCTTTTTTCTAGTTTCTGCCTGCCAAGTCACGAAAGGCGAATGAAACGAACGATGGATTTCGTTTCGCATCACATCCTTCTTGACTACACAGTTGGGAACAATCTCTGCGTCGCGCGGTGGAGCATTACCTAATATTGAGTTTCAGGCTTCGTGCAGCGGGAGTTCGATGGCCGGCGTCAAGTAAATATAAATAGAACACCAACGCCCTAGCGCCGCCCATGGTTCGCGTGGAGACGGGCGCCATCTACAAGAAGCATTGCGATTGTGTTTACTTCTTGAAGAACGTCCATGCGGCGATCGCCAGCAACATGATGGCGATGACCCACAAAGACGAATCACTCATTCCGGTTTTCTTTGCCATGCGCAACATCTTAAGCTAGGAATTGATTTTCGTCAGCACGATTTCCACAGGTCGAAACCGGAGGGTTATGGGTTGCTGGGGTA
Organism: uncultured Acidobacteriaceae bacterium; assembly: GCA_963771965.1. Classification (GTDB taxonomy): domain Bacteria; phylum Acidobacteriota; class Terriglobia; order Terriglobales; family Acidobacteriaceae; genus Sulfotelmatobacter. The sequence goes on from CAVYVM010000009.1 coordinate 313,178, forward strand.
GTGGTCTTTTTCGCCTAGCTTCGAACCCGGAACTACAGTGTGTTAGGTATCAAATACTCTCTAGACCCTTGATTTTTGCTGGCCGCGAGTACTGGATTGGGCGGGGAAAGTTCTGAGATTCCGCTGCGGCCCTGGTCGCATCAAATTCTCGACAAAAACATGAACCCAAACTCGCGAGGCAGCCATGAGTAAGACCGATCGAACTGGCGTGAGCAGCGACTCTCAACCTCTACATCCCGGGGAACGCACGAATGCTGCTGGAAAACCTATTGCGAATAGCCTGCTGCTGTCGATTCCTGACGGCGAATTTGCGCTGATTCGCGCGCATCTGCAGTTTGTTGTGTTGCCGCGTAACCGAAGTCTTCACGAGCCCAACCGAAAACTTGAATTCGCCTACTTCCTGAATACGGGGATGGTCTCGCTGGTATTCGCCACTCGAAGTGGTGAGAGCGTTGAGGTGGGCGTGGTCGGCAACGAGGGCTTTACGCCGGTGGCCATGGCCGCAGGCATCAAGAGAAGCCCGCACCGCGCGGTGATCCAAGTTGGCGGAGAAGGTTTCAGGCTGAGCAGCGATGTGTTTGAAACGGCTTTGCAATCCAGTCCGCAGTTTCAGAAATTGCTGAACCGGTATGCCGCAGTCCATGGAATGCAGGTGGCACAGACGGCTGGCTGCAATCGTCTGCATAATCTGGAACAACGCCTGTGCCGGTGGTTGCTGCTAACTCAAGATCGGGTTAAATCCGGTTTGTTGCGGATTACTCACGAATTTCTGGCGATGATGCTTGGGACGGACCGGCCCAGCGTAAGCCTCGCGGCCGGATCGCTGCAGAAACGGCACATCATCGAATATACGCACGGCGCTGTAAGAATTCTAAATCGCAAGAAACTTGAAAGCACGGCTTGCGAATGCTACGGAATCACCCAACTGTTTAACAGCGAACTCGGTCTCAAATAACAATTAAGAAATAACAGTTTCAAAAACATCGGTCTTCGAGGCGATCCGAGGTACGGATCGCCTCGTTCACATTCCGAGCTTACCGGTGGTGACGTTCTTCCGGACGAGCATGTCCCATGTGTGGAGCGCGCCGTTCTTCTTCACTGCGCTGGATCAACCGGTGGCCTTCAGCGCGGCGCGCTGGCTCCCAGCGGCGAACGCCCGGGCCATACGGATGGGCATAGTAACCGCGATTGACCCAGGTGCGTCCCCAAGGGGCATTGTTGATGAAAACGGCGTGGGCGCCCCAGTCAAAGCGGGTGTAGCCCCAACCCCAGGGACGAAACCCTATCCCGAGGCCGATGCCGAAGCCCCAACCGATCGCGCCGCCAACGAAGAATCCCGGCCGTGGAGGGCCGTAGACAATCAGCGGATCATACGCTGGAACCCACATGTAGGCCGGGTCTACCGGATCGATGGTGATGTAAGGACCGCCGCTGACGACAATGTGGTCATTGCTTCGCAGATAGCCGTAGTCTTTGGCTTTCTGCCGCATGCGCTGCACCGCATCCATCACATCCTGCTTCTGGGCAAGAAAAGCGTTGCCCAGATCTCTTGTCCAATCCATGTCCGAAGACATGGTGTCGAGGACCGAGGGAAAAGGCAGCAACGCTTGCACGCTCGGGTCCCACGGCAGTTGGTCGGCGGTGATGGCTTTGGCAAGATCGTCGCCGGTTAGGTAGTGGTGCTCATCCGCCCACTTGGTGGCGTCGGGAATCTGGTCCGGGTAAGTAGCGGCGGCCAGCGCCTGCGCCAGCAGGGGGTCCGGGTACAGCGCGATCCGCGAGACCAGTTTATCGAGTTGTTCTGGCGAATAAAACGGCGCTGGCTGAGGCGGCCCTTGATCTGGTGGCGGCGGTGCCTGGTCCTGGGGCGGTGGTGGTGGCGCCTGATTCGGATCCTGGGCATGCACTGAATACGTTGAGACTCCTGCAAGGACGGCCAACGCAAAAACCGAAGTTAGAAGCTTTGTACGTCGTGCTGTATATCGCATTTTCTTTAATCTTCCTCGCTTAAGAAGTCGCCCAGAGAATTAGTGGATGCGCCTTTGGGTCTTACCGTTGCGAAAAGACTTAAGAAAGATGGCGGGTTAATCCCGAGCGGAAGACTCGTAATCCTCGACCACTCAATGAGTTTCGGGCTTGCGCCAGGAGCGGAGGTTTACCGCATAGAGGGCGATGCAGAATACATTCGCCGGAATAAAGCCAAACTGCGCGGTCCGGAACCCGATGACGCAGACGATGGCGCTATTGATTGCCGCCAGAATCCAGCCCTCCCAGCAGCGTTTTCCCAACAAGACGGTCGAGACGACAGTAAGAACGCAGGACAAATAATCCAACCGGAACGGCACCGAAACCTCCTCGAAAATCGAGTATGACGCAACTGGCATGAGGTTTCTGCGATCTCTCGCTGACCGGCGTAACCGAGGTAATCGACGGAAAATCCACTTTGGATTCGGATAAAATTCCTCGTACGTTCTCATCGTGAATGACCTCAAAGAAGGAGTGCCATGAAAGTTCTTACGGAATACTTGAAGTTTCATACCAAAACCCATAGAGCCTATGTGCATCTGACGCCGCAGATTGAGGAGATCGTGCGCCGCAGCGGAGTCAAGGAGGGGATGGTTTTGGTATCGGCGATGCACATCACGGCTGGAGTTTACGTCAACGACAACGAGAGTGGACTGATTGAAGATATCGACCAGTGGCTGGAGCATCTGGCTCCGTTTCGCAAGAATTATAAGCATCATGAAACCGGTGAAGACAACGGCGACTCGCACCTGAAGGCGCTGCTCATTCATCATGAGGTAATCGTGCCGATCACCGCCGGCAAGCTGGACTTGGGCACATGGCAGCGCATCTTCTATGCCGAGTTCGATGGCCAGCGCGACAAACGGGTGATTGTGAAGGTAATGGGCGAGTAAAGGCGTTGCCGAATAGTTGGCGAAGGCATAGCGAATTGCGTAGTATCCTGAGTTGCCTGTGGAGAGAGTTGCTAAGACTCCAGAACTGAACTGAAACGACGATAGGAGAAATATGCCAGACGAAGCTCAGGAATTGCGTGAAGCCGCCGAGAAAGCCAGAGAAGACAAATCTTTGGCTGCGGTGTCGTTAACCATGGCTGTGCTCGCGGTATTTGTCGCGGTAGTTTCGTTGCTGGGGCACCGGGCGCACACCGAGGAAGTTGTGCTGCAGGCGAAGTCGTCCGATCAGTGGGCCTATTACCAGGCGAAGAATATCCGTGAGCATGAGGACACGTTAGTGGGCGACTTGGCCGCGGTGATGGCAACCAACGACGCCGCAGGGGTTGGCACGCTGCGCGAGAAATACGGGAAGGAAGCAGAGCGATACAAAGGCGAAAAGAAAGACATTGAAGACAAAGCGCGCGAACTGGAAGCGGAAGTCGCCATGGAACGACGACGCGCCGACCGCTATGACCTTGCCGAAGTGTTCTTGGAAATTGGCCTGGTCGTGACATCAATCACCCTGCTCTCGGGGCGGAGGATCTTCTGGCATCTGGGAATGGTGCTGGCGGTTGTAGGCGTGGTGGTGGCAGTCATGGGAGCGCTGGTGCATTAGGACTGCCGTGTGACGATATATCGTCATCATTGCCGGACACTCGGCAGCAACATCCTGTGAACTTCCCGTATCCATAGAGATGGGATCGGAACAAAACAGCTAAGTGCCGCCTGGTATTTCACATGCAGTCTAGAGGGAAAGTTTCGGTGGAGCCCTCTGATGCTAAGCCACTGCGCAAATCCGCTGTGCTGTACCCCGTTTGTGCGGCTTCGAGAAGGCAAGCTATTTCTACTGGAAACCGAATCCGGCGCTCCTGTAGAAAACCCTAGGGCGCGGTTGCCGATCATTCAGTCTTTCCAGCTAGCGCTCAACGAATCTACCAGGAAATCTCACGCGTCTCCTCCTATGCGGAAGCCGCCACAGCGAGTGGATCGGTACTGGCTTTGTGACCGGTGCTCCGCTCTTTGGACTGTGACTCAGAACGAAGATCGCAGCATCGTTTTGGTTCCGCTGACGGGAGCTGCGAAGGGCAAAATTGCTGCACGGGCGAAGTACGGAGAAAGTGCGTAAGAGCCGACTGCAGATATCTGGCAACAGGTGGTCTACCTCGGCTGCTGAGGACCGTTAGGCACGGGATAAGTGATCGCGAGCCTTTCGCCTTTCAAAATTGGCCGCTTTGTTTGGGATATTCGTGCGCCGACAGACGAACTCATGAGGTTTTCGTTCTGCTATAATCAAGCCGCTTCATGACGCTGTTTCAAGTTCCCGTGCGGAAGTGGTGGAACTGGCAGACACACCATCTTGAGGGGGTGGCGCCGAAAGGCGTGGGGGTTCAAATCCCCCCTTCCGCACCAATTTAAAGGCTGTAGATTTAATGGGTTACGTGGCACTAGTGAATTACGTACAATGATCGTACAAAAGCCTCCGTAGGAGTCACGACTCACGGAGGCATTTTCTTGCTGACTGTTTACACCCGCCATTACCCTCCCTGCCCAAAAACCTGGAAGATTTTTCGATTAAATAGCCGCTATCTTTTTCAATAGCTCAAACAATATCGAAAAGCGAGCCTGGCTCGTCTGATCACGGAGCAGATAGCCGGGTAACGCATCATAATCGCAATATCTCGCGATAGCTGATCTGGAACCAGTCGCGCAGACGCGAATCGCAATCAACAACGTTTCTATACAGAAATTGAGGAAACACCGAGTGTGTTCTATGTCTGCCACACTCAGACTTGCCTGGGTCGCAACCTCCCGGCTGGACAGGAGTGCCTGCAGCCGGGCGGCGTCAGCGGGAATGCTCTCATTTTCATTTCTCACATAAACCGGCGATTCGCCGGGGGCACATGTGCAGTCCGGTTTTCAACAAGGGCGGTGGGCAAATGCAGTGCGATCAGAAACCGATAATGTGACGAAGTCCTGGCTCTACTCTTTTGTCCACACTGTCTCGGGCCATTTAACCGCGGATACTTCGCGCTCGGGGCAGCAGAGAGGCAATCCCGAATCGGCGTGGATGAACTCACGCCAACAGCGGATTATGAACCGGAGCCGCGCTCAAGTGCAGCGCTATTCGGAAAGTTGCTCCTTCGCCAGGGCGGCTGTTGAGTTCGATCAAACCACCATGCTGGATGGCGATCCAATTCGCGATGGTGAGGCCCAGCCCCGCTCCTCCCTGCTCGCGGCTTCGAGCTTTATCCGTCCGGTAGAAACGCTCAAAGATCTTGCGGTGGTCGTCTTCCGCAATCCCGACCCCTGAATCCCGAACTACGATCACGGCGCTTTGAGTCTTCCGCTCCAATGACAAATGCACTGAACCCGGAGACGGTGTGTATTTGAAGGCGTTGTCGAGGAAAATATCCGCTACTCTTCGTAATGCAGCCTCATCGCCCATGACAAACAAATCGGTGCTCTCGATATCCGCGGTAAATTCAAGGTTGCGGATCGTGGCCACCCGCCTCCAGACTTCGACGACGCCGCGCAGAGTATCGCTTAAGTCTACGGGCTGCATGTGAAGCGTTTCGCGGCCCGAGTCAGCGCGGGCCAAAGACAGCATTTGTTCGATCAACGTGGTTGTACGTTCTGCTTCCAGCAGAATATGGCGCAAGGCTTCTTCATACTCGGAAATTCCGCGCGATCGGCGTAGCGCCAGCTCGGCTTCGGTACGGATGAGAGAGATGGGCGTTCTGAGCTCGTGCGAGGCGTCGGCGGTAAATTGCGTGACCCGCAAGAATGCAGCTTCAATACGCTCCAACATTTCGTTCAACGTATCCGATAGTCGCTGCAGCTCATCTCCGGTGTCGATTTTTTGAAGCCGGCTGCCGAGATTGGCTCCGCTGATGTCGCGTGCGGTTCGCACCAGCGCATCCACCGGCGACAATGCCCTGCGGCTGAGCCAATATCCACCAGTGGCCGCCACCAACAGCAGCAGCGGAGCGAACAGCAGAAGATAATCCCGGAAGGTTGAGAGGGTCTCGACCACATCGTTCGTTGGAACACCCATTTCCACCGTGTAGGAGTGTCCATTCGCCTGCAAGATCTGTGCCGCAAAGCGGAAGGTTCGGGCGTCGAATCTTCGGTTCGAGAATTTAGCTCGACCGTCTCGGCGTGGAAGTTCAGGCGCCAGCGCGTGGCTTTGCAGAAAGGCGGAACGATAGATCAGCTCATTATTTTCGGCGGTAACCTGCAGATAATCGCCGGGATGCTCGATGGCATAGGCTTCGCTTACCTCTTCCTGCAGCTTGGCAATTGACGCATCTTTCTTCTGTGCATCGAGAAAGCTCTCTAAATCGTCGATCTGGGCTTCGAGACCATCATCGACCAGGTCATAAAGATGATGCCGCAGGATGACCCACATGCCAGCACCAAAGATGAGTTGCGCAAGCGCAAAAATCGCCAGGTACCACAGCGTGAGGCGCACGCCGATGGAAAGTTTTCTCATGCTGCCATCTCACGCCTGCCCATCTGGACGGATCAGGTACCCTACACCGCGCACCGTGTGAATCAACTTCTGCCGGCCGGGTAGATCCACTTTATTGCGCAGCAGGTGCATGAAGGCATCGAGCGTATTTTCTTCGATATTGCGATCAAATCCCCAAACTGCTTCGATTAACGACTGCCGCGGAACGACTTTGCCGGCGCGATACACAAGGCGCTCCAACAGATTGTATTCCGTACGAGTCAGTGAAACCCGTTCCGTGCCGCGGGTTACCTCGCGGCTACCGGGGTCGAGAACCAGATCTCCAACGCGCAGACACGTTTCCGCAGCCGCCAAGGCTCGCCGTTTCACCGCTCGGAGCCTGGCCAGCAGTTCGTCAAACGAAAAGGGCTTGGTCATATAGTCGTCCGCTCCAAGATCAAGGCCGCGGACGATGTCGGGCACAGCGTCTCGTGCCGTCAGCATCACGATGGGGGTCCGAACTTTCTCGGCACGGAGGCGCTTGGCCAGTTCATAGCCATTGAGCTTCGGCAGCATGAGATCAAGGATGATGACGTCGAACTCGTACGACTTTGCCAGCCCGAGTCCCTCGGCGCCGTCTCCGGCGCAGGTGGTCGTATGTCCTTCCTCCGTCAGTCCTTTGCGGAGAAGGCCGGCCATGCGCGGTTCGTCTTCTACGATCAGCAGCTTCATTGGGCTCGATGAGGGATGACCATCCCTGTGTAACCTCCCTGACAGTCTAGACCGAAGTCGGACGTCGACTAAAGCAACCTGAAAAAATATTAACCTCCCTTTCATCGCCCGGTCACACGCCAGCCCTACGATTTCACTCATTCGTTCCCGGAAATTTTGATCAGGCAGCAAGGACAGTCTTCGCGATTCAGCCGCCCGGCTGTCGCAAGATTCTCCTTCAGTATTTCGGCATTTCTTTGCCGCAAGGAGCTGAAGTCCATGAATTCAAAACATTGTTTGTTACCGCCCTCAGTTCTATTGAGATTCAAGGTTGCACAAGTGCTCGGCATCGTTCTCCTTTCGATCGGAATGCAGTCAGCATTCGCGCAGATAGACCGCGCCGAACTCGAAGGCGCGGCGACTGATCCAGCCGGGAGAGTGATTGTAGGCGCCGACGTGAAGGTGGCGGCTGCCGACACCGGCCTTACCCAGGAACAGCGGACGAACGAGAAAGGCTACTACCGTCTGCCAGGGCTTTCAGTTGGCCGTTACAGCGTGACGGTTTCAGCGGCCGGGTTCAAGACCAAGGTTGTCAAAGACGTCATCTTACTCGTCGGCCAGACACGTACTCTGGATATAGAACTGGCAGTGGGTACGATTAACGAAAAAATTGAGGTCAAAGCGACCAATGCTCCCGCAAATCGCAGTTCCGCCGAGGCCTCAACTGTCATCGACACTACGCAGATTGCGAATCTTCCCAACAATGGACGGGACTGGGCCAGCTTCACGCTGCTCGCCCCCTTTGCCCAAGACGACGGCGGCGGAGACCAACGCACCATCCGTTTCGCAGGACGCGCGCGCGACGACAATAACTTTCAAATCGACGGCGTCGACGCCGGCGGCATTCAAGAACAGGCCCAGAAGTCCCAGACGCGCTTGCAAATTTCGCAGGATGCGATCGAGGAATATCGCGTCAGCAGCGCTCTGTATGACGCTGAATATGGCACGCAGGCGGGCGGGCAAATCGACGTCGAGACCAAGCATGGCACCAACGAGTGGCATGGTTCCGCATTCGGCTACTTGCGAAATTCGGTTTTTGATGCACGGAATTTTAACGACTTCAATGTTCTGGGCCTTCCCGCCATTCCGCCATTCCGCTACGGGCAATACGGAATGACGCTGGGCGGTCCGGTTAAGAAGGACAAGCTATTTTTCTTCATAAACTACGAGGGTCTTCGGCAATATGGAGCGACGACCAATCAGGTCCTAGTACCGAACCCCATCACGCAACGGGCGACTCTTTCCGCGTTGCCGCAAATGTGTTCCATTCTTCAGGCCTATGCCTGGCGCGCGTCTACGGGCCCGATTGGAAGCTGCGACCCGGTGCACGTTTATCCCGACACAGCCTTTGCGGATCAGACTAACGCTGCCAACCCTTTGCCAGACTCTGACCTGCTGACAGCTCCTGCTCCCACTACCGTTCACGAAGACACGTGGCTTGTCCGGATGGACTACAAGATCAGCGACAAGACCTTGTTATATGGCAGCGCGCACCGGGATATAAGTTTGGTGAGCGGCACCAACGGCAGCAGTTCGCTCCCGTACGATTTAGTTCAGACAATCAACCATCCGGCTGGCTACTATGCCGCCTTGCAGCACACTTTTTCACCCAAGCTGCTAAACGAAATCAAGGTCTACATCAATCGTGCGCCATTCATTAATCCGCAGGTGCCACCTTTGCCTTACTCGGTTGTAACGAATAACTGGGTTACGATTAACAACAATCAGGCCGATCACGAAATCGGCACCACATATGGCATTGTCGACAACTTAACTTTCGTTCACGGCCGAAATACATTCAAGACAGGCTTGGAGATTCGCCGGGTTCGGCTTAATCAGGGGCTGACCGCCGGCAACACCCTTTCTTTTGCGGACAACAGCAGCACCGCAGACACGGGATTCGAGAACGCGGACCTCTACGGAATCTCCTATACCGATACCTGGTGTTGCCACAAGCTCCGCCGTACGTTCTATATGCCCTATTTCCAGGATGAATGGAAGGTGACCCCGACTTTCACTGCGAACCTTGGAATTCGCTGGGAGTATTACGGCGTGGCGCACGAGGCGGACAATCGCACGACGGTGTTCGATGTCAGCGAATTTCATGGAGTCTGCTTCGGCTCAGCCTCCATTTGGCGGTTTGCCCTTCCTACTCAGATTCCGACCCCTATCAATACTCCTCCTTGTCCGAAGAACCCCGCTCTTTACAATGCTGACTATAGGAACTTCGATCCTCGCGTCAGTTTCGCATGGGCTCCGGGCGCGTTTCACGGGAAGACTGTAATTCGATCGGGCTTCGGAATCTATCACGGTGCAGCCCAAAACGACGATTTGAATGCCGGACTGGAAAGCGACCGGTACACTGCCTTCGCCAATTTCGATCCAAACGGCACAGGCACTCCGCTAGTACCAGGTTTTCAGCAGGTAAATCCGGACCTCAGCAGCCTGCCCATTACACCGCAGCAGCAACCTCGCGCCTTGCAGCGGCATGGACGCCGTGACCTTTACGTCGAGACCTGGGGTCTGACGATCGACCACGAATTGCCCGCGCATTTTCTGGCTTCCGCTTCGTATCTGGGATCACGCGGAGTGCGTCTGTTTTCTCGTGGAGGGGTGAACTTCTGCATAACACCGCCGCAGGGAACGGACGCGGCCGGCAACCCCAATTGCACACGCCTGCTTGACCAATACTATCCCGGAGGCGATCCCTACGGTTCGGTGGATTACAAGTCCGACATCGGGTCCAGCACTTACAACGCGCTTATGCTGAGCCTCGAACGGCGCTTAGCGAATGGCTTATCCTTTCAGGCCCGCTATACGTGGTCCCATTCCATTAACGACGGATCGGTTGGCGGTGGAGAATCGAACGGCCCAGAAAATGTGAATTGCCTGGCTTGCGACAAGGGCCCGAGCGTCTTCGACGTTCGCAACAATGTGACCGTCAATGCGGTTTACGAGCTGCCTTTCGGCCCCGGGAAGCCTTTCATGAATACCTCCGGCCTGTTAGGCAAGATCATCGGCGGATGGCAAATGAGCAGCATCGGCCTCTGGCACACGGGCCATCCCCTCACCATCACAATGATAAATTTCTCGCCGGACCAGTTGCCCGACGGAAACGATCAAACCACTCAAAGACCTGACCTTGTGCCCGGGGTTCCGATATTTTTACCGGGAGGCGTGCAGAATCACACCCTTCCCATCAATCCGGCAGCTTTTGCCCCACCCCCGCTGGCCCTAGGCGGGGTTGCCGATAGCAGCGGGAATTGCGTCGATACCTGTGGCCTAATAAGCCGGTTTGGCGATGCGCCGAACGGGCTGATCCGTGCTTTGAACAGCTGGCAGATCGACCTGGCGTTAACCAAAGAGACTAAGCTGACTGAGCACATCTCGATCGAAGTAGGAGCGCAGATATTCAACATCTTCAATCACACACAATACGGCGATCCGAACCCCAACAATCTGAGCTTCGACTATACCCAGGCGACGGACAGTCTGGGTAATCCGATACTCAATAAGTGGATACTTCAACCAACTGCGAGCCTTGGCCTGATCGACACCACAGTGAATTTCAACAATAACAATGACAATGCCGCGTCGCCCAATACGGGTACCGGGTTGCCACGGCAGATTGAGCTCATGCTGCGCTTCAAGTTCTGAGTTCGTCACTTTTAGCTTCAGACAAGTTTCAGGTAGACAGCTTAAGGTTGAAAGCGAGGACAAAATCAATGCGAAAGTGTCGACTCCGTCCAGCGATTTTTCTGATTCCGATCTGCGCCGTACTCGCGGTTGCGGCCAACGCCGGTGGCTACTCCGTCACCAAAAAGATTCCGATCCCTGGCCAGGGCAGTTGGGACTATCTCACCGTGGATGAAGGCGCGCGGCGTTTATACGTCTCGCATGGAACACAGGTCGAGGTGCTCGACATCGATTCTCTGAATGTCACGGGAAACATTCCAAAAACGCCGGGAGTGCATGGAGTCGCGATCGCGCCAGAGTCGGGCCGCGGATTCGTGAGTAATGGCCAGACCTCAAGCGTCACAATTTTCGATTTAAAGTCGCTAAAGCCGATCGGCGATGTACCCACAGGTCAGAAGCCGGACGCGATCATTTACGATTCCGCTACGTCGCGAGTCTTCGCCTTCAATGGCGGCAGCAATAGCGCCACTGCAATTGACGCCGCTACCGGGAAAGTCGTCGGCACCGTCGATCTCGGAGGCGGACCGGAGTTCGCGGCAGCCGACGGCAAGGGTTTCGTCTTCGACAATCTGGAAGATGAGAACCTGGTTCTCAAAATCAACTCCCGCGAACTCAAAGTCGAGCAGCGTTGGCCCACTGCTCCTTGCTCTTCCCCCAGCAGCATGGCCATGGACCGAGCCAACCGGCGCCTGTTCATCGGATGCCGGAGCAAGGTTATGGCCGTGCTGGACGCCGACACGGGCAAGGTGATCACCACGCTGCCGATCGGAGATCACGTCGATGCCACGGCTTTCGATCCGGAGACGAAGCTGGTTTTCAACTCCAATGGCGAAGGCACCATCACTGTTATTCATCAAGACAGCCCTGACATGTATTCGATAGTGGAAACAGTGAAGACCGCCCCGCGGGCCAAGACTATGGCGCTGGATCCGAAAACTCATCGTCTTTTCCTCTCCACGACGGAAAATGGCCAGTTCGAAGTACTGGTCGTGGGAAAATAAGAGAATGATTTCGAGGCTGGCTTCATCGATGAGTTTGCACCGGATATCTCTCGGGCACGCTGCGATCGTGCTGTGCGCACTGGCGACGCTATTCGAGCTCGCCGCCTGCAGCAAAAAGTCGAGCGCGCAAATATCCCCTCCGTCAGACTTGCAGCTTGACGTCAAGGTTCCATTTCGTTTCATCGCCTACGGGGACACACGCTTTCATGATCCGAAAGACACGGAAGCGGCAAATCCTCCAGTGCGGGTTGCTTTGGTGCAGGCCATTGCGGAAGCGAATCCCGCGTTTATCTGCTTTACGGGCGATATCGTTTATAACGGCTACGATGCGGACGATTGGAAGGTCTTCGACAGGGAAACCAGCATCTGGCGTGACAAGAAAATTCCTGTCTATCCCGCGTTGGGCAACCACGATTTGCATGGAGACGAGAAGGTTGCTCTGGGCAACTACTTCCAGCGTTTCCCTGATCTCAAGAATAGCCGCTACTACTCCGTACACGCAGTCAATACACTCACGCTGGTGCTCGATTCCGCTCTCGACGAGTTGACCGGACCACAGGGCCAATGGCTGGCCGGCAAACTGGATAGTATTCCTTCGGACGTTGACTTTGTGTTTCTCATGTTCCACCATCCGCCCTACACCAGTTCCTCCGATTCGAAAATGTTTGGTGGCGGCCACTCGGCGCGATCGCCGGAACAGCATCTGGCAAAAATGCTTGAGGAACACCAGGCTAAGGCCCGGTTTCGCATCGTGGTTTTCTCCGGGCACGTTCATAATTACGAGCGCCACGAACACGGCGGCGTTATTTACTTCGTATCGGGTGGAGGTGCGGCGCATGCGTATCCCATTGAGCGGGTGCCTGGTGATCCCTTCCAGAGCAAAGAGATCAACTATCACTACCTCCTGGTTGAAGTTGACCACCAGCAACTCAAAATCACCATGAATCGCATAGACCTGACTAGCGGCAAGGCTGTCTGGACGCAGCCCGATTCGGTGAAGATCACTGTCTCACCAGCGATCGCCGCTCATGCAGCCGTTCACTAATTCTCCGTTTTTCTAACGGCTTCCTTAGGCATATTTCGCATTTTTTCGACAAACAACGGGAAGTTTCGATGCAGTTTAAGACTTGTTGGCGGAGCACGCAGTCTGGCGCTAACCTTTCTCCGCGAGAATTCCCTGCTAACAGGGAAAATACAGGGAATTTTCTCAATTTAAAGGTCAAATTCGCTCGTCAAACGCCGCATCCATCTTGGTTTTCTGCCAGATATCGCGATTCACTGGCAAATTGGAACAGGGAGCGATCAGGGATTTTGCAAGAGGAACAGAGAATTACCAGGAAGGTCAGTTCATCTCGCTTGAATTCTGTGCGGGACGGGGAGATATCCGTAGCTGCTCAGTCCAACTCTTGGGATTTCTTCTTCAGCTCCGAAGGTCCTTTTTGAGAGCGCCGCACCGGGCTGAGTTCCAGTTTTTGACAATTGGCGGCGGAACAAACTCGGCATTACCATTGGGCTTCGATGGGCGCGTGCCATAGTGAACGGATATCGAGGTGCAATCGGGCCTAAGCTCGGAGGCTCGATTCTTCTAGGTCGACCGAAAGATTGACCACTATTTTTTCTCAATTGCGGTGGCGGACGGTTTCTGAAAGAACTCCTTCGAGAGATTACTGTTCTAATCGGCCAAGAAAGTCAAAGTGGTTTCGGTGAGGGAAATGGCAAAGCCCCCTAATGTTTCCGCGGCAAAAAGCGAAGGTGCCGTACGGCGAGACTCGAAAATGGGGAAAGGATTTCTTCGCCTACCTTCAGGGCGAAAAGAGCGACACGAAATAAATGGAGATTTTCAGAGATTCTTGTGCATGCTTCCTGACTTCCGGCTCTTGGTTAAGAGTCGGAGACAACCTTAGTTTGTCAGATTTGTTGGTGCCGTCGGAGAGAGCTAGCTTCCAAGAAGCGACTTCGGGGGACTAATACGCACCGTGGAACCCGGATACCTTTCGGTTAGCCAACGACTCGGCAACAGCTCCGTAATGGACACAAGGCGTTTCTCTGCAAACCGTATAAGACATCGCGAATTGTGGGTTGGAAATTTCCTCTCCCTCCGACATCTGGCGGATGGCCCAAGCTTGACGCCTTGACCCTGTCCTGGCTGCGGGGTATTTTTGGAATAGAGTGACGCAGATCGGGAGACCACCATGGATGCAAAGACACATTGGGAGAACATCTACACTACCAAGGCGCCCGACCAGGTGAGCTGGTATCGTCCGCATCTGGAGACTTCACTGGCCCTTATCAAACGCGCTGTCCGTGACCGCGCCGCATCCATCATCGACGTGGGCGGAGGCGAATCCACGCTGGTGGATGATTTGTTTGAACAGGGTTTCCGGGACATCACTGTGTTGGATGTATCCCAGGCCGCGATTGACGTGAACAAAACAAGGCTGGGAAAAAAGGCAGCCGGCGTTCACTGGATCGCCGCCGACATCGCTCAAGTCGAGTTGGAGCCCAGAGCCTATGACGTTTGGCACAACCGGGCCGTATTTCATTTTCTCACGGGGCAGGAACAACGCGCCGCCTATGTCCGCCAGGTCGCGCGCTCCGTAAAGCCCGGCGGGCATGTCATCGTGAGCACCTTCGGGCTGGAAGGCCCGACAAAATGCAGCGGCCTGGAGATTGTGCGCTACGACGCCGATTCCCTGCATTCTGAGTTTGGCGCACGCTTCCGCCTGGTCGAAAGCTCGAAGGAAATACACCAGACGCCCTTTGGCACGACGCAGCAGTTCCTGTATTGCTATTGCCGGGTGGAATAGTTCGAGCTTACATTCTCGCCACTCTAAAGCTGGAGTCAGGTTAAGCCCATGGGAATGTACACCAAATATGTCTTGCCTCGCTTCATCGACCTTGCGATGAGGAACAAGGACACCACGCGGGTGCGGGCGGATTGGGTTCCGCATGCGCGCGGCAACGTATTGGAAGTGGGCATCGGTTCCGGCCTGAACCTGCCCTTCTACTCGGCAGAAGTTTCCCGCGTCTATGGAGTGGACCCTTCCCCCGAGTTGCAGAAGCTGGCCCGCAAGAGAATGGCCGATCAAACCATCAACGTGGAGTTTCTCTCGCAATCCGCCGAGGAACCCCTGCCCCTTCGCGACCAAAGTGTCGATACGGTCGTCATCACCTGGACCCTCTGTTCCATCCCGGACCCGTCGGGAGCGCTTCGACAGATGAAGAGGGTTCTCAAGCCCAGCGGCCGTCTGATATTCGTCGAGCATGGCCGCGCTCCGGATTCGCGGGTTGCTGTCTGGCAGGATCGGCTTAACCCCTTCTGGAAGCGCATCGCTGGCGGCTGCCACGTGAACCGAAAAATCGACACGCTCCTCACGGAAGCGGGTTTCACGATTGACGAGCTGAGAACCACGTACCTTCCCGGCCCCCGCCCAATGACTTATACCTACCAGGGATTCGCTCACGCGTGACGTGGAAGCACCAGCCACCTCTTTCGATGTGGGCTGGATTGTGGGTTAGACAAACGCCATCACGCAACTCGTCGCAGTCAGACTACGCTACACAATGCGAGTAGCACGAATAAGGACCCTGCTCTCTCCCGCCACAGGTCGCGCAGGATCAGCAACGTGAAGTCGGCTAATGAGATGGTCCGTCGACCTGATCATCCCCACCCCCAGGATGATCAGATCGACGGACCATCTCATTAGCCGACTTCGGGGCAACCTCGTCGGGATCCCCCTGAGAATGTAAAAACGCTTCGCTTCTGAACCGGGGGACCAGGTTGTCGCGTCTATTTAAAGTACGAACTTGGCGTGATTCCTAAGGCTTTCTTGAACATGGAGGTAAAAGCGCTCGGTGTTGCGTAACCAGACTCCAGAGCCGCATGCGTCACTTTTGCGCCCTCGGCCAAAAGCCGCATTCCCTAGTTGGGAGCAATGCCGACGAAGCCGCCGTTTTCGGCCATAACGACATTAAGACTGTCGGTGACTACAAGGGACACCTGCAGCGGGACACGGGCCAATATTGGAAGGAAGAGTTCCAACTTTATCGTGTCAACTCCGACGCCGACGTGCCGACCCGCTCGGTGCAGCTGGAGAGTGATGAATTTGCGTGCGGAGCATATTCGATCGCGCAAGCAATGACGAAATACGGCATAAAGCAAGCAGCCGGCTATGCGCGGATCGTTCCCTCGCCGACGACCACCGCCTCGCCGCCGACCTGAACCTCTTCGAGAACTCCAGCACGGCTAGAGAGCGCAATGTGAATACGACTTGGGCGGCCCATGCGGACGCCTTGGAGGCTCACGAGCCGCGACGCAATCTTGGCCGATACAGCCTTGTACTTGAGCAGATATGCGCCCAGCGGTCCACTCGCGCTGCCTGTGCCCGGATCCTCCGGGATACCTAAGACGGGTGCGAACACTCGACTGTAGACCGTGGCGCCATCGTCGGCCGGCTCCGGCGAGAATACAAAAACGGGGAGCTCTTCGAGATCCAGTGCCCGGAGTAACGCGCACAGCTTCGCGCGATCGACGGCTGCCGCATCAACTGCCGCGCGCGAGTTTAGCGCAACGTACAGAAATGGGAGTCCGGACGACACGACTTGCACCGGCAAGTTTCCGCCCGCAAGGTCGCGCGGCTGGATACCTAGCGCTGCGGCAACCGCAACGGTGTCGGTGACGATGGGCCCGAATGTCGGAATCGGTTGCTTCATCCAGGCAACGCGCAAGCCGTTCTGACCCCATTCGAGTCCCACGGTCGTTGGTCCGATACCGAGGCCGAGCACCGTCTTATCGGCGCCCGCACGCAGTCGTCCCGCTCCCGCGAGCGCAAAAGTCGTTCCGACCGTCGGACTTCCAGCCATCGGCAGCTCCTGGGATGGCGTGAAAATGCGAACGCGCGTGTCGGTGCCGGAAACCTCGGGAGGAAACACGAACGTGGTTTCGGGGAAAGCCATTTCATTTGCGATCCGCTGCATCCGCCTTTCGTCAATTCCCTCCGCATCGAGGAACACGGCTAGCTGGTTGCCCGCGAATGGTTGATTCGTAAAAACATTGAGATGGACGTACTGAAGAACAGGCATTGGCTCCCCACTCCTTCAATTGAACGAACTTAACCGCGATCTCGACTCCAACTTGGTTGGGTGCGAGTTAGCCGAGCAGTGCCGCATTGGGCTTCGATATCTCCCTCGATTATTTTGCCGGTGCGCGGGTCGCGTCCACTTTGTCCGCCAAGAAACACATAAATCACCAGCGATTACTGCGTGTGAATATGGTCCGCAAGCGGCGGGAATGTTCCCATTCGAAGGTGATTTGAACTCCACTGTGAACCCCCTTTGTTGATCAGCATAATCAGCCGACAGAATCTTTCCGCGGGAAACGAAGACTCAAACTTGCCTTCGAACCAGATTGGCACCTGACTCATGGATTTCGCCGATCAGGAAGAATAACTTCAGTAAACCTCCTATCATCTAAAGTATCAAACAGAGGCAGTCATGCTTGCCAGTAGCCTAAAGACGATTATCGTCAAATATACGCCAATCCCTGAGACCACAAAGAGAGCATTCGCCAAGACCAAGTCTCCCCAAGTCAGACGCACGCGCGAGGAGACTCTGGATCAGATGACTGGAATGAAGTACGCCAACTGGGTCACCGCATGTTGGATGACATGATGGACTACCTGTCTTCGGTCCGGGAACGGCCAGCGTGGCAGACTGTTCCCGCTGAGGTGAAGCAGAGTCTCTCCCGGCCCGTGCCCCACGAGCCTTGTGCCCTGGAGTCTGTGTATGCCGATTTCCGGCAACAGATACTGCCCTATCCCACCGGCAACATTCATCCTCGGTTCTGGGGATGGGTCATGGGTACCGGCACACCTGTAGCCATACTTGCTGAGATGTTGGCCTCCGGGATGAACTCATGGGTCGGCGGTTTCGACCAGTCCGCGACACTCGTTGAGGAGCAGGTGCTCAGTTGGCTAACGGACATGCTGGGCTTTCCGCAGGGGACTTCAGGAGTTACTGACGAGCGGGTGCACGGTCGCAAACATATCAAAGGGTGCTTTGGCGTGGCGGGCAACCGTCAGTCCAATAATGTCAGGAAAGAGGGTCTTCAGAATCACACTCATGCTCCTTATGGTTGTTTACTGTTCCTCTGAAGCGCATAGCTGGGCGCAAAAAAATTCAGGAGGCAGTCTCACTTTGATTTTTCACTTGGAATTGACCATTGGGGGAACTCGCCGATCTACTTGTTAGTTCAGCTTGCTTCTATCCCACTCCAGCTTGTGAATGCATGAGGCTTGGAGTGGGTTGTTGCTCTTGATGAGGAGCGCGCCGGAGCTTGACGACGGCGTTTGTGCCAGAGCCGGACGGGCTCTCGAGTTCGCAAGTTCCTCCAGATGCAAGAACGAGCGCCTTGGCAATCGAGAGGCCGAGGCCAAATCCTCCTGTAGCGCGTGAGCGCGAGCTGTCACAGCGATAGAAGCGTTCAAAGACGTGCGGAAGATGCTCGCTCGGAATGCCTTCTCCGTTGTCTTTGATGCATACTCTTACCATTGTGGGCTGGATCTCGATCGTCACTTCGATGGTCGAACCTGCCGGGCTGTGTTGTATCGCGTTATCGAGCAGATTTCGCCAGACAGTTGCGAGTTGTTCGTCTTCGCCGTACACCCATGCAGCTGTGTTGCAATCGAACTCGATCCTCAAATTCCTCGCACGGCGAACCGCTTCCAATTCCTCGATTGCTGCAACCATGGAAGTGGACACTAGCGTCTTTGTACTCTGGGTAGGAATCACAACACTCCGGTTCTCGGCCCGTGCGACTTCCAGCATGCGGAGTACCAGTGCGTGAGTTCTTGCCGTATCCGCGAGAGCACTCTCGATGGCATGGCGGTATTCAGAGACGCTGAGACCCTCACGATCGGCAAGCTGCAACGTGGATTGCTGGATCGCAAGGCTGGTTTTCAGTTCGTGGGCTGCATCCGCAAGAAAGCGGCGCTCGCGCTCGAATGCCGATTGGAGTCGCTGCAGTAGCAACTCCAACGCCTGGACGAGCGGCGCCAACTCTTCCGAGTTCCGCGACTCGGGGACAACCTGCAGTGTCCACTGCTGCTCATTGACATTCTGCGCTTCCAAGGCAAGGTCGCGCAGTGGCACGAGTCCGCGAGTCACCGCCCAATATGAAGCGATACCGGAAATGAACAGTACCGCCAGTCCGATCAAAAGCAACACGCCTGCAACCCGCAGGAACATCCAGGTGCTGGCTGCAGTTGGAGCAGCAAAGAACACATCCGCATAGAGCTGCGGCCCGCGACCGTCCTGGTCGGGAACACGCGCGTGAACCCAGGCAGATCCAAGATAACGCCCCCGATGTTGCCAACGGAAGCTGAAGAACTCGCGACCGCTCGCCGCTTCGGGTATCCAATCGACCGAACCAGCCAACAGGCGACCTTCCTGATCACGGACGGCGAAAAGGTCTTCCCCGCTGCGATTCGGGGGCGCAGCAGGCTCAAATTCTAGGGTTCCGGGATGTTCATCGTTTTCATGCACTTCGGAGAGCAATTCCGAAAGATGACTGGTCAAGTTGGCGCGCGCCGATGCGGTGATCTGGCGCCGCGTGTACCAGAGAGAACCAAGAATCCCAATGCACAATAACAAAGTCTGTGCCGCGAGCAGCATCAAGACAATACGCGTTTTGAGTGAGGTGCGGATCATTTGTTGACGCGCAGAACATAACCTTGCCCGCGCAGAGTATGGATCAGCTTGGGTTCACGGCCCTCATCGATCTTGTGCCGCAATCCTGAGACGTATACCTCGATCACATTGCTGAATTTTTCCCAGTTGTAATCATAGAGATGTTCCAGCAACTCGGTTTTCGAGACGACAGCTTCCATGTGCAGCATAAGATATTCGAGCACGCGAAGTTCCATCCCCTTGAGCACGATGAGCGTGCCGTCGCGGTAAACGGTTTTGCGGCTGATGTCGAGTTCGAGTCCTCCGAGCGAGAGCTTCGGGCTACTGTGTCCCTGCGAGCGCCGGATGAGCGCCTTCGCGCGCGCGATGAACTCGCCCATGTCGAACGGCTTCGCCAGGTAATCGTCGGCGCCGAGCTCAAGCAGGTTAACGATCGAGTATTTGTCATCGACAGCGGTCAGGATGAGAACGGGCGTGCGTACGTCGTTGGCGCGAAGTTGCCGAAGCACATCGGACCCATGAATCTTCGGCAACATCAGATCGAGGACGATGACGTCGTAGCTTTCGGAGCAAGCGAGATGCAGCCCGGACTCGCCGTCTTCGGCAACATCGACAGCAAAGCCGGCGATGCGCTGCAGACCGGTCCTTAGATTGCTGCCTAGTCGGACCTCATCTTCGACAACTAGAGCTCGCAAAACCAGCCTCTCGGATTCCCGCTGTACTGGAAGCGCTGGACTCATTTTCCCACAGAATCGTGCCGCAGTAGTCCTCCTGCGCACGCCGTTTCTGATTCATGATTACTGAGGCGCAACTACCAAAACCGTGAATGTCCCTGGTTTAATGGTCGGACGTTGCCCGGGTTGCGTCGAGGGTTCAAACTCTGCCGTGACGAGATACACGATTCCTGTTTGAGGATCAAGTGCCATGGTGCGCGCACCGCGTTGTGTTTCCAGTGTCTCAGCCACCGTGAACTTGTTGGGGGATTCTTCTTTCACGACCGTCAGGTTGCCTGAGCGGCCATTGGAACTGAAAGCCAATTTGCGACCGGGATCGAATGCCGCCGCGTCCGGCCCTTCGCCTATAGGAACACTGGCCGCTATCTTGCCGTCTTTGGCATTCAGTACGTTCATGACCCGGCCATCGCAGACTGAAAAGAGTCGTTCGTTCTCTTCGTCCATGGCGAGCCCGGAGGGTGATTCGCAGGACTTTAGCATCCACTTGCTTTCCAGCCTCCAGGTCTTGGAATTGATCTGTGCGATTTGGCTGGTGTCTTCGAGATTCACGTAGACGTGACCCGAATCAGCCGCGGCGAATTCCGGCTTCGCCGTCAAATCGATCGTAGCCTCGATTTTGAGTAACTGTGGATCGACCACCATCACATTCTTGCTGCGTCCGTTCATCACCACGACTTTCTTGGCGTATCTGTCGTAGATGATTGCGTCGGGGTTCTCGCCAACCTGCACATCTTGAATCGGCTTCAGCGAACTCAGATCAAAGACCGTGATCGTCCCAGCCCCGCCGTTGGAGATGAAGCCACGATGATGGTCGTAGTCGAGAGCGACACCGTGGCAGCGGTGCGCCGGGATGTCCCCAATCTGCTTCCCATCTTTCGGATCAATGACCATCACGTGATCACCGCGCGTGATGAACAGGCGGTGTCCTTGCGTATCGTAGGTCAGATAATCCCATCCACCTTCGCCACCGAGGATGAATTTGTTTGTGACCTTATAGTTCTGCGCGGATGCTGAGGCTGCCAGCGCCAGTAGTGTGAGCAACACGGTCTTATTCATGGCGTCATTATGAGCAACGTAACCTTAGCCGAAGCTTAACGTCGTTCCTGCTTACGACGCACTCAAAAAGCCGCTGCCACGGGTCGGTATGGGGCAAACGTGCGATTAAGGTTCGTTTAAGGTGTTGGCGTTTACTGTTAGGAAAGAAGGCAGCTTTAAAGGGCATGCCTCCGTCAGACACCTATGTGGCGCGCAACATGGAACCTCATCGTCGTGCTCGCGTTGTTCAGCAGCTTCGTGATCGCACAAACTTCCCCAGCCCTTCCCCCACCACCCATCATCACGCTGGATGAAGCAATCAGGCGCGCGCAGCAAAACTCGGTTGAGTTCGGGGCTGCGCGTACCGCGAACGGAACCTCAAATGCGAGTATCACGATCGCGCGCTCCGCGATTCTGCCTAATGTGAAGGGCGAAGCGCAATATCTATACACGCAAGGCACGGGAACACCGAGCACAGCGTTCCCCGGTGGCACTCCCATTTTCATCGCGAACAATGCTGTGCACGAATACATCGGCCGGGCCAACGTGCACCAAGACCTCAGCCTTGCACTGGCCTATGACTATCGTCGTACGCAAGCGGACGCTCGCGTCGCTAAAGCCAAGCTGGAGATCGCGAAACGGGGCCTGGCGGTAGTGGTCGTACAACGGTTCTATGGACTTGCGGTTGCGCAACGCAAACTTGCCACTTCGCAAAGTGCGCGGGAGGAAGCGCAGCACTTTCTGAAAGTAAGTGAGGAATTGGAAGCCGGCGGCGAAGTTGCGCATTCGGATGTGATCAAAGCCCAGATAGAAGCCAATGACAAGCAACGTGCGTTCCAGGAAGCCGAATTGGCGGTCGAGAACGCGAGGCTCGACCTGGCGCTGCTTTTGTTTAAGGATTTCAACCAGAACTTCTCGATTGCCGACGACCTCTCCACTCCCACGCCGCTGCCTACAATGGATGAACTTGCAGTCCAGGCGCGGAAGAGCAATCCTGACCTGGCGGCAGCGCTTGCCGCAAGGCAATCCGCTGATTATGAAGTTCGCTCCGTGCGCAGCGAGTACCTGCCGACGCTGGGGTTCGACTACTGGTACGGCTTGGACTCGACTCGCGTAGGTTGGAGGATCGATGGTATTCGGAATGTGGGCTACGCTGCCGCCGCCACGCTGACTGTGTCCGTGTGGAATTGGGGTGCAACGCATGCTCATGTGCAGCAGGCGGAGCTTGCGCGCCGACAGGCACAACTGGAGCTAACAACCGCGCAAAAGACGCTGCTTGCCCAGATGCAGTCGTTGTACGCAGAGGCAAGGGTTTCACTTTCGGAACTCGATTCCCTGCGACAGTCCGCGGCGCTGACTGCCGACAGCCTGCGCCTGACAGAAGCTCGCTATCGCGGGGGCGAAGCAACAGTTCTTGAAGTGGTCGATGCGCAGAACACGCTCACTTTGTCGAGAAACGCCTACGATGATGGCGAGTTACGTTACCGCGTGGCACTCGCAAATCTGCAAACTCTCACAGGCACGCTCAATCCATGATCAGGCTGAACGCGAAGTTTACAATCGCCCTCCCGATCCTGGCACTCGCCGGTTTCCTGTCGGCGTGCCACTCGGGCGAGAGCGAAAAAGAAGTGAAACCGGAAGTTCCGGTGCAAACGGCAGTGGTCGAGTTGCATGATCTGTCCTGGCACATCACCGCCTACGCGGTACTGTGGCCGCATGCAGAAGCCGCGCTAACGCCGAAGGTGATCTCGCCGATCGCAGTCTGGTACGTGCAGCGCGGCAGCCCTGTCCACAAGGGGCAATTGCTCGCCCTGCTGGAGAATAAGGACATAGCCGCCGCCGTGCAGGATAACAAGGGGGCTCTCGCACAGGCGCAGGCCGCTTACGAGACAAGCACCAAAGCCGGAATTCCTGAAGAAGTCATGAAAGCTGAGCTCGACGTAGCACAAGCGAAGCAGAACCTCGATGCCAACACGAAGCTGGTCGAAAGTCGGCGCAAACTCTTCCAGCAGGGCGCACTCGCGCGCAAGGACCTCGACGCCTCTGAGGTTGCTTACGTACAGGCGAAGGCGCAGTACGACTTGAGCGAGCAACATCTGCAATCCGTACAGGCCATTACGAAGCAGCAGTCGATGGCTGCAGCGAAAGGGCAGCTTACATCGGCGCAAGGCAAGTATGCCGGATCCGCAGTGCAGTTCTCGTACACACAGGTGCGCAGCCCCATCGATGGGACAGTTACAGACCGTCCGCTTTACGTGGGTGAGACTCCAGCGCCGGGCACGGCGCTTCTCACAGTAATGGACATGGACACCATCGTTGCCAAGGCGCATATCCCGCAGACGGAGGCACAACAGCTGCGAGTCGGGGATGCGGCGACGATTTCTGTTGCAGGCCTTGAAAAGACTGTGCGTGGCAAAGTGACGCTCGTTAGCCCGGCAATCGATCCCAATAGCACCACGGTAGAAATCTGGGTCTCGGCGGCAAACAAGTCCGGCGCTCTGCGGCCAGGATCAACGGCGAAGCTCGATATTGTCTCCAGCGCGCTCAAGAACACACTCGCCGTTCCTAGTATGGCACTCATGCAGGCCGCAGACGGTGCACACGTGATGGTGGTCGATAACGGCTCGATTGCGCATGATACGACCGTGCAGACTGGTATCGTCGACACAGAACAGCAGCTCACACAAATCACTTTCGGTCTCGAATCGGGCGAGCGGATCGTCACAGTCGGTGCCTATGGATTGCCCGATGGCTCGAAAGTAATTCCCGCATCGCTAAAGTCAACACCGTCCCAGAGCGGTAAATCCAAGCCGGGTGACAAAGACTAATGGCGCACCCGCGCGAACCCGTCGCGTGGGTGTCGAGCCACGCCAAGCCGATCATCTTCGGTATCATCGTCCTCTCCATCGTTGGCGTTTACAGCGCTACGCAGATCCCCATCGCAGTGTTCCCCGAGACGAATTTCCCGCGTGTGGTGATCGCAATCGATAATGGCGTGATGCCGATCGAGCAAATGCAGGTAATGATCACGCGCCCCGTGGAAGAAGCAATGAGCGCGATCCCAGGGATGCAGTCCGTGCGATCTATCACCAGCCGCGGGTCCGCCGAGGTGGACGTCTTCTTCGACTGGAACGTCGACATGATCCTGACGCTCCAATACGTTCAGGCGGCGCTCGCACGCGTGCAGCCGAGCTTGCCTCCGACGGTCAAGATCGACGCGCACCGGCTCACGTTCGCCAGCTTCCCTATTCTCGGCTACAGCCTGACCTCGAAAACGGTTCCGCAAACCGATCTCTGGGATCTTGCCAACTACACGATCAAGCCCCGCATCTCGCACCTCGATGGCGTCTCCACAGTGGTCATCCAGGGCGGACAAGTTCCCGAGTACCGGATCGCTCCCGATCCCGCGCGGTTGCTCATCACTGGCATAACGGTTCAGGACATTCTCGATTCCGTTGCGCGCACTAACATGATTGACTCGCCCGGGTTGCTGCAGCAGAACCACCAGCTCGTGCTGGGGCTGGTCAGTGGACAGGTGCAGTCGGCAGCACAACTCACGCAGGTCGTCGTCAAGACCACGCAAGCCGGAGCCCCTGTCCACATTGGCGATGTCGCGCAGGTCACGCCTTCAGTAGAACCGGTCTACACCATCGTTCATGCGAACGGCTTGCCCGCCGTGCTCATCAACATCAACCGCCAGCCGACCGGCAACACCGTGGCCGTCGCCGATGAAGTCGCTCAGGAGATGGCCGACATAGAGAAGAGCCTGCCGCCAGGTATAAAAATTGAACCGTTTTATGATCAGTCAGGCCTAGTACGCGCAAGGATCAAGAGCGTACGAGACGCGATCATCATTGGCATCATTCTTGCATCTGTCGTTCTCATCGCTTTCCTACACGACTGGGGCAGTTCTCTCATCGCGGGACTTGTCATTCCGATCACCATCGCGGTTACGTTCATCGCAATCCGTCTTATGGGCGAAACATTCAACTTGATGACGCTTGGCGGACTCGCAGCGGCCGTCGGTCTCGTTATCGACGACGCCATCGTGATGGTCGAAAACATTGTCCTGCACCGCGACACTGGACAGGACCGCACCACTGCCGTTCGCAGCGCCTTGCGCGAGATAACGAAGCCGCTGATTGGATCAACCGTCACTCCGATCGTCGTCTTTGTCCCGCTTATCACAATTGCGGGTGTTACCGGCGTATTCTTCAGCGCACTGGCGATCACAATGACCGTCGCGCTCGCAACGTCGCTTCTGCTGGCGCTAACCTGGACGCCAACACTGAGCGGCATTCTGGTGCGCCGCAACGCTCCCGATAAGCATCTTCTTCCGCCCAAGGATAGTGCCGAGGAACTCCAGCGGTTCCTCGCCGCTGAAGACGCCACAATGAGCGGCCGCTTCGGACGCGTCATCGCGTGGTACGAGCACGTGATGGAGCGAGTGATCCGTCGTCCGATCTGGCTTGTGGGTGGATGTGCGGCGCTGATTGCCGTCTCGTATTTCTGCTACAAAGCGCTCGGCACCGATCTGCTCCCCGAGATGGAAGAGGGTGGCTTTGTGCTCGATTACTGGGCGCCCGCCGGGTCCTCACTGGACGAAACCAACCGCATGCTGGAGCACGTCGAGACCATACTCAAAAGCAATCCCGACGTCGTGAACACTTCCCGCCGTACGGGACTCGAACTGGGGCTTGCCGCCGTCACCGAGGCCAACCGTGGGGACTTTACGGTGAAACTCAAGCCAGGCATCAAGTTTGATGAAGTCACATCGAAGCTACGCGAGCAGATCAACCGTGAAGAACCGGCGCTCAAGGTGGATTTCGTGCAGATTTTGAGCGACATGGTTGGCGACCTTTCTAACGAGCCTGAGCCCGTGCGCATCAATCTTTTTTCGCAAAACGCGCAAGAACTCGGCGATGTCGCGCCGCGGGTCGCCGATGCGATCAGAAAGGTGAATGGAGTGGTTGATGTTCTGAATGGAATCGAGAACACGATCAGTGGCCCCGCGGTAACTTATCAGGTTGATCCCACCGTGGCGACGCGTTCTGGGTTCTCCGCACAGGAGGTGGCGACCGATGCTGCGGCGTTGGTGGCGGGCGTGCCCGCCTCGGCGCCGATGGTTGTGAAGAACCGTCCTTATACAGTACGTGTGCGCTTCCCGGGTGCCGAGAGCCAGAATGCCGCCGATCTCGGCTCGACGCTCATCAACAGCGTATCGGGCCACACCGCCACGCTCGCCTCACTGGCCGCCATCAATTCCGATCCCGGCGAGCGCGAGATTCGCCGGGAAAACCTACAGCAGTACGTTAGCGTTACCTCCCGTCTCGAAGGTGTCGACCTGGGGACTGCGATCACCAACGTTCAGAGAGCGGTCAGCAATCTTCATCTTCCTGGTGACGTTCGCGTGCAATATGGAGGAACTTACCGGGAACAACAGCAGTCATTCCACGATCTCTCAAAAGTTTTGATACTCGCGCTGCTGCTCGTGTTTACGGTGCTGCTGTTTGAGTTCCGCGCTTTCGCCGCCCCTGTGGCCATCATTGCTTCTGCGGCGCTCTCAACCTCGGGCGTGGTAATCGCGCTATTGATCACCAATACTGCTTTCAACATCGCGTCATTTATGGGTCTCATCATGGTGATCGGCATTGTGGCGAAGAACGGGATTCTACTGCTCGATGCGGAAAGCCGGTTCATTGCACTGGGCATGCCGCCCCGCGAAGCGTTGATTCAGTCAGGGCGGCGGCGGCTGCGGCCGATCGTCATGACCGCGATGGCTGCTGTGGCTGGAATGTTCCCGCTAGCACTCGGGTGGGGTTCGGGATCGGAAATGTTGCAGCCGCTTGCGATCGCCGTGATCGGCGGTATCCTGATTTCAATGGCGCTCTCACTTGTCGTCACTCCGGCTGTTCATTATTATTTGAGCTCCTCACGGCGAAAGCCTGGCGCTGGTGATTCTCGCACTCTCGGCGGTTAACGTTGCGAGGTTTCCCTCGCCTACATCAAGCGATCGACCTTGAGATGCCTCGTGCGTTCGTCTGCGCGAATCGCCTTGAGAACATCCAAACCGAGAGAAAGGGGCAGTGCTGGTTCCGCCCCAACAAGCAAAAGAAGGAAGGAACTCTTTACTTGCAGGTAGTTGCGGGGTTGCCGCCTTGCGCGTTTGCATTTGAGCTGTTTTGCTGCGCAAGCATGAAGAACACATCGTAAGATGTACGGTCCACTTGATCTTTGTTCGGTTCGCCAAGCGGATTAACCTTTCCCTTGTAGCGGAAGCGATTTCCGTATTCATCGAGGTGGGCCGAATCCTTGTACGTCAGGCTTAGCGAGTAAATTCCCAGATCGGCTAGGCGGTAGAGTTCAGTCGGCTGGGAGATGCCGTCGTGGTTGGCATCGATCCAGAGCAGAAGCTTGGGAAAGACCGCGTCTCTTTTGTCGATCACACCGTCGCCGTTGCCGCCATTTTCTGGCTTGTCAAACTCAGCCAGCGCCAGGTAGCCGTTGGGATCGGCCGACTCGGCTTGTTCGGTGAAATTGCCGAACAGCTCCTTGCCGCTGTCGATTTTTCCGTTGAGGTTGCGATCCAGGGCGAGGAAGGCGTTGCGCGAGCTTCCTGCTGTCCAAGAGAGCTTGACGGGCTTTCCATCTCCGGCAATGTCGAAAACAGCGCCGTCGTTTGCCGACGTAAGCTGAAAGCCTTCGCCGGTGGTGTCGATGATGATGGGACTTGCCCCGCCCGAACAGCCGCCCCCGTCGCCACCGCCGCCGCTGCCTCCGCTCGCCCCACCGCCTGTTATTGTCAGCGTTGCCGAACCGCTTCTCCCCGATGAGCTGGCTGTAGTCGTGGTTGTCCCCGCCGCCCAGCCGTTGGCTATACCGCTGGCGTTGATCGTCGCTACCGACGTTGCCGAAGATGTCCAGGTGGCTGAACTGGTCAGGTTGGCCGTATGTCCATCGGCGTAGGTTCCGGTTGCGGTGAACTGCACGCCGACGCCTGTAGTTGTCGATACGCTGGCGGGAGTGACGGCGATCGAGCTTAGGTAGGTAGGGTCAGGTTTCGCTACGCAAGTGAAGGCCTGATTGTAGGTGTGCGACCAAACCGCGTTGGCTGGGACCGACACCGGATTGCTCGTCACCGTGAAGTAGCATCCGCTCGTCAAGCACCATTCCCAAGCGGCCACCGCAACCGCAGTCCCGGTAATATCGGCCGCGCCCGCCGAACTTGCGCCAAGCGTTGATGTCGAGGGTTGCGATACGTGATAGCCCAATGGAGCCGTCGTCAGAACTCCGGATTCGAGCGGAGTAAGTGTGGGGATTGGGTCGTCTACGTCTTCGCAGTACTGCTGGGATATGGACGAATAGAGGCACGTCACAGATGCTTCCCCATAAAACGAATGCTCGCCGGTGGCGTGTCCAGTTGAATCGCTAACATCGTTGAAAACAGGCCCCTGCGGATAACTGTAGTTAGGGCAGGCTTGAGCCTGTCCCGGCATCGGAAGCATCGCAAACGAAAGCCCAAAAAAAAGTAACGCGACCCTAGTTTTCATTGGCCGCCTCCCAGCACGTCGCTGCTGAGTACGCCGCACTGCAGCGTCTCAGCGTCGCAACAGGCGTCACCCGATTTGCAGGATGTTGCGCTCTTCCGGTTGGCCATCACAAAGTTGCGGATCGCGGGACTGGCCGCCACTTTGCCGTTTAACAAAAGGCGCGGGTAGACGGGATGCAGTAGAAAATACTCGATGCGGTTGCCGTCGCCGCCTGTGATCGGATCAAGTGCGCCGGTTTGGCCGTCCGTCCCAAAGAAGAATGCCGCGTTATAGGTCCGGCTCCGCTCAGCTAGGCTAGCCGTGACGGTAAAGGAGCAGTACCGTAGCAATGGGGCAACTGCAAGTTCCTTCTGCAGGATAGGAATCATTTGCCTGACCGTGTAATCCGACAACCCGACCGGGGGGTTAAAAGTGGGAGCGGCTCCCCACTTGACCGTGAGGGTTTCCATCGAGGTCGGGCCAGCGCCGTCTTCGGAGTGGCTTTCCGTCTGCAGTCTCGTATGAATTACTTCCTGTCCGTCGCCGTCGTACTGTGGGAACCGAGCCCTGAAATTTGTGTCGAGAATGTTACCCAGTTCCCCGACGGTGAAGTCGCTGAGGCTGAATCTGAGTGCATTTTTCGCGACGGCCTTCTCCAAGTCCGACGCGCTGATATTGGGGTTGGCTAGGGCTGCCCGATACGCCGTTTCTAGATCCACGGCGTACGACAGCTTGGCGTAGGTATTTCGGACGACACTTTCTTCGTGCGTCATCTGGGCCAGGGCTCCCGAAAGAGACGCGACCATGAAACAGATTACAGCTAGGTATCGCATAGAATCTTCTCCTTATAGGGTTTCTTGAACTTTGATCCCGGAAACATGGGTACCCAGTAGGTTCGGCCTAGGGAACTGTGACTGAAAAGGGTGCTGTCTTAAATAGCGTAAGACAGTGCCCTGAAAAGTCTCGGATTGCAAACAATTACTACATTTTGTTACGAACTCAGAACAGCGGTCCGAATTGGGTCGTGATCTGAATTATTTCGCCGTGGGTTCGGTAGGGTATAAAACCAGGGATCCGATGAAGGGGGCTCCTAGGATCCCTGATTCGACCAAGCTCAGCAAGAACTAATTCAAAAAGCGTTTCCCGCACTGCTTTCTGCTGAGCAGCAGTGCATTCAACACAATGCATGCCAATGACCAGCCATCTCTAGGGCTGTGCAAAGGCTGCGAATAGCGCGCTAACCGTTTATTGTGTAAATAGTTATGGGGAATTTTGGCCCCGACGCTGCCGTCGTCAGTATGCCGAATCGGCACAAATTTGCTATCCGATCAGATAGCGTGCTCTAGCCGAAAAGATAGTCGAGTGCTTCCTCTCCATCGCGGGCGTGGACCTGAGGGTTTGCTTTAGGCCCTTCAAATCTAGCACCATAAGTTACTTCCCTATTTCCGAAGGCAACGGTGCGCCCAAGAGTTGAACCAGGCTCCGCGGACCACAACAGGCTTTTTCGAGTTTCTGCAGGTCGCGGGTTGAATGCACGTCTTGTCTCAGCGCCGCGAGCGTTTTACTTAATATCCCAGCCGCGTAGGGGTCGCTGGGAGTCACCAGTCTGTAGTGCATCCACTTCCCTTCGCGCCTGGCGGCGACTAGACCGGCTGCACGAAGATAGGCAAGATGCCGGGAGATCTTGGGCTGCGGCACTCCGATCGCCTCGGTGAAGTAGCAAACGCATACCTCCTGTTCAGCCATAAGGTTAATCAGACGGAGCCGTGTCGAGTCTGCGAGAGCGCGGAAAAGATGTTCTAAGGTTTGCTTCCCTTTCATGTCACTAGTCTATCAAATCACATTTGCCTTGACGAATATGATTGCCGGGTGCTAGCGTAACGTATTCGCTATAGCGAATATGAATGGAGGCGTTGTTTATGCCGACGGATACTGTGGTTGCCCTGAAGGCGCATCTAGCTATTCATGTGAAGAGCGTGACCCAAAGCATTGAGTTCTATCGCAAAATGTTCGGGATCGAGCCGAGCAAGGTGCGCACGGGCTATGCGAAGTTCGATGTTCAGAACCCGCCGCTGAATTTCACGCTCAACGAAGCCGTATTCCACGATGCGGGAGCGCTTTCGCACATGGGCATTCAGGTGGCTTCGACCGTCGATGTCCTCGCCGTGCGACAGCGATGGGCGGACGCGGGGCTGGTAACTCGTGATGAGATGCAGACCGATTGCTGCTACGCGAGGCAGGACAAGACTTGGGTGCATGATCCCGATGGCAATGAGTGGGAGGTCTTTGTGGTGTTGGAAGATAACCTGCCAGAAAAAGAAACACCGAAAGTAGCGGCCTGTTGCGGCCCGGACTGTTGCCCACCGGCAGTGACGCATTCGCATGTCTAAAGCGAAGGTATTGTTTCTTTGCACCGGCAACTCTGCGCGCAGCCAGATGGCGGAAGGCTATTTACGCCACGCCGCTGGCGGCGAGTTCGAGGCGCTGAGTGCGGGGGTCGAGACGAAGGGACTCAATCCGATCGCAGTCGAAGCGATGCGCGAAATTGGGATCGATATTTCGCGGCAGACTTCGAAGAATGTAGAGCAATTCCTCGGGCAGGAAATCGCGTACGTGGTAACGGTGTGCGACAACGCCAGGCAGCGTTGCCCTATCTTTCCCGGCACCCACAAGTCCTTGCATTGGAGCCTTGCAGATCCAGCCGAAGCAACTGGGTCCCATGAGGAGAAACTCGCCGTCTTTCAGCGGGTACGCGATGAAATTGCAAAACGGATCGAGCAAGAACTCTTGCCGTTAGCCGCGAACGGTAATCGATGAGCGTCAGCGAACAGCCCCTTCGAAGACGAGTTGTTGCTGAAGCTCTTGGAACCGGATTACTGGTCGCGGCCGTGGTTGGCTCCGGCATCATGGCCGAGTGCCTAGCGGGAGGAAACATCGCGCTGGCCTTGCTGGCGAACACCGTTGCCACCGGAGCGGTTCTCGTGGCACTAATTCTAGCTTTTGGCTCCATCTCTGGCGCTCACTTCAACCCAGCAGTCAGTCTAGCCTTTGGACTTCGTAAGCTCATGCCGTGGTATGACGTAGCGCCTTACATCACGGCTCAATTCGTTGGAGCAGTGCTAGGAACGCTTCTCGCGCACGTTATGTTTGGCAAAGAGATGTATTCGTTATCGCATCACGAGCGTTCAGGGATCGCTCAGTTCGTTAGCGAATTCGTCGCGACTTTCGGATTGCTGTGCGTGATCTGGGGCTGCTTGAGGGTGAAGTCGGCGATGGCAGTTCCAGTTGGCGTAGCCAGTTACATCATCGCGGCCTACTGGTTTACGGCCTCGACCTCGTTCGCAAACCCTGCCGTCACGGTTGCGCGATCCATCACCGACAGTTTTGCTGGAATTCGACCCCTCGATGTACCAGCGTTCCTTCTGGCGCAAACGCTAGGCGCGGTAGTGGCTACATGGCTATTTGAATGGCTGTTGCATGAGCCTCTTCCTAGCAAGTAGATTTTGGGGACTGAAGCGCGGTTCAGGCCGGACCTTTCGTCACACTTTTGGGAACCTGAATCGAATGGATGCTCAAGTAAAAGCCCTTCGAAGTTGGATCGAAAACGACTCTCAAATAGCAATTGCAGTGGGCCGCGGTTAAGGTTTGCCATAAGAGATCGCGGGCCGGTGCTGCTTTCGTTGCCCCAACGGTCACGGGGGTGTGATCGAGCAAATTTCGGGGATTCACCCCGATGGCGACTTTGGCGCCGCGCAAGACCGTAAGCTTCTGGCAAAGCAACTCAATCGTTTCCGTCGCGGTCCTCTGGCGGCGCACGACGCTCAGTGGAGTATCGAGGATCGGTTTCTGCGGCAAGATCTGACCTTTCGCATCGCGGGCCGCGGTGCCGACGACAGCGAGATTTCCCCCGCTATTTTTTCGCACTTCAAAGCGTCCTGGATTATCGCTCTTGTTGTAGGCGTCGACTATCAGGCGAACAGTCTTCTCTTCTTCTCCGGACACGGGCTGGGCGGAAACAGTCGAGGCGGCAGCAGGCTTTGTGGAATCAGCCGGCGTCTGCGTGGACGCGGGAGGAGGCGGCGCTATGGAGACGGCGGGAAAGTCGACGGTAAATTTTCCGCCCGCCGGGAGTGTCTGCGCATGCGGAGCGTGGGTCACGGGGTCGGCGATGTCCACGAGATCCAGTTGTGAAGTAAGCCGTGGATCTTCGTAGTCGACTGCCCAGTCGTATTTCTTGTAGAGCGCATCCAGCACTTGCTGCAAAGGGCGAGGACTGTTCGCGACGACATGAACGGTTCCCTCAGCTTCAGAGACTTGGGCCTCTTTCAAATAAGAAGCGGCCTCAGGCTTGGCTTGGGAAAATGCCTGCGAGGTGACCAGCAAGATAACGGAAATGACAAGATTGATCGACTTCATTCGAAATATCACCATCTCCATCGATGTCGCTGCGGCGCGAGTCACACATCGGGCCGTAGTTTGCACGAGCCGGCGGCCAATTCTACCATCCAATGGTCAGCCATCCCTCGTCAGGATTGGCCTTCGGGTCACCTTCACAAGTTTTGAGACGAACTATAATGCCTGAAAGTGGAAAATGACCTGGGTCGGATTCCCTTCTGAGTCAACTCCGGGCCCTACGGCTACATTTGTCGGCCACATCTAGACGTGGCCGACTCGGTGACCTCGAAGCCATTTGTATATGAGACCTGCAACCGTTCGAGAATTCTTGGAATTGAGCGGCTTCAAGCGGGTCTCGCGGTTCATCGGGGTTGTGGCTCGGCTGCAATCGTTCGATGACCTCCCGGATGCGGTTCACGGCAGTCAGTCCTCCGCACTTTGCCCGGTGAGCCATATCATCTTGTAGTTCTGCCCCCTAACTGTGTATTTGGAAAAAAACTGGTCGAGCGCGGACAAGTATTGGCCCACTACAATCAGCGCATCTGCGTTCTGAGGAACAGAATCTTCGTCGAGCAAATCTAGGTAAGCCGAGGAGGGCTGCTTCGACAGCACTTCTTTGATGTCTTTCAGCAGCCGATTAATCATTGCGATGCGGATTTTTGTCAGTGCACCATCTTGCTTTTTCTTGGCTAGCTCTTGAATGTCCCGATGTAGTGCAATGAGGAGCGGTCGCAACAAAGAAAAGCGGTCAACATCCTCTCTGGTGATATCTATTTGAGGGGGAGGTGGTTGCTTAGCCATTGCTACTCCTTTTCTGTATAAGCGAAGGACGACGGTGGTTGCGTCTGGATGTCTGATAATTCATTTCCAATAATCCAGTAGAAATTAACTCGGTGCCGCCTGGTGTTCTCGACGCGCAAACGATATATCGCCTCGGTGTATTGTGCCAAGACAAACGAGACATCGCTATTTGTTGGGACATCATCGGCGTTAAACTGCTCAAACCCTTGCAGGGGTCGGCGCTCACCCAGGATTGCATTCGCACCAGCCATTGCATTATTGATGTAGCCCAGTTTGAACTTGTTCACCCCGTCATTTGGTCGCTTCCGAGCCGATCCCGTGATTTCTCTCCGGAATACCTTCATCTGGCTCTCTACGCGCTCAAATTCCTCGATTTCCGATTTTGATTTCATCCGCTTCACCTCACTAGGACGGACACTTTCTCATGAACTCCACGAACTTCATGTTAAGAACATCTATCGGGTCCCGCTGTTTACCTTCATACAGATTGACCATGAGTTCTACATCAGGGTCAGCGATTGCAAGAATGCAGCGTCTCTGACCAGCCCACAAATCCAGAGTGTTCTTAAAGGCGGCAGATTTCAGCGGATTCCTTGTCAAGAGAATGCCAAACCGTCCAAAGGCTTCTGTCAGATATCGGTTCAGTTGGTTAATATGGCTACCTTCTATTTCCTTTACGTTCTTGAGTTCGAAGACGACTTGCCGACTGTCGTACTTTTCCCAAATATCGCTGAGCAAAGAATGGCTTCTATTGTTGTAAAAAATAATGTCTCGAATCAAAACCCCTTCATCTGTTCGCGACTGGGTATCTGCAAAGTCTAACTGTGGATACAAAAGGGAGGCCATGAGTCTCCCCGCCTCTCGCTCGTATTTTTTGTCGTTACGGTCGTCGGTGCCCGTCGCCAAATGTCGAATCGCGTTAAAACTGGCCTTTGCAGAAGTGATGGGTATTTGTTTGAAGAGCGGGTCGTTGTGACAGTCTTGTCTTGTTCGTTCTTTTGAGAGGACATATTCGCGAACCATCCCGTAGTTGTGCCGGTTGAAGTTTAGAACTTCCACCCTCTCGGGTTTCCCGTCCGCTCGAACTTGGTCCTTGGGTACGCAATCTTTGAAGTACTCGTCGAAATCAAGCCACGGATTGAAGCGCAACCATCGTTTGGGGACCAGTACTATTGGCTCGCCACTTTCTGGATTCGTCGGAAGCGTTACTTTTTCGGTTGTCAACTCATGTCGCTTGTATTCGTACAGCGAGACCGTTACTTCTTGAACGGGGATGCTGATTCTCTCGCACTGGTCAATCGTGTAGTCGATAAGAAACGA
This sequence comes from uncultured Acidobacteriaceae bacterium, assembly GCA_963771965.1. Taxonomy (GTDB): domain Bacteria; phylum Acidobacteriota; class Terriglobia; order Terriglobales; family Acidobacteriaceae; genus Sulfotelmatobacter. Next base: position 348,554 of record CAVYVM010000009.1, read on the forward strand.
CTTCAAAAGGCTACAAGTGAAATCACTGATTCGGTCCTTCGCAATTTGTTCCACAAAAAACTGGATTTCTTCGAAGTGGACGAACCCGTTCTTCGCGTACCCGGGTACCTCATCGAAAAGTGACAATATGCTTTCTGCACTCCGTTGCCCAATTGGCTTACCCCGTCTGGTCCTCGACGTTCCAAGTCCAGCTTCGTTGCATTCGCTTAACGCTATCAGCATCTCGGTGGCTCGCGTTTTTTCACCCTGTCGTGCCAAATAACCGAGATGGTTAAATGAATTTACGACTGTGGTGTGCAAGGAATTGTCTTGAAGCGAGGGCGACGCCCACAACAAAAATGGGTCCACGTATAGCGGAATGTCCTCGTCTAGGAACGGAATGGCGAAATCAAGTTGGGCTTGGGCGACTGGTATCCCATGGTAGTCCGTCAGCCGTGGGCGAATTATCGTATCAGTACCCTTGAGGAGCAACAAAGATACCAGAATTTGGAAATTAAGAAGTTTCGATTCGAAGAGAATCTCGGAATACGAGATGAACCCGGTTCATTCCCTAGCGCACCGTGCATTGTTCTTTTAGACGGACTTCGACACCTTCCCGCGCTGCATATTGTCCTTTGCACTATTAGGCGTCGCCGTGAGCCGCATCACCTTTCAGTTTCTGAGCGGCCGTGATGCTGTCGCTAGCGATTGGCCTCAACCAACGGTGTAGTTCTTTATCCACCAAAAGCGTTAGTTCCTTCGGAGGCGTTTAAGTCCAGTCTCGACTGTGCAGAAAGCTTCACTTGACTGCAAGATTCAATCAAAACTAGTCCTTATGGTGTAGTCCTAATGGGCTAGTTTTAGAAAATGTTTTGCCGCCAAGCGAAAAAATTAGAATTCGCCTTGACAATGGCTGGTTCTGTGGCAGAATGTCACTGACTTCCTATGCCCTCAGGGGAGTGCGGGATCTTTCCTACCCCAAGGAAAGCGTTAACCTGCTCCGAATACATACGTGAATTGCTGGTAGAACGGCGCAAGGAACGCGCGTTTGTGGGCTTTGCCGCTTCAAAGCCAGGGTAATAGACCCCGATTAAAGGCTGCGCTTAAAGCCAAGTCTAACTGTGGAGGCGGAGGGGAACTGTGGCCCCGAAGCCTGAAAAGGGGAAATCAGTGCATACTGCTCCGGCCCGGCCGGGTCTGATTGTAGTGGATACATCGTTAAGCGTCGTGGCATCCAATGCCGAGGTGCTGCAAATCCTCACCTTTCCAGACCAGCCAGAAAAAATCAACAATCTCGATGCCTGGCTCGCAAACAAAGTGCGTTGCAATTTGCTGGAAAGACGCTCGCGGTCCGGGCTGGTCGGTGAGTTTCAGTCAGCCAGACGCACCTATGTTTGCCGTTCGTTTCCGCTCGACGTGGCGGTGAACCATAAGAACGGTTCCTCCACAAATGGAGGGCTGCTGGTGGTGATGCTGGAAAGAAAAAGTAACGAAGCGGTCACCATTGCAGAGATTTCCGAGCACTTTGGCCTGACCGCGCGAGAACAGGAAACGGTGCAATTCCTGCTGGAGGGCTTCACCAGCAAGGAAATTGCGCAGCGGATGAAGATCAGCCCTAATACAGTAAAAGCATTTATTCGGCTGGTGATGGTGAAGATGAGCGTTTCGACCCGTTCCGGGATTATCGGCAAGATTGTAGGTCCGAGGGCGTGAAATCGGCTTGCAGCAAGGGTTTTGCCGGGTTAATGAGATTGGGTTAGTGTATTTGGGGACTTGTGACGGCGCGAATTTCAGGTAGAGTACCGGATGCGCCACGAAAGCCGAGCATATTCCCTCCCCAGCTTGGCGGCGTAAATCCAAGGAGGACAATAATGCGTCGAACCACTATGCTCGTAGTCTGTACGCTCGTTCTGGCACTGAGTGCTGGATTCGCAGCGGCAGCAACAACCCCCGGTCCCGACACCCTGAAGGTCGATTACTTCGCGAACGCCAACACCGCCGGCGCTCCCGATGGGACCTACCGCATCACCAATCCTGGCACGGCCGGTGGTAGCCTCTGCGCTGCTATCTTCGTGTTCGATCCGAACCAGGAATTGTCTGAGTGCTGCAGCTGCTATGTAAGCCCCGATGGTCTGCGTACACTTTCCGTGAACACTGACCTGACAGGCAACCCGCTGACTGGCGTAGTTCTGAGCACCGGCGTGGTAAAGATCGTTCCGATCCCGACCCGCGGTGGCGTTTGCCCAGCCTACCCGACCAGCCTTGCTCCCACAGCTTCGATTCGCAGCTGGGGAACTCACATTCAGAACAGCAACTTCACGATCACTGAGACCGCGTCGCAAGATGCCACGCTCAGCGCCGCTGAAGTTTCGCGTCTCCAGGGCCAGTGCTATGCCATTCAGCTTGATGGCAGCGGCAGGGGTCAGTGCACCTGCGGAACGGGCGACTAGTTCCGTAGCTTAACCAGATCAGGTGGGCCGAACCTGGCTCCGCTTGGTTTTTTGAAGACCGGCTCGCCAGAAAGCGAGTTCATCCGCTTTCTGGCGAGCCACTATAATGAGTTTTGTCTTAAATCCAAATGAGATGGGGGATCTCATGTCAGTTTCAGGAAAGGTTCTACAATTTGGCTTGGGCGCCGCACTGGCGTTACTGAGCACAGGAAGCGTAGTGGCTCAGGCTGACAGCGAAGTAGTAGCCAACGTCGGCGGAGTCAAAGTAACAATGGCGGAGCTCGAACAGGAAGAGTCAGCCAAACTCTTATCGGCACACTACACCTACTATCAAGCGGAACAGAAGGCGCTGGACGCACTCATCGACAAAAGATTGCTTGAGCAAAAAGCAAAGAGCGAGGGTCTCACTCTTGATCAGTTGGTTGACCGCGATATCAAATCGCACATTAAAGATCCCAGCGAAGACCAGATGAAGGTCTACTACGAGGGAGTCGAGACCGACCAGCCGTTTGAGGTGGTGCGGCCAAAAGTCCTCGAGAAGATTCGCGAACTGCGCACCAACAAAGCGCTAGCGGTTTACGTGAAGGCATTGCGCGCCTCGACCGATGTCTACGTTACTCTCGCACCCCCGAGCGCGATCGTAGATACGAAGGATGCGGAGAAGATTGGTCCGGAGAAGCCGGCCGTGACCTTAGTCGAGTTCGCGGACTATGAGTGCCCGTATTGCCAGAAGGTGGCCGCTGACTTGAAGAAGCTACAGGCTGATTTTGGCGATAAGGTCACATTCACTTACAAGGACTTCCCACTGCCCATGCATGCGCGGGCGGAGAAGGCTGCGGAAGCAACCCGCTGCGCCGGCAAACAGGGCAAGTTCTGGGAGTTCCACGACGAGTTGTTCCGCAGCAAGGGACTCGAGATGGAACAGCTTAAAACAGAAGCCCGGAACCTGAAGCTAGATGGCGCGGCGTTCGACAAGTGCCTGGACTCAGGCGAGGAAGCCGCGGTTGTTGATAAAGATCGCAAGGAAGGCGTACGGCTGGGATTGAACGGCACGCCCAGCTTTTTCATCAATGGTCACTTCATGAGTGGGGCATTGGACTATGCCACACTGCGTCAAGTTGTGGAGCAGCAGTTATCCGCTCCGCCACAGGGTGCAGGCAGCGCGGGGAAGTAAGGTTGTAACAGCCCACCCCCCAATCACCCGCACGTCTGAACCCGGGGCCCAAATCAAGTATTTGGGCCTTTTTTATTGGTGGTGCGAGATGTTGAAGGGGGAGCTTTCTTGGCTGGCTCTCGCATTTTGAATCGGACTACGCCAAATGGGTTATTGCTAATTAAGTAGAGATCGCGGTATGCTTGTCGGGCCTTAACGCTGCCAAAACAGTCCACTCCCCCCGCAGCCGGTAGGCGATACTCCCTCAGAATTTACTCCCCTAGTGTTTTTTTCGGCGGCATTGTGCTCCCAGATGCTTCGCGTCTATTGCGGCCTTCATACTCGCCAGCGGACACAGACGAACCAGCTGTGTGGCCGAAGTGTGCGTCGACTCCCATCTTGGATATTAAAGAAATTGTTGAGGTGTTTCATGAATAAGCACACACTCACTGGACTTGTGCTTTATCTATTTTCTGGGGCTGTTCTAGCCCACGGCCAATTCCTGGAGGCGCCGCAATACCCCACTGGAACGAATCCCCAGGCGATGGCGGCAGCAGATTTAAATAATGACGGCAACCTCGATTTTGTCGTAGCCAATTCAACTGCAAACACGATCAGCGTTCTGCTAGGAAACGGCGATGGCACCTTTAAACCGGCGGTAACCTATACAACCGGAAGCATTCCCAAGGGCGTTGCAGTTGGAGACTTCGGAAACGGGCATCTTGACATCGCGGTGACCAATTCAGGTAGCAACACAGTGAGCGTGCTACTGGGAAATGGTGATGGGACCTTTCAGCCGAAGATCGATACAGCCACCGGAACTGGGCCCCAAGGCGTCGCTGTGGGCGACTTTAACCACGATGGAAATCTTGACCTGGTAGTGACCAACACCATCGACGGTACGGTGGGTGTACTTCTCGGCAAGGGCAATGGAACGTTCAATGCGCAGGTGCATTACAACACTGGGACCGGTCCAACTTCAGTCGCAGTGGGCGACTTCAATAACGACGGCATTCTTGACCTGGCTGTAGCGAACAATAACAACACCCTTGCCTCCGGAGTCAGCGTGTTTCTGGGAAATGGAACCGGAGGCGTCGGGAACGGCACGTTCCAGAATCAGTTCCAGTCTACGGCGGGCTTAAATCCGGTTTCGATCGCGGTCGGCGACTTCAACCGTGACGGCAACCTGGATATCGCGGTGGCAAATCAGGCGGGCAACACCGTGAGCGTACTCTTGGGCAAAGGAAACGGCGGCTTTCAAACCCATGTGGATTACCCCACCGGTCCCTTCCCTACGGCTGTAGCGGTCGGCGACTTCGATGGCGATGGCAACCTGGATTTGGCGGTGTCGGCGGGAGACGGGAATGCTATCAGCGTTCTGTGGGGAGGAGGGGACGGTACGTTCGAGGGTCAACTCAATGTCGGCACTGGGAACATTCCCTATTCCGTAGTAGCAGGAGATTTCAACAACGACCATATTTACGACCTGGCTGTTGTGAATTCCGGCGGGAATAGCGTGAGTGTGGTCTTGAGCAGCGGCAAGAGCAGAACCTTTCAGGCGCGCACGGACTATCCGGCAGGTGCAACCCCCGGCGCAGTGGTGAAGGCCGACTTTAACGGAGATGGTATTCCGGATTTGGCGGTAGCGAACAGCAGCGCTGGAACGATCACCATCCTTCTTGGGAATAGCAACGGCTCATTCCAGGGACCGCTTCAATACTCGACCGGCACTACCAACCCCGACGCATTGGTGGTGGGTGATTTCAACGGCGATAAAAAACCCGATTTGGCAATTGCGAATGCCAACACGCCTGGCACCGTCAGCATCATGTTAGGAAACGGAGACGGCACGTTTCAGTCTCCTACGACGTTTACGGTCGGCAGTCAGCCAGTTTCGATTGCCCAAGGACTCCTCAATGCCAACACCAATCAGGATCTGGTGGTGGCCAATTTCCTCAGCAACTCGGTGAGCGTGCTGCTAGGCAATGGCGACGGCACCTTCAAAGCTGCGGTCAATTACACCGTGGGCGCCGGTCCTGCATCGATCGCGCTGGCAGATGTCAATGGAGATAAGAAGCTCGACCTGGTAGTCGTAAATGAGAGCGGCAATAATGTCAGCGTGCTATTGGGCAACGGCGATGGCACGTTTCAGGCCCAGAAAACTTTCCCGACCGGCACCGGTGGCATCCCACTCTCGGTAGCAGTGCAAGACTTCAATAAAGATGGCAAGTTTGACCTGGCGGTTGCAGATTCTCGAACCCAGAATGTCAGCGTGCTATTGGGCAACGGCGACGGAACCTTCCAGCCAGCCACGATCTATCCGGCGGGCGCGAATCCATCCTCGATCGTTGCTGCAGATTTCAATGGCGACGGCAATTATGACCTCGCTCTGACGAGCACTCCACTGGGCAGCTCTGCCGGAAACGCGGTAAGCCTGTTGCTGGGAAATGGAGACGGCACCTTCGGCGCTCCCACACTGTTCGGAACGGGATGGCTGGGGTCCTCCGCAGCAGTCGGAGACTTCAATGCAGACGGAGCTGTAGATCTCGTGGTGGCAAATAGCTCCAGCAACACGGTCAGTGTGCTGCTGAACACTCGGGGCACGGTGATCAACATCGAGTCTTCCACATCCGCAGCGGCCTTCGGACAGCCGGTTACATTTATCACGAGCGTGTCGGGAAGCGTGTCGAATAGTGTGGCGCCTACGGGTACCGTGACCTTGCAGAATGGCAGCACAGTGCTCGGTTCACAATCGCTGGCCGGCGGGCAGGCATCGATTACCACATCGGTTCTGCCGGTGGGTTCGGACACCATCACCGCGATTTATTCCGGAGACGCCAATTATCAGCCGCACGGCGGCGTTACATTCCCGCAGCAAGTCAATCAAGCGGGTACAACCACGCAGCTCGGTTCCTCGGCGAATCCGTCCGCGCCCAATCAATCCGTCACCTTCACCGCCACGGTTTCCTCAAACACTAGCGGCGCTCCCACCGGGAAAGTGACGTTTATGAATGGAACCATTATGCTCGGCACCTCTGCCCTAAATGGTAGCGACGTGGCTACATTTTCGACCTCCTTCCCAGCCGTGGGGACTGACAGCATCACCGCCGTCTACAGCGGGGACCCCAATTTCAACACCAGCACGTCGCCGGTTTTGAGCCAGGTTGTCGTAGTCAGCACGAGCACCACACTGACCGCAAATCCGAGCACGGCGAACCTAAATCAAAGCGTGACCTTTACCGCAACCGTCAACTCGGGAGTAACTAGGACTCCTACACCGACCGGCACGGTCACCTTCAGTGACGGAACCGCTGCGATTGGCACGAGTTCACTGAACGCCAGTGGAGTTGCAACACTCTCGACATCAAATCTCACGGCCGGCACGCACAATATCACAGCCGCCTACAGCGGAGACGCGAACAATCTCGCCAGCACGGGAAGTACAAGCGTGACGATCAATGGGGCGCCTGGTTTCAGCTTCTCACCTGCACCAACGCTGTCGCCGGCATCGGTTGCCCCGGGTTCGTCGTCCACCGCAACTGTCACCATCACTCCGACAGGCGGCCTCAACCCGTCGACGGTGACGCTGACCTGCACCGTCTCTCAAACCGGAGTTCCCGCACCGACCTGTTCGATGGGGGCAATCTCGGTGACAAATAACATCGGCCAGTCGACGCTTACGGTTTCGACTACTGGGCCGCAGGCCGCGCTCACCACACCGGCGGGTATGCGCGGTTCGCGCACTCTGTTCGCGATCAGCCTGCTGGTTCCGGCGATGTTGCTAGGCGGCGCTGGATTAAACAAGCCAAATCGAAGAAAGTTGCTGGGCTTCTGCGTGGTCTTCCTGGTACTCACTGGATGCCTGTTCGAGGTGGCATGCAGCAGCAGCGGCAGCCAGACAACAACCACGACTACGCAGCCGTCCACTCCGGCGGGTAAATATACCGTGACGATTACAGGTACGGCGAGCGGAGTACAAAACCCGCCTACGCCGATAACGCTTACGCTTACCGTGCAGTAACGGGCGGCGCAACTGCCTGCGGTTAAGTTCGGCTACGACGCTCCGAAACGACGCGTTTTGAACAGCGCCTCGCCTGCCCTTTGCTGGCGAATGGGTTTGTGTTCCGTCGCGTAGGCATCGTACAATAAGAATGCAACGGATCAGGATAGAAGCCGGCATGATCGCGACGCTTTCGCCGGTCTTTCTTCACTCCAATCACTTCGAACAACTGGATTTCTAGAATTTCATGATCATACTCGTCACCATCATCCACGTTCTCGTCTGCCTTTTTCTGATTATTGTTGTGCTGCTGCAGAGCGGCAAAGCTGGAGACATTTCGGCTGCATTCGGCGGACAGGGCAGTCAGGCCGCCTTCGGGCCGCGCGGCGCGGCCACGGCGCTCTCCAAAGCGACCACTATCTCGGCCGTTCTCTTCATGCTGACCTCGGTGACGCTCTCCATCTACGCCACGAAACATGGAGTGTCGAACTCGGTATTGCAAGGCGTAAAATCGGCTCCGGTGAAGCCGCAGCCGGCAACGCCGCCGCAAAAGCAGCCAGGGGCTCCGACTCAGAAATAAGTCACGGAAGCTTACCAGCCGCCAGGTCGCTCACCAGCGACGCATCCGCTTCCAGGAAGTCGTAGGACGGCAGATCCTTGGGAACTGCCCACTGCACATCGCGGAAGATGCGGTTCTCGATTTCACCTTCATATTCGCGAATGATGTAGAAGCGCAACTCAACCACTGTGCCATTCGGGTAGGCGTGTTTGAGGCGGACAATCTCGTCGCCGACCTTGGCGTGGATTCCTAACTCTTCTTCCAACTCGCGGCGCAGTGCATCCCGCGGCTGCTCGCCTTCTTCGATTTTTCCGCCGGGAAACTCCCACTTGAGCGGCATCGTCTGATGCCGAGTGCGCTGGCACACCAGCAGCTTGCCGTCTTTCTCGATGACCGCCGCAACCACCCGCTTCATGATACGGAAACCGTGGTGGCTTGCAGGGCGCTGGCAACCGGGTCAACGCAACCGATAAAAGTGAAGGCAAAAGCGGCGATGCCCGGAGAGCAGATCAGTTCAAGCTCATGTTCGCCGAATTCGTGATTGTCAACGAGAAAGTACATGCGGGCGGAGTCGACGCTGAGATAGCTCTCGTCACCATCTGCCGATTTGCCGATGGATGCGCTGGAAGCGCTGCGGAAAAGCGTGTCTTTCGTAGCCTGGCGCTTCAGCGGTTTGCCATCCTGCAATAAGACTACCTCTGCCGATGTTCCGCGCGGCGAGGCCATCACCAGATTCACTGCCGAAGCTTCATACTTCAACTTCAGTGAATGCTTGCCATCTTCGGCAGCCTCGAAATATTCCGCGGTCGAAGCCCAGCGCCCGCTCGCGTAAAAGAAATTTTCCTCTGGCTTGCCGGCAAATTCATAGTCGGCGATCTGATCCTCTTTAAAGCCTCCGTCATTGCCGATCCGTCCGCGCTGATGGCCAAGATAGAGTTCGCCAGTGGGCCGATAACAAACCGCGCCCGGATGATCTTCTTCGCGCAACGGCTCCATAACTTCAGGAAGCTTCAATTCTGGATCGATTTCGTGGAGCAGTTCTTGAATGGTCTGCTCGCACTCGGCATAGCCGCCTTCGCCAAAGTGGCCATAACGCAGGTAGCCATCTTTATCGAGCAAGTATTTCGTAGGCCAGTAGCGGTTGGCAAACGCCTTCCAGATTTCCCGGTTGCTGTCGACGACGATGGGATACGTCAGGCCAAACTCTCGAATGCCTCGCTCCACGTTGGATTCGTATTGTGCGAAGGTAAACTCCGGCGTGTGCACGCCGATGACGGTCAAACCCTTCTCGCGATAGCGTTGGTGCCACGCCTGCACATAAGGCAGAGTGCGAATGCAGTTGACGCAGGTATAGTCCCAAAAATCGACCAAAACCACGCGGCCGCGCAGTTGGCGAAAGCTGAGCGGAGTGGAATTCAGCCATACGCGGCCAATTTCCGGTGCCCGCACTTTGCCCTTCTCCACCTTCATCGAGATTTCTCCAGCTTTCTGCCAACCACTTCCGCACAGTACTGCACAAGTTGCTGATCCTCAGCGCCGAACGCGGCGGGGAAATGACTATCGATGTCGAGCTCGCCGGCAACTGTCCCCTTCACAAAAATCGGCACCACAATTTCAGACTTGGTCTCGAGCGAGCAGGCCAGGTAGCGGGGATCTTTACTGACGTCATCCACCACAATGGTTTTGCCGCTGGACGCGGCTGCGCCACAAATGCCTTGATTGAGCGGGATCCGCGTGTGCGGGGTCATCGCCCCGATAAAACCATCGAGTATCAGCATGGGCGGTTGCGCACCCCGCTCAAGCATATAAAAACCCACCCAGTTATACTTGAGCATGCGATCGTGCAGCAGTTTGCACACCCCCTGCATCAGGTCTTTGGCTGTGGGCGTGGCTTTGGCTAGCTCCGTAACCTCGTTGCGAACCTCTTCAATCCGGCTCATGGTGGGCATGATAAGAATCTTAACTCAGAGTGGAACATTCCTGGCTGTGGAAGATTACACGCCGGTAATCTGACGGATGCCCTCGGTGCGGGGGAAAAGCTCGGGATGAATCGCGAACGCCAGCGCGTCGAGGCCACGCAAAAGAGTAGGCGCAGGCGTGTTGAGATACTCGTCGCGAATGCAGTAAACCCGGGCGGCGCGCACCGCGTCAATTCCCTGCCAGCCACGGTCGGTCACGATTTTTTCCAACGGCACGCGGTCGCCCGCTCCGCACCAGGCTGCAATTAATATCTCAGGATTGAGCCGGATAATTTCTTCTTTGGAGATTTGTTTGCCCGGTTCGCCGACAAACTCACCACCCGCGGCTTCCACTAGTTCAGCAATCCATGCTTGCGATGCGATCAGCGGCTTGCCCCATTCTTCGCAAAAGACCCTGGGGCGATGCGATTCCGCAGTTCTCTTACCGGCACATTCGCGGACCTGTTCGATCCGTTGCCGCATGTTGGCGATCACCTCTTCGCCACGATTGCTGGCGCCGACAGCTCCCGCGATGATCGCGATATCGCTGTAAATGTCAGACAGTTTTCTGGGAGCCAAGCCAAGAAACGGCACTCCCGCCTTAAGAATTTCGATGACCGCTTTCTCCTGGTAAGGAACTGAAGCGATGACTAAGTCAGGCTGGGCTGTAATCAGCTGGGTTGCATCAGCGGTCCACGAGTCGGCGAGAATTGTGCGCGAAGAGTTGGCAACTTCGGGAACGACCTCGGCGCAGTATTTCGTGCAGGCGACTACGCGATCGAGTTCGCCGATGGCTGCTAGAATTACCGTAGCGCTGGGCTGCAGACATGCGATGCGGCGCGGCGTGTAAGGCGATGACATGAGTCTTCAGTCCGCCTTGGACTTCGCCAGAGCGGTCGCAAGTGCGTCGAGAACCAACTGAGCGGCATGGGCCGAGGCTTGTGGCAGGCCGCCCACAGCCGCGATTACATCCTCGCGCCCTAGACTTTGCGCTTCGCTCATAGTTTTCCCCACAACCAACTCGGTAATCGCTGAACCACAAGCAATCGCGGCAACGCAGCCTTTGGCCTTGAACTTCGCCTCGACAATTCGCCCAGCGCCCGTCTTTAGCGTGAGGCGTAATACATCTCCACAAGCGGGGTTTTCGATTTCCGCCGAGGCATCGGCGTCGGCAATTTCTCCCACGTTGCGCGGATTCTGAAAATGATCGAGCAGCTGTGCGGAATACATGAACCAGACAATTGTAAACGGCGTTCGCTGCGCCTCTAGGCTCGCGACGCCACGCCCTCAGGAAAATAAATTCGCCAGCCTCGTTCACGGGCCATCGCTTCCAAGTCCGGATTTGGATTGATGGCAAACGCATGTTTTGCCATCGCCAGCATTTCCACATCCCAGCGCGAGTTGCCAAACGTGGCATCGATCGGTTGCTTCACCAGTTCACGCAGCGCCTCGGGCTTACCGTCGCCGGAAGGCACACGGATCAGCCGGTCGGTGGCAATTCCCTTCTCGACTGCAACTTTCGCTGCGAGAACGCGATTTTCAGCGATGCCAAAATACTTCATCCCGGCGTGAATCACCCATTCGTTCGACGAGGAGACCGCCCAGATTTCGCATCCATTCTGTTGCAGGCGGCGCACCAGTTCCCGCATTTCAGGAAAAATCTGCGCCACGAAGAACTCGTCGAAAAAGCGAGTTGCCGCGCTCATGATCTTCGACTCCGAAATTCCCCGATGCATCGTCACCATTTCGCCACACATCGTGGTTTCGTCGACCTCGCCGAGATTGTAGGCGGCGTACCGCTCGCGCATCGATTTGGCAAGGATGCCGCGCCCCGGCTGCGGGAATACTTCGTCGTTGGTTAGCGCCCATTCGAAAAAATCTACCCCGATATCGCCGGACCACAGCGTGCCGTCGCAGTCAAAGGCCGCGACGCGAGGCCGCAGGTTGGTTACAGAATCGAGGAATTCGTTCGTGGCTGGATGGAAAATTGAGGGGTTGGCAACATTCATCTATCGAAAATAACCGTTTCGAAGAAGGCGCGCAAATTACGCGCGAGAGACATTGTTGCGGTTTGGCTGACGCTCTATGCCGGTCAAGCGGGAGATCGGGCAAGAGGCCGAATTGCACCACATGGGTAAGTGGGTTCAGATATGGTTCTCAATCAACAATCAGAAATCAGCAATCAACAATTTTCACTGGCAGCTGCAGCGCCGCGTAGTCCTCTGGCGTGTTGACGTTCATCGCTACGAAAGGATCATCGACGTGCACGTACTGAATGTGTTCCTGATGCACATGCTCAATGTCCCGTGCAGTCGATGTGGCGGGAACGCGGAGGAAAGCCTCGATCATTTCACGGCCTATAAGGTAAGGATGACCGTGCTTGCCAGAAAATTCGGGAACTACAGCCCAGATGTTCTGATCCGCAGCCTCGAAGGCCTCGCGCAAATTCTGAACGGTTGAGGCGGCAGCCGGGGGCCGGTCCACCAGAGTGATGATCGCTGCATCGCGCCCTCGATTGAGCACTTCGTGCAGGCCCATCTGCAAGGAGCTGAACTGGCCGCGATCCGGATCAGGATTCACAACCAAGGACGCTCCGCTCGCGTACACAATTGGGGCTGGAGCCGCTTGATTCTTGCCCACAACTACCAACACGAAATCGGCAGCCAAGGAGAGCGATCGAATCGCGGCGGAGAGAAATGTCTCATTCGACGCCGTCTGCACTGCTGTTGCCGGCGGCCAAGACAACAGCGCCTTGTCCCTGCCCATTCGCGAGGATTCCCCGGCAGCGAGAATGACCCCGGCAAAGCTCGGCGCTCGAATCATCCTGCGAAGATAGCAGAATTCCCAAGCCGGTTCGACCCAGGCCCGAACACGCGCGAAAAAAGGCGGCCCAAGCTCACAAAAGCAGAAGAGCTGAGCCGCCACACAAGCGCAAGATTCATTGTCAGTCTCTAGCTCGCGATCGATGTGACCTGTGTCGGCTCGCTCGCTGCCGCTCCGTACGATTTTTCGAGGAGGGTTCCAGCTTCACGCACGATGTTGGTTCGAAGTGCGCTCGCTTCCAGCGTGCCGGCGAATGCCAACAGTTCTCCGGCAGTTTCAGTAACATGCGGGAGTGGCCGAGGACCATTGCCGCAGTACCAGTCTTCCCAATCGGCGGCGGCCTGGCTAATCGCGCTGCCCAGGCCTTCTTGACCCTTGGGTAGACGCGAAGCTATATCTTTCAGCCCTGCCGCGACCACGAAGAGAGCGGATGCGGGCGACCAGGGTTGCGGTTGCGGCTGCAACCGCTCGCTGGCATGGTGGAGAGGGGCACGACCGCTGCCCAGGAATGGATTGTTCAGCAGCGCCTGGAGCAGTTCGTCCCAGGTGCCGAGATAGGGTGGTAGGGTGGGATGTGCCATAGATACTCCTCTACGTCGATCATGATGGCCGGGAATGAACTCCGCGGTCGAAATCTCAAATCCGAGAATCTGGGGTCTCGTGGAGATAGTGTCGAGCGCAGGAAAATCGTTTCAGCGTGGAAGTGCGGTTGAGTAGTTCAGCAAGAAATAACTCGGATCACGGCCTGGAGGGATCCATATCTTCGGAGTGAAACCAACTCATGTGGGGGAGACGAGCGCCCGCGTGCCGTCGAATCGCGATCAGCTCGGCAGTGATTGCAACCGCAATTTCTTCCGGCGTGATGGCACCAATATCAATCCCGATCGGAGCATGCACTCGGTCAAACAAATGCGTTGGCACACCTTCCTGCTGCAGCGTCTTGGAGATTTCGATGACTTTGCGCTTCGAGCCGATCATGCCGAGGTAACGAGCGCGGGTCTGCAGGGCCCAGCGCAGGATCCGCATATCGTCGCGATGGCCGCGCGTCACAATCACGATGTAGGCATCTTCGGTCGGGTCCAGCGTGCGAATGGCCTCATCAAAGTCGCCTGCATGAACCTCGCGAGCCGCTGGAAAGCGCGCTTGAGTGGCATAAGAGGTACGGTCATCGGTAACGACGACGTCGAACCCGGCATTCGCGGCGGTCTTACAAAGATTGATGGCGACATGACCTGCGCCGAAAATATAAAGTAACGCAGGAGGCAGCACCGGTTCTATAAAAACCTCAAGCGTGCCTCCGCAAACCAGGCCGGTATCGTACTTCGGATCTTGATTCAGGTCGAAGGTAAGAGTGCGCGGCTTCTCAGATTCCATGACTTCGCGCGCCGCCTGCCACACATCAGCCTCGACGCATCCGCCACCAATGGTACCGACAATCGAGCCATCATCGCGCACCAGCATCTTCGCCGTGTGGAACGAAGGGATCGATCCCCTGACATTCACAATGGTCGCGACCGCGCCGCGACGGCCCTCACTGCGAAGCTGCACGATTTGTTCGTAGATGTCCACTGGATTTAGTTTGCCGTCCTGATTATCGGCCGGCTAATACGGCGAGTCAAACATCGGCTGCAAAAGCAAAAGCCCCGAGTCATCACTCCGGGGCTTTGCGAGAAACCAGTTAGGTACGACGCGGTCCGTCAAACCAACTCAATGGTTGCGCGATTCGGCATCGATGTCAATATGTATTTACGAGTGGCCGTGCAGAGGGCGGCAGACTCGAACTGCAATGGCTGATGAGCCACTCGTTGGTTTGACGGACCAAGTCCAGTACCCACTGGCAACGCCCTCTAAACCCGCCCGCCATAAAAAATCCTACGCTGAAGATCAGCGGAGACGAGAAATCGGCGAAAGAAATTTCATCCGAGAGGCCGGATTGGGAATTTCTGATATGGGCAAGTATGCTTACTTTAGCGCGGAGACCTCAGGAGAATATTCCATGAAAGCGGTTCGCATTCATCAATTTGGTGGCCCGGAAGTCTTGACGTACGAAGACGTGCCCGATCCGGTGCCGCGCGATGATCAAGTGCTCGTCCGGGTACGGGCGTGCGCGCTGAATCATCTCGATGTGTGGGTGCGCAAGGGGTTGCCGGGCGTAAAGCTGCCCCACATTCTCGGCAGCGACGTTGCGGGTGAAGTGGTCGAGGCGGGCGACTACGTCAGCGGATTCAAAACCGGTCAGCGCGTGTTGCTCGCGCCCATGCACTTCTGCGGACATTGTGCGCAGTGTGTTGCCGGGGTACAGAATCAGTGCCGGCAGTTTACCGCGCTCGGAAACGCGGTGGACGGAGGCAACTGCGAATTGATCGCAGTGCCGGCGGCCAATGTGATTCCGATTCCTGACTCGCTCGACTTCAATCAGGCGGCAAGCGTGCCGCTGGTGTTTCTAACTGCCTGGCACATGCTGGTGGGGCGCGCCGGCATTCGCCTGGGACAGACTGTGCTGGTGCTGGGAGCAAGCTCCGGCGTAGGCATCGCGGCAATTCAGATTGCCAAGCTTTTCCACTGCCGCGTCATCACGACCGCGGGCGATGAATCGAAGTTGGAGAAAGGCCGCCAACTTGGCGCCGACTACGGTATCAACCATTACCAGCAGAAAGTTTCCGAGGAAGTGCGGAAGATCACGAATAAAGAAGGCGTCGATATCATCGTCGAGCACGTAGGAGCGGCTACCTGGGACGAGAGTGTGCGCTCCCTCAAGAGCGGCGGGACGCTGGTTACGTGCGGGGCGACGACGGGGCCGAATGTCGGCCTCGACCTGCGACACCTGTTTGGCAGACAGTTGACGTTGCTAGGCTCCTATATGGGAACCATGGGCGAACTGCACGAAGTGCTGCGCCACGTGTTTGCCGGCAGGCTAAAACCGGTGGTGGACCGCGCGTTCCCCCTCAGCGAAATCCGCGCGGCGCACGAATATCTGGAGAAGAGCCAGATGTTCGGCAAGGTTGTGGTGAACCCGTAGTTTCTCGTGGTTTACAATGGTGGCATGTCTCCAGAATTAAATTTCGGCCCCTATGTCGACTTCGAAGACGGCAAGAAGGTAGTGAAGGATTTGACCTTCGGCAATCCGACGCCGGAGGGAGTGGTGCTGACTACGCTCGATTCGGCCGTGAACTGGATGCGCAAAGGATCGATCTGGCCGATGACGTTTGGCCTCGCCTGCTGCGCGATCGAGATGATGTCGATGGGCGCCTCGCGCTTCGATCTGGCGCGCTTCGGTGCGGAGGTATTTCGTCCGTCGCCGCGGCAAAGCGATCTCATGATTATTGCGGGCCGTGTCTCACACAAGATGGCTCCCGTCATTAGACAATTGTGGGAACAAATGCCGGAGCCGAAGTGGGTGATTTCGATGGGAGCCTGCGCCACATCCGGCGGCGTCTTCCAAAACTACGCGCTGGTTCAGAGCGTAAATCAGGTTATCCCAGTGGATGTTTATGTCCCCGGTTGTCCTCCTCGTCCCGAGCAGTTACTTTATGCCATCACTCTGCTTCAAGAAAAAATTCAGAATGAACATGGGACGATTAAAAAGGCATTGAATCTGGCTTGAACTCTCCCCGGCGCCCTTCGACAGGGAGCTGCCCTCCATTTCCTTTGCCTTACGGCGGTGACGTCAGCGGTGCATTTCCTGGCTTATTTCAATCGCGATTGCTGTGCAAATCCTTCCTCATTAGCTTGTAAGTAGCACTGCAGCAGCCACTTGCTAGTTATGCGAACGAATGTTCAGAGATCACAACCAGAACCACGAAACCATTCTCTTCTCAGTGAATCTAATAGATTGTTAGGGGAAAGACTGTAGTACATTAGCAACGCGCGGACTGCAACCTCGCACGAACCCAGGAGAGACAGCCCGTTGTGGAAGGTGTTTCCAATGATGACGAAGTTGATTGATGTTCTTTTCGGCTGCCGGCACTCCCGGTACAGCTTCCCAGTAACCATGCGACGGACGGGGCGACCGCAGGCTGGCGCATTGACTGGCACTTATGTCGCTTGCCTGGATTGCGGAAGGGAATTTCCTTACGATTGGCAGGAGATGAAAGTAATCACGTCTTCGGCCGAACGGCGCGAGTACGTAGCTTCGCTGGCCCCCAAGCAGGCCGCTTAGATCAGATTAGCTCGGCTTTAACTCCCCCACTTGAGCTAGCGCGCCGGAACTGCTACGGCAACCCTCTTCTCCATCGGCACAAACTCCCGCTGATCGTAGCCTGTGTATATCTGCCGGGGACGCGCGATCTTCTGCTCGGGATCGGTGACCAACTCCTGCCATTGCGCCAGCCATCCTGCAGTGCGTGGAATGGCGAACAGCACCGTGAACATCTCCGGGCGGAAACCCATTGCCTGATACATAATCCCGGAATAAAAATCGACGTTCGGATACAGCTTGCGCTTCACGAAGTATTCGTCCTCGAGAGCGATGCGCTCCAACTCCAACGCGATGTCCAGCTTGGGATTCCGTCCCGTCACCTCGAAAACCTGCTCCGCGCACCACCGGATGATCTTCGCCCTCGGATCGTAGTTCTTGTAGATGCGGTGGCCGAATCCCATCAGTTTCTCGCCGCCGTCTTTCACCTTCTTGATGTAGGCGTAAACATTGTCTTTGGAGCCGATTTCGTCCAGCATGCGCAGCACTTCTTCGTTCGCGCCGCCATGCAGTGGTCCGGCCAGAGCGGAAGCAGCGGACGCCGTAGCGAGAAAAGGATCGGTTTGCGCGCTGGCCACCGAGCGCATCGCGTTGGTGCCACAATTCTGCTCGTGATCGGCGTGCAGAATGAAGAGAATGTCGAGCGCCCGCGCGATCGCCGGATTGGCCAGGTACTTAGGCTCAACCATCTTCCACAACATGTTCATGAAATTTTCGGCATAGCTCAAATCATTGTCGGGATATACATAGGGAAATCCGACATTGTGCCGATACGACATGGCGGCGATGGAAGGCGCCTTGCCAATCACCCGCTTGATCTGCAACAGCCGGTTTGCCGGATCGTGCACGTTCTTCGCATCGGGGTACACCGTGGAAAGCGCCGCCATCGTGCTCACAAACATTCCCATGGGGTGGCCGTCGTAGCGGAAGCCCTCCATAAACTTCCTTGTGGTTTCATGCAGCATGGTGTGGTGCGTGATTTCGAAGACCCAGTTCTTCAGTTCAGGCTCTGTAGGCAATTCGCCAAAAAGCAGCAAATAGGCGACTTCGAGAAAAGTGCAGCGCTCCGCCAACACTTCAATGGGATAGCCGCGATAGCGCAGGATTCCGCGGTCTCCATCGATGTAGGTGATGCTGCTGCGGCACGAAGCCGTGTTCATAAACGCGGGATCGTAGGTCATTAGCCCAAAATCTTCCGGCCCGGTTTTGATCTTGCGCAGATCCATCGCCCGAATCGTGCCACTCTCGATCGGGACGTCATACTTCTGGCCAGTGCGATTGTCTGTGATGGTGAGGGTATTCTCCGGCATGAAGAACAACTCCTTGCTAGCTCTTATAGCGTAGCTCAGCCCATTTCGTTTCGGCAACACCCGGCGGTGACGACGGTCACTATTTCCTGTGACAACGCGGAACTTGAGCCCGTGAAAGCCGATTTGACCTTAAATGACTCCCCAAATGCCAAACCGGCGGCCAAGGCCGCCGGTTTTCTGACTTCTGACTTCTGACTCGGTCTCGACAGAGATTCGACCGGCTGTTTATTATTCACTAATTCGCCGAATCGTCCCGCCGCTTCAGTGTCGGGCGATCATCATCGCTCTTACTGTCGCCCGAGTTTCCGTCGCTGCCGGTTGAAGTTCGCCGCAAACTGGGCTTGTTGCCATCTTTCTGATCGAGCACTTTGTGACGATTCTCAATCGAGGCCAGTCGCGCCTTGACTTCGTCGAATTCCGAGGTCGTCACGATGTACTGGGGCTTCGACGGCAGAATCTTGCGAATTTCATCCTGCGTCTTCTCGATCCGGTCCGGAGTCTGCGGATGCGTATCGAAAGCCTTTGAAAGCGTGCCTGGCTTTTTCTTCTCCATCGCCTGAATCTTTTCGAAGAACGAGACAAAGGCCGATGGATCATAGCCCGCGCGATACATATACTCCACGCCCAAGTAATCGGCTTCAGCCTCGAAGCCGCGCGAGAACCTCAGGAACGTCATCGGGACCGCCAGTCCCATACCTTCATAGATCCCGTATCCGAGCGCGCCGCCCATAAAGATGGCTGGAATCGAAGCCATCTGCAGTAGGTTCAGCCGGGTCATTTCGCGGCCATAATGGCAGGCCGCCACGTGAGCAATCTCGTGGGCCATCACGCCCGCCATCTCAGCTTCTTCGTCAGCCGCGAGGATCAAGCCGGAGTTAACATAGAAGAATCCGCCAGGGAGCGCCATGGCGTTCACTACGTCAGAGTCGATCACCTTAATGGTGAACGGCACCTGAGCGTCGGAGTTCCGCACCAGGTTCTGGCCGATACGGTTCACGTACTCGGTAACGACGGGATCGTTCACCAGCTTGATCTGCGACTCGATCTGCTGCGCGTAAACTCGTCCGCGCGCCACCTGCCCTTCCATGGTATACCAGTTCCCTACGCCGCGCCCGCAACCTACGTTGCGGTTTCCCACCGCATCCACGTCGGTCTTGGTGCCGTCGTGCTTAATCGCGTCGTCATCTTTTGTAGGAAGCGCCGCGGGAGCCTGCTTTGGCGCATTCTGCACATCGCCGGCCTTCGGCTGTCCGTTGTCGGGATCTTGCGTTGGAACCGGTGTTTGAGTTGGACTCTGGCTCGGTCCAGGTTGAGTTTGAGGAGGATTGTTCTGACCGGGATTCTGACTAGGATCTTGTGTCTGCGCCCACGTCCAAGGCCCTGCGCTGAACGCCGCGAATGCTACAGAGATTGCCACCCATCGCAATTTCATAAATACCCCTTTGCGGCCACGTACTCTTACGACGATTATACGCCCGGGTCACAAGCCCCAGCGCCCGGACTCTACCCTATCGGGTTAGACGCACCATTCTGCGTTTCGGGTTATCCAGGATTGGCCTGCGAATCCGAATCCCGGTTCGAAAAGTTAGCTCAAAACGGGCTCCAGCGGCGGCAGATCACCGAGCCACCGATTCCCTCCTTGCCCGGCGTCCGCGCAGGTCGTAACATAGCCCGTTCCGTCTTCCATCCCCGGGAGGTGCGCTTGCTCGACCGCCGCCGTTTCCTCACGACCACAACCACACTCGCCGCCACCTTGGCCGTTCGTGGAAACCTCATCGCCCAACTGGAGAAGGTTCCCTCGACGCTGCCCGACTCCACTCTCTTCGATAAGAACGAAGACGCCTACTGGGCCGAATTGCGCAAGCAATTCCTGATTCCCGAGGACGAAATTTATCTGAACAACGGAACCGTCGGCTCCAGCCCCGCGCCCGTGCTGCGCGCCGTTTTCGAGGGCTACACCACCACGGAGAAGATGGACCAGCAGGATCCCGAAGACTATCCCATCTGGGGATACGCCTCCTGGAACGAGTTTCGCGATCCCCTTGCCGCCTTCGTGGGCTGCCATCGCGATGAGATCGCCCTGCTGCGCAACGCAACGGAGGCGAATAGCTACATCGCCAATGGAATCGACCTGAAACCGGGTGACGAAGTCCTGATGACCGACCAGGAGCATCCCGGCGGCGAGCATCCGTGGAATCTGAAGGCCAAACGCTACGGCATCGTGGTGAAGCGAGTCATACTTCCCCGCCCCGTAAAGGATGCCGCGCAGGTTCTCAATCTTTTCAACGATGCCATCACTCCGCGCACGCGCGTTATCTTCTTTAGCCACATCACAACATTCTCCGGCGTCGTTCTTCCCGCGAAAGAGCTGAGTGCGCTCGCCCGCTCGAAGGGAATTCTCTCCGCCGTCGATGGCGCGCACGTCACCGGGATGATGCGCCTGAACATTCACGACCTCGGCTGCGACATGTACTCGTCGAGTCCGCACAAGTGGTTGCAGGCACCCAAGGGCTCAGGATTTCTTTACGTGCGCGATGAAGTGATCGATCGCTTGTGGAATACGATTGTCACCGAGGGTTGGGATGATCCCAAACTCCGCGCCGAACGATTCCAGCGAATCGGCAGCTCAAACGTCCCGGCACTGTGGGGATTGCGCGCTTCCATCAAGTTGGCGAACGATATTGGCTTAGACCGCATCGAGCGGCGCCATCGAAAGCTCGTGGACTACATGCTGGACGAAATGAAGAAGCGCGGAGCGGAATCATGGACTTCACCCGATCCCGCGCTGCGTTGCGCGATCGTGACGGTGAACGTCCCGCCGGTTCCGCGCATGGATTTAGAAAACTGGATGTGGAAGACCCACAAAATCCGCATTCGCGGCGCAGACCCCAACAAGCTGCGGCTGTCGACGCCGTATTATTTGCAGAAGAAGGATATCGACAGATTCCTAGAGAAGTTTGACGAGTACAAGCGCGTGAAAACGTAGTGGTCCTTCACATGGTTAGACCTTTGGTGGATCAAGCGTGCTCCATTAGCATGAAACGGCACGCTTCAAGAACCGAATATGTCAAAAAACATCGTCATCTGCTGCGACGGAACGGGAAACGAATTTGATCCGAGTCGTAACTCTAATGTGGTGAAGCTTTACGGTACCCTGGTAGTCAACCGAGAGCAGGTTGCCTACTACCATCCGGGTGTGGGAACAATGGGGGCGCCCAACGCCCGCACCCGGTGGGAAAAGGAGTGGTCGCGCGTCATAGGTTTGGCTTTTGGCGGCGGCCTTTTTGAGGATGTCGGCCGAGCGTATCAGTACTTGATGCAAACCTACGAAGAAGATGCTCGCGTGTTCCTCTTCGGATTTAGCCGTGGCGCTTACACGGCGCGGGCCCTGGCTAGCCTGCTGAAAATGTTTGGTCTGCTCTGCCCTGGCAATGAGTCTCAAATTCCTTATGTTCTCCGAATGTTCCAAAGGCGGCACAATGAAAACCATCTTGCCTTGCTGGACGAAGCCCGGCAGTTTCAGGAGACCTTTTCGCGCCGCTGCTTTATTCATTTTGCCGGTCTGTGGGACACCGTGAGTTCCGTGGGATGGATCACCGAGCCGGTACGGCTGCCATACACTGCCCGAAATCCCATCATCGCGAATGTCCGTCATGCTCAGTCCATCGATGAGAGAAGAATCTTCTTCCGACAAAACTCGTTCACACGGCTGTGTACGGGTGACGATTTGAGCGACGGAACGCTCAGCCCAATCACCCAGGATTTTAAACAGGTCTGGTTCGCAGGCGTTCACTCCGACGTTGGAGGAAGCTATGCACCGGAAAAAAGCGGGCTGTCGCAAATCGCTTTGGAGTGGATGCTGGTGGAAGCTGAAAGCAGAGGGCTACTGCTTCATCCCGATCGGGTACATTCCGTTCTTTCGTATCCCGATCCGCGTTATGCGCCCAATCCCGTTGGCGATCTGAACGTTTCTCTGAAAGGACTATGGTGGATCCTTGAGTATTTACCTCACAAGTCCTACGACTTCAACACGAAGACGTACAAGTGGTCCGTGCCCATGGGCAGTCCGCGTACGCTTCCGGCAAATCCCCAGATTCACCAGACAGTGCGGATTCGATGGGAAAAGCGGCCGGACTACCGTCCCGAGAATCTGAAAAACTTGCCACCCGTAGGAAGCGATGAACCCTGGGTGAAGTATCAGTGAAAAATCCTTCGACAAGCAGCTGACGATGCACGTTCTTCGGAGATTGATCGAGTCTTACTATTCCAACCCAAATTGCGTGATCAGTTCCTCGCCTTTAAATGCCGCAGCGTGTTCATCAGATGTATAGATAAATCATGCTCGGGATATAGCCCCGGCACGGTCATGGGAGACTTTGAAGTAAAAGCTCACCGCTCCCGAATCCCGAGTCGCCGATCCCAATAAGCTCGGCTTTCCACTCCCTACTATTTGCAGAAGAAGGATATCGACAGATTCCTAGAGAAGTTTGACGAGTACAAGCGGGAGAAGAAGCTGGGGTAAGCCGCCCGCCAGTTCCGAAAGGGCCGGAAGCTCCGCAAAAATGCTTGTTCGGAACTGCATCACCACCCGCTAAAATCGGTGCAAGTTTTCGAATCTATGCTATAGTTCCGCCGATTTGGAGTTACGAACCATGAAGTACCCCGTAATCAGCGGAGCCCTCCTCCTAACCGCAAGCTTGCTATTCGTTGCCAACGAGAGCGCCGATACTTCGGTGAAGTCTGCCGACCGGGCGCGCTTCCCCAGCGTGTTCCTGACCGATGTTGTGGTGAGCAACACCGATCGCGATCTTAAGAACACAGACCAATTCTTCAACGCAGAGCCGGGGATCGCCATCAATCCCGCCGACCCGCGCAGGATTGTTATTTCGGCGTTTTCCGGAGCCTGGAGCAAGTCGCCGAACGGTCAATTTCAAAATGCTCCCCTCTGGTACACGCGCGACGGCGGCAATTTGTGGACGAAAGAATTCTCTATCCCCGCCCCTTCGGGCGTCGACGGAGGGCTTGTCCAGGAATCGCCGTGTGATGAGACATTCGACTACGACCGCCGCGGCGTGCTCTACGGAACCTTCCTGCTGAGTGGAAATGGAGAAGGAGCGAATTGCAGCTCAGATGGAGGAACGCAGAACACGAAGGCAGAAGGCACGATTGTTAGCGGAGCGACGAATGATCCCGCAAAAAACGATGCTTGGGGCTGGTTAGTCATCGACGGGAAAACGAAACCTACGAACCAGCACACCGCCCCCGATCAGCCCTGGCTTGCTGTCAACAA
The DNA here is from genome assembly GCA_963771965.1 of uncultured Acidobacteriaceae bacterium. Taxonomy (GTDB): domain Bacteria; phylum Acidobacteriota; class Terriglobia; order Terriglobales; family Acidobacteriaceae; genus Sulfotelmatobacter. Next base: position 372,271 of record CAVYVM010000009.1, read on the forward strand.
AAGTCTGCACCATCCCCAAATCGACAACGTTTATGTCGGCTACCAGTCGACCGCCATGCAGGTCGCCGTGGCCGAAGCAAAAGTTCCTCCCGACTTTACCATCGATAAGTCAACCGGTTCGGTTGAGACTTTTGGCGGCAATGCCGCGCAACGAGTTGCCGTGGACCAGCGATCCGGAGCGATTTACAGCCTTCACCAGACCAGGGCTTCGCTGGAGTGTCCGCGCGCCTCTGCGGTCAGCTATGTTTTGAATCGCTCGCTGGATGGCGGCCGTACGTGGGGTTTGAATGGTAATCCGAACGGAATTCAAGTGACGGAAGCGTGTAGTAATCAGGATATCTACACTTATAGTTTCGGCGAAATCGAGCCCGGCACCATCCTTGGGGGAGTCAACGTTCTTCGTGGCGGGGTCGATGCCCTGGCTGTCGATCCGGGGACAGGCGACGTCTATGTCGCCTTTGGCAAGTTCGATCAAAGCGCTGGACGGGATCGGATCGGCATTGTGCGTGTCGTTAACCAAGGCAATAGCTCGATGGTACCCGGCGCTCCACAATATGTCAGCGGTCCGGAACATCAATCGGCGCTTCCCGCCGTCGCAGTGACCGACAACGGAGCTGTGGGGGTCCTGTACGACACGGCCGATGCCCTGGATAAAGATACTTCGAAGCCGTTCTTTTCGGTTTACTTAGCGGTCAGCCGGAATCGAGGCATCACTTTTCAAACCGTTCGGCTGCAAAGGTTTCTCTTTCCAGGAAAGTCGAGCGGCAACGCTGGTCCGCGCCCTCTCGGCGATTACCAGCAACTGAAAAGTGTAGGTCAAACTTTCTACGGCGTCTTTTCCGGAGACGGTCAACCATTCGGGAGGCCGTTTCATAAAATCGACCCCATCTTTCTAAGGGTGACGGTCGAATAGGTTTTTTCCTTTGGGAAGAGAGAATTCCTGGCGAAGTTCGACGAGTACAAGCGGGAAAAGAATGCCTGACCAACGATGTGGTCATTTCGACTTGACCATGTCTGCTATAATATGTCTATGAAGGAAATTTCCGCAGCAACCTTCAAAGCCCAATGCCTCACCCTGATGGAAGACGTGCGCTCGACCAGGCGGCCGATAGTGATTACGAAACGCGGCAAACCGATCGCGAAACTGGTTCCCCTCGAGGAACCAAGAGACGAGTTTATCGGTAGATTGAAGGGTGTGTTTGAAGTGGTTGGCGACCTCGATGCGGACCCGCCCGAGAGCTGGGAATCCGCGTTTTGATTCTACTGGACACGCACGCCTTATTTTGGGCGGTAGACAATTCGAAGTCCCTTTCCCGGCCTGCCTCTTCCGCCATCCGCCGGGCCCGGCGAAATGGTGGGATCGCAATTTCTGCAATCAGCATCTGGGAGCTCGCGTCCATGTTGGCACGCGGACGCATTCGCCGTTACGGCACTCTTGAATCCTCGCTCAACTTGCTGATCGAAGGCGTCACCGTGCTGCCGATCACGCCCGAGATTGCCACCCTGGCCGCCCAATTTCCGCGTGATTTTTCCGGCGATCCCGCCGACCGTATCATCGGCGGCACAGCCCGCGCCGAAGGCCTGACGCTGGTCACGCACGACGAGAGAATCCGAAGGAGCCCGCTGCTCAGGACGGTGTGGTAGGTACCATCACGAGCAGAGCCCAGGGCGTACAATACGCGAGAGGCTTGTTATGGGCGACTTAATCGCGAGTATGCTCGGTCAACCTCGCCAAGGGGATTCGCCGCGGAGTGAACGTTTGGCGGAAGGCCCCAGAGCAGTCTCATGCGGTAACAGAGTATGCGGATGCTCTCCTCTTCCCGGAAGAAGATTCTGCACCATCAGACCCATCTCATCCTCTATCGATCCGCGACCCTCACTAGGGACCACACAACCTCAGTCGTAATACTCCAGTCCCAGATGCGTAATGAGTTCTTCGCCCTTCAAATGCCGCAGCGTGTTTTTCAGCTTCATTAACTGAATAAACAAATCGTGCTCAGGATACAGCCCCGGAACGGTCATCGGAGACTTGAAGTAGAAGCTCAGCCACTCTTGGATTCCCAATCCCCTCAACTCCGAGCAGCGCTTCGCGAGATCCATCAGCAACACTAAGTCGAGGACGATCGGCGCCGCCAGGATCGAATCGCGGCATAGAAAATCGACTTTGATTTGCATGGGATAACCGAGCCATCCGAAGATATCGATGTTGTCCCAACCTTCTTTGTTATCGCCGCGCGGCGGATAGTAGTTGATGCGAACTTTGTGATACATATCGCCGTAAAGCTCAGGATAGAGTTCCGGCTGCAGAATGTGTTCGAGCACCGAAAGCTTCGACTCTTCCTTGGTTTTAAAAGACCCCGGGTCGTCAAGCACTTCGCCATCGCGATTGCCCAGGATATTAGTGGAGAACCATCCGTTCAGCCCCAGCATTCTTGCTTTAAAGCCAGGCGCGAGGATGGTCTTCATCAACGTTTGTCCAGTCTTGAAGTCCTTGCCGCAGACGGGAGCCTCGTTCTGCCGCGAAAGTTCGAGCATCACCGGAAGATCGACGGTCAGATTCGGCGCGCCATTTGCAAATGGCACGCCTTCCATCAGCGACGCATAAGCATAGACCATCGAGGGCGCGATCATTTCGTCATTCGCGCGCAGTGCCTTCTCGAAAGACTTCACGGACTGGTGCGCCTCGCCCGCTTCGATATAAGACTCCGTCGATCCGCACCACATCGTGATCAAACGGCTGACGCCGCTAGTATTCTTGAAGTCGCGAATGTCGTCGCGTAGTTGCTCGGCCAAATCCATCTTCGTTTTGCCCTTCTTCACGTTGGGCCCATCGATCTTCTTCACATAGTTGTGATCGAATACCGCCGCGCGCGGAGTCACCGACGAAAGAAAGAGCTTCAACTGGTCGAGCAGCCGCTGGTCGAGCACACCGGCGTTCGAGGCCGCTTCGTACATGTTGTCCTCGAAAATGTCCCAGCCGGTGAAGACCAAGTCGTCAAGACCAGCGAGTGGCACAAACTCCTTGATCTTTGGGGAGCGGCCATCGGTGCGCTTGCCGAGGCGTATCGTGCCCATCTGAGTGAGCGAGCCGATCGGTTTCGCCAGTCCTTTGCGAATCGCCTCGACGCCGGCGACAAATGTCGTCGCGACCGCGCCCATGCCGGGGATCATCACTCCCAATTTGCCCTTCGCTGGGGCAATTTCGGCATTGGTGACAGTAGTAGTCTCCGATCTCGCAGATTTCTTGCCACCACCCGTTCTAGTGGTGCCGGACAGCTTCAATTCTCGGTTGGCGCGAACAGCATGTGCCAAAGCGGCCTCGCGATGTTCGTGCTTCTTTGCATCCTCAGAGTTTTTGAACTGTTTACGATGACGGCGACCATCCGCGTCGAACCAATCGGCCATAAAAATTCCGGGACGTTTTTGATACAAGTTAGTCTCCTGGTGACAGTTAGATGCCACCTAACAATTACGTCTATAGTCTCTCTCATTTAGAGGAAAATTGACAACTGCGCGGTGCTTAACCGGCTCAGAATTCAGTTCAACGGCAAGTGACGTGATTGAAAGGACGGGAATCAACGTTAAGCTTTGACGAAGGAGGGCTGCAGGTGTAGGTCTCGCAACTGCGACTTCCAATCTGATAGCTCCGATAGATTTTTTGCGTTGGACTCTAGCGCGGACTTGCCTCATAGTGAAATTACTTCGTAAACCAGCTCTGCAGCCGGCGTTACGAAGCTGATGTTTGCGTGCCGGCCCCGATGTCGGTATTGCAATTCTCCTGACCCTGTAGTTCTCCACTCAAATCTGAGCCCACGCCACTTGGCTTTGCGCCGGTAGTGTGCTCTTCAGACTCGCTCTTCCTCGCTTAGAGAGGAAGAGAACAGGAGATGCCAATGAAATCGATTCGGAAATACGTTTACGCCGCGGTTTTGACTGTCAGTGCATTGAACTTCGCACCCAGCCTGGCGTCCGCTCAAGAGGCGGCCGGCAGCTTCACACTGGACCACGAGGTGCATTGGCAGAATGCCGTTGTGCCGGCGGGAAAATACCGCTTCACTATGGGAACCCAGGGGCCGTCAGAACTGCTGATGGTGCGGGATGTGACCGGCCACGGAACTGGCTTCATGCTGCTCGTGACCGACACCGAAGTTTCGCATCCTTCCGATGTCAGCCGGCTCACGGTCGTTACGCGACCGAGTGGAAGCTTTGTCAGCAGCCTGCAGCTTCCAGAGTTTGGAATGACGCTGCACTTTGCCGTACCGGCTGAGACTCGCGAGGTGGCAAAGGCGGTCGCAACCACGACCCTATCCGCCGCCCGCTAGTTCGGCCGCTGCCAGGAACCGAGAGCAGATCCCAAATCTGCTCTCGGTTTGTTTGTAGCGAGCAATTGGCACTTGGCAATTAGCATTTGGTCGCCAGCTTTTTCTAACTGCCAATTGCTAGCTGCTAACGGCTGAGCGCTGAAAAATAGCGGCGTGTCATGAAGCCGTCACGACCTCAGGTCAATTTCGGCGAAGGCGCATTGCCCTTCACCTCGTCGCTGAGCACGATGGCTTCAGCAATTTCTTTCATCGGCTTGCGCTTTTGCCGGCTCTGGCGTTGTAAGGTGAGATAAGCTTGTTCTTCACTCAGCCCCAGTTCGCGTTGTAGAATTCCTTTTGCGCGCTCCACAACTTTGCGAGTCTGCAATTGTTCCCACAGATTGGAGTTCGCATCTTCCAGCCGCGCCATCTCGATCTCGGCGCCCACCAGAAATCCAATGGTCGAGATTAGACGAATTTCACGGCGCCTAAAAACGTGCGGCTGGCGATGCTGCAGGTTGATGACGCCCACGACGCGACCACGGCACATTAATGGCACCGACAAGAATGCCTCGTAGCTATCCTCGGGCAGTTCGTGGAAAAACTGAAAACGCGGATCGAGCGCCGCTTTTTCGGAAACCGCAACGGGCTCGCGATGTTCGGCTACCCATCCTGTAATGCCTTGTCCCACGCGGAGTTTGAGCCGATCCACAATTTCAGGATGCGGGCTCTTCGAGGCTCGGAGCACGAGATCTTCGCCCTCGAGAACATAAATCAGGCAGGAATCGCACTTTACCAGCGCGGAAGCGAAATCGACCACACGACCCAGCACTTCGTGGAAGCCATCCGCAGTGGCCAGACGAGTGCCGATTTCGTGCAGCAAATCTACATGTGAGTCCTCAACCGATAATAAGCTGTCCATGGTTAAGAATATGGACACTACCCGGACTCTGTCTAATTCCAAATTTCGATGACAGCTATAAAGGATTTCCCGGACGACTGTCATCAGCTTTTAACATCTTCGGCGAACGGTGTGCATCGTAGTACCTAGTACCTAGAAAATCGCCGCCGTTTCCCAGCTGTCTTGCCCCATTACGAAGGCGATCATGCCAGCGATCACGGCTCGGTACTGGGTACTAGGTACTATTTGTCTAAATCTACCGTTTTCACCGGCAAGTCCCAATGCGCGTCGAGAATCTCGAAGCGCCGCTGTTCTTCGCGCTGGAAGGTCTCCTGGTCGGGATACATTTGTTTCTGCAGACCCGCCTCATCAAAAGGCTCGTTGGCTACGGTTGCATTCTTGAAGACGATGGTGACGCGGAAATCCCAGCGGCCGTCTTCCGTTGTGTGATAGCGCGGTTGATCCATCCAGACCTTGGCGATCCGACCCATCTCAGTTTCTTTCTTGAGCACGGGATAATGATTTTTCTTAAACAGTTTTAGAAATTCATCCGCGTGTCCCCATTTGGTTTTGTAGTAGTACTCGACGACGAACGGTTTGTCGGAGGGCGCGGCAGACTGCGCCTGAGAGACGATGGACAAAGCAACAGCAAAAAACAGAACTGCGGCAACAGCGTGATGCATGGTGAATCACTCCTTGGCGATTGGAATGACTTAGCTTGTACACTACTAAGTCGCGCAGGTCAAAAGTGCTCTCTCGGATGACAATCTGAATATGGCTAACGATGAGCAGCAAATCTTGAATCTCTTCGAAGATGGAGACCGTGCCCTGGTCGCCGCCGATGTTGCCGAGCTCTCGCGCATCTTCGCCGACGATTACCTGCAATACGACGAGACGGGGGACGTCTTCACCAAACAAGATGTGTTGAACAATCTGAAGACCGGAGTGATCCGATACTTATCGATCACCTCGACAGGCCGGCGAATCCGTCTGCTGAGCCAAGATGTAGCGATCGTCCATGGGTCCGAGGAAGACGATGTGGAGCAGGGCGGGCGCCGCTTCCCTGTCGGCTACATTTACATGGATGTGGTTGTGAAACGTGACGGGAGGTGGCAGATCGTAGGGTCGCAGTTGGCGAAGCGGGTTTGAGGCGAACGAAGTGCTCGGATTTTAATGATCGCTGACGGCTGAGGTCTGACGAGAGATTCTGTTCTGCCAATGGGTCCACACAAACCACGCGACACCCGCCACCAGCACAACTCCGATTACCGCATCGAACTTGTGAAAGTATTTTCCCAGCTCGCGCCAGTTCGCGCCCAGCTTCATACCGAGATACGCCAGGCCCAGGCACCAGGGCCACGACCCTAGAAACGTGTAAATGTGAAATCGGCCTCGTGGCATGCGCGCGACTCCCGCCGGCAACGCGATGAACGTTCGAATCACCGGCAGCAGCCGTCCGATGAAGACCGCCAGATATCCCCAGCGCAGAAAAAAGCGGTCGGCCCAGTCGAGTTCGCGGCGGCCCATCAGAATCCAGCGACCGTAACGCTCGACCAGCGGGCGGCCGCCATAGCAGCCGATTTCGTAGGCCACCAACGATCCCAGGTTGCATCCGAGCGCCCCCGCCGTTGCCACCCAAAGCAACTTGAACGTACCGGTAAAAACCAGGTAGCCGGCGAATGGCATGATCAGTTCTGAGGGCAACGGGATGCAGGCCGACTCGATTGCCATGAGCAACGTCACACCTCCGTAGCCGGTTACGCTGATCACGGAGTTGATGAATACGAAGATGATTGCCAGGAGTTTTTCGGTCATTGGGGAAAGGCAGTTGCCAGTACCGAGTACCCAGTCAAACCTCTCGGGCCAAAAACTGGCTACTGGGTACTAGAATTCAAGTGTAACGGAAATCTGCGACGATCCTAGAATGAGCCGTCCTGGGTAAAGGTATAGCCGGGCAGCGCCGCGCCTTGCGGAGTCTTGGTTACTTTGAGGCGTACGGTGGGAGCGTCGGGAGCGGTGATCCCGGCAGGCCGCAGCATGGCATATTGCGTGAACACTTCGCTGTAAACCTTGGTGACGAGATAATCCTGGCCATCGGCATCGCTGCGCCAGACCTGCCCGAGTTGGATCGAATTCACGGCCACGTAGCTTCCCCGAATAAGGTGAGGTTAACTCCAGAGTACCGGGGCGCGTGAGGCCAGTCAATTGCCCGCGTGGTTACCGAGGTCTCTGCTAAGATGTTGCCCTCATGCCCCGCGGACGCACTCCCCGCCAACCCGCCCGCACCGGCCTCCAAGACCGTGTGGCGCGGACACTCCCTTCGGCAGGCTCAGGGCAGGCTCTGTCTGGGAAGCCAGCGCCCCAACAGTCTCGCGGAAGCAAAAGCGGCCACTTGAAAAAAGGTCGTGTGGGGACAGGCGCCCTCGCCCGTCCACGAGGCGAAGCCTCGGCTGCGGCGCCCAAGGGCCGAAAGTCAACCGCGATCTCCAATTACAATCCCGTTGCGCCTGAGCGCGTCGCCGAAATTCTGAAGCGGCTCGACCAGCTTTATCCCAACGTTGTTTGCGCCCTTACGCATAACAGCGCCTGGGAGTTGCTGGTCGCGACCATTCTCTCCGCGCAATCGACCGATGTTAATGTCAACCGAGTCACGCCGGAACTTTTCCGCAAATATCCAACGGTTGAGGCTTTTGCGGCTCTCACACCCGAACAACTCGAGCCTGACGTCCGCTCGACCGGCTTCTTCCGTAACAAATCGAAATCCGTTGTCGGTGCCGCGAAGAAGATCGTCGCCGACTTCGGAGGCCAGGTTCCTGACAACATGCAGGACCTACTCACGCTGCCGGGGGTCGCTCGCAAAACCGCGAACGTCGTGCTGGGATCCTGGTTTAAGATTGCGGACGGCGTAGTGGTCGATACTCACGTCCACCGCATCTCGCGCCGTCTCGAACTCACGACGAACAGCGACCCGCAGAAGATCGAACAGGATTTGATGCGCATCATCCCGCGCGAAAAGTGGATTCTCTTTTCTCATCAGATCATCTGGCATGGCCGCAAACTCTGCATCGCCCGCAAACCCAAATGCGTGGATTGCCCGCTGGAAAATATCTGCCACGCTGCCGACAAGACCTGGAGCACGGTGGACATGCACGAGGACGCGAAAGCGTAAAATCCCTTAGTCTCTCGGCCGCTCTGTCATCCTGAGCGAAGCGTTTGCGCGGTCGAAGCCGACGCAAATGCGCAGTCGAAGGACCCCCTTTCCTAATGCTGTACCAGTGTCTCGTCAGGGATTCTTACTCGTGTTCACAGGTTGCCGTATGAGAACTCCTATCAAGGTCCGAAGGCAGCAGCAACGTGTCAGGGATCCTTCGACTACAAGAGCAGTGCGCTTGCGCACTGCTCTCTCCGCTCAAGACGACAAACCGTTTCTGCTAGACTTTTTCTTCGATTCACGTTCCGAGGTTTTCGATCCCATGCGCACCCGCGTACTCTTTGCTATCGTCATACTCATGGCCACAGTTTTGTCCGAAACCACTGTTGCGCAGACGCTCTCCGTACCTGCAGCCATTACCGACCCCAAGCAAGTCGCCTCCAAACCCAACGCCCAAGTTGATCCGCGCAGCCTGACCATCGAGAAGCTTTTTATGACGCGCCAGGTCGGCCGTGCAACATGGTCGCCCGATGGCAAGAACATCGCCTTCATCTCTAACATGAGTGGACGCAACAACCTCTGGCTCGTCCCCGCCGAAGGTGGATGGCCGGTACAACTCACGGTGAGCGACCAGCGCCAGACTGCGCCGGCGTGGTCTCCCGATGGTAAGTGGATCGCCTATCAATCGGATTACGACGGGGACGAGCAGTGGGACATTTTTCTGGTCTCACCGAAGACTGGTAAAGTCGTCAACCTCACCAGCACGCGCGAGATCGCGGAGATGAATCCTACCTGGTCGCCAGATGGACGGTATCTGGCATACGAAGTGAAACCAAAAATCTCGGCGGCCTACGAGATCGACGTTTACGACATGGTGATGCGCGAGATCAAACACGTTACGACCGGCACACCCCAGGATAAGGGAAACTATGGCCTGATCTGGTCGAAAGATGGCAAGTACATCGTCTACACGCAGGAACAGGCCAAGGGGACGGATTCGAATATTTTCATCGCGGATGTTGCTACCGGGAAGGGCACACTGCTTACGCCGCATGAAGGGGAGCAGCGCTATTCTGCCGACGACATCTCTGCTGACGGCAAGCATATTCTCTTCACTTCGAATGGCGACAACGGATATGAAAACATTGGCCTGCTGGAGATTTCGACTAAGAAACTCTCATGGCTGACCAAAGACAAATGGGAGATTCGCGGCCGCGAGTTCTCTCCCGATGGCAAACACATAGCTTTCAGTGCCAATGTCGACGGCAACGAAGATATCTACTTGTACGATCTTGCAACCGGCAAATCGACCGCGCTGCCAATCCCGAAGGGCGTGAACGAGCCAACCGGCGGCCAATCTGCCTTCACCAAAGACGGGTCGCGCCTGCTCTACTATCACAACGGCCCTACCGCTCCCGGCGATCTCTGGGTGTACACGACGGCAACCGGCAAATCGCATCAGGTCACGCATTCGCTGGTCGCGGGAGTGCGTGCAGAGGACATGGTTGAGCCTTATCTGGTGCACTATCCCAGCCGCGACGGCAAGTGGACTATCTCCGCGTTTCTCTACGTACCCTTCAACATGGCGCGCAATGGGCAGAATGCTGCCATTGTTTACATTCACGGTGGACCGACTTCGCAAACCATGAATTCGTTCAACCGCTTTATCCAGTACGCGGCGAATCAGGGGTACATGGTGCTCGCGCCCAACTATCGTGGCTCGACTGGATACGGCAAAGAATTTCAGCAGGCGAATTTGTTCGACATGGGCGGCGGCGATTTGCAGGACGTGCTGGCTGGAGTCGATTGGATCAAGCAGACTGGCCATCTTGATCCCAAAAAAATTGCAGTGATGGGTGGAAGCTATGGCGGCTATCTCAGCATGATGTCGGTGACGAAAGCACCCGATGTTTGGGCCGCGGGGGTGCCGATCGTCCCGTTTGTCAATTGGTTTACCGAGATCGAGAATGAAGATCCCGTGCTGCAGCAGTCCGATCTCGCGACCATGGGAGATGTGGTGAGGAATAAAGCGTTGTATGAAGACCGCTCTCCGATCAACTTCATCGATCAGATCAAAGCGCCATTGCTATTGCTTGCCGGGGGGCACGATCCGCGCTGCCCGAAATCAGAAACGCAGCAGGTGGTCGATGCGATCAAGAAACGCGGCGGAACGGTCGACTACAAGATTTATGAAAACGAAGGCCATGGATTCGCGCGTGTGGAAAATCAGATCGACGCCTACAAACGCGTAGCCGATTTTTTGCTGGCGCACGTCGTGCCGGCCGATTGCAGTTGTTCGCTCACGGAATAGATCACTGAGCTGCCAACGCGGTAACGATAGCCGCGACAAGTCCAGGAACGGTGAACTCCTTGGCCCCGATATCCACTCGCAGGCCGAACTGGCGTAAAGTCGAAGATGTTACTGGACCGATGGAAGCCGTTAAGATTCCGTTCAAATTTATCCGTTTGCTGCGTGCGTCGAGCAATTCTACAAAGTTTTTTACTGTCGAAGAACTGGTAAACGTAACTACATGGGGACGCCGCCGCGGATTCTTCAACGCGGAACGCAATCGCTCGCGGGAGGATTCCGGTACGACTGTTTCGTAAGCCTCCACAACATCGACATGCACTCCGGCTCGGCACAGTTCCCGCGGAATTACATCACGAGCAACTTTGGCGCGAACCAGCAGCACACTTTTGCCCTTCACGCGCCGCCGCAGGCTGCGCACGACGGATTCAGCGATGTACTCCTTGGGAACAACATCCACTTTGATGCCGTGGCGCTCGATCGCTTTCTTCGTTGCCGGACCGATGGCGGCAATGTGCAGAGGCTTGAGATTATTTTTCTTTAGGCCTAGCTTTGCCAGCCGTTCCCACATGGCCTCGACTCCGTTCACGCTAGTTAAGATAAGCCAGTCGTAACTGTCGAGATTTTGAAGCGCGACATCCAGCGGTTTAAACGACCGCGGCTTGCGAATTTCGATGAACGGAATTTCCACCACCGTAGCACCAAGCTTGCGCAGTTCGCCAGAGAGTGCGCCAGCCTGATGCCGCGCCCGACCAACCAACACGCGTACGCCAGAGAGAGCCTGACCTGCCGCAGGGGTGTTCGTATCCCGCTTCTTCATTGGTCCTTCTTATCGACCTCGATGCGGCCGAGGCCCTGCTCTTTCATCATGCGAGCTACTCCCGACACAACCGAGTCATCCGCCTTCTCCAGAGACGCGATCACGTTGGCTTGATCTTGCCGTGGGCGGTTCTGGCTGAGCTTGAACTTGCCCTCGATTTTGGTAGCAGCGATTTCGAAGCCCACGATTTGCCGCAGCATGTTGTCGCGGAACGTTGCGCTCAACGTCTCCCACTGCTCGCGATAGGCAGGCTCGAAGGATTCCATCAACTCATCGAGCATCTGATGCAGCTCTTGCGGTGACGAGAAAAGGCGCGCGTTTCCATAAACGTGCACGGCAGCGTAATTCCAGGTAGGAACGCTTTCATGCGCGATGTAGTTGGTGGGCGAGATGTAAGAGTGGGGGCCATGAAAAATCGTCATACAGTGCTGCTGCTGTTCGAGATATCGCCAGTGCGGATTGGCTTTTGACACATGGCCACGAAGAAAAACCTTGGTCTCTTCCGTCTGAAGCGCGCTTTCTTCAATCCGAACAAAAAGCGGCAGATGGGTGGCATATGGGCCGTCGCTGGTGGTAGAGATCAGGATGGCGAAGGGATTCGAGCGCATGAATGTAAGCGCGTCGGCGTAGTGGCGCAAACGAAAATGTTCGGGGATGTACACGTTTGTTTTTCTTCCGCCCTTTTGGGGCTCGCTGATTTTCCGCTCCACACCCACGGCTTACCCCGTGGGCTGTACTCTGTCGCCGCTTCGCGGTTTAATTGTACCTGTGTCTTTTTTCCGCACATGTAGAAATTTTTCGACTTCGGCGATCACAACTCCGTCTACATCTTTCACTTCGACAGTAAACACCGGTTCGTACTTCGTCAGTGTCTTCAGTCTCTCGCGAATGTCCTCAATCTGGCTATCGGAAAGGCGGAACTCGGCGCGCACGGTTCCCCGGCCCGGTTTTCTGTAGCGGATCTTCGCGGCTTTATCCCACACGATGTAATCGCGGCCGAGATTCGCCATCAGCATGAGCATATAGAAAGCGTCGGTCATGGCAAAGAGCGATCCGCCAAAATGCGTGCCGACGTAGTTGGCATTCCACCAGCGCAGCTTCATCTCGACGTCGACGGCCTTCATGTCCGGTGCGATGTGCTTCACTCGAATGCCCGCTCCCAGAAACGGTGGCCAGAAGTTGATCCAGCGGCGAAGGGCATGAGAACTTTTCGTGCCGCCGAGGAGTTGCAGGAGAACGCTGCCGCTCTTCATTCCGGATCACGGTTGGGGCGGAACGGCAAGACCGCGGCCATAAACAGCTTCGAGGATTTCGTCGCCGCCGCGGCGGAGCAAAATGTCTCCTACTTCGTTGCCGAGTCGTTCAGGATCGTTTCCGTCGCGGGATTCGCGCAGCAGTTTGGAGCCATCGGGGTCGGCGACGATCGCTTCGAGATGAAGCTTGCTATTTTTCATTTCCGCGAGAGCTCCGATGGGAACCTGGCAGCCTCCGCCAAGACGGTTGAGCAGCGCTCGTTCGCAAGTGGTGGCAGCAAGGGCCGCGGGGTCGTTCAAAAATTCGAGGTACTGGCGCGTGGCTGCTTTGCCTAAGCGGATTTCGATGCCCAGCGCGCCTTGCCCGGCGGCGGGACACATGATTTCCGCGGGGATGATCTGCTTGATCAATTCTGTCTTGCCCAGGCGTTTCAGTCCGGAGGCGGCCAGGATGATGGCGTCGTACTCGCCTTGTTCGAGTTTCCGCAGTCGCGTGTCGACATTGCCGCGCAGGGGATGAATATCGAGATCGGGGCGGATGGCTTTGAGTTGCGCCTGGCGGCGCAGGCTGGACGTGCCCACGCGCGCGCCTTGGGGCAATTCCTGAAAACTCGAGAAGCTGCGCGAGCAGAACGCGTCGCGCGGGTCTTGTCTCTCCGTGATGGCGGCTATTTCGAATCCCGGGGGAAGTTCGGTGGGCAGGTCTTTTAAGGAATGGACGGCCAAGTCCACAAGGCCGGCTGCGAGGGCTTCTTCGATTTCCTTAGTGAACATGCCCTTGGTGCCGACCATGGCCAGGGCGACGTCGGTGATTTTGTCACCAGTGGTATGGATGATTTCGATTTCAACTTCGTGGCCGCGAGCGCGGAGAAGCGCGGAGATGTGATTGGCTTGCCAGAGGGCGAGCTGGGAACCGCGGGAGCCGATGCGGAGTTTAGGCATTAGTGATGCACCGTAAACAGCACATGGTCAGTTGTTTGTGTTGGAAACGCCTTGCTACGCCGACGGCTGATCGCATCGGATAGGGATCCTTCAACTTCGTATTTCGATGCACTTCGTGCATCGAAATACTCCGCTCAGGATGACAGGACTCTATGAGGGTGCGTGGAAATGCGGGCATTAGTGGCTTGTCCCTATTTCGTCTTTTTTCTTCTGCGCAGCCGACGATTCTTTTTCGTGCAGATTGAAGAGCCTCCGCACCACATCAATCACAGTGGTTGCTTCCGACTCGCGCGCCGCAGTCTTCAACGTTGTGATTGGCGTGTGCATGACTTTGTTGATGATGCCGCGAGTCAGGGCTTCGACGGCCATTTCCTGCTCCGGCGTCAGCGGGCCCATGCGGCTGCGCACGCGGTCGATTTCGGCCTGGCGGATGGTTTCGAGATGGTCCTGCAAACTGACAATTGTCGGCACTACATCGAGCGTGTGCAGCTTGGCTTCAAAGCGCTCAACTTCGCTGGTGATGATGGCTTCTGCGAGTTCGGCCTCTTTGCGGCGGTCGGCGACGTGGCTGCTGACGGCCTGCTGCAGATCATCAATGTCGTAGGCAAAGATGCCGTCGAGCTTGGCCATTTCGGGCGACACATCGCGGGGCACGGCAATGTCGATGAAGAACATCGGTCTGTTCTTGCGGCGCGTAAGGAACTGCTCGCCGTGCTCACGGCAGAAAATCGCGTGTGGCGCCCCGGTTGAAGTAATGACGATATCGGCCTTGTCGCAGGAGTTGTAGAGATCGTCAAACTTGATGGCTTGGCCGTTGAATCTCTGCGCGAGGCCGACGGCGCGGTCATAGGTTCGATTCGAAACGAAGATTGAGGCGCAGCCATGCGCCATCAGATGGCGGGCGGCGAGTTCGCTCATCTTGCCCGCGCCCACAATGAATACGGTCTTGCCTTCCAGGCTTCCGAAAATCTTCTTGGCGAGTTCGACCGCGACCGAGGCGATGGAAACCGAAGACGACCCTACCGCAGTTTCCGTTCGGACACGCTTGGCAACGGCAAAGGCCCGGGTGAAGAGCTGATCGAGTTGCCCGCGAACCGAGCCCACGGCACGGGCCGTGGCATAAGCCTCCTTCACCTGGCCGAGAATCTGAGCTTCGCCCACTACCATCGAATCGAGGCTGGCAGCCACCCGGAAGACGTGACGTACCGCATCTTTCTCGTGGAACTCATACAGGTGCGGGTCGAGATCTTCCGCTTTGAGGTCAAAGTGCTGGTGGAGAAATCCGCGCAGATCGGCCGAACCGTTACTGGTATGGGTGATCATTTCCACGCGATTACAGGTGGAGATGATCATGCCCTCCTCGATTCCAGGATGAGCGGTTAGATCGCGGCAGCAATCGGGTAGGCGCGACTCAGGAATCGCGAGGCGCTCGCGCACTTCCAGCGGGGCGCTCTTGTGATTCACGCCGATTAGCTGGTATCTCATGAGGCGGCGAACCTGTGAATGGTCGAGAAGTAGTTTGCCGCCCACGCTACGATTGCGGCGACAAAGGCGCAAGTCGCAAGCACCGCGGCGCGACGGCCCCGCCACCCTGAATTCCAGCGGGTGACGACCATGACCATGTAGACGGCCCACATCAGAATTGACAATAAAATCTTGGGGTCGGCAAAGTCGACGTGCCCGTAGGCTGACATCGCGACGATGGACCCGGTAATCAGGCCGAGAGTCATGAAGGGAAAACCCAGCAGCAAAGAGCGGTAGCCGATCTGATCGATGACCTCAAGCGCGGGCAAAAAGGAAATCAGGCTGCTTGGCTTCTTGGCTTTTAAACGACGCTCCTGCAGGAGATAAAGCAGGCTGGCGCCGAAGCTTAGCACAAGTGCGGCGTATCCGGTGAAGATCAGGATAATGTGTGCGATCAGCCATCCCTTGTGCTGGACGAAGGAGGTCAGCAAAACCGGTTGCTGGTCGAGGGCTGCCACAAAGGTCAGAAAGAACACGATCGGAAAGACGACGACTCCGGGCGAGGTGGTCTGGTAAATGGCATAGATGATCATGAAAAACGTCATCGAAAAAAACGCCAGCAGCGACTCGCCGTTATGTACGGAAGCCCAGACGACGTGACCGGATAGAAAAAGCTCGACCAGCGAAACGAAATGGAAGACCATCCCCAGGCTGGCGGCGTGCAACGCGATGCGGCTAAAGAGGTCGCTGGTGCGGCTGAGCGCGAAAAAAGCGTAGAACAGCCCAACGAAGTAACAAGCCAGCGCGAAGCGTAACCAAAGCAATGCCATAGGCCAGGTAAGTATCAGAGTCCGCTGAGTTTATTGCAAGTCGGGAGCGAGTCGCGATCGTATCCCAGCCACCCTGTCCCTTCCACGCATTATATTCTCCACATCGTCGGGAAGCTGGGAACGGCAAAGGTCACGAGCGGGTGTGATGTAGGTCACAAGGCCGATTCTGGCCGCGAAGTCTCCACAATAAAAGCACACTCCTACTCCACGCCCAGACTCGCAAGCGCTTCTTCCAGCAAAGCTGCGTCGATTACAAGCCGTCGTCCGTGCTCCTTGACGTCCTCTAGTTCATCGAAAGCCTTAAACAACCGAAGTTTGGCCGCCGCGTACTGCTCGGATTCCGTGAGTTGGCGGCCATGCGATGCGGCCCATGCTGTCACCGACTCTTCCGGCAGGAAGACACTGATTGCGTAAGTCAGCTTGCCGTCGGAAGTGACATCGAAAACAAACTCCGTCGCCGGGGATTGGGCGTCGTCTGGCAGCGCCGCTCGCTTGCCGACGAAGTAATACTGGTAGACGTAACCTTGGGCGCCAGTGTAGGTCTTCAGGCGGCGGACCGCCTTTGCGTTATCTGGGGACATGCGAACATTATGAACGCGTCGCAGACGGTTTGTCCTCTTGGTTTGTCCCCATGGCGAGATACTAAATTCCCAGCCGAATCAGCCGATATGTCTTTCGAAGGTTCTGTTTCCCTCCGACAATGATGGAATATTGGAATTGGATCGCTCTAGGAACGCTGGCGGCCCTCGCGATCTATCAGTACTTCCGCGTCTACCAGGTTCGCCGCGAGTCCAAGAATCGCGAGGAGCTATTTCAAATCGTCACAGAAAATGCGGCCGACATGATCGCCCTCGTCGATGTGAAAGGGCATCGGCTTTATAACAGCCCCGCCTACAAAAGAATCCTGGGCTATTCCGCGGCGGAACTGGGGGAGACGTCGGCGTTCGAACAGATTCATCCGGAGGATCGTTTCAAGGTGCTGGAAGCGGCGCGAGAGGCGCGCAGCACCGGAGTAGGAAAAAAATTGGAGTATCGCATCCGGCACAAAGATGGCAGCTGGAGGGTGCTCGAGTCGATCGCCGGGACGATTCGCGACGAGAAAGGCGACATCACCAAGCTGGTCATCGTAAACCGAGACATCACAGACCGCAAACATGCCGAGGAACAAGCTGAACACAATTCTCTTCACGACGCTCTGACTGGCTTGCCGAACCGCACTCTGTTTCTGGATCGGCTGGAGCAACTCTATCTTCGAACGCAGCGAAATCCAGAACGCCCATACGCCTTGCTGTTCGTCGATCTGGACGGCTTCAAAGAGATCAACGAGACTCGGGGTCCGGTGGCGGGCGATCAGGTGATCATCGAGATGGGGCGGCGTCTCGCAGCGCAATTGCGGACCGAGGACACAGTCTCGCGTCCGCAAGACGACTCCCTGGAAGATGCAGTCCTATCCCGGATGGGCGGGGACGAGTTCGCCGTCCTGCTTGAAGCCGTGGGCGATCCGAGCGACGCCATGCGGGCGGCACAACGAGTCCTCGCAACGATTGAAGAGCCTTTCCTGTTGGATGGCCGTGCAGTGCATCCCTCGGCTAGCGTGGGTATCGCGCTGAGCACGTCGGCGCATACTCGGTCGGAAAATCTCCTGCAGGATGCCGACGTGGCAATGCGGCGGGCAAAAGCGCTCGGAGGATCACGGTGTGAAGTCTTCGATGAAGCGATGCACACGCGCGCCGTCAATCGATTGCGGCTGGAAGCGGGGCTGCGGGAAGCCGTCGAGAAGGGCCAATTTTGCGTACATTACCAGCCGATCGTGCAACTTGATACCCGGGAGATTAAAGGATTCGAGGCGCTGCTTCGCTGGCAGCATCCCGAGCAGGGTCTGATTTCGCCCTACAAGTTTATCGACGCGGCGGAAGACACGGGCCTGCTTTTTTCGATTGGTCAATGGCTGATCCTTCAGGCGTGCCAGCAATTGCGAGAGTGGGAAGAAAAGAGTCACACCGCGCAGGCCGTAACGATGAATATAAACCTTTCCGCCCGGCAGTTTGCCGACCCCCGCTTCGTGACCGACCTTCGAAACGCAATTCACGAAATCCGGATTGAGCCTTCGAGGCTGCAACTCGAAATGACAGAAGCCGTAGCCGCGGCTGACCCCAGGGTGACAGTCACGGTTCTCACCCAACTCAAGCACCTTGGAATTGGCGCGATCCTCGACGATTTCGGCACAGGAAACTCTTCGTTGATCGGGCTGAGGCAATTTCCGGTCGACGCGCTGAAGATCGACCGCTCTCTTATCAGCCAAATGCTCGCCGACCGCGGCACTCGTGACACGGTGGACCTCATCATCGTGCTGGGCCACAAGTTGAAGCTGAAGGTAATCGCCGAAGGCATTGAAACCACGCAGCAGTTCGAACTTCTGTGCGAACTGGGCTGTGATCTGGGTCAGGGATATCTATTTTCGCAGCCGGTCGCAGCGGAGGCGGCGGGACAATTGCTGCGCCACGATTTCGAAATGCATAAGAAGTCGGCGAGGGCAGAGTAAACGCATTTCTCCTTTGTTCGAGATTCTTTGTTCGAAATTCCTCTTGATCTTTTGCTCGAACCGCGCCAGCATTTCTGGACGAGCGAAACCGATGATCATCGAAATGCGGACTTACAAAATCAAAGCTGGCAAGCGCGCCGAGTTTCTGGAGATATTCCGGTTCAAGTCAATTCCAGCGCACTCGGAAATCGGAATGAAGATATTGGGTCCCTTCCTTTCTGTCGAAGACCCCGACACCTTCTTTTTCATGCGTGGCTTTCCCGATCTGCCTTCGCGTGAGCCCATGAAGGCAAAATTTTATGAAGGCGAGCTATGGAAGCGTGAACTAGAGAATCTCCTCATGCCGATGCTGGAGAAGTATGAGGTTGTGCTGGTCGATGATCCGGAAGGGATGATTCGTTGGTAGAACGAGCTGTCTGCTTCGTTACCTGCTGCCGTTCCCTGGGGAGACGACCCGGCCGTACTCCGAGGCGCGCGCAAGGCGGTCGAACATGCGCCATGCTGCAAAGGAAACCTTGCTGATGGCCTGTTCGCCGTCACGTTCGTTTTGCAGGAATGCGGTCATCACGCAAACCACATAAGGCCGGCCCTCGACGAAAACGATTCCGGAGTCGTTGCGAACGCCTTCAAGCGCACCGGGCTTATTGGCGATTTTAAGATCGGCGGGAAGATCTCGGGGAATCCACGAATCCTTGTTGGTGCTCAAGACTTTGAAAAAATCGTCGAGGTTTTCGCGTTTCAGCACTTCGCCCCGATAGATGGCGGCCAGCAGACTCATCATCTCGCGTGGCGTGGAGATGTTCTCCCGTCCCTGCTTCGCGGCTTCCAGGTCCATCATCTTACGGCGCAGGCGTGTGTTAGAAAGGCCGCGGGAATCGAGCAGAGCGTTCACGTTTTCCATGCCGACGCGGTCGATCAGAACGTTGGTGGCGGAGTTGTCACTGACGGCGACCATCATGGTGGCAAGATCGCGCAGGGTGATGCGGGTGACGCCAGGCGTGAGCCCGCCCATGATGTCACTGTCAGGGACGAGATCACTCGCCTGCACCGTGTAAAGATCGGTCAGCTTAAGCCTGCCTTTTTGCACCTGATCATAAAGAGCGGCGAGAACCGCAATCTTGATCGAGCTCGCCTGGGCGAAGACTTCGTTCTCGTGCAGGAAAAACTGCTCGCCAGTTTTAATATCTTCGATGGCGACGCCCATCACACCGTCGAGGTTCTGATCGACATTATGAATCGCCCCGCCAAGTTTCTGCCAAAGAATTTTGGGTTTTTCCGGTGAGGGCTTGGAAGGCGGCGCGGGGCTTTGGGCACAAGCCGTGGTAAGGAACAAAATAATGCAGAACATGGGTTTCAAGGGCGTTTCTCCTGAGGCACGGATTGTAGCAACAACTTGAACGCTACAGAGATCGATGGCCGCAAGCGCCGTACAAGCCAAGCATCGTATAGAGCATCGATCCGCCGTCGGCGAAGATCACCCATCAATCTTTGCCTCGCGCAGTTGCTTCACCGCGGTTTCCGAGCTTACCGGCGAGTAGTAGACCTCTTTGAACGTGTAGGACCGCGCCTTGGCAGCGATGACTGGCATGATCTCGATGTGCCAGTGATAGTCGTCATCGATGGTCTTCCAATAGCCGAGAGTTTTCGAGGGATGCAGACTGTTGGGCGAAGTGTGCAGCACGAGATGAAAACCCTCTGTGATAGTGCGCACCCGCTGCAGCGTACGGCGCAAAAGTGCAGCGAGATTTACCCGAAGTCCCGGTTTCGTCAAGCCCGTGCGTTCGAAAGACGCTTCGTGATTGCGCGCGAGAATCCAGGTCTCATAAGGAACGCGCGGAGCGTATGGCCCAATCGCCACATAGTCACCGCGGGCCTCGATTACGCGCGAAGCCTGGCGCTCTTCCTGAGCGAGGATATCGCAAAAAACACAACGCTCTTTGGCTTGAAAGTACTCACGACCGGCGCGCAGTTCGTAAAGCACTCGGCGAGGCACGAACATGGTCGCGGTAATCTGGGAGGTAGGGTGGCTGAATTCTTGGCCAGCGCCGGGGCCGTAGTCCTTGAAAAGACTGACGTACTTGATGCGCGGATCGCGCTTCAAATCCAAAATGCGTTCGGACGCAAGACGGAGAAATTGACCGATCTCATCGTCGCTGGCATGCCACAGATGCCGGTCGTGCCTGGGGTTTTCCACCAGCACCTCATGCGCGCCAACCGAACTCATGCGGTCGTAAATGCCGTCGCCCCGGCGGCCGGGCTCGCCTTCAATGTGATACAGCGGCGTGGGATGCACCACGGAACGCGCCGACCAGGCACCGGAGCTGGGGGTCGCGGCGATAACCTGCGGCGAATCTCCCGCATCCGGACAAAAACGGCAAGCGCTCTCCGGACCGGACGCTCCCTCGGCGGGATCGTCTCCCGTCATCACCCAGGAGCGCGTGATGGGATCTTTGCGGAGTTCCATGCATAAGGAAAGCATCGCGGGAGAAGCCGCGTCAACTGCGATTTCCTAGCGCAGCAAAAAAGGCCCCGCCCTAGCTGGGCGAGGCTCCCGTGAAATCGAACGTCCATCCCTTCAGTTGCTGTCGCAGGCTACGGGAGGGGTTGCCGCTGGCGCGGCCACGAAGGTGTGATAGTTGTAGTCTTCGAACACGTCGATTGCTTCGTCGCAGTTGGGGGTTGATGTAGCCAGGACGAGGGTCATCTGATGGCTAGTCCCGCTGAAGTTCGTCAGGCTGACGCTTTGCGTCCAGGTGAACGTGTCAGTCACTTTCCACTGCAGGGTCCAGTCGACGGGCGTGGATGTAACGGTACTACCGCCCATCGTCGAATAAGTTGTCTGGTAGGTTGTAGTTTCTGTCTGTGTTTCCGATCCCTGGCTGGCATCGGTCAAGGTTATTTGGTCAGAGGTTCCATACTCAAGAAAAGGGAAAGGCGAAGGCGGCGGGTTCAGAGCGAAGTAGCGTTTAGGATCGACCTGAGACGGCGGCTCGTCCCCGGTAATGCCGATAATAGGATCTGTCGCGAGGATTTGAGTAAAGTCGCTCGGCACGCAACCGCAGGCGTTGGCTTGCGTACATTGCGAAGCTGGCAAGGGGTGGGCGCAAATGTTACTGAGACCGGGATAAGTCACTCCGTTGATAACGATGGGCTCGAGCACGGGCAATGGGATCGTGCTCGGAGTCTGAAGTTCAGCGACGCTGACTCGAACGGCGTCCATCACCTGACCGCTCGGCGGCGAAAGAGCATAGGATGCCGCAGCCGATCCTGTCTGGGTAATTGTGACTAGCGGATTGAGCCATATCCAGAACGTATCGTTCGTGTGGTCAACGGGATTCCGGCTAGACTTGAGCGTAAGAGTTTGTCCGCTAGTGATGGTATTTGTAAATGCGCTTGTCGTTCCGTATCCCTGGGTGAAGCTGACCGAGGCACTGGTTCCACCGCCAATGCCGAATACACCTCCTCCGGCCGTGAAAGTGAAAGTCACGCCGGCACTGAATGAGTTACTCACGCTGTTGGTCGTGCCATAGAACGTGGTGTCGGTAAACCCGTTCGTGCTGGAATTGCCGGGAGGTGAGTAGATCAGCGACAGGATTTGGTACTTGGGAAAGATGTTCGCGGTGATACTGATAGTCCCGCTTGCTCCAAGTGTTTTTAGAGTAATCGACCCTGTGCCGTCCGCCAGCGTGGCGGTGAAACCGTAGTAGCCTGCCGAAGGGCATTCGGCAGCGGACCCCTGAAGCCAGTACGACTCCCCCGGGAAGCTATGAGCTACTCCTACAGAATCCGTATAGGTCCAGTTGGTGTAATACGTGATCTGTCCCCAGGAGTGCCCTCCAACATAGCAGGCCGGCGTTGGTCCCGAGGTGGTGTACGTTAGCTTTCCCGCAGGCCAGGTCGCTGCGAGGGAAAGAGTGGAAAGAGTGGTTACAGCAAGAAGCAGAGTCGCGATCCCTAGTCGATTCACGTGTCCTCCGGGAGAACGTTTGGACTTTGGTGGGAAAGGTACATCAGAGTAAGAACGCTCTAACCACCGCGTTGCTCTTGTTACGATCCACGAACAAACCGAATGCGCGTCAAAAGAGCCGGATCGGCCCAGACAAGCTGCAACGTTCAAGAAAAGCTGCCCCCTAGCCTTTGTTATAATCCGCGCACAGCCCGCTACTTCAACCGAAGCATGACCGAGCCGTCCACTCCGCTGATGCGGCAATATGCCGCCGTCAAGAAAGAACATCCAACCGCGCTGTTGTTTTTCCGGCTGGGAGATTTCTATGAGCTTTTTTTTGACGATGCGATTGTCGCCGCGAAAGAGTTGCAGATCACCCTTACTTCACGAAATAAGGAGAAGGGTATCGCCGTGCCAATGTGCGGCGTGCCGCATCATGCTGCCGAAGGCTACATTGGGAAGCTGATCCGCAAAGGCTTCAAGGTGGCGATCTGCGAGCAAATGGAAGACGCTCGCCTAGCCAAGAAATTGGTGAGGCGGGAAGTAACGCGGGTCGTCACGCCAGGCACCGCGGCGGACTCGCTGCTGGGATCAGAAGAAAACAATTTTCTGGCGGCGCTGGCGCAGGTTGGCGAAAGCGTAGGTTTTGCAGCCCTCGACCTTTCCACGGGAGAATTCCGCGCCACTGAGTTCTCCGGTGAAAACGCCATGCGCCGAGTGCAGGAAGAACTGGAGCAGCTTCGTCCGAAGGAATTGTTATATGGATCGGCGGCTCCGCTGTTTGATGGAAGGCGCCGCCAGGTTTCCCTCGACCGCACGCAGGAAATTGCCGGATCGGCACACGCGCTGCCCACTCACTTGCCGCAACCACGCGCCGCCGGCGCCGCGTGGGCCGAAACTCCGCTCGACGATTGGATCTTCGCACCGGATCATGCAATTCCGTTGCTGGAAAATCATTTCGGCGTGTTGTCGCTGGAAGGGTTTGGGCTCGCGGGCCGAACGGCTGCTGCCGCGGCTGCGGGGGCGATTCTCGACTATGTACGTTCGACGCAGCGCGGCGCACTCGATCACGTGGACCGTATCGGCTGGTACGAGCGGCAAAATTGCCTAGTGCTCGACGTGGTGACCGTGAGAAATCTGGAACTGATTGAACCACTTTTTGCCGGGACCGATGCCGGGATTACTCTGTTTCGCTCGATCGATTCCACGATCACGCCGATGGGCAAGCGGTTATTGCGGGCATGGCTGCTGCGGCCTTCGCTCGATCTTGCAGAAATCAACACCCGCCTCGATGCGGTGGAAGCGAGCGTAAGAGAAACAATCGCGCGCGAAGAGTTGCGGCGCGCGCTCGATGGCGTTCTCGACCTCGAGCGTCTTCTAAGCCGCGTGACGCTGGAGACGGCGAATCCGCGAGATGTGCTCGCGCTGGCGGCGTCGCTCGCTAAGATTCCGGCAATCAAGACTGCAGCAGGAAGGCTTCCCGCCGAACGGCTGAAGACTTTGCGCGAATCGCTCGACGAATTAAGCGAACTGCGGGAACGCATTGAGAAAACGATTGTGGCCGAACCTCCGCTCAGCTTTGCCGACGGTGGCGTGATTGCCGCGGGCGTCGATCGCGATCTGGATGAACTTCGTGAACTCTCACGCAATAGCAAGCAGGTACTGGCGCAGATTGAACAGCGCGAGCGTGGCCGGACCGGGATTGGATCGCTCAAGGTTAAGTTCAACTCCATCTTCGGCTATTACATCGAGGTGTCAAAGCCAAACCTGCATCTCGTTCCGCAGGACTACGAACGCAAGCAAACCCTAGTAGGCGCGGAGCGGTTTACCACGCCTGAACTGAAAGAATACGAAGTCAAGATTCTCGATGCGCAGGAAAAGATCGTCGAGATCGAGCGGCGGCTGTTCACCGAGTTGCGAGCAGCAATTGCGTCCGAAGCGAAACGAATCCGTCAGACTGCGCTGGCGCTGGCCGAAGTGGACGTACTCTCATCACTGGGTCATGTCGCGGCTCTGCGCAATTATTGCCGGCCACAGTTCATTCCCGCAACCGATGGCGGCAGCGGCGATCTCGAAATCATCGAGGGTCGCCATCCAGTCATCGAGCAGCAGGAAATGGCTGGAGGCAGTGAACGCTTCGTGCCCAACGATCTTTACCTGAATGCCAGCACGCACACGATTTTGCTTCTTACTGGACCAAACATGGGCGGCAAATCGACCTATCTGCGCCAGACTGCGCTCATGGTGATTCTGGCGCAGATGGGATCGTTTGTTCCGGCGCGCTCGGCGCGGCTCGGCGTGATGGACCGTGTCTTCACGCGCATCGGCGCAAGTGACAACCTGGCGCGCGGTCGTTCGACTTTCATGGTCGAAATGACGGAGACTGCGGCAATTCTGCATACGGCGACGGCGCGGTCGCTCATTTTGCTCGACGAAGTTGGACGCGGAACCTCCACTTATGACGGCCTGGCGATCGCCTGGGCCGCAGTTGAGTATCTGCATGCGCGCGTGCGGGCGAAGACTCTTTTTGCAACGCACTATTTCGAGCTGACAGAATTAGCCGAACAACTGGCTGGAGTGAAAAACTATCATGTCTCCGTGAAGGAAACTGGTGGCGGAATCGTTTTTCTGCGCAAAGTGGAGCCGGGAGCGGCGGATCGCAGCTATGGCATCGAGGTCGCCAAGCTAGCGGGACTCCCGAACGAAGTGATCATGCGGGCGCGCGAGGTGCTGACCGAGCATGAATTGGCGGAGCGCGAACTCACCGAACATCTTTCCCCCGGAGCATCGCCTCCTCCGACGCAGTTGACCATCTTCACGCCGATTTCCCAGCCGGTGCTGGAGAAGTTGCGGGAAGTAGATTTGAATCGGCTGACGCCGCTGGAAGCGCTAAATCTGCTGGCGGAATTGAAGAAGCAGGCACTCTAGTCCTAGTCAGAAGAGTAGAACGCCGGAGAATCGAAAGGCAAAATTGAAAGTGCCGACCACAGACGGCGTCGTCAGACTGTATTCCCGGAGGAAAAACCCGCCAAAGCTAACGATGAAGAAACTTGATCGAGACACCATACTCGTTGAAGGAAACGCTGGCTCGCTCGAATTTCTAGGGCAGTTTATCTTGGCCCATTCCCGCGCACACAAGGACGATTGCCACAATGGCCTTCATCCCAAAGGAGCGGGCAATGCATGGTTTACCAAAGAATCGACTCTTGGCTTCTATCTTCACAAGCTTCCATGCGATAACGGTCACGTCCCAGGCAGGAAGCTCAAGAAGCGATGAAGACACGAGCGAATATCGGCCAACTGCTGATCGTCGGTTTCGACGGCGTGGAGATGACGCCAAATCTCAGTTCTCTGCTCAAGCATCTGCAGCCAGCGGGAGTGATTTTGTTCGCACGCAACATCGTGACGGTCGCACAGACATGGCGGTTGCTGCGCGATTGCCAGAAGTGCGTCTCGACGCCACTGTTTACCTGCGTCGATCTTGAGGGCGGTCTGGTGGACCGCTTCCGCGACGTTCTCGGTCCTACACCTTCAGCAGCAGATGTCTTCGCCACCGGCAACCGCAAACTTTTCCGCAAACATGGGCAGATCATCGGCCAGAATTGCCGCGCTCTGGGATTCAACGTCGACTTCGCTCCCGCTCTCGATCTGGCATTTGAGGCCTCGCGCAGCATAATGGCTTCGCGCGTGGTTTCGGCGAACCCGCGCGAAACGGTTGCTTATGCTCGCGAGTTTCTCGCGGGGCTTCGAAGCGCGGATATGCTGGGGTGCGGCAAACATTTTCCCGGCCTCGGAGAAGGAAAACTCGACAGCCATCACAAGCTGCCCGTGATCAAAAAATCTCTGAACAAACTTTGGACCGAGGATCTCCTCCCGTACCGCATGCTCCGAACGCAGCTGCCGCTGGTGATGGTTTCGCATGCAGCGTATCCGCTGGTCACGTCGGCTCGCACTTCGGCATCGATCTCCAGGAAATGGATTACAGACATCCTGTGCAAACGTATCGGCTACCGCAACCCGATTGTCTCCGATGATCTCGAGATGGGCGCGGTCTTGTCGGCGGCTTCCGTGGGGGGGGCTGCCGTTGAGTTCGTTAGGGCGGGCGGAGATCTCTGCCTGATCTGCCACCGTGCCGACTATATAGCTCAAGCCTACGATGAGTTGATGAAGATGACGGAGAGTGATTCCAAATTTGCCAATCGCGTCGATGAATCGGTGCTGCGCGTGCTTTCGTTCAAGAAGAAGTGGGCAAAGGCACTGAGACGCAGGCCGGCGCCCTCTTCGACCATGGTCGAGAAGCTTACGCGGAAACTCTGGGAGTTCGGCGAGGAAGTAAGGCTTGCAGCTCTGGATCGGCGGGAGAAAGATCGGGGGAAGATTCATTCCGAGCGAACTTCGCCTCTGCCGCATCGATTATCGCGCCGATGAAAAAGCAAAGCGAAGACATGATCGTGGCCGGAGTGATGAGCGGAACCTCCGCGGATGGCATCAACGTAGCGTTGGTGCGGATTCGCAGTGGCCATGCACGCATGTATCCGAAATTCGAATTACTCGGGCACGCGGAACACTCGTACCCAAAGAAGGTTCGTGCAGCCGTGCTGGCAGCCATGAATGCTACCCGCGCCAGCGTAGCCGATCTCGCGCGACTGAACTTTCTGTTGGGCGAACTTTATTCTGATGCTGTACTCTCAACCGAGCGTCAGTTTCGATTGAAGGCCGATCTGGTCGGCTGCCACGGACAAACTCTCTACCATCAGGGCGAGCCCCAACGCTTTCTCGGGCGCAAAGTCGCGGCCACGTGGCAAACTGGGGAGGGGGCGATCATCGCTGCGAGAGTCGGCGCGCCGGTAATCTCAGATTTTCGTCCGGCCGATATGGCCGCTGGGGGACATGGCGCACCGCTGGTTCCCTTCCTCGACTACATACTCTTTCGCGACGCACGCCTGGGAAGAATCGTGCAAAACATTGGTGGCATCGCGAACCTTACCGCTATTCCGGCGGGCGCTGCCGCGAAGGATTTGATTGCGTTCGATACCGGGCCGGGCAACATGGTGATCGACGCCGTCACCCAAGAATTATTCAATCAGCCGTTTGACCGCAATGGGAGAATTGCCGCTTCGGGGAAAACGCTGGATAAAGTCTTGCACGAAATATTAAAGCGCGACTTCTTTCGGAAGAAGCCTCCTAAAACCGCCGGCCGCGAAGAGTTCGGGCGGGAGTTTGTGACCGAATTTGTTCGCAACTGCGGACGGTCGGCGAAATCCGACATAGTTGTGACCGCGACGGCCCTGACCGCCAGATCGATTGCCGATGCGCTTCGCCGGTTTGTGCTGGCGGTTTCGGGATCTCCGGGAAAACCTATGAAAGCACACTTTCAAGAAATGATTCTCTCCGGCGGCGGAGCTAAGAATTCGACGCTCGTTGCGATGTTGACCAATGAGCTCGCGAACCTCGGCTTGCGGCTGCGCTTCTCCGACGAATTCGGCCTGCCTTCCGCAGCGAAAGAAGCGGTGGCTTTCGCTGTTTTAGCGCACGAGACCTGGCACAATCGGGCATCGAACGTTCCTTCAGCGACCGGAGCAAATCGACCGGCGGTGCTCGGTAAAATCTCGTATCGTTGATTCGAAACTCGTAAGAAACCTTTTGCTGACTTATGCCGATCTACATTGCACTGCTTCGCGGAATCAACGTTGGCGGAAACAAGCGGATCAAGATGGATCAGCTTCGAAAATCGTTTGAAGCACTTGGCCTCGACGGGGTTGCGACCTATATCCAGAGCGGAAATGTAGTATTCAAAGCAGGCAGAGTCTCCGCGTCGTCGTTGTCCAAGAAGATTGAAGAGCGAATTCTGGGCGACTTTGGCCATTCGGTCTCCGTCATCTTGAGAACTGTGGACGAAATGAAACAGGCGATTGCAAACAATCCTTTCCTGAAAGATCGCGGGATCGACCCCACAAAACTTCACGTAATGTTCTTGTCGAATGCGCCCGCATCATCCGCTCTGGAGAAGCTGGAGACGATGACGATGAAGCCGGATCGCTCCTGCTGCCTCGGCAAGGAAATTTACCTCTACCTCCCGAATGGGACTGCGCAAAGCAGTTTGATGAAGGCGCCTTTCGACCGCGTCCTGTCTGTCGTCACCACGACGCGCAACTGGAACACGACAAACCAGCTCTTGCAGATGTGCGCGGACTGCCTGTGATGCTGCGAATTTCCACAGTTATAGCCGCTGTTACTTTGCTTGCTTCCCTGCTCTCCTGCTCTCACCAGGCTGACCCGAACACGCTGGTGATGCTCATCGAATCGAGCCCTACCAATCTCGACCCGAGGATTGGCGTGGATGCGCAATCGGAGCGTATCGACAACTTGATTTTCGATGACCTTCTATCACGCGGCGACAACTTCGACGTGGCCCCGGGACTCGCCGAGCGCTGGGAAATTCCCAACCTGCGTACTTATGTTTTTCATCTGCACCACGGCGTGAGATTTCATGACGGGCGTCCACTCACCGCGCGCGATGTGAAGTGGACCTTCGATTCACTACTCACCGGCAAGATTCGCAGCGCCAAGACGTCGACGTACCGCTTCGTCGATCACATCGACACACCGGATGATTTCACGGTGCTCTTCCGCATGAAAGAACCGGACGCGGCGCTGCTTTGGAATATTTCCGATGGGGCGATCGGGATTGTGCCTTTCGGAAGCGGAAGCGAGATCGCAAACCACCCCATCGGCTCCGGACCATTCAAGTTTGTCACCGCCGAAACCGACAAGGAAGTCATCATCGAACGCAACGACGACTACTGGGGCGAGAAGGCGAAGTTGGCTCACGTGCGCTTTGCGATCGTCCCGGATGCGACTACGGAAGCTCTTGAGTTGCGCAAAGGCACCGGAGATTTATCCATCAATTCGCTTACGCCGGACACCGTGCTGACTCTGGAGCGCGAACCGTTTCTTGCTGTCGAACGAGCACCCGGCACCGAGATCCAGTATCTCGGCTTTAACCTGCGCGATCCAATTCTGCAAGACGTACGGGTGCGCCAGGCGATTGCCTACGCTCTCGACCGGCGCCCGATGATCGATTATCTGTGGCGCGGGCAAGCGCAGCCCGCGCGCAGCGTTCTGCCGCCGCAAAGCTGGGCCTACAACGGGAACGTACCGCCTTACGATCACGATCCGGAAAAGGCGCGCCAACTACTGGACGCTGCGGGGTATCCTGCGATAAACGGCGTGCGCTTTCACATCACCATGAAGACGTCCACGGTCGAGAGCACGCGTTTAATGGTCGCGGTCATGCAACAGCAGTTGCGCGAAGTTGGGATTGCGCTCGACATTCGCAGCTTTGAATCAGCTACATTTCTCGCCGATGTCGTCCATGGAGCGTTCCAGCTTTACGGATTGCGCTGGGTTGGCGGCAACCAGGACCCCGATATCTTCTACGTATTTCACTCGTCGAGATTCCCCCCAAACGGGGCGAACCGCGGCCATTATTCAAACGCGAAAGTGGATGCACTCATCGACCAGGCGCGGCGCGAAATCGATTCCAATGTGCGCAAGCCGATTTACGCCGAGGTGCAGCAAATTTTGGCAGAGGAACTTCCCTACATCGACTTGTGGTATCTCGACAATGTCATCGTCCACAACAAACGGGTCCGAAATGTGCAGCTGAATCCGGCGGGGAACTACGATTTCTTACGCACGGCTGAGCTTGCAACCACGCAGAATTAGCTGGTCTGGGAAGCAAAATGAACCGCCGACGGCGCGTGTTACCATCACAATTACCTGCCAGTCATGCGGATTCTTTTCATCGGCAACATTTTCGGACGGCCCGGACGCACCATCGTGAAAGATCGTCTGCCGGGCATCGTCCGCGATCATGCGATCGATCTCATCATTGCCAACGGTGAGAATTCGGCAGCGGGTTTTGGCATCACTCCGGCTCTCGCTGAGGAACTTTTTGAACTCGACATCGACGTAATCACCACCGGCAATCACGTCTGGGACAAGCGTGAAATTTTCGACTACTTCCAGATGGTCGACGGCAATGGAAACAGTCCGCAGCGCCGCATCCTTCGACCGGCGAATTACCCCGCCGATATGCCCGGATGGGGCATGTATCAGGGCCACAAGGGAAAGGTGGCTTACGCTGTCATCAACCTACAAGGGCGCGTTTTCATGGCTGCGAATGACGATCCCTTTCGCGTCGCCGACCAACTTCTGAAGAAAATCGATGCCAAAATAATTTTCGTCGACTTCCACGCCGAAGCGACCTCAGAGAAGATTTCGCTGGGCTGGTACCTCGACGGACGTGTGACCGCGGTGGTGGGAACGCACACTCATGTGCCCACGGCAGATGAGCGAGTGTTGCCGAACGGGACCGCCTACGTCACGGACGTTGGCATGACCGGCCCTTATGACGGTGTGATCGGCGTGAAGAAGGAATTGGTGGTGAACAAATTTCTCAACGGGATGCCGGTGCGCTTCGAGCCGGCAACCGGCGATGTCCGGCTGTGCGCCGTGGTCATCGAATGCGACGAGAAAACCGGCAAGGCGCGCGCCATCGAGCGGCTCATGCTGACATAGCTTTCTGCAAGGAAACTGCGCCGTTCCGTTCTGAACATGGGATCCGCCGGTTTCGAGGTTACCGAAGGTACCCGGCACCAATAGGTAATCGGCTAAAAGCGGACGGCAGGGTAAAATCAAGCGGATGCAGTCGTACTCTTTCCAGCTCTTTCTGATTGCGGTTCTGGCGGCCTTCCCATCGTTTGCTGCCGACGATGCCGCCGTCATCCCCCCGGCTAAAAGCTCTGTCACTTGCGGGAGCGGCGTGCCCGGCGGTATCAATTGCGCTCCCACCAAAAAGGATCTGAAACAGGCGCGCAATGCTTACGCCCGCGGATTGAAACTAGAGGACGGCAAGCATTTTGAAGAAGCGTACGATCAGTTCGATCAGGCGGCGCGGCTGGCTCCGCAGTATGTGCAGTTCCTTTCGGCGCGCGAAGTGGCGAAGTCGCAGATGGTGTTTCAGCATACGATGCGTGGCGACGCGCTGATGGCCGACGCCCAGCGTGAACCTGCAGCGCTGGAATTTCGCGCTGCTTTAAAGCTCGACCCCGACAACCAGTACACGCAAAAGCGGTTGGAGGAAGCGCTTCGCGACCCGGCTGCTCCGCTGAGTTTGCCGACGGCGGTGGCTGATTCCACCGAAATCCACCTGAACCCGAAGACTGACCGAGCCTCTTTTCACTATCGCGGAGATGTGCGCGGCCTGTTTAAGGAGGTGGGCTCTTCCTACGGTGTCGCTGCGCAGTTCGACGATTCAGTACCGGCGAAGCAGGTGCGGTTTTTTGTGGACGATGTCGATTTCTCAACGGCGCTGAACCTGGCATGCCGCGCCAGCAAGACGATGTGGGCTGCGCTCGATGCGCACCAGATGTTGATCGCAGCCGATAACACAGAGAATCACAAGCAGTTCGACCGCATGTCACTCGCCACGTTCACCGTGCCGGGCGCGACCACTCCGCAGGAAGCAACTGAGCTGGTGACTTCGCTGCGGAACATCTGCGACTTTCAGAAGATCAGTTCTGGACAAATCGGAACCGTGGAAGTCCGCGCGCCCCAGGCAACCTTGGCCGCTTGCACGAAGCTGGTGCAGCAACTGACCAGCGACCGGCCGCAGGTGGCCTTCGATATGGAGGTTTACCAGATCAGCCATACCTTCACCCGCGAAATCGGCATGCACCTTCCAGACACTTTCAATATGTACAACATTCCGGTCGCGGCTCTGGCAGCGCTTGGCGGGCAAAGCATCTCATCGCTGGTCAACCAACTGATTTCTTCCGGCGGCATCAATCAGGCAGGAAGTTCCGCGTTGTCCGGGCTGCTGGCTCAACTGCAGGGCCAGTCGGGATCGATTTTTAGCCAGCCGCTGGCAACCTTCGGCGGCGGCCTGACTTTCTCCGGCGTGAGCCTCGATCAGCTTAAGGCGGCGCTCTCACTCAACGAATCGTGGGCGCGCAGCCTGCAGCGCGCTACCCTGCGCGCCGCGCAAGGCAAGGACGCCACCTTCCACCTGGGAGAGCGTTATCCCGTCCTGACTGCCAGCTACGCTCCCATCGCCAACTCGCCCGCGATTTCCGCGGTGCTGGGAAACCAGAGCTATGTCCCGCCGTTTCCGTCGGTTAGTTACGAGGATCTCGGGTTGAACCTTAAGGTAAAACCGGCGATTCATGGCAATGGAGACGTGACTGTGGCGATCGAGCTGCAAGTTCGAGCGCTGACCGGGCAAAGCTCGAATGGCGCGCCTGTGATTTCGAACCAGGAGTACAAAGGCGGCATACGCCTGCGCGATGGCGAGCCCGCCGTGATTGCAGGCCAAATCTCAACCACGGATGAGAACTCGATGGCCGGCCTTCCCGGCCTCTCGGGCATTCCGGGATTCAATCAAGCTCTTCTTGATAACAACAAGATGATCGAGAACGACGAGTTGCTCATCATCATCACGCCGCATATCGTAGCCAATCACGACCGCTCGACGGATGAGATCTGGGTCAGCGAAAAATAGCGTGCTGGCTTCCCGACATCGGCTTTTAAACCTGCAATTCAACAACGTTGCTCATCGGTTGTTTATGGCGTCACCCGAAACGCGACATTGCTCTTCAGCGTCTTGTTCGGCGTCGTCACCACAACCGCGCCAGTGGGAACCGTGGCTGTGATTTCATTGCCCGACACGACGGTGAATGACGCCGCTGCCCCGTTAAAGCTGATGGCGGTCGAGCCAGTTAGATTACTCCCGAGAATAACGACGCTCGTTCCCACTTTGCCGGACGTCGGCTCCGTTTTCACGAACGGACCAAGCCCGACACTCACTCCGAAGATGGTGCCGCAGCCGAACCCGCCGCAGTCGCTCTTGCCGCCTTCGGAGGTCGAACCGTAGAACTTTCCGCTGGTGGCTTGCAGAACTCCAGCAAAGGGGTACTGTCCGTCAGTGTGAGCGAAGCTATGCAGCGCGATTAGGGTGCCGCTAGGGGTAATCTGGAAGACGGTGCCAGAGCCGTTGACTCCGCCGCCCTCCGCCGTTCCGTAGAAATTACCGTCGGTGGCTTGTATCAGCCCTGCCTGCGGCCAATAACCATCAGAGCAGTTGGCTGAGGAGCAAAAGCTGTGCAACGTCGTGATGGCACCCTTGGCAGTAACTCTAAATACCGTGCCGCGATTATAGCTCTGTGCCCCGCCCGATATGGTGGTCCCGTAGAAGTTTCCGTCGGCAGCCTGCAGCAGCGGCCCGAAAGGATTTGAGCCATCGGCGCCGTTGAAGGTATGCAGCGTGGTCAGCACGCCTTTGGCGGTGATTTTGAAGAGCGTACCACAGTAAGTGTTACAGGTAGCATTGGTCCCGCCCGAGTATGTAGTCCCATAGAAGTTTCCGTCGGTGGCTTGCACCAGCCCACCGTAAAGGCCCTGGCCGTCAGTGCCGTCGAAGCTGTGCAGGGTCGTCAGCTTGCCCTCCGGCGTCATTCGGAAGACTGTCCCACACCCATAGGGCGAGTAAATGGAGGAGCACGCGTTACCGCCCCCGAAGGTTGTCCCATAAAAGTTCCCGTCCGTGCCTTGAATCAACGCGTCATAAGGGTACGCACCGTCGGTGAAGTCGAAAGTGTGCAGCGTAGTCAATACGCCCTGCGGAGTTATCTTGAAGACGGTGCCACAGCCTGCGCCGAAACCGTGCTCGCAGACACCCGAGGACAACCCTCCGTTTGAGGTGGTTCCATAGAAGTTCCCATCGTTACCCAGCACCAACCCGTATGTGGGATTGCTGCCGTCCGTGCACCCGGTTTGGGAGCAAAAACTGTAGAGCGGCGTCAGCGCGCCCCCGGGAGTGATGCTGAAGACCATGCCTTGGCCACCGACATGGGATGCGTCGCCACTGTAGGCGGTCCCGTAGAAATTCCCATCGGTGCCCTGAACCAGAGTGGCGAAGTAAACACTGTCGCTGCACTCTTCCCCAAGTCCGCCGCAAAAGTTGTAAAGAGTCTTGAAGCTCTGCGCAGGCGAAGCTATCGCTGCTGCCATAACAAACAGGGAGACGATCCACACCGCCATCGGGATACTCCGTTTTAGATCTCGTGTCTTCGTCCGTGCCATTGGGATTCCCCTGGGAACTCGTCGATTTCGAGTTGCGCTCCTAGATCCGACGCAAATCACGCGCAGAGTTTCACTGCAGATGATACGGGAGGATAAGCGCACTGAAGATCTTGGGATTGTCCCTCGTCTCGGACCTACGGTCAAGGTGCAAGATCTTGCGCAGTGTCCTAACTACACATCGTTGGACGCTACCGGTCTGTACCAGCGCTAGGAGATTCACAACTTGCCCTCTTTTGCGGCGAAGTCCACCAATCCTTTGAGTGAATCGGCGGGAACCTGGCCCACGTTTCCGATGGTGCGGCCGTTGATAAAGAGAGTAGGTGTGCCTGTAACGTTCACTGCTTTCCCTAGAGCGAGGGATGCGTCCACGTGAGCTTTGGTGACGGGAGTTGTCGCGCAGGCTGCAATATCCGCGCCTTTCACGCCTGCACCGTCGGCAAGAGCAGTAAGCTTTTCGTCCGCGTTTTCAGCCGTGATGTCGGCTTGCGTCTCGTAGGTCTTTGCCACGAACTTCCAGAATGCCTCGTTCGACGCGTGCCCCACGCAGTCGGCGTAAGCAGCTCCTTTTGCCGCCCAGTTGTGCATCTCCAGAGGGAAGTTCTGGAATACGAAGCGGGCTTTAGGCTCCGCCGTAACTAATGCTTCAATCGCGGGCTGCGCCGCTTTACAAGCTGGACACTGCAGGTCCCCAAACTCGACGATGGTAACCGCAGCATCCTTCGGACCGCGTGAAGGGCCGGAGATTCCCTTCTCCAGCGCTTTCTTTGTCGGATCAAACGGCTTAGCTCCGAATGGAATGATGTCTCCGACCACCGCATGCTCGCCATCCGCCGTCACATAGAAGCGGCTGGCTTGTTGGCCCTGAGGCGTGGCGAGAACCACATCAACCTGAACCAGGCCAGGGACGGGCGCGGGCTTGATGCTGGCAATCTTCCAACTCACCTGCGCCTCGTAACCGAAGGTTTGCTGCATGAAAGAATCGACCGTGGCTTCGGAAGGAAGATTAAGAGCCGGTGCCCCCGTCGAACCATCCGCGGGTTTCGTTGGAGCCGGCGATTGAGCGGTGGCCATGGCGCCCGCAAACAAGAGAATGAATATCAAAACATAAGAATTGCGCATGAGTTTCCTTTCAAAATGCAAATCAGAAATTGTTGGGCAATCGGAAAATCTTCGCGGCGAATCCTCTCACACTTCGCTCTTCGCGGCGATCGGAAAACGGCGGCCGTAACCAAAGGCTTTGGGAGAAATCTTAATCCCCGGAGCCGCCTGCTGGCGCTTGTACTCGGCTCGGTCCACCATGCGCACAACCCGGCGAACCACTTCGATATCGAATCCGCGATCGGCAGCGATACGCTCGGCAGAGTGTGCATCTTCCACATAATCTTCCAGCACGGCGTCGAGAATTTCATAAGGCGGCAGCGAGTCGCTGTCTTTCTGATTGGGCCTCAACTCCGCGCTCGGCGGCTTCTCCAGCGTAGCCGGTGGAATCGCCGGGCGGCGCGAATTCACATAATGACTAAGCCGGTAAACCAGCGTCTTCGGCACATCCGAGATGACTGCCAAACCTCCGACCATATCGCCATAAAGTGTACAGTAGCCCACGCCCAGTTCGCTTTTGTTGCCAGTGGAAAGAACAATCGCGCCGAGCTTATTGGAGAGCGCCATCAGCAGCGTGCCGCGAGCACGCGATTGGATGTTCTCCTCGGTCACGTCTTCCTTCAGCCCCGCAAACACTTCTTGCAAAGTCTGCCGGTAGGCGTCGACGACTTGGCTGATTGAGAGCAATTCGAAACGGATGCCAAGATTTTTCACCAGCGCCTGGGCATCGTCGATGGAACCGGGCGATGAGTACGGACCCGGCATACCGACTCCAATCACATTTTCCGGGCCGACCGCATCCGCAGCAATGACGGCGGTGAGTGCCGAATCGATTCCACCGCTGAGCCCAACGATCGCTTTTTCAAATCCGCACTTGCGCATGTAGTCGCGCGTGCCGAGCACCAGCGCGGCATAGACGCTGGCTTCCTCGCCTTCGATCTGCTCATGTACATCGCCAGTGAGAGTCTTGGAATCGAAGAAAATGAGATCCTCTTCGAACGATAATCCTTGCGCGATGACTTCACCTTCTGCATCAAGAACGATGCTGGAGCCATCGAACAGCAGGCTGTCATTGCCTCCGACCTGGTTGACCATCGCGACTGGAACCTTGTGCTGGCGCGCGATGGAGACCAGCATGTCGCGGCGCAGTTCGCGTTTGCCGATCCAAAACGGCGACGCCGAGATATTGAGCACAAAGTTGCCGCCGGTGCGAATGAGCGCCTCGATGGGATCAACCGTATAAAGGCGTTTGGGCCAGAAGAGCTTGTCGTTCCAGGCATCTTCGCAGATGGTGAGCGCCATGCGGTTGCCGCAGAAGGGGAACAAGCTCTGACTCTTGGCGGGCGCGAAATTGCGCATTTCATCGAATACGTCATAAGTGGGCAAAAGCATCTTCGATTGCACGAAGGCAACTTTGCCATCCTGCAAAAGCGCAGCAGAGTTCATCGCGGACTTGCCGGTTTCAGAATCGGCCGGGGTGACTAATCCGCAGATTACGGAGATGCCTTGAGTCTGTGCAGCGATGCGCTCGACTGACTCTCGGTTGCGCGAGAGAAACGATGGACGCTCGACCAAATCCCGGGGCGGATAGCCGCACACAGAAAGTTCAGGAAAAAGAATCAGTCCGGCGCCGGCGCCTTGGGCGCGGCGGGAAAACTCGATAATCTTGGCGGCGTTGCCGGAGAAATCTCCGACCGTGGGGTTGATTTGGCCGAGCGCAAGCTTCACCTATTTAGTGTAAAGCTGCGGAGGGCGGGGGCCAAGTGCAGCGTGCAGTGTCGAGCGCCGGGCCGCTCGATCCTGCGGCGAACCATCCTTGAAATTACAAATTGTTCGCATACGATTCTTACATCAAAGCTGAGCGGTTCCAGTCGCTCGACGGCGCTGGATTTACACGTCGCCCCCTGCCGCGGCTGCAGTTGCTTCCGGAGGCTTAGGGGGGACTGGAGCAGACTTGGTGTCCATCGCTTTTGAGCATAATTCGGCGGCTTCGGCCATGCTTTCCACTTCCTGCTGCTTCATAGTCTGCCAGGTACTGAAGGTGGCTTTCTCGCGGGCCACCCCTTCGAGATTGCGCGTAATGCGTGCCTGGTAGTGGGCCTTGATGCTTCCCAGTTCAGCCTGAATCTGGCTGACCTCCTCCGCCTTCCTCGCCCACTCTGCGTCGACCTGCTCGGTTTGCGCGGCCTCATAGGAATCCAAAGCCTCCTTGCGCGCCTTGGCGTCTTGCTGGACCTGGGCAAGGGGAACGCCGGCAGCGTCGAGGGCCATCAAGACGGCGGCCCGCTTCATTTCAGGCGACAGCCCGCGAATATGTTCGCTACGTAGCATCTCAACGACCTTGCTGACGCTGTATCCCTTCGTCGGAGTGATGATTCCGGCGGCGCGGTAGATATCTTCAACCGGCAACAACTGGACCTGAAAGCTTGGGACCGACCGCGACGACTGCGCCGGAGTTTTTTCCGTTGGTTGAGTCATTGATGGAGCCATGAAATCCCCCTTCTTGTCTGAGACGTTGCTAATTTCATCGCCGTTCGTCCTGGAGTTCTCCTGCTTGTTGTGCCGGGATGACATTCCAAACCATTTGCTTGACATACGTTTCCTTTCCTTGCCGGCCTTCAGCTGTTGCGGCGGCTGGCTCGCCTGAAGTTCAATCGGTCGAGCATAGGAGCTCGGCGATGGCGAAGAGATCTGCGGCTGCAAAATACCGGGCCGCTCCCGGTGGGTTGTTTTACGCCCAAACCCTCGCGGCGGAGGCATCGATGCATTGCTGCCTACTGGCCGAACGAGCGGGATTTCTTCTGGGTCTGGCCTCTTGGGGAACATTTCGACCCGGTTGCGTTCCCGCGGTTTCGGCACGCTCTCCAGCTCCAAGGTTGTATTTGGAACACGAGCCGCATTGGCAGGTTCGAGAAGCAGGGGCGCGGAAGTAACCGGTTGAGCGGCGGCCTGCGCGGGTACTAATGGGACATTGGGGCTCGGGTCCCGTTGTATGCCTACAAAATATTCTCTGTCCTCGCTGCGGCAGTACTTGACGGTGCCGGAGAACTGCTCCCACGGCCCTTGAATCTTCAGCTTGGAGCCTACAGCGATTGGTATTTTGATCCGTATGCATGCTCCCCCAACCGATTTATCATCGATGCATGCGCGAGTTGTCTGCACACTACCGTTTTCGTCAACCCACGACACCTCCACCCGAATCATTACTGGGGCTCGTAGATCGTGCATGACTCCGCTCAAGTAGGTCTATCGGCAGGAAGACGGAGGAGATTACTGGTAACGAGGTTGGCGGGAGGTGACTTTTCGTTTGGAGCAGAAAGCCATGTGAGACTGCGTCGGCTAGATACTACCCCATGGACGCAGTATCCGGATCAGACGGTCCGCCGCTCCGGTGGGCAAGGCTCCAGGTTCTAGTCCCCTCCAACTGGAATAACCGTATGTTTGGGCACGGGTGGGGCTGTGTCACCCTTCTGGTCCTGCCAGAGAACACGATTGAGGTTCGCGGCTCCGGCGGCGTCAGGACGGGAGAAATCCATTTTCGCCGAGTCGTTGGTGCCGCGGGCGTCGCGTTTGTTGATCTCGTAGATCAAGCCATTCTTAAGATTACGATAGTCAGCCTGAAACGCGGGCTGGGTGCCTTGCCCTGAGAACATCGGACCCATCACCGGGGCGTAGGCATCATTCTGATTCATGGGCGGCAGCCCGAGCAGCATCTCCATGGTGTGAATCATGTTGACCGTCGTGTAGAAGCGGTGATCGACATAGGGCGTGGAGGCAGTTCCCGGAGAATACTTGCTGACCACGAAGGCGATCGAACGGTGGGCATCGACGTGGTCGCCGCCATCCTGCGCATCGTCTTCGAGGACGAAGATCGCAGTGTCATCCCAGTAGGGACTATGCGAGACAGCATCCACGACGCGACCAAGCGCGAGATCATTATCTGCCACCGATGCTGCCGGGCGCGGGCGATCGGGACGCGTGCCGCCGGTGTGATCGTCGGGAAGATAAAGCAGCACGAATGCGGGCAATTGGAAGTCTGCACTTTCGTTGGCTTCGCGGGCGTGCGTGTAGGCCATGAATTCATTGAGAAATTCGTCGGCGCGAAGCTGGTCGGGATAGTCGGTGTTGAAGTCGGGAAAGAGCGGATCGAAGTGATCGCGTAAAACCGCTTTGCTGGGCTTAACACCCTTGAACAGAGGCACAGCCCACGGGTAAGGGCTGGGCGCGGCATGCGGATCTCCGACGTTTGGCGGGAGCGCGTCGCCCTGATGGAGATCGGTCCGCGGGCATTCGACCTCTTGCATGGAAGGAGTTCCTTGCTTGGGCGTCGATGCTTTGCGGATTTTGTTGCACCATTCCGCGTTCACGAACTCGCCGTAGTCGCGATAAGTGAGTCCGTGGCGGGCGACGTTGTCCCAAAGAAAACCTGTGGCGGGGTCGTCGATATCGGGCTGGTTGTTGTCGAGCGGATACTCATCGGCAACGGTGCCCTGGAAATCGTAAGTGCGCTCCTTGCCGCGGTAAGCGATCTGCCAGGTTTTTTCGTTGTAGTCACTGGTAATGGCCGCGTTTGACCAGAGATGACCGTCGCCGGACACTTCTCCGCTGTCATAAAAATTGTCAAGCACGCCGAATTGCAGCGCGAGCTTGTGTTCGTTGGGCGTGATGTCGGCACCGTACATCGTGAGGGAGGGATCGCCATCGCCGATTTTCTGTTCGCCGAGTTTCAAATCACCGAGAATCTGATCGTAAGTACGATTTT
This sequence comes from uncultured Acidobacteriaceae bacterium, assembly GCA_963771965.1. Lineage (GTDB taxonomy): Bacteria > Acidobacteriota > Terriglobia > Terriglobales > Acidobacteriaceae > Sulfotelmatobacter. The sequence goes on from CAVYVM010000009.1 coordinate 412,733, forward strand.
CCTTGATGACATAGATGACGTGCTTGATGGGATTTTTGCCGGCAACAAAAGTGATGACTCCAGGGTTTTGATGGAGCAGGTTGTCGTGCTCAACGGTGCGCGTAAGGTCTTCGAGTTTGCCGAGAGTAGAGGGAATGTTCAGACGAGCGATGGACCCACGAAGCAGCGTGGGAATGTAGGGATGCTCGTGGTGACGGCCTTCGTAGGCAGTCTTGCCCATGCCTTTATTAGGGCCGGTACTAAGGCCTTTGGCGGTGGCGATGAGGAGATCATCGCCTTGAACCGCGAGCGCGCTGGGATACCAGTCGGTAGGAATAAAACCGAGAGCGGGCACTGCAGCCGAATCGCTAGCGGACTCGTTCGAAGAGGGACTATTCGCAGCACTCAAGTTTAATGTGTCGAAGACTGCTACCGCGTCGGACGAGGCATCGGCAACGAATAGTTTTTTTCCGTCAGACGATTGCGCAAGAGAACTGGGATAACTTCCTGCGAAGCGTTGGTTGCGAACTGTGGTATCAAATTGGGCCACGATGCTGCCGCTTTCGGCTGAGATCACAGCAACGGAATCGGCATTCGACAAAGCTACGTAGAGAAGCTTTTCGTCAGGACTGAGTAGCATGGCCGTGGGATGAGAACCGGGAGCGATTGGATTGGCGGGCAAGAGAAATTTGATCCATCGAACTACTTTACCGCTGGTCAGATCCAATTCGGTGATGCGGGAAGCGTTCCAAAGACTGCACCAGGCTCGGCGTCCGTCGCGCGTGGCGACAACCGTATAGGGGAAAGAAGACGGCACCAGATTGGTCGTAGCTAGGTCGAAACTCTGCAGGACTCTGCCCGTGGCGACATCGAGCAGAACGACATTGTCGGAAAGATTGTTGGCTACGAGCAGGCGGTCGTGATCGTGAGTCTTATCTGCCTCCGATGGAATGAGCGCTAATCCTGCGGGATAAGGAATGGCGCTTCCCGGCGGCGTTTTGCGTAATCCGATGGCGACCCTCTTATCGGCGGCAAGGGGTTGTGGTGCGATGGCGATAAATCGTTCGGGGACAACCTTGCCAGCTGTGAAGCTATAGACTGCGATACCGTTGCCAGTGTCGGTCGGCTTTTGTCCCGTGGGATCAGTGATTGAACCCACGGACGCATAGAGATGCTTGCCATCGGAAGAAAAAGCCAGTCCCAGGAAAAAGCTCTGGTGAACCTCTTCGCCGAAGCGCTTGTCGGGAAAATCGGAGATCTGATTGGTCTTGAGATCGAGAACAGCAATCGATTGCATCGCCATCGTTTCCTGCGTGCCATAGCCGTCGTTCAAAAGCGCGGCGTAACGGCCATCCGGACTAAGGGCGATGGTGGCGGGAAAGCTGTTGGTACTGCCGATTCGGCCGGGTGATGGGGTTGTAAGGATTTTGCTGCTGGGCAACGGGATGGACGAGTTGTCAGGATGGCTTTCCTGCGCGGGAAGCGAATTCAAAACAGCAAGGAACGCAATCACAAGAACGACGACGCGGGAGAATTGATTCATACAGCCTCCGCAGGTTTGATCTGCGACAGCATGAAGCAAAATCAGCGTAATGGATGCAGGAAGGTTCGGTCAAAGAAACGGCAAGACAAACAATTGCTGAGTCCGGCGGAAACTCCCCTTGGAGGCGATGCCGTCGCTCGCGGGAAAGGGATCCTTCGACTACGAGGACTGATTCGCTTCGCGAATCAGTCCTCTCCACTCAGGATGACAGAGCGTTTTTAAACTCCGGAAGCGCGCGTCGGCAACTGCTGCGTAGGGCCGGAGTCGGAATGCTCCTCTGCGGCGTTCACATTGTGGCGAACGTCGGCACCCTGCACCCAGAAGATCACATCCTCGGCGATGTTGGTGGCGTGGTCGGCAACTCGTTCTAGGTTTCGCGCCACGAGGAGCGCGTCGAGAGCCTGGCGAACCACATCCGGACGCTGGTTCATGGTCTTCACCAGCTGGATGAAGGCATCGTCTTTCATGCGATCGACCACGTTATCCATCTCGAGCACGGCTTGCGCGAGCTCAGCTTTGCCTTCGATGAAAGCTTCGAGCGCCCGGCGAACCATGGCGCTCACGGCTGCTCCCATGCGCGCAATATCGACCGGGAGATCGGCGGCGGGAAGCTCGGCCATGTCCATCACACGCTCGGCAATGTTTACGGCCTGGTCGCCGACGCGTTCGAGATCGGAATTAATTTTAGTTACGGCAAGGATGAAGCGCAGATCCACAGCCATCGGCTGCTGCATGGCCAGCAAATCGAAAGCAGCCTCGTCAATTTCGCGCTCCGCCGTGTTGATCAGGCTCTCGCCTTCGAGAACCATCTGACAGCGGGTGAGGTCGCGGTCGATGTAGGCCTGCCGCGCACGATCCACCGCCTGCTCCGCGAGTCCACCCATGCGGAGCAACTTCTGGCGCAGATCGTCGAGGCCTTGCTGAAAGCGCGTGCGCATTATCCAACCTTTCTAGTTTTGATCCGAACTCTCTTATCCGGCCAACTTGATAATAGTTTCTTATCCAAACCGGCCGGTGATGTAATCTTCCGTCTTCTTGTCTGACGGCTTGGTAAAGATCTTTTCGGTCTTATCGAATTCGATCATCTTACCTAACAGGAAGAATCCCGTAAACTCCGCGACGCGAGCCGCCTGTTGCATGTTATGCGTCACTATGACGATGGTATACCGCTCCTTGAGCTGAAAGATCAATTCTTCGATCTTGCCGGTCGAGATGGGATCGAGCGCCGAGCAGGGCTCGTCCATGAGTAAGACCTCCGGCTCAACCGCCAACGCTCGCGCGATGCAAAGGCGCTGCTGCTGGCCTCCTGAAAGACTTGAGCCAGATTTTTTGTGGACTTGATCTTTGACCTCGTCCCATAGCGCGGAAACTTCGAGCGATCGTTGAACGACTTCGTCGAGCTTACGGCGATCGCTGAAGCCATTGAGCTTCAACCCGGAAGCGACGTTGTCATAGATCGACATGGTGGGGAACGGATTGGCCTTTTGAAACACCATTCCAACCCGCCGCCGAAGTTGCGTAGCCGATGTGCCGTTGTAGGCGTCAACGTCGCCAATGCGGACACTCCCAGTCACTCGCGCCTCCGGGATGGTCTCATGCATGCGATTCAAGCATCGAATGAACGTCGACTTGCCGCAGCCCGAAGGGCCTATCAGCGCCGTGGCGTGGTTGGCCGCCATGGTCAAACGAACGTCAAACAATGCCTGGATCTTGCCGTACCAGGCATTCAGGTTCTCGACCTTGATTCCAACGCCCATAAACTAAGCTGCTCCAAAGGTACCGCGACGCACGACGTAGCGCACGGCCGCGACGGCAGTGACGATAAGGATGATGAGCACCAGCGCTCCCGCCCAGGCCTGCCGGTGCCATTCGTCGTAGGGAGAAATGGCGTAGGTGAAAATCTGCAGCGGCAGCGCGGCGGTGGGCTGGTTGGCGCGGAGATTCCAGAACTGATTCCCAAAGGCGGTAAACAGCAGCGGGGCGGTCTCTCCAGCAACCCGGGCAAAAGCCAGCATAATTCCGGTGATCACGCCCGAAGTAGCGGTGCGCAAAGTAATGGAAAGAGTGGCACGCCAGCGCGGAATACCCAGCCCATAAGCAGCTTCGCGCAAAGCGTGAGGCACCAGCAAAAGCATGTCCTCGGTTGTGCGCGTGATCGTCGGAATCATCATGATCGCCAGGGCCACGCCGCCAGCCAATGCCGAGAAATGCTTCTGGTAAAGAACAACCATCGAGTAGGCCACGATGCCAATCACAATGGACGGCACGCCATTGAGCACGTCGGCGGTGAAGCGGATGGCATCACCGAAGCGGTTGCGGCCATATTCTGCGACGTAAATACCAGCACCGACCCCGATTGGTACTCCAAGAATACTCGCCAGCGCGAGAATGAAGGCCGAGCCAACGATTGCATTGGCCATCCCGCCGCCGGCTTCGCCGACCGGCCTCGGAGTCTGCGTGAGAAACGCCCAGTTGATCGAACCCATGCCGCGATAGAGAAGATAACCAAAAATCGCGATGAGTGGTGCCAGCACGAGAATGACGGTGAACACAGCCACGCCGGTCATCAGATGATTGACGATGCGGCGCCGCAAGGCGATCGGCGGAACGGTGTGCAGCGCGGGAGTGATAACCGTCTCAGCCATTCGCCCTCGAAGGCTGGCCGCCAGTGACGGTCCAGACCAGCAAACGCGCCAGCGCATTCACCACGATCGTGACCAGAAAAAGTGCTAACCCAATTTCGATCAGAGCCGAGAGATAAACGTTACCCGTCGCCTCGCTGAACTCATTGGCTAGGACGCTCGCCATGGTGTGTCCCGGCGCGAATAACGATTTAACAATCTGCGGAGTGTTTCCAATCACCATGGTCACAGCCATGGTTTCGCCAAGCGCGCGGCCCAAACCCAAGATGATGCCCCCCATGATGCCGGCGCGCGCGTTGCGCAAAACGCCAACCCGAATCATCTCCCAGCGCGTGGCCCCTAAAGCGAGAGCAGCTTCGCGCTGGTGCTGGGGCACAACCATCAAAACCTCGCGCGTTATCGAAGAAATGATCGGGATGATCATGATGGCCAGAATAATTCCGGCTGCGAGCATGCTGATGCCGTAGGGCGGGCCATCAAAGAAACCGGTCCACCCTAAGGTACGAGCGAGAAAAGGTTGGATGTAGCCGCTCAAAAGCGGTACCAGCACAAAGATCGCCCAGAGCCCGTAGACTACGCTGGGAATGGCGGCCAACAATTCCACAAAAAACGAGAGCGGCCCGCGCAGCACCTTCGGACACATCTCGGTGGTAAAGACCGCGACCCCAACCGACAGCGGCACGGCGATCAGCAGCGCCAGGAAAGAAGAAACCAGGGTTCCGTAAATGAAAGGGAGCGCACCGAAGTGCTCCTGCACCGGATCCCAGTCCTGCCCGGCAAAGAACTTAATTCCAAAAGTATGCCAGGAGAGCGCGGAACGCAGCATCAACTCGTACACGATCAGCGCCAGCACGCCCAGTACAGCCAACCCACACAGCAACATTAAAAACTTGAAGATCTTGTCGCCGGTTTCGCCGTTCGCCCGAAGATGCGGCGCGACTGCGCCGGCAGCCGGCGAAACCGCCGTAAGCTTCGTAGTTTCAGCGGGTTGCGGACCAAGCATATCAGGCCGATGTAAGGCAGAGTTGGCCATGCGTGCACAACCCTACCAGAATCCTGTTAACAGGAGGTTAAAATCATGGCCTTTCCCGGTTGCCTTTTTGAGAGGAAGCCTGTATTTTCGTCTACCAATTCGATTCTGTTCCTATTCTGTGCATGGGCATCAACAGCAAATGCAGCCAGGCCGTTTTCGAGAAGCTTGAACAGGACCTGATCAAGCTCTCGTCGAAGCCTCGGGCAAAAGAAGTGCACCGGTTCCGTACGGATACGCGACGGCTGCAAACTTTGCTGGGCGAACTTTCGCTAAAGCTGGACCGCAATCAGAAAAAGCTTCTGAAAATCCTGGGCCGGCTCCGCAAACGCGCCGGTAAGGTGCGCGATCTTGATGTACAACTGACTGCCTTGCGAGCCTTGAAAGTTTCGCAGGAGCCGAGGCGGAAGACGCAACTGGTGAATCGCCTGATCGAACTGCGGAGCGATCAAGAAAAAAAGTTGCGGAAGGCGGCCGACGGAGAAACCGTTCAGGAGCTGCGTAAGCGTCTGAAGCGCGCCAACAAGAGCTTTAGTCCGGAAGCGAGCCGCGATCCGTTGGCTGCAGCCCGAGGAATGTTGGAGCGGATCGAGCGTACGGACGCGCCTCTCAGTGAAGCGGTGCTGCACCAATATCGAATCTTGAGCAAGCGAGCGCGCTACGCCGCAGAGTTTGCAGATAAGTCTGCCGAGGCGACCCAATTCATAGCCGGCCTCAAGCGCTTACAGGATGCCGTGGGCGACTGGCACGATTGGCTTACCCTAACCCAGAGCGCATCCGACCAGCTGGGAGACGTGCGCGAGTCGTCGCTGGCAGCGGAGCTGCACAATGTAACGGGAGCAAAATTCCGTCACGCAGTTTCGGCGTTGACCCACTTTCTTTCGCATTCTGAGTCGCAATCCGCCTCACACGTTCGCGGCGCAGGCAGTCCGGCCAAACCGAATGTGGCCGCAGATGCAACTCCCCGGCGTGCGCCAACCGGCAAGAGTCGGCTAACGATACCGGCAGCTTGAGATCTGCCGCATACCTCGCGAACAATAATCAAATTCATCGGATGACCGGCACGAGCCGTGGCATGTAAACTGTGGACCTTGCCTCATGCCAACCTTTGCCGCGGTTGATATCGGTTCCAACTCTGTTCGATTGAAGATCGCGCGCCTCACCCGAGGGCGGCTTCGCGCAGTTCACGAAGACCGCGAAGTTACGCGACTGGGCGAGGGCGTTTTTCGTTCAGGCTTTCTTACACCGGAGTCCATGGCGGAGACGGTGAAGGTTCTACGCCGTTTTCATCGAGCCACGCAACAGATCGTTACTGATACCGTGCGCGTAGTCGCCACCAGCGCGCTGCGCGACGCCCGCAATTCGCAGGCATTTCTCGAATGGGTGCGCTCGGCGACTGGATGGAACGTCGAAATTGTCTCAGGCTTAGAAGAGGCGCGGCTGATTCACCTTGGTCTGGTTTCGAATCTTCGAGTAGACACTGCGCCTACGCTCATGATGGATTTGGGCGGAGGCAGTTGCGAGTTGACAGTTTCGTGGCGGGGCCACATTCGCGACCTGGTAAGTCTGCCTCTGGGCGCGGTTCGGCTGACCGACGAATTTCTGAGCCACGATCCCCCGCGCAAAGGAGAACTCAAACGGCTGCAAGGCTTCGTCGCTCGGGAGGTGAATCGCATTGCGCCTCGCATCGTTGCGGCCAAGGTTAAGAATGTAATTGCCACTTCAGGAACTGCCGCAGCTCTCACGGCCGCTGCCAGCAAGCTGCGGAAGAATGGAACTCGCCAGCGCCTAGTCGTCTCCAGCGCAGAGATGACGCGAATCGCGAAGAGGCTGGCCCGAGTGCCGGTAGAGCAGCGGCGGCAGATTGAAGGCATCGGTCCAAGGCGAGCGGAAATTATTGTGGCGGGCGCGGCGGTCTATGACGAGTTGCTTAGTCGCTGTCATCTCAAGGGATTTCGCTATTCGGCGCTCGGCCTGCGCGATGGTTTGCTGGCGCAAATGGCGGCCGAATATGACCGCAGCACGCGCTCGGGGAAACAGATCGAATCGGAGCGCTGGGAATCGATTACCCGGGCGGTCGCGCATTATCGCGTGGACATGAAACATGCGCTCGACGTGCGCGACTCCGCTATGCTTCTATTTTCCGCGCTACGCACAGTGCATGGGCTGGCCCCGGAATTTCGCGAATGGCTTTCGGCGGCGGCGATGCTTTACGAGGTTGGCGATTACGTCAACCGCAACGGGCATCACCGGCACACGTATTACATTATTTCGAACTCGGAGATTCTAGGCTACACGCCACAGCAGCGGAGGCTGATCGCGGCGATCGCTCGCTATCTCGGAAAATCGCGCCCGATTGTTGAAGATCCTCCCATGAAGGCACTCGATCCCGCCGACCGCGCTGGCGTGCAAAAAGCAATTTTGCTCTTGCGCCTGGCCCGCGCATTGAACCTGGGCCGGAGCCGCGCCGTGCAAAAAGTGCGGGTTACTCTGCATGGCGCTGAGGTTCGTTTGACACTGGTGCCGCGACGGCGCATGGGAGTGGATTTGGAATTATGGGCCGTGGAGAAGGATTGCGCTTACTTCAGGGAAGTGTTCGGGCGTGAACTTTCCACCGCGGTGGCGTAAAGCGTGCGCAGCGTTTTCGGAGTGAAACACCAAAGCAAAGTGCCCGAGCTACGTCGCATGTCCACGCGGGCTACAGCGCCCTTCTTCAATTCTACGGAGGCTTCGCAGCCCGATTCGCTGATTACTGTTCCCAGGAACTGGCTGAGATTGGGATTGTGTCCAACTACCATGATCGATTCCTGGCCCGCATATTTTTCAAGCAGACGGCGGAAGTCGGCGAAGCTGGCGCCCGGACGCAACGCGGCTTCAATCTGCAGTTTTCCTTCGTAGCCCATTTCGTTGCCAACTAACGACGCAGTCTGCGTAGCGCGCTTCAGCGGACTGGAAATGATGAGATCGACCTGGGCTTCGACCGCGGCCAGAGCGCGGCCTACAAAACCGCACTGCTCGATCCCTTCTTTATCAAGCGCACGTTTTTCGTCTTTCTTCGGATTGACGAAGGGTTCGCCGGCGCTGGCGTGACGCAAGAAATATAGGATCATGGCGAATTTTCTTGGTTATCTTTCTCTTCCGGCTGGAGCTTTGCGTTTCCTCGAAGGCATGGGCGGCGGCGCAAACCCGGCGGGCTCCTTGCCTTCGGCTACCCCGATCAGATAATCCTGAGCGCTGAACGCGGCGGCGCCCGTCGGCGGTCTGCGATTGCGTTTGCCGTGCATCGGCTGCCAGGCGCGAATATAGATGGCATCCCGCAGCAAGATGCGAGCCTTGCGGTTATCGGCAAGGTAGGCATCCAGAATCTCGCGGCGCACCCGCTCGCGCAGAAATTCGTCGCGCAACGGAACCAGCACTTCAACCCGCTCGTAGAGGTTGCGCGGCATCCAGTCGGCGCTGCCGATGTAGATTTCTTCTTCCCCTCCATTGCCGAAATAATAGATGCGGCTGTGTTCAAGGAATCGGCCCACGATGCTGCGCACGCGGATGCGGTCACTCAGGCCGCGCACGCCCGGACGCAACGCACAGATGCCGCGCACAATCAGATCGATCTCGGCGCCGGCCTGCGAGGCGCGATACAAAGCCTGCACCACATTCTTATCGAGCAGGGCGTTCATCTTCGCAATGATTCGCCCGGGGCGGCCCTGGCGAGCGTGCTCCGCTTCGCGGTCGATGAGGGCAATCGTTTTTTCCGCAAGATCGAGGGGAGCGACCAAGAGCGGGTCGTAGCTGGGATTCTCGGCATACGCGGTGAGAAAACTGAAAACGTCGTGCACGGCCCGTGTGATCTCCGGATTCGCGGTAAACAAACTAAGATCGGTGTAGATTCGCGCAGTGGTGGCGTTGTAGTTGCCGGTTCCGATGTGCGCGTAGCTGCGCACCCCATCGGGATCGCGGCGCACCAGCAGAGAAAGTTTGCAGTGCGTTTTCAGACCGACCAGTCCGTGAAACACCTGCACGCCAGCATCTTCCAAATCGCGCGCCCAGCGGATGTTGTGGGCCTCGTCGAAGCGCGCCTTCAACTCGACCACCGCTGTGACTTCTTTTCGCGAGGCGGCATCGATGAGTGAAGGAACGATCAACGAATGCTCGTTGGTGCGGTAGAGAGTCTGCTTAATCGAAAGCACCGCATCGTCTTCCGCAGCCGATTCGATAAACGAGATGACGGCGTCATACGAATCGTAGGGATGATGCAGCAAGACGTCATGCCGGCGAAGTTCCTCGAATAAGTTCTGAGACTTGGCGGTAAGGCGCAACTCGCGTGGAGCAAAAGAACGGAACTTGAGATCGGGGCGGGGCGTCTGCTCGTAGACATTGAACAGCCGCGAAAGATTTACCGGACCATTCACCGGAAAAACTTGCCAAGGATCGAGTTCGAAAACCGTTCGGAGGCGCTCGATGATTTCGGGATCGGCGTCGGCTTCGATCTCCATGCGAACCGCATCGCCCTTGCGCCGGTTGTGCAGCTCGGCGCGCACTGATTCGAGCAGGTTCCGCGCTTCTTCTTCCTGCAGATAGAGATTGCTGTTGCGGGTGACACGGAATGGAGCGGAAGAAACAATATCGTAGCCGTGATACATATTCTGGGCGTGATGAGCGACCAGGTCGGCAAGAAAAATAAAATCCGTAGTCGTGTCCGAAGGTAAACGGACGAGGCGAGGCAGAGCGCGAGGCACCGATACCACGCCCGTATAAACGAGTGCCGAACGGCGCCGCCGACGTAAAAGAAAACCGAGACAGAGCGCCTTGTTGATCACTCGCGGAAAGGGGTGCGATGGATCGACCGTCACCGGAGTGAGCAGGGGATCGAGTTCTTTCTCGCAGTATTGGTCTACGAACCGGCGAGCCTCGGCGTCGAGTTCGTGCAAACTGAGGACGCGAATGCCATGCTCGGCCAGCGCAGGGCGCAGAGTATTCCAGCATTCGTATTGATCGTCGACGAAGGTATGGGTAAGACGAGAAAGAATGTCACGCTTTTCGGTGAGCGTGAGGCCATCGGGACCAGCCTCGTTATAGCCATCCTCAATCTGCTGCATCATGGCGGCAACGCGAATCTCAAAAAACTCATCCATGTTGCTGGCAGAAATCGCGAGAAACTTCAGGCGCTCCAGCAGCGGGTTGCCGGCATCCTCCGACTCTTCGAGCACACGCCAGTTGAACGCTATCCATGAGGTGTCGCGGTTGAGAAAATACTGTGGATTGTCCAGCGAAAGCCGTGCCATTGCGCGAGGGTACTACGCCTTCATTCTGCGATTTTCCTTGCCGACGGGGAACTTGTACCGGTCCGCACTTCATCCCGAGAACGCCGAGCCGCATTTCCCTAAGAAGCGGCCGGCGGAACATCTGCGAACAGCTAGTATAAAGCATCCCGCGCGGCAGCGCAGAGAGGCGAATCAGAATGGGCAAATCGTTGCACAATTGCCGCAAAACCTGAAGGAATCGAGCGTCAGGGACAAAAGCTAGAATGCAGAAAGCAACTAAGACCGACAACGGCCATTATTCTGCATTCTGCACTCTTATGTTTCTGCATTCTGACTTCGCCTTCCGATTCGCCCGCAACCATCGCTCCGGCACGTACTATGGCAGGTAATAACGGAACGACGTAAAGATCATCCCGTCCAAGCCATGGGGCGATACGCCCACTCCCGGCGTAAAGCCGGTTCCCGACCAAGTGTCGCGTTCTACGTAAGAAAACTGCGGACCCCACTGGAAGCGACCTTTGGGACCGTTGTAGAAGCGATACCAGAAACCCACCGTACCCTCGAGCACGATGCGAGTGTCAGCCGTGCAATTCGCCAAGCTACCGGGAAGAAATCCAAGGGTCTGGCCGGTTCCTGAGGTTGTCGTAGATCCCGGGACCGTTTCGGAGTAACAGCCTTTATTCGAAAAGAACGGCAACCCGTAGCCGACAAACTTGCCGGAAATTGGATCGAAGTCGTCGGTGCGGCCGGCGTACTCGCCGCCTCCGTTCAGGTAGACATCGAGCTTTGGTCCGTGCCACTCGAGGGTTGCAAGCCCCTGATAGGAACGAACCAGATCGAGAGTTCCATCGGCGTGGACCGCAGCATCGGGAAGTCCACTTGTGCCGTAGCGGCCAATGCCCCGTCCAGTGAGGCCGTGAATGCCGAAGTCGAGATGTTTCTGGTAGAAGGACCAGCGAGCGTTGGCACCCACGCCGCCGCCATCTCTCGAATTATTGAAGGCGAGAGCAGGACTCGCCGCAGTCAGACCAGCGCCACAGGCCGGGTTGGCAAAATTCTCGACGCACGGGTAGGCCCGGTCACGGAAGCGGCTGTAAATGCCATAGACTTCGTAATGGCCATAGCCGGGCTCAAAGACCGCCTTCGCAATGATGTCCGGCGATGGGTTGAAGGAATAATTCGCATTGAAGGCATTGTAAAGACCGCCGCTGGCACCGAGCGAGCCCACAACCCAGTTGGCGGCGTTTCCATGAGTCGTGATCGTAGCCTGCGCATTTTCCATGGAAACCCCGAACCAGGCCTTATCGCCGAAATCCTTGGTGAGACGAATGCCGTATTGCCGCGCCCAACTGAAGCCGGCGGTATACTGCGGATCGATAGTCATGGGCACGGCTTCCGTGCGATTGTCCATGCCGTGTTTGGTTTCGGCGATGAGACTCCACATCTGGCCGCCAGTAAAGGTCCAACCGTTCGTGAAGGCCGCTTGCCCCCAGGCCTGCCGCTGCCGGAGGGTATAGCTGTTGCTCTGGTTGTTGTTCGAAGTGACGCCTGCCGAGAGAAAGTCAGCTTCCACATAACCCGACAACTTGACGTTGCTTAACTTCCCTTCCGCCAGCATGGAGAGGCGCGATTGACGACCCGAACCGAAGAATTCTGACAGCGTGCTCTGCGTCGCGCCGGGCATGGTCAGGGAGTTGAATGGTGTATTGATATCGGCGCCGAGCGCACGCGAGCGGCGCACAAATTCAGCCGCCAGAAAGCCCCCCGGGGTAATCGTGATGCCCTTGAAATGCAGGGCCGCCGGACTCTGTACCATCTCGGTGACGTTCTTCTGCGTTTCCTGCAAAGACAGAGCAGTATTGGTAATGTTGCTCTTGATATCGGTGACATCGCTCTTCAACTCAGTCACTGTCTGCTGCTGCTGGCTGGCCGTTGACTGGGCAGCGTCGGCCTTGGTGACGGCGTCGGTGGCAGCGGTTAGCACCTGCTGCACAGCTTGATCTTTGCGGTGCAGTTCGTCGCGTAGCGCTTCGATCTCCTGGTGTTGTGCCGCCAACGCAGCTTGTTGCGAGGCAATTGCGTCCTTCAAAGCCTGCACATCGGCTGCGGTCACAGTAGCCGCAGGTCTCGGCTTCTTGGGCTTAAGCGGCGCGCTGGTTTGCGCTACCAGAGTTGTCGCCAAAAATAAAACCGCGCACCACTTCCCTATAGAGTTCATTACACTCTCCATTTTCTAACTGGAATGAATTTGGGGCTCCCCTCGAGCCCCTTTACTTGACTTCCTTAATTGCTTCCTTCACCTTTTGGGCAACATTGTCCGGCAGCGGGGCGTAGCTGAGGGCAGAGGTCATTTTTTGCCCGTCCGTAACCATCCAGTTCAGGAAGTCCGACAGGATTTTTCCTTTGGCCGGATCCTTGGACTCCGCTGGAATCAACAGCCAGGTAAAGCTGGAAATTGGATAGGCATCTTTACCCGGAGCGTTGGTGATGGAGACGCGAAAGTCGGCGGGCATTTTGGGAGCTGAAGCCGCCGCAGCCGTGACTCCTTCCAGAGAGGCCTTTAAGAAGTTGCCGGAGGAATTCTTGACGCTGCCGAAGGAAATATTGTTTTGCACCGCGTAGATCAATTCGACGTAGCCGATCGCTCCTTTTAGTTGCCGCACCGATCCAGCAACACCTTCGTTGCCCTTTCCACCCAAGCCTTTCGGCCACTTCACGGAGGTTCCGCTGCCTACCTGGCTCTTCCAATCACCGCTAATCTTCGATAGATAGTCGGTCCAGATAAAACTGGTTCCACTGCCATCGGAGCGATGCACGACGATGATTTCCTGGTCCGGAAAATTCACGCCGGGGTTGGAGCCGGTTATGGCTTTGTCATTCCACTTCGAAATCGTTCCGAGGAAAATTCCGGCGAGGGCTTCCGGAGTGAACTTCACCTCCCCGGTCACACCGGGAATGTTGTAGGCGGGGACCACCGCGCCCAACACCGTAGGAATATTGAGCACTTTGAACTTTGCTTCTTTGAGCTGATCGTCGGTCATGGGCATATCACTGGCGCCGAAGTCGACGGTTCCGACGATCACTTGATGAATGCCGCCGCCGCTGCCGATGGGCTGGTAGTTCATTTGCACATCGGAGTGCAGTTTGTGGTATTCGCTGAACCACTTGGAATACATGGGATTGGGGAAGGTAGCACCCGCTCCATTCAACGTCGTCTGGCCCACAACGGGCAGTGCAAAAAGAGCGCACAGCAAAAGCGGCGTGAGTCTGCGCATCGCTTGGTGATTCCTCCTCTGGATTTGTACCCTCGGTTCTATCGGCCCAGTGTTACAAGACGGTTACAAACCAGTAAATTTCTTGTGAATGGGTCGCGAGAGTGGGACGGAGAAACGATAGCAGGAAAAGTGGTTAGTCGAGAGCAAGGCTTCTGGCGGTGATGCTCAACGCGCGGACTGTAGATGTGCGATCTCGAGGGGGAACAGCGTATTGGACGGGAACTGTTCCCGCAGTGACGTTAGCAATTCGAGGGCGCGGGGCTTGTCCTTGTCACGCACGTAAGCAATTGCCAAAAGTACGCGAGCGAATGGCGCCAGATAATGACCGTGCTGCGCGGTCATCTGCAGGTCGGCGATGCCGGCTTGCTTGTCACCTGACACGCCATCCATGCGAAGCAGCCAGCGCACCGGCGTGGACATGCTGCCGATGATGTATTTGCTGAATCCCGTGGCTACCAGCACGTCGGAACAATGGTCACAGATTGCCAGCAGTTGCTGGGCCCAGCTTGAGGCCTCTTTGGTGTAGTGCAACGAAGAAAGGTTTTTCTTTTCGATCAGGGCGGCATAGTCCGCCTCCAGTCCGGACGCCAGGGTCATCGCGAACAGAGCGTCCTGATCCTTCGGGTTCTTGCTCAGGCGGGCGCGCGCCAGCGTTTGAGTGCGATCGAGCGCACCCTCAAAGCGGCTGTGCACCGCAGGATCTGCCGTCAGCTTTGGACGAGCGTTAAAAGATGCGTTGTTCTCATAGAATTGCTGCTCCAGCACGCCCAGACGGTTGAACTCGGAGAAAAGACAGCCCGCGGCCTCGCTGACCGGACCAACCGGGTCGTCCGGATGTTGGGTCTGCCAGACCGAGAAATCTTCCTGTGCGCCGTTAAAATCCAGGTTGTAAAGACCCATAAAGCCGTGCTCAAGCTCAGTGCTCACAATGGCATCAGCCGGCGTAGCGGCGTGTGCCGTTTCGCTCCAAGCAACGCTAAGGCAAAGGGCTGATACCATAACGAGGCTTAACATGGCTTTCGAATTGGCGGTGGCTGGCATGCGCTTAGATCGTGTCCTATTGTCGTCACTTTCCGCCGAAGCGCACCATTACTTTACTTTCAGTGGTCACTTTCGCGCTTGATGGTTCGATGCCGCTAGTGGCCACGACGGCCAAAGCATTCTTGTCAAATATTTGCAAAAAGATGCGCCGCTTCAGGAAGTGAATCTTAACCCGAACTAACGCGTCTTTTTCATTACGATCCCTTCAGGTAACAAGCCGCACTGAATCGGACCGCTGATACCAGTCTGGCCGTCTGCACATGTAGGACGATATGTCATGAGCGATTCGCCGATACGTTACGCCCCCGGCTGGCCGGGCATCCCACCGCGATGGACCTCCAGCGCAAAGACCGGCATTGGAACGGCTCTGAACCAGCACAGCAAAGTCTGGTTCACGCTGAGCCACGGAATCTTGAACGAAGTGTACTTTCCCCGGGTCGATCAGGCGTGCACTCGCGACTTCGGGTTAATGGTCACCAACGGAACTGATTTCTTTTCCGAGGAGAAGCGGCACTGCACTTTCGAGCTACAGCCTTTCGAGCCGGGAATCCCCGGTTACAACCTGATTAACTCAGAAATCGGCGGGCGTTACCGCATCATTAAAGAGGTTCTCACTGATCCCTACCGCAACGTCGTGCTGCAAAAGGTTCGCTTTGAAGCGCTGCAGGGTCAAATCTCCGATTATCGCCTTTACGCGCTGCTGTCGCCGCACCTGGCTAATTGCGGGTACGGGAATACTGGGTGGGCGGGCGACTACAAAGGCGTGCCCATGTTCTTTGCCGAGAACAATGGCACCGCACTCGCGCTGGCTTGTTCGGTGCCCTGGAAGAAGATGTCGGTGGGATACGTTGGCGCGTCCGACGGCTGGCAGGACTTGTCGGCCCACTTTCAGATGCAATGGGAGTATCAGCGCGCGGAGAATGGCAACCTCGCCTGCACGGGAGAGATCGATCTCGCCGCCTGCAAGGGAGAGTTCGTGCTCGTCCTCGGCTTCGGCGGAAATTCGATTGAGGCGGGACAGCAAGCCCGGTCCACTCTCTTCGAAGATTACAGTGAGCTTCGCGAGCATTATGTCTTCCACTGGAAGAACTGGCAGAACACTTTGCTGAAACTCGATGAGCCGCCGCGTGAGCACGATCTCTACCGCGCCTCGATGGCGGTTTTGCGCACGCACGAGTCTAAAGATTTTCTGGGCGGGATCATCGCCAGCCTGTCAATACCCTGGGGATTCAATAAAGGTGACGAAGATCTCGGCGGCTATCATCTTGTGTGGCCGCGCGATCTGGTGGAGACTGCAGGGGCGCTGCTGGCCGCGGGCGCGTCGAATGACGCGGTTAGGGTTCTTCGTTATCTGGAGGCCACGCAGGAAGCCGATGGCAACTGGGCACAGAATCTGTGGCTCGATGGCCGGCCTTACTGGAGCGGCGTGCAGATGGATGAAACTGCGTTCCCTATTCTTTTGCTCGACCTGCTGCGGCGCGAAGCTGCGCCGGGCCTGGGCAAATTGGAGCGCTGGTGGCCCATGGTACGGAACGCGGCAGGGTTTATCCTGCGCAACGGGCCGGTAACGCAACAGGATCGCTGGGAGGAAGACGGGGGGTATTCACCATTCACTCTGGGAGCGGAGATTTCGGCGCTTTTGGCCGCGGCCGACATCGCCGAACTCACCGGTCATGCCGAAGGCGCCACGCTGCTCCGCGACGCCGCAGATGCATGGAATGACAACATCGAGCGCTGGGTATACGCCACGGGCGGCGATCTTGCGCAGCAGATTGGGGTGGAAGGATACTACGTGCGCATCTCTCCGCCGCAGAGCGATGGCGCAGCCTCTCCGACGCAAGGCTTCGTTCCCATCAAGAATCGTCCGCCGGGCGGCGATATGGGACGCGCCTTTCAAATCGTCAGCCCCGACTCGCTGGCGCTGGTGAGGTTCGGCCTGCGCGCCCATGACGACCCTCGAATTCTCAATACGATCCGCGTCATCGATGCTCTTCTACGCGTACAACTTCCACAAGGCCCATGTTGGTACCGCTATAACGGCGATGGCTACGGCGAGCACAAAGACGGCTCCCCGTTTGACGGCACCGGTATCGGCCGCCCGTGGCCGCTACTCGCCGGAGAGCGGGCTCACTACGAACTGGCTGCAGGACGCCGCCGCGAGGCCGAGGCCTTGCTTTCGATGATTGAGAGCAGCACCGCTGGCCACGGACGTTTACTGCCTGAGCAAGTTTGGGATGCTGACGATATTCCCGCCCTCGAGTTGTTTCGCGGCAAGCCTACAGGCTCGGCATGCCCCTTAGTCTGGGCGCACTCCGAGTATGTAAAATTGCGCCGCTCACTCCGCGACGGCAAGATTTTCGATCAGCCTCCGCAAACCGCGCAGCGCTACCTGGTGGAAAAACCTACGCGGCAAATATTCGGCTGGAGATTTAACAATAAGACTCGTTCCGTGCCGCGCTACAAGAAGCTCCGCCTCGTGTTACTGAATCCCGCGATGGTGCACTGGAGCATCGACGACTGGAAGAGTTCGCAGGATACCAACACGCGCGACACCGGATTCGGGACCTACATCCTCGATCTTCCGACGGCATCGTTGCCTCCTGGCAGTAAAGTCGATTTCACCTTTTATTGGCCGCGGGAGAGTCGTTGGGAAGGCAAGAGCTATAACGTTACGGTCGAGGGCAATTGAGACGTGCTGCAATCCCCTCTCTGACGCGCGACTATTCCACCGACCTCTGCATCGGCAGAACATACACGTAATACACAACCACAAAAACAAAGAGCGACGAAAGCTCCGATGACCAGCGAGAGCATGAGTCCTTGACGCGTGCTGAACCTTGATTGCTTACTCTTTTTACTTCTGGTCATGAACTTCAAGGCGGCGCTGGGATTATCAGGTCAGGAAAGTCCGAACGTTTGAGTGAATCCCTTTTACGGTTCGACTCAGGGCGTTACTCCGATTTCAAAATTCAGGGTTGAAAGAGCCAACCGGTACTGATATCGAGCATTCACATAACCGATGGCAGCATCGGTCTGCTGCAACTGCGCCTGGCTGAGCTCCACAATCGAGCCCAGGCCAAGCTGGTAGCGGCCCTGCGCGAGGTTCAAGCTTAAGTCTGCCTGCTTGGCGAGTTCTGCCGTGACGCTGACGCGTTGAAATGCTGTGTTGGCGGCCAGCCACGCGGTGCGAACGTCGCGCACAACCCGGTCGTGTAAGTCTCGAGTATTTTCCGCCGCGGCCTTCGCCCGCAGGTTCGCCTCTGATGACTGAGCCGAAAACAGAAAGCCGTTGAAAATCGGAACGTTCACATTCACGCCAATCGCTCCGTACCAACTGGAAATGAAATAGTTGGTGCAACCACCAAAGCAGCCAGGCCGTACGGGGGTGGCTCCCACAATGCCGAGAGCACTGATTGTAGGTAGGAGCTGGTCGCGTTGGGCGATGTGAAACTTTTCCGCAGCCATTTGGTTGTAAGTGAGCGCTTGCAGATCGGGACGCTGCTGCAGCGCCGTGTTGACGAGCGCATCTACATCGGAAGTCGGCGCTGGTGGGAGCTGCGTATCTTCTTCGGTCAACTCATAGCGAACTTGCTTATCGAAACCCAATACCGCGGTGAGTGAGGCAATCGTCGAGTCTACATTATTCTGCGCATCCAGTTGCAGGAGCTTTGCCTGGGAAAGATTCACCTTGGCGAAGGAGAGATCCAACCCCGATTTCAATTTATTTTTCGTGAGCTCGTCGATTTGATGTTCGACCGACTGCCGAGTGGTCACGGTTTGCTGCGCGACCTTAAGCAGCGCCTGCGCTTGCAGAGCATTGTAGAAAGCCTGGTCCGTGGCAAGGATTATGTCTTCGGTGGTCGCCAGGACGTTGGATTGTCCCGCTTTCTCCTGCAGCTTGGAAGCGGAGACCAGATTGGTTGTGCGCCCAAAATCGGTGATGAGTTGGCTTAAAGTGAACCCCGCGCCGGCATGTTCCAGCAGCGTGGATGCGGTGAGCGAACCTGCACCAATGCGAGCGCCTTCATTGGCTTCGATGGCTGTGATCGCACCGTTGAAGCTGGGCAGTTCCGCAGCTCGCGTCTCGCGGTAGATCTGGTGCTGTGCCAAGCCAAGCAAACGCCCAACGCTGATCTGAGGATTGTTCTTGATAGCCAGTTGTTCGGCTTGGGTTCGTGTCAAACGGATTGCGCCGGATGGCGTTGGCACAGGCTGCGTTTGAGGATCGACCGGGGCAGCCGTCTGCGGGGCGCTCTGCGGAAAACTGGTGTTGAGGGATACTCGGGCCTCAGGAAGCATCACGATCTGCTTTGGATTTTGCGTTCCTTGTGGCACAGGAGCGGAGGGCAGATTCTGAACGGAAGCCGCTTCATTGGTAGTCGATTGCGCAAAACCAATTTGCATGGAAATGACGCCCAGCAACAATGCCGCGCCAAGAATTACCGGGTTCCCACGAAGCATCGTTCGGGTCATTGCCGCTGACGTCTCTTTCATTGCGCAGTCTCCGTCGGCGGAGCCCCAGCGGCTTGCGGATTCTTTTTTCCGTAAACCAAGAGATACGCCGCCGGCACGATGAAGATGGTAAGCACCACCGATGAAGTCAGGCCTCCGATGATGGCCTTTGCCATCGGCGCATATTGCTCCGCGCCAGTTCCCATCTTGAGCGCCATCGGGATCATGCCAATAATGGTCGCCAGCGAGGTCATCAGAATTGGCCGCAGACGCACGCGGCATGCGGTAATAACCGCATCCGCCGGCGACAACCCCTGCTTCTCCAGATTATGAGCAAAGTCGACAATCAAAATGCTGTTTGAATCCGCGATGCCAACCAGCATCAGCACTCCCATCAGCGACATTACATTCAAAGTACTGTGAGTGAGCGGCAAGATGATCAACACGCCAACGAATCCCATGGGAATCGCCAACATGATCAGGAAAGGATCGACGAACGATTTGAATTGCGCAGTCAGGATTAGAAACAACAGAACAAAAGAAATCAGGAAGCCGAAGGCGAAGCTCTTAAATGACGCCTCCATGCCCTGCACCATCCCGCGCAGATTCACTCGCACGTTGCCGGGGATCTTTTCTTTGGCGAGAATGTCGCGAATCGAACTGGTCACGCGGCCCAAGTCTTCTGCCGCAGGAGTTACATAAACATCCATGGCTCGTTGAATCTGGTAGTGGTCGACCTCAGTCGGTGTCTGCACCTGTTTCACACTCACCACGTTGTTGAGAACCGTCGTCGCCCTACCCTCTCCAGCGCAAGTCCAGGCAGGCTGGCCGCTTCCGAGGCGTGGCCCTCCGGCCGGGCCGCAATTGATGCCTGCCCCCGCGCCCGGATCTCGCAAGGGAATCTGTCCAAGGTCGGCCAGATTGTGAATCGCGCCCTGGCCTTTCTCGAAGAACTGCACTGTCAGGTAATAATCGTTGCCGCTCTTGCGATCGACCCAGTAATTTGGCGCGATCATGTAATTGGAATTGAGCGCCGTAATAACGTTATCGACTACATCTTTCTGCGTAAGTCCCAACTCGCCCGCGTGCACACGATCTACGTCGAGGCGCAGAGCCGGGTAATTCATGTCCTGCGGGATATAAACCTGGCCCACGCCGCGCACCTGCCGAATCTCTGCGGCCAGGTTCTCGGCGATGCTGTGAATTTCATGCAGGTCAGGACTGCTCACCTGCACGTCAATCGGGGCCGGCATGCCGGTATTTAATATCGCGTCAACCATGGAACCGCTCGAAAAGAAAGTACGAATCTCTGGAAATTGGTTTGCCATTCGTTGCTGCACGCGGTCCATATATTCGAAACTGCTGAGCCGATGCGACGGATTCAACTGCACCTGGACCGTCGCGGTGTAAGGACCCGAATTCGTCGTATAGAGCGAAGAGAAATCCGGCACCACCCCAATATTCGAGACGATGCGTCTCAAATCGTTGCCTTCCATCGCCTTCCGGATCAGGTCTTCGACTTTCGCCACATATTGATCCGTCACTTCAATGCGCGTGCCCGTCGGTACCTTGAGGTTGATGGTGAACTGACCTGCGTCAGTCTTAGGAAAAAACGCCAGGCCGAGCAGCGGATAGATCGCAAGGCTCGCCACAAAAACTCCGCTCAAAACCAAAACCGTCAGGCCAGGGCGTTGCACTGCCCGCCTCACCCAATACTCGTAGTAATCGAGAATCTTGTTGAACATCCGGTTGAAGCGGGAGTTAAACCGGTCCATCCAGGACAGGCCGGCCGCTGCGGTCGGCTCAACTTCATAGTCTTTCTGTTCATGCTCAGCCCCGTGAGGCACGGCCTTCAGGAAGCGCGAGCAGAAAAGAGGAATCACCGTCATCGCCACCACATACGAGGCCAGCAGCGACAAGCAGAATGCGAGTGCCAATGCCGAAAACAAGAACTTTGCGACGCCGTAGAGAAACACGACGGGGAAAAAGTCGACTACGTCCACCAGCGTGGCAGCCAATACCGCCAGACTCACCTCCGACCCGCCGACCTCAGCGGCAACCATGGGCGCAGCGCCCATTTCCAGATGGCGGTAGATGTTCTCGAGTGAGATCACTGAATTATCGATCACGCGCGAGAAAGCCAGCGCCATGCCTCCCAGAATCATTGTGTTGATGGTCCCGCCCATCAACGCCAAAATTACAAACGCCGCCAGCGCCGACAACGGAATCGATAACAGCACGGCTGACGTTGCACGAAAGCTTCCCAGAAAAATCAGAATCATCAGGCTGGTTAAAACCAGGCCCAAAAATCCTTCGTGCAGCACCGTATCAATCGCTTCTTTGACATAGACAGACTGGTCAAACACAATGCTGGTGACCATCTGCTTGGGAATGTCGTAGAGATGTTTAATCAGCTCGCGAACCCCATCGACCACCGCGATGGTGTTGGTGTCTCCTCCCTGCTTCATGATGGGGATGTAGGCGGAATGCTGGCCATCGATTCGAACGATGTTGGTTTGTATCCCGTGGGCGTCCTCCGCCTTCCCCACATCGTTGACAGTCACCCATGAATGTCCGTTGATCTTTAGCGGGACTTTGCCCAACTGATCCATGTTGTCGACGAGACTGTTGGAGTAAACGAAATAATCGTAGGGCCCCATCTTCACGTCGCCCGCGGGCAGAATAAGGTTGGAACTGTTGACCGCGTTTACCACATCCATCAAGCTGAGCTGTCGCGACGACAATTTATATGGATCGACGTAGACCATGACCTGTCGGTAGGTACCACCGAACACGCCCGGAATCTCAGCCCCCGGCACAACCGCAATCTGATTTCGAATCTGAAATTGCGCGTAGTCGTGCAGCTGCGTTTCGTTGAGACCCTCTCCCTTTACCGTCACCAATGCGACCGGCAAGCTGGAGGCGTCGAATTTCAGCACAACCGGCGGCAACGTTCCCGGCGGAAGACGCTTTAGGTCCGCCAGCGCGAGATTGGAGAGTTCGGTTACATCGGCATCGGGGCTGGTTCCCGGCTGAAAGTAAACTTTGATGATGCTCACGCCCAGCAGCGATCTCGATTCCATGTGATCGACGCCGGATGCCAGCGTGAAGAACCGCTCCAGAGGATCCGTGATGTCCGTCTCAATGTCTTCAGGCGGCATGCCGGAGTAAAAAGTTGCAACCACCACCTCCGGCAGATTGATCGGCGGAAACAAATCGACCGGCATGCGCGCCAAGCTTGTTACTCCGATGACCAGAAGCACCAGGCAGATCACGCTGATGAAGTAAGGATTTCGAATTGAAAACCCTGGCATAAACCTTATCCAATCATTCCTGCGAACTTTGCCGGCAAACTGCCGGGTGCTACATTACTGCGTATTGCTCTCGTGGTACTCCATCATTGCGACCGGTTGCGGGTGAACTTTCTGTCCGGACTTCAAGCCGCTGCGGTCGCTGACTACAACCAACTCACCTTCGCTTAATCCAGAAACGATTTGCGCGTCGCTGCTGGTTTCCATTCCGACTTGCACCTTACGTTCTTCCAGCACTCCGTTATCATTCACCACGAAAACATGCGTTGTTTCACCCGCATGGCTCACTGCCTGCACCGGCACAGTGGGAACGTTCGCTGCCTGGTCGAGTTCAAGTTCGGCATCGGCGTACAAACCGGGCAACAAAACGCGTTGCGGATTCGGCACATCGACTTCGGTGTGCATGGTGCGCGTATCCGACCGCACGTCCACCGAGAACCGTGCTACCTTTCCCGGGAAGGTCCGGTTGAGCGACGGGACGCGAACATTCACCGGATCTCCGATGCGAATGTAGCGAACATAGGATTCGGGAACCGGAATGACCAGGCGAAACAGATCGTCCTCCGATAGTTTCACCAGCGGTATAGCTTGCGTGCTCGAACCGGTTCCGGCTTGCACCAGGGTCCCGAGGTTTGCATAGCGCTCGGTGACGATGCCGGCAAATGGTGCGGTGATTTTCGAATAGTCGTAAAGACTCTGGTCGTGAGAAAGTTTTGCGCGAGTTACGGAGAGCTGGCTCTGCGTGGCTTCCAGGGCGGCCTGTCCGGCATCGACTTGCGAGGACGCAGCCAGGTCCTTCCCCTGCGCATCATCCACTTCCTGTTGCGCCACGATTCCGGGCTGGCTCTGGAAAACTCCGTTTAAGCGCGTGTATTGCAGATGCAGCGCGTTGTACTGCGCCTGGTAGCGCTGCAGTTCGTGCTGTGCCCTCGTCACCTGATTGTTCGCGTTCTTGATTTCGGCTTCGTCTTCCTGCAGCTGCGCCTCGAGCTCGGGAATTTCAAGAACGGCCATGATTTCTCCGGCTTTCACGCGAGTTCCATAGTCGACCATCAGCTTCTTCACATAGCCGGATTCCTTGGCGTACACGTCGATCTCTTGAAACGGCACGAGCTCAGATGAGAGAGTGATTTCCCGGCCTAGAGATTTTTTCACCACCTTGGTTACGCCAACGGTAATCGCAGGTCCACTCGCTTCGACCCGTTTGTCGGCGACTCCCGAACATGCCGACAGATAGACGACACCGGTGACCACAACCGCCACAAGAGTACAAATAATAAGTCGACCGCTCTTGTGCCGCTGCACCGTGTTATTTCCAGCTTGCGTCATCGCTTCCCTCTTGGCCGGCTCTCTCTGCTATGTCCCGCCGGCGATATCCCGAATTGTCGCTACCCCAACTCCTTCATAACCTCGCTCAGCTTCGCTATCGAAAAGGAACTGGACCTGCAAAACTCGATCACCTTCTGCTCCGCCCGTCGCATCCTGGACGCCACTTGGGGCGCCGCAGTCGCGATCTCCGCCGGAATGTTGAGGACCCCGTGCCGATCACCGTGCAGAAGATCTCCCGGACGCACTTCCATACCGCCCACGATGATCGGCGTACTAACTCCAAAGATGTGAGCATAGGCATGCGACACGGCGGTACTTCCGGCAAACAATTGAAGTCCTGAGGCACGGATCGACGGCAGCTCGCGCACCGCACCATTGGTCAAATATCCGATGCAGCCCAGCGCTTTTAAGATGGCGGCGTGCACATCCCCAAGAAACGCTCCCTGCCCCGGCGGATCGTCCATATCCTGCAGAACCAGGATGCGCGGCGCAGGAACTTCAAGAATGCTGTTCCAGAAACCGGCGCTGTCGTGGAATGTGCCGCCCTTCATCGGCGGTTCGCCGCAGCGGAGTTGACCGGTCACGGCATAGCCAACCATAGGCGGTGCATCGGGAAACATGCACCGAACCTTGGCATTGGTGAAGCCGGTATTGCGCAGCCTGAGGTTAAATGTCTCGACTGCATTCGCCACCATGCAGGTGTCGAACTGGCGAAGAGCATCCAACTCTTGTTCCGTCACCAAAGGTCTAACGGCCATGCGTTTTTCCTTTCAGCAAGGCTTTCCGGTGAAGTGCGGCTCCGGCAAATATTAGTGGGCCGCTCACAGATGACGTGCGCCACCGGAAAGGAAATGATTTAGTTCCCAGGGCCGGATAACTGCGTCATCAACTAACTGCGAAGTACTTTATATGAGAGATACAGAGGATGGAGGAGGCCGGTTGTATAAACTTTTCTCAAAAAAAAGTCCGGGGATCGGAGGTCCAGCTGGCGCGACGCGAGGATAAAAGGTGGCCGCTTCTAGGATGGCGGGGAAGAACACGGGAGGGATCCACGTCGCAGCATCTTTGCTCAGGCGCTGACGGGCCGTCTGCGGCGACGAATGCTTATGCAAAGTGGTTGTCGCGTATGCCGAAGAACTACCCGCATAACAATACCGAGTAGCCACGCTCACGGTGAGTGCACACACGGCAATCACCACGATCGCAGCGCTCAAGAGTCTGCAGCGCACATCTTCGATATTCGTGAGCCGGAGCATCGCAGGCCTTCTCAAACTACCTGTTTCTTAACATTACAGAATTCTAATGCTCGCAGGCAAGTCGCAAAGTATGTGGCTATAACTACAAAGTAACCAAGCTTATGACTGGCAAGCATTCCTTCTCCGCAGAAGAGTCCGAAATTATCATCCGCTCCATTACACTCCCGTAACCACGCGCGCGGGTGCGCCCCATCGGGGCGCTGTGTATATTGAAAATTCGTGCTTCTGCAAGAAAACATCCCGCTCGCGCCGCTGACCACTTTCAAGATCGGAGGTCCGGCGAAGTATTACGTGGAAGCCGCAACCCCCGGCGAGGTACATGAGGCGTTGACTTTTGCACGCGCCCGCGACTTGCCTCTTTTCGTTCTGGGCGGTGGCAGCAACCTTGTAGTCTCCGACGCGGGTTGGCCAGGGCTGGTGCTGAAAGTCGCTTTGCAAGGCATTGAACAACGCGCTGGGCACGACGAGAACGGCTCCGTAATTTTCGATGCGGGAGCGGGTGAATCGTGGGACAGATTTGTTTCCCACGCGGTCATGGCTCGCTGCGCCGGAGTCGAGTGCCTGAGCGGCATTCCGGGCAGCGTGGGCGGCACGCCGGTACAGAATGTTGGCGCCTACGGACAGGAAGTCGCCGACACGATTTCCTCCGTTGAAGTTCTTGACCTGAAAGATGGCCAGGTACGCGAACTTTGCCGCGAGGCCTGCGGCTTCAGCTATCGCGCCAGCATCTTCAACACGACCGAGCGCGGACGATTCATCGTTCTTCGCGTCACTTATGCGCTCACGCCCGGCGGCAAGCCGCACATCGCTTATGCCGACCTCAAGCGGCATTTCGAAGGCCGCGAAACTACGCCCGATCTCGCCGAGACGCGCGAAGCGGTGCGCCATATCCGCGCACTTAAGGGGATGCTGATCGTCCCAGGTGACGCGGATTGCCAGAGCGCGGGTTCTTTTTTCAAGAATCCTGTGCTTTCAGAAACAGAACACGAAGAATTGAAAAACCGCGCCGCCGCACGTGGGTTGACCGTCCCAAGCTATCCCGCGCTCGAGACCCGCAAAAAGGTTTCGGCCGCGTGGCTGGTCGAGCGCTCGGGATTCAACAAAGGATTCGGCTTCGGGCGCGTCGGCATTTCGAGCAAACACGCTCTGGCAATCGTCAACCGCGGCGGCGCCATCGCCGGCGAGGTTATCGCCCTGAAAGAACAAATCCAGCAACGCGTCGAAGAAATTTGGGGCGTGAAGCTGGAGCCGGAGCCGGTTATGGTGGGGTTTTAGTCCAGGTCTTAGGTGTCAGGTGTTAGGTCTTAGGCAAGACATCGAGGGAACTCACACCCGAGGCCTGAGACCTAACACCTGAGACCTGAGACCTAAATCAATCGGCGCCGCCCCAGTTCGTGACCCTGCCTTGTGAGCGAGACCCCAATGAGGGGTGGGTGCAACGATCCGGCTCCGACGGCGCCTCAATTTACTCATCGGCTAGTCTTGCCGCCTCTTTAAAAATTGCCACAAACATTTCTCGCGTAAGCTTGCCCGTCTGAGTATTTTGATTCGACGGATGGTAAGACGCGAGTGACACCTTACCATCGGGTAACCGGTAACTAGCGCCATGTTTGAAGAGATAGGTTTGACGGTTGGGTAGCAAGCCTCCGCGTTTCAGATAGTTGAGATATGCGTCGAAACCAATCTTGCCCAATGCGACCACCACCTTCACTGTTTTTAATCCTGCAACCTCACGGTCGAGAAAATACGAGCATTCGGCAAGCTCTTGCGGGGTCGGCTTGTTATCCGGAGGAGCGCAGCGGACGGCAGCCGTAATGTAAAGGTCTTTCAGTTTGAGGCCGTCGTTGCGATCGGTGGCGTTGGGTTGATTGGCGAATCCGGTCTCATGTAGCACGGGAAACATAAACTTGCCGGAAGCATCGCCGGTAAATGGGCGTCCAGTACGGTTGGAGCCGTGCGCCCCCGGAGCCAGCCCCATGACGAGCACGCGCGCCTTTGCATCGCCGAAGCCGGGCACGGGCTTCCCCCAGTACTCGCAATCGCGATAAGCGCGGCGTTTTTCGCGCGCCACTTGTTCGCGATATGCCACAAGTCGCGGGCAGCGCGTGCAGGCGATCACCTCGTTGTTGAGAACTGTAAGCCAGTGAGGCATTCGGGGAATGCGAGCTGTTATCGAGCTTGCATTCCTCAAGCTACATGAAATTGCCGCACTCCGTCTTTTCATGTCACAGACGTGTAGTGGATCAGTTTGAATCTGTCTTGAAAGGGCGTGGCTTTAGCCGCGCCGTGAATGGCTCAAACCAAATCGCGGCTTTAGCCGCTGTGGGATGTGTTTTTCAAGCTGACCCACTAGGCAGAGGCGCATCGCTGCGGCTTGCCAAACGGTTTCCTGTTCCGGCCGGCAAGATCGAAATCTGGCGCTCAGGCCTTCCCAAAAGCGGTAGGTAAGAAGTCCATACGGCACGAAGAGGCCATCGACTCCGTTGGACAACTCTGCTAATAAGAGATACAACGGCGGGGAAAGGCCTGTGACGCAAGTAACCGCGTCCCGGCTCCAATCCTAGTGCACCCCCAGGCATTTCAGCCGCGCAAAGCCTAAGTGTTTACATTAAAAGGAGTTCTAGCGCGTATGGAGACCCAGGCGATTTCCGCCCCTGTGGAGAGACTCACCAGAGAAGCGCCAAAACGGCAAGTGGGCTATGGCCTGCCCTGCGCCAAGTGCCACAAATACTTCCCCGCCGACCTTGAGGTCTGCCCAATCTGCAAAGGCCGGGAACGAGTCTCGCCAATCGTCGCGCCCAAAATTAAGAAGCCGGTTCAGTCTGAGACTTCCGTGGCTGCTTCATCGACCAACGTCGCGTTGAAGCAGGACGTAAAGGAATCGGCGAAGTCAGAGTCTCCGGCATTGGTTCAGGCGATCGAAATCAAAGTGAAAGATCGGCTTGTCGATCCGAAGGATTCGATTCCGACTCCAGTGGTTGCTAAGCTTCCCGCCGCCTCTGAACCCGCACGAGCCAGCGTCGCATCGACACCACCCGTATTGACACAGAAAGAAAAGGAATCGCCGAAGCCCGAGTCCACGACATTCGGGGCGCCGGTAGAAGTCAAAGTGAAGGATCAACCTCTCGATAAAAAGGAGCCGGTTAAGAGTCCGGCGGTTGTTGAGCTTCCCGCGGCGGCTGAGCCCGCGCCCACCAGCCTCGCATCGACACAGACCGCATCGACACAGACAGAGAGGCAATCTCCACAGCTAGAATTTCCTGTAGTCGCTCCGCCAGTAGAAATTAATGCGAAGGATCAGCCTCTCGACCGCAAGGAGTCGATTACAACTCCCGTGGCTGAGATTCCCGCCGCAGTTGAACCAGCGCGCGCCAGCCTTGCATCGACACAGCCCGTATCGACACAGAAAGAGAGGCAATCTCCGCAGCTAGAATTTCCTGTAGTCGCTCCGCCAGTAGAAATCAAAGTGAACGATCAGTCTCTTGATCACAAGGTGTCGATTGCGACTCCGGTAGCTGCTGAGCTTCTGGCTTCCCTTGAACCCGCGCACTCCGGCCTCTTATCGCCAGAGCGCGTATTGACACAAGAAAAGAAGGAATCTCCGAAGTCGGAGCTTGCGGCAGTCGCTCCGCCGGTAGAAATCAAACTAAAGGATCATCCTGTCGATCAGACGCAGTCAATTGCGATTCCGGTGGCTGTTGAGCTTCCTGCAACAAAGGAGTCGATTGTGATTCCGGTGGTTGTTGAGCTTCCCGCCGCAATTGAGCCCGCACGCGCCAGCCTTGTATCGACGCAGAAAAAGAAAGAGCAGGAATCCCCAAAGCCAGAGACTCCAAAATTGGCTCCGCCAGTCGAGATCAAAATCAAGGATCAGCCCTTCGAACCGAAGGAGTCGACTACGCTTCCGGTAGCTGCCGCCGTCGTCGAGCCCGTGCGCGCCAGCCTCGTATCGAAACAGCCCGTGTCGAAACAGATAGAGAAGAAATTACCGAAATCGGAGTCTCCTGCAGTCGCGGCATCGGTAGAAATCAAGGTCGAGGATCAGCCTCTCGATCAGAAGGAGTCGACTACGGTTCCGGTTGTCCAGCTTTCGGCCGCTGTTGAACCCCCGCTCGCTAGCCTCATATCGATACCGAAAGCTGAGGAGTCTCCGAAGCTGGAGTCTCCGACAGTCACGCGCCTCAACGATCAACCCAACGACGATCTGCACCAGCAAGAACCGATCACGATTGCAGCCCTCGTCGAAGCACAAACCTCCGATCCCGTGCCGGCCGTCTTGGTCCCGCGGCCCGAAGAGAAGGAACGCACCACTGAATTGAAACCTCCGACAGTCGCTCTTCCAATGCAGCTCGATACCGAGGAACAGCGCCGAGATAAGATCAATCAGGCCCTTCGAATTGTGATTCCGATGCTGGTCGAGACTCAAGCTTCTGAGCCCGCGCCAGTAGCCGCGAAGCAGGAAGTGCTTGCGCAGGAAAAGAAAGAACAAGCACCGAAAATGTCTGAAGCTCCGATGTCGGCTTCCGAAGTGAAAATTGCCGAAGCAAAGCCCGTCGAAACGAAAACCATCGGAATGAAGACCGTCGCGTCACCCGTCGTCGATCAGGCAACTCATCATCCGAGCGAGGAAAAGTCCAAAACAATCGACAAGCGCGTCGACGCCCCGCCGAAACCCGCGGACGTCAACGCGCCCGTGGTGGTACATGTCAACCTTGGCGAACTGTGCGCTGCAAAGAGCACGCCAGAGCGTGCGCTCACGCAATTGAAAGAAATTGAACAGACAGAACTGGAATCCAGCAGCTCGGATATTGCGTCCGGCGCCGATACCTCCGAACCGTCGGCCCCAGTTGCTGGCCGTAAGTTGGACCTTGTGACGTTTGCTCTCGGCGTGGTAGTTCTGGCGTGCGCCGTTTTGCTGATCACCCTGGCTGCTCTTCGATTGATGCCGCGTCACGCTTCCGAACCGGTTCGCAGAGCGAAGCCCGCCTACAGCAGCGCGTCGCCAACCGCAGATCAGAATATTAACGCTTCGGCTCCTACTCCACCGCCCGCAGCCCCTGGCCCGGTAAATTCACCGTCTTCGGATTCTTCGCCTGTTGTAGCGCCGGCCGCGGCGCCTGCGCAACCTCCGGCGCCCTCGGCGATCAACCCGCCGTCGTCTCCGTCTTCAGGACGAGTTCTTACCCTGTCAGAGGGACTGGCTGAAGGTAATTTGCTCTATCGAGTCGAACCCGACTACCCGGAAGAAGCTCGCCGGCAGGGAGTGCAGGGTCCGGTCGTACTCGACCTGCACATTGGCAAAGATGGTCTGGTACAGGGTGCGGATCTGGTGAGCGGGCATCCTCTTCTTGCGCAAGCCGCAACCGCCGCCGTCAAACAATGGCGCTTCCGCACTCGCTACGTAAATGGCAACGAAGTCGAAATGCAAGCCAGAATCACTCTGCACTTCGCGCTTCCGACGCAATAGGCCGCGATGTTTTTCTTCTTTCAGGTGTTCGGAAAATGACTTACGCTGGATAGCATTCTTGTCATTTTGCCTGCCCGGGAGGACGTCGGGCCATGGCGAAGCGCAGGCCAAGCCCCCGGCCTACTGCTGCATGATCTAAGCGCCTTAGTTAGATGCGCCCGAGCAGAAGAAGAATGACCACAATGAAAAGAACTAGCCCTAGGCCGCCGGTCGGAGCGTAACCCCACTCCCGGCTATGCGACCATCGCGGCAGAGCGCCCACAAGCGCTAACACCAAAATTACAATCAAGATAGTTCCAAGCATTTCTTGCTCCTTAATCTTGTTTTCGTCATGATGCAGCCTCTCGCGAGGCTGCACCGTCACGGCTTGAACCGCTAGAGCGTCACGTTGAGTGCGACGTTTACGCCGGGGTACATCGGATTACACAGATAATAGACGCCGTCGATGTCGATGACATAAACGTCTTGCGTGTAAAGCCAGTTGCTCGGCCACGCGCCGGCAAATCCGAACCAGTAACCGCCGTATTGGAAGCGGTGATTGCGGTAATCGCCTTCGCTAACTCGAAAACTGTGTTCTCGTC
This sequence comes from uncultured Acidobacteriaceae bacterium, assembly GCA_963771965.1. Classification (GTDB taxonomy): domain Bacteria; phylum Acidobacteriota; class Terriglobia; order Terriglobales; family Acidobacteriaceae; genus Sulfotelmatobacter. The sequence continues at coordinate 443,900 of CAVYVM010000009.1, forward strand.
CAAAGTTCGCCTTGTAGCGATCGTCAGGAATGCGGCGACTGTTGGCGTACTGTTCCTGCTTTTCGGGCTTCGCCTGCGGCATGCGTTGCTGTTCTTGCTTTGCGTTTTTCTCTTCCGGCCTGGTGTTTTTTTCTTCTTGCGCGCGGCCCTGTTCTTGCTTCACCGGCTTTTCAGGCTGTGCTTTCTTTTCTTTTTCCTCAGGCTTGGCTTTCTCTTCTTCCTTCTGTTCATGCTGCTCCTGTTGTGCATACACCGGAGCGACGATGGTGAGTGACAGCACTGCTGTGCCGATCGCTGAAAGTAGTCTCATAATTGTTCCTCCATTACTGCGTGTGGACGCGGGCAGATCGCCCGCGTCCAGCCTGCTTTAGCGCAAGCTTCCTGTCGTTGCGTTCGCGGGGGTGCCAATCGCCTCGCCGGAGACGAGAAGTTCGACGCGGCGGTTCTGCTGGCGGCCCGCAGAGTTATCGTTGGAAGCCACCGGCAAGGTATTGCCGAAGCCTTTGGATGAAACCGAGCCGCTGGCCACGCCTTGCTGTACGAGATAATCGCGCACCGAGCCAGCGCGATTTTCAGACAGAGTCTGATTCATGATATCGCCGCCGACGTTATCCGTATAGCCGCCGACTTCGATGTTGAGTCCCGGATAGGCGAGCAGAATGCCCGCGACTTTCGCGAGCTTCTCCCGTGCTCCCGGCTTTAAGGAAAATTTCCCCGTGTCAAACAGAACGTCGGACATGCTGACGATCAGACCGCGCGCACTTTCGCGAGTCTGAAGAATGGAATTCAGCTGCTCGGACAATTTCGCGCGCATGGCGGCTTTGTCGGTATCCGCTTGCTGCGCGTTCAACTGCGCCTGCTGTGCGGCGGCGCGAGATCGGTCCGCATCGGCCTGAGCCGCCGCAAGCGCGCTGGCGGATAAAGCCTGGTTGTTCGCCATGTCAGCTCTGGATTGCGCACTCGCAGCCTGCGCGTCGGTAGCATCGTTGCGTGCCCGGGCTGCGTCGGACTCTGCCTGAGCCCTGGCGTCCTGTGCATTTGCCGCATCCGATTCAGCCTGGCGCTTTGCCTCTCGTGCGCGCATCGTGTCAGATTCCGCCTGAGCGGTTGCGGCCTGGGCTGAGGCCGTGTCGGACTCCGCTTGCCGTTTCTGCCGCATCGCGTCATCCGCCTGATCCTGCGATTTGGCCTGCGCGTCGGCTGCATCCTGGCGTTCCATCGCCAGACGCACGTCGTCCATCTTCTTGACTGCGATCTCGCGCGCATCTTCCGCCGTTTGCACGGCTTCGCGGGCGATCGCGATCAGTGGTTTTTTGTCGACGTGCTTTCGTATGGCATATTCATCCGCCTGATCCATCAACTGCACGGCATGCTTGTAGCTGGCCCTGGCGTACTGTTCGGCCCCTTCGGATTGAGCGATGCGCAGCGCATTCCTCGCCTCGAAGAACTCCAACGGCAACTTGGCGTTCATTACCACCGGATCGAATTTGTAACCGGTCGGAATGTAGCCGCCGCGCTCCATCAGTTCGTACTTGGCATTCACCGCTTCGGTGGTTCCCTTCGTATCGTCGCGCACCACATTCTCGAGGATCACCGAATTGCTGGGCTGCCGAACCGCATAATAAGGTTCCGCAGTGACGATCAGTGCGAAGGCCTGGAGGTCGGTGCTTACCTGCAACTTGCTGCGATGGTTGTCGCCGACTAGCACTTCGCCCAGGTTTACAGCGCGGCCCTCTGGCGAAATCGCCCACAAAACGTAAGTGAGATACTCATTGCCGAATGTCGTTGGCTTCTGCAGGTCGCCAAATTCCACGTCGATCACGATCGATCCGCGGCGGCTGTTCACTTGGGCCACGCCATTGGCGGAGGGCATCAAGCCGGTCCCAATGAAATCCACCTTGGAGTTTCCGGCGCGATGCTTGTAGTTGACCGCCTGCACGCTGCGGCTGACGACGGTGACGCGGAACACGGGCATCTTGTCCATATGCTCGACATGATCGACACGATCGGCATCACCGGTTCTTTCGGAATTGGTCTGAGCTGCTGCGGGCAGACTCAGGACGATTACAGCGGCTAAAAACAGTTTTGTTTTCACAATTACTCCTTCGCCAGATTGATTGCTGTGTTGCTTCGTCTCGCTAAAATGCGTCTCGGGCGTTTTGAAGTGGCGCCCTTCTTATCCTTAGATTATCCTTTGCCGACGTGAATGCCGGACAGGGAGTGGAACAATCCAAAAACATTCAGGAGCCACAGAACCACGGCGATCACTACGACGCCGTTGAGGATCCCTTTGATGGACGACTGCATGGGAATGAAGCGATTCACCAGCCACAGGAGTACGCCCACCACGACGAGAACTTCCAGGAGTTGAATTAAAGGCATGATCTTGAACCTTCCTTGTTTCACGACCTAGGGTTAAACGACCTTGTTTCAAAATGATCTAAAGTTCAGAGCCCGAGTTTCACGGGCCAAAGTTTTGCGGGTCGACACTTCTTATCCGCCTGGAAGTGTCGCCCTGATTGCATGTTCCAGGGTCGAATCGTGTGGGTCGCAGGTTCGCGGCGTACACGCGGATGAAGAACGCCGATTAGCTGGATGTGGTCGCTGCCGAGGGTTGGCAAGAAAGAGACCCAGAGCGACCTTAAGGATGAGAGCTGCGAATCAGCGTCGCGGCTCCGTCGACACACTCAACAGAATAAAGAGTGACAGGTACAAACTTTCCTGTCTGAGCAAGATAGCTCACACGCGGATATTAAGATTGCGCGCCTGACGTGTGAGGCCGATTAAATTGCACTTAATGCTCACCAGCAAACTAAGACTTGGCGCTGGTTCATAAGTCTTGCGTGCGCTGCCGGCGCTCGCAGTTTCCATTCTCATCGAGCCAGCGGAGTAGAGAGCGCACGCTGGCCCGAGCCAAAGCGATGGCACAGTCCGCTGCTCCGTAATAGATGTTGAGTGTGTCGCCATCGGAAGCCATCGTGTACCCGCAGGGAAACACGACATCGTCGACATCGCCGTGGACTTCATACTCCGCCTCCGGGCCAAAGATCCACGAATCGCCGCGGAGCAGGCACTTCGCGGGATTGCCAAGATCGAACAGCGCCAAACCTAAGCGATACAAGCAGCCCGAGGGCGTGTGGCGAACGCCGTGGTAGATGACCAGCCATCCCCGAGAGGTCTCGATGGGCGGCGGCGAAAGGCCAATCTTGTTGGCATCCCACCAGGCGCCGCGCCGTGCCTCTAACATCAGGCGGTGTCGGCCCCAATGGCGGAGGTCGGGAGAATAGGAAATCCATATGTGCGCTCCGAGGTTGGTTGCGGGACGATGAATCAGCGCCCAGTACCCATCGATTCGTCGCGGAAACAGCGCCGAGTCTTTGTCGTCGGGCGGCATGATCACACCATAACGCTCGAACGTTCTGAAATCTTTGGTAAGAGCCAGAGATACACCCGGCCCGCCGCGCGAATAGGACGTGTAAGTAATTACGTACTGCTGCAGTTCAGGCACGAAAGTGATCCGCGGATCTTCGATGCCCCAGATCTCTTCCGGGAAATTTTGCGGGTCGGGCATCAGCGTCGGCTCGCGATCGATCTGCCATCCATCGACTCCGTTGACCGAGCGCGCCACGCACAGGTGAGAAAGTCCGCGGCGGTCTTCCACGCGGCACAACAGCAAAGTTGAGCCATCCGCCAACAGCGTCGCCCCAGCGTTAAAAACGCTGTTGATCGGGTAAGGCCAGTCTTTCTTGGTCAGGATCGGGTTCGATGGATCGCGAACCAGAAGTGGCTCGAAGCCCGTACTCAAGGTGATCACAGGTGTTTCTACAGGGATGGTCAAGACGAAATCTCCTTTGCCTCAGACTCTTGCAGCGCACGCATTTCGAGCAGCGCCATCAAGAACGATAGCGTCGACTCCGCACCTTGATTTTCGTTGGCGCGATCGGGATGAAGCCCGTCGCGGCAGCCGCCCGTTTCGGGATCATAAAGCGAAATCTGTAGATCGTTGTCGCCAAGAAACCAGTTGAAGGCCGACCATGCTGCCGCGCGCCAGCGGGGGTCCGCGGTCACACAGTAAGCTTGCAGGCACGCAGAAACCGCGCCCGCGGCTTCAACCGGCTGTTGATCGAAGCGGGCCTTGTCGCCATCCTGGCGATAGAAACCCTGCGAGCCGATCGGTACAAAGTGGCCGCCGGCCTCGCAACGCTGCGTTTCCATCAGCCAATCCAGCGCTTCCAAGCCAGCGGACACCATGTCCTCGTTCCCACAGGCCGAGCCTACGACGATCAAGGCTTCGGGCAGTCTGGCGTTGCCGTAGGCAACCACGTTCTCAAACCACTTCCAGTCGGAACGCCGGATTGATTCATACATATCAAGCAGTCTCTTGGCCAACGCGAATCGAACGTGTTGGGCATCGCGATCCTCGGGATAGGAATGGAGGTACTCCTGAATTCCAAGCAAAGCATAGGCGCAAGCGCGAGGACTGTAGAATTCAAGAACCGCGGGCAGCGAGAATTCGAACAATCGTCCGGCCGCGCCCCTCAATCCGTGACTCGTGGAACGAGCCAGGACGGTTCCCAGCGCCCACAGGGCTCGCCCATGAGCATCCTCCGATCCCTGCTCTTCCATCCAGCGGTGGTCGTACCCCATGAAATTTCTGAACCTCTTCTTCTCGGGGTTGAATGCGTGCAGGAGGAAAGCCAGATAGCGGAAGGGCCAATCGGGATTCAGGGCTTCGGAATTTGCGGCTCGCTCGCCAGGCAACGGTTCGTCGCTCAGTCGTTTGTCTTTCAGTTGCTGCAGCAACACTGTAAATATCAGCGCACGAGCGTTATCGTCCGTGGTATATCCCTCGGTGCGATTGGGAATCGTGAAGATGGCGTGCTGCAGTATTCCGGTATCGTCAGTCAGCGCGTTGACGTGGTCCAGTCTTAAGTCAGGCAGCTGATTCGATAGGTCCCGGCTCGCGTGGGCCGAGAACTGTACTCGAGGAGACACCATGCGATCGCTGCGCGCCCGCGAAAAACTCTCCATGTAACCCTGCGCCACTCGCTTCCAGACCATCTCGCGCGCGAACAAATAAGCGCGTTTCCGCATGGCATGGCGTATCGCGGGAGTGTCCAGAAGTTCGATTGTTTTTTGCGCGATGGCGCCGGGATTTTGGAATGGGACCAGCGCGCCCCGGCGATCATCTAGCAACTCCAGCGCGTGCCAATATGGAGTCGAGATAATCGCCTTGCCAGCTCCCAGCGCATACGCCAGTGTTCCGGAAACGACCTGCGCTTCGTGGCGGTAGGGAGTAATATAGATGTCGGCTGCGCCGATGACCTCGGCCATTTCCTCCGGGCTGGCGAAGCGGTTGTGGAAGATTACCTGCGATTCCACTCCCACTTCCTTTGCCAGGGCCTCCAAACTAGCCCGATACTTGTCCCCCTCGCGACGAAGGATGTGAGGATGAGTCGCACCCGCGACGATGTAGACCACATTCTGATGCCTGGACAAAATTTGCGGCAGCGCCTGGATCACGTTCTCAATTCCCTTGTTCGGTGAGAGCAGGCCGAACGTCAGCAGCACCGCCTTCCCTTCCACGCTGAATCGGTCTTTGTGAAAATTTGGGTCGAGAAAAGGCAGATCCGAAACGCCGTGCGGAACCATATCGATCTTGCTGCCCGGCACCTTGAAAATTTCCTGCAGAAACTGGGAAGACAGCTGGCTCATCACGATCAGGCGGTCCGACAGCTCGGCAATCTCTTGCATGACTGCCATCTGACCGGGATCGGGTTCGCGAAGAACCGTGTGCAGCGTAGTGACCAAGGGCATCTTCAGGCCGCGCAACAGATGCAGAATGTGGCCTCCCGCCGGCCCTCCGAAGATTCCATACTCATGCTGCAGACACACCATGTCGATGTTGTTGAAGTTCAGAAATTCAGCCGCGGACTGGTACGAAGTCAAATCGTCCTGTGTGAGCGCCCATCGCACTCGCGCGGGATAGTCGTAGCCCTCGCTTGTATCGTTCACTGGCATCGCCGTCAGCCGGGCTGTCCCATACTCGGCGACAATGGCTTCGCACAGGTCGGTGGTGAACGTAGCGATGCCGCAGTGGCGAGGAAGATAGTTGCCGATCACCGCGATACGGCTGGGAAGAGACGCCTTGGGTTGCGAGCGAGCGCGGACAATAGGAACGGCCTCCCGCAGCCTCGGATGGTCGCTAACCACCTCCAGGGTGTGCTTGGAAAACAACGTATTCGGAAGCGACATTTGTACCTGACTTGTAAGCAAAGGGATTGCGATAGACCACACTTCGTGGTGGGAGGCAAGCTGGCGGGCGACGATGCAAAACCTGCCTCTCGTCAGTATTGAACAAGATTGATTCGTGGACTGGTCAGAATTGACCAGTGTGGTAGTCGACGATGATGCATCATGCGGCTATGAAAGCGCCGAAAGATCCGACCCTGGCCGTTCGATGCCCCACCTGTGGAGCTAAAGTCGGCGAAAAATGCGAACTCAGTACGGGCCAGCCGCGCACCTCTCCTCATCGCGACCGCCGCCTGGCGGCCTTGGAGATGTAAGGCAAACTTGCCGCCGGTCTTCTGAAAATCTCGCAATAGTGTGCGAAATTGCTCACTTCCAGACCCCGCAAAGACTTATAATTCCCCCATCTATGAAATCGTCTGCGGCCGTAAATGCAAACCGCGGATTCGACCCCGACATCTTCCTCGCGACGATAGGCGATGGCAGGAAGATTCTGTTTGTGCCCAAAAAGCAGGCGATTTTCGCGCAAGGGGACGACGCGGATTCCGTTTTTTACATCCAGCAGGGCAAAGTGCGGCTTACCGTCGTGTCGCAGGCGGGTAAGGAAGCGACTATCGCCATTGTGGGCGAGCGGAATTTCTTTGGCGAGGGGGCCCTCGCAGGCCAGGTTCTGCGCATGGGTTCGGCTGCGGCCATGACGGATTGCGACCTTCTCCGCGTGGACAAGAAGGCAATGATGGACGCCTTGCACCGCGAACACGCGCTTTCCGACATGTTCGTAGCGTACCTGCTGGCGCGCAATATCCGTTACGAAGAGGATCTGGTCGACCAGCTCTTCAACTCCAGCGAGAAGCGGCTGGCCCGTGTCCTCTTATTACTGGCTCATTTCGGTAAAGAGGGGATTCCCGAGACGGTCGTCCCGAAGATCAGTCAGGAGACCCTGGCCGCGATGGTGGGCACCACACGCTCTCGCGTCAGCTTCTTCATGAACCGCTTCCGCAAAATGGGCTTCATCGACTATGCCGGAGGAGCCGAAGGCGCTCTACAGGTTCATAGTTCACTGCTCAATGTGGTTCTGCACGACTAGAGTTCCGCACACTGCAACGCAGGTGAACCTAGCTTCTTACACCTTCTCCTCTAACTCGCGGAACTCTTTTGGCATGCTTGCAGCTTGCTTCTGCGTGGAGCTGCGTAAGCTCCCGGGACGCGCGTCTAGGTCTGCTTTTTTCTGATCAATAGTGCTCACCTGGGGAATTCATCCGAATGCAGCCGCATGAGCAATTGTGAACAGCCAACGGAACGGGAAAGGGAGATTATGAGGGGACACTAAGAAAAAACTGGTGTCATCCCACCGCTCCTAGGAGGACCTATGTGGATTCTTTCAAAGCACGCCCGACAAATAGCACTGGCCCACGCTGAACTTGAATCGTTAATCGTGCATCGCACGGCAGAGCTGCAAAACCTATCGCAGCGGCTGCTTCAGGTGCAGGATGAGGAGAGGCGGAAAATAGCCCGCGACCTGCACGACACCACAGGCCAAACCCTAGCTGCGCTGAAAATGAGCATTTCGTACCTCCAGGAGAGCTGCAAACAAAACTCGGCGGCGCTAGCGGCTGCTTCGGACATTGAACAGCTGGCTGATCAGGCCATCGAAGAAATTCGAACGACGACATACCTATTGCATCCACCTTTGTTGGATGAGGTAGGCTTTGCTTGTGCTGCGGAGTGGTACATCGACGGATTCGCCAAGCGGAGCGGAATTAAGGTAAAGGCGGACATCGCGAACTCGCGTGAACGCCTGCCGAAGAGGATGGAGATCGCTCTCTTCCGTGTACTGCAGGAGAGCTTGACCAATGTACATCGCCACTCCAAAGCTTCGGACGCCAGCGTAAGGTTTCAACACCAACCCGAGGCTGTGATCCTAGAGGTACAAGATTTCGGGCAAGGCATACCATCAGAACGGTTGCGCCTACTCCGTGGAGCAGGTCCGGAAACGGGAATCGGTCTTGCTGGAATGCGTGAGCGACTCCACGAGCTGAACGGCAAGCTTGAAATAGAGTCGGATGGATGTGGAACCAGCATGCGGGCGGTAGTTCCGCTCTATGCACTGGCTGCATCTCGGCTCGGAGATTACGGGCAAATAGCCGCCTCCGGGTAGGACTGCGAATAACGGGTCGGCGCGAATCGACCGACTCGATTCGCCATCGGTCGGACTACGCTTGTTCCTTAACTGACATGGGGCGGCTCTGCAGGAAGTTGATGATCAGTGCGCTATTTATTTGCAGGCCACCGTTGTAGCTGACGAAACCCTTCTTCCTGAACCCGCTCATAAATTTGCTTACCCTTGCGCGGGTGGTCCCAACCATCTCCGCTAGGGTTGATTGACTTACTTTCAGGGGATACTCGAGTTTTGATTCCTTGGTTATTTGCGCAAACAACAAGAGAACTCGCGCGAGTCGCCTTTCACTGAAATTGAAGAATTGGTCTACTAGGTCCTCCTCGATTCGAATAATCCGGGAGAGCAGATATTCAACAAAAAGTGCCGCAAACTGCGGGTCACGCCCGAGCGTGCGAATCGTACTCTGCTTTCGCAGGCGAATGATATTTGACGGCCCAATTGATCTCGCCGTACAAATCCGCAGAGGTTGGCCTCCCAGGCAGCCTTCGCCAAAAAAGCTGCCTCGCTGCAGGAAGGCGATTATAGCTTTCTTGCGACGAATGGAAACAGCCGTGAGCTTCACCGTGCCGCTCTGAACGTAGAAAACAGCATCGGCTGTGTCGCCCTGCGAAAAGATGACTTCCTTATCTTGGTAGTCATGAACCGTCATCCCGGCATGGAATTTCTTGCGGAAAACTGCGGGACTGAAACGGAGGGTACGTTTACTTGCCATTCGGGACAGGGCAATCGTACCGACGAGGGACCAAACTCGTCTAGATGTTCAAAATTGAACATTGCTCGCTCACTTCGGCAAGGAGGGCGTTCCTGAAACAGTATTCCCAAGATCGATCAGGAAACGCTGGCCGAAATGATAGGCACGACTCGTTCGCGAGTGAGCTTTTTTATGAACCGGTTCAGGAAATTGGGCTTCATTCACTATTAATGGAGGCCTGCAGGTCCACAGTTCACTGCTCAATGTGGTTCTGCACGACTGAGCGCCTCCACAGGTAGGGTCGTCAGATGATCTGACCTGCGGGCGCTGACCGGATCCCATTCAATCGGCAACAAATGACGGACACATTCGGGTTCAGTTGGCCCGCTCTGCCGATGACCGCACGACAGGCATATTGCTCCCACCTGCCTGAGGCCAGTCTCTTTCGATATTTCATTCTCGCGGACTGCAACGGCTCCCGCGATGACCGGACCGGCACACAGGTCACAAGCGTACGCGGACAAGTGAAGATATTGTTTTCTCATGAGTTCCTTGCACCGTAAAACATCTGCCACAGCTTAAGCTTTTCAGGATGTGGGTTCTGGTCAATATCGCTCGCTTTTGCCAGCCACGAAAACACAATCAATACTGTGCCCACCCTGGCGCCTGCGTGAGCAATTTTGAGCAGACTCGTGGAAATCTCTCCCTTATAACTGACAAGCATGGCGACCAATCCAACCCTCCTGTGCATACACCGCGACCCGACGCAGTTGCGTTCATTGCAGGAGAATGGATATAGATTGCTGACTGCAACCAATGGTCGCGATGGTCTCCGCCTATTCGCCTCCCAGCCGGTCGATGCAGTTGTGCTGGACTACCACCTGGGACTTTTGGATGGTCCATGCGTTGCGAATGAAATCAAGCAGGTCCGGCCGACGATTCCCATCGTCATGCTGGCTGACGATCTGGAATTGCCTGACGGCGCTCTGAACTCCGTCGACGCGCTGGTAACCAAGTCCGCTGGCGCTCACTTCCTGTGGGCAACTGTTCACTTTGTGTTGAACGTAAAGCCAGCCCAGAGTCGCGAAGGAAAACACCAATCGCAGAACACACTGTCCCCTGATCGCAGGGACGCACCGTTTTCCGCAAGAGAGTGGAGCGCTATTCGGGCGGGAACAATCCGGTTCTGAAGACGACCTCACGAACAGCGGCATGGATGGTGTAACTAACCTCGATACTCGATCACCCTGAGATCGCAGCGCAATCGATTCCCGATTCAGTCGATTTTTGGACGCCGAAGACCACCAACCGAGCACAATTGACCATCTATCAAACGCGTCCTGTCGAATAATGGTAGTTGTGAAACCTGAAGAACTCACACTGCGACATATCCTATCGGTCCGCTGCCCCATGTGCCGGGCCAAACCGAAGGAACCGTGCACGCTGACCACGGGACATCCGTGCGTCAAAACGCATCTCGCCAGAACGCTGGCCGCCGCCAAAGTTCCCCGCCCGGACAACTTTGGCCAAGCAGCTCTGCGAGTCGTGAAGCAAGTCGCGAGTTTAAACTTTCGCGCCCTTTTTCAACACAAGTAGGAACGCAGCCCCCAAGAAGATCGAAGGTTTGAACTCTCTTCAGCTCTCCAACAGACAAGCCCTCAGATTGAACTGCGACGGCCGCCCATAAGGTTAATCACTAAGACCACCAACGCCACCACCAGCAGCAAGTGGATCAGGCCACCGGCCACGTGGAGACTAAAACCGAGAAGCCAAAGAATCAGAAGTACTACGAAAATTGTCCAAAGCATATTGTTCTCCTTGTGCTAGTTCCCAAGTATTGAAGTCTTGCCTTTTTTGTTTACTAAGCATTTCCGAACGCCTTTCCACACTCCAAACAACATCGTCCCGAACGCGGTGTAATCAGATTGCAGAACGGACACATCCGTTGCGCTACGATCTTTTGAGTTGTTGGCCTAACGGACGCGCTTACCCTCGAGAAGGAATCTGCGATGATCCCTAGTCTTCTGCGAAAATGATCGCGGAGCCGACGAAGCGTCATTGATTTACCTGGGATGTGCCTTCCCTTAGGAAGATTGTCCCGCCTAGATTGGCAATCGACCCGAGCGGTCGAGGAGCGTCTCTCATTTCGCACCTTCCGCAAGTCAACCATGACAGGCCAGGGGCTGGGATGCTGTGCAGGATTGCTCACAATCTGGCAGAAGCTTCGGGGGGTCGTGAAACGCGGCGAAGGTCCGGTTTTGACGCCTAAACGGAAGTGAGCAATTCAGACCAGCTATTCCTTGCTGGCCTGAGCGACCATGGTGCTAGAGACGAGCACGTCTTCTCTCTCTTTCAGGTCCTCTGAACTAAGTCAGCCCATCTGAAGTTTTCTCTCCTTAGTTTCACAGCGCTGAAAGGAATCATTCATGAAAAAGACAATCTCACTGTTGTTGATGGGCCTGATTGGCATGGTTGGAACTTACGCATTTGCCGGCTCGGACCGAGAAGATACCGTTGACCGCATGCAGAAATCCGTAGAGGTTCTTCAGTCCATCATGTCAACCCCAGACAAAGGCATCCCTGAGGAAGTGTTGAACGGCGCAAAATGTATCGTCGTCGTGCCGAACCTGCTCAAAGGTGGCTTCATCTTTGGTGGCAAGCATGGACGTGGCGTGGCCACTTGCCGCACAGCTGCCAGCTGGAGCGCTCCCGCATTCGTTTCAGTTGGCGGCGGAAGCTGGGGATTGCAGATCGGTGTTGAAGGTGTGGACTTGGTCATGTTGGTCATGAACGATCGCGGCCTGCAGCATCTGCTTTCCACCAAGTTCGAGCTCACCGGTGAAGGTTCAGTGGCAGCGGGACCGGTCGGCCGTCACACTTCTGCCGGAACAGACATTTTGCTGAATACGGAAGTGTTGACCTACTCGCGCTCGAAAGGCGCATTTGCTGGCCTCACGTTGGAAGGTGCGGTAATCGAGCAGGATAACGATTCCACTCGCGCCATCTACGGCCACCACATGATGTTCCGCAACATTCTTTCGGGCAAGGCATCGACTCCCGCCAGCGGGCAGGCATTTGTGCATGCTGTGTCCGAAGCAGGACACCAGTCCCACGTCGCAGAAGCTCGCGAAGACAACAAGTAGCCTCCATTTACCAAGCCGTCAGCAAAACGATCTCCGGCTGACAGGAACCGCGCACGGTTCCTGTCAGCCACAACCTTGCGACGGCGGGTTCAACCGGAGAACTCTTAATTATGAAGATGTGCCTAGTACTGCTCGTCGTGGCGGCTTTCGCCGGCGTCGCAACCACACCGCAGCTGCAGGGGCGATCCCTGGCCGATTCGGCAAACTCCTCCAGTTCGGTTGTGAGCACACCTGCAGCGCAAACAGATCTCGTTTACACGCGCCCGACGCAGAAAACGAAGCTGCGCAATTACTTTTTTGACGCGTTCGGACCCTATCCCATCGTTGGTGCGGGGTCTGCAGCCAGTATCAATCAAGCGGACAACACCCCGCCGGAATGGAGGCAAGGCGCAGAAGGATATGGCAAGCGCTTTGGATCGGACTTTGCTATCGCAGGCATCAGCACCACGACGCGTTATGCCCTGGCAGAAGCCTTTAAGGAAGACACCCTGTATTACCGCTGCGAGTGCAAAGGCGTGTTTCCGCGGCTGGGCCACGCCTTCATTTCCGCCCTTACAGCGCGCCGCGGCGCAGATGGCCATCGCGTCTTCTCCTTCCCAGCTCTCATCGCGCCTTATGCGGGCACCATGACTGCCGTCTATGCCTGGTATCCCGACCGCTACAACGCTAAGGACGCGCTCCGCATGGGTAATTACACCCTGCTGGGCTATGTAGGCGCCAACGTTGCTCTTGAGTTTTTTTACAGTGGACCTCACTCCTTGCGCTCCCGCATGCACCTCAATAACACTCGCGGAGCGCCAAATCCGGGTTCGAACCCGTGATCGACTCGAAGCTAAACGCGGCCGCAGCAGCCATGCCTGCTCCTCTTGCAGGGCGGGAAATCCCATCTGAGTCTCCCGTGAACTCCTCACCCGGCCTGATCATCCAGTTTCTAGAGTGGTTCGGCGACCTGGGAATATTTTTCTGGCGAGTGCTGCGGGCCGCGGTGACACCGCCGTTTGAATTCCGCGAATTGATCCGGCAACTCGACGAGATCGGTTCGAAATCCCTGCCTCTGGTAGCCCTGGCCGGCGCCGCCACCGGTGTTGTTCTGTCCATGGAGGCTCGTTTCAGCCTGACGCGATTTGGGGCCAAGTCCCTGCTTCCTGCCGCGATTGTGTTCTCCGTAATCCACGAGACTGGTCCGATTATCACCGGACTGGTGGTCAGTGGCCGCGTCGGCGCAGGAATTGGCGCGGAACTTGCGTCGATGAAAGTCACCGAACAGATCGACGCGATCGAAGCGTCTGCGGTAAACCCGTATCGCTTGCTCGCCGCGACTCGCATCCTGGCTTGCACCTTGATGCTGCCTTTGCTCACGCTCGCCGCCGACTGCTGCGGGGTGATCATGGGCTGGGTTACGCAGGCACTGGCGGAGCCACTCTCGTTACATCAGTTCGTCAACAACGGTTTTAACGGCGCTACTTTCAACGACTTCCTTCCGCCTACGTTTAAGACCATGGCATTTGGGCTGATCATCGGGCTGATCGCGTGTTTTCAGGGAATGCGCACCGAGGGCGGTGCCGCAGGCGTCGGCCGTGCGGCCACAAGTTCAGTCGTCCTGTCTTCTTTGTTCGTGATTCTGGCCGATGTGGTTCTGGTGAAACTGATCATCATATTTTTCCCATGAGGACTCAGTAATAATCGCACGCACAAGTATGGAAACCATCGATCAAATTGCGAAGAAGCCCGGCGAAGCCGAAGGAGACGGCAGCGTACCAGTCCTCGCCGTCGAGAACCTGCATAAGCGCTTTGGAAGTCAAAAAGTCTTGAACGGAATCAGCCTGAGCGTGAAGCGCGGCGAGACCTTGGCAGTGCTGGGACGCAGCGGAACCGGCAAGAGCGTACTGCTCCGGATCATCATCGGCCTGCAACAGCCGGACTCGGGATCGGTTCGCATTAACAGCCAGGATATTGCCGGCCTGGCTCTCGACCAGATGGGCGAAATCAGAAAGAAGATGGGCTTTCTGTTTCAGCACGCCGCGCTCTATGACTCGCTGACAGTCGAGCAGAACGTGGGTTTTCCATTGCAGCACCATAAGAAGGAGATGTCGAAGTCCGAGCGCGCAGAACGGGTCGCGGCTTTGCTGGCAGAAGTGGGTATGGAAAGTGCCGCGCAGAAAATGCCTTCGGATATCTCGGGCGGCATGCAGAAGCGAATCGGCTTGGCGCGTGCGCTGGCTTTAGAGCCGGAGATTCTGCTCCTCGACGAACCCACCGCTGGTCTCGACCCCATCGGCTCCTCTGAAATCGACGACTTAGTTCTCAAGCTCAAGTCGGAGCGTCAGGTGGCGTCCATCGTGGTGACGCATGATCTGCACAGCGCCAGGACGATTGCCGATCGTCTGGCCCTGCTCAACGAAGGAAATGTTGTGATCGAAGGAACCTTTGAGGAACTTCAGCAAAGTGACGACGAGTTTGTCAGGGAATTTTTAAAGCATTCGTAGGAGACCTATGTCGAGAGCGGCGCGGTTGGGAATTTTCATTCTGGCAACACTGGCGATCCTGGTCGTCGGCATCTTTATCATCGGGGGCAAGCAGTATCTTTTCAGCTCCACCTACCAATTGAAGGCGCAGTTCGACAATGTGGTCGGCCTGGATGCTGGTGGCGATGTGCGGGTGGGCGGCGTTCATAGCGGAACCGTGCGCAACATCCTGTTGCCCCACAAGCCGGGCGATAAAGTCACCGTAGTCATGGATCTGGGCCAGTCGACGCACGAGATCATCAAGCAAGATTCCGTAGCGTCCATCGAAACCGAGGGTTTGTTGGGCAATCAATTTCTTGCACTTTCGATTGGATCGCCCGGAGCCGCCGGGGTCAAAGATGGCGACACCATTGCCAGCCAGCCGCCGCTTGAAATGTCAGACATGCTCAATAAGATGAGCGGCATCTTGAATAACAGCCAGCAAGCCATCAAGAACGCTACGCAGGCCACGGCGAACCTGAACTCGATCAGCGCCAAGATCGATGCCGGTAAGGGCACTGCCGGCGCCCTGGTGAACGACAAGCAGCTCTACACTAATCTCGAAGAGACGACGAGCGCCATGCGCGACACCATGGTGCAAGCGCAGGCCGGCGTTACCGACTTCCAGGAAAACATGGAAGCCATGAAGCATAATTTCTTCCTGCGTGGTTTCTACAAGAGCCGCGGATATGAGGATTCCGCCGAGCTGGCGAAAGACGAGATCGAAGGCCTGCCGCCAAGCTCACCGGCCAAGGAGTTTACCTACTCAACGCAGCAGCTTTTTGACAAGCAGGATTCGGCCAAGCTGAAGAACAAGAAATCCCTAAACGCCGGCGGAGAGTTCCTGGCGAACAACCAGTTCGGGCTCGCCGTTGTCGTGGTATCCGCTGGCATGGAAGGCGACACCAAGAAAAACCAGGTGCTCACTGAAGCCCGCGCCATGGTAGTGCGCGAGTATCTGGTCGAGAACTTCGGATTCGACGATAGTCAGCTCAAAACTCTGGGGGCGGGCAAAAAAGCGGGAGCGAGTGCCGGATGGGGCACGGTGCAGATCCTCGTCTATGCCGCCGGAACCGAAATTCCGCCGAACAAATCAGCGCCGGCGGGGACCTCCTCCAAATCGGCATCCGAGCAACCAGTTCAGGCCTCCACAGCCGCAACTCCGAAATAAGGTTGCGGAACGGCAGGCTGTTCGTCGCAACGCAACGCTCCGTTCCTACCGGGCAAGGAGTCCAATGTCATTCGGAATCTATCTGATCGGTTATGTCATCGTGATCGCCGGGCTCATCTACGGTGCAGTCTTGATGCATATGCCGGCGCACTGGATTGTGGTGGGCGCGCTCGTGCTCGTCGGGCTGGGAATATTGACGGGGGGTAAAGCTACTCGTCAGAAGGACTCTGGAGCTTAAGTCGCACCCGCCGACCTCGTCGAAGATCACTTCGCCGGACAGGACGGTGTCCGCGTGCCATCCGTCGAAAACCGCGACGGATGGGGCAGTCTCGATCCTGGTGGCGCAAGCGCGCTAATTCCCCACGACAAGTTAAGGTAAATCTTGATTTATCGCTTCCTGCTGCGTTTGGGGATTTTGCGTTCCAGCGTCTATTAGCGCGGCCGCCGCCTTCAGCAAGTCATCGGATTCACGGCGAAGCTGTTCGCAGGTGGTCTCATCTTGCAAGGCCGCCATCATGCCACAGACGGAGTGATAAAGCGAGGCTGTGGAACTTGAGACTGACCCGCTCGCCCAAGGTGGGACGGCTTGACTTTCGAATCCGAGGGTGAAATCATTCTAATTCACTGAGCGGATCGCATTTTGCCCGCAGACATAATGTAGTTCTTGCCCTCTTGCGCATTTATCATCATTCCTAGAAGTCCTTCTGCGCATCCGAGCTCTCAAGAGGGGGCCAATCATGACACCCGTGGCAGTGGGTAAGAAACTCGTCAAGTTTGATCCCAAAATATTCCTTTCGACCATCAACGGCGGTAGGAAGATCGTAGCGTTTCCGAAGAAAAAGACGATCTTTGCTCAAGGCGACTCATCCGATGCTGTCTTTTACATAAAGGAAGGAAAGGTAAAACTCATCGTTGTGTCGAAGAACGGGAAGGAAGCCACAATCGGCATTCTGAACAACGGCGATTTCTTTGGAGAAGGTTGCCTTACAGGGCAGCCGCTCCGCCTGTGCTCCGCAACGGCAATGACCGATTGCTCCGTGATGAAAATCGACAAGAAGTCGATGATGGAAGTGCTTCACCGAGAACACGCGTTTTCCGATATGTTCGTGGCCTATTTGCTGACACGGAACATCCGATACGAAGAGGATTTGGTCGACCAGCTTTTCAACTCCAGCGAAAAAAGACTGGCCCGGATCCTGCTGTTGCTGGCTCATTTCGGCAAGGACGGTAAGCCCGAGACTGTCATCCCCAAGGTCAGTCAGGAGATGCTGGCGGAAATGATCGGCACAACCCGCTCGCGGGTCAGTTTTTTCATGAACAGGTTCAGGAAGTTAGGCTTCATCGACTATGACGGCGGGAGTGGGTTTCAAGTCCACAGCTCACTTCTCAACATCGTTCTGCACGACTAGGACTTCGTTCGCAAGATGCGACTCTGCTCTCGTGCGGAACTAGCCACTCGAGGCTTCGCCATTTCCTTGATCACTTCGGCGAGGGTCGCTTTGGCCGATTGCTTCTTGGTTCTTTTCTTGCCCACAGTTCCTACGATGTCACGAGCGCGAAGCGATTACCGCTCAATTCGGAGCATGCACACCGCCTTCTGGCGTGGTATAGTGTCGGCGAGGTGGTTACCACCTTCTCCTCTTTCAGGTCTTCTGACCTAAGCCAGTCCATCTGAAGTTCTCCCCCATCTTAGGTTTCTTAGCAAGAGAGCGGTGTGTCCATGCCTTTTCAAGCGATCTTGCGCGAAGTCGATCAGCTCCACAATGTCAGTACGCGCCTTGAAGCATTGGCGGAGCAAAATCCGGTCGTGTCAGAACCACTGATGACAATTGCGGGAAGCGTTCGTACCACGGCCACTTTGTTGGAGGTGCTGGTGGCGACGAAAGGTCCCAAGCCGAGTTGATTGCAACCAAAGTCCGCCCAGAGTAGGATCGTTGGGAGATTAGAACTGCCCCTGGCTCAGGCGTGTGTTGCGTTTCATCTGTGTCTCCGCACCATTACCCCACTGGTAGACGTAGTGCGGCAGCCAAGCTCCTGGCTGGGCGAGCACCGTCTAGCCTCAGCGCATTCGATGTTCGGCCCTTGCTGACGACAGATCTGATGACCTAAAGAGGGTCGGCTACCCGCTTCCACCGTTTGACCTTGCTCTCCTTCTGTCTTTACACTCAAGTTAACGCCGTATGAATTCGGTCCGGTCCGTTTGCTCGACGGACCTCTAGATTCCGGCGCGCAGTGAAAGGCGAATTGTGAGCCCCACAGAAACTACCGAAGTTACGAACGAAACTCCCAGCAAAGACAGCATCAAGCGCGAGATTTCCGTCGAGATCCCCGCCGCCGAAGTAACCCGCGAAACCGAGTTGCAGATCCAGCGCTATCAGAAGAGTGCGCGGCTGCCGGGCTTTCGCGCCGGGCACGTGCCGGCTTCGATCATCAAGCAGCGCTTTGGGGACGGCCTCAAGAACGACGTGATCGAGGCTCTCGCGCCCAAACATTTCCGCAAGGAAGCTGAGAAGCAAGGTCTGATTCCGGTTTCGCAGCCACGGATTACCGATCTTCACATGCACGACGGCGAGCCGCTCCGCTTCAAGGCAACCTTCGAAGTGCTGCCCGAGATTCAGGTCGAAGGCTACAAAGACCTGCGCGCCGACAAGCCGGAGATTACCGTTACCGATCAGGAAGTCGAAGACGCGCTCAACAATGTGCGCGAGCAGCGTGCAACCTACACGACGGTCGAAGGACGTACTCTTGCCGAAGGCGACTTCGCCCAGGCCTCAATGGATGGCAAGCCGAAAGATGGCAAGGATGTCGCAGAAGCCAGCGCCAATCCCGTGCACATGGATGATGTGCTGATCGAGATCGGCGGCAAGAATACGGTGCCGGAGTTTACCCAGCACCTTACCGGCGCTTCCGCCGGCGAAGAGCGCACCTTCGATGTAAGTTATCCCGAAGACGTCGCCGACAAACGGCTGGCAGGCAAGACTTTTGTTTACACGGTGAAGATCAATGGCATCAAGCAAAAGAGCCTGCCTGAGCTGAACGATGATTTCGCCAAGGAACTGGGCGAGTTCACCAGCCTCGACCAGGTCCTCAAGCAGCTTCGCGAAAACATGGAAGCGGAAAAGAAACACAATACCGAGCATGCCGCGAAAGACAAGCTGGTTGCCGAACTCGTCAAGCGCAACGATTTTGAAGTGCCGGAGTCTTTAATCGACCGCCAGATTGACCTGCGTCTGGAGCGAGGCTTGCGCGCTCTCGCCGCGCAGGGCATGAAGATGGAAGACCTGAAGAAAATGGACCTGCCCCGCCTTCGCGCCGGTCAGCGGGAGCAGGCGGTGAACGATGTAAAGTCCTCGTTGCTTCTGGAACGAATTGCCGACTTAGAGAAAATTCAGGTCAGCGACGAGGAAGTAAACCGGGAGGTGGAGGCTCTCGCGAAACAATCAAAACAGACATCCGAAGCGGTGCACGCTCGTTTGACACAGGATGGGGGCCTCGATAGAATCCGGATGAGAATCCGCAGCGAAAAGACCCTCGACTTTTTGTATCACCAGTCCGCGTAGTCACTTAACTAAGACGCGGACCACTTTCGAACCTTCCCCGAGCAGCGCAGCAAACGCGTGACTCCGAGGTGGAGTGTGGCAGGTCTGGTGACAGACATAGCTAGATAGGTCAGGCAAATCATGAAATCAAACGATCCGCAAATGATGCTGGTACCAATGGTCATCGAGCAGACTGGGCGGGGTGAACGCGCCTACGATATTTATTCCCGGCTGCTTCGCGATAACATCATTTTCATAGGCACGCCAATTGACGACAACATCGCCAACCTGGTGATTGCGCAAATGCTGTTTCTGGCCCAGGAAGATCCCGAAAAAGACATTCAGCTCTATGTCAACTCGCCCGGCGGCTCCATCACGGCCGGCATGGCCATTTACGACACCATGCAATACGTGAAAAATGACGTCATGACGCTGTGCGTTGGCCAGGCAGCCTCGATGGCTGCTTTGCTGCTCGCGGCCGGAGAACCGAAAAAACGGCTGGCGTTGCCCAATTCGAGAATCCTGATCCATCAACCTTCCATGGGAGGATTATCAGGTCAGGCAACCGATATCGACATTCATGCCCGCGAAATCCTCCGCATGCGCGAGATTACAAACCAGTTACTAGCGAAACACACGGGGCAAAAGCTCGACAAAGTGGAGAAAGATGTCGAGCGCGATTTTATTATGAATGCCCAGCAGGCTAAGGAATACGGAATCATAGACGATATCATCTATAAGACCGGAAAAGCGGTATGATCTGCCTTCGCGCTTGAATCTGGACTCGATGCACTTGGAAAATCGCGTGTATCGAATTGGGAAAAGCAGCGCGAGGGCGGCATGCGGGGAGATGTTTGCACAGAATCCCGTTCTCGCCGCGAAAGAGCTTTGAGGAGTAGAGCCGAGTGAAAAACAAGTCGGGAACCGACGAGGTTTTGCGTTGTTCGTTCTGCCACAAGTCGCAGGATGCTGTGGCCAAGCTGATCTCGTCGCCCAGTGACTATCCCCGCGCTTATATTTGCGATGAGTGCGTGGCCGTCTGCAACTCGATTCTGGAAGACGATCGTACCGCCGCTCCTACGGCAGCCGCTCCCAACCAACTGCCCAAGCCCCAGGAAGTCAAGACATTCCTGGATGAATACGTGATCGGGCAGGAGCACACCAAGAAAAAGCTCGCAGTCGCGGTTTACAACCACTACAAGCGCATCTTTATGAACCGGCAGAAGACTGCCGGCGACGGCGTCGAACTGAGCAAGTCAAACATTATGCTCATCGGCCCCACCGGAACCGGCAAGACGCTGCTCGCGCAAACGCTGGCTCGCATGCTCGATGTACCCTTTGCCATCGTCGACGCTACCACGCTTACCGAGGCTGGCTACGTGGGCGAGGACGTGGAGAACATCATCCTCAAACTGCTGCAGGCGGCCGAAGGCGACGTGAGCCGCGCCCAGACCGGCATCATTTACATCGACGAAATCGACAAGATCGGGCGCAAGGACGAGAATCCATCGATTACCCGCGATGTTTCCGGCGAAGGTGTGCAGCAGGCTCTGCTGAAGATTCTGGAAGGCACCGTGGCCAACGTCCCGCCGCAGGGCGGGCGCAAGCATCCCCACCAGGAATTCACCCCCGTGGATACCACGAATATCCTTTTCATCTGCGGAGGAGCGTTCGTCGGCCTGGAAAAAATTATTGGCCGGCGCGTTGGGAAGAAGTCGCTCGGCTTCCGTGGCGGCGAAGAAGCGGACAAGGAAGACGCGGCTGTGTCGCGCAAGCGCAATTATGAATTGCTCAGCGAGATCCAGCCTGAGGATTTGATCAAGTTTGGCCTGATTCCTGAGTTCGTCGGGCGTCTGCCTGTGGTCGGAATGTTGGAAGACCTCGACGAGTTTGCCCTCATTGAAATCCTCACTCGTCCCAAGAACGCCATTGTCAAGCAATACCAGCGTCTTTTCGAGTTCGAGAATGTACGCCTGAAGTTCAGTGATGATGCCCTCCGCGCCATTGCCCGGCAGGCCATGGCCCGCAAAGTTGGCGCTCGCGGCTTGCGCATGATTCTTGAAGAGCTGATGCTTGACCTGATGTTCCACCTGCCAAGCCAGAAGAAACTGAAAGAGTTCGAAGTTACGCGGGAAATGGTTGAGAAACGCAATGCCAGCCTGGCCATGATGGAAAAGGCCGGGTAGCAAGCACGGAAAAGGGAGTAAACTGTTTACTGTGGGTTAGGGCGCGGGAAGCGGCGCGCACGTCATTCAGCAATTACCCAGGGAGATTGAGTGACCACATCCAAAGAAAAATTCGAGACCAGAAAGTTGCCCATGATGCCCATCCGGGACGTGGTCATCTTTCCTTACATGATGACGCCGTTTGTGGTGGGCCGCGAGTCGAGCGTGCGCGCCCTTGAAGAGGCGCTGGCCGCGGACAAAAAGATCTTTCTGGCGACTCAACACGATGCCTCCATCGACGAGCCCAAGCCCAATGAAATCTATCAGGTAGGGACGATTGTTAACATTGTGCAGAGCCTCAAACTGCCCGATGGAAATATTAAGGTTCTGGTTGAAGGCATCGAGCGCGGTCGTCTTCTCCAGGCCACCGACGCTGATGGCTTTATGCAGGCTTCGGTGCGGGTGGCTCGCTACCCCACAGAGATGAATGCACAGATCGAAGCGGGCATGCAACGCGTCACCACGCTGTTCGAGCAGTATGTAAAGCTGTGCCAGGCCCTGAACTACGAGACCATGATCTCGGCCGTTCGCATGGAAGATCCGGCCAAGCTAACCGACATCATCGCCGCCAATTTGCAACTTTCCATTGAAGAAAAGCAGGAACTGCTTGAGATCTTTGACCCTTCCGAACGCCTCAACCGCATCGCCGACGTGCTCGATGTCGAGATCGAAAAGCTCAACGTCGACCGGACCATCCAGTCGCGCGTAAAGCGGCAGATGGAGAAGGCGCAAAAAGAGTATTACCTCAACGAAAAGATCAAGGCTATTCAGAAAGAGCTGGGACGCGGCGAGAAAAGCGAATTCGACGAACTGAAGAAGAAGGTCGAATCCGCCGGAATGCCCAAGGAAGTCAAGGACAAGGCGCTGCAGGAATTAAAGAAGCTGGAAGCCATGCCGCCCATGTCGGCGGAATCCACGGTTTCGCGCAACTACCTCGACTGGCTGCTGGCTGTGCCGTGGAAGAAACGCTCGAAGGAAATCCGCAACATTGCCCGCGCCGAAAAAGTTCTCAACGAAGATCACTACGGCCTCGAAAAAATCAAAGAGCGCATCCTTGAATTTCTTGCGGTGCGGCAGTTAGTGAAGAATCCCAAGGGATCGATTCTCTGCTTCGTCGGCCCTCCGGGTGTCGGCAAGACTTCGCTGGGTATGTCGATTGCCAAGGCGACCGGCCGTAAGTTTGTCCGCATGTCGCTCGGCGGGGTGCGCGACGAAGCTGAAATTCGCGGCCACCGGCGCACCTACATCGGAGCCTTGCCGGGCCAGATCATTCAGATGATGAAGAAGGCCGGCACCAAGAACCCGGTCTTCATGCTCGACGAAGTCGACAAGATGTCGATGGACTTCCGTGGCGACCCTTCGGCCGCTCTGCTCGAAGTGCTCGATCCTGAGCAGAACTTCATGTTCGTCGACCACTACCTCGACGTGGAATATGACCTCTCGCAGGTTTTCTTCGTAGCCACGGCCAACGTGATGCACACCATCCCTCCCGCTCTGCAGGATCGCATGGAAGTGCTGCGGCTGCACGGGTATACCGAGCAGGAAAAGCTGGAAATCGCGAAGCAGTTCCTGGTCAAGAAGCAGATGCTGCAGGCGGGCCTCTCGGAAAAGAACGTCAAGTTCGCCGATGATGCTATCACTACGCTGATCCGCGCCTACACCCGCGAAGCGGGAGTGCGCAATCTCGAGCGCGAGATCGGCAACGTCTGCCGCAAGGTCGCGCGCAAGGTTGTCAAAGAGGGCGAAAACTATACGATCGCGGTGACCGGCGAAAACGTCACAGATTTCCTCGGCGTCATCAAGTTCCGCGATACGCTGGCTCACGAAAAGAGCGAAGTGGGATTGGTCACCGGCCTCGCGTGGACCGAAGTTGGCGGCTCAATCCTCAGCACGGAAGCTACCGTTGTCGACGGCAAGGGCAAGCTTACCCTCACCGGCAAACTGGGCGACGTAATGCAGGAATCGGCGCAGGCTGCGCTGTCCTATGTCCGCTCGCGCGCCCACCGTCTCGGTCTGACCCGCGATTTCTATCGCACTCTCGATTTGCACGTCCATGTGCCCGAGGGCGCTATTCCGAAAGATGGTCCTTCCGCCGGCATTACCATCGCGACCGCGATCGCGAGCGCGCTCAGCAAGATTCCCGTTCGGCGCGATCTTGCCATGACTGGCGAGATCACGCTGCGCGGCAAAGTTCTGCCGATCGGCGGTCTCAAAGAAAAGCTACTGGCCGCGCATCGCGCCGGACTGTTCGAGATCATCCTGCCCAAGGACAATGAAAAAGATCTGGCCGAAGTGCCAGAAAATCTTCGTAACGCCATGAAGCTGCACTTCGTCGATACCATGGACCAGGTGCTACAGATTGCGCTGGAATCCCCTCTACCCACTCTCCACGAGGAAGAGACTGCACAACCGATCGCACCTCTGACCTCCAGCACCGGGGATAGTCCGGCAGCGCACCAATAGGCAGCGGCGCTGCGCCAACCATCAACCGCTGTCATCCTGAGCGAAGTTGCCGCACGCGATAGCGTACGGCAACGCAGTCGAAGGACCCCTTTCACGCCAACGTGACGAGAGACCCGTCAGGGAGTTTCCGCGTCGAAAGCTTGACCAAACTACCGTCCGATTTCTCCGAAGCGTTACAATAGGAAACTCCAACAATGTCCACATCCAACCAAAGTCAGATCGCCTTCGAAAACGGACCGGAGTTGCCCGCTGAAGGCTGTCAGGCCCGCACTACGGGAATCCTCCCGTCGCAAGAAATCGCCAACCTGATCACGCGCGGAAACATCAGCGCTGCGCCTGCCATTAACCCTGACCACATCCAGCCCGCCAGCCTCGACCTGCGTCTCGGAGACATGGCGCACCGCGTACGCGCCAGCTTTCTCCCCGGACCGAACAGCACGGTCGAAGCCAAGATCAAAGAACTGCGCATGACGCGAGTCGATCTCACCGGAGCGCCAGTTTTCGAAAAAGATTGCGTTTACATCATTCCGCTGGTCGAAGAGTTGAGCCTGCCCGAGAATATTTCCGGCAAGGCCAATCCCAAAAGCACCACTGGACGCCTCGACATCTTCACGCGCCTAATCACCGATTACGGCACGGAATTCGACCGCGTGCCTCCGGGTTACAAAGGCAAAATCTACGCCGAGGTCGTCTCCCGCACCTTTACCGTAGCCATTCGAGCAGGCATGAGACTAAGCCAGCTGCGCTTCGTGCAAGGCAGCCCGGTCGCCGGCAAC
Source organism: uncultured Acidobacteriaceae bacterium (assembly GCA_963771965.1). Taxonomy (GTDB): domain Bacteria; phylum Acidobacteriota; class Terriglobia; order Terriglobales; family Acidobacteriaceae; genus Sulfotelmatobacter. The sequence continues at coordinate 468,840 of CAVYVM010000009.1, forward strand.
CGCACCATCAAAGGACTCGATCAAGAAGAACCCCTCGTCTACATGGACGAAGAAGACAACCCGAGCAAGGCCCGCACTCACCGCGGCCTGAGAATCACGGTCAACCTCGAAGCCGCCGAGCCGGGCGAAATCATCGCCTACAAAGCCAAGCGCTATGCCCCGGCCATCGAACTTGACCGCATCAACCATTATGCGACGGAAGAGTTCTGGGAAGTCCGCCATCAGAACACCGCCAAGAATCTGATTCTCGAGCCCGGCAACTTCTACATCCTCGCCTCCCGCGAAAGAGTTCGCGTCCCTCCCGACTACGCCGCAGAGATGGTTCCCTTCGATCCCTCCGACGGCGAGTTTCGCATTCACTACGCCGGATTCTTCGATCCCGGCTTCGGCTACGGCTCGAGCGACATCAAAGGCACACGCGCCGTACTCGAAGTCCGCGCCCACGAAGTTCCGTTCCTGATCGAGCACGGGCAGCTAGTAGGCCGGCTGAACTACATGCCGCTGTTGCGCCGGCCGGATAAGATTTACGGTACGAATATCGGATCGTCTTATCAGCATCAGGCGCTTACGCTGAGCAAGCAGTTCCGGCGCGAAACAGTGCGCTGAGACGCAAGGAAGAACGTGTCGCTTCCTCTTCAGTGTATTTCCAGACGCTTGTCGCTTAGTCTGCACCGCTCGTTACCATCGTGACCTTGTGGGACCACTTAGGAATTAGTAACAAACATTGTTAGAGGTTCCTAAGTTATGAAGAAGCTTGGATTCTTTCTAGTCTTCGCTGTGTCACTGTCATTCACACAGCAACCGGAAACATCAGTCCAACTCACTCCACTGCCGCCGAAGCCGACCTGTGTGATTATTCTCAGGAATGGCGCATGCGCCGATCTGTGGAAGAACTACAACCAAGCCGTCGCGCAACGGCTAGGCGAGCAGATCAAGATTTACGCGAATCGTCAGGCCCAGCTAGCGTCAGCGCCGCTGCAACAGCAGGTGGCCGATCTGACGAAGCTGAATGCTGACGAGCAGACTCAGATCAAGAATCTAGAGCAGCAGATGCAGGCTGATTCCGCCGCTGCGATCCAAGAGAAATCTGCGGCCCACAGAGAAGGATTGCAATACGGGAGTGGAATCGGCGCGGGAGTAATGCTGCTCATTTTCGGAGTAGTTTTCAGTCTTCGGAATTTCAGCGTTACCAAGAAACCGCAGTCTCGCGTTGTGTCGGCATAGGTCTTCGACCGCTTGCCAAGTTCCGCCGCCCCATAGCACACTGGAGCATGAGGATACTTGCACGATTCCTGGCCTCAGCCACCGGTGCCGACCACTTCCCTGCTCCCAGTCTGCCGGAAGTTGCCTTTCTCGGGCGCTCCAATGTCGGCAAGTCCAGCGTGATCAATACTCTTGTCGGAACCAAGCTGGCCCGCACCAGTTCCACGCCCGGACGCACTCGCAGCATTAATTTCTTTGAAGTGCGCTGGCCGGGGAGACCGCGGCCGGAGGTAATTTTCGCTGACCTGCCCGGCTACGGCTACGCCAAACTTTCGCGTGAGATTTCGCAAGAGTGGCCTAAATTTATCGAGCCTTATCTCAACGAACGCCCCACGTTGGCTTTGTGCATGGCGCTGGTCGATGTCAATGTCCCTCCGCAAGACAGCGATCGCCAGCTTTTAGATTTTCTTAATGCGTCAGGCCGTGACTTTCTGCTGATCGCCACCAAGAGCGACCGGCTTTCGAACAATCAACTGCAGAATGCGCTGAAAGGCCTGGCAGAAGCATACCCCTCCGCACCAGTCATTCCTTTCTCGGCCAAGACCGGCGCCGGCCGCGACCAGGTGTGGAATAAAATCCGGGAGTCCGCGACAAATTTTTCTGCTCTCGCGTCCCAATCTTGAACTTTTCCGCTTAAAGAAAACGCCCAGGCCTTTCGTCGTCCCCGACTTGGGCTTCCTCTAAATCTTCCCGCCCGAAGCTCCGTAAACTAAGACACACAAGTAACGGCAGCGCCAAGGCCCAGCAAGCCTACGGACAAAAATTGAAAGGGTAATCCAATCTACAGTATGTCGGATGAAACCAGCGACGGCGCCTCCTACCTGTCTGCCTTGAAGCAGCCAGCCTCACCCGCAGGCACGGCGGCCGCAATGGCACCCAATCCCGTACACTCCACGCAGAGCCGTCCTGCCGCAGACAAGCGCAGAAGCCGCCGCTACCGGTGCCAGGGCAGCGCGCACCTGCGCGAAATTTCCAGCGGCGACGCAACCTGGGCTACGTTCACCGATATCAGTCTGCTTGGCTGCTACCTGGAGGCAACCACCACTTACGGGCTGGGAACTTTACTCGCGCTCACTATCGAGATCGACAATTTTCGGGTCGAAACCACCGGCGAGGTGCGTATTTCCTATCCGAACCTCGGCATGGGAATTGTCTTCACCGACATGTCCGGAGAAAATCGCGCGCGCTTGCACGAACTGCTGCGCTCTCTCTCGCAGCCTTCGGCAACTGTAGGACCAGGAATATCCGCGCAGAACGCAAGCGTTCTGCCGATGGAGGTCATGCCCAGAATTACCAACGCAAGAGCGGCCATACAGGCAATGACAAATTTTTTCGAAGGCCGTCAACTCCTCACTCGAGAAGAATTTCTTCGCATTCTGCGCAAGAGCCAAAGCATATAAATGTAGATTCCCGATCCCAGTTTCATTCTCGACTTCAGTGACCCCGGGTTACATTCACAACCATCACTCGATAGTCGTTGAACGTTCGTCTCGGCAGGCGCCACTCAATATTCATATGAATTCGTTATGATGAAACGCTATGGGGCTCTACCTGATCACGGGGATTGGCGGCTTTATCGGATCGTCTCTGGCACGAGAACTCTTGCAACGCGGCGAACAGGTCCGCGGAGTCGACAACTTTTCTACTGGCAGACGGGAAAATCTTACTCAAATTCTCGGTCACATTGACTTTCGCGAGGCCGACCTTCTCGATCTCGACGCGATGAAGGGTGCATGCGCTGGCGTGGATTATGTTTTGCATCAGGCAGCCATCCCGTCGGTGCCCAAGTCTGTGCTCGACCCGCTCGGCAGCAACCGCGCCAACGTTGACGGTACGGTGAACCTGCTGGTCGCCGCGCGCGACGCCAAAGTGAAGAGAGTGGTCTACGCAGCATCGTCATCTGCCTATGGCGATACGCCCACGCTGCCCAAGCACGAGGGCATGACTCCCGACCCCATTTCGCCATACGCCGTCGCCAAGCTAGCCAGCGAGCGTTACATGATCTCGTTCTACCGCTGCTATGGCCTCGAAACGGTCGCGCTGCGCTACTTCAATATCTTCGGTCCGCGGCAGGATCCCTCATCCCCATACTCAGGCGTACTGGCAAAGTTCATCACGATGATGCTCGGTGGAAAACAGCCGACGATCTTCGGTGATGGTAAGCAGAGCCGCGACTTCACCTACATCGACAACGCGGTCGAAGCCAATCTGCTGGCCTGCAAGGCTCCCGCTGCGCAGGCGGCCGGCAAGGTGTTTAACATAGCCACGGGACGGCGGATCACTTTGAACGAAACCTTCAAGCTGCTGCAAAATCTCACCTCGTACTCGGGTTCTCCTATTTATGGCAAGGAACGGGGTGGCGATATCAAGCATTCTCTTGCCGACATTTCTTCGGCAGAAAAGAATCTCGGCTACAAGCCCAAAGTAAATTTCGAAGATGGCCTCAAGCGGACGGTTGACTGGTACCGGAATTCCCATTCTTAAGCTTTCGGCGTTACGTTAGTGATCTACTTCGAGATTACCCACGTGAGTAGAGTGGGAAACATGACACTCTCCTCGATGGTGGTTTCGCGCGATTGGCAGGAAGTCAGCGTTCTGGAATGCATTCTTGGCGGCTTGCACATGGATGTTGCCGTCGAAAGCGAACCCCAACAAGCTCTCGCCCGCCTCAACAAATCCAAAGTCGATGCGCTTATCGTTGACTGCGATCTGAATGGCACAGGGCAATTCCTTCGCGAGTTGCAGCGTGACGCTCCGCGCCTGAACACAGTGCCGCTGGTCATCATGGGCAGCGTACAGGGAAAGCCGGATATGGAAAGCACCGGGGCAATGTTCGCCTTCGATAAACCGATTTCGGTGGAGCAAGCGGTGCGCACGCTCTCCGCCGCGCGCAACATGATTCTCGATGGACGCTTGCGCTACCACCGCGCCGGTCTGGAAGTTCCCGTAACTTTAAGCGGCCGCAAGCAGAAGCGCGTCGGGGCGCAATTGATTAATCTGAGCCAGGGCGGACTGCAAGTCCGCATGGACAATGGATTTGACCCCAGCGACCTGCAGCGCGTGTCGTTTGCGCTGCCCGGAACCACGTGCGGCGTGAAAGCCGACGTCGAAATCGCCTGGTCTGACGACCGCGGGAACGTCGGCATTCGTTTCGCGAAAATCGAGTCGCAGATGCAGCACACTCTGCGAGTGTGGCTGGCTCAGCAGTATTTTGCGAACTAGAGCGAGGGAAATCTCCCTCGCGCAGTCCGTTAAGGGTTTCAGTCCGTCAGGTCTTTGCTTCATCAGATCCTTAGTTCGTAAGATCGAACGATCCCTTCAACCTTATGTCGGCTGACGACGCGCCAATCTGCACCTCGAATGTTCCCGGTTCCGTAACCCATTCTTTTTTCTGTGTGCTGTAAAAAGCCAGCGCACTCTTGTCGAGCGTGAAGCTCACGGTTGTCGAGTTGCCTGGCGCCAACTCCACGCGACGGAAGCCCTTCAACTCCTTCACCGGGCGATCGACGCTGGCGTGCCCATCGTGCACATACAACTCAACAACTTCCGCTCCTGCGCGCTTTCCTTCGTTGCGAAGTTTTAGGCTCACCTCAAACGTGCGCTCAGAAGAACCCTTGCCCGGCTTGATCTTCAAATCAGTGTAGCCAAAGTTCGTATAAGACAAGCCATATCCAAACGGAAATTGCGGCGTGATGCCATGTTTATCGAAGTAACGATAGCCGACGTAAATCCCCTCGGCATATTTCACGTGCAGATCTTCTCCGGGATAATTTCTGTACGCGGGCGATTCTTTAAACTCGTTGATAAAAGAAAATGGCAGTTTGCCCGAAGGATTTACGTCGCCAAACAAAACATCGGCAATCGCGTGCCCCATTTCCTCCCCGCCAAACCAAGCGTCCAGAACGGACGGAACATCGCTAACCCATCGGCTCACATTGACCGGTGCGCCCGCGTTGAATATCACGACGGTGTTGCGATTTGCCTGGGCCACAGCCTTGATCAGTTCATCCTGGCCGTCGGGCAAATCCAAGGTCTTGCGGTCGAAGTCCTCAGACTCAACCTTAACCGAATTTCCCACGAGCACGACTGCAGCGTCCGCTTTCGCAGCCAGAGCCACAGCTTCCTTGCGCAATTGATCTCGCGATTCGGGCGTATCTTTGGTCGGATCCTCGCCGGGCATCGATACGCCGATCGCATAGCTGACCTGAATGCCGGTACCTGCTTTTTCCTTGATCCCGTCGAGCGGCGTGATCGCAGATTTGAACTTCACCCGGGAACTGCCGCCGCCGCCGGTTCGCGCAACAGCTGCATCGGGACCGATGACGGCAATCGATTTAACCTTGGAAGGATCGAGCGGAAGCAGATTCCCGGCGTTTTTCAGCAGCACGATACTCTCCGCCGAACCTCGGCGCGCCACCGCACGCTGCGCCGGCGTATCGATTTCGCTCGGCAACGTCTCGCTTCGGTCGAAAATTCCGCTGACAAATATTGTACGCAAAATGCCGCTCACATTTTCGTCGAGCGTTGCAGTCGAGATTTTTCCTGCCTTCACGTCGGCAAGCACTTTCTCCTGCCACAGCCAGCCGCCGCCGTTGCCGTTTTTCTTTGAGTCCGGCTTCAATAACCACGTCCTGGCCTGCTCTCCGCCGGGCATCTCGAGGTCCATTCCGGCATTCACCGTGCCCGCAGTGCTGTAGGTGCTTCCCCAATCGGAGACCACCAGATTCTTGAAGCCCCACTCTTTTCGCAAGACGTCCTGCAGCAGGAATGCATTCTCTGCGCAATAGCTTCCATTTACTTTTTGATAGGCCGACATCACTGACCATACGCCGGCTTCCTGCACGGCCGCTTTGAATGCGGGGAAATAAATCTCCTGCAGGGTGCGTTCGTCGATGGCCTCATCTACGCGATGGCGTTCGAATTCCTGATTATTGGCTGCAAAGTGCTTCACGGTGGCAATCACACCTTCGCTCTGCACGCCTTTGATATAGGCCACGCCCATGCGCGCCGCGAGATAGGGATCTTCCCCGTAGCCTTCAAAGTTCCGTCCCCAGAGCGGCACGCGCTGGATGTTGACCGTGGGGCCGAGAATCATATTGCGGCCAACAGCCCGCATCTCCTGGCCAATCGCCTGGCCCACACTTTGCGCTACCTCCGGGTCCCACGTTGCGGCAACAGCGATTCCCGCCGGAAATGCAGTGCTGCGAAAGTGATCGTCGTCAGCCTTGGTTCTTGCTGAGGGTCCATGCCATGATCTGATGCCTATGGGCCCATCCGCCATTTTGATCGACGGAAGACCCAGCCGCGGAATCGCGACGCTTTCCATCCAGTTTGCTCCGCTCAACATGCTTGCCTTTTCTTCGAGCGTCATGCGGCCGAGAAGATCGTGCACACGCTCTTCGACCGGCAGCTTCGGATTCTTATAAGGAGCATTCGCAGGGACATCCTGGCACGGCGCGGCCACAACTCCAGCAACTAGAACCGCTAAAATCAAAGCGGATATCCCATTCAACATGCGGATATTTCGAGTGTTCTGATTATTAGGATGGATCATAAGGGGTCATCCTCTGTTGGATTTGGAAGCGAACAGTAATCTCGGCAGCGGCTTCAGACCACCCACATAGTACGACTCGCCAGAGCTCAAGCGAGGAAAAATCTTGCACGATGCCGCGATTCACGGCTGCTTTCAAGGCTGTTCTAAAGGACAAGATTTGTCAGTAACCGGGATGGTTCATAAGCAGCAAAGCAAGGCTCTTACGTAAGATCATGTCCCGATGTGCACGTTCCTGTCATTGCAAGTGAGATGAAATCCCGCTAATTTACTGATAAAGCAGGTAAAACCCGGTCAGACGCCGGCTTGCTTCGGAGCAGCACGGCGCAATGGATACCGGCTACGCCAACTAGTGGATTGACAGGACTTTTGCAGACCGCCACACTCGCAAGATGAGTCTGGCCGCGAATTTAAGATGGCGACAACTCCCGCCAAACCGAGTCTCGAGATGAGCGCCAGCCTGCCCGGAGCGCGGGTACCGACGTGGCCGCATGATCGCAGCACGGCTGCATCGCGGCCCCACCCCGCTTTTGAAGTTGGCGACTCTCATCTAGGCCGACGGGATGCACTGCAGGCGCTTCTGGCTTTTTCAGCGCTGCATCAGCAGATACGCCGGCGGCGGGCACTCTCTGTGCCGAACGATGGATTTGAAACCATCGGCCGCGTGACCGAGTTCGATGCCTCCGAGCAATTTGTATTGGACGAAGTATTGCAACTGGTTGCGGAGCGCGCCATTTCCATTACCGGTGCGGATGGATTGGGCATCGCTCTGGCTGACAATAACGAAATTGTTTTGCGGGCATCGGCGGGTGCGATCAAGCCCGACGTGGGGGCGCGCATCCAGCGCGACTCAGCGTTTTCCGGAGCATGTTTCCGCACCGCCCAGATCATCCACTGCCACGACACGGAGACCGACGACCGCGTCAACCTCTATGCGTGCCGGCAACTGGGCACGCGGTCGATGGTAGCCGTGCCGCTGTGCGGCAGGCGTCGCGTTATTGGATTGCTGGAGGCATTCTCGGCGGAGCCGTTCGGCTTCAACGACAGCGATGTCACCAGCCTTGGGCTGCTGGCGGAGTTGATCGTTGGAGCTCTGAAGCCTGAGGACGAAGATCGCTTTGCAGAATCGGCGGAAGCGGCAGAGGCAGAATTAGACGCAGCACTGGTTGCCACGGCAGCGGTGATTCCGGTCGAAACAGTTTCGCCGAAAAAAGCTCCGGATCCGATCGAAGCCGCGGCGGAAGTAGCAGAAGAGAATAATTCTGCAGCGCAGGCGGGAGTCGTCCTTCAAGAACCTTCACCGAAGAACGCCGTAACGAAGAAAGACGAAGGGTTTCTAGCGGCCGAGTCTAAAGTAGCCGCCGAAACAGTGATTCCACTTCCAACTCTTGCCGCCCCGCAGTCCGCATCTCTAGATCTTGTATCTCCAGAGATCGTATCTTCCGCGACCGTATCTGCCGAGACGACATCCGCAGAGCAACGACTAGAAGAAGCGCTCGCCATCGAGCCTGCGCCTTCCGCCCACCATCCAGGAATTTGGCTGGTGGCCGTCGTCGTGGTTGCGTTGCTGGCTGCGGGAGCGTGGTGGAAGCTGAAGAATGCGCAACTGGGAGAAGCTCTTCTTCAACCTGCGCACAAAACCGTCACAAAGCCAATCGCAGTGGCAAAGCAACCAACGTCTGCCATTTCTTCATCGACGTCATCCTCAAGCGTAGATACACCGACGGCACCCGCTTCGGGCACAGCAGCAGCCGGTACAGCCGCGACTGAGCCGAACAGTGAAGCCGTGTCACCGCAGGAAACATCGAAGCTGCCGCGGATCACCGGCATTCGCCATTGGTCCTCGGCGGATTCCAGCACGGTTGTGCTTGATCTCGAAGATCAGGTGCAATACGAGGCGCATCGGCTCAGCTCTCCCGATCGAATTTATTTTGATTTACACGACACTTCGCTCGCTCCTGACGTTGCCGGAAAAACCATCGAGGTCGGCGATGCGCTGCTGGCGCGGGTTCGCGTGGCGCAGCCGGTTTCCGGTCTTACGCGCATGGTTCTCGAAACCAAGGGCAACTCGAATTTTTCCGTGAGCCTCGAGCCGAATCCTTACCGGCTGGTGGTGCAGGTTCGTAAGCTAGGGGTTGATCCGAAGGCACAGGTAAATCTTTTTCCGGGAACCGAAAGTGATCGCGGCAAGTTGTTCGCCATCGTGGTTCCTCCGCCCACGCATGAAGATTTGCAGCTGCGCGCGCGCGTTCCAAAGATGCGCATCGTGGTCGATGCCGGCCACGGCGGCTGGGACTTGGGCACCGTGGGCCGCAAAGGACTGCTCGAAAAAGATGTCGTGCTCGAGATTGCCCAAAGGCTGGGCAAGCTCCTCGAAGGCCGTCTTGGCGCGGAAGTGATCCTCACGCGGAAAGACGATAACTACATTCCACTCGACGAGCGTGCAGGCATCGCCAACCAGTCACAGGCGGATTTATTTGTCTCGGTCCACGCCAACTACAGCGACCTGCCCTCGGCGCGCGGCGTGGAAACCTATTACACCAACTTCTTTTCTTCGCCGAGCGCGAAAGAGGTTGAGGCCCGCGAGGATGGGACCGTCGCCAAGGCCACGGCGATGGCCGCGCTTTCGCCGGTCGATCTGCACGATCGCATCGAGCAATCGCGCCGCCTCGCCGCCAGCGTGCAGCGTTCGCTCTACGGAACTTTGTCGGTGCAGAATCCCGGACTGCGCGATGGCGGCGTGAAAGAGGCCTCGTACGTGGTCCTCACCGAGACCGCGATGCCGGGAATTCTTGCCGAAGTTTCCTTCGTCAGCAGTCCCACTGACGAGCAGAAACTTCGCAGCGACGGCTACCGCGAACAGATCGCCGAAGCGTTGTACAAAGGCATCGCGCGGTATGCGGCATCTTCGCGCGGCGTGAAGATGGCCAGCGCTGGGAAGTAAGCCGCTGTTACCTTGATCCCCGCTCGATATAAGAACGACAGGGACGGCGGCACGCGAAAACGCCGCGGCCCGATGAACTTGGGCCGCCGGACAGCCGGGGGCGGCTGTTCCTACATGATTTTGGAGGCGTCAGCGGACGATGGCGTCAGCCGCTCCACTTAATTTCCTGCCGCCACGCCGCCGTATTTTTCCAGCCACTTCAGTTCTTCGCGGACTTTGATTTTTCCGTGCCAGGGATTTTTGTCGAGGCTGTGGCCTTCGCCGGGGAAGATTAGCAGCTTGTTGGGGATGCCGAGGGAGTAGAGGGCGTGCTCGAGCAGGTAATCTTCGAGGACGGCGACGCGAATGTCGTCGGCGCCGGCGACCATATGGGTGGGGGTGCGGACTTTGTCGATCTGGAAGATGGCGGCTTCGTCGTGATAGCGCTGAGGGGCTTCCCAGGGACGTCCGCCGAGGAAGTAGGCGTCGTCGGCAGTGGTGTCGTCGTTGCCCCAGTTGCCGACATGCTCGACCGCGCCGGCTCCGGTGACGGCGGCTTTGAAGTGCGTGGTTTGGGTGATGAGCCAGTTGGTCATGTATCCGCCGTAGCTGTAGCCGCCGACGGTGAGATGGTTGGGGTCGGCGATGCCGTCTTTGACGAGGGCGTCGATGCCTTCGAGAATGTCTTTGCCCGGACGCGAAACGATTTGTGGAACGATCTGCGTGAGGAACTTGTCGCCGTATCCGGTGGAGCCGCGGTAGTTGGGCTCGAAGACCAGCCATCCGTTGGTGGCGGCGAGTGCGCCCCACTTATACCAGTCGGCTTCGAAATAGTCGCCGTCGGCTTCGGCGGGGCCTCCGTGAATGAAGGTGAACATGGGAAGATTTTTCTGCTCGGGCTTTCCTGGTTCAAAGCTGCCGGGCGGGTAGATCAGCATGCCTTCGACTGTGGTGCCATCGTCGGCCTTCCAGTGGTAGGGCTTGCCTTGCGGCATGTCGCGCTCGGTGAAGAGTTTGTTGAGCGCGGTGATGGGATGGGCGCTTTGTAACAGGTTCGGTCCGTCGGCGAGATAAACCTCGGAGGGGTGCGTTAACGAGGAGTAAACGAAGGCGACGCGGAGGGTGCGTAATCCGGTTGAAGGATTTTCGTAGGTTCCGTGCCAGCCATCGAACTTGCGCAGAGAGACAGAGGGCTTGTCGGCCACATACATTTGGACTTCGGTACCGAGCCGTGCAGTCACGACGGCTCCGTTCCCATAGGCGCCGTAGCCGGCAATCTCGCCGGTGAAATCTTTATTCCACTGCTCGACCGTTCCGGTGTCGGAATCGACCCAGTAGAGATGAGGCTGCAGGTCGCGGTAGGGGCCGGTGATGTCTCCGACTTCGACGGTGAAAAAAATGTGGCGGCTGTCGCTGGCCCAGCGCGGATGGGTTTCGACTGCCTGGTTATGGGTGAGTTGGCGTGGTGCGGGTGGTTTCGAGTCACTGGCAGTCGCAGCCGAGGGCGGCTGCGCCACATGGTCCTTGCCGATATTAGGTAGATCTAGTTTGTAGAGTTCTACGTCTTCGTTTTTTTCCTGGCGCTGGTTGATCGCGTTGGAGAGGAAGGCTAGCTTGCTGCCATCGGGCGAGGTGATCAGGTCGTCCACGCGCAACGGCGAGGTTGCGAGGATGCGTGCTCCGGGCGTGAGATCGGGTTCTTTTTCGTCGGTCTTTTGTTTTTCTTTCGCGTCTTTTTCTTTCGCGGGAGCGGCGGTGCGATCTGCGAGAGCAGCGGCAACGTCCAGGGCAAAGACGGTGTCGCCGCGTTCGGCGGTGCGGTACTGTACCACGTCCTTCCATTGTTTCTTGTAATCGTCTTTCTGCGTTTTGGTCCAGGGATTGCGAGTGGCGAAGTAGATAGTGCGAGAGTCGGCGGACCAGGAGAATGTGTGCACCTCTTCCTCGCCTGAGGTGAGTGGGATCGCCTCGCCTCCGGAAGGGGAGATCACATAGATCTGAGCTACATCGCCCTTGTCTTCGTCTTTATCTCTCGTACTTTTCTTATCTTTCGTGCGCTGGCCTTTGTCATCGTCCGAGTCCGAATCTTTTTCGAAAGATGATTTGCGTTCGGAGAGGAAGGCGATCCAGCGGCCGTCGGGCGACCACTTGGGCTCGGTGTCGTGACCAGACTGCGTGAGTTGGATCAGCGATCCCGGCTTCGGGTCGTCGCGGTAAAGCCAGAGATCGTGGCGAAAGATGTTCTGGTCCCAGTCGGCGCGCTCGGTGGCGATGACAACGGAATTGCCATCAGGAGAGAGAGCCACGGAGGTGTAGCTGACAGAATTGAAAAATTCGTCGAGCGTGAGTTTGGGTTTGTTTTGTGCGAATGCCAAGACGGAGGCGAGAAGTATGCAACCGAGAAATACCGCGAATGACAGGAGTTTGTTTTTGGATTTCATGGGGTTTTAGATCGGGTTCATCGAGACCCGCGGCTTTACGGCACGGGTTCGGCATCTTTAAGTGCTTGATCGAGCGGTTGGCTCGGACGCGCAGTACCTTGGACAATTCGCCAACCGTCGTCGTAAGCGTGAAAGGTCGCGGTGGAGCGATAGCGCACATCGCTGGAGTAGATGGCGGCGCCAACTTCGTTCACGGGAATCCATCTCCAGGTAAATTCGACATCGGCTACGCGGCCCAGCTTGCTGATGCCGGTGACGGCAACCAGTTCGCGCCGGGCGACAGGAATGCGGAAGGCTTGTTTGTCGGAATCGCCGGGCGGGATGAGAGGCCGAAACGTATCCACACCGGCGGGTGAGAGCGCGACATCCCAGCAGGGCGGCGGAGAAACGTCGGGCGGACAGCGGGCTTGCGTGGCGGAGATCCATCCGTGATGCTGGAGCGCCAGATATTCGGCGGAAAGATAATCCGCGTTGGAAACGATGCCGGTGGTCATCTGAAATGATTGCGTCACCCGGAAAGTGCCGGAGGTCGCAATGAGGTCGGCGGCGAGGCGGCGCGTGAGGAAGTCGCGGGGAGAACAAGACGAGAGAAGGACCGTGCACAGGACGCAAGGGACGATGATGAAGGCTTTCCGCATTGTGTAGACGATGTCAAATCGATGACTCGGATTGTAACCTGTTTCCCTCGCCCAAGCCCGCATCAGGACAGCGCAGTGGGCCGCTCAGCAGGCTTAAGGCGCGGCGAAAGTGTTTGGTTTGAGTTGAGCGACGGACGCGGAACCCCGCGGGCTTAACATGCTGCACACTTTTGTGCCATTGACCACGAGCATCCTAGAGAGAAATATGACGCGGAACGTAGAGCTCGACGTTCGGCACTCACCTGCCCTGTAGAAAGGCTATATGAGGTGATTTTGTGAAAATTGTTCTCTGGCTTGGAATAGTAGCCCTAGCTAGCGCTAGTCTAGGCGAAACGCCCTCCGCTTCTCTGCCAACCGATCCTGGGATGTACGTGGAGGCAGCAGGAGGTCTCTCGAAGATCATTGGCCAAATTGCTGAGTTCAAGCGTAGCGGCAGCGCCTTGGCATCGCACGCAACGGTTGGAATTAAGTCACAGAAGGAAAATATTCAACTGCTGGGGCCTCATGCACAGACCGTTGTATCCGCTCAGCCTGTCTTCTACTTCGTTCCCGCCAAGCAGGAAGCAGAGGCGGGAGTTAATGCTGGCGATTTGATCCTCGTCCGGCTAGAGGAAAAGTCTGAGCGCAGACAATTCGAAATAGCCGCTCACGGGCATGGCGGAGCAGTTCGGGCATTTCCCTGACACATCAGGTTCAGCTGTTTCGTTCCGAGGCGAGTTCCGGTGTTTACAGGATCGCTCCCGCAGCGATGCTCAGCCGTGGCGAGTACGCTTTGTATTTATCACGCGGCGAAGGCATGGCCCCTTACGTTTACGACTTCGGAGTACAAGAAACAATCTCGGTTGTGGCAAAACAAGAACCCAGTTCTCGCACTGCCAATACTTCGGAGGTTCATCCTGCCACCGAGGCCAAGGCGTCCGGAGGTGGTCCGATAGTTTCTCAGACATTCAAAGATGCGTCTATCGGCGCATTTTGCGACGGCAATCCTGATGTTCGCCATGACGGAGTCCCGCTGACAGCGGTGACAGCTGGCGGCCCGGCCGACTATGCCGGAATCAAAGCAGGAGACGTAATTCTAGCGATCAACGACCGCTATCTGTTCACGATCGGAGAGCTGAGAGAGGAGATAAGTCGCCACGCGCCCGGCACGAAGATCTCCGTTCGATATCGCCGATACTCGACAATCTATGACGTGCCTATTGTGGTGGCGCGGGTCGAGTAGATTCTCCTAGGGGCTGAAGCCCTTGTCTTTATTGGGGATAAACGTCGTGCCCTTCCCGAACTATTTACTTAGACGGCTTCGGGTTCGACTCATCCTGACGAAAGGCAGTCGAGCTCGCTCGACCGAACAGCCGAGGGCGGCTGTTCCTACATACAACCGAAGTCAGCCTACCGGATTGTAAACAAATGCGAGCTCTTGCGCGGCAAGAAAGGATGAGAGGCGATCTGGCCTTCGAATTGAGCAGACCAGCGACCGGGAATTGCCGTGGAGCAGTGGGGGCAGCGGCCATCTGGCGACAGGAGATAGCGCTTGATCAGATAGCCGTAGCGCTCAATCAAAGTTTCGCCGCACTGCGGACAGCGCGTGTCTTCCCATTCCGCAACCAGGCCGGGGAGGTTTCCGGCGTAAATGTGGCGTAGGCCGGATTCGCGGCCGATTTCGATGGCGCGCAGCAAATCATCGGAGCGAGTGTCGCGCGCGACATCATTTTGCATTTTGTAATCGCCGTGAAAGGCAGTGACGTGCCAGGGAATATCAGGAGAGATGTTCGCTAGGAATTCGGTGAGGCGGTGGAGTTCATCGGGCGAATCGTTGAAACCGGGAATTAGAAGCGTGACGATCTCGAGCCAGAGTCCCATCCGATGAATGCGGCGGATGCTGTCGAGAATGGGACCGATGCGTCCACCGAGTTCGTGATAATGGCGGTCGTCGAAACTCTTCAGATCGACTTTATAGAGATCGAGCCAAGGGCGCAGGTAGTTGAGCACCTGAGGAGTGCCATTGCCGTTAGAAACAAAGCCGGTGATGAGTCCGGCGGCCTTGGCTTCTTTGAAAACCGCGACTGCCCACTCGCTGGTGATGAGCGGCTCGTTGTAAGTGCTCACTAAAATCTTTGCGCCTTGTGCGAGGGCGTCGCGCACCAGATGTTCGGGCGAGGCTTGGTGCGGAGGCGAGACTGCACTGGGGTCGCGCAATGCCTGCGATGTAACCCAGTTCTGGCAGTAGGCGCAGTGCAAATCGCAGCCCAGCATGCCGAAGCTGTAGGCCAAGGCGCCGGGGTGTGCGTGAAAAAAGGGTTTCTTCTCGACCGGATCGCATTGAGTTCCGGCAGTGTATCCCCAGGGAACAAAGAGCTTGCCGCCGCGGTTGTAGCGGACTTTGCAAACACCGGGTTGGCCCTCGGGGATGGGACAGCAATGTCCGCAAGCGAAACAGCGCACGCGGTTGTTGTCGAGCTTCTCGACAAGATTGGGTTCGGCTTCGCGTACGCGTTCGTCGAGGATGGTGCGGAGGGTGGGCACGGCTAGTTCTATTTTAACGCTGGGTCGGTGAGAAACGCAGCCGTGGTGAAAATGCCTTGCGAGGTCTGTGGCACTGCACGCCAACAGCAGGTTCCGCGCTTCGCTCGGAATGACAAAACAATTTTGAACGGCAAAACAAGTTGAACCGCAGAGAAGGCGTCTAGTGACCGGGTTGCAGTTGGGTGGTTGGGGATTCGTGCTGCTGGTACCAGATTTCGGCTTGTTGTTCGATGGTGGCGGCTTGGACGCGGCTCATGTGGGAGGCCAGGATATTCGCGAGTTCCTTGCTGCCTTTATCTCCGCCAGCGCGAGCGAGGACAGTCCAGAAGTAGGCTTGATTCAGACTTGCCGGCACACCGCGGCCGCCCCAGTAGAGAGCGCCCAGTTTCGATTGCGCGGGAACATAGTTGTGCTCGGCCGCTTTGGTGAACCAGCGAGCGGCCTCAGCTTCGTCGCGTCTCACCGCATGTTTTTCGTCTCCCTGGGCATAGAGAAGACCTAACGCGTTCTCAGCGGCGGGGTCGCCTTGATCCGCCAGTGAACGAAGTTGTTTTGGATTGGCGGAATCGATCGCGGGAAATGCCGCGGTTGATTTGGAAACGTCCGCGGGTGACGACGAAGAAGAAGCGAGCACCGTGTGCTCACTGGTCCGATCACGTTCAATTAATTTTTCCTGAATCCAGGGCGCGAGAATGAAGCCCAGCGCCATGAATATGGTAGCAGCGGTGGCCATTAGCAAGACAAGATGAGCGCGCGGAAGGCGAATGCCGCCGATTTCATTGGGATCGTTGTTTACTTTTTCTTGCTGACTTTCACCCCGTTGCTCGTTCTCGTTTTTCTGCGAGGCCTCACTCGCGAAAAGAATGCTGCCCTGCGGAGAAAAGTTCTGCGTAGGAGTTGGGGGAGCTATCGAAGAACTAGCGATCGCCCGGCGAACGGCGGCAAAAATCGTACCGGCGAAACGGTGCAGAACTCCGCCGTCATTTTCACTGAAGGCTTCAGGGTCGGGAGAAAACAGCTCGATCAGGCCGATAGCCTTCCCGCTGGCAACGATTGGGCACGCGAGAATCGATCGAACTCCCAAAGCGTGGCAGCTTTCACGATCAACGCGTTCGTCGGTTTCGGCATCGTGGCAGATCAAGACTTTCGCAGTGCGTACGCATTCACCGGAAAAACCGGAACCGATTCTTAGAATTGCGCCAACCGGAGGAGCGCTTTCACCGGAACTCGCGCGGCAGATCATGGTGTCGGTGTCTTCGCCGACGAGAGCGATCGCCGCACCGGAAGCGCGAAGCATCGACTGGGCCCGCGAAGCGACCAGAGAGAGAATTGCCACCAGATCGGTCCCGAGAGAATCAGCTTCTCGTTGTACCGCCGAGGCGGCGGTTAGCGTATCCGTATAATTCGGTGGAGGAGTAGACTCTGCCGAAAGTTTAGCCTGGGTTGTACCTCGAACTGCAGCATTGGCTGCCGCAGCGATCGCGTTGAGAAACAACCACTGCCGCAGACTACGAACCGCCGAGTCCGGCAAGTTTGAAAAACTGAAACCAGTGCGGGCAGTCGGGTCTGACCAAATGACGTTGGCCGCGACGGTAATCTGTGCGCTGGCTTCTGCGAGGTCGAGACACAATTCAATCTGCTGATTGCTTCGCAATGGTGATGAACACTGCACCGCGACGCCGGTTTCACTAATATCGAGGATCTCGAAGAGGCTGAGCATCTCGCCGTTCGCCGTGCCACTGAACGTCGCGTAGGCAGGCACATGCACTTTGTGCCGGACCCGATGGCGGCGATTCGGAGTGAAAGATCGAGAGGCTTGGGAAGTGGCAACCATGCGCAAAGAGCGGCTCTTGCCCGTCTATATTAACCCTGAAGTGGGAAAACTCAGCAGAAGATTCATCGCGGGAAAAAACTCGGCAGGGCCAGCTCGTTCGCCGGTGAGAAGAGGTCCGCGGCGAATCTAGGCCAAGCGTCGTAGAATCTGCGCGTTATGAATGCTTGAGATGCGGGAGATGGCGGCAACCATCATACTTGAAAGAAGTTGCATAGTCGCGACATCCCGTTCGTCGAAGGCGCTAGGCGACGAGGAAAGCACCTCGAAGACGCCTAGGGTGCGGCGGTAGTAGCGAAGCGGCGATACCAAAATGGAACGGACGCCCAGGCGGCGGCAGCTGGCGAGATCGACGCGCGGGTTGCGTTCGGCGTCGTGGCAAAGCATGACTTCGCCGGTGCGGACGGCTTCGGCAGAGATGCCGGCGTCGGTTTGCAGGCGGACACCAAGATCAGGGGCAGTGCGGCCAGCGCGGGCGCGACAGACAATCTCATCCCCGGCACGAAGGGCGATCGCGGCTCCGGTGGCGCCGGTAAGATGCTGGGCGCGTTCGGTGATGGCGCTGATGGCGGGTTCGAGGTCCAACTCAGCGGCATGGATATCCACTTCTTCTCCAGGATGGACGGCCCGGAAGCCCGAAACGGGGTGCGCGGCGTTGGCTACGCGAAGCTGGCTGCGAAGAGCAATCGAGGGAACGCGAGCGTGGTGTTCGGCTACGTCGATGACCTGAGGATCGGGCACAGTGCGCAGCAGGTCGCGTACCAGGCTGTCGAGTTCGGAATCGGTGATGAGATGAGCCGTTTGCACGTTGCGCAGCGACCCGCCGAGCACGCGGGAAAGGCTCAGCAGGGTTGTGTTTCCGCAGGCGAGGCAATACGGCCTGCTATTGGTGCTGATCAATTCGCACTGAATGCAGAAAGTCGCGGTCTGCAGAGGAACGAAATGAACGTCTTTGAACGTGCTGCCATAAACTGACTTGCGAGACATGATTGCGAGTCCTCTCAACTACTTACAAGTAGGTTAAGGTAAACAGGGATTGGCGGCATTTGGCAGTGTCCGCATTGGTTCCACATGTGGAAAACTCGGGCCTTTAAAAGGTTAGGCGCGACAAGGTAGGGACTGAAAAAGAATGAGTGTGCAAATTATTGCGCTGCACTATTGGCTGGGATGGGCCGTCCAATGCGGCTTTCGCACCGATACTTTTGTGCGCCGGGAGTCTTGATTTGAGCTCAATCCTGAGTTAGGATGGTAAGACGTTCGAGGCGGCAAGCTTCGATCGACTGGGGGTTAACTCATGCAGTGGACAGCACCCGCTTTTGAAGAAGTTTGCTTGAATTGCGAAATCAACTCATACGCCAGCGCCAAGCTTTAACCGTCGGCCCTCCCTTTAATTTTCATTCTAGCTTTGCGATCTGCTACGCGCCGGAAGGCGTGCGCGCGCAAGACACCTCCCATCCTTTTCGTAATCTCGCTTGTTTCGAAAAATCTTCTTGAGTAGGTCTCAGCTCTAGCCGGCCTGCGCAGCTACAAATCCCGCGTCATCTTTTCCGGCTTGAGGAATTACGTGAACCGTGTGGCGAAGGGTGCGATCCAAAGCATCGGCTAGAGCGATGGGAAACGTCGAAGTCAGAAGATTGATGTCGAGCTGCAAATCCCTCTGCGAATACGAGCGGTGAAGGACGAAGGCTCCGCGGTGACGGTTGGAAGAGCTGACGAGATCGAGCGAGAGAGTCCAAACCGCCAAGTCTTCAATCGATCTCGATCCTCGGTTTTTTCCCCAATGAAAAAATCCCTCGGAACGTCCCCGCTGCGGCGCGGGATCGTTGACGCTGAACGGACAAGACTCACCGGGGAAGAGTTTGAATCGAACGTCGAAGCCATCGAAATCGTTTGAGGCAAAGGCAGCCTCGAGAATGCGAAGAATCTGCTCGTAGTCGCGGGCGACTTTGAGTTCCTCGGCGGCTCTTCGAAGCGCGAGGTTATTGATGACGATCGTGCGCTGGTCGAAGGTGCGCTGAGCGACGCGAGCCAGTTCTCCTAACTCGAGATATCCCAGGCGTTGCACGCCGACCCAGATGCCAGTGCCAAGCACAGCGAGGACCAGGCCTAGAGAACTGCCTGTCGGCCAGAGCAGGAACAGACTGAGAAGCGCGAATACGGCCGAGACACCGTAGAGCACAACCACGACCTGCCGATGAGAGAGTCCGTGCTGTAAAAGCTTGTGATGAATATGTTCGCGGTCCGCGGTGAAGACCGGGCGTCCACTAATCAAGCGCCGGAGAATCGAAAGCGAAGTTTCAAGAATCGGCAGGCCGAAGGAAACAACGGGGATGGCAACGGCAACAATGGTCGGGGATTTTTGTGCTCCTTCGAGAGCGAGAGCACTTAAAAGGAATCCGATGAATAGGCTACCCGAATCTCCCAGAAAAATAGTTGCCGGGTTGAAATTGTAGCGAAGAAAACCGAGGATCGCGCCCGCCAGGGCAATGGCCAGAACAGTGACCAGCGAATATCCGTTCAGCAGTGCGACCACAAAAGCGACCAGAGTGGAAAACAAAGCAGAACCGGCAGCCAGTCCGTCCAACCCATCGATGAGGTTGAATGCGTTGGTGATGGCCAGCACCCACAGAATGGTGAGCGGCAATCCCACGAACCATGGCAACTGACGGGTGCCAAACAGAACCGGGATGTTAAGAATGCGCAAGCCTCCGACAAACAGCATGGATGCTGCAAGAGATTGAACCGCGAACTTGACGTACGGGCCAACGCTGTAGACGTCGTCGTAAACGCCGAGCAGGAAGACCAGAGATGCCGGACCGAGAACGGTAAAAAGAGTCTTCAGGGAAAATGCGGCGTTCAACGCTGGAACATATTGAGCCAGGAAAGCAGCCGCCACCATGGTCAACGAGAACGAAACGAAAATTGCGACACCTCCCAGGCGCGGCAGTGGAACGGAGTGCAGGTGCCTCTCATTCACTGGAACGGCTACCCATCCGCGCTGCGAGGAGAAGTCACGCACGTACCGGGTAAGGACAAACGAAAAAGCCAGCGCTAGGAAGAAAATCGCAAAGATAACTACCGTCAACTAGCCTCCTTCGGCCTTTAAGTCGCGGACGAAAGCGCACAACATTCTCGTACGACCGTAAAGTATGGCAGCAGCACGGTGCTGGTTGGTAGTGCGTTAAAGGGTTCCGTTTGTTCTGAGAGTTGAAAGGAATCTAGCAGCGTGGGAACGCCAGGGTCAATTGCTTATTAGTGAAAAATCTGTGGAAAACCCGATTCGGCAGTGTATAGACCGTCAATTCCATCCAGATTGGCTTGAGTGGCAACATGCTAAACTCGCTAACGACCCTTCTTTAACCAGAGGCTTGTCCATGGTTTTCGGCAGATGGAGTTTTGTCCGCAGCGGGAGTCTGCTCGCGTGCGGCTTGGCATTCAGCGTGGCGGTTGCGGCTCAAACGCAACCGCAGCCAGCATCTCCGTCCGCGGGGGGTACAGTCCCGGCGCTGCCCGCGGCGATACCGCTCGCGCAAGCAGCAACGGGAAGCGCGCCGAACAACTCTGACCACCCTAAGGCTGCGGAGAACGGTTCTATCGCCTCGAGCACGCCGAGCCGTGAGAATTCTTCGCTCCGACTGGGCCCTGGGGATTTGATTGAGGTCGGCGTTTACAACGTGCCTGAGCTATCGACGAAAGCGCGAATCGGCAATTCCGGAGATATCTATCTTCCTCTGGTCGACTATGTCCACGTAGGCGATCTCACCGTGGAAGAGGCGCAAACCTTGATTGAAAAGCGACTAGTTGATGGAGGCTTTGTCCGCAGCGCTCATGTGACCATCTTCCTTGACGAGTCGGCGTCTCAGGGAGTCACTGTTCTCGGCGAAGTTGCGAGACCCGGGATCTATCCCGCGATTGGAGACCGCAAGCTATTCGATATGATCTCGGCTGCCGGAGGATTTACGGTTTCGGCAGGCCGCAAAGTAAGCATCATTCGGTTCCATAGCCAGAGTGGGCCCATTACGGTGAGTTTGCCAAGAAATCTCGCGGACGATCTGCAAGACGACATTGAGATTCTTCCCGGCGACACGATCACGGTGCCACGTGCTCCGATCATCTACGTGGTGGGAGATGTCGGCCATCCCGCAGGATTGCTCGTCGACAATGGTAGCCTTACGGTGTTGCAGGCTCTGGCATTGGCTGGGGGTGCGAACCACACGGCCAAGATAGGGAGCGTTCGCATTATCCGAAAAGGGCCGACTGGAATGACGGAAACGCACGTTCCTTTGAAGAAGATGCTGGAAGCGAAAGCTCCGGACGTGACGCTGCAGGCCGATGACATTCTTTTCGTACCGCTCAGTGGAGCCCGGGTTGCGGCGGCACAGGGGGTTTCTGCGGCGATATCCGCGGCAACGGGTTTGGCGATCATCGCCGCCCACCCCTGAAGCTGAATTACGCAGCGATTTCTTTTGCCGGCGACTCGGGCAAGCCGAGCATTTGTTCAAGCATGCGAACGTATTTTTCTGCGGTGTGACGGCGCGAAAATTTTCGTACGACATATTCCCTGCCGCTGCGGCCCATCTCCCGGGCAATTTCCCGATTCGCCGCGAGATAGCAAATAGCATTCGCCAGCGCGGCGGAATTCTCAGGCTCGATGGCAAGTCCGGCGCGGGCTTCCTCCAGAATGCTCCGCGCTTGCCCGTCGACTCCAAGGATGACCGGCCGCGCGCACGACATGAATTCCAGCATCTTGGTCGGTATGACGGTCTTGAACAACTCATTTTTCCTGAGCGGCACCAGGCAAACGTCCGAGGCGGAGATGTAAGCGGGAACTTGCTCTCTAGCCTGCTGGTCGATGAAGAGCAAGTTGTTCAGGCCGCGCTGGCGCGCCAAAGCTGTTATGCGATCCTTCTCGGCGCCTTCCCCCACCATTAGAAAAACAATCTCGGCGCTACGGTGTTGCAACTGAGCGGCAGCGTCGAGAATCGTCTCCAGGCCGTGGGCCATCCCCATTGTGCCGATATAAGAAACGACAAATTTTTCCTGGACGCCCAGTTCCCTTCTAAGTTCTGTAGCTGACTGTGGAGCGAACTGTTGCGTCTCAACGCCATTCTCGACCACTGAAATTTTTTTTCGGGGCATGCGCCAATATTTCACCAGATAATCTTCGAAGGCAGGCGTAACCACCACTATCCGATCACACTGCCGATAAAGAAATCCTGCAATCTTTGACAAAGAGCGGTGCAGGATGGAATTTTCCTTACCGGCGCCGACCGCGGCCAGAGACTCAGGCCATAGATCACGCACTTCGAAAACAAAAGGGACACGCTTGCAGTGCGCCAACCAACATCCGGAGAGTGCAACCAGTAACTGTGGTGACGTGGCGATGACCACATCAGGCCGCGACAAGAACAAGCCTGTACTCGCAGCCGACACACAAAACGAACTGTAATTCAACATGCGCTCGTAGGTTCGGCGGTTGGGAAAAGGAAGAAGCCAGGTACGAACCACATCGACGCCGTCGCACTGCTCGCGAGCCACCAGGCGCCACACTTTTTTTCGGTAAGCGGGCGGCACAACTCCCGTGGGGTGATTGGGAAAACCCGTGAGCACACTCACCTCGTGCCCTTGCTGGACCCAATGCTTCGATAACTCGGCGGCTCGCGCCGCCGGCGCTCCCATCTCGGGTGGAAAGTATTGCGAGACGTAAAGAATTTTCATGAGCCGATGACGCTAAGTTGGGTCGAGCTTACTCAGAATGCGTGCCTCAAGAAGCTTGATCAAAGCCGCTGGCTTCCGGCGTATCGAGTGCATCGACATTTCGACGAAGTTCTCGAATCACCACGGGCTTCCCTGCACTCCGTGACTCTTCGAGAGCGAAGGTCGCGAGCGTCGTCGTCACTACTTCGCGCAACGGGATCGGAGACTGCGCACCGGTTCTAATCGCTGCGACGAAGGCTTCCCACTCACCGGCATGACCTTTGTTCTGTCGCAGGAGCGAACGAAGCACACGCTGCTTCCCTCCTCGAATCAGTTCGAGCCGGCGAAAATCTTCCAGCACAGCCACGGTACCGCCACCGAAGACTTCGATTCGTTCCTTGGAAAAAGATTTATCTCCGTTTGCTAGGTAGCTGATCGTGCCTTGCGAACCATTCGCAAAGCGCAACGAGCATACGATGTTGTCATTGCTGTAGCGGCCCGGATTTGGCAGGCTGCGGGTCTCGACTTCGACGGGAGACGAGTTCGTCAGGAAGCAGAGGAAGTCCACGAAGTGGCAGACCTCGCCGAGAATGCGTCCGCCGCCTTGCTGCGGATTGTTCAGCCAGTGGTCGGCAGCCAGGAAACCGGCATTCACGCGATAGTGAATCGCCAAGGGCTCACTCACCTCTTGCAGAAAAGCTTTCATGCGCAAGGCCAGCGGAGCAAAGCGGCGATTGAAGCCGACCATGAGAAGCTGGGCGTGATTTTTTCCGACTCCGTCACCGCCAGTTTGATCGCTAAGCACGGCAACAATGCGCTCGAATTCCGCTTCATTGAGGCACAGAGGTTTTTCGCAGAAGACATGCTTGCCGGCTTTAAGGGCCGCGATCACATGGCGGGCGTGCAGGTAGTGGCGTGTCACAATGACGACGGTGTTGATTGAGGGATTGTTCAGAATCTCCTGCTCGTCGGTGGTACATGAAGAAAAACCGAATTTTTCTGCGGCGTGGCGGGCATGAGAGCCATTTGCGGCACCGACTGCGATCATTTCGACGCCGCCAACTCGCTTGATCGCAGGCAGCAGCGTGCTAACCGCAAAATTACCCGCACCCAGAACGCCAACGCGAATCGATCCGAGGTTCGCCACAGCCATGTTCTGTTTCGTTAACTGAATGGATGGAGTCTCATTCACGAAATCATGATAGGTAATGAGTACTCCGAGAAAGGACTCGTGCGTCCTACCGGTAATGAGGTCATAGGCGGAGTGGGCTCGCGCGATCGGAAAGCGATGCGTAATCAGCGAGAGCAAATCGAGCTTGCGATCCGCAGCCAGCTTTAGAAATGCTTCCATGTTTCGCGTTTCCGTCCAACGCACATAGCCGATGGGGTAGTCAATTCCCTTCTGCTCGTAGGCCGCGTCATATCGTCCCGGACCGTAGGAGCGGGAGACGCGGAAGTCGAGTTCTTTGTCATAGAACAGCCGGCGCGGGATGTCCATGGCAACCGTGCCGACCACAACCACCACGGCACGATTTCGCGCGACGGCGCCAGCCAGATTTACGGGATCGTTGCTCGCCGTTTGCGCGGTAATGAGTATGGAATCGGCTCCGTGCCCAGCAGATTGCTGCAGACACAAATCTTGAAAGCCGGAAGACGAAGTGCTCGCCGCATCGGCCCCCAGACGCAACGCCAGGTCGACGCGTTCTTTAGAGATGTCCATTCCGAGGACGACGCATCCAGCGGCTTTCAGGATCTGAACTGTCAACTGGCCGAGCAGGCCCAGCCCGATTACCGCCACAACTTCGCCGAGCTTGATATCGGCGTTGCGCACGCCGTGCAGGGCTACGGCTCCAACAGTTGTAAAAGCGGCTTCGTCGAAGCTCACTTTAGCCGAAGGAATTCGCGCGACCAGCATGCGCGGAATGCATGCAAGTTCCGCATGCACCGCGTGACCCGAGCCGGCACAGGCCACGCGATCGCCAGGATCGAGATCGGCAACGCCTTCACCGACGGCAACAACTGTTCCAGCGCTGCTATATCCCAGAGCAGCCGGTTGATCGAGGCGGCTGCGGACTGCAGAAACCGTCGCCAGAAGCCCATCGCGGCTGATTTTGCTCACAACCTCGCGAACCAAATCCGGACGCATCCGCGCCTTCTGCAACAGATTTTTGCTCGCGAACTCGGAGGAGGCGCGCTCGGTGCCCGCCGACACCAGAGATGCAGCGGTGCGAACCAGCACGCATCCCGGCAGCAGTTTGGGAGATGGGACCTCCGCTACCGTGATCTCAGCGCTCCTCGCGTCCTGAAAAACTTGCTTCATTTTGTTTGCGTGACGTGTTTCCGTGTCGCTGGAGACAGCGGCTTTGCAGCCGTGCCCTTCCCTTTTGATGAAAGACCGTCTCGGTAGATTTCGAATTCGCCTGATGCTCGGTCCTGACTTTCACTTTTCAAAATAACGATCTCGCTGTCTATTGTTTCAACTCTGCATCGTTCATCGGTGAGAACCACGGTCACGAATCGAACGGGTAACTGCGATCGAGTCTGGTAAACGAGAGATACCGCCGGCTGAAGATCACCATACGTGGGCGACTCCCACCCAAGCAACTGTATGTCAGCTTCCGCAACCTCGTTAGCCGACGTAGTCTCTATCCGTTTCCCAGCCCGCACGATCAAAGCATTTCCTGGAACAGAGGCAAAAATATTCCAGCTAATCTGCAACTGCCCCGAGTTGAACGCCACTCGTAAAGGCGCGTCAGAAAGCTGATACGGTAGATCTGGCGCCAGCCATTGCAATCGCACATCGGGACTGCCCGCTCCTTCAATGTCATCGATAATCACCCAACCGGTGGCATTCAGCCATTGAACTAACCGGCGATGCTTTACACCAAACTTTCTGTAGCCGTCGTGCTCGCCCTCAAACCTGTCGGCATATGAGTGATTGTTTGAAGAATACAAGCCACCGCGGGCTTGCGCCCAATCCAGCCAGAGAAAACGACCGGCCCGACGCATCTGGTCGCGACCGTCAACCGTAACGGTGTTATGGACAGCGGTTCCGGCAAGCCCATTATTCCATGGCGGAGGTCCGTTATAGAGATACGTTCCGGCATCGCGGGCGATGTTCATGCCTTGCCACCACAGATCCACATGCAATTGATCGGCCTGAAAAGGTCGGCGAGTATATTGGCCGGCGCGAATCAAAGCCCAGGAATTCTCATCTCCGAGTCGGAAGTATCCGGTTTCGGCCGATGGAAGCGCCAGCTTGTCTTCTTTCGCAACTTGCTCAGCTGCAGGCTTCTTCCCAAACCACAGCGCCGCTTCATCCCAAGCGCCAGGCTCTAGTGCTGGACGATCCAATACAAACGCACCGAGTTGCAACAGCGGACGAAAATCGCGATACGAACTGAGTGTGAGTGGGAGGATCAAGCTTCCGTCGTCCGACCCGTACTTCGGAGCGGAGCCATTCGCCGGATCAACCCAGGCGCTCATGAAATCGAAAGCCGCTTGCGTGCGCGTGCGAATGTCCTCGTGGAGCGGCACATCATGAATCTCGGCAAGGCGCAACGTCCACAGCAGCAGATGAAGAATCATGCGCTGATAGTTGAAGGAATGCTGATGCGAAACGCCATCTGGCGTGATTTGGTCGAGAACCGCTTCCTGTAATAGATGCGTACCAAGGTTCCGCCAAACTTGCGCTTCTCTCAATTCGGGATAGAGAATGCCTGCTGTCCAAAGCCCGACGGCTTCGCTGATCAAGTGATTGCTGCGCTGGGAGCGCGCATACCCCAGAGTCTGAGCGGTGCGCCAGGCGTGAGCAGAGATCATGGAGATAAGCAGCGCAACGCGATCGTCTGTGGTGGATGGTGAATGTATGAATCCATGCAACGCGAACGATAGCAGGACAATGCGTAATGAGCACTCTTGTCCGCAGATCCACAGCGGGCCCGCCATGGGTGGGCTTTGGCGGACCCAGTCCTCGATTGCGCTCCAGAAGGCCAGCGGATATCGCTCATCGCCGCTGAGCGCATAAGCCCGCACCAATGGAAAGACGAATAAAAACCTTGACGGCTCGAGAATAAATTTCAAATCACCGTAGACGGGGGAGGCAAAACGCATCTGAGTCCACGACTGCTGCGGCGAAACTCTTTGTCCGGTGACAGGATTTTGGAACCATCGCGGCGGAAATCCAGAAGCGAAGGAAAGCTGTCCGAAGAATGGCACATTTCCCGAGAGAATATTTTCCGCTTGGGCGAAAATCGCCTTCTCGCCCTCGATCCCGACAACATTTTTGAGATTCGGCGCCAAGGTTTGAGCGTTCGCGAAGAAAAAAGCTCGTGTGCCATTGCGCCGTACAGCGCATAGCTCTTCGGCGGTAACTCCAGGCGCAATCTTTTTCAAGTCCCAGGAATCCCAGCCTTGTACGGACTTCATCTTCCATGACAACAGACCGCTGCCGCGCCGCAGTTCATAGCCCAGTCGCAGCATGCCGCTACGCATTCCGAAGGTGCGGCCAACATGCAACGCAGTAGCGAACTTGCTCATTGGCTCACCCATTCACCGTCGTCGCTGGGGACGACTGATGGGCGTTCGCGAGGCTTTCGGCCGCCTGCGCCCGCAACCGCTCATGCATGACGAAGAATTGACTGTCTTGATTTACGATGGAATGAAGAAAGGTTTGCGGCATCGCCGCGATCGTACCTTGATTAAGAGCGGCGACCACTTCCCCCGCCTTTTCAACGCCAAACGCAATCAGCCGGTGGCGCAGGTCGCTCAGAGATTTGCTGCGGCTTACATCGGGAAGTTCATATCTTTGAAGAATCGGCCCGGTATCAATTCCCGCGTCCATGTAGTGAATGGTGATGCCGACCGGAACATGGTTCAGCAGCGACCACTCCGGGCTGCTCATTCCGCGGATTTCGGGCAACAGGCCCAGATGAATGTTGAGAACACCAAGCCGCGCCACATCGAGCAACTGCTTTCGCAAAATACTACCGCCCGTAAAAATAATTAGGTCGGGCGCCCACTGTTTAAGCTGCGAAATCGAAGCTGGTGAGTTCTGATCGCGACAGGTCACAACCGGGAAGCCATAAACACTTCCAACTTCGCGCAGGCTGCGAAAGAATCCGGTTTCGTGCGAGAGCATCGTCCGGAGATGGGTATTACTTACTTCCGCGCTTTCGCCGCTTTTGCGTGGAGCAAGTTTCGTGCGCGCATAACCTGCAACCTTGCGTGGACCCCATTGTCCAAGCTTGCGCAGCAACGTGCCGCGGTTCAGTGTAGAGAGGACTAGAGCACCAACTGGAGCACGTCCTTGTTCGGACAGATGCGCTGCGATAGCGCAACCGGTCTCGCTGTAAACGCTTGAGCCCAGCACTACGATGCGCATGGTAACGCCTCGTATTCGGAGGTCTCAAAGGCTTGCAGCAAGCGCTGTTCAAGCAGAAGAGCATCCGCAAAGAACTTGCACCCCCAACTGATGTAGCGGAACGGCTGATATCGACCCCAGATGGGATACGAGCCACTCACGCCGCCCGCGAGACCGCGCTGTCCCCGCACAGGAACGAGTTGTTTGAGCATCTCGTTCATCTTGAGGGCAGCATTGAGATAACGGAGATCACCTGTCAACTCATACAAGCGCAACCACACGCACGACATCTGCGCGTTCCCTGTAAGGCAACTGAAGCGCAAGCCTTCTTTGAAATCCGGAGAGTAAGCTCCGGCCAAATATTTGTTGGTCTCAAACTTTCGCAGCAGGACCCAAGCCGACTGCGCCACCATCTCGATTGCGTCGTTGCGCCTTAGCAGAATCGCGCATTCGAGAACGCCCTGAAGCACGTACGCAATAAAGTGCAGGTAATTCGGGTGGCCGCGCAGATTGATGCCATCGACCCAACCGCTCTTACGGAAGTGAGGCAACACCCAATTCAGACTTTTCTCGGCAGCCTGGCGGTAACGTTGATCTGCACGACCGTCGGCATGTTCCGAGAGTTCCGCCATGGCCCACCCTACCATGCTGTAGTAAGTGTGGGCAGTATTCTGATAAGCAACTGGTCCGGACCATGAACCGTCGGCCTGTTGCATTTCGATCAGCCAATCGGCAGCCAGGGCAGCCGCTTGCATGATCTCGGGGCGATTCGTTTCCGCTGCAGCGCGAACTAATCCATGCAAGATTTGACCTGTGTTGAAGACTGACGGCAACGATGGAACGCCTTGCAACCCACCGGGAAATGATCCCGTCGACGACTGCAGCGTGAGCAGCCAGCGAGTCGCACGCTCTGCAGCACTGACGGCACTGTCATGTTCCTCCGCATCACCGGCGGTTCGCACGAAATCGTACAGGGTGGAAACGATGTAACCGGTAACTTCTGGATAGGATTCCGAATATCCCGTGAGCAAGCTGTAATAGGCCGCAATGCCGCCATCGGAGCGCTGTGCATCCAGAATCCAGCGCGCTAATGAATTCAGTGCATCTCCGCTCGCTCGCTTGGTTGTCGTATACGAATAAAGGTGCCGCTGCTCGAATGTAACCCGTAATTTGTCAGACACGACCTTCCGGACCAACGGAATGGTGCGCTGAGGACGGCGTAGCAGTCCAGTTGCCTCGATCAGCGCCCTGGTAATTCGACTGGTCACGCGGTCGCTGCCTCGCGGGTTGAGCCAAACTCTTCCGCGCTCCGCTCGACTCCGGTACCAAGAAAAATACGCATCCAATGTTCCAGCGTGAGAAATTGCCAGATTTGCATCGACCAATCTTCCGCGCCACTCCGATGCTCGTCCACAAAACGGCGCACAGCTTCGGGCCGGAATAATCCGCGCTTTCGGATATTGGTTTCGGAGAGCAAATCATCCACCATTTCCCGCAAATCGTGCGCCAGCCAGTAGTCCACCGGCGCGGCGAAGCCGGCTTTCGGCTGCCGCAGAACTTCGGCAGGCAGCACATCCTGCATCGCACGACGAAAGATGTGCTTGGTTGTGGGCTGAAAAAATCCTTTCAGCTTGAGATCCGGCGGAATTTGCCAGGCGGCAAACTCGGCCAACTCGCGATCAAGAAACGGAACCCGCACTTCAACCGACGACGCCATACTCATCTTGTCGTTATAGTTCAGATTCAAACTTACCATGAAGATTTTGGTGTCGAGATAAAGCATCTGGTTCAGGAAGTCGGCATCGTGCACCGTTTTGAACGCGGAATGGTGGCGCACTGCGGGATCGGACGCTCGAAGCTGATCTTCTATCTCAGTTGTGTACAAGCTCATCTTCTGCGAGTGGTCGAGATAGGTGCAGTTGCGAATGAAGCTCTCTTCGGGCGCGAGCGATGCGCTTCGAGCCATTTTCTTAGCGAGGCGCACACTTCCTTTCATGGCCGTGCCGCGCAGGCTGGGCAACACATTCAGGGCAGACTCAAACGGCGATCGCAGCATGCCCGGGATTTTTCGATACGCGCTCGCCCAGCGATGCGCGGCGTGCTTACGATACCCAGCAAACAACTCGTCTCCGCCCACGCCGGAAAGCAATACGGTAGCCTGTTTGCGGGCTTCGCGGCAGACCAGATATGCCGTGATGATCGCGGGGTCCGCGGTGGGCTCATCCATGTGCCAAGTCAGGCGCGGCAACAACTCGGCGACGTCCGGTTCGACCACAATCTGTTGATTTTCACAACCTAGCTGCTGCGCCAGGCGGGCGGGCACGTTCGGATCGTCCAGCGTAGTTTCGCCTACTCGATACTTGTGTGGAAACGTAATCGTGTAAGTTCGCACCGGTTGTTTCGCCGCGCGGCACATCATAGCCACAATGCTCGATGAATCGAGACCCGCGCTGAGAAATGCGCCAAGCGGAACATCGCTTACCATCTGCTGTTCGACGGAATGCCGGAAGCGCTCGCGAACTTCGTCAGCAAGATCGGCTTCCGATCGCGGGTAATCC
Source organism: uncultured Acidobacteriaceae bacterium (assembly GCA_963771965.1). Classification (GTDB taxonomy): domain Bacteria; phylum Acidobacteriota; class Terriglobia; order Terriglobales; family Acidobacteriaceae; genus Sulfotelmatobacter. Next base: position 499,627 of record CAVYVM010000009.1, read on the forward strand.
GCATCGGCCGCGGGAAAGCTCAAATCCCAGTACTGCCGGATTTTCAGCTCACCGTCGCGAAAGGTTGCGCAGTGCCCAGCGGGAAGCTTGTAAATTCCGCGGAACATCGTCTTGGGATCGGGAACCCACAAGAAAGTCAGATATTGATGCAATGACTCCAAATCAAGATCGGCGTCGATTTCTGGCACATGAAGTAAAGCTTTCACTTCCGAAGCGAATGCCAGCTTTCTCCCGCGTTGCGCATAGTAGAAGGGCTTCACTCCAAAATGATCGCGCGCCAGAAAAAGCTCCGGCTTGCCCGAGCGTAGATCGCAGATCGCAAATGCGAACATACCCTTGAGCCGGTGAACGCAATCGGCGCCTTCCTGTTCATAAAGATGGACGATGACTTCCGTGTCGGTGTTCGAAGAGAATTGGCGTCCCTTGCTCTGCAGCTCCCGGCGTAGTTCGGCGAAGTTGTAGATTTCGCCCTTGTATGTAATCCAGATCGTGCGGTCCTCGTTGCACATTGGCATGTGCCCGTCAGCGGAAAGATCAAGAATTGCGAGGCGGCGGCTGCCGAGGCCAACGTAGGAACCGTCCGGGAATCGTCGCTCCCACAGACCGAAGTCGTCGGGACCGCGGTGGGCCTGGATGTGCGTCATGCGTGCGAGCACTTCCCTGTCCCCGCAGTTGGCCAGTCCGGCGATCCCACACATGGTGAACCGATTCCTCTAAGCTTTAATTTTCTTGCGCTTCAGCTCGTAGATTTTTGCCTTGGTATGAAACATCTGAACTGCCTGGAAGCCACAGTAAATCAGGCCGGGCACGCCGTCCAGAAAGCCGAACCGCAACAGATAACGATACAGGAAAAGCAAGACAGGAGATCCCGGCACAGCAAACAGCTTGCGCTTCAACCAGCGCCGGCGCTGCGCTTGCGACCCAAAAAGCGATGGCGGCAATTCTTTATCGGCATTATCGCGGCGCCCCAGCAGTACACGAGCCTCCCAATTGGAATACTCATCATGTTTTTGAATGTAACGCGAGAGCGATTCCACGTTGTGATGCGGCAGCGGATTTCGCAGCTTGCCGGTCGGTCCCTCAACGACGACATGCTCATGGATTTCCATATCGGCCATGGAAGCATCCTGATCTTTCAGGCGGCACTCAAATCGTCCTTTGCCTCGGCGAAACAGCGACAGTTTCCACAACCCCACATCACCGTGGCGCAGAACGCGACCGAGAAACCACGTACGCAGCAAGATCGAATACCCGTCAATCGCAGGGTTTTGGATGGCGGAATAAATTTCTTGCCAAAGCTCGGGGGTGAGCACCTCGTCGGCATCGAGCAGCAGAACCCAATCGTGAGCAAGGGGCAGCATATTCATCGCCCACTGGCGCTTCTTGGGCCATCCGCCCTGATAGTGAAACTGCACGACCTGTGCTCCGTAGGAGCGCGCGATCTCCACCGTCTCGTCAGTGCTTAGCGAATCGATAACTAGAACTTCTCCAACCTCTTTCAGCGCCTGCAAACATCGCGGCAAATTCTTTGCCTCGTTGCGAACCGGAATAATCACACTAACCGGCAGTTTGCCGGCTGGTGCGGCGTTTGCAGCACCCCGAATTTCCTCGACCTTTTCCATCGTCGTTCGTTGCTGATTGCGAATCGTTTACCTCGAAATGTGCTGCTGGCACCAGCATTGCAGCACGTACAACGACCAAGGGCGCGTCCAGGAAGTTCGGCCGTGTAAGAAATCGTCCCATACTTGACGTGCTGCCGATTGGCTGATCATCGTACCAAGTACGCCGTCTCCGATCTTGTTCAATGTTTCTTCGACAATGGGACGCAGGTCGCCCCGCAGCCAGTGTTCGAAGGGCAGAGTGAAGCCGCGCTTCCGCCGACGTACGACCTTCCCCGGAAGTTGCCCCTCAAGAGCTCTGACCAGCAAAGGCTTCGGAGTTCCGGCATCCAGCTTCCACGATCCCGGCAGCGCCAGCATGCGTTGCGCCAAGCGATGGTCGATTAACGGCACTCGAACTTCCAACCCGTGCGCCATGCTCATAAAGTCTGCGTCGCGCAACAATGTGTTGAGCATATAACACCGTGCTTCGAGATACGAAACGCGGTTGATCGCATCCAGGCTTTGGGCGCGCCTCAAGCTTTCGCGTAGAGGTGCTGCCGCACGCTGGAAAATGGTCGAATCGCACTTCATCTCCGGCAGCAACTTACTTAGTTGCCCAGGAGTAAACAGCATTCGTGACAGAAAATAAGGATGAAAGATTTTTCCACCATTGCGAGCCAACACTGTCAGCTTGCGATTCTGGTCATTCGATGGTGCAATCGCCGCAAAGATATTTACCAGCGTCTGACTGATTCCTGTCGGTAATCGTTCCCACATACTGTTGAACGTTTCCATTCGCGGGACGGTTTCAAAGCTTGAGTATCCGGCGAACACCTCGTCGCCGCCCAGTCCAGAAAGAGCGACTTTCACGCCTGCAGCGCGGGTTTTCTCAGAGACGAAGTATGTATTCACTCCGTCCACTGTGGGCAGATCCATCGCATGGATCGCAGGCGCGATTGCAGCCAAGAAGTCCGGTTGAGAGACGGTGATCTCGTGATGGTCTGTGCGAAACTGCTGGGCGACCGCACGGGAATATTCCGCCTCAGAGTAATCAGCCTCTCGAAATACAATGGAAAACGTGCTCGCTCGTACGCCGTTGCGGCTCAAAATACCGACCAGACTGCTGGAATCGATGCCGCCCGAAAGAAAAACGCCTACCGGCACGTCGCTCACCAGTTGCATGCGTACCGACTCGTCGAGCATTTCGAAAACGCCGGTCTCAAGTTCGTTACGACTTTTCTCGGGGACAACCTCCGGGCTCACCAATTCCCAGTACTCCGTCTCGCGCACTTGCCCTCTGTCCCAAGTCAAATAGTGGCCTGGCGAAAGCGAGTTCACACCTTCTATCAGCGTGTTCGGATCATAGAGCGAACCAAAAGTCAGATAGCTCACCAGGCCCGCAGGGTCGATGCGGCGCGGAACAAGGCCGGTTCCGAGCAGGGTCCGCACCTCGGAGGAAAACATGAAGTAACGATCGGAAGAATAGTAGTAGAGCGGCTTGATGCCCATTGGGTCGCGCGCCACGAACAAGCGCTGGCGCTGCGCATCCCAAATGGCGAAGGCAAACATTCCGCGAAACTCGTGAAGGCAGTGCTCGCCCCAGAGTCCGTAGGCTTTGAGAATCACTTCCGTGTCGGAGAGGCCATTTAAATGAACTCTCTCGCGTTCGAGCTTTGCGCGGACCTCGCGAAAGTTGTAAACCTCGCCGTTGTAGACGATCCAATTCCCGCTGGCAGGATCGTTCATGGGCTGGTGCCCGCGAGGTGACAAATCGAGAATTGCGAGGCGACGGTTTCCCAGCCCGATTTCGATTGCATGCGGTTGCAAGCCGCGTAGAATGACAGTGCCGCCGTCGTCCGGTCCGCGATGAGCCAGGGATCGAGTGGCCTGCTCGAGAATCTCGGCTGGAACTGGTGAATTGTGACCAACAATGCCGAAAATTCCACACATCCGAACTGTCGCTCCCTGAGGTCGTTGCAAATGATCTTACGCGAAGTGTTGGACTCTTCGGCTCAAACGTTTCCGGTGAGACCTTTCGCCAAAATCAGCAATCGCTCGACGTGCTTATCCCAACTGAAGGTTTGAGAGCGAACTATGCCCGCGTCCCGCATTGCGGCTGTCTTCTCGGGTGATTTCGATGTTTGAATGACAAGCTCCGCTAGATCTTCTGGAGAGAACCTTGGAAAATAGGCTGCGGCGGCGCTGCAGATCTCTCGATGAACAGCTAAGTCGGAAGCGATCACAGGGACGCCGCTGGCCATTGCCTCAACGATAGGATGAGCAAAAGTTTCGGCATATGCCGGAGTAACGTAGAAGTCGCACGCGCGATAGACGTGGTGAAGCAAAGCGTACGGCACCGCGCCAAGCTCAACGATCTCCTGCTTGAGACCAAGGTGTCGGACTAACTCCGCGGCCGAATCGGCGCGGTAGTCTCCCGGATTGTCCTCAGAATTTAGTTTGCAGGTAAGAAGCAACCGAACCGTTCGAGGCCGCAGTTTTTGTTTCAAAACCGCGATGGCGCGAATCAAGGTTTCAAAGTTCCGATAATAGTTGTAGTGGCTGACAAATAGTAGCCGAAGCGAGCCGCCGGTCGCTGCGATCTGCTCCTGCACGGGTTGCGGCAGCGGCGACGATTCGCGGAAGAACGTTTCACGATCGAATCCGTGATGAATGCAGACGACATCCTTCCCAGTCCATTGCGCCAGCTCGCCGGCAAAGAAAGAGCTGGGAGCGACCGTGCAGTCTGCTGTGCGCACCGACCAGCGGGCGAAGGCGGCCTTCACTTCCGTATCAAGCCATAAACGATAGTCGCCTCTCTCCCGCAGATCGCAATGGAAATCAGATGACAGGTACAGAGCGTTCCGGCTGAGCAGGACTTGAGGCACTGGAGAGCGGTACAGCGCGAAATTTCCCGTGGACAATAGCACGTCTGCGCCGGAGTTACGAATGATCGATGGCAGGTTGCGCTGCTCATACCAGAAGCGCCCAACGGAACCGGCGGGGCTGGCATTTTGCGCAATCGTAACCCGGGCGGAGGGCGTTATCTCACTGCGCAAGGGTTCACTCACCATCACCGTGACGCGCACGTCATCGCGAATCGCGAACCGCGGCAATACATTGCGAATGTAAGTGAGACCTCCTCCCGCACTAGCAGCAAGCGCATTGATAAAGATATGAATCATTCTTGGTGCGAGCTCACGATTCCGAAGGGCCTTGCGTCACCTTTTCTGCATAGGCAGTCGATATTTTGCAATCTAACGGCTAGGTAACGTTTCGGTTAGTAGAGCCTTGCAGCATTTTGCGAAGTTTGTTTCGCCGAGTGCTCCACCACGGGTCAACCAGTCCCGAATAAATAAAGCGGTACTCAGCGGCAGAGTATTTCACTTCAATCTCGCGGCGCCACAGCAGCGACGGAACGTCGTGATGGCTGTCGATCACTCCGGCACAGGGCGCGAAGCAAAAACGATGGTAGCGCAGGATCATTTCCCAGGCGTTCGCATCAATCGCATCCCACCCGAACGTCCAAGCGAATGTGTCAACAGGCTGCTTTGTCCATGAAGTCAGCTTGCGAGCACTTTCGCCAATCTCTTGCTCCAGCGTTTCGCATGGGAGTCCCGCCAATCTTTGATGAGTAAGTGTGTGATTGCCGATGGCATGGCCTCGCGCCGCCAACTCCGCAATCTGACTGGGATTCATCGGCTTCCAATCTTCCCAAGCTTCGTCGCCAGGCCAGGAGTCAGGATTGATTCTCGATCGATAAAACTTGAGAGCCTCATCTCCGGTACATTGTGCGAAAGTGGGTACGATAAAGAACACTCCGCGCGCACCAAAAGATTCGAGCAGAGGTGCTGCCACGGTGTAGTTGCTCTCACGCCCATCATCAAATGTAAAGAGAATCGGCGACTTAGCATGATTCTCGGGTCGAGAATTCTCCGCCCACAGCTTCAGGAAATCCTCCAAGCTCACAATCGTAAAATGTTCAGAAACCCATTCCAACTGTTCGCGGAACCGCGCCTCCAGAGACGCAGGAGTTTCATGCATTCCAACCACCAGGCCGCGAGATCCTGAATTGAGCCTCTGCATGCGGAATGCCAACTTATCGGCACGCGCAAAAGTAGCCGCCCGAATCAAGAATGCGCGCGCCTGGCTTCTAACATTCATCGTTTCCTGACAACTCAGACGTAATCTCTATATCAACCCGTCGCCATCGGCCGGTACGGGATACCAATCGTGCGTCGGCAAGAACTTAGATCGATCGAGGAACCAGCCGTTGGGCGCATCGAATGCGCGCCACTGAAAACCTCTTTCGCAAAACATTTTCCGTTGCTCCAAATTTTGGCTGCGCAGAACGATAGCGTCTACCTTTTCTCTGTAGCAAGCTATGAGTGCCCCTACGATTTGCAACCACTCCGCCTGCGAGACCTCAGGATAAACATCCAGCACGTTGAGGGTTTTGATCTGCTCGCGATATCCACGAATGCGCTGGTTCACAGCGACAAACACATCGCGGTCCAGATGGTCACTGCGAAAGGCGAAGACTGCGACCGTGGCGTCCCTGCCGGAAAAGTAGCGCCATCGAAGATAAGGCAGGTCACGCGCCGCGGTGAGCTGGGTGGAGGAATGGTGAAGCTGTAAAAGATCACTCACCCGCTCGGCTGATGTGAGGGACTGCAATTTATCGGAAGAGGAGCAGTCAATCTTCAACGGACGGAATACTCCTGCAATCGTAGCCAAGGGACTTCCTGCTAATGCCGATAACAGGCGATTTGTATAGCGGCGGTGCGCCACCTCTTCGGCAATCGGCGGCCAGCGCAGCACACCAAACAATTCACCATCGGAGTGCGGGATGGGGTGCGCCCCTGCCGCCTTCCACAAGGCCGCAGCCTCCGCGTTCGCAGATGTTCCGAACAGTGGATGCCGATTCCCTAGGCGGCAATACTGCAAGAAGATACGCCCTCCATACCCTCGATGACGATCGTCGACATAGAACAAGCTCGAACCCATAAAGAGGATCGTTTGCTTTTCACAGCGAAAGAGCTGCGGGCTACACAAAATGCATCCGATAAGCTGATCGCCGGAACGCAATCCAAAACCAAGAGGATCTTCCGCTCGCAGCGCTGGATTTTCCAATAAGAACCAGCGCAGATGCGCTTCTACGGAGTTTCGACTGCGGCTAGATTGAGTTGCGATAAAACTCGCAACCTCGGGAACATCTTTTACTTCGATGGTGACCAGTTCGGCGCGTGGCGTTTGCTCGCGTTGGGTTCCCGCCGGGGTGGTCATCGCGCTGCTTCCTCATAAATCTGCAACAGCTTCTGAGCTTGATGCGACATCGTGAGACGTTCGAGGATTGTCTGCCTCGCCGCCCTTCCGACTTGACCCCGCAGGTCACCGTCACTGAGCAAAACCTGCAGCCCTTTGACGAGTTCCACGAGACCGTCGACCGGAATCAACCATCCGTTGCCGCGGTGCTGAATTATTTCGTCGATGCCCTGCCCTCGGCACGCGATTACTGGTTTACCACTCGCCATCGCCTCCAGGTAAACACAGCCGAGACCTTCGTAGCGGCTGGGCAAAACGAAAACCGTGCAGTTGCGCATTGCATTCGCTACGTCGCTCCGATTGCGCCGACCGAGAAAATGCACTCGGTCGCTGATGCCGAGATCGCCGGCCAGTCTAGCAAAGCGTTCTCGATCGCCACCCTCGCCGACGATACGGCATTGCAACCTAGGGAACAAACTCGCAAGTTTGTTGATCGCCCTGAGCACCAACTCGTGCCCCTTGCCCGCCAGCAGATTTCCAACGATCAGAATTATCGGCAACTCGTTTGATTCAGGGCCAGAGGTGACTTCGGCAGGAGTGAAGCGGCTAGGATCGGTACCGTTGTAAACGACTTCGGCTTTCACTGACTCCATTCCATCGCGGAGAAGCCGCTCGATCTTTTCGCTGATGCAAATTACTGTATGCGCATTTCGATAAACAAACAAAGAAGACTTCCGCCGCCATCCCGCGGCGATACCATCTTCAAAACAATTGTTGAAGACATCCAAGCCATGAATGGTAACAACAAACGGAATGCCCGATCGCCGCGAGAGGAACGCCGCAGCGTGCCCGCATGGCAGCGCGGCATGCGCGTGAATCACGCTGATCGGTGAGCGCTGGTGAAGTTGGCGGATGCGGCTCAAGAGAACTGAGCCAAGAAATCTGCCGGCACTCGACAGGCCAAAATTGCCGGGCAACTGCGGATAGCGGATCCATTCCGCAGGAAACTCGCGGCTCGATTTTTTCCGGGGATGATAAAGTGAATCGACCGCGATCACTGAGGACTCGATCCCTTGAGCTGTGAGTTCTTCAAGAGTCTCCGCGACGAAACAACCGCCGACTTCGTCACCATTCGATGGATAAAAAGGAGTGAGAGTGAGGACGTGCAGCTTCACTGGCTTTGCTTTCTCCACGTCCCCGGCGCGAACAGTGGCCCAAGACCCTGAGGTTGGATAGGCTGAGAGTTGATAGTGATACGCAAGCTTTGAATCTACCTGCTCTGGCTGGCCTGCGTCGAGCGCGAGAGAATTAACTCGGCAAGACCGGCGATAGTTACGAATCGCGGATCCTGCAGATCACTTTCGGAAAACTGCATGCCAAAGTGCTGCTCGATCTCCGTCACGAATTCCACGATTTCCATGGAAGTGAGCCATCCTGCCTCAAAGTAATCGGTATTGCGCAGGGTTTCCTGGGCGGTCTCGCCAATTTTCTTTGTAAGCTTTCCTCTCGCGACAAACCAGTCGGTGAGCCAATCCTGAACCCGATCCCTCAACTCAATTCCGGTGTTCATTTTGAGTCTATTTTTCGATGGCTACACAGCGGGCTGGGGAACCGTCGCATCCCTTCAATCTGAGCGGCATCACGATAAGTTCCACCTCTGCCGCAGTTATGGATTTCAGATTGGTCAAATATTCCACCAGCACCACGCCTGCTCTTAACAGCACTTTATGGTTGGGAGAATCTTTGGCGGTCCCACGCGAATGTGCCGGGTTATCCGGCGAGGGCGTATCCATGGCGATGAGCCGGACGCCTTTCTCCACGAGCCATTGCGCGGCATTCTCCGACAGAAATGGATATTCATTGTAGAACTTCAGATCGCCAAAATATTCCGACCAACCGGTGCGCAGAATTAACCGCTCTGGAACTTTTTCCCCAAGCTTCTGTTTGAGATCGGGGACATCGAACTCCTGCAAAGGTTGGCAGCCGGTAAAATCCACCAGCGTGGCCGGGCCGATCAGCACCTCCAAGGGCACTTCATCGATGGTCTTGCCGCCCGGAATGAAATGACGCGGCGCGTCGGCGTGTGTGCCGATGTGCGTTCCCAACACGACTTTCCGAGTCTCGCGGCCTTCGATCCCGTGTCGGCCGAGAATTGTGATCTCGACCACGGGATGCCAGTGCGTCGGAAAGGTCATCATGCCTTCTTCGATGGGCAGCGAGAGATCAATAATTTTCATATGTGATCTTCATACTCGATCATTATGGGTTGATTCGGGGTGGAAATCCCAGTGCGGACCAATCAGCGAGATACTCCTGCGTTCTCGGCCGCGTGCGTCCGCAACGACGATGGTGACGCGCTCGATGTCGAACCTACCTGTAGCTTTTCCGCCACCAACTCGCGAATCCGGGCTTTCTGAACCTTGCCGCTTGCAGTCTTTGGAAATTCGTCGATTGCAATGTAGCGGGCAGGCTGCTGATGCTGCGCCAGGGTGCGCTTGGCGTGCGCGACAACCAACTCAAGCATGGACTCGAGAGTTACACCGGGGTCGAGCTTGAGAACGGCCACTATATCTTCACCATACAATTCGTGCGGAATGCTGACTACGGCCACGTCGGCTATGCCGGGCACGTGCATGAGCGCCTCTTCGATGGCCGCCGGGCTTATGTTTACGCCGCCGCGGATGATGAGATCCTTCTTGCGTCCGGTGATGAACAACGATCCCCGATGATCAAGATGGCCAACGTCGCCGGTAGGAAACCAGTTCGCGGCATTTATTTCTGAAACTTTCCCCGCCGAATCCAGATAGCCCGCCATCAGGTCCGGCGTCAGTATCTCGATTTCTCCATCCAGGGCCGGCGCGGCTGGATTTCCTTCGTCGTTTAAGACCCTCAAACTTATTCCCGGCAGTGCTTCGCCAACATATCCGGGCGCTTCCGCGGTGCCATTGGAACGGGCTGTCACGAAAAGAGTCTCCGAGAGACCATAACTTTCGATCAGCCGCACGCCATATCTCGATTCGAACTCCACTTTCACTTTCATAGGAAGTGGAGCGAATCCGACAAACGCCTGACGAATCGAGTTGCGGCAGAATTCTTCACCGGTGTGGCCGCGATCCATCCGCAACAGGATCGACAAAACGGTCGGCGCCAGCCACAGCGTATTCACGTAATTTGATTTCGCTTTGCCCCAAAAGTGCAAGCTCGACCGCGCATCGAACACGTGGTCCACAACCACACTCGCACCGCACAAGAAAGGCAAAATCAGCAGATTGTAGAGACCGCCCATATACGACATGGAGAGCGTTAAATAAAACCGCGAATCCTGGCCAATTTCCTGGGCGCTCGTGAAAGCCGAAGCGTTTCGCAGCATTCGCCCCAGCTTGTGCGCCAGCCCTTTCGGCTTCGCCGACGTTCCCGAGGTGTACATAATTACTACGAGATCCTCGCCATCCGCCGATTCGAGGGGCACAAAATCGCTCGCTTCACCGGGCAAGTCGATCTCAAGTTGATCGAGTGCAGATGGGTTCAGGTTCGCGTCAGTCGCTGTCACTAACTGCAGCGCATTTGCATGAAGAATCTTGATCGCGTCGACGCTCGCCGCTCCCGCCACGACGAGAGCAGGTTTGCAACTCGCCAGAATAAATTGGACTTCGCTTTTACTCAACGCGGGATTAATGGGGACAATCACGGCGCCGAGATAAATGCAGGCGAAGTAGAAGACCGCCAGTTCACAACAGTTCGGAACCATCACCGCGACACGGTCGCCCTTGTGAATGCCACGCCTGCGAAGCTCCGCGGCCAAGGCACAGGCTTGCCGGTGGAAATCTCCGTAGATAATTTCACGGCTCGTAGCGGCGTCCACCAGGAAGACCCGCTCCCCGTGGCGCGATACCACGTCCATGATTGTTTCGCGGATGGTCATTTGATCGCCAGACTTAATCGGGCTTCGCTTCGTCGGTCTCCGCTCGTGGTCATTGCATCGCCAAAGTGCGGGATTGGGTCGACTTCATGAGATTTGAGATGGAAGCCCAGCGGTCCATCTGGCCGCGATAGGCGTGATTGGGATCGAGCCGCAGAACCGCCCGGCCCGGAGTATCCATTTCGAAGCGGGGATAGTGGCCAGCGGTAATCACGACTCCATCCGGCAACAAGAGTTGATCAATCGAGGTTGAGTCCGCAGCATCCGGCGGACAAAGCAGCAACGCGACGCCGATGCCTAAATCGAAATGCATACGGTCGGAGAAGTCGGTCATCTGCCAGCAGTTCGCGGGGGCATCGTTTGCCAACTCTCCGTGCACGACAATGTTGCTGAAAGTCTCGCAGCAATGACGCAACAGAGACGCACTCGGAGTTCCATGAATCAGCAGACAGAAACTTCCAAAGCGATGGGCTGCCGTGGTCACCACATCCTCCACGTAGCTGGCAAACAGCCGCTTCGAACGAACCGGCAGGATTCTTTCCTCGCCCACAATCTCTTTCAGCGACGAGGGCCACTGTGCAGCCCAGGTGCCACCATCCTTGTCGTTGAGATAGAGCGGCACGCTGTTGCCGGTCATTTTTAACACTTGCTCCAGCACTTCGAAAGAACCGTAAACCACCCTGCCGAGCACAACCGGACCCTCTGCAAGCACCAGGTCCGCCAAAACCAAGTTCTGTGACGGCGACTCGGAGGCAACGAGTTCCAGCACTGGACGGGCGCGGCGCTTGGCGCAGGTGACCGTCATTCCGTCTACGAGCGACTGCACCGCCGAAAACGAACTGCTGATGCTGTGCGCGGAGATCCCTGGCACAGAGAACGAGGTCAACATCTCTCGAGTTTTCGCGGTTGCCGCTTTCGGCAAGCTCGCGGCGACTCGATTCAGATTTTCTTCGTCGAGATTCACGGAGTCGAGTTTGCCCATGGCGACCACCAACCTGCGCAACTCAACGCCATGTTGGCGCGCAGCTGCGGCGACCTTGGGCAGGAACGACGAATGAAATTGGCTGCATCCCATGGCCACGGACATCATGTCGTAGAGCTGCGTCTGCGCCATGAGCGGGCCGATGAACTCCTCCGCTGCGTCCATCACATCGAACAGATCGATGCCCGTGTCGAGGCCAAGATTGTTGAACACTGCGACAGCGACTTCGGTGGGAACGTTGCCAGCGCTTCGTCCCAACCCATAGAGAGTGGAATCGATGAAGGTCGCGCCGTGACGGACTGATTCCAGGCTATTGGCGACGGCGAACTGGAGGTTGCTGTGACCGTGAAAGCCGAGCTTGCTGGAGCAGAGCTCACGGGCAGCACAGAAATAATTCCGCACGTCATCGGGAAGCATGCTGCCTGCAGAGTCGACGCAGTAAACCACGTCCGCACCTGCCGACGCGCCTTCACGTGCCTTCTCGGCAAACTTGGCAGGCGAGATCGCATAAGTCTTCATGAAATTGAGGCAGACCTTCAACCCCAAATCCTTGGCCAATGTGAGGAAGGGATAAGCGTCTTCAATTTCTGTGGCGTTGTAACCGACACGGACAAAATCCAGTCCCGCTGCGCGGGCCGATCTCAGTTGCTCAGCCGTTCCAATCCCGGGAATGAAGAAACATCCAATCTGTGCGTTCGGCGCGGCGTACTTTGCGACTTCGATAAGCCGCTCATCGCTGGCCGGCATCGTGCCTTTGCCCGCTTGCGCTGCTCCGAGTCCTACACCGTGACCGATTTCAATCCAGCGAAAACCAAGACGTGCTAAAACGCCAGCCATGATCGCCGTGTCGTTCTCGGTGAACTTGAAGTCTACCGCGTAGCTCCCATCGCGAAGGGTGCACTCCAAAATCTCGACATGCGGGGCCGAAAGGCCTTGCCGATGCGAATCATTTTCCATCCGCGAACCTGACGAATCCGACATCGTTTCTCCGGTGATTGGTTTCTCCGAAACGCCGCACTACTGTGCTTGCTCGCTGGTTTGTTCGAGCCAGTATACTACCAGTCTCACCCTCTCAATCGTGCCTTTCAGTGCTCACCCACGAACAGATTTTGTTGCATCGATCAAGCCTTGAGCCCATGCTTCTGGAGAGTGCTCTGCAATTTTTTCCCTGCTTCTCGCTCCCATTTCAACTCGCAGTGCGGGACCTACAGCTAAACGTTCCATGACGCCAGCGAGCGAAGAGGAGTCCCACGGCGGAATTACAAATCCATTCCAGCCATCCCGCACCAGGTCTTCCGTGCATCCCGCAACGCTGGTTGCAACCACCGGCAAGCCGCATGACATCGCCTCGTTCACCACCAATCCCCAGGGGTCGCTGTGAGTTGGAAAAATCAAAGCGTCTGCCAAACCATAAAACTCCGCCAGCTCCTCGCGGTGTGCAAAACCGGGGAACAAGATGGTTCCGGGCGCAATCTCTGACGCTCGCTCCATTAGTTTCGTACGGTCGGAACCATCTCCAACGAATACCAAGGAGACCTCTGCGCGGATTTCTTCGCTGAGCTTAGCGTAGGTCTCCAATAAATCGAATACCCCTTTGGCTTCCACCAGACGCCCAACGTAAAGAAAGTAGCGCACAGGCAACGAGTGGCGGGTGCGTACTTGGACAGCATCGCGCCGCGCGGCGTCCGCGAGTACTGAAAATAACTGGTTATCAACGGCGTTCGGAGCTGTGAAGATTTGATGCTCGGGAATTCCGAGATCCTTCAAATATTGGAACGACGATTTCCCGGAGACGACGAATCCTCGGCATAGACTCAGAAAACGCACCTTCATGAATTCCACCAACCGGTGGCCGCGTCGCGCGTCCAAGGCCGTACTTTCGGACCAAAGCAGCAACGGCACGCGATGAATTCGCGCCCAACCCGCCGCTTCCCACGAGGCCAGATAGTTATATCCGCCGCACAACACCACGTCCGGCTTGATTCGGTTTAGCGCCGAGGCCAGACCGCGATTCACCAGCAGATTATGCCGGCCGAGCCGCTGCCGCCAAGAGGGCAACACCTCGTACGAGAATTTGATCTCATCTTTGTACACTCGCCACTGGCGCAGAGAGGGATCGTTTTCGGATAGAAAAATAACGTGCAGATCGATCTCCGGTCGCTGCGCCAAGGCATTGAAGGCGGAAATGCGATATGGCGCAATGATCTCAGTGATGATTACTAGTTTAGCGATCACGCAACGGCCTCCCAGAACTGCCCTGGAACACAGGGTCGCGAGAGTGCCCAGGTTGCCCTGCTCGGGCCGGCGAGCGCGAGAGTGAGAATCTGCATGAGCAAGGTAGTTCGTTTAGCGACAGCAGAAAGTCATAGTACACGGGGGAAGTTGGGAAACAGCCTTGCAAGACTTAAAAGGTTGCGATTCTTCTAGAAAACAAGAGAACGCCCTTGGATCGACAAACCATCAGAAGTCCAGCCTGCTAGACTCTAGGCGACATGGCCCTGAAAGATCTCGTCAAAGCGGTAATTCCCCATGGAATCTGCGAGTACTCCATCCGTCGTCACGACTACATGCGCCTCGGCATTAACGCCTACCAAGCCAGCCGGATCGCGTTCTCACCTCGCCGATATCAGAATCTGTGCGATGCCCGACTGAATCTTGTACCCCCGCTTGTTCTTTCCAGGCTGCGGATTTGCGTCGATGCCGGAGCCAACCTAGGGAATTGGACGCAGACTCTGCTGGACCTGTTCCAACCTGAACGTGTGATCGCAGTTGAGTGTGAACCCCGCATGGTTGGACCTCTCAAAGCAAGATTCGGTGCATTCCCGCGTGTCTCTATAGTCGAAGCCGCACTGGCAGACAGTGAAGGCAGCGCAAGCTTTCATCAGCTGAGGCATCCGGCTGGTTCGTCGCTGCTGAAACCTCGGGCTGACGTCGTTAGGCAATTTGCTGCAAACTCCTGGGATTTGATTGGAACCGTCGAGGTGCGCAAGACTAGCTATGATCAACTGGTCGCTGGTGAGGACGAAGTATCCATCTTGAAACTCGACATCCAGGGCGCGGAGATGAGCGTTCTTTCCAATTCCCAGGAAGGACTCCGCAAGACACGGTGCATCATCATGGAAGCAACTTTTACTCCACACTACGAGAATGACTCTGGATTCTCCGAGCTTCATCGACTGATGGGGGCCAAAGGGTTCGGACTGTACCAGATTTCCGCTCCTTATCATCGCGGCGTCAGAGTGCTGTATGCCGATGCGATTTATGTTCGTGAAGACATCCTGCACGGTCTCGCTCCAATAAGTTAGCGGACTAACCTCGACGGATTCTAGCCGTGCTGGGTTAGTGCAACTGGCGGGCGCGTCACGCGTTCAAGCAACGTCATCCAGGTTTCGGCGGTTGCACGCCAATCGAACATCCTTCTGCAACGTTCGAATCCTGCTTGCCCGAGGTGTTGGCGATGTCGGGGATTGGCCAGCAGCTCTGAAATCGCGTTAGCAAACTCTTCCACGTTCTCTGGATTTACCAATAGACCCGCGTCGCCGATCACTTGCGGAATTCCGCCACGATTTGCTCCCACCACGGGTGTGGCACATGCCATGGCTTCTGCGTTTACCAAGCCGAACGGTTCCTGGAAAAGAGAGGGGCACGCAAAGACGGTTGTTTTTTGGAACCAGCCTGGCAAGTCTTTATCGTGATCAAGGTAGCCGGTAAAGAAAATTTGAGCATGCTTGTTCTTATTTAGCGAATCCGCCAGTTCGCGCACCTGCCTGACGTAGGTCGTCTCACGGTGTGTTCCAAAATTCGTGGTGCCACCGATTACCAATTTCGCATCGGGATGCGTGTTGAGCACTTTTTCATAAGCCTGAAAAAGTTGCAGGACGCCCTTCTCGGGATCGAAGCGCCCGACAAAGAAAATTGTCTTCGGTTCCCGAACCTCTTCACGAGGATAAAACAATTGCAGGTTGGCGCCGTTGAACACTACATGGGCTTTGTCATTCAGCAGGCGCGACTTCGCGGCGAAGGTGCTCCGCAAATAATCGCTGCAGGTCGCAATGGCGTCTAAACTTGGAGCGAGAGCGTCCAGCGCAGGGCCGGGCCAATGGCCGAGATGATCGTTGTGCAGGTGCAGGACGATCGACCCTCCGTAACCCATTCTTCGCAACGCCTGCACCCACTGCGGCCGGTTGTGGATGTGAACGATTTCGAATCTCCGCAATCGACGAAGCAGAGCTCGCAGCCATAGAGTTTCTTCGTAGCGACGAGCCACAGGAATTCGCGCAACCAGATTGCACGCCCGCCAGGCTTCACTGGTTTCGTGGCGAAGCGGGTATAAATCTTCCCGACGCGTGGGAAAGCCAAAGACTGTGACATCGATCCGGTCGCTGAGGCAACTGTAAACTTCATAGGTCCACCGCGCCACAGCACCGCCAAAATAGTGGCTGAACTTCTCACGCCCGGAGAGTAGGACAGCCACTGAGGGACGTCTCGACTGTTCTCGGGAGCTCACCTGGCGTCTCCGAATTGTTGCATCAGCATTTTTCTGCCCAGCACAATCAGCGCGATCATATAAACGACAGCACCAGCACTCACCACGACCAGCGGCCGCGCGGTGTAGGAGTTCGTTAGCCGAACCGCGCCCACCATCAGCAACCCCGAGAATCCGGCGACCAGGATGATGGGATTCGTCCATAGATCGCGCAGTTCCTCGGGAATCAAGAGGTAGGCCGTGATGCCGACTGTTGCTTCTGCCAGAACGAACGCAACGCACCCTCCGGGCAAACCAAAGAAATGAACCAGCACCAGAGCAAGCGCGATGGCTGCAACGGCGCCTGCTGTGGCCGAGATCAAACATGCGCGATGCCGTCCGAGAGCATAAAGAACGGTTCCCGACAGCAGCGATGCGATCGGCGCGGCCAACAGAAAGCCTGATGTCCACCGCACCGGCCCAACCGCTGCCGCGTAGTTCGCGCCCAAAACCCAGGGCACAACCAGATGCGCGGTCGCGAGCGTTCCTAACGTGAGAGGTATGCTGATGACCGCCATGGCAGAGACGGCCGCCTGCACCAGCCTTCTTAATCCAGTCGGAGATTGCGCGGAGAGGGCAATTCGGGGCATCAGCACACTGAATGCAATCCCGACGAAGTTGCGCAGGAGATCGACAAATCGAACTGCGGCTGCGTAAAGGCCCAGCGCGTAATCCCCTAGAAACCAGCGAACGACAATGTGTCCAGTCCGGTGGTAGACGGTGCCCATCAGAGTAGTAGCGGCATAGTGAAAGCTTGGCACCAGCATCGCCCGCCAACGGCTGGGATTTATCGCGAGCGGCGGGCGGAATCCTTCATGCCAGAGCGCGAACCAGCCGGGAAGGTTCGTTACCAAAGCCGATCCCAAAATGCTGACCGGGAGCCAAAGGATGTCGTGCGGAGTTCGGACCAGGAGCAGAACTCCCACTGCATACAATGCTTGCTGGATCAAGGTCAGCAGCGACCGCACATGGAACAGTTCGAGCGCGTTCAACAGAAAATCGGCGCCGGTTAGCCCGACCAGGGTCTGGCCTGCACCATACCAGTACAGCAGGCGGCGAACATCGGGACGCACTTCAAAACTGGCTATCACCATCAGGACAGCAATCGCAACCGCGCAACCCAACACGCGCAACGTCAGAAAATCCGGAACAAGATCGGCCGCGGCATGCCGGCGGGCTGCGACTTGCTGAACGATGTAGGTAGAGAGCCCCGGATTCGCGACTACATCGAAAAAGGCGCACAGCGCCACCACATAGCTCCAGAGACCGTAGGTCTCGACGCCCAGGCGCCGCACCAGGACCGGAAATGTAATCGAAGTGATTAAAAGGCCGGCAACACGCGCCGTTCCCACCGACAGAAAAAATCCGCCGTAGCGCACCAGCGCACTCGATCGTTTCAAGTTCGGGTCACCATGCGCGAGCAAAACCCTTAAGACGCTCTGGGTTGATGGTAAAGCTGACGCTTTGCCACGGCTTCCTGAAAAACTGCGGCCCACTGCTGGGCAATATCATCCCAATCAAATTGACTTGCATGGCGAACTGCGGTGTTGCCGAGGCTTCGCCGCAGGACGCCATCACCCGCCAGCAGATCGAGGCGTTGCGCGAGATCCGAATCCGTTTCGACAAGGAAACCAGTCTTACCATTCACCACGTAGTCCGAGTGATACAGATCCATGGCAATGCAGGGAAGGCCGCAGGCGCTGGCTTGCAGCAAGACTTGCGGATTCCCTTCGACAATACTAGGAAAGAGAAAAATATCCGCCTTGCGCATTTCCCTGCCAAGCTTTTCCGGCAACAGGTGTCCAAGAAAAGATACGTTGCCGCAGCCCAGCTGCTGCGCCAGATCGCGGCAATCTTTTTCCGTTTCGCCTTTACCCGCGATTCGAAACTGCAAGCCGGGCAATCGGGCTCCTTCCCGGATCACCAACTCTACTCGCTTACGCGGCTGCAATGATCCCGCATAGAGGACGACCGGAGCAGCATTCACACTGCGCTCAGGCGGCGGAAAATAATAACGCCGGTCGATGCCGTCGTAAATCGGGCTGGATTCCACTCCGAACATTTGATGAATGGTCTCCACCACATGTTTGGAATTTCCGAAAACCATGTCGCCCTCGACGACAGACCGGCCGATCAGCCCGCGGCCAGTCATCTCACTCATCGCCATCACAATGTAAGTGATGACCGCCGTTCTCAGCCCCATGCGCTTTCGCAATTCAAAGAAAGCCCGGTCCAGAGGGCCGGTGCGGGGAAAGAAATAAATGTCCGGAGGAGGAAAAAGACAATGTCGAAGCAGCCGAAGCGTATTGCCTCGCTTAGTCCACGGCACGAGTCGAGTGTTTTTTCGGGCGCTCAGCCGCGGATCGGGAACATCGCCATCGCACAGCATAGTCACATGAAACAGTTCCTCCGGAAGCCGGGCCACGATTTCCTTTACCGTAAGATTCTGCGCGTTAGTGTTGCCCGCGCTGGCATCCGACGGTGTGAAGATGGTGATGGCACGAGGCTGGGAGCGAGTCATTTTAACAAGTCACGGTGGCTGGGAACATAGTCTAAACGCTTTTTGGCTCCTGTTGTGGCAAACACACGATTCCGCAGAGTGCGGCATAATTGATGCCTACGGCTCAACGCTGATTTCCACGGACAACACCTATTCTGCTTAACACGCCGCGAATCACGGATTCGACTCGGGGAAAGCGGCTGAGCAAGCTGGCAGCGCGATACCTCGCCATTTCCCGGAGATGACGTCGCCACGACTTTGTCGCTGTCACGTAGAGAGTTTGCCGCGTGCTGTTCTCAAAGCGCTCTTTATAGCCTTCGGCACCCAAGCCGAGGTCGACCCGATTCATGTCCTCCTGGTCACACGCGTCCATCACAATTCTCGCCAGCAAACAGTATCCCGGAGACTGCTCTTCCCAGCGGCTGTCGAAAGTTGGCTGATACCAAAACCAGCTTCCATGAAACTGAAACCCGTAGTTCCACGCCACCGGCTGATCATTGACCTTCAAGATACTTAATGTCACGACTCTGGAATCAGAAAATCGCCTTGCAAGTTCTTCGAGAAAACGCCGGCGTTCAGGTGTAGCGAGGCTGCTCGTGCGCCCTGTTTCTCCGAAACGCGCTACATGAGCATCGGCAAATCGCGGCAGGGCCGGTTGAATCCCCGCCCAGGATTGCAAATGAACGAACGTCACCGGTCCTTCGCCTTCCATCTCGCGCAGATAACGACGCAGTTTTTTCTTGGTGGCGAGTGAAGCTTTCAGCGCCTGACGCTTTTCGCCGGAACCTAGGTCTACCTGCGCGCATAAATACGCGGGACGCGCGTAGATGTGGAAACTGTGCTTTGCCGAAGCCTGGCGCAATGCGTCCGCTGTCGCTGAGTCAGCCGGAAGATTAGCCAGTTGCAGAAACTTCGGCTTCGGCTTCAGCTTTACCAGTTCCGCGAAAACCCCATCCACGAACTCGGGCCGCCGACCGGGAGGGCTGAGGAATTCACAATAGTCCGCCGTTGTGGCGCCGAGAAAACTCATGTTTGCCCCGTCAGCATCCGTCGCCAAGGACGCGACTCCGACCAGATCGTCGCCGTCGTAACCCAGGAATAATAACGGCGTGAGCAATGCTCCATAAGCCGATTGCATCGCCAGCGCCCATTCGCTGGTGTAGAAGACTTCAGGCCGCTCCGCCTGCAGAGCCAGTTCATTCCACCGGCGATGCAGCGAGAAATCATCCGGTATATTTCTGTGGGAGACGATGCGCAAAACTCAGTTCTCTTCCCCGGTTCCGTTATTACAAAACACATAGTAGTACCAACCTGTCACCCATTGAGTGCTTATCATTGGGTAGTCGTCCCCGAGCATTCGTAGCAACGCGAAACCAAATTTTCCGAGTTCAGCCACAACTTTCGCAGGAACCGCATAGCGAGTGTTCAGCCCACCGTGCGCAGAGTCCATCCAATACCCCTCGCCTTGCCAAAACAACTTCGTGGGGAATCTGCGCGCGGCTCGCCCCATGGACTGCACTGTTGAGTGCAACGCTGCCAGCACGACGCGCGCGGCAATCAAGAACCCAAATAATGGGAAAACGAGAACAGGCGTCCGCTGCGCAATTCTCTCCGCCAGGTTTCGCACGCGTTGCCGATTCCACGATACCCGAACTAGGATCGCCCGCGGATTGTGAGACGAAAAAATGAAGACTCCCCCGGATCTCAACACACGACGAATTTCTCTCAGAGCGCAGACACGAGCCTCGTCCGGAAGGACGTAATCGAAGGCGTTGAAACCCATCACCACGGCATCAAAGCTGGCAGAAGCGAAACTTGATAGATCCGCGGCGTTTGCCACCGCAAACTCAAGTTGCGGAAATTTTCTTCTGCAAGCAGCAACCATTTCCGCCGCGTAATCGGCACCCACATAGCGCCCAGCAATCGACGATAGATGTGGGGTTAGTCTTCCCCCACCCACACCTAGATCGAGGACGTCCATTCCCGGTCTGAGATATTCGTCAAACAACAGCCGCTCGCAGGGAGTTAAGTAATCGAGCGCGGCATAGTGGGTGGCAATCTCGGGCGAGTTATACGTCTGGATGTTAGGATCGGGCTTCGATTGGCTGTCGGGATCAGGCCTGGGATCGACCATCGGGAATCGGATGAGGGACTTCGCTGGGGTTTACGCAGTCTCGCCCGAGAGGCGCGAGCGGAAGTCGCGATGAAAGCCGGAGACGTGCGCTTCGAATTCGGACAAGCTCATATCCGCCGTCACGTGAACTCTGGGCAGCGCGAACCGCGGCAACTGCGCGCCGAATCCGCCGCCGATGTTCATAAAGGCACACTGGAAGCCAGCTTGCTCCGCCATCCGCATCTCGCGGTTCGTCACCGACGCCGGATCGCCAAAGGGATAGGCCAAAGCCCAGACTGGTTTTCCGACAGCTTTCTCCAGCAGGCTGTGGCTGCCGGCAATCTCCTTCCACGCCAGTTCAGAACTCTGCAGCGAGAGGATCGGGTGGGTTAGAGTGTGCGATCCAATACTCATCCCTTGTTCCACGAGATCCCGCAAATCGCTCTGATTGAGCAATCCGAAGCGGCGGTTTTGCACTTTGTTGTTTGAACCCGTCGTGCCCCCCGGCTCGGATAATCCCAATCGAGCACGCATTTTCGAGGAGCCGGACTCTCGTGGATTCCTCGCATTGCGACAACTTCTTTACCAGGGTCCACCATGCGGACCGTCGCTGCGCCCGATCTTCCAAAGCGACGCTCGCTCCCAACTCATCGAAAGAGTAGCTTCCCGACGCCGCTGCTAGCAGTGCGAGATAGAGATCCTCATACCACAACGTCTGCGAATGCTCCGCGGCAGAAGCGCCCAGCACAAAGAAGAGGCAGGCAAGATCCTGCTCGCGCAGAATCGGCGTCATGTCGGTGAGAGCATTCCGCAGGCCGTCATCGCAGGTCAGAAGAACGGCCAGTTCGGGTAGATCCTTGCCCTCAACAATCCATTCACGCACCTGCTCCGGGGTTACTACGTGGTAGCACTCTTTGAGAAGCTGGAGTTGGCTTCGAAAATTCTCTGCAGTGACGAGACTTCCATCTTGCTGCGGGTCGGAGATCTGATATCCCTCCGGCAGAACGCCGTGATAAGTGATCACGCAAAAGCTGCCGCCATCCGCACGGCAACGAAGGTATCCGCTATTCGCCAACCACGGATACACAACACGCTTAAGAATCGGGCTCACAAACAGCACCTCATCATCGGACCACATACTTTTAACTCAGAGGAGTACCGCTCTTGATTCCCTGAGGTACACTGCTGCCCGAAATGTTCGTGCGATGCCGAAGCTGCAGCCCATGTACGAAGCGAATCCAGCGTACATTCGCAGCGCATGTTTCGCCTTCGATTACCGGGCAATCGACATGGCAGTAATCCGCTCATATATCTCCAAAAGCCTCGGGAAGTTTCTATCCCAGTCTGCCCGTTCCTCTACGATACGCCGGTTTCGCTCCGAAAATAACCTTCGCTCCTCGGGAGTAAGACGCGCGGCGCAAAGCAGTCGGTTGGCAAATCCTTCGGCCGAGTTTACCGGCGCCAGCCATCCGTTAAAGTTCTCCGTCACCCATTCGCGGTTGGAGGGAATATCGGTCAACACCACAGGCAGTCCAGTCGCCATCGCTTCTAACAACGAAATGGATGTGCCATCCGACTGTGTGCAACTTAGGTAGGTGTCGGCAGCACGAAACCACTTTGGCATGTCTTCTTTGCCGTAAGGACCCAGCGTTCGAATCACGCTGCCTAACCTGTGAACACCAATGAACTCGTGCACCTTCCTGGCTTCGGATCCGTTTCCCAACAATAACAAGCGCAAAGAAGAGTCGATCCGGAAAGCCTGTAGAAACGCTTCCAGTAGAGTCGTGATTCCATAAATCGGCTCCCACGAGCGCGTGCAAATAATGACATGCGTCCCAGGTTCGCGTTCGAACTGTTCTTTCGGAGGCAGATCGCCCAACGGGCCAAACAATCCTTTCTTAATACCCCACGGAAGCTGCACGGTGCGGGAGTCCGGTATCTCGCAAAATTGCTTTGCCCTGGCTCGGATCGTGTCACAGTCGCAGAAGAAACTATCCGCACTTGATAAAGCCACTTGCGTCGCATGCAGGAGTTCTAGACTTTGCTGCGCGTATAACAGAAGATCAGATCCCCAGGAACACAGCAGCCACGGATGAAACTCCGACATCGCGGTCACGTACCCGCACGTCTGAATGGGCCCCGCATGAACGACATCCGGTCTGATCTCAGCTAACAACTCTCGGAACTCGGGCAGAAAAATGGCGAACGTCCCTGGCGACAGATCCCGTGGGATGGTCTGCTTTGTCCGGGCCCAGCGAACACCTTCCGGCAGCCAGCTCGCTTCCAGGCAATCACTTCCCGGATCCAGAAACCAAACCTCCAGCCCGGACTGCGAAAGCTTCTCCAGGAACCGCTGATTATGTCCGGACGTATTATCGGAAAAATATAATACCCTCACTCGTCGCCCACGCCCTCCGCTAACAGAGTCCATTGCAGGTATTCGCCATGGGGCAGATCGCAGGTCAGCTTTTTTCCGACCACACGTGGCAGGTCGAATGGCATAACCGCCTCTCGCGGGGCCGGCCTCAAAGCCTCGAGCATATCCGCAGTGAGGATCGTTCCGGCCTTTAAGTTTTGGGTTGTGCGCAAGCAGCGCCGCTGCACGACGAGCGTATCCTGCTCGTTCTCTGCAACGAACTTTCGCGTAGAGCCCAATGCATCTTCAAGCTCCCGGGTTCGATCGACCATCTCACGCCATGAAGCGGGGGTCATAGAAAAAGGATGGTCTGGTCCTTCGCGCCGGTTGTCGTCTGTAAAGTGCTTCTCGATCACGCGCGCGCCCAACGCAACGGCTCCCAATACCGTCGCGTGACCTGGAGTATGGTCCGAAAGGCCCGTCACCACCGACGGGAACATCAATCTATAAGTCTCCAACACACGCAGATGGATGTGCCGGAAGTTCTGGAGGCTAGCGGTGTAATTTGTGTTGCACTGCATGAGCACCAGTTGCGAATTGATTTTGAGAATTTCATCGGCGGCCCGCTGCACTTCCCCAATCTCGGAGGCACCGGTCGCCAAAAGCACCGGCTTTTGCTTGGATGCAACCCGGCGCAACATCTCAGGCCATGTGATATCTCCCGAGCCAATCTTGAACAGGTCCACGAAGGGGTCGAGCATATCAACCGCTTCTAAATCGTAAGGCGCCGAAAAATATTCGATCCCGCAGGCTTCACATTCTGCTTTCAATGCGGGAGTCCACCCCCACGGCAAACTCGCTTCCCTATAAACCTGGAAAACGCTTTTCTTCCATTTCGCCTGGTGAGAAAGCTGGCTGCCCAGGCTTTTGAAGCCGCGATCGCTGACGATTTTCGCTGCGCGAAAATTCTGGAACTTGGCTGCGTCAGCGCCGGCCTTGGCACAGAGCCGGATCAAAAGTTTGGCTCGTTCGAGTTCTCCGTCATGATTCGCCGAAATGTCGGCCACAAAATATGTCGTGTGCTCTGCCCCCACGGGCTTTTTTCCCAGCTTCAAGGTCATTCATGAACTCCGCTAAGGCGGTTCTTGAGTTGATCGGCGTAGCCGTTTTCGCGCAACTCGAAAAATCTGCGAAGGCCTACATCTACATCGGGCAGGGAACGCCCGAGTGCGGCGCAGACTTTGGCTGTGTTCAACGATGTATCCCGCGGCCGCAACGCCTTCAGTTTCGCATCCGCCATGCGAGTCGCGAACACCTGCTCCGGATCGAAAGCAAACTTCGCAGCCACGCGCCTTGCGAACTCGTACTTGCTGATGGATTCCGATCCGACCACATGGTAAATCCCGGACAGGTCTTGATCGATCAACTCGAGCAGCACCTCGGCAACATCGTTCGCCAGCGCGGGGCAGAAAAATACGTCGGAAAAACCAGGGACTGGCTTCCCCAGAATCAACCGCTTCAAAACCCATTCCGCCAGGCTATCTTTGTTCTGCGCATTCCACCCATAGAGGCTAACGCGTGCGATGATTGCCGCCGGATTTAAACGGGCTACCTCGCGCTCACCCTGCAATTTCGTCGTGGCATAAACATTCAGCGGCGCCGGCGTATCCGTTTCGCTGTAGTGGCCGCGCTCACCATCGAACACGGAATCGGTTGAAACGTATAGCAACCGAATGCCGCTCCGCGCGGTAATCTCTGCAATGGCGGCTGCCGCCGTCACGTTGAGCCGATACGCTTCATCGGGATGCTCCTCGCACTGGTCAACGTCGGTCGCGGCTGCGCAGTGCACCACGCTCGACGGCTGAAGTTCCCTGAAAATTCGGCGGGTTTCCGTCTGGTCCGCAAAGTCTACCGCGAGCAGTTTCACTCCCTCCAGGTGGATGGGATGCCGATGATAAAGCCCGATCACATCGAGCCCCAGCTCTAGCGCCTGCGAAACAACGCTGGCGCCAAGCAGCCCACTGGCTCCGGTTACAAGAATCATTGCGAATGATTGCCCCAGAAATTTGTGCCCGCGAACTCAATGCATTGCGGTCGTGTACGCCCTGCGCGATGTCGTCAATAACTCCCGCAAGCGGCCGGCTGCGGCCGGCTGCCAGCAGTTCTCACTCACTTCCGGACTGACAGGATAGCGCGCCAGATATTCAGGAATCTTTTCGATCTCGCTCGGATGATCCAAACGGATTCCCGCTCCGAAGCGAATAAATTGCTCCACATATCCATATGGCCAGAATTCCAGCCACTTGCACAAGAAGCACGGAATTCCACGAACCGCGCACTCCATTGCCACGGTCGACAGTATCGTGATGCCAAACCAGGTCTTGGCCAGGAGTTCCTCGCTGAGGGGTTCGCTCACAATCCTCGTGACATCTTTCTGTTCCGAAGAAAGTATCCTGTCCAGCATGCGGGCGCGTTCGTTTGCGCTTTCTGCCGGATGCAACTTCACGATCAGCTCGCGTCCGGTGGCCATGGCCAAGTTTGCGAGTGGGGGCAAAATATCTCGATAAAACTCTCGCGGCCGCCCTCCCAGCACGTCGTAGGCTTCGGAAATGAAAAGCAGGTAAGGCCGGTGAGCGTCGCCGTTCGATCGAGCAGACCCGTTCCAGTTCGCGGGCAGCGCCGGAGCTCCGATCTCGACTCTTTCCTGTGGCACGCCACACCTGCGCACAAGATAATCCTCCTCCATCTTTCCCTTCACCCAGATGGTATCGCCGTGCGTGCGTTTGAGGACGTAGCGTCCATCCAGCGCTCCATGATGGCATGCGATGTTCACCAGCCCGCGCTCCCGCGCCAGCAGCAATGGAATCCGGGTATAGGGGTTGCTATCATCGGCACAAAGCACGGCCTGCACCGGTTCGTTATCGAGAACATTCCGCCAGGCATCCCGAACCTCGAATCCCCGACGGAAGCGCTGCGGAAAACTGTCCAAACAACCCATCCGAATCAGAATCTCGAACTCCGCGACTCCTTCGAATTCGCGCAGGAGAGAACGCCACCGATTTTCAATCTCCGCATACTCTGCGCCGCGGTCGCGCACCGACGCATATGAAGACAGCCACGCGGTCGCTACATTCGGCGGCGGGTCCGGCACCCAGCCGCTCTGGCGGGTCGTAACTAAAAGAAAATTTTCCGAGGGGAAAGTCCTGGCATACGCGACGCCGGTTCGAGATACGTTGATATAAGCTGTGGGAAGCAACACAACCGGCCGCGTAGAGGGTTGCCGCTTTCGTGCGATCCGCCCGCGAAATTGGTACCCCGCATCGTACTTGTCCCAGAAAACATCGATCATCTGCGGTGCCGAGAGTTTGTTCGAGACCCGAACATAGTGCCCCAGCCCGCCCTTTCGCGCTCCCCTTTGCAAGGGAAACACTTTCACGCGCGCCGCCAGCAGGCATTGCAACATGCTGGCATGAAGACCTGGCCGTGAGACATGGACTTCATCCTGAGAACCAAGTGTCTGCGCAAAGCGTTGCAATAGGGTTAAGATCTCCACTTCGCCATGGACCAGAATCGACATGATTTCCCACCAGTCCAGACCATGCTCGTCGACCAGGCGGCCACTGCCCTGGCACAACACGTTGCGTACCTGACGGAAATCATCAAACCCGTGGCGAAGAGAATCGAGGGCAGTTGCGGGACAGTGGAATTGACTGGTCCAGCGCGCATAGCTATTTACCCCTCCGATTCCAAGATCAATGACGCCGTCCCACGGCATACTCGCCCATGGGCCGCATTCGGGATCGTCCTCGAAATGGAGCAGCAGAATTTTCATGACGGATCGGAGTTCTCGGCTCTGTTCGAGAGAGTTCGCCAGATCGGAAGATCGGTCAATAACAGCATCTGGCTCAAAAGTGCACGCCTCAATCGAACAAAATTCTAAGGTGACTGATCAACTTTGCACAACCTTCTCCAAAAACGAGGAATTGCTGTGGCCTCTACCTGCTTCTCACCAGGCAGTCCAACCACCATCGACCGCCAAGTCCGCCCCAGTCACGTAGGAAGAAGCATCGGAGGCGAGGAAAATCAATGGCCCCTGAATCTCTGCCGGATTGCCTATGCGGCGCATCGGAACCTTGGCAGACAAACGATCGCCAAACGCTCGGTCGCGTTCCAAGAAGTGAGCCGCCGGGAACGGCCCCGGACTCATGCAGTTCACGCGAATTCGATCAGGTGCCAAATGGCATGCGGCGTAGCGCGTGAGTTGGATCAGCCCCGCTTTCGCCGCTCCATAGTATGGAGGGCTGTTGGCCCCGCTCACGCCGTAGATCGAAGGATCGGGGCTGACTGACCCGTACATCGAAGCGATGTTGATGACCGAGGCGCCACCCACCGTTTGCTTGGCGGATTCTTTCAGAAGCGGCAATGAGAGTTGAAGAAGCTGGAAGGCTGCGACAACATTGACGCGATAGACCTGATCGAAATCTTCGGCCGTGGCGCTATCGATCGTGCCTGGCCTCCCGGATGTCGCGTTGTTTACCAGGATGTCTAAGCGTCCGTGTCTCTCCCCGATTTCGCTAACATGAGAACGCGCGGCATTCTCGTCGGTGATATCGAAACAAGCAAGGGACGCTTGATTTCCTTGGCTCACCAGCTCCGCGGCCAATGCCTCTAGAGCGTCTCTTCTGCGCCCATTGAGCACGACGCTTGCGCCTGCTCCGGCAAGCGCTTTCGCCATCGACCGGCCCAGGTGTCCGGTAGCTCCCGTCAAAAAAGCCACCCGGCCATCCAGACGAAACCGAGCCAAGCCCTCTTCGGTGTGAGCTTGCGGGTCAGGCATGAGCCGGCTTCCATTTTGCAGGGTTGAGCAGATCGTCGGGAGCCGGCGGCAACGAGTGCTCGATCTCTTCGCACTGCTCAAGAGTGAGCGCCGGCAAACGGAAAAATTTGAGATTCTCTTTCAACTGAGCCGCAGTTTCGCATCCCACGACAAGGCTGGTGATCCAGGATTGGGCGCGGACGTAAGCCAGGCAAAGATCGGCAATATTCTCCCGGCCAAATTTCTTTACGAGCGCGTGCAATCGTTCGACGCAGCCTTGCGCACCGTATTCTTGTGAGACCGGCCAGCAGTTTGCCGAATGCAGCAAGATGCCCTGAAGAAAAGTGCTGCGCGCGTGCACCACAATTTCAGGGCGCTGCGCGAATGCATGGTCGATTCCATGAGCTTTCCAGCGCCCCTCGAGAACATTCATGGGAAGCTGCACATGCTGAATGTCGGGATCTTCCAACGCGGCAAGCGCTTCCCATGGTTCAGAAATCGAGACACCCAGTTTCCCAATCTTACCGTCATCTCTAAGTTCTACAAGATGCTTCCACGCTGCTCCTCCCCAGGCGTCATGGTGATTCCAACGATGGAGCAACAACACAGCCAACCGGTCCACTCCCAGCGCGCGGCATGAGTCGTCCACACTTCGCTCGACCGCAGCCCGCACCTGACTCGCACTTTCATCGGGAGCAACTTCAAGAAGAGGATCCAGCTTGGTAATCACTTCAGCGCGCGATCGCCACGCACCTGAAAGCGCCTCACCGAGAATTCGTTCTGATTCGCCGTAGCAGCGGGCGGTGTCTAAGGCGGTCACGCCGTGGGCAATGGCCTGCCGCACGATATCAATCGCTGCGGAGCGGCGCGGTTTACCGATGCGATTTACTGCGCCGTATTCCATCCCCAGTTGAACGGTTCCCAACGTCATCGCGCTGTGCACGCGGTTATCGATCACTGTGTAAGGCACGCGAAATTCTGGTTCACCGGGAAGCGTGCTCAGTTTTCGCGTCAGCTCCAGCCAACCAGCACGGATCGGATCGGCGACGCCGTCGAATAGCCGCACAATTCTGGTGTAATCTTCATCGTCATCAATCGTGCAACGTAAATGACTGTAGTCGGATTGCTCTAGGCTGCTTAGAGAATAGTTCCGGGCGCGACAATTTCTCGCCATCCAGGGGCCGACATGTTCCCTGTCGTATTCGCTGGTCGCAGCGGCGTGAGCTTTTCGCAGTCCATCGACGAAAAACGCTTCTCCCGCCAAACCGTAAGGCAGGCGACTTTGTGGCCAATCGGCGCAAAGATAGTCGGCACCGGACTCAACCAGGGCAGACGCTAACTCCTGTACAAACGCGCCATCGGGAAGTACATTATCGCCGGTCAGGCGAATTACTACGGAATCGCATGCGAGCTTCAATGTCGCGAGGTAGTAACGGCCTAAAACATCATTCAGCGGACCACGAAATACTTCGACATGATGATCCCGGAAGGTCTGCGCCAGGCCGTCATCGGAAGCATCGTCCGACGTGGCCGCTAAAACTCGTGTACCGAGATTCGCCGCGCGCAGCGCCGCCAGCACCGCGCTGGGATAGCCGGCAACCGGCAGCAGAGATTTCCCCGGCAATCGACTGCTGGTTGTCCGCGCTTGCAAGATAACGGTCGCGTTCATGCTTTCCAGTTCAAGCCAATATTTTCTTGTCACCCGGTATAGTGACCGATCACCTTGCGTACGGCGCTAACCACGTCCTTAACATCTTCATCGTTCATCGCGTGAAACATCGGCAAGCTTATCAGACGCGCGTAAGCGTTCTCCGCGCCGGGATACTCGCCGTCTCGATTCCCGAAGCGATCGCGGTAGTAAGGGTGACAATGCACCGGAATATAGTGGACGTTCACTCCAATGTTCTCTGCGCGCAGAGCGCGAAAAATCTGAGATCGATTCGCAGTCAGTTTCTCGAGATTGATCCGGATGGGATAGAGATGCCACGCAGGGTTCACGCCGACGCGCACCGCGGGTAAGGTCACTCCATTCAGATTGCGGAACGCGGCTGCATAGCAAGCGGCAATCTCTCGACGCCGCTGCAGAGCCGCGTCGAGTTTTTTCAGTTGCGACAAGCCCAGCGCGCAGGCGATATCGGTGAGCCGGTAATTGAAGCCGAGCAGAACCATTTCATAATGCCACTGACCTTCGCTCTGCCGCTTCCGGGCATCGCTCGATATACCGTGATTTCGAAACCGCCGCAGCGACTCAGCGTAATTCGCGCGGTCGGTGGTCACCATCCCCCCTTCTCCCGTCGCTACGTGCTTCACCGGATGAAAACTAAACACCGTCATGTCGGCGATGCTGCCAGTGCGCCGCTGCCGGTATTCGGCACCCAATGCGTGACACGCGTCTTCAATTACGACCAATCCGTGACGCGCCGCAATTTTCAGAACGCCGTCGAGGTCGGCAGGATGACCCGCATAAGCCACCGGAATCAGCGCGCGGGTGCGAGGCGTGACCTGCTCGGCCGCTTTCGCCGGATCGAGGTTCAGTGTATCGGCGCTGACATCGGCAAAGACCGGCGTCGCTCCTTGATAGCGCACGCAATTCGCGGTCGCCGCGAAGGTCATGGGCGAGGTGATGGCCTCGTCGCCCGGTTCAAGTCCGGCGGCGAATGCGGCGCCGTGCAGCGCCGCCGTGCCGGAACTAAAGCTCACCGCGTATTTCGCTCCCACGCGAGCCACAAAAGCTTCTTCGAACTCGGCGACCTTTGGGCCAGTAGTCAGCCAATCGGAGCGCAGCACATCCACCACGCTCTGAATATCGTCTTCCGCAATCGACTGTCTTCCGTATGGAAGCAGAGTATCGCGAACAGGGGTTCCTCCGTCGACAGCGAGCGTTTCGTGGGTGACGGGAGCTGCACGCATGGCATCGGTCGTACGTGAAAAACGGTCGAATAGGGGTCGTTCTGTCACCCCCGCGCCTGGCGTCACTTGGGATGACACTTCACAAAGATACTTCTATGCCGGCACGCGCGCTTTGATCGCGGCTCCCGGCTCGATCAACTCCTGGAGTTGCTCGTGACTCAGCCACTGCTCGTTGCTATCGCTGGTGTAGCGAAAGCCTTGCGGAAGCGCCCGCGCGTGAACCCAGTTAGCTTTTTTCCACCAGGGATGCGTGGGTTGGATAATGTACATTTCATCCAATTCCACCGCATTGCGCGCTTCATCCTCAGAGAGCAGCACTTCGTGCAGTTTTTCTCCGGGACGAATGCCGATGAATTCGATGGCGCATCCCGGAGCCACAACTTCGGCGAGATCGACCAGGCGCATGCTGGGAATCTTGGGCACGAAGATTTCGCCCCCGTGCATTTGCTCGATGGCTCGGATCACAAAGCGCACGCCGTGCTCCAGCGTGAGCCAGAAGCGAGTCATGCGCGGATCGGTGACGGTGATTTTTCCGCGCTTGCGTTGCTCCATGAACACTGGAATCACGCTGCCCCGGCTACCCACCACATTGCCATACCTGGCGCAACTGAATCGGGTTTCCTGCGCTCCGGCGTAAGCGTTGGCCTGTACGAAAACTTTCTCGGCGCACAGCTTTGTGGCGCCGTATAGATTGACTGGATTGACTGCCTTGTCGGTGCTCAGTGCGAGAATGCGCTCTACGCCCTTGTCGATGGCGGCGTCGATGACATTGCGGCCGCCCATGATGTTGGTTTGAATCGCTTCAAACGGATTGTATTCGCAGGCTGGAACCTGCTTTAAAGCCGCGGCGTGCACCACGACAGTGACGCCGGAGAAAGCCCGTTGCAGACGGCTGGGATCGCGCACATCGCCAATAAAGTAACGAAGCCTGGCATCGTCGTAGCCGGCCGCGCGCATGTCGTGCTGCTTGAGTTCATCGCGGCTCAAGATGACCAGCCGCTTGGGATGATATTCGCGCAGCATGATCTCGACGAACTTTTTCCCGAACGATCCGGTCCCGCCAGTGACCAGTACTACCTGTTCCGACCAATTCATCGAGCTGCCTCGGATCTCTGTCTTCGCTTTCGTGTGACTGTTTCCGGCTGGAACTATCGAGTGCAGGGTAGTATAGCGGAGTTTTTGCCGTCGGTGCGAACTCTGCGATTCCGAAATTGGTTGCTCCGATAGATGCGGGGCTTGTTTCCTGAATCCGTTTCGAGTCAAGCAATGCTAGAATGTCGTCGAAACCGCCACATCTAAATTGAGAGCATTTGCGGGCGATGACCAGCCATCGAGTCGCCGGTTTTGCTTCGGGTTTGCGGCGCGTCGATCCGTTAAGCCTGAAGGCGAGTGAATTTGTTGAGGAGAGTGCATGGATTCTGCATCGCTGGTGCCGGCCAATACCCCAAACGTTCGCGAGATGCAGCCTGTCGCGCCGGATTTGGGTAGAAACTCCGGCCAGATCAACCCGGGCCCGCGCGTCTATCCCGAACTTCTTTCTCAGGAATCCGCGCTCGGCGAATATGTTCGCGTTTTGGTGAAGCGCAAGTGGACGGTTCTCGCCTGCCTCGTCACGATCTTCTCCATCGTGGCAGTCGCCAGCCTGAAGATGACGCCGGTTTATGAAGCCAGTGGAAGCATCGCCATCAACAAGGCAGATTCTGGGTTGGTAAACTTCAACAATTCACCCACGTTCAATGTCGACTATTACGATCCCACCGAGCTCGAAACGGAAGTAAAAATTCTGCAGAGCGATCTCCTCGCGCTGCAAGTTGTCAAAGAACTGGGTCTTGACCGCCGTCCCGAGTACGGCGGAAAGACGCCCGCCCTGCCTTCCTCGCTCGATCTGGCGCCCGATCCGTTGCAAGCAGACAGCAGCCGCACTTCGGCTCTGCTGGGCGGCTTTCGTGGCAGTCTTCGGGTTACCCTGGCTCCCAATACCCACATCATTGAAGTGCACTACCGCAGTCCCGACAAGGATTTGGCTGCGACCGTGGTCAACACCCTGATGAGCACTTACACGGAGAACAACTTCAAGTCGCGCTTCGATTCCACGATGCAGGCCTCCGACTGGCTCTCCAAGCAACTCGTCGACTTGCAGATGAAGGTGGAGACTTCGCAGGAAAAGCTGGTTCACTACCAGAAAGAGCACGAGATCCTGGGCATCGACGAAAAACAAAACATCACAACCGCGAAGCTCGACGAATTAAACAAGGCATTGACCGCCGCGGAATCCGAGCGCATGGATAAGGAATCGGTCTACCGGCTGGTCCAGGCTGGGGATACCGAAACTATCGTTTCTGCCGCCAATGTCCTGGACTCCGCTGGGACGCAATCGGCCTCCGGCCTGTTGGAGGGCCTACGCGGCAAGGAAGCCGACCTGAAGATTCAAGCCGCCGAACTGAATACTCAATTCGGACCGGCCTACCCGAAACTTGCGCAGGTGAATAATCAGATCAAAGAAATCGACTCGCAGATTCTGGCGGAGACCAAAAAGCTCGCGGGCAAGATTAAAGGCCAGTACATGGCGGCCTTGCAGCGGGAGAGCATGCTGCACGACGCCCTCGAAAAGCAGAAGCAGGAAGAAAACAAGCTCAACGAAAGCGCTATCGAGTTCAGCTTGCTCAAGCGCGATCTCGATACCAACCGCCAGATCTACGAAGGATTGCTCGAGAAGCTGAAGGAAGCCGGTGTTTCGGCCGGACTCCGTTCCAACAATTTCCGCATCGTCGACGTGGCCCGCGTTCCGACCGCGCCGGTTGAGCCCAACATTCCGCGCAACCTCGCCTTCGCTTTCATGCTGGGCCTGACCTCGGGCGTCGGACTCGCTTTCCTGCTCGAGGGGTTGGACAGCACGGTGCGCACTACCGAACAGGCGCAAATGATCTCCGGTCTACCGCCCCTGGGCATGATTCCACTGGGATCGAGAACGGCGCGCGAAGGCGCGAACGCGAAGCGTCTGGTCATCGCGTCGTCGAAAGAAGCGGTCGAACTCATCACGCAGGTGCGGCCGCAGTCTCAGATGGCGGAGTCCTACCGCGCGTTGCGAACTTCATTGCTGCTTTCAAACCTGGGTGCGCCTCCGAAAGTCATCATGGTCACGAGCGCGCTTCCGCAGGAAGGCAAGACCACGACCAGCATCAACTGCGCAGTCGTTCTCGCGCAGAAAGGCGTTCGCGTTCTGCTGATCGACGCCGACCTCAGACGGCCCAGCATTCATAAAACGTTGGGGATGGGTCCACGCAGCGGCCTCAGCAACGTCCTTACAGGAAGCGCGACCCTGGAGCAAGCAATCACGCGCTCGCCAATCCTGCCGAATCTCAGCGTGCTGCCCGCGGGAACGCCTCCTCCGAATCCGGCCGAACTACTTGCCTCCACTAACATGCGCGACGTGTTGGAACAATTGCGGGGGCAGTTTGATCACATCGTCGTGGACACCCCCCCAACGCTTTCGGTCACGGATGCCGTAGTGCTGTCGCCTCGGGCCGACGCCATCGTGCTGGTTATCCGCTCCGGACAAACCACCAAACAGGCGCTTCGCCGCTCCCGCGACATTCTCATGCAGGTGAACGCCAAAGTCTCTGGCGTGCTGTTGAATGCGGTCGATTTAAGTTCGCCCGACTATTACTACTACTACGAATACCAGGGCAAATATGCGCGGTACTATCGCGACGGTGAATCGAACGATGACGACGAGGATGACGATGTAGAGGAGACCGCCGAGGCATCACCCAATAGCGCCTAGGCGGATACACGTTGGTTGATTGATCGCGCTTTCCACTAGACAAAGAAAAAACAGGCAAATGGAAATACCCC
Organism: uncultured Acidobacteriaceae bacterium; assembly: GCA_963771965.1. Lineage (GTDB taxonomy): Bacteria > Acidobacteriota > Terriglobia > Terriglobales > Acidobacteriaceae > Sulfotelmatobacter. The sequence continues at coordinate 534,466 of CAVYVM010000009.1, forward strand.
TAAATTCTGCTTGGCGGAAAAGGCTCCTAGTTGGCGGCACGATATTGCTTTGCCTGGTTTATCTCGTTTTCACGGGAGGGCTGTTCCTCGCATCTCTATTTGCGGAAAGACCGGAACTCGCCAGCCTGCAACGTGCCGCGCGCCTCGATCCGGGCAATGCAGATTATCGCAACCACGTCGGCCGCTATTTCGCGCTGGTCGCGAGAGACCCCGTCGCGGCGATTGCGCCCTACCGCGCGGCCGTGCAACTCGATCCCCACACTGCCCGCTATTGGTTCGATCTGGCCTCCGCGTATCAGGTACTGGGCGATGTCTCGAATCAAACCTGGGCGCTCGAACACGCCATCGAAGCCGATCCCACGACGCCCGATGTCGCTTGGGAGGCAGCCAATTTTTATTTAGTGCAGGGTGACGACGAGAAGGCCCTGCGTGAATTCCGCGTGGTTCTCGATAACGAGCCAACTCTTGCAGGCGCGGCGATTCAATTCTGCTGGCACATCAACCCGGACGCTGACATGCTTTTGCGCGATGTTGTTCCGGCCCGCGCCGAAGCCTATATCGCTTTCTTAAATCTGCTGATGAGTAAACAGGAAACTGCGGCAACAGCCAAGGTCTGGACCGCATTGATGGCGACACCACAACCTTTCGAACTGCGTTACGTCAATTCCTATATTCAGTACCTGTTCGACCATAAAGATACGGAACAAGCCCGTTTGGTGTGGCGGCAAGCGGCGCCGCGTTTTGGACTTTCTTCCTACTTGCCGACGAGCAGAAATCTGATCGTCAACGGAGATTTCAGCCTGGATGTTCTCAACGGCGGTTTCGATTGGCAGTATGAGAAGCAGCGGAGCGTGACCCTCACCCTCGATCCCAGCGATTTTCACGGCGGGCGTCGTTCCCTGCTGATCACTTTTGACGGCCCAGGAGTAAATGATGCGGGCATTCGGCAATTCATTGCGGTCCAGCCCAACACTCCCTACGAATTCTCCGCCTATTACAAAAACGGAGAACTCGAAGGCGCCGGCGGCCCGCACTTTACTCTTCAGGATGCTTACACTCGAGAGGTCGTCTACGACAGCGATGAACTGAAAGAGGCGGGATTCTGGAAGTCGGCCTCGGGAGAATTCACTACCGGAGCCAATACCAGCCTCCTCGTACTGCGGGTTCGGCGTCTGCCGGAGGGCAGTCCGATCCGTGGTAAGCTCTGGGTCGACGATTTTCACCTCACGGCCAAGCGGCAGTAATTCCTCCGAGTGGTTTGATTCAAATTGGATTTTTTGGTCTCGACGTCAATTTCATGAGCGCACCCAGCACTGCCGTTCTCCATCGCCGCGAACGATCGGCGCAAGCCGCTCGCATTCTGCTGTATGGAGTTTTCGGCCTGCTTCTGTTTGGACCGCTCGCCTTCGGTGCCGTGGAACCGTGGTCGATTTTTCTGTTGGAGGCCGCAACCACCGCGCTGTTTTCGTTATGGGTCGTCAAGCAGGTGCTCGACGGCGAAGTAAAGGTTCGGTGGAATCCGCTGTTTCTTCCCATGGCGGCGTTTGGCTCACTCATTCTCGTGCAGCTTGTCTTCCGCGTCACGGCCTACCCGCACGATACCGTCGCGATCGCACTCGAGTATTTTTGCTACGGGATGCTCTGCTTTCTTGCTGGGCAAACTTTGCTTCGCGGCTCGCAGGCGCACAGCCTTGCGCTCATCTTCTCGCTGTACGGAGCTGCGCTAGCGGCGTTCTCTTTGCTACAAGGCATCTCACCAAACGGCCGGCTCTATTGGGTTCGCCTGCCTCGCATGGGTGGTTGGATTTATGGCCCGTATGTGAACCACAACCATTACGCCGGGCTGATGGAGATGCTCGTACCCATCCCGTTGGTCTTATCGCTGACGCGCCTGGCGTCGAGCAAAGCGCGCGCCGCCGCAGCGAGTGCGGCTGCGGTCATGATCGGGACCATCTTTCTTTCTGGATCGCGCGGCGGGATGCTGGCGATTGTTGCCGAGTTGGTGATTCTCGCAGTGTTGCTCATCAAACAGAAGCGTGGCCTTCGTACGGCCATCGGCATTGGCGTATTTATGGCGGTCGTGATCGGGATCCTCGCCTGGATCGGAGGCGGCGAACTCAGTCGGCGCATCGCAACCGTTAGCCCTGAACGCTCCGAGATAACCAGCGACCTTCGTGCGAACATCAACCGCGACGGTCTGCGCATGTTCCTCAAACGGCCGGTGCTGGGCTGGGGCCTGGGAGCTTTCCCCGTTGTCTATCCCCAGTTCCGCACTTTCTACACAAATTTCTTTGTGAACGAAGCGCACAATGACTATCTGCAGCTTCTCATCGAGATGGGAGTCCTCGGATTCGGAACCATGCTTTGGTTCCTTATCACGCTTTATCGAAGGGCCATTAAGAAGATCGGAAAGTGGGAAGCGGAAATGAGCGGCACCGTCGCCTTGGCCTGCCTACTCGGGCTGAGCGGGATACTGGTGCATAGCGCTGTCGACTTCAACCTGCAAATTCCCGCAAACGCTGCGCTGTTTTATGTTCTTTGCACGGTTGCGGCTTCAGATTCCTTTGCCCAACCCGCCCGCAAACGCCGCGCCGTTCGCAGTAAACCGCCGGAAGAAGTTTTGACACAGGAGCAAGCTTTGCCGCAGTCCGCCACGAATTTTTAGAAAACAACTTACAGCTTGTCGTCCCGAGCGAAGCGAGGGATCTTGGTGTTTGCCCACGCCATCAATACGTTCGCTCAGGCACAAACCAAGGTCCCTCGCGTTGCTCGGGATGACAAAATTAAGCTGGGGTTTTCTTTTGCGGGCCTCTCTCGAGGCTGGCGTTCTCGCTCGATCCGGAAGAACTGACTAAGGCTCGGATGGACTGACCGGGTTGTCATTCCGGATCAAGACCCACGCAGTGACGCCGACGATCACCGCTCCACCGATTCCGATTGCCAGCGGAGAATCGAGGATGCCGCCTCCGGCTGCGGGGGCTGCTCCTGTGCCACGCTTCTTGTTTTTCTTCTTACTATCGGACGACTGGTCCGACTGTTCGTCTCGCGTCGTCTCCTGGCCTTGTGCCAGAGTTGTCGTGCCGTTGTCGTCGGTGACGTTGAGATCTCCCTTGCGGGCAGCAATCTTCACCGTACCGTCAACATCCGTCATGTTGAATTCCGTCCAGCTATTGGACGCAGGCGCCACCTTCACGTCCCCGGCACTGGCGGCCACACCCTTCGACGTGGAAATGGCGACGCCACCGTGCTCCACCTTCAAGGACGCGCCCTCAAACTGCACGAGAGAATCGCCGAGAACGGTAATGCTCGATCCGGGTGCGTTGATGTTGGCTGCAGCGTCGGAGCGGGTTTGTACGAGATCGCCGGCAAAGATGGCCGAAGCGTTGGGCACGTGACTGCCGTTGACCCAGGCAGCTCCGGTGGCGTAAAGCATAGCCGCGCCGGAATCGGCGGCGAAAAGCGAAGCAGGAAACGTTAGCAGAAGCACGCAACTTACCATCTTGCGGAAAGCAGACATGCTCGACCACACTCCGTTATTAACTGATTTGATTCTCTGTTAACGCATCCTATCCTCCGAAGTTCTTGGCAGTCAATGCCATTTTGTGTCTGCAAATCTATGTCAGCAGTGGAAAACTTTCTAATCTTCGCTCGGTTTACCGTGGTTTGGACGCAAGAACAAGCCAGCCGATTGAGGCTGGCTGTCTTTCACTTTTTCTTGCGCTCTTCGCGTGCTGCTGCAAGCGCATCACGAAATGGCTTGCAGGAGCCTCTCGGAGGATTTTCCAAGTTGTGTTCCTCTAGATCAGATTGACGGTACAGGTGTTCAACTCTGCATTCTGAGCACCCGATTGTGAAAGGCTTACAAAGCGGCTTCAGAGCATGGAATTCTCTGTTCCGCGGCCCGATGACATCTAGGAAGATGTACATACTACAGCCCGCTGTTTTGCATTCGACCGTCCAGCAACGAAAGTAAAAGCCGGGAGCATTAACAACTGTAGCGCTATTCATAGTGATTTCTCCGCATAGCTGGGTTGGGCGTTCTTGCACTAGCTTGCGGTTACGCGGCTTGGCTTATATGCCAAGGGCGGTTTCGAGGAAGGTGCTGCTGGCACGAATCTACCAAGGACCTGAAAAGAAAACAAGGCGAAAAATTACTTCTTGTCCAAGGGAACATTTTGACACCTGATTTGAGAACTACAGCACGCGTATGGTGCCGCCAGTGACGGCAATCGCAAAATGCCTGTGGTCGCCGCCTAGCGCAAAAGATCACCGCCACTGATCGATGGCCTTCCACCAAATTGTCTTCATCCATTCGCCGGCAAGAGTTTTTGCCCACTCGCGATGTGTCCACCAGCGGTCGCCGAACGCGGCATCGTCGTGAGAAGCGGCTACGGAATACTCGCGTCCGGCGAGTTCGTGCCGAAAAATGCTCAGCGCCCGTCGCGTGTGGAAATCCGAAGTCACAATCAGGATTCGCTGAGCGGGATCGTGTGCAAGGCATCGCTCAACGTCCTTCGATTCAGCCTTGGTCGATAGGCCGTCAATGAGGCAAATACTGATCGACGCCGCCTGCGGCAGGTTGTGAACGTACTTCCCTGCCAATTCCATTTCCGTTGACCCAAATACTTTTGCTTTATTCGGCACATCCAGCAGAATGCGCTTGCCATACCCCTGAGCCAAAAGTTCCAGCGCGCGCTGAGGACGCCTGTCGGTTTCTCCGGCCAGCACCAAGATCAGGTCAGATGCGCGCGGCTCATCCAACACAAGAAAGCTGCCCGCTCTCGATGCAAGCGACAGGGACAATCCAACTACGAATGCCACCGCGATCCACTTGAGGTTCGGTTTTCTGTGCGCGATAACCATTTCACCTTGTTTCCCACAGCCCCTTCCCAACTCCGGACGATGAACCTGAAAGGTCCACTTCTGGTCACCCCGTGCGCCACGAGTGGCCGCAACTGCGTGCTAGAATCGAAAACGAAAATCCCCGCACGTTAGACAGAAAGACTTTACTCGCTACGATGACGAATCACTCTGCCGCAATTCGTTCCAGCTTGAGAATGAACCGATGAAGATAGACCAGATAAAAACCAAGATCCAGCAGCGCCAGGCGCGCGTCGGCATCATCGGCTTGGGATACGTTGGACTACCACTGGCCTTGCTGTTCAGCGAACAGAAATTTGCCGTCACCGGCTTCGACATCGATCAACGCAAGGTCGACACCCTCGCCAAGGGCGAGTCCTATATCTATCGCATCACACCGGAAGAAATCCGCGCCGCCCAGGCCAAAGGATTTTCCGCCACCTCCGACTACGGCAAGATCGAGCAGATGGATGCTGTCATCATCTGCGTCCCCACGCCCCTCAATGAGTACCACGAACCTGACCTCAGCTTTATTACCGATACTACACACGCCATCGCGCCTCACCTGCAGGCGGGCCAACTAGTCGTGCTTGAGAGTACAACGTACCCCGGCACGACGGAAGAAGTGATGGTTCCGATTCTCGAAAAAGAAAACAAGACTGGGCTGAAGGCGGCTCGCGGGTCAGACCCCAGCGAGAAAGAATTTTTTGTCGCCTTTTCACCGGAACGCGAAGATCCGGGCAACACGACGGTAGCGCGCCGCGACATCCCGAAGGTCGTGGGAGGAGCAAATCCCGCCGCCTCCGAACTCGCCGGGGCGCTCTACGGATCGATCTTCGCGCGCACCATCCCGGTCTCGTCGCCGGCCGCGGCCGAGATGACCAAGCTGCTCGAAAACATTTACCGCTGCGTGAATATCGCTTTGGTCAACGAACTGAAGCTGCTCTGCCTGCGCATGGGAATCGACATCTGGGAGGTGATCGCAGCCGCTTCCACCAAACCCTTCGGCTTCCATCCGTTCTACCCTGGCCCCGGCCTGGGAGGGCATTGCATTCCGGTCGATCCCTTCTACCTGTCATGGAAAGCCAAGGAATGGGATTTCCGCACCCGTTTTATCGAGCTTGCGGGCGAGATCAACATCAACATGCCGTATCACGTGCTCGCCTCCATCGGCGGAGCCCTGAACGGTCACAAGAAATCGCTGAACGGGTCGCGCGTAATGATCCTGGGAGTGGCTTACAAGAAAGATATTGACGATTTGCGCGAATCTCCCGCGCTCACCATTATTGAGCTTCTGCAAAAGGAGGGAGCGCAGGTCAGCTATCACGACCCCTACTTTCCTTTCATTGGCAAGGGCCGTAAATACGATCTGCAAATGAAGCGCTCCGCGCTGGAGAATTTGGGTGAGTATGACTGCGTCGTGATCGTGACCGATCATTCCGATTACGACTACACCCGCATCGTCGGCGAAGCCCGCTTGGTCGTCGATACGAGAAATGCGACCAAGGGGATTAAGAGTCCCAAAGTGGTCCGCTGCTAATGCATCGGCAAGAGTTGCCGATAGAGATTTTGAGTGGTTCAGTAAGTGCAGGGCTTTTTTGCGATGGGATCGGATTTCTTCCATCTCCCCGGTTTAGCCGCCAGAGCCGCGGTTCGGGCAGAAAAGATGACGTTTGAATGTAATTTCTTTCTTATCCCGGTTTGGTACGCAACTCTGACGCTCTTGTCAAGTGTAAGTAAATGAATAGGTTAACTTGATATCTAGATAGACCTCCCTGACCGGCGGCGAAATGGCCTTTGCCGTGCACATTTTTTGACCGGGGTAGTAGACTTAAGCCTTGGTTCGATTTCAGTATCGGAACACAAAGCTGCTCCATGTCTGAGAAACTTTGTCTGAGAAACTTTTAACCTTCAAGCGGTGTTTTCAATCACTGTGAGTAGACGCGGATATGAGTACTTCTGCTTCCCACGAGCTTCTTTTCTCTTCTCTTCCAAGAACGAGAACGCCTTGGACTGAGTTCGCTTTTGGCACCGGGATGCAGGCCGCTGCCATCGCGGGCGTTTTATGGGTACGTTTGCTCTATCCCGCAGTGGTCACCGCTCCGCAGCATAGTTTCAATTCGATCCAACTGGTAAGCACTCCGGTTCCAGTCAATCACGATCCTCAACCTCCGCTTCCCCCCGTACTGGTAGAGCGGGTCGAATCGCCAGTGGCTCCGATACGTCCAGCCGCGCCCAAGCCGAAACTAGTTGCCAAGGCCGAGGTGGAAGCAACTCCGGTTCCCTCGCTCAGCGTCGCTCCTCGGAAACCTGATCTGCCTCTCAGTCCAGCGCCGGTTATTCCACAGGAAGCAGTCAAGACCAACGTGTTTTCCACAGGTAGCTCGGCTCCTCCCATAATCGCACGGGCTCCGGCACAAGTACAGACCGGCGGCTTCGGCGATCCCAACGGGCTGCCAGCAAAATCGAATCAGAGCAAGCCGGTGACAGTCGCTGCGATGGGCTCCTTCGATTTGCCGTCTGGGCCGGCCTTTGGCAGCGGAACCGGCGGCTCCAAGGGTATGCCCGCCGTGGTCACAAGTTCCGGCTTCGGCAACGGCACAGCGATCACAGACAATCGCGTTCACACTCAAGCAGCCGTCGTTCAGCAGAGCGGTTTCGGCGATGCCGACGTTCTCGCCCCGCCTACGACGCACTCGCAAGTCTCGCAAACTGCGATCATTCATGCAGTGCCGGCGGAAATCCTTTCCAAGCCGACTCCGACCTATACTCCGGAAGCCCGCAACCTTCACATCGAAGGCGAGGTTCTTTTGGAGGTCACGCTTCAGGCTTCCGGCAACCTGCGCGTACTGCGGGTAGTGCAGGGGTTGGGTCACGGCCTCGACGACAATGCCGTCAAAGCTGCGGAACAAATTCACTTCAAGCCGGCCATGCGGAATGGTCAGCCAGCCGATTCCACGGTGGTCTTACACATTATTTTTCAATTGGCGTAGCTAGCTCCCTAAGGCTTTTTATGCGCATTGTCCGGGTAAGTTCGCTCTCGATTTTGCTCCTTTTTGTTTCAGCCTTCCCTGCGTTCTCGCAAGATGCCAACTCCGACGTGGGCACCTCCGCATCGACTCTTTCGGCTCCGCCGCCTGGCTCATTCAACGACGTCATGGACCGCGTCATCCAAAGAGAGCATCTCTTCCTGGCGCAGATGCGCCACATGCGGCCCATGGTTGAGACTTATCTGCAGGATCTCAAGAACGACAGGAGCGGAAACCCCCAGATGGTAAAAGACAAATATTTTCTGGGGCGGCTGGATATGAGCGATGGTCCGGAGGATACCTCGTTCGTAGGTCAGCCAGGCTTCGGGCACCGCATGCTGAGTAAGCTCACCAGCGTTTATGCGGTTCAATTCCTGCCACTGGGCTTCGCGCAGATGATTGTTCTCGACACCGATTTCCAGAAAAAATATTACGATTTCACGTTTGTTCGCCGTGAATTTCTTGGAGAAGTGCGCTGCCTCGTGATCGATGTTCAGCCTCGGCAAAGTGCCCCGCCGGGGCGTTTCCTGGGCCGCATCTGGATCGAAGATCAGGACTACAGCGTCGTCCGCTTCAACGGGACCTACTATCCTCACCCCAAGAACTCTCTTTACCTGCACTTCGATAGTTGGAGACTTAATCTCCGCCCCGGCGCATGGTTGCCCGCGTACATCTACAGCGAGGAATCGGATCTTAAAACCGGCCTCGGTCGCGACCTGCACTTCCGCGCCCAGACGCGGCTTTGGGGATACGACCTGCGAGGTTTGAACAGAAATTCCGAGTTCACTCAAATTCTGGTCGACTCTCCTCAATCAGTAAAGGATCAGACCGATGTCGCGGCGGACCCGAGTCCCGTGGTCGCGCAACGCATGTGGGAGCGGCAGGCCGAAGATAACGTAGTCGAACGCCTGCAAAAAATAGGGTTGCTGGCGCCTTCCGGCAACGTGGACAAAATACTTCTGACGGTCGTCAACAACCTGCTGGTCACCAACAACATCGACCTGCAGACTGACGTTCGCTGCCGCGTCTTGCTTACCTCTCCGCTGGAATCTTTCACGATCGGACACACTATTGTAGTCAGCCGAGGGCTGCTCGACGTGCTGCCAGACGAAGCTTCGCTGGCCATGGTTTTGGCTCACGAACTCAGCCACATTGTTCTCGGACACAAGTTCGATACCAAGCTGGCATTCAACGACCGCATGTTCTTCCCCGACGAAGATTCTTTCCAGCGGTTGGATTTCAAACGCCGGCCAGCCGACGAAGAGGCAGCCGACACCAAGGCTCTCGCGCTGCTCAAGAATTCTCCTTACAAGGACAAGCTGGGAAGCGCGGGATTATTTCTGAAGGCATTGCAGCAAAGCGCGCCCGAACTCCCCAACCTCATTCGTCCCCATCTGGGCAACAATCTGGCGGGCGGCAAAGACGTTCGCATGTCGGAGCTGCTGGCTTCCGCGCCCCAACTGGATCCTCAGCGAACCGATCAGATTGCCGCGCTCCCGCTCGGCGGGCGAATCAAACTTGATCCCTGGTCTGACCAGGTTGAGTTGGCAAAGGCAAAGCCGGTTGCGCTAGTATCGGCACGGGAAAAAATGCCGTTTGAAATCACGCCATTTTTTCCTTACCTCACTCGACTCTCGACTCCGGCGAGTGACAAGGTAGCTGTCACCGCGCCCGCTCCAAAGTAATTGGGATCGTTTGCGCGTAACCCACCGCGCTCTGCGTGCAGCAGTCGCCGGGCATTCAGCGATCAAGAAGACAAAGGGCCTTCCAGGACGGAAGGCTCTGTGAGATTGAGATAAGATTCCCCGATTTCTTACTGCAGGGAACTGCCCACGTTCGAGAAGACATTGTTAGCGTTCGAACCAATCAGCCGGATGGTGCCGACCACGATCACAAGAATGACCGCGAGCATCACTGCATATTCCGCGATATCCTGTCCGCTTTCGTCTCTACCTAGCTTGTTCCAAAGGTTTCGTAAATTCATTGCCACGGGCTCCATTTCCTTAAAGGATAGTCTTAACCATCCCCTCTAATCCGAACAGGGGGAATGATCACCGACTTCTGTGACCGATCAACTTCTGTTCCCGAGGCTGGTTTTGGATCAGTCCAATGATAGGTTCGGGCGACCCCGCCGCCAATAGCACAGAAGTGCTACCCCAGTTGGGGCCTGAAAAGCCCTTTCCATTCGGCCCCGCAGATCTCGCCGTCAACATGACGCAAATTACAGCTAGGTATTCGCACAGGGTCTTCTTCTTTAGGTTTCTGGAGTACGATGTCGGTGCCGATTGTTATCGTTTAAAAAAGGGCGGTGCTTATCCCGCCCTAGCAAAAGCAAAACCCAAAGGCAATCGTCACTGGCAGGAATCTGGCTTGGGTCCGGATGTTCCCAACTCGAAGAATACATCGTATGAGATACGATCCACCGGGTCAGACCCCGGTTCGCCTAGGGGGTTGACTTTGCCTTTATAGCGGAACCAGTTTCCGAAGGCATCCCGGTGCGGTGTATCTACATACTTGAGGCTGAGAGAGAACACTCCTAGTTCCCAGAGATGATGCAGTTCGTTGGGCTGCGAAATGCCGTCGTGGTTCTTGTCGATCCAAAGCAGCAGCTTGGAATAGATCGCGTCTTTTTCGTCGATAACGCCGTCTCCGTTGCCGCCGTTTTCCGGCTTGTCGAATTCGGCTAGTGCCGCATAGCCGTTCGCATCTTTCGATTTGGGCTGCGGGGTGTAGTTGCCGAACAATTCCTCGCCGTTATCGATCTTTCCGTTGCCGTTGCGATCCAGGGCGAGAAACGCATTGTGGTATCCCCTAGCAGTCCAGCCCATATCGATTGGATGACCGTCTCCACGGATGTCGAAGAGGACGCCATCGGCAACATCCGTCATGTGAAAGCCCTCGCCGTAGGCATCGACGATAATTGGACTTCCGCAGCCGCCTCCAGACTGTCCGCCGCATCCTCCGTTGCCGCAGTTCCCGCCATAGCCGCTGCCGCCACCACCACTGTTGTAGTCGGGGTCAAGTTCAGCCGGGCAAGTTTGGGTATAGGTCTGCGAGTGGGTCCACACCGATCCAGGCGGAAATGAGACTGGATTTACGTTTACGGTAAAGATGCAGCTCGTGGTCGCGCACAATTCCACAGCGCCCGCACCAGTACCGGTAGCCTGAGAGCCGCCGTCCGGGTTACCTCCGCCACCGACCGCAGTATTCATGTGGGCGACGTGGTAACCGACAAAGAGTGATTGCAGTATCCCTGTGTCGTTAATAACGCCATAGGGAATCGCGGCGGCGGTCGTTTCGCAATACTTGTTGCCGTTCGAGTTGTAGACGCAACTCCTCGTGACCCCACCGTTGTAGGTGTGATTCCCCGTAAGGTGTTGCGAGTCCAACGGGTCTGACGTGACATCAGTGACAGGAGTTGGGGGGGACGTTATAAGTCGGACACTGAGCGGTCTGGGCAGGGGAGAATGTGTTAAGCGCAAACAGCATGAGGATCGTTGTCGTTATCCATTTCATGGCAACCTCCGTAGATCGGCGGCGGGTACGCCACATTGCAACTTGTCCGTATCGCAGCAGACCTCGCCGCTCCCTGCCTTGCAGGAAGTCTCAAACCTTTGCGTTGTTACAACGAAGTTACGAACGGATTGGTTCTTCCATAGACTCGTCTGCAAAAGTACGCCAGGGTACACGGGGCGGGAGATGAACGGCGCAAGCGCTCCCCCTCCAAGCGCAATGACCGCGTCGGCAGGAGCCGCCTTTCCTTTTTCTCCAAAAAGAAACGCAGCTTTGTAGGTTCGGCTACGACCCGCGAGCGTAGCTGTTACCGTATAGGTGCAATAGCGCAGAAGTGGAGAGACGCCGGACTCCTGCTCCATAAGTGGAAGCATCTGGGCGACCGTGAGGCGTGGAGCGTGTCCCTGTGGCCCTTGGCCCCACTGTGCTGTAGCCAGCTCGCTCGCAACCGGAAATGCGTGGCTGTCGTTGTGCATGACGGTTGCGAGGCTCGTGTAAATTACGTCTTGTCCGTCAGGGTATTGACCGAGGAGTTCGTATGGCTGGTTCGCGATGTCTGCCAGATTTCCGACAGTGAAATTACTTAGCGTAAATCGCAACCCGCTGTGCTCGACCTGTTCGGCTAAGTCCGCTGGGCTAGTTGCAGGCTTCGTTAGCGCTGCGGTGTAGGCGGTGTTAATGTCCACGGCAAACGATAGCTTCGCATAAGCCGTTCGTACTACAGTTTCTTCGTGCGTCATCTGGGCCACGGCTCCTGAGAGAGACGCGAGCATGACGCAAAGTACAGCTAGGTATCGCATCGATTGTTCTCCTTACGTTGCGGATTTTTGCTTCCCCCTTTGGCTCGGTAGGCTCGGCCCGAATTATTGCGGAATTTCCCAGAAAATGTCGCCCGATGGGTAGGTTCGGTCTAGGACTGTGACTGAAAAAGCTTCGGACTACAACTGTTACTTGGTCTTGTTATCTCATAGAGACTTCTCCTATAGGGTTTCTCGAACTTTGATCCCAGAAACTTGGGTACCCAGTAGGTTCGGTCTAGGGAACTGTGACCGAAAAGTCACGGATTGCAAACAATTACTGCGTTTGTTACAAAACTCGGAACACTGCCATCCCAGATTGGGTCGTGATCTGGTGCTTTCTGCCGAGCAGTGGCATACTCCGTATGTGCATGCTGAGTGCCAGCTGTCCAAGGAGCTGTACAGGGGCCCGTGAACATCTCGACAACCGATTATTTTACAGGCGGTTACGTGGAAATCGGGTCGCCAACGTTGTCATCGTTAGCGTGTTGAACTAGTGACGGTTTGCTATCTGATTGGATAGTCCGCACATCTGTTCGGATAGCGGGAAAATCGATTCCGCAGGCAGCTTGCCAGTTCGCGTGTCGATGGCGACCGGTGCAGCCGTCGCAGCATTAAACGATGCTTTTCAGAGGCAACGACTGATTCACCGCGAACAATGCCAACTCCAAACGCGTCGAAACGCCCAATTTGTCAAAGATATTGCTGAGATGGTGTTTGACGGTGTCTTCACTAATCTTGAAGTACTCCGCAATTTCTTTGTTGGAGTACCCTGCCACCACGGCTGCCACAATCTCCAATTCGCGCGGAGTCAGGCCAAATTTCTTCTGACGCGCTTCGTCGCTCGACGATTGCACCAAGGTGCGTAAGTACTGCACCAGGTTGGATACGCTCTCGCGTCCCACCCAATACTCACCCGACATCACGGTGTGAATCGCTTTCAGAAGCAATTGAGTGGCTGAATCCTTTAGCACCACTCCGCGAGCCCCTAATTGTAACGCTTCGACGATCTGGCTCTTCTCCGCCGCCGCAGTCAGAAGAATCACGCGCACCGGAGTCGAATTCGTACCCGTGCTCAGATCGCGCAGCGCTTCCAATCCGGGATGCTTCGGCATCGCCAGATCGAGCAAAAGAATGTCAGGTTTGATTTGGCGAGCGAGCCGTACCGCCTCCGCGCCATCCGATGCCTCGCCCAATACTTTCAAATCTGGCTCGGCTTCTAGGAGCCGGCGCAAGCCATCACGGAAAATTGGATGGTCGTCGGCGATTACGATGCGAACCGGCTGTGCCTTTTTAAAGTTCATCCAAGCCTTCCCCGCCTCGCGGCACTTTGATTTCCAAGCGCGTTCCCAGACCAGGATTCGATTCTACCGTGAGTGCGCCAGCAATTAAACCAACTCGTTCCCTGATGATCATAGGCCCCTTGCCCAACTGATCCAGTTGCTCCTGATTCAGACGGCCGGAGAACGCAAAACCCTTGCCGTCATCCTCCAGAGTCAAGCTCCACTGGCTGGGCGAACAGCTCAAACGCACCAGAGCATGATGCGCACCGCTATGCTTGCGAATGTTCACCAGCCCCTCCTGCACGATACGCAGCAACTCCCGGCAAACTTTCTCCGGCATGTGTAACTTCTCGATGTCACTGACGAAACGAGCCGAAATCCCGGTTTCCCTCTGAAACCGTTCTACTGCGTCAACAATCACGCTCAGCAGTCTTCGATCATCTACGTCGATCGACTTCATCTGCTGCATCAGTTCCCGCAACTTCAGAACCTCTTCCCGCAGCAGGCCTTGAATTCGGCCCAGCTCACCGCCCACGACGTCAGGCGAGGTTTCCACCTGGCGGCGCAAAACGTCGACCTGCATTTCCACCGCAATCAGCGACTGCACTGCCCCATCGTGCAGCTCGCGGGCGAACCGCGCCCGCTCGGCGGCCCCAGCCCGACGCCGCAGCCGGTGAAGAAGATAAACGTTGTAAACCGCCGGACCAACCTGACGCAACAAATCGAGCATGAAGCGCAACTCTTCGTTGGTCTCGCCTTGCCACAACGGATCAAATAGAAAGACACGTCCTCGCCACTCGGTTCCGAAGGCGAATGATAGCGCAATCACGGACTGGTAGGGTTGGCGCTCGTTCAGTCGAACCAGTGCATCGGTGGAAGATGCAAGCAAAGGATTGCCCTCGCCATCGAGCGCAGTCACAGACAGGCGCCCCTTGGCCTTCGAGGCGTAGAAAACGTCGCCCGGAAAATCCTCGAGCAAGGCTTTCGCTTCGCTCGGACCGGACTCCAGCCACACAAAGTCGCCCAGTTCGCCATTCGCGCTGCGTAACTCGCCCAAAAAGCTGCGATGGCTGTGAATTTCCTGAGAGGCCAGCAACAACCGTGCCGATCCGTACATCGTCGCGATTTCCCGAAACATCTGCTGCAGCGTGCCGGTTAGCCCCGCTTCCACCCTCACTTTCGCCAACATGCGGGTTACTGCCGCCTTTTCCGCGCGAAGATGCTTCTGCTGCTCCGAGAGATAGCCCAGCAAAAGTCCCATCACCAGCAGGTAGACCGATAACATGAACAGCCGCTTCGGTTCGAACTCGGTGGTGTTGATCTGCAACCCATAAAAAATTGGCCAACGCAACCTTCCGCCACTCGTCACCACAACGTGGAACAGCACGAAACTCTCCGCCCACAGCAGCACCACTTCCGCGGCAGCCGTGCTCAGCGTCTCCCATAAGCCCCACCGGTAAGCCGCTGCGGTCAGGACAAAAACAAAAAACAAAATGAACGGGCTTCTCGGGCCGTCGCCAAAAACCGAGATGAAGGCCGGCCATACAATGTCGGCCGTATGTACGAGAATACGAAACCGGGAGGTCGAAGCCTTCCGCCGCCGCAGAAGCATCAGCACCAGGATGCTGTTGCCCATATAGAACCCCAGCAGCCCGTAGGCTGCCGGCGAATTCCCCAGTTCTGTGGGGTCCATGCGAATCGCGACCAGCGCAGAAACCGCTAGAAACACTCGCGCGGTCGCCAGCCATCGTTCGATCCGGCGAACTTCGCTGGGATCGGCAGGGGCTTGCGTTCTTCCCAATGTTCGTTGGTGGATGTCAGCCTGCAATCAAATCACTTCCCGCCTGAAGCGGATTTGCTGGGTAACCTAGAATGCTCGCATATTATTGATAAGAAAGATTTGGAGCAAGCAAAACTTTTGCTTGCAGGTTTCTGGCAGGTAACCGCCGGGGCGACAGGGCGTGGTTTCGGTTACTTCCGTAATCTTAGTCTTCGCTTATCCGAGCCTAGAATTACGGCCAGGAGCCTGCGTGCGAAGATTTGCCAAGATTTGGATCGCAGGGGCCGTGGCCTGTCTGGCGGCCCTGGTTTTGGCTGCTCTCATTCTGCCCAAATCGTTTGGTTTGACCGCTCTTAGCGATGTCATTCAGTGTCTCCTGTTATTCTCCTGTACGGTTGCTTTTATCCCACGTGCGCTTCAGTCGCGCGGCCGCCTGCGCCTCTTCTGGATACTCATGGTCAGCGGAATGGGCTTCTGGCTTTTCTACCAGTTGTTCTGGACCTACTACGAAGTCTGGTTACGCGCCGAAGTTCCCGACTTGTTCGCTGCCGATATTATTCTTTTTCTTCATATCGTGCCGCTCATGGCTGCTTTGGCCCTGCGCCCCCATGCCCCTCCGGACGATTATTCCGCCCGCCTCCGCCGCCTCGATTTTGTCTTGATGCTGGTTTGGTGGATATATCTCTACGTTCTCATCGTTATTCCGTGGCAGTATGTCTTTGCTGATGTTTCCGCATACAACCGTAATCTGAATTCGGTATACCTCATCGAGAAGCTTGCCTTTCTGACTGCGTTGGTCGTGGCCGGCCTGAGCAGCAAAGGCGGCTGGAGAGTTTTCTACGCCAGTCTCTTCGGCGCCAGCCTGACCTATGCCGCTAGTTCTTACATCGCGAATTGGGCGCTTGGCCGTAACATCTACTACAGCGGAAGCCTCTACGACTTGCCGCTGGCGCTTTCCATGGTGTGGATCACCGTAATCGGTTTGCTGACGACCGCAGGTGAGCCCGAGGCCACCGGGCCTAGAACTTCCACTTCCCACAGCGTGTGGCTGGCCAGGTTGGGCATGATCGCCGTTTTTTCGCTTCCGTTATTCGCCGCCTGGGCCTTGTGGGATCACTCGATTCCCGACCGGATTCGCTCTTTCCGCTTGGTCCTGACCCTTCTGGCGGCGCTGGTCATGGGTATCAAGGTCTTTGTGCGCCAGCGCGTGCTCGACCTCGAACTACTTCGTCTACTGACCCAATCGCAAGATTCCCTCGCCAACCTGAAACGGCTGCAAGCCCAAATCACGGAATCCGAAAAACTGGCTTCGATCGGAAAGCTTGTGGGTGGCGCCGCTCATGAACTGAATAATCCGATCACCGCGATGCTGGGATATTCCGACATCCTACTCGCCACCCCGCTCAGTCCAGAACAGCGCGAACTTGCGGGACGAATCGGGCAGCAGGTTCGTCGCACCAAGTCGCTGGTGGCAAGTCTGCTGAGCTTCGCTAAACAAAATCCTGCGGCAATGGCTCCCGTAGATCTCAACACATTGCTTCGGACCGCCATCAAGCTTACGCAGGCGCAGTGGCACACTAACAAAATCGAACTGCGCACCGAACTGGACACAGATATGCCGCCCGTGATGGGCGATTCCAACCAGTTGCTACAGGTCCTCGTACAGATTCTTGGCAATGCGCTCTACGCTGTGGATGAGGCTGGCAATCGAACGCTTACGATCGCCACAAAACTACAGAGCGGCATCGCGAGCATCGATATCTCTGACTGCGGCGCCGAAGGAGTTGTGAGAAGTGAAGAAGCGCTGAGAAATACTCCGCCCGATCCCGATTCTCTCAGGCCTCTGTCCGGGCTGGGCCGGAGCGCATGTCAGGGAATCTTGAAACAGCATCGCGGACGAATATTTTGGGAGAACGAGCAGAACACCGGCGTCGCCATCCGCATCGAAATTCCTGTCACCGCTCCCGCGGTGCAAGAAACGTCGGGGAGTCCTGCTGCTGCTGGAGTACCGGGGATGTGGCAATCTCAACCGTTCGTTTGAGTTGTCCGCAAGCGGCGTAAATGTCCCGGCCTCGGGGACGCCTCACGAATGCCGGAATTGCGGCTGCCCGCAGAATCTCTTGAAACGCCGCCACTCGTTCCGCGCTGGGTGTGGTGAAGTCGATCCCCGGCCCTGGATTCAGCGCGATCAAATTCACCTTGCACCGCAATCCGCGCAGCAATTCTGCAGTTTCCAGAGCATTCTCCGGATGATCGTTCACCCCACCGAGCAGCACATACTCAAACGTAATCCATTCCCGCGTGCGCAAGGGAAAGTCGCGCGCCGCCGCCATCAACATTTCCAGATTCCATTTCTTGTTCAACGGCATCAGCCGCGTGCGCAAAGCGTCATTCGAAGCATTCAAAGAAATCGCCAGCTTGGGCCGAATTTTCTCCTCCGCGAAGTCGCGAATGCGCGGCACAATCCCCGCCGTCGATACCGTCATCCGCCGTTCTGCAATCCCCACAGCTTCCACCAGCAGACGCGATGCCTTCATGAAATTCTCGTAATTTAAGAACGGCTCGCCCATTCCCATGAAAACCAGATTGATGCGATCCTCCGGCGGCGAAACTCCTTGATCTCTGAGCACCGCACAAACCTGACCTACGATCTCCCCAGCAGTCAGGTTGCGCTTCACCCCGAGCAGCGCAGTCAGGCAGAACTGGCAATCCACCGCACAACCAACCTGGCTGGAAATACAAATCGTCGACCGCCCAGGCCTGCCGCGATCCTTTCCGGTGCGATTCTGTCCGGTCCAATTCCGATTGGTGCGATTCTTAGCAGGGTGGCGCAGGCCTTCCAGGCCTGCATCAAAGCTTTCTTCTAGAAACTGGGCTTTAGCCCCCGAGGTACAAGACTCGAATTCCGCCTCCGCTCCAGCCTCCGAACCATCCCCCGCTTCCCCGCCATCCCCCTGCGGCATCCACACCGTCTCCACACTCTGCCCATCCGCGAAGCCGATCAAATACCGCACAGTCCCATCCACCGATGCAAACTTCTTCTCAATCCGCGCGGCCCCAACTTTCACTCCGACTTGCTCCAACTGTTCACGAAACTCCCGCGACAGTGTAGAAATCTCCTCCAGCGTCTCCACCCGCTGCCGATACACCGCATCCATGATCTGCTTGGCGCGATAGCTCGGCTGACCCGCGTTGCTTACGAGCGCTGAGAGTTCCCCACGGTCCATACCGACCAGCGATGATGTCAGAGGTTCAGCCATACCTTAGAAACCCGATTCTTCCTGTGAAGCCTACGACAACCAATGCAACGTACTGATTCTAAGCCACTAAAATCTTACGCCAGCGCACCCCACCCAACCCCGCCAGATATGTAAGAATAGTAAAGCACCGTCAGAGCCGATTCCGGGATCAAACCTAACTCATGGTAAAAGAAGTCCGCAATATTCGCCGTCAGGTGTTGCCGCACGGCCTCACCGTCATCACTGAGCAGATGGAGCACATCCGCTCGGCTTCGATCGGTATTTGGCTGGAGACCGGCTCGCGCGACGAAACTCCGCAATCGAACGGCATCTCCCACTTCATCGAGCACATGGTGTTCAAAGGCACCAAGCACCGCACCGCCGAGGAGATCGCCCGCCAGGTCGATTCCATCGGCGGCAACATGGACGCCTTCACCTCGAAAGAGTGCATCTGCTTTAACGTCAAGGTGCTGGACGAAAATGTTCCTGTCGCACTTGAGATTTTGACTGACCTGGTTCTTCATCCTACATTCACCGCCGAGGACATCACCCGCGAACGCGGCGTCATCCTAGAAGAGATCAAAATGGACGAGGACAATCCCGATTATCTCGTCCACGAGATCTTCACGCAAAACTTCTGGAAAGACCATCCGCTTGGCAAGCCGATCCTCGGCACCAAAGAGACCGTAAAGAAGTTCGAGCGCCAGACCGTGCTTGACACTTACTCGCATCGCTTCGCGCCCGGTAACATTATCGTAGCCGCCGCCGGGCACCTCGATCACGACCATTTTGTCGATCTCGTGATCAAACACTTCGAGCACCTCAAGCCCGCGCAAAACGGCTTCCACTCCGCCGAACCGAAAATAGTGCCTCGCATTGTATTACGTAACAAGAAGGCGCTCGAACAAGTTCAGCTTTGCATCGGCGTTCCGGCGTATCCCATTGCCCACGAGAAGCGCCACGCTGGCTACGTTCTCAACACGCTGCTCGGCGGCGGCATGAGCTCTCGCCTCTTCCAGAATATCCGCGAGCGCCAGGGTCTCGCTTACTCCATCTACAGCGACCTCAATCCCTACCGCGACACGGGATGCATGGCTGTCTACGCCGGCACTTCGTTAACCTCGGCGGCAAAGGTAGTGAAGTCGGTGGTGAACGAATTTCGCAACCTGAAGAACGACCGCGTCCCCGAAGAAGAACTCCGCCGCTCCAAAGATCAACTCAAAGGCAGCCTGATGCTCTCGCTAGAATCAAGCACGGCCCGCATGTCAAACCTCGCTCGCCAGGAAATGTATTTCGACCACTTCCAGGATCTCGACGAACTGATCGAGAAGATAGAAGCCGTAACCGCCGATGATCTGCAAAGCCTGTCCCAGGAATTCTTCAAGACAGAATCGGTCGCAGTGACCGCGCTAGGCAATCTCAGCGGCTTGAAGATCTCCCGCGATCAACTTACTTGCTGAAACGTTCGCTCGAAAGGGACGACTTTGCTTTGAAAGGACGCGGCTTCCAGCCGTGGCCGCTTGAGCTAGGATCGGGAAGGGCACGGCTTCAGCCGTGCCGTCAGAGGCTGTAAAGATTTCCGGCTTTAGCCGCTGAGGTTGCCTCCATGATTGATGATTCGTCCTCCCTGTTGTAACTTTTGCTCCCGCCGGCTCATCCCATCTCAGCCTGCAGGTCCAACCTGCCGGACGACCGAACTCGATACTCACCTCCAAGGAGAAAAAACATGAAAAAGATTCTCAGCAGTTTGACGCTTGCCTGTATCTTGGCCGCCTCGATGGCAGCCTTCGCCCAATCCGCCAGCCAGGATTCAATGAAGCAAGACGATACCAAGCAAGACTCGATGAAAAAAGACGATTCGATGAAAAACGATTCAATGAAGAAAGACGACAGTAAGAAGACCAAGAAAGCCAAGAAAGACGCGATGAAGAAGGACGACAGCATGAAGAAGGATGACATGAAGAAAGACGACAGCATGAAGAACGACCAGATGAAGCCGAACTAGTCCGTCGTCCGGAATCCATGCGCGGGCCCTCGGCCCGCGCCGCGTTGTTTCACTAATGTCCAGCCGTACTAAGAACTTCCACCCCTTCGTCTTCCGCATCGACATCGGCACTATCCGCATCCCCCGCCCCAGGCTGACCAATCAACCCCGTCTTCAAATACTGACGCAAGCACCGAGTGCAAGGCACATAACCATCCCGCGTCGCTTCCTTCGCCGTCATTGTCCGCTCCGAGGCCTTGTCGTGAATGAAAGGACACCCCGGCACGTGAAATACTTTCGATCCATCGGAAACTACGACCACCAGGTCAGCCGGAACATTGTTGCCGGGCTGCGCATGCCGGGACTGGACGAAATTCCTGAACGTCAGCGAATTCATCAGCAGCACGCCCGCGGCAATCAAGACGAGGGCAGCCGCCGGCATCAGCCACGCCGACCAACTCGACCATCTCTGTTCCCTTCCCGATGCATTCCGCGCCAGCCGCTTCTCCAGCCTACGGCTGAAACCTGCGGGCACCTCCAACATGCGCTCATCGCCATAAACCGCGACCACATTCCTCGTCCCTGCCAGCACAGACGCGCAGCGTTTGCAGACCTTAAAATGCTCTTCCATCTCCGAGCGCAGCGCCGCATCCACTTCTCCGTCAATGTAATTCGAAATCTCGTGCCACACGTCTTCGCAATTTCTTAAGCTCTCTACCATGGCTTGGTTCCCTTCTCGAATGGCAGCCGGCTGAACCAGCCCTGCTCCCATCCGGCGGCCAGCAGATCGCGCAGCATCAGCCGCGCCCGCAACAACCGCGTCTTTACCGACGCTACCGTGATTCCCAGCGCCTCCGCCGTCTCCTGAATGTTCAGGTGTTCCATATCGCGCAATACAAAAACCTGCCGGTATTTTTCATCGAGCGTGGACAGCGCCTCGGCCAGCCGCTGCCTCACTTCTTTCCGTTCGAGCACTTCCGAGGGAATCTCCCGCCAGTCGGCGAAGTCCCGAGGAGCATAGTCACTCTCTGCCTCGCCCCGCCCGGAATGACGATCGTCGATACCTTCCATGACTACAGTTCGCTCCCTTCGCCGCCGCATCAGGGCTTCATTCACCGTGATCTGAATGAGCCAGGTGCTGAAGCGCGCTTCTGCCCGAAACTTCCGGATATTTGCGAACGCCTTGAGCATGGCTTCCTGCGCGGCATCCTCCGCATCCTGCTCGTTGCGCAGAATGGCCAGAGCCGCCGCATAGACACGTCGCTCATATGGCCGGACGAGTTCATAAAACAGCTCATGCTGCCCGCTCTGCACCTTCGCAATCAGATCTGCGTCTCGCGCGCTGCCCGCCTGCTCCGGATTTTTGACGGTAATGTTCAAGGCCATTCTTACTTCCGGCATCGTGCGAGCTTCGCGGGTCTCAGGTCTTGGGTGTCAGGTATTAGGTTGGGTCTTGAGCCCGTGGTTCGAAATACCTGAGACCGAACACCTAAGACCTAAGACCCGCCCTTCAGTACTCCGGATCTTTCTTCCACCCCGTCAGCATGGAAACGAAATTCTCCCAGCCGTGCAGAATCACCATCACGAGATGTCCCAGCACAAAAAACAAAATGGCCCACATCACCGCGAAGTGCCAGATGCGCGCGTAGTGAAAACCTCCAATCATCCACGCGAGCCAGGAAAACTGAATCGGCTTCCAGATGCATAGCCCGGTTAGCACCGAGAGGATTCCCAGACCAATCGCGCTGGTGTAAGCCTGCTTCTGCAGCGGGTTATAGGATTCGCGCACCGCCGGCTTCGGCCCGAAAAAGAAATAATGCTTCACCATCGGCCACACGCCGGGGAGATCACGATGCGTGAATAAAACCTGGCGGTAGTTCCCGCTGAAAACCTGGTACCCGAGATATAAAACCCCAGTTGCGATGTAGATCCACATGAAGGTGAGGTGCCACTGCAACGCCCCGCCCAGCCAGCCGCCGATCGCGAACGCTTTCGGCCAGTGCAGCAAATCTTTCTGCGGAATTTTGGCGCCGAAGCTGGGGAAGGCTCGAAAAATCTGCAGCCCGCTGCCCACCATCACGAACAGCGCAATGGTGTTGATCCAGTGGCACAGCCTCACCACGAGAGGATGTTCGTAAGCCGCTCGCCCCACGACAATCGGATCGCTGTCGTTGGCTTTGTCTTTACCTTTTTCTTGAATGATCTCGATGACCGCACCGCTCACGCTCAAACCTCCATCTCCGATGACACTCTGGCAACAGCCGGCGAGACGCCGACTTTACAGCCCGTAAAACCACGAATATCCCTGATCTTCCCAATATCCAACCTTATCGAGCACATGTGTGACTTTCAACTCCATCAGGTACTTGGCCTGCTTGTAGCCAACTTTGGTGGGAGCTTGCAATCGCAGCGGCGCGCCGTGCTCGCGAGTCAGAGGCTGATCGTACATCTCATAGCAAAGCAAAGTCTGAGGATGCAGTGCAGTCGCCATGTCCAGAGATTCGTAATAATCGTCGGCGCAGGTCACCGTGATGTATTTCGCCGTCGGATCGGCTCCAACCATCGTCAGAAAATCGGAAAGTCGCGCCCCGCCGAATCTTCCAATCACGTCCCATCCTTCGACGCAAACGTGGCGCGTATTCTGTCGAATCGCGGGGAGCGCCTGAACATGCGCGAGGGTATATCGGCCAGGCGTCTTTACTGCTCCACTGACGGTGAGCTTCCAATTTTCCAAATCGACGCCGGGATCGTCTACGTCATAACCGTTGATCGGAAATTTGTCGAACGGAGCTACGTCGGCATTCTCAAAAGTCGTCGCGCGATGCCCTGAGCGAAACAGCCGCGCCGAAGCCCAGTCGCTAAAACCAAGACCCTTCTTCAGCAATCCTAGCTGCAAGCCTGGAATCGCGAATGCTCCCAGCGCAAGTACGGGAGTGAGCTTCAATAATTCACGGCGGCTGACCAGCCGGAACTTTTTTTCGTCGATCAAGTTTTCGTTCATCGCGCTCGCGAAAATCTTTTCCTCGGCGACGTTCGCTTCATCCTTCTTCTCGGCGCCGACGTTGACGGCATCAAGCTTGCGGCCGTCCGTTTCCCCGGCCTTCCTCTCTTCGGAGGGTTCTTCGCCTTTCATTTTCCCTCCCTCATTTTCCAGATCGCTCATCATCCTCACCAAACTATTCCTTACGCATCTTACTGAGAATAAAGCTCAACCCGTCCCCCTGGATGGGATTCGCGAACGCAATGGAAGTTTCGCCCCAATCCCTATGGAGAAAAGGCTCCATCGAAATCAGTTCGGACCTGAGAATGATAGCCCTTCTGGGCCAGTCGGATTGCATGTTTTACTGGCATCTCGCGGGCTTTCGGGGCATACTGTCGTCTGAGCTTCCCCCAGGAAGGTCCGGGTTCCGCATGTCCGAATTAGAGTTTAAGACCATCGCACCGAAAGCGGAGCGCGACTTCCTGGCCGAGCCCCACGCCCGCGCCTCTGTGCGCCTGAATGAAGATCCCAAACAGCGCGGCTTGATGCTGGGATCTCTTTGTATTCTTCTGTTGGCCCTGGGCATCGCGCTCTGGCACGAACGCGATTTCTGGTTCCCCGATACAGATACTGTGTCAGAGGCCGAATCGGACCAGCCTGTCGAACGCGCACCGACAGCCTCGGACGTACGCGTGCAACCGCCAACGACAGTTGCTAAGTTTGCTCCGAGTGCTAAGTCAAAGCATGGGGCAAACAAACAGACCAAGACTTTGGCGATCGCGACACCAACTTTGACATCGTCCGCTCCCGCTACCCCCACGCCTCCAGTCGCGGTGACACGGACAGTTTTACCTCCTCTGGAAGTGGAAGTCGTGGCCGGCGATACTCATCGCACCATACGCCCGGGCACGAGCTCGGTGCGAGTGAATTTGCAGCCGGGATCGACTCCTCAGCCGCAGACGAATGTCGGCACCGTCGTCGAAACCCAAACCGCGGCGAATGTCACCAGCGATGCTGCCGACCGCATGCAAATATCAGCCGACGCATCCGACATTGTGGCTCGCCCCGTAAAACCAAGCTATCCAATGCTGGCGCGCCAGATGAAAGTGCAGGGATCGGTCATTCTGCAAGCCATGATTGGCCGCGACGGAATCATTCAAAATCTCCGCCTGGTGAGCGGCCCGCACATTTTGGCCTCCGCCGCCGAGGACGCAGTCCGGCAATGGCATTTCAAACCCCATCTTCAAGACAACGAGCCGGTCGAGACCCAAGCCAAAATAACGGTGAACTTCACAATCTCCACCAACTAGCGTGCGCGGGTCTTCGGTCTTAGGTGTCAGGTCTTAGGAAAACCCTGAGACCTAGCCCCAAGATCTGGTTTACCTGAGACCCTGCTTTACCTGACACCCAACACCCGCTTTACCCCAAAATGACGAGCGCCTCGATCTCTTTCGAGATCAAGGCGCCCGGGCAGCCCTCCCCCAGAACTGCTCACTTGCGAAGGTAAACTCACGGCGCAATTCTGCAAATGGCACTCTCGTGCTACATGAATGCCCTAAAAGTGCCATCTGCTAAATTTCGGGAAAAACAGAGCCTTTCCGACTTATGCCAGTTCTCCTCCCCACGACTCCGCTTCGTGTGAAGTTGGCAAGCGTCCTTGCCGATGAGCAATTCAGTAATCCAGCGAAGCTCATGCCGCCCTTTCAGGATCCCGATATCTATCGCGACATCCTCGACGCTCTGCCAATCGGCATCAGCGTGCTGGATCTAAACCGAAGGATTGTCTTCTGGAGCGACGGCTCGGAGCGAATCACCGGCTATTCGCGCATCGAAGTGCTGGGCCATCTTTGCACGGACAACATTCTTCTTCATTGCAACGAAATCAGCTGTGCAATGTGCACGCAGGATTGCCCTCTATCGACGGCCCTACACGATGCCGTACCCAGCGAAGCAGTGAACTTCATTCACCACAAAGCGGGATATCGAACGCAGGTGCACTCATGGGTAATTCCGCTGCGAGATAACCATGGATTGATCATCGGCGTCATTCAAACCTTCGAAGGAGAATCTGCGGTTCACAATGCAGACCACAACGACCGCAGCCTGAAGGAACACGGATGGCTGGACGATGTGACGGGGTTGCCCAATCATGCGATCATGCAGTCCCACCTGCAGGAATCTCTGGGCACTTTCACCACACTCCACGTTCCGTTCGGCATCGTCTGCGTGGAGATCAATGATCTGCCTCAATTCCGCTCCAAGTACGGCCAGGGGGCAGCCCGCTCCCTTCTGCAAGTGCTCGCCCGAACCTTGAGAAATACGGTGAACGCCAGCGATACGGTAGGCACCTGGAATGAAGCTCAATTCCTCGTGATTTTGTCGGGTTGTAGCGAAGAAGCGCTGCACGCGATCAGCGGCCGCATATTCAGGATGTTATCGAGTGTGAGCATTAAGTGGTGGGGAGAGGATTTGTCGGTGGCAGTTTCGGTTGGATGCGCCCGGGCTCTGCCGGGCGATGCCATTGAATCGATCCTGCAGCGCGCCCATGAGGTACTGCAGGCAAGCCAACCCACTGCTCGGCCCGCGCGAGCCGCCGCTGCTGCAGGGATCAATTCGCCGCAAAGGAGCTGAGCGAGAGCGCTATTCATGTTCGCGATTATCGGCATTGTCGTTGTGTTCGGCTCTGTGGTGGCCGGCTACCTGATGGAACACGGCAACCTCAAGGTACTCATTCAGCCAGCCGAACTGGTCACCATCGGTGGCGCGGCCATTGGCACCGTCCTAGTTGCCAATCCGCTTCATATTCTTAAGCAGATTGCGGGCGGCATTGGCGGGGTCTTTGGCGGCTCCAAGTACAACAAACAGGCTTATCTGGATTCGCTTAAGACTCTGTACGACCTTCTGAACAAGGCTCGCAAAGATGGATTGATGGCGCTCGAAAACGATGTAGAAGAGCCAGAAAAAAGTCCTCTGCTCTCGAAAGCTCCAAAGGTGCTCAAGAATCATCATGCAATGGACTTTGTTTGCGATTCGCTTCGCATGGCTATCACCGGCGTTGATGCTTTCGATCTCGACCAGATGCTCGATCTCGATCTGGAGGTCCATCATCATCAAGCTGCAGTGCCTACGGCCGCGCTTACCACCATGGCCGATTCGTTGCCGGGCCTCGGAATTGTAGCCGCCGTTTTGGGCATCGTGATCACGATGGGCGCCCTGGGCGGACCTCCGGAAGAGATTGGAAAAAAAGTAGCAGCCGCGCTGGTCGGCACATTTCTAGGAATTCTTCTCTGCTATGGCCTGATCGGGCCCATCGCGTCCAACATGGTGAAACTTGCCGACGACGAACATGCATACCTTTATGTGCTGCGCGTTCTCATGGTGTCATTTCTAAAAGGCACTGCACCCATCATGGCCGTGGAAGTGGCGCGGCGCGCCGTGCCCGGTCACGTTCGCCCATCTTTTAAAGAACTGGAGGCAGCTTGCCGAGGCGGCGGAGCCGCCGCAGCCGCCTCCGCATAATCTCGCAGCCAATCTCTCATGGACAAGAACACACGCCCCATCATCATCCTCAAGAAAAAGGGCGGCCACGGTGGCCATCACGGCGGCGCATGGAAGGTCGCTTATGCCGATTTCGTTACGGCGATGATGTCTCTCTTCATTGTTTTGTGGCTGCTCAGCAGCAGCAAACCAGTGCAGGAGGCTGTGGGCGGTTATTTCCGGGACCCTGACGGCACCGCGTCAAAAGCAGGCACGGTCTTGCAAGGCTCGGGCGAGAATTTCGTTGTCACCAAAGACAACATGCCCGAACTGAAAGACCAGCTCCAGCAGAAAATTCGCGAGATGAACGACTTTGAAAAGCTTAAAAGTCACATCGAGATGACGATCACGGCCGAGGGCTTGCGCATCGAACTCTCGGAGTCAGCTTCCGGAACTTTCTTCGACTTGGGCAAGCCCAAGCTCAACTCGGACGGAAGCGAGTTGTTAATCACGCTGGCCCAGGAACTGGGAAAAATGCCCAATAAAATTTCCATCGAAGGCCACACTGACTCCAAGCCCTACGCCGCAACCGGCACCTACAGCAACTGGGAGTTGTCGACCGATCGTGCCAACGCTGCCCGCCGCCTGATGCAAGCCAACGGAGTCGGCGAAAACCAAATCACGCAGGTCCGCGGCTTCGCCGATCAACGGCTGCGTAAGCTCGACGACCCACTTGATCCTTCCAACCGCCGCATTTCTCTCATCATTCAGTACGTGCCGGTGAGTGACGAAAAAATAAAAGAAGCAGAAGGAAAAGAGCAAAAACAGTCCGCGGGCGTTGAGGGGAAAAAGCCGGAGGAAGGCAGCGCAAAGCCAGAAGAGAAAAACTCCAAACCAGACGAGAAGAATTCCAAGCCGGAAGACAAGAACCCAAAGCCCCCGGAAAGCGCCGCCAAGCCATCCGCAGGATCAGCCAAGAAAGAGTGATTCGCAACAGCCTTGAAACTTCTTTACATTCGCCTCCATTTTCATCGCTCAGTCAGGCGGTATAATCGGCGCTCTGATCTTCTCTGCAAGGAGCTCGATGAATGAAGAGGTCCACTCGGCTGGTCTGCTGTCTGCTCGTGCTGTCCTCACTGGCAACCCTGCAGTCTCAGGAAAAGGTGGATCTCGAAACCACCGGCCGTATCCGCTATGAAGGCTTTCACAACTCCAAGGTGATGGACTATGCCACCGGATTGATGGATTTAATCGGGGAGCGCCTCACCGGCTCGCCCAATATGAAACGCGCCAACGAGTGGACGCGCGACCAATTCACCGCGATGGGGCTCTCCAACTCGCACCTCGAGCCTTGGGGACCGTTCGGCCGCGGCTGGGCCAACCAGTACGTCAACGTTCGCATGACTTCGCCCGACATCGTTACTCTTATCGCCTACCCAAAAGCCTGGACTCCCGGCACGAACGGCGTGGTGCAGGGCAAGTGCGTTCGTGTAGTCGTTGAAGACAAAAAGGATTTCGACAAATACAAGGGTAAGCTTGCCGGGATGATCGTGATTGCCGGCACAGACACCGAGGCTAAGCTGATCACCGAGGTTCCTTCGAGACGCTTCAGCGACGATGATCTCGCCAAGCTCGCCGATTACCAGATCGCAGGGGAACATCCGCCCACGCGCTTTGCCGAGTTTGCTAGGCGCCAGCAGTTCACCAAGGACATAAACCAGTTTTTCGCCGACGAAAAAGTGCTGGCCATCATCGACCACAGCCGTATCACCTCCGGCGGCGGCACGGTGTTCGTCCAGTCTGGTGGTTCCTATAAAACCGGCGAAACCACCACCGTCCCTCAACTCACCATGGCGCTCGAGCACTGGACCCGCATCGTGCGCCTGCTGCAGCAGAAAAAAGACGTGTCGCTCGAATTAAATGTCACCAACACTTTCTACGACGACGATCCCATGCAGTACGACACCATCGCCGAAATTCCCGGCACGGATAAAGATAAGAAAGATGAAGTCGTGATGCTCGGCGCGCATCTGGATTCCTGGCATGCCGGCACCGGAGCCACCGACAACGGCGCCGGAACCATCGTGACAATGGAAGCGGTTCGCATTCTCAAAGCGCTCGACATCAAACCTCGCCGCACCATTCGCATCGGCCTGTGGAGCGGCGAGGAACAAGGATTGCTCGGCTCGCAAAGCTACGTCGAGCATCACTTCGGCTCGCGTCCCCCGATGGACGATCCCTCCATGAAAGGGATGCCGACAGTGAATCGGCGCGAAGCCGGCGATGTCACCGTGAAGCCCGAACAGGCCAAAATCTCAGCCTACTTCAACATCGACAACGGCAGCGGCAAGATTCGCGGCGTTTTTTTACAGGAGAACGAAGCCATCGCTCCCATCTTTGAAGCCTGGATGAGGCCTTTCAAAGATCTTGGCATGACTACGCTCACCATGCGCAACACCGGCGGCACGGACCACCTCTCATTCAATTCGGTCGGCATCCCGGGATTTCAGTTCATTCAGGATCCCCTCGAGTACGAAACCCGCACCCATCACTCGAATATGGACGTCTACGACCGCCTGCAACCTGAAGACCTGAAACAAGCGGCCGTAATCATCGCCGGCTTCGTCTACGATGCCGCCATGCGCGACCAGATGCTCCCCCGCAAGCCGATCGAAAAGGGCTTGCCCCGAGAACTGGAGAAAGCGGAGCCGGAAAAAAATTAGCGGTAGAAGCGTCCGCCAATCGCAACCCGCTTGGCAAGGACTCGGATAACGCCGAAGACATCCCTCACGATTCCATTCTTAGGAATGCCTCAGCGAACTGAGGTTTTACCCTCAGTCTATTTAGGCAGCGTCTTACTTTCTTCCGCCCTTTGCTTTTCCCCAGATCGTTCCTAATGAAAGTCCTTCGCCTGGTCGATAGAGAATTTGAAGAGACGCACGAGAACCTTTCCTCAGCGAAGATGAAATCTCATTCACTCCACTCTATCCCGCTCCCGGAAGGGCTTTCGGAAACATCCCGAGGCCTGACCTCGTGCCTTGCCTGGGATGACTCCCCGTTTGGAAAGGAACTTCACCCATGAGCGATAGCGACATCGTCCAGGATTTTCTGGTCGAAAGCAATGAAAACCTCGACCGTCTTGACCGCGACTTAGTCGGCCTCGAGAAGAATCCCCATGATAAAGCCGCCTTAGCCGGCGTGTTTCGCACTATTCATACCATCAAGGGCACCTGCGGTTTTCTGGGATTCAACAAATTGGAAAAAGTCGCCCATGTGGGCGAAAACCTGCTCACCCTTCTGCGCGATGGAGTGTTGACGCTCAACCCGGAGATTACTACGGCACTGCTCGGCATGGTGGATGCGGTCCGCCAGATGCTCAAAGAAATACAAAGCACTGGGCAGGATGGTGCCAACGATTATCCGGAGCTGCGGGAAACTCTCACCCGGTTGTTAACTCCAGACGTTGCCAAAGCCCGGCCTGCCTCACGGCCGCCGCACGCTCCCGCCGAGCCAAGCCCTTCGGTTTCAGCACACGAGCCCCCGCCTGCACCTACTTTATCCGCAGAATCTCCAGAACAGCCATCTGCGCCTGAGCAAAGAAAAAGCGAGTCGAAGCGCAAACCCTCTCGCGGCAAGATTGACGACGCTGTGGTCGACGGCGGCGCGGCGCGGCCAGAAGAGATTGATCTTTCCTTACAGGACCAGGGAAAAGGCGACGCGAAGCGGTTGGGGGAGACTCTCGTGTCGAAGGGCGTGACCAAGCCTGATGAAGCGACAGCAGCGCAGCCAACACTCGAGGCCAAGCCCCGCGATGCCGCCGCCGAATCCATCCGCGTAGGCGTCAGCGTTCTCGATAAGCTCATGACTTTGGTCGGGGAGCTGGTGCTGGCGCGCAATCAGCTTCTGCAGATCTCGAACACTCTCGATGACACCAGTCTTCAAGCCGTTTCCCAGCGCATGAATCTGATCGCCACCGAGTTGCAGGAGCAGGTCATGAAGACCCGCATGCAGCCCATCGGAAACATCTGGGGACAGTTCCCGCGAACCGTGCGCGACGTCGCTCTCGGGTGCGGCAAAGAAGTCGCCATCGAGATGGAAGGAAAAGAGACCGAACTCGATAAGACCATCATTGAAGCCATCAAAGATCCGCTCACCCATCTCGTGCGTAACTCTGTCGATCATGGCATCGAACTTCCGGAAACCCGGGTCCAGGTCGGCAAAAATCGAGCCGGGCGCCTAATTCTGCGCGCCTTTCATGAAGGCGGCCAGGTCAACATCGAGATTACCGACGATGGCGCCGGCTTAAAACCAGACCGCATTCGCCAGAAAGCGCTCGATCGCGGCATCATTACCGCCGAACAGGCAGGCCGCATGAGCGAGCGGGAAGTCTTCAACCTTATCTTTCTTCCCGGCTTCTCCACAGCCGAAAAAGTCACGAATGTTTCCGGCCGCGGCGTCGGCATGGACGTGGTAAAGACCAACGTAGAAAAAATTGGAGGCACCGTCGACGTGCAATCTACTCCCGGCGCCGGCACCACAGTGCGGGTAAAGATTCCTTTAACCTTAGCCATCATCCCCGCCCTGGTCGTGACTTGCGCCGGCGACCGCTACGCTATCCCCCAAGTTAGTTTGCTCGAACTGGTGCGCATCAAAGCCGAGGACGTTGCCAAGAGCGTCGAACTGGTTCACGGCGCGCCCGTCTACCGGCTGCGGGGACGACTCCTGCCGCTGGTGTATCTCAGCCGCGAACTGAAACTCGCGTCCGACGTCCATCCCGCCGCGGAACAGGATGGCGCGGTCAACATCGTCGTCCTGCAAGCCGACGGCCGGCAATTCGGACTGGTGGTCGATCATATCAATGACACGGAAGAAATCGTCGTCAAGCCGCTTCGCAAACAGCTCAAAACCGTGAAGACCTTTGCCGGCTCCAGCATCATGGGCGATGGAAAAGTCGCGCTCATTCTCGACGTACTTGGCCTCGCCCAGCGCGCTGGCGTGATCACTGAGACCCGCGACCGCGCCCTCGCCGCAAAAACCACCGAAGCGACGGACACCGCAGCGGAGAAGCAAACCTTCCTGCTCTTTGCCGGCCCTGGCGATTCGCGCATGGCCATC
Organism: uncultured Acidobacteriaceae bacterium; assembly: GCA_963771965.1. Classification (GTDB taxonomy): domain Bacteria; phylum Acidobacteriota; class Terriglobia; order Terriglobales; family Acidobacteriaceae; genus Sulfotelmatobacter. Next base: position 566,523 of record CAVYVM010000009.1, read on the forward strand.
CCTCTTAGCACCCTTGCTCGCCTCGAAGAGTTTCCCGTCGCTCAGGTGGAAATGTCGGGCAGCCAATGGGTCACGCAATATCGCGGCAAGATCATGCCCCTCGTTCGTCTCAGCGTGGTGCTTGAAGAACGGCGTAACCGGCTGCGCGCGCTACACGTCCCACCCACCGCCGATTCCCCTCCTCTGCAGGTGCTTGTTCTCAATCATGAAGGACACTCCTTCGGCCTGGTCGTCGAGCAGATCCTTGACATCATCGAAGACCGCGCGGACGTGCGCTCGGCCGCGACTCGTCCCTTGGTTCTCTATTCCGTCCTGATCGGCGAGCGCGTTACGGAACTACTCGATATCCCGGCTATCCTGCGCACTGCGGAATCAAGTCTCGCGCGCCACGAGACGGTGAAGAGTCTGGCGGGCGGCGCGGCGGAGGTTCAGAACTAGATGGTTCGGAACTTAGGTAGTAGTGCAATTTGGGTTCCTACCCTCGGCGTCATCCTGAGCGTAGCCGTTTTTCAGGCGAAGCGAAGGATCTCCCGCTTAACCGGACTGGCGTGTAAGCCGAACTGCATCACTACTAGAACTTTAGGAAGTTCACAAATTAGGAGGCTCTTATAATTTAGAGGTTCGGAACTAGGTGGTTCATCTAGGAGCTTGGAACTTAGAGCTTCATAACTAGGTGGTTCGAAACTAGGTTCACGACTAAGTGATCTGAAACTAGGTTTCAAAAACTAGGAGATTCAACTAAGCCATGGCACACACTTCACAGTTCTGCACGTTCTATCTCGAGAAGCTTCTTTTCGGCGTCGAATTGAAAGGCGTTCAGGAGGTCATCCGCTCGCTGGAAATCACCAGGGTTCCACTGGCGCCCGGCGTTGTCAGCGGCCTGATAAACCTTCGCGGACAGATCGTCACCGCCATCGATTTACGGCTGCGGCTCGAACTCGAGGCGCGGCCAGCCAACCTGCGGCCTATGAATGTGGTGGTCCGCTCCGACGATGGCGCAATCAGCCTGCTGGTCGATGAAATCGGCAACGTCGTCGAGGTCGAGGAAGACACCTTCGAGCCACCGCCCGAGACTCTGCGCGGCACCATTCGAACCATGATTACCGGCGTGCACAAACTGAACGACCGTCTGCTGCTGGTGCTCGATACCGGCAAGGCCTGCCTGATGACGGACGAAGCGGCAGTGGCGGGGCTGTAGCCTTCGAGGGCGACTGCACGAATCGCTTCCGGGCCGGCTCAGAACCATGAGGCATGACCGGCCCGAAAAACCGAGGGACGGGTAGCGAGGCCGTTTCTCTTCAGAAGGACATAGAGCTCCAACAATTATGGCCTGGGAGGGCTCATCCTCTCGCTGATCGACCCCTTGTTAAAGTTTGTCCCCCCTGTGCCGATGAGAAGCTTATTTGGCGAACGCTGTTTCGCGAGCAGGCACGACCTAAGAAACCACACGTTTCGATTTCGAAAAGAATCGGCGGGAAGAAGGAAGAGGAATGAAACTTACACTTGGGACAAAACTCGGCTTGGGCTTCGGAGTGATCCTTGCCTTAATGGTTCTTAGCGTAGCGCTCACCTACTCGAAGGCTAGCAGTATAAAAGAGACGCAGACGCTTATCACCGAAGTCCGCGTGCCCACCATTAGTGCCTTGAAGGACCTGCAGAGAGAACTGAACCAGACGCAGAGCAAGGGCCGCCAAGCCATTTTGGCGGCGAACGAGGAAGGACGACGGGAAGCCGCCAGCAAGTCTTTCGGTGCCTCTTGGGATGAGATTGGGAAGATTGTCGCAGGATTGGACGAATTGTCTCCGCACTGGACTATTCAGGCCAACCGCGACCAGCTCGTCGAAGTGAAGCAGGAACTCCCCAGCCTCCGCGAAACCCAGGAAGCGCTTATGAAACAAGCGGCGAGCGGAGAGCGCGATGCTGTCGTCAAGGCCGGAAACGACTATGCCGACAAAGCCACTGCGATAACCGAGGCAATTAAAAAGCCGCTCGGCGACCTCGCCGATTCCTTCGCCTCGACCATAAAGCTGAACACCGAAGAGATGAACGCGCAGACCCGGTCGATGAACGTGACCATGGCCATCACCACCTTTGCGGCGCTAGGCATCGGAATTTTCGTAGCCATCTTCCTGAGCCGCAGCATTGCCAGCGCCACCCAAGCGGTTCTAGTTCAGGCCGAAGCCATTGCGGCGGGTGATTTGACGAAGGACGACCTGCAAGTCCGCAGTAAGGACGAATTGGGCGACCTGACCGCAGCCATCAACAAGATGAGCGGCAGCCTGAAACGCATGATCCTGAACATCACCCAGAATTCCATCCAGGTCGCCAGCGCCAGCGAGGAACTTTCCAGCACCAGCCAGCAAATCACCGCCAATTCCGAGGAAACCTCCGCCCAGGCGAGAGTCGTTTCCGAGGCGACAGTGAAGGTCAGCCAGAACCTGCAAACCGTCGCCACCGGCGCCGAAGAGATGGGCGCTAGTATCAAAGAGATCGCCAAGAACGCCACCGAGGCCGCTAAGGTTGCCACCTCCGCCGTCAAAGTCGCCGAAACCACAACTGCTACGGTGTCCAAGCTAGGCGAATCCTCGACCGAGATCGGTCAGGTCATCAAAGTCATCACCTCAATCGCCCAACAGACCAACCTGCTCGCCTTAAACGCGACAATTGAAGCCGCCCGCGCCGGAGAAGCCGGCAAAGGCTTCGCTGTCGTCGCCAACGAAGTCAAAGAACTCGCCAAAGAAACTGCCAAGGCCACCGAAGATATCAGCCGCAAGATAGAAGCCATTCAGACCGACACCAAGGCCGCCGTCGACGCCATCGCTTCGATCTCTGGCGTCATTAACCAGATAAACGATATTTCCAGCACCATCGCCACCGCCGTCGAAGAGCAGAACGCCACCACCAACGAGATGTCGCGCAACGTTAGCGAAGCCGCCCAGGGCAGCGGCGAGATCACCAGCAACATCGCGGGCGTGGCACAGGCCGCCGAAAGCACCTCGCGCGGAGCCGGGGACACGCAGAAAGCGGCACAACAGTTGGTCGAGACCTCGGCTGAACTGCGCCGCCTGGTCGAGCAATTCAAGATTAGGGCCGAGAATAACAGCTACGGCAACAGCAACGCTGCGAATCAATCACAGAGCAGGGCCGCCCATGCCGGCTCTTAGGTGGCGGAAAGACCCATTCACCATTGAAGACCGCAGGGGCTTCGTGCGTTCGGCCTAATCCACGAAGCTCCATTGTCCCTTAAAGCTTTCCGCAGCACCGCCGATGATCAGCCTATGAACGAACAGAACATTCGCGAAAGTGCATGCAGAATCGAACTTGAACCGACAAATTAAAACTTTCTAAAGGAAGAATGCGAATCTCCGCGAAAATCACCGGCCTCGCATTAGGGCGTTTTGCGCTGGCTTGATGGGAGCGACGTTCACCATGCTTCGAATGACCGGGAATCGGCACCCTGCGTTTTGAAAGGGACCAATAAGATTTGTCATGAGCCGCATTCGCATTCTCGTGGTGGATGACTCGGTGGTGATTCGCAAGGTGCTGTCTGACACCCTGTCGGCGGAGCGCACCTTCGATGTAGTTGGTGTGGCCAGCGATGGACGCATCGCGCTCGCCAAGATCCCCCTGCTCAAACCAGACCTCATCACCCTTGATGTCGAAATGCCAGTGATGAACGGCCTTGAAACCCTGGCTGAAGTCCGCAAACTGTATCCCAAACTTCCCGTCATCATGTTCAGCACTCTGACCGAGCGCGGCGCATCGGCCACACTCGACGCCCTCGCGCTGGGAGCTTCCGACTACGCCACCAAGCCCAGTAATACGGGCAGTCCCGAAGTGGCCATCGCTCGCGTCCGCAGCGAACTCATCCCCAAGATCAAGGCATTGTGTGGCGTATCCCCTTTGAAGCTTCAGCCGTTACCGCGCACCCGTCCTCCTGTCGCAGCTCGCCTGCGATCGAACTCCCGTATCGAGATTGTGGCCATCGGCACTTCCACCGGAGGCCCGAACGCCTTGGCCGAAGTCTTGCCCCGGATCCCCAGCGATTTTCCGGTCCCCATCGTCTTGGTCCAGCACATGCCGCCAATTTTCACCCGCTTGCTCGCCGAGCGTCTCGCCAGCCGCTCCGCCATTCCCATCGAAGAAGGCAGCGCGAACACAGTTCTATCTCCCGGCCACGCCTGGATCGCTCCAGGAAACTTTCATATGAAGGTGACGCGCGCGGGCCTGTCCGCTCGTTTAAGTCTCAACCAATCACCCCCTGAGAACTCCTGCCGTCCGGCGGTCGATGTGCTATTCCGCTCCGTGGCAGCCGCCTACGGCGCAAATGTTCTGGCCGTGGTCATGACCGGCATGGGTTCCGACGGAGTGCTCGGGGCGCAGGAGATTTGCGACGCCGGGGGCAGCGTCATTATCCAGGACGAAGCCTCGTCCATCGTTTGGGGCATGCCCGGCTTAGTGCATGCTTCCGGCCTTGCCGATGCCGCCTATCCTCTCGATCAGCTTGCGGCGGAAATCACCCGCCGTGTTGTGCAGAGTCGCAGTTCCTACGCCCCCGTTGACCTGAACCGCTATGCCACCTTGGAGCATCCCGCAAAATGACGACTGCCCCCCAACCCGCTCCTGCTAAGACCGAACCCGTCGATCCCGTCTACCGGCAAATCCGCGACCTCGTTTACAAGGTTTCCGGTATCTACAAGGCTGATGAAAAGCTTTACCTTCTCGCCGACGGCTGCGTGCGCCGTATGAAACTGATGGGCGCAAAGTCTCCCCGCGATTATTGGGATTACCTCACCGCGAATCCCAGTCGCGACGGCGAACTTCGGCAACTCCTGAACGAGATCACCATCGGAGAAACCTGCCTCTTCCGCAGCCAGCCCCAGCTCGATGCAGTGCGCAAGGTCATTCTTCCTGAAATTGTCGTGGAGAAAACCAAGCAGATCACGAAGCGGCTGCGCATCTGGAGCGCCGGCTGCTCCACCGGCGAGGAGTCCTACACCTTGGCCATGAACATGATGGAAGAAAGTGAACGGCTCCTGAAAGGCTGGACCGTCGAAATTCTCGCGACCGATCTGAACGACCGTTCCGTGGAAACCGCCAAGGCCGGCATTTACGGCGACTACGCGCTGCGCAACACCACCGACTATTACAAGCGCAAATATTTCGTGACGCTCGATGACAAAAAACTGCAGGTCCGCCCCGAAGTCAAGAAGCTGGTAACCTTCAGCCGTCTGAATCTGCAGGACGATTCCAAGATGCTCTTCATGAAAGGTATGGATCTAATCTTCTGCTGTAACGTGCTGATTTATTTTGACGGCTCCTCAAAAGCCAAGGTCGTCAACCACTACTACACCAACCTGAACTTCGGCGGCTATTTCTTTCTCGGAACCTCGGAGTCGCTGCTGAACTTGAATGACAAGTTTCACCTTGTCCATTTTCCCGGCAGCATCGCCTATTGGAAACCGTCCCTCTCGAGTGGCAAGCTATGACCACAACTTCTTTTACCGCTACCATCCAGGATCGCGTGTCGCGCATTGACACCATGCCTTCCATCCCCGCAGTGTTTCTGCCTTTGCTCGAACTGCTCAACTTGCCGCCGGAAAATGTTAAGTTGGATGAGATCGTCAAGTTAGTCTCCTACGACAACACCATCGCCGCGCAGTGCCTGCGCGTCGCCAGTTCCCCGCTGTTCGGGCTGGCAAAGACGCCCGAATCGATCAAGGGTGCGGTGATCAGCCTGGGCTTGCGCCGGGTCCAAACGATTCTTCTCACGTGTTGCCTGGGTAGCGCTTTTCCTGCTAAAAACTGGGCGCTGGATCCCACGATTTTCTGGCGGCATTCCCTCGGCTGTGCCATGGTTTGCCGGAAGTTCAGCGAGAAGTTAGCCGCACCCGATGGCGACAAGGCTTACATGGCCGGGCTGCTTCACGATATCGGTTTTCCCGTCAACTGCATGGTCTTTCCCAAGGAATTTGCCATAGCGACGGTCAACGCTACTCAGGCACAGATTCCTCTCGATGAAGCCGAACGCGCTACCATGGGATTTTCACACTGCGAGACCGGACGCGCACTGGCTGAAAAATGGCACCTGGCCGACGATCTCATTCAGGTCATCGCCTTCCACCACACGCCTGAACTGAGCGAGTCCGCCAAACCTCTGGTCGCCATGGTTCACCTCAGCGACCTGCTCTGCCGCATGCGCAACATGGGGTATGGCTACTATGAGAGCCGCAAAGTAGATCTGGCCAACAATCCCGCCTGGGCCATCCTTTTGCAAGAGTATCGCGCCCTCGAAGGCATCGATCTGGTGCGCTTCACCTTCGAGCTCGACGAGGCCGCGGGAGAAGTCTTCAATCTGGTTTCGACCATCTTCGGATCAAGTGCCGCTGCGGGGAAAAGTTAAACCGCACTGCTGGTTAACTGGGCGATGGGAAGCGTGCAGCCCGGGGTGGTGCAGCGCTTCAAGCGCTGATCAAGACTAGGAAACCCAAAACTAGGAGAACCTGAAAGCAAAAATCGATGTCATTCCGAACCGGGCGGAACGCCCGGTGAGGAACCTGCTTTCCCTCACCATCAGCTTGCCGAAGGGAACCTGCTTTCCCATCCCCCGTCACGCCGCCGTGCTTCTGAGGATAAACCTTCGGATAGCACAGCGCTTCCAGCGCCGCGATAAACGCTGTTCTAGAAAGGCACCGTTCAGGAAGCACCGCTCTAGAAAATCACTAGTTTAGAAAGGCAGATGCCTGCCCGAGTAAAGAGCTGGCACACCTTCATCACATGTTTGGGTTAAGAATGAATCTGAAGGGAAACAACAATGAGCATGTTTTCAAACATCACTCTGATTTCAAGCGCCGGCGAGTCTGCCAGCGAATACATACTGTAGTCGGTCCCTGTGATAACAGTAGGCGGGGATAGCATGCAACCGTCGCCCAGGCCGGAAATCTTGTTCTTGAAATTGCCCGCAACCATATTGCTGATTTCACCAAGCGCATCGGACATGTCCACGCCGACCTTGTCCAATGGCACACCCAGCATCTTGGAGGTCATCAGGGCGGCACACTTTCCGCTGCAATGCACGCCCACGAGCCCGCACAGCTTTCCCGCCAGCCCAACCATCGCGGTGACTTCCTTGGGCATTTCCTCCGCGGCATTCGTGGGCAAAGTCAGTTGGCTTCCCAGCATCAGTTCGAACACTTCGCGCAATGCGACTTCCAACAATGGTGCCCAAGTCTCGTGGGTGCCACCGGCTGCCAGTAGTTCCTTCGAGGAACTCATGACTTCCCTCCCAGAACTGGAATCACCTGTTCCTTCACTTGTTCCGGCGTGAACGGCTTGCGGATATAGCCCCGCGCTCCCGCCGACAGCGCCTGCACCACATGGGCCTCGCTGCCTTCGGTCGTAATCATCACGACCGGCGTCCCCTTTGCGTTCTCCACTCCGGCGAGCTGCTTCACAAACTCTAAGCCGTCCATAACCGGCATGTTGATGTCACAAAGGATGAGATCCACCTTATCTCCCTGCAGCACGCTGAGCGCCTCCGCCCCGTTGCCGGCTTCGAATACCTTGCTTAAATCGAGCCCGGCCTGGCGCAATGATCGCTCTACAATTTTTCTCATGACCGAGGAGTCGTCGACGATGAGGGCGGTTATTGGCATAAGACTCTACTTATTCTCCACACGACAGGAGGGCCTGATCATTTCTCCCTCCATATTGTCTTTTGCGTATATCGGCGCGTGCTGAGAGGACTTTAGAGACTACGTGAGAACTAGATTTTGAGTTTCGCAGTGGAACGAATTTCCCTGTTCAGCCGCGAAAGCCTGCCCTGAGCCTGTCGAAGGGCGGCGCGAGAATTCAGCCCACAGCGTAAGCTGTGGGTGAAAAGCGGGAAACGAGCAAGCCCCAGAGGGGCGGAAGACTGGTTCTCACGCACACTCTTTAGCCGGCCTCTGCCAGTCTCGACTCAACAAAGGAGGAGCGGACTCCAGGTTAAATCGGGCCGCTGCGGAATCGTCGAAGGAGCCTAAACGATGCTTCCCTGCCCTCGCTTGCTGGCGCAATGAGGTAAAACCGCCGCTTTTCGCGCAAAACAAAACGCCCCAGACTCGGTTTGAGTCACGGGACGTATGTTGATCAGCCCTCCCCCAAGTGCTGCTCAAGAACGAGACTAAACCTATCCACACAAAGGGTAAATGGCTCTTGCGTGCTACAGCTTGGCACCAAAGTGCTGCCTTCGTTCTAGTCGAGTTTTGCTGCTTGCTGTGCCGCGATGCGGAGGCGGAATCGGTGGCTGCGATCGATTGGCGGCAGATTGTTGCGCTTTGTACCAATTGGTACGAATTTAGCCTTCGCCAGTCGTACAGCTCAATCGTGCCGTAGCCATTGCCATGCGCGATCGTCCAGAGGCCGGTTTGGCGCATATCGACGCGGTGTTGGAACATTGCGAATTGGCAAATTATTACCTGGCCCATTCCGCCCGTACAGATATGTACCGCAGGGCAGAACAGATGAGGCTAGGGCGTCTTATGAGAAGGCGCTGGCGCTAGAGCGACAGGAACCGGAGCGCCGTTTTCTCGCGAGGCGGCTCGATGAATTGAAATAAAAAAGTTCGCTTCGGCTGTCGACTTTTCCGTGCACGACGGCCGTTGGGGTGAACGATCCGGCGCGGAAACCGGGGACAGGCACGGGATGTTTTCCAGTCCAACAGATACGAGCACCGAACCGACCATTACTCTGGAAAAATTAGCGATTTCCTTCCCATCGTGAAACGGTCTTGCGTTCTCAACCACTATTCCAAAGGGAAGGGCAGCACCGCCGCGCACGGATCTCCTGCCCCGCCTTGGTCAGGATGTGCATTGCACTGAGGGAATCGTATTCCAAGCAATATAGGAGGACTATATGAGCAAGGAGGAATCTATGACGAACCAAACCCGGAAATCTTTCGCGGAACAGGACGCATCCGTAAGTTTGGGGCCTGACGAAGCAACCGTTTCAGAAATGACACCGAGCGATGGTGTTTCGAACATGAAGTTGAAGTCTTGCGCGGTGCTTGTATTGCTGACGCTGGCTCTGAGCTCTGTCTCAGCAGCCCAGTCGGCGTCCGATACATCGCAAGAGAAGAGCACTACGGGTCAGGCACAGGCCGCCGCCTCTAGAGTACCGACTGCGGTGGAGCGCGAGAGCTGGCGCCAGACGATTATCCACACTCCACTTCCGGGGAAAGGCTGCTTTGTGGCCGCATATCCAGAGACTCAGTGGAGCGAAACGCCGTGCAAGCCACCGTCCACCAAACTCTATCCGCCAAGAGGTCCGGGGAGGATCCGAACGGAAACCGTTGGAGGGGGTGGCCCCACGGATTTCTCGGCTGTGGTGACTGGACACATCACTGAGGCCGAGGGTTCGTTCGACAACGTTAACGGTGTCACGAGCGAGTGCGCCGTACAGTGTCCGGCCCCTACTTTTGTGTGCCCGGTGAACCCATCGTGCACTGGTCAGCCTGCAAACTCTTATTCTTTGCAACTGAACAGCAAGATCTTCGACACGCAGACTTGCACTGGCTCCTCCCCTGTATCGACCTGGACGCTAACCGGGGGAAAATGTCAGGGCTGGGAGCAGTTCGTATATTCCTCATCCAACAGTGGCAGCATCCAGTACTGGTTGGAAAACTACGGTCCGCCAGGGACTCAGTGCCCGGCCCCAAGAGGTGCCAGCTGTATGCCGAACTCGGCCTCTACGGATGGATGGTGCCCATTTCAGTTCACGTCCGCGGATCCGGTGTATTGCGTGGTCAACGGCGCGAACTTCGCGGGGGCACCCGCTGAAGCGATCACGTCGCTGGACCCCACCTCCCCCGGCGCCCTTAAACTCACCGGCGCCGCCCCCGGCTTTAACGGCACCGTGGATGATGCGGTTTACGTGACCGAGGGCACCAAAGTCTATCCGGCGACGGGCGGCAGATATTTCCCCGACCTCGGCAACCAGTGGCAGGAAGTCGAGTTCAATGTCTTTGGCGACGGCAACGGAGACCAGGCGGTCTTCAATGCGAATTCGACCATTCAAGTGCGCAACAGCGTGACCAGCGGAACCGCAGCCGCGCCCGACTGTGACCAGGCAAGCTTCACCGGCGAGTCGAACAACCTGACCCTGGTCACTCTGCTGCCGCCGGTAGCGCATACAGGGACCCCATCGCTGGTTTTCAAGGAAAGCAACGTAGCCGGTTCGACGCAGACCACATGCGCGGGAGCAGTCAGCGTCGGCGACACTCATATAACGACCTTTGACGGCTTGTATTACGACTTCCAGGCGTCCGGCGAGTATCTTCTAGCGCAGGACGGCCCTGACTTCATTGTGCAAGCTCGGCAAGCATCAGGCGCGCCGACCTGGCCTAACGCCGACGTAAACAAGGCGATTGCGACGAAAATGGGCAACACGCGAGTCGCCGTTTACATTGAGCCGACGCGGCTGGTCATCGATGGCGCGGCCACCGCTCTCGCTGATGGCAAATCGATCCTGCTGCCCACGGGCGTGCAAGTCACAAGACAAGGCAACGTGTACACCATATCGAGCGAGAGTGGCGATCGGGTGCGTACAACGCTTAACAGCACCTGGATCGACGTTAGTGTGGGCCTCGGTTTTACGCCCCGCCCGCAGGTGCTCGGCCTGCTTGGGAACCCGCTCGGAAACGGCCTCAATCTGTTCACTTCTAACGGAGTCGCTCTGGCGGCGCCGGTGCTCTTCGGCGATCTCTACCAGATCTACGCCCCAAGCTGGCGCGTGCCGCCGCGCGAGTCGTTGTTCGGCGAGGAGACGACGATCAAATTCGGCGTTGCCGCGAAACCGTTCTATTCGGCCGACCTCACTGCGACACAAGCCGCGCACGCTCGCGCAATCTGCGAAGCGGCTGGCGTGAAAAATGCAACTTTGCTCGACTCCTGCATGATCGACACGACCGTGCTGAACGACGAAACGGCTGCAAAGGTGTTCGTCCATCTTCCTGTACCGCTTCACGTGATTCAGCCGGGATCCCATGTTAAAGATCACGATTGCGATTGCGACAAAGACGATCACGATCGGAACCATAAACACCATGACCGCGATCGATAAAGATCGTGGTCATGACAAGGATCACGACTAACTCGGATCGCGGGTTCGGCGATCGTAGTTAATCGACGCCAGGGCACGACCCTAGTCGTGGCGGGTGCCCCCACCCGTGGCACTTTCACGGAGCCTGCCCTGAGCGGAGCCGAAGGGTGGGCTGCCGCGAACTGGTTATGGAGTAGCTTATTACGCCTATGGCGAGCACGACCCGGTTCTAGTTAATGAGACCCAAAAAACGGAGCTTCACATCGGAAGAATGGTCGGCTGGGCCAGCCGCCCTAGTTTGTCATCCTGAGCGAAGTGAGTGCTACGCGAAGCGCAGCACTCACGCAGTCGAAGGATCCCTATTGCGCCTCAGTTGCGGGTACAGCCTCTGGGAGTTCTCTCTAGATTGCTCTGCCAGCATCGCACTTTGCCTCGCGCTCAATATCCGTAGCTCAGCCTCTGGGGGAAATCAAGACTAGGAACACCAAAGCCGCTGCTGCTTGCACTAGAGAGATCCGTACTCTAGCACGACACCGGATGCCCCCACCCGTGGCGTTTCACGGAGCCTATCCTGAGCCCGCCCAGTTGCGCAATTTCTCAGATCAGCAACCGGTAGTCATAGGGCGCCGAACCATAATGGCTTAGATACGTCCCAACTCTCGCAATAGCACTTGCGGAGTCGAGACTCGCCGGAAGACGTGAGTAGTAGTCGAAATGATTCCAATTCATTTTTGATAATCCAAGGATCTCGCGCGACACCAAATCCAGATCCGAGTCGCCTCGGTATCGCCTTATCAGAAGGGGAGCAGGAATGCGACGCTTTCCTTGGTAATACTTGAACCGCTCATTCTGCACACTTGGCGCATGCCCGTGCACCCAGAGCAGCGCGCTATCATCTGCCAAAACGATAGCGGCCCCACGTGGCATCGGGAATCGGTCGATTGTAAGTTTGTCACCTTGCAACCTTGAGGCCAGGAAACGAATCGACTCTTCCGTGTTGATCTCAATCAGTTCGATGTTCTGTACGCCTTCAAGACCTTGTGCCAGACCCTCCTGTTCTTCCTTCGTGAAGTGCGTTCTCTTGTGAATCACCACACGTTTAGGAAGCCTCATTCGGGCGTCGAAGAAGAGTTGGCGTATTGTTTCTCCGGTCCGCCGAGCGTCGTCGAGTGACATAAACGGATTCCGACCGCGGATAATGGGGTGCTCGATACGTCCGAGCCTGAATTGCAGTCCTTCGCCACGTGCGCTGTAAATGTGGCTGCACCCTAGAAGAACGTGCCGTTTACGGAGCGCAGGCCCTTCCAGGCTATATCCGATTCCCACGAACGCACTGTCTTCGTCCAAGCAATCCAAACGCCAGGGCGTACGCATGGCTTTTGCATAGAAAGCGAGCGAGAGCCACCACTTAACTCTACAGCTGGCGGTCGGAAGGACTGTTTTCTCACGGAGCAGTTGCGTGCTTTGACCATTGCGCGCTGCATATGCCTTGACGAAATCGTGCAAGTTGAAGTGCTCATCCCCCTCGTCAACCAATTCGTATGGAGACCAGGCTTTGGGAATGAAAACAACGACGATGGCCCCCGGATTCAAGCCCCGAATCCGATCCAATGCCACGCAAATGGTTCGTGCAATCTGCTTCGCACCTTCGAGGGCAGTCCCCGAAGGGCTTACCGCAAGGTCCTGCCAGAGCGCTTCTCCACGCCTCGCGTGCGTAAGGGGCAAACAGAAGCCGGCAGCGAAGCCCGGAAAGGATTGCAGGTAGTCCCTCTCCGTTCGGTCTGGTTCGCTTCGCTCTTCCATCTGACAAAGAAATTGCTCCAGGATGCGCGCATGGGCGGCTGGGCAGATCGCGGCGATGTCCGCTGACGTGGAAACCCCGGCACTTGTGACCGAGTAGTCCCAAGGCCGATTATTCGCAAGTCCGTGCAACGGGTTGGCATCCTTCGCTTCGCCGGTTCCGCTCTTTGAGCTAAAAACCAGCTTCGCATCGTCTACAACAAATCCGCTAAAGCTCGAAAATCTTTGATACTTGACGTTCAGAGCAGGCCGGTGCGATTGATGCAAGCCCGCATATAACGGGGTTTTCCCGATTAGAAAAGTCTGGCCGGAAGCATCAGGGATATCTACATTCGTGATTTTGGAAGTCCAATATCTCAGGTCGGCATCGTAAACGTCATTGTGCTGATAACCGTAGACGGCGTTCCGCAAGACCTTCGTCGCATCCTCGCCCGCAGGATCACCATTCATCGCCTTGGCGACAATTTCTGGAGTCAGCAACACACAGGTCTTGCCCTTGAGGATCGCGAGCCTAAAAGAAAGTGCCCGGTGAATTGCGAAACTCTTCTGATCGTAAGGCCTCTTCTCGTGAGATTTCGGCTCCCAAATTCTCCGGCCATCGGATTCGATCCGGCAACTCCGAGCTACGCTCCGCACCAGCGCTTCACGCATCAGCCCTTGCACACTGGGCTCCTTCGCGAGGTCTTCAGGTGAAATGGGAACTGTCACCGGAGAACCTTTCAAGAATGTACCCAATGCCGATCGCGTCGCAGCAACAGGCGCAAGTACCAAGGCTCCGGAATTCAGCGCAACCCACGCGCCATCCACACCGCTCATGGCTCCGTTCAGCCACGTTCGTCGTAACACATTTTCCGGATATGCCAAATCAACTTTCACGGCCTCCGTCGGAACCGTCAATGGATAGGCATTACTCTTCACCAAACTCGTTACCGGACCTGATCGCGCCTGGAAATGGCCTTCCCGTCCGGTTTCTTTCGTCAAAGACGTAAGAATGTCTTTAGCTTTCTGCAATTCCGCATCTTCTAGCAGGCGTAATGCTATGCGCTCTATCAGATCGTCAAAACCGGACGATTGCACATAGAAGGCTTCGCGGCCTGACACTAGCGCGGCTTGCAGCAGTTTTTCTACTTCGGCCGAGGGCTCTAGCCGCATGCCACACCAATAGAGTCGTCCCGCCCGACGCGTCCCGTATGCGTCCGTCAATGCGTCCATTAACGAAGCATCCCGACCGCTGTATCCAAGAACTAGCAGATCGTGGTCCTGGACCTCGAAGGCCAGTTCCTCTCTCAACTCCGCCTCTTGCGATTGCAGTTCGGTCGTCGTATTTTTTAGCGCATCGTAACGGTAGTCACCGTGCAAAGAAACAACGCGCAGATCACCCGGAGCGGGCACCAAAGATACCCGATGTTGAGTATCGATGCCGACTTCCACACAAGGCACGTTTTCCGCCGCACAGGCTCGCGCGGGCAGGCCGTCGAAGTTCGTGGTCCAAACTGTCCGCAGCAGACCGTTCTTTACAAGCAACGGCATCAGCCGGTAGCCGAGGAACGGCACCGCAAGCTTCACATATTTTTGAAAGAAACTGCGTCGGTCGGTCGGAGTAGGAAAACACTTCTCGGCGAAGAATGAATATTCGCCGGGATCGCCGCGTTGCGGGTAGCCTCCCCTGCGGTCCAGCCAATCCTGAATTCGACGCTTCGTTCCGGCCAAAGAGATTTCGCCCACAGACTCGCGCAGCGTTGGGTTATTGGTTGCAAAGATATCCTGCTTCCATTCCCAGATGCATCTATCCGCAGAGGGCATGCCAGATGAGGTTGAGGCCCCGGCGCCCAAAAGCATGCTCAGAGACTTGCCTCGATTCACGGCAAGCGCACGCACTAAGGCATCGAGTTCGAGGCGCGGACATGCGGAAGTGAGCATATGTCCAAAACCTGAGTAGCAGGATGATAGTCCTATTTACACCCGAAGGTTGGAAAAACCGGGGACGAAAAACTGGGGACAGACGGAACGTTCCCCAATCTTCCCGTCAGGAAAAACTGAAAACGTCTCGCCAGTTTTTGTCCCCAGTTTTCGAGATGGATTAATGAAGGCGGGATTTTCAGCAGTACACTGCGAGGCAGACACGGCTGACGATTGCCGGTTCGCGGTAGGACAGCTAGATCTTACTCTTTATCTTCTGTCCGCCGCTCAAAGTAAAAGGCGACCCCCAAGGCCAGAATCAGCGTCGCTAAACCAACCGAGGTCAATACCGGCGCGTTACCGGGTTCCGCAATAATCGCCTTGCGCGCCATGGCGATGAGGGCTACCTCGAGCACGACACGCACATGAATTACATCCTTCTTCATGTACGATCTAAGCGTCTCTAGGAGTTCTACTCCGATCAGCACAAGCAGAAAATAACCAAAAACATCGAGCAGGCTCTCGACCGAAATAAGAAACCGGGGAGGCTTCAGGATTTCCTCGACGACCAGGACGCCCAAATGCGCCGTCGAGAGTAGCACAATGACGAGAAGCATTCCGGTAAGCACCCATACCAGAAGCCCCTGGATTTTCGCGAGCAGAGTTTCCAACACAATCTCCCCCGCGACAGTCTAAACATCTTGCCAAAAACCTCCAAGTACGCCGGGCGGGGTGCAGTGCTAAGGGAGAATTAGATCGGAGAAAGAGTAACCGATGGAGGCCATAGGTTGCGCTATCAGGACGCTTTGTTGGTCCCTCGGATCGATTCGATTTTCGCGGCTTCCGGCTTCTTACTCTCGGCGGCGGACTTGAGCACGTGTACGTTGATCGCTTGCTCCAATTGCGTCATGACCGTTCGAAGATTTTCTTCGCCCACGTCCAGCACCTTGCGAAGTTGCTCACTGGCTCTTGTAGCTTGCTCATAGCCATCCCGCGCCTTGGAGATCAAGGGAAGGAATCCAATACACGCGGTCGCGCTTTTCGTGAACTCGTTCACCGCCTCTGCGTACGTCGTCATCGTCGCCGTGGTAGATGACGGGGCTTCGTTTTCGCCAACAGCTTGCAACCCAGCCGGCGCTTCATTGAGCAACTTACCGGCGGACGGTAGCGTCTTAGCCGCTGGCTGACTGGCGAACTCCGGCTGCGTCGCCACTCCATTGTTCACATTTTTCCACATTCGCTATAGCCCTCTTATTTTTGGGTTCCAAAACTGTACCCATTCTTCCCCGCGCCTACTCTTGTCTCATCACTCCTGGCCCGCCGTCTGTGACGATTGAACGAACCACCGTGTGGAAATCGGGTTCATCCCGGAACCAGCTCCCGCGCAAAGACGATCGTGATCCGGACGGCAGCTTTCGTAACGAACGAAATACCAATGAGGGAATTGCGAACTCGCTCTAAAAGCCCAGGTGACTTGGGAGCACAAAATCGCGCCTCGAGATGGATCAATCGGGCCGGCAAGAATGGCTCCTCAGGTAGGATTCGAACCTACAACCCTTCGGTTAACAGCCGAATGCTCTACCATTGAGCTACTGAGGAGTGTTGTGGTGCGCGCTTAGGGGCACGCCGCGCATTTATCATAGCATCGTGTGGCAGAGTCTGCCACAGCATCGTGCGGCACCTCAGTCATCGCTCTTGCGCACGGATGGCCGCAGCTTGTGCGGGAGAATACTGTCAGCATCGGCAAATCTGCGAGTTCCGCAACAGTTAAATGGTTCACGGTGAAAGACAGGAGGCACACGCTCGCGAACGGCCGGGGATGCGTTTTTGATACGCTAGCTTTGTCTCCCGCGAGGTTCTTATGGGTGGAGGTGCGCGCTTGATCGGTTTGCTTTGGGTTTCTATTTCGATATTTTTCTGCTTGGTCCTGGGAGCGGTGGTGTTCGCGGGCGACGATAAAGATTCGTCGACGGCTGGGCAACAGCATTCTCCTAAGGCTGAGGTGCGGCCGGTGGAAGAGATGTTTCATGGAACGAAGGTTGTCGACAACTACCGGTGGCTGGAGGACGGGAATAGTCCGGAGACGCAGAAGTGGGTTGCGGAGGAGACGGCCTATACGCGCAGTGTGCTCGATCCGCTGCCGGGGCGCGAGGCGATCAAGAAGCGGCTGACCGAACTGTTGAGCATTGGCAACATTGGAGTGCCGCGAATTGCTGGGAAATATTATTTCTATACGCGGCGCGAAGGGATGCAGAACCAGCCTGTGCTTTACGTGCGCGAAGGGATCGAAGGGAAAGATCGCGTCTTGTTTGACGCGAATCAATTGGCCGCGGACGGCACCGTCGCGCTCGATTGGTTCGAGCCTTCAGAGAATGGAAAATATCTGGCTTACGGCACTTCGCCCAGCGGCTCGGAGATGAGCACGCTGCACATTATTGAAACGAAAACTGGCACCGTGCTGCCCGACACAATTGAGCGCACACGCGCGGCCAGCATCGCGTGGGAGCTGGACAACGGCGGCTTCTACTACACGCGTTATCCGAAGAAAGGTGACGTGGCTGAAGGGCAGGAGCGCTACAACCGGCAGGTGTTTTATCACGAGTTGGGAACGGATCCTGCGACTGATCCGAAAATTTTTGGCGAGGGGCGCGATCCGGAAGACTGGCCCGAGGTGAGTCTTGACAATGATGGCCGTCTGCTGCTGATCACGGTGGAGCAAGGCTGGACTAAAACCGAGCTGTTTCTGATGGATTTGAAGAAACGCACGCCGCCTACGCGCATCACGACCGGCAAGAATTTTGTCTACCACGGGTCGGTGTACAACGGAAGGCTCTACATTGTTACGAACGAAGACGCGCCGCGCTACCGAATGTTTGTCACGGAAGCGGGAGACTACGAGCGCGAGAATTGGAAAGAGCTGATTCCGCAGACCGGATCGGTTTTGCAGGGCGCGGCGGAGTGGGGCGGAAAGATTTTCGCGCAGTATGAACAGAATGCTACTTCGCAACTGACGATTTTCGATATCAACGGAACCAAGCTGAAAGATCTCGCGCTGCCGGCGATTGGTTCGGTGTTTGGATCGTCTGGCAAATGGAATCATGACGAAATGTTTTACGGCTTTCAGTCGTTCACCGTGCCTCCGTCGATTTACCGTTACGATCTGGAGGGTGGAACGACCTCGCTGTGGGCGAAGGTGGATACGCCTGCGATCGATCCCGCAGCCTACGAGGTTGCGCAGGAGTGGTACCACTCGAAAGATGGCACGCGGGTGCCGATGTTTCTGGTGCACAAGAAAGGCGTGAAGCCGGGAGAATTCAAGAAAGATGGGCACAATCCTACGCTGCTCACTGCTTATGGCGGGTTCAATGTGAGCCTTACTCCAACGTTCGCGCCGTCAATGTACTTGTGGCTGGAGCATGGCGGAGTTTATGCAGTGGCGAATTTGCGTGGCGGCGCGGAGTTTGGCGAAGACTGGCACCGGGCGGGAATGCTCGAGAAAAAACAGAATGTTTTCGACGACATGATTGCCGTGGCGGAGTATCTGATCGCGGAGAAATATACGGACAAGGATCATCTGGCGATTCGCGGAGGATCGAATGGCGGGCTGTTGATGGGGGCGATGATGACGCAGCGTCCGGATTTGTTTCGCGCGGTGGTGTGCCAGGTGCCGCTGCTCGACATGCTGCACTATCAGGACTTTCAAATTGCGAAGCTGTGGATTCCGGAGTACGGAACGGCGGAGAATCCCGAGCAGTTCAAGTGGCTTTATGCGTATTCGCCATATCATCACGTCAAGGCGGGGACGGAATATCCGGCGGTTTTGTTTATGACCGCCGATACGGATACGAGAGTTGATCCGATGCATGCGAAAAAGATGGCGGCTTTGATGCAGGCGGAGGCGAAAAATGGAAGCAGCCGGACTCGGCCTATTTTGTTGCGGATTGAATCGAAGGCGGGGCATGGAGCGGGGAAACCGGTGACCAAGCAGATTGAGGAGTTCACGGATATGTATGAGTTTTTGTTTTGGCAGTTGGGGGTGAGGGAGTAGGGTGCCTGTCGAACAATTCGTAGGAGGTTGAACCGATGAGCGAGTCCGTGCAATTGGGCGGAACTGATAGCGGAAATCAACCTGCGGCCGCCCCGCAGCCGATGTCCGCGGTGGAAGGTGAGAAGCTGCGGATTGAGGTCCAGAAGCTGCGACTCGAGATTGCGGATCTGAGCCGATGGCGGGCGAAAATGCTGCTGGGGCTCCTTTCAGCCTTCTTATCGCCCCTGATTGCTGTCGGCACATACATCGTTGGTTTACATTCTTCCCAGGCTTCGGCGAGGATTCAAACCGACAACGCGCAATATTCAGAGATTGCGAAAGACATCGGCAACTCCGATGTTGGCGCACGCCTCTCCGCGACATTCTCTATTCGCAGATTCATACTCAGGCCGCTTGAGAGTTCCAGGTGGCGCTCCCAGGAGGAAGCCGATGCTGATGGCAGGCGGGCACAGAACGCTATCTCACTATTGGTTGCTCGTTTGGGCACCGAGGAAGATCCCGATGTGGCAAACTCGATTATTGATGCGGTGCTGCTTAGACCAGATATCGCGCTTCCGCTCCTGCTTGATGCAAACCGGCGAGCGGCCTCCGATTTTGCCAGAGCGGCGGGGGAATATTATGGTCTGCGTCTATTGAAAACGAGAAAGGTTTCCGAGAAAGATGTCGAGCAGGACATACAACTCGACGTTCTTCGCGCAGGTAGATTGTTCGACGAAGCACGCGAGCTGAACACGTCATTCATGGCGAAGCGATTCCTCTACAGCCAACCATACCGGGCAATATTTCTCAAGCAACAGAGGTATTCGACTGGAGAAGGACTCTCGGAAAGTCCGCCCGTGCCCACGTCTGACCAGATCCTGAAGGCGGAGGGCGAAATGCTGCAGTCGGCCCAATTCCTAGAGGCTAGCAGCAGGGCTCTCGCTACAATTTTGCGACAACGGTCGCAGGCAGCGGAGCAACGCAAGACTGGGACTCCGCAAGGCAGGGTTGGCCAACTTGAGGATTGGAGCGATGCCGTCATTGTTGACGGAGAATTTCCTGATCCTGCCTACTTCTCGGGTCTGGATCTGAGTGGGTCGTATTTGTTTGCAGCCTCAGCGCTCAGCAGGGTCGTTCTTAGTGGCGCAACGATTAAGAATGCCGACTTTACCGGACTCCACTTTAATAGCGCGGAATTTGAGGACGCAGCCTACAAGGGACTAGAACTGTGTCCCGACTGGAGCACCTACGCGCCGGATACGCGGATTGACCCGAAGCAGATTAGCCTGGTCAACAAAGCTGATCCGAGATGTTCGCCATGAGGGCGAGTCGATCAGTGTTGCGTTGCTTGCGGCTGAAGTTTGGGATTGATTGTCGGCGTGGCTGAAGCCGCACCCAAAGCTGAGCCATGCGGTGCTGAAGGGTCGCTCTTTCACGGGGCATTTTGGCGCCGTCAGCAAGCAAGCAGATTCCTCCCCGTCCTCGCCGCTAGCGCGGCTGCGAACGGGTCGGAATGACAAGTTATGAGTAGGAGCCGTTGTCGGCATCCTTCGGCGTGCTTCGCGGCAGGCTCAAGGATTGAACGTCGTGCCCTTCCTGGTTTGTTGTATGAGCTGAATCCAGATCAAGGACAAGATCAAAAGGCAACGGACAGGAGCGTCCGTTGCACACGGGCAAAGGCAAACCCAGCATCCACCGCGACGCTTCAGGCGTCCGTGGTTGCCACCTTCGAAAAAAGCGCGAAAGATGGGGCACGCCCGTCTAGTGAGGAGTAGGCAAAGTTAAAATTAGACGGACAGAGCCTGCCCCTTCGACAAGCCTAGGGCATGGTGTAGGCTGTATTCTGCCGCCGCTTCGCGGTGGGTTGAAATGAGCGCGCATCCTTTATCGCAGCGCTGAAAGCGCTGCGCCACCCAAAAACCCTTACGCGGCGATGAATCGCCGCTCTTCCACGTGGGGTCGGCTTACGGCACTACTGGAACGCCGTGTCCTTCCCGGTTGCCTTTCTGTGGCAGCGCTGAGAGCGGGCGTCCGAGGTGGGAGCGGTATCGGGAGGCGTGGGAGTGGATGCGGGGGAAGAGGTGATCCCAGGTCTGTCTTCAGCTAAAGCGCGGCTGGAAATCCCCACTTCTCACGAAACGTGAGAAATGGGGCATCCTAGCAAGGTTAGGCAGCGGGCGAGAGCGCCCGCTCTACACAAAGCATCACAGCCTCAGGCGGTCTCGGGGTTGCCCTCGTTGTTTCCCGGTTGATCGGGGGCGGCGTACTCGCGATTGAGTCGTGCCATCAGGATCTGCTCCTGCAAGTAATCCTGGTGCTGGCGTGAGAGCGTGGAGGCGAGCGCAGGATTTCCTACCGAGAGCTTACGGTTGAGAATCTCGTCGATCAGAACGAGCAGGATAATCAGCCATTTTGGAATTGTGTGGAAAATGAGCCAGAACAGGAGAATGATGAGTTTCTTCAACTCCTGGACGAAGCCGGAAACGGCAATTTTTGCCGTGGGGGAGTTCATGCTTTTCGCCAGGGCGTCCAGACCGGCAAATATAGCGGTGCTGCCGCTCATGGCGATGACACGGGAGACTTCCGCCTGTCCTTGCGGACCGAGGCGCGACCAGCCTTCGCGCAGGTGCGAGGTGAGTCCCTGGACCTGCTCGCGCATGGCATCGCCGCAGGCGGTGATCACGCTTTTGTGATCCTCATCGGTGGTCTGGCGAAGCATCGCATCGGTGATTTGCTTCGGTACTGCGTCGAGCGAAGTGAGAAGTTGCAGGAAAGTGTCGCGGCGGCTATTGGGCGCTTTGCTTTCAGTTTTTTCGGGCATAAAGCCTCCTTTTAAGTTTGTGGCTCCATCGATCTGACCGGACTTTCCGTTTAGCTACACGTAGATAGTGCGCGCCGGGGAGGGAGCGTTACAGTGATGGTTCACGGTCACGATCAGGGAGATGGCGGTCCGAATTTGACTTGCGCGAGCATTAGAGGTTCAGCCGGCAGAAAACGAGTATAAATGCCGGATGCAAATCATTGAAAACAAGCACGATTTAGCTGGAGCGAAAGGAGTCGGAGCGAGCATCTAATCACTGTCACTTGAGTAACCGGCTGCTTGTAATTGAGCCGAGAATGATCGATAATTCATTGAGGCGGGAGGAAGCCATGGCGACCAGATTTCGACCACCCTATTTGAGCTAAGTTGAGAAGTGCGGTTCGTGCTAGCAGTGTGTGGTGCGGCGCGTTGTGGGCCGACTGCGGGACGCACGCTGTTCCTTCCTTAATCTTTACCCTTCCTCAGTATCCCTCCTTAAGTTCTTCTACTCGCGCTTCCTCTATTCGCGTTTCCAGGGCCAGAAATACCGAAAAGTCTTCCACCTGCTGATTTTGCCATCCCTAGCGAGTTGGTGCAGTTTTTTCCAGACATCTGCATTCGCGCGTGTGGATACGACCGAGGGATACCAATATTTGTTGACGCGGTTGATCTCGCAATCTACGATTTTCGAGAAGGCGCTCAGGAGGATAATGAGTTCTGCAACCTTCTCGGACTGATTGGTCGAGTTCTGGCGCTGGTTCATCGATTTCGAGAACTCTGTCCAACATTGATCGATTGCGGGATTGGCCAGGATCAATGGGTCTGGTTGGACCACAAAGCGGCTGGAGAATTCCTCGAAATCGGACCGCGGAGTTATCACTTTTGCCGCAGCGTAGGCTGTTAGGTAAAGAGTGGTGGCACGCCCCTCTGGATAGAACCAGTTAAAGATTTCGCCCCAGCAGGCACCCGCCAAAACTTCGCCGCGATTATCGCTGAAGAAAGCTCCTCCGATTTCGCCAAGGAGGTCGAGCATGGTCCTTTGCAGAAGGAGGAAAAAAAAGAAGGACTGTGGAGTGGCTGGATTTTTTCGACTGTTTAGATTTTCGGACAGCTCTTCTTCGAGTCCCTGAGCGGCGGAAGACATCGGCATATAAAATTTTGAGCCGTAGTTTTGCATCTGGGTAAGCATTTGCTTCAGGACTTCGGTGCGACGGCTATTGCTTGCGAGGCGCCAATTGAAGAGAAAAGTCAGAACGGCGATCGCCAAAGCAGCGATGACAGGAACGACGAACGGAAGATAGTCGGAGACATCGACCCACCACCAGCTTTGGACCTCATTTTCGCCGAGATCGACGGCCAGAGAAGACTCGGTTTCGTCGGTTCTAGTCTGCGTATTATTCTTGCCGGCGGGGATTGCGGTTTTGGTTCTCGCTTTCCAGTGCAAAACAATGAGCAGAGTTTGGGCCTTGTGCGTAGATTGAGCCCGAAAATTTCCCCACACGACCAGGCTTTGTCCAGCAGGCAGACATTTGGAAATCGGATTCGGATTCGGATTCGGATTCGCGCTCTGGGAACTGGTGTCCGCGCATGCTGGAGTGGGGTCGGTGGAAAGTTGTGGCAGAAGATCGTAGCCGTTGGGCAGATTGACAATCTGTAAATCTCTGAGTTCGGCGGCGCTGTCGTTGCGGATGGTGAACGCAAATGGCACGAGGCCCTTCTCAGCGGTGAAGTGAGAAGATACCTTGCCGGTGGCGGAAACTGTTGAGGGAGCGTTCTGCGCCACCGTCAGGGTGGTGAGGATTACGGCGAGAGCTATCACACGCATCATAATGCGACCACCGACTGCGAAGTACCGCATCATAAAACAAATTTGAGTCTGTGTCCGCTCCGAAGTTAGGACGCACAAGTAAGTCCGGAGATCGGCGAATCCGCCTCGTAGGGCTGGGGTTCAGGCGCCTTCTCGTAATCCCGATGTTGCCTGAATTAAGTTGCCTGAATTAATAGGAACCAGCACCGGTGAAGGCTGCAGTTTCCCCTAGAAATTGCGGAGACAGGAGAGGAACAGAAGAAGATTAATCGGATGTCAAATCCGGCGGGGCAATGCGTTTCCCTTTTTGATGCGCGAGGGGAATTAAAACCGCCGGAATCTTGTTTTGAAATCGAAACCGCGATATTACTAGACCTTTCAGCAATAAGTTCTAGCAGCTGTCTCGATAGCTGGGCTTCCTAGAACCCGGAGCCCCGGGTGCCCGGCTGAACGGCGGTGTATTCGCGAACCGCTGCTATACATTCACGAAAAACATCGACATTCGAGAGGAAATCCCTATGCGCAAGGGCCACGGCGTGGTTAGAGCCTTTTCATTTTTCTTCCTCATCGGTTACGGGCTGATGCTTGGCGCATCCTCAACGCTGTTGGCGCAGGTGGTGCCATTGGCGCAGCATGTGGTGCTGGTCGTCGATGAAAATACGTCGTTGGACACCGCGTTTCCCAAAGGCATGCCGTGGCTTTCGAGTCAGGCCGAGAAATATGGTTATGCGAAGAACTATTTTTCCGATGTGAGTGGTTCCCTGCTTGACTATTTATATCTGGCGTCGGGAAGTTGCGAATCTGACTATCACTGCGCGGGAGCGCCGTCGTGCAGCCTGCCCTCGGGTTCCCATAATTTTTACTGCAACGGCAACAATTGCTTCACCGTGAACGGCTGCACATCGACAGCCACCAAGGATGCAATCACTGACAACAATATTTTTGCGCTCATGGATACTCAACCGGTGTCGTGGAAGGTTTATGTGCAGAACTATCTCAACGCGGGAGACACGGTCAATGCACCGGATTTTACTTCGGCGAACCAGCCGCCCTACACCCACTATTACGCGCGCCACAATGCGGCTGTCTGGTACAGCGAGTTGCTGGCCAATACGCACGGTTCGCAAGGGAGCATCGTGGACTTTGAGCAGTTTGGAATCGATGTGGCGAACGGCACGCTGCCGAGGTTCTCGATCATCGTTCCGGATGGGTGTTGGGACAATCATGATGACTGCTCCAGCAATCCGCTGGAGCAGGCTGACGACTTCCTGAACAGCAATTTGACTCCCATGCTGGCTCTGGCCGATTTTCAGCCGGGCGGGAGCGGGCTGCTCATCGTAACTTTCGACAATGGCGACGGCGACGGCGCAGGGCAGGTGCTGACGGCTGTTATCGGTCCGAATATAAAGCGGGGGTATGTTTCGAATGTGGCCTATAAGCACGAAAACACTTTGAGAACCATGTTGGACGCGCTGGGAATTGAAAGTTATCCGGGATGGTCCGCGAGCGTGGCGGACATGTCGGATTTTTTCCTGGCGACGGCAGGCAGCGTGGTAGTCGACTCACCGGCCAACCAGTCGATGCAAGGGCCATCTGTGCTGGTGCGTGCGGCTGCTTCCGAACTCGGCGCCCAGGTGGATCACATGGAGGTATGGGACACGTTCGGTAAGAAAGGAACAAAGTTGGGAAATATCTTCGGCAAGACGATCGATCAGGCATTTCCGGTGAGTGGGAACGGGCCGCATCAAATGACCATCCAGGATATTGGCGGTGCGCCGAATTATCCGATCCTGCATAAGGCAGTCACGAATTATACGGCGTCTTCTGGGTATGGAGTTTTCGTAAGTACTCCGGCAAGCGGCTCGACGCAGGGATCGATGTTCCCGTTGAGTGCTTTTGCGGTAGAGGCGGGAGCGGAGGAGTCGAATTCCGGCGTCGACCACATCGAAGTTTGGAATGGCGGCACGAAGCTTGGGGATTCACCGACGGGAACCACAATCAATCAGTGGTATTCGCTGGCGCTAGGAAAATACACTTTGACGGTAGAGGACGTCAGCGGAGCAAACCAGCCCATTCACCGGAGCAATGTCAGTTTTACGGTTGCCGCGGCACCAGGGGTCTACGTGAACTCGCCGGCGAATAACTCTACGTGGCCGACTACGAGCGTGCCGGTCAGCGCGTACGCCTATGAGCAGGCGGGATCGAAAACACCGCTGGTCGATCATATTGAAGTCTGGGACAACACGCATGGCAAGAAACTGGGCGAGTCCGTTACCGGGGTTGGGGTTAACAGCGCGTTCATCAATCAGAATGTGACGCTGCCCGGTCCCGGAACCTACCAATTGGCGATTTTGGACGTGAATCCGAATAACGGCTACAAGGCGATTCATACGAGCTATGTGACCGTCACGGTGAAATGATTCGTGCTTTTGCTTTTCTAGTCTTGATTTTTCTCCTCAGTGGCTGAGCCACGGATATTGAACTTACTTCTTCCACCAGTGCTGTCATCCTGAGCGGAATTTGTCTCGCGCTTCGCGCGAGAGAAATGGAGTCGAAGGATCCCTGTACTGTTTTCGGCGGTAGGGGCCGGAATGCGATGCTGACAGAGCAACTAGAGAGAACTCCAGGAGGCACCTGCAACCGAGGCGCATATAGGGATCCTTCGACTGCGTGAGTGCTTCGCTTCGCGCAGCACTCGCTCCGCTCAGGATGACAACTAGAGGTCTTTAGCAGGTTCTCCTAGTGCCAGCAGCAGCGGCTTTGGTTTTCCTAGTCTTGATTTTCCTAGTCTTGGTTTTCCCCTCCGAGGCTGAGCCACGGATATTGAACCACTTACGAGGCTCTGAACGACCGCTCTCCCACCCAGCACTGTTGTCCTGAGCGGAATTTGTCGCGCGCGAAGCACGAGACAAATGGAGTCGAAGGATCCCTGCACTGTTTTCGGCGGTAGGGGGCCGGAGTGCGATGCTGACAGAGCAACTAGAGAGAACTCCATGAGGCATCTGCAACCGAGGCGCAATAGGGATCCTTCGACTGCGTGAGTGCTGCGCTTCGCGCAGCACTCACTTCGCTCAGGATGACAACTAGAGGTCTTTAGCAGGTTCTCCTAGTGCAGCAGCGGCTTTGGTTTTCCTAGTCTTGGTTCTCCTAGTCTTGATTTTCCCCTCCGAAGCGGGCAGCTGTGATGCGAGATGGGAAAGCAGGTTCCCTTCGGCAAGCTCAGGGCAGGCTCTCACTGGCTTTTAGCCCGATTCGGAATGACATCGATTTTTGCTTCAGTTTTGGGAACGGGGAGTGCCAGTGTCCCCGAACGAGGGTACAGATTTCGGAGTCTGGACGAGGAATCCGAAATGACACTGCAGGAGTGAGTAAAGCTGTGTAAAGGGGTCAGAAAAGTATTGACGTGTTTCTGGAATCCGGATAAAGTGTGTTGTTCCGTGGATGTCCAGAGTCTCCAGGTCTATTGTTAAGTGTTAAGCGCCTCGATCTGTGAGCCCAAATCAGGAAAAAACGAGCATCTTCGGAGTCTTGTCACGCATCTATTCTGGGTAGGAATTGCGCTAACTCCTTACAATCTTGTGTGGAATCAGTAGGTTAGGGCGGCTGCTGGATTCTGGCCGGGTTCCCGGGACGAGGGCGGAAGCGAAATGCCCGATACATAATATAAAGGAAGGAGTAAAGTCACATGCGCTCTGATCGTGTGTTTGACGCTTTACAAACGTTGCGGAACCGGTATATGCTCTGTCAGCTTGCCTCCAAGGCCACGCGGAAGTTCCACCGGCCGAGCACCAGAATCCAGGAAACGATGAATGGTGTGTTGGACCGGATCGCAGGCGCGGAGCGGCAGGAAGTATTGTCGGAGCCGGAGAATTTTGCTGAGGCACAACGGCGGGCTGCTTAAAACAGCCCCGCCCGCCTGCCTGGTAGTTGTTTTGTCTTCCCTGAATATCCTTCCTTAGGAAATCTCCCGAAAACGCTGAAACGGATACGTTGAAGTGACCGGGTTTAGTTGAGTCGTTTCTAGGAAAAATCATGACCATTGCTGAACTGAAAGAGAAAAACATCACCGAGCTGACCAAGATCGCAAGGACCTTGGAGTTGCCCGGTGCCAGCGGACTGCGCAAGCAGGATCTTATCTTTAAAATCCTGCAGGCACAGAGCGAAAAAGAAGGACACATCTTCGCTGAGGGTGTACTGGAAATCCTGCCCGATGGATACGGATTTTTGCGCTCGCCGGATTACAACTATTTGCCCGGGCCGGATGACATTTATGTGTCGCCGTCGCAGATC
Source organism: uncultured Acidobacteriaceae bacterium (assembly GCA_963771965.1). Classification (GTDB taxonomy): domain Bacteria; phylum Acidobacteriota; class Terriglobia; order Terriglobales; family Acidobacteriaceae; genus Sulfotelmatobacter. The sequence goes on from CAVYVM010000009.1 coordinate 594,225, forward strand.
CGCAAGTTCGATTTGAAAACTGGCGACACCATCAGCGGACAGGTGCGGCCTCCGCATGAGGGCGAGAAATACTTCGCGCTGGTGAAGATTGAGGCGGTGAACTTTGAGTCGCCCGATGAAGCGCGCAACAAGATTCTGTTCGACAACCTGACGCCGCTGTATCCGCAGGAACGGTTGAAGCTGGAGACTACTCGTGAGAACGCCAGCGCCCGTGTGATGGACCTGCTGACACCGCTGGGCAAGGGACAGCGCGGGCTGATTGTTTCTCCGCCACGCGCTGGCAAGACCATGCTGCTGCAGAATGTGGCGAACTCGATTACCACGAACCATCCCGAAGTGGTGCTGATGGTGCTGTTGATCGACGAGCGGCCGGAAGAAGTCACGGACATGCAGCGGTCGGTGAAGGGCGAAGTGATTTCCTCGACCTTTGACGAGCCAGCAGCGCGGCACGTGCAAGTTGCGGAAATGGTGATCGAGAAGGCGAAGCGTCTGGTTGAGCACAAGCGCGATGTGGTGATTCTGCTCGATTCGATTACGCGATTGGCGCGCGCTTACAACACGATTGTTCCGCCCTCGGGCAAGGTGCTTTCGGGCGGCGTGGATTCGAATGCGTTGCAGCGGCCGAAGCGGTTCTTTGGCTCGGCCCGAAATATTGAAGAAGGCGGGTCTTTAACCATCATCGCAACCGCTTTGATTGATACCGGGTCGCGCATGGATGATGTGATCTTTGAAGAATTCAAGGGCACGGGTAATTCGGAAATTATCCTCGAGCGCAAGCTGGTCGATAAGCGTGTGTTTCCGGCGATCGATATTCAACGGTCTGGTACTCGTAAAGAAGAGTTGCTGATTCCGCGGGAAGATTTGTCGCGGATCTGGGTGCTGCGGAAGGTGCTGAATCCGTTGTCGCCGGTGGAGGCAATGGAGTTGCTGATCGACAAGCTGAGTAAGACGAAGGGGAATTCGGAGTTTTTGTCGAATATGAGTTCGTTGTAAGAGAGAGTTGGTGGTACGGGTTCCGTCGGAGCGTACCTCAGCGGCTGAAGCCGCTGTCAAGTGAAGTGAGATGGCGGCACGACTGAACGTCGTGCCCTTCCCTGTTTTCGACTCGCGGATTTCTCTTCTTTCAACTCCGCGTCCTTATTCTTCTTTCAACGTCGTGTTCTTCCCTTTCGCCTTCCTTCCTTGTTTCGCGGGTCGTGTTCTTTCTCTCTCAACTTCGCGCGCTTTTCTTCTTTCAAACGGCGTGCTTTCCCTGCTTTCGGCGTCGGCCATTCCTAAATGTCGCGGCAGGCTTGATCCCTACATTTTGCAATCTGTTTTCGAAGGAAGTGGCATACTTTGGAGAACGGGTGGAAGGTTCGCGCCCGCTTTCGAGGATGTCGTGCGGACTAAACGAATAACTTGGATACTTTGTCTCGGGTTGTCGCTGGCGATTCCTGGCAATGCGCAGAGCACCACTCCAAGAGGATCCAGCTCACATACTGTCGACGGGAGTGTTGCGCCCGGGGGGCCGGACGAAATCCGCGACAAGCTGGCTCGCGAAATGGCGAAGAAGGCAAATGTAGAGCGGCAGGCTTTGTTGAAAGCCGATACGGACAAACTGCTCAAACTTTCCACGGAGCTGAAAGAATATGTTGACAAAACGAACGAAAACGTTCTCTCGCTCGAGGTCCTGAAAAAGGCAGAGGAGATTGAGAAGCTGGCGAAGAGTGTCAAAGAGAAAATGAGAGGACAAAACTGAGGAAAATTGAGCGATTGTGTGATTGAGTCATCGGGAGATTGAAAACCCGTCGAGAGCCCGCGGAAGTCAGGATTGGAGATTCCTATTAAGGATCGCGCCGAACGAACAATCGGTTGGAAGGATGCTGTCGGTGGCTTTCCAGAAAAGGTGCGTCCTGACATCGACCGGATGTGGGACGGTCATGGATTCTTGCCAGCTGACTCTGTGGGGCGAATACTCGAGACCCTCGGCGTTGAGATTGGAACGCTGATGATGCAACTGCTTCCGGTAGCGCAGCAGTACGCAGTGGTTCCGGTGTCAAACTATCAGGTTGGTGCAGTCGCAGCGGGGATGCCTGCGCTGGGAAGCGGATCGTGCAGTCTCTACTTGGGGGCGAATTTTGAGTTCGTGAATACTGCTCTCAGTTTTAGTGTGCACGCAGAGCAATCTGCGACTAATAATGCCTGGCTCAATGGTGAAAAAGGCATTCAAGCGATGGCTATTAGCGCGGCTCCTTGCGGGTACTGCCGTCAGTTTCTCTATGAGTTAGTCAGCGCGCAGCAGTTATCGATTCTGCTGCCAGAGGATCAGGAGAACCCGACGTCATACTCTTCGACGCTGTTGACCACATTCCTTCCCAATGCTTTCGGACCGCGCGATCTCGGCGTGATTGGTGGACTGATGGACCCCAAGCTCTGCACGCACAACCTCGCCCTCGACGGCGGTCCGCCGACGGACCCGGTGATCGCAGCTGCACTGGCCGCGGCCTGCGGCAGTTATGCGCCGTATAAAACTGACGCGTCCTATGGATATGCTGGCGTGGCGGTGGAACTCGCCGACAACTCAATTTATGCCGGACGCTACGCAGAGAATGCGGCTTACAATCCCAGCCTCTCGCCGTTGCAGTCCGCGTTGAGTTTTTTGAACATGAATCAGCCGCGGAGCATCACACGCATGGTGGTTCGTTGCGTTCTAGTTGAGGTATCCAATCTGGCGAACCAGCTTAGCGCTACGCAAGCTGCGCTTGCGGCGTATGCGCCGGGGGTTTCTGTCGAGTATTACAAGGCGAAGGTTGTGTAGCATTAAGTGATCGAGCGAATCGAGTGATTGGGTGATTGGAAACCTCGAAACCGGGAGCGTGGCCACTCCATCTATAGACGATTTCAACATTCTCACAAGCTACTGTAACTGCGGCCTTTTCGACGTACGGCTGCGTCAGCGCAACTCCGCGCCGGGTGTGGTGTTTCTATTCAGTAGAATCCGCAGGGAGCGGAGGAGGGACATCGATATGAAACGGATAATTGCAGGGGTATTGTTGCTGTTGGGAATGGGTGCGGGGACGATGTTTGCCGACGATGGATGGCGCGACCGGCGGGACATTCGGCACGATGAAGTCAGGATCGGTCATGATCGGCGAGAGTTGCGGCGCGATTTATATTGTGGAAATTATGGAGCGGCGCGGCATGAGCGGAGAGAGTTGTCGCGAGAGTATCGGGATGTGAATCGGGACCGGCGAGATTTGTATTGGGACCGAAGATGATTGAATTGAGCGATTGGGTCATCGGGTGATTGGGTGATCTAAAAACTGAAGCCCGCTGGCGCGATCCGAAATTAAGAAACGCCATCCGAAGGTTACGGATGGCGTTTTTGTTTGATCTTCAGATCGATACTTCGGATCTATCTCTACTTCGAGTAGATATCTACTTCGTGTCGAAATTCTTTGGGTCCAAGCCAATGTTGTCGGAAGTCTGATCTGCTGTCATTTCCCAGCGATCGACCATCGTGCGGCCACTCTGGCGCTCCTCGGTGTACTCGATGGAGTAAGTCGATGGCAGGGTCAGGCCGTTGGCGGTTTTGAAATCGCCGAAACGCTCCTCAATCGTGTAGCGAATCTCTTGTTGATTCACGCTCGAAGTTACGGTCCCGCCCATGTTTGGAGAGAAGGTCATGGAATACAAAGTCTTGACGTGGCGATAGGTTTCCGTATCGAAGAAGAAATGGATCTGCATGTCGCTGCTGTGCTTTGAGTGATACTCAAGATCGTATACTGGGCGGCCATCGAGCTTCTTCTCGCCGGCATAGGTAAGCTTGGGATGGTTTTGGTCCAGACTTACCAAGGCCCAGCCTGTGGAGAATGCACCGCCCAGCAAGCCCTCTCGAATAATGTAATCCTGGCTGTGGACGAAATCGCCGAAACGCGACCGTATGTGCGACGCAGTGTCAGCGGCGATGTAGGTTTTATTGCCGTCGAAAACGAATTGTTCGCCCCGATAGTCCCCGAGACCAAAGCGCATTACGAAGTTGGATTTCTTATCCTCTGAGACTCGACCCCATGAGCCGCCCACCGTACCGTGGCCGGAAACCAGTAACTTGTAGATCAGCTTCCCCTGTACCGCGCGCGACTTGATAGACCCACGCGCCTCCGACGTTCCGATCGAGTCCAGGTGATGCGCCACCAGATCTTCGGGCTTCATGTCGGCTGCGTAAGCAAGAAGTGACAGACTGGTCTGCGCGAATACAACAACCAGAGCTTTCAGAGCTAGCTTTGCGCGAGCACCTTTCACCGCCATATACAACCTCGATTCCAGAAAGCCCGAACCCGATTACTCCGCCTTGTCGCTTCGAATCCGCATTCCGTAGAACGAGCGGTAAACAAAGAAGAAGGAGACCGCGAAGAATGCCAGAGCGAGAACATTCGTAATCATGGGGCCCTGGTCGCGAGTGAGTGTGACGGCCAACTCCACGGCCAGCAATCCAAACAGCGTTGTGAATTTGATCACCGGGTTGAGCGCGACCGAAGAAGTATCCTTGAAAGGATCGCCGACGGTGTCGCCGATGACGGTCGCGTCGTGGAGGGGAGTTCCCTTCTGCTTCATTTCGACCTCGACGATCTTCTTGGCGTTGTCCCAGGCGGCGCCGGCATTGGCCATGAAGATGGCTTGGTAGAGGCCGAAGATGGCGATGGAGATGAGGTAGCCGACGAAGAAGAATGGCTCGACGAAAGCGAACGCGAGCGTGCCGAAGAAGACGGCAATGAAAATATTCAGCATGCCTTTCTGCGCATACTTAGTGCAGATCTCCACGACCTTCTTGCTATCGGCAACGGAAGCTTTGACCACGCCATCAAGTTTAATGTTGGCTTTGATGAACTCAACAGCGCGGTAGGCTCCGGTGGTCACGGCCTGGGTGGAAGCGCCGGTGAACCAGTAAATCATCGCGCCGCCGGTAATTAATCCGAGGAAGAACGGAGCGTGCAGCAGAGAGAGCTTATCGACATTTTCGGTGAGTCCGGCGGTAAGAGCCATGATGATGGAAAAAATCATGGTGGTGGCGCCGACGACCGCAGTACCGATGAGCACCGGTTTGGCAGTCGCTTTGAAGGTGTTGCCTGCCCCGTCATTGGCTTCGAGCAGGTACTTGGCGCGTTCGAAGTTGATGGAGAGGTTGAAATCCTTCTTGAGTTCGGCTTCGATGTTAGGGACCGTCTCTATGAGAGAGAGTTCGTAGACGGATTGAGCGTTGTCGGTGACTGGGCCGTAGGAATCGACGGCGATGGTAACGGGGCCCATACCGAGGAAGCCGAAGGCGACGAGCCCGAAGGCGAATACGGCCGGTGCGAGCATGGTTGCTGCCGCGGCCAAGCCCATCGTGCTGAAGTAATAAGCGATGGCCATCAGCAGGACCATCGATAGTCCGAGGTAGTACCCGGAGAAATTTCCGGCGACGAAGCCGGAAAGAATTCCGAGCGAGGCCCCGCCTTCTTCGGCGGAAGTTACGACCTCTTTTACGTGGCGCGAGTCAGTCGAGGTGAACGACTTCACCAATTCTGGAATGAGCGCGCCAGCGAGGGTTCCACAGGAGATGATCACGGCGAGTTTCCACCACTGGGAGGCGTCACCGCCGAGGTCGGGAATGATGAAATAGGAGACGAGAAAAGTCAGAGCGATCGAAACGATCGAGGTAAGCCACACAAGGGTGGTCAGCGGAGTTTCGAAATTCATTTCGTCCGCGCTGCCGAAGCGGGCTTTGGCGATCATCGCGTTGATGAAATAGGAAAGGGCGCTGGAGACCAGCATCATGACACGCATGACGAAGATCCAGACCAGCAGTTGAACTTGTACGGTGGGATTTTTCACGCCGAGAAGAATGAAAGTGATGAGGGCGACGCCGGTGACGCCGTAGGTTTCGAAGCCGTCGGCCGAGGGCCCAACGGAATCGCCGGCGTTGTCGCCGGTGCAATCGGCGATGACGCCGGGGTTGCGGGCGTCATCTTCTTTGATCTTGAAGACGATCTTCATCAGGTCGGAGCCGATATCGGCGATTTTGGTGAAGATGCCGCCGGCGATGCGGAGCGCGGCCGCGCCGAGAGACTCGCCGATAGCGAATCCGATGAAGCATGGTCCGGCATAGTCGCCGGGAACGAAGAGCAGAATAAAGAGCATGATGAGCAGTTCGACGCTGATCAGCATCATGCCGATGCTCATGCCAGCTTCCAGCGGAATCTGATAAACCGGATAGGGCTTGCCGGGGAGCGAGGCAAAGGCGGTGCGCGAGTTCGCGAAAGTGTTCACGCGGATGCCGAACCAGGCGACGCCGTAACTGCCGGCGATGCCGATGAGGCTGAAGGCGAGGATGATGACGACGCGCGTAGCTTCCATGTGCTGGAGCACGCCGAAGTAAAGCAGGATGATAACTGCGATGAAGACCCACAGCAGGAGGATGAATTTTCCCTGGGTGATGAGATAGGTTTTGCAAGTCTCGTAGATGAGTTCGGAGATCTCGCGCATGGAGCGATGCACCGGCAGGTTTTTGAGGCGCATATAGATGACCATGCCGAAGCCGAGTCCGAAAATACAAAAGAGGATGCCGATGAGGAGCAGGCGGTGGCCGTCAATGGCTCCGTTGAGAAAACCGACAGAGGAAAGATCGGGAAGCTTGAGCGAAGCTTCGCCGCCAGCTTCCGATTGAGCGAAAGCTGAGGCAGATCCAACGGTAAACAGGGTTGCCAGGGCAAGAAGCTTTGTCAGGAAATCAGCCACCCCCCGCTGTCCTTTGAACGCAGCAGTGGCGAGCCAGGTGCGCATCATAAGTCCTCCACAGATGAATCGGTTTTTTAGGAATAATTGCAAACGTGTTTAGAGACGCCTTCCGGCAACGAATCCCGTCAGAGCACGGCCCTGTGCAGACTGCGGGGACGCCGGAATTCCGAACACGCTTCCACCGCAAACCTCAACGGAGTGTTGGAGCTTGGCCGCGTCGGAGTTCTTTTTGTCTGGCCGACCGGAGTATTAAGACTCCGCTCCGGAGGCACCAGAGCAAAACGGGCATTTATAACATGTTGCAACGGAAGGGGTCAATGACAGCACGACGGGACGCGATATTTTCCAGCAACAGCAGCGGTCTTCGTTTTCCCCTAGTTCTTGTTTTCCTAGTCTTGATTTCTCTCCTCAGAGGCTGAGCTACGGATATTGAGCGCGGGACAAATGGAGTCGAAGGATCCCTGCACTGTTTTCGGCGGTCGTGGCTTGGAAAGTGCGATGCTGGCAGAGCAACCTAGAGAGAACTCCATGGGGCACCTGCAACCGAGGCGCAATAGGGATCCTTCGGCTGCGTGAGTGCTGCGCTTCGCGCAGCACTCACTTCGCTCAGGATGACAAACTAGGGGTCTTTTAGCAGGTTCCCCTAGTGCCAGCAGCAGCGGCTTTGGTTTTCCTAGTGTCTTGGTTCTCCTAGTCTTGATTTTCCCCTCCGAGGCAGGCGGCTGTGATGGCGTGATGAAAAAGCAGGTTCCTCACCGGGCGTTCCGCCCTGTTCGGAATGACATCAGTTTTGCTTTCAACCTTGGTTTTCCTAGTTTTGATTTTCCTAGCTTTGTTTTTCCTGAGTCCTGATCTCCAACGATTGAAACCGCAACTTCCCCGATCGATGTGGTTTTGCGAGTTGGTTCGCGAATTCAGAATCGCGACGAAAAATTGCAGGGGTGACATTCCAGGTTCCTCACAAAAGTGTGCAGGTTCTTGCATAGTCTTTTAATAAAAGTTGCGGAAGCGCGCCATTGCTGGTTGCACAAAAGCCTTGTGCAGCGCGGGATTCACAGGCTTAGGTACTTTGTTCTCCATTGCATAATTTGAAACAGCGGCATAGACTCGCCGCACGGTTTTGCACGTGGCAAAATCGTTGCTTCATTCTCGGCAGAAAAACCCCAGAGGAGGAATATAGTGAAAACAACGCTTTCTGCACTCGCGTTAGTAGCAGCCCTCAGCATCACGGCAGCGGCGGCAAATACCAAACCGCCAAAGTCTCAGCACGCAGCCGGCAGCGCAGGACAAGCAACACCGTTCACGAACAGTCCGAGCCCGGCACCACCCCCGCTATGCCATCCGTGCCTGTTCTACGGTGGCGATATCAATACATCTGACCTGAATGCGGCGGGAATGTCGGATGAAAATACGCTGCTCATCACGGGCGGCTCCAGCACCTACGGCGCGGTGAACATTCCGGTGACCTCGACTGTCTTCGGCATTCTGTTCAATGTTCAAGCCGACGCTGCTTTCGATCCGCAGACTGCAACCTATGACATTCGTACTGGCGTATCGGAAGGCAACGGCGGAACCAGCATCGCTTCCGGCTCGGGCGCGGCTGTCGTACAAGCAACGGGGCGCAATTTCCTCGGGCTCAACGAATACACAGTTGCGATTTCGTGGTCTACGCCAGTGGTCCTGACTCCTGGGACATACTGGTTTAACGCCACTCCCGAGTGTTTGAACACGTTGGATGGCAGCTGCAGCGTTTTCCGGCAGTTCGTCTCCAACAGCCAGATCACCAACAACCTGAACGGCAGCTGGCAGCCGATCCACGAAATGTTCCTGAACGCACCCTTCTTCGGTCTCACTTGGGCCAACTGGTGCGACGCGAGCGTTGCGGGATTCAATGCAAAGCAATGCGCCGGCATGTCGTTTGCTCTGCGCGGTGGACAAACGCCGTAAGCAAGCTGATTTCAGTTGCACTGGATTAGTGCGGCGCGGTTTCAGCAAGAAGTGCGGAACCGTGGATGACGACACAAGATAGCGAAAAAACCGAACAGGAGGAATCGAGTGAAAACGACGCTTTTCGCAACAGCTTTAGTAGTAGCGCTTACTCTCTCAGCAGCGGCGGCACCTAAGAAACCGCTTCCCTCGCAACATCTCGCGGGCAGCTCCTCGAGCGGAACTCAGTGGAAGGGCCACGCCGTTCCACCGTCGCTCTGCGACCCCTGCATGTTCTACGGGGGAGACCTTAACCCGGGCGACTTCAATGCGGCCGGCTTTTCGGATGAGAACACGCTTCTCATTCCCGGCAGCTCCACCTATGGCGCTTTCTCTCCGACCAGCACCGTGACCGTCACTGGAATCATCGTTAACGTCCAGGCGGACGCGAACTTCGATCCACTGACTGCCAGCTATGACATCCGGTCGGGCGTTTCGGAAGGCAACGGCGGAACGAGCCTGGCTTCAGGTTCGGGAGCTGCCGCGGTGGCAGCGACGGGCCGCAACTTCTTCGGCCTGAACGAGTACACCGTTGCAGTTCAGCTGTCGGCTCCACTCACACTCAACCCGGGCGAGTACTGGATCAACGCCACTCCGAATTGCACCAACGGAGCGGTCGATGGCAGCTGCAGCAATGGACGTTTCTTCATTTCCAACACAACGCAGAAAGCCAACAACATCTCGGGCCAATACCAACCGGCGCATTCCGCGTTCTTGAATTCGCCTTTCTTCGGGTTCACCTGGGCTAACTGGTGCGACGCATCGCTGGGACTTAACTCACACCAGTGCTCCGGCGTGTCCTTCGGTCTGACTGGAACCCCGTAGACGAGTTGGTTTCGCGGTTTTGAAGAGAAGCTGGGGAGAATATCCTCAGCTTCTTTTTTTCAGACTAAATACCAGAGGCTGCTGATTCGTTCGACAGCGGAATCCCCACTTCTCGCAAAAGACGCGAGAAATGGGGCACCCGGCAAGTGCAATGTTGAATCTTCCTAGTCTTGGTTTCCTAGTTTTATTTTTCTCTTCAGCGCCTGAGGTCGACATTAATTCCTGGGTGCGGGGAGTTTCTCTAGTTCTCTCTAGTTCTTTGATCTTCCTAGTTTTAATTTTCTCCTCAAAGGCAGGGCAGTGGTGATCGCGTGATGGAAAAGCAGGTTCCTCACCGGGCGTACCGCCCGATTCGGAACGACATCGATTTTTGCTTTGGGCCCTCCTAGCTTTCCGAAGGAGAGCGTTCGCATGATATCGACGAGCCACCTTGAGAGACTCTTTGAGGAAGCGTCGGAAGTCGGAAGCTGGTAGGGATCCTTCGACTGCGTGAGTGCTTCGCTTCGCGCAGCACTCACTTCGCTCAGGACGACAGATCTATTTGGATAAGGGCTGCTGATTGTGCGGCCTTGTTTCGAGGGATTAGGTCCAATAGGTGCGGTCGAGCGAGCGGTATTGGATGGCTTCGGCGATGTGTTTTGGTTCGATGTTGGGTATTTCTTCGATGTCGGCGATGGTGCGCGCGACTTTCAGGATGCGGTCGTGAGCGCGGGCGCTGAGTCCCTGTTGAGTCATGGCGCGTTCGAGCAAGCGCTCGCAATCGGCCGAGAGTTCGCAAAAGGTGCGGATGTGCCGCGACGACATCTGCGCATTGCAGTAGAGCTTTTCGCGGGACGAAGAAAAACGCTCGAGTTGTTTTTTTCGAGTGCGCATCACGCGTTCGCGAATGCTGGCCGAGTTCTCAGGTTCGTTGGTGGAACGCATTTCTTTGTAGTTCACGGCGGGAACGTCGATGTGAATGTCGATGCGATCCATGAGCGGGCCGGAGATTTTCGAAATGTAGCGCTGGATCATCGGCGTCGTACACTGGCAGTCGCGAGTGCGGTCGTTGCGGAAACCGCAGGGACATCCCTGCGTTGCCTTTCTGCCATGCCGAGCTCCGAGCTACGAAACCCAGGCCCTCCCATTACCCCAAGCGAATCAATACGTTAGGCGACCACCTCCGCAGCCGACGCCTCGACCTCGGCCTCTTCCAATCAAGGGTCGCTGAGCATATCGGCGTTGACACGACGACCATTCACAACTGGGAAGGCAACAAATCCCTCCCCGCAATCCGACACATTCCTGCCATCCTGCGGTTTCTGGGATATAACCCTTTTCCTCCGGCACAGACACTTCCTGAGCGGCTCGCTACGGTCAGAAAGACGCTGGGGATGTCCCAACGGAAGTTGGCGGAATCACTTGGGGTGGACCCAGGGACCTTGCAAGGCTGGGAAGCACGACAGCATAAACCCATAGGGCAGAACGTAGAACTGATCCAACGGTTCCTAGGAACCTGCTCAATGGAAAATCCCGGCTAATAGGTATCTGCCACGGCCTAACAAGTATCGGAAGGAGTCTGCCGAGGTCACCCCCGAACGCCATGCCCGGCTATAAACGCCATAGGCATCGCCGAATCTAAAAACGATTGACCCGTTGTATTTCTCGTTAAGAATAGTGTGCCTGATCGATCAACCGTAAATTTCAAATCGCTATTCGCGTTGCCCAGCCCATAGCGTTCGGCAACTCAAGAGAATTTTGTTGATCCAGTGCCTACCACTCTTCGGGTGTAGGTTCAGCGGCGACGCATCATCGCTTCGGTAAACTCCGCCAGAGCAGGACCGCTCCGAACAAGAGCACGAGGATCGGGGGAATATACTCCCACTTGTAAGTCGCGCCGCCGATCTTCGTGATTTTGAAGGCGAGGATAAGCGACACGATCGATAGGGCCATGATTGTAAATATCGAGATTAGATGGATAATCCTGCCTTTCATGGATTTCTCCTTTCGGGCTAGGGCTTGCGGGGATCGGGCGGCGGATCACAATTAACTGGCTCTCCTGCTTAGCGCCAGTCTCTCATATCGACGATAGTGTAGCAGCACGCAATCGGAGCAGACAAAGATTTCGCATTCGATGATGTGCAATGAGCAGATTCCTAGGCGGCATTCGCAGCAAGGGAACGAAGTCCGAGGACGCGGTTCCTGAAAACCTGCTCAATGGAAAATCCCGGCTAATTCATCGCATCTCCTTAAAGCCATTTCGCGACGCCGCCATGATGGGAACACGTTCCTCTGCGGCTCTGACTGAAGCTGTAGGTTCCATCTGCACATTGCGCTGTCGCACCTTGCGGAACAGAGGAGCAATTTTCAGGGCGCTTCACTGTCTCTCCTTTACTGTTGACGTAGGTTCCGGTATCTGTGCATTTCGGTTTGGACTGCTGTTGTTGCGGGTTAGGTTGATTTGGTGAGGACTGTTGAGGAGTTTGCGCGAAGGCTGGAAATAGTATCACGGCCAGCGCAAGAACTGAAACGAACCGACGCATGAAAGACATGCAATTCTCCTTAAGGTATTACGAGATTTGCAAAAGAAAGCTCATTGCTGAGGGAGCAGTGTTCTCCATCCAGCAAGGTAAGCCGCCTTCGCTTGTTTAAGGGTCATTATTTTAGTCACGCACACTTTTCTCCATAGAAGCAGCTCGACTTTATCTTTTGCGAATGAACCGAATTTCCCCGCGTGTGGTTCAAACCAGATGTTAGCTGGCCCGTCTGAGCCTCCCATCCAATGCGGAAACCAATGATCGAACTCGCCGGTAGACTTATCGGTGTCTGCCGGATATCCGTATGTCGCAAGGATGGCATTCTTTTCTTTCATCGATACTTGGCGAGGACGGTCTTGGTTCGATACACATACGACCGAAGCATTCATTTCGCCGGGTGTGAGCTTAGGATCGGGTACGGTACAGAAACCCGTGGTCGGGTCCTCATCGGCCTTAGAACAGTGTTGTGCAGAGGCAAAGCCCACAAGTAGAAACAACGAAAGACAACTCAAGGCCGCTAGCACGCAAGGTCGCATAATATCTCCTATATCGCTCTATATTGGAAAGAGAGACTTACGCCTAGGGAGGGCCCGAAAAACAGGGGGATTATACGCCCGGCAAGTGTCTAAGGGAAGGAAGCAAGGAGAGAACGTGAGACAAGAGCTTATGGACGGGAAAATGCCAGGAATTCAAGTCCGAGAATCACGAGTGCCCAGAGCAAACAACTTACTGCTGACAAAACCAAATGAGAACGTCTGAACTTAAAGGTCGGCTCGGGAGCAAAAGAGGCCACAGGTCTCAACTGGGCCGACCTCCTTTGCTTCGTTTCCCATCTCACATGGACAAATGTAGCAAGCGCAAAGGATGCAGTCGGTGACGAATGAACCCGATTGAGTTGTGGAGATTGAATTCCCTAATCTCTTCGTGCAGGACTCTTTCGTTCGTGCTTTCCCACAGGCTCATTGTTCATTAGTCACATACTCCCCACAATAGGCACGTTAGGATCAGCTCACTAACTGAACCGTGAAGTAGGGAATAGGGAGCGAGGCGGGCGGCGAAACCATTCTTCGCTCCCTGTTCTTTTGATCTTGGAATATGACGATGAACTCTTTGTTGATTATGGGGTCTTTTGTGCTCGGGGCTGGCAGCGGCGGACTCTGCGTCTTTATGCAACAGCGAGGCCTCCGAGATAGGTTTCGTAAGGAAATTACCCGCCAATTGGACCAAGCATTGTTTGGTGGGATACGCCAACGGAGGCAATGACCAACTAGATGTCCGCACCCCAGATGGTTTTTGAGAATATTGACCGTGCTCCTTGGTGGCCCAAACTATGGACAGAATTCGCTCTGCTACTCGCCGACTTGGAAAGTGATCCAAAGTACAGTGAGCGCGCAAAAGATATTGGCGAACTGATTTCCGATCCGCATTTCCCAAAAGTCCATCAGATTTATTTCGTTCCCAAATAAGGTCTCTCACTTGGCGCTTCCTTGCCGCCCGGCTCCCGGGCCCCTCCGGAAAACGAGCCGGGATTTTTTATGTTCCGCATCGCAAGTACACAACGTAGCTGTTGCACTTTCTCAAAATACTTTTCCAGAACGGTCCTGGCATTTTCCCGTTTAGGCTAAAAAGAGATGCGGCTGCAAGCGTTGGGGAGCTCAGCTTTGCGTGATTTGCCGCTAAGCCCTTCATATACGCCAGAAATGATCGCGAGGAGGATGCCCTTTCGGAGTGGCGTGGAAAGTGCAAGGCACTAGGAGCAAATCAGAACAATTAGAAAGAACGAATCATGAAACGTTGTGTCCTCGCGGTACTGTTTTTCCTGTCCTTAACGCATCGGCTGTATGGACAAATTTACGCCGCCAACAATGGGATGATAGTGACTGATGTTGCGGCTGGCTCGTCTCTTCCCGTCACCGTTAAGTTTAGCGCGAGTGTAAAGCAACTTGATGGGACAAGTCCCGCAGGAGTGCGCGGAATATCCTTTGCGCTCTATAAAGAGCAAAATGGCGGAGTGCCGCTCTGGATGGAAACGCAGAGTGTTGCGCTCGATCAGCAAGGACGTTTTACGGTCTTGTTGGGTTCGACCAGGAACGAGGGAATTCCTTCCGGCATATTCGTCAATGGTGAACCGCAGTGGATTGGACTCACACTCGACGATGGAGTAGAGCGGCCAAGGATCGCCCTGTCCAGCGTGCCTTATGCGTTCAAATCCGTTGATGCTGATACTCTCGGGGGGAAAGCTCCTGACCAGTTCGTTTCTCAACAACAGCTAGCCTCTCTGCTTAGCACATTGAAATTACCTACCCCAATTCTTTTTCCTGCGCCGCCTCCAATTTCGCTTCCTGTCGTAGTGCCTTCACCGATTGACGCTAGCGCAGCATTCGCGAAACTTACCGGAAATAACGTGTTCTTAGGGTCCCAGACCTTTAGTGCTGGCATCGAGATGCCAGGGAGCATTCCACAACCAAACACGGCTAATACTTTTGATTCTGCTCCAATGGATTTTGTATCGTCATCGCCAGGCCCACAGGCGGGCACGTCCACCACCCAGCGTTTTCGCTGGGTCTCTCAACCCCTTGCTCCGACAAGCACAGGCCCGACAGCTAGTCTTTCCCTGCTTTTTGGCGTTAATGGTGCGACTCCTACAAGCACCGGGTTGTCTATAAATTCCGACGGAACTATTAACTTCGCTCCAGGACAGCAGTTCGGAGCGGCAGGCTCGGTATCCAGTGGGGGCAACGCTCCCGCGGGATCAGGCGTGGCAGGCACCAATAATCCTGTTGTCAACACGGGAGATTATTTTTTTGTTCAGCAACCGCAAAACGCAAATGCAATTTTAGCGGGACCCAACGTTATTACCATGACGCCGTGTCCAAGAGGAGTGAATGGCACCGATGCTTGGCATTACTTGTATATTTCAGGCACCGGTACCCCGGAAGTTGTTCTTCTCACGGGCGGGACTTGCGTGTCGCACGCAGCGGGCGGAACAATAGAGTTCACGGCACAATATGCCCATCCCCTAGGGTATTCGATCGGCACTGCTACCGCTGGAATACAGGAAGCAGTAATCGGAGCTGACGTGATCCAAACAGCAGGCAATATTTCCCGTCAAGTGATGATCGACCCAGGAGCACACTTGCTTCGTGCCAGAGTGTCCATCCGTAGCTCGTCGATAACCATTATGTCTTCTGGCGCTACGCTTACGTGTGCCATGAGCGATACCTGCATCATGGCAGGCGATCCATCAAACGGAGATAAGTTCCAGGCAATCGTTCTGCAAGGGTTACGCGTCGCCCCGGGCGTGAAGGCCGGAACTTGGCCTGCGGTTGAGGATAATGCCCAGGGTTCGGAAATAAATAATCTTGGGCCTGCGGCCAGCCCCATAACGGGCTCTAGTTTCGGGTCACTCGTGCAGATCGATAACGATCAAGCAGCCGTTGTCAACGGCCTTAGCACAACTCTTAACTATTCGTGGGGCAGGTGCGACACTACCTTTTGCTCAACGGCAATTGTTGGGCCAGGACCATATTCAAGAAACGCAGGCGTACTTTGGGTTCAGAATTCCAATATCAGTTTGCAATGCACAGGGAACGGTATCGATAATCAGGATGGGAATGGACTTCGGGTTACGAACTCGGTTGTGCAGGGATACGCGCAGTTTGGCATCCGCGCTTCAGCAGCGTATATCCTAGACACTGTCAATTTGAGCGGCGTAACCGAGGAAGAAGACGGTTATTGCAATCCTTTGGGAACGGGATCGGCTGGCCTCATTGTCGAAGGAGGACAAGCCACCACATCCGCTTCGCCGAGCGCTGGCGCGATTCCCCAATATGCCAATACCGGGTCATTGGGCTATTACTATTACGTCGTAGTCAAGAGTAGCATTTGGGGTACTTCTTCCGTCTACTTAGCTGGCTATGCCAACACAAATGGTTCGGGCCCGATTAAAGTGCTGTGGAACAAAATCGGAACCGTGGGGACGATTACTTATGATGTGCTTCGCATAGCCGGCGATGGCGGTGCTGATATGGTGGCTCCCACCGGCACAGGCCCGTTTGCAGTAGCGACAGGAATACCCGCGACCCAGTGTACAAATAATGTCTGCTCAGTCATTGATGATGCCGCATCAATCCCAGCCTCCTACACCGTTAGCGATCAAACACCTTACTGGCCATCGCTGAAGTTGTGGCCGGGATCGATCGTTCTCACATCATCGTCCGACACGGGTAATAGCGGGGGCGGAAATCCGACCATCTACCTTACCGATCAATTGCCGCGAGAAGGCTCGATCGTCAATTCCGCCGGCGCTTATTATCCGTCCGTGTTTGCACAGGAATGCAATCCGCAGGGGGTCGGATCGCCGATCTGGATGCAATGTCAGGGCGGCAACTCAGTCGGCAATGATTATCCGCCAGTCGTAGGTACTCTCTTCCAACTAACAACCAGTTTTTATGGCGGCGAAGGACTTAAGGGTCGGGTAATATTCGAAACTCCCCCCGGAGCTTACATACCTCCAGTACATATAATTACGCTCACGGACTCGAATACCGACAAAACGCTTGCCACTCCAGGCAACAGACCCACGTGGGACCCGAACGATAGCTACATAGGAACCGATGGAGGTTATATTCCTTCTAAAATGCAAATTTCATTCGGTGCTGCAGTCGCGCTTTCGCGGTACATTGCCAATCCCGGAGATGGAGTTAACTATCAGGAACGGCTTACCGCCGCAGAGGAGCAGTACCGAGTACCAGTCCAGCTTGCCAGTGTAGCCTTTGCCAGTCTGCCCAATTTGCCCGATGGAACAGTTCTTTACTGTTCTGATTGCATGAATGTCGCCGATGACGGCGCAGCATTCGACAGTAATGCTGCCGCTGGTGGACACGGAACCAATATGCTCCATGAAAACGGACACTGGCGAGTTCATTGATGGTGGAATCGATCGCTATCCGATGTCAGATCTTTCTTAAACAGCAGTCTGGAGGCAGCCAAAGGAAATCTGAATGACGGTATTCTTCGAATGCATGTACCCATTTGCCGGTAATGGCCGACTGACACTGATATCCGAGTTGGCGCAGCATAGGCCACGTTGTATCGCGGCCCGCATCTGAGCACTCAATAAACAGAACAGGCTTCGTGGTGGTTATTGTGCGGTGCATCCCCGACAGAACTGCTCCTTCGGCCCCTTCGACATCGATCTTGACGAAATTCGGCTTGGGCAGGCCATTCGCTTCAAGGAGATCGTCGAGCGCCATAGTCTTGACTTTGTATTCGATGGCAGAGCGATCATTTTTATGCCAGACAAGACTCGCTGTAGCAAAGTTCTCGACAATTCGAATGACTGCCTCCCCGCATCTGTCCCAAGCAGCAACATCGAATACTTGAACATTTGAAAGTGAGTTATTTGCGATGTTAGCCCGAAGCAGAACAACACTTCTCGGAAACGGTTCCAAGGCGATTACATGGCCCCCTTGTCCCACCTGCTTTGCTAATGAAAGGGAAACGTATCCGATGTGTGCTCCAATATCATAAGCAGTGTCGCCCGCGACAACGTAACGCCTGATCGCTCGTTGCAGGTAGTGCTCATCCGTTCCAAGCAAGTATCCCAGGTTCTCGGCAGGCGAAACGGAAATCCAATAGCCCGACGCCAGTCCCCAAAGAATTTTCCGGGATCTGCATTTGCGTCCCATAACTAAGACGGCACATGACTTGGCGATATTCCGAATCGTAGACACTGACTTCTACTTCCGACGAGAACGATTTGAGGACCTAGTCGTCGCGATACTACGGCAATGGCATCGTACAAAGAACTTGATTGAGAATTTTTGACGATCTACGCGCCGACCCTTTCCTTTCTGAAGCTGTGCCATGTCATCAGCGGCTTATTAGAATCGACAGATGTCAAGGCGACGGCATTTTCCTGTTGCAGTATAGCGGCGGCGCAAGCCTCAATGTTCGGCGACATCAGATTAACCTGAGGCTTTCGCAGTTCCGAAATCTGAATCGTATTGGACAGCGACTCTTCGAGTTGTGCCATCACTTCGACCGGATCACCGTGTAGTCTGGTCCGCACTTCTTTCAGAAACGAATCCAGCATTTCCAGGTCAGAATTCTGATCTAGGTCACGCACTCTCTGCCGCCAGTCGGGTGCAACCCTCAATATGCACCTTGGACCGTCACGGTTGGACGAATCGAAGATAGCTGCGGCGATGGGAACCTTCTCCTCACCCAGTATGCTTGGCACATAATTTATTAAACGGTATTCGACGTTGTTCGTTCCAGAAATAGTTTCACGCATAAAATCTCAACCTCTGTTTTACGCAATTGTTGTATCACCACAGGATATTCGTGAATACACGCTTTACCCTAATTTGGGATTTTTGCGTGAGAAGAGACCCATTTTGGGAAAAAACTGGTATGGAAATCTCGTTCACTTTGTTCCCCACTTTCGGGTCGATGACGCAAAGTCGTCCTTGAGATATTGCGCTCCCCATTTTGTGCTCCCTTTGCGCCGCAGCTTTTCCGCTGCTGATTGCGGGTGCCGCTTGGAAAGCGAGAACCTCATCGTTTTCCAGAATGACACGAGTTTATTGTTTTCCACAGCGGTCATGTGACAGTGCACACGATCAACTTTCCGCATAGTGTGCAACCATGCCTTTCCCACCCGGAGTACCGGTTCCTCCGAGCAGCCTTAAATGTAAGGAGGAATTTGTCTTGGTCGAAGCGGTGCAACATATACGCAAAATGCGGGGAGGCTCACAAGCGCATTTAATGCGTTGCTCTGATGGACAATTTTACGTGGTTAAATTCCAGAACAATCCCCAGCACGTCCGCGTTCTCGCAAACGAAATGCTTGCCACCCGGCTAGCGAGAGAAGTCGGTTTGCCGGTGCCCGTGACGGAAATGGTAGACGTTAATGATTGGTTGATTAAGCGCACTCCGGAACTGCATGTTCAATTGGTGCATAACACGGTTCGTTGCCAAGCGGGGTTGCAGTTTGGATCACGATACGTGGTCAATCCGATGGAGGGTCAAGTTTTCGATTACATGCCTGTGGAGATGCTGAATCGCGTTCGAAATATCGAGGCGTTCGCGGGCATATTGGCTTTTGATAAGTGGGTCGGCAACGCGGATGGCCGTCAGGTTGCATTTTGGCGAAGTTCACGGGAAAAAAAATACACGGCTTCATTCATTGACCAGGGATATTGCTTCAACGCAGGCGAATGGACATTTCCGGATTATCCACTGCGAGGCGTGTATGCCGTGAATGAAGTGTACTCAACCATAGCGGGATGGGAGTCCTTCGAGCCTTGGATTTCGAGGATTGACAATTTCCCAGATCAGAGAATGTGGGACATCGCTTGCACTATTCCTCCCGATTGGTACGGCGGCCGGATTGATGAGCTCGAACAGCTCGTCACTGTCTTGGTCGTGCGGAAACGCCTTGTGCGGAAATTGATCGAAGACTTCCGGCATTCGCCTCGGCGACCGTTTGCGCTCTGGGGGCGTACGCTCCCTGGGAATTGGCCCGCACAAGATCGAATAGCACAACAATGATCAGGACACAATGTCGGCTTTGCTCGATGCTAAAGCACTAGTGTAGTAAGCGTAGTTCTGGCAGTTGAATTGCAATATCTCGGGATGTGACGGCCAAAACAGCGGACTGAGGGTGAAAGTAAGTGTCGGAGTTGCTTACAAATCAGCCGAATCACTACATCAAAAAAACTACTACTCCTACTACCACCAATTGCTGAATAAGAAAAAGTTCAATTTGGTTCGGATTCATCCCAATATGGGTGTGCGCCATTTCAGTTTTAGACCACGCACACGATCGCCCTGAGAAGCGGTTGTAAGTGGAGTGGCATTTTGCAGACGAAATGCATTGATCAGATCTGTATGTCCCATCGACAGTATCGAGAGAGGCAGGGCGAAGCAACGAGCCGTCCGAGGTCCTCTGACAACCTAAGTTACAAACGAAAGGTTGCCACGGAAACTGTGAGGGCACACTCGTGGAACTGCCAGCATCGAGGCGGAAGTGGTAGGTAGGGTTTCGCAGGAACGGTCAACACGTGTAAAGTATCGAAAGCGTGTGAGCCATACCAGCACGCTGAAGATGCCATTGGCCTTGATTGCAGCGGAGACGGGAGCTCTTAACTCTTCCGTCAGCGGCCTTGCTCGATGTTGCTCATCCGATCAACGAGCCGACGCAGATCGCGAAGGTTTCTCAACCTTATTCCACCCTTGAGTCGCTCGTCGTCGTTTTTCAGCATTGCGACGGTGTGAATGTGTGAAGCATTTCGAACCAATACAAAACGAGCAATTGCCCTGTTCGATTCATCACATAAGCAGAGCAGTGTCGGAAGCCCACTTACTTCAGCGTATCTCGATTCGAATCGCCAACGCCCCTGCCCTTTGAGAGTTTTCTCAGCCAGACAGACTGCGACAACGATGGTAGCTCCAGTTGAGAAACGTAGCTTCTTAGGTCGAGCTTTGGAACTCTGATGTGTTGCTTTGAGATCAGGAAATAAACTCCGGAGGCGACCGTACATCGAACGGTACATGTCCAACATGTGAATGTGGGAAAGCTGCCTTAGCATGTTCGTGTCGGTACGTTTGTAGCCGATGAGTTCGTATACTTTGTCGAGACTGCCGAATCTCCCTTCGTATGCGCTACAGGAAGGGGTTTGCGAAGACTCATTGATGATTCTTGCGTTAAGCCTTCCCCTTTTCTTCAAAAGCGCCCGGAGGCGCTCCAAGAATTGCTCATCAGACAGCTGATGTGCCTTGCGCAACCACGTTGACTGCGCGGCTTCGAATAACTGACGGCCTACAAGCGGTGTAAATACGTTTGGCACAACAATCCAGTTGTCTTTAGGCACCGGCCTATAGTGTGATCTCAACTTTTGAGTATAGCGTCCCCAGATCAGCGATCCGGTGTACTTCTCATTGAGGATGATCTGCCTAACTGCTTGATAGGTCCAGCGGACATTGAAACCGTTACAAACACGTGGAATGCCGAGAGCATTCAATCTCCCTGCGATGTAAAGGAAACTTTTCTTTTCCTGAGCATAAAGACGGAAAATTTTCTTAACGATGGCGATTTCTTCAGATGGCCCCGGCACGATGAGAGTCCGATCAGCTCTAAAATGCTTTCTCTCGCCAAACTTCATCTGGCACTTCGGAGCCCTGTCGTTAGATGCCAACAACCTCCGTAGACCATATCCCGGCATTGAACCAGGCCACAGCCCGTCCCGCACCATACGGGTCATTGCCAATGTAACCTTCTCGGATAATTCTCGGCTGAATTCTGCAGCCATCACGCGCTTTAGAGATTTCATGATGGTGCTAGGCGCTGAACCGTCGTTCGAGAATGTCTCCGCACAGTAATGGACTGGTATTCCCGCCTTCTTACAAACGAACTCATAGTAGGCCGATTCGTCAGCATCCTGAAATCTGCCCCAGCGGTTTACGTCATAAACGAGAATGGCCTTGTAAGGTTGTCCTCCCGCGACCACATCGTGAAGTAGTTTCGCTAGACCGTCCCGGTGTTTGAGAACCAAACCGCTTTTTCCTGGATCAGCATATGTCTGGACAATCGCGAGGTTATTCTTCTCCGCGTAGGTCTTCATAGCGGAAGACTGGAAAGCCAATGAGTATTGTTGGTGCTCTGTTGACATGCGAAGGTATTGAGCAACAGGAACTAAAGGCACTGGCATCGTAGCTTCCTCATCCTGGAACAATAAGCAACAACCAAAAGAGAGATCCGGTGTCGATGGCCATACAGGCGCAGCCATTTAGACATCGAATTGCGAAAGAAGAGGAACATCACAAGTGAAGCGCCCAATAGATTCGGCGCGAGCCGGGATGGTTCTCCTCAGAGCATCATAAACTTTTCGATTTTCCACAAGTTCGACCTTGAAGCGAATGGGTCGCGCCTGTTGTCATTTTGATTCGTAGAAACATGGGTAGGTCTTGATCGGCTCCAGGTTCCCGGTCTTCCAGTCCTCCAGCACCGCAGCGAACTCTAGGCGCGGAGTCACTGAAACATGAAGAGCCGTTTTGTCCGTGAAGCAGACTGCCAAGGATCGATAATCTGATTCGTTAGTCAGTGTAATCTTCTCAATCGTTTTACCTGCGATTTCCTTAAATTCTATGGTGTTTTGAGGCATCCGATTTGTCCTGTGAGGATGATGTTGCGTACTAAATATACCACGTCTTAAATAAGACGTGGTTTTTATAGTCTTACATCGCTTACAAACGGGACGTGCAAGACGAAACCGCATTCTTCAAAGGATTGGGAACGCGCATCAAGGCGTTGCGTGAGCGCGCAGGGTATAGCCAGGAAGACATGATTACCCACGGATACTCCGTGCGCTATTGGCAAAGGATCGAAGCCGGAGCGCCCATAACGCTTCGGACATTGCTTCGCATCTGTCGCCTGTTTACCGTCCCGATGTGTGGTGTCGTTAGCGGTCTCGACGACATCAAGAAGGGTCCGAGGAGACGAGGATGAGCGAATCCAGAGCTTGAAAAAGCCCAACCCTTATTCTGCTGTCAGGAGGCTTTCCCAACGGGCATTCGCACGGTGGATGAGTTGTTGACATTCCGTTCTACGCGCCCGGATTGAAGCCGCCGGGTTTGATGACGCATCGGACCGGCAGGCCATCCTAAGAAGAAAGGACTGCGCAGAGTCGCAAAGTACCCAGAGGCGTCCCTTTATCGGCAAGTCCTTTCGTCGGCCCCTCATTATAATGGCGGCTCGTGATCTAGCTACGCCACCGAGGGACCGGTGAAAAGACTCGGTTAGCTGAGGACGAACGGAGCAAGTGGGCCATACCCGGAATTGAAGTGAGCATACGCGAGACCTAAAGCAACAGCATCAAAGAGGCACAGATTCCAAGGCTCGGGGTGCCACGGTTTCCGACGGGGCGGTAGCTTCCACGACAATTCCGGAAACCGATTAGCAAGGAACGATGCAATTGCATATTTGCCTGGGTTCCCCTGTTGATGAAACCAGTTTTGAACTCTCCGCCTTCCGAGAGTGACGACAGGGATGAATCGACGCGCTGCTTCATTTCGCAGAGTTCGACGGACGGCAACAGCTTTTGGGTAGCTGCGACCGTGACGAGCGGCTTCTTTTCCAAGCACGATCAGCGATGGCAGGAACGTCTCGCACAGAGCGGCGATCCGAACAGTAGCGATCTCGGGGGACGCGAATCTCGAAACGCCAGAATCCAAGAGCCGCGCTGGCATTTCGAACACCGCATAGCCGAACCGGCGCGACCTTATATCCACCGCTACGATTCGGCTTGGGTATTTCTTTCTCATGAGCGTCGGGTTATTGGAATCCTGAACTTCGCCGCTCACTGAGCCACACCAACTTGCGGGCTACTGCTACCGCTCCCGGGGCGCGCGCACTTCGTCCCTGAAGCTCGTTTTCGAGCGCTGCAAGTTGTTCCTCAACTGCCAACTCAACAGTGTCCCTGAGTCCCGGAAAGATCTCGGATACGCTGGCCTGGAACACGATTTCGTAGCCGAGAGCGATGAGGAGAGGCGGCACCGAATAACATTGCTCGTGCCGCGAGACCGGCCCCTCATTCTTGTATCCGAGTATCTTTCCTAACTCACGTTGGCTGAGACCAGTTTTCCGCCGATGGATGCGCACGTAGTTGGCAAGTGGCTCATTCACTTTTTCAATTGTCAGGAGCTTTGACATTTGCGACCTTTTCTTAAGAATAGCAACCGTCCATCAAAGCGCGGAAGGAGGCAAAACTTGCTCCGGATGAGGGATTTCGATTCCCTGTCCGCACCGTTTTATCCACATCCACTCTCCATGTCGCACCACACCTGAACATTAGGCTTGAAAAATTGGGGAAAAGCACTGCATGGAAAACGACGCTTGGTTGATATTTGCAGCTTCACGGGCGAGACCGCCTACCTTGAGGAAGTCCCGGCTCTCTTATAAGGTGGTGCGATGATGGATGATTTGGCCGAAATCAGAGCGCTGTATCCAAATCTCTCCCCGGACGACCTCGCGGCGGCAAAAGAAAACCTGGATCGTTACCTAATTCTCGCGTGGGAAATTTGGGAAGAACACAATTCTGCCGCAGCGGTCGAACAACGGGCATTTGTGGACAGGCCTCATTGACCCTCTGGGCTGCGGGCTTTAGGATGCAAGGAAAGGTCGATTCCCCCCAAAAAACTAACCATCTACCAAACATCTGAAACAGTATTTCGGTTACATCAGAGTCTCCACTGCTCGCCAAGGTGAGCGAGGCGTATCCCTGCCGGAACAAAAAGAAGCGATAGAACGCCACGCGGCGCGAAATGGCCTTGCAGTTTCCCAATGGTTCGAAGAACGTGAGACGGCAGCTAAGCGCGGCCGCCCCATCTGGAACCAGATGCTTAAGCTGCTGAGGCATGGAAAAGCGGCTGGTGTTGTGATCCACAAAATTGACCGGAGCGCCCGGAACCTCAAAGATTGGGCTGATCTCGGCGAACTCATCGACCAAGGCATCGAAGTCCACTTTGCGAATGAATCCTTGGACTTGAATTCTCGTGGCGGTCGGCTCTCGGCCGATATTCAAGCCGTCGTTGCCTCTGACTACATCAGAAATTTGAGAGAGGAAGCTAAGAAAGGCATCTATGGGCGACTGAAGCAAGGGTTCTATCCCATGCGGGCTCCCGTTGGGTATCTCAACAATGGTGCGGCTAAGCCAAAAACGATTGATCCCGTTCGAGGTCCACTCATCCGTAAGGCCTTCGAGCTGTATGCGGGAGGCAAGTTTACGATTCTACCGTTAGTTGACGAGCTGTATCGCATGGGCCTCCGAAATCTTGCAGGCACCCGCGTCACGAGGAACGGACTCTCCACGATCCTGAACAATCCCTTTTATATGGGACTGATCCGCATCCAGAAGACCGGCCAAGTCTACGGCGGAAATCACGAGCCGCTGATCTCGAAGCGCCTCTTCGATGACGTACAGGACATGCTCGCGGGAAGATTCAACAGGAGAACTAAGGTACATGATTTTCTCTTCCGCCGTTACATCACTTGCAAGAATTGCCAATACTCTTTGATCGGAGAGTTGAAAAAGGGCCATGTATATTACCGATGCCATACCAAAACCTGCCCGATGAAAGGGCTGCGAGAAGAGGAGGTAGCGAACGTTATTGAACAAAACTTGCGGCAACTGCAATTCACGGATGCAGAGAAGGATTATCTCGCGGCGAGAATTCGAGTGCTCAAAGCCAATTGGCTCCAGGAAAAAGAGAAACAGGTTAGCAATCTGACAGTAAAGTTTAAGCAAGTCTCGGAACGCATGAGCCGGCTAACCGATGCGTTTCTCGACGGCACAGTCGAAAAGGAGATTTATGAAGAGCGCAAAGCCTCACTTCTCTTTGAGAAGCGGTCTATCGAGGACCGGTTGTACGATCTGAAGTCGAATAGGACATCAGTCCCGGAGGAGGTCCAGAAATTTATCGAACTCGCGGGAGATGCGTATTCCTTGTATCAAACGCCGATTAGCGATAAAAAACGTC
This sequence comes from uncultured Acidobacteriaceae bacterium, assembly GCA_963771965.1. Taxonomy (GTDB): domain Bacteria; phylum Acidobacteriota; class Terriglobia; order Terriglobales; family Acidobacteriaceae; genus Sulfotelmatobacter. Next base: position 619,853 of record CAVYVM010000009.1, read on the forward strand.
GTCTCCTCAAGACGGTTACATCGAACTGCTCCGCAGATGAGGAAAGCATTGATTTTGCTTATGCAATTCCGTTCAAGCAGATCGCAGGCCGCGAAAAAAGTATCGATGGTGGAGCATCTAAGGTGGTACATCGAACTTTGGACGCATTGCTTGCCTCGCTCATCAGTGCGATGGAAGCGGCCGTCCCTGCCCTTGCTCTACCCGATTATGGGATAGAACACTAAGTCCGATCCACTCATTTATTGTGGCGGAAATAATCCCTTCGTACAAGATGGGCGGATTTTCCGTGGGAGCGCGGTTGTCCGCTCTCCATGCCTCAATCTGAGAATGTGTCTCCCGAGCAAGTTTGCCTACCTTTTATTTCCGGCCCCAATCGCGCTTAATGAATACCGCGGACCTTGGTGTCGTTCGGCACTGGGGTACGCGCCCTCCCGTGGGATGGTTATCCATCTGGTCGATCACGGGAGGGTGAAATGCATCACGTTCAGGACAAACCTCCTGCATGAGCAGCAAGATTGCCCACCTTTTATTTTCCCACCCACCCGATACACTGAAATCCACGCTTCGATGTGGGCCTGAGTCGAAGTACAAACTAATCGTGCAAGGCCCAAACATTAAGGAGGCATGGCTGGACCGCTCTCGTACATAGGTGGGAAGAACCGTCTGGCAAAGCGGGTGATTGAGATATTCCCGAAGCACACGGCCTATGTAGAGGCGTTCGCGGGCGGTGCACAGGTGTTCTTCCGCAAGGAACCGTCGAAGGTTGAAGTGCTGAATGATCTCGACGGCGAGATCGTCAATTTCTATCGCGTGTGCCAGCAGCACCACGAGGAGCTGCTCCGCTATTTCCGCTTCGTCGTAGTGAGCCGCACATTGTTCGATCTTCTTAAGGCGACTGATCCCGCAACCCTTACGGACATTCAACGGGCTGCTCGGTATCTGTATCTCTTGAAGAACTGCTTTGCGGCCCTCGTGCGGAATCCTGTCTACCGTCGCAATGTGGTCCAACCACCGAGTTTCAACCTCGAACGCCTTCCCAAGCTCATTGAAAACGCTCATCAGCGATTGGAACGGGTACAGATCGAATGCGCCTCGTATGACGAGATTCTCACGCGCTTTGATCGGCCAACGACACTTTTCTATCTCGATCCTCCGTATTGGGGCCGGAAGCTCTACAGACATAACCTCGATGCGGCGGACTTCGAGAAGCTTGCGGAGAAACTGGGAAAAGTGCACGGCAAGTTCGTACTGTCATTGAATGACCTTCCCGAAGTGCGCTCCCTGTTTCATCGCTTCTATATAAAGGAGGTAGCACTGCACTACAGCTCCCAAAAGCACGCCGGACGACGCTATAAAGAGGTACTGATCACGAATTTCCGCCCGAAATCGTAACCTCTTCATTTCCTCCCTGCTCCTGTCCTTTCCTTCCGTCAGCCTCGTTTCCATTGCTCAGGAAGCCGCATACGTGTGCTTCCTGAGTTTTTCTGTGAACACATAGCCGCCAGTTTCCCGTTATGAACCAAACCATAAATTAAGGAGAGAGTTCCATGAACAACGACAATCGAGCCTTTGCACCATGTCCTACCTGCGGCAATGACGACATCGACACGCTCGTCTGGGATGACCTGGACGGCTGGAACGGCTTCGTCATGTGTCTCGCCTGTGGGACGCGCTACAACCCGATGAGCGGCGACCTGCAAAGACCTTCCTGACCCGTCACAGATTTCGGAAAGAACCAGACCACCCGGCTCCCTGGGTTTCGGCCCTGTTACCGATATTGGCCGACCCACCGGGACAATTGAAACCATGATTCGCTTCCTCGAACAAGTCATCGCAACGATCTTCAATCGCCTGCGCGATAGGCGACGCGAAGCATGGTCCCACGGCGGCAACCTGATTCTCGGTCATCGGATTACAGACGAGCGCGTGACGCGCAGCCAGATAACGCTCACGAGTCGCGAGCGGATGCGGCATGTCGTCGTACTCGGCAAAACTGGCAGCGGCAAGAGCTATCTCTTGCGCTACATGAGCCAGCAGGACATCGAGAAAGACCGTGGCTTCATCTACCTCGACTTGCACGGCGATGCCACGCCGTTTCTCTTGCGGACGATCAATGCACGGGAACGGCGGGAACACCGACACCTGAGAGAGAAAGTCATTCTCATCGATCCTGCCGATCCGATCATGTCGGTCGGATTGAATCCGCTGGAACAAGCAACGACGGACTTCGTCGCCATTGCCGAAGTAGCGGAAATCCTCAAGCGGCACTGGGGCCTAGATCACTTCGGCGCGAGAACTGATGAACTCTTGCGGAACGCGCTCTTCGTGCTTTCTGCAAACCACCTCACCTTGATCGAACTCACGCCACTGCTCGCCGATAGCGGATTCCGCACGGCCTGTTTAGCACAGGTGGCGAACCCAGAAGTGCGCCAGTACTTCGACCTTCGCTACGACCAAGCGAGCGATGCCATGCAGGCGACGATGCGCGAACCGATCCTCAATAAAACATCGGCGTTCACCGCCGATCCAAAGTTCCGCCACATCGTTGGCCAAGCGCATTCAAGCTTCTCGTTTCGCGAGGCGATGGATGAGGGCTATTGGATCATCGTCAACCTCGCGAAAGGCCGCTTGGGAGCGCAGGCACTCACCCTGGGCAGCCTCATCTTCACGATGGTGAAGAACGCGCTCTTTGCCCGCACCGGGAAATCGCTCTGCACGCTCTATTGCGACGAAGTGCAAAACTTCGTCGCTCAGGCGAGCGAAATCGAAACCGTGCTTGCGGAGGCGCGTAAGACGGCAACGGGATTCGTTGCCGCTCACCAGTTCATGGATCAACTGCCGGCTGAGATGCGCGCGGCGTTGCTCTCGGTCGGAACCCACGCGTTCTTTCAGCTTTCGAGCCAAGATGCCTCGCAGGTTTCGCAGGCGCTTGATGGTGGCCGGTCGCTCACCGAGCGTCTGAAGAACCTCTCCCAGCAGTCCTTCATTGTGAAGACCGGTGGCGAGGACTGGGCAGAAGTGCGCGTTCCCACTCTTACTGACCCGCGTGCCGACTACACAGATCTCCTGAATCAGGTGCGCTATACGCGCGGGCGCGTCCGGGCTCACATCGAGCGTGACATTGCAGAGCGCCAGAAAAAATTCCGCCGCAGCGCAGAAGAGAACCTCGAATGAGCACCGTGAAGGATATCGGCACGATCACAACTGCGCGCGATCTATCGATCTTGCGAACCGTTTCCCTCGCACGCGTGCTCGATGGGGGACAAATAAAGGTTGTCGGTGGATTCTCTTGCGTACGGCGGACGAATCGGCGCTTGCTGAAACTTGTCCGCGCTGGACTCCTGAAGCGATGGTTTGTGGGAACGGCAGGAGGCGGGCAGAAGGCACTCTACGGACTTTCACCGCAGGGCGCGGCATTGATCGGCGAGACCACGAAGGGGCTTATTCCCTGGAAGCAGGACACGCTCATTACGAGCAGCCAATTTCTCGGCCATCAGCAAGCGGTGAATGGGATATTCATTTTGGCTCGATTTCGACCGTTGCCTTTGGGACTTTCCTATGAACGGTGGCTGCGGCCGACACTCCCAATCTCGCCCTCGGTGCCGCTCATTCCCGACGGGTATTTCGAAATCCGACAGAACGGAACGCTTCTCCCGATGTTTCTCGAAGCTGATCTCGGGACGGAGAGTTCTGCGGTTTGGCGGAAGAAGGTCGAGCTCTATCTCAAGCTTGCCGTGAGCGGAGAGTTCGAACGTTTATTCGGCGAGAAGAAATTTCGCACGCTTGTGCTTCTCCCCTCAAACAGGCGCTTGGAGTCGGTCCGTAACACGATCGCGAAGCGTACGGAAAAACTCTTCTGGCTATCCACGCAGGGAGAGGTCGAGAGCCAAGGCTTGTGGAGCAATATCTGGCTCCGACCAACAGGTGCAGAGCGGTTGCGACTTGTAGCAGATGCAGACGGATAGTAGCTGGATTTGGGAGGACTGCGGAAGAGATTGCAAATGCTGGGTTTCCCAGAGAACGGCATGGGCCAAAACTGGCCCAACCATTGGCCCAAGGAGAAACACGAAAACGAGCGAACCACGTCATGAAATTTTGCTATCAGTGCGGCATGGCAGCGACAGGAGACCCGCCCTTTTGCAGCAAGTGCGGACGGAGCTATGACGTGAGGCTCTGTCCCCGGCTGCATCGAAATTCGCGATTCGCCAAAGTTTGCTCCCAGTGCGGCTCCCGAGAGCTTTCTCAGGCCCAACCTCCCGTCTCCTTCTGGTGGAAGGTCCTGGAATTTCTCGCCAAGGTCCTCTGCGGAGTCCTGCTCGTTTACCTCACGCTGGCGGGGTTCGTCGCGCTCATCCGGATGCGCGAAGTGCCGAGTGTTCTCGTCGCCTTCGGAATACTCGTCGGGATTCTCTGGTGGCTCTGGAGCTTGCTTCCCGAATGGTTTCGGAAGCTCGTCAGCCGATCACTCAAGCGGAAGGAACGAAGTCATGAATGATAACGAGGCAGACGTACTCATGGAGAACGAGTCCGGGCGCGCGAATCGATTACCCAGTCGAAAACACCAGACGGGGATGCCCGCGAGATCCCACTCACTTGGAGGCTGAGGGCGCTCCTGCTGCGGCTTCGCCGCGAAAAGCCGGAAAGGCTGGTATTCACCTACCGAGGCCGCCCGATCCAGCGGATCAAAACCGCGTGGAAAGCGACGATCCGCCGCGCGCGGGCATTCGCTATATCCGCTTTCACGACCTTCGCCACACCTTCAACACCCGGCTCATGGAAGCGGGCGTCATCCGCGACGGAACCAATGCCCTGTACACACACGTCGAAATGCCGGTAAAGCGCGAAGCCATCCGGAAGCTCGAAACGTGGGTCGAGGCTCAACGCAACCAGCAATCAGAAACCCAAGGAGAACCACATGACAGACCAAAACCAATCAACGGAGGAAACCCTGATCACGGTAATTCGCTCGGATTGTCTGCGGCAAGCTCTGACAGCCCAGACGAAGCTCAACGAAGTGATCGAATGCCTGGGCGATGAGAATCATCTCGGTGCTCTCGGGTCATTTGCGGGGCTGGATGACGACATTGCCGGCCTCAAGGTGTTTCTCATGCGCATCGCGAGACTCACGGTGGGCGAAACCCCGATTGATCTGAGCGACTAGCTCGGAGAATCGAGAAAGGAGAAAACTGATGTGACAGAGAAACAAAAGCTGAGACTGATCGTAGCGTACGACCGCAACCAAAACGAGTATTCCTTGGTGGCGCACAACCAATCACCCGATGATGCTGACCGGTTCCTCGGAAAATGGTCGCCTCATCTTCGTGAGAGCTGTTCTTTCATCGTACTCGCCCAAGCGAAGCGCCACCGGACGGAAGAGACACAGGAATGCAAGGCGTGCCGCGAGATCGTCGTGCGCTCGGCCCATCTTCAACCTCAACCGAAGTTCAAAAGGAGGCAGGAATGAAAACACAAAAGCGCATGGACCAGGTTCCGGCCCGGTCTTCAACCGCAACCACTGCAGTAACCACGACCCAAGCGACGCGGAAACCGTGGAAGAAGAAAACCCCGGTCGAAGTTGTCCTTGACCAGATCAACCGCCTGCGCGACAACGTTGTCGCAAAAGAGGAAGAACTCAAGCAGGCGAAACGACAACTGCAAAAGCTCGAGGAGGCCAAGAAGGTCCTCGAAGCCACATAGCTCTTTGTACCCAGGAGTTTGCCATGCGCAAGCTCCTTTTTGGATTGCGTGGCGCAGACGCTCTACGGATGCGCTTCGTGGCAAAAGGACCTTAGGGCGAGAAAGAGTGAAAAAGCTTGATTGGCTCCTCCCCGCAATCTGATCTCACTCGTTCAATCGACTTTGCGACCCGAGAATATAAGCTTTTCGAGCGAGAAGCTCCTCGGCGAGAACACTCAGACAGCCACTATCTTGACCATTATCTATAGCCTCCACAAGAGCTGACAAATACTCGATGTCCAAATCGCGCAGCATGGCCAATTGTCTCTTTAGTTTGAGCCTGATAGTTTCGCTGACGATCTCTCCGCGCGCCGATGCAAGCATGGAATACACGGCATCCTTGTTCTTGTTCTCCCATTTCCTAAACTCCGACTCGATCCATTGGACTCGCTCATCCTGAAATCTAATGGGGTAACTCAGTTCGTCTACGAGGAGGGGTCCGGTTATCAGATGCGAATACTTTGATTCAAAGCCAGTCCTTGGCTGAACCCGAAGGCACTTTGTAACGCGAGAATCGACCTCTGCCAACGGCTGAGTCTTGAGCCAAGCGATATTTATCTTGATATCGTCGAGCGTCATTTCCGGCTCGAACATGATAAAGCCAATATCGACTTGGAACCCCATCGCGAGTAATGTGCCAAGGGCCGAAGTGTTCGTTGCAGCGTTTGCTTTCTTAGAGAACCGACGAATTTCATTGTCAGCACCGGCTTCAATTCCAACAAACACTTCTCTTAGCCCCGCTGACTTCCACACCCGTAGCGCTTCACGTCCCGCAGGATTATTAACGTCTGCAGCCAGCACGGAAGCAAAGTAACTTAGATTGCGAGGAAGTTTTCCGTCCTTCTTTAAAGCACAGATAGATCGAGCGAGTTTAGATGATTCGCCATAGTGCTGCCCGAAGAAATCCTCGTCAGAGAAATAAGGGGACCGTATCCCAGCACGAGCGAGTTGAAACAAATCTTCAAGTATTCGCTGTGCCGAGAACCGCCTATGTCCTCCCAAACCAAACCGGCTAGCTACGGAACAAAACTCACACCGGCCCCAATGGCAACCGCGGCTGCTTTCGATTCTTGCAATGCCCCCTAGACGGACGAGTTCTGCGGCAAAATCGCGCCGTGGAGGAGGAATAATTGAAAGATCAGCTAGACGTGCACCGGTTCGGACAGTTTTTCCTCCATTGCGGAAGGCGAGTCCTGGGATTCGACTCAGCACGGACGATGAAAGTGTGACTCTCGCTTTCGTGACAGCCTCAAACATTTCAGCAAAGGGCAATTCGCCTTCGCCTTCGCAAATAATTGCATCAGGGAAAAGACTCAAGAGTTGCTCGGATGCATAAATCCCAAGAAGATTCCCGATTACGATTGGTGTATTAGGAGCGTTTATGCGCAGTTCACGATACAGACTCTCTAGACGTGCTAGTGAATTGATCTGCGCTGACAATCCGATTAGGCTAAACTGACTGGCCTGTCTTACGTTGATTGAACAGCGGCTTATTTTTTGCCAATATAAATTGATCATCTTGCTCGGAATAGAATGTGCTTGTTGCAGGTAGGCGGCAATACTTCCGATTCCGATAGGTTCATTGAGCTCAGGACGATTACATCCAACTTCTATCAGTGCCACTTTCTCACTTTCCACGAATCACCTTCTTGTGAAATTCCTCAATTCCCTTGACGATAGGCGGAGTGTTAGAGGAAGGATAAACAAATTCCAAGAATGGGCGATCCTGATAACTGTCAGTTTGAAAGCCTATAATCGCGCGGGCGGATTTGCCTTTGTCTTGCCTGAGTGGATACAGAATATAACTTAAGTCAACAGCCAACGACGATTCCTTAAAAGTCAGGCGTGCCCGGTGTCTCCCCGCGACGGTTGCGCATTTCTTCGCAATGATCGCGCGTCTATTCTGGTAGAGCTTACTCTTGTCATTTGTAGAGTTAAATAGTATTACCTCCAGTTTGGCTCGACTTGTATGAGTCAACAGCCATTCCAGCCGGCTCATTCCGGCAGGGTCTGCCCAATAGAGAAGCTGTGGGGAGCCGATGCGAAGAACCGCAGACGGCACATCATCTACAAATCGTGCAATCGCTCGATAGTTGTGCTTTTCCTCTATATCTGGAAGGTATCCGTGCCCGACGGCCCAAATACTGGGAAACACAAAATCGCGAGTCACGATACCAGGCATGGCGGTCGATTCTGTGCGAATCCATCCCTCAAGCTTCCTAGACCCTTTGATGCGATCTAGCGCTCTAACTGTAAAGAGCTTGAGTTGGTCGCGATTGTCAAAGAAGTTGACAATCTGGTTGGAGGATACACGATTCCGGAACTGCTTAGCCTGAAGAAAATCGGCCGATCTCCGGTCGAGTTGTCCACTCGCGACCTGACGATTGATAAAGACATCAGAGGCCAGCAAAGCGAACAGTGGTTTTTTTAGCTTCCTAGCGAAGTTGTACTCCATTTCAGTGTACGACTTGCGGCTTCGTGGATATACAGTGCCATATCGTCCACCCATAATGAGCATGTAGACGTCGGAATCGCGAATCCAATCTTGAATAATTTTCCATTGGCTCTCATCGCCAGCCGTGAAGAGCTCCATGCCCGCGGGTATGTGGCTGGCTTCTAGGATTGCTTCGACGGCTGCCTGACGCTCGGTGACTAGGTCTTTGAATGTTGACGACACGAAGACTTGAAGGCGATAAAGCTGTAGTGCAGTGCGCGATCTCGTCATAACACTCCGAGTTGACAGCCATCCTAGTGCGCATGATTGTATAGTATTTTTACGTTTAGGCATTTCGTGTTTCAGCATCTTGCCTTTGAGTTCGCGGTTGACCAACACAAGTCTTCGGGACACTTTCCGATTTCTCTTCACGAACATTCATGAAGGACGCAATCTCGTCTGCACATTTTGCATTTGGTATAATCAGAACTAAAGAATGCCTATTGCGTACACAAAACGTGATCTCGAATCCCATGATGCTCTTGGCTTGGTCATAAGAGACGAGGGGGGACGATATTTGTGTGTCTTTCATAATAAGTTTCACTTTTGGACGATTCCGCTGGGAAAGGCCGAGGAAGGCCAATCCATAGAGGAAGCGGTGCGAGCTGAGGCGTTTGAGGAACTTGATATTCGACCAGGCAACATCAAGAAAATTTATCAAGATAGAAAGACTTATGATCGTGAGGGGCGTCAAGTAGTCGCTGTTTTCCATTTGTTTCAGATCCTTGATTATCAAGGTAACTTGAGCAACAAAGAACCAAGCAAACACGCCGCAATGCGTTTTATGGCGCTAGAAGACCTTAGGGCACTCGCACAGACGTCTGATGCCACAAGTATGTTGATTCGCTGCATTGACCGCCACGAAACTATTGCGTGACAGCGGATCACGCGACGATTTAACTGCGAATTCCTCCCTAACTCCAAAGAACCTCCCAATAGGCAGACAAGCTTCTCCTAACAGCAATGTAATTCGCTCTTAAGAGGGTTTGGTCTCTGTGGTAGGATTCTCTGCTTGATCCGTCCAAGAGATGATTGGTAAAGATTGGTCGGAGGAACCGATGGACAGACTTGCTTCCGATTCCAGCGTCATTTCGCATTGGCATCATCCCATTGAGAACTTCCAGACATCTCCTCTGGAATTTTATGCAGCCGTTGAACAGGCGCTCCGGCCCCGAGAGATTCCCGATATCTCGACGTCACGCGTTGACTGGAAAGAAGGCGGTATCCTATCAGCGCGGCGAGAGTATCTGCGCGTGCAGCGGGGGAAGCTGGCGTTCGATGTCTGCGCCGCCCCGTTTGGCACCGGCTTCTTCTTTTCCTCGTGGCTTACCGAACTTCCTCCAACCCACGGGCTGCTGTATGCCATTTTGATCCTTCTCGCCGGACCAGTCATGCTCGCCATGTTAGTGCAGGCATTCGGCTTTTTGGCCGGCTTTTTTCTTACTCTCATTGCATTTCCCCTTCTCATCGTGGGCGGCGGGTATCTGGTCCGTAGAGGGGACTTAGGAGTGGAGGCGGAAGACGCAATCCTCGCCATTCCTGTCTTCGGAACGCTCTATGAGCGCATCTTCAAGCCGGTCACGTATTACAAAATGGACACCGCTATGATGTTCCAGTCGGCGGTGCACGCGGCGGTCTTGGAAGTGATCGACCAACTGATCTCCGCTAAGGGCATCCGAGCTATGACCGAACTTGAGCGAAAACCGATCATGCGGGGACTCTACGGGCGGTGACGGTGCGATGCCGAACGGAGAAGACATCATGCTGCGGGGGCAGCCGCTTCCTCCAACACTGGAGGAACGCCTCACGATGCAGTTCTACGATTGGGAGCGGCGGGGACGCGGCTGGCAGGTGTGGCCTCGTCCGGTAGAACTTGAGCCGCCCTTCCGTCCGTTTCTGTTTCATTACGCCGCACCCACACCCGTCGTTGACGATGCCCGCAAGCCGACCGGGCTGCAAACCTTCTTTGACTCATTGATGGGAAAGCCGAAGCCTCGCGCTTCCCTTGATTATCCGGTCGCACATCCTAAGGTCGGATGTGATGAACCACTACCGGAGGCTTGCGAATACGAGAATCCGGTCGAACTCCAGGTCATCCTTCCGCCGTCCGTGAAGACCAGCAAGGATGCCACCGAGCAGTTTCTCCTGGGTCTTGGTTATTGTTCCGGCCCGCTGAGCTTTGAGGTCATTGGATCGCACACGTCAATCAACGTCCAGCTTGCCTGCCGTCCCACGGATCATTCATACGTGCGCGAACAACTCCAGGCGCACTTCCCGGAATCGGTGCAGGGCGAGCGCCAGAATTTTCTCCATACCGCCTGGAACGCGCCCGCACGGGCGGAAACTCTTATCGTCGATTTCGGCCTCTCGCGAGAGTTCATGCTGCCCTTGCGGACATTCAAAGGATTTGAGGTCGATCCCTTGATCGGCATGATCGGCGCGCTCGGCAACCTTCGGGAGGGCGAGGTCGGACTTGTCCAGGTACTCCTTCAGGCATCGCATTTCCCGTGGGCGCAGAGCGTCATGCGTGCGGTAACCGATAGCGACGGAGGATCGTTTTTCGCGGATGCCCCGGAACTCGTGTCCTTTGCCAAGCAGAAAATCGCTCAGCCGATCTTTGCGGCCGTCATACGGATCGCTGCGCGGAGCGAAGAGCCAGGACGAGCATGGCAGATTGGCAAAGCGCTCGCGGGCAGTATGCGGCAATTCGCGAACCCCCTGGGAAACGAACTCATTCCGCTCACGAATGACGGGTACGGCGACGATGAGCACGAGAGCGACATCCTCTCTCGGCGAACGCGACGGGGCGGGATGCTCCTCAACCTCGACGAGCTGATCTCGCTCGTGCATCTCCCCTCAGCCTCGGTTCGGTCGGTAAAGCTCGCCCGCGACGAAGAAAAATCCAAGGCGGCACCCGCCCTCGCGCATGGTCATTCTCTCGTCCTTGGTTTGAATACCCATGCCGGGCAAACGGTGCAGGTCACGACTGGCCCGGAACAGCGGATGCGCCATACGTACGTGATTGGAGCGTCCGGAACCGGCAAGTCCACGCTGCTCCTCAATCTCGTGATCCAGGACATCGAGCGCGGTGAAGGCGTGGCCGTCCTTGACCCGCACGGGGACCTTATCGACGAGGTACTCGCGCATATCCCGGAACGACGGTTCGCGGACGTGGTGCTCCTCGATCCATCCGACGAGGAGTACCCGGTAGGATTCAATATTCTCTCCGCGCACTCAGAGCTTGAAAAAAATCTCCTCGCGTCTGACCTTGTCGCTGTGTTCCGCCGATTGTCTACGAGCTGGGGCGACCAGATGACATCGGTCTTGGGAAACGGGATACTGGCGTTCCTCGAAAGCGAACGGGGCGGCACGCTCGCCGACCTGCGGCGGTTCTTGATCGAGCCCGATTTTCGGCGGGAATTTCTCGTGACCGTGCGCGACCCCGGAATAGTGTATTACTGGCAGCGAGAATTCCCGCTCCTGAAGGGCATCCCTCAAGGGCCGATCCTTACGCGACTTGATACGTTCCTCCGACCGAAACTCATCCGATACATGGTTGGCCAGAAAAAAAACCGGCTCGATGTCGGCGCGATCATGAATGAGGGAAAGATTTTCCTTGCGAAGCTCTCGCAAGGCGCAATCGGCGAGGAGAATGCACACCTCCTGGGCGCACTCCTCGTCTCAAAGCTCCACCAGCTCGCGATGGGACGCCAACAGGTCGCAGTGGCGGAGCGGCGGAATTTCTACCTTTATATCGACGAGTTCCACAATTTCGTGACGCCTTCGCTCGCCGCGATTCTCTCCGGCGCGCGAAAGTACCATCTGGGTCTCATGCTCGCCCACCAGGAATTGCACCAGCTCTGGGACCGGGACACCGCCGTGGCGAGCTCGGTGATTGCGAATCCATACACCCGCGTGTGCTTCCGTCTGGGTGACTTCGACGCGAAGAAACTATGCGATGGGTTCTCGTTCTTCGACGCGAAGGACCTCCAAAACCTCGACGTTGGCGAGGCGATTTGCCGGATGGAACGGAGCGAGTATGACTTCAACTTGAAAACGCTCCCGCTCCCCACCGTCGAACCGGAGAAGGCACGATTCCGTCGGGACCGCGTTATCGCGCTGTCGCGCGATCACTACGCGGCACGGAAGGACGATGTGGAAGCGCTTCTCGCCCAAGCGATCCTTCCCGGTTCGACGCAAATACCTGCGAAAGAAGCACCGCGAAGGGTGGAGGAACCGGCACGAGCAATACTCCGCAGCGTTCCCGCTCCGCGTGCGAGTGAGCCGCCCGCGATGCGCGAACCGCAGCGCGATGCGGAAGTTCCCGCCCCGTCGCCTCTCATGGGTCACGGCGGCGCACAGCATAAGTATCTGCAGGACCTCATCAAGCGGTGGGCGACGAGTAAGGGTTATCGCGCGACGATTGAGCAGCAGATCTTTGATGGCATGGGCTCCGTCGATGTGGCGCTCGAACGCGAAGGGCACTCCATCGCAGTCGAGATTTCGGTTTCGACGACCGTCGAACATGAAGTCGGCAACATCCAGAAATGCCTTGCGGCGGGCTTCGGCCATGTGGTCCTTATCTCCGGAGACCGCAAAACAATCGCGAAGGCCAAGGAAACCGTGGACGGGAGGTTGGGAGAAGAGGAACGCAAACGGGTGCGCGTCCTCACGCCGGAGGACTTCTTCGATTTTGTAGAAACCCTTGAGGCCTATGCTTCGGGCCGGGAAGAGACAGTGCGTGGATATAAGGTGAAAGTGCAATACCGGAAGATCGCGGAAGGCGAACAAAAGGCCAGAAAACAGGCGATTTCCCAGGTCATTCTCGGGGCATTGAAGAAGCTCAAAAGCGACCATAAGTAATTCATTCCATTGCTGTTATCGTGCTTGCCTTCATGCGCGAAGAGCGGTACCATCCCCACCCTGAACACGGAGGTTTCGATGCGGAGCGCAGGCGATCACGAAGAGAATCGGACGAAGTCTGTGGGCATCTGGATTCGCGTCTCGACGGAAGATCAAGCGAGAGGCGAGAGCCCGGAGCACCACGAAAAGCGCGCCCGCGATTACGCGGAACTGAAGAGTTGGCGCGTGCGCGAGGTCTACCACCTTGAAGCCGTGAGCGGTAAATCGGTGATGGGAGCACCGCAAACACAGCGAATGCTTGCGGACATCGCCTCCGGTCACATCACCGGTCTCGTGTTCTCCAAACTTGCCCGGCTCGCCCGGAACACGCGGGAACTCCTCGAATTCGCGGACCTCTTCCAGGTCCACCACGCGGACTTGATTTCGCTCCATGAGTCGATCGACACGACGACCCCCGCTGGGAGGCTCTTCTACACAATGATCGCGGCGATGGCGCAGTGGGAACGCGAAGAGATCGCCGAACGAGTCGCCGCGTCAGTACCGGTCCGCGCGAAGCTCGGAAAGCCGCTGGGAGGACAGGCTCCCTTCGGCTACGCGTGGAAGGACCGCCACCTCGTCCCGCATCCCGAAGAAGCACCAGTCCGGAAGCTGATCTATGAACTCTTCCTCCAGCATCAGCGGAAAAAGACCGTTGCGCGGCTCCTGAACGACGCGGGACATCGCACGCGCACGGGCGCTCGATTTTCGGATACGACGGTGGAACGCCTGCTCCGCGATCCCACGGCGAAGGGCGAACGGCGAGCCAACTACACGAAGAGCCTCGGCGACAACAAACGCTGGGTCATAAAACCGGAGTCCGAGTGGGTGCTCACGGCGGTCGAACCCATCGTCGCGCAGGAACTCTGGGAGCAGTGCAATCAAATCCTCCTTGATCGGAGCAACGGAAAGCGGCCCGCCCGGAAGCCCGTGCATCTCTTCGCCGGACTTGCCTTTTGCACCTGCGGCCAGAAAATGTATGTGCCTTCAAATTCGCCGAAGTACATTTGCTATCGCTGCCGAAATAAAATTCCGGTGACGGACCTCGAAGCCGTCTTCCACGAACAACTTAAATCGTTCTTCTTTTCGGCGTCTGACATCACCGCGTACCTGCAACAAGCCGACGGAACCATCAAGGAAAAGCAGGAATTGCTCGATGCCCTGGAGACGGAAGCGCAGAAGACCAAACGCGAGATGGACAAGCTCTACCACCTTTATATAGCAGACGAAATCAGCCGGGATGGATTCGGAGCACGGTACCATCCCCTCGAAGAACGCCAGAAGCAGTTTGCCGATCAGATGCCCCACCTGCAAGCAGAGATCGACTTCCTCAAAGTCCAATACCTGGCAAGCGATGAGATTCTCGCCGAAGCCAAGGACATCTACTCCCGCTGGCTCCAACTTGAGCAGTCAGAAAAGCGGAAAATAATTGAAAACATTACGGAAAAGATCGTGATCGGCAAAGAGGATGTCGCGATCAATCTCTGTTACTTGCCATCCTCCGCTGAAATCATGACAGGTAGGCAACACAACCTCAGGGATTCATGGCTGCTGCCAGCATGAAGCGCGCAGGAAAGGTGAGCGACATGGCTGCGCGGGAAATGGTGACGGTGCCATCCTCGAGCGGCTGGCGCAAGACTTCGAGAACGTTGCGGGGAAATTCCGGCAGTTCGTCGAGAAAAAGCAATCCGTTGTGAGAGAGCGAGACTTCGCCGGGCCGCGGGACTACGCCTCCGCCGATCAGGCCGGCATCGGAGATGGTGTGATGCGGCGAGCGGTAAGGGCGCTTACCAACCAAGCCGCTGCCGGGGTCGAGCACTCCGGCGACACTGTGAATCTTGGTGGTCTCGAGCGCCTCTTCGAAGGTGAGTGGAGGCAAAATGGTAGGCATGCGCTTGGCGAGCATGGTTTTGCCTGAGCCGGGCGGGCCGATCATGAGAATGTTGTGGCCACCGGCGCAAGAGATTTCGATGGCGCGTTTGGCGGTTTGCTGGCCGCGAACGTCCTTGAAGTCGACGAAGAACTCCTGCGACTGCTTTAGTAGCGCATCGCCATCGGCTTTGAGTGGGACGATGCCGTTACCCGAATTCACGAAGTGGATCACGTCGAGCAGCGAGCGCACGGGGTAGACGTCGACGCCGCCCACCATGGCGGCTTCGCGGGCGTTGGCCTCGGGAACGACTAGCTTTGAAATCTTTCGGGTACAGGCTTCGAGTGCAATCGGCAGCGTGCCGCGAATGCCGCGAACCCCGCCGTCGAGAGATAGCTCACCAATGAACAGGCAGTCCTCAATGGTCTTCTGCGTAAGGCCGCCGTAGGCGCCGACGATGCCGAGCGCCATGGGGAGATCAAATCCAGAACCTTCTTTCTTAATGTCGGCGGGTGCAAGGTTGATGGTGATGTACGTGGGCGGAATATCGTAGCCGCAGTTCTTCAGCGCGGCTCGGACGCGGTCGCGGCTTTCGCGCACCGCGGCATCGGGCAAGCCGACGGTGTGGAAGTGGTCCTGGTCGGTCTTTATGCCGGAGCAGTCAACCTCCACTTGAATAATGTTGGCGTCGATGCCGTAGACTGCGGCGCTGAGGGTCTTGTAGAGCATGAGCGCTCCGGACGAGACAGTCTTGCTTCTCTGTGCCGTCGAGGGCACACCAAGGCCTGATGCCGGAATGTAGCTACGGTACGCGTCGGGTGAAGTTTTAGGCTGTGATGGATGTCACGGGTGGCCTGTGGATAGGTGAAAAGTGTAACCAGCTTATCAGGGCTTGTGGAAAAGCCGCTCCCGAGGCACGAACAACAATCACGGGGACTGAAGCCAATACTGCGACGTGTAAACGTCAATTTGCACGAAGTTAAAACGCTGCGCATTTTCACTGGAACTGGCAGCCGCGGATACACCTGCACGATCGAACCTGGTGTTTTTTTGTATGCTTCACGGTCCGATGTTTTCCTCGAGAAGCCATCTAAGTTGGGTTTCTTAAGGTTTTGAATTTCCTAAGGTTTTGAATTTCCTAAGGTTTTGAATTTCCTAAGGTTTTGAATTTCCTAAGGTTTTGAATTTCGATGGTGGTGCAATTTGGCTTGCGCGCCGGGCCGGTCAAGCGGGAGATCCTTCGCTTCGCCTGAAAAACGGCTACGCTCAGGATGACAACGCAGGGTAAGAAGCCAAACCGCACCACTGCCAACCCGACCTGTCCGTGATGGACCTAGAGTAACCAGACTGTCCAACAACAAGAGTTGTTCCGCTCCGGCTATACGTTTACGATGATCTAGTTGCGACGGGTCCCCGCTCGATACTCACGCGTAAGGTAATTTTTCTCATGAGCCAGGCTTCTTCCGGCGCACCTCGGCCCTCCCGGCCTCCGCAAAATCTGGAGCGCGAAGAATCTCAGCTTTGGCGACTGATTCTTTTGTTCATGGTGTTGCTGGCGACCGGGTTTGCCTACTTCGCCTGGGAACAACTGAAAACTTTGCCCTACCACCTGGGCCCTGTGGCGTTGGGCGTGCTCGCTTTGTCCGTTCTTCTTGCGGTGTATGCCTACGGACGACGGCGGGAGGTCGGCGAACTCAAGGTGTTGCTGCAGGACTTGCAGGAGCACGTAGGCGCGACCCCATCGGAGCAGCAACTCGACCAACTCAACCAGATGATCGCCCGCTCCCAGCGCAGCTTCAAGGAGCTGATCGATTCCTTTGAGGATGCCGCGTGCGCCGTATCTTTGGATGGCACTCTGCGCACCGTAAACAAGAGTGTCGCCGACCTCGTGGGACAACCCTATACATCGATTATCGGGCACAAGTTTTTCGATTTTATCGAGGAGCCGACGCGGAACAGCGTAGAGGCGGGGCTGGCCCGCTTTCTGGAGAGAAGGCACTGGACCGGAACGGTGCGGTTGCGGCTGAAAGACGATTCGAGGCCGCGGTACTTCGATTGTGTGCTCAACGCGATTGTGAAGAGCGATGAAGTGGTCGGGGTCAGCGTGCTGGGCCGGGATGTGACGGGACAGCATGAGAAGGAGATGCGGTTTACCGAACTCTTTGAGACGCTGCAAGAGGGCGCTTACTTCAGCACGCCGGAGGGCCGACTGCTGGATGCGAATCCGGCGCTGGTGAAGATTCTGGGATATGCGACGAAAGAAGAATTGCTGGGGTTGGATGCCAGCAAGTTGAACGTGGACCCCGCAGCAGCGCCTGTGCTGGGGCGGGCCGCTGACGATGGCGGGCAAGTGAGAGCTCGCGAGATTACGCTGCGAAAAAAGGATGGGAGCGCCGCAGTATTTCTAGAATCGTCGCGCGCGGTGTGGGATGCTGCGGGAAAGCTGATCCGCTACCAGGGCACGCTGATCGACGTCACGGAACGGCGGAAACTCGAACGGCAGGTGATGCAGCAGGAGGAATTTCGCCGGTATTTGCTGGAAAGTTTTCCCGACCTCATTCTCGTCGTCGATCTGCAAGAGCGTTACACATTCGTGAGCTCAAGAGTGCGCGACTTGCTGGGATATGCACCCGAGGATCTGATGGGGAAGAAGATCTCGGAGACGGAGGATCACTCGCCGGAGCTGGCGGCGCTGTACCACGATGTGGTTTCCGGCGACCGGGCCTTCGGATCGTCGGAATATGGTGCGAAGCATCGCGATGGAAGCTGGCGCACGATGCGAGCCTCGGCCAGCCAGTTGTTCGACGCGGATTCCAAACCGGGCGGCGTGATCATTTCCGTTCGCGACATCACCACCGAGAAAAAACTCGAGCAGCAGATTGTGCAGAGCGAGCGTTTGGCCGCCATGGGAGCGATGATCGGCGGAGTGGCCCACGAGTTGAACAATCCGCTGACCAGCATTCTGGGGGTCAGCGAACTCTTGCAGGATAGCCAGACCACGGACTCAGCGCGCAAGCAAGTCGCAATACTGCAGCAGCAGGCACGCCGCGCGTCTGAAATTGTTCACAACCTCACCTATTTTGCGACGCCGCCCGCGCCGGGGAAGACTCGCGTGAACCTCGTAGAGATCGTGGACCGCACGCTCAACTTGCATGCTTACTCGCTGAGGAAAAACAGCATCACGGTGGACTTTCTTCGCGAGCCCGGACTGCCTTACGCCGAGGGCGATCCTCACCAACTGATGCAGGTGTTTTTGAATTTGATCCTGAACGCGGAGCACGCGATTCGCGAGGCCCGCGATCGCGGGACGTTACGAATCCGGCTGGGACAGGGCGTGGACACAGTCTGGGCGAGCTTTCAAGACGACGGGGCGGGAATTCCGAACGAGACGTTGGCCAGCATCTTCGATCCGTTCTATACGACGAAGCGTCCAGGGCGGGGGACTGGGCTTGGGCTGAGCATCTGCAAGTCGGTGATGAAGGAGCACAACGGCACCATCGAAGCCGCGAATGCGCCCGGAGGCGGAGCGGTGTTTACGGTTACGCTGCGGGCAGCGGTGGCGACAGCGAGCTAGTTAGTCTCTTTCTACAGCCATCGCAACGGCATTGCCTCCACCAAGACATAAAGCGGCGATTCCCCGCTTCATGTCGCGCCGAATCATTTCGTAGATCAGCGTCACGAGCACGCGTGCGCCGCTCGCTCCGATGGGATGTCCGATGGCAACTGCGCCACCATTCACGTTCACCTTGTGAGGATCGAGGCCCAGTTCTCGCATCACGCCCAGCGCCTGTACAGAGAAAGCTTCGTTAAGTTCGTAGAGGTCGACGTCGTCAGCTTTCCAGCCGGTTTTCTCCCAGATTTTTCGCACGGCATCGACCGGGGCCATCATCACCCACTTCGGTTCGACGCCACTGGTGGCCTGCGCAACGATGCGAACCATCGGTTGCACACCGAGTTCTTTCGCGCGCTTCGCACTGGTCACGACTACGGCCGCGGCCCCGTCGTTAACCCCGGGAGCGTTGCCGGCTGTGACAGTTCCATCTTTTTTGAAAGCGGGCTTTAGAGCGCGGAGAGTTTCGATGGTCGTATCCTCACGCGGCAACTCATCTTTCTCGAAGAGCACCGGAGGCTCGCCTTTCTTCTTCGCGGGAATCTCAACTGGAACTATTTGAGACTTGAAGCGGCACTCTTTCATGGCAGCGACCGCCTTGCGATGCGAGTGGACGGCGAACTCATCCTGCTCTTCGCGGGTGATGCCGTATTTTTCGGCAACGTTCTCGCCGGTGATGCCCATGTGATAGTCGTTGTAAATGTCCCACAGGCCGTCGTGCACCATGGAGTCGATGACCTGGCCATTGCCAAGGCGATATCCCTTGCGCGCTTGTGGCAGCAGGTAAGGAGCGTTGGTCATGGATTCCATGCCGCCCGCGACCACGATGGAACTGTTTCCGGTTTGCACTGCTTGCGCCGCGAGAGCGACTGCTTTCAATCCTGAGCCACAAACTTTGTTGATTGTCATGGCACCTGTTGCGGGAGACAATCCTCCGAAGATTGCCGCCTGGCGCGCAGGATTTTGTCCAAGTCCGGCGGGAAGCACGTTGCCCATGATGCATTCCTCGACTTGATCGGAGTTGAGGCTTGCGCGCTTCACCGCTTCGCGCACCACGATCGCGCCCAGCTTCGGAGCGCTGAAATCAGCTAGACTGCCCTGGAATTTTCCCACCGGTGTACGACAACCAGAGATGATGACAACATCGTCGAAAGCCGCCATTGATCATGCTCCCGCGAAGATTTCGCAACTGCCATTATAGATGCAGCAGCGAGCTGAAATGATGAACTTCTGCGATGGTAGTGTTCGGCGCTCGCTTTCGAACTGAGGTTGAACACGTAAGCAGGCGCAGGTTTGTCGATTGCTTTTTCTTGCTTGTTCACATCGAAGATTGCACGCGAATCATGTCTTCGGATGCGATGACGATGAAAATTCTTCGTTCACTCTCAACCACCAGTAACTTTGGTACACCACCGCACGCTACACCTCATGCATTTTTTTCTTGACTTCATTTTGAATGAACTCTATACAATCAAATAGTTGCAACAATTGATCGTTGCAGATTTTTCCATGAACAATGGAAGGGAGAATAGAACCAATGGCAACCAAGAAAAAGGCAAAGAAGAAAAAGAAGCATTAAGAAAGTCTGTACGAGTCAAAAGGGGACGCCAAAAGCGTCCCCTAAGTTTTTGTGCGGAAGATTTGGTTTCGGCGGCGCTCAGTGCTCTCTTCTATTTTAGTTCGATGCCTCGCGGCACTTTTCGTAAGATTCGGCACTCGCTTCTCTCGCTCGGGGCACAGTCCACGAAAGGCGCAGAAGTTGCAATGGTAGTCGATCTTCGCGTCGAAGTTGCCGTCTGCGATTCCGCGGGCAACAGCCAGCACTCGCTCTCGCGCCTCTTTTAGTTGAAACTCCGAACGCTTCGAGACAACCGGGACATTGCCTTCCAGATTGTGAAAGATTAACTGACCTACGTTGTATCCCCACTTCTCGTGCGCGGCCATAGCGTAAATCGATAGCTGCAGGCTGTCGTCGGCGTCCTCCTGCGAGCGAGCCTTTCCCGTTTTGTAGTCGACGACCGCGACCGTGCCATCGGGTGCGAGATCGATTCGATCGATGCGACCTGCAACTTTGGTTCCGGCGATCCTTATGTCGAACCACTCTTCCGTGTGTAGGACTTCCCTGTGCGAAACTCCCGCTGCGGCAGACGAGCGCGTGCCGGCAAGGAAATCGCGGAGCTGCTCCAACCCTTGCTTCAGATACAACTCGCGCTGATATTCGTCCTGAATTCCGGAGGCAGCCAGATCATCCCGAAAAAGCTGCAGCAACTCTTCGTCGGACTTTACTCGACTCAGACGGATGGAATCATAATAAGTGCGAAGCACGCGATGAATGGCGGCACCATACTGCGCGGCGGCATGAATCTGCCGAGACAACTTCCACTCGCGTTCAAACTTAAACTGCAAAGGACAAGTCTCGTAGGTCTCGACTGCGGTTGCGCTCAACCGCGTCTCCAAGCCTTCGATGGCGGGCAGGGCAAGCCACGCGAGCAAATGAGAACCCTGGGGGTAGGCGTCATCGGCTGCCGCGGCAATCTCGATCAGCTCGGGCTGGGAGGGCAGCGCGGCTCGCACCCTGAGCCAGGGATGCAGCGCAGCGTTGCAGAGTAGCTCGCGCATGAAGCCGGCAGGAGTTTTGTCGCGGCCGATTCCCTGCTTCCCGTAAATGTGCAGCGAATCTTTGGCGCGAGTCATGGCGACGTAAAAAAGACGGCGCTCTTCTTGATCGTGGAAGATTTTGTCATCCCCACCCGCGGCCGAATCGGGATCGCGAAGCTCGCAGGGGAACTCGACTAAGGTCTCACGATAACTGGCAGGGAACGATCCGCGGGTTGCGCGGAGAATGAAAACGTGAGAGAACTCGAGACCCTTGGCGCCGTGCGCCGTCATCAGGCGAACCGCGTCCTCGTTATCGTTTGAAGCCATCGGAATTACGCCGCCCGCCTGGCGAAAATAGTCGAGGTATTCGATCCATTCCCCAAGTTCTTTGGTTTGCGTGGTCGCCTTTTGTTCCCAGTCGGCCGCAAACTTGAGAGCGGCTTGCAGGATTGCGGAACGGAGATCGAGGCAGAAATGTTTTCCGATTATTTCGAGAGCGGCGCGAGCCCTAGCCCTTTTTCGTTCGACTTCCTCTCTTGTCTGACGAATAGTTTCGAGCACCGCCGGGCCGCCAGAGACTCCATCCAATACCGATGACAGAGGAACGACGCCTCCTTCTTTCGATTCCTGAGCGATGGCGCGCAGAGCAGCCCGCAACTGTTCGGGATTCACATCGAACTGAGCTAGAGCGGCAACACGAAAAAGGCTGGGGTCCGATCCAAGATCGACGACGGCCGCGACGCAGGCGAATAAATCCCGCACTTCGGGCGTATCGCTCACGTCCATGTTTTCGATGGAGAAAGGAATTTCGCGGTCGGCCAGTTGCTCCACAACTTGGTCTCGGTGAACGTGCGATCGGTAGAGCACACCGAAATCCTTCCACTTGCATCGCAAACGCCGCTGCGTGTCTTCGATGATGCGGACAACGTCAGGAGCCTCGGCGTCTTTCGCGGCAAAAGAAACCGCTTCTACAGGAAATGCGGCCAGCATCTTTCCTTCGCTCCTCGCTTCTTCTTCGCGAGCGGATTCGAGAGGAGTTCTGCGGTAAGCCAGCGCCGCGGGTTCGCCCGCGGCGAAGACGGGAGGGTTCTTATCGACCACGGCAAAGGCGTACTGAAGAATTGGACTGGTGGAGCGCCGATTCTTGCCGAGCACAACCAGCTTTGTGTTAGGAAAATGCCGGCGGAATATGTGAAAGGCGGCGCTGGATGCGCCACGGAAGCGGTAAATGGCTTGATCGGGATCTCCGACGGCAAAGACGTTTCCGGCGTCGCCGGCCAGAGCCGCAAGCACCTTGATCTGGGCGAAGTTCGCGTCCTGAAATTCATCGACCAGAATGAAGCGGGCTCGAGACCGCTCCGCGGCCAGCAGGTTCGCGTCACTAGCGAGTAGTTCGTGAGCCCGCGTGATCATGTGGCCGAATGTGCCCAGGTTTTTCTGGCGCAGCCAGCTTTCGGTAGTGGCGAAGACGCGGGCGATTTCCTGACAGCGTGCGATGATTTCGTCATCGCTCAACTGATCTTTTGATTTTGCGACGCGGGGAACCGACAGCTCGCCTCGCTCCAGGCGCGAAACGTATTCGGCATATCTTTCGGGCGTCACCAACTCGTCGTGACAGCGGCTGAGAAAACCGAGCAGGTCGTTGAGGAATTGTCCAGTGTTGGCCGCGCGGATGTAATGTTGCAGGCGAAGGTCACGGACTCTTTTGCGTAGAAAGATCCACAAGTCTTTTTCATCGAGGACGCCGAAGGATTGCCCAGCGCGCTTCAGGATGTCGAGACAGTAGTCGTGGAATGTCGAAGAATTTATCTCGTTGCCGAGCAGCGCGCTGACTCGATCCCGCATTTCTTTGGCAGCGGCCACAGTGTAGGTGAGGGCCAGAACCTCAGTGGGCTGCGCGTGCTGCTGCTGCACCAGCCGAGCGATGCGGTGAATTAGGACAGACGTTTTACCGGTGCCGGCGCCGGCCACGACCAGCATGGGGCCGGCAAGATGTTCAATGGCTTCACGCTGGCGATCGTCGGGAGCAAACGGGCGCGATTTTAGTTTGGAAGGAGACATCCGAGGTCAGAATATCATTCTGTTCGAGGAAGTGATTGTGAAGAAAAGAGTCGAGCTGCGCTCGAAGGACAGCCGAGGGCGGCTGTCCCTACGTGAGTGTGGTTGCAGCCGAGAAAGGTTTCGATCACTTAATCGTCAAAGTGCGGAAAGCATGGAGGCAACAATGGCGGTGGCGGCGATTGCGGCAGTTTCGGCGCGGAGGATTGTGTTGCCGAGCGAAGCGGAAATCCATCCGGATTGTTGAAAGGCGGCAAGTTCGTCTTCAGTCCAGCCGCCTTCCGGACCAATCGCCAGAACGAATTGGGCGTCTTTGGCACCGTCGTCAGCCATGTGGGAAATCAGGGCATCGCGCAGCGAGGTCTGGTCTTCCGATTCCGCGAGCACGATCCGCGTGGACTCTAAGAAGCTCAAGGACTCCGAAAGCTTGATGGGGGTGGCGATCTCTGGTGGAGAGGTGCGGCGAGACTGTTCGGACGCCTGGCGCGCGATGCGCTGCCAGCGCTCGACTCGCTTCGCCGAGGCTGTGGCCAGATGAGCGTCGGTGCGGCGCGCGATCACGGGAATAATTCGCGAGACACCAAGCTCGGTGCACTTCTCGATCACCCACTCCATGCGGTCGAATTTGAAAATCGCCAGAAGCAAGGTGATCTGCGGCAATCCGGAGCTGGAAATCTCTTCGGCTAGTTCAAACTCGACGCGGTCGTTTGTCAAGGACGTGATTCGGCCGCGGCGTACGACCGCGCCGGTTGCGATGTCGAAATCCTGCCCCACGCGGGCGCGCAAGACGCGGATCAGGTGATCGGCGTGAGCGCCGACCAAGGCCGCGTCATTCCCCGAGGATTCGTCGGCAATCCAACGACGGCGTGTCATGGAATGAGAATAGCAGCGCCTGAAGGCGCGATTGAGGTATGGCGGTTACGGTATGCCTGAAGGCATACCCTGATACGAAGCGTTAATCGCGACGAAGCATTAGTGCGAATCTTAAAGCACAAATTTTGGTACGAATGGTGTGGAAATCCTTAATCTCAGAAATCTTACGTCGCTACTAGCCGAACATTTCTTTTACTTTACCTAGCAGCGAGCGCATCAGCGGCTGATTGTCTACTTTCGTGGTGGCCTCGAGTTCTTGCAGCAACTCTTTCTGGCGCTTGCTCAGCTTGGACGGAATCTGCACACGGACTTCCACGTAAAGATCGCCTTTGCCATGGCCGTTCAGGACAGGCATGCCTTTGTTGCGGATGCGAAAAGTAGTGCCGGGCTGCGTGCCATCGGGAATCTTGAGCGCGTGCTCGCCATCGAGAGTGGGCACTTTGATCTCCGCACCCATCGCGGCTTGCGTCACCGAGAGCGGGACCGCGCAGTGCAGATCGTTGCCTTCCCTGATAAAAAACGGGTGCTCCTTCACGTGGAGCACAAGATAGAGATCGCCGGCCGGGCCGCCAAAAGCTCCCGCTTCGCCACCGCCGGTAAAGCGAATGCGCGTGCCGTCTTCGACGCCCGCGGGAATCTTCGCATCGACCGAGCGCTGCCGCAGCATACGCCCCTCGCCTTTGCACTTTGGGCAGGGATCGGTGATGACGTTGCCAGTTCCCTGACAAGTGGGACAGGTGCGCGCGATGCTGAAGAAGCCTTGCTGATACCGCACTTGGCCGCGGCCCTGGCACGATCGGCATGCCGTGGGGCTTTTTCCTGGCGCAGCGCCTGAGCCCCGGCAGTCTTCACAGGTTTCGTGACGGCGCACGGTGACGCGCGTCTCGGTGCCGAACGCAGCTTGTTCGAACTCGATCGTCAGGTCTTCGCGTAGATCCGCGCCGCGCTGCACCCGACTGCGACGGCGTCCGCCTCCGCCTCCGAAAGCGTCTCCAAAACCAAAGAACTCGCCGAAGATTTCTCCGAAGTCCTGGAAGACCGTGGCGTCGAAACCTGCGCCACCACCACCGGGACCACCGACTCCAGCGTGGCCGTAGCGGTCGTAGAGAGAGCGTTTGTCCGTGTCGGCCAGGATAGCGTAGGCCTCGGTGACTTCTTTGAACTTCTCTTCCGCGTCGGGATTGTTCGGATTCCGATCGGGATGCCACTGCATGGCGAGCTTGCGGTAAGCGCTCTTGAGTTCTACTTCAGTTACCGTGCGGCTGACGCCCAGCACTTCGTAATAATCGCGTTTTGCGTTCGTGGTCAGAATAAGAACCTCTCGTTATCTAGCAATTCAGCTTTAGCAATCCAACTTTAACAATTCAGTTTCAAATCCCAGGTGAAAATCTCAGTTAGAAATCGTTAAGACCCGAATCAGAGGACGAATCTGGATTGAAGACTTAATGCCCGGGATTCCTCGCCACTTTAACCATGGCAGGCCGCAGCAGGCGATCCTTGTACTTGTAGCCACGCTGCAACTCTTCCACAACATGGTGATCCGGCGCTTCGGTGGTTTCCACCATTTCGATGGCCTCATGATAATGCGGATCGAAGGGCTCGCCCTTCGACGCGATGGGATGCACCGAAAGCTTGGCCAGCGCAGTTTGCAGCTGCTTGTAAATCAGGTCGACGCCGTTGCGGAACTCCTCCGCATCGGACTTTACCTGCAGAGCACGATCCAGACTGTCGACTACCGGCAACAGCGACTTGAGCGCATCCGCGGCCGCGTACTCGCGGAACTCCTGCTGCTCCCTGACCGTACGCTTGCGAGCGTTGTCGAACTCTGCCTGCTGGCGCGCCAACCGGTCGAGCAGCGAGTCGCGCTCGGCCTTCAGCTTTTCTAATTCTGTTTCCGAGCTGGACGCGCTACCACTCACTGCGCCTCCTGAGATCTGGGGTCCGTCGTTGGCGTCACCGGACGCGGGAAGTTCACGCTCCAAATCCAGCGTGGACTTTTCTGCTTCTGATCCAACTTCTGATCTGCCGTTTGCTTTCCCCATAAACAACTTTCATTACTCCGATTCGTTCAAGATTTTGTCGAAGAGGCGCGCGATATAAGAAACCGCGGTAATCGTGTGCTGGTAGTCCATGCGCGTGGGACCGATCACGGCCAACGATCCGACCATGTCGCTGCCCGAGCGCGCCGGCGCGCCGATCAGCACGAAGTTTTGCATCGAAGGCAGGGTGTCATCGAGACCAATCACCACCCGCACCGCCTCCTGCTTGGCGTCAAGATAGGCTCCGAGGAGCTGCGCTACTTTTTCTTTTTCGCCGAGGGTCTGCAACATCTCCTGCAGACGCTTGCGGTCTTCCTGGCCGGTCACCAAGTTGGCAGCGCCTTCAACAAAAACAACCTGCGTGCCGGTTTCTGACGCGAGCGCGCCCTGCTTGTAAAGCTGCTCAATCGAATTCATCAGCCGGTCATATTCGCTGCGCTCCTGCTCGATGCGGCGAGCCAGTTCGGTGCGCATCGATTCCATAGTCCATCCACGAAAGTTCTCGTTGATGTAGCGCGCGGCAAGATCGAGCTCGGCCTGCGGCAGATCGAGGCGCAGCACGCGATCGCGCACCAAACCCGAACGCGTCACCAACACTGCGAGGACCTTCTGATCGGTGAGCCGTGAGAAGTAAACATGCTCGAGCGCATTCTTAGCGCCGCTGGTGGCGACAGCGACACCCACATTGCGCGAAATCAAAGACAGTACATGCGAGGTCCGCTCCATGAACTCCTGCACATCGCTAATGCCTGCCAGCGAGTCGGAAATCATGCTGGCTTCCTGCGGCGCCAGCTGGGCGGTTCCGGAGATCTGCTCGACGTAATAACGGTAAGCCTCAGGGGTTGGCACACGGCCTGAGGAGGAATGTGTCTGCTCCAGGAACCCAGCATCGGAGAGATCGGCCATCACGTTGCGAATCGTCGCCGGACTCAGCCCCTCGCGATTCGAGCGCGATAGCGTCCGCGAACCCACTGGCTCGCCCGTGGAAATGAAGGTCTCCACGATCGCGGTCAAGACTTCGCGCTCCCGTTTGCCAATATTGGGGTCAGAGGGCATTTTGCTCACAGCTAAGTATTTTAGATGCAGAAACTTAGATTCGGACGCAAAGGGCGTTCCCTGTTCGGATT
This sequence comes from uncultured Acidobacteriaceae bacterium, assembly GCA_963771965.1. Classification (GTDB taxonomy): domain Bacteria; phylum Acidobacteriota; class Terriglobia; order Terriglobales; family Acidobacteriaceae; genus Sulfotelmatobacter. Next base: position 647,157 of record CAVYVM010000009.1, read on the forward strand.
TTAGGAACGCCTCCGGTTCCTGTCAAGGGCCGTACCGGGCCACTGCAGTGGCAAAGATGTGCTACGAAAGCAGGGTTGGGGTGACGAACCCCTTTTGCAGGGCTTCTCTTCGTCGGCTTGTTTTCTCTTCGCCCAGACGCAGGATCCTAGCATCGACCTAGACGCATGTTGCTGCGATTTCACAGTGCTCCGAGGCCCTCCCTTTGGCAGTAGACTATGACCTGAAGGGAAACTAATCTTCTGAGGATGGACAAGCGCTATCAAGTTTTCGTCAGCTCAACATACGCTGACCTCAAAGATGAAAGACAAGCTGTTATACGAACCGTTATGGAGGCAAATTGCATTCCAGCGGGGATGGAGCTTTTCCCAGCGGCGGACGAGGAGCAGCTAGCTTTCATCAAGCGAGTGATCGACGACTGCGATTACTACCTTCTTATCATCGGGGGAAGGTATGGATCGGTCGACGAAAGTGGAGTCAGCTATACGGAGCAGGAATACGATTACGCCGTTGAGAAAGGCCTGAAGGTTATTGCTCTACTTCACGAAAATCCCGATGAGATACCCCTAGGAAAATCGGAGAAAGAACCGGCGGCCAGGCAAAAGTTACAAAGGTTTAGGGACAAGGTATCCACTGGACGCTTGGTGAAATTTTGGAAGAACCCGGCAGAGCTGCCCGGTCTAGTGTCGATCAACCTGTCTCGCGTAATGAATGCATCTCCGGCTATTGGGTGGGTGAGAGCTGACAAGGCAGCGAACATAGAGGTGCTCAGCGAAATTAACGACGTTCGGAAGGAAAATGTAAGGTTGCAACGGGCGGTGGGAGCATACCAGGCGCAAGTGAATAAACTTACTTCCCCTCCTGCATTGGACGACTTAGCTGGGCTCGATGAGGAAACCAAGCTAAGGGGCAAGTATTGGAACAATTCTTCCCACGATGAGCGAAACTGGACCGTCAAGACGCCGTGGCGCAGAGTCTTTGCGTATATTTCGCCCTATTTGTTACAACATCCATCTGCCGCATCGGTTAAGGAAGTTCTCTTGTCCGCTTTATTCGCCGAGGCACGCGTAGATGGCGACCTCCGGAATGCGAGTCTAGACGATCAGGATTTTCAGACCGTCGGCGTTCAGTTGAAGACGCTGGGGTTGGTGAACATTGATTATACCCAAACGATATCAGGTGGAATGGGACTTTTCTGGACATTTACTCCCAAGGGCGAGCGGCTCATGACGGAGCTGCGTGCCGTGCGTTCAAGCAGTCAGGGTGTCCACAAAAATCCCTCTTGACATGCAGTTCGAATCCAGACTTGCAACTTCCCCTGTGTGAGCCTCTACGCGTATCCTTCGACTTTCGTGATGCGCAACTCTCGTGATGCGAAATTTCCTATGAAGTTAAACCCGCACATCGCCGTCGTAGGAGCTGGGGCCTTCGGGGGCTGGACCGCGCTGCATCTGCTTGAGTGCGGCGCTCGGGTGACACTGCTCGACGCCTGGGGTCCGGGCAATTCGCGAGCGTCTTCCGGTGGAGAAACGCGCATCATGCGCGCTACCTATGGCCCCGACCAGCCTTATAGCAGGCTCGCCGCGCGCGCCCTTGAACTGTGGGAGAAATATGAACGGCGATGGAAGAAGCAGTTTTTGCATCACAGTGGCGTTCTTTGGATGGTCAGCAGCCGCGACGATGGCTATGAGCGCGGCTCGCTCGCAATGCTTCGCGCAGCCCGGGTGAAGTTTGAGGAGCTTTCTACTGCGAAGATGGAGAAGCGCTGGCCGCAGGTCAATTTTTCGGATGTGCGCTGGGGAATCTTCGAGCCACAGTGTGGGTATCTCGACGCCCGCGCGAGTTGCCAAGCTGTGGTCGATGCCTTCGTCGGCGCGGGCGGTGCGTATCGGCAAGTGGCGGTTTTGCCCGATGGTTTGGAAGACCAGCCTCTTCGCGGCTTGACTCTCTCCGATGGTTCGCGGCTTAAGGCCGATCACTGCGTCTTCGCTTGTGGACCCTGGCTGGGAAAGTTATTCCCACTTACTCTTGGCGAGATCATTCGCCCGACGAAGCAGGATATTTTTTTCTTTGGACCGCCCGCCGGAGATTTTCGCTTCACCGACGCGCACCTTCCGGTGTGGGGAGATCATTTATCTGAAGACCATGGCGGACATTTTTTCTACGGCATTCCGGGCAGCGACCGGCGCGGCTTCAAAGTGGCCGACGATACACGCGGTCACGCGTTCGATCCCACGGATGGTGAGCGAGTTGTCAGCCAGGCAACGCTGAAGCGGGTTCGCGAATATCTCGCGTTCCGTTTTCCGGCGATGAAGGATGCGCCGCTGATCGAGACGCGAGTCTGCCAATACGAGCAGACTTCCGACAGCCACTTCGTCATGGATCGGCATCCACGGCTGAGTAACGTCTGGCTGCTGGGGGGAGGCTCTGGGCACGGGTTTAAGCATGGGCCGGCGCTGGGGGAGAGGATGGCGGAGTTGGTCCTGGAGCGTTGCGAACCCGACTCGTGCTGGCGACTATCGAGATTCGTTCCTTAGTAAGCTACAATCACCGATCTCCGGAAACCGATGGATGCCGCCCATAAAATCGTGACGCGCCTGCCCCTAGGAGAGCTTTGGCGAGATAACGGATTCACAACCACGTCGCGGGGCGCTTCGCTCACCGAAGGTGGCATCACTTCCTTGCTCCGAGCTGGACCTGTTCAATTCGTTGTGGTCGACGTTGGCGTGTCACCCTTTTGGATTCCACTAGGTGATTGCTATCGGTTCTGGAAGGAAGAGGCGAAGCCTCATTTGGGTGAGTCAGGGGCGCGCCTCGAAGACTTTCCGAACGGTTACTGCTATTTTGCCTCAAACTGGAACGGCGATGACCAAGGTCCTCCGATTGTTGTTCTTGAGAAAGAACACTGAAGAGAGCGTCAAGGTCTATGCTTGAACCTTGATTACTGAATCTGAATCACGCTGGCCGACTCGGTAGCCTTGATCTCACCCACGCGCGCCACGACCCGCCGCGCAAACTCGTAGATCGACTTGGCGTGCGGCGAATTTTCGCCCTCCAGCACAATCGGCTTGCCGCCGTCGCCGGACTTGCGGACTTCGGGGTCGAGTTCAATGCTTCCGAGGAACGAAACGCCAAACTGCTTTGCCATGTTCTCCGCGCCGCCGCGCGAGAAAATGTCGATCTCATGATTGCAATGTGGGCAGGTAAAAAAGCTCATGTTCTCGACCACGCCCACCAGGTCAACTTTCATCTGGCGAAACATTTCGATGGCTTTGCGAGCGTCCTGCAAGGAAACGTCAGAGGGAGTCGAAACCACGACGGCTCCCGTAAGCGGCACCGTCTGCACCAGAGACAGCGCGATATCGCCGGTTCCGGGCGGGAGATCGACGATCATGTAATCGAGCAGACCCCACTCAACCATGCCCAGGAACTGCTTCACGATCTGATGCAGCATAGGACCGCGCCAGATAATCGGCTTGTCGCCAGGATTGAGAAAGCCAACCGAAATCACCTTCAGCCCAAAGGCTTGCAGCGGCTCAATGCGGTTTTCTCCCGCCATTTTTGGCTGCGCGTTCACTCCCAACATCAGCGGGACGTTCGGCCCATAGACATCGGCATCGAGCAGGCCAACCTTGTGGCCCATCTTGGCCAGTGCGACCGCCAGGTTCACCGATAGCGTGGTTTTACCAACACCTCCCTTGCCGGAGCCGACGGCGATAATGGCATCGACTCCGGGCAATGGTTGCGGCCCCGGCGCGGCTTGCCCGGGATGAGACGGCATATGTGCGTTCAAGGGATCACACTCCAAGAATTAATCGGGATGGATAACCCTTGATTATACAGAGGAATGACGATGCTTATGTGGCAGGGTGCCCCAGGTCTCGCTGCTTTTGCGAGACCTGGGAGTTGTGTTGCTCCCTGCAGTTATCGGTGACTCGGCCGCGGAGGAGTATCCCACTTCTCGCAAAGGAAGTGTTCAGTCCCATGACATTCTTTACAGGGTGTCCCAAGACATCTCTTACACTCCGCTCGTCCGCGAAGCGGGCGAGGGAGAAAGATGCCTTGGAAGACGATGGATGTGCGAGAGCAGCGGGTAAGGTTTGTGGTGGCGGCGTATCGGCGGGGGAAAACGCTGGCGGAGTTGTGCCGGGAGTTCGGGATCTCGCGGCCGGTGGGCTATGAGTGGCTGAAACGGTATCGTCAGGGCGGAGTAGCAGCGATCGCGGAGCGCAGCCAGCGGCCGCAGCACAGTCCGCGACGAACGGACGAGAAGGTAGAGCAGCGGGTGGTGGAGTTGCGGCAGCGCTATCCAGACTGGGGATCACGCAAGCTGCGGGTGCTGTTGCAGCGTGAGGGAATCGAACTGGGGCGTAATACGATTCATCGCATTCTGCTGCGGCATGACTTGGTGCATCCCGTAGACCGTCATGAGCCGGCGGTGGAGCGATTCGAGCGCAGCGCGCCGAATGAACTGTGGCAGATGGACTTCAAAGGTCCGAAGCTGTGGCATCAGAAAGTGGGGCCGCTGTCGGTGATCGACGATCACAGCCGCTACCTGATTGTGTTGCAAGCGGTGGCGAGCACGCACACCGAGCAAGTGCGGGAACCGCTAGTGGCGGCCTTTTGCGAGCACGGAGTGCCGGAGGCGATGCTGATGGACCACGGCACGCCATGGTGGAGCGTGCACAGTGCGGGCGGGATGACCAAGCTGTCGTTGTGGCTGATGCGGCAAGGCATCGGGCTGCACTGGAGCCGAGTGAGGCATCCGCAGACTCAGGGCAAGGTAGAGCGGTTTCACGGCGAGTTGCAGCGAGCATTGGCGCGGCGGCGAGTGCTGGTACCGGACGTACAACTGTGGCTGGACCAGTTTCGTTGGGAGCACAATCACGTGCGACCCCATGAGGCGCTGGGCATGCAGACTCCGGCCAGTCGCTGGCGTCCCAGTGTTCGGCGCTATGATGCCAACCCGCCGCGTTGGGAATATCCGGCGGGAGCGCGGGTGTTGAAAGTGGACTCACAAGGAAAACTTACACTGGCGGGAAAGAACTGGAGCATCAGCGACAGCCTGGCTGGAGAATGGGTACAGGTCATGCAGCTAGAACAACGCCTGCAAGTGTATTACTGCACTACCCTGATCCGCGAGATCGAACTGGGAATCCAGTGCTCGACCATGGTCGAGCACTGGATTCCCAGTTAACAACAAAGTGTAAGAGATGTCCTGGGACGCTTTGTAAACCATGTCCTGGGACTAGACAAAAGGAAGCGAGAAGAGGGGCACCCTCAACACCCTTAGTTTCGTGCTTCAACAGGCGTGAGATAGTGACCGGCCTTTGAGGAACAGAGCGTCGAGCTTCGCTCGACGGACAGACGGGGGCGGCTGTCCCTACATGAACCCCGGTTAGTAGCCTTCCCCTTCCAGCCGCACTTTGCCGCGAAACATGCGGAACAGGAGAACGAAGTATGCGAGGGCGAGAACCATCCCCAGAGACCACCATGTGAAACCGACGGTAAGGCCGTGACGTCCTGCGGTGGTGTTGTAGATGGCCAGGCTGTACGCGCTGCGGCCACGCCCACAAGGCAATGCTGCGGGTACGCTGGTTCATCCGTTTTGTAGAGGGTGAGCTGTGATCCCGGTCACATCGGCGAGCGGATTACTTCTTTGCTTTGCGGCGCCGCTCCAATTCCGAACGCCGGCTTTCGCGTCTCCGGCCGGCATCGTCATAGCGTCGGCGCTGCTCGTCTGTTTCCGGGACCACCGGGGCAATCTGCAAGCGATTCCCTTCCCGATCGATGGCGACGAACGTCAGGTAGGCCGAGGCCACGTGCTGCGCCGTATCCGCGATGTAATTCTCCACAAAAACCTTCACGCCGACCTCCGCCGAGGTGTGAAAAACTCGGTTCACGGAAGAACGCAGGATCACCAGATCCCCGACCCTGACGGGAACCAGGAAGTCGATGTGATCCACCGAAGCGGTGACTGCATAGCTTCGCGCGTGGCGATGAACTGCCATTGCCCCTGCGAGATCGATCCAATGCATGAGGCGGCCGCCCAGCAAGGCACCGAGCGGGTTGGCATCGTTCGGCAAAACGAGTTCAGCCATCTCCGATTGCGAGTTTCGAACCGGGCGGCCTAACAGCGTTTCGTCGTTCATCTCGACGTTCATCTCGGCCTGTACCTCTTGTACCTCGACTTGCACCGCTTTGGTTTGGCGGTGATTTGATCCGGTTTTCTTTCGCGTTTGCATTCGACACCCCTTCTCAGATAACCATTGCTACTGTGCTATGTCAGCTAGTACGTTTTAGCTGGCTCGCGGCGTCGCTTCTTGTGGCTTTCGCTTCTCGACATACGAGGCCAGAAAGCACTCGGCCATTCGTTGTACACGGTGGTCGCAATGCGGCTGCTCGCAATGCGCCGTCGATGGCTCAAATTCCAGCAATCCATGCTCCGCGGGCAAATGGCTCCGCTCGCAGACGTAACGCACTTGAATGCGTGCTCCGGCCGCATTCTTTCCATCGCCGATTGTTCGGGCGGCAAAGCGGACCGAATCCCAGGCGCGCTCTTTGGGCAGTCGTCCGCAGGTGTCGGCATAACCGAGATTGCAGAAGTCACGTAAATCTTCCGGCGACGGAATCGCGCCTTCGTGTCCGGGGGCGGTGCAGTGCCCACTCCATCCGCATCCGAGCGGCAACCGCTGCGCATGCAACCAATGGCCGTTCTCCAACTTCTCTATCGGCATAAAAAACGGACACGCCACCGCGCAGCCTCCGAAGATCAAGGATGTTAAAGAATGCTTATTCTACCTAGCTGGCAGGAGCAAGCCAACTCGAAGCACCAGTGATCAGTCAACGACTTGTAGTACCCTCTTCTAACTGAGAATTAACTTATGGACCGCATCGCCGCACTCAACGACATCCTCACGCAGAACCCCAACGATACTTTCGCGCGCTATGGCTTGGCGATGGAATATTCGAAGCAGGGCGATCTTGATCGTTCGCTGGCGGAGTTTTCCATTTTACTGAAGGCCAGTCCTGACTACACTCCCGGCTATTTCATGGCCGCGCAGACGCTGGCCCGCGCTGACAGAATCGCCGATGCGAAGACGATGCTCACCGATGGCATCGCCTCCGCCCGCCGCACCGGCAACCTGCATGCGCAGTCGGAGATGGAAGCTATGCTGGCGGAGCTAGGGTAGTTTTCTTAAACCTGCACGTGGCGCCCGTTTTCAACCTAGAATCCAGAAAAAGGATTCTCCTCTATTCTCTCGTCTTAGTCTATATGTTGCCGTCGGAATCGGACCTCGCGGGAGGTCGAACCATTGACCGATGGCACCGCAAAGGAGATGTTCAACATGAGTCAACTAATTGTATGCAAACCCAAGCTCCTTCCGACCGACCAGTGGATTAGTGCCGCCGACATGGCTGTCAAAGTTAACCCCGTAAATCGTGCGGCCGTCGAGCAGCTCTCCATGGTCATGCCTGGTTTCAGTCCAACTAGACAACGCATCGCCGCCTTAACCACAAAATATTGGCACAGCGGCGGCGTTACTCTTACCGTCGGCTTCTTGGATAATCCACCGGCCGACTTGCGCGCGAGAATCATACTTCACATGAATGCATGGGCGCAGAGTGCGAAGGTTTCCTTTACCGAATCGTCCACCGACCCTCAGGTTCGCATTGCCAGAAATGCCGGTGACGGCTATTGGTCCTATATTGGAATCGACGTTCTCAGCATCGCGAAGGATCAGCCAACCATGAACCTAGACTCGTTCTCTATGAGCACTCCCGAATCTGAGTACCATCGCGTAGTTCGTCATGAGACCGGGCACACTATGGGTTTCATCCACGAACACATGCGAAAAGCTCTAGTTGCCAAGATCGATCCGAATAAGGCATACCCATATTTCCTTGACACGCAGGGATGGAGCAAAGAAGTAGTAGATCAGCAAGTACTTACGCCGATAGAGGAATCATCTTTGACAGGAACCAATCCTCCCGATCCTGATTCCATCATGTGCTACCAGCTCCCCGGAACTATTACTTATGACGGGCAGCCTATTATTGGCGGCCTAGACATCGATCAGACGGATTACCAGTTCGCTGCCAAGTTATATCCCAAGTAGGCTTAGCAGCGGTGGAGGATGGTTCGGAGAAACACAGGAGCAGCCGACTGCATAACCTCCGCTGCCTATCTTTTTGGTCAACCCGGATCATTCCGCCATCCTTCCCATCACCCACTCCACCAATCCAGGAAAATGCTGATAGACCTTTACCGGCACGTACATCGTCCATGGCACAATCACTTCCCGCTTCTTTTTCATATATCCCTGCAGCGTAGCCCGAGCCACACGTTCGGCGGTGATGCCGCGCACGGACTGTGGACGCACTCTCTTCATCTCATTCCCCTGAACCGCATTCTCGCCGAACGCAGTGCGCACATAGCCCGGACAGACGGTTAGAACACGGATCCCGTCCTTCTTCAATTCGACGCCGGCGGCTTTGCCCATGGCGTTTAGCGCAAATTTAGTCGCGCTATAAGCGGCGTGAAACGGGATTGGAATATGCCCCGCTACGCTTGAAATGTTGATAATCGTTCCTCCGCCCTGCCGCCGCATCACTGGAATTACTGCCTGCATGGCTCCGATCGCTCCGAAAAAGTTTGTGTCGAACATCTCCCGGCACGCCGCCATGTTGAGCTGTGCGACCGAATCGAGCAATCCATGGCCGGCATTGTTCACCCAAACGTCGATTTTTTGAAAATGGTGCACCGTGAGCCCAATCGCGCGGTCGATATCCTCGCGATGCCGCACGTCGCAGGTCAGAGCCAGCGTGCGCTCGGTATGTCCCACGCGCGCCCTGGCCTCTTCCAGCCGGCTGGCGTCGCGCGAGAGCATTACGACGCTGGCTCCCTGGTCGGCGAAAATTTTCGCAATCGCCTCGCCGATCCCCATCGAAGCGCCGGTAATGACCACGATTTTGCCTGCAAGGTCCATAGCGCGCTTTTATTCCTCAGCGACGAGTGAAGTCAAGCGCTGGGGTACAATCAGGAGCGGCGCGCTCGTTCTACTGTCATTTCCCGCGTTCGCTACCGGAGAGTCCTTGGACGCCCTGATTCCACTTTTTCCGCTCGACGTTGTCCTGTTCCCCGGCACTCCCCTGCCCTTGCACATCTTCGAACCACGCTACAAAGAAATGATCGGCGAATGTCTTGCACAGGATCGCACATTTGGCATAGTGCGCGCCGTCGAACAAAATTTGCCTGAGATAGGATGCACCGCCGAAATTGTCACCGTGGTGAAGGAATATGAAGACGGTCGCCTTGACATCGTCACCGAAGGGCGCCAGCGTTTCGAGGTCGTGCACGTGAACCAGGAACGAGCATTCTTGCGCGCCGAAGTTGTCATGATCGATGACACACCCGGAACGACGCCAAATGAAGAAGACACCGCGCGGGCGGTGCAATTGCACTCCGAATTGCTCGCCCTCGCCGGCGCGACGCAGGATATCTCTGCCGCGGATCCCTCGATGTTGTCTTTTTATCTGGCAGGTTCGCTGCCGCTCGATCTGGATTTCAAACAGAAGCTTCTTTCTATGCGCTCCGAACCTGAGCGAATTTCTTTGCTCATCAGCTATCTTGAGACTGTTATTCCCAACCTGCATCGAGCCGCACGCGCGCGGACAAAGGCGGGCGGCAACGGGCACGTGCGGTAACACTAGAGTTGCTTCAGCGATTGCCTTTCAACTCCTCGACAATTTTCTTGAACTCCGCCTGCGATTGCAGAGCTCGCAGATTGTCGTCTTTCTCTAGAATTTCCGGATCTTTCAGTCCTCGCCGAACCGCCTCATGAAGAGATTGAAGGGCTTGCTTGTTCTTGCCTTGTGCAGTGCGAGCCTCCGCCAGGAGTAACACTGGCCAGATTTCGTCGCTCACGTCGCTCATGAGCTGAAAAGAAGCTACTGCCCGGTCGAAATGACGAGACTCAAATTCCATCTGGCCGTTCTCAATTCCGTCGGCCCACAGACCGGCAAACGCTCGCGCCGCGATCAGTCGCTGCACTTCCGTTTTCGCTTGCATTTTTTGGCGTTTTAGCAGAGCCATCTCTTGCGAAATCTCGCTCCCCAGTGCGACCGGGTCCGCCGCACTCTCCTCTGCAAAGGCTTTAAGCTTAGGTGAGATCCGATTCTCGAGCGCGGCCTGCTCATCGATCTCTTCCTGTTCTTTTTTCAGGGCCATTTTCAGCTCGGCGGATTTCTTTAAGTTCGCCAGCTTGATCTCGTATTCGGAACCATTTCTCAGCCCAACGAAATCCGAAACCAGCGAACGGTAAGCCAGGAGTTGAGAAATGCTGTCGTGAACTTTCTCGGCTTCCTGTGCTTCCGCTTGCGTACGCATGAATAAACCATCGATGAACGTATCGTCCTTCACTTCGTAGCCCAGCCTCATAGCGCCTAACTTCAGCCATGCGACGGCATCTTCTATCACCTCTCGCGGAGCCCATTGATGCGAGCCCGTGAAAGTTCGCACTCGGTACGCTTGCCCCTGTTCTTCCCGTTCGCGACGGACCGTTATCACTTCACTCCAGTTGAAATCCCGGTCACCCACTGCGAAGAAATAAAGTAAGCCATCATCGGCAGGTGCATGCGAAGTGGGATAACCCGCGCCGTGTGCGATAACGCCAGAGATCTCACATTTCTTGCAGCCCAGCGCCATCGCCCCTGCCATTCGCGCGCCGCCCGAAAATCCCATCGTATAAATACGGCGCGGATCCAACTGCAGCCGCGAGTGCGTGTCCTCCCAGATCGCGCTCATGCTCTTGGCTTCATCTTTCGAAAAATTCCGCGAGGTGTTCGAACCGGCGATCACGAACCCGTACTTTTCTGCGATCTCTTTGTAAAGTTCGACTGGCAGTTTACCCCTCGCGTCCGGATCGAATGCATAAATAATCGGCCAGCGTTTTGCCGTCGTGTAACCGGAAGGCAGGTATAACGCATAGCTTTCGGAGGAATCGCCGTCGCAGATCACCGTTTCCATTACCTGGCCCGGCACGAGATCTGTCGGTGTCTTGGCCGCTTGCGGGTGTGCTGAATGAAGCGTCGAGCATATGAGAAACGTCGCGAGCATCGCGAGCAAATGTCGCAATTCTGTTACTCGCCAATTTGTTTGTGTTTTCGTCACTTGTACCTTCACTCGTGTACCTTCACTCGGCCTGCGAACATCGTAAGCGATGCCCAACGGTAGTGAGCATCCTCGCGTATAATTCACTTCAAGATTACCCCGGGGGTCTTCATGAGTCTTCCGCATACGCTCGGCGAACTGCGCCGCAGTGTCTTTTCCGAAAATCGTTTGCGTACACGCCGTGTGAAAGACGAACTCCGTGAAAACCTGATCGCCCGGTTGCGTGAGAGCGAAGACGCCAGCATTTTTCCCGGCATTGTCGGCTACGACGATACAGTTGTGCCTCAAATTGTGAACGCGATTCTCTCGCGGCACAACTTCATTCTGCTTGGCCTGCGAGGCCAGGCCAAAAGCCGCATTCTGCGCGCGCTTACCACGTTGCTTGATGCTCACATGCCTTATATCGCAGGCTGCGAAATTCGCGACAATCCTTATGCGCCCATCTGCCGGCGTTGCCGCGAAGAAGTTGCGCGCCTTGGAGACGCGACCCCGATTTCTTATCTCACGCCCGACGATCGATACGTGGAAAAACTCGCTACGCCTGACGTGACAATCGCGGACCTCATCGGCAACATTGACCCCATCAAAGCGGCCCGCGGTGGGCATGAACTTTCGAGCGAGTTCACGGTTCATTACGGACTGCTGCCGCGCGCGAATCGGGGCATCTTCGCCATTAACGAGCTTCCAGACCTCGCCGGAAAAATTCAGGTCGGCTTGTTTAACATCATGCAGGAAGGCGACGTGCAAATTAAGGGCTATCCTATTCGCCTGCCTCTTGATGTTGCCATCGTCTTCAGCGCAAATCCCGAAGACTACACGGCGCGCGGAAAAATCATCACGCCTCTCAAAGACCGCATCGGGTCTGAGGTTCGCACTCACTACCCTGCGACCGTAGATGAAGGCATCGCCATCACCGCGCAGGAAGCCTGGACCAGCCGCAACGGACAACTTCTGCACCTGCCCAACTACATTCAGGAAGTGATCGAGCGCATCGCCTTCGCCGCGCGCGAAGATAAGAAAATCGACAAACGCTCAGGAGTCAGCCAGCGCCTGCCGATCTCTGCGATGGAGAACGTGATTTCGAACGCCGAGCGCCGCGCCATTCGCAACGACGAGAAGATCGTGGTGCCGCGCGTCAGCGATGTTTACTCGGCTTTGCCTGCCATCACCGGCAAACTCGAACTCGAATATGAAGGCGAGATGAAAGGCGCCGACTTTGTGGGGCGCGAACTGATTCGGGCGGCCATCGCCAAGACTTACGATCAATATTTCACCGGCGCGAACGTGCAGCAGATCGTTCAGTGGTTCGACCTTGGCGGCGAGATTCAGTTATCCGATTCCGTCTCCGCCCTCGAAGCCCTGGAAAACCTGAAAGAAATTCAGGGATTGGTCGACAAGTTAGGTCCTCTGCGCGTCTCACAAAAAGAGAGTCCAGAACAGCAAGTATCCGCTGCGGAGTTCATCCTGGAAGGGCTGCACGCGCATAAACGCATCGGCCGCAACGAAGAGCGGGTTTTCAAAGCCGGCGAGAAAAAACCCGAGCCGCGCGAGCGCGACAAGAGTTTCGAGAAAGAAGAACCACCGTACCGGCAGAGAAGACAATTTAACTAACCCGTCACTTACCAGAAGATGAAACTGCTGCTCCGTTGCGCGCTTCTCGCCGTTGGACTTGTGGCGTCCTGCGTCGCCGCCACGATATTGTGTGTTGCGAAAGGCTGCGGTGTTGCCACGATACCGACGCTCAGGGTAGCGTCTGCATTGCTTTGGCCAGGGCTGGCGCTGATGGGCTTTTTTTATCATAGGCTCGCAACAGTACTAGTCGGCACCTTGTTCGCATACATGGCAAGCCTTATTCCGGGAATCCTGATTGACGTCTTTATCTATGCGGCGGTCTTCTTTGTGCTGGCAAGGCTAGGACAGGCGGTTGCAAGGCGGAAGATTGTCGATGATCGAATGACACGGCCAGAAATAACTACTAGCAATACAATTCCATGAAACGCATCCGCTACAGCAAATACGTTCCCGACCCCGCCGGCGAAATGAGCATGGAAGACTTGCTCAGCGCGCTCTCGGACTATCTGCTGCAAAGCGGCTTTCAGAGCGACATGTGGTATGAGATGCCTGAGGGCGAGCAGACGCTCGACGACCTTCGCCGCGCCATTGAGCAGGCCTTGATGGACGGCGATCAGTTCGACGATGACATGCGGGAGCGGCTACAGCAAATGGCGGCCGACGGCGAACTCGACGAACTCATCGAAAAGCTGATTGAGCGGATGCAGCAGGAAGACTACATTTCCATCGACCAGCCTCCCGATCCTTCCCGCCCATCCGGCACCGCCGGGCAGGTGGGTGAAAACCAGCAGCAGGCCAAGTTCGAAATCACCGATAAGAGTCTCGATTTCCTCGGCTTCAAATCGTTGCGCAACCTGCTGGGATCGCTCGGCAAATCCAGCTTTGGACGCCACGATACGCGCGACCTGGCTACCGGTATCGAGGCCAGCGGTGCTTCCCGTACTTACGAATTTGGCGACACGCTGAACCTCGATATCACGGCTACGCTATCGAACGCGATTCAGCGCGAAGGGTTCGCTCTGCCGCTCAACATCGAATACTCCGACTTGCAGGTTCACCAGTGCGAATATCAGTCTTCGTGCGCGACGGTGCTCATGCTCGACTGTTCGCACTCGATGATTCTCTACGGTGAAGATCGATTTACGCCGGCAAAAAAAGTTGCCATGGCGTTGTCGCATCTGATCCGCACGCAATACCCCGGCGACTCGCTGTCGCTCGTGCTGTTTCATGACTCCGCGGAAGAAGTCCCGCTCTCGCAACTGGCCCGGGTTAAGGTTGGTCCGTATTACACCAACACGCGCGAAGGCCTGCGTATGGCGCAGCGGATTTTGCAGCGACAAAGAAAAGACATGAAGCAGATCGTGATGATCACCGACGGCAAGCCCTCCGCCCTCACCCTCGAAGACGGACGCATCTACAAGAACGCCTTCGGCCTCGATCCCTTAGTGGTGAGCCAGACGCTCGAAGAAGTCTCGAAGTGCAAGCGCGCCGGCGTGCTGATCAACACCTTCATGCTCGCATCCGATTATGGATTGGTGCAGTTCGTGCAGAAGGTAACTGAAATGTGCCGCGGTAAAGCCTACTTCACCACGCCGTACACGCTCGGCCAGTACTTACTGATGGACTATATGTCGAGGAAGACCAAGACGATTCACTAGAAGCTATAGATTGGTCATAAATGGTTTACATGATGGATTCTGGTTTTGGTTTTCCTAGTCTTGGCTTCTCCTCGGAGGCTGAAGCCCGACGGACATTGATCGCTCTTCCACTAGTGCTGTCATCCTGAACGGAATTTTGTCTCGTGCTTTGTGCGAGACAAATGGAGTCGAAGGATCCCTGCAGTGCTCGCGGTAGTGGAGGCCTAGGAGGGCGTTCGCACGATGCTGACGAAGTCCCGAGAGAGGATTCCCTGAAGCGGCAGCGGAAGTTGAGGCACGGCAGGGATCCTTCGACTGCGTGAGTGCTGCGCTTCGCGCAGCACTCACTTCGCTCAGGATGACAAACTACAGATCTTTAGCAGTGCAGGCAGCAGCGATACCCCACCCGTCAAACTGCGTCGTAGGCAGCCTCAGTCTTAGCGGTGCAGACACAGGCCAGCCGCCACGGGAATAATTCACTAGCCCGCCGGCCTACTAAGGCCCTTCGCCCACGATTAGGCGAGCCTCGCCACACGAAAGCGCTATCGAAAATTCTAGGCCGGTGCAGTAAGCTGCTCGCGGCATGATGCTTTTCGTGCGGTACATCCCATTTTTTTTACAGGCGTTTCTGCTTTGGCTGTTGTTTCGCAGGCGCGCTTACCGCACATTTCCGTTTTTCTTTGCCTACACGGCTTTCGGAGTGGCCGCTGGCGCCGCGAGATTCGTTGTCCATAACCGCCCTTACGCACGCGTTTGGACATACTGGTCCACCGACGCGGTGTACATACTCTTAGGAACGCTGGCGCTCTTCGAGGTGTTTCAAGGTGTTTTCCGGAATGTAACCCGGGTTGGTGGAGGCACTTGCTCTTCCCCGCCATCATAGCCGCCGGTGTTTTCCTAAGCATCGCGCGAATGCAGGCTGTACCGCCGCAAGTGAAGGATTACATGATCTGGATTATCACGGGACAAGTCGCTGTTCGCGTTGCCCAGGTCCTTACTTTCGCTGCATTAGCAAGCCTGACACCGCTCCTAAGCCTGCGCTGGCCTCAACACTCAATTGGTATTGCCGCAGGTTTTGGCATGTACGCGACGATCATGCTTTTGATGACCACGAAACTTTCCGACTACGGAGCCAGCTTCGAGTATATGTGGGGAGTTGTATCACTTACTGCTTACGACGCTGCCCTGTTGATCTGGATGTGGTCCTTCCGCCCCTCGCAGAGTTCAAAGAATCCGCCCTTGGGAATCACTCAGAGCTAAAATCCAGTCCCAACTGAACCGCTCTTCCAGCAGCGCTGTCATCCTGAGCGGAATTTGTCTCGCGCGAAGCGCGAGACAAATGGAGTCGAAGGATCCCTGCAGTACCTGCGGTACTAGAGGCCGAGAAGGGCGTTCGCACAATGTTGACGAAGTTTTCTAGAGAAGACTCCCTGAGGCGGCATCGGAAGTTGAGAGCTAGTAGGGATCCTTCGACTACATGAGTGTTGCGCTTCGCGCAGCACTCACTTCGCTCAGGATGACAAAGCTAGAGGTCAAACCCCCTAATGCAAGCAGCAGCGCTTCCTATGGTTCGTCCGGACTGCCAATACTCGCAACAACCAAGCATTGGCTGATTTGGTCTCGATTAGCTAGGCCAAAATGCGATAAGCTGGTCTCGGCGCGATGATTTTCGTGTTGTACATCCCGTCCTACCTACAAACGCTCCTGCTATGGATGCTGTTCCGTAGACACGCTCATCGCACGTCTCCATTTTTCTTCGCTTACACGGCCTTCGGAGTAGCGGCGGGCGTGGCAAGGTTCCTGACGAACAATCACCACCTCACCTAATTACTTGACCTATTGGATAACCGAGGCTGTCTACGACGTCCTTGGCATTCTCGTAATGTATGAGGTCTTCCGTACTGTCCTCGGTAGGCTGGCGCAAGAATGGTGGACACGCCCGATCTTTCCCGGCATCCTCATCGTCAGCATCTGCCTAAGTTTCCTCCAGAGTCATGCGACGGCAGAGCAACTTGGCGGCTGGTTGATGCTTTACTTCGTCGTGGGCGAAATGGCCGTTCGGTTCGTGCAGGTGCTAATGTTCGCGCTGCTCTTGCCACCCCTCGGCCTGCGGTGGCCTCGGTATCCGTCTGGCATTGCTACGGGTTTTGGCGTGTACGCTACGGTTATGCTGTTCACCACAATCAGGTTCTTGGATTTGGGAAGACGATTCAAATTGTTGTGGGGATGGTCCTCAATTGTCGCGTACTCGGTTGCCGTGTTGATCTGGATTTGGACGTTCCGCCGTCCGCAAGGTTCGGAAGCCGCAGCCGAGGAGAATCCCCTAGGGGCGAAATCTGATCCTCTACGCCGTCGTGTCCAGCGCTCTCTGTTTCAGCATTTCTCATCTACCTAGCCACAGGGCCCCGATTTGCGTCCCCAAAGTACACTATTGCGGGGAACTTCCCCATCCAGGAGAACCAAGAACATGAAGAATATCCTGGCGGTTGCATTGTTGCTGGTATGTTTCGCTGGAACGGTGATGGCCGATGGTAACCAAAACCCTCCCCAGAAGCCCTCTCGCAGCGTACTTGTAGTGGCTGTCTAGTAAAATGGTACCCAGGTCGGAAACGGGTGCCATAAGCTCCCCGGCCTGGTTTGCCTAGGTTAAATCCCGCCTGAGATGTCCGCTCAGGACGCGTCGCAGATCGTCGCCGCTGACACTCGTCCGTCTAACCCCTAGTGCCTCGACTTGCTTCCTCCAAGTACACTATTGCGGGGAACTTCCCCATCGATAGGAGAACCAAAACATGAAACGTATCCTCGCAGTCGCGCTGTTGCTGTTGACGTTTGCTACGGCAGCTTTAGCCGACGGCTCTGGCGGTCCTACGGAATCCCACTCCCGCCCCCCGGCCCTCGTCCTGTAACTAAGGGTCGGCATCCCAAGGAGGGCCGCCGAGGATCATGAGCTTGGCCTCGGGTGTCCGCATGGTGGAATAACGCTCGAAGGGCCGGGGCGGTTGAGGTAAGCTGTCTCCGGCCCTATGACGATGCTCTGGTACGCACCTTTGTTCCTTCTGTTCGTGCTGCTTGGGGTTTTGACGCGCAGGAGTGCGTACAAGACGGTCCCTTGGTTCTTCGCATACTCTATTTTTGCGGTCGGCGCAGACATCGCCAGGTTCGTTGTTCGAAACCATCACGACGCCTATTTCGCGACCTATTGGGTCACCGAGGCCGGCTACGACGTTCTCGGCGTCTTCGTAATGTATGAAGTCTTCCATACCATTCTCGGAGGGCTGGCCCGAAAATCGTGGGCGCGGCCGATTTTTCCCGGTATCGTCTTGGTCAGCGTCGGCTTGAGTTTTCTCCGCAGTCACGCATCGGCAGGGCAACTTGGGGGTCGGTTGATGCTCTACATCGTGATAGGAGAAATCGCCGTCCGGTTTGTGCAGGTGTTGATCTTCGCTGGATTAGTGACGCTAGTTCCGATACTCGGGCTCCGCTGGCGGCAGTATCCATTTGGCGTAGCCACCGGGTTTGGTGTCTATGCGACTGTCATGCTGATAACCACAACAAAGTTTTCGGATTTCGGAACGCGATTCAAATTCTTGTGGTTTGTGACCTCAGTTGTGGCATACTCTGTTGCCGTGCTGATCTGGATATGGTTTTTCAGCGTGCCGCAAAAAGTGGAGCCCACGAGTTCCCAGCTATCGGTTCCCTCCCCGGGTGATCTGAATCAGTATAAAGATGTGTTACGGAGGATGCGTTAAGCCATGTTCTCTGTCATTTTTACCTGGACGATGGTTGCGTGGGGCGCACTGTCGTGTATTTATATGCTGCGCTGCGCCTGGGCGCGCTTCCCTAAGCGCGATGTCGACGATGTGATCCCGTTCCTCTATCCAGTCAACCTCGCGCTGGCCGAGTCGCTGCTCGACCCCGCCTCGGAATTCGAGTACCGCTGGAGGCTGAGCCCGCGCCAGTTTCGCGCGACGCAACGGAAGCGCATGCGTCTTTATCTTGAGCTGACTCGCCGCATGGCTCACAATTCCCGGGTGCTGGTGG
This sequence comes from uncultured Acidobacteriaceae bacterium, assembly GCA_963771965.1. Taxonomy (GTDB): domain Bacteria; phylum Acidobacteriota; class Terriglobia; order Terriglobales; family Acidobacteriaceae; genus Sulfotelmatobacter. Next base: position 665,578 of record CAVYVM010000009.1, read on the forward strand.
ATTATGCCGCTGGCGAGAAGAACAACCCGGACCCTCGCCGCGTAAGCGTAGCCACCGATCTGCAGGATAGGGCGATCGAGGTTCGGCTTTATGCCCTGCTGGCAGGAGTCCGGCTTAAGTTTTGGTTGCTGCTTCGTTCCGAACTGCTGGCCCCGACGCCCCCACTCGCCCATATGCGAACGGCAGGCGATATCGACGGCCTGCAGACCTACTATGCTCTCAGAACCGCAGCCACTGCGGCGTTTGTGCATCTGCCGGCCGAGGCACGCGACTCGCTGATGCGAAACCTGTGAGCCATTTTGTCGTAGGAATATTTGATTCCGGCAGACATGCCGAGGTCTTAGGTTCTAGGTCTCGGGTCTTAGGTCTGGAATCCGAGTGCTGGAAACTCTATCATGCTAATCCTCGCCCGTACGCCAAACTGCTGATACTCTTTTACTAATACTCATACACTGAACTCATGGCAAACTGCGTTCGATGCGGCCGTCAGCTTCCCGGTTTTTCTTTCGGAAGAAAGATCTGCCAGTGGTGCGTGCAGCATGAAGCCGCGCAGCGTGGCGAAATTGTCGACGATACGCGCCAGCCGGTGATGCCTACGCCATGGGTTCGCCGCAGCGAATCCACCATCGGGATCACCCAGATCATTTTTGGCATCAACGTCGCGGTATTCCTGGCCATGGTTGTGCAGATATTCCTGGGCAAGGCACCCGAAGGCTCAAGCATCATGAATTTCGGTCCGCAGATTGGCCAATGGGGCGCCAACATCGGAGCTCTTACGATCTCCGGAGAATGGTGGAGGCTGCTGACCAATATCTTCGTTCACGGTGGAGTGATCCACATCGCGTTTAATATGTGGTGCCTGTGGAACCTGGGGCAGCTCTGCGAAGCTCTGTATGGGGGTTGGACCTACGCCGCGATTTATCTCATCTGCGGCGTGGGAGCAAGTTTGGCGAGCGCCGGGTGGCATCCTTATGTGCCGAGCGTTGGCGCATCGGGGGCCATCTTTGGACTGGCTGGCGCGCTGCTCGCGGCTTTCAAGTTAGGCGAGTTTTCCGTGCCGCGCGCGGCGCTTTCCGGCACGCTGCGCAGCCTTGGGGCGTTTGTGGTCTACAACCTGATTTTTGGATTCGCGCTGCCTGGGATCGACAATGCCGCGCACATCGGCGGGCTGATCACTGGATTGATCGTAGGCGCGCTAATTGCGCTCGTGGCTCCGCGGCAAGATCACGCTCCGCGCCGCGCTGCGATTTTTCTTGCCGTCATTCTCGCGCTGGTGGGCTGCGCCGCGGAACTGGCTCACTATCATGAACTTCCTCTGCGGTTCGGACGATCTCCTTTTGACCACGCTGCGAATGTGATGCCGAGCCGGGTCGACGCGGGACGCCGTTTGGCTGACGCTCCACGGCAGTTGAGTTAGAGATCCCTTCGACTTCGCTCAGGGCAAGCTCTTCGCTTCGCCTGAAGAACGGCTCCGCTCAGGATGACAACCGGGCAAGAGGAAGTATTGCAGGCTAGATGTTCAACTCTCCCACCGCGCGCCAGGCCTGATTGATGGCTTCATCTGTGTAGGCGTAAGCGCCGGCGTCGGCGTTTGCGATGGCGATTCGTCCGAAAGTTTTTCGCGCGACTTCACAGGGCGTCTCGCCGCCTTCCAGCCAGAACGGATCCCACAGCGAGTTATATTCGTAGGCGTATCCATGCGGCCAGCGATTGACTGTAATGGCCGCGATGTCGCGCCCGGGATCGAAGTCTCCCGCTCCCAGGGTTCGCGCCAATTGCTCGCGGATTTTGCGCTCCATGGTTTCGAACGTCGTACTGTAAAGCTCGATGCGGCCGGAGGTGTGCTGGTCCCGCGCGGGAAGTCCCGGCCGATTGGGCGTCTTCATCATGTGAACCACGATCGGTTCTTCCGGCTTGTGCGCGCACTCGTAACCGCCAATACTTACCGCGTGGTCTAGGCTAACCCGCGTGTGATAACACCCAGGAGCATAAACCGAATTCGTCTTGAGTTTTTGGAACGACGTCCAGTTGCGCAGGGCGACGTTGGTATAGAGCAGCGGAACTTTCTGCGCGGAAGTCAGAGCATCTTTTTGTTTTTGCGGCAAGCCTTCGCAGAGGTAAGGAATCACCACGTGCCAGCACGCCAGGATGCAATTCTTCGCCTTCGCTGCGTAAACCTTGCCGCCGCGCGCATAGGCAACTTCCACTTCTTTGGAGGACGCCATATCGCCGAGGTGCTTCACCCGAACTGCAGTGCTGTTCAACCGGATTTTCACGGGCGAGGCGGACGAATCGAGCCGGGCATAATTCGCTTTCGCCAAAATCACGTCGGCGGCGGAATTGCCTGAAATCGCATCGGGAATCAGCTTGCGCACCAGCAGGCGCGCGATGGTCGCATTGCCATCGGGAAAGTGAAAAAAATATTTCTCCGCTTCTTCGTTCGGAATTGCGTCGCGGTTCATTCCCTTGCCCGGCGCGGGATCGAGCTTCATGCCTTCAAAACCGGGAAGATCGACTCCCCAAGCGTCCTGCCCGGATATTGCATCAATTCCCAGGCCGAAGGTCCCGTGCAGCACCGGCTGGTAAAGCTTGACCACGTCTTCATGAGCTTTGGTAACATCTCTGAGGAAAGTCGCATAGCTCATGCGCGCCAGCTTTGCTTTCTTTTCCGTGGAGGTAAGCCCCGGAAAATAATCGACTGCGGCGTGACGCAGGCGATCTAAATCACTCTTGGCTTGCGGCGCCAGCGGTGCGTCCGCCAGAAACTCTTTCCATGCTTTCAGTCCTTCTGCGGTGAGGAAGTCTTTCTCGCCACCGCTGAGCGATGCGGGACTGGTAACCAACCGGTCCACACCAAATGTTTCTTTATCGAAAAAGATTTTCGAATGTAATCCGAGCGACCGATAAAGATTGGCGTCGTGATAACTGGAATAAGAAGGCACGTCTACGCCAAGATCCTCAATGACTCCTCGCGCTTCTTTGCTGTAGGGCGCGGGGCTTTCAATCGAGTAGGTGCCGCCAAAACCGAGGCGGAAGGCATTGCCCACACGAAACTCGTTGCGTTTGGCGTGTCCGCCAAAGTCGTCGTGATTATCGAGGATGAGGATGCGCGCGTTCGCTCCCGCAAGCTTGCGGTAGAAATAGGCCGCCGAGAGTCCGCTGATGCCTCCCCCGACGATGATGAGGTCATAAGTCTCGCCGGTGTCCTGCGGCGAACCGGCTGTATCCCAGAAGGTGCCGTCGCGAAGAGAATGCGCGACGTCGAAGGAGCCGGGATGGCTACCGCGCAGTCCGGTGAGAGACGGGGGATAGTAATCCGGCGACTTTATGGAATTGCTATCGCCTCCCGCGAAAACTGGCCACGGCATGAGCGCAGCGCCAGCAGTTACCGCTACGCCGTTGAGGAAGTCACGGCGCGTGATGTTGCGCTTCATTCCCAGTTCGCGGTCGGTTTGGTCGCTCATACGATGATTTGCAAAGTCAGGAACGAAGCGATTTAGCCATCGGCTTTCTTGACTGCCAGTTCCGCGCCCTGGAATCCGATCCGGCTGTGTGTGCCATCGCAGAAGGGTTTGTTCACCGATCCACCGCAGCGGCAGAGCGAAAACGCGGGCTTGCCGGTGAGGTCATACTGGGTACCATTCACGTCAACCAATTCAACCGAGCCCTCGGGCGCCTCGACGCGATAGGGACCATTGGGACGGACAGTGATTTTTACTTGAGCCATATTATTCCTCCAACCTTACGGATTTCGAGTAAGGATAAGAAGATATCACTAAGGGGGCGGACGTGTCGCGGCAAAGGGCTAGCAGCCGGATAAGACTGGGCCGCTGGACAGCCGAGGGCGGCTGTCCCCACATGAGCAATCGGTGTTACGCGGCTAGGCTGTTGGCCGAGATCAGGCTGCGGTAAAGGTCGAGGTAGTTATCAATCATGCGGGCGGCGGTGAAGCGTTCGCGGGCGCGGGCGAAGGCGCGATCGGCGTAGGCGTGGCGCAGGGGATGGTCGGCATCGAGCTGGCGAAGAATTTGTGCGAGGCTCCCGGCGTCGTTGGTGCGAAAGTAGAGCGCCGCATCTCCCCAGACTTCGCGGAAGCTGGGGATGTCGTTGGCGACGATGGCGCAGCGGGAGAATGCCGCGTCCAGAGCCGAGAGGCCGAGTGGTTCATAGCGCGGCGTGGCGGCGTAGACGGCGGTGCGGCTGTAGAGCGCGCGCATCTGAGCTTCGGTTTGCGGGCCGCGGATGGCAACGCTGTGATTGCTCGTGGAAACCTTGACGTCGGCGCGGATGGGAATGCGCGGAAGAGGCACAGTTTGCTCGGCGCCGACGATGCATACTGGGATCGGCAGCGAGTGTTGCGTGAGAAGAAACACTTGCTTGCCGGCGTCAACGAGGCGGCCGATGGAGAGCACAGACTCGTCTTTGCTGACGTAGGGGTTGAAGAAGATCGGGTTGCGCCCGGGATAGATCACCAAGTCGCGGCGCGGCCAGCCGTAGGTGGAGCGAATTGTATCCAGCATTGTGGCCGAGGGTGCGACCACGGCATCGGCAGCGGCAATGCCCTCGATGACGGTGTCGCGATACCACGTTAGCCAGCGCGAGGGCTGCGGCGTGCAGCCTTGCACGGCTTCGCTCCAACTAATGAGATCGCCGTGCGCCATCACAATGCGGGGCACGTCCACCGGCAGATTGCCATAGCAAAACTGGTGGAGATGAAGCACGTCAGGACGCACTTCGCGGACCAGGTTCGCGAGAAATGTTGACGACTCGGGCAGGTCGTGCGGCGATTCGTGCATCCACTCCAGGCGGAACGCGGTGGGCCGATAGTCGAGGCCGTGAAGAAGATCCATCCAGGAAGTCTGTTCGGGAAGTGGGATGTCGCCGAAGCTGACCAGCGTGACCCGCACGCCGCGGGTCACCAAGCCGGTGACCAACTCGCGGGTGTAGATCCAGGCATCCGACATCGTATCGGCTGTAACCAGTACGTGCACAGAACTCTCCCGAGAGTGAAAACCCGCACCGCATGCGGGATTCCGGCGTGTTGCCCGACTATTCTAGTGCGAATTGGGGATGGTCTGGGGAATTATTTTTGCAGATCTGGGCGCTTTTTATCCGCATTTGTCGTTCGGAACCGAGCGGGGAGCCCAGTAATGCGAAGTGGCTGGTCAGTTTGCGCCCAGCCTGAGGCGCATTTCGCGAGCGAGGTTGTCGATGGTGCGAATTTTTTCCGCAGCGGGGGTGGGGACGTTGGGCACGGACATGGCGAGTTCGCAGGAAAGCAACATGACCGTGAGAGATTCGCCCATCTCGCTGCGAAACTGTTCCTCGACGGAACGGCGGGCCTGGGTTTCCTCGCGCTTGCGGCGGTGCAGCGCGGAGCGAACTTCGCGCAACAGCCGCTCCATACCGCTGACCGCGAAATTCAAGTAGACAGGAAAGGCCGTGCCAAGATGATCAAGCACCAGGTCGCTTTCGCTGGGTTCGTTTTCCAAAAGAAACTGGTCAATTACTACGGCTGTGTAAGACTGCTCCCGCAGCTGGACCATGGCATGCTGCAGGCTTTCAGCCCAGTGAGTTTCATTCCCGGTGTCGGCCTTCAGGCTGACAGCGCACTCTAGACCGCGTGCCGAAGGTGTTATGAGTAGAATCATGCGCTTTCTATAGCACGCACGCGACCACTACTGTCGTCACTGAAAAGACAAGGCTTAGGGATTGACGGCAGCTGTGTTCTTCCCGTTACGGAACGCTCTGAACTTGATTGGTTTCATAAGCGGACATTGGCAAGTTCAACAATTGTTGAACCCTGCAAATCACGATTTGAACCCCATGCTACTTCGATCTTTGACCTTTTAGTTCTTATGTCTGTGCCGAGTAATCCTTCAGCTTGCGGTACAGAGTTGTCTTGCCAATACCCAGCAGGCGCGCGGCCTGCAACTTGTCACCGTTAAGTTCAGCGATGGCGTTGAGAATGCTCTGGCGTTCCAGTTCGGCCATGGGCACGATCCGTTTCTGGCTGTGTCCATTGCCGTTGCCTGAGGCCGGAGCTTGGGTGCGGGCAATCGCCGGGGGCAAGTCCGGAACATTGATCACAGGGCCGCTGGTAAAAGCGCAAGTCCGCTCCAGGCAGTTTTCGAGCTCGCGGACGTTGCCCGGCCAGTCATAGGCCAACATGGCTTTGAGGGAATCGTCGCTGAGTATTTTATCCTGACCGGAAGCGCGCGACGAGCGTTCCATGAAATGCGCGATGAGCAACGGGATATCCTCGCGGCGCTCGCGCACGGGTGGAATGCGCAGGCTCAGAACATTGAGCCGAAAATAAAGATCGCGGCGGAAGGCTCCCTCCGTCACAGCCTGCTCCAGGTCGCGGTTGGTGGCGGCCAGGATGCGGACGTTAATGGGAATGCGGCGGGTGCTGCCGACGGGGCGAATTTCTTTTTCCTGAAGCGCACGCAAGAGCTTGGCCTGTAGGTCGACGGGAAGTTCCCCTACTTCATCGAGAAACACTGTTCCGCCTTCCGCGATGGCCAGCAGTCCGTCTTTGGCCTGATTCGCGCCGGTGAATGCGCCTTTCACGTAGCCAAACAATTCGCTTTCGATGAGCGTCGGAACTAGCGAGCCGCAATCGACAGGGATAAATGGCTTGTCGCGGAAGGGTCCGGAATAATGGATGGAACGCGCGACCATCTCTTTGCCGGTTCCGCTCTCGCCCAAAATCAGGACGGGATGCGAGCTGCTGGCGGCTTTGGCGATGATGCGATAGAGCTTCTCCATCTCTGGAGCGCGGCCGATCAGGCCGCCGTATCCCTGCCGGGACTTAAGTTTCTCGCGCAACATCCGGTTCTCAGTCTTGAGTTTGAGATGGTTGGAAACACGTTCCAGCAGGATTCTGAGTTCATCGGCGCTGAATGGCTTGGTGACGTACTCGTAAGCGCCGTGCTTCATGGCCTGCACTGCCGACTGCACCGTGCCGTAGCCGGTAACGACAATCACGAGCGCTTCCGGGTTCTGGGCCCTGATGCGGCCCAGAGCTTCAAGGCCGCCTGCGCCCGGCAAGCGAAGATCGAGGAGGATGGCATCGACATTGTGAGTCTGCAACAAACGGTAGGCATGTTCCGCCGAGTCCGCGACGTGAGCAGTGAAACCAAGGGACAGCGCGACTTCGCGACAGGCATCCCGAATAGAGCGCTCGTCGTCGACGATGAGGAGATTCAGAAAGTTAGCGGCCAGTATTTGAGGAGGAGCAACGATGGGGCTTACGGCTGTTGACGTCATAAGATGGTTTCCTTCTTGATTTCCTGAAATGGTGAAGACGAGTGGGAGGAGGGTGAGTCTGACATGGAGGTGGTTGAAGAATCTGGCTCGGCGAAGTCGGTATCAGCAAAATCCTGATCGGTGGTAACGGGGACTCGGGGAAGCAGAATCATCACCCGCGTACCGTGGCCGGGCTCGCTTTCGAGGTGGATCAAGCCGCGATTTGTGGTGACGATACTGCGAACTGTGGTCAACCCCAAACCTGTACCTTTGCCTGAGCTTTTGGTGGTGAAGAAGGGTTCGAAGAGACGCTCGCGGGTCTTGGCGTCCATCCCGCGGCCGTTGTCGGCGACCACGAGGAACACGCAGGGAAAATCGCCGGCGTTTCGGGCATGCCCGTCTAAAGGCTGAAACTTACAATTGCTGGTTTGGACGGTGATGCGGCCGCCTTCGGGTAGAGCATCGCGCGCGTTGAGAACGAGGTTGAGTAGAATCTGCTGAGCTTGCGCCGGGTCGATCTTAACCATGCCCAACTGCGGGTCGAGGCGTAAGTCGAGGGTTATGTGTTCACCGATCAGGCGGGTCAATAAATCCTGCATGGACGCGGCGATCTGGTTGAGGCAGAGGGTGCTAAGCTGCGCGGACTGGGGCCGGGCGAAAACCAGCAACTGCTGGACCAGACCGCTAGCCTGAATAATGGCGCCGCGAATCTCATCGGTGTAACGGCGCCTTCGGTCCTCGGGATCCAGACTAGATAGCAGCAGATCGCAATACAGCATCACGCCAGTCAGAAGGTTGTTGAAGTCGTGCACCACGCCGCCGGTGAGGCGGCCAACGGCCTCCCATCGTTGAGCCTGGACGAAGATCTCTTCTCCCGGAAGATCTCCCTTTCCGCCGCCAACCTCGGAGTCACTCGTGTGCCGAGCTACGAGAACGTCAAACTCAGACTCATTGGCACCGTCGGGCAACCGCCATGCGATCCAACTTGCGCCCGAGCTCCCATCGGGGGACGCGCTTGCCGGAATCGAGACGCTTTCTCGTTCAAAGTTCCGCAACTGGCGAAATAAAAATTCAGTTTTTTCCCGGTCTTGCTGGCAGACCAATTCGGCGAAAAGCGACCCGCGTTTGATCGCCGCATCGTTCTTTAACCTTAAGCTGCGCGCAAAGGCCGGATTCATTTCGAGAACTTCCCCCTGCTGGTTGCAGCGGACTACGGCGACGGGAGCGTGATCGAAGATGGCGCGAAAATTCGTCTTTGCGCTCTCTCTTGCACCGGGTTCCTGCCAGGGCAGCGGGGTTGCAGTGCTCATACTGATACTGTGCGGCGGGACGAATCCCGAATGGAACCCGAGATTACATGCGCGATACCTCGGTGTTCCCGAAACGGGAGCGCGGGCAACATCTGCTATTCTGCTTCTCCTATTTCGACCCCACTATAGGAGGACCAATCTGACACTGCGAAGGGCAGACGTCACCGAGAGCTGAGACAATCCTGTGGAAAATCATGGAAACTTAATTATTTTCTGTTACTTAGCGACAAGAGGAGGAGCTTTTAAATAACTCCCGCGCTTACGTGCGGGCCAAAATGCGGAGGGTGGGCGGTGGGCTGGGCCAAAGTTAACTACCCTTTAGGAACGTCCAAAGTGGCCACGGCGTGGGGCTCGTCCACTGTGATGGGAGCGATTAAGCGAAAGGTAAGCCGCCGGCCCTTCTGAACGCGGACAGTATCGGATTGTGCGTCGGCCTCGGTTCGCTTGAAGGAAGGGTTCGACTCCGGGGAGGTTCCACGTGCAAACAGGCTCACGGTTTGCAGTGGAAGTTGTTTGCCGTCGACGACAATGGAAGTTAAAGTCAGTTGCACGTAACCTCTGCCAGGACCGTGGCCGGAGCTGGCGGCTCGGTCAAGGCGACGCAATGTTGCCTGGGCAGACTCCACTCGCCCGGTGACTTGTGTGCCTGAATCGATAACGGTGTGGCCATCGATCTGGATCGGCCCGGCGACTGCTGCCAGGAATGGGTCTCCCGCATGTACTCTCCCCGGCACAAGCGAGCGATCCAACTTTACTGTCAGGAAGGTGCCCGAGGGCAGGATGCAGGGTTGGGCTGCATGGAAAGGCAAGGCAGTGGCGGGCTTGGAATCCTGCGGAATGGCTAATGTGCGCTCACTTGATGCGACGTTTTGGACCTGTTGAAACGGCGGCGCTTCTTCACTTGCCGATAGATTAGCTCCAGCGTGCTGAGAACCTCCTTGCCGGGTGCAAGCTGGACCGAAAGCAAGGAAAGTCAGCATTACTGCTGTGACTGTTCCGTGAATCCGGGTTCCGCGCAACCGTGTTCCTAGGGCTCTCGGAAGCCTTGCTATGGCATGCATTGCTTTGTGCAAACGTCGCTATTCATTGTTGCCCGACGGCTAGTGCATGAGTAGTCGCAAGTCAGGTTCCAGAGCCCGCCTCAACGGAATCAAGCACATATGTCAGCAACGCCAATGCATTCGTGTAGAAGTTGCCTGGCATGAGTCGCAGGAAGGGTGGATGAACCCAGAATCGGATCAATTGTGATTCTTGCGGCGATTGCATCGCACAAAACAAATCGCGGAGAGCGTCACCGCTCTCCACGAAATTCGAGCAATGGAGGGAAAACTAGTTGGAACCGCCGCCGGCGTTGGCACTCTGCGGTTCGTTATCCGGTTGCGAGATCACGCCATCAAACGGTGTCGCTGCGACGTAATGCCCATGGATCACGCTGATCTGGCGTAGCGGGAAACCTGAGTCAGGTCCACGCTGCCAACTCCTGCCGCCGTCGTTGCTTTCGAAGATGACGCCGGTCTGGCCGCTGGTTGCCAGAAGACGCTTGTGGCTGCCATCGTAGGCTACCGACGTGATGTCCTTGTCGGGCAACCCGGTTACAACGTGGTTCCAGCTTAGGCCGGAATCGCCGCTGTGGAAGGCGCCTTCACGCGTGGCCACAAAGATCTGACCATCCGGGGCTACCGTAACGCCACGAACATTAATGGGGTAGGAGGCAAGCGCAGAGTGTTGCCAGGTCTTTCCTTCATCTTGGGATACCAGGACGCTGGAGCGGGTTGCGGCAACAACGACTCCTTCGCGCGCCTCCACCGAAACAAAGTCCTTCTCACCGGCAACTGGACCGCCCATCCATTCCTTGCCTTGATCCTTGCTGGTGAACAGTCCTGCGGAAGTCGCGGCAAACCAGCGAGTCGACCGGAGGTCGGTATCGCTGACGCGAGCTTCGAGCACGGAGTGGGTGCTGGTTGTCGAATCCACTTTCTTGGTCTTGCCACTTTTCAGCTTGATGGTTCGAGAAACCGTCTTCTCGAGGACAATGTTGTTAATGGGATGCCAGGCTGTGGTGCCGGGAAGAAGTTCGAAAACGCCACGGTTGGTTCCCGCGATTAAGGTACCGTTGCTGGCTTGCTTTAGCATGAATACATCTCGGCCATCCAAGCCCGAACTTTTCTGCTGCCAGTTCTGCCCGCCGTCGTGACTGGAGAACACACCGCCGAATTCGCGGTCATTCACCACGCCAATGTAAAGAGAGTTGGCGTCTTTGTTGTCCGCCAGAATCGCGCTGACATAGCGGTGCGTGTAGCCGTGATTTGAAGACGCTAATGTGGCGGTGCCGTCGTCGCTTGCAAGCACGCCGCTGCGATCAGTCGCGAGAAGCACGCGCGACGAGTTGCGGGGATCGATTAGCACATCGTTCACTACAACTTCAGGGTTGCTCATGCGCTTCCACGTCTTGCCTTCGTCCGTGGTCTTCCACAAGCCCTCAGTCGTCCCGGCGTACACAATCGCCGGATTGCTGGGATCCTGCTTGAGCACGCGGGTGCGCCGCGCGGTGAAAGGAATGCCTTTGATCTTGTCGAACAAATCGCCCCCACTGACGCTCTTATAAATTCCGGAGCAAGCGCTGGCGAAAACTTCTGAAGGATTCGCGGAACTGACAATGATCGAAAAAACATCGGAGTCGTCGATCATGCCTTTATTGATGTGCGCCCAGTTGGCGCCGCCGTCGCTGGTCTTCCACGCCAGGTGCCAGGTGCCGGCATAGATCACCTTGGGATCTTTGGGATCAACCGCGATGGATTCGACTTGCTTGACGATGCCATCGTTGGCGGAAATTCGCTGGAAGGTGTTGCCGCCATCGGTGCTGCGATAAACGCCATCAATTGCACCAGCGACAACTACTTTAGGATCGGATGCTGCGAGCGCCATCGCGCGCACGGACTTGCCGTGCATCGCGGGCAAAGCTTGCCAATCTTTACCGCCGTTGTGGGTGCGGAAAATGTCGCCCGCGCTCTGATCCTGCACGCTCCAGGCGGAAACAAAAATATTCTTGGAGTTCTCCGGGTTGATGGCGATGTGATCGAGAACGTAATCGTCGCCGGTTCCCAGCTTGGCAAAGCGCGACCAATTATGGCCGCCGTCTTCGGAGACAAAAATCACGCCGGTGCTGGTTCCAAGAAAGACGCGGTTCGGGTTGTGCGGGTCGTAGGCTAGGCTGCGGACATCGCCGCCATCCGGACCGAGAACCGCCCATTGGCGGGTTCCGGCAGCGGCGCAGATCGAAACTAACATCAACATCATCAACAACTTAAGCCAAGCGGATTTCATAACGGTTTTTGTCCCCAAAGCGGAGAATGGTTCGATGCGCACCTAGACTGACAGGGTAACCCAGCCCTATCAAGTTACTGAAGGACATCGCGAAACAGGGTAGCAGAGCGACGAAAAAGGCCGGTCGACATTGCCGACCGGCCCATTGACTCCGCTGCCGACTTACTGCGCTTTCTTAGCAGCCGCTTTCTTGGCCGCGGGCTTGGGATGATCCGGAACATTCTTCACTTTGGACTCATCCACAGATTCAGTGCCGGTCGAGTCGAAGGTCGCGCCCGAAGGTACGATCCAGTACTCGGCCGTTTTGGTGCCGCCGCTGCCGGTGCGCACTTCGATACGGCTGGCATCGATGTGCTGCTGGGCTTCGCCTTCCACCAGATAGAACTTGGAATTGACAGCGCGTTCTGCCGCCAGATTCTTCCGTTTCTCCGTGGGCTCGGCGTTGCCGACGATCACCAGCTTGTTGTCCGGATTCTGCTGCAGGTTCTTGGCTACGTCATCCAGGATCGCCTTGCAGGTGTTATCGACACGCCAGGGCTTCTTCTCGTTGGGGAAGTCGCACTGGCTCAGTTTTGCTGCCTTAGGCGGCGGAGGAGGAGGATTCTCTACCGTCACTTGGGTTGTCGCCTGGCCGGTAAGACCACGCGAGTCGGTGCAAGTCGCTCCGACGGTGATCGTACCCGGAGCTGCGCCGGAGGTGTTCAGCGTAGCTGTGTTGCCGCTGCCGGAGATGTTGCCGCTGCTGGCGGTCCAGCTCGCGACTGATGTGGAGACGCTGTCAGGGCTAGTGCAGCTGCAGGTTACGGTGACGGTTGCGCCAGCCTGCACGGTCGACGGACTGGCCGTGCAACTCATCGTAGGCGGATTCTTCGGCGGCAACGGTTTGATGGTGTAGTTCGCCGAGCAACTCGCCTCGTTGTTGCTCTTCATCTTCGCATCGGTCACATGAGCCGTGACGGTGTAACTTCCGGGAGCCGCATTTGTTGTGTCGATGGTTGCGGTCGTATCTTTGCCGGTGACTACGCCGCCGTTGCCCGTCCAGGTATAGGTGACGGTGTGCTTGGGATTGAAGTTGCTAGCGCTCACCGTCGCAGTGATCGGCTCACCCACCATGACTTCGGTCGGCTGGAGCGAACAGCTCGCGGCTGGAGTTACAGGCGGCGCTCCGCCCCAACTGAACACCAGGCCGGTGCGCAGGCGGGCACCGTCGAACGACGGGTTGCGTAAATTGTTGCCCTCAGACGCCGCTGCAAAACTAGCGTAGTCATGGCGCGCCCAGACATAGTCAGCCTCGAACAACCGGATCGCCAGCCATTTGCGGATGGGCAGATCCAAGCCGCCGCCGAGGATTGCGCCGATGCCGTTCCATGGATTTAATCCCGGAACATTTACCCGGTTTAAGCTGACTAACGTATGCACGAAGTAGTTGGCATTGTCGGTGCGCCAGATAAACCTTGGACCGATCGATCCCGTGGATTCGTAAACGCCGGAGCCACTTCCACTCTCAGCCCAGTTGTGGCCGATGTCCCCTTCGAGGCCCCAGTGGGCGTCAAAGTTGTAAGTCGCGGAGAAACCAAATCCATGAGGCATGTCCGGGACCGTATACGGCGTGGGATTGTTGAAGTCGCTGAAAGGTGTGGGGACTTGGCCTCCAGGATGCAGCCATTGATATCCTACGAACAAATCCCACTTGGGGGGAGTCGAGTCGCTCTGCGCGAATGCGGGACTCGATAGCAAAGATACTGCGAGCGTAAACAATAGGCCAAGAATTACGACGCGGCCTTTGTTCAAATAACAAAGTGACATTCCGTCCTCCATATGGATACGCGGTTTTACCTGGGCTTCGATGCCCGCCGCGTTGACAAGGTAATGCAGGCTAATGAACCAGTTACTTTGGGAACCCGCAATTCTAACGCATTGCAATCTCGAAGCGAAAGATCAATTTTCGAAAATGGGAAAATGTGTGCCGCCGTCTCAAATTGACATGAAATACTGCCTAGCACTGTCGGATGCTGGCAGCGATGTTGTAGTCTTGCTGGCTGGGCCGCAAGGTCCAAAGAGTGAACGCTTAAAGAGGGCAAGAACGAGGGAATGAGCCACGAGAAAGTACTGATCGTTGAGGACGAAGAGAACGAGCGCACAGGTCTCGCCGAGCTAATTTCGTCCTGGGGATATCGGGCCGAAACCGCGCGCGACGGGGTGGAGGGACTGGAGAAGGCGGAGCAATGGACGCCTTCGATCGTAATCACCGACATGAAGATGCCTCGCATGGGAGGCATCGAACTACTGGCGAAATTGGGCGAGCAGACTCAGGCGATGGCGGTGATCCTGGTGACTGCCCAAGGAACGATCGACAGTGCGGTTCAGGCCATGCGCATGGGTGCTTACGACTACATTACGAAGCCGATCGATACCAACCGCCTGCGGACGATGCTGCAGAATGCCTCCCGCCTGCTGGGGACGAAGGTCGAACTCGAAAGTGCGCGCCGCCAACTGCGCGATTCCGGCGCCCTCGGCCAACTGCATGGCGCCTCGCGCAAGATGCAGGAGATTTTCAGGTTGATCGAGATGGTCGCACCCAGCACTGCATCGGTACTGATCACGGGAGCCAGCGGCACCGGCAAGGAATTGGTCGCGCGCACGATTCACGATCTTAGCCCGCGTCGAGAACGTCCATTTGTTGCGATCAATTGCGCAGCGATTCCTGAGACTCTGATCGAAAGCGAAATATTCGGACACGAAAAAGGCGCGTTTACCGGAGCCTTGGAGCGCCGGACTGGGTGTTTTGAGCTGGCCGAAGGGGGCACGATTCTGCTGGATGAAATTGGCGAGATGCCGGTAGGAACGCAAGCCAAATTGTTGCGTGTACTCGAGGACCACAAGTTGCGCCGCCTGGGCAGCAAAGTGGAAACCGCTGTGGATGTGCGCGTGTTGGCTGCCACCAATAAAATCCCCGACGATGCAGTCGCCTCCGGCGAGCTGCGCAGCGACTTGTATTACCGCCTCAACGTCTTCAACATTCACATGCCGCCACTGCGCGAACATAAGGAAGACATTGCCGACCTCGTGCAGCTTCTAGTGTCGGAAATGAGCGCGAAGCACTCCCGCAAAGTTGCTGCTGTGAGCGAGGCTGTGCTGAATCAATTCACCAGTTATTCCTGGCCGGGAAATGTCCGCGAATTACGCAACACGATTGAGCGCGCGGTGATTGTCTGCGACAGCGGCATGATTGAGACCAAGCATCTGCCTCCAGGATTTGGCCACACGTCACCGCGAACGGCGGCAAACGATCCCGACGCAGTTCGTTTGGGAGTGGGTACGACGGTTGGAGAAGCGGAAAAAATGCTGATCCTTAAGACCCTGGAATCGACCAGCAATAACAAAACCCGCGCCGCGGAAATTCTGGGAATCAGCCTGAAAACCTTGCATAATAAACTTAAGGAATACGGAAGTAGTCCGGCGGACGCGGTTCCCGGCAAGGAAGAGCAGTGATCAGTGTCAATGTGATTTGCTGAGCTGCCGGCCTTTGGTTTTGGGATAGAATTCCACAACCGATTCGTCGATTGCCGGCATCTCCGCCACTTTCGCCTGACCACTAGCCACTGATCACTGATTGCTCGTTTCCCATGCGACGCAAAACCATCATCGTGCTCGCGATCACCTTCATGGTCACGGTGATGGTGACGGCTTTCTCGTACCTCTACATTTCGGTGCTCCTTCGTCAGCGCATCGACAATGTTTATAACTTTGCTGCTACCCGTACCAAACAGCTCGCCTACCTCGCGAATAATGATCTGCCCGATTTGAGCAGCACCCGCATCGATACAAATAATCCAGTAGCGATGCGGAGTGCCATCACCGAAAACCTGCAGACAGATACCAACCTTTTGAACAATATTCAGTCGGATCGGGACTCGTGGGGCTTCATTTACGACGTCTCCTTTGTGGACTTAAATGACAAGGCAATCATTGGCACGAACACCGCGATTATTGGAAAACAGGTTCCCAAACGGTCAAATTTTTTGACGGTTAAGAATGCCCGATTCCGCGAACAGCTTCGTCTGCTTTATAGCCCGGCGACGATCTATGACGTGATTGAACCACTGGATCTGGAGGGCCCCTTCGGCACAATTCGCATCGGGGTTTCCACGACTCTTCTTAAAAGCGAGATCACGCCTTCGTTGTTGCACGCTGTTTATTTTTCGGTCGCGTCGATTTTCGTTTCTCTCCTCCTCGCGGCCGGTATATCCAATCTCGCTCTCGGCCCTCTGAGGCAGATCAGCATGAACCTCGACAATGTCAGCCTTGGGGCGGATGAGGAACTTTCCGGGAAAGAATCGGAGCACGACGAGTTTGGCCTGGTCACGCTAAAGATCGCCAACATCGGCCGGCAGATGCGTGATAGCAAGGAGATTTTCGCGGCATTAAAAGACAACGTGGATCAGCTGATGTCAAAGCTGCAAGATGGCTTAATGCTATTCACACGGGATTCCAGAGTCGTGCTGGTAAGCGCACCGGTTGAGCGCTTTCTGGGCAGACCTCGCGCCGAGCTGCTCGGCAAAACGGCGTCGGAGATTTTCTTGCGAGATACTCCTTTGGGAGCGCTGGTGCTGGACGCTTTCGAACGTAAACGTCCGTTACTGCAACGAGAGTTTATCGCCGCCGCCGGGAGGCACGTGCAGGTTTCCATGGACTTTATTCAGGAAAAGAGCACCCAGATCGGCGCACTATTGATCATGCGCGACGCCGAATCGGTGCGCCGAATCGGCGACGAAATCGAAATGTCTCGGCGCCTCTCTGCCAGTGGGCGCGTGACCGGCGGCGTAGCGCACGAGGTCAAGAATCCCATCAATGCCATCGTGCTGCACCTGCAGCTATTGCAAAATAAGCTCTCGCTTCCGGACGCCGACACTCGCCGTCACATGGACATCATCGGCAGCGAGATTCACCGGCTCGACCGGGTTGTACAAACACTCGTGGACTTCATGCGCGCCCGTGAGCTGCACCTCGTAGAAGTGGACCTGCGGCGTTTGCTCGACGAGGTCGCGCTGCTGGCGGGCCCGGAAAGCGAGCAACTCGGAGTCACGATCGAGCAGGAGATGCCCCCCGAACCGCTGCCCATCAAGGCCGACCTCGATTTTATGAAGCAAGCCCTGCTCAACGTAGTGATCAACGGCGTACAAGCCATGCCTCACGGGGGCGTGCTTACCATTTCCGCTCGACAGGACGAAGATGTAGTTGTCGCTGAAATTCGCGACCGTGGTACGGGCATTCCCCGAGAGGTTCAGGAAAAAATTTTCGAGCTGTATTTCACCACCAAGCAAGAGGGCAATGGCATCGGCCTTGCCCAGACCTACCAGATTCTGCAGTGGCATTATGGCTCGGTGGAATTTGAATCGACCGAGGGTGAAGGAACCACGTTTCGCTTTCGCATTCCGCTGGCAACATCGAGCTTGAGGTCGGAGCAGAGCCGCAGTTCAAACCTCGAAGCCGTCATGTCGAAACCAACAACTTGATTACTCGCCGGACCTGGAGAAGCGTAAGATCGAGATCGTCCGTTCCCGCAGGATTGAAAATGACTCTGGCCGCAATCCTTGCCGTTTACATTTTGAGCCTCGGATGGTTGTCGCCGAGCGTGCCCAGCTTCTCAGCACCCGTTCCACAGCCGCAGGATCAACCGGTACAAAGTTCGCAGGCCAGTCAGCAACCGGTCACGTCCTCTGGGCAGACGCAGAATTCGACTAACCCGGCCCAGCAACCTCCTAAGCCTCGGAAACAGCGCAAGAAGACCGTACCCGATTGCCCGAATTCTTCGAGTGAGGTGAAACCGGCGGCCGATGGCTCGAGCGATTCGAAGAAGCCAGCGGATGTAGGCCTTCCGAATTCCGGTTCCGGTAATTCAGCGACGACGTCTTCGACGACGCAGAAGCCTTGCCCGCCGCCCAAGAAAGTGGTCCGCAACGGGGGAACGGATGAGCCCACAATCAAGCTTACAGGGGAAATCACCGCCGCCCAGGCGTCGCAGCAGCGCGCCACCACTGACCAACTCAACGCATCAACAGAAGAAAACCTGAAGAAAATCGCCGATCGCCAACTCGCTCCCAGCCAGCAAGAGATCGTGACCCAGATTCAACAGTTCGTCGAGCAGTCCAAGCAAGCCGTCGCTGCAGGTGACCTGGAACGCGCCCATAATCTCGCGTTAAAAGCTCGTCTGTTGTCCGACGAGTTGTTAAAACCCTGAATTCAATCTCCCTGCTTGCAGCCCCGTTCCTAACATCAAGCATCCAAGTTTTGAGGAACCAGTTTTGAAGAACCGGCTTTGAAAACAAGAAAATCATTCCAGGTGCATGGCGAGGCCTCTGTTTGCCACTCAGCGCGAGCGGCGCAAAAGTGGATCGCCTTTAGTGATTTGGTTCGAACGTGCGAGAGAGGTTAGAGTTAAATCATTCATGCCAAGTCCGTTCAAGTCAGCACTCCTAGCTTTTGTGTGTGTCGGTTTGGTATGTATCAGTGTGGGCTGGTCTCCCTGCTTAGCGCAGAATGATCAGACATCCGCGCCAAGTCCGGAACAATCTGGTTCCGTGAGGCCGAGCGCGTCCTCAACTGCGGGGGAGCAGGCGGCTCAGCCCGCAGCCGCAACTATCAACGGAACGGTTGTCGATCAGAGCGGAGCCATCGTCGCTGGAGCCCGAGTCACGATTGCCCCCGCAGACCGGTCGCCGAGCCTCGAGGTTCTATCCGGCACCGACGGCGAATTCTTCTTTCCCCGCATCGCTCCGGGCCCCTTCAAGCTGACCATCACTTCGGCAGGGTTTGCGCCGAAGACAATCTCTGGACTTCTGCATCCGGGCGAGATCCAGACGATCCCACAAATTGCGTTGGATGTTGCCTCCGCCCTCACCGAGGTGGACGTAGGAGTCTCCCGCATCGAAATCGCTGAAGAGCAGATCAAGGTGGAAGAGACACAGCGGGTGCTTGGCATCGTTCCGAACTTCTATGTCAGCTACGTTCCTAACGCGGTTCCGCTGACTTCAAAACAGAAATTCAAGCTGGCCGCGAGATCGGTTATAGACCCATTCAGCTTTTTGGTAGCCGGAGCGTCAGCGGGGGTCGAGCAGGCGCAAGACCACTTTCGTGAGTACGGCCAGGGCGCACAAGGTTATGCCAAGCGTTTCGGCGCCAACTATGGCGACATCGCTTCAAGCACGTTTATCGGGGGAGCGATTTTCCCTTCGCTGCTCAAGCAAGACCCTCGCTATTTTTACAAAGGGACCGGCAGCACGCAATCACGGGTGTTGTATGCGATCGCCAACTCGGTAATTTGCAAGGGCGACAACGGACGCTGGCAGCCGGGCTACTCGAACATTCTGGGAAGTCTGGCTGCGGGCGGTATTTCGAACATCTATTATCCGGCGGACGACCGCAACGGCGCGGAACTCACCTTCGAAAATGCCGCACTGGGGATCGGATCGAATGCTGTCACCAACCTGCTGCAAGAATTCGTCATGCGCAGGTTCACCCCTAAGGCTAATAAACACGATTTGGCTAACCAGTGAAGTGGTGCAGTCTAATCGTGGCTCTGCGGCCTGGAGCGCGTTCACACTTGGTTTCAACCGATGAACCGCCTGTCCTCGGCTCACTTCCCTTTCGCGCGCGCCGCGTTCACCTTGGTCAACAAATCCTGGGACATCACCTGTAACGGACCCGGAATCTTCACCGCCTCAATCAGCACCTCACGCGCGTCGCTTACCTTGTTGAGCTTGGCATAAGCAAAACCCAGCCGGTAAAGCGCAACTGAGTACTGCTGATCGTCTTGTCCCTTCAGCAGCGCCACCGCTGACTTCAATTCCGGAAGCGCCGGAGCCGTCTTGTCTTGCTTCATGTAGGCATATCCCAAAGTCGAATGCGCCACTCCTGCCGACAGTTTGCGCGACTTGTCGGCATCGGGCGCGTCCGCCTTTGCGACCGCGATCGCTTTCTGGGAGTAAGTAATTGCCTTGCCGAGATCGGTAGGCTTGCCGTCGTCAACGTAACTTCCCGCCAGCAACAATAACGCGGGCAGCGAATTGGGATTTGCCGCCAGAGTTTTTTCTCCATAGGCGAACAGCCGCGCCTGATCGTTCAACTGGCCCGGGCCCAGCGTGTACATGGCATAGCTCGAAACCTGATCTTGAAATTTCGAGTCCGGAAATGCTGCGGAGTACTTCTCGATCTCGGCCATCCGTTTCTTGGCATCGCTCTCGTCGGCAATCACATTGAAACCCGCCGACTCAAGAAAGTCGCATGTGTTTTTTGCTGCGCTCTGGTCCTCGGCCACCTGCTTGTTGAACTCTTCGTCGCTCATTCCCGCCGGCTTGGGCTGCTTGCTGATCGAGCTGCAAATTTCGCCGCCCTTCGCGGCATAGTCCATCAACTTTGCGTTGTCCTTTGCCTGCTGTGCGATGTTGGCCTGCGAGACGACGATATCCAAATTGCGTGGGCTGCCCACCAGAGCCTTGTCTCCATAGTCGAGTGCTTTATTGAAGTCGCCGGTGGTCTGGTACGCCTGCGAGATTTGCCAGTCGCCATAGGCCACCGCAGCCGGGTTCGACGCGTACTTCGCCACAAAATCCTGATACATCGTCAGCTTCTTCGCAGCGTCCGGCTCGTTCGAGATGGCTTGCAAATCATGGTCTTCAGGTGTGCCCGCGGGAATTACGATTTTGTCTGTCTGGGCACTGGCCTGTCCCGAGAGGAAGAGAGACGCGAGAAAAAGAAAACAGGAGACTAAATGCAGCAACCCTGCGTGGCGTTTCATACGTCACCTCCGCCGTAGACGAGAAGTGGAACGGCACTAGCAACAGCAGGCGAATCCTATCGCCGAATGCACTCCCATGCAAGAGCCGGGATCACCCGGCAACTATAAATGGCAATTTGCAATTATCTTCCTCTGTGTCTCCGTGCCTCCGTGGTAATGAATCCCGCCTGCACTTCCGCTAAAGTAGAGACATGCGTGCCATCCTCGGCCAGCGTCCGTTGCGATTTGTCTTTGCCGCCAACGTGATCTCCATGTTGGGCAGCGGGATGAATTCGGCCGCAGTGGCGTGGTATATCCTGCAGGCCACTCACTCCGAGATGGCGCTCGGCACCTTCGCCGTTTTGCAGACGCTCCCGGCGATGCTGATGCTTCCCTTCACCGGCGTCCTTATCGACCGCGAAGATCGCCGCTTGCTGGTCATGTGGCTCGACGCCGTGCGCGCCGTAATCATCGTGACCGTGGCCATTCTTGCCTTTCGACATCGCGTGCAGGTTTGGCAGCTTTATCTGATGAATACCCTCGTCGCCGCCGGTTTCTGGATGTTCTGGCCGACCATCACCGCGCTCATTCAGGAGCTCACGCCGGAGGGCGAATTCGTGCAGTCGAATACCTTTCTTCTGGCCGGCGTGCAGGGAGGATGGCTCATCGCCGGCTCGCTCGTTGGCTTCATGTACAACCATATCGGCCTGGGCGGCGTGTTGCTGATCGATGTTTCAACCTACGTAGTCTCGTTCGTTTGCTATTTCGCCGTGCGCAAAGGCCGTCACGTGGTGCTGCGACCGGAGGAATTGCGCGCCGACATTCGCGCCGCGGAAAGTCAGTTCCAGCGCTTCTGGCGCGAGATGCGGGAAGGGCTGCACTTCCTTCGGGATCATCGCGCCGTCGTGCTGCTCGGCATCAGTTGGGCGCTGTTTCTCGGAGCGATGATTACCGGGGTCGTAGTCACGCCGTCGCTGAGCGAGCGCACATTCCATGCGGGGGCGGTCGGTTACGGCTGGCTCAATGCCGGCTGGGGTACGGGGGCGTTCCTCAGCGCGTTGTACGCTCCCGCTATCATCGCGAGCCTGG
This sequence comes from uncultured Acidobacteriaceae bacterium, assembly GCA_963771965.1. Classification (GTDB taxonomy): domain Bacteria; phylum Acidobacteriota; class Terriglobia; order Terriglobales; family Acidobacteriaceae; genus Sulfotelmatobacter. The sequence continues at coordinate 687,328 of CAVYVM010000009.1, forward strand.
GCGGGCGCCGTTCGGTTGCATTTTCCATGGCCCTGCTGTCGGCGTGCGTAGTCTGTGCGCCGATTTCGCACTGGCTGGTCGCGGCGATTCTGCTCTATGGAGTGATGGGCTCCGCACGCGGCGTCGGCGGCATCGCCATGAACACCAGCTTAATGGAAATGGTCCCGCCGCATTTGATGGGACGCGTGCAGAATGCTTTCTATTTTTTCGGAACGTTTTTACAGCTCGTGCTGGCGCTCGTCGTCGGCGCGGCAGCACACAAGATCGGACTGGTATCGGCATTCGCGATTCTGGCCTGCGTGTACGGATTGTCATTCATAGCGGCAAGCTGGCCGGTGGAAGTCGCGGATCCGGTGAGTGAGCTTTCCCAGTCGACTAATCAATGAAGCAGTATCGTGGAAGAGCGATTACGCGACACTGTGGAAGAGCGGCGCTTTAGCGCCGCGTAAGTCATCGAAACTCTATTGGGCTTTAGCCCCAGGGAAATGTCCGTGCAAATGGATTACAGAAACATCCGCAAAACTACCTGCCTGCTAATGCTCGCAGCCGTCCTGACTCTTCCTGAGCTAACCGCGCAATCGAATCCACTTGATCAGGCTAGAAGCCTCGTCCAATCGAGAACTTTAGCCGATCAGGCGAAGTCACTTTTGCAGCAGGCCATCGCCGCGGAGCCAAAGAATGCCGAGCCACACTTTCTGCTGGGTGAGATTCTCTACGCATTCGGCAACTTCGCAAAGGCGTCCGACGAGGCCCAGAAAGCCATCGGCCTCGACGATACCAAGTCGGATTATCACCTCTTGCTGGGAAATGCATTGAGCGGCCTGGTCGATTCCGTGGGCATGTTCAAGAAGATGTCGCTGGGCCGCCAGATGCGAACGGAATTTGAGAAAGCCGTCGCCGAGAATCCGAAGAATATTCCCGCGCGCACCGCGCTCGCGGAATTTTATGCGCAGGCTCCGTCGATGATGGGCGGAGGTATGGACAAAGCCACCGATCAGGTGAAGCAAATCGGCATTCTCGATTCAATCGAAGGCCACTACGCGGCGGCCACGGTTGACATCGATCAAAAGAAATTCGCCGAGGCAGAACAGGAATATAAAACAGCAATTACCGCCGATCCCAAGCGCGCACGATCCTACTCGCAGCTCGCTTTCGTTTGTATCTTCGAAAAGAAAGATTCCGAGGCCCCCGCCCTTTTCAGAAAGGCGGTTGAAGTGGATGCCGAGTTTCTGCCGGGATATTTCGGCGTCGCACGCTCGGACCTACTGAGTGGCCAGAATTTCGAAGAAGCCGAGCGCTACCTCAAGAAATATCTAACCCGCTGGCCCGAGGAAGGCGATCCCTCGCTCGCCAACGCTCACTGGCGCCTGGGCCAGGTCTACGAGAAGCAAGGCAAGAAGGATCTGGCGGTCGCAGAATGGCAGGAAGCGCTGAAACTCGCGCCAAACTACAAAGCCGCTCAGGAGTCCCTAAAAGCCGCAGGAAAGTAGCCTGTTAATCAACCACGTGGGGACAGCCGCCCTCGGCTGTCCCTCGAGCGCAGCTCGACTCTTTTCTGCCGCGCAGCGAGTGCTGCGTGGTCAACCACCACCCTCCGCTGTTATTCTTTCCCATTCCAAGGAGCGCTCATGTCCACTGATCTGCAGGGCCGTACCGCCGTCGTCTTCGGAGTCGCCAACAAGCGCTCGATTGCCTGGTCCATCGCGCAAGGACTGCACGCCGCCGGCATGAAGCTCGCCATCACTTACCAGAACGAGCGTCTGGAGCAGGAAGCCAAAGATCTAATCCTGTCGCTTCCCGGCGCTGAAGGCTACATGTGCGACGTGAGCAATGACGAAGAAATCGCCCGCCTCTTCGCCACGCTCAAAGAGCGGCACGGCAAGCTGCACACGCTGGTACACTCCGTGGCCTTCGCCCCCGCCGACGAGCTCAAGGGAGACTTCGTCAATACCACGCGCGAAGGCTTCCGCATCGCACTCGATGTAAGCGTCTACTCGCTGATCGCGGTTGCCCGGGCCGCCGCACCGTTAATGGAAGACGGCGGATCCATTCTTACGATGACCTACTACGCCTCAGAAAAAGTTGTCCCGCGCTACAACGTGATGGCCGTGGCCAAGGCAGGCCTTGAATGCTCAGTGCGTTATCTTGCGTATGAGTTAGGCAAGAAAAACATTCGCGTAAATGCCATCTCGGCAGGACCGATCAAAACCCTTGCCGCGCGCGGCATCGCCGGCTTCAGCGACATGCATAAGACTCACGCCGAACGTGCCCCGCTCGGCCGCAACGTCGACGTCAACGAAGTCGGCTCAACCGGAGTCTTCCTCGCCTCTGATGCCAGCAGCGGCATCACCGGCGAAGTGATTTACGTGGATTGCGGGTATAACATCATGGGGTTCTAGGCGGTAGAACTCGCCAAGGCACATTCAAAAGACGCGGGCGATGAGATACAGAACTAATGCGATCACTAGCCATATCGCCGTGGCTATCATCAGAACCTGTTTTGCGACAAAACAAAAACTCTGCACCCGGTACGGGAAGCTCTTGTACCTAAACTTTCCCCACTCTTTGTGTTCACGCTCCATCAACACGCGTAGGTTGTTCGCCGAAACATAACCCGAGACATATTGGAGGAAGTCCAGCAGCAGCGCAGCAATGGTTAAGGCACCTATCAGCAACAGGTGCCAACGGAGCGACTTTGCGATATCATTCGCCACCGCCGACTGACCAACCAGCAGGCCCCAGCTAAAAGCCAATATCCCCAGCCCCAAGGTTCGGACCTGCGCACTTATTCTATCGCTGACCTTTTCCAGTCGTTCAATAACGCCTTCATAACTGATTCCCAGGCTTTTCTTGGCAACTGGAGCATCCGGCTGAGATTCGCCCATTCGTCTCCCTAGGGTGTCAGTGGGCCACCGTACCCCCCGGAATCCGGAGGACATGGCGACGGAGGCTCCTCGTCCGGAGGTTGCGGGGCCGAAGGAGGCCGCGGACCCGGAGGTTGCGGACTCGAAGGAGGCTGCGGACCCGGAGGTTGCGGACTCGGAGGTTGCGGACCTCGAGGCTCTCGACCGGAAGGAATGGACCCTCTCGGTGTCCGTGATCCCCGAGCAAACATGCTCAGGCCCTGACTGAGGGAGGCTTTTACGGTCGGCCCGTTTCCACCATGTGCGTCCGGCGTAACGACGAAGGCCTCGCTCCCTTTTTCCAAAATCACTCTTGCCACAGCCTGCGCGATGAGGTCTCGAATTTGTTCGGGACTGGCCTCCCTAGCATCACGTTCCGGTGCTGCGTCGTCTCCCTGAACCGACTGCCGCTCTCCCGTGGGATTCATTGAAGGACCACCCCCACTGTTTGTAGAGGAAATACAGACCGGACGAAGCCTAACAGAAGGTTCCGACAGCCCACAAGACCGAAAATCTGACACATTTACTCCCGGTCGATTTTATGGGATATTTGAGACAGTGCAAACCAATCGCCTGATCTTGGCCCGCTTCGCCGCCATCCTCTTCTCGATGCTCCGTGAGTGGAGCGCGCCTGCTTCCTGCACGAGGGCAACCCTCATCCCGGCTGTTAGCACCCAGCCGACCCGCTAACTATCCTGACCCTCCGTCCACTCTCCCCCTCGCGCTCCAACGAAATTTCCACATCCCGCTCGCGCACCAGGCGCGGAAACTTCTCTCCCCACTCAATCAGCAAAATGCCGTTGCTGTCGGCTCGCAGATCATCCAACCCGAGCGTCTCCAGTTCGCGCTGAGTGTCGATACGATAAAGATCGATGTGATAAAGGTTGGCTCGCGGACTGCGATACTCGTGCACCAGCGTGAAGGTGGGACTGGTGACGTCTTCTTCTTCTGCCGCCTCGAAGGCAGCGGCGATTCCCTTGACCAGCGTGGTTTTTCCCGCGCCAAGATCGCCGCGCAGCAGCACCAGTTTGGGCGGCGTCAGCATTTCGGCCAGCGTACGTCCGAAGGCGACCGTCTCCTCGGCCGAATGTGTGGTGATCTCCCGCGTCATCTCGCAACCCGGTCGCAGCATGGTTCACAGACCACGACCAGTATAGCGAGAGCGCCCTAGATCGTCCTCGGCACGTTGACGAGTGAGGATTTTCCGAGCCAGCTTCGGTCGGCGACGTGATCGAGCGAAGTGCGCAGGCGGCGGTTGTCGTCATCCTCGAGCGCGACGAAACGAAATGGCTGCAGCACACCAGCCGTCGTCTTGCGCATGGGGCTGAGGATTTCAGCCATGCCGTGCACGGGGCCCGAATGCGTCTGAAACGCAAGTTCGACGAAGGCGCCGTTGCCGAGCGCACGCGGCAATTGCAATAGACCGCCCGTCGCCGAAATGGATTGAAGTTTGGCTTTTGTACGCCGGCCATCTTCTAATCGGATCGCAGCCAGGACAGATTCGCCAAGCTGGACCCGGGCCGCGCGCCTCGATGAGTGCGGTTGGGGGAAGTGGGTCATAAGCTGATGTAACTATCCCACTGCAAAGCAGTAACTAATAGATTACGGAAGCAGATGGCCTAACTCCCGTGTTGCTGGCTGGGTTCGGATGGTACAAGTCCATGCGGCATGGGTATTTAGCATGATGTTTACTGATTGGATAATGTACTTCGGCACGAGTCGTTGCCGCAAAACAAAGCACGAATGCGAGCAATTTCTCGTTCAAAGCAACTGCGTTTAATATGTTGCCTTCCACAATCCGGGTTTTCGGAGAACATCATGCGTTCTTTTTCGTTTCTAATTTCAGCGTTTGCTTTATTTGCCGTCGCGCATTCCCAGGGCCAGGTGCCTGCGCAGACAACCGCTCCGCTCCGTGTGGGTATTGTGGGCTTAGTTCACGGACATGTTCAAGGATTTCTCGATCACTCACTTCACAGTCCATTGATTGAGATCCTCGGAATCGCCGAACCAGATGAGAAACTCGCGTCACAATATGCCACCCACTACGGATTCGACCATAGCCTGCTGTTTACACACCTGGAACAGATGCTCGACCGAACGCATCCGCAGGCGGTTCTCGTTTACACAAATACTTATGATCATCGGCGCGTAGTGGAAGTCTGCGCTAAACGTGGCGTACACGTCATGATGGAAAAACCTCTCGCGGTCAGCCTCGACGACGCGCTCGCAATCAAGAAAGCTGCCGACCTCGGCAAGATTCAGGTTCTCGTCAACTACGAGACCACGTGGTACGCCAGCAACCGCGCCGCCTACGACCTGGTGCACGAGCACGCGTTGGGCGACGTGCGCAAGGTTGTCGTCCACGATGGGCACAGCGGACCTAAGGAAATCAACGTTGCTCCGGAGTTCTTAGCGTGGCTCACCGACCCAAAACTCGATGGAGGAGGCGCACTCTTCGATTTCGGATGCTACGGCGCCGATCTAATGACCTGGCTGATGGATGGGAAACGCCCGGAAACAGTCATGGCCGTTACGCAACAGATCAAGCCTGAGATTTACGCGCGCGTGGATGATGAAGCGACCATCGTTCTCACTTATCCGAAGGCTCAAGCCATCGTGCAAGCGTCGTGGAATTGGCCCTTCGACCGCAAAGACATGGAAGTTTACGGGAAGACTGGATACGTAATAACCGTGAAGCGGGATGACATTCGTGTGCGGCGCGCTGGCGGCCAGGAAGAGCAGATCGCGGCCAAGCCCCTGCCCGAGCCCTACGACAACTCGCTATCCTATTTGAAAGCTGTCGTGATGGACGGAATGAAGCCAGAGGGACCTTCATCTCTCGAGACCAACGTGACTGTGACGGAGATTCTCGATGCCGCACAGCGTTCCGCTGCTTCAGAAAAGACGGTTCGTTTGCCAGCTTCGAGATAAGCGCCGCACGGTGGTGAGGGTCGGAGGTGAAAAACACCTTACATCAACCGCCCCAGCTGACCAACTTTTCCTGAGCCACCTCTCGAGTGCGCCGGAAAGCCTGCGGCAGTCCCCGCAACAAATCCGTCGCGACCAGGGAATGCTCGCCTAACTTCTCACGCGCGACGTCTCCGGCCAGCCCGTGCAGATGCACCGCCACGAGCACAGCCTGAAAAGCATCTTTCGGATGCTGTGCAATCATCCCGGCAACCATCCCAGTCAGAATGTCTCCCGTGCCGCCGGTCGCCATGCCAGGATTACCCGTCGTATTCACCCATGCTTCACCGCCGGGCGGAACCACCAACGTGCGATGGCCTTTGAGCACGACAATCAACTCATGCTTGCGCGCGAACTTCCGTGCCACTCCCAATCGATCCTTCTGCACATCAGCAATGGTCAGTCCTGCCAGACGCGCCATTTCTCCCGGATGCGGAGTGATCACCAGAGTGCGGCCCTTTCCATTCAATTCATCCGTGCGGCCTTCGAACGCATTCAGGCCGTCGGCGTCGAGCACGATTGAAACTTGAAGCTTCGCAATCAAACTCCGCACCAGCGCCGAGGTCTGGGGTTCACGCGAAATCCCAGGCCCGATCGCCACAACGGTCTTCCCTCTTGCCAACTCGGTGATTCGATCCAGCGCACCATCCGAAATCGTGCCCGAATCGGTCTCGGCTAACGGCTCAGTCATCAACTCGGGATGAAATCCAGCTACGGTCGGCAGAGCGGATTTTGCCGTCGCTACCGTGGACAATCCCGCTCCCGAGCGAAGCACGGCCATGCCCGCCATCGCTACCGACCCAGCTTTGCCGAATGATCCTCCGATGATCAACACATGCCCGTAGCTGCCCTTGTTCGACTCCGCGGGACGCGGCGCAACCGCGGCCGCAAGATCGCGCGCAGTGATCACATACAGCTGCAACTTTGAAACGACAGCCTCTTCGGGGGAGCCTATGTCGGCCACGATTGTCGGACCGTCGGTGAACAAACTGAAAACGTGCGCCGGGCGCGGCGCTGTGAAAGTAACGATGGCATCGGCACGAGCATGCATCCCCGATTGTGGACTCATCGCGTCGGCGTCCGCGCCGGAGGGAATATCCACCGCGATCACGGGAACATGGCTCGCATTCATGACGCCGATCGCTTCGGCGTAGAGTCCGGTTACTGGGGGCTTGAAACCCGTGCCCAGCACGGCGTCTACATACAAGTCAGCTTTTAATGCCACCTGCACGCGCTCACTCTTCAGCTCTTCGCCGGACCGCACCACGATTGCCTCACCCGGCAACTGTCCGAACACAACGGCCGCATCGCCGCGCAGTTCGTCGGGATTCGCCAGCAGAACGACCTGAACCTTCTTTCCGCGCTCATGCAGCCTCCGCGCCGCGACGAAGCCATCGCCGCCGTTGTTTCCCTTGCCGCAGAAAACCACGATGCGTTCAGCCGCGGCATGTTGCGCCACAACAAAACCCGCAACAGCACAGCCGGCATCCTCCATCAGCGTGAGCGAAGGCACCCCGAAGCACTCGCTGGTCGCGCGGTCGATAGCTCGCATCTCTTCGGCGGAAACGATTTTCATAAAGGCGTCGTTGGTCGTTAGCAATTAGCCGTCAGCAATTAGCAAAACACCGTCTCGCGCAACCCGCATTTTGCAATCGGCCAACGACTAGCGACCCACAATTGATCTTAGAAAAGACCGATCTTAAAACAAAAAGGCCCTCCGCGCGTGCGGAGAGCCTTGTCGAACTTACTGATCACTCATCACTGACCGCCTTTGTCAGTGCCTGCACCCGGCTATGCTTTACTCCATAAGTGAAGTACACGATCAAACCGATTCCGAGCCAGCCGATTAACCGTATCCAGTTCCACTTCCCCAGGTTCAGCATCATGTATCCGTTCGCGAGCACGCCCAGGATTGGAATCAGCGGCACCCACGGCGTACGAAACGGCCGCGGCTGGCTGGGATTGGTATAACGCAGCACCATCACGGAAATCGACACGATCACAAAGGCCAGAAGCGTTCCGATGTTCACCATCTTCCCAATTTCGTCAATCGGGGTCACACTGCCCACAATCGCGGCCAGAAGACCGACCAGAATCGTGTTCTTCCACGGAGTCCGGAACTTCGGATGGATCGCCGCGAAGAACTTCTTGGGTAACAATCCGTCATTTGCCATCGAATAAAGCACGCGCGTCTGCCCTAGCAACATCACCAGCATCACGCTCGTCAGTCCAGCCAGCGCGCCCAGCGTGATGATGTTCGCGGCGATAGGCAGACCGCGGTCCAGAAATGCAACCGCCACCGGCGCTTCGATATTAATTTGTTGCCAATGCACCATCCCCGTCAGCACGCCCGCCACGGCAATATACAAGACCGTGCAAATGGCCAGCGAGGCGATCATGCCGATGGGCAAGTCGCGCTGCGGATTCTTCGCCTCCTGCGCCGTGGTCGAGACCGCATCGAAACCAATGTAGGCGAAGAATATGTAGGCCGCGCCCTGCCAGATCCCGTTCAAGCCATGCGGCGCATAGGCGTGCCAGTCCATGCCCCAGTTGGCGCGGTTGACATAGTGAGCACCAAGCCCGATCACGAAAAGCACGACCGACACTTTAATCACAACGATAGTTGCGTTAAACCGCGCGCTCTCCTTGATACCGACCACCAGAATGGCCGTAATCACCAGCGCGATGAGGAAGGCCGGAAGATTAAAGCCGATCTCCGATCCAAACAACTGCGGCGCTCCCAGAAGTTCGTGCGCCCGCTGCAACAGTTCCGGAGATTGGGCGCTAATGATCGCAGTCACTTTATCGAGGAACGCTTGCGTCGTTGTCCCCAGCGAGGGATCCGTGGCCTGCGCCATCTGCCGGGCGATGACATTTTCCGCCGTCTTCAGTGCAGTCCAGTGATCGTAGGCCAGCCACAGCGGCATCTTTATATGAAAGATATTCAGCAATTCGATGAAGTGATTCGACCATCCGGAAGAAACCGTGCTGGCCCCCATCGCGTATTCGAGCGTGAGATCCCAGCCAATGATCCAGGCGAGCAACTCTCCAAGCGTGGCGTAAGCGTACGTGTAAGCGCTGCCAGCCAGAGGAATCATGGCTGCAAACTCGGCATAACAGAGCCCGGCAAAGGCACAACCTAACCCGGAGAGGACGAACGACAATGTGAGCCCCGGACCGGCATACTGCGCGCCCAGCCCGACCATTACAAAGATGCCCGCACCGATGATGGCGCCCACGCCCAGCGCGGTAAGCTGGAAGACGCCCAACGTCCGTTTAAGGCTGTGTCCGCCAGTCTCGCCGGCTTCTTCCATGAGCAGGTTCATGGGCTTTGTTGCGAACAGATTCGCCATGCGTCTCGTTTCTCCTTGGTGGCTACGCGGATTCGCGCCTTGCGCCCGCACCCTTCGACCATGCGTAATACACTGGAATCCCGACCAGAACAACAATCAGACCCGGCCAGGTGTACTGCGGTTTGTAGCGCAATAGTACGACATCAATGAATAAAGCCATCACAATATAAATTACAGGTAACACCGGATAGCCTATCGCGCGGTAAGGCCGCTCGACATTGGGGCGCGTCCGCCGCAGCACAAACAGCCCCACGATCGTCAGCATGTAGAAGACGAGCACGGCGAAAATAATGTAATCCAGCAGTTGCCCGTAGCTGCCCGAGATGCAGAGCACACAGGTCCACACCATCTGCACCATCAGCGAAACCGCCGGCGTCTTGTACGTGGGATGCAGCCTGGCAACGCTGCGGAAGAAGAGACCGTCTTTCGCCATGGCATAGTAAACCCGGGCGCCCGAGAGAATCAGCCCATTGTTACAGCCGAAGCTCGAAATCAAGATTGCCGCCGCCATCAGCAGGCCACCAGCCGCACCGAACATCTGCGTCATGACGGCAGTGCCAATACGCTCCTCAGAGGCATATTTGATTCCGCGCCCCAGAATCGTGGCTGCGTTCGCAGTTCCATCAAGCGGCAGTGCCATCAGGTAAATGAAGTTGCACGCGATGTAGAGGGTAATGACAATCCCCGTTCCCATCGCCAGGGACAACGGCAAGTTGCGGCTGGGATTCTTGATTTCCCCTGCGGTAAAGGTAACGTTGTTCCATGCATCGGAGGAAAATAGAGAACCTACCTGCGCAACCGCCAGAATGGTTAGCGCACCGACCATCACCACCGGCCCGCCTACGCCCACTTGCACGGCGTGCTCAGCGCCGAGTCCCGCGTTCCGCCAGAAATTCGCACCAAAGTTCGCCGCCAGGGCTTGAGCATTTCGCCCTAACGCCAGCCCAAAGAATACCAACCCCAGGAGCGCCGAGACCTTGGCCGCCGTAAAAACGTTTTGAATCATCGCTCCAGTTTTCAGGCCGAAGATATTGACCACGGAGAGAAAAATTACCAGCAGGATCGCGACCAGGTTCTGGGTGTTGATGCCGACATCCATGTTGCCCAAAACCATTGGCCCCACATGAATGGGCGGAACTTTCCAGAGATGCAGAATCCAGTTGGAGGAAGAAACCGCGGGAAAGAAAACTCCAAGGAACTTGCCGAAAGCCACGCCCACAGCCGCAATCGTACCCGTCTGAATTACGAGAAAAAGCGTCCAGCCATAGAGAAAACCCCAGAGCGGCCCGAGCGCTTCGCGCAGGTAAACATATTGCCCACCAGCCCGCGGCATCATCGCGGCCAGTTCGCCATAGCTGAGCGCGGCGACGATGGTCATGAATCCGGCAACGGCCCACGCGCCGATGAGCAGCGCAGGTGAGTCTACTTCGCGGGCAATCTCGGCCGAAACAATAAAAATGCCCGAGCCGATCATCGACCCCATGACCAGCATGGTTGCGCTGGTCAGGCCCAACTCCTTGACCAGTTCCTTATCTTGATGGCTGTGAATTTCCCAGTCGCCGACAGCAGCCGGCCGGGTTGTCGGTGTACTCAGGTCTCCTCCGGAATCGCGAAGCGTCGTTGGTCGAGAGTCGTTGGTCGATAGTCGTTGGTCGTTGGCCTACGAACCAGCAAGGCTGCACTGCATAGCGAACGACTAACGACCAACGACTAACGACGAATTAACGCCCCATGACTTTACCTCAATATGCGGAAAAATTCCTCTGCTGATTTGCGGGGCTCCCGTAACAGATCGGATATCACGGCTACGGAATCGGCTCCAGCTTCGATTACGGAAGCAGCATTGGCACGGGTGATCCCACCAATGGCCACGAGCGGCTTTCGGGTCAACCGCCGCGCCTGGCGCACCCCTGCAAGGCCAACCACTGGATCGGGCTTGTCTTTGCTTGACGTAGAAAATACTGGTCCGATGGCAAGGTAATCCGCCGAAGTGAGATCGGCCTCGCGCAATTGCTCGGGATTATGGGTTGAAACTCCCAACCACCGCTCCGCCCCGATGACCCTTCGAACCGACTCGGGAGACAAATCGTCCTGCCCGACGTGGACGCCGTCGAACTCCGCGATCAGGCACAAATCGGCGCGGTCGTTCATGATAAGCCGGATGGGATTGTCGGGATGAGGGTGCCCCGCCCTTATCGGCGCGGACTGTGCGCCGATAGGGTGGGGACTTTGATCTCCGATGCTCGCTAGACGCAACTTCAACTCTCTCGCCTGCTCCAGCATGACCCGCGCATTGCCGAATTTGTTGCGGTACTGGATGAGAGTGCAGCCCGCAGCGGCAAGACTCTCCGCCGCAGCAAACAGTGCCTTCTCGTCAGAGAAGCACGCGGCGTCGAGAATGGCGTATAAGCGAGGAAGCAGAGCCATGGATTGGAAGTGTAACTGCTTTTCATGGAATCGAGGCGTCGCTTCCGCCCAAGCTCCGGCTGCCAGAAACGGCTCGCACAGAAGGGCCACCGATTGCTAGCCTGTTTATACTGAACGAGGCTGGATTTCGATTTTATGAAGAAGAATAGCCGAACTAACGGTTATATGAAGGCGGAATACGATTTTGCCGCGATGAAAAACGGCGTTCGCAGAAAATATTACGAACGTTATCGAAAGGGAACAAACATCGTTCTTCTTGAGCCTGATGTGGCGAAGGCCTTTCCTACCGAGAACGCAGTGAACGAAGCCCTGCGCGGCATCCTGAGCACGACCCGCGCCGTGCGCCGCACCGGAGGCCTCACGGACCGAACTCTGGGGAATGGGAAATATAAGCGCCGGGGAGCATCGAGAAGAGATTGAATCGCTGGGTGCCCCACTTCTCGCTTCTTTTTGTTCAGTCCCATGACATTCTTTACAGGGTGTCCCAAGACATCTCTTACACTCCGCTCGTCCGCGAAGCGGGCGAGGGAGAAAGATGCCTTGGAAGACGATGGATGTGCGAGAGCAGCGGGTAAGGTTTGTGGTGGCGGCGTATCGGCGGGGGAAAACGCTGGCGGAGTTGTGCCGGGAGTTCGGGATCTCGCGGCCGGTGGGCTATGAGTGGCTGAAACGGTATCGTCAGGGCGGAGTAGCAGCGATCGCGGAGCGCAGCCAGCGGCCGCAGCACAGTCCGCGACGAACGGACGAGAAGGTAGAGCAGCGGGTGGTGGAGTTGCGGCAGCGCTATCCAGACTGGGGATCACGCAAGCTGCGGGTGCTGTTGCAGCGTGAGGGAATCGAACTGGGGCGTAATACGATTCATCGCATTCTGCTGCGGCATGACTTGGTGCATCCCGTAGACCGTCATGAGCCGGCGGTGGAGCGATTCGAGCGCAGCGCGCCGAATGAACTGTGGCAGATGGACTTCAAAGGTCCGAAGCTGTGGCATCAGAAAGTGGGGCCGCTGTCGGTGATCGACGATCACAGCCGCTACCTGATTGTGTTGCAAGCGGTGGCGAGCACGCACACCGAGCAAGTGCGGGAACCGCTAGTGGCGGCCTTTTGCGAGCACGGAGTGCCGGAGGCGATGCTGATGGACCACGGCACGCCATGGTGGAGCGTGCACAGTGCGGGCGGGATGACCAAGCTGTCGTTGTGGCTGATGCGGCAAGGCATCGGGCTGCACTGGAGCCGAGTGAGGCATCCGCAGACTCAGGGCAAGGTAGAGCGGTTTCACGGCGAGTTGCAGCGAGCATTGGCGCGGCGGCGAGTGCTGGTACCGGACGTACAACTGTGGCTGGACCAGTTTCGTTGGGAGCACAATCACGTGCGACCCCATGAGGCGCTGGGCATGCAGACTCCGGCCAGTCGCTGGCGTCCCAGTGTTCGGCGCTATGATGCCAACCCGCCGCGTTGGGAATATCCGGCGGGAGCGCGGGTGTTGAAAGTGGACTCACAAGGAAAACTTACACTGGCGGGAAAGAACTGGAGCATCAGCGACAGCCTGGCTGGAGAATGGGTACAGGTCATGCAGCTAGAACAACGCCTGCAAGTGTATTACTGCACTACCCTGATCCGCGAGATCGAACTGGGAATCCAGTGCTCGACCATGGTCGAGCACTGGATTCCCAGTTAACAACAAAGTGTAAGAGATGTCCTGGGACGCTTTGTAAACCATGTCCTGGGACTAGACATTCTTTTGCGAGAAGTGGACTTTGCGCGTGACACTTCCCCATGTCTCGCAAAGGAGGCGAGACATGAGCACCCGACCGCCGAGGTGCTTTCCATCGCTGCCCGCCCCTCCCGCAGTTCCTAACCTAGGAATTCTCGCTCCAGTTCTTTTACCTGGTCATCGGTATCCATGAACGGCAAAAATTCCGCCTGCTTCATTTTGTTGAGAATCTTGTCATCCCATTTTGAAAACTGATACTCGTTAATTATCGTGCGAAGTACGATCTTGTATAGCTGAACTGCAAGATAATGATGGATTGTAGCGAGTCTCTCGAAAGATGAGGCTTTCAGGTCAAATCCTGCAAGTCCCGCGGCGTGAGTGTACCAACTCAGTTGCGCGTACTTGACCTCATACACTTCCTCAAAGAGTTCCCCCAGCATGGCGGCGCGATCCCGGAGACTTAGTCCCGACCAGTGCTTCACCTTGGCGTTTGCGCCCCAAAGCTTGTTCCGTTGAGCGTCGATTTGTGCCGCGTTGTTCTTGATGAAAAGCGCTTGAACTGTTGTGTCGACCGAGGCAGTCGGATGAGCAGTTTTGTATGCGACGGTCATCCTCGCCGCACGAAGTTTCTCGACTTCCGAGAAGGCCGCTATTTTAACTATCGCATCTGGGATTCGCATGATGAGTGCGAGGTCGACTGCTAATTCGAATAGGCTTCGCGTGATCATCGCAATGGCCTGAAAGTCTTTCGCATATCGCAGCGACAGGAGACTTTCTATATTTGCTTTGGTGCGTAGGTAGATGCCCTTGAAGCAACGATCCCGATCTGTTTCAGCCACTAGGCCAGACAAAACGCTGGAAATCTCTCTCTTGTCGAACTCGTTCAGGCTTTTGATGACCGTATACAACCGCTCACCAAAGGTCGCTGAGTCTGGCCCGATGCGAAGAGACAGTTTGCGAAACACACGCATCGCGTCATGCGACGTAAAGTTCCCTCTTTGCATTCCTGTGACGTGGGCGAAGGCTTGCTTGATTGGGAATTTGACGCCCTTCACTTCTAAGTAAAGCTCCCTAATGACTTCGGGCTCGACTCCGTCCAGACGCTGTGCCACGTCTGCCGTACTCAGCTCAAATTCGATTCCCCCCACAGTGAAATTCATTTTTACACTCTCATACTACCTACTATTATACTACCTATTATGTGATAACCTTTCATAATAACACCTACTCTAAGAAACTGCCCCAGCCCATGGATCCACTCTTGAGGTGCCCGTCCAAGCCCCGCCCCTGGAGCGAAGTCGAATGGGCTCCGCTTTGGCGGGATTTTCGCGCTGCGCAACATGCTTATTGATCCACACGGCAACACTGTGACATCCAACCTTGCCCCAATCCCAAATCCGCCCCTATCATCGCTAAAGCGCAATGATAAACGCAGCACAAGATCGCATGACTGGTGGCTGACAAGTCCTTTGCCTCCAAGATTTTGAGATTAAGTCCTTTAGATCGCGGATTTTGCAGACACGCGCCAAGATCAACGTGCTGTAACTTCAATGTTTTGCGGATTTTGCAAATTTGATACGGGGGGGAGGGGGGTACACGAAATCGTCTTCTGGAAAAGGGAAGGAGCTAGGTGGGGCGACTGACCGATCATTGCCGTCCCGTGCGTACACTGGAACGATTCAAGGTTTCTTATCGGCGGCGATCATCAGACGCCCGCGTTCCAGAATCTTCGCCGGAAAGGGACATGACCTGCGCGTCTTGCGGTTGAGATGAACCGCCGTAAGCGTGGTAGTCGCGGCGACGGCCTGCGTCTCTTCGTTCCGCATCTCGTGATAAAACCGGATGACCTTCTCGCGTACTTCCAGCACTCTGGACCGGATCGTGATCAGATCCCCCGCGAACAGCTCATGCTTATATGTTGTGTCCTGTTGTACACCAGCCATCCCTCGCAGATTCTCGCGCATGTACGAAGGAGTAATTCCGATCTCATGGAACAAATGCCACGTCGCTTCGTCGAATCTGGCGGTATACCACATCACGTTCATGTGCCCCATGTGGTCGCAATGCGATGGGCGCACGACTCCGCGGGCCGTGAGGAGCGCCTTGTGAGGCACCTCAACTTCCTCCGAAGGCTTTGGTTTCCTCTTCAATCTTTGGCACCGTTCTTCTTTAAGAATCTCTCAATAAATCCCGTATCAAACTTCCCTGCCCGAAAATCCGGATCAGCCAGAATCTTTCGGTGAAGCGGGATCGTCGTGTAGATGCCTTCGACGATGAACATCTCCAGAGCCCGCGTCATGCGCGAAATGGCCTCGCTACGATCTTTGCCGCGCACGATCAATTTGGCGATCAGCGAATCGTAATAAGGAGGAATCACGCCCTCCGCATAGGCTGCTGTATCCACGCGGACGCCCGTGCCTCCCGGCGGGTTGAACGCCGTGATCTTCCCCGCCGAGGGGGTAAACTTCTCGGGATGTTCCGCATTGATGCGGCACTCGATGGCGTGCCCGCGATGCACAATCGGCCCCAGCAGCACTTCACTCATGCGCGCTCCGGCGGCGATCATGATCTGGCTCTTCACCAGGTCAACATCCGTCACCATCTCGGTGACCGGATGCTCCACCTGAATGCGCGTATTCATTTCGATGAAGTGCAGCTTGCGATCCTGATCCATCAAAAATTCAATCGTTCCGGCATTCGTGTAGCCGATGTCGGATAGAGACTTGCACAAGACCTTACCAATCTGGTCGCGCAACTCCGGAGTGACTTGGGTTGAAGGCGACTCCTCCAGCAACTTCTGATGCCGCCGCTGGATCGAACACTCCCGCTCACCGAGACTCACTACGTTGCCGTGCTCATCGGCCAACACCTGGAACTCGATGTGGCGCGGATGCTCGACGTACTTCTCCATGTAGAGGTCGCCGTTGCCGAAAGCTCCAGCCGCCTCAGACTGCGCAGCTCTAAATAACCCCGGCAGTTCTTCTTCGTTGCGCACAATGCGCATGCCGCGTCCACCGCCGCCGGCCGAGGCTTTCACAATCACCGGAAAGCCTACCTGCCGCGCCCATTCCACCGCTTCGCCATCGGAGGCAATGATTCCATCCGATCCCGGCAGAATCGGCACGCCCGCCTGTTTCATAGCGGAGCGCGCTTTTTCTTTCTCGCCCATTAACCGCGTCACTTCCGGCCGCGGGCCAATGAACTTGATGCCGCTGGTTTCGCACACCTCGGCGAAGTTGGCGTTCTCAGCTAGTAATCCGTACCCGGGATGGATCGCATCCACGTTGGCGATCTCCGCCGCGCTGATCACTGCTGGGATGTTCAGGTAACTTTGCGCCAGCTGTGGAGGCCCGATGCAGATGGCTTCATCGGCAAAGCGGACGGGCAGCGAATGGCGGTCTGCCTCGCTGTAAATCGCCACGGTGCGGATGCCCAGCTCCTTGCACGCGCAAATGACGCGCAGGGCAATTTCTCCGCGATTCGCAACCAATATCTTCTTGAACATTTCAGATCAAATGTGGGGACAGAGGGGGAATCATTGAGCAATTGGGTAACTTAGTGATTGGGTAATTGCAAAAGCCGTGATTTTCAATTACCCAATTACCAAATTACTCAATTGCCAAATGCCCCTCACTTCTTTGGCCTTATGGTAAACAGCTCCTGGCCATACTCGATGGGCTGGCCGTTGCTCCCCATCTTCTTCACGATTTCGCCGGCCACATCCGACTCAATCTCGTTTAAGAGTTTCATCGCTTCGACGATGCACAGCACCTGACCGACCTCCACCGTGTCGCCAACCTTGACGAACGGAGGAGCGCCGGGCGACGGCGCCTCGTAGAACGTTCCTACGATGGGAGACTTCACCACGTGCAGATCTTCTGCGGGCGCGGCTACCACCGGCGCAGGAGCTGCCGGAGAAGAAGATATGGCCGATGAAGCCGCGCTGGAGCTTTGCCTCGGCTCCGGAATAGACCCCGCCATGGGCCGGTGCATCTCAGCGGGCGCATACACGACGGTGTGCTCTCCGGCGCGCTTGATCTTCACCTTGATGTCGCCGCGTTCCAACTCGAACTCGGCAATGTCCTTTTCGATTAAGAACTCGATGAGTTCCTTCAGCTCTTTTTGATTCATTCGTATCGGTGGGACTGCAAGCTTCCGGTGTCAGGTATCGGGTGCTAGGTCTCAGGTGTTAGGTGCTAGGCTGCGGCGCCATTGCCGCTCCAACGCCTCTATCCAGACCGAAGGCCCAAGACCTAACACCTAGGACCGCTTTCCTAAACTGCCAAAAACTCCTTACCGGTCGGTGTCATCACCTCGCAGCTGCCTTCATTGACGGCCACCATGTCCTCGATCCTCACACCCCATTTGCCGGGAAAATATACTCCCGGCTCAATCGTGATGACCATGCCCGGCTGCAACAACTCTTCTTGCCCGGCCGCAACTCTTGGCGCTTCGTGGATCTCCAAACCCACGCCATGCCCGGTTGAATGGGTGAAATATCGTCCCAACCCAGCTTTGCGCAATACCTTACGCGCTGCCGCATCGACTTCGCCCACGCTCGCGCCAGGCCGCACCGCGGCAATCGCAGCCTCTTGCGCTTCTCTCACAGCCTCGTAGGCCCGGCGGGCCGACTTGGCGCTTGCTCCAGAAGCTGAGCCCACCCACACAGTGCGGGTCTGGTCGGAACAATAAC
The DNA here is from genome assembly GCA_963771965.1 of uncultured Acidobacteriaceae bacterium. GTDB lineage: Bacteria > Acidobacteriota > Terriglobia > Terriglobales > Acidobacteriaceae > Sulfotelmatobacter. The sequence goes on from CAVYVM010000009.1 coordinate 705,382, forward strand.
CAGCGAGTATAACACCGAAATCACAGACCACGAATGCCCCCGGTGGGATCGCTTGCCCGGAAGCTCGGCCATGAGGCAGCGCCGACCTCGCTCCCGAAGCAATAATGGTGGGAAACGACATTTCCGCCGCTCCCGCCCGCCGCGCCGCGTACTCCATCTCCGCCGCCACTTCGGTTTCCTTTGCACCCGGACGCAAAACCTCGAGCGCCCGGTCGAACAGAGCCGCTCCCAGCTGCACCGCCTCGCGGATCTTCTCCAACTCATCCGCATCCTTCACCATCCGCGCGCGCTCCACGAGGGGCGGAGCGCTTCGAAGCCGTGCGCCGGATGGCAGAACATCCGCCAGACGTTTTCGTTCGGCAACGGTTAAGTGTTCGGATTCGATTCCAATCGTCCAGGACCGCGAACTCTTCCGGCGAGATCCCATCCAATCCCCAAGCGCGTTGAGCAGCGCCTTGCGCGCGATCACTACCTTCGCGCCCTTTACCTCTTCACGGCCCTGCGTATCGTAGCGAACGTCGGTGAAGAAAACGCTTCCCGTCTCCGCCACCAACAGCAAACCGGCGCTTCCTGTAAATCCGCAAAGATAGCGGATGTTGGGAAGATGGCTGACCAGCAAAGCATCGAGGCCGGTAGAAGCGAGCCGCTCCCGTAGATTCTTCTGGCGTGCAAGGAAGTTCATCGCTGAAGAGTTTATCAGGCGGAAGCGAGGAGCGAGGGCAAGTTCCCAGTACCTAGTACCTAGACCTAGTACCCCAAAGCTCGAGCCCGGGCGGTTGGGCAGTTCTCAGAACTCGGTCCTTAATACTGGGTACTTTGTACTGGGTACTTTGTACTGGGTACTTTGTACTGGATACTGGGTACTGGACACTGGATACAAGCTTGCCAAAAAACAAAACCGCCGGCCCTGACAGGTTCTTCAGGACCGGCGGTTTTAAATCTTCAACCGCGCTGCTACATCTCAGCCGTTATGTCTGAATGATTCGCGGCGTGATGAAGAAGATCAGCTCCTGGTTGGAAGTCTGAACTTGAACGTGCTTGAACAAGTTGCCGAGGATCGGGATATTTCCCAGCAGGGGCACCTGATCGACGTTGATGGAGTTCTGCGTCTGAATTACGCCGCCGATCACCACCGTGCCTCCATCGGTCACCAGCACCTGGGTGGTGGCCTGCTGCGTGATCAGTTCGGGGTTGCCCTGCACTTCCTGACCGAAGTTCGGCGTGGTATTTTCCACGTCGACGTTCAGGAAGATGGTGTTCTCCGAAGTGATCTGAGGAGTCACGGTCAAACGCAGGAACGCATCCACATAGGTCACAGTCGGAGGACCACCCAACTGTGCCTGCGTCACGATGGGCACGCGCACGCCCTGCTTTACCAGGGCCTGGATATTGTTCTGGGTTACGACCCGCGGACGCGACAGAACTTTGAGCAGGCCGCGCGACTCCGCCATCGAAAGTACGGCATCAATTCGGACCGTGTTGCTGGCGTTCAGGAAGGTGAAGCCGCTGGTCGGAGAAGTGACGCCCAGGTTAGAGAACAATGGGATCGTGGATCCCGTGGATGTGCCCGTGCCTGGTACAGTGATATAACCCGGGGTTAAACCACCAACAGTCGTGGGAGAAGTGCCGGCAGTAGAGTTTCCGCCGATCGCGCTGTGGCCATCACCCCAGCCGAAGCCGAGCTGCGTGCCGATGTCGCGCGCGAAGGTGCGGGTTGCCGCGACCACGCGTGCCTCGATTTCAACTTCCTGCGTCTTGCGGTCAAGCTGCGTCAGCAGGCGGTCAATGATGGGAATCACTTTGGGAATGTCATTGACTATCACGGCATTGGTACGTTCATCCGCAACCACATCGCCACGCTGCGAGAGGAACTTCTTTACCGTGATAATCACGTCTTTTGCGTGGGCATAGCTCAGGAAACGCGTGACCGAAACTTTCTCAACAGCCAGCGCTTCGGATTCGATCTGGGCGCGCCGTCCGTCCGCTTCTTTCTTCAGCGTATCCACCGTGGCGATGCGCAAAACGTTGCCTTCCAGCTCACGCGCCAGGTCGTTGTTCTTGAGCACGATGTCCAGCGCCTGATCCCACGGCACATCGTCCAGCACAATCGTCAGAGTTCCGTGAACGTTAGGATCGAGCACTACATTTAGGCCACTGATTTCGTGGATCAGACGGAAAAAGTCTTTCAGGTCCACGTCTTTCAAGTTCACCGAAATCGGCTCACCCGTGTACTTGGGGCCGGCTGCTACGGGAGCTTGTCCAGCTTGCGACTTCTGCTCGGCCGCGAGATTGACGGCCGGCTGAATTCCGGTGCTGGAAGAAACGCTCTGCGAAGCTTGGGCTGCATTCATGCTCACTGGCAGGAGTTCCGCAGCGGTTTTGTCGGAGAATTTCGCCGCCGCTTCCTGAGCTCGTCCGGCTGGTTCTTCCTTGTCAATTGTAGGAGTCGCCTTTGCGCTGTAAGTCGGCTCGACGAACACAAAATCGCTCGACGCGGCTGCAGCCTCGGGCTTTTGCGCCGCAACCGGCTCTGCTTTCGGCGTCACTTCCGTCTTCGCCGTGCTCACTTCAGCCACGCGCGGCGCAAACGGAGAGATACTCTTGCTGGCGGTTGCCGGAGAAGTCTGCGTCGTTGGCTTCGCCGTCGATGGCTTCGCCGGACTTACGCTAGCCGCAACCGTCGCCCCTGTGTGCAGCGTCAGCACAAATTTCCCATCCGCCGAAGGGTGCATTTCATAGCGGCAGGCATGCTCCAGATCGACCACCACGCGGGTGGTCGGCGGATGCTGCCCGTCCATGCCAATGCGTACGTCTTTGACATCGGAGCTGCCCACCGTGATGTGGCTCTGCCCAGTCGCCATGACGGTTCCCGGCAGGTCCACGACCAACCGTGCAGGCGAGTCTGCAGTGGTCAGCTTTGGCGTGACGGCGCCACGAGCGCTCATCTCGATGCGGATCTCGTCGGTGCCGCGAACCACGTTCACTCGCTGCAGTTCGTTCCTCTGGCTGGCCGGTTGTGATGCCGGCGTTTCGGCGGCCGAAGCCACCAGCCCCATGAGCAGCAACGGTAGGATTGCACTTAGCAATTTCTTTCGCATTTCCTCTCCCCCAACCCGCGAGTCAGACTCGCGCGTCCTTACTATTTCTGAACTCGATTTTTTGCGCGCCGGTTTTCCCGGCTGCACTTTCACCAGCCTTAAACTGCCGGCGTCGTGATCTTCTTGACTACTTCCCGCGTGAGCGGTTTGCCCAGCTTGTCTTGCCCGCTCTCAGAGAACACCACCGAGTCTCCAGTGATTTTCATTACATAGCCGTTGAACACGGGATCGTTTTCATGCAGGAAATAGGCCTTGTTCAGGCTGTTGGTTACCACGGCGATGAAGCCGCTCTCAGACCTGACCACGCCCCGTAAATTGATCTGTCCGATATCCAGACATTTCTTGCCCGTCGCACAACCTGAACCAGTGGGTTGCTGCACCACCGGACTGAAGAATGGATCGCGCTTGCCGCTCATCGCCCACTTCTTCTCTTCCGGTTTGGGCGGCTTGGGAGCCTCAATAGGCTTGACTGCGCTGGCGGCCTTTGTATCCGCCGCATTCTTGCCATCGGGGCTCGCTGTCTTCGACACCACCTGCAGAGTCGGTTCCTTGGCCACGATCACCGCATGGGATGCTGGCTTTTTCTTAGCCATGGGATCAACATGCGGCTTGGCAGAAGCTTTCACCGCTACGAACGGACTCTTACCCGGAGCGGCAGTAGCACTCGTTGCCGAGTTCGCTGTCGCCGGCTTCGCGGGTTGAGCGGCAGCCGGTTTTGTGGGCTGAGCAGCGCCAGGCTTGGCGGACTGGGCCGCGGCAGGCTTAGCCGTTATCCCCAGCGCGGCGTTCGAGTCGCTCGTCTTCTGTGCTTGCACCGTGTTCATGGAGCTCTGCACGTTGTTGATGATGTTCGGATTCTGTGCCCAGGCTCCGCTCGTCATCATTGCTGCCGTTACAGTCAGAATGCTTGTGGTTAGCTTCATAGCGATTCCTATTTGCCCGCCCCTGCCATACCGGGCTTGGCTCCGGTGCTGGCTACGGCCGGTTCTAAATCGTGACTGAAGAAAGTCGTCGCGGTAAACGTAGCAACCACGCTCTCATTGGGCGCGTACTGGTAGGTGTGTTTCGCCTTCGCCGAAGCGGGATCTTTCGTATTCGATACCATCAGGCCGCTGATGTTCACGATGCGTTCCAGCTTTCCTACACGATCAAAAAAATTCAGCATGGAGTAATACGGACCATCCATCTCCATGTCGAACGGAAGCTCTGAGTAATATTCTTTGGCAGCGACGGGCTTGGCTGTGTAGCGTCGCACTTCCACGCCCGCTTTCACCGCCTCGGCGTCCAAGGTTTCGATGAAGGCATCGACAGCCTTGTCATCCGGCACGATGCGCCGTTCAATCTCCAGTTGCTGTTTCAGGTTGGCCAGCTGCCGCTCGATATCCTTCAGCTTGGGACGATAGGATTCGAGCTCGTTGTTCTCTCGAACCTTGTCCTGCAGGGCATGCTGAGCCGCGGCGTTCTTGTCACTCTGGTTTTTGAAGACCGTGAAGTAGAGCGCCACCGTTACCAGCGCTCCGCCAAAGATCACCACTGCCCACTGCTTCAGACCCGAAAGTTCGCTAAAATTCATCGCCATAGTCGCCTCTTAGTCCGCCCTACGACTTTCCCTTCTCGCAGGTCAGGGTGAATTGAAAGGCCTGCATGTCCTTAATCGTGTCGTCCTGGAAAGTTTCCTTGATCTCAACCGTCTTGAAGAAGCCGGTTTTCTGCAGATTCCCAATTAGCGTGGCCACGGCATCGGAACTCAGCGCCGTACCTTCCAGACTGATGTTTGCGCCCGAGTCATCCATCTTGCGGAGCCAGACGGCCTCGGTTTCGTTCACGGTCTGCCCGAGCATCGCCAGCAGATTGACCGGACCGGCTTGTCCAGCCTGCAGCTGTTCGATCACATCGACCCGGCGCTTGTAATTGTTCGCCTGTGTCTGCCGTTCGAGGAAGCGCGCCTTGACGTCGGCCAGTTCGCGATTTCTCTGTTGCGCGGCCTGCATCTGCGTCTCGATCGACTTGCCTTCTTTATCCAGCCGGTACCAGTAGCCAAAGTTCAGCGCTCCGGCCAGCAGAATGATCACCAGCACCTTCAGCTTGGGCGAGCCCATGTCGCCCATTTCCATCGTGGGCATTACCGGACCGCCGCCGCCAGCGCCGCGCTTGTTCTTTCCCTTGGAATTTTCGAGCAGATTGATTTTGATCATAGGGATTCAAAGCTCCTCAAAGCCAGGCCCACCGCCACCGCCATCTGGCCCGGATTCTGCTCCACCAGCTCCGCTCCAGCACCGTCAGCCGGCGGGACCACACGCTGAAATGGATTCAATAACTCAACCGGCATGGAGAATTCCTGCCGCAACGCTTCCATCAATCCCGGCACCTTCGCCGAACCGCCCGCCAGGTAAATCTTCTCGATGTGCTCGCCCGCTGCGCTGGCCCGGAAGAAATCGAACGTCTTCTGAATTTCCAGCACGATGATTTCTGTCACCTGTTGTAAGATCGGCGCCTTCGCGTCTTCGCTGACCGTTCCAACTTTCTCGCCCAGCTTTAACTTTTCGGCATCGTCGAAATTCAGGTCGAGTTCCTTCTGCAGCGAATCGGTGTACTGATGTCCGCCGACGCTGACGTCGCGCGGAAACAGCGGCGTTGTGCCCTTCACAATGTTGATGTTCATCACGCTGGCGCCGAGATTTAAGAGCGCGACAACCTGGCCAGGCGACGGCTGGTAGTTGTACTCGTAGCAGTTCTGCAGAGCCAGCGCATCGATGTCCACGATAGCCGGGGTACGCCCAGCCATCGAGAGCACGTTGGTGTAGTTCAAAATCTTGTCCTTCTTGACAGCAACCAGCAGCACATCCATCTGCGGGCTACCCGCTTCTTCCGACAGAATCTGATAGTCGAGACTCACATCGGCGAGGTCGAAGGGAATATGCTGCGCCGCTTCTTTCTCGATGGTCTCCGCCAGTTCCTGATCGCTCATCGAGGGCAGAGAGATTTTCTTGACGATCACCGAGTGGCCGCTTACCGCCGTGGCCACCGCTTTGGTTTTGATCAGGCAGTCGCCGAACAGCTTTGAGATCGCGCTCGACACTGTTCCCGAATCCACGATCATCGAGTCGACCACAATGTCAGAGGACAGCGGCTCCAGGCCCAGGTGCGCTACTTCAATCTGCCCACCCTTCTTTTTCAGTTCCACCGCCTTGATGCTCGAAGACCCCACATCCAGTCCCACGATCGTCTTTGATCCCATTCCAAACATGTGCCCGCCTTTTGAAGCTCTGTTTTCTAAACTCGTTTTCGTTACTTACTGTGCCCCGGCAGCTTTCGTTGCTGCCTTGGGTTTGCGTTTCACTCCCGGCTCCATCTGGCTCGACTTCTCTTCCATCCACTGGTCCAGCCTCGACTTCTTGAAGCGCCAGCGGTTGCCCAGCTTGAAAGCGGGAATTCTCTGCTCACCGACATACTTGTAAAGCGTGTCCGGACTCACTCCCAGGTACTGCGAAGCCTGGCGAATGTTCATTACTTCTCGCGAGTCGGCCATATTTCCTTTACCCTGTTCCTCAGCTACCCGCCATGACCTTACGTGAGACTGGTTCGTCCCGCGACTTACCTTGATACATGTACCTGCGCCATGACTGTCTAGGGGCTTTCGGTGTCCCGAGCATATATCAGCCCTGAAAAACCCTGCCTCCAAGCGAGTTTCCGGTTTTTGTTGGGTTTTATGCGGGTTTTCTGGAATTGGCTGCGAGGCAGATTAGGAAAGCTTTCTACAGGTTGTGGTTCTGCATAGCAGCGATGCAATTAGAAGTAGTGTGTGTGCAACTAGCGGGGGGTCACCTGGGAACTGATAACCGAAGTACTAGAGACGGTACGGAAGTACTATGCCGGTGGCTCAAGTGGCTGCATTGGATGGATTTAACCTACTGGCAGGTCCGCTCATTGACGCCCCGCGGCCTGAACCCTAAGATTGTCGCGCCGAGCTTGCCTCCACATGATTGATCAGACTATCTCGCATTACCGCAGTCTCGAAAAGATCGGCGGCGGTATGGGCGTTGGCCGACAATCCGCCCGGATCCTCGTCGGTCGTCTCCCGCAATAAGTTTGCGATCTCGGCACAGAGAGAAAAGGGAGAGAGCAGGACGAATCCTGCTCTCCCGAACGCTCACCTTTCCATACCTACTCGCCCCTCGGACACTGGCGGTAAACCAACATCACTATTGCATCCTCATGAACCGGGCTCCGGATTGGCTGCGCAGTTGTTGCTGAAGCTGCTTGCGGGCAGCGTCGCTCAGAATCCTCCGGCTGATCGCGCCTCGTGAACTACCCTCATTGGTCGCAAAAACTGGTGTCGGGGTCGCGAGGTAGGTGTGAATTTCGCCTGTGCTAGTGACACCCAAGCCAGTGATTTCTCCGCGGGAATTAATTGAGCAACCTGTTAGCAGATACAACGGAGAATCACCCGCAATCAGCGTGTTGAGATCGGTCATCAAGCCTTTCTCCCATAGAAACGCCCGCGGGTTGAAGCTGGCGTCGAGGGACAACCCAACCACCGAGCCGGCATCGTTGATGCTGATGCTATTGCTCGCAACGTCGCCAGCGAGTGTGCCCAAATCCTGCATCCCAGTTTTCCTCGTCCAGAGAAAAGCGTGAAAAGTTGTATCGCCTGGCAGGTCCGAGCTACCGACGACCTCACCTCGGTTGTTAACGCTATAGGCGGCGTTTCCGCCAGCCTGTCCGGTTTGGCCGCCGAGATTGCCGAGGTCCGTCGCTTTGCCGTTTTCCCAGAGCAAGGCATGAACCGCCAGCAGATTGTTGAGGAAGTTCGGATTGAAAGTTGTACAAGTACCCGACGCGCCGGCAACCTCTCCGTTGTCGTTGATGTAGTAGGCGACGCCGTCTGGATCGCCGCCAACCGTAGGCAGTCTGTGAATCACTCCTTTTTCCCAGACCACAGGCTGAAAGTGAAGAACCTGGGGAGCTGGGCAGCCTGGGTCCGGCGTTGAGTTCTCCGCTAATCCGGCCACTTCTCCCCGATTGCTAATCGCATTAGCCGCGCCGTTGTTGCCTCCGAGCGTGGGGAGAGGATTCATGACGCCGTTGGCCGATTCGAAAGGAAGACAGATGAGATGGGTGCCGAAGCCGCAGAAATCTTCTCCATCGGGATCGGAGGCTGAGGTTTCGGCCTCGCCGACGGCTTGGCCATAGTGGCCTAGGCCGAAGGCGATGCTGTTCGATCCGCCGAGCGTTCCGAGGTCGTCCGCGCGTTCGCCGGCCCAGACAACGGCATGAGACGAGCCGTCAGCGAGGTTTGAGGATCCCGCGACGCGACCGTTCTTCGTAATGAAGAATGGCTGGCTGAAATTGCCGCCCGGTAAAGTGCCGAGATCGGTTACGGTGTACTGGACGGCTGGGCGGGTAGGTTGCTGGACATCCTGCGCAGCTGCGGTCAGTGGAACCGCCAGCGCCGCAAGTAACCAAGCCGAAAGCGACAGCAGAGATTGGGATTTCATGTGGCCTCCTAAGTTTTGTCCGCGTTGTATGCGGTTAATCTTTGAGCTCATTTCGCTCTTGTCTAAATAGGCGCAATCCGCGGCACGAAACTATCACCCGTAGATCTCTCTTTATCTTTTAAGGACTGGCCTGGCAGGGTATGATTCCCCGGAGTGTGGGCATGGGAAACTTTGAGCCGCCGGCGCAGAAAGGGACGCGCGCTTCGGAAAATGCGGAAGTGAGCGGCTTGCTCCGAGCCTGGAGCGATGGAGATCGAGCCGCGCTTGACCGGCTGACCCCCATCGTCTATGAGGAACTCCGGTGCCTCGCCAGACGCTACATGCGAGGCGAGCGCCCTGGTCACAGCCTGCAAACCACCGCCCTGGTCAATGAAGCCTACATGCGCCTCATCGACTACAAGAGCATGCAGTGGCAGAATCGCGCTCATTTTTTCGCGGTTTCGTCCCAGTTAATGAGGCGGATTCTCGTTGACCATGCGCGGCGTCACAACCTGAAGCGCGGCGGCGGCTTGCCGCACATTTCCTTTGAAGATACCGCTGAAGTGGGCGCGGATCGGGCTGCCGATCTGGTTGCTCTCGATGACGCCCTCGACGCGCTGGCCCGTATCGATCACCGCAAAGTGCAGGTCGTCGAAATGCGATTCTTTGGCGGACTCAGTGTAGAAGAGACGGCGGAGGTGCTGAAGGTGTCGCCCATCACCGTAATGCGTGATTGGAGTACTGCCAAAGCCTGGCTCTATCGTGAACTAACTGGCGAGGCGACCGGTGGACTCTGATCGGTGGAAGCAGGTCGATCACTTATTTCAGGCAGCACTGGAGCGTCCGCCCAAGGAGCGCGATGCGTTTCTCCGCAGTGCATGCGCGGGCGACGAAGCGCTGGAGCGCGAAGTAGGCTCGCTGCTGAGGGCACAACATCAGGCAGAGAGTTTTCTGGAAAGTCCCGCCATAGAAGCAGCCGCGCGGGCCATCGCGCAGGAGCCACGCAAGCTACCGCACGAGGATGATTTTCCTGCTGGCCGCTCCGTGTCCCATTACCGCATTGTGGGAAAGCTGGGCAGCGGTGGGATGGGCGTTGTTTACAAGGCCGAGGACACTGAGCTGGGCCGCTTCGTGGCCCTGAAATTTCTTCCCGATGAAATGTCCCGCGATCCGCAAGCGTTAGAACGCTTCCGCCGCGAGGCCCGCGCGGCCTCTGCACTCAATCACCCCAATATCTGCACGATCTACGAAATCAGCAAACAGGATGGACACTCCTTTATCGCCATGGAGTTCCTCGACGGTGTGACCCTCAAGGAGCGCATCTTAGGACGTCCTCTGGAAACTGAGTTGATTCTGTCCCTGGCTATTGAGATTGCCGACGCGCTGGATGCCGCGCACGCCGCTGGCATCGTCCACCGCGACATCAAGACCGTGAACATCGTTGTCACCAAGCGTGGACACGCGAAAGTCCTCGATTTCGGACTGGCCAAGCTTTTACTCAACGATCAGGGCATGGACATGAATGCCTCGACGATGGAGGAATCTCTTACCAACCCGGGCGCGGCGGTCGGCACAGTCACCTACATGTCGCCCGAGCAAGTTCGCGGAAGGGAATTGGATTCCCGCTCCGATCTGTTCTCCTTCGGCGTGGTGCTCTACGAAACGGCAACCGGAACATTGCCCTTCCGCGGAGAAACTACGGGAGTGATTTTTTGAATCCATCCTGAACCGGACGCCTGTGCCTCCCATGCGATTGAATGCGGGCCTGCCGTCCGAACTGGAAAGAATCATCGGTAAGTGTCTAGAGAAGGACCTGAATCTTCGCTACCAGCATGCCTCGGAAATCCGAGCCGACCTGCGGCGCATGAAACGAGACACGGATTCGGCTCCGATGGTGATCAGTGCAGAGAGAGGAGCCCCAGCTGGCCTTGGAAAGTGGAAGGCAATTATTTTTGCGGTCGTGGCAATGGTCGTGTTCTCAGGGGGCGCCTACTTCTATCTCCAGCCACACCCAAAGCTCACGGACAAAGACACAATCGTCCTAGCCGATTTCACCAATACAACGGGCGATCCCGTATTTGACGGAACGTTGAGACAGGGCATGGCGGTGCAGCTTGAACAGTCGCCTTTCCTCAGCCTCATCTCAGAGCAGCGCATCCTGCACACGCTGTCCCTGATGGGCCAGGCCCCCGATGCGCGGCTTACTCCAGAGCTCGCCCATGAAGTTTGCGAGCGCACCGCGAGCGCCGCCGTCCTCGACGGCTCGATTGCAAATCTCGGAAGCCAGTACGTACTGGGGCTGCGCGCAAAGAACTGTCGCACAGGGGACGTCCTCGATGAAGAGCAGGTAGAAGTGGCAAGGAAGGAAGACGTATTGAATGCTCTGACTCAAATTGCAAGTAAGTTCAGAACGCGAGTCGGAGAATCCTTGGAGACAGTTGAAAAACACGACACTCCGCTCGCCGAGGCTACGACCCCGTCACTGGAAGCCTTAAAGGCTTATAGCATGGGCTGGAAAGTTGTCGCCTCCCCGGGTGGGGATGCCGCTGTTCCTTTTTTTAAACATGCCGTCGAGATCGATCCCAAGTTTGCCATCGCATACGCGTCGCTCGGGCTCATGTACGGTTCCAGTGGCGAAACCGAACTTGGTACGGAGAACAGTAGAAAAGCCTACGAACTGCGGGACCGTGCCAGCGACAACGAGAAGTTCTTTATCACCGCTTATTACGATGGACGGGCGACAGGAAACCAGAAAAAAGCGCAGCAGACCTGCGAGGCGTGGGCACAAGCTTATCCTCGTGAGTGGACACCCCACTCCTTCTTAGCGGGCTTCATTTATCCTGTGCTCGGCGAACATGAAAAGGCAGCCGAAGAGGCCCAAAAGGCGATTGAACTGGCTCCGGACTTTGGCGTTGGCTATGCCCTTCTTGGTTCCAACTCTCTTAGCCTCGACCGTCTGGGAGCAGCCGAAGATGCGGTTCGCAGAGCCTCCGAGCGAACAATTGAAATCCCTCTGTTGGCCCTCGTGCGATACGATGTCGCCTTCTTGAAGGGCGACAACGGGGGCATGCAGCGCGAAGTGGCCGCGGCTCACGGGAAATCGGGAGCGGAAGAATTAATTTCTGACCATCAAGCCTTTGCCCTCGCATACACCGGTCACTTGCAAGAGGCTACGAAGATGTTACGGCAGGCAAGCGATTTGGCGCAGCAGGCGGCTCATCGAGAAAAGGCGGCTGGATTTGAAACCCAAGCGGCGTTGTGGGAAGCCTTCTACGGCGATAAGCTCATCGCAAAACCGGCGGCAATGGCAGCCCTTGCGCTTGCCAGGAATCGAGAGGTGCAGTTTGGCGCAGCCCTGGCCCTGGCTATCGGGGGGGATCCTTCGCGGGCTCAAACTCTGGCCGACGATCTGGAAAGCAGCTTCCCCGAAGATACGTCAGTTAAGTTCACTTACCTGCCGGTCGTCCGCGCGTTTCTTGCTCTGAACCACGGCGATCCCGCGAAGGCGGTCGAACTTCTCCAAATTGCCGTTCCCTATGAACTGGGCCAGCCGCGCAGCACTCAAACGGGTTTCTTCGGGGCTCTCTATCCCGTCTATGCGCGTGGCCAAGCGTATTTGGCCGCGCGCCAAGGCGCTGAGGCCGCCAGGGAATTTCAGAAAATTCTGGATCACCCAGGGATAATGGTCGGGGATCCCATCGGTGTACTGGCTCATCTCCAACTGGGACGGGCTTATGCCATGCAGGGCGACCTCGCTAAAACAAAATCCGCCTACAAGGATTTCCTCACCCTCTGGAAAGATGCCGACCCGGACATTCCAATCCTGAAGCAAGCCAAGGCCGAGTACGCGACGTTGCAATGAAGTTTGTCTCGCAAGGCTACCGCCTTACTGCACGTCGCTGACTTTCCCGCTCAGAAAAATCACTTTCATATCTTTGTAGTAATAGATCACCTTGGAGCCAAGCGTGACTTTTTTCTCGGGTTTGCCCATTGCCGCTTCGACCTGGTCCGGCGTCATTCCCTTCTCGATGTTCACCGGTTCGGCTGGGGGTTGCTCGGCTGCCGGTTGCGACTGGCCGCTTCCGCCCGCCTGTTGCTGGCCTTGATCGCCGCCTTGTTGTTGCTGTTGCTGGTCGCCTTGGCCGCCGGCCTGCTGCGCGTCGTCGTTGCTCAGTGACAGCACTTGGCCAATCGTGTCCTCCACCTGTCCGGCTTGCGCGTTCGCCAGAGATCCTTTGGGAAACTGGAAGACTACATTCGCTTTGTTGTAAGTCGGTGGATCGGTTTTGTTGCAAGTGTCGCAGGCAACGATTTCGAGCGTTACCGTGTCCTTGGGCACGTTCACGTCAATCTTCATGGGATAAACTTTGTCGCCGACGGCCATCAGATGGGTCGTTTGCTCCTTGCCAAATTTCCCCATGATGGATTTCCGTCCCATCAACGACAGGCTGTTGGGAGCCTTAATCGTGCCGTTCTCGTATTTGTTGCTAAGAACGTTTTGATCGCCATAGGGCACGGACAGGATTCCGCCCTTCTGAATGGCGAGGAGTTGACCTTTCTCCACCACGGAGTAGCCGCCCGTGTCCGATCCCATCTTCACCAGCTTGTATTGCGCGGCCAGTTGCTCCTGCAAAGAAACCTGGGCAGCGCCCAAAGAGGCCATAAAGATTGAGACGGCCAGAAGTACAATTGCAGGGATAAGATCGGTCAATTTCCGCGACATCGCAACACCCTCCGGTTCAGAGTTTTCCCAAAGCTCGTGTTTTTTATCATGCCCCTTGGAAGTAAGCAAGAGATTTAGAGGGAACATTCGATCAAAACACACCGTTAAGAAAAGCGCGCCATAACAGAAGGGAGCGCCGATGCTTCGGCGCTCCCTGGGTTGTTGATAATGCTGATTGATAACGTTGATTTAACAATCAGGTACTGCGGCGAACCAAACGTTCGTCTACTGCCCGCCGCCTCCCGCCGCCGCTTCCTGCTTGACCTGAGTTTCGGTCTGGTCGGCCTGTTGCTGCTGATCTTGCAGGGTCTTGGCCACGGTGGTGTCTGGCGCGGGAGCCGGGATATCTGACGCCTGCGTTCCGGCATCAGGAGCCTTCGGCATACCGCCTGTGCCCTGCTTCTTTGCCAGCTCGCCCATGCCGTTGGTGAGTGTCTCCTGGAAGTGGTTGTACATTTCCTGGAGGTCATCCACCTTTACGGCAACAGTCGCACCCGACGCGCAATCACCCTTCTTCGTCGCGGAGACGCTGGCAGTCACGTTTTGATCGGCGTCCGGAGTGTCCGACAGCCGAGTCACCACGTCGCCTGACGTCAGGCCGCATTCCTGGCCATTCGCCACTACCGTCACGTCGGAGTCGACAACGAAAGTGCGATTTGCCGGATCCAACGCGGGAGGAGGAGTTTGGTCGCTCGCTCCGCTTGGAGCAGGTGCATTACCCGCCGCAGCCGCACCGCCCTGATTTGCCGCCTGAGTTTCTTGAGCGGCGAGTTGCGCCTTCACTTCCTGCGCGATCGCCTCTTTAACCTCAGGTGAGAGAGTCACGCCCGCTGAAGCTGTCGGCGCGGCATCTCCACCACCGCCGCCGCTGTCGCCAGCGCTGGCTTGCGCGTCCGCAGCCATTGCATCTGCGTTCACTTCAGCACGTGCTGCGTAGGCCGCCTGCAGGCTATCCGCGAGCAAGTAATCCGTCAGCCAGAAATAAGGTGCGGCGTAAACCGGATACGGGTTCCACCATCCGCCGTAGAATCCCCACCAAGGCGCTCCTCCCCAACCCCAGGCGCCGATGCCCCAGGCGATGGGCACGCCCCAGGGATGCCAGCCCCAACCGTAAAATCCCGGGTGGTACCAAACTCCTGGATAGAAGCCAAAGTAGGTGTGTCCGCCCCAGCCGTAACCGCGATAGAGCCCCACGTGGTAGCGCCCACCAGCATAGAAAGTTCGCGAGTAATAAGCATGGCCGCCGCGCGTCACGTACGCGCGCTGCACGTAACCGCCTCGTCCGCGAGTGACGATGCGCGCTCCGTTGCGCTCCGTTACCACCGTCCGCCCACCACGAACTCCGTGCGAGATCTGCATCCCGTTTCGGTTGATGGAACGGATCTGCCCATTCGGACGGATGTTCGCCGTTCCTCCTCCTTTCAGAGAAACGTTCCTGCCCGGAGGAATACGGCCGGCTGCACCCGTCCGCGTCGTCGCGCCGGTGTGAGTCGTCGTACCGGTGTGGGTCGTTGCCCCGCCGGCATGCGTCGTCGTGCCGGTGTGAGTGGTTGTGCCCGTGTGAGTCGTGGTCCCGCCGCGGGGGCCGGTCGTAGTGCCGGTGTGCGTCGTCGTACCGGTATGGCTGGTCGTTCCGCCCGCGTGGGTCGTTGTTCCGGTGTGGCTTGTCGTACCTGTGTGACTTGTCGTACCCGGACGGGCGGCTGTGGTCGAATGCGATGGCGTTGATCCGTGCGAAGGCGTTGACCCATGTGAAGGTGCCGCCTGATGGGAAGGCGCACTCGCGTGTGGCGCAGATGCATGAGACTGCGGCGCCGCTTTAGGAGCCGACCCACCACCACTTGGTTTTTTTTGGCTCCAGGCCAGCGCTGGAACCATCATCAACAGCAGAAAGGCTACCCACTGCCGCGGCATCTTTTCGATTCCCAAAGTGCGATTCATTACAGCCTCCTGAGCATCCAACCTTTTACTGCCGTCTAATTTGCAAACACCGCGCCGCCCGCGAAGTTGCGGGGTTCTCGCGCCCGATTCGCGGATCAAACGTGCACAGCGGGCAAAACTCACCGATAATCGGCTAAATTTGCTTCCCCAATCGTGAACACCATGAAAGACCGTGCAGGACGCGTGAGTTGCGTCTAGAGCCGATCGGCAGCTTGCATCCTGGGGGCGAAAGAACGTTACCAGAATTCGGCCATCCGGCGCAATCATTCGGAAATTAAATCTTGCCGAGAATGGTTCACCATGCGGGAGTTCACATGTGGCCAGCGATCCATTCCCTTTCCTCTAACTCTACGCTGCTGTATATTCCTCTTTCCGCAGGAGGTATTACTTGCGCTACTTCGATCGTTTGCAACCTCTAGCACTCTTTGTCATGCGGTTGGTGCTTGGCGCCATCATGTTGGTCCACGGCTACCATAAGGTTTTCGGAGGCCTTCACCACTTTGTTCAGCTCGTCACCAGCCTTGGATTGCCTGCGTGGTTGGCCTACGTCTCTGCCTTCACCGAATTCTTCGGCGGTTTGCTGATCCTGCTCGGCCTGTTCACTCGCTTCGCTGCATTCGCCATCTGCATTGATTTATCTGTCGCCATCGCCAAAGTTCATTTGCATAACGGACTCACTGGCAATGGAGGGCTCGAATTTCCCCTCGCTGTTGCAGCACTTGCGTTCGCGCTCATCTTCTTCGGTGCCGGGCCGATAGCGTTCGATCACATCCGCGCCCCGGGCGGAGGAGGAAAGATCAAGTAGTCGGCCAGCTTTGCGCGCAACTTATTGCTGACTTCCGGGTTCGATCGCACGTGGTGGGAAATACTCGTTTTTCGAAATGAATAACTTCGCGATGCACGGGTCAAGAATCCGCATCTTGACACTTCTTTACAAGTCATCGTCCCAGTTGAATCGGCAGGCGTCTAAAACTTATGATGGTTGGTATCCACTTGATTGCATCCGAAGATTTCGTAGACGCATCTTAGCGTTTACACGAATTGATTGGAGGTTCACTTGAGAAAGTTAGCGCTTCTCGCAATGCTTGCTGCTCTTTTCCTGTCATGCCACTTTGCCGCCGCTCAACAGGGCGACATAATGTTCGGCGCTGGCACTGTACTGTCGTCCGCACCCACCGCCGAGCAATTTGCCACCGGCAACATCGCGGAGAGGGGCGGCACCTATCTAGGCATCAGCGGAGATGTCGTTGGCTTTAAGAAACGTTTCGGAATCAACATCGAGACTTCTTGGAGGGCTAGTCAGGCTACCTACATCCCCGGCCAGATTAATTATCGTCCGATTCTGACCGACTTCAACTTTCTTTATCAACCGAAATTGGGCAAGAAAACTGGTCTCGACCTGTTTGGCGGGATCGGCATCTCCAGCGCCCGCTTCTATTATCCTTTCGCTACGTCTTGCAGTTACTTTAGCGGCTGCATCAACTACACCAGCAACCACGAGTTCATGCAGGATCTTGGCGGCGGCATCCGCTATTACGCCTGGCACAATTTTTTCGTGCGCCCCGAAATTCACTACTACCACGTCGATGGCAACAGCCAGACGAATATCGCGAACCCCGGCGGCTTTAGCAGCGACAATCTCTTCCGCGTGGGCGCTTCCATCGGATACACCATCGGCCGTGGTGACTAAGGTTTGGCGTCCCTAGAAAAACATTCTCGCCGCGTTGTGAGCTGCGCGATTCCACAGCCTGCGTTATTCTGCTAAGCAGCCGTTCGCGGCTGCTTAGCTGGATGCACGAGCCGGACGCCGGCGTTCCGCAAAACCTAATATCGACAAGGGGGCTGTATTGAGAAAGTTCGCGCTCGCCGCATCCGCGTGCATGGTCCTGTCTGCTACGTTCGCTTACGCCCAACAGCTTGATTTTGCTGTCAGCGGCAGCACGCTTTGGTCGCCTGCAGCCAATAACAGCTCGGAAGCCTTCCAGACCCCGGCCGAAAAGCACGGCGTGTATATTGGCCTCAACGGGGATTACGTCGGCATCAAATACCCTCGCGTCGGCTTCAACGTGGAATCCTCCTGGAGATATAAGCAGGGGGGCTATCCTTTCAATGGCGAGACTTACCGGCCCATCTTCACCGACTTCAACGCGCTCTACCAGCCTCATATCAGCAAAAAACTTGGCGGCGATCTGATGGCCGGCATTGGCATCGCCGATACACGCTTCTATATTCCAAGCAACTCGTTCTGCAGTGTCCCCCAGGGCGGCTGCATCAACTACACCAGCAGCGACCACTTCATGGAGCACCTGAGCGGCGGCCTCCGCTACTACTTTTTCCGCCGCTACTTTATCCGCCCCGAGATTCACTATTACCACATTCAAGACAACGTTGGATTCCACTCCGACAACGTGTTTCGAGGCGGTGCATCGCTCGGATACACGTTCGGTTCGCGATAGACATCTGATCGAGGCCGTGCGGCTCAAATCGCCAGAGCGATCTTCCGTATGGGATAAACCAAATAAAAAGGCAGCGTCTTTTCCGACGCTGCCTTCATTCTTGATTACTCTTAACTCCTACGGTTCGCGCAGACACTCCTCAGCTTCGTGAATCGCCATATCTAGGTGCTCGAGCGCTTTTGCGCGATGGCCGTGGAACTCGTGTTCAGCATGTTCCAGGTGATGCTTGGCCAGGCGCATCGACTCCAGCGCTTCGTCGATGTGTGGATGCGGTGGCATCGCTGCCGGGGCAGCCGGAGCCGGTACCGCAGCCGCCACAGGAATTGCCGCCGCTGGGACGACCTTGGGACCGACTGCGGCTGACAAAGCCAGAGTGCACAGGACAGTGACCGTAACCAATAAGACTAAGAACCCGATTTTCTTCATGCCTTTCCTCCAAGTCTGAATTTTCCAGCGCCACCCCGCCGGTAGGATCTATGCCCACAGGCACCGTCCCGCATGAGGACGACAACGCCCACGACACCCGCACAGTATAAAACTACTCTCGCAAGTCGACCTGTGTATAAGTTGATTCTCACCGGCTCGCTTCGGAATCATCAACTGCTGCCCGGCTCCTCCACCACAAGAAAATCACTATGAGAACAAACAGCACTCCCAAAAACAGGTCAAACCGCTTGATGAAATGGGTCAACACTCTCCAGCGACTTCCAAAGAAATATCCCGCGCAAGAAATTACACTTACCCACAATGCAGCTCCCAGGAAATTGAAAACCGCAAACCGCTTCCAGTTCATGCGTAACACTCCCGCCAGCGGCCCGGCGATCACCCGCATTCCGAAAACGAATCGGGCAAACAAAATCGTAACCGGACCATACCGGTTGAATAATTTCTCGCCTCGCGCCAGCTTCGTATTACTGATCCGAAAAATATTGCGATAGCGCTCTAGCAGCGGCCGTCCCCCGTAGTTTCCAATCGCGTACCCCATGTTGTCTCCCAGCGTCGCCGCCACTGTGCCCACCAGGATGATCCAGCCCAGTTGCAATCTCTGCTCGTTGAATGCCAGAAAACTCGCCAGCAACAGCACCGTTTCCCCCGGCACGGGCACGCCGGAATTCTCCAGCAGTAACGCCGCCGCGACCGCCCAGTACCCGTAGTGCACCAGCGCGTCGCGCAGCAGATCAAAGATGTGATGGCTCATAACGTGGGGACACACTCGGAAGGATTATGCCGCGCTGCAGGAAAATGTCAGATTCGTATCCGCCAAAGCGCCTATGTGGGGACAACCGCCCTCGGCTGTCCGATCGAGCGAAGCTCGACTTCTTCTCAGTTCCGAGACACTTCACTCTAACCCAACCGCGCCTTCAGGCGCGGACTTTCTCGCTAGTCAGATACTCAATCAAAGCCCGGTTGAATTCCTCTGGACATTCTTCATAAGGCAAATGCCCGATCCCGGGGAAAACTATCTGTTCGGAATTCGGGAAAAATTTCGCTAGCGGCTTCGCCGACGAAGCATACACCGCCGAATCCTTGCTGCCCCACATCAGAAGCGTAGGGATATCAGCCAGTCTCGGCAGAATCGTCTCCAATTCCCGCAGATCTTTTTTCCAGGTGCGCACAATGTTCAACGCATGCTCGAATAAACCCGGCTTTGCCAGCGGAGCAACGTAGCCTTCGAGAGTTCCCGGAGGAATGCGGCGGCGGTCGCCATACATGCGGGCGTGCCAATAGGGATACAGAAAATCCATCCGCGCAATACTGAGTCGAAACAGCGCGGCGCCAAAGTCGCTGCCAAAAAATGGCGCCAGCCACTGTCCATGTGCCGAATACGGATTTACCGGAGCCACCAGGACCAACCGCCGCAGGTTTAGATGAGAATCTCCACTGAGACTCTCCGCAGCCGCGAACATTGCGACGGCCCCACCGTGCGAAGTTCCCAGCAGATCAAACTCGGTAGAAGACAGACCTAGCCGTTCGATGAACCGCAGCACGCGACGCACCGTCCCGGGCATGGAGTAATCGATCCCGGGCACGCGATCCGAAAATCCCGCGCCCATCATGTCGGGCGCATACACGGTCGCGTAAGGCGCGAGCGCGGGCAGGGTGAATCGCCACGAAAACGAATATCCCAGCAACCCATGCAAGAGGATCAATGCCGGCCCCGATCCCGCGCGCAGGTAACGCATGCGCCCGCCCTCGAGCTCCATCCAGCACTCTTCCGCCCCCGCGCTCAACTCCGGATAATGCTGTGCCGAAACTTCCCCGCTTGCCGGCATCACAGACAATTGTCCCGCTCCTCAAAAGCATTGTCATCCTGAGCGGAGTAGCAGCTTCGCGATAGCGAAGCCGCTACGAGTCGAAGGACCCCACGCCCGCGTTCACTATCACGAACACCGCTAAGTGTTTTTACCAGTGCGATGCGATTTCGGTTGCGCCCGAGCATCCTCGCTGAGGGTCCTAAGTTGAGCCGAGCCCTTAAAATCGGTCCGTGCTAGAAAATCCTCGCAGCGCCGATGTCGCCGCAGGCTTGCATGGTCCTTCGCTTCGCTCAGGATGACAGCGGCGGTATCGATTTGTATCGCCTATGCGGCCTTATCCCTTTTCTTCTTTAGCAACTTCTTCAGCACCCGAATGCCCTTATCCACATGCTTCTCCTCCAGCAAAAACGGAGGCAGAAATCTAACCACGGTATCGTGCGTGCTGTTAAACAGCACTCCCTCCGACAGCCCTTCATCCACAATCGGCCGCGCCGGAATTTCGAGATTGATCCCTTGAATAAATCCTCGCCCGCGCACATCTTTCGCAACCGCGCTCTTCTCGGCAACGATCTTCAACTCCTGTTGCAAATACGCGCCAACTTTGTTCACGTTGTCGAGCAACTTCTCTTCTTCCAGGATCGCGAAAAACTCCAGCGCAACCCTGCAAGCCAAAGGGCCACCACCAAACGTTGTCCCATGCTGGCCCGGCGAAATTGCCGAAGCAAATTCTTCCTTCGCAATGAAGGCCCCCAGCGGAAGTCCCGCCGCAATCGGTTTGGCAATCACCACAATATCCGGAGTCACTCCAAAACTCTGAAAGGCAAACATGGTTCCCGTCCGCCCCAGCCCGCACTGAATCTCGTCAAAGATCAGCGCCGCCTTGTGCCGGTCGGCTGCCGCTCGGCACTCCTGCAAAAATTCCACCGAGCACTCATAAATTCCGCCTTCGCCAAAAATCGGCTCCAGCACAATCGCGCAAGTATTGTCGTTCACCGCCGTGCGCAAGCCCTCGACATCGTTCTGCGCGACGAATGTCACTTCCTCCAGCATCGGCTCAAATCCCTTGCGATGCTTCTCCTGCCCGGTCAGCGACAGCGCCCCAAACGTCCGCCCGTGATACGACCCCTCCAGCGCCACCAGCCGCGACTTCGCCTCTCCGCCCGCGCGATGTCCCGCCAGCCGCGCCAGCTTGATCGACCCTTCAATCGCCTCAGTCCCGGAGTTCGAAAAAAACGCCCGGGCATTTCCAAAAGAGCTGCCCAAGAGCGCGCACAACTTCTCCGCCAGCGCCCCCTGATACTTGTGGTAATAAAGGTTGGAGATGTGAATCAGCTTCCCCGCCTGCTCCCGAATCGTCTTCACAATCCGCGGATGCGCATGCCCCAGCGCATTCACCCCCAACCCAGAAACAAAGTCGAGATACCGCCGGTCGTCGATGTCGTAAAGAAACACGCCCTTGCCCCGCGTCAACACAATGGGATACCGGCTGTAAGTCCCCAGCAAATAGCGTTTTTCTAAGTCTGCGATCTGTTCAAAGGTTTTCATAGGAAGATTAGATTCTACCGGATTGCGCGTCCATCAAAGACGCCGCGCAAATGTGGATTCTCTGTAACACAATCGAGGATAGTTGAACACCAGGAGATCTTAATTTGCCGTTCTGCGTGGCGCTGGCTCTATTATTTCTTGCTTCGCTCGGATGGTGTGCCGATGCATCGCTATCTCAATGGTTGATTGCAGCTCGCGCCTAAGAAACGGCTTCAGAATAAAGCCGTCATGCTCAGTCCCCTTAGCGCGTTCCACGGTTAGCCGGTCGGAATAGGCGGTCAGATACACAATAGGCACATCCACCTGCTGGCGGATCTCCTTTGCCGCTTGCACACCGTCTTTCTCGCCCTTCAAGCGTATATCCATCAGAACCAGGTCCGGACGTTCTCGGGTGGCGATCACAATGCCTTCCTCGGCAGAGTCCACCGCGGCGATTACGGAAAAACCAAGGAGTGATAGGCGTTCTCTGAGTTCTTCGGCGATCAGAGTCTCGTCTTCCACGATCAGAACACGCGGCTCAATAGGAATAAGATCAGCGTGCATGATAATCCACCGTGAATTGCAAACGGGCTGAGGTCCCCGGATCGATTTTGACTAGTTCGAATGCGCCGCGAATCTGCTTGGTTAGGGACCGTACCAGCTTCAAGCCCAAAGACTTGCCTATATTAGCATCCAGAGAAGCGGGAATTCCTACTCCGTCGTCCTCGACGCACAGAGTACATCGCCCCTCCGGCCCGCTCCGCAGCGTCACCTTGATCTCGCCGCCAGCACTATTAGGGAAGCCGTGCTTAAAAGCATTCGAAATCAACTCGTTGAGGATCAGGCCGCACGGGACCGCAAGATCAACGCTCATGATTATGGGTTCCAGCTCACTTTTCAAACGGACGGAAACACCCGGACTCCCATGCGACGAGAGTATATCGTTGGCCAGGGCTTGAGCATACTCGGCAAAGTTGATGCGTGCCAGATTCTCGGTGCCGTACAAGATCTGGTGCACCAGGGCCATCGAATGTACACGATTTTCCATGTCACGGAAGATCTGGACGGATTCTTCATCTTTTGTATGGGTGGATTGAAGATAGAAAAGGCTACAGATCACCGCTAGGTTGTTCTTAACCCGATGATGAACTTCCCGCAGAAGAGCTTCCTTTCTTTCTTCGCTGGCACGCAGCTCGGCAGTCACCTGTTTGGCTTCCTTCGCCTGCCGGACCAGCTCGAAGACATTCGGAACCGTAAAAGGAAGTACAACTGCCGTGGTAAGTGAAACCACGGCGGTGAACAGCTTAACCGCCGCGGACAAGATATACACTGGCGTCCAGACCGTGACCACTTCCATGAAGTGAGTGCCGCCACAGGCGATGATGAAAAGCCCGAATGCCAGGAACATCGCATGATAAGGAATATCCCGCCGCCCCTTGAATCCCACGTACGCCAGGGTGACGGAGATCGCCAGATATGCGATTGCGATGAGGGCATCTGCCACCACATGGGTCCACACCAAACCCCGATTCCCCAAATAGCAGTACCTATGAGGCAGGAAATCGGTCGTCAGCATCCACCCTGTCAGCCGGGGCCAGATGATGAACGCACTCGTGGTGAGTACCGATCCAAGCCCGATGGCATAAAGCTGGCGCTTGAGGAAGCGTGAAGGTACGAAAGAACCGGGGCCTATGGTAGGCGTTGACATAAGACCTCCGTTCCGGAAACTTCGCCAAGCAGAGCGAAGAGCATCGACTCTGGAGTGACCCGAAATTCACGCACGGCAAACGCAGTCAGGAAACCAGCCTCAAATGCTCAAACTGACGTGATGCTATGCGACTCGATTCTACGCTTCCATTTCGTATTATTGGACGTAAACATCGAGAGTTACTAGGTTGAGTTAGTGCCGGTCCTCAAGGTCGTAAGAAACACACTATTCCCCGGCTCAATACAACGGGATGCCGGTTATAAGTCCCCAACAAATACCGCTTCTCTAATCTGCAATTTGTTCGAATGTTTTCATAGGAAGAGTTGATTCTACCCGATACAGATATATGCATCCTCCTGGTTTTTCTAAGTCCGTGCCGAGCGGAAGCGATTTCTTGCGAACATATAAGACTGGCGGTAGCATAGCGATCATGAACGCTCGATCGCTTCCGACCCCCATCAGGCAACTGGGCGGTATGCTCCTGGCGAGGCTTGAGTTGGCTGGACTCATAGCATCTTTCTATGGAGAAGAGGCAATCCAAGGTGAAGATAAGCCATCAACGCGCCCGCTGCTTCGCTTCTGCGACGAGTACGGCGAGATCATCGTCATCATGGAGGCAGCTATTGAGGCGCATGAACCTGAGTCGACGAATCTGTGGAATCACACATTCATATACAACACTCAGACCTTCGAGAAGGGCGATCCATGGGGATCAACCGGACAGGATGGAAACGCTGTCTCTCTGCGCAAGATTGTATCGGGCTACCGGTCGTTGTGGGACATGCAGGGTGTAGATCATGAAGCCGCCATTAATCGAATCGTCAAGGCATCCGCCTGGAGGGCCGAAAAAGAGAAACGCGCCGGGGAGGCCTTTTCGTTCCTGATCGACCTTAATAATGCCGGTTTTTTTTGCAACTCTAACATTCTTGGCAGGGCGATCGAGAGACTAGCTCACGTATACACCGCGAGAGCAAACGACCTCAGTCGTATTCTGGACTTCTCGTTTTCGGAGGTTGATCAGATCGAAGCCAGCCGCCTGATTGAAGGCCTGGATGGAACAAAACTTGCCGAGATTGGTGCGTGGTTACTGGATACGACGGTGGAGGCCATAGCAGATTGCAGGAATGCATCATGCCCCCTAGAGTGGACGGTTGGACTCGCGTTGGTGTCGAGCTTGATCACGGCCGTCGAGTCTTTCGAAGGTCAATTCCATGCGCTTGAGAGCCATTCCATTCAGTACAAGATTCAGTTTCTCGCGCTGGAGGAAATTAGCTGCGATCTCGGCTCGATGCAGTTCACCGATATATACGACTTCTCTAGAAACCTTTCAATTGAGCAGCCTTGGGGAATGGCATCAGCGCTATTTCGCACCAGGAATGGTACCGAACCGAACGCAGCCGAACGGCTTCTAAACGCTCGCCTTGTTGCCCCCGGGAAGTTATTGCAACAGCAACCGGCATCGACCGCCAGCGGCCCCGAAGCTCAAGTTGGCCCACTGCTCAGCGTCTCAAAGGAGTGGGCTCTATTTGCGCGGGAGGCCTGTCATATCCTCTCATACTTACGGTCCATCGATCATCGAATACTCCGATCGGCTAAGATGAATATCCCAGATTCGGGTGACGCCGAGGAGCCGGAAAATGAATTGGCCGAAGAAGCCAAAGTTCAGCGGGCCGAACACCTTCACCGTGAAGAACTTGCCTCTTTGATCGGACGATTTCGCGGTGCTGACCCGGAGGATCAAACAGCCCGCACTGAGATTATTGAAGAAATCTTAGGCCTTTACCCTCTAAACGAACTTTTCTTGTTGGAACGAGGGATATTGAGGGACGAATCAGGATCCTCGGGACAGGCTCTTGAGGATCTGCTGGAAGCAATCTGCTTATCTCCTTTCAATTGGATGCTCTGGCAGTCATTCTCTGTCGTAAGCAGAAAATTAGGCCACCTTTCGGACAGCAAAGTAGCGCATCTAGTAGCAAATTATCTGCGAGAGAAAAGGGATGACGACGCAAGCGATCAGCATCGCCCGAATCATTGAAGAACTGGCGTACCAAAAAGAGACATTCAAGCAGTCGATAGGGTCTTTCAGATCGACGGAAGATTTGTTGGATAGTGCGGAACTCCTCGAAGATAGCCACCCCGGTCTATTCGGATTTCTAGCCTTCCACGCCAAACACGACGTCGCTGTTCGCGCATACCTAGAAGGTCAAAGCATATGCGACGATGCCGGGAAAAAGATCATGGTGCTGATCCTGTCCTCCAGCCCGTGCAGTTTCGCCGAGAACCTCACTGGGGCCATGCTAGTAGGGGATGTGATGGTGAACTATCCGAGCCATCCAGCCTATGAACTCGTTGAGCGGATGTTTCCCGACGGAGAGAGACCAATCCTCCCGGGCCTTCTTCTTTTTGACTCACTCTCCAGAGTCTCCACCGCCTTGTACGTGCCGTTGTCACAGGCTGAGACCGCAGCAGCGGTCGGAGAAATATGCCGGAAAGTGTTTGTCTTCGCCGACCAAGCCTTCATCCTCGGCGATGCGCGTGGGTGGGCCGACCGCTTGGCTGCGCGACTCACCTCAGAGCGGATCTCCCACCGGCGCAACAGCAATATCGGAGCACGAGAATGGCTGGCCATCGCGCTTAAGCAGTCTACAGCAGTGGGGACCACCATCGTAGCTCTTTTTCCAAGGTTTGTCTCGAAATTGCTTGGCTTGTAAATCGCGCTCAAGAGTCGGGACGGGCCCAAGTTTCGGGTTGATTAGAATCTGTCGCGCCCCATTTCTCGCGTTTGTGCAAGAAGTGGCCTTTCAGCCGCGTGCCCCACCTCTCACATTGAGCATCCTTCCCGATTCCCACTACTTCCGACGAAAACCTCTCAGGTTATCGTGAACCATAAGATCGGTGTATGATCGCCAGCGTTCTTGCAGTAAACAAAGCGGATTCCAATCAATCGTCAAGCATTTGCCAGGAGCAGTCATGGGTCAAGATAGTTTTATTCCGGTAGCAACGAATGCGAGGTCGCGAAACGACCTCGTCGAGCGCGGGTTTAGTCGCCAGCCGCTCAGAATCGACGTGGACGTGGCGCGCTCGCTGGAAGAGTTATCCCACGCAGCCTGGTCCATTCCAAGGGATAAGTACTATGAAGGCGGCGACAGGTATCGTTCCTTAAATCGTGTCCGGGCTGAGATTGTTGAGGGTGGCGTAAAGGTTTGGTTGAGCGAAGAGACCACGCCTTATGTGCAGCTGAAAAAATACAACACGACAATCGGCGGCCAGCCGCGAGAGTACGCTCCGCTGCCCCAGGCAATCGCCGGTTCCATCGGTGTTCGCAAGATGATTGCTCATCATCTTCAATACCTGCCGCTCTCGGCAATGGGTACCAGGTATCTGGTCAACGTCCATCTCATACGATTCACAGCTACGCCAGGCCGGCCCTGCGACACCAGCCCGCCAGGTTTACATAAAGACGGGGAAAAGTACATCGTTACACATCTACTGGGCCGCTGCGGCGCTCACGGCGGCGAAGTCGTCATAACTGACAATGACAAACACGAAATCGATCGCTTCACCATGCGCGAAGCGGGCGAGTGTTACGTCTTCGACGATGATCGCGTCTGGCATATGCTGACGCCGTTGGCAGTACTGGAAGGCAATCAGTACGCCTACCGTGACACGCTGGCATTCGATATGTTGCCAGAGGGCTGGGAACCCGCGAAATGAATCGGCGGGCTAGCTCGCCCTTTTCGCCGATTTCAACTCTCGAGGGTGAGCGCTGACCCGACTTAAATCAAATTCGAGGACGCCGCGTTCAAGGATCGAAATTTATGCTGCTCAGGCTCGAGGATTATCGCAAGCCGGAGATTTCGCGCCTCGGCGGCTGTTGGGACGCGTACATCCGCATGCGCGGCCTGCGTGAGTTTTATGAGCAGTTGCGGGCAAGAATTGCGGTGTCAAGTGAACTAACCAAGCGACCTTACGGCGACTCGGAGTTCGAAGTGCACGATCCCAACGCCTATGTGTTGGTATTTCGGAGAAACTATCGATTGAACGCGCGGGTCCGCTTCTCGCGCCCTTGCAAGAAACCCTACCCTGAGCGAGGCCGAAAGGTGGATTCGGGGGAAATCCCCAACCCGTTGTGCCAAGGTCATGCCTCCGGGACAATCCACTCTCTTGATGTTCAGGAACTGCCCAACGCGCGGCGAGCCTTGGCATAGTCCCCGTTGCTGCTTGTCCAGTTGCTGGCCAATGTACCGATGGCCCAGAACACCGCCACAAGAAAAAACAGTCTGCTTCCCGGAACTTTCTTGCGCCATTCCCACAACGCTCCCAGACTAGGAACGACCGCGGAAGAAGTCACTCCGGCCGACCACATGACAGCCTTGGCCCGCGGGCTGGCGCGCTGCATCGAACTCTTTTCTGTTTGCACCCGAAGAAAGGAAGGTGTTCGAAGATCCAGCGCAGGCCCGGAGGCCATCCTTTCGGATTGCCGGTTCCCCCAACCGTGTAATAGGCAAAACCAATTCCGAGGAGCCGGCCGGTAAGCCAGTGAGCGATGCCATGACAGCAGAAATACAAAAGAGCCCATCCACAAAGCATCGCAGCCACGGCGAACCACGCTGTTCTTGTTGATTGAGATTCAAAGAAACAGAAACAGGCCGCCGCAAGCCCGGCAATCTGAAACGTATTTCCGGCGGCAATCGAAAGACGAAAAAAAACTCTGCGCAGTGGCGGATTCATATCCAGTCTCACCGCCGGGAATTATAGCGCCTGCGAACGACCGTATACTGTGATCGAAAAACGGGAACGGAAGAAAAATGCTTCTGCTCGTAAGTTTCTCTAGATGTCCGTTGCGGGTTCAGGTTTGAAGGCGATGCTCCGCTTGTTCGAACGCCCATCGCCAGCGATGAAACAGTTAGCTCATCTCCTTCACTGTGATTTCATACTTGAAGTTGTCCGGATCGAATGGATCCACACTTGAATATGATTGTCCCTTCGCCAACTGAATATAGAAGTGTCCGGCGTTCAGGCGGAAGAGGACGGCAAAAGACCCAAGTAATTGAGGCAGGTTCCGATAGCTTCGTGGTGGCCGGCATCCCGTTGCATCCAATAGAAAAGATTGCTGACCCTTCTGGACCGACTGGTATGATGTCCGTCGATAAAAGCCAGATGGTTCTTTCTGGAATTGAATCTGAGTTAAACAAGGATAGTCATCATTTATTTAGCCAAAGGGGGACGCATTGACTGACTCGATCCATAACGCTTTCAATCGTCGCGAGTTTATCCACGGCACGCTTGCTGGAGCCGCCTTCGCCGCATTGCCAAAGTTTGCCTTCTCTGCTGACGATCCCGGTCTTCAGTCGGTGCTGAGCCAAATACCGAAGATGCACGATGAGAATGTGAAGCGGCTGCAGGATTGGATCGCTTTGCCCTCGATCGCGGCTGAGAACCGCAACTATCCGCAGGGCCCTGACTATATGGCGCAACTCGCTCGCGATGCAGGATTCGCGAACGTTGAAATTGTGCCGACTTCGGGCAAGCCTGGAGTCTTCGGCATTCTGGATGCCGGTGCGGCAACCACCGTCGGCATCTATTTTATGTACGACGTGAAACAGTTCGATCCTTCCGAGTGGTCTTCACCGCCGCTCGAAGGCCGGATCGTGGACAAGGAAGGGTTGGGCAGGATCTGCGTCGGCCGCGGCGCGGTGAATCAGAAAGGTCCTGAAACGGCCTTCCTCGGTGCCCTTCATGCCTTCAAGGCTGCGGGAACAAAGCTGCCGGTAAATCTCGTGCTCGTCTGTGAAGGTGAAGAAGAGATTGGTTCGACCCACTTTCCCGAGGTTGTCCGCCAAACCAAGGTCACCGCTGCGTTGAAGAAATGCATGGGTGTATTCATTCCAGAAGCCGGCCAGGACGCGGATGGAGGGATACAGATATCGCTAGGCGCGAAGGGCGTAGTTGAGCTCGAACTGGTTTCGAGTGGAGAGCGATGGGGACGAGGACCCAAACACGACGTCCATTCCAGCCTTGAAGCACAAGTGGATAGCCCCGCGTGGCACCTGGTGCAAGCGCTCAACACGCTCATCGAACCCGATGGGCATACGCCTGCGGTCGCGGGCTTTTTTGACAAAGCCAAGCCGCTCAGTCCCGCACAAGTGAAGATGATTCAGGAGGCCGCTGCTCGCCGGAGCGAAGCCACCGTTAAGAAGCAGCTAGGCGTTGAGCATTGGGTGCACGACACAAACTGGCTGGACTCGCTCGTGCTGCTCGAGTCCGAGCCCACGATCAACATCGAGGGCTTGGTGGGTGGATATACCGGGCCCGGTGGAAAGACCATTCTGCCGCATCGCGCCGTCGCGAAGATTGACATGCGACTGGTGCCAGACATGACGGCTGCCGATACACTGGCGCTTCTGAAGGATCATCTTGCCAAGCACGGCTTTGGCGACATAGATGTCAATATGAGTGGTGGCTACGATCCGACACAGACCTCCCAAGATTCGAAGCTCATCCAGGCGCAAATTGCCACTTACCGCAAGCTGGGTTTGGATCCCGTGTTGTGGCCTCGATCCGCGGGCTCCTGGCCGGGATACATCTTCACTTCCGAACCCCTCAATCTTCCCGCTGGACATTTCGGAGTGGGCCACGGGACCGGGGCACATGCTCCGAATGAGTACTATCTGATCGATTCGACCGACCCAAAGGTTGCGGGCATTGACGGGGCTGTGCGCTCCTTCGTCGAGTACCTCTACGCTTTGGCATGAGCAAAGCGAGATGATACTTCTCGGTCTTTATTTTTGATTCGAATTATCGATCTTTAAATTATTGGCCCATAGCCAAGCCAAAGCCGGCTCTCAAAGTCGAATCAAGGCTGAACGCCTGCGTAAGCAGGAATCGCTCCACGGGCGACGTTCCTGTAAATCACGCCGCCCTTCATTACAAACACAACGCGCCGAACCGCGGTAATGTCTTTCAACGGGTCTCCATCCAGCGCAATGATGTCCGCTTGAAAGCCGGGAGCGATCGAGCCTATCTGATCGCCCAAGCCTAGCGCTTCAGCGCCCAGCGAGTTGGCAGAGACCATCGCTGCCATCGGGTCCACCCCGCAATCGCGTACGCGATCAATGAACTCCTCTGCATTGCGACCGTGCGCGCCCGCCACGGCGTCAGTGCCAAAGACGATTTTTAGCCCCGGAGTTTTTGCCGCGTGTTTCACGATCTCGTGGTCCAGCGGCAGGATCTTCTCCATCGCCGCAAATCCCTCGGCAGTGTAGCCTTCGGTGCCAAGATACTTTTCTTTGTTCAGCAAGTAGTTCTCAATCACCAGCCCGCATTGCGGATCAAAATAGGTGCCCCTCTCTGCCATCAATTTCAAGTCGGCATCTGGGGCCAGCGTACCGTGCTCAACCTCAGTGCAGCTCGCGAGAGCCGCGGCGCGGACGGCATCCTTGTAGGCGTGCACGAGCGTGCGCAGCCCCTGCTTCTTCGCTTCATCACAAGCCGCGTTCAATTGCTCCTGCGAAAGAGTCATTCCTCCGCCCTGGCGAATGGACTTCGACGCAAAGATTTTGATCAAGTCCGCGCCGGCTTGCTTTTGTTTCCTCACGTAAGCACGGATCTCATTGGGCGTGCCGGTCGCCTCGCCGCGACCTTCGAGCGGTTCGTTGGCCGTCAGGATACGCGGGCCAGGGAGTGTTCCTTTCGCGATCGCATCGCGCAGCGGAATGTCGTTGGGCGCGCCTACACTTTGCACGGTCGTGAAGCCTGCCATCAGAGTTACCCACGCATTCGACGCCGCTTGATAGGCATCATCTTGTGTTGTCCCGTCGGTACCTGCGTTTTTCCCGTCTTTGCCGAAGCTCCATGTAATGTGAACGTGCGCGTCGATCCAGCCAGGCAACACCGTCAGGCCGCGCAAGTCATAATCCACCGGCCCCTCGATCTTGGGACCTATCGCGACAATCTTGGAGCCCTCGATCACGATCGGAACGTCATGGAGTATGTGACCCTTGCCGTCGAGCACCTCGCTCGCGGCGATGACGATGCGTTGGCGCGACGCTGGCGTTTGCGCAGGGATTGGAGGCACCAGGAAGCAGGCGCCGACAATGCTGAGGATGAATGAAATAGCCTTTGTCGATCGCATGACCGCTCCTTCTTCGGCTCGATCTGAAATACGAACCAATTTCTGTGGCTTGAACCAGAATTCCGAGTCGGGCTTCTAGCTTGTGCATTGTAGCGGTGGCAATCCGCATCGATGCTCGGAACTCACGACCTACTCTGCCGGACCTTCTATTCAGGCTCCCAGCAGGTTGATCTGGAGTTTCTGGTACCCGTGTTCCCGTGCCCACAGGTCGAGAGGAATTGTCGCCAGCTCATCTACGACGGCAACTGCCAGCCCTGTTTTCGTCAAGTCGATGCTCTTCAGATAGGTATGACATGTGTCGCAAACGTCGACTCTGACGTGTGCGATCTCGGGCGCCGAATAAAATGCCATCTGAGGTTCTCTTTCTTCGCCGCAGGCAGGACAGTAGATTCTGCGGAACTGCCATTCATGCGCACAAAGCATGCAGATCAACGACTTTTTTGCGCCGTCGCCTTCAGTCCGCAGCACACCGACGGCAGGTCGGCAGCCACAGAGCGGGCACGTGGATGGCGTTCCGTCCATAACCGTGACTTCGCGGTGATTCGCTAAATATTCTGCGTAGGGCTGAAGAAAAATCCACGCGAGCGATCGTTCGGGAGCAGATGGAGCAGAATCGAGAGAGTGTACTTGCTCGACATCTTCTGCGGCGATTAATTCCGAATCCCGATACCAGAAGTCCTCGATCGCGTGTTGCCATGCGGCCGACCCCTGCTGCGACAAAGCGGCGGCGGCCTGCGCAAGCGGTGCAGGCGCAATCTCCTGAATTACCGAGAGAAATCTGGGAAATTTTGGCAGAAGAAGAAAAAAATCCAATTCATCTCGCAGCGGGCGGTCAGAAGAAATCTTGGGTGAATCCGCGAGAGCTTTCTGGATTTCTCCGTAAATGTCCTTCTGAAATGTCGCAACGCGTGCGTAGTAACGCAATCCCTCTGCGGAGAATGAGTAAGTCGAGGCTAGTTCATTGGCGCGGTGAATGCGCCGGTCCCACTTCGTGTCGTTCATCGCAGCGGTCGGGCTTTACCGGTAACCTCGTAATACCACGTGCGATGGAAAGTCCACGCCCATGCACGCGTAACGTAACCGTGAATCATGGACCCGAAGCTGCCTTCTTCCAGGATTGCGCTCATGTACACGTGGATCAGAAACAGTCCAATCGTGATGAGCGCTACGCTCGCGTGGATCAGAATCGCCGCATAACGCACGAAGCGCAGGCTCCACGGCAGTGTTTCCGTGTACCACAAGACGACGCCGGATAGGAGTAGGAGAATCACGCCGTAGAAAATTCCCCAGAAAAAAAGTTTTTGTCCAAAGTTAAACCGGCCGACTGGCGGGAGTTTATCGTCCTCGTTCTTTATGTAATCCGGGATCGCTTTTCCCCAAGCGCGATCCGCTTGGTTGATTTGCATGTCTCGGTGCCACTCTTTGAAAGTCCAGAAGAGTGATGCCGTAAAAATCAAACCGAACCACGGATGCCAGAATCTCGCAGCTGGACCGCCTCCCACAATCGCCGCCAGCCAGTACATGTATGGCGACCAAAATGCGAGGCCGGTCATCAGCAAATACGTATACGAAAACGCGCCGACCCAGTGATTCACGCGCTCGGCAAATGTGTAACGAAGAATGGTTTTTGCGTTTTGGGGAGCGGCACTTGGGCGCGAAACTGCATTAGTTGTCATGCTCGCCTCCCATCATCAACATCAGCACCCGGCGGAATCGGTTCTTCTTTCTTCGGCCCAAATCGCATGTAATGCAACGCCATGCCTACGATCCCGCCAATCATAGCCAAGTTTCCGATCCATTTCAGCGGAGCCTTCCACAGCCGCACCGATAGAGGGATGCGCGGATCTTTCGGCAACCCGCCGTACAACTCGGGATTCTTCGCGTCGTGCAACACATAGATGACATGGGTTCCGCCCACGCCCTCGGGGTCGTATACTCCAGCATCCTGGAATCCGGAATTATTCCGGAGTTGCGCAGCGCGTGTCTCGGCCAGTTCCTTCATTTCCGGCTTCGTTCCAAAATGCAGGCAGCCCGTCGGGCATGCTTTGATGCAAGCTGGTTCAAGTCCCACCGATACGCGGTCGTTGCACAGCGTGCACTTGAAGACTTTGCGCGACGGAGGATCGAATTTCGGAATGTTGAACGGGCAGCCCGTCATGCAGTACCCGCAGCCGATACAATTCGCCTCCTGGAAATCGACGATGCCGTTGGCGTACTGAACGATGGCTGCGTCAGCCGGGCAGGCCGCGAGGCAGCCTGGATCGGCGCAGTGCATACACTGGTCCTTGCGCATCAGCAGCATCATGGTGCCGTCGGCACGTTCGTGTTCGTTGAACTTGATCAGGTTCCAGTAATTCCATGCCGTCTCCGGCATGGTCTGGTAGCTGTTATCGAAGGTCGTTTCGCTGAAGGTGTAACCGTTCCATTCCAAGCAGGCCACTTCGCACGCTTTGCAGCCAATGCAAGTAGTTGTGTCCACCAGTTTGCAGACCTGGAATTCACGGTTCAGACCTTTACCTGGAACGACTCCCGCGTGACCGGAAATTCTGATTAGCTCAGTAGCCGCCTGGCTCATAGTCGCAACCTACGCCTTCTCGACCTTCACTAAGAAGCCCTTGGATTCAGGGGTGTGAGCATTGGGATCGGTAACTGCCGGCGTCAGTAAATTTGCCGGCGTCCGCGCGTTTCGTCCCTCGTCCTCACCAATGCCCCGGAAGCCCTGGTGAATCGGCAGTCCGATCTGATAGACCTTCTTGCCGTCGATCATCATCGGCTTCAGCCGCCGCGTGACAAAGGCTTTCGCAATGTAAGTTCCGCGAGCACTGATGACCTTGATCTTGTCCGTTCCGCGAATTCCTTTTTCATCCGCCAACTCCACCGGAATTTCTACAAACGGTTCGGGAATCAGCTGAACGTTCATCGGATTATTTTTCGTCCAGTAGTGATAGTGCTCGGTCAGCCGATAGGTCGTGCAGACGATGCTGTACTCTTCCGGCGATCCAAATTTATCGAACGGCGAGTTGAATTTCTTCACCAGCGGATTATTCGATTGCTCGGGATGGAACGGATTTTTAATCGGGCTTTCGATCGGTTCGTAGTGCTCGGGGAACGGGCCGTCCGCCAGCACACCGATGGGAGCGAACAACCGTCCGACGCCTTCCGGATTCATAATGAAAGGTCCCATGTGATCTTTGGGATTCGAATCGGGCTTGAAGTCCGGCACATCGTTACCCACCCATTTTCCCGCGGCTTCGTTCCACCAAATCTGCTTGCGAGTCGGATCCCACGGCTTCCCATCTGGATCGCATGAGGCTCGGTTATAGAGCACGCGCCGGTTGGCCGGCCACGACCACGACCAGTTTGGAAAAACACCCATTCCCGAAGGATCTTCCGTGCCGCGTTTTTGGATCTGCGCTCCGGCCTCCGTCCACGAACCGGAATAAATCCAATTGCCGCACGTCGTAGTGCCATCGTCTTTCAGCCACGCAAATCCGGGCAACTGCTGGCCGGCTTTTATCACCTGCCCTGTTGCGTCGTCTTTTAGATCGGCGAGAGCCTTACCGTTAATCTCCATGGCCACTTGAGAAAGTGAGGGATGAGCCGAGTCCGCGTACGCCCAACTCAGATTCAGGATGGGGTCGGGGAATTTTCCACCATCCTTCTTATAGAGGTCGCGAACCCGCAGGAAAATCTGCGCGATAATGTCCTGGTCCAGCCGCGCCTGCCCCGGAGGTGGAACCGCGGCATATTTCCACGTAACCCAACGTGCGGAGTTGGTCATGCTGCCATCTTTTTCGGCGAAGCCAGCGCAGGGCAAGCGGTAAACTGTGGTCTTGATATTCTTTTGTTCCTCGGTCGTGATCCCCGGCGCCCGCCAGAACTCGCTGGTCTCGTCCTCGTAAATCTCGCCGACCACCAGCCAGTCGGCTTTCTTCAGGGCATTAATGTTTTTGTTGGTGTCCGGGCCAATCATCACCCCGTTCATTCCGAAGGCCAACATGCCCTTGATCTTTTCGTTGTACATATCTTCCCAGATATGTGTCCACGAGCAATCCTGGCCGGCTTTGGGCAAATAATCGAAACCAAATCCGTTGTCTTTCGTAGCAGCGTCTCCGTAGAACGACTTCAGCAACGACACCATGAATTTCGGCGTGTTCGCGTAGTAGTTCATCGAAGCCCACGGCGTGGGTTTTGACGCTATTGGCGTGGTCCGCTTCAAATAGGTGGCTAAGTCCGTATCGGTCAGAGCGGGAGCTTTAAGATACCCAGGCAGTGAGTCATACAGCCCTGCCATATCCGTCGCGCCCTGAATATTGGAATGGCCACGAAGCGCATTCACGCCACCTCCCGCTCGGCCAATGTTGCCGAGAAGCAGTTGAATCATGGCGGCGGTGCGGATGATTTGCGTTCCGAATGTATGCTGCGTCCAACCCACGGCGTAAATGATGGTGGCGACTTTCTTCATGTTGCCGTCTTTGCGGACCGAGGTAAACAGATCGACCGCCTTCAAATACTGGTCCTTGGGAATGCCGGTGATCCGCTCGACGACTTCGGGCGTGTAGCGCGAATACTGTTGCTTCAGCAATTGGAATACGCAACGCGGATGCTGAAGGGTCAGGTCGTAAGAGACGTCTGCAGGCAGAGCGGGAGGTGGCGTCGCTCCTCCTACTTTGCCCGGCGCTGCCTCGGGCGCGTGACCGGTTGACCCGGCTTGGCCTGCGTGCCCGCCCGAACCTGCCGCCCCTTCATAATTCCACGTGGACAGATCGTACTTGCCCGATGCGGAATCAAACCCGGAGTACAAGCCGTCCTCAGGAAGTTTGAAACCATCTTTAACAATGAACGCCGCGTTGGTGTAGTTGACGAGATAATCCTTGGCGATCCGGTTGTTCTCGATGGCGTAGCGGATGAGGCCGCCGAGGAATGCAATGTCGGTGCCGGCGCGAATCTGCAGGAAAAGGTCGGCGGTAGAAGATGTACGCGTGAATCGAGGATCGACCGAAATCAGCTTGGCGTTGCGGTTACGCTTCGCCTCCATCGCCCACTTGAACCCACAGGGGTGGTTTTCGGCGGGATTCCCGCCCATGATCAACATCATGTCTGTGTTCTTGATGTCGATCCAGCCATTCGTCATGGCCCCGCGTCCAAATGTTGGTCCCAAACTTGAGACCGTGGGGCCGTGTCAAACACGGGCTTGGTTTTCTAAATAAACCAAGCCCAACCCCCTCATGGCCTTGACTGCCAGAAAATTGAATTCATTGGTATCGGTGCAGCCGCCGATGAACGAGATGCCTTCGCACCGGTTCACGGTGTGGCCTTGCGCGTCTTTTTCGACGAAAGAGTTATCGCGCGTCTTCTTGGTCCACTGCGCGATCTCATTTAGCGCGTCGTCCCAGGAAATGTCCTGCCAATCCGTCGCGCCGGGGCGCCGGACTTGCGGTTTCGTGAGCCGGCGCGGGTTCAGCATGTCCTGCTCAAGCGAAGAGCCCTTCGGACACAGCGTCCCGCGGTTCGTTGGATGATCAGGATCGCCCTCGACGTGGATCACCTGCGGCGTGACGTTCTTTGCCCGATCGCCAATCGTATAGATAAGGACGCCGCAGCCCACCGCGCAATAAGGACACGTGGAGCGCGTTTCGGCGGCGCGCGCAATCTTTAGCTCTTTAAGTTGTGCATAGGCAGGCTTGAGGTCGAACCCAAAAACCGTAGCGCCGACCGCGCCAACAGTTGCTGCCTTGAAGAAGTCTCTGCGAGTTGTCTCCATGGAAGAATCTCCGCATCCGTCAGGAATCATGGGACTCTTATGGTCCAGAATTCTAGCTCATCTCCCTCGAATCCGGAAATAGGGTTGTCTATCGGTCATATCCCAATTGTCAACCTCTCCGTCTCATGAAGGCAAACCAGTGGTTCGAGTGTTGATGAGCGTCCGCGGAATACTGAAGAGATGGCATGCCGTGGCACTCACAAGCTAGCCAGCCGCTTCATTTCAGAAGACCCGACAGGGTTTTGACGGTGGAACGCTAATCTATACGGCTGCGTCCATAACACAAACGAACTTGATCAATCCGTCTAGCCTTCAAGACATGGGCGCGAGCGTTTAGGGATTCTGGCGCGGTTCTCCTTTCGCCGCCAGACCCGAAGGGCCACTAGCAGCAACGTGCTCGGGCAGCGGTCTGCGTCCGCTGAATCCAAGCGGCGGGGGTTCTACCCTGCCTCCTGAGTAACGCCGCCAGTGGCCCAGTTCTTTTAGTGTTTTCGGGTTCTCGGGTAAGGGGGCTAACCAGAATTTCCGATTGGGTAGGAAGTTCGGGAAAAGTTCCCAGCCGCGCACGGCCAGAAGTTGAGAGTCAAATTTACGATGTGCAAGGGACGCGATGAGGGCCGCCGACTAAAGACCGGGGCTGTCCCGCTTTCGATTGTCAGCGCGGACAACTTCCTCAAATGTTCGCGTGAGGTGTAGAATCCGTGTTTCCGTCGCGGAAGGGCAATTAACCGAAACCGAGATGGCCTCGCTTTCACAACACAATAGCGATTGCGAACGGTTCTTGGGCCAATCTTTCGAAAACGTAAACAGGTGGATTGACGAGTATTTTACCCAGTATGGTCCAAACCATCGAAAGTTCCGCCATCATCGCGAAGGTGTTGAGCAAGCACGCGATCTTTTTGGGGACCGCGGGTCGGTTGCCGCTGCCATTCATATTCTTCGTGACTGTCGGCACATCCCTAGAAAGCAGGATTACGAACTTGGATATGTAGATGCGCTCGGTCTAAAAGCAAACTGGTCCACAGCGTCGTATATAAAATACTCAGAGGAGGACTTTACGAGCTTGGTTGAACAACTTCTGAAGCCTTCTGGGGTTGTACTCTGGTCGTTCATCGACCTTCCTGCTCTCCAGTTGGTCCTCAATTCATTGACTAGATTTGACCCGCAGACCATACAACAGCTGAGTGCTGACTGGCAAAAAGCAAAATCCAATCGCGAATCACTTCCGCCGCTCACAGCGACCGAAATGGATCATGCGATATCACCAATTCAAGACCCGGCCGTATCCGATTATGTCAGGGAACTTGAAGAAAAACATCCGACCTTTAAACTGATCGCACCGGGGAAAGAGGTATCTGTTGTCCTCGTTGAACTAGATCGGCTTATTACTCCACTTGTCCTCCTCGACTATGAACTTATTGATAGCCTCAAACCAGAGCTTCCGTTCATCGATGAAATTCATGTCGCACGCTTTGCGTTGCCAACACAAATCGCTGTGGCGATGAAGGCGATGGTCGATCCCACGATGCGTAGCGCTATTTTTATTTCTAACGATAAATCGTTGACCGCTAGTCCGGCTCAGGTGCAACAGACACCATTGGGAACGGCGATAACATTCATGGTGGGTGCCTCCGGGAGTGCGCTAGTTGTGGCAAGTAATTCGGGACGTCTTATCCTGCGCAACGGAATTCACCGTGCTTTTCTTCTCGCGAGTATGGGAGTTAAATCAGCGCCTTGCGTCCTTGTTAAAGAAGAAGGCCCAATTTTTGCGCCCCCCACGCAGGCTTATCCTACATTTGCCGACGCTGTACTGGCGTGGCCCCGACCGCCGATGCTGACCGACTTCCAGAACCCGGACCTGACGCTTCAAGCTCCTATGCAGCGCACCCGCAAGCTGATTAAAATCTGGGCTGAAGAAACAATCATCCCTATCGACTGAAGGCTGATTATCGAGATGCTTCCAGCGTTCTACGATGGCGAATTCCTGCCGGATGGTGAACATTCCGCGACGTGGGTAGAGGTCGTACAGAGATTCGGCGGGAATGCGCGGCGAAAAAGTTTTTGCGAACGCTTGATTACTTTTCTCCAACGAGCTAAGCGCTGCGGGTTTTTAAGGGTCTACTTGTTTGGGTCGTTCATAAGCGCGAAGGTTGACCCCGGCGACGTTGACCTCATGTGGATCCACAAACAAGATCTAAATTATGACCTTCTATCCAGAGACTGCCATGAACTCGTAGAAACCTCTGAGCTGAAGCAACGCACTGGTTGGGACATGTTCTGTTGCTCGGACAACCCAACTGTAATCAATGAGTTCATGGCGATCTGGCGTAAAGATAAAGGTCCGGGAAGGAGGCCGAGAGGGGTTATAATATTAGACTTAGAGCATTTATGACTGCTGCAGCTTATACGGCTACGAAAGCCTATCGAGATGAGCTAGCGAGAGCCCTGGAAGTGGCTCGACAGAGCTTGAGCGTGCGGGACTTCGTGGGCTTTGGCTCGGCTATCGCGCAGGAGATCGCTCGATTAGATTTGGAGCTCTCAAAATGTCCCCTCGTGCTGTTTCCTCGCACAGCTTTGAATTCATGGTCCTCAATTTTGGTCCAGCGCATCCAGGAGCTTAGTAAAGACTCTTCCTCTATCCGCTTCAACTCTCCACCCGACGCAAGTTGGACGACGCGACCCCAACAACTTCATCGTGTCTTGTCGCTCGACTATATTAGTCCGGCGTGTGCCGGAAGTGGCTTCTAGCGGAAAGCCGAATCTCACAGATTGTTCTCCAAATCCGCCCAAGTTTTCCCGAAACTCTGGAGCGCTACCAAAAAGACAAGGGTGGAATTCGGGGACAGACGGAACGTTCCCTAATTTCGGGGACAAGAATTGGGAATGTTCCGTCTTAGCCCGTGCACCTCCTAGAATCACCAGATCAAATTCTTCCGGCTGCGTCTTCTTTAAGTACCTAACGTCCGGTACTTTCAGTGCGCTTTATGCGACTTTCCCTTTCTGAGCAACAGGCTCACTCTTAGCTTGCATTGATTTGACCAGGTCAGCCGCTGACGCTCCCTCCAGCGACAGTCCGTAGCCGACTTCTCGCACGATGCGTTCTTTCAAGGGTTGAATGAAATGCACGCGCGTATTGCGGCGGGTGACTTCGGGGGCCTTCAAGTACAACTTGGCCAATTCCCATGCCCGGGACAGCGCCTTACCGTTCGGCACGACTTCGGCAACCACTCCCCACTCATACGCGGTGCGAGCCGTGATTGGTTGTGGGTTGAGCAGGAACGCCTCCGCTCGTCCTGCTCCGGCGCGATAACTCCAGGTGGTGAAAATTCCGTCACCGGGCGCAACGCCCTGGGAGAAGTGGGCCACATCCTCGAAAGTCGCGCCCTCTGCCGCCACAATGACACTTGCAAGCAGCGCGTAGTCTGAATGCACGTGGGCACGTCCCTCGATTGCCGCGATGACTGGGACGCGTATGTTGGTTATGTTTTCCAAAGCCTGAACACCTTCATCGTGAACCTGGCTCCAGACGCCGGGATCGGCGGCGTTGCCGAAGGAGGACCAATCAACATCAGTAATGAACTCCCCGCCGGCGCCCGTAAGGATTACGATCTTGTTCGCGCGATCTTGCGAAATCCGGTAGAACCCGTCGACAAATTCCGTGTGAGATTGCGCGGTCATAATGCACGGCCCGCCGTTGGTGTGGACTTCAGCAACCAGCACGCCTTTGTCATCTCGTGTCAGTTTTAGGTTGTGATAAGCATTGAAATAGTCACTCTGAAATTGCATCGTATTCTCCTTTCTGTGTTGCTCTGAAATGACGGTCACCCGAATGTGTTATTGCGAGGACGGATGGCCAACTCGAGCCCGGTTTTAGCTTGAGTGGGGATGTTCCCGTCCGATTATGGAAATTGTAGGGCTCGAGGGGTCGCCCACTCAAGCCAGATTCTAACTTGAGTGGGCATGTGGGCGTGTGTCGGATGTGCTCTACGCTGCTACGCTGGCCGTTTGTACCGCTGTTGCAGCGGCACGGATGACGTCGATCACCCGTTCCGGTTGGGAGAGCATCGGCACGTGGCTGCTGTCGAGCTCATAGGTGGTTGCGCCCATGCGCTTCGCAAAGAACCGTTCCAAATCGGGGTGGACGGTGTGGTCGTTTTTGCCGACGATATACCAGCTTGGCTTCGACTTCCAAGCGGTTCCTCCGGCTTTCGCGTTGAACAAGTCGGGTTTGGGCACGCCCTGAGTCGCCCAAACGAGCTTCTGCTCCCGCTCCGAGAGATCTCCGCAGAAATACTTCGTACCCTCGAGACGAAGCCAGATACGTCCATCCACGACTTCGATGTGGGAGAAGACGTCCGTCGTCGGGAAGTTAGATTGCTGTGTCTGCGATGTCTCGTCAGCGTCCGGAGCGAGCGCGCAGATGTAAACCAGCCCGGCAACGCGATCGTCGGTTCCGGCACCGGTGATGACGCTTCCGCCGT
Source organism: uncultured Acidobacteriaceae bacterium (assembly GCA_963771965.1). Classification (GTDB taxonomy): domain Bacteria; phylum Acidobacteriota; class Terriglobia; order Terriglobales; family Acidobacteriaceae; genus Sulfotelmatobacter. The sequence continues at coordinate 746,943 of CAVYVM010000009.1, forward strand.
AGGAGTGGCCGACGAGGATGACAGGGCCGCGGACCCGGCCGATGGTTGCCTTCACCAAGGCGACGTCCTCTGCCGTTGTGTTGAGGCCGTACTGCGCTGCAATACACTCATACCCTCCGCCTGAAGGGGAACGATCAGCTTACTAAAGCACGAGCCGTCCGCCCAGAGCCCGTGACAAAAAACGATGCTTGGTTTGGTTTGCGTAGGTTTCGATGTCATTGCTCTTCTCCTTTATCTTTTTTCCTCGGCCGCACATCAGCATCTATGCGGCAACCCCCGACTTCTCCTTTTCACCGACCTGGGAATAATACTGCTTCAAGCCAAAGACCAACGTGCTGAACGGAATGCCGAGCGCGCCGTAGACCGCTTCGGCCTCCGGCGCCGCATTGTCGGCCAAAATTTCAATCGCGACATTGGAATAGCCCACAGGAACGACACCGGCCTGTTGCATGCGAATGATTCCCATGTCGACCTGAGTCTGACTGAAGCCGCCGGAGGCGTCGATCACTGCATAACTCTGGAACCCGTCTGCCAGCGCAGCCATGGCTGGGAAGGCGAGACAAACGTCTGTGGAAATGCCGGTTACGATGAGCTTGTTGCGCCCTGTCGCCTTAACCGCATTGACGACGCGCTTCTCGTCCCACGCGTTGACCGTAGTGCGTTCGATTCTCTGCACGCCGGGTAAAACCTCGGCAAGCTCGGGGATAAGCGGTCCCCACATATTCTCCGTGGTTGTGGTTATGACAACTGGCACTTTGAGCGTCAGCATGGCTTGTGTCAGACCAACGATGTTGTGTTTGAGTTGAAGGATGTCGATGTCACGAACGCCGCTATACAGACCGACTTGATGATCTACCAGGAGTAGCAGGGCGTTGTTGCGGGTAAGACGTTCTGTGCGTTGCGTGGAATCTGTAGTCATAATATTCCACCCTAGGCTCAAGCCTGGCTGCTCTCTTGCAGAATTTTGCTGGTTTTGTTGTTTATTGCCTAAAAAGCTTGAACCCGCGTGGTTGACGCTGCGCACCACTACAAACTAACTACGTCTCAAGCAGCGTGCCGAGCACCTCGGGCCAGCGAGTTTCGAAGTCGCTGTCTCGTTGCAGCCCGCGCTCCAACAGAGTTTTGATTCGCTGCTGGGCTTCAGGCCACGTCAGTGCGGTCTCAAAGGAGGTGATGGCGTCGAGGAGCCGGTCGGCAGAGGGCAACGAGACCTGGTTGACGAGATTCTTCGCGGCGGCGATGGCACGCCGGTCGAAGGAGGCGATCCGGCGCGCGAGTGCGTCGACGAAGCCGTCCAGCTCGGCGTCTGGAAGTGCCCGATTGATGTAGCCGTATCGTTCCGCGGTCTCCCCGTCGAAGTCGTTCGCGCCGAGAATGATTTCGAGCGCCCGCCCCCGCCCGACCAGATGTGGAAGACGTTCCGCACCGCCGCCGCCGGGATGCAGGCCAACCCCGACTTCGGGCTGGCCGAGTCGCGTGTTCTCGCGTGACGCGAAGCGCATGTCGCAGGCGAGGACGAACTCGCTGCTCACCCCCCGGATACAGCCTCGGATCTTAGCGATGCTCACCACCGGGGACTTGGTGAGACGCACGAACGTATCCATCAGGATCGGGAGGCCCGAAGCCCCCACAGCAGTCATGATGTTCCCTATCTTGCCGGTCAAATCAAAGTGGGCGAGGTAGAAGTCAGGATTCGCGCTCTCAAATACGACGACACGCAGGCTCGGGCTGATGTCCATTCGCGCGAGCAGATACTGCAGGACTTCGAATATGCTGGCATCTACGATGTTGAAAGGCGGGTAATCGAAAACAACCCTCCAGAACCTGGGCGTTTCCTCGATGACCCGCACGTGCACCCCTGATTCAGTCATATGTCTGCCATCAACCCTAGGCTTTTGCGTGGGTGCTCTCTTGCACGATTTTGCTGATTTTGTTGTTTTTTGCCAAAAGATGAGTCGCACCTACCGAATCTGTCGTCGGCGACTGATTTGGCGATTGGGCACTCGAGATTGAACAACTGCTTGACTCGCTTGACTCAAGAAAAGCGTGTTAGTCGTTATCCATCCGCTGACGAGAATGGATAAGGCCGGACTGCTGGGTTCGCAACCGCAGTCCGGCAGGTATCTAACGGCGCTACTGCGCGTCACACGTTTTCCATCCAAGCGAAGGCCTTATTCCGTCGACGAGACCGGCGGAGTTCCACTATCGATGAAGGTGTAGAAGACAGCAACGCGGCCGTCGCGTTCCTCCAGAACGTCCGTACCGGTATAGCGGAACGGTTGGTCAGGAAGTCCGCTCCCCCAACGGCACATCCCCACATTGTGCATCGTGCGAATATCGCCAATCACCTTGTAGCGGTACTCCGGGATGCGCTTACGAATTTCCGACGCTGCCTCATTGACCGCCGCAATGCCGACCAGGCGGCCACCCGGGTGTATCCACACGCAATCTTCCGTATAAGCATTGCGCATCATGGCTTCGCGCTTCACTGGATCAAGCTCGATGAAGATCTCATCGAAGTTGTGGTGCATCAGTTCTGCAGCTGTCATCTTCTCTCCCTCCTTTTCTCTTTGCCAGTGTAACGATCTTTCCTTTGACCTTCCCAGCCATTCTTCCTCCTCGCATTTCTCTCAAAATACTTAGAAGGAATAGAGCATGGCTTGTACGAAACGGCTACCATACCCGATGCACGACGAGGAGCTCGGATTGATCGAGGGGAAAAGAGTCGTATTCTTTACTTATTCGTCAGTGCACGTCTGGCCGTTCTCCGCGCGGCACGTTTCTTTCCTTGCGCTTCGTCCCTTGACTGGATGGCATGCGCGTTGACGATTGCCCGAATTAGTCCCGGAAAGCGTTGCTCGAGTTCCGTGCAGCGCGAGGTGTTGTGGACTTCCACGCCGCGACGCTCACCACGAATCAGCCCCGCCTCTCTCAGTTCCCTAAAGTGCTGAGAGAGTGTGGACTTCGGGATCGCCTTGTCGCTGACTGTCAGAAACGTCGAGCAGTTCTGCGAGCACTCCTGCGACACGATGTCCGCATAAATTGCCACCCGCACCGGGTCAGACAAGGCGTGGAGAATTCCTTCTACAGTAATCTCCTCAATCGATGGGTGGAACAGAGGCCGCATGCTAATAAGAGTAGTCATTCAAGGAAAGGGTTCAATAGTTCTGTTGTCCAGAACTATTGAATCGTTTCAGGGTCGAGTTCCATCTACTCACTGGAAGCGAGTGCGGGGCGGCCCAGCGCGGCGGCCCGGGATTCTCTGAGTTGAATGGTACCAAAAGAGCCCTCGCATTAATCCACCGTTCGCATGAAGGGAGAAGGTCATGGGTAAGCTCGAAGGAAAAGTAGCTGTCATCACAGCGGCGACGTCCGGCATGGCGCTCGCCACCGCCAAGCTCTTCGTCAAAGAGGGCGCGTACGTCTTCATCACGGGACGCCGCAAGGATAAGCTCGATGAGGCCATCAAGCTCATCGGCAAAAACGTCACCGGTGTGCAGGGCGACGCCAGTAACCTAGCCGACCTCGACCGCCTCTACGATACGGTAAAGCGCGAGAGGGGCAAGATCGATATCCTTTTCGCCAGCGCAGGACGGGGCGAGTTGGCCAAGCTTGAAGAAGTAACCGAAGAGCACTTTGACAAAACCTTCGACCTGAACGTGCGCGGCACGCTCTTCACTGTGCAGAAGGCGCTACCTCTCTTCAACGACAACGGCTCGATCTTCCTGAACGCATCAATCGCCAGTATCAAGGGATTCCCGGCCTTTGGCGTCTACAGCGCCAGCAAGGCTGCGGTGCGCTCCTTCGCTCGTACTTGGCTGGTAGAGCTAAAGGAACGCAGAATTCGAGTCAACATCCTCAGCCCCGGCACCATCGACACGCCAATCCTGGACCCGCTCGGGCCAGACGCCAAGGAGTTCTTCAAATCGCAGATCCCTCGCGGCGAAATGGGACGCCCTGAAGAGATCGCGACCGTCGCGCTCTTCCTCGCCTCAAGCGATTCAAGTTTCGTCAACGGCATCGAACTCTTCGTCGACGGCGGCACGGCCCAGATCTAAGTCATCGTCACAGGTGCGCAGATGCTATCAGCCGGTGGGACTGCACGTCGGCTTTTAGAACGCGGATGTAACGCCTCCGGATTCGTCGCGATAAAGGCGCTTGTTGTCAGTCGCGATTGATGACGAGAAGCCGACGTCTCGGTACCTATCGTGGTTCACGAGACGATAGCTTCGGGTTGCACAGTCGAGCGTCGTTCAACACCGGCAGTGCGGATGCCGTTTAGTGTCAAAGCAGGCCGCGGTGGCCAGTGTAGTTTTTGTCGACGTCCAGACCACGCTCCTTGATCACCTCGGCAGCAGCAGCCAGCGCTGTTGCGATGGCAGGATAGCCAACGTATGGCAGCGCCTGGATGAGAACTTCCTCGATTTCTTTTAATGTGAGGCCGTTATTGAGTCCGGCCCCCATGTGGATGGCGAATTCATGGGGCTGACGCATGGCAATCATGACGGACATCGCAACCAGGCTGCGGGAGCGCCTGTCCAGACCGGGACGAGTCCAGATATCCGCAAAGACCTGGTCGACCGCGTAGGCAGCGATCGGGGCACCGAAGGTGTTTGAGTCAGCGGAAGCGCTGAGTTTTGCGGCCGCGTGGTCGCCCATCGTTTCGCGGACTACATTGATTCCAGCTTCTCTATTCGTCATGATTGAGTCCTCTTGTAAAGCTCAAGTGACCTCTCCACCCCAAGACTACCCGAACGGCTTGAGGACACATAAGTACCGTAAAACGCGCTACTCGGCAGGTGTCGAGACTGACGAGAAGCCGACTAATCGGGAGTTGACGGGCACGCACATCGGACTCTGGAATTTGAGAATAGAAGCCTAGACAACTATTGTCCGGACGGCGATGACTTATTCATCGCGTCAAACGCTGCGAGCGCCTCTTCTGGCCGGGCGCGGACCACAAAATCTTCCGTAAGATTCACCCAGCGCACCTTCCCCGACGGGTCGATAAGGAATTCCGCTGGTCGCGAGATGTCTGCACCGTCGCGCCGGCCGTGAAGGTGCACCAGATCCCACCTGCGAATCACGTCCTCCTGTGCATCAGAAAGAATCGGAAACGTGTAGCCCTGCGACCGACGCAGGGTTTCGGAATCCTCGGGAGAATCCACACTGATGGCCATCACTCGAATTTTCCTTGCATCGAATTCCGGCAGCGCCTGCTCGAAACTCCGTAACTCGGAGTTGCAGAACGGTCACCAATATCCACGGTAGAAAATCAAAATCACGCCGGCTGCCTTGGCCGCGCTCGTCGCGGCGCGGGTTGTACTCTCTGGAGTGAACGGAGAATTCAATGCACCTGTTAAACTCACTGGGTGGTTCTGCGAATCCGGCAGCGTGAAATCTGGCGCCGTCTGGCCCACCTGAGGCGCGCCGTGCGAAGCGGGTAGCACATGCCGCGCGCCGATAAAAATGCCGTAGAGGAAAAATCCGCTGAATGCCAACGCTAGAACCGCGAGGACACTGCCGAAAATTTTGCCGCGAAACAGGTCCGAACTCCGGAATGCGCGCACAAGCCCCAATGCGAGCAGCACCAACCCGAGCGCGATCATCGGCAGGTTCGCCCACGGAAAATCACGAAGCGCCGGGAAGCGAACGAAAAACAGCGGATAGCTAATCACTCCTAGGAAAACCAACGACGCGCCGGTCCACACTGCCCAGTTCCAGTTTCGTTTCATCGCTAACGCCTCTCCCCGCTCCACTCCAAGTACGACTTCCAATCTGCCTGCCCGGGAGCGCGGATTTGAAACTTGTGCCCCTGAGTCTAGCCGAAAATGCTATTTCGTGAGAAGGTCTTCGCGGGCGCGGTCGAGTGCTGCCACTCGTGGTTGCGTTCTTCGAGGGAGCGGATGGAGACGTAGCCGTTCCACCAAAACCCTTAATCCTCAATCCTGCAGGCACAGAAGGCCAAGTCCTGATAAACGCGCTTGTGTTTTACGAATAACGCGTCACCTCCCGAGTGGTCGGCTATCTGGAAGTTATCGCCCAGAAAGCGGCCAGGTGATCAACTTCTAGCCCCCTGCTTAAGTTAGCACTTCCGGGCCCTACGCCCGGAAATGCCTTGTCACGTAATGCCGTCGCCATCTTCCGGGGCTGACGCCGACGAGTTGATGGAATGTGCGCGTGAACGCTGCCTGGTCATTAAATCCCGATTGAATCGCGATGTCGATCAGCGACATGCTGGTCTGGCGCATCAGTTGTTTGGCGTGGTCAACGCGACGCTGCATCAACCACTGGTGAGTGGATGCGCCGAAAGAGGTTTTGAAGGAGCGGGCAAAGTGGCTGACGGAAAGTCCGCATTCGCGAGCAATTTCAGAAAGCCGGATCCGGCCATGCATGTTCTCATGAAGAAGTTCCGACGCTCGTCGCTTCTGCCATGGCGCCAGGCCTCCCTTTGAACGCCGTGCTTTTTTCTGGAGTACACCATACTTCTGGAGAAGATGTGCTCCGAGGACGAGGCTGAACTGATCGAGAGCCAGCACAGAGAGACTGTCGCTCCGCCCAAGGAACGGAAGGATGCTCTTCGTGATCTGGGCCACAACCAGATCGTCTTCGAGCACTGCCAGGCGATAGTCATTTACCCGGCCGAAACCGAGATCCTCGGCAATGTCATCGAGTCCCTTACGAGGGACAGAATAGTGAACGTAATCGAAGGCGCTCCCTGCCCAGCACCTTGGCTGTGAATCGAAATCGATGACATTGGAGCGAAACGGGTAAACGACGGATGTGGCCATGAGCTTGTCTGCTGTCCACACTTGATAGCTCGATGATGGCAGAGACTTAAGGGAGATCGACACTAGCAGAGCGGGGACGGGCGATAGCTTTGTGATTCGGTCAGGAAGCCCGGCCGGCGACTGGAGCCGGGTAATCGTAAAAGTCCCCGGAGTATGAAACTGCGATGGCACGGGGGACCTCCCATCCAGTTGAATGAACGTTGTGAAGGGAGCTTCAGGTGACGTCTGCGGACTCTTATCTGCATTCGGCGAAGTGTTCTTGTGCATCGTGACCTCCGCTGCGGGACGACTGGTCGTGCATATGATGACAGATTGGAAAAGTTGCTCCTCCTGAATTAGCTTCGAGGTCAGCACACACCGTACTCAAGTAGCAACAACGAGACCGCCTGCGGCACGAATGACCTCGCCGGTGATCCAGGCTGATTCGTCTGACGCCAGGAACACCGCCAGCGGGGCGATATCTGTGACGCGACCGAGCCGGCCGAGCGGCGTCTTCCCAGCCAGAACAGCGCCAGCACCACCCTCAAAGGTTCCCGCGGCTACATTGCCTTCGGTTTCTGTATGACCGGGAGCGATGGCGTTGACGCGTATCTTGCGCGGCGCCAGTTCGAGCGCCAATCCCTTTGTCAGTGTTTCGATGGCACCCTTCGTGGAGGCGTACAGCAGGGCTCCCGGCACCGGATGCGAGCCGACGATAGAGCTGAGGTTGATGATGCTCCCGCCGTCGGCCCCAAAGCGCTTGATCGCCTCCTGCACGGTGAGAATCGCCCCGAGTACGTTGATGTCGTAGTGGAGGTGAAAGCTCTGTTCGGTGATCTCGGCAATAGCGCCGAAGCGGAATACACCGGCATTGTTAACTAAAATGTCGAGTCTTCCGAAGGTGGCATCCACTTCTTTGAATAAGCGCGCGACCTCTGCGGACTTGGAGACGTCGGCGCCGACTGCGATCGCTTTGCCTCCGTTGCCGGTGATCGCCTGAGCGACGCGTTCGGCGCCTTCGCGGTCGGAGGAATAATTTACGGCCACGCGCGCGCCCGCGCCGGCCAAGGCGGTTGCAATCCCAGCGCCTATGCCTTTGGACGCGCCCGTCACGATTGCGACTTTGTTAGACAGTGTGCTCACAACTCACCATTGTTTGTTCTCGACCCGACTTCCCGCAACCTCGAACGCGCATCATTATGAATTGCGTCGTGAATGCGTCGCGCGTATGGAACTCTCGTTTTATGCTCCTTGTTTTGTAAGCTGATGACTCATCGGTGAGCGCTAGATAAAATTCGGCTTCGGCGGTGCGCACACCGATTCAAACCAGCGACTGATGTATACCTCGGCGTGAGCTTCGCCGCAATAATGGCGGGCTCCGGCGGCGTTGGCGGTTTCAGAATTCCACCGGTACACAGTAAGCTCGGAATCTCCACATCGAATCACGAACCAGTGGATCGGGTTAGTGGTCACCAGCCCACAGACTTCACATCTAAATTCTCGGAGAGATGTCATGCGCTCTGTTCCATATACTAGGGGTTTGTCATCTTCACTCCGCGATCGAGGCTGGTCGCAGATTTGGCGTCAGAACCGTCAGTTCGCCGACTTGTTCCCTCTTCACGCTGCCACGCAGTTGGGCGTGATCCATCATCCAAACCTCGGGAATGATTTCGCCGACCAGGTGTCCATGACAGAAAAGCCGCACCACCGAACTCTCAGAGACGACAATTCCCACCGCTTTGGTAACTGCGCTCATGTTGGCGGCGGCAATGTGACGGCTGCCGAGTCCCAACGGCACGTCCACCTGTGCGGCCACGGCGTCGAGATAGCGGCACGCTGAAAGGACAGTCCCTGCGCGACTTACCACGAACCCGCCGTCCAACTGCGCCAATTCCTTGATAGTTCCGCGTAAATTTAGATTGGTGACGTGCCGCGAAGACTCCGGATGCCCCAGCAACGGATCCAAAATTAACGGTCTGGATTTCGCAAGCACTGCCGTCTCGTCCCCGAGCGTAAAAAGCGTGCCTACGCGTCTTCCCTCTCGCCCCTCGCGAGCAATTTCGACTGCGAGCCCAATCAGGGACTCTAGAACGTCAGGATCATATTCCGTGACCTGGCAGAGAATGCTCTCAAACATCCATCGACTCCTCGGTTTGACTCCGCGCCACTGACCATAGGGTAGATATACTGTGCTTTGGATGAAGGGCCTACGAAGAAGATTCACTGCGCCTTCTTCGAGACACGAGCGACCAACTCGTCCAATCTCGAAAGCAAAACCTTCAGAATGGGCGACTGGTTCGACCTTTTGTAGCCGAGAACCAGATCGACAGTTGGCACATCTCCCTTCAGAGGGCGGCTCGTTACAGACGAAGTGAGAAAGTTCTGTACATAAGCAGGTAACAGCCCTACGCCGCCCGTCGACGCTATTAAAGACACTCCCATGACGACGTGGTCAACCTCGTGAACTGGCGTGATGTTGATTCCGGATCGTTTCAGGTAATCGTCGATGATGCCACGCAGAACAGGAGCCGTCTTCGCCACGCTCACAAACGTCTCGCCCACTAGATCGCCCGGACCGATGGCTTTGAGCGCAGCGAGACGGTGGCCATTCGGCAACACTACCACCAAGGACTCTTTGACGAGAAGACGGAACGCCAAGTCTGGGATTCCTCGCTCCCTTCGAAGAAAAGCTGCATCAATTTGTCCTTTCGAAAGGCCGTCCGCAAGCGGCGGCGAGTATTGACTCGATATCATCACGTCGATGTTAGGCAGTTCGTCGCGCAGGATTCGCAAAGCTTCGGGCATCCACGTCAATTCGTGGCCGGTCAGAAAGCCCATGGTGAAGCATGGCTTTGCGGGACGGGCGGCTCGACGTGCAGTTTCGCTTGCCGCTTCAACCTGCGATAACACTGATCGAGCGTGATCGAGAAAGGCCCGACCCGCCGGTGTCAGGTCGACGCCGCGAGCTCTTCGCGTCAGGAGTGGGGTACCCACCTCGCCCTCAAGATCTCGAATCTGCCGGCTCAACGAAGGTTGCGACGTGTGAAGTATTCGCTGAGCTGCCACCGTCAGGCTTCCGGCGTCGGCAACCGCGACGAAGTAACGAAGATGCCGTAATTCCATTGCCACTCCCATGCTTGGAAAGCATCGATGCCAGCTTAACAAAGTATGCTTCCAGGGCGCTACCGCGAGTGGGCATCGCAATCTAACGAAGTGATGTGAGCAATGCGGAGCGGGCTGAGCCGATTTATCCATTCCTGGTTCGCATAGCTCTAGATCAAGGAGGCAGTGCAATGAGTTCACCAGTTGTTTTGATTACAGGCGCGCTAACCGGAATCGGCCGTGCCGCCGCAGTAGTCTTTGCGCAAGAAGGAGCACGCGTTGTTGTGTCCGGTCGTCGAGATAAACAAGGACAAGAGTTAGTTGCCGAGCTACAGGAGCTCGGAGCAGAGGCCATTTTTGTGCGTAGTGATGTCCGCAAGGATGAGGATGTTCACAACCTTGTGGATCAAACGGTCAAGCGTTTCGGACGCCTGGATATTGCTGTCAATAACGCTGGGACAGAAGGCGTGCCCGGCCCTGTGACGGAGCAAACCGCCGAGAGCTTCGCAGCGACGTTCGACACAAATGTGCTCGGCACGTTGTTAAGCATGAAGCACGAACTGCGGGTGATGCTGAACCAAGGGAGCGGGAGCATCGTCAATGTGTCGTCGGCCTATGGAAGTGTCGGCGCTGCAGGGGCGTCCGTTTATGTGGCCAGCAAACATGCGGTGGAGGGCCTGACAAAATCCGCTGCGCTGGAAGTCGCGGGGACCGGAGTTCGGGTAAACGTAGTCGCTCCGGGCACAACGGACACCGGTATGCTCACGCGCTTCACCAGCACAGATGAAAACAAGGCGGCGCTCGTCTCGACTGTACCGCTCAAGCGTCTGGCAACATCGGAGGAGATCGCTCATGTGATCGCTTTTGTCGCTTCGGCAAATGCGTCTTATATGACCGGCGCTTCCATCCCAGTGGATGGAGGGATGATCGCGGACTAATTCTGGGGCAGGGGGAGGCAACCTCGATTGCGCGAAGTGCGGGGACGATCAATACATAAACGACCTCCGAGTATTTGCAGCCAAACCGATCATCGATCATTACGAAGAAGGATTAGACAATGAGCACTTATACAGCGACGAGAGTCCCACTCAGTTCTGGATGCGAGCGATGGGATTGTTTCGATTGTCACTAGTGCCGCTGCGGATTGAACCCTAGATCGACGGGCTGGACCTAGTACGTAACGGAAGAATTGTTCGTTCGAATCGGAGGTATGGAAATGACTGGTCTTCGCAACAAAACTGCTCTGGTGACAGGGGCGTCACGCGGAATCGGACGAGCCACTGCGTCGGCTCTTGCTGAGGCGGGAGCACATGTATTGGTTCACTACGGCCGCTCCGCACAGGAAGCGGAATCTCTAGTTTCCGAGATCCAGACGCAAGGCGGACGCGCAAATGCAATCTCGGCGGATCTAGGAATTCCGAACGGCGCTGCGCGGCTAGCCGAACAAGTGCGCTCAATCGTTGGCGGTCGATTGGATGTGCTTGTGCTCAACGCCGGAATCAGCAAGGCGGCACGCCTCGCGGATTATACGTTAGAGGATTTTGACAACCTCTTTGCAACAAACGTCCGAAGTCCGTTCTTCCTGGTGCAGCAACTGCTGCCCATTCTGGGTGACGGCTCGAACATCATCGTGATTTCTTCGATAGGGTCCCACGTCGTAGTTGGCAAGCCCGGCGTGGACAACCCCTCGATCCTCGCCTACGCCTCGACCAAAGGAGCATTAGAGACTTTGGTCAAGAACTGGGCCGCGATTCTTGGGCCACAAGGTATTCGCGTCAATGCAGTCGCACCCGGTGTGATCGATACGGATATGTCGAATTTTACGAAGACTGAAGCAGGCCGTGAGGCAGCTCTTGGAATGCAAGCACTAAAGCGAATCGGCAAGCCGGAGGACGTGGCAGATGTAGTCGCGTTCTTAGCCTCGGACAAGGCGCGCTGGATCACCGGTGCCAGTATTCCCGTCGATGGTGGCTCGAAGCTGTAACTAATACCGTGAGGAGCGCAATGGAGACTGCGACGAGCAAAAGCAAGGAGATCAGAATTCCCGGGCATACCATCCCATCACGATTTCTCCGGCTGAGGGCAGGGTGCATGTAACGGTCGCTGGACGGATAGTTGATGAATCGACGCGGGCGCTTCGACTGGAGGAGAAGGGATATCCCCCCGTTTACTACTTGCCGCGTAATTACGCGGACATGTCGTTGCTGGTTCGGACCAAGCATTACACCTATTGTCCATACAAGGGTGATTGTACGTACTACAGCATTCCAATCGGCGGATCGAAATCGGAATACGCGGTTTGGACGTACGAAAAACCTTATGAGGCAGTCGCCAGTATTAAGGAGTACCTGGCATTTTATCCCTCACGGGTTGATGCAATCGAAGTGATCTCCTAAGCGGCCCTGACGAGCTCGGTCAAAATTCCGAGTGGCAGTAAGGAATCAAGATGCCGAAGACTACATCCGACAAAACAAGTCTCTCGTCTTGGAAGCGTTCGATACGTTATTCAACAAGCGTGACTATGCGGCTGCCAAGATGTTTTGGTCACCTCACTACATCCAACACAGCGCTCATATCGCACCTGGTCGTGAAGGTCTGTTCAATCTCATCAAGAGCATCCCGCCAACACTGAAATATGAACCCGGAGTGATTGTGGCCGAGAAAGACTTTGTGATCGTGCACGGGCGGTTCTCAGGCATCGGCCAGCCGGTGAACTGGATTGCAGCAGACATCCTTCGGATCAAGGATGGGATTCTTATTGAGTATTGGGATGTTATCCAGGACGAAGCCACCCAAGAACAGTCAAAGAGCGGCCGTCCCATGTTCGGAGACGAGTTCCCAAAGTGAAAACGAAAACCTAACCGTTGAGGAAAAATAAAATGGCGGTTCGGTCGATCGAATCGAATACCCAACGCACTGTCTTAGTCGCTAGAGCGAGCGATTGTCCGGAAGCGCAGTGTTGAAGAGATACGCCGCCCTGCCCGGCGCTTGTCCGAGATGCATCAGCCGTGTAAGGCGGTTTTCGCGGGTTTGTTCATACTGATTAACTGATCACGAGTCTGTTGGAGAATCTCTCGTGAAAGGTTTGGGTCCGACACGGCACGAGAAAGGTTGATCGCTCCTAGCATCGCACTAATCGTGAGAATGGCCCGGGGAGGACCAGGAGCGAGAGAGCGACGCGATTGCGAAAAGCTGTGAAGGACTCCAGCCTACGCTACGCGGTGCACCTGAGCAGCTACGGCGCACAGGTTCCGGAAGGCACCGGGCCGGTCGCGGGGCTGCATTCTTCGGAAGAAAAACTGAACGCGATCAGCGGGTTGAACGTTCTGCACTTGCGTGCCGCGTATTTCATGCAGAACAATCTGGCGGCGATCGGCATGATTCATAGGATGGGATTAGTCGGAAATGCGCTGCTCCCAGACGCGAAGCAATTAGTCAGACGCGACAAGAATCTTCCCTATGGATGGATCGTGGTGGTCGCGGCAGACGGACAGAAAGTCGACATAAACGTAAAAGATGCACCGAAAGATGCCGCCGAAAGATGGGTCGAAGACATTATCAATGGCGTCGTGAAGAGTGCGAGCGATGTTGCCGATTCAGCGGCAAAGGCTTTCGGTAAGGACAAGGTCAAGCCTTCTTAAAACCGTAAGAGTTGAAGAATCGTCGTATGGCAATCGATCCGGAATTCGCTCGCAACTACGAACGCGCATGGAGGCGATTCTCGGAACGAACAGGTGTCGACAGACACGGACGTAAAGCCATCCGCAGAACCGGATGAACCTCCGCTGAGTTGGACAACCTGGTCAGAGGCCAGCCCCCGACGAAAATGCTGAAGATGACTCATAGCTAGCCTTCCGATTTGAATACGCTGTTAGCTGGACTCAGTTGGAACTCAGCGTTGACTCATCATTCTCTCCACGTCAGGGCAGGTCATGTGTCGAGACTTGAGCAGAGCTCCGTACTCGGTTAATCCGAGCTTGCCACCTGTTGTTTCATGGCACCTAACACAACCGAACGCGCAAAGCTGGCCGCTTTGTAGTTCTGGGCGGAGGTACTGTTCCCCGTTTTCTCTTGTGATGTAGTACGCATCGCGGTCAGGAGTGAGATGCATCCCAAAGAAGACATGCTCACCTCTTTTCCATGGTCCGTCAGGCTAAATTTCCCATGTTTACCGGGGGTGTGGCAAGTCTTGCAGCCATGGTTTTCGAACACGTACGCGGCCAGCTGACGCGAACTCATACGCGACACCTCGGCATCAGTCAAGGATCGGGCTGCTCTGGTAGACGAGCTCTGTGTCAGCGACTGAGCCGCCGGGGATACATTGGTGGCTACTAACAACATGGAGAACCAGACCAGCCACGTATTGCGGTCCGCAAGACGCTTGCCAATCCACACCATTAACCTGAAGATCCTCATTACGACGTGACCTCCGCGTGGACTTATCATACACTTGGTCTACCGGCAAGGACTAATAAAGTACATTCGGCGGAGACCGCCACGTCAGAGCTATTCTACGAAATTAAGATCCACTAATCACTAATTGGATTTGGTCTGTATCGTCCTTTTCGCGAAGTCGAGTATAGCATTGCTTTTGGCGCGAGACTCCAGCATTAACAAGCTGTTCTGTCACTCAAGCTACTCGCTGACACGAAGTGGCAGATGTTTGGATGTGGAAGGCATACACCACGAGCGGCAACTCTCTTGATCCCGAACTTCGAACAGCGTTAGGGTCTGCGTGTGCTGACGATTCGTGCCATGACGGCGGTGAGGGCTACGCACAGCGCCATCTCCAACAGAGCGACTATTACGACCAGAATCGGACTGTCGAAGGCAAGTGGCACGGACGCGGTGCTGAACTGCTTGGTCTCAAAGGAGAGGTTACCTCCGAGGATTTCGAGGCAGTGCGTCAGATCTCAACCCACAAACGGGAGAATTCCTCCGGCAACGTCACGGGGCAGATCGCATTGCCAGCAATGGTGATACGCAACGCGTCCGAGACCTCGACGCTGGGAATTTGTCGGGTGGCGGCCAAGGAAATCGGAATCGTGGGTCACTTCGGCTGGCACACGTTCCGGCACACGTATGCGACGCTCCTCAAAGGGAACGGCGAAGACGTGAAGGTTGTGCAGGAGCTAATGCGGCACGCAAACATCTCGGTCACTCTGAACATTTACGCGCAAGCGATCACGCAACCAAGCGAGATGCGCAGAGCCGAGTTGTAAGCTTGTTGCTCGACAAAAACGAAGAAAAACAAGCACCGAGGCTTATCGGACGTTAACGGACGTACAAAATTCTGGAGGGGATTTGCAAGTGGTTGATAAGGTTGGCGTCCCCGACGGGATTTGAACCCGTGTTACCGCCGTGAAAGGGCCGCAGTGTACGGTAAGTTGCTGAAACTACGCGACACGGATGGCTTCCGAAAGCAGTTTCAGTAAGGTATAGAAACGTTTCGTGGATCATGAATGGATCAAGAATTATCTTGAGCTTGTTGCGTTGGTGAAACTTTAATCGGTCATCACAGTTGCGGAGAGATTGCGGCGGGAACCCGTAATGTGCTTGACGTAGCAATCCTCATGAACGGCCTTGCCATTTTCATCGGCTGACAGATCGACTGTTAGATCGACTGCTTTGGCGCAAAGTTTGCAGGGTATTTCTGGGAAGGGGTGACCACCCATAAATCCCTCCTTTGGACAGTCACAAGCAGCGTAGGGGAAAGACGTGGCGGGTACTGAGCAATTATACTCATTCCGGTCGTCCTCCGAAGTCTTCCCAATCGAATCAGTCCCTCGGCACTTTCCGACGTTTCAATCTCCGCTAACTTCATAGATAGCCTTCTACGGCAGGGAGTTCATGCCACCCTTGGACGTACCGTGGGGTACTACAGGGTTGGCATCCGGACTTTTCGTTTTTCAGTGGATTCGCATCCGTAGAATCCGGCGGCGCCATCGAAGCAAGGGTTTCTGGTAGCTACCCGCTAGCGAACGGAAGAGTTGTCAAATCGATCGCTAGGATTCTCAGGACACTCGTTAGGAACCTACCTCAATTCCTCATAGACGTTCGCTGGCTGCGAACATCGTTACCTCACATCTTCGCCCTGGTTTCAGCGGCGTGTTGGGATTTTCGCGAAGCAAGAAAAGTCACAAGGTAATCGAGCTCCGCCCCGCTGAGCGTGCTTCCGAAAGCAGGCATGTTGGTCCCGCCGTTCATGATCCGGATGATGGTTTGATCGCTGGAGAGCCTGTCTCCAACATCGGTAAGATCAGGACCGCGATGGCCGCCGTATCCGGAAACTGAGTGACAGTACTCGCAACCCTTGGAGTGAAACAGCTGTGCGCCCTCATAGACTGGTCCGCTCGTGGCGCCGACGACGGTCTCGGGCAGAGGGATTGCGGTGAAATCTGGAGACCAGGGCGAGCGGCGTCCTTGGATCCAAAGGGTGGCAATCAGCATCCAGCATGCGAGCACCATGGCAATCGCCCAGGGACGCCGCGACGCGCTGCGTTCTCCCTTGTTTGCGATCAGCGGAGGCAGCACCAGGAACATCACAAAAACCAGTGGCCCGAGTACGATGACGTAGTTTTCTAGGCGAGCAGGAATCAGGGCCAGAAGGGCGAAGTACCAAAGCAAGTACCAATCGGGCCTGGGCTCCGCAACCAGGATCGTGGGATCGGGTGGTTTGGCCAGCTGCGGTGCGCCTACAACCCAAGCCAAGACTAAAAGGATAGCGATCACGCCCACTCCGAATACTAAATCGCGCCAAACCGCATCCGGCCAAAACGGACGCCCTTCCCGCTTCAGCATATCTTCATACCATCTGCGGTAGGTCTTTGGATCGACGGGACGCCCTTCCTGCGGTGGCTCGGAAATTCCGTTTCGAATCACAAGATACAGATGCGCCCCAATGGAGCCAAAAATCAGCATGGGAATAAAGAAGACGTGAAAGGCATAAAATCGGCTGAGAGTTGCGCCCCCGACGGTGTTGCCGGCGAGGATGAAATGTGCCAGAGTCTTTCCTACCAACGGCACACGCCCCGCCTGCTCTGCGGCAATGTATACGGACCAGAAGGCAATCTGATCCCAGCGCAAGAGTTGGCCGGTAAACCCCATTCCTACGATCAACAAAAGCAATGCTGAACCGCTAAGCCAACTCATTTCTCTGGGATACTTGTAGGCGGCCATCAGGAACGTTCTGGTGACGTGTATCCCGACGAACAGGACCATTGCGGATGCGCCGAAATAGTGCAGGCCCCGCAACAGGTGGCCCAAAGTCGCCCCATGGTTAATGAATTGGAGGGTGTGGTAGGCGTCGGCGGTAGATGGAACGTAGATGGTAGCTAGCGCGATGCCGGTAACAACTTGGACGATAAACGCAACCAGAGTGGCGCTGCCGAAGACATACCACCAGCCGGTGTTTGGCGGAACCAGGTGACCGGCCGTGGCCTTCCATATTGCCGACGCGCCGGTTCGATCGTCGAACCACAGCCAAAGTTTTCTTAGTGTCTCCATTTTGGGCGTGGTTACGTGATCGGCGCCGGGCTCGTAAGTATTTCCACGTTTCCACTCTGAATGCGTACTGGGTATTTCGTCAGGCCCCGAGGCGGCGGGCCTGCGGCGACCTGACCATTCTTGTAATACACACCTCCATGACAGGGGCACATGAAGAGCTGTGCATTGGCTTCCCAACGCACAGGGCATCCCAAGTGGCTGCAATTGACGGAAAAGGCCACGAACTTTTCGCCCGGCTGGCGGGAGAGCCATGCGGCGGTCTTTTGCGTCAGGCCCGCCCACGGAAGCGCGGAGCTGTCCTCGAAAGTCACTTCGACGATATCGCCTTCCTTGAAATCATCGAGAGCTCCGACTGGCCGCCAGATCCGCGGCACTTCTCGCAGCAGCGGCGAAATTAGAAATCCGATTACCGGGACTCCAACCAGAACGGCTGCCACACCACTGAGGCCGAGGCTTAACCGATTGAGAAAGCGACGCCGGCCCAGTTCTTGAGTTGGTTCTTTCGCAGCAACAGCTGCTTTCGTATCTGGCATTTCGTCATTGACGCTCATGGCGAAGTTCTCCGATCCAGCCAGCCAAAGACACCGCAAGAAGAACGAATCCCAACAGAGAAATCAGATATGAGGTTAGCAAACCCCAAAGAAGGCAAACGATCGCCAGAGCCATGACAGCCGGACTGTACGTGGAGCGAGGAATAATTTGCGATCGCGGCGCGGTCCAGGCTGCCGATGCGGACGCACTTCTTGCTTGATCCGGGATTTCATTATCTGTCATGTGTATACTCCATGGCTGTCGTAGTGATCAAAGCCAGCTCCGGGCTTGGGTTTCTGCCAGGGATAGGAATGGAATACCAGCGAATCATCGTGGCAATAATGAAGCCCAAATAGATCAAGCAAACTGGCACCCACATCAGGAGTCCGCCCAGTTGTTGATCGACCGCGGGAGTCAGTCCCCACTGGTTGCGGAGAAGCGGGAGAATGCCAAGGGAGTCGGATGGTTGCAGATAAAGTGGATATGTTCCGACGGGTGCAAAAGTGATCAGAATGGCGAGAACGGTATGCGCCCCGCAGGCGCTAAACAGGTAAATGACCGCAGCAAGCGGTGACAGGTGCGACTCTTCTACGGGGCTCAGCACAGGCCACCAAAAGATTGTGGCCGCGACCAGGAACATCACATGCTCGGCAATGTGGATGGCCTCATGGGAAAGTGCAGTGTTATAGAGCGGAGGCCAGTGCCAGATCCACATACTGCCCACACCAAGAACCCATGCGACTAGAGGCTTCCTGAATACGCGTTCCGCTTTCGCGGGTAATGAGTGCCGGAGCAAGCGGCACGCCAACTCTTTCGGGATACCCATAATGAGCAATGGCGGGACCACGAGAATAAGAAGGATGTGCTGCACCATATGCGCGCTGAAGAGGTATCCATCAGCAAGCGTGTCTATGGGGGAAACGAGCGCGAACAGCAAGGCAAGAACTCCAGCGACAAAACAAAGTGACCTCAACTGAAAGCGGAATCGAAGCGCGGCCAGATACGACAGCAGGAGCAGTCCGCACCCTACGACCACGGATGGCTCCCAATCCCAACCAGACGCAAATAGCTGCCAAGTGGTCATGTGAAAACCTTAGAAAAGCGCCCACACGTAAACGACGACAAAAATCACCACCCAGATCCAATCCACGAAATGCCAGTAGAGTGCAACCGCGCGAACTGCGTTGGACCGCCCAGTTTGCAAATCTCCACCCAGGGCTAAGGCGAACAGGATGCAAAGGGAAAGTAACCCCATCAGAACGTGCAGTCCATGGAATCCGGTCAGCGTGAAGAACGAAGTACTGAAGATGTTCCGGCTCACGGTCACGTCAGCGCGATACAAATTGAAATATTCCCGCCCCTGGCCGACGAGGAAAATAGCGCCCAGCAGAATTGTTGTGAGAAGCCAGCCTGAAAAGGCTCGGGGATGGCCACCACTTAACTTTCGCTCCGCCGTGCTTACCGTGAAACTGCTGGCGAGCAAGAAGATACTGTAGATCCCACTCTTGAGAGGATTCAGGCTATTGCCGGCGTTGGGGCCTGTTGTCATCGAGCCGTGAAAATAGACATAGGCAATAATCAAGAAAGCGAAAAACGCCCCTTCGGAAATCAAGAATAGGGTGACGGCGAACTGATAGCTGTCGACCGTCACCAAGCGTTCTACTGTGCCTTCAGTGGCCATGTTTCCAGTCGGGGTTTTCTGGGTGCGCAAGATCCCAAAGCGGGCGCCGGCTGCATATCGGAGGTAAGAGGTCAAAATTGTGTTCTGGAGGAGGCGAAGTCGTTGCCCATTCCAGCGTCCATCCGTCCCACGGGTTGTTTCCCGCAGGCTCACCAGCAACGAAGCTGACAATCAAGTTCCACAAAAAGATGGCCACCGCGATCCCCATGATTACTGCCCCAATCGTGGAGGTCATATTCAGAGCCGCCCACCCGGGCAAGTCCGGATACGTGAATACTCGACGCGGCATTCCGATCAGGCCCATGAAATGTTGCACCATAAAGGTCATATTGAAACCGACCAGGATCAACCAGAAATGTATTTTCCCAAGTCTTTCCGAGAGCATCCGGCCACTCATCTTCGGGAACCAGTAGTAGACGCCGGCAAAGATTGCGAAAACTGTGCCTCCAAACAGGACGTAATGAAGGTGCGCCACCAGATAGTAAGTGTCTGTCACCTGCCAATCGATCGGAAACGCCGCGAATGAAATTCCACTCAGACCTCCGATAGTGAACATAACCAGAAAACCGGTGGCGAAAAGCATCGAGGTTGTGAATCGGATCGATCCGCCCCACATCGTCGCAATCCAATTGAAAATCTTCACTCCCGTGGGCACGGCAATCAGCATGCTTCCTATGGCAAACACAACATCGATCGAGTGGCCCAATCCGACAGCGAACATGTGATGCGCCCACACCAGAAAACTCAAGACCGCGATGGCCACGGTGGACGCGGCCACGAATTCATAGCCGTAGATCACTTTGCGCGAAAATACGGGAATAACTTCCGAAATCATTCCGAAGGCAGGGAGCACGACAATGTAAACCTCGGGATGGCCGAAAGCCCAGAAGAAATGCTGCCAGAGAAGTGCTGAGCCTCCGCTGTTGCTTACGAAAAAGTGACCGTGCATTAAACGATCGATCAGCAACATGGAGAGCGAAGCATTGAGAGCAGGGAGGGCCAGGAGAATCAAGACCTGCGTGACCAGCACCATCCACACAAATAAAGGAAGTCGCCGTATGGTTAAACCGACGGCGCGAAACCCGGCGATGGTAACAATCAGGTTAATGGCGGCTGCGATGGAACCCATTCCCAACACGAAGAGACCAATCGCATAATAGTCCACTCCCGTGGTTGACGAGTACGGTTGTTCGCTCAGCGGCGCGTAGCTGAACCATCCCGCAGCAGGGGCTCCGCCAGCGATAAAGCTGAAGTAGAGAAACAGGCCTCCAAAGGCCAGCAGCCAGAAACTGAAGGCGTTTAGTCGAGGAAAGGCCACGTCCTTCGCTCCGATCATGAGCGGGACCAGATAGTTGGCCATGCCTGTGAGGGCTGGCATGGCGACCAGAAAAATCATCGTTGTGCCGTGCATGGTGAAGATCTGGTTATACGCACCGGGCGAGAGAAAGCTGTTGTTTGGACGTGCGAGTTGAATCCGCATCAACAGCGCTTCGATCCCTCCCACCCCAAAGAAAAACAGGCTCGTGAGTAGATACAGGATGCCAATTCTCTTGTGGTCAACGGTCGCTATCCAACCAAGTAGCCCCGCCTTCTCATGCTCGACTGTTGCACCGGCGTGGTCAGCGGTGGCTGGTATCTGCGGCATGTAGGGAACATCGCTCATTGCAACGTCTCCAAATAGGCGGTGAGTTGGCGAACCTGCGGATCTGTGAGCTGGAAATTCGGCATGTGCGAATCGGGCTTAATGGCTTGGGGATTTGCCAGCCAACGGACAAGGTTTGCGGGAGTATTTTGGAAACGCCCGGCGGCCAGCGTTAGGCGACTGCCGATGTGAGTGAGATCGGGACCTATCTTGCCTTGGGCTGAAGTGCTTGCGATGGTGTGACAGTTGCCGCAGGTCAATTGCTGGAATAGTTCGGCTCCTTGAGTGGCATCGCCTCCTGAGAGCACCTTCGAGGGCACTTCGAGCTGGTGCTGAGCCCAGCGCTCGAAAGTGGGCTCTGCCTCGGCAATTACGGCAATACGCATCCAGGCATGTTCGGCGCCGCAATACTCGGCACAAGTTCCTGAATAGAAACCGGGGGAATCTGCTTCGAGCCACAGAAAGTTTGGATGCCCGGGTACGGCGTCCATTTTGCGTCCCAGCTGGGGCACCCACCAGTCATGAATTACGTCCGCGGATTCGAGCCTCACGAATAAGCGCTTACCCACAGGAAGGTGTATTTCGTTCGAAGCGATGACGCCCGATTTCACATAGCGAGCTTCCCACCACCATTGATGAGCAACGATCACGACGTCCGGTTGTTGGGTTGCCGCAAACCCTGGATCTGACTCTTTCATGGCGTGGATCGTCGCCGCGAAAATAAAGACGAGAACCAGTACGGCACCGACGGTCCAAAGAATTTCTGACGACGTGCGACCAAATTCCTGTCGAGGTACTACGTTTGTCGCGTCAGACCGGTAGCGAAAACTGACGTAGACGACCAGAACAGTTACCAATAACAGAATCGAGGCCATCACAATTCCCACGACGAGGAACAAGTGGGAGATCGGCTGTGCCAGGACCGAATCCCGCAGGAGACTTGAATCAGCTTGCATGGCGGTTCCTAGAGCGCTGGTCTTACAGATTGCAAATGTTTAATTTAAGATAGCGGCCTCAAGTAGACAAAGCTAGATAAAAAGGTCTTGAGCGCCGGTGCTTAGTCCCACTCTACGACTTCTTTGATTGCATTGGGAGAGTGATGGCTCACCGAGACCGCAAACTGGCTGTACGAATAACGATTGGTAATCAAAGCGGCGATGTGCTTGCCCCAACGGAGATGAGCCTGAAATAAATCATCCGCTCCCATTTGGAAGTGACCGCGCGCAGCATTGACACTGCCGAGCATTACCTGATTATCCAGGACCAATTGGCGGACGAGTTCCGCTCCTTGAATTTGCAACGGATGGTTGCCGCCAGGAATGCCGGTGATCACATAGACTCCGTTGAGCGCCAGAGCATCGAGCAGATTGAACTCCAGCGCTGCAATTCCGCTGGCATCGACGACCAAATCCATCGGACCAATCTTTTTCTCGACCTGGTCGGCAGGCACCTGCCGTCCGTTCACATAGTGCCCGCCAATCACATCAAGCCACTTTGGCCGAGCGCTTGTGGCATCGACGACGTCCAATCCGTAAACGTCGGCTCCTCGAAGTCGCAAGACCATACAGGCCAGCAAACCTACGGGGCCCAGTCCTGCTATGAGGCAGCGGCGTCCGAAAATCCATGCCGGAGTGATGGCGGCTTCGGGGGAGCGCACGGCTTGTAAGCGCAGCGCTTCTTCGATTCCTTTCTCGACGATGGAAAGCGGTTCCATCAAAACGCCAACGGCTTCCAATTCGACTGGCACGGACACGACGTACTGTTCCTTATCGACCACAAATTCCGTTTGATAGCCATCTAATCGGCGAATCCCTCTTTCTTTATAGTTGCCGGTCTGGCACATATCGGAGCGTCCCATCAGGCAGGGCGCGCATTGGCCGCAACCACGCCTGACGGTGAAAACAGCGAAATCCCCCACTTTTACCCGAGTAACCGAGGAACCCGTCTCGACCACCTGGCCAAACATCTCATGGCCGATGATCAGTTCTTTCTGACCCTCCGGGGCATCCGCGCGACCTCCCGACAACTCTTCCCGGTCTGTGCCACAGATTCCGACACGTTTGACTTTGATCTTTACTTCATCTGAGTTCGTAATGCTGGGTTCGGGCCGGTCCACGATACGCGAGCCAGCTGTACCCGGAACTATCGCAATCGCCTTCATTATTGTTTTCCTTTATAGGATCTCGATTTCTCGCCCACTGCGGAGAGCAAGGTTGATTATTCGGCACTAGCCCAGCCGTTCGAGCAGATGATCGCCCACTCGCAAGGCATTCGCAATTATCGTCAAGCTCGGATTCACGGCGGCAATCGACACGAAAAAACTCGCGTCGACAACATAGAGATTATCCAAATCGTGGGCTTTGCAATTTAGATCGAGTGCCGACGTCCTCGGATCTTGACCGAAGCGAATCGTTCCGGCCTGATGAGCGGTACCGCCAATTGGAATTTTTTTGCCCAGATACAACGACCGCGACATCAGATGCTCATGAAGGTCAAGATCGTTGAGCATGCCTTTGAGCTTTGCGACCAAGCGTTGGTGGCCTTCAGTATTGGTCTCTTGGAGGCTGAGTGTGATTTCTCCACTTTGGTTGATGGTGACGCGATTATCGGGATGGGGCAAGTCCTCGGATTGCACCCAGAAATCGATGGAATGTTCAGCCATGTAGTCCAGGGCGAATTCGGGTTTCCAGATAGCCCAATCTGGGGCTTCTCCCTTGAGCATCTCGCCGTCGGTTTTGCCCAGCATCTGAATTCCGCCCAACGGATATTCCCAATCATCGGAGCGAAAATAAAAATCGTTCAAGCCCAGGGTTTTCTGAAAGACAGTAGGATTGGGCTCTTTGGACAGGGCCATGAAGGCCGAGTTATTGTGTCGCATGTAATGGCGTCCGACCATATCGGAGCTGTTCGCCAGGCCTTTTGGGTGCTTGTCGCTGGCAGAACGCAGCAGAAGGGCGGCGGAATTGACCGCGCCACAAGAAACAACGACGATGTCCGCGCAATAATCTTCAGATTGACCGTTGCGTTCGACCACGACCTTGGTTACCACTCGGCCTGACGCGTCGCTTTCCAGGCGCTTGACGTAGGCTCCGGTGAGCAGCGTGACATTCGCCCGTTCGAGAGCCGGATCCACACAAATAACCTGCGCGTCGGCTTTGCCATTAACCAGGCAGGGAAATCCGTCGAACGCGGGACAGCGCACGCAGGCACTCGTGTGCAGGGCCTTTCCGTCTTTTTCCTCCAGCAGGATTCCCAGGGGCAATGGAAAGGGATGGTGGCCGCCCCGTTGTATATCGTCATAGAGCTGTTGTATGCGCGGTGCGTGGCTCACCGGCGGGTAGCGATAAGAAGCGCTTGCGGGACCTTCCGTGGGGTCAATCCCGTGCTCACCGTGGACCTGATACAAATGCTCCGCTTTGGTGTAATAAGGCTCGAAGTCGTCATAGCTAAGCGGCCAAGCCGGCGAGATGCCTCCATAGTGCTGGATTTCCCCAAAATCTTCGGGACGAAATCTCAGCAATGCGGCGCCGTAGACTTTCGTATTTCCGCCGACGTAATACTGAATGCCGGGGTGAAATGCGTTTCCATCTTTGTCGTACCACATTTCCTTAGCCCGGTATTTCGATTCGAGAAAGACCGCGCTGGAGTTCCAGTTGTCCTTCTCCCTGGGCAGGTAGTCGCCTCGTTCCAAAAGCAAAATGCCTTTACCGGATGGAGCGAGGTGATAAGCAAGCGTTCCGCCGCCGGCCCCAGTACCGATGATGATGATGTCGAAATGATTCTTTTGCGGCACAGCGTCACCTTATCTTGGTCTAACTTTCGACTCCCGCTATTTCTTAGATGACCATTTGGAAAAAGTAGAAAGGCGATGTTTATTGCTTAATCTCGACTGTGTAGTCACGGCCTTCCCACGAATTGCTTTTGGGCCAGAAGAAGGTAAATCGAATCGGCGCACGCTGTGCCGCAAGGATCGGAATATCGACGAATTCAATTCCGAGAGTGGTCGCTGAGGACGGAGTATCTTTGACCGTAGTCCACTCGTCGCCCGTCCAATGGAGGCGGAAGGAATCTTGAGACTGGATTCGCAACGTATAGCCTTTCTTCACGAAACGGACCCGACGATTTATTTTCCAGATCTCGAATAACTGACAGGCCTTTCGATCTCCGAGATAGCGCTCCGCAACATCAGGAATCAGATCGAAAACACGGCCGTCGGATACGGATCTCAGGAGCTTGACGTACTCGGCATGAGCCCACATGAGAGGCATGGCCGAACCGGTTGGCCTTCCTCGGAACATAAAAATGTCTGGCCTGTCCTGCTCGTCCCATACTTGCTCCGGCAGTAAACCCGTGCCTGAGGCGAAACCTTCGATGGCGCGTATAAACGGCTTCACGTCTCGCCCCCCAGCGAGTTCGAAGTGTGCGCGCTCACCCGTCAGAAGCGGCCATGCCCGTCCCTTTCCCCATCCCCCGTAAGGGCCTCCATCCTCCCGCTGGCCATAACCGTCGTGATTGTAGCGATGCCACACCGGCCCTACCGGAGTATCGACCTTCAACACCGCATCGATGACTTTCAGTGAATCAGCGATTATTGGATCGTCGGGCTTTCTGATGCCGTATCGAACCAGTTCAAGAAATCCGGCATCGACAATTTCTTTGGCCGGAAACGAATTTTGCGCGCCCGCAACAAGGTTTGCGATTTTGAGGGTTCCCGAGTTCGGGTCTTCCGCAGGGTCAGGGTTGTCTACGCCGTCGGGAAGGATTCGGATGTAGTGGCGGCGGATGCCTGGGACTAGAGTCCCCTCGGTTGTAACTGTCCATGAATCCACATGTGACTCCAGAAAGTCGGCGTATTGCTCAAGGAACTCCGCAGTGGCTTTATCCCCTCGCTGCCTGCAAAAATAAGCGGCACCAATGAGGGCCGCGATATTAGAAGCCAAGGTTGACGGGGAATACCCGCTGGCTTCCTCCCATCGTTCTTGTTGCGTCACAGGTCCGTGCCGAAGCAAGTAGGCGGCGGCTTTCAGGACCATTGGATAAGGATCGAAGTCCTGAAGGGCATTCTGTTGGCTGAGCCGCAATGCCAGCAATATAGGAAAGGCGACCTCGTCCAATTGAATGCCCCGCCAGTAGGGATTCCCATTGACCCAGAAATTCTGAGCGAAGCCACCATCTTCCTGCTGGGAAACCGCGAGATAGATCAGCGCACGCAGAGGAGTCGCATTCTCACCAGAGGCGAGCAACGCCGAAGCGCTGTTGACCATATCGCGGGTCCAAACCAGGTGATATCCGCCCTGGTCTTTGTCTCCCCTCGCTTCGCCCCACGGGATCGAGAGAGAGGCAATCAGAGCGCCCGGATAGGACTTGTCTTCGTGAGCGAGAATCAGGCTGCAACTGCTGTGGTAGAGGTTTCCATTGTCACTCGAAACCTTCTCTAGGGGCATCTGGTGTGAGGAAGTGCGATCCCACTGTTCTGTGTATCGTTTATGATGTTCTTTGAAGGGCGTCCCTAGTGCTTGAAGGAGCGTCGCAATGGCATGGTGCTGGCTGTCGCCAAAAGCGAGTCCAAGGGTGAATTCGCGGTGGCTCTTCAGGTCCAGGGCTCCGGTAAGGGCGATGTTGCCGTCATTGGCGTGGCCGAACTCCCAATCCATTTGAAAGTTGTGAGCCAAGTCTGTCCATCCGTCGCTGCGTCCGACATAGCCGCAAGAAGTACGAGAAAAAGGTTCGGTGGCAGCAAGCGCCAGCCACGTGCCGTCTTTCTGTGCCATAAGAATCTTGCGGCGGCTCACCTCCGCTACATAGCCATTGTTCCCCCATCCGCCAACCTCCAGATGAGGAGCGCATAGCACGTAAAGTTGAAGCTTCGAAATGAACGACTCGTCACCCATTAGTTTTGTGCGCTGAAGAATGCAGGCCAGATGAGGAGACGTGATAATTTCATTAACGATGCTGTAGCGGCCGTCTAGATCAGAGTTTGTGCAGCGATATCCCAAGGAGTGTGCGGATAATCGTTCCACTTTGGCTTTGAGGCGCTTCTCGTCATGAAAAAAACTCTTGCCGTCGGTAATCAGGTATTGAAGATCCCGAACTTGGGGACGATCCACCGTCGGATAATAAACCTCGGTGATGATCCCGTGCCAAAGCGTAAACCACACCTGGCTGGAGGCAGCGTATGCAGTTCCTATACCGTCTTTGTCGCCATGCGTCCATCGAGGATGGATTCCTGGGTGTCCAAACGCGTCCTTATTATTATTATTGTTATTTGATGTCGTCATGCGATTCTCTTCTCTTGCTCTGCTGTTGTCCTTTAGCGGATTAGCGGAGCGAGGGCAATACTGGTTAGTCCCAATACGAAAAACAAAAACATGGTGGCGAGCAGACCCTTCACTCGGTTTCCGGCGCCGTGAAATTCTTTCCACACAAAAATGCCCCATATGGCAGAGATCATCGTGTTGCCTTCGCCAAGAGAGAATGACGTGGCGGGTCCGATCATAGGCACATAAGAGGCTGCGAAGTTAGCGATTGTTCCGATGCCCCAGATGCTTCCTCCTAATATTCCCCACGCGTGCACACTCATTTTTCCGTTGAAATAGTCTTTCATTCGAAGCGGATTGCCACTTACGGGCCGGCGCATCAATCCGTAGTTCATAGGGAAATTGGAAACAACGGCGCCCAGGGCAAAAACGAAATAGACGGTATAGGGCCCCAGGTTGTTTGGGCCCGTTATCGCTTTAGCAACGAACGGATAGAAGAGTCCAACCGCAACTCCGCAGGCGAGGCTTAGTGCAACGCCTTTTGTGCTCGCCTTTGTCACCCGAGAGAGTCCGCGGTACGCCATCGCATCAAGAATGATAGCGATGCAAATCAGCGCAATGCCGCCAAACAAGAGAATCGGGTTGCCTTTAGGCGAGATGATGTAGTTGATCACAGTCCCAATCACCAACGCCAAGCCGGCTCCGATCGGGAATGCTACAGCCATGCCCGCGACGGAGATCGCTGCCACGAGTAGCAGGTTCCCGAGATTGAAAATGACACCTCCGAAAAATGCCTCAAGAATGCTGCGATGACTCGCACTCCCTAGATTGTGAAAAAAACTGTCCGGAGAGGCCGGGCTTCTATTACCGAATGTTAGACCCAAAAACAGCGCACAAGCTAACAGGCCCCAGATGTAATCCCAGTAAAAGAGTTCGAAGCGCCACCGTTTGTCAATCTTTTGCGTATTCGCCCAGCTGCCCCAACAGAGCATGCTGACCAGCATGAGAACTAGCGCGGCTGAGTAAGTATGCGGAACGTACAATAGTCACCCACGGCTAAAGCTTGGAATCGAGTATTCGGTACGCTATCGGTGTTCGTTGGAATGACCATCACCGAGCGGTGCTGTTCGGCCAGTGCGCAGACACACCGACAGAGTTCTCCAGGACGCTCCCGACTCCCAGCCCGTCGTTGTCTCGTGAACAGCGCCTACCAGACGAACAAGCGAGCACTGGAGCCTGGCGAGCGGAACCTTCCTGTTTGGACGGAAGGATCGTGCGCGGGAGGCGCCTCACCATGGTCGGCGCTAGGTAGTTCCGGCCGAGATGCACTGATTTTTTCGATTTCATCGCATGGAGCCCTTATTCAGCCTTAGCTACGTGGGCGTATCCGCCAAGCTCTTCTAACAACTCCCGAGCCGATGCAGGCACCGCAACTTTTCCGTCAAGAATTTCATGGCGATTTACATCGTCGCCATACATGGCTTTGTCACCACTTTTGTCGGCTTGCATTACGGCACCATCCAGGCTTACCCCGGCAAAAATGCCCTTGGATCGCGAGTAAGACAGAATCTCCGCATTCAATTTGAGGTCAGTGCCAGCGGCGGCATTCCGGCCCACAGGTCCGGCAGCTACGGAAGCGTCGGCTCCAAGCTTGAATTTGTCGCTCATGAGGCTTTGCAGGGCGTGATCGTTCATGAAGAGCATCACGATGTCAGTTGAAGAGCCCCCGATCTGATAACCCACACTTCCGCTATCAATAGCCACAAACATGGGAGCGCTCCAGCCATGCTCGGTGCGACAGGTTGCTATTCCCCTGCCATAGCTACCACCGAATACGAAGGCAAACTTTTTGTCTCCTGGAATGATGGCAATACACTTTGCCGATTCCAGAAGACCCGAAGGAATGCCTTGATCAGGAGTATTCATGATCTCCTTAAAGACCTGGGCAGCTTTCTGGGTACGATTGACATCATCCTCGCGGTCCGAGGCGAGAGCGGCTAGAGTTGCAAACGCTATCAGAATTGTTACGGCCAAAATACGTTTCAACATGATTATCTCCATTCAAGTTTGAACTCGTTAAAAGCAAGGACTCGCTCAGAGCAGCGTTTCCCCAGTGCAAATCACTCCAATGCACACCAGTGCAAACTGGATTTGACTCGTCAGTATTTTTTTTCCGCTGGCAACAGCGGCGGCCTTAGGCAAAAGTCTAGGCGGTACTAACAGGCCATTACTGGTCAATAGTGAGCACTGCAACTGTTTGTGTTTTTAGGCTAGTATTCTCACGGCTGCAACAGACAGCAGTGACGCCGAAGAGCTCCTTGTGCCTCATCAATCGAAACAACCAAGGAGATCATTCTTGCCATGAAGAAAAATATCTGGAGGGTGGGCAATCGAGGTGGGATTTATCATCTTCCTGTTTTATTCCAATCTCTTGATAGGGGGAATTTGAGCGTTCAGGAATGGGGCTGAAGAGGGGCTATGTCGTTTTTGAATTTCTTCGGAAGAGATTCTAGAAGCTATCTCATAAATCGGCTACAGGCGATTTGCTCCCTTGCATAACTTCCGGGTAGCCCGTTACCCGATAAGCAGGAAGCAGCACTTCCTGGCGAGCGTCTTGCGAATCTTCCACTGCTTTACCTTTCACGAGCCACACCGTTAGAATCCAGGCGGCATAATGCCTTAAGGAGATCTATGGCCAAAAGCTGAGCCAATCGGGCTTCCCCATCGCGCCCCTACGAGGTCCTGTTCCAGATGGTGATCGGCAAGTGGATCAGTCAGGCACTCGGCACTATCGTCGAAATCGGCGTCCCCGAACAGCTCGCGAAGGGAGCGCGGCGGTGCAGCGATATTGCCCGTGAAGCTGGTGTCTCAGAAGACGGCATCTATCGCTTGCTTAGAGCACTCGCGAGCGTGGGCCTGTTCGTTGAAAGCGCTGACCGCCGGTTCAAGCTTACAGGCATGGGAAAGCTGCTTCGAAGCGACCATCCTGAGAGCCTCGCCGGGTACGCGCGTTTTGTCGCTCATGACAGCACATGGCGGCCCTGGGGACAGCTTGTCTATAGCGTGAAGACGGGCATGCCGGCGTTCGATCATGTCTTCAACGTTCCTATATTCGAACACCTCTCGCGGAATCCCGAAGTCGCCGCAGTCTTCGACGACGCGATGACATCAATCAGCGCTACGGAGGCCCGAGCAACATCCGACGCGTACGACTTCAAAGGAGTCGAGACGCTGATGGACGTCGCGGGCGGACACGGTCTGCTGCTGGCCACCGTTCTGCGCCGCCACAAGACGATGCGTGCTGTACTTTTCGATCTTCCGCATGTTGCGGCTGGCGCCGCAGCGACATTCGCTCGTGCTGGCATCGCCGGCAGAGTGCGAATCGAAAGCGGCGACTTCTTCAAAGAACTGCCATCGGGTGCCGACGCGATCATCATGAAGCACATCCTTCACGACTGGGACGACGACTCGGCGACGCGGATTCTTCAAGCATGCCACCGCGCGCTTGGGCCGCGAGGTAAGGTGCTGATTGTGGATCCGGTTGTGCCCCCTGGGAACACGCCGCATTACGGCAAGCTGCTCGATCTGGAAATGCTGGTGCTCACACCGCGCGGGCGTGAGCGGACGAAGGCGGAGTTTGTAAGGCTGCTGCGCGGTTCGGGTTTCCGACTGTCGCGCGTCATCGCGACTGAGTGTCCGTTATCGATAGTCGAGGCCGTCAAGGCGTAATGCGCGGAAGGTGATCCCGCCCGCGGACGTTGTCGATTCCGTCGTCCACTTTACGTATTGTTTGAATGCTAAGTCCAAGAGGAGCGCGTGGTGTACAAAGTGCTGAACTCAGCGGCGACGCTGATTCAGAGAACAACCACGGGGCTCCTCAAGGACATATGTATTACATCGGACTCGATGTTCACAAGAATACGATCAGCTACTGCGTCAAGGATGCGAGCGGTCGGGTGCACCAGGAAGGCGAGGTCGATGCGACGCGCTGGGAACTGGACGGCTGGATGAAGACGCCTCCGCAGCCCTGGTTAGTGGCGATGGAAGCAACGATCTTCACCGGCTGGATCTGCTACCACATGCCCAACAGGTGAAGGTAGCGCATCCGTTAATGCTACGCGCCATCGCTGCAGCTAAGAAGAAGAACGATCGGATCGATGCCGGTAAGATTGCCGATTGCTTGCGCTGCGACTTCCTGCCGGAATGCCACATGGCATTGACTGCGATTCGGGACCGACGCCGAACCCTGCGCTACCGCCACCTGCTGGTCGCCAGATGGTGCAGATGAAGAATCGCATCTCCGGCCTGCTGATGGAAACCGGAGTGAGCCACAACAAGCGACGGCTACATAAAGTGGGCTATTTCCGCGAGTTGCTCGCCAGCAACGAAGAGGTGAATGAGAGTATCCGGCCGCTGCTGCGGCTAAGCCGGGACACCATCGTGCGACTGCAGAAAACGGAATATGCGCTGGTCAGTTCGCTGCAGCGAGATCCTCTACTGGCCGAGCGGATCAAACGCCTCCGGACGGTCCCTGGAGTCGGACCGATCACTGCGCTAACCTGGGCATTGGAAATGGGTGAGGTCTCCCGCTTCCCCTCGATTCGGGAAGCCATCAGTTATTGCGGGCTCTGCGGCGATGAGAAGAGTTCCGCTGACAAGGTGGTACGCACACCACTTTCCAAACAGCGCAACAAACATATCCAACGCGTACTGGTGGAAGCCGCGAAACTGGCGCCCAGACAGGCTCATAATCTGGCTCTTGTATATGAAAGAGAAAAACAAAAAGGAAACGCCAATCGAGCGACCTTGGCCGTAGCTCGGAAGATGGTGGCGTACTTGCTCGCCGTCGATCGCGGGCAACGTGACTTCGTACCGTTCGCCGATTCCAGGACCGCAGCGGCCTAAAGAACCGCAGCCGGGCAGGAAAAAGGATCCCACAGCGCGCAGACTGCCAGGTCCTGCGGTTGCCGACTGAGCGACGGAGATCAAAACTCCCGAGGCTCTCTTCGAATTGTTTCAGGACTGGCAGAGAACACAAACTCAATCTTCTGTGACGGTCCGCAAGGATCTGAGACAGTGAATGGATGTCCGGTTCTGCGAAGGCAGGAACCACCGCCGAGAGGCAACACGTGCGAGCTGCGGGTTCTGACAGCTTCCACCGTGCGCGCTCCTCCGTAGCGCGCGTCAGGAGATTATTTTTTCTCCTTGACACAAGACTTACATGGAAGTCGGCTACTCGGAAATAATTCCCGCCAGACCCAGGGGACCGGCTTGCGCCAGAGTGCCCGCAGAACATCAATATAGGAATGCGCTGTACACGCGACCTGAATACCGGCACTACAGATCGCAGGCCTAGAGAACACCCAAAACACACTGCGAGCAAACTGAGGCTCGCGCTTTCGCTCAATACAGTGGGAAGAGCGAGGAATCGCGTCGAGGTTGAATCCGAAAGAATTCTGGCAGCGTCTCCGAGCCGGCGCGAGCCACTTTCCAATGCTTCAAGGTTTTCACCTTATCATCCGTCCGTCTAGGTAGTGTTCACTTTTGACCAGAAAGGCTAATGCCTGAGTCCTATTCTCATAGCTGTTGAATGTGATTCCTCGGTCGGGATTGATTGCGTGTGATTTGCCATCAAGATCCCAGATCCCGGTATCGCCGGTTAACAGACAGCTCTTGCGTGTTGGAAATAGTGGGCTAGGAGAATGAGATGGAAGTGGACCCTGCGGTGTTCGAGAAGATGCTCCCTGCCGAACAAGTGTTTGAGGAAATGCTCCCTTATCTCGAAACACTTGACGCTCAGATTGGCGGCATCATCCAGATTTTGAAAGACAAAGGCATCACGACGAATGCTGAATTTGCCCGGTATGCGCAACTCGGTGACGATGCAAGCAACGTGAGAGAGCGTGGTATGCGAGTGCGGATGGAATATCTATTCTCCTCGGCTGCGAAGAGAAATGTCGACTAGCGGAGCGCCTCAGGTATGCGGCTGACCCCGGGCTTGTGAGATTTTCCGGCGGTGTGGCGCGGCCGGGCTTTCAGATGGCAAGGAGCGCAGATGAAAATGAAGCTCATGGTTGGAGCAATATCGCTCTTAACAGGATTCTTGGTTGGATTCCTGCCTGAATATTCTAGTGTCAGAGCACTTCGCCAGGATCTAGAAAACACTGATGTTGAACGTGCAGCAAATCGATCGAAACTGGTTGTTTCACACTTGGATGATCTCGCTAGCATGATGTACTTGGAAGCAACCCGTAGAAACTATGGCTCCGCTGCTGAATACTCGACTCGGTTCTTTGACAATGTCGGCCAAGCGCTGAACACCCAGTCGGATCCACAGCTTGCAGTTGTGTTGAGGGATACGGTGACTCTCCGAGATAAAGTTACTTCACAACTCGCCCAGGGGAATCCCGATGTGACGGCAGATATTCAGTCAACACTCGAAAGGCTGCACAAGGTCTCCGAGCAAGAATTAATGCTTCCAAGCAAACAATAAGGTGTCACTGTGATTGAGCGATTGAAGGAAACTGGAGGAGTTGCGTTCGGCTTTAAGGTCGTCGGAAAGCTATTGGACGAGGAACTCAAGACATTCGAGCCGCAACTTGAGTTCTTCATTGCCCAGCACAAAAAGCACCCGATCAGCATTCTGGTGGACCTGACGGAAATGCACGGAGCCGAATGGAAGGCACGCTGGGATGATTTGCGGTTTCTCCAGAAGCACACAAGTCATATCGCTCGTATGGCAGTCGTCGGAGCCCACCGTTGGGAAGAGCTTGTGGAGCTCTTTACTGCCGGAGCCGCCGTTCTCCAGTCAGAGACGCGCTACTTCGAATCCTCCGAGATGCAGAACGCCTGGCAATGGGCGAGGACCGCGAAGCACGCTGAAGATGCTCCCGTCCGTGTGATCTCACCGGCTACGGGGATTTGGAAGGATTACCGTCCCGAGTTCGTGGGCGTGTGATCGAACACCGGACTAAACACTGATACTGAGCAATAGGGACCAGTCTTCGCGTGTATGCGTTGTCATACGGATCGAGCCGTAAAGGAACTCCAGCGTGGCGGAGTCGACATGCACAAATTGTCGATCGTCGGAAAGGGATATCACACAGATGAGCAAGTGGTCGGTTACTACAACACCGGCGACCGCATGAAATATTGGGGCAAGGTTGGTGCGTTCTGGGGAGGCTTTTGGGCCCTCTTGTTCGGATCCGCGATGTTCGTGATCCCGGGGCTCGGCCCAATTTTAGTGGCCGGACCTCTGGTGGCGTGGATCGTGGCAGGACTGGAAGGTGCCGTAGAGGTAGGTGCGTTGGGTGCTTTGGGAGCAGGTCTATTCAGCATAGGCATTCCGAAGGACAGCATTGTGAAGTACCAGACGGCGCTCACGACAGATCAGTTCCTGCTGATCGCCCATGGCACGGCTGCAGAAGTCGCCAAGGCGAAGGAGATCATCGAAAGCACGAATCCCGCCCACTCCGCACTGCATACCGCGGAACCTGTGGCCGCGTAGTACCCAGAGCTGCAGAAATGCGGTAGCTCATCTCAAACGAGGCAAGAACCATGGTTGCAGATAATCGGCGCGACAACGAGCGCGACGAAGAGGAACGTGAAACGAACTCGGCCGGGCAGTCCGGCAACATTCAGGGCATGTCTCGCCCGGCCGAAGCGGATTCCGAGAGCGTCGAAGAATTAGTGGAAGAGGGAAATGCCTTCGAAGCCTCGATTGTCGACGGAGTAGAGAACGCCAAAGATCCGGATGTCTCAGAGGTCACGACCCGCCAGGTGTCGGAGGACGACGTTCCCGGAGAGTATCGAAATGACAACGACCGCGTTGCATAAACCGTCGCCCCCTAAATGTCGAGAAGTGGGTCAGCCTGAGCGACGACAAGTGCGATAAACGCACAGTGACGAGGAGAAGAATCATGTCACAGAGACCACACGAGCGAGCTGCAGAACTCCACAACCTTGCGGCCCACGCGCACGCGGCGGCGGCTGTCGCCCATGGCAAAGAAGATCACCTCACCGCTCACGAGCTCAGCAAAGAGGCGCACGAACATTCGATGAATGTTCACAAGCTCACCCAAGAGTTGGGCCAGAAAACAGGACCAATTCAACGTGCGGAAGCTCCAGCTCAGAAACCGTGACTCGGTCACTCTTGCTTAGAGCGAAGGCGCACCTGACTTAAGTTCGAGTGGTCGAAGATCAGAACAACAGGAGGACTAAGGATGCTAACGAATGTGAACCAAGTGAAAGGTCTTGTGATCCGGGCCACGGACGGCGAGATTGGAACTGTAGATCAGTTATATTTCGACGACGAGACATGGGCGATTCGCTACCTCACGGCGGCAACCGGAGGTTGGCTAAGCGACCGGGAAGTTTTGATCTCACCATTCTCCGTGACGAACGTGGATTTGCAAGGCAAGCGGTTGGATGTGGCGCTAACGAAAGAGCAAGTGGAGAACAGCCCCAACATAGACACGCAGCGGCCCGTTTCGCGGCAGTACGAGACCGAATATCTCGGTTATTACGGTTATCCCAATTACTGGGGTGGACCCGCTCTGTGGGGTCCCGGGGCCTATCCGTTGAGCTTGTCGAATCGATCAGCGACGCCCAAGGACGTGCTGGCGGAAAGGATCCGGAAAGAGTCGATGGATTCGCATCTACGAAGTACTGGAGCGGTCACTGGATATCACATTGAGGCTGAGGATGGCGAGATCGGTCACGTGGCAGGCTTCGTCGTGGACGACGAAACCTGGGCCATCCGCTACATTGAGGTGCTAACGAAGAATTGGTGGCCGGGTAAGAAGGTACTGGTTTCGCCCAGTTGGATTCAGAAAGTGAGTTGGACAGAATCCAAAGTGTACGTCGGTCTCTGGCGGGACGCTATCAAAAGCGCGCCAGAGTTCGGCGAGTCTGCGCCGATCACTCGTGAATACGAAGACCGCCTCTACACTCACTACGGCCGGGCGCCCTATTGGCTGCAGGACGCGGAACATAAGGCTGCCCTTTCGTTGAGCGGGGTTTAGGTCAGGACAGTCGCGTGATTTTCACCTGCACTGATGGCACACAACCCTACTTCCTCGATTTGATTTGGAGACGACCATGACCATGCACAATACCGAACACTTGCATCCGAACGGCGAGAGTCATCATATCCATGGTCAGACTCCGTACTGGCGGCGCGCACATCATGATTGGCGATTTTGGTTCGGCC
Source organism: uncultured Acidobacteriaceae bacterium (assembly GCA_963771965.1). GTDB lineage: Bacteria > Acidobacteriota > Terriglobia > Terriglobales > Acidobacteriaceae > Sulfotelmatobacter. The sequence continues at coordinate 783,643 of CAVYVM010000009.1, forward strand.
TACTCGCCATGCTCGTCGCTATCGGCATTTACGTCGGAACCAACGACTTGTCGATGGTGCCTTCTGGCCGCCAGAAGGAAGTCCCGGCTGGTAGCAGAGTTCCATGAACGTCGCAGCGGCAATGTGAGCGTAAGAAACATCCTTGGACCCAAGACGTTTTTGTTAGGGCGGCTACGTCTCGCTACCGTCGCTCGGAGATGATCTTGAGAAGTAAGGGTCAGTAGGAGGCATAGCGCCGTGCAGCACGTGTTTTCAGCCGAAGGCCGATTGTCCGGGCGGATCGCCAGCATGGCGATAGCGGCTACCTTTCTGGTCGTCGCCATGGTGGCCGGCTATCGATATATCGGCTGGCCTCCCGTGATTATCGTTGGCGGTTCCGGCACCGCGGCATTCGTTTTGTGGAGTCTGACATATCTCCGGCGGCCCTTGATGCCAGAAGTCGTCCTGCCAGCGTTCCTGCTTACCGTCGCCGGGCTCCAAGTCCACCTGATTGAGGAATACCTGACCGGCTTTGCCCCGGCCATGAGTCGACTCTTCAACATCAGTTGGAGCGTGAACTCGTACCTCATGATCTTCGTCTTCATCGGACCCGTGCTCTACACCCTGACGGCCCTTGGCCTGTTCCGGCGGGTTCCGCTCGCCGGGTTTCTCATGTGCTTCGTCCTCATCGGTCCTGGCGTAGCGGAGTTTACGCACTTCATTTTCCCTGTCCTTAAGCCAGATGTGCAGCCCACAGTGGCCGCGTCCGTTCAGGCCGTCGTCGGGCGTGGCGAACAAATGCAGAACCTCCCGAACTTCTGGGTGCACGTTACAGGGCGCTACTACTTTCCCGGAATGTACACCGCGATTTTGCCGATGATCCCCGGTATTTACGGTATCCGCAAGTTACTTGCCGGAGCGCGCGCAGCGCGGGTTGGGAGTGTGGGAGCACATCGGCCGCGACGAACCAACGACTTGTCGATGGCGCCTTCTGGCCGCCAGAAGCAGATGCCGGCCGATATAGCTGGGTTCCACGAACTTCGATGGGGCATGTATGAGCGGAACAAACATCCTTAATCAAATTAGATAGGAGATGAGCATGCAAATCCAAGTTAATACGGACCATACAATCGAAGGTCACGAGGCACTGGCCGATCAAATCAGGGGCGTCGTGGAGAATGCCCTGAGCCGATTGAGCGATCACATCACGCGGGTGGAGGTCCACCTGACCGACGAGAGCGGCCCCAAGAGCCGCGAGAATAACAAACGTTGCATGATGGAGGCGCGCCTCGAAGGCCGCCAGCCCATCGCTGTCACCGACGAAGCTGCGACTGTGAACCTGGCCGTCAATGGCGCCGCAGATAAGTTAGCCAGATTGATCGAGCATACCCTCGGCAAATTGCATGATGAACGGACTCACAGAACTGATCCACCTCCTGCCGAGCCGACATTCTCAGATCAGCCATGATCGACACCACCCCGAGCCTGGCTGTCGACGACAGAGAAGGAGCATTGAATCAAGCCCTTCTGCATCCTCTGCGATTCGAACCGATCTATCAGTATCGGCTGTGGGGCGGCCGGCATTTGGCCAACTTGCTCACCGCACCCCTGCCCAGCGGCCCTATTGGCGAAGCTTGGCTGCTCAGCGACCGCGATGACCATCAGAGCCGCGTCACTGATGGACCTCTAAAGGGGCAGAGCATCGGTCAATTGCTACAGCTGTTTCCGAAGCAAATAATGGGAAAGTTGGCCGGGCGTTTCCGCCGATTCCCACTGTTGCTGAAGTTCCTCGATGTGCATGAAATGCTTTCGGTCCAGGTGCATCCCACAAAAGCGAACACGAGCCTGCTGCCAGCGGGCGAGACCCCGAAGACCGAAGCCTGGGTTGTGCTGGAAGCCGGGATACAAAGCCGCATCTACGCGGGCCTGAAGCCAGAAACTACTGAGATCGATTTGCGGCGCGCGCTCACGAACGGGACGGTGGCGGACCAACTCGCATGCTTAACTCCGAAGCCCGGCGATGCCATTTTCCTCCGCGCAGGCACGGTTCACTCTCTGGGCGGCGACCTTGTGGTCTTCGAGATTCAGCAAAATAGCGACGTGACGTTTCGTCTGTACGACTGGGACCATATTGATCCGAAGACAGGAAAGCCGCGGGCACTCCAAGTCGACAAGGCGATGGACTGCATTGATTTTGCAGAAGGTCCGGTCAGTCTGGTAACGCCCGTGCTGGAAGCGACTACCCCGGTGGAACGCGAGAGACTCTTTCACTGTGAACATTTCTGGTTGTGGCGATTGCGCGGACGGTCTCCGTTTACCGTCGGAGCGACGGATTTGCCGCGCGTTCTGGTATGCATCAAGGGCGGGGGGCAGGTCGAGTATGGCGGCGCCACTTACGCCGTCGGAAGAGGCGACGTATTCGTCTTGCCTGCAGCGCTCGGAAGATGTCGCTTTCGGCCCTGCAATGCAGTGGATTTGTTGGAAATCGCGCTGCCGGATCGAGATACGGACTCTTCCGGGCTGGACAAATAACGAACTTAGAGTTTCCAAAGTAGAGAGGTACCTGAACTATGAAAACGAGCAAACGCAGTGTGCCCTTTCTGATGATGACGATTGCGTTAGTTGCCTTTTGCGGACTATGCAGTTATGCCCAAGAACTGCAGCCGGGGAACCCGACTAGAACTGGCTTAGCGCCGAAAGATACGATTGATACTCCGCTAGCCACGATGCCCTCCTCCGCATTGCCATCCGGATGGGCCACCACAGAGGATAAGAACGGTTGTCAGTGGGCAGTTCCGGGCGGGTGGTACTTTGTTCACCACAACGTTGACTCGCTTAGAGAGGGAGGCGGCAGCGGAAAAGCCGCTCTGCTAGGTACGGGGTTTACAGACGACTGGGACAAATATAAGAAGCAGAAGAAGCAGCAGTTACACGCGACAAAAATGCTGGCCGACAGCGCTGACCGGCTGTGGCTGCAGTATCCAGGGAAAGATGGAGGGTTGCACTATTTTGTCGCGATCATGGGCACAGGCGTTATGTGTACTGCACACATTGACTTACCTCTTAAAGCTCGACTCAAGGACCTGACACCCGTCGCCGACCGCTTGGCAACGAGTGTCAGACCTTCGCCACAATGAAATGACATATGGCTACCACCGAGTTGCTGGTCGGAGCCCCGAATGATCGACGACGGTGGCTCATGCGGGGAGGGTAGGCACTCGATAATCTGCGAGTGCCACATTGAACTCGCCGTGCCGAACGTAGCACTCCATCCCACAACGGCGATGTCCAAGAATTCAGAGGCTTAGAGCATGGTGAAAAAGCTAATTGTGTTTGATCTGGACGGCACACTTGCCGCAAGTAAAGCGCCCGTGGATCCAGAAATGTCGGGACTGCTGCATGACCTTCTCGGTATTGTGAGAGTGGCGGTGATTTCCGGCGGCGGTTGGCCGCAGTTTGAAGAGCAACTCGTTTCGAATCTGCCTCACGACAAACTCCTGGCGAATCTATCTCTCCTTCCTACCTGCGGCACAAAGTTTTACCGATACGAATCGGCAGACTGGAAAAAGATCTATTCGGAGGATTTCACTACGGATCAAAGAGAAAAGATCCTCGATTCCCTAAAGAAGGCGATCGGAGTTGCAGGCTTCAAGATCGAAAAGCTCTGGGGCAGGCAAATTGAGGACCGGGGAAGCCAGATAACATTTTCTGCCTTAGGTCAGCAAGCTCCCTTGGAAGAAAAGGAAAAATGGGACCCCGATTTCGCCAATCGGAAGAAGATCAAAGGCATTCTTGACACTTTCATTCCTGAGTTTTCTGTCCGAATCGGGGGCTCGACATCTATTGACATTACCAAGCCTGGCGTTGACAAGGCTTACGGCATCAGAAAACTGCGAGACCTGCTCGGTATTTCAATAAAAGAGATGATTTATATCGGCGACGCCTTGTACGTGGGCGGCAACGACTATCCTGCTGAAACAGCGGGAGTGGATTGCATTCCGGTTAAGGATCCCAACGAGACCAAGCGGGTTATTCAAACCATCATCGCCTGTTTAGCAGGCGGTAGCAAGGCGGCGTGAAGTTATGGCAATCGCCGAAATGGATTTGATGAGCGGACTTAAGCTGCAACGGCTAGGAATGTTGATGGAGCCGGAGCCGGGGAACGCGCAGGAGGTCGAAGGGGTCTTGAATCCGGCTGCCGCTCGTGGCCCTGACGGTGAACTCTACCTGTTCCCGCGGCTGGTTGCGCGGGGGAATTACTCGCGCATTGGCATTGCGCGAGTGCAATTCAATAAAGCCGGCGATCCAGCAGGCGTCGAGCGCCTCGGCATCGCGCTGGAACCGGAAGCTGACTATGAGCGCCGACCCGATGGCGGTGGTGGCTGCGAAGATCCTCGCATCACCTTCGTGGAGCCGCTGCACAGCTACCTGATGACTTACGCGGCTTTTTCGCCTGAAGGCCCGCGAATTGCTCTAGCGTTATCGAAGGACCTGTTCCACTGGAAACGTCTCGGGCTCGCGACGTTTGCTGAGTTTCAAGGCATCGATTTCGTTCACGTGGACAACAAGGATGCCAGCCTCTTCCCTGTCGCCATTCCCAATCACGCCGGGAAAATGCAGATGGCCATCCTCCATCGACCGCTGTTCCCTGGCACTCGTCCCGAAGAAACCGCGTGCCAGGCTACGTCGCGGGTGATGGACCTCGATCATGAAAGCATCTGGATTTCCTACTGCCCGATGGCCTTGGACGGCCCCGAACCCGGTCACCTCGGCTTGTTTAATTCGCATCATCGGCTGGCCGCCCCAGTATCGCCATGGGAGCGTCTCAAGATCGGCGGTGGCACTCCGCCAATCCTGACTCGGCACGGTTGGCTGATCGTTTACCACGGCGTCAGCGAAATTGGAAATACCAGCAGCGGCGAACACCAGCTGCGTTATTCGGCGGGCGTGATGGTGCTCTCGAAAGAGCATCCACAAGAGATCCGCTATCGTTCGGTGCATCCGGTGCTGACGCCAACGCTGCCGCAGGAATGCAGCGGAACCGTTGCCGATGTCGTTTTCCCGACCGGCATCGACCGCCGCGATGATCTCGGCTTGCCCAATCGCTTCGATGTCTATTATGGGATGGCTGACCGCCGGATTGGTGTCGCACGTCTCGACATGCCGGATGTCTTACCGCCGGAGGGAGTCGCAGACCCCCCGCAAGCAAAGGTGTAGTGCGTTGATTTGGAAAATTCAGAATACTCGCACCACTTGTGGGGTAGATAGCGTCTGCGAGATCCATAGTCTTCAGGAATTTTGGGCTACGCAGCAGCGGCTGGTTCAGCAGAGCGAAGGAGCAGCAGCGGACATTGCACCTGTTTGACGATCTTCTCCGCGATCGAGCCGAAGACCAGAGGGCGCCAGCCGGAAATGCCGTGCGTCGAAATCACAATCATGTCGATGTGCTCGCGTTCGATCGCCTGCATGATGTTTCCAACCACGTCATTGCCAATTTCAATGCTGGAACTCGCCTTAATCCCCTTGGAAACAAGAGCAGCGTCACACGTGGCTAACTGCCGCTCCGCGTTGCCCTCCGCCTTGTGAAGGTACTCCGATTCAGGAAATGAGACAGCCTTTGTGCCCATTGGAAGCATCGGAATAACGTTCAGAAGATAGAGTTCAGCATGAAAGTGCTGAGCGAGGTCGGATGCGGTCTCCAGCGCGGCATCGGACGACGAGCTGAAATCAACGGGCACTAGAATCTTTGTGGGAATGAAGTGGGGAGCAGTTGCTTGTAGCATGACGATCTCCTCGCCGAACCACGAGTGATTGGATTCCCAATCTTCGTCGATCAGAGGATGGAAGACTGTGCTCTTTTACACATCTTTGGGGCTCTCGAATTCATCAAGTCAAGCCTGAGGCTCATCGGGCTCCTCTTCACTTAGCCATTTGCCGCGACTGAGCAAAACGGAACAGATTGTTGCCGTCACCAATGCAATGCTGACCCTGCGTGTCAGCGCAATCGTGCTGCACGAAGCCATGCGAAAGTCGTTCATTGCGACGAGGACGTTCGGATCAACACTTTTCCAACAATATTTACGAATCGACCAAAAGAGGTCCCATGAAATCATCAACGAAATGCGCGCATCCCGCTTGCAACTGCCTAGCCGCTGACGGAACCAAGCACTGCAGCACCGCCTGTGCCGACGCAAAAGGCATGTCTCAACTGACCTGCCAATGTGAGCATAAAGACTGCCAGAGCAAAGGGGTGAAGGCGTAGTTCATTTAGCGATCCTATGAGTCCGCAGGAATCTTCTGTCGTTTGGGCGGCCTAAGTTCCATTCCAACAATACGGAGGCAAAGCGCACCCATGACATCTTCGATGACCCTGTCGCCGACCCTCACTCCGCCTGCGTTGGATGAGCTGTGTATCAACACGCTACGTTTCCTTGCAGTGGACATGGTGCAGAAAGCCAACTCGGGCCATCCTGGGCTCCCGATGGGCTCGGCGGCTATGGCCTACGCACTCTGGGATCGTTCGCTCAAATTCAACCCGCGTGATCCCCTCTGGCCCGACCGCGACCGCTTCATTCTCTCAGCCGGACATGGATGTGCACTCTTGTACGCTCTGCTTCACGTCACCGGCTTTGACCTGCCGCTCGAGGAACTGAAGAGATTCCGCCAGTGGGGTAGTCGCACGCCAGGCCATCCCGAATATCGCAAAACCCCGGGCGTCGAAGCTACCACCGGTCCTTTGGGGCAAGGACTGGCCGACGGCGTTGGCATGGCCATCGCCGAAGTAGCCCTCGCTGCTCGTTTCAATCGACCGGGTCACACGATCGTGAACCACTACACCTACGTCTTAGTGAGCGATGGGGACTTGGAGGAAGGGATCTCTTCCGAAGCCGGATCCGATGCTGGTCACCTGCGGCTGGGCAAGTTGATCGTCCTGTATGCCAACAACCACATCACCATCGAAGGCAGCACAGAGTTGGCCTTCACCGAAGATCGCATGGCACGTTTCGCAGCTTTCGGCTGGCATGTCCAACGAGTTGAACGGAGTAACGACGTCGAAGCGGTGGCCTCGGCCCTGAAGGCTGCCCGGGAAGAGCGGGATCGGCCATCCTTGATTATGGTTCGCACCCACATTGGCTTCGGCAGTCCCCACAAGCAGGACACTGCGGCGGCACACGGCGAGCCACTCGGTGTGGACGAGGTACGGCTTACTAAAGAGGGCTTGGGCTGGCCCGTGTCCCCTACCTTCTATATTCCGGAGGAGGTTTTGGAGCATTTCCGGGAAGCGCTTACGCGGGGAAGTGCCGCGCAGGCGGCTTGGGAACTACGCCTCAAGGCCTATACAGAAGTAGACCCTGATCTGGCTGAGGAGTTCGAGCGAGTGATGCGGGGGGAGCTTCCCCAGGGCTGGGACGCCGACCTCCCGAAATTTACTTCTGCGGACGGCCCGATGGCGACGCGCATCGCTTCAGGAAAGACGATAGAGGTTCTGGGTGCTCGCCTGCCCGAGATGATGGGAGGATCGGCCGATCTTGATCCCAGCACCCACACGCACATTGGCGGCGCCGGGAACTTCGAGCTGGAGAACTGGGCGGGACGCAACATGCACTTTGGTATTCGGGAGCATGCCATGGGCGCCATCTTGAACGGCATGGCGTTGCACCGCGGCCTTATCCCTTATGGCGGGACCTTCCTGATCTTCAGCGACTACATGCGTCCTCCGATGCGCCTTGCGGCTATGAACGGGCTGCCGGTGATCTATGTTTTCACTCACGACAGCATCGCCATGGGAGAGGACGGTCCGACCCACCAGCCCGTGGAACAATTAGTGGGATTGCGATCGATCCCTGGAATGGTTGTGCTCCGGCCGGCGGACGCCAATGAGACCGTCGCCGCCTGGCGGATCGCAATTGAACGCAAGGAAGGTCCGGTTGCTCTGGTGCTGACACGCCAAGGACTTCCTGTACTTGACCGGGGGCACTATCCCGGCATTCCCGCGGGAGTGCCGCTGGGCGGCTATGTCCTCGCCGACTCCGCCCCAGGTACACCACCCGACATTATTCTCATCGCGACGGGCTCCGAGGTGCATCTGGCGCTGGTGGGCCGCGAGCGATTGGCGAGTGATGGCGTGTACGCGAGAGTGGTGAGCATGCCGAGTACAAACATCTTCTCGACGCAGCCACAAAATTATCGGGACACTGTCGTGCCGCCGGGCATTCCCTTGTTGGTGATCGAGGCCGGCGCTTCTCTGGGATGGAGATCTTATGTCGGTCCCCAAATCGCCGTGATCGGCGTCGACTCGTTCGGCGCATCAGCCCCAGGACCGGTCGTGATGGAGCACTATGGCTTCACCGTGGAGAACGTTTGCAAGCAAGCTCATCAGGTGATCGAGCGGGCTAGAGAGAAAAATGATGCGCGTGGGAATCGCGTCGGACCACGGCGGCTTTGCCCTGAAAGCGCAGATGGCGGAGTCTCTCCGTGCCTCAGGATACGAGGTCGTGGACTTCGGCGCACACCAATTGGACCCCGGAGACGACTACCCCGACTTCATCGTCCCTTTGGCCAAAGCCGTCGCCGCCGGGGAGGTGGAACGCGGAGTGGCGTTGTGTGGCAGTGGCGTGGGTGCGTCCATCGTTGCGAACAAAATCTCTGGTGTACGTGCGGCGCTCATCCATGATGTTTTCTCTGCCCATCAGGGCGTCGAAGATGACGCCATGAATGTCTTCTGTCTTGGTGGAAGAGTAATCGGGCCTGCGTTGGCCTGGGAACTGATCGAAACCTTTCTGACCTCTTACTTCAGCGGCGCCCCACGCCACCGGCGCCGAGTGGCCAAAGTGCAGGCGCTGGAAAACCAGACGCGGGAAAACTGGACGCCGGAAGACCAGGAGGTCGGGGCGTGAGAGTTTTATTCAAGGTGGATTGGTCGACGCTAGAAATTTCAGGGCTCCGATCGCCGCTGTTCCGTGAACATGAGCAAGAAGCCGCCGCCAAGAACGGACGCGTTCGATGACGGCCTCCCGTTCGGACACCCTGGTGCTCTTCGGCGTGACGGGCGATCTGGCTCACAAGATGATTTTCCCGGCACTCTATGCGATGGTGAAGAGTAATGTACTCAAGGTCCCGGTAATCGGTGTCGCCTTCCCTAAGTGGAGCCTTGAGCGTCTGCACAAACGCGTGACCGACAGCATCAAGCGATCGGGTGGGATCGATGACAAGCGCGCTCTTCACCGTCTTCTACTCTTGTTCAGGTACGTGAGCGGGGATTACAAAGATCCGGGCACGTTCGCGGCGTTGAAAAAAGCATTGGGTAGCGCTCGGCGCCCAGCGCACTACCTCGCGATCCCGCCCTCGCTCTTCGAGACCGTGATCAAAGAGCTTGGTGCCGCGAAGCTGGCCGAGCATGCGCGCGTTATTGTTGAAAAGCCGTTCGGGCGCGACCTTGCCTCCGCGCGGGAGCTCAACCGCGTCGCGCAGTCGGTGTTCCCCGAAGACTCAATCTTCCGCATCGATCACTTTCTCGGAAAGGAGGCGATCATGAATATTCTCTACTTCCGCTTCGCCAATTCTTTCCTCGAGCCCATCTGGAATCGCAACTATGTGGCCAGCGTCCAGATAACGCTGTCCGAGGACTTCGGCGTCGGGAAGCGCGGCAAGTTTTATGAAACAGCGGGTTGTTTGCGCGACGTGATCGAGAACCACCTCTTCCAAATCGTCGCGCTACTTGCCATGGAACCCCGGCCGACCGGGACTATGGAGCCGTGCACAACGAGAAAGCCAAAGTCTTTGAGGCCATGCGCCCCCTGAAGTCCGTCGACGTGGTGCGCGGCCAGTACGCTGGCTACCGGAAGGAGCCAGACGTGGCGAAAAACTCCGACGTCGAGACTTTTTGCGCCCTGCGGCTTTTTATCGATTCATGGCGCTGGGAGGGAGTGCCGTGGTACGTGCGCTCTGGCAAATACCTGGCAGATACCGCGACCGAAGTACTGGTCGAGCTCAAGCCGCCGCCACAAAGGCTTTTTGCCGACTCAGCGCCAATTTCAAAGACTGGCCGGGCTAACTACGTGCGCTTCCGGCTCTCCCCTAACTCGGCCATCGCCCTCGCCGCGCGCGTTAAGCGCGCAGGCAAGGAGTTCGTTGGGGACCAGCGAGAACTCTACCTGTTCGAAGAACAACCAGGAGAGGAAACTCCTTACCAGCGCCTTTTGGGCGACGCCATGGTCGGCGATGGAGCGCTCTTTACCCGTGAGGACGCGGTTGAGGCCGCCTGGGTGGTAGTTGATCCGGTCCTTAAGCACCACCACCGGGTTCGTCCCTACAAGCGTCACAGCTGGGGACCGAAACAGGCTGACGCGCTCATCGCTCCAGACGGCTCCTGGCACAACCCTAAACCGAAGGAGACATCCGGGGAATGATCCCGCCGCGACCATGTTTCTTTTCCGGTCTGATTGCAGCTGCCCTTACAACGCAGCATCACTCTGTTTAGGAGAAAACATTATGAAGGCGACTCAAAAGCTTCACGAGATGGGCCAGAGCCTCTGGCTCGACAACATCACCCGAGGTCTATTGTCCAGCGGCACGCTCCGCAACTACATCAAGGACTTCTCCGTCACGGGCCTCACTTCGAATCCTACGATTTTCGATCACGCCATCAGGAACAGTCACGACTACGACGATGCCATCCGCCAGAAATTGAAGGAGGGCAAGTCGGGTGAGGCGCTGTTTTTCGAGCTGGCGATTGAGGACCTCAGGCAGGCCGCCGATCTGTTTCGCCCGATCCACGACCTGACGAATGGCGTAGACGGTTGGGTTTCATTGGAGGTCTCGCCTCTGCTGGCGCACGACACCTCGGGCACCCTCGCCGCAGCTAAAGCCCTCCACGCTCGCGCAGGACGACCCAATCTTCTCGTCAAGATTCCAGGTACCCAGGAAGGCCTGCCAGCGATCGAAGAAGCGATCTTCGCGGGCGTGCCGGTTAACGTGACGCTTCTGTTCTCTCGCGCGCAGTATGTCGCGGCGGCGGAGGCATACCTTCGCGGCATCGAGCGCCGCATTGCCGCCGGGCTGAATCCCGATGTCGGCTCCGTAGCTTCGCTGTTCGTCAGCCGCTGGGATGTCGCCGTAGAGAAAAAAGTGCCCGATGCACTACGTGACCAGCTCGGCATCGCGATAGCCGGGCAGGCTTATGAAAGCTACTGCCGCTTGCTCGACTCGCCGCGCTGGAAGCGTACCTTGAACGCGGGAGCCTGTGTGCAACGCCTCCTATGGGCCAGCACTGGAACTAAGGACCCAAAAGCCTCCGACATCCTTTACGTCAGGGGACTAGCCGCACCCTTGACCGTGAACACGATGCCTGAAGCTACGCTGAAAGCGTTCGCCGATCATGGGGAGACGGTCGAGACTTTGTCCGTACACGCTGAAGAGGTGCTGGCCAAGTTCGCCAAGGCCGGCATCGACACGGATGCCCTGGCCGCTCAACTTCTGGACGAAGGAGCCGCATCGTTTGTCAAATCCTGGAAAGATCTGATGGAGTGCATCGCGTCGAAGAGTGTGATGCTCAAAGCTGCTTGAGTCCGAGACTAAAAGAGAAAGAGTGTACGAACTCTTCTTAGGACGCGAGTTTGCCGCGTGAACCGGAGCGTCTGCGAGAGAAGCTGCTTCGTTTTTTCCAAAGTCGAGATCCGCCGAGGAACGCGTTGGAGTTATCCCCCAAACGAGCTTTGGCTGGAAGCGTCTTGAGCAACCGGGCATTGCCTCCGCCGAGCACGACGTAATCAGCCTGGAGCGCCGCCTTCAGCCTCCTCACCACGTCAGCCACACGGTGGCGCCATTTTTTCTTTCCCGAACGCTTGAGCCCCGCCAAACCTATATAGTCCTCAAAGGTTCGTCCTTTTCTGTAGGGCAGGTGTGCCAGTTCCATGGGTTCTAGGACTCCATCGACGATCAGTGCCGAGCCCAGCCCAGTGCCCAAACCCAGGAAGAGCATTCGCCCTCCTTCGTAGCTCCCTAACGCCTGCATGGCCGCGTCGTTGACCACCTTAACGTGATGGCCGAATGCCCGCCTGAAATCGAAACCAACCCAGCCGCGCCCAAGATTGTATGGTTCGCTGACAGGCCGCCCGTGAACAACCGCGCCTGGATAACCAATCGACACTGCAGAATATTTCCACCCGGCTGATACCTTTTTTACGTCTGCGACCATTTTTTTTGCCGTCATTTTCGTCCCGGAGGAAATCTTGACCGGCTGCTTGTGCCCCGGGCGATGCACCTTCACGTGGGTGCCTCCGACATCGATCACCAGAATTTTCATGCGATCCACTATTGCGTATCTGCTGTGCACGCTCGTGAAGCAACCGGATCGATGGTCCAGCGGTTTCGCATAGGGCGTCTCTGCATCGACACTCGGCGCACATTCCCAACTCTATCGGCAGAGTCTCGTTAAGTCAGTCGCCGAATTTCATTCGTGCCGCTCCACGCTTAAGGTTGCGGTAGCGCCGAATGAGTGCATTGGTCGAGCTATCATGCTTCAGCGATGGCTCGTCGGCCGCCTCAAGTTCCGGGATGATCCGGTTGGCCAGGACCTTGCCCAATTCGACGCCCCACTGATCAAACGAATCGATTCGCCAGATCGTTCCCTGTGTAAACACGCTGTGCTCATAAAGTGCGACTAGTTTGCCCAGAGTTTCCGGGGTCAACCGTTCCCCGAGAATCACGTTGGACGGACGATTGCCTTCGAAGGTGCGGTGCGGAACCAGCCAGTCGGGCGTTCCCTCCGCTCGAACTTCTTCCGGGGTCTTGCCGAACGCGAGCGCTTCGGCTTGCGCAAACACATTCGACATCAACAGGTCGTGGTGCTCGCCTCGCGGGTTCAGCGCCTGGCAGAAACCGATGAAATCGCAAGGGATGAGTTTCGTTCCCTGGTGAATAAGCTGATAAAAAGAGTGTTGTCCGTTAGTCCCCGGCTCGCCCCAGAAGATCGGACCAGTCTGGTATTGCACGCGCGCGCCGTCCAGAGTCACGTGCTTTCCGTTACTCTCCATAGTCAACTGCTGCAAGTAGGCCGGGAAGCGTTTAAGGTATTGCTCGTAGGGCAGAACGGCGATGGTCTGAGAGTCGAAAAAGTTGTTGTACCAGACCGCGAGCAGCCCCATCAGTACTGGCAGATTGCGGTCTAAAGGAGCAGTACGGAAGTGCTCATCCATCGCCTGGAAGCCGGCGAGCATCTCGCGGAATTGGTCGGGGCCAATCGCGATCATCGTCGACAAACCAATCGCCGAGTCCATCGAGTAGCGTCCCCCGACCCAATCCCAGAACTGGAACATGTTGGCGGTGTCGATACCGAATTTCTTGACCTCGGACGTGTTGGTCGAGACTGCAACGAAGTGGCGCGCGATCGCCTTCTCATCTCCCAGCGCCTGAAGCGCCCACTCTCGGGCCGTGCGTGCATTGGTCATCGTCTCCAGCGTCGTAAAGGTCTTGGAGGAGACGATGAAAAGCGTCTCATCGGCGCTTAGGTCGCGCGTGGCCTCGGCAAAGTCCGTGCTGTCGACATTCGAGACGAAGCGGAACGTCATGTGGCGCTGACTGTAGTACTTCAGGGCCTCATAGGCCATGACCGGGCCCAGATCGGAGCCACCGATACCAATGTTGATCACGTTGCGTAGGCGCTTGCCGGTATGTCCTCTCCACTGGCCGTCGCGGACTTGATTCGCAAATGCCGTCATCTGGTCGAGCACGGCGTGGACCTCGGGCACGACGTTCGTGCCGTCCACCTTGATTGATTCGTCCCTCATTGTTCGCAATGCGACGTGCAGAACGGCACGCTTCTCGGTGACGTTGATCTTCTCGCCGTGAAACATGGCGTCGATCCGCTCACGCAGGCCGGACTGATTCGCGAGGTCAAGCAGCAGGCCGATCGTCACATCGGTGATGCGGTTTTTTGAGTAGTCGAAGTAGAGACCTACAGCCTCAAACGCGAAGTGCTCGGCACGCTGGGGATTATCCGCGAACAACTGGCGGAGATGCAGGTTATGTATCTCAGCATAATGCTTCCGGAGAGCCTTCCAAGCGGGTCGCTCGCACAACGGAATGATTCCAACCTCGGGTCTTGGGATTGTGACCATTTCTATGCCTCCACAGGATCAACGGGTTACTCAAGTAGATTAAGATGTTTTTTGTGGAACCCTAGCTACGATTCCATCGCTGCAGATCCGCGGTGGTACTGAAGACAAATTCAAACGCATCCGAATCGAGGTTCGCCATTTTCGTCTGTCACGCAGCCTTTTCTACGTGTCCCCCGAACTCATGCCGCATCGCAGACAGAACTCGATCGGCGAAGTCCGCATTGCCGCGGGAACTGAATCGTTCATAGAGTGCGACACTCAAAACCGAGGCAGGGACCGCTTCATCAATCGCGGCCTTGATTGTCCAGCGTCCCTCGCCCGAATCCGATACGCGTCCCGCATAACTTTTGAGACTCGGCTCTTTCAGCAACTCAGTTGCGGTGAGATCCAGTAGCCACGAAGCAATCACGCTACCTCGACGCCAGACCTCCGCGACGTCGGGTAAACAAAGCTCATATTGATAGAGTTCGGGTTGGCGCAACGGTGTGGTCTCTGCATCGGTCTCAAGCTTTGTTTTGCCAGCATCGGCATGCTTAAGGATGTTCAAACCCTCCGCGTAAGCCGCCATAATGCCGTACTCGATTCCGTTGTGGACCATCTTGACGAAGTGCCCAGCGCCACTGGGCCCGCAACGCAGATAGCCATGCTCAGCCGTACCTCCGGTCTTATCGCGACCTGGCGTGCGGGATGCCGTTCCAATCCCGGGGGCGATAGTGGCGAAAATTGGGTTAAGATGCTGGACGATATTCTGTTCGCCGCCGATCATGAGACAGTATCCGCGTTCAGAACCCCACACTCCCCCACTGGTCCCAACGTCGACATAGTGAATACCTTTGGGCCTCAGTTCATTGGCGCGCCGGATGTCATCAATGTAGTGAGAGTTACCTCCATCGATGATGATGTCGCCCTTCTGCATGCGAGCAGTAAGGTCGTCCAGGGTCTTATCGACGACCCCAGCAGGCACCATCAACCAGGCCGCACGCGGTGGCTTTAACTTGGAGACGAAATCCTCGAGCGACTTGGCTCCGATTGCACCGTCGTCGGTTAACTTGCGTACACTCGCTGGGTTCAAATCGAACACAACACATTCGTGCCCGCCCTTCATAAGGCGTTGCACCATATTTGCGCCCATTCTTCCTAGCCCAATCATTCCAAGCTGCATGTTCATTCTCCAATCACTTGTCGAAATAACGTCCGAGCGGTTTGAATTCAGATTTAGGCCGCAACTGCATTGGTGTGCGTCTGGTTGATGCCCACTTCATAGTTGTGTCCTTCCCAGCCATTGCTGCCGGTCCACAAGAACCTGAATTGCAAGGGAGCACTCTGATTGCCGCGGATGGCGATATCGGCGAATTAATTCCAATTCCCGTCGACCGCGTGCCAAAGCCTTGAATTCCAGGCTCAGCATTCAGCACTGTCAGAACTGTCTTTTCGGCGCCGCGACCATCGCCACGCCTTCATTTCGCAAAAGAGCTACCACACGAACAGGCGAGCGCCGGAACCGGGGGAGCGGGACCTTCCAGTTTGGACAGCTGGATCGTGAACGGGAGAAGCCTCACCGTAGTCAGCGCTCGGGAGTTCCGGCCGCGAGGCGCTGATCTCTTCTATTTCCACAGCACCGTGGCGGTTCATAATCTCAGTGGCTGCGTTCGCCTTTTCGCCCGAACTTGTCGCAAAAATCATGACTCCTCCGCGACGTACTCCTTGGACATAAGCTTCCGCGTCCGCTTCGAGGACCCCGAATGCAGTGAGATCACGAGTCAACTCCACTTCAAAATCGGTGTGTGGGGTACTCATGAGTCCACTGCCGGCCATCTCCCGCGGCTCTCTCAAAATGCGAACGTCCTTCCGAAGGACACCAGTCGCCTCGAGATCGCGAACGACCTCGTCAGCTAATCCTGGATTCTCAAACAAACCCACTGCAGTTTGTGCCATATTGGCCTCCACCAAAAATGTAATCCGCGACCGAAGTCGGAAAATGCGAGACTAAACAGAAGTCAGTTGCTTGGGGCCGTTGCCGTTGGCGTTGACTTCGCTTTCTTTTTCTTTTTTTTGCTCCTGCTTTTCCATGGGTCAGCGCCGCCATTCCGGCAAGACCGCCCAGTTGCATCGTTTCTTACTTCGGAGCTAGGCACAATCACGATCGTTGAGTTTTCCTTACAAGCCCGCCAATGCCTAGATCCAAAACGAATATTACAGCCGGAAAGGATCTGTTTCTTATCATTTCAATTCAATAACCTCTTCTCAACGGCTGGACAGTCGTATCGTCTTGCCGGCGAAGTCCCTTCCATCTGGACCCCGGAGCGAGGGTTCGGGCGCTTGCACTAAATGAGCAATCGCCCAAACCATTTCAATCGTGCAGACCCCCTTTTACGGAAAGCCTGCAGAGTGTTTTGTCACGTCGCCCTCAAGCTCCGAGCCCACCGTGAGATAGGGCCACCACCTTCGAATCTCCTCGACTCGAGCCGTTATTCAGCCTTAGCTACGTGGGCGTATCCGCCAAGCTCTTTTACCAACTCTCGAGCCGATGCAGGTACGGCAACTTTGCCGTCAAGAATTTCACGGCGGTTTACCTCGTGGCCATACATGGCCTCGTCTCCACTCTTGTCGGCTTGCATCTTGGCGCCATCTAGGCTCACCCCGGCAAAAGCGCCTTTGGAACGCGAATACGACAGAATCTCCGCATTCAATTTAAGGTCAGTGCTCGCGGAAGCGCTTCGGCCCACCGGCCCGGCCGCCACGGAAGCGTCGGCCCCAAGCTTGAATTTGTCCTGGAGCAGGCTTTGCAGCGCGTGATCGTTCATAAAGAGCATCACGATGTCGGTCGAAGAGCCACCGATCTGATAACCAACACTTCCGCCATCAATAGCCACAAACAATGGAGCGCTCCAGCCATGCTCGGTGCGACAGGTAGCCACTCCCCTGCCGTAGCTTCCGCCGAATACAAAGGCGAACTTCTTGTCCCCGGGAATAATAGCGACACATTTCGCCGATTCCAGGAGCTCCGAAGGAATGCCCTGATCTGGTGTGTTCATGATCTCCTTGAAGACCTGGGCAGCTTTCTGGGTGCGATTCACATCATCCTCGCGGTCCGAGGCGACAGCAGTTAGGGTTACGAATAGAGCCAGCGTTGTGACGACCAAACGTTTCAACATTTTGTTATCCTCCTCCACAGTTTGAACTCACTAGCGGGAACAGCTGCCAATAGATTGATTTCAGCAATCAGCTCAGTTCTCCAAGCTCTAGATCGTCGGCGCAAATCGTGCGATAGGCGAGACGAACTATCTGTTTCTCCTAGCTGGATCGAGAAGCGGGCGCTCCAAGAAGAGATCGTAAATACCGAGGAAAAACATATCTGTGCAATACGGACCACATTCGACATTTGGGTCACGTCCGGGCGAGTCGGGCGGAGCAACCGTGGTGTGCTGTAGAGTTGAAAGCGTAGGTTTCTGAGAGGGCTAAAAAGGCGGCAGCAATGGGCGGTATGCCACTAGGCCGAGACAGACCGCGATTCGCGAGAGTTTGCGCGCTCGTGCTGGCGTTTTCCTTGTCGTTTGGCTGGCCGCCCCACACCAAAGCCTACGCCGTCCTTGCGCATGAAGCCATCATCGATAGCGTCTGGGACACCAACATACGCCCGTTACTCTTGAAGCGTTTTCCCGCCGCTACGGGGGAAGAGCTCAAGGAAGCGCACGGCTATGCGTATGGCGGTGCCATCATCCAGGACATGGGCTATTATCCCCACGGAAGTTATTTCTTCAGCGACTTGGCGCACTACGTGAGGAGCGGAGACTTTATCCTGGCTCTGCTGCGCGATGCCAAGGATCTTGACGGCTACGCATTTTCGCTTGGGGCGCTCTCTCATTACGCTGCAGATAACGACGGCCACCCCATCGCCACAAATCGCGCAGTTCCCCTCCTCTATCCGAAGTTAAGAAAGAAGTACGGCGACTTGGTTACGTATGAAGAAAACCCGCTGGCCCACGTAAAGACGGAATTTGGATTCGACGTTCTGGAAGTGGCGCACGGCCGTTACGCTCCGGATCGTTACCACGACTTTATCGGCTTTGGGGTTTCAGTTCCTCTCCTGGAGCAAGCCTTTCAGGAAACATACGGCCTGGATCTCAAGATCGTTCTCTCTGATGAAGATAAGGTGCTTGGTTCTTACCGTCATGACGTGAGCCAACTTCTCCCCAAAGCGACGCGCATTGCCTGGAGCCTGAAGGAAGACGAGATCATGAAGGACCAGCCCAGCATGACGAAAAAGAAGTTTCTCTACAATCTGTCGCGCGCGAGCTATCAAAAGAATTGGGGGAAGGATTATCAACCGCCTACGTTTTGCGAAAGATTTCTCGCCTTTCTTGTGAGGATACTCCCAAAGATAGGCCCGCTAAGAGTGCTACAGCTGCGGACGCCCACGCCCGAGGCGGAACACATGTTCGAAGCCAGCTTCAACGCTAGCCTGGGACGGTATCGGAAACTGCTAGACCAGGTATCCACCGGCCAGCCGGACCTGCCCAACGACAATTTCGACACTGGCGGAGAAACGGGACCCGGAAAGTATCGGCTCAACGATGAGACACACGCAAAACTGCTCGACGCGCTAGCAAAGCAGAATTTTAGCGGTGCTTCGCCGGCGGTTCGGGCCGAACTTCTGGAATTCTTCGCACATCCGGATGCGCCTTACGCGACCAAGCGCAAGCCAAAAGCATGGGCGAAAGTTCAGGCCGAGCTTGAACAACTGAGAAAAGCGCCTTTGCCGATAGCGCCCGGTGATGCAGACGATCCTTCTCGACACAGTGCTCGCGAAAATCTCGAACTGAGGTCGCCTTCTGAATGACATGCTCGTCAGAGATGTTCTTGCGGACAATTCTCCAACATTCGGATTGTCACGGTGGACGGTTTTTCAAGAACTACTGCTCGGCGCTTGGCCGATTTTCAGCTGATATAGGTTCAGCTATTTACTGGATACGCCTAACAGCTCACGCTTCAGGGCGACATTGACCGGCTTGGGCCCGAGCCATGCCGAAAACAATGCGTCCGCAAAGTCCTTGCCCGAAATCGTCAGCTCCTGGCCATGGCATCGCATCAGGACACCGGCACCCGGCAGGTACGTGAAATCGAGAACATCCCCTTTCTTCAGGGCTGGGAGAGCATGTTCCAAGAGATCGAGTCTCTCGCGTAGAGTTGGCATCGCCGGACCGGAGTTAAGCATAATGGCCGTCTCTACCGCCTGCACAAACGTCTCGCGGCTGACGTCGCGCCGCATACCAAGAACAATCCGCTTCGCTTCGTCAGTCGTAACTGCTACCCGCGCGTCCGTCGTCGGCTTTTCGAGGTAGAAACCTACGACGTAGACTTTGAAGAAAATCGCTTTCTTCAGCATCCCCATGCCGTTCAGCCGGAGTTTCCTGCCCGCGACGCTGATCACCTCCGGCAGGTTGACGCCCGACACCTCGCGTGCATGAACCACAACTACGCTCAGCGCCACTGCGCAGCCGAGGACTGCCTTCGCGGTGAAACCTCTCATTTTCATCTTGGCAATGATCACCACAGACTAGTACCGAATTATGATCGCGGACCCATAGCCTGAGCAAACGGGGATAGTCCTGGAGACAAAGCACATGGTCTAATACGAGTCTCGAACCAATCCGATCCCAATTTTGCCGGAGGGCGATTCCTGTCCATACCTATCGAAGATTACGGCATGATCGGCAACTGCCACACAGCAGCCCTGGTTTCAAAACAGGGTTCGATCGACTGGCTTTGTCTTCCGCACTTCGATTCCGCTGCGTGTTTCGCGGCGCTGCTCGGAACTGCTGACAACGGGCATTGGTCCATCTCACCCTCAGAGCCGATCCGAAGCATTCGGCGGCGCTATCGCGAAGGAACGCT
Organism: uncultured Acidobacteriaceae bacterium; assembly: GCA_963771965.1. Classification (GTDB taxonomy): domain Bacteria; phylum Acidobacteriota; class Terriglobia; order Terriglobales; family Acidobacteriaceae; genus Sulfotelmatobacter. The sequence goes on from CAVYVM010000009.1 coordinate 803,634, forward strand.
TATTCTCGAGACCGATTTTGAGACCGAAAGCGGATCGGTGACCCTCATCGACTGCATGCCGCCCCGCGATGAAACGCCAGATCTTCTCCGTGTGGTCGTCGGTACCAGAGGACAGGTCCGAATGAACCTCGAACTGGTGATTCGATTCGACTACGGCTCAGTGGTTCCCTGGGTTCGACGTACCGATCATGGAATCTCCGCAATCGCTGGTCCGGATAAGCTTAGTTTGCGGACCGAGGTACCCCTTCGCGGGGAAGACTTCAAAACCGTCGCAACGTTCACAGTTGCGGAAGGACAGAAGGTGTCATTTGATCTTACCTGGTATCCCTCACACCAGTCTGACCCTTTGCCGTTGAACATTGATAAGGCTATTCAAGACACGCAGAATTGGTGGCGGGAATGGTCCGATCGCTGTTCTTATCGCGGCAAATGGCGCGATGCGGTATTGCGCTCGCTGATAACCTTAAAAGCACTGACATTTCTGCCCACCGGAGGGATCGCGGCAGCGCCTACAACTTCGCTCCCAGAATTGTTGGGTGGCATCAGGAACTGGGACTATCGCTTTTGCTGGGTGCGTGATGCGACGCTTACCCTGCACTCGCTGCTCGATGCTGGATACCACGACGAAGCACGAGAGTGGCGTGAATGGCTTCTGCGGACCGTCGCCGGCAGCCCGTCAGAACTGAACATCGTCTATGGCCTTCGCGGCGAACGCAGGCTCACGGAGCTGGAACTGCCATGGCTCTCAGGATACGAGCACTCCGCACCGGTACGGACCGGCAACGCTGCTTTCAAGCAATTTCAATTGGATATTTTCGGAGAAGTGGCCAATACTCTTTTTCAATGTCGCCAAGCAGGGCTCCCGCCGCCGAAGAACGAAGGCGAAGACGTGGCACAGTCGCTAATTGAATTCCTCGAGACCGCATGGAATCGCCCGGATGATGGCATTTGGGAAATGCGCGGTCCGCGCCGGCATTTCGTTCACTCCAAGATGATGGCGTGGGTCGCCGTCGATCGCGCGATCAGGTCCGTGGAGCAAAGCTGGATCGCGGGAGATATCGCGCGATGGAAGACGCTACGGACCACCATCCACGAGCAAGTGTGTCGGGAAGGCTTCGATGCCGGCCTCAATTCCTTTGTGCAGTCTTACGGCTCCAAACATCTCGATGCCAGTCTCCTCATGATGCCTCTGGTCGGCTTCCTCCCGTCGGATGATGCGCGCGTAATCGGCACTGTTAAAGCCATTGAAGCAAATCTCATGGAGAGTGGCTTTGTAGCGCGTTACAAGCAAGACCCGGCCGTCGATGGTATGCCGCACGGCGAGGGTAAGTTTCTGGCCTGCACTTTCTGGTTGGCGGACAATTATCTGTTGCAAGGCCGCCATGAAGATGCAGCCCGTATATTTGAACGCCTGCTGGATATTCGTAACGATCTCGGGCTACTTTCGGAAGAATATGATCCAGTCGCAAAGCGTTTGCTAGGCAATTTTCCTCAGGCGTTCTCTCACGTCGGTTTGGTAAACACAGCCTTCAATCTAAGCCGAGGTTTCCGTGGGTCTGCGGTTGCCCCTGCGGCAGCCCTCGATTCGCGGTGAGCCGCCGGCTGGCTGCGTTCCTTAATCCGGAGGTTATCCTTTTCCGAATGCCAACCGATTCTCTGTTGTGGTCACTAATTTGGCTAACTTCTGCATGGTCACACTGACACACCTACTTGAGTCATACGGATACATAGCTCTTTTCTTTCTGGTTGCACTGGAAAGCCTCGGAATCCCTATTCCTGGTGAAACCGCGCTGGTCACTGCGGCGGCATTTGCCGCCTCGGGCCGCTTGTCAATTTATATGGTGGTAGTAGTCGCAGCATCCGCGGCGATCCTGGGCGATAACGGCGGGTATTGGATTGGTCGAAAAGGTGGCCTCGGCCTTCTGAGGCAATTATGGAAGACTTCTGCATATCCATGAGGCCGAGATCTCACGTGCGCGCGAGTTTTTCAGACGGCACGGTGCGAAGACGGTTTTCATTGGCCGATTCATAGCTCTCCTGCGGACTTGGGCCGCTGTGCTCGCTGGTGTTGGTTCGATGCGTTACAGCGTTTTCATGTTCTACAACGCCTTAGGCGGAACAACCTGGGCGCTCCTGTTCGGCACGCTCGGGTATTTTTTCGGACGCAATCTGCCCCAACTCGAACACTACAGCGCACAGGCCAGCCTTGCATTGGCACTCCTGGTTGCGCTCATTGCAACCCTCGTTGTTGGCGTCCGCTGGTTCCGCGCCCACACACAATTTTAGGCAGGTTGCGTGCGTTGCTAAGCGAGTTCGCTTTTCCCACATTGTGCAGCGCTTCCACAAATGCCAACCCAAGGCTTGGGAGTTCTTTGGTCGGTTTCGAGCCGGGTGAATACGCTTACAAATCGGGAAAGCGAGTTCGAGGTGACGCTGATCCCTGCTGTCGAATCCATTATCGAGCGGCTACCGTTTTGTACCTTGCTCCACTTTTGAAATGATGGGCTGCATCTCGAAGACGACAGCGGCATCCCCTTTCGCCAAAGTGGCCGTGATTTGATCGCGCGTTGCCAGAATCTCTCGAAGCACATTGCGGAATGCCTCATCTTGAGTGCCGTTCGCGAGACGCTGGGCTTGGTCGAAGAAACGGCCGGCATCATCTCCCGACGTTCCGTAATTCTTTTGTGTTGCCTTCAGGTACATCAGCGTGGCTGCATCGCGAAGCTGAGACAGTTGTTCAGAGAGCTGACATGCTTCGATCTGGGCCGCCGACGCTGACATTTTCTGCTCTAACCGGTTTGCTTTGGAATGTTGCGGAATGAACCCGGCAAGAAAACCCGCAATGAGCAGAATCGGCCAGAGAATGAGATTGTTGCGCATAGGTTTTCCTCGCGTCGTGCCTCACATCGTCGGAATCCGCTGTTCCCGCTGACGCTCCAACGTTTATGGGCTAGCACGGTGGGGGAGCGCATGGCTGCATCTCCTCCTCTGGCCAGTTGCTGGATGGACGTGCGTCGCAGTCTCGGCGAAGTAACCCGCAGGAGCCAAGAGGCCAAGATGACCTACTTCGCGGCAGCCACAGACGTCACCGAAATGGTCGTTCCGTCGGCCGTGCCTGTGACTTTGGCCTGCTCCCAAGCCAGCTTGTTGAGCGTGGCTCGATCCGAGGTGTCAAGGGTATAGACTTTGTCGCCGACCACCAAAGCGTACTTGGCGCCTTTCTTCACGCAGGCACGAACACAGGCTGCGGGCTCGATCCCCTCATTGTGCTTGGCGCCACACATGGCGTCGCTGACTTTTCCCGTAAAGGTTTGGGTCGCGGCCACGGCGGGCATAACCGCCAATCCGGTGCCCAGTACTGCGGTCGCGATCCAAACTTGCAACATCCGCAAACGGGACATAAATCCTCCTAATGTGCTCACACAAACCTTTGCTACGGTTCTGCTTGTGGTCCGACCGTGATCACAAAGTATCAAGTAACCAGAGAATGTCCGTCTGGTCAAAATTGATCACTCCACAAGATGTCCTATTGGAGATACGCTGGGTGGGGCGCTGGTATTAGCTCACTTTTCAGCGGCGGACCGCTTGAGCTGGGACAGGTTTGTGATATCCGGAATAGGTTTCGTCCGCTTGCGACTTCCGCGTGAAAAAGAAGAGAACCTTGGCCTGCGACTTCATGGCAAAATGCTTTGGAAGCCAGATGTTGTCTGCCACGGGAATCTTTTGCAGTTCGAAATGTGTACCCGGTTCCACCTGCGCGAGAAAACCTCCGATTGAAACCGGGTGTACGACGGTGGCTTCGACCTTGAGCCACTGGAATGTTTGTTTGTCGATCCAGAGCTTGCCCTCCATGCCCGTCAGTACCTTGGCCTGGTTATTGGGGGGTTCATAGCCGGGACGGGGTGTCGCCTTGAGCACGTAAACCTCGTACTGCCCCAATTTTTGCTCGCCCACCAGCCTGAAATCGAGGGCCTTTGTTAATTGCTCCATCAGGAGTTGATCGCCCTCGCGATCTTTTTCATATTTCGCGATCCGCTGACTCCGTTCCTGCTGAGATTCTTTCTGGCGTTCAACAAGGGTCGTTTCCAACTTTTGTTGTTCCTGTGCATGCTGCTCTGGCGACAGCGGCTTGCCGTTCGCGGCTACCAGTCGCTGATAAGGAGAGCCCAAGATCATGAGCTCTTCGTACGTCTTGGTTCCTCCACCTTGTTGCCGGTCACGCTCGATGTAGTCGTAATCAGGAGCAGCCTTCCAATCCGCTGCGTTGGCCTCGACTGAACGTTGGATGATGGTGTCCACGTTATGCTGGGCAGAGGAAGTCATGACCATCAGTGCGACAAACATGACCTGCTTCATGCTGGCCTTCATCTCGTTCTAAGTTTACAGCCCCCACCCCGCGGCTGTGGAATCATTGCCGGTCATTTGGGGGGTCGGTCGCACGCTGGATGACGTCTCTCCGCGCGACAATGTTTACCATCCAAAACAAACCCGTTGCGGACTCCCTCGCGGAAGCGCCTTGGAAGCACTGGTCCAACAGGGTCGCCTGCTTGTGAGACACTCTTGCTAACTGGGGCACAAACAAAAGGCTCAGCACGCGGCTCTGTAGACAGGAAGGAGAGTCGGAGATGAACATATCCCGGTTCCGGCGGATCACATTTCTCGCGTTCTCGCTGTTGGTGCTAGTGGCGGTTGTAGTATTCGCAAACTGGTATGCGGCGTCTTTTGAGGATGCTGGACTGCGACTGCAACACTATCTGTTTCAGCCACTATTGCGTCTGGGCGGCCTCCCGATAACGTTCTTCTTTCTTGTTAAAGCCGCAATTTTCCTTGTCGGGCTGGTCCTCGTGTCTCATTTCACGATGCTCTTGCTTCAGAGGAGAGTTCTCACGCATATGCCTCTTGGAAGCGGCCAGCAATACGCCGTCGCAAGAGTGATCTCGTATTTGGTGTTTGTTCTCGGGCTTATTGTCGGCTTGCAATCCCTGGGCCTGAATCTGAGCAGTCTCGTAGTGGTCGGCGGAGCGCTCGGTATTTGTGTCGGATTGGGACTGCAGGCTATCGTCAGCAATTTTGTCGCAGGATTGATTCTATTGCTGGAACAGCCCATCAAACTGGGAGACCGCATTGAGGTAGGCAATACATATGGAGATGAGGTTCGGTTGCGGGGACGTAGCACCTGGATAAGAACCAACAACAACGTCGGAGTTATCGTTCCCAACTCCGAATTCATCAACCAACGGGTCACCAATTGGACCGCCAACGATCGGCAGGTTCGAATCTCACTTTCGGTGGGCGTCTCCTACAAGAGCGATCCTAAAGTTGTGCGGAAAGTTATCCTTGCCGTTGCGCACAGCCATCCTGATGTTCTCGCCGACCCTAGTCCGGAAGTCATTTTTGCTGAGCTCGGAGAGAGCTCGCTCAACTTCGAGCTTCGGGTTTGGACCATTCAGCAAGTACAGACACCCACGCGACTGAAAAGCGATTTGTACTTCACGATATTCGAAGCATTTCGAGAGGAGGCAATCGAAATTCCATTCCCGCAGCGCGACCTTCACATACGATCTATTTCTGAGCCGTTGTCATTGGCTTTGGTTCACAGGGCGGGTTCGTCGCCCGCTTAGTTCTTCCCCTGAGAAACAGTTGCGTGGGAGCTAACGAATGACGCCTAGTTCGACCGTTGAGTTTTTGATCTGGCTGCTGATCGCGGCTTCGATCATTGCCGTGATTGCTGCGCGTCTACGAATTCCTTACACTGTCGCCCTGGTTCTGGGAGGACTGCTTCTCGGATCGTTTCATTTGCCCATATTGCAACGCCTCTTCGCTCATCCTCCCGACTGGCTAACACCAGATGTCAGTTTGATCATTTTTCTGCCTGCCCTTTTGTTTGAGGGCAGCCTGAAGATTCAGTTTCGACACCTGCGCGAAAGTCTTGTTCCGATTTGTCTACTTGCCACGGTAGGGGTGTTAGTGGCAACTCTGATCTCGGGCTTTGCACTGCATTGGACACTGGGAATCCCCGTTCTCGTCGCCTTGGTCTTCGGCGCGATTGTGGCTGCGACCGACCCTATTTCGGTGCTCGCCATTTTCAAGGATATGGCTGTTGACAAAAGACTCACGATCATCGTGGAAGGAGAGAGTCTCTTTAATGATGGAACAGCGGTTGTCCTGTACGGAATCCTGTTTGGAGCCGTCGCGAATTCTCATTTGGGCATATTAACTGGCCTTCGCGATTTTGTTGTGGAGGTTGCTGGTGGCATAGCTGTGGGAGCGGGCTTGGGCTACGTATTCAGCAAGCTTACCCAGAGAATCGACGACCCGGAAATTGAGATTACCCTTACAACCGTACTGGCATACGGTTCCTACCTTCTTGCGCAGTCCCTGCACTTGTCTGGGGTCATTGCCACGGTGTCCGCGGGTCTGATGATTGGCAATTTCGGCGTCCGTGTCGGAATGAGCTCCCGCACGCGCATTGCATTGTGGTCGTTTTGGGAGTACGCGTCCTTTCTTATCAACTCCATTCTGTTCCTCCTCATTGGACTTCAGGTGCGTGTGGGAGACTTGTTTCACATGTGGCGGGCTACGATGCTGACGATAGCGGCGGTACTTGCTGCGCGAGTACTCACTGTGTACGGGCTTGTTCCGATTAGCAATCTGCTCTCGACTAGAATTCCCTTTCGCTGGCAGCATGTCATGGTGTGGGGAGGTATGCGAGGAGCTCTTTCATTGGCCCTGGTTCTGAGTATTGGAAAGGACTTCCCTTATCGCGACCAGATGTTGACCATGACTTTCGGAGTGGTTGCGTTCACGATCGTGGTTCAAGGCATTACGATGAAACCACTCATCCGACTGCTTGGAATTGGGAAGAATGATGAAGATGACTATTCCCGCGCCCGCGTCCGTCAGCGGGCAATCGCTTCAGCCCTCTCGGAACTGGAGAGCATGGCAGACAAACAATTGATCTCCCGCCAGGTACACGAACAACTGCGCCATGAGCTCGACGCGAAAATGGGAAATGCGAATTCGGCCGTCGATTCCATTCTGGGCGAGAACCAGGACCGTCTTTCCGAGGAGTTGCAGGTCGCACGGGCCCGACTGAGCGCCGCGGAACAAAGCGCGATCGAACAAGCGATGCACGATGGTTGGGTGTCAGCACACACCGCGTCCAAGATGATCGATGAGTCCGACTTACGTTCTGGCAAACCAAGCGTCTCACCACGAAACTCTACGGTCGCCGAAAAACAATGATCGATATAACTTTTGAACGCGACAAGATCGAGGAGCCGTAAAGCGGTGGTGATCTGGCGCACATCTCGCTTACGTGAACTGTTTCGCCCGGCTGTGGAGATTCATCAAGAAGCTGACGAGAGCAGACGGTTCGATGTCGTGTACTTCGCGATGCTAGTCCTCTCCTCGCTGATCGCGCTCCTCGGCTTGCTCCTGAACAGCCCTGCCGTAGTCATCGGAGCGATGCTGATTTCGCCGCTTATGGGTCCTATTCTTGCTTGCGGGCTCGCGTTGACCGCCGCTGACTGGGACATCGGCAAGAAGGCTGCTCGGAACGTAGCACTGAGCGTCGTCGAAGCCATTGTCATTACGGCCCTTGCCACGAGGCTCTCTCCCCTCCGGGAGGTCACGCCCGAGATCATGGCACGCACGAACCCCAACCTCATGGACCTGCTTATCGCCTTATTCTCGGGGATAGCGGGTACTCTTGCCCTGACTTCCCGCAAGACTGGCATGACCATTCTGCCGGGAGTCGCCATCGCCACCGCCCTTATCCCTCCGTTAGCTACGGTCGGGTATGGCATCGGCACCGCACAGTGGCCCATTGCAAGTGGCGCTCTCATGCTGTTCCTCACCAACTTTGCCGCGATTGTTCTGAGCGCTGGATTGGTCTTTCTCCTTGTCGGAGTCCGGCCCCAAAGCGCAGTTGCCGACCGCCAGCACTTCATTGCCCGCTACCGAATTGCGATTGCTGTTCTATTACTACTGGGGTTGTCAGTCCCTCTAATGAGGACGCTCAGGAGCGCAGCTCAGGAGGTCCATCTCCGAGCTGAGATTTCAAATCTGTTGAGAAAACGACTTTCCAGCTCTGAAGAACGCCAGTTGGACAGGGTGACACTACAAATTGCAAAGGGTCACGTCGCAGTTGCTGCCATTGTGCAAACGTCTCGGTTCATAGAACCGAAGGAAGTACACGCACTCCAGAGCGAGCTCACTCGTTTGATCGGACGTCCAGTTCGACTTGAACTTCAGCAACTCCAGTTGGCCAGAAAGGAAAAGGAAGGTTCAGTCGAAGGCAAGGACTATTTGGGCGGGAGCGTTGTGCAGCAAACCCTGTCCAAGGGGATGTCCCCGGCTACGACCGCCACGATAGCGAAGGCCCAGGAGACGACTCAGGCTTCGTTAACGTCGTTGCTTTCTCCTGTCGGAGTCAGCGAGATAATTGTGCATTCAATAGGCTTGCAACCCGACGGAGAATTGCAGATTGAAGTCAGCGCCTCGCAAAACCGAACTGTCGGACAGTCACCCTGGCAAGTCGCGGCCGAATCTGTTTCGCGCGATCTCGGTGTACCACTCCAAATTCGCGCCGACGTTACATCCGCCGATCCCGGTTATGAGCTTACCTACAGGCCGAATTCAATTCGACTGACTGAACGCAGAGACAAGGAATTACGCACGTTTATTCGCACATCGAGTGGACCTGACATCAGCTATGTGCTGACGTATTCCGGCGCCGCAAATACCGAGCTGACGAAGCGCAGACTTGCCCTTCTTAGCCGTTACCTCGACGTAGCGGGCTGGTCCTCCGATCAAGACCTCAAGCTGGCTACTGACTTGATTGTGGTTCACGAAAAACAACACTTCGACGTGGACGGACAGCAAACTCCTTAGCGATTTCCGCGTTCGGAAGTACTGGCTGTGGCGCGCTGACCGTCAGATCGCGCACGGCCCTTCGGCCGATCCCAAATCTCAACAGACCCGCAGTCCACACAGTTCTGAAAATGGCTGGGTTTACGGTCACCCTTGTGTGCGGTTACAATATGGTCGAACGCGGGGTTAGAGGAGGCGCTTATGTCTCTGCTTCGCGAGCCCGAGGGTTCAACCAACATCGCCCGCCCAAAGCCGATTCGTCGGATATCCGCAGCAACTCAGAATGCCACGCGAGTACGCCGTGTCTCGAAGAACGGCCGCGAGTTCGATCCGCATGCGTTCCTAGCTACTATCGGCGAGGGTAGGAAAGCCATGCTCTTTCCGAAGAAGCAAACCATTTTTGCGCAGGGGGATCGGGCGGACGCAGTGTTTTATCTGCAAACGGGCAAAGTAAGACTCACGGTTGTCTCCAAAACTGGCAAGGAAGCAACGATCGGCATATTGAGCGATGGGAGCTTTTTCGGCGAAGGTTCGCTCGCTGGCCAACCTCTCCGTATGGGTTCGGCAGCGGCAATGACAGATTGTGCTGTGCTTCGAATCGACAAGAAAGCTATGGTGGATGCGCTTCATCGGGAACATGAGTTTTCCGATCTATTCGTAGCATATTTGCTCGCGCGCAATGTGCGCTACGAAGAGGATCTGGTCGACCAACTGTTTAATTCCAGTGAAAAGCGACTGGCCCGAGTGCTTCTTATGCTCGCTCATTTTGGCAAAGACGGTGTTCCAGAGACTGTGATTCCCAAGATAAGCCAGGAGAGCCTTGCAGAAATGATCGGCACAACCCGCTCGCGAGTGAGTTTTTTTATGAACCGGTTCAGGAAATTGGGATTTATTCACTACAACGGCGGGCTGGAAGTCCACAGCTCGCTTCTCAGTGTTGTTCTTCACGATTAGATGCCGCCCGGCAAAGCTGACCGCATAGATCCAACACCGTTTAGTCGCTGGCCTCTCTCTTTCGAACGTCAGAACTGAGCAGTTTGGATCAGCCAAACATTCTTTGCGCGCCCATTCTGTATCTAGTGGCTGAAGTGTTGAAGCGAAGGACAGATTTGGGCTCTCGGAAAGAAGTGCGTGCATATGCATCGTAAGAGCAACAAGCCGACGCCCAGACTGCGTAGAGCCGCTCAACCGCCGTTGTCACACCGCGGGGCACCACCCGATTCAGACCGTGCCAAGAAGCCGGCGCTTGTCGACCCTGCCAGCGCTGGCCGAGATTTGAGTCCCGGAGATCGCGTCGAAGGTTTAGGCGACTTCGGAATGCCGACTGGAGAATTTGGCACGGTTCGGCAAGTTAATGAAGATGACGCTCTGGTCAAATGGGATGACGACGGTCGTATAAGAGTTCATCAACCGTCGCTCAAGAGGGTGTAGACAGCAAGCTGTCGCCTCTCTGCGCGACCTTAGGTTCTGTCAGGCGGAGTGCTCGCCGCATCCCGCTTGTCCGCTTGACCCGCGCGGTTGAATTCCAGGCCACCGAATTGATCAATCTGGAACCGCCCTCTACATTCCGCCGTCTACAATCCGCCAATTGGAAATTCATCCCCAAACCCTTTCAGAGGACGACGACCGTCTAGATGCTCTGGTGCTGTCGCAAGAATTGGTAGCGCCGCTGAGTATCATTGGTGCTCTCGCCATTGGACAGGCGGGCGTTCTAATCTGGGTGACACAGCCCTTAACGAATGTCAGAGAAAAATTTGCGGGGTAATCGCGTACTCCGCGAGAAAGGAACGGATACCGCTTTGATTGTGTGTCGGAAGTCGGTGACAGGGCAGCGTTCTAACCGACCGGAACGAAGACCGAGTATCCCGAGTTATTGAAGGCTTTTGTAGCGATCCTGAGAAGGTGGGCAACACCCCCTCTGCGATATGCTCAGCAGATAGATTCCGGTGTTACGAAGCGGCCAAAACCCGAGGCGTGACCAGTACGATCTCAACTTCCGAATGGCCTCGCCTTTGCTTACTTGCGGTAACGCAAGTCTTTTCAACGCTTCTTGATCGTCCGCAACGGACAGAGCGAACTGCAGCGGCCAAGGCTTGCACGCTACCAGCCCGCAGCCAGCACCAAAAATGTCGATTGTTCGGTGAATGGCAGACTCGGCGATACTCCGTCCTCGATACTCCGGATAGATTGCGACGTAGTCGATGATCAGTAGATCGAGCTCTACCACTTCGAACTCATTTTGTATTTCTTCCTTCGGATAGCCAGTTTCCGCATCGAAAAGATGTTCCCAGTATTCAGAGATGTCACCCGAGATGCCATCTCCGAGCCCTTCCGCACTGATGCCGTGGTCGAGGGCCTCGCCGAACTGAACGAGCGAGGCGCTAATTTCCCCTGCGTCCTTTTCTCCGTCGTTTTCTGGCTCGACAATAATCCGTCCTGCAATGGAGTGGACAAAGTCATCCTCAACCGAGTCGTGCAGCCTGGCACGGACTACGAACTCGACGCTTGAAACGACATTGGTCTTCGAATCGACATTCTTGCTCCTAACGACAGCTTTTTTTTCAATCTCCATAGGGCACCTCATGCCGCTATTTACCCCCAGCTTCCGTAATCCGTCAACCGGGATAGAACCATCTCTAGAAAACCCGTTTCACCGTCTAAATTGGCAATTTCAATCGTGTTTGCCCCCAAAAATCGAGCCCGTTTGACTGAAATTCAGTCTGCATTTATAGAACATCCTCAGAAGCGGTCAAATCAGCTCGATTTTCGTGATTTGGCTCAGGAGTTTATTATGTCCGCATCCCAGCCTTCGAGGTTCGCTCCTTCTTCAATCCAGTCCCGGTCTAGGACCGAATTCGTCTTTGAGCCGCTGTTGGACAGCGACGAAGCAGCGCAATTGCTCCGCATCCACCCAAAAACGTTACAGCGAATGGCTCGCAACCGTCAGATTCACGGAGTTCAAGTTGGAAAACTATGGCGTTTCCGAGCTTCTGATCTCGAAGGGTGGTTGAAAGCGAAAAGAGCAGGCTGACTCGCCGATTTTTCAACAGACGCATGGTCGACCCGCCACTCAACTTGCGCTAAGCTGAGGCAGCCATCCGTGTCGCCTCAACCGAAATGGAGGAAATAGATGAGGCGCACGAGTTATCAGAAAGGCAGTCTGAGACTGGCGGACCGCAAGAAGGGAAAAGTTTGGGAATTCCTATGGAGAGAAGTTCAGCTGGACGGCACGATCCGGCGAAAACACATCGTCATCGGAACGCAGGAAGACTTGCCGACCGAGTCTTCCGCCCAGGCTGTTGTAGACGCGATCCGCTTGGAAATCAACCAACAAACCCCTCAGAGGCTCATCAAGAGCATCAGTTTCGAGACGCTCGTGAATCATTATCGCCAACACGAGTTGCCGGACACTTTCAACAAAACGAAACCGGGGCTCGATGCGGCAGACGAAGATCGCAAATCGTACTCGACGCAGGTGACCTACGAGGGCTATCTGAAGAAGTGGATCCTTCCGCGTTGGCGTGCGTGCAGGCTGACGGACATCAAGGCAATCGAAGTCGAAAAATGGCTCAAGAGTCTCTGTTTTTCGAAGACCGGCGTTCCGCTAGCGCGGGGCAGCAGGGCCAAGATCAGAAACATCATGAGCGCGATCTATTCTCATGCGATCAGATGGGAATGGACAGAGAAGAATCCAATCACGAGTGTTCGTCAGAGCGCGAAACGGCAAAAGGCACCCGATGTTCTGACGCCGGAAGAGATCATGGCGTTTCTCAAGGAACTGCCCGATCCACTCCGCACGATGATCGAGTTGGATGCATTCACCGGATTGCGTCGAGGAGAACTGATCGGACTTCGGTGGCAGGATGTGGATTTCGAAAACCTCATCTTGCACATACGTCGATCGATAGTGGCGATGGTGGAAGGGGCTCCGAAAACGGAAGCTTCACTGAAGGACGTTCCGCTAGATGCGCAAACCGCCGAGTCGCTGTGGGCATGGAGACACCTTTCTCCGTACCCAAGTCCAGGCGATTGGGTATTTGCCTCGCCGCACATGAAAGGCCGACAGCCTTATTGGCCTGGAACGTTGTGGCGATATTATGGCAAGCCGGCTTTGCAGCGTGCCAAGGTGACGAAGCAAGTTTCCTATCACACCTTTCGGCACACTTTTGGGACGCTCTTGAACGCGAACGGAGAGAATCCCAAGGTCGTACAGGAACTGCTGCGCCATGCGAGTCTGAAAGTCACGACCGACGTTTACATGCAGGCAGTCGGTCCACAGAAGCGCGAGGCGCAGAGCAATCTGGTAAAGCTGGTGCGGAAGGGCGCGGTTTTGGAGATCAAACCGGCCTAAGTGGATCAAATTGGATCATGAAGAAAAGCGGTGGTGTTGCGGAAGGCTTTTATTTTGTTGGCGTCCCCGACGGGATTTGAACCCGTGTTACCGCCGTGAAAGGGCGATGTCCTAGGCCAGGCTAGACGACGGGGACGGATGTGAGGCAGGGCGCCTGAGGCACCATTGATCGTAACAATCCCCTACCGCCCTGTCAAAACACTGAGGAGCAAATAGCATCCGCTGCAATCGCAAATCGAAAGTTGCAACTCGTAAAGATCTCAAAGAACTAACCATCGATTCCTAGCTGTGAGCTCGGTGAGTACGTCGTCACTTTCCCACAATCTCGGAACAATTTAGAATTTACGGACAACGGCGCAGAGGTAAGCTGCGCCGGCTATCGAGGCAAATGTGCCTGATCCGCTCTATCTCAGTCTTTGGTTCCCGGATTTTTCCGGCCCGGAAATGTTGTCGCATGCGTTTGCCATATTGCAGCAGTTCCCTTTCTCGGCTCACCGTCCTGGCATCACCCACTTCGCTCTTCATCCTGTTTCATGGAACGAGGCTACCGTTTTGGAGCGGCGCTTTCCACTGGGAATCGATCCCGGCCAAGCTGCACTGCTCGCCGCTGAAACGGTTCACGAGGACTACGCGTATGTTTTCGAAGGCTACTGGGACCTGTGGACGCCCGACCTGACGAAGGAGAATTGGGTGCTGGAGCCTGCGCTCGTGAAGTTCATTGTTCAGGGGGAAGAATTCGACGACGGAGCTTATCAGCAAACCGGGCACGTCGAGGTGGATTTCGGATCAGACTCTTTTTTCCTGCAGCCCGAGACCTCTCTCAGCGAACAAACGAGCGAGAAAATTCGCGAGAATGTCGCAAAGCTGGTGGAGTTCTCGAAGAACGTCAAAAAAAATAGCGGGACCAGCGCGCGATTGCTCTGGTCCGAGTCCGAAGAGAGTCTCGCCCAAAAGTTGATCGCAAGGCTGCAGCGAGTGTAATAAAGCGTCTGGGCTCGCTGAAATGTTATTTCGTTCTTCCGCCCTCGATTTTCAACTTATCCGAAGCTCCCGCCTGCGCTGCCGCTAAGCGCGCTGTCAGCACGCGGAACGGAGAGCAAGAAACGTAATCCATTCCTACCCGATGGCAGAACTCCACGGACGATGGATCGCCGCCGTGCTCGCCGCAGATTCCAACTTCCAGCTTAGGACGTGTCTTTCGCCCGCGTTCGATTCCCATCCGTACCAGCTCGCCGACACCGTCTTGGTCAATCGCGGCAAACGGATCCTGCTTCAGGATTCCTTCCGCAAGATAGGTGGGCAGAATTTTGTTCACGTCGTCGCGGGAAAATCCGAACGCCGTCTGTGTGAGGTCATTCGTGCCGAATGAGAAAAACTCTGCTTCCTTTGCAATCTCATCCGCAACCAAACACGCCCGCGGCAACTCAATCATTGTGCCGACCAGGTAATGCACGTGCCTTCCCTTCTCTTTGAAAACTTCTTCCGCCACGCGCCGGACAATCGCTCCTTGATTCGCCATTTCCTTTACGGTGCTAATTAAGGGAATCATCACCTCGGCGTGGGTCTTGATTCCTTTCTTCTCGACGGCGACTGCCGCTTCAATAATGGCCCGCGCCTGCATCTCCGTGATCTCCGGATAGGTGATGCCCAAGCGGCATCCGCGATGACCAAGCATGGGATTGAATTCATGCAAGTCCTCCACGCGCGCCAACAGGCCGGAAAGGACTTTTTTCAAGTCACCGGCCCCCTTCACTCCGTACTCGCGGTATTCCTCGATCAGATCTTTTTTCTGTTTAGTGGTTGCACTGGCCAGGCTGGCGATGTCGACCATCAACTTCTCGCGCTTGGGCAGGAACTCGTGCAGCGGCGGATCGAGCAGGCGAATCGTCACCGGCAGCCCGTCCATAGCTTCGAGCAGACCAATAAAGTCTGCCCGCTGCATCGGCAGCAGCTTCTTGAGCGCCGTGCGCCGGTCTTTTTCGTTGTCGGCGAGAATCATGGCACGCATGTGCGGGATGCGATCGGCGGCAAAAAACATGTGCTCGGTGCGGCACAGTCCGATGCCTTCAGCGCCAAACGTTTTCGCCTGAACCGCATCTCGCGGTATGTCAGCGTTCGCGCGTACGCCGATTTTCCGGAATGGCTCTGCCCAGCCCAACAGTTTTTGCAAGTCAGCATCGTCGGTGGACGGGTCAAGAGTATTGAGCTTGCCCTTGATCACACGACCACTGGTACCATCGAGCGAAATCCAGTCGCCTTCTTTGAACACTTGCCCTTTGACCCGCATTTGTTTGGCACGCTCATCCACTTGAATGTCGCCCGCGCCGGCGACGCAGCACTTTCCCATTCCACGCGTGACAACAGCGGCGTGACTGGTCATGCCACCGCGCGACGTCAGAATGCCGGCCGCCACTTCCATCCCCTGAATATCTTCGGGAGTAGTTTCCGCGCGCACCAGAATCACCGGGTTTTTCTTCGCTCCATGTCCCGCTTTCTTGACAGCTTCCTCCGCCGTAAAGACGATTTGTCCGACCGCAGCACCCGGAGATGCAGGCAATCCCGTCGCCAGCACTTCCACCTTCGTGCTCTTCTCGTCCAGCCTCGGCACCAGAAAATCGTAAAGCTGATTCGGTTCCACGCGGAAGATAGCATCTTCTTTTGTGATCAATCCTTCTTCCACCATCTGGATCGCAACCCGCACTGCGGCCCAGCCGGTGCGCTTGCCATTGCGCGTTTGCAGCATGTAGAGCTTGCCATCCTGGATGGTGAACTCGAAATCCTGCATATCGCGATAGTGCTTCTCGAGGCGCGTCGTGATGTCGCGCAGTTGGTCGTAAACCTGCGGCATGATCTTATGCAGCTCAGAAATATGGACAGGAGTGCGAACGCCCGAGACCACATCTTCGCCCTGCGCGTTCATGAGAAATTCGCCGTAGAATTCCTTCGCACCGGTCGCGGGATTGCGCGTGAAGCCCACACCCGTGCCGCTGGTGTCGCCGAGGTTGCCGTAGACCATGGCTTGCACATTCACCGCCGTGCCGAGCATGTCGTCGATGTTGTTGATGCGGCGGTAGTGCTTCGCACGATCGTTCTGCCATGAGCGAAACACCGCGTCGCGCGCCATGACTAACTGCTCATGCGGATCCTGCGGGAAGTCGCGCTTGGCGTGTTTCTTTACGACCTTCTTATATTCTTCGATTACTTCCTTCAGCGCCTTGGCATCGAGTTCGGTGTCCAGCTTGGCTTTCTTCTGTTTCTTCTTCGCGTCGAAAACTTCGTCAAATGCAGACTTCGGAATCTCGAGGACGACGTTGCCAAACATCTGGATCAGCCGCCGGTAAGAATCGGCGGCGAACCGTGGATTGTCGCTCCGCTTGGCTAGCGCCTCCACGCTCCTATCATTCAAACCGAGATTCAAAATCGTATCCATCATCCCCGGCATGGAAAACTTCGCGCCGGAGCGGACGCTTACCAGCAGCGGATTCTCGCCTGTTCCCAGCTTCTGCCCCTGCAAAGCTTCGAGTTTGGCCAGCGCCTCGTCCATTTGGCGATCGACATCTCTTGACGCAGCACCTTGTCGCATATACTCACGGCAAGCTTCGGTCTGAATGGTGAATCCCGGAGGCACGGGCAAACCAGCATTGGTCATCTCTGCGAGGCCGGCACCCTTGCCACCGAGAGTGTCCTTCATCTTGCCATCGCCATCGGCTTTGCCGCCACCGAAAAAATAAACGTACTTGGTTGAGGTCTTCTTGCTTTCCTGCACGCCCGCTTCAGGGAGGGTAATTGTCGCCATTATGATTAGTCCTTTGTGATTCGATTCTCTTTGTTCTTAGCGCCGGCGTAGGCCGGCAGGCTGTTTATCTAAATTTGCACTTTCGAGAAGTCATGCTGCTCTGCTTTCGGTCACCATCTCGGAAAAGTCTGCGATGGTGGAGAATTCTTTGACCACGGTCCGCAACAGCGCCAAGCGGTTGGCTCGGAGATTATCGTCGTCCACCATGACCATAACGTCGTCGAAAAAGTTGTCGATCAAGGGTCTTAGCTCCGCGATCTCGCGCAACGCCTCATCATAGTCCCGGGCCGCGCGACTCCTCTTAACCGATTTTGCGGTCTGTTCGATCACCCGCGCTAGCTCTTTTTCGGCTCCCAACTGCAATATGGCTGAATCGACACGCTCCGCAATACGTAATTTCTTTTCAGCCGCTTGGTTGAGAATATTCTTCATGCGCCTGAAGGCTGATGAGATAGCTTCAAAATAGACGAATGTGTATTCCGCCGAGTCGCGCACATTGCTCAATGCTTCGATCCGTGCCAGCGCATCCACCACATCCTCAGCGTCGGCTGCCAAAACCGCCTTCACCCCGTCGTAGGCATATCCGCACACATCCTTCAGATAAAACTCCAGGCGCTCGCGGAAAAATATTCGCACGGACTCGTTGAACTTCTCGTCATCGACAAACTTCTTCTCCGCTTCCGATCCCTGGTAGCCTGCGCGTGCATCCCGCATCAAGTCACTAAGACGGAACGGCAGCTTGTACTTGTCGATCACTTTCACGATCGCGTTCGCCTGCCGCCGCAACGCAAAAGGATCCTTCGATCCGCTGGGAACAAGGCCGAGAGCGAACATGCCGGCAATCGTATCCGCCTTGTCGCCGACCGAAAGCACTGCACCTTCGATCGACCGCGGCACCTCATCTTCGGTCGACTCAGGCTTGTAGTGATCGTAGATCGCGTCCGCGATGGCAAATCGCGTCGATTCAGGCAGGCTTGGATCGAGTGGCTGCACGCGCGCATAGAGCCCGCCCACGATTCCCTGCAGTTCAGTGAATTCCTTGACCAACTCTGTGGTCAGGTCGGTTTTCGCCAGGCAGGCCGCTTTGTGGACTACGCCCGCGCGCACCGCGATGCCGCCCTGTTTGACGATTTCGCACAGCCAACTGCACAAACGCTGCACCCGCCGCGTCTTTTCGTAGTAGCTGCCTAAATCCTTCTGGAAGGTGACGTGGCGCAGCGCATCGAACCGATCGAGCAGCGATTTTTTCTGATCCGTCTGCCAGAAAAATCGCGCGTCGTTGAAGCGCGCCCGCAGCACGCGCTCGTTGCCGTGCCGGATCAGTCCCTGGGGATCGCCATCGGTATTCAGCACTGCCAGAAAATGCGGCAGCAGTTTGCCAGCGGCATCTTCGACGGCAAAATATTTTTGGTGATCGCGCATCACGGTGACCAGTACTTCTTCCGGCAGCGCCAGGAACAGCGGATCGAAGCCGCCAAGAATCACGGAGGGAAACTCTGTCAGATTGATGACGGTATCGAGCAGATCCTCATAGCCTGCGTCTTTACGGGAGCGTGCCCCGGTGATCGTGCCTGCTGCGCGGTCTAGGGCCTCAACAATCTTGACCTTCCGTTCGCTGTAATCCAATACCTTTGCCGCCCGTAGCGAATTCACGAAATACTCGCGTCCCGCGTGCGGAACCGTGACCGCGCCGTGACTCAAAATTCTGTGACCTCGCGACTGGTTCCCGGCACGGATGCCGTCGAACTCCAGCGGAATTACTTCCCCATCGAGCATCGCTACTAGCCAGCGCACCGGCCGCACAAACCTTTCGTTCGGCTCGCGCCAGTACATATTCTTCGGCCAGTAAATCGATGCCAGTCCTTTGGGAAGATTTTCGGCCAGCGCATCGACAGCGTTTCGTCCCTTCTTCGTAATCTTCGCCACGATGCAGTCTCCCTTGTGGGTGCTGACGATTTCGAGTTGCGAGATGTCAATGCCAGCTTTCTTCGCAAAGCCGTGCGCTGCTTGCGTGGGCTGACCATCCTTATAAGCGACGGTTGCTGCCGGACCGACAATTCGCTCTGTTACGTCGGGCTGCGCTGCGGGAATACCTGAGACCATCACCGCCAGCCGTCGTGGTGTGCTCAAGGAGCTCGTGTGCATCCCGGAAGCGAGGAGGTGCGCGAGCTTCAAGGTGTGTCCCGCAATCGTGGACAGACTGCCTTCGGCCGCGGTTATCATGCGCGCCGGAATCTCTTCGCATCCGATCTCTAGTAGAAAATCTGGCATGACCTGCTTGGTGTTCCTAGAATACCTTGGTGGCTACAGGCGCTTACGAACCGACTGGCGCCAACTTTTCGTTTTCCGATTTCTTCTTTCTGGCGGGGGCAGGCCCATCGGGAGTTTCAGGCGTAGCCTCGCCCTTCTGCTGATCCACCCAAGCCTTCGCAATGCCGACCGCCAACGCTCGCACGCGCGCAATCACACCCACGCGCTCGGTCACCGAAATCGCTCCGCGCGCATCGAGAATGTTAAACAGATGCGAACACTTCAGACACAGGTCGTACGCGGCGAGCAACGGAGCCGGCGATTTCTCCCGCGCGATACCATCGCCTGCAACTTTATCTTTTGCCAGTGCTGAGTAATTCCCGATCAGCGCCTGGCACTCTGCTTCGTACAGATCGAAGTGCTTCCAAGTCTTCTCGACGTCCGCAGCTTCAAAGTTGTACACGGAAAATTGCAACTCATCCGCCAACCGCACATCGCCATACGTCGTGGCATCTCCAGTTTCAGGATCGCGCGCCCAGACGATGTCGTAAATCGAATCCACATCCTGCAAGAACGCTGCGATGCGCTCCAGCCCGTAGGTCAGCTCGGCCGAGATCGGAAACAGATCTATGCCTCCGCACTGCTGGAAATAAGTGAACTGTGTGATTTCCAGGCCATCGAGCATCACCTGCCAGCCCACGCCCCACGCGCTCAGCGTCGGAGCTTCCCAGTTATCTTCCTCGAACTTGATGTCGTGCTGCCGCAGGTCGATCCCAATCGCGGCCAACGACTCCAGATACAGCTCCTGCACATTTTCCGGCGGAGGTTTCAGGATCACCTGCAACTGCATGTGCTTGAACAGGCGATTGGGATTCTCCCCATACCGCCCGTCCGCCGGACGCCGCGAAGGCTGCACATACGCAACTTTGTAAGACTTCGGCCCTAACACGCGCAGAAACGTCTCCGGCGCCATCGTCCCCGCGCCGACTTCGACATCGTAGGGCTGCTGCAACACGCACCCACGCTCCGCCCAAAACGCCTGCAGACGCAGGATAAGTTCCTGGAACGTGAGCGAATTGGGTTTGGCTGGGGGCACAGTTTATCCGCACGCTGGAACGCTAATCTGTGATTGTAACGGAACGGCACGGCAGCCGTCAGCTAGCGGCTCGGGACACCTTAAAACCTCTTGCCATAAATGATCTGGTCAACTTTGAGGGGCACCAGCAGACTACGCCGCGTTACTGAAGTACTCTCGAATCAACGATTAGAGACCATTGTTCTATTAATTTTTAAGCATAATTAAGGCAAATCCTAAGGGCAGAAAGTGACTCGCGATGAAAAATATTGCCGCACAGGTATTTGTGTCCGTGATGTTCGCCTTGATCTTTGCCTTGATCTCCGTAGAGGCTCTGCCGGCGCAGAGTGTTGAGCAACCAAAAATAGGTTTTTCCCTGGAAGCGGTAAAAGGAGAGCGTTGGCAGACCGACCTCGACTCCTTTCAAGCCCGCGCGCAGCAACTGGGCGTGAAGACGGTTTGGGCGGATGCCAAGGGGGACGACGATGTTCAATTTCGCCAGGTGACGGAGATGATCAAGGCAGGCATCCAGGTATTGATCCTGCTGCCGCACGATACGGCGAAAGCCAGCAGGATTGTGGATGCGGCGAAGGCCGCGCACGTGAAGGTCATCAGCTACGATCGCCTCGTGCTGAACAGCGACGTAGATCTCTACATAAGCTTTGACCCAGTTGAGATCGGCAGGATGCAGGCAGAATATCTAATAACTGTTGCGCCCAGAGGAAATTACGTCCTGATCGAGGGTTCTCCAACTGATGCGAACGCAAAGATTCTGCACGACGCGCAGATGAGAATATTGCAGCAGTATATCGATCAGGGCAAGATCAAAGTGATCGCAGACGGCTACGCCAAGGACTGGAAGCCCGAAGAAGCATATCTCCACATGCTGGATGCTCTTAATTCTTCCAAAGGGAACGTCGCTGCCGTTCTTGCCTCTAGTGATGGGTTGGCAGGAGGCGCGATTCAGGCGCTTCAAGAACATAAGCTCGAGGGCAAGGTACCGGTCTCCGGACAAGATGCGGATCTGCTGGCGATCATACACATCATCGAGGGCAGCCAGAGCATGACGGTTTACAAATCAATCCCGAACCAAGCCGCGCTGGCCGCCGATGAAGCTGTTCGCCTGATGAGGGGCGAAGAGATCCGCGAGGATCGAATGGCCTACAACGGCAAGAAAAACGTTCCTGCCATCATGATGAAAGGCGTGGCGGTGACGAAAGACAATATCAGAACAACGGTGATCAAAGACGGATTCCAGAAGTTAGACGTCATCAATGCGGCGCTGCCTAAGGAAAAGCAACTCACAAACTAGCCAGGCTTCAGAATTCGCGGGAAGCGTCAGCTAACGGGTTCTAGCAGGCCAGCGCAATGATCAACAGTGCGACCAGCAGAGACATAGCCGACGCCAAAAAAAGGCAGTCCGAAACCTTTGACTTTTTGTTCCACCCTATATAGATTGTCTACTATGGGTGCCGGTCAACTACGCATCACCTCTCAAACTCTAAAAGTCCTAGCGATCCTGATGTCGGAAACGCAGGGCGAGATATCGGGCGCAGAGATCGGTCGCATGACCAATCTCGCATCAGGGACTCTCTACCCGATCCTCATGCGACTCGAGGAGGCAGGCTGGGCGGAAAGCAGCTGGGAGGTTGGGGACCCTCACAAGATGGGAAGACCGCGCCGTCGGCTGTACCGGATCACGGACGTCGGCATCGAGAAGGCACAACTCGCCGTTAGAGAGATTACCCTTCCGTTCAAGGACTTCGCATGGCGCTGACTGCGGCTTTGGAATTATTTGCGTGAGTGCTGATGGCAGGCCCTGTCGAGGATAATGGCAGAGGAGATCGGGCAGTGGGCTTTTCGATCACTCGCAGTCTCATCAAGCTCGCGGTCGCATGGCTGCCCCGGAGCCAGCGCGAACGGTTCGGGGAGGAATGGCAAAGCCATGTCAACGAAGTGCCCGGCAAGGTCGGGAAACTCCTTTGCTGTGTGGGTTTCCTGTTTGCGGCTTACAACATGGCTCTGACTATGGAACGCAAGCAAGAAACGGTCAAAGCCATTCAGCCGCCGGATCTCGAGACCAAAGTGGCCATCTCGCAGAAGAAGGCGGAGCGGCTAGAAATCACCCTAGAGCAGCTAAAAGCCGCCATCCCGGCTGACGTCGCGCTTTACGTGGCGCAGAATACTCCCTCCAACGTGCGCGAGGTCGTGCTGGACTGGCTGGTTGTGTATTTTGGGGTGAGGGGCGCGGAAATTACTTTGCCTTACGCGAAGCAGGTGTTGAAATTTTATGGACTCGCGCCGCGAAAGGTTTGGCGGAAGGCTGGCTTCAGCTTGGGGTTGATCACCATCGAGTCCATTCGGAAAATGGTTCGCCGAGCAGGCATGAGAGTCTTTCCAAAGCCAGGGAGGAGGAAACGTCCATGAAAGGCGCACGATACAGCGAAGAACAGATCATCTCGATCTTGACGCAACGGGAGCCCGGGTTAACGACGGCGGATTTGTGCCGTCAGCACGGAATTACAGAGCAGACCTACCACCGATGGAAGGCGAAGTACGGCGAGAGGGAAAACGGCGACGCAGAGAAGCTAAAGCAACTGGAAGACGAGAACCAGAAGCTGAAACACGTGGTGGCGGAGCTGATAGTGGACAACTGGGCGTTGAGGGACGTTCTCTCAAGAAAACTGATACCTGCGTGATTTCGACACGCTGCTTCCTAGAACGTTGCGAATTGGGACTAGATGGATTCAGGATCGTTCTGGAACCTCAAGGCTAATTACTGATTGCAATGGAAGAACCCGTCTTGTAGCAACCATTAATGAAGCGCAAGCGTCGTGGCCGTTTGCCAGAGGGCACTAGAAGCTTCCCTTCTCGAGCATCCCCGCCGTCACCAACTTCTTCTCAATATGCCGCTGCAAAATCTGAATTAGAAGTTTCCGCAGATCGGCTGCCTGCGCCTTGGGCCATGGCGACCCGATAAAATTCTCTACCGGCGCACGAAACATCTGCGCGGCGAGCGACCGCGATTCGCTCGAAATCTCTGACGACGCCAGGCGCTTGTCATCGACGCACATCAAGCCGTCGGCCAGTGCGTGAAAATAGGCGCGGCTGCCGTTTAGACTTCTGCCGCAGACGACGCACTCCGTCAACTCCGGCAAAAAGCCGACCAGCCGCGTCAGCCACAGTTCAAAATAAGTGACCGGCATCCATACATCGGAACCGGTCATGACGTGCAGCACCGAGAGCGTGAGGCGAAAGATGGCGTCGTTGGCTTCGCGGTCGGGCAGCAACTCATCCAGCAACTCAGCCACGTGCGCCAGCGCCACCGCCCGCGCGTAACTGACTTCGGAAGCCAGCGGAGATTCCAGCACTTCGCACGCATCCAACCGGACAAGTTCCTGCCGCTCGCGATCTTCATAAAATGCCCGCACGTAAGTCAGCGGCTCGAGTGCGCCACCAAAGCGCCGCTTCGACTTCTTCGCCGACCGCGCCACTCCGCGCACTTTGCCCTCCGCGCGTGTGAACAGCGTGACCAATAAATCAGCTTCTCGCAGCGGATACGTGCGGATGACGATCGCTTCCGTTTCCTTAAGCGCCATAGAAACCCGACAGGTTCAATCCGAAAAGAATTCGGATGAAACAATGGATGGATTGTAAAGGACAGATTGCAATGTCGGAAAAGGCGAACCGGATTTCGAGGTGGGTAAGGAGCAACAAAAAGGCGATCGTGAGGGCCCGAACGTGCGACCTGCATCGCACACTAACCCATGACCGCCTCAACCACTAGGAACTTACAAAGTGAGAGTAGCTCTTGGTCTCGAGTGGCACAATACAGCGGATTCCGTAGGCGGATACGAGGGGATGATGCCAGCCGAATCGAAGGAACTTAAGATTGCCCGATCCTAGCGCGAACGGAAAAGGGCGCACGCCATACGGCGTCGCGCCCCTTAAAGAATCGAACAGCTACCAAAGACCGGTCAGCCGATCCGTTATCGACCGAAGTACGCCGCGTTCTTCGCCGTAAATTCGTTCCACTTCTCCGGCAGATCGTCGAGCGCGAAAATGGCAGACACCGGGCACACCGGCACGCACGCTCCGCAGTCGATACATTCTACTGGATCGATATAGAGCAAAGGTTCTGCCGCGTGCTTGGGATCGTCTTTCTTCGGATGGATACAATCCACCGGACACGCATCCACGCATGCAGTGTCTTTGGTGTTAATGCAAGGCTCAGCAATCACGTAGGTCATAAGGGTGTGAGTCTCCTAAAATCTATATCAATATTTTACTACGCCGTCGCAGTTCTCTCCCACGAACCGCACATTCTAGCAAGAAATGCGAAGCCGCGATACAAGCTAAATTGCCGGGTTCAGATCTAGATCCTTGAGATCCTAAAAAAAGGAAACGGCCAGCAGCTGGTTTGCTGCCGGCCGTTTTGACCGTATAACTGGAGGCGTGGATCAGAGAATCTTACCGGTGCCCGCCGCCGGCGTGTCCACCGCCCCCGCCGTGGAACCCACCGCCTCCGCCGCCATGGAAGCCGCCACCCGCCGCGCCGTGAAATCCGCCGCCGCCGTTACCGTGGAACCCGCCAGCCGGGCCACGCGCGAAGCCGCGCGCACCTACGAAGCCTCGTCCACCGAAGCCTCGTCCACCATAGAAGCCGCGACCATAGCCCCAGCCTCCGCGTCCATAGAAGCCGCGACCGTAGCCCCAGCCGCCCCAGCCCCACGGGCGTCCCCAGCCATACCACGGACCGGCGCCGATGAATACCCCGCCGGAAAACCAACTGGGCCCGTAGTACCCGTAAGGAGCGCAAGCGTAAGGTGCATATCCGTAATAACCGTAGTCGCATACCGGCGGCCCGCCAACTCCAATACCGACCGCGACCTGTGCCTGAGAAGGCTGCGCGTAAGCCAGCGGCAGCATCAGCACCGCAACCAAAGCCAAATATTTCATATACCGCATGTGATCCCCCTTGTCTCAGATCCGCCGTTCCCCCCAGGATCTGCCGGCCTTCAGATTCTATTTCAATCTAACTGCCTATGTATTTGAACTCGGAAAGCGGAGAAAAGTTGCAGGTGGGGGAGTGGCTGATTTCGGCCACTCTGCCTGAATTCAGCCATTTGCAGAGGTTCGCTCTAGGACGACCCGTTATCCGAGCCTAGGCCGCTGGCCTGATGGTTGTCCAAGCCATCAAGAACCCGCCGCTTACCCTAACTAGGTCGAATGCTCAAGCGCTCCGGGGCTGGGCATACGTTCATGCCGCTGCAGACGATTGGGTTGTAGAATTGTGTTGCATAATTGGGAACCGATGGCCGTCGTTGCACAGATCATTCGAATTTTCTTGTCGTCTCCGTCCGACCTATCGGAGGAAAGGGGGGCGTTGGACGGAGTTGTCAGAGAGCTGAACCTCACTCTGGGTAATTCGCTCGGCCTAAGGCTCGAACTCCTTCGATGGGAGACGAATGCTTTCCCGAGTGTGGGAGCCGAACCCCAGGCACTCATTGATCGGCAAATCGGTGATGACTATGACATTTTCATAGGCATTCTAGGAACTCGCTTCGGAACTCCGACGAGCGATGCAGAATCTGGCACCGAGCATGAGTTTCAACGAGCGTACCAACGGTATCTGCACGACCCCTCGACTCTCAGGATCATGTTCTACTTCAAGGATGATCGGGTCTCGCCCTCGCAGATCGATGCGGAGCAACTCTTGAAGGTACAGCGGTTCAGAAAGGAGCTGAGCAGTTTGGGCTCGCTCTTCTGGACCTACCAGACCCCCGACCAATTCGTGGATTTGGTGCGCGTTCACCTGACGCGACAACTTCAGACATGGGGACGAGAGTGGGGCGCGGAAGCATTGCCGCGCCCGGTGCCCTCCGCGGACCAGACACCCACGGGCCAACCAAGCTCTCTAGAGGAAAGGGGGGTTCTCGACCTGTTCGAAGACTTCGAGGACAACTTCTCTTCGATGGGTGATGTCCTAGACAGAATGACGAATGCCGTACAGACATTGGGCCAAAAGCTGCAGGAGAGGACAGCGGATTTAAATCGCGGCCAGCTCTTGGACCTCTCTTCTAGGGTCAGACACTCGAAGCGGGTTACGAACGCCTTAGCCGGGGACATGCGGGATTTCAGCGCCAGGACGGCAGCCGATATTCCGCTTTTTGGCAATTTGTATCGGCAGGCTACGAGTGCGTTGGCTCGCGCCGCTACAATGTCTGGCGCATTGGGGAATCAGGCCGACAGGATCAGAGCTGTTGTGGCCCCTATGAGGGAGCTGAAGAATCAGCTGTTCAAAGGAAAGGAACTGGTTGGCTCCTTCCGAGATACGATCAAGTCCTCGCCTAAGGCCACCGCTGACTTCATCGGCGCCCAAAACCAGGTCGTGTCCGTCTTGGATAGTCTCGAACGCGAGTACGAGGGCGTGATCCGCCATACTACCGAGCTTGCGAATGGCCTGGAGGATCTGACGAAGGGGCCGAATAACTCCGAACAACTCAGTTAGTCGCGCAGACCAACGCTTCACTAGGCTCATACTCCACGATGTACCCAGCCACGGCGCTCGCCGCGACCGTGAACGGCGAAGCCAGATACATCTGGCCCGGACCGCTACGACCGGGGAAGTTGCGATTCTGCGCGCTGATCACCACCTGGTCGACGCGCGTGGAAACTCCCGGTCCAGCGTTGATGCAGGCTCCGCAACTCGGCTCAATCACACGCGCTCCAGCCTTTTGAAACACGTCGAGGTAACCTTTGCGCAGGCAATACTCGCGCGTTTCCTGCGATCCAAACTGAATATAGAACTGCACGGAGTCCGCGACGCGCTTGCCGTGCTTGAGAGCATCGGCCAGCACCGCGGCGTACATATCCATGTCTTCGTTCTTGCCTGCCGTGCAAGTACCGCCGTAAGCGATCTCAATCGGCACCGGCGTATTCAGCTCGCGAACATATTTTCCGTTGCCTGGATCGCCCGGCGTCGCCACCATCGGGGTAATGTCAGCTGCGTCGAGCTCGATCACATGCGCATATTGCGCATCGGGGTCGCTGTACAAGCCTTGCATCATGCTCTCAGCTTTGGCACGGTCCATGCCGCGCCGCTCGACCAGGAACTCGACCGCCTTCTTATCCGGAGCGACGATGCCGGTGAATCCGCCGATCTCGGCTGCCATGTTGGTCATGGTGGCACGCTCATCCACGCTAAGTTCTTCAATCGCCTCACCGGCATATTCCATGACCTTCGCCAGCGCCTTGCCGCTGCGGACATAGTCGAGGCTGAGAATTTTCAGGATGAAATCTTTAGCGGTAACGTTCTCGTGCTTCTTGCCGCGGATCACAATCCTCACCGACTCCGGCACTTTGACGCGCACGTCTTTTGTGATCCAGCTGTTGAAGACGTCGGTGGTGCCAATGCCAAAAGCAACGCAGCCGATTGCGCCTACGTGGGGCGTGTGCGAGTCGGAGCCAATGTTCAACTGCCCGGGCAGAGCGTAACTCTCCAAAACAATGGAGTGGCAAATGCCCTCAGAGCCTTTGCGGTCTTTCAATTCTCCGTGCAGTTTGATTCCCTGCTTCACCGCGAAATCCTGCTGCTTGAGCTTGAGCTGGGTGGCAAGATCGAGCAGGCCGATTTTCTTCTTTTCCTCCGAGATCACTTCATCGAGAAACGTAAGGTGGTCACGGAAGAAAATAATGCTGGAAGCGTCGTTCACCTTCGCTTCCTTGCCGACATAGCGCTCGAAGAAAATAGCCGCCATCGGTGTGACGTACTCGTGACTGAAGCGAAGGTCAGCCTTCGCAAAGCCGGTATCTCCGGGCTTTACGCTCTCCACGCCAACCTCGCCCTTGTCGTTGATCATGTGCCGGGCGAAGATTTTCTCCGCCACTGTCATAGGGCGACGCGCCGTCTTAATCGGCGGCAGGAAGACCTTCTTCTGCATTCGCGCCACGTTGAAGGGGAACAATCCGCCGTACTCGATTACCTGACGCGTGATCTCATCCTCACCCGCAGTGAACTCATTCAGCGCAATCTCTTCTCCGCTGCGAATCTTGTCGATCAGCGAAAAATCAGTCGAGGTCAGCAGTCCAAGGTTCTGGCAATTCTGTTTGTAAATACGCTCGATATTTTCCGCGATCACCACCTGAACGCCGGCGCACATCTCGGCGTAAGGCGACTGTTCGCGGCTGGAGCCTTTGCCGCGCCGTTTGCCGCTCACCGCGCACACAAATCCACCTCGCTTCACGTCGCTGCGCCCAATCGGCGTCACGTCCCCGCATTTCAAACCGAGATAAGGAATCTCGCCCAGCGTCTCGTCGAAGTAGAAGCAGTAGTGCGCCGGAGTAATTTCGTCGGTCGAAATATCGTCGCGCAGTTTGGGATTGTTCGCCGCATTTTTCGTATCCCACGGCAAGTCTTCGCCGGCGAGTTGCCGCTTGATGAGTTCGGGGTCTTCGGTGAGAAAAAGGATGCGTCCCTGCAGCCGAACTTTGTCCGGCCGCTTTTCGATTTTGCGTTCCAAGAGAGGGTTAATCACGGTCCGCCTTGAGCGTCGAGGAATTGAGTACGTGATAAATGGGACGGTCGGAAGGGGCTGGGCCAGTCCCTTGCTATTGTAAACCCGGCCATTCAATCGTGGACTGACATCTATGACGGGCGCTCCGCCGCGCTAATGATGCGCGTGCGCAGCTTTGTCAAACTTCTCGCCCGCAGGGATCGCTATCGTGAGGCGATTTTCCTTCGGCGCCAAAGGACAGGTCGCATAGGGCGTGACCGCGCACGGGGGGTTGTAGGCCCGGTTGAAGTCGAGCACTACGCTGCCGTTTACCACGGGATCGGTTTCGAGAAAACGTCCGCCTGGGTAGGTATCGCTCTTCGCCGTCGGATCGTTGAAAACGAAGAAAAGCCCCTTCGATGGATCGCCGCGCAGGTCGGTAAGCCGCACCTCTTGTCCGTTGATTTTAAATACAACGGTACCCGACACCGGCGTCGAACTCGTATCGCCCAACACAGTCGGCACATCGATTGTCTTTTTTCCATCGGACGGAACCCAGGTCGCGGTCACGCGGTAATTCATGTCGAGCGGATAAAACATCAACCCATGAAAATTGTGCACGGCCGCGCTGTCGGTATCCTTCAGGCGAATGCCTACGCGTTCGCCGCGCACGATTGCGTGGAACTGCAGCGTGCCCATCTCAACCACCGAGGCATGTCCCTTGGCATCGGAATCCAGCGTCGCAACTGTTAAAGGTTTTCCAGCGAGCGTCGCGTGCGCATCCGGAGCGACTTTAACGGTGACGTCTTTCCCATTCAGATCAAACTCGCCAGCATGCGCCGCACCTTTGGGAAACACGACCGCGTTCCCTGAGTCGCTGCCGAAGGTGTTCGTCCCCGGCTTTAGCCAGTACAGACCGGCCAACGGTATCCAGTTTTGTTTCAGGTCATCAATCTGTTCGGCCTTCCACTTCTCAAATGACTCCACGTAAGAAGGATCGGGCGCAGCGGGAGATGAGGATGCCGCTCCAGCCCGCAACATGAGGGGAATGAGCAGTGCTGCGCAAAAAACCGAGGTTGGAACGCGACGCTTATGATTCATATTCAACACCTCGCCCTCCTGCCGTCGTTTTCGAAATCTTCGAACTTCGTCTAAAGCACACAATCCAGCCAGAACAAAATTCTACTTCTTCTTATACTCTCGCGGATCCGGCAGGGGCTCCATATTTCGTCCATCAAAGATTTCCTTAAACTCCTGCAGTATTGCGTCGTGGATCAGGGCATTTGACGCCACGGTTTCACGGCTGTTCAGTTCAAATTGCGATCCATCGAACCGCGTTACTTTTCCGCCAGCCTCTTCCACAATTAGAACTCCCGCCGCCGTATCCCATGGATTCAGGTTGAACTCCCAGAAGCCATCGAAGCGCCCAGAGGCAACATTGCACAAATCAAGCGCAGCGGAGCCCGCCCGCCGCACACCGTGCGTGTGCAGAGTAATTTGATGATAGAAATAAATATTCGGATTCTTATGCCGCTTCTGGCTGGGAAAACCCGTAGCCAGCAGGCTCTCCTTCAACGCGGCAGTTCGCGAAACATGGATTGGCTTGCCATTGAGTTGTGCACCTCTTCCCTGCTCGGCGGAAAATAGCTCATCGCGCGTGGGATCGTAAATCACCGCGGCAATGCGGCTCGCTGGTTTTCCGGACACACGCTGGTCCACAGCCTGATGCTCCAGGGCCATCGAAACACAGAAGACGGGAAATCCGTGGGCAAAGTTCGTCGTGCCATCGAGCGGATCGACGTACCAGCGATAGTCGCTGCTCTGGTCGTTGAGCCCCTGCTCTTCCCCCAGGACATCATGCGAAGGCCACCGCCGCCGGATACGTTCGCGGATCAAAGCCTCGGAGGCACGGTCCGCAGCCGTGACCAAGTCGGCCTCGCCCTTATATTCGATCTTTAAATGTTGGTGAAAGTACTCCATCAGCAGAGCGCCCGCTTCGCGGGCAATCACTGACATGGCAGGGAGGAAGCTCTGGTTGGGATTATCGGGCACTCGTGTTGGGGTCTCAGGTCTTAGTTCGTGGGTCTCAGCAAAATCCTGCGCATGCGAAGCGACTACTTCTTCCCGTCTTCCGCGATGTACATGATCTCGTGCTTAAAAATAAAAAGATTGGGCGCACCCTGGCGCGTCAGGCGGACCATGTGCTTGTCGTAATATTCGATCCAGCCACTCACGGTCTGACCATCCATCAGCTTAACGCTGACTTGCTTCTGCTTCTCCCCCAGAGCTTTGAGAAAGTTGGCTTCCTCGAAGGTCTCTTCTGGGGGTGGCGTCCGGCCACGCTTCGCTGCGTTGGGATTTCCCTGGGCGCGGAAAGGCATAGTGGCATTGTACACAAGCCGCGCAGAGCGTAGCGGTGACGCGATTACTTCGGCTAGAAGGTGACGCGCAATCCAAATTCAAACTGACGCGGCGCGCCCAGGGCGAAGG
The DNA here is from genome assembly GCA_963771965.1 of uncultured Acidobacteriaceae bacterium. Classification (GTDB taxonomy): domain Bacteria; phylum Acidobacteriota; class Terriglobia; order Terriglobales; family Acidobacteriaceae; genus Sulfotelmatobacter. Next base: position 834,965 of record CAVYVM010000009.1, read on the forward strand.
TTCCCGACTGAAAACTGTTGCGGAACGGGGTTAAGCTCGAGCCCGGAACCACACCGCCCACCACATTTGGCGCTAACAAACCGTTCTGGCCCGGAAGCAGCGACGGTCCGGGCAAGTTGCCAGCCGGAAATGCGTTCCAGAAGTTGAAGACGTTGAACACGGCCGCGCTAGGCTCGATGGTCACTTTATCTTTCACGGTGAAGGACCGCGATATTTTTAAGTCCATCGACTTGAGCCACGGAATGCCCACCGCTTGCGGGGCAACGCCGTTCAGCGTGGGCATAACCCAGCCGAGCGCACTCAGATCGCCTTGGGTCAAAACCTGCGGACCGTCCACCAACCCTGGGCATAAGGTCGTGTTTGCGGCCAGGCACGCACCCGCGGGCGTGAGGCCTCCCGCAAAGGTATGGTTGTAGGTGGTGATGACTTTGCGCAAATTGGTGATGTCGGTGCCCCGCTCGAACTGGCCGATTTGAGTTCCGGGGATAGGCTCGGGAGCCGCTGACGCGCCAAGTCCTGTGCCCAACCAATCGGTAGCGAAAATTTCGCCGCCATTCGTCAGCTCTGGGAGTTCAAGGTTTTGCGCCGGCGGGCTGTAGAAGTGCCCAATCATGCTCAGCTTCACATCGAACAGCATATCGAAAGTTCCACCAAACGAAATCTGATGCCTGTGATCGAGGCTGTTCGGTCCGGTATATTGAGTTGGCCGGTCGTTGTTGGTCGCTAGATTGATGAAGTCCTGATCCTGCGCCTGGCTTATATATTTCGAGATTGAGTAAGCAACGTGGAAGTTCGCTGCATTGATGCCTTGCGCCGGTTTGACGAGCCGCGTCACCAGTTTCATCTGCACGCCGGTGTAGAGCGAGTGGCCATCGGAAAAGAGCATGTCGAGCCCGCCCACCGCACCGCGGTTGCCGCTGATCGAAGTAAAGCCTGGGAAAGCGCAATAGGAACACGGTCCGCCGCCTACCGCCTGAACATTCGAATCCAATCCTGCCGAGGAATAGGCCGCCTGCGCGCCGGCCTGGCCCAATACCTTGATCATGCAAGTGGCTTGATTCAGACCGGGAGTACAGCCGTTGGCTACCTGCGCGGCGTCACGCGCAGCCAGCGCATTCGCTTCGTTGAAGCTGCGCGCGGCGCCGCTGTGGTTCACATCTTCGCCAATTAAGGAGTGCTCGCCAACGTCGCGAACGTAGTCCACACTCAGCACCGTTCCGGGGCGAATTTCCTGCTGAAAGCCCAGGTTCATCTGCCACGAGCGTGGAGTGCGGTAGTCGGGATAAAACAATGCGTAATTTGGACTCAGAGCCGATAACGCCGTGCCCACGAAGTTAGCGTTCGGCTGCGACCGGGAGGCCCCAGCCGTCGCCGCCTGCAGAGCGCTGCTTAACGCCAGAATTTCGGGAGCAACCGTGGAGATCGTTTGCCCGCAGAAAGTCGGCTTCGCCTCTAGCCCGGCTGGAGTGTCCACAACTGTCGCCGCTCCCCCAGCAATGGAGGTCACTCCTACGAGGCTTGTGGGCCAGACGAAGTCATCGGCGATTCCTCCCTGACAAACCGTTGGGGCGTCGTTGAAGACTCCTTTGCTGAAGCGCGCCGGCGTATCGAACTCAAGATTGTTCAAGAGCGGATTTTCATAGTACAGCCCAGCGCCGCCGCGGACTACGCTTTTGCCCGTGCCGCTCGCATCCCAGACAAAACCAAACTGCGGTGCAAAATTCAACTTCGGATCGCGAATCTGATTCCCCAATCCCGCCGTCCACTGATTCAGGTCCGGCAACGGTCCCAGGCCGGTGTTCTGGCGGCTGCTGTCGTGCATGTAGCGCACGCCATATGTCAAATTCAATTTCGGCGTCGCCTTCCAGACATCGCCGACGTAAAACTGCAGTTGATTGTCCGGACCTAGTCCGCCGGCGGAAAACTAAACGCAGACTGCGCAGTTGAGAAGCCACTCGCATTCCCCAGGCTCACCCAATCCGCCGCGTAGGAAGTTGGATCGGCTGATGTTCCATCTGAAGTTGTGCCTACTTGGGGGAACGCGGAGAAAGCTGCGTAGCGTCCGCCGCTAATGCGATTGAACACGGCCCCATAGCGGATGAGGTGATCATGCAGAATCCGGCTGCCATCGTATTTTGCTGTTTCATTCGATTGAACCGTCCGCTGCGGCGCAAGCCAGCTCGGGCCGCCACAATAATTGCCGCCGTTGCTGAACGCGCAATTCCCCGCTGTGGATGCGCCAATGTTGATGCCAAGCCCTGGGATCGGATTATTCACGTCACTCAAATCGCTCGTGGCGTCTTCGATCGCGTCGCGCAGCTTGAGATATTCGGCGCGAAAGCTGTGCGCGTAGAGGCCGGTATGAAAATCAATTCCGACGGTTTGCGTCTCGGTGTTGATACCGTTTCCGAATAGCTGCGTGGAACTGGCGGAACCATCGGGGCGCACGTCGCTGCTCTGGAAAAAATTGAGCCGGTAGAACGCACGCCGATTGTCTTTGATGTTCCAGTCCAACCGTATGTCAGTCGCAAACTCGCGATCAGGCTCGGCGACGGTCGTATTCAATCCATCAAAGGGATAAGCAAATGGCTCCTGGTTCGTCACATCCTGTTTCACGCGTTCGGCATCGGCGAAGACAAAAAACTTATCTTTAATGATCGCCCCGCCAGCGCGTCCGCCAAATTGCTCCCGCTGGAAAGATGAAATGCCAAAACCTGGCAGCGACGCGGCACCCTGGTCGCCGCGATATAGTCCATACAATTCTCCATAAATCTGATTGCCGCCAGATCGGGTTGCGCCGTTCAACGCACCGGAGGATGTTAGGCCGGTTGAGAGGTCAGGCAACGAACGAACCGTTTGAAATTCCTGGATCGCGCTTGCAGGAAGATTCTGCGTTGGCCCGCCGACGATTTCATCGTTGATATCGACTCCATCGACGGCAATGCGCGCCGAACCGCCAAGGCGGCTTTGGAATGAAGCGGCTGAGACGCCGTTCTTGGTCGCGTCGAACGTGCCCGCATCCTGCATCTGCACTCCGGGCTCAAGCTGAGCCAGATCGATGAGATCGCGTCCGCCGACAGGCAGGCGCTCAACTTGATCGCCTCGAAGCGAGCCTTGCAACATGCCCTGCTCGGTATTAGGAATGACCGTGCTGGTTGGCATCCGTATCGCAGGCTGCTCCGTGCCTAGTTGCAGCTTTATGTCGCCATTCGTAATTTTTCCGATCTGAACTACGCCAGTGAAATCCGCCAAGTTGAATCCCTTGGCTTCTATCTGCACAACGTACTCTCCCGCTTGAATGGGACCGGACGAGTACAATCCAGCCGACGACGTCGTCACGCGGACCACAGCACCCGTGCTCTTGCTCGTGAAGGTCACCTTGGCGCCCGCGACCACCGCTTCCGACGGATCGTTCACCACGCCGACGATGCTTCCGGTACCTATTGTCGATTGTGCCGGCAGAAAAGGCGAAGCCAACAAAAGAATCGCCGTCGCGAACATGCCGATCCTTGCGGCCAAACTGCGCGGTGCCTTCCGGTTCAAAATCGTTAACTTTGGATTCGCAATATTCACTAAGCCTCTCTCACATTCTTTCAACGTTTACCAGCAGCTCAGAGTAGTTGGAAAATCAGCGCTCAACGGGGACGAAGATTGCCGTTCAACTCAACCCCTCGGCAATATCGAATCACCCGCATACTCCTGGCGGATGACTTGCGGAACCAAAACCATTCTCTACGCTTTCTGGGCAATCTCGGAGAATACCAGACATGCGCACTCTCTTTCTTCTTAACTCGAAAATCTCATGGGAACCGGCTTTCAGAAATCCGACGGACCTGTATAGTAGCCAGCCCGGTGCCGCACATGGTAGGACGGCGCATCCTGCGGTCCCGAAACTTTTACCTGAATACGGCGAAACTGCGAATTCGAGGTGCGCTGCGATGGATAGTAGGCGAGCAAATATTGCGTGCGGAGTTCGTCACTGATCTGCCGGAATGCATCGTCAAGTTGCCCCATCGAGGTTGCGTAGTAATACTTGCCGCCGGTGTCCTCCGAAAGCTGGATCAGTGCGTGCTCGCCGCCGGTTTCGCGCCCCGCGCTATTCTCGATCGGAACGACGATGATGCTGTAAACGATGCCCTCAGCTTCTTCGGCGGCGCGCACCGCCTGTTTGTAGTCGTATCTGCTGATGGTATCGCCCCCGTCGGTGATCAGCACGATCACCTTGCGTCCCTGGCGATGGTTCAACGAGCGCGAAACCAGATAAATCGCATCGAAGAGTGCCGTTGCCGCACCCAGTCGGACATGATCGATACCCTCATCGATGCGCTTCAGGTCGGCGGTATAGTTAATCGATTGCACCACGGCTTCACTAAAACCAAATACCGCGAGACCATCCACCGGCCTCATGATAGTGCGTGCAAAGCGTTTCGCCGAGGCTTGCTCCAAGGGCAGGTCATGCCGGGTGCTCAGGCTGGTATCGATGGCGAGCGCAATTGAAAGCGGAAGCGCAGATTCCTTGTCGAATACCGAAATCGTTTGGTCTTTCCCGTCTTCCTGCAGCGCAAAATTTTCTTTCTTAAGACCCGCCACAGGGTGACCCTGAGGATCGGTCACCGTCGCATAGACGTTGACCAGTTTCACATCGACTTTGAGCGTGCTCTCCAGTTCTCGGGTAGAGGGACTATGGGCCGGAGGCTGCTGCGCCGACGACACGGCACAAGTCAGCATCAGCACGATCAGCGTGGAACTTTTTCTCATTCGGAAAAAGAAGTATACGTGGGACTGCGCCTTGACTGTTTACCGAGCAGAGCGAGACGCTCCGATCCGACGCCCGGGCAGGCACGTCAATCCGCTCAGTTAGATGCGCCCTCGGCCGACGGGCTGCCTCGGTCTTAGAAACTTCCGCGAGGAATCTCCGAGGGGAATGGTTCACCAGCGGCCCACACCGCGCCATCTTCAAAATACTCCTTCTTCCAGATGGGAACGGTGCGCTTGAGAGTATCGATCAACCAACGGCAGGCATCGAAAGCAGCGGCGCGGTGAGCCGATGCCACCACGATCAGCACGCTGGTTTCCCCAATTTCCAGGCGTCCCAGCCGGTGTACCAACGCGACCTCACGCACCTGAAATCGCTTGACTGCCTGCTCAGCCAGTCCTTCCATCTGATCGAGTGCCATCTGCTCGTAAGCCTCGTAGTCGAGATAGAGCGTCGTGCGGCCGCGTGTCTGGTTCCGAACCACTCCCTCGAACACGACCGCAGCTCCATCTTCGCCGCGCTTGATGCGCTTCAGCACGCCTTCGGTATCGATAGGCTCGCGAACAATGGATGCTCTTCCCGACCCGCCGCTCACTGGCGGCAGCAGCGCGACTTCGTCGTCAACTTTCAATACGGTCTCCGGCCCCGCATATTGCTGATTCACTGCCACAGCCAGTGAAGCCAGCGAATCCTTCAGCCGTGGAATCTGTGATTCAACATGCGCCAGCAAACCGCGAACCGTCGCGCCCTCGGGGAGATCCAGCGTGTCACTGGATTTCCCCGCGAGATCTTTCAACATGCCAAAAAAGAGAACGCGCACACGCATGAGATGAGTGCCCAGCAGGCAGTTTAACCCGAACCCACGCCGCTCAAGAACTTGCGCAAAAATCCCAGCTAGAGAATTGAAGGTCACTCTAAAGGTTCAAACTGTGGGGATTGAACGCCGAGTGCTGCAAACGCCTCGTCCATCGTGTGTACGATCGTCAGACGTGGCCGTGAATCCTCTCTCGTGAGCTGAAACATGCGAAATAGACCAAATGCATGTGTCTGCGGGGCCACGACAATACGAGGTCGCCTGGCGTCCGGCATGGCCGGTTCCTGATGCGCCAACTCGCGGATAATTTCGCTGGAGACGGCAAACTCGGTAACCGATGAGAAGTCGAGAATGCCAGCTCTGGCATCGGTCACGGTCGAATACTTCCGAATCGCTTTGTAAAGTTCCCCCAGCAATTCATCCGTGAGCCGACCGTCAACCCGAAGCAGCAGGATTCTGTTCGCTGAATCGAACTCAAACCGGAACGCCATTGACGACCAATTCTGTAATCCGGCACTGATTCAATAATCGGCGGGCTAAACAGCAATGCTAGTACCAAAACCCAAGCGACATAACGTCAAACTACACCACTACCGAGCGGAGTATAAATGAACTTCCGTTCCGAGTTCCGTAACAAAACCACCTGCCCTCGAGAAACGCCTCCCCATCCCTTCGCCCCGAAACTCGCCTGCCGCCATCTTGCACTTTCAATCACTTAGCCAATTCTTTAGTGCCTCAATTTCGGCACAGTGCCGATATGTCGGCACTTAATCCGGCTTTCGTAACGCCCCAAGAAAGGTTTCGGCCGGCTATGTGCGCTATGGTAAAAAGCCCCGCGCAAACAAACGCTCATCACTCCACTCTTATTCACCCAACCCACTGCAAGCTGAAATTCCCCTGGGGCAAGTCGCTAAGGCTCAAATTTACTAAGGAGAAAATTCTCATGCCCACTTCGCCCGTTCACTCGGCGTCGCGCCTGTCTTTCGCAGACCTGTTCATCTCTCACCCCAACCTAACCGCACGGCAGAAGTCTGCAACCACATTAAGCCCCTGGCGGGCTCGACTCTTGAAATCAACCCTCTGGATGGCCACCGTCCTTGTGGCTGTGGCACTCTCCGGCGCCCATGCCATGGCGGCGCCTTTCGGCTACGTGACCAATGTTCTCAGCAACACCGTGTCGGTGATCGACGCCGCCACGAACACTGTGGTGGCCACCATTCCGGTGGGGAACTTGCCTGATGGAGTGGCCGTTACCCCGGATGGGACCCATGTCTATATAGCCAACCTTGCGGACAATACCGTCTCGGTGATCGCCACGGCCAGCAACACCGTGGTGGCCACGATCACGGTAGGGAACGGGCCTGTTGGAGTAGCCATCACGCCAGATGGGGCCCATGCCTACGTAGCCAACATTTCTGACGGTACCGTCTCGGTGATCGCCACGGCCAGCAACGCCGTCGTGGCCACCATTCCGGTGAGCTCAGCCCTGTTGGAGTAGCCATTACCCCAAATGGGGCCTATGCCTATGTAGGGAACCAGTCAGGCAATACCGTTTCGGTGATCGCCACCGCCAGCAATACCGTCGTCGCCACCATTCCGGTGGGGAACGCCGCTGGAGTCGCTATCACCCCAAATGGGGCCAACGCCTACGTAGCGAATTTTGCCAACAGCACGGTCTCGGTGATCGCCACAGCCAGCAACACCGTGGTGGCCACCATTCCGGGCAGCGCGCCTTTTGGAGTGGCCATCACCCCGGATGGAACCCAAGCCTATGTAGCGAATTTTGGCAACAGCACGGTCTCGGTGATCGCCACGGCCAGCAACACGGTGGTGGCCACCATTCCCGTGGGGAACACCCCCAGCGGAGTGGCCATCACCCCGAATGGGGCCTATGCCTACGTAACCAACTTTTTTTGACAGTACCGTCTCGGTGATCGCTACGGCCAGCAACACCGTGGTGGCCACCACCCTGGTGCCGGGTCTCCCCTTCTTCATCATTACCCCTGTGGACATAGCCATTACGCCGGATGGGACCGGCGTCTACGTGGCGGCGCAGGGCGGCAATGCGGTCTCGGTGATCGCCACGGCCAGCAACACCGTGGTGGCCACGATTCCGGTGGGGGAAATCCCTCTTGGAGTAGCCTTCCCGCACTGCACCGGCATCTTCAGCACGACCTTCCACGGTAACGTAACTGTGTCGGCGGGCCAGAACTTTTGCATAATCAATGCAATCGTGACTGGCAATGTGACGCAGAATGGCGGCACTCTGACGGTGGTTGACTCTAGCATTGGCGGCAACCTGCAGATCAACGGTGGGGGCACGTTCACGATCAGTCCAGGAACATCGATAGGCGGCAACGTGCAGATTCAGAACCTTCCCACCAGCACGGCGCAGGACGAGATTTGTGGAACCAGCGTGCACGGCAACCTGCAGGTCCAGAACAACGGGACGGCGGTTCTGATCGGAACGACCGACCCGCCGCAGTCGTCGTGCCCTGGCAACACCGTGGGCAACGATCTCCAGGTACAGAACAACACTGCGGCGACCAGCATTGACGGCAATACGGTCACCGGCAACCTGACCGATCAAAACAATACCGCGCCAACTCAGGTCTTCAACAACACGGTTGGCAACAACCTGCAATGCCAGAACAACACATCCATCACGGTGGGAGGGAACACAGCCAAATCGACGCAGGGCCAGTGCGTTAGCAGTCCGATTTAAGGGGAGCTGGCCCGGCTACGCCAGACCGCGGGTGCCTGTGATCTATCAAGACGGTGTACCCGCGCGGGAGCAGTCCGGCTGAACTGGTTTCAATCACTCCGTAGTTCGGTATCACATTTGACAGCAACTAACGGGAAATTAAGGAGCAAAAGGGAGGCAATATGAAGCTGAGACAACTTGCAACTATCCTCGTAGTGGTATTGGCATTCACCGTGGCATCGAAGTCGGCTTTCGCACAGAAGGTCCAGGACTGCCACATAACCGGCAACGGCAGTTACCACCTGATAACAATAAGTATCAACGCTCTACCGTCACACATCGCGCACGGCAACGGGCAACCCGGAGATCCAATCCCGAACATGACCGGGTTCGTGTTCGGTCCTAACTGCACCCCCACGCTAGCCCCGCCCCCTGAACTCGCCATGGGCTGTTACACGCTGGTGAATAGTCTTGTGGCTAATGGCCCCGTTGACGTCTTCTACTTCGGGCCGATCGACATACTTGGAAACACCACCGATTTCTTTGGCAGCGCCAATGGAACTTGCTCCGGGACGGGGAGCCCAGACCTGGGCGACGGCGTTATTTCGGCCAGCAACGCGACTGACGCCCAGAACAAATGTAATGCACTTCAGGGTACTGTGGGCGAGATTGTGGATCTAAGTACCGGGTTCATTCCAAGCGAGCCTGGGTTTTGGTTCTGCGAGGGGCCGCCCCCAGTATAGAAAGTTACAGGGGGCTAGCCTAAATCACCAAGCGGGTGCCCCGTCCAAGCTTCGCTTGGGCGGGGAATTTTGATCTCCGCGTTCCTGACGGCCCGACACTGGAAAAGACCTAGGTTGTAGAGACCCAAGAAAATTTGCCGGTCCTCGCGAGGCTCGACCGGTGGTTCGAGCCTGCGCTATGACGGCCAATACATCTTCAACTGGGCAACGCCTTTAACGTTTACGGAGCACCGCCCCGATCTTTTAAATGTAAGCGAGCTTCGCTCCCGTCACAAACTGCGGGCTTGCCGCAGCAGCGCCGCCACCGCCGCCTTAAAGACCGCCCGCGCCTCCTCCGCATCCTTGGGCAGGATCGTCTTTGCGATCAGCAGCATCGCCGCTCCGTGGCTCACCATCCACAAAGCCGTTACCAGCCCCTCGTGTTCGCCGGGAGCCCCGCCAAACTTTTCCGCCACTTTTTGTCTCATGGCGTTTCTTCCCGGCCGCACCACTGGCTTCACCCCGTCGCGGCTGGAACGGGCCGAGTGGAAAAGTTCGTATTCGTGCTGATAAAACAGTTCGTACTCGCGGGGATGGCTCACCGCGAAATCCAGATACCGCTCGCAAGCCTCCTCCGGAGAGGAGCCGGCTTCGAGCGTTGCTGCCATCTCCAGCCGGATGCGCTGCAGCAGCGCTCGAAGAATGTCTTGCCGGTTCCGGAAGCGCCGGTACACCGCCGGCGTGTTCGTCCCCGCCCCTTGCGCCACCGTCCGCATCGTCAGCGCCTTCTCCCCTCCCTTCTTCCAGAGCTTCTGCGCTGCATCCAGAATCTTGCCTTCCAGATCGGGGTCCGGTCGCCGCGGCATGTGCTTTTCCTCCTGGGGAAATGAGTCTTCGAACATTATGTATACAACGTAAACATAACATTGTAAAGGTGTAATGCGTTGCTCTCCCGGTCCGCTTTCCTCAAAAAAAATCGTTTTAATTGTGTTGACATCGTGAACATAACGGTGTATACATTATGAGTAGTCGGGCCCCCTTCCGTGGTATCCCAATTCTTCAGGAGTTACTAAGATGTACTCGTGGCAAAATCCCAACGATCGAGTTTTGATCGCCCAGATGAATTCAGAATTGCAGCACGCCCAGCTGGAGCTGCTCAGCGCCCATTGCGCCGCGCATCAGTTGCGGCTGCGTTTTTCCACCGACGATCTGGCCCGTTTCGGCCAGCGCGATATCCTGCGCAAGTCCGTGCAGGCGGCCACCGCCCTCAGCGAATATTACGCGTCCATCGAAAAGAAAATTCCCAGCGCCGAAGCCGCCGCTCCTCTCACCCCGCCCACTGAAAAACAGATCCTCGACGCCGTCGCTCGCGTTGCTTCGTTCCTGCGCCAGCAGCGCGAGTACTATCTCCATTCGGCGGTGCCTCTCAGCAACCACCAGAAGGCCATCATGTGGCCCTATTTCTCGGCCGACCTGCTCGAGCGCGTGCGCATCGTCGAACTCCAGGGCAAGCGCCTGCCCAATCCGCCTTTTTACGAGGAATACAGGGCCTTAGGCTTCGTCAACCTGCCCGACATTCCTCACATGCACTCCCTGACCTGTCTTGATGTTGTCGTCTTCAACGAGAAAGTCGCCGAGCGGACCCTGTTTCACGGACTGGTGCATACCGTCCAGTTTGAGGTCCTGGGACTCGAACGCTACAGCGATCTCTTCGTGCGCAGCTTCGTGAACACCAAACTCCATTTCTCCGTGCCCCTCGAAGCGCACACGTTTTCTATGGAGTCCAAGTTCGCGAGCACGCCCGCGCAACGCTTTTCGGTCGAAGATCAGGTTCGCCTCTGGGTCCGGCAGAAGCGCTACTAATTTTCCTGGGTTCCAAAACATTCCGAAGCAACGACGCTTCGGATGCGCGGGCCTCCCCCGTCGCGGTTTCCGGGGCGGCGCAAGCCGCCCCGGAGATCCCAACAGTCGTTCTACCCCCAACGCAGCAAGGGGACGGCGCAAGCCGTCCCCTTTTTTCTGATTGGCGGGTGGCCCCCCCCTAGTTTGTCATCCTGAGCGAAGTGAGTGCTACGCGAAGCGCAGCACTCACGCAGTCGAAGGATCCCTATTGCGCCTCAGTTGCGGGTACAGCCTCTGGGAGTTCTCTCTAGATTGCTCTGCCAGCATCGCACTTTGCCTCGCACTCAATATCCGTAGCTCAGCCTCTGGGGGAAATCAAGACTAGGAACACCAAAGCACGACCCTTCGTAATTTTTCTCTGCCTGATCCAATCCACAACCGGCTCATCAGGAAACAATCGTGCAGGAACCAACCGCAAGCGGGACGCACCGGTGCATCAACACCGATGCGCCCCTAACCAAAGTCGCCTGAAAGAGAGGCAACATGGCTCCTACAAAAGGTAGCGGTTTCGCTTTCCATCTTCAATCCGCGTACCCCAGTTTTGTCCATGCGAGTTCCATTTCTGGAACTTCAGCCTCCTTGATGGCTATTCACTCCAAGGAGACAAAAAATGCAAAAAGCACATTTATTTGAAGCGTTATTGATGGTGAATCAAGGAATCGACAATGCCGTCCAGGGACTGCAACGGCTCAAGAAAAAATCGGAGCTGCTGCAGGAACCCTTTGCCGAGACGGTTGCGCGTCTGGAATCGGACCGCGCCCAGGTGAACGTACGTTTTTTCGCAGTCATTGAGGCGCGCCAGCAGCGCGAAACGGAGCAGTTGATACGTAGTTAGACTCGGCGTCTCTCAGGACCGGACGGCAGGCCCACTCAAGGGAGCTGGCCCAGCCTAAACTACCCAGGCGAGTGCCCCGTCCAAGCTTCGCTTGGGCGGGGATTTTGATCTCCGCGTTCCTGACTGGCCCGACACTGGAAAAGACCTAGGTTGTATGAATCCAAAAAAATTGCCGGTCCCCGTGTGAGAACCGGCAACTAGGTATTCTAATGATTACTGATACCCTTCAAGCCCGCGTAGTCAGAACCTTATCGTTCGCTATGTCAGGCACCTTGACCGGCGGAACAGGTGGATACCCCTGCTTCCCGTCGTTCGGCTTCGAAAGCATCTTTGCAGCCGCCGACTCCGCCACCGCCGGCAATGAAATCCGCAACGCCTCGCCAATCGTTTTAACGTAATGAATCTTGAGGTTCTCCAGTTGCTCGGGCGTGAGATCCTCGTTGACGTTCATTTTGTTTTCGGCCGGCAGAATCACGTCGGTCACACCAGCGCGTTTCGCTGCGAGCACTTTTTCCTTGATGCCACCAACAGGAAGTACATTTCCGCTTAGAGTGATCTCGCCGGTCATTGCCAACAGAGGCCGAATACGGTGGCCTGACAACAACGAAACCAGAGTGGTCGCCATGGTCACGCCCGCCGACGGACCATCTTTCGGAATCGCACCCGCCGGGACGTGCATGTGAATGTCGTGGTCGGCGAAAAAGTCCTCGGCGATGCTGTACTGCGCCGCGTTCGAGCGTACCCAGGTAAGGGCGGCCTGCATCGATTCCTGCATAACCTGGCCGATTTGGCCGGTCATGGTGAACCCGCCCTTGCCCTTCATGGCGTTGGCTTCGACGAAAAGAACGTCCCCGCCTGAGGGAGTCCAAGCCAGACCAACGGCTACGCCCGGACGTTCGGTCCGCTCCTCGATTTCACCTTCAACGCGGATCTTGATGCCGCCCAGAAACTCCTGAACGATCTCTTGAGTGACGACAAGCTTCTCATTTTTTCCTTCTGCCAGTCGCCGCGCTTGTTTACGGCAAATCGTACCGATCGTGCGCTCCAGGCTGCGCACTCCCGCTTCGCGCGTGTAGTGACGAATCACGTAGCGCAAGGCTTCGTCCGGAAATTCGATCTGCTCGGTGGTGATTCCGTTTTCTTCCACCTGCCGCGGAACCAGGTATCGGCGAGCAATGTGCAGCTTTTCTTCCTCGCTGTAACCTTGTAGTTCGATGATCTCCATGCGATCGCGCAACGGCTCGGCAATCGGGTCGAGCATGTTCGCGGTCGTGATGAAAAGCACCTTCGACAAGTCAAACGTGACATCGAGATAGTTATCGCGGAATGTCGAATTCTGTTCAGGATCAAGAGCTTCAAGCAGCGCCGAAGCCGGATCGCCGCGGAAATCGCGGCCGACCTTGTCAATTTCGTCGAGCATGAAGACCGGATCTTTCGTCTCCGCACGGCGAATGCCTTGAATGATCTGGCCCGGCAAGGCCCCGATGTAAGTGCGCCGATGACCACGAATCTCAGCCTCGTCGTGCACTCCGCCCAGCGATAGCCGCACGAATTTCCGGCCCAGCGCCCGCGCGATCGACTTGCCAAGTGAAGTCTTACCGACGCCCGGAGGGCCAACAAAGCACAGAATTGGACCCTTCATGTTCGGCTTCAGTCGCCGAACCGAGAGATAGTCAAGGATGCGATCCTTCACTTTCTCGAGATCGTAGTGGTCGGCATCCAGAATTTCTTTGGCCTTGATGATTTCGATTTCTTGGCCAGAAGTTTTGTTCCACGGCAGCACGGCCAGCCACTCGACGTAGTTGCGCGTGAGCGAATAGTCCGCGGCCATGGGAGACATGCGCGAGAGGCGGCCCAATTCCTTGAGCGCTTCTTTCTTCACTTCGTCGGGCATGCCGGCTTCATCGATTTTCTTTTTCAGGTCATCGACGTCGCGTGCGCCCTCATCCTGCTCACCCAGTTCTTTCTGAATCGCTTTCATCTGCTCGCGCAGGTAATACTCGCGTTGCGTCTGCTGCACGCGGTCTTGCACCTCGCTTTGGATCTTGTTGCGCAACTGCTGGACTTCGAGTTCTTTAGCCAGATGCTGATTGATCTTCTCCAGGCGAATACGGATGTCGAGAGTTTCCAGCGTATCTTGCTTGTCCGGCGTAGACAGCGACGGCAGGGACGACGCGATGAAGTCCACCAGGCGGCCCGGTTCATCGATATTCATAGCCACAGTGGAGAGTTCATCAGAAAGCGTTGGCGAACCGGCCACGATCTGTTGGAACAAAGTAAGGACATTGCGCTGCAGCGCTTCGATCTCGGAACTATCCGGCGGAATCCCCTCCGGAATCGGCGAGACTCGTGCGCGCATGAACGGAGTCAACTGCGTAAACTCGCCCAGACGCACCCGCTCCAGCCCCTCGGCGAATACGAAGAGGCTCTGGTTGGGCATCTTGACGACTTTATGGACAATTGCAGAAGTGCCGACCGTATAAAGATCGCTGGCCTGGGGGCTATCGACGCGCGCCTCGCGCTGTGCCACCACGACAATGGTCTTGTCTTCGCCGAGCGAATTAATTAACTGAACGGAACTCTCACGGCCCACGGTAAGGGGCAGAACGGCGTGCGGAAAAAGAACGGTATCCCGCACAGGAAGCACGGGCAAAGCCCGTACGTCATTTATTTCCCGATGCTTAGGAACTTGCTCGGAAAGCGGTTGCTGGCTCATTGGCTCTCCTTGAGTGTAACTCACTCAAGCTTAGATGACACTTTTCCGGAAAGGTTTCATCCCCGCGACGTGGCGCGCTCTTTAGGAGACTGTTGCATTCTATCGGCATTTTGTTACGGACGACATGATGCCCAAGGTACCGGGGCTAATGCGGCATGCGAGAACGGGCCGACCTGCCCCCGATTCCACGTTTCAGACGGCCCGGTAAATTCCCAATACCTTCACGAACTCAGCGACCTCGCCCAAATGGCGGAGGGCATTACGCGCAGGCTCGTCGTCTCCCCGGAGAAAATCGACGTAGAAGACGTATTCCCAGGGACGTCCCTTCATGGGGCGGGACTCGATCTTGCTCAGGCTGATGTCGCGCAGGGCGAAGACGCTGAGCGACTTGAATAGTGCACCGGGCTGATTCTTCAGCTTGTAGGCGATGGAAGTTTTGTTTGCGCCGCTTGGAATAAACCCCTTGAGTTTTGTGCCCGATTTTCGAATCAGGAAGAAGCGTGTGAAGTTGCGTTTATCGTCTTCGATTCCAGCCTGCAAAATTTTTCCAGAGTATTGCCGAGAGGCGTGGCGACCCGCGATCCCCGCCGCGTCAGGAAGGCAATGCTCAACCACGTGCTTCACGCTGCCTGCCGTGTCGTAGAACGGGACCGGTTCAATCCTAGGATGACTCCGGAAAAAATCGCGGCATTGATCGAGCGCGACGGGATGCGAGAATGCTTTGCGCAAGGAGCTGAACTTGACTCCGGGCGCGGCAATGACATTGTGCACAATGCGCAACAGAAACTCGCCCTGGATGAAGACTTCGCGAGTCACCAGAAGATCCGCATGTTCCGCTACCGTGCCCGCCAGAGAGTTTTCAATGGGAATCACGGCGGCGGCAACCGAACCGCGCTCCAGGCGGTCGAAAACCTCGCCGGATCGGGCACAGGGGACGACGGTACAACGCGGTAACATGCGCTCTGCGGCTTCGTGGCTGAAGGAACCAAGTTCGCCCTGAATGGCGACGGCAACCTTAACGGTGACGACTCTGCGCGGCGCGACTTTCATCACAGGCAAGGTAGCTGGGAAGAGCAGGACAGCGCAAATGGTTTCTTTGCGCCATCCCGTCCGCAACGACTGACCTTGTCCTTCCCCAATCTACTTTCCCGGCCTACTTTGACGGCGAACTTCCTGATGCAACTTTTTCCCCGCTTTCATTTGGCAGGCGGGTTAGGTAGGGAAAGAACGGCGTGATCTCGAACGGCATGTTTTCCTTCGCCAAAGCCAAAGGCACGGGGCGGGCCTTCTCCAACTCTACCTGATCAGACCAAGGATCGAGCTTGATACGCCCGCCCAGGGGCAGCGCCGCGATCTGATCGATGCGTTGCGGATCCAACTGCGGCGCCGAAGGCAGCAGCGCCGCCATGCGGATTCTTTTCGGAGCAGCCATCGCATTTCCCATATGAGCGCGAATCAGGTTGGGCAGTTCCGGAGCGCTCTCCTGCAGCGCTCTCAAGAATAGACCAACGCTGGCCAGCTTTTCCTTGTATGGCGAGTTTTTCAGCAACTCTAAGGCCTTCTCGTCGGCCGCAGCTTCATCCCGAGGCCGGCTCTTGAAATCGAGCCTCTTGAAGGATTGATCGTCGGGGAAAAACATGCGGTCGTTAAATGCCAGCTTGGTGTCGAAGTGATGCCCCAGCACGATATGGCTGAGTTCGTGCGCCAGCACCATAGCGAGGGACGCTTCGTCGGGCAGTACATCCAGTAAGCCGCGGCTAACCACGATTGTGTGCCCCACCGCGAACGATTCCAGCGGCGCCGTCAGCAGCACCCGGCAACGCACGTCAGTTTGCAGATCGAGGTTATTAGAGGCGATCAGGTTGTTTACCACCGTCTCCAGCACCTTGTCGACATCGCCCGGCGGAGCCAGCAAACCGACATTCTCCAACCGGTCGACCACATTGTCTTCCGCCTGGCGCTCCCACATCCGCTCCGCCACCACCGGGGTCGGATCCGACGGGACCGCGCTCTGATCTTTGACCGGCTCTTGCGGATCAACCATAATCTGGGCAAACTCTTCGTTGCGACTCTTGGCCAGCGCGCGCAGATCATAGCCCCATAGCCGCGTCTGCGCTTTCAGGTTCACTTTCCCGCCGCCGGTTTCCATCTCAGACTCCTCGCTGTAAATATAGGCCGGCAGCCAAACTCCCGGCCGCAGGTTCAACCTCCAACTGTCAAAATGAAAATAACGTTGGTTAGTTTTCGCCCGCGAGTAGGTACCGTTGAAACGAATGATCGTATAGCCTTGGTCTTCCACCCAGATCCGCCCCTCGAAGCGTCCCTGCGGAGCGTCCGGCTTGGGCTGAACGTCAATCGCCAGGCAGCGCACTTCGCCCAGAAATTCGCGCCGCACAAAATTGAATTTGTAATACTTTTTATAAAATTCCGTGTCGGGAATGATCATCTGGGAGAAGCCCTCGGCATGAAGATGCAGCGAATAAATGTCCCCCTCCAGTCTGGCCATCAACTTTTCCCTGCCGAAGCCCGACTGCCCGGTAAAGGAAATATTCTGGAGGCCGTCGCTCATATCGAGGCGCCCCAGTAAATACTGGTCACCGATCGGCGAAGGTTTGCCGTTGGCCTGCGGTTTGAGATTCTGCACATAGGTCTCGACCATCGGCCGCATGTTGCGCATCTGCTCTAGCAACTGATGTTCCCGCTCAACAACTCGATCAATCAATTCATCAAAGGTGCCGGGAGGGGGCGGCGGCAGTGCCGTAACAGGGGAACTGGTATCGCGAGCTTGCGAACTGGATGGATCCTGCGCCACGGCGGAAAAATTCAACACCAGCAAAAAAAGCGGTAACAGACAGCCCTGGGTAAACCTCGGCATACACAACTTCCTTTCGGTATCGGAGCGAACGAAATTCCTGGACCATCCTCCGGATGGCTGGCTTGCTGCGCCCTCACTCGCCCAGCAAAAATCTGCAGCTTGCCGGAGACAGGCAGTGCGCCTTCCAACGAGCATGCAACTCACCATTAGCGAATTAGAAGGCTCTCAAATTGCAGCGGAGAGAGCACGTTTGGTCGTGTCTAAGGCTTGGCTGTTTTTCTTGGCGTTCGGAGCCTGCTTCAGGATTGGAGCGTGCAACTGTTCGCGACTGGGGCTTACGAAGCGACCTGCAGTTCTTTCTGTAGCACCAATGCGTCAACGCCATTGGCGTAGTAACGAGGGAAGGTTCTTATCACGCTGTAGCCGTGGCGCTTGTAAAAAGATAAAGCGGAAATATTATCCACAGCGGTTTCGAGTTCCACCGAATGGCATTCGGCAATTTCTATTCGATCTTCGGCCGCTTTCAACAGCATCGATCCAACGCCGAAACGGCGCGCCGCGGCAACTACGTCGATGGTGATGATATGGCCGGACCCTCGATTGCCAACTTCTGCCACGATGAAGCCAGCGATATCACCGTCTACCAAGGCGATATCCGAACTTTTTTTCATTTTCCCCGAATCGGGACTGAGCCGCGCTTTGCCGGCAATCCTTTCGGAGATCAGTGTGAAACTGCCGCGGCGACGCATGTAGAGCCTGAGCTCGGTTTTCGAATAGGAAATACCCGGAGGAAAGCAGGTTTGGTCGATGCGCCATAGAGCATCAAAGTCGGCGGGCCGATAGTTCCGAATCTGGAAGTCGCGAGCGTTAGAGGGCACGCCGTCATTGTAATGCGGCAACTGATGGCCGCAGCCTGGAACCGGGCGGGTCCGTTTTTGGGATGAGCGAGCCACTTTCCCCAACTTTTCCACAGAGTTTTCCCTAGACTAATCGCATAGGCGAAATGGAGCCAATTGTCCCTTGCTTCGCCGCAACCTCGGTCGTACCATGAGCATCAGAAGAAGCAGCATCCGAGAAAGCGTGTGGGGCGCCTTTCTGCTCATTGACGTGGCCGGTTCAGTCGCCGTGCTGGGGCTGTGGTACTTTGTGTTTTCCGCCTACAACCGTAAAAAAGGAGCGGCGGCCTTGCGCTGGGTACAGACCGCCTGTGCCGGCAAAGGACGCATCCTGGAATCGCGCTGGATGGGCAGTTCCCGCCTGCAGGCCCGGCTGCATTTTCCCTCCCGCTGGTTCGAGAATGCGCGCGTGACCATGAGCTTCCGGCCACGGGCGTTACCGATTCAATGGCTGCTGAGTTGCTGTCGGCGGCAAAAAGAAACGCTCACCTTCGAGGCCGATCTAGGCGGTTCTCCGAGCTTCCATCTTGAAGTGGTGCGGCATCGCTGGAGCGCGCACAATCGGGGGAGTTCCTCGCGCAAGAATGACGAACGCGAGTGGGATTTCTACGAGCCCGGCCCCGTCATCTTGACCACGCGGACACACTGGAAAAAAGATCCTACCGCGGAGCTGAACGCTCTCATGTCAGCGCGGCGGCAAGATATTCTGCAAGTGCGCTTCCGTCCCGAGTCGCCGCAATTCTCCGCCACAGTGCATCTGGAAGCGTTGGCCGATCCGGACGCTGCTGAGGGATTTGTCAGCGCTCTGCGTGAGATTGCGTCTGGAGCTTCGGCGCACCGCCAATAAGTCTCCTCACCATTCCGCAGCTTCTCCAACCATTTGACCGCTGAAAATCTCTCTTTGCCGCCGCCATGCCTTGTGCTATCGTTCTGCGCCATGACCGACGGTTTCAACAATCCCACGCCGCAGTTCGACACCGCCGAGTACGTTGGATCACCGGGAGGTGATCACTGCCAGTACTGTCACCAGCCGATCGCCGGGGTTTTCTATCGGCTCAACGGAGCGATGGCATGTCCCAGTTGCGCTGAGAAAATGCGCGGCGAACTGGCCAAGGATACCCATGCGGCGTTTGTGCGTGCTCTGTTGTTCGGCATCGGCGCAGCTGTTGCGGGCATGATTCTCTATGCCGTCTTCGAAATCGCTACGGGTCTGATCATTGGTTACGTTTCACTGGCTGTCGGTTGGATGGTGGGCACCGCGATGATGAAGGGATCGAACGGCGTTGGCGGAAGGCGCTATCAGATCACCGCCGTTTTACTCACGTACGCTGCTGTGTCGACGGCGGCGATTCCGATCTGGATTCACTATGCCGGCAAACAGAGGCAGGCTCATCAGCAGCAGACCCAGCGACAGGCCGAAGAAGAGCAGTCAGATTCGGGACAAAAGGATCCACAGCCAGCGCCAAGACCTGCGGCACCACGCATGAGCTTAGGAAGCTGGCTGTTACGAGCGGCTCTGATTGGACTGGCCTCGCCATTTCTAGAAGTTTGGCACGGTGGACTAAGTTTCGGCTGGTTGATCGGTCTGGTCATCCTTTTCGTGGGCATGAGGATCGCCGCAAGAATAACCGCCGGCAAACCGTTGCAGGTCTACGGACCTTTTAGAGACTCCCCCCAACCTTGAGACGCCTCGCGTAGAATTTAGAGGACAGTCTTTCAAAGCCGTGCCCACAACCACTCCCGAACTCATTCGCAATTGCCAGCGCTGTGCCCATGAACTGGCGCCCGAATCGCTCGTGTGCAAACAGTGCCATGCTCTCGTGCACGCCGAAAAACTCGACCAACTTGCTGCAGAGGCGAAAGCGCTGGAGGCCAAGGGCGATCTGCGGCAAGCACGCGAACGATGGCTATCGGGACTCACGCTACTCCCGGCGAATTCGCGGCAGGCGAGCTGGATTCAAGAGCATGCGCGCGCGCTGGACGCTGTTGCGGATCGGCTGCAGCCGGCTCCGCCCAGCGAAAACAAGTGGGCTCAAAAGCTGGGACCGGTGGGTCCCATCGCGGTTTTGCTGGCCAAAGGCAAGTTCGTTCTGACTGCACTCTTCAAATTGAAGTTTCTGCTCAGCTTCGCCGCCTTCATTGGCATTTATTGGGCCGCATTCGGAATGAAGTTCGGCATCGGCTTCGCGGTGCTGATTCTGCTCCACGAGATGGGGCATTTCGTCGATATCAAGCGGCGCGGCTTGCCGGCTGAAATGCCCGTATTTCTGCCGGGTCTTGGAGCGTATGTGCGCTGGCAGGCGCTCGGTGTGTCGCTCGAAACACGAGCCGAGGTCAGCCTGGCGGGCCCACTCGCTGGATTCTTCACAGCCCTGGCATGCGCCGCGCTCTGGTGGCAAACGGGCAACCCGCTATGGGCTGCGCTGGCACGCGTGGGAGCAGCTCTGAACCTATTGAATTTGATACCGGTCTGGGTGCTCGACGGCGGACAAGCCGTTCTTGCCTTGAGCAAAACGGAGCGCATCATTCTCCTCACAGCGTCTCTTGCTCTGTGGCTTCTGCTGGGAGAAAACATGTTCTTTCTGGTCGCACTGGGGGCAGGCTATCAAATATTTTTCGCCAAGAATCTGCCCCCTCATTCCAGCCGCGCCACGACAGTTTACTTTGTGGCGGTGTTGACGGCACTGGGGGTGATTATCCACCTGATGCCTAGACAGGGCCTCGGCGTGCGCTAATCCGCCCTCCGCTGGTGTAGGATAGCGGCGACCGAGCCGAGGACTTGTGCTATGAACGCTCACCCTGAACGGTCTTCTTCCATCTTCCGTTGCCTGCTCGCGTTGGTTTTTGTCCTGTGCGGATTATCTCCGGTTTTCGCCAGCGAATCTCAATGGGTCGAAGTGCGTTCGCCGAATTTCTCCGTCGTCACAGATGCAGGCGAAAAACGTGGCCGTGAAGTCGCGATGCGCTTTGAGCAGATGCGAGCTGTCTTTGGCGCGCTCATGACAAAGGCAAACGTAAACCTGCCCGTTCCGCTGCAAATCGTAGCCTTCCGAAACACCAAGGAGATGCGGCAGGTCGCGCCACTCTTCAACGGCAAGCCGACGCAGGTAGCCGGATTATTTCAGGGAGGAGAAGACCGAAGCTTCATCATGCTCGATATGTCTGTCGAGAATCCCTGGGTCGTCGTCTTCCACGAATATGCTCATCAGTTGATGAATGGCAATCTGCCCGGCGATTTCGCTCCCTGGTTTGAAGAAGGTTTTGCGGAGTATTTCTCCAGTATTGAGGTCGACAGCAAAGAGGCCCGGGTCGGCAAGATCCCGAACTATGAATACGCGATCTTAGAACAAGTTGGAATGATGAAGATCGCGGATCTCTTCAGGGTCCAGCAGAATACCTCCACCTACAACGAGAACGGCGACCATCGCACCACGTTCTACGCCGAGTCGGGGATTTTGATGCATTACATCTACGACAACCAACTCTTGCCCAAGGTTACGATTTACTTTGACCTGACGCTGAACCAGCACAAGAGCATCGAAAACGCCGTTGAACAGGCCTTCGGCATGAACACGCAACAGTTCGACCGAACCTTACGAAACTACGCTGCCAGCGGCCGGTTCAAGTATTATCCGATTCCCACGCCGCCCAGCATCGCTTCCAGCAACTATACTGTTATGCCGCTCAGCACAGCGACCGGTAATGCGGTGCTGGCGGATATCCATCTGCACACGCGCGATTACCAGGACCGGGCGCTGACCGAGTTTCAGGACATTTTGAAATCCGACCCGAACAACCTCGCAGCCTGCCGCGGCCTGGGTTATGCGTATCTGCAGAAACAGGACTTCACTGAAGCGCGGGAATATTTTAAGCGCGCTTCCCAACTGGATTCCAAAGATCCGCGGGTTCACTACTACAATGCCCTGCTCATCACCCGCGAGAGCGGCTTCGGGGCCGACGCTGATGTACCCGCAATCACCAAAGAATTGGAAACATCCATCAGCCTTGATCCGACGTTTGCCGATTCGTACGCGCTTCTGGCATTCGCGCAGTCCACCTCCGGTGATACGGCCACGGCGATCGTGACGATGCGGAAAGCGATCGCTATCAGCCCGCGCAACGAGAGTTACCTTTTCAATTTAGCCAACCTTTATATGGCAAACCCGGCAGCCGGATCATACAATCGCGCTGCTACAGTCGCTCCAGGTTACGGACAATCCCAAGCTCGCTTTGGAAGTAACAGGGCTGCTCGCGCAGGCGCGCCAATTCAGAGCGATGTTGAAAGCCGGCTCGCAAGCCGAAGAACCCGCAACCACCAGCTTCACAACGCAGCGAGAAGAACCTAAGAGCGATTCCGCAAACGCCGTTGCGGCCCCGGTGCACACCGGGCCCGCAAAGTTTATTAAGGGCACACTCACCAATGCAGATTGCACTACTCCGCCATCCGCTGTGCTGACCGTGGTTTCAGGAGAAAAAACTTGGAAGATGATGGTGGCCGACCGGAATCATCTCGTTCTTATCGGCGCCGACAACTTTTCCTGTTCCTGGAGCAACCAGAAAGTGGCCATCAATTATCGCGAAACCAACAACGGAGAGGCGAATGTGATTTCTCTGGAAATCCAGTAGGTCGCCTCTAAAACGGAACGTCCGAAGCGGAACATGTAATAAATCTCTTTTATGCATCTCATCAGCTTTTTCGATTGTCCCGCATGGCGCACTCGCGATATTCTCTCAAGTTGATTCCCAGCCATTGCAACTCCATGTTTCGTAGAGCGGTTTGCCGATACCGTTCATCGTTATGGTTATTTACTGACAACTCACGAGGAGACTGAAGGACATCCATGCCCAACGAACTGCGCAATTTCCTGGCACTCACCTACGACGAACTGGAAGAACTGAATCTGGAGGCGAAGGAGCAGCGCAGGAAGCGGGTCGCCATTCACAAGATCCAGGAAGAACGGCTGAAGTACCTCACCGACGAAAAGCGAATTAAAGCCATAACCGTGCTTTTCAGCGACCTCGAAGGCCGCTTGCACATGCTGGATTACGATAAGAAATTTCTGATCAAGAGCTGGGACAATCTCACCTTCGACGGCTCCTCGATTCGCGGCTTCACCGCACAGCGCGAAAGCGATCTGCGGCTGGGCATCGACTGGTCGGCATTTTATTGGGGGCCTGCGGATGTTTTTGGTTCAGGCAAAGTGCTGGTATTTGGCGAAGTCATCGATAAAGGCGGAACGCCCTACGCCGCCGACATTCGCGGCGTGCTAAAAGGCTACGCGGGCGATCTGCACAAGAAAAAAGGCTACACCCTAAACGCCGCCAATGAAATTGAAGGTTTCTTGTTTAATGGCGCGGACGCCGAGCGTAACTACCATTCAACCGGCAAGTTCGAATACGTCAACACCGGCGGCTATTACCACTCGCTGCCCGGCGATCCGCTCCGCACCTTTATCGACACCACCGCCGAAGTGCAGCGAGCGATGGGCTTCCAGAATGAGAAGGACCATCCGGAGGTCGCCCCTTCGCAATTCGAAATTAACTACGGCTACGGCGAAGTGGTGGCGGCCGCAGATCAGATTCAGCTTTACAAGCTGATTTGCCGGCAAGTCGCGACCAACCTGGGTTTCACTGCATCGTTCTTACCCAAGCCAGTCGTGGGCGTGAACGGGAGCGGCATGCACACCAACGTTTCGATCAGCGATGGCAGCAAGAATCTTTTCTGGGACGCTAAGGGCGAAGAGAAGCTCAGCAAGACTGGATGGGCCTTCGTGGATCGCATTCTGTCTGCGGGTAACGACGTCTGCCTGCTGCTGAATGCAAGCGTGAACGCCTATCGCCGGCTGGATCCACACTTCGAAGCTCCCAACCAAATCAAGGCCTCGGCAGTTGACCGTGGTTCGATGATCCGTATCCCAATCGGCAATGAGAAGAGTATGCGCGTTGAAGTACGCTCGGTATCGCCGGATGCGAACCCGTACTTGGTGCTGTATTCGATCTTCAAGACGGGCATCGATGGCGAGACGGCGAAGATCAAAAACCTGCGCCAGGCGGAGCGCTACTTGCCGGACAACATCTACGACGCGCTGGCGAACTTCCGCAAATCCGCATGGACAACCGAAATCCTCGGCGAAGATGTGAAAGGACGCTACGCCGACTTAAAGCAGGCCGCTGCTGATCGCTGCCCGCGCTCTTTGGGAACATTCGTCAAAGCGCCGGAAGTGCAGTTTCATCACGAGGTCTACAACCAGTTCCTCTGGAACCTCTTCTAAGCTGCTGCAGTTCTGCCAGATCAAGCGCCCCGGCCCTAAAGCCGGGGCGTTTTACGTTTGCTCGCGTACTAGTCATACGGCGGAACGTCAATCACCTTTAAGCAGCAACCCTTATAATTGCGAGCAACTGAAAGGACGGGCAATCCATGAAGCACATTGTTCTTACTCTTTTCGTCTTTGTTCCGATGTTTGTGACGCTGCACCTCGTCGCACAAGTCAATCCCTACAAAGAGGGCACTCCTGGAGTTAGCGGCTACCGCTCTGAAGTCTTGTCCGAGGTCATCGTGCAGGAGGACAAATTTACTCGCCTCGCCGAGGCCATCCCTGCCGAGAAGTACACGTGGCGGCCTGCCGCCGATGTGCGCTCTTTCGCGGAAGTATTTCTGCACGTCTCCGCCGCAAATTACAATCTTTACAAACTTGTGGGAACGCCGCCACCGCCCGGCCTAGATATTAAGAGTCTGGAGAAATCCACGACGGATAAGGCCAAAGTAATCGCGACCCTGAAAGACTCGTTTGCTCACGCGCGCAAGGCGATCACCGCCATGCCCGACTCAGATCTCGATAAAAGCATGGACTGGTTTGGCGGAAAAAATACGGAACGCGGCATTCTGCTCTTCATTGTTCGGCATGGCGCGGAGCACCTTGGGCAGTCGATCGCCTATGCACGAGTCGTTGGAATCGTTCCACCCTGGACGGAAGACGCGCAGAAAAAGTAGGCAGAAACGCCAGTTAAAGAGAAGAAGTAGCTGCACCTCGGCACTGCGCGTTTGCGGGTTCCTTTCTTCGAGATTTTGCGACGCTCCAAACGAAAAACCCAGCCGCCGGCCGGGGCTTTCTTGTGCAGTTTCGCCTCTACTTATGGTGTGAACTTATAAATGGCTCCGTCGTTCCCGCTGCCTCCGTGCACGGTCGCGCCGTAGAAGTTGCCCTTCCCGTCGAAGACCATTCCGTTATAGGCGAATCCGGGATCCGGATCGCCCGGAAACCGATAGACAGCCTTCTCCGTCCACATGCCGCCGCTGCCAGGCGAGATTCTGAAGATTGTTCCGCAGCCGCATTTCGCGGCGCCGCCATCGCTGGTCGTCCCGTACATATTTCCTTGCCCATCGCTCACCAGAGTGCTGATCGGACTGTCGCCGTCACTGCCACCCTTGAAGCTGTAGAGCACAGATTCGGTCCATGAGCTTCCGTTGGGTGTGAGCTTATAAACCGTGCCGACATCGTTCGCGCCGGCGTAATAGGTGGTGCCGTACAGATTTCCGCTCTTGTCGAAAATCACGCCGCCATAAGGTGACGCCCCGTCCGGCTGATCCATGAAAGAATAAAGCGTCGTGAGTTGCCACTGGCCATTGCCCTGCGCGAGTCTGAATACGTTGCCGAAACCATTCGCTCCGCCCACCGTGTTCACTCCATACAGATCGCCGGCAGCGTGGATCAGCAAACGGCTCGCTGAACCTCCCAGTCCATCGGTACCTCCGGTGAAAGCGTGAATCACAATCAGCTTCCAGTTGCCGTCGGCGACAGGTTTTAGCCCGTAGACGACGCCGAAACCGTTTGCGCCTCCTGTAGGGGTCGTTCCGTAAAGATTGCCATGTTTGTCGATGGCCACGGGGCTTCCCGGACCAGACCCGTCATTTCCACCGCTGAAAGTGTGGACCACGCTCTGCGTCCAGACTCCACCAGAGTTGCTGAGCCTGTAAACCACGCCGCATCCGCCCTCACAAGATCCGCCGCCACCGGTCACAGCAGTTCCGTAAAGGTTGCCCTGAGCGTCGAGTGTCACGCCTTTGTAGGGCTCCCCTCCATCGGCTCCTCCAGTAAAGTTGTAGAGCACCGTGTGGGTCCAACCGCTGCTCGAAGGGCTCAACTGGAAAACCGTTCCACCGCCAAACGTGCCGCCCTGCACCGACGTTCCGTAAAGATTACCGGCGCTATCCATGACTAATTCCGTATCCGTATACTCGCCGTCGCTGCCGCCGCCGAAACTATAAATCTGGGTCGTGCTCGCCGCCGCGGAGCCAGCCAGAAAAACTGCGACTGCAACAAGCGATTGAAAACTGCTCGCGAAACTGAATCGAAGGTTCCCCATTCCCCCCCTTATCGGCCCAGGGCGCAAAGAAACGCTGCCCGCACACGGCAAAACTATACCATCGAAGCCTACTCGAAACACGGCACAGGATTCTCCTGGCTGTGCTAGATTCAGAAGCTTGATGGAAGCCACTCCCACCATCTCTACGCATGGACTGACTCGGCGCTTCGGCGAATTGCTTGCCGTGGATGGCATCGACCTGCAGGTTTCTCCGGGACAATTCTTTGGCTTTCTAGGGCCGAACGGCGCCGGGAAATCGACCACCATCAAAATGCTCACCGGCTTACTCGCGCCCAGCTCCGGACGCATTGAAATTCTAGGAATTGATTTGACCGCGCATCCCGTAGAAGTAAAACGGCAGATCGGCGTCGTCCCGGAGGGCATGGCGCTGTTCGGGCGGCTGACCGGATCTGAATTCCTGAACTTTGCAGGACGCATGTATGGGCTCGACCGCGAAACCGCGGCCAAACGTACGGCGGAGCTACTCGATTTTATGCAGCTTGCCGATCAGCCAAAGAAGCTGGTCACCGACTACTCCCACGGCATGCAGAAAAAACTGGCCATGGCCGCGGCCGTGATTCATGGGCCAAAGGTCCTGTTCCTGGACGAGCCGTTCGAAGGCGTGGATGCCATCGCCGCCGGAACGCTCAAGACGATGCTGCAAGGCATGATCGCGCGTGGGGCCACGATTTTTCTCACCTCGCACGTGCTCGAGATCGTGGAGCGGTTGTGCAGTCACGTCGCCATCATTCAGAAGGGACGGCTGGTGGCGCAGGGATCGCTCGAAGAGTTGCGCGCTGGAGTCGAGGCACAAAACCCGGCGGGATTGGTCGATAATTCAGGCGATGGTTCGGTCAACGGCGCACAGCCATCGAGTGAAAAGATGACGCTGGAGCAGATCTTTTTGCGCACCGTGGGCAGCTCGCACCCCGCAGAGCAGGAACTCTCGTGGCTGGGATGACGCAACATGATTGAACCCGACCTGACCATGAAAAGGCGTGGTCAACTCCGAGCAATCGCGTGGTTGCGCTGGCGGCTCTTCGCCAATGGTCTGCGTAGCAAGCGAGCGAAGCTTGAGCTGTTCTCGCAAGTCATCGTGTCGATCGCTTTCGCCATCGGTGGTCTCGGTGGCATGGCCTTTATGGCCGGAATGACTTTCTTCATTCTTGAAAAAGGCAAGCCCGAGCTGCTTGCGATCCTGCTCTGGATCGTATTTTTTTTCTGGCAACTCTTCCCCATCATGGCAACCGCCTTCACCAATAATCCCGACTCTTCCGAACTGCTGCGCTTTCCCCTGAGCTACCGCTCGTACTTCCTGGTGCGAATGGCCTATGGAGCCTTCGATCCCGCAACTGTTCTCGGCAGCCTGTGGTCGTTCGGAATTCTGGTGGGCGTCGGTTTCGCGAAACCCTCGCTGCTGTCCTGGACCCTGCTCGTTCTGTTGACGTTTGCCGCCTTCAATCTATTGTTCATGCAGATGATTTTCGCCTGGGTAGAGCGCTGGCTGGCTCAGCGCCGCACGCGGGAAGTCCTCGGCATTCTGTTTGTGCTGGTCATGCTGAGTCTTCAGATGATCGGTCCGCTCACTGGATACTTCGGCAAACGCGCGCGCCCGGAAGTACTAAAGTTCGTCGATGCCGTTTTTCCCGTGCAGGGTATTCTTCCTCCAGGCCTCGCCGCCGATGCTATCGCGCAAGCTGTGTTTCCGCGAGCCATGACTGCCGTCAGCTCGCTCGCACTGTTGTGCGCATTTGTTCTGATCATTGGCTATTTGCTGCATGTGCGCCTGCGGGCGCAGTATCGCGGCGAAAATTTAAGCGAAGTGGCTGCCACATCTGCCCTACCCCGTGACCGGTCACTCCGGCTGGGCTGGAATCTGCCTGGATTGGCGTCTCCGGTAGCGGCGGTCTTCGAAAAAGAAATCCGCTATCTTCTCCGCAGCGGTCCCATGCTACTGACTTTGATCATGCCGATCTTCGTGTTGGTGATCTTTCGCTTTGGACCCATGCATTCGGTCCGACACTCGGGCTCATTTCTTGCACGTACGCCCGATACAGCATTTCCCGCCGCAGCCGGATATACGCTGCTCATGCTGACCAATCTCGTCTACAACAACTTCGGCGGAGACGCCGGCGGCATTCAGTTTTTTTTCGCGTCGCCAGTAAGCTTCCGCGAAGTAGTGCTCGGCAAAAACCTGACTCACGCCGCGATATTGGCCGTCGAAACAATCGTGGCATGGATGGGAGTCAGCTATCTCTACGGCCGGCCTACGCTCTACGTAACCATCGCAACTCTTGCTGGATTGCTGTTTGCGGCGCCGTTGAATTTTTCCTTGGGCAATCTGCTCTCGATCTATTCGCCGAAGAAATTGGATTACTCAACCTTCGGCCGGCAGCGCGCCTCCCAGGTAACGGTGCTCATCAGCCTGGGATTGCAAATCATCGTCGTGGGCATCGGAGCCGCGGTGTTCTGGATGGCGCGGCACTACGGAAACTTTTGGATTGCGACCGTGATCCTGCTCCTGCTCGCAGGAGTTTCGTTGTCGGGTTACGCCATGATTCTGGCCTGCATGGACCACATCGCCGAGGAGCGGCGCGAAACACTTGTGGCCGAACTCTGCCGGACGTAACCAGCCAATCTCTCATAACCAACGGTCACCTCTCAGTTGCGAAAACACTTCACGCAGCCTAGAATGCGTTGCTCGTTCACGAGCTAACCGTTTCATACCCTGGAGGAAACATGAACGCAAGAAAGACCGTAATAACGGTCGCAATGCTCTTTGTCGGACTGACGATGTGTTTCGCGGAAAATCCACACTTGGGGACTTGGAAACTTAACGAAGCCAAGTCGAAGGTAAGTCCCGGGACTCAGAAAAATCTCACGGTCAGTTATGAAGCCGTCGGAGACAACATAAAGGCCACGCTGGATGGCGTCGATGGTCAAGGGAAACCGACGCATAATGAGTGGACAGGCAAGTTCGACGGCAAGGACTATCCAGTCACCGGCGATGCCACTTCCGACACACGGTCGTATAAAAAGATTGACGACCGTACCCTCGAGGCTACCGCCAAGAAAGACGGCAAAGTTACACTCACAGCTCGAATCGCTATCTCAGCGGACGGCAAGACTCGCACACTCACCACTCACTCGACCGACTCCACCGGCAAGAAAATTACGAGCACTGGGGTCTACGAAAAGCAGTAACCAGGAACAGCAGTAATCATTGTGGATTCCTACATCGATGCCCTTCGCCGGATTTCTATCGGCGGAGGGCATCGATTTTATTGGCATTCATGAGGTCCTGCGGCGACATGAAATGCCGGAGGCGAGGCAAATGGCTCAGCTTCACTTCTTCTCCGGATTCGCCAGGAACCGATAACCCACGCCCCGCACCGTCAACAAGTGTCTGGGCTGCGCCGGATCGTCTTCGATATAACGCCGCAGCCGCACCATGAAGTTGTCGATGGCGCGCGTATCGGTGTCCTCGTGCAGACCCCAAACTTCCTCGAGAATCTGCTTGCGGGAAACCACGCGTCCGTCGTTGCGCACCAGATGCCGCAATAACTCCGATTCCATTAGCGTCAGATGAATGACATTCTCGGCGGTGTGCAGTTCCAGCGTGCCAAAGTCGATGGTCCTCCCATCGAATGAAAAGGTTCCGAAGTCGCTTACGCTGCGGGGATCCGATGCAGCTGGAGAGGAATTCGAAACGGCATTCGTCGGCTGACCTGCTCGCGTCCACTGGCTGCGCCGCAGCAGTCCCTGCAAGCGCGCCAGCAGAATCGAGAGATCAAAAGGTTTGGGCAAATAATCGTCCGCACCCGCGGCAAAGCCTTTCAACACATCCTCCGGGCGGCTGCGCGCCGTAAGCATCAGCACGGGCACATAATTCCGCGCCGCGCGTAGTTCGGCAACCACGCTGAAACCGTCTTTGCCCGGCAGCATAATGTCGAGAACGATCACGTCAAAATTCTCTTTCTTATCGAGCAGGCGCTCCGTGGCGGCTTCGCCATCTCCCACCACTTCGGCGGAGTAACCTTCCGCCTGCAGATTGAAACGCAGTCCCTGCGCCAGATGGGCTTCATCTTCCACAACCAGAACGCGGCTCATGCGATTGCCTTCATGACAACGACCTCGGCAGCTCCATGGTGACCGTACTGCCCTTGCCTTCGCCCGCACTTTCCGCGAAAACTTTGCCGCCATGCTTCAACGCAATCGCTTTCACGATGAATAGGCCCAGCCCGGTTCCCTTCACGTGCGCCTGCGAGCGATGGTTGACCCGATAAAAGCGCTTAAAGATGCTCTTCACGTCGTCGGCTGCAATACCAATCCCATGATCCCGCACGCTAAGTACGATTCGTTTTTCGTCCGGCACGTTCAGGCGCACGCGCACGTCGACGCGCTCGCCGGAATACTTAATCGCGTTGTCGAGAACATTGAATACCGCGGTACGGAGATCCTCGGTACTCCCTAACACCCTCGGCCCCGCGCCATTGCTCGATGCCTCCTCGTAACGAAGCGCTTCAGGAGGCAGATGGTGGCGCGTGCGGGCGGCATCCATGCACTCGTGCACCAGTTGCCGAAAGTCGACCGCCGATTTGTCTCGTCCCGCCCTCTTGTCCCCCGCGCGTCCAGCGCGCAGCACCTGTTCGACGGTTTCAGTCAGCCGATCCGTGTCACTGAGCATGACGCGGTAGAACTCCTGCTTTTGTGCTTCGGGCAGGTCGCGGCGCTGCAAAGTTTCCAGATGGAGCCGGATCGAGGCAACCGGCGTTTTCAATTCGTGAGTGACGGCATTGATAAAGCTATCGTGTTGCTCGCTGCGGCGAATCTCGCGCAGCAGAAACGTTGTGTTGACGATCATGCCCGCGATGATCAAAGCGAAAAAGATAATGCCGAAGAATAGGAGGACTCTCAGACGCCAGTTGAGAATGATCCATCCAACATTGAGAGCTACCGCCAGCGTGACCAGGCCAATGCCCAGGCAAAGGAAGAAGACGATCGTTCCGCGGCGGCTCGTGATGCGCATGGCGTCACGCTGATTTTAGCGCGTTCTCTACAAGCCGGGGACGCAGAGAACTCAGAGCGCCAACGAACCTCTGTGTTCCCCCGCGCCCTCTATGTTCAGGGATTTCCGCAGACAGCAAAAACCCCGGTCACGGGACCGGGGTCAGATTTCTCAATACGATTTCCTATCTTAGTCCCCTGCTGCCGCGCCTTCCGGCAATACAGCGCTGATCAGGCGTCCGTTTGGTGCTCCCACCAAGCCGGTTTCGAGGTCCGCAAGCCTTACGCGCTTGATGTCCCAAGCCAAGCCGAGCGTCTTGAGCGCCCAGATTCCGTACCAGTTCATATCGACTTCATACCACCGAAAGCCGTGCTGCGCCGCAGTGGGATGCGCGTGGTGATTGTTGTGCCAGCCTTCCCCGAAGGTCAGCAACGCAACCCACCAGCTGTTCGTCGAGAGATCGCGCGTGGCAAAACGGCGCGTGCCCCAGGAGTGTGTGGCCGAATTCACCAGCCAGGTGGCGTGCAAACCGACCACCGTGCGCATGAAGATGCCCCACATCAGAAACGGCATGCCGCCGATCGCGAATAATAGGACGCCCAACACAATCATGGGGACGTAGTGATATTTCGTAATCCAAACGTGGAATTTGTCCTTGGCGAGGTCGGGAACATAGCGCGCCAGCGTGGTCGTGTCATGGTGCATGGACTTGCCCATCAGAATCCAGCCCATGTGCGCCCACCACTTGCCTTCGATGGGCGAATGCGGGTCGCCATCCTGATCGGAATACTGGTGATGAATTCGGTGGGTCGCCACCCAGAAAATCGGGCCACCCTCGAGTGCGAGCGTGGCGCAGACGGTTATAAAATACTCAACCCACTTCGGTGTCTTGTAGCCGCGGTGCGTGAGCAGGCGATGATAGCTCATGCCGATGCCCAGGCTGCCCGACACCCACCACAGGAACATGGCCACGAATAGTGCCTTCCATGTGAAGAAGAAAAGCGCCGCTATGGCCCCCACATGAAACAACCCCATGAAGATTGCGGTTACCCAATTAATTTCGCCGTTTGCGGCTTGTCGTTTTTCCAAGCTTTCCAGTTGCATGTCCAAAGTCGGCCCCGTTCCCGTTGTTCTTGTGAAGTCGAGTCTTGAATGGCTCGCGCATATTTAACCTACCAAGAGATCGGGGCAACCACTGTAATACTTGTGTAATAGCGGATATTAGGGCATTACGGAGGTATTAGAACCATAAAAAAGGCGCGGCCAAAGGGTCGCGCCCTCTACAAACCAGCCGAAATCTGTTTCGCTTCAAGCGCTTTTCGGCATGGGCATCTGCCTCATCTCTTTATCCATTTCTTCGGGGGACATGTCGCGCTTGTGCGTCGCAATCGACCACTTGTGACCGAAGGGATCAACTAGCTTGCCATAACGGTCGCCCCAGAACATGTCGCTGACCGGCATCTCAACGTTGGCCCCCGCCTTTACCGCGCGATCAAAGGCCGAGTCAACATCTTCGACATAGATATGCAGCCCCGTGCCGGAGCTGCCAGTGGATTGCGGCGAAAGAGATCCAAATTGCGGGAATTCGTCAGCCAGCATAACAATGGAATCGCCGATGATTAACTCGGCATGCATCACCTTGCCGTCCGGTGCCTTCATCACGCCTTTTTCCATTGCGCCGAATGCCTGCTTGTAAAACTCGATAGCGCGGGCGGCATCGCGCACCGTCATATAGGGAGTGAGAGTGTGGTAACCCTGCGGAATCGCTTGAACGGTCATGTTGATTGGCCTCCAAAGGGAAGATTTCCTGCAGCCGAGAGCTTATACCAAATCACTGGGATGGTTTGTCAAAACAGTGTTACAGCGGGCGAGATTCAGAAGAACAGGTTAGAAGAATCGAGTAACGCCCTCTTTGAGTACCACAACGCGGTCCTCGATTCCTGCCGTGCGCGCTTCCTGGTCAAGCAGTTGCAGTGGCTCGTCGACCGGCTCATGCGACAAGCGAAAGGTTCCATAGTGCATCGGGACCATCCAGCGCGAGTTCAAATCGAGGAAGGCTTGGGTCGCGTCGGCCGGATTGGTATGCACATTGCGAAAGCTTGCCGGGTTGTAAGCGCCGATGGGTAGCAGCGCCAACTCCGGCGACAAGCGCCGTCCAATCTCGCGGAAGCCCGCGAAGTAGGCGGTGTCCCCGGCGTGATAGACCGAATGTTTCCCCGCCTGCAACACAAAGCCGCCGTAGCCGCGGTGCGAATCCTTAAGAATCCGCGCTCCCCAATGCCGCGAAGGAACGTGGGTTACCGTCAGATTGCCGTGGCGCGAACTCTTCCACCAATCCAGTTCGATGATTTCGGAGAAACCCAAGTCCGAAACCAGATCGGTGACATGGCTCGGAATAACAATTGCCGGCGCGGTTCTTCGTGTGCGCAGATTGTTTTGCACAAGAGCCCGCAGCGACGGCCGGTGCAGATGGTCAAAGTGCGCGTGCGTTACCAGCACCAAGTCGATGGCCGGCAAGTCGCGAACTCGCAGTCCCGGACGCCGCAACCTCTTCAGCACAAAAAGCCAGCGCGCGAAGTTCGGGTCGATCATCACGTTCTGCCCGCCCAACTGCAGGAAAAAGCTGGAATGCCCGATGAACGTAACCCCTAACTGTCCGTTCGAAACAAGCCGGGGCTTATGGGTCTCGCCGCAAAGTGGAGTCACGGCTGAGTGCCGGACCAGACGCCCGAACTGCGAGGCGCGTTTGCGGAGAGCCGGATTGCGAAGCGTTGCTTTAATCATCCTTACCGATTCTAGTTATTGGACGACTTCTGCGAGCCACACGCAACATTTTAGTTCAGTTTACTTGCAAAGCGCGTAATTCCTGCGGTTCCCCCCAACCTTATGATTTTCTGGGAATAATCAATCGAGCCGCGATTAAGGCGCACAAATAAAGCCGCCGACACAAAATGCCTGCGGCCTGTCGAAACAAAAAAACTACTGCCCAGAAGTGTTCGGAATCCATCGCGAACGCGGAATCTCCCTCTTCCCTTCATCGTCGTAGTAGAAGTGCATTTCGTGATCGGATCTCGCACCTGCCACCGGCTTTTCTGCAAGCCCGCTGAATCGCGGAGCGCTTCCAGCCGCCGGCAGCGGAGCCTTGGTCGTGTACATCGATTCTGCCAGCATGGTTCCGTTCGGCGTCTTCGCCACGGCAAATACTCCGAACGGATTGCCGTTCACGTAAGAAACTCCAATGTAATCGGCCACCATCGGTCCGTTGTCAGAAACCGGAAGCCACGCCAGCCGCATCGGTCCGGCAAGCTGCGCCCCCGCCGTCCAGGTAGAACCGCCATCGGACGATGTGACAAAGCCAACATCTAGCTGACAAGTTTTCGCAGTGCAATTCGAGACGGGATAGTAGTAATAAACAATCGTCATGTGCGCCGTGCTGCCCGAGGTTGCCGGATCAATCCCGATGCCAGGAAGAAAATGATCCACGGTGCTCGTCGTCGGATCGATCGGAATTCGCGTCACTGCGCTCCAGGTTTTGCCGTCCGAAGAGGAACTCATCACGATATCGTTCGACGCGCAACTCTTGCGGAAGCGGCAATCCGACCACACGACAAACACCTTGCCCGCACCATCAATCGCGGCGGAAGGAAGATTCGGATTTCGTATTCCACCTCCGTCGAGATGGCTGTCGATGCTGGCGATCGCTTGGCTCTTACCCCAGCTCGCACCTCCATTGCTAGAGCTGAACACGTCGATGCCGCCGCTTTGAAAGGGCACAATCACCGTTCCATTCGGCTGCACAAGCGGCTCACCGCCCAGCCCGCCAGCGTGGTCCGACGAAGCCAGTCCTTTGCCCCAGGTTTGTCCGCCGTCGCTTGATACGCTCATCAAGACATCGCCGGTGCCGTATGCCTGGTCCCATTCCGTATAGCAATTGCCATAGTAAGGACTGCTTGGCGTGTTGTCGCAGACGCTCCAGTTTTTGTCATCGAGATGAGTTTTATCAATGTTGATGGGATTCCCCCACGTCAATCCATCGGCCGAACGGCTTACCGCAACATCGCCGATGAACTGCGCTCCGCCATTCAAGCCGACCAGCGGCAGCGTGGAAATCAGCCATTGCCCGTGTTTCGCGTCGTAGGCCACGGACGGATCGGCGGCCGCGCCATAAGTCCCGCCTTCATAGTTCACGGTGAGACCAGGAAGGCTTCCATGTTTCCAGCTCACGCCGCCGTTGGTTGAAGTCGCGAACCCCACATCGGCGCTGCCCCATCCGATCGACCCCGGCCGCCGGCCCACGTGAAACGCGCTCACAATCGCATTGCCCCATGCGAACATATCGGGCTCGACCTCGGTCATGTGATCGCTGTCGCTATTGGTGAACGTGTCCTGACTGATTTTCACCACGCCCGATTGCGCTGCCGCCGGCAAGATAGAAAGAAAAATCGCCATCGCGAACAGAGCGATGAGGGTCGAAAACGAAGCGGGTCTATCGGGGGAAACGGGGAGCCAGTTCTTCATCGAAGATGTCCTTGAGATTCTTAGGGAGTTTAAATTTTGCAGGGGTTGACGCGGAAACGACCGTGACTTCAAATCGATCCGGTCTTTACAGCGTCCTCGAAACTATACCGGGTAGTTGGTCGGGTGTCGATGTGAATGTTCTTGCACAGGCGACCGGAAACCGCAAAATCAAGAACGGATTGCACATATCCATTCAATGTGTGACGCATCCCTTTGTAATTCTGCACCTGGGAAAAAGACACGGAGCTACTTTGCTTGACCTTGATCCTCTCACTCATATCTAATTCGTAAGTTGCTTTCATTGCGAGGAGAAGTGCATAGATGCGCGTAGCTTTCCTGGGTCTTGGAATTATGGGTCAGGCCATGGCCACGAATCTGGTCAAGGCCGGCCACGAAGTAACCGTATGGAACCGTACGCCAGGCACGCTTGTGGAGGGCGCCGGCATGGCTCCCACTCCCGCTGCGGCGGCACAGGGAGCCGAAGTGGTCTGGCTCTGCGTTTCCGACACTGCGGCGGTTGAGAAGATTCTGTTTGGCCCTGAAGGCGTCGAGCAGTCGCTGGCCGAAGGCATGATCATCGCCGATTCCAGCACGATTTCGCCCTCCGCCACAGTGAAATTCGCCGAGCGCGTTCGCGGCAAGGGAGTGGCTTACATCGACGCTCCCATGACCGGATCGAAGATCGGCGCCGCCAATGGGACCTTGATCTTCATGGTTGGCGGAGAGGGAACGACCATCGAACGACTCAATCCCCTGTTCGCGGCAATGGGCAAAAAGATTTTCCGCATGGGCGAGACAGGCAAGGGACAAGCCACCAAGCTCGCGATGAACCTGCAGATTGCCCTCATCTTCGAAGGCTTCGCCGAGGCTCTCACACTGGCCACCAAGCTGGGCATTGATCCAAAGCAACTCGTCTCGCTGATCGAGGCCACCATGGTGCGTTCCGGAGTCGTGGAATACAAAGCGCCGTTCGTTTTGCAGCGCGACTTCACTCCCAATTTTCCCCTGCGCCTCATGCACAAGGATATTCTGCTCGCGCTCGAAGCCGCGAAAGAAGCCCGCGTAAAGTTGCCGGGGCTTGAAACAGTGGAAGAGGTTTACGAAATGGCCACGGAAGATGGCCATCGCGATCTCGACTACGCCGCGACCTTAACTCTGCTGGAAAAGTGGGCGGGAGTGCAGGTGAAAGGCGAAGCGGCCTAACTACAAACTTTCATATGAGGAAGCCGCGTTCGGCTGTCTCGCGCGGCGGAGACCGGCTGAACTATTCCTGAGCGACTTAGTAGGCCAGCAGAACCCTCAAGTCGCGTAAGTTATTACCGGTCGCTCCAGTCTCTAGCATATCGCCGAGCGCGCGGAACAACGGATACGCATCAAATTTCTCGAGCGCGGCTTGGATGTCAAGCCTCTTCGACTGCGCCCGCTCCATCGTAGTCCCATCGACCACCGCGCCCGCTGCTGGGCTGTTCCCATCGATGCCATCGGTCCCAGCGCTGAGCACAACAATATTCTCCCCGGCAATCCTCGCAGCACACGCCAGCGCAAATTGTTGATTGCGTCCTCCGGTTCCACCGTTCGTAACTTTGACCGTCACTTCGCCGCCAGAAATCAGGCATACACGAGCAGATTGTGTTTTCAACTCACGTAGCCGCTTTAGTAAATGCTCCGCAGCGGCTTCGTAATCCCAGTCATCGCTGGAATTGTCCACATGCACGGCGAACCCAGTACGATCGGCCGCGACGCTAGCCTGCTCCACCGCGGACTGATTGGAGAGAATCGTCCACCAGCGCGAACGATGAAATGCCTGGTCGTCCGACTTCGGCGTCTCCTCAAGCGCATGGCGCTCCAATAGCTCGCGCGTAGAGTGGGGAAGCTGTGGCAACAATCCATACTTCTCTGCGATGCGGTAACAATCCTCGGCGGTGGTCGAGTCGGGCATCGTCGGTCCGGATGCGAGAGCATCGGGAGTAGCGTCGGGAACGTCCGAAACCAGCAGTGAGACCTGCTGTGCCGGAAAAGCGGCCTGTGCGAGCCTCCCGCCTTTCACGGCCGAAAGATGTTTGCGGATGGCATTGATTTTCGCGATCGGCGCGCCCGAGTGCACGAGGGCGCGGTAAGTTGCCATGAGATCGTCGAGAGAAATCTCATCGTCGATGGGCTTCTCTACGATCGCCGACCCTCCGCCGCTAAGCATGAAAATTACCAGCGACGCCGCGGTTTGCGCATCGAGAGCCTTGCGAATGGCATTGGCTGCGTGAATGGATTCCGCATTAGGCGTGGGATGCCCGCCGCGAAAATAACGAAAACCGCGTACCTGCGTGGAGGGCTCGACCGAACTCGCCACAATGCCCGCTAGAGAAGATTCTCCTACCTGCTGCGCCAGCGCCTCAACCATGGTGTTTCCGGCCTTGCCGATCGAGATAACCAGAACGCGCGAATAGGCGTGCAGGTCATAGAGATCCTCGCGGACACGCAACACTCCGCGCTCGCAATGCACATGCCGCGGAAACGCCTTGGCGATCGAAGCCTCGGCCAGAGCCTGACGAAAGATCTCCACTGCAGTGTCGCGCATTTGTTGGGGGTGGTTTTCGGAAGTGCGGCTCGCGGACATAGCGAATGATTATAAAGATCCGGCTCTAGCTGAGGGCTGATGGTGGAGGAATGACGGCTTCCTTCACCCAGCCTTCAACCGTCTCTCTCAACTCGCGCAATCGCCCTTCGAAGAAATGATCCGCGCCTTCAATTAAGACCAACTTCTTCGGCTCCGGTACCAAGGCAAACAGAGCCTCCAGCTTCGCCCGCGGACCAAACTGATCGCGCGCTCCACTGACGAACAGTTTCTGTTTGGTGCAGTCGCGCAGAAAATCAAAAGTATACGTCCGAGGCGTTTCCGTATCGGCGGCCACTGGACCCACCGGAGTTCCAACGCCAATTAGCGCCTTCACCCGCGTGTCTGCGCACGCTGGCCGCAACCCCACCGCGGCTCCGAAAGAAAAGCCGGCGAATATCATTGGCAAATGAAACTCGTTATTGAGCCAGTCGAGGGCGGCGCGAACGTCGTCGGCTTCTCCGTTGCCATGATCGTGCTCGCCATGGCTCAGCCCCGCTCCGCGAAAATTGAAGCGCAGCACCGGAAAGCCAAAACTGTTCAGCGTCTTCATGGTGTGAAACACAACTTTGTTATGCAACGTTCCGCCAAACAGCGGATGGGGATGGCAAACTACCGCCGCATGCGTCGCATTCTCTGCGCCCGCATTAAGCAGCGCCTCCAGCTTCCCCGCCGGACCTTCGAGGAAGAATGAACGAATCGTTGAACTCTCGTGCACGGAATTCAGATTACATGATTCGCCGCGAGTCGTGAGAACTGAGTCGCGAGCTTTCAGCATGCGAGATCTGCGCTTTTAGCTTCTAGCCCCTGGCTCGAATTTGCGAAGCTCAAAGCCGAAACGCGCTTCTTAGTTTATGCTTTTGCTATGGACGCCATCACGCTCACCCGGCAACTTGTCGACATCGAATCGATCACCGGTAACGAAGCAGCCGTCGGGAACTACCTGTACGGAGAGCTGTGCCGAGTCGGCTATCAAACCCGCAGAATGCCCGTCGAAGGCAACCGCTTCAACGTCTACGCCACGTCACCCGACCAGCCGCATCCGGCGATCGTCTTCTCCACGCACATGGACACGGTTCCTCCGTTTATTCCTTCCTCGGAAGATGCGACGCGCATTTACGGTCGCGGCTCATGCGACGCGAAGGGCATTATCGCCGCACAAGTCGCCGCCGCGGAACGATTGCGCCAGGAAGGCGTTTACGTTGGACTCCTGTTTGTGGTGGGCGAAGAGCGCGACAGCCTGGGCGCGAAAATTGCGAACGAATATGCCGCAAAGCAGCATACGGATAATCCGCAAGCCCAACGCTGCAAGTATCTGATCAACGGAGAACCAACGGAGAACCATATCGCGCTGGCCTCAAAAGGCACGTTGCGCGCAGAGGTTACGGCTTCCGGACGCATGGCGCATTCGGCCTATCCCGAGCTTGGAGAATCCGCCATCGACAAGCTCATTGCGGCGCTCGCGCAGTTGCGGGCGATGCCGTTGCCGTCTGATCTGGAGATTGGTCCGTGCACGCTGAATATTGGATTGATCGGAGGCGGCCGCGCGACCAACGTGATTCCCGATTACGCTCACGCGGACTTGCTCTATCGTCTGGTGGGTCCTTCGCAAGATCTGCGGCGGCAGATTCTCGAGACTGCAGGAGCTGAAGTTAAAGTTACATTTCCGCTGGAGACTCCCTTCCTACGCCTGCGCGCTGTCGATAGTATGCCCACGATGATCGCTAAATTCACGACGGACATTCCTGCACTGACAAACTGGGGTGAACCTCTGCTGATCGGTCCGGGATCGATTCACGTGGCGCATACCGACGGTGAGTTTATTGAGAAGCAACAACTGGCGGAGGCGATTGATTTGTATTGCATGATCGCGAAACGGTTGATCGCAGGCTAAGTCACCTTGGTCACGGCATTGTTTTTCGACGGCCCACGCATTTAGCCTGGAGCATCTCACTTTTATGATCGTGTCTTGCCCTGTGTATAAGGTTGCTTCTCCGATTGCCTTGATCTACTTCCTTGTGCCGCAAGTAAGTTGCGCCTTATACTCCAAGTCTCGCGTCATTTCGTTCAACAGCTTGCGGATTAAGGAGGTTAATGTGAAAAAGACCAAAAAGCTCGCGATCAGGAAAGTTACTTTGCGAAATGTGGATGAACCTGCGCTGGATGCGTTAGCAGGCGCTACCGGCGGGGTCCTTACCTGCGCTCTTACCTGCCCCAAGACCTGCTCCGTCTTACCGCCTACTAAGCCAGGTCCCGAACGCTTGGGGTGGTGCTGAATTAACCGGAAGGTGTCACTTGAGAAGCTGTGGGCCCTGAGGAGTCTTATCCAAATGGGCCCATTTTCATTGCTCTCGAAAGAGAAGCATCTGTCCTCCGAATTACTTTGACTTGCCACTTACAGACTAGTAAGTTCCCTTTATAACTTGGGTACCGGTTGTTAATAAGTCTCAAGTGTAAGGAGGAAGAATGAAAAAGATCAAGAAACTCGAAATTAAGAAGGTAACTCTGCGAAATCTAGATGAATCTGGGTTGGATGCAGTGGCGGGCGGTAACACCGGCAACACATGTGATGGGACGTGCTATGTCACCTGTCCTAAGACCTGCTCCGTCTTACCACCTACGAAACCGGGGCCACAGCGCGCGGGGTTTTGCTGATTATTGGATTGTGTAACCTGACAAGCAAGGAGCCTCGAGGAATCTAACCAAGTGGCTCCTTGTTGCAAGGTGTTGATTAAATGGATTGTGTCACTTGACCGGCCAAGGGGCCCTTGAGGATTTTATCCAAACGGGGCCCCTTTTTATTGGTACGAGAAAACCGTTTTCTCATAATATGAGAAGCCCTAACTTGTGTTGACTAGCTTCCTTTATCCCGAATAAGCTTTATGTTGTATCTTGAATCCCTAAGTTTAAGGAGGCTAACGTGAAGAAGACTAAGAAGCTCGCAATCAAGAAAGTGACTTTGCGAAACGTAGATGAACCAACCTTGGATGCGGTGGCAGGCGGGTTATTGCTCACCAATTATGTTACCTGCCTTAAGACCTGCTCGAGACCGCCTGATGAGAAGCTAGGGCGGCCACGTTTGGGGGCGTGCTGATTAAATGGATTGTGTCATCTGACGAGCGGGGGCCTGAGAAATCTATCTACACGGGCTCCTTTTGTCGCTATGGGCATAGGCTGCCGCCTCTAGTCGCCGCCGGTATTTCTAGTGCGTCGATATTTGGGATACGCTAGCACGGCTGGGCAGGGGGCAGGATCTCGTTTTATTTGGATGAGAAAAGCTTTGTCATTCATATAACAATATATATAAATTATTTTGACTTGCTTATTATCGGCGAGTAAACTTCGTCTTGTACCTCGGGCCCCTGTTGTGAATAAGTCTAAGGAGGCTAAAGTGAAAATTACCAAGAAGCTCGGAATCAAGAAAGTAACCCTGCGGGACATAGATGAACCTAAGTTGGATGCGATGGCAGGCGGTTCCATCGCACCCACATGTACTTGCACCCATAATCCCACTTGTTTTTGCGCTACGGGCCTCTGTTGTAAATAAGTCTAAGGAGGCTAAAGTGAAAGCTACCAAGAAGCTCGAAATCAAGAAGGTAACTCTGCGAAACCTAGATGAATCCATGTTGATACGATGGCAGGCGGTATAACCCTCATCGCATGCAGCAAGGTATATACCCTTTGTGACATCGACACCTGTGGCGGGCAGAATACCTGTTATTGTTAATCGCAGGTCCCATAACTCTGCTTATTTGTGAACTGGTCCCCTGAGAACTCTAGTGATTTAGGGGGCCCATTTTATTGCCATAGCCGGCAGTCGGAACCTACGCAATTTTTGGCTGAATCCTGTTGGCGGTCGGATGTGGCGCACTCCGAAACCGATTACACTTGAACCATGACCACCTCTACCCTCAACTCCCTCGCCCGCGCCTCGTCCGCCTACCTGCGTTCCGCCATGCATCAGCCCATTCAGCGGCATGAGTGGGGCGAGGAGGCATACGCTACCGCGCAGCTAGAGAACAAACCGATCTAGGCGAATTCCAAACGCTTGAGTTTGATGCGATCGGCGTGGACTTGGGCGAGGTCGTAATGGGCTTGCTGCGTAAGCCAAGTGGCGGCGCTGCCGCCGAAGACCTTAGACAGGCGGACCGCCATTTCGGGAGAGATGCCGCGCCTTTCGTTGACCAACTCCGACAAGGTTGTGCGCGTAACTCCAAGCGCGGCGGCTGCTTGGGTGATGGTCAGGCCCAAAGGCTCAATACACTGGCGCAGCACGAAACCGCCGGGGTGCGGTGGGTTTTTCATCGGCATGGTCAAACTCCTAGTGGTAATCGACATAATCGACATCCAGCGCATCGCCTTCCGCCAGTCGGAAAATCACGCGCCAGTTGGCACGAACCGCGACTGCCCAAAAACCTTTGAACTCGCCCTTGAGCGGATGCAGGCGGAAACCCGGCATGTCCATATCGGCAGCCACACTTGCGGCATCAAGCCTCGCCAGAATGTCACGCAGTTTTACCGTGTGTTCCCGCATTACGCCGCGAGGGTCGTCTTCCTCGTGAAGGCGCTTCAATCCCTTATGGCGGATCGACCGGATCACACCCTATCGTAATGCGTTACGTAACGCAGGTCAAGCGGCGAGCGCCGATCTGTTCCTGAAGTGCACCGAGGGTTCCCCGTGAGAACTCCTTTGGCGGCTCGGGGCAGTTACGGCTGGTATGGGGTGCTTCGACTGTGTGGGATCGTCCTTCGGTCGATCCCACTTCGCTCAGCATGACAACCGATGAAAGGCCTTGCCGCAGTACACTTAGTCTATGACCACCACGACCCTAAACTCCCTCGCCCGCGCCTCTTCTGCCTACCTGCGTTCCGCCATGCATCAGCCGATTCAGTGGCATGAGTGGGGCGAGGAGGCATTTGCTTCGGCGCAGCGCGAGAACAAGCCAATGCTGCTCGACATTGGCGCGGTCTGGTGCCACTGGTGCCATGTGATGGATCGCGAGTCGTACGACGATCTGGAAGTGGCGGCGATTGTGAACGAGCATTTCATCGCGGTGAAGGTGGATCGGGATGAGCGTCCGGACATCGACAGCCGCTACCAGGCTGCGGTGAGCGCGGTCAGCGGGCAGGGAGGTTGGCCGCTTACGGCGTTTCTTACTCCCAA
Organism: uncultured Acidobacteriaceae bacterium; assembly: GCA_963771965.1. Classification (GTDB taxonomy): domain Bacteria; phylum Acidobacteriota; class Terriglobia; order Terriglobales; family Acidobacteriaceae; genus Sulfotelmatobacter. The sequence continues at coordinate 878,787 of CAVYVM010000009.1, forward strand.
TGGCAAGCCGTTTTATGGCGGGACATACTTCCCACCCCAGGACGGATATGGGCGCCCCAGTTTCAAACGCGTGCTGCTGAGCATTGCCAACGCTTACAAAGAAAAAAACGGCGATGTGATGGAGCAGGCGAAGATGGTCGAGACCACGATATCGCAGAACGAGTCGTTTGCCGGACGCAGCGGGCGGGTTTCGGCGGGCATTATTGCTGCGATTCAGAAATCGGCTTTCAGCATGTTCGATGCGCAGCATGGCGGGTTTGGGCATGCTCCGAAGTTTCCGCATCCTTCGGCATTGGATTTATTGATTGAGAGGTATGCGAAAAGCGCCGCGGCGCTTCGCTCCGCTGGCCCCTTCGACTTCGCTCAGGGCAGGCAGCCGGGGGCGGCTGTCTCCACAAATGCTGAACAGCTTCGCAATGTGATCGTCACCACGCTTGAGCATATGGCCAACGGCGGAGTCTACGATCATTTGGCGGGGGGATTTCATCGCTATTCGGTAGACGAGCGCTGGGTAGTTCCGCACTTCGAGAAGATGTGCTACGACAACTCCGAGCTGCTAAAGAATTACATTCACGGTTATCAGGCGACCGGCTCCGAGTTTTTTGCCAGCGTGGCGCGCGACATTATTCGCTGGATGGATGAGTGGCTGAGCGACCGCGACCACGGCGGCTTCTACGCTTCGCAGGATGCCGACATCAACATGGACGACGATGGCGACTATTTCACATGGACGCTTGATGAGGCGCGCGCCGTCTTGAGCGAAGAAGAAGCGCAGGTGGCGGCGCTGCACTACGAGATCAACGAAGTCGGCGAGATGCATCACAATCCGGCGAAGAACGTGCTGTTTGTGCGCGCATCGATCGAAGAGATTGCGGAGCGAATGAGCCTGAGTGCCGAACGTGTGCAAGAACTGCTTGCCTCGGCAAAGAAAAAAATGTATGCCGCCCGACTCCAACGGCCCACACCTTACGTCGACAAGACCGTTTATGTGGGATGGAACAGCATGTGCGTGAGCGCATATCTGGAAGCGGCGAAGGTGCTCGGGCTGGAGAATGCACGAAAGTTTGCGCTGCGGTCATTGGATCGGGTTCTAGCCGAGGCTTGGAAGCCAATGGCAAAAGGTGCGAACGAGGGCGTCCACGCTGCGCGATTGTTGCACGTGGTCGCTTATTCCGATCCGAAGGCGGAACACCGGGAAGTTTCCGGCTTGCTCGACGACTATGCAGCTACCGCGCTGGCCTGCCTCGACGCTTATGAGGCGACGGCCGATCTCAGCTATTTCAAGTTCGCGCGGGCGATCGCCGACGCGATGATCGCAAAATTTTTCGATGCGGTTTCCGGAGGGTTCTTCGACGCTGAACCGGCCGCCGATGAAAAGAGTTTAGGTGTGCTGTCGACCCGCCGTAAGCCGTTGCAGGATTCTCCCACGCCTGCGGGGAATCCCATGGCAGCGATTGTGCTGCTGCGACTGCACCATTACACGGGGGACGCCGCGTATCGAGACCAAGCGGAGCAAACGCTGGAAGCCTTTGCCGGAGTAGCCGAACAATACGGAATATTTGCCGCGACCTACGGAATCGCGGTGATTCATTTGTTGGAGAGTCCAGTGCAAGTGGTCGTGATTGCCGGGGAGGGATCCGCGGACTCGGCAAGCGACCTGGCAGCCGTAGCCACCGCCGGCTTCGCCTTCAACAAAACCACGCTGCGGCTCACGGCGAACCAGGCTGTCGCAGAAAATCTTCCTCCCGCTTTGGCGGAGACCATCCCGAAGCTGCCGCAGCTGCGCTCGGGCAAATCGTTTGCGGTGTTGTGCTCCGGTTCTGCGTGCCAGCCGCCGGTCAGCGATGCCGCCGGGTTGCAACGCTCGTTGGAAGCGGCATGCAAGGCGTAACTAGTTGTGGATTTGCGTCCGTATGTAATCCGCGATGGCTTCGTGTGGCTGGGCATTCTCGGTTGCGAGATCGGGGTATTTGGCTTCGATATTCTTGTAAGCCGCAATGAACATGTCGCAGGCCGTCTTCAATTCCCTGTCGGCTGCCTCGGCTGGCTGCGACGCCGCAACCAACGATAGCGTATCTGCCCCGACGGTTTCAAACACAGGAATCGGAAAGCCGACAAAACTTTCGCCGCGGGCGGCGCGGCGGCAACACGGTGACGGCACTTTGTCGTACCGGCGCGTTCGCCAGAGAATAGCCTAACCAGATGAGCAAGGCGGAATTGTAAGCGACAACGTTGGCAAGTCCCACCGCAGCCTCACCTAGACGGTCCGCCGAGTTGAGGAGAGCTAATTCCACAACAGTGAAAATGCAAAAACCCAGAGCGATGCCGAAGCTTTGCCGCCTGCGGCTTACTCCGAGATAGCATACGAAAAACAGGATAAATAAAACCATTCCGACCTGAATTATGCGCGAACAAGTTTGAGCGGCCAGCATAGGCTGCACCCACGGCGTCTTTCTTGATGGGATGGCGGAAAAGGCTAACACTCCAGCCACCACGAGCAGCAACAAGCCCGGCCACCTGAACAGCAGGCGGCTCAGGTCGCACAAGCGCCCGAAGCTCTGAAAGACGTCGAGGAAGGCTTCGTGAATCACCTTGAATCCAAGGACGATGCTGAGCATGGTAGTGAACCACTCAACGTAAAAATAACGATACGGGGGATCGGGGCTATGAAAGTAAACAGGAAAGACCACGGCAAAGATGGGGACCTGTGCGACGATGTAAGCGAAAAAGCACTTGAACCGGCGGTGCTGACCGCGACGGAACATGGCAACGGCGATCGCCAACTGTAGAATTGGGTGCGCACACCAGAGAGCGTTAATCAAAATCTCAGTCTTCCCGCTCATGAGAACTGCTCCAGCGTTGCTTAGAACCTATTGTGCGCGAACTGGGCTATGCCAGAGACCCCGGGGCACGGTGCTCATTGTACTCGGGGATGGAATGTCTAGGGAAGGTCGAGGAAGAATGGGATTGTCAATGCCTAATCCCCCGAGCAAAAAACGAGGCTGACGGTTTATGTATGAAAAGTCCGTCAGCCCGAAAATAGCGAGCCCAAGGGTTCGGCCCGTTACTACTGGTTACTTTGGTGCCCTTGCGGCCACCGCGTTTGTCCGATGAAATGTTCCTTACATCGGCGGTGCAAATGGACGAGCCACGTTCATTTGCCCGGCATTGTTAGTTGTGGTGGGTTCTTCTTAGCACCGCCGACCGGCAGTCCGTCGGCCAAGGCGTAAGTGCCCACCAATCCGAGCATCATCAGGATCGAAACCCTGATTATCCGCTTCATGGGTATTCTCCTACCGCGCCACTAGGCTCTCCCAAAACGGGACCAAGCGGCGCGGAGGAGAATTATAAGGCACGAGTCAAGTCCTTTTGCAAGTGGGACCTACGCGGCACCAGCCCATTAGCGCGTCTTCCGCAACAGGGCCTCCGCTGCAAGCACTCCTTTGACTTTCTTGTAAATACAGTAAAATCTGTAGGTTACCAAAGTAACGACGATGGGCACGTGTCGGAACCTTGGAAGCGCGTGTTGCTCCAAATAAATATTTGGTGAAATGCGGAAATCCGGTCAATTTGGACGAAATGGAGAAACTGGAAGTTTACTTGAGAGACTTTGAGCCGACCTTAGCCGAGAGCGCAGAGCGGCCAGAGCCATTTGGTGAGACCGCAGCAGAGACAAGCCCATGACCCTCTTCTGCAACGGTTGGCGAGATCGGTGTTCGGGATAGAGCACGATCGACCATTCCTTCGAACATGGGAATCAGAGAGTCCGCGGGCAGTGGATGATGAATGTCGGACAGGCCTTGCTCCCACCTCTGGGGACGCAACATGGCAGATCCTGCTTCACGGGCAGGGCTCTTGGCCAACATATAGCCCAGCCAGACAAGAACCGCCCCATCGTAGGCCCCCACATTCACCACGCTCAACGCGAGCTCACTGAGGCGATAACCCGCCAATACAGCGATCACGCCTAACTCAACCACGGCAAATGCGCCGAACCCTAGGGCAATACCGAAGCTGTGCTGCCTTCGGCTTACTCCTAAGTAGCGAGCAAAGATTAATAAAAATAGAACCATCCCGACTTGAACAATGCGCACGCAACGCTGGGCGGTCAGAATGGCGTCGACCCATACCGCAGTATCGGAGGATTTTGTGGAAACTGATACCACCCCCGCTACCAAAAGCATCACCAGGCCTGCCCACTTGAATAGAACTGTTCCCAGGTCTCGCAACGTATGGAACGGCCGGAACACATCGAGAAAAGCTTCGTAAATCACCATGAAGCCCAAGGCAACGCTGACCGCAGTGGCGAATGACGAAACGTAAAAATAAGCGGAGTAGTTGTACCGATAGACCGGAAAGGCCACTACAAAAGTCAGGACCTGGGTGACGATGTATGCAAAGAAGTACTTGAACACGCGGTGTTGGCCGCGACAGAGCATAACAATGGCGACCGCCGCCGCAAGGACGGGCTGCACGATCCATAGAGCGTACAAAAGAGTCGTGAGTTTTCCGCTCATAGAAAGACTTCCCTACCTAACTCCAAAGCAGCGCTGTCGTCCATCAGCGCCCAACGTCGCGAAATGCAGTAGAAAGAGTGGTTCAGCGTTATTAGAGAAGCTAAATGTTTTGACACGCGGGTTCAATGCACTCAGGTAACCGAAAGTAACGTTACCTTTGGGCCATTTGCGGGCGAACGCGGCTTCTAGCTCCTGGCTCCTAGCTTGAAACCAGTAACCCGGCATTCGCGTCAGATCAGATTTTTCTTACGAGGGGAAACGGGCAGGAAACACACGCCCAGCATCGGATTGAGAGGCAGAGGCAGCATCGCGCTTTCTATGCGTCGGGAACCGAGTGGATGTAGGCGCGCATCATGCGCACTTCGTCATCCTTCTCGCTCAAATCGTGCAGCAGAATGTCGCGCAACGAAACCATTCCAACCAGCTCTCCTTCGTAGCAGACAGGCAGGTGACGGAAGCCGTTTTGCCGCATCAGGTTCATGCAATTTTCCAGCTCGTCGTTCGTACCGATGGAAACCGGATCGCCGGTCATGACTTCCGCGAGACAAGTGGTGCCAGGGTCGCGGCCTTCGGCCACTACGCGTTTCATCAGATCGCGTTCGGAAAAAATTCCCACCAGTTTGCCGTTGTGCATGACGGGAACGGCGCCGATGTTGTGCTCCACCATGCTGCACACGGTGGCCAGCACGGTCTGGCTCATCTCCGCCTGCCAAGTCTCCTGATTCTTGATCAGATCGCAGATACGCATTGGGTCCTCCGAAGCTGAGGTGCGTTCACACTCCAAAAGCTGTAACGGAGCGCGAGTATAGGCCCAAACGAGATGCATGGGAAGAATAAAGGGTTGGGAGAGAAAAGAAATTCCGGCTGGTGTGAACCATTTCGGGATAGACCGAGGTCGATGAATCCACGCCTCTCTTCCAGTCTGGTGCCTTATCTTCGCGAAGCTTTTTCTTCGCCGAGGAATACGAAATACGAGGAATTGCTCAACGCGGCGGGCAAACTTCCGTGGGGCCGAGCCGTGAGAATGATTTTGTATTCGCCGACGCTTCCCATGTTCATTTCCGCGAATGCCTCCGCGGTTTGTTTTCCCGCCAAAGCTTGTGGCTCCGCGCATGGTTCGATCACCGCCAGCCGGGCCAGAAACTCATACAGATCGCTATAGCGGCCTTGTCCTGGAACGACGAAAGAGACCTCTGCATGATGCGAAGAAAAATGCCAAGCCAGCGAAGCCGCCAGGTTTACCGCGCGCTCGTAAGACTGCATCGAAATCAACCCAGCCGCCGGATTGTCAAAGACGATGCACAACTTGCGCTCGTCTTCGCGGCTGAACTCGCGCACTTTTAACGATCCGGACTTGGCAGTCGCCTTCCAGTCGACATGGCGCGCCGAATCCTCGGGCATATACTCGCGGATACGATACAGGTCGGAGCCGCGCCCTCGCACAAAGCTCTCCCACTCCCCACGCACCAGCGGCAGGATTTCAAACAACTCATCGGCCGGCTCAACCGGTGGATACGCCAGGATTTCGCGCTGCAGCGCGATGTGCCGGCTCTTGGTAAGAAATGCGAATGGGAACCGAGTGGCCACGCCGAAACTCGATTCGCAGTAACGCCCGCGCCGCTCAAAACGCAGTTCCAACTCCGCCTGTAACTGCGCCCCCGGCGGCAAGTATGGAAAGTAAACCATGCCCTCGAAGATTCCTGCGCCGGGCGGAGCTACGCTCACTCGCATCACACGCCAGTCGCGCATTCTTAGCCATTGATTTTCAGCAGAGCGATGCGGCGGAAAAGCGAACGTTGTCGGCTCCCAACGCCATTGCTTGTCAGTTTTTTTCTTCCTGCGCGCCGCCACCACGCGAATCGAGAACGAAGGCAAGAAGCGCCGCGGGTTACGCAGCACAATCCGTCCCACGACTGGTTGCCCGGCAAATACATGCTCGGGCAAACGGACCTCCAGTTCCAAACCCCGCAGCACCAGCGCAGAGACCACACCGGAAACCAGAATTGCAGCCAGCATGGCGGCAACCACAAGGTAGAGAAGATTATTTGCCGTGTTGAGCGCCGCGATGCCGATCACCAGCGTGACCAACACATAGACGACGCCGACCTTGGTAACCTCGTAGTCCAAAGTCTCGCGCAGGCGCTCGAAAGCCACTCGGCGGGCCAAGTAGGGAACGGTGACGAGGCCCACAAACGCTGCCAGCAAGAGCGAGAGAGACGCGAGTATCACGGAAGCCCACAGATTACCCGCCTCGCGCGAGGCAGTTGAAAACAACGCCGCCGCGAACGCCAGACCCAATCCAACCAGCGCCAGTAAGAATTTTAGCCACACCTCCGCAGCCACTGAGTGCAGCCATTCATACCAAATACTGCGCGCTACACTGCGCACAGCCGGGATCGCCTTTACCGAATTGGAAGAAACGGAGTTCACCTGTTCGGAGCGTAGCATCGCATGGGAGAACGAGCAATTGAGATCAGCTTGCGAGAAAAGCCTTCGTAACCGAAGTCAGAGCTCAGAGCTCGAGCTTGGGCTTTCGGAAACAGATGCTCAACATAAGCGTCTGGGCTCTGACGTCAGTCGAGAGTCAGAGAAGTTAATTTTGTCGAGGCCGTTTCGTTTCCCTCTGCTTTGTGGTAACCTTCGCCTCGCCCGTCGATCCGGCCCCGGCATATCAACACTTCGATCGATCCCCTTTGTCGACGGATTTGCTATCGACCGATTTCTTAATCGCCGATCCGAGGAGAATTCTATGACTCTCACTAAGCGCGCTATCGCAGAATTTTTCGGGACCTTTTGGCTGGTGTTTGGAGGATGCGGCGCCGCAGTGCTGGCTGCGGGCTTTCCTGCGGTCGGCATCGGCTTCGCCGGAGTAGCCCTGGCTTTCGGGCTGACGGTCCTCACCATGGCCTTCGCCATCGGACATGTTTCCGGCTGCCACTTAAATCCCGCGGTTAGTATCGGTCTGGTCGCAGGCAAGCGTTTCGCAGCTGCCGATCTGATTCCCTATGTGATCGCCCAAGTTGCGGGTGCCATCGCCGGAGCAGGCGTGCTGTTCGTAATCGCCAGCGGAAATCCCAACTTCGATGTACATGCCGGTTTTGCCTCGAACGGATACGGCCTGCATTCTCCCGGAGGTTATTCCCTTCTTGCCGGCTTCGTCGCGGAAGTCGTATTGACGGCGTTTTTCCTGATCATAATTATGGGCTCGACCGACGCACGCGCGCCCAAAGGTTTCGCGCCTATCGGCATCGGCTTAGCCTGACGCTGATTCACCTCGTCTCAATCCCGCTGACCAACACGTCAGTAAACCCCGCCCGCAGCACCGGCCCGGTACTCTTCGCCGGCGGATGGGCGCTGCAGCAGTTGTGGATGTTCTGGGTCGCCCCGATCATTGGTGGTGCATTCGGCGGAGTGATCTATCGCTCACTATTCTCCGAAGCGGTTGAACCCACGGTAAGAGGTGCGATGCGGATCGACCGCCCAGCATCTGAGCGGAAAGCTTAGCCGCTAAGGGTCAGATCCAACGGAAATAGCGGAAGAGTGCTCTTGCTACTGCCAAGGTAGCGGCGACTTCATCACGCGCGTCTGCAAACTTTAGCGGGAAATATTCTTCCTATTTTTGCGCCTTTACCAGATTCTTGCCCTGCTGTTTTAGGCCGAGTATCTGCAGTTGCTGGTAGCTTGCGACGTAGACCTTTCCGTTGGCAACGACCGGAACCTGATTTGAGTCGCCGTTGTAGTTGGGCCAGGAACCGGCGCGACTCTTGAAAAGCAAGGTCATTTTGCTCCCGCTCGACTCGGGATTGAAGGCATATAACCAGATGCTGCTGGACTGCGCCGATAACGGCCGGGAGAGAGCCCAGATGACCGGGCTGGCATTGCCGTTGGAAGAGACGCTGGTAAAAAATCCCTGAAACTGACCGCTGGAGATTGACGCGCCCGTGAGGGCTGCCAATTTTGGACTTGGCGAGGTTTGCAGCTTCCACACCTCAACCTGGTGGCCTCCGCTGCTGACGACGCGCGCCAAGCCGTCTGTCGGATCCACAAAATACGACTGCCCGCACCAGCATTTTCCGATGGAATATATCGCTAAGACATTATTCTTGACGGTCGAATATCCACCGAGCTTGTCCTCATTCATGAAGTACATCTGTCCATTCTTGCCAGCCGCTACTGCCAGGTGCGGAATTGACCCAGGTTGATCAGGCAGCACTAGCACGCCGCCCGAGCCGAAATCGTCATCTGTTTGATCAAGGCTCGCCTGGTTTGAGGGAGTAAAGAGATCTACGACGTTGGTGAGGTTCGGCGATACCTTAACGACACTTTCCTGGATATTGGTCACACCGTCGTAGGTCGTTCCTGAAGGATCGGAATTGCCCGTGACGAACAACACGTTGCCAGAATCATCCGCAGCAGGTGCATACCCAGACATCCAGATCGACGATAGGAAAAAACTGTTCGGCGATTTGGGCTGGATATCGAAAACTTCGTTGGCCGAGAGCGGTGTTAACGTTGCCGCATTCCAACCGAGCAACCATCCGCGGGAAAGGTTTGCGGAAAAATCACAAAAGCTGCCGAATCCGGCATACACATTGCCATTCGCCAAGAGCAGCCCCGGACGCTGCCGTTGATACTTGGCATTAAATACAAAAGCGGTTCCATCGATAAGCGTGTGCGACGCGGTCACGATCTCCGCAGTCACCTTGTCGGTAAGGCTTCCCAGATCGAGCGCATGCACGCGGTAAGTGGGGCCAGTATTGTCTTGTGTGTAAGCGATCACGTACAGCGTGTTGCTCGAAGAATCGATCACTGGGGTTGAATTGATGCCGACATTAGGGCCGTTGTTGTTGCAGCCGAGCGGCATCGGCACAGGCTTGCCCAGACTTTGCGTCAAGAGAACGGTGCTGGTATTGGCATCGATGGCGTAGACAGTGTCGTTTTCAGTAACGACGTACACGACATCGTGTGTTCCTAAAAATTTCCCGGCTGTGATGTTTACGCCTGGAACCACCAGAGGTTGCGCATCCACCTGATCGTCAAGTTTCACCTTGAACAGCAGCCCGAACGAAGAACTGCCCACGTTCGCCGGTGTGAGCACGGTTTCAGTCGAATTCCACCCGGTGCGGTAATTGTCATTGTGATAGGTGGTGACTGCGGTCTGTGAGGCAACTGTCAAAACTCCAGTGAAAAGAAATGCGGACAGTAAGCTTGCAAGTCTTGCGAACGGACTGGAGTGAAATTTGCGACGAAGTGGCATTACCGGTTCTCCCAATAAAGTGGCAAGTGGATACTAGGCAGCTTGTGACGCCGAAGTCAATTGAAAGGAACTCTCAGAGGCGGAAGACTCTGTGCAAACCCTTGCGGGGCGGGCGTTCGCACGAAGGTCTATGTTGCACGTTGTTGAGGAGAGCTAAGCGAAATTTTCCAACCACTGACTACCGGCAATCGAAATCGCTCTTAGTACTCCGCAATTTCTTTCATTGCGCGGAAAAGATCGTTGACCTGCGGCAGGATGGCGTCTTCCAGAATCGGCTGGTAGGCGACGAACGTGTCGGCGGCTGCAATGCGGCGCACCGGCGCATCCAGCTGGTCGAAGAGTTGATCCGCGATGCGCGCCGCAATCTCTGCGCCATAGCCCCAGCTTAGTGTGTCTTCATAGGCCACGAGCGCGCGATTCGTCTTCGCCACAGAAGCTGCAATCGTCTCCCAGTCAAACGGATTCAAGCATCGCAAATCGATCAGCTCAACTTTCACGCCATGTTCACGCTCGAGTTCCTGTGCAGCCTGCAGCGCCCGAGGCACGACGGCACCATACGTGATCACCGTCAGATCCGTGCCGGGATGCACGACCTTCGCCTTGCCGAACGGAATCATGTACTCGGGGCCAGGATAAGGCGCTCGACCGTAAGTCTCGCGATAAAGACGTTTGTGCTCCAGAAAAAGTACAGGATCATCGCAGCGAATCGCCGTGCGCAGTAGCCCGGCCGCATCGAGCGCATTCGACGGGAACACCACGCGCAGTCCCGGAATATGGGTGAACGCGCTCTCGCCGCACTGCGAGTGATAAATCGCGCCACCGGTAAGATATCCGCCGATCGCCACGCGAATCACCAGTGGGCAAGAAAACGCATTGTTTGAACGCCAGCGGATGACCGACATTTCGTCGCGAATCTGCGTCATCGCCGGCCAGATGTAGTCAAAGAATTGAATCTCCACCACCGGCTTCAGCCCGCGCGTAGCCATGCCGATGGCGCGGCCCACGATGGCGGCTTCGGCCAACGGCGAATTGAATACCCGGTCCGGGCCAAACTCGTTCTGCAAGCCAAAGGTCAGTTTGAAGACTCCACCTTTGCCTTTCACAAGCTTGCGCTTCAAGTACTCCTCGCGGCTGCAGTCGGCCACATCCTCGCCGAAAATTACCATGCGCTCATCGCGCTTCATCTCGTCGCGCAACGTAGCATTGATTAGATCAGCCATGGTCTTCGCCGCCGGCTTCTTGCCGTCTGCAGAATCGGAGCCTACAAGGGCCGGCGTAGCGAACACTTCTGAAGTCGGATCGAGATCGGGCGAATACACGTATTTAAAAATGCTCTCGGGCGCAGGCGGCAAGGCGGCGAGGGCAAGATCCACTGCTACCTGCAGTTCTTCTTCAACCCGCTTTTCGAGTTCGTTGATGCCCTTCTCATCGAGAATACCTTCGCGCAGCAGGAACATCTGCGTACGCGACACGGGATCGCGGGCCGCATCGCGCTCTCGTTCGGCATCCGGCCGATAGAGGCGCTCATCATCGGACAATGAGTGCGAATACGGACGAATCACGTGTGCGTGCACAAAGGCCGGCCCGTGGCCGTCACGGCAATATTGTGCAGCACGGTGAAACGCACCATAGCTGGCCACTGGATCGGTGCCATCGACTTCCTCAAAATGAAAATTGGGGAATCCGGAAACCAACCGTGAGATGCTGCCCCCTGCCGTCTGCACTTCCACCGGCACCGAGATGGCGTATCCGTTATCCTGCACACAGAAGATGACGGGCAGCTTTTTCAGCGCCGCGGCATTCATCGCCTCCCAAAATTCACCCTCGCTGGTCGTGCCCTCACCCAAAGAAACATAGGTCACTTCGTCGCCGTGAAAATTTACATCTTTGAACTGGCGATAATCCGGCGCTCCGTTCTTTCCCGGGACTTCCGCCGCTTTGCGATGCAGCGCAAAATATCTTCCACCTTCGGCGCATCCCACCGCCTGCAGAATTTGCGATCCTGTCGGCGACGACTGGGTCACAACATTTAAGTTCTTGTAACCCCAGTGCATGGGCATTTGGCGTCCGCCCGAAGTCGGATCATCAGCCGCTCCCACCGCCTGCAAAAACATTTCCAGCGGCTTCGCGCCCAGCGCCAGACACAACGCGCGGTCGCGGTAATAAGGATAGATCCAGTCATAGGCCGTTTTCAGCACCATCCCGGCAGCCACGCTGATGGCCTCATGCCCGGCGCCTGACATTTGGAAGAAAATCTTCTGCTGGCGTTTCAGCATGATCTCCCGGTCGTCAATTCGCCGGGAGGTATACATGAGGCGGTAGGCTTCGATCAGTTGCTCACGCGTCAGTCCTTCGTAGCTGCGAGCTTTTTTTCCGTTCGCGAGCGAGAGCTTGGGGTCAGTTCTGGTCGTCGCCATCCGGTTCCCTGATCGAGAGTAAATGAATGCGCTAGTGCGCTGCCTGATTACGCAGCACGCTTGAGTAAGGTGCGCCGCCCCATCGGGCAGGTTGTATTGTAAATCGGAAATGGGTCATTGGAAAACATGGAAGTTCGCACCGGTGGTGATCACGGCCGACCCCCCCATATTTTGCTTAGACATCGCTCCAAGTCCGCGAGCAAGTCGTCGGTATCCTCAAGCCCGATATTCAATCTTACAATCCGGTGCCCATAGTTCGGACGTCCCTTCGAAAGCTGGAAGTCATAAGCTACGGCCAGACTGGTCACCCCACCCCAGCTGTAGCCGATCTCAAATAACTCCAGGCCATCGACGAACGCAAGAACTTCGGCTTTGGTGGCTTCCGGCTCGAAGATGATGGAAAAAACACCCGCCGAGCCGGTGAAGTCGCGGAGCCAGAATTCATGCCCGGGCGAGCCTTCGAGCGCCGGATGCAGCACGCGTTCAATCTCCCGGCGCGCAGCCAGCCAGCGAGCTAGACGTAGCGCGGAAGCTTCAATGTGCTTCAACCGCACGGCCATGGTCCGCATGCCGCGGAGGGCCAAACTGCAATCATCGGGCGACGCCCCGCAGCCCAGCAGTTGCTGGGTTGCCCCTAACTGCTCGTACAAAGTTCTGTCTTTCACTGTGACCGAGCCCAGCAGCAAGTCGCTGTGTCCGCCAACATATTTCGTCACGGCCTGCATGGTGATGTCGACGCCGTGCGCGAATGCGTCGAAGAATATCCCACCGGACCAGGTGTTATCGAGCACCACGAGCACTCCACGCGCGTGCGCGGCTTCCACGATGGAAGGCACATCCTGCACTTCCATGGTGATCGAGCCCGGACTCTCACACCAGACCAGCCGCGTATTCTCACGGAACAGGCCTTTGATACCGCCGCCGATTTCCGGCGGATAGAAGGTCGTTTCAACTCCGAACCGGCGCAGCACATTCCGGGCCAACTTTCGACTCGGTGTGTAGACACTCTCCGGAATCAGAATGTGATCGCCGCTTTTAAGAAACGCGAGGTTGATCAGCGTGATCGCACCCTGCCCTCCGGGCATGATGATGGTCCGATAACCTTTTTCGAGTTCACAGATTTTACCCGCCAGTTCCAGCGTGGTAGGCGTGCCGTAAAGGCCGTAGGAATAACCAAGCTCGTGCTGATCCCAACCGTCTTCGACCGAAGCAGCGTCGGGAAACAGCGTAGTCGAGCCACGATAAACCGGACTCGCCAGCGACCGGTATCCCCCCGGCACCTGCACATCGGAGTGGATTAGACGCGTCTTCCAGCTCTTGCCCATTGCGGAATTATACGGACGCAGCGTGCCTCGTGAGCAAGAACAGTTCGGAGACCGCGTCTAGCGAGTTGAACGAATCCATGGTACTCAGCGGGGAACAGCGGTCTTAGCGCACACTACTTGAGGGAATCTCTAATCGTTCCTCGCGAGTTCCCTTTGGATCGCAGCATCGGCGATATCGATCGGCTCTTTCTATCATTTATCCTGAAAGAGCATGATTCAGGTCCGCCGCGCTTTCGACCCAAATTCGATCAAACTTGTGATTTTCGACCTCGATGGAACGCTGATCGACTCACGTCTCGATCTGGTGCACTCCGTGAATGCCGCACTGCGCCACATCGGGCGGCCCGAGTTGCCCGATGTGGTCATCGCCAGCTACGTGGGAGATGGCGCTCCAATCCTGATTCAGCGGGCGCTGGGCGGCGAGGTCGTCGACGACGCGGTGGTGCGCCAGGGTCTGCAGTTTTTTCTTTCGTACTATCGCGAGCACAAACTCGACCACACCACGGTCTACGGGGGCGTGTTTGAGGCTCTCCAATCAATACAGAACTCGCCACGCCAAAGCTCAAACGGAAATCACAGCCCGAACTCGAATGTGATCACGCGGCAAATGGTGGTGCTCACGAACAAGCCGGTTATCCCCTCTCGCGCGATCATCGAAGCGCTCGGCATGGGTCCGTTATTCAGCCAAATTTACGGCGGTAACAGTTTTGCGACCAAGAAGCCCGATCCCGAAGGAGCACGAAAGTTGCTCGAAGAATCTGGCGTGCGTCCGGAGGAAACAGTGATCGTCGGCGATTCTCACGTCGATGTGGAAACCGGTCAAAATGCAGGCCTATGGACGGTGGGCGTGACCTATGGTTTTGCACCCCACACTCTGAACAGGAATCCGCCGGACGTGCTTGTGGATACTCCCGGCGAACTGGTGGATGTTTTCGCGTCCCCCAGCCGCTGAGAAAGAAAATCAAGACTAGGAAAACCAAGATCGAAAGCAAAAAAACATGTCATTCCGAATCGGGCGGTATGCTCGGTGAGGAACCTGCTTTCTCATCGCCCATCACAGCCGCCCCGCTCTCATGTAAACTCTTCCGACCATGAACGATGCACCAAGTAGCTTCACTGCTTCCGAGCTGCACAAGTTGCGAGGAATGAAAAATCCTTACGGCATCCAAAAGTTTCTCGACGATGCCCCCTACCACCTGGCAGATACGGCTTGGTCGCCGCGCCGTGTACTGGCCGAGCAGACGGCCCACTGCCTCGAAGGCGCGATCTTTGCTGCGGCCGCGTTGCGGGTCAATGGATATCCGCCGCTGTTGCTTGATTTTGAAGCAGAGCACGATACCGACCATGTCCTCGCCATCTTTCGCGAGAACGGCTGCTGGGGCGCAGTCGCCAAATCAAATTACACCGGCTGCCGCTGGCGCGAACCAATTTACCGGACACTGCGTGAACTTGCTTTGAGTTACTTCAATGTCTATTTCAACTTGCGCCGGGAACGAACGCTGCGGCGCTATTCCGTTCCCGTAAACCTGGAACGCTTCGATCGCCAAAATTGGATGACCACGGATCAGCCGGTCTGGTTCATCGTCTATCACTTGTTTGAGATCAAGCACTATCCCCTGATCACGCCAGCCATGGCCAAGCGCTTGCATCGCGCAGATGATCGCTTATTTCAGGCAGAGTGTCTGGGAAAAGCTTTGAAGAGGAACACTAGAAGACTTGACAGTACATAAATTTCAAGCGGCGGGACGATCGCAAACAAATCGTCCCCGCCGCGCAGTTTCATCACCTCATTCGATCAACTACCTCTTACTGAACCGGCAGCACGATCTGACCGAAGGTTCCTGCTAAATTGTTGTCAGGACCAGCGGTGAAGAAGAGTTGGTTCAGAGCGCCATCGCTGGCCGTTCCGCCGCCAAACTCTATGCCCCACAGTTGGTTGATGTGAATCGGCTTTCCGTTGGTGTCCGCTATCGTCCCCACAACCTGGCCGGTGATGCTGTTAAAAGCGTTGATAGTCCCGGTATTGGTGTTGTTCGAGACCAACAACGTGTTGCTCAGCGGTCCGAAGGTCTTTGGTGCGACGGCAAACCCCCAGGGCTGGTTGAGCGGCGCTCCCTCGGCCACGCGCTTCAGGAACACGCCGCCTTCGCTGTAAATATCGATATAGCCGCCCGCCGCGCCTGCGCTGCTGGCAAACGAAACATAGACCAGTCCCCCGAAGTCTTGAATGCCAAATGGAGTAAAGCCCACGGCGACAGTCGAGTCGGTGAACGACGTCACAAGGTTGAATTTGGCGTCGAAAACGTCCACCTTATTGTTTGCATTGTCGGCAGCGAACAGGAAATTACCCGATGGGTTATTGGTTATTGCCAGTCCGGTATAGACCGCACCGGGAGTAGTGACGGCAATGATCGCCGCATTGGGATTTGATTGCGGCGCCCAGCCGCTGATGGTTCCATCCAGGGTGGCAAACAGGAAGATCGAAGGCCATCCCTGAACCTGGAAGTCCTGCGATCCGTTGTGCACAATGCCGGTCGGCGAACCTGGCCCCTTACCACTGGCAGAGGGAATCAACACCTCCAAACCCTCTTTCGTGCCATTGCCCGTGTATAGAGTGGACCAACCCGAGCCTTGATCGCTGATCCAGAAAGGTCCGCCGGGTCCATAAGTGAGTCCCCATGCGTTGACCAGCAGAGGGTCCGTATGATTGCCCCCTCCCGTTTGATTCGAAACCAGGTTGGTGAGTTTATATTGCGCGGCGGCCGTGCTGGGAAAAAGCATCAGCACGAGGCCGAGTAAAGTTGTGAGCGAAAAAGCGCGGCTGTAGCAACGGGACATGTCGATATCCTCCTTCGTGAGCGGAAATGGGCACAATCGGGCGATCTTCTTCCTTCCGCCATCGATTTCCCATTGGCTCGTACAAAATGCTAAGGATTGAAGGGTTTAGCCCGTGTCAGGGAGATGTAATCTGTTTGTCTATTTTCTGTCTGTAAACTTTTTTCATCGAAACACCGCAAACGGCATGGCGGAACTAATTTGTTCTTGGGACTGTACGATAAAATGTGCGCGTGATCCCTCGCAGTTTTGCCTTCATCGGCCTGCTCGCCTCTGTACTGGCTTACGGTCAGGATCAAGCCGCGCTCAATTTAACTCCGGACAAAACCGGGGCTCTCTCGCAGGGGCAGATGCAGCAGTTATTTCGCGTAGTCGCGGAAAAAGACATAGAGAACGACAAGCGGTTGCGTGACTACACCTATATTGAGCACGATGAGGATCACAAGCTCGACGGCAAAGGCCAAGTGAAGTCCACCGAAGCAAAGACCTACGAAGTAATGGAGATCTATGGCGAGCAGGTGCAGCGGTTGATCGAGAAAGACGATAAAGCGCTCGACGCCAAGAGTGCCGCCAAAGAGGAAGAGCGGATTCAGAAGATCATCGACAAGCGTAAGAGCGAATCCGAGGATGTGCGCAGGAAGCGCGAGGAAAAAGAAGAGAAAGATCGCGAAGAGAACCGCAAGTTTGTGCTCGAAGTAGCCAACGCCTACAACTTCAAGCTGGTGGGAGCCGAACTCGTCGGCGGACGCGAGGCCTGGGTGATTGATGGCGAGCCGCGTCCCGGATTTGAGCCGCATATGAAGGAAGCGAAATTCTTGCCCAAGTTTCACGGCCGGGTGTGGATCGACAAGAACGATCTGCAGCTATCCAAGCTGGACGTGGAGTGCCTGGACACAGTTTCCTGGGGATTATTCCTCGCACGCTTTCACAAGGGTTCGCGTTTTCTGCTGGAGCAGACGCGAGTGAACGATGAAGTGTGGCTGCCGCGCCAGCTTACTGTAAAGATCGATGTGCGGCTGGCTCTATTAAAGAACTTCAATGTCGATGTGGAGCAAACATTCCGCGACTATAAGAAGTTCCGCGCCACAACAAAGATTGTGGCGTAGGGGAAGTGAAGCCATAGCGCCGCAGTTTCGTCGAGTGGATTCCTGAGACTTCTTCCAGGTGGACCGTTTGAACCCGAAGCTGTGTCGGCATCATCTACTACTCTCGACCTTATCTTCATCTGCCGGATCCGGGGAACTTATGTCTTCTCAGCTTACTCCTCTTGCCGCTGATTCTCGCGGTGACACTTTTCCGACGCTGACTGCCGAGCAGATCGACCGTATCCGTCCTTTAAGCAAAGTGCGAAAAGTGAAAGCGGGCGAGATTCTGTTTGAGTCAGGCGATAGCGACGTCCCGTTTTTCGTGGTCCTCTCGGGGAGCCTGGACATCGTGCAGCCAGACCGGCAGGGTGAACGCCTTATCGTGAAGCATGAGGCCGGCAGCTTTACCGGGGAAATTACAATGATCTCCGGACGCCTCAGCCTGGCGCGCGGACGCGTCACTGCGACCGGTGAATTCCTGGAAGTGAGCAATCACGACTTGCGCACGCTGGTAGCCCGGGATGCCGAGCTGAGTGAAATCTTCATGCGCGCCTTCATCTTGCGCCGGGTGGGGTTGATTAACCGCGGCGCGGGGAACGTGATCTTGCTCGGGTCACGGCACTCCGCGCAAACGCTTCTGCTGCGCGAGTTTCTAACCCGCAACGGACACCCTCACACTTACGTCGATCTCGACACGGACTTTACTTATCAGGATTTGCTCGACCACTTTCACGTAACCGTCGAAGATGTTCCCATTGTCATTTGCAACAACCGCACCGTGCTGCGCAGCCCGTCGATTCAGGAGCTGGCGAAGTGCCTCGGCCTGAACGCACATATCACAGCCTCGGAAGTGAGAGATCTGGTGATCGTTGGCGCAGGGCCTTCTGGACTGGCCGCGGCGGTGTATGGCGCGTCCGAAGGTCTGGATGTTCTGGTGATTGAGGCCAACTCTCCCGGCGGACAGGCGGGTTCGAGTTCCAGGATCGAAAACTATCTTGGCTTTCCCACGGGAATTTCAGGAAACGAACTGGCCGGGCGCGCCGCCGCTCAAGCACAGAAATTTGGCGCGAAGGTGCTGATCGCCAACACCGTAACAAAGTTGTATTGCGACAAGCGCCCATACGAGTTGACCGTGGACTGCGGCCAAACCATTCGCGCGCGCACTGTGGTGATTGCCAGCGGCGCGCAGTATAACAAGCCGGATATCGACAACCTGAAGAAGTTCGAAGGACAGGGAATTTATTACGGAGCGACTTACATTGAAGCCCAGTTGTGCGGCAAGGACGATGCGGTTGTAGTGGGCGGCGGAAATTCGGCCGGCCAGGCAGCGGTTTATTTGTCGCAGACGGTGGGCAAGGTCCACATGCTGGTGCGGGCCGCGCAGCTGTCGGATACGATGTCGCGTTACCTTATCCAGCGCATCGAAGAAAATCCCGCGATCGAAGTGCATTATCACACGGAGATCATAGCTCTCGACGGCGATGCGCAGCTGGAGCGTGTGACCTGGCGGGATAAGAACACAGGCGAGACTTCCACTCACGATATCCGCCACGTATTCATCATGGCGGGAGCGTCGCCGCGCACCGAGTGGCTGAACGGCTGTCTGGCGCTCGACAGGAAGGGCTTCATCCTCACCGGACGGGATCTCGATCCGGTCCTGCACGACTTTCGTTGGCCGCTTCAGCGCGTGCCACTCATGCTTGAGACCAGCATCCCGGGAGTGTTCGCAGTGGGTGATGTTCGAGCCGAAAGTGTGAAGCGCGTGGCCTCGGCTGTTGGTGAAGGATCGATCGCCATCTCTCTGGTGCACCGCGTGCTGGCGGAGTTGTAGGCGAGCCGGCATCTCGTTTGGCCGCGATATAATAGAAAGATTCTCCGTCGACGAAATTGCCTTCAGTGCAGGCAGTATCTGTGTCGCGACGAAAGCAAGCCGAGCTTCGCTCGGTGGACACCGAGGGCGGCTGTCCCTACATGGGCGTTATCGCAGTAGCTAAAGGCTAAGAGCTAACTGCTAAGAGCTTTCTTCCATGGACTTCAAACTCGTTTCCGATTACAAACCGCAAGGTGACCAGGGCCGGGCCATCGAATCGCTGCTGCGCGGAGTGTACGACCGCGAGCAGCATCAGGTTTTGCTGGGCGTAACCGGATCGGGCAAAACCTACACGATGGCCAAGGTGATTGAGGCCGTGAACCGTCCCGCGCTGGTGATGGCGCATAACAAAACTCTCGCGGCGCAGCTTTATCACGAGTTCAAGAATTTCTTTCCGCACAACGCCGTCGAGTACTTCGTTTCTTATTATGACTACTACCAGCCCGAAGCTTATGTTCCGGCTGCTGACTTATTCATCGAAAAAGAAGCGACCATAAACGACGAACTCGACAAGCTACGCCTCTCGGCGACCAAGTCTTTATTCGAGCGGCGAGACGCGCTAATTGTCGCATCGGTGAGTTGCATCTACGGCCTGGGATCGCCGGAGGCTTACTACGGCATGATGCTGTTTCTTGAGAAAGGCCAGAAGATCACGCGCGAGGACATTACGCGCAAACTGGTCGACATTCTCTATGAGCGCACCAACGGCGAGTTCAAGCGCGGAACGTATCGCGTGCGCGGCAACGTAATTGAGGTCTTCCCTACTTACGACGACATGGCGTATCGCATCGAGTTATGGGGAGATCAGGTCGAGTCTCTGGCACAGATCGATCCCCTGTTTGGCACGGTGAAGCAGAAATACATGCGCCTGCCAATTTATCCCAAGACGCATTATGTGATGAAAGATGAGACCCGCGCTTCGGCGGTGGAGTCGATCAAGAAAGAACTGGCGTGGTGGGAAGTGGAACTTGAAAAGCAAGGCCGTGTGGTTGAAGCGCAGCGCGTTCACCAGCGCGTGAAGTTTGATCTGGAAATGATTAAGGTGATGGGCTACTGCCACGGCATCGAAAATTATTCGCGGCATTTTACAGGACGCATGCCCGGCGAGCCTCCGCCCACGCTGCTGGATTATTTTCCCCGCGATTATCTGATGTTCATCGACGAGTCACATCAGACGATTCCACAACTGCGCGGCATGCACGCTGGCGACCGCTCGCGAAAGGAAACGCTGGTGGAGTATGGCTTCCGCCTGCCCTCGGCGCTGGACAACCGTCCGCTGACGTTCGAAGAATTTGAACATCGCACGAATCAGCTCGTCTATGTTTCGGCAACGCCGGGGCCGTATGAACTGACCAAGTCGGCGGGCGTAGTTGTAGAGCAGATTATTAGGCCGACGGGGCTGATCGATCCAGAGGTCGAGATTCGTCCGGTGAAAGGACAGATCGACGACCTGCTGCACGAGATTCGCGCGCGCGTAGAGAAGGGCGAGCGCGTGCTGGTGACAACGCTGACCAAGCGCATGTCCGAAGACCTGGCGGAGTATTACGCCGAGGTTGGAGTGAAGTGCCGCTACATGCACTCAGAGATTGAAACGCTGGAGCGGGTAAAGATTCTGCGCGACCTGCGCAAGGGTGAATTCGATGTATTGATCGGCATCAATCTTCTTCGTGAGGGCTTGGACCTGCCGGAAGTTTCGATGGTCGCAATTCTCGACGCGGATAAGGAAGGCTTCCTGCGTTCGCAGGGATCGTTGATTCAGACGATCGGCCGCTGCGCCCGCCATCTCAACGGCCGCGCCATTCTCTACGCCGACCGCATGACCGATTCGATGAAGCGCGCCATCGACGAAACCCTGCGCCGCCGCGCGATTCAGACCGCATACAACGAAGAGAATGGAATCACGCCGGAATCAATCGTGCGACCGCTCGATATGACGCTTGCCGGGATCGTAGCCGCTGACTACATCGACCTGACCGGCGGCGAAGCCGAAGGCATGCCCGAATTCAAATCGCAGCCGGAGTTAGATGCGTATGTCGTCAAGCTTGAAAGCGACATGCGTGAAGCCGCGAAGCGGTTTGAGTTTGAGAAGGCCGCGAAGCTGAGGGATACGATCAAGGAGTTGCGGACGAAGGAGTTTTTGTTCGCATGAGGGACGACAGAAGAGTTCGCGACGACCCGACTCTACAGAGACCAGAATTAGTTCTCGTCTCTGTACGATCCAGGGTGGACATCGAACATTCTCTTAAGAGTTTTAACAAACCTGTTCGCTTCTTTGTCATTGTCTAGCCTAATCACCAATCTGTTGTCGCGGGTTTTATCTGGGACAATTTTAAATTTGGCAAAAGTGTCTCTTACTCTTTTGCCCGATAGGCCAGTGACCTGAGCGACCTCGCGGGGCCTGATCCAGATATCGACCTCGGAGTCCTTTGCCCCCCAGAGGCCGGAGACGGTGACTCCGAAAACCATCTTGTATTTTTTTCCTCCTAAATCTCGTCGCCAATACCGAAACGCGCCGTCATATGCTCGGGATGCATTCTCCCAAACGTATTCCTTCTCATCTGTGATTGCACCGCTGGCGCTGGAGAGAGTTCGAAGAATCTCAACCAGGGTTTGCCGGCGGCGGCGTTTTGCAATCTCAAGTAGTTCGGACGGCCCTCGCACATGGCGTCTCGACGAGGACTCCGCTAGAGATTCTGGCACGAGCAGTGATCTGATGAGCACCTCCTGCCCCACAACCTTCACATACTTGAATAGAACGGCATTGATCTCGACGGACTGACGTTGCGATAAATATCCGATCAGCCTTTCGGCACCGGCATCGAGTCCAGTGCCCACAACCAGTATCTTGTGATTTTGTGGTGTGACATCTGGTAGCTGATCGCCAAATCTATCTTGGAACGTCTCATCCAAAGGCGCTTTTAGGTAATCCTCTGCAATTCGGATAATTTCCTCTTGCGTGGTCGAGTTTAGCCAAGCGGCGTAATCCAGCGCTTGGGCGACGGCCTCGCGAGGAAGCATGTCACGTTTCAATTCAATGACCTGAAGTACTCCAAGAGCGTCGATCGCGAGTAAGTCCAGTGGTCCGGACGTTGTGGATACCTGACGACCGATTATCAGCAGCTCGCGCCCCAGAAGGTCGGGACTTCCCTCGAGCCAATCCTCTAGGTGCTTTTCAAGTCGTTCTGATGCAAAGGGAGTCTCCTCGACTAATCGAAGGCGATCCTTGTTAAGCGTCCAAACCCGAATTTCGGTTCTGCCTGTCTCGGAGTTCATTATTTCGCCTCTCCAGAGCTCCCGCTTCCGGTTTCTTGGCCAGCACACGAATCACTTGTGGCTTCTCAGATAATCTGACGAAGATATTATCGCCATCTCCCGCCATGGATGCATCCCTAGCAAATCCGCATCGCCCGTAATGATCACATCTGCCCTCCCGTTCAGCGCCACTTCCAGAAACTTATCGTCCTTTGGGTCGCGGCATGCGCGGACTAACTGAACGATAGGAATGAACTCTGCCGCACTTTCAATCTGCGCGAGGAAAAGCGCGCGCTCCTCCCGGCTCACATACCGATCGAACTTTAGGCGGAATAGAACGTTCTTCAGTTCATCCATGGTAGATTCGGAAAAAAGCACGGCACCGTTGCGGAACGCCTTCTCCAGGGCCTGACGCGGGACGGAAAACGCAAACACGGAAGCACTGACGATCACGTTGGTATCGACAACGCAGCGCATCAGTCCTTCAGAATGTCGGCGAGGATTTCCTCGGTCATTCCGTTTGCGGCGGCCTGAGCACCGATGCGGTCCATGGTTTGCAGGAGCTCATCCACGTTGATCTTGCGAATGCGCTCGTATTCTTGTGCCGACATGATCACCGCAACATCGCGATTCTGGCGGCGAATGAGGACCGGCTCGCGCTGGGCGGCATCGAGAAGGGCGGCGAGGCGCTGTTTGGCGTCGGTGGCGGTGACTGTCTTCATTTGTCTATTATAGATAAAACGGACAATTCGATCAATTATCTTCCATAAGCCGCGCTAGCTGCCAGCGGCTTTCGGTGAAACGTATAACCGTCAAAGGTTTCGGAGCGGAAGTTCAGGTTTGGGGCGCTGAGCTTTTCGGTTTGGCTCAGGAAAAGGTATCCGCCGGGTTCGAGGTAGAGGTGCAGGCGCTCCAGCAGCGCGATTCGTTGTGCGCGAGAAAAGTGCGGCAGCACGTCCATGCAGAAGATGCAATCGAATCGGCCAATGTAGCCGGGGCGAGCCAGGTTCATGCAATTAAAGGTCACCATGCTGCGCAGGCGCGGCTTCACCAGCAAGTGCACCCCACTGGCGGGAGCACTCTGCGACCCGGCTCTCTGTTTTGCCTCATAGCGGCCGTCATACCGGCTATCGTCCCTGTCCGCACTCTGGTCATCATTATTTGCGTCCGCATTTGCATCCACTTCAACCGGCAAAATCGCAGGCGAACTGATTTTCGAGAAATGATTGCGAATGCTCGCCGGGGGCAGCCCGTCCAGAGCGGACTGAGGATATACGCCGCGGTCGGCGGCCTCGATATTCTGCGGCAGCAAGTCGCTGCCCACGATATGAATTGTCAGTCCGGCAAGATTAGCGGCGCTGTTCTTATTCGGCGCGCTATCGACGATACCCCCGCTGCGGGCGGCTGTCTTTCCATTTCCGTTCACGTTGCTTGCACTTGAGTTGTTCGCCGTGCTGTTGCTCACGGCGTCGCAAACCGCCATAGCGATGGAGTAAGTCTCTTCACCCGTGGCGCAGCCCGCGCTCCAGATGCGGAGCGGGTTGGGCCCATCGGACGATTTCCGCGCGAAAAGCTGCGGCAGCACCTGCCGGGTCAGAGCATTCAGCGCACCGGGGTGACGGAAGAAACCAGTGTTGGTATTGATCAAGCCGTCGAGCAACGCAGGCAGGCTCGCAGGATCCTGCTCGCAGGAACGCAGGCGTTCGAGCAACAAGCTGGACGATCCCAGTTCCTGGGCCTCGATAAAATCCGCGACGTGCGCGGCCATCGCGCTGTTGGGACAATCGAGAACGATTCCGGTTTGGCGCTCAATAAGCGAGCGGAGTTCCGAGAGCTCGTGCTCGAGGACGGTGCCAGTCGTAATTAACTTATGCATAGGGTTCTTCCCAGGCGCTGCGAGAAAACTGTTCTCCATGACGACGGCATCTTTCCAGAGGAGGATGATTTCTGTTCTCAGTTCCTTAGTTTCGTTTGATGGCTCCAGTTCTCAGTCTTACTCACACGCCCGCGGCAACGGCCCGGGCTTTGCCCGAATCCCGTTCAACCTGTTGAGCGACCACGTTCATTTCTTTTTCCAGCGATGAAAAACGCTGCAACACCTCGTGGATGCGTAGCGTCATGTTGCGAATGGTTTCAATCTGGGCGCGGGCTTGGGCCGAGAGGCTGCCCGGCTCGATCAGCAACAAATCGGAATTTCCCAGAAGCGAGGTCAGCGCATTGTTCAGACCATGGCGCATCTCCAGCATGTAACGGCCGAGCGTGGCCTCGCGTTCCAGCGTGGCGCAAGTCTGTTCCGCGGCGCGGACGCAAGTTTCAGCACAGGCACGCAGCACGGCTTCGCTCGCGGCGAGAACCAAACTCTCCAACCAATTTCCCTCGGAGCGCAGCACAGCCGTACGCGGCCACCGCTGCCGCACCAGTTGCACGGTTGGGGAATCGTCGCACACACAGAACAAAGGCTGCTGGGTCGAGTGCAGAGGTTCAAGAACTACCGAAAGCACATCACGGCGCAGCGGGCCCACGATTGCCACCTCGAAGTTATCGACGGAACGAGGCCAGAGGTCTCCGCTGAGCATGGTAAACGTTGGTGCGTTGCGCTCTAGTTGCCAGCGCGCGGTGAGGCTCCGGGAGAATTCCACATCGTCGGAGATAACCAGTACAGTCGGACGATCCACTTGCACATTTCCTTTTCGTAAAATCTGACGCGCCTGACGCGACTCCATGTTTTTCTTAGCGACGCTCGGTTGAGCGCCAGTTCCGTCTCTTATTTCTTTTTCCCCGGTTGCGAATCGGCGTCCGGATTCCACTCTTCTGGAGCGCTGGCCACTTCGAATTCCGGAGCGTCGTCACTGGCCGCGGCAAACTTGGCATCCGGCTCAATTGCAGCCTGTGGTGCTGCCGATGCGGAAGCGGTCTTTGATCCTGCAGCCCCCGCCGCCGCAGCTGCCGCGCGTGGCCGAGCAGTCGCCTTGACTGGCTCGATTTTGGCCGGTGCTGCTTTGGCAGGTCCAGCTTTAGCAACCGCAGCTTTCGTTGCCGCAGGTTGTGCAGCTTTCCCGGCGTCACTTTTCACACCACGCCCCAGCGCGGCATCCACCGAAGCACGCAGGTCCACCAACATGCGCAGCGGCTGACCGGAGGAATACTCTGCCTGAAACATCACCTTCCATGACTGGCAAATCATGCGCAGTCGAATAATCGGTTCTTGTGCCGAGAACTGCGCTCTGCGGCAGTCGATGGTCTCGACTCCCTTTTCTTCCAGCTCGGTGAGTCCATCGAGAATGTCGTTAAGATCGGCGAGCATCAAACGGAAGAACACACGCCGCATGAGGTAGCCGAAGCGGGTAAAGGCGACCAGCGCGATCGGCAAATAAAACAAATCGCCGGCCTGGGCTTTGGCTTTGCGTCCCTGCTCGAGCACCCCACCGTGCAAGAGTTCGTCGAGCGAGTGGCAGCGCCGCGCGGATTCGAGAACTCGATCCAGAGCGTTCAACCATACCGGAGCCTTGAGCTCCACCGGGCCGAGAATCGGTTGCAGGCTCTGCGCAATATAAGAATTGTCGGCTTCGTCGTCCGACAGATCGGTAGGCGCGCTCTGACTGAAATACTGCACCAGCAGAAAATCGATCTTGTCGCGCGCGGCATCTGTTCTTTCAGTCCTCGCCAGAAAATGCTGCAGGAGCGCGATCAAGCCCGCGGGTTCCACCAGCGAACTGGTCTGCAGAAACTGCCGCAACTGGTGAACCTGGATGCGATCATCCATGTCGTTCAGCCACTGCTGTGCCTGTTCGACGGACTCACGGCTGGGGCTGTCCACGCCGTTCTCCAAGTCGTCGCAGGCCGGTGTATCGATGACGAACTCGCGCGCCAGTTCCATGTAGATGGGATAAAGCTGGCGAGCGCTTGCCCAGAGGGCCGCGAAGTCCGGAGCGGACCCTGGAGTCTCTGACGACGCTTGTTGAGTTGATGAAGTCTGAGGTGACGAAGGCTGGGATGGGGTCATGATTTCACGATCCAGTTGGGAACGACGTTCAGAAATCGGGCGGCAACAATAGTGGCGCCGGGGTGATACTGCACAGCCACGACCGAAGCTTCAGTATCGAGTGAGCCATCGGAGTTGCGCAGACGTAGAACGTCGGCGAACTCCAGCGGCGTGGTGCAGGCAAACAACACTTCTCGTGAGGTACCAAATTCGATGACGGTGTTTTCCGGCAGGCCGCTTGCCACCGGCTGGCTACAATCGCCGGTGCGGCTGTTGCGGGTAAATTGAACTGGGATGCGCACCGGCGTGGCCTCAGGAAAAAACCGCGCCAGTTCGCTGACTGGACTGGTTTGCGCACGCGCCGGAGCTGTAGCCGAGTATGCCAAGTTAACGTAAAACCTTTCTTCTCTCTTGAATGCGGTTGGGGCTCCCCCTCTTCCCGGTTAGGAAGAGCCTTGGGGAGCCGGAATCCGCGGTTATGCAGAAAGAGAAGCAAGACCAAGACCATCGTGCGGAACGGAAGGAGTAGCACTGGAGCGCTATAGGTTTCAGTTAGTTAGCGCGCCGCTCGAATACGGTACGGAGGCTCGCCGAGACATTCGTCTCAGGGTGAGACGAGCGTCTCAACAGAGGAGCTGACTCAGGCGTCTACAAGGCATGAAGGATGCCTACCCTCGGCTACTTTCCGGTTCCAATCAGCTCTATCACTTGGGGCTTTGAGGACGCGTTGTCGCAGGGAAATCGCGCCCTAGTCGCCGGTGCCTGTTAGGGGAACACTTTGCGGGCTGCCGCCGCCGCTGTCGGAAATACTGATTTTCGCCGTACGCGTGCCGGTTTTTCTAGGATCGAAAGTTACGGTAATCGAACAATTCGCTCCGGCGTTGAGCGATGACGGGCAGTTGTTGGTCTCGAGGAAGTCGCCGCCGTCGGTGCCGTTGTCGATGATTTGCGAGATGCTGATTGCGGCCGTGCCGGTGTTGGTGAGCTTGACGCTTTGCGGCGCGCTCTTGCTTCCGACTTTCTGCGAACCAAAAGTCAGCGACGGCGGAGAAAGTTCGACCACCGTGCCTGCGCCGCTCAACTCGATGACTTGCGACTTGGTGGAAGCGCTGTCCTTGATGGAAATCGTGCCTGACTTCGAGCCCTGGGTTTGGGGCGAGAAAGTTACATTCAGGGAGCACTTGGCGCCGGGCGCAACGCTCGACCCGCAGCTGGAAGCGGTGCTGAACTGACCGCTCGTTTTCATTGCGGAGATGGCGAGTGCGGTTGTTCCGGTGTTGGTGAGGGTGACGGTTTGTGCGACGCTGGTGGTGTTCACCAGCTGGAAGGGAAAAGTCACTGGGGTCGTTGGCGAGAAGCTGACCACGCCGGTGTTGAGCAGGGTGATGACGTCGCTCCCCAAAAAATCTGCAACGACGATGTCCGGCTTACGGTCGCCGTTGAAATCACCGACGGCGACGAACTCGTCTTCCTTCCCATCCGCGTAATACAACCCCGTCTGGAATGTGCCGTCGCCGTTGCCCGTCCAAACTGTGACACCACTTGGGAGGGTGAGGTTGGCCCCAATCAGGTCCGTCTTGCCGTCCTGATTGAGGTCCGCAGCGGCAAGCCAGAACGGCGCATGCGTTTTAAAATCCACTCGCTCCGCAAAGGTACCGTCGCCGTTGCCGAGAAAGACGCGGATGCCCAAGCCTTCAAACTCTGCGACCGCCAGATCGAGCTTGTGGTCGCCATTGAAGTCGGCAACGGCGACCGACTCCGGGGAAGGGCCGACCGGGTAGGTTTCCCCGAAACGGAATGTTCCATCCCCGTTGCCCAGTAGCACCTGGACCTGAGATGTGGAAGCAAATTCTTCCGTGACCGCCAAGTCGACGGTCTTGGCTGTCGTGAATCGTCCGATGCCCACGGCAACAGGGGTCAAAGGTAGGGGCGTTATGATCGCGGGCTCTTGAAAACTCCCATCGCCGTTCCCCAACAGCACCGCGATGCACTCGCAAACACCCGTGTTGTCGGCCACGCTAATCATTACTAGGTCGAGGTTGCCATTGCCCCTGAGGTCTGCCGCAGAGACGAAGATCGGTTCTTGCGGCGTAGGATAGTCCACGGCGGATTGGAAGGTACCGTCGCCCCTCCCGAGGAGAACGCTGACAGAGTTGCTTCCAGCGTTCGCTACGATCAGATCAAGCTTTCCGTCTTTATCGACGTCCGCGACCGCCACCGAACCCCCGTACTTTCCTACGGGATAGGCAACGGGAGGCCCGAAGCTGCCGTCTCCGTTGCCCAGGAGCACTTCGACCACCTCGTTGCCAAGGGAACCCGCCACTGCAACGTCGAGCTTTCCATCGCCATTGAAGTCGCCCACGCCGATAGAGTAGGGACTGGGATTGACGGCCCTGGACGCCCGCGTCTCCAACTGCGCTGACAGCGGCAGGGAGGTAGCAAGGAGAAAGGCTAGGGACCGCCAAACGGCAGAGTTGGGGAGCGAATACATCAGTCACATCCTACCCTCGGCTACTTTCCGTTTCCAGTCAGTTCTATCACCTGGGGCTTGGAAGACGCGCTGTCGTGGATCGCGATGCTGCCCAACTTTCCGCCTTTCGTTCTTGGCGAGAAATCGATGCTGAGCGTGCAATTGGTCCCCGGCGCAACGCTCTTCCCGCAGGTTGAGGCCATGCCGAACTCGCCTTTTACCACCATCGAAGAAATGCTGAGTGTCGCCTCGCCCGTATTAGTGAGGGTGACGGTTTGTGGTTTGCTTTTCGTGCCCGTCTTCTGCCCATGAAACTCGACGGGCGTTGTCGGCGAAAGACTCACCGCCCCCGTATTCAGCAACACGTAAGCCTTGCCGCCGGTTTGGTCAACCACAGCTAGGTCGGGCTGGTGATCGCCGTTGAAGTCGGCGATCGCTATGTCTCGCGGAAACTGGCCCATCGGATAGTACGTCGCGCTCTGGAAGGTTCCGTCTCCGTTACCCAGAAGTACCGCTGCGGCACCCTTGGACAGGCTAACCTTCTCGTCACTCGCAACGGCTATGTCCAAACTTCCGTCGGCGTTAAGGTCGGCCACTGCTACCGCTTGCGCAAAATCTACTGGGTACTCAACCGCGGATTGAAAAGTGCCGTCACCGTTGCCCAAGAACACAGCCACGCCAATCCCCTCAAGCTCCGCCACGACGAGGTCGATCTTCCCGTCCTTCCTTAGATCCGTAGCGATGATCGATCCCGGGCTAGGACCAACAGGGTAGCTAGCCCCGGCAGTAAAGGTTCCATTTCCGTTGCCCAGCAAAATCTGCACGTCTGAGCTGCTGCCAAAATCCTGTGTAACGGCAAGGTCTAGCTTCTTGCCGGCATTGAAATAACCAGCCGACATGGCAAATGGAGTTACGGATAGAGGAGTGACGATGGGCGGCTCTTGAAAGGTGCCATCTCCATTGCCCAGCAGCACGCTTATGCAGACGCAGCTACCCGAATTGTTGAGCACGTCCGCGGTCGCGATGTCGAGCTTTCCGTCGCCGTTGAAGTCGCCCAAGACCAGCGCGACTAGGTCTGGAGGCGTGGCGAAGTTCATTGCGGGCTGGAAGGTCCCGTCCCCGTTTCCCAGGAGAACGCTGATGCTGTCGTCTGCACCGTTGACCACGACCAAGTCAATCTTGCCATCCTTGTTCACGTCCTCGGCGGCGATGGGCCCGCTTCCGGAACCAACATCGTACGAGACGGGCGGCCCAAACGTTCCGTCCCCATTTCCTAGGAACACCTGAACCTGCGCAGGGGGGTAGGTCGAAGCCACGGCGATGTCCATCTTGCCGTCGTGGTTGAAGTCCGCAGCCACCACGAAGAGCGGAACCGAGTTCACTGGAGTACTTGATCGTGTTTCAAACTGAGCGAGGGCCGTGCCGCTGAGGCCCGTCAGGGCGAAAAGGGCCGCTCCCGCGACAATGACGAGCCTGATCGGCCCTAGCAAGATAAGCCTCCCCAAAAACGTTGACACCGTAGTCAGCAAGACCGATATCCACATCGGGGGAGCCCCGGTGCCCATAAATCAAAATTGGCACCCGAACGTTACCATGGATTACCCAGTACGGCCAGTAAGATCTCGAGGAGAGCCGCGCGCCCCGAAGCGCCTAGAGAGCTAGTGGATAGCCCGGAATTCCGACTTCTTATACGGACCGCGCGACTCCCGTTGTCTTTCGCGGGTTACGGCGAGCAGATAGCACTCCTCATGGACGGCGCAGCCATCGCCATCAGTTTTGGCGGTTTCAAGGGGTACAGGTTTGTTGCAGACGGGACATAACGGTAAGACCGATTCCTGATTGCTCACGAGGACTCCGAAACGGAAGAGGTACGATAGCGGCGTATAGAATCCAACCCGGAGAGCCTCAAATAGTTGCGTGCCGATCCTTAGCATTTTCCACAGCAACTTCTCATGCGCTGTCGGGATAAATCTTTAGGTACTCAATGACCTGCTATCCTCTATCTCATACACTTGCCTCACATTCTGGATCGAGAGAGTGCGCCTGTTCGTAACGCTCGGTCGTAGGTCGCCGCACAAAAAGCTCGGAAGACGCTTATTCCGAGCAGACAAAATCCCGCATCAAAGGTTGGAGTTTTTGCGAACGTCGGGTTTCGCAGTCGAAAGTTCGCGAACAAATATTCGCGAGAAAAACCGTAAGAAGCTTGGGAGATAAATCGATGAGAACAAAAATCAGAAAGTCAGGCTGGCGGAGCGCGGTGTTCGCGATGGCGCTCGCCATAATCCCGTTAACGATGGCAGTTCTACCTACACGAGCAGCGGCACAGGATGGAGACCAGGACGATCCACCCAGCCGCGTTGCCCGCCTCGGATATATGGAAGGTTCGGTTTCATTCCTCCCAGCAGGAGAAACGGAGTGGGTGGGAGCGGTTCCCAACCGTCCGATGACCACTGGAGACCAGCTTTGGTCCGATCAAGGCTCGCGTGCCGAAATTCAACTCGGATCGGCCGTGATCCGTATGTCGGCCAATACTGGTTTTTCGTTTCTGGATCTCGACGACCAAACGGTCCAAATTCAACTTACGTCGGGAGCCATCAGCGTCACCGTGCGCAGGCTCGGCGGAGATGATGACTTCGAGGTCGATACTCCGAACCAGGCATTCACGATTAGTCAGCCGGGACATTATCGCGTGGAGGCCAGCTCCGACGGTAATTACACGGTCATCAGCATTCGCGAAGGTGAGGGCGAAGCCACCGGCAATGGCCAGGATTTTCGCTTACACGGCGGGCAGCGAGGAACATTCAGCGGCACCGATCAACTCTATGCCGAAGTGTCCGACCTCGACGATCCGGATGCCTTCGACAATTGGGCCCACGACCGCGATCATCGTTACGACTATTCCCGTTCGGCACAGTATCTTTCGCACGATGTAGTCGGCTACGAAGATCTCGATGACAACGGCGACTGGCGTGACAACGGCGAGTACGGCCACGTTTGGTTTCCCAACCGGGTTGAAGTTGGCTGGGCTCCTTACCATACCGGCCACTGGGCGTGGATTTCGCCTTGGGGCTATACGTGGGTCGATGACGCGCCTTGGGGTTATGCTCCGTTCCACTACGGACGCTGGGTGAGCGTCGGCGGACGCTGGGGTTGGGTCGCCGGTCCTGTCGCGGTCCAGGCCGTGTATGCACCCGCGCTCGTGGTCTTTATCGGCGGAGGTCCTGGAGGCTTCGGCGGCAACGTAGGATGGTTCGCGCTCGGTCCGCGAGAAGTGTACGTGCCTTCTTATCACGTGAGCGAGGCTTACGTGAATCGCGTCAACATCAGCAGTACAACAGTGAATGTCACGCAGGTGACTAACGTCTATCGCACAACAATTGTCAACAACACCACCACGAACATCACGAATGTCACATATGTAAATCGGAGTGTGCAGGGCGCGGTTGTGGTGGTTCCACAACACTCATTTGCCAGCGCGCAGTCTGTATCCAAGACTGCGGTCGCGGTGAATGCACGCGACATCGCTGCCGCACCAGTAAGTGCGCGGGTTGCAGTAGCTCCCACCCACGAAGCCGTTCAGGGCGGAAGGGCGTCGAGTGCGGGGCATGTAGCTGCGCCTCCCGCAGCGATTGCAAGCCGGCAGGTCGTAGCCAAGAAAACGCCTCCACCCCCGCCGGTGGCTTTTGCGAAACAACAACAGGCTCTGGCAGCGCATCCCGGACAACCGCTGGCGCGAAGCGAAGTGCAAACGCTGCGACCTGCGGCTGCAGCGGCGGCACGACCCGCGGTAAGGGTTGCGCCTCCCGGCAAACCGGCGACCGCAGCCGTCGGTAAGCCCGGTGCTCCCCCAAGCGCAGCACATCCCGGACAACCAGCGCCAGCGGCGAATCAGCCAGCAACTCGGCCGGGGCAACCTGCTCCGGCAGCGAACCAGCCCCCGAATCGACCGGGCAATCCACCGGCAGCGAATGAGCATCCCGCCGAAGCTCCGCCCGCTCAACCGAATCGGCCGGCCGCGCCGCCGAGTCAGCCTGCGCCAGCGCAACCAAATCGGCCAGCAATGAATCCGCCGAACAATCGTCCGGAATCCACACCGCCGAATCGGCCACAACCGAACCAGCCTGCGGCACGTCCGGAACCGAAT
The DNA here is from genome assembly GCA_963771965.1 of uncultured Acidobacteriaceae bacterium. GTDB lineage: Bacteria > Acidobacteriota > Terriglobia > Terriglobales > Acidobacteriaceae > Sulfotelmatobacter. Next base: position 911,941 of record CAVYVM010000009.1, read on the forward strand.
CGGCCAGCTGCAACTCCTCCAAGCCGGCCACAGCCGAATCAACCGGAGCCGAATCGTCCTGAGAATCGTCCTCCAGCGACGCAGCCGAATAATCGACCCGAACCTGCACGTCCAAACAATCAACCGCCGCCGAAACCGGCTGCTCCGGCACCGCGTCCGCAAACCCCTCCGCCGGTCGAGCGTCCGCAGCACAATCCGCCTCCAGCGGCTCAGCGGCCCGCGGCTCCACCACCGGCGCGGACGCCACCTCCGGCAGCAGCCAAGCCTGCACCACCTCCAAAGCCGCCCGCGAAACCGCAGACGCCTGAGGAGAAAAAGCGGGAGGAAGAGAAGAAACCACCGGGGATATAAACCTAATTTGAGGTAGCACGAAGCACCCTGAGTTTATCTCAGGGTGCTTTTCTTTGCTGCGCCCCAGACGCTCACTCACGTTTCGTTTTTCATTCGCTAGCGTATAATTTCTGCACACGGACGCCGGTCAATTGCGGGCAAATCCGCCCGGAAAGTGAGGCTTGGAAATGTTTGTGTTTGAGCTTGCGAATTGTGGCTTCACCGGGGCTGAAGTTACAAAGAAGATTATTGGAGAACGAATTGTATATCGGAAAGACAAAATCCGCATCCTCTACGATGACTTGGAGTGTACCCTGCAACAGATCGATGATTACGAAGACAGAATCAAGAGCATCGAAAATGAGAGTGGATCGGCTATCACCGCCACTCTGACAATTCGGAGTCTAACGAATCGTGCGCTTGATGAAAAAACAACCGACGACTTCGCAGATGCGGTCTGCGAGTTGCTTTCGTTCGCGAAAAAGAACACCGTCTATTGGACGCGGCGCACACACTTCAATACCGCAGGTGAGGTGGTGACCAGCCTTACCCGGGGTTTCATCGTGAGCAGACTAAAATCATATCGTTCTAGTTGGTCGCTCATTCCTGACTTCGCGGCGGTGACTGAAGGCTGGGGTAGATGCGAGCTCTCGTACTTTCTGAACACCGTGACACCGCTATACGTTAGCAAGATGCGAGCGGAAGGGCTTCAACAAGCGATCTGGTGGATTATTGACTCTGAGCATCAGACGACTTTGGACATGATGTATGTGTCTGCCTACATCGCGATTGAGCGTCTTAGAGCGAAGTTTCTGGAGCGGCAGTCATTGCCCAGCATGATTAGAACAGATTGGGGTCAACTCCTTGAGAGTGGGCTTTTCGATGACATCATCAAGACAATCGAGACCCGCGCTGGGGCGCTTTCGGACCCCCAAAGGAGGCTCTTGTACCGGGTTCTACGCAACGCGAACAATCCGCCAGCCGCGGTCGAACTTGAGGCTCTCTGCAAGCAAATCGGCGTCACAGGATTTGAGAAAGAAATGAGCGACCTACGTAACAGACTCGTGCATTCCGGTACCTACGGCGACTTCGATTTCCCCGACGCCGTCAAGCTATGGCGGACCTTGTCGCACATTATTGACGTTTGCGTTCTGAAACTGCTCGGATATGACGGCAACTATCACCATCTTGATACCAACTGGGCGCCAAGGCGCATCGAGAAAACTTCGTCGGCCGCGGCCTAGTTCAGAATCGTCAGTGGGAGCGGCCCGAGGGCTAATAGATTCGTTGCGAGAGAAGCTCTCGCCAAACTTGCGGCGCTCGAAAAGCATGGGCGTTATAAACAATCGATTGTGGCAGATGCCCAACGGAAATTGGAGGCAACGGCATGACCAAGACCATGAGTATTCGAATGGACCGCGAAAATCTGGAATTCTTGACCGAACTGACCAAGGAACAGAGGAGCGACCTGTCGAAAGCCGTGCGCGACATGGTCAGCCGGGGCAGACTTTTGCTGGCGGTGGAACGTTACAAGAAAGGCGAGGCGTCCCTGGGAAGAGCTGCAGAACTCGCCGGAGTCGCGGTGGGACAGATGATGACGATTCTAGCGGAATACGGAGTGGAGAGCAGAATTGAGGACGCGGATTATCTTCAGTCGATTGAAGGTCTGCGGAGGGTCTGGTGAGAGTTGTGTACGCTATCAAATCTCCTAGAACACCACAAGAGTGGTCGGGCACTTAAACGGGCTAGCTCACAAGTTACTAAAGTTCATGCGCTGCGTTCCCCATCGTAACGTCCGCGCGAGTGGGAGTATGCATCATATACATATTAAGAGAGGTCTAACCTACGGTATTTGATTATGAGATCGCTACTCCCCTTAAAGAAAGTACGGTACTTTGCGGCGCACACTGACAGTGATTGCCTAGTTGGCTGCTCCCATGAGCACAAAACAGTTATTTCGGCGGCGGCTTGCATTTCAGCGGTTGGTGGCTATGTGATAGCCATCGATAAGCACGAACTGCGCGCGTTGAACGAGAAAGAAGAGGCGGAATTTCAGCGAGCCAGATACGGGAGCACCGAGCCGGAGAAACTACAACAATCCTCAGGGCTGCTCGTTGCGCATAAATTGGAACCGATGAAATAAGTGGGCCTCGCAGTCTGCGAACCGCCACTTCGCTTGGAGTAAAACTCGCGGGAATTTACTGCAGCGTATGACTCGATGGTCCCGAATCCAATCTGCCGCTGATGTTGTAGCGTTTGAGTTTGCGGTAAAGCGTGGCGCGGCTGATGCCGAGCATACGGCCGGCGAGAGCCTTGTCGCCTTTCACTTGTTCGAAGACGCGTTGGATGGTGGCGCGTTCGATTTCTTCCAAATCAGTCGTGGAGAGTGGAGCGGACGGCGAGCCTGCGGGCGCATTCAGGGCAGCGCTGGCGAGACTTGAAACCAGGCTGGCCGTGGAATCTGAATTGAGACGCGACACAGGCATATTCAGGCCTGCGATGGATGGTGGCAGATCACTGAGGTCGATCAACGATCCGTTGCCGAGGGCGACGGCACGCTCCACGCAATTTTCCAGCTCGCGGACGTTGCCCGGCCAATCGTAGTTCATCAGAGCTTTCATGGCGGCGTTTGAGACGTGCAGATCGGAGCCGGGAGCGTAGCGCTCGCAGAACCAGTTCACGAGCATGGGAATATCGCTGCGGCGCTCGCGCAGGGCGGGGACGTGCACGGTGACGACGTTGAGGCGGAAGTAAAGATCTTCGCGGAAAGTCTTGTTTTTGTACGCGGCTTCGAGATCGCGGTTGGTGGCGGCGATGACACGGACGTCAACTTTCACGCGCTGGTTGCTGCCCACGGGACGCACTTCTTTTTCCTGCAGCACGCGCAGAAGCTTAGCCTGTAATTCCAGTGGCAGCTCGCCGATTTCATCGAGAAAAACCGTGCCGGTGTCGGCGGCTTGAAAGAGTCCCTGCTTGGATTTCAGCGCTCCGGTGAAGGCTCCCTTTTCGTAGCCGAAAAGTTCACTTTCGATCAGCGTCGGTACGAGAGAGCCGCAATCGATGGCAACGAAGGGGCGGTTGGCGAATGCGCCGCGAAAGTGAATGGCGCGAGCGACCAGTTCTTTGCCGGTGCCACTCTCGCCTGAAATCAGAACGGAAGTGCGCGTATCCTTGAGACGGGAAGCCAGGCGCAGAACTTCCTGAATTTTCGCGGACGAGCCCACGATGCCATGCACGGCCGTTTCAGAATCGGTTCGCTGGCGCAGGAATTCGTTTTCTTCCACCAGGCGAACTTTTTCCGCCATGCGGCGCAAGAAAAGCCGGAGCTCTTCGAGTGGGGAAAACGGCTTTGTGATGTAGTCGTACGCACCAAGCTTCATCGATTGCACAGCGGTTTCGATGGAGCCGTGTCCGGTCATGAGCGCTACTTCGGTGCGCGGCACAATCTTCTTAACCTTCTCCAGAAATTCGAGCCCAGACATATGCGGCATGACCATGTCGCTGAGGATCATGTGAACCGGCTGCTCTTCAAGCAGCGTAAGGGCCGATTCGCCACTCTCGGCTTCGAGGCAGATGAAGCCGAGGGCCTCGCCCACGGTGACGCAGAGCTTTCTGATCGTCTGCTCGTCATCGACAATCAACAGACGGATGCGGAGTTCTTCACTGTTAAGACTGGGCTTCATCAAAGCGGGCTTCAGAGTGGAGTTGCTGGGCACGTGGCTCATCGGGCTTTCCCCATCGTTTTTTCAACAGCGGAGATAAGATCCTGCACACGGAATGGCTTCTCAAGGTAGAGAGCGCCGATCCTGCGCAAGGTGCTGACGGTTTCTTCGTTGGCATAATCCCCAGTGATGATGACGACTTTGTGGATGAGGTCTGGGCGATTGGCAGTAATCCATGCATGCACTTGCGCGCCATCGACGCCGCCAGGTGTACGCATGTCCGATACGACGCCGAGAAATTTTCCTTTTTCGAGCAGGCGCAAAGCCTCGGCACCGGACTCGATGCACACGACGCCATATCCATTGCGCTCAAGGGTGGCGCTGACGAGAGCCATAATCGAAGGCTCGTCTTCGATGAGCAGAACAGGTAAGGGCGCGGGTTGGAAGGCTGAGGTCGTCATGGTTGATTCACTCCTGCGGCCACACTGAGAGAAACGGTGTGCGGGGCTGTGGGGAAGCGGACGATGAAGGTGGCTCCCTGGCCATCGGAATTGTTGTGGCAGAGAATCTCGCCTCCGTGTTCTTTCACGATGCCGTAGCAGATGCTGAGGCCAAGGCCGGTGCCTTTCCCAACTTCTTTCGTCGTAAAGAAGGGATCGAAGATGCGGTCGGGATGAGAGATGCCGTAACCGTTGTCGCGGAAAGAGACTTCGACCGCATCGCCGGCCTTGGTAGTCATGATCTCGATGCGGGCGGGACGGCCGACTTCGTGCACCGCGTCGTAGGCATTGTTGATGATATTCAGAAATACCTGCTGCAACTGGTGAGCATCACCGATGACCTCGGGGAGTTCTTCATCGAGAGTTTCAACGATGTCGACGCCGTGGCTGTTGAAATCGTAAGAGCGCAGCTGAATGGTGCGGCGCAGGATCAGATTGAGCTGCACCGCATTGCGCTGTGGCGGCATCTGGCGGGCGAAGCTGAGCAGGTTCTGCACGATCTGCTTCGTGCGCTGCGCCTCCTGCAGGATCACGCGCAAATCCTTCCTCGCATTTTCTGGGATCTCAGGATTCTCCATGAGCAGATCGGCAAATCCGAGGATTGCGGTAAGTGGGTTATTCACTTCGTGCGCGACGCCGGAAACCAGTTGTCCGACGGCGGCCATTTTCTCGGCATGCACGAGCTTGTCGCGCAGCTCGGCAGAGTCGGTGATGTCGGTCATCACTACAACGATGCTGGTGATGTTTTCCCGCTCGTCGCGCATGGGACTGAGATTGACGGAGAAGTGCCCGGCGTTGCCGTTGCCCCGCATGATCTGCAGCTCAAGGTTGTCGACCTGGCCGCCTCGAAGAATGGCCTGCAACGCATCTGCCAACGGCCGCACGTAGCCAGGGGCGGCCAACTCCAGCAGTGGACGTCCGAGAAGTTCGCGCTGCTCGAATCCCGCTTCATACCACCGGCGGTTGGCGTAGCTGATCAGACCAGCGGTGTCAGCCACGAGAATCAGGCTCTGAGTATTGCTGAGAATTTTGCCCGAGAAGTCGCGCTCGCGTTGCAGTTCCGATTGAAAGTTATGAAGGCCGGTCACATCCAACATCAATCCGCGAATCTGCAGCAAGCGGCCGATGTGGTCGTACATGCCGAAGGCATTGATTAGAACGTAAATTGGAGAGCCATTCTTGCGGCGGAGCTTGGCCTCGAAGTTTCGCATATAGCCCTCTTTTTCCATGGCCTCGGCATGAATCCTGCGTTGTTCGGGAGAGAAATAAATCTGAGTCGGAATGTCCACCTGCAGAAGCTCTTCCCGGCTCGAATAGCCGAGCATGGCGACCATCGCATCGTTCACCTCGATGAAGCGGCCCTCCGGCGTGCTGAAAAACAGTCCTTCCTGAATATTGTCGAAGAGCTCGCGATAGCGGCGCTCCGCCTCGCGGCGGTCGGTTATATCTTTGAGAACGTGAATGGTCTGCACGCTCTCGCCGGATGCGCCATGCACGCGCGAAGTCGAAACCAGATAGACGCGATCCAGCGCAGGATGGACAAACTCATCCGTGTCCTCTCCCATGGAGCGGCAAAAAGGGCAAGAATACAGCGTGGTTTCGCTGGTCAGCGCCAGCAATGCACGCATGTTAACCCCGATGAGCGCACTAGGGGCGACGCCGATCATGGCTGCGAGCGAACAGTTGACGCGCAACACTTTGTCGGTCTCATCGTGAACCACGATGAGGTCGGTGATGGCGTCGAAGATTTCGAGCCAATGGCTGTTCGCTTGTTCGATGCGGGTAAACAAGCGGGCATTTTCCAGTGCCACCGCGGCGTGGCTGGCAATCGCCTCGAGCAGGTCGCGGTCTTCAGCGGTGAGCGGACGACCGCGTCCCGAAAGAAAAAGCAAACCGGAAAGCTCTCCATTAGGCCCGGTTAGGCGCACAGCTACACAGTCGGCCCAGTCCAGTCTTGAGGCGAGGTCGGAGCCAAGCAATTCGCTAGCGGCACCGGAAACGATTGCACCCGGCTGATTGACTACGAATTCCGATACGGCGCGAGCGAAGCGCTGTTGCAATGCCTCTTCGTCGGCACGGTTGTCAATGACGCAGACTTCAGCTGAGAGATTACGCCTTACAAGCGCCTGTCCAACATCGACATCACTGATCGGTTCATTAGCGGAGCGGCCTAGTTGAATACGCTCCGTCAGAGTCTGGTGCAGAATGGGTTGAGAGGGTAGATGGACAGCAACGTTGTAGAATCGACCTCCGTGCAGTTGCACGAAGGCGCCTGCGCTCGCGCCCGCAAACTCCACCGCTCGCTCGATGAACTTGCGGGCGAAATCGGGCAAATGCAGCACGCCGTCAATCTCTTGCGCCAACTGCAGCAAGATGTCCGAACGCCTGCGATTCAGTTCGGATTGGTGCAGGTTATGCGCAACTTCGAGCACTACGGAAACCTGCGCAGCCAAAGCGCGGGCGCGGCGAATATCCTCACGCGAGATGCCGGTTCCGTCGAGACGGTCGAGCACGCCGAACATGCCCAGTACTTGCCCATCTGCGCCCAGCAGCGGAACCGACAGCAATTGCCGCGCCTGGTACTGGGCGATTACGTCGAGATTGGCACCGGGCATTTTGTTGAGATCGTCCGACCAGAAAACCTCTTTGGCCCGCAAGGTACGCGTCCCGATGCCTTCCGGGAAAACGGCGTCGATGCGCTGTGCGACGCCGTTTTTCACGCCGTAGCGCACGCGAAACTGTCCGTCTTCCACTAATGCGATAAAGGATCGGCCAAAGCCGAGAAAATCAGCGGCACGCCCTACGAACGCCTGCAAAAAATGTTCGAGGTTGCCGCTGGAGCTGAGCTCGGAAGAAATCTCGAGCAACTGATGAAGTTCACAAGCCTGGTCCTGGGCTGTGGCGCAGAGTTCGGCGTGAGCCACCGCGACCGCACCGAAGCCGGCGATGGCCGACACCAGCGACTTCTCCTCCGCGGTAAAAGCTGAATCGGAACGAGGATAGACGAGGATCGCACCCTGAGTGCGGGCCGTACGGAAGGGCGCAGCAATTAATACTCCGGGAGAAACCAAGGTACCGAGCGAATGCAGATCGCTGCTGATGGAGATGGTAATCGCCTCACCAGCAGAAACCGCGCGTTGCGCCAAGTCGGCGGCGAAACGAATGGTCTGGCGATCATGGCCGGCGCGCACGGAGTTCGCCAACTGCGGAGTTTCAGCGGATACGGCGCGCAGTTCAAAAGGCCCCTCGCGGCGTAGAAGTATCGAAACCAGCCGCGTCCGCAAAAGCAACCGAAGCCGATCGGCAAGCGCCTCAATCACCGAAGCGACATCGGGAGTTCCGTGCAGAGCAGTGGCGACTTCAGCCAGGATTTCAGCCCGGCGGTGCTCCTCACGCGACGCCTCGCCCAGCCGCGTGGCTTCGAGCAGGCTGCCCAGTTGTCCAGCCAAAATGGTAGCTTTCGCGGCGAGATCCTCGTCGAAAAACACTTCTTCGGAATCGTGCAGAAAGGTTGCCGCGCCGATCACTTCGTCAAAGACCACCAGAGGCGCGGCCATCAGCGACCGTGCTTCGAACTGTTGCGCCAGCGGAAATTTCACAGACTGCACTCGATTCACGAAAATCGTCCGGCGGTTGCGCACGGCATCGGCAGTCACGGCGCTCTGCCGGGAAAGCAGGCGCATGCCGGGAAAACTCGCAGCCATCTTGCCATCGGCTTGCTCGCCGATGAGTTCATCGCCGGGATGACGCCGCCAGAAGTAAACCCCGCTGACCTGGAAAAACTCACGAGTGGCATGACAGAAAAGCTGGATGAGCGAAGCGGAGTCGGCGCGTTCCGCGGCCTTGCCGGCGATTCGCAAAAGGAGTTTCTGAAACGCTTCGTCGGAATGAGACGAGGACCGGCTGTGTGGCGACGTCGTCGATTTTCCTTCAGGAATGTTCAGAGCGCCACCGTTCGTCGCAACAGCGTTTTTGCAATTCTCACAAGTGATTGAATCTAATGGAAAACTATCCCGCCATCTCAATTTGAGTCAAGCGAAATGCAAGGAGGGTGCCTAAGTGTGAATCCCAATAAAATCTGGCCTCGCGTATCTCAGGTTGAGAATCGGCGTGGTGAGATGCCGAATGTGAGACGGTCCTAATCCCGGAACAGGACGACCGCTAAATGTGGATTCTTGGAGTAAGTCTTTATTTTGCCGATATATCCCATGGGTGACTTTGGTTTTTTCAAAAGCTTACGCGTGGCCACGGCGTTGCTTCAACGCGAGTACCAGTTTTGTTTCCAAGGAGGAACTGTGTCTTTGCGGCGGGTGGGGGCGGTAGTGGTTGTGCTGGCGTTGTCGGCCGGAACGGGAACGACAAGGCTTGGAGCGCAGACTACTCAGAGCGATGCGCAGGGAGAAATATCGCGCAAAGTTAAGAGCAAAGTGCCAGCGACATATCCCGAGCTGGCTAGGAAGATGAACCTCACCGGTACGGTAAAGATTGAAATCGTAGTGTTGCCCAACGGCACGGTGAAGAACGCAAAAGTTGTCGGCGGGCATCCGGTATTAGCGAATGCGGCGCTGGAAGCCGTCAAGAAGTGGCGCTTTGAACCGGCGGCGGTGGAAAGTTCGGGCGTGGTGGATTTCAAGTTCGAAGCTCACCCGTAGGCAAGCGCTACATGGGAGCCGGCCAGATCAATAGCGGCGGCGTAAGGCAGACAGGCCGGGAGGAAACGGCATGACGATTGGCAAGAAGCTATACGTAAATTTCGGAATCATCCTGAGCATGGTGGTGGTGCTGTTCCTCGTCAACCTGCTTGCGGTGCAGCGCGAACACGCGGCCAAGGCTGCGGCCACATCGTCGCTGCAGTTGGCCGAGACCACCAATGAAGTGCGCTTCCAGATGATGCAGAATCGCCTTTATCTCAGCAACTACCTGCTGAGCGGCGATACCCGCGAAGTCGACCGGATGAATGAGGGAATGCGCACGCTGGGAGAAAAGCTCGGCGAGGGCCGATCGCTGGCCAACTCCGAGCAGGAGCGGTCCGCATTATCGAAGGTCGAACAACTGGAGCAGGCCTGGGGAAAGGAGTTCGCGCAGCCGTTGATCGACAAACGTAAAGACGTGGATTCCGGCAACGCGACCGTCGCCGAATTGCAGATCTACTACCTACAGAAAGATGCTTCCTCTTGGGTAAAGAATTCTACCGACGCCCTTGACGTAGCCGATGGCGAAAACCGAAAGCTGGTCGAAGCCCGGCGAAAATCGGATGAAACCGCCAGCGCCCTAACGATCATGTTCTCCGTCGTGAGTACGCTGCTTGCCCTGGGCGTGGGCCTGGTGGTCGCCTTCACCACCGCGAAATCCATTACCGGGCCGTTGAATAACCTGATGACGGTTTCGCGGCAGATTGGCGACACCGGCGATCTTGAAAACACATTTGAGTTCCTGAATCGACTGCAACGCGACCGCAATATCAAAACCCAGCGCGAGGACGAGATTGGCGAACTGGCACGCACCTTCTCGCAGATGGTTACGTACCTGAAGGAAATGGCCGGCGTTTCTGAGTCGATTGCGGGAGGAGACCTCAGGATCGAAGTCAAGCCGCGTTCCACGCGCGACACGCTGGGCAACGCCTTCATGAAGATGGTGGAAGGCCTGGCGCGCCTGGTTCGCAGCGTGCGCGACGCCTCGGCACAGGTGGCCAGCGCCAGCGGACAAGTGGCCAACGCATCGGATGATTCGGCCAAAGTCGGCCTGCAGGCTTCGTCCGCTATCGATGAAGTCACCAGCACCATGCACGAGATGAGCGTGAACGTGCAGAACATGGTGAAGAGCACGCAGTTGCAGGCCTCAAGCGTGAGCGAGACTTCGGCATCCATCGACCAGATGGTAGCTTCCATTCAACGCGTCGCCGACACGGCCAAGGTGCTGCTCGACATCTCCAACCGCTCGCGAGAAGAGGTGCACAGCGGCATTACTACCATGGAAAAGGCCACCGACGGCCTGAATCGTATCAATGCGACCATCACCAGTTCGGGAGAAATCATCGGAGCCCTGGGACAGCGTGCCGACGACATCGGAAAAATCATCGAGGTCATCGACGACCTGGCGGAACAAACCAACCTGCTCGCGCTGAACGCCGCCATCGAAGCGGCTCGTGCCGGCGAACATGGATTGGGCTTCGCAGTAGTTGCCGACGAAGTCCGCAAGCTTGCGGAAAAATCGGCGCAATCGACCAAGGAAATTTCCGAACTGATCCAGAGCATTCAGAAGGAAGCGCGCAAGGCAGTCGAGAACATGGATCGCTCGACTGGAATCGTGAACGAAGGCCTGGATCTCGGCGGAGAGCTGAACGCTGCGCTGCGCAAAATCTCAAACGTAGTCACCGAAGTTTACAAGTTCGCCCAGGAAATCGGCGCAGCCACCAATGAACAGTCGCACGGCTCGTCCCAGATTGCACGGGCAACTACGCGGCTGAATGAAATCACCCATGAAATCAACTCCGCTGTGGAAGAACAAGCCTCGGGAGCTCAAGCCGTGGTGAAGGCCATGGAGCGCATGCGCGAACTGGTACAGCAATCAACTTCGGGATCGACCGAGCTGGCGGCATCGGCCGAGCAGATGTCGAAGATGTCGCGCGGCCTGCTCGACTTCATGGACCGCTTCACGCTCGACGAGTCCGCGAGCGCGCTGCACCCAGCACTAGAAGACAAAACGCACAATGCACGGCGAGCGGCGGCGGGATCGCGCTACTAACGACGAGCGCTACTGAGAATCGGGACAGCGATGAGCACTGAACTCCATATCGTGGGCTTCCAGATCGGGCGCGAAACCTATGGCGTACCGATCGCTTCGCTGCATGAGATCGTGCGCGTGCCGGAGATCACCGCGGTGCCTGATGCGCCTGACTATCTCGAAGGCGTGATTAATCTGCGGGGCAAGATCGTTTCCGTGATGGACTTGCGCAAACGCTTTGGTCAGAAGCAGGCCGCACTGAAACGACAGAACCGGATTCTGGTCGTCGAGCACACGGGCCGGCTGGCTGGACTGATCGTCGACTCGGCGTCAGAAGTAGTGAAGATTCCGGTTGGGGATGTGGAAGCTCCGCCCGCCATATTCCAGGAAGGTGGGCTCAACTGCGTCACCGGATTGGCCAAAGTAAAAGGACGTCTGATCGTGTTACTCGACATGGGAAAGTTGTTGGCCCCGGCCAGTCTGTTACAGCAGAAGGCGGCCGCTGAAAGCAAGCCGGCGAAAGCCGAGGCGCGAGGCGCTGCCGGCCGATGAGCCATAACGCAGGCCGGCGGTTGAATCGCGGGCGCGGGGAACGAGAGAAAGTATGAGTACATCCGGAGCGGCACCGGCTCCTATCTTGACGGAAGCGGAACTTCGACTGCTGCAAGCGCTTGTTTATCAGGAGTGCGGCATGCATTTCGACGAACGCCGCACCCATTTTCTGCAGGATCGGCTGCTGCGCCGCCTGCGCGAGTGTCACGCCGATTCCTTCTATTCTTACTACCGTTTGCTGATCAGCCAGGAAGGCAAAGCGGAGCTGGCCAAGCTGGTAGAAAATCTGACGGTCAATGAAACCAGCTTCTTCCGGCACAAAGCTCAACTCGACCTGTTTCAGAAATACATTCTGGAAGACATGCTGAAGCTGAAGCAGTCGCATCGCGAGTACTCGGTGCGGATCTGGAGCGCAGGCTGCTCTACGGGACAAGAAGCCTATACGCTCGGCATGATGGCCGCCGACACCCTCGCCTATTACTACATGCGTAATCCGCTGCCCGTTGAAATTTCTCTGCCAAAGCCGCTGATCCCGCCTCCGTGGCGGGTCGAGATTCTGGCCAGCGACATCAGTTATTCCGTGCTGCGCGCCGGACAGGAAGGAACGTACAGCGAGCATCAGATGGCGACGGTGGATTACGGCTTCCGCCTGCGTTACTTCGATAAAATCGGCGAGCGTTATGCCATCAAGAAACCTCTGAAGGAAATGGTGCACTTCGACTTTCACAACCTGAAAACGGAATACCTGCCGCAGCGTAACGACGTGATCTTCTGCCGGAACGTGATGATGTACTTCGACGAAGCTGAACAGAAGCGGCTGGTCGAAAAGTTCTACCGCTGTCTGAATCCGGGCGGCTATCTATTCGTGGGCCACGCGGAAAGTCTGCTGGGGCTCACCGAGAAGTTTCGCATGATCCACCGCGACAGTGGCACGGCGTATCAGCGGCTTGAGGTGCAAGAGTGACCAATCCTCCCGATGACCGCGGAGCGGAACTGCGCGAGCTGTTTTTTGAAACGTCGCAGGAACTGCTGCAGGCGTTGAACGAGGAATCTCTCAAGCTGGAGAAAAATCCCGGCGATGAAGAGATTGTGCGTTCGATCCGCCGTACGGTTCACACGCTGAAGGGGGACTCAGCGGCCTGCGGACTGCGTGAGTTGAGCGAACTGGCGCACCACTTCGAGGATGCGCTTTCAATGGATGCCACCGCGGGGCACGGGGCGCTGGCCGAAATCTCTCTCGCCGCAGCGGACGTGTTTACCGCTATGCTCGCGGCGTACCACTCCGGCAGCCCGATGCCGGCAACCAAAAGTTTGCGACAAAGAATCGACGAACTGACAGCTGCTCCGGCCACCAAGAAGACGCGGCGCAAGAAAAAATCCGCGGGCTCGACAACCCAGTCCAGTAAAGACTGGACCGAGGCAGAAAAGTTCGCAATCGCGCAAGCGCAATTCGCAGGCCTTGGACTCTACGACGTCGTCGTAAAAATCGATCCCCACTGCACCATGCCGATCGCGGCGCGGCAACTGATTCAGAACGCGATCAGCGAAATCAGCCAGGTTCTTGTAGTGCGGCCGGATGCGAAATCCCCTGCGGCTTCGAAGCATGTTGAGTTCGTGCTCGCCAGCGCGCAAAGCGAAGCACAAATTGCCGCACGATGCCACATTCCAACCATCGCCAGCGAATGCAGCGTCACCATAATCCATGCTGCCTCACCATCGAAAGCCGCTGAAAAAGCCGCCAAGAATTCCGCCGACGAGCCAGTAGCGTCAGTTCCGAGCGAAACAGATTTGACGAGTTCCGCCCCTACACCTGTATTGCCGGCTCAAGTTGCACCGGGATCAGCAACGGCCGCCCCAGCGGAGCTCGCGCCCCAGGGTTTCACGGAAAATATCTTGCGCGTGGAAGCTGGGAGAATCGACAGCGTTTTGAACTTGGTCGGCGAACTCATCATTGGCAAATCGATGTTGCAGCAGGCCTTGAACGAATTTGCCCAGCGCTTTCCTAAAGAACCCCTGCGCGGCAAGTTCGCAGACGCGATGGGCTTCCAGGCGCGGGTGTTGAATGATCTGCAGCGCTCGGTGATGAAGATCCGAATGGTGCCGGTGGATCAACTGTTCCGGCGCTTTCCCCGCATCGTGCGAGATGTGGCACGGCAGTGCGGGCGCGAAGTGGATCTTGAGCTGTGCGGGCAGGAAACCGATCTTGATAAGGGTATTCTCGACGCCATTGCCGAGCCTCTCACGCATCTGGTGCGCAATGCCGTCAGCCACGGCATTGAACCGGCCGAAGAACGCCAGCGGCTCGGCAAGTCCCCGCGCGGCAATATCCGCTTGAATGCCCACCATCAGGGGAATCAGGTGGTGGTCGAGGTAAGTGACGACGGCCGCGGCATCGATTCCCAGAAAATTCGCGCCAAAGCAATTGATCTGGGACTGATCACAGCGGCGGAAGCTGGGCGTTTGAGCGAAGCCGAATCTCTGGAGCTGATCTTCCGGCCGGGATTCAGCACCGCCGAAGTGGTGACCGAGGTTTCCGGCCGCGGCGTCGGAATGGATGTAGTCCAGAGCGTTCTGCATCGGCTTAAGGCAACCATTCACATTGAGACTCGCGCCGGCCAGGGCACAACCTTCCGGCTGAAACTGCCGCTTACGCTTGCGATTATTAAGGCGCTCTTGTTCTGGGTGGAGCAACGGCTCTACGCCATTCCACTGAACGCGGTGAACCAGATTGCTCGTACGCGGGAATCCGAAGTCCATCAGGTCGACAACTATGAAGTGTTGCAGTTACGCAATCAGGTGCTGCCGTTGTTGCGCCTGGGACGCCCGCCCGCGACCGATGGCGACCGGCACGCGATCAAACTTTTCGTTCTGGTAATTACTGTTGGCGAAAAGAAATATGGTTTGATCGTCGACGCTCTCGAAGGTGAAGAGGAGTTGGTAATTAAAGCTTTAGATGACCAAACCTTCTCCACCGACTTAGTAAACGGCGCTTCAATTCTGGGGGATGGAAAAGTCGTGCTGATTCTGAATCTGCTGGCAGTCGTGGAACACATTTCGCGCTCGCGTCCGCAAGACGCTGGGCTGACCAGCAGCGGTCTGCTGCTGAACGAGAGTGATCGTATGCGGCTTGCTCTAGGCGCCGCCGGGGGCCACGCATGAGCGCGAACATGCATACGAACAATATGGATACGAACAAAGTGCGCGTGCTGGTAGTGGATGATTCGGCGCTGATGCGCAAGCTGATCCCGCAGATGCTCGATGCCGATCAGTCGATCCAGGTTGTGGGCACAGCAATGGACGGAACCTTCTGCCTCAAGAAGATAGAGGAGTTGCGGCCGACCGTAGTGACTCTCGATCTGCAAATGCCGGGCATGAACGGTATCGACACGTTGAAGGAAATCATGCGGCGGCATCCAATGCCGGTGATCGTGGTTAGCTCGCACTCTACCGAAGGGGCCTCGATCACCTTGAAGGCGTTGGCGCTTGGCGCTTTCGATTTCGTCGCCAAGCCACAGGATGCTTCGGGGCATATGGTGGAGACGGCCAAGGAATTGATCGCCAAGATCAAGGCCGCCGCTGTGGGCAAGATTGTCCGTCCCGGAATATTGCCGGGGTCGACGCCTCGCCCTGAAAAGATCTCGGCCACAAAATCCTCGCCCCCGCCCAGCCGGACAGTGGCTATCGGCATTTCGACTGGAGGGCCGCAAGCACTCGAGTTCCTGCTACCCCAACTGCCGGCAGATTTTCCCGGATCGATTCTCGTGGTGCAACACATGCCCGAGAACTTCACCGACATGTTTGCCCGCCGTCTCGACGAATTGTGCGCTCTAAGGGTTAAAGAAGCGAGGTCGGGTGATACGCTGCAGGCGGGACGTGTTCTGGTTTGTCCCGGTAACCGGCACATGAAGGTAAAACGCCTGGCCATCGGAGATGTTGTGGTTTTGAACGACGAGGAGCGGGTTAACGGCCACCGTCCCAGCGTGGACGTGCTGTTTAACAGCGCGGCTGAGGAATTTGGCTCGCAGGCAATCGCTGTATTGATGACCGGTATGGGCGACGATGGCGCGCAGGGTCTGGGCGAGGTAAGAAAGGCCGGCGGAATGACGATCGCCCAGAATGAAGAATCCTGCGTGGTTTACGGCATGCCGAAGGCGGCCATCGAGCGTGGATATGCCCGGCGGGTGATGGCTTTGGACGTGATTGCAGCCACCCTGCAAGCGCTTTGTGGACGCAACGAAGGCCATGGACTGAGCGGCGGGGCAGGGCAAACAGCCCGCGCTGGCCGCTGAACATTGATCTTCTGACGAGGGGTTTCTAATGCGGTTTGGTGACCTGAGTCATCTGGCAGGCGGGTAACCGCCGTGTTGAAATGTAGAGGGAGGGTGTTATGGAGCAGTTCGCAGCAGTCAAACGCAGCAAGGACGGCCAACCGGTTCGCTACCTGATCGTGGACGATTCCGTGTTCGCGCGCAAGAACCTGGCTCGGATGATCGAAACCTTCGGCGGGCAGGTGGCAGGCGAGGCCGGCGACGGACTCACCGCGATCAGCGAGTTCGACCGCACTCATCCCGACATCGTGCTGATGGACATCACCATGCCGCAGATGGAGGGCATCGAGGCCGCCGAGAAGATCGTGCAGGCGCATCCCGCGGCGCGCATCGTGATGGTGTCTTCCGTGGGCTACCAGGAAAACATTGTGGCCGCACTGCAGCGCGGGGCACGCCACTTCGTGCAGAAGCCGGTGAAACCGGAAGTGCTGTACGAGGTCATCAAGTACGTGATGGGAGAAGACGGCGCCGTGGCCACCGCGGCTGGCGCGGGAGTTTAATCGCATGAAGATGGAGCTGATTCAGCCTTTCATCAATGCGGCCGACGCGGTTTTGTCGCAAGGCTTGCATTGCACCACGAAGGTGGACAGCCTTTCGATGGAAGAAACCGGCTATCGTCGCAAGGGTGTCGCGGGCATGGTGGCGCTTTCGGGCGACGTCGAGGGCCGCATTATTCTCGACCTCGAGCCGCAGACCGCGCTGCGCGTGGCCAGCCATTATGCAGGCGCAGAACTGCCCGAGTCCGATGAACTGATTAAAGAAACCATCTTTGAACTGGCGAATCAGGTGGTCGGCAATGCCGTCTCCGCGCTGAATGACCAGGGTTTCCACTTCCGCGTCCATCCGCCGCTGTTGCTCACTTCGAATGAAGGCGACAAGTCCAGCGAAGACGTCGAGGCCCTGATGATCTGCTTTGAAACCTCTCTCGGCAATGTCTTCATGAACGTCGCCCTGCGCTATAACAAGCGCCGCCTCGCCGACCACGCCGTCGCGCGGGGATAGAAAGCAGTCCTGCTTCCCCGCTGTCAGTTTCCAAGTTCCGGAAATCTTCGTGAAATTTATTTTTCAGCGGGTGGGGACTGGCAGTCTCTACTGGCCTATAAGTTTATCTTCTAGTTATCCTACTCCCCCCTACCCCTCGATCCTGAGAACATGAGACTTAGCGGGTGCCGCACCGCAAAATCGGCATAACAAACGACCCCCACCCAAGTTGAGGCGGTCGCGCGGTGTCTGAGCCCCGCGCCGAAATCCCGAGCAATTGGAGGGACCTCCAACCCAAAACCGGACTTGAGTGGGCCACCAGCTACAAAGGACCGGCCCTCGTTTCGCGTTTTGCGCCGGAGTGGAATTTCAAGTCCGTATGGATGTCTCACTCATTCGATCCAAATAATAAAGATTGACAGAAGGAATAAGAAGGAATAAGAAGGAGTAACAAGGATCAAATAAGGACAGAGCCTACTCCTTTTCGGGTTCGCCTTCCGGAAGGGATTGGGCCCCAAGGGGCTGGATCTGCGCTGTATGAGTTAAGCGGGTCCGATGCCGTAGGAGTTCGAAAATGGAAAGCAATGTTGAATCGTGTCCGCTGTGCGGAACAGAACTTTCGAAGGTTAAGTTTTCAGAAATCCAAGCAAAACTCAAAGCTCAGAAACAACAGGAGCTTGCTGAGCGAGAGAAGAGGGCGACCGAGGCCGAGACGACGGTGCGTAATCGACTGGAACTAGACTTTAAGAAACAGTTGCAGACTGAAAAGGAGAATGCAGCCAAACTCGCCAAACAGGAGGTTGATCAACAGATCAAGAAGATGGCGGCGGAACGCGACGACGCTGCCAAGAAGGCTAAACAGGCCGAAGCACGCGAAGCCTTGATTCGGAAAGAAGCCGAGAGGGAAAAACAGGCCGCCGCTAAATTGGCAAAGCAACAGGCCGAAGAGCAAGTCAGCAAGGTTGCAGCCGAACTCGCAAAAGCGCAGAAAAAGGTGAAAGAGGTGGAGGCGAGAGAAGCAGGTGTTGTCAAGCGAGCCACGGAGGAAGCGGAAAAGAAACGCGAAAAAGAACTTACCGACCAGCGCGCGGCCTTGGAGAAAGCCGGGGCAATGGCCCTACTGAAGCAGCAGAGCGACTTTAACCGCGAGCGCGAGTCATACCAAAAGAAAGTGAAGCTCATGGAGCATCAGCTTCAAAAGAAAACGGCGAATGAACTCGGCGACAGTGGCGAAATCGATGTTTTCGAAAGCCTGCGCGAGACCTTCGCATCCCAAGGCGATCTAACCACTCGTATCAAGAAGGGACAACCGGGAGCGGACATAATTCACGAAGTCCGCCACAAGGGCCAGACTTGCGGACGAATCATTGTTGACTCAAAGGTCCATCAAGGCTGGAAATACGAATTCGTCACCAAACTCAGACAAGACCAAGCCGAAGCGGGAGCTGAACAAGCCATCCTTACCACGTCGGCGTTCCCGTCGGGCAAGCAGGAGATGTGCATCGAGTCTGACGTCATTGTCGTGAATCCGGCCCGCATCGTTCACATCGTACATATCCTGCGCCAGGCGATGATCACTATGCATGTGCGCGGGCTCAGCATGAAAGAGCGCTCCGGGAAAATGAATAAGCTCTATGGGCTCATCACATCGGAGACGTACAGGCGAAAATTCAGCGAGGCTGGCAAAATCACCCAGGAGATTCTCGACCTAGATGTCCACGAGAAGAAGGCGCACGATAATGTCTGGAGGAAGCGTGGGGCTTTTGCAACACGGATCAATAACCTTCTACGAGAAATAGACACCGACGTGGCCAGTGTGATTGAGGGCGATGACGAGGTCAGCGCTGCGGAAGGCTACCCCGCCCAAAACGTCAGAGCCGTGCCGACAAGCGTACCAGCGGCGAGGGGGTAACTGAATGGAAGAAACGGCGACATACCGCTGGCAAGAACGCCGGCTCGGGCGCACCGTCCTACGGACTTACCGGGACAACGTCGATCTCGACGACGTTGTCCCGAACCCGAAGCAACCTCGCATGGGTCCAAAGATCGACCCAGAGCTACAACGACAAATTGAGGCCAACGAAGGAATCTTCGAGCCCCTTCTGCTTGAACCCCATCCGGACATCCCGAACAAGTTCCGCATCATTGACGGGGATCGGAGGTGGGAGAATTCGAGAATCCTAGTAGAGAACCAGAAGAAGGAAGAGTACCGGCGGCTCCCCGTCGAAGTGACAGACCGCACGCTGACTGATGAAGAGCGGCTGCGGGTCTGGATCTATATTCACCGCCAAAGGCGCGAATGGGACGCAAAAGAGAAGGAAATGGTCGCCTACAGCCTCGTAGATATGGTGGGACGGGCTAGTGCGGCAAACATCCTCGGGATAACCGTTAGAGAACTGGACAAACTAGTGGAGATTTATGAGTTGTCCGAGAAACTAACTAACCTAGTAGAGCCCGGAGCGTCGATTACCTGGGCAAGGGAGATCAAGAACCTAAACAAGAAGTTGCTTTCGCCGACGGTGCTTGACACGGTGCTCAAGAGGGTCAACGAGCAGAGAATCACAAACTCAAAGGACATAAGGAAGCTGCGCCAGATATTGAAAGACCCCGTAGCTAAGGAAAATTTCTTGGCACCAGAGGGGACAATAGAAGGCGCGTTACACACACTGTCATCAGCGCCCTCCAAGAAAGGGCAGGGGCTGATCGGCGATATTGAACAGCTCTCTGAATCGCTACAGCGATACCCGTGGACGACTCTAGCAGCGCTTAAAGGGGACCAACAGGTCATACGAAAACTCGAAGAGGCTGAGAAATTGATAAAGGAGCTCAAGAAAGCGCTCTCGCGATGACCGGCGTGCCGACGGGTGGTCCCCAACACCTGAGGGGACGCGGGTAGGGATGCTTCGACTGCGGGATTGTCCTGCGGACAATCCCACTTCGCTCTGCATGACAGAGAGGATCAGGGGTGTGCTCCGCACTCGCGAGAAAACATTGCGATCCGATGGGGCGTTTGCCCTATAATTGGGGTGTGCTAACAGACGAAGATAAACAGTGGATAAGTGGACGGTTGGAGAAGGTGGAAACCACTTTGCTGACCGAGTTTCACAAGTGGGCGTCCCCAGTCGAATTGCGTCAGAAGAGCCATGCTGCGGCGCTTCGCGCGCTGGACGCCGAGGTTGAGTCGCTATCAGACCGGCTGAAGAATCTCGAAGGCCGGTGATCAATTCCTCTGTGCGGGTTAAGTTTTATAGTCAGTTCGAATCCCCAACCCCCTCACGCCTTGCGGTGCAGGTAGGGATGCCCTTCGGCAAGCTCGGGGAAGGCTTTCGACTGCGTGGGATTGTCCTGCGGACAATTCCACTTCGCTCTGCATGACACGGCATGACAAGTTTAGGGGAACAATGGTGTAGGGCTGGTTGCTGCGGAATCTTCGGCGGCGTCGGCGATCCTTCTTAGTTCTGGATACTTCTCGATCAGGGTGGGCGGGGCCAGGACGCGCTTGCCGCTGATCATCGACTTCAGCTCCAGCGCGTTCACGCCGGCTTTGCTCTCGTAGTGATTGTTGGTGATCACATAGGTCGCTTGCGCGCGGGCGGCGATGCTGGTGATTTTTTCTTTCCAGCCTGCCAGCTCTTGCTGGCTGTAGAGATAGTTGTAGCGGTCGTTGCGATTGTCAGAATCGGAACCTTTATCGGCAAACCAGTGCTCGTAATTGCGGCCATGCAGGCGGACATATCCGATGGCTGAGGTCACGTGTTCGGTGGGCTTCAGCGAGCGGCCGAGCACAGGTTGGTCGATGTTGCAGAAGCCGACATTCTTCTGCGCGAATGCCGCCAGAGTTTCAGCGTCGTTCCAACTGGAGTGGCGTACTTCGACCACGCGGGGATATTCGATGAACTGGCGCAGCAGGCGTTCGAGATATTCACGGTTGAGAGAAGTATTTTTGAACGACACGGGAAACTGGATGAGCAAAGCGCCGAGGCGTCCTTCGGTGGCAAGGGCGTCGAGGCCTTCGCGAGTGCGGGCTTCGTCTTCGTCGCTGGGACGGATGGTGGCGGCGGAAGTAGGCTCCATCACTGCGATGGGTGAGTGCGTAAAAGCGCGGTAGAGCTTGGCAGTAAACAGAAATTTCGGATTCACCGCCGCGACCTTGCGGCACCAGAGCTTGGCCCACTCTGGTTTCAGTGGTCCGTAGAACGATGTGTTGATTTCAGTGGTATCGAAGAAGCGCGCCAGATATTCCAGGGGATGCTGCTTGCGGCGCTGCATGCCCGAAGGATAGAAGATGCCGTCCCAATCTTTGTAGGACCAGCCAGCGGTGCCGACGCGGATTTTAGTTGGATCAATCTGGTTCGATTGATCGTGGGGTGAACGACCCTGGGATGAACGGACTGAGGCTGAGGATTCCATGCGCGGAACCGCAGACGGGTGGGCAAGGGCAAGGTTAGCACAGGACGGCTCTGAGAACGGTGTTGGACGAATCGGACGAAGTGGATCTTTTGCGCGGGATGCGGTGTTGGCCCCACGGAAGGAACTTGCGGCAACCCGCCGAGTGTGCGAAACAGAGATATGAACTCCCGCATGGCTTCCGCGCTCTTCGTTTGCCTCTGCATCCTTACCGGACTCGCGATTCCTTCGATGGCGCAGGATAAAGATAAGTCCGACGCAGCCTACATTCGGTCGATGGAATTGAAGTGGACTGAATCGTATAAGAAGCGGCAGGTTGACATTCTCGCGTCACTGCTCGCCGACGATTTTGTCATCACCGTCGAGGACGGCAACACGTACGGCAAGACCGGCTACATCAGCCATAGCGCCGAATCCTCCACGCACGTGGAGGTCGCAGAAATGTCGGAACTCAAAGTTCGCATGCACGGCAACACAGCCGTGGTAACGGGCGCGTATCACGAGAGAGGCTTGTCCAGCGGGAAACCCTACGAGTATCACGACCGGCTCACTGATGTGTGGATGAAGAATGGCGGGAAATGGCAGGTCGTGGCGTCGCACTACAGCGTGCCGGTGAAGTAGAATTAGCGCAGCGGAATAAAGAAGCGCGGGAACTTCGCGCGCCTCATCTCGTTCAACCTTGAACGCGCATCATCGCCGTCAATCGGTTCCCCACGTTTAGCGGCGGCGCAGCCTTCGTCGATCAGAGCCTCGATCTCTTCTCGGTGTGCAGCAAACCAGGCTTCCAGGGCGGCAGGGTCAGGGTTTTCCATTCGGGCATTCTAACCTGCCTGGGTAATCAGAACCTACGGCCCGGAGGTGGGGTGTGAAGAGCATTTCAGTTCTCGGAGGATTATGTATTGCCTAACGCACTGAAGGCTGGGAAATCGATCAAGGGATTGCCTACGCTGAAGCACCTCGAACAGATTCAAGCCTGAGACCTGTCTATCGTTTCAATCCAGCGACAGAACTATCCAATACACGCCGGTCGGGTATGTGTTCGTGCGGGCGTAGCATGCGCCGATCGAGAAGCTGCGCAGATTGTGGTCGTCGAGAACGCGTCCGGCTTCTGCGGGCAACGTCTCGGGATGGAGGCTGGTATAGGTGAGCACGGTGTAGCGTTGCGCGAGCTGTTGAACCAGGGAGGTGCCGAGTTTATCCGCGTGCGCCATCGAGCAGGCGGCATCGTCGGCAAGAAGCAGATCGCGGCGGGTGAGATCGAGCTGGCGGCCTTGATGCCGCGCTTCGGTCACAGCCGCCGCGATCCGTTCCTTGACTTCGGCCGCAGAGTAATTGGGGAGGGCATGGCCGAAGTCTTGCACAATATACAAACGGTCTCCGCTGCGAATTACGCCCATGCCAACCACGTTATAGGCTGGGTTGAGCAGGTTCGCGCGATGCGGAGGCGAAAGCATGAGATGTTGATGTCCGCTGGCTGCGTCGAAATCGAAAGCGACGTTCTCGCCTTCCTGATCGAGTTGTAGGCGTGTCGCGCTCGCCAAGCGTTGTGGAAGGGAGGGCTCACCGGTGAACTGGTGCGAGAGTTGCCGCGCGGCAAACATCATTTCCGCGTGGATGCGAGCGGCTTGAGAGAGTTCGTTATCGAGCGCGAGTGGCGATGCGCCGGCTTGTGCTCTGGCCTGATTCGCCAGGTCGAGCAGCACCTGTTCAGCGGCGGAATCGTAGTCGCGAAACGGAATGTCGGCAGCCGCTGCAGAGGCAGGCTTCAGGGTTGCCTGCTGCGCGGAGTTCATGCCGGCGTCGCTTCCCCCTGATGATGACGCCATTACCGGGCTCGACGGCGGGAACGAGGCCGCGCCTGTCACCAGCACAATCGTCAACCCGATTTTTGTGACCCGAGGCATCGCCTGTGCCTACGCAACGCGACCCTGGGAAGGATCTTGTTATTTCAAAGCTGCTAGTTTCAAACAGCAGGCTCAAACTTGCCGTTGGTGCTACGCTAGAATCCGGAATCCACTTTAAGAAGTTACCTTCGCTATGGAACCTGGTGTCATAGGGGTCATCGGCCTATTGTTTGGAAGCTTGATTGCTTGGCTGGCGCTACGCTCGCGCGCGGCCGCGCTAAGCGCCCGCTTATCGTTGATGGAAAAGCAATTAGCGGCCCAAAACGCCGATCTGGCGCGGCTTCAGCAGGCTCACACGGACGTAGTCGCCGCGAAAGCCAGATTAGAATCCGCCCTTGAAATGGAACGGAAGACCAGCGACGAAAAGATGGATCTGGTCACCCGGGCCAGCGAAGAGTTACGCAACGCCTTCAAAGCAATGGCTTCCGATGCCCTGAAGAGCAACAACCAATCGTTTCTGGTGCTGGCTCAAGAACGCCTGGAGCGCTTCCAAACCGAGGCCCGCGGTGACCTTGAGAGCCGGCAGAAAGCCGTGGCCGAGATGGTCGCGCCGGTGCGCGAGTCGCTGAATAAAGTAGATACGCAGATTCAGCAACTGGAAATCGAACGCGGCAAAGCTTACTCGGCACTTTATACCCAGGTTCAATCGCTAATTACGACGCAGAAGGAATTGCAATCGGAGACGGGCAATCTGGTGCGGGCACTGCGCACCCCCAACGTGCGCGGACGCTGGGGAGAAATTCAGTTGCGGCGCGTGGTCGAGATCGCCGGCATGCTTTCCTATTGCGATTTTGCCGAGCAGGAAACCGTGACCACCGATAGCGGACGCTTGCGTCCCGACCTGGTGGTGAAGCTGCCGGGCGGCAAGCATGTTGTGGTGGATGCCAAGACGCCGCTGCAGGCTTTTCTTGACGCCTTCGAGACTACCGACGAGGAAACCCGCCGCGACTGTCTTACCAATCATGCGCGACAAGTGCGCGACCACATGAACACGCTCAGTGGCAAGAAATACTGGGAGCAGTTCGATGCAACCCCGGAATTTGTGGTGATGTTTCTGCCCGGAGAAACATTTTTTAGCGCGGCGCTCGAACAGGACTCCAGCTTGATCGAGCACGGAGTTCTGAACCGCGTAATTCCAGCGTCGCCGACCACGCTGATCGCATTGCTGAAAGCCGTGGCTTACGGCTGGAATCAGGAAAAGCTGGCGCGCAACGCGCAACAGATCAGCGAACTCGGCAAAGAATTACACGACCGCCTGCGAAACCTCGCAGGCCACATTACCTCGGTCGGCACCGGGCTCGACCGCGCAGTCGAGTCTTATAACAAGGCTGTAGGCTCGCTTGAAAGCCGGGTGCTGGTTTCGGCGCGAAAGTTCGCAGAACTGGGAGCTTCGGTGGCCGACGACATTCCTCAACTCGAGCCCATCGAGACCACCGCGCGCGCGCTTTCGTTCGAATGGGACGAAGACGACGACGTTTCCCCTGAACCGGCGATCACCGACGAACGCAAAGCCGGCTGATACTGAGCACCTGTTCATTTCTCGGTTTTAGATTTATCGTCTCTAACCCTTAACTATTCCTCTTAGTTCTTCACATCTTTCTTCTCCACATCCTCTTCTCACATTCTCTTTAACGGAGTCGTCTTTTGAACCGAATGAGTTTCGTTTAACTTCTTTTGATCTGAAGGAACTCTCATTCTGCCGAGCACTCGCCACTTCACGAGCGAAAGCCCCACCTCGATCATGCCCGAACGCACACTGATCGGCAGTACAGTTTCCGCAGCCTCCTTTCGATAGCCCGCAGGCCGCTTCCAGAGATAAAGCTTGCCTCCAGTCCGCCGATAACCTGATTGGCAAGGCTGCGCCAGGCCGCCGTATTGCAGCCTTCTCACAAACCTTCGTTCCACCAGAGCACGCTCGAGGAGTCCTTCTGTCTGTGAAGCACGCTGTGGCATCTCGCCTCGGCAAAGCAGAGATTGCCGTCCCTGCGGCCACGGGCTCGCTCGATCCGCCGATCGAGGCCGCGCTTAAGCGTAGGGTCACCGGCGGCTTCATCGTAGCTATGCTCCTGACAATCTTCCTCGGCTTTTCGTCCTGGCACGGCGCCCGGGTGGCAGCGAATGACGCCGACTGGGTAGCCCACACCTATGCCGTGATGGAAACGATCGAGCTCACGACCAAACATGTGATCGAATTTGAAACCAGCGCGCGGACATTTGCCTCGACCGGGCAAGACCCGTTGCTGGCGCACTACGAGGTTGCGAGAAGCACCGTCGTGCAGGAGGAGGACACGCTGCGACATATGACGGCGGACAATCCCAACGAGGGGCGCCTACTGGACGCGCTCGAACCGCAGGTCCGGGCTGCGCTCGAATTCGCCGAGAACATAGTCGCCAAGCGCCGGCAAGCGCACGCAGCTCCTGGCCCCGACGAAATCCTAGAGACCGAGAGGCTTATAGAAGCGGTGCGAGCTACGACTCAAAAGATGTACGCGGAGGAGATGCGGTTATTGAGCCAGCGTACCCCGAGAACCGAGGCGGGACGGCGGTTGGCGGGTTTCATCATGTTCGTCGGCGTATTTGTGGGGGCGGGCCTGCTGACGCTGGCCAGGTTCGCTGTCAACCGCGAGATCGACGTGAGTGCACGGGGGCGAGCGCAACTCAGCACTCTGAATGCCGAGCTGGAAGAGCGCGTGGAGCAGCGGACAGCGGCCCTGCAATCTGAAGTCGTGGAGCACAAGCGGGCCAAGGAGCAATTGGCTGGGCAAACGGAGGAACTGTCCCGGCAAACCGAAGAATTGCTCGGCTCGCGGCAGGCCCTGGAAAGCCAGACTCTGATGCTTCAGTCGGTGCTGGACAGCATGCAGGAGGGACTGGTAGCCGCCGATGAGACGGGGAAATTCATCATCTGGAATCCGGCCGCCACGAAGATCGTCGGCATGGGCGCGAAAGATGTTCCGCCCGGAGAATGGAACGCGCATTACGGCGTTTACCTGCCCGACACCATCACGCCCCTTCCGAACGAGCAAAATCCCCTGGCGCGCGCCATGCACGGCGAGGTTAGTGCGGCCGAGATCTTTCTACGCAACCCGGAGCTCGACGAAGGAGTTTGGCTCGAGATTAGCGGCGGGCCTTTGAAAGGCAGGGACGGCGCGGCGCGCGGCGGGGTGGTCGCCTTCCGCGACATTACCCAACGAAAGAAAGACGAGCGGGAAATCCGCCAGCTCAACGAAGAACTCGAAGCGCGGGTGGAACAGCGAACGGAAGAATTGGAGGCGTCAAATCTTGAACTGGAGGCTTTCACCTACTCGGTCTCCCATGATCTGCGGGCGCCGCTGCGCCACATCGGGGGCTTCTCCAGAATTCTTCTGGAAGATTTTGGCAACAAAATGGAGCCCGAAGCGCTCAGTCATCTCCACCGCATTGAAGACGGCACCCGTCGCATGGGACTGCTGGTGGATGAGCTTCTGAACCTGGCGCGGGTTGGCCGTCACACTCCCAAGCTGGGAGCCACCCCTCTGAATCCAATCATCGAAGAAGTCATATCTCTCTTGCAGCCGGAAGTGAATGGCCGCGTGGTCGAGTGGAGGATTGCAGAACTACCTACCGCGATGTGCGATCCCGTTCTGTTGAAACAGGTCTTCCAGAACCTGTTGGCCAACGCGCTCAAATTTACCCGTCCACGTGAGCGAGCCGTGATCGAGATCGGCTACCGGCAGGAGAACGAGCAAATTCTCTTCATCATTCGTGACAACGGCGTCGGCTTCAGCATGAAGTACCAGGACAAGTTGTTCGGAGTCTTCCAGCGCCTGCACCGCGCCGAGGATTTCGAGGGCACGGGCATTGGCCTGGCTACGGTGAAACGCATCGTTCACAAGCACGGAGGCCGGGTGTGGGCGAACTCCGAACTCGACAAAGGTGCAACTTTTTACTTTACCCTCGGCGTCGCCAAACGTGCCGAGGTTATGCCGGCCGAAGTTGTGCCCGGCGGCGCCGAGAATAAAACCACAGGGGCAGGAGCTTAAATATGAACTCAACTGAAGTCGATATTCTTTTGGTCGATGATAGTCAAGACGACATCGATCTGACGCTGCATGCTCTGCGTGCCGAGAATCTCGCCAACCATGTTTTCGTCGCCCACGATGGGGAGGAAGCTTTGGAATTTCTATTCTGCACTGGACCCCACAGCAACCGTTCTTTCGATCGGCCCCCAAAGCTGGTCCTGCTCGATCTGAAGCTGCCCAAGGTGGATGGAATGCAGGTGCTTGAGAAGGTCAAAGGCGATCCGCGAACCAAGGATATTCCGGTGGTGCTGATGACCTCGTCACGCGAAGAGCGCGACCGGATTAGCGGTTATGAGCTGGGCGTGAACAGCTACCTGCAGAAGCCGGTGGACTTTGCCGAGTTCCGGAAAGTAGTGAAGCTGGTGGGCCTGTACTGGCTGGTTACCAACCAGCCTCCGGTAAGAAATGGCGAGGGAGCCGCTACGGGAGGGAAGCGATGAGCAGTGCCGCGACCAGGCTCGAGGAACAAGACTCAACGAAACTCAAGACCAAGTTGCAGCTTCTGCTGGTAGAAGACAACTCAGACGATGCCGCACTCATGTTGCACGGGCTGCGGAGAACCGGTTTCGAAATTTCCAATACCGTGGTTCGCACAGCTGCCGACTTCCGGCGGCAAGTGAAGGAAGAACCTCCCGATATTATTCTCGCGGATTACAACTTGGGCGAGTGGAGAGGGGTTGAGACCCTGGAAATCCTGCGCAGTGAGGGTCTCGATATTCCCGTGATCATAGTTACGGGCGCGCTCGGAGACGTGGCTGCAGTGAAATGCATCAAGGACGGGGCCACGGATTACGTCCTGAAAGATGGGCTGGCACGGCTGCCCGAGGCCATTCGCCGGGCTCTGGTCGAAAAACAAGAGAGAACGCTGCGCCATCAGGTGGAGCAAGATCTGGCACGCAAGGTGGATGAATTAGCGCGCTCCAACACCGACCTCGAGCAGTTCGCCTATGTCGCCTCGCACGATCTGCAGGAGCCGCTGCGCATGGTCGTGGCTTACACCCAGCTACTCTCCGAGCGCTACCGCGGCAAGCTCGATGAGAATGCCGATAAGTTCCTCGGCTATGCCTCTGAGGGAGCGATACGCATGCAGGTGCTTATTAAGGATCTGCTGGCGTTTTCGCGGGTGGGGCGGAACGGTACCAGTGGTGCTGTCGATTGCAATGCCGTGGTCGATGAAGTGCTGCAGACTCTAGCTTCCTCCATTCAGGAAAGTGGCGCCGTGGTTACTCGTGCCGATCTCCCCGCTGTGTGGGCCGATCGAACCCAGGTAGCACAAGTCTTCCAGAACCTGATCGGCAACGCCCTCAAGTTCCGCGGAAAAGAGCAGCCAGTGATTTCCGTGCAAGTGGAAAAAGCAGATCAGCAATGGCTGTTTGACATCACCGACAACGGGATCGGAATCGCGCCAGAGTCTGCGGAAAACGTCTTTGTGATTTTTCAGCGCCTGCACACCCGCGCCGACTACCCCGGGAACGGCATCGGCCTGGCCATCTGCAAGAAAATCGTCGAACGCTATGGCGGAAGAATCTGGATCGAACCGCGGGCCGGCTCCGGTACCACGTTCAAGTTCACACTGCCTGCGCCGGCGGACGACAGGTTGGGGGTGCAGTCTTGAGGGCCGCGCCTCAGCTCCTGGTAGTCGACGACAACCCTGCCGATGTGGTGTTGGTGCGTGAGGCTCTGGCGGGGAGCGCGCATCATCCCGAAATCAGCAATGTTGAAGATGGCGAGGAGGCCTGGACGTTTCTGAACCGCGGCAAGAAATATATGAACGCGCTTCGGCCCGATCTGATCATCCTGGACTTGAATCTGCCCAAGAAACATGGCCAAGCAGTACTCGCCGATATTAAGAGCACTCCGGAGCTGTGCCGAATTCCGGTTGTGATCTTCAGCACATCGCAGGCGCGCCAGGATATCGTCCGCAGTTACGAACTGGGCGCGAACTGCTACGTGAGCAAGCCTGGAAATCTAACTGATTTTTTTTTTGCAATCCAATCGATCGAGAAATTCTGGTTCAACTTTGTAAACCTGCCACCACGAGGAGAATGATGACGAATCCAATGACAAGCGTATTACTGATTGAAGACAACCCCGGGGATGCGGATCTGGTCCGTCTACGGCTGGTGGAAGGCCACTCGCATGTGAAAGTGAATTGCGTCAACCGGCTAGCGGATGGACTCGCCGCCTTGTCGCTCGAGACTCCCTCTGTTGTATTGTTGGACCTCAATTTACCGGACAGCAAAGGGGCGGAAACATTTCGCCGGCTCATCGCACACTCCCCGAACGTGCCGGTGGTCGTGCTCTCTGGCCAGGATGATGACACTCTGGCCATGAAGGCCGTGCATTCCGGCGTACAAGATTACTTGCTCAAGAACAGTCTCACCAGCAAACACCTGGAGCGCGCCATTGGGTACGCCGTGGAACGGCAGGCTCTGACCCGCGCCCTCGAAATGGCGCAGAAGCAGCAACTGGAGTTTAAGAATCAATTTCTCTCGCACGTTTCGCACGAACTCCGCACGCCGTTAACCTGTATTCATCAGTACGTAACCCTGCTTCTCGACGGGTTGGCTGGACCGGTCGCCCCCGATCAGTCCGATCACCTGAAGACCATCCTGAGGAGCGTGAATCAATTGCACGCCATGATCCGCGATCTGCTCGAAGCAACTCGCGCCGAGGCCGGCAAAATGCGGGTCGAACCACGCTGTATCTCGCTCGCTGAGCTGGCGCAGCAAACCATTGCCATGATGCGACCCACGGCCAACGACAAAGGGATCGGACTGGAAATCGGGCTCGACCAAAGGCTTCCGCTCATATTTGCCGATCCAGACCGAGTGCTTGAAGTGATGATTAATCTAGTGGATAACGCCATCAAGTTTACGCCGCATGATGGCTCGGTCATGCTGCAAGCCTGCATGGTGGATTCGGATCCGGGTTCAGTTTACATTTCGGTAACGGATACCGGCCGCGGTATCAACCCTGAGACCAAAGCGCTGATCTTTGATCGCCTCTACCAAGACCCCGAAGCTAGCGACAGCAGTCGATCCGGATTGGGACTCGGTCTTTATATTTGCCGAGAAATCGTTCGCCTTCATGAAGGGCGTATCTGGGTTTCGAGTGATCCTGGTCGAGGGAGCACTTTCAGCTTCACCCTCCCGATTTACTCCCTGGCCAAACTGTTAACCCCCGTCGTCACTTATCAGGACCAATTGCGCTCCGCGTTCTCGCTGGTTCGGGTGGAACTCACGCCGCTCTCGAGCCCTCCGCGCGGAAACTGGAAGGAAACAGCGCAACAGTGCTTGGACATTCTGCGCCGCTGCGTCTACCTCGACAAAGATCTTGTGTTGCCTCCGATGGAAGCCTCGGGAGCGGCGGAGACTTTCTTCGTTGTCGCCTCTACGGACCTTGAACAATGCGGAATTATGACCACTCGCATCCGCGAGCAGTTGGAGAAGTTGCCCGATCTTAAAACCAAATGCTCGCTCACGATCATGGCAGCCCAGATTGAGCTTACCCCACCTGGGCCGGATGAAAGCCTGGAACAACAGGTGAGGGCTTTGGCTGATCAGACCACAGCCATGATCATGGCCAGCATGGAGCGCAAGCATTCGAATCCCAGTAAGCACCCACAGCTAGTTAACTGAAACCACGTACAAACCACTAACCTAAGGAGGAAGTAATGCCAAGCAAAATTCTGGTAGTCGATGATGATCCCGATCTGGTGCGCGCCTTGCGGCTGCGTCTGCGAGCCAATAACTTTGACGTTGCTACCGCCACCGACGGCTATTCGGCCATTTCTGCGGCCCAAAAAGAACGTCCAGCCCTGATCATTCTCGATCTCGGCCTGCCTGTGGGGGATGGCTTCGTTGTCCTCGACCGGCTGCAGAACAGCGACGTTCTAGCCGGAATCCCTGTCATCGTTCTGAGCGCCCGCGATCCGCAAATGAACGAAGAACGCGCACTGAAGGCGGGGGCAGCCGCATTTTTTCAAAAGCCCGCCGACAATGACGAACTCATGAATGTGATTCGCGCCAATATTGGACCGGCACCGGAATTCAAGCAGGCTTGGCCTTCTTAGAGCTTGCATAGTAAGCTCGTGAGCTAACAGGCGCCGTCTCCGCAGCTGACGAAGAGTCAGCACGGGGACGCTGCGCTTACCGCTCTGGTTGTTCGCTCCATGAATGCCGAGCGCTGGGTGGAAGGGCAGCTCTTCAGGGCGTAAGTAGTTCGATATCCTCAGGCTTCAGCCTCTGGAGAGAAAATCAAGACTAGAAAAGACTAGGAAAACGATGTCATTCCGAACTGGGCGGAACGCCCGGTGAGGAACCTGCTTTCGCTGTCACCGTCATGACGGCCGGACCACCCCACCCAGCCGCTAAATCCTCCCAAGTCGGATTTTCTTTCTGAATCAAAGCTACTTTCTTCTCTCGCCGCCACTTCTTGATCTCTGTCTCGCGCGCAATCGCCTTCCCTACATTCTGAAACGCTTCAAAATAAACTAGTCGGTGTGTCCGATATTTGCGTGAGAAATCTCCTCCCTCGCCGGATCTGTGCTGCAGGACTCGCGCCATGAGAAACCCTGTCATGCCGACATAGATCGCGCGACTTTTGCTCGCCACGATGTAAACGTAATAGCACCTCTCGCAGCATCTGTGCTCTCCGCAGGAAAGCAGGTTCCTCACCGGGCTTTCAGCCCGATTCGGAATGACAAGATTTTAGGCATTGAGTAGCAGAATTTCAGTATCAACCATCACAGACTGCAACTGTGGAAAACACCCTCCAACAGCAACGAAGCGGTAGGAACGCCAAATCGATGTCATTCCTGGTTTTTACCACCATCACAGCTACTGCCTCAACTAGGGGAAACCAATGCCACTGCTGCTGGCCTTTTTGCAGATCGCCTTAGGGCCAACGGCGGCACCATAGCCGACGTTCTTTCCTGATATAAGCTCTTCCCATCGAGCTAGATACACAATTTCACAGAAACCTCCAAAAAGCGGTAGCTGGTCTTTCATAACTCATTTACAATCTCGCAAGTCGCTTGAAGTGCGACACTTAGCGTTTCCCGATTTGGAAACTGACATGGCAGCGAAGTTGCTCATTGGAGATCAGGCGCTGGCGGAGGTCGATCCACGTCTCGCCAGCCCAACCTTGGGAGTGCCGCTGAAACCCATGAATCGGGAAAGTCAAGTTCGTTCCGTTGCGGTGCTCCTGTTCCTACTGACCGTGGCTGCGGTCGTCTTTGCAGCCTTCAATCTTGATGCCGAGCTTAAGTTCGCCGTTCCCGATGACGGTGTTTGGTGGATCGAACACGACGCGCGACTAACGGCTGACCGGGTTGACCCCAGCGGGCCGGGTGCCAAAGGCGGAATCAAGGCTGGCGACCAACTGGTGTCCATCAACGGACAGGAAGTCCAGAATATGTCCGGGTTGGAGCACCAACTGTACCGCACCGGCATCTGGTCCAAGGCTTCTTATTCCCTGCTGCGGCAAACAGTTCCTCTGGATTCAAGCGTCATTCTGGTCCCGGCTGAGCGGTCGCTCAACAATTGGCTGAGGCTGATTGCCCTGATCTACCTTTGCATCGGGCTCTATGTTTTGCTGCGTCGCTGGACGGCTCCCGGTTCGACGCATTTCTACATTTTCTGCCTGGTTTCGTTCATTGCCTACGCCTTCAAATACACAGGCAAGCTAAACGATTTCGACTGGACCATCTATTGGGGCAACATCGCCGCCGGGGTGTTGCAGCCTGCTCTGTTTCTTCATTTTGTCCTGACTTTCCCGGAGAAACGCCAGACAGTGCGCAAGCATCCCTGGCTGCTGGCGCTGGTTTACCTTCCGGCGGCAGTTCTGCTGGCCATCCACATCACCGCCATGCGTTCCCTGCAAGCCAGCGAGCGGCTGCGCTGGAACCTCGACCGTATGGAAATGTCCTACGGCTCGTTGTTCTTTGTCGCCGCCGCCACGTTGCTCTGGTACAGTTATCGCCGTGCCAGTACCACGATCTTGCGGCAGCAGTTGAAGTGGGTGACTCGCGGCACGATTCTGGCCATCATTCCCTACACCCTGTTCTACGTGGTCCCGTATCTGATGGGCTCATTGCCCGGCGCGACCATGAAGCTTTCCGCACTGTCGCTGGCTTTGCTGCCGCTCACCTTCGGATATGCCATCTTCCGCTACCGCCTGATGGATGTGGACCTCATCTTCAAGCGCGGCGTTGTCTATACGCTAGCGGCGGCGATCGTGGTGGGAATGTATTTTGGTTTGGTGGCGGCAGTCGCCGAACTGGTGCAGAGGCAGAAGCCAAACAGCGGCCCGGTGGGCTTGATTCTCGCTGTAGTTGTGACCGCGCTCCTATTCGACCCTGTACGCAAGTGGATTCAGGACCGAGTCGACCAATATTTTTACCGCACGCGCTATGACTACCGCCGCACGCTGCTCGAGTTCGGCCGGGAGTTGAGTTCTGAGACCGACCTCAACACCATGCTCTCGTCTTTGATCGACCGGCTCTCGCATACGCTTGCCGTTGATCGTATGGCGATTTTTCTGGCGGGGGAAAAAGCGGATCGGTTCGTGCTGGCCAAGGCCTTCGGCCTGTCCGCGCCCACTAACATCGATCTCGCATTTCTGAACTCGTCGCGGCCGGAACAAGCGGGACATCTTTTCTTCGAGAATACGCACCAGGTGCCACGCGAGACTCCCGAAGCACAACAGGCGATCGCGCGTCTCGATTTGAATTACTACATCCCATGCCACGCGCAGCAGAAAACCGTTGCCGTGCTCGGCCTGGGAAAAACTACGCAGGGCGACTTCCTCTCCAGCGAAGACATGGAGCTGCTCGAAACTCTCGGTGGCTACCTCGGCATCGCCATCCAGAACGGCCAGCTCTATGCGTCGCTGCAGCAGAAGGCTGCGGAATATGAGCGCCTCAAGGACTTCAACGAAAACATCGTCGAATCCATCAACGTAGGCGTGATGGCCCTCGACATGGAAGACCGGATCGAGAGCTGGAACGCGCAGATGGAAGTGATGTACGCCTTGCCGCGCTGGCAGACTCTGACCCAGCCGTTGAAAGCAATCTTCCCGGCCGAGTTCGTCGAAGAATTCGACCGCATGCGGCGGGAGCCGGGCATTCGCAATCTCTACAAGTTCCACCTGAAAACCCCCGCGGGCGAAATACGCAGCGTAAATGTTGCGCTCGCGCCCTTGGTGACACGGAAGTTTGAGGTAATCGGACGCCTGATCATCATGGACGACATCACGGAGCGTACCGATCTCGAGACCCAGCTCTCACAGGCCGACAAACTCTCGTCGATCGGCTTGCTGGCGGCGGGTGTGGCGCACGAAGTGAACACGCCACTGGCCGTGATCTCTTCCTACACGCAGATGCTGGCGAAGCAACTACAGGGCGACCCGCAAAAATCCGGGCTGCTGGAAAAAATCACGCGGCAAACATTCCGCGCTTCGGAGATCGTAAACAATCTGCTGAACTTCTCTCGAACCAGTGGCAGCGAGGTACGCGACGTCGATGTGAATAAAGTCATTGCCGACACGCTGGCGTTGCTGGAGCATCAGTTCAAAGTGGCCAAGGTGCAGGTGGAGAACGCGCTTGCACCGCAGCTTCCGGCAATTCAGGGCAATCCGGGGAGATTGCAGCAGGTCTTCCTGAATCTGTTTCTTAACGCGAAAGACGCCATGCCGGGCGGGGGTAGGCTGCGCATCGCCACAGCCAACGGCGAAAGTGTTAGCGTGTCTGTCTCCGATACTGGATCGGGGATTGCGCCTGAGCACATCCAGCGCATTTATGATCCGTTTTTCACCACGAAAACGTCGCCTCGTGAAGGTCAGGCTCGCGGCACTGGGCTCGGCCTTTCCGTCACCTACGGCATCATCCAGGAACATGCAGGTAAGATTCGCGTGGAGAGCCATCCCGGCACAGGGACGACCTTCACTCTGGATTTCCCCCTAAGCAGGAAAACCGTTCATGCATAAACGATACGGCTTAGGCAGGGCGGAAAGAACGTTCGAGGCTGAGCATGTCTGACACGGCAGTGATTCCGAACGCGCTGATGAATGGAAATCCTGGTCTCGCAGGCGCTGTGCTCATCATTGACGATGAGGCGGAGATTCGTGAATCGTTGCAGACTCTATTGGAGATGGAAGGCTTTGCCGTGGAGACGGCTGTTAGTGGCGAAGCTGGGCTGCAGCGCATCGGCGAGCATCCTTTCGATCTGATTCTGCTCGACCTTGCCTTACCCGGTCGCGACGGCATGGAAATTCTGGCCGAGATTCGTTCCCACGAAACCGGGCTGCCGGTGATTATGATTACGGCCTATGGCACGGTTGAGAACGCCGTGCGCGCTATGCAAGCCGGAGCCGCCAACTTCGTCCAGAAACCCTGGGATAATGAAAAGCTTCTGGCCGACGTGCGCGCAGCCATAGGATGGCGCCGGGCCGCGGAAGAAAACGTTCAACTGAAGCGCGCGCTCAAGCAGCGCTACAACTTCGAAAACATTGTGGGCAAAAGCGAGCCCATGCTGAAGATTTTCGACCTGGTGGCGCAAGTCGCCAACAGCCGCTCCACCGTGTTGCTGCAGGGCGAAAGCGGCACTGGCAAGGAAGTCATTGCCAAAGCGACGCACTTGAATTCGCCGCGCCATGACCGGCCTTTTGTGCCCGTGAATACGGGCTCGATGCCGACCGACCTGCTCGAATCGACGCTCTTTGGCCACGTGAAAGGCGCTTTTACCAGCGCAATCGCTTCGAAAAAAGGCCTCTTCGAGATGGCCGATAGAGGCACGTTATTTCTCGACGAAATCGCGACCATGGGCCTCGAAACGCAAGCCAAGATTCTGCGCGTGCTGCAAGACCGCAAGTTCATGCATCTCGGCGGAGTGCAGGAGATTCAGGTGGACGTGCGCATCATCGCCGCCACTAATGTTGACTTGCGCTTGCTCGTACGCGAGGGCCGCTTCCGTGAGGATTTGTTTTACCGCTTGAATGTGATCACGATTGAGCTTCCTCCGCTGCGCCAGCGCCGGGAAGACATTCCGCTGCTGGTCGATTTCTTTCTGAAAAAATATGCCGAAGAAAACGACCGGCCGGTGCGCCACATCACTCCGGAGGCTCTGCGTCCCTTGATGTCCTATTCGTGGCCCGGCAATGTACGCGAACTGGAAAACGTGATCGAGCGCGCCGTCGTACTGTCGTCGGGAACCGATATTGGTCTCGATCTCTTGCCCGACAATCTATTGGGCCGAGGATCTTCGTTCACCATGCACGATCCGCCCGCGGATGCATCGTTGTTTGAAATCGTGGAAGATGTGGAACGGCGCATCATCACTGACATGCTGGAGAAGTGCAACTGGAACCAGACGGAAGCCGCCGAGCATTTCAAGATTCCGCTCTCCACGCTTAATCAGAAAATCCGCCGGTTGAATATCGAGATCAAGAAAAAGACTCGCGGATAGAACGGCTTCCGGTCTCCACAGGCAAAGCAGTACCCACCTAGTTGCCAGTACTCAGCAAAACACTTTCGGAACGGTCTGCCGGTTTTTTCTGGGTACTGGGTACTTGGTTTGCCCCATATCCCTTCGTGATTTTTCTCTGACTGATCTAATCGGACAATCGAGATGTACGGAAGGAATAATGCAGTAGCTTAATCGCAAGCGGGACGCACCAGTGCTTCAACACCGATGCGCCCCTGACCAAAGCCGCCTAACCACGAGGCAACCATGGCTCCTACAAAAGGTAGCGGGTTCCATTTCCCGCTGCAACCCGCGCACGCTGATTTCATCCGCTTCAGTCCCATTTTCGAACCGCGCTTTCCGCTTCCATGCAACGCCCACGCACCGCCCTGATGCTGCACGCTCCGAGAAAGCAGATCCCTCGCGCGATAGCCGCGCTTTGGAATGACCAACGAAAAGACAGAGTGACCAACGAAACGATTCATCAATCAAGGAGATATAACTATGCCGAAAGCACATCTGTTTGAAGCGTTGTTGCAGGTGAATCAGGGAATTGATAATGCGGTGCAAGGACTGCAACGGCTCAAGAAGAAATCGGACTTGCTGCAAGGACCCTTTGCCGAGACAGTGGCGCGCCTGGAATCAGACCGGGCGCAGGTGAATGTGCGTTTTTTCGCGGTCATGGAAGCATGCCAGCAACGCGATACGGAGCAGTTGATTCGTAGCTAAGCCAGGCGTCCCCCAAGGGTCTCGCAAAAGCGAGACCCTTCGCTTCGCTCAGGGCAGGCTCTGGGGAACCCGGCCGGTTGAATGTCGAGATCAAGAAGAAGACTCGCGGATAGAACAGCTTCCCGCTGACCGGTCTTAGACTTCAGGTTCTCGGGCAATTAAAGTTCTACCGCTGTCTTCTGCTATAGTTCCGAAAAGCCCAGCGGTTCAATCGCTGCGGCTTTCTGAACCGCATGCAACTCATCTCGCCAACCGAACTCGCCAAAGAAAAAACAAAATCGGTTCAGGATTACGTGCTCTTTTGCGCTCACGCCATCGCCAACCTCTTTCGAAAACCGCTTTATGTCGGCGATATTGTGCAGCAGGCCGATGCTATTGGCGTAGGGTCGCTGCCCATCGTTCTCTTGACCGGTTTCTTCACGGGAGCAGTGCTGGCGCTGCAGGCCGCGAACACTCTTAGCCGCTTCGGTTCCATCAATCTGATCGGCGAATTGGTCTCGGCTTCCATGGTTCGAGAACTGGGACCGGTGCTCACCAGCCTGATGGTTGCCGGACGAAATTCCTCGGGCATGGCCAGCGAGTTGGGGTCGATGGTGGTAACCGAACAAATCGATGCCATGCGCGCCCTCGGCACCGATCCCATGAAGAAGCTCGTCACGCCGCGCGTGGCCGCCACCGTGTTCATGCTGTTTTTTTTGGCGATCATCTCCGATTTGGTGGGATTGGCAGGCGGATCGATGGTAGCCAAGGTTCTTCTGCGCCTTGACGCCCGGCAATACTGGTCCAACGCTTGGGAGACGCTGGTGTTTCAGGATATTTTCATGGGACTAATCAAGCCGGTGCTCTTCGGGTTCGTGATTGCGACCATCGGTTGCTTCTACGGAATGAATACGAGCGGCGGAACGCAGGGAGTGGGCAAGGCCACCACTCAAGCGATGGTCGCTTCTTCCGTGCTGATTCTCGTACTCGATTTCTTCGTGACCCGCTTCCTGATGGCCGTGCTCTCGTATCACTGATCGTATGTCCACGCCGACCCTGCCGCTCGATTCCGCTGCCGTGACCGCGAAAGAAGACTCCACGCCAGCCATCGTGTTTGAAGATGTAAAGCTTTCTTTTTCAGAGAACGACGTTTTGCGGGGAGTCTCGTTTCGCTTGAATCGCGGAGAAACCAAGGCAATCTTCGGCGTTGCTGGCTCCGGAAAGAGTTTACTTCTGAAGCTGGCAATGGGACTCATCCGGCCGGAGTCTGGACGCATCATCGTCCTCGGCGAGGATGTGACGCAAATGCGGGAGGAGGACCTCTTCGCGTTGCGCCGCAAAATCGGGATGGTTTTTCAGGAAAGTGCTCTCTTCGACTCTCTTTCGGTTCGCGAAAATGTGGCCTATCGGTTAACTGAAGAACACGGCATCTACGACGATGAGATCGATCACAGGGTGCGCGAAGCGTTGCGCTTTGTAGAACTGGAACACACCCTGGATCTCGATCCTTCGGAGCTTTCCGGCGGCATGCGGCGGCGCGTGGCGATTGCGCGTGCGTTGATTACACAACCTGAATTGCTGCTTTATGACTCGCCTACCGGAGGTCTCGATCCTGTGACCTCGAACACGATTATCGAATTGATCGTGAAGCAACGCGATGTGAACAAAACCAGCGCCCTGCTCGTGACTCATCGACTGCAGGACGCTTTCACCATGGCGACGCACCAGTTCGACAGCCGGAACAACCGAATGATCGCGCTACCTCCCGGCCAGCACTGCGAGGTGCCCATGAGTTTTCTGATCCTGCGCGATGGCAAAATAATTTTCGACGGCAACCTGAACGAGCTGGCGCACACTCAGGATGAATACATCAAGGAATATATTTCGTAGCGAGGTAATTGAGCCAGAGGGGAAAAAACCAAAACCGGGGAGGGCGGGGGAGGGCTGCGACCCGAATAACAGGGCCGTTATTAGTATGCGGTGGCAGTGCCCGAAACACAAGCGGAAAGCGACTTACCGGCCTCCATTCTTCGCTGAGCCGCATAAACCTTCACATTTACCGCAGTCCACTAGCTTAGAATACCCAACGCCCGTCATCATGGCATACGTTCGGCTTACTCTATGAGGCTACGCTGAAAACCTTCGAAGCCGGTTGACAGGTTCTCGCGGAATTACCTCCGGCAACAATCTCAAGCTGTAAACTCACAAGAATGCGGGTAAAGATTCTCGGTTCGGCGGCTGGAGGCGCGTTTCCGCAGTGGAATTGCTCCTGCGCAAATTGCCGAGCCGTGAGAGCTGGCACGTTCCGCGGCAAGCCACGTACCCAGACACAAGTCGCGATCACCCAGGATGGGCAACAGTGGTTTTTGTTGGGAGCTTCTCCGGATTTGCGCGCGCAAATTGAAGCGACCCCTGAGCTGCATCCTCGCGAAGGTCTGCGCCAATCGCCCATCGCAGGCGTAGTACTAGCCAATGCCGACGTCGACCACGTTCTGGGACTGCTTCTCTTACGCGAACTCCAGCCGCTGCGCATTCACGCGACCGCTTCCGTGTGCAGCATCCTCCGTGAGGACAACTCGATGTTCGCGATGTTGCAGCGTGTTCCGAATCAAACCGTGTGGAGCGAATTTCAGGCCGGAACTGAATTCAGTTTATGCAATGCGCACGGCCAAGATTCCGGTGTGCGCTGTCGCGCATTTTCGTTGAGCACTCATTATCCCGCATATGTCAGGCCGGATCGGCGGTCGCAGCTCACGCCTGGCGAAGCATCCCTCGGGTTCATGGTCGAGTCGCAGTCGGGCTCTCGATTCGCTTATATGCCGGCCGTCCCTTACCTAGAGGACGCGCTGATTCAGCAACTCAACTCCTGTGACATCCTTCTTTTCGACGGCACTTTCTGGAGCGACGAAGAACTCATCCGCGTGCAGGGTGGTAGCGGTCAAACCGCAACCCAGATGGGCCACATCCCGGTTGAAAATATTCTGGCGAAGTTGGCGGGAGTGAGCCATCCGCGTAAAATATTTCTGCACATCAACAACACCAATCCCATCCTGGACGAGGCCAGCCCGCAGTATCGCCGGGTGCAGGACGCGGGCTGGGAAATCGCGGAGGATGGATGGCAGTTCGACCTATAGAAGACGGCCACGTCAAAGACATTGAAACCGCGCCCGACGCGCCGTTGCTCTCGCACGAAGAACTGCGCGCTCAGCTACAGGCCACTGGCGAGGAACGATACCATCACAAGCATCCGTTTCACCTGCTGATGCACGAAGGCAAGCTCAGCCGCGGACAACTGCAAGCGTGGGCCCTGAATCGTTATTACTATCAAAGCATCATCCCGATCAAGGATTCGATCATTCTCTCGCGCGGTCCCGACCCCGTCTTTCGCCGAGCATGGCGTAAGCGCGTAGTCGATCACGATGGCGATGCCACCAGCGAAGGCGGCATCAAGCGCTGGATAAAACTCGCGGAAGCCACTGGCCTCGATCCCGCGCTGGTTCGCGCCGGCGCGGGCATTCTGCCGGCGACCCGGTTCGCCGTGAACGAATATCTGAACATCGTCCGCAGCCGCTCGCTTTTGGAAGCGGTCGCCTCCTCGCTTACGGAATTATTTTCGACTAAATTAATCACTCTACGCGTGGAAAAATTGCGACAGCATTATCCCTGGCTTGCGGGCGGCCTGGATTATTTCGAAGCCCGACTTTATCAGGCGCCGGAGGATTCGCAATTCGCGGTCAACTACGTCTACGACAACGCGAAGACGCGAGCCGAGCAGGAATTGGCGATTCAAGCCTTGCGTGATAAGTGTGACATTCTGTGGGCGCAACTCGACGCCCTCTACTTCGCTTACGTACAGCCGGGATGGCCACCGCCCGGAGCGTTTCGCATCGAGGCGGCTTAGCGTGCCTCCTCCGGAAGATTCCAGCAAGCCGCGACTGGCCGCGGGGTGCCGCTGGGGTGCTGAGAGTAAAGCGGGCGAAGAGCGCGTGATCCTGTTTCCCGAAGGCGCAATCAAGCTGCAGGGAACAGGCCGCCAGATACTCGAGCGCTGCGACGGCCAACGCACCTTCGGCCAGATCATCGCAGAATTGCAAGCTGAGTTCAGCGTCGCCGACCCGGCCAAAATTCGCAGCGACATCAGCCAGTTTCTTGAGCAGTTGCGGCATAAGCGGGTCGTCGATTACTAGCCTCGACCCGCTTAGGACGGGCCCGGGAATTCCACCTCCACATAGCTGCCAGGCGTAGCCGCATTTACCGCCGCAGCAATTTCTGCTGTATGCAATCGAACCATCGGCCACTGCGGAGTGCTCAACACCACAACCGCTATTTTGCGGCCCTCAAGGTTCTGCTGGTACTGAATATTTTTGTCAGCGGTCAGGAACACGTCGAATCCGGCCCGCTCTGCTTCGGCCAGCAAGTCACCGTTGGAAAGCTTGTCCCATCCTCGTTGTCTAGCCCGCGTGATGGTATGCCCCGGAAGGAACCGGGCAATACCTCGAGGGGTTACGTGATCAAAAAGAATGAGCATCAACAGAGGAGTGTGCAGCGTGGACGGGAACCGGACCCGCCTCAAGACTCCGAGCGGCAAATTCCAAGACCGCGTTGATCTGCTCGCGCGTAACGTCGAACTGCTCAATGATCTCATCCACGGTAGAGCCAGCCTCAAGGTTTAGAAACACGGCAGATACCGGCATGCGCGTATCGCGAAACACCCACGCGCCACTCAGCCTTCCCGGCACGCTTTCTACGGCGGGGCACTGCGCCCAATCGAGAGCTGCCATATTCTCACCTCCTCTTACCCTAACTTCTACCACGACTAGACGCATCAATCCAGTCGCTTCCCGCTCACGTCAAGCACAGTCTACGCTCGATCATCTCTAGAGGTATGAGCTCGTCCAACCCAGTTTCAAGGCGCGCTTTTGCCGCGTCGTACGCCTTCACGTCGGCAAGCATCTCCACATCGTCCACTTCTTTGTGTGCGTCTTCCATATCGATCACCGCGAGTTCTAGCGAGCGGCTCTCCTAGGTTATCTAGATGTTAACCTATAAGGGTCGTCTCATAATCCGTAAGCAGCATGATTTCCAACCCGCTTGCCCTCATCGCCGAGATCACGCATCGCTGCCCGCTGCATTGCGTCTACTGTTCGAATCCCCTCGAGTTGGCCGCGGTGAACTCAGAGCTTTCGACGCAAGAATGGATCGACGTTTTCCAGCAGGCAGGCAAGCTCGGCATGCTACACGCGCACTTCACCGGCGGCGAACCACTGGCTCGTCCGGATCTGACGGAACTTATCGCGGGTGCGCGCGTCGCAGGCCTTTATACGAACCTGATTACTTCCGGCCTCGGGCTCGGTGAACCAAGATTACAGGCACTGGTCGAGGCGGGACTCGATCACATTCAGCTTAGCTTTCAGGATTCGCGTGAGAACTCGGCCAATTGGATTGCCGGCGCCAAGGCGCACGCTCACAAGATCGAATTGTCGCGCATCATCCGCAGCCATAAGATCGCGTTCACGGTGAATCTGGTTATTCACCGCCAGAACATCGATCACCTCGAAGAGATGATCGCTTTCATCGAGCAGCTCGCGCCCGAGCGCATGGAGATCGCCCACACCCAGTACTATGGCTGGGCATTGCAAAACCGCGCCGCGCTGCTACCCACGCGCGCGCAGTTGGAGCGCGCGGTTGAAACAGTAGCCGCTGCGGAAACGCGCCTTGCCGGACGCATCCGTGTTGATTCGGTGGTTCCCGACTATTACGCGCGTTATCCGAAGGCTTGTATGGGGGGATGGGGCCGTCGATTGATGCTCATCAATCCTGCCGGCAAAGTTCTTCCCTGCCACGCCGCGGAAATCATTCCGGGGCTTGAGTTCGAGAACGTCCGCAAGCGATCCCTCGAGCATATCTGGCGGGAGTCTTCATCGTTCCAGCGCTTCCGCGGAGAAGAATGGATGGCGGAACCCTGCCGCAGCTGTGAGCGCCGCACCGAAGACTTTGGCGGGTGCCGCTGTCAGGCTCTACTGCTTATGGGCGACGCAACGGCCACTGATCCAGTCTGCTCCCTTGCGCCCGCGCATCACATCGTCGAAGCGGCGTTGCTTGAGGCCAACTCTGCTGCGACGACATCACAGCCCATGCCGGCTGCGTCATTCGTGCAGTTACAAAAACTGAATACGGATCTTTGGAGCTATCGC
The DNA here is from genome assembly GCA_963771965.1 of uncultured Acidobacteriaceae bacterium. GTDB lineage: Bacteria > Acidobacteriota > Terriglobia > Terriglobales > Acidobacteriaceae > Sulfotelmatobacter. The sequence continues at coordinate 955,755 of CAVYVM010000009.1, forward strand.
ACGAATCCAGAGTAGTCTCCTTTCACAGCTCGCAAATGACTCGCGCTGCAAAGAAACTTCCTTACCAGCGCACGCCGATCGTGATTGGACGTATATCCGTTGTGGTGTGATCGCCCGATCCGTGCATCAGACGGTACTCGGCATAAATCTCGACACCACTCGGCATTTTGCGAGTCACGCCCGCGCCAATGTTGTAGCCAAATTGGTTCATGCTGGAGCTGGTGAAGCTGCCGTTGAGGGGAACGCTAAAATTCTGGCAAGCCCCCCACCATTCCCAAAACCTACTACATGCCCCGCCGGGAACGGTTGTGTCGGAATTCAAGCTGCCCGTGCGGTGGTAATAGGCGGGACCGAAGAGAACGTATCCGCTGTAGAGTTTGCTCACGGGTATGTTGATGATGGGATCGACCGTCGCTGCCAAAGCATACGAGGTCGCGCTCGCGGCCTGGGCTAGGCTCAGCGACGAATCGCGCAGCGGCAGATCTGCAAAAATGAAGTCCCCACGCAATCCGAGGTATTTGTTGGCATTACGAGCCACGCCAATCGAGCCCGTGACGCCTCCGCCCCTCACGAAAGTTTTGGTCGCGCCGCTGTCGACCTGCGCGCCGGCTCCCACGTTATAAACCCAGTTCTTGTATTCGTGAGCGCGCTTTTTTCGTCGTGAGATCGATGCCTCGTCCGCAGGTTCCTGGTCACTTGAGGGTTGTTGCGCGGGCGGAGCCGATGCCGCCGGCGGGGTTGCGGGAGGTTGATCCGCAGGCGGAGTCTGGGCGAATGCTCGACCTCCAAGAAGACTTGTCAGAACCGAAATTGTCAGAAGTAACGTCAGCGCACTTACAGTCGCGAACTTTCCAATCATCCATTCTCCTCCCAGCCGGGCGTGGTGGCGGACCGTAGCGCTCGGCATGAAAAGGCGAGAGGCGCCGTTGGTAAAGGTTCCGCTTATGATTCCTCGCCAGAAGGCATTGGCCTCGACTGCGGCGGGATCGCATCATCTTATCAACTTTGATGCTGACTCTGCCGGGCATGCCGCCCGGCCTAGGGTCCGCTTTCCACTTCGCGCTGCCGCAACTCCACGTATGATAAAAATGATTTCTATTTCTGAGAGCAACTTTTGCACAAGACTAAGCCAGAGCAGGCTTCCAGCGCCAAACTCGCCTCCACGTCCCAGGATTGCAATTCTCCGCGCCGGGTTGCTTTGGTGGGCTTCGGAACGGTAGGCCGGGCCACGGCCAAGATTCTATGTGAGCGCGGCGATGGATTGTTGCGCCTCACGCACATTTGCAATCGCAATGTCGAGCGTAAGAAGCAGCCATGGGTTCCGAGCGACGTAGTTTGGACGGAAGACTTCCAAACCATTCTCAACTCTGACGCCGACATCATCGTGGAACTGATCGGCGGCTTGAACCCGGCGGAAGAGTGGGTGCGTAGCGCTTTGAGCGCCGGGAAATCGGTGGTTACGGCCAACAAACAGCTTATTGCCCGCCATGGGCCCGATTTGCTGCAGCTAGCCAGCGCGAACGGCTGCCAGCTTGAGTTTGGAGCATCCGTTGCCGGCGGAGTTCCTGTCCTTCCCGCGCTGCGAGCCGGCTTGTGCGGAGATCGGCTTCACGGCGTCGCGGGCATCCTGAACGGCACCTGTAACTACATTCTGAGCCGCATCGAGAGCTCCCGCATTCCGTTCAGCGAGGCGCTCGAAGAAGCGCAGGCGCATGGCTATGCCGAGGCCGATGCCAGCGAAGACCTCGACGGCGGCGATGCCCGCGCCAAACTTGCCATCCTCGTGCTGGCTGGTTTGCAGGCCCGCGTTTCTCCGGGAGATATTCGTGCCCGAACCATCCGCTCGGTGGACGCGGTCGACTTCGACTATGCCGCGGAGTTGGACTGCACTATCCGTCAGATTTCGCGTGCAGATTTGAAGGGGATCACTTTATTTACCGATGTTGGCCCCAGCCTCGTTCCCGCCTCGTCGCCGTTTGGGCGAGTGCAAAGGAATTTGAATATGGTTTTAACGTCGGGAGAATACGGCGGCAACACGGCCTTCCTTGGAGCTGGCGCGGGAGGAGATCCCACGGCCGTCGCGGTGGTTTCGGATTTGATGTTCGTGGCTGAAGGTCTTGCGGCCGGACCGCGCGCTCATCGCCCACTAAAACTCGAGCCGCCAAAAGTGAGCTGTGACTTTGAGACGCCCTGGTATCTGCGTTTTCTGGTGAAAGATCAGCCCGGAATTATCGCAGGCCTGGCCGCAGTCCTCTCGGCTCACCACTTGAACATTAACGCGGTGTTGCAAAAACCAGGGTTCGACAGGAACGCTCTGCCCTTTGTGATTACTTTGGAGCCTTGCCGCGACGCACAGCTGCATCCCGCACTCGAAAAGATGGCGGCACTCCCATTCACGCTGAAACCGTGCTTGTGCCTACCGATCCTGCGATGACCAGTCGGATGATTTCAGCTCTCATGACGAGCCGTCACTCCATGTCGACTGTCATTCCGAGCGAAGCGAGGAATCATGGTGTTTGCTTATGGCGCCTGCTTTGGCGACGCCTGCAGAAACCAGGGTCCCTCGCTTCGCTCGGGATGACAAATGGTGGGTTAAGCTCTCTTATGCGTTACTTCCAAAACGGATTCTTCAGTCCTGCAGGCGCGAGGGCGCTGTTGGTCTGAGTCTCTGTTCCAGAATCGTCCGATATCTTTTCGTCAGTAAAGCGAGACGCGGGCGCTTTGCGTTCGTCGTCACGGTAGGGCATTTTCGGCGTAGAAGGGCAATTTGAGTTCATCGGGGAACCTCCACAAACGGTAGCAATTTGGGCTCACTAACAACCTAGGCTCATTTGAACACTCTTATCGCCATCGCTGGCCGCATAATTTTGATCCTTTGCATCAAAAAAACAGGACTATAGTAGTTTGTGTCGCTTCGCCATTTTCGCGCGCCCGCCAAAACTGCTAGGATTTACCCCGCCTGAACACCGGGCCACCAAATTCATACAAGGAATATTTCTAATGAAGTATCGCAAGCTGGGCCGAACCGGATTCGAAGTCAGCGACATTGCTTATGGACTGTGGGGGATGAGCGGTTGGAGCGGCTCCGACGACCGGCAGTCGCTCGATTCCCTGCAACTCTCCGTCGACTCCGGCTGTAACTTCTTCGACACCGCCTGGGCATACGGCGAAGGGAAAAGCGACAGCCTTCTCGGCGAGACGATGCAGCAAAATTCCGGTAAGCGACTTTACGCAGCTTCGAAAGTTCCTCCCGCCAACGATAAATGGCCCGCGCTTCCCTCCTACAAATACAGTGACGTTTTTTCTTCGCAGCACGTATTCAAATATGCCGACTTGATCCGCAAGAAGCTGCGCGTCGATTCGATTGACCTGCTGCAGTTTCATGTATGGGATGACAGTTGGGCCGATGAACCGGAATTCCGTTCGACGGTAGAGAAGTTAAAAGACGGCGGCTGGATTCGCCACTTCGGGCTCAGCCTGAATCGATGGGAGCCGGAGAACGGCATAAAAGCGTTGCACACCGGCTTGGTCGATGTCGTTCAGGTAATCTATAACATTTTCGATCAGGCACCCGAAGACAAACTGTTTCCCCTTTGCCAGGAGCTGAACGTTGGCGTGATTGCGCGCGTGCCGCTCGACGAAGGCAGCCTCGGCGGCAAGATGACTCTCGAGACTCGCTTCCCGAAAGACGATTGGCGATCGTTGTACTTCGGCCCGGAAAATCTTGCGAATACGATTCATCGGGTCGAGAAGCTCAAGAAAATCGTGCCTGCGGGCATGACCTTACCCGAAATGTCTCTGCGCTTCGTCCTGTCTCATCCCACGGTCAGCACGACGATTATCGGCATGCGCAGTCCCGCACACGTGGCCCAGAACGTTGCCGTCAGCGACGCCGGCCCACTGGAGGCTGCGCTGCTCAACGAATTGAGAAAACATCGCTGGGACCGCAAGCCGGCGCATTGGTCGGACTAGCCGGCCCCAGTACCTAGTGCCCAGTCAACGCTTGGCTCTTACTGGGTACTAGGTACTGTGTACTGAATTCCCTACGACCTCTGGTAGTAGCCCGCCCTGCCGTCTAGTCTCAGTCTGTTCCGAACCATGAAAAACTGTTTGTGCAAGACCGCGTTCGTCTTGACGCTGTTCGTCATTCTCACTTCAGCGCTGCACGCGCAAAACCCGCGCGGATCGTTGCGCGGCACGGTACAGGATTCCACCGGCGCCCGCATCGCGTCAGCCAAAGTCGAGGCGCAACTTTTAGGTTCGTCCGTGCAGCGCGAGGCCATCAGCGAAGACCGGGGCGAGTTTCGCCTCGACGATCTGCATCCCGGCAACTACCGCATCAGCGTCACCGCCACGGGATTCGCTCCAGCGCAGGCTGATGTTGTGATCGCCGTGGCCACAGTCCGTGACATTACAGTCACGTTGAAACCCTCGTCCGTGCAGCAAACGGTCAGGGTGCAGGGCGAGACTTCTTCCATTGCGACCGAACCGATCGATCTCGCCAGCGCTGTCCATCAAGGAGTAATTTCCAGCCACGACCTTGAGACGTTGCCGCTTGCGGCGCGCAGTTTTGCCAACATCGCGTACCTCACGCCGGGCACCGAACCCGTCGAGCCTTCCGACCCAACGAAAGCGCGCATCACCGCGGTCTCAACCGGCGGGAGCTCGGGCCTGAACAATGAGCTCTCCGTGGATGGAGGCGACAACTCGGACGACTGGATCGGCGGCTTTCTGCAGAACTTTTCTCCGGAAGTTGTGCAAGAGTTCGCCATGCGCACGGCGCAGGAAGACGCCGACACCGGAGGCACGACAGCAGGCTCGGTTGTCATTACGACCAAGCGTGGAACGAATAAATGGCATGGCAGCGGCTCTTTTTATAAACGTGCGGCTGCGCTCAATGCGCGCTTCCCTATCGAGAATCCGGCGCACACTTGCATTGATGGAGTGTGTACGAATAATCCCAAGCAGCCCTTTTCGCGACAAAACTATGTTGGGACATTGGGCGGACCGATCGTGAAGGATAAGGTCTGGCTCTTCACGTCATTCGAATATGTACACGAGAATGCGAGCATTGCTTACAGTCCGAACAGCGTCACGCAGTTCGATGCGCTGGCGCAACTGGCCTCGGAAGGTCTGATTCCCGGCGTCAGTTCGATTGCGGTTCCTCCGAACGTTCCAATCCCCTTCCGTGATTACATCGGTTCGCTGCGTTTCGATTGGAATGAATCCTCGAAATCCCAGTGGTTTCTCCGCACCTCGGAAGACAACTACCTCACGCACAATGCTCTGGTGCAGCAGGCAACGTTGCCCTCCACGGGATTGACCACGCACAACAATTACTGGAACACGGTCGTCAGCAACACGTATACATTCAGTCCTACATGGCTCGGAAGCTTCGTGTTCGACGCCAGCGACCTGCATCTCACCCAGGCCCGCAATTCGACGCTCGGCTTCGCGCTGGCGTTTCCCTTCAGCTCAACTTCGCAGACGATTTCTGGATTCGAAACCTTCGGCAACAATCAATTCGCCACGCCGATCACGCTTTTTCCCGACCTGCGCAATCAGGAAAAGTATCAGCTTCGCTACGACGTGAGCCACGCGACCGGCGACCACTCCGTGAAGTTCGGCATTAACTTTATTCATGAGCCGGTGCTCAGCGGGGCCTTCCCGGGGAACGCTGAAACGCTTTACCAGTTTCCTCAGGATCCGACTTTCTACGTCGCTAATCCTTCTCAGTTTCCTATCGACTACGCTGCAGGCGCCTCGACAACTCCTGCTGGCGACGGCAGCTTTTCGCAAAGCGTGCAACGCCTCGCTCTTTATGCCGAGGACTCGTGGCGCGTGATTCGCCACCTCACGGTGAATTACGGACTGCGATGGCAGACCACGTTCGGCTTGTTCGAAGCTTCCGGTCGAAGTCAGGTGGAGAACCCAGCATTCGTTACTCTGCAGGCGTTGCAGATTCCGGTCAGTGTGCCGCACGACGATCGCGCGCAATTCGGCCCGCGGCTTGGCGTTGCCTATTCACCCGGCGATAGCGGCAGAACCGTGATCCGCGCGGGTTTTGGCATGTTCTATAACGATCTCGCGCAGAACGGCTGGGCCACCGCGTTTCAGGGAGTGAACTCGACGAATGCCGCAACCGGCTCTTGCAGCTTTGCCGGAGGCACGACGACGCCTTCCACTGCGGGCGCAGGTTGCATTCCCGGCGATGCTTCCGGCGGCGCCGGAAATCTGATCGACGGTCATTACAGAACTCCATACGCCATCCACACCAGCGGCGGCGTTCAACACGTTTTCAACGAGCACTGGATGTTAAGCGCCGATTACACGCACGAAGAAGGCAATCACGGCTACCGCGCCTACAGTTACACGGGTGGCACCAATCTATTCACGCCGCTGATTCCGGTATCCGACCCGAACTATGCCAGCGATCAGGCGGGCGTGGTTCCGGACCTCAATCTGTTCAAGTCCGACAATCGCTCTACTTACAACTCGCTCATGTTGCACTTGCAAGGCAATGTGTCGCGCCGCTTCAACCTCACGGCAAATTATACGCTTTCGAAGGCGAAGACCTGGGGATGTTTGCTCGGCGAACTCTTCGACTATGTGAACGGCGTTTGCAACCCGCTCGATCCGTTCGGCCCCGGGGACTACGGGCCATCGGGCGAGGACGTCACTCATCGCTTCGTGCTCGCTGGAACTCTCTATATACCTGGCGGATTTGAAGTGACCACGATCACGCAGGCGGAGAGCGCGCGTCCCTTCACCATCACGAATGAGGACAACACCGGCAGAATTTCGGTGAATGGAGTACCCGAGAACCTGGATGAAGTCCGGGGTACGCCATATATTCAGGCGGATTTGCGCGTGAGCCGGCCTTTCAAAATCGGCGAGCGTTGGGAGATTCGGCCGTTTGCGGAGTTCTTTAATCTCTTCAACCGCAACAATCCCGGCGCAAATTACGTGACCGCGATCGCGGATCTTCCAGTTCCGGCTTCCGAAGCTGCATCCGGCAACATCACCGACATCTGCACCAACCCGGCATGCACCACGACACAGCCAATCAACAGCATCAATCAGTTGCGAGTGCCCGGCGGCGGCCTGGGAGATTTCTTCGGACCGGGAACCACGGTTGGCATTCCCTTCGCCGCGCAGTTAGGGGTCCGGGTTACTTTCTAGAACTCACTGAGGAACGCCAATTGAAAACCACCGTCAACGAGTGTAACGGCGATGTTACGACAATTAAGACTAATAGACCGCCTTGAACCCTTAAACAGAAAAGTTCTGGCCGCGTCCCCTAGTTCTATTGGAATGCAATGAGGACTTTCGCCCGGGCGTGTCCTTCTTCCACGTAAGCGAGGGCGTCGGCGGTTTCATCCAGCGGATAGCGTCGGTCGATCTGCGGGATGAGTTTCCCCGCCCTGATGAGTTCGCAAAGGGCCGTCAGGTCGTCTCGATTCATTTTCGCAATGAAGAATGTGAACTTCTGCCTGATGAACGGCGACCACGCGTATGCCTTTAGCAATCGGGTAAGCACGGCTCGGAGTTCCTTGGGCGCTCCGGCCATGACACACTTCCCATTCGGACCCAGAACACGTCTCATCGCTGACAATGTGCGGTTCCCCACGTTATCTAGAAGTAGGTCGTAACGTTCGCTGCCCTGAGTGAAGTCATCGCAGGTATAGTCGATGATCCGGTCGGCACCGAGCGATCGCACCAATTCGACATTCTTCGTGCTGCACACGCCAGTTACGTTAGCCCCAAGCGACTTCGCAATCTGCACGGCAAAGGTACCGATTCCTCCCGCCGCGCCGTTAATCAAGACCTTCTTGCCCGGCTGAAGATGTCCTTTGTCGCGAAGCCCTTGCAACGCGGTAAGACCTGCAACCGGCACAGCAGCCGCTTGGTCGAAGCTCAGGTTTTCCGGTTTCCTGACTAACTTGGCCTCAAGAGCACAGGCGTAACCGGCAAAGGCCCCTTTGCAGAGGCCGAACACGGCATCACCGAGCTTGAACTGCGTCACAGCTCTTCCCACCACTGCTACCTCACCAGCGACATCGACGCCGGGCCGATGGCTCTTCATCCGCCAGTCCAGAGGATTGATGGAAGCGGCGCGAACCCGTATGACGACTTCGTGGCTCTTCGGAACCGGCTGTTCGAGGTCCTTTATTTCGAGGACCTTTCCGATTTTGGTTTTGGTGTAAACGGCGGCTTTCATGTGGGCTGAGACAGTAGAGTTGCAGCACGCTCCCAATTACGGCGGCGATAGCGTCCATCTTCCGCTAGACGCTCGATTCATGCCAGCGTTATGCGCCAGTGAGTCAACGGACGCTAACGGACTTGACGCTCATTGACTCTCAGTGAGCCAAGTAGCTTGAAGAAGGGTATTGCGTTCGCCACGCAATAAGGTGTCCGGCTTACGTTCTAGAACTCCCCGAGGAACGCCAATTGAAACCACCACGATAATGAGCGTAATCGCGATTTTTCGCCAAGTTGGTAAAGACTGCCTGAATGCCTCGCATACGCCGATTTTTTGAAATTCTGGCGTCGGGCATGCTGCCTCATTGTATTTCGAATAAGCAGAGTCTCGATTGAGCCTGCCGCCGCTGCCGCGCGGGTTTGGTGAAGAGTACATCGGTATGTCCGTGCCCTTAAAAGAGCAACGGAGGCGGAGACAACAGAACTTCCGAGTCGAGGCCCCTCGCCGGAACATTCGGGAGTAGACTGGGTTGTCTTCAGGTAGTGTCGGGGGTCGCACGATGGCACCAGCCAGTCGCAATGCCCGCAAAGCATCGGTGTGCCCCCTTGTCACCGCCTACCTTGCCCTCAGCCTTTGTTTGCTTCAGGGCAAAACGGCAGCGGCGGTTTCACCGGAAGCCGCAGCGCAGCAACCCTCTCCACCCACTGCCACTTCAGTAAGTGTTCCCACGTCCCAGAATCCTCCGGAAATCACTTCGCACGAGGCGGCAAGCACATTCAAGGTCAACGTTAGACTGGTCCAAGTGCGGGTCGTGGTTCGCGACGCAAAGGGTAAACCGATTGGCACCCTTCATAAAGAAGACTTCCGCTTGTTCGATGATGGTAAGGCCCAAGTCATCGCTAATTTCGATGTCGAGAAAAGCGGCGTGCGCGAAGCCAACGGTCAAGCGGCTTCCCAGCCTGCTCCATCAAGTTCGAGCACCTCCGCCGCAACGTCTGATCTGCCGCAGCGTTACGTCGCCTACGTTTTCGATGATGTTCATCTTGAATACGGCGACCTTGTTCACGTGCGGGATGCGGCGGAGAAAAATTTCGCTGCCCTGCAAAGTACAGACCGGGCTGCGATTTTCACCACATCCGGTCAAAACAATCTCGATTTTACCGACGATCGAATTAAGCTGCACGAAGCATTGCAGCGTCTCATGCCTCATCCCGTCGCGGACCGAGGAGCGAACCCGTGTCCCCGGATGACGTATTACCTCGCAGATCAGATTGTCAACAACCATGATCAACAGGCTCTTGCGGCAGTCACCGCTGACGTAATGAGATGCATGAATATAAGTCCAGAGCAAGCCCAGTTAGTGGCAAGCGCGGCGTTAGTGGCAAGGGCGGCTGCTAGTCAGGCACTAACCACCGGAAACGCGGAAACTCGTTTGTCCCTGACTTCTCTCAAGGACATAGTGCGGCGACTCTCGACCACTCCGGGGCAGCACGCTTTAGTCCTGGTTTCTCCGGGCTTCATCACTCCGCAGCTCCAACCTGACGTGGACGACGTCATCGAGCGCGCCGCTCGCGCCAATGTCACCATTAGTTCCCTTGATGCGCGGGGCCTCTACGTGGTGATGCCTTTCGGCGATGCGACCAAGGGCCCCGGTGCGGCCAGTCCATTAGAAGCTCAATATGAGATGAGCAATGCTTCCGCCGACGCCGATGTGATGGCTGAACTCGCAGATGGCACTGGCGGCTCTTTCTTTCACAACAGTAACGATTTTGACGAAGGCTTTCGAACAATCACATCCATCCCAGAGTATTACTACATGCTGGCCTTTTCTCCACAAAATCTGAAACTGAACGGGCGCTTTCACAAGTTGAAGGTGACACTCAGTAGCGTTGAGAAATTTTCCATACAGGCGAGGCGCGGGTATTTTGCGCCGCACCATGCTGCGGATCGCGAGCAGGAAGCCAAACAGGAGATTGAAGAAGCACTTTTCTCGCAAGAAGAAATGCGCGATCTGCCAGTGGATTTGCACACGCAATTTTTCAAGCCCGGCGATTCCGAAGCGAAACTTACCGTACTGGCACACATCGATATTCGGCCGCTCCATTTTCGAAAAACGGAGGGACGGAACAACGGCAATCTGACCATCGTTTCAGGGGTGTTTGACCGCAATGGTAGTTTCGTAACCGGCTCGCAAAAAACCCTGGAAATGCACTTGAAAGACGAAACTCTGGCCAACAAGCTGAACTCGGGCCTGGATGTGAGAAGCCATTTCGATGTAAAACCCGGCAGGTATCTAGTGCGCCTGGTTGTGCGCGACGAAGAGGGCCAAATCGCAGCGCGGAATAGTGCGGTACAGATTCCGTGAGATCGTCTCCTCCGAGTTATCGAGGTGACCGTTATTGAGGTGGTCGTTATTTGAGGTGATCTATGAAGCACCGCGGCTTATTCATTTCACTAGAAACTCTTTGTGTAGTGGGCGCGATTGCCGCCTGGCAAGCGACTCGATCGACAAACGCCGCATTCGCCCAGGAACCCGCGCCGCAATCGCAGCCGGCAGCTCCTCCGTCGTTGCAGTCGGAGGCCGTCTTCAAGGCCCAGGCGAAGTTAGTGTTGGTCGATTCGGTAGTAACCGATAAAAAAGGGACCTACATTCGCGGTCTTACGCAAAAAGATTTTCGCGTATGGGAAGACGACAAAGAACAGATCATCAAGAGCTTTTCTTCCGAATCCGACAATGGGTCGCTACGCGGGGAGACCAAACGCTATCTGGTCCTATTGTTTGATAACTCGAATATGGATTTCGTCGAACAGTCCAGGGCTCGCCTGGCCGCGGCAAAATTCATCGACGCCAACGCCGGACCGGACCGGACCGTTGCCTTGGCGGATTTTGGCGGGACGCTACATATCACCCAGAACTTTACTTCCGACGCTGGGCGCCTGAAGAAGAGGGTGGCGGGAATAACTTCCCCAGACTTTGTCCCGAGCCTTACGACTCGCTCGCAAGTTGCAGCTGCGTCTGTAGGAATTCAAACGCTGAGCAATGCCGAGGCGGAGTTTGGCGTACGCAACATGTTCCTGGCTGTGCGCGAACTGGCTAAGAATCTGGCGCCAATTCCCGGCCGCAAAAGCCTGGTGCTGCTCACCTCAGGATTTCCACTGACCAGTGAGATGCAGCCGGACCTGATCGCGACCATCGATGCATGCAATAAAGCGAACGTCGCGATATACCCCATCGATGCCCGGGGGCTGGTGGCCTTCGTGCCCACGAAAAGGCGGCTCTCATCCCCATCCGGACACCTGAGTTCGGCTACTTTGCACTATTCAGGAAGTGCTGAATCTCGCCCGCATCTTATTTTAGTCCAGCATGGTCCGCCGCCTCCACCAACCCCGCGACCGCCTGCGCCGGCACCGCCAAAGAGCGGGGGTGGAGGAACCGGAGGCACGACAAATAGAAACGGCTATTACAACCAGACCAACGTGCAGCCCCGGGCCATCGTTCCGCAAATGCCGCCAAGCGCCACCACCAACCAGGAGGTGTTATATGCCCTGGCGGATGGAACCGGCGGTTTTGTCATTCTGAACACGAATGATTTGCTCGGGGGCATGCAGCGTATCGCGGAAGAGCAAAGCGAATATTACATTGTCGCTTATGCCCCTCCTGAGTCGCCCGACCGCAGTTGCCACGTGCTGCGCGTGAAGGTCGAACGCAGCGGTACCATCGTGCGATCGCGCAGCGGATACTGCAATGTGAAGCCGGTGGATTTACTTGCGGGCAAACCGATCGAGCATGAGTTGGAGAACTATGCTGCCGGCAGCCAGTCCCCCACGATTTCCAGTTCCGTAGAAACCCCATTCTTCTTTACGTCTGCCAACGTAGCTCGCGTGACTCTTGCCATGGAGGTTCCCTCGAGCTCAATCAGGTTTGAAAAGGAAAAAGATAAATTTCATTCGGACGTGAATGTGCTGGGGATCGCTACAAGATCCGATGGTTCGGAAGTCGCCCGATTTAGCGACACTGTGCATCTCGAATTCGAAAAACAGCAGCTTGCCGAATTCAACAAAGAGCCCTTTCACTACGAAAATCAATTCGATATAGCTCCCGGTCAATATCGCCTGACGGTGGTCTTCAGCTCGGGCGCACAGAGCCTCGGTAAACTTGAAGCGCCACTCGCCATTGACTCTTACGATGGCAAGCAGCTTGCCCTGAGTAGCCTGGCTCTCAGCAAAGAATTTCGTCCGTTATCCGAAACCCAGGGCGAACTGGATGCAGATCTGATGGAAGGACGCACTCCTCTTGTCATCAAAGGAATGCAAGTCATACCGGCGGCCGACCATCACTTTAAGAAAACGGATTCCGTCATGCTCTATGTCGAGGTCTACGAGCCGCTACTGACGAGTACCAACCCTCCTAAGCTCGGGATGGAAATGAAAATTCTTGACGTAAAGACCGGGCATGCGCAGGTGGATGTCGGCATTACCGATACACAGGGTTTGATCAAGGTGGGGAACCCTGTGGTTCCGGTCGGGCTAAAGATCCCAGTCGAAAAGCTTGCACCAGGTTCCTACCGTCTCGAACTCAAGGCGCTCGATTCGGCGGGGAACGGCTCGTCCGTGCGCTCGGCGGAATTTGTGGTCGATTAAGCGGGAATCTCTGGGATGGACTTCAAGAACGCCTGCAACAATGCTTATTTGCCGACGGTTTACGAAACCAGGCGTTTACGCTCATTGACTCTCAGTGAGCCAAGTAGCTGAAATACCGAGGGCGCTTTGGGAGCTTTTTAGGCCCGGGCACCACCGTAGGTATTGCGTTCGCCGCGCAATTAAGCGTGAGGGTGAGTTTCTAATACAACTGAAGGCGACGTTAATCGCAGTCGATTTTCTCGAAGCCTAACCCCTGCAAGAGACTGGTGATGGTCGAGGCCGCATTTTGCTGTGCGGTTCGCAAAATGCCATCGGCCAGTGCAGCTTCTTGCAGCTCGCGTTCGGCCTCCTGGCGTACTTGCGTTTCGAGATTTGGGTCGGTGGGGACGAGCAGCCCGGTTTGTCTGGAATACACGCGAGTCTTCGCGCTGTCGAGTCGAGTGGCGAACACCTGCGCCGCTGGAAGATGCAGGCGAATTCGCTTGCCCTCGACTTTGACGTCGACGGATTTTAGGTTTGAGAAATCGATTCCGGCAACTACTTCCCCGTGCACCATCATCAGCAAGCGATCTCCAGCCAGGAAATCCGGGAGGATGGCGCTTTCCTTTGCGCCGGTAACCAGCTTGTCCATGGTATAAACCACGGTCTCCAAACGCTGCAGGCGCTGAATACGATCGACGACGGTGGGCTGGCTTACATCGATGGTCAGAGTTCTGCCCGTCGCCGCCGACCACATATGGCTCAACAGCGTTCGTCCCGAACTTTGTGACAACATCAGCCACGCAAGCGAGCCAACGGCCAGGACTCCGAGGAATACTCCTAGGATGAGAGCGGAGAGAACAGATCTAGAATGTCGAGGGGGTGCGGGAGGGTGCGGGCCCGCACCGGGATCGCGAGGCATTATCCAAGATTATCACTGGGCGGAGGCGGCTTTCAGGAGGCGTTACTTACAGGAGCTAATGCGACTACCGCACCAGCCACTCGGTGGCCGAGTGCATTCCTACCAGCATTTGGCTGTAGGAGACGGCAAGAGCCGCCACCAGCACCACGGCGGCGCACATCGCATATCGCAAAGACGATCCGGGAATCGAATTCTGCCGCCGTTCTTCCCACGCGATCAAACGGCCCACGCGCGCATTTACCGATTCCAGCGGGGTGTGGATCAATGCGGTCATCAGTTCCCCCGGCGGTTGCAAAGGGGTCAGAGTGGACAACTTGATGACGGCAGCAGCGAGGTCCAGCGCTTCCGAAGCGCTCGACACTGCGGCATCGTCGGCCGCCATTTCTGTTGCTTCGCGCCACGCGCTTTCCAATTCCGCCATTCCAGGAAACGCCACTACGCGCAGAACCAGCTTCCTCAGATTATCCAAGCGGCGCACATGCACACCCTCGTGTCGAAGCGCGGTCTGTAACTCCCGCTCGTTCAGCACGAACTCGGCTGTGCTCGACAACCAAATACTGGGCCGCAGAATGCCGGCAGCCGTGAGCGGCGGAACGGGGCCAGAAATCCGTCGCACGGTCACTGAATTCCCGGAATCGACTGGACTGCAAGCGCCCGCCGTTGCCTGGCTCGACCATCGCGCAATGTTCTCCGAAGCCCGCAACAAGGCCGCTGCCGCCTTCCCCACTCCTGCCACGATCACCGCGATTCCGCAGCAGCCCAGAATCAGCGGCACGCCGCCGATGGGCTCATCTACGGTACGAGGCTCCAGCAGCAGAAAGGAAGGCACGGCAAAGGCAAGCGTAACTCCAGCCGCCACCGCGAATGGAGCTGTGCGCAGGATAAAAAGCAGATCGGCGCAACGTTTTGCTGGATACGACTGGACCCAAAGCCATATTTTGCGCCACGCCAACAGAACTGCTAGCGAGAAGACGCCATAAATCACGACGAAGATCGAGAGAGAAACCGCAATCCCGCGCACGGCGAACATCACTCAATCTCCTTCGTATGCGGTTTGCGTTGATTGAGTTCGCGCCGTTTTTTCTCCACCAGTTTCCGCAAATCGTTGAGCAACTGCGCGTCGCGCTCGCCAAGAATCTCCACCAGAAACGAAAGCGGCAAGGTCGAAGCCGGACTCGCGTCAAGCAGTTGTCGAAAAGCCTGCCCTGCCACCTCGCGCTGCAACTCCTCACGACTGAGGCGCGGAGTATAGCGGTATGCCTTACCCTCTTCTTCGCGCATCAGCACACTCTTCTTGTAAAGACGATCGAGCGTGGTCATCACCGTGGTGTATGCCAGGTCCTCATAACCGTTCTCCACCAGCTCGCGGACCGTCGCGCTGCCTTTCGCCCACAATGCGTCGAGCAGCCGCTGCTCCAACGGCCCCAGTTGCCGCGATGCGCTTCGAAAAGGATGGAAGATACGCTTCATTTCGTCCGAATCTTGGATTTTACCTTGAGTTGGAGGGCTAAGCTAGAACTTTGACATTGCGGGTAGTGGCTGGTACCGTGCCTCACACGCATCCTAAAGATTCGAGTAGTATAGAAAAGCTTGGACTGGTATCCAGCCTTTTTCTATTCCCTATGAATCGTAGTGTCCGGAATCGTAGCATCCTAGGAATCCTAGTGTCCTAGGGGAAATCGTAGTGTCCTAGGGAATCGTAGTGTCCTAGGAATGAAATCGTGTATTTCAGGCCGCGCCATTTTGCCGACTCGCGGTCACATCCTCGATGGCCAGCAGAATGAATGGGTGCCCCGGCTGCAATTCAACACGGCGGGCATTGAGCAGCATATTGCGCTCTCCAATGTGAGGAAAGTCGTAGCTTATTTCGAAATCGTCCACGCGCGAATTTTGCGGGACAATTTCCTCCAGCAATTGGCGCAATCGCGGCGTGTTCCACTGCCCGCTGCCAAGACTGAAAACCAACCGGCCTTCGGTTTCTTCGTTTGTCACATCGAACACCCGGTAGAAGGCCGGATTGGCGACCGTAACCTTTAGCTCGCTATCCAAAACCAAGATCGCTTCCCGGGCGCTTTCGATTAGAGTGTCCGCGTACTGGCGGCTCTGGTTGACCATCCGCTTAAGATTGTCGATATTCTGCAAGCTGATGACCGCGCCTTCGATCTTATGGTCCCAGGTTTCGTAAGGTCGAATGCGCAGCAAGTGCCAGGCACCGCCATCAAGGGTGCGAACTTCACGCTGCTGCTGATGCTCGCGCTCAATAACTTCTCGGACCATCGACTCCATTTCCTGAAAGTCCAGATTCGGCCGGATCTGTCCCAAACGCCGGCCGACATCGTTCGGCATCAGATTCAGGACTTTTTGCGCGGGCGGACTGAAGCGGCGAATGCGCAGATCGCTGCTGACCATCACCACCGGCATATCCACTTGCCCCAGCAGATTGAGCAGGTCATTGTTCGCTGAGCTCAATTCGCTATTGCGATTCTGCATTTCCTCATTCAGCGTGGTAAGTTCCTCGTTGGTAGATTGCAGCTCTTCCTTGGCAGTCTCCATTTCTTCATTGGTGCTCTGTAATTCTTCGTTTGCCGACAAAACCTCCTCGTTCACCGATTTGAATTCTTCCACGGTATTTTCGTGGTCCTCGATCAGGGAGCGCAACTGCTCCTTCAACTGCCCCGTTTCGCGTTTCAAGGCCTCGTTCTCCCGCACCGTCGGGTGGTCCATCTTCTTCTTCGCTTTTCCGCCCGTCGGAACTGGGACGGAAGGAACGTTGTCTTGGAACACCACCACGTAATAGCGCTCCTGGGAGCCTTGCCCGCGCAGGGGAAGCACTTCCAGGTTCACCTCGCGCACCTTTCCCTCCGAACGAATCTGCACGCCTTCCTTCCGCACCGGCACATTGGTTTTCTTGACCCTGGTTACAGCCGCGCGCAGATCCACCAACAACCCTTCGCGTGCCATCTTCGACAGACTGAAACTGGGATGCCCCGCCGCCGGCTCCAGATAAGCTCCGGTCTTTCCCTGAAACTGCACGATGTCCATCTGGTCGTTGACCACGATGCTCGCGGGCACGAACCGGTTGATGAGCACTTGCTCCACTTCATTTTCCACCGTGAAAGGAGCTGGCAAATGCCTGCCCGTCTTCGCGTCCTCAAGTCTGCGCGGGGAATAATCCGTGCCCGCGAAATAGGTTGTTAGTCGCGCACTCGTGTTCCGCTTCTGATAGATCTTGTCTTTCTTCTCAAGCAGAGCGAAGTGATCGGCAAACCCTCCCAGGCTCTCGGCTTCTCCTAGCATTAGATAGCCGCCAGGCTTGAGGGAGTAATGCAGGGTAGGGATCACCCTCCTCTGTAAAACCGGACCCAGATAGATGAGCAAGTTGCGGCAGCTGACTAAGTCCAGGTTGGAAAACGGCGGATCCTTGACCAGATTCTGCTTGGCGAATACGCACATATCCCGGACCGACTTGTTGACCTGATATCCCCCGTCCTGCCGCACAAAAAATCTCTTCAACCGATCCGGCGAAATCTCGGCCACCGCTGCCTCCGTGTACAGACCGGTGCGGGCGCGATCCAGCGCGACGTCGCTGATATCGGTGGCGAAAATCTGAATGCTCGTGGCCGCCTGCGAAATGTTCCGCGTGTGGGCCCAGAGATACTCGAGCAGAGTGATGGCAATGGAGTAGGCCTCCTCGCCGGTGGAGCAGCCCGCCACCCAAACCCGTATGGGATTATCCGGCTTGCGGCCCTCAAACAATTTTGGGTAAACGTGTTTGCGCAGCGCAAGAAACGCTTCCGGTTCCCGGAAAAATCCTGTGACGTGAATCAGAAGATCGCGGTAGAGTTCGTCGAGCTCCTCCGGTTTTTTCCCAATGAAGCGAACGTAATCCTTCAGCTTCTCGATCTTATGGACGACCATACGACGCCGGATGCGGCGCTGCAGCGTAGTGTGCTTGTAATTGGTGAAATCCACTCCGGATGACTCGCGCAGCAGCCCGAAAAGCGCGTCCAGTTCGCTGCCCACCATCCCTTTGAATTCCTTATTCTCCGACAAAACTCGCGTGACGTAAGGATGCCGGCTGATGCCACCCAACTCGCGGGAAATGTCCTTGGGTGCAAGGATGAAGTCGATGACGCCGGCATTGATGGCGCTGCGCGGCATACTGTCATACTTGGCGGACGATTCTTCCTGCGCAAAGGTGAGCCCTCCGGCCGCCTTGATGGCGCGGCATCCCTCCGTGCCGTCAGAAGCTGTTCCCGACAACACCACACCGATAGCTCGCTGTCCCGCGTCCTTCGCCAGGGACCGGAAAAAATGGTCGATGGGCATATGCTGCCCGTGCACCATCGTACGACCACTGAGTTGCAGGATACCGCTCGTGATGCTCAGGTCAGTATTGGACGGAATCACATACACATGATCGGGCTGGGCTTTTGTTCCGTGAGTCACTTCTGTGACAGGAATCCCGGTCGTCCTTGCAAGAATTTCCTGCAGCCCGCTTACGTGTTTTGGATCGAGGTGTTGCACCAGCACGAAGGCCATGCCAGTTTTTTCCGGCAGGTTATGCAAGAGCTCGGAGTAAGCTTCCAGCCCACCCGCAGATGCCCCAATGCCTACGACGGGAAATGGTCCGGAAACAGTCTTGGCCTCGCTCTTATCCGAGGCTTTGCGGATGAACTTAACTTTGTCGCTCTGAGAACTTCTCATGGAGCTCCTTCCAAAATCATGACTTCAAGGAGCCGGGCCCGTGAACATTCTTGTAAGTATGACACTCCATCCTGGCTAGCAACGCGCAAGGCGCGAACGGGCAAAGAATGGGAGATTCTTGCGGATTTTAGCCTCGCCGGCTTCCGCGGTCAACGAATGGAAGCCAAGAAATGTTCCATTGTTGGTTCTATTTTTCCCAATTTGGAACTCACGCTGTCGTAGATTTCGCCTGGGAAAAATACGGCCGTAATCCGAAAACGAGAGCCTTTTGTCTTCATCTGATCTCTTCGCGGCGATAGAAACTGCCAGAGCCTAGCGCTCGTCACATCATCCGCTGAGGTCAAGAACTGGCCATGATGATTTGACGTCTTGCACCGGTCTAGCCTACGCAGTCAGCTGCTTCAGAATCTCTTTCCCGAGCTTCTGCGTCTCGCCAAAAAGCTTCTGATACTCCACAAACAGCCGGTTCAGTTCCAAAGCCTTGTCCGTCGAAGGATGCTTGCGCAAGATCATGTCACGCACATGCACCGGGTTCGGCAGGGTTGCGTCTTCCGTCAATTCTTCCAGCGCCGTATTGGGATCGTAGTGATACATAAGACCTCAAATTATTGAGCGATTGTGTGATCGGGCGATTGCGCGATTTAAAATCCAGAGTAATTTAACGTTCATCCGTTTTTCAATCGCCCGATGACCCGATCGCCCAATCACTCAATTCCTACACTAATTCTGTGCTCCACAAATCGTGCAAATGCACAATCCCCTCAAGCTTCCCACGTCCGTCGACAACCATCAGCGAAGTAATCTTCTTCTCTTCCATCAACGCCAGCGCCGTCGCCGCAAATTCTTCCGCCGCAATCTTCTTCGGGCCGCGCGTCATCGCCTCAGCCGCCGTCAGATCGAGCACATCTTTCCCGCGCTTCTCCAGCAACCGCCGCAAATCTCCGTCGCTGATAATCCCCACCAGCTTTCCTCTTTCTACCACGGCCGTCACGCCCAGCTTCTTGCGAGACATTTCATAGATCACCTCGGGCATCTTCGTCTGCGGCCCCACGCACGGCAGCGCCTCGCCCGTGTGCATCAGCGATTCCACTCGCGCCAGCCGCTTCCCTAACTTCCCCCCTGGATGCAGATTCGCAAAATCTTCTTCCTTAAATCCACGCTTCTCGCTGAGCGTCACCGCCAGCGCGTCTCCGAGTGCAAGCATCGTCGTCGTCGAAGCCGTCGGCGCCAGCCCGAGCGCGCAAGCCTCCTCGGCCACCGAACAATCCAGCGCTACCTCCGCCGCCGCCGCCAAAGTCGATTGTATGGAGCGGACACTCCTGTCCGCTGCCTTTGACTTTGATTCTTGGCCGGCAACCAGCATCGCAGAGGTTGCCCCACCCTTGCCGCGCTTTTTGCGGTCAGAGCCTGCCCTGAGCCTGTCGAAGGGGTGGGGGTTTTGAATCTCATCCCCGGTCATCGCAATCAGCGGCACCCGCAGCCGCTTGATCGTCGCCAGCAACGCCAGAATTTCTTCCGTCTCCCCCGACGCCGATAACGCCAGCACCACATCCCCCCGCACCACCATTCCCAAATCCCCGTGCAGCGCCTCCACCGGATGCAGATACAGCGCCGGCGTCCCCGTCGAGCTCAGCGTCGCCGCAATCTTGCGCGCAATCAGCCCGCTCTTCCCCATCCCCGTAACCACCACGCGCCCTGCGCACGAAAACATCAAATCCACGGCTCGCTGAAACTCCGCCGCCATCGGACCGCCAATGCGATCCGCCAGCGCGCGCAGCGCTTCCGCCTCAATACGCACCACGTTCTCGCCCACACGTTTCATTGAAGACGCGATCTTAGCAGACGCCATCGCGGGTTTGCTTCCTGAAGGATGTCTTCGATTAGGCCGCGACACCCGAGCCGCTTGCATCGGAAAATGGCGAATCGGAAAGAAAGTTTGTCGAAATAAAATGCTGCCGTCGCACTTGCGTTGCGGCCTTCCACGGATCCTGAATGCGCGCCACCGATTCGTCCGCCATGGCCCGCAGCGCGTCCGGAATCGCCATGCCATCCTGCCACACCGCCTGAAAAATGCGCCGTGCTCCTCCATCGCCGAATTGATTCGCAATATCCAGAGTGAACCCAATCGCACGCTCTGTATTCAACTGTGGTGCGTACTGCTCAATCAGATTCAGCGACTTGCCAAAATCGTCCAGCGCCGTCTTCACCTGCACCTGCTGAAACGGCTTGAACAAAGCCGCCTGCCGGAAGCGGCTCACCCACGGTTCACTAATCAAATCGTATGCCGCATCTGTGGTTTCCCCGCTTGCTGGATTAATACCACCATTAGTTTGTTCTGTATGTGCAATCAGCCCATCGGAAACGCCACCATCGCCTCCGCCAAAAATATTTGCGAAGTCGTTTGCACTGGCATTGCGAAATGCCCTCAAGATTTCCGTAAGCCGGCCCGGCTTCTGCGCCCATTGAATCAAGCCAAACGACATGCCAGCCTTATCGCTGTTCAAGTTCATCGCACCGAACTTCCCCGCTCCCTCCATCTGCGCCGTGACGCTCAGAATCTTCGCCATCCCGCCATAATCAAAGTCCAGCACCAGCGTCATGTATCCGCGCGAAAGAATCGGCGAAGGAGCCGGAGCCTGCACCAGCGCCTGCAGCGTCTGCGCATCCACTTGATTTCCCGCTGCAAGCCCTTGCTGCACGCGAAAGTTCTGCACCGCGGCACTTGTCACCGGACCAAACTTTCCGTAGTCAGGACTCAGCAAATTTGGCAACCCTCTCTGCCCTTGCCCAATGAGCATCCCTTGAATCAAGCCCACAGACTCACTGTCAGAGTCGCCGGGCCCAATCGCTGTCGCCCCCGCGGTTCCCTGGTTCAAATCATCAATTCGCGGAATTCCACATAAAGTCATAACGACTCCCGCTTTCTCGATCTCCTGACGATGTCGCTCGCCCGCGACGAAAACGGCTAGAAATGGTCCTCGCTGCTCTGCACCTGCGCCTGCACCAGCCTCTGGCCCAGAATGGCCAGCCCCTTCGCCTGAATCATCCGGTCCCACGGCCCCGCCTGCCAGTTGTCCTTCAGCTTCGAGGGATGCTGCCACGGCGGCAACGTCACCATCAAATTTTTCGCCATCGAGTGCAAATACGGTTCATACATCGCGCGCAACTTATTCAGCTTCTGCCGCGCTTCATTTCCGGTGCGCAACTTGAATCCCGCCGCGGCCAGCGTCTCTTGCAGCTTGTTGTAATCCTCGTCATTCAATCGGTCCGGCGCCTGCGGATCGTAGCGCGCACTCACCACCTGCGCCAAATCCACGGCCGCATGCCGCGCCATAGCGAAGGTCAACCGCGCCTGGCCTGGATGGATCCCCTCAATTCCCGTGATCAACAGCGAGGTCACATCGAGCATAGCCTGCAACGCTCCCAGCCACGATTCATTGCTGTGTTGCGAGCGAAAAAAACTCAGCACGGGATACGAAAGATGACTCTCCAGCAGCTCTCCCGACCAGCGCTCCCAATCGCGCATCACGCCATCGAGGACAATCTGATCCAACTCCGTCGTCCCCGCCAGCCGCACCAGCAGTTCCACCGCCGTCGGCGGCGATCCCGCACGCGCGTCCAGCATCGAAATCTGTATCTCCCGCCTCGAGAACGAAGCGTACACCACCGGCAGATACCCGATCACCACTCCTAGAAAAGTGAAGCCCATGGCGGCTTCGAGCACCGAGAGCGCCCGCGCCGTGGCAGAGGTAGGAACAATGTCGCCATAACCCAGCGTGAAGAACGTCTCTCCGCTGTGATAGATCAGCTTGCCGAACGTGATCCGTTCCTTATTTAGTTCTTCGTGTTCGCCGATCCCATATTGCAGCAGGGCAAAGCCAAGAATCAGGCTCGCAGCCCAGAATGCCAGCAGCATAATCAGCGACAGCGGGCCAAAGTATCCCAGAAAACTCTGCTGCCGCGATGGCGGCCGCATATGACCGGCAATCTTTCTCCACGGAATCCACGTGCGCCGGTAAAACCACGCCGTCAGCCTGAACTGCCGCGTCACGCGCCGTGGCAGCACCACCGTCTCGAACGCATCCAGCAACACCACGCCGATGATCACAATCCCGAAAATAGCCGCCGGAATGCTGCCGTGAGGACCCATGGTTTCAATCTTGATGCGAAAGGAAGGTTAACAGATTCGCAGAAGAACGGCGCATCAATACCGTGGAAGAGCGGCGCTTCAGCGCCGCGCAAAGCATCCCAAAACTCAACCCGGCTTTAGCCCTACTGCGGCTTCTGCTGCGCCGGCGGCGTCTGCGCCGCGGGAGCCGTCGTCGTCCCTGGCGTCGTCGCCCCGGCCGGCTTCTTCGCCACCGGCTTCTTCTTCACCACCGGTTTCTTCGCTGGCTCATTATCGTCGACCACAACTTTCTTCGGAGGCGCTGCGGGAATCGCCGCTTGCGCCGTCTTCAAGTCCGCGCGCAACCGCACAATCTCCTGCTCTTTCGACGCGGCCAGATTCTCCATGCGCTCCGCAATCTGTTTCCGCGTTCCCTCAAATCCGCTAAGATCGTTCGCCAGCGCCTGGAAGTCGTCCTTCGATCCAAACGCTCCCGCCGATTCCACCACGCTGCCCATCACGTCATACAGCGCATCCAGATTCCGGTACAGCCGGAACGTCGACGGCACATCCTCCGGCGCGTTCCGCACTTTCGCGATCATCTCCGGCAACGCGCTCTGCAAATTGCGCTGGATCGAATCCATATTGCCCAGCGCCTGCTTCTTCGTGCCGCCGTCGGTCTTCCAGCGCTCGATGCGCAGCTTCGTCAAGTCGGCCTGCGTGCTCTTCGAGGTCGTCTCCAACTGCCCGAGCAGCCCGTTGATCTCCGTCATCGACGCGTAAGAGACCGGCCCGCCTGCCTGCGCAGAGTACGCAGGCCCTTGCCCCTGCACCGAATAAGCCACTGCATTCGGCATCGGCGCCGCGGAAGTTTGCCCGATCGCGCTCGCGCCCAACACGAGCCAACCAAGTCCAAAACAGCATGAAATTAATTTAGGGTTCATTGTTCGCAGAGACGGTGGCGTACGCGTGAAACGGTAAAGATGCGTCCAAGTAATGACGCGTGCAACAGAATATAGATAAGCCGAGGATACTACAAGACGATGCGCGAAGATGGTCGAGATGCTGAGTGTAGGGACAGCCCCCGGCTAGCTTGCCCTGAGCGAAGCCGAAGGGTCGAGCGAAGCTCGACAGCCCGACCCCGTCCGCTACAGCAACCCGCCAGTCTGGATCGCCAAATCATTCAGCGCCATCTCCAGCTTCGTAATAGCCGCGCCAATTTCCGGATGCTCTCCGATCTTCTCCTGCAGCCCCGTCAGAATCTGGTGAGCACTTTTGATATGCGCCTCCGCCTTGGACGGATTCGATTCAGGATTGCGTTTGCTCGGTGTTTCCATGGCAACTGGCTCCCCCGCGCCTCACTCACGGCAGCGTCTCCCCTTTATTCTACGCATCCGACGCCCATCGAGAAGGTGGGTCAAAGAAAATCAGGCGTTTGGCTATGCCCGTCAAATGAGCGTAATGGCGATATTGCAACAGCTGACAAACTCGAGGCGTTTTTCACTTGTCCGGCCCTCGACGAGAAACACAAACTGGGCGCTTAAGGGATTACACTTGTCAGTAACGAGTCAGCGGAATCTGCCCAGACTGTAAGGGGGTGAGAATATGGCGCGCTTGGTTCGCCGCTCGATCCTCAAGAAATTCCTCATCGTCGTTTCCTGCACCCTCCCCGTTTGTGTCCGTACTCCGCCCGCTACGGCACAGCGCGCCACCGGCCACACTGCTGGAGGAGAAGTTCACGTCTCTCCACCTGTTCCCCACATTTCGATTTCTTCAGCACCGAGTGTCTATGCACCGATTTCTGCTCCTCGAATCTTGGCACCCTCGTCTGCGGGCGCACTCCGCATGGCTGGTTTTCGCCCTCCTCAGCGTCCGATTCGCCGATTTCCGCCGGCGTTTGTCATTTACGAATCCCCCTTTCTTTTCGGCGGACCGTTCTGGGGATTGAACTCATGTTCGTGGGCGACCTGTGACCTCTTCTGGTCATGGACGCTCGGTTACACCGACGTCTCCTCCCCCGGTCCCACAAACTATGTTTCGCAGGTGTACGAGACTCCTGGGTATGACTACGGCGAAGAGAGACCGGACCGACCGCAACTCTTCTTGAAAGATGGAACGGCTCTCAACGTGACCGATTACTGGCTCGTCGACGATCAGCTTCATTTCACGATGATTGAGGAGTTTGGCACGAAACCGGCGGAACACGTGATTCCTTTCGAGGCACTGGATTTGCAAACGACCGTTGATGCAAATGCGCGGAGAGGTTTCAGCTTCGTGCTACGCGATGAACCAATCGAGCAGTATCTGCGCGACCATCCTGAAGGCTCGCTGCCCGCCGTGACGCATCCTCATCAGTAAAGTTTGAGAGTTAAGAGTAAAGCCAACCCAGGTCAGTCCCATCCTCGTTTACGTCACCGACAGGCCAGAGCGCTCACAGCCCCCGCGCGCTAGTTGGCGAGTAGACGCCTTCTGGATGATCGCGATTTAAACCCAACCGCGACTTAAGCGTCCAGTTCCCGGGTCGCCCCGCCCCGGAAACCGGATTGCTTAGCTAGATTAGCCGCACGCGCGCCTTCTTTGGTCTCCTTTAAGCAGATCGTGCTCTAGCGGTGTCCACCATGCCCGCCGTGCCCACCGCCGCGATATCCGGGAAGCGCGTGTTCACCCCTCGCTTCATGGCCGGCGTCGCCAATGTTGCCTCGCCCATCCCGCGCCTCGTTCCCCTGGAAGTGGTTGAAGCGCTCCGCCCCGCGCTCCGGCAACGGTCCAACGTATCCGTGATGAGGATCAAAGCGGTTGTCGACATGGCCGTAAAAGCCGTGACGGCCGTGAAACCAGGGGCCAGCTCCAATAAATATCCCGCCAGCAAACCAATCGGGCCCATAGTATCCATATGGAGCACAGTCATACGGGGCATAGTCGAAGTACCCATAAGGGCACACGGGAGCCACTCCGATGTCTACACCGACGGCAACCTGGGCTGGCGCCACGGGTACACAACACAAAAGGCCAGTCATGAGAGCTGCGAAAGCAAGCGCACTGACTTTGAACATGATCTCCTCCTTCTTTCTCTTTGATTCGTACAGAGGTTCAACCTGGACAACTGAGCGCCAGCATAATACCAACCATCAGCACCGGCAAGTCGGCCCACAGAAAGTAATCGCGACCGGCTCCCAGTTGGGCAATTGCCGGAGTGATTGTTATTGACAGGCGATAGCGCTCACGCCCCGCAGCTTCCAATGAGTGCGGCGATGTTTCAACAGTTACCGGCTAACGGACTCTGTTCGCCCTCGTCAATGGCACCGGATTTCATGCTACAACGTGCTGGGTGTCGCTCTTGTGCGGTGAGAGTGATGTCGTCAATGGAAGAGTCGCGTAAACTTTCGTACCGGAGCCGTTGGATTCGATAACCAAATCGCCGCGCAGATGGCGCACACGCTCGCGCATTCCTCTGATTCCCACTCCAGTACCGTGGGACTGAATCGCAGCCAGTCGTTCCGGGGACATTCCCTTTCCTCGGTCTTCAACCGTTACGCGGATAGTGTTTTCTTCGCGCTCAATTCGAATCAGCGCAACCTTGCTTCCCGAGTGACGATGAATGTTGGTCAAGCATTCCTGCACAAGCCGGAATATGACGAGTTCCATTTCGGTTGGGAGTCTTCCGAAATTATCGGGAACCTGCAAATCAATCTCCAGGCTGCTGCGCTCTGCAAGACCTTGCACGTACCAACTTAGTGCGGACGAAATGCCGGTCTCATCCAACAGCGGTGGATGTAGAAGATACGAGGTTGTGCGTAGTTCTCGCGCCAGGTGCTGGACCAACTCTTCGGCGTACTGCACGTCTTTGGCAAGAGCAGGATCTTTCTCTGCGTTTTCCCTGATTTGTGTAAGCTGCAAGTCGAGCGCGGTCAATGTCTGTCCGGCGCTATCGTGCAGTTCCCGCGCTATGTGCCGCCGCTCGGCATCTTGAGACCCCAGGAGCAGCGCCGAGAGGTCACGCAGTTCTGAATTTCTCCTCTCAAGCTCCTGCGTACGAAACTGCACTTGGGTGTCGAGCGCATCCGCCAACGTTCGATAACGTTCTTCACTCTCGCGCAGCTCTCGCTCGATTTGTTTGCGTTGAGTGATGTCCCGAGCAATTTTCGACGCTCCAACAATCTTTCCGTTGGCGTCCCGAACAGGTGAAATTGTCAGCGAAATATCGAACTGGGTCTTGTCCTTGCGCACGCGAACCGTGTCGAAGTGTTCGATTCGTTCGCCCTTCCGGATTCGTTCGAGGATGACCGTTTCTTCGTCCTTGCGATTGCTCGGGATGATCAATGAAATGTGCTGGCCTACCGCTTCGCGAGCGGTGTAACCAAACAACCGCTCTGCACCCGCGTTCCAAGTGGTGATGATGCCATCCAACGTTTTGCTGACGATGGCATCCTCGGATGAGTCCACGATTGCAGCGAGCAAGCCAACAGCTTTATCAGCTCTTACGCGTAGCTCTGGCAACTCATCCAGGAGCGACTGGCTGATGCTGTCCCTGCCCTCCGGGTCATTGAGGATGCAATCCGCCAACGCTTCATGTGTCGCCAGTAGTTTGTTAATGTCATCTTCAAAGGCGATTTCAGGATGTGTTTCGGTCCAATAGTGCGCTGCTCTGACAAACGCTAAGAACAAGAGTAAGTATTGCAGGCGAGTCGGACCAAGTAGCCGCGCCAGTGCGCCAAGACACAGCAAATAGTCGGAAGTCTTCAAAAACACGTGCCCTGCCAATACGAAGATCGCATCTTCCATCTGCGTGTTCGCCGTTGGCATTTCGACAATGGGTGCGGGGCAGGATGCACACAGCGATAGACGAGATTGAAGTTCTTGTCCGCGTGGAAAGGGTCGGCGAAGGAGTTCAACGACCTCTGTGACACTCTGCACACGCACCGTCCGATCGCCAGCGGGATGGCCAAGCCCCACCAGGAAACCAACATGACGAGCAATGCAGTAGCGGACGGCGCAGAAGCGGGACAGGTGGACGAAAAGCCGCTCCTTAAAAACGGAAGGCAGAGGATTGTCGAGATAGGCAGCCTGTGCAAATCCCCACAGTTTCTCAATAATCTCGGGAGTCTCAGGTGCGAGACGGAAAAAATTGGGAAGAACCCCGAACCGCTCCTCTACTCGATTCTCAAGGTTTGACGCTTGGTTCCCCACTGATTTCACTTTTGACGACAAGGGCAATTATACGGCCATGCAGGCCGACTGTCGAAATCAGGCCACAGCACGGTAGTGGGTCAGTTTGAAAAGCAGCATGCACTTCCCCCGTCGGCGTCATCCTGAGCGCAGCCGCTTTTCAGGCGGAGCGAAGAGCCTGCCCTGAGCGAAGTCGAAGGGATCTCCCGCTTGACCGGCCCGGCGCGTACGCCAAATTGCACCACTTGTCATCCTGAGCGAAGCATGATTGTCCGAAGGACAATCATGCACAGTCGAAGGATCCCTATAACCCGTACCGCACTTAAACGTCTTAGGATTTCCTTTCCGCAATCACCGAAATTCAAAACCCTAGGAAATTCAAAACCTTAGGAAACCCCAACATAAGATGCTTCTAGACGAAAACATCGGACCGTGAAGCAACAACTCCGCGCGCTAGTTGGCGGATACACCCCATCTGGATCGATAATAGTTATAGTGAAAGTTAATAGTGAAAGACAATCGAAACCCGCGCATCCCACTAGACACTCGCATGACCAGAGTCTCCCCACTGTTAGGGCGTTTCGCTCGCACTCGTCAATGCGTGTAATGGCGATTTTTCACCAAATGCGCCCCACGCCCCGACTATAATCTTCACTAGAATGGAGGAAGAGGCGTATGCCTGAAATCGCGCGTCTTACACACGGTGGTCCTTTTCCGGAGATTCGAGACGCGTTCACTCAGAAGCGAACGTGGGGCGTAGCTCTTGGCTTCTTGGCCGTTCTGGTTTTTATGGTCCGTTGGCCCAACATCTTTGGAATCATCTGGGAATTCTCGTTGCTTTGCTGTTTTCCTGTGGGCCTCTTTATTTGGGTTGCCGTTTCTTCAGGTGCCGTTCGCAAGCCACCGATGACTAAGATTGTCATCACGGTCGTCGCACTTCACTGTCTGCTGTTAGCCGGGACAGTCTATCTCTGGAGCAGGAATCCGAAGGGCATAACTGGGGATTTTGGATTCGGTTTTGTCGTGATTGAGTTCGCCTCGATTTGGTTACTCCTGCGTTTTGCGCGACCCAGACGAGCGAGCACCGACTCGGGAAAGTGACCGGGCCACGGATTCTGTAATCAGGCGATTACACCCCTTGGGAATTGGCCGTCGGGTCAATGGACAACTTGCCCCAAAACACTCGGTACAGACCGCAGAGCCCTACTAATACAGGCCCCAGCATTATCCATTGGCGGGCGAGCGTCAGGTGTCGCCACCCTTCCTCTGGAATATATCCCCACATCGCAGCGACACCAGCACATGCAAAGACGAGGAAAATTCGTTTTAGGTTTGGACGGATTTTCAATTCTTTCGGAATCAGTATTCCCATCCAAGCAGCAACTAGTCCGGCGCACCCGCCGACTGTCTCACTCACTGTCCGGGCAATAAAGAGAAGCGTATACCCATCTGGATTTGCAAGCGTCTTAGGCAGGTCCGCCAGGAACCTGAGCGAGAAGAGGACACCTAGGGAGAGGAAACACATTGCGGGGCCAAGTGCAATCAACCCAGCAATCGCCCAAACCAGCGTTATAATTTTGTCGCGCATCACAGGTCAATACGTAAGTGTCCACCTGGAATTATCCGCCTTATTAGCAGGTATTACATAGCAACTTGCTGAAATCAGGCGATAGCGCTCACAACCCCGGCGCTAGTTGGCAGACCGATCCCATCTGGATCGATAATAGTTAAAGACAATCGAAACCCGCGCATCCAAGTAGACGTATGACTCGCATGATCACAACCTCACCGCTGCTAGATCGCACACTCCTCACCGCCGCTCTGTGCGTCTTTACTTTAACTCTAGCTTTTCATTCCCACGCCCAGGAGATGGCCCACCGCCTCATCCTCAAAGACGGCTCCTACCAATCCGTCACCAAGTATGAAGTGAAAGGCGATCGCGTTCGCTACCTCAGCGCAGAGCGCGATGAGTGGGAAGAACTTCCCTCATCGCTGGTCGATTGGCCCGCCACCGAAAAATTCGAGAAAGAGCGCTCCGCACCGCCCAAAATCCCCGAGGCCGCCCTCATCGACAAAGAAACCGAGGCCGACCGCGAAGCCGACCGCGCCCGTCTTCCTCAGGTCGCTCCCGGACTGCGCCTACCCGAAGATTCAGGCGTCTACCTGCTCGACACTTTCAAGGGCGAGCCGCAAATCGACGAGATGCAGCAAGCCGAAGGCGACATCAATCCCAACACTCGCGGCAACCTCATTCGCGGAGCTCTGAATCCCATTGCCGGCAACAAGCAGATCGTCGAACTCGATGGCGAACACGCCACTCTCCGCGCCCACGTCGCCGTCCCTTCCATCTACATCAATCTCGAGGACGACCCATCTCTCAACCAGCCGCCGCCCGGCGAAACCGCTTCCTCGAAGCCGAGCCAGCCCAGCCTCGACGCCCCGCGTCCGCAAGCGCAGCGTCCCGAACAGCCGCAGCAACCCGTGCAGGCAATCGTGCCCTTCGATCGTTTCCGCATCGTGCGGGTTCAGGTGAAAGGCGGCAAGCGCATCCTCGGCGACTTCAAGCGCAGCGCCACCGGCAAAATTACTCAGCAGCAGAGCTCCGTGAAATCGACCATCGACAAAGTAAGCGGCGGCTGGCTGAAACTAACTCCGACCGAGCCTCTCACCCCCGGCGAGTACGCCGTGATCGAGAGCAAGGGAAAAGACGGCATGAACCTCTATGTCTGGGACTTCGCTGTAAACCCGAACGCTCCCCCAAACGCCAACCCCTGGAAACCGGAAGCAAAACCAGAAGCCAAGCCCGCAGCACCGCAGCAGCCGAAAGAAAAGAGCAATTGAGCGATCTGGCGATTGAGTCATCGAGTGATTCAGCGATTGAACCTCCACATTCTTCGAATCACTCAATGACCCAATCACCCAATTCGCGAAGCGACGAGTCCCGTAGGGACGACCGATAATAGCCCGGCGTTTCAACGCCGGGTCAGGCAGCGAGATATTGAACCGCGTCCCGGAGGGACGCCAGAAAAAGATCGGGCGACTGAAAATCCACATCCTGCAATTGACTCAATGACCCGATCACTCAATGACTCAATCGCTCAATGGCCCTACGCCAGGCTGGCGTGAATACCAAAAGACTCTGCGACCTTGCGCAGCGACTTATCTCGTGTCCATAAAAGCGTGGGCGAATTGATAAAGACGGACGCTAACAAATGAGCATCGATCAAGCCAATGCCCAGGCTATACAAGCCACGAACCTCAATCATCAGCCGCACCTCCGCCAGTTGCGGCATTCGCACCTGCGGTAACTGATCCAGCAGCGCCAGCGTTGGCGCACGTTTCCGCAACGATCCCAGGGCAAGCTCCGCGATGATGAAGGGATGGATCACAATCCGCCCCTCCTGAAGATGCTCGCTCATTTCTTTGTTTCCCGAACGGAGGTGGTCGATCCAAATCGACGTGTCGGCGAGAATCACTTCCGCCTCATCCTGCGGCGCGGAATATTCTTCAATCCCGGCATTGCCCCTCCTAGGGAGGCCAATCTGCGCGCACTCTCCCGCTCGATGAGGGCCTTAAGCGCCTCCCGCACCAACGCCGCTTTCTCTTCTACCCCGGTGAACTCCTGGGCAATGCGTACGAGATCGTCATCCAGCGCAAGGGTTGTTCTCATAAGAACTCCAGGCACTGATTATAGCATCATATGATGTCGCTTCTAGTGCCTAAGCTCGGGCATGTAGATTAGGAGTGAGGTTGAATCAACGAGTCCCGGAGGGACGACCGACAATAGCCCGGCGTTTCAACGCCGGGTGGACAGGCAGACAATGAACCGCGTCCCGGAGGGACGCCTGAAACGAAAGGAACAAATTTCAGCGATCTAACGATTGAGCGATTGAAAATCCACATTCTTCAATGACTCAATGACCCGATCGCTCAATCCCTAAACTTCGGACGCCCCACCGACGTACTCTAAAACTCTCCCTCAAACTCCCTACACTTGCACAGAGAATCCATATGAAAACCGCCACCATCGTCTTACTTTTCGCCACTGTGGCAACCGCCCAAAATTCGCCCACACCAGCCAACTGTCTGACGAGCAGCAATTCGCTAAACTGCACGAGCGCAACCCAGCCACAACCGCAACGGCCAGATACAGTCCAAATCTATCAACAGGGGTATCAGGTCGGGCACGCCATCGGAAACGCCGTCGCCAACCGCCGTGCGAATCACTGGATCAAAAAATATTGCAAGATTCATCCCGGCGAAGCGTGGTGGTACATCTCATCCGCAACCGGATACTTGGACGGAACCTGCCCCGACTAGCCTGATTCGTTGTGGGTCAATAGAGGTTGGAATGATTGAAAATCCACACTGCCTTTCAATCACTCAACGACCCGATCACTAATGACTCAATCCCTACTTCATCACTCCCCGCTGCGCCACTCCAATATTATCGCGGGTCGTATTCTTTACCAGATACATCATCTCGTCGGCCTGCCGGATGACGTCATGCGCATCGCGCGCGTCGTGCGGATAAGTCGCCAGCCCAATCGAAGCTCGAACATTCAAATCCAATCCCTCGGTGCGGCAAAAGCTGCTGGCCCGCAGCGCATCCCGCAACCGCTTCGCCACCACCAGCGCCTGGTCTTTGCTGGTCTGCGGCAGCAGCACCACAAATTCGTCACCGCCATATCGAAAGGCAAAATCGATCAACCGCAGCTGCGCCTTCACCAGATATCCTATTTCCGCCAGCAACTTGCTCCCCACCAAATGCCCATGCGTATCGTTCACCGACTTAAAATGGTCAAGGTCGATAAACAGCACGCTGAATTCATAAGCAAAGCGCGACGACCGGTAAACCTCCGTCTCCAGCGTCTTGTACAAATGCCGTGCGTTATAAAGTCCAGTGCAGTCATCGGTGATCGTCAACTCCTGGATCTTTTCCACCCAGCGCGCGTTCTCAATCGAGATGGCCGCGTAATCGCATAGCGACTGCAGAAAAAATACTTCCTGCTCGTTGAATTGCGCGATGTCGACATTCACCAACTGAATCACACCCAGCACCCGCAACTTCGACCGCAGCGGCACGCAAATCACCGACCGCGTTTCGCACTGCGTCGCCTCATCGATGCGCCTGGCAAACCGCGGATCGCTCTCCACATCCGCCAAAATCACCGACTCGCCGTGCTTCGCCACCCAGCCCGCGATCCCCTCGCCCACCTTCAATCGAATGTCCTTCAGCTTCTCCGCCGCCGCCCCCACCGCAATCGCAAAGTACATTTCATCGTGCGCTTCGTCCACCATCAGCAACGACCACGTATCCGGACGAAAATATTCCGCCATCTTCTCCATGATGGTCTGCAGAATCGAATCCAGGTCCAGCGACGATGTGAGCGCCTTCGCCACGTCGTGGAAAATATTCAGCTCCTGGCTTTGTCGGGTTAGTTGAGTGCCGGTCGCTTGGGACATCCGGATTCCTTGGTCTCCAACACGTTTGCAACAACGATCGTCAACAACGACTCTTCAGCAACCTGATCTCCGAAAATTCGCTCTCGAAAGCTGCTCGCCGCCCCGTTCGAGCGGTTCTCCAAGCGCCTTTCGAAACACGATTTTCGAAGCACGAAGTTTCTAATTAACGGCCCATGCGTAGACGGGTGACAGTTCCAAAAATTATAGGTTCGCCCCGCGCCCCGGGCAATGAACGTTGGTAACCAGAACCCCCAAAGCTAACGGGATGCAGCCCTTAGCTCCTCACGAAAGGCATCCAAACTTCGCTTGTCATTCCGACCGAAGCCGGAGTGACAGCGACGGCGAAGTGGAGAAACCTGCTGTCCCGAAGAAGCCCCAACCGCCCTGAGTTACCAAGCAAAAATGGATCAACCAAACATGCTCATGTGGGGACGGCCGCCCTCGGCCGTCCAATCGAGCGAAGCTCGACAGCAATGCAACCGATGCAGCAAGAACTCCTCACCGCCAGTTGCCCGGAAGCGTACTCTAACTAAGTATGCGAACATCAAATCTACTCCCGCTCACCTTCTGCGCCATCCTTCTCGCAACCCTCGCCCACGCCTCCCCGGTCGACCCCAAATCCGTCCCCGTCATCGACGGAGCCATCGGCCCCTGCTCCGCCGACTTCACCATCACCGATCCCTCCGGCGCCCCAGTCTATGCCGCCACCATCAAAGTCCACATCGCCTACGGATTCATGTACGCCCGCAAGCTCGACCTCGAAATCGGCACCAACTCTGACGGAAAAGCCCGCTTCACCGGACTTCCCGACCGTACCAAGCAAGGCCTCTTCTTCCGCGCCTCCGCCGCCAACCGCGAAGGCTCTGCCTTCGTCGACCCCGCCAAAACCTGCACTGCCACCCTGGCCATAACGCTCCAAGACAAACCTCAGTAAGGGACCCAACGATCGAGGTGGGTGGCGCAGCGCTTCAAACGCTGCGATAACCACCCTCTAACTCATAACAAAGCTTCAGCCCTTGAGAAGAAAATCAAGACTAGGAAAACCAAGACCGAAAGCAAGAATCAAAAGTCGATGTCATTCCGAACCGGGCGAAAAGCCCGGTGAGGAACCTGCTTTTTTAGCGGCTCGCCGAAGCTCGGATGTCATTTCGAACGGACCTTAACGATCGCAGGCTGCTATTGTCCTGTGGCGTCCGCGCCCGCCTTCGCCTATGATGAATCCGCATCTCGATGCGGGTGGGACGCAGACCCCGCCTGCCGGAGTCACCACTTGGGCGCGTTCGGGGAAAAACTTCGCAAACAGCGCGAACAGCGCGGCATCGAACTCGACGCCATTTCCAACACCACAAAAATCAGCACCCGCATGCTCCGCGCCCTCGAAGAAGAACACTTCGACCAGCTTCCCGGCGGCGTCTTCAATAAAGGATTCGTTCGCGCCTACGCCCGCCACGTCGGCCTCGACGAACAGGAGGCCATCGCCGACTATCTCGCCGCCCTGAACGGCAGTCAGGTTCCGCCCCAGGAGATTCTCCCGAATCCTCGCACCTCTGCCACGAATCGCACCGAGCCCGCCATCGCCACCGCAAGAATTCCCGCGCAGATTCGCCCCGCAGATCGTTCACCGGAAGTTCGTTCGCGCGAAGTTCGCCCACCCACGGATCGTCCACTCGAAGCTCGCCCACCCGAACCACGCGCGGTCTCTGCTCCGTCCGAGCCGCTCGCAACTCCCGTCGAACGTTTCCCCAAGAAATATCCCGCAGCGGCTTTAGCCGACGACGCCGGCCAACATTCCACTCCCATCCCGTGGGAGAAACTCGCTGTCGCGTTGCTGCTCGTGGCCTTCGTTCTCGCCTTCTGGAGCTATCGCCGCCACCGCCAGCAAATCGCCGCAGCGCACCCGTCCGTCGCTTCCGTCGCGCCAGACCACACCGTCTCCATCGAGCAGCCCGCAGCGAAAAACTCCGCCGGGACAAACGCGGCAACAACGCAAAGCCCTACTCCAACGTCCCCCACGACCAACACACCCTTATCGTCAGCACCATCGTCCGCGTCTGCAAAATCTATCGCTCCCAACTCCGCCGATGACGACGCCGATTCCCCGCCCGAGACATCAGCTTCAAAGACCGCCGCGCACGCCGCCGCAGCGAAATCTCTGCCCACATTCACCCTCGTCATTCGCGCTACCGAAACCTCCTGGATCTCAATCACCGCCGATGGCAATCCCGTCGCCACCGAAACCCTGATCGCGCCCGCTGGGACTTCCGTTCGCGCCACTCACGAGATCGTCGTAAAAACCGGCAACGCCGCCGGCCTCAGCTTCTCCCTCAAAGGCAAAACCGTCCCCACCCAAGGCAACGAAGGCGAAGTAAAAACCTTCACCTTCGATTCCACCGGCCTCCGCGAACCACCTCCTGCGCAAACTCCCACCACGAATCAGTAAAGGCGAACTCACTATCGACCTCTGACTTCTGTCAGGTGTCATCCTGAGCGTAGCCGTTTCTCAGGCGGAGCGAAGGACCTCCTGCTCCACGGGCCCAGAGCGTTAGCCAAACTGCACTACCACAGAAACCCGTGCCCAAAAACGGCACGACGTCCACCGGACTCGGAAAAATCGGTCTCTGGTTCTTCCTTTTGACTGGTGGCTTTGCTCTTGCTTCTTGGTGGCAGCCTTGCCTTTGCTTTTGGGTGGCGCAGCGGTTCACCGCTGCGATAAATCATCCGCTTCTTGATTTCCGCTTTAGCCGCGGAGCGATCTCGATCTTCTCTCGCAAGAACTCTTTTGACCGCTCACAGGAATGAGCATTGGGGACAGCAAGGAAGAAATCCCACTGTCACAGATTGTTAGTCAAAGCTTCCAACTCCGCCGGCCGCAGCTGCGCGAACGCCTCCGCCGCCGCCACCTTAAGCTCCTCATAAACCTTGAGCCCATCAAGGTCCGCAGCTATGCGCAGGCGCGCAAGCTTAGGAGGTACAACCGCACAGAAAGCGCTGGGAAGCCACAACCACAAGCGAAGTTTTCCCCGGGAGAACATGCAGTAGAGTCGCACCTTGACCGCCGCTTCCTGCAACTTCGAGCCAGGCCCGGCGACGTTGCCGTGCATCGCATTGTCGAACTCGGCGAGAACCGCCGAATTGTGGGCCATGCGCCCCAGCAGTTCGCGATAGAGGCGCATGCGCCGCCGCTGCTCCTCGCGGAAGCTGCGCGGACTCAGGTTCCAGCGCAATTCAAAATCGGCAGCGGGATCGACCAACGACGCCAGCAGAGACGAATCGACCGGGTACAAGAAATGGATCACATCGCCAAGAACAAGCTTGGGAACCCTGGTTCTCGACCAGGCCAAATACAAAAGATAAACCAACTCCAGCGCGCTGCACGAGAGGATCAACCACGTCACAATCGAAAAAATCATACTAACGCATCCTTCGCATCCAACCCATATACTGCTCCAGCACTGCAATGTAGTGGGCCACCAGCTTGGGATCCAAAGGAGGCTCTTCCTCCTGTGGCACACGAAAGAACCAGATCCAAATCACTACGGCAAAAGAGTATGCCACAACTGAGGTCAAGCCCCACAAAAATTTGAATCTTGTCCCGAAGTCCGAAAACTTGATCGTGCTGAGCAGAACAACCGTGGCGTAGAGCCCAAACCCTGTGGCTATGCCAAGAGGATACTGGCGCCAGCGGAGCCCAAAAAACGCCGCGAGCGCACCAAGCCAAACGAAGATGAGCACCTGCACAAATCGGACGATAATTTCTGCCGTGACAATATACAGAAGGAGACCGCTAACCTGTGGCGGCACGGCATGAGCACGGGCTAGGCTCATGCCAACACCCACAATAACCATGACAGCAAAGATAAGGTAGGTCCACCAAATGCGGACACGGAGGACTGCGCGAAACACTTCGTACATCACGAGGATCCCGAGGACGCAGTACCCGGCCTCGGTAATCCAGTAGGTCACATAATAAGCGTCGCGGTGACTATCAGTCACGAATCGCGCCACATCAGCGCCCACTCCAAACGCTACGTAGGCAAAAAACCAGGGGCACACCTTATACGCACGGTTCCGGAGCATGAAGAAAAGCAGCAGCACCAGAAGTCCCGATGGGACGTACCACACGAGCGCGTTCATATTGGCTGGAGGCAGCTTACCTGATCTGCCCCCGGCTTTCGAGAGGAATTCCGCTAGGCCCGTGACGATCCCAGGGAAGCACCGCCGTATACGCCTGTGTAGTGGGGGTGCCAAATTTTTGCATTGCGTAACGCGCGTCACCTTACTAACATCAAGGCACGTAAGTACGAAAGGCGCTGAACCTTCGGGACTCGGCACCAAAAGCCGCGGGATGGCCTGTTGTGCAAGGACCGTTCGTGCCGTGTGGTACAGAGTCACCGGTGGTACAAGAGAGTTCAATTGGTGGGATTTGAAACAAGATTTGGCCGCTAGTTGCAACACGGCCAGATGAGGAGCCAGTCGGATTCGAACCGACCCGCGAAGGTCTCAGCCCTTCACGTGTCGCCCTGAGCTGGCCCCATCCAAAGCGGGACTAGATGAGTGAGGCGGCAGACGATTTCGAGAGGCGAGTGGGTGTGATTCCTCTCGAAATGGAAAGTGCCCCTTAGGAACGTCTAGTCCCGCAAAAATTTCTTGCTAGGCTGCGACGACTCCTTGAGGCGGCCCTCCTTTCTTGGGCGGCTTGCCCCCTCCGTCGGCCAATGCTGCCGAGGCGAGCGATAACAGCAAAAGCACGACTGCGAAAATTCGCTTCATAGTGTTTCTCCTTGAGTTGTTGAGTTATGGGGGAAGCGCCGGAGCGCCTCAGAGAGTAGTCTAATCCGGCAGGCCCTCAGAAGTGTAGTTACGTGCGGGGCTATCGGATGATCGCACCCAACAGGTTAAGAATCAATTCCTAAACTAGAGCATTAAGAAACGGACAGCGCCACAAGCCCCGAATGCCCACGGGACGGGGCTTCTCAGAATCCGCGTGCGAACTCCGACCCACGAGTAACGTTGGGAAAGATACTCGCTTTCAGCTGCGAAAGCCTGCCCTGAGCCAGTCGAAGGGCGGCTTAAGAATCCAGCCAACAGCGTAAAGCTGTGGGTAAAACGAGGGAAACGAGCAAGCCCCGGAGAGACTGCGTGAGAACTAGATTTTGTCTTTCGCAGACGAAGTTTCCGTTACAGCCGCGAAGCGGCGATAGAACGCAGCCCACGGCGTAAGCCGTGGGTAGGAAATGGGAAAGGGATCAAGCCCCGGCAGGGGCGAAAGAATGCCCGCACGCAGACTCACTGGCCTGCCCCGATACGAAGTAACGGACGGCGGACTCTCTCCAATCGGCCCGGATATTTGCGCGGCGCATCGGGCGCGTGCACCGCTTCGAGAGCTGGAAGAGGCTCATCCTCTAGCGGCACGCGGAAGAACCAAATCCAAATCAACACGGCAAGAGAGTACGCGGTAATTGAAATCAGATCAGACAGGTTTCGAAATCCCGCTCCCAAATCCGCAAATTTCATCATGTTCAACAGCTCAACCGCGGAATAAAACCCAAACCCTGCGGCCACGCCAAGAGCGTACCGGTGCCTGCGAAAACCAAAAAGCGGGATGACCGTCAGCAATACGGCAAACACTTCCACAAACCGGACGGCGATTTCGCCGATGACTATGTAGTAGAGCAGCCCGCCAACGTGCGGGGGTACGGCATGAGCGCGGGCCACGCTCAAACAGGTACCCGCGATAACGACACCCGGAAATATGAAGTGGGTCCACCAGCGCGACCCAATGTACCGAATGATCACGTGAAAAACTTCGTACATAGCGAGGATTCCTAGAAGGCAGTAGCCAGCCTCGGTAATCCAATAGGTCACGTAATAGGCGTCCGGGCGAGTGTGAGCCGCAAATCGAGCACCATCCGCGCACACTCCAAAAGCCACGTAGGCAAAGAACCATGGGCACACCTTGTACGCCCGGTTCCGGAGCATGAAGAAAAGCAACAGCGCTAGAAGCCCCGACGGAATGTATCGCAGGAAAAGATTCATAGGGCCGGGAGCATCTTATCGCATCTGCTCCCGCCCTTTCGAGACTAAATTCCGCCGGACGCATACTGTCCGAATTCGGACGCACGTGTGGAGCGGACACTCTTGTCCGCTGCCTTTGACATTGATTTTGATTTTGATTTCAACCCCATATCAACACCTGTCATTCCGAGCCAGCCGGAGCGACAGCGACGGCGCCGTCGAGGAACCTGCTGTTCGCCGCCCCGCCCCGCACGTGTGGAGCGGACACTCCTGTCCGCTGCCTTTGACGTTGATTTTGATTTTGATCCTCGAACTCCGGGCAGGAACAAGTTCCATAGGATTGCGGAAAAAGCGCCTTTGCACTTTGTTCTCGGGTGGCGCAGCGGTTCACCGCTGCGATAAGAGGCATGTTTCTCAATGCCGGCTTTAGCCGCTGGGCAGCGTCGACGGCCAGAATTATGTTTTTCCACTGCCTGCCGCATCGACGCGCAAAAACTAAGAACGCCACTTCAGCCAATGAAGTTTACTTTTCTGCTAACTCCTCGCCTCTGTATTCGTGAGCGAAGCAGTCGAAGGATCCCTACGTCCTCCGTTTCACTTTCCGAACAACACCTAACACCCGGCCCACTGATTACTCCCCGTTTAGGTCAGGTTTTCACGCGGCGATCTCATCCTGTTTCCTATCACTTGCAGGCTTCCGATCCTTCAATGTTCTGATTCTGGAAAAAACCATGCCAGCGTGCTAAATCGTGCCAGCCGATACGGTAAACATTGACGTTTATGTTCGCTCAATGCCCCGATCCCTCCATTCAACATCGCAATTGCACGATTGGGATCAACAGGATGCAGTCAAAGCCAAAGTCATTGCGTGACCACGACCCGTCTGGTAGCCTTTTAGTGTCATCCTAAGCGACCACTTACCCCGACGGCAGGTCTCGCCAAAGTAAAATCTGCAGCACTTTTCTAAGGAGAAAAATCTTGGCCGCCATATCCAGATCGAAGAACCACATTCTATTTACTTCTGAGTCCGTGACCGAAGGCCATCCCGACAAGATCGCTGACCAGATTTCAGACGCCATCCTCGACGCCTGCTTGACCGACGACACTGCGAGCCGCGTCGCCTGCGAAACTCTCACCGCCACCGGCCTGGTCGTCATCGCCGGAGAAATCACCACCAAAGCCTACGTCGACTTTCAGCAAGTCGTCCGCGGCACCGTGGCCGCCATCGGTTACGACAACGCGGTCTATGGCTTCGACTGCAACACCTGCGCCGTCATCTCCAGCATCAACAAACAATCCGGCAACATCGCCATGGGCGTCGACACCGGCGGCGCCGGCAACCAGGGAATGATGTTTGGGTATGCGGTGAATGAGAATGAAGAGCTGATGCCAACGCCGATTTCGTTGGCGCACAAGTTGACCTTGCGACTCGCCGAAGTGCGCAAGAATGGAACGCTTCCCTTCCTTCGTCCAGATGGAAAATCGCAGGTGACCGTTGAATACGATGCGAAGGGGAAAGTGCTGCGAGTGGATGCGGTTGTGATTTCCACGCAGCATGCGGAGACCGTGACCAACGACGATCTGCGCGCGGGGATTTTGAAGAACGTGATTCAGGCGGTAATTCCCGCGCACCTGCTGGATGAAGATACGAACTATCACATCAACCCCACGGGACGATTTGTGATTGGCGGGCCGATGGGCGATACCGGGCTCACCGGACGC
The DNA here is from genome assembly GCA_963771965.1 of uncultured Acidobacteriaceae bacterium. Lineage (GTDB taxonomy): Bacteria > Acidobacteriota > Terriglobia > Terriglobales > Acidobacteriaceae > Sulfotelmatobacter. The sequence continues at coordinate 996,684 of CAVYVM010000009.1, forward strand.
AAGATCATCGTCGACACTTACGGCGGCATGGGGCGGCATGGCGGCGGAGCGTTCAGCGGAAAAGATCCGACGAAGGTCGATCGTTCAGCGGCTTATATGGCGCGTTACATTGCGAAGAATCTTGTGGCGGCGAAGCTGGCGGACCGTTGCGAAGTGCAGTTGGCTTATGCCATCGGCGTAGCGGATCCGGTAAGTGTACGAGTGGATACGTTTGGCACCGAGAAGGTGGATCCTGCCGTCATCCCGGATTTGATTCGCGCACACTTTAAGTTGACGCCGCGGGGCATTATCGATTCGCTGAGATTGCGGCGACCGATCTATAAGAAGACGGCGGCGTATGGACATTTTGGCCGCAACGATCCGGACTTTACGTGGGAAGCGACCGATAAGGCGGCAAAGCTGGCGAGTGACGCGGGAGTGCATGAACCGGCGCACGCTGGAAGGAAGTAACGCGGCTCGGAGGATGTCAGTGTAAACAGTTGTGGAATCCCACCCTTCAAAGAACGAAAGGGTGGGGCACCCTTTGCTGTGGCGCTGCATACGGAAACCAAGGTCCCTCGCTTCGCTCGTGATGACAACCGGCAAGGATAAACATAATCCGGGTGCGATCAGTCGCGGAAAATGCAGCGTTTGTGATGCACCGGAAGTCCTATTCCCCTAAGGGTGTTTTGGATTTTTCGATGTCGGGGCGGAATCGTGTATCCTGACAGGGCACTGGTAATCTTTACTCTTCGTAACCAACAACTTCGTAAACAAACATCTTCAGCAGTGAAGACGCCACAGGAGGCGTATGTCAACAGCAGCACAGATCAATTGCGACATTAAGAGTTTGGAACTGGCGGAACTGGGCAAGAAGCGGATCGAGTGGGCGAACCAGTCGATGAAGGTGTTGCAGATTATCCGCAAAGAATTCATCAAGAACCAGCCGCTGAAGGGCATTCGCATTTCGGCGTGCCTGCACGTGACGGCGGAGACGGCGAACCTTGCGATCTGCCTGCGCGACGGCGGAGCGGATGTGGTGTTGTGCGCGTCGAATCCGCTCTCGACCCAGGACGACGTTTCGGCCAGCCTGGTGCGCGATCAGGGCATTCCGGTATTCGCGATCAAGGGTGAAGATAACGACACGTATTACAACCATATTCTGGCGGCGATCGACCACAAGCCGCATATCACCATGGATGATGGCGCGGACCTGGTCACGATTCTGCACACCAAACGAACGGACGCTCTCGAAGGCGTAATTGGCGGAACGGAAGAGACGACGACGGGCGTGATCCGGTTGCGGGCGATGGCGAAGGAAGGCGTGCTGAAATTCCCCATCGTAGCGGTGAATGACGCGGACACCAAGCATCTTTTCGATAACCGGTACGGCACGGGACAGTCGACGATCGACGGAATTATTCGCGCGACGAATTTCCTGCTGGCTGGATCGAAGTTCGTGGTGGCGGGTTACGGCTGGTGCGGACGCGGGCTGGCAAGCCGGGCGCGCGGCAATGGCGCAGAAGTGATCATCACGGAAGTCGATCCGACGAAGGCGCTGGAAGCGGTGATGGATGGCTTCCGCGTGATGTCGATGACCGAGGCGGCGAAGCTCGGCGATGTGTTCTGCACGGTTACGGGCAACAAGAGCGTACTGACCAAAGAACACTTCGACTTGATGAAAGATGGCGCGATCATCTCGAACTCCGGGCACTTCAACGTGGAGATCGATATTCCGGCACTCGAAAAATTGGCCTCGTCGAAGCGCACGACGCGCGCGTTCGTCGAGGAATATTCGTTGAAGGATGGGCGCAAAATCAACCTGCTGGGCGATGGAAGGCTGATTAACCTGGCGGCGGCGGAGGGGCATCCCGCGTCGGTGATGGATATGAGTTTTGCCGACCAGGCGCTGTCGGTGGAGTTCATGGTGAAGAATGCCAAGACGCTGGAGAAGCGGGTTTACAAAGTTCCTGACGAACTCGACAAGCGTGTGGCCAAGCTGAAGCTGGAGTCGATGGGGATCAAGATCGATCGACTGAGTCCGGAGCAGGAGGAGTATTTGGCGGGGTGGTCGGAAGGGACTTAAGGCAGTAGTTAGCAATTGGCATTTAGCCAAACGGGGCGGCGAGAGCTGCCCCGTTTATTTTTTTCAGCTACGAGCGGTTTTGGGCAGGATGCCAGATTCGAAGCACTTCGACTGCATCTTCTCTTACTCGATAAGCCACAATATGAGGCAACCGGCCGTGAATCAATTCGCGAGTCCCTGGTTCGCGTCCCGGCCTTCCGCGATGCGGAAAATTCTTTAGAGAGCGAACTCCTTCCCGAATTTCCATGATCGTGGAACGCGCGATACTGGGATTAGTTTCTCTTAGGTAGTCGAAGATATGCTGTAAATCGTCTGCGGCGGCGGGAGTCCAGCGGATATGCATTAAGGTTCAAGCATGCGGTCGATTCGTGCTTCCATTTCCTGCTCCTCCACGAATTGGCCGCGGTTCGCCTGTTCCAGACCTTTTCGCACTGAGGTGCGAAAGTGCTCGTCCTCTTGCAGCAGGCGCAGAGCGGCTTCCTTTACCACCTGTTCGGCGTCGGTGCCGGAGTGGCGGGCGATTTCCGAAAGCTGCGCTTCCTGTTCAGGAGTGAAATGGACTTCCATGGCTGAAGTCTAGCAAACTGCAGTTCCCTGTCAATATCCGGCAGCGGCTGAAATGGTTTTTGCACCACGGACCCGACAAACACGTGGCCAAGCTGAAGCTGGAGTCGATGGGGCTTAAGATCGATCGACTGAGTCCGGAGCAGGAAGAGTATTTGGCGGGGTGGAGCGAGGGAACGTAGTTCGTGTAGAGTGGGTGCCCTCGCCCGCTGTTTTTGATGTCTGAACGCGCCTTTAGCCTGGCTCCTTTGCGTGGAATATGCTGTTGGTCAACCAAGCGGTCCCCTCGGGATCACGACGCCCCGTTTCTGGCCTAGTCCATTTTCACTGCGGGCCGGTCTGCCCCTGTGGAGGTTGACCACCGGGTTTCGTTTTTGCTCCGGTCGTGCCACCTTCTTTTCCCGGTGACTCCTTCTTCGTAGATCCGGTCGTCCCGCCTTCCTTTCCCGGTGACTCGTTCTTGGCTGCGCTTTGCTTGGTCCCGCTCTGGCCGCGGGGCTTCGCCGGAGCTGCCGACCTCGACTGCGAAGTTGGCCGGTTACTGGGCGGCGCTGCCCGTCGCCCTATCGTAGATCCGGTGGACCGGCCTGGAGGGACTGTCGTGCGGCTTGTACTCGGGCGGCTTCCAGGACGCGCTGGCGACGGGGCTTGGCGGCTTGACGGGGAATGACTTTGTGGCCGCGGCGGCGATGCAGATCCCCGCGGGGGTTGTTGTGGCCCTCTTTGTTGTGGCCCTCTTTGAGCAGGGGCGGAAGACGGTCTCGAATTTCTCTGAGCCAGCCACGCTAGTTCCGACAATGCCGCCGGGTGTGTTTGCGGCAGCAGTCCGTTTCCTACTTGTTTCCATTTATGGCCAGATGGGCGCGGCTGTTGCGACAAGCCAGCATCGTGAAGGAGCGAAGCTTGAGCGCTGGGAACGGCGAAATTAACCAGACAGCACCAGCAGCAGGCGACTATTAATGTCAGAAAAATTCTGTTAGGCACCTTTCACCTCCATTGCCTCAATCTTCTCTTCTTCTTTCTCAATCCCCATGTGTGCCCACAGTGCCAATATATAGAGTCCGGGAAACCAGATCGCCATGTAATATCCGAGGGTTACCACGATCAAATAGGACAGTGCCCAGAGGACCACCATGATCGAGGAGGAAATACCAACTGCTTTCAGTGAGGAACGCCAAGTATTTTTCCGCGGAGGCTGCAACAGAAAGAGGCAGCCGATTACAAAAACAGCAAGTAAATTGATTCCAACGTTCCACCGCAGGGGGATAGGCTTGAGATAGCGATCATCCATAAGCGACTCGACATAGTTTGCCTGCAAGACCACTCCCGGGACGTCGCCTATAACGCTGGGATGATAGTCCTGTTCAGCCTTGTTATTTCCAATAATAATGACGCGGGCGTGTAAGTCTTCCTTCCCATAATCGCTGGGCCCGCAATGTTCCCAGTCGTCGAGGTTTTGAAAATTCTGACCGCAAACCAGATCCAGGGCGGAGTAGGTTTTTATCTCATTTTCCTGAAGGAAGCCGGTGTAAGGATGGGATTCCGTCGATAACAGGCTGTTGAGCCTGCTTACGGTCGTCACGTCGGGATCAGCCCTTCGTGCAGCCACGAAGGAGAGAGTCGATTGAAGTTTCGTGGGATGGTCGGGAGCCGCCAAATCGGAGCGGGACTGATACACGCGCCACTCCAATGGAATTTTTCGGTTATCGTCGTTTAGTCTAATTAAGCCATATTCGATCAGTCTGTTGGCGTCGGCGAATTGCAGGGCTGGAACCTCGACAAGCTGGGCCTCTTCGAGGCCCTTCTTTTCAACCGGGCTCAGAGGACTTTGAAGTTCGAGGTCGTGTGCCTTCAGTGTATGCACGCCTAGCACAATAGGAACGTTGGTATTGGAGATTGCCTGAGCTAGCTCCCGATTCCCCTGATCGTCACGGTTGGGGCAGGAACCGAGGGAAAAATATTTATCGATCACGATTACGCGGGGTGCCGCGGCCTGAAGTTTCTGTATTAACCTGGCCATCAAGAGACGCTGCTTGCAAATATTGTCAAATAATTCGTCAGGCCCCTGGTGCTCGCGCAATTCAACAATCCTCACAAATTTGTTCCGCGGCGTGCGATTGCCTGCCTTCACCAATGACTGGTACCAGAAGGCTCCTTCGAAGACCCTGGACCACGCGCGGCTGGACTCGACCCCGGCGGTCTCCAGGATGTCGCTGCCAAATTCGGAAACGAGCGTGAGACCGATCAGGAAGAAAATGACGCCAGTGGCCACAATCCTCGTCCTCATCCTGACGGTAGTCTTTGGGCTTATGTCGACTGTTCTCTTCGGGCTTATCCTGAGCCTCACAAAAACACCTCGCCTATATTCGGGTAGATCGGAGGGTTAAACCAGGGGTCTAGGTTTCAGCGGGGAAGGGGAGCGAAACCCGCGACGGAGCATAACACAATTGCTCTCTTTGTCAAGTAATGTTGTCGGACGGCACTGATCTAATTCCGTGTTGCTGCACTTTTCATTTCGTTTGCACTCAAACTTAGGGTTATAACGTCAGCGGGCCGCATCCGTGGTTGCACACGGATACAGCCCTAACCAAATCACCTGTACAAGAGGCGACATGGCTGACCATAAAGTTACCCGCTCCCGCCGAAGAAAGAAAGTTCCCTACAGGCGCGTTCTCAGGTTCCCGCAGATCAAAGGCAAAATCATTGCCGACGTGGAACTGTCCCTCTTCTCGGACTATCGCGCCGTTGACATCCGTTTCGAGGACAAAACATCGCTGGTTCTCGATCTTCAGCCGTGTTTCCAAATCACCCCTGTACTGGCCGACTGGAAAACCGGAGACTACAAACTGCTTAAACGCTGGCGAACTGTCCACAGCTAAACTCCCCGACCGTCTTGGAGCGCGGGCTGTGACGCCGCGCTCTTGTTTCCCGGCCACGATTCCCCTCTTGCGATTTTTCTCTCAACAACGAAAGCGAGTTCTTCGAGTCGATCTATGTCGGCCCGAATGTCGGCCAATACCCCTTTCCAGCCGGGTGAATTTTCTTTACTTTCGTTAACTAATTTCCTTGACATGCACTTAACTTTAGTTATATTCTTCATTACGTTATGGCTCCCGACGAATATACCAAAGCACTCGACAAGACTCTGGAAGATTTAGAGAAAAAACTTCTACAGCGCGACCTACTCACGGCGCAGATCACCGGGGACAAGGAAACTGTCCGCGTTCTTTCAAGCCGCATGGAATTGACTCCCGACCGCCAGAAGAAGGTCGCACAGCTTATCGCCCTCGTGGATTCCGCAACTCCGAGTCTGACCGATGCTGTTCGCTCGTTGCTTACGCGGATTTATCCGGCTGACTTGACTGCCGTTGAGGTTCGCAATCGGCTTGAGGACACTCCGAGTTTTGAAGAATCCAACATTTCTCTTTCTGCATGTCATGCGGCACTTAAGAGACTCGTAGGTGATGATCTTGCTCAACTGGGCAAAGCCCCGAGGGGAGGAAAGCCAACATATTGCGCTAAGTTGAAACCTGCCCCCATGCGAAACAGCATTGCTGCCGCTTTTTACGGAGTCAATGGCGAGTCGGTGGAGAATTCTTGGCACAAGGTCGTTATGGATGCCGTATCGACACTTCCTCCCTTCGACCCTACGGGAGAGAGTTCTACGGCTGAGCATCCGCTGACGAAGGGAGCGAAATTCCCCAAGCACGAGGAAGCCATGCGCCGCGCTTTGGAGCGCAAGAAATGACTTTGCCGGAAGATGGGCAAACGGGCCGTGGTTGGTCGGGGCTACCGAACACAAAAATCCACGGCCCGAGTAGGAAAGGAGGCAAGCAATGCGGCCTCCATAGCAGCAGATGTAAACGCGGTATCCACGGTTCGAGCCGTGGATACCGCTTAATCCAAAGCGCGGAGCGACCCGCACCTCAGACGCTATCTCATGGTAGCAGGTCATCCCGCTTAGAAAAAGTGGGAAACTTACATGACCTGCCTCAAATGCCAGCACCAAGACTGCAAGAAGTTTGGGTACTTCGGTAAGCGCCGCATCCAACGTTGGCGCTGCCAATCCTGCAAAGCTACCTTCTCCGAGCCTGTCGAAAGGCTCGAATCCCACTACACTGATATTGACGCCACTGCCCGCGTGCTCGAAATGATGATGGAAGGCATGAGCGTGCGTGCGATCTCCCGCATAACTGGATTGCACATCGGCACGATCCTGGATTTGATGATAAGCGCCGGACATAAATGCCAGCGGTTGCTTGACCATACGATTCGGGACATTCGCCCGAATCTGGTACAGGCAGACAAAATGCACTCTTTCGTTGGATGCCACGAAAAGCGGCTGCGCTCCGACGCTCCGCGAGAGTGGGGCACCATTTGGACGTGGCTTGCTCTGGACAGCGAAACCAAGCTCATCATCTCGCACTACATTGGCGACCGAGACGCGCACGCCGCGTGGTATTTCATGCGTGATCTTCGCGCTAGGACGCAGGGTGTTTTCCAGCTTACCAGCGACGGACACCGACCTTATGTTGACGCCGTAGATGCACATTTCGGAAAGGACATTCACTTCGCGCAACTGATAAAGCTCTATTCGAGTCCCGACATCACTGGCCCCGACTGGTACGGTGCCACGAGCCGGGTTGTAGACACGATCCCAAGCGTCCGATGCGGACATCCCGAGCCGCGTTTTGTGAGCACTAGCCATGTGGAGAGACTCAACTTGTCTGTTCGTACCCATCTCCGTCGCTACGTTCGCCGGACTAACGCCCATAGCCGCAAACTGGCCAATCACAAAGCCTGCTTCGCGTTGTGGGTTGCTTGGTACAATTTCGTGCGCTTCAACTCCGCGATCCGCCAGACTCCCGCAATGGCCGCTGGCATTGCATCAACAATCTGGTCAATGCGCGACCTACTATTAGTCAAGGCGTAGAATGCTACCCGATGACTAACTGGTTTCCAGAGCAATCCGCAATGTCCAATGAAAAAGACGCCATCTTAGGGCTACTAAAACTTTGCCAGCAGTACCAGTCCCAGATGTCAGTGACTTCAACGGCGCTGGAGCTTCTATCCCCAGAAAATCTGCCCTTCGCCTTAAGAGTTCGTTCGCTATCGAAAGAGCTTCTGGCGAATCGACGGCAGGAAGTCGAGATTGAATATCGGCCCATTGAGAGCGCACTTTTACACGGAAACGATTACGTATCCGAACTTCGGAAGCTGTTAAAGCGTCATCTTCAAAATGAGCAGTAGTCAATGGCAACATGCTTTTAGATCAGTGCCTGTCGGACAGTTGGTGGCTACTTTGACGATTTCAGCCACCGCCGAGGATAGTCTCCAAGTAACCCGTGTCTCCATGTTTGTCTGCCGCAACTTGACGGCAAAACAATCAGGCCGCAGCGTAGGGGAAAGAACAGCAGGTCCCTCCACTGTGCCGTCGCTGGCGCTCCGGCTCCGGTCGGGATGACGGAGTGTTTTCGGGGCGAGTACCTCAGTGGCTGAAGCCGAGACTCTTAATTTGGCGCTTTGTGCGGCACGTGCCCTTCCGGGTCGTGCGCTGCTGGTTTGCTCCGAATGACGTGCAGGGTGGGATGAAGCTGCACGAGCAGATTGATGAAGCGATCCGGCGATATGAACGGCTGCTACTGATCTTGTCGCCGAACAGCGTGTCGAGCAAGTGGGTGAAAACGGAAATCCGGAACGCGCGCAAATGGGAGGTGGCGGAGAAGAAGCGCGTGCTGTTTCCCGTCCGGCTGGCGTCGTATGAGGCGCTGCGCGAGTGGAAGCTGTTCGACGGCGATGAAGGGGAGGATTTGGCGACCGAGATTCGCGAATACCACATCCCCGACTTCAGCGAGTGGAAGAACCATGATTTGTATGTGCGGGAGTTTGAGAAGCTGTTGCGGGATTTGCGGACGGAGGGGGGCGGGTGCAGTGGAGAGAATTCCCTGACGGGTCTTTGCCGGTGCTGGGGGTAAAGGGGTCCTTCGACTGCGCATGCGGATTCATAAGGCGAATCCGCATGCTTCGCTCAGGAAGACAGCGCGGTTGGGCGTGCGGCGCTGAAGCCGGGTTTTTCTTTTTTCGCTTTACGCGGCGCTGAAGCGCCGCTCTTCCACGGGGCTGCACGGGGTCGGTGCACGATTCTAGAGGATCGAAATCAAAATCAAGATTAAGACCAAAATCAAGATCAACGTCAAAGGCAGCGGACAAGAGTGTCCGCTCCACACGAGCAACCTAGATTGGCCGAGTCAACTCGTGCATCTCCGTTAGTGGCAGTGATGCGGAGAAACTCCCTGAGGCGGCTGAGGCATCGTTGAAGGGATAGGGATCCTTCGACTGCGCATGCGGATTCGTGGGGCGAATCCGCATGCTTCGCTCAGGATGACAGGGGGTTGAGCAGACTTCCGCGGCTGAAGCCGCGGTTTCTTTTTGAGGCGCTCATGCGGCACGAACTCGTGCCCCCGCTGCTGCCGCTGCCAGCACCTCCGAGCTTGCGCTCGGACTGGACAGCCGAGGGCGGCTGTCCCTACAACAGCAGGTCTCTCCGCTGGGCGTGCTTCGCTCAAGATGACAGGCGCTATGCGTGGCCTTCTCAGTTCCCCAATTGGGATTTATGTACTTGCGGGACTGACGTTCTCTATTTTGGCGTGTGATGCTGGAGTAGGTTCCGAGATTTGCGCGGCCACGGTGGCCGCGTTTTTTGTTGGGGCTAGAGCGAACAGCAGGTTCCTCGACGGCGCCGTCGCTGTCGCTCCGGCTTGCCCGGAATGACAAAGCTTATTTTGTTGTGACAAGTATCGAATAAGGAGTGGTATGAGGAAAAATCGAAATGCGGGTATGAGGATTAAGAATTGCAAGAAACGGGGGGAGTGGGCGGAGTTGTGTTTTGGGGTGCGGGCGCTGCGGGAAGGGTTGCGGCTGGCGCGGCCGTGGGGAGAATCGTCGGGATACGATTGGGTGGTGTATCCGGCGGGAGGGAGAATGATGCGGGTGCAGGTGAAGTCGACGATCTTTCCAGAGGGGAATGGATATTCCTGCACGCTGAAAGACAGCAAAGGGCCGTATAAGAAAAATTCGTTTGATTTTGTGGCGGCGTATGTGATTCCGGAGGATGTGTGGTTCATCCTTCCGGAGAAGCGGGTGCGAGGGATGTGGAGCGTGGGGCTGTATCCGGAGCTGGAGGAGTCGAAGTATGGGGAGTATTTGGAGGCGTGGCATTTGCTGCGGGGAGAGACGGCGGGAGTTGTGCGGATGGCGGCGGGTCTTGGGCGGGTCTCGGGTCTTAGGTTTCGGGTGCGCGGCTGAAGCCGCGTTCCTAGTCTTTAGGGGGTTGACCTGGAAGGAGCGACCTTTGGGGGTGTAAAGCGAACAGCAGGTTCCTCGACGGCGCCGTCGCTGTCGCTCCGGCTTGCTCGGAATGACAAAGACTATTTTCGGGCGAGGTTTTGGGTCCTTCTCTCAGATTGAGAGATGATCCCAGGACCTGAGAGCTAAGACCCTGCGCTTGTAGACGCGGGACGGCTTGCGCCGTCCTTCTTTGTGCGTGGGGGTAAGTCAGAATGCGCAGCCCGCTTGCGATCGGGCGGCGTGGGTGGCCTCGTAACGAAAGTTACGTGGGGAGGACCGCTGCCCGTACCTTCTACAGCGTTATGTATACGATGTCAACAGAATATTCGGAGAAGACCATATCTGCAATGGAGAGTCCCGCACGCAACTTTAGGAATGGGAACGGGTTGCAGGTACTATATAAGGTAGTAGACAAGGCGGAGAGAGGCTCACTCTCCTGAAGGAAGAAGAGATGCCACGGCAACCCGATCCGGATCTGGAAGCCCTGATTTTGAAAGCAGCGCAAAAGCTGTGGAGAAAGGGCGGGGAGAAAGCGCTGACGATGCGGGCCGTGGCCAAAGGGGCGCGGACGAATACGCCGTCGGTGTACCGGCGCTTCCGGACGCGAGAGGATATTCTTCGAGCACTGCTGCAGCGCACCCGGCTGGAGTTGGCGGCGCAAGTCGAAAGCGCGCCTACTCCGGAAGAGGGTTGTGAACGCTTTCTGGAGTTTGCGGTAAGCCATCCCCACGAGTACACCGTGCTTCATCAACGAGACTTCCGCGCCGCAGCCAGATTTGCGGGACGGCCGTCACGGGAAGCGATGAGGCGAAAGCTGCTGGAAACGCTAGGGCCGGCTCCGGACAATCACGCAGATTTGCTGATGGCCTTGTGGATGGTGATTCATGGAACTGCGATGTTGCTGATCGAAAAGACGATTGGGCCGAAGGAAGAGACTGAAGCGCGACGGGTGTTTACGACGCTGGTGGCACGGCTGTTGCAGCCGCAGCCGCCGGGATCGCGAATGCGCAGTTAAGTTAAAAAGCACTCATGAAGAGTGGGCTGGGCTTCCTGCGAAATCTGCCGATGGTTATTTGGGATGGCGAATTCCGTAAGTAAGGTCGATGTTTGATCGTTGTTGACCGACATCCGGAATTGCCGAGGTGCGGGTACGCATGACCAAATTACTGCTGGTGGAAGACAGCAAGTTTCTGAGACTGGCGACGGAGCGGGCGCTATCTCGGGCGGGCTATGACGTCACGAGCGCGGTCGATGGGGATGAGGCGCTGCGTCTGGCGCGAGAAAAATTGCCGGATCTGATCCTGCTGGATATGCTGCTGCCGAAGATGAGCGGCCCTGAGGTGCTGGGAGCGCTGAAGAAGGATGCGACGACCAAGGGGATTCCGGTGGTGGTGTTGACTGGAATGTCGCAAAAGAACGCCACGAAGCTGCAGGCGGATGGAGCGTTTGCGTTTCTCGAGAAGTCTGGACTGGAGATGGATAAGGGGCCGGGAAAGCTGCTGAGCGCTTTGGAGGAGATTCTTAAGAAGCTTCCGGCGGTGGCGAAGGCGGCGAGTACGGCTTAAATCGGCTGGTGGTGTTTCGTCCAGGTTTTTGATCCTCCTAGTTCAGTGTCTTGCTTTTCTCTAGCTTTGGTTTCCTAGTCTTGCGTTTCACTTAGGCTCCTCCATCGTCTTCGACTTTGGGATTTCTCCTTTGCTCATGGACTCGGCGAGGGCTGGAACAACGGGTCCCTCCACTGCGCCGTCGCTGACTCTCCGGCTACAGTCGGGATGACAGAGTTTCTTGGGGTTGGTTTTCCTAGTTATTGCAAATAAATCACTTAGCTGCGGGAACTCTCGAGACGCGGACGGAGTCTATGGTTAATAGGCTAATGGGCTGGGGCGGCGCGATTTTCGGTGCGGGATGGGGTGGAAAATCCTATAATCGAGGGACGCCGATAGTGGCGGGAGCGACCACCTTGGGAGATCTGGCAAGCGCGATCGGAGCACGGGCTGAAGAGGCGACGATTGTCGCGGAACTGAAGGCCGGCTCGGAAGCGGCCTACGCCTGGTTAATTGGCGAATTTCAGCGGCCGGTTTACGGTTTGATCTACCGCATGGTGAGCGATCCGGCGGACGCGGCGGATACGACGCAGGATGTATTTCTGAAGGTCTTCCGCGGGATGAAGCATTTCCATGGCGAGTCAAGTTTAAAGACGTGGATTTACCGGATTGCGCTGCACGAAGCGGCGAACCGGAAGCGGTGGTGGTTCCGGCATAAGGCGCATGAGACGTCGATTGAGCCAGCGGAATCGGAAGGTTTGGTGAACGGAGATGGTGCGATGCAGAGCGCATTGACCGATCGGCATGATTCTCCGTTCGACACGATGGCACATCAAGAAGTGCAGCAGAGAGTGGACGAGGAGCTGCGGCAGATTCCGGAACCCTACCGGACGACTTTGATTCTGCGCGATCTGGAAGAGATGTCCTATGAAGAGATCGCAGAGCTGCTGCAGATTTCGTTGGGTACAGTGAAGTCGCGATTGACTCGCGGGAGGCAGGCGCTGAAACAGCGGTTGGCGCCGTACGTCCGCGAGGCGGGTGAGGAGTGGGGGCTTATGGCCCCGGAGGAAGATGCGGTGAACTTGCCGCGAGAGGTTGCTGGAGGGGGAGAAATTGAGGTGACGCCATGAAGCACATGGCCACGAAGTTTCTTTCGGCGAAGGGCATTACGCTCAAGTGTTCAGGGGCGAAGGAGTTATTGTCTCCATATCTTGACGGGGCGGTTACGGGAAACCAGATGCGGGCATTGCAGGAGCATCTGGATGGATGCGCAGAGTGTAATCGCGAATATTCGTCGCTGCGAAGAACGCAGCAGATGCTGGTAAGCGTGGGCCGTCCGAAGGAGCCAGCGGATCTTGGGTTGAAGCTCCGACTGGCGATTTCGCGAGAGGCGGCGGAGACGCGGCGTCCGCGATTTGAAGGTTTGCGGGTGCGGCTGGAAAACGCTCTGGAAGCCTTTATGGTGCCGGCAACGGCGGGGCTGGTTTGCGCTCTGTTGATTTTTGGTTTAGTCACCGCGATCCTGGCGATGCCCGGACAATTGCAGGCGAATAATGAAGATGTGCCGCTGGTGCTGAACACCGGGCCGGAGTTGCAGCAGAGCGTTTTCGGCACGACTTTGAGTTCGATGAACGCGGATTCGTTGGTGATTGAAGCGTACGTGGACAGGAACGGGCGCGTGCAGGACTACAAGATTCTTTCCGATCCCGGCGAGTCGCAACAACTTCTGCCGGAAGTAAAGAGGATGCTGATTTTCACGACCTTCCGCCCGGCAATGAGCATGGGGCGGCCGATCTCGTCGCGAGCGGTGTTGTCGTTTTCGAGGATCAGCGTGCAAGGGTAGGAACGTCCGACAGTTTCGGCAAGCGCGTTAGGGTTAGCACGTTACTTCGTTGTTTTCTTCTCTTTGGACCAGCGAGCTTGAGCGGCGCGGCGCATTTTTTCGATCCGCTCTTCGGGGGTCATACTTTCCGCTGTGGCCTTCCCGCCCTTACGTCCAAGCTCCACCGCGGCCTGATTTTTTCTCGCCATCACTGCATTTTTATCATGCTTTCCGTATTATCTATGCATAGCGCTATGCAACCCGATGAAAACAGGGCGAATACAGTTCTCGACTATGCATAGCGGTGAGCATACAGTAACGACATGGACATCGATCAAAGACTTGAAGCTCTGACGCACAGCATGGAGCTACTTGCTTCGCTGCACAAGGACACCGAAAAGCAGATGAAGCGACTCGGCAAGTACATCCGCTCCGTGTCGCAGATGGTGCTCGATCATGAAACTCGACTTCGCGCCGTCGAAGGAAACGAGGATGAAGCCGACGAAGAATAACGCATTTCGCGCTCCGGGCGCGCGCAGGATTACAGGATTCTTTCTGATCCCGGCGAGTCGCAACAACTTCTGCCGGAAGTAAAGAGGATGCTGATTTTTACGACCTTCCGTCCGGCGATGAGTATGGGGCGGCCAATCTCGTCGCGAGCGGTGCTGTCGTTCTCGAGGATCAGCGTGCGCGGGTAGGAAGAAACTAATCTAAAACTAGTGATTCTCCAGGCCTCTTTGTTTTCCCTAGTCTTGATTTTCTTCTCGAGGCACGGCAACCGTGATGGAGTGATGGGAAAGCAGGTTCCTCACCGGGCTCTGGCCCGGTTCGGAATGACATCGCTTTTGATTTCGACCGATATCAATTCTTATTGTTAGTTTTGGTTTTCCTAGTTTTGGTTTTCCTAGTCTTGATTTTCTTCTCAGCGCAACGGGCGACCGTGACGGAGTAATGGGAAAGCAGGTTCCTCACCGGGCTTTTAGCCCGGTTCGGAATGACATCGATTTTTTAATTTCGGCCCGACATCAATTCTTATTGCCAGCCTTGGTTTTCCTAGTTTTGTTTTCCTAGTTTTGTTTTCCTAGTCTTTTTCTTCCAGAGGCACGGCGAATCGTGAACGATTTTTGATTTCGACCGATATCGTCAGTTCACATCCACAATTTTCAAAGTTGTGACTTGACGGACCCAGCGGGCCATTCTTTTTTCGTCAGGAATGATGATGCGGTATGGGCCTTCTTTTTCATCGAGCGGCTTCCCGTTCTTCAAGAAAGCCAGGTATATCTGTTTGTCGGTGAAACCAGGGTCGAGCTCCGGAAGGGCAATCACCACGCGATAACCATCGGCAGCTTCGACTAGAAGACAAGAGGCGAGGCGTTTACCGCTTAGTCTGTCTAAGGTAACTCCCGCTCGCTCAAGCACGGATTTGACCGTCACCACGTCGAAGGTGACAGGAGAATCGGGGGCGCCGGTTGTGATCTTACTGTGGGGCAGAGCTTCGATGTCAGCCCTCGACAACACAGTTTGTTTGCCGGCTTCGGGTTGAATGGTGAGCTGCTGGCACTTAAGCAACGCGGCTTGCAGCGTGAGTGAGAACAGAAGCGAAATGAAGAATCGCTTTTTCATGTCAGATACGCAGGATCATTACTTCTGTCGCTTTGATCAGGGCCGCGGCGGTCTGGCCGGGCTTGAGTTGCATTTCGCGGGCGGAGCGAGCAGTGATAATCGACGTGATCTGCTGGCCGCCAATCGAAATCATGATCTCTGCCATCAGGCCGCTGATGCGAACTGCATCGATTCGTCCGACTAATTGATTGCGGCCGCTGACACGGCGCAGAACATCGTGGCGCTCCTTTTCGGTTTTTCCCCGGGTTCGGAAAAGTAATCTGTCGAGTTCAGTCTGCGGGATGCGGTGATGGCCTCCGGCGGTTTTGACGCTGCGAATCTTCTTTTTGTAAATCCACTGCTTAATCGTTGGAAAGCTGATCCCCAGTTGCAAAGCTGCATCTCGAAGCTGCAGCAGTCCCTCAATATTCTCTTCGGATTTGCCTTTCTTCTGCATCGGGACGCAATCGTAACGACAACGGAATTCCCGGTCAACCCTGTCGCATTCCGCATAAGTATAGCCGACGAGCTCATTGCAAGACGGACTAAGTCGTATAGTTCTGGACAATAGAATTGTATGTAATGTACACTTTCGCATTCTATTCCAACCGAGTGATTTTTCGAGGTCGAAATGCGCAAGTCTTATCTGTTTATCGCAGCGGTTGTTATTTTCTTGCTTTCGTCATCCTTGACTTTTGCTCAGAAGACCCCCGATCCCTGCACGAGCGGTCACGAGTTTGCCACCACCGATTGCGCGCTGACCTGGCACGGCATCACGCTGTACGGTGCGTATGACGTCGGCATCGGCTGGGTCAGCCACGGCTTACCGGAAAACGGCTACAACTATGAAGGCGAATCGCTGGTGAACCGAAACGGCTATCAACATCGATTCCTTGTCGCACCGAACAACCTGCAGCAGACGGGTGTGGGCATCAGGGGCAAGGAAGAGTTTCGGCCGGGCTGGTCCGTTGTGTTCAACGCTTCCACTGGCATCAATCCGCAGTCCGGCCTGCTGGCCAACGCGTCGGCCACCGACACCGCGAACAACGGTCTTCCCAGGAGCAGCTATTCGATAGCTATCGACGGCTCGCGCGCAGGCCAACCCTTCAATGACGAATACTACGCCGGTGTATCGTCCACACACTTCGGCACACTGACCTTCGGCCGTCAGCGCTCGCTCGGCACCGATACGATGCTGCTCTACGATCCGGCGGGAGGCGCCTATGCCTTTTCTTACATCGGGTATAACGGCACGATGGCTGGCGGCGGCGACACCCAGAACGCCCGCTGGGACGACGCGCTGAAGTATCGCATAGCCTATGGCCCGGTTCATTTTGGCGCGATGTACAAATTCGCCGACGGTTCTGCCGGGTGCTACTCGGCCTCTGCGACCTGGACTGCCGCGACTTGTACGCCGGAACAGGCGAAGAACAACGCCTATGGATTCAACCTCGGGGGAAACTCCGGCAAGTTCTCCGCCGACTTCGTCTTCCAACATTACAACCAGGCGATCAGCGTATTGAACCCGTTGCTGGGGCCGCAGAGTCCGTCGGCGTCATATCAATCGACCACCGACAGCATCAATACAAACCCCATTAACGGGACGAATCTGATCGACACGAACAACACCGTTTATGGCATCGTAACCGACAACAACGCAATGATGTTCACCGCCAAATATACGTGGGACCCGGTCAAGTTTTTTGCCGGCTACGAATACATCTGGCAGAACAATCCGTCGAACCCGTTGGGCGTTGGCGCCTCAGACCAGGGCGGTTACAACATGAGCGGCGTCGAAGACAAAAATCTTGACAATGAGAAGTTGGTGAACATCTGGTGGACGGGCGCGAAGTACACCTACCGTAGCAAAACCGACTTCACGTTCTCCTGGTATCAACAGCGGCAGAACGACTTCCGTAGTCCGCCGACCTGCTCGGCCACAGCCGGCTTTCGCAGTTCCTGCGCGGGCACCCTCAACGAGGGGTCGCTCTATCTGGATCATCACTTCACCAAGCGCTTCGACGGTTTTGCCGGAATTGCGTATTCCTGGGTGAGCGGCGGTCTGGCCATCGCGATTCCGCACGGCCCCGGCGTCCCCTATAAGTACAACAACAACTGCGCTCCGACCGTGGGGGGGCGTTTCACCTTCTGATCGGAAATGTCGCCGCACCGGGTTTGACCCTCCGCGTCGAAGTCCTTACACTTGAGGGTATTGAGCGCCTGGAACGCCAATCATCCGGTGGAGGGTTTCCTGAGTTTGCGACTGCGAAGTGCGCTGTTTGCGGCCGTGCTGGGGCTGCTGGCCGTGGTGTGCGCGGGGCAGGAGCAGTCGTCGCAGGAGCCGGCTGGGCAGGGCCAGGCTTCACAAGGTCAAACAACTCAGGGTCAGCCGCCGCAGGATCCGTCGGCGCAAAGTCAGTCTCCGCAGGCGCAATCTCCCGAAGATCAGTCTTCTCCGGGGCAATCGTCGTCGAAGGATACGGCGACGGAGGATCAGCCGGGGAAGAAGCAGGGTCAATCTACGTCGAAACCGGAGCAACCGAAAGCTCCGCCCAATATTGTTCCGTCGAACCGGACGCCGATTTCGCTGGATACTAACGAGACGGTTTTCGCAGTGCTGACGGCGCTGAATGCGTGCGGCTACGACCAGGACTTGAATATTTCAGATGCGACGCGGCTGAATGTGCGGGCGGAGGTGGCGAGGAATCTGCGGAGCTCGACGGAAGGGCAAGAGGCGCTGACGAATCTGTGCGACTTTTACCAGGGGCGCACGGTGGAGCGGAACACGACGCGCAGCTTGTCGCCTTATATTTCGCTGGCGCTGTATATGGATGGGCCTCCGCATTTTGTGCCGCGAGTGAAAGAGGAGGAGTTGCCGCCAGATGCATCGATGATTGCGGGCTTTGGAACGCTGTTGGAAAAATTTTATGACAAGGCCAGGATACACGGGATCTGGGAACGGCATCGCAATGATTACGCGGCGTTGATGCAGCGCTATCACGAAGCGCTGGCGAAGATGGTGTTCGATACGGAAATTTATCTGAAGCAGCCTTCGGCGCAGTATTTGGGAAGAAGGTTCACCATCTACCTGGATTTTATGGGTTCGCCAAATGAAACGGACGCGCGAAATTACGGAGCGGATTATTACGTCGTCGTGTTCCCGGCGCCGAGCGCACCCAGAGAACCGGTGCAGGCCTCAGTGATGAAGATGGAACAGATACGCCACACGTTTTTACATTACGAGATGGATCCGCTAGCCTCCAAACACTTTACGGCGATCAAGCGGCTGGAACCTCTGCTGCAATCGGTGAAGCGCGCGCCGCTGGAGGAGAGCTTTAAGAGCGACATCTCGCTGCTGGTGACGGAATGCATGGTGAGGGCGATTGAAATCCGGACGAGCGGAAACAAGCAGACCGTGGAAGCGATGCGGACGCAGGCGGTGGACGACGCGGTGAAGCAGGGCTACATTCTGACGCGGTATTTTTACGATCAGGTGGTGGCGTTCGAAAAAGATCCGGCGGGCATTCGAGCAACGTATGGTGGCATGATCGAGGGCGTGGATCTAAAGAAAGAAGAGAAAGCGGCTGCCGAGGTACAGTTTGCGAGTGCGACGTCTCCGGAGCTGGTGCAGTTTTCTCGGCCGGAAGAGCGGCGAATGCTGGTGACGGCGGAGAAGCGGCTGGCGGCGGGCGATCCGAAGGGCGCGCAGGAACTGGCGCAGCAGGCGCTGGATAAAAAAATTGGAGACCAGGGACGGGCGCTGTTTATTCTGGCGGAAGTGGCTGTCGCCAATAAAAACCGCGATGGCGCGCAAGACAATTTTCAAAAAGCGATTGAATCGTCGAAGGATCCGAAGGTGCTGGGCTGGTCGCACGTATATCTGGGGCGGATTCTGGATATGAAAGAAGACCGGACGGCGGCGATTCAGGAATACCAGGCGGCGTTGAACGCTGGCGGAGGACTACCGGAAATCAAGGCGGCAGCGGAACGTGGACTGGAGCGAGCGTATGAGCCTCCGGCGAAGCCGCAGTAGAGGACGGCGCGGGTACAATTCGAGGGGCGGGAATTGCAATTGGCAATTAGCGATTGGCAATTTTGTAATTTTTGCGATTTGGTAATCGGGCAATTGGAATGCGGGGTTGAGCGTTCTTGAATTACTCAATTTCTAAATTACAAAATTACCAAATGCGTTCTAAGGAGAGAGCATGAAGCGAGCGGCGATTATGATCGGTGTCAGTATCGCGATGCTGGGAATATCAAGCTGGAGTTTTGCGCAGAACAAGGCTGGAGCGGCGCAGACGCCGCCAGCGGGACAAACGGCGCCGGCGGGAAAGCGACCGCCCCAGGCCAAGACGCAACCCGAGTTCGATGCCTATAAAGCGGCGGCGGCATTGACCGATCCGGCGGCACAAGAGAAAGCGGTGGGCGAGTTCGCCACGAAGTTTCCGGACAGCGAACTGCGGCCATTGCTCTACAAATCGGTGATGCACGAATACCAGCAAGCCAACAACGCCGACAAGATGCTGGAAATGGCGCAGAAGGTTGTGAGCTTCGATGCGGATGACCCGGAGGCGCTGGTTGCGGTGGCGCAGGTGCTGGCGGAGCGGACACGCGAGACCGACCTGGACAAAGATCAGCGGCTGGGAGAAGCAAAAAAAGACGCGCAGCGCGCGCTGGTGACCGTGGATACGGACGTTCCGAGTTCGGGCTATCCGCCGGAACAACTGGCTGCATTCAAGAACTTTCTGCGTTCCGAAGCTTACGAGATTCTGGGGACGATCGATTACAACTCGAAATCGTGGGCGGATGCGGAAGGAAATTTGCGAAAGTCCATCGACGCGTTTCCGCAGCAATTAGATCCGGTTGGGGTTCTGCGGCTTTCGCTGACGCTGGATCAGGAAAATAAGTATCCGGAGGCCCTGAAATACGCCGGGCAGGCTGTGGATTTGACGAAGGAAGGAACGGCGACCGGCGATGCCGCGCGGAAGGAAAGGGATCGTTTGACGCAGCTGACGGGCGGCGCAGCGCCGGCGAAGAACTGACGATCGGCTGGGTTTGATGTTCGTGGCATCACCATGAAGGAACGGGAAATCACCGCGCTAGAGATGGCGTTGGGCTACCACTTTCGCGGCCGGGCGGTGATCGAGCAGGCGTTGACACACAGTTCGCAGGCGCGGGAGTTGGAAGCGCAGGGGCAAAGCGGCGACAGAAAGTATACGGTCAACGACAACGAACAACTGGAGTTTCTCGGCGACGCCGTTCTGGCGCTGGTGACCAGCGAAGAGTTGTTTCAACGATTCCCGCAGTTCCGGGAAGGCGAACTCTCCAAACTTCGGGCTCATCTGGTGAGCGAACGTCATCTGGTTCGAGTCGCGCAACAATTGGAACTAGGGCACTACCTGCGCCTGGGACGCGGCGAAGAAAAGAGCGGCGGGCGAAGCAAAACCGCGGTGATGGTCGACGCGCTGGAGGCGGTGCTGGCGGCGATCTACCTAGACGGTGGAATGAAACCGGCCCGCGAATTCATCTTGCGGGAAATTCTGGGGCCGGAGCTGGAGCGCATGGAGCGCGAAGGCGGCACGCTGCCAATGTCGGATTTCAAATCGGCGCTGCAGGAGACGTTGCAAGGCCTGGGAATGCCGCAGCCGTCGTACGTACTGGTGCGAGAGGCGGGGCCGGATCACCGAAAAACCTTTACGGTGGAAGTGCGTCTGAACGGAAAGAACGGCAACGGCAAAGTAGAATTCGCGGGACGGGCGCAAGGGTCTACAAAGAAGATGGCGGAGCAGGATGCGGCACGGCAGTTGTTGTCGTATCTGGCTTCGCAGCCGCAGCCGGATCGAGTGGCGCGGGGAGCACGGCCGGTAGAGAAATAAGGTGGCTCGGGCACTGGAGCTGGGCACGGGAGCTGGGACTGGAGTCGATGAATTTCGCGAGCGAAAACTTGGCAGACGGGCGACCGCCGAACGAGCGATCGGTGGACGTGTCTGTGCCGAACGTGTCGGTTCCGGAATCCGCCGCAGATGTGCCGGTGCCAGACGTGAGTCTGCCGGATTATCCTTTGCCCGCCCGTCGTCCTGCGGAGCGAAGAGCTGTTGCCGCGGGCGGCGATTTGACCGGCTCGTTGCAGTCTTTGCTGGGGACGATTGTGATTGCGGTGTTCGTGATCACATTCATCGTTCAGGCATTTCAGATTCCGTCGCCGTCGATGGAGAAGACGCTGTTGATTGGCGATTATCTGCTGGTAAATAAGCTTTGCTATGGCAGAGGCGGCATCGCTGACTACGTGATGCCTTACCGAGCGGTGAAGCGCGGGGATATCGTGGTGTTTCATTATCCAGTGACGCCGGCCTTGCATTTTGTAAAGCGCGTGATCGGCGTGCCTGGCGACCGGATTCGGCTGGTCAACAAGCAGGTTTACGTGAATGGAACGCCGCTGAAGGAACCTTATATACAGTTGACGCGGCCGGCGAACGACGCGTTCCGGGACAGTTTTCCGAAGCTGGATATTGCGCCGGGCGTGACTCCGGAGTGGTGGGTCCAGATGCGAAAACTTGTGGAGAATGGACATCTCATCGTTCCGCAGGGGAATTATTTTGTGATGGGAGATAACCGGGACGATAGTTACGACAGCCGGTACTGGGGATTTGTGCCGCAAGCCAACATCATTGGAAGGCCGCTTTTGATTTACTGGTCGGTGAAAGGGAGCGAGGGCGAAGGGATTGTGCCGTCTTCGATGGGTGGTAAACTATATCACTTTGCGTATGCAATCACGCATGTCTTCCAGATCACGCGGTGGAATCGGACGCTCCGGCTGGTGAATTGAGCGGGCTAAAGCCCGCGAGTTTTTTCTGGGCTGACGCGGCCCTGAAGGGCCGCTCTTCCACGGTTGTATCGGCAGGGTTGTGGGGTACGGTTGCAGCGACGCGGTTGTAGCAGAGCTAGCTGTCCGGAGGTTGAGGCGAGATGGGACGGGTACACATTGGCTAAGAACGGCAAAGAGAAAATTGAGGTTGAAGAGAAACCGCGCGAGACGACCGTCGAGTTTTTGTCGTCGCTGGCCGCGGTGCTGGTGACGGGACTCTTCATCATTACATTTGTAGTACAGGCGTTCGAGATTCCATCGAGTTCGATGGAGAACACGCTGCTGATTGGCGATCACGTGTTCGTGAACCGGATTCAGTTTGCGCCGAAGACTCCGTGGATGGGACCGATGCTTCCCTATCGCGGCGTGCGGCGAGGCGATATCGTGGTATTCCTGGCGCCGTGCGAACCGGGGCTATATGTGGTGAAACGGATCATGGGTGTGCCGGGAGATCGAATCCACTTGCGCAACGGCGTGGTCTACCGCAATGGCGAAGCGTTGACGGAGCCTTACGTCGTTCACGCTCCGGATTCGATTCCGAATGCTTATCGCGATGATTTTCCCGCGGTGCCGTCTTCGGAGAGTTCGAACGTGTATCCATGCTGGGAGCCGGAGTTGCCGGCGCACATTCAAGGGGATGATTTGGTTGTGCCACCCGGGCGTTTTTTCGCGATGGGTGATAACCGCGATGTGAGCCTCGACAGCCGCTACTGGGGTTTTATTCCGCAGGAAAATATTATTGGGCGGCCGATGTTCATCTACTGGTCGTTTGAAACTCCAAGCGATCAGTATCGCAAGACCGAGATCGGCGACCGCATTGGTTTTCTGGCGCATGTGGTGTTGCACTTCTTCGATGAGACGCGATGGAGGCGGACGCTGCGAGTGGTGCGGTGAAACTTTCTCCTTTTATGCGGCGAGTTGTGGCCGCGGCAGTAGTAATTCTGCTGGGCCTTTTTCTTTTGCGCCCCGGTGTGTCCCGGCTGAAAGCGCGAATTACGAATTCCATCAGCCGCGCGGTGGCGCGTCCTGCCGACATTGGGTCGGTTCATCTTCGATTCCTTCCGCAGCCGGGGTTCGACCTCAGCAACTTAGTCATCTATGAAGATCCGGCGTTCGGCGCAGAGCCTATGCTGCGCGCGCCGGAGGTTACGGCGGTGGTGCGGCTGACTTCGCTGATGCGCGGACGATTGGAGATCTCGCGGCTGGAATTGAGCGAACCCAGCTTGAATCTGGTGCGCCGAGAAGACGGGCGATGGAATTGGGAAAGTTTGCTGGAGCGCACGGCGCGCACTCCGCTGGCGCCGACGGCGAAGCCGAAGTCAGAAGCGCGGCCGGGGTTCCCATACATCGAGGCCAATTCTGGCCGCATCAATTTCAAAGCGGGGCAGGAGAAGAAACCGTATGCGTTGCTGAATGCGGACTTTGCATTGTGGCAAGATTCGGAGAATGCCTGGGGAGTGCGGCTGAAAGCAGAGCCGCTGCGCACCGACATGAACTTAAGCGACACGGGCCTGCTGCGAATGAATGGAGTATGGCAGCGCGCCGGAAGCCTGCGCGAGACTCCGCTGCAGTTCGGCCTGGATTGGGATCGTGCGCAACTTGGACAAATGACCAAACTCGTGTCGGGTAACGACAAGGGCTGGCGCGGGGGAGTTCACCTTTCGGCAACACTTGGTGGAACTCCGGCGGCGATGCAGGTTGCCACCGATGCGTCGATAGAGGACTTTCGACGGTACGACATCGCGAGCAGCGAAGGGCTGCGGCTGGCGGCACACTGCGATGGCAGGTATAACTCGGCGGAAGGCGTGGTGCATGAGATCTTTTGCAGTGCGCCCGTGGGCGACGGCTCGATCACGCTGCACGGCGATGCCGGACTGCCCGGAGTTCACACAGTCGATCTGACGATGAATGTGGAAGGCGTCCCGATGACTGGAGTGGTGCAGTTGGCACGGCGTGCGAAGAAAAACCTGCCGGCGGATCTTATCCCCACAGGAAGTGTGCAAGGGAATTTCGCGGTTCGGGAGTTGGGAGCGTCTACACACGGGCTGGAGTTTCGAGGCAAGGGTGAGATTGCCGATCTTCGATTACAGTCTGCGAGCAATAAAGTTGATGTGTCTCCGGGAAGCGTGCCGTTTGTGTTGACCTCGGATGATTCCAACGCTCGCGCGGTGGCAAAGAACGAAAGAAGATCGAATGCTAAAGTTTTTCTGCGTGAAGGTTTTCACGTCGCGGACGGGTTGCGTGTGGAATACGGACCGTTTCCTGTGGCGCTGGGACAGACTGCGCCAGCACAGGCGCGAGGCTGGATCGGGCGGTCAGGTTATGGCATGGTGATCCGCGGTAATGGGCAGGTATCGCGAACATTGCGATTGGCCAGCCTCTTGGGACTTCCAGCGCTGAAGGCCACGGTTGAGGGCGCGGCGCAAATGAATGTGGAGATCGCAGGATCGTGGACGGGAAACGTTTCCGGTGCGTCGGGATTTTCATCGCCGGAAGTAACGGGAGACGTGCAACTGAGTAATGTGCGGGCCACGGTGCGAGGAGTGAATGGGCCGATTGAAATTTCGTCGGCGCTGTTGCATTTGTTGCCGGATGAGGCACGCGTCGACAAGCTGAGCGCACGGGCGGCGGATGCGCGATGGACGGGATCGCTGAGTTTGCCTCGCGGTTGCGGAACGCCGGGGGCGTGCGTGGTCCACTTCAATTTGAATACGGAGAGTGCGGGGCTGAGCAATCTTCGCGCGTGGGCGGGCTCACAGCCGAGTGAACGACGATGGTATCAGGTGCTGAGTTCGGCTGGGCCTGCAGCGCCGTCGTTTCTACAGAACCTTCGCGCTTCCGGCAAAGTAAGCGTAGGGCGTTTGCAAATTCGAAATATAAATGCGGAGCGGGTTACCGCCGCTCTCGACCTGGACCACGGGAAGCTGAAGATATCCGACTTGCGCGCGGAGCTGATGGGCGGGAAACATCTTGGCGAGTGGCAAGGCGATTTCACGGTAAGTCCTCCCGTTTTCACGGGGAGCGGAACGTTCACGGCGATAGCGCTGCAACAGGTGGCCGATGCGATGCAGGATTCGTGGGTTTCCGGCACTGCCGGAGGTACTTACCGGCTCAGCGGAGCGGGTGCGAACTCCGGCGAATTCTGGCAATCGGCAGAAGGCGAACTGCAATTCGATTTACGAGACGGGGTGTTGCCGCATGTCACGTTTAAGAACGCTGAGGGACCGCTGAGAGTGGTGCACTGGCAGGGACGCGCGCGGCTGCATCAAGGAAAGATCGATCTCGACAACGGGACATTTATTTCTTCCGCGGGCGCGTATGAGATTAGCGGGAGTGCGTCGTTGGGACGAGCGCTTGACTTTAAGTTGAGCAGTGGCGAGGGGAAATCGGCGGGGGCGTTGGTTTACAGCATCACGGGAACCGTGTGGGAGCCGAGGGTGGAGTTGTTGGCACCGGAGGAGCAGGCGAGATTGAAGCAATGAGGCGTGCCTCAGGGGCTGAAGAGTGTGCGTGAGAACTCATGTCGTCCCTCCGGGACTTGGTTTCTTTCCCACTTCCTACCCACGGCTTGCGCCGTGGGCTGCATTCTATCGCCGCTTCGCGGCTGAAATTCGGAAGTTTACTTCATACGCAAGAGAAGATTCTTGCTCTTCCGCACACTCTGAAGCCCCGATTTTATAAGGGGCTGGACGGGGCTGAAGCCCCATTCAAACAATCCAGGTTGTTATTCTGCCGGTTGACAGAATCGGCAACGCCGGGCTGCACCCGGGGACAGCCGAGGGCGGCTGTCCCTACATAAGCATCGTCGCCTAGCGGCGTTCCCTACATGAGCATCTTTGCTACGGGGCGTAGCCGGGGCCACGGAGGACTTTGCCGGGGAGGGCGGCGGTCATCTTTCCTCTGTCGATCACAGGCGTGCCGTCTACGAGAACGTAGTCCATGCCTTCGGAAAGCTGATTGGGATTGTCGAAGGTGGCGATGTCGCGCACGGTCGCGGGATCGAAGATGACTACGTCGGCCCACATGCCTGCTTTAAGCACGCCGCGGTCGGTGAGGCGAAGACGCTGGGCGGGTAGCGCGGAGAATTTGCGGATCGCATCCTCGAGCGTTATGGATTTATCCTCGCGAACATATTTGCGCAGGATACGCGGGAACGTTCCGTAGGCGCGGGGATGAGGATGCTCCTGGCCGAGAATGCCTTCGGGCGAAGTGCCGGAGGAGTCGTTGTCGATGGCGACCCAGGGCTGTTGCAGCGCAAGCGTGACATCGGGCTGTGACATGCCGAAGACAGCGACGCCGGTATCGGGATCTTCGATGAGGAAATCGAAGAGCGCGTCCATGGGATCTTTGTTCCAGAGTTTTGCGATTTCGGAAAGCCGCTTGCCCTGAAGCGGAAGCATCTTTGGATTCTCGACGACACCGATCATGATGGCGTCGGGGCCGGGGATTTCCTGCCATTCGTTGTCCCAGTCTTTCGAGGGCGTGAGCAGGTCTTTGCGGATGCGTTCGCGAGAGGCTGGGTCTTTCAGGCACTCGACCATTTTTGCGTCACCGCCATCGTGCGCCCACGGCGGAACGAAGGCCGAGAAAGAATTGAACCAGGCGGTGTAGGCGTACGTGTCGGCGGTGACATCGGCGCCGGCTGCGCGGGCAGCGTTGATTTTGGCGACGACTTCGGGCATGCGCCCCCAGTTAGTTTTGCCGGCGACTTTGATGTGCCAGATTTCTACGGGGACATGAGCTTCGCGTCCGATGCGGAGAGCTTCGTCGATGGCTTCGAGGACGGAGTTGCTCTCATCGCGCATGTGGGTGGAATAAATTCCGCCAAATTTTCCACCTTCGGCGGCGAGAGCGATGAGCTCTTCAGTTTTTGCATAAGGGGCGGGAGCGTATTCGAGCGCGGTGGAGACTCCGACTGCGCCGTCTTTCATGGCTTCGCGCACCAGCGCTTTCATTTGCTCGAGTTGCTCGAGAGTGGGCTGCTTGTTGTCGTCGCCGAGAACCATACGGCGGACCTGCGTGGCTCCGACATAGCTGGCGAGGTTGATCCCCATGCCCTGCTTTTCGAGGCGCGCGAAATATTGGCGGAAGGTTCGCCAATCGGGAGTGATGTGGTAGCGGTCGTAGCCGGGGCGATCGGTTTGAATGATGGCGTCGTTTAGTGGCGCGGGAGAGCCGCCTTCACCGGTAATTTCGGTCGTGATGCCCTGAAAGATTTTCGAAGGCAGACGGGGATCGACGAGGATGGAAAGTTCGGATTGGCCGAGCAGGTCGATGAAGCCGGGCGCGACGACTTTGCCGGCGGCGTCAATGGTGCGCTTGCGAGGCGCGGCAGTGAGGTTGCCGATGGCGGCGATTTTTCCATCGCGGATGCCGAGATCGCCGGAGTACCAAGGGGAGCCGGTGCCATCGATGATGTGGCCGTTGGTGATGACGAGGTCGAAGGGGGCGGTGGTTTGTGCGAGCGACAGTGTTACAGCGAAGAACAGGGCGATCAGGAGCGCGAAATTTCGTTTGTAGAGCTTCATCCTTTTTCCTTTTGCATCGTTACCTCAGCGGCTAAAGCCGGCCATCAAGAGACGATCCTTAGCGCAGCGCTGAAGCGCTGCTCCACCCAAATGCTCCATCCAAACGCTCCGCGCAAACGCACCTCCAAAATCACACCAATACAGATTCACGCAGTTCGTGCGCGGCGATGCGAGAGTGCTCCTAAGGCGATCCAGATTCCTAGGGCGAGCCATTCGTAGATTGTGAAGTGGCCGGGGATCGCGGGGACTACTTTCATCAGAATCATCGCAATGGCCACGAGCAATCCCAAGGTCGCCACGAAAAACTCGACGGTCGTGAGCTTTGATCGGCTACGAAGCGATCCCGTCTGGGCCATGTGCAGATACGCGGCGCATGTTGCGGCCCATCCGATGGCGCAGGCGACTGAGCCCACTTCGGTGATGGGCACCAGAATCGCGTCGCCGAGGAGCATACACGCGGCTGTTGCCACACCGATGCAGAGCACCGCGATCGACGGGGTTTGATGACGAGGATGGATGGCTCCCGCGCGTTCGACGATGAGACGGCGGCGGCCTAGAGCGAAGACCATGCGGCTGGCGGCTACGAAGTTTCCGTTAAAGCATTTTACGAGTGAGAGCAAAGCCGCCACCAGGATGATGTTGACGATCCAGCGCGAGCCGACTGCGTTTTGAAAAGCGACGGCCGTCATAAATTTTTCGCCGGTCAAATAACGCCAGGGTGCAACAAATGCTACCGCGGCGATGATGATTGTGTAAAAGAGAATGCCGACGAGAACGGCCATCCAGATCGCCCTCGAAAATGCCTGCGAGCGAAATTCGGGAGCAGATTCTTCCGCGCCCTTGGTCACGGATTCGAATCCCGTCATGAAATAGGGGACGATCTGAACCACGAGCAGGAATGAAACCAGAGGCGCGTGGCTGAAGAGTGGAGGGAAGTTGCGCGGCGAGCCCTTGCTGGCGCCGAGCACGACAAAAATTATGAAGAGGGCCAGGGTGCCGAAGGAGGTCCAGTTCTGAAAGGTTGCGCTGAGGCGAATGCCGCGATAGTTGAGCGTAGTGAGTAGCGCGGTGAGGCCAAGGCCGATGACGAGATGAGGAAGATATACCGGACGTCCGGCGATGCGGTAGAGTTCGAGCGAATCGAGTGAGGGGACGATGTAGCCGGCGATGCGGCCGACGGCGACAGCTTCCCAGGGGCAGACGATGAAGTAGGCGAGCATCATCATCCATCCGGTGGAGAAGCTGATGGGGCGGGTGAAGGCCGCGGCGGTATAGGCGATTTCGCCAGCCGCGTCGGGCATGGCGGCGACGAGACGGCCGTAAACCCAGCCGATGGGGAACAGCAGCGCGCCGCCGATGGCGAAGCCAAGGAGTGCGCCGAGAGCGCCGCCGCGGAGGAGCCAATCGTCCATGACGACGAGCCAGCCGACGCCGACCATGGTGCCCCAGCCGAGGGTGAAGTAGTCGGTGAGGCGGAGTTTGCGGGCGAGCGAGGCCTCAGATGGAACCAAAGCGGCGGCTGTCTGCAAGCTGCGTTGCCTTTCGTGTGCGCACTTCCGATTACAGAGCTCCGGCCACCAAGGACAGCTTCCAGACCGGTCAAACTGCAAAGGTCCGGCGAGGGCCGCCGTGTGCAGTCACTCCTCGAAAAAGGACAAGGTCGCCGGAACTCTCCTACAACGAATTACAGTGTACTCATAGAAAGCCACTCGACATCGAGAAATCGGTAGTGGGTCAGTTTGAAAAAGCAGTGTGCACTTCTCCCCGTCGGTCATCCCGAAGCCCCGCGTTTTCTCCAGCAGGGCGAGGGATCTCACGCGCAACCGGCCCAGCGCGTAAGCCAAGCTGAGCCACCACTATTTTTCTTTCTGGTGTTCTTTTGTATGCTTCACGGTCCGATGTTTTCCTCTAGAAGCCATCTAGGTTGGGTTTTCCTAGGGTTTTGAATTTCCTAGGGTTTTGAATTTCCTAGGGTTTTGAATTTCCTAGGGTTTTGAATTTCCTAGGGTTTTGAATTTCGGTGGTGGTGCAATTTGGCGTACGCGCCGGGCCGGTCAAGCGGGAGATCCCTTCGACTTCGCTCAGGGCAGGCTCTTCGCTCCGCCTGAAAAGCGGCTACGCTCAGGATGACGCCGACGGGAGAAGTACACGCTGCTTTTCAAACTGCCCACTACCCTATTGGGTGATGGGGAGGACTTCGCGTTGGGACGCCACGGTCGGCCCTCTCCGGGTGCGTCTGACACTCGTAAGAGATCTCTACAACATCACGAATCACACCCGATTCACCGGGGTCGGCACCATCTTTGGCAGCGCCAGCTTCGGCACGGTAAGCGGCCAGGTAGACAGCTCACGGCGACGCTCAGTTGTCGCTCCGGGTAGAATTCTAGGCAGGGGCATCGTTCGCCACGCCAACAAACAGGAACTTGATGGGATATCCAGCGCTCGATCTCAATTCTAAAACTGCTGTCGTCATTGGGGGAACATCGGGCATTGGTCTGATGCTCGCCAAGGGTCTGGCGACCGCTGGAGCCAACGTTGTGCCCTCGGGACGCCGCCGCGAACTGGTCGAATCCGCCGCTGCAGAAATCAAGGCAGCGGGCCGTGGTTCGCTTGCGATCACATGTGATGTGGCGGATCGTTCGAGCCTGCAAGCACTTTTGGAAGCAGTCTGTGCGCAGTTCGGTAAAGTTGATATCCTCGTGAACTGCGCCGGCATCACGCAGCGCACGCCCATTCTCGATATGAGCGAGAGCGATTGGAATGCCATCATGGAGACGAACCTGAATGGTAGCTTGCGCGCCTGCCAGGTGTTTGGGCGCCACATGATCGAGCGTCAGTATGGCAGGATCATTAACATCGGCTCACTTTCGTCTACACTCGGCATGTACGAAGTCGCGGCTTACGCGGCCAGTAAGGCTGGTATTGCTTCGCTGACCAAGTCCCTCGCCGTCGAGTGGGCGCGCTACGGGGTGTGCGTGAACGCGTTGGTGCCGGGTATCTTTCGCACCAACTTGAATGCGGCCCTGTTGGATGGAACGCCGCGCGGGCAGGAGTTCCTGATGCGCACGCCTGCGGCTCGGTTCGGTAAGCTCGAGGAGTTGGTCGGCGCAGCCGTGTTTCTCGCATCCGACGCCGCGAGTTTCGTGACCGGTCATCTGCTCGCAGTCGATGGTGGCATTCTGGCAAGCGGAGTGAATCGTTAAATCCGAAGAGCCGCAATTGCTGTATGAATCTTCCTTCCATCTCGAAGCCTGGATCCGAATCCCTGTCCGGATCTAAGCCCGGATCGACGATGAGCGCTGCAGCGCAAATCGCCCGCCACGTAGGACGCTTTCGTTGGGTGATCTGCACCGTTCTGCTGCTCGGTGTGATGAAGAACTACATGGACCGCCAGGTCATCGGCGTGCTGAAAACAACTCTGCAACACGATCTGGGCTGGAGCGAAATCGACTACGGCAACCTCGTCTTTGCCTTCCAGGCCGCTTACGCGCTCGGAATGGTGGTGGTCGGGCGGTTCATCGATCGAGTTGGCACCCGTCTTGGTTATGCGCTTGCCATGGCCTTCTGGAGCCTGGCTTCGATGGCTCACGGCTTGGCCAGTTCGTTCACCGGCTTTATCGTGGCTCGCTTTGCTCTGGGGTTAGGCGAGTCGGCGGTGTTTCCCGCAAGCTTGAAAGCTGTCGCGGAGTGGTTCCCTAAAAAAGAGCGCGCCTTCGCTACGGGCATCTTTAATGCCGGGAGCAATCTCGGCGCCATTGCTACGCCGCTGCTGGTTCCCTTAATTGCAGCGCGGTGGGGTTGGCGGCCGGCTTTCTTTCTCTTGGGCAGCGTTGGGTTCGCATGGCTCGCGTTGTGGCTCTGGGTCTATCATCGGCCGCAGGAGCATTCCTCCTGTTCGCCCGCCGAATTGGGATACATTTGCAGCGATCCCATCTCGCCGTCAATTCGAGTAGGTTGGTTCAAACTGCTAGCTCATCGCCAGACTTGGGCCATTGTGCTGGGAAAGTTTATTACCGATCCAATCTGGTGGTTTTATCTGTTTTGGATTCCTGACTTTCTTCAGCGCCAGCATGGGCTGGCTCTCTTGAACATTGGGATGCCTATTCTTGTGATTTATCTGATCTCGGACGTTGGCAGCGTGGCAGGAGGATGGCTTTCTTCGTCCCTCATACAACACGGGAGAACCGTAAATGCAAGCCGCAAAATCGCCATGCTGATATGTGCTGTCTGCGTCGTGCCAATTGTCTTCGCGCCCAGGATCGCATCGATGTGGGGAGTAGTCTTGGTAATCGGAATTGCGGCAGCGGCACATCAGGGCTTTTCCTGCAATCTGTACACCTTGTCTTCCGACATGTTTCCCGGGACGATGGTTGCATCCGTGGTTGGGATCGGCGGTACGGCGGGGGCGATCGGAGGAATGTTTATCGCGAAAATCGTCTCCAGCTTTTTGCAACGAACTCACAGTTACGCGGTGCCATTCTTTCTCGCGGGTTCGGCTTATCTGATCGCGCTGGCGGTCATTCACGGTCTGGCTCCGAGACTGAAACCAGTAGAATTCACTGCGGCGGAAGCATAGCTGTGAGCAGCAAAGTTCTGGCACAGAAAGGCGAAAGTGGAAAGAGCAGATTTAGAAACTGGTCTCACGATTAAGCCTGCCGAGCGCTGTCGCTGGGATCTGGTTAGCCTGGGCGAAGTGATGCTGCGCTTTGATCCCGGAGATCGCCGGGTATGGACCACGCGGCAGTTTGAAGTTTCCGAAGGTGGGGGCGAGTACAACGTTGCGCGAGGTCTAAAGAGGTGCTTCGGCCTCGAAAGCGCGATCGTCACGGCGATTGTCGATAATCCGGTCGGAAGATTGCTGCAGGACCTCATCTATCAGGGCGGGGTCGACCAGTCGCTGATCCGCTGGGTCGAGTTCGACGGTGTGGGTCGCGCGGCGCGGAATGGATTGAATTTCACCGACAATCCGCACCTGCAGGCGCCGCGACTGGCCCGGCTCGTGCACCAGGAGCGGATCTCGGTTCTGGCGGCAGTTCCCCGTGTACTCGAGCTGATGCGGGGCTGGCTGGAGGGGGAGTTTCCTGGGCTTACCGAAAGCCTGGCCGCGGCCCGCGGGCAGTCCATCGGGAAACGGTGGTGGCGCTTCCGCGCCGTGCATCGCCGCCTGGGGTTCAAATTCTGGGCTTTCGTGTCGGGAGGGGCTACCTTGCCGGCGGACCTGGAAAGCTTCTGGACCACGATCGGCTTTGCTCTGATCCAGGGCTACGGGATGACAGAGACCACCGCGCTGGTGACGCTGAACCATCCGTTCAAGATCGCCCGCGGTAGTATCGGCAAACCACTCGCCGGCCGGGAGGTGCAGATCGGAGCCGATGGCGAGATCCTGGTGCGCGGCGACTCGATCGCTTCCCAGGTTTGGCAACACGGCGGCCTGCAGGCGCGGGAGCCGGGGTGGCTGGCCACCGGCGACCTGGCCACCCGCAATGCCCAGGGCGAGCTGATCTTCGCCGGGCGCAAAAGTGACGTGATCGTCACTTCGGCAGGATTGAATATCCATCCCCAGGATCTGGAGGCGGTGTTGCGCCGGCAGCCGGGAGTGCAGGATTGCCTGGTGGTCGCTTATGACTCGGCCGCTGGGCCGACGCCGGCCGCGGTGCTGATCCCGCAGGGGCAAGCGACGATCTGCAAGGTGCGGTGGATGCTGCCAACCGCGAGCTGGCGCCATTCCAGCAGATTCGCTACTGGCTGCGCTGGCCGCAGCCGGAGTATCCCCGCACCTCCACCGGCAAGGTCCTGCGGCGGCAGGTGCAGAGCTGGGCGCAGCAGTCGCTGTCGACGGGAACCGATGCTGCCGGGACCCCACCGACCAGTTGATCGAGGTGTTGCGCCAATTGGGCGCGGCGAAACGGGAGGTGGCGGCGAGCGACCGTTTGGCCGAGGACCTGCACCTGGATAGCCTGGCCCTGATGCAACTGCAGTCGACGCTCGAAACCCGGTTTGGCCTGGAGCTCGACGATGCCGTTTGGGGACAGGTAAGAACGGTGGGCGATCTGCGCGGTTTGCTTAACCGCCTTCCACCTGGGATAACCATGAGCCCGGCGGAGGCTTCAGGGACGGTAGAAGCGTCGATGCCATTGCCTGCTGTCCCCAGCCAGAGAGCCCACCAAAAGAGGAGGCTGTGTTTCCTCGCTGGCCCTGGCGGCCGACGATCCGCTGGGCTCGCGTCTGCTTTCTGGAAGCGGTGGTGCGTCCGTTGATAGGGCTGGTGCTCGCCCCTCGGATCGCCCCGCGGGTGGCCCTTGCCCGGCCCTCACTGCTGATCGCCAACCATCTCACTGCCTTCGACGTGCCGGTCATCCTTTACGCGCTGAGCAGCAACGACCGTGACCATGTGGCGGTTGCCATGTCCGGACAGCTGTTGAGCGGATGGCGGCGCGGCAAGGCGGAGCGCCATCGCTTGTGGCTGCCTTAACTCCGCTGGCTTATTGGCTGGTTACCGGGCTCTTCAATGTTTTTCCCTTGCCCCGTGGAGCTGGATTGCGGCAGAGCTTCGCCCACGCCGGTGAGGCGATGGACCAGGGTTATCACGTGCTGGTTTTTCCCGAAGGCCGCCGCTCCGCCGACGGACGGTTACAGCCCTTCGAGCCGGGGATTGGTTTGCTGGCACAGGAGTCTGAAGTGCCGGTGCAGCCTATCCTGGTGGAGGGTCTGAAGCGGCTTCAGGGGAGAGATGGCCGAAGCGCGGGACGGTGGCGGTTCGGCTGGGAGAGCCGTTGACCATGGAGCCGGGCGAAGAGCCGCAAAGCTTCACTCGACGGCTGGAGGCCGCTGTCGCTGGACTCGAATCAGAAGCTTGTCCGTCCAGCCTGGGTGAGCGAACCTTGGGTGCTTTGCCATCGGGCGAAAAACCGCCGGTGTAGCGTGGTATCCCATCTCGCAAATGAGTAGTCCCCGATTTCCTGAACGCTGCACTGGACAGGACGGCGTGTGCGCCTCTTAAGGAAAGGCGCATGAGGCGCGCGGAACCCACTAAGCTCACGGAAATCGGGGATTGGGGCACCCAGTCGTCCCGATACTGGTCCTAATCCGTCAGGGGGAGTTACGCCAGAAGGCGCGCAGCTTCTTTGGCAAAGTAGGTTACGGTGAAATCCGCGCCGGCGCGGCGAATGGAAATGAGCGATTCCAGGATGGTGCGGTCGCGATCCAGCCAGCCTTTGGCGAAGGCGGCCTGCAGCATGGCGTATTCGCCGGAGACCTGGTAGGCCCCGATGGGCACATCCAGACGCTCCCGCGCGGCGCGAATAACGTCCAGATAGGGCATGGCCGGCTTCATCAGGATCATGTCCGCGCCTTCGGCGATATCCTGATCGATTTCCCGCATGGCCTCGCGCAGGTTGGCGCCATCCATTTGATACGTGCGCCGATCGCCGAACTGCGGCGCCGAGTCGGCGGCTTCGCGAAAAGGTCCGTAGAAGGCAGAGGCCACTTTGGCCGCATAGGAGAGAATCGGCACCTGCTCCAGGCCGGCATCGTCCAGGTGATCGCGAATGGCTCCCACCCGGCCGTCCATCATGTCGGAAGGGGCCACGATATCCGCTCCGGCTGCGGCCAGCGATACTGCGGTGCGGGCAATCAGGCTCAGGCTGGGGTCGTTTTGTACTTCGTAGTCCTCGCCGTTCTTGCTGACCACGCCGCAATGGCCGTGCGAGGTGTATTCGCAGAGACAGACGTCGGCAATCAAGCAGCAGTTTTTTGGCTGCCGGCTTAAAGGCGCGCAGCGCCTGCTGCACGATGCCATCCTCCGCCCAGGCTCCGCTGGCCTCCTCGTCCTTGACGGCGGGAAGCCCGAAGAGCAGCAGCCCGGCCAAGCCGAGGCGCGCCGCCTCTTCCACTTCTTTCATCGCCTCGTCGATGGACAGGTTGTAGACCCCGGGCATGGAGCTGACTTCGCGCCGGATGCCTTCGCCGGGGCAGATAAAGAGCGGGATAAATGAATGCGTCGGGGCGGAGATGAACTTCGCGAACCAGCGAGCGCATGGCCTCGGTGCGCCGTAAACGCCGGAGGCGGGTGACAGGAAATTCCATTTATTGATTTTACGGGGTAGCTTGTTGGACGTTCAGTCGTTCTAGAGAGGGGATCGGTCGAGAGGGACGATGAACTGCACGCCATCGACCTTAAGGCCAGAGAGCCGGCTGTCGTTGGTAATGAAGAGGTCGGTGTCCGACGGTAGCGGCGCACGCCAACTGGATGGCATCGGGGGCTCGCAGCGAGCGATCGAGGCGCAGCACTGAGAATCGTCTCGCCGCGTTCAGGTCGAACGGAAGGACGAGCGCGGTCGAGGTGATCGCCCGCTCGTACTCGTCTGCAAAGGTCGAGATCTTGCCGCTCGCGAGGTTTGACGAGAATTTCGCCCGACAGCTCATCGCCGAGGTGATCAGCTGATCGCCTCGCTGCAGCATGCGCTCGCGCAGACGCACGTGCACTCTTGCCTTGCTGGCCATGATCTTCAAAGAAGTAAATGAAGATGTTGGTATCCCAAAAGACCCGACTCATTCCCAACCCGCCCGCAAGCGAGCTACATATTCGTCAGCGTGTTCGTCGGCCCAAAGCTTCTTGCCCGATCCATAGAGGGCCAAGAGCGGATCGGATTCGAGTGGCTCTTTCCCCTGGGACCGGCTCCACTCCTCGTACCAATCAAGGAGATCGGCATAACGCAGAGGGATCTCATCCGCATCGGGAGTAATCTTGCTTCCCTCGCGTTGTGGATCGTAGCTGTCTCCGAGGCGAAATAAGCGGCGATATTTGGGCCTGGTCTCGTAGAGCATGCGATAGTCGACCCGGGTTCGGAGGACGATTGGCGACACAGTGGAGAGCGGCATGGACGTAGACGCCTGGTCTGCAGTTCGTCGATAATGTCCCTCCTTTGCGACGCGTTCCACAATTTCATTAAGGGTGAAATCTGGCCTGGAAGGATTTTCACGATGCAGCAGAGCCGTTGCCAACCAGACCTCGTCGGCAACCTTGATCTTGGGCATTACTTTGGTCCTCATCGTTCTTTACTCCTACATATATGTAATACTAAATAAATTACTTATTACAAGGTAATTACAATGCGGTCGCTCTCGTAAGGCACATCGCGATTGCTCTAGCATGGTCAAGTGAGTCTTTTAGAGCCAGTTCCGTCGATGGTGGAGGAATGCAGCTGCGAGGCGCTCGAATGGAGCCGCCTGCTGGAGCTGGTGGCGAGTTTCGTCCATTCCCGCGTGGCTCGCGAGTGGCTGCTGGCGCATGAAGCCCTCGCGGGACACTTCCTGGATTGACCAGCAGCACGATCTGGTAAGCGAGATGCGCTTGCTGCTCGGGCAAGGGGTCTCGCCTGCGCTGGGCGGCTTGTTCGATCCCACCAAGCTGACCGATAAGGCGCGCATCCAGGGAGCCTTGCTCGAGCCGGAAGAGATTCGCGACCTGCTGTTCCTGATGGACAACATCACCAGCTGGCAGGCGCTGATCGAGCGCCCTCCCGAAGCCGTGGCCGCACAGCTGGATGGGCTCAAGGCGCTGAGCCAGCTGCCCGCGGGGGCACAGCTGGCGCAGCTGGCACGTTCGCTGCGTTCGCGCCTTAATCCCGATGGCTCGCTGAGCGATGACGCGTCGCCCGAACTGCGCCGTATTCGCCGGGAGATCGAGCGCCAGCAGCGAGTGATCGAAGAGAGCCTGCGCAGCACGCTTGCGGCGGCTGTCGGAAGGCGGCAGCACGCAGGAAGATCTGATCACCATACGCGGGGAGCGCTTCGTCATTCCCGGTTAAGTCGGAGCATAAGCGGCGCATTCCGGGCGTGGTGCATGGCGCCTCCTCCAGCGGGCAGACGGTTTACCTGGAGCCGCTGGAGACGATCGAGCAAAACAACGAGCTGGTGCGGCTGATCGAAGAGGAACAGGCCGAGACCCGGCGCATCTTTCTGGCCATGACGCGGGAGATTGGGCTGCAATCCGAAGCCATCGCCCAGGGCGCGGCCACGCTGGCCCAACTCGATGGGCTGCAGGCACGGGCGCGATTTGCCGCCGAGTTTGACTGCATACGTCCCCGTTTTGCCGACCCAGCGGCGCCGCTGCTGGAGCTCAAGCAGGCGCGCCATCCACTGCTCGAAAAGCGCTTGCGGGCGCGACAGGCGGCCGTGGTCCCGCTGACCCTGGCGCTCAACGACCAGCAGCGACAGCTCATCATCAGCGGGCCCAATACCGGCGGCAAGACGGTGGCGCTCAAGACGACGGGATTGCTGGCCATGATGGCCCAGGCGGGAATACCGGTGCCCGCCGCCGAGGCGAGCTTTCCCCTGTTTGACGCGTTTCTGGCCGACATCGGCGACGCGCAGTCGATCGAGCAGAATCTCTCTACCTTCTCCGCCCACATCACCAACCTGCAGCGCATCTCGCAGCTGGCGGATTCGTCTTCGCTGGTGCTGCTGGATGAGCTGGGCTCGGCCACCGATCCGGAAGAGGGCGCGGCCCTGGCGGTGGCCATCGCGGGATATTTTCTCGACCGCCATGCCTGGTGCCTTATCTCCACCCACCACACTTCGCTGAAGCTTTACGCGGCCAAACGGCCGGGGGTGCTCAATGCGTCGGTGGGCTTCGACGAAGAGACACTGGCGCCGACGTTTGCCCTGCGGCTGGGTGTTCCTGGCGCTTCGGCGGGCATCAACATTGCCCAACGCCTCGGTCTCGACCCCACCATCATCGCGGACGCCCGGGCGCAACAAAACACGCAGACGCAGGACATTGCCCACTTCCTGGACCAGCTGCATAGCCAGCTGGACGCGGTCGCCAGGGAACGCGAGGAGCTGCAGACGCCGCGAGCAGGAGGTGGCGCGGGAGAAGAGCCGCCTGGAAAGCGAGGGGCTTAAGGAGTGGCGGGCCAAAGTACGAGACCTGGAACAGCAACTGCAGTCGTTACTGAAAGACTTTACCTACCAGATGCGGGAGACGGTGCGGGCGATCGACGACCGGGCAGCGCAGCAGAAGCTCTCCAAGGAAGCGGAGCGCCGCATGGCTCGGCTGCGGCGGGAGTTCAGCGAGCAATTTAACTCCGTGGTGGTGGCGCAACACAGCGGCGCCGACCGGGGAGACAGCAATGCGCAGCCACACCTGGTGCGGCATGTCTCGGTGGGGGACACGGTGAAATTGAAGTCGCTGGGCAAGACCGGCGTGGTGCAGCGGCAGGTGGACGGCAACGCCTTCGAGGTCGCCGTCGGGCCGATGAAGATGCGCGTGGCGCGGGAGGATATCGCCGAGGTGATCGCGGCCCGGGAGATCCGGGCAGTGAGCCCGCTGGAGGCGGCGCGCGGGCGCGGGGTCACGGTTTCGATTGCTCATCCGGAGGAGATGGTTCGTCCGGAGCTCAACGTGATCGGGCGCACGGTGGAAGAAGCAACCGGCGAGGTGGAGCAGTACCTGGACCGTGCGTTCCTGGCTGGACTGCCACGGGTGCGGATTGTGCACGGCATGGGTATGGGGGTGTTGCGCAAAGCGCTGCGGGCGCTGATGGAGCGGCATCCGCACGTGGCCCTGGTTGCCGAGGCCGGCCCCAGCGAAGGCGGGGCGGGCGCTACGGTGGTCGACTTGCGGGTTTAGGGTCAGCGGAAAAGCATTGTTCGGGGCCCCCATCGTTTTCAGGTCCCACGTACGCTCGTGAGAACCTGGGCATTCCGCCTATTACTTTCGCGTGCACGGTTGGCTCGACGGTTTGCAGGTAAAGGGACCTTGATGGCTTCACGCGTTGATTATTTTCGTCGTCGAAGTGGAGGAACAGATTGTTGAGCGACTCGGCCAGAGTGGGATGAGCAAAGACTGCGTCGTGCAGCACGCTGTATTTCAAATGGCCCATCATCGCCATCTGCAAGACCGCCATGACTTCTCCGCCCTCGATTCCCAGCACGGTTGCGCCTAGGATTTCTTCGGTCTCGGCATCGACAATGGCCTTCATCAGGCCGCGGGTTTCGTCCATTTCCAGGGCCCGCGCCACCGAGGTCATCGGCATGCTGGCGACACGGATTTTCTTCCCGGTTTTTTTTGCTTCCGTTTCCGTCATGCCCACCCGGCCCAGCTGCGGATCCATGAAGACGGTGTAGGGCACCATGCGGTCGCGTACCGTGCGCTTGCCGCCATCAAACAGGTTGGCTTTCAGAATGCGGTAATCATCGTAGGAGATGTGGGTGAACTGCGGACCGCCCTTCACATCGCCGATGACCTAAACACCAGGGGCCGATGGTCTCCAGCCGCTCGTTGACGCGGATAAATCCCCGCTCGTCGGTCTCGACGCCGCCAGCAGCTGGTTTGAGCGCATCGGTGTTGGGCACCCGGCCGGTGGCCACCAGGAGATCGGATCCTTCGACGGTCTGCGCCTTGCCTTCGACGGCAAGCCGTCAAGACTGATGACCCATTGGCTTGCGCGACTTTCTGCGTGCGCGCATTGAGCAGGACCTCGATGCCATCCTCGCGCAGGATCTTCAGCACCTCGGCAGCCACATCCTGGTCTTCTTCCCGCAGAAGCTGCGATCCTGACTGGATCACCGTTACCTTGCTGCCGAAGCGGCGAAACATCTGGCTGAACTCCACCCCGATGTAGCCGCCACCCAGAATCACCAGGTGCTCCGGGCACATGGTCCAGCTCCATGATGCTTTCGTTGTCGAGATGAGGGAACGGTATCGAGACCTGCGAATCGCCGGCATGGCGCTATGGGTGCCGGTATTGATAAAGATCTGCGGCGCACGCAGCTGCCGCTCTCCGCCGTCGTGGAGCGCAACGCGAAGTTGCCCTGGACCGGTAAAGGAGGCTTCGCCTCGAATCAGCTCTACATGCGCTTTCTCCAGCCTTTTTTCGCGGCTCTGGCGAAAGCTGCTGACGATGTTGCGTTTTCTCTCCCGCACCCGGCCCATGTCGATCGTAACGGGGCCGACATGGACGCCATAATCGGCGCCGCGGCGCGCCAGGTAGGCCACGCGCGCACTGGCCACCATGGTTTTGGTGGGAGTGCAACCGCGATTGATACAAGTTCCGCCCACATCCTGGCGCTCGATCATCGCGGTCTTCTTTCCCGCTGCGATCAGCGCCTCGGCCAGGGGATTGCCGCCCTGACCCGAGCCGATGATGATGGCGTCAAAGCTTTCCGGCGTACTTGCATCTGCACTCATGTCCAACTACCTCCGAGGCAAAACACTATGATGCCGGCAAGCGAGAGATGGACCTAGGTTTTCACAAGTGGGAGACGAGCAGAAAGCCGCCGCCAACGGCCACCAGGTCTTCGAGCAGGGCGACAGCAGATCGGGAACGTTCGCTCCCGGCTCAACAGCGGCGGTAGTGATAGCCGGCGAAGGCGCCGGCGACACCGCCCAATGCTCCCAGAATGCGCCCAACAGCGGCGATGCCCCGCCGGAAATGCACAAGGCGGCCCCACACATCGCGCCAAAGAGGATGCGGACGCCGAGCGGGCCGGGCTGCGTTCTGGGCGGGATGAAGGGCAACTTGTCGGCGATCAATTCGCCCATGGCAAACAGGGAGAAAATCACCAGGGAGATCCTGTTAGCGAAGAAGGCAAGCGCGAACCATCGGAGATGCAGCCAACCCAGATGAGCTCCCCAGGCAACCACCGCCGGAGCAGTCATCGAGCGCAGGCCGCAAATGCAACCAATCAGAAAGGCGTAGAGGAGGATCACCATGGATCAACCATGGCGTGCGCGCAAACCAGATGTCAAACCGCTGACGTGTTAGGGTGCGGGTTCACCTGGCTCACCTGGGTCTCGGGCGCCAGGGTGAGTGCATCCTGCAGGCGGAAAGTGACCACCGATTCCGCGGGAATCGACAGGTCGCCGTTGCCGGTAAAGGCCGCGCCCAGGGCTCCCGCCCCGCCTCCAGCCAGGCCACCGACGAGCAGGCCCACTCCGCCGGTCGCCAGTCCGCCAATCAACATGCCCATGCCCGCGCCGCCGCCGATGAAGGCTGCGCTGCGCTTGCCCTTGCCTTTCTTGGTCCGGGCCAGGTTGCTGGTATCGATGCGATATTGTGTGCCGTTGACTTCCAACCGGGTCAGCGTCAACGCCAGCACCGACTTCCCTTTGAACTTTCCACGCTTGTGGGCGACCAGGACTTCCCCGCTGGCAGCGGAACCAGAGGGCACGGCAACGGTATTGCCTTCCACCACCGGCTCGGCCAAGACCCCGCTAAAGCGGTCGCCTGACTCGGCATGTTTGACGTCAATGGTCTGATTCAGACGCACTTCCAAGCCGGGTGCCGCGGGGAAGGACCAGCGCGGGTTGCGGCGCGGGTGCGGGGGCGGCGCGGGGGCGCGGATGCCATGGGGGTCGCCACCGGCAGGGTTTGGCTGGGCTGGTGTCGGCCGCGGCCGGCGGAGTCTGCGCGGCGGGAACGGTGCTGGCTTTGTTGCTGCATCCGGCAAGCGTCGCTGACAATGCGGAGCCCAGAATCGTGAACGCGGCGATGCGCTCGCCAGCGATTGGGGGAAGCATTCATGGGGGAGCCTCAAGGGCAAAGGTACCTCGAAGCGACAATTACCGATGCGGCACTTTAGTGGTAGATAAGGTGTATGCAGGGAACCATGAAACTGCGGCTTCCGTTGGCTATTTTGGCTCTGGCCCTGGCTCCGCTGGCCGCGCCGCTCCTGGCTGCCAGCCACCCCTTGGCGGCGTTGCTCATTCGTGATTTCTTCTCCCGCCTGTGCCACCAGGACCCGAGCCGGAGTTTCATGCTGGAAGGTTCGCCGGTGGCCGTCTGCGTGCGCTGCCTGGGCATTTATTGGGGGGCTGCGCTGGCCGGGATGCTGTGCCTGGGAAAGGCTCCCTCGCCTGCTGGCGGTTGCATTGCTGCTCAATGTGCTCGACGTGGCCACCGGCATGCTTCATTGGCATGGCAATTTGCCCCTGGTTCGATTCCTGCTGGGGCTGCTGCTGGGAATGGGTGCGGGCGCGGTGCTTTTCTGGCCCGAGAGGCGATCAGGTTCTTTCCTCGGGGGTGAAGAGTCTGCGTGAGAACTAGGACGGGTGCCTCGTGTTCCCCCGGGGGAAGGCCCTTCCAACGCTCCCTCCCACGGCAATTGGTG
>CAVYVM010000010.1:0-745025 GCA_963771965.1 uncultured Acidobacteriaceae bacterium
GCTGCCGCTTTCGAGCAACTCGTAAGGCGATACGATCGCAAACTTCTCCGAATTGCTCAAAGCATCACGCACAACAGGGAAGATTCGCAAGATGCAGTTCAGGAAACATTTTTGAAGGCCTACCAAAACCTGTCCGCATTCCGCGAGGATTCCAAATTCTCAACCTGGCTCTTTCGCATCACCGTGAACCAGTCGCTGTTGAAGCTGCGCAGGCAGCGCACCACAAGAGAGGCGTCCCTAGATGAGGATTTTCAGGCCGATGGTGACGTGCTTCCAAAGGAGGTCACCGACTGGGCTCCTAATCCGGAACAGCTCTACTGGGCGTCTGAATTACGAGACATCCTGGTCAAGTGCTTGGAAGAGCTAAGCCCAATCTTGCGGACCGTCTTTGTGCTGCGGGATATTGAAGGTCTCACCATAGATCAGACGGTAGAAGTGCTGAACGTGAGCGAGACGGCAGTGAAGGCGCGGCTATTGCGAGCTCGGCTGCAGCTTCGCGAAGGCCTGAACAAGCACTTCAGCAAGCAGACACACTTTGCGCGAGCGAAGTTATTCCCTTCAGGCAGACAAACAGGTCGGATTCTCGGCCTTTTTGCCGAGTGCTTGCGCAACTCAATATCTCGATCACCCTCGATCAATGTTGCCGAGTCCGGCATGCATGCGGCGACCACTTATGGCAGCCGCTGAGAATATCGACCGTTACCTCAACAATGTTTGATTCATGCTGATATATTCCGGCAGGACCTCGCAGTACTCTCCGTTGCGCACTCCCAGCGATGTTCCCGCCACGTGTTAACGAGATCTCTACAAAGAGTTGACAATCAAATGACATCCCATCCGCAACTCGCCCTTAATTGCCGCGTCTAACTCTCATACGTTGTGAAAACAGTTGATAAATGAGGCTAAGGACAGACGTGTGGAATAGAGTCTCACCACCGCAGTTATCACCTAATGAACACGTAACACCATTTCAATAAGGAGAAATCATGAAGAAATCGTATTTAACAGCCGTCCTTACTCTGACTTGCTTGCTTGGGGTGGGCATAAGTGCCCGCGCTCAGGACACCGAGGGAGTTCGTGTGAACATTCCGTTTGAGTTTGTCGCAGGAGGCACGAGATTGCCTGCGGGCACTTACACGGTTGGCCGCCTTTCTGGTGAGGCCTTCTCAAGCATAGCAATCCGCGGCTACGGCAATAGCGCGTTTGTGCTCCCTATAGCTGTCGATGGAACTCCTGTTGAGCAGCCAAAGCTTAGCTTCGAGCATGTAGGGGATAAGTACTTTCTGAGCGAGGCTGAGACACCGGGAGGCGTCTATACCTTCGCGGCACCAACAGCGATGGTCACGCTAGCCCAGAAAAAGGACCACTCCACTGTGTCCTCCTCTGGCGGCAACTAAGTCGAGCAGAACATCGGCTTTATACGGTTGTGATGGGGAGTTCAGGAATAGGAATTACATCAGTGTGCCTGAACTCCCCCTCCATCCCCCAACACGGCTTCACGGTAGATAAGGAAACAACGGTATTCAGCAACGTCGTACAAATCATAAAGAAAGTCGAGGAGGACAACATGAAAAAAGCACTCTTGTTATTCGGTTTGCTCACGGCGTTGACGATTCCGTCAGGGTTGTGGGCACAGCAGGCCGGCTATTCCCAGACCAACCTGGTCTCCAATGTTACCGGCGTAGCCACCACCACAGACACTCAACTCGTGAACCCCTGGG
This sequence comes from uncultured Acidobacteriaceae bacterium, assembly GCA_963771965.1. GTDB lineage: Bacteria > Acidobacteriota > Terriglobia > Terriglobales > Acidobacteriaceae > Sulfotelmatobacter. The sequence goes on from CAVYVM010000010.1 coordinate 1,722, forward strand.
GAATCTCAGTTCTTCCCGGGCAAGATTTTTGGATTGCCGACAACAACAGTGGCGTCTCCACGCTCTACGACCAAAATGGCAACAAAGACACTGGGCTGATCGTGACCATACCCGGGGCCACAAGCAATCCAAACGGCAACTGCAGCCCCGGCTGCCCAACTGGGACCGTAGCCAACGCCAGCGGTTCTTACTTCTCCGGCGGATCGTTCATTTTTGATACCGAGGATGGCCTCATTGTTTATTGGAATGGCTCAAGCAACACTGGGATTGTCGGCAAAGATAATTCTGCAAGCGGAGCGGTTTACAAAGGTCTTGCATTGCTTGGCACGAACCTTTTGGCAGCCAATTTCAATAGCGGCAAAGTAGATGTCTACGATTCCACGTTTAATCTAACGTCTTTGGGCGGTTCGTTCACCAATCCCAATCTTCCGGCGGGCCTGTCGCCCCACGGCATCCATGTGATCGGTAATCAAGTCTATGTCGCCTATGCGATGCAGGATACTCCCAAGCACGACGCCGTGCCGGGCGCTGGAGCCGGACAGGTGGATATCTTCGATAGCAACGGTAATTTCGTGAGCACCTTCGTTGCTGCCGGAGCCAAAAATAACCTTAACGCCCCATGGGGAGTAGTTGCGGCTCCTGCTAGCTTTGGAAGTTTTGGGGGCGACATCCTGGTAGGGAATTTCGGCGATGGCACTATTAGTGCATTCGACACGACCGGTAAGTTTGTTGGTCAGCTCACTAACACTTCCGGCAATGTGCTGGTTAATCCCGGATTGTGGGACATGGTGTTCGGTGGAGGTGGGGGAGCCAATAATAATCCCGGCACCCTTGGCACTCTATACATCACTGCAGGCGGCAGCGCGGGCCAACCGAATTTCCCGACCGGAGGTAGCGCAACCGCAATGTTCGCCAGCCTTGCGCCAGCGGCTGCGGCCGGCAGTCCAGGCTTCTCTCTGAACCTCTCGGCGCAAAGTGCAACGGTTGCCCCGGGAGGCTCGGCTAACGTCACTATCAGCGCTGCTGCAGTTGGAGGATTCAATAGTCAAATCACGCTTACCTGCTCCGCGCCCGCTGGGTTGACATGTGCTCTCAACCCATCAACTATCTCGCCCGGGTCGAGCGCGGCGTCCTCGACCTTAACGATCTCTGCCGCATCGACTCCTCCGACTGGCGGATATGGCTTCCTGGTTCTGACGCCTGGTCTAGGGCTCTTCGGAACCCTACTCGGCGGTCGCAAACGCAAACAGATTTCACGCAAAAGCATTCAGTGGATAGGTTTGCTGGGCTTGGTGCTTGGTATCTCACTGTTCGCCCTTGGATGCGGTGGCAGCAACTCCAACAAACCTACAACTCCAGCATCTGGACAGGCCACCGTAATGGTAACAGGGACCTCCGGCTCCCTGAGCCATTCCAGTGCAGTAACGGTCACCATCAACTAAAACAAACTGCCTCTGCGAGGGCGCACTCCGGTGCGCCCTCGCCCAGGGGCGATCTTTTGACCAAGGTTGGTTCGGGTTGACCGCCAAGAAGCGCCGAGAAATGCAGGGGAGGGAGAATGGTGGAACTAACGTCTTACGGACTTACAGGGTTGACCGCAATGCTGGTCATGGCGTTCCGTTTTGCCTACGGTCATGAACTTCCACCAACTCGAGAGAAGTCCTCGCACGATCTAATCAATAACGCACATATGAATGATTCTCCGACGATCGAGACCGGGGCTCGAAGCCTGCGACTAGAGGCTTTCCATGGCTGACGCGACTGCTCCCGTACTGTCGTTACGCATGCACCCCATGCCGCTGCTGGCTCACCTGGAAGAGTTGAGAAAACGAATCATCTTCTCAGTACTTGGGGTACTCGCTGGATTTCTTTCTTGCTGATCGTTCGCCGATCGCATTTTCGGTTTAATGCAGCAACCGATCATTAATGCATTGCGCCATCACGGCCTTGGCGGCGGCCTGGTTTACTTGAACCCGACGGAACCTTTCAATCTCTATCTCGAAGTGGCTCTGGTTGCCGGCCTGTTCGCAGCTTCTCCGTTTGTGTTTTATCAACTGTGGCTGTTCATCGCTCCCGGCCTGTATCGCACAGAGAAACGTTATGTGCTTCCTTTCTTACTCGGCACCGGCGGGTTGTTCATCGCTGGAGGACTTTTCGGCTACAAAATGGTCTACCCGGCATCGCTCGACTTTCTGATCGGATATGGGCAACGCTTCCAGCCGATGATCACGATTGGGGAATACACGAAGCTTTTCGTGACAATCACCCTCGGTCTTGGGCTGATTTTCGAAATGCCAGTTCTAGTTTTCTTTTTGGCTTTGATGCGGGTTATAACGGCGCGCTAGATGTGGCGAAATCTGCGATATTCCATTCTTGTCATCTTTATTATTGCAGCCATCGTCACACCCACCGCCGACGTTCTCAACATGTGTCTTTTCGCTGCCCCAATGATTGCGCTCTATGCCCTCAGGATCGGCGTGGCGTGGTTGGTCAATCACGAGCGGTCGCGCAGGGTAGATGCCTAGCGGGCGGTGAGTTGATCGGCGAGAACATGCCTTTGCTGCGTGTTTAACGTCTTTTAGCTTTGATCGAGGCGGCCACTACGGTGGCCGCCTCTTCTCTTTTATTCACAGCTTCATTCCATGAAGAAATATCGCGCGGAATTCGGGAATAACTAGCGTGCAGCGCAGTTCCATATACAGACGTTAGAAATCGAGTCTGGAAGGTGGAGGCACGGTGTTAGGCGCCAAGTTGAAACTGCCGCGAAATCGAGGGTGGCATCTGACACCGCGCGTAGCGAGAGTTGACAATCAAATGACAACCTCGACGTAACTCGTCACTTCGCGCTTGTGTCTAACGAACTGTACGGCCGGATCAAAATCATACGTAAAGGACTTGGAGCACTAACATGAACGAAGAGAATCTTCCATCTACGGTGATATCTGAAACCACGTCATCGGAAACTATAGCTCCCTCGACGGGAAGAAGCATTCAACGAGACCCGCTTGGGTTGGTAGAGCGTCGATCATTTCTGAAAGGCCTTGGGATGGCTGGAGTGGCGCTATCCGCTGGAGGGCTCGTAACCACCCACGCCCGAGCGGCAACATCCAGCCCGAGCAAGAACCTCAGCAAGGGTGATGTCGCGATTCTGAAACTCTTGGCTGCAGCAGAACTGATCGAAGCCGATCTCTGGCAGCAGTATGCGGAGCTGGGAGGAGTTTCGACTGGCGTTCAGAATCCCTACCAGCTTGCTCTCCAAAATCTGGACGGTGATGGTTCGCAATACATCTTCAGCAATACTCTCGATGAACAGAGCCACGCTGACTTCCTGAACGCGTACCTGATCTCCAAGGGCGAGGAGCCGGTGGACCTCGACCAGTTCCGCACTCTGCCGAGCAGCAAGGCGACGGGAGCTCAGCAAATCGGACGGCTCACAAACATCATGCAGCTGAGTGTGGATACCAGTTGGTATGTTCGGTATCGCAGCGCAACCAACCCCGATTTTGGCGCCACCTTCGCTCAAGCGCTAGCTGCGCTGGCTAATGGCGAATTTCCGGGAATCCCGAGAACCAATAACGATTTCGGCCCCAAAAACCATGTCCAGGCAATCGCCAACACTGCGGCATTTCACTTTGGGTTTATCGAGCAAGCTGGTTCGAGCCTGTACGCGACTCTCAGTCAAAAGGTATCGAACGCGGAAGTCCTAAAGATCACTCTCAGCATTGGGGGAGATGAGATCTGTCACTTCCTCGAGTGGGTGGATTTTGCGGGGAATGGTGTGCAGCCGCCGATTGCTCCCTTTACTGATCCAACCAATGGGTTGCACTTCCCTAATTTTGACGCCAAACAAAACCCCTTGATTCAGACCAATCTGATCTTCCCAGTGCCGTGCGAGTTCATCAGCCCAAATCTACCCCATTGCGCGGTGATTCGGCCGACCTCTCCGGGAGAGATCGACGCCGTGGGCACCATCAACGGCTTTATCAGTGATGGGCTGTTCATCGGCCAACCGCCGGAGTTCAACGAACTCCTGCTCAATCTGGCTCACGCGGCGGATGCGGCGAGTCGCGAGTCTTAACTGTCCGTTTTTTTCGGTTTGCTTGTTGCCTAGTGGGGGCGCCACCACTCGTAGCGGGTCGTGGCGCCTCCGTTCACCAACCGCCCCAAGGCATTGTGCGTCTTTCGACGAGAAATGAGGATCATCAATGATTGAAGGACTGTTTCAACCGATGCACCTTCTGCTGATTTTCGGAATCGCATTGCTCGTATTCGGACCTAAGAAACTTCCCGAGCTGGGCAAAGGAATCGGAGAGGGCATCCGCGGCTTCAAGTCAGCCATGAAGGCTGAAGAAGAGAAGTCCTCCAACACAACCGGAAGTTCCAACGACAAGGCGTAATTAAAGGAGTGAACCATGGGCTTCGGCATGGAAATGCTCTTCGTGCTTATGCTCGGACTCTTGATATTGGGTCCGAAGCGGCTGCACACAATTCTGGTGCACGTGTCGCAGGCTAAAGTTGAACTCCAGAATGCGACGCGAGGGCTAAGATCTCAACTCGCTGCAGAACTCAATGCCGCGCGCGGACCCGGCAAGACCGGTTGTCCTCACGTATTAGTCGGGGACTGTGAACTTTGTTCAACTTTTGAATCTGTACCGGAGTTTTCGGAACCCGCAGAAAACACGCTCATCGGGAACTGAGGAGTGCGTCACCAATCTGTCGCCTGTTCTTGTGAATAGAAGAGCTTCAGGCGCACGTCATGAAAGACGGAAGGAACAAGGAACAGCGAATGCTGGAAAGCATTGTTGAGTTGCTCGTCGGTCTATTTTCGATCGCTCCGATCTTACTGATCGTTTCTTGCATCGTTGGCTCGATTATTGCGGCGCTCCGAGCGGTCAACCGTGGCCGCCCCGTTCTCCAAAGAACTCCCGCTGCCAATTATTACCTTGTGAATTGTGGCAGCTAGAGCTCTGGGCGCTGGCCGGATCAAGAGGAAGAGAGATATTGGAAGCACCTGCAGGCCGTCCCGAACCGCCGGGCGGCCCTTTGCTTTCCTCCCCAAATCGGCTAGCAGCAGTAGCGTCGACGATATCTCAAATAGCGTCACGTGAACCACGACCCACCCCAGTTCTGGAATAAATCGTACTCAATCCAGTTAGCACTAACAGAGCGCAAAATGCCCCCTAGTGCCGAGGGGCCAATAGGTCCATGTCGCGTCGCGGTCGTATCAGCGACTCGTCAGACCCGATGTCTCTTGCCGAACTGCGGTTAGCAGTTCACATGAAGGTACGCGTTGCAGGGTGCAGCGGAATATTTGCCTATGTTGAACATTTCAACGATTTTGGCCGGCGTCGCCTTCGTCATGCTGGCCGCCACAAACGTCGTGGTGATGTTGGAGGCTTCCCAGCCCTGGCGGGAAGTGGCGATGAGAAGCCGCTTGATCGCTGCTCACCGGGCGGGTGGGTATTTGTTTGTGACCCTGCTCTGCATCATGGCCTACAGCATGAGTCAGAGACTTGTAGGTGTGGGAATAACCGGTCATCTGCCTACCCATCTGGTTTTGCATATTGTGCTTGTGCTCGTCCTTGTGCCTCTTCTCTTCCTGAAGATATTGATCGCACGCCGTTACAAGCAGAGCCATTCGTCGCTGAAGGCTCTGGGAATAGCAATTTTCGTAATTTCATTCGCGCTTGTGTCCATTCCCACTCTCTCGGAACTTCTTCGTTCGGCGAGCCCGGGAAGCCTGGGGTTAAGGCTCGGGACGGGCTTGATTGTTACTGTGTGCCTGGTCCAATGCGCCCTGGTGTTTAAAAAGAGGAAACGGTCGCAGGCTTCCATGGAGTCGTGCATTCCGGAGATTCCTGTGCAGGCGAACTCATTAACCAACCGCGAAAACGCGACGGACTCAATGAATCTTCTATTGACACAGATCGAGCAGCAAACCCACGATACGAAGACCCTACGCTTCCAGATTCCAAAAGAAAGAAAATTGTGTGCTAAGGCAGGGCAGTTTATGGCCTTTCAGTGGACAATCGATGGCCAACGAGTCATGCGGTCCTATACCGTTTCCTCCTCACCGCTCCACGGGAACTATGTGGAGATCACGCCCAAGCGCATGGAGAATGGCTGTGTATCTGTTTTTCTCAATGATCGAGCCAAGCCAGGCCTGAGGGTGGAAGCCAGCGGACCTTATGGCCAATTTTATTTTGACGAGACGCTGCATAAAAGCATAGTTCTCATTGCGGCCGGCAGTGGGATCACTCCAATGATTTCGATGCTGCGCTATATCGAAGATCTTAAACTGGCGACTTCAGTCACACTCTTATATTGTGTGCGAACCGCTGCGGACATCATTTTCCAAAGTGAACTGGCGCGACTTGCAAGGTCGCTTTCCAACTTCAAGTACGAGGTGTGCCTGTCGCAACCGGACACCGCCTGGAAGGGACGCAGTGGGCGCCTGACTGAGGAATGTGTCTCCCAGAACGTGACCGATCTGAATGCACCCACTTTCTTTCTTTGTGGTCCCAAGGGATTTATGGACAACGCACGCCAGATTCTCTCCAGTCTCCGCGTACAGCAAGAACGGATCTTGCAGGAGAGTTTCGGGGAAAGCAAACGGTCCACGGAGTTCGAACCACAAGAAGGTCGCGCAGTCGACACCGTTGTGTTCCTTCACTCGGAGAAAGTTTGTCAGGGTTCCGCCGGGAGCACTCTGTTGGATCTGGCGGAGAAAAACGGTGTGCAGATTCCGTATGGTTGCCGCCAGGGCCTATGTGGCACCTGTGCAACTCGAGTTCTGAGCGGCACCGTTCAAATGGATGTCGAAGCCGGGCTGACTGCTGAGCAGAAAAATGCCGGATATGTGTTGCCATGTGTTAGCCGGGCCGAGGGAACGGTTGTCTTGGCAGTCTAATCTGATTCTCAGCCGGTAAAATCCCAACTCCAACACAACTTCAACCTTCAGGGCGATTAGCTGAAGATGAGTTTACTGGCCTCCTGAGCGTCATTTGAAAAGGTAAGGGTGAAGTTAGGGAATAAAGCCGACTCGCGCCAGTTATCAACTCGTGAAGGTCAAAATCCGGCACATCCTGAACTCAGCACGATTGAGGTGGAATTATGAAACGAACACGATTCGCCATCTATTCGTACGTGAACGGCGAATGCAAGGCGATTCTGTCGCAAAAATGGTCACGTCGTGAGGTTCCCAGGCAGTCTGATTGGGTTAGCAGGACTGCGTGCCTACCGCGCAGTCCGAAAGCGAAAAATCTATCCGCAGGGAGTGCTCGCTAAAAGGCCGATAAATGAAAGTTTTCAGGGATTCTTGCCGTGCTTTGTGACACAACTTCCGTCAGTTGGCTAAGAAATTGGAGACATCCGTGTATCACATTGTTTTACCTCGGAACGCCAACTTCCGACAAGTCGACTTCTGGCGACAGGCAAAAGGAGAGGTCAGGAAAGAAGACTGGGCGCCCGGAATCCGATTTCCGATCATTCCCGTACTTATAGTGTCTGTTATTGAACATTCCCAGACGCTCCGCGCCGGCAATCTGGCGAAGTGGAACCTTAACCAAGGTCGATCCTCTAGTTACAACTTAGTGAGGCTGGTTATGGGCAAGTGGCTTGTGGCTTTTCTCCTCATCGCCGGGGCGTCGGGATCTTCTCAGATCGCTCCTTTTGAATCGTTTGAACAAGGGCGACTAGGTCCATCGTCGGAGACTGACAAGCAGATTCAGAAAATGCAAGATCATGTGAAACAGTCGCCGGGCGACTACGCAGGATACGACGCGTTAGGATTCAGCTTTTTGCAGAAAGCCAGAGAGACCGGCAACGTTTCCTATTACGACCTCGCGGAGCAAACCATCAAAAGTGCGATCGCTCTGGCGCCGCAGGATTTCCGCTCTGCGGATCCCTTCGTACACATGGCTTGGTGTATATGGGCGAGCATCGCTTCTCGGAAGCTCTCGCGTATTCGCAACGGGCGATCGGCACGGGCGCAGGAAATTTGGCGGCATTCGCCATCGAAGGCGACGCCTATACGGATATGGGGGATTACGACGAAGCAGCCGCGGCCTATCACACCGTGCAAACTCTAGGGCGGGAGATCTCAACGCCGCTGTCTCTCGCATATATGAGCGACAGTCGTGTCGCATACCTGCGCTACGTGCATGGGGACACCGCCGAAGCCATTCGCCTGATGAGGAACGCCATTGCGGCCGCGCTGCAGACCAACCTTCCCCGCGAAAATCTGGCATGGTTTTATTTCGAGTTAGGCGAGCGCTACTTTCAAAGCGGCAACCTGGCAAATGCTGATTTGTCCTATCGGTCAGGCATAACCGCCGATCCTGACCACTACCGCTCGCTGGCCGGTCTAGCCAAGGTCCGCGCCGCACAAGGGAAAATTGAGGAATCGATTCAGTTTTACCAACGTTCGATCGCGATCATTCCATTTCCCGTCTATGTGGCGGAGTTGGGCGACGTTTACAAGAAAGCCGGGCGGATGAAGGAGGCTCAGCAGCAATATGACCTGGTCGAGTACATCGGACACCTCAGCAAATTAAATCAGGTGCTGGCCAATCGTGAGCTGGCTCTTTTCTACGCAGATCAAGGGATCAAACTGCAAGAAGGGTTGGATCTCGCACGCAAAGAACTTGAGGTCAGACACGACATTTACACATGGGACACATTGGCGTGGGTTCTTTACAAGAATGGCAAATTGCAGGAAGCGACAGAAGCGATCAACAAGGCTCTGGCTTTGGATACCAACGATTCTCTGCTTCTGTTTCATGCCGGCATGATCTGCCACAGCCTGGGCAAGGATTCTGATGCGAAAGATCTCTTGAGTCGCGCGCTGAACACAGCTCCGCACTTCCACATTTTTCATGCTGAAACGGCAAGCCGAACTTTAGCCGAGATCGCCCAATCGCGTGATCCGGATTGGAGGTCCAGCAATGCACAAAGATAAGGATAAAGATGGGAGCCGACCGCGCCTGCCGCGAATCTCGTGGTCACTGTTCGTTCTGGTTCTTAGCTGCGCGACGTCTTTCGCTCATCCCATGGGAAACTTCAGCATCAACCACTATTCCAAAGTGAAGATCGGACCGCAGTCGGTTGAGATCCGCTATCTGATCGATATGGCCGAAATCCCGACTTTTCAGGAGATTCGGCAGTTCGATATTACTCCTGTTGCTTATGGCCCCAGTGCCTCGAGCTATCTCGACAGGCAGGAGCAACTCTTGCTGCAGGGACTCACTCTCGAGATTGACGGCCAAGCCGTTCAATTAGAAGCGGTATCACGGCAGCTGACCTTCGCCGACGGTGCCGGCGGTCTGCCCACGATGAAAATAGGATTCGTCTTCCGAGGCAAGCTGGAGGCTGTGTCAGGCGTTCACAAACTCTCCTACTTCGATAACAATTTTCCCGGGCGCGCGGGTTGGAAAGAGGTCGTGGTTCTTGGCGAGGGAGTTACGATTCTTGATAGCTCCGCTCCCGCCACCGACCGCAGCCAGGAGCTGACCAATTACTCAAGCGATGTTTTGAATAGCCCGCCTCAGCAGCTATCTGCCGTGGCAAGCTTCCGAAGTTCCTTCACTGAACCAGGGGAAAGCGATTCGGCGGGAACTTATTCTGGCCGGATGCTTCTTCATCAGGCAAACCCATCGCGTTCGGCAGTCGCAATTCGAAGACCCAGCCGATCGTCAGCCGCGACCGCTCTGCCTGAACTCAGCGACCCGCAATCGTCCTCCAACGTCGCGGCTGCCACAGCGGAACTAACGCCACTCCGGGCGGAGCAGAATACGCCGCGCAGCCGCTTCACCGAGCTGATCTCGACGCAGGGCAAGTTGAGCTTTTGGGTATTGTTGTCGGCCGCGCTGATTGCTGCGGGCCTGGGCGCGCTTCACGCGCTGGAGCCAGGTCACGGTAAGACTATCGTTGCAGCCTACCTTGTCGGTTCGCGCGGCACAGCAAGACATGCCGTCTTGCTGGGAATCGTGGTCACTGCCGCGCATACGGCGGGGGTTTATCTGTTAGGGGCAGTAACGCTTTATGCATCGCGCTACATAGTTCCGGAGCAGCTCTATCCGTGGCTTGGAGCAATTTCTGGACTGAGCGTTGCTGGACTCGGCATTTTCATTTTCCTCCGGCACTGGACCGGCGAAACCGGAGAGCATTCTCACGTACCGGGTGAGCAGCATTCGCACTGGTTTCTTTCCGCGTTCAAACGTGTTGTGCCTGTTACGGCCACCGGCCCTGCGAATCGTATGGCCATCTCTGCGGAAGCGCAGCCCATCGAGCGCGCGCTATCGTTGCGCGAACTCTGCATGCTGGGCATCACGGGAGGAATCGTGCCGTGTCCGGCAGCTTTGGTCGTGTTGCTGAGCGCCTTTTCACTTCACCGGATCGGCTTCGGGTTATTTCTGATCACCGCGTTCAGCTTGGGATTGGCGGCCGTACTGGTCACGGTCGGCCTCACCATGGTTTATGCCAAACGCGTCATGTCTTCCCATGTGCGCGCCGGCAATCCCGCCCTACGTTATCTTCCTTTTTTGTCGTCCGCTTTCATGGTGGTGTTGGGAGTGGGAATCACAGTATCGGCCGTCGCGTCGGTTCACATGGGGGAAAGCCTTCTCTCCAACGGGCTCACCAAAGAGAAACTCGTTCCATTCGTCACCGTAATTCTCTTGGGATTATTTTTGGGAATGAGACATTCCACGGACCCCGACCACGTGGTCGCCGTATCCACCATCATGAGCCGCCAGAAGTCGATCCGAAGCTCGGCCACGATCGGGTTGCTTTGGGGATTGGGACATACGATCACGATTTTTCTTGTGGGAACGGCGATCATTATTTTCGGCGTCGTGATTCCGCCCCGCCTCGGGCTGTCGATGGAATTTTGCGTTGCCTTGATGCTTATCCTGCTCGGAGTACTGAACCTGACCGGCGTAACGCGTTGGATTACCGAACGCTTCAGTCCAGTGAGCCGTGGCACGACAGCGGCGCAGACTTCCGGTTCTGGCTACGACATCTCTGCTGAACCTGACAAGGCAAGTGTGACGCTCGGGGCTCGTATTGAAAGCTTCGCCGAACGAACGGTCGGCAAACTCGGCCTTTACCAGACCATTCGGCCGTTGGTGATCGGCCTCGTCCACGGGTTGGCTGGATCGGCTGCGGTTGCCCTGTTAGTGCTTTCGACCATCAAGAGTCCGCTGTGGTCTACGGCGTACTTACTGGTTTTCGGCTTCGGGACGATGGTTGGAATGATGCTGATGACCGCGGCCATCTCAATTCCTCTGGTTTACACGCAGAAAAGATTTTTCAACATCAACCGGCACTTGGCTGCGATTTCAGGTTTCGCAAGCATGGCTTTCGGAATTTTTCTGGTTTACCACATCGGTTTTATCGACGGACTATTTACTTCGCAAGTGCATTGGATCCCGCAATAAGTCGTTCCCAGATTGCCGGAGAGGTAATCGATTTTGTTCCGGCGTTTGATGTCATTGCCGACGACGCTGGTGGTGTCTTCAAGTCTCATCTTTCTGCGAATACTCACGTCCAATCAACGCCGACGATCCAACGCATAAATATTTTCTACTCGCGAAATCCATCTGGGGCGTTGGCACCGTAACTCAAACACGTGGACTAGTCACTGGAACTGCGACAACCCTGGCACGCACGCAGTAAATCCATGGCGACGTCGACGAATTCCGCAGAAAGGCATTTCCTATGAAAATCCTGAAGCCAGTTCTGGCTCTCGCGATGTCGCTGTGCATACTGGCGCCTTCCAGCCTGTTTGCATCCAGCCATCGCGAAGCGCCGATCACAGCATTGGACCGTAGCGCGGACGTTACCGATTGGTACGCCTTCGTCAGCTATGACAATCCCAACAACGTAACCATGATCCTAAACGTCGACCCCCTCCTGGAGCCGGCCAACGGACCCAATTATTTTCCGTTAGATCCGAGCGTGCTCTACGAGATGCTCATCGACAACAACCAGGATGGCATTCCGGACGTGGTCTTCCAGTTCCGCTTTACCACCAACATCTATCAACCCAACCTGTTTACCGGCTTCGTCGGCAACCTGGACGGCTTCCCGCCGATCACGTCTCTACGGGGTCCCGGCACCGAAGGCTTGAGCCTGGTACAGACCTACACCGTCACTATGGTCAAAAACGGCAAATCAACCCTGCTTAACAACGGACAAACGCTTTACGCGGTTCCGTCGAACGTTGGTCCGAAGACCATGCCGGACTACCAAACCCTGTTCAACCAGGGGATTCAGACCCTGAGCGACGGGATCAAAGTGTGGGCGGGGACCGCGGATGATCCGTTCTTCATCGATCTCGGAGCCTTCTTCGACTCGGTGAATTTCCGCAGCGGAGTCGGCCCGATCCTGTCTTCGGCCATTGATGCCGACAACACTCACAACTATGCTCCCGATGCCGTGGGCGGCTACAACGTCAATTCCATTGTGCTGGAACTTCCCATCACCATGCTGACCGTGGACGGCAAGATTCACCCTGCCACGGACAAGCAGGCGGTCATCGGAACCTACGGCAGCACGTCGCGCCATCACATCACGGTGCGACGCTCGCCGAATCCGGACCAAAACTACGGCTCGATGCAGCAGGTAAACCGGGAAGGCAACTCGCTGATCAACGAAGCGATCATCGGAACCGGCTTTAAAGATCGCTTCAGCATGGACTTTCCGGTGAACGATTCGCAGTTCGCAAACTTCGTTTTGGAACCAGTGGCGGCTGGCGTGCTCAGTTCGCTTGGGGTTCCGGTTCCGCCGAATCCCCGTACCGACCTGTTGATTCTGGCCCAGTACGAGCCTCCGATTTGTCCGGGATGCGGGCCAAGCGATGCGGGTCCGGTTGCCGATCTGCTGCGTCTCAACACCGGCATTCCCGCGACCCCGGTGGCCAATCAATTACGTCTGGGTTTCATCGCCGGCGATCTTGCCGGCTACCCCAACGGACGCAGGCCAATCGACGATGTGTTTGACATCTCTCTCCGCGCCATCGAAGGCATCCTGGTGGATTCCACCAAGTATGGTTTGGCGCTGGGCGATGGCGTAAACACGAAAACCGAAGGCTTCAACAATTCATTCCCCTACGTTATGCCGGCGAACAGTGGACGCAACAGCGCGCACACTGGCCCAGGACAGGCAGGCTGCACCGGACAACCCGGCAGCATTTGCCCTGTAATGTAGCTAACCATTGTGGCCGCCGGCTGAAGGCGACCACAATTTTTCTTCTAAGAGGACACGCCGTGAAAAAAATTCTTCCGCTGCTGTGCATAATAACGATGCTCGCCCGGTTCGCCGCTACTCAAAGTGCGGTGCCGGCCAGTGTGGATCTTTCCCGCGCAGAACAAAGTATTACCGCAGCTCGACAAGCGATCAGCGAGAAGCCAACCGAATTTACGGGGTACAACCTTCTCGCAATGGCGCTGGTTCGCCGTGCGCAAGAGACTGCCGATACCAGCTTCTATGTTGAAGCGGAGGAGGCGGTAAAGAAATCGCTGGAACTCACGCCCAATAATTTTGACGGCGGGAAGATTCGAGTTTCGATCCTGCTGGGTGAACATGAGTATGCTGCCGCGCTGGCGCTCGCCAACGCACTGAACAAGCGCGTGCCCGACGATGTGATGGTTTACGGGCTATTGACCGACGCGAACGTAGAGCTCGGCAACTATAAGGATGCGGAAGTTGCCGCCCAATGGATGCTCGATCTTCGTCCCGGCAATTTACCTGCGCTCATTCGGGCGGCGCATCTCCGCGAATTATTCGGGGATGCGGAAGGCGCTTACGAACTGATGGACATGGCATATCAGTCGACACCCGCGACCGAAATCGCAGAGCGGGCTTCGCTCCTCACGCAGATGGGACATTTGCGCTTGGCTTCCACCCCTGACTCGGCAGAGAGACTACTGCAGCAGGTGTTGACAACTCTTCCCAACTATCCCGCCGCCTTGGGAAATCTGGCTCAGCTTCGCGTCACTCAGAAGCGCTACCCGGACGCGGTGACACTCCTCGAGCAACGCTATCGGGCGCAACCCCACGCCGATAATCTCTACGACTTGGCCGAAGCGCTGGGATTAGCGGGACGCGGGAAAGAAGCAGGCAGGGCGTTCGCCGACTTCGAAATTAAGGCACTGGCAGAATCTTCCCTCAAAGACAATTCCAACCGCTCACTCATCTTCTATTATGCCGACCACGCGCACCAGCTGGCCAAATCGCTGGACGTGGCAAAGCGCGAGTTCGCGTGGCGTCACGACGTATACACTCTCGATGCTTATGCCTGGGCACTGCACGTTAACGGACAGGACACGGAAGCGCGTAAGCAAATCGAGACTGCGCTGGCGGTGGGGACTCGCGATCCGAAAATCTTTAGGCATGCCGGCGAGATTGTGTTGAAGTTGCGCGATCGCTCCGCGGCCGAAAAATATCGACAGGAAGCGCTTGCGCTACAAACCGTCGGGTCGCAACATGTGGAGCTTGTTTCGGATCAGATTTTGAAGCTGAACGCGCAACATTAGAACAGAGCAACGTCAGACGAGAGGAGGCGCGACGCCGATTGCGGTGAAAACGGCCTTGTGGACAAAAGAGTAAAGCCCGGACTTCGCCGCTTCATCGGTTTCTGATCGCGTTGCATTCGCTTACAGCTCGTCTCGAAACCGGACTGCACATGTGCCCTCCGGAGAAAACGCGGGACGGTCACCGCAATACGCGAAACATACCCGTATTTCGCAATATTTCATCTTCAAACCGGACTGGAGAGAACGGACCGCTCATCAGCTTCGGAGGTCACCGTCCCGGCTTTTCTCTGAAGGGCACATGTGCAGTCCGGTTTCGAGACGAGCTGTAAGCGAATGCAATGCGATCACAAACCGGTGATTCGTCCATCGAGTTGACTTTTCTCAGCACTTTCTAAGCCGCGGCGGTCGCTAAAAGCAGTTCTTTGACGCGAAGGCCAGAATACTTCGCCGACTCGCAATCAAAGGATGAATGGATATTTCGGACCATAGAAACAGCCATCAACGACAGGGGGTTTGTTTTGATCAACTAAACAGCTCTAGGTGGGGGTATGGAGGCTTTCAACAGCGTCCGCCGCAAACACCAGCAGCTTCCTCCTAGTCTGCTTATCGAAAACGCCTCGGATCGAGTTCCAGTTCGTCGTGAAAGTGTCCTGCCCGAGTCGTTTCCGATCAAGCCTAGCGGCCATCCGGGAGCCATCCCTTAGCGGACCGAACGCGATATGCGGCTACAGCCATTTCTACCTATAGCTGTTCTCATCTCTATTATCTGGCTTTAGTCAACAATCCTGTCGACTGTGCGGGTTGAAGGCACCTCTGAGAAGGATCACGAGTGTGGCCCGAATCGTGAGTGCGCTGAGTTAGAATACATTCATTGAGCCTAGAGTCGCAGTCTTACCTAGGAGGATGATAGGGAACGACAGAGCTTGGCGAAGGGCTCGTCAGGTTCGAGCGTCCGTTCGAGCTCTGTTGGCCAAAGTCAGTGCGCTTTGATCTCAACCCTTATGCGCTCCAGGTACTTTCGGATATTCGCTCCGGCCGTGATGTTTTTCCTGCTGGTGGGGGCAGGTAGTGGGCAAAATACGACTCTGATCAGCCTTGATCAGGCCATTGATCTGGCGCTGGCGCACAACCATTCCATAAGAGCGACGCGAACTCTGATTCTCCAGAACCAAGCCCAGGAGATTACCGCGAACCTGCGGCCTAATCCAACGCTTGGGACCGATAGCCAATTCATCCCATTTTTTAGCCCGCAAGATTTTTCCGGAGAAAATCTGGACCAGACCCAGCAGTTCGATATCGGGATCGGTTATCTGTTCGAACGTGGTCACAAGCGGCAACGGCGCTTGCAGGCCGCTCGCGATCAGACCGCCGTCACTCGCGCCCAAGTTACCGATGCCGAACGAACCCTGGCTTTCAATGTAGGCCAACAGTTCGTCAGCGTTTTACTGGCTGAATCTACGCTTCAGTTCGCGCTTGAAGATCTGAAGGGATTCCAGCAGACGGTCGATATTGGTGAGGCACAATTAAAGGCAGGCTACATCGGAGAAGGCGACTATCTAAAAATCAAGCTGCAACTTCTGCAGTTTCAGACCGACGTATCCTCTGCCCGCCTGGCCAAAGCGCAAGCGCTGGTCGGCTTGCGTGAGTTCCTGGGCTACAACGCAGTGCCGGCCGATTTTGACGTGATCGGAGATCTGGCGTATCAGCCGCTCAAGGCGAACCTGGAAGACTTGCAGACGAAAGCGATGCGCGAGCGCCCCGACTTCCGTGCCGCGGAACTAGGAATAACGGCAGCGCAGAGCCAGATCTTGCTCGCCAAGGCGAATGCCAAAGTCGACGTGACTGGCACTTATGACTTTACCCACGTTTCTGGCGAGAACACGGCTTCCATCTTCGCGAATTTTGAGTTGCCTATCTTCAACCGCAATCAAGGAGAGATCGCACGTATCGGCTATGCGCTTACACAAGCGCAAGAGCAGCAGCAGGCGGCCAGTGATACAGTTCTTTCCGATGTTGCAAATGCCTTCGAGGCGGTCAAGAGCAACGACGAAGTGGTGCAACTCTATACTTCCGGTTACCTAAAGCAGGCACAGGATTCGCGCGACATCAGCGAATATGCGTATAAGCGCGGCGCCGCCAGCCTCCTGGATTTTCTCGACGCCGAGCGCAGTTACCGCTCTATCCAGTTGGCGTATCGACAGGCGCTAGCCTCTTATATGACCGCGATCGAACAACTGAAGCAAGCCGTGGGAACGAGGAACTTGCCATGATGATCGTCATGGATCGCGGGAAGCGGTTGTTTGTATTGGCCGCCATATCTGTCATTGCACTCATGCTGGCCTCTTGTCAGGAATCGGCTTCTAACGCCGCGGCGAACTCCAGCAATACGACTTCCAACAGTGCCGAGCTGTTTACTATCCCAGCGGATCAGATGTCGCATGTGCAGGTGCTCACAGTACAGCCCACTACGCTCACCCGATCTTTGCGGCTGACCGGGGCCGTGGCTTACAACAGTTTCCACACAACGCCAGTTATCACTCAAGTGAGCGGGCCGGTCAGCAGAATGGTCGCTGTTCCGGGGCAGAAAGTGAAACAGGGCGAACCGATGTTGTACGTGGCGAGTCCGGATTACTCGCAGCTTCGCACCAACTATCTCAAGGCCAAAGATGCCTATGCCTTGGCACAAAAGGCGTACGCTCGAGCTCAGGATTTATATCAGCACCACGCGATTGCCGAACAGAATGTGGAGCAGGCGGAATCGGTCGAGGTTCAGGCCGGCGGTGACCTTGCATCAGCCCAAGCCGCGTTAAAGGTCATGGGAATCGCCGATCCCGACGCACTCGTGAAAGCCCCGCCTTCGTTCGAAGTTCCAGTCAAAGCGCCGATCAGCGGCCTCGTGGTCGAGCAGGATGTATCAGCCGGACAAGTCATTCAGCCCGGAACCACGCAATGTTTCATGATCTCTGACACCACTACGGTCTGGGTATTGGTGAATGTCTATCAGAAAGATTTGCCCTACGTACGCGTGGGAGATACGGTGACCATTCAGACGGATACTTATCCCGAAGCGTTCCACGGGCGTATTGCGTATGTCGCGGCCTCTCTGGATCCGAGCACGCGCACGTTGCAGGCGCGGATCGAGACTCCAAATCCTGGCGACAAGCTCAAAAAAGATATGTACGTGGTTGCTACCGTGAACGCGGGCACGATCCAAAATGCCATTGCGCTCCCGGATGCGGCCGTCCTGCGCGATACCGAGAACCAGCCTTTTGTTTATGCCGCGGCATCTGCGAACCAGTTCGGCAGACGCTCGGTAACACTCGGAAAAAGTTTGAATGGTCAGACGCAGATTACCAGCGGGCTGAAACCGGGTGACCAAGTCGTCGGAAATGGCAGCTTGTTCCTGCAGTTTGCGAACTCGCTGCAGCGTTAGCCGGATTGGGCAGGCTTTGAGAAGCGTTTCAAAACTCTGGCAAGGATAGTGTCCATCACATCTGAATGATCCACCGAATAGTCCAAGCGGCGCTGCGGCAACGGTTCCTGGTGCTGATGCTGACCGCTTTCATCACGGTCGGCGGGATTTTGTCTTTCCAGCGTATGCCCGTTGACGCCTATCCCGACCTCTCGCCTCCTCAAGTTGAAATCATCACCCAGTGGCCGGACCATGCCGCCGAAGAAGTTGAGCGGCTAGTCACTCTTCCCCTCGAACTCGAGATGAACGGCGTGCCTCATATGGTGGTGATGCGCTCCATCTCGCTCTACGGGCTCTCCGATCTCATCCTGACCTTCGAGGAGAGCACGGACGATTATTTTGCGCGTCAGATTGTTTTTGAGCGGCTAGCGCAAGCTACGCTGCCAACAGCAGTGACCCCCACTCTGGCGCCCCTGTTCAGTCCCAGCGGCTTGGTTTATCGCTATGTTCTGGAGAGTCCTGACCGCAGCCCACAGGAACTGAAAACCATTGAAGACTGGGTGATTGAGAGAGCTTATCGATCGGTTCACGGCGTGGCAGACGACTCGGGCTTCGGCGGAACGGTAATGCAATATCAGGTGCTGCTCGACCCGGCCCGCATCTATGGATATCACCTGACCATTCCCCAGGTCACTGCGGCTCTGGCTGCCAACAATTCAAATGCCGGCGGCGGCTTCTATTCTCAAGGGGGACAGTTCTATTACGTTCGCGGGATCGGATTGGTCCGAAACACAGATGACATTGGAAACATCGTAGTCGGAGCTAACAAAGGCGTGCCCATCCGAGTTCGCGATGTGGGAGACGTAACCATCGGGCACGCGCCGCGCCTGGGCGAATTCGGCTTCCAGAAAAATGACGACGCCGTGGAAGGTGTCATTCTCATGCTGCGTGGGCAGCAGACGCAAAACGTGTTGAAGGGGGTGGAAGCAAAGACCGAGGAACTGAACCACCAGATTCTGCCCCCTGACGTCAAAATTCATCCTTATTATGACCGCAGCGAGTTAGTAGACCTGACCACCGACACGGTCGAGGCGAATCTTCTTCGTGGCATGGTGTTGGTCTTAGTTGTATTGATTTTTTTCCTGGTCAGCTTTCGTGCCGCTGTTATCGTTGCCCTCACCATTCCACTCTCGCTTTTGTTTGCCTTCATCGTTCTTCATGCGCACGACGTAGCGGCGAATCTGCTCTCCATCGGGGCTATCGACTTCGGAATTGTCATCGACGGCACAGTCGTGATGATTGAGAACATCTACCGCGAGCTGGCCTTGCGCGAGGGGCAGACCTACAACCTGAGTGAGGTTATTCTTGCCGCTGCCAAAGATGTGGATCGCCCCATCTTCTATTCGGTTGCCGTCATCCTCGCCGGATACCTGCCGATTTACGCGTTGAGCGGACCCTCGGGAAAGCTGTTCCACCCCATGGCTGAGACTATGTCGTTTGCTCTAGTCGGCGCTCTCATCCTGACCCTCACGCTGATTCCTGTCCTCGCCTCCTACTGGTTTAAGAAGGGCGTGCGCGAGAAACCGAATCGCGCATTCGAATGGATGAAGCGGAAGTATGCAGGTCAATTGGATTGGGCACTTGATCGGCCGAAGACCACGATCTTAATTGCCACCTTGATCTTCGGGGCTGCGTTGCTTCTGGTTCCCTTCATCGGAGGCGAATTCATGCCTCACCTTGACGAAGGCGCGCTCTGGGTGCGGGCCACCATGCCCTACACGATTTCTTTCGAGGAGGCCGGCAGCATTGCCCCTCAGATACGCGACATCCTCATGTCGTATCCGCAGGTCACCGAGGTTGGTTCGGAGTTAGGACGCCCCGACGACGGCACCGATCCCACAGGGTTTTTTAACTGCGAGTTCTATGTCGGCCTCAAGCCTTACAAGGACAAAAGTTGGACGGGCCAGATCAGCGAGAAAAAACAGCTCATCGAATCGATCAACAACAAACTCACTGCCTTCCCGGGAATTATTTTCAACTACACTCAACCGGCGGAAGATGCCGTAGACGAAGCACTCACCGGCCTCAAAAGTTCTTTGGCGGTCAAAGTGTATGGTGACGACCTGAACGTACTTCAAGACAAAGCGATACAGATCAAGAACACACTCGCTGGTGTCCCCGGTTTCACCGATCTCACGGTTGTGCGCGAACTTGGCCAGCCCAGCCTGCTGGTCGATGTCGAGCGGGACAAAATAGCACGGTATGGGATCAACGTTGCGGATGTGGAAGCCGTGATTTCGGCTGCAGTGGGCGGGCAGGCGGTCACCCAAGTCATTCAAGGGGAGAAGCTGTTCGATCTGGTTGTCCGCATGCAGCCCCAATTCCGTAGCAGCGCACATGAGATTGGAAACTTGTTGGTGGGCACGCCCGATGGACAACAGATTCCGCTCAGCCAACTCGCCAAGATTACTCAGGGAAACGGTGCGTCCTTTATTTATCGCGAAAACAACTCCCGCTACATCGGCGTGCAGTACAGTGTCGAGGGGCGTGATTTGGAGCGGGCGGTGCGAGACGGCCAGGCGGCTGTGAAGAAGGTGGTGATACTGCCGCAGGGCTACCGGATGGAATGGGGCGGCGAATACAGCCAGTTTCTGGAAGCCAGATCGCAGATGTACTTTATCGGTCCCCTCGCCGTAGTGCTAATTTTCATGATCTTGTTTGCGCTTTACGGAAATTTCAAATTCCCCGTGACCATTGCCCTGGGTGTCATCATGACTGAGCCGGTGGGTGCGCTGGTTGCGCTGAAACTCACGCACACTCCCTTCAGCGTTTCGTCAGTCCTGGGCCTTTTGGCATTGCTCGGAGTTTCCGTGGAAACTGCCGTCATTCTCGTCTCCTACATTAACAAGTTGCGCCGGGAAGGAATGGAGATCCGCCCGGCAACAAGGGAAGCTTCGCTCTTGCGACTCCGTCCGATCATGATGACGGCTCTCGTCGCGTGCCTGGGATTGCTGCCGGCGGCCCTTTCCACCGGCATTGGATCGGATACTCAAAGGCCATTTGCCATCGTCATCGTTGCCGGCCTCATCTCCCGCCTCTTCATCGGGTTCTTTGTCAATCCGGTGTTGTATGAAATGGTTGCCCGGGAGGGCGATGTGCTTCAGGTCTGACGAAAACCGCCGTAAGGCCGGAGGCCTCACCGAGAGTGTGTCTAGGCTCTAGCTACTGAAGTCGCAGAGGCAGATGGCATCCCCGATCGGTGAACTTGGCTGCCAAACATCAAGGGGCGGAAGAGTTTCTCTGGCCTTCGTAACTCTATTCTTAAAGCTCTGAGGATCTATGGATAAATATTCTTATAAGGGCAGGAAAAAGGCCGTAGAGAGATTCACGAACTGGCACGGACTCGGGATTCTGCTTGTAATCAGTGGCATTCTGGGAGGGTTCCTATTGCTGTGGATGCTTGGATATCTGCATTTCGACGTGCACTAGGTTTCGGTTTCTCATTTGTATGCTGAAGGATCGCCTTACCGGCTGACTACACTTCAAACCTTCAAACGGAAGCAGCGAGAAGACATCGTAGATCAGATCTTTCATTTTTGACCCCACCAACAAGTCTGACAAACTAACGATGTCTCCAATTCTTAACCAAGAGTTCTCAACCAAGAGGCGGAAGCCAGGAAGCATGAACAAGAATCTCTGAAGATTCCCATTTATTTGCCTTTCTTGGAGCACTCCCTGCGGATAGATTTTTCGCTTTCGGACTGCGCGGTAGGCAGGCAGTCACCTGCGAACCCATCAGGCTGCTTGGGGACCTCGCAACGTGACCATTCTTACCACAGAATCGCCTGACGTTCGCTGCTTAGGTGCGAATAGATGGCGAATCGAAACCGGACTGATTGCAAAGCCCTGATGTCGAGTTTTCGTGTGAAATTCTCTGGTAGGGTTTTGCTATCTGCAACTTGCGGATACGTCGAGGCTTAACACGGCAAAACCGTACCGCGGGTTCGAATCCTTCCTTCTCCGCCACGCAGTCTGGACTGCAGAGAAATGCCGCCTCCATTTCCCCCGAAATACGCGAGAAATGCCCGTATTTCGCAAAATTTCGTCTTCAAACCGGACTGCAGAGAACGGACTGCTCAGTTAAAAACGAGGTCAATGTCCCGCCTTTTCTCCGCAGGGCACATGCGCAGTCCGGTTTCAAGCAGGGATTAGGCGAATGCAATGCGATCACAAACCGAGGATTCGGCCATAACGAGTTGACTTTTGTACCGCCTTGGAAGACATGTGTTCGGCACTTCCCAGAAGACCGTTTCTAGACCTCGTCAAGTTTGTTTCGAGTTTGGCGACCACTTGAAATATTTGTTTCACCGTTCCACTACGCGTCTACGGGCAGCGGCGCTAGAAAGCCTGCCCAGAATGCTCTCGTGCAAACCCCAGCTTGTACGAGTTCTTCCGTCATCGAATCCACTCGTGAAGGGTCACCTGGCTGCCAATTGCTTGTCTGTCGAGAAGCGCTGGGCGCAGCTTCTTTTCGCTCATGAAGTGGAGCTGGTCGCTTCGATGACTTGATTCCGGTTGCGAAGCGTTTCCGTAACCAAGCAAGACGAACGCGTGCAACGGTCGACTGAACTCAACACAAGCAATATAGGAGTCGCCATGGTAAGCAGCCCCTTTATTCTTGCCGTTGGTCGCATATGTTACTGTCCGCAAAATCCCTAGATTGCCGAATCCACCGTTGCCCGGCAAATCCATCTCGTTCGACCGGAAGCGGAATACCTCTCCCCATGAGATGTCGATGCGACCGTATTGATTTTCCAGCTCCGCCGCCGAATCTTCCAGCATGCGCAGAGCAACCGACGGATTTCGAATGCCGCTAGGCGTGGAAAGCGGGTTCAAGGGATCGAAAGCTGTGGCGAACGAGTGTTGTTCAATGTACTCTGGACCAGAGAAGCGACGGGCGAAAACATTAAAAAGCACCGAACCCCTGCTAGATGCTTCTGTCGAAAGATCCCAATTCGCGAGGGTGGCAGCACATTTCTGCAGTTTTTCTGATCTGGATTTGAGAGCTAAGGCGACCAATTCATCTCGTAATCTCTCGCCCATCTCTACGTGTGTCGAATGCTTCAATTCGCATAGATCGTCAAGAGACCATCGATCCTTTGCTGTGACTGCCCGCAATGATCTCTGAGCACGAAACGAAATAGTTCGAGGAGCCAAATAAGTCGGATACAGGCCCGGATCGAAGACGCTTGGCAGCGTGCAAGTCCACGGCCCGTCGTTCGCATTTTGAAAGAAACCCCCAGGCGGGTCAATCGCGGTCGGCAACTCGTCATAGGAGTGGATGTCGGACCAAAGATTGGTGCTAGAATTCCCTGGCAAAATCCCCCGATTGAACGGAGCACCGTGCTTGCGTCGAGGAACAGCACCTCCATAAGAGAATAATATGTGTCCCTCCGCGTCGGCGTACAGGTTGTTGTACATCGGGATCTGCGAAAGACGCAGCGCATGCTCAAACTCTTTCACATTTCTTGATCTTCCCATCCGCCAGTATTGTTCAAGCATGCCCGGCCGATCGAGTCCAGCCAAGCGAAGAGCGACGGAACCTCGAGGTCCCTCCCAGATTACCGGGCCATGCACGCTAGACCGAACGAGAAACTCTTCGCTAGTTTCCGCTCCATTCTCTAAACGGATGATGACATCTTCTCGTCTACAGTCGAATTCTCGCCATTCCTCATCAAACCGATAGCGATGACCAGAAACCTCCAATCGATACAAATCTAATGCGGAGATTGGATTTACCGTTTGCGTGAAGGCAATTTCACGGTTGAAGGAGTATCGCAAGACCGGAAATCCAACCTGTGTGGCACCGTATAGTTCGACTCCTGGTGCGCACAAGTGCGCTTCAAAAAACCTATAGACTTCATTCCACGCCAAATGCGGGTTTGAAACAAGCATAGCGTGTTTTGAAGTTGTCCTAGACGGGCCGATTGCCCACGCATTAGATCCCCCGTCATCGTGAACTAGGCCGGTCACTCCCAAAATCGTTTTGAGACGAAACTGCGAAGTGAGCCTGCGAAAATGAGTCACCCGATGGGAGTGAATCACTGGATCTGTGCCCGTCACAGGAAGTACCCGGCGCAATTCATCACTAATGTCGGAGCCTGCCCGAGCAACGTACGCATTTATTCCGCTTGCGAATTGATCCAGCAATATGCGGAAGTCATTGCTCTGTGCCTCGTACCAAGCGCGGCCTCGACCTGGAATTCCCATCATTCTTACCCATCGGTCTGATTTCAAATATGCAGCTCCAAAATAACGTGCAGCACATCCACGCGATTGCCCATAGATTTGCAATAGCAAATTTGAATGAGCCTTTGCCTGCGCCCAACCGAATGCATAAAAAAGCGATTCGTTCGAGTCGGCATAGATGTGGGGAACACCATAGTCATCCCACACAATCTCTGCGCGCGATGTTCGATGGGGTCTCATTGCGGACTCAACCTGCACGAGGTCGAGGGACAATTGTTTGCGTTCTCGGTGGTAACATAAATCATGAATCGAGACTTAGTTCTCGCCCTGTCAGCGGTTCCAAAAGAGAGCGACATTCAGGAGCTGAGGGGGCAACTTGTTTCATTTAACAGATCTCGTGTTGGTCCTACCAAGTCCTCTATAATATTTCTGACGCTGCGCGACGCGGAGGGCCAGCTTCGAGGGGGTCTGTCCGGCAAAATATACTACAATTGCCTTCTTGTCGAACTCCTCTGGGTGGCTGAACAGTCACGAGGCCATGGGGAAGGCACGGCCTTGTTGCAAGCCGCTGAAAAAGAAGCACGCCGCAGGGGGTGTCATCAATCTTGGTTGAGCACGTTTAGTTTCCAGGCGCAAGGCTTTTACGAAAAGAATGGTTACCTATTGTTTGGCGAATTGATGGATTGTCCTCCAGGTTACACACTGCACTTCTTCCGAAAGTCACTTACCATCGACTAGCACTGCGTTATTACGTCTCGGACTCCTCTAGGGCGGTTAGCCTGCACACTTGTGGTCGGTGCTGTCCCAGAGAAGAATGTCTAATGTATCTCCATCGCTTGCCTTGACTTTTGAAATAAAAGTCTTATACTTCGCACTCTGCTAGTCGCTTGGATGTTCGAAGAAGCCTTTCAGCGCCGGCGCCTTGAGACCCCTAGAGCAGATGTGAAGAGGTGGAGTGGACTCTAACGCCGAGACGACTAATGGAAACAATCTTTATCTCGGGATTGAGTGTCCAGAATTGGACACAATTCAGTGGGGATATCCTCGCAATAGAAACTGCGGTGTACGAGCCCTCCCGGCGTGACTCTGAAGAATCTCTGAAGAGAATCGTGGGTTTGCCAAGAAACATCTGTGCAGTTTGTTGCATGGGTGAGACACCAATTGGCTATACGTTCGGTGCGCCCTTGGAGTTTTTCAATGACGTAAAAGGTACCCGTGACGATCCTGAGTGGGGAAAGGGGACTTCCTTGTATTCAGCGGATATTGCGGTGTCTCCGGCATTTCGACAGGAACAAATCGGCACGATGTTGAAGCTTTATCAAATTCGCCATGCCCTGTCACTCGGGTACGAATTTGTCTCTTCACGAAACCGAATTACTCTGGCGTCTTCAATGCTTCGCATCAATCAGAAGTTTGGAGCACAGATTGTAACGCAGGTTCGGAATGCATATTCCGATAGTCTAGGACACCAGGACTCGCTTTACATGCAGCTGGACTTGAGACGGCTTGTCTGGGAACGTGTTTTCACGAGTTTGCGTCCAGCGGCGCTTGCTGCTTTAAGAACGTCGATTGCGGATGTTCGCGTCGGAGCGCTCGTGACAGGAAGTTGATCATGGATATTCGAAATAACATAGGGCGGGCTGAAGTCCCCGCACGCACGCTAAGCGTTGGCGGCCTGGTCGACAGACTCGCAAACATTCTGTCGAACGGCGGGAAGCTTAACATTTCCGTGGAACGTGGGAATCTCGAAGGATTGAAACTTGAGGTTAGCAAAGGTGAAAGTTATTGTGTCGTGGACAGTAGTATTGAGCGAACGGCCGCGCTTGAGGATATGTACCGTCTGAGCAGCGTAATGTATCCCTCGGTAGCTAGGGATACTGAAGCGGTGGACACACTGTATTGGCCAGGTGGCTATTTTGAATATCTTCATCCAGGGTTGCGCGGACCCAATGTAAGCGCATGTCAGTCTCGCGCTGAGTCCTTACTTCTATTTTTGGCGAGAACTACGAGTCAAGTCGCCAAGGCGCATGGGATGAAGGACGGAATTCACGGATTCGGTAAGCGTTTTGTCGAGCCCGGGATTGGTCGCAGCGTCCTCGTGCCGTTGCTTCGAATCGAAGGCCGACGAGAGCTAGTAGATTTTTCTGTGCTAGGCGTTGGCCTCACGCCTTACTCAGAGCAAGAGTTCGTTATGGTCGGCCCGGAAGTAGATGGCTTGGTCTCGCTCGTCAAGGCGCGTCATCGAAAAATGCTGGCCGAGAAACTAGCCAGCATTGGCTGCAGAGTCCCAGTAACATGCGCGGTTATCCCTCTCCCAGGACTCCTAAAAACGTGGCCGGATGGGCGGCAAACTACCGCTGCTTTGTTGGTAAGAGCCTCAAAGATGAATCTCCGAATTCAGCAGTTGGATCCGTTTCATGGATTTTTTCATACGACGAAACTGCAGTCGTCTATGCGTGAGTGTTTTCGGCGGTTAAATTCCGCAACTAGCAGTCCACTTGTCGATGATGTGGACGGTGATGCTCTTGCTGAATGTTGCAAACATATCGACATCCGGGCGATCGTTTACAAGGAAAGATACGGGGGCGTAACAACCCCTAAGCCGGTAAGAACTGGCCGGGGACTGCGTTTCAAAGAAGTAGCTTCGTTCGCGCCGTTTGCTTTGGAAGTTGCCAAACAAAGACTGGCCAGTGAGCTGTGCTCGGATCAAGTATTCACCAACCGTGAGTATGCTGTCTGGTTCGGGACCTCAATGGGTGAGCAATTGGCTAAGATGCGCGATGCTCGTTTCTTGTTTGACTATCGACCTGGTCGGTCACCTAAGATTGCGAACGCCTTACATGAATCGCAAATATCATTGTTAGCGGAATTTCATGATCTCGATACCGGTATTTTCGTTGACTCAAGAGAAACCGAGGGCGTTCTCTTGACGCAAATGCAAATCGACGAATTAAAGACAAACTTCGAGGCGCATCATGTTGCTGAGTATAAGGAAGCATTTGCGATAGTCAGAACACTCGCGCTTGTCGCATGCAGTGAGGATCACGATGCCGTCGCAGCGGCTCTGAGTGCGTTCCAAAGTAGGTACGAAGGAAAAACAGGAAAGACTGTCTCAGTGTCTTCATCTGATTGGCTCCGCCTCGGCAGCGAAGAGTGACTTGTCGGATCGGCGTTCTCGAACAGTCACAGCTCTCTGAACTCGCCTGTGGATCTTGAGAGCCCAGTGCGAAACTGCAGCATGTGTTGAGTTTGTTTTCTACTCCGACAAAGCGGCACTTTTTACATTTGGACGGTCGGCACGGTAGCGCTGCATCATCGCTAGCAGCGTACCCAAAATTAATTCCTTTTGACGCGGCGCGCGGGGTAACGGTTCAGAACCCACTGTGGAACTCAAAAATCCGCCGGTACCGTTTGTTGAGTCCAGAGTCGAAGACTCACAATTTCTTTTGGGAGAACGTGAGAGCATACTGGGGCGGCGATGTTTTCACCGTAAGTGTTTCCAGCTGTTGCCAGTTTACTGCGGCGATGAAGCGAAATCTCCAAAATTCATTACCGCTTGAGTCTAACAATACTGCCGTTCCCCACCCGTTCGGGTACACACAATAGGACCCTAAGAGGGTTACAGGACCATAGCCTTGAGTCCTGCCCGGTTCAATGGTCAAATTGCCACCATAGGTCACAGACACTTTGCCGCTTCCATCGTAGACAATCTGGCCTACCACTGATGAAGGGCGCATCACGATGGTTCGGTTCTGGAACGGTTGAGGGATTCCCGCATCAAAGCGGAAACCAAACCGACCGCTCAATAGTGAGTTGTTGTACCCATTGTCACATTGTTGGGCAGACGTGTGGACTGGAACAAAAAGCAGGACGTAAAGCAGGACCACCGTCGACACGTTCAGAAATCGCATATTGTTCTCCTTCAACCGTCAGTCGGTTCAATTGTCATCGCGTGAATTGTATATCTTGCTCGTCAGCTTAAACGTATTCGTCTGTTGCTTTTTGGTTCAAAATTCGCCGGGGAGCAACGGGCCCCAGAAGTCGGCTTGTGGGAAGTGGAGCCACAACGGCCGAGACAGCGCGAGCATAAAAGTCGAAAACTATCAGAAATCCGCGCCTTAAGTAATTCCTTCCGCCGGAGAAACTTTCGGTCTTATGACTGCACGCTAGGCACGCAGTCACATGCGAACCCAATCGGGCTGCAGGGAGCCTCACGCAGTGACCACTTTTTGCCACAGAATCGCCTGGCGTTCGCCTTTCATGTCCGAATGGACGGCGAATAGAAACCGGACTGATCGCGAAGATCTGATGTCGGGTTTTAGATGAAATTCTCTGGTAAGGTTTGCTATCTGCAACTTACGGATATATCGAGGCTTAGCGCGGCAAAACTGTACAGAGGGTTCGAATCCCGCTCTCTCCGCCATACAGTCTGAACTGCACAGAATTTCCGCTCGCTCTGCGCTGAAATACGCGAATAATGCCCGTATTTCTCGATTATTCACGAGCAAACTGGACCACAGAGAATGGACTGCTCGTCGGCGACGGGGTGACCATCCCGCGTTTTCTCCGGAAGGCACATGCGCGGTCCGGTTTCAAGAAGGGCAGCAGGCGAATGCAATGCGATCAGAAACCGATGATGCCGACGGGTGAAATCTTTCCTGTCCTAGTCACTGGTAAACTTCGGAACAGCTATCCATGCCTGGTGATTGCCGGGGGGGGGCGAACCGTGAGGAACGCAACGGGACGCACGCGGTCGAGCTTGGCTTCAGTCAGGTCGTCGAGTTGGATGAATGCAAAGGTATCGCTCATGGGACGCACCGTGAGATTGCCCCTTGGTCAACGTAATTTTTAAAGCTTTTTGCGAACGTAACATCTTGGGGGAATATTTCTGGAACGTTACTTCTAGGGGATGATGTGCTGCAATCCGGCGGGACACGCGAGGGCGCAGACGCGCTTACGATGCCTGTTTCACTAGGAGATGAACAGCTGTAGTGTCGGGTCAAATTCTAAAGTGGAAGTTGGCTGCGACCTTGCGTAACCTTGGCGCGGTTGCGCTGACGACGTGTCCGAAGT
Source organism: uncultured Acidobacteriaceae bacterium (assembly GCA_963771965.1). Taxonomy (GTDB): domain Bacteria; phylum Acidobacteriota; class Terriglobia; order Terriglobales; family Acidobacteriaceae; genus Sulfotelmatobacter. The sequence continues at coordinate 30,993 of CAVYVM010000010.1, forward strand.
GAGGATCATTATTCACTTCGCTGTCCACTGCAGCGTCCCGTAGAACTGGGCATGATTGAATGAGTTGAATGCCTCTAGGCAGTCACGACCAATTATCGACCCTCTCATTCATGTCGTCATGTTGAAATGATCAATGTTAAGCGCTGCTCAAAACGTGAACTTGGCCGCGAGTTGCAGGAGCCGAGGCGAAGAAGCCTGTACTACCTGGCCGAATAGGGGACTCGAAATATTACCATTGACAGCCGATGGCCCGAAGAATTGAGGATGATTGAAGACGTTGAACGCCTCCATCCGCAACTGAAGTGCCTTCCCTTCGGATATACGGACAGATTTCAGCAGCGCAAGGTCGGTGTCGAACATCCCTGGCCCGGAGAAATATCGCCGTGAGGCATCGCCGGGGGTCCCTAGAGCGTTTGGAGTGAACAGTGCAGTATTGAAATAGGGCTTCCCGTTCGCCCGATCGTGATTAATTTCCAATGAGCCGGGCACAACGTCCGGCAAGTCGAAGTAGCGATTATTCACGCCGTTGGGATTGCTTCCTTGGAGAGAATTGTCGTCGTCACTGGAGAGTGTCACGGGGAAACCCGTGCTGGCCCGGGTGATTCCTGATAACTCCCAGCCTCGTGTCAAGCGATTGGACCGTCGCAATAAACTCTCCAATGGGAGCTCATATTGGCAGGTGACCACCAGGTTTTGCGTCAGGTTGAAGGCCGAAAGTGCCCGTGTTAGTCGAAGGTTATAAGGATCGCCGACATCCGCAAGGCTCGATGACTGGTCGAGCGACTTGCTGTACGTATACCCAACCGTGAAATTGAGTCCGGAACCTGTATGCCGAAGGCTGGCTTGAAATGAATTGTAACTGGAGTTGCCAACACTTCCCTCGTAATCGTCATTGCCGAAGTCGCACCCAAGGCCCATGCGGGTGCAATCTACTGTCTGACCGGAAGAAGTGACGAACGAAGTGTTCTCACCGCCTGGACCACAACCGAGCAATGTGAGGCAAAGAGCCGGGTTGCCGGGGTTCGCCGAATACACCAGTAGCAGATGATGGGCCTCGGAGCCGACATAGTTCAATTGCAATACGGTGTTTGTACTCAGTTCGCGCTCGATTGAAAGAAAATACTGCTCGGTGTACGGATAAGTGTTCGTAGGCGGCGGTGCCGTCATACCCGCAATCGGTTCGTACTCCGAGTAATTAATGTTTGAGATAGGATGCGACACAGAAGCGCCGAACGGAACAAAGGTCAGCGGAAACGGATTGGTGTTCGTTTCGCCAGTCGCGTTAGTAAAGGGCGTAGCGAATAGCGGCGGAGCTGGGCTGGTGTGACTCAATCCATACGGGGGCTGCGGCTCATCGAACGCGATCGTGTTTCCTTGAATGACCGAATGATAAATCCCATAGCCGGCTCGTATGCTCGTTTGCTGCGGCCTGCCAAGAATCTTGCCGAGCCATCCGTTCGATCTGCTCGGGGAGTAAGCCAGACCTATACGCGGTGAAAAACGATTCCGAGACGGCACGAGCGTATTCGGAACCCTCCTGTCACCCACGTACACAATACCGACCGGGGCTGTCGGGTAGACTCTGGACTGCTCTCCTGGGATGAAGGTAGGGACTTGGTTGTATTTTTCGGACCAGTACTCCATCAATTCCCAGCGGACTCCATAGTTCAGGGTAAAATTGGTCGTCACCTTCCAGCTGTCCTGCCCGAAGCCTCCGAAATATTTATGCCGCGGATAGTATGCCTGCGAATCGGCCTGATTATAGAGATTGGGCGCCCCACCAGGAAATCCACGAAATCCGAACCGGTTTCGCTGCCAGTGAAGGTAAACCCTCCATTAAACTCGGGATCCGGATGAACGTTGATCTGGTCGAGGATCCCCTGAAAGCCAACCTTGATGGAATGCTTGCCTACGACCTTTGAAAAATCGTCGCTCACCGTGTAGGTATTGTTTTCTTGCGTCAGATTGGTGATAGGCATCCCGACAACAAACGAGTTAAAGATCATATTTTCGGGACCTTCGATGGAAGGATCCAGCGGAACGATGCCTTGGGTTCCAACCCCAGTTACAAAACCCTGCGATGTCAGGCTTTGCCCAACTCCGCCTGAGGGCTGACCCACATTGTTGTAGGTCCGCATATAGTCCAAATGGACCTCGTTTACGCTTGAAGTGCCGATTGTCTTTGAATCGCCAAGACTGATTAATTGAGCTTTTCCGATATTCAGGGCGCCGAAACCGGGGACCGAGGAGCCTCCTTGTTCCGTCGGAAACGGATCATTAACCTTGAAATTGTCATAGAAGTAATAGGCAGTAAGCTGGCCCCAGCGCGAGTTACCGCTGTCGAGCCGGATGCTGAACTTGTCATCGCGTACAGTCTCTGCCTCGGAACCGGTCGAGAAAATCGAATCTCCCACATTTGGTTGGGGGATGTACTGTAGGAGATGCTGAGCGGGCGTAGACCAGGCACCCATGGGGAATACGCCATTCGGAAAGACACACTGCGCATAGGTCGTGCATCCGGCCATGTAATAGTTCTCGCCGGGAGACACCGTCACTGGGGCGCCTACAGCACTCGACAGACTATTTGAGAGCTGCGTGGCAAGACAGGTGCCGGCAACGTTGCAAGGCGATACTGTGCAAAGGCCGCCGTTACATCCAGTTTCGAACAAGCTGGCTAGTCCCAAGAGATTGCCCGATCGCTCGGAGAGCGAAGGGACAGGAATGTCCCCGGTGGAAAGGCCGTCGGTCGTGCGTGTTCCTTGATAGTCGCCGAAGAAGAAAAGCTTACTCTTCTTGATCGGACCGCCGAGGGTTCCTCCGAACTGGTTTTGAATGTATGGTTCCACGCTTGGAGAGAAAAAGTTTTTCGCGTCGAGTGCCGTGTTGCGAACAAATTCAAAGACGCTGCCGTGCAGCTGATTGGTCCCTGACTTGGTGACGACGTTGATGATCCCGCCGGAATAATTCCCGTATTCGGCATCGAAATTGTCCGTCAATATCCGAAACTCGGAGATTGAATCGAGGTCGGGGATAATTAGGGTGCCGCCATTCATTAACTCCTTAACGTCGCCTCCGTTGACCAGGAAGCCGTTGGCATCTTCGCGCTGGCCGGAAATCGACTGGTTGCCGGGGCTCAAAGCTCCCGAAGGATTAATGGCAACAGTAGCCCCTGCCATCACGACGGAGTCGGCCGTTTGAGTCGACATCGGCACGACGCCGGGCTGAAGGGCCAGCAGGTCTGTATAACTGCGGCCGTTGAGTGCGACGCCAACTATTTCGCTACCCGTCACTACCTCGCCTATTTGGGTATCCGCGGTTTCGACATGGATTGCTGTGTCGGTAACGATCACCTTTTGGGTTTGGCTGCCGACTTCGAGGCTTATATCCTCTTGCAGCTTCGTACCCACGTCGATGGTCAAGCCGGTACGTTTGTACGGCTTGAACCCGGTGGCCGCGATCTCGATTTCATAATGTCCTACCGAAATGCTAGGGAACACATAAAAGCCACCTGCATCGGTTTGGGTGGTCCGCTCGACCTGCGTGTCGCCGTTGCGAAGGGCGATGCGGCTGCCCGGAATTACACTGCCCGTTGCGTCCTTTATCGTTCCTGAAATGCTCCCCTGCCCGCTCTGGGCTTGGGCGAACGAGCCAAAGATAAGAAAGGGGGCAACCACCAAAGACAGGATCGCGCTTGTGGCAATGTATTTCACCTTAGTTCCCCTTCGTGATCGTCACCACCGTGTTGGCCCGCACGGAATGCGCTTCAAGTATTTGTTCTGCGAAACGCTCGTACGACCTGCGCTCCTGTAGAACCCATCCCTGTCCGATCACGTGCCTATTGCAAGGGCGACATCCATCCGGAGGGCAGAGTCCGCATCTATCGAATCGTCTCTGTCACGTGTTAAAACGCAGCCCCCAAACCTGCTCCACCATCTCGACAAGCAGTTAATAGACTTGTCTAGAAGCTCAGCAATTGACGGACACTATGTGCCTGCCGTTTGCTGACAATGAATTCGAGGTTATTGGCCAGAGTAATCAGCCAGCGCTGGCTGCTCATGGCGCTCATCTTGCGAATGTGCTCCACATTCACAATGGAATTGCGGTGAATGCGGCGGAATGCCGTATTTTGCAGTCGCGCCTGCAGTTCAGAGAGCGTGTTCGTTGCCTGGTACCTTTTATAGTTTGTGATGATCCAGACAGCTTCGCCCTCAGCTTTGAAAGCGAAGACCTCAGAGGTGTTCAGCAAGACATATTCATCGCCCGCTTTGCCGACAATTTTCCGCGACCATCCCTCCGCCCCCGGTTCTACAAGTTTTTCTATTTTGCGAAGTTCAGCAACGGCTTCGGCGGGATTGAGCTTCAGGCGTCGTGCCCGCTCCACGGATTGCACTAAACGGGTTTCGCCGACAGGTTTCAAAATGTAGTCCACGGCACCCGCCTCAAGAGCCTGAATGGCATAATTGTCAAAGGCGGTGACTACGACAACCACGGGCGGATGAGAATGCCGGCCCAAAGCCTTGATCACCTCAAATCCACCGAGCTCGGGCATCTGCAGATCGAGGAATACGAGGTCAGGCGCGTCGCGCTCGATTACTTGCAGGGCATCGTTCCCCTTCTCGGCTTCTCCGATCACTAGTACTCCGGGAATCTGTTCCAATTCTTCCCGCAATACCTTTCGGGCCATCCGTTCGTCGTCCACGATAAGTGTTTTGAGCAAGATCATTCTGAGTTCTGCAGACAAGCTGATCTTTATCACGGCCAGTGTGGGTGGGTATCAATCATCCTCGCCAGCGGAGAGCATCTGCCGGTGACCGGGCAAAATTGAGATTCAAGCGGTCTTTCGCATGATGCGGCCCGGGACAGTGCTTTTCATCATGGGTTTGGGGCGTCCATTCGATACCTGAATAGACAAGGGTATGGAACAGCAAACCAGAGTCAGATTTTCTTTCGAAGAAATGTGCAACTCAGCCTCTAAGCCATAGCACAGGGCCAAGCGCCGTTGCACGTTATCGAGGCCAACACCGGCCCCACTTAAAGAACGATTCGAGCCAAATGTTCCGGTGTTTACGACTTCGATCTTCAGGCGAGCATTTTCAGATCTGACCGTGAGGCTGACAAAACCGTTGCTGCTATAGGGCGCAACACCATGTTTCACCGCATTCTCGACCAGAGGCTGGACAGTAAGTAGTGGAATCTCGGCTTCCAGGAGATCTTCGTCAATTTGAATGGAGGTTGTAAGTCTGGGCCCGAGCCGCAACTTTTCGATTTCCAGATAAGCGTTGATGATGGCGAGTTCCTGTTTGAGAGAGACAAAAGTACGGTCCGACCGAAGGAGGTAATGAAAAACTTCAGCCAGATTCAGAACCAGACGTCTCGCTTCGAGGTTGTCACGGGAGATAGCGGCATAAAGAGTATTCAGAGAGTTGAAAAAAAAGTGAGGGTTTATTTGGGCTTGGAGAGCTCTCAATTCGGCATGGGACGCTAAAGCTTGGTTTTGTAGCTGTCGCCTGCGCTCGACATGCTGCTCGATAATCTTGCCAAAGCGGGCCAAGGAAAACAAATCTTCGCGTCGGTACCGGCGATGCCCGCGCCTGGGTCCCAAAAGCAGCACGCGTCCATCACCCTTGGAGAAACGCAACGGCAGAGCGGCTTCCGCCCACGAAGCGGATTTCAATGTTGGCCATCGGGAGCGCTCAAGCAGCACCGCTGTGCCGGGGCAATCCTCCAGCTCTGGAAACTGCAGAAGGTCTCGAAATTCGCTGATGTCGCATTCGAAGCAGGCCTCGATTGTGCAGCGGGCGTGATTTAGGTACTCGTCATCGCTGTGTTCGGCGGCAGGATAATCGCGCAACATCGCTAGAACAGAGTTGACTCTAGAGTGGCGGCGTAAAAACCAGGCCATTAAGCGCTCAACCAATTGAGAAGAGTGGACTATTGCCAGCAAGCCGACAAGAATCGTAGCAAGGGCCAATGCGGCCTTGAACGGGGCGTGCGCAACAAAATGGAATTTAAGTGCTGCGACAAAGCTCAAAACTGCGCCATCTATTACCAGAATGGCCCTCAGGAAAAAGCGTAATAGTGCATCCAAAATGATGAAGCGGAAGTCGAACCGCAGCATAAAAAGGGAAAGTGGTATTCCGAGATGGTAGAAGTGGCCGGGAAGTGATGCGTCATGTGAAATAAATAAAATCGCCGGCAACAGCACCAGCATGGCCGCGGCGAGGTGCCCTGCTCGCCACCGCAAGCGAGAGCGCCGGAGGGACTGGCACAAACAAATGATCGTCAGGCCACTGAAACCAATAGCAATTAACAACGAGGGGGCCTGGCAGGCGAGCAATGGTTTGGTTAATTCCGCGCGAATTTGTAAGATAGCGGCGGCAAGACTTAGAAGATAGCCGCCAATACACAGGTATCTATCGCGCGGTTGGAGCCAGATGTGAAGCAGGACGGCCGGAAAAAAGCTGAGGGCTGACAAGGCGAATGCATGCAGTACATGAAACACAGGATCCTGGGAGAATCCAGGATATAAGACAAGCAGACCGCCAACGTTCCAAATTAACCCAAGAACTGCGGCGATGGTTGGAAGGCCGCTGCGCAATCGCTCCGACCGTTTCCAATCACTGAGAAACACGTAAAACAGGAGGCTGAAAACTACAATTCCGGCGCATTGTCCGAGCGTATTGCCGAGAAGTGAGCCGATTCTCATGAAGTAATCTACTACCCTTACAAGTAGCGTAATTTGTCGACTATCCTGCCGCGCAATCGGATTGCTATTGTTGAATGTCACGCGATATTGGCCACTATCTGCGTGAGTAACAATGAATGTCGACCCAGGGCTTAAAAACTCGTCACTCAGGCCTATGTTCTTGCACCAATGTTAAATACATACATGGGTATGTATTGAGCATAGGCAAACCGATGCATGGTCGCGAAACGCGAAACTTAAGTTCGCGTGGAATCCCCTCCGGAGAAGTTCTCAAGAATGTTGAAGTATTGCTTGGAACTCAAGCTCGTTGTGTCCGATTAACATGCAATCGACGTCTGCCATTGCATTTTCTTCTAGCCTGGTACGACCGGCTTAAGAGGCGCATAAACTAAACGGTTGGAAGGATTTCCAGCAATAACACCTTCTGTGTTTAGATGGCGATCAGTCTTAGCCCCATTAGTCGGCATATATACTGCTAAATCAAAGAACAGTAAAACTTTTCAACGAAATTTACGGAACTGGAACGGTACCCTCATTCGGATTCGCTCCCCATTGATTCTTCTCGCCCAAGGAATTCGGCGAAATTGCCCGTCCGACACGTCTTCCTGCGGCGCCCGTTACGAAACTCGGACGAAGAAAGCCTGACTGCTCCGGGCAGAGGGCTTATTGTCGCGGACCTTGAAAGAACTCTAAGAGTCGTTAGCATCCAGGCGACAAATATTAGGTCGATACGACCCTGAGCGTTACATGGATTGTTGTGCTCGTCGTACTTTATTTGTTAGGTCGCATGTCCTGCACAATGCTCCCGCTGACCAGAGGAAATGGCTCATTCACCCCTGGGGCCAGTGCATTTGCGACAAAATCCTATGTAACTTCAACGCCATGATTTATCACGTTGTCAGCCAGCACGGGTGACCGCGGGTGCTCCGTGAAAAATCCCGTACCCAAGTGACAATGGCGAAGCCCTATTTATTTGCAAGAAATCCGGTTACCGGTTCATCGACCCGCACAATCGAACGGTTGCCGGCACTCTGATGCGCGTCGATCTGGCGGTTCAGAACGGCACCGTCACCGTGGATGTGAAACTGACGGGTGAACTACCGAAGGCAGCCCGGAGATTTAAGCGTTGATGGAATCACGGACCCGGAGCATCTTGATGTCGTCTTTATGTTGGCCATCCGGCATTCGGTTAAGAGAACAGCACCATTAGCCTGCCCAAACTTGATCCCGACGGGAAAAACACCGTTCGTGTTCCCACGAAAGTTAGACGCGCCTCTGTGAACTCGATCCCAGATCCTTGAGGGCTTGCATGCCAACGATACAGTCATTCTGTCCGACATGTCGCGCGTCGATAACACCGACTGCATTCGGCTTGAAAATAACAGTAAACAGGCGAGGCATATGAGATGAGCGAAGCACCGCTGATTCAGATCGAAAACCTCACGAAAATCTTCTACACCGATGAGGTTGAAACTCATGCCCTCTCCGGCATCCATTTGGCGATCTACAAAGGGGAGTACGTGGCCATGTCGGGTCCATCGGGATGCGGCAAGTCCACTCTACTCTCCATTATTGGTCTGCTGGACACTCCCACCAGCGGCAGCTACCGCCTGAATAACCAGCCGGTCGATAGCCTCGATTTTGCCCTGCGCTCTCGCATTCGTAATCAGGAAATTGGATTCATCTTCCAAAGCTTCAATCTGATTGGCGACCTCACGGTTTACGAAAATGTCGAGTTGCCGCTTACCTATCGGCAAAAAATGCCGGCCGCCGACCGCAAACTTCGGGTCCTCGAGTCACTGGAACGAGTGGACATGGCGCACCGTGCAAGTCACTATCCTGCCCAGCTTTCCGGGGGGCAACAACAACGCGTCGCTGTGGCCCGCGCACTCGCTGGCCATCCCGCAATCCTGCTGGCGGACGAACCCACCGGAAATCTCGACTCGCGTAACGGCGAAGCCGTGATGGACCTGTTACAGAATCTACATCAGGATGGAGCCACCATCTGCATGGTGACGCACGACTCACGCTTCGCCAAGCATGCGCAGCGGGAAATGCATCTTTTCGATGGCAAGGTGGTTGCCGAAGAGGAATTGAAAAAACTCCTACAGGAGATCAGCGCATGAATGGTTCTGAGGATGACAATCGAATTTATAAAGTCGTAGTGAATCACGAGGAACAATATTCGATCTGGCCTGCTGATAAGACCAATGCACCGGGCTGGAGGGAAGCAGCCAAGACCGGTACTAAGGCCGAGTGTCTGGCCCATATCAAAGAAGTATGGATCGATATGCGGTCGCTGAGCTTGAGAAAGAAAATGGCAGAGCCGGCAGGACGATCACCGGCGAATTGGCCGCCGGGCACGACACGTAAAACCAAAAGGCGCGCATCGTAGAGGCCCGGGTGATCCGATCCATGCGCCGGTGAGACACGGGCATTCTGTCTTCCTGACTAAAGTACTGACATTTTGCTGAGATCAAATCTGTGATTCTCGATTGCCACTGCCACATTGCCAGCCATGAAATAATGCCACAGGAATTCTTCGAAGGCTGGTCAAGAACAGTAAAATCCAATCTCGCTTTCCGGCTGGATCCAGCTCAGGAGCAACGCATCGATGAACTGCTCTTTGAGCTAAACGAAGATCCTGATTGCGTCAGCCTGCTCAGCGAAATGGACGTAGCAGGCATTGATCAGGCTGTCTTACTCGTCATTGATTTTGGTCTCGCCTACAAGAATGTTGAACTGACGATTGAGGAGATTCACCTCGCTCATAAAAAGCTTTTGGAGCGGTCCGATCGCTTTTTAGCATTTTCCAACGTAGATCCGCGCCGCGACCAAGAAGGATTGGATTTGTTTGAGAAAGCGGTACGGGAGTGGGGATTTTCGGGGATGAAGTTGTACCCACCCTGCGGATACTCACCCGATGACAGGAGCCTGTTTCCATATTACGAGATCTGCGGTGAACTGCATTTGCCCGTTCTGACTCATATTGGTCCAACCACGGCAACATTGCCATTTCGACACACACAGCCGCAATGCGTGGACGACGCAGCCTTCCATTTCCCTAAAGTCAACTTCATTCTGGGGCACGCAGCTGTTACACATTACCAGGATGCCGCGTTGCTGGCGCAGTATCGCCCAAACATTTTTCTCGATCTTTCAGGGTTCCAGACGGCGATTAACCGGAACGAATTCAAGAACATCATGAACTGGCACATCAGCCGGGGCTTGGGGAAAAAGCTACTGTTTGGAACTGATTGGCCTATCCACAGATTCTGGGGGCAACAGCGGGACTGGGTGGAACAATTCAGCGCGCTTGAATCTGAATCGGTGCTGGCCTTGGAAGAAATGAACAACATGTTGGGCAACAATCTGCGGGGCATCCTACCCCAAACGGAAAGAAAACATGCAAGATACGGAACTTAGCCCGGACTCGGAATTTGCCCGCCAGACGGTTGCGAAACTGAGCAACAAAGGCGTGAAGCCTGAAGAAATTCGGGATGAAATGGCTTTGAATCAGGACCTGGGAATCGATTCCTTGCAGTTCATCCGCTTGATTCTCGAACTGGAAAGAAAGTTGTCAAGACGGATATTCAACGTGCAGATTATCGCGCAAACCAAGACCTTCAGGGACCTCTGCACGGCGATCAACGCAGCATGAAGCTGGTTTGCGTATGTTTAACACACCGACCACGGTCGATTCCGCATAAATAATCCTCGCTTTCATTTGAGACGAACGGCGTCTGGCTTAAAAGTGTCGCAACAATGTCTAGCAAGAACATCCTGATTACCGAGCCGGCGAACCCTGTATTGCGCCAAATGGCAATGCGGTTTCTGCAAAAACCGGATTTGCGTCTGGTCTGTTTTAACGGAGAAGAAAACGAGGGCAATGAGCATCTGCTGCAGATGTTCTTCGCCACAGAACAGGGACAGATCGGTTTCAGGGACTGCAAAGAAAATTCTGTGGATGAAGTTTGGCACACCACAAATTCAGCCGATTCGCTTGAAGAATGCAGAAAAAAAACAGAAAACACTTTGCTGCTAGCTTGCACGCAAACAACTTCGCTCCTTCATTATGTCAGCACCGCAGCTGTAGCCGTGCTGAGGACAAAGCCGTTCAGAGCTGCCACACCAGGAAGTCACGAACAGCAGAAGCACCTGCTGAATGAAACGGCAGTGGAACAGTCAGGCTGCAAATTTCGGATCTACCGGCTTCCCTTGAATCCGGAAGAGTTCTTTCATCCTACTTCAGAGTGGGCGCAGTTCATTCAGCACGCGATCGATTTCAAAATTGAAATAGAAGACCGGATCCCCGGGTACTTCACCGCTCAGCCTCTGCGCCTTTGTTTGCAGGAGAAGGGCTTCATCGACATGGCCCGGGTTGAGGATGTAGTGCAGGCGATGGAACAAATTCGCATCAATGGTATGGAGGGATCTTACTTTAATATCCGCACGCAGCAGGCACTGTTATTAAGGGAATGTCTTCACGTACTCGCTCAGTGCGCTGGGGTGCGCTTGGAGATCGTCCCCGACAGCGAACGGCAAAATTATGTTGACCGGCTGTTTGCCTTGAGAATAGAAAAAAGTCTGACGCATTTCGAGCGCTCAATTCAGATCACTGAGGTGGCTCGGGAAACAGCATCAGAAAGCCAAGTCTGGTTCAGCATTCCGCCAGTCTCGCTGCAGGCCTTAATTGCTGCGTGTGATCCCAAATCACTGAGCATAACGATAAAAATTTCCGATTGGAAATCTGAATTGGAACAAAAACAAGTGCTGCTGCCCGATCAAGGCATCCTAAACTACTATGTCGGCGGAAGGGGACCAAAAACGCTTGTATTGCTGAACGCCTATGGCCAGAGCTTTCAATATTGGGGTAGGTTTATTCAGGAAGTCTCACAGCAGTTCCGCGTCGTTTTGTGGATTCCCCGCGGTAATGACGGCGACACAATTGGGATCAAAGTCGCCAGCCCACAAGCGGTACATGCAGACGATTTGGAAGCGGTACTGCGGCAGGAGAAAATTGAGAGCTGCACACTACTGGCATGGTGCTCCGGACCGAAACTTGCACTCGAATACTATCAACGTTACCCGGATCGCATTTCTTCGATGTTGTTTGTAGCTGGATCATTCAAAGGTCTTCCACGGTACAAAAAACTGGAGACAGAGTACGAGAAAAACCTGGAACCGCTGCTGGAAGCGATTGAGAAATATCCGGAAACGGCGGATGTAGTTCTCGGGTATCTCAAAGGAATATTGCTGGCGCAGGACAAGCAGATCCGCAGCATGGATGAACTGGCGGCAATGTCCGACTCCGATCTGCGCCAGGCATTGTCGGCCGTCAACGTCAGCCTGCAGGAACTCGTACTGCACCCGTTCTACGCTGCGAACGTTGTGGCGTATGCCAGACAAATGGGCGATTTCTGGAGACACGAGTTTATTGCCGCACTCGATAAAGTTGACGTTCCAGTGCTCTTTGTCGGTGGAGATTGCGACCGTGTCGCCTCCCAGGATCTTGCCAGGTTTGTAGCGGGAATGATGCCAAAGGCAAGGTATCTGGAAATCAAAGGCGGGACTCATTACATCCATTACGACCAGTGGAAGCTTCTGGCCGAGATTACCTGGCAAATCGTAAACTCAGGCGGAAGCCTCGAATTTAGCCCAGGCTCGGCAGCCCTCGATACGTCTAGTTCAGAACCTATCACCGCGAGCAAAGCTTAAGACAATGATCAAGAAAATGGTGGCTGACGATGACATCCGACTTACTTATGCGGTAATGAGCCAGCTTCGTACTCATGTGCCCGAGCATGAATACCTCGATCGCGTAAAGAAACAATCGCAGGCTAGCGGATATCAAGTTGCCGCTCTTTTCGATGATGGGCAGGTACGCTGTGTTGCGGGGTATCGGATATCAGAATGCCTGGCGTGGGGAAAATTCATGTATGTTGATGACCTCGTCAGTGATCAAGGCGGCCGGTCTAAGAACTACGGGAAACAGATACTGGCCTGGCTTGTAGATGAGGCAAAGAAGAATGGCTGCCAGGAGTTTCATCTTGACTCCGGCGTGCAACGTCACGCGGCGCATCGGTTTTATCTGCGCGAAAGAATGGATATCACTTGTTTTCATTTTGCTAAGAAGATCTAGAGCGTTTTGTAGCCCAGAAAAAATCTTGAGCCGCTCGAGAAGCGTTTTAGAACAATGGTGAAGACTGTCACTGCGCCTAATTACTCATGTCATTTGGACTGCGGTTTGCGCGAACTATTCTAACGGCCTGATCGGCTGAAGTAACCACTGCACAAATCATTCACAAAATGATCCCTTGCTCTGAAGAGTTACGCCGGAGCGCCTGAGCCGGTATTTCAGCACACGAGCTTACCGCAGCTACCACGCAAGACCATTCACGCAAGATCAGACTGGAAGATTCTTCTATGAACATCAAAAGCGTCCTGACTCATCTCCGGCAGAGCAACATCATGGTCCGTGTGAAAGGTAACGACCTCTCCGTTGTCGCCGAGAAAGGAGTTTTGTCGCCAGAAACCAAAGCAATGCTGGCGAACCATAAGCAGGCCATTGTGAGCTACCTCCGGGAGTTGCAACAAACTGAGGCCAGCGAGATTCAGATTGTTGACCGCAGTTCGCCCTTACCACTTTCTTCTGGCCAGCAGCGGCTGTGGTTCTTGGCTCAGCTTGAACCTGCATCTTCGGCCTATGTGATTCCTGTAGCAGTCCGCATCGATGGCTCTCTGCAACCTTCATTGTTGAAGCAGGCGCTCGGCAAAATCATTGACCGGCATGAAGTTTTGCGTACCGTCTTCAAAACTGAAGATGAAGGCGAGCCAAGGCAGGTGATTTTGAATGAAATAGCCGTGCCTTTTTTGGTTGTGGATTTACGACGCAATTCGCCGGCCGATCAAGAAATAAAGCTGGAGGAATGCGTACGTCGTGAGATGAGCAAGCCCTTCAATTTATCTGGGGGACCGCTGTTGCGAGCCGTTGTGCTGCAACTCGGAGAGCAAGAACACGTTTTATTTCTTGGTTTGCACCACATCGTGGCCGATGGATGGTCGATTCCTATTCTGGTGCGGGAACTTTCAGCTTTTTATGTTGCTTCTCAGAACGGCAGGTCTGCCGACCTCCCCACACTGCCGGTGCAATATGCGGATTATGCTTCCTGGCAACGTCGCTGGGATGAGAGCGGTGCCCGAGCCCGCCAGCTTGCCTACTGGGAAAAGCAGTTGGCCGATCTGGTTCCATTAACATTTCCTACAGATCATCCGCGAAACGAGCATAGCTCTGCACGCGGCGCAACGGCCACTTTTGTAATTTCCGGCACGTTGGCCAGCCGTCTGAGGCTTCTTGGTCTGGAGGAAGACGCGACGCTGTTCATGGTTTTTCTGGCTGCCTTCAAGGTCTTGCTCAGCCGCTATTGCAGTCAAAATCAGATTGCTGTAGGTACGCCAGTCGCCAATCGTGAGCGGAGGGAGATCCAGGGACTGATCGGTTTCTTTGTTAACACCCTAGTGCTTTTCACTCATGCAAATCAAAGTTCCCGGTTTCGCGATTTGCTGCGGCAGGTCAGAAAGACAGTGTTGGATGCACTGGAAAATCAAGACCTGCCTTTCGAACAACTGGTGGATCATCTCCGGCCGGAGCGCAGACTCAACCAGAACCCATTGTTCGAGGTGATGTTCATTCTTGAAAACTCGCCACGCTCCGATATGCGGGTAGGAGATATCACGCTACGGCCGCTCGAGCTTAAGGGACTGACATCCAAATTTGATCTCACCCTGAGCCTTGCGCCAGAAGGAGACGGCCTGCAAGGAAGACTCAACTACAACTGCGAACTGTTCGAGCCGGCAACGATTCACCGGATGATTGCACACTACCAGCAAGTGTTGGAAGGCATTGCCGGCCAGCCCGACCAATCTATTGCTGGCGTGCCGTTGTTGACACAGGCAGAACGAGAACAACTGCTGGTCGAGTGGAACAGGACAGCAGTGGAATATCCGAAAGCAACTCTTGTGGAATTGTTTGAGCAGCAGGCCGATAAAACACCGGAAGGCGTAGCGGTCGAGTATGCGGACCAACAACTGACTTATGTGGAGTTGAACCGGAAGGCGAACCAATTGGCGCATTACCTGCAAGAGCTCGGAGTGGGGCCGGAGGTCCGGGTGGGGATCTGCGTGGACCGGAGTCTCGAAATGGTGGTGGCTCTGCTGGGAGTGCTGAAAGCGGGAGGAGCGTATGTGCCCATGGATCCACGTTATCCCAAAGAGCGGCTGCAATGGATGCTGGACGACATGCAGCCTGCGGTATTACTCACGCAGTCCAGTATAGAAACGGTGTTGCCGCCAGTTGCCGGAAAGATCATCAGGTTGGATAGGGAGTGGGAGGAAATCGGTAGCAGAAGCGGAGAGAATCTGGGCTGTGAGGTGAATGGAGACAATTTGGCCTACACCCTCTATACCTCAGGTTCAACGGGAAGACCAAAAGCCGTAGGGATCCGGCATTCCAGCGCCGCGGTGCTGGTACAGTGGGCGCGAGAGGTAGTGAGCCCGGAGGAGTTGAACGGCATGTTGGCTTCGACCTCGATTTGTTTTGATCTCTCGGTATATGAGATTTTCGTGCCCTTGAGTTGGGGTGGAAGGGTAATAGTACCAGGCAATGTACTGGACCTCGCGACGATGTCTGCGCGAGAGCAGGTGAAGGTGGTAAATACGTGTCCTTCGATCATGCAGGAAATACTACGGATCCAGGGACTGCCGCGATCGGTTGTGACGGTCAACTTGGCGGGGGAAGCGTTGGCGATGCCTCTGGTACAGGAGCTGTATGGAATAGGAAGTGTAAGACGCGTATTGAATCTCTATGGGCCGTCAGAGGATACGACCTATTCAACCTACAAGTGGATAAAAAAGGAAGAAGCCGAAGCCGGGGAAAAAGCGACGGTAAGCATTGGCAAGCCGATTACCAACACTCGGGTGTATGTGCTCGATGAAAGGATGGAGCCTGTGCCGATAGGAGTCGCGGGAGAGCTGTATATCGGTGGGGCGGGATTGGCGCGAGGCTATCTGAACCGGCCGGAATTGACCGCCGAGCGTTTTGTACCGGGTCCGTTTGTGCAGCAGAAGATGGGGAATGGAGAGCGGCTATACCGGACCGGCAACTTCGTGCGGTGGCTGCCGGATGGGAATCTGGAGTTTCTGGGACGTTTGGATGATCAGGTAAAGATTCGCGGCCAGCGCATTGAGTTGGGGGAAATCGAAGCGATGCTGCAGCAACATCCTGCGGTGACGCAGGCCGCAGTGATTGTGCTGGGAGAGCAGCAGGCACAACGGCGGCTGATTGGCTACGTGGTCCGAAATGAAAGCGGCGTGGAAGGCGGCAACCAACCATTGCGTGAATACCTGAGGTCCAGATTGCCCGAGTATATGGTGCCTAAGGTCATCATGGAGATGAGGTCTCTGCCGCTGACGCCGAACGGGAAGCTCGATCGCCGCGCTCTGGCCAAGATTGCGCCGGAGGAACAGAGAGAGGAGAGAACCTACGTTGCGCCGCGAACGCCAGAGGAAGAGGTGCTGGCCACTATCTGGGCAGAGCTGCTGCAAGTGGAGCGTGTGGGGATTCACGACAACTTCTTCGAGTTGGGCGGGCATTCTCTGTTGGCTATGCAACAGATTTCACGTGTGAGAAAGGTATTCGCGGTGGAGTTGTCCGTGCGGGAGTTGTTTGAAACACGCACGCTAGCAGGACTAGCAGCACGGATTGAGGAGAAAAGGCTGAGAGCAAAGCCGGACGCCATGCCGCCCCTGAGGCGCGGAGAACGGACGGAGCCTGTTCCCTTGTCCTTTGCGCAGCAGAGGTTGTGGTTCCTCGATCAACTGGAGCCTGGGAACACAGCCTATAATATGCCCCTGGCCCTATGGATTGTGGGCAAGCTGAACAGGGATGCGTTGCAATGGGCTCTGCAGGAGATCGTGAACCGGCATGAGGTGCTGCGGACGCGATTTCCTCAGCAGAGTGGAGTTCCCGTTCAGGAAATCCAGTCAGAACTAAAGATAAAGATCCAAGAAATCGATCTGGCGGGGGTGGAGGAAACCAAGAGGGAAGAAGAGGCCGACAGGGAAGCTGCGGCAGAAGCGGAGATTGCCTTCGATCTGGCGCGCGGGCCGCTGATGCGAGTCAAACTGCTAAGACTGGCCGAGAAGGAACATGTCTTGATGGTCACCATGCACCACATCGTGAGCGATGGCTGGTCAATGGGAGTCATGGTGAAAGAGTTCAGCCAGTTGTATGCAGCTCGTTGTCAGGGAGAAGAAGGTGGCTTGCCCGAGTTACCGATTCAATATGCGGACTTCAGCATGTGGCAGCGGGATTGGCTGCAGGGGTCGGTTCTGGAGCAGGAGTTGGAACACTGGAGACAGCGCCTGAAGGGTGTAGCGGCGCTGGATCTTCCGACCGACCGGGAATGGCCGGCGGTAATGAGCCATGCAGGAGCGAGCCTCAGCTTCAAGGTAGGAGGCGAGTGTCTGCGGGGGTTGAAGCGAGTAGGTCGCCGGCAGGGAGCGACGTTGTATATGACGTGCCTGGCGGCATGGCAAGCGCTGCTGTATCGGTATACAGGGCAAGAGGACATCGCTGTGGGTTCTCCAATTGCGGGACGAAGATGGACAGAGACGGAGGGCTTGATCGGTTTTCTTGTGAATACGTTGGTGATAAGGAGTGGGGTCCGAGGCGAACAGCGTTTTACTGACCTATTGCAACAAGTGAAGGAGAACACGCTGGAAGCGTACGCACACCAGGATGTTCCCTTTGAAAAGGTGGTGGAAGAACTGGAACCGGAGAGGGACCTGAGGCGCACGCCGCTTTTCCAGGTGATGTTCACGCTGCAGAGCAGACCGCGTCTGGAAATGGAAGTGGGAGAGATCAATCTGATCCCGTTCCCCGTGGAGATCCGGAGCGCGAAGTTTGAACTGTTGCTCACTCTTACAGAAGAGAACGAGGAATTGCAGGGAACGCTGAGCTATAACCGGGACCTGTTTAAAGCCGAGACAATGCAACGAATGATCGGACACTACAGCAGGTTGTTGGGAGGGATCGGGGAGCGCTGGGAAGACAAGATAGCGGATATGCCACTACTGGAGAACAGAGAGCGGCATCATCTGCTGGTGGAGTGGAACAGGACGGGGGTGGAATATCCGAACCAAACGATTATCGAACTGTTTGAGCAGCAGGTGCGTAAAACCGGAAAGGCTGTCGCGGTGGAGTATGAAAGAGAGCATCTGACATATGCGGAGCTGAACCGGCGGGCAAATCAGTTGGGGCGATATTTAAGAAAGCTGGGAGTGGGGCCGGACGTGCGGGTGGGGCTGTGCATGGAACGGAGCATCGAGATGGTGGTGGCCATTCTGGGGGTGTTAAAGGCGGGTGGCGCGTATGTACCCATCGATCCCGATTATCCAGCCGAACGGTTGCAATTCATGGTGGAAGAGGCGCAGATCCCGGTGGTATTGACGCAGGAAAAACTGGTGATGGATTTTTCCTCGTGGAAAACCAGAGTAGTGAAGGTGGATCGGCAATGGGAACTGGTTGGCGATGAAAGGGGAGAGAATCTCAAAGTCACGATTGATCCGGAGAGCCTAGCGTATGTGATCTATACCTCAGGTTCTACTGGCCGCCCCAAAGGGGCGATGAATACGCATGCAGGATTGAGAAACCGGCTGCAGTGGATGCAAGAGCAGTATCAGTTGCGGGCGGACGATCGGGTATTACAGAAGACGCCATACAGCTTTGATGTTTCTGTTTGGGAATTTTTCTGGCCCTGGATGGTGGGAGCTAAACTGGTGATAGCACGGGCCGGCGGGCATCGTGATCCGGAGTACCTGGCGGAATTGATCGAGAAAAGAAAGATAACCACATTGCATTTTGTTCCGTCCATGCTGGCAGCATTTCTGGAGTCTGGAGGGGATAGGAAGTGTGGGAGCGTGCGCCGGGTGATCTGTAGCGGGGAAGCACTCAGTCCGGAGCTGGCCGAAAAGTTTGCTGAGCGAATGGATGTGGGATTGCACAACTTGTACGGTCCGACCGAGGCCTCCATTGACGTGACTTACTGGAAATATGATTCAGCAAAGATCAACAACCGAGTGCCGATCGGCACACCCATCGCCAACACCCAGGTTTACGTTCTCGACCAATTTGGACAACCAGTTCCGCTGCTCGTCGCCGGGGAACTGTATCTGGGCGGCCGCGGGCTGGCGCGTGGATATGTGAATCGCCCCGATCTAACGGCGGAACGATTTGTGCCTGACCACCTGAGTGGATGCACAGGGGAGCGGTTATACCGGACAGGAGACAAGGTCCGCTGGCGGCGGGACGGGAAGCTCGAATACCTGGGACGTTTGGATGATCAGGTAAAGATTCGTGGGTTCCGCATTGAGTTGGGGGAAATCGAAGCAGTCTTGCGGGAACATGAGAAAGTACGGCGGGCGGCGGTGGTGGTGCGAGAAGACCATCCGGGAGACAAGCGGCTGGTGGCCTATGTAGTGCCCGAGTTGGAAGAGAGCGGCAACGGGAACGGGAGAGGGGGGCTGCTGACTAGCGAGTTGAGCGAGTACTTGCGCGGTAAATTGCCGGAGTACATGGTGCCAAGTGCATATGTGCAACTAGCAGAGCTGCCACTGAACCACAACGGAAAGATCGAACGGAAGAGTCTCCCGCAACCAGATGCGCATACACCTGAGGAAGATTATGTGGGACCAAGAAATGCCACAGAAGAAATCCTTTGCCAGCTGTGGCAAGAAGTATTGCGGCGGGAACGAGTGGGAATTCACGACAATTTTTTTAAGATCGGCGGGCATTCTCTCCTGGCCGCGCAAGTGGCTACCCGCATGCGTGAACACTTCCAGCTGAATATTCCGCTGCGCCAAATGTTCGAATCGCCAACCATCGCCCAGTTGGCTGAAGTAATTGACCAAGCGCTGCAGACTGCGGGAGTCAACGGTGGGCAGTTGCATCTTCTGCCAGCCGTCACACGTGTGGCGCGTAAGGCCGCTTTGTTGCCCGCAGCGCGGCTTGGGTAAGTATGAAATCAAGGTCGCCAGGAAAAGCACAGCCAGTAGCTTCCATAGAAAAGCAGCCATGAGTTTATTGACACATGATCTCGGCCAGTCTCCGGCAGAGGAAGTGATTTTTTTCCCAGCTTCGTTCGCCCAGCAAAGATTGTGGTTTATCGACCAACTCACTCCCGGAAAAGCGACCTACAACATACCCAGTGCGTTACAGATCCGGGGGAAGCTGGAGGTGGAGGTATTGAAGAGGACGCTGGAAGAGATTGCACGCCGGCACGAAACCCTCCGCACCCGTTTCGTTGCGGTAAGTGGCGAGCCGCAACAGGTTATCGAGGATTTGGTCGTTGTTCAACTGCCCCTGTTGGACTTAGCCTACGTAGTCGGCGAAAGAGAACGAGAAGCAGAAGCTGTCCGGCTAGCGTGGGAAGAGGCACAACAACCATTCGATCTGCAACAAGCGCCCCTGTTCCGGGGAAAGGTGCTGCGGTTGGGTCCGTTAAACTATGTGTTCCTGTTTACCATACACCACATTATTTCTGATGCTTGGTCCATGGGGGTGTTGTTCGAAGAAGTATCGGTCATTTATGACGCATTCAGCGCCGGCCAGCCCTCACCATTGCCTGAACTGCCTATTCAGTATGCAGATTACAGCGTGTGGCAGCGCAAGTGCCTGGAGGAAGGCCTGCTCGAGCCTCAAGTGGCCTATTGGAAAGAGCAACTGGCAGGAAGCAGTGTGTTGAAGTTACCTACTGACCGGCCGAGGCCTGCCACACAGAGCCAAAACGGCGCGACCCGGGACTTTGTGATAGATGTGGGTCTCACGCAGAGACTGAAAAAATTGGCAGAAGAGCAAGGCGCTACCTTATTTATGGTCTTGGTAGCCGCATTTCAGACGCTGCTTTATCGGTACAGCGGACAACCGGACATAGCAGTGGGAATCCCGATCGCCGGGCGCAGCAGCAGTACGATGGAAAAACTGATTGGCTTTTTTATTAACACCCTTGTGCTGCGCGTGGACCTTTCCGGTGCGCTAAGCTTTACAGAGTTGCTCCAGAGAACGAAAGAGGTGACGCTGGAAGCCCACGCTCACCAGGATGTTCCCTTCGAAAAACTGGTTGAAGTTCTATCCCTCGAACGGAATCCGGGCAGCACGCCGCTTTTCCAGGTCATGATCGTTCTGCAAAATACGCCCCAATCCGATTTGCGACTGGGTGCTGCGAGGCTGCACCCCTTTAGCACTGTTGATAACGGGACAGCGAAGTTCGATCTGCTGCTGCACATCGCAGAAGATGAATCCGGAATGCTGACTAGTTCATTGCAGTACAATACGGATCTCTTCGAGGCGGAATCTGTTATCCGGATGATCGATCATTATCAAATACTGCTAAGTGGCATTGCGAATAATCCAGGTCAGTCTATAGCTTTGCTGCCTCTCCTGACCGCAAATGAGGGAAAGCAGGTCATTGAGGAATGGAACCGGAAGATCGACCGCAACAGCCTTCCGCAGGCGGATGCGGATACACCGGAGCAAGAATATGTAGGACCGCGCAATCCCGCTGAAGAAACTCTTTGCCGCTTGTGGCAAGAAGTGTTGCGGCGGGAACGTGTAGGAATTCATGATAACTTTTTTAAGATTGGCGGGCATTCTCTTCTGGCCGTCCAGCTAATCTCACGCATCCGATCGGCATTCGCCTTAGAGATGCCCCTTAGTGTTCTATTTGCTGCGCCGACGGCGGCCAGAATAGCAGAACATATCGCGTCGGTGAACGGGCAAGAACGGCTGCAATCATCATCGATCCTGGTGGCCATTCAACCTCATGGCTCGTCGGCGCCTTTTTTTTGTGTGCATCCGGTAGGCGGCCAGGTGGTCTGCTACATGGACTTGGCCAAACAATTGGGCTCCGAGCAGCCCTTTTATGGTTTGCAATCGCCGCCCGCAAGTGAATCTGTGGAAATACCAATAAGTATTGAAGAAATGGCCCGGCTATATTGCCAGGAGATTCTTCGCGTGCAAAGTGAAGGGCCACATCTGCTGGGTGGCTGGTCTATGGGCGGATCGATCGCTTTCGAAATGGCGCGCCAACTCAAGCTTTCTGGAAAGAGCGTCGCTCTGCTGGCTTTGTTCGATACCCATCCGCCTGCAAAGGTGGGCGTGAGTGCGGACGGCGACAAAGAACACAAAATCTCGATGCTCGTCCGTTTTGCGGCAGATCTCAGCCAGTCTCTGGGCAAAGACTGGACCGGCTTGGCGGAGGGATTCCTGCGGTCAGAGCCCCAGCAACAATGGGCGTTGTTGTTGGAAACGCTGGTAAATGACGGCCTTTTACCGCAGGACGGAGTTGATGCTGCATTCAAGGAGTTGCTGAATGTGTTTACCAGAAACTCTGTCGCCAGGGACAACTATTCACCTTCCTCGCAGGAACAATCCACCATTCTTTTTCAAGCGGCTGAGAATAATGCGCCGCAAGGTTATGACCCAGGAGAATGGGCAGCATTGACTGGAGGATCTTTGGAGGTGCATGAGATTCCCGGCGACCATTACTCCCTTTTGAGAGCGCCCGGTGTTTCACTGATCGCTGATGTTCTAAGACGGCGAATTGCGCAGGTGTCAGAAGGTTTCATTTTCAGCCCCGGTTCGCACCGGGAATATGTAACCAGCGCAGGCGGGGAGCCACAACAGCTTTTGGCTGCGAGTGCGGACACGAGGCTCTGATCGTGATGTTGAGAAAAACGAAATGCTGCGGCCAAAAACCGTTACCCGTAAGCATTCCTCTGTTGCGAAGTCAGGACTGACCGTATTGGGAGAGCAGCAGGCAGAGCCAGGCAACACCTGTTGAGTCATCTGTTCGTTTGCCACATGAATTCTAGAACCCTTCGCAACCTGACATTTCAAACCAAATAGGGATATTCCATTGACATTAGATACGACTTGCGTCTTTGACGCTGTAGGTGTGGGTCTGGGCCCGTTCAATTTGAGCACAGCAGCTTTACTTGAACCAGTGAAGAAACTGAAGACTCGCTTCTTTGAACGAGAGAAGGAGTTCCAGTGGCATCCCGGCCTGTTATTTCCGGATGCCACCATTCAGGTCTCGTTTCTCAAGGACCTCGTAACTCTGGCCGACCCTCAGAGCCGTTATTCCTTCCTGGCGTTCTTGTTTGCCAATCGTCGCCTCTACCGGTTCATAAATGCCAATTTCGCACGTGTATCGCGGGTGGAATTCAACCAGTATTTCCGTTGGGTCGCCAACCGGCTGTCGAGCCTGGAATTTGGGCAAGAGGTGCACGCGATCTCTGTCGAACATGAGTCATTTATCGTCCGCACCTCGGGTGGACAAGTGCGGGCTCGAAACATTATTTTGGGCACCGGATTGCAACCCATAACGCCGGAATGCGCGGCGGACTTTATCAATGCAAAAACCCAAAGAACATTGTTACACGCTTACCAATATCTTCGCCAGGAGCCACAAACCGGCGGGATGAGAGTAGCGGTTGTCGGTGGAGGACAGACGGGAGCGGAAATCGTGCAGCACCTGCTCTCCAACTCGGATAAAGTTCCTAAAACATTATTTTGGATTTCGAAGCGCTCGAATTTTCTGCCTCTGGATGAGTCGCCATTTACCAATGAACTGTTTACCCCTAACTACAGCGACTATTTCTATGGGTTATCCGCGCAGGATCGAGTTTCGATAATTGCCGAGCAAAAATTCGCGAGCGATGGAATTAGTAACAGCTTGCTTGAGCGAATCTACCAATTACTCTATCAAGCAGAATTCTTGAATGGCTCCGGACGCCGTTGTTCTCTTCATCCTCGATGCGAATTAGTGGGTATGGCCCCATCTATCCAGGGTGGATGGGTTCTTACGTTGCGCGATGGCCTCAATTGTGCGGTGACAAGCATTGAGGCTGATGTCGTGATCCTTGCCACCGGCTCAGTGTATAAGCCGCTGCCTGCGCTTAACCCCATAATGAACCGCTTGGCCCGCGGAGATCGCGGTTTTGTCGTACAGGATGATTACTCCATCAAATGGGATGGCCATCCGTCTCTAAAGATTTATATACAGAACGGCGCAAGACATTGCCGCGGAGTTGCGGATCCCAATTTAAGCCTTATGGCGTGGCGCAGCGCCAAAATCATCAATAGTTTGGCAGCAGAATGCATCTATGACATTGCAGAAAGCAACTCTGTCTTTGATTTCGCAAGAACCGCAGGTACACAAAGGAGCCTGGAAAATGATAACGAATCCCATGGCGATTTCTCCCAGGCTGAGATTTCTGCCGCCGGAGGAATCCGGCGCAGGCATGTCAGTGCACAAAGTCCGGTTTGATTTAGTCCGCACGACGGTTATCCCTTTCAAGGCTTCCTGTTTTGTTGTTGAGCCCGGTTGTCTCTCGCCGGTCGACACTCATTCTGTACATGAGATATGGATGCTGGCTCAGGGAGAGGGCGAACTGACTTATGACGGTGAATGCTTTCCGCTCCGTCCGCTGGAGTTTATCTATCTTGAACCACCTAAGAAACACCAAGTCAGGAATGTCGGTTCAGGGCCACTCGTTATTTTCTCGACCTGGTGGAAATAGAAAACGTGAAAGACTTTGACCTGGCTATCATCGGCGCTGGAATTATAGGTGCAACAACCGCTTATATTGCCCACCTGCGCATGCCAGAGTGGCGCATCGCTCTTCTGGACCGGTCATTTGTAGGTGACGGAGCAACTCGTTACTCGGCTGCCCTTGATCTTCCGTTTGGGAGAACCCCTCGACAGCAGGCCATGGCAGCCCGAAGCGGGAGCTTTTATCGCGATCTGAAGGTCCGATATCCGGAGCTCCCTATTAGAGAAGTTCCCTTTGTTCTGGTGGATCATGCGAGGGACATTTCAACCGCGGCGGCGGCATTCATTGATGCCAATTTGCATTTGGCAACTGCACAAGAATGGCATCAGATCCGTCTGACGTATCCGGAGCTCACCTTACCTCAAGAGCATATGGTTATGGTGGGAAGCAATGCTCGTCACTGCTCCTCCACGCAGCTCGCTCTAGCTTTGGTCAACAAAGCGTGCAACGATCGCAACGTCGAATGTTGGGAAGGCACGGAAGTTCGAGATGTTGAAGATATTCCGTGTGGCCACATGCTAATCATGGGAGACGGGCGAAGAATAATTGCAAAACGCGTGGTGATTGCAACCGGTCCGTGGCTGACGTCTGGACCAGGGGGAGTTTTCAGTCAGGCGGCAGGGATCAGGATTAAAAAGGTTGCTGCTCTGCACATTGATTGTTGCCCTCCACCAGACGCTCCGGTACTTTATTTTGCGGGCGAAGATGCTTTTCTGCTGCCCCTGCCGGAGCAGAGAAAGCTGCTCCTTAGTTTTACTGCTCGAGAATGGGATTGTTCGGCCGAAATTTCCAGATTGAGAATTGAACCGGATGATCGCGCACTGGCTCTGTCCATCCTGAATCGCTACTGTCCCGCTCTTGTGGAAGATTGTTCTGGTGGACGGGTGTTCTGTGATGCCTATAGCCAGGACCGGGCACCCTTCGTGGCCCGAATTTCAACTTCGCATAGCCTGGTAGTTGCTGGTGCTTGTTCCGGGTCGGGAATGCGTTTGGCGCCCGCAATCGCCTTAGAAGCGCTCGAGCGCTCCGACAGCTCTATGTCTGAAAGAAAGCCTCTTTATGAAGACAGTATTGGTACTCGCGCCTCCACCCACACCTAACGGTGACCTGCACGTTGGTCATCTTTCAGGCCCCTATCTCCGGGCAGATATCTATGCTCGTTACTCCCGAATGCTAGGGAACCGGACCTACTATCTTTGCGGTATTGATGAACATCAGAGCTATGTGGCTTTGAAAGGCCGACAGATCGGATTGGGGCCGCAGGAGACCGCAGATAGATTCGCAGCAGAAATTGAGCAGACGCTTTCAGCCGCCCACATTCAGATCGATTTGATGGCTCGTCCCACCCGCCTTCCTCATCATGGGTCACTGGTGGAAAAACTTTTTCGCCAACTGCAGCGGGAAGGCCGAATCGTGGAGAGAACAAAGCCATGTCTCTTTTGCGATACATGTCAGATGTACCTCTTCGAGGCGTATGTCCGCGGGTTTTGCCCTCACTGTGACGAGCCTTCAGGGGGCAATTCCTGTGAGGCATGCGGACGACCAAATGACTGCGGCGACTTGCGAGATCCCGTTTGCAATATCTGCGGCGCAAGGGCGAGCCTGCATAGTGCTACGCGTTTGTTCTTCCCACTCTCCCCTTACAAAAAGCAACTGCAAAAATACTTCGATACGGCAACGATGAGTTCAAACGTAAGGGCCTTAGGCGAACAGATGATCGAAGACAGTCTTCCGGAAATTGCCATCACTCACCCAGCCAGTTGGGGCCTTTCTGCGCCGGGGTTAAGCGCCCAGAAGATATACGTTTGGTTCGAACTGGCCCCTGGGCTCCTTTCTGCAACCCAGGCCCTGTCGGAAGCCATTGATGAGCCAGGTGGCTGGGAGCGGTTTTGGAAGAGCACAGACGTGGAGATCGTAGAATTTATCGGCTTTGACAATACGTTTTTCTTTTCGTTGTTCTTTTCGGCCATTTTTCAAGCATGGGACTCAGAGATTCGTTTGCCCCAGGTCCTTCTAGCCAACGAGTTTTATCGCTTGGATGGCCTGAAGTTTTCCACCAGCCGTAACCATGCTATATGGGGAAGAGAACTACTGCGTGATCAGAATGCTGACTTGGTGCGTTTCTATTTGGCCTATAGCGGACCAGAGACCCAGCAGACCAGCTTCACACTGGCGGAATACGAGCAAACCGTCAGGAGGGAACTGCTTGATGGCGTGCAAGGATGGTTACGCCAGTTGGGAAGCGCAATTTCGACTGAGTATAGCGGAATCGCCCCTTCGCCGGGCGTATGGACCGACGCAATGCACAATTTCTACGGCCGGCTGAAAGATATCTTCAGGAAAGCTGGAGCGGCCTACAGCGCAAGGGAATTTTCCACGCAGCGAGTCGCGCGTCTGCTCCTTGAGTTGGCGCGGGAAGCACACTCCTTCAGTCACAGCGAAAGCCATTGGAAACGCGTTTCCGATCGTCGTGCAACGCGCAATACTGCCATAGCGCTCGAATTGCTGGCCGCAAAAACTTTTGCTTTGTTATCGGCGCCCCTTATGCCGGGCTTCTCTGCCCGCTTATGGCAAGATCTTGGGCAAACTAAGTCTTTGCAAGCTCAGAGCTGGCCCCAGGATCTGGAATGGATTCGTTCCGGAACCTTCATTTCTAACCTAGATAAAAACTACTTTGACCACTATGAAGACGTTAAGTCATTGTCTCGCCCCGTCGCTACGTACATATAAAGACAAGGTGTTTCTGATAGAGCCTTCTACAGGTGAAACCCTTACCTTTGCTGAGTTCGGCTCAGCGCTAGGTGGGGTCCAGCGCCTTTTGCGGGAACGCGGAGTCTGCGCCGGAGATGTGGTTACGTTGATTGCAGGCAATTCGATTGATCTTGTAGTCATGCTTTATGGAGTGATGACGTACGGCGCGATTGCTAAGCCTCTAAATCCACAAGTGACGCCTGTTGAACTGCAGAACCTTCTGCTCCATTCAGGTTCTTCATTAGTCTGCGTGGACCATCGTATAAATATTCCGGGATTTACTGGAAAATATCTTGACATCGATGCTTATCGTCAAAGGCGCGGCCAGGAGTTTCTCATTACTCTCGACAAGGAAGACGATCCGGCTCTACTCATCTACACTTCAGGCACAACGAGCCAGCCTAAAGGAGTTCTCCTGAGCCATCGGAATATTATTCACAATACGGCTACGGCAATTCGGTTCTTCACTTTGGACCATACTCACACCAAAATTTGCGTCTTGCCTCTTTTTCATATGTTCGGCTTGATCAGCGATCTCTCGACCATGGCGCTGTCCGGAGGAACTACCGTAGTGCTCGATACCTTCGATATTACAAAGCTCTCTTCCGTCGAAGCAGCAATTAACGAATACCCTATAAATTCCTTCAGTGCTGTTCCGCTGATGTTCGATTTGTTTATCCGGCTGAATTGTAACCTCTCAGGAAAGCACATGAGATACTGCGTTTCAGGGGCTGCTCCCCTGCACGAAAGTACGGCTGCGGAATTCTTCCAAAAATACAACTTCCCTATAGTTCCAGCTTACGGGCTGACGGAGACCACATGTTTTGCCACAATCTCTCCTCCTGAAAGAATCAGAGCCAAGTCTGCCGGGATTCCCGCCGCGGTATGCGTGAGGGTGACCCGCTCAGATGGCCGGGAAGCCGAGCCGCATGAAATTGGAGAGTTGCTCCTGGCTGGCGAAAGTGTTATGCAACAAGGATATTTCAAGGGTTCTGCGGACTGTTTTGGCGGTCCGAAAAATGAATGGTTCAAAAGTGGTGATCTCGGATACCGTGATAAAGAGGGTTACATCTATATCACCGGCAGAAAGAAGAACATGATTATTCGCGGCGGCGAGAAGATTTATCTCGAAGATGTGGACACCTGCCTGATGGGAATGAATGCCATTGCTGATAGCGCCACCATCCGTTTTGAGGAAGACGGAACAGAAAAGATTGCGGTTTTTGCCGTGCCACGCGAAGGAATACAGTTGGCGCCTGATGAAGTCACGAGCTACATAGGCCAAAAACTGGGCAGCTTGAGGACCCCTGATGTCGTGATTTTCAGCGCTCGTATTCCCAGGACTTCCACTAACAAAGTGAAAATTCGAGAACTGCAGGAATTGGTCCATCGGGCAGCCGCCCATACTTAAAGTTTAGGCCCGCTTGAACAAGAACTAACTGCAACTGGAAACATGGAATTGTGAAATCGCCAATCTGCACGGGGGGACTTGCCGCTCCTCAAGCGTCAGTAACGAGTCCTTCGCACAATCAGAATAAAGCCTAAACACGACGCACACTTCAACTAGCTCCCACTTTGCCTGTAACAGGATAGCCACATTATCCGGGCGCAGGTTTTCGCCCGCTGATCCCCAGAAATTGTCCGCTCACGCCAGCCTTCCGGGTTCTGGCGGAAAAACAGTGAGTTGATTTTAGGAAACTCCTTAGAGTCAGACCATGAGTTGTGGGGCTAGTGGATGGCTCATCGAGACTGTTTCGGCGCCTTCCTGGCGTGGATGGAGCAGCATAAATCGTGACCAAAGGATTTAGATAACTCTCATGAGCGTTTCGGCATACCAGTCATACGCCCAAGATCCAATCACAGCGTCCACGCTGGCTGCCTGTCTACGACTCCATGCGGAGCGGCAGCCACAGAAGACCGCGTACCGCTTCTTAAGGGATGGTGAAGTCGAAGGCCGGCGGATGACGTACTATGAGCTTGATCGCGCCGCGCGCAGTATAGCTGCCCTTCTGGAACAACACTCCACGATTGGTGACAGAGTACTGCTCCTGTTTCCACCGGGGCTGGATTTTATTGTCGCTCTTTGCGCTTGTTTTTATAGTGGCCGCGTCGCTGTCCCTGCATATCCACCACGTCCGAACCGTGGCACCGATCGACTGATTGGCATTATTCAGGATGCGGCTCCAGCGGTGGCGCTCACCTGTTCGGAGGTCAAGACAAAAGCCCTGCACCGCTTCGCGAACGATAAGGCATTCCATGAGCTTGCCGTAGTGACGACTGACTCCGCTTCAGCGGATGCGTCTCAGGAATGGGAACCAGTCAACCTTGATCCTGGCACGCTGGCCGTGCTTCAGTACACTTCTGGCTCAACTTCAATTCCCAAGGGAGTGCAGGTTACTCATGCAAACCTCATGCACAATGAGGAGCTGATTCAGAAAGCCTTCGGACAAACTCAGCATGACATCGTCGCGGGATGGCTGCCGCTGTACCACGATATGGGATTGATTGGAAATGTGCTGCAACCGCTTTACTGCGGAGCGGAATCCATCCTGATGCCGCCGACTTCGTTCCTGCAAAATCCGGTACGCTGGCTTGCCGCAATTTCCCGTTATCGCGCCACCACCAGCGGCGGCCCAAACTTTGCCTACGAATTTTGCTGTAACCGGATCACTGCGGAGCAAAAAGCAAATCTGGATCTCTCCAGCTGGCGGGTTGCATTCAGTGGCGCTGAACCTGTCCGGGCGCAGAGTCTGGAGCATTTCACCACTGAGTTTCGCGATTGCGGATTTCGCGCCAGCGCTTTTGTGCCGTGTTATGGGTTGGCTGAATCAACGCTCTTCGTGACCGGCGGAATTACCTCTATTGGTCCGGTTATGCAAGCTGTGCAAGCTGACGCCCTGGAAAGAAACCAGGTCATACCAACGTCCTCAGAAGAACCTGGCCGCCGCATCCTGGTGGGATGTGGAAGGGCAGGCGCCGGTCACGAGGTTTCCATTGTTGATCCAGAACGATTGACACATTGCGAATCTGGCACAGTGGGAGAAATATGGGTTTCCGGTCCGAGCGTCGCCAACGGTTATTGGAATCGCCCGCAAGAGACGGCAGACACATTTGAAGCGCGGCTTGCCGATACCGGCAAAGGGCCATACCTGCGCACGGGCGATCTGGGATTCCTGCTGGATGGTGAACTCTTTATCACTGGCCGGCGCAAGGATCTCATCATCATTCGTGGCCGCAATCACTATCCGCATGATCTGGAAGCAGCTGCGGAAAAATCCCATCCTGCGCTGCGGGGCTGTATTGGGGCGGTGTTTTCTGTTGAAGCCGAAGGCGAAGAGCGGCTGGTGCTGGTGCAGGAGATCAATCCCCGCATTCAAGCTGAGACCGGCGCATTGATCGCCGCCATTCGTCAGACCATCGCAGAGGAGCATGAGCTTCAACTTTATGCGGTTGTGCTCACGCGTCCCGGAGAAATTCCCCGGACCACAAGCGGAAAAATTCAACGCTTTCTCTGCCGGAAAACTTTCCTCGCAGGCGGTTTGGGAATTCTCGCCGAATGGCGGGCAACGTTCACTCCACCAGATTCCCAGATGAGGGGAGTGGGCGAATCTCAAGTTGAAGATTGGCAGACTTGGTTGATTCTCCAGCTTGCGGAACGGTTGCGTATCCCACCCGAGATGATTGAAGCAGACCAACCGCCGTCCCGCTACGGCCTGGATTCCCTCGCTGCAGTGGAATTGGCGCACGAAATTGAGAAAAAAGCGGGGATTATTTTGCCTTTCGCTGACCTGATTTCAGGACTCAGCATTGCGGCGCTGGCAGCGGCTCTGTGCTGGCAAAAAGAGCTGACCGCCACCGGCGCGACAGTGACGGCTACGCCTCGGCAGAATCACGCCGTGAAGTTCTCGCTCTCTCATGGTCAGCTCGCGCTGTTCTTTCTTTATCAGTTGGACCGCCAGAATTCGGCTTATCACATTCATCAGGCGCTGCGGATTACATCGGCACTGGATAAGCAAGCTTTGGCAAGCGCATTCCGGCTTTTGGTGCGTCGGCACCCCGCATTGCGCACCGTGTTCAAAGTGGAAAATGCGAATCCGGTGCAGGAAATCCTACCGGCCGATGATGGCCCCATTCTAGAAGAGCGTTCCTGCAGCGAAACCCGTGAGCAACTGCTGAAACAAATGGCCCGCGAAGCGCGAGCTCCATTTGATCTGGAGGCTGCTCCGCCTGTCCGGTGCATTCTTTTTCGCACATCGGAAGAAAACTACGTGTTGTTTGCTGTACACCACATCATTGCCGATTTCTGGTCGCTCTCGCTCTTCATTCAGGAATTGGCGGAGCTATACGAATCGGAGGCAGGCAATCGCCTTGTATCGTTGGCTCGGCCCGAGCTTGAGTATGGAGATTATGTCCACTGGCAGGCCGATATGTTGGCCGGCGCGGAAGGCGAGCGACACTGGGCATACTGGCGCGAAGAACTGGCCGGAGAATTGCCCGTGCTCAATTTACTCGCGGACCATCCACGCCCGGCTGCGCAAACTTTTCGCGGTGCTGAGCATCATTTCCGACTCGATGGCGGCGTGAGGCGTCGGTTGCGGAGCTTGGCCGCTAAAAACGGCGCAACCTTATATAGCGTATTGCTGGCGGCATGGGCGACGCTGTTACATCGTTATTCAGGGCGGCCGGAAGTGCTTATCGGATCGCCGGCAGCGGGCCGTACTTATGCTGCGTTTCGTTCAGTCGCCGGCTATTTCGTTAATCCAGTCGTAATTCGAACCAACTTTGTTGGCGATCCGTTGTTTGAGACCCTTCTGGCACAGGTGCGGGGAAAAGTTCTCGGTGCGTTGGCGCACCAGGACTTTCCATTCCCAGTGTTGGTTGAAAAGCTTCAGCCGCAGCGTGATCCGAGCCGGTCTCCGTTGTTTCAGGCGTGTTTCGCTTTACAAAGTGAGATCGCAGGGGCGTCCCTGGGACTGTTCGCGCTTGGCGCATCCGGGGCGGTATTCGAAACAAAATCGCTGAGACTTGAGTCGGTTTCGCTCGGGGAAGAGGCATCGCAATTTGACATCTCCCTGCAGGCGTGTGAAGCACAAGATGAACTTTTCCTTAGCCTCCAATACAACGCCGATCTGTTCGAGCCACAGACAATCGCGCACATGGCGTCGAATCTGCGTACCTTGCTGGAAGCTCTTGACAGCTCACTTCGTGTCTCCGAACTCCCGCTGCTTGCTCCGGAAGAGCGGTTTACGCTTGAAATCTGGAACCACACACAAACGGTTTACCCGAAGGCCTCGAGTCTTCACGAGATGATCGAAGCGCAGGTGGAGCGCACACCCAATGCTCCCGCGGTTTGGTATGAGGGAGAATTCCTCAGTTATGCCGAGCTGAATAGCAAGGCCAACCAGCTCGCGCATCATCTTCAATCGCTGGGAGTGCGGCCAGAATCCCTGGTGGGCATCTGCATGGAACGTTCCTTCGCCATGGTGATCGGGCTTTTGGGCATATTGAAGGCGGGCGCAGCCTACGTTCCTTTCGATTCCTCTTATCCCGCTAAACGACTCAGTTTCCTCCTGCAGGATTCTGGCGTTCCCGTGCTTTTGGTGCAGGATACGCTCTCCGCGAGTTTCGATTCGCAGCGCCTGATGGTGACTCTCGATGCTGAATGCCGCACTTTGCAAAATGACAACAGGGCGAATCCAAAAACAGCTGTCTTGCCAGACAATCTCGCATACATGATTTACACCTCCGGATCAACTGGAAAGCCGAAAGGCGTGATGGTAGAGCATCGGCAGGTCTGCAACCAGTTGCTGTGGGCGGGAGAAGCCTTGCAGTTGAGTTCCAGAGATCGGGTGCTGCAAAAAGCCTCATTCAGCTTCGATGCCTCAATTCTGGAAATTTTTCTGCCGTTGGTTTGGGGTGCGTGCGTTATGGCAGCCAAGGCTGGAGAAGAGAGAAATGCGGATTATCTCGTGAGGCTGGCGGTCGAGAACGCGGTGACGTACGTGGACCTGTCTCCCTCATTGCTGGATGTCATGCTGGAGCACGAGTTAGTAAGCGAGTGGAAGTCGTTGCGGGTCATGAGTAGCGGAGCCGAAGTTCTAAGGCCGCAGTTAGTGAGGAAGTTTTATCGGTTGCTGCCTGACGCGGTGCTCTGGAACACATACGGACCTACGGAAGCCACGGTGCAATCGACCTTTGCGGTCTGCGGCAAGGACATGACGATTGTGTCGATCGGTCGACCGATTGCCAACACCCAGACCTACGTTTTGGACGAACGGACCGAACTCGTCCCGGTTGGTGTGCCGGGAGAACTCTACGTTGGAGGGGCAGGAGTAGCGCGCGGATATTATCGCCACCCGGAGTTGACAGCGGAAAGATTTCTTCCCGACCCGTTCAGCAGCGAGCCGGGAGCCAGAATCTACAAGACCGGAGACCAGGTGCGCTATTTGCCGGATAAAAATATTGAGTTCATCGGACGGAATGACTACCAGGTGAAAATTCGCGGATTCCGGGTTGAGCTGGGCGAAATTGAAGCAGCGTTGACCCGGCATCCGGCGGTGTATCAGGCAGTCGTGCTTGCGCGGCAGACTGTAGCTCTGGTGCGGCGTCCGGCCAACTATCGAGTGCCGAATGAACGACGCCAGGAGACTACATCCGAATTCAGTGACTTCTTGAAACCGGAATCTGCAAGGGAAGATGAACAGGCCGGTTCAGCTGCAGTTCTTCTTGCGGCGTATCTTGTCTGCTCAATTCCCCGGCCCGGCATTCGCGAGCTGCGCGCCTTCTTGCGCGATAGTTTGCCGGAATACATGGTCCCGGCGGATTTTGTATTCCTGGATGCGTTGCCGCTCTCTCACAACGGCAAGCTAGACCGGCGGGCGCTTCCCGAACCGGACATGGCTGTTCGGAGTTCCGAGTCAGAGTATGTAGCTCCCGCCACCCCCACGGAAGTTCTGCTGGCTGAAATCTGGTCGGACGTTCTAGGTCGCCCCGAAATCGGCGTGGGTGACAATTTCTTTGAATTGGGCGGCGATTCCATCCGCAGCCTGCAAGTGCGCGCGCGGGCGCAGCAACGCGGGCTTGAGTTCGCGGTGCAGGACATGATGCGCTTTCAAACCATCCGTCAACTGGCGCCGCACGTGAGAGCCGGCCAACCGGAACGGCAATTTTCTCTTGAGCCATTTGCGCTGTTGTCGGAGGCAGACCGCGGGCGTATGCCTGCAGATGCCGAAGATGCTTATCCGTTATCCAAAGTGCAAACGGGTCTGCTTTATCACGTGCTGTATGATCCCAGTTCACCCATTTATCACGAGATCTTCATCTATGAGCTCCGGTCACCGCTGAATTTTGATCTGTTCAGACAGACTGTCCAGGAAAGTGTGGACCGCCATCCCATCCTGCGGACATCTTTTCATTTGGCTGAGTTCAGCGAACCTCTTCAAATTGTGCATAGGGGCGTCACTGCTCATGTAGAAAGATTGGACTGGCGGCATCTGTCCGCTGCCGAGCAACGGAAATCCATCCAGGAATGGACAGAAACGGAAAAGCGTTGCATCCTTCGTTTGCAGGACACCAGCTTGATGCGATTGTTCGTGCATCAGCTCGAAGGCGATGTTTTTCAAATTGTTTCCAGCTATAACAACATCCTGCTCGATGGCTGGAGCGAGGCATCCCTTATCACCGAAGTGCTGAACCGGTATTTGGCGCTTCTTCTGAAGGACCCTTTAAGCCCTCCTCTTCCTGCGCTCTCGATTAAATATCGCGACTTTATTGCGCTCGAACGCGCAGCCATGGTTTCCCATGAAGCCCGCGCCTACTGGGAAAAAGCTTTGCATGAATGCGTGGTTCAGTCCCTGGCAACATCTGCCAATCAAATGGATGCGGATGCGGACCAGATTCGCATGCTGGATGTCGGCCTCCCGGCTGGATTGTTGCGTCGCCTGGATGCCCTTGCGGCCATGGCGGGTGCCTCACCTAAACATGTTTTTTTGGCCGGACACATCAAGGTGATGAGTCTTCTTTTTCAGCAACAAGACTTGATCCTTGGTTTTCAGACCAATGGAAGGCTGGAAACATTGGATGGAGACCGGGTTTTGGGAATGCACAATATGATTCTCCCGCTTCGCGTGAAATTGCCAGGTGGCACGTGGCTCGATCTCGTGCGTCAGGCTCTTGATGTGGAACGCGACCTCCTGCCGCATCGGCGATACCCTCTGGTCGAGTTACAGAAAACTCATGGACGTCAGCAGTTATTCGACACGGTATTCAACTACACACATTTCCACGTATTCCAGAGTCTCTCAGCACTCCCTGGTATCGAAGTTTTGGGAGCATGGGGCAATCCAAGATCGCATTACCCGTTGCGCTCGGAATTCAGCCGCAATCCCTTCACGGGAGCGGTGCAGTTCGAGCTCAACTTCAATGGCTCCCTGATCCCGATTGAACAAGTTCAGCAGATTGCCGACTGCTACACACGCGTCTTTCACGAGATAGTGGAGCATCCCAATGCGAGCTGTGACGATAAGAATCTCTTCTCGCGCTTCGAGCCTGCAATGGCGCCGCGCCACAGGGGCGATGTCTCCGAACCAGCGGCAGCAGAACCAAGTCCTTTGGAGCCGGAGCTGAAAACACAATCTGCTGTTGTGCCTGAAACAGGCGAGGCCGCACCCCTGAACCAGACGACTTTCACCCCTATGGAAGAGTTGATCGGGAGCATGTGGAGTCAGGTGCTCAGGAAAGAGGAGGTGAATCCCACCGACAATTTCTTCACCTGCGGCGGGGATTCCCTCCTCGCCACGCAATTGATGTTATACGTGCGCGCCAGATTGAAAATTGATCTGCCGTTTAGGATCTTGTTCGCGGAAGCTCCCACATTGAGAACGTTTGCCGGCAAAGTGGAGGAGGCATTGCGCAGCGGAGTGGGCCTCTCTCGACCTCCGATTGAACCTGTGCCGCGCGTTCAGGCGCCTCCGCTATCATTTGCACAACGGCGGCTTTGGTTTATCGAGCATCTCGAACCCACCGTCTACCACATGCCCGCCGCAATCCGGGTTACTGGGCAATTAGATCATCGTGCATTGGAGCGCAGTCTCAATGAAATCGTTCATCGGCATGAAAGTCTCCGCACAACTTTCCACTTGGTGGACGGAGAACCGGTTCAGCGCATCGCCGAGTCGGTCGCGATTGACATCCCGGTAGTTGATCTTTCTTCGTTTGCTTCGCAGGCGAGAGAAGCGGAATTAAAGCAACTCATTCAGGGCGTGGTACGCCGTCCTTTTAATCTGGAAACCGGCCCGCTCATGCGTATTTACCTGATTCGCATGGCGGAGGAAGAACACGTACTGCTCGCGATTCTGCACCACATTATTGCTGATGGCTGGTCCGTAGGAGTATTCATCGCGGAGATGGTTCCGCTGTATGAGGCTTTTGTATCCGGCCAACCCTCTCCACTGCCGGAGTTAAAGGTGCAGTACACCGATTTCGCTGCCTGGCAGCACGGCTGGCTCCAGGGACCACTGTTGGAGCAGCAAATTGCCTATTGGAGTAACAAGCTCAAAGGGCCGCTCCCGGTGCTGGTTCTGCCGACAGATTTTCCGCGGCCTGCATCGCTACGTGGAGACGGAAGCATGGTCGCGATTTCGGTGCCGCCGGAACTGGTGCAGCAGCTCAGGCTGTTGGGCAATCGTGAAGGTTGCACGCTCTTCATGACCTTGCTGAGTGCGTTCTACACTCTGCTGCATGCCGAGGAACGGCAGGAGGACCTGATTGTCGGAACAGATTTGGCCAACCGCAGCTCGATCGAAACTGAAAACATGATCGGGTTTTTCGTGAACCAAGTTGCATTGCGCGCGGACTTGTCCGGAGACCCCGGATTCAGCGAATTGCTCGCCAGGGTACGCACCATCGCCATGGAAGCTTACCTTCATCAGGACGTCCCCTTTGACCGCGTAGTTGAATCGGTCAAGCCAGTGCGCGAGAGAAATCGCTCGCCCCTTTTCCAGGTGAAATTTGTTCTTCAGAATGCTCCTCGCCCCAAACTGGAGATGGCGAATCTTCGCCTGACCGACATCGAACTGGACAGTGGCACCGCAAAATTCGACCTGCTGATCAATGTCCTCCAGCAGGACGGAGCTTTGCGCATGCTCTGGGAATACAGCTCCGAAATCTTCCGCGAATCCACTGTGCGCCGGATGGCGGATTGCTACCTCACGCTGCTGCAGAACGTTGTATTGAATCCCGAACTGCGGCTGCGTGAAGCTGTAGCGGTTGTCCAGCAAGTCGGTCAGAGTATCCGGGAAAAAGACGAGCAAAAACGCCACGATGTATTGCGCGAAAAGCTTATTCAAAAATCCAGGAAAACACTGGTGTGAATCGTGAGGCAGCGAAGGAGGGAGCCATGACAGTTGCAGCCAGCAAACCTTCTCTGGGAAAATTAAGCGCCATTCGACCTCGCAAGGTGATAGCAGGGCAGTCGCTTGTACGAGAGTCCTCGTTGTCGCCGGGGCAAAACTTTCCGATGATTCTTGAACCCCTGGTGCTGGGAGTTGATCTGTTGGCTTGGGCCCGCGAGAGCCGGGGATTCATCGAGCGGAACCTGCTGGAACGTGGCGGCATTCTGTTCCGTGGATTCGGATTGCAATCTCCTGCTACGTTCGAAGAGTTCATTAACATTGTTTCCGGTGAGGCGCTGGAATACCGCGAACGCTCATCTCCGCGCAACGCCGTTGCCGGAAATATTTACACTTCCACAGAACATCCGCCTGACCAGCACATCTTTCTGCACAATGAGAATTCCTATGCCACCGCGTGGCCTCTGAAAATCTTTTTCTGCTGTGTGACAGCGGCCCAGCAGGGCGGCGAAACGCCCATATGCGATGTGCGGCGCGTTTACCAGCGCATTCCGGCTGGCGTGCGGGAGCGCTTCGAGCAAAGAGGCGTTATGTATGTTCGCAACTTCTCCGATCACATCGGGCTTTCCTGGAAAACGGTTTTCCAGACGGAGGATCGCGCCAAAGTAGAGCTGTATTGCCGGAATGCCGGCTACCAATTCGAATGGCGCGACTCCAACCGGCTGCGCACCCGGCGCGTTGCTCCTGCTGTGTCTACGCATCCTCAAACCGGCGAACGAATATGGTTTAACCATGGAGCTTTCTTCCATGTCTCCACTTTGGAGCCGGCTGTCCGCGATGCGTTGCGCGCACAGTTCGCAGATGAAGACCTGCCCAATCACACGTACTACGGTGACGGCTCTCCCATCGAAGATGCTGCCCTGGATGCGATTCGTGAAGCCTACTCCGCAGAGACAATGAAGTTTCCGTGGCAGCCGGGAGATGTGCTGGCTTTGGATAATATGCTTGCCGCTCACGGACGAACGCCCTACGTGGGTCCCCGCAAGATCCTTGTCGGGATGGCGACTCCGCACAGCAAACACAATTAAGTCAACCATGCAGGAGTACATCCTATGTCGAATATTGCCGTACCAGCGCTGGAAGGCGTAGCTCTCTCTCCCCAGCAGAATCGCGTCTGGCGGCTGCAGCAGGAAACGCACCGAAATCTCCGCACGCGCTTTGCAATCACCATACTGGGTCCAATGCATCGCGTCCGCCTAGAATCTGCATGGCAGCAAGTAGAAGAGCGGCATGAGATTCTGCGCACTTCCTTCAAGTATCTCCCCGGCATTAAGGAACCGTTGCAAGTTGTCCAAACGCACGGCAGCAGCTTGCGGTTTGCTGACGCGGCCCTGAACGGCGATGGTCCATTCAAGTCTAAACTGTTTTTAGAGATGGAGTCCGGAACGAGTTCCGCTGAGGGCAATCAGGTACTCATTACTGTATATAAGGTTGATGAAAATCAACACATTCTGGCCTTCAGTCTGCCGGTTCTATTGGCCGACGGTGAGACTGCCCGGATCATCTTTCAGGAGCTGTGCCGGTTTTATCAGTCCAGCGGTGTGGAACAAACGGAAACCATACAGTATGCTCAGTTTTCAGAGTGGTACA
This sequence comes from uncultured Acidobacteriaceae bacterium, assembly GCA_963771965.1. Classification (GTDB taxonomy): domain Bacteria; phylum Acidobacteriota; class Terriglobia; order Terriglobales; family Acidobacteriaceae; genus Sulfotelmatobacter. The sequence continues at coordinate 70,122 of CAVYVM010000010.1, forward strand.
GCGAACTGCTCGCCAGTGACGATATTGCGGAAAGCCGCTCCTACTGGAAGCGCCATGGAGAACTGGCGGCCACGGAGTTTCCCCTCAAACGTAAGAGAGAGTCTGCGTCCCATCCTGCCTCAAGCGTCGCGATTCCGTTGTCGCGTGATCAGCAACGTCTGTTGGATCAGGCCGCGCAAAATCTGGAATCAACAACACCGGATTTTTTGTTCGCCGCCTGGCAAGTTCTTTTGTATCGGTTCACTGGTCAATCGCCGGTGGTTCTCGGTTTGCTGGTAGACGGACGGAAATATGAAGAACTCGATGGCATGCCGGGATTGACGGCCCGATATCTGCCCGTGGCCTGTCAAATGGACGAGAACGCCAATTTTAGAGATGTTCTTAAACAGAGCACAATCGAGAGAAAGGACGCCTATAAATACCAGGAAGGGTTTGCTTCAGCAGGCGCTTCTGCAGAAGCTAGTGTCGTCTTAGCTCCACCGGTTGCCTTCGAAAACTACTCTCTTCCATCCGCCAACTCCATTGGCGAGATCACGTTCTGGCTCGATGTTGTGGTCTCCGAAGTAGACGAAGCTGACCTGGTTCTTTCCTGCACCCAAAATGAAAATGGCGTGACTCTCAGTATCCGTTTTGATCCAGAAGTGTACGATCCTTCCTATGTCAGCAGGATCGGCGAAAGCTATCGGATTCTGGTCGAGGCAGCTTCACAAAATCCGCACACCGCCTTAAGCAGCCTGCTGCTACTGGATGAACCAGAGTTCATGAGTTGGGTGGAACAGATCAATGGCCCGCAAAAGCCTTTGGCCAATATCACTTTTGTTCACGAAGTCATTGCCCAGGTCGCACAGAATCAGCCGAATCAGATCGCAATTGAGGGCGAGGGCGTTGCCGTCAGTTACGGCAGAATGCTCAGGGAAGCTGACAGTCTGGCGCGACACCTGCGCGATCGGGGTATCGGTCCCGAATCCATTGTCGCAATCCTGATGGAGCACTCGCCGGAACTGATTGTGTCCATCCTCGGAGTGTTGCGGTCGGGAGCCGCTTACTTACCGATTGATCCAGCCCTACCTAAAGAGCGGATTGCGTACATGCTGGAAGACAGCCACGCCCGTCTTCTGCTCACAAAAGAATCTTTTGTTCCATCATTGCCTGCGCGTCGCCCTGAACTGCTGCTCGTGAAACCTAATTGGCAATCGGAGGCAGAGCAATATCTCATCCCCGGCGAGAATCGCTCCGATCTCGTTCCAGAAAACCTTGCTTACCTGATCTACACCTCAGGATCAACCGGTGCGCCCAAAGCGAGCATGATCACCCATCGTGGCCTCTCGAATTACATTCAGTGGGCAATCGAAGCCTACAGTGTGAAACAGGGAGCAGGAGCGCCGCTGCATTCCTCCATTGGATTTGACCTCACGGTCACCAGCGTGTTTGGGCCGTTAATGGCCGGGAAGAAAATTGTGCTCACCAGCATGGAGGACCTGTCTGACTCCCTGCGAGCGCATGAAAATTTCAGTCTGTTGAAGGTCACTCCTGCCCATGCCCGCATCCTGGGTACACAACTGACTGATGCGGAAGCACCGGGCAAAGCTCGATATCTGATTCTTGGTGGTGAAGCGCTCCGGCCCGGTGATATCGCATTCTGGCGTCAACATGCGCCGGACACTGTATTGATTAATGAGTATGGCCCCACCGAAACTGTGGTCGGCTGCTGCGTGTACAGAGTGAACGGTACTTTAGCGGAGGGCGAGGCGGTTCCGATCGGCAAGCCCATCGCGAACACCCAAATGTATGTGCTCGACCAGCGGCTTCACCCCGTTCCTGTTGGCGTCACGAGTGAGATTTACGTGTCAGGAGAGGGGTTGGCTCGTGGCTATTTGAATCGGCCCGACCTCACCGCGGAACGTTTTTTGCCCCATCCATCCAGCTCTGTTCCGGGGGCACGCATTTATCGTACGGGTGACCTCGGACGCTACCTCATTGATGGAAATCTCGACTGCCTTGGCCGCACCGATCACCAGGTAAAGATTCGCGGCTATCGCGTCGAATTGGGCGAAGTTGAATCAGTGCTAGAAAAAATTCCGGCAGTCGAGCAGGCATGTGTGATCGCCCGCGACACGAATCGCGGCGCTCAGCTTGTCGCCTATCTGGTTGACGCCGGTGATGAAGAAAAGATATCCATGCCCGTGAGCGAACTTCGCGAACATCTTTCCCGGGATCTCCCTGAGTACATGGTTCCGGCTGCGTATGTGTGGCTGAAAGAACTTCCGCTCACTGCGAATGGCAAAGTTGATCGCAAGGCCCTGCCATCGCCCGATGAGGCGGGAATGGAGATTGGAAAATACACCGAGCCGCGAACCCTGGAAGAGCAGATTCTTTGCGGAATCTGGAGCCAGGTCCTTTCCATGGAGCGCATCGGCATTGATGATAATTACTTCGCGCTGGGCGGCGATTCCATCCACAGCCTGCAAATCATCACCCGCGCGGCGGAACGGGGCCTGAAATTCACGGTTGGGGACATCTTTAGTCACCAGACAGTCCGCACTCTCGCCCGGAACCTTGAAAATCTAAAAGTGGCGCCGGAAGTAAAAGCCGGACCCTTTTCTCTGATCACGCCGGAAGACCGGCGTCTGCTTCCCGAGGATGCTGAAGCCGCTTATCCGCTTACCCGGCTTCAGGCGGGAATGGTCTTCCACCGCGAATTGCATCCGGAGTCGGCTGTATACCACGACATTGGCACCTTCCACTTGCGCCTGCCCCTACACGAGGAAGCCCTGAGAGAAGCGATACGGCGAGTCATCGCTTCACATCCAACCCTGCGCACGTCTTTTGATCTGGTGAGTTACAGCCAGCCGTTACAGATTGTTCACCGCGAAGCGCCAGTCCCATTGACGCTCATTGATTTGGCTCAGCTCGATGAGAAAGAGCAAAAGACCGCGCTGGATGAGTGGGTTGAGGCCGACAAGCACCGCGCATTCGACATCACACAATATCCGCTGATTCGTTTCCACGTTCACAAGCGTTCCACGGAAACATTTCAGTTCTCGCTCTCTTTTCACCACGCAATTCTTGATGGCTGGAGCGATGCGAGCATGCTCACGGAAATTGCGCAGACATACCTCCATGAATTGGGAGGCGAAACTTTCAATCCACCGTTACTGCAAGCGCAATTTCGTGATTTTGTCCTGCTGGAGTTGCAGGCGATTGATTCCGAGGAGCACCGTCGGTTCTGGCAGGAGAGGCTGGAAGGCAGCGAATTCATTCGGGTACCGCGCTGGAAGCCCACTCCAGTTACCCGGGAGCGCGGAATCGGTTACTGCGAGATCGAAATTTCAGACGATCTATCCAATGCGCTCAAACGTCTTGCCTTGTCCGCCGCAGTTCCAATCAAGAACGTTCTTCTGGCTGCGCACATGCGCGCCTTGGCGATGCTGAGCGGAAAAACCGATGTCACAACGCTCCTTACTTCCGTAGGGCGGCCTGAAGCGCCGGATGGAGATCGTGTCTTAGGCCTTTTCCTTAATAGCACCCCGTTTCGCATGAAACTATCGGGCGGAAAGTGGCGCGGGCTTGTGGACGAAGCCTTTGCCCTTGAAACGTCGGCTGTTCCGTTCCGGCGCTACCCGATGGTGGAGATACAAAAACTGCTTGGTCGTGACCAGATCTCTGAAACCGGATTCTACTTCACCCACTTCCACATTTATCACGGCCTTGACCGGTTTGAGCAGTTCCAATTGCTGGAACATTATTACTACGAAGAAACGAATATCAATCTGCTGGCCAACTTTTCCGTGGAAGCATTCACCGACAAAGTCCGGTTTCATCTCACATGCGATCAAACTGAAATTGGTCCTGAACAATTGGCTGCGATTGCCGGGTATTATCACCGCATCCTCTCTGAGATGGCCACGTCCCCGGACGGCAGCTATGACTCGCTGAGTTTTCTTTCCCAAGCGGAATATGAATCAGCCATAGCTGGGGCTGGCCATTGTGAAGCTCAGCCGCAAACGCAACTCTGGATTCATGAACAGTTCTCCCGTCAGGCTTCGTTGACACCTGATGCCGTTGCCGTCTCGGATTCCACTGGATCTTTGACCTACAAACAACTGGATGAGCAATCCAATCGACTCGCTCATTATCTGCGTTCCATTGGCGTGCAGTCAGAGGCCATTGTTGGACTCCTTCTGGAGAGGTCGCAGGACCTTGCCATCTCTGTGCTCGGTGTATTAAAGGCAGGAGGAGCCTATATCCCGCTTGATCCTGGTTATCCTCGGGAGCGCCTCGACTTCATCCTCCGCGATGCCGGCGTGCAGCTATTAATTACGCAGCAGAAGTTCAAGGAACTCGCTGGCCTTCTGGTCAACATCCCTTATATAGATGTTGAGCGCGGATCGCTCTCCCATCCCATTCAGGAGCCACCCAAAGCGGTCACGTCTCCTGAAACTTTGGCTTACGTCATCTATACCTCAGGTTCAACCGGCCAGCCAAAGGGAGTGATGATTAGCCACGGCAACCTCGCGAACTATATCTCCTGGTGCAAAGCCAATTACCTGCCGGCGGAGGGCAAGGGATCTCTGGTGCATTCCTCTATTTCCTTTGATTTGACTGTGACTTCCTTGCTGGCTCCGCTGGTAGCAGGACAGACGGCTGCTATGGTGGCTGACGCAACCGGCATTGAAGCTTTTGGAGACGCGTTCCGTCAAAGCCGTGATCTCAGTTTTGTAAAGCTTACTCCCAACCATTTGTGCTTGTTGCGAGAGCAACTTGCCGAAGCCGATCTTGCCGGGCACACAAAGTCCTTGATCATCGGCGGAGAAGCTCTGCACTGGGAGGACATTCAACAATGGCATGCCGTCGTACCCGAATGCCACATGATCAACGAATACGGGCCGACCGAAGCCACAGTCGGGTGCTCCGTGTTTTGGGTTGAAGGAGAAGCAGCGGCCAATGCCGGTGATGTGCCTATTGGCCGGCCAATCACAAATGCCACGCTGTACGTTTTGGATGAATTCCTGCAACCCGCACCTTCAATGACGCCCGGTGAACTTTTCATCGGGGGCGCCTGCCTGGCGCGCGGGTATCTCGGCAGACCAGACCTTACTGCAGAAAAATTCGTTCCCGATCCTTTTTCATCCATCGAAGGCGCTCGTTTGTACCACACAGGCGATCTCGCAAGACATCTCACTGACGGGAACCTCGACTTCCTCGGCCGCCGTGATAATCAGCTTAAGATTCGCGGGTTCCGCATTGAACTGGGGGAGATTGAGTCGGTATTGAACGGGCATGAAGCGGTCGCGCAGTCTGTTGTCCTCGCCAGAACCTTCAAAGATTCAGACCGGCAACTCGTTGCTTATGTTGTCCCTGCTCGCACCAGCATGAGCACCGATGAACTGCGCTCATACCTGCAAAGCAAGCTGCCGGATTACATGGTGCCATCCGTCATTGTGCCCCTCGATAATCTGCCACTTACTCGAAATGGCAAAGTTGACCATGCAGCCCTGCCTGATCCGGATGCCTCCCGTGCTGCCAGCCTCCCTGAGTTTGTCGCTCCACGCACTGCTGAAGAACAGATATTGGCGGGGGTATGGGCAAAAACCCTGAAGCTTGAGCGGGTAGGAATTGACGATAATTATTTTGCCCTGGGTGGCGATTCGATTCGCAGCATCCAGGTTGTCGCGCTTTCCCGTGAGCGCGGGTTGCTGTTTGCATTGCATCAGCTTTTCCAGAATCCGACAGTTCGCCGGCTTGCAGAAGCCCTGCACAGCGAGCAAGTTGACTCTGCTAAGTCTCCAGTGACCGCGCCTTTTAGTTTGATTTCCGACTCAGATCGCGCATTGCTGCCTGCCGAAGTAGAAGATGCTTACCCGCTGAGCCGGATGCAGGCCGGCATGATCTACCATCGCGAGCTTCACCCCGAGGCGGCGATCTACCACGACGTCATGAGTTCCCGCGTGAAGGCGCCCTTCCGTCAAGATCTTTTGGAACAGGCTATTGGCCACCTTTGTTCGAACCATCCCGTCCTGCGCACCTCGTTTGACCTCTCCCACTATAGTGTTCCGCTTCAGCTCGTTCATTCCCTCGTTCCTGTGCCGCTCGCGGTCGAAGACTTGCGCGGTCTTGACCGCGATGCACAGGAGGCTGCCATTGACCATTGGATCGAAAGCGAGAAGGCCCGAGGTTTTGACATCTCGCAAGCCCCGCTTCTCCGGTTCCAGATACATAGGCGGTCTGATGAGACTTTCCAGTTTACGTTTTGCTTCCATCACTCCATTCTCGATGGATGGAGCGATGCAACCCTTCAGACGCAACTCGCGCAGAGCTATATGTTCCTGCTCCATGGAGAAACGCCGCCATTTGTCGCTCTACAAACCCACTACCGTGAATTCATTGCACTCGAACAGGAAGTGCTCAGATCTTCCGAGGCCCGGGATTTCTGGTTGAAGAAACTGGAAGGGGCAGAGCCCATTCTGTTGCCACGGCCAAATCAGCCGGCAAGTGGCTCGGAGGACCGACGAGGAGTGTTCCGCGTAGACGTGAGCATACCTCCGGATTTATCGGAGCAACTGCAAAAGCTCGCGCTCTCTGCGGCGGTGCCGGTGAAAAGCGTTTTGTTCGCTGCACATCTCGCGGTCATGCGGTGGGTGTCTGGACGCAGCGATGTCCTGACCTCTACGGTCGCGAATGGACGGCCCGAAACGTCAGACGGCGACCGCATTTTGGGATTATTTCTGAACAGCACGCCGTTCCGCGTGCCGGTGGGACGGTTGCGCTGGACTGAACTGATCAGGAATACATTTGCCGGAGAAAGGGAGATCCTTCCGTTCCGCCGCTTTCCACTCGCAGAACTCCAGCAGTTGTTGAAGCGCCAACGTCTTTCTGAAGTAGCGTTCTACTTTACCCACTATCACATTTATCGCCAACTCGACCGCTTCGCAGAATTGGAAGTGCTGGAGGACAAGCCCTACGAGGAGAGCAGCTTTACGCTCGTCTCGATGTTCAGCATGGATCCGTTCACCAATCGGGTGGCCGCGCAGTTGTGTTTTGATTGCACCCAGGTGAGCCAAACCTTTGCTCACCTCATGGCGTCCTGGTATGAGCAGGCTTTAACCAGCCTCACAGCAGCCCCGGAATCATATGTCACTTCATCGCCCGCGTTGTCACCCGAGCAGCGCCACTCTGTGCTCGCAGTTTGGAACAACACCCGGTGCGAGTATCCGCGCAATGAAACGGTTTCGCAGCTTTTCGAACAACAAGTCCGGGCGACTCCGTTCGCCACGGCGTTGGTTTCCTACGAGGATACCCTAACTTACGATGAACTGAATCGCCGGGCCAATCGGGTGGCGCACTGGCTGACTCGCCAGGGCGCAGGACCAGAGACGCTGGTTGGCCTGTGCATGGAGCGTTCCCTTGAAACCTACGTTGTAATACTTGGAATCGTCAAGGCTGGCGCGGCCTATGTGCCTCTTGATCCTGCGTATCCGGCGCAGCGATTGGAATTTCTGGTAAAGGACAGCGGAGTATCTTTTGTCCTTACTACGGAGAAGCTGCAAAAGCTACTGCCCGCCTCGCTGACAAGAGTTATTCCTCTTGATCAGGTCTGGAACGAAATTTCAGCCGAGAAGGACCACAATCCTGAAGTCAAAGCTTCAGCCGACAATCTCGTGTATCTGATGTACACGTCAGGCTCAACCGGAGTGCCAAAGGGTGTGGCTGTGCCTCATCGTGGAGTGGTTCGGCTGGTCAAGAACAACTGGTTTGCCGATTTGTCCGGAGTACAGACTTTTCTTCAGATGGCGACTCTTTCCTTTGATGCCTCCACCTGGGAGATCTGGGGCGCTCTGCTGAACGGAGCGCGGCTTGCAATCTATCCTTCCGCTGCTGCATCGCTGGAAGATCTGGACACAGCGATCCGCAGGCTCCGTATTTCTGTCCTGTGGCTTACTGCTCCCTTGTTCCATCAGGTGGTTGACCATGCTCCGCATATTCTGAAGCCGGTCAAAACCTTGCTGGCGGGCGGCGATGTCCTTGCCCCCGCCTCCGTCATCAAGGCGTTGAGTTATCTCGAAGGCGGCACTCTCGTCAACGGATATGGTCCCACTGAGAGCACAACATTTGCCTGTTGTCATCGGATTCACAGTGTGGACCAAATTTTCACTACCGTCCCGATTGGCCGACCTATTGCCAACACCCAGGTGTACGTGTTGAGCCAAGAGTTGGAACTGCTGCCTCCGGGAGTAACCGGAGAGCTTTTCATTGGGGGTGACGGCCTGGCCCGTGGATATTTCAATCGGCCCGACCTGACCGCAGAGAAATTCATTCCTAATCCATTCAGCGCAGAGCCGGGCGAGCGTCTCTATCGCACCGGAGACCTAGTTCGGTACAGCACTGAAGGCGAGGTCGAATTCATTGGCCGGATTGATCATCAGATCAAGATTCGTGGTTTCCGCGTTGAATTGGGTGAAATTGAGGCGGTTCTGCATGGGCATGCCGATGTGCAAGACGTTGCTGTTGCCGTCCGAGGAGCCGGCGACAACAAACGCGTGGTAGCGTATGTCACTCCTCGCCAGGGCCGCGAGATTCGCTCCGCTGAACTGAAACAATTCCTGCAAAGCAGGCTGGCGGAATTCATGGTCCCATCCTTCGTTATGATCCTGGACAAAATTCCGCTCAAGACCAGCGGCAAAATTGATCATGAGGCCCTCGCGATTATTGACGAACGGAATGATGACCGTCCCTATACCCCGCCGCAAACGCCGTTGGAAGCCGAGTTGACCCGATTATGGCAGGAAGTACTGGCCGTTCCACAGGTGGGGCGCGAGGACAGCTTCTATGAACTTGGCGGCCATTCTCTGCTGGCCATCCAACTTGTCTCACGCATTCGCGAACAGTATCACATTCCGTTTCCGATTCGGGAGTTGATGCAATCGCCAACTCTGATTGGGGTGGCTGAGGCGGTCCAGAACGCAATCTGGACGAGTCAGGCACAGCAAAGCGCAGGGCAGGATTTAGACAAAGAAGAGTTCATTGTGTGAACTCTCGACCCCTGCACAAAAAATTGCCTGTTGAGACGGTGCGTGCACCGTCTCCCGAGCTTTACTAAATTGAAACGCGCAATTTCGGGTGTGTTCGCGGCCGGTGATTTGAGGAACTGCTTGTCAAGTAAAGATCCAAGATGGAGGTACCTCCCATGTTTAGAGATTTCCTGCAAGATCTGCACTTTGGCGCTCGCATGCTTCGCCGCAGTCCAACTTTTTCGATTCTTGCCATTTTATGTCTGACGTTGGGAATCGGCGTGAATGCCGCGGTGTTCAGTTGGATGGAGGGGTTGATGTTTCGCCCGTTCCCGTTAGTGGCCCATCAGGAGAGAATGGTGGCTCTGGCCGCCATGGACACGACAGGCGAGGGTGACAAGGGAGCGGCGGGCGCAGGCTATGGCGAGGTCGCCTGGCCCGATATGCAGGATTACGTCCGCAGTTGCAAGCTCTTCGACTGGTTTCTAGCGGACCGCCTCGGCGGCACCACCTTGAACGTCGGCGATCGCGCTGAGCGCGTGGCTGACAGCATTGTTTCCTCGAACTATTTCGATGCACTCGGAATCCACCCAATTCTCGGACGAGGGTTCCGCCCCGAAGAAGACTATGGCCGCAACGGCCACCCGGTTGCCGTGATCAGTTATTGGCTTTGGAAAAAAAGATTCAATGGCGATCCCGACATCATCGGCAAGAAACAACTTCTCAACGCCGTGCCTCATACGATTATCGGCGTAGCGCCAGAGGGTTTTTATGGCACGTTTGTGGGCTATCCCATCCAATTCTGGGTTCCTGTATCCATGCAGGAAATATTCAATCCCGGCGGGTACAAACTCGAAGACCGCAGCCAAGCCTGGATTGAGGGCTACGTTCGACTGAAGCCAGGCGTGAGCATTGACCAGGCGCAAGAAGAGGTTTCCGCCGTAGCGAGACGGTTGGAACTTCAATATCCAGCAACCAACCGCGGACGTGGGGTAAAGCTTATTCCGCTCTGGAAGAACCCCTTCAATCAGGCAGGTGACTTGGCGCCCACTCTGGAAATAGCGTTGGTGGCGACCTTGTTTGTGCTGCTTATCGCCTGTGCGAATGTCGGTAGTCTTTTATTCGTCAGATCTCTGGCTCGCCGGCACGAAATCACTGTGCGCCTCGCCATTGGCTCCAAGCGCGGTCGCCTGTTGCGGCAACTTCTCACAGAAGGTCTGATCCTTTCCCTGATTGGCTGCGCCGCTGGACTTCTGGTTGCCTATCTTTGCCGCAACCTGCTCGTGGTCTTTTTTCCATCGTCCTCTGTCATCGCCACCAATCTCTCCGGCGAAATAGATTGGCGTGTGGCTGCCTTCAGTGTTGGCATTTGCCTCATCTCGACTTTGATGTTTGGGCTTATTCCTGCCTTTCAAACCAGCAACATCGATATTGCCGGCGCTTTGAAAGCAGAGTCCGCGGGAGCTTCGGGAACACGCAGAAGGAACTGGATGCGCTCGCTCATGGCGGCCAGCCAGGTTACAGCCAGTTTCGTATTGCTGGTGGGAGGAGTTTTGTTGTTTCAGAGTTTGCGCCGGCTTAGCACTGCCGACCCAGGATTTTCGACGGACAATGTTCTGACCACAACCTTCGACTTGACTGCAGCAGGTTATAATCCTGTCCGCTCTAAGCAGTTTAGAGATGACCTGGCGGATCGGCTTAGGGCAATGCCCGGCATCGAATCAGCAGCATGGGTCAAGGTCAGACCTATCAGCTATGCGACTTTCTTTTCCGCACCCATAACAGTCGACACCTATCGGCCCGGACCTGACGAACGGCCTACGGCAGAATATAACCTGGTCAGCCCGGATTATTTTAAAACGATGGGAATCCCGATTCTTTCGGGCCGTGAGTTTACCCGGAACGATAACGCCACTAGCTTTCCCGCGGTCGTAGTGGCCCAGAAGATGGTAAACAAGTACTGGCATGGTGTAGATCCAGTCGGCAAGCGCATCCAGGTGAACGACAAATGGATGCAGGTGGTCGGTGTTGCCAAAGACTCCAAGTACTACACCTTGTCAGAAGCGGCAATGGATTTCTTGTATGTTCCTGTTGATCAGAGTCCCACCAACAACATGAACCTTGTTCTCCGAACCGCACGCGACGCGGACTCCCTGACACCAGGCTTGAACCGTGAGCTTCATGCTTTGGATCCTGCCCTGGGGCTTCAGGACGTGATCACAATGAGGAAGCATATCAACCGCGAGGTGTTGTCTTCGCAGCAGATCGCAGTAGCTCTTCTCAGCATTTTTGGTGGAATAGCGATGTTGCTGGCGGCAGTCGGACTCTACGGCGTCATGTCCTATTCTGTTTCGCAGAGCCGACGTGAGCTTGGGTTGAGAATGGCGCTGGGGGCCGATCGACCCCACTTGTTCCGTATTGTGATGTCCAATGGTCTGCTGGTGACTATAGGCGGTATGGTGGCCGGTTCAATTATCGCCGCAAGTTTGACTCACTTCATAGATATCAAGACTTTTCTTTACCACGTCAATCCACGTGACCCGCTGGCCTTTGGCGTGGCATTCCTGGGATTGATGAGCATCGCGATCATCGCATGCTTTGTGCCTGCGTGGCGTGCCAGTCGCACCAACCCCGCCCAAGCCTTGCGTGATTGATCGTAGGCGTAATGGTGGGAAATCATTTTGACGTCGCGGCGAAGGTGCCTTATGGATTCAGGAGTGACCGTGGTTGGACAATGCCCCCCGAGTTCCAGTGAAAATGGAAGACTCTCAACTTCAGCGAAAACAATGGCCTGTGGCGCTGCGCGCGCTGCGGCATCGCAATTACCGGCTATTTTTTTTCGGTCAATTAATCTCCTTAATTGGCACATGGATGGATCCAGTGGCGGAATCGTGGTTGGTCTACCGGCTGACCGGCTCTGCCTTGCTGCTGGGTACGGTGGCTTTTGCCGGACAAATTCCCGTTTTCCTGTTGGTGCCCATCGGTGGCATGGTAGCCGACCGTTACAACCGCCGCTCCATCTTGGTAGTTACTCAGTCTCTGACGATGGTCCTCACCCTCATTCTTGCCGGACTCACGCTTACGCATGTAGTCCAGACGTGGCACGTAATGCTGCTGGCAGCGCTGATAGGCGTAATCAATGCCTTTGATATTCCCGCCCGCCAAGCTTTTGTCGTGGATATGGTTTCCCGCGAAGACCTGGTCAATGCCATTGCCCTCAACTCGTCCATCTTCAACGGGGCCCGCGTGATCGGCCCGGCCCTGGCGGGAATCGTGGTTGCAGCAATTGGTGAGGGCTGGTGCTTTTTTGCGAATGGGTTGAGTTTCTTCGCGGTCCTAGCTGGCTTACTGATGATGACGGCCCCCCGGCCGCGGCTCGCCATTAAAGGTCCTCCGCTGCAGAACCTCATAGAAGGTTTCCGGTTCGTGATCCGTGCGGGCCCGGTCCGGACGCTGATGCTCTTATTGGCACTCATCATTTTTACTGGAACGCCATGTGCGGTTCTTATGCCGGTGTTTGCCGGCCAGATCCTGCACGGCGGCGCAAGGGCACTGGGGCTGCTGATGGGCGCCTCCGGCGTGGGTGCGCTGAGCGGCGCGATCACGCTGGCCACCAGAAAAAACATGAGCGGCCTCGTACGCTGGATCGTAGTTGCCTGCAACAGCTTTGGCGCGGCCCTGATTCTCTTCTCGCTCTCGAGAATCTTTTGGTTCTCAGTGGCGCTGCTGGTTCTCCTCGGATTCTCGATCACGTTGGAACTGGCCTCATCGAATAGCCTCATCCAGAGTATGGTTCCCGACCACCTGCGCGGGCGCGTGATGGCCGTCTCTTCCATGATGTTGATGGGCATGGCGGCGCTGGGTGCACCGCTGGCTGGCGGCCTGGCCGAGACGATTGGAGCGCCTATGACAGTCGCCTTGAGTGGCGTCATTTCCATAATTGGCGGAATCGTCTTTGCCACCCGGCTTCCCGCGCTGCATCTGGCCACACAGGAACTCATTGCGGCCCAGCAGATGTCCGGCGGCGCGCCCACTCAGGAAATCGCGGCTCTTTCGCTCTCCAGGCAAGAAGAAGCAAGCTAGTTACCCACCCACAAAATTGGCCGTGCCGCTCATCCCCCAAAATCACCCGCTGGCCCCGATGATCCTGCTCCTCACGGAAAATTGCTCCGCGCCCTTCGCCGTCTCCTCTAGATTTGGGATTCCGGCATGATCTAGTTCCGCTGCTTCGTGTAGGAGACCCATGCGCAGATTTTATTTTCTCGTCCCCCGGGTTGCGGTCGTTTTGCTTGCCGCTTCAATTGCTCTGCCTGCCCAATCCCAGACCCAACTCCCATCTAACGTTCGCGAGAAAATCGATAAACTCGCCATCGACACGCTGGCCAAAACCGCAACTCCAAGTGTGTCCATAGTAGTGGTTAAGGACGGGCAAATCGCCTACCTGAAGGCCTATGGCAACGCGCGTCTCGATCCGCAAACTGCCGCGCGGCCCGAAATGCGTTACTGCCTGGGCTCTCTCAGCAAGCCATTCACGGCTGAGGCCATTCTGCTCTTGGAGGAACAGGGCAAATTGTCGCTTGAAGACAGCGTTTCCCGCTTTCTTCCTGAGCTTAGCCGGGCGAACGAGGTCACGATTCGTCAAGTGCTCTCCCAAACTTCCGGGTATCCGGAATATTGGGCCTTGGACTATTTGCCACAAAAAGTCCTGCAACCCACCTCCCCGCGTGACATTCTCGATCAGTGGGCCCGCAGGCCGTTAGACTTCGATCCCGGAACAAAATGGGAAATCAGCGATACCAACTATGTGATTGCTGGCATGATCGCAGAAAAGGCCAGCGGCATGCCGCTCCATCGCTTCTTGCGGGAGAAGGTGTTTTCGCCCCTGGGCATGGAAAGTGCAATGGATATAGATTCGGAAAAACTCGGCCTTGGCGATGCCGCCGGCTACATCCGCTATGCCTTGGGTCCGCCCCGCCCGGCGCCACGGGAAGGAGGGGGATGGAATTTCGGAGGAGAGGAACTTGCGATGACCGCGGAGGACATGGGTAAGTGGGACATCTCCGTAATAAACCACGAGCTGCTTGCGTCCTCTTCTTACCGGCAATTTGAAAGGAGTATCTTGCTCTCGAATGGCCTGGGAATCGGCTACGCGCTTGGCAATGGCATCACTCGGAAGGCAGACAGGCGCGCAATCTATAGCATCGGCGATATCTCCGGTTTCAGCGCCGCCAATTTCATCTTTCCTGATGACCGCGTTGCTGTAGCCGTGTTCGCCAATATGGATGCCGGGGCACCCGTTGAAATCACCAGTGGCATCTTCCCTCTTCTCTTGCCCGAAAAATCAGATCCAGATCCGGATGCCGCTCACAGACTGGAGCAGGCACGTAAGATATTCGATTCTCTCCAACGTGGCACTCTTGATCGTTCCTTGTTTACTGAAAATGCAAACCGTTATTTCAGTCGGCAGGTACTGGGGGATTTTGCCTCCAGCTTGGGATCCTTGGGAACCCCACAAGAGTTCGTCCAAACAGAGCATGCCGTGAAAAATGGACTGGTTTCCCGCAGTTATAGCATAAAGTTTGCCAACCAAACACTGGCCGCTCATACGGCCGAACAGCCGGCTGGCAAGTTGGAGGAATACATAATAGCGCAGGAGTGAATTGCAACCGCCAAACCATGGAACCAATCCTCGCCACCACCGCTCCTGACTTTCTTTCGGCTGAAGGTTGTGCACTGCCTGAATGGTTTGCCATTTATGTCATGCCGAGACATGAGAAGCGAATTGCCGAACATCTGCGGGTCCGGCAAATCGAATACTTTCTTCCCCTCTATGAGGCGCGGCACAGGTGGAAAGATGGATCGAAGGTGACGGTTCAGCTCCCGTTGTTTCCCAGTTACCTCTTTGTCCGCACGATTCGCAGTCAACGGGGGCGTGCTCTTGAAGTATCGGGAGTTTTGTCGGCGGTAGGAAAGCGTGAATTATCCGTTATTCCCGAGACCTATATTGACTCTCTGCGTAAGGCTGTGAACTGCGGAAAAGTGGAACCGCATCCTTATCTCGCTGCCGGCAAATTGGTGCGCGTTCGGTCTGGCGTTCTGGAAGGCCTCCAGGGCATAGTCCTTCGTCAGAAATCCTCTTGTCGCGTAATACTTTCCCTGCAATTGATCATGAGCAGCGTGGCCGTTGAGGTTGACATCGCCGACCTGTGATTGCGGGTTGTCGCAATCCGCTTTGTCGGCAAAACTTGCAGTTGGAATTCACAAAAATTCAGGAGTCCCCGGCCTCCGGCCAGAACAACATTTTTGGGCTAAATTCCTCTCTTTCCTGAACCGTGGACAAGGTCTAAACTGAAACCGTCTCACTCATTGAGAGGAGCACACCCCGGGAAATATCCGCTACGCAGCGTTGCCCTCGCTGGGCGGTAGGGAACAGATCAAGGAGGAATGCGGCGAAATGCGCAACATCAATTTCATCGAAAATCTTCTCCAGGACCTCCGCTTTGGATTCCGCATGCTGCGCCGAAATCCCGGCTTTTCTCTCCTGGCCATTCTTTGCCTCACGCTGGGGCTCGGCGCCAATGCCGCTGTTTTCAGTTGGATTGAAGGGGTCCTGCTCCGGCCCTTTCCTGCCGTAGCCCACCAGGAGCGGATGGTGTCCTTTACGGCAACAGTACCGGAGCGTTACGACAAAGGCGAAGGTAACCTGGGCTACGATGATGTTTCCTGGCCTGACTTTCTCGACTTCCAGAGAGAGTGCACCCTGTTCGACCGGTTTATCGCCGACCACATTACCAGAGCTACATTCAATATTGGCGAGCGGGCAGAAAACGCAACCGGCAGCCTTGTTTCGTCGAACTATTTCGATGCCCTCGGAATCCATCCCATTCTCGGGCGAGGATTCCGGTCGGAAGAGGATTGGGGCCGCAATGGTCATCCTGTCACCGTAATCAGCTATTGGTTGTGGAAAGAACGGTTCCGCAGCGATCCCGATATCGTTGGCAAGAAACTGCTCCTGCGAACTGTCCCCCACACCATTATTGGCGTAGCGCCGAAAGGCTTTTACGGCACTTTCGTCGGCTATCCTATGCAATTCTGGGTTCCTGCCTCAATGCAGGAAAATTTCGTCGGAGGCAACTACAAACTGGAAGATCGTGGCGACGGCTGGATTGAAGGTTACGCCCGCCTCAAGCCCGGCGTCACCATTGTTCAGGCGCAAGCCGAGATTTCGGCTGTAGCCAAACGTCTTGAAAATCAGTATCCCAACACAAACCGGGGACGCGGGGTGAAGCTCTTCCCATTGTGGAAAACGCCATTCAACCAGGCGGGCACTCTGGCCCCGACGCTTGGAATCTCGCTCGTGGCTGTATTTCTGGTGCTTCTGATCGCCTGCGCCAATGTCGGCAGCCTGCTGCTGGTTAGGTCGCTGGCGCGCCAGCACGAAATCACTGTGCGCCTCGCGCTTGGCTCTCGGCGTGGAAGATTGCTGCGGCAACTTATCACTGAAGGACTGATTCTTTCAGTGATTGCGGGCGCCTGTGGGCTTGTACTTGCCTACTTCTGCCGAAATCTGATGGCATTCTTCTTCCCCGCGTCCTCTGTTCTCGCCACCAATTTGTCAGGAAACATAGACTGGCGAGTGGTGGCATTCAGCGGCGGGGTTTGCCTGGTTTCGACCCTGATGTTTGCCCTCATTCCGGCACTTCAGACCCGCAAGTTGGATATCGCCGGAGCGCTCAAAGCCGAATCCGGAACCTCTTTCGGAAACCGGGCAAAATCCCGCATCCGCTCTGCCATGGTTCTTGTCCAGGTAGCGCTTAGTTTCATCCTGGTGGTGGGTGGAACTTTGCTGGTGCAGAGCCTTCAGCGGCTGCACTCGGCCGATCCCGGCTTTTCCCCCGATAATCTGGTTACGACAACTTTTGACCTGCAGGCGGCGAGTTACGGTCCCGCGCGCGCAAAGCGTTTTCGCGACGATCTGGTGGATCGTGTCAAAGCCATCCACGGAGTCGAATCTGCTTCGTTCGTCAAAATCAGGCCATTCAGCTACCAAAGTTATCTTTCGGCACCTATCACCGTAGAAGGCTATGAACCAGGCCCTGATGAAAGGCCAACGGTGGAATACAACCAGGTTGGTCCCGGCTATTTTGCCATTATGCAAATTCCCATGGTGTCCGGTCGGGAATTTACCCGCAACGATAACGAAAACAGTTTTCCCGCGGTAATAGTGAACCAGCAGATGGTGACTAAGTACTGGCATGGCGTAGATCCGGTGGGTAAAGGCATTCAGGTGGACAACAAATGGATGCAGGTGGTGGGAGTCGCCAAAAACTCGAAGTATGGGTCCTTCGCCGAATTGCCCAAACCATTTCTCTATCTCTGCATGGGTCAGTTGCCAGTCGTCAATAGCTTCCTGCTGATCCGCACCTCTCAATCACCCGGCGCGATGTCTTCTGCCTTGGCCCCTCAAATCCACTCCATGGATGCGGGGCTTGGTTTGCAGGAAGTCATCACCCTGCGCGAGCACATGAATCGTAGTGCGCTGTCCACGCAGAAAATTGTGGTGGCTCTCTTGTTCGTTTTTGGAGGAATCGCGCTACTGCTCGCCGCGGTGGGACTTTATGGCGTCATGTCCTATGCGGTTTCGCAGAGCAAACGTGAGCTTGGTTTGCGCATGGCTCTGGGCGCGGGCGCGGCCCATCTCTTTCGCATTGTTATAACGCACGGCCTGGCGTTGGCGGTGGGAGGCGTCGTGCTCGGCACGATCATAGCTATGTTTTTGACCCGCTTCATTGCCGTCGGAACGCTGCTGTATCAGGTGAATCCTCGGAGCCCGATAGCTTTTATGGTCGCAGCGGTGGTGATGGTAACGATTTCCCTTGCGGCCTGCTTCACACCGGCGTGGCACGCAGCCCGGACCGATCCCATTCGAGCCCTGCGCGACTAAGGGGCATGCAGCAGTCGATCCGAACCATAGACATTTTTCTTTGGGATCGAAAGATCAAGCGCAAGGCAGAACAGCACTATCGGCCTGAGAACCCGGCGTGCACAAGTACAGACGGGAAGCCATTCTACTCGTCTTGGTGATTGTTCTTATCTGGGCAGTGTTTGCTGTCTCGTCGTACTCCTCACTACTCCAGCCGTAATGATTGCTGCCGGCTGGCTTCTCCTCCAGTTTCTAGGCGGACGCATGCTTCCAGGTGACACATCGGCCAATTCTTTCTTCTGATTGGTCTGATCGTCCTGAGTGCTGCTCTGGGAGGCGGCGTCCTGGCAAGATTTCGCATGCGTTTCAATCTTCTGGAACTCTCGTTGGCAGGCCTGAGCATAATCGACTTTGCAAGCCTCAAGCTGCATCGCATGCCACTGAGATTCCGAATCGATCATTGACCGCTTCTCTGAGGTTTTGCTTGCAACCGATGTACCTGTGGTTCGTCAAAACGTTCCACGAACAATTAAGAGGCCACTTGTATTGCAAGTAGGGCCCCGACTTTCGGCGTGCCTGAGATCTGCCGGATGATGGGGGTTGATCCCAAACCCATAAACCAGATACGGACGCTTCTTGGCTGATAGTCGACGGAAGTTAATGGCGGTAATGCAGAATTGTCGATCTATGCCGCCACTGCGTAGCGATGGTGCAGTCCGCCGAGTCGTGGAAAGGATTGAATCTTGCTTCCGACGGCAGAACGGATCGCAATCGGCCGACCCGCTGGTGTGTCCTTCGCGAGCCCCAGATGCGTGCGGTCTTCGTGGTAGTAGCGCACATACTCGGCCATCAGGCGCTTCAGATGCCGCTCATTCAGGACGATTACGCGGTCCAGCAAGTCTCGTCAGTAGGTCTTAGTCTGGGGTTCCGATGAAGACTCTAAGTCGTGAAGGCTTAGGTATTTTTGTCGGCAAAAGCGATGAGTAATGCGAATCCACCTAAGAAGCTCGCTTGTGCAAACCTGCCAAGCCATCGCCAAAAGAACATGTAGCGATTCTCTAGACGTTTGGCACCCTTGGCCCGTCTCTCGCATATTGCAGCCGCTTCTGTTCGATTGGAGATGAAACCCTCCATCTCTGCTCGGGAAGTCGGCTGTCTGGTTTGAACGCTGATCGTGTTACGCGCCAGCGTTGGATATTGCTTGGCTTCGACTTCGAATTGTTCCTTTTGCGCGTTCGCAGTTTGCCATTCGTGAAAGTAATGAGTGTAGTGACTAAAAGCGCGTAGCCAGAACAATGAACAAAGGATGCACGACAGCAGACAAATCCAACACGCTGTGAGCCAGTGCGAGTGCTGAATGGGCTGGTTAGGCAGGTTTTTCAGGTATCCCAAATAGGTAACGGTCAACGCGATAGTGCCGCTGGAAAATAAAGCAAGGCTGTTATAGAAGCGTTCATCCCTGCCTCTGCTCTCTTCGTTTCCCTTCTGCTGAGCTTCAAAGACAGCCTTTACAACTTCGGCGGCTCTGGATGTTCGCTGGAGCGCAAAATGCTCCTCCGGGTTTTGCGGTTTGTAATCGGCCATTCTGATACCTGCCTGTTTTCATTCTACTCACTGCCCTATTTCTTGTAAGCTGCGGCGTTCAGTGGGAGAATAAGATTATTGAGGTGCGGTATGCCAGAAGGAATTTGTCCACTTTGCCTTGACCCGAAGGAGAAGAAACTACACAAGAGTCACTACATGCCTGCGGCTCTCTATCCGAAGGGAAGAAAGCTCGAGTACGCGACCCGAGTCAGCACCGGGCCGCTACAGAACGAAAATCAAATCAAGAATCCACTTCTCTGTTTTGATTGCGAACAACGCTTCGACCGGAATGGCGAGTCTGAAGTAATGCGTTGGATAAATCCGAAGGGTGAACGATCTCTCCTCAGTGAGAGGTTGGAAGTGGCTCTGCCACGCGATCCTCATCCCACGCTGTCACGATACTCCGGCGCGGACCTTGGTGTGGATATGGACAAGTTTGCTTGCTTCTCGACAGCATGGTGTGGCGAGGAGCCGTTCACGACTGGGAGATGTTTGACGAGAGTGTATGTCCGCGGACAGAACTAGGCGGCTTCTTAGAACCCATGCGGCTGTACCTTATGCAGGGAGCTCCGCTTCCGCCTGATACATCTGTAATCGTGATCGTGACTAACGATGAGGAATCTCGCAAGGTATGGACTACGCCTTCCCTACATGTCGAAGCGGATTGCCTCAATTTTAGATTTCTCACTTATGGCGTGTTGTTCAGAGTGATGATGGGCTACCGGATGTGGGATTATTATCGGCATCAAAGCTGCGTTTCGCCTAGAAAATGTCTTTTCTACGGGAGCGCGAAGCACAGGATGCCGGAGGTCATGCAAATATTTGAAGATGCCCGAATCGCCTCGCAAGGAAGTGCTGCAACATAGAACGTAGCAGCGCAAAATGAACTTGGAGGCCGGGGATCAATCCCCGGCTTTCTTTTTGGATGGAATGGAGAGGAGCCAGCCATGAACGGTGCTGTTTCTGTACATTATTTTCGCGAGAAGGGAGAGCGAGACGAAGCCGTCATTCATAATCTCGCGCCAAAAACCTTCCTCACGGATTGGTGTTATCCAAGCCCGAAAAAGCCCAACGGGAAGGAACTCTGCGACCTGCTGGTCGTATTCGACGACGTCGGCCTTTTCTCCGGAGGGCACATGCGCAGTCCCGTTTCAATAAGGGACGTCAGGCGAATGCAATGCGATCAGAAACCGATGAAGCGGCGGGCCTTGTGGAATGGGAGGCGGACGCTTGCTGATACGCCGTACTACGATGTTGAACTCCTGACCTGTCTTTACTGTCAGGGGAAGATCGACCGTAAACAGGCCCGCAAAGCCGGGGGCGGCTCCCTGCGGGATGGGACGAAGGTCACTCCGTCGACTGATATGACCTCGATCGTCACATCGGCGCGCGATATCTATATTTGCTCCGCGTCCACTCCACCAGGTGGAGGCGTGCATGGCATGTGCGGCTATCATGCCGCGAAGACGGCGTTGTCGAGGTTGCGCGGGATGCGCTGAAGACGGAAGTCGCCGTGATCGCCCCAGCATTCACTCACGTGAACCAACCGTAGGACCTTCGATGCCGCGAATAGTGCCATCCGGATCGCGTGCGATCGTCGGCGCATAGAGTCCTAAGAATTGACGGCGCCACCAAAGGCCTGTGGCTCGCTTTTCGGACATTGTCGTAAACCAATATTGCCAGAGCACAGTGCGTATCTCGTGCGGCCCATGCGGAAATGGGTTGCTTTTGAAAAGGCGAAGTACATCCTTGTCATTGAAGAGCAAGCAAACTTCGGTTCTGGGCACGATTGGATAATCCTGCCATGAGCCCAGCGAAGCAAACCAGAGATTCCAATCGAATCGTGGCTGATAGGGTGCGTAGATACCCGGCGGACTATTCAGATCCTGAGGTTTGTAACGGAACGGATATGCCACCCAGATTTTTCCATCGTCCGAGCCCTGGAACTCGATCTCGTATCGCCCTCGGGTCATGATGCCGAACAGGCCGTATCTATTGGCGATCCGAAAAGGCTCGAGAGCCGCCACAGGCGAGGCTGGCAGCGGTAAGGCGGAGAACATCCAGATCAACTCAGCCGTGGTGGCATAAAAAATCCAGCCAAGGAGAAAGCTGGTTACAGAAAGCCTCGCTATTCCGAACCGACGAAGGAAACTTCCCGAACTTTGCATTTCGCGCTGCTTAGGCGTCGAGTCCGCGACGGCAAATTTCTTCCATCGTTGCGGGAAGAAGCGCAGCAGAAAATGATCGTCCAACAGAAGAAATCCTAGCGTCAGAACCAGGTAGTTCAGAAAAGTGTAGTTGGCTGTGAGAATGATGCCCAGTTCCCAGGGTGTCACAATCAGGAAACAAAGGAGGCGCCAGCGGCGGGGTAGAAATAACATCCAAACCAAACCCAACTCAAGCGCGAGAGTCGCAAAGGCACTCGAGGCATGAAACCAGTGTGGCAGATGCTGC
Source organism: uncultured Acidobacteriaceae bacterium (assembly GCA_963771965.1). Classification (GTDB taxonomy): domain Bacteria; phylum Acidobacteriota; class Terriglobia; order Terriglobales; family Acidobacteriaceae; genus Sulfotelmatobacter. The sequence continues at coordinate 92,091 of CAVYVM010000010.1, forward strand.
ACATACCAGCCGATCCACGTGGGCAGCGGACCGTTCTGATAGTACTCGTCCATAGCGGTAAAGTGGCGCCACTGTGGATCGCCACCGATGATCTTCGCCACACCTGACTCGAAGTAGATGCGAAACCATTCCCATTGCAGCAGCAAGAGACTGGCACGCGATGGCGGTGACGCGATCCCAAAGCCAGGACGGAATCCTGAGGGAGCGAAGAAAAGTGCGATAAAGCCTGCTTCGAGCAGCATGCCGTCCGACTGATAACCTGAAAAATCCTGCGCCGCACTCACGAAAGACAGGAAGCATGCAAAGCAGATCGCGAGCATTCCCCGCGGCCACGCATTCAGCGCCAATAACAACGATGCACCCATGCCGACCCAGCACAGTACGATCAACATATGCGGGCCGCTTGAAAGCCATAGCACGGTGGGTGCGAACCAGATGCCGCGGCTGTAGCCAAATGAATGTGCTACGGCTTGCAGGTATTCATTTGCCGGCAGAATTCCTTCCGGCCCGATGAGCCCGCGGATCTGAAAGACCAGTGAGAAGAAAGCGGAAAAATAAATACACCCAAGTGCGCGCAAGAAAAGCCAACGTGGAACGAAGCGGTCGATTGCGCCATGTTCCGAGTCGAATAACCATCGGGTGGCAGACGCAAACCGGTCCATGAGCGTCAGCAATTATACCGATATCGGAATCATAAAATCGCAGATCACAACGAAGGGCGGTGGACTCACTGTTTCCGGTTCCGCCAGCGAATTTCGTCACTCTCCTGGTTCTACAAGTTGTTAAGCGGCGCGGCGGCCCGAGCTGTGGCTGCAGATCACGGTTCCCAATCCCGCCCAGGCGCAGTTCATCTCGCGTGCGTCCTCCGATCTGTCGATGGAGCCCGCGCGATTTCAGAAACAGGGCGCGGCAATTGAGGGAATGCCGGCGGGAGATTCACTGCTTGACGTGCAGGACCGGGCCATCCTGAAGTTCTACCCCTATACGGGCGCGCGCATCGAAACCGGCTGCAAGCTAAACGTTGCCGATTTCATCATGGATCTGGGTTCAGCTCTCCTTCCTTCACAAGGTACGTAAAGAACCACCCTCCTCAATCAAACCGGGGAGGCATTTCTAGGAGCATGCAGAAGGCTGCAAGTCAAGCAAATTTAGCGTCAAGGCCGAGGCGAATTTGACTTGAACTTTCTGCGAAAGGAAGCGGGAATGTTGCTGATCGCTTTAAGGAGACACTATGCCCGATTCGTCGATTGCGAAGCGTCTTGCTTCTTTGTCCACGTTGAGTTTGCCAGCCTTGTGTGACTTATGGCGGCAGCTCTTCAAGAGAGAACCTCCGCCTGAAATCCGAAAGAATCTCATGCTTCGCATCGTTGGCCATCGCCTGCAAGAGCAGGCGTTCGGCGGCCTCAGCGACGCTGGCTGCCGTAGGCTTCGCCAGCTTGCCGCCACATTCGAAGCCGATCCCAACGCAGTGGTTTCAAACCGGCTGCCGATCAAACCGGGTACACGCCTTGTCCGCCAGTGGAAGGAGCAAGTGCATGTTGTCGAGGTGGAAGCGGAAGGCTACGAATACCGAGGTGCTCGTTACGAGAATCTCTCTGAGATCGCACGCCTCATCACCGGCACCCGCTGGTCGGGACCAGCCTTCTTCGGTCTCAAAGCTAAACCATCCAACGCATCCCAACAGGAGGCTCAATGACCACGGAATCGAAAGCCTTCATCCGCTGTGCGATCTACACCCGTAAGTCCTCCGAAGAAGGACTCGAACAATCCTTCAACTCACTCGACGCTCAACGGGAAGCCTGTGAGGCCTTCACCGCGAGCCAACGACACGAAGGCTGGCGAACACTTCCGGCCCGATACGACGACGGAGGATATTCTGGCGGGAACCTGGAGCGGCCAGCATTGAAGCGTCTGCTCGACGATGTTCAAGCCAACAAAATCGACACCATCGTGGTTTACAAGGTCGATCGTCTCACTCGCAGCCTGGCCGACTTTGCCAAGATCGTCGAAGCGCTGGATGCACGCGGAGTCTCCTTCGTATCCGTCACCCAGCAGTTCAACACCACGACCTCGATGGGAAGATTAACCCTCAATATTTTGCTCTCCTTCGCGCAGTTCGAGCGTGAGGTGACAGGCGAGAGGATCCGCGACAAGATCGCTGCCTCCAAGCGCAAAGGTATGTTGGATGGGAGGGACCGTGCCGCTCGGTTACGACGTCAACGATCGAAAGCTAGTCGTGAATCCGGATGACGCAAAGATGGTGGTGCGGCTCTTCAATCTCTATCTTCAGTAAGGAGAGGACGAGCGCTGAGGGAAACCGATCGGAGGAACTTCGTATTGCCGAGGCGCGCTGTATCAAATCCTGAAGAACCGCATTTATCTCGGAGAGATTCCTCCGGGGACAGAACCATCCCGGAGAAACACGCGGCTTGTCATGCGCTGAGGCGTCAACCGTTCCGTCTTACGCAAACGTCGGCTCTTACGCCTTCTCAGGCCTGTACCGAGGGTTCGAATCCCTCCCTCTCCGCCACGCAGTCTGAACTGCAGAGGATTTCCGCTCGATCTGCGCTGAAATACGCGAATAATGCCCGTATTTTGCGATTACTGACTGGCAAACCGGACTTCAGGGAACGGACTGCTCGTCGGCAACGGGGTGACCGTCCGGCCTTTTCTCCGGAAGGCATCTGTGCGGTCCGGTTTCAAGAAGGGCGGCAGGCGAATGCAATACGATCTTAAGTTCCGGATTCGGCCACAGCAGGTTGACTTTTGTTGGCTCGTTTGAAAATCGGTTCCACGCTTCCCACAATGTATGGTCCGCCGCCCGACTGCAAGGAGAGATTCTTGGACAAAATACAGTCTGCGCAAATGTATCCGGCCTCTAATTGGAGGTTGTTCTCCGGGCCATGATGATGATCCGCGCGTGCCGGACCTTATAAGCCCGACGGTCACGATCGACCTCTTGTGGGAGCAGGTTCTCCGGCACGCCGTTTGACTGTTCTTTCGTCTTGTCCTCTCTCAGCAGACTCAAGGAGAAATGACTCAAACTCTGTTGCTTGCTACGCCATGGCAGCTACCGTACCAGCACGATAGTCCTGCCCTTTTGCCAGCACTGCCCATGCGATGCGTGCCAGTTTGTTGGCGATAGCGACAACGACTTTGTTACGGGGCGCACGTAACTCGAGTTGATGGGCCCAGGATCCGAGTCGCCCGGTATCGTACTTGACTCGCAACAGCACCGCGCGTGCGCCGTGAATGAACATGCGCCGCAGATAAATGCTGCCGCGTTTGCTGATGCCGAGCAGACGTGTCTTGCCCCCGGTTGAGTGTTGTCGCGGGATGAGACCCAGCCAAGCGGCGAACTCTCGCCCCTTGCGGAAGGCTGCTCCGTTACCGATCGCGGCTTCAGTGGCGGTTGAGACCAGCGGCCCCCCACTCCTGGGATCTGCCGCAAACGCTGACATGCTGCGTCCTCGCCGGCGATCGTTTCGATATCTTGGCTGACACATTCGATATCGGAGTTTAACGTTTTCCACTCCTGCCAGAGATGATCGAGCAGCTTGCATCAGCCAAAAGTCTAAAGATCGCGACCTGCGAAACAAGGATGGAAATCGCATCCTATAATCAACATGACGTTGGCTCCTCTCACGAGCCTTGGTCTTGTTCATCGCATACCAATCTACTCGCGCCGGGCCAACATCGTTTCCACTGTAGTTGTAAGAAACAACAAGCTCATCAGAACGGATGCGATCGTACGGGCGATCTTGGAATTTCTGGATCTCATGGTGTTTTCCTTTGAGTGAGTGTTTGGAACCGCTACGGTTCCGGAATTGCGGGGACTCACGGATCGCGTAGATCGTTTTTCGCCCGCTCACTTCCATAAGCGACGCCGCGCAGCGAAAGTGGACACGCTGGACAGATTTTTGGGGAGACTTCCGATTCTGCCGAGTTCGATCCTGACGGCAACTCCAAACGCTGTGACCGTAGCCGTTCACAACCAGAAGGCCAGAATTACCTCAAACAGTCTAACGTTATTCATCTTCCCAAAATCGCGGCAGACCTGTGCAACTGCAGCAAGTCTTCATGAACCTCACCTTCACGTTGTCAACCGCGGTGCTGCAAGTGCATTCCACCGAAGGCTCTCACTCAGCCTGGATCGGGGCTGCCGCTGGCCGGGTCGCCAAAAATACTCAGGGACTCAGTCCTTCCGCGGTGTTTTTGCTGTCAGCAGGTCTACGAACAATTTATAAAATTTCTCAAGATCCAGATCGACCTGAACCTCAGCCGGCCGGATCTCAACAATCGGCTTATTCCGATCCGCCCAACTCAGGGTGTTTCCGTAGCCGGGGCCGCGGTCCAGATCCACGTCCATAAAGAGCGTTTCTTTCTTTGTGATCAGGCTGGGGTCGAGCCACGCCGCTGCCGCCAGCTCATCCCACAGATAGTTGTAGTTGCCGCGCAACTGTGTGTACTGGCCAATGTAGCGCGCCGCGGGCGAGTCGCCCGCTTTAACGCGGTTGATCAACTCCGAAGTCAATCGTGTCTTTACCGAAATATCCACCGGCGTGCAAATGACTTTCTTCCACTGCGCCCGGAGCACAATATGAGCCGCTTCCGGATCGAACCACAAGTTGAATTCATGAGTTGGGGTGTTAACAATTTCCGGATCGTCAGTCTGCGGATTGAAACTGCCGCCCATGAACACCAGCTCCTTAGCCAGCCCCGCGAACTCTGGATCGATAGAAATGGCAAGCGCCAGGTTCGTCATGGGCCCTCCCTCATAAACGGTCACCTGGTTGGGAAACCTATGCACCATGCGAATTAGAAAGTGAGCGGCGTCCTCATCGGATGGCTTGGTGGTGGGCCGGCCTTCCGGCATTTCTCCCAACTGGTCGGACGGATGGTAGAAGTTCGGAGTCCAAGCTCCGAGCCACGCTATCTTGCCGTATTCTTGTTCCCATCTTTCTGTCTCCTGTTTTCGTCTTACCAGTGGGTACTCCGCTCCCGGCACGACCGGAATATCTGTTCGTCCGATGATTTCGAGCATCCGCAGGGTGTGCGCCACTTCCTCGTGCAGCCACTGATCGCCCGTCACCACCGTGATGCCCAGGACTTCGGTCTGTGGCGACTGGATCAAGAGAAGGATTGATTGCTGGTCGGTTCCGGCGGGACCGGCGGCGTCTTGATCGATGACGATCTTCCGCTTCTCCTGGCTCCAGCATGTAAGGCACGATATCAATAACAGCGCCGCCAAGAACCAGACTCGTCCTAATCTCATCGATCAGCCTCGCTAAGTTGCCTCGTCATTGCTCGCAAACTTCCCGATACAAACTTAAAGGCAGACTGAGTCACCTCAATCTGCCCTATGTTAACCCTCTAACACGCTCTAGAAATTCAGCCTGAGAGCAAACTGAATATCGCGCGAGTTATTCAACGTCTGATTGATCACCCCGAAACTCGTGGGCGAGTTTATGTCCTGCTGTCCAGTGTCTCCGAGACCACCGAGGAAATATTGCGGGTGGTTGAGAAAGTTAAAGAACTCGGCCCGGAATTGGAGATTCATTCCCTCGCGGAAGGACAAAGGAAAGTCCTTGATGATCGAGAAATCGGTGTTCACAAAACGTGGGCCGTATACGGGCGCACGCGCTGCGGTGCCAAGTTCTCCCGCGGGCGCCTTCGCAAAGGCGCAAGGATTGAACCAATTTTGCAGCGTGTGGACCCGCGCCGGGCAATTTGTACCTCCGCCCTCCGGTCCGCCCCTGTTCGGGTCCCCGACCTCGTTGGGACGGTTTAGACCGAAGCCGTTGTAATTGAAGAAAGTTCCCGAATCGCCCGCTGCGCCGGGGAAAATATCCGCGTTGTCGCTATCGACAACGAACAACGGAAATCCGGATTGTGCTCTCTCGATTAGATCTAGCTGCCAATGTCCCAGGAGCGTGTTGGTGGTTCCACTCCAGCTGCCGCCGTAGCGCTTGCCGTTGCCGAAGGGCAGATCGTAGAGAATGCTGGCGGTGAACGTGTTGTTGAGGTTCAGCTGCGACAAACTCCAATCCAACTTCTGGCTTCCGGGCAGCGGCCAATACAATGCGCCGACGTCGGTACCCAAGCCGTCAGGCATGCCAGAGTCGAAGTTGCGAGCATAGGTATAGCCCACTAGGGCGTAGAGACCATGCCGCGCGCTTTTGGTTTCAGCCTTGATTTGGAGAGAGTCATAACGGGCCGCGCCAACGCTGTTGTTACTGTTGACGAACTGAAACGGCGTGTAGGGAAAGGCCGGAATGCCGCAGCCCAGCGTGTAGCCGGGTACGGTAGAGGCACCGTTGCCCGGGCACGCGAGAGGCGAAGCGATGTTTTCATCCACCTGGCTCACCAGAATGTGCGCGCTGCGGGAGCCTGCATAGCCCGCGGTCAACACAACGTTCCCGGGTAGTTGGTGCTCGATGTTGATCTGGAATTGCTGCACGATGCCCTGCTTGAAATTGCGGTTCTGGGATTGAATGGTTCCGGTGTAAGCGCCGGGATTTACCGGCGCGTTATAGACAGCACCACCAGTGACGTTTACGGCAGAGGCAGTATTCGCTGGCAGAAGGAAGCCGCTCGACAAATTGACGCCAGAGTTGAAGGGGCCGCTGGCGGGGACAAAGCCAAAAATGACGTTGGGATCCACTTCCGCGTAGTACGGCGGATTCTGCCACAATCCCTGCCCGCCTTGGTTCCAAGCAGAGTCGTGGTAGATGGCGTACCCGGCGCGGATTGCGGTGCTCTGACTTCCCAGAGGCTTCCAGGCCAGCCCGATGCGCGGCTCTAAAGCGGTTTTGTCAAACTGGATGCCTACTCGCCCGTCGGACGCAATGCAGTTCGTGCAGCCACTCACACCCGGAGCACCTTTGGGGATGTACCACTTGCCGCTCTCAAAATCGAAGTTCGACTGCCGATTCCCGATCTCAGTTTCGGGCGTCACCAGAGCCCAGGCGAGGCCAATGTTCACCGTTAGATTGTTGCTCACGCGCCAGTCGTCCTGTACGAATGGGCGAACCAGTTTCCAGCGGCGGCCGACCGTCGCGCCGAGGAATGTCTGATCGTGGGCGGCAAAGCTTCCCATCCCGCCCAGAAGAGTGTCGGCGATGTCGTCGCCTGTTTGATTGCCGATCTCCGCGACAAAACCATCCTGAAAGGCGTTGTTTCGCACGTTCATCTGATTATCGCGAAATACGCCGCCGAACCGGATCTCGTGTTTGCCACGAATTAATTCGAGGGTATCTGAGAGCGAATAGACATTGGTCCCACCCTGGTAAGGCGCATATCCGCGGTCGCCCACGGCGTAATAGCTCGACATCGAGAACGAAGTCATGCCGCAACTTTCGCAGTCGTTGGTCGCCTGATTCAGGCTGGCGGGGTAGCCCGTCAATCCGTCGCAGGCGCCGCCTAAATCGGCCCCGGGAATCGGAGCGGGCAAGCCGGTTACTGGATTGACAAGCTTCGCAGCCTCGCAGCTGCCAGTGCCGAAGGAGAGAATGTGGTTGAAAATCCGGCTGAAGCCGAAAGTGAACTGGTTGATCGTGTTAGGCGAGACGATGTGGGTTTCGGACACCACGGCATTGCGCCCATGGTTGTCGATGAGCTGCGTGCTGCCAAAAGCTGTAGCTTCGGCGAATCCCGGAGAACCACCCGGAACGAAGTTCGTTGCCTGATCGTAGCTGAAGCGTCCAAAGACAGAGTCCTTGCTCGAAAAATTGTGATCGAGGCGGATGTCCCAGGTGCCTTCGTTGAGCTTTCTGTCCGGCACGAGAGTGTAGTTGAAATCCAAAGCGGCGTTGTTTGCATTGGGCGCAGGATAGAGGCTAAGTACGGCGAGACCGACCGGGTTAGCGAGGGCCTTCGGGATTACGTTGCAGGGCGCCCCACCCGTCTGCGCACCGGAGCTATTCGGTACGATAGCGTTGCCCGAGGCGTCGCATTCAAAGGGAGCGAACCCGTTGAATGGATTAGTTAGGTTCGGGAAAGAGGCAGAACCGCGGGGATTGCCGAAAGGATCCAAATTGAAGTTGAAATCGCCGTTAGCGTCGGGTGTCCTCATTGCAAGAGATGGAACCACGCCTGTGAAAGGAACCCCCTTGCGCTGCATCTTGGCTTGATAATCGGCGAAGAAGAACGTCTTGTCCTTCTGAATCGGACCGCCAAAAGAGCCGCCGAACTGGTTGAGATTGTATTGTGGGGTTGCGTTGACGAAAGGCGTGCTTGCATCGAGAACCGAATTCCGAAAGAATTCAAACAGCGACCCGTGAAACTTGTTCGACCCTGACTTCGTAGTGACCAGCACCGTGGGACCGGCCCGTTCTCCATATTCCGCAGAGTAGGTGTAGGTCAGTACTTTAAATTCCTGGATGTCGTCGATCGACGAGAAGATCGCAATGCCGCCTTCATCCAACTGATTGTTGTCGTTGCCATCGAGCAGCCAGTCGGTGCTCTGTTCGCGGGAGCCACCAACCGAAAGCGAGAATGATCCGCGAGTGGAGGCTTCGCTGCTGGCGGCGCCATTGAAAAAGCTCACCGGACTGGTCGACGCTGTGGTGCCCGGCGTTAGCGTCGCCAATTGCACGAAGTTGCGGCCATTCAAGGGAAGATCGGCCACCTGCTCAGAAGTGATGACCTGGCCCAAGGTTGGATTCGCGGTCTCCACAGCAACTTCCGTTGCGCTAACTTCAACACTCGATGAGACCGACGCAGGCACGAGTGTGAAATTCAGCTCGCGCTGCTCATCGACTTGCAGCCGGACGTCTTTCTGTTCCGCAGTCGCGAAGCCTTGGGCCTCCACGCGAATCGTGAAGTATGCAACTGGCAGCAGGGGGATAATGTAGTGTCCGGAGCTGTCGGTGTTGGCTTCGCGAACCACCCCTGTACCCTGCGAGGTCGCCCTGACTGTCGCACCTGAGATCACCGCGCCGCCCTTATCGGTAACCGTCCCCGAAAAGCTCCCATTTGCCTGCCCGTACAGTACCGAAGACGAACCTATCAGCAGAAAGATAACCATCGTGAGCAGCGTCTTCTGATTCAGCATTGCGATCCCTTTCACCGGCCCCGCACCAAATTGCGAGCGCAGTTTCCGTTCCGTGTGCAACTTATGAGGAATTGGACCTAGGAGCGCCTTATAGATTGCAAGTACTTCCGAAGTCAAGACTTTTCGCTAACAAGAATCGTTAGGCAGCGCCAAAATTTCCGAACCGGCACGCAAAAAAATCAGAGGCGTCATTTCGAAGGCCCGCGCCTTCACCCGCGCGGCGAGGGATCTCGGGTACATCGGAACGCTTAGGGATTAAAGTGCGTACTACAAAAGTCGCTCACCCTAAACTGGGTTCGGCTCAATTCCCAGCTCGCGACGCCCACTCCGCATCAAAACGCGAGCGATCGAAGAAGGATTTCTGAGTTCCAACCCCCGTCGTCGAAAGTCCCGCATACAGATTCGCGCGCCTCACGGCCTCTTGCTCTGGCAATCCTTCCGCCAGGAATACGGCGAAGCTCCCGATGAAGGCGTCTCCCGCACCTGTGCAGTCGATGCTCTTTACGGCAAATGCCGGCACGTGTTGGCTTATTCCCTGGCCCGCGAGCAGCGCTCCGTTGGCTCCCAACGTGATGATGACGCGGCGAATGCCGCTTGCTACCAGTTTCTCCGCGCATCTCCTCGCGTCTTCGAGATTCCTCACCGCAACTCCAGTAATAGTCTCAGCCTCGCTTTCATTCGGAATGAAGTAATCGAGGCCTGCCAGAGCCTGCATGTTGACGTGCTGACCAGGCGCCGGGTTCAGGATGCAGCGGATGCCGTGTTGTCGCGCAAACGCGATCGCGTGGTAAACGGTTTCCAGCGGAATCTCAAACTGCAGGACAATGCAATCCACCGTTTTCAACGTCTCGGCAGCAGCGTCCACATCGGCGGCCTTCAGCGCATCGTTCGCCCCTTTTACCACCAGAATGCGATTCTGCCCGTCGGGCTCGACAAAGATCGGCGCAACGCCACTGGATAGTCCCTCAACCTGCTTCACATGGGTTGCGTCGATACCAAGTTTCTTAAAGTTCTCTATTGTGGCCGGACCAAACAGGTCGCTGCCAACTCGCGCCACCATGAACACATCCACGCCACAAAGCCGAGCAGCAACTGCCTGATTCGCGCCCTTACCTCCGAATCCCAGATCGAATTTCTGGCCGAAGATGGTCTCCCCTGGCTTCGGAAACTGATCGGTGAATGTTGTGAGATCAATGTTGGCACTGCCAACCACCGCGATGCGAGGGCGTCTGGCCATAATTCGCAGATTACTAAGAGAACGCTGAGTCTATTGCTCGGCCTTGGTGGTGTCAAACGCCACGTGTTGCGAGGAGGTCATGCGCTTTCGGGACATGCCAGCTTAGCCATTCGCTCGTGCCACCAGAAAAATTGCCAGTCCATAAAAAACAAACATCAGAACGAGGTAGGCTTTGGCGCGGGGTCCCGAGTTGGCAAATTCTTTCCAAGCCAGAACTCCCCAGAGCGCGGCAACCATGGGCGCGGATTGACCGATGGCGTAAGAGATGGCGACACCTGTGAAGCTGGCAGCCACTAGATTGAAGACCGTGCCAATGCCCCAGATGAATCCACCGAACAAACCCAGGAGATGCCCCGACGCGGGGCCGCGGAAAAATCCGCTGAAACCTACAGGCTCACCTACCAACGGGTGCTTCATGAAATAGATATTCCAGACAAAACACGAGAGCAATGCCCCCAAGGTGAGGAAGACGGCGGCGCTATAGGGTCCCAAAGTATTTCCGCGGGTCATGGCGTGCGTCATAAAGGGAGCCCAGAGACCCATCAGAATTCCTGACACCACGCATGTGATCAGACTCTTTTTTGAGACCGGGCGCCCTGCATCCGCCAGACTGCCATAAGCTTTGCCATCCAGAAGCACCGCAATGAAGGCGCACGCCACCCCAAGAGTCAGCAGCAAGGCATTGCCCTTGGGCTGCAGCGCGTAGCTCAAAGCTACCCCGACTACCAGTGCGATTCCGATGGAGATAGGAAAGGCGACGGCGAGTCCGGCCATGTCGATCGCAGCAACGAGCAGGAGATTGGCCAGGTTGAACAGCGCGCCTCCGATGAGAGCGTTAATAATGTTCGAGGCGTCGGCGCCGTGGACGTTGTTCAGGAAGCTGGAGGAATCGTGGCCCGTGCTCCCCATCGTGAAGGCGAGCACAAGCGAGATCATAAAGATGCCGATGGCGTAGTCCCAGTAGAAGAGCTCGAACCGATAGCCCTTCACGCCTTTGTAGGTGTTTGCCCAAGAGCCCCAGCAGACGGCGCTCGTAATCATCATCAGCAGCGCAATGCTCAGGCTCGAGGGTGTGAACATCGATGCTCCTTATTGATTGGTGAGGGGACGGAAAGGGTGTAACTCTACTCTTCTTTTGTTCAGGCGACAAGCGAGGTGAGGGCTTAGCTGTTCACTTAGGAATAAGTTGAACGCCCGAGGCCGGAAATCTGGCCAAAGCGGTTGACTCTTGTGTCGTGTTTGAAAACCGAGTTCGTCGTTTCCCAGGTTTGCCGACCATTCGCGAAACTGGCTTGAATGCTAACAAAACGGGACGATCTCCTCTCGCCATTCAATTCGGATTGCTATTTCCCGCTCCTAGCTGCTATCAATACTCGGCTCTGTCTTTACACGCTTCCATCTCAGGCGTTAGCAGACGTTCTGTACCGAAGAGCAAGAAGAGCAAACGGAGGAAGAAATGGTCAGGAGATCGGTCCTGAACATAATGATTGCGGTGACTGTATTGCTGGCTGCTGCGGCCGGAGGACAAGAGGTCGGACCAGGTTACGACATCGAAATGAGCCGCATGATTCCGATGCGAGACGGCGTCCAGCTCGAGTCCTGGATTTTCAAACCTTCCCACCTAAAGGCCAAAGCGCCGGCGGTGCTGACCCTGACTCAGTACGACATTGATGGTGGCCGCCGTGGCAACGGCCCCGCTGCTTATACCCAGCGCGGTTATATTTTCGTGCAGGTGTACGTGCGCGGCCGTGGCCGCTCGGGGGGCGTAAAGAGCGACAATCTGGGCCTGCAGGTTGGGCGCGACGGCTACGACGTGGTCGAGTGGATCGCGACCCAGCCCTGGAGCGATGGACACGTTGTGATGTTCGGCGGTTCGTTCGTCGGCATGACGCAATGGCGTACCGCCGCCCAGCACCCACCCCATCTTGCCGCTATCGCGCCTTACGTGCCGATCTATCCGGGATGGGATGTGCCCAACACAAACGGAATTCCGCAGGCGTGGTCGGCGGTGATCCTGGGTTACACATCGGGACGGTCGCTGGATGCGGGGTTCATTGCAAACCAAAGCTACTGGGCGGGAAAGATGTTGGAACACTACGCTGCCCACCGTCCCTTCCGGGAACTGGACGACGCCATCGGGATTGCTCAGGACGACTGGTGGATGACTGACGATCGCGGCCAAAAGCTCTCGTTTATGAAAATGTGGCTCGACCACGTGGGCGACGAAGCTTTCAATCTTGCGGCCGAGCCCAAAGCCCAAGACTATGCTCGCATGGGTTTCCCGGTGCTAACGGCAACCGGCTATTTCGATGACGACCAGCCCGGAGCGCTGCGCTACTATCGGGGCCTCGTCAACAATGCTCCGGCAGCAGCCGTCAGCCTGGACTATCTCGTGATCGGTCCCTGGGACCACAGTGGCACGCAGAAACCGGCTAAGGAAATCGAAGGCTTAGCCATACCTGACGCCGCCGTCATTGACATGGACGCACTGCATGCCGACTGGTACGACTGGGTGCTGGGGCGTGGACCCAAACCTGCATTTCTGCATGACCGAGTTGCATATTTCATGATGGGTACAGACGAGTGGCGATACGCCAATACCCTGGAGGCCGCATCCTCGGGAAAGGTTTTGAACTTGTATTTGTCCGCCCCGGAGGGAACGCCGAGGGACCTATTCCACTCTGGCTCGCTTTCGCAGAGCCCGACTGGCCAGGAGCCGCCCGCTATTGTTGTGGATGATCCACACGAGCTACCCGAACTCGATGTCGCCAAGTACGCTGAAAACGAGGATCTAAAGAGCCAGTTTCGCGGTTTCCAGAAGCGAGCTATCAGCTTTCACTCCGAACCGTTCGAACGGGATACCGAAGTGGCAGGTCAGATGCGCCTGAAGTTGCTGGTAGAGGCGGACGCGCCCGATTTTGACTTGTGGTCTCAGGTAGTGATGGTTCTGCCGGACGGCTCCACGCTCAGGCTTGGTGAAGACATCCGGCGCGCCCGATTCCGTAACAGTGCGTTCAAGCAGGAACTTTTGAAGCCGAATCAAATCGTGGAGATACCCTTCGAGTTTTACTGGATGGCGCGAAGGATTCCAGCGGGCGCGCGTTTACGGCTCACCATCGCTCCGCTCAATTCGCCGAACTTTCAAAAGAACTACAACACCGGGGGCAGGATTGGCTACGAGAAGCCGGAGGATATTCGGATTGCGCATGTCAAAGTCTTCCACGATGCCGAACACGCGAGTCAATTAATCCTGCCGCTCGCGGCGTCCGTTTCTTCATCTACAGGCCAATGACATGCCTATAAGACGATCGTCCATCTCGCGTCGCGAGTTCCTTCGCCGCGCCGGTCCTGCGGCCGGGGCTGCACCATTTATCCTCCGGAACCGCTACCGGCTTTTTGCGGAGAGTAATGAAGAATATCCGGAACGAGTAGTGCGGCTGATCCGCGAGGAGCTGGTGATCGACATGCTCAATCAGTTCCTGTACCGCAAGGATAAGGAGAGCGTGCTGAATGATTGGCTGTCCCATCCAGGTGCTTTCAAACGCTCCGACTTTGAGTTCTTCATGAACTCGGGGGTGAATGCAATCAACTTTGGTGATGGCGCATCATCCCTGGATGATGCAGAAAAGCTCTTCGCGAAGTGGAACAGCTTTCTCCTCGACTACCCGCAATGGCTGGCGCGGATTAATTGCGCCGATGACTTTGAAAAGGTGAAGAGCCAGGGTCGGTACGGCATTATTTTTGGACTGCAATCCAGCGCGCAGTTCGAAACTGTGGATGCCGTCACTACCTGTTACGGCTACGGCCAGCGGATTTCACAGCTCGGCTACAACTTCCGCTCCCTGGTCGCGGATGGCGCATTCGAGCCCCACGATGGCGGAGTAAGCGAGTACGGCCAGAAAGTGATTGAGCGTATGAACCAGGTTGGAATGGCCGTGGACTTGGGACACGCGAGTGATCGCACCAAGCTCGACGCCTGCGAGATGTCCAAAGCGCCAATCATTCTGTCGCACGGGAACTGCCGCACACTGAATCCAGATTCGCCTCGCACTTCGACGGATGAAGCGATCCGGAAGCTGGCCAAGCGGGGCGGAGTCATGGGAATTACGTGTATCGCATTCATGGTTAAGGGCACAGAGCCGGTGACCGTTTCCTCAGATACTCAAGGAGATGCTGGCGAAGGCTGACCCGCGCTACCACGTTCATGGAACGCACGAAGTGGTGGCCGGCCTCGAAGGACAGAAACGAATCTACGATCTCACGGCTGCTTTCGTCAGACGCGGATACACCGATGAGCACCTTCGCCTGATTCTGGGCCAGAACTGGTGCCGAGTGCTGGGAGAAATTTGGCATGCCTGACACTATGTAAGAGCAGATCGTCAACAGCCGTAGCCGCTGAGGTCAGCAGGAGTAGCCGAAGGCATACATATCGTTCGGGGAGGTTCGCAACGATGCCGGCGAACAGGACCTTTTCTGCAAACGGGCTTCTAAGCGACGATTCGGGAGTTACCATGGATAGTTTCCCGGAAGCCCGCCGATATCACAGCAGGAGTCGGCGGGATGACACAGAAGATGAGGCTACGGAGAAGATGGCCAAATACGTGATTAAAGCTAAGCGTGGCGCACCGCCGGGAGGAGCTTATTCCCAGGGGTGGCGGGCCGGGGATTTCGTCTTCGTTAGCGGAACGGGTCCGATCGATCCGGTCCATGGCGGGCTGGTTGGTGACAGCATTGAGCAGCAGGCAGAGCAGACCATTGATAACATTGTTGCCATTCTCGAGGCGGACGGAGCTTCTCTTCGCGATGTGGTGAAGGTCCATGTGCACCTGAGTGATACGAGTTTGTTCGCGCGCTACAACACGGTTTACGCGCGACGTTTTTCGCCGCCGTATCCGGCGCGCACGACGGTAGGCAGCGATCTCGGTCACACTCCAGGCATGCTGATCGAAATCGATTGCGTTGCGTACAGTGTGAAGAAAACGGGCCCGAGACCAGTGCCTGGGACAAAGAAGATAAAGAAAAAGACAAAAAAGAAGAAGGCGAGCCGCGGGAATTAGTAAAATTCCCGCCCTGTCGCAAGAAACGCCACCAGGACGGGCCAACCCCCACCAAGGTAACGGCGCGGAATTTCTTTCCTAGACTGTCTCGCCTAAAGTGGCTCGGTAGCCGCAAGACTCACTGAGGACTTGGCCAAAGTTAACGCGGGCAGCTGCGGCGCTTCGTGTCCGCGCGCGGTAACTTTCTCGACGGATGCGATCTGGCCGTCCCGCACGAGGAGCGCGGAATCAAAGTTGTTCACTGTGGGGCAGACGTGCCTCGGCAGGAGATAGAGCGCTTCGCCAACTTGCGGACCTGTGGTTTCGCGGTTCAATTCCATTGGAAGATGCTCTTCACTTGGCGCGAGAGGCGTCAGTTCCGGATGTCCGGCGACTACGCACATGGGCACGCCAGCATCGGCCGAGACAGCTTTGTGGCCCGCGTCGCAGGTGATGATTCCGTTGTGTGGCCGGCTGACCACACGCGTTAATACCAGCGCCGCTGGCGCGTAGCCATATTCAGCGGGGAGTTGTGCCAGACTTGTGGCATCGCTATAAACAATTGTTCCAGGCGAGACACGGTGGATGAATCCTGCGCCGTGAAAACCTTCGAACGCGAGGGAGCAGGGGAATGTCGGCGTCCCTGCAGTGATGACTTCTGGCACGCTCATCCCGCTGTCCTGGATCGCGATCACAAGTTTCAGCAAACGATCGTAGCCGGCATGCGCCGCTGCGGTTCGTTCGGGCTCGTCGAGCCCGCCGTACTGGCCGTCATAGTAGTGCAGGCCTGTGAATTGCAGATGGGCTTCTTCAATAGCGCGCACAAGCCGAAGCACCTTGTCGGTCTGGTCCTGTTCGACTCCCGTGCGATTCATGCCCGGATTTATGTCGACAAACACGCCGACTGAGCTGCCTCGCCACTGCTGCACCTGTTCTCCGTTCTCGACCAGGACGGAAATCCGGACGTGCGGGAACTGACTCACTATTTCGAGCACGCGGCGCGCATTCGTTCCCACCACCGGGTAGGCGAGAAGGACGTCGGCTGCTCCGCTGTTGCAAGCTACCAGCAGTTCGAGCGTGGTTGCGCACTTGAAATTGCGCACATTCCGCTCGATCAGCATGCGAAGCGTATAGGCCAGCTTGGCGGTCTTGATGTGCGGCCGCCAGCGATCCGGATCGCCTCCGAGTAGATGCAAAGTCCGCGCAATGTTTGACGCCACGATTTCCGGATAGATCACAAGCGCAGGAGTAAGGACCTCTTCAATGGCGGCCACGCGGTGACGTTCGTCCCAGGCAAACTCGCTCAGCATGAATTTATGCACTGCCATCGCGGCTTCGATCATATCGCGCCAACCTGAATCGGCGCTATCGGTCACGATCTATTGATCGTGCATCCCGTCCGCAACGAAACGACAGGACTGGTCCGGATGCCGAGTGGCTCGGGCAAACCCTGGCGGGTCGTTGACCATCTCCATGGCTGCTAGTAGGCTCTGACTTCCGCGATGTTGGCTAATAATTCATCTGATCATTCTGAGCGAAGCGATTTGTTTCGCGGCCTGGGTCTTGGTTCGGCGATCGCCATCGTGATTGGCGACACCATCGGGACGGGAGTTTTCCTCGTCGCCAGCGACATGGCGCGCGCCGTGGGGTCCGCCACACTGGTGTTGATCGCCTGGATCCTCGGCTTGCTCATCGTGCTTTTGGGCGCTTTCTGCTATGCCGAACTCGGTGCGGCTTTTCCGAAGGCTGGCGGCCCCTACGTTTACCTTGGCCGGGGTCTTGGCCCTCTCTGGGGATTTCTTTTTGGCTGGATGAGTTCGTTTCTCGAGCGGCCAGTCGCTATGGCCACACTGGCGGCCGGTTTCGTGCGGTTCATTGGATTCTTGTTTCCCATCGTGGCCACGCCTTTGTTCAGCAGTCACATCGGGCGTTACGAATTCACGTTCACCACGGCCCAGCCGGTTGCTGCGTTGATCGTGGTGATGGTGACGGCGGTCAATTTTTTCAGTGTGCGGATGGGTGGCGCTATCCAGGTGCTGCTCACTTCGCTCAAGATGGGCACAATCGTGGTGATTGTTATCGGAGGCGTAGCGTTCCGAACGAAACACGCCGTTTCAATTGCGCCAGCGGTAACATCGTTCAGCTGGGGAACGATTGGAGCCTTGTTGACCGCGCTCGTTCCTGCGATGTGGGCGTACAACGGCTTTAACGATCTGGGCGATCTTGGGGAAGAAATCGTCAGCCCGCAGAAAAATATTCCGAGAGCCATTATCTTTGGGTTGCTCACTGTAGGTGGGCTGTATCTGATGGCGAATGTTGTGTACTTTCATGTGTTGCCATTCGCACAGGTGGCGGCGTCCCAGCATGTTGCGTCGGACGTTGTGCAGTCGTTGAGCGGTTCGCGCGGCGCAGCTTGGCTCACAGTCGCCATGGCCGTGTCGGCTCTTGGGGCGCTGCACGTCGTGGTCTTGACCGGTGCTCGCATCCCATACGCCATGGCGCGGGACGGTTTGTTCTTCCGTTTCGCGGAGCGCCTCCATCCTTCCCTACGTACGCCCACCGGCGCGTTGGTTTTCCTGGGCTCGATTGCCGCACTGCTGGCGCTCACAGGGACGTTCGAGGAACTCTATTCACTGTTTGTCTTTGCGGTGTGGATCTTTTTCGGGTTAGTGGCGATTGCCCTGATACGTTTACGCCAAAAAGAGCCGAACCTGGTTCGGCCTTACCGCGCCTGGGGATATCCCTGTACGCCGCTCGTCTTCTTGGCTGCCGCGATGGCTTTGACGGTCAACTTGTGGATGGTCCGGCCAATACGTTCCTCGCTGGGGCTGGGAGTGATCGTTCTTGGTGTCCCGTTCTTCTACCGCTGGCGCAAGAGACCTCGTGCCGCTAGCAGGCTGTAACTAGTCGGGGAACGCTCAGCGCTTTCCCGGCCCCCGCAGTGCGCGGCCGGGGAAAACACCGGGCACGATCTTGCCTTCGTCGACGACGATGGTTCCTCCTACTACCAAATAGCGCACGCCCACGCTCGGTTCCATGGGCTTCGTGAAAGTCGATCGGTCACTGATAGTCGCAGCATCGAACACAACAATGTCGGCGTCAGCGCCCTCCTGCATTCTGCCTTTTTGCCGTGCAGCGGGAGTGGAACGCTCGAGCATCTCCGCCGGCATGAGACTCATCTTTCGCAGCGCATCCATCAGCGTGATCGTTTGCTTTTCGCGCACATATTGGGCCAGCACACGCGAGTAGGTTCCGGCGTTGCGGGGATGGCCCTGCATGCCATCGCTGGCGATCATCACCAGCGGGTGAGGGATCACTTTGTCCACCATTTCCTGTGTATTGGAGAAGACCAATACCAACTGCGGCACGCCGGAGTTATGCAGTTCGTCAAAGCGCTCCTTAGTTAGGTGCTCACCAGTGTTCGGAAGCACGAGGTCGCTATAGCCAATGCCAAACTTCTCCCGCCAGCCGGGGTTGAAGAGCGCAGAGTTTATGAAGGTCATGCCCGCCGTGTAAGGGTAAGCCTCGGTGGTGACATCGAGGCCGCGGGCGCGCGCTCCTTCGACCATTGCAAGACACTCCATCGCATCGCGCGCGCAGGTGCTGTTAATGTGCACGATGTGCAGCGAAGCTCCTGTGATGGCAGCTGCTCCGATGACTTCGCTGGTTGCCTCAATGGCCGAGCCGGGCTCGACGCGGCCCGCGCTGCGCATGTGCGTGTATACGGGAAGTCTCCGTTCGGCCGCGAGACGGAACATGTCTATCACTTCCAGCCGAGTTGCTCCCGGCGTGTACTGGATTCCCATCCCTACAGCCAGGCCGCCAGCGTCCAACTCTTCGCGCAAGCGTTGTCGCATAGCCTCGATCTGCTCGGGTGTGGCTGGCTGATCGGTCGCGGGGCCGCTCTTCGGCAAGATTTCTCCGGGCGGCAGCGTCGCTCCGAATACCAGAGCCCGTGCCGCCACATGGCTGGCCGAGGTGCCATAGTGAATGAGCGACTGGCCTTCTTTCGCTTTCAGGAACTGAGCGACGTCGGGCACGCCGATTTCCAGTTCCAGAGCCGTGGTCACGCCGTCGAGCGCTTTAACGCGCTGGCTCTCCATCTCTTGGCCGTGCTGGTGAAGGTCAATGAATCCGGGAGCGACCACCAACCCTTCGGCATGGATGACCCGGCGTCCGCTTAGCGTCTCGGACGAAATGCGGACAATCTTTCCGTCGCGGATGCCAACGTTGCGCACAGCATCCAGGCCGGTTTCGGGATCCATGACACGCCCACCTTCGAGCACCAGGTCGTATTGCTGTGCGCACACGATGGTGGTTGATAAGGCCAGAAAAAACAGAAAAGAAATCAGATTGCGCATGGTTGCTCCGTTGGACGGACGATCATAGCAGGAGGAACTCCCTTCGCAGTTCGCCTCCCCGGCGCGTGACGGGCAATCCGGAAGTTATCCGGGTCCAGAAGTCGGCTTCTGCGGATTCGTGATCCAGGGTGTTACGATTCTACTAACGTTGAACCGGGGGGGCTATGCCTAGATCGATGAAAGCCCGCTTGATCCAGCCGCTGGTGCGCGAGAACGGTTCGCATCGTCCCGCTACCTGGGACGAAGCAATGGACCGCGTCGTTGCGGCATTCCGCAAGGCGATCGCGAAGAAAGATCCGCGGGACTTTGGCATGTTCAGTTGCTCCAAGACCACCAACGAACTGAACTATGCGGCACAAAAATTCGTGCGCAGCGTCATGGGCACGAACAACATTGACAGCTGCAACCGGACTTGACACGCTCCCAGCGTCGCCGGTCTGGCGGCGGTATTCGGGGCGGGAGGCGGGACTAGCTCGTATCGCGAAATTGAAGACACAAGCGTAATCCTGCTGTGGGGATCGAACGCCCGAGAAACGCATCCAATTTTTTTTCACCATTTGCTGAAAGGTGTGCGGAACGGCGCGGAACTGTATGTAGTGGACCCGCGACGCACGAGTTCCGCGCGCTGGGCTAACCTCTGGCTCGGCCTGGACGTGGGTTCCGACATTGCGCTGGCCAACGCGGTGGGGCGGGAAATTATCGCAGCCGGACTGGCCAACGAGGAGTTCATTCGCCGCGCTACCAGCGGATTTGAGGCTTACAAAGCGCAGGTTGAGAAATACACGCTCGATCGGGCTGAGCGGGAAACCGGCGTGCCCACGGAAGCGATCCGCAAGATGGCCCATGCGTATGCGAAAGCTCCGCGCGCCCAACTTTGCTGGACGCTCGGCATTACGGAGCATCACAACGCAGTGGACAATGTCGTCGCCCTCATTAATCTAGCTTTGCTCACCGGACATGTTGGCCGGTACGGCAGCGGTGTGAATCCGCTGCGCGGACAGAACAACGTTCAGGGCGGCGGCGATATGGGCGCCATTCCGGATCGGCTTCCCGGGTTCCAGCATGTCGAGAACGATCAGCTGCGCGGCAAGTTCGAGAAAGCGTGGGGCGTGAAAATCCAGCCAAAACGCGGCTGGCATCTGAGCGACATGTTTGAGGCGATGGAACACGGGCATCTTAGGACGCTCTACGTACTCGGTGAGAATCCAGCGGACTCTGAAGCCGACCGGCACCGGGCGTTGAAGCGGCTGGGCGGGCTGGAATTTCTTCTGGTCCAGGACCTTTTCTATACCAAGACGGCTGAACTGGCGGACGTTGTGCTGCCGGCCGCAGCGGGCGCTTTTGAAAGCGAAGGCACAGTGACTTCCAGCGAGCGCCGCGTGCAGCGCGTTCGCCGCACGGTGCCGCCACCGGCGGGCGTGCGCGACGATCTTGAAATCATTTTCGATCTGGCGCGCCGCCTTGGGCATGAGTGGGGCACACCTGATCCCGAAGCTCTCTGGAATGAGTTACGCCTGCTGAGCCCGATGCACGGCGGCATGAGTTACCGCCGCCTCGAAGAGCTGAGCGGAATTCAATGGCCTTGTTATGACGAGTCGCATCCCGGCGAAATGTTTCTCCACGGACGGCTGTGGAGCGACCCGTTGATTGGCCCACGCGCGCCGTTTAGCATGGTGGAGTTTAAACTGCCGGTGGACCAGCTTGACGAACACTATCCAATCCGCTTGACCACTGGTCGTCGGCTCGATGATTACAACACCGGGGTACAAACCATTCAATATCCGTCGCCCCTTCGGCGTGATGAAGCGATCGATGTTTCTCCGGAAGATGGCGTGCAGTACAAGTTGCACGAAGGCGAAAAGGTTCGAGTCACATCGCGGCGTGGATCGTTGGTCGTTCCCGTGCGCTTTGACCCGGCGTTGCGGTCCGGTCTCGCGTTTTTATCGGTCCACGCTCACGATCAAGCAGCGACCAACGAGCTGACGATTGACGCAGTGGACCCCAAGTCAGGAACTTCGGAGTTCAAAGCGACGGCCATCCGTATCGAAAAAGTGTAAGAGGACTGGATTGGATCTTCATCTCACCGACGCGAAGCCGACTGCAGAAGAACGCGCTGCGGTGGACTCTGAATTGGGCGCGCCCGAATCAGGCTGGCGAGGTGGTGAGCGACAAAATGTGGACACCCGCGCGGCGATCGACGGCGACAACCCCAGGCGGCGGCATCGTCTGCTGCCGGTGCTACATGCGGTGCAAAACCGCATCGGCTGGATCAGCCAAGGCGCTCTCAACTATGTCGCTCTCCGGTTGGACGTTGCGCCCGCCGAAATTCACGGGGTGGCGTCGTTTTACGGAATGTTCTCGCTCAAGCCGCGTCCTCCGGTCGTCGCGCACGTGTGCGATGACATTGCGTGTCTCACTCGGGGTGCGGATAAAGTCTGCGCGGAACTGGAACACAAGCTTGGCCCCGCCGATTCGCGTAGCGCCGGGGGGCGCGCCACCTGGCTTCGCAGCCAGTGTCTGGGCCTGTGCGAGCGTGCGCCAGCGGCGCTGATCAGTTCGGCTGGCCAGCAATGCCATCACCGAGTGCTTGCGCCGGCATCGGCAGAAGCAGTCCAGTCCTTGGTAAGCGACGCTGTCGCCGGACGAATATTCGGCGAGCCGGATTCTTTCAGTATCAAGACCAGCGTTCCACAGGCCGCTGCGCAGAAAAGCGGATCCAGGCAGTTGCGGCTGCTGCATCGCATGAGCCGCGGCGGTTCGGCCAAGCTGGAGGACTATCTTCGACTTAACGGCTATGAGGGTCTGCGCAAAGCTCTGGGGCGTGGCGCTGAAGGCACGCTGCACGAGCTTTCGGCTTCGAAGTTGCTGGGGCGTGGCGGCGCAGCTTTCCCCACAGCCAAGAAATGGGAAGCGCTCTACTCGCAGCGTCACCTGCTGCAACCAAACTCGGGGCGCGCACACTACATCGTGTGCAATGCCGACGAATCCGAGCCCGGCACTTTCAAAGATCGCATCCTGATGGAGGGCGATCCTTTCGCAGTTCTCGAGGGCATGACGATTGGCGGCTTCGTTACCGGGGTGCGGCAAGGGTATATCTACCTGCGCGGAGAATATCCGCTGGCTGGCAAGCGAATGCAACTAGCCATCGATGCAGCCAATGAAAACGGCTTTCTCGGCGCCAACGTTCTTGGCAGTGACCTGGAATTCCATATTGAAATTCGCCGCGGCGCCGGCGCGTATATCTGTGGTGAAGAGACAGCGTTGTTCAACTCGATTGAGGGATATCGCGGCGAACCGCGCAACAAGCCGCCGTTTCCCACGCAGTCCGGACTGTTCCGCCAGCCCACGGCAGTCAACAACGTAGAAACTCTGGTGAACATACCTTATATCATCCGGGAAGGCGGCGCGGCATACGCCAAGCTCGGCACCCAAAACTCCGCCGGAACGCGGCTTTTTTGTCTGTGCGGGCATGTGGCGCGGCCCGGCGTTTATGAGATCGCCATGGGCGCAACGCTACGTCAACTCATCGATCTCGCAGGAGGAATGGCCGGCAATAGCAAATTGCAGGCGGTTCTTTTGGGCGGCGCGGCCGGAGCCTTTGTTTCTCCGGAGGAACTGGATATGCCGCTGACTTTTGAAGGCACGCGGGCTATCGGAGCCACGCTTGGTTCCGGCGTGGTGATGCTATTTGACGATGCGGTTGACCTGCGCCGCATCCTGTTGCGCATTGCCAGTTTTTTCCGGCACGAAACTTGCGGCCAATGCGTTCCTTGCCGCGTCGGCGTGGTGCGTCAGGAAGAAACGCTGCGGCGACTGGTGAACCGCAATCCGTTTGGCTCAACAGTGCAGGAAATCATCCTATTGCGTGAGATGGCCCAGGCCATGCGGGACGCGTCGATCTGCGGACTGGGTCAAACGGCCGCCAGCGCGCTGGAATCCGCCTTGCAACGATGGGATTTGTTTTCATGAGCGAAACAACCACAGAAATTCAGCATGTGCTGGACGCGCCGCAGCCCACAGTTCCGGTGCCTCGTGGCCCGATGCCGCAGATCCCGGCGCAGCCCGAGCGGCACCTTGTTGAGATCAAGATCGACGGCAAAACCGTCTCCATAGCCGAGGGCTCCACCATTCTCGACGCCGCAAAAGAACTTGGCATTGATACTCCGACGCTCTGCTTCCTTGAGAGCCTCACTCCGGTCAATGTCTGCCGGGTGTGCGTGGTGGAACTGGAGGATTCGCGGACACTGGTTCCTGCCTGCTCGCGTAAGGTGGAACCCAACATGTCCATCAAAACGGATTCCGAGCGCGTTCGCCTGAGCCGGCGGCTGGTGCTGGAGTTTCTGGCTTCGTCCGTGGATCTTTCCACGGCGCCCGCGATGCAGGAATACATTCAGCGTTTCGACGCGCATCCCGAGCGTTTTGGCATGGCTCCCGCAACCGTCGCCCAGCCGGTGAAGATTGACAACGATCTGTACGTGCGCGACTACTCCAAATGCGTTCTCTGCTACAAGTGCGTGGAAGCCTGTGGCGTGGACGCGCAGAATACTTTTGCCATCGCCGTGGCCGGGCGCGGTTTCTCTGCCCACATTGCCACCGAGTTTGATGTACCTCTGCCCGACTCGGCGTGCGTCTATTGCGGCAACTGCATCGGGGTCTGTCCCACTTGGCGCGCTGATGTTCAAGAGTGAATATGACATGCGCCAAGCCGGCACATGGGACGAGAGCCGCCAGACCCGGACGGACACCATCTGTCCGTACTGCGGCGTGGGCTGCGATCTCACCGTGCACCAGCAGGAAGGGCAGATCGTTCGCGTGACTTCGCCGCTTGATCATAGCGTCACTCACGGCAATCTTTGCATCAAAGGGCGTTTCGGCTGGCAGTTTGTGCAGATTCAGCCTTCCGGCAAACAAGCAAAATAATTCCGCTGCCGCTGCACCGCACAACGATTTGGCTATAGCTCTAGCCAATGAATTGGCTGACCCGTGTGCCGAAGGAGCGGAGGTTGGCCCCAGTAACGGGGGCTGACACCTCGGCGATTATTTCCGAATCACCGGCAACCAGACGTTATGCCCCACGACAGACGGTCGACGACGCTGGCCAAATTCTCTGAGAGTCTCCTTCTGAGGCTTAATCGCACGATGTGCTGCCGGGGCGCTACAAGATCCTGGCGATCGAAGACGGCTGGGATGTGGAGTGGGCCGATATGTTGCTCTTCAAGACCCGTCTGGAGCGTGCTCCCAGCATGGAAGTTGCACCGAACAGAACATACCATACGGCATTGGATGTGGAATAAACGCGAAAGCCTGGTTTCGTATCGCCATTTCACTTGGGCGGAAGGATTAGCAAGAACCAAGCCGGGCGGCTTAAGGCGCCACGCCGCGAGTGCGCGACGGTTGGCGGAATGATCATGACGGCCTTTTTCCCCGTCGACAGTATTCGGTTGTTAATTGAATGTCCTGTTAATTTTGCTCAAACCTGCCTTCCGACGGTTGACCGATAGTCTCTTCGGCCATAAATTTGGAAGTGCGCCGAAAGATCGCTGCGGTTTATTCACATCAATGGAAGAACTACTCTCCTTTTCCGATGCCTCTCTCCGGGCGCAGCTCGGACCGCTCGAACAAAGAGTGCTTGACGTTGTTTCGTTATTGGGAACAGCGACAGTGCGTGAAGTCATGCGCGATGGAAAGCTTTGGCAAACCTATCCCACGATCATGACGACCATGGACCGTCTCTTCAAGAAAGGACTTCTGACTCGGGTTCCGGACCGGCGAGCATTTCGTTATTCCCCGCGATACAGTCCTGAAGAACTGGAACGCGCAGAAGCGATTGGCGGAATTCGACGTCTCCTGGGTTCACAAAACCCATCGCTACACCTTTCCTACCTGGTGCAGGCAGTCAGCGCTCAGGATGGCCGATTACTAGACGAACTGCACTCTCGGTAGAGCGGCAAAGAGCTGCTCTCAGAAAGGAGAAGCCATGATCTTTGTTTTGCGTGCGATCATGGTTTCCCTTGCGTTTTTTGTGCTGGTGTACAGCTTCCTGTCTCTGTTGGTCGTGCTGACGTGGCGTGGCCTGCGTTTGTGCCGCTTCGACAAACACATTGGCGCGCGCAGTCTCTTCACGCTGCGTGTAATTCCGTTCGCGATATCGGCAGCTGTCTCTCTCTTTCTCACCCTGCCATCCTTTCTTCTTCTCGAGAGGCACTCGCTGGATGAGGATCTGGGCACATTCGTGCTCGGTGCGTGCGCAATGCTGATCCTCGGCACGGGCATCTATCGCGTGTTGGCCGTTGAGGCACGGACTCGTCGGGTTGTTTCCGCGTGCTTGGAGAGTGCGATTGGTCTGGAACATGGTGCAGCCACTCCTGCGGTCATTCTGGCTCAGAGTATTACCCCGCTGATGCTGGTGGGCGTGCGCGTGCCGCGAATTCTGATTTCAGCGTCAGCCTGCGAAGTGCTGAACGATGGAGAACTGCGGGCGGCCATGCGTCACGAAACAGCGCACTCTCGGTCTCGAGACAATCTGAAAAAGGCAATTCTCAATTGTCTTCCTTTCCCGGGCATGGCAAGCCTGGAAGAAGCATGGCGAGAAGCATCCGAATTGGCGGCTGACGATGGAGCGGTATCGAGCCGGGCTGAGGCGTTGGACCTCGCAGCGGCGTTGATAAAACTCGCCCGCCATTTCCCCTGTCAGGCCGTGCCCGACTTGGCGACGGGGCTGATGAGTGCCGTCGGATCGGTCACGAATCGAGTCGAGCGGCTTATGGCGTGGAAGGAATCTTCTGTCGCGAGTTCGTATCCTTGGCGCAACATCGTCGCTGTGGCACTCATTGCCTGCTTCGCTTTAGTAGCGAAGCTTGGGCCCATGCTCGTCTTGGTGCACACCCTTACCGAACGGCTTGTGCCCTGAGCCGGAGTGCATTACCCGTTACGCTTCGTTCATGTCGCAGACTCCAAACCCGGTCGCGTCGCAGCAGTTGGCGCCTCTGCTTGCATTGGCTACTCAGTTACTCAGGGCCGGGCGACCGGGCGACGCGATTGCTCCGTTGCGCGATGCAGCGCTGCTTGAGCCGTTCAATTCCACGATTCAGCACGACCTCGGCATTGCATGCCTCGAAGTCGGCCGCGTACCGGATGCGATCGCCGCATTGCAGCGCGCGGTCACCAGCAACCCGCGCTACGCTGATGCATATTTCCGCTTGGGAATTGCCTTTGAAAAGCTGGGGAACGTCCGCGGAGCAATCGCTGCCTACGCTCGTGCCACTCAACTGCTCCCTTCCTTGACCGAGGCGTGGTTCCGCGCCGGTGCCCTTATCTACATCCTGGGCCATCTCGATGAGGCGATCGGCTGTTTCCGCCGCGCGGCCGCGGCTGGAGGCAGGACCAACTTTGGCCGCCTTGGCAAAGCGCGCGCGCTGCTGATCGAGGATCGCAATCAGGAAGCCGAACAGGTATTGCGAGAGACGCTGGTGGCCGATCCGAGAAACGCGCTGGCGTATGAATTGCTCGGCAATCTGCTCTCTGAGTTCGGCCGTTTCGACGAGGCCCGCGCATGCTTTGAACGCGCCATTGCGATCTCCCCGCTCCTGGCAGGAAGCTACTACGATCTGGTCCGGTGCCGCGCGGTCACGAACGGGGACGACGGTCTGCTTCAAGAAATGCAAGCCGCGCTGGAGACGCCGGGACTGGAAGCGGGGCAGCGCCAGCGAGTTCACCTCGCGATTGGCAAAGCGGCGGAGGATCTTGGCGACTACGGCTTAGCCATGCAGCATTTCGACGCCGCAGACACCGTGCGCCGCGGCGCTTCGCAGTTCGACCCGGCCGCGTTCTCCAATTTGATCGACCGCCTGATTGCCCTCTGCACACCGGAATTCATTGCGCAGGCACCCGAACACGGCGGCGGCGATGCGACACCGGTGCTTATAGTCGGCATGCCGCGGTCCGGTACAACTCTTGTCGAGCAGATCGTTTCCATGCATCCCGATGTCGGAGCCGGCGGCGAGTTGAATTTCTGGAATGAGCGCGGAGCGGAGTGGCTGCGTTCCGGCGCGGAGGGAAATGATAAGCCGTTCGTTTCCAGGGAGAATCCGGTCTCGGAATTCTTGGCCAAAGCGGCGGCAGACTATCTCGCCGTGCTGCGCGCGATTGCGCCGAAGGCGACACGAGTCACCGACAAGATGCCGTTCAACTTCCTTTGGGCCGGGATGATCCATGTGGCATTCCCGCGCGCAATCATCATCCATTGCCGACGCGCCGCAGTCGACACGGCGCTATCGATCCATCAAACTCATTTCCATCCGATCCTGGCGTTTCCGACCGGAGGCGCCGAACTGGTTGCGTATTTCCGCGACTATCAGCGGCTGATCGACCACTGGCGGAACGTGCTGCCGGCGGATCGCTTTATCGAGGTCGATTACGAGGAATTGACAGGCGCGCCCGAACCAGTTATCCGGCGGATCATCGCAGCCTGTGGTTTGGCATGGAACAACGGATGTCTGCGCCCCGAGTCGAATCCGCGAGCGGTGAAAACTCCCAGCAAGTGGCAGACGCGGCAGCCGATCTATCGCACCTCCGTCGCGCGCTGGCGACGCTACGAACGCTGGCTTGGGCCCCTGCGCGCGCTCGTTGATGTTAAACAGAATCTATGACAGGTCGGAACCGGGGGGCAAGATGTATTCACGATGGGAACCGCGACTTCCCGTAGTTCCTAATCCAACTCGTCAGGTCGGTGTAGTCACGCAAAGCAAGCTGGTACTTATGCTTGTTCCCGAAGGTATGAGCGTCTCTTGAGAACGACGAGGTGGTCACCATCATTGCACTATTGGCTTGATAGTCGCACAGGGTTCCGTACAATGTGCGCACGAGTTCCACGCCAATCTTACGTTCAGCTCGATAACGCTTTGTTTCCACCAGACAAAGAAAAGTGCCGCATTCCGTTTTGAAGTAAGCAAGTATATCTTTGCCACCATCTCGAGTTGCGGGCGTCAGCTCAACCTCGTACCCCATGTCGTGCAGCAATTCCGCTACCAACTCTTCGTATCTTCTCGCCGACAGCTTGAAGATGTCCTCGGGTTGCTTCTTAAGGGCCTCGACCATTGCCTCGTTCGCAGAGATGATCGTCGGTTCCACGACGGAGACCATCCGCGCTTTGCTGATCGCAGGGGAATCCTCAATGTCATATAGATGGCCGTCCACTACACGGAGTAGTTGCTCGTCTCCTAGGGTTCGGCCCAAACCAGCCAGCAAAGAGACAGCGAGAGGATGGCCCTTTACAGCATGCACGACCTTCATCAACGAGTCTGGTGCCAGAACCGCTGAACGTGACAGCAGTGTTTGAACAAGCAACTGCGTGACGTCTTCCGGCAAGGGGCCAAGATTTAGGACACGCGCTCCACGCAGGCTCGGATCCTTCCGTGTGGTGACTATGATCGAGCGCACGGCTTTGAAATTCCGTACTATTCCCAGGACTTTTAGCAAACGCTCACCAGGAATGAAGTCCGCGCCATCGATGATTACAGATAGCTCGCCACTCAAGTGATCCGCATAAAACTCGTCAGCCTCACTCAACTGAGAGACGTAGTCTTCATCTTCAAAATCAGACGTTTTAAGCCAAACGGCGGTTGAAAATACTCGGCGCGAATGCATCTCGACGAATTTCCGTACCAGAGCCGTCTTACCGATTCCACCGATACCGGTGACGACAATCGGGTTCGCCGGGCTTCGGGATATTTGTGTCTCACGTTCGAGCCACGCCAACTCCTTTTCGCGACCAACGAAAAATGGGGAAAGCTCGGATTGCGAGAACGCGAAGTCGCCCATGGCGATGGAATCCAGCGCCGGATTATAAATCCAACGAGCGGCGGGAGAAACCGTTCCCGCAAGACGTTCAAAATTTCCGATTCGCTTAACCGGCAACTCAATAACCCACGCACAGGTGGCAAGCGGCGCGGGGCCATCAGTATTCCTCCAAAGGCGTTTCATTATCCGGCCCGCTACATCAACAGTCAACGCTCACAGCCCTTGTAACGGAAATTTCACATCGTCTTCATACTGCCGTCACAAGGCGTCTGTTAGCTTCGCGACAATGATCGCCGATCATAGTTCCACCCCGATTTGCCACCGTCGATCCCGTCTGCGTAAGGAAAACCCAAAGAGGAGAACGGTACATGTCACGAAAAGCGTATCGCTATAGGTCTCGAAACAGGTCTCGAAATAAGAATCGGATGAAGCAGTTGCGCCCGTTGGCCGGATTGCTGGCAGCGGGGTTGAGCCTTCCTGGGCTCGCCGCTGCTCAGTCCCAGTACTACCCAACTTACTTCACTGGGCCGCAGCCGAACGGCTCGTGGGTCGTCAGCAACGGCCAGGTCATCACCCCGGCCGGCACTCAAGTCAACCTCGGCATCCGGGTCCGTGCTAAAGCGATTGCGCTGAACCCCATTGCCAAGACTCACACCGCCGCTGTCCTCACTTTGGGTACGTCAACAGACGATGGCAACGGAGCCGTCGAGATTTTCGACACCGACACCGGCGTTGTTCTGCAGAACTACATTCCGTTCGGAGTGGATTCGAGCGGCAGCTATAGCGGCATAGCCTATTCGGCGGACGGCAAACACCTCGTGTTCAGCCAGGACAGCAGCAATGTCACTATCGCCGCGGTTAATTCACGGGGCCTGCTGCAAGACGATGCTCAGATCAGCGTGCCGCCGTTACAGCCGAGCGATTCCTTCATCGCCTGTTTTCCAAACAGCCCTCCGGGAGCTTATGCCGTACCCTGCGGCACGTTCTATAGTCCGTGGACCTCTTATCCCGGCGGCGTTGCCCTATCAAGCGATGGCACGAGTGCATACGCCCTGCTGAACCAGAACGACACGCTGGCGCAGATCGACCTGACCACGAATCAGGAAGGTACGCAGATCCGGGTCGGCAACGCGCCGCATAGCATCCTGATCAACAGCGCCGGTACCACCGCCTACGTCAGCAATGAAGGTGGCCGGGCCGCTACGGCCGCGGACTTCCAGGTCTGGTCCGCCGGCACTGAAATCGTTGCCGATCCGGTGGTTGGCGCTGCGATCACCGGTACCGTTTCGGTGGTCGATCTCAGCTCGATGACGGTTACCGCTACCATCTCGACCGGTCTACATCCGACCGGGATGGCGTTCCACGGAAACGAGCTGTTGGTCGCCAATACCTATAGCGACACTATCTCGGTTATCAACACGGCCACCAACAAGGTGATGCGTACGATCAACCTCGGGCTACCGATCGGAATACCCGGCACAGGCCAATCGGCCTACGGCGCAGCGCCTAACTCGATCGCGGTCGAGGGCAGCACGGCGTACGTCGCGCTTTACAATGCCAACGCGATCGGAGTGGTCGATCTCAGCCCTGGTGCGACGAACCCAGTCCTGGGGATGATCCCGGTCGCCTATGCGCCGAGTTCGGTGGTGCTGGACAAGAAAAATAACACGCTGATCGTTGCCAACGACAAAGGCATCGGTACTCGTAATTCGTTCGAGTGCGACTACAGCGTCTGCAGCTACAACACTCACCAGGACAATGGCACCGTCAGCATCGTCCCCGTACCGAATAGCGCCACCTTGGCGACGATGACGACGCAGGTCTACCAGAACAACCACTGGGATCTCGTCAAGAATATCCAGGCTGCCTCTGGTGGCAACCCGAAGACCAAGCCGCTCGCAATTCCATCCAAGATCGGCGATCCGTCGCTGATCAAGCACGTGTTCCTGATCGTCCGTGAAAACCGCACCTATGATCAGGTGCTGGGCGACATAACCGCCGGCAACGGCGACCCCTCACTGGCAGTGTTCGGTGACGGCTCCGCAGCTGGAGGCACACCTGTCACGCCGAACGTACACGCGCTGGTGACGCGCTTCCCGCTCCTCGACAATTTCTACGACCCAAGCCGCCAGTCGGCCGACGGTCACCAGTGGATCGCCGAGGGCATGGCGCCCTACGCCGACGACATCCAGTCGCCTGACTGGGTTCGCAGCTATCCCGGAGGGAACGCCGGCGATGCACTGGCCTATCAGAACAAGGGCTTCGTGTTCTCGGAAGCGGCTGCTGCCGGTCTGCCGGTGAAGCTCTACGGCGAATACGTTGAGAACGATACGTTCCTGCAGCCGAACGGATCGACCAGCGAGCCAAGCTGGTCTGACTTCTACAACGACTCGCAAAACTTCGAGAATGGGCTTGAGACAACGCTGTACTATCAGAACACGGTCCAGGCAGAAGCCTCTATCCCGGCCGTGTACCAGCACCTCATCAAGAACTTCCCGCAGTTCGATCTGGGCGTTCCCGACCAGTTCCGCGTCGATCTGTGGCTGCAGGATTTCAACAATGACGTCGCGAACAACACGGTGCCGGCGTTGAGCATCCTGTGGATCATGTGCGACCACACCGGCGGCCCGCCGGTCCCCGACGCTGAAGAAGCAGATAACGATTTGGCCGTTGGGCGCATTATCGACTACATCAGCCACAGCAACGTCTGGTCCAGTTCGGCGATCTTCATGGAGGAAGACGACGCGCAGAACGGCGTCGACCACGTCGACGGTCACCGCAGCCCAGGCTACATCGTCAGTCCGTACGCCGTGCAGTATGGCGCCACCGACCACACCTACTACACGCAGGTCAACATGACTCGCACGATTGAGCAAATCCTCGGTCTGCCGCCCATGAATCAGTTCGACCTCGTGGCGTCGCCGATGATAACGGATTTCACCAACAACCCTCCGACGGAGAACTTCCAGCCGTGGACCCACGTGCCGAACCAAGTGCCGCTGGATCAGGGCGTTGCCGCAAGTGCAGCCGACAACACAGGCAGCCCTGCGGTGAAAGCCCTGAGGAAAGCTTGGCTCCAGAAGAAGGCGCAAGTCTTCGCCGGCAAACTGACCAAGCCCGACTCGGAAGACCCGGACACCGTCAACCATCTGAACTGGTACTTGTCTACCGGGTTTACGCGGCCCTATCCCGGCGAGAAAACTGTTCGCCCCCCGAGCCAGTTCAACAACCCGGCACCCTCCAAGGCTGACGACGACGACTAAAGGCACGTTCAGCCTGCAACTACCCTCTCCCCGCAAACCGGGGTGAGGGTTTTTGTTTGCGCGTGGGAAAAAACAAACACGAGAAGGCGCAGCCCTCTCCTGATCACCCCATTTAGTTAATACCTGTAAGATTCGTTTGAAAAATCGAGTAGCATCCGTTTTTCCCAATCAAGTTCCCGTTGATCGCCAGGGTGGGGGTGCCAACCGGCGCGCGGGGTGCGGTGAGGCCAAGTATGCCGATCATACTCGCGACCAGCCTTAGTTATATCGTGACATAAACGTCGCACGTTACGCAGGCATCACAGATATCTATGGCACATGTCTCGACAGTTTTTAGCACCCGAAACACGAGTTGCCGGTGCAGTTGACAAGGCATGACGGTTGGCCAAAGCAGCCTGTTTGAAGCGTGGGACACACCGGCTTAACGGTGTCGGCGCCAGCGCCAGCGAACGCATCTAGCGTGAGGTCATCCAGATTTTTCAGTGTGATTTTCTTGAGTGTGAGCTTATTCAGCTTTCTCATGTTAGCCTCCTTTGAGATGCGGTGGGTGCACCGTCGATTTGCGGCAGATAATATTGTCGGAGAGAACCTAGTTACGCAGAAAGGTTACTACCCACCAATCAATAGGTCAAGGTGCTTTTCATTGTGACGCTAGTATCTTAGGGTCGCGTCTAGGTTATTTCATAACTGGCGCGTGTCGCATTCGGCAGCTTCCTTAGCTGCACAGGCAAAGGCCTAGGAAATAAATCCTCAGCACTTAGCGCCGCAGGTAGGCGCACTTACATGTTTGGGGGAAGGCGCACGACCTTTGGATGTCACAACTAGTTACCGGAACCGTGTTAGGGAATGGTCGCCTAACTTCTCGGCGCGGACCAATAGAGCGTTCAAGGTGGGCAGTCCCTGCCGCTGCAGGGACTGCCTCTCTATGTCTCCAGCGGAGCGGGCGTTAAGAGCAGCATTGCCCCACCTTCGCCGTACATGTCCCTCCACAACTGTCATTGCACGAAAACACGTACCTCCGCAAGACTTCACACAGGTTGGCGTGGTGTTGCCACCAGCGACGCGATTTAGCAATGGTTCATCAAGATTCCGCAGCGTTACCTTCTTAATTTCGAGTTTCCTTAGCTTCTTCATCATAGCCTCCTTGGAGGTTGAATAGACAAATTGATGTAAATGGGCCCGATGGGCCAAATTGTATTTGCAGTTATAAGAACAATCAAGAGCAAATCAAGAGCCTTACCCTCCCGTGTAGAATCATTCGAGTCAGCGTATCTCTCGTTCTTTGAGTGCTAATATCGCAATCCAATGAGTACTGAAAAGCAGAAACAACAAGCGCCGGAGCTCACTCACTCCGGTTTCTTCGCCCTCCGGACCCCGATGCTTCCTATCCAGGAACTTACAGCCTGGAGTGCTGGACTTACCGCAGCAGGAGTATGGGAAAACGAGGTAGCTCCGGAAATTCTGGAGAACGCATGGAAGCAGGACGTGCGGACCCTCCGGGGCCGTTTGCGTGACATCCTGACCCGCCCGGAAATACTACATGCGCTTTATGTGGCTTCTCCGTCGCTTCAGGCGGGAATCGAACATTGGAAACGAGACCCGGATAGCAAGAAAGGGTTGCAGGCAGAACGAGCGCTGGTACGCTACTTCGCAAGAATGGCTGCTCGTTCGACACCATTCGGGCTATTTTCCGGTTGCTCCGTCGGGCGGATAGAAGAGAAAGCAGATGCAGCCGCACTCGTTTTGAAGCCGCAGTCGCATTACAAGTTGTGTTGCAGGTTAGATTTCGACTATCTGTTCGCGTTAACCACAGCCCTTCGACAGGATCCGGCGTTGGAGATGGAGTTGCATTACTGGCCGAACTCAAGTTTGCACAAGGTTGCCGATGCCTGGTACTACACGGAATCCCGAATGGAGGAAACACAACGCACCCATCACCTGGTGAAGATCGTTAGCGATACCTATCTGGATGCTGTGATCGGCGTGGCGCAGAACGGAGCTACCGTTTCGCAATTAGTAAACGCCGTGCTGAAGGTGCCGGGAGAAGCGGACCCTTCTGAAGAAGAAGCTCAGCAATACGTGCTCGATCTTGTCCGCAACAATGAGATTCTGGTATCGAACCTTTCCCCACTGCTGACAGGAATCCCGCCGTTGGATGACCTCATTGCGATGCTGGAGTCGCTGCCTTCCGGTGCCCCAGTGGCAGAAATCCTGCGAGGTGCCCGAACCCGGATTTCCTCGATCGAGCGCACTGGTCTCACTTCCTCTCCTGACGACTATAAGGCCATCGCTTCTGAGTTGGAGAAGCTTCCCGGCAAGTTCGACCTAGCGCGGCTGTTCCAGGTTGATATGGTCAAGCCGTTTGAGGAGTGTGTGCTCGGCAAAGATGTGATTGCCGAGTTGATCAAAGGAGTCGAGATTCTGTGCCAGCTGGGACAGAGCAGCGAGCCTGAAGAGTTGAAGTCGTTCCGGGAGGCGTTCTCAGCGCGTTACGAACTCGCGATGGTTCCCCTATTAGACGCACTCGATGAGGAGTCCGGCGTGGGATTTGGGACGGCCGCCAGCAAGAACGATGCTTCTCCACTGCTGCGGGGACTGCGACTGAGGGGAGCGGGCGAAAATGCTGGCTGGAGAGGCCGACAGGTTGGAGTACACGAAACGTTGGTGCGGCAACTTGTCGAATGCCTCCGGAGTGGCAAGACGGAACTCGAGTTGGACCTCTCGGAATTAAGCAAAGACTCAGGATCTGCTATCAAACTGGCCGATGCCTTCTGCGTGATGGGTACGCTGGTCGCGACGTCAGCCGACAACCTCCGGCGAGGCGACTTTGAATTCTATCTGCACGGCAGCTATGGCCCCAGCGGCGGGAGGTTGCTGGGGCGATTCTGTCACGCCGACGAGCAGATTGACCGCGGCGTTCGTCAACATCTCCGGCAGGAAGAGCTTCACGATCCGGAAGCGGTTTACGCGGAGATCGTGTACCTGCCGGAAGGGAGAATTGGAAATGTGCTGTGCCGTCCGGTTCTTCGCGAATACGAGATTCCTTACCTGGGCCGGTCTGGCGCACCGCCAGACCGCCAGTTGCCCGCCAGCGATCTACTGGTAGGGGTCGAAGCCAACAATATTGTTCTTTACTCTCGGCGGCTCCAGCGTCGTGTGGTTCCTCGACTTACCAACGCGCATGGTTTTATGAATCCGCAGCTCTCTTCTGTTTACCGGTTCCTGTGTTACCTGCAACATCAGCACGGAGCTTCAGTTCCGGGTTTTTCCTGGGGCGCGCTCGATGCGCTGGATTACTTGCCTAGAGCCCGGGTCGGGCGCACGGTGCTGGCAGTTGCCCGCTGGCGGCTGTCGGAGAAAGAAATGGAAGCGGTTGGAAAGCAGGAAGGCCTCCAGCGTTTTGCCGCAATGCAAAAGCTGCGCCAGCAGCGTGGCCTGCCGCGTTGGGCGATTTTCCAGGAAGGCGATAACTATCTGCCTGTGGACCTGGAGAATGCCTTGAGCGTGGACGCATTCGTTCACGTGTTAAAGCGAGGATCACAGGCGCTCTTGGTCGAAATGTATCCCTCGCCAGATCAGATGTGCGCCTGTAGTCCCGAGGGAACCTTTCATCATGAATTAAACGTTCCTTTTGTTCGCAAGGTCGCGACGGATGTGGCTATAACGAGTCCGGTGACTGGAGCGAAACGCGTTCTGGAAATTGAGGGCGATGGGGATAGGGACGTACGAATTCTTCCTCCCGGCGGCGAGTGGCTCTACATTAAGCTCTATGGAGGCACTGGAGCGCTCGATGAGATACTGACGACCGCAGTACGTCCCCTCGTCCACAACTTAGCGGCGTCGGGAAGCGTATCCCGCTGGTTTTTTATTCGCTATTCGGATCCTCACGAGCACCTTCGCATCCGGTTTAATGGCACACGGGAGACACTCAGCCAGCGGGTATTGCCGCTCGTCTCGGAGACGCTCAATCCTCTCCTGTCTTCCGGTATTCTCTGGAAAATTGAACTCGATACTTATCAACGCGAAGTCGAGCGCTACGGAGGCGCCGACGGGGTTCTGGTTGCGGAAGACATTTTCTTTGCGGACAGTGAATTCGTCCTCGATATCCTGCAGGAGCTGGCCGGTGACGAAGGTCTCGACATTCGGTGGCGCGTCGCGATCATGGGGATAGACCAGTTACTTTCGGATTTCGGGCTTGACGAGAAAGCGAAACAGGAAGCTATCCGTCGATGGCGCGAAATGTCTCAGAGAGAGTTCCAAATGGATATCTCGGCGAAAAGACAGCTCGGGGAAAGGTTTCGCGCCGAACGCCGTAAGCTGGAGTCGCTATTGGATGAATCGCCAGGGCACAGCAAAGAATGGGAGTTCGCGCGGGAGGCGCTGAGCCGGCGCTCCACTCGCAACGCAGAGCCTTGTCAGAGGCTCCGGCAGCTGGCTACCGAAGGGAAGCTGACACAAAACATCGCTGACCTCGCTGCGAGCTGCGTGCACATGCACATCAACCGTCTCATTCGCGCCTCCCAGCGTGCCCACGAAGTTGTCTTATACGATTTTCTCTTCCAGTTGTACGAGAGTAGATCAGCCAGGAAGACGCGATCCGGGCCATCGCTCTCTCAATACGCTGCGTCGAACCATGAGCGCAGGGATCCGCGAAAACCTTCGGATTAGCGGTTCAACCTTCACGCAAAGCCACGATGGGATTTACTTTGGCAGCCCGGCGCGCTGGCACGTAACTGGCCGTGAAGGAGACCACAAATAGGATGAGGGGGACCGTAAGAAATACGTTGACATCGAGAGCACGAACGCCATAAAGCAGGGTCGCGATCGGCCGCAGCTCTCAGATCAGAATTGAAAATCGAGATTCGATCGGCGTAACGAGCGCTTCTGCGCTACTTCATCGTGAGGAGCGCAGCCATCGTTTCAATCCCGTCCCACAGATTTTGCAAGCGCAGGTTTTCGTTGGCAGCATGCTGATTGTCGTCGTAATTGGCGATCGGTACCGTGATAGTGCGGGTCTGCGCGGCGCGTTCCATTGCTCCGAGCGGAACGCTCCCTCCCATAGTCGGCAAGAGCACCACCTCTCCGCGTGCACTCTTCACCGCTTCAATGACTTCCCGCGCGATGGGCAAATCCATGGGCGTGCGCACGGCGTTGTAGCCCGCCTCATCGCGTGTAACCATCGCAACCCGCGGATGCTCCAGGAGAATTTGCTGCGCGGGTTCGTGGTCGACGACGAAGTATCCGCGTGAGCGAATGTAGTCTTCGACGCGTTTTTGCTGGGCGCGCCAGTCGATCCCAACCACCAATCGCAAATCCAAATCGGCGGTCGCGGTGGGCGGAATGACATTGGCGGCTCGGGCTCCGGTTTGGCCCGAAGAAAAGCCGTTGATGTTCAGCGAGGGCTGGTTAATCAACTCCAGCAGATGCGTGCCCCCGCCTTCGGCGCGCCCTAGCCAAAAGGCATTCATCAGCATGCGGTCGTTTACCGGCGCACGGGCCAGTGCTTCTTTCTCGGTCGACGAGAGCGGTTCGATTCCATCGTAGAAATGCGGCACTAGAACATGGCCATCTTCATCTTTCATTCCGGCGAGTAGCTGCGCCAGCATCATTGCCGGATTCGGCGCCCAGTTTCCGTAGTGGCCGCTGTGCAACCCGCGATGCGGCCCATAAACAGTGATTTCCAAATGCACATCGCCGCGCGCTCCAAAGACCACCGTCTGTTGGCCGCTCTGATCGACCGGCCCATCACACACCAGCCACACATCACCGTGGACCAAGTCGCGGTTGGCGTTGAGAATCTGCTCCAGATGCGGCGACCCCGCTTCCTCCTCGCCCTCCCACACAAAGCGAAGATTTGCCCGCAACGGAATTCCAGCCGCCTTTAACGCATCGAGCGCCACAAGCTGCGCGAAGATGGCCGCCTTATCATCCCCGGCCGACCGGGCGTAAATGCGCTGCTCGCGGTTTACTTCCCGCACGACCGGCGTGAAGGGCGATCCGCCATCCCATTCCGATGGAGTAACCGGCTGACCGTCATAGTGAGCATAGAAGACGATCGTATGTTTTGCGCCCGGGACATCGATCTGCCCGAAGACGACCGAAGGCGCCCCGGGAAGAGACAGCAGCCGGGAATCGACACCGCGCTCCCGGAGCTTGGCGACGAGCAGGTCAGCATTGCGCTTCAGGTTTGCTGGATCCGCGGCAACGTTCGGTATCGACAGCAATTCACTAAACCGCTGGACCAGCTCCGCACGATGTGCTGTGGTGTATTCGCGCGCAGCCTCCGACGGCGTCTGTGCGGCAATCGCGGTTGCGAGAGCAAGCAGAAAAGCCCCTAGGTAGGAAAACGTCGACCTGGAATTCATAGGCTCACTATACAAGTCGCTGTTGATAGAGGTGCTAATTCCGAAATGTACCTCTTCAGGGATTTGCTGTTGTCGGCAGGAGGGTTATACCTAACTTTACAAACCGCAGGTCCAAACGACTTGAAGTAAGAGCCGAAGTTCTGATAGAAAACACAAATGGGTTCTGTTTCATCTGTGGTTGGGATCTAGAAAATTTGTGCAACCACTATACTGGGTTTCCACATCACAGATGTGATCCATTGCTAATTCCGGCACCTACGGGACTCCCTCGCAGCAGTTCCGCCGGTGTAAGACTTCGAACCTCCTAGCCAATTTAGTGGAGTTCGGATGCTGTCCAGTAGAAAGCCCGTAGTGACCGGGATGTCCTCTCATCCTGGAGTTCGCTGTCTCCTGCCTTCTGTGGACAGTCGCCCGACCGCTGCGCCAAGCGGCGAATCCGTCCACCACCCCACAATCACGTTTAGAGCCACCGCTCAAATTCCACACACCGCCGGAGGATCCTAATGGCGACGAATTTCGTCCAGATTGAAAATGACTCGGAAATCAAGCAAGCGATTGGAAGCCGAGCGCATGCGCTTGCGAAAGATTGCCGGACTTGACCAGCCGAAACACTTCCACCGTCCGATCGAGCGCGCGTTTACCGCAGAAGAACGCAGCCGCGTGACCATCCTGTTCGGCGGCTTCACCTGGAAGCACGAGGATTTGATTCGCGCGGTATTCCAGGGCTGCGGATATCGCTGCGAGAAGTTGCCCGTGCCCGACGTGCCTGCGTTTCAGATCGGCAAGGAATACGGCAACAACGGGCAGTGCAATCCGACCTATTTCACGGTCGGAAATCTGGTGCAGTATCTCCAGTTCCTGGAAAAGGAAGGCATTCCGCGCAAGGACATTCTGGACAACTATGTCTTCTTCACGGCGGGTTCATGCGGTCCGTGCCGCTTCGGCATGTATGAGGCCGAGTATCGATTCGCGCTGAAGAACGCCGGCTTCGATGGCTTCCGCGTGCTGCTGTTTAAGGACAGCGACGGCATCAAGGCCGCTTCCGGCGAGCCGGGATTGAAGTTCACCATCGACTTCGGATTCGGCATGCTGAACGCCATGCATCTGGTGACGTGTTCAACGACATGATTTATCAGATTCGTCCGTTCGAAGTGAACAAGGGCGAGACGGATCGCGTATTCCGCGAGACGGTGGATGGGCTCTGTGAGGACCTGAGGAACCGCGATTCGTTTGAGATCGAGGAGCGCGCTCCGAACTGGGCCAAGCCCAAGTTCAAGAGCAACAAGATTCTCCGCAACACCTTCAATGTGTTCGGCAAGATGCACGAGCACCTCTGGGGCAAGGACTACCTCAACGCTCTGGCCGCGGCTCGCAAGAAATTGGACAGCATCGAAGTGGATCGTACCAAGGTGAAGCCGGTGGTGAAGATTACCGGCGAGTTCTGGGCACAAACCACCGAAGGCGACGGCAACTTCCACATGTTCGAGTTTCTTGAGCGCGAAGGCGCACAGGTGCTGGTCGAGCCGATCGCTACCTGGGTGGCTTATCTGCTGTATCAGGCAAAAGCGCACGCCAAAGCCAAGTGGCCGGTGAATCGTCCACACCGAAATCCGCAATGGTGGGAACTGAAAAAACATCTCGCCAACGATTTGGGATTGCGCAAGAAGATGATGGGCCTCGGCGTCGGCGAGTGGATGTGGAACGGCCTGTATCACCGGACGATCAAGAATCTCGGCGGGATTACGCATCACCTTGTGCCGCAGACCGAGTTGGCCGAACTGGCTCATCCGTTCTACAACCAGTTTGCGCGCGGCGGAGAAGGCCACCTTGAGGTTGGCAAGAACGTGTACTACACGGTTCATCATCTCTGCCACATGGTGCTCGCGCTGAAGCCATTCGGGTGCATGCCGTCGTCGCAATCCGATGGAGTTCAATCCGCCGTCATCAACAAATTCAAGGACATGATTTTCCTTCCCATCGAAACCTCGGGTGAAGGTGAGGTCAACGCCCATAGCCGCGTGCAGATGGCGTTGGGCGAGGCCAAGGTGAAGGCGAAGACCGAGTTCGAACAGTGCCTGAAATCCACTGGCAAGAGTCTGGACGAGATTCGCGAGTACATCGCCGAGCATCCTGAATTGAAGCGGCCCTTCTACCACGTACCGCATCGCGAAGGTGTGGCGGGCACGGCAGCGCAGTTCGTCATGCATGTGAGTGATCGGATGGACAAGAGCAGCCGGTTCTGGCGCCGTGCGCGTGTGCCGGGCGTTGCTCTCCCTAATGCCGCTTAGCGAATCTGACCGGCGGCGCGAGCGTCGTCTGCCGGGCATATTTATTTACTCACTATTTTCTTATTCATTCATGCGCGGAACCGGATCGGAGAATTGAAATGCACGACCATCTTGCCGGAAGTGAGCAGAAAGCGCCGCAGTTAATTCAGATTGCCGCAGCTCCGTATCAAAAACCGCACGACCATCACACGCAATATCTCGTTGGGCTTGACGTCGGCTCTACCACCGTGAAAGCGACAGTGGTAGATGCCACGACTGACGAGATTCTCTGGCAGGACTACCAGCGTCATGAGACCAAGCAGCCAGAAAAGACCTTGGAATTTTTGCGCCGCATGGAGGCGGAGGTCGGAATCAACCGGCACAACACGCGGATGTTCATGACGGGCTCCGGCGGCAACGGGATTGCCGATCAGATTGGCGCGAAGTTTGTGCAGGAGGTCACGGCCGTGTCACTGGCGGTCGAAAAGCTCCATCCCGAAGTGTATTCGGTGATCGAGCTGGGTGGACAGGACGCGAAGATCATCGTATTCAAGGATGACGACGAGACCGGGCGCAAGAAGAAAATCCCCTCGATGAACGATAAGTGCGCGGGCGGCACCGGGGCCGTCATCGACAAAATCAACGCGAAGCTGAAGATTCCCACTGCCGAGCTGGCTCTGCAGGGCTTATCACGGGATCAAGCTGCATAAGGTGGCAGGCAAGTGCGGAGTATTTGCCGAGACCGACATCAACAGTTTGCAGAAAGTTGGGACGCCTGCAGACGAACTGATGGCTTCGCTGTTCGAGGCCATTGTGTTGCAGAACCTGAGCGTGCTGACGCGCGGCCACACGCTTCGGCCGCACGTGCTGCTGCTGGGCGGTCCTAACAGCTTCATCAAGGGCATGCGCGAGGCCTGGCAGGCGAATATTCCTCGAATGTGGCAGGAGCGCAAGGTTGCCATCCCCGATGGAGCCAAGCCGGAAGATCTGATCAAGGTTCCAAACAACGCGCAATACTTCGCCGCGCT
The DNA here is from genome assembly GCA_963771965.1 of uncultured Acidobacteriaceae bacterium. Taxonomy (GTDB): domain Bacteria; phylum Acidobacteriota; class Terriglobia; order Terriglobales; family Acidobacteriaceae; genus Sulfotelmatobacter. Next base: position 134,501 of record CAVYVM010000010.1, read on the forward strand.
GGGCGCGATTGAATTCGGCAAGAGCGAAGACGATTGTGTCGGCTGCTACCGGGGCTACGATAAGCTCATGTACTACATCGAGTTCGGCCGGCAGGAGGAAAAGGCCAAGTCGGGCGCGAAAGGTTTGGTTTCGAAAGACGGAGAACTCGACGGATTCAAGGAAGCCTACCGCCGCAAGAAGTTCACTCCCGCAACGTTTCAAAAGGGTCAAACGGTCGGTGGATTCATCGGTATTGACGGAGGGTCGACTTCCACCAAGGCCGTGTTGCTGGATGAGCGCGGCGACATTTTGTGCAAGGCGTACCAGCTCTCAAACGGCAATCCGATCCAGGACACGATTGAAATGTTCGAGAATCTGCGTGGCCAAGTCGAGGCGCAGAATGCCAAGCTTGAGGTGCTGGGCGTTGCTACGACCGGCTATGCGAAGGACATTTTGAAAGACGTTCTGCACGCGGACGTGGCGCTGGTCGAGACCGTCGCCCACACCGAATCGGCGCTCAAGTTCTACGAGGATCCGCATGTGATCGTCGATGTGGGCGGGCAGGACATCAAGATCATCATCCTGCACAACGGCCGGGTAAAGGATTTCAAGCTGAACACGCAGTGCTCGGCCGGCAACGGCTACTTTCTGCAGTCCACCGCCGAAGGATTTGGGTTGGGCGTGGAGCAATATGCCGATCTGGCATTCTCAGCCCAATCCATGCCCGTCTTCGGCTACGGCTGCGCCGTGTTTATGCAATCGGACATCGTTAACTTTCAGCGCCAGGGTTGGAGAGCCGAGGAAATCCTCGCGGGTCTCGCGGCGGTGCTGCCTAAGAACGTTTTCCTTTATGTCGCCAGCATCCCCAATCTTGCTGCGTTGGGCACGCGTTTTGTGCTGCAGGGCGGAACGCAGAACAACATGGCAGTGGTGAAAGCGGAAGTCGATTTCATCAACAACAGCTTCCGCGCAGCCGGAAAAAAGCCCGAGATCATCGTGCACGAGTTCTGCGGTGAATCAGGCGCGATTGGCGCAGCGGCAGAATCGCTGCGCCTGTGGCGTAATGGCCAGCAAACCACGTTCGTCGGTTTAGACGCCGTACGGAAAATCCAGTACCGCACCACGCGCAACGAAGAAACGCGCTGCCATTTCTGCAAGAACAATTGCTTGCGTACTTTTATCGACATCCGAACTGCTCCGAAAGACGATCTAGCCTTCGTGCCGATTCAGAAGGTGACAAAAGTTCCGTTAATGCATGGCGAGCAACGGCTGATCATCGCAACCTGCGAAAAAGGCCTGGTCGAAGACTTGAACGACATGAAGGACATCAAGGCCGGCCTGGATGAGATCAAAGGCAAGCACCCCAACTTTGTCGACATCGCCGCGCACGAGGTTTTCCGGCCGGTGAACGCAAAGAGCGTTGCCGACCCCATTCCTGTGGCAAAGTTCTGGAACAAGGCAGCGAAAGATCGCATCCCGCTCATGGAGAAACGGAAGAAGCTTCGCGTTGGAATTCCACGCGTGCTGAATATTTACACTTATGCGCCTCTGTTCAACGGATACCTGGAGAGTCTGGGAGTACAGCCGGAAAACATCGTTTATTCCGACTACACCAGCTTCCGATCTGTATCGAGCGGGAGCAAACCGCGGCGCGATCGATCCGTGCTTCCCTGCCAAAATCGGCATTTCTCACGTCTATAACCTGATCCAGGAGAAACATCGGAAGAAGCCGCTGGACGTCATCTTCTTCCCGATGTACGACGTGCTGACTTCACCCCTCGTAAAAATTGTCGGCGCGAATGCCTGCCCCACAGTGACCGCAACGCCGGAGACGGTGAAGGCGGCATTCACGAAGGAGAATGATGTTTTCGCTGAGCACAACGTGAAGTATGTAGATCCGGTGTTGAATTTCGCGGATCGCAAATTGTTTGCCCACCAGATGCTCCAGGCATGGCAGCCAATCCTTGGATTGTCGCAGGAGGAGAATGATCGCGCGATCGAGGTCGGGTACAAGGCGCTGGAGGATTACGAAAGCGGCATCCGTCGCAAGGCGCGCCAGGTGCTCGACCAGCTTGAACGCGAGGATCGCATCGGCATCGTGATGCTGGGTCGCCCCTATCACCATGATCCCGGACTTAATCACGAGATCATGGAAGAATTCCAGAAGCTGGGTTACCCCATCTTTTCGCAGAACACGCTGCCGCTTGATGAGGACATGCTGGAGCGTCTGTTCGGCGACGAGGTGCGCGCTGGGGTGATCAGCCATCCTCTCGATATAACCGATGCCTGGAAGAACTCGTACTCGTGCAGCACGAACCACAAAGTGTGGGCCGCGAAGTTCACAGCGCGGCATCCGAACTTGGTGGCGCTGGAGATTTCCAGCTTCAAATGCGGGCACGATGCGCCCATTTATGGCGTGGTTGAGGGAATCATCGAAGAGTCTGGCACGCCGTACTTCTGCTTTAAAGATCTCGATGAAAATAAACCCACGGGCTCAATCAAGATCCGCGTAGAGACGATCGACTACTTCTTGCGCAGGTATCGTGACGAAGTCATTCGTAAGCGCAAAGCCGCAGAGGAAATCGAAGCTCGGCTGGCGGCCTTGGAAACTGAACTACGCGGGTCCGTGGCGTTGGAGCCAATCGAACAGCCGGAAGTGCAGGAGATGGCGGCTGATTAATTGTGACTACAATCGTTCGTTAGGCGACGGGAGAGTTCTACGATAACGTTGGGAAAGGCAGCAGGCCCAGCAGTTAGCAATTCGCAATTAGCGCAACCCGTCGCGGCAACGAATCCTGCCCAACCTGTTCTGCTAAATGGCCAATTGCCAACTGCTACGAAGCGAACGTTGACTGGCGGCCAAGTGAGTGGCGAAGTTAGCGAATAAACGGCAGCGGCTGTGCCGCGACAATCCCTTTGCCTTCCTGAACGGTGATGAATTGATTTGCCTTGACGTTCGGGACATAGTCTTTGTGGCCGCTCTGCCAGACAATTTCCACACTCACGGCCTTACCGGCTTCTGGCTTGCCCAAGCCGAAGGTCAACGGTAGTTCGCTCTGCGATAAGTAGCTCGATCCCGTTTTCACCATCGCGAACAGACGGGTGCCGTTCGCGGTCTTCACTGTGACTTTGGCGCCAATGCCGTCGCGGTTCGAGCGCGTGCCGATGGTCTTCACGCGCAGCATGTCGTTCTTGTTCCCATTGTCGTTGCGTAGCAATCGAGCAGGACCCTTGTTGGCGGTGATCACCAGGTCGAGATCACCGTCGTTGTCAATATCGGCGTAGGCCGCGCCCCGGCCGACGATTGGCCGCGGCAACGCGGATCCTACCTTTGCCGTCATTTCCTCAAATTTGTTTTTGCCCAGATTGCGAAACAAATGCGGTGGCTGGGCGTACTTCACGTTCGGTTGCACCACGCTGATGTCGTCGGAGACATGGCCGTTGACGGCGAGAATATCGGGAAATCCGTCGAGGTCGTAATCAAAGAAAAATGTGCCGAAGGTGAGCGATTTGTTCGAGATGGTCGCGATGCCCGTTCTGGGCGCCTCGTCGGTGAAGAGTCCGGAGCCGTCGTTGTGATAGAGCGACATGCTCTCGTTCGTGAAGTTGCCGAGGACCACACTTTGCCAGCCGGAATTGTCGTAGTCGGCGGCGTCGGTGCCCATGCCGGCTCGATCTGTTCCAGCCTCGCCATAGGCCAGTCCCGCAGCGACTCCGACGTCGGTGAAGGTGCCGTCGTGGTTGTTGTGGTAGAGCTTGTTGGGCTCGGTGTCGTTGGAGATGAAGAGATCTATCCAGCCGTCGTTGTCGTAGTCGAGCATTGCAACGCCGAGCGCCTTACCGGTCGGGTCGTAGAGGCCTGCCTTCTTCGTCACATTCTCAAACGTTCCATCGCCTTTGTTGTGGAAGAGCGTGGAGCTTTGTCCCTTAAATCTCTGCGGAGTGCAATAAGACTTGTTCTTGTTGTCGAGCGAACAATATTGATCGCTATCGATGGACCACTCGATGTAGTGGGTGACGAAGAGATCGAGCTTGCCGTCATTATCGTAGTCGAACCAGACGGCGCTGGCGGAGAATCCCGGGGCGGCAACGCCTGCTTTAGCGGTCACGTCAGCAAACTTGCCGTTGTGAAGGTTGCGAAACAGGTGATTGGAGCCAACAGTGGTGATATAGATGTCGTCGTATCCGTCGTTGTCGTAGTCGCTGACGGCGCAGCCGAGTCCGTACATTTCGACCGCCAGTCCGGCCTGCCGGGTCACGTCGGTAAACGTGCCATCTTTGTTGTTGTGATAGAGGGCGGGATAGGAGTTGCCGGTTTTGTGTCCCGGCCAGTCCATCGAATTAATCAGCAGAATGTCCTGCCAGCCGTCGTTGTCGTAGTCGATGAAGCAGACGCCGCTGCCCATCGTTTCTGGCAGGTATTTCTTTCCAAACGCGCCCGAGTTGTGTTTGAAGTGAATACCGGCTTGCGCAGTGATGTCAGTGAACTCGATGGGCCCCGAGGGATGCGCCGGAGCAACGGCGTTTTCGCTCGGCACAATCGGTGTTGTAGCGTGATTGGAATCGGGAGCTGACGGCGTTGGGTGAGTGGCGGCTACCGGCGCGGTTGGCGGCTCGTTCGTAGGCGCTTTTTTACATGCCACTAGCAGCGAGATGCCCGCAATCAGGCACAGCACCCAGCGTCGGCCTGCTCTGAAAGTTCTGTTGGAGCAAGCGGCGCTCACTACGCGGCAACCGCCTTTGCCGAATTCTCGCGGCGTGAATCCAGCCAAATCTCCACCAGCATGGCCGCCGGTCCAACGATGAAAAGCGCGTAGAACGGGGCATAGACCACTTGCCGCAGCCGCAGCACCATTTCCAGCAGTGCTACCAGAAACACCACAATGCATTGTCCGCGCTTGGATCGAACTGTGGTTTTGGGATCGGTGATCATGAAAAAAATGAACAGCTGATACATCGGCCCCGTGATCGGAGCGACCTCGGACTGCCAAGGACTGCCGGTCATCCAGCTGCGCAGAAACGCGAACGCGAGAAAGGATGCTACGTAAATACCCGTGATGTGAAAACGATGGAGGCGCGCGATGATCACCGAGCCCAGCACCCAGATCACCAGCATGGGTAATAGGTAGTTGCCCCATTGAATGCTCAGGCTCGCCACCGTGTCGGCGGCAAGGAACAACATAACGGAGATGCCGAAGTTTGAGGGATTCCAGATGTGGCGGCCCTTCACGCGTAGCACGTACTTAGATGTGATAGAGATCGCAGCGCACAGAGCATAGGGCCAATAAGCAGGGGAGCGAACCAGAATGCCGACGCTGATTCCAGAAATGTAAGCGCTGGCAGGATGCAACCACTTGTGCAAGAAGATTCGCCCCAGCGCCAGTTCCAACGCGATGCTGGTTACGATCGCGAGCAACGTCTTCGGATAGCTTTCAAGAATTCCAAACGACAAATGTCCTACAAGCAGGATGCATGTGATGAATGCGGGCGCTACGTAGCGGTTGTCGAGACTGATCCGCGGTTTTCTATGGACAGACGCCTTCGCGGGCACGATCGTTCCGCCGCTTGAGCTCATACAGGCTCCTTGATTTTATGCATCTGGTTGGGAGCAGGTAGGTCGATCGTCTGAACTTTGCCGGAGGGCCAGCGGATGACGGCTTTTTCGATCTTCGGATTCTTGCCCAGCCCAAAATGTAGGCGGCGATCGTTCTGTGCGGCGAAGCCGGTTCCTCCGGAAACCTCCTGCGCCTGCATCTGGCCGTTCCAGTACAGAGTAACCTTTGCGCCGATCGCGCAGCGATTGCTCACCGTTCCTTCCAACTGAAACTCGACCCACTGGTTTGCGGACGCAACAGTATTCTTGTAAACCAGCAGCGGTCCTTTCTGATTGGCGACGACCACGTCGAGCACTCCGCGGTTCCACAGGTCAGCGAAAGCCACGGCACGACCATCATAAGTGTCGGTGACGCCCACGGCTTGGGCGACATCGATGAACTTGCCGGTGCCGTCGTTCAGCCAGACGCGCTTGTTCTGATATCCAGACAAACTGCGGCCTTCAAATGCCGGCCAGTTTTTCGCGTCTCCGATGATCGTGCTATTGCCCCCGGCCACTTTGGAGAAGTCATACCAGTAGCTACGATTGCGGCCGAGTGAAATGTAGCCATTTGCCAAGTAAAGATCGAGAGTTCCGTCGTTGTTCAAGTCGCCAAACTGAGCTCCGAAACTCCAGCCGCCGAGCTCCACACCGAAATCGCGCGCGAGGTTTTCGTATTGAATCGCGTCGCCGGCAGTTCCAGGCTTCGGCACCCACAAGTTGTTTCCTTGGATCAGAACACCTTCTTCGGAAATGTTCGAAACGTACACTGCATATTGCCCCTGATTCAAAATGTCGCCGAAGGCGGCATTCATCCCGCTCTTGGGCGCGAACCCGATGCCGGTCTGCTTGCCGACTTCGTGGAATTGCTTGCCATCGTTGAAATAAAGTTCCGAAACTCCGTAGTCGTTGGATACAAATAGATCGGGATGCCCCGTGCCGCGCAGGTCTGCGGCCGAAGCGGCCAGAGCCCAGCGATGGCTGTCGATGCCAACTTTAGCGCTGATTTCCTCAAACTTTCCATTGCCGAGATTGTGAAACAAATATTTGCGCCCGCCGTTCTTCGCATACTCGAAACTGTCGGGCATGATGCGCGTGGTGGTGAGATGCCAGAGGTCGATGTCTTCAGAGTAGTAGCCCCCGACGAAGAGATCGAGCAGCCCGTCGCCATCGTAGTCAAACCATATAGCGGTATTGGCGTTGATCCAGCGCGGCAGCCCGGCTTGGTCGGTCACGCGCGTGAATCCGTGACCCTGATCATTGTGATAAAGCTCGGGGCGTCCCCATTTGATCAGGAATAGATCTTCATAGCCGTCGTTGTCGTAGTCTCCCCACACCGCACCGGTGGAGACGCCGGTGCCGGGCTGGTTGACGTCGGCAATGCCGAGTTCGCCCGCTACATCTTTGAAAGTACCGTCGTGCATGTTCCGGTAAAGCGCGTTCTTGCTGCCAATCGCGCTGTTGACGACGTAGATGTCGGGCCAGCCGTCGTGATCGAAATCGACGATCGACACAGAGGCGCCCATCGATGCCACTTCCGGCATGATGGGCTCGAGTTTAGGATCAAGCTCGGGGGCTTGGTGAACAAAGTTAATTCCGGACGCGTGAGAGACTTCCTGCAAGTAGAAGCCGTGACGAGCAAGAGCTGTTTCGGCGTCGGCGCCCGAACGGTTGAGATCGCGCCGCGCTGAAATCTGCTTGATCACAAGCGGCGTGAGTATCAGACCGACAAAAAAAAAGGTGAGAAGAACTCTCGCAATGCGATTGCTGGTCATTGGGGCTGCGCACTCCTGACCGGTTCGCTCGCACTGCGATTGCGCAATGCGTTCTTGAAGACTTCCGGCGTCACGTATCGAGTGTGGTAGTTTTTCCAGTCTTCCGGATGCTGACGGTACACCCACTCATCTTCAAGAGCGCCAGGACGCGTCGTGTACTCGTTCTTGGCGTGATAGGGCAATGGCAGTACGGTTTTCGAGAATGTTGAGTTGTAATCGCCGTCTTTGATCCAGCCATCGCCTTTGATGACAAAATCGCGCACCCATCCCGGCAGGGGCGGCGGCTCCTCGGCAAAGCGCATGGAAAGTTCGTCGCCGGAGTTCACGATCACGTAGCGGTCGTCGATGGTCTTCAATAACTCGCGGACGTCGCCATAACGGGTGTAATAGCCGATGAGATCGCGCCAGCGCTGCTTGGTTCCTTCGATCACGCTGTAGTCAGGGACTTCGGGCGCTCGCGCCAACTCCGGCATGTGCATCACAGAATATCCGCGATAATGCAGATCGGCCACGCTGGGATTCAGAGTTACAGTCTTCAGTTGAGTGTCTGGCGCGCCCCGCGCCCAATGGATCGCGTCCCAGTAGATTTCCAGATTGGTGCGTATTCGAACCCGGCGCGGAGTGCCCGGCCGAAATATGTTGGCCAGATTGAATAGAATCGTCTTCTTACGGCCCGCAGGAAAGCCCAGATTGTTTTGTACCGTAACCCAGCCACCGTGGCCATCCGGGACTTCCAGGCTCAACCCATGCGCGTGCCAGCGGCTGCCTTGCGTGATGGCGACATTCACCGACGACTCGGTATCGTGAATCGATCCCTGTGCAATCAGATAAAGGGGACCGTTTTTCGGAGCATCGTCGCCAAGGTCCACTTCTAGATAGTGATCCCGCGTGATTCCCTGATACTGGCCGCGTCCAAAGCTGGCAAGGGCTTTTCCGTCAAGCGTACGCACGATGTCGGTAACGTCCTGGCCCGTGTCGTCCGTGGCGTGGGCAATGTCATGTGGAGTCGAGACAATTGTGATGCCAAGTTTCACCGGCGGAATCACGAAGCGCTCATCGACGAAAATCTCCGTTCCCACAGGATGATCGATGGCAGTGAGCGCCAGATAGTCGTAGTAGTAGACTTCCCAAAGCTCCGCTGTAACGCGGATGTCGTAATAGCCATCGTGCGGCACGAGTTGTTCGCGGCCGATTTTGTACCACTCTCCCGTAGCCGCGATTTGCGCGGACCCGAGCGTATTGATGCGTAAACCAATGGCGGAGCCCCACGGAACCGCGTCTTTCACGAATTCCATTTGCTTTCCGTTGTAGGCAAACAAGAACGGACAGGAGGCTTTGAGGCGCTGTTCGGTCACGACGTCCTGGTCCGCCTTCACGCCAAACTCGGCGCGAACCGTGCCGTTCGGCCACACTACGCGCACGACCTCGGCCTCAGTCTGTTCTCCTAAACCGAAATGAAGCAAGGGGCCGGTGATCGGCTGCTTCTGCACGAGCAACCCGGAGCGGACTTCGATTTCTCCGCCGACGCCGAAGGGATTGATGCGCTGGTCCCCGACCGCCTGCACCGCGTGCGGCCGCACTACTTGCCAGTGATAATTCTTCGAACTCTGATTGACGCTGAGCAGCGGCGCGCCGTCGGGAGAAAGACCGACCAGATCAAGCTTGCCGTCGCCGTTCAAATCAGCAACGTCTAATAGCAGCGCCGGCGTGGTCGTCGGCTTCAGCAACACGAACTTTCCCTGTTCGTCGCCGAGCCAGATCAGCGAACCGTTTGAACTCTTCGCCGAAAGCGACGACGCGGGTGCAAGAAGCAAATCGAGCGCGCCATTGTTATCCAAATCCGCCACCTTCAATCGCACGTCGCCGGCAAGATTGTTGGCCGCGTCCGGGACTCGCGCGATTTCGGCCTTCTCCCAACTTTCGCCTTCGTTCTTGTCGGAGATTCGCAGGATGGCGCCGTCCGCCTCGACGGCCAGCAGATCGAGAACACCATCATTGTTAGCGTCGGCAACGGCGATTGCTTTCACGGAGGAAATGCTAGGCGGCACCGGCCGTTCACGAAACTGTCCCTGGCGTTCATTCATAAAGACGTGAAGATGGCCGGCGCCGTCGATGATGGCAGCGTCCGGATTGCCGTCGCCATCGAAATCGGCCCAGGCGAAGCCGTCCAGACCGGAGATTCCGGTGAAGGGATGGATCGCGAGGAACGTGCCGTCGCCGTTATTTCGCAGAACGGTCGGAAGGGCACCTTTGGATCCGAGGACGATGTCGAGGTCGCCGTCCGCTTCAATGTCAACCGCCCAGGCTTCGGTGTAAGCAGCGTTGGTCACGGGCTTCGGCAGCTTGCTCTGCGCGGTCACATCGGTGAAGGCGGTTGGACTGTCCTGGCGCATCAGGCGCACGCCACCTGCACCGGCGAGGACTAGATCGGTCTTGAAATCGTAGTTGAAATCGACGGGCACAACCGAGTCAGCTTGTGGCGGGACGCCGGACGGACCTCCGGGGAACGGAAATTTCGCTCCGCTCGACAGCTGCACGACACGCCCATTAGCTTCTGCGACGATCGGAACGCCCGCGCTTCCGAGCGAAATTGCTCCGATCCAACTCCAGTGAGCGCCATCGGGATTCGGCAACGGCTGCGGATTAAACGACAAAGCCAGGTCCGGCGGCGCAGGACGGAAGACAGGAGTTTCAAGCGATAAGAAATGAGTAAAGGGCTCGGCCTCTTCTCCCGGAGCGGCTTTGATGGCTCGGAGGCTGAGACGATAATCGGGCACGCGCATCAGGACATTGCGCAGAAACGTCGTTTGCATTGCGGCAGAACGAAGATCGCCACCAACGATCGCTGCCTGGACTGCGGCCAACTGGCGTTGCACTTCAGGGGGCCAGTTCGAAGACTGCGAGCTAATTCGCGCGACCGTCGATTTTACAGTGGCGGCGTCGCCTTGTTTCGCGGCGATGCGGCTCAGCTCGAGCAGAGCGGCGAGATTGTTCGGCTGCGCCGCGAGAATCTTTTGCATGAGCCGCTGAAATTCAGCTTCGCTGTCGCCAGCTGCCTGCCGCTCGGTTTCTTCGGCAAGCTGATAAAGCGCGCGCAAATTTTGTGGATTCAGCGCGACCGCCTGCCGCAAGTCAGCCAGCGCCTGGGTCGAATTGCCGCGCTGGCTCTCAAGCAATCCCATGAGGCTGTAAATCTGGTCGTTCTTCGGAGCCAGATCGTGCGCCTGCTGAAATCGTTGCGCTGCTGCATCATAGTTTCTCTGGCGCAGTGCAAGGATGCCCCAGTTGGCCCAACCAGCCGGCTCTCCGGGCACTAAATGTGTCACTTCCGACAACTTGCTTTCTGCGTGGACGTCGTCACCCACTTGCAACGCTGAGAGACCGACATAAAATGCCGAGACGACACTTGCATAGGCCTTTGAATTCTTCGCGGGGAATTTGGGTGCCGAATGGCAGCCGACAAAGAGCACGGTCAGCGCTCCCGCGAGCGAAAAAAGAATTGCGGTTTGAAAACCGGACCATCGATCAATGCGCATGGTTAGACGCGGCGCGCAGATATCATGCGGCCCGCAAGCTCCTGTTTTTGTTTTTTGTAGCGGCGACGCCGCCACAAGCCCCGAAACCACAAAAATCCGACAGCCAGAAAGGGTAAGAGGTAGAGCAAAAGATCCCATCGCCCGTATCCGGGGGGAGTCGCTTCGACGCGCGAAAGCGCTTCTTCCGTTCCTCGCGAGCTGCGCAAGATGAGCCGCACGCGATAGAACTCATCGCGATCAAATTGAGCCGAAATGTTGTATTCTACCTGCCCTCGGCTGTCCTCGCGAACCGCAGGGTAGACGACTTCGGCGAGACGGCCACTTTCCGGTTGAATGCCGATCTCCACTTTCAGGCCGTCTGGAATTTTGCCTCCTGGAACCGGATCGACGAGAACAAAAAACGTTCCAGTGCCAATATCGGGATGGGTCCATAGAGAGATGACACAGCCTGCCATCCGGTGATTCTCGATGATCGGAAACGGAGGTCCGTTGTGCGCTCTCGCGGGCGACGCGAGCAGCAGCGTCAGTGCGGCCGTGGCTAGCGGTCGTGCAATCGAGATGGAACGGTTCAGCATTAGGACGTTCGTCCGATTCTTACTAACCACTCATCAGCGTGGCGCGCATTTCCATGGGCTGGAAGATGAGCCACAGTGACGCACCGAAGAGTACCGCACAAACCACTGCCCATGGAATGAACGCTCGCAACGCGTTGGCTGGGAAATCCTCATCGGCCAAACCGTGAGTCACTGCAAGCGATCCTACAAAACCGAGCACAAGGAATCCGATTTCGATGACTTGTACAGCATTCGCAGGCAAGCCTGTGAGGGTCCAACGCGGCTCCCCCAGAAACGGGAAACCTAGGCTCGCCAAGAAGTTCTGGGTCACAGGAATGATGGTATAAAGTCCGGTCAGAAAGTGAAAACCATAGTGCGCGAGCCACATGCCAAAGCCCAGCGGAACGAGCCCGTAGGAATAACGAACGACGAGCGGTAGGAACGCGCGCTGCACTCCGCCCCAGGCTTGCGTCAACAAGCCGGCGCTCCCCAGTAACAGCACTGGTTCCAGAATCAGAAAGGCTGCGAAGATTAGCCCGAGGACAGGCACCTCATGGCTTACGTGCAACACTTTGCCGAGCCAATTTTCGACTGCGTAGACCGGACTCACCATGCCGAAAGCGTTCAACAGCGCGCCAAAGGCAAAGATCACCGCCAACGCGGCGAGATCTTTGCGGCGGGAGAAATAGCCGATCCCGGAGCGCAAGGAATCGCTCAGCAGTTCACTTCCCGGCAAGCGGCTCAATATCCCAACGTTGTCATGCGGGCAGGCATGGATGCAGTCGAGACAGAAGGTGCAATCCATGTTCCCGACTTTTCGCGGCTGAAATAACGCCAGTTCGCAGCCGCGGATTACAACCAGATCGGAAGTCGCATCGCGCCTGCCGCGAATACAGTCTTTGGTGAGGCATCGCGTGCAGACGTCCTGGTCCCGCACCTTCACTTCGAATGGAGAAAGTGTGGAGGCGACGAAGTTGAACTGGCCGATCGGGCAAACGAATTTGCAGAATGTGGCGTGCTTGAAGAGCCCGTCCACCACGAGCACGCTCAGGAAGTAGCCGATGATGAGCCATGCCGTCCACCACGGCGAAGACCAGAGGTCGAATAGTTCGTACGTGAACAGGATGAGAACGAACAGCGCAACCGAAACCCACTTGTTTCGCAGCGCCCGCGGCCACGTAAATCTGGGCCGAAAAAAGCGTCGCGCCACCTGACGCACCAGCATGAACGGACAAGCTAGACAGAAAAAATTTCCGGCGCACAACAGAACCAGCACGAGAATCCCGCGAAAATGCAGCCAGCTCAGCGTGGTTGCAAGGTTCTTCGGCGCCAGAGATGGGCCGAACAATCCGTGCAGGATCATGACCACACTAATAAGGAGCAGAGGAGCCTGAAGAAAAGGGCGGGCATAGCGCCAACGGAATAGAGGGCCCAGTACCGGAACCTTCATCAGATCAAAGGGCGTTGGGTCAAGATTCTCTTCGGACGGGATGGATGTTTGATTCACAACTCGCCTAATTGGGCCGGACATCCCTTACATCGAATTGCCGTTCCAGCTTTTCACCATTGCGCAGCGCGCCGTGCAACAGTATCACCCAGTCTCCGGCCATCGCGAGGGAAAGTGGGGACTCATAGCGGCCCGGATGCACCTCGTTGGCTTGCGCAAACACAGGACTCATGCCGGCGTGTGACATATCGCCTTCGACTTCGATTTGAGCTCCGGTCACTGGATGGTTCACCGCATCGGTCAACGTAAAACAGATAACGACGGGACCGACCCGTACCGGCTTCGGCTTGATCTGAAAATCGACCGTTACGCCCCTCGAGGTATTGGGCGGCCTGTGACAACAAACCCCGACGCCAATCGCGACGATCACCAAGACGAGGCGACAGCCCTTAACACAACTGATCCCCATCCACCACAGATCAGGCTGCGCTGGGCAATTCATTCCGGTGCCAGGCGCAAGTGCAGTTTGCCCGCTCCTTTTCATGGACGGGCGGAAACATATGGTAGTACATGGCAATCACCATGGGAATGAACACGATCGAGTTGTAGAACAGATGGAGTTCAACCCTGGGAAAGACCAATTGCAAAACGCTGCAAGGCACGGGCCTTCCCCAGAAATTGTGGTGAGTGGTCGCTTGGTAAATCAGAAGGAAATGCTCGATGTGGTGCCAGAACTGAATCCAGAACGCCACCATCCACCAGGTGTGCGAAACTCCCGTAAAACCCTTTCGCAGGAACCAGATGCCAATCAGCATCACCAGAGCATAACCATAGTGGAGAGTCTCTGATTTGATCAGCCACGGGTACCACAAGCCGAGGAGACCATTGGCCTTCGGACGCGGCCATCCCATCACATAAATCTGGTAGGCCTGAAAGAGGTGTTCTGCCCAGTGAGCGAGCACGATAAACATAAATACCTGGAGCGCGCGTTCGTGCCATTGGGAGTTGAGTCTTTGGAGCAAGCCCTCACCTCGAGCCGAGGCCGTGGCGACGTCAGGCATAGTGTGACTGGCTGTCATAGGAATCCCACCCCATTTGTGGGACCGGCTAAAACGTAAGGGCAGAATGATCCCACGGCTAGGAAGGGAGGTTCAATAGTAGATTTAGGTTATTGTTTCTCAAATGCCGATTTTCAGAATCTCAAAGACTGGCCGCGATGTATTTTACGTAAACTGCATGAAGCAACCCTCGCAGATAGCGACGCCTGAGCGAACCGGCGCTAGGGTGTAAACAACGAGTTTATAAGCTCCGACGTTATGCGTAGCTGCGACATTGCTGCACCGGGAAACAGAATCGTATGGCTTCGTGGATGAGCAAAGTGGTTCCTAAGTCTCGGTATGGTTCCTTGCAGCACGGCAGCATAGTTGCTTTTGGGCATCGCTGACCTAGGAAACTTCCCGCCAGTGGCCCGGCGAAACCGGATGTCGCGAGCTAGGTTTTGCCGCATTATAAGAACGTTGCTGAACGCCTTGTCTCGTATGAGTTTCTTACTGACGGCCTCGTCCATCAGATTCTGCAATGCTCGTTTGTCCTTGCCAGTTCCCGTATAAGGCAGTCTGTGTCGTAAAGCCATTTCGACGGCTGTGTAGCACAAGAAGTCGACAACACTGTACAAATCGTATGCGAACCACGCATAGAGGCACACATTCTGGATCGTTGCAAAATAGCTACGAACGTCCTCTGGAACTTGGGACTCCAACGCAGCCTCCGCGATCTCCGCATGCTGCTCCTCGATTGTGATAGGCTTCAGCGTCTCCAGCAGCACAAAAAGGGAGTTGCGCGGGTCGGCCTGTAACACTTCGGGAAGAAGCTTCAGTTTCTCCATTAGTTCTTCACTACGGTTTTCGCAGGAAATCATCGTTAAACCGAACTCGAAACTCCTCAAGAGTCTCTTCGAATCGGGAAAAGCCTTCTTGCCGCATCAGGGCTGCGAATCCGATGCTGCGCTCAGTCCCCACAATGGCCGACCAGTAATACTGGACCATGCGTTCGGCATCTAGTTGCTCCATCCGCATGATTGTGTACCTGACTCCCTGTTTGAGCTTTTCCGAAGCTTGTGGCGATTGGAGAATGGGATCGAATATGTGCGAATGGAGAAAGCTCATGATCTCGGATTCCTTGTGTCCCAGTTGTGCTTGCATGAGATCGCTTGTCTCGTAGATTTCTTACCTGTTCGAAAGCATTGTATTCTTTTGCCAGCCGTTCCTTTCGCTCTCCATCGCGAGCTACACTCCGCTCCTAGCCAGCCAATCAGCGCTACGACTCGCGCGACCGCGATTCCTTCTGGTAGGCTGCATACACTATGCGCCATCCCCTAAGCTTATTTTTTCTATTTGTCCTGACTGTCTCTGTCTCCGCTCAGAACCCCAAGCCCGTTGCCGACCGCGTCGCCGCGCAGAATGCTCTTTTCGAAGAGCAGTATGAGGCCGATCTCCGCAACTTTCCTGAGCGCGCCACCTCTTACGGCGACTATCGCTACAATGACAAGCTCGCCGAGTACTCGCTCGACGCCATCGCCCATCGTCACAAGACCGACGAGGATTTCCTGGCGCGACTCGAAGCCATCCCCACGACCGGCTTCTCTGATCAGGACCAGCTCTCGCACGACCTGCTCGCTCGCGTCCTCAAGCAGCGCATCGCTGACTTCGACCTTAAAGAATATGAGATGCCGATCAACCAGCAAAACGGCGTCCATACCAACCTCGCGGATTTGCCGCTCTCCGTCCCCTTCGACTCGGTGAAGCATTACGAAGACTACATCGCTCGTCTTCACCAGATTCCACGCGTACTCAACCAAACCACGGAAGTGCTTCGCGCCGGCATGAAAGACAAGCTCATGCCCGTACGATTTCTGATCGAGAAGCTGCCCGTCCAATGCCAGGGCATCATCGATTCCGATCCGTTTCTCCTCCCAACCAAAAAGTATCCTGCGAGCATCTCGCCGGAAGATCAGAAACGCCTGACGCAGCAAATCACCGACGCCATCAACTCTGACGTAATTCCGGCTTACAAAACCTTCGCTGCCTTCCTTCAGACGGAATACGCGCCGCAAGGCCGTACCACGCTCTCGATCACCTCGTTACCGGACGGCGAGAAGCGCTACCAGAACAACATTTACGCACGGACTACCACCCGGATGACTCCGGACGAAATACACCAACTGGGCCTGCGCGAGATCGACCGTATCGAAGCCGAGATGACTTCGATTGCAAAAAAAGAAGGCTTCGCTGACCTCGCTTCGTTTCGAGCTTCACTCAAGACCAATCCAAAATATATTCCGACCTCAGCCGATCAGATTCTCGATGATTTCCGCCACTATATCGCGCAGATGGAGCCGAAGCTTCCCGAGCTTTTCACGCTGCTGCCCAAGTCTCCGGTCACGGTGGAAGCGATACCGGCATTCCAGGCTGCCGCGGCAACGCATTACGTGACCGGCACGCCGGATGGCAAGCGGCCCGGCCGGGTTGTTGTTGCGACGTCAAATTTCGCCGAACGATCGTTGATCGATGACGAGGCAATCGCCTACCACGAAGGCATTCCCGGACATCATATGCAATTATCCGTGCAGCAGCAGCTCACCGGATTGCCCAAGTTCCGGCTGCACAGTCTCGGCTTCAATGCGTACGTCGAAGGCTGGGCGCTCTACGCTGAGCAACTCGGCAAAGAAGTCGGTTTCTATCAAGACCCCGTCTCAGACTATGGCCGTCTGTCCTCCGAACTTTTTCGCGCGGTCCGCCTCGTAGTCGATACCGGAATCCACTCGAAAGGATGGTCTCGCGATCAGGTAGTGGAGTTCTTCCGCAAGAGCGGCGCGGTTGACGAGCCGACCATCCAGTCAGAGACGGACCGTTACATTGCGTGGCCTGCACAAGCCCTGAGCTATAAACTTGGCCAGCTCAAGTTCCGCGAACTAAGAGAACGCGCGCAAAAAGAGTTGGGACCGAAGTTCGACATACGCACCTTCCACGATGAGATGCTTAACGGCGGAACACTTCCGCTGGATATGCTGGAGGCGCGCACCAATAAATGGATCGCGGAGCAAAAGGCGAAATGAGTTGTAACGCCGGACCGCACGGTGATCGGATGTGCGACTACCGAACTACGCTAACTCCAGTTCAATCTTTTTCGCAGCCGGATCGATCTTCGCGATGCGAAACTTGCGAATCTGTCCGGCGCTGACGAGTTCGGCTTTAGTCGCCCCCGCAGGTGCGTTCCCCTTCCATCGTGCCTGCAGCATGGAGCCAAGCGAGGACAAATCGGGCTTCGAAGATGATGGAGCCGGTTCGTTGCGAAGTTTGCTTTCCGCTGCCATGCCCGCGAGGCGGCACTTCGCTCGTATGCCCTCGCCAAGCTCTACGCTGGCATGACCATCCGAGGTGTCGACAACTCGGCCCGTGACCACGTCGCCTTCCTTGTGTTCGACGATGTATTCATCCAGTCCGCTCGGAACTAATTGCTTCATGCTCAGGCGCAACTGCCGCTTCTCAGTATCGACGGCGAGCACCTGAGCCTTCACAACTTGTCCAAGCCTGAGCACGTCTTGCGGATGGTTGATGTGCTTCTCGGCGCTCATCTCGCTGACATGAATCATGCCTTCTACGCCCTCCGTAAGCTGCACGAAGGCGCCGAACTTCATGATGCTGACGACTGGCCCTTCGACCACCGAACCGGCAGCGAAGCGTTGCGCGGCATCGGCCCAGGGATCTCCCAGCGCCTGTTTCAGACCAAGGGAAATGCGGCGCTCGCCAATGCTCACTCCTAGAATCACGACATCGACCGTCTCACCCGGCTTCACGATCGTGCTGGCGCTCTTCAATTTCTTTCCCCACGACATCTCCGAGACGTGAATCAGACCCTCGACGCCAGGTTCAAGTTCCACAAATGCGCCGAAATCCATCACGCGCGTCACCGTGCCCCGAGCGCGTTCGCCAAGTTTGTACTTTGCCGTAGCGGTATCCCACGGGTCGGGCTCCAGTTGCTTCATGCCGACAGAAATGCGCCGCCGCTCGGAATCAATCTTTAAAACTTTGACTTCCACCTCTTGTCCAACGGTGAGAACGTCCGCCGGCTTGCTCACGCGGCTCCTGGAAATATCGCTGACATGCAGCAGCGCGTCGACGCTGCCAATCGCGACGAACGCGCCATAATCCATCAAGCTTCGAACCGTACCGTGCAGCGTTTCGCCCTCCTTCACCTCGGAGTAGCGGCGGTCTTTCTCCGCAAGCTCTTCTTCTTCAGCGACGACGCGGCGGTCCACCACGACGTCCTCATCCGCTTCATCGAGCTTGGTGATACGGCAGCGGATCTCTTGTTCCACCAGCTTTTCCATCTCGGCAGCATCGCGCGTACCGCTGCGCGAAGCCGGAAGAAAAGCGCGCACGCCGACATCCACGCTGAGGCCGCCTTTCACCACCCCGGTGACCGTGCCCACGATTGTCGTCTTCTCGGCGAAGGCTTTTTGCAACGAAGCCCAATCCTTTGGCTGCTCGATCTTCCCGAGGCTGAGCTCGTAATAGCCCTCCGGATCGCGCCCCTTGATCGACACCGCAAGCCTGTCGCCGGGCGCCACGCTTTTGCCCACGCTTTGAAAGACTGACAACGGCAAAATGCCCTCGGTTTTGTACCCGATATCGACGAGCACCGAGTCGACGGTGACCGCAATGACCGTGCCTTCGCGGCCTTTTCCAGCTTCCGCGGGCTTGCGCGTTTTGCTTCTCTCGAACTGCGAAAGAATGTCTTTGAACGATTCTTCGGATGCGTTAACAGATTGGGTGTCTGCACTGCCTGAGTTGGAGATGACTGGATCGGACATGAAGGTTACAGCCTCATTGTGGCGACGTTCCGACTAGGATAACACCGTGCTCCGCGCTGCACCCGCCCGCGCTCCAACCGAGATTGACTTGCCTGTTTCGCAAGACGTAGGATTCTGCTGCCCCAGTCATCAGCCAAATAGTCGGCTCTATTTGCGTCGCTACGCCGCGCCGTGGTGGAGCCGCGGTGCTGGAGAAACATCGAGAAGAAGGATGGGACAGAATGGACTCTTTAACACGCCGCAAGTTCATGCGCATTGGCGCCGGCTCCGTGGCCGCGGGAGTTGCGGCGAAGATAACACTGCTGGAACCGGCTGCAATGTGGGGTGAGGCTCGCGCGGGTGCGCCGAGTGACCGAGTCCGGTTCGCGTCGATCGGCACCGGTACCCGCGGATGCGAGTTGCTCGCGGCGTCGCTGGTGGTGCCGGGCGCTGAGTGCGTCGCAGTGTGCGATCTTTACGATAGCCGGCACGAGGCAGCGCAGGAAGCCGTGCAAAAAGAAATCCCGGCAACCCGCAACTATAAAGAGATCCTCGATCGCAAAGATGTCGATGCGGTGATTGTTGCCGTGCCCGACCATCAGCACCGCCGGGTTGTGGTGGATGCCTGCGCCGCGGGTAAGGACGTGTATTGCGAGAAACCGATGTCGCATTCGGTGGAAGATGGCTTCGCTATGGTGGAAGCGGTGCGAAAGAATAATCGCATTATGCAAGTGGGAAGCCAGCGGGTAAGTTCGATCATCTATGAAAAAGCGCGTCAGTTGTATTCGTCGGGAGCGCTTGGCGATGTGTTCTTTATCGAAGGCTCGTCGGACCGCAACTCGGCGAGCGGGGCGTGGGTCTATCCGATTCCGCCGGACGCGAACGAGCAAACCATCGACTGGAATGCATTCCTCGAGGGCGCGCCCAATCGGCCGTTCGATGCGGCGCGATTCTTCCGCTGGCGCTGCTTTGCCGACTACGGCGAAGGGCTGGCCGGCGATCTCTTCGTCCACTTGCTCTCCGGAATTTACTTCATCTCGGGGACGAATGAAGCGCCGAAGCGGGCGCAGTCCAGCGGCGGTCTGTTTCGCTGGAAGGATGGGCGGGACTTTCCCGATCTCATCGAAACGCTCTTTGATTATCCGAAATTCCGCGTCGTGCTACGCTGCAATCTGAACAATGCCGGGGGAGAGCCGATCAAGTTCCATGGCACGAAGGGCACGATGGAAATCAATGGGCAGACCTTGGTTTTCACTCCGCAGGATTCAGTCCCCCGTCCCGAAGAGTATTCGCTAAAGGGTTGGCCAGCTCGCTTGCGCAAGCAATATCAGGCGCAGTGGGCCGCGGAGCATCCGCAGCTGGGGCCGCTCGATTACCAACCGGTCGAGGCGGAAACTTTCACTGCACCGCCGGGATACAGCGACGTGTCAGCGCATCAGGCAAATTTCTTCGACGCGATTCGAACTCGCAAGCCCACCGTCGAGAATGAGGTTTTCGGCAACCACGCGGCGATCGGCTGCCACCTCGCCAATTACGCCTATTTTAAGAACGCAATCGCATCCTGGGATGAAGGCGCGAAAACAATCCGGGGATAACGTTCGCTGACGATTTGCATCCAAGTTGATTCGACAGCGACGATTTAGAAGTGAACAACCAGAGGATCGAGGGCAGACATGCATAGCGTTTCGCGAAGAACGTTTCTGAAAACCGTTTCAGCCTCCGTCGCTGGCGCGGCCGTGTGGAGTAGTGCTCCTCGATTGATGGCCAATCCTCTGGGACTGCCATTGGGGTTGCAGTTGTACTCGGTGCGCGACGTTCTTCCCAAGGACTATGAAGGAACGCTGCGGCAGCTCGCCGTGCTGGGCTACCGCGAGGTGGAAGCTGCCGGCTTTTTCAACCACAGCGCCAGCGAGGTAAAGCAAGCGATGGCTCAGGCAGGCCTGAATTGTGTGAGCGCCCATTATCCGCTGAAAGATTTGCTACCGAAGGTGGATGAAGTTATTCAGTACGGCAAGAATCTAGGACTCAAGTACATCGTCTGCGCCGCGCCGATGCTGAAGGATCCGTCGCGGGTGAAGGATCCAAATTCCCGTGCGGCCCGTGAGTCGATGACTCTGGACGATTGGCGCTGGAATGCAGATCAGTTCAACAACATCGGCGAGCGGGTGAATGCCGCGGGCATGCGGTTCGCTTATCACAACCACACTCCGGAGTTCCGCTCAGAAAACGGCGTCCTGTTCTATGACGAACTGATGCGCGCAACCGATCCCGCGAAGGTGAGCATGGAGCTGGATTGCGGTTGGGCGGTCGTTGCTGGACAAAATCCCGCAGCGTTGCTGACTCGTTATCCCAAGCGCATCGTGATGCTGCACGTGAAAGACTTCAAGATGACGCCAACTTCCACGGCGGAGTCGCACCCACCTTCCACGGAGATGGGCCACGGCACAATCGATTATCATTCCATCTTCGAGGCGGCCAAGAAGGCCAGCATCGAGCACGCTTTCGTGGAGCAGGAAGAATTCGACATGCCCGAGATGGAAGCGCTGAAGATCGACGCCGAATATGTGCGCGCGTTGTAACTCCGCCGCTCGCGCTTATCTACGGGTCGCAAAATGCCGTGCGCTACTTCTCTAGCGCAGAGCGCTTCGGATCGCCAGATCCAGAACGAACATCAGCACAGCTGAGCCGGGGATTACCATCAGCGCCTTTTTCAGCCGCCTCGGATCGCCGCCGGCGATGAAACCGATAATGCGCGAGCTGATGGCGAGCCCGGTCCATCCGCATGTAATCACGAAGCCGATGGCGGTTCCGGTCATGCGCGGGAAGGCATCGCCGACGATGGCGAGCGTGGTCGGGAAAACCGGTGCCATGGAAAGTCCGGCGAGAAACACGAGCACCAAGGCAACCGCTGGCCGCGTGGTCCGCAGCATGAGGAACGTGGTAACTGCCATGGCGACCGAGCCAGTCATGGTCACGGTGATGGCGGGAACGCGGCTGAGAATGGGCAGGATGCCGGCGCGGCCGATCAGCATGCCGAGCGCAAATCCCAGCGAAAGTATATTGAGTGCGCGCGATTCCGGAATGCCCTGCGCGATCAGGTGGCGAACCAGCCAGTTCCAAATGCCCACTTCGCAGCTGATGTAAAGAAACAGAAACAGGCCGATCATGAATAGAAGCGGACGCCCCAGCACCGGAGCGACATCAGTGAACACAAAGCGCCCACTACCAGTGGGTCCGGGCATTGGAGTGATAGCGTGAAATGCGAGTGTCACGACCGTCAGCGTTGCGATGGTGTAACAGAGACGCACCCAATTTCGTCCGAAAAGATTGGCGGCGATGAACGGCGTAGCGAACGCGCCCAGGCCGAAAAAAAGATTCACCAGGTTTAGCGCAGTAGCTCGATGACTCTCGCTCACGTCGCTGACCAGAGAATTTGCCCCGGTCACCACGATGCCGCCGCCCACGCCCAACAAAAAAAGCAGAAACGCGATGCTCTTGAAGCCGGACGATCGCGGCAGTGCGAAGAGCACAATTGAAATAAAGGCGAGGCCGAGGACCAGTCCAACTTTCTTGCCTTCGTCGTCGAGCAGTGGGCCGACCGCAAGCGACGCTAGGATGAGCCCCAGCGCTTGCGCAAACGCGATGGTGCCGTTCTGGCTCGGTGTTAGCTGGAAGCGATCCGAGAGGTCGGGCAAAATCGTGCCCAGCATGGCGGCGATCATCCCATAGATGAAGATGGCGAGAATGGCTGCAAATATCAACACGCGGCGGCGGTCCTTTCGGCTTCCGTTTTCATTTCGCGGAAATCGGCTGGGGAACATCGACCCAGCCACGAGTTCGGTGGCTCTGGAGCACAGACTCAAGAATGGCGAGTTGGCGCAGCCCATCGACGAACTCTGGATATTCGGGCGCTGCATCCGGCACCGCGATCGAAGCGTAGAAGCGGCGAAAGACCTGCTTGAATGTGTCGTCGTAGCCTTCGCTGTGGCCGCCGGGAAGATCCGCATAACTCCGGGCTTCAGCCTTGAGAAGCGACGGATCTTTCACGAAAATCTGGTTTGCGCTGTTGCGTTGCCCGACCCAGAGTTCGTCCGGACGCTCCTGGTTCCACGCGACGGAAGATTTTGATCCGCAGACTTCAATGCTGAGCCGGTTCTTGCGCCCCGCGGAAATCTGGCTCGCTGTGACGCAGCCGCGGGTGCGCTCTCCCATGCGGAAAATGACGGTTCCGTAGTCTTCCGTGTCGACAACGGTTTCAATGTAATCATCCGCGGTCAACATCTTGTTGGCAAAAGTCTCCACTGAATATTTGGGCTGTTTGCGTGTTGGGTGAAAGTTCTGAAGATCGGCACAGAGCGCACTGACGCGCATTCCCGTCACATGCTCGGCCATATCGAAACAGTGCGAGCCAATATCGGCCATGCAGCGCGACGGGCCACTCACTTTTGAATCGATGCGCCAGTTCCAATCTGTGTCGTAGAGAAGCCAGTCCTGAAAATACGTGCCTTGCACAACGAGAATTTCGCCCAGGTCCCCGGCCTCGCGCATGCGCCGCATCTGCTGCACCATCGGATAGTAGCGCAGGTTGTGGCACACGCAGTTGCGCAGTCCCTGCCGTGCAGCAAGCGAGACCAGCTCTTCGGCCTCCTCAACGCTCGTCGCCAAAGGCTTTTCACAGATCACGTGCTTGCCGGCTTGCAGCGCGGCTTTGGCCATGGGAAAGTGCTGAGCGTTCGGCGTGCAGATGTGGACCGAATCGATTGCCGGATCGCGCAGAAGATCGCGATAGTCGGCCGCGATTGTGGGAACAGAAAAGCCAGCGCCTAATCGCCGCGCCGCGTCCGTGTTTCTGCCCGCGATGGCGGCCACCTCGACGAACTCGCAGCGCCTTGCCGCTTCCAGATGCACGCGGCCCATAAAGCCGGTGCCGATAATTGCCGTCTTGATAGTCTTCATCTGATTCCCATTTACACACGAAAGCGAACCATCCTAAACCCACCATGCAGCGGCCGGCTGCTCGCGAATTACCAGGCCGTTCAGGAAGTTTGCGGCCTTGGTCAATCCCTCTTCCGGCGAGAGCAAGCTGTCTTCGTGTTCGATCGAGAGCACGTTATCGTAGCCGAACATCCGCAGGGTGGAAATAAACTCGCCCCACCATTCGGCGCCGTGACCGTAACCGCAAGTGCGAAAGATCCAGGCCCGGTCGCATTCCTGGGTGTAAGGTTTGGTGTCGAGCACGCCGGTGAGCGGCAGATTTGCCGGATAGATTTGCGTATCCTTCGCGTGCACGTGGAAGACAGCGTCTTTGAGCACGCGGATCGCGGCGATAGGATCGATGCTCTGCCAGAAGAGATGGCTCGGGTCAAAGTTGCAACCTACGCTCGGCCCCGCAATCGAGCGCAGCTTAAGCATCGTCTCCGGACTGTAGACAACGAACCCCGGATGCATCTCAATCGCAATCTTCACCCCATGGTCGGCGGCGAACTTCGCATGCTCGATCCAATACGGTGCGACGATTTCGTTCCATTGCCAGTCGAGCACTTTGAGATAGTCAGGAGGCCATGGACACGTGACCCAGTTGGGAGCCGTGGCATGCGGCGAATCGCCGGGGCATCCGGAAAAATCAACCATGACTGTAATGCCCAGCTTTTCGGCCAGCAGAATAGTTTTGCGGCTGATGTCGCGATCATGCTGCGCACGAGCTTTATCGGGATGCAGCGCATTGCCGTGGCAACTCAGCGCGCTGACGCTTGCGCCGTGATCGCTTAGAACCTTCTGAAACTCGGCGAGGGATGCGGCGTCTTCGAGCATCGAGAGCTTGCAATGCGCATCGCCGGGATAATTTCCCGTACCCAGTTCGACCGTCTCGATCTGAAGCGACCGCAGTTTTTTTAGGACAGAAGTGAGTGGAAGCTGTGAGAGCAGGGGCGTAAACACTCCGACGCGCATAACGAATTTCCGTATCCTCTCTTACGAAAAACTGTGATAAAACTGTCCGAAGAACTTGGCCCGGCATTCAAGATCGAATACGACGACTGAAAACTATAACCGAGCGGCACTCCTCATTGCAGCATCTTCCGTGGGAAGCAACTCATAGCTTACAAATGCGACCTGCCGGCTATCTGGCGACCACGACGGCACGTTGATTGTGCCTTGTCCGCCGAAGAGCGTGGCCAGCACCGCGATCTTTCCCTCGGCCTTGTCATCATTCATTGGCATCATCCGCAGTTGCACGTCTTTATTCGGCGGGTGTCCTGTAACGTCAGGCCCGTATGAGAGAAAGACCATCCACTTACCATCGGGAGAGATGTGAGGGAACCAGTTATTGAAGTCATCGAAAGTAATCTGCTCCTGCGCGCTGCCGTCTGAGTGCATGCGCCAGATCTGCATGTGGCCCGTGCGTTCAGAGTTGAAGTAGATATAGTTGCCGTCGGGCGTGTACTCGGGACCGTCATCGAGGCCCTTGGCCGTGGTCAGACGTTTCTCGTCGCCGCCCGCGACGGGAATCGTGTAGATATCGAAGTCGCCGTTGCGCTGCCCAACGAAAGCGAGAGTCTTGCCGTCGGGCGACCAGCCGTGCCAGTAGGACGGGAAATTTTGCGTGACCCG
This sequence comes from uncultured Acidobacteriaceae bacterium, assembly GCA_963771965.1. GTDB lineage: Bacteria > Acidobacteriota > Terriglobia > Terriglobales > Acidobacteriaceae > Sulfotelmatobacter. Next base: position 159,846 of record CAVYVM010000010.1, read on the forward strand.
GCGCGGCGTTCCTCCGCCGATGGGCACCACGTACACGCTTGACTGGTGCTCGGATTGGGAAGAATCGCTGATCGCCAGCCACTGCGCGTCCGGCGAGATTCCGTGGTCGTTGTTGCACTGGGTGGCCGTGCCGGTGTCGATGATTGCAGGAGTGCCACCGTCGACGGGGAGACGGAAAATGTGTCCTTCGCTGTTGAAGAGAACTGCCGAGCCATCGTGCGTCCAGTTTGGCGCTTCGAAATGGCTGGCTGCTGTGTAGACAACATGTCGCATCGTGGAGTCGATCGGCACCGTCTCCAACGTGCTGTAGAGAACCGGCGGAGCATTGCTGGCGGCGGGCGTTGCCAGATCGACGTTCGAGAAGACGGCCTTCTCGACAACATCTTTATCGTGCGAGCAGACGCCGATGCCCACATAAAAAGATCCGGAGAGCGGAAGCTTGATCGAAGCGCCGGAAGGCCGCAGCGGTTCGTGTGCGGCCGAGGCCAGAAATAGATAGACAAAATCGCCGCGCTTTACGAGGCGCAGCTGATGCGGCGCCGTGACGTTCGATTCCACGTCGTGCGTGGCTGCTCCCTTGGCATCGCGGAATTGCAACGCGGTCATGCCGTTCCCGTGCAGCGCCACGTCGACGTAGGGCGAGTCGCTGTCGAGGCTCTGGCGGAACATCAGCACGGCCTTGCGATGCGGATTGCCGCCCTTCTCAGGGAACGCAATGTCTGCAGTCAGACTTACATCTCCGGAGACTTGCTTCCACACAAACTGAAAGGCATCGGACGTGTACCACACGTTTTCGCCGCTGCCGGTGAGAGTGTATGCGTGCTGCGAGGCGTCGTATTGTGCCGAGCCTGGATGCAGCACGGTTCCTATGTCAGCATGACTCTGAAATATGCCGAGGGAAGGCGAAGTTTGCGCATTGGCTAGAGCAGTTGCGGAAAGAATAAAGACCGCGAAGCAAATCGACAAAAGTGCAGGCAAGATTTTATGTTCAGCGATGCTTCCACGCACGATCAGAGAGCCTCCGCAGCCTCCACGGAAAGGTAGGGCGGAGAGCGAGAATTGTCAATCGAGCGCAAGCTTGACGCAACCGCTTCAGCTTGGAACTGCCCATCTCTTGCGCGTGCTCACGTTTTCAGATGCCAGTGGCGCTGCCCAAACTCACTGCAAAACAAGACGCGTGAACGGCGCGACGTAAGCTTCCAGAAAAACTAAAACGCCCACCAGGCAAGCTAACGCGATGCTGTGCCAAAACACGTAGCGCAAGATATCGCCCTCGTGTCCATACCATTCCGTCGCTGTGCTGGCCACCACGATGCTCTGGGCGTCGATCATTTTGCCCATTACGCCGCCGGCACTGTTCGCCGACGCCATCAGGACTGGAGAAATCCCGATCTGCTGCGCCGAGATTTTTTGCAGGCTGCCGAACAGCACATTCGACGACGTGTCGGAACCAGTGAGCGCCACGCCCAGCCAGCCGAGCAACGTCCCGAAGAACGGGTAGAGGTGCCCGGTCCGGGCGAATGCGAGGCCCATGGTCGCGTCCACGCCCGAGTAGCGAGTGAGGATGCCAAGTGAAAGCATGGCGGCAATTGTCATCAGCGAGAAGCGCACATGCCACAGAGTCTGCCACCACATCATCACGATTTTAGGAAGCGATAGCCCCATGACAAAGCCGGAGATGACCGCCGCAAGCAGGATTCCCGAACCCGTCGCCGAAAGCCAGTTCAAGCCGAAGACCGCGCCTTCGGCCGTCGGTTTCGTCACCACTGGAGGAACGCGTTGCACTAATTTGTTGAGGCCAGTCACAGGAATCTGCGGGTTCGTGATGTTGCTCGGCACAATCGGCCACGAACTTGTGGACGGAAATACTTTCTCCGGAGTATTCATGATCTTCTTTCCGGTGTAAGTACCCCAGCAGAAAACGAGGACGCTTAGGATCAGCCAGGGCAACCACGCCCGCGCAACCTCGCCGCGGCTATAGCCGTGAGTGCCGCGAGCGGCGCGCTGTTCGCCTTCCTTGTGACCCTCGTGCCCCCAAATCCGCTTGGGCTGCCAAACTTTCAGGAACAGGATCAGGCACGCCATCGAGCACAAAGCCGCAATGATGTCCGTCAACCACGGCCCGTGGTAGTTTGAGACCAGGTATTGCGGAATGGCGAAAGTGACCCCGGCTACCGCGATGGCGGGCCAGATTTCCTTCATCCCGTTGAATCCGGCGTAAGCCCAGATCAGCCAGAACGGTACCAGTACGGAAAAGAAAGGCAAGATGCGGCCAACCTGCGCACCCAGCGCAAATTCGCTGTACCCGGTGACTGCGGCAAGAGCGACGATTGGCGTGGCCAGCGCCCCGAAGGCGACGGGCGCCGTGTTTGCGATCAGCGATAACCCGGACGCTTGCAGTGGCCTGAAGCCAAGACCGATGAGCAGCGCCGCGGTCACCGCGACCGGTGTACCGAATCCAGATGCGCCTTCAAAAAAAGCTCCGAAGGAGAATGCAATCAACAGCAATTGCAAACGGCAGTCTTGCGTGATCCCGGTCATGCTTTCCTGCAGCACTTTAAAGCGGCCAGTCGTCAGTGTCATTCGATAAAGAAAGATGACGTTCAGAATGATCCAGCCGATCGGGAACAATCCGTAGCACGCGCCATAGATCGCGGTGATGCTGGCCATCTTGATCGGCATATGGAATACGCCGGAGGCGAGCACGATTGCCGTTACCAGCCCCAGAAACGCCGAGTAATGTGCCTTCATGCGGAAGATGGCGAGTGTCCCCAGGAGCACGATGACCGGCAGAGCGGCGCAAATCGTCGAAAGCCACCAGTGTCCGAAAGGGTCGTAACCCTGCGCCCAAGGTTTGGTCGGCGAAGAGCCGGCCCAGGCCAGGACTGCGATCGCGCCCGCGACCAGGGCCATGAGAATGCCGGGAAGCCGTCCTTCCTCTTTCGGGTTTGGAATGACGGGCTTGGATTGTTGTGCAGTTGGACTTATCGTTCCGGCCATGCAGCACCTCGACGGAGAAGGTAGGGACAGCAAATCGCCAGCGTCCGCGGTTTGGGAGCGGCTTCAGCATCGCCGCTGGCTCGAAGTCGCGAATGCAGTTTTCTGCAACCTCTACGCGGTCGTCCCGGCCAACGTTGAGCTGCAGGATCGCGGGAAGGCTAGCACACGCCAACGCGCGAAACAAGCCGCGAATCTGCTTTTCAAAGTTGGGGCTGCGCGGGTCGCGAGAGGAAACTTTAGGAAGCCACTTTTAATGTTGACAACATGATACCTTGTAATGCAAAGTACAGTCGATGAAAGAAGGCGATCGCGATGGAGAGGTTGCCGATAAGTGGGAAGTCCAACTTCGAAAGGGATGCCTCGAACTGGCAATCTTGGCGGCTTTGTGGGGCGGAAAGCTTTACGGGCTCGAAATTCTGCGGAGGCTCGAGAGCAATTCCGATCTGATTGTGTCGGAGGGAACAGTGTACCCGCTGCTCAGCCGTTTGAAAGCGCTGGGGCTGGTGCGTAGTGAATGGGTGGAATCCGAAAGCGGGCATCCCCGGAAGTATTATGCCCTCACGGCGACTGGGAAGCATAGGGCCGTTGAGATGGCCGCAACCTGGGCGCGGTTTTCCTCGAGCATGAGCAAACTGCTCGCCCCGCTGGGAAAGGGACGGTAGAGGACGATGGCGACAGAGAGTGACGCGCAGCAGCTGATTGATGCCTATCTGAAAAGTTTGCGGACAAAACTGCGCGGCCTCAATCGCGACGATATCAACGAGATCGTTGAAGAACTGCGCAGTCACATTCAAGACAAAGCAGCGTCAAGCGGAGAACTGACAGTTGCCGGAGTGAATGCAGCTCTTGCCGCTCTGGGCACACCGGAAGCATTGGCTCGTGAGTATGCTACCGATGCGCTGCTGGCGCGGGCCGAGTTCAGCCGTTCGCCTCTGCGGGTGCTCGACAGTTTGTTCCGGTGGGCAAGTCTCAGCACTGCCGGATTTATTGTTCTGGTGAGCACTGTTGTTGGCTATTTTCTCGGAGGCGCGTTCATGTGGTGCGCTGTTCTGAAGCTGGTTCATCCGCACACTGCCGGACTGTGGCTGATTCCCTCAAGCGACGGCGGCTTCGCGGTTTCGCTTCGCATGGGTTTCGGGAGTCCGCCAATCGACGGCCGCGAACTGCTTGGTTGGTGGATCCTGCCGCTCGGCCTAATCGGGGGTTGCGCTCTGGTGGTACTGACCACCAGATTTGCTCTCTGGAGCGCGTGTCAATATCGCCGATCGCACGTGTTGCCGCAAGCCTGATCAATCGACATAGGTTAGAAATGATGGAATTGCGATGAACGAACCGCTCAATACGCGCGAGACTTCTTCACGAGACGAAGCTGGCCTAGTCAAACTCGGCGAGCCTCATCTGTCGCCTGCGCAGCGCTGGTTCTCGTTCGCCGAACTTGCGCTCGGAGGCGCGATCGTAATTGGGCACAACATTTATCGAGTCGTTCCCAACGAAGTGCCCATTCTTTTTGCGCTCGGCCTGATCTCATTCCATCTGCGAAATGGCAGTTGGACCGCCATGGGTCTGCGCTGGCCCGCTTCGTGGCGCCGAACTGTCCTGATCGCGCTCGCAGCGGCAGCCGTGAGAATCCTGCTCGGCGCGCTGGTGATCGATCCCATCACCGCTCAGTTCTGGCCTCCACAAAATTTGCCAAGCGGCGCAGATCAAATCGCCGGCCACGGGATGGTCGCGCTCCGCTGGCTTCTGCTTATTTGGACCTTCGCCGCATTCGGAGAAGAAATCGGCTACCGGGGCTATCTCATCAACCGGGCGGCGGACGTGGGCAGCCGGTCCAAGGCTGCATATTGGTCAGGCGTCTTAATAGTCTCCGCGCTCTTTGGATATGGGCATTACTACAAAGGCCCGGCTGGAATCGTAGACTCTGGCATGGCGGGCCTGATTCTCGGCGCCACCTACGTGTTGTCAGGACGCAACCTTTGGGCCTGCATTTTGGCCCACGGATTTATCGACACGTTCTCGGTAGCTTGTATGTTCTTCGGGTGGTGTTCGTAAAGCCAGCATTCAGGAATCGCGGCAAAGCCCTTTTCCGATCCGAAAATCTCACTGGCCAGTGCAAAATACTTCACCCTTGACTTCCCTCGATCCTTCGCACAAACTGAAGCCCTCCCCGCGCCGGTCACGAGTTTTCTGGAGGTTCCTGCTGTGTCCAAACGAGCCTTGGGTTACGCCCTTGCCTTAATCTTTTCCTTCCTTGTCGTTCCGTGCGCGGCTGCGCAACAGGTGCGCCAGGGAATTTACCGCGGCATGCCCGTGACTTACGTGGTCAAGAATGGCAAAGCTGTCTTCCAGGGCGACATTATCCTCGAAAGAGTCGAGACCATCGACCCCCAGCGCCCGCTGCCTTCCTATGGCGTCGACTACGCGAAATATCTCTGGCCTAAGGTCGGCAATCAATATCAGATTCCTTACGTCATCGCCTCCGGCTCCGGAGATGTTACCAATCTGAATAGTGCCATCACGCAATTCAACAATACTTTTTCGAATATCCAGTTCGTCGCGCTTACGTCTCAGACGGACTACGTCAACTTCGATTTCGACCCGAATAATTTCAGCGGGGAATGCGAAGCCATCGTCGGCCGCGCCGGCGGCGAGCAAACCGTGGGAGGCTCCGGTTCCTGCACCGTCGCAACCATCCTCCACGAAATGGGGCACACCGTCGGTCTCTGGCACGAGCAATCGCGCCCCGACCGCAATACTTATGTCTTGGTCAATTATGGAAATCTGATCAAAGGATCGATTTCGAATTTCAATCAGATCTACGATAACGCCCAGACTTTCGGAACTCTGTTCGACTACGCCTCGATCATGGAGTATCCGGCGTTCTCTTTCAGCCGCAACGGTGGTCCGGCCATCGAATCGATTCCCGCCGGAATCCCGCTCTCGAATCAGACCGGATATACGGCGACTGACATCGACGGAATCGAGCGGCTTTATGGCAACGCTCCGACCTCCGTCACCATCGCCAGCAACCCGCCAGGATTATCGGTGATCGTCGACGGCTCGGTGGTGACGACGCCCCAGGTTTATAGTTGGCCGCTGTACTCCACACACACACTTGATATTCGCACCTATGTGCAGACGCAGTCGGGCGACATCGTCAACAGCACCACGCCTACTACTTTTTATTACACCTTCGGGCGGTGGAATGATTCGACCGAGACGACGCACAGTATTACCGTGCTTCCGGGCAACGGAGAGCCTTCGACTCCCGCGACCTCGCCCGCCATAACCACTTACACGGCGAACTTCATCCAGTTGGTGCCCTACCAGGCGACGGTCTATCCGACAGGGGCTGGAACGGTGACGCCCTCGCCGGCGCCGCAATACTTTGAGGATCAACTTCCTTTCTATTTTTATACCGCGCGCCAGCAAGTGACTTTCACCGCGGCTCCTAACACCGGGCAGAACTTTTACGAGTTCAATAATGCGCCCTTCTGGCTGCCGGGTGGACTGGGCGCGAATCCGAGGACTTTTTATGTTCCCGACACTGGGCTGGGAATTGCGACGACTGCCGAATTTTCTCCGGGCCCCGTCTACACAGTGAACGTCACACCGAACCCCTTCAGTTCGAATCTTTATATTTATGGCGACAACGGCTTCGCCTACGCGCCGAAGAACTTCTCTTCGTTCTATGATCCTTCCTGGACCGCCGGCAGCGTGCACTCGCTGGGTGTCGATAATCCCATCTACCCCTACAGTTCCAACACTCGCTACGCCTTCAGCAGTTGGAGCGATGGCACCACCACAACTATCGACAGCATCACGTTGCCCGCGACCAGCGCCACATACACGGCGAACCTTACGCCGCAGTACTACGTCACCGACTACGTCAACGAGTCTTGCGCAGGAACGATCAACGTCAGCCCGGGCTCGCCAACCGGCGATGGTTTCTATCCCTCTGGCGATGCGCTCACCTTCACGGAAACGCCCAACTCCGGTTGGCTCTTTACCGGATGGAATTACGACCTCAATGGAACATCGAGCTCTCAACCGCTCACGGTGACCGATGAAGTTCTCGTGACCGCCGACTACAACACGGTTGCGACGCCGCTTACTCTCACCAGCCTGAGCCCAGCCGCGGCGATTCCGGGCAGCCCCAGCTTTACGCTGACGCTCAACGGAACGGGGTTTAGTCCAAGTTCGGTGGTCTCGGTGAAAGGAACATTTCCGGTGGTGAAGTACATCAGCAGCACGCAACTCAGTGTAAGCGTCACAGCTTCGCAAATCACGACGCCGGGGGCATTTCAAGTTTGGGTCGATAGCTTTCCCAGCGGTGCAAGTTGTGCCGCCTTTGCAGCACTGCCCTTCACCGTGGCCGACAGCGCTATCGTGACGCCTTCTCCGCTCAGCCTTGCTTTTGGCCCTCAGATCGTCAACACGACGAGCGCGGCGAAATCGGTCAAGTTCAAGAACACCAGTGCCACGGCTGTGAGCATCAATTCGATTGCAGCGACGGGAAATTTTACGATCAGCGGGAATACCTGCGGCTCGTCATTGAAGGCTGGCGGATCGTGCAGCGTGAATGTCACCTTCACGCCGTCTGTCCCAGGAGCCATCACTGGATCGCTCGCCATCATCGACAGCGCGCCGGATTCGCCTCAAACCGTTGCTCTTACCGGAACCGCCAATTTGCCGTTAAGCATCAGCCCGGCGACGCTGTCGTTTGGAACGGAAACCGTGGGTAGCACCACTGCCGCGAAGGCAGCGACGCTGGTGAACAACGAATCCACAGCGCTGAGTTTCTCTTTTAGCGCGAGCGGCAATTATGCAATCAGTTCCACTGGAACAACTTGCGGAGCGTCGCTGGCTCCAAACGCGAAATGCAATATTGCGGTCACATTCACTCCTGCCGCCAACGGCAGCATCAGCGGCGCCGTAACCATCACCGACGCTGCGGGATTTTCTCCGCAATTGATCCAACTCTCGGGTATAGGAAGCGGCGGCAGCACTGCGCCACTCACCTTCAGTCCCGCCAACCTAAGCTTTGCCACTCAAGCCGCCGGCACCACCAGTCCGGCGAAATCTCTTACCATCAAGAACACGAGTACCAGTTCTGTGACATTGAGTTCCATCGCGACGACGGGCGATTTCTCCGCCGCGGGTGCTGGATCGAAGCCTTGTTCCGCAAATCTTCTGCTGGCTGCCAACGCTTTCTGCACTCTGGGCGTCACCTTCGCCCCCGCGTTAGGCGCGACCGGCGCAATCAGCGGCGCTGTCGTCATTACCGACAACGCCGCCATCAGTCAGCAAGTCGTCGACGCCAAAGGTGCCGCGGCCTTGCCTTTGACCTTCGCTCCCACAACTCTCACCTTTGCCGCACAGACCGTAGCGACTACCAGCGCTGCGCAGACCGTGACTGTCACGAACAATTTGGCGACGGCTGTAAGCCCAACCATCACAGGCAGCGGCGACTATTCCGCCAGCCCCGGTGGCACTGCACCCTGCACCTCGACTCTTGCGGCGAAGGCGCAATGTACGTTCCTTGTCACCTTTACTCCGAGCGCCGTCGGCACTCGTACGGCTGCCATTACTGTGACCGATTCAGCTACGCCCGGCGTACAAACTTTGAGCGCCACCGGAACCGGTCAATAAATAATTAAGAATTCTCGAGATAGCTTGCTGTACTCCGCCCCGTGCGTCGCGAGGCGGAGTACAAGCCCGCGCCCTACTCCTGCGACGGATGCAATACGCGGAACGTATTGCCTCCGTTTGACCACACCAGTACCAGCGCATCCTGTCCCTTCGGAACATTGGATAGCGCTTGCGCCACGTCGTCTGCCGATTGTTCAGAATGCCGGTTCACTTCCATGATTACATCCCCGCGCTGCAATCCCGCGTTGTCCGCCGGACTGCCCGGCTGCACATCCTCGACCACCGCGCCGTGAACTTCGCTCGGAATTTGCATCTGGTCGCGCTCGCCTGGATTTAGATCGCCGAGACCCAGCCCCCAGCGGCCTTTTCCGTGTTCGCCGCCTTCCGACCTTCCGCCGCCGGCCGCGCCCATGGCTTCCAGCGTGACTGGAATGCTGACACTTTTTCCGTCGCGCTCGACCTCAAGCTTAATCGTGTCGCCCGGACGCTTCTGGCCCACCTGCATCTGCAACTCCCCGGCATCGGTTACTGGCTGTCCGTTCAGGCTGGCGATGACATCACCAGTATTCAGCCCAGCTTTGCCTCCGGGAGTATTCGGGTCGACTTGAGTGACGACCGCGCCAGTCGCGTTCGTCATGTGGAAGAATTTGGCATTGTCGGGAGTTACATCCGAAATGCCGATACCGATGTATCCGTGGCTGATCTTCCCGTCGCGGATCAGTGCTTCCACGGTGGGTTCAGCGATCTGCGTGGGGATCGCAAAGCCCATTCCAGAGAACGAACCGTTCGACGAAATCAGGAACGTGTTGATGCCGATCAGTTCTCCACGCGCATCCACCAGCGCACCACCGGAGTTGCCGGGGTTAATGGCAGCGTCGGTCTGAATGAACTGTCCAGGCTTGCGGCGATCGCTCGCATCGGGGTTGGGACGGTTAAGCGCGCTGACGATGCCGCGCGTGACGGTGAAGCGGAACCCATACGGATTGCCGAACGCCAACACGGTTTGCCCCGGACGAAGCTTCGCCGAATCACCCCAAGGCACGCTTGGCAGATTCGGCGCACTCACCTTGATGACCGCGAGATCGGTCAGAGGGTCGGTGCCGATCAGCTTCGCCGAAAGCACTTGCCGGTCGCTCATCGTGACGCGAATGTCAGTGGCTCCATCGACGACGTGATTATTGGTAACGATGTAGCCATCGGGAGAGATGATCACGCCGCTGCCCAGTCCGTGCTCCACTCGCTGCTGCGGTTGCATTCGCCGGAACTGTCGCCCGAACGGAGCGCCACCGCCGAACGGATTGTTTCCGAACGGCCCAAAAAACTGCTGCAGATCTCCGTCCGCAGAATCGTCGCCACCCTGTTGTGCACTGCCTTTCGACGTCACGGTTACATTTACAACTGCAGGCGTAACCCGCGCTGCCAGCGTCTCCATGGCTCGATCAAGCGTGAGCAATGCCGCGACGGAGTTGTCATCGAGCGGCGCTGCCGCAGGCGCCGCTGAAGCTGCCCGTGCAGGTTTAACGAACTCATACGTCGCAAGCGACGCGACGCTCATGATTGCGACCACGGTCACAAGCAGGCGCCGGGTCAGGTTTGTTTTCCAGTGGTTCATTTCACTCTCCTTGGAACTAATTGTTTAGTTGTTGATGGGCAAAAAAATATCACTACGTTTTGTTTGCGACCGGAACTTTCCCGATACCTTCCTGCGCGGGACTCGCCCATTTCACATCCCACACGGTAACGCTCCACACCCATGAATTCGGCCCAATCTGTTGCGCCGTGCGAATCACGAACAGCGCTTCACGCGGCACAGCCGCGTCGCTTGCCGACGTCTTCACGACGTTAACCCCGCTCGGCTTTGCGTTTGCATCCAAGCGTGCCGACACCACTTCGGGCGCAGTGTGTCTTTGTTCAGGTTTGTGTTCAATCGCTCGCTTGGCAATTGGCTTCGACATCCTATCGAGAGCCGGCACCGTGCTCGCGCGCATACTATCCAGAACCATTTTTGCCGGAACCACCCTCGCCGGAACAATGCCCGACGAAGAAAATTGAGATCGATTCAGCGCCACCGAATGCACGTTGTCGAATGAAGTCGGCTCACCCGCCGAGAACGCAACAAATTTTGGAGCGCTCGGCAGAACGGCAATGCAGACCAACGAAAAGATTCCCACAAGGCCCAAAGCCGGCTTCCATACGCGCTTCGAGTTCGGCCGGCCTGCATCGAGGATCTGCGCCACTCGCAGAGACGACTCGCGGGCGCGATGCACCAGCGCCTGCGCCATCGCCCAGCTGCGCCGCGCCGCACTTTTCTCCAGCAGCGAGATCAGGCATTGAGCATAGCCTCGCGGATTGCCAGTCTTAGCTAACACTTGGTCGTCGCACGCCATCTCGCGCTCCAACGACAGCCTGCTCTCGATCCACCAAACCGCCGGATGAAAAAAGAATATTGCCCGCACCATCTTCTGTAGCAGGTTCGTCCAATCGTCCCACCGGCGCAGGTGGGCGAACTCGTGCAGCAGGATGACGTTCAATTCTTCGGAAGGAAGTTCCCGCAAGGCCCACGCTGGAATGACGATTACAGGTTTGAAAAAACCGATGACCGCGGGCACGCTTACGCGCTCCGACGTCGCCAGCGTCGCCGGTCTCGACAAGTTCAAATTCGCGATCGTGGTCTGCACTGTGGAATCGAGCTCAACCGCCTTGATCGGAATACAACTCCGGCGAAGTCCCCGTAGATGCCACAGTCCAATCGCCAATCGCAGCATCGCGAAACACGCGACCGCAAGCCAGCACAAAAACAACGCGGTCCCCCAGTGGCCGGGCAGTGTGATGAGCGGATGAACTGTCCCGGCCGCGAGGAACTCGTGCGCTGCTCCTGCGCCAATCACTCCTGTGCCAAAAAAAGGAAGCCCAACAATCGACAACAGCGCCACAAACCAAACTGCAAATCGTGTTCCAGAATTTTGCCGCGGCAACAAATGCAACATCATCCAGGCAAACAGCGCGATGAGTAGTCCCTCGGGAAGCGAATTCAGGACCCGCGCAATCGCCAAGTCCGCGACGCTCTGTAATTGAGGCCACATCATTTCGCGCCGCTCCGTTCTAGCATCGATCGCAGACGAGCAAGTTCCCCCGCCTCTATGCCTCGGTCCTCAAGCAAGTTAAGAACGAGTTGCTCGTGCGAATTCTTGAAGAATCGCCCTACCAGGTGGCGGATCTCCGAACGAGTCGCCTCTTTTCTTCCGACCAGCGGCGCGTACACGTGCGCCCGGCCATCTTTCGAGTGCTCGACGTAACCTTTGCGTTCCAGCACGCGGATGGTGGTCAGCACCGAGTTGTAAGCCAGCGCCGGCTTTTCGGCCAGCGAGTCCAGGATCAACTGAACCGTGCCGGCCCCCTTCAGCCATAGTACGTTCATGATCCGCAACTCGGCTTCGGTCAGAGTCTCCGACTGTCTCGGCGGCACTTCCATCCCTCCTGCATCGTTAGACGTGGCAGCCCAGAAAAGGTAACTAATTATTTAGTTGCACGCGGTTTGGTCCGAGATGCCCGAAGCAGGCGATGGCGCCGCAAGGATTTCACTTCGATTCGGCGCGGGGAAACGAAGCACCCAATTTTGGAATCACTTACAAGCTAGCTGAGGAGGCCGCCCGCGCCGCCATCGAGTTTTGCAGGATCGCGCGGCAAATGGCCGGCCCATCATCGTCAAAACAGCAATCAAGCGCTCCCGCATCCAGCGCATCGGTCCACATAACGTCGTCGGGAGTATGGTGAGTGCAAACAATCTCCATGCCCAGGTGGCGGAGGCTCATAATTTCCTCAAACGTCACTAAACCCAAATCCAACACTCCCACCGGAATGGGAAACTGCCTTACCAGCGTCTGAAGCTCCGGCAAGGACTGAACAATAAATACGGCCTCAGAGACCGACTTGACTTTGGAGACGAGATTCTCCGCACGCGCGCTATTGTTTTGCAGAATTACAACTGCGCTCTGCATTGGGCAACTCCTGTTCGCTGCCCGCGGAACTGCGTTCGACGAACCCGCTCCGCCCAGCGTCGTCACCAACTCGATCTCACTTCGCTCGATGTCCCCCCAGCTGCGGGGATATAGCATTTCTGCGTGTAATCCATCACCATGCGATCGGCATTGAAGCGCCAGCCCAGCGTGCGGATGGTTCGCTTCATGCGTTTGATCCAGCCTCGCGGCAGGCCATCGCGATCCCGCTGGTAATACAGCGGAATCACCTGTTCACGCAAAGTTCGAAGCAAATCGGCTCCGTCCCGCTCGTCGTGAACGTCCACGTTCGAGTGCGTTCTTCCCGTCCCAATCGCAAATCCATTCATGCCGTCATACGCCTCGGCCCACCATCCGTCGAGAACTGAAAGATTCAATCCGCCATTCAAAACCACTTTTTGGCCGCTCGTCCCTGATGCCTCCAGCGGACGCCGTGGATTGTTCAGCCATACATCCACGCCCTGTACTAAATGGCGCCCAACGTTGATGTCGTAATCTTCCACAAACACGAACCGGTCGGCGAAACGCCCGTTCCGCATCATCTGCGCAATCTGCTGAAGAAGTTTTTTCCCCGGCTCGTCGTGAGGATGAGCCTTCCCCGCAAACACGAACTGCACCGGCCGCTTCGGGTCGTTCACCATCGAAGCCAGGCTCTCAATATCCTTCAAAATCAGATTGGCTCTCTTGTAGGTCGCGAACCGGCGCGCAAACCCAATCGTCAACGCATCCGGACTGAGCACCTTGCCAAGTCTCAACAAAACTTCTCTCGACTCGAACCGCCGCTCGGCTTGTTCCATCGCACGGCGGCGCACAAACTCGATCAGCTGAGACTTCAGGTTGAGATGCGTCTCCCAGAGTTCGCCGTCATCCACGTTCTCAATGCCTTCCCAGATGTGCGCCTCGCTGCTGTGCTGGTGCCAGTTTGCACCCAGATGACGGTCATACAGCCGATACATTTGCGGTGCCAACCATGATGGAACATGCACTCCGTTGGTGATGTGCCCGATGGGAACTTCGTCTTCCGGCTTGCCCGGACAAAGACCCGTCCACATGGCGCGCGAAACTTCGCCGTGCAGTGCCGAAACCGCATTGGCTCGGCGCGAGAGCCGCAGCCCCAGCACCGTCATGCAAAATGTTTCTTGCTGATCGCTTGGCCTTTCGCGTCCCAGGCCCATCAGGCTTGCCTGAGAAAGGGTCAGCTCCTCGCGCAGAAGGCCAAGATGTTCCTCAATCAGATCCGCATCGAAGCGGTCATGTCCCGCGGGAACGGGAGTGTGAGTGGTAAACACCACTTCCCGCGACACGCGCGGAACCGCGCTTTCAAAGCCGATGCCTTCGTCCTGCATGCGGCTGCGAATCGCTTCCAACACCGCAAAGCCGCTGTGCCCTTCGTTCAGGTGGAGAACCCCCGGCGTAATGCCCATAGCTCTGAGCGCGCGAAATCCGCCCACGCCCAACAGCAATTCCTGCCGGATTCGAGTGCGCGCGTCGCCACCGTAGAGGCGTGATGTCAGTTTGCGATCGTCCGGCGAGTTGGCTTCCACGTCGGAGTCGAGCAGGAAAAGATCGCAACGCCCAACCGCCACTCTCCAAACCTTGGCGTGAATGGAACCGGTGCGCGTTTCAATTTGCACGGCTACGGGCCGCCCATTCTTGCCGATCGCGGTTTCCAGAGGCAACTGATTGACGTCCGTCTCCAGATATTCTTCCTGCTGCCAACTGTCGCGATCCAGGCGCTGGCGAAAATATCCTTGCCCGTAAAACAGGCCGATTCCGACCAGTGGAATCGCAAGATCGGACGCGCTCTTAATATGATCCCCGGCGAGCACGCCGAGTCCGCCCGAATAAACCGGCAGCGATTCGTGCAATCCGAACTCTGCGGAAAAATATGCCACCGGGCTCGGTCGGAGGACTCCAGCGTGCCTGGCTCCCCACGTCCGGTCCACCTGCAGATATTCCTGCAACCGGCGATAGGCATAGTTGATGCGGCTGTGCAATACAAGTTCTGTGGCCCGGCTTTCGAGTTTGGCCAGAGGGAGCTCTGCAAGCAATGAAACCGGATTCTGATTCAACTGCTTCCAGCGCAGCGGATCGAGAGCGCGAAACAAGCTGACCGCATCGTGGTCCCAACTCCACCAAAGATTGCGAGCTAAGGCCCAGAGCCGTTCCTGCGCCGGGGCGATAAAGCGATCCAGCGTTCGCGCCTCACACACTACCGGCGCCACCTGGGCCGCCGCCTCGACCAGCATTTGAATCTCATCTTCATGAAACACCCGGGGCTCCAGGGTTTGCACCACCAGGACTCCCTGCAGAATTCCCCGATCAATGAGCGGAACCCCGACGAACGACTGGTATGCGTCTTCGCCGGCTTCCCCGAAATATTTGAAACGTGGATGATTTTGCGGCTGTTCGACAGCCAGCGGCCGCACCTGCTCGGCTACCAACCCGGCCAGCCCTTCATGGATTGCCATTCGCAGAACGCCGATGCACTCTGGCCGAAGGCCGACGGTCGCCGCCAGCACCAGGTTCGCCCGGTCTGGCTCCAGCAGGTAGGCCGAACAAACGTCAGTCTCAAAACGCTTGGCGATCAGCGCCACGACATTCATCAGGGTCTCGGCGGGCTGACCCTCCTCAGCGGCAAGGTTGCCGATTTCCTCAAGAGTGAGGACGTGCGTAACCACCCGGACGTGGCCGGTCATTTCCAATTCTTCAACCCCGCTGTGATTTTGCTCTAACTCCAGGCTCTCTGGTTCCATATTTTATTAGGTTACTGCTGAAATTGACCCGTTCCTTTAGTCACATTCGGTTTGAGAGCCTTGTTTTGCCATCATCCGGCAGGCATGAAAGTGATTGAGTGCCATTTTCAGCCGGGAATCGGACGATGCATAAGTCCCCAGCGAAGCACACTATGGCCTCGCGTCTGCTGTCTGCGTTTACCCCTAAGTTAACTCTATGTGCGCCGTTACCCCTAGTCCAATCTAAATTATTAATGCTCGATATAAGAACGGCAAGGCTTACCCCGCGCCGCGGAATCGCATCAAAAGCCTGGCGGAATCCACGATCTGAGCTGCTAGCGGCGCGTTTCTGACCTCGTTGTACCGTCTTTCGGGTATTTTCTCGGGCTGGACCACGGAACTATTTTATGGCGGTGTACCTCGGCGGCATCAAGCGGGCGTTTACGCGTGCTTACCGGGATGTGGTGCGTCATCACACCCTGCAGGTGTCGGCCGCGCTTTCATACTATTGTGTTTTGTCGGCGCTTCCGGCCCTGATCTTTCTTTCTGCTGTAATGCGATTCATACCAATTCCTGACCTGTTCGGTCGCGTTCTATTACTGATGGGCCAACTCCTTCCCGCGGACACCATGCGCGGCGTCGACTCTGTTCTGGCCGATGTCCTTTCGGCGCACCGCCTCACCTGGCTTTCCTTTGGAATGTTGGGCACCATCTGGGTGGCTTCCGCCGCATTCGATGCCGTTATCGAGGCGCTAGATATTGCTTATGATGTCGAGGACCCTCGCCCTTTCTGGAAGACGCGGCTCCTCGCAATCGGGCTGGCGGCGATCAGTGGAGGACTGTTGTTAGGCGCGCTGGCCGTAACCATCGTCGGCCCCCGCTTTGGAGATTGGCTTGCCGCCCGCCTTGAGCTTTCAACTTTATTCGTCATGACTTGGCCCATCCTCCGTTGGACGCTCGCCATCGGCTTTACCGTGCTGGCCGTCGAGCTGATCTATTTTCTCGCTCCCAACGTCAAGCAGCGCTTTGCCGCAACCCTACCCGGGGCGGTCCTTTCCGTTGGCGCGTGGATTGGCCTCTCCCACCTGCTCGGAATTTACTTCCGCCATTTCGCCAATTACAACCGTACCTACGGCGTTCTCGGGGGAATGATTGCCTTCATGATCTGGCTCTATTGGACTTCATTCGGACTGCTGGTGGGCGCCGAACTCAATGCCGAGTTGGCAAAAGAGAGCAAGAAGGGAAGTTTGAAACCTAGGGCAATCACATCCGAAGAGGCCGCTACCGATATCACCAGTCGCGCCGCATAGCTTCCGCAGCTCCGGCAATCAGCACTAGAGACGCTCAAAATCTGGTGTGAAATCGTCCATCGACCGATACTCCCCCAAGCTGATCGCGGCTCGCACTCACCGACCAGCGCTTGTTGATCTGGTACTCGCCCTGCACCATCTCACTCCCCGGCTGAGAAACATCTGTCGAAAACGTAACCAGCAGATTCTTGGTTACGCGCTGTTGAATTGCAATTTGCGCGCCGGGGTTCTGGCCATTTCCCCCGATCGTCGGATCAATCTGCAAACTCGAAAGTCCCGCCAGCTTCTGCACACCCCCGCTCACCTGGCTTGCCGCTTGTGACGCAATAATCGAATCCGTGCTTTGGCTCGTCGCATTTGCCTCCTGCGTGGTTTTGCCCTGGGCAATCAGGTTGATAATATCCGCTGTGGCCAGTGGCGGATCGGAAACGTACGCCGTCGTCAACTTGTCGACCGGGCCACGCATCGTGAGCGTGAGATTGTATTGCTCGACTGTGGTAGTCGCCGAAACGTTCATCACGGGATGAGTCTCGTTCGGATTGTCGAACGTGATCACCCCTGTCTGCAGTTGATAGCGCACGTTTCGATAGAACAGCTCCCCTGAAGTCAGCGTCGTGCGGCCCGTGATCACAGGGTTTGCCGCCGTACCGCCCACCCGCAGCGCCGCCTGCCCTTCGATGCTGATCTGTGAACTTGTCGCTGCCAACTTTTCCTGCGACTGCACGCCAATTGCAAGCTGCACCGTATCGGGGAACCCGGGCTGCGAAATCGCGCTTCCCGTGCTGAACTGGTCGCCAAATTTTGCGAGGTCGAAATCCGGCGTGAACGATAAGCTGTCGATCAGAACTCTTCCGCTTAACGTCGACGCCTCAGTTGTGCCGCTAAACGCCAGGTTGGCGTCGAGCAGCGACCTCAAGCCGTCGGGATAACGAAGGCGCACCGATTGTCCCTGCAACGCGAGATTGAATTGCAGGTTCGGTTTATAGGTAATCGACCCGCCAACAGAAACCTGCCCGCCGCCAACCTGGCCCGTCATCCTGGAAATCTGCACGTGATCATTGCTAATGTCGATAGTGCCGTTCAGTTGCTCGACCCCAACCGGAGTGTCGCTGGTCGTCATCGCAACATCTTTAATCTGGATTTGCCCTTGCACCTCTGGCTTCGCCGCCGATCCCGTGGCGCGTACATCGAGCGCTAAAACACCCGAACTGGAAACATCCGGCGCGACGATGCGGACAATTCGCATATCGACTGAGCCTTGCGCGGATAGCGTTGGAGCCGCAATCCCGCCAATTGGCAAGCGTCCCTGCACGCGAAACGATGTTCCCGTACCCTGAAACTCGGCGGGTTGCAGCGTTACCACAGAGTTGGCATAGTCTGCACGAATCGGACTCGCGATCCCGATCTGCAAGGATTGGTAGCTCGCCTTAAGGACCGGAATCGACAAGTGGGCTTCGACCTTAGTTTTGTCCTTGAGCGGTCCCTTCAATGTTGCGTGCAACTCGGTTTGGCCTTGAAACCCTTGTGGAACGCTCGGCGCGTAGGTGGCCATGAGCGCGTCAAGCGGAATTGTCCCCGTATCAATCGCCGCATCGGTTTCGTAGTCCCCACTCAGAGCGATGTGGCCGTGCGCGTGAACGGAAGCTTGCGCGACCCTCGACTCGAGATTGAAATCCGCGAAATGTGACACAACATGAAGCTCAGCCTTCATTCCGGAAATCGAGTTCTGGCGAATCTCGAGCTGCGGCAACTGCAGAACCGCGTCGAGTTGCGGGTTGTCAACAGTCCCTTCGCCCTTCACCGAAGCGCTTGCCGTGCCAGTAAGCGGAAGGTTTTTCGCTTGCACGGTCTGCAATTTTTGCAGCACCAACGTCGGCGCGTCGAGCTTCACCTTGTACGCCCTGGTCTTCGGCGTATAGAAGAGACTTGCGTCGATCGCTCCTGCAACCGCTGTCACGTTGAGTGTCGAAACGATAGAGCCATTTCCGGCGTTAAACTTCGCAGTCAGGTTCTTGACCGGCTCGCCGTAGGCTTGCACATTCGCCAGTTGCGCAGAACCTGATCCCGTAGGCGCGAGTTGCGAGCCTTCCAAAGAAATATTTGCCGACAAGTCTCCAGAAATCGGATAGTGCTGATTCGCGATCTTCTGCAGGTCGGCTACCCTCATCTGTTGCACCTCAAGGTGCGCCTTGATTGGATTGGAAGCCTCATAAGACCAATTGCGTAATCCCACGCTCGCGTTGAAAGTCGCCTGACCACGATGCGTGTTCACCAGCGAACCACTCTGTACTACGAACTCCGACGGATTCGCACGCATGTCGAGCTTCACACTGGTCCACTCGCTGCCTTCGACCGTGAGATTCTGCGCGTTCAATTGCGCCGCGATCAGGGGCTTCTTGAGCAAACCACTGAAGGCAGCATTAAGCGCTGCCGAACCCGCGACCGCTGGCATTGTTGTCTGTGGACTGAAAGAAGATGCCAGCGCAACCAGCCGATGCAGATCGTTTGCCGTTATCCGCACCTGCAAACTCGAACGATTGTCGCCACCGCTGATTTCTCCCTGAGCCGTTAAAGCAGCTGCTGGCGTTCGTAAAGTCGTCTCGCGCAACGCGAGCGTTTCCCGCGCACCATCGTAGGTTGCGTGAATCGCCCCATCGACTGGAATTTCTTCCCCCGACGAAGCTGATCGGCTCCTGGCAACCGCTTGCACAAACAAGTCCGATTGAGCGCGCAACTTGCTAACGTCTCCATCCCAAGACGCGGCGACGTTCCCGTGAATCGTTCCGGCGAGCCTTACGCCCTGAATTTGCTTTTGCCCTGCCATTTGCTGCAGCGCTCTCAGTGAGATGTTTCTTAACGATGCTTGAACCCGACCCTCTGGAGTTTCGTCGAGGTGCTTCATCTCTCCGTTCGCCGCAATGCGTCCGCCGAGCGTTTCTACAGCAATGTCAATCACCTCCAGATTTCCTCGAGCGAGTTGGTACGTTCCCTGAAGCTCGCGCAGTTCGACGTGACTCCCCGACGCCGTAGCCGTCAGCAATTCGCTCGCGACGTGGCCATCGACCGCGAGATTCCGCAGCGCCGGCTGATTGCCGACGGCCTGATAGTGCAGCTTCCCGGTCAGCGTTACATCGCCTGCTGGTTCAGCACCCGCCGACATCGCGGCAAAGTCTTGCGCGTGAAGCCGGGCTTGATAATCTCCGTCAGCAACTGGATTGGAATAATCCGAAAGCTGAGCATGCAGCGTCACCTGAGACGACCCGAGTTGCAGAATCGCCGATTCAAGAACGAATTGTGCGGGTGAAGCCTTGAACTTCAGATTCAAGTTATGTGCAAACGGCGCGTACTGCGCGTAGCGCAAGCTTCCGCGATCATAAGAAAGGTTGCCTTCATAGCGCTTGGCCAAGAAATCGAAGCGAATATTGGTTCCCAGGCCGTAAAGATTGGCGTCGAGCGGAGTCTTACGATCGTTGTAATTGATCTCACCGTTCGTGATCTGCGTATGCTCCACCGCGAGATCGAATGCGCTCGTGTTGCTACCCCCTTTGCTAGGGGGAGCAGGGGGAATATTGTTACTACCCTCGCGGTTCACCCATAGGTAAGCCACAGGATGGTCGATGAGCAATTCTTGCAGCGCGACCTGCTGGCGCAGCGCCGACAAAATTCTCAGCCGAACTGTGAGACTGTCGGCGTGCAGCAGCGGCGGCTGATCACGACCCTCAGTGCCGTGCAGAGTAATGTTGTCGAGACGAGCCGTCAATGTCGACAGATCAAACGCGACTCCGCCAATCTCAGTCTTGCCGCCGGTCGCGTCGTTCACTTCTGCAACAATTTTCCCCACCGCATACTGTTGGAAGGCGCTGCTCTTGAGATAGAAATATCCGGCAATCGCGAGCACGACGAGCAGCGTCAATAATCCCGCCAGTGCCCAGCCGACCTTCCTTGTCCACTTCATGACGCGTCCTCTAAAAAGCCTGGCCCAGTGTGATGTAGTATTGCAGCGGATTGATGCCTGGAACCGGATTCAAATTTCGGCCCACGTCGATTCGCACCGGCCCAATCGGCGTCGAATAGCGTAGTCCGATTCCAACCGTGTTGCTGTAATTGCTAACGAAATTGTTAAAGTTAATTGCGGAATAAACATTGCCGCCATCGTAGAAAACCACTCCACCTAGCGGCTTAGCGATCTTCAACGGAAACCGCGCCTCAGAATTAAAGATAAAAAGCTGGCGTCCACCCAGCGGCACGGTCACGTTCACGCATCCCGACTGGCCCTGCAACACATTGCAGAATGGCACCAGCCTTTGCGGTCCCGCCTCATCAATTGGAAAGCCTCGCAGAGACGTGCCGCCTCCCGAAAAAAACAACTGGCTGGTCGGGACAAAACTTCCGGCAAATGGCGATGCCAGCCCCAGTCGAATGCTATTGGCGAGCACCACCGAGTGAACCGGCTTGTAATAAGCATATTGTCCAAAAAGCTTAGTAAAGTTAGCGCTCGAGCCGAGCACCGTCGGCGTCATTCCAAAGTTCACCGTCGTAAAAGATCCGCGATGGGCATCGAGCGGCTTATCACGCGTATCTCGGATGAACGTCCCCGAAAAAGTTGAGAGCAGCACATGCCGATCCTGATCGAGCACAAGTTCCGGAACAATAAGATGTGACAAATCCGTCTTGTTGAAGTCGTAGCGAAACTGCAACCGAGTATTGGTCTTGCGATTCAGTACCCGCTCAAGCTGAAACGACACATCGCCCATCCCCGCGGTAAAAAGCGGGTTCTCGCTGTTGCGCTCAATCGAAATACTCGTCAGCGAATGCCATTCCGTTCCAACGAAATGCGGTTGACCGTAGGTGCTCAAAACTTTCTGGTCGAGTCGCGATAAAAGAATTGACGCGCTCGCCGTCTCGCCCAAGCCGCGCATGTTGCGTCGATTGAACTCCACCAACCCACGCGGGCTTGCAAAAGTCGATTGGCTCGGCGCGATCTTATTGTTTCCCAAACCGATGGTCGCTCCGCCGCCCGGAAGTGCTACCGTTCCGGTCGGCACGTTCCCGCCCCGGTGCGATACCTCGAAACCAAAACCATAGGTGATCTCGTTGCGCTGGGCTTCGTGCACTTTTACCAGCGCCATTTCAGTCGTCTGGTCGGTGATCGGCTTTCGCGGACCCACGCTGGACCAATCGAAAATGTTCAGGTCGTACAGTCGGCTCTCGGCTTCCAGCAGCGGACCGCGGCGCATCGGCGTCTCTGCCGGAATCTTTGCCGTCTTCTTGATCAGCGAAAGCCGCGTCTGTTTCTGCCCCAGGTAGACAACGTCGTTGATGCGCACCAACTGATGTTCCGTGATCTCGTACGCTACATTCACCCGGTGCGGGTCGCTCGCGCTCTTCGTCGCAACCGCCTTGACTTCGGCGTTGAGGTATCCGCGATTCAAGTAAGTTGCCGAGATCCGGTTGCGGTCGTCCGTCAACTTTCGTGGCGAAAACGGCACTCCGGCGCGAAGTTGAAATCCTTGGGGCGCCGTGAGTTGCTCGGAGTCGACATTCTTATTCCCTGCAATCTTCACGTCTTCGACGATCGTCTGCTTGCCTTCCTCAATCTCAAATGCCACATCGACTTTCGCTTCGTGATCGGCGGTTTGAAATGTCACTTTCGCTTCTTCGTAACCTCGATCGCGATAAAGTGCCTGCATGTTCTCGGCGCTCTGTTTCAGCAATTTCTGGCTGAGGCTCCCGTGCGTCCAGATGTGCGATTTCTTCACCGTGACCTGCCCCATCAGCTCCTTCGCCGACAGTGCGTGGTTTCCCTGGAACGAAATGTGATCGACCTTGCGTTTTCTTCCGCGGTCGATCGTGTAAACCACCAGAGTTTGATCCGGCTGTTTCTGGTAATCAGTCGTCACCTTTACGTCGTAAAAACCTTTCTTTTGAAAGTAGTCGGTCAGATTGCGTTGACCTTCTTGGACCAGGTCTGCGTCGACAGC
The DNA here is from genome assembly GCA_963771965.1 of uncultured Acidobacteriaceae bacterium. Taxonomy (GTDB): domain Bacteria; phylum Acidobacteriota; class Terriglobia; order Terriglobales; family Acidobacteriaceae; genus Sulfotelmatobacter. The sequence goes on from CAVYVM010000010.1 coordinate 182,540, forward strand.
TCTTTCCGAATAGATCGGAATAAGTTTTTTCATCGTGCGGCTTGCCAAAAATGGAATCGCCGTCAGCTTCGCACCCACCGTCCGGATCGTCACCACCGGCCCTACTTCCACTTTGAACGAGACATCCACGGAATTGTTCTGCGCGTTGTATTGCACTGGATTTTCGTGAACGCTGCTCGCCAGTCGGTGTTGCTTCGCGAGCGAGTTCCTCATCAGCTTTGTCGCGGCGCTGATGCGCTCTGGCGAATAAGGCTTGCCCGCTTTCAAAAGCGCTCCCGACAGCCGCGCTCTTAACGACTCCGTCGTATGCAGCAATCGCGCTCTCTCGGGATTATCCGGGCCCTCAATCTCTACCGCGGAAATCCTAGCCTGTTTTCCCATCTCAATCTTGAAGCTCACGCTGACAAGTTCGTGAGCATCATCGATTGTGGGTTGCGCATCGACTTTCGCTCGGAAGTATCCGTTCTTATGAAAAAAATCGAGCAGCGCGTTTTCAGCAATCGGGACGCGCGCCGGATCGTAAGGTTCCTCGTCCGGAAGATTCACCACCTGCAGAAGCCGCGTGTAGGAAAAATTCTTATCCGCACCGGGAAATTCCACCACGCCAAGGTAAAAGGCCGGTTCCAACAGGAAATTGATTCGAAGTCCCGCGATTTCAGGCTCCACGTTGACCTCAACCTTTGGAAAGCTTCCTGCCTGTTGCAATGCCTTGGCGGAAGCCTGAATCTTCTCTTCAGAATAAGGCGTGCCCGCCTTTTGCGTGACGAACTCGCGCAGAGGGTCAAGATTGCGATGAGGATTCGCAATCAGCGAGATGGCGCTTACATTTTGGCCTTCATAAGCGGCCTGCGGGGCTTGCGGCGCGAGTTGCGCCACAACAGTGCTCGACAACAAAAACCCGAGAACCAACCAGCGCATACGTGAGCACCGAACCCGCTTTCAGCAAGCAGCGCTTTGCCACCCCGAAAGGAAGGCCAGCATTTTCGACAAACTGCTCGCGACGTGAAGAATTTTGATGCGCTGGATTCCACTGGAGTTGTCGCGCGAGCCAAATCGAGCGTTTTATTAGAACCTTGTCAAAAGCGCATCCAGACTATTTCTTCGCCGGCCATTTCCAGTTCTGAATCTCAGGCTTGTCGATCCCTTCGGCGTAGGCGTAGTCGATGCTTTCAATGATCTGCTGCTTCAGCCATTCCTTGAAATGTGCGCCAGGACCATGCAGCTTCGGAACGCGGTCGATTACGTCGATCGCCAGGTTGAAGCGATCGACCTGATTGCGAATCGCCAACTCCAGAGGCGTGTTGATGTTTCCCTTCTCTTTGTACCCGCGCACATGAATGTTTGCGTGATTCGTTCTGCGATAGGTGAACTTGTGAATCAGCCAGGGATATCCGTGGAAATTAAAAATCACAGGCTTGTCCTTGGTGAACAGCGAGTCGAAATCGCGGTCGGAAAGGCCATGAGGATGCTCGGACTCCGGCTGGAGCCGGTACAAATCCACGACGTTGACAAAACGAATCTTAAGATCCGAGAAATTGTCCCGCAAAAGCGCGACCGCAGCCAGTGCCTCTTCGGTCATGATGTCGCCCGCGCTCGCAACCACCACGTCAGGTTCTGCGCCGGCGTCAGTGCTCGCCCAATTCCAAATGCCAATGCCCTCGGTGCAGTGCAGGGCTGCCGCTGGCATATCGAGATAAGAGAGGTGTGGCTGTTTGTCTGCGACAATCACGTTCACGTAATTCTCGCTGCGCAGGCAATGATCTGCGACACTAAGCAGGCAGTTCGCATCGGGAGGCAAATAAATCCGCGTAAGACTCGCGCTTTTGTTGCTCGCCACATCGAGAAAACCGGGGTCCTCATGCGTGAAGCCGTTATGATCTTGGCGCCAAACTAATGACGTGATCAGCAAATTGAGCGACGAGATCGGCGCGCGCCAGTCGATCTCGAGCTTTGCTTTCTCCAGCCACTTCGCATACTGGTTGTACATCGAGTCGATCACATGAGCGAACGCCTCGTAAGTGCTAAGAAGCCCGTGCCGCCCCGTCAACAGATAACCCTCAAGCCAACCTTCGAGCGTGTGCTCGCTCAGCATCTCCATGACGCGGCCGTCGGGAGCGATGTCGGTACCGTCGTCGTCCTCGGGCTTGATCTCAGCGAGCCAGGTCTTCAGGCTTGCCTCATAAACATCCTGCAGACGGTTGGACGCATTCTCGTCCGGGCTGAACATGCGAAAGCTGTTCATGTTGCGCCGCATCACATCGCGCAGAAACTTGCCGAGTGTTTCCGTCGGCGATATTGTTCGTGCTCCAGGAGCGTCCACCTTAACCGCATAATCGCGAAAGTCCGGAAGGTCCAGAGCCTTGCGCAGTTTCCCACCATTCGCGTGAAGGTTCGCGCTCATCCTGCGGGTTCCCGTAGGAGGCAGTTCCCGCAGATCGGCCACGAGCGTTCCACGCTCATCAAAAAGCTCTTCGGGTCGGTAACTCCGCATCCACTGCTCGACAATCCGCAGATGTTCGGGATTCGATTTCACATCGAGCACCGGAACCTGATGAGCACGCCAAAAATTCTCCACCTTATGCCCGTCCACTTCCTTTGGCCCGGTCCATCCCTTTGGAGTTCGAAGAATAATCATCGGCCAGTGCGGCAGTCCGGGTTTGCCTGTACGGCGCGCTTCTTCTTGAATCGCGCGAATCTGCAGCACGCAGGCCTCAACCATCGCTGCCATCTTCTGATGCATCACCGCCGGTTCGCCGCCCTCCACCCAGTGAGGCGTCCATCCATATCCGTTGAAAAGACTTTCGAGTTCCTCGGGAGCGATCCGAGCCAGTATCGTCGGATTCGCGATCTTGTATCCGTTCAAATGAAGGATGGGCAGCACCGCGCCATCGCGAATGGGATTCAGAAATTTATTGGAATGCCACGAAGTCGCGAGCGGGCCAGTCTCCGCTTCGCCATCGCCAACCACCGCGCTTACGATCAGGTCCGGATTATCGAAAGCCGCACCAAAGGCGTGCGACAGGCTGTAACCCAACTCTCCGCCTTCGTGAATCGACCCCGGAACCTCAGGCGTGCAATGGCTTCCAAGCTGGCCAGGAAACGAGAATGCCCGAAAGAGTTTGAGCATGCCGGCCTCGTCCATGCTCTTTTCCGGATAAATCTCCGAATAAGTTCCTTCGAGATAGCAATTCGAAATTACCGCCGGAGCCCCATGACCGGGGCCAGAGATATAAAACATATCCAGGTCGTATTTTCGAATGACGCGATTTAGATGCACCCAGGTAAAGGTCTGCCCCGGATCGGATCCCCAATGTCCTAGTAATCGATTTTTGAAGTGCTCCGCGCGCAAGGGTTCCCGGAGCAGCGGATTATCGCGAAGGTAAATCATGCCCGCGCAAAGATAGTTGCAGGCTCGCCAGTAGGCGTCGAGCTTGCGGAGTTCGTCCACTGTAAGGGGCTGCTCAGAAGATGCCGGTTGACGCTCGCTGCGCTTTGCATTCACTGTGGTGGTCATTCGGATCGCTCCGCATTAAGGTCGCCTTTAGTCGATTGCGGCGGGACTCTTCTCTTGAGATGCCTCTCGATGAATGGAGGCTTCACCTTCGCGATCTTGATTGCTCGAATGTTACAGCCGCATGAATCAGTTGGTTCCGGAAGCACAGAAGTGCGAAACTGAATATAGCCCAAACGAATGAAAATTCTTGTACTGAATTCGGGCTCCAGTAGCCAGAAGAGCTGCCTTTACGAGATCGGCGACTCTCTACCGGACGACCCTCCCCCGTGTCTATGGCAGGCCAAGATCGAATGGCGCGGGGAGTTCGCGGATGCCGAGATCAAGAGCGGGCAAGGATCCGCCCAAACCATCCGCTTAAAAATTTCCTCTCGTGCTCACGCCATCGAACAGATGCTCGATAGCATGTGGCAGGGAGAATCGAAAGCCGTCTCCGCGCTTTCGGAGATCGATGTCGTCGGTCACCGCGTCGTCCATGGTGGTCCAAAGTTCGAAGATCCTATCGTAATTACGCCGGAAGTAAAATCTGCGATTGCCGATGTTTCCGCCTTTGCCCCGCTGCACAACCGCGCGGAGCTAGAGGGCATGGAGACCATCGAGAAGCTGCTGGGTGGGAACGTCCCACAAGTTGCGGTCTTCGATACCGGTTTTCATAAAAAGATGCCGTTGTCCGCCGCGGTTTATCCGGGCCCGTACGATTGGTTCGAGGCTGGAATTCGCCGTTACGGTTTTCACGGCATCAATCACAAATACTGCGCGCGGCGGGCAGCTCATCTGCTGCGTCGCGAGGTTGAGTCGCTTCGTCTCGTAAGTTGTCACCTCGGAAATGGTTGTTCGCTGGCCGCCATTCGCAATGGCAAGAGTGTCGATACCACCATGGGCTTCACTCCTCTCGAAGGGCTGATGATGGGTACGCGCTCGGGTTCCGTCGATCCCGGGATACTTACTTACTTAATGCGGCAACAGCATCTCTCCGGAGGACAACTCGATGAGCTTTTGAATCAACACTCGGGTTTGCTTGGCATCTCAGGAATTTCCGGTGATATGCGGGAAATTCTGCAGGCAATCAAGAGCGGGCACCAGCGGGCCAAGCTTGCTTTTGATATTTATGTTCACCGACTGCAGTCCGGCATCGGCGCCATGATCGCGGTGCTGGGAGGAATCGACGCCCTCATTTTCACGGCCGGGGTCGGGGAGAACTCTCCGGAAGTGCGCGCCGCAGCGTGTGACAATCTCCGCTACGCTGGCGTGGAAATTGATCCGCGGAGGAACGCGCAATCGACTCCGGACTGCGACATTTCAACAACCGCGGCTTCCGTTCGGGTGTTAACGATCCGCGCACAAGAGGATTGGGAAATCGCTAGAGACTGCTGGAAACTGGAGAAATAGGTCTCAGGTCATAGGTCCTAGGCTTCAGCCTTCGGAAGTTGGAATCTTGAAACCTACGCCGACGACCTGAGACCTAAGACCCAAGACCTAAGACCCAAGACCCAAGACCCAAGACCTAAGACCCAAGACCCAAGACCTGACACCTTCCTTCTGCCCCCGAACCAAGAAATGCACTTTGATTCCTCCGCTGGTTCTCAGACAATCGTAGCAAGCTCCATCGGAGCGCCGTTGACGCGCCCTCGTCCACGCTCTTTTAACACCGCACCTGAAAGTAGTTCATACTCGGGGGAATTCTTATGTCCGGGGAAGTCATCCTGTATTTCGACGATCAGGCCGATGCTCTGCGTTTCGCTTTAGCTGCGGGAGCGGTAATGGCTGGGGAAGAATCGCGCTCCTCCAACGACCTAGTTCAGGAAACCGCACGCATTAGCCGCATCCGCCTGGATGCCTCGGATGCGAAAAAAGGCAAGCAGCCTGCCCCAGAGCGTGTGGCGTGACGAGCGGTTCTTAGGTCTCAGGTTTAAGACTTGAGTAAAAGCCAAGCCTCAGGCTCGAACGATTCAGAACGTAATTATCCCGTGCGCCGCGTCGAGAGCAGGTGCAGAATCTCCTTCAGCCCCTGGCGGATGCTCTGGATTTCGGCCGGAGATTGCGCGGGAAACGGAATCGCTGCCTGTCCTTTTTCGTTTTTTGCTTCCGAACGCAGTTGCTGGCGAGCGCCCGCGATGGTGAATCCTTGTTCGTAAAGCAGTTGCTTGATGCGCAGGACGCTTTCCACGTCGCGCCTGCGGTACATGCGCTGCCCCGTGCTGCTCTTCACCGGCTTCAGTTGCGGGAACTCGCTCTCCCAGAAGCGCAACACATAAGCCGGCAGCCGGGACAGGCTCGCTACTTCACCGATTCGAAAATAGAGTTTGTCAGGGATGAACACTTCATCCGTTTTGCCCTTGCCGCCGCTTTTTTTCCGCGCAGCCATATTTGTGGTTTCTCGAGCTTGATTTCGCATTCGCGGCCAGAGTCAAACGGTCTGAACATTGTGACACATACCTGAGAGGCAGATAAGGAGAATTTCGACTCCTGTGGAATGTAGCCGATAAGAAAGTACTCGTGAGTGCATGAAGGCTACAATATCTGCGGCATGCTCCTCGAAGATCGAGCCATCACCCCAACCACCGAAGTGGATGCAGTGCGCCTGGCCCGTGATCTCTACGGCCTCGATGTGTCGGCCACATCCTTGCCCGGCGAGCATGACAATAATTTTCATCTCGTCGCTCGCGATGGCCGCGCCTTCGTTCTTAAGGTGATGCATCCCGCCCGCGAGCAAGCCTTCATCGACATGCAGGTGCGTGCCCTGCAGCACCTCGACAAAAATTTGCCGCAGCGCCAGCTTCCCCGCGTGGTGCCCACGACTAACGGTCACCCATTCACTTCTGTCACCGCCAATGATGGTTCCAACCGTTTTGTCTGGCTCCTGACATTTGTAAGGGGAACGGTCCTTGCCCATGCCCGGCCGCAATCACTCGAACTTCTGCAGAGCGTGGGCCGGCTCCTGGGCGAGATCGACAAAGCTCTCGCCGATTTTTCGCATCCCGCCGCGCTGCGGGAGTTGAAGTGGGATTCCTCGCGCGCCCTCTGGATTCGCGAATTCATTCCACACGTTGCGGACGCGCGCCGTCGCAAGCTGGTCGAGCATTTTCTCGGCTTCTTCGAATCGCAAGTGATTCCCGTAATGCCGAAACTGCGCCGCAGCGTAGTTTACGGCGATGCCAACGACTACAACGTTCTCATAAGTGACCCCTGGCCGCAGCCGCGAGAAGCGCTTGCGGTCATCGATTTCGGCGACATGCACCATGGCCTCACCGTCTCTGAAGCTGCGATCGCTTCGGCGTATGCAATTTTGTCAAAGAGAAACCTCCTGCCCGAGGCCGCGGCCGTTATTTCGGGATATCACAACGCGTATCCCTTGCAGGAAATCGAACTCGAAGTGCTTTATGCACTCATTGGCATGCGCCTAGCCGTCAGCGTGGTCAATTCCGCTTATCGCAAAACTCTAAAACCGGCCGATGCTTATGTGACTGTGACGGAGGCTCCTGCATGGGACGCACTCGAACGCCTGGCAAAGATTCATCCGCGATTCGCGCACTACGCATTTCGTGACGCGTGTGGTCTGTCGCCCGTGCCTCGGACCCATGAGGTTCAACGTCGGCTGGAAAATAGCGCCCAACAAGCAGCCTCAGTTCTTCCGATGGATTTGCGTACGGCGCCGCTCCGTGTTTTCGATTTAAGCTCCAGCAGTGCGTTTCTCGGTGCAGACCACGCTCGTGCAGAGTTATCCGCCCTAACCGATGCGATTTTCGCTGACATGCGGCGCAGCGGTTCGGCTATTGGAATTGGCCGCTACAACGAGGCGCGTTCGATTTACACTTCGCCGCTCTTCGCTACAAACGATCAAACAGTCGACAATTTTCCAACTGAGGAGCGCCGTACTCTTCATCTCGGCATGGATTTTTTTGTCGATCCGGGTACTCCCGTCTGCGCTCCGCTCGATGGCATCGTCCATTCTCTTGCGAATAACCGAGCGCACCTCGATTACGGTCCAGTCGTCATACTGCAACACCCTCGTGAATCAGACTCAGACGGCACGACGTTCTTTACGCTCTACGGACATCTCTCCGAAGACTCGCTGCCAAATTTGAAAATCGGCGAGTACATTTCTCGGGGACAGGCCTTTGCTCGAATCGGCGCATCCACTGAAAACGGAGGCTGGCCGCCCCATCTGCATTTTCAGATCATCTCCGACCTGCTCGATCTCGGCACTGACTTTCCAGGCGTTGCCTGCTTCTTGGAGCGCAAGGTTTGGATCGCGCTGTCCCCCGATCCGAATCTTTTATTCGATATCCCGGCGGATCGCTTTCCGCCGCCAGAACCGTCACTCGCCGAAACCCTTGACCTGCGCCGTTCTTCACTCGGACAAAACCTCAGCATTTCTTATCGGCGGCCACTGAAAATCGTACGCGGTTGGATGCAGTTTCTCTACGACGAGACCGGACGCACCTACCTCGATGTCTACAATAATGTTCCACTCGTCGGCCACAGCCATCCTCGTGTGGTTCAAGCTGCGTCGGCGCAACTCGCTCTGCTGAATACCAACACGCGTTATCTTCACGACAACGTGAACCGGTATGCCGAGCGCCTTACGCGCCTGCTTCCCGATCCGCTGCGCGTGTGTTTCTTTGTCAACTCCGGCAGCGAGGCCAATGAGCTGGCCCTACGCCTGGCGCGCACGCACACTGGCCGCGAAGACGTTGTCGTGCTCGACCATGCCTACCATGGCCACACCACGACGCTGATCGATATCAGCCCGTACAAATTCAACGGCCCCGGCGGCAGCGGCCGCAAGCCCTGGGTACACGTCGCTCCGTTGCCTGACGACTATCGCGGCCCCTATCGACGTGATGACGCCAATGTCGGTGCAAAATACGCGCGTCATGTCGCGGAGATTTTGCAGCAAGTTCGCGCCAGCGAACGCCAGATCGCATGCTTCATTGCCGAGACGCTTCCCAGCGTCGGCGGGCAAATCGTGTTCCCGCCCGGTTATCTCACCGAAATGTATCGGCATGTCCGCGCGGCCGGCGCCGTCTGCATTGCGGATGAAGTGCAGGTTGGATTCGGACGCCTTGGCTCTCACTTCTGGGGTTTCGAAACGCAGTCGGTCGTTCCGGATATCGTCGTCCTGGGCAAGCCGATCGGCAACGGCTTTCCGCTCGCCGCCGTCGTCACCACGCGCGAAATCGCTTCGTCGTTTGCCAACGGGATGGAGTTTTTCAGCACCTTCGGTGGAAACCCCGTGTCATGCGCGGCCGGGCTGGCAGTTCTCGACGTTCTCGAAGAAGAATCGCTGCAAGCCAATGCTCTGCGCGTGGGGAGTTATCTCAAAGATCGGCTGCTCAATCTTCAAACACATCATCACATCATCGGAGATGTGCGCGGCTTAGGATTATTCCTCGGCGTCGATTTGGTGCTAGACCGCGAAACTCGCGCACCAGCTACGAAGCAAGCTGACTATGTTGTTAACCGTCTGCGCGATTGCGGAATTCTCGCGGGTACAGACGGCCCGTACCACAACGTCCTCAAACTCCGCCCGCCGCTGATCTTTTCCGAATCCGATGCGGATCTTTTCGTCAACACGCTTCAGATTATTTTGGACGAAGACGCCGCCCAGCCGATTTAACTAACCGTGCAATTGAAGGTGCTTCGTCGCATCACTTGGTCAACTCGAACTCCCCGTGCAACTGAGCGGTGGAATCTTGGCCCACCCATACGTCGAACCGCTCAGGCTCGACAACCCATTTCTTTTCCAATGGACTCCAGAACTGCAATTCATCTCGCCCCAGGGTGAAATGCACCGTGCGTTTTTCCCCGGGCCGCAGAGAAATGCGTTCAAATCCTTTGAGTTGGCGCACGGGGCGAGACGCGCTTCCGGCACGCTGGTGAATGTAAACTTGCAACACCGTATCGCCGGGCTTTCCGCCTGTATTGATAACGTCAGCTGAAACCTCGATAGGTTCGGTCTGCAATGCCCCGGCTCGCGCCTTTGAGGTTACTTGCAGATTGTCGACGGAGAATGTCGTGTAACTCAACCCATAGCCAAACGGATAGAGCGGTGTGCTTGGCAAATCCCAATAGCGCGATTTGAAATCGGCATTCGTTTCCGGATTTTGGGTGAGGTTGTGGTTGTAATAAAGAGGTAGCTGTCCCGAGTTGCGCGGCCAGCTTACCGGTAAGTGGCCACTAGGGTTAGCATCGCCAAACAATACGTCGGCAATTCCGTTACCGCCCTGACTTCCGGGATACCACGCCTCGACAATGGCAGAAACATGCTCCGCGGCCCACGAAATATCCAGCGGGCACCCATTAATAAGTAAAAGCACCACCGGTTTCCCCGTAGCGGCCACTGCTTCCAGCAAATCTTCCTGGCGGCTCGAAAGTTTCAGAGAAGAACGCGAGGCGTACTCGCCGCTCATCAGATCGATCTCGCCCAGCACCAATATGGCGACGTCGCTTTGCTTAGCCAGAGCCACGGCGTCATCGATGGCGCGTTGCGCTTCCTGCGCGGTCTGCGCGGGTTGTTCTTGCATGTTCTTTGTCAGATCGAAGCCTTCAAAGGGCGAAGCGATGTCCCGCCTGATGTTGGGGCCGTGAGCATAGGCAACATGAATTCCCGCACCAGCTTTTTCCTGGATGCCTCGCAGAATGCTTACCGTCGGTCCCGGCTTCACAATCGCGCCCCACATCGAAAGCAGATCGGCTTCGGCATCCGCTAGCGGGCCAATTACCGCAATGGAGCGAATTGTCTGTCCGCTCTTGTCGAGTGGAAGCAGCGAGCCTTCGTTCCGCAGCAGCACGACAGAACGCTGCACGGCGTGCCGCGCGACTTCCTGATGCGCGGGATCGTTGAGCGTGGGCTCGATGCGCGATTCGTCGATGAACGGGTGCTCGAATAATCCCAGTCGGATTTTGGTTTCGAGAATGGGCAGCACAGCATCGTCGATCTGTTGCATCGAGATACGCTTCTGCTCGAGTTCGATGGGCAGGTATTTCAGGTAGGTGCCACTCGCCATATCCATGTTCAATCCGGCGGTAAAGGCCTTGTGTGCCGCGTCCTGCAAGTCACTGGCGTAGCCATGGGTCCGCAGGCTTCTCACTGCAAACGCGTCGCTTACTACGAATCCGTGGAAGTTCCACGCGTCGCGCAGCACGTCATGCAGCAACCAGCGGTTGCCGCTGGCGGGGACGTCGTTCAAATCCATATAAGCGCTCATCACGCTGCCCGCTCCGGCGTCCAGCGCGGCCTTGAAGGGTGGGAGGTAGGTGTTCCACATTTGCTCTTCGGGAATGTAGGAGGAGTCGTAGTCGCGTCCGCCGTCCGCGGCCCCATAACCAGCGAAGTGCTTCACGCAGGCCAGCACATGATCGGCTCCGCCGAGTTGCCTGCCTTGAAATCCCAGAACCTGTGCGCGCGCCATGGCCGCTCCGAGATACGGGTCTTCTCCTGCGCCTTCCATCATGCGTCCCCAACGCGCGTCGCGCGCGATGTCAACCATCGGCCCGAAGGTCCATTCAATGCCCGCGGCCCGGGCTTCCTGCGCGGCCACGGCCTGCACTTCTTCCACCATCTTCGTATCCCACGAAGAAGCCATGGCAATCGGCGAAGGGAAAATCGTGTGGTAGCCGTGAATTACATCGAGCCCGAAGAGCACGGGAATGTGCAGCCGCGTTTGCTCGACGGCCACGTGCTGCAGACGATTGATTTCTTTCGGATCGGAAACCCAGAGGATGGACCCTGCCCCGAATTGCTTGAGGACTTCTTCCATCGGCTGTTGAATGTTCTCTTTGAATTCGTCACCAGGAACGCCGGGAAGCTGAGACAGCTGGGCGGCTTTTTCCTGCACGGTCATTTGCCGCAGCAGATTCGCGGCGCGAGCATGGATTTGAGTTTCGGTGGGAGGGCTGGGGGAAATAGTGGTCTGGGCAGAGCAGAGAGAAGCTGCTAATAAGATTAATAAAGGCAGACATACATCAGCTGCGATTCGGGGCTTCATGACCGGTCTCCAAGGTTCTGGCACAATGCTTGCGAGTATATAGAGCTGGGATTGGGCATAACAAACGAAGTAGGGAGGGTTGTGCAACGAAGAGGGCGCGGGAGCACTGAGCTAGACGGCAGCGGAGAGATGGGCTGCCGTTACAACAATTTTCGCGGCCTTGCGCGAACGCGGCTTTTTGCGAATCACGATTTCAACGTCGCGGTCGAGCGCGTTAAGAAAATGTATCAACCGTTCCACCGAGAAACCTTCTAGGCGGTAGTTCGCCAATGCTGAAATCTTCGGTTGATTGATATTCAGCAGACGGGCGGCCTTGGTCTGAGATAAGCTCCTCGCCGCAATAATCTGATTGACGGCGACCGCCAGCCGCACCCTAGTTTGTTTCTCGTCGGCAGCGCGCAGACCGAGGGTCCGCAAACACGTTGCCCGAACCCACAACTACCGCATCATGGTCTTTTCCGTTTGCCATATCTCGCCTCATAATCCAGGTCTGCTTTTACCTTGTTCAGCGGTATCCCCGGCTACTTGTGGCGGGATTCGGAGATCAGGCCGTCCCAGAAATCGGCAAGCCGAGCCCCGTGCTTTTTCAAGTCAATGAGAACCGCGACCTTGCGGCCTTCGCCATCGGTGACGAACTGGACTCCAGTCATGAGCTTATTCTCCAACAGGCGCTACCTTGGTGTCCTGCATCTGTTCTACAATCGACTGCGAAAATCAGGCTCCTAGTCTGGCAGCTTTGCCGGTTTCGGGGAACGGGTAAGCTCACTGCCGGGTGAAGCTGCACAAGGATGTGACCGCGCATCTGAAGGTCGTGATTAAGGAGGAAGCGGTAGCGGAGTAGCAGCGGCAGGCGCTATTTCTGGCACCTGCCATAGCGGCGACCAAGAAATTAGGAAATGAAGGCAGGGATAACGATATCGAACGGGAAGGTATTCTTTGGGTCGCGGATCACGATTCCTGTGATCGCGTTCCCGCAACTGCTGCGGGACCATCTGATCGAGAATCCGTCCACCCACCCCACTGAACGGCTCGGTCAGAGGCTCGGGGAGATTGACTTCCCGCACGATGAGACTGCCGAATTCGTGAGGCAGGTTTGCAACTGGGGCGGCTACCCGGGAATTGCGGGTCGCGTTCTGAAAAATAACAGGATAGATCAGATTTGCGCCGCGCTCCGGGGGGCGCTGTCAGATCTGAATGCGGGTTCCGTATTTAAAGCGTTGTGCCGCGTCAATGCGATTTCTGGCCTAGGCACGCCCTCCTTCGCGTCAAAGCACCTAAGATTTCTGAGGCCTGATACCTGTGCGGTGTTCGATTCCATTCTGCGGGATTCGCTGGCTATACCGTTTGACGCCAGTGGCTACCACCAGTTCTGCACAGACTGCGCCTCTTTGGCCCGTGCGCTAGTAACGAACCACGTCCCTTGTCCGGCTTCTCGTGACGGTGGGGTGTGGTTCACCGCGGACGCTGAGGGCGCGCTATACATCTTCGCGCGCCCCGCGCAACCGTCCGCTTGCCGAACGCCCGCCTGATTTGCAGAATCGCCCGCAGTCCGGGGCTGCACGAAAAGCAGGGCGTTTCCCTTGCCAAATCGGCGTTCCTCACCGTGAGTGGCTGTTCTGTTTCCCACTAACCCATTCCAAACGAATCACCTAGCCCCCATAAAATCCCTCGTCCAGCCTATAATTTGTGCTCACGCTTCCACTGCTAACGCGTCTATTCCTGTGCAAGCCCGGATACGGCACATCACCGGGCAGTATAGGAACATGACAAAAAATGCCGGCCGATGTTTGCGCATTACCATTTGCGGTTGGTGAACGAGCCCGCTCGAAAGCAACGTACGGGGGAGTTGGGAAAGTCAGCGGTGGCATAGTTAGTGAAAAGCAGGACCCCACGCGGGGCCGCATGGCTGGGCAAGAACGCCGCATAGACGACACGATCCTCATCCGCGAGGCGCAACGCGGGAACCGCGCCGCCTTCGAAGAATTGGTGCGTCACTACGATCAGTCGGTCTTGCGGCTGGCCTTGCACCTCACCGGCACCGAGCACGACGCTCAGGATGTCTATCAGGACGCCTTCCTCAAGGCTTATAAGAACATCGGAAGCTTTCGCTTCGAATGCTCTTTTTACACCTGGATTTATCGCATCGTGACCAATCTTTGTCTTGATCATCTGCGCAAGAAGACCGTGCGCAAGGAAGATGCGCCGGTGGTAAAGGATTCTTCTGGCGGCGAGTATGATTTGCTCGATCAAGTGGCCGACGGTCGCGCCGGCGCAAATCCAGAGCGCGATTTGATGCGCCGTCAGTTGGGCGCGCGGATCTCCGGAGCACTCGAAAAATTGACGCCGCGCGAGCGCATGGTTTTTGAGCTGAAGCATTACCACGGTCTGAAACTGCGCACCGTGGGCGAGATTTTGCATACCACGGAAGAGACCGCCAAGAATACCCTCTTCCGCGCCACGCAGAAATTGCGCGGCCAGTTGGCGGATATGCGGTAAGCAGGTCTTAGGTCATGGGTCTTAGGTTTTAGGGTGATCCTATGCGGTAAGGGGGTGTTGGGTCATAGGTGCTAGGTCTTAGGATTTGGTTTGGTTTTTCCTGAGACCTAGGACCTAAGACCTGACACCGAACACCCGAAGTGAAGTGAAGAGGTAAAACTAATGAACTGCGATTGGGTCCGACAAAACATAACGCTGCACGTTTATGGCGAGCTGGCCGACGATGCTCGTCATGAACTGGAGCAGCACACCGCGCGCTGCGCCGACTGCGCCGCGGAACTGAAGGCTGAACAGGAGTTCCATGCGCTGCTCTCCAAGGAATCGACGGACGAGCCCTCGGCGAATCTGCTGGCAGCTTCGCGGATGAAGCTGCAGGAATCGCTCGAAACAGCCGAGCAGGGCGGCTTCTGGCAGCGGCTGGCATTCGATCCGGCGAACTGGTTGCGGCAGGTGCGTTTCTCGCCCGCTCTGGCCTCGGCGATTCTGATCCTTGGATTCGCCGGCGGACTGGGAACATCCTACAAAATATTCGCTCACCAGCCACTGAATTCGGTCCCAACTTCAATCGCGACTCCCGCCCCCTCCGAAGCTTCCATCACCGGCATCCAGTCGATCACCCAGAAGCCTGGCACAAACGAAATCGATATCAAATACGACACGGTTTCTACGCTCGAGACGCAAGGGTCGCTGAATGACCAGCGCATCCAGCAACTGCTGCTGTTTGCCGCGCGCAACAACTACAATTCCGGCGTGCGCATGGATTCTGTCGACCTGCTCACCCAGAAGCCCGACATTTTACAGGTGCGCGACGCGTTGATCTACGCGCTGCGATACGACACGAACCCAGGAATCCGGCTAAAAGCTCTCGATGGTCTTGGCAATTTTGTGAAGAATGATGTGCGCGTCCGCGACGTGGTTCTGGAATCGCTGGTGAACGATTCGAATCCTGGCGTGCGCACCGAAGCTCTGCGCCTGATTGAGCCAGTGAAGGCCGATGGCAGCGTCCGCGGCGTGCTGATGACGCTCGCTGCCAAAGATCAAAGCCAATATATAAAGTCGCAGGCCCGTACCATGTTGGCGCAGTTGCCCGAGATTGACTGATGAGATTGACTGATGAGATTCAGCAGTCGATGTCGATTTACAACAGAGTTGGGCGTTGAACAAACGCAGACTTGAATAAGCGATAGAGAAAGTAACGAGGCACATTATTTTGAAACGTTCGCCACAATTCGTCGGCCTGCTCTGCGCATTGGCCGTACTTGCGCCCCTGGCCGTGGCGCAGGAAGCGCACATAAGCCGCGAGAACGGCGTTTGGAGCCAGGTCTTCACAGGGTCGCTGGCCGCGGCTAAAAATATCAAAGTCAGAGTAGATGCAGGCGCAGTCGTAGTTCGCGGGTCGCAGCAGTCTGGCATTGACTATGCCCTTCACGTTCACTCTCACGCATCGTCCGAGGAAGATGCGCGCCGCCAGTTCCAGGCTTACAAGCTGAGCGCCTACGTTCACGGTGATACGGCCTGGGTGGTAGGCGAGTGGCAGGGCGGCCATTCAGTCCGCCTGGGGCCGACACGCGTGACAATTATGACCGGATCGGAGCACAAGTTCTCCGGCGAACTGGTGGTTAACATCCCTCGCGACGTGGAGGTCGTCAGGGTTGAAACCGGCGGAGGCGGGGTTGACGCCTCCGGTGTAGCTGGCCGGGTAGACATTCAAAGCGGCGGCGGGAAGGTTCGAGTCGATGACATTGGCGGTTCGGCCAATGTTGAAACCGGCGGCGATTCCGTAGACGTTGGCACCGTAGGTGGAGACCTGAAACTGCAAACCGGCGGGGGCAACATCACGATTCGCTCGGTAAAAGGCGTGATCAGCGCTGAGACCGGCGGCGGCAACGTCACCATCCTTTCCGGCGATCAGGGCGCGACGGTCCAGGCGGGCGGCGGAAATGTAGACATCAAGCACTGTTCCGGAAAAGTGAAAGCGACCACCGGCGGCGGCAACATCGATCTGGGCGACGTCGGCGGCGCTGCTGAGATCGAAACCGGCGGAGGAAGCATTCGGCTGACTTCGGCGAAGGGCGCGGTTCGCGCGCACACTGGCGGCGGAAGCATTGAACTCTATGGCGTGCCTTCAGCGCACGTGGAAACCGGAGCCGGCGGAATTACCGTGAAATTGATCAACACTGGCGCCGCGCGCAGCGACTCGATGATTGAGACTTCCGCGGGCGACATCACCGTCTATCTCGCTTCCGATGTTGCCATCTCGGTGCGCGCCAGCGTCGATCTCGGCAACGGACATCGCATCACGTCGGAGCTGCCCGACATTCACGTCCACAGCGAAGGCGACCAGTGGGGGCCGAGAACGCTCACCGCCGAAGGCAAGTTAAACGGAGGCGGTCCGGTGCTGAAAGTTCGGACGACGACCGGCAACATCTGCTTCAGAAGGGCGAACCAATAACCAAACTTGACCGCGGCTGCGAAAGCGGGTGCGGGCAGCGAAGCCACGGTGCATCAACGTTCAGGAGATTGACCATGCGCAAGCCCATTTTGACGATCGCTACTTTGCTGCCCCTGCTGCTCACTTTGTCGCACGCCTCACAAAGGTGGACGGTAGACTCGGCTGCGCCCTTCGGTATCCCCAGTGAAGATTCGGGCACTAGCTCCTACCTGGGCGTGGACATCATGGATATCACGACTGACCGCCTCGGCGCTTTGAAGTTGAAAGAAGAGCAAGGCGTGGAAGTGACCATGGTGGACCAGGACGCTCCCGCTGGCAAAGCCGGCATTAAAGAGCACGACGTGATTCTCACCATGAACGGAACGGCAATCGAGAGCAAGACGCAATTGCAGCGCATGATTCATGAGACTCCCGCGGGACGCGTCGTCGCTCTTGGATTGAGCCGCGATGGACAGCCTTTGACCATCAAGGTTCAGCTGGGTGACCGGCATGGCGAGTTCCCGCACGTTGCGAAAGGCAAGGATTACGAATTTAATATGCCACCCATGCCGAACATTCCGGATTTCGATATACCGGAAATCAATGTCGTCGTGGTGCGGTCCTCGGCCCGCAGTGGGTTGATGGTCGAGAACCTTACTCCGCAGCTCGGCGAGTTTTTTGGGGCCAAGAGTGGAAACGGAGTTCTGGTACGGTCGGTCGAGAAAGGCAGTCGCGCCGACAAAGCCGGACTCCGCGCCGGCAACGTGATCACTCGAGTCGGCAACCAACCGGTCCATGACACCAGCGATTTCACCCACGCTTTGCACTCCCACAGCGCGGGATCGGTTGGCGTTGCCGTGATCCGGGACAAGAAAGAGCAAAATCTCACGCTGATCCTTCCCGATCGCAAAAACTCCGGCGAACTGATTGAGGAGGAAAGCCTCGACGTGCCAGAGTTGAGCGCCGAAACTCAGACCGCATTGGCCGAAGTACGAAACGAAATTGCGAATCTTCAGCCCCAGACTGAACTGGCAAAGGAAAACACTCGCAAAGCATCGCTGGAAGCGCGTAAGGCGCTCTGCGAGCAGCAGCAACAATTGAAGGAACAAGCAGAGAAGCTGAGCCGGGAAATCTCGCCCAAGGTGCGGAAAGAACTCGAAAAGAGCCGTCAGAAGCTGCAGCAGGAAATGGAAAAGCTCCGCCAGGAGATGCAGCGCGAGTGGCTGGATATCTAGACAGCGATATCTAGGCAGCGAATCGACCGCTATGCGTTAGCGTGTCCGCGCGCCAAAGACGCCAAACAGATTCGGTTTCGTCCCGATTGTTTGGCCGTGTACAGCGCGCTATCCGCAGCCCTCACCAATTCATCGCGGGTTGTGCCGTGTTCGGGATGAGCGGCAACTCCGGCGCTGATGGTCACGGTTTGAGGCACGCCGGGGAACTGCCAGGTCTCCACGGTGCTGCGCAGTTTTTGTGCCACGCTCATCGCATGGTCTGCGTTCACTTGAGTCAGGAGAATCCCAAACTCTTCTCCTCCGTAGCGGCACACGACGTCGATCTTCCGGAGCTGCTGGTGAAATAACGAAGAGACCTGCCGCAGCACCTCGTCGCCCAGCAGGTGCCCGAACTCATCGTTCAAATGCTTAAACTGGTCGATGTCCGCCATGATCACGGCCATCCCGCTTCCGTAGCGCCGGGCGCGCTCAATCTCTTCCAGAATGCGTAGCTCAAAAAATCGCCGGTTGAAAATTCCAGTCAAACCGTCCAGGTAGGCGAGTTGCTTGACTCGCTCGACATAGTGGGCGTTCTGAATCGCAGTAGCGCAAATGTCGGCCACCGATTCGAGCGATTGAAAATCTCCGTCGCCGAAAGCGTCTGGCTTGGAACTGTCCAGCGCCAGAATTCCCAGCACCTGTCCAAACGAAACCAATGGAATGCAAATACGCGAGGCTGATTCGGTGAAAAATTTCGCGGAATCTGGCGCGTCACTGAGAGTGCGTTCCATCACCGTGCCGCTCGCGGATAAAATCCCAGCCCATGGTTCCTCGCTCGCCGGAAAGCGGCCGCCGTCCGGAACGTGCGGCGTCAGCGTGCCGTGATGCGCCCGCAATACAAGATCGTGGTCCTCACGCAGAAAGAGCGAGACGTGCGATACCTGGAACGCATCCTGAATCAGCTGGCATACGCGGCCCAACAATACCTCAAGTTCGAGAACCGCGGTGGTTTGTTGAGCGATGGCATTGATGGCTTGCAGTTGCCGCGCCCGCTGCTGCTCCAGCGAATACAAGCGCGCATTTTGCAAAGCGATTGAAGCATGTGTCGAGAACAGCGTGAGCAAGTCGATCGTTTCCGGATCGAAATGATCGACCCGGTCGCTCTGGCAATCCAGCACGCCCACAACTTCATCCATCACCATCAGAGGGATGGCGAGTTCCGAGCGCGTGGACTTCGCGGAGCAGAAATAACGGGGATCTTTGTGCACATCAGGCGCGTACACCGGCTGCTTCTTCAGGGCCGCGGCTCCGGTGATTCCCTGGCCCACCGAAAGTCGGTGTTTGTCCTGTCCTTCATCCCAACCAATCTGCGAGCGCACGTACAAATGCTGTGATTGCTTGTCGAGCAGCACAATCGCTACGTTTCGCAGATGGAAATAGTCATGAGCGATCGTCAGGATCCGCTGTAACACCTCGTCCAGGTCGAAGGTGGAAAGCACAGCTTGCCCTGCATCGTACAGGACCGCAATTTTATTCATAATTCTTAATCCCGCACCGTTAGGACATATGGTATTGAAGCGGGGACGGTTACACAGGTTCCGAAGGTAACCTTGCATGGCTCCTTCGGGGAATGCCCCCAAGGGCACTGAAGACCGCTGAAGAGCGCTACTTCCACCTTCGAGCGGTGCGAATTAATCCATAGGCCACCGCACAAAACCAGAAGTCGATGACCAGGCCCCAGTCCAGCTGAAAAGGCCGGTGCCGCGGCAAATGAAAGGCGGGACTGAGAAAGAAGTACGCCACGTTCCCCAGGATGATAGCGCACAGAGCCTGAATCAGATTTACCAGCGCCGACGGTTTAGACACCGGGGTCATTAGGGTAGGTCAGTCGGTGATTCGGACGCGACAATCTAGTGATTCGGACGCGGCAATCTTATGTCGTGACGATGGAGGTCAGCTCCTTCGGACTCGCGGCCTCACTCCCAAACGTAAATGTGCCGTGTTCGCGCATCTCCCTGGCAGCCTGAAGGAAAGCCCCCATAGCGGCGCGGGCCAGCGAACTCCCCACGCTGACTCGCCTGACTCCCATTGCGGAGAGCTCGGCCAGGCTTAGTTGAACTCCTCGTAACCCCATAAGTACATTTACCGGACGATCCACAGATCTGACCACAGCCGCAATATCGTCTTTCGAGGCTAGAGCGGGCGCATACAAAACGTCAGCGCCCGCCTCCTGGTAGGCTTGCAGCCGCTTAATCGTATCTGCGAGATCTGGCCGGCCGTGCAGGTAGTTCTCTGCGCGCGCGGTTAGCGTGAAGGGGAAAGAGAGAGAGCGTGCCGCCTCCACCGCCGCCCGCACCCGCTCAGTTGCGAGTTCGAGATCATAGATGGGGTGGTCGGAGCGGCCAGTTGCGTCTTCAATCGAGCCCCCTACAACTCCCGCAGCCGCGGCGAGCCTGATCGTTTCGGCAACGACATCCGGCGCGTCTCCAAAGCCATTCTCCAGATCGGCGCTCACCGGCAAACCGGTGGCGTATGCGATCGCCGACGCGTATGCGAGCGTCTCCTGGCGGTCGAGGGTGTTGTCCGGCCGCCCAACTGAAAAGGCATAGCCCATGCTTGTAGTGGCCAGCGCCTCGAACCCGAGATGCGCCAGCACGCGCGCCGTGCCCACGTCCCACGGATTCGGAATGATGAATGCGCTGTCGCGCTCGTGGAGCGCACGAAACGCCTGCGCTTTTTCAGCTTGTGTGGGCATTGCCGTAGCAGTCGTCGCCATCGAACTCCTCCTTGTGACTGGCCGTCGAGAATGCGTTCTACATCAGTAGATGCAGGAGGCTGTATCCGCGAGTCGAGTCCCTGCTAAC
Source organism: uncultured Acidobacteriaceae bacterium (assembly GCA_963771965.1). Classification (GTDB taxonomy): domain Bacteria; phylum Acidobacteriota; class Terriglobia; order Terriglobales; family Acidobacteriaceae; genus Sulfotelmatobacter. Next base: position 203,047 of record CAVYVM010000010.1, read on the forward strand.
ATTCCTCGTAGCCTCCCCATGCTTGAGCTCACCACGCCAGTCCAATACGTCAAGGGAATCGGACCCAAATTGGCGGAGATCCTTGCCACCAAGGGCATTGCCACGGTCGGCGATCTGCTGAACTATCTTCCTTTTCGCTACGAAGACCGGCTGAATCCGCGCGGCATCGCCGAATTGCGTCCCGGCGAAATGGCCACGGTGATCGGCGAAGTCCGCAACTCCGGCCTATTCCGCACCCGCAAAATGCCCATCTTCCAACTCACCGTCGGCCAGGGACGGTCCCGCCTCAAGTGCCTCTGGTTCCACGGCGCTTACCTGCAGGATAAATTCAAGCCCGGCCAGTTGATCGCGCTCTATGGCAAGGTCGAGCAAGACCAGCGTAGCGGAGAATTTCAGATCATCCAACCGCAGTTTGAAATGTTGGGCGATGGCGATGAAAACGGCGTGGGAGACACCGACAAAGCGGCCACGTCGCTCGAAGTCGGCCGCATTGTGCCGATCTACGAATCGGCTGGACAAGGCCGCGTGACGGCTCGCTGGTTTCGTCGTATCATCCGCACCGCGCTCGACGATTTAACGCCGCAACTCGCCGAAGCCATCCCGCAGGCCGTGCGCGAGCGTCTGGCGCTGATCTCTCCGCGTGAAGCGCTTTTGAAAGTTCATTGGCCGGAAGCCGGAGAGAGCTTTGCGGATTTGCAATCTTCTCGTACCCCAGCGCACATCCGCTTGATCTTCGAAGAATTGTTTTTCGTCGAACTGGGCTTGGAACTCAAGCGCCGTCAGCAAAAGTCCCAAACCGGCATTGCCTTTCGCATCGACGACCGCGTCCGCCAGGCGATCAAGAAAATCCTCCCTTTCCATCCCACCGCCGCGCAGAAGCGAGTGCTTAAAGAGATCGCCGACGACATGCAGAAGTCTTATCCCATGCGGCGTCTGTTGCAAGGCGATGTCGGCTCCGGGAAGACGATTATTGGCTTTCAGGCTGCGATCATCGCCATCGAAAATGGTTGCCAGGTCGCGTTGATGGCGCCCACCGAGATTCTCGCGCAGCAGCATTATTTTTCTGCGCGAAGAATTTTGGAGAATGCCGGATACAGAATTGTTTTGCTGACCGGCTCACTCGAAGCCGACCGCAAACGCGAAATCCGCCGCCACATCGCGCAGGGCAACGCGCAGCTCGTCATCGGTACACACGCCCTGCTGGAAGAAAAAGTCGAGTTCGCCAAGCCGGGCTTGGTAATCGTCGACGAGCAGCACCGCTTCGGCGTCCTGCAGCGCCTCAAGCTAATGAAGAAATCGGGCGACGCCAGCGATGCTCGTGTGTCAGCCAATCATGGGCCTACCTCGACTCATGTGGGGACGGCCGCCCCCGGTCGTCCATCCGAGCGAAGCTCGGATCTCTCTCCCTCCACAACTCCCGCCGAACCCGACGTTCTAGTCATGACCGCCACCCCCATCCCCCGCACTCTCGCGCTCACCCTCTACGGCGATCTCGATCTCAGCGTTCTCGACGAACTTCCTCCCGGTCGCACTCCCATCGTCACGCGACGAATCACCGACGACCGCTCTCCCGAAGTGTGGGATTTCTTGCGCAAGCAGATCGCAAAAGGGCATCAGGCTTATGTGGTCTACCCGGTCATCTCTGAAAGCGAGGAGACCGAACTGAAAGCTGCGATCAAGATGTACCGCGAGCTCAGCGGCAAAGTCTTCGCCGATCTGAAAGTCGGCCTGCTGCACGGCCGTCTGGACGCGGATTTAAAAGATCAAGTCATGCGCATGTTCCAGAAGGGCGAGTTGCAAATTCTGGTTGCAACCACGGTGATCGAAGTTGGGGTGGATGTTCCGAACGCAACCGTCATGGTAATCGAGCACGCCGAGCGCTTTGGCCTGGCGCAGCTTCACCAGTTGCGCGGACGCATCGGCCGCGGAGCCGCAAAGTCGTATTGCATCCTGATGACCGGCGGCAAAGTTACAGAAGAAGGTGAGCGCCGCCTCGACGCCATGGTGCGCACCAACGACGGCTTCCAGATTGCCGAACTCGATCTCGAACTGCGCGGCCCTGGAGAATTTTTCGGCACCCGCCAGGCCGGCATGCCCAGCTTCCGCATCGCCAATCTGATTCGCGACCGCCAGTTGCTCGAACTCGCCAAACGTGAAGCCGCCGCCGTGATGGAGGGACCCAATTCCGAAATTACCCAAGTCGAAATCAGCCGCGCTTTAGTCGCCCTTCGTACCCGCTGGCAGCATACCTACGGGCTCGTCGAGGTGGGGTAGAAAGCGGCTTCAGTTTTGTTCTCCCGCCCCGTGTTTCCCCTGGCAGAGTTTGCACGCCGTCGGTGGCAGCGCGTTGTCCACGCGATGACGCACCGGCTTCAGCGTGCGCAAGTAAGCGAACATCGCCTTGAGATCGTCATCTGTCATATTTCGCAGCATGATCCACGGCATGATGGGATTCAGGTTGCGAGCTCCAACTTTGCCCGTTCGCATCGCATCGATAAAAGTTTTCTCGTCGTAATACGAAATGCCCGAAGGATCCGGAGTGAGGTTGGCGCTGGTCACATCTCCGAACGGACCGCTTAGCTCGAAACCGCCAGCAAACTCCAGGCCGGCGATCGGCTGGCCGCGCTGTTGCGGAGTGTGACAGTCTGAGCAACCCGAAATCTCCACGAGATACATGCCCCGCTTGAGCAGATCGGCGGGGGCGTCTGGAACGGGCGATGTCACTGGCTGTGGCGCGTTTCGAATGAGGTATTTCACCGGGAATACGATCTCCGTCTGCGGAAGCTGGTTCGATACCGGCTGCAAAGACCTCACATACACCACTACCGAGGCGAGATCTTCATCCGACATCGTGCGAAAGTGCGCGTACGGCATTAGGGGAAACAATGTTCTGCCGTCGTGTCCGATGCCTTCGCGGATGGCGCGGGCGAGTTGATCGTCGGTCCAAGTGCCTGCCCCGGTTGCGGGATCCGGGGTGATATTAGGAGCGACCACCGTTCCCGGCAGTCCGGTAAGGGGAAATACTTCCCCTGCGCCCAACTTACCTTCGATGAGCGGATCGCCGTCAGCCTTCCAATCGTGTTCGGAATGGCAATAAATACAACCCGAGACTGCGTTGGCCAGGTAGCGGCCTCGCGCTAAACGTTCCGGCGTGGCCTCAAATTTGCGGTCGGTCAACGCTCGCGATCGAGGCCCGATAATCGGTCTCCATCCGATTGTGAAAGTGATCGCCAAAGCCGCAATGGCGAGAAAGGCTAGAAAAGAGAAAGTTAATCCCCTGCGAAATCCAGTCATCAATGCGCGCCCCTGTTTGCGCAGCATTGTACGCTGCATTGGCCGCGCGCCTCAAGCTCTAAGCAGCTGAGCGAGTAGTATTCAACGCTGGCCGGCACTAAGTGTCCGCGTGGGAAATAGTGATACCGAGTCGACGCTGCGCCTCGGAGCTAACAAGATAGAGCAACCGATTCTGCATTGCATTAAGATGCATGAGCAAAAGGTCGTAGAAGGACGCGTTGTTTTACGGAGTGATAAATGGATAAGAGATACCAGGTCTTCATTAGCTCAACGTTCCGAGATCTGCAAGATGAACGTCAGCAGGTCATACAAGCACTCCTCGAGCTAGATTGCATGCCGGTGGGGATGGAGCTCTTTCCAGCAAGCGATGAGACCAAATGGTCGCTAATTACTCGCGTGATAGATGACTGCGACTACTACGTCGTAATTATCGGAGGGCGATACGGATCAGTCGACGATGCGGGGGTAAGCTATACAGAAAGAGAGTACGACTACGCGGTTAAGCGAGGGATACCGGTGCTGGCCTTTCTCCATGCCGAGCCAGAGGCTATTCCAGCGGGGAAGACGGAGCTGGCTGTCGAAGCCCGCGCCAAGCTCTACGCATTTAGAGAAAAGGTCGAGCAGCGCATGTGCAAGCATTGGAAGACCCCCGAAGAGCTAGGGGGTGTTGTCTCACGGAGTCTGATCCAGACCATGAAGGTTCAACAAGGGGAGGGTTGGGTTCGCGCGAGGTTCGCGAGCAATGCCGAGGAATTGCAGCGGCTCCGGTCCACAATCGACAATCTGACGGCGAAGCTCGAGGCAGCGCGGACCGAGCCTCCCGCCGAGTCGAAAGCCCTAGCACAGGGACACGAGCGGTTTCGAATCCGAATCACCATCGAGAAGCGCGACGGGAAGGTGGAGCTCACATGGGATGACATATTCGCTTGCCTCGGGCCGGCGATGTTCGATGAAGCGTCCGAGTCCGACCTAAAACATCTTCTTCGTGCCAAGGTCGTATCATCGCTGCAGTGGAGGGGCAGCGAATGGGCCGTCGATATAAGAAACGAGGATTACTACACGATCATGGTGCAATTGCGCTCCCTGGGCCTCATTCAGATGAGCTTAAGAAGGCGTTCTCTAAAAGACACTCGTAGCTACTGGAAACTAACCCCGTACGGGGAACACTATGCGACAGTTCTCAAAGCGATCCCAACCGGCAGCACCATGCCTCCCGACTGACCCTCGCTCATTAGAGCGCGCATATCGGACCCGGCTGCCGAGATGACGAACTGGTAAAATCAAATGATGGCCGGCACGTCCCAACTCATCCAGATCGAGCTCAACCCGCCCTTGCGCGTGCCCAAGCCCGACTGGCTGCGCGCCAAAGCTCCCGTCGGCAACAACTTTCACAACTTGAAAAAATTGGCCCGCGGCCTCGGACTGCACACAGTCTGCGAGTCGGCGCAATGCCCGAACATTGGCGAATGCTGGAATCACAAGACCGCGACTTTCATGCTGCTCGGCGATATCTGCACTCGCCGTTGCGGATTCTGCGCCGTGCCCAAAGGCCGTCCCGAGCCCATCGACTGGGATGAACCGCGCCGCGTAGCCGAGGCTGTAGCAACGTTGGGTCTGAAGCATGCTGTGGTAACTAGTGTGAATCGAGACGACGACAACGTCGGCGGAGCTAAAGTTTTCGCTGAGACCATTCGCGAAATCCGCGAACTGATTCCCGATTGCCGCATCGAAGTTCTCATTCCCGATTTTCAAGGTCTCGAAGAACCGTTAAGAATCGTGCTCGACGCGCAGCCCGACGTGCTCAATCACAACACCGAAACCGTGCCGCGCCTTTATCGCGCGGTCCGCTCCGGAGCCCGTTACGAGCGCACACTCACTCTATTAGAGAACGCCAAGAAATTTTCCGCTGGAATGGTGACGAAGAGCGGTGTGATGGTCGGGCTGGGCGAATCGACGGAAGAACTCGTAGAAGTTTTTCGCGACCTCGGCAGCCGCGGCGTCGACATTCTTACTGTCGGCCAGTACCTCCGCCCCTCGCGCGATCATTTGCCCATCGCCCGCTTCTACACGCCTGACGAGTTCCGCGAGCTACGGGAGGCGGCGTTGCGCTTCGGCTTCCGCCACGTTGAGTCCGGACCCATGGTGCGTTCGAGCTATCACGCGCACGAGCAGGCCGAATCCACATCGACGCCTCGGGCGGTGTCATAGAGAGTCCTATGGCGGCAACCCTCTGCGATGCGCTGTCATCCCGACCGGAGCTTTCCGTTCCCGAAGGGAACGAAAAGCGGAGTGGAGGGACCTGCTTTTTCCTGCGGCTTTGTTTCAACTCTAGGGGCGCTTTCAAGCCCGCATGCTGAGCGCGCTCCTCGTGCTGCTGGGCTTCTTCGCCGGATTGCTGGGCGCGCTCACCGGCATTGGCGGCGGTATTCTGCTCACGCCGCTCCTCGCGCTGCACTTCGGGATCCCCATCCGCCAAGCCATCGGTACCAGTCTCGTAGCCGTAATCACCACTTCGGCAGCGAGTTCCTCCGTACATCTTCAACGCCACACTACCGACATCCGTCTCGGCATGACGCTCGAACTGGCAACTTCTTTTGGCGCAGCTGTCACGGCTTATCTGGTGGCCTATTTCAATCGCAACTGGCTTGAGGGAATCTTCGCCGCTTTCCTCTTATACAGCTCCGTCATGATTATGGCGCGAGGCGGCAAGGTGCGCGACGCCAAAATTCCTGGTAGCAAAACCCGGGACCTGGGCGTATCAGACTCTGAAGGATTTCCCCCGAATAACAGCAGTCAAACTACGATTCCGCCCTATGAGCCCCAGCGCTATCCGCTCGGCCTAGCCGCATCTCTTGTCGCCGGCGGACTCTCCGGCTTGCTCGGCATCGGCGGCGGCCCCATCAAAGTTCCCGTGATGTATATCTTCATGAACGTTCCGCTGATGGTGGCCACAGCGACTTCGAATTTCATGATCGGAGTCACCGCCGCGGCGAGTGCCATCGTATATTACCGCCGCGGAGATATTTTGGTGGAGATCGCCGCGCCACTTGCCGTTGGCGTATTTCTCGGGTCGCTGCTCGGTGCGCGCATGGCCCCAAGGATTCAAACGAAATATGTCGTCTACCTTCTGGTTGCGATCATGCTGTATCTTGCAGGTCACCTCACCGTACATCTGATGATGGGAGGCGCAGCATGAGCCAACTCCGCAAGCCGGCGTTTGATCGCATCGTGGCCTTGGTGTTGCGCGTAGGAGCATTCGCCTGTTTCTTTATCATGCTGGCTGGATTGCTGATTGGGCTTTTCATCCACGGCCGCATTCCCGCGCAGATCGAACGCGCCGGCGTGCTGCTGATGCTGGCTACGCCCGCAGTGCGAGTGGCTGTTGCAGGAGTTTTATTTTTGCGCGAAAAAGATTGGAAGTTCGGTGCAATCTCTTTCGGAGTTCTCACGATCCTGCTGCTCGGCGCGCTCTTCGGGATCGGTGAGCACTGAACAGAATTTAGTTATTGAGCGATTCAGCCATTTGAGAGATTTTTGTAATTGTGGTTCTTCAATCACCCAATCACAAGATCGCCCGATCACTCAATCAAAAAACGTGCAGCTTGATGCTCAGATATTTCTTCGGATCCTGGCGAATCGCTTTCACCAGGTTGCGGCTCTCTTCGAGCATCTGATTAGCATTGTTGTAGAGCGCCTCATCCTTGAACAGCTTTCCCGCCGTGCCCTGACCGGCTTCCAGTTCACTGGTCAGTGCCGCGAGCTTGGTCATTGTTGTATCAAGTTTCTTCGCAAGCTCTTCATCCTTCAGTAGGCGCCCGGCCGAACCCTTGCCCGCATTTAGGTCTGCGCTCACCTGTTTGAAGTTGGCAATGGTCTCGTTGGCGTTATTGTAGAGCGAGGGGTCTTTCAGGAATTTTCCAGCCGTGCCTTTACCCGCCTGCAGGTCATCGACAACGCCGTTCATTTTATCCAGCGTTGCGACGAACTTGTTGTAGGCATCGTTGCTGTTAATTAGCTGGCCCAGACTGCCTTGCCCCTTGGCGATCTGGTCCACAATTTGATTGAACTCGGCAACAGTCTTCGAGAATTGATCGTAAAGCGTGGGATCGTAAATCAACTTGCCGAGCGACCCTTTGCCGCTCTCTGCGAAGGCCAGAATCCGATCGGCGCGCTTGAGCAGCGCGTCCATGTTCTGCAGCGTACTCTGGCTGGAGCGCACCACCTCGTTGAAGTCAGGATGCACGCGCGTCGGAAGCGTGTCGCCATCCTGCGCCAGCGCTGCGATGGCCTGCGAGCTGTCGATATCGATATAGGTTTCGCCGAGCACCCCGGCGGTGTCCAAAGAAGTGAGCGAATCGCGGCGCAGGTTAAATCTATACTTCGTCCCCACCTTCATCACTATTTCGACGGGTGTGATCTGCTTGTCTTTGTCGGGGACGATGCGAATCGCCGTCACGTTGCCGATGTCCACGCCATTCAACCGTACCGGCGCGCCCTCGCGCAAACCCTCAGCATTGTCGAAGAACGATACCAGCGTGATGCGGGTCGAGAAGAAGCCTCCCGTTCCCGACATTAGAAACAACAGCAGCGCCAGTACCAGGCTGGCGAAGACCACCGTAAGACCAACTCGAAGTTCCGACCACTTGAGCTGCTTCTGGCTCGGCAAATGATTTCCTCAGACCGCCATGCGCTTTATCTGTGTACTTCTTTAGCCGAGGCGGGAGACCGCAATTCTGCTGCCGCCCCTCGCAGCATGATAACAAACTGCCCCGTTAAGTGCGTCGGGGATGAAGCGCCGGCAGCAGCAGGAGCGCGAGCAGGTAAGCGCCAACTCCGCACGCCAGCGTGACCGTCAAGCCAAACTGAATTGCGATCACCATTGCCAGCACGGAGCCCAGCACGCTGGCCGCTGCGTTCATGGCCCACGCCCACTCCACGGCATTGTCCGTTTTGCCGCTTCGTACGCCGCCAACCGATCTTGCAGCGAAGGCACGCAAACCGGTTGGGAAGGGCATTCCCATCACAAAGCCGAGAGGTATCAGCAACCCGCCGCTCACTGCCAACCGGTATCCGAATCCCAATCCAACCCACGCCGCCAGCTCACGCGGCAACCAAAATACATCGGCAACCAGCGCAACAACTACCAGCGCCAGTGGCATCCAAGCCATCTCAGTGCGGGGAAGCCAGCGCCTTGAAAATGAGCTCCCCGCTCCGCTCGACAGCATCAACAGAAAAATAACGACCGTCAGGGCGTAGGTAGGATGTCCTAAAAAAAGCACGAAGCGCTGAATGAATGCAATTTCCACCAAAATGTACCCGAGGCCCACAGCAACGAAATAAAGCAGCGGAGCGGGCGACTGTCGCCCGCCATGCAGCGCCAGCGGCAAAATCAGAAATCCCAGCACCAACACAACCGAGATCACCAGGACGACAATCAGAACCAGCACTCCCAGGTTTACCTTCCAGTCGATCCCCTGTTGCACTTCCTCCCCAAGAATCTGTTTGGCTTTGAGCGTGAAAAAGAAAAATGGCGCGTTGTCTGTAACCGGCGTCACGTTGTAGGCATAACTCTGCGCAAACCGGTAAGGATCATTGCTCGCAATCAGATCGGAAAATGCATTGCGGTCTGCCCCGTTGGCGGCTTCCGACGGAACATAGAGCGGATGGAGTTCATCAAATTTCTTAAAATGAGCCTGCACCGCACCTTCCTCCGCGTCGGTGAAAGCCGCCTTTTTCGCCAGCACGACGACTGGAATTCCATCTTCATCGAGTGCCCCTTGCGAAGCCACGATGAAGTTACGGGCTGGATTCACGACGCCCAGACTATGCAACGCCTGCATCGCCACGGCCACTACGCGCAACGCCTCGCGCGGCTGGCGGAACTCCCATCGCGTGATGGCGATCATTCCATCCGGTCTGAGGTGCTCGAAATATTCCCGAAAGGCTTCCACCGTATAGAGATTGTTTTCGCTCAGCGCGAACGCGCCCGCCGCCGTCGATGCCCAGGTATCCACCAGTGTCATTTGCACCACATCGAACTGCTGCGGCGTAGAGCGCAGGTAAGAGCGTCCATCGGTCACATGGATGTGCACCTCAGGCCGTTCGTAGAGGTGCATTGCGTAATCGGCATAACGCCCGCGCATGATGGTATCGGCAATGATGGGATTAATTTCAATGCCGGTCACGCTGGGACTGCCATTCGCCACCGCGCGCACTACATCCACTCCTCCGCCGGGGCCGATGATTGCGAACTCTCCACGAGGCCGCAGAACATTGGCCAGCGCCGGCGGAGCCGACATCAGATCATGCTCCCACTGGGAACCGCGCCAGTGTGTCAGATCGCAATTCATTATGTACGTGGAAGCGTCGGCGTCGATGACAATGGCTTTGGCTTGATCCTGGCGATCGACTTCCACGCGCGACAACGCATTCCAGCGGGCGAATTCTACCCATGCCGGATCGCGAAACATTCCTTTCGCATAAACCACATCGATCAGCCGGTTCGAATGGTTCGCCGCAATCAACAACACAAGAACTGCGACTAAACCACCGGCTATTTTGCATACCCGTGATGATGCCGTCCAGACCACCGCAGCCACAGCCATCACCACCGCTGCCGCCAGAATCGTGTTCGGCCCTCCCAGCCAGTTCAGCAGCGGAACCACCGCCAGGCACGCTAGCGCACCGCCACCCAGGTCCGCACCGTACAGGCGCGACACTCGCCAGGTCTCGCGCGCAAAAACTACTGAAAACAACAACCCAGTCATGAAAAACGGCAGCGCGGAGACCACGTAAATAGCGCTTAGATGAAGAAAGTTGAGTCCAGTCACCGTAAGTGTTACCGTCACATGCAGCACAACCTCTAGCACGATAAAAATCAGAATCGAGCAATCTATGCAGAGACGCGCAGCCAGCGTACGGCTGTCGGTCCGTGCCAATCGATCCTTGAGCAGATAGGCAAACACTCCGCCCGCGCCCAACCCAAGCAGCGCAATCGAAATCGCCAGAAACGCGAAGTGATAAAAGAGCACGACCGAGAACAATCGAGTCAGCGCCAACTCCAGCAACAAAGCGGCAAAGCTCGTCAACCCTAGACCCAAAAGAAGGGTGCGTTCGGGAATCTCCGTAGAGGAACGGACCGGCGCTGCAGCCTGAATGGTTGCGGACATGATGGAATGGAATGCGACAGTCTAGCAGAAGCAAGCCCATAAAATTTTGTCATTCCGAAACGGGCTGAAAGCCCGCTGAGAAATCTGCTGTCGGCTCACACCGCATGGCGGCGGGTGCCCGATGCCACTAGCTCTCCAGAATCACTTGCGCGATGGCCTGCTCGGCAGTATGCGAAATCGACAGCGCCGAATTTTTCACGCCCAGCTTAGCTACGATCTCGCCGGCTTTTCCGTGAAAACTCATGGTCGGACGCCCTCCCGGCAGCCGAGTAACCTCGCAATCCCGCCAGCGCACGCCGCGACTCCAGCCCGTGCCCAAGGCTTTCATGGCCGCCTCTTTGGCAGCAAAGCGTGCCGCGTATCGCTCTACACGGTTCGCCTTCGAGTCGCAGTAGCGGATTTCCCCAGCCGTATAAATTCGCTGCAGGAAACGATCGCCGAAGCGCTCAATCGATTGCCGGATCCGCGGAACCTCCGCAATATCAATGCCTGTGCCGACGATCATTTTTTTTCGAAACCTGGAGCTTCCCGAACCTACAACAGCCGGTCGCCACGGTAAATCAGTTCGCCATCAATGATGCGCGCTTCCGCAGTCAGCCGATGCGGTTTCGCCGGGCCTCTCCCGTCGATGTGCACCACCTCATGCCCGTGCGCGACCAGCCAGTCAGAAACCAGCATACGGTGGCAGCGGAAGTATACGCGCTCGGCGCACATGTAAGTAGTGCGCGAAGCTTCGGCAAGCGCGATGAGTTCCGCCATCGCATTTTCGAATTCCGCAGTCAGCATATAGTCGCCGTAATTGCGAAAGGATGGATTGCGAAGCGCCACATGAGGTGAGTCATCCCGAATTTTCTTGCGGTAACCGCCGAGAGCCTTCATCCAGAGATAACGTACTCCCGCCCCAGCCAGGCTATTTTCCAGCGACTCGCGATTGAATTGCGGGAGCCGCCGTGACATCGGGAAGGCGCGAATATCGACCAACGTTTGAATTTCATGCGCCTGAAGCGTCTCAATCAGATCTTCGATCGGGCGAGTCGAATGTCCGACGGTGTAAAGACGGGGCACTACCCTTCGATGCAGGAGAGTTACATTGCGATGCGATTGAGCGCCACGGCCACTGCGGCATCTTGCTGCGGAAACACTGTGCGCAAATCCAGCACCACATGGCCCTCTTCAATCCGAGCAATGATCGGAGGATCCGAACCTCGAAGCTGAGCGGCCAATTCGTCGGCGCTGAGTCCCTTACAAGACAGCGCCAGCACACGCGTCGGCAAAACCGCAGAAGGAGCCGCGCCCCCGCCAAGAACGGACTCGCCGTCCACGATTTCAATTTTCAACCTTGGAGCCGTGATCGTTGCCGCCAGCGCCTCGGCCCGCCGGCCGATGTCGTCTTTGGAGAGTCGCATCATGCGCAGTGCCGGAATCGCATCATGATCGCCACGCACGTATGCTAGGAGCGTTGCTTCCAGCGCCGCACAGATCAGCTTGTCCACTCGCAAAGCGCGAAACAGTGGATTTGCCCGCATGCGCGCGACCAAGGCCCGATCGCCACTGATCAGCCCTGCCTGCGGCCCTCCCAGCAGCTTGTCGCCGCTATAAGTAACGATATCGACGCCGCTGCGAAGGCTATGCGGCACGCCCGGTTCGTCGTTAATTCCAATCGAGCGCAAATCAAGCAGTGCGCCACTGCCCAGGTCTTCCATCAGCGAGATGCTGCGCCGATGCGCCAGAGCGGCGAGTTCCGCTATAGGCGCTTGTTCTGTGAAACCGGAGATCTCGAAGTTCGAGCGATGCACTCGCAGTAGCAGTCGCGTTTTTTCGCTGATGGCGCCCTCGTAATCGGCAATCCGGGTCCGGTTCGTAGTGCCCACCTCGCGCAAGATTGCGCCGGACTTTGCCATCACTTCTGGAATGCGAAACGAACCGCCAATCTCCACCAATTCGCCGCGCGAGACGATTACCTCTCCACCATCAGCCAGAGTATTCAGCGCCAGCAAAACCGCAGCAGCATTATTGTTCACCACGATCGTGGAAACAGACTCGCGCACCTTGTTCTCGAACCCGGCGTTCAGCAGTTGCCGAAACAATCGTTCAGCATGCGCGTCCCGTTTGCCGCGAGTGCCCGTGGCCAGCTCAAACTCCAGGTTGGAATAACTCGCTGCAGTCTCCCGGATGTGCTCGATCGCAGCATCGCTCAGCGGAGCCCGTCCGAAATTTGTGTGCAGGATCACCCCCGTCGCGTTGATCAGCGGCCACAAAGAGTAATCCAGAGAGAGGCGAACTTGCCTCTCCACTGCGCCGGCCATGCCCGTAAGCGCAAGCTCCAACCCAGCTTCATCGAGCAGGCCCGCTGTAATTTCCTGCCGCAACTGTGCAAGCACCATGCGCGCGGCCTTTGTTACGGATTCCTGCCCAGAACTTAACAGGAAATGCATCGCGGGATCACGCACCACCTCATCGACCGATGGAAGCTTGCGAAAAAGTTCCAATGAGGAGGTTTGTTTCACGCGAAGATTATCCCACGATCAGAATGAAAACGAGTCTGCACAATGCATCGGCTACAGCGTATGCAGATAAGCCAGTAAGTCCTGCAAATCCTCGGCACTTAACGTCTGGCTGTAGCCCGGCATTTCGTGCCGGCCATAGCGAATAATTTCGCTCACGCGATCGTCATTTGCCGGCAGCCCGCTGAGAGGCAGATAAGGATGCTGAAATACTCCCTTCAACCCCGGTCCTTTTCTGCCTTTTGTGGAATAGGGCCGGTGGCAGCGGTCGCAGTAGCTGTCGTAAGTTTTGCGTCCCGCTGCCTGCTGAGGATTGAGGCCAAGCTCGGCGTCCGATCTGCGCCGCTCCACATCGCACCCCGCAAGAGTGCCAAGAAATAGGAAGGCAATGACAATGACTGCATACGCCGCTGACCGGTCGCACGCCGTGGTGACCCGACGATTCTTTCGGGGATCCGTCCCTCCCAGCCCCCGAACTTCCAATCGTTGACCTTCGGCCCCTCGCATCTTCACACTCCTCTCGCACGTTCCCGCAGCGCTTATCGATCACCCGACATACAATGATAAGGCAAAGCAGAAAGCTGCCTGCCCAAAGCCATGACTGTTGCCGTGAAACGGGTTTACGATTCGCCGTCGCGCTCTGACGGTGCGCGCATCTTAGTCGACCGCCTCTGGCCCCGCGGTGTTCGCAAAACAGAGGCCGACCTCGACGATTGGTTGCGCAACATCGCTCCCTCGAACGAACTCCGCCAGTGGTATCACGCGCAACCCGATCGATGGCTGCTCTTTCGCAAGCGTTATCTGAAAGAGTTAACTTATCCTGATGCCGAGAAAGAACTGCAGAAGCTCTACGTCCTCGCGCAAAAGAGAAAACGCCTTACGCTTCTGTTCGCCTCAAAGAACGAAAAGTATAACAACGCCGTCGTGCTCAGGGACTTGCTCAACGGAATGCGCAAGCCGCCAACCGGCACCGGCAGCCTCCGATCCCCGCGCAAGCGCGATGCCGCGGTCCGCCGCCGCAGTTGAGTTCCAGGATCTAAGTTCTAGGGTTTAGGTTCATGTGGGGACAGCCGCCCTCGGCTGTCTGTCGAGCGAAGCTCGACCGTTGCTTGCGATCTCGACACACAATACTAGCCCCGAATCTGCCGGTCTTAACTTTGTGATCCACTCCTAATCCTTTAGAATCGACCGCATGAGAGCAGTCTTTCAGTGGAGTCTCGGCACCCGTACGCTGGAACTCGGCAAACACACGCTCATCATGGGCATCGTGAACATCACGCCCGATTCTTTTTCCGACGGCGGCTCATACTTCGATTCCGACAAAGCGACGGCGCACGCGCTACAGTTGCTCGACGAAGGCGCAGACATCATTGACATCGGCGGAGAATCCACCCGCCCCGGTGCCAGCGTCGCCGCGCAGACGACGACAAACGATAAAACAGTCCCCGCCAACGCAGCCGCGATAAAACCTTCAGTCAGTGCCGAGGAAGAACTCCGCCGCGTGTTACCCGTGATTACTGCCATCAAGAAGGGGCGGCCGGATTCAGTGATCTCGATCGACACCTACAAAGCCAGCGTCGCCCGCGCCGCAGCCGCGGCCGGAGCTGAAATTGTGAACGACGTAAGCGGTCTTCTTTGGGATAAGCAGATGGTTCGGACCATCGCTGAAATAAAATGTGGCGCCATTCTCATGCACATGCGCGGCCGTCCCGAAGAGTGGCACGCTCTGCCGCCGCCCGGCGATGTTGTCCTCATGGTCAAGCGTGAACTTCGAGAAAGAGTGGAAGCGGCCGTACAGGGCGGCATACGCCGCGAAAGGATCGCGCTCGACCCCGGCTTCGGCTTTGGCAAAAAGTTAGAAGAGAACTATCCGCTGCTCTCCCGCTTTCAGGATTTGCAATCCCTGGGCTTTCCCCTGGTAGCCGGAACGTCGCGGAAATCCTTCATCGGCCGAATGTTGGCCAAGGACGGAAAAGACGCCGCGCCTTCCGATCGAGTCTACGGAAACCTCGCCGCACACACCGCACTGATTTTAAAAGGTGCGCACATCCTGCGGACTCACGATATAAAAGTGGCCGTGGAGGCTGCGCGAGTGGCCGACATAATTCTTACCGCACACTGATCGCTAGAACTTCTTGCGCGAATCGAGCAAAATCGCTCCGGCCCCTCGTTCACCAGTTCCACTTGCATCATCGCCTGAAAGCGCCGAGTCTCGCAGCGCAAACCAGTGGCACGAATTTGCCCCACGAAACTCCTTAAGCTGTCTTGCTTTCCCGCGCCTAGGGATCGACGAGGATGTTGGCGTGCGCTTGAAAAGAGCGATAGTTCGAGTAATTGTGCTTGTCGTGAAAGATGTGGCCGTTCACTTCCGAAGTCACCGCAACTTCTCGGGGAAGCCATAACGGTGCACTGAATCCTGCAGCCTGGGTATCGGCGAACTGGACCTCAGCTGTCAACTGAGTCAAAGGGAGTTTTTCAATAGTGGGAAGAAGGTCTGTTCGAAGACGGACGATCCGGAAGTCTGAAGCATCAACCCATGCAACCCCCTGATAATAGATGGGGACGGATTTGTCCGAGAACTGGACCTCCGCCGGCAGACGAACCGCGCCCGGTCTTTGCGCAAATGCCAGAACCCAGGTGCGACGCCCGTCAATCTTTTGTTGTCCAAGATAGCGGAACGCTGCTTCCGACCGATTGGATGGATAAAAGCGGACCCACATGGATGCGAATCCTTGGCTTAACGGCGGACCGCCGCTCATGCGAACGTTAAGTCGCTGGCTGGAGCGCGCCAAATCATTCAGGCGTGATGAAGAAACCACCGTGTTCGCCGCGTCAGGCTTCCAGGCTTCATCGGTTTCCAACCTTTCCCCGCTCTTCAGATCGACTCTAAATTCCTCGAGGGTCAAAGCATCGTGGCTCCTGCGCGCCAGGATGAGGTAAGAAAAATTCTCTTTGGTCGCTTTCGCGCCGAAATGTGATTCGACAACCTCCTCGTGGCAAATGAGGTTGGGAACTTTCCGTGACAGTTCAAGGGTGCGGTCTCCAATCTTATCGAGGAGCACGGGCAAAGCCAGCGGCTGGTCCGCAACGCTTAGGCCCCGCAGGTCTGGAACAATCTGCTGTAGCTCCGGGATCGAGGACGTGACAAAGTTGGTAGTGACCTGAGAACTTAAGTCCGGCGCTGGATGTGTTTCTGCTGACTTATTGGCAGCCGGAGGCTCGGCTCGCCCGGGCTGAACCGAGGGCTGGTTTTCGGCGTGGGCCTCGGGACCAGCCGGTGGAGCTTCGAGTAGAACCTTCGGGATTCCGGATCCTTGCTGGATTTTCGGCTCTTGAAAGCGAGCATCGTCGACCGGAGCATTAATCTCAACGTGCTGCAGCACAGTCACGAGTGCGGAGTTTTCCGCCTGCTTAGTAATCATGAATGCTATCTTTATTCCTCCCACATCGCGGTAATCGGAATATGATCGTTCCACGCTGTAATTGGGTCCCATGCTGGCGAGCAATGCCCCGAAGGTTTCCCACCGCAGGAGTAAATAGCTCTCCGTATCGAAATAGTAAGTGTCAGTCGACGGCGATTTTGGATCTTGGACCCGCACGGCCCAAGCCATCCGGTCCCCAATCTTCTTTTTGCCCTTTAGCTGAAGCCTCAGATTCGGCGGCTGAATGAGAAGCGGCATGGGTGCGTATCCGGTCTCGCATTCGTACTCACTTCCCGGTTTCGGCTTAAATTCCTTCGGAACGGCATCAGGTCCGACGTACCAGGCCGTTTTGCCGTCGCAACCATGCATTACAGCTACTTCATTTTTTCTATGCAAAAAGTAAAACCGAAGGTTGGGAGCCTTGAAATAGAATTCAAAAGTTCCGGAGTCTTTCCTGAGAGTGGGAGGAGCGAAGGGCCGTACGAATCCGCTCAGGTCTCCAGACATTTCTCCCTCTTCAGTGAGAGTTGTGATCGAGGCGATCCTTTCGGAACCACCGATTGCCTGCACGTAGTTGGCAATAACCTGATCCGCAGTCGTCGGGTTTTGCTGACCAACGGCCGGCCCTTGCCAGGTGTACAGAAATGCGCCCACCCAAACTAGGACTAGGAACCGTCGACGGTAGAACACCTTTTACTCCTGCACGCGCATAATCGATCGTTATCGTACAACCTTCATCTATTGGGAAGAGACATTTCTTACCCTTTTAGTCACCTAGAAATTTGCGGGACTCACGGTCGCTAGAACCCCTTCCTAGAATCCAGCAAAATGGTAGCCGGCCCCTCGTTCACTAATTCCACTTGCATCATCGCCTGAAAGCGCCCAGTCTCGCAGCGCAAACCAGCAGCACGAATTTGCTCGACAAAGAATTCGTAAAGCTGCCGTGCCGTCTCCGGCGGTGCGGCACCATCGAATGATGGACGCTTGCCGCGCCTCACATCTCCATACAGCGTGAACTGCGAAACTGCGAGCACGCTTCCGCCAACCTCGTGCACGCTTCGGTTCATTTTTCCTTCGTCGTCTTCGAATATGCGCAGGCCCGCGATTTTTTCTGCGAGATGGATTGCATCGGCTTCCATATCCTCGCGGCCAACGCCCAGCAAAACCAGCAGTCCCAAACCAATCTCGCCGGCAATCTCCCCGTTCGCCGCAACCTGGGCGCGGCTTACCCGCTGCACCACAGCGTGCATAAGATTCTCCCGATTACGATTACATTTCTGTCTTCAGCTCAAGGTGTCGGCAGCATCGACTCTTGTGCTGCCACCGCTTGCCATCGTCCATCGCGGTAAATGTAGACGTCCGTAAACCGCACCCTGGCCCTAATTTTTCCCTGTGCGTCCGTCGCCGTAGCCAGCCCGAGGATATAGCCGAAATCGCCGTACACACGTGGAGCCAACTCGGTTAATTCATTGTGCATCGGCCGGTGGTCGGCGGCCTTGGCGAGTGTGGTCGCGCGATCGGAAATATTTCCTTGCGGATCCACGTCCTGAAATTCTTCAGCGAGCAGGCATCCCAAAGTCGCGGCATCTTTTTTTTCAAGCGCACTGGCCCAGGTTTGCTCAATGTGAACCAGCGCACTTCCATCTTTGCTTTGTCCCGCAGAACAAGGCGCTGCCCAGGTGAGCCGGCAGAAAATCAATAGCGAGAGTCCGAGGAAGTTTTTCACACTGCACCCCATGAATCAAAGTAAATGACGCCTCATCATAAATGCACACCGCACCTTTGTTGCGTTTGACCATCACAACTGCCAACCGTTAGGATTCAGAGTGTGCAATTCGAAGTGGACAGAGGTTTCGCCGTTGCGCTACGTTCCTTCCTTTACAGTAATTCAGCCGGACGATTACACTACACACTCGCCTTTTTAGTTTGCTGGAGAGAGCGACCGGGGATGGCGTGGACCCTTCAGAGATGATCTGCTTAGAGATGACCTGCTGGAAAATTCGAAGCCGTCGAACGCAGGTTCAGCCACATCAGTGTAAGACAAACGAAAAGCGCCGGATTTCAAGGTCAGGTTCACAAGAGTTTCGCGAAGTCGAAGTAAGCGGTCGAGCCCGCATGGGCCACAACACAAATCGAGGTAAGCGAGGGAAACATGGCAGCCGTTGACGAGAAAGTAAAGCAAATTATCGTAGAGCAGTTGGGTGTAGACGAAGGCGAAGTCACTTCCAGCGCTTCGTTCGTGGACGACCTGGGCGCGGATTCGCTCGATACCGTCGAACTGGTTATGGCTTTCGAGGAGGCCTTCGACATCGAAATCCCCGACGAGGACGCGGAAAAAATCCGCACCGTGCAGGACGCCATCGATTACATCTCCAAGCACTCGAAAGGTGGCAAGTAGTTTGGGACGCAGGGTCGTAGTTACCGGCATCGGCCTGATCTGCGGCGTCGGCAACACCGCCGGGGAGGTCTGGCAGTCGCTGCTCGCGGGCAAGAGCGGCGTGGCTCGAATCACGCAATTCGACTCCAGCGCCTTCGCCTGCCAGATCGCAGCCGAGGTCAAGAACTTCGACCCCCTCAACTTCATCGAAAAAAAAGAAGTGAAGAAGATGGGCCGCTTCATCCACCTCGCCATCGCCGCCGCGGATGAAGCCTTTAAGATGTCGAGCCTGCAAATCACACCCGAGAACGCCGAGCGTGTGGGGGTTCATATCGGTTCCGGCATCGGCGGATTCGACATCATCGAACGCGAACACACCGCGCTGGCGCAAGGTGGCCCTCGCAAGATCTCTCCGTTTTTTATTCCTGCGGCGATCATCAATCTTGCCGCCGGCCACGTCTCCATGCGGGTCGGTGCCAAGGGCCCCAACGAGGCCACGGCCACGGCCTGCACCACCAGCGCACACTCGGTTGGAGATTCCTTCCGCATCATTCAACATAACGACGCGGATGTCATGATCGCGGGCGGCTCTGAGGCTGCGATTACTCCGATGGGCGTCGGCGGATTTGCCGCCATGCGCGCTCTTTCCACGCGCAATGACGAGCCTGAAAAAGCCAGCCGCCCATGGGATAAAGATCGCGATGGTTTTGTCATGGGCGAAGGCGCGGGCATTCTTATTCTCGAAGAACTCGAGCACGCGAAAAAACGCGGCGCTACGATCCTGGCCGAAGTTGCCGGCTATGGCATGTCCGGCAACGCCTTCCACATGACCCAGCCCGCTCCCGAACACGAGGGAGGATTTCGTGTCATGCGAAACGCGGCACGCGACGCCGGTGTCAGTCCCGACCAGGTCGATTACGTCAACGCCCACGGCACCTCGACGCCCATCGGAGACACGCTCGAGGCGCACGCCATTCGCAACTTTTTCGGGGAACGCAAAATTCCCGTTAGCTCCACCAAGTCGATGACGGGCCATCTGCTCGGCGGCGCTGGTGGCCTTGAGGCCGGCATCACGGTTCTCGCTCTGCGTGATCAGATCCTGCCGCCTACCATCAACCTCGAGTGCCAGGATCCTGAAACCAATGCCATGGATTTTGTCCCCAACCACGCTCGCAAAGCCAAACTCGAATACGCCATGTCGAATTCCTTCGGCTTCGGCGGCACCAACGGCGCACTGTTGTTCCGTCGCTGGTCTGAATAGGACTCTTTCCTGTCGCGCAAGATGTGAACCGGCTCATGAAAGTTGAATTTCAACGTCTATCAGTTGTGGGCTTCGCTGCGCCTGTAGAGTAGAAAGTCAAGATCAAGTGTGTTTCCGGAGATATCGCCGATGCGAAAAATGCTGTTTGGAATTACCATCCTAGCCGTCTTAACTGCAGCATCTCTCAGGCCGCTTTGCGCTCAATCGAAAGAAGACGCAGCTCAGAGCAAGCAAGACACGCAGAGTAAGCAGAACGCGCAGGACACAAAGGCCGACGGGTTCAAGCCGGAGCGGGCTACCAGCAAAGGCTCGGTCACAATTAACGGAAAGGCAATTCCCTATGACGCTTTTGCCGGCACTCTTGTAGTCCATCCCAAGAGCTGGGACGACGTGCCTCAGAACGCCGACAAGGACGACAAGAGTTCGCCGCCCGAGGCCAGCATGTTCTACGTCGCCTACATTAAGTCCGGCGAAAATTCACAGCGGCCCATCACTTTTCTCTACAACGGTGGCCCAGGCTCTTCGACCGTCTGGCTTCATATGGGAGCGTTTGGGCCGAAGCGTGTTGTCACCGCCGACAACTCCCACACTCCGGCCGCGCCGTACCCCATCGTCAATAACGATTACAGTCTGCTCGATGTGAGCGATCTGGTATTTATCGATGCCCCCGGCACCGGCTTCAGCCGTCTCGCTGGCAAGGATCGCGAAAAGGCGTTCTACGGCGTCGATGCCGATGCCGACGCCTTCGCCGATTTCATTTCGCAATTCCTGACCAAGTACGGACGCTGGAATTCTCCGAAGTATTTGTTTGGCGAGAGCTATGGCACCACACGGTCGGCGGCGCTGATCAATGAGCTTGAAACCGTAAAGTTCATCGACTTCAACGGCGTGATTCTCCTCTCGCAGATTTTGAATTACGACAATAATGCTGACACGCCGCAGTTCAATCCCGGCATCGATATGCCGTATCAGATCGCTCTGCCCACCTACACTGCATCGGCCTGGTATCACCACAAGCTGCCCGATGCCCCCAAGGATTTGGCGCCGCTGCTGGCCGAGGTCGAGCACTTCGCCATGAACGATTACGCCGTTGCGCTCGCAGCCGGGGCCACGCTTGCGCCAGATCAGAGGAAGGCAATCGTTGCGAAGTTGCATCAATACACCGGCTTGCCCGCCGACTACATCGAGAAAGCCGATTTGCGCGTCAACGTCGGGGAATTTGTAAAGACGCTGAAAGGCGACAGTGATATGACTGCCGGCCGCCTGGACACTCGCTTCTCTGGTCCGACGCTCGATCCATTGAGCAAGGAAGCGGAGTATGATCCGCAGGCGGCGGCGATTGCCTCAGCGTACGTCTCGGCCTTCAACGATTACGTCCGCAAAGATCTGAAGTTCACCGAGAACCGCGAATACAAGCCGGAAGTCGACATTGAGAAGAACTGGAACTACCTGCACCAAGCCCCCGGCGCTCTCAACCCACTAGCCCAGGCCGCAAATGTGATGGTCGATCTGGCCAGCGCGATGAAATATGACCCGAGCTTAAAAGTTCTGGTGAATGCAGGCTATTTCGATTTAGCGACGCCGTTCTTCGGAGCCATCTTCGAAATGCAGCATCTATCAATTCCCGCAGCGCTGCAGAAAAATATCGACTTCAAATTCTATGAATCAGGACATATGGTCTATGCCCACGAGGTCTCGCTGAAAGAACTGCACGAGAACGTGGCGGCTTTCATCGTGAGCACGGAGAATTCGAAATCGAAGTAAGCTCGGCTGAACATTGCCGGAACAAACGCCTCGGTCCTTGCCAACTCTTCGATAGCACGCCCTAATACTTTGCGTGCCCTGGCCCAGCGAAGCGTGGTATTTTAGCAACCAATCGCTAAAGCGAAGACAAACCAGCGATCAAACCAGCCATGATTACCCGGCGCGAGTTCATCTCCCGAATTGCCCAGGCCGGCGGCTACGGCGCTGCGTTCATGACCATGCATTCCCTCGGCCTTCTGGGCATGGCCGAAACCGAACAGCAAAAAGACTTTCCGCTTCCTTCATCTGCTGGCCGCGGAACCAAGGTCATCATTCTCGGCGCAGGAATTGCCGGCCTGGTCTCCGCTTACGAAATGCGCCGCGCAGGCTTCGACTGCACTGTGCTCGAAGCCCGCGAGCGCCCCGGTGGACGCAACTGGACCATTCGGAAAGGATCGAAGCTCGCCTTCAACGACGGAACATCGCAGGAGTGCACCTTCGACGAAGGAAATTATTTCAACTGCGGCCCCGCGCGGTTGCCCTCCATCCACAAGACCATGCTCGGCTACTGCGACGAACTTGGAGTCGAGCTCGAAGTTGAGGTGAACACCTCGCGCAGCACGCTGCTCCAGAACGATGCTGTTTTCGGCGGCAAACCCATCTGCCAGAGGCAGGCCGTCAATGACACTCGCGGTTACGTCGCCGAGCTACTAGCCAAGTGTGTGCAGCAAGGTGCGCTCAATCAGGCGTTCACGGCCGACGATCACGCCGTGATGATGGAATTTCTCAAAGCCTACGGCGCGCTCACCAAGGATTACCAATACCAAGGCTCGGCGCGTTCCGGCAACCGGCAGCTGCCAGGCGCAGCCGATCAAGTCGAGATTCCTCTCTCCCCGCTTCCTTTCGCCGATTTGCTTCACTCGAAGTTCTGGCATCCCATGCTGTTCGAGGAAATCCTCGATATGCAGGCCACCATGCTTCAGCCCATTGGCGGCATGGACCGCATCCCCTACGCATTCGCCAGTTCCTTGGGCACTTTGGTCCGCTATAACTCGCCGATTACGGAAATCAGAAAAACAGCAAACGGTGTTCGCGTCCTCTATCGTGACGGCGAAGCCGGCGCAGCGCGTTCTCTGGAAGCGCCCTACTGCATCTGCACCCTGCCGCTGACGATTCTGCGAACCATCCCCACTGATTTCGCTCCGCGTGTGAAATCCGCGATCGAGCAGCCGGTCTACGATTCCGCTTTCAAAGTTGCGTGGGAGTCGCGCCGCTTCTGGGAGCAGGATGGTGACGAGATTTACGGCGGCCTCTCGTTCCTCACGTCGGGTCCAATCGAGGTCGTCTGGTATCCCAGTGCGAAGCTGATGTCTAAACGCGGCGTCCTGATCTCCGGCTATGCCATGGAAAATTTTGGCGACTTCGGCAAGCTTCCCTCCACCGAAGCAAAACTTGCAGCCTCCAGAGCAGCCGTCGAAAAACTGCATCCCGGCAAGGGGAAAGAACTCGAGAAGCCGATGTACATGTGCTGGGGCAAGGTGCCGTACAGTCTCGGCTCCTGGATCAGCCGCGGACCCGACTATCCTCCGCAAAGCGAAGCGGCTTATTACGATAGACAATACCGCGAGTTGATTGTTCCCGATGACCGGATCTACTTTGCGGGCGATCACTGCAGCCACATCATCGGCTGGCAGGAAGGCGCAGCGCTCGCAGCTCAGCGCGCCATCATGATGATCGTCAAGCGAGTCTCTGAGACGCTGTGATCTAGGCCCGGCGGAACAACTTTCAGAAACAACTTTTCACGATGGAGAAAATCAATGCGAAAAATTCTTCCGGCTCTCACGTTCATGCTGCTGTCGTTTCTAGTTCTCGTGCACACCACCACCGCGCAGACGACCGTCCGCCACATTCAAGACGACGATCGCCCTATCGCCACCGGAGTCTGGGTGGGCGACACCCTATATCTGAGTGGACAGTTAGCCGCGCCCGTAACCCCGGCCGATCCCGCCAAAGGAACTCCCGCAGTCTACGGCGATACCGAGGCGCAGACCCAGAGCACACTCACCAAGATCCAGGCAGCGCTCAAGGCCGAAGGACTCACTATGGGCGATGTGGTCATGATGCACGTCTATTTGGTTGGCGATCCTGCCAAAGGCGGCAAGCTCGATTTCCCCGGCATGATGGCCACCTACACGCGCTTCTTCGGAACCAAAGACCAGCCCAACAAGCCCGCCCGCAGCGCCATGCAGGTCGCAGCTCTGGCCGCTCCCTGGGCCCTGGTGGAGATCGAAGTAATCGCGGCCAAGACCGGCGGAAAGCCCGCCCACTAAGTCATAGATTTATTTGAAGATACTCAGACAGGTTTCTTAACAGAAATTTGTTCACAACCCGCCAGTGCACCGCCGGTAATGGAACTTTTGTACCCGCTCCCCTACGCCCTTCGGGTCTTTCCATCTTTTTCACGGCACGCCACAATAATTCTCGAACCATAACCGCACGCTGACATGGAAAAAGCTCTCGGAACCGCCCTTGCACCCGCTCCTTTCGCCAAGAAAAAGGTGTCGGCTCGCGCCGCCTTGGTCGACCTCAAAGAGTCTTCCAGATTTCTGCTTACCGAATGCTTCCGCCAATTCGGCATCGAAACGGTTGTCACTTCGGCAGGATCGGCGGAGCGTCTGCGCCAGGAAAAATTCGAGGCCTGTGTCATCAGTCTCACTCCCGGCGCCGAGCAGGTCATGGATGCCGCACGCACTTCTCCCTCGAACAGCCGACTTATCCTTTATGGCCTCGGGGGCAGCGCGCAGGAAGCGATGCGCTTTTCCAAATACGGCATCAACGCCATGTTTCAGGAGCCTTTGGAGCGGCCCGCAGCCATGAAGCTGGTGCGCGCCACGCACATGCTCGTGCTTCACGAATTCCGCCGCTACGCGCGCATTCCCATCATGACCGAGGTCACGGTTATCAGTCAGGATGGCCACCGCCTCACCGCCTCCAGCCTCGAAGTCAGCTCCGGCGGCATGTCGCTGAAAAGTTCCGAAGATATGCCGGCGGGAACGAATGTCGAAATCGCTTTTTCACTCCTCACCCTGCCTCGCGTAAATGTGCGCGGCGTAGTCACCTGGCGAAAAAGCAAATCTTTCGGCATCCGCTTCGACGCGACCGACGACCGCCGCCAAAAAGTCAAAGGGTGGATCGACACCTACCTCGAAAGCTAGCGCCGGAATGGTTCGTGTGGGGACGGGCGCCTTCGCTCGTCCAGCCGAGCAAAGCGAGGCGGCCCCATCACGACTCCCGCTACAATAACCGGGTGACCGAAGCCACCACCCGCGAACCACGCGCAACCGAGGTCACTCCCCCACGCCGCTTCACCCTCCGCCAACGCATCATCCTGCGCATCATCATCACCGTCGGATACTGGTTCATCCGCCTCATCGGTCCCACGCTCCGCGTCTGTGTCTCCCGCGAAGAGGGTGCGCAAGAAACCGTCGCGCAGCGCCCGCTGATCGGCTCCTTCTGGCACGCCTGCATCATTCCCTCGACCTACTTTTGCCGCAACCTCGGCATCCGCGTGATGAGCAGCAACAGCTACGACGGCGAATATATGGGACGCATCATCCGCAAATTCGGATTCGTCGCCGTCAAAGGCTCCAGCAGTCGCAACGCCGTGCGCGCCCTGCTCGGCCTGCGCCGCGCACTGCAGCAAGGCTGGACCGTCGCCTTCAGCATCGACGGCCCCCGCGGCCCGCGCCACAAAGTAAAGCCCGGCCCGGTAGCGCTGGCGCGCTCGTCAGGCGTTCCCTTGACCATGTATCACATGGCCGTCGACCGCGCCTGGGTTCTCAACACCTGGGACCGCCTCATCATTCCCAAGCCGTTCTCCCGCGTCCTGATGCGCTTCGGCACACTCATCCCGGTGCCAAACCAAGCCAGCGACGAAGATCTGGAACGATACCAACAGCAGCTACAGGATGCGCTCGACCGAGTCTGCGAATTCGCCGAAGAGAATGTAAGCCAAGTCGGCACGCCAGAATTCCCTTACGACAACTGAACGGGATGTCCCACCGGTGAAACCGCCCCCGGGTGGGACATCCCGTGTCGTGTTAGAGCGAGGCTGGGCCAGTTCTCAGTGCTACTGAATCGTCATTGGCGCGGGAGCCTCCTGCCTTTCATACCAGAAGTCTGCGAGCGCATCGAGCAAGAGAAAAACTCTTGTCGAGTTCAGGGCAGATGGATAATCGAAAACTCGTCCATGCAAGATGGCGTGCCGATTTAGGTATGGAGCCGAATCTTGCCCGAACCGATACCCCTTGTAGAAAACTTGCGCCATGAAATCGCAAAATCCTTGCACCCAAATCTCCGGGTCGTTTGCTCTCCGGTCTTCCGCGAACTGTGCAACGGCATTCATCGAGTGCGATCCGAGAATTTCCGCTGATAGTCCGTCAACAAGAGGCAGCAGCGTTGGGACGCTCAAAGTGTACAGTCCACTGCGGTGAGCGAACAGGGCATCGGCGATGATCCCCTTTCTGTCGCGGAGGTACGGGATGCTATTCCACGACTCCGACATTCGCTCCAGCGATGCCCAGTCATCTTCGCTGAAGTACTGAAGAATGGCATTGTTCATCGCAGCTTCGCCTTGAGTCTTGTGGAGCACCAGCGATTCGCGTACCTCCGTTATTGAAAAGTGCCGATCCATTCTGAGCCAACCCGCTTGGCAAAGCACTGCACAGGCTTCGGGGGCTTCCTCGTTGCGGTAGCGTTCGAAACTGGCTGCGGCAGCAGCCATCATTTCGGCCATATTAGCCCAATTTAATTGTAGCTCGGACTTCCATTGCTCAAAGTTTTGCTGGATTAACCTTGCGGTACTGAAAACGGCACTGATTGCTTCTTGGTACGGGGCCACCATCTGCTCGACACCGATTCGAATGTCGGCCAAGGCAGTCGTTAATTCCTGAACCGGTGAAATCGCGATCTTCGCGGTTGCGAGCATAGCCGCGAGTTCCTGCCTCGGGGCAATCTGCAGATTGGCCATCGCAGCCGCGAGTTCTCGAGTTGGAGAAATCTGCAAGTTGGCCATCACAGCCGCAGCTGCGAGTTCCTGAGTTGCAGTAATCCGCAGCTTGTCCGCCGTCGCAGCCTCGATCTCTGCAATCCGTGGGATCATCAACTTGATTTCGTAGTCCATATTGTTGCCATTATAAAAGAAACCCCGGCTGCTCAAGTAGGAGACAAGGTGACCCTCGGCTTCAGTTCAACTTTTTCGCTCCGAGGAGACCAATCATTGCTCCACACCCCAACGTGAAAACAGAGAGTACCTTCTCAACCAGACTCCTGACCGCGTCGGACTGTGGTTGCTGAGCAAGGTAGATTGCTACCGCAAGGCAAAGCAAGGTGATGCCCAGAACCGAAATGAACACCAACTTGAAGCTCGGAACTTGGGGTGAGTTTGAAGCCATGTCTCATTCACCTGTCAACTGCCGATCCCCGCCTATCCCTTCGATACTCATATTGCAGGTGGAACTCCCTTCATGAAGAGCCAATGAAAACCAACACATAGCTATGAAAATGTTCGTATCAATGTTCGTATTATTGACTTTTTCATAGGCTCCTATAACAAACTGTAGGAGCCAATATGTTTATGAAAATGCTAAATCGCTGATTTCAATGGGTTTTCAAAGAATGATTGAGTTTTGTAGATAACTTATCCAACAACACATAAGATGATTGCGAAAGAGGTTGCCCTAACAACTGCACCATCCAGAGGGGACTAGCCAAGGCTTGCTTTTTACGTACGCTACCACGGCTGAGGCTGCACTACGCGCGTTGAGCCGCTCAGCGGTCTAAAAAGTCCGCCCCTAGAGCAAACCCCTAGACAAGGCAACCCCGCAGCTCCCCTGAAACAACCTGCCCGCCCACTTCGAGCATCTGATTTTCGCCCTTCATCTCCGCCCTGTGCAGCATCCTTCCGGCGGTTCCTCGCCGGTTCACCATGGCCGCCACCGATTCTTGGAGTAAAGAAGTATGAAAACTTCCACCAAATTCGCAGCCCTCGTCTTAGTCGCTGTCAGTTCCGCGGCCTTCGCCCAGCAGGAAACAGCTCAACTCACAACCAACGGGACCGGCCCCGTCGCTTACGTCTATGTATCAAGTTATTCCCCACAGAATCAAGCGCAGATCAACGCCTACGCTGCCGATCGAAAGGGAAGTCTGAAGCTTGTTCCCGGTTCACCCTTCGTGGAAAACGGAAGCACGCTGGCCGTTGGCGGGAAATGGCTTTACTCCTCCGACACCGTCAACATTTATTCTTTCTCGATCGCGCCCAATGGCGCTCTCAAACAAGTTTCTTCCATCAACGCTCAGGCCTTCAATGGATACGCCGACGGCGGCCCAATTAGCCTCTTCCTCGACCGTACCGGCAAATCGCTCTACGATTTGGATATCTACGGCAACATCGGCGCCAACAACACCTATCAGTTTTTCGATATCGATCAGAGCACCGGATCGCTCTCCTATGTCGGCGCGACCAGCACGGCAACTCCCAATTTCGAAACGCCACTAAGTTTCGTCCGCAGCGACCAGTATGGCTACGGCGGCGGTTGCTATCACGGAGACCAGGCACTCTACGGCTTCTCCCGCAACGACAGCGGGATCCTGACCGACCTCAATCTGAACCCGCCTTTCCCTACGGCACAAAACGGCGCTTACTGCCCATATATCGCGGTGTCTGACGGCCGCAATCATCTCGCGGTCTCCCTGTCGCCCAATAACGACATGACTCCCACTGGCCCGACCCAGCTCGCCGTCTACACAGTCGACAGCTCTGGCACCCTCACCACCACCAGCACCTACCAAAACATGCCGGTCATCGACGTCACCAATCTTGAAGCGATGTCAATGTCCCCGTCCGGCAAACTGCTCGCCGTTGCCGGCTCCGGAGGAGTGGAGGTCTACTACTTCAACGGCGCAAACCCGATCACCAAATACACCGGCCTGCTCACCACGGATGCAATTTCGCAGGTTTACTGGGATAACTCCCATCACCTGTACGCCATCAGCCCGGCCTCCGGAGAACTGTTCGTATTCACCGTAACGCCCGGCAGCTACGCACAATCTCCCGGATCGCCCTACGCGATCGCAAACCCTTATGCCGTCGTAGTGCGGCCAACGTCGCAAAAATGAACCTCACTCCAGCCAGTTTTAGCTTCAGTCTTTTAATGTAGGGACAGCCGCCCTCGGCTGTCCTGAGCCGAAGGGCCGTCCGTCGAGCGCAGCTCGACGCCTTCCGGCGGCTGAGCCATGCGGGGTAGCATGAGGTTGTCTAGGTCTCATCGAAACGCCCCGGCCATCGCGCCGGGCTTTTCGTTTTTATGTCAGCTTATGCTACAACCGGATCGCCTTTTCGATGGTTCTAACTAGGGTGGAAGGGAGAACGCCCAGAGTCGCAGCCAAATCGAATAGCGTGCGTAAGGATGGGCTTTTCTCGCCCCGCTCTAGCTGCCCGATGTAAGTACGATGGTAGCCACTTCGCGCTCCGAGTTCCTCTTGCGAGATTTTGCGCTTGAGCCGGAAATTTCGCAGTTCGCGGCCAAAGGCGATTTCCGGGCTGAGTCTGCGGGTAGAAGGCATGCATAGAGCATCGGCAATTGACGACTAAAGTGCGACACACTATAGTCATCTTTGCACGATGGAATACGCCCTCTTTCTCCGACTGCTCGCCGAAAAGGTGTATACGGCGCACCTGTCCACGGGACAACCCGTGCGGGATACGACCGATTTCAATAAATGGCTGACGGAACTTGCGGATCGGGCGGAGACGAATGCGGGAGAAGCGGTAGAGACATTTTTTGGAGACTTAGGCTAGCTTATTCGGAGTCCTTGCGCGGCCTGCCCCCACCGTGCGTCTTACGGCGTGCTGCCAGCTTGCGGAAGTAATCAGAGCCGCGTTGGACCGTCACGGAGCCACCCTTGCGCCCTAGGGCCTTCGCGGCTGGCAAGTAGTACCCCATTTGACTTCCCACCACCCCGCCCGGTAAATTTCTCTCTCGACTATTTTGTTCTTTGAAATGTCCTTCGGTTTGCGCGTCTTTGCCTTGTGGCGAAGACAGGGAAGCGGGTGCAATTCCCGCGCTGCCGCGCAACTGTAAGCGAGAAAATCGCAGCCGTCCACTGGGATCGATCCCGGGAAGGCCGTCTGCAACTTCCGGACGCCCGAGCTAATGGCCAATCGCTAATTGCTAGCTGCCAGCCGCCCGCGCATCCTCACTCGCAAAGCCAGGAGACCGGCGTAAACCGTCCACCTTAACCCCTTTCGCGTGAAAAGGAGGATGGTTATGCGCGCACTTCGCGCCTCGTTTCTGATTTTCGTCGCTCTCGCGGCAGCATCCGCTGCCGACCTCAAAGTCAAAGTCATCGACCCTCAATCCGCCGCCGCCGCCGTCGCCGGCGCACAAGTCACACTACTCGGAACCGAATCCGCCGCGTCGGCAACAAAAGTCGCCACAACATCCGCGGAAGGAATCGCCACTTTTCCCGACCTTCCCGCTCATCATCAATTGCAGGTGCAAGTCCTCGCTCCAGGCTTTGCTCCTCAAACAGAAGATATCACCGCTAATTCTGGCACCGTCACCATCCGACTCCACCTGGCCACAGCCTCAGAAATCGTAGTCGTTACCGCGACCCGAACCCCCGTCCCCGCAGGAGAAACCGGCGCAAGCATCTCCACGCTGGAAAGCGAGCAACTCGAAACCATGCAACCCGTCGCCGCCGACGATGCCGTCCGCTTTCTTCCCGGCGCAATCGTCAACACCGCCGGCCAAAGCGGAGGCCTGTCCTCCCTCTTCGTGCGCGGCGGCGATTCCACTTACAACAAAGTCATCGTCGATGGCGTCACCGTCAACGAGCCCGGCGGCACATTCGACTTCGGCACGCTTCCTCTCGCCCAGGCCAACCGCGTGGAATTTCTCCGCGGCGCGCAGAGCACGCTCTACGGCTCCGATGCCATGACCAGTGTGGTTCAGGTCTTCACTCGCAACGGCAGCACTGCGACACCTGAACTCCGCTTCGGCGCCGACGGCGGAAATTTTTCCACCGCCAACGGCTACGCATCCCTCGCCGGTGCTCGCGGCCACTTCGATTACAACCTCTTCGGCAACCAATTCAATACCAATGGCTCCGGGATCAATGACGCTTATTCTGATTCTTTGCAGGGCGGAAATCTCGGTGCGGCGCTGAACGATAAAGTATCGTTGCGCCTTCACCTGCGCCACTCCAACAGTCACACCGGTATTCCTGGCGAATATAGTTTCAACGGTTTCGTGCCCCTGGTCCCCGTCAACGGTCCAACGAAGCCGCTCGAGCCGCTTCCTCCCGATCCTTCCGAGTGGTCGCAATACAACAATCTGATCGGCGGCGTCGAACTTTCGATCGCCGCTCCCAACGGATGGCAGCACCGTCTCTCCGCCTTCGACTATCTCTACCGATACAACGAACTCAACCTCAACGGCGATCCTTCCCGCGTCGACTATTTCGGCGACCCCATCGACTTTCAATCGCACGAAGTCGACCGCATCAACCGCGCCGGCTTTGAGTATCAAGGAGATTATTCCGAGCGAAACTGGGCCCACACCACATTCGGATATCGCATCGAAAACGAAAACGGCTTCGTGGGCGACGTCAACTTCGGTCAGACTCACGGCCAGCGCCTGGAAGATGACCTCTATGTACAGCAGCAGATCACCTGCGGCCGGTTATCCGCGGTTGCCGGCGGCCGCTTCGTCCACAACAGCGCCTACGGAAATACCGGTGTCCCGCGGGTCGCTCTCACCCTGCTCGCGCGGCGAGGCGGCGAGTTTCTTTCCGGCACGCGCCTACGCTTCTCTTATTCCACCGGATTCAAAGACCCTCGCCTCGAGGAGACCTTTGCCGGTCTGCCCTTTTCTTTTCCAAATCCCGGACTCAAGCCGGAACGTGTCCGCGCCTTCGAAGCCGGCTTCCACCAGGATTTTTTCAACGGAAAATATGCCCTGAACGCCACCTACTTCAACAATCTTTTTCACGACCAGATCAACTACGAGACCGTCAACCCAACTACCTTCCAGGGCGAGTACTTCAACGTCAACCAGGCATTCGCGCAAGGCGCGGAGGTCGAACTTCAAGCCAAGTTGCGTTCCCGGTTGCTGCTGAATGCGGCATACACCTACACTTCCACTCAGATTCTCGACGATCCGGCGCCAATCGATTCTCAATACAACGTGGGCCAGCCGCTGCTGCGCCGGCCGAAACACTCTGCCACTACGTTGCTATCTTATCTCGGCAATCGCTGGGGGACGAACCTCGGCGGCAGTTTCGTCGGCCGTCGCCCAGACGATGATTTCTTCGGCTTCAGCATCACTCACGCCTCCGGCTATGTCCGCGCCGATCTCGGCGGATGGTACGCCATCAACTCTCGCGTTTCCGCCTATGCGAACGTCGAGAACGCCCTCGACCGCCGCTACAACGAAGTAGTCGGCTATCCGGCTCTGCCCGTCAACTTCCGTGCCGGCTTCCGCTTCCGCATCGGAGGAGAGTAAATCAGGAAGGATTGAGGTCGGGAACTGGCAGGCTCATGTAGGGACAGCCGCCTTCGGCTGTCCCGCCGAGCAGAGCGAGGCGGCACTTGGCAATGCTGCAAGGTTTTTCTTTAGGAACGAAGCGGTCTCGGACTGACCACCGTAGCGCCGTCGCCCCGGAGGGGCGCCTGAGAATAGCCCGGCGCGTTCAGCGCCGGGTAGCTTTCTGTCCTATACTCTTTCAGCTGGCCTTTTCCGGCGTCCTAGCCATCTCCATCGGCAGCCCCGCAGCCAACTTTCCACCAAAATACTTGGTCCGCGCCAAAAGCAATTTTTCAATATCCACGCCCGTCAACGGCTGCTGCTGGCCCAGCAGGTGCGTGACCAGCGCAATCTGCGCGAAGTGCTCCACCGTTTCCATCTTCATGTAGGCGTGCTCAATCGTGTCGCCGTAAGTCACCACGCCATGATTCGACATTAGAATGGCGTCATACTGCGGCACGTACGGTTCTAATGTTTGCGCCAACTCCGAGGTTCCCGGTGTCCCGTACCGTGCCAGCGGAATGCATCCCAAACCCATCACCACTTCGCAAACCAGCGGCTCTGTCAATGCCATGCCCGCAGCAGCAAACCCCGTCGCCGTCGGCGGATGCGCATGCACAATCGCCTGAATATCAGGCCGCGTGCGGTAAATCAGCAGATGCATCCCGATCTCGCTCGTCACATTCCGCCGTCCGGCAACCCGCTTGCCGTCCAGATCCACAATCACCATATCCCCGGCTCGCATCGCCCCTTTGCTCACGCAGGTAGGCGTTACCAGGATCCGCTGGTCATCCAAACGAACCGAGAGATTCCCGTCCATCGCCGCCACGAAGCCGCGCTTGTGCAACATCCGCCCGTAGCGGATAATCTCTTCCCTGTGTTTACGTTCACTGGACATGAATAATCTCTCGGGGGAGTGGCGAAAAGCGGTAGAAGCTTTCGCCCGCATAGTATCGCACCTGGCTCCCACAAACAAACAAATTTACCAAAAAAGACAGAGAAAGTTGCCTCCAAAGAGGGAAATAAATTGCGGTGTTCGCTCCATATTTCGCCTCGGCCCTGATCGTTCCCTGAGAGGCTCTTATAATCTGGCTCTGTGCTGGTCTCCGACTTCAACTTTCATCTCCCCGAAGAACTCATTGCCCAGGAACCTCTCGCCGCCCGCGACGGCTCCCGTATGTTGCATCTTCAGCGAACCAGTGGCCAATACACTGATCGCCTGTTCCGCGATTTCCCCGATATGCTGCGCCCCGGCGATCTCGTTGTTTTCAACAACACCCGCGTCTTTCCTGCCCGTCTTTACGGCCGCCGCGAAGGCTCTCGCTCTCAGGCCGTGAGCCCGCGCAATCCCGCAGCACGCAACTTTCTGCAGGGACGCGTTGAGATCTTGCTCACGCGCCAGCTTTCTTCTCACCCTAACGATTGGGAGTGCCTGGTTCGCCCCGGACGCAAGATCGGTGTCGGCGAACGCCTTTTTTTCGGGGAGCACGACGAATTGCAGGCCGAAGTTCTCGCCCGCGCCGAGTTCGGCGAACGCCGTATCCGCTTTCAACCTCTTGCTGGAAAACATGACAAAGATGACCGTGACAAAGACGACAGGCAAGACGACTTCTTCGCCATTCTCGGCCGCATCGGCCACGTCCCACTTCCGCCTTACATCGCGCGCCCCGATTCTCCTCGCGACCTCGATCGCTACCAAACCGTTTATGCCCAACAGAACGGATCGGTCGCAGCTCCCACAGCCGGCCTTCACTTCACTCCAGAAATCCTCGACCGCATCCGCCAGCGTGGCGCCGAAACCGCCGAGATCACCCTCCACGTTGGCTTGGGGACTTTTCAGCCGGTTCGTGTCGATCGAGTCGAGGATCACAAACTTCACTCCGAGCCTTACTCCATCTCAGCATCTGCCGCCTCCGCCATTAACGAAGCGCTCCACGCTTCACGCCGTGTGATTGCCATCGGCACCACCACGGTTCGAACTCTGGAACACGCAATTCGCCAGGGCGGAGGCTCTATCGTCGAAGGTTCGGGCGCAGCCGACCTCTTCATCTATCCCGGTTTCGAATTCAAAGCGGTCAACGCGATGCTGACGAATTTCCACCTGCCACAATCTTCTTTGTTAATGCTGGTCAGCGCGTTTGCCGGAAGAGAAAATGTCCTGCGCGCTTACGAACACGCCGTGCGCGAGCGTTACCGTTTCTATTCCTACGGGGATTGCATGTTTATCGAGTAATGTTCATCGAATTAATTGCTAATCGAATAGTCCTCACCGACTAACATTTCTAAGCGGAATCCTAGAAAACCCTCTGTGCTCCTCTGTAGTTAAGTCTTCTCGTCCCACCTGAACTGACCCATCCCCGTGCGTTATACTTTCCGCGGGAGCACCCCGATGTCCATCGCCGTCAAACAAACTCCAATCGACTCGTTCGTCACCGAACTCCGCAAATTGCCCGATTCTGCCTTCAACCAGGTTGAGCAGCTTCGCGCATTCCTGCAGGACACTCCGGTCCATCCCGATTCCCTCGCTTCCTATCTCACCTGGGATCGTCAGCACTACACCCGCAACCTGATCGATAAAACTCCTCTTTATGAATTGCTCGCCATCTGCTGGGAGGTCGGCCAGGCCAGCTCCGTGCACAACCACAAAGACCAGAATTGTTGGATGGCCGTCCCTATCGGCCGCCTGCTGGTCGAGAATTTTCATGTGGTTCATCAGGATTTTGCTCTCGGCAAGAGCACGATCCAGGCCACCGACACCGTCGAGATGAATGCCGCGCATCCCTGCGCAGTCGATCCGCTGGAGCCTGTGCATCGTGTTGTCAATCCCCGCGAATTCAACCAGCGCGCCGTCAGCATCCACGTCTACTCTCGTCCTTTCGACAGCTGTATCGTCTACTCCGCCGAGCATGGCACCTGTGGCGAAATTCAACTGCATTACACCACCCAATACGGAAAACCAACGTAACTTCGCACCTCCAGAGAACTATTGGAATCAGGTCCTCCTAGCGGTAAGTTCAAGTGTGGAGGAGGAGGTACCCTTGCACCGCCTTGTATGGCTATTAATGAGTATTGGCCTGCTTGGGGGCATTGTTTATTACCGAAATCAATCTGCCCAAGCCAGGCTGCACGCTGACCAATCGCAAGATGAGGAGACCAAACCTAAGGCCAACTTTCAGGACCAAGCCAAAGACAAG
The DNA here is from genome assembly GCA_963771965.1 of uncultured Acidobacteriaceae bacterium. GTDB lineage: Bacteria > Acidobacteriota > Terriglobia > Terriglobales > Acidobacteriaceae > Sulfotelmatobacter. The sequence goes on from CAVYVM010000010.1 coordinate 238,597, forward strand.
ATGGTCAAATTCGCAGGCCCGCTCGCGGAGTTGATGGACAAATCACATTCCGACGAAGCCAACCCTGAGGACAAACCGCAAAAACCGGTACCGTTGCGCAAGCCCAATCCCAGAGACCTCATCGCTCCATCGCCTGTCGGCACCAGCACAGCTATCGTTCACAAGACATTTTCCGTCTCATCCGCTTCAGATTTTTCCTTTCAAGTTCCACCTCACGCTGCCAGCCCGCAACTACGCGGCTCTTATCATTCCTTTGTGCCGGCGTCCCGAGATCAATCGAACGACGACCCTGGCGATGTCGACCTTCTTCTGATGAATGACGAACAGTACGCCGACTACCTCCACGGCCATTCCGCCGACGTGGTCTACTCCGTCGACTCTTCTCACGATCAGGATGTGAGCCTTGGCCTTCCTGCCACGCTCGATCAGCCGGCGCAGTATTATCTGGTCTTCCGCAACAGCTCCGGAAGCCGCGGCAGAAAAATCGTGCAAGCGGATTTTCACGTCGATTTCTAGCGGCCGTTGCTGCTGTTAAACTAACTTGGTTGCCTCCGCGGAAGAAACCCTCGGCACCTCCTCCTGACGCTGTGTCCACTCCGGCGCTCTCTCCCGCGTCCGCCGATCAGTCCAAGGCTGATCTATCCAAGCCTGATCGGTCCAAAGAAGACCGGTCCAAGCCTTCGGCCTCCGCGAAAGACCGCATCTTTCTCATCGACACCATGAGTTTCATCTTCCGCGCCTATCACGCCATGGCGCGCCAGCGCTCGGGGATGTCCACCAAGTCCGGAATCCCCACCGCGGCCGTCCTCGTTTTCGTCAACATGCTGCGCAAACTGCGTGACGATTTCTCCCCCGCCTATCTCGCAGCCGTCTTCGACGTAGCCGCCAAGACTTTTCGCGATACCCAGGCCGAAGCCATCACCAAGGTCCGCAAGTTCGACATCAAGACGCAAACTTTCACCGAGATCGAATACAAGGGCTACAAAGCCAACCGCTCTGCCATGCCGGAAGACCTCGCCCAGCAGATTCCCTACATCCGCCGCGCCCTCGAGGCTTACCGCATCCCCATCCTCGAACTCGCCGGCTTCGAAGCCGATGATGTCATTGGCACTCTCGCCCGCAAAGCAGCAGCTGCGTCTCATCCCGTCTACGTCGTTTCCAGCGACAAAGACATGATGCAACTCGTCAACGACGACGTTTGCATCCTGAATCCTCCCAAAGACAATTTGATTTGCGACGCTGCCAAGGTCGAGGAAATTCTCGGCGTCCCTCCCGAGCGCGTCATCGACATCATGGCCCTCCGCGGCGACTCGGTCGACAACATCCCCGGAGCACCCGGCATCGGCGACAAAGGCTCCGTCGAAATCATCAAGCGCTTCGGCACCGTCGAGCAGGCTCTCGACCGAGCCGCCGAAGTCGAAAAGAAAACCTATCGCGAATCGCTTCAGAACAATCGCGACATCATCCTGTTCAGCAAAAGCATGGCAACGATCGATACCAACGTTCCCGTCGACCTTAACGTCGAAGCCATGCATGCCGGAGAGCCGGATGTCGATCTCCTCCGCCAGCTCTTCACCGAACTGGAATTCACATCGCTGTTAAAAGAATTGCTGCCTGAGGTTCAAGTCACCGAAACTCACTACACAGAAGCTGAATCCGCCGCCGACGTAGAAAAAGTCCTCAACTCCCTCGCCGACGAATACGTTATTGCGATCGCCGTCGAGTCCGATCAAACAGAATCTGCCACGGAAGCTGAAGAAGAAGTCGTTGAGGAAGAACCCCACCCGGGAATGTCCGGCATGCTTGCGCTGACCGATGACTCACCTCCCTCGCCCGAAGCGGCTTCCCGGCGCATCGCCATCTCTGCTGCCGCGGGAACGGCAATCATCGTGAACCTCGACTCCTCCGACGCCGCTGCCAAGCTGCGCTCGATTCTGGCTTCCGAGTCGACTCCGAAGTCAGTCCACGACTACAAATCCGCGATCCATACTTTCGATTCTCTCGGCATTCCTTTGCAAGGCGTCGAGCACGATCCCATGCTCTACTCCTACCTGCTCGATCCCACGTATTCCTCGCATCGTCTGCCTGAAGTCGCCCTCCGTCGCTTCAATCTCAGACTCAGCCAGCTCCAAACCAATAACGACCTGGCCGAAGCCGCCGACGTCACCGGCCGCCTAACCGCCACGCTGCGCGCAGAAGTCAAACAAGCGGGCCTCACCAGGCTCTACGAAGAAATCGACCTGCCGCTCGTCCCCGTCCTCGCCCGCATGGAGCAGGCCGGAGTAAAAATCGACACCACCGCGCTTGCGAAAATGTCGTCCGAACTCGAGCGCGAGATCGCAATCAAAGCCAAAGAAGTTTGTGAGATCGCCGGATGCGAATTTAACATCGGCTCTCCTAAACAGCTTGGTGACGTTCTCTTCAACCGGATGAATCTTCCCAAGCCGGTGAAATACGGCAAGGGTCGCACGATATCGACCGCCGTCGATGTTCTCGAAACCCTGGCGGAAGACTATCCCATCGCCCGCATGGTCCTCGATTACCGCCAGCTCACCAAGCTGAAGTCCACCTACGTCGACACTCTGCCCGCGCTCATCAACTCTTCCACCGGCCGCCTGCACACCACGTTCGGTCAAACCGGAACCGCTACCGGTCGGCTTTCTTCCGCCAACCCGAATCTGCAAAACATTCCCATCCGCACCGAACTAGGACGCGGCATTCGCGCCGCCTTCATCGCCGAGCCCGGCCACGTCCTGCTCACCGCCGATTATTCGCAGATCGAACTCCGCCTGCTCGCTCACTTCTCGCGCGATCCACTTCTCGTCGAAGCCTACCGCCACGGCGACGACATTCACACCCTCACCGCCTCGCAAGTCTTCGGAGTTCCGCCGCTCATGGTCACGCCCGACCACCGCCGTCAGGCCAAAGTCGTCAACTTCGGCATCGTCTACGGACTCTCACCTTTCGGCCTCTCGCAAAATCTCGGCATCGAGCCCGCCGAGGCCAAACAATTCATCGCCAACTATTTCGAGCAATACAAAGGCGTCCGCGCCTTCATCGATAAAACTCTGGAAGAAGCCCGCCGCGACCTGAAAGTAAAAACCCTCCACGGCCGCATCCGCCCCATCCCCGACATCAACAGCAAAAACGCTAACCAACGCGGCTTCGCCGAACGCACCGCCGTCAACACCCCGCTGCAAGGCACCGCCGCCGACCTGATCAAAGTAGCCATGATCCGCATCGACAAGACGTTGCGTGAACGCGATCTGAAATCCAGAATGACCCTGCAAGTCCACGACGAACTCGTTTTCGAAGTCCCCGAAGAAGAAGTCGACACGATGCAATCCCTAGTCAGAGAACAAATGGAAAAAGTCCACGCCCTAGCCGTCCCGCTGTTAGTGGAGATGGGAACAGGCCCAAACTGGAGAGATTTGGATTAAGCAACCCCGTGTGGGTCGGACACTCCTGTCCGACAACTGCCGACACCACCACCGCTCATGTAGGGACAGCCGCCCTCGGCTGTCCCCCGAGCGAAGCGAGGCAGTCTGAGCTCCCTCTAACCGGGATTCGCCCTCTATGTTATACTAGAATATAACTAGGAGAAAACCATGCACACCACCAACCTGCGCAAGGTAGGCGGCTCGGTCATGCTAGCCGTCCCGCCCGCGCTGCTCAACATCCTGCAATTGGAGCCCGGTGCCAAGGTTGGTATCGTGGTGGAAAGTGGTCGCTTGGTCGTGCAGCCGCGGAAGCGTCCACGCTATACCCTGGACGAACTGCTGGCCCAATGCAATCCCACGGCGCGTCGCTCGAAACAGAGTTCGAGACGACGCTCGAAAGAAGATAGAGAATGGCTGAAAAGTAAGCCGGTCGGTCGCGAGCTAATCTGATGGAACGAGCTAGGATCGAAGCAGCGATGAAGCGCGGCGAAATCTGGCTCGTCAGTCTCGACCCCGCCTCAGGCCATGAGCAAAAAGGTCGCCGCCCGGTGTTGATCGTCTCACCGGAGCCCTTCAATCGAATAACCAAAGTCCCCGTAGTTCTGCCCATCACAAGCGGTGGCAACTTCGCTCGTATGGCAGGTTTCGCCGTGCCTTTAGCGGGAGCTGGAACCAAAACAACAGGGATCATACGCTGCGATCAGCCCCGCGCCCTCGACCTCGCCGCGCGCGGTGGCCGAAGGCTGGAAAGCATTCCCGACGCAATTATGATTGAGGTGCTGGCGAGGCTATCGCCGATATTCGAGTGAACGATATTTCAATGAATGGACTTAGGTTGCTCACGACCCTCAGGAATTCAGCCTACCTCGGCCACAACCACCCAAACGTCCCCGCAGTCAGCAGCGCATAGATCAGTCCATCAAACGCATGCTTCGCGGTCACGCCCCAGGTCTGCCCTCTCCAGATCGAGTCAGGAATCTGCCCGACCCCATATGCCATGAAGGCGGCGATGCCGGCCACATGAAACACTTTCGGGTACAGAGTGCCGGAGACAAGCGTGCTCGCAGCGACACAAGCCACAAAAAAGCCGACCACGACGCAATAAACGAACCATATCCCCAGAAATTTCCCCATCGCCGGCGGTCCGCTTGGAAAAATGGTGAGCAAGCCGACCGGCCCGCGCTTGAATTTTTCCACCACCTCCGGCGATTTCATGTCTTTGTGCGTGCAATGCGGAAAACTGTAAACCGGCCCCGGAGTGACACCCGCCGCGCGCAGAGCATCCGTGACTTTCTCTTCTTCCGGCAGCTTGCGGTAATCGCTTCTGTGGAAGGGGAGAACCATGTGCACGATCGAGCTGGCGACGAACACGATTACAGCCGAAAGCAGAATCGGAAGCCACAAAGCGGTGATGGAAACCATCGAATTCCTCCTCGAAGACGAAGCTAGGCCCGCAAGGTGCCGGTCCAGGCTCGCAAGAACCTACGCCCGCATGGTGCGGCGAGTCAAACGGAAGCGACTTGGTTGCTCATGCCCCAGCGCCTTCTGAATCTCCCCCATAATCCCCGCCGTGATCGCCTTCATCTTCATCTTCCGACTCCGCCTCCACCATCACGCGAGCCGGTATCGCCGGCACCTGCGCGAGACGTTTCGCGCATTACAACTCCTTCGCATCGGCGTTAAACTCACCTCGATGCTCGATCCCGCCGCAACCCTAATCCTCGACTGGCTCCAGCAAATCGGCCTGACCATCCGCCTTGCGCCCCTCGCCGATACTTTCCTGCCCGGCGTCACGCTGTCGCCGGGTGGCCTCATCGTCGATCCCGAGTGCCTGCTCTATCCCGGCGATCTCCTCCACGAAGCCGGCCATCTCGCCACGATGCTGCCCGAGCAGCGCGCTTCCGCCGAATCGAATGCCGGCTCCGACATGGGCGACGAGATCGCCGCCCAAACCTGGTCCTACGCCGCCGCCATCCACCTCGGACTTCCGCCGGAGATGGTCTTCCACTCCTCCGGATACAAAGGTGCCGCAGCGTCCCTGATTCAGATTTACCGCGATGGCACCGCCGGCGTTCCGCTGCTGCAGTGGATGGGCCTCACTCTCGACTCAACCCAAGCCGCGGCAATCTCCGTGCCTCCCTACCCGCACATGATTCGCTGGCTGCGCACCCAACCGGATCCTTGGTAAGCCCGAACAAACTAGACAACGGGCCAGTGCGGAGCTCATGGCACAACGCCCGGCTGACCGCCCTCACACTCCCAGCGCCTTCTGAATCTCCCCCGCGATCCCCGTCGTGATCGCCTGCATCTTCTCTTCTGACTCCGCCTCTACCATCACGCGAGCCAGCGCCTCGGTCCCCGAATACCGCACCACCACACGCCCGTTCCCGTCCAACTCGCGCTCGGCCGCGTCAATCGCCTTCTGCACCTCCGGCACCTGCGCAAACGGAATCTTCTCCCGCACCCGCACATTCTGAATTTTTTGCGGAAACACTTTCAAGTCGCTTACCAGCTCCGCCAGCGACTTCTGCGACCTCACAATCACATCCATCACCCGCAGCGCCGTCAGCAAGCCGTCGCCGGTAGTCGCATCGCCATCGCGAAAAATGATGTGCCCCGACTGCTCCCCGCCCAGAGTCGCGCCCGTCTTCAGCATCTCTTCCAAAACATATTTATCGCCCACATTCGCCCGCAACATTCGGATGCCCGATTTCTTCAATGCAATCTCCACTCCCATATTCGACATCGTCGTCGCCACTACGGTGGACCCACTCAATTTCTCTCGCGACTGCAAATCTCTCGCCGTCAGCAGCAGCACGCCATCCCCGTTCACCACGCGCCCCGCGCCATCGCAAAACAAAGCCCGGTCGGCATCGCCATCAAACGTCACACCCAGATCAAACTTGCCGCCCGATTCAGCCACGGTCTTCCCCAAAGTCTCCGGATGCAGCGCCCCGCAGCCTTCATTAATATTTTTCCCATCCGGCGTCACATGCGTAAACGTCGCCTGCACCCGCAACTCGCGAAACAATTCTGGAGCCTCCGCGGTTGCCGCCCCATTGGCGCAATCCACCAGCACCCGCAGCCCGCTCAAATCGCCTGTCACGTTCTCAGCCAATGACTCGATATACGTCTTCCTCAGCTCCATCTCACCCGGAAGAGACGGCCCGGCAATTTTCAGAGCAGTATCGTCCGCCGCTCCCGGCCTTCCCAGCAACGCAAAGATTTCGCCCTCAATCGCAAGCTCGCGCGCATCCGTCAGCTTGAATCCGTCCCCGGAAAAAACTTTGACCCCATTATCCGTCCACGGATTATGCGAAGCCGAAATCACCACTCCTGCCGCAAACCCGCGCGACCGCGCCAGGTACGCAACTCCCGGCGTCGTGATCACGCCCGCGCTGTGTACCTCCACTCCCATTGCCGCCAATCCAGCAGCCACCCGGTCTGCAATCCAGCCGCTCGATTCGCGCGTGTCCTGGCCCATCACCGCCCGCGGTTTTACCGCGTTGCGAATCAAGTCGTGTCCCAACGCCCGCCCAATCAGATACGTGCTTTCCTTCGTCAGCGGAAAGTCCCCCGCCACGCCGCGGATTCCGTCCGTGCCAAACAATTGTCTGCCCTGACTATTCATAGATTGTTCGAGGTATGGATTTTGTCATTAATCCGAGTTGTCATTCCGACCGCAGTATTCCGCGCGCGAAGCGCACGGAATGCGAAGTGGAGGAACCTGCTGTTGCTTATGTGTTGAACGATCTTGCGTCCTCAATGCCCACCCGCCGGCGCACTCTTCTCCATAATCACTGTTACTCGCACCGGTGTCGGCTGCACCACCTGCACCAGCGCATCCGGAATATACACATTGGTCACAAAGGTCGATTGAGTAGTGACCCCGGAAGCATCCACCGGATCGGTGGCGGCTGCATCCACCGCTTCCACATGATGCGCCGGTCCCGTGATCGTAATACTCTCCGGGTCCACCAGCACTCTCGCGATCTGCTCTCCCGCGGCAAAATTCCCCGTTACCTTGGGATGAATCTTGACCTCGCGCGTCAGACGCGTATCGAAACTAAGATGCACTTGCCCCGGCACCACCTGCACGATGTGCAGATCGCGTTGATGCCGAATCTGCTCCGCCGTCAAATCGAAAGTCCGCTCGCCAGGTTTGGCATCGCCCAATTCAAGTTCTGCGTGAATGTCGGTCGACCGCAGTTGCCGGATCACCCGCTCCGGCCCGCGCACGCGGATCTGCGCCTCGGGAATCGTGACCGAGCTGATTTCCAGATGCCGCGGCACATGCTGAAACTCAATCGGCACGCGCACCGCAACTTCCGCCGTCTCTTCATCCGGAGCGATCGCCAGCCACAGCCCAGTTGCAATCAGCAGCGACAAAATCTTCAGCCAGAAGTTATGCAGCACCCAGCGCCGCACGAAACTCATCATAGCGGCCGCTCCGCTTCCGACTCCGAGTCCTCATCAGCCAGCCGCACTTGCGTTCCCATGCTGGCTCGCAACGGCGACTGCAGCCCCGCGTCCGATTCGTCGCTCGGCGCCACCACCGTCGGCAAAGCCACCGGAGACATATACCGCCGCAACTCGCCGCTCAACCGTTCGCGAAGCTGCTCCACTGTCAAATCCCGTTCGATCTTTCCCCCAACCGCCATGCTGATCGCGCCCGATTCTTCCGACACAATCACCGCAATCGCGTCGGTCTCTTCGGTGATCCCGATCCCCGCGCGGTGCCGCGTTCCCATCTGCGTTGAGAGCACAGGATTCATCGACAGCGGCAGAAAACAAGCCGCCGCCGCCAGCCGGTCTCTTTGGATAATCACCGCCCCATCGTGCAACGGCGCGCTCGGCCGGAAGATCGTCGCCAGCAGATCGTACGAGAGCTTCGCGTCCATTGCCACGCCGCTCTCAATGTAGGTCCGCAACCCAATCTCGCGCTCAATCACGATCAGCGCGCCGGTCTGGTGTTGCGAAAATAAATTCGCCGCCAGCACAATGTCGTCGTAGGAATCGCCTTCCACCGCCGACCCGCGCAAAAAGCTCACCCGCCGCCCCACATCCGATAGCACATGCCGGATCTCCGCCTGGAACACCACGATCAACGCGAACACCACATACGGCAGCAGATGCCCGACCAGCCAGTTCAGCGTGACCAGATCCCCGATGCGCGCCAGATAAAACGTAACCGCAACCGCTCCAAGTCCCGCAAGCATCGGCGCTGCCCGCGTCCCCCGGATCATCACCAGCACTTCATAAATGATCAACGCCACCAGCAGAATGTCGAGCACCGTAAACGACACTCTCAACCATGGCGCCGTAAGTTGCGTCACCAGCTCTCCATCCGCCGCTAGGTTTCTGACTCCAGAACCCTACATTCTAATGCACTCCTTGAGATTCAACGGAAATAGGTGAGAAGGGCAGCGTTGCGACTTGCACAAGCGTGGAAGTCCGACGCGCCTCAGTAGATGAGCTTCAGCGAAAACTGAATTTGCCGCGAAGTTCCCGCGGTCTTGCTTATCATGCCAAACCCTGTACCCTCAATGATGTTCGCGGGTAGCCCCATGTTGACGATGTTGAACAGATTAAATAACTCTGCGCGGAATTGCAGGTCGGCTCGCTCCAAACCGCTTTCCCTGTGGCCAATTGGGGTTGTCTTGATGAGCGCAAAATCGAAATCGTAGTACGCCGGACCGCGAAACGTATTACGGCCAAGTGTTCCAAAGCGCCCGGAGTTCGGTCCGGTCCCGCCCGCGATCCCGATCGGAATCGAAAAGAAGCTTCCGTTGTTCGCGCCCAGCCCAAAATAATCGTCGCGCGGTTGCGTCGAACTGCCGGCGCTCGAAAGGTCCGGTGTTCCGGCCTGGTCCGGTCGGTCCGCGCCAATCGTCCCCGCGCCCGTTTGCTGGATCCCCGAATACACCGTAAACGGCGAACCACTCGTGATGGTCGAGATGCTCAGCAACTCCCAGCCCTTGGTCAACAGCTTGGTTCGATCTGGTTGAAGTCCCAAATGCTCGAAATGCAAGCCCTGGGCTGCGCTCAACGTGAAGGCTTGCGTCACGTCAAAGCTCGACGGCCCTCTTTCCGCTTTTGTATCGAACGGGTCTTGCGGACTGAACAGCGTCACGGCGCCAGTGGATCCTGTTCCTCCCAAAATGCCGCTGACATCATCCAGAGATTTGCCCCAGGTATAGCCTGCCTGCAAAGACGGACCGCCGTGTCCAACATTTCCCGACAACGAGGTCTGCAATGCGTTGTAAGACGAGTGCGACGTCCCTGTCAGCACAGACTCGAATCCGAAACCTCCCGTAACCGCTCCGCTGCCGTCGAAGTTAGTAAACCGCGCAAATTCCGAATCCGCTCCGGGATACGCGTTTGGATAAGACATTCTGGGAAGTCGAAACGCCGATGTCCCAACATATCCAACATCGGCCGTGAGGCCACCGAAAGCCCGTTCCAGCCCCAGCGTCCAAGTTTGCAGGTAGCCGTCGCCGAAGCGCCGGTCGATTCCGGACAGACTCAGCAGTGAGAGCTGATGACTCGGAGCCAGCGTTGCCAAATCTTGCTGGTATCGATTTACGTCCATCACCGTGTTCGCCGGCACTTTTTTCGGATTGCCGCTGGCCAACACGTTCACGCCGGCGGTGTTGTAAACCTGCGGCAATTCGTTTGGTGTGATTTGGAACCCGTACGAGATCTCCCCGTTTTGCGCCGCATTGACACGTGGATAAACAACGTAAGGCGTTGACCCTGTCAGAAGATTGTCTTGCCAGATATTTGGCGGGATTACTGTGATCGCCCCGCCCATGTGCACATGCACGGCCTGCGGCGCATTCCAGTCCACTTGCACACGCGGCCCCCAGCCGTTCCAATCGGTCTGATAAGTAGGCTGCGGATTGATCAAATATTCCTGTCCAACGCCAGCGGATGGAAACGAATTCAGAAAACTCGATGTTCGCCGCGCTCGCTCCGAAATCGGCGTGTAGATCTCATATCGCAGCCCATAATCGAGCGTCCAATGCGGATTGATTTTCCATGTGTCCTCGACGTAGGCATTCACATCATTCCTGTTGATCGCCGCCGGCCCAATGTGCGCGCCATCCGACGCGTAGGGCGGCGCAACCGCGATCGTGTATGCGTATGGAAACCCCAGCAACAGACTGCTCAGAGTGTCCGGCAGAGGCTGGCCAAGCTGAACGTCGTGCTGTCCGCTAGCAGAAGGTATGAAGACCGGCGAATAAACCGTCCCTCCGCCAAAATCGTATTCCCCGTTCGGGCTGATCCCAAAGTATGTCGTGTCGCGATTGAGGCGTGCTTCCGCACCCCACTTCACGGTGTGTCGCGCTGTCGTCCACGCAAAATTCAATTGCCCTTGGAACAAATTCCCGAACGCTGACATCACCGAGCCCGCCGCACCGTTGTACGCCTCGTACAAACCATCATTGAACTTGAGGGCCGGATCGGTGTGGTTCGGCGTAACAAACGAAGGCGTCGTCCGCGTAAAACTCAACGATGACGACCAGAGAAAGCGTGGTGACGCGGTGCGCGTGTAAGTGATAACCCCGTTCCGCTGCCGATCCACGTACTGCACGCCAAAGCTCGGATCGAGCAGCGTCTGATCCGGATTTGTTGTCGGTCCCGTCAGATTGTCGTAATTGAATCGGCCAAACAACTGTCCTTTTGCGCCAACTTTCTGATCGATGCGGATAGAAAACTGATCCGTATCCGTGTTCACGTTTGAAGGTGCAGCATAGGTTCGTGCACCATACGCGCCCGTTGGATTGTTGGGGAGTGGATAGCGGGCAAGTACCGCCGCAATCGCCGGATCTACCGGTACCTGCAGCGTGTCCGTGCTGCCGTCCGGGTACTTCACGATGTCCTGACCCGCCCGTTCGGCTGCGGTTGGTACAGCCAAAACCTGGGTCGTTCCCAACACCTGCCTGAATCCCTGATACTGCACAAAATAAAACGTGCGGTCTCGACCGTCATATACATGCGGCAGCACAATCGGTCCGCCATTCGTAAATCCAAACTCATTTCTACGGAATGGAGGAATCCTGCCCGGCTCCGCAATCGACGGGTGATCGAAATAATTCCGCGCATCGAGGGAAGAGTTCCTTAAGAACTCGAAGAATGATCCGTGAAAACCGTTTTTCCCGGATCGTGTCACGATATTGGTAAAGCCTGCCGCGCCTCGCCCGATGTCCGCCGGCATCCAGCCTGAGCTTGACTGTAATTCCTGAATCGCATCTACGTCGAAATTGGTGAACGTGCTCCCGCCCATCTCTGGATCGCTCACATCCGCACCGTCCATCGCGAACACTGCCTCAACGCCACGCTGTCCGTTGATGGCAAACTGCTGGGTGAAATTCGTCTGCCCGTTCACGTCGGTCATAGTGCCTGCTGCCAACAACAACAACGTGCTGAAGTCGCGTCCATTCAATGGCAGCTCATTTACTTTTTGGCTCGAGAGTTTCTCCCCGCCTGTTCCGCTAGCCGCGTTCGACGTTGTGCTCGGGCTCCCGTTAGAGACTCCTGCTGCAGGAGTCTGCGGTTTGGCTGCAATCGACAGCACGTTTTGATCGGATACCGTCAGCACAACAGTCGTGCCAAGAATATCCACTGCCGCCGGCGCCGTCGGACTGCGCCCCGGCAGTTGCGCGCTGACCGTATGTGGCTCGAGTCGAATGTTGGCGATGGCGAACCGTCCATCAGTTCCCGTAACTGCCATCAGTTTCTCTTTATCGGCCGCTGTGTATACAGTTACCTTCGCTCCAGCCACAGGTTCACCGGCAGCCGTGCGTACCACACCAGCCCACGCCGGCGCAGACGAAGAACTCTGTTGTGCTTTTAGCGAGACCGCGACCATCAAGCCCAACAGCAAACACTTCTCTATCAGTCGGAAGGCCTTATGAAAGGTTCGAATGATTGCGTATTCCTCTGCGTGGCGGTATACACGCGTGAAAATTAACAAGTGGAAGGATCGAGCGCCCAAGCGTGATTATATCCGAGACAAGATTGCAGACCGCGAAAGCGTCGCTAGCGCGTGGCGACAAATGCACTCCACTGATTTCCGGCAGCTAACGTCCCATTTGCCCGTCATCCAAGCCCTAGGTTAGCCTTTGGGAAAACGAAAGGCAGAGGAATGGCGGACAACAAAACCAAACCCACCAAATTAAGTGTGGCTGCATTCATCGATGCAATCACCGACTCGACCAAGCGCGCAGACGCCAAGGCGCTCGTCAAGTTGATGCAAAACGCGGCTGGCGAAAAGCCGAAGATGTGGGGACCATCCATCATCGGTTTCGGCAGCTACCACTATAAATACGACAGCGGTCGCGAAGGCGACATGCCGCTGGTCGGCTTTTCCCCGCGCAAGGCCGCGACGGTTCTATATGGAGTGATCGGCTCAAGCGACTCCAAGGCGCTCCTGCCGAACCTCGGCAAACACTCGACCGGCAAAGGCTGCCTCTACATCAAAAAGCTCGCTGATGTAGACCAACAAGTGTTGGAGACCCTGATCGCGAAATCCCTGGCTGCCATGAGAACGCAGAATCCCACTTAAGAATGCGGTGAGAGGCCAGCGTCCTCCACCATGTAAACCGACAAAGTAAAACAATGGCAGGCAGCCGGAGCACCTTGCCTATCGAGGTGAAACGCCCCATCGATCCAAACGACGGACTCTGACATAATCTCCACATGTGTGGGCGCTATCGATTGTCGCGTAGAAAGCAACTTGTCGAAGAGTATTTCGACAGTGTGGGGGACGATGACTGGACTCCTCGATATAACATCGCTCCTACTCAGCCCGTTCCGATCATTCGCCAGAATCCGAAGGAGCCACGTCGTGAATTGTCGCTGGTCCGTTGGGGCTTGATTCCATGGTGGGCAAAAGACTCTTCGGGCGCGGCTGCGATGATTAATGCAAGATCGGAGACAGCAGCCACGAAGCCCGCATTCCGCGATGCGCTTAAGCTTCGCCGATGCTTGATTCCCGCGGATGGCTTCTACGAATGGAAGAGAAATGGGAAAGAAAAACAGCCCTACTGCTTCGAAGTGAATGACGGCCAATTATTCGCGTTCGCGGGGATTTGGGAAACGTGGAAGGACGCGAGTCGCAAGACAATGACCATAGAGACCTGTTCGATCCTGACGACAACTCCGAACACTGTGACCTCAAGCGTTCACGACAGAATGCCCGTGATCCTCGAATCCGACAGTTACGATATATGGCTTGATCCGGGCATGACAAAAGTGGACGTGGTCATCGACATGTTGAAGCCGTTCGACGCGCGGCTGATGCGGTCATTCCCAGTGAGCACTCGTGTGAACCACGCGGTGAATGATGATGCGGAATGCTCGACTCCAATCAAGGTCGCACAGAGTCAACAACTACTCTTCTGATACGTGCACTCTCGCCGAACGGGAAGGCTTGCGCCGCATGGTCATCGGCTCGGTCCCACAAACGTTCCACAAGTAGCACTTTGCATGGATCGCCTGACCGAATTCATCAGTAACCGCATATTCAAGCGGAACAGATTCGGCGCAGACAGGGCAATTCGGAAGTTCAAAGGCATGAGCGGAATACATTCTCGCCTCCGATCTGGCCTTATCAAAGCACGAGAATTACCAAATGTAAGATGTGCCCGTTAAATCCTTGCGAAGCAATAGATTGGTGCCGGTCACACTTTCAACCTGGAATTGCCATGAATGCATAAATTACCCGATGACCTTACACGATTAACCGTAGGGTTACTCACCCTTCCCTAGGAATGCGCCTCGCGTTGTTGCCAGCGACGCTCGTATTCTTCACTGTAATCCAAGTCACCCCACGCGCCAAGATTTCCTTTCGGCGCCCTATAATGCGGAGATTTATGCATTCCATTGCTATGGTCGCACTACTGGCGCTCCAGTGTTTTGTCGTGTTGTTCGTGGCGCTCCACAACTGGGTTCCTCTTGGATCGCTCAACAACGTTAAGGGAGTCAGGGCGGAGTTTCCTACCGGCAAACTTCTCGTCACCACGTTGATCAATTTCACTCCGTTTGCGATAGGACTTGCTGCCACTGCCTTTTATTTTGATAGAGTCTTCCCGGACTGGGTCTTTTGGTGGTTGTGGATCACCTACGGACTTGCATGCTACGGTTCGTTCAAGGCCTGGTGGATGCCGTATCTCCTGCGCCCGGATCCCCAGCTAGCCGCTCGTTACCGAACCATGTACGCAGGGACACACGCCTTTCTGCCCGAGCGCAACGGCATCGTGCCAAACACGCTGCACGTGCTCTTTGACATCGCGACCATCGCAATCCTGATTGACCTGACCGTACTGTCCGCATAGCCGGCTGATCGACCTTTCATACAGTTCGAAGACCGACAGGCAGCCATCGAATGTGTGACGGAGGAAAGATCGAGGCAGCTCACGGCGAAGACCTTAGGTTATCGTTCCTTGCGTGCGTGCCCCACGCCATCACCGGCTCCGCTCGTCTTCTTCACCGTAGCCCGAATCTCCCCACGCGCCACCCGCGCCGAAATTTCCTCGCCCGCCTTTACCTGCTCTGCATCCTTCACCAATGTTCCGGAGCTATCAAACACCAGCGCATATCCCCGCTCCAGAATCGCCAACGGAGAGAGCGTCTCCAGCGCCCGCCCCATGCGCTCCAGCCGAACCTTATTCAATAGCAATTGATTCCGCATCGCGGCGGCCAACGCGGCGGTCCCCGCCACCAACTCCACTCGAACTCCGGACAGCATCCGCCGCGCATCGTAATGCCGCACCGCCGCCGCAACCGTCTCCCACTTACGCCGCATCTGCTCCAGCTTTTGCCTCTCGCCTCGCTCCAGCCGGTAAGTCAAATCATCCAGCTTTTGCTGCCTCTGCCGGATTCCATCCATCATCCGCGCAAACGCCCCATCCTGCGCCCGCTCGATCAGCGCATGTCTTGCCTCCAGCAACCTGCGCTCCATCGCCCGCACCAGCCGCTCTCGCGCCGCTTCCGCCTGATCCTCCACTTCCCGCCGCGACCGGATCACCAACTCCGCCGCCGCCGAAGGCGTTGGCGCGCGCAGGTCGGCCACGAAGTCCACAATCGTGAAATCGGTCTCGTGCCCCACCGCGGAAATCACCGGAATCTCCGACGCCGCGACCGTCCGCGCCAGCCCTTCATCATTGAACGCCGCCAGATCCTCCGCCGAACCTCCACCACGCGTCACAATAATCACTTCCACGCTGCGGCTTGCGTCACTTCGACAAGCGTTGAAATACCGCACTCCGCTCGCCACTTCTCCCGCCGCCAAATCCCCCTGCACCTGCGCCGGATAAATCACCGCACTCGCCGTATGATGCCGCCTCTGCAAAATGTTCAGGATGTCCCGCAGCGCAGCGGCCTGCGGCGACGTCACAATTCCAATCTTCGCGGGCAATGTCGGAATCGCTTTCTTCCGCTCCGCTGCAAACAGTCCCTCCGCCTCCAGCTTCGCCTTCAGTTGCTCAAACGCAACCTGCAACCCGCCCGCGCCCTTCGGCTCAATGTACTCCGCCGCAATCTGCAACTCGCCGCGATCTTCATAAACCGTCACCCACCCGCGCACCACCACCTGCATTCCATCCGTAGGACGAAAGCGCAGCAGCCGCGCCTTCGAACTGAACATCACCAGCCGAATCTGCGCGTTCCCATCCTTCAGCGTGAAATAAAGATGCCCCGAATTCTGCGCCCGAAAATTCGAAATCTCCCCTTCCACCCACGCATCGGAATACTCCCGCTCCACATGCGCCCGCACCGCCGCCACTAGCCCGCGCACACTCCACACCCGCCTCTCCGGCGGAACAAATCGGAAGCCGAGTTGATTGGCGAGAGACATAGGAATACTAGGAGTCTAGCAGTACAACGCAACCGAAATTTGCCGGGCGCCTTGCCTCTAGCACCCGGCCTGCCCATCTTTGCTCGCAGCCTCAGTCGTGGTAGCTTCCACTAAGCGTCCCGAAAACGCGGGCCAGCTTCTAATGGATACTGAGGAAGTATTGAAACGCAAACTTATCATTCTCGGCACGCATCATGAATTCCAACTAGACGACCCAATGGATTCGAGTTTTCACTCGACTCTCGCTTATTGGATTCAGCACAACAAAGTGGATACTATCTTCGAGGAAGCCACGACATGGACTCCCGCAACCAAGCTGTGTGTGCAGCAACTAGCGGATGAACTCGGCCTCAAGTGGAAGAATGTCGACCTGACAATAGAAGAGCGGAAATCGTTGACCGACAAAAGTGTAGACGAGGTGTACGATTTTGAGTTTTATGATTATCGCGAGCGTGTATGGGGTGATCGAATTCTGGAAGCGCCATCAAAATCAGGACTTTTAGTCTGCGGTCTGGGTCACATGTTTTCCATGGCTCAAAAGCTGAAAGACGTTTGCGATGTGACGACTATCTTGTATGACCCTCGTCGAATTTACGATTGGCAGGGGCGTCCGAGAAGAGTTCCACCAGTGAAATAATCTCTGCTCACGGCGCAACCTAGGTTAACGCACTACGAGGCTGAATAACTCTCATCGTAAGCGCCCTATAGTGGCCGAGGGTGGGCAATTTAGTAGGCCTCATTTGTCGCATAGAAGTCGCCGGCGGCCACGCGAGTTCTGATTCTTACTTTCCTCCCAACAACCCAAACACTCCCACCCCGTTCGTCGTCCCCACATACACCTTCCCATTCACAATCATCGGAGTGATGTACTTATTCCCCGCGCCGAAATTGTCTCGCCCGCCGGAAGCTTGATTGGTGTTGTACAACTCCACCAAAGTTTCTGCATTGTATGCGTGCAGTACAGCAGGGTTGGTATTCTCGCTAGCCCATACAATTCCATTCGTGCCGCCGTTCGCAGAAATGCTCGGAGTCGCCCCGGGATATCCAAAGGCGTTTGTAGTCTGCGCCACTGGCGTCGCCAGCAACTTTGCGTTCTTGAACTCGAAGGAGAGAATCGGCTGGCTCACCGGCCCGTAATACAGCCGGTTACGAAAATACGCTGGCATCGACCAGATGCCGCCCGGCAACACTCCCGAAAGCTCCTGATAGTTATTGTTGCTGTTCGCGTTGAATTTCCCCATCGAGTTGCGGTTGACTACATACAGATTCGAATCCTTGCCGGCGCCCGCCGCCAGTTGCCACGTCGTCCCGGAAGAGTCTTTCATCGGTGGGATCAAAATCGCTCCGCCCGAACCCAGGTCGACATCGCCGTCACTCTCTTGCGGACCGTTATCCATCTCGAAATAGTCGGCCACCGCCAACCCGCTCTTTGTCGTCAGCCGGATGAACGCATTGCCGTAGTCGCCGCTGCTGGGAAAGCCGTTGGAGTTCAAGCTCGTGTCGAAAATCCCGTTGGCATCCAGAAAAAAGATGTTGCCCGAACTATCCGCCGTCAGCCCCGCACCGGACCCCCAAATCGCGCCCTCATTGCCATTCGGGGTCACGTTGATCACCGACTTCTGCGCCAGCGTAGTCGCGTTGTAACCCATGATCCAGCCGGTATATGGGCGGATGTCGCAGTGCGACGCCCACGTCAGATAAAGCTGGTTCCCCACCAGAAGCAATCCCGATCGCTCCTTATATTGCGCTGGATCGAAGACCACAAATCCTCCAGAGCTGTTATCCCCCGTGCCCGGATATTTTGCCGCGATATCGACCGGCCCGCCGTTGAGCTCGTTCCCCGTCGTCGCATCCAGCGCATGCAGCCGTTGATGATAATTTCCCGACGAGTCCTTCGACATGGCGACCACATAGATCACGCCATTCGATCCCGCCGGCCGGCTGATCGCCGGCGTCGACGTAATTCCAATCTCCGGCGTCACCTGGCTGCACCCGCGATCGTCCGACGTCGTCTCGCGAGACTTGAGCGCGCTGATCTTCCACAGTTGCGTTCCACTATCCGCGTCGAACGCATAGACCGAGTCATGTTCCGTGGCCACGATAAGCACATTGTGCGTGCCGCCCTGCACCGTCACCGCCGAGAGATAGAGAGGTTCCGCGTCCACCAGGCCGTCCACCGATAGCGTGAATAGTTCTCCGAACATGCCGGAATTCACATTACTCAGGGTGAGCATCGTCTCTGCCGAATTCAGCCCGGTCCGGCCGTTGTTATTGTGATAGGTGAGAACCTGTTGCTGCGCGCTCGCGCACATCGAACTCACAGCCAGAAAACCAGCCGCAAGAAAAGAAGACGCGAATACCCTGGTTGCATGTTGCCGGAGCCGCTGACCGAACCTGATAAAGACCTGTGGGATTTTCACGACGAAACCTCCTCAATGGGCTTTACTGCTCTCAGCGAAAGGGCGCGCTTAGGATAAGACTTTGGTACTTAGTTGCAGAATCACCCGCGGAAGAACAATTAAACATTCATGAATGGGGAAATCCTAGATTCGCGGGAAAACTCTCACAAGTCACAGTAGGACATCGTGACCTTGTTGGATGGGCACAGCTACCTTATCTCTGCTTCGTCTTAAACACTGTCCACCTGCCACCATCTTCCACAGCACCTTCGTGCCGGGCATTTCGTCGACCTACGTGACACATTACCGATCCGTTTCCCATTGGGCCTGTTACGCGTCCTGCGGCTCTCATCTCCGCCAACGGCTCACCACATACAACAAAATGGAAAGCACAACACTCACCACCAGCGACGTCGCCAGCGGAAAATATACCGTCGTATTTTTTCCGCGGTAGGTAAAGTCACCGGGCAGTCTGCCCAGCGGAAAGTTCATTCTTCCCAGAAGCATCAGCGCCGCTCCCGCCACGGCCAGCGAGAGACCTGCGATCACGAGTAATTTTCCCAGCTCCATCCCCAGAATCTTATCCCGTTTCGATTCCGGGCCAGCTAAGAGTTTCTTCGGCTCAGGCTCCGACTCTCTAGGAGGCTGCGGTGAAAGTCCGTATTAGTCAGGCTCGGGAAGGGTTCGAGTTCCATATTGCTGCGGAAAGAGTCTGTACCAGTGAGGTCCGGGAAGGGCACGAGTTCCACTCGTGCCAGTAAGTCAGTCGAAATGAGCCCGCGCTTCAGCGCCTGAGGTAAGCCTTTGTGGGCAACGCGACTTCCCGCAGTCTCCTAGCTGAACCATCCTGAAATTTGGCATTTTACTTTGTATCACAAAGCACTTGACACTCGAATCCGCCCGCGCTACCGTATTTCGCAATGGCCCGTTCTCGCCAGCATCGTGTTCGGCGCATTCACCGGCCCGCCCGCGCCTGGCCAACATCGGCGTCCCGCGATCCCAGCCCCAATCCAGCCGATGATCTCCGCTTCATCCGTGACACCATGGAGCGGTCCGCTTCCTTCACCGCCGTCCCCGGCTGGGGACAGGTCCTGCTCGGCCTCACTGCGCTCGCCGCGGCATGGCTGGCTTCGCGGCAACCGACCTCTGCCGCCTGGCTCAAGGTCTGGCTCGGCGAAGCCCCGGTCGCGGCCATCATCGCCATTTTGTCCATGCGCTGGAAGGCCAACCGTCGCGGCCTCCCACTTTTTTCCGGGCCCGGCAGCAAGGTCGCGCTTGGTTTGTTTCCACCCCTCGTCGCCGGCGCATTTCTTACTTTCTTGCTGCAGCGCCTGGGCCTCGGCTCCGCCCTCGCGCCCGCCTGGCTCCTTCTCTACGGTGCCGGCATCATCACGGGAGGCGCGTACTCCGTCTCCATCGTCCCCGTCATGGGAGTCTGTTTCATGGCGACCGGCGTAGTCGCCGTGGTCGCGCCGGCGTGGTCGAACTGGCTGCTGGCTGCCGGCTTTGGCGGCCTTCACATTATCTTTGGACTTCTCATCGCCCGGAGGCACGGTGGCTAGAGCGTTGCCCCAGCGCCGCAAGCAGACCAAAGCCGCAGCCCCGGCTCGCCCGCACACTCCCGCCCGCGCCATTGCGCTCCCTGAACTCGATCGTCTGATTCACGAACGCATGCGCCTCGGAATCGTGAGCGCCCTCGCCACCAACGCGAGCCTGAGCTTTAACGATCTCAAACGCATCCTCAAAACCACTGACGGCAACCTCAGCGTTCACGCCCGCAAACTCGAGGAGGCCGAATACATCTCCTGCCTGAAGTATTTCGAAGGCCGCGTCCCGCGCACCGACTACCGTCTCACCAGCGCCGGTCGCCGCGCCTTAGCCCAGTACCTCGACCAAATGGAGGAATGGATTCGCGTCACCCGCGAAGAATAGCTAGCCTGATCTTTTCATCATCCCCAGCGAAAATAGTCTCTTCCCCCTCAAAACTTATTTCTCTCTATAGCAGACTCCGCTTGTTCGTCTCCGTTAACTCTGCAATAATCCGCGCACAGTTTCACTGGAACACGAAGAGGCTGGCCGCAGACACCTCTTCCTACCACCCCGAACGTTAGGCAGTTCTGAAACCAACAATTAAACGCAGCACAGCCCTGTTCAAATCAGGGCCGGAGATATCGTGACGCCGTTTTTTAAGCTTTCTCCCCTACGGCTGGTCGTGACCATCATCGCTCTCGCCGGAATTCTCTTGCTCGGTGCATCGCCCGCACTTTCCGAGGACGTTCTCACCTATCACTACAACAACGCCCGCACCGGGCTCAACGCCTCTGAGACCACGCTCACTCTCAGCAACGTGAACTCCACAGCGTTTGGAAAATTATTTACGGTTTCGGCCGACGGTCTGGTCGACGCTCAACCGCTCTATCTTTCCTCCGTTCCCATTCAGGGTGGCACGACCCATAACCTTCTGATCGTCGCCACCGAACACGACTCCGTCTACGCCTTCGATGCCGATACTGGCGCCGTGATCTGGCATATCACTACGGTCAAGGCCGGCGAGACCTCCTCCGATGATCGCGGCTGCCTGCAGATCACTCCCGAAATCGGCATCACCTCCACTCCCGTCATCAGCCGCCCGCCCGGTTCCAACGGAGTCATCTACGTCGTTGCCATGACCAAAGATTCTTCCGGCAACTATCATCAGCGCCTCCACGCCCTCGACGCCCCCACCGGCCACGAACTCTACGGTGGCCCAGTCGACATTGCCGCTAAATATCCCGGGAAAGGCGACGGCCGCTCCGGTAGCTACGTGGTCTTCGATCCCGGCCAATACGCCGAGCGTGCCAGCCTGCTTCTTGTGGGCAACGTGGTTTACCTGACCTGGACTTCCCACTGCGACATCCGCCCCTACACCGGCTGGATCATGGGCTACAACAAGAACACGCTCGCTCTCCAGACCGTCCTCGACGTTACGCCCAACGGCTATCAAGGCTCGATCTGGGGTTCCGGCACCGGACCTGCCGCCGACAATACCGGCAACATCTTTTTGCTCGACGCCAACGGCATCTTCGACACCACTCTAAATTCCAGCGAATTTCCCGCCAGCGGCGACTACGGCAACGCCGTCCTCAAGCTTTCGACCACCAAAGGCCTCGCCGTCGCCGACTACTTCGAAACCTACAACGGTCCCACAGACAGTGAAGATGACGTCGACCTCGGTTCCGGCACCGCCATCCTTCTCTCCGACATGAAAGATTCCTCCGGCGCAACCTGGCAACTCGCCGCCGTCGCCGGCAAAGACACCAATCTTTACCTCGTGAATCGCAACAACCTGGGTAAATACAACTCCACCAGCAACGTCATCTACCAGGAACTCGATGGAGTTCTGCCCAACGGCATCTGGTCCATGCCCGCCTACTTCAACGGACGCCTCTTTTATGGACCGGTCAACGAGCCCATCCTCTCTTTTCAATTCAAGAATGCCAAACTGCTGCCCACTCCCGCGGCCCAGACCACCAACACCTTCCGCTATCCCGGAGCCACGCCTAGCATCTCCTCCAACCAATCGCAGAATGCAATTCTCTGGGCAGTCGAGAACACAGGCCACGCCATCCTCTACGCCTACAACGCCACCACTCTGCAAATGCTCTACAACAGCGACCAGGCTGCCAACGACCGCGACCGCTTCGGCGCTGGCAACAAGTTCATAACCCCCGTCATCATCAACGGCAAAGTCTACGTCGGCACCACCAACGGCGTAGGCGTCTTCGGCCTCCTCTCCGACCCGTCCGCGAAATAAAAGTGTGAGATAGCAAGTGTGGAGTGGCCCGGTGGAGCGGTCCGTGTGGAGCGGACACTCCTGTCCGCTGCCTTTGACGTTAGTTTTTGATCTTGGTTTGATGTTGTTCTTGATCTTGGTTTTGATCTTGATTTTGTAGGGACAGCCGCCCTCGGCTGTCCATCGAGCGAAGCTCGACCAACCTGCGCCATGTCCAAATCCCCTGTCATCCAGAGACCCGCGCCCTTTGCGGGTCGAAGGATCCCTATAAGCGCCACCGAACCCGCAGTGCTACAATCCCCCGCATGAAACGCCTACCGCTCCTCCTCCTAGCCGCAACCCTACTCTCCGCCCAATCCCCCGAAGTCGAAATCACCGCCGAGCCTCACCATCACCTCGCCTTCGAAAACAAATCCGTACGCGTCTTCAACGTCGAGGTCGACCCCAACACCGAAACTCAGATGCACTGGCACCGCCACGACTACTTCTCCGTCAATCTCGGTAACACCGAAATCTCCAACGCGGTCAAGGATAAGCCTCCCGCCACCGTCAAGTTCACCGACGGCGACACTCGCTTCGCCTCCGCCACCTTCGCCCACGTCGTGCGCGACCTCAGCCCGCAACCCTTCCGCAACGTCACCATCGAAATTCTCGACGCTACCCTGCGCAACGCATCCTCGCCTTGGGACCCAGCGAAAAACGAAGACCGCGGCCTCGCCATTCTCAACCACGGCACCAAACAAATCCTCTTCGTCAAAGACGCCATCCGCGCCACCGAATTCGAACTCCAGCTCGGCGGAGTGGTCCCCAAACATCACCACACCGGCCCAGTTCTAGTAGTCGCCATCACCGACCTGGCCCTCGAAGAAACCATCGAAGGCCAACCCCTCACTCCCGCTCATCCCGCCTCCCACATGAAATCCGGCAACTCCAAATGGCTCCCCGCCAACATCACCCACACCGTAACCAACACCAGCCCGAAACCAGCAAAATTCGTAACCCTGGAATTCCCGTAAAGCAGCGAAAGGACCTCCTGAAAGGCTCGCGACCAAAAAGGTTTTGTCATTCCGAGCGGCCCCATCGCGAGGAATCTGCTTTTCGACGCCGGAGCGAGGAACCATGTAGGGACAGCCGCCCCCGGCTGTCCATTTCGAGCGAAGCTCGAATCGCGCCGCCCCCACTTCGATTTCTTGTCAATACCCCGCCCGCCCCCGATTTCTCCTAATCCCATGATCCTGCACCAAATATATTTCCGCAAACTATGTCACTTTAACCATTACTTTATGATATAATTATCCTAGAGTCGAAATAACAGAACGCGACCCACTCCGGGTCGCGTTTTTTATTGCCCAGCCAGTCCCGAAAAGGCTCGCCTTCAAGTGTGTGCGTGGGAACTAATCTGGCAGCACCTCAGCGGAATGAAGTCTTCGAAAAATACGCCCCGGAGGGGCGACCGACAATAGCCCGGCGCGTTTAGCGCCGGGAAAGGTCGAAAAAAGAACCGCGTCCCGTAGGGACGCCTGAGCTCTCACGCACACTTCTTCAAGCCCGCGCTCGCAATGCCCGATACACCCAGCGCCTTTCAGTCGCCGCCATTCCACACCACAACCGAACCACCGAAGGAACCAATGCCAAACCGCACTTCAGGCCAGAACATCCAGAACCACAAACTCCGCGGAGAGTGGGCCGAACTCCGCTTCATGCAGCGCGCCACCGAGCGCGGATTCCGCGTCACCAAGCCCTGGGGAGAAACCGCCCCCTACGACATCGCCACCGACCACCACGGCCACTTCCTCCGTGTACAAGTGAAGTGCACCATCTACAAGCGCGGCAACTCGTATGCCTGCACCATCTGCTCCAGCCACGTCGTCTACACCCCCGACCAACTCGACTTCTTCGCCGCCCTGGTCATCCCCGTCGACACCTGGTACATCCTCCCCATCCGCGCCACCAACAACCAACCCGTCATTGTCCTCTCGCCGCATCTCACCAAATCCAAGTACGGCCCCTACCAGGAAGCCTGGCATTTGCTGACGAAATAAGGTTCCGTGTAGGGCGGACGCCCTCGTCCGCCACTCCCGCTCAGCGAGATGAAGCAGATGCCCCATCCTTGCCGCATGACGAAAAGCAGAGATAGTCCGTGCTCCAAAGCGGCAAGAGCCTGCCCTGAGCGAAGTCGAAGGGGTGGGGACTTTGACTTCCCATCCCTCCGTCATTCCTATTTACACTGTCATCCTGAGCGAGGATTTTGCCCCGGCAAGCCGGGGCAAAACCGCAGTCGAAGGATCTCTACCGTCCCACTCACAATCGCAATGAGACTCTCTCGCTGGCACGACATGAGAGACCGCGGATGCCCCTTACCTTGCCGCCGTTCTTTGTGGCTAGGGGTGGGGACTTCGCTAGGAGGCGCCCAACTCCAGCCGAGAAGCGGCGAAAAATGCAGCCCACGGCGCAAGCCGTGGGTCAGCCCACCAACGACGGAAGCCCCGTTAGGTGGTGGAAGATACCAATCTCAGAGGTGTCGGGATGATTCGCGAGAACGGATGCCGTCAACCGACGCGGCTGATAGGCTGCGGCTCCCCGAGCTTTAGGTCCGCGAGTTCCGTATAGAGAGCTCTCGTTCCATCAGCTTCAAACACTAGGAAGCCAGATTTAGAAGTTCCCGCCGCCCCGTAGAGAGCGGAGAGAGCGTTTATGGCTGGCAACATTCGCGGGGTCTTGTCGGTCACGGTCAGCGTGAACTGGCAGACGGCACCAATGAGCTTGCCCTGGATACTGTAGCTCTCGATTTTCGGTTCCTTCGGGCTGACTGCCCTCGAGAGAACGCTGGCGAAGTCACCATAGCCACTTTGCTCCGTCTTAACCTCGGCTTCGCCCATAATGGCTCGGCCGTCGAAAGAGAGCGCTATTTCGCCGAAGGGAAACGTCCATCTCCCTTCGATAGCTGGAGTCGGAGCATAGGACGCCCGCCCCATCCGCGCGAGAAAATCCCTCCTTTCTCGTGCTGAGCCAAGCGATTCTTTCTCCTTCGCTTCCTCATCCTCAATGCGCTGGACAATCTCCGCGAGACACTTCTCAACCCTCGGCGCGTGTCCCTCCACCCCCATCGCCTTCTCGACCATAACTTGGGCGTCGTCCGCTATGCCCGCGTCTAAATACATGAACCCGAGGTTTGCGGCCGACAATGTCTCCCCGAGATCGATTGCCATTTTGTAATGTCGGACGGCGGTGATCGGAAGCTTGCAGTCGGCGAACATAAGTGCGAGGTTGTGGAGGGTTGCTGGATCAGTTTTGTCTCGTTCGTATAGGAACTTGAAGTGTAAGAGCCCCAACTCGTCGAGGCCATATCGGTGGTAGTCGAGCCCCAAACCAAATCGAAGCCCAACCTGCGGGTTCTCGTGGAGTGCTGCCTCCGCCGTCGCGAATGAAAGGTAAGTCTCGCCGCCAGCCTTGAACAGCTGGTAGAGTTCACTCAGCGCTTCCACCCGGTTCTCCCGCCGGCAATCGCGAGCGCCCCTCGCGCCGCATCCTTTCCTTGTTCGTACTGCTTAGCTTCTCGAAAAGTCCGAGCGGCATCCAGAAAGTAACCGGCCTTTTCTTGGTCCTTGGCAAGATGGGCCGCCTTGAGGAATAAGCGTGCAGAGTCCTGAAACTCTTCAGAGCGTCGCAAGCAGCGGGCGATGGAGGTAATGGGTTCAACACGCCGTAGATCTTGTACATGCAGGTTCTTGAGACCCTCAAGACCGTCTGCTGCGCCGGCGCGAAAGCGGGCCTCAAAATAGTGGCAGTCCCAGGTGAGCTTATCAATATTGCCCACCTTACCTTGCTCGATGAGTGCAGTGCCGTCAGCCCAAGCCTCGGCGAGGCCCTCGTAATCGCGCGTCTTCGCCGCATCATCCATGCGAATGTAGCAGAACACAATGTCAGAAGGCTGAGCCTCATCTTTCGGCGGCTCAGGCGGTGGTTCTGCGGGCGCAGGCTCGCTGGCAGCCTTAGCGTCCAAGAGTCTCTCGCTGACGACTGTCCTAACCTCAATTCCGCTAGCTTGAGCCAGGAGGCCATGTATCATCTCGCTTAGCTTCGAGAAGACATCGGCTGGCGTTTCAGGAACGAAGGGTACATATTCTAGATCGCCTTGCAAGCCAGGTATTTCCACATCGGGCTCTCTGAGGAGAATTAGTTTCGTCGGGCCCAGCCTCTGGAGTGCATAGCCGGACTCCTGCAGGACCCAACCTGGAGCGCTCCACATATTTACGGTTGGCTTGACGCCGCGCAACACGCTCCAAGCGCCCGCAAGCCCGGTTGGCGGCGCATAAATCGGGTGCCGCTTCGTGAAGATGCCGATGAATACGTCGCTCTTGTCGATGAGGGCCCTAACCTTGGCCGAGACAGACTCAACCTCCGCTGCCTCCGCGTGCCTGCAAATGAAGCCCATCTTCTCGAACGTTCCTAGAAAACGCAGGACGGCCTCAAGCCGCCGCTCGTCTTTGGGAAGAAAGCTGCGGGCTACAAACGCGTTTAGTTGTGGCATCTTCAAACCTCAGTGGAAACCAGAGTAGGCCATGCGGTCGCGACTGACAAGATTTGGAAGCGACGTTTGGGGACTCAACTCAGTAAACCTCGCTACGATTTAAACTTTCCCTTGCATTCCTTCCCATTCATCTGCTATAAACAATCCACCGAGAGCAGATGTGTGGCTGAGCCGGATTTTGTTGCAACTCTCGTGCGTGCCCGGCATCTAAGTTTTCAGAGAGCGTCGTAAGAAGTTCTCAATTGTCCCGGCCACGGGACTTCATTCGGAAAGCAACCGGTTTCACGTAAGGCCTTCCGAAGGGTACCTTCAAAGCAAGGACCTCCAAGCAAGTAGATCTTTTCTCAATTTCTTGTCTTCCGTATCGGGCTGCCTAAAATGCAACGCCGAAAGTGGCGTTTTACCCCGCAACGGAAGGCCATACTGTTGCGCGCGTCAGAGCGCCCAGCCCAAAAATCTTGTCATTCCGAACGGCTTTATCGTGAGGAATCTGTTTTCGGGTTTTGCCGGCAGCTCTCCTGTCCCGCTCTCAAGAACCCTTCCCGATGTGGAAATCATCCGGAAATTCTGTGGGAAGCGCAGATTGACAGGATCAAATGCCGCACGTATGTTTGTAAAGTTTCGAGGACAGTCGGATTCGCATTCGTGCGATTTCGCCTGGACTGAATTCGCGCCGCCTCGGCGGACCGCGATTCGGTCTTTGACAACTAGGTTGAACGTGCCAGTCGTGAGAAACGAATTCGGGCATTAGTCCGAGCGATCTCACAAGATAGACCACCGTGAACTTTTCTTCCGCTTCGCAAGAAGCGGCCAGCAAAGGCTGAACGGTGGTGCCATCTCGCATTGTTGAAACCAGAGCGGCTTTTGCAAGCGGCTTTGGATATGCGGCGATGGCAGTCTGCCAACTACCCGTCGGCAGACATCAGGTTTCAAACGAGAGTTTGATCCTGGCTCAGAATCAACGCTGGCGGCGTGCCTAACACATGCAAGTCGAACGAGAAAGGGGAGCAATCCCTGAGTAAAGTGGCGACCGGGTGAGTAACACGTGACTAACCTACCCTCGAGTGTGGAATAACATCGGGAAACCGATGCTAATACCGCATAACATCGCAAGATCAAAGGAGCAATCCGCTTGAGGAGGGGGTCGCGGCTGATTAGCTAGTTGGCGGGGTAACGGCCCACCAAGGCGAAGATCGGTATCCGGCCTGAGAGGGCGCACGGACACACTGGAACTGAAACACGGTCCAGACTCCTACGGGAGGCAGCAGTGGGGAATTTTGCGCAATGGGGGAAACCCTGACGCAGCAACGCCGCGTGGAGGATGAAGCCCCTTGGGGCGTAAACTCCTTTCGACCAAGACGATAATGACGGTACTGGTGGAAGAAGCACCGGCTAACTCTGTGCCAGCAGCCGCGGTAATACAGAGGGTGCAAGCGTTGTTCGGAATTATTGGGCGTAAAGGGTGCGTAGGCGGCGCGACAAGTCACCTGTGAAATCCCCAGGCTTAACCTGGGGCCTGCAGGCGAAACTGTCGTGCTGGAGTATGGGAGAGGTGCGTGGAATTCCCGGTGTAGCGGTGAAATGCGTAGATATCGGGAGGAACACCTGTGGCGAAAGCGGCGCACTGGACCATAACTGACGCTGATGCACGAAAGCTAGGGGAGCAAACAGGATTAGATACCCTGGTAGTCCTAGCCCTAAACGATGATTGCTTGGTGTGGTGGGTACCCAATCCCACTGTGCCGCAGCTAACGCGATAAGCAATCCGCCTGGGGAGTACGGTCGCAAGGCTGAAACTCAAAGGAATTGACGGGGGCCCGCACAAGCGGTGGAGCATGTGGTTCAATTCGACGCAACGCGAAGAACCTTACCTGGGCTCGAAATGTAGTGGAATCGGGTGGAAACATCTGCGTCTCGCAAGAGACTGCTATATAGGTGCTGCATGGCTGTCGTCAGCTCGTGTCGTGAGATGTTGGGTTAAGTCCCGCAACGAGCGCAACCCTTATCCCTAGTTGCCATCGGGTCAAGCCGGGCACTCTAGTGAAACCGCCCAGGATAACTGGGAGGAAGGTGGGGATGACGTCAAGTCCTCATGGCCTTTATGTCCAGGGCTACACACGTGCTACAATGGTCGGTACAAACCGTCGCAAACCCGCGAGGGGGAGCTAATCGGAAAAAGCCGGCCTCAGTTCGGATTGGAGTCTGCAACCCGACTCCATGAAGCTGGAATCGCTAGTAATCGCGGATCAGAACGCCGCGGTGAATACGTTCCCGGGCCTTGTACACACCGCCCGTCACATCACGAAAGTGGACTGCACTAGAAGCCGGCGTGCTAACCGCAAGGAGGCAACCGTCCAAGGTATGGTTCATGATTGGGGTGAAGTCGTAACAAGGTAGCCGTAGGAGAACCTGCGGCTGGATCACCTCCTTTCTAAGAGAGAACGTCATGGCACTCGCGCGCCCCCTAAGCCTCTTCGGAACTTAAACTCCATCGGAGTCGCGGTTCCCAACGCAAACGGGATTAAACATGCGTGGGATGTTGCCATGTACCCCAAGCCAAGTCCACCATTAACCTGAGGATGCGGCAAGGGAGCCTCGTTCGGACCTCTCTTTCTCGTATTTTCAGATCGAGTCCGTCTCGCAAGTTTTGAGACGAGCCGTTCTGTAGAAGATGCAGTTCGCTGCATTCTTCCGCGTTCCATGATGGTCAGCTCCGGCTTAGCTGGAGCGCACGTTCAACCTTGTCCTCGAAATAAATTTCTCTGTCATCCTGAGCGAAGCATGAACGTCCGAAAGGCGGTCATGTGCAGTCGAAGGATCTCTGCCTCACAGTACGCTGTCGAAGTTGAGATTTCGCTCCGCGAGGAATGACAGGATATGTTTTTGAGCTACGGTGTGCGAGAATTTGATGAATGCTCCGCTTTGCTGAAACCGCCTTGGCTTTGATCGTGGCTCTGGTAGGTCTCAGCGCTCCAATCTGGGTCGACGCCCGGCATTGGTGGCCGAAGCGGGATTAACCGGGCCTGTAGCTCAGGTGGCTAGAGCGCACCCCTGATAAGGGTGAGGTCGATAGTTCAAGTCTATCCAGGCCCACCAGAAAAATCAGTTGCTAGTACCTAGTAGCCAGTACCCAGCAAGCCTTTTCTGGCAACTAGGTACTAGCAACTGGGTTCAAGGGGCTGTAGCTCAGCTGGGAGAGCGCCTGGTTTGCAACCAGGAGGCCACCGGTTCGATCCCGGTCAGCTCCACCAAGATTACGGTGGTGAATGATTTGTCATGCTGGCGGAGAATGAGTCGCGAAGCGAACTCATTTGGAGTCGAAGTATCCCTACCTGATCGGTAATGCCGGTTACGGAGAAAGCGGGAGACGGCGTATGAGATTAGTCGACTCAATAACAAGCTTGGGCGGTCTGCTGGTTCCGATTATCGCTCTCCTGGTCGGAGGCGCGATCGCAATCACTACGATGATCCTGAGGCATCAGGAGCGCATCGCGAAGATCGAACGCGGCATCGACCCCGACGCAGGACCGCCAAGAGGTTAATCATCAGCCCGATGTTGGGCGTCAAAGCGACAACCGTGAATCAGTTCGCGGTCCAATGAAAGTCACCTTGACGCCGAACATTGGGTTGGAGGAAGTGAGGGGTTTGCACACCCCGCACTAAGCAAAACCCATACCCGCACAAGCGGGGTGAGTGAAGGGTCGTTGATTTTGGTTTTAGCTAACAGCTAAAACCAAGAGCTAACAGCTTCTTTCACGAGGACGATATTTGACAACTGAATAGATTGGGCAAATACAAGGCGTTGTAAATTTTTATGAGTGCCTGAGAGAAGCTGCTGGTGCGCGTAAACGTTGATAGGCGTTAAGCGCGCGATGAGCAGCACAAAGGCCCATAGAGTTTATGCGGCGTGTTGGATTTGTGAAGCTCGGGACTCGCGTCTCGGGACTCGCAACTCCAGTGTGTCGAGTGAATTTTATGGTCAAGCTACTAAGGGCGCATGGTGGATGCCTTGGCAGAAGCAGGCGATGAAGGACGTGGCAAGCTGCGATAAGCTTCGGGGAGCCGCAAGCAGGCATTGATCCGGAGATTTCCGAATGGGGAAACCCACGGAGGTAAACCCTCCGTACGGCGTGATGAATCCATAGTCACGCACGAGCGAACCCTGGGAAGTGAACCATCTCAGTACCAGGAGGAAAAGAAAGAAACCTCGATTGCGAAAGTAGTGGCGAGCGAAATCGCATCAGCCTAAACCGGTTAGACCTTCGGGTTCAACCGGGGTTGTAGGGTCGACAACAGTAGAGTTACCAATTCAGTCCTTAACCGAAGCCCTCTGGAAAGAGGGGCCATAGAGTGTGATAGCCACGTAGGTGAAAAGGAACTGAACTCGAAGTCGATACCTGAGTACCGCGGAGCACGAGAAACTTTGCGGGAAGCTACGGGGACCATCCCGTAAGGCTAAATACTAGCTTCTGACCGATAGTGAACCAGTACCGTGAGGGAAAGGCGAAAAGAACCCCTGCGAGGGGAGTGAAATAGTACCTGAAACCGTGTGCCTACAAACGGTGGGAGGACTATGCGGCGCAAGCCGAAAGTCTGACCGCGTGCCTATTGCATAATGAGCCGGCTAGTTATTC
This sequence comes from uncultured Acidobacteriaceae bacterium, assembly GCA_963771965.1. Lineage (GTDB taxonomy): Bacteria > Acidobacteriota > Terriglobia > Terriglobales > Acidobacteriaceae > Sulfotelmatobacter. Next base: position 270,235 of record CAVYVM010000010.1, read on the forward strand.
TTGTCAGCAAGGTTAAGCGAAAGCGAGCCGCAGCGAAAGCGAGTCCTAATAGGGCGAATCAGTTGGCAGGAATAGACGCGAAGCGGGATGATCTACCCTTGGCCAGGCTGAAAGTGGGGTAACACCCACTGGAGGGCCGAACGGGTGTTTGTTGAAAAAAGCTCCGATGAGCTGAGGGTAGGGGTGAAAGGCTAATCAAATTCCGTGATTGCTCGTTCTCTCCGAAATAGCTTTAGGGCTAGCCTCGTATGATTTGTCGTGGTGGTAGAGAACTGAATGGACTAGGGGGCTTTCCAGCTTACTGAATCCAATCAAACTTCGAATGCCATAGAACAACCAATACGGGAGTCAGACGGCGGGGGCTAAGCTTCGTCGTCGAGAGGAAAACAGTCCAGACCGCCTGCTAAGGTCCCAAAATACAAGTTAAGTGGGAAAGGAAGTCGGAACGCCCAGACAGCCAGGAGGTTGGCTTAGAAGCAGCCATCCTTTAAAGAAAGCGTAATAGCTCACTGGTCAAGCGGTCCGGTGCCGACAATTTAACGGGGCTTAAACTTGTTACCGAAGCAACGGATGCACACCTTTACTGGTGTGCGTGGTAGGAGAGCATTCTCAACAGTTTGAAGCTAGAGCGAGAGCACTGGTGGACGGTTGAGAAGAGACCCTGCCGGCATAAGTAGCGATAACGGAGGTGGGAACCCTCCGCGCCGAAAGTCTAAGGTTTCCTGAGAAAGGTTAATCCGCTCAGGGTCAGGCGGTCCCTAAGGCGAGGCCGAAAGGCGTAGCCGATGGACATCCGGTTAATATTCCGGACCTCCCTTGTTTTCGTTTGACGATGGGGTGACGCAGGAGGATAAGCAGGCCGTCCTATGGCTATGACGGTCGATGCGTGTAAGGTGTCTTTCGTAGGCAAATCCGCGAGAGAGTTATCACTGAGACGCAAAGCAGTACTCCGTATGGAGGAAAGCTGCCGATTCCACGCTGCCAAGAAAAACCTCTAAGGAGAAATCAAGGGAACCGTACCTCAAACCGACACAGGTAGACGAGGAGAATATCCAAAGGCGCTCGTGAGAACAGTTGGTAAGGAACTCGGCAATATAACCCCGTAACTTCGGGAGAAGGGGTGCCCCGGTAGAGTTCATAGCTCGAGGGGGCCGCAGCGAAATGCGCACTGCGACTGTTTAACAAAAACACAGGTCTCTGCAAAGTCGAAAACGACGTATAGGGGCTGACGCCTGCCCGGTGCTGGAAGGTTAAAGGGAGAGGTCAATCGCAAGATGAAGCTTCGAACTGAAGCCCCAGTGAACGGCGGCCGTAACTATAACGGTCCTAAGGTAGCGAAATTCCTTGTCGGGTAAGTTCCGACCTGCACGAATGGCGTAACGAAAGTGCGACTGTCTTGCCGACTGACACGGCGAACTTGTAGTGCCGGTGAAGATGCCGGTTGCCCGCAACTAGACGGAAAGACCCCGTGCACCTTTACTATACCTTTACCATGAACTATGGCCCTTGCTGCGCAGGATAGGTGGGAGGCTTTGATTCCAGGCTCTCGGGCTTGGAGGAGCCAACGGTGAGATACCACCCTGCGAGATCTGTGGTTCTAATCTACTCCCATTATCTGGGAGAGTGACATGGTAAGGCGGGTAGTTTGACTGGGGCGGTCGCCTCCTAAACGGTAACGGAGGCGCGCGAAGCTACGCTCAGCCTGTTTGGAAATCAGGCGTTGAATGCAAAAGTATAAGCGTGGTTGACTGCGAGACCTACAAGTCGAGCAGGTACGAAAGTAGGCTTTAGTGATCCGGTGGTTCTGCATGGAAGGGCCATCGCTCAACGGATAAAAGGTACGCCGGGGATAACAGGCTGATCGGAGCCAAGAGTTCATATCGACGCTCCGGTTTGGCACCTCGATGTCGGCTCATCGCATCCTGGAGCTGTAGAAGGTTCCAAGGGTTAGGCTGTTCGCCTATTAAAGCGGTACGTGAGCTGGGTTCAGAACGTCGCGAGACAGTTCGGTCCCTATCTGTTGTGGGCGCAGGAGATTTGAGAGGACCTGTCCTTAGTACGAGAGGACCGGGATGGACGAACCTCTTGTGTTCGAGCTGTCATGCCAATGGCACCGCTCGGTAGCGAAGTTCGGTAGTGATAACCGCTGAATGCATATAAGCGGGAAGCACTCCTCAAGATGAGATCTCCCAACCCGTAAGGGATAAGAAGGGCCCAGGAAGACTACCTGGTTGATAGGCTGGAGGTGAAAGTGCAGCAATGCATGCAGCTTACCAGTACTAATCGCCCGTTCGGCTTGACCATAAAATTTACTCGGTGCAGAAGAAGCTCTTAGCTGTCAGCTCCTAGCTTTTAGCTAGAACCTGAGCAAGACCAGGAGCGCGACAAGAGCTTCGCGCCGACGAAAAGCCGAAGTATGAACGTGGTTGAAATCCGAAACAAACAACAAGAAAGTAAGCCACACCCAATCTATTCAGTTGTGAGGCATTGTCCTCACGATCTTTGAGAAATTGCTCTTGGCTTCTGGCTCTTAGCTCTTGGCTAGCTTCGCTGGCTACTCGCTGATGAGCGGAAGTCGAGAGAAACAAGTTTGCAGCAGTTGTGCGGCTGAGTGGAGCAATCACTCCTCAGCAGGCACGACATAGCTAACGGCCAAGAGCCAATAGCCAAAAGCTGCTTCGCTTTGTCGGTGATCTTACCGCGGGGGATCCACCCGTTCCCATCCCGAACACGGAAGTTAAGCCCCGCTGGGCCGATGGTACTGCACGCGCCAAGTGTGTGGGAGCGTAGGTCGTTGCCGGCATAAAATAAAGGCTACCGACAGAAATGTTGGTAGCCTTTTCCTTTTCTGTGCAGGCTCGCCATTACTTGCGAGACTCAGTGCCCGCTCGGAGGGAGGCCTCCCGTTACGAGGGTTGCTTGGACTCTTAGCTCGCGCGGCGATTTGGACGTTTTTTTCGCTTGGTCGCTGCTTCTCGTATCTGCTTGAGGAAGTAATCAGCATTTGAGACGCCGGCGCGCGCCGCTCGACGGAGGACCGTGACGTAATCTTGACGACGCGTTACGCACCAGTGGGCCATTGCCGCCTCGGCAAGTGCTTCCAATGGGTAATTCACAGTAGCGAGAAAGGCCTCGATGTATTGCCGAGAGCTCTTCCGCTTAGGGTTCTGTAAACATCGAAATACCCAAAACCGCAGGTCTTGCTCGAGTCCGTCGTGATCGAAATACAGGCACTGTTCTTGTGGCAGCAAGCTGTACTTATGGAGCAAGGGCAGTATTTTTGCCACCCAGACAGGACTGTCACTCCATTCATGCATGTGCTGCCAGGATGCCAATATTTCTGCTACGCTCTTTGGGTCCAGTGCTTCGAAGTGGCGGATCAGGAATTCTCTGGTCGAAGCTGAATCGATCGCGCAGAGCGCGCACACTACCTCTCTCCTCAGCTCCAAGTCGTTGGCCGCATCCGCGTCTTGGAATAGCTGAATGAGTGGACGTATTGACTCGTGACGCCGGATGCAGCGGCCATCCCAGCCCTCGGCAAGATAACGAAGCGCGTATAACGAGTTGTGGAGCAGACGCCTGTCTGTCGTAATGTTGAGGTGCTCTTCGAAGAGGTCAAGATATGACTCGTCCTCAACTAGTGTCATCACCTCGCTCGGAAGATCTCCGAATCTATTTACTGACGTAAGCGTCGCCTTTATTCTCGCCCTACGCTCGTTCCGCGTTAAGAAGGGAATCTCTTCCTCGTTGATTGACAGACTTCTGAGAAGGTCACGCAAGCCATCGCTAAACGACTTGCTAAAATCAGCGTACTTTAGAGAGGACAACAGGGTCGGGATTGGCACGCTCTCAATAAGCACTGGCAATATGGCATCTGCCTTTTGGGATGCAGCTCTGAAGTATGCGGAGTTTAGCTCCCTCTCTACCCACGTGGAGTCTAGTCCGAAATGCGACAAGACGACGAGGAAGAAATCGCAGCGCGAGATCCCATGCGCGATGCGACTCGGTATAGGATGGCCAACCACAATCTGCCTGTCATCTACCCATGTGGTGACTCCCCGCTTATTCAGCGCCTTTGCAAGTCTGCGCACGAACGGTTTATCTTTCGACGAGTGTGAGATAAAAACGCTCGGCATCGACGTCTCCGCCCTGGGCTAAGAACGCATGATACGCCGGTGGGCCGCCGGCGCGCTTCAAGTAAACCCGCTGGGCCGATGGTACTGCACGCGCCAAGTGTGTGGGAGTCCTTCGGCAGGCTCAGGATAAACTCCGGTCGTTGCCGGCATAAATAAAGGCCAGCATGAGAAATCAGATTGGCCTTTTCCTTTCTAGGTTCCCGGCGTCGTTTTGCCGTGTTCTGCTGAGTCGATTGGAGCTCTTTCGAGGTAAGCGAATTCCGTAAAAGTCATTTGCCGCAACGAAAGAAGCTTCCCCTTCGCAAATTCGACCTCGAAGAACTGCTTCTTCGACTGGAGGGTTTCGCTGCCGGCCTCAAACCAGAGGCTAGCAGTTATTTTCCCCCTCCAGTTTTGAGTTTCAGGGTTCGTTGGAATCAATTCGCATACGCACAGGGAGTCAAGGATGGGCTTGATTGGAACGGGAAATTGCGTCACACCGCCAGCTGGGACAGCAAGTGGGGCGACATTTGCTAGGACGGCAACGCTTCCAGCCGGGGCGAGCGCCACTCCCCGAACCAAGAGCGCCGGTCGGCCAAGATTGACGACGTTAGCGAACAGTTCGACCGGGTAATCCGACGAGCCCAGAATTTGTCCGGTCCCGCTGGTTGGATCCAGACCGGATATAGAGAAATGGTATTGCGGTTTCCACTCCAACTCGTATTGCCGAGCGACTCGTATGGAGCCTCGTCGAGCTTCCCATGTGTACCACACCACCGCGAGCAGCGTCAGGAATTGCAAGACGTTGAGCACCCATTGAGCGAGCAGCACCGAGATCCTCCGCGATATCGGCCCGTGTAACGCGTCGATTGTACTGCACGGGCAAGAGTCTGGGGCCCTGCAGGTTCGCTCACCTTGAGGCGGAGCCGAGTTCCACACCAATTGGCCATGAGCCTCCACTCCATCTGAGCCTCCTATTTCAGAACGTGGTGCAACATCTCTGTCAGCGCCGGAATGAACGGTACGATCACGCTGATGTGATTGGCCGCCGCTGCCATGAAGTCTGTATACCGTCGAGCGAAAGATGGTTTCCCATGGCCCTCTTGGAGGGCGGTTAACGCCTCAAGGATCTTCCGCCGCTCGTCCCCGCCAGTAATTTCGGATTCGATCCGGCTACGCAGCGTGGTGAAGAACTCGACGCTCGACTTCGTGACGATGTTCACGGAGTTGTCCGTGCCGTTAACGTTCCAACGCGCATGGTCACCCTGAACGTTATAAATCGTAGTAATAGATGGACCTTCGTTCTTCCTAGGCATAAGCCTTCTCCGGTCAATTTGCGTTCTAACCCAAGCGGCGGAAACGCCGACATTTTGTTCCAGCGCGTGAGGATATGCGGCCACTGCGGTAGACGGCATCCCCGCTGGAAAAGCATGCGTCTTTGCCGCATTGGCGATCATCCGAGTCACCTCCCCGATAACGTCGAAACAGATGCCCGTCGCCATCTCGTCATCAATAACGATCCCGTACAATTCATAGCCCTCCAAGATCGAGTCCAGCCTAGCTTGCGCCAACGCTCGTATCTGCTCTCCCCTGATGCGTGCGGTCTCAGCGATCATTGCACCCGACATGGCGGCGCCCCGAGCAGCCAACTGGCTGCGCATTTTTGCGAGGTCGTTCTGGCGCTCTCGAAGAATCTCATCCGACGCTGCCGCGTAGGCGGTCTGGGCAAACCGCCGGGCTTTCTCGATGGCATCGTTCTGGTCCATGCAACCAGTATATGGCTCGATCGCAACAGGAGAAGTGCTTCGCGGCGCGACTGGAAGTCGCGCCCTTTCAAAACAGAGTCTCGGGTGCGCGGCCGCAGACAGCAGATTCCTCCTGTCTCGCTGCGCTCGCGCGTCAGAATGACAATGGTTTGGGGTGGGCCGGTCTGTGGGTTTCGAAATCAAAATCCTATGCGGGTGGCGGCGGCGAATCCCACCCTTCGGCACGCTCTGGGCAGGCTCTCCTGTCTCGCGCTCGCGCTTCGGAATGATAAGGTTGGTGCTCGGGATAGCAGGTCAAAATCCCCACCCCTTCGACAGGCTCAGGGCAGGCTCTGCCGCTTGAGAAGCAGGATAGATTTCTGCTTCTGAGAACCCGGCAAGGATGGGGCACCCGATTCTGATCCGCTCCCGGCGAACAGCGGATTCCTCCTGTCTCGCTTCGCTCGCGCGTCGGAATGACATCTCTTGATGGAACGGTGCGAGGTGAGGGTGAAAATGAGGCGGTAGCGGCGTCTGCTGCGGCCCGATGAACCTGGGCCGCCGGACAGCCGAGGGCGGCTGTCCCCACATGGGTCTGGGCGCTGCACGCTTACAGCAGATTCCTCCTGTCTCGCTGCGCTCGCGCGTCGGAATGACATCTCTTGATGGAACGGTGCGAGGTGAGGGTGAAAATGAGGCGGTAGCGGCGTCTGCTGCGGCCCGATGAACCTGGGCCGCCGGACAGCCGAGGGCGGCTGTCCCCACATGGGTCTGGGCGCTGCACGCTTACAGCAGATTCCTCCTGTCTCGCTGCGCTCGCGCGTCGGAATGACAACGATTGTGGCGACAGCTGCTTTTGTGGAGGGTGCTTGCGTGAACTTCCGTGTTTGGGTTATTGGTTGACTTAGTTTGAGTTGGGTGTAATCATTTAGCTATAGCCGATGTGGCTGAATTAGCCCCTTCCGACCGGTGGTCGGAGGGGGCTTTTGTGTTTTGGGGGGCGCTGTCGGCAGAGGGCAATAGGGAAGCGAGCCAAACGCGCCCTTCGGTCGCATTCGCTCTCTCAGGGCAGGCTCCTGGGATCGCGCGGCTCGCTCAGGTCCTTCAGCGACGATGAAGCCGTCGCCTCGGGATGATGACAAAGCGAGAACGGTCACCCTCGATGACAAATGTGGCGGGCTCGCCATGCAGGGGCAGGGCGGTGGAGATGGAGGTCCTTCAGCGACGATAAAGCTGTCGCTTCAGGATGACAATTTTTGTGGAAAGGAAGTTACGGATGAGTGGAGTGTGGGATGGGGATTTGGGTGGTGGGGGTGGTGATCTTTCTATATTTGCTGGGGCGGAATCGGGATCGAAGTCAAAGGCAACGGCAAGGTCAACGTCAAAGGCAACGGACAGGAGTGTCCGTTGCACACGGGTTGCGGACGGGATGACTCCTAAGGAACTGGGGGAGTTTGCGAAGGCGGAGTTTTTGCGGACGGCGTTGAAGATGGGGATGGCGGTGACGAAGCCTTGGGGAGAGAGTCAGGGGTATGACTTTATTGTGGATGCGGCGGGGAAGTTGACGCGGGTGCAGGTGAAGGCGGCGTTCCGGCGCGGGAAGCAGGGAGGGTATAGCTTGCGGACATACCGGAGTTCGATGGAGTGTTACACGGCGAAGGAGATTGATGCGCTGGCGGGATATGTGGCTCCGGAGGAGGCTTGGTATTTGTTTCCGGTGCGGGTGGTGGGGAGGGTGCGGTCGTTGAAGCTGTTTCCGGGGAGTAAGAATCCGGGGAGTAAGAAGAAGAGGTCGAAGTTTGAAAGATGGAGAGAGGCTTGGTGGGTGGTGACGGGGAAGTAGGTTGGAGCTGGGTTTGGCCGTGGGGCCTCAGTTTCGTGGGGGGTGCTCGGAGGTGGGGATTCCTCCTCTCCCTGCGCTCGCGCGTCGGAATGACTGCCAGTCTGATGCGGAGCAGGGTCATTGGGTCATCGGATCGCGCGTCACAACAGCCGGTAGCTGATGCTTGAAACCAGTTCCCAGGTTCCAGGTTCGCCGGACGGGCAGCATCGGCGCTGAGCGTGACAGTTGGTGGGTCTTGCTGGATGGCTCCACAAAAGTTCCGCTGATGACGTACAGCTGGCCCGGACCGGTACCCGTAAAATCTGTGGGCGTGCCTTGAAGCGTTGTGAAGGCCAGGCCATTGCTGCCCCAGCGAATGAAGGCCGTGGGGGTACCGACCACGTTATCGATCGTTATGGAGGAGATGGCTGTAAACTTCGTTTGGTCGAATGATTCGATTGTGTAATTCGATGTTCCAGCCTGCGCGGCCGTCTGGCCCAGAATGAAGACGGAATCTAACGTCGAGTCGGGAAGCGCAATTCCGGAAGCGCCATAATCGCCGACGATGCTGCCGTTGGACGGTTGAATGGCCTGACCTCCGTCGGTGTACACCAAAGCTGTACCCGCGTCGTAATGAATCTCTGAGGAATATGGACTCACGACTCGGTTGTAGTTTTGATTGAGCACGGCACCAGATGGTCCAACTCCAAGCACCAGGAAGTCCTGGGGCGCCTGTTCATCTACAGAGTAGAGAGTCGTATCGGTGCTTCCCCATTGCAGCGAGGAGTATGGATACTGGGTAACTACGAGAGGATTTGAGCGCTGCGTTGAGCCATCGTAAATCACGACTTCAGCTGCTGATGGCGAGATGTCGAAGTTGGCCAATGTTACAGCCGTCGTCTGGGGAACTCCGGGCGCTGCCTGCAAATCGAGGGCGTAATAGGGTCCACTAAAGGAGTCGACGCCTCCGAGGTTCCAAGCGGTGTTGACGCTGAAACTCGGCAACGCCAGTTGCTCAATTGCGTTCGCGCCGTTGAGGGCCATGTAGAGGTATTGGCTGTCGCTGGAGAGCGCAATCTTGCCCGGATCGCTGCCCAAAAAGCCGCTGTTCGTCACGGTCCCAGCCACGGGATCGACGATTCCGATGGCGTCTCCGGAATCACCCTGCACCCCAGGCATGCTCACATAAATATTCGCTGTGGCGGCGTCCCATACTAAGTCATTCCCACCCGCGCTGTACACCGCAATTTGGCTCCCCGCCGCAGAAGCCGGGTTCACCGAGAACGCCATCGCATTAGAAAAAGGGTAACCGCTACTGTCGTTCGAAGCTGTGACTGCTGCGAGGCCGCTCGAGGCAAGATCGGTGGCAGGAACCTGCGCCGAAAGCTGGGTGCTGCTCACCAGCGTTGTCTGAAGAGCGTTTCCATTCCAATACACCGTTGGCTGTCCGACGAAATCGCGCCCCGTTACAGTGAGCGTTAATGCTTGGCCGCCCACAGTCGCTGTGAGAGGACTGATTGCGGTCAGAGTTGGCACGAGATTAACCGGCGTGCCCACTGTGGTATCAGGAGTTCCGGACGGATTCACGAATGCGCCGTCCAGGATGTATAACTTTCCATCTTCGCCACCTGAGGGACCGTTGGTTGCAAACGCGAGACCGGCCTGGCCCCAGCGGATGAAATTCGTGGGCAGGCCATCGGGAGTGGGAATGACGATGGTACTCAGCAGTTGGAAAGTGGTCTGATCGAAGACTTGTATTTGGAATACGACGGTATTGTTGGGCTCAACTGCCTCGAGAAGGATATAGAAGCGTTTTAAGGTTGGGTCAACAACTGAAAGCGGCCCGGGAAAGTAAGTTCCACTGGGACGGCTCCATCGGTAGTTGCCGACCGGCGTTCCATTCGCTCCATTGATCACTTCGCCCCAATCGCCATAGAGGTATCCCGTGGTCGGGTCGGAGTGCAGATGTGCTCCTTCGGAGCGGAAGGTTGAATTGTAGATATTCACGGCGCCGACGCCGCTTGCGGTCACCGGCATCGTATACAGCGCATCATCGCTCACCGTAGTGTAACTTCCGCTGTCATTGGAAAGGGTATACGCTGCGTATAGCAGGCTGCCATCTTGTTTCCACTGCAGCGAATTGCCCAAGCCGGTCGCGCTCTCCGCGACTGTGAAGCGCTCAACCCCGTCGTCGAAGACGGCTACCGAGCCGGATCCAGATTGTCCGAGTGACACTGCCAGGGTATGTGCGGCTCCGGGCTCGACTTTGATATCTCCGGCAAGATTGGTGTAAGGGGGAATTCCGCCTGTCCCGCCGGTGCCCAACGACCATTGAATGTCGGGTGTGAAGGCGGGAAGGACGAAACGCTGAATCGCCGAAGCCGCGCTGGTGACAGCGTAAAGATATTGACTGTCGTCAGAGATAGCTAGTCCGGAGGCGGCTGAACTAAGTGTGTGGGAAGTGGCCAGGGCTCCGGCTATTGGATCGACCACCGTGATTGTGGCTGGGTTGACGCTGGCGCCGCTGGGCACCGCGACATACAGCTTTAGTTGGCTTGGATCCCAAGTAAGATCACTCCCCTCGACGTTCAGTATTGTAAGGGTTGTGGCGGCAGGGCTGATGGTAAAGGTGATTGGGCCGGAAGCGCCACCTCCGGGCGCGGGAGTGTTTACGGTGATGCTTGCCGTACCAGTCGAACTCAGATCGGATGCTGGGATCTGCGCACTCAGCGAAGTGCTCGATACATAGGTCGTGGTCAGGGATGCACCGTTCCACTCGATCAGCGAAGCGGAAACAAAGCCGGTGCCCGATGCGGTTATGGTGAGAGCTGCACTACCGACGCTAGCGGAATTTGGGCTAACTCCGCTCAGAGAGGGCAACGGATTCTGCGGCGGTGGTGGGTTGCCCTGTGACCCTCCGCCGCTCGAACTGCAACCAACTCCAAGAAAGAAAAGTAAGGATAGAAAGAAAACGTACCAGCAGCGCAGGGTCGATGTCACACCCCCTCCTTCGCAAAACAGCACCTATGAAATCGTGCAAAGGCGCAAAAGTCAAGCGTAGACAGAGGGACGGTTATAAGGCCAGCAGGTTCCTCCTGTATTACTGCGCTCGCGCGTCGGAATGACATCCCTCGATCGGACCGTTGGTGAAGGTGAAATGGGGCGGTGGCGGCGTCTGCTGCGGCCCGATGAACCTGGGCCGCCGGACAGCCGAGGGCGGCTGTCCCCACAATGGGTCTGGGCGCTGCAGGCTTACAGCGGATTCCTCCTGTCTCGCTGCGCTCGCGCGTCGGAATGACAACGGATTAGAATTCTCGTGCGTCGGAATGACAAGGGGCGAAAAAGATGGTCATTCGGGCGCGGGACGTGTATCCTCGCGTGACCGGAATCGGAGTCTTGGTCAACTTTCTATGACCCTTCAGATGCGCTCAGGGCAGGGCACTGTGAACGCAGGACAAGTCGGGGCCGTCGTGGTCCCGGAGAAAAAAATCGGATCGGGGGCTGTGACCGGCCGCAACGGCATCGTGAACCGCTATTTCTATTTCGCGATGTCGCTGCTGCTGGCTGCGATTGTGGTCATCGGCTTCAAGCGTACCGTCAACGACAACCTCTTCCATCCCACAATTCCGCGGCCCGTCATTCTGTGGTTTCACGGTGCAGCCTTCTCCGGATGGGTGATCTTCTTCATTTTGCAGTCGACCTTGGTGCGTGCCCACAAGATCAGTTGGCATCGCTCCATCGGATGGTTTGGCGCCGGGCTCGCCGCGGTGATGGTGCCACTCGGCACTGCCACCGCCATCATCATGGCCCGCTTCGACACGTTTCAACTCCACCTGAGCGGCCAGTATGCCTTTCTGAGCATCCCGTTCTATGACATGATCGTCTTTGGCGTGCTCATTACCCTCGCCATCTATTGGCGCACCAAGCCGGAGCTGCATCGCCGTCTGATCTTCATCGCGACCTGCGGGCTCATGGACGCGCCCGTCGCCCGCTTTGACTACGTGTTCGACCACAATCTCTTCTTCCCGTGTCTGGATCTGCTGATCCTTCTCGGCGTCGCGCGCGACCTGCTGGTAGACCGGCGCGTGAACAAGGTGTATCTCTATGCGCTGTCGTTATTGATCGTCGGGCAAAGCCTCGCGGTATACATGTGGCGGCACAATCCTTTCTGGTGGCAGGGGATCACGCACGTGATTCTAGGATAGCCACATCCGAATTTCTAAAGCGGACAAGCACAAACAGTACTAAAATGTGTGCCATGTTCCGAGGCCGCGCGAATGGGCAGAGATGCCAGTTTGCGCGAAAAGCAGACACTGTAGTTCCTACCCGGGCCCTTTCAAAAATCCTATGTTTTAGAAAGTCGAAGGGACAAGACCATGTCAGAATTGCCGCGCTTGACCATGCCGCAAGTGAAAAACATTGTTTTTCTCATGCTCGAAAATCGATCACTGGACAACCTGCTCGGATGGCTGTATGAGAAGGATAATCCGAAGCGCGTGCTCCCTGAGAACTCGAGCAAAGTCTACGACGGCCTGCAGACCGGAACTTATTCGAACCCGGCTTATACCTGGGATGACAACGTGAGGAATTATCCGGTAACTAAGATGCCGGGTGGGTTGGGCTCAAATTCAGATCGCATGCCTTACTACGATCCAAATGAGGATATGTTTTCGTCGGAGATTTACTGGAACGGCGTGATGAACCAGCTGTTCGGGAATCAAGACCAGATCTCGAATCTTCCCTACGCACCTACGGCCGCCGGGATGAAGGGGTTTCTGCAGGATTACTACACCAAGAACATGGTGACTTATAAGGGCCTCGATATCTTGTGGACTTACACGCCGGACGATCTGCCAGTTATTAACGGCCTGGCGCGCTGTTATGCGGTCAGCGACCGCTGGCTCTGCTCGGTGCCGTCGCAGACGAATCCGAACCGCGCCTACTCGATCTGTGGCACGTCGCTGGGGCGTGAGAGCAATCTGCATTACTCGGCAGTGGAAACCTTCGAGGCGAACACGATCTTCAATTCGCTTGCGGGCGCCGGCAAGAGCCTGGGGCTCTACTACACCGATGTGTGGAAGGATGGAATGAACTATACCGAGTACACGTTCCCGCACATCCAGAAGATCACGCACTTCAACTGTAACAACGCAAACCCGGTTCCGCCGAAGCAGATCGAGATATGTAACATCAGCAAGTTCTTTCAGCGCGCGAACAATGGCACGCTGCCCGCTTTCACTTATCTCGAGCCGCAATGGGGTTATGGTTGGAATGGCATAGCGGCCAAACAGGGTACTGACTACCATCCGCCCACGCATCTGCAGCCGGGAGAAGACTTTCTTGCGCAGGTCTACAGTGCAGTCAGCAATGGTAAGCAGTGGAACCAAACTCTACTCATCGTTACCTTCGACGAGCACGGCGGCACCTATGACCACTTTGCGCCGCCGTGGAGTGCCACCAATCCGGACGGCATGAACGGCCCGTCGGGCTTCATGTTTAATCTTTTCGGTGTGCGCGTGCCGACGATTCTGATCTCACCGTTTGTGTATCCGTCGACGGTGTTTCGCGCGCCGGTGGGAGACGCGAACCCGAATAACTTGCCGTTCGACCACACGTCGTTCATCAAGACGCTGCTGATGTGGGCGGGCGTCGATCCGAATACGGCGGGATTTGGCAAGCGGATGCCGAAAGCTCCGACGTTTGATTACGTGCTGGCGAGCACGCCGGTGAATCAGACGAAGTGTGTGCTCAGGCCGCCAAAGCCGCCGGCCGCTGCTGTAGGGGCGGAACAGGTTTTTTCGGCTGCGCCGGACGAGTCGTTAGATTCTCTGTTTGAGGGGGTTCCGTTTGCGGTGGTTAAGGCGATCCTGGGCGCGGACCCGAACCAAAGCTTCTCGGCTATTCGAGCGGAGATCAAACGGTATCGGAGTGATCCGGAGGGGTTTGAGAGTGCGCTGAAGGCAGCGGCGGGTGAGACGCGTGGGCACGGGCCGAGATAAGGGGCAACACATCTGGGACCGCCATGAATCGCGCGGGAGCGTCCTATGTCGAACGGAAAGTTAGGCCCCCGCAGCGCCGAAGGTACTGTACGCGCCAAGTGTGTGGGAGCCCTTCGGCTGCGCTCAGGGTAAACTCCGGTTGTTGCCCGGCATAAATAAAGGCCAGTCAGAGAAATCTGGTTGGCCTTTTCCTTATCTGCCGCGCTTTTCTTTCTTTCCCCGGACTAGGTCAAGAGGCGATGGTCCTTATCGTTTGACAGCGCTTCCCCCCGATACTACATTTGTGCGTGTTCGGGCTTTCCCGGTATTTCTAAGGAGGAGACGACCGTGAAGAAGATCAAGAAACTTGTGCTCAAGAAAGTGACCTTGCGAGACTTGGACGAACCCACGCTGCATGGAGTGGCGGGTGCGTCTGCGAACAACACAGAATGCCACTACACTTGCGCGACGTCCTGTCCGGAACCCTACACATGCGGAGGCGCGAAGACTTGCCTCACCTGCCCATAGGCCTGGCAACCGTTTCTCTGTCAAGCCGAGATAAAAAGAGCCAAGCTGGAAGAATCAGCCTGGCTCTTTTCTTTGTGTAGTGGTTGACGGAGATCCATCGGGGCCTTGGCCCAGCGTTTCCCGACGAATCTTTCCGGGGGTTGCTCCGTGCTTGTCTCTGCGTTTTTTGCAGAGACAGGGCGGAGACTTTGACTTCCTATACATTTGTGGCGCTCTCGCTCAGGAGGTAGGCCAACGTCAGAGTCAAATACAAAACCAACTGCAACGGACGGGAGTGTCTATTCCACACAGGAGCTTACTAGAAAGCAACTGGGGGAGATTGCGGAGGCGGAGTTTGTGGCTAAGGCCCGAATCCGCTGATAGCTTCCAATATATATAGCACGCTCTTAAACTAGTCATTTAACAGTAACTACTTACTTCACTGTATAACTGATATTGACTTTGATCACTTATAAAAGCTACGATTCGCCTTAGTCGGAGCCTAACGATGACTCCACAGGAGACTAACATGAAGAAACCGAAGAAACTGGCAATTAAGAAGGTAACGCTAAGGGACCTAGATGAAAAGTCGATGGAGGGAATCGCAGGCGGTACCCTCAAAATCTGTACGGCCCAGACTTTTTGCGGCCCAGCGAGCGCATGTACGGCCGCCAGAGGCATAGCGTGCTGTTAACATTGACGCAGCGCTGAGCGCAAAAATCCAGACTTTTAACTCTTTTTGCAGGCCTCAACTTATGCTGAGGCCTGTGCATTTTTTGGGTATGTGTACTCGCGGAGTTACTTCACATTTTGGCTTCGCGGGCCGCGTCACGGATCTCGATGTTCATAACCTAGCGCGGCGGAGCCGCCCCGGACACGTTTAGCTAGGGTCAGTTTGTCGGGTTGGATGGCTGGCTATCGATTTTGGTCAAGCATTGGCATTGGCGTCTCAATCCCTTTGCATCTCGGGCCACATTCCCGAAAGGAGTTATCATTCTGGGAGACGACGACAAGCTACGTGCCCCTCCGTCTTGCAAGCGACCATTGTCATCATGCCGTACGTCGCTTTTGCGCCGTGCCATCCGTTCTCGCTATGTCATTAAAGTCTTGAGAGAATTGGGCAGGAGGGCTCATGTTTTGGTGAAGAGTGCCGATCTATGACGTGTAAGAGGAAAGGGAGGTTTTATGAGTATTTCTGTATCCAGTGCGCTTGCGACTGCATCGGTTGCCGCGAACGCTCCCTCGACTTCGACGGTTCAGAGAGTTCAGCAGCAACCTACCAACCAGCCAACTGCGAGCTCGGCGGACACGGTGAGGCTGACCGAGGCGCAACAGGTCTATCAACTCTATAACGAGGGGCAGGCGGTGTCTCAGATCGCCTCGAATCTCAGCCTGACGGAGAACGCTGTGAATGGCTATCTGGGGAATTCTGGCAGTACCGGTTAGAAACGGCATTCCAAACGAGCAGGTTAAGAAAGGCCACATTCTGAAATGAACGTGGCCTTTTGCTTTGCGAATGTTGTTGCGATCAGGCTGCTGCCGCCTGTTGATAGGCCGGGACGAAAGCTCCGGCAACGAAAGCTTCGTAAGAAGTTGGAGTGGTGTTGCGAGAGGTGCGAGGTTCGAGAGGGCGCATGTGACCGGAGTTGAGAGCGCCGCACATTTCGATGAGAAGTGTGGCTAAGTTGTCGGACATGCCCATGTGAACCAATGTGGCTTTGACCTGGTCGTCGGGTGCGTGGATGTAGGCGAGAGCAGGTTTGCCGATGGCCTTGCCGATGATGGTCGCGACTTCGGTGTAGGTGAGATCGCGCTGTCCGAGAAGTTCCTGGGCTTGCTTGCCGCGGAAAGCAAGTTGCAGGAGAGCGTCGGCGGCTGCGGTGCCGATGTCGCGAGTGGCGATCATGGGAAGTTTCAAGTCTGGACGAAGCGGTCCGATGGCTGAGCCTGTTTGATGAATGGCTCCGGCTTGAGGGAGGGTGTTCTCCATAAAATACGCAGCGCGCAGGTGGAGAACGTTTGCGGCATCAATCTGATTGAGTTTCTGTTCGAGATTGTGAAGGCCGATAACGGGGCCGGTGCCGCTGGCTTTGTCGGCTCCGAAGCTGCTGAGCGAAACAATATTTTTGACGCCGGCGATTTTCGCCGCGGAGGAGATAGCGTCGCTAACACGCTCCTGAAAACCGCGGATGGCGTTGCTGGTGGGGTTGGGTGGAATCATTACATAGGCTGAGTCTGCTTGTTGGAACGCTTTGGAAAGGGCAGCCACGTCGGTGACGTCGCCGACGAAAACTTCCGCGCCCGCTGCGGCGAGCGGCTGCAGGTGAGTTGCACTTCGGCCGACGACACGCACTTTCTTTCCGGCGGCGAGAAGATTTGTTGCGACCACATGTCCGGTGTTGCCGCTTGCTCCGAGAACTACATACATAGGCACCTCCATATAAGAGGATTGGATGCGAGAGGGTGGGGTTAGGCTTCGACACGGAAGGACATTTGCGGGGGTGGTGCGTGCGGATTGGCTTACGCGCCAGAGCGGGAAAGTGGGAGATCCTTCGCTTCGCCTGAAGAACGGCTGCGCTCAGGATGACGCCGGTGTGTAACAGGCAAACTGAGAGTGCAAAGTTTTGATTCTAGCATTATCATCCGTCCCCTTACTCAGCAGACTCTTTCTTCGCGGCTTCTTTTTGCGCAGCCTCTTTTTCTGCGGCATCTTTCTCCGTGGCAGCTTTTTCCGCGGCGTCGAGGAAGGCGCGGAGTTCGTCGATATCTTCGGGAAGCATTTTCGTGAACTTGATCCCGTTACCGACTTGAGGGTCGCTAGTGGCGACGGTGGCCAACACCAGCAGAGTGCCGGTTAGTTGCAGCTTGAGTTCGAGCACGGTGCCGACGGGGAAAGGGAAAATAGTTTCGATGTAACAGCCGTGCAGGCTCAGGTCGGAGGTAGCTGTGCGATAGGGTGTGTCTTTGCCTTCAAGGTAAAGTTCGACTGGCACCTTAATCTTGAAGCGTGGATTCTCTCGTCGTTCAGGAGAAGGCATGGAGCAGGTCTCCGATACATGGATGTTCGCTCGGGCCCTGGACGGGCAGAAGTATAGCAGAGGGAGTGGGCTTAGTCTTTAGCGCGCGAGTTCCTGGCCGAGCACGGTGGGATTGCTGGCGAACGAGATTCCGGTTTCCAGGTCGACCACGCGATCGCGAACTAGAGACGCGATTTCCCCATCGAAGTGCTGCATACCTTCGGTTGCGCCGGCCTTGATGGCATCGAGCAATGTCTTGCCTTCGCGCTCGCCTTTCTCAATGCATTCCTTAGTGCGAGGGTTTGTTTTGAGGATTTCGATGACGGGAACGCGGCCGCTGCGATCGGGTTTTGGCAAAAGGCGCTGGCATACGATGTAGCGGAAAGACTTGGCAAAGCGCTCGCGGATATTCTGCTGCTCGCCGGGAGAAAACGAACTTACGATGCGCTCGATAGTCTTGGGCGCGTCCATGGTATTGAGGCTGGAAAGAACCAGGTGGCCGGTTTCCGCGGCCTCCAGCACCATCTCGATGGTTTCGCGGTCGCGCATCTCGCCGACCAAGATGACTTTGGGAGCCTGGCGCAGCGCGGAGCGCAAAGCGTGAGCGAAGCTGGGAGTGTCGCTATGCAACTCGCGCTGATGGATGGTGGAACATTTGTGGCTGTGCAAGAATTCTATGGGATCTTCGATGGTGATAATGTGATAGTACTTTTCGCGATTGATGCAATCGAGCAGAACCGCGAGCGTGGATGACTTGCCGGATCCAGCGGGGCCGGTGACGAGAACGATGCCATCGCGCAGTTTGGCGACATCGGCAAGATGAGCGGGCAAACGCAGCGAGGCTAGCGTGGGGATGGAAGTGGAAATGACGCGCATGACGACGGCGCAACTTCCACGCTGGATGAAAAGGTTGACGCGAAATCGAGCGACTCCGGCTAAGCCGTAGGAGATGTCGCAGGAGCCTTGTTCGCGGAGGGTTGCGAGGGCTTGTTTGTTATCTCCGATGAGATCGGCAGCGAGGTAGCGAGTGTCATCAGCGGTGAGGGTTGCGAGTCCGGGGACTTGCACTGGAATGAGTTGGCCGTAGACCTGAACTTGCGGAGGCCTTCCCGGAGAAAAAATAAGATCGCTGACTTTTTCGGTGGCGCGCAACATGGCGCCCAGCAATACCGGCGTAGCCACTTTACCGCTGCCGGAGTAACCTTCGAGAGAAACTGAAATTGCCGCGATGCCTGGCGCCGCCATTGATCCTCACACAAACGAAGTAATTAGGGATTTGCTAGAACACAGACTCGGGAAGTTAGGGAGCTAAATGGAAAAGGCTCAGTGATTACACTCTACCGCGCCAGGGGACGAAGTGTAAGGGCAGTAAAGTACATAGTCCTTGGTAACGTGGCAGGGTTGTTACCTTGAAAATCGGGCAAAAAAGAAGGGCGGCTGTTTCGAGCCGCCCCTTCGTGCGAAATCGATTGCTTGAGAAAGTTAATTGCTTTTCTTGGGAGGGGTCTTCTTTTTGCCGAAGCCAGTTTCGATGGATGCGCCGATGCTGGCCAGCATTTGCTTGGCTACGTCGGCGTATTGACCGGTAGGCTGGAGTTCCAAGTACTTCTGAAAAGCTTCGGCGGTGCCGGGGGGCGCGACCATTTTTTCACCCTGCAATGTGGCCTTGCCGATGAGGTTTACGCCCTTCTGGTAATAGGCGTCAGCTTTGTTGGGATCGGCGGCGATGCACTTATCGAAGGCGGCGATGGCGTCATCAACCTTGCCGATGTTGGTGAGGACGGCACCGGCATTGTAGTAATACTGCGCGGCGGCGGTGGGATCGGTCTGAGCCGCGAGGTTGTAAGTTTTCACCGCATCTTCTGTTTTCCCGGCCTTAGCGTAGGCTTCAGCGAGATTGTTGTAGTACGCGGCAAGGGTCTTGGTGGCGGCGGGGTCTTTTTGGGGCGCGGCCTGCTTCAAATCTACTGCCTTTTGATATGCCTGCACTGCCGAATCCAGGCGCTTCTGCTTCTCGTCTTTATCGGTCTGTTTGTTGGCGGACATGCGGTAAGCGTCGCCCAGTTTGAACCAGATGAGGTCGCGAGTGGGGTCCATTTGATTGGCCGCGTTCAAATCGGCAATTGCCGTCTCGAAGTCGCCTGCGTCGGAGGCAGCCTTGGCCGATGACAGTTTGTCATTGAGCGACTTCACGGTATTCACTTCTTTCGCTTGCTTCTCTTTGGCCTCCTGTTGCTGCTTGATCTGTTCCGGAGTAAGGCCCTGCCCCTGGGCGGCCCGCTCCTGCTCTTTTTTCAAATCAAAATCGAGGACGTTTTCGTCGAGCTGGATCTGAAAACCGTTGACATGAAACAGCTCTTTATTCGCTTTGAGGTCGTCGGCAGTTTGATAAAGCGTGATTTTGTATTTGCCGGCGGTGATGCCCAGGGAAAAGTACTCGCCTTTTTTGTTGGTCTTGAGGGTGTATTTCTGGCCGTTGTCGACGTTTACCAACTGGATAATGCCGTCAGCGATGGGATTGCCCTGGATATCTTTGCAGACGCCCTTGATGGTTCCGGCAGCCTGCGCGAAGAGCGAAGGCGCAGAGAGCGCCAGTGTTAGGAGAATAAAAGTGAATATTGCGAGTTGCTTCTTCATTGTGGCCTCCCGGCCTGCTCAATTGTTGAATGTTGATTTCTGATTGTTGAATGAAAGCATCCGCGCATCAGGCGGACGTTTTTTCATTCAACAATCGCAAATCAACGTTCCCTTGTATCACTGCTGCGTGGCGTAGGGAATAGGATCCTTCATTCCCGCTGCGGCGAAGGCCCGCAGACGCAACACGCAACTATCGCACACACCGCAGGCGCGGTCCTGCTGGCTGTAGCATGACCAAGTTAAATCGAAGGGCGCGCCTAATTCAAGGCCAAGGCGGACAATTTCGGCTTTGCGCATGGCGATGAGAGGCGTGACGACTTCGATGCCGCCCTGCTTCGTACCCAGCTTAATCACCCGGTTGAACGCTTCATAATACTCCGGACGGCAATCGGGATAGCCGGAGCTGTCCTGTTCGACCGCGCCGATATAGATTTTTTCGGCTCCCAGCACTTCTGCCGAGCTTACGGCGGCGGCCAAGAAGTGCGCGTTGCGAAAGGGCACATACGTGACCGGGATCTCGTGGCCGGGGGCGGGATTGGTTGGATCGCTCACCGGAACCGCAATTTTCTCGTCGGTAAGTGCGGAACCGCCGATCGCGCGAAAAACCTCGTTGCGCAAAAGGAGCTTGTCTTTGATGTTCAAGCGCTCGCAAATCGCAAGGAACGATTGCCGTTCGCGGTGTTCGGTGCGCTGCCCGTAACTTACATGCAATGCGGCGGCGACGGAATCGCGAACTGCTAGAGCGGCGCAAACGCAGGAATCCATTCCTCCGCTGAGTAGAACGATGGCGCGTGGGCTTGATACAGGCATGATCGGATTGACAGGAAATTGTTGATTTATTGATTGTTGATTGCCGATTGAAAACCTTACGCGGTTTTCTTAATCAGCAATCAAAAATCAGCAATCAGCAATGCCTCACACTCCCTTTACTGCCGGGTCCCAGATGAATTTGTGCAATTGCAGTCCGAGACGTACGGGAAGGTTATCAGAGAGTATCCACTCAGCGAGCTCTTGCGGATCGAGAAGGCAGTGGGAACTGTCCCGGGCGCCGGTCGCGTCCTTGCGGAACGCGGGCGAAAACAGGACCGCGTTCACACGATCGGAAAGTCGATGGCTCTGGGTAAAGTCGCGGGCAAATTCGTAGTCCGCTCTTCCGGTGAGCACAAACTTGACCTCGTCTTGTTTAGTAAGGGTTTCGAGATTCTCAACGCGAAAGGTATTGGGCTCGCCTGAGTTGGGGCATTTCACGTCCACGATTTTAATGACCCCAGCGGGAACCTGATCGAGTGGGCGCTCTCCGCTGGTTTCGAGAAGGACTTGATAACCCTCTTCCAGCAACTGCTGCATAAAAAGGACCAAGTCGCGCTCCTGCAACATGGGCTCGCCGCCGGTGATTTCGACCAAGCCGCCGCGTGGACTGAGGCGCCTTACTTCTGCATGGACCGCCTGTGAAGTCATCTTACTGCCGCCCTGGAAGGTATATTCGCTATCGCACCAGGAGCACCGCAGATTGCAGCCGGTCAGGCGAACGAAGACGCATGGCAACCCCGCGTACGTCGACTCTCCTTGCAGCGATTTGTAGATTTCGGTGATCTGCATTGCATTAATAGCGCCCTCGCCGCTAAGGTCGCGGGGCGGATGAGCGATCGACCACCGCCGGACGGCGGATTACGGTTCCGAATAGGTCGCCGTCGTTGTGTCGGTTTCGTACACCGTTACATTCTTAATCCGAACGCGACCGTTGGTGACGCGCTGCAGCCGCGTGTTCGATTCGTCGTAAAAATACTTCGCGAGATTTTCAGCGGACGGATTGATGATGGTGAAGGGTTCAATCTCGTTGATCATCTGATGGTCGAGCCGTTCGATGACGTGCTTCATCACCTCGCGGAGATCTTTGAAATCGAGCAGTAGGCCGGCCTTATCCAGTTCAGCTCCGGCCAGGGTTACGCGTATCTTATAGTTGTGGCCGTGCGGATTCTCGCACTTACCCTTGTAGTTGCGCAGGTAATGGCCCGCGGCGAAGGTGTCGTCAACCGTCACTTCGAACATGGATTCCTCAGCGGTTCGGCATCTTACAGACCGAATCGCAGTTTGTGGCGAACCAACCATTGTAACGCTTGTCCAGGGCCGTCACGTAGTGCGGTGTCGTCGCGACCCTCCTGAGTTCCCTGCCTGATTTTCTAGTCTTGATTTTATTTAGTTCTTTGTTTCCTAGTCTTGATCTTATCCACAGAGGCAGGGCGGCTGTCGTGTTGTGATGGAAAAGCAGGTTCCCGTTCGACTTCCTTCGCTGCGCTCGGTCGCTCAGGGCAGGCTCTCACCGTGCGTTCCGCCTGATTCGGAATGACATCGGTTTGGTGTGCCGTCCGGGTTCGAAATGATTTTTGTTTCAGCCTGTTTTCCTAAGGTTTTGGTTTTCTCCGTGGGGCTGAAGCCTGTTTTGGGGATAATTCGACAAGCGTCAAATGCCGCATTTTGCACTCACGGAGTGCGCTGAGACCGGCCCAGAATTGAGGATAAGATGCGAAATGCACTTGACGGCTTCACCGACCGAAATGTAGCTTGCCTATTCGTTCTTCGCTGAATTTATGGAGCACCCATGCCTCGAAATTTACCCGTTCTGATTCTCCTTGCCTTAGCTGTAATTACCAGACTGGCCGCCCAGAGCAAGCCGGATACACAGGAGAATGACCTCAAGGGGCACTACACGAAGTATGAATACAGGATCCCGATGCGCGATGGCGTGCACTTATTCACTTCGGTGTACGTTCCAAAGGACACCTCACGAGCCTATCCGTTTCTGATCGATCGAACTCCATACAGCGTGGGCGCCTACGGAGTGGATTCGTACATCAAGCAATTGGGGCCGGCCATCGAGTTCGATAAAGCTGGCTACATTTTCGTCTTCCAGGATGTGCGGGGGCGATACATGTCGGAGGGAACGTTCGTCGAGATGCGGCCGCACATCGACGTCAAAAAATCGAAACAGGACGTGGACGACGCCAGCGATTTATACGACACGATCGACTGGCTGCTCAAAAATGTGCCGAACAACAACGGAAATGCCGGTATCTGGGGGATCTCGTATCCCGGTTTTTTTACCTCGGCGAGCATTATCGACTCGCACCCGGCGCTGAAGGCGGCATCGCCGCAAGCGCCGATGACCGATCTTTTCATGGGAGATGATGCGTATCACGGCGGGGCTTTCATGTTGGACGCGAATTTTGATTTTTATAGCTCCTTCAAACCGCAGGAAAATCCACAGTTGCCGGCCAAGACTCCGGTGCCTTTCGATTATGGAACGAAGGATGGTTACGAGTTTTATTTGAGTGCGGGGCCGCTGGCGAATTTCGCAAAATATCTGGAGGGCAAAAGCGCGCTTTGGGAGGATCAGGTAAAGCACGATACTTACGATGACTATTGGAAGGTGCGGAATCTGGCGCCGCACATGAAGAACATTCACTGCGCAGTGCTTACGGTCGGAGGGTGGTTCGATGCGGAAGACTTGCAGGGGCCGTTCAGCACCTTCCATGCGATCGACAAGAACAATTCCGGCAACTTCAATGGGCTGGTCATTGGACCGTGGGTGCACGGCGGCTGGAAGCGGTATGACGGTGAGCGTCTCGGACGCGTCGAATTCTGGTCCGACACCGGTGAATTCTACCGAAAGAATATCCTGTTTCCATTTTTCGAGCAGTACCTCAAGGGGAACGGCGACGCAGAACTTCCAAAGGCATATGTTTTCGAAACGGGGACAAATGTTTGGAGGCGCTATTCGGAATGGCCTCCGAAAGAAGCGCAGGCCAAAACTCTGTATTTCCGCTCTGGTGGCGGACTTTCATTCGACCCGCCTGGATCGGAGTCAGCCGCGTACGATGAGTACGTGAGCGATCCCGCGAAGCCTGTGCCGTTCGTGAGCTATGCTGCTACGGACGTGCCGCAGGAATACATGGTGTCTGACCAGCGGTTCGCTTCGAACAGAACGGACGTGCTGGTGTATCAGACGCCGCTGTTGCAGGACGATGTGACGATTGCGGGGCCGATTTCGCCGCGGCTTTTCGTTTCGACCAGCGGCACCGATTCCGATTGGGACGTGAAACTGATTGACGTCTATCCGCCCGACTACCCAGACAGCAAGCTTGACGAAGTGAAGCGTAAAGACAAAGACAAACCGCGTACTGACGTGGTTATGCCCTCATTTGCGATGGGCGGGTATGAGCAACTGGTGCGCGGCGAGCCCTTCCGCGGGAAGTTCCGCCACAGTTTCGAAAAACCAGAGCCATTCACGCCGGGCAAAGTCGAGGAGATCACCTTCAATATGCCGGACGTCAACCATACCTTCCGGCGAGGCCACCGGATCATGGTGCAAGTTCAGAGTTCATGGT
Source organism: uncultured Acidobacteriaceae bacterium (assembly GCA_963771965.1). Taxonomy (GTDB): domain Bacteria; phylum Acidobacteriota; class Terriglobia; order Terriglobales; family Acidobacteriaceae; genus Sulfotelmatobacter. The sequence goes on from CAVYVM010000010.1 coordinate 294,441, forward strand.
TCCCGCTTACCGACCGCAACCCGCAGACTTTCGTCAACATTCCAGACGCCAAGCCTTCGGACTTCGTGAAAGCTACCGAGCGCGTATATCACTCCAAAGGTGAGGCTTCGGGAATTGTTGTGGGAGTTGTGGCGAGCCCGGGCGCGAGTGAAAAACACCAGTGAAGTTTCCAGTTTTAAGGACCCATGTAACCGGAAACCCGAAACGGAAGTGCTTTGAGAAGTTAACCGGTTCCAAAAGCATAGTCGCGGCTCGCTGGGTTACAATCGACAATTCGCTTTTGACAACTAGGGTTACACCCGCGCCTGCGGGATTTCTTCGATGAGTGAGGGCTGGTCATTCATGAACGTCCTGTTGCTTTCCATGCCGGATTCCTTCGAACACATGCCGCCCGCGGCGATTCGCATGCCGAACGGGGCGCTTACTTCGCTTGCGGGCAATGTCGATCCGCATCATCGTGTAGCGGTTGCGGACTTGATCCTGGTGCAGCGCCAGGTTCGTGAAACGGTGACGCGGCTGGTTCGCGAACTCGATCCGGAGGTTGTGGGACTTTCCATCATGACGTTTCAGCGGCGCAGCGCTGCGCGAATTATTGACCTGATGCGCGGATTGCGGCCGGGGGTGAAGATTGTGGTTGGCGGCTACGATCCGAGCCTGGCACCCGAGGCGTATGAGGACATGGGGGTCGACTACCTGGTGCGCAGCGAGGGAGAAGTTACGTTTCGTGAATTGCTGCGCGCGCTGGAAAAGGGCAGCGGCGTGGAAGGGATCTGCGGGCTCTCGTATCCCAATGGCGAGAAGTGGGTGCACAATCCGGGACGGGCGCCGCACCGGCTGGAAGACAGAGAAATCCGTCCGCCGAAGCGTGATTCGCGAGTGCTGAAGGGGTACACGATGTTGGGGCGGCAGGTGGATGTCATCGAGACTTCACGGGGATGCACGTACGATTGCAGCTTTTGTTCAATCATCGAGATGCGTGGGCGCAATTTCTTCGCTTATTCTTTCGACCGCGTGCTGGCTGATATTCGCGATGCGCGCGATCATGGGGCGCGAACCATTTTTCTGGTCGATGACAACATCACGCTGAACGTGAAACGGTTTGAGGCGCTGTGCGAAGCGATTATTGCGGCGGGGTTGAACGATCTGGACTACTTTGTGCAGGGCATGACGTCGGCGATTGCGAATCACGGCGAAACGCTTGCGCCTCTGATGCGGCGGGCCGGATTCCGTTATGTTTTTCTCGGAATTGAAAATATTCTGGAAGGCGACCTGGAATTCCTGAAGGCTTCGTCCAAGAATATGGGGCGCGAGAACGGGCATGAGACTGGAAACGCCACATTGAAGGCTATCGATTACCTGCATCGCAACCAGATGTATGTGGTGGGCGGGCTGATTGTGGGTAGCCCGGGGGACACGCGCGAGTCGATCGAGGCGAACCTGGAATTTGCACGGCGGTATGTGGATTGGCCTTATATTCAGCATCCGACGCCGTATCCGCGCACGCCCATGACGAAGGGCTTCCGCGATCAAGGCTTGATCATGAACGAGCGGTTGGAGGAGTACGACGGGACGACGGCGGTGGTGCGGACGGAGCATCTTGAGGCAGAGGAAGTGGAGTTCCTGCGCTGGAAGGCGGAGCGCTGGATGAAGGTGCACCATATTCCGGTGGCGTTGAAGCATGATCCGGGATTCGTTTTATTCAAGGGATGGAAGATGCTCTTGCACACGTTTCGCGGGAGTTCCATCCGGTCGCTGCTGGGGCTGGAGAGCGAAGAGAAAGTGTTTGAACGGTACCGGGAGATTCGGCGGGCGGAGCGGGAGTACGTGTGAACGGGGGTAGTGTCCTAGTTTGCTGCCCCTAGAGAAAAGCGAATCGAGCTGTGCTCGAGGGACAGCCGAGGGCGGCTGTCCCTACATGAGTCTTCGCCTATTCCGCGTAGTTGAAGAACTCTTCCACCACTTGCATGTCTGTAGTCTTCTTGTAGTTCGGCAGGCTCTCGATGAAGACACGGCCGTATTGTTTTTTCAGGATGCGGTTGTCGAGCAGGACCAGCAGGCCGCGGTCGTGGAGCGAGCGGATGAGGCGTCCGAAGCCTTGTTTCAGGGTGATGACGGCTGCGGGTACTTGATACTGAAAGAAGGCGTTGCCGCCGTCGGCGTCGATGGCTTTCACGCGCGCGGCAACGACGGGATCGCTGGGAACAGCGAAGGGCAGGCGGTCGATGATGACGCAACTCAACTGCTCGCCCTGTACGTCGACTCCCTGCCAGAACGATGAAGTGGCGAATAGGACAGCGTGAGGCGTGAGGCGGAATTCGTCGAGGAGCGCGCTTTTTGGCGCGTCGCCCTGGCGCAACATGGGGAAGTCTAGTTCGCCGAGCAGCCGGTGGTAGATGTCATTCATCTGCGCATAGCTGGTGAATAAAACGAATGCGCGACCGCGGGTGATCTCTAGAAGTTGGCGAATGCGCTCCGCGGCCTTGGCCGTAAACTGCGGCGTACGAGTATCGGGGAGATCGGGTGGCACGTAGAACAGAGCTTGGCTCTCGTAACTGAAGTGTGAAGGCAGCACGGATTCGCGGGCATGCTCCATGCCGAGGCGCAGGCGGATATATTCGAAGCTTCCGCCGACAGCGAGCGTAGCCGAAGTCAGGACGGCGCACTCGAGCTTTGACCAGAGGCATTCGCGCAGGATTGGACCGACGTCGATTGGGGTCGCTTGCAAAAAGACGTTTTGCCTGCCGCGATTTCCCTCAGGGGCTGAAGCTCCCTTGCTTGTTGTCTGGCCTTCCCGGCTATTTCCTCGGCCGCCGCGGCGCTCGATCCAGAAAACGGTGTTGCGGTCATCGGATTCCATCGCGAAGCCGAGTTGCATCTGGATTTCCTGAGCGCGCCGCACGAAGTTGAAAACTTCCTCGGGCTTCTGCGGCAAGCCTTCGAGTTCGCCCGCGAGGCGTGTCAGCGCCTGATTTAGCGCGAGAAACTCATCGCCGTTTTCTTCCAGAAATTCTGGGCGGGTTTCGAAGGCGAAGCGGCCTTCGCCCGGCGGAAGCAGCGAGAAGAAAAATTGCGAGCGCTCGCGGAGACTGCCTAACGCTCCGGAGAGCGAAGCGGACATCATGCGATTGTGTTGGAGCGACGACTCGACGTCACGGGCTAGGTCTTCGACACGCAGATTGCTGACTGTGATGCCGAAATAATTTCCGGCAACATCTTCCAGTTCGTGGGCTTCGTCGAAGATGACTGCGGCTGCATCGGGCAGAATGCCCGCATCGGGCGCACCATCGGCTTGCAGCTTGATGGCGAGATCGGCGAAGAAGAGATGATGATTGACGATAACGATGTCGCTCTCCATTCCGCGGCGGCGCATTTCGGTGATGAAGCAGCGCTCGAACTCGCTGCATTTCTGTCCGATGCAGGCGTCGGAGCGGGCGTCGAGCTTGTGCCAGAGCTGGCTGGTCTCGGGGAGTTCGGCAAGCTCGGCGCGGTCGCCGGTGACTGTTGCCTTTTCCCAGGCGGCAATCGCGCGATACTGGTCGATCTCCTGCAAGCCGCTGAGCACGGGCTGATCGGTGAGGTCATAGAGCTTCTTGCGGCAGAGATAATTGTTGCGGCCTTTCATGTAGCAAACCGAAAGGCGCGTCCCCGAGTCGCCGAAAAGAGCGTGCTCGAGAAACGGAATGTCTTTGTAGAAAAGTTGCTCCTGCAGATTTTTTGTGCCGGTGGAGATGATCACACGCTTGCCGGAGTGGATGACCGGCATCAGGTAGGCGAGGGTTTTGCCTGTGCCAGTGCCGGCTTCGACAATGAGGTGGCGCTTTTCTTCGAGAGCTTTCTCGACGGCCTCGGCCATCTGCAGTTGGCCACGACGAAATTCGTAGCCAGGATGGGTGCGGGCGAGGACTCCTCCTGGCGAGAAGAACTGATAGAGGGTTGAGGCGGCAGCCTTGGAAGCGTCTTTTCCGCCAGGCGCAGAGCGATTCGGCGAAGAAGAGACGGATTGGGAGCCTAGGGCCACGGGAATCTCTATAATAGAACTTCTGGCTTGGTTGCATCAGTCGCGACAAAAACCATTGGGTCTTGCGACCTAAAGGACAGCCGGGGGCGGCTGTCCCCACACTGTGAACCCTCGGCGCTAGACCTCTAGACCTTCATATTGACTCAACCCACTTACAACTCGACCAGCACTCTCGCCACCACAGCAGCCGGCGTTCCGACGGTTGCTATCGTGGGGCGGCCGAATGTAGGCAAGTCCACTTTGTTCAACCGCATCGTTGGGTCGCGGCGCGCCATTGTGGGAGATGAACCGGGCATCACGCGCGACCGGCTTTACGGCGACGCAGAGTGGCGCGGCCGGCACATGCGGGTCATCGACACCGGCGGCATTCTTCCGGAGGACAAGGATTTCATTCCATCGGAAATCTTCCGGCAGGCGCGGGTTGCGTTTGATGAAGCGGCGGCGATCGTGATGGTGGTCGATGGACGAGCGGAGCTTGCGGGGCCAGATATGGAGTTGGTGCGGCTGCTGCGCAAGACGGGGCGGCCGCTTTTTTTGGCGGTGAATAAGGCCGATAGCGAAAAGCAGGCGTCGATTGTCGATGAATTTCATCGGCTTGGGATCAAGCAGATGTTTCCGATCTCGGCGGAGCATGGGCGCGGGATTGACGATTTGCTGGATGCGGTGTTGGAGGTGCTCCCGGCTTCGAAAGAAATAAACACAGAGGACCCTTCGGCATCGCTCAGGGCAAGCACAGAGGAAGCGCAGGAAAAACCACCGCTGGAAGGTGATGAAGCGGGTTCGGAGCCTGAGCCGATTTATGAGACTAAGGTCGCAATCATCGGACATCCGAATGTTGGGAAGTCGACGCTGCTGAATTGCCTGACCGCGTCGGATCGGGCCATTGTGTCGCCGATTCCCGGGACTACGCGTGATGCGGTGGATGAAATCGTGGAGCGGAATGGGCGGCGGTTTCGATTTATCGATACGGCGGGCATTCGACGCAAGGGCAAGACTCATCTGATGGCGGAGAAGCTCTCTGTGGTGATGGCGCGCAAGCATCTTGAGGCCGCTGACATTGCGTTGCTGGTGATCGATGCCACCGAGGGCGTGAGCCAGCTCGATGCCGCAATTGCGGGTTACGCGCACGAGAGCGGCCGCTCGATGATCATTGTGGTGAACAAGTGGGACCTGGTCACTGGCGGCGCGCAGAAACCGGGCAGGCCGTCGAAGGCGATGCGCATGCGGGAGAGCAAGCGTCCGGGCGACCGCGAGGCTTATGAGGAGCGGCTGCGCTGGGACCTGAAATTTCTGAACTATGCGCCCATTGTTTTTATCTCGGCCAACAGCGGCAAGGGTAGGGAGAAGATTTTTCCGTTGCTCGAAAAGGTTGCGACGGAGCGGCGTAAGCGGATTTCGACGTCGGCTATGAACCGGTTTATCGAGACAGTGGATTTTGAGCGGGCATCGGTGCCCATGCGCTCGCGAGTGAAAATTCTTTATATGACGCAGGCGTCGGTTGCGCCGCCGACGTTTGTGCTGTTCACCAACCGCGCGGTGAAGCTACATTTTTCTTATCAGAGGTTTTTGGAGAACCAGATACGGGAGGCTTTTGGATTTTTGGGGACGCCGATCTGGATTAAGAATCGGGCGAGAAGTTAAAAGCGTTTCAATTCGCGGACACGAATGCGAGTGGGACCGACTACCGTCAGCCGACCGGAGAGTTGAACCGCAAGAAGACTGTCAAGTCGAGACCTGATAAACAAGAGGACTTCCTTTCTTCCCGATTCGTCTGGGCGGAACAGCACCGTGCCGCAGTGCTTATGAATCGGATATTGCAACAAGCTGGCGATGCCCTTATCCAAAGTCATCAGGATGCGACCTGATGACTGAGCTGCACCACTTACAGTCGCGTCATCTGCACCGGCCAATCCCTCACCAAAAACCGTGTCAGCTTCATGGCCGAGGCGCGTGAGATCTTCCGCAAGCTCGCGCGGCAGGTTCTCATCGAGCTTGAATTTCATTTCGCGCGGATCGGAACGAGGCGCTCTTCATGCGCGAGCTCTGCCGCGTAGCGGAGAGCTGCGTCGATATGGGCTGGCTTAAGAGTTGGATAGCTGCGAAGAATCTCTTCCTTGGTCGAACCCTCCGCTAAACTGTCGAGGATCACGGTTACGGGGATTCGCGTTCCGGCAGCACAGACTTCTCCCCCGCATACATTCGGTTTGCTTTCGAAGAAGTCCTGCCAAGCGACCATTGCTTTATTCTAGTGGGCTTCTCGTCAATCTCCAATCAAATCTTGATCGGGTTGCCTCATTTGCCCCGCCACTTCCTTTTCCATGGTCAGCAACCCCACGCGCTGCACGCCGGCGTGATGCGCGAGGTCGATTACGTCGGCGACGTACTGGAAGTCGACGTCGGCGTCGCCGCGGACGAAGGCCACTTTTTCAGCGCGCTTCAAATAGATTTCCGCTAGGCGGGTTTCGAGATCGTCCCAGCGCACGCTGTCCTGATTGATCTTTACGGTTGGCGGTTGATCGTCCTTTGTCCACACTACCTGGATGACGACGGTGCGGGGCTGCGCGATGTTTTGGGTTTGTTTCTGGTCCGGCTGCGGAATTTGTGCGGTCTCTCCTTGCTCTTTATCCATCGACACGACCACCATGAAGACGATGATCAGCGTGAGCAGCACGTCGATCAGTGGCGTGATATTGATCTGTGGGCCGCGCGCACCTCTGCCTGCCAGTGACATTGCCATGAAAAAGCTCCTCGGCTCATATTCGGCACGCGCGTGTCTGCAACATCAGACACCCGGAGCAGGGTTAGGGTTCCAGCGGACACCAAGGTTCCTCGCTTCGCTCGGAATGGCAACGTTTCTTGGGGCGGGTCAGACAACAGGCACGAGAAGGTATACTCGGATGTGGCACGCACTTCTCGTCTGCATATTTTTTCGTTTCTTGCCGCACTCCTTCTTGCCCTGAGTCTTGCCCCGCCTGCGGCCGCGCAGGATAACTATGAGATCCAGGTCTACGGTGCCGATACGGTCGTCCCTCGTTCGACGATGGTCGAGATCCACTCGAATTTCACGGTGGAAGGCAGCAAGACGGTGCAGGACGGGATGCTGCCCACGAACCATGCTGAGCATGAGACGCTGGAAATCACGCAGGGAATCAATGACTGGGCCGAGGTTGGTTTTTACGTTTTTACCAGCATTCAATCGGACGGCGGTTGGCAATGGGTGGGCGACCACATCCGGCCAAGGGTGCGCGCGCCCGAGCGATGGCATTGGCCGGTGGGCGTGAGTTTATCGAATGAAGTTGGTTATCAGCGCGCCGCATTTTCGCCGGACACGTGGACCTGGGAAATCCGGCCGATCATCGACGAGAAAATTGGGCCGTGGTACCTGGCGTTTAATCCCGCGCTGGATCGCTCGTGGCATGGACCGAGCGTGAATCAGGGGGTGACTTTCTCGCCGAATGCGAAGTTCAGTTATGACTTCACCAAAAAGATCGCCGGCGGACTGGAATACTACGCGGCTTACGGTTCGATCACCGGCTTTGATGCGCTCAGAGACCAGCAACAGCAGTTCTTTCCGGCGATCGATGTCGATTTCGGGCCGCAGTGGGAATTCAATTTCGGAGTCGGAGTGGGAGCCACGCGTTCGACCGATCACCTGATCGTGAAGTGCATCATTGGCCGCCGGTTTTCATGGCCGCATGGAAGCAGAAACAACTTAAGAAATCCGCAGCAGTGACCTACCGCGTGCACGCAGCCGGGGAATGCGGCGAGAAATAGTTGCTCATCCGGTGGGTGCCGGTGGCAATGGCGGTGGTTGTTGTGGCGGGAGGGGAGGGGCGACGAAGGGTTGCGGCGCCGGTTGCGTGAGAGCATAGAGCGACGCACTGAGAGCAGGATATCGCGACGCGAAGAAATAGATTGAGTAAGCGGGAAAGAAAACGATGACCGGCACGGAAATCAGCGCAACCAGAAACAGAAAAATCGCGAGCAGGACGCTGCCGATGACTACGGCGAGGGTGATCGTATAAGCATTCCAGGTGAGTCCAGCCGTTTTACCGGTGATGACGGCGATAATGCTCAGTCCGATGGTGGGAATGGCTATGAGCAGCCCTAAAATCAGGGTGGCTATTCCGACCATGATTCCAGCGCCGATGGCCAACAGGATCTTCATTCCGATGTAGCCGGCATAGCTGGCTTTTTCGGCTTCGATCATGGGCCATAATCGACGCCAGCCTTCGAATGCGCCGATATCTTCGAGGGCCATTTGCGGTATGACGAAATCTTTGGTGAGCACGAAAATTACCGCGAGGGCGACGACGAAAATCAGCAGGACGAAGAAGAGAAGAATTCCACCCAGCGCCAGCGGGAGCACGTGCTCTTTTGGCGCTGTCAGCCAACCCATCCCAAAAGCAAAGGCCGCGGGAACTCCGAGCAGCACGGCAAAGCCTGCCAGCGTCGCGAATAAATAGAACAACTTCCATAAAAAGAATCGCCACCCGGGGCCCTGCCTGCGCATCCAGCCGTCGCGAATGTGGCACTGCTTCGCCAGTACGCTATCGAACAGAATGAAGCGCATCACGCTGCTGATGTACATGAAGATAATGCCGATTACGATGGCGGCGATCACGATGACCGCGATTAGACCGGCCAGGAGTGCGAGATCGACTGCCGGGAAGTGCGGGAAAGGAGAGTGCTCTGCGCCTGGGCGAGTAGGGAAAAAATTGGAGCGATTGCATCCGCCACTGGAGCCGAGTTCGCCAGCCAGCAAGCCGACGAAGGCGAGCTTGATCCATTGACCAAACCGGAAGGGTTGGAAGAGCTGCCTCCTAGTGTGCTCAAAGGCCAGAGAGATCGAGTCAGCAGCGGAGATTGGCAAGGATCACCTCGAGTACGAATGATTCAGCAGGGTACTGCGAAATGCGCCTGGGATCAAATCAAATCGGAGAGTGAGACCGTGCTGTTTTTCCCAATCGCTGAAGCTGACGCGAATCGTCGAATCATTCATAGCGCAACGCCTCCACGGGGTCGAGCTTCGAGGCGCGAAGGGCGGGAACGAGTCCGCTGATTACGCCGACGACCAGCAAAACTGCGCTGGAGAGCAGGACGGTCATCAAAGAGATCCGCAGGTGAATATCGCCCTGGCCGGAATCGTCTTCAAAGAGCGGGCCCATCATGGGCAGCGTGCCGACGGCAGCGGCAATTGCGTAGGACAAGGCCACGCCGATAGCTCCGCCGAGCAACATGATCAACAAAGTCTCGGCCAGAAACTGCAGCTTGATGTGCCGTTTTCTTGCGCCCAGAGCACGGCGAAGTCCGATCTCGCGAATTCGTTCATCGACTGAGACGAGCATGATGTTCATGACGCCCACGCCGCCGATGCCCAGAGTGAGAGTTCCAATGAAAGCGAGCAGCACTTGCAAGCCTATGGTGAGAGCATCGATTACGGGACGAAACTCATCCCGCCCAAACATCTGGAAAGCTTTGGGATCGGTGGGCGAAAATTGTTGCCGCGTGGCGACCGCCGCCAGAACCTGCGCCATGGCTTTTTTTTCGAACTGCGGCGCGATTGGTTCAAATATGAGCACGGCTGCGTAGCGCGTGTTCCACAGATCGCCGGCCGTCGAGTAGGGAATCCATGCGGAGTCATCGTCACTGCTGAAATAATTGCTGAGCTGGATTTTGCGAGCCATCACGCCGATGACGGTGAAGCGCACGCCGCCGACTTCGACAGTTTCTCCTATGGCCGGGCGGCCGCTGAATAGTTGTTCTTTGACGCGTCCGCCGAGAAAGATCACGCGCCGCCTTTCGAGTTGGTCGGCGGCATCGATCCAGCGGCCCTCAGACGGGACTTCGTTGCGCATCTCTCCGTACTCGGGGCAAACTCCCCGAATCGCGGCGGTACCCACGATGCGGTCGCCGTACGCGATTCCCGGTCGATTCACGGTTTCACGGCACACGTGTTTCACGAGGGGCGCGGTAGCCATCACCATATCGACGTCAGACTGTTCGACCACAACCTTCTTGCCGGCGCGCTGGCCGCCCGGTTGCTCGCTGGTCTGCTGCGGCCAGCAGATCACCACGCTTTTGCCGAATGCGTCGAAGCCGTGAACCAGAATGCTGCGGAAGCTATTGCCATAAGCGATGAGCAAGGTGACGGTCGCGATTCCCCAGACGATGCCAAGCATGGTGAGGAAGCTGCGCGTCAGGTTGCGCTTCAGCGCGATCCAGGCTTCGTGAATGATCTCAAAGGGCATAAAAAATCAAATTGAGTGACTGGGCGATTTAGTGATTGTCGATTGAAAAACCTGCAATCGCACAATGATGGGTGCACAGAATCGCTCAATCCTTCCTACCCACCCGCCTCGTAGCGCAGGGCCTCGATGGGGTCGATGGATGCGGCTCTGCGCGCGGGATACAGCGCCGCGATCACCGCAACCGTTCCCAGCAGGACGGTTGCGATCAGGCCGGAGGTCCAGTCGGGGATCAGGCCCGCAAAGAAATCCGGCATCGGCAAAAGATTTACCAGCGCGCAAAAACCAAACGCGACACCCAAACCGATTGCGCCGCTGAGCAGGGCAATAATCAAAGCTTCAATAAAGAACTGCCGCAGAATTGTGGCAGAGGGAGCGCCCAGCGCCTTGCGCACACCAATTTCGCGGGTGCGCTCGCGAACTGCAACCAGCATCACATTCATCACGCCGATACCGCCGAGCACGAGGGTGACAACGCCGACGGCGCCGAGAAAATATTTCATGCCGTCGGTCATCTGCCGGAAGGCCTTCGCCTCCTGAACCGTATCCCAGATGGGACAAGCTTCTTTATCGGTGGGATCGTAACGGTGCATGCGAGCCAAAGAGACGCGTACCTCATGCTTGCAGGCTTCGTGCTGCTCCAACGATTTCGGCGTCACAAGCAGTTGATCGAAGGTGGTGGACGTGCTCGGAGGTTTGTCGGGGAAATCGCGCCGCATGGCGGAGAACGGGACGAAGACTTTGTTTACGTCCCAGCCGTCATAACTGGAGTCCTGTTTCTTGGTGGCCATTACGCCGATGACGACGTACGGAAAATCGTTTAGATAAACATTTTCGCCGACAGGATTGCGGCCCGGGAATAGCTGTTTGGAGGCATCCGAGCCAAGGAAAGCGACACGGCGCGAATCGTGCATGTCGTCCCAGTCATAGAAACGTCCCAGGCCCACGGTCAGACTGCGAATGGAGCCGAACTCCGGATAAGAACCGGTTACCGTGAAGGAGGCATTGTTGAAATTGCTGTGGGTGACAACGGTTTGCTGCTCAAGCTCGGGGATCGCATGTTCGCAATCCGTGGCTTCGGACTGCACTACCGGAACATCCTCATCTTCCCAGTGCACGAGGCGGCCCGCGTGCATTCCGCCGGCCTGCAGGCTGGTGCGACCGTGAAAGACAATCATCACATCCTTGCCGAGATTCTTGGTCTGCTCCTCCTGACCTTTGCGCAAGCCCTCGCCAGCCGCCACCATCAGCACGATCGATACGATTCCCCAGGCGATCCCGAACATGGTGAGAAAGGCGCGCAGCTTATGCGACCACAACGTTCGCAAAACATCGGTAAGGAGATCTCGTAGCGTCATTACGCGGGTTCGACCGCTTTCACTCATTGGACGCGACCCGACCGGGAACGTAAGCCCGGCAACGGTTTTGTCCCTGGTTATTGGTACGTATCGCGGAAGGTTTTAGTTGCAAAGAAAATTGAGCCGAGAGATGTGTGATATGGGAGGGATGAGGTGTAAGGGTTTGACCGCTTTAGCTGGTCTCGAAGGACTTTGTGCCGACGAGTTTTTTCTCCATGGTGAAAAGCGGCGTACCGGCTAACTCGTGCGGGCCTTCGGCGGTGCGCCGGAAACCGAATTTTTCATAGAAACGAAGGGCTGCGGTGAGAAACGGCGTGGTGCTGAGGAATAAGCAAGAACATCCCTGCGAGGCGGCCCAATTTTCGACATGCCGCAGCAAAGCCGTGCCGACCCCGGAGGCACGAGCCGAAGGCAGAACCGCCATACCTCGAATATAGGCAGATTCAGCTTTTACAAGCGCGGCGACGGTTCCCAAGGTAATATCGCTGTACATCGCCAGCCAAGCTGGACCCTCGTGCATGCGCACTAGAATTTGAGCTGCGTTCGGCGTGGTCGCGGAGAAGCCTCCATCCGTGTAGAGGGGTTTGAACTCCACGAATGCCTCATACAGTAACGACGCGATTGCGGTCGCGTCTTCTGGAGCAGCGCGACGAATCTCAATCTGTGCTGCCATGGCTATTTTCTGTCTCGGAGAAGTCAGCCAGTCGCCACCATTATCTTGACTTTTTCCGCCCAGGAATCGAATTCACGAAGCGCCAGCTCGCATTGCAAGCGGTGACGTTCCTTGCGGTCGCGAATCTTTTTCTCCAGCGCGGGTAAAAGATCGAAGGTGATGTTCGCGGGCTGAAAGTTGGAGGGGTCGGCATGAGCAACGTAATGAACCAGAGATCCGAACGCGGAAGCTCGCGGAGGCGGCAAGGAATGCTCGCCGAGGGCGATGGCGGCTGCATGCATGCCAGCCATTAAGCCGGTCGCAATCGATTCGACATAGCCCTCCACGCCGCAAATCTGGCCGGCGAAAAAAATTTGAGGGTGAGCCTTCATCTGCAGGGTTTCCTTCAGCAACGACGGACCGTTGATATAGGTGTTGCGGTGAATCTGGCCGTAGCGGAGAAAGCGGGCATTCTCGAGACCGGGAATCATGCGCAACACGCGCGCCTGCTCGCCGAACTTCAAATGGTTCTGGAAGCCCACGAGGTTGTAGGAGTCCGCGCGCAGATTTTCCTGTCGCAGCTGCACTACTGCGTAAGGCATCTTTCCGGTGCGTGGGTCTTTTAGTCCGACCGGTTTCATTGGGCCGAAGCGTAGCGTGTCGCGTCCACGGCGCGCGATTTCCTCAATGGGCAGGCAACTTTCGAAGTAATTCAATTTCTCCCAGTCACGCTCCTCTACTGAGTGCGCAACAAGCAAGGCGTCATAAAAACCATCGTATTCCTCGCGGGTCATGGGGCAGTTGATGTAATCTGCCGAACCCTTGTCATAGCGCGCTGCCATGTACACGCGCGACATGTCAATCGAATCCGCTTCGACGATTGGACTGATGGAATCGTAAAAGTACAGGCGCGGATTTTGTGAGACGCGGGGGGCACCGGGTTCGGATCCTGGCGTTTCCTTCGACGAGCTTAGGCGGGTAATCTCCGTAGCCAAGGCCTCAGAGGTCAGGGGCCCGGTCGCCACGATGGTGATTTGATCTCCAGTGTCGAGAGTGGCTACTTCTTCGCGCCGGACGGTGATTTGGCGTTCCTGCGAAATTGCTTCAGTGACCTTCGCCGCAAACACAACGCGGTCCACAGCCAGAGCATGCCCCGCCGGAACCGCGCACTGGCGGGCAATCTGCAACAGCAGCGAACCTGCCCGCCGCATTTCTTCCTTCAAGAGCCACGGTGCGGTATTTTCGCTATCCGACTTCAGGGAATTCGAGCAAACGAGTTCTGCAAAGTCAGCGGTCTGATGCGCGGGAGTCGAATGCGCCGGGCGCATTTCGAACAATTCGACTTCGACTCCGCGACGCGCGCACTGCCATGCCGCCTCCGAGCCAGCCAGTCCGGCTCCGATAATACGAACGTGTGCGCTCACGATGCCTTCTCTGCCAGCCGTCGCAGTGCGCCGTCCTTCAGCAACACCGGCCGCCACTGGTCGAGGAACTCAGCCCCCAAAGACTTGTAAAGTTCGATCGCCTTCTCATTCCAGTCGAGCACCTCCCACTGCACTCCGTAACGATTTTCCCGCATCGCAATGCGTGCGACAGAAGCCAGTAACGCCTTTCCAATCCCGCGGCTGCGAAACGGCTCTCGCACAAACAGATCCTCTAGAAACAATCTCCGCCCCGCCCAGGTCGAGTAGGAGCCAAACAAAGAGAGCGTACCCTACAGTCTGCCCATCCCAGTCTGCAATCAGCGCGCGAAAACAGGGATTCGCGCCAAACCCATCCTGCAACAGGTTGGTCTCTTCGAGCACGCAAAGCTCCAACTCGTGTCAAACTCCGCCAGTTCGCGGATCAGCGTACGCAAAAGCGGCACATCGTGAACTGTCGCAGGACGAATCAGGACCATCAGAAGGAAGAATACATCAGAGAAGAACCCGCGATTCATCTATCATGAGGTATTTCCACTCGCCAGTTCAGAGGAGGAATTCGATGGCGCGCATTAGCTTGATTGCCCCGGAAGTTGCATCTCCGGACGTCCGCGAGATTTATGAAACAACGCTTCGCGGTAAGCCAGGGAATATTCAGAAGGCGCTGGCTCATCGCCCCGAGATGCTTAAGAATTTTCTAATTTTCTATGGGAGCGTGGGGAAGTCGCTGAACCGGAAACTATACGAGCTTATCTATTTGCGTATTTCGCTGATTAATGGATGTCGATACTGCACGCAGCACCACATTGCATCGTCGAAGCGCGCTGGCCTTACCGCGGAAGACTGGACGGCGTTGAAGGTGGGCGACTATTCGCGCTTCGGTGAAAAAGAGCGGGCCACTTTGATGTATATCGAGAAGGTGACGCGGACGCCACGTGAGATTGATCAATCTGACTTTGACGAACTCAAGAAGCATTTTCCCGACTCGGAGATTGTCGACCTCCATATGCTGGCGGGGTTGGCCAATCTCACCAACCGGGTAACCGATCCGCTTGGTCTGGAATTGGAATTTCCGGAGGAAAAAATCTAGGAATTGAGTCATTGAGAGATTGAGTGATTGAAAACCTCGGATTGCTTTACAGGATTTCTCTTGCGTCGCCTACTCGTTTTGTTACGCGCTCGCGATCCAGGTATTCCAGCAGGGGGATTGCGTACTTGCGGGTTATGCCCGTTAGCTCCTTGAATTTTGCCACGTCGATCTTCGAAGACTGCAGTTTGTATGCCGCCATCTGCCGCCTCAAAGCTTCGAGCGCGCCGCGATGAAAAACCAATTCGTCGGAGAGCTTGATCAAAACCTTATCCCGCAACAGCAAGGTCACGATTTTCTGCGCCCGGACGCGGTCGACCTTAAGGCCTGCAATCACATGCTGCAGAGCGGGAACTTGCAATCCGGCGGAAGCAAATGCGTCCTCGATGGTTTTCTTTGATTCGGCTTCTTCATCTTTCATGACCACGCCTTGCCCGTAGACGCGGACCAGATCGCTTGGAACTTCGATTTTTTTCTCGCGAAGCAAAATTTCCAAGGTTACGCCAAACACTTCGGTTGATGCACCGACCTGTTCGCGCAGTTCTTCCTTCGCAATGCCGCCGACCAGAGGATTCTTCTTGTGAAAGTCGTCAAGCTTCTTGAGGGTGAGCCGTTGAAGGCCGATAATCGCGGGCGCATCGATCAATCGATCGCCGATGCGCAGAACTTGACCTTGCCGCAGCACTTGCGCCAGTTGTATTTCGATCACGCTTCTCAGCCAGCCGGTCTCCGCAACCAGCTTTGTCATCGTAATTCCCTCGTGCGTTCGGCGCGCAATCCGTGCCTTTAGAATTGCTTCAGCATCGTTGCCGGCGAGAATGTTCAGGAAGTCGGCGTGTTCCGGTATGCGTTGCAACGGTGCGGCATCGAGAACCACTCCACCGCCGATCGTTACAACCGGAGAAAACTGCCGGATGATGAATCGATCTCCCGGCAGAAGCAATGCGGCTTCGGGCAGCTTTAGCCGCGCAAAGACCTCTTCGCTGGGAGCAATTTGCTTTTGCTTCGTCTCGCGCAGGGCAACTTCCGCAACGGTTTCCATCGTGTAGGAATGAAAATGCACGCGCGAGTGGTCTTTCAGGGGACGCGGCGCCGAAGGCAGCAGGCGCAACTTCACGTCCGCGCGCCGCGTTGTGTCGAATGCGCCGGGCGGTGCTAGGGTCATTCCTCGCGACAAATCTTCCGTGCTCGCCCCCACCAGGTTAACCGCGGTGCGCTGCCCAGCACCGGCGATGTCTGTTGTTTGTCCGTGAACTTGCAGGCCGCGCACGCGCACGCGGCTTCCGGTTGGGAAAACTTCGAGTTCATCCTCGCGGCGGATCGCTCCCGTCATCAGAGTTCCCGTCACTACGGTGCCGAAGCCTTTCATGGTGAAGACGCGGTCGATCGGCAGGCGCGTGAGTGCGTGTGAATCTCTAGGTTGGGCGTCCGCTGCGGCGGTGAACATCGCGCGTTTGAGTTCGTCCAATCCAGCGCCGGTCAAGGAACTCTCGGCGATGATCGAATTTGGGTCGTCCAAGAATGTGCCGCGCAGGAACTCTTCCACTTCCAGCCTTACGACATCGAGCGTCTCAGAGTCGACTGCATCCGATTTGGTGAGGACGGTGATGCCCCGCCGTACGCCCAGGAGTTGCAAGATATCGAAATGCTCGCGGGTCTGCGGCTTGATTGCCTCGTCGGCGGCAATGACCAGCAGGACAAGGTCGATGCCGCCAATGCCAGCGAGCATGTTGCGGACAAAACGTTCATGGCCGGGAACATCGACAAAGCCCAGGCGCAACGTTTCGCCGGTTGGCGTGGGCAAGTCCATATGCGCGAAACCGAGGTCGATGGTGATGCCGCGACGCTTCTCTTCTTCCAGTCGGTCGGCGTCGATTCCCGTCAATGCTTTCACCAACGCCGTTTTGCCATGATCGATATGGCCGGCGGTGCCAACGATGATGGATTTCATCTCGGGGAAAGTTTACCGGAAGCCGGAGGTAGGCAGGTCACGTCTTAGGTCTTAGGATGAGCTAAGACCTGATACTTGAGATCGAAACTCTCGCTTTCTAGAGAGGCCCCAAAATGAGACAATAGAAGTCTTCCATGGCCACTTCCACAACTCCTGCATTTGCCCCGGAGACCCTCCGGCAACATGGCCTCATTGCGGATGAGTACGAAAAAATTAAGCAGTTGCTCGGCCACCGCGAGCCCACACTCACCGAACTTGGCATCTTTAGCGTGATGTGGAGTGAACACTGCTCCTACAAATCGTCGCGCGTGCACCTGAAGCGGCTGCCCACGCGCAGCAAGCGCGTGCTGCAGGGACCGGGGGAGAACGCCGGCATCATCGACATCGGCAACGGCTGGGCGTGCGCTTTCAAGATTGAGTCGCACAATCATCCGTCGTTTATCGAGCCGTTTCAAGGCGCGACCACCGGCGTGGGCGGAATTCTGCGCGACATCTTCACCATGGGAGCGCGGCCGGTGGCAGTGATGGACTCGTTGAGGTTTGGGCCGATTACGAAACACGTAGCCCCGGACGCATTCGTCCGGGAGCAAAAGGAAAGTGTCGGCGGGCGGACGAATGCGTCCGCCGCTACGCAAGCGGAGATTCATCGCAATCATTCCATTCTTGAAGGCGTGGTGAGCGGGGTTGCTTCTTATGGCAATTGTTTCGGAGTACCGAACCTGGGCGGCGAGACGAAGTTTGAGACTTGCTATTCGGGCAATCCGCTGGTGAACGCGTTTGCCATGGGGCTGGTGCGCAAGGATGAAATTTTCTATGCGCGCGCGGCGGGCGAAGGCAATCCGGTGATCTACGTGGGTGCCAAGACGGGGCGCGACGGCATTCACGGCGCGACGATGGCCAGCGAAGAATTCAGTGAAGCCTCGGAGGCGAAGCGCCCGAATGTGCAGGTCGGCGACCCGTTTCTCGAGAAGTTGTTGCTGGAAGCTTGCCTCGAAGCGATGCGGACGGGAGCGATTGTCGGCATACAGGACATGGGCGCGGCGGGGCTGACTTGTTCGACCTGCGAGATGGGCGGGCGCGGCGGCGTGGGAATTGAGATTGAACTGGATCGCATACCGCAGCGCGAAACCGGCATGAGCGCCTATGAAATTATGCTCAGCGAATCGCAGGAGCGCATGTTGCTGGTCGCGCAGAAAGGCCGCGAGCAGGAAGTTTTCCGCGTCTTCGAAAAGTGGGGTCTGGATGCGGTCGAGGTGGGCAAGGTCACGACCGACAATAAACTGCGCGTGCTTCATCACGGCGAAGTGGTCGCAGAAATTCCAAACCAGGCGCTGACTGATGATGCACCGGTGTATAAGCGTCCTCTGGCAAGATGGGAGCCGCCGGTGTCGCGGGAGATGCCAGCGCACATTCAACTCAACGGAGTCGAAGATTTCACGCAGACTCTCAAGCAACTTCTAGCAAGTCCGAACATCTGTGGCAAGCGTTGGGTTTGGCAGCAATACGATCACATGGTGCAAACGAATACGGTGGAAGCGCCGGGTGCGGGCGATGCGGGCGTGATTCGCATCAAGAATCCGAACCCGGGTGCTCCACAGCGTGGGCTGGCGATGGCGCTCGATGGCAACAGCCGATGGTGCTATCTTGATCCGCGGCTGGGGGCAATGCACGCCGTTGCCGAGGCCGCGCGCAAAGTCGCGTGCTCAGGGGCGACTCCCGTGGGTGCGACGAATTGCCTTAACTTCGGAAGCCCTGAGAAGCCGCACATCATGTGGCAGTTTTCGCAAACCATCGATGGCATCACGAAAGCTTGTGAGGAGCTGGAGATTCCCATCACCGGCGGCAATGTCAGCTTCTACAACGAGACGTTGGGCGAAGGTATTTATCCAACTCCGGTGCTGGGCGTGGTGGGCACGCTCGAGGATGTGCACAAAACTGCGAAGATGCATTTCGTTTCGCCGGGACGCACGATTGTGCTGTTGCGCGGCGGCGAAGAAGCCGATATTGCCGATGTGGAGAGCGAGTTCGGGTCGTCGGACTATGCCAAGGAGATTCTCGGCGCGCTGTGGGGATATCCTCCGGAACTCGACCTGGAGAAAGAAGTTGAGCTGCAGAAGGCCGTGGTCGAATTAATTCAGCAGAGTTTGGTGGATTCGGTGCACGATTGTTCCGAGGGCGGAGTCGCGGTAGCGCTGGCGGAGAAAGCATTTGCAAAAGGGGTTGGAGCGCGGGTGAATCTGGTGTCGAAGGGGCTTCCCGCGGAGTTTGTGCTATTTGGTGAAGACGCAAGCCGCATTGTGGTCTCTTGCGACCCAGGGAACGTCGCGCGAATCAAACAGGTAGCGGAGAAGCACGGAATTGTTGCGGAGGTGCTGGGGGAGACGATTTTCGAGCGACTGGAGATTTCGTTGGATGGGAAGGTTGTGGTGTCGGCGGCGGTTTCGGAGTTGAGAGCAGCGTACGAAAACGCTTTGGAAATGGCGCTGCGAGCGGATGCGGAGTTAGTTGCAGCAGACTGATCGAATTTTTGGTGGTGACGCAGTTTGGTTGACGCTTTACGCCGGTTAAGCGGGAGATCCTTCGCTACGCCTGAAAAACGGCTACGCTCAGGATGACGCCGGCAAAAGGCCGAACTGCACTACTGCCGGATTTTTTGAGCTAAGAGCTAATTGCCAAATGCCAAGAGCTGACAAATTTCACGACGAGTGTGGGGTGGTGGCGATTTTTGCTCACCCTGAGGCGGAGAAGCTCGCTTATCTCGGTCTGCATGCGCTGCAGCATCGCGGGCAGGAGTCGGCGGGGATCGTCACCTCCGATGGGCTGACTTCGCGCGTCCACAAAGCGATGGGCACGGTGGCTGATATTTTCACCCCAGAGGTGCTCTCCCGGATTCGCGGCGCGCTTGCGATTGGGCACACGCGCTATTCGACTGCGGGCGACTCGGCGCTGCTGAATGCGCAGCCGATTCTGGTGCAATCGAATAAAGGATCGATTGGCGTAGCGCATAACGGCAACCTGGTAAATGCGATGGAAGTTCGCGGCCGACTGGAGCGCCAGGGATCGATTTTTCAGACGAACAGCGATACCGAAGTGATTGTGCACCTGATCGCGCTTTCGCGGGAACAGACGCTGCCTGAGGCAATTGCGGATGCGTTGCGGCGAGTGGAGGGCGCGTTTTCTCTGGTGGTGATGAGCCCGGACCGCATCATTGCAGCGCGCGATCCGCGCGGCTTCCGGCCGTTGGCGATGGGACGCATTCCAGCGCTGGAAGGACAGAAAAGCGACACAATTGTGTTTGCCTCGGAGACCTGCGCTTTCGATCTGATCGGAGCCACTTACGAACGCGACGTAAAGCCGGGAGAATTGATTGTGGTAGGGCCGGAAGGAATTACTTCGCGGTTTTATTCGACGGCCGCGCCGCAATCGAGCTGCATTTTTGAGCACGTCTATTTTTCGCGGCCTGACAGTATTGTTTTTGGGCGCGCGGTGCAGACCAGCCGCGAAGAACTGGGCCGGCAGTTGGCGCGCGAAGCGCCGGTGGAAGCCGACCTCGTGGTGCCAGTGCCGGATTCCGGGGTGACGGCGGCTGTGGGTTATGCGGCGGAGAGCGGGATTCCATTTCGCTTTGGGCTGATTCGCAATCACTACGTGGGGCGCACGTTTATCGAGCCGAGCCAAAGCGTTCGCGACTTTGGAGTGAAGCTGAAGCTGAATCCGGTACGCTCGCTTCTGGAAGGCAAGCGTGTGGTGCTGATCGACGATTCGATTGTGCGCGGTACCACCAGCCGCAAGATCGTGCGCATGATTCGCAGCGCGGGAGCGAAGGAAGTGCACATGCGCGTTTCGTGCCCGCCTACGATTTCGCCTTGCTACTACGGCGTGGACACGCCGTCGAAAAATCAGTTGATCGGCGCCAATAAATCGGTCGACGAGATTCGCCAATATATTCGCGCCGACTCGCTGGCTTACCTTTCGCTCGAAGGGCTGAAGAAAGCTTGCGGCGAGGGCGAGAAAACTTCCTACTGCTCGGCTTGCTATACCGGCAAATATCCCACCAATATTGTAGATGTGGATGAGATATTGCCGGCAAGCGTTCCGCGCTAGTTCTTGCGTGCCAGTGCCACGCGCGGAATCGATTGCAGGTCCGGTCTGATCTGAACATCTTTCCAATCCGCAAGCAGCAGTCTTACTTCTTCCGCGATCGTTCCGCTGATTTCCATTACCAGCCAGCCGCCGGGTTTGAGTGCGGCGTGGGCTTGCGGGATGAGGCGCGCGAGCACCTCGGTCCCAGTGTGGCCGGCAAAGACTGCATCGTGGGGCTCGAATTTGCGGACTTCGAGCTGGACTTGATCTTCTTCCGATTCGCCTACGTAGGGCGGGTTGGAGACGACGAAGTCGAAATAGTTATGCTCGAATTCGGCGAGCAAGTCGGCTTGGTGAAAGCGTATCCGCGAATCGAGTTGGTGGCGGGAGGCGTTGGCGCGCGCGACTTCGAGGGCTGCTGCAGAGATGTCAATGGCGTGGATTTCGGCTTGCGGCAGTTCTTTGGCTAGAGTCAATGCGATGCAACCGGAGCCGGTGCCCACGTCGGCGATGCGCAGGGCCGGCTTCTTTCGCTCCTCCGGAGCTTCCCTATCTTCTGCGTTGATCCCACGGCTTGCGCCGTGGGCTGCATTCTTGCGCCGCTCTGCGGCGGCTGGGATCCCAAGTTCGATCACAGTCTCGATTAGGTGTTCGGTCTCGGGGCGCGGAATCAGAACGGCGGGAGAGACGATTAAATCCATGCCCCAGAATTCCTGGTGGCCGGTGATGTACTGCGCGGGCATGCCATGAGCGCGTTCGGCGAGGGCAGCATCGTAACGACGCTGTTCATCGGCGTCGAGTTCGAGCTCCGGATGGGCGTAGAGATAAGCCCGATCGGAGTTGAGCGTGAACATGAGGAGAAGCTCCGCATTCATGCGCGGGGATGGAACGTGTTCCGCCTCTAGGTGCGAAACGGCAGCGGTTAGCGCTTCCTTGAGTTGCACAAAACCATTTCATCATACGTAGGAGAGCACCAGTCGGCTGTCCGAGTCTCCCTGAAGAAGTGTACCGCAAAGGGAATATAAAATTTGGGAGCGCCCGGCCAGACTCGAACTGGCGACCTCCGGATTAGAATTCCGGTGCTCTTGGTGGCTCCTGTGGGAACCCCGACCAAAGGCACTCCCACCACCGTTCCGCTGAGCTACGGGCGCAAACCTAGGTCTACTTGCGCCCGCTGGCTTTTAGAGCCGATGTAATGGCCTTTGCCTCGGCCAAATTCTTCGTCGCCTTCTCTGTTAGCTTTTGCGTCTCTTCAGCAAGCTTGTCAAACAAGAGCGGCAACTTCTGTAACGAGCCGATCCTTACTTGCCGCGAGGTATCCCGCAGAAACGAGACGTCTTGAGTTTCTGTCACTTCGCACCAGACGCTGTAAAGCAGCGCCCATTTGCCGTTGTGCTTGTCGTATCCAAGGCTGGCGACATAATCGATCCCGTGCGAGCTGTCATCTTCGGTCCAACGATCCACCTCGACCCACGCAGGCACACCGATTCTGTTGGCAGCCAAGGCAGTCTCGATCTCGGCTATTTGGTTTGAGAGTTGATCGCTGACGGCGTTGAGGGAGTTCGCGGAGGAGAATAGACGCGATATTGCTGCATCGGCTTTGCCAGTCACGGCAGCCTCCATTTGTGTAGGTCGGTCAGACCCGATTGCAAGGTAGATTTAAACCTTGCTAGGTATTTGATACTAGTCGCGCTCACGTTTGTCAATGGTCGTCTGCAACGAAGTACCGTTCTCTACGCCACGCTGGCCGCTTCCTGCTTCAGCTTCTCGGCCCGGCGGTGCGTGGTGAGCGCTTCGATCAGCAGCTGGCAGCTTGCCATCATCACGGCTTCTTGGGTCTCAGCCTGGGGTTGTTCTTGCTTGCCGCCCGAACTCGTAACTCAGATAGATCATCTGGCCGATGTGGTGCTGCATGTGGGCGGCGCACTGCACAACCATTTCAAGAGGATTTTTGGCATCGGTTCCGGTCCCTGAATATTCTACCGACCAATCGTCGGGCGATTGCGCGCGGACGGCAGCGATAACCATGTGCACGGCTTCGTCAAAACGCTTCAGAGCTTCGTCTTTTGAGGGTGGATTCGGGTCGTTGAATTCGCGCGGGCGTTCGCGAACGTATCCCGTATTCGCCATCTGCGCGCCGATGTAATAGTTCAAGTTGCCGGTGAGATGCAGGACGAGGTGGCCGAAGCTGTTGCCGTAAGGATAGGGCTTTTGCCAGAACTGAGAGTTGGCAAGGGGCGCGGCTAGTTCGTGAACGCGGGCGGCGTTTGCGGTGAAGCGGTCGATCAAAACCGAAGTGAGTGTTGAAGGTAGGTCTGTCATAACATTTCTTTGGAAGGCATTTGTTCCCGTTGCTTTCCCTCTTAAACTACGGTGGCGGCTTCCTGCTTTAACTTTTCAGCCTGGTAGTGCGTGGTTAGCGCTTCGATGAGCGGCTGGAGTTTGCCGTCCATCACTTGTTCCAGTTGGTGGATGGTGAAGCCGATGCGGTGATCGGTGAGGCGGTTCTGCGGGAAGTTGTAGGTGCGGATCTTCTCGCTGCGGTCGCCGGAGCCGACCATGGCTTTACGCTCTTTGGCCAGGGCCTGCTGCTGCTTTTCCATCTCAATCTCGTAAAGACGGGAGCGCAGCACGCGCATGCCTTTTTCGCGATTCTTGATTTGCGACTTCTCGTCCTGGCAGCTGACAACCGTGTTCGTAGGAATGTGCGTGATGCGGACGGCGGAGTATGTCGTATTCACCGACTGGCCGCCGGGGCCGGAGGAGCAGAACGTGTCGATGCGCAGGTCTTTGGCTTCGATTTTTATGTCGACGTCTTCCGCCTCGGGCAGGACCGCGACGGTGACCGCTGAGGTATGCACGCGTCCTTGCTGCTCGGTCGCGGGAACGCGTTGCACGCGGTGAACCCCGCTCTCGTATTTGAGCTGCGAAAAGACGCGGTTCCCCTCGATAATGGCGATGACTTCCTTGAGACCGCCTGCCGACGACTCCGAGGATGAGAGGACTTCTACTTTCCAGCGCTGAGATTCGGCGTAACGTGTGTACATGCGGAAGATTTCGGCGGCGAACAGCGTCGCTTCGTCTCCGCCGGTTCCGGCGCGGATTTCGAGGATGATATTTTTTTCGTCGTTGGGATCTTTGGGCAGCAGCAGGACTTTCAGCTCTTCTTCGATTCCGGCGACGCGCGGCTCGAGTTTATTAAGTTCCTCCTGAGCGTAAGCGCGCATCTCGGGATCTTTTTCGTCCGCGAGCATGGCTTTACTTTCGACGATGCCGCGGGTGAGGTCTTTGTATTCTCGGTACTTTTCGACGATGGGCGCAATTTCGCTGTGCGCTTTGGCGGCCTTCTGGTATTTCGCCGAATCGTTGACGATATCCGGCGAGGCCAGAGCGCTGGTGAGTTCTTCGTAACGGGCTTCGATTTGGTCGAGACGTTCAAACATTGAGATCAGTTTCGAGTCGCACTTCTAATTGTATTCGCGTCAAGATGTCCGAGACATTTGCGGGCGCTTGATTATCGTACACCGTCATCACGGCTCACCTCGGGCGCTAAAGCGCGATGATACCTTGAGCGTTTAACGCGGCACGACTTCAGTTGTGCCCTTCCCGGGCCTTTCCTTAAAGAGCTCTATTTCGAAGAGGATTTCGCGGCGGGGCCGCTAGGCAATCACCAATTCGCCGCCGCGTTCTTTTTCCAGGTCCATGGCTTGGTCGAGGGCGGTGATGGCGCATTGGGCCATCTCGTCGGACGGAGGCTGGGTCGTGATACGTTGCAGCCAGAGGCCGGGGGCGGTCATCAGGGCGAAGAGAGAGCCGCGATGTTTCGCGGCGAAGCGTATCACCTCGTACGACACTCCGGCGATTACCGGCAGCAGGACAATGCGCGAAGCGAAACGCGCCCAGAACGTGGTGTAGGGGATCAGCATGTAGAAGCCGATCGAGATCAGCATCACGGTCATGAGAAAACTGGTGCCGCAGCGCGGATGGTATGTGGAATATTTCTGCACCGCGCTGGTCGAGAGCGGATCGCCATTCTCGAAGGCGAATACAGTTTTGTGCTCGGCGCCGTGATATTGATAGACGCGGCGGATGTCGGGGAACAGCGACACTCCCCAGATGAAGAGCAGGAAGAGGATCAGGCGCACTGCGCCATCGACCAGGTTGAACATAATCTGGCCGCCGAGGGCGGGATTGTACTTCTTCAGCTCCGTAGCTGCCAGCAGTGGCAGGTATTTGTACATGAAGATGAAGAACGCGAGGGAGAGGATTACATTTCCGGCGGCGAGCCATCCGCTGATGGTGGCGGCTTTTTCGCGGGATTTGGATTTGGGTGAGGCTAGGGTGGCTATGCTCGTGGAAGATTCCGCCTCGCTTCGTTTCGACGGCACGGGCGAGGCGCCCGTGGCCACATGGTTCTTCTCTGAGTCGGCCCTCTCAGTGGGCTCGTTGCTTTGCATTACTTCTTCGATGGCGACGTTGGCGGAGAAGCGGAGAGCGCGGTAGCCGAGGGACATGGCGTAACCGAGCGTCATCACGCCGCGGACGATGGGCCAGGCCATCCATTTGTGCTTCTCCGAGGGGCGATCAAGGGGTTCGCTCATGGTGACCACTTCACCGGAGGGCTTGCGGCAGGCGATGGCCCAAGCGTGCGGGGAACGCATCATTACACCCTCAAGCACGGCTTGCCCGCCGACCAGGGTTTCTTCGCCGCTTTCGAGCGCGGGCAGAAGCTGGACGGCGATGAGAAAACGCACGAAATTTCGCAGAGAACGCACGATGGTTAGATGCTCCGGGCGCGGAAACGCGCCAAACACTAGGGTACCACAGCGATTGCCACGCTCCTACGGTGGGCGGGAATGGTAAACGCTTGAAATAGAGAGCTATTCGCCAGTTTCGGCAACGTGTGGATTCTTCGTTTATTCTCGAAACGACCTCTGAACTCAACATGCGAAAGCTGGCTGAAAGCTGCGAGGCGATTGCCGCCACCACCAAGAAGCTGTTGAAGACCGGGATCGTGGCGGACTACCTGAAATCACGGAACGCAGAAGAGGCTGCGGTGTCGGCGGTGTTTCTCTCCGGAAGAGCGTTTCCGACGTGGGAGGAGACCACGCTACAGGTGGGAGGTTCTTTGTTGTGGCGGGTGGTTCGGGAACTTTCCGGCAGAGACGAAGCAGAGCTGGCCGCTGCGTATCGAAAGCATGGGGACTTGGGGGCTGTGGCTGGGGAGGTTCTGCCAGAGCGGTCGGGGCAAGGTCTCGGCGTTCTCGAAGTTGCGGGGAGCTTTCGACGGATTGCCACGGCGCGCGGGCCGGCGGCGAAAACCGAGCTGGTTCGGGATTTGCTGTTGAAGGCGACGCCGCTCGAAGCCAAGTACATTGTGAAGATCATGACCGGTGATTTGCGGATTGGGCTGAAGGAAAGCCTGGTCGAGGACGCGATTGCCAGAGCGTACGGGCACTCGCTGGCGGAGGTGCAGCGGGCGAACATGCTGCTGGGCGATATTGGAGAAACGGTGCGGCTTGCCATCGATGGCAGGCTGGCGACGGCGAGCATGCGTTTGTTTCATCCGTTGGGATTCATGCTGGCGAGTCCGATTGAATCGGCTGAAGAAGGGTTGAATTATTTTGCCGAGGCCGCGGTGGAAGACAAGTATGACGGTATTCGGGCGCAGGCACATGTTTCGAAGGGCGGCGACGTAAAGTTTTTTTCGCGCACAAGAGATGAGATTACGAAGTCATTTCCGGAGTTGCCGGGCGCGCTGGCGGGATTGCCGCAGGAAGCGATTCTCGATGGTGAAATTGTGGCGTGGGAATATCCGGAGAGTGTCTCTGCCGCGGCAGAGGTGGTCGATGAGCGGCCTAGCGACGCGGCTGAGGCGAAGGCGGGGAACCTGGGACGGGCGCGGCCTTTCAGCGTGTTGCAGCAGCGCCTGGGGCGGAAGAAAGTGAGCGAAAGAATGTTGCGGGAGGTTCCCGTTGCTTATCTTGCCTTCGATGTTTTATATGCGAGCGGGGAGTTGATGATTGACCGTCCGCTGCGGGAGCGGGCTCGGGTGTTGGATGAACTGCTTTCAGCCGAAAAGAAAATTCTTCACCACAGAGACACAGAGACACAGAGAAAACACAAGGCAGGAAATTCACAAGAGAAATTAATTTTTGGTATTGAGGATGAAAAGGTTGCGGCGGCTGCTATCCGGGCTCCGGTGTTTCGAGTAACGTCGGCTGACGAATTGGAGGAACTCTTTACCGCTGCGCAGGCGAGAGGCAACGAAGGGTTGATGATCAAAGATCTCAACTCGACTTACGCGCCGGGAAAGCGCGGAAAATTCTGGCTGAAGATGAAGCGCGAACTGGCCACGCTCGACGTGGTCGTAACCGCGGTTGAGTACGGTCACGGCAAACGCGTGGGAGTACTCAGCGATTACACGTTTGCTGTGTGGGATACGAATAAAGATCGGCTGGTGAATATCGGCAAAGCATACTCAGGATTGACCGACGTCGAGATTGCAGAGATGACACGGTGGTTTCTGGATCACACGATTGACGATCAGGGCTTTCAGCGCACGGTTGAGCCGAAGATTGTGCTGGAAGTGGCGTTCAACAACATGATGGAGTCGGAGCGGCATGAGAGCGGGTATGCGTTGCGCTTTCCGCGCATCGTGCGGCTGCGGCGGGACAAATTAGCAAGGGAGGCGGACACGATTGAGCGGGCGCGGGAGATTTATGAGAAACAGCGATAAGAGGTCGTAGAATGCACTGGATCGCTTTGGAGCGAGAATGCCCTCGAATCTAGATCGCTACAAGAAGGACCTTGATTCCCTGACGAACAGGGGCGAGGATTTGAGCCTCGCTATGCAGTCGGAGTGTTTCCCGGAACAATTCGAACGTGAGCTGAAGAAAGACAACAACGAGGCATTAAAGAAGCTCCTCAAGAACCTACCCTCGTTCAGGGAAACCTATCAGTCTTGGTACTCGGAGGCGAGGGTGGTAGTCGAACAGCTCTTGCCTAGCCGACTTTCGGACTTCGTGGGCCATTACGAGAAGCCGAAAACGCGCAAAGAGATTACTTCGGAGAATTATAGAATCTTGGATTACCTTCAGGGCCTCTCAGTAACTCGCGACGTCGCATATGGCCAAGTGAAAAAAATAGTCGGGCCTGACGCCGCAATCCCGCAGTTCCAGCAGCAGCTGGCCATACTCAAGTCGGTAGGGGCCCGCTTCGAGAGTTCTCTGTTCGACATTCGTCAACTGGTTCAGGCGGATCTCCTCGATTCGGAATTGGACGCAGCGAAGGAGCTTGTGAAAAACGGATTCGCGAGGGCCGCAGGCGCCGTCGCTGGAGTCGTCTTGGAGCGGCATCTGGGGCAGGTGTGCGAAAATCACGCTATCAAAATCGCAAAGAAATCCCCCACCATTTCTGACCTCAACCAAGCTCTAAAAGGCGCGGACGTAATTGATGTTCCTACGTGGCGTTTTGTCCAGCATCTCGCAGACCTCCGCAACTTGTGCGACCATGACAAAAAGGCTGAGCCTACTTCGGAGCAGGTTAACGGCCTCGTGGACGGCGTGATGAAAATAACGAAGTCTATGTTCTGAAGCCGCTAACCCTTCACAGCGGTGATTCTCAATGGCTGTGGTGATGCGCTTCGCTCTCGCCTACCGGCATCACGCAGCCATGGGCGACTTCACAGTCCACGCACTCGAACTGGATAGTGGTGTGGTCGATGCGGAAGCTGTGGTGGAGACGGTCTTTCACGTCGCGAAGGATGCGCTCGCTGACTGAGGGCGGAATGTCGGCAATCGAGATGTGGCAGGAGAGCGCGTGAGTTTCCGAGCCGATGCTCCAGACGTGGAGGTCGTGAACATCGTTGACGCCATCGATCGAGCGGATCGCGGTCTCGACCAGTTCAAGCTTCATGCCACGGGGCGTGCCTTCGAGCAGAATGTTCAGGGTCTCGCGCACGATGCCGAATCCTGACCACAGAATCAGCACGCCAATTCCGAAGGAGAGCGCGGAGTCGATCCAGTAATCGCCGGTAATCAGGATGGCCCAGCCTCCGGCGATCACGGCGGCGGTGGAAAGCGTGTCGCCAACCTCGTGCAGCAAAGCGCTGCGAATGTTGACGTCGTTAGCGGAGCCCCGTCCCGAGCGAAACAGGAGGAGCGCGATCACTCCGTTCATCACCACGCCGGCGGCGGCGACCCACATCATCACCGAGGCTTGAACGTGTTCGGGATGCTGCAGGCGGTGGAATGCCTCGTAGAAAATGAAGAATGCGACCGCGACCAGAGACACGGCATTCACCAATGCAGCTAATACTCCCGCGCGATGATAGCCATACGTCTTGGTTGAACTCGCGGGACGTGATTGTAGATAAACCGCAACCAGCGAGAGCAGCAGCGCGAGAAAATCGGAGAGATTATGTCCGGCCTCGGAGAGCAGTGCCAGCGAATGGGAGCGAATGCCGGCAACAACCAGGAGCACAATATAGCCCAGGGTTACGCCCAGCGAAATCTTGAGCACTCGCTTGGGACCGTCTCCTGCGTGACCGTGGACGTGCATTCTTTAAGTGTACGAGCGTAGCGGGATGGGCTTCAAGCGACCTTGATGAGCCACAGCCCGATCAACGATCGAAGAGTTTCTGCATGTAGCTGTCGTTGTAGAGAGTGGTTGTGTTCTGCACGAACTCGAGGATGCGATACATCTTTTCGCGCGACTCGCGGCTCATCTCCTTGAATTGCACGGCCACGCCGGAGCCGGGATGGATTCTGGCAATCGTTCCTTCGGCGCTGAGAGTCGCATCGTCGATGGAGAAAATCAGCTTGAGATGGGAACGGGCCGGCAGAATAGCACTGGTTTCCACGTAGCAGCCTCCGAGGCTGATGTCGATGAGATTGCCGAAGATCGGTCCACTGCCGGACTGAGGGTGCAGTTCGATCGTGAGCCGGCATTTCATGCGAGTGTGCAGCCGCTGATCTTTTTGCGAGGGTAGCTTTTGTTTTTCGAGATACATGCGGCGGTCGGCCTCAGTCAAGAGCTGCTCGGCATCGTTGCCGTCATCCGGAGATACGGCGAGGCCCACACTCAAAGAGAGAATGTCTTCTCCGCAAACATCGAAACCAGCTTGGCGGGCAAGCGGACGAAGCTGATCCACCTTTTTTGCGGCGGCGTCAGCGGCCAGACCAGGAGCAATCACCACAAATTCATCGCCGCCCATGCGGGCGACGTAATCATACTCGCGGCAGGTTTCCTTCAGGGCTTGGGCGAACAGGCGCAACACACGGTTTCCCTCGAGATGCCCGAAGCGGTCATTGATCCGCTTAAAACCGTTCATGTCGCAAACCATCAGGGTCAGCGACATGTTGTCGCGCTTGCAGCGAGCTAATTCGCGATCGAGTTGCAGGAAAAGCGATCTGGCATTGGGCAGGCCTGTGAGGTAGTCGGTTGTCGCGGAGCTTTCTGCCTGCTGGTATTTAAGCGCGTTCTCGATGGCAAGCGCCATCTTGCCGCTCACCGCCAAAAGAATGCGCAAATGGTCGGAGGTAAACGCGTCACGCTCGGCGCGATAGAGGGCGAGAACGCCGATTACGCCGTCCACTCCTTCTAGTGGCAGCGCCAGTGCGGAGCGCAGGGTGCTGGATTTTGCGGGGTCGTTGAGATAGCCAGGCTCGACCGAAGGATTTCCATTCACAATCGGCTTTCTGTTTTGCGCCACCCAACCAGAGAGGCCCTCGCCGAGCGGAATACGCAACGAGGCAAAGAGGCGATAGTTATCGCCGTTTACGTATTCGGGGATCAGTTCGTCGCCGCGACGGATATAAATTGCGATGGCGTCGTAGGGAACCATCGGTTTGAGTTTTACCGAGAACACGGAGAGCGTCTCGCCAAGGCTTAGCGACGCCCCCAGATCCTGGCTTAACTCAAACAGAGATTGGGCTTCCTGGCGCGCAGCGGCGATTGAGGAAAGGAACGTTGCTTCCCGTCCCGGCGAATCCGTTACCGTGGCATTCTCGAATCCGGCCGCCGGCGCATCTCCCCGCGTGATCTTGAGTTCGGTGGGCAGAGCGACGTTGTCATCCGAATTCGCTTGCGCACGCGCCATGTTCTCCAAGGATTTGTAACGCCGGGCCAGGACATCCACAACCTTCGGATCGAATGACTTGCCCGACTCAGCCGAAAGCTGCTGCATCACTTTATCCAGGGGCATCGCCCGGCGATATTGGCGGTCGGAAGCCAGCGCGTCCAGGTAGTCGACTGCGGAAAGAATGCGCGCGCCAATCGGAATCTCGGTGCCTTTCAATCCGAAGGGGTAGCCTGAGCCATCCCATTTTTCATGGTGGGCTCGAACGATCGGCACGACCGGATACGGAAAGCGAACACGTTCCAGAATGTCCGCGCCGACGACGGTGTGAATCTTCATCTTCTCGAACTCTTCCGGGGTCAGACGGCCGGGCTTCGAAATAATGTGTTCCGGCACGGCAAGCTTTCCAATGTCATGTAGCAACGCGGCTGCGTGAAGGGCTTCGAGTTCGGCTCCCTTGATCCCTAATTCTTTTGCGACCTCGATGGCGTAGACACGAACCCGCTGCAAGTGGGCATGCGTGGTCTGGTCCTTGGCTTCGATGGCGAGCGCGAGGGCTTCGATGGTTCGCAAATGCAGGTTGGCGATTTCTTCCACGTGCCGCTTTTCGTCGTCCAGCTTGCCCAAATACAAACGGTAGGAGCGGTAGATGACGTAGATGGCGGGCACGAAGAGTAACGAGCTTTCCCAGTTAAACGCGTGATTGAACCAGCCAATTGCGCCTGCAATGCCGGCGCCGACCAAATAGTAAGGAAAGGACCAGAAGTAACAATCGATGAGAATTCGCCCCAGCGCCCGCCGTTCGCTGAACGAGATTACGGCGGCGGTACATCCCGCGTTGACAATAAAATAAATCGAAGCGGCCAGGCATAGAACCAGCGCTTTGCTGGGAATGAGTTCGTTGGCTAGAAAGCTGTGATAGGCGAAGTAAGCCAGCGCCGTTGAAACCGCGCCAGCGCAGACGTTGAACGTCACTTGGATCGCGTTCGGCCTGCCGGGAAACAGGCCTTGGGCGAGCATGGCCACAGCGCCCAGAGTGATCGCCTCGGAGTAGCTAAGCTCGGCGATCCCCACCAGGATGAACAGAAAGTTCACCGAAAGCGTGCCGGTGATGCCGGGAAGAGTTACCCGTAGCCGTGACGCTAGAATTGCGATGCCGAGGTAGCAAATAAACTCGGCGATATTATTGCTGCGCTGGTGCCCCGCTGCGAGAAGCAGCGAGGCCATTCCCGCGGCAATCACCAGGCCGACAAAGACCTGGGCGCCGAGGGACAGTCCTCTCCACGACTGTGTGGTTGCCGACATAGGTGTGCGATTCAACCCTTCGCTGCTCCGCTTCACCGGAGCGCGAGGGTATCCCAACCGTAGGATAAACAGCTAACAGATTTATTAACAATGATTTGCAGCCGTTGCGAGAAACTTCGGTAATCTCTCGAATTACTTGATTTGGAACCACTTTCGGAGGTGCAAGAAAGCAGGGATGTTACTCGAATCGATTGCCGTGGCGGCCTAAGAGGGCTTCTGGTTTCAGCTGACTGCTTTCCCGCGGAACTGTCGCAATCCAGCCACGAGAAACAAGGTGTCAAACGCGGTCAACACAATTAATACTGCCAGCAAGGGAAGATGCGGGAACTGGGGCACAAGAGTTCCGCGCAGGCCTTCACTCGCATAACAAGGGGGTTCACCAGCACGACTTTCTGCAGGATGGGAAAGCTATTGAGTGCGCTCCAGGGGTAATAGGTGCAGCCAAAGAAAATCATGGGGGTCAAAACCATGCTGAACATCAATCCGATGTGTTGCTGATTGACGCTGCAGCCCAAGGCCAGACCACCACACGCGGAGAACAGCGCCACCAGCAAGGTGACGCAAGCGAAAGTGAGTGGGTTGTGCACCGTCACAGAGACGCCGGGGCGCAAAATTATCCACGCCGCGGGAATCACAACCAGACCTGCGATCAGCGCCTGGAGCGTCCCGGCGAGCACTTTTTCGATTGCGACCCAGGAGATTTCCATGGGAGCCAGCAGGCGATCTTCGATCTCGCGGGTGAACTGGAATTCGGTAATCAACGGCATGGCTACCGCCCAGACCCCGGTAAACACCATGCTGATGGCCATGATGCCGGGAAGCAGCAAGCTCTTGTAGGCCTCGGGCATGTAGCCGCTACGGACCATTACTCTTCCGAAGATGAACACGAACATCAGCGGCTGCAGAAAAGTCTGCATCAGCAAAACCATGAAGTTGCGGCGAGCTACATGGACATCGCGCGCGAGCATGGCGAAAAATGTCTTCCAGTTCATTCCCGCAGGCTCCTTCCGGTATGGTGCAGAAATAGATTTTCCAGGCTGGGTTCGGAGATGTGCACATCGCGCAGCTCCGAACCGGCGGCAGAAGCCATGCTGGCGATCTCTGCAATCAGCGAACCGCCGCGATCGGCATAAAGGTCGACCCCGGTTTGTTCGCCGTCCTGAGATCCGTTTTGCGCAATAGCGCGCACCTCGCGTACTCCAGGCAATGTTTGCAGCCGTTGCATGAGTTCGGCAAAATGATTACCGAAACGCAAACGCAGCAGATAACCGCCGGGGACCGAAGCCTTCAACTCGGTCGGTGTCCCGAGCGCGATGTTGCGTCCGTGATCGATAATGGCGAGGCGTCCCGCGAGCGTATCGGCTTCTTCCATGTTGTGCGTGGTCAACAGGATCGTCTTGCCGGTTTGGTTGTATTCGCGAATAATCTCCCACAGCAGCAATTTGGTTTGCGGATCGAGACCCGCGCTCGGTTCATCGAGGAAAAGAACCTGCGGGTCGTGCATCATGGCGCGGGCGATGGAGAGCCGCTGCATCATGCCGCCGGAGAAGCCGCGCACCATCTGCTCGGCGCGGTCGCGCAGCTTGAATCGATCCAGAAGGCTTTCGGCTCGCGATGCTCTGGTTGCAGAGTCGAGCCCAAAGTAGGCGCCGTGAAACAAGAGAATCTCGCGTGCAGTTAAGGAGAAGTCGAGGTTGGGACGCTGCGCCACCACTCCAATCAGGCGCTTGACCGCAACCTGTTCTTTCCAGACATCGTGTGTGCCGACCCAAGCCTCGCCGCCGCTCGGCCGCACTCGCGTGGTTAGAATTCCCACGGTGGTCGACTTACCCGCACCATTCGGCCCCAGCAATCCGAAAACTTCACCTGCGGCAACGTCCAGCGACAGGCCATTGAGCGCGATAATCTCCGGCTTCGGCTGCTTTTCACCCTTCCCGCGTCCTGCGGGCGAGCCAAAACCGGCCGCAGCAAAAGGAGGAGCGGAGGTGTAGACCTTGCGTAGATCGCGAGTGCGAATTCCTACCATAAAGTTTGCGGTTGAGACCTTTGCATGTTTCCAGAGGGTGGAGGGAATGTCAATTCCTCCGGACTGGGGGACAGATTTGGTGGCGGCGCGTGGACTCGAACCACGGACCTACGGATTATGAGACCGTCGCTCTAGCCACCTGAGCTACGCCGCCATATTTAGGAGACGCAATGAGAGGATTAGTCGCCTGGGGCGAACTCTCGCTGCCATGGACACGACAGCTGGAGCTGCGCGTCACGTCCAGTTCTTCATTCTAAGAGTCATTGCAAAACGCTGTCAAACAGCGCCTGCCATCGCGTTTGCCCGAATCGCCACTTGCCAGTTGCGCGACGAAACGGGAAACTGGTGCTCTCATGAAAATAATCGCCGTAATCCCCGCCCGGCTAGCCTCTACTCGATTGCCGCGCAAGATGTTGCGCGAGATCGCGGGCAAGCCTCTCGTGGAGTGGGTGCATGAGGCGGTTCGGTCGTCGCCGCTTCTCTCGGAAGTGATTGTCGCTACCGATTCCGAGGAGATTATGGACGCGTGCGGCCGATATGGTTGGAACGCGCGGATGACTTCGCCGAATCACCGCAGTGGAACAGAGCGCGTGCACGAAGTGTCAAACTCCATTGGAGCAGATGTATACATCAACGTGCAAGGTGATGAACCGATGGTGCGTCCGGAACAAATTGCCACGCTCATTGATGTGATGAAGGATCCGGCAGTCAGCGTGGGAACGCTGAAGACCCCATGCTTAGCGGAAGAAATTCATAATCCAAATGCCGTTAAAGTTGTCGACGACTCCAGCGGCCGCGCTCTGTATTTTTCGCGCGCTACGATTCCCTTTGATCGTGATGGTACTCAGCCGGCGTATTTTAAGCACCTCGGCATCTATGCCTACCGGAAACCCGCGCTCGATCTTTTTGTGAAGTTGCCGGAATCGATCCTGGAAAAGAGTGAACGGCTGGAACAGCTTCGCTTCCTGGAGAACGGAATTCCGATCCATGTGCGCGAGACGCCTCACGACTCAATCGGGGTGGACACAGAGGAAGATCTGCAGCGAGTCGCCGAAATTCTGCGCAGGCGCTAGCTGAGTTTGAAACGGATAGTACTTACGCCTGTGGCCCTGCACCTTGGACGCGGCTCCACGCTTCTGCCGCCGCCACACGTTTCGAGATCGCCGGATGGGAATGGAACAATACCTCCACCCACCTGGAAGGCGTGCGCTCTGCAAGGTTTTGCTGCGCCAGCTTGTTCATCGACGAAATGAAGGGTTGCACGTCGGCGATCGATTCAAAAGCGTAGCGATCGGCCTGACGCTCGTTATAGCGCGAATAGGCATTGAGCGCCGGCATCAGCAGCAGGGAAAGCACGCTGGCGGTAATGGCAAGCAATGGCATATTCGCGAAGTCCGAAAGCTCTTCGAACATGTGACGGTCGACAGCATAGTGAAGCACCCAGTTCGCGGCCCAAAAACCAAGCAGGGTAGTCCCGGCCTGCACCGCGATGCTTTTCAGAATGTGCCGGTGAACATGATGGCCCAGTTCGTGCGCGAGTACGGCCTCGATTTCTTCGGGAGCATAATTATCCAGCAGCGTATCGGCCAGGATAATTCGCCGGGTGTTGCCTAATCCGGTGAGAGCGGCGTTCGCTTTCTTGCTTTTCTCAGAGAGCTTCCAGCGATAGATGCCGCGCACGCGAGTGCCGGCGCGTTCGCTCAGTTGTACCAGCCGCCGGTGAAGGTCTTCGTTGTCCAGCGGCTCGAACTTGTAGAAGATTGGGAGCAGCACGACGGGGGCCAGTTGGGCCAAGAGAATGAACAACCCCATGAACAGCGCCCAGGTAATCTGCCACCAGTGCTGGGAAAATTGGCGAATCATGAAATACAACAACTCGACAACGATTCCGGCGAGCGCGAGGCCGGCAAGAAAGCCTTTGGCTTCGTCCCATAGCCAGGCGCGAAGCTTTTGGTTGGAAAGTTGAAATTTTCGCTCCAGCCGGAAGCCGTAGTAGTCGAGGCCTAAGCCAAGCAGTTTACTGATGAAGAGCAGAAAGAATAAATAGAGAAAGACGGAAAGAGTGTAATTCTGAAATCCGCGGCGGTAGGCCAGATCGCGCAACCAACCCGTCCAGCCGGTGACCAGCAGGACAATTAGGAATGCGGTGCCGATGGCAAAATCGGCGATCCCCAGCCAGCGCTGGATCCGATTGTAACGACGCGCCTCAGGCGAGTCTGGGGTCGAGGATGTGACATCTGCGAGTGGCATGCTTAATTAGAAGTATCGCATTCCCGTTGCCAGAAATGTGGAGTTTTGGAGGCGGCAGGTATCTTCAGTTACTTCCAACAAAACTCTCGCCGTTGTCAGGATTTCGTTTACCAACTCGGGGGATGCGGCCTCGGCATAGAGGCGCAGCAAGGGTTCCGTGCCCGAGGCGCGGAAAAGAATCCAAGCTTCCGCTCCGTTGCCGTTGGTGGGCGCATCGAGAAAAAACTTGATGCCGTCGAGATCTTCTTTCTTGAGCACGTGATATCGATCGAGGCTCTTTGTGCCTTCGGACGCCGCACGTTGAATTGCGCTCTGCTTGATCGTGTCTGGAATGTGCAGATCGCGCCGGCCATAATAGTGCGGCCCGAATTCGCGCTGCAGGTCGGCAACTAACTGGCCCAACGGCTTGCCTTCTTCCGCCATCGCATTGGCGAGCAGTAGACAATTCAGCACTCCGTCACGCTCGGGCAGAAAGCGTGAGTAGCCGATGCCGCCGGATTCTTCGCCGCCGATCAGGATGTCGTGCTCCATCATTACGTCCGCGATGTACTTAAATCCAATCGGCGTCTCGTAAAGTTTGCGCCCATATTTCGCAGCAATGCGGTCCAGCATGCGCGTCGTGTTGAATGCGCGGACAACGTCTCCAGTCCACTTCTTGCGCTCGAGCAACCAGTACAAAAGCACGCAGTAGATCTTGTGCGAGTCGACAAAGCTGCCGTCTTCCGCGACTGCGCCGATGCGGTCGGCATCGCCGTCAGTGGCGAGGCCGGCGTCGCATTTCTCCCGCACGACCGTTTGTTGCAAAAGAGAAATGTGCGGCTCGATGGGTTCAGGATTGATCCCCGGGAACAGCGGATTCAACTCCTGCCGGATGGCGATGAATTGAACACCACGCTCGTGAAATATTGCTGGCAGAACTCCGCGGCCTGAACCGTACATCGAGTCGATAGCAAATTTGGCTTTAGTTTTGCCGATAAGATCCATGTCGGCAAAGCGGCAAATCGCCGCAATGTACGGCGTTTTGAGATCGACTTCTTCGATTGCTGCTTTTGAACCGTGGGGCATCGCGCCGGCGCGCAACTGTTCTTCGACCTTCTTCATGATCGCGGGAGTCGCGGACCCGCCAAAATTTCCCTTGAACTTCATTCCGTTCCAATTAAATGGATTGTGACTGGAGGTGACCATCACTCCGCCGGCAGCGCGGCTGCTCTTCACCGCGTAGGAGACCGCGGGAGTGGGAGTGTAATCATTGGCCAGCTTCACCGGAATGCCGGCTGTGGCAATCACTTCTCCCGCCGCCTGTGCCGCGCTCTGCGAGGCGAAACGCGTGTCGTATCCAACGATGATTCCCCTCTGCGCATCCTCGTACCTGAGCACGTAGGATGCGATCGCGCCGGCAACGCGGCGCACGTTGTCGAAGGTGAAATCGTCAGCGATGATAGCTCGCCAACCGTCGGTTCCGAATTTGATTTCTCGAGGCATGTGAAAAAGTCGTCGTTAGTCGCTGGTTGTTAGTTTGTCGTCAGCCGTTCGTCGCGGGCGCGTCACAAATACCTGCGACGAGCGGTTAACGGCAAACGACTCAAGTAAGTTTGTGCAGCTTTTTCTCGTCCAGATACTTCACTACTTTGCCGACGTCCTGCGCCTGTTGCCGGGTCGTGATTAGTAAAGCGTCGTCGGTTTCGACCACTACCAAATTATTTACCCCGACGATCGCGACAAATTTCCCGGGGGAATGCACGTAATTTCCGCTGGCGTTCAGGATAAATGCGCCGGCACCATTGATAAGGTTACCCTCACGCGGACTGCTCTTCGCGGTGTGGTGCTCGTGCAGCGCGGTCCATGAGCCCAGGTCGTTCCAACCGAAATCGGCGGGCAGGCAAATGATGTTCGAAGCTTGCTCGCCCTTCGCCGAGCGCGGCTCCAGCAAAGCATAATCAACGCTGATGCTCGCGCATTTTGGATAGAGCTTTCGGAAGGTCGCAGCAAATTTGCGGGTGCCGAAGGTTGCGGCGATCTCTTCCAGCAGGGGAGCGGTTTTTGGAAGATGCTCGCGCAGGGCGTTAACCAGCGTGCTAGCGCTCCACAAAAACATTCCGCTGTTCCAGAAATAATTCCCTGCCGCCACAAACGCTGCGGCCTTCTCGACGTCGGGCTTTTCCGTAAAGCGGCGCACCCGCAGCGCATCGCCGGCAAACACGCTGCCCGCCTCGATGTAGCCGTATCCAGTTTCCGGTCGAGTGGGTCGAATGCCGAGCACCACAATGTTTTCGCCGCTGGCTGCGATCCCGATGCCGTGTTCAATGGTCGCGCGATAGTTTTTTTCATCTGCAATCACATGATCAGAAGGAAATAGTCCAAGGACCGCATCGGGATGTTCGCGCAACAAGAGAAATGCGGCAAGGCCGATCGCGGGTGCAGTGTTACGCCCCGCCGGCTCGGCCAACACTTGCGCCTTCGGCAACTTTGGCAACTGCTTTAGAATCGCGGGACGAAGATCGTCGTTCGTGATGATCCAAAATTGGCGTGCGGGTGCGAGCGGCAGAAGTCGCGCCACGGTCTGCTGGATCATGCTCTGCTTGCCGTCGAGCGCCAGTAACTGCTTGGCGCGCTTCCTTCGGCTCAACGGCCAAAAGCGAGTGCCGCGGCCGCCGGCGAGTATCACGGGATAAAAGTGTGGGTTCTTGGCCAAAGTGTTTGTGATGCCGCGCTACATCCGCGTTTCCGGTTCGGGCAACGCCGCCCCCGGAACACGCGCTCTTAAAAACTCCAACGTCCACTGCGGGCGCACGACAAATTTCCCCACCGACGCGGGAATTACAATCGCATCGCCCTTCGCCACAGTCACGGGTTCGGCGCGCGCGGTTTCTATCACGCCGCAGCCTTCCATGGCAACCAATATCTGCGCGGAAGTTTTGCCGGATTCGTCGTGCGTACTCAATTCCTGCACGTCCTTGATCTCAAACATATCCACAACAAAGTAAGGAGCGGCAACCAGCAAGCCCTGCCGATTGTTGCTGCCGGGAATTTGCGCCGGCGCCGGCCGCACAACTTTTCCGGACGAAACGCCGAGCTTCACCGCGTCTAATCCTTCTTTGAGATGCAGTTCGCGCGGGCGACCATAATCATACAAGCGATACGTCGTGTCCGACTGTTGTTGCGTCTCGACAATCACGGAGCCCGGCCCCAGAGTGTGCACGGTTCCGCCGGAAACATAAATCATGTCGCCGGTGTAGACGTTGAGCCAGTTCAGCAACTCTTCGGCGCGCTTCTCGTGGATCGCTTGCTCCAACTGCGAAACCGTCACGCCCGGTTTCAAGCCCAGACCGATTTGCGCTCCCGGCTTGGCATGCGCTACGTACCAACACTCGGTTTTGCCCCAGGGTTGGGAAACGCGGCGGGCTTGCGCATCATCGGGGTGAACCTGCACGGAAAGTTTCTCATGGGGAAACAGAAATTTCAGCAACAGAGGAAAGCGCGCGGCATCACGCGCAGCATCGCCAACCATCTCCCGCCGATACTTCTCGCTGACCTGCGCCAGGGTCTGCCCGGTTAGCGGACCGTTAGCAACCTTGCAATCGTCGCCAGTGAGCCAGGCTTCGCCCATCTTTTCCTCGAACTGGCGATTAGGATAAATCGGCGACAAATCGCGCGTGCCCCACGGGCGCGGGCTGAATTCCGGAAGCATCAAGAGTGGATAGAGATTGTCCATAACGACGATCTGCGGAACGTTGATCTGAAGAAAACGATCTACAGAACAGTGATCTTCCAGAATAACGATCGAATAGAAAAGGCCGTTCGCGAACGGACGGCCTTCGCTGAAACCTGACCCTGCAATGTGACTCAATAGACCCGAAGCCTGCGACTACAACTCCGCGAAAAATTTACGCATGCGCTCCAAGCCGCGATCCAGTTCTGCCTTCGAGGTCGCATAGGAAACGCGGATGTGATCATGGGTGCCGAATCCTTCGCCGGGAACCGTTGCCACGTACGCTTCTCTGAGCAGCCGTCCTGCGACGTCTGACGCCGACTTCACATTGCTGCGCCCCAGGAACGCGGAGATGTTGGGATAGGCGTAGAACGCGCCCTCAGGCAAAGTGCAGGTCACGCCGGGAATCGAGCGCAAGCCCTCGATTACGTGATCGCGGAGCGTGATATATTCGCGCCGCATTTCTTCCACGCACTCCTGCGGACCGCGCAGCGCCGCAACC
Organism: uncultured Acidobacteriaceae bacterium; assembly: GCA_963771965.1. GTDB lineage: Bacteria > Acidobacteriota > Terriglobia > Terriglobales > Acidobacteriaceae > Sulfotelmatobacter. The sequence continues at coordinate 335,132 of CAVYVM010000010.1, forward strand.
GCCGCCTTCTGCACAATCGACGTGGGATTCGACGTGGACTGACTTTGCAGTTTTGACATCGCACTGATGATCGCGGTGGGCCCGAGGGCGTATCCCAGGCGCCAGCCCGTCATGGCGTAAGTTTTCGAGAGCGAACCCAACACGACGATGCGATCTTTGTATTCGCGCAGCGATCCCACGGAAAAATTTCGTCCGGTGTAATTCAGGTAGACGTAGCACTCGTCGGAGAGCACCCAGATTCCGCGCTGCTGCGCCAGTCGGACGACTTCGGTGAGATCGTCCGCGCTCATGACGGTGCCGGAGGGATTCGACGGCGAATTCAAAATGATGACCTTAGTCCGCGGCGTGATCAGCCGCGCAACCATCTCCGCTGTAACCCGGAAGCCTTGCGACTCGTCCGATTCAAGGAGCACACACTCGCCGCCGGCGTAGCGCACGATGTCTTTGAACGAAACCCAGTAGGGGACGGGCAGAATGACCTCGTCGCCGTGATCGACGAGGACCTGAACGGCATTGAACAGCGCGTTTTTGCCTCCGGTCGATGCGATGACCTCTTCGCGGCGGTAGTCGGAATCGAAATCGACCGCGTGACGGTGAACGATGGCATCGCGCAACTCGGGGGTGCCCGGGACCGCCGTGTACTTCGTGAAGTTACCCTGAATCGCGGCGATGGCGGCATCCTTGATGTGCTGCGGCGTGGAAAAATGCGGCTCGCCCGCGCCAAAGTCGACGACGTCGATGCCCTGCGCGCGCAACTTGTCAGCCTCGGCCACAACCGCCATGGTGGCTGAAGGTTGAATGCGATTGATACGGTCGGTGAGGCGCAGTGTTTCCGTGGTTGCCGTGGTCATGACTTCTTCTTCCTCTTCTTCGTGGATATTTCTTTTCCGCCGGAATTTCCTGAGGAGGCTTGCTGCATCTCGTCATGAAATTTGTAGACGGGCTCGAGTTTTTCGCGCAGCTTCTGCTCCACCACTTCGGGCACCAGTCCTCTTACTGGCCCGCCCGCCTGCGCTACTTCGCGCACCAGGCGCGAGCTGACGTAAGAATACTTGTCGGCGGGCATCATGAAAACCGTTTCCAGCGTGGGCTCGAGCTTGCGGTTCATGAGCGCCATTTGCAACTCATATTCATAGTCGCTGACCGCACGAATACCCCGCAGCACACAGGTCGCTTCGATCGACTTGGCATATTCGACCATTAGTCCGTGAAAAGTCTCGATGCGAACATTTTTCAGGTGCGCCGTGAGCGTCTTCAGCATCTCGAAGCGCTCCGCGAGACTGAACATCGGAATCTTTTCCGAATTCCTGAGAATCCCCACCACCAGTTCCTCAAAAATCTTAGCACCCCGCTCAATCAGGTCGAGGTGCCCATTGGTGGGCGGATCGAACGAACCGGGATAAAGGGCGCTGACTTTGTTCAATGGTCCTCGCGGAAACGGCGGGGCTGAATAAAAGATTCTATGCGGTAGGGAGTGGGGATGGCAATTGCGCGGTGAGGGTTGTGATTCGGGGCGGGGTTGGGTTTGTGCTCGGCGCGCAAGGTAGAGGCGGTGCTTGCAAGCACCAAGGTCCCTCGCTGCGCTCGGGATGACAACCCATCGTCTAGCCAACCCGATAGGGAGCTGAGCAGTTGGGTAAACTGGGCGGCGACTCTTTACGCGATCTTCGGTACAAAACGGAACGTCTGCGGCTTATCCACTCTCGCGACAAATCTTCCCACTTGAGGTTTGTGGATTCCACCAGGGCAAGCCGCTTTTCGCGGGTCCAAGCTTTGATTTGCTTCTCGCGCTCAATCGCGTTCCTCACGTCCTCGAAGCTCTCGAAATAGACGAGCCTAGTGATGTTGTACTTGGCCGTGAAACCGGGCGTCAGTTTCTGCTTGTGCTCCCGCACGCGTCGGCGAAGGCTGTTGGTCATGCCGGTGTAAATCCTCTTTGAAGCATTGGCCATGATGTAGACGAAGTAGCGTCGTTCTTCGGTCATGGGAACCTCCTACGCAATGTCATCCCGAGCAAGGCGAGGGATCTTGGTTTCTGCTAGCACCGTCGCTGATTTGGGCCGCGAGCAAACACCAAGGTCCCTCGCTTCGCTCGGGATGACAACCTTCTCCACCCAAGCGCGGTCACTCCGACTAGCGCCTCGCTGCCACGATCGGCGCCTTCACGGAATCCGTTGCAGTTGGCATGGTCGTGACGCGGGCACCTTGCGATGGGGTCTGGGCTGTCGTGGCGGCAGGTTGCGCCGTGGCTGGAGTTGCAATCAGGCCCAGGGACTTGCGAACTTCGGTGTCGAGCTTCGCCATGGTGTCTTTGTTGTCTTTGAGGAACTGGCGAGCATTTTCGCGGCCCTGGCCGATGCGTTCGCCTTTGTAGCTGAACCACGATCCGGATTTTTCCAGGATGTTGCTGTTCACCGCGAGATCGAGAAGGTCGCCTTCGCGCGAGATGCCCTCGCCGTAGAGAATATCGAACTCGGCTTCGCGGAAGGGTGCAGCCACCTTATTCTTGACGACTTTCACGCGGGTTCGAGAGCCGGTGACTGCGTCGCCATCTTTAATGGCTGCGATGCGGCGAATGTCGACGCGCACTGAGGAATAAAACTTCAGAGCGCGGCCGCCGGTGGTGGTTTCGGGATTGCCAAACATGACGCCGATTTTTTCGCGAATCTGATTGATGAAGATCAGGCAGGTGCGGGATTTCGAAACCGTTCCCGTCAGCTTGCGCAGCGCCTGCGACATGAGGCGCGCCTGCAGGCCCATGTGGCTGTCGCCCATTTCACCGTCGAGTTCAGCCTTGGGGACCAGCGCTGCCACGGAGTCGACGACCAGCACATCGATGGCGTTTGAGCGTACCAGGGCTTCGGTGATCTCGAGAGCCTGCTCGCCATAGTCCGGCTGGGAAACCAGAAGGTTGTCGACATCGACGCCTAGCTTCTTGGCATAGGCGGGATCGAGCGCGTGCTCGGCATCGACGAATGCGGCCATGCCGCCGGTCTTCTGCGCCTCGGCAATCACTTGCAGGGTGATGGTGGTCTTGCCGGAAGACTCCGGGCCGAAGACCTCGACGACGCGTCCACGGGGAAAGCCGCCGACGCCGAGAGCGGCGTCGAACGAGATGGCACCGGTCGAGATCACCGAGATGGGGACGATCGCTTCCTTCGACCCAAGGCGCATGATCGACCCTTTGCCAAACTGCTTTTCAATCTGCGAAACCGCCATCTCGATTGCCTTGCCGCGTTCATCCGCCATTGGAGTGTGGCTCCTTTGTAATTGTTAATGGGTCTGGGCGGATTATACATACGTAGAGAAGCGAATAAAAGGCGAATCTCAATAATAAACCAAGATTATTCACTTGACAAAAGTTCATTATGGGAACATACTGTCATTCATGGAAGCGAACAGTCATCCTTTCTTGGGTTTAGCGGCAGAACGAGAGGCGTGCATAACCTTCCGCAAGTCTCTTTTAATACTCGCCAATAGCTTCCTAGTCGGTACTTTCTTTAACTCGGCGCGTTTCTGCTTCTCATCCATCGGGGGTTCCCTGTGACTCTAATTGACGTTATCAACCTGTTCGACACCGACGATAAATGCCGTGAATTGCTTGTCCGCTTGCGCTGGCCGAACGGTCCAGAATGCGTGCGCTGCAAAGGGCCAGTGGCGGAGCTTGAGACCGAAAAGCAACTGTTCTACTGCAAGGAATGCGATTATCAATTCACCGTCACTGCTGGCACGATCTTTAACGACTCTCATCTGCCCTTGCAGAAGTGGTTTCTCGCTGTCCTGCTGCTCTGTGAGGCCAAGAAAGGCATGAGTGCCAGCCAGCTTAAGCGCACGATCTGGGGACAGCACAATGGATCGTACAAAACCGCATGGTATCTGTGTCATCGAATCCGGCACGCAATGAAGCAAGTCGATCAGCCGATGCTGACTGGCACGGTCGAAATGGATGAAACCTACGTCGGAGGAAAGCAGACTGGAAAAGGAGTTCAATACGGCAAGAATCAGAAAGAAGTTGTCATCGGAATCCGGCAGCGCGGCGGCGATCTGCGATTCTTCCATGCTGAGGATGCGAAGTCTGGCACACTGGCGAAGTACATCAAGGAAAACGTCAGCACCGATGTAGAAGTCATCGTCACCGACGAACTGACGGGTTACCCATCGGCTATGATCGAAGCTGGAATCCACGGCAGAAAACACAAGACCGTGAACCACAAGGCGAAAGAGTACGTCCGTGGAGATGTCTACACGAATACGGTCGAGTCCGCATTTTCGCTGCTCAAGCGCGGCATCATCGGCTCGTGGCACAAGATCAGCGCAAAGCATCTGCAAGCCTACCTTGATGAGATGACGTTCCGCTTCGACCGCCGGAAGAGTCAAACTCTGTTCTTGGATACCCTGCGTCATATGGTTACGGCCCCGGTGCTCACATTCGAGAAATTAACTTCGTAGCTCACTTACCTTTCTTCAAGACTGTTTCGGCCCCGATAAGGGCTAAGCCGAGCACAATAGCCGAACGGCTTAAAAGCGCCTTCGGCCAAAGATGATCTGCTGCCTTCGTTAGCTTTTCCAATTCCTCTTCGCTCATTTTCAGACTGACGGACAGAGTTCGTTTAGCTCTCATGCCGCAATCGTCTACGTTGCACCCTTTACCGTTCAAGGCATACTAAGCACTCTTAAAACCGAAAGTATGCTAGCATCTCCCGATGCCGGAATACGCCCATTTCCTTCGCCTTCTGGCTGAGAAGGTCTATACTGCACGTCTCTCAAAAGGGCAGCCTGTTCGAGATACCAGCGACTTCCACGAATGGCTGACCGAACTTGCCAACCACGCACAGACAGCGGAAACACTAGAGAAGTTCATTGCTGAACTTCCGGCTTCCGATACCTCCACGGATAATTAGCTCTGTTCTGCTTGTCCATTAGTTCCTGACCTGCCTTTGCATAATCTAGAGCCTTCTGACGCCAGTCCTTCATTTCCTGCCTTCCGAGTTTTAGCATGTCTACCAGTTCGCCCAAATGGGCATCGGATAAAAAATCAGGCGTATCTATGTCGAAACTGGCAAGAAAGGCGGGGCCAAGGAAACCGTCCAGATAGGCAAAGTGTTGCTCCATCCACTTATCGCTATGGCCGAAATCAGCCGAAGAATGGCCCTCGTTTCTTAGAAGTCCTAAGTGGGTGCTTCCTCCCACTCCGGGAACATAGGTTTTGGCCTGATAGACGATGTAAGAAGCCAACACTGCAAGTTGCGAAAGAGAATGACGCGACCACGATGGACACATGAGATTGCAGATATAAGTTCCCAACTCGTCACCGCAGCCGTGAACAGCGAAATGCTTTTGTTCGTTGACAAGAGGCCCATCGGAACTAAATAGTTTGGTCTTACCGTCCATTTTTATCCCATAGACGAGTTTGGCATCCGGCATTGATCCAGGCTGAAAGATTCTCCCGAATTCTTCGTGTGCATCTTTGATGGCAGCCTCCGCGAATTGACAGGCTTCCTCAAAAGATGTTGCCGTTTGCACTTTTGCCCATGCCAACTCAATCAGTTTGTCTACCCAAGGCCCATTGCCCGCGCCCGCTAGAGCTAGCATTAAATCGGCAGCATGATCGGTGTCTGACGAATAGCACATTTGTAATTTAGGAACTCTCGTCTTGGCGTTCCCAAACGTTTCCTCTGTATCGGCGCACAGCACAATTCCATCGGCACACTTGAAACCAGCAACAATAGTCACAGCACGCCTCCCTAGCCGCTTCGCTTTGGGATGCGGCTTAGGAAACACACTGGGCCACTGTTTATCTTTTGTCAAGTGAATAATCATGTAATAAACAGTGGAAAACGTTCCGAAACGGGCACCGCATTACCTGTTGTCATCCTGAAAGCCGCGCTCTTTGCGGGCTGAAGGATCTATGGATTCGTCGGCAGCGCCTATGGTGCCAGCCAGCTGCACAGGTCCTTCGTTGGGAGTCCTCGGCGAAGCCGAGGACTCCGCGGCCTCAGGATGACAGAGGAAATGCGGGATTAGCTTTCGAGGCGAACAGAGAGCCGCTTGTACAATTCCCGATACTTTTCGTTGGAGCGGCGATAGGCAGCCATGACCTCAGGCCTCACCAGGCGCTGCGAAGGGACCACGTTGTGCCGGTAGTGCTCCAGCGCCCGCTCTAGGACAAACCGCTGCGACTGCCCGTTCTCTTTGGCGACGGAGACGAGTTCTTGATAGAGCTTGGCATCGATTTCGGGAGCGATTTTGACGATGCGCGGCATGCATGGTTCTCGGTCACATCCTAGCTATGGGGACCGGCGGGATCAAGATAAATCTAGAGATTGCTACAAATCGCCGCTTCAACAATGGCAACTCCAGGGCAATGGACGTATTAACCTAGCTCGCGATGAAAGCGCCCTCTGCGCCCTCCGATTGGTCTCTCCGAGAAACAACTTCCTTCAGGATGCGACCGTAGACGTCCCATTCGAGTTTGTAGTACGGCTGTGCGCTGCTGCTGATGTCCTTTTCCGTATGCTGCTGGATTTGCTTCACAGGCAGTGGGAGACTATAAAGTCGAATCGACGACGGAGCAAAAGTAACTCGCGCTGCATACTCCCCCTCCTCGCCCAATAGAGTTCTACCTGTCGTGCTTCCAGTTTCTTTCCCCTTGCGAACTACTGCTTCCCCAATGATTTCATGACCGTATCTGAAGAGAACAATTGAACCGGGAGGGAGATCAGCCACCGCATCAGCAGATGTCAGATGGTAAACCCCGCCTCGGCCGCGAAGACCGGTGAGGAGCCACGTCATGAGGAGATCCTTCGACTGGAATTCTGCCTGACTGTGGGGAAAGATTCTGAGTTGGGGCCTTGTTAAGTCGCGTTCTTCATTACTCGTCATTGACGTCTCCGATACGCCGTGTGGCCTTTCGAATTCGCAGACAACAGACTCTGACGTCCTACCTCTGCAACAAATCCACCGGGGTCGTCACATCGTGCACCCGAAAATAATTGGCCAGCGCCGGATACTTTCGCGCCGCAGTCCGTTACAAGTCTTCTGGCTTCAGTCCGGTGTACTTGGCGATCTTCTTCAACGCGACTGGCCCGAGCTCCTCGCCGTCATGCCACGCCCATGTGTAGCTGGGAAATCCGTCTCTTTGAAGTTGCACGTGGGATTCCTTTTTCTCCGTTCTTGGTTTCCAGCCGATGCGGAGCAAGGCCCTATATACGCGGATTGCTTTACTGCTCGGCCACGTACTCACAAAAACCGGATGGATTTCGGGACTTTCTGATTTGCTCAGTTCGGTCGGCGATGACCCGAAGAGCAAGAGCGGTCACATTCACTTCAGCGTCCTGTTCGGTAGTGCCATAGGCCATGACGCCTGGAAGCTCAGGTACCTCGGCCAGCCATCGACCATCGGTTTCCCGTTCAAACACTATGCTGAAGGATTCGCCATCTGGAGGGTGGGGAACGGTTGCCATGAAACCTCCGCTGCATTACGGCGACATTAGATCGCCGCAGCGATTATTTGTCGCATAGGGCTTCAAGTCAAGCTTATTGCGACAAGGAATAAAGAACAAGTATTGCGGGGATTACCTCTGCAGCAAATCCACCGGCGCCGTCACATCATGCACGCGAAAATATTTGGCCAGCGCCGGATACTTTCGCGCGACGGCTTCATACATCGCATAAGCCACGTTGCGGTAGGAGACATGGCCGGCCGGGGTGGTGCGGAGTTCGGAGATGTAGACGGCTTCGGCGAAGTCCATCTTGAAGAGGGCTCGCTTGCGGTAGGCGAGAGGAATCGCGTACTGCGAATTCTCTTCCGCTTCGGGCGTTTTGCGTGCGGCGAGTTTCTCCACCGCAGCCTGTGTGCGGCGCATGGCCGAGTCGAAACGGACGCTTACTCCGGCATCATCGAGATCGAGGAGCATTTCGTAGCCATGTTGCGTGGTGAATCCCTGCATCACCTGGATGCAGCGGCGGTGACGGTGCATGTCGCGGAAGCCGCCGGTATCCATGAGAATGTCGAAGCGGAATTGCTGCCCGGCGCGGAAGGCGCGCGACATTTCGTCGTACTTGCCGCGATGGCGCAGGCCAAGGTCGATGATCTCGCGGCGACGACGCTCACCGGCGACTTGCACCGCCTGGCGGATTTGTCGATAGGAAAAATGACAATGCTCGTAAAGCAGGGTTGTCGCAATTTCTACTTCCAGCGGCTCTTCATCCAAGAGATCGACGATCGCCTTCGACGGGGCAAGCTGCTCGTGCGCCATCAGTTCGAGCGCCGCCTGCCGCAATTCGCGGCGCGTCTCCATTTCATAGGGATTCGGGTCGGCATACTTTACTAAAGTCGGTGCGACTCGAACTTCGTGAAGCAGTTCCTGCTCCGCTCGAGCGCCCAACTCCGGGTTCAGCTTGCGGATCTCGTCCACCAAACTCCGCAACGACTCGGCATTTACGTTATAGGCCGCCGAAGTTGCCGCTTTTTTCAGCGAACCACCCAGCACGCGCACCTCTTTATGGGTGTGCGAGAGCAGATGCGCCACCTGAGTCTCAAGCGTGCGCGCGTTGACGATTTCACCGAGCGAGGTATTCGTGGCGAGCGGCAACAGGTAGCGCGTGATGTCGAATGCGCGGGCCTTCAGGGTGCGCTCGTAGGCATCCTGCTTCATGTCGGCAGGCTTGGGAGTGATGTTGATCAGATGCTCGGTCATGTGCGCCGAGAGCGCGTTGTATTCGCCGAACAGGCTGTCCAATGTCTCGCAGTAGAGTTTGCGAGCCTCGTCGTCGGCGCCGAAGTCGGGGACGTAGTAGCCGCTCTTCTTGAAATCCTGATAGCGGGTCGAGCGCTCCTGGCCGTCCCAGCGCTGCTCGTCGGCGAGTTCAATCGCGGCCAGTATCGACAGACGTTCGATGGCGAGAGCAATGTGCGCCAAGTCGGCGATCGAACGGTGACCGTACTGAAAATAAAAAGTGTTGAGAAATTTCTCGGCTTTTTGCGAGCTGATCTCGCGCAGCGATTCCTTCATCGACAACGCCGAGCGCGAGTACTTCGCCATGGCGTAGGCCTGAATCTCCGGCTCAACGCCGTAAACGGCGAAGACCTCGGTGGATGACGCGTCGGGCTGCGATGTTTCAGGAGTCGTGAGGCCTTCGGCAGAGGAGGCCCGGTGCGTGGACCGGTGCCCCGAGCCAGTCGAGGGCGACCCGGAATTGGAAGATTTCTCGTTCGACGGTTCGGGCATCGTGCTCACTTCATCGGTGACGATTGGAGTCATGAGAGTGTACGAATGTTAATCCGGCGCATCGACGGGCGCAATCCAATTGCAGGTGTGCGCTGTGGATAACTTGGGGCGCGCACTGGCGCGCAGGGCGTGAGCAGAACAAACGCATCGGCGCGTATAATCTCACGTTCCGAAACTTGAAAGAATCCCAGGAGAACCTAATGTCCCTTTCAGGACGAGTGGCGTTCGTGACCGGCGCGTCGCAAGGTATTGGACGCGCTTGCGCGATGAAGCTCGCCACCCAGGGCGCGGCGGTTGCCGTAGCCGCGCGTAATCAGGAGAAGCTAAGCGAACTGGTGAACGAGATCACTGGCACCGGCGGCAAGGCTGCCGCGTTCGCGCTCGACGTTAGCGATGAAGAGCAGGTCAAGTCGGCGATTAAGGCAGCCATCGCGCAATTCGGCAAAGTCGATATCCTGGTGAACAACGCGGGCATCACGCGCGACCAGCTGGTTATGCGCATGAAGCGCGCCGACTGGGATGCCGTGCTGCAAACCAATCTCACCTCGGCGTATCTGTGCATTCAGCAGGTTTCCTCTTCCATGCTGAAGCAGCGCTGGGGGCGGATCATCAACATTACCAGCGTTTTCGGCCAGATGGGTCAGGCGGGCCAGGCGAATTACTCGGCGTCGAAAGCCGGGCTGATTGGGCTGACAATGGCCATTGCCCGCGAGTTGGGATCGCGCAACATTACTTGCAACGCCGTGGCGCCGGGGTTCATCGAAACCGCAATGACCGAGGCGCTGGGCGATGAGTTCAAGCAGAACGCCGCCAAGCAGATTCCGCTGGGCCGCGTAGGGTCGGTCGATGACGTGGCCAATGCTGTGGCGTTTCTTGCGTCGGACGATGCATCCTACATTACCGGCCACGTGTTGAATGTAAATGGCGGCATGTTGATGGGATAGAAAACCCTTGAACACAGAGGTTCACAGAGGAAATGAACAGCAAGAGTTTTGAGAATCACCCTGTATCCGCAACCTCTGTGGTAAAGGGTTTGACTTACGCCCAAGCGGAATCGCCCGAACGAATTGCGCAAGCCCGCGAATTGTTTCTGGAATACGCGCAGTCTCTCGGGTTCAGCTTGTGCTTTCAGAACTTCGATAAGGAGCTCGCAGAGCTTCCCGGTGATTACTCGCCGCCGGCGGGGCGACTGTTGCTCGCAGAATTCGAGGGCCAGCTTGCCGCCTGTGTGGCGCTTCACAAATTAGATTCGGGTATCTGCGAAATGAAACGGCTTTACCTGCGTCCGCAGTTCCGCGGCCATAGTTTGGGGCGCGTTCTAGCCGAACGCATAATTGCGGAGGCGCGCCAGATTGGTTACCAGCGCATGCGGCTTGACACCGTGGAGCCGGTAATGAAAGATGCGGTTGCCATGTATCGCAAGCTGGGGTTTAGGGAAATCGCTCCGTACTGTGCGAACCCGATGGCGGGGGCAATCTATATGGAGTTGGAATTGTGACTGCGTTCAATCGTGAGCTGCAACTGGACTCGATGAGAATGCTCTGTCAAGAGATCCGATGAGGAAGAAGCCATGAAAAAAATAGCCATCTTTTTACTCGCCGTGTTGTTTCTTTCAGCGAACGCATCGACTTGCTTTGCTGCCGACAACAAGTCCGTCTCTTACAAAAGCGGCGATGAAACTGTCCAGGGCGTGCTCTACACGCCTGCGGGCAAGGGACCATTTCCCGCGATCATCGTCATCCATGAGTGGTGGGGTCTGAATGACTGGGTCAAGGACCAGGCCGCAAAGCTCGCGGATCAGGGCTACGAAGCTCTCGCCATCGATTTATATCGCGGCAAAGTGGCGACTACGCCGGACATGGCACATGAAATCATGCGCGGCGTCCCGGAAGACCGTGCCAAGCGCGATCTGCATGCGGCGTTCGAATTTCTTCAGTCGCAGCCGAACGTGAAGAAGGACCGCATCGCTGCCATCGGATGGTGCATGGGTGGCGGGTACTCGCTCGATGTCGCGCTGCAAGAGCCCACGCTCGCCGCTGACGTAATTAACTACGGACATCTCGCCACTGACGCCGCGGCGCTAAAGAAGATCAATGCGCCCATTCTTGGTTTGTTTGGCGGCCAGGATCAAGGCATCCCGCCCGACGACGTAAAAAAATTCGGCGAGACTTTAGACAAGATGGGCAAGAAAGTCGAGGTCAAAATTTACGACGATGCCGGCCACGCCTTTGAAAACCCGAACAATAAAACCGGCTACCGTCCCGACGATGCCGCCGACGCATGGAAGCGCACGGTCGACTTCCTGGCGGCGAATTTGAAAAAATAATTCAAAGCTGACAGAGAACGAATTGATCCAAAACACGGCTGCAGCGATGCGTCGGCAGGGATTATTTTTTTCTTATCCTAGAATTATTCGTTGCCCTGGGCCTTGTGAAGTTTGCGGCAAACCTCCTAGGAAGAAAGTGCCGGGATAATGGCACGAATTTCCACTTGCCAGAAAATCCCGATCTGGTTACTATGTCGCATCCTGAAATGCTCCCCCAGATCAATATCGGCGAGACGATAAGAAACTACCGGCTGCAAAAAGGCATGTCTCAAGGAGACATCGAGAAACGCACCGGTCTGCTGCGCTGCTACCTTTCGCGAGTGGAGAACGGCCACACCATTCCCTCGCTCGACACGCTCTCAAAAATTGCCGGAGCGATGGAGATCGCGCTCTCGCAGTTTTTCTCCGAGTCCGGGCACAGCAACGGATCGAAGGGGCTGCCACAACTTTCCGACGACGAAGTACGCTTTCTCAGCCAGGTGCGCCGCTATGCCAGCAACCTCAATGACAGCGACCGTAAGCTGGTGCTGGCCATGGTGAAGAAGATGGCAGCGAATTCGAAGTAGCTGTCAGCTACTGGCTTCTAGCTATTGGCTCCTAGCCAAAACCTATACCATCAGCTTCGCGAACTGACTTTTCCTAGCCTCGTTCTCTACGTAGTTTTCGGCGAGGCCGCAGGTTCGGCTAGAAGCCATTAGCTAGTAGCCAGAGCTGCTCTGCTTACTTTCGTACCATGACTTCGGTGACCACCGGGTACCTCGCCGCCGCGGGCACTTCTCACTAAACTGTTCACTTGGAGACCCCCAAGTGACTACCGACGAAGAACTGAACGTACTCGAAACCCAGCTGCGGCGGCTGAAGATCGAGTACGAGGTTTTTTTCAGCAACCCGACCAAACGCCCTCCCACCGACATCGAGTGGAAGGTGCTCTCGCTGCTGCGCAAGTTTTCTGACGGCGGACGCATGAGCTTCTCCCAGCGCTTCCGCTACAACGAAATGGCGCAGCGCTACGCCATCTACAGCGACTTGTGGCGCAAGAAATCGCGCGTGCGGGAGGAAGGCTATCGCCGTCCACAGGACGCGCTGCTCGCCGTGGCGGGAGTTCGCCCGGAAGACGAACACAAGCCGCAGCACAATCCGGTTTACGGTTTGAGCCAGGCCGCCACGGCTGCGGCCGCTGCGCCAGCGGCGGCTCCTGCGCCGGCTAGCTCGCAGCCCTTCACCATGCACGAAAACGAAGCGGGGCGCGAACAGCTCGAGCGCCTTTACAACACGCTGGTGGCAGCCAAAAAGAAAGCGGGAGAAAATGTCTCCGGCAGTTTGGATTCGTTTTCTGTCTTCGTGCAGAAAAAGACCGCGGAGATTCGCAAGCAGTACGGCTGCCAGGACGTGGAATTCTCCGTGGAACTCGCCGGCGGGCAGGTCAAGCTGAAGGCTAAGGCGAAGGCGTAGCCTCCGCGACAGGGCAACGTAGAGGATTCATTCAGTCAAGGAGTAACACTGGAACCACTCTTCCTGCTCAACAAATGGCAGGCAGTTCGTACAGACTTCAATCTCGTGACTGTGTTCGCGGTCGAGAAGCGTGACCAATGTTTCAGAGTGGTTGTCCCGACCACGATATGTCCCGGTTCATGCTCAATCACTTTCAGCATAACGTTTTTCACATAGTCATCGGGAATAGAGACCATCTCCCTCCTGCCGTTTGGGAGATGAATCCACCAGCTTAGATTGCTCATGAGCCCTCCTAAAATATTGTAAAGCTGGGGGAACATCACGGTTACACCAATGATAGGCCAGGTTTATTGGAGGGGTTGCAGCAAAACGACCAATTCGGGGGTTTGCTGATAGAATCTTCGGTCGCTCCGCTCCCATCTTCCGTATCCGAGGCCGATCATGTCCCTCAGCACTTCCCGCATCCAGCGTGCCATCCTCAGCGTCACCGACAAGACTGGCCTCGTCGACTTCGCGCGTCAGCTCTCCGGACTCGGCGTCGAACTCATCTCCACTGGTGGCACGGCCAAGCTTCTGCGCGAAGCTGGCATTCATGTCAAAGACGTCTCCGAGCTTACGGGGTTTCCTGAAATGCTCGATGGCCGCGTCAAGACGCTGCATCCTAAGGTGCACGGAGGCATATTGCATCGCCGCGAAAATCCTGCGCACACCGCCGCCGTTGCGGAACACGGCATCCAGCCCATCGACATGGTTGTGGTGAATCTCTACGCTTTTGAGAAGACTGCTGCCAAGTCCGGCGTGGCGTTCGAAGAGTTGATTGAGAACATCGACATCGGCGGACCGTCTATGATTCGATCCGCAGCCAAGAATTTTCATGATGTTGCGGTTGTTACTTCTCCGGCAGACTATCCGGCGATTGCCGACGAACTCACCCGATCTGACGGCGCGCTCTCGCTCGAGACCAGGTGGCGGCTGGCGCAGAAGGCCTTTGCCACTACCGCTGCCTATGATTCCGCCATCGCATCGACGCTTGAAGGCATTCCGGATGTCAACAATTTTGTGCCGCCGGCAGATGCGGAGCTTCGCTCCGCCGGACGGCCGAGGGCGGCCGTCCCTACATCTACTGAGGTGTTTCCGCAGACGCTGCGGCTGTCGTTCCAGAAAGCGCTCGACCTGCGTTACGGTGAAAACCCGCACCAGAAGGCGGCCATGTATTCCGACGGGTCGGGCGTGGGGGTTGCGAATGCGCGTCAGATTCAGGGCAAGGAGCTTTCCTACAACAACATCGTTGACTTGCAAGCTGCCTGGGATCTCGCGCAAGAATTTGACGAGCCGGTCTGCGCGATTATCAAACACACGAATCCCGCTGGAACCGCCATCGGCAAAACACTCGCCGAAGCTTACCGGCGTGCTTTGGAATGTGATCCAGTTTCGGCGTTCGGCGGCGTGATTGGCGTGAACCGTCCGATCGACGGCGAAGCCGCCGAAGAAATGCACAAACTCTTTCTCGAAGTGATTGCCGCGCCCGCTTTCGACGAAGCCGCGAAAGCCCGCTTCGCCACCAAGAAAAATCTTCGCCTTGTCGAAGTAAGAGCTGCGTCGCAGAAGTGGGTTCTCAAAAACGTTTCCGGTGGAATCCTGCTGCAAGACAAAGACCTGCGTCCGTTGCAGGACGTCGACCTCAAAGTAGTCACCCAGCGCCCGCCAACGCCGGCAGAAATCCGCGCGATGTTATTCGCCTGGAAGGTTTGCAAGCACGTCAAGTCGAATGCCATTGTGTACGCCCGGGATGGACAAACCGTAGGTGTCGGCGCAGGACAGATGAGCCGTGTCGACTCAGCAAAAATCGGAGCCATGAAAGCGCAACTACCGCTCAAGGGAACGATCGCGGCCTCGGATGCTTTTTTCCCGTTTCCCGACGGCGTGAAAGAGATCGCTAAAGCAGGGGCGACCGCGATCATTCAGCCCGGCGGTTCGCAGCGCGATCCTGAAGTGATAGCAGCGGCCGACCGCTTGGGTCTAGCGATGTTGTTTACGGGCGTGCGGCACTTCAGGCATTAGACGTTTCGCTGAGGCGGGGTCAGTTTTCATTTTTCGCGGTGGTCGGTATCGAACATCACTTAAGACATCACTGAATATTTACCAAACTTGACAATCTGTTGTTCCTAATCCCCTTGGTCGCTGACCTTTCGGGCGTTCTTACGGTCCGCGAAACTCGCAGGGTTTTTCTGTAATTCGACCCCACCTCGGGTTAGAATTAAAGCACCCCACCCCGGGCAGTTTTGCATCCAATCGCTATGGTTTAGGGGGAGCGCACTTCCGGTTCAATAGGATCAGTTCCAGCAGAATTCGAATCGTCAAGTCCAGCAACGTCAGGTTGAGTATGAAAAGATTTTTTTCCGCACTGATACTGATAACGTCGTCGTTTTTCGCAGCCACTGCATTCGCGCAAACCAGCCCATCTTCCACAACGAACTCCAAACCGGCGGATTCAGCTCAAACCAAGACTGAGGCTTCGGCGCACAAAGCCGATCGTGGAGCCGCTTATTACCACTACATGCTCGCTCATATGTATGAAGAGCAAGTAACGGTTTATGGCCGGAGCGAGTTGGCGAATAAGGCGCTTGAAGAATACCGGCTGGCGATAGAGGCCGATCCATCTTCCGAATTTCTGACTTCCGGCCTCGCCGAACTCTACGTGAAAACCGGGCGGATTCGCGATGCCGTGCTGCAGGCTCAAGACATACTCAAGCGCGACCCCAACAATATTGAAGCTCACAAACTCCTGGGCCGCATCTATCTGCGCTCCCTCGGCAACATGCCGGGTGGCGGCAACGGCTCGGAGAACGTGTTGAAGTTGGCCATCGAGCAGTATGAGCAGATCGTAAAGATCGAACCGAACAATGTCGATGACCATCTTCTTCTCGGCCGCCTCTACCGCCTGAACAATGATTTGCAGAAGGCGGAAAACGAACTCAAGATTGCAATCAAGCTCGATCCTGATTCCGAAGAAGGAGTAACCACTCTCGCGCTGCTTTATAGCGACGAAGGCGACACCGCCCACGCGTTGCAGGTGCTGAGCTCCGTTCCCGATACCGCCCGCTCCGCCAAGTTGTACGCCGCGCTCGGCGCAACCTATGAGCAGCGCAAGGATTACAAGAGTGCCATCGACGCTTACAAACATGCCATTCAACTCGACCGCGATAATCTCGATGCCATTCGCGGCCTCGCCGAGAATCTGCTGAACGATGGCCAGATCGACGCCGCGCTCGATCAATACAAGGTAATCGCCGACGCCAATCCAGAAGACGCGCAGACTTACCTTCGCATCTCTGAGATTTACCGCCGCCAGGGTAAGTACGAGCAGTCGCTCGACAGCCTGAAAAAGGCGCAGACTATGGTGCCGGATGCGCTTGAAGTCCCTTACAATATCGCGGTGGTTTACCAGGCTCAGGCTCGTTACGACGAAGCCGAAAAGATTTTGCAGGATCTTCTTAAGAAGACCGAGAAGCCCGACACCAGCTATTCGCAGTCGGACCGCAACAATCGCGGCATCTTCATCGAGCGGCTCGGCATGGTCTACCGTGATCAGGAGAATTATCAGGCTGCGGTCGAGACGTTCCGCAAGATGATTCCGCTGGGCGACGATAACGCCAAGACTGGCTATCAGGACATTATCGACACTTACCGCGACTCGAAGCAGTGGCCACAGGCGACGGCTGTCGCCAAAGAAGCGATGCAAAAGCTGCCTGATGACCGCGACCTTCGCATGATTCTCGATGCTCAACTGGCCGACACCGGAGATCCTGAGAAGCCTATCGCAGACATTCGTTCGCTGCTGAAAGGTACGCCGGAAGATCGCGAAGTCTACGTGCGGCTCGCCATCATATACACCCGCCTAAAGCGTTACAGCGAAGCCGAGGAAGCTCTCGATAAGGCCGAGCGGTTCTCTACCAAACCCGAGGATAAAGAGTACGTTGTCTTCCTGCGCGGCAACACTTACGAGCACGAAAAGAAATACGATGAAGCGGAAGCTCAGTTCAAGAAGGTGTTAACAGCCAACCCGCAGAGTGCAGTCACTCTCAATTACCTCGGTTACATGAATGCTGACCGCGGTGTGCAACTGGAAGAGTCGCTCAATTACATCAAGCAGGCCGTCAGCCTCGACCCCACAAATGGCGCTTATTTAGACTCGCTAGGATGGGCTTACTTTAAGCTCGGCAAGTACGATCTTGCCGAAGAGACGTTGACGAAAGCGTCCTTGCGCATGGGTTCTGACCCAACCGTGCAGGATCACCTTGGCGATCTCTATCAGAAGACGGGCCGCCTGAAGCTGGCGGCCGCTCATTGGGAGCGCGCCGTGGAAGAGTGGAACAAAACTGTGTCGGCCGAAGTTGAGACCGATTTGCTCGCGGCTACGCAGAAAAAGCTCGACGCTGCCAAGGTGCGCCTGGCAAAGGAAGAATCGGGAAAGCAGTAGTCTGAAAATTGTTGATTGTTTGATTTCTGATTGTTGATTGAACTCCGCCCGGTTGTTCTCAATCGAAAATCGGCAATCAACATTAAGACAGTGCTAAACTTTCTCCATGCTGGCCGGCTACGCGGTGCAGGTGGAAGAATCCCGCGGACGCCGCTTTCCTGAAGCGCAACACCCCTACCGCAACGATTTTCAGCGCGACCGGGATCGCGTGATTCACGCGCGAGCCTTTCGCCGTCTCGAAGACAAGACCCAGGTTTTTACCCGCCGCTATTCCGACCACTTCCGCAACCGGCTCACGCATACGATAGAGGTTGCGCAAATCACCCGCACCGTCGCTGGCGCGCTAGGCCTCAATGTGGATCTCGCCGAAGCGCTCGCGCTTGTCCACGATCTGGGCCATCCGCCGTTTGGCCACGCCGGCGAGAAGGCGCTCGACGCAGCCATGCGCGCGCAAGGCCTTTTCTTCGACCATAACCTTCATGCCCTGCGCATCGTCGAGGACTTCGAGCAACGCTACGCCGCCTTCCGTGGTCTGAATCTTACTTTCGAAGTGCGCGAAGGCATCATCAAACATTCGCACGATTACGATGCGGCGAAGCATCCCGAACTCGCTGAGTACCTGCTCGATCAGCGTCCTCCGCTCGAAGCGCAGCTCATCGATTTGACTGATGAAATCGGCTACAACACCGCTGACCTCGATGACGGATACGAAGCGCATCTACTGACACTCGAACAGATTCGAGAAGGCGTGCCGGTGTTCGAACGCTTCTTCCTAGAGGTCGAACGGAAATATCCCGAGGCGATCGACAAACTGAAATTCAACGAAGCACTCAAGAAAGTTTTCAATCGACTGGCTGGAGATCTCATCACCAACTCGCAGATGCGACTCGAGCAATCTGGCGTTGCGACGCTTTCCGATGTTCGGGGGCACGCGGAACGCCTGGCGGCGTTTAGTCCTGAGGTGGAGGGGGAGCGGAAGCAGATCAAGAATTTTCTTTATGGGAATCTTTATTACAGCATGTCCCTGGCCGAAGAAAAAGATGATGCCGAACGCATCGTCACCGACCTCTTTGCCTTCTGGATGCGGAACCCTTCAGCTCTACCCCGCCAATATCAAGAGAAGGCCGATCAGGAATCATTGCCGCGTGTGGTCTGCGACTACATTGCCGGCATGACTGATCATTTCATCATCGAGCAGTATGAGAAGTTTTGCGCAGTACGCGCTAAGGCACGCGCTAAGTAAGGCAGAAGGCGACAGCCGCCCAAGCACCTGCTCGTCCGCTCGATCTCTAACCAGAACCGGGTCAATGAGCGTAATCGCCTGATTTAGAGAAATGATCATCGCACGAGGGCGTGTCCACACGGCAGACGTTGATTCGAGATCGACTTCTTCTGTGGCGAACGGATCTACATAGAGGCGAATTTCTGACGATTGTAGAGATTTTGCTCCCGTAGTTCCGGCGAATTACGGAGGCTACGCCCGTTGCCTTTCCTCTCTTTACTGCGTGACGGTGACGGTAGCGGTCTGGCTGGTGCCGCCCGTAACACCCGCCGTCACGGTGACTGTGCTCGTGCCGACCGGGGTGCCAGTGTTGCCGCCACCACCACCGCCGCCCGCACTCCCGCTGCCTCCGCCGCTGCACGAGGCCAACGCCAATGCCAATCCCAGCAATACAAGCAGACCCATCAGACGGAGGCCTTCCGGCGTGCGCTTGCCGCGCGCCGCACCTACAAGCCCCAGTGCCAGCATCGGCAGCAGCAAAGCATAAGCCGCTTGCGAACCACGCCCCACCCTCCCCAGCGCCGCGGAGCTGGGAGCGGTAGTGGCGATGGTCAGCGTTGTCGTGGCCGACTTGCCACCGCTTGGCGTGACCGTCTGCGGATTGAAGCTGCAACTCGCCTCCGCTGGCAAGCCGCTGCACGCGAAACTGACAGCCGAGTCGAACCCGCCCTGCGGAGTGACCGTTAACGTCGCCCCCCCGCTCTGCCCGACCTTGATGTTAAGGTTCGTGGGGCTGACCGAAACCTGAAAGCTCACTGGAGGCGGAGGCTGAGACGGAGATAGCTTGAAAACAGTGCCGCCACCGATGGGGTTCACGTTGTCATTGGTGCCGCCCCACTCGGTCGTCCCGTAGAGGTTGCCGGAAGCATCCGCGACCAGGCCCGAGGGTACCCAGCCGTCCGTGCAGTTAGTCAGCGAGCAAAAGCTATACAGCGAGGACTCGGCATAGCTGCCGCCACCGCTCGGCGCGAGAATGAAAAGGTTGCCGCCGAGGATGATACCGCCGTCGTAGGTCGTCCCGTAGAGGCTGCCGGAAGCGTCCTCGATCAAGCCCGCAGTAGGATTCCCGCCGTCCGCGCAGTTGGGCAGCGAGCAGAAGCTATACAGCACGGACTCGGTGTAGCTGCCGCCGCCGTTCGGCGTAAGCTTGAAAACTGTGCCGCCATTGTTTGCGCCGCCGCCAAAGGTCGTCCCGTAGAGGTCGCCGGAAGCGTCTTGGGTGAGACCAGCCCAAGGATTTTGACCGTCGGTGCAGTTGGTTTGCGAGCAGAAGCTGTACAACACGGAATGAGCGTAGCCGGCGCCGCTCGGCACGAGTTTGAAAACCGTGCCGCCGTTGGTGCCGGTGCCCCCTACGTAGGTCGTCCCGTAGAGGTTGCCGGAAGCATCTTCGATCAGGCCCGCCATGGGCTCCATGCCATCTGCACAGTTCGTTTGCGAGCAGAAACTATACAGCACCGAATGAGCGTACCCGCCGCCGCCCGGCACGAGTTTGAAAACCGTGCCGCCGATGTTGCTGGCGGTGCCCCCGCCGTATGTCGTGCCGTATAGGTTGCCGGAAGCATCTTCGATCAAACCGGCCTCGGGATCCATGCCATCCGCACAGCTAGCCTCTGAACAAAAGCTATACAAAACGGTCTCGGTGTAGCCGCCGCCGCTCTGTGCAAGCTTGAAAACCGTGCCGAATGTATTGGCACCGCCGCTCTCGGTCGTCCCGTAGAGGTTGCCGGAAGCGTCTTCGATTAGGCCCGCCGCGGGCCCGTTGCCGTCCGCGCAGTTGGCCAGCGAGCAGAAGCTATACAGCACGGTCTCGGCGTAGCTGCCGCCGCCGTTGGGGATAAGCTTGAAAACCGTGCCGCTGAAATAGCCGCCGTCGGAGCCGTAATTGGCGCCGCCTCTCGTGGTCGTCCCGTAGAGGTTGCCGGTGGCGTCTTCGATTAGGCTCGCCGTGGGGTAGAGTCCGTCCGTGCAGTTGTCACCACCTTGTGAGCAAAAGCTATACAGCACGGTCTCGATGTACGCGCTGGACGTAGTCTCCGCGCTGGCCGCACCGCGTGGAGCGTGGAGGCGTCCGTGCCCCAGACCGATGGCCCCGAGGCGCTCGCCGACGCCCTGCGGGCCGCGCCGCCAGGGCGCTGGGGCGCCACCAGTTTGTGCCTGCGCTGGAACGTACAGCGCGCTCACGAGCGCCATCGCCACAACGAAAACGCTCCGAACCCTTCCACGATCTGCTACCGCCCGATACACGGTTTTCTTCTGCTTTGCTTTTTGACTTAAACAATTCCAACGAATGAGGCTGGCATTGCGCGGTTTCGCTTCACCGACATCGCCTCCAAGGTGAATACTCCTTCGAGTTGACGGAAGCCGCCCAGTTTTCGAATATGGTCCTATGCTTGGAAAGACTCTCATCGGGTCAACATTTTACAATACATAGTGCCAACCGGCTGTGAAGCAAATCACGAAGGAAAGTGGTAGTTGGCGAAACATCGCCATAACACTCATTGGCCGGTCTTTCGATGTCCTTAAATCGACTTGTGCGACTGCTGCTTCACTTCGCTCCGGCCACTGCCGCCACCACATCAAACAAAATCCGCGGGCCGCGCCGCACTTCTTCCACGCGAATTCGTTCATCGTTTCCGTGCTCGGTGTTGCCTTCTTCTTCCGTGGCAGTGTATGGATTGAAGCCGTAGGCCTGGATGCCCAGCGGCCGGTAGCGCTGATTCTCGGTGTAACCGCTGGTGATGTGAGGCACGACCGGGGTGCCGGGAAAGTACTTTTCCGATACTTTGCGGATGACGTCGTATAGGGCCGTGTCGGTGGGCGAGTAGTTGGCTTCGCGAAACTCGGCGATCATCGGTTCGACGGTGACATTGGGATCATCGACGACGCGCCGGAGCTGCTCCAGCAACGCTTTTGGATCGCCGCCGGGCAGAATGCGCACGTCAAGATTTGCCCAGGCCTCCGGCGGGATCACGTTGGTTTGCTCGGAGCCGCCCATCATGGTGAGCGAAATCGTATCGCGCAACAGAAAGTTCAGCGCCTCGTCTTTCTCGACTTCCTGCTGAAATTTCTTGTCGTCGATGGCTTTGCGAATGTTGCGATATTCACGGGCTTGTTCCGGCGGTTCGTAAGGCGCCATGGTGCGCAGGAATTCCTCGACTACCGGCAGCACTCTGAGCGGCGTGTGGTAGGCCAGAATTTTATCGAGCGCATGCACCAACCGGTTCGGCGCAGAATCTGGATTAGGGCGCGAGGCGTGCCCAGGCCTGCCGTGAGCGGTCACGCGCAGCCAGTATGTGGTCTTCTCACCCACGTCCACTCCCACATACTTCACCTTGCCATTCTCCAACAGGTTTTCGCCGCCTTCGTTGATGAGAAACTCGGCATTCTCCAGCAAATCGCGCTGATGAGCGATGAACCAGTCGGTGCCGCCGCCTTCGGCTTCTTCGTCGGCCACGGCCAGAAAGATTACGTCGCGGTCGAGTTGAATCTTTTCGCGCTTCAGCATCACCATCACGACGAGTTGCGCCAGACCTTCATCTTTCATGTCCTGTGCGCCGCGTCCCCAGAGCCAGCCGTCTTTGATTTCTCCGCTGAACGGTGGAACCTTCCAGTGGGGTGCGTCGCTGGTGACGACATCCATGTGGTTGAGCAGGATAAGCGGACGTTCGCCCTGCGCCGTGGTTCGCGGCAAGCGGGCCCACAGATCGCCACGCCCCGGGATGTATTCGAAGACGCGATTCTCGATTCCTTCCTGGTCGAGAATCTTTTTGTAAAATGCCACCGCGCGCATCTCATGGCCGGGAGGGTTGGTGGTGTCGATGCGCAGGTACTCCTGCATCCAGGACACTGCGAGATCCGAATAGTGCTGTAGGCGGTCTGCCGGAACGAGACCTGAGTCCGTTGCGGGGGCTTCTTTGGCGAGTGCAGGTCCCTCGGAAACTGGGCCGATAGAGAGAGGCGCAACGGGTACATCTTGTCCGACCGTGGCCTTGGCTGCCAAAGTCAACAGCGATACAGCCATGGTGAGCAATAAGATAGGGTTCATTGGGCGCTTCCCCGAGGCTCCTCTGCGCTGCATTTCTCCCCGACAGCACCCATTTACAGAACTTATCGTTGCTATTGCTAAGTTTTCGGCCTCCGCAGGGTTCCACCAATCCACGCAGTTTTTATATCAGGTTTGCCAAAATTACCCTGCGTCCACTTTTGTGCACCCCCCCCGCCACTCTGAGAGGCGTAAAATGTATTAGATATCAATAACTTAGAGATTCAACCTCGGACGTTGCTTTGGCATCTGAACTGTATAGATCAAGGCTGGATGCCGAGGCTGTTTGCGGCGTCTGGCATTGATTTAAAGGGGTGCGTTGCGTCAGCGCACGCCGGCAAAGCGGCCCACCGCTTGCTTTTCATAGTTCGTACGTTTTAGGGGACGCACTTAAAACACGCAACACGCCCGTTTTGGCGTGCTGGAGTGGAGCCCCAAACGCTCCCCCAAACATGGAGGAAGTTTCTATGAACAGCCGTTTTCTTGTTGCCTTGCCGCTAGCCGCAGTGCTGGCTTTTCCCGCCCTAGCGCAAACTTCGTCTACCGACATGAATGCACCAGCTACCACTCAGTCGACTCAGTCAACCGACACAGCTACCGGCAAACAGCCGTTGCAGCCACCCAGCCGTGAGGGCTTCTGGGGCCGGGTGAACCCGTTCGCTCGCAAGAATTATGTGAAGCGCCAGACGGATCCGATCCGTGACCGGGTGAACGAACTCGACGATCTGACTGCTGCCAACAGCAAGTCGATCAAGGATGCCGATGCGCGCGCTCAGGCAGGCATTAAGCTGGCCTCGGACAAGGCCAATGAGGCCGATCAGCATGCCATCGACGCCGGCAATAAAGCCACTGTCGCGCAGCAGAGCGCTCAACAGGCGACAACCCGAATCCAAACTGTTGAGACAGTGGTTGGCAACATCGATCAGTACAAGGCTTCCAACCAGACCGAAATTCGTTTCCGCCCCGGACAGACGGTCCTGAGCAAGAGCGCGAAAGATGCCCTCGATGAGATGGGTAACTCGGTGAAGGGACAGCACGGCTACATCATCGAAGTGCAGGGTTTTGCTTCCGGCAAGGGCCAAGTGGCGATTGAGAACTCACAGAAGATGGCCGAGTCGGTTGTCCGTTATCTGGTGCTGAACCACGAGATTCCGGTCTATCGCATCTACCTGGTGGGTATGGGCAACGCTCCGGTTACCGGTACCGACGCGGATGCGAAGACTAAACGCATCAGCGGCGGCCGCGTAGAAATCAGCCTGCTGAAGAACGATCTGGAGCAGTTGGCCAGTAGTGGTTCAGCGCCGGCAACTACAATGGATCAGCAACAGCAGCCTAAGTAAGTTTGTAATTTTCATCCCCTCCCCCGAGGAAAAGCCTCTCGCTTGCGCGAGAGGCTTAATTTTTATGTGAAATTCTAGCGGAACCAAAGCTAGAAGCTAACTGGTAATTGGGGATGGAACAGCAGGTTCCTCACCAGGCTTTCCAGCCCGGTGAGGAATGACAAGAGTTTGGCCGTCAGAAAAAGCTGCTACCACGCTGTCCCACCGAGTGATTTACTAGAGCGATGCTTTTTCGTAGAGTGATGCTCTTCTAGAGCTAGGGCAAGGGGGTTGGTTTTCCTAATTTCCTAGGCTCTTGACTTTCGGGAAATCTCACTGCGTATGCTTGATTCCAAGCTTGCTCATCCTCGACTGGAGGGTGGTTCGCTTCAATCCGAGGCGCGCGGCGGCTCCGTTGGCTCCGCCAATCTGCCCGTGGCACTCCCGCAGGGTGCGGAGAATGCGTTCGCGCTCTTTCTCGTCTAGGGTCACCCCGTGCACTTCTTCGATGATGCCGTGCAATTCGCCCAGCGGCGTCTGCAAAACCGAGCCGGGAGTGAGGATCACCGAGCGTTCTACCAGATTCTCCAGTTCGCGAACGTTCCCCGGCCAATTCCAGCGCACCAGCGCCTCCATCGTTTTCGCGGGAATACTGGTGATGACCTTGTTCATGCGAAGGGCATACTTGCGCACAAAGTGATCGATCAGCAACCGAATGTCCTCGCGTCGCTCGCGCAGCGCCGGTAAATGGATCGGAAACACATTCAGCCGGTAATACAGATCACTGCGGAATTCCCCCTGCTTCGCCATTTGCACCAAATTCCGGTTGGTGGCCGCCACCAGGCGAAAATTAACTTTCAATGTTCGCGTGCTGCCCAGCCGTTCAAACTCCTGGTCTTGTAAAACTCGCAACAGTTTAGGCTGCAAGTCCAGCGGGATCTCTCCGATTTCATCCAGAAACAGTGTGCCTTGGTCCGCCAGTTCCAAGCGGCCGATTTTCTTTGCAACCGCGCCTGTGAACGCCCCCTTCTCATGTCCAAACAGCTCGCTCTCCAGCAGGCCTGAAGGAATAGCGGCGCAGTTCAACTTTATAAAGCTGTTGGCATGCCGGTTGCTCATGCGGTGCAGGGCACGCGCAACCAGTTCTTTCCCTGTGCCGGTTTCGCCGAGTAGCAACACGGTCGCGTCGCTGGGCGCCACCTGGCCCACTTTTTCCATTACTTCTTTGATAGCGCCACTGCGGCCAATGATCTCTCCGAAGCCTAGTTCGCTGTTGATGGCCTGCTCCAGGTAGAGTTTCTCTTCGGAGAGCTTCTCCTTGGCCAGGCGAAGCTCTTCGGTAATTTCACGCAAGTGAGTTACGTCGACACAGGCGCAGTTCACCCCAACCACAGAGCCCGTGGCATCGCGAAGAGGTTCTATTGTAATGTCGCAATAGTAGATCTTGCCGCGCGCCGTGAGCGAAAACTCCTGCCGCGTAGGTCGGCCCGTTTCCAGCACCTGCCGCTTCACAGCGGTCATCCGGTCGGCAATTTCTGGCCCAAATAGTTCCTCGTCGGTCTTGCCCAAGATATCTTCTTCGGACATGCCCTCCTGCGGGTTGTAGACCCAGGTATAGCGCAAGTCGCGGTCTTGGCTGAAAACTGTGGTGGGAGACCCTTCGAGCGCGACGCGGAATCGTTGTTCATTCTGACGCAAGGCTTCCTCCGCCTGCTTGCGCTCCGTGATATCGCTGCAAGTACCCACTAGGCGAACCGGCCGTCCTTCTTCATCGCGAAAAACTTTCCAACGCTCCTCCAGGACCTTGACGCGACTGTCCGCCATGACGATCCGATATTCAACCTTGGAAGGTACACCCTTTTCGAGCGAAGCCTCAAAGGCCGCATCCACTTTCGTGCGATCCTCTGGGTGAATAAATTCCACAAAGTCTGGACGACTGGGGTGAAAATGGGAGGGGTCAGTCTCGAAGATTCGGTGTGTCTGCTCGGACCACGTAATCTCAAGGCTTGGCAAGTCGATTTCCCAACTGCCCACTTTTGCCACAGCTTGAGCCTCGATCAAGCGGGCGCGTTCCGTCTCCAATTGCTTTGCGATCTTGTGCTGCTGCCGCTCGCTGGTTCGTAGCGCCTCCTCCGCCTGCTTGCGTTCCGTTATGTCCTGGACGATGGCCATGTGCCAGACTGGGTCTTCACCGTCAGGCCACATCGCTACTACCTCGACTTCCGCCCAACGGACTGAGCCATCGGGGCGGATGTATCTTTTTTCGATTACGTAATGGCGCCCCTCTCCTTCCACAAGTTCCCGCAGTCTTTTGAGGTTCTCCTTCACGTCATTGGGGTGGGTGATTTCGTGGAACGTGAGAGCCAAGAGCTCCCGCTCCGTCCGTCCGACAATTTCGCAATATTTCTGATTTACCCCGAGAAACCGCCCGGTCGCGGTCTCAATCCAGCAGATACCAACTGGGGCACGGTCGTGAACCGCGCGGTAGCGTTCTTCGCTGGCCCGAAGCCGCGACTCTGCAAGTTTCCGCTCGGTGAGGTCATGGACGATCACCACGACGTAATCTCGATCGAGTTCCACCCAGGTCATGCTGATTTCTACTGGAAAGGTGTGCCCGTCTTTCCGCCGGTGCAGGCATTCCTTTACCACGGATCCGGTTTCCTTCAACTGCTCTACATCTTTTGCGACGGAAGACTTGGTGGCCGTAGGATTGATATCGGGAACCCGCAGAGACAGAAGTTCTTCGCGACTGTAACCCAGGTCTGAGCAGGACTTCTCGTTAACGTCGAGGAACCGAAGCGTCTGCGGATCGACTACTTCAATGGCATCGTTGCAATGATCTACCAGGGTTCGAAACAATTTCAGCTCACGAATCGTGAGCTCGTTTTCCCTCACCCTGGAAAGCAGTTCCTCGCTGGTCTCGCGCAGCAGCTTCTCGGCCCGCTTCTGGTCCGTAACATCGTGCGCCGTGCCGCGCACAATCGGCTTCGCCACGCCCTCAGTTCGCAATGTGTTGTGATATTCCCAGATGCGACGTTCACCCGACCGCGTGATCACGGTGAGCAAGCCACGTGATTCGCCTTTGTGCCGGATCTCACTCAGGTAGGCGTCGAACTCGGAACGGAATTCCGGGGCAACCAGCTCGCGCATCGGAATTCTAAGCAGTTCGTCAACACTGTAGCCCAGCACTCGCGCTGGAGCGGGGTTTACCGTCAGAAGACGGCCTTGGAGATCATGGATGCACAGCAAATTTTGGCTGTGTTCGACTAGATCCCGATACCAGTCTTCGTTTTCCTGGAGGGCCCGCTGGATGGGATCCAGCTCAGCCAGCTGTCCTTCGGTTGCGCGACCTTTCTTGGACCCAGGGTGCAAATTCATGGCTACTCCCTGCGAGGTTGGCAACATTCGAACGCGTGGATTCTACGCCCCGTATCGCTCGAAGCATGTTAATCACGCTAAGCGGCCCCGCACATGACCAAACTTCTAAGTGCGCGAAATTCTAGCAGAAGGGGATTCGATTATTCCAGTCCGATTTCATGGGTAGTGTCCTAGTTTCAAACTAGAACGCTACCATTTCATGATGAGTCTCTAAGAGCCTGCGTTTGACCCCCGGCTCGTTACGCAGCTAAACTCACGGCTTAGAGAGGTTTTTTATGAAATGTGTCGTGCGGTTGCTTTTTCCTCTTTTTTTGGCATTGATCGCGGCCGTTTCTGCCGTTGCCGATGACGATCAGAGCCATCACCACCACGAGGATCTGACTGCCACGCAACTCGGGACGGTCACGTTTCCCAGCTCCTGCGCTACCGGGGTGCAGAAGCCGTTCGAGCGCGGTGTCGCCCTGCTGCACTCTTTCTGGTATGAAGAGGCGGAAAAAGAATTCCGGCAGATCGCCCTGGACGATCCTCGTTGCGCCATGGCGCACTGGGGCGTGGCCATGAGCCTGTGGCACCAACTCTGGGATCATCCCGACGCGAAAGTGATCGAGCGCGGTCTGGACGAATCGCACCAAGCCGAAACCACCGATGGCCCGGCGACTCCACGCGAGCGGGCTTACATCGCCGCGATTTCAGCTTTCTACAGCAACTCAAAAAAGCTTGACCATGCGGCTCGGGCCAAAGCCTATTCCGATTCGATGAAGAAAGTCTACGAGACCTACCCTGCCGACCACGAAGCCGCGGTCTTCTTCGCGCTTTCTCTACTGGCCTCCGAACCGCACGACGATGAAACTTTTGCCAACCGCAAGCAGGCCGCCGCGATCCTGGAAAAACTCTTCGCTGTCGAGCCCGACCATCCTGGCGTCGCGCACTACCTCATTCATAGCTATGACAAGCCGCAGCTCGCGGAACTCGGCCTGCCCGCTGCCCGCCGTTACGCTCAGATCGCGCCTGCGGCTCCGCATGCCCTGCACATGCCTTCGCACATTTTTGCCTGCGTTGGCCTTTGGCAGGACGATATCAGCTCAAATCTCGCTTCCATCGCTGCCACTCGCAAAACTGCGGCCATGCACATGGGCGGCGAGGGACATCAATTCCACGCCATGGATTTTCTGCTCTACGCATACTTGCAAAGCGGGCGCGAAGGCGACGCCGCCAAGCTGATCGACGAAGTGAAAGCCATGCCGAAGATGAAGTCGATGTATGGCCCGGACTTCGACCCTGAAACCAACGCCCTAACGAAGTTCCCCGCGATCTACGATCTCGAACTCCGCCACTGGTCGGACGCAGCGGCTTTGCAGGTTGTGCCCGGCGCTCTCCGGGGCGATCAATCCATCACTTACTGGGCGCGAGCTATCGGCGCAGCCCGCAACGGCGATCTCGCCCAGGCCCACAAAGATTTGCGGGAAATTGAGGCCATCCGCAAAGAATTCGTGGCGGAAAAGAAAACCGAATACGCGGAGGGAGTGGGCGAAGACTATCAGGAAGCGGAAGCCTGGATTTTGCACGCGGAAGGCGAAGACGATAAGGCGATTTCGATGCTCCGCACACTCGCCGATAAAGCCGACAAACTCGGCCAAGAGCCGGAAGGCATTCCAGCGCGGGAGCAACTCGCCGACATATTGCTGGAGGCGAAGCGTCCGCAACAAGCTCTCGCCGAATATCAGACTGACCTGAAACTCAATCCCAACCGCTTCAATGGCCTCTATGGTGCAGCCCGCGCTGCCGAAGCCGTCGGCAAACAAGCCGATGCGAACGAATATTACGCGCTCCTGCTGAAAGTCTGCGACGGATCAAATTCCACGAGGCCGGAGCTGAACCGGGCGAAACAGTTGGTGGCGCAGAAATAACGAGTACCGTGATGTGTCGTAAAGGAGTGAAATGGGAAGGAAACCCAATTCAGAAATCTTATGACTTAACTCCGAAAGAGCAGCTTTTTCATCATCAGCCCCGCCATCATCAACACCGCTCCTAGCAGAGCATTCCACTCGCGATGTTTCAAATATAACTCCAAAGAAAACCGGGGAGTCTCGCTCTCGTTTGAACCCGCCGTAAGCCTCGGCAACATCCTCGGCACCTGCCGCGCATATTCCTCAAACTCCGGAAACTTCTGGCGCAGGAATGCTTCTTCGTCTCGAATCACCGGCAGATAAATCGCAAAGAACATCAGAACGAGCGCCGCGCCCACCCACCAACTGCGCGCCGCGACGACAAATCCCACCCCAATCAGCAGCGATCCCAGATAAAGCGGATTACGCGTATAGGCATAAGGCCCCGACGTCGCCAATACCTCATTCTTGCGCACATGTCCCGAAGCCAGCGCCCGAACCAGAAGCCCCGGTGCAACTACAATCAACCCCAACGTGATCGACAGCCATATGGGCCGTGCCAGCCAGAAATAAAACACGGCAAACAGAAATCCCAGCGGTACTCGAATGCGCCGCGCGATTTTTGACCACTGAGCCATTCGTCAGAAGAAGCTAATTCAGCGATAACCGTGGAAGAGGGACACTTCAGGGCCGCGTAGGCCTTAAAAATCCTACGGAGCTTTAGCTCCTGATGTGTCTGCCAGCAATTTCTCAGCCGCCGCAACGACGGCTTCACTCTCGATCTCCAACAATCCTTCATCTGCCGCACTGTGCCGCGCGTGGTCGGTTAAACTGCTTGCACTTCGTAGCACAATGCTGTGTGTTCCATACGGCCCGTTCCGCGCCGGATCCGTGGGTCCATAAATCGCCACTACCGGGACTCGCAACGCCGCCGCCAGATGCAGAGGACCAGTATCGCCGCCAATAAACATTCGCGCTCGCCGAGTCAGTGCAATCAATTCTGTGATGGTGCAACTCATTGCCAACGCCGTGTCTCCGCTGGCAGTCTCTGCCGCGCGAACCAATTCTTCTTCCCCAGGGCCATAATTGAGAATCGAACGCAGCCCCTGCGCTGCCAATTTGCGCGCGACTTTACCATACCGTTCGGTAGGCCATTGCTTCGCTCCCCATCCTGCTCCTGGGTTCAGAATGGCAAACTCGTGAATCCCGCTCTCGGCAAGGCGTTGCTCAATTCGGCGCTCAGCTTGACTGTCCCGAGGCAGAATGCATCGAGAGTCAGCCGCGATAGCTCTCCGCGGAGGAGGGACGGCCATCGACTGCAGGACGGTTTCGGCCACCGAGAGATTTTGTTCGATGACATGCCGTCCTCGCGTCACCGCCTTCCGGGTATACCACAAGCTTGCCGGGGACTCTCGCGGATCGGTTGCACCGTACACCGCGCGCGCTCCGGAAAGCCGCGCTAGGACCGCCGACCGGATCGCTCCCTGCAAATCGACGGCAACGTCGTAATTCGCGCCGCGAACATCGTTCCAAACCATGGCGATTTGCTGAGCAGTAGAAATCGAAAACAGCGATTTCCCCCACTGCTTTAAGTTCACCGTATGGACTTCATCCACCAAGGGCCGCGCTGAAGACCGAGAACCTCGTCTCGCGATTCCCGGCGCGCACAGCAGTTCGGCCCAGCGTTCTTCAACCAACCAGCCAATGAAGGCCTGCGGCTGCGCTTCGCGCACGGCATGAACCGCGGGCAGCGTATGGAGCACATCCCCCATCGCGCTGAGACGGACAATCAATACTCGTTTAATGTTGTCCGCCGGAGTATCAAGCCGCGCCGACTCGAAACTCACGGCTTCCTCGGCGCCAGCCGCGTGCGAATAATTTCGGTGGTGGAGTGATCCTTCGGATCGCCGACAATTGCGACTCGTCCCCCATATTCGGTGACGGTATCGCGTTCGGGAACAGATTCTTCCGTGTAATCAGTGCCCTTCGCCTGAACATCTGGGCGAATCTCGCGGATCAAAGCGCGCACATCGAGCTCGGCAAAAATGACTACCGCATCGACGTCGGCGAGCGAGGCAACTATTTCGGCGCGTTCCTCCGCCGGCATTACCGGACGCCCCTCCCCCTTGAGCGCGTGCACTGATTCGTCGGCATTGATGGCGACGATCAATTTGCCGCCCAGCGCCTTCGCGCCATTGAGATAACGCACATGGCCTACATGCAGCAAATCAAAGTTGCCATTGGCCAAAATGATCTTCTCGCCTGCGCGCCGCCATTGCTCTACGCGCTCGCGCAGTGCCTGGCGCCCGAGAATTCTTCCGTTGCCTGTTCCAGTGATTTCCAATCTCGCCGTCTCAGTCGTTTAATCAGTCAGTTAATCAATGAGGCCGCATCGCTGGCGGAGTCTGTTCGATGGCGTGCAACAATTCCTCACGAGAAACCGTCGCGGTCCCGCGCTTCATGACCACAATTCCACCCGCATAATTCGCCAACTGCGCCGCCTCTTCGGTAGTGGCGCCTGCGGCCAGTGCCGCACTGAACGCCGCGATCACTGTATCGCCCGCGCCGGTGACATCGGCAACCTGGTCGGAGCCAAAAATAGGGATATCAACGGGCGGTCGCCCTTGCTCAAATGCGACCATGCCGTCGCGCCCGCGCGTAATCAAAAGCGATTGCAATTTCATCTTCTCGATAATCTGTTCGCCCGCCAGGGCCAACTTCTGCCAATCCTCGCCCACGCGAAACCCCAAAGCCGCCTCGACTTCTGGCTCATTCGGAGTAGCCGCCGTTGCTCCGGAAAACTCCAGCAACCGGTAACGCGAATCGAGAATTAATGGCACAAGCACAACTTTTCGCCGTCCCGCTTGCCGCAAAGCATTCACGATTGCCGGAGTCGCCGATCCGTAGCCGTAATCTGAAACCAGCAGCGCATCCGAAGCGCGGAGATATTCTCTCGCCGCCAGAAATAATTCACGAGTGAGGTGTTGATTCGGAGGATTCTCTGGCTCCCGGTCCACGCGCACCACCTGCTGCCGTGAATTGTGCGTCATGCCCGCGAGAATGCGCGTTTTGGTGACAGTGGCGTAGGTTTTGTCTTTCAGCACACCACTGACCGGAATTCGCTTGTGACGAAAAAACTTGACCAGCATTCGTCCCGGTTCATCATCGCCAATCGCGCCCACCGGCAGCACGTTCACACCCAGATCAGCCAGATTGTTGACGGCATTTGCGCCTCCGCCCGGCACCACTGTACGTTCGCGATGTTTCAGAATCAGCACAGGAGCCTCGCGCGACACACGCGAGATTTCTCCGTAGACGAATTCGTCGGCCACCAGATCCCCCAACACGGTGATGGTGATCTTGGGAAAGGCTTCGACGATCTTCCGCAGCCGTTCTTTATCCTTGTCTTTGTTTTTCAAATGCCTGGTCATCCGCTTTGCTGGCCCGTTGCCCTCTGGGGCATTTTCTCACGAACTCCGTGCCGCTCCTCGATCACGCGCAGCATGGTATCGACTGCGTTAGCAGCGTCGGCAAGCTCCATCTTCACGGGAATCACGGTGAGAGGCGCCAGCGCGGTAAGATAACCGCCCAGATTCACCGCATCTTTTTCGGTGGTGATAAATCCGCCGGCCTCACTGCGTTGCCTCAGTTGCAGCAAATCACGAATGTCCTTTTCCGTATAAGCGTGATGGTCGCGAAAAAACGCCTGGGCCGCGGGATCGATTCCCGCGGTGCGCAGCTGCAGCACAAAATTCTGCGGTCGCGCAATGCCGCAGAACACAACCGGCCGAGCCGGAGTATTGAGTTCCCCCGGCGAAACAATCCCGCGGCGCAACCGCCATACGATTTTGCCTGCGAGTGGAAAAGCCTCTGGCGGAGCCCCGCTGGTAAGCACAACGGCATCGGCTCGCTGGAAAGATCGCAGCGGCTCGCGCAGTCTTCCTGAAGGCAGCAGTCGATCGCGCGCATCATCCGGTGTAACCAGCACAATATCGAAATCACGAGCCAGCCGACGATGTTGAAACCCATCATCGAGCAAGTGAATCTGCGGACCGAACTTTGCCTCCGCAAGTTGCCCTGCCTCATAGCGACTTTCGCCAACGACGACCGGCATATTCAACCGTCTCGCAATCAGCAAGGGCTCATCGCCAAAATCCCGCGGCAGCCCTCCCGGATCTACTATCAGCGCGTCGCGAGTTTTGCGCCCATATCCGCGTGAAAGCACATCAAAGGGAATCCCGCGCGCTTTTAGCAACTCTCCCAACAGAATCACGAACGGAGTTTTTCCCGAACCTCCGGTCGAAAGATTTCCAACGCTGATCACCGATCCCTGGAGCGAGCGAGTGCGCAATACGTGATGGTCGTAGAGCGCGTTACGCGCACCCACGATTGCTCCGTAAAGCGGCGATAAGAGATTCAGATTCATCGCCGTGCCATTAACTCCTCCAGCGCAGTCGCGGTCCGCGCGGTCGCGCCAATCTGCGCCTGCGTGGTCTCAGCAGCGCGCTTGCCTAAACTTCGACGCTCCTCATCGGCAGCCAACAACTCCAGAAACACCAGCGGTAATTCGGCCGGACCCACGATCCGCACCGCGTTCTGGCCTTCAAACAAGCTCACGATGTCGCGAAAGTTTTCCGTGTGATTTCCCACGACCGTCGCGACCCCGTGCTGCGCCGGTTCGATAATATTGTGTCCGCCGCGAGGTACCAGGCTGCCGCCCACAAATGCGATATCGGCGAGGGCATATATGGCTGCCAGTTCTCCAATCGTATCGAGCAGAAAAATCTTCCCTTGCAAAGCGTCGCCGTTCCACGACGACCGCCGGCAAAATCCAATCGACATTTGCTCGATCAACTCCGCGACGGCTGAAAACCGCTCCGGATGCCGCGGCGCAAGAATCATCACCGCTCGCGGATGCTGCACCAGCACGTTCTCAAACGCTTTTAACAGAAGCGATTCTTCTCCGTCCACCGTGCTGCCGCACACCAGCACAGGCCCCGCCCCACTCGCCGTGATCGACTTGCGTAAGGTTCCAACAATCGCAGGCGCAACCGGCAATGGAATGTCGAATTTTAAATTTCCTGTGACACGCACGCGATCCGCTGCAGCGCCGATGCCTTCCAACCGTGTCGCATCTTCCTGCGTCTGTGCGAGAAAGAGATCCACATTCACCAGCACTCTTCGCAGCAAACCGCGAAATCGCCGGTACCTCGGCCAGGAGCGATCGGAAATACGCGCATTCACTACCGCAACTCGTGCGCCGCTGGTGCGACTCAGGCGTAGGAAGTTCGGCCAGAATTCGGTTTCCGCAATGACCACCAGTTCAGGGCGCAACACCCGCAGATAGGGCCGAATCGCAAATGCGAAGTCCATCGGAAAATAAAAGACTCGTTCCTCTCCAAAACGCTTTCGCGCGAGCGCCTGCCCCGTATCCGTGGTGGTTGAAACCAAAAATTTATGCCGCGGCAACCGCGACTGCAGTTCTTCCACTAGGCCCGCGACCGCCAGCACTTCACCTACAGAAACTGCATGAATCCAGATGGCCGACTCCTCCTGCCCTGGTAAACGAAGCCGCGAGGGCACTTGTCCCAGCCTTTCGCCAAGCCCCTTGCGGTATTTGCCGTGGCGGACCATCTGGAATAGCCAATGAGGCAGGGACACCACCATCCCGGCGGCCAGGGCCACGCTGTAGAGGAAGCTGTAAATAGACGAGATCAAGTGCAGCCATTCTAAACAAAGTTCCGACTGGACGATGATCGCCCCTGGTGGATCGCAACCGTGCGTTTAGTAGGTAGGGAGGCAGTCCGCAAAGAACTCAAAAAGCCAATCGAGGAACCACTATAATCGTTCCATGAAGTTGGCTCGAAGGGCGAAGCGCGCTGGTGTTTTTGCCGCGGTGATTTTGACTTCGCTATCTCTGACGGCCAAGGACTTCGTCAAGCCGCAGGCGCAGCCCGCGAAGACTTATCCCGCGCACGACGACCATACCGACGAAAAAGTCGCCATCGCCGCCGACCCCTACGACACTCCCGGCAAAGCGAAAATATTTTCCGTGAAGTTTGAGGAACACGAATTTCTTCCCATCTTCTTCATTGTCACCAACGACGGCTCGCAGCCCATCTCCATCGCTAACATGCAGGTCACGCTCACCACCGCCAACCGTGACAAGCTCACCCCGGCCGCGCCAGACGATATCTACCGCCGCATTACCAATCCGCGCACCAACACCAACGCCCCGTTGCCCTTTCCCATCCCTCAGAAAAAGGTGAAGGGCACCATCACTCAAAAAGAGCGCGATGAGATCGAGTCCTCGCAGTTCGCCGCCAAAGCCGTCGAGCCTCACACCACGCAGTCGGGATTTTTCTTCTTCGACGTAGGCGGTATCGACGCCCCCCTCGCCGGCGCACACATCTACGTCGAAGGCGTTAACGACGCCAAAGGGACCGAGTTGATGTACTTTGAGATTGTGATGGGGAAATAGAGAGGCGGTTCTCGGTTCTCATCAAAAGCAGGGGATTTTGACTTCCTCCGCGGCCCGCGATCTGGATCAAAAAAAATCACAGATCGATCTGTGTAAAATCTTGGGAATCAGCTGGTTAGCGACGTGTGGTGTGGGCCGAATCTGGCTAAAATATTGAAGGTAAATGAGTTGCTTGCGAAATATTCCATTCAAATGACTTACGGGTTACGCAATCGCGAAATGCCCGCAAATTCGGGTTGCCCGGACCGTAAAATATTGCATTCACGGAGGTTATCTTATTGCTATTAAAGTGTCAAAGAGCTAATGCCTAGAGAGATAGGATTGCAGATTCCGGGATCGGAGTCAAGAAAATTCTCGGCGTCAATTGATGGCCTCCTACTCGAATCTGAAGCCGAATAGGCCGCCGGTTTCGGTCTCGTCGGAGATGCGCATCGCAAGTACTGCCTTGCTGCGGTCTATCTCAGCCGAAAGCGGCAGTCGGTCAAAAATGTCTGAGTTCATGGTCACGATGTACTGGAGCCCGTTTCCTTGGGTTGCCCGTGAGCCCAGCAGCAGGGCGCCGGCAATTTGGCGTTCGTCCACTCCGTCGAATAGGTGGCTATCGTGTGCTAGGAATCCGGGGCCGCCAAGCCGCTTGGTCACCATTCTGAGCAGAGCGAGGTCGAAACAGAAGATCTCGACGTTCGAAATCCCGCCGCCGCGGTCACCAACGATTGAGATTCGAAACTCTGGCCCGTTGCTGGTAGCTTCGACAACGAACCGGCCCTGCCGATCATCATAAAGCTCCGAGATAGCTTCCGCGATAATCAGGATTGCTTCGTCCAGAACAACTTTGCGCTGCTGATGATCCTCCTGCAGCCGACGCTTTAGGTTAGCTCTGTCGATGTCGAGCTGCGTAGCCTCGCCCTCCAAAATCTCTGCTGCCTTAAAGCGCTCTCGCAGAGATGCCGCTTGGGCGTCGCACTCGGCGAGCAACTTCTGGAGTTGAAGGAAATCCTCCAACGCGCCGCGGCCCTCTAACGTCTTGAGTAGGCGGCTGCGTTCGCTGTCTAACTGCTCGAGTCTACGATCCCCGTCCGAAAGTTGCTGTCGTATGTCCACGATTTCCTGCTGGAGGTGTTTCCTCCGATTCTCAATGACGGACTCGTGAAACGTGTTTACTTCTTCGAATCGCCGCAGGGCAACGCCGGGCAATTCGACGCCCACAGACGCATAGAGCTGCTGCAGGTCCGATCTTTCGGGAGCCCTCTCGGTGTCCAAGGAGTGTAGAAGATGTTCCAGCGTCTCGTTGAGAACGACAGACTCGCGCCCGATTGATTGCATTTCCGTCTTTGCCCGCGCAGCTCGGCGGGACAGGTCTCGATAGGAGTCTAGAACCTGAAAATTGGCTAACTGGTCCCGCAATCTTTCGGCCCTCGTCTCTGCCAGGGTGACTTGCGGGCGCAATTCCGCGACCGTGCCCAGAATCTCGCCGAACGCACCCGCCTTCGCGGCCTTCCGCAGTTCCTCCAAGGATCGTTCTCGGACGCGTAGCTTCTGGAACTCGAGCGGGATCTGCCAGTCAAGGCCGAGCAGGTACGATAGGTTAATTTGCCAATCACCAATTTGCTGCTTTCCAGAATGGCGCTCGGGGTGTAGGAGGCCGCCGGAGTCCCTTCGCCTTGCGAAATAGGGGAACATTGCCCGGAAGGTAGGGGTAAAGGGATCGTCGTACACGGTTCCACGAAGCTGAGAGGGCAGCCCAAACATCACGTGGCCCAGAAAAACACGCCAGTTTGTGTTGGAGACGTAATCGCGGCCGCTGGCCTTGTCTGTCTTTCTCGGAAGCTCTTCGCTGTTTTTCCCACTCTCTAGGAGGAATATCTTTGAGGGGTCGGACCCGGATCTTTCAACTGCAAATGTCTCGCCTTTTATCGAGAATCTCGCTCGAAAGGAGTGTTCGACAAGCTCTTTCTTGCGGAAAATGGATTCAGCATCACAGTCAGAGCCGTGCAGAAAGTGAATGATCTCTATAAGACTCGTCTTTCCTGCGCTGTTCCTAGTCTGTTTCTCGCTCGATTGTGGCAGTCTGTCGGCCAACAAGACATTCAGCCCCTCGTGCAGGTGCACGGCCTTAAACGTTGCGATCGAGCTTTCAATCGAGAGGATCATTTTCTTCTAAGGCTGATCACACCGCTAGCAAGATCCAGAGCAGTGACCGCGTAGAGGAAGCTTAAGGACAGGACGAACCAGTCGAAGGAAAGCGGACCTAGGTCCGGCTTGGTGGCTCGCGCTATTCGCACTCGCTCCCAGAGTTCCGATACGGTTCGATTCTCCCCAAGCTCGGAAAGAATCTCCGCGCCCACGTCGAGGAGCGCACGGTCGTGGCGTAGATGCTTGGCAGGTAGGATCACAGGCCCACCTTCGACGGTTGATCCTCAAAAATATCACAGCTTTCAAACAAGAACGCGAGGAGCGCCTGCGCAGCAACCTGACGAGCGGGCGTAACGCTTCCAATTCCCGTCACCATCTCGTAAAGGGCCGACATGATAGCGCCCGGTTGAAGATTCTGAGCCTTCAGATACTGGTAACGGTTGCGAAACATCTGCGCAATCTTTTCCCCTATGAGGGGATCGTGATGCCTGTTGAGATACTTGGCTACGTGGTGCGCGTTCCGCCATTCCCCCTCGATGAGGGCGTGCCAATGACCGGGCAGCTTGTTGAAGGCGAGCTTCTCGACTGGGACGGGCCCTATAGGGTCCGCGTTCGATTTAACTTCCTCCGCGGCGGCGGCAACGGCAGCGACAAGGTCGCGCAATTCGGTGGGTTGGAGATTGTGTGCGTCACGGGCCGTGGCTGCCGGCCCAAGGAGGTCTTCTATCTTCGCGACATCGAGTGCGAAGATTCGCACTTCAAAACCCTCCATAGAGACAAACCCGAACTTGCGGTCCTTGTCGGCCTCGCGGATCTCTTCAAGCTTCTCAACTGCCTCAATCGGCAATCCATCAACGAAGTTGTGGACCATATGCCATTCCTTCATGATCGCCGCGATCGCCTTCGCTGCCGTGGCATAGTCCTCTCCCGTCTTTTTGCTGAGATACGCGACTTTGCCGTTGCTACCACCATCGAGAGCCCCATAGCACTGGAATACCTGTCCGTTGGATTGAAGATAGCCGTCGCACCCCTTGTCGCCTAGTTTGCCAAAGGCCCGTACGCGGACAAAGTCGTCCCCGTGCACTTTCAGCATTACTGAACAAAAGAAGTCTTGGAAGGCGTCACCGTGGCATTTTCGCAGCTTAAGTTCGAGCGCAACGCGCCACCAGTAACGTTGCTCCGCCGTCATCGACACAAGCAGACTCTCCTCGGCGATTTCGTGCGAGGGTCCCAGGTTACCCAAAGTTGTGTTTACCCATGGGCTTGCTGATTCTAACAGAGCGCGCCCCGCCTTATAATCCCGATATGTCGACCTCCGCGGACACCACAGTCGCCGCCCACACGACCTATGAGCCCGTCATCGGTCTCGAAGTGCACGTGCAGCTTTTGACGGCGTCGAAGATTTTCTGCTCTTGCTCCACGCAATTTGGCGCGGCGCCGAATACGAATGTTTGTCCGGTGTGCCTGGGAATGCCGGGAGCGTTGCCGGTGCTGAACCGCAAGGCGGTGGAATTCGCCGTGAGGGCGGCGATGGCGCTGAATTGCCGCGTCAATGAGACTTCGATCTTCGCACGCAAGAACTATTTCTATCCCGACCTGCCCAAGGGCTACCAGATTTCGCAGTATGACAAGCCGCTGGCGGAATTTGGATTTATCGAGATCGGTGCTAAGGGGAAAGACGCGGACAAGAGTGTCCGCGCCACGCGGATCGGGATTACGCGGGTGCATCTTGAAGAAGACGCGGGCAAGAGCTTGCACGAAGGGTTTCCGGGCGCTGATGAGAAAACCGCGATCGACCTGAACCGCACCGGCGT
This sequence comes from uncultured Acidobacteriaceae bacterium, assembly GCA_963771965.1. Taxonomy (GTDB): domain Bacteria; phylum Acidobacteriota; class Terriglobia; order Terriglobales; family Acidobacteriaceae; genus Sulfotelmatobacter. The sequence continues at coordinate 374,958 of CAVYVM010000010.1, forward strand.
GCCGCTGATTGAGATCGTCAGCGAGCCAGACATCGCCACACCCGATGAGGCATACGAATACCTGACGCGGTTGAAGGAGATCATCCTCTACACCGGGGTGAGCGATTGCAACATGGAGGAGGGATCGCTGCGCTGCGATGCCAATGTGAGCGTGCGCCCGCACGGGCAGAAAGAGCTGGGTACAAAGACCGAGATCAAGAACGTGAACTCGTTTCGCTTTATCCGAGAAGCGCTGGTCTACGAGATTGCGCGGCAGGTAGAAGTGATCGAGGGCGGCGGCAAGATCGCGCAGGAGACGCGGCTCTACAACGCGCACGAAGGCAGGACTTACAGCATGCGCTCGAAAGAGCAGGCGCATGATTACCGTTATTTTCCAGAGCCTGACCTGCTGCCGCTGGTGGTGGACGAAAAGTGGAAGGCCGAGATTGCGAAGACTCTACCCGAGTTGCCGGAGGCGCGGCGGGCGCGGTTCGTGCGTGGGTTTGGGGTGACGGAATACGACGCGCAAGTGCTGACGGCTGCGAAGTCGCTGGCCGATCAGTTCGAGGCTGCGGCGAAGGCCGCGAAGAATCCCAAGCGCGTGGCAAACCTGGTACAAGGCGAGCTGATGGGACGTTTGAAAGCGATGGGCGCGGAAATCGAGCAGTCTCCGATTTCGATGAAGGGCGTGGCGGCGTCGGCTGACCTGGTCGAGAGCGGAGCGATCTCCGGCAAGATGCTCAAAGATCTCTACGATCTTTGCTTCGAGCGGGGAAAAGATTTTCCGGAAGTTTACGAAGAGGAAGGCCGGCCGCAACAATCTTCCGACACGTCCGCGGTGGAGAAGATCATCGACGAAGTGGTCGCGGCGAGCCCCAAACAGCTCGAACAATACCGCGCAGGCAAGAAGACCATGCTTGGATTTTTTGTGGGGCAGGTGATGAAAGCTTCCAAGGGACAGGCGAATCCGCAATTGGTGAATGAACTGCTGACCAAGAAGCTGGGGTAGTCGGCTTATCCGTCTCATATGTGACCGAAGTACTATCCTCATTCGTGACTTCTGCAACCTGATACCCTACGCCGCTTCCGGCTACGATGATGTGGGCCTGTCCGTCTTTTTTTCTTTGATATTTGGGCCGACCGTTCGAGGGCTTTCATGACACTCAAGCTTGACCGCATCATTAGTATTGCCACGCTTGTGGTCCTGGTTGTGGCGGTGATTCTGCTGCTAAAAAGGCCTGCGCCGGTGGCGCAATCGCCGAAGCCGGCGGCAGGGACGGCGGCCAATGTCCAACCGGTAAATTCGCCGACACTCGATCAAAAACCGGCCCCGGTGGGGCCGGCCTCGATGCCAGCGCAGCAAAGCTCGCAAGCGGCATGGCAAGCCCAGAGCAGCGCAGGGAATTCCGCACCGTCTTCCGCACTGACATCTGCGACGCCGCAGGTGACTCAGAACTTACCCGCATCCCAGGGCATGAAGGCCGCTGAATCGCATGCTACTTCGAACTCTGACGCGATTGGCGCCGCCATCAACCAGATGCTGGGCGTGAGCGCGGGTTCAGCGACGTTATCTCCGGAGTCGGAGGTGGGCAGCGGAACGCCGAACATAAAAGATCAGAAGGTGACTTACGAAGGCGATACGGTGCACGGGCAATTTCTGACGGAAATTGGCGGAAGAGATGTCTGGGTCACGATTTCCGGGCACATGGGGCAAAAGGATGGATACGCCACGTTCGATCCGACCGAGTTCAAGGTTGGAGATGTAAACGTTCCGGTGGCTCTGGTAAATCCTGCGCTGCAAAGAAAGCTTGCGGAAGAACGAGATCGTCTGAAACTTTCGGAGCCGGCTAAGTAGACTCACCGCGCTGCTCCACGAGCATGGTATTGTTCTGTGACTGCGGTGGAAAGCCCGGAACAATTCGCAGGTAGATCCCGTCTTGTTCGTTTTGCGCAAGCCAGACCGCTCGTACTTTTCTTCCTGCTCGCGTATTTATGGTCGTGGAGTCTCTGGCTGATCATGCTGGCTATGCCCGGTAGCCTTCTCGGGGCAAAGGCTGACGCGGCTGAAATCGCCGCGTTTATTACCGGGGCCTTTGGTCCGACCGTGGCCGCGCTGATCACGCGCTGGCTGGCTCACCGCGATTTCAAAATATGCCTCCTGTGGACGGGATGGGGTCCCACGCTCGCCGGCCTCTCGGTTGGACTGGCCGCCTTCTTCATCGCTACGCTTGTGGCTCCCACGAGCGCGATCGTCAGGGCGCCGATTTATGCGCTTCACTGGGCGGCGCTGCTGCACTGGGGCACCTACAGAATCAACTACTCCACTTTTCTTGGCGGTCCGGTTCCCGAGGAGCCTGGATGGCGCGGGTTTGCCTTGCCGCGGTTACAGGCGCACTATGGCGACTTCTGGGCCTCAGTCATTCTGGCTCCGCTATGGGCCGCATGGCACCTGCCCTTGTTTTGGATAATGCCGGGCTGGACCAGCGCTTCCCCGGGGCAGTTTGCCCTGATTCTGCTGGGTATTTCGTTCCTGCTGACGTGGGCGGCGAACCTGGGTCGCTTCAGCATCCTGATCGCGATCGTGCTGCATGCCTTCTTCAACACCAGCAGCGGGCTGGGGAATGCCTTGAGCAGCAATCTTCCTCGCCGCTCGCACGAGATGTGGATTTATACGCTGGTGGTATTCATGGTCGGGTTCGCTTGCGGCCTCGTTTTTCTTGGGAAACGAAGGATTTCCGGGGAACCTTCAGGCTTGTAGAGGTTCGGCAGATATACCGCTCAATCGGGAGTCCTACCCCAGGCGGTTCCCGGCGGCTACGTTGGCATACCAGCGGCCTGATTCCTTGAGCGTGCGCTTCTGGGTTTTGAAATCCACATAGGCCAGGCCGAAGCGCTGGCTGAAGCCTTCCGCCCACTCGAAATTATCGAGCAACGTCCAGGCATGATAGCCGCGAACGTCGGCGCCATCGGCCATGGTGCGCGCCAGCGCCTGCAAATATTGGCGGTGATATTCGATACGGCGAGTATCGTAAATGACGCCATTAGCGTCAGGGGCATCATTGTAGGCGCATCCGCTTTCGGTAATCTCGATCTGCGGCCGGTTGAAGTCACGTGTGACGCGCATGACCATGTCATACAAGGCCTGCGGGCAAACTTCCCATCCGATGTCGGTTTTTGGGCCCTGGCCGCCTACCATCTTTACGGGAAACAGCCATTGCTGCGGGTGAGCGAGACGCTCGATCGGGCCGGGCGCCGAGGCGATGGTGCGGTAGTAAAGATTAATGCCGAGGAAATCGAGCGGTGCTCGCATCTTTTCCAGATCGCCGGACTTGATTCCCATGGCAGTCTCGGGAAAAAACGCGAGTGCCTCGGGATAGCGGCCGTTGAGCGCGGGCTCCAGAAACCACAGGTTCGTGATGGCATGCGCGCGCTCGGCGGCTTGCCTATCTTCGTCTGAATTCGATGCGGGTTCGCATGCTGACATGCTGAATGCGGTGCCAACACGTGCTGAGGGACGGGCAGCCTTCAACGCGCGAAAGCCCGCGCCCTGCGCCCGGTTTACGGTGTGCGACGCGCGCAGGAAATCGAGGATACTCTGATGGCCGGGAGCGTGAATTCCTTCGAGGTAGCCGTGGTAGGTGAAGGCTGCCGGCTCGTTGAAGAGCATCCAATCGGAAACCCGGTCGCCCAAGGCTTGCGCCACGATCTCGACGTAATCGGCAAAGCGAGACGCGGTATCGCGATTGGGCCAGCCTCCGGCATCTTCGAGAGCTTGCGGCAGGTCCCAATGGTAGAGCGTGACAAAAGGGCGAATCCGGGTTTCGAGCAGGGCATCGACAAGGCGGCTATAGAAATCGATTCCCTTTGAGTTTGCCGCGCCGGCTCCTGTCGGTTGGATGCGCGGCCAGGAAATAGAAAAGCGGTAGCTGTTCAAATTCATCGCGCGCACGAGCGCAACGTCTTCGCCCATGCGGTGATAAGAATCGCAGACGACGTCGCCGGTGTCGGCATTCTTAATTTTTCCGGGCGTGTGCGCAAAGCGATCCCAGATGGATTCGCCCTTGCCATCGTCTTTCCAAGCGCCTTCGATCTGGTAGGAGGAGGTGGACGCGCCCCAGAAGAAATTTTGAGGGAAGGATATGACCGAAGACGTTGAAGACTGTGGGACGGAAGAAACCGGCGAGGCAGCGGAATTGGCTGTGCGTGCCGCATTCGAGGAGACGGTGCAACTCGAAAGCAAACCGGCCGGCAGCGCGGCGGCGAGGCCAGCGGCAACGGCCGACTGCGCGAATTCACGGCGGGTTGGACGCAAAGTAGAGAGCAGCTCCCCCAAGGAATCATAAAACGGCAGAGCACGAATCGGGAAGTCTTTCGCGTGTTCCTTGAGCGGTTGGCGCAATATTTCGCGGGCGGCCTTCCCTCAATGTGCTGTCCACAAAGGGATTGGACACATTGCACTGCCACCGGCCTTCTCCCTAGTTTTTGTCCTTCCTAGGTCACGACCAAAAATATGGAACCGATTCGTGTTTTCTGCGTACCGATATATGAGCAAGTCGATGGGCAAGACGAGCCGTTCTTAGGCAGGTTAATTGGAGGTCGAGGAGGGCGCGTGGAATCGAATGTGGATTTGAGCTGCTCACTGCCGGGCGAATGTGCCGCTCTTTCGCCCACTGCATTGGTCTGGCAAGACGTTCTGGCACAGGCGATGACGGGCGAACTGGTTGCCGCGATGAACTATACGGCATTAGCGGGGATATGTGACGATCCGGCGGAAATTGCCGAGGCATTGGAGCACGCGCAAGGCGAGAAGGGGCATGCCGCGGCGTTTGCCGCCGAGGGGCGCAGGATTGGAGTGCCGGTACCCAGTAACGTCGAGGCAAAGCACTGGAAGCGGCTTCGCGAAGCGTTCATGCGGCGTATCGCAGAACGCGACTTTATTGGCTGTCTGATCGTGCAGGAAATCATGCTCGAATCATTCGCCGTGGCCAGCTATGCCCGCGTCGGGAGGGTCGGGCCGGGGAGTCTGGGCAAGACTTTTGCCGCCATTGCGGCTGAGGAAGAGGAGCACATCGAGCACGCGATGGCGATTCTTAGAGCGGAGCGCGACTTGGACACAGCGTGCTTCGACGGCAAAGTGCGGCAGCTGCATTTTGAGGTCATGACCACGCTGGCCGAAATGCTGGCGAGAGAATGTGTGCATGGGCATTGCGAAGTGTGCCAAGGCAGCTGTGTGAAGCCGTCGCTGTTTGGGATCAGCCTAAGTGCGGCCGAGCTGCGTGGTGCGTCTCTGCAGCAGTACCTTAGGACGCTGGATAAGTTAGGGCTGCCCGGGGAGGTAACACTTGCATGGGTAACTCAATTGCCAGTGTAGATGAGCGCGAGACCGTTGATACTAGAGGCCGGATTGGCAATGTCGACTTCGCGCTGATCGGACATCAGGAAAGTTGGCGAGCCGCTGCGGACGTACTCGCAGTTTTGCGCGGGCCAGAGCATACGCCGCTGCCCGACGAGGAGATCAAAGACATTCTGCCGTGGATTCCGCCGAGAGCAGTGTGTCACGTCGAGGTTGGATCGAAAGTTGGCGCGAAGGCGCGCGGAATTTACATCGACTCGTTTATTCCCCCCGATCGGTTGGACTCTGCTTGCCTGCGCGACAACCTGGCACGGGTTCGAGGAGCGGCGCAGTGCGCGATCAATGCGGGCGCCAGGATCGTGAGCCTCGGCGGATTCAGTTCCATTCTGATCGAGGGCAACTTCGATCTGCTTCCAGAAAAACACGATACGGTTTTCACGACCGGCAATACTTTGACCGTCGCATTTATCGTTCGAGGCATTAAAAAGATGTGCGCGCTGGAAGCGCGCGACCTGCGAAGGTCGACGTTGCTGATTGTTGGAGCGACGGGCGATGTGGGTTCAGGCTGCGCGCGGTGTTTAGCGCCCCTTGTGAAGCGCGTGCTGCTGTGCGCGCGCAACCTGGAACGGCTACGCAGGCTTGCGGCAGAATTCGAATCTGAGGGCATTGAGGTAGAGATCACGACTGATTCGGATCAGGCATGCTCGCAGCATTTCTCAGCAGAGGCCGATCTCGTGATCTGCGCGGCGAGTCTGGCCTCGCCGGCACTTCGGTTGGGCCGGATCGCGCCCGGCGCAGTCGTTTGCGATGCAGGCTATCCGAAGAACCTGGCTCCAAGCGCGGAGTTGCCGGGCGCGAAGATTTTCTTCGGCGGACTGGGACAAATCTCAGGAGGAATGAAATTTACGCCAGATTTTCATGGAATTCTGAACCGGCATCCGTTTCCCGACGTTGTGCACGGATGTCTGCTCGAAGGTATGGCTCTCGCCCTGGAGCGTCGCTTCGAACCGTTTTCTCACGGACGAGGTCTCATCACGCCGGAGCGGGTTGAGGAAATGGAAGCGATTGCAGCGCTACATGGAATTCAACTCGCGCCGCTTTACAACGGGGATGGACCTATCGAGGAAGGTGTTTACACAGCTCTTTGAAAAAACCTGACGCGTTCTTTATTGCAGAGTGATTACTATTTTTCCTCGGGCGTGACCTTCTTCCAGATAGCGGATTGCCTCGGGGACTTCGCTCAAGCTGTATTGCCTGTCGATGACCGGCACAATTGTTTTTGCCTTCAAAAGGTCATGAAGGGTCATCAGATCTTCCTTTGTCGTTCTTGCCAAAATGCCGACGAATTTTCGTGATCCGAACATTGACCACACTCGCGCTCGGATGCCCCGAGCCAAGCCAATTCTCCATCGACCGCTCGGCCCTCCCGCCGTGACTAAGATCCCCTTAGGATTTAAGACGCGCCTGTACGCTGACAAGGAATGGTTCCCGACAAGGTCGAGAATGATGTCGTAACGTCGCCCGCCGTTGTTGAAATCCTCTTGAGTGAAATCCGCCTTCTTATAATCGATGACCCGGTCTGCGCCGATCGATCGAACCATCTCCAGATTTCTGGTACTGCAGACGCCCGTGACCTCTCCGCCGAACGATTTCGCAATCTGTACAGCAAACGTACCCACGCCTCCGGCCGCACCGTTAATCAAGACCTTCTGTCCGGAGTGAATGTGGCCCTTGTTGCGAAGGCCCTGTAACGCGGTCAAGCCCGCTATCCTCACAGAAGCTGCTTGCTCAAAGGTTACGTTGTCGGGCTTCGTGACGGCCTCTGACTCGGAAGCGCATGCATATTCGGCGAAGGCTCCACGGCAACCGCCGAAAACATCGTCGCCGGGTTTGAATTGGGTCACGGTCTTGCCGACTGCTTCAACCTGGCCGGCGACATCGGCGCCAAGGCCTATGAACTTTGGCTTGCGCAGCCCGACGATTATGCGAACGACGTAGGGCACGCCTCTTAAGAAGTGCCAGTCCAATGGATTGAGCGATGCCGCGCGGACCTTTATCAGTATCTCGTTGTGTTTGGGGATGGGCTTCTCAATGTCTTCACACTTCAGAACATCGGGGGAACCAAAGCTGTGATAGACGATGGCCTTCATAGTTGTTTGCGCCTTATGAAGTGCGTCGGACTTTTCGCGACAAGTGCCTGTTTAGTTGTGCTTGATCAGTTTTCCAGTCTTCTGCCCGGTGAGTGAATTGTAGAGAGTCTCAAGAAAGACGTCCTGGTTGACGAACTCTCCGGAATATTTCTTCCAGGGATCGAGCAGTTTCGCCTGCTTCATCTGGTCGAGAGTCTGGCCTTCTTTTAAAGCCTTCTGCACGGCGTCGCGCGTTTCTTTCAGCATGGTGAGGTAAGCCCGCACATCGTCCAAAGTGGATAACGGTCCATGACCGGGAATGACTTTGACATCCGGAGGGAGTTGCGAAACGACCTGCGCCACGCCGTCGATCATGCCATTGATGCTGCCGCCGCCTTCGATATCGATGAAGGGAAAGCCGTAGGTGACGAAGTCGTCGCCCATGTGAACGACATTCGAGTGCGGGAAGAAAATGATCGAGTCTCCGTCGGTGTGTCCGGCGGGAAAATAGAGGGCGCGGATGTCTTCGCCGTTCAGATGCACCGTAATGTCGTGATCAAAGGTGATGATGGGGAGGGCCTCGTGAGGCGCGGGCGGGTTCTCCCGATGGATCGAGCCGCCATTGCCCAATCCGCCGCCGCTCTCCAGGCGTTTGCGGACGTTGTCTTGCGCAATGATGGGAGCCTGCTTCTGGAAGTAGGCGTTACCGCCGGTGTGATCGGGATGATAGTGGGTATTGATGATAAAACGCACCGGCTTGTCGGTGATGCCTTTCAACGCAGCCTGAATCTTGTCGGCCAAGGGAGCGTATTGGTCGTCGACGATTACGATGCCGTCGTCGCCGACCGAAGCTCCGATGTTTCCGCCGGAACCCTCGATCATGTAGACGTTGCCGGAAACTTTTGTGACCTTCATTTGGACTTTACTGAAGTCTTGGTTCTGAGCGGTGGAGAGGATGGCGGCAAAAATGCAGGCGGCGAGAAGGATGTAAGTCCGGCGCATGATCGTCCTCGATTTCATTTTGGCTACGGGCAGACATTCTAAACCGGAAAGGGGAAGAGACAAGGTCTTTTTCGGTGTGCCGAAGTTAGCCCGCCGACGAATGCTCTGGCGTGGCGGAACGGTCACACTTAGGGCTCGGATCAGGTCAAGTTTGTCGGCATAAGGAATGAAGATTGCTCCAGATCAGCAGGAACTTTGCCCGAAAGGAGAATCGCCGTGCACATTCGTCCCAGCCAGGTTAATCCAAATATTCAACTGGACGCGATGTATGCCGCGGAAAAGGCGGCAGCGAAGCAGGAAGCGGAGCGCACCAGAAAGAAGCTGATGGAGTTTGCCTCTAAATTGACGGGCGAAAGTGAGTCTGGAGAAGCTTCTATCGTAGAAATTGAAGCACGCGAAGAGTCGCGCGAGGAATCCAGCCAGCAAGAGCGACAGGATAAGATCGAGCGGCAGAAACTGAAGGACGAGACGGAGTCGGATCTCGCGGAGAGATATCTCTCGGACTGGGCTTAGCTCGACGTGGGATGTTGACCCAACGCAGTAGTCACTTCTTAGGCGCCGAAGCAGGGAAGCGCGATGCGTGGTCGCCAACGAAATCATAGGGACCGGTATGGGTTAGTTTGCTTGTGCCATCGATCCAGATCTCCCCGCCAATTTTCCGCCAGCGGAGACAAAACGAATAATCCTCGCTCAGGTAGACTCCGGTTTCAGGATCGATGATGCAATCGAAGAGGGCGAATAGATTCGAACTCCGTACGGTATCGCGGCGAACGCCTGACATGGGCAGACTATGCACGCTGTTGAAATGAGTTTCGGGATATGCGGCAATCATCTTTAGCAATGCATTACGGCGGATTAGTTGAAAGCCGCCGCCAACATACACTCCCGTGGCAAAGTCGCCTTCCTGTTTGCGCTCGGCCTCGGGCAAAAAAGTTCCGACATAGGACAAGGCAGCCTGCTGCACGTTTTCGCTGCGCTCGACACAGCGTTGCGGGATGAGATCCCAATCCATCGACTTGAGCGGGTAGAGTGCGCCGGTGAAGTCTTTATCAAAAAGCAGCAGGCGTTCCACCTGCTGCGGCTCGAAGCTGATATCGGCATCCACGAACAATAGGTGCGTGGCGGAGGGGTTATCGAGGAAGGCAGCGAGCAGAGTGCTGCGCGCGCGTGAGATGAGAGCGTCGTAGCCCACCATCGAGAGTGACACCTCGAAGCCAGCGGCTTTCGCGTAGCTCATGAGCCGTATGACGGACAGCATGTAACTCTGCGAGACCACCCCGCCAAAGCATGGAGTTGCGAGGAGGATGGATTGCCGGAGGATCGGAGGCTGGGACACTGGCCCCTCCAGTGAACGCGATACAGCTTACGGCGAGCGAAAGTTAACTTGCGAATCGCGCTCTGACAGGATACGCCGTGAAGCGGAGTCAGACGCGCCTCACAGCGCAACTCAGGGGAAATAAAACTAGAACGGGAAGGTATGCAGACGATAGCCCAGAAAGCACTAAGAACGAACGCCGCTACGGCGGAGGAATCTGCCAACGGCGCAGAAGCATTTCCAGGATTTCGGCGGCGGCCGAGACTTGGGCTAGTTCATTTGCGGTCAGCGAAGCGAGGTGTGCGGCCAAGTATGCGATGCGGCGCTGGCGTCCCTGCTGGAGGAGGCGCGTGCCTTTGGCGGTGGGGCTGATGTGCAGGCGGCGCGCGTCGTGAGGATCGCGGGTGATTCCAATCAGATGGCTGCGTTTAAGTCCGGCGACGATGCGACTCATGGTGGGGGCTTTGATCTGCTCGGCGGCGGCGAGTTCACCCAGCGTTTTGGGGCCGGCAAAAACCAACACTGAAAGCGCGGATAGCTGCGCCGGGCCAATGCCTGGGGCGGCATCCTGCCGGCGCACGCGGCGCAGCAAATGGATCGCGGCGGAATGAAGGCGGTCGGCGGCCGCGATGGTCTCCGGTGGGGGCATGATCGTGTCGGGTGGCATCATCGCAGCGCTCCCGGCTTCTTTCCACTCGGCCTTTTTTCGCTTGACTCCGGACATGTAATATAGTTAGCTATGCTAACTAATATTCAAATGGAGGTCAAGGACATGAGCGCAACGGCAACTGGAATTGGAATCACCCGGCTGGGGCAGGTAGCAGTCAATGCGAAAGACGTGGAACGCGCAGCAGCTTTCTACGAAGAAAAGCTAGGGTTGAAGTTGCTTTTCAAAGCGCCGCCGGGGCTGGCATTTTTCAATTGCGGCGGAGTGCGGCTGATGCTGGACCGGGCGGAGAAGCCGGAGTTCGACCATCCTAGCTCCGTTTTGTATTTTGCTGTCCCCGATATCCAGGCAGCCTACGCCAAGTTGAAAGAGAGCGGCGTCCGCTTTGAGGACGAGCCGCACTTGATCGCGAAAATGCCCACGCACGATTTGTGGATGACGTTCTTTCGCGACTCCGAGGGGAACCTGCTGGCGCTGATGAGTGAAGTGGCGCGTTAGCGTGCGATACACTTCGCAACATGTATCGGGTGCCCACCAATGGCGTGAGGGCGTGCCACATCGGTCATTCGTACGCGTTTGTAGACCGATTTTCGATTGCCTATTGACTAGCGGTGATTGAAAATTCCTTTGACAGACAGTCATGAGGAAACCACCACCTTCGCTTTCGGCATCGGGTTTTGGCAGTGCATGGTTTGCGCTGTGCCTGGCGTTCGCGCTACACATCGTGGACGAAGCCACGACCGGCTTTCTTGCCGTGTACAACCCGACCGTAATCAGTCTGCGGCAGCGCTGGGACTGGTTCCCGATGCGGGCCTTTGCATTTCGCGAGTGGCTGATCGGCCTGGTCGTGGTTTGCGCAGTGCTTTTCTGTCTGACGCCGGTAGCGGCGCGGGGAATGCGCGGCTTGCGGTCGCTGGCGTGGGTCTTTGCTGTGGTAATGCTCTTGAATGGGTTCGGCCACACGTTATTCACGATTCTGGGACACACGGTTGCCTCGGTGACTTTCCCCCGTCCGGCTCCGGGATTCTATTCTTCGCCGTTCTTACTCCTGGGATCGCTCTGGTTGATGGTCCGGTTGCGTCGCACCGCGCGAGTGGATTTTCAACTCCCAAGCGTTTATTGAGTTGGCGCAAAGTTTTCGCAGAGTTTCGATGATGGCGGAGAGGCTCCTACGCGCGCAGGTATGCACAACGCCGATCCTGCTATCATCTTTTCGGAGCTTAGCTGTATGGAAGACGAAGAAGAACTTCCTTATATTTCCGGTACAGGAGAGGGACTTATGGAAGAAGGATCGGGTTCGCACGCGAGTGCGCGCCGCAATGAGGATATCGCGCTCGATCTGATGAAGTTTGTCGCAATGACCACAGGGTACGGGCGAACTACGTCGTCCGGTGTGGGTTTTCAAGGTACGGGGTCGGCGTCGAAGCCTGAAGAGTACGCGACGCAACTGCTGGAGTTGTACGGGCGGTGTCTGAACACAGTTGGAGGGAAGAAGTAGTAAGCAAGTACCTAGTACCCGGTACCTAGTAAGAGCGTCCGACACCAGCTTTTGATGCCGCTGCTGCAAACTTTCCGAGCCCCGCCCGCCGAGCGCCATTCGCTTCGCGAATGTAGAAGCCGTCATTCATAAACAAGAACCGCGGTCTGCAGGCCGCGGTTCTCCATTCCGATACCAACTCTAGCGGCGGCCTTTCTTCGCTTTTTTCTTGGCCTTTTTTGCTGGCTTTTTGGCCGCTTTCTTTTTTGCGGGCTTCTTTGCGGCTTTTTTCTTCGCTGGTTTTTTGGCCGCTTTCTTCTTGGCGGGCGCTTTTTTCGCTGGTGCCTTCTTTTTGGTAGGTGGTTTCTTGGGGCCGCCACCGCCGCTTGATGCGGGCTTGGGTGCAGGCGGCGGGGTAGACATCACGGGCTCTTTCATTTCCGGCTCCGGCACGCCGGATTCTTCTTCCTCTTCTTCTTCCTCTTCGAAATCTTCTTCAAGGGACTCGCTGTAAGCGCCGGTATCGCCGAATTCATCTTCTTCATCACGTCCGTAAAGCGTGGGATCGTCGATCGTCATTTTTCCTCCTGATCTTAGTTGGCATCTGCGTTTGGCATCTGGCGCAAAACGACAGCGCAAGGTTGCCGGGGCACAAGAAATTAAAAGACCACCAGAAACTTATTCTGAAACGGCGCGCGATTATAGCACGACGTTGAGTGCGGACCGCAAGGGCCGTTATCACACAGGCCTGTCTATCCTGTTAACACAGGGAAGGTGGGAATGGAAGAAGATTTTTTAGCGCAGTGGTTCGCGGATGTTGGGCAGGGCGCATGGGCGGACAGAAGGCTCCGGAAGCGGCGAACGCCCCCGAAGGAGCACCCGCTGTCACGGTTGACCTCGCTTTATGACTGGCTTAGTTGAATGGGACCGCCGGAAGTACGGGTGTTCCCTCCGCGCGAACGGCCTCCAGAGCCGAAGGGCTGATACCCAAGGCGCGAAGAATGGTAGGAGCCACCTGGGCCGTGCCCACACCAGCGCTCACCGTTCTGGGTTGGAAGGTTGGGAAGGAAAGCAGCAGAACGACATTTGTGTCGTCGTGGGAGAACCCGCCGTGCTCCTCCTGTTTTGCGGTGCTGCCGGAGTAGGTAACGCCGACGTTCGGGGTCACGATGATGTCCGGCGTACGGGGGTCGTTGGTGGGGTTGTTGTAGTTAAGAGCCAATGACGGGCCGTAGTAGATCTGGCCGAGCCCCACTCCGGTCGTAGTGGACGGGTTGGCTTCGATGATTGCGACCGCGGCGTCAGTGTTGGCGGAGCTGGCCAGCCATAGTAGCGAAACATCATCTTCCGTTGGGCCAATACCGGTTGGGTTGTTGGTCGACTCCGAAAACGGCAGGTAACCCGCATTGGAGAGCAGAGTCGCGGGGGACGTACCGTTGATGGTCTGACCGACGTAACGGCTGGGATCGATGGGCGACTGGCCATGTTTGGCCGTGATTACGATCAGCGTCGAGCTCAGGAGCCCTTGTTTCTGCAGTTCGCTGACGAATGCCGCGATCGAGGCGTCGACGAACTGGAATTCGTTCAGCAGCGCCGCGCTGGGGGTAGCTTGGGCATCCAGATATCCGCCTGTCGTCTTATTGCTGGCTTCGATGAGCTTCTGGCCCACGCTGAGCGCCTGGAAGTTCATGCCGAAGACGGTGGGAACCTTGGTCTGCTTGGTACGGAGGTGGTTCCAGCCATCGATTTCGTTGAGGATCGCATTTACCTTCAAAGTGTCGTAGCACTGAATGTTCTGGAAACTGTTAGTCCAGGCCGTCAGGTCGGCGCCGCTATCGACGATGCTGGAGCAGTTGACGCCGGTGGGCGTGGTGACTCCAGGAAGGCCGATCACGGTAGAGTTGATTTCAGGCGAGTAGAAGTCGTCGAGCGCACTCGGTCCGATGCCGGAAGCGACGGAGGCGTATGCGGGGTGCTTGTCGGACCAGGCTGCATATCCGCCAGCGGCATGAATCACGCTAAAAATGCTGTTGGCGCGGACGAAATCCCACGGGAAAACAGGTTTGCACCCTGTGCTGGGGTTGCGAACCAGTCGCGCGGAATCGATGGAAGCGAGGCCGCCGTCGGTGAGCGCCGCGCCGGGGCGCCGCCGTTCACCTTCGTCTTGTCAATGTCAATGCCTTCTTCATACTCGGTGGTTGTTCCGGTTGGTGCGCCAAAGGAGGTGCAGGGGCCAGCGCCGAGGCCGTTGCCGGTGGTCTGTGCGGGAGCGGAGTAACTCCTGGAATAGGCGACGTCGTAATAAACACCAGTGAAGGCTGGGCTTCCGCCGGTGACGATGGCGGTCAGGCCAGGGAAGGAATCCGAGGGTTTCGAGGTGCTGGCAGCGACGTAGTTGATTCCCGTCGTGCCGAGAGAGGCAATCGCTGGGCAATAAGGCTGGCCGTTGTTGGCGGTGGTGATGCCGTTGGTGCAGTTTAGGAAATCAACCGCATGCATGCCGTCGATGCTGATGAGCAGCACGTGCTGGATGGGGTTGGTACTAGAAGTCTGAGCGGATGCTGCCGCGGCGGCCAGCATTAGAGCCAGAAGAGACACGCCGACGCGAAGTCTGCGAGTGAGATTCATGAGTTACTCCTTGGAGGATTATTGAGAAGCTGTTCCAGAACTAGCAGTGAAGAATTAATAACAAGTTACAGCGAGGTTAATTAGGCGTTAAAATAAGTTGGACCTGAGGTGCAGGAGGCCGGCTCAATGCGTGTATCGCGTCGAGGCTGCGCTAGCGGATCAGCTGATGAACGCCCATGGCCAGGCCGACGAGAACTAAAGCTACAGCGATAAGAACGAACCGGGTCTGGAGGAGTTGTCGTTGGACCTTGTTCATAGAACGATCTTACTCCCAAGGCCGCGATTCAAGTGCATAATTCGGAGCCACAACTTCAGGCACTGCAGTTAAGAAGTTTATAAGCGGAGGTTAGTGACGGGGCTGCACGATCAGAATCATGCCGGGGCGCAGAGTCGCGACGTTGCTGTTGTTGCGCTTCAGGGCAGCGACAGTAGTCTTGTACGTAGTGGCGATCGAGTAGAAGGTCTCGCCCGATTTTACTTTGTGGCGTAGAACGCTGGCCTGATCTGACTCGTTTTCGTCTGAAGAATCTTCGCTGGCTTTGGCTGAGCGGCTGGCGGAGACTTTTGTAGTGGCGATTTGAACAGGTTTGTGGGTGCGTGTGGCCGGAGCGGCTGAAGCGGTTTCGCTGTTGGGTGAGACCGGGACATGCAGGGCGAGAATGGTGCGTCCATGGAGACTATTGCTGCGCAGGCCATTCCAGCGGCGGACCATCAGAGCCGGTACGCCGAAATTCTCGGCGACGGTCTCAACCGTGTCTCCCTTGCGAACCTTGTAACGCATGATCCGGCGGGAGTAGGTGGCATTTTCGCTGAGCGGATGTTTGCTGGGCGCGATCGGAATTACGACTCTGGCATCGGCCTCGAGCTGCGATCCATCGAGGTGGTTGGCTTCAGCAATGGACTTCGCAGTGAGATGATACGTGCGGGCAAGCGAAGCCAAGGTTTCGCCAGAACGTACGGTGGGATAGCGCCACCACAAGCGCATTCCAGCCGGAATCGCGGCGATGGTGGTTTGATATTGTTCTTTCGTCCCAGCAGGCAGATGCAATTCGAACGCGCCTTCTTTCGGCGTGCTCAGCCGCAAGAGACTTGGATTCAGTTGCTGCAATTGGGCTGGAGTAGAGTCGACGCAATCAGCAACCAGGCGCAAATCTACGGGGTAGTTGATGGTTACCTTGTCAGAGACCAGCGGTTCGTCCATCGAAACGTCATCAAAGCCATAGTGCGAAAGATTCTTGGTCACAATGGTGACGGCGAGGATGATGGGCACGTAGTTGCGCGTTTCTTTAGGAAGCACGTTGCGGCGGTAAAGCTCCCAGAAATCGGCGTAGCCGGTACGGCGGACGGCGGCTTGCACCGTGCCTGGGCCGGAGTTATAGGCGGCCATTGCGAGATACCAGTCGCCAAACTCGGCGTAAAGATCTTTCAAGTGGCGGGCGGCCGCGCGAGTGGACTTTTCAGGGTCCTGGCGATCATCGACCCACAAGCTGTGCTGCAGGCCATAACCGCGGCCGCGGCTGCCCATGAATTGCCAAATGCCTCGGGCGCCGGCACGCGAGACGGCGGTTGGCTGGAATCCGGATTCCGCCTGAGCCAGGTAGATCAAATCCTGCGGAACGCCTTCCTGCTTCAGAATTGAAACCATCATGTCGTGGTAGCGGCCGGAGCGGGCAAAGGCGCGCTCGAAGGTGCCGCGTCCACGATTGGAGAAATAGCTGATGTAGCCCGCAACCTGATCGGTCATCATCAACGGGAGGTCGGAGTGGGTAGACTTAATTTCCGCTTGAGCCTTCGCTCTTACATTGGGATCGGCTGCCGGCACGATGCCGTTGGTTTCGTCGATGGGCGCAGGTTCCGCTTTTTGTCCTTCGGCATCGGCCGTCAAATCGCCAAGATCCAGGCGATTGACGCCATCCACCACGCGGTCAAACTCCTTTGCCAGCCGATTGTCGGAACGAATGTCGAGATTGCTTTCTAATAAGGCGTTGAAGGCGTTGTCGAACTCCTGTTTGGCGGCGTCCTTGCGTCCAGCCTGATAATCGGCCAAGCCGGCTTGAAAATCCGCCTCGACTTTGGAAACCAGATCTGCGACCGAATCAGAGGCTTCTGACGTGGGCTGGGACTCTGTTTTCTCCACTTTCTCCACGGCCGATGGAATTTGATCTTCGATCTGCGCTTGGCTTGGAGTGCCCTCTTGAGTAGGTGCCGGTTGAGCAGTCGCGGGCTGAGTATGCTGTGGAGCTGGGGCTGCCGTTGCCGCTGTCAACGCTGGAGCACTCTTTGGCGGTAGCAGGCTAACGGGTTTTTGCGCAGTCTGACAGGAGGAACCTGCCAGAGCTATAAATGCCAATCCTGCAATCCGTACTTGGAGTTTCGCAACTCGCATATTTCTCTGTGAGATACGGATAGGTCCTTAGTAATTTAATCCGGGTGAATTCTATCAAAATCGTACCTTGCAGTCGGTCCCCGGGTCAACGACCGAAAGTGAATTCAAACGGTTACGTTAGAGACCTCTCAAATGGTTACCTCGAGCCGAGCAATCTCATGCTTGAGACGGCAGAATCGGTGAAAAAGGTTTCTCGCGGATCGCGAGATTTTGGCCGCCAGACTCGGCCAGCAGATGGGGATTGCAGCGATTTCGAGCTGTCACACGCGCCAGTAGTCGGGACGCCAAACTTGAATCGCCTTCTTAATGTCAGCCGGGGAAAGGTTTTCAGAAAGTGCCCGGCCCGCCAGGGTGGGAAGTTCCGCAGTGACCTGTGACCTGGAAGTCACAAACCCGGAATCTTTTATTCTGAATCGGGAATCCAAGGAAATCATGAAAGCCATTCAAGTCAAGCAAGTCGGTGGACCGGAAGCGATGGAAGTCGTGGAACTGCCCGTTCCGCAGCCGAAGGCGAATGAAGCGGTGGTGAAGCTGAGTGCTTCGGGAGTGAACTTCATCGATTGCTACGTCCGCGAGGGACGTTATAAGGCGCCATTGCCTGTTACTCCGGGACAGGAAGGTGCAGGCGTAGTGACGGCAGTAGGAGCGGACGCGAAATCGGTGAAGGTAGGGGACCGTGTGGCCTGGACCTCGGTGCAGGGGGCGTACACGGAATATGCCGCGGTGCCGGCCGATCGGTTGGTGCCGATTCCACAGGGAGTGAGCGATCAGCAGGCCGCCGCTGCAATGTTGCAGGGCATGACGGCGCATTACGTCTCGCACGATACGTATCCACTGAAGAAAGGCGAGACGGCTCTGATCCACGCCGCCGCCGGTGGAGTGGGGCTGCTGCTGGTGCAGATGGCGCACAACATCGGCGCCCGGGTGATCGCCACAGTTTCTACCGACGAGAAGGCGAAACTGGCACGCGGAGCTGGGGCGGACGAAGTGATCCTCTACACACAAGCCGATTTCGAAGCTGAAACCAAGCGCATCACCGGCGGCAAGGGCGTGGACGTGGTGTATGACTCGGTGGGCAAGACGACATTCGAAAAGGGGCTGAACGTTTTGCGGCCGCGCGGGATGATGGTGCTTTTCGGCGGGTCGAGCGGCGCGGTACCGCCGTTTGATCTGATCGTGTTGTCACAAAAAGGATCGCTTTACGTGACCCGGCCCACGCTGATCAATTACATTGCGACTCGAGAAGAATTAGTGGCGCGGTCAAGTGCGGTGTTTGGCATGATGGCTGATGGAAAGCTCAAGTTGCGCATCGAGTACACCTATCCGCTGGCCGAGGCGCCGCGGGCGCATCGCGATTTGGAAGGACGCAAGACTACCGGCAAGCTGCTGCTGATTCCGTAGGACGTGGCAGAGTTCCAGTTGCGACGCTGGCGGGCATCGCTGAAGCGATGACCTAATACGAACACCTGATACAATCCGTCGGTTTGACTGCGCATTACTTGGAATCCGCTATGGTAGCGTGCGCGCCGAGCCTAAGCTCTGCACCCAGGATCTGACACCTAAGACCCTAAGGAGAAGGATGAAAGCGATTCGCGTGGAACGGCAGGGCGGGCCGGAGGTGATGGAACTGGTCGAGGTTCCCGTTCCTCAGCAGAAACCGACCGAAGCGTTGGTGAGGGTCACGGTTGCAGGCGTGAACGCGCTCGACGGCCAAATCCGCGATGGCAGGCTGCGGGCTGTGCTTCCGTTCATCCCGGGGCAAGAAGGCGCGGGAGTAGTGGCGGCTGTCGGCGAGCAGGTTAAAACGGTCAAGATCGGCAACCGTGTGACATGGAGCGGGGCGCTGGGCTCGTATGCGCAGTACGTGGTGTCGCCCGAGGAGCATCTGGTGCCGGTGCCGGAGTTGATCACCGACGAGCAGGCTGCAGCGGCGATGGTGCACGGTCTGACCGCGCACTATCTGGCGAACGACGCGCACAAACTGAAGGCCGGTGAAACAGCTTTGGTCCATGCGGCTGCCGGCGGGGTGGGCCTGCTGCTAGTGCAGATGGCGCACGCGATTGGTGCGCGCGTGATTGGCACGGTTTCGAGTGAAGAGAAGGCCCAACTTGCGCGCGAGGCGGGAGCAGATGCGGTCATCGTTTTTACGCGGCAGGATTTTGAGTCGGAAGTGAAGCGGTTGACGGACGGCAAGGGCGTGGACGTGGTGTATGACGGTGTGGGCAAGGCAACCTTCGAAAAAAATCTGAACGTGATGCGGCTGCGTGGCATGCTCGTGCTCTATGGCATGTCGAGCGGGCCGGTGCCGCTGGTGGACCCAGCGAAGCTATCGGAGAAAGGATCGCTCTACATGGCGCGAACCACACTGGCGCACTTCACCGCGACCCGCGAAGAACTGCTGGCCCGCACCAGCGCTCTCTTCGGTATGATCGCGGACGGCAAACTGAAACTGCGGATTGCGAAGACGTATCCGCTGGCGGAAGCTCCGCAGGCGCATCGCAATATGGAAGCGCGGAAGATCGCAGGGAAGCTACTGCTGATTCCGTAAGGACAAAGGCAACAAGGCATCGAGCTTCGCTCGATAGACAGCCGGGGGCGGCTGTCTTTACATTCCCTCAAATCAGACGCAGACTGGGGAAGTCCTGAGCGTAGCGGCTGGCGTCACGGGTCATGAGACGATCGGCTTGCAGCAGCGCATGTGAGGCAATTACGAAGTCCGCCAGTAGACGCTTCGTCTGCCCGCCGCCGGACCGGCGGCAACGATTGGCATAGGCTGAAAACCTGTTCGCCGCCAACCGCCAGACATCTTCTCCGAGATCGAAATCGATCGCAACGGAAATTTCCCTCAGGGTCTCTTCCGTGCGCTCGAAATTAATGCCGGGGATTGCCGAAAGCTCAACGAAGACGGGGCCGCTTATAACCAGCGCCCCTTCAGAGCGAACTGTGAACAACTGGACGATGATCTGTTCGCTCTCCGGCGCTGCCGACAAGACAGGAGAGAGGATGTTGGTGTCCAGAGCAGTCCTCATTCGTAGTCTTTATCGCTGCGCATGTTGTCGATCCAAGCTTTGATCCCTTCTTCTCCGCCGGGGAACGGGGGAGCCAGTCCGATGAGCTTCTTAAAGGGATTATCTTCCGATCGCGCCGGTCGGATTACAGTGCGACCTTCTTCCACTACGAACTCGACGCGATCACCGGTCCTCAGGCCAAGGCGTTTACGAATCTCTTGTGGGACGGTGATTTGACCCTTGCTGCTGATTGTGCTGGATGGGGCCATCTTTACTAGTACTCCTTACAGTAAAGATATAAATATTTACCAATGAAGTCAAGCACTTGGCGCATGCGCCCCCGTGTTCCCCTAGATCTTCCGCGAGTAACTGCGTGTGTATTCTGGCGGAGTCTGTCCGGGTACGAGTCGCGCATCATCTATCGGTGCTCCGATCTTCATTTCTATCGGAACCACTCCCGCCCATGTGGGGAAAGAGTAGTCTTCTTCATCGTCAATCGCCGGGCCTGTGCGCACCTTGGCGGAGAATTCTTCAATCGGCAGACGGAGAACCGATGTCGCTTTGAGTTCGCGCTCGTTGGGCTGGCGCGAGTCGGCCCAGCGGCCGGGGATGATGTGTTCAGAGAGAAGGCGAAGGGCTTCGAGTTTTTCTTGCGGATCGTTGACGAGCGTGGCTTTTCCCAACACGACCACGGAGCGGTAATTCATCGAGTGATTGAAGATCGAGCGAGCGAGAACCAGTCCGTCGAGCAGAGTGACGGTGACGCAAACCGGCACGCCTTCTCTCATCTGCCGCAACATCCGGCTGGCTGCGGAACCATGTATGTAGAGCCGGTCGTCTTTGCGTCCGAAGGAGGTGGGTATGACGAAGGGCTGACCGTCGGCGACGAAACCAACGTGGCAAAGGAAAGCTTCGTCAAGAATGCGATACGCGGCGTCGCGATCATAGACACCACGCTCAGGCTCGCGGACCACGCGTGTCCGCGCAGTGGGCGTATGGGGTTGTGACATGGGAAACGAACTCCGGGCAAGCGCCAAGGATGGGTGAAAGAAAAGTGTAACACCCGGGAAGCGGGCTTCCGGGCCTCAAGTCTTCGACTAGGCAGGACGCCGCGCTTCCTACCAGTAAAGCTTCATTGCAAACTGAAACTGCCGAGGATCATATGCCGCGGTTGCTTGTCCCGCGTTGGTGAAGAGAGGACTCACCGCAGATACGTTGTAGCGGTTGGCGATGTTGAACATGTCCGCGATCAAGTCCAGGTTGAAACGTTCGCCGAAGTAAATTTTCTTGGAGACGCGCATGTCGTTGAAGACAGTCCAGGGAGCTACTCCGGCATTGCGACCGAGATTGCCGTCGAGTTGCAGCAGAGTGGGTACGGTGCCAGTAGCCACAAAACCATTGATGCAGGGCTCCTGGAAAACTCCCGTGGGCGAAAATTTTGAAGGGGTCCCTGCACCGCACGCGGGATTCACGAACGTGTTCGGTCTTCCAGTGAGCGAGGACAACTGAAAATTGTCGTCGTCGCTGGTGATGATGTTAAAGGGACGGCCGGTGCCGAATTCGATGAGCGGGGCGACGGTCCAGTTGCTGAAGACCTTGTTAGCGAAGCCGCTCCCCCCGAGCCTACCCGATTGGTAGACGCCGCTGAAAACGAATCGGTGGCGCTGATCGAACAACGACGTGGAACGATCCAGGCCGGGATAATAGCTGTCCTGTGGAGTCAGCGTGGACTGCAAATCGGTGGAATCGTCAATCGCATGCGACCACGTGTAGGAAGCTAGAAACTCGTAGTGTTGGCTGAATCGCTTGCGCAGATTGGCGCTGAGTCCATGATAAACCGAGCTGCCGTTCGAGTAGTTCGCATCCATGTCTCCGAACGGGATGCAATTGGCGAGGGTCGTGGGATCGCACTTGGTGTTGAAGCCCTGGCTGGCCAGGCTCGGAAGAATAACCCCTTGTGCCAAGCCCACGCAGGCCACGCCGCCGGGAACGAAGTTCGAGTAAAAGTTTGCGATCGATGCGTTAAGACCGGAAGGACGGAAGAAATTCATCAGCGAGGAATCGACATATGGCTGTCCGACGGGTGTGAGCCCGCAGCCGCTTACCGTGAAAGGACTGGCTGGGGTCTGGCCGGCCGCAAGGGCGTTCTCAAAATTCTGCACCATCAAATCGCCACGGATCGTGTTGGCGTTGATGGGCCGGTTGATATGACGGCCCCCGTTGAAGTTGTAGGCGAGGTTGAACGCGAATCCGTCGCCCAAATCTTTCTCGATACTAAAGTTGACCTGCTGCGAATAGGCATAAACAAAATTCTTCGACTGAGGGTAGCCGAAGGGCTGGAAGCCGAGAGCCAGCGGGGAAGCAGGATTCAGATAGTTCTGGTTGAGGAAAATGGACTGAGGAAAATTCAGAGCTTGAAATTGCTGCTGGTTGGGCAGAAATCCGAGCGCACTTGTAACCGCTGGGTTGAGAGAAGCGGCGCAAGGATTGGCTGGGCTAGGAATATTGATGGGTAGTCCCTGAAAGATCGGCACCGCATTCAAGTTGCCCGGATTGCCGGGACCGCTGCATCCTCCGGTGCCAGCGAATGCCAACTGACCGCTCGTCGAACCGTCGGAAGCGTCGCCTAGGAAGTAAAGCCCGAGCAGAGGATGGTCATAAAAGATGCCATACGAGGCACGGACCACGGTCTTGCCGTCGCCCTTAGGATCCCACGCAACGCCTATGCGAGGCTGAATGTTGTTCTTATCGGTCTGAATTCCTTTTTGAATGCCGAGGTAGTTGTATCCGGCCTGCGCAAGCACGTCGGGCGGTTTGAATTGCGGCGCAATCTCCACGTCATAACGTACGCCGTAATTGATGGTAAGGTTCGGGTTCACCCGCCAGGAATCCTGCCAGAACGCCCCAATGGGTATGTTGTGGAACGAATCGCTAGGGCTGCCGAAGCCCTGAATGAAGTCACTTGGGATGCCTGCGCCGTAAGCCTGTACTGGATTAAGCCCAGGGATGGTTAGTCCTGGAACCGAGATTCCTAGATTTGCGGAACTAACCGATCCAAAGTCATACACGCCACCGTAATTGACGGTGAACGTCGCGGTAATGGGAAGGTAGTTGAAGTCCACGCCGAACTTCGTATTGTGACGACCAATCGACCATGAGAAATTATCTGAGGCCTGATAGCGATTCTCCACACGCTGAATATAGGAGTAAGGCTCGCGACCGAAATAGGCGTAGCCGGGAATATTCACTGCCGGGTCGGAGCCCGCTGGAATCTGCGTATTGTAGAAATAAGAAAGACCGCGGCGCGCGTACTGAAAGGTGAACTCATTTACTTTGTTGTTGCCGAGGGTCCAGGTATCCTTCACAATTCCGCTTACATCGCGGTAGGTCTGCTGCGAAGTGCGCGAGTAGGCATTTTGCCCAAAAGGCTGGTCTTGGCCGCTTACTTCAATGCCGGTCACGGTGCTTGGACTCACGTTCGCCCGCAGCGTCAGACGGTTGTTGTTGTTGACGTTATGGTCGAGGCGGAACGAGTAGAGGCTGGTTCCTTCGAAGACTGGGAAGTTCCCGGCTTGTGAACTCAGCGATGTAAAGGATGCCGGGAGACCGTTGCACAGAGGCGCCGAGGTGCTGCACGAAGTGATGAACTGGGCTAGTGGGTTGCTACCGTTCACAGGAGTGGGAAGAACTCCCAACGCCACCAGACCCGCGAAGGCCGCAGGATAGCTGCCGTTGACGGCGAGACCAGAGGCCGCGCCAGTCAAAATCGAATACTGCTGCAGAAGAGGCAGAGGTACTCCAGGCGTGCTTAGGAATGCTGCTTGCTCAGGCGTTACCTGAATGCCAAAGGTCCCGCCTGGAGCTCCGAAAAACGGCGAAGCGTCGAAGGGCACCAACCCGAAGTTGCCCTGGCCGATGTCGGAGAATCCGGTCTCATGCCGGCGAGTAACTTCGTAAGAGAAATAGTAATAGGTCTTGTCTTTCTTGATCGGGCCGCCAAATGCGGCTCCGGCTTGCACCCGAGTGTAGGCGGGATTGGAGACGGTGCTGAAGGGGTTCACCGCCTGGAAATTGCGGTTGCGCAAATAACCATAAACGTCGCCGTGAAATTCGTTCGATCCCGAGCGAGTAATGATATTCACGACTCCGCCGGCCGCGCGGCCATACTCTGCGCTGTAGCTGTTGGTGATGATTTGAAATTCCTGCACCGCTTCTTGCGACACAGTTGATCGCACGCCGTTTACGGAATTGTCGGTGGCGTCGGCGCCGTCAACATTTACCAGATTGGAGCGTGCCCGCTGGCCGCTCATATTGAGGCCCGAGGTAGGCGCTGCGCCGGTGTTCGGAGCGTTGTCGCGCACCACCTGCGAATCGGTCAGAGTGAAATTGATGTAGTTGCGGCCGTTGATGGGAAGATTGTCGATGCGCCGCTGTCCAATGGTGTCGGTTGTTGACGTGCGCGAGGTTTCCACCAATTCAGCTTGCGAGGTGACTTCGACCACTTCTTTGCCGGTTGCCACCGCAAGCGCGACCGGAAGCTCGACCACTCCACCCACGGTGATGCTCACCGCTCTCGCCTCAACTTTGCCGAAACCCGGCGCTTCCACGGTGACGGCGTACGTTCCCGGTGGCAGCAATCGAACGCTGTAGCCGCCCTCGCTGTCACCGGTTGCAGTGCGTTCGAGGCCTTTGGCAATGTCGCTTACCGTGACCTTCGCATTGGCAACAACATTTCCCTTGGGATCCTTTACCGATACGTGGAGATCGCCGGTCGCAACACCTCCCTGGCCGAAAGCGATGGAGGAAAGCAGGGCCAACATTGAGATTGCGGCGGAGAAAGTTTTCATATTGCGGATCATATTGCGGACCATTTTATTGCGAGTCATATTTCGGACCATGAGTCTCCCTCGACTCCGGCACTTCCAGGTGCCGAAATAATTGCGGCGGCGGATGGCAGAAACGCGCGCAATTTTTTCTGGGGTGGCAACTCCCCGCTGGTTTGTACACCACAGACGGTGCCGAAAACAAGGCAGGAATGAGGCGGGGTGATGGCCGAGTTACCCCGCATGGCCGCAAGAGTCACGGCAACGCCGGGCGCAAGAATGGCACACATGCCACTCTCGCGTCTGTGACGGATGTCACCTGGAGCGCGGGGCGGAAAGACGAACTGCGATGGCTGGGTTCTGCAGCCTGCCCAGCAACATCGCCGACCTGCTGAGCCGCTCGTAACGGTCGACCACACGGATGGCGGCAAAACTCGAATACGGCCAAGCTAATGCGAAGTAGATCCGCGCCAGAGCCACGGTAGCGTTGCGGCGCAACAGCAGCGCGTCGTTCACCAGCTGCTGAGAAGCCTCGGCAATATGCGGATCGCCGCTGGCCATGGCCAATTCGCCCACGCGCACCAACACCGCGGCATTTTCACCGAATGCCTGAACATAAGCAGCCATGGCGCGCAAACGCGTGCGACGGACCGCACGGAACTCAGCGGGCGAAAGCCTCCGACGCAGGTATTCGTCTTCGGCAGAGTCAACTAAATTACGAAAAGCTTCGATGTCGATTGGACGAATCGACCCTACATTCCCAGCTCTTTCTCGGGAGACCTGCAGGTGTTGAGTTAAAGCGAGGCGCAGGATGGTTCCTAACGCCAGTATGGCAGCGATAACCAGAACTATGGCCAGAATCATTGTTGTAGGAGGCGCTCCAATTCCCGGTTCCAGATATCGAGATTATTCTCAGGCAACGAAACCGCAGACGTAGTGGCAACTTTTTCGGGGACGAGGAGGAAGTAAAACCAAATGAGGACGCAAACGTGATAGGTGGCCATGTTGAAAAAGTCGAGACGCCTGCCAAAGGGCGTTCCACTGGCTATCACAGCCCACGCAGCCATGTGTTCGCACCAGGCGATTCCAAAGCCGAGGGCAATTCCGAAAGCCTGATGATTCCACATCAATTTAAAATGTGCGGCGAAGAGAAACAGGAACAGCGCCAGCCCGCCCTCGACAATGTACGAACTCTGCAGAAGTACATAGGCCCGAGAGGCGAAAATGAGCTGCCCATGTGCAAGTGGGGTATAAGCCGCTGCCGCAACGGCAAGTAGTATAAGGACAGAACCGGTACCGCTAATCAAGCGGCTCCCCAACTTGGCAATCGTCGGTCGGGAGCGAAGAAGATGAAGGAACAATTCCCCAATCACTGCGACCACAAGTACTGCTTCAATGCTCGAAACGACGAAGACGGCGCGCCAATAGGCCTCGGCGCTGACTGAGGGAAGAAGGTCCATCCCATAGAGGGTGAACTGTTCAGTCGCGCTAAAGATGAGATAGGAGAAAAAAACAGGGATGCGCTGAGCAAGTCCGCAGCGCCAGAGGAGAAGAGCGAGCATCGCCTGCAGCACATTTGGTCCAAGCCAAAGGTAGTGCCAAAGCAATGAATGCGGCTGCAGCATGGTCGTGGCGGACAACTATACCGCGACCTGCTGCAGGCGACAATACCCAAACGAAGCGTGTTCGATTTTCGTAACGTCGCAAATTATGGCTTACCGCCGCCGGCACTCCCTTGAGGCGACCCACCGGCATCGGCATGAGCAACTGTGGGAACTACCAAAGTGTTGAGGAACATAAGGGCTGCGGCGACTAGCAGTAGCGTACGCTTCACGGTTCGTTTTCTCCTTGTTTGGAACAACCAACCGTGATATTCTCATCCGCTAGGCCTTCCAGCGTTAGAGAACTTTCGTGCCTAGTTTGTTCGTAATTCGTAACAAGAATCTCAAGGTAAGCTTCTAGAAACGCGCCAGAAGTCGCGCTGTCTCTAGTCTTTGCCCAATCCGGTGAATCGGCGCATCTGTTTCCGTTCGAGTTGAGGTTCCATTGTCGATTTGGGCAGCACTTGGGTGTGCCGGAGAGAGCAAGTAATAGAACCAGAGAAGGACGCAAAGGTGATAAGTGCTCGCATTGAGAAAGTCGAGGCGCGTGTCGCCCAGACCGCTGGCAATAAGGGCCCAGCTAGCCGCGTGTTCGCACCAGTCGATGCTGAAGCCGAGAGCGACCCCAAGGGCTCGCCTGTCCCACGTCAACCCGTGGTAGGCAGCAAATAAAAATAGGAACAGCATCAGCCCCGACAAGACGATGTAAAGCCCCAGCAGGAGAGAATAGAAGTGAGCAACCAATGCGGGTTGGCCGGGGACGACTGGATTACGTGCCGCGAGGGTCGCAAGCAGTGCAAGGAGCGCACCCGTCAGGGCGATTAGCCGCCTACCCAGACTGACTCGGGCAGGGTAGCGACGGAGAAGACTGGAGAACAGCTCCCAGACTACAGCAAGAGTCAGCAATCCTTCGATGACGGCTATCGCGTAGCACAACTGCAAGTAGGCCACAGCGCTCACCGAAAGCAGCGTGTCCAGCACCCAGAGCGTTAATCCGGCAATAGCAGCGAAGACAAGGTAAGCAAAGAAAGCCGGGAACTCCCTTTGAACTTGGCGCCGCCAGAGTAGTATGGCGAGCACCAACTGCAGGGCGTGCGGTCCGACCCAGAGATAGTGCCATAGGAATGAATGCGGCTGCAGCATGCAGCCTCGCACTATACCCTTCTCGTTTCCGCGCTGCAAGAAAATCATTACCCGAATAGGAACTTCGTGCGCGCGGTAGCACCTTTTTCCCATTGGTGCCGAGGTCTGACCATGATACTTTTGGTCTGTTCCTAAGTAGCGTAATCGCTCAGCCGTTTATCTCAATTGGCTGTAAACAAAACCTTGACACTGAAATCGGCTTTACAAGATTTACGAGAAACGACGCTGGACACGATTTCCGGCTTGCTGGCGAAGCTGGCTTACCTGGCTTCTCTGCGGCGGCGCGAAGGCGGCTACAATCATTGGGGATTGTCTCTGGTACACGGCGAGGAATCTTCCGACCGCGCTCTGAAGGCGGCTCACACGGAAGTATTGTCCGATGTGCTTCGCACGCCGATCGCGGAACTGGAGAGCGATTTACAGGAGTCCAGCCGCGGTAGCCAGAAAACCGAGCAAGCTTACGTCGAAGGGATGCGCGAACAGTTCACAGAACTGCTTCCGTCCCCTGAAGACGCGGCCTCTGCGAGTCACCTTAATTCAGTGTTGGTTGCCCTTTCGAGCCTGAAGAAGAACCCACCTGCTGCCATTCCGTCAGCTTCATCGCAACTCCCACAACCTGGCCGATAATCTCCGCTTCCTGAGGATGGCGAAGCACCCGCACCGGAACCGGTGATAGAGGATGCGGCTGCAGGATCACATCTTCGCGACGCATGCTGCACCAGCAGCAAGTATGTCCCTCGCGAGTTTCCACGAAATAGATAGGCCGCTCATATTCCGAACGCCATGATCCCTCCAACACTTTGGTCCGGGTCTCATCGACCTGGATAAAACTGCCGGGAGGAAGAATCGGATACATGGTGAAATCCTGGTTGCCGATGTAGCCATAAGTAAACTCGCTGGTAGCAAACTTGGCGAGATAGGACAACGGGACAAGACCCCAGCGCTCGACCATGCGCCCTAAATTGCTGGTGCGTTGTTCGTCGAAGCCCGGGTCCATGCGAATTGGAATTTGCACGGAAGACAAGCCCAGAAGAGCTTCTGAAACGTGCGAACGCGGCGGAGAAACTAGTCCAAGATCCGCGGCGATATTGTTCATGTCAACGCCGTACCACGCCAGCAATTCCCGCAGGTCGCGACGATAAATCACGGCCAGAGTATAAAGACGGAAAATGCTCGGCAAGACTCCCTTGGTCTCAATGTCCGACAAACGGCTGGGAGGAATTGAGAATTCCTCGTTACGGTATTTCTCGGCCATGCGGGCGCTGGATGTTTCAATATCGCGCATGGTCAGGCCGAGCTTCTCGCGCAATGTACGAAGACTTTTACCGGCCGGCAACATGGATAATCTCTCCATAGAACCCAAGACTGAATATCCGAAGTGCCGCACATCATAGCAGGATGCACGAATTTGTATTCATGAATTTATTAGGAAATTCTTCAGTGCTGGTTTTGTTACGAAATCGGAACAGATATAACTATATGTATTTTATATGATTTGCTGACTTTGAGTCAAAGTGCTGGCCTGCTTGTGAGAAGTTCTAGAACCCGTTCTGGCCGCGAAGGTTGTTCGGATTTCGTAACAGGCGCACTCGAAATTGCAAGAATTGCCCTTTTTGGCGGTTGTTCCCGATGTGAGAATCTCGGCCTTTCTGCCGCGATTTCATCTCTCGATTACTACTCCACGGTTATGACATTTGTCACGCTAAGCGCGTGATGAACTCCACTGGCGCGGCCTCGCGGGTTCCGCGATGATGCATTCACCGACAAATAGAAACGGTCGGCAAGATCACCGGGCAAGCACAAGTCAACTAGGGATGGCCAATATGATTGCAACTACGGAATACTCACAGAGCGAGCTGCAGGCGAGTGCAGGAACTGTTGTTGCAAGTCTCGAAGCTGTCAGCAAGAGTTATGAAAAGGTCCGGGCCTTACGCAACGTAAATTTCTCGGTGCGAGCCGGTGAGGTCGTTGCCCTGCTCGGTCCCAACGGCGCAGGCAAGACTACCGCGGTGAAGCTGCTGCTTGGTCTTATCCAGCCTAATTCTGGCAAGGCCCGGGTATTCAGCGGAGATCCAACCAATCCGCAGAATCGCCTCCGCACCGGTGCGATGTTGCAAGTGGGCCGCGTACCGGAAACGCTACGCGTGCGTGAGCACATTGATTTGTTCTCCAGTTATTACACCAACCCGTTGCCTCTCGAGGATGTGCTTGCCGCAGCCGGACT
This sequence comes from uncultured Acidobacteriaceae bacterium, assembly GCA_963771965.1. Classification (GTDB taxonomy): domain Bacteria; phylum Acidobacteriota; class Terriglobia; order Terriglobales; family Acidobacteriaceae; genus Sulfotelmatobacter. The sequence goes on from CAVYVM010000010.1 coordinate 404,693, forward strand.
GGAGAAATTGCGCGAGCGTAAATTCGGCGATCTTTCGGGAGGACAGAGGCAACGAACCTTATTTGCGCTCGCCATCTGCGGTAACCCGGACCTGTTGTTTCTCGACGAACCAACTGTAGGACTTGATGTCGAAGCCCGGCGCACTCTGTGGGAAGAAATCCGCCGCTTGGTCGATTGCGGCAAGACGGTGCTGCTCACCACTCATTATTTAGAAGAAGCTGACGCGCTCGCCGATCGCATCGCCGTAATCAATCAAGGCGAGATTATTGCTGGGGGCACGCCCGCGGAGATCAAGGCGCAGACCAGCGGCAAACGTATTCGCTGCATTACATCGCTTGGCCTCGCCAGCATTCTGCAGATCCCTGGCGTCACCGATGTCCGGCAGGATCGCGAGGCGGTCGAGATTCAGGCCAAAGAAGCCGAACCTGTTGTGCGCACTTTGCTGGCCCGCGACGCATCGCTTTCGGCGCTCGAGATCACGAGCGCGGGCTTGGAAGAGGCATTCCTAGCGCTCACGCAAGACAACGGGCAGAAGGTAGATCGCAAGAATTGAATCATCATGCGCGGATCCATCACGTATTGAACGGCATTTCCAAAAAGCGAGGAACTGAAATGAGCACCGCCACAGCGGCATTGAGCACCACCGGGATTGAGCGTTCGGCGAGCCACACCGCCGAAATCTACCTGAAGGAAGCGAAGTACGAGTTTCTCAAGAATCTTCGTCTGCGCGTCTACGCAGCATCGGTGATCAGCTTTCCGTTGATGTTCTATGTGCTGTTCGGTCTGGTGCTGAATTCCAAGGAAACCATCGGCGCCACCAGCGTTCCGACTTACTTGATCGCAACCTACGGCACGTTCGGCGTGATGGGAGCGTCGCTCTTCGGAACTGCATCCGGCCTGGCCGCCGACCGCGGCTTGGGATGGTTGCAGGTAAAGCGCGCGAGCCCTATGCCTCCTTTCGCTTACTTCGCGGCCAAAGTGATTCTCAGCATGATCTTCAGCGCTATCGTGGTCTCGCTGCTGCTGGTGCTGGGCATCAGCTTCGGCGGAGTACGTTTGCCTTTCACGCAAATGGCCGGGTTGCTCGGAACGCTTGCTGCCGGGTCACTTCCTTTTTCTGCCATGGGATTGGCGATTGGATATTTCGCGGGGCCAAACTCTGCTCCTGCTGTGATCAACATGTTCTATCTGCCGCTTTCGTTCTGCAGCGGCTTGTGGGTGCCTTACATGTTCCTGCCGAAGCTGGTGCGGCAGATCGCGCTCGCGTTGCCTCCTTACCACTTGTCGCAACTGGCGCTGGGAGTGGTTGGCGCGGGACGTCACGAGCCTTCAGCGACGCACTGGGAACTGCTATTAGCCTTTACGCTGATCTGCCTTGGCGTGGCGCGAATTGGTTTTCAGCGCGATCAGGGCAAGCTGTACGGCTGAGACCGGCGTGGATATCGAGCGTCATCGACTCGATTTTGAACTCGATCTTACAACGCGAATATTAAGAAAGGACGGAGCCATGAAAACGCAATCGATGAAAACTCAATCAGGCAAATCTGCAGGTTGGTCGCTGGTCTTGGTTGCGCTAGGCTTGCTCGCGCTATACAGCGGACCTCGAGGATTGGCTCTGTTGGTTCCAGCTGCGATCTTGGTATGGTATGCGGTCGCGAAGCCTGCGGCCGATCGCCATCGGAATTGACGCCGTAGGAGACAATAGGGTGTATTAGGCCGAGCCTAATCAACAAGCATGAGCGATTCAGAATATTCCGGCGCACCCGATTCCTCGCGGGCCCGCGAAGCGTATGACTTCAAGCAGACGCTCAACGTCTCGCCTCGCGACAAGGCACACGGCTGGGCTCCTTTTATTTGGCTCGCCTATTTGAGTTTCTTTTTTATCCAGCCCATCCTCGATCATGCCGGCTGGAAGATGTGGTCGCTCACCGCTCTTGCTACAGCTATCTTCCTGGTTCTTTATTTTGGCCTGTTCTGGCTGGAGAAGCCGCGCTCGCTTCTGCACATTGCGGGCATGGTCACCTTGGGCCTCGTATTTGCGCCCATCAATGGAGGCGCCTCCACCTTCTTTGTGTTCGCCGCGGCGTTCGTTCCGTTCTGCGTGCAAACCGAGCGCGCGGGGGTCGGGCTCATTGCCGGGATTGTCGCCCTCGCTGGAATTGAAACCCAGGTCTTTCACCTCAACGGTTGGTTTTTCTTTTACGCCGGAGGACTGGCGTCTGCGGTCGGTGGCAGCAACATTTATTTCGCGCAACGCAACCGCGCTCTCGCCAAGTTGCGCATGGCCAATGACGAAATTGAACATCTTGCCACGGTCGCTGAGCGTGAGCGCATCGCCCGCGATTTGCACGACGTTCTTGGTCACACACTTTCCGTGATCATTCTCAAATCTGAACTCGCCGGGAAGTTGATGGATCGCGACCCTCAGCGCGCCGGCAACGAGATCCGCGAGGTCGAACAAATCTCACGCCAGGCGCTGTCGGAAGTGCGCGACGCGATCCGCGGCTATCGTTCGCAAGGATTGCCAGCCGAACTTGCCAAAGCGAAAGCGACGCTCGAGACCGCGGGCGTGTCGGTGAAATGCGAGGCGGCGAAACTCACTCTGCCGGCAATGCATGAGAGCGTGTTGTCGATGGCGGTGAGGGAAGCTGTGACAAATGTCGTGCGCCACGCGCAGGCCCGCAATTGCAGCATGCGGCTGGGGCAGCGCAACGGCTCTTGCCATCTAGAGATAGAAGATGACGGCCGCGGAGGCACGCACAGCGAGGGCAATGGACTGCGCGGCATGCGCGAGCGCGTCGAAATGCTGGGCGGTACGCTGACTCGCGACTCTCAAGCCGGCACCAGAATCACCATCAACTTGCCGCTCAAGCAAGCCACCTCGAAGATGCAGACAGAGGACTGTTCCAATTGAATCCTATCGCGAAGGAAGGCCGCAAAACCATTCGCGTTGTCCTCGCTGAGGATCAGGGCATGGTGCTCGGTGCCCTCGCGGCCCTGCTCGAAATCGAAGGCGATATCTCCGTGATCGCCCAGGTGCGCAACGGCAAGGAAGCACTGGAGGTCGTTCTCGCGCACAAGCCCGATGTTCTTATCACCGACATCGAGATGCCGCTGATGACCGGACTCGACACCGCCGCCGAACTCAAGTGCCGCCGCGCCAGCACCCGCGTCATCATTCTCACCACCTTCGCGCGCGCGGGATATCTGCGCCGCGCCATGGAAGCGGGGGCCTTAGGATATCTTCTGAAAGACATGCGCGCCGAAGAATTAGCTGAGGCTGTCCGCCGCGTGCAGCAGGGATTGCGCGTCATCCATCCCGACCTCGCGACCGAGGCCTGGGCAGAAATGGATCCGCTCACCGATCGCGAACGGCAAGTGCTCCGTTTGGCCGGAGAAGGCATGCAGAGCGGAGACATCGCCGCCGAGCTCGGCCTTTCCGAAGGCACGGTGCGAAATTATCTTTCCGAAGCAATTAGCAAGATGGGCGCCAGCAACCGTATCGAGGCATCGCGGATTGCAAGGACCAAAGGCTGGCTCTAGGTTGTGTAGAGTGGACACCCTGTCCGCTGCAGTTGACTCTGACTTTGCTATTGCCTGTTCGATGGCCCAGCGAAAAAGCCGCACCTAGAAAGCGCTTGCACCCGGCAATTCTTTCTGATAACGTTCTTGCCCGCTGAAAGAAGTAACTTCCCCTGGTGCTCCCAACAAAATTAGAAGGAGAAGTGTTTATGAAGTACACCAGTTTCCTTGTGTTGACTGGATTTCTATCTGTGGCCGTGTTCGCTCTGACGGCCGTCACCAACCTATCCGCTCAAGCCACAGAAAAAATTCTCCATAACTTCACCGGCGGCAGCGATGGGACTGCGCCGGAAGGTACCTTGATCATCGACGGCAAAGGCAATCTCTACGGAACCACCAGCGAAGGGGGTGCGGCCGGCAGTGGCACCGTCTTCGAATTAAGCCCCGGCCCGAACGGGACCTGGACCGAAAAAGTGGTCTACGCCTTTTCGGGCTCATCGAGCGATGGTGCTCTTCCTTTTGCGGGCTTGATTTTCGACGGAAAGGGTAACCTCTATGGCACAACCGTCGTGGGCGGGCCAGCTTTCGCCGGTACCGTCTTCGAGCTGACGCCCGGATCAGGCGGAACGTGGACCGAGAAGATCTTGTACGGCTTCGCTGGCACCGACGGCTCGGAACCTTATGCTTCCCTGATCTTCGATGGCACGGGCAATCTTTTCGGCACAACCTTGGCTGGAGGAGCGTACGGATTTGGTACCGTCTTCGAATTGGTCGCCGGCTCGAACGGGACTTGGACCGAGAAGGTACTCCATAGCTTCACAGGCGGGAACGACGGTGCAAATCCCGAAAGCCCTCTGGTCCTGGACAGCAAAGGCAACCTCTATGGCACAACCGCTAGCGCCGGGCCTCGTGACTATGGAGCGGTCTTTGAACTAACGCCCGGTTCTAACGGTAACTGGAGCGAGAAAGTAATCTACGCACTTCCCGGTGCCGGTGGAAGTGGCCCCGATGGATTGATCCTCGATAGCGCAGGCAATCTCTACGGGACATCCGCTACCACGGTGTTTGAGCTCACCCCCGGTACAAACGGAACTTGGACCGAGAAGACTCTCCACACTTTCCTGGGCGGCAAAGATGGAGCTTATGCTGAGTCAGGGCTGATTCTCGATAAGGTAGGCGATCTTTTCGGGACCACGGACACTGGAGGCGCTCACCGCGGAACAGTCTACGAACTGAAGCCCGGCTCTAATAACACATGGACCGAGACGGTACTTCATAGCTTTGCAGCGGGCACAGGGGACGGGGTTTTCCCAGGCCCAGCGAATCTCGTGCAAGATGCAAGCGGAAATCTCTACGGCACAACTCCGCAAGGCGGAACGTCTAATGCGGGCGTGGTATTCGAGGTCACGCCCTAACAGATGCCCAGCTTCGGCTGGCTTTAAGCAACTTACGGCGTCCCGCTCGGCACCCCGGCGATTCTCCACGCATACATCAGAAATGATGTCGCTGTGAGATCGATCGCCGGTTCGTCAGTCGAATAGGACTGCACATTGTCCTTATAAACTGCACCATTGCCGTTGAACTTCTTATACGCATCGCCCCCGCCCGGCGGACATGTCAGCATGCCGGTCAACAATCCCGAAGACGCTGCGCTGTTTGGCCCTTCGACGACCGCGCCACTGAGCACCGGAGGCTGTCCGTTCAACGATCCCATCAGGTTCGCGACCTGATGCTGCATGCAATCCGGGAATGTATCTCCGTCGCCTACCGTGAACGTGACTCCCCAGGCATTTGCGCCGGATATGTTCGCGAGCCAGCGCCGCGAATCGGTCGCGTAGGTGCTGTTATTATTGGTCAGGTAGGAATATTCGTGGGCCATCACCGCAAGCCCCGCTCCATGCGAGACCGTGTCATAGCTGCCCCACGGCCACGCAAAGCCGAATGGATCTTTCGCCTGTGCGATCGATGTGGTCATCTGGTCTTGCACGTCATTGAGTAGATCGGTCTGCGACACCGCGAGTCCCGCTGGATTTCCTGCCAGCGAAATCGCGCGATAGAGTTCGAAGTGCGCCAGCCCGCTTACGTCGTAAAGATTCAGCGTGTCGGTTAGATCATTTGGTCCTGTGATGTAGGCATGAGCCCAGTTCGCCGCCGCCGTCAGGTAATACATGGGGTTTGTGTGCGGCAATCCCTGCGGCAGGTTGCCGCGCTGCAAGGCGAAGTAGAGTTCAGTCGCTCCGAGTTCCATATCGTCGCGCCATTCGTTCTCCGGATAAAAGTCAAAAGGCGCAGTGGTGAGCAAATTTCCCGTGGGTGCAGTATTCGCCAAATCGAAAATGTGCTCCGCCTCCAAAATGCATTGATTGGCTAGAGTTGGGTTCGTCGCGTCATACACTTGGAAACACTCTGCAAAGTCAGCGGAAAGGCGACCGGCAAGATTCGGACTAAGCTGTGATCCTGCAGCGCCGGCAACAAACACCGGCCGATGACGGATGTATTGATACTGCGATTTCGTTTCGCCGTAAGTGTCGTCGGCCTGCGGCAGCCTCCAGATGTCGTGATCGCTCAGGTAATTGAAACTCTTAAAGTCGGAGCCGATGCCGACCTGATAGTAGAGCGTTTGCGTCGAGTCGTTCCACATCTGCTGCAGCCAGTTCACCCCAAACTGCGCTTCATTGGTGAAGTTAGAAGTGGTCGAGAGACTGCCCATCTGATTGGGAAAGTCGCGTACGCCGATCAGCATCAGTGCGACCACATAGCTGTGCGTCTGCACGAACTTGAGATAATCGCCTGCGTCCCACCATCCGCCTTCCGCATTAATGGTTGCGCCGGTCGGACTCAGGCTGCCGAGAATGAGGTCATTATTGTTGAAAGCCGGGCTGCCATAAACTGTTGCGCTCGCGTCGTTGAGATGCCCGGCGGCGGTGCGCAGGGGAGTCGCGATGAAGTTGGGACCGTCGCGTTCGTTTTCGTAAAAATAAAGATTGTTTGCCAGCGGTGTCGTATAAAGATTCGCTGGGGTATCAACACGGAATGCCGGCGAGATTGTCGAGACGGGCCCGCTGACGGAAATCGTATAAGTATCCGCCGCTGACAGAGTAAAGTCGATAGGATAGACCGTGAAACTTCCCCACGTTCCCAGCGTCGCGCCAACCGAGCCCGAAGCCACCGTCGCGCCAGCGGAATTCTTGACCGCATAACTAATGCTGCTTACCGCACTCGAAGTCATCAGGTAGGCTCGTGCCGATAGACCGGCTTCATAGCCGATTTGATTCACGCGGATGTAACCGGTCACCGCGTAAGCTGGCGAAGCTGCTATACAGAGACAAGCTAAAAGCAGAACGATTTGGAGAAGGCGGTGGGAGCGAGTGGAGTGCAGCGACATAACATCCTCCTGACGTCCGAGCGGTTACCCAAGGGAAAGACTGAAGGCGGAGCCGGAGGCAGCCACAAAGAGGACCTACCTGCATTCCGGCCTATTGAAACGTTTCAATATTGATTCGGGTTCGCCTCTCTGTCAAGCGGAAAATTGTGGCCCATCGAGTAAAACCCCTGCGCAACCTACAGCACTCCGCGCTCGATTTCTGCATCTTCTTTTTTAAGCGTCTTGCACGCCCAGGCCATGCGCGGCGTATTGTGCGCGATGCCGAACTGTCCCTGCGCGTTCAACACGATGATTCCGCCATGTCCGTTGACGCGTTGCTGCAAATTGTTCATGGCTTCCTCCGCGGCCCACTCCGGCAAATTACCGGCCAGCACTCGGTCGGCGGTCCATTTCGCCAGCACGAGTTTCATGATCGGCTCGCCCCAGCCGGTGGTCGAAACCGCGGCACTCAGATTGTCCGCATAACAACCACATCCGATCAAAGATGAATCGCCCAATCGTCCCGGAGCTTTATTCAGCGTTCCTCCGGTGGAAGTCGCGGCAGCAATGTTGCCATCGCGATCGAGGGCGACCGCGCCCACGGTGTCATGTGAAATCTCCGGCGCAAACAAGTCGTTCCCATCTTTCTGCGGTACGTTGGCCGCTGCCCGCTGATAATCGCGCAGGCGCTCCATCTCGCGGGGAATTACCAAGTCTTTGTTTTCACATAACGGCACGCCGTGCTCAGCTGCGAATTGCTCTGCACCTTCGCCCACAAAATACACATGCGGACTCTCGCTCAAAATCTTCCGCGCCGCGCGCACCGGATTGCGTAGCCTCTCCACACATCCCACGCCGCCAGCGCGCAAAGTCGATCCGTCCATGATCAGCGCATCAAGCTGAACCTTGCCGTCACGGTTTAGAAAGCTGCCTCTCCCCGCGTCGAATGTTTCGTCGTCTTCCATAATGACGACAGCTTCCTCCACTGCATCCAGCGCCGTGCCCCCGCGCTCCAGCACGCGCCACCCCGCCGCTAGAGCGTTCCGCACTCCATGCAGATGAGCATCCACCGCATCATCCGGCATAGCCCACGCGCCGCCATGAACCACTAAAACAGGATTGCCAGGCAAAAAAGGATTCTCCAGAAAAATTTCGTTTATAGAGAGCGAAGGCTCAGTCTAGCAGTGCCGCAGGTTGTGCGTGAATTGGGGGAAACTACGAAAACAAGAGCGTGGACGGATCGCAGGCCTTTCACCTGCGCACATGGAGCCCCTCAATCAAGTTGACATATAGTTTCGAGGTGCTACAGGGCAGCCATTGGGTAAAATCTTGGCGCTACAGCCCTAGCGGTGGGGGCGGAGGGCAATAAGCTGGAATCCAATGCTTGAGACTGAGAATGTTCTTCAGGCTGCTTGGCCTGCCTTTGCTGCGGCGGCTGGTGCAGCGTCCTGAGTGCGGGTCCAGGTGTAGCGCATGCGGTGAATCACCGTAATGGTTGAAAGCACTGCGATCACCCATAGCACGGGCGCCATGCGGTTGAAGAGGGCGCCGAGGATTACCAGCACGAGCCGTTCGGGGCGCTCCATGAACCCGACACGGCAGGACCCGATGAGCGACTCGGCGCGAGCGCGGGTGTAGCTCACCATGATGGCGCTGACCATTACGAAGGCGGTGAGCACGACGTAGAATGATCGGTCGCCGCGAGTGTAGAAGACTAACAGACCGAGAAACTGCGAGGCATCACTGTAGCGATCGACAACGGAATCGAAAAACGCTCCGAAGCGGGTGACGCGGTTGGTGGCGCGGGCGACTTGTCCATCCACCAAATCGAAAAATCCTGAACCAATGATCACCAGGCCCGCATAGAAAAACATGCGCTTCTGGGTGAGGGCTGTGGCTGACCCGAAGAGAATCGCGGCCCAGGTGTTGACAACCAGTCCCATAAAAGTGAGGACGTTGGGATTGATGCGCGAGAGCGCGAGCCAGCGAACGATGGTATCGAGCAGCACGCCGCAGGCTCTTCCGAAAGCGCTGGTCCAGCTGTGGTTCGACGGCTTATTGACGGATGAGCTCGGCGCGGGCGACGCTGCTGTCACCATCAAGCGCCTGCCTTTTCGGATGCGGCCTCGTCGTGGATGGTGGTCAGGCTCAGAATCTCCAGCTCGCGCTTGCCGTTGGGCGTGATCACGGTGGCTTCGTCGCCTACCTTCTTATTCAGCAAGGCACGGCCGATGGGAGACGTGGTCGAGATTCTTCCAGAGGCCGCGTCGGACTCTTCGCTGGTGACCAGCTTGTATTCCATCTCTTCATTCTTAATGCTGTCGTAGACTTTGACGGTGGAACCCAGCCCCACCTTGTCCTTGGGGATGTTGTTCATGTTGGTCAGGGACAAGTCGGCGAGGCGCTTGCCTAGCTGGCGGAAGCGCGCTTTTACGAACTCCTGGCGCTGCTTGGCCATGTGATACTCGGCGTTTTCGCTGAGGTCGCCGAGAGCCGCGGCGCGCTTGATCTCCTTCGGCAACTCGTGGACCAATTCGTGCTCGAGCGCGTCAACTTCTTCCTGCAATTTCTTTCTGAGTTGGTCAGTCATTTCTTAAACAGCCATTTCTAATCCGTCATTTGAATCAGGCCCGGGAGTGGTTCCAGCTTTTGAGATTATAAACCTGTGGGGGCAAGGAAGGCGTTGAGAGAGTTCGATTTGGCTCTCGGCTCCGCGCGGGCTGATGGTTAGAGGTCTTAGGTCTCCGGTCTTGGCAGCTGGTCCAGTGCGCCGTAGGAGTTCCAGAAGGACGGTTGCTTGATTTTAACTCGCATTCGCCTTGCTCGGCTCTTGCTGCACCGACGCCCACTTAGCGTGTTCCTGCGAGACCAGCGACTCGATGCGCTCCGCCAGCAGAGCGTGCGGATCGGCGACATTGGTGTAAGGCGAGGCTTTGCCGAGATAGGTGTACTTCTCGTGCTTCAATGATTCGCAGGTGGAACGGTAGGCGATCCAAAGTTCTTGATATTGGTTCAAGTGGAGCATGCCTTCGAGCACCGTGATAATTACACCCAGGACACCGGTGACCATGGGCATGAAGGAGAATTTGAAAGCCGCGAGAAACGGAATTGCTGCGGCGGCGATGATCTCCACGATCTTGATCCGCTTGTAGGTTCGCTGAGCGGATATGCTCTTGCGGTCGTACCAGCCAATCTGGTCTTCGAGCCGCTCCATGATGGGATCGTGCTCGGGGAGTTGCGCGGGAGATGAGTTCATAGTCCAGAGATTCTACCGCTTGCCCACTGGAAAGATAGAAAAATCATCCGAGAAACTAAGGAGTTATGGAGCGACCCGGTTGGGCTATACTCCGGCGTGATCGGCTGGGAGAATGGAAGCAGAAAGTGGGCTGTGGTGCATGCCTATCGAGTATTCGTCGGGTTGAGGGAGACAATTCATGAAGCTAATGACGAAGTTCAACTTGATCCTGCTGCTGCTATTCGGAGCCGGTGGAGCGTTGATTTCGCAGATCGCGTACAGCTTTCTCATCGATAACGCTCGGCGGGAGGTGACGCAGGAAGCGGAGTTGATGATGGCCAGCGCCAAGGCAGTGCGCGACTACACGGCCGACGATCTGGCTCCCTTGCTGGAGCAGAATCCGCAGCACAAGTCGCGCTTCCTGGCGGAAACTGTGCCATTCTTCGGAGCAACCAATACATTCAAGCGGCTGAGGGAAAAATATCCTGACTACACTTATCGGGAAGCCACCCTAAACCCGACGAACCCTCAGGATCGCGCCACCGATTGGGAAGCTGACATCATTGCCTATCTGCAGGACCACTCCGCGGAGAAGCAACTTACAGGCGAGAGGGAGACGCCGACCGGGACCGTGCTTTACCTCGCAACGCCGATCACGGTGGAGGCACCTTGCATGGAATGCCACAGCCGCCCAGCGGCGGCGCCGGAGGCAATGATCGCTACCTACGGTTCGACGAATGGCTTTGGATGGAAGGCCGGGTCCGTGGTGGGTGCGCAAGTAGTTTCGGTTCCGATGTCTCTACCTGTGAGTATCGCCAGGAAAGCTTTTCGCTTACTGCTGGTTTATCTCGGCATCGGGCTGATCGCGACTATCGCGGTGCTTGATGCGGGAGTTTACTTTATCGTGATTCGGCCGCTGCAACTTGTGTCGGATGCCGCGGACCGCGCGAGCAAAGGCGAGGCCAATGCCGCTTCGCTGCCGGTGAAAGGTAAAGATGAGATTGCGGCGATGACGGCTTCATTCAATCGCATGCAGGTCAGTCTGGCGAAGGCGCTCAAGCTTTTGACATAAATGTGGTCGGAGAATCCGCAGAGAGCTACTTTGCCGACAGGACAAAGTTAACCATAATCTTACTGTTCACGGGTACAGAGCTGGCATTTACGAGATAAGGTTTATATCTCCATTGTTTGACCGCATCGATGGCTGCCGGGACCAGCATGGGGTGGCCGCTGATCACGCGAAGGCTCTCAATCGTGCCATCCTTCGATATATCCGCATCGAGAACAACCATGCCCTGCACGTGCGCCTGCCGCGCCAGGGGTGGATAAGCGGGCACGGTTTTTGCGACGAGCAAAGCTTGTAAGGCCTCCTCAGAAAGGTGAACGCGTGCCAACGGCAAGGGTTTGCTTTCTATGGTTGAAGTCGCAGGAGCGGGAGCGAGACTCTTGGCGGGAGTTTCTTGCACGGCGGGCGGGGAACTTTTGGACGGAGCGGCTTCTGCAGGGAGCGCCGGCGGTGACGAAGTTTGGGCAGTTTGAGATGGTTGTTTTGCCGTGGAGTCTGCTGCGTTAGAACCCGGTCTCGCCGACGAGAAACGTATGCCGATGACGATCAAGAGAACCAGGAGAGCCGCCGCACCTATTATGAGCAGATACTTGCTTCGATTGCTGTTGCTTTGCGGCTTAGCTGGGCGCGACTCCCTTCTTACCTCGATTGTAGGCTGAGGTGGGGTGGGCTCGATCGCCTTTGAATCCGGCGTCGGAAGCTTTGTCGATTTTTTAACACTCGAAAGCGAAGTCAACCCCAGATCGAATCGCTTTAGAAACTCCTCGCGTTCTGGTTTGGATTCGATTTCTTCTGCAACTTTGAGATAAAGCTCATCGGTGGAGGCGCAGAGTGGTGTTGCGCGCTTGACCACAAGGTCGGCAATTGGTCCGATGTGATGCGCCAACTCGCGGCTTACGCGCTGCAAAGTAGCGGCATCGATTCGCGAAGAAGAAGTCTGCGGTGTTACCGCTTCTGTAAGCAGCGAAGGCGATTCAGTCTGCGGTACGTCGATTAATTTCGAGGCTATGGCGCGACTGCCGCTTGATGTGTTCTTGCCTGGAAGCCCCGTCAACCGCCGCAAAGGCTCAACAAGCAACTGAACGTCCGACCGCCAGCGCGCGTGGGTGATCTCGACGCAGTTGCGAAAGGCAAGTTCCTGGAGGTCAGGAGGAAGTTGGTCGCTGCGCGGCATCTTCGCTCCGCGCAATAGCACAGGAATGACGGCAATGTCGCGCCTCAATGCAGAAGCGGTTTCCACTCGCACAAAGTCGCTGGGATCATCGAGGCGGCGTTCACCTTTCTCGTTCTTCTCATCGAGCCATCCGGGGCCGATCAACGCGAGCAGTACGCCACAGGTGGCGACGCTTTCGTCAATCACTTTGCGAAAATCGCGGCCCGCTTCGATCCCGGCTACATCCATGAAGACGGAGTTCTCCCCGAATTGTCCGACAAGGTCGTCGAACAACCGGCCGGCTTCTCCTTCCGAATCGTGGCGCCGGTAACTGATAAAGATAGAGCCCAGTTGAGAGCCTCGCGATCACTTATAGGCTGCCTGCTTCACCTGATAAGTGAGGTAAAGGAGATTATACAAACTAGGGAGCTGCCAGCTGCATTGGTGCACGCCTGCTCAGGTCTATTTCAGGCCTTCGACGCTGTAAAGATCAGAGAGGGTTCGGACGTAGCTGTAGACATAGTTCCTGGTATCGGCAGAGAGATTGACGCGGCCGATGGTGTCGATGCCGGCGGAGTCGGCGGGTTCGAGCGCTTTCCAGAGCGTGCGTTTTCCGGTGGCGAGCTCGATGCGGACTACGTTGGCGGGAATCTCTCCGCGGCGAATGACGAAGAGCTCACGGCCATCCGCGGACCAACCTGTGGGCGTTTCTTCGCGCTCGATGCCGGGAACCGGACGGGTATCGCCGCCGGCGACCGGGTAAAGATAGAGTTTGCGGTCGGGACCGGTTGCGGCGATTAAGTCTCCCTGAGGAGATAGCGCGAAAGTAGCTCCGACGCCCTCCTGGCTGATGGCTTTGGGCTTGCCGTCATCGATCGACTCCACATACAGGCGAATGGCGTGGCCGGGCTCGACTCCGGAAAAAACAATATGGTTCGCGTCCGGCAGCCAGGCGGCAGCGGCATGGTTCAATCCATCTTCTCTAATCGGCTTCATTTCTCCGACACCGGTTGGCAGCAAGATCAACGGAGAGAGCGTCGAGTTAAGCCTGGCGAGAGCCCATTTTCCATCGGGCGATAAACTAAGTCCGTTGCCCTCGCCGAGGCGAATGGCGGGCGAGCCGTCCGTCTTGCGGATGTAGACGGCATACTTCGGGCCACCGCCTTCGCCAGCTTCGTTGAACAGGACGACGCGCCCGTCGGGCGACAGCGATGCGGGAACCGACCAGTCGAGCCAGGAGAGATCGCGCTCTTTCGTTTCACCCGGCGCGAGGCCGATGATTCCTGCGCGATCGTTGCCGCGAGTGAGCAGAACATTGCCCTGGCGGCCTACGTCAAAAAGGGTTAACTCTCCAGGAATGCGCGCCAGCAATCTGACTTTTCCTGACAGATTGACGGCATATAGCGAACGATCGCCTCCGGTGCGGGTGGCACTGAACCAGACTTCATCTCCCTTGGGCGACCACGCGAGACCCTGGATGCTATCCCAGCCATCGGAGAGAATTGTCTTCTTTCCCGATTGATCGATGATGACGACAGCGCCGCCGTCGTCTCTGGGCTGGGGATGGTCGATGAAAGCGATAAGGTTTGCGTTGGGGCCGACACGAGGATTGCCAATCCAACCATCTGCCTTGTAGAGAATTTTGCCGACGGGAAACTCCAGCTGTTTTCGGCCATCCACTTCGTGAACGACGGCTAAGGCGCTGCCGTCTGGCGACCAGTCGGCCCACTCGACATTCTCCAAGATTTCGCGCGGCGCGCCACCCACCAGCGGGACGCGCGCTAGTGTTCCGGAATACAGAAATGCGTCGCGAGCGTGGCTGCCCAGTGCAATCGCCATCTCTCCGGTAGAAGAGATGGCCAAGAGGTTTGCGCCGCGTGGTTCCATCTCCTGCGACTGCGGACTCTCCGGGCGGGTGGTGTAGAGATCAAGGGGTTTGCCCTCCCACGCAGCGCTGTAGATAACTGTTTTTCCGTCTGGAGCGAAGCGCGCTGAGAGCACGACTCCGCGACGAAACGTGAGTGGATGGTAAGCGGGGAAAGAAGGCTCCGCCGGGCGCTGAAGCAGGAACGTGCCTACGCCAAGACCGACGAGGAGGGCGACAGCAGCTACGGCCAACAACGGAAAGACATTGCGCTTGGGTGGACTGACGGCGACATTTGGCGCTGCGGAGTACGCGGCGTGAGATATCCCGGATCCTGAAATGATAGGAATGCTGGCGGAACTGGCGCGTGCGCGTGAGGTGTCGAGATCGCGCTTGATGCGTTTCAGGTCGCCGCGCAGCTCTGCAGCAGTCTGATAACGCAGGTCGCGTTCTTTCTCGAGCGACTTGGTGATGAGTTCATCGAGCTTCGCCGGGATTGACGGATTCAGTGTGGAGACCGGCGGCGGCATGCGATTCAGAATCGCTTCAAAGATCACGCCGCTGCTGCTGCCGGCGAAAGCCATCTTGCCGGTCGCCATCTCGTACAGGACCACGCCGAAGGCGAAGAGATCCGTACGAGCGTCGAGCTCTTCGGCGCGGACCTGCTCGGGGGACATGTAGGCGATGGTGCCGATGGTCGACCCCGGGCTGGTGACTAGAGTTTGAGGGGTCACTTCGGTTGCGGTGTGCTCGCTGGCGGGGGCGGGCGCGACTTTGGCGAGGCCGAAGTCGAGCAGCTTGGCTTGTCCGCGCTTTGTGACGAAAATATTTGCAGGCTTAATGTCGCGATGAACGATGCCCTTGGTGTGTGCTGCGTCGAGGGCGTCGGCGATGTCGATGCTTAGGGCGATCAGAGTTTCAGTGTCGAGCGGGTGTCCCTCGATACGATGCTTAAGGGTTTGGCCCTCGAGGAATTCCATGGCGATAAAAGCCATGCCGTTGTGCTCGTCGATCTCGTAAATCGTGCAAATGTTGGGATGATTGAGGGCGGAAGCTGCTTGGGCCTCACGCTGAAAACGGCTGAGCACTTGGTGATCTTTGGCGACATCGTCGGGCAAGAACTTGAGGGCGACGAAGCGGCGGAGCTTGAGGTCTTCGGCCTTGTAGACGACTCCCATGCCGCCGCCGCCCAACTTTTCAAGGATTCGATAGTGGGAGATGGTTTGGCCGATCATGTAGGGCAGACGTTGACGGTATCTTAATGGGCGTGGCGCGGGTAAGTCAAAGGCCGCGGGCGAGGGGTTGGTGCCCCTTCCTTATATTTTGGTGAGCGGACACGATTTCCAGCCGAATCCCGATCCATTTCTTGCGACCATCAAACTCCCGTTAATCCAATGTTCTCAGCACTTTGGTAACTCGAACCCGATTCCCGTCGGCGATATTCTATGCCTTACTTTCCCCCTGATTTAACTGCGCTACGTGCATCTGCAACTGCGCGGAGTTTTGTGTGATCGAGGCAAGGGAACAATGTCCACGAAAATCGGCCATTACGAAATTCTGAGTGAACTGGCGAAGTCCGCCACTGGAACTGTCTATAAAGCGAATGATCCTCAAAGCGGCCAGACGGTCGCTTTGAAAGCGATCCAGTTGTCCGCCTTTGGCTCGCGAGGCTCGGAGTTGGGGAAATGCCTTCTGGAGGAGTCTGAAACCACGAAGGTTCTGAGCCACCCGAATCTCACAACGGTTTTTGGCGCACAAGAAATCGACGGGCAATTCTGCGCCGCAATGGAATACATCCAGGGCAACAGCGTCGCTACCATGTTGGCACGAAAAGAGGGATTTTCTATCTGGGACCTGCTCGACATCGGAAGGCAGGTGTGCAGCGGGCTCGATCACGCGCACTCGCACAATATTTTTCACCACAGCCTGGAGCCCTCCAAAATCATGTGCGGATGGGATGGCATGGTCCGAATTCTGGGATACGGAATGTCCAGCGTGGGCAAGTTCACCCTGCAAATGGAAGGCGTTCCATCGATCCTTCATTATTTTTCTCCGGAGCAGGTCAGGGGCGAAGAAATTGATGCGCGTTCGAACATCTTCAGCCTGGGCGCGATGTTCTATGAAATGGTGACGGACCGCAAGGCATTCGATCGTGAAGATTCGGAATCGTTGCGCGAAAGCATTGCCGAGAGCACGCCGGTTCCGCCGATGCACTTGAATCCCAAACTTCACCCCCAGCTGAGCGACCTCATCATGAAGGCGCTCGCAAAGGATCCCAGCGAACGCTACCAGAACGGCAAGGAACTGCTCGAGGACCTAGAGAAGTGCAAGGAATCGAAACCGCAGGCCGCGAAGCAGCCAGTCGCGGTCGCTCCTGTCGCAGCCGCTCCTGTCGCAGCCGCTCCTGTCGCAGCCGCTCCTGTCGCAGTCGCTCCTGTCGCAGCCGCCCCAAAACCTAGTAAGCCGGAACCAGCCAAAGCTGGCGCTCCAACGAAAGTTGCCGCGCCACCGGCCGCGTCCGCGCCGAAACAGCCGGCAGTTACAGCATCAGCACCAAGCCGTCCTGCTCCTGCGAAGCCTCCGGTTGCTCCTCCGGTACAGAAGAAGATCGCGGCCCCTGCAGTCTCTGCGCCCGCGCAAACCGCTAAGCCGCAAATCGCGCCCGTTGCCCGCAAGGCCGCGGCAGCAGCCGCAGGAGCCGAGTCTGCTTTCTCCATGCCCCAGACGCCCCAGCTCGATTCCTCAAGTCAGTTCATCACTTCGTGCGTGAAAGCGACTATCGATTCCGCAAGCCATCCTACGGCTTCCATGTCATCGGCTGTGCTCGATGAGCCGGAGGTCGAGGAGCCGCAAGTTCAGGCTCCGAAGATCAATGTGGATCCGATGATGGCGGAAGGCGGCCCATCGCAAGGCGGCCGCACCAGCTTTTCGGAGATGACCGAACTGCCTCCACTGAAGGAAGCCTATGTTGCGCCGCCCACTCCTGCGGCCGAAACCTACGAGCCGGAATTTGACGATCCCGCATTCGCCGGTCCTGACCAGGAGAAGCCGAAAGTTCAGCCTCGCGAGGTCGCCGAGAAGGCAATCAAGGAGATCAAGAATGTTCCGCCGCGGCTGATGATTTACTCCATCGCGGGCGCCGCCGTACTTATTCTGATTATCGCCGTTGTTCTGGTTCTCCACGTCAATACTTTGAATAGTGACGGCGACACTCGCCCCACTCCAACGGAACCAACCGCATCGGCGCAAACACAGCGAGCTCAGGTTCAGCCGGCGCAACCCGCAGTTGCAGCCCCGGTTCAGCCCCCTGCACAGCAGGAAGAAGATGAGGCTCAGCCGACGACGACGCGTGCTGCGGTCGCAGCTTCGAGGGGCAGAAACGCGAAGAAAAAGCCAGCGCAACCGGTAGCACCCATCGTCGTGCCCGGTCAGATGGCGATCGATTCCACTCCTCAGGGCGCACAGGTTCAGATAGACGGAAAAACCGATCCCTCGTGGGTGACGCCTTTCACGTTGTCCGGTCTGCTCGCCGGCCAGCATACAGTTATGGTGAGCAAAGCGGGGTATTCAACCGACACTCGAAATGTTGACGTGGTTTCCGGCAGCAAGTCGTTTATCGTGTCTCACCTCAGCCAGCTTATGGCTACGCTCGCGGTAGGCAGCACCCCGGCAGGCGCCGCCATCTTTGTCGATGGTAAAGACTCCGGAAAGATCACCCCTGCGCAGGTATCGATCGATAAGGGTCAGCACGAAGTGCTGCTGCGCAAGTCCGGCTTCATCGACGAGACCACGAATGCACAATTCGTCCTTGGCCGGACTTTCAATTTCTCGCCTACGCTGCGAGCGCTCGGCAATGTCGACGACATTAAGACCGTCGGGAAAATGAAGAAGCTGTTTGGCGGCAAGGAGGCTCAGGGCATGGGCACGGTCAGCATCAAGACGCAACCCAAAGGCGCCCAGATCGCCATCAATCAGCACATGTTGGAGAAGAGCACGCCGGTTGACATCATGCTCGACCCCGGCAACTACATCGTCGACATTAGTTTGACGGGCTACGCTCCAGTCCACAAGATCATCACTGTGGATAAAGGTGGCAAGGCCGTGATAGATGAGACTCTGCAGCGTCAGTAGGGAACTGCTTCCGTCCTAGAAGTGTCGAGTGGTCGCACAACAGATTTTAAGACGATCCGCTTTTTGAGACGATCCGTCTCGCCTAAGAATCGCGCCTTGCCGATTCACTTTTTTTTAACAGGCGCGTAACCTCGCTGAAACATTCTCCAACTACATTCGTCTACGTCCCGGTTCAACCACAGCTCTCGCGAATACCCTTGCGCCCGCCGTGGCTGGAACTTTGCTCGCCCGGGCGGAGGAGAATCATGTTTGACATGCTGAAGATGTCTAAAGCGTTGATGTCCGAAGTGCCGCGACGAACGATGGCTCTGCTTCTGGCATTGACCACTGCTCTTGGACCAACCGCCATGCCCGCTTTTGCTGCCTCGAAACCGGCGCCGAAAGTTACAAAGCCTGCGCCCCCTACCGCTACTCCTATTCAACACCTTGTTGTCATTTTCAACGAGAACATTTCCTTCGACCACTATTTCGGAATGTATCCGAACGCCACCAATCCTGCCGGTGAGCCTAAGTTCAAAGCTTCGCCAAGCACGCCTACGGTGAATGGTCTGAGCAATGCTTTGCTGAACGCGAACCCCAACCTGAACCCGGCCAACGGTACCGGAGCTGCGAATCCATTTCGGCTCGATCGTTCACAGGCGGTCACGAATGATCAGGACCATGCCTATACGCCGGAGCAAATGGCGTTCGATGCCGGACTCATGGATCTGTTCCCTCTGAACACGGGCACCGCCGGACCTCCGCCCTCAGGATCGGGTGTGACTCAGACGAACGGTCTCGTCATGGGCTATTACGATGGAAATACCGTGACGGCGATGTGGAATTACGCTCAGGGATTTGCTTTGAATGACAATTCCTACGGCAGCACGTTCGGTCCATCGACCCCTGGCCTGATCAACCTGGTCTCCGGCCAAACCAACGGAGTCATCGCTACATTGAATGGCACGGGAGACGAAGTGAGCGGTGGCAGCGACGGCTCGTTGACCATGATCGGCGATGCCGATCCGATCGGCGACGTTTGCTCTTCTTCGACGCGTGCGCAAGGTACCATGGGCAGCAGGAACATCGGCGACCTGCTTACCGCGGCGGGAGTGAGCTGGGGCGGATTCATGGGCGGATTCAACCTGTCACTCGTGAACTCCAATGGAACCACGGGCTGCGCAAGAAGCTCGACTGGGCTTGCTGGTACGACAGCCGATTATGTTCCGCATCACTCGCTGTTTGCATATTGGACCTCGACCGCAAATCCGATGCACACGCGGCCAGCTTCGCTGTCGGAGATCGGAAATGCCGGCCCCGCCAATCATCAGTACGACGTCGAGGACTTCTACGCTGCGGCGGCAGGAGGCTATCTTCCAGCCGTGAGCTTCCTCAAGGCTCCAGCCTATCAAGACGGTCATGCTGGATACTCCGATCCTCTGGATGAGCAGACGTTTGTAGTGAACACCATCAACCTGCTGGAATCCTTGCCGACCTGGAGCAGCACTGCGGTGGTTATCATGTACGACGACTCCGACGGATGGTACGACCATCAGATGCCGCCGATCGTCAACACTTCCACCGGACCCTCCGATGCTCTTACCGGGACGGGCGCCTGCGGCACTGCCGCCACGGCGCTCCCGGGGCTCAATCCTGCGAACCTCCACGCACTTGGTCGCTGCGGTTACGGTCCGAGACTCCCGTTGCTGGTCATCTCTCCGTGGGCGAGGGAAAACTTTGTCGACCACACTGTGACGGACCAGAGCTCCGTCATCCACTTCATTGAAGATAACTGGCTCAGCGGACAGCGTATTGGCCAAGGATCCTTCGATGGAATCGCCAACTCGATCGCGCAGATGTTTAGCTTCACTGCGATTCGAAACAATGGCGTGCTCTTCTTAAATCCGAACACCGGCGAGCGAGAACCTTAAGCTTCACCTTTGGTTGCAATCACCTGGAAAAAACGCGGGCGTGCGAAACTAATACTTCGCATGCCCGTTCATT
Source organism: uncultured Acidobacteriaceae bacterium (assembly GCA_963771965.1). Taxonomy (GTDB): domain Bacteria; phylum Acidobacteriota; class Terriglobia; order Terriglobales; family Acidobacteriaceae; genus Sulfotelmatobacter. Next base: position 425,011 of record CAVYVM010000010.1, read on the forward strand.
ATTCTTGCGCTTCGCATCTCGCATTGAGTTAAAAGGAGACAGACAAAATTGCCCCTTACCCGGCGGGACTTTTTGCAGCGCGGGGGAATCCTCACTGCCACTCTTGCTTTGCCGCAGGCCGCGCCTCCGACTCAGCAACATGCGACCAAGTTCCGGACGAATCTCAATGCGTATTCCCTCGCGCAGTTCGTGGACCCGCTTCCGATTCCTGAGATCGCGCAACCCATCGATCACCGCCCGAGTCCTGAAAATGCATCCATCAAGCTTCCTTACTATCACGTGGCCATGCGGCAGATCGAAGCCAAACTGCATCGGGACCTGAAGCCCACGCGGCTCTGGGCTTACGGTTCAAGCTCACCTGGGCTAACTTTCGAGGCGAGAAGTGGTCAGGGAATCCTTGTGGAATGGGCCAATGAGCTTCCCACGCAGCATTTCTTGCCCATCGACCACAGCATTCACGGAGCGGAGGCCGACAAGCCCGAAGTGCGAACCGTCGTTCATCTGCACGGCGCCAAAGCTCCCGCGGATAGCGACGGTTATCCGGAGAACTGGTACGTCCCCGGCAAATCTGCCGTGTATCACTATCCCAACCGGCAGGACGCCGCCATGTTGTGGTATCACGATCACACCCTGGGAATTAACCGGCTGAATATTTTCGCGGGACTGTTTGGCGCGTATCTGCTGCGCGATGACTTCGAGGATTCGCTGAAGCTTCCGAGCGGCAAATACGAGATTCCGCTGGTCGTTTACGATCGCATCTTCGATTTAGAAGGGCAGCTGAACTATCCCGTGTCCGGCAATCCCAAGTCGCCATGGACGCCTGAGGTCTTCGGCGATGCTCTGCTGGTCAACGGCAAACTCTTTCCCTATCTCGAAGTCGAGCCTCGCGCTTATCGCTTTCGCACGCTGAACGGCGCGAATGCGCGCTTCTTTCATCTATCGCTGTCGAACGGGCAGGCTTTGCACCAGATCGGCGCCGACCAGGGGCTGCTGCCCGCGCCGGTCGAAACCAAGCGCGTGATCCTCGCTCCCGCGGAGCGTGCCGATCTTGTCGTCGATTTCTCTTCTTCTGCTGGCGAACAAATCATCCTGAAGAACGATAGCGTCAACGTGATGCAGTTCCACGTGGCGAAGGCACAGAGTAGCGGTGGAAACAGTTCACAGGACCGCAGCGCGATCCCCGCAGTTCTGCGTCCAGTTCCGAAGATGCCGGAATCTGCTGCAGCGAAGACTCGAATGCTTACTCTGGTGGAAGTCGACGACCTGGCTCAGCGTCCAGTCGCGATGCTGCTGAACAATACCCATTGGAATATGCCGGTCACGGAAAATCCCGTGCTCGACTCCACCGAGATCTGGAACCTCATCAACACCACCGACGATTCGCATCCCATTCATCTTCATCTAGTGCGCTTCCAAATTCTCGACCGGCGCAGCTTCGACGTCGCCGCTTATTGGACCACTGGTAAGCTAAATTATTTTGGGCCGGCAATTCATCCTGACCCGAGTGAGGCGGGATGGAAAGACACGGTGCGCGCCGATCCCGCGATGGTGACCCGCATCATCGTTCGCTTCGAAGGATTCACTGGCCGCTACGTCTGGCACTGCCACATCCTCGAGCACGAAGACAACGAAATGATGCGCCCCTACGACGTAATCGCGCCGTAAACGCGACCGCGACTCTGACTTCCAGGTTTTTCAGTTGAGGGTATTCCGAGCAGATGGTCAGTCAGGATCGAACAAACGGCAAGGTTCCGGCCGAACAGAACTTGCAATCGACAAAATAAATAAATCAGCAATCAACAATCGCCGGGCTAGCGCGGCAGCTTAAAGTTCACCGTGATCTGTGTCTGAATCTCGACCGGTTCGCCGTTCAGCAAGTACGGTTTGTATTTCCACTGCTTTACTGCTTCCAGCGCAGCCCGCGCCAGTTGCGGGTTGCCGTGGAGAATCTTCACCGCGGTGATGTTGCCCGCCTTAGAGATCGTTGCCAGAAGGTCGACGGGGCCTTCGATCCGCATCTGCAAAGCGATCGAGGGGTAAGTGGGCTGTGTTTTTTTCAGGATCAGTCCCTGCGTCAACCCTTGGGAGATGTTCATCGTCTGCAGGACAGGGGTGGGCGTAGTTCCACTACCCATCAGATTGGGGAGCGTTCCACCGTTATCAGCGCTAATTCCAGCCAAACTCGGGGCTGGTGCATCGCTGGATGTTGCTGCGGGCGTTGCCGCCGTCTTCTTGATTACTGGCGGCGCAGCCGATTTCGCTGAGGATACCTTGGACGGCGTCACAGTTGAAGCCGAAGGCTTGGAGGAATCCGAGGAGGCTCCCGTTTTGTCCGATCGAGAAGCTGTGTCCTCAGTACTCGCGGTCGAAGCGGTTTTTGTAGTTGAGGATTTCTCTCCTGTACTGGTTGGCTGTGTTGTTGCTGCCGATGCTGGAACTGTAGAGTCGGGTGCCGGTGTCGCAGGAAGCACAGACGCGGGTTTCGCAGTCAAAGCTGTGCTCGGGGCCGGCCGAGGTGCGACGGCAGGAGAGGTCACAGGTTGCGGCGCCACTCCGCTGATCCAAGGCATTTTCCCGCCCATTTGTGTCCAGGCCACGTAGGCGGCCGCCACAATTAATAAAACGATAATCACCGCAAGAAGAGTCTTTTTGCTGTCGTCGCTCGCCACAGGTTGGGCATCAGCGCCTACAGTGCCACCGAATGTGAGGGTCGGCGCATTCGCGGAACTCTCAGTCGGTGCAACTTCTATGATCGGAGTCTGCGGCTCTGCATCAGCAGATGCTTTCTCCTCTACCGGAGCGCTTGATTTCACCTCGCGCGCGGGTGCCGGTGCGCTGGCCGAACCAAAGCCAGTCCCGCCAGAACTCTTCGCAGGCTGTGCCACGCTCGGCGGAGGCGTCGCGACTGTCTGGCTCGCCGACGCGCTTTCTGTCTTCGCAATCTTGTCTGTCTTCGTTGTTTTGTCGATTCCAGTTCTATCTGGCTCAGACTCGGCGTCCACAACTGGTGGAGCTGCGGAACTAATGTTCGGCGTCGATGCTTTGGCCGCGGATTTCGCGGCTGCGAGTGACGCAGCCTCCGCGCGCTCTGTATCAATTAACTCCGCGCCGCTTCCAACCGCTGCGGACATCGCTGCGGCAGACTTTGGTCGCGATGTCGGGCTCTGGACTGGGGCGCTCGGGGCTACGGCCTGCGCCGGTGAACTCGGCCACGAAGCTGCCGCCGCGGTCATCGGCTTCTGTGCCAGCGGAGCGGGACTTGCAGGCTTCACGGCCGCGGGAGCCGCTGCGACTCCTGGTTTCGCGGCTTCGCCCTTGCGCAACAGTCCGCGAGCCACCCGCAGTGTTCCTTTCGCCTGCTCTACATTGATCGGCTTGGTGAGAACCAGATTCGCCCCGATGCGGAAGGCCTTTGCGACCCCGACTTGTCCTTCGACCACGGCCACTGCCAGAGATGTCTGATTATTCGGTGCGTTGCGCGCGCTCTTGAACAGCAGTGTGGCGTTCTGCTCGTTATCACAATCCACCACCACCGCGTCGAAGTGCTCGCCCATCAACTTCTTAACCGCAGCAAAAGGTTCGGTACAGGGAACGACGGTAAATTCCAGGTCAGTCAGAACCTGGGTCACGGTGCGAGCCGTTTTTTCATCAGGACAGAATAGGAGTGCTTGATAGCCCATGGTTAAAGTCATCGTAGGTACACTCGTAAGGCGCATCAAGTTACGGTAGTAATTCCGGAGAAGGTGCTTTGGTCCTTGCAGAATGGGCGATTGGCCCTTCACTTTTCAGACTTTCGTGCGGATACAATACCCGGTCATGCGCATCCCGCTCTGGCTGAAGGTGTTATGGACGGCGTGGGTATTGGTCTGGGCGCCGCTCTACTGGAGACAGTATGGCTTACAGAATTTTCTCTTCTTCTGTGATCTGGGCAATCTCTTCATTGCTGCCGCGCTCTGGCTCGAGAGCCCGCTCCTATTTTCCTGGCAGGCAAGCGGGCTGCTGATCTTCCAGACTCTATTCACCATCGATCTGGCCGGCGCTCTGCTAAGCGGGCTGCACTTAATCGGCGGAACGGAATATATGTTCGATCCGCATATTTTGCTGGCGATTCGTCTGCTGAGCTTGTTTCATGTCGCGACGCCGCCACTGCTGTTATGGGCGATTTGGCGCCTGGGTTATGACCGGCGCGGTTGGAAATATCAGACACTAACGGCTTGGGTAGTGGTTCCGATCAATTATTTCTGGCGTCCGCAATTCGATGTGAACTGGGCCCGCGGCCCTTTCTTTCATGAACAGCACACCGTGCCCGGGTTGGTATATCTGTTCGGATACTTAATGATTGTTTCCGCCGCAGTTTATTTTCCGACGCACAGATTCCTATTCTGGTTGACGCAACGATGGCAAGCGAAGCACTAGCCTTCGTTGCCTGCGTTCTTTCCATCCCGCTTCTTATCCAGAATTGCGTTAACCGCGGCATCCGTTTTTTCCTTCGTCGCTTTCGAGTCCTGGCTTAGATAAAGCGTCTGTGACGGAGACGCGAAATTGGCTGGGGAGTCCTCGACAAACTTCATGATCTGCAGAAGCAATTCTTCGCGGACTTCAGCAAATTTGTCGAACTCCGTGGTCATCACGTAACAGACAACTTCCACATTGATGGCAGCGGAACCCAGTTCCACCAACCGCACGCGCACCGTCGAGTTTTCGACCTTGGGATTGCTGCCGATTACGCGGCGGATTTCGGAAAGCACTTCGCGTAGATGATCGGACGATGTGTCCAAATGAAAGCCCAGCACAGTTTTGAAAAGAATTTTATCGCGACGGCTCAGGTTCTCGACGTTGATGGTCGCAACCGTTCCGTTGGGAATTGCCAGCAGCGTTCTCTCTTCCGTTCGGACACGAGTAGAGCGCAGCCCAATGTCCTCGACGGTTCCCGTGCGATCGCCAAATTTGCAAACGTCTCCAACACGGATTACTTCGTCGCCTAAAACCGAAACGCCACCGAATAAATTGGCAATCGTCTGTTGCGCGCCAAAGCCGACTGCGAGAGTGCCGATGCCAACGCCAGCTAATGCGGTCGTCAGGTTGAAACCCAGCACTCCCAGGATAAGAAATAACGCCATTACAAAAATGAAAGCCTTGATGAGGCGTTCACCCAACAACATCAGCGAACCTGTGCCTCCGTGACCACGGGAGAGCGCCTGGTTGCGCACGCTCTGCAGAAACCAGCGCACTACGCGCCACAGAATCCAGTTGGCCCCGACAATGACCGCGACCTCAACGAACTGGAAATAGTAATGGCGCTGCAGCAGGGGCATGCGCAGATAGAGCGCGAGTATCCGGTGAATGAGAATTCCGGCCAGAAGCCATGCCGGCCTAGATGCCGAGCGCGCCGCCAGTTCGGCGTGGCCGTGTTTTTGCGCCCACCAGTGCACGGGAATTTGCAGCACGACTAAGAGCAGCCATCCGGCTGCGGCCGCCACTGGAATCAGCAGCACTAGAGCCAGCCATTGCCACAGCGGCATCCCAGCGGGCTGGTACTTAACCATCCACTGTGGTAATCGCGTTTCTACTTTCCGCGCGCTGACTTGATCGTAGAGTTCGGGAAGCTTCGCCAGAGTGTCAGAAGAAATGAGCCAAATTTTCGCTCCGCTAGGATCGGAAACTCGAACCAGTTCCAGATTCGCTTCGGCCTCGCCAGCGGATATAATTCCCAGCCTTTGCCGGCCTGCGGGCACTCCTTCGCTTTCCTGCGCCTCGCCCTCCAGCAGCTTGCTCCCGAGAGTGCCGGAATACGCGCGGTCCATTACTTCTTTCAGATCCTCCGCCGCAGCCGCGCCTTCCACCTGCCGGCGCGAGGGGCTCATCTGCAGATATTGAGCGGCGACGCTGTAGTTGGCTTTCTCCGCCTGCTGCAGAAATCCGAAGACCGTGCCATAGGGCGTGTCGCGGCCCAGTGGATCGGCATTGGCTTTTGTTGAAGCGTTCGCGGGTGTCGGCGTTTGCAGCAAAGCGCCCAGCGCGCCTTGAGCCGAGAGCGGCACGCGGAGCGTGAGAATTAGAGCAAGAAAGGCGAGTCGTCTGAAAAAGTTGTTCATGAATTTCTTCCGGCCTCGGGAGGGCGGGCCGAGTGCGCCAGATGGGCGCCTCAGGCAAAGTGAGAGTTTATTGTAACGGAACCGGTTGCCTGTGAAATTTAACCTGCCGTGTGATCCACGCTACCCGCGCTTGGGCCGATATACATCCGTGCTGGTTCCGAAGAAGACTTCGGCGGCTTCCATCACGGTTTCAGAAAGCGTTGGATGAGGATGGATCGTCATGGCTACATCGCTCGCGAGCGCGGCCATTTCGACGGCGAGAACACCTTCGGCGATCAGTTCTCCGGCGCCCGCCCCGACAATGCCCACGCCCAGCACGCGTTCACTCTGCGGATCGACGAGCAGCTTGGTCATGCCTTCAGGCCGGTCGAGCGTAACCGCGCGGCCGGACGCGCCCCAGGGAAATTTCGCAACTTTGATTTCGCGCTTCTCTTTTTCCGCTTGAGTTTCGGTGAGGCCGCACCATGCCACTTCCGGATCGGTGAACACAACAGCTGGAATCGCAGCGGGCTCGAATGCGACTTTGTGTCCGGCGATGGCCTCGACGGCGGTCCGGCCTTCGTGCGAAGCCTTGTGCGCCAGCATCGGTTCGCCAACGACATCGCCGACCGCGTAGATGGCGGGATCGGCGGTCTGCAGTTGTTTGTTGACTTCGATGAAGCCTCGCGGGCTGACATGCACCTGAGTTTTTTCGAGGCCGGGAATTTCGTAGTTCGGCTTGCGCCCGACCGAAACCAGGACTCGGTCAAAAATCTTTTCGCGGTTGTCGTCTTTCACCGATGCGCCAGCGAAGGTCGCACGGATTCCCGCTCCATCTTCTTTCAGCGATGCGACGGTGGTATTCAGCAGGATGGTTTCAAACTTTTTCTCGAGGCGTTTATGAAGCGGGAGAACCAGATCGCGATCCGCACCCGGAAGCAGTCCCGGAAGCATTTCGACCACAGTGACGCGCGTGCCCAGCGCCGCATAGACGGAGCCGAGCTCCAGGCCAATATATCCGCCGCCAACCACGAGCAGGCTGCCCGGGATGTCTTCGAGATTGAGGCCTCCGGTGGAATCCATGAGGCGCGACGAATCAATCTTGAGCGCTGGAATGATCGCTGGCCGCGAGCCGGTCGCGAGGATGATGCGGTCGAACGAGAGCACTACTTCGGCGGAATCGGTTTTTGTGATCCGCAGGCTGGTCGAATTTTCAAACGCAGCGCGGCCCTGAATATATTCGACGTGGCGCTGTTTGGAAAGTTGTCCTAAGCCTCCCGTGAGCTTCTTGACGACACCTTCTTTCCACGTTCGTAAGCGCGGCAGATCGATTTTCGGCTCGGGAAAGTCGATACCCCAATTCCTGGCTTGCTGAGACTCTTCGATCAGCTTGGCGACGTGCAGCAGCGCCTTCGACGGGATGCAGCCACGGTAAAGGCACACGCCGCCGGGGTTCGCCTCGGGATCGATGAGGGTAACGTGCATGCCAAGGTCGGCCGCAAGAAAAGCGGCAGCGTAGCCGCCGGGCCCTCCGCCCACTACGGCGACGCGCAAGTTATTGGTCGTTCCTCCCTGCATTTCGTTGGCAGTTTCGTTCATGATGACTTTCTTCGGATGATCTTGCGCGACCGCTATCCTTGAACGGAAAGCAGGAAAGGCTGCTCAAAGGCCTCCGCAACCCAGCGCAGAAAACGGGCGGCATCGGCGCCATCGATGAGCCGATGATCGTAGGAGAGCGAGAGCGGCAGGATCAGCCGCGGCTCGAACTTTCCGCCAAACCATTCCGGCTCCATGCGCGAACGCGAAAGCCCGAGAATGGCAACTTCAGGATGGTTCACGATCGGAGTGAACGCCGTTCCCCCAATGCCGCCGAGGTTGGTGATGGTGAAGGTTCCGCCTTCCATATCGGCGAGCGTTATTTTCTTGTCGCGCGCCTTCTGGGAAAGCTGCGAGAGCTCGACCGCGAGTTCCACAATATTTTTCTTGTCCACGTCGCGGATCACTGGAACCAGCAAGCCGCGATCGGTATCAGCCGCAACCCCGATGCTGATGTACTGCTTGTAAATAATCTCTTCCTTCTCCATGTCGATGGTTGCGTTGAATTGCGGGAACACTTTCAGTGCGGCAGCGCAGACCTTCAAAGCGATGGCGGTCACGGTCATCTTGCCGCCAGCCTGTTCGGCCTTGGGAGCAAAACGCGCGCGCAGCTGCTCGAGTTCGGTGATGTCGGCGCGGTCGTGCTGCGTAACGTGAGGGATCGTGTTCCATGATTCAGCCAGATGTTCCGCCGTCTTGCGGCGTACGCCGCGCATGGAAACGCGTTCGATTTTCCCCCACTTGGCAAAATCCGGCAGCTTGGGTTCGATGAAATGTCCAGCGCGCGGCGCAGCCTGCGGAGAGGAAACGGCGGAGGCCAGCAACGCCTTGGCATGAGCTTTCACATCGTCTTCACTGATGCGTCCGCCGGGGCCGGTACCCTTCACTTCGTAAATATCAACACCGAGCTCCCGCGCTAAGCGGCGGGTATGCGGCGCCGCTGGAACAGCAGTACGATGCTCGGTTCCAGCGACCTTACCCAACTGCACCGGCATGGAGAATGCAACTGGGGGCGCCACGGGATGGTCGGGAGGCAGCGCCTGTTCTTCGGTTTTTCCCTCGGCGCGAATGGCCGCTTGAAAAGCCAGGCGCGCGCCATGCTGTCCAGAAACATGCTCCACCGGACGGTTCGCGGGCCGAGCCGACTCGATTTGCGATGGCGCACCGCCTTGCAGCGTAAAGATCACCTGCCCAACTTTGATCTTGTCGCCTTCCTTTACCTTCACTTCATTTACAACGCCGCTCACATTTGAGGGAACTTCAACGACGGCCTTGTCGGTTTCCAGTTCCATCACCGGCTGGCCCTCGGAAACTTTCGCTCCCGGCGCAATCATCAAGCGCACAAGATCGCCCTGCGAGATATTTTCGCCGAGCTCCTGCAGCCGGAACTCGCTGGCTGTTGCCGCGGAGGCAGGCGCTGGCTGTGTCGTAGGTTGCGCATGCACTTGTGGCGAGACCGGTTTAGGCGGCTCGGATTGGGACGTTGAGGGTTGCGATGCTGAAGATGAAGAGCGTTGCGGTTTTGCTGCGGCGGCCGACGAGGCGCCGGAGGGGCGCTGCGCAGCCGGCGGAGTTGCATTGTCTGGTTCCGCCTCGGCCCAAAGCGACGCTTCCGCTGAAGCCGCATTGCCATTACTGTCCGCGGTAAAAATCACCTGGCCAACTTTGATTTTGTCTCCTTCTTTGACCAGAATCTCATGAACCGTTCCGCTCACGGACGAAGGCACCTCGACCACTGCCTTGTCGGTTTCGAGTTCCATCACCGCCTGACCCGCGCTGACGCTTGCGCCGGGTGCGATCATGAGGCGCACGAGGTCGCCCTGTTCGATATTTTCGCCGAGTGCGGGAAGCTTGAATTCGATCACTGATTCCATTCCTTGATTTTTTCCGAAGACAATTCGCAACCCCAGTTCAGCTTGTTGCCGGGTTTAGTTTTTCAGCGTTAATTTCAAGATCCTTGATTGCCCGCTTGACCACTTCAATGCCGATTTTCTTCTCCCGCGCTAGTGCTCCGAGCGTGGTGAGCACGATGTGCTTGGCATCCACTTCGAAGAAGTCGCGCAAGGCTGTCCGGTTCTCGCTGCGTCCAAAGCCGTCAGTGCCCAGCGAAACCAGCTGTCCGGGCACCCACTTGGCCAGGCTTTCCGGCAGCACCTTCATGTAATCGGATGCCGCAATGAACGGTCCGGGCGTATCCTTTAACGATTGCGTGACAAAAGGCGTCCTCGGCGATTCGCCGGGGTGCAGCATGTTCCAACGCTCGCAATCGTTGGCGTCGCGATAGAGCTCTTTGTAGCTGGTGACGCTCCATACGTCCGCCGCAACCCCGTATTTTTCTTTGAGAATCGTCTGCGCCTTCAAGACTTCGTACATGATGGTTCCACTTCCCAACAATTGTGCGCGCAATTTCGTCTCCGACGTTTCTGCCGATTTGAAGCGGTAAAGGCCCCGCAATACTCCTTCCCGAACGTTGCTACCCTTCGGCATCTCTGGCATGGGAAGCGGTTCGTTGGTTACAGTCAGGTAGTAGAAAATCGATTCCTGATCGACGTACATGCGCTTGATGCCATCCTGAATAATGATGGCGATCTCATACGCAAACGCGGGATCGTAGGCGAGCAAATTAGGAACCGGCAACGCCAGCACGTGACTATGCCCGTCCTGATGCTGCAGGCCTTCACCGGCCAGAGTGGTTCTTCCTGCGGTGCCGCCCACGAGGAAACCGCGGCAGCGCATATCGGCCGCAGCCCAGATCAAATCTCCGATGCGCTGGAAGCCGAACATCGAGTAATAAATAAAGAAGGGAATGGTGTTGATGCCGTGGTTCGCATACGCGGTACCTGCCGCGATGAACGAGCACATCGAGCCGGCTTCCGTAATGCCCTCTTCGAGAATCTGTCCGTTCTTCGCTTCTTTGTAGTAAAGAAGCGTGTCCATATCGACCGGCTCATAAAGCTGTCCAACGCTCGAGTAGATACCAACCTGGCGGAACAAAGCTTCCATGCCGAAGGTGCGGGCCTCATCGGGAATGATAGGCACAATCAGCTTGCCCACCTCGGGATCGCGCAGCAGTTTTCCCAGCAGCCGCACGAAAACCATCGTTGTTGCGACTTCACGCCCTTCGGTGCCTTTGTAAAACTCTTCGAAGTACGAATCGGGAACCGGCTTCAGCGGTGTGGCACGCACCTTCCGTTGCGGCATATACCCGCCGAGTTTTTGCCGTCGCGCCTGCATGTATTTGATTTCGGCGCTGTCATCTGCGGGACGGTAGAAAGGCGCGTTATGCAGTTCGTCGTCAGGAATCGGAATCCCGAAGCGCGAACGGAAAAGCTCCAGCTCGTCTTCATTCAGCTTCTTCTGCTGGTGGGTAATGTTCTTGCCTTCGCCCGCTTCGCCCAGGCCGTAGCCTTTGATGGTTTTGGCCAGAATGATCGTAGGAGAGCCAGTATGATCGACCGCAGCCCTATAGGCAGCATGAACTTTGATGGGATCATGACCGCCCAGCCGCATGCGTGCCAGTTGCTCGTCGGAAAGATGCTCCACCATTTTCAGAAGACGCGGATCGGTGCCAAATAGGTTTTGGCGGAAATAGGCTCCACTCTCCACAAAATATTTCTGATACTGCCCGTCGCTGATTTCTCCCAGGCGCCGTACCAGAATGCCATCCCGATCGGAACGAATTAATGCGTCCCAATCCGATCCCCAAATGCATTTAATGACATTCCATCCCGCGCCACGGAAGATGGCTTCCAGTTCCTGAATTATTTTTCCATTGCCGCGCACCGGGCCATCAAGGCGCTGCAAGTTGCAATTCACCACAAAGATCAGGTTATCGAGATTTTCCCGCGACGCGAGAGTGATCGACCCCAGAGACTCGGGTTCGTCCATCTCGCCGTCGCCCAGGAACGCCCACACCTTCCCGCCTCTGGATTCCTTCAGCCCGCGATTCTCCAGATAACGAATAAAGCGCGCGTGATAGATCGCCTGGATCGGCCCCAGCCCCATCGAAACTGTGGGGAACTCCCAGAAATCAGGCATTAGCCACGGATGCGGATAGGAACTCAGGCCGCCGCCTGGCTTCAATTCACGCCGAAAATTTTCCAGCTTCTCTTTTGGAATGCGGCCCTCGAGGTAAGCGCGAGCATAGATCCCGGGCGCAGCATGGCCTTGGAAGTAAACAAAATCGCGGTCGCCGCTTTCGTTTCGCGTTTGAAAGAAATGATTGAAAGCAACTTCGTACAAAGTTGCGGCTGAAGCAAAAGTCGAAATATGCCCGCCGATGCCCTCCTGAATCTTATTCGCGCGCACGACCATTGCCAGCGCGTTCCACCGCACCAGGCTCTTGATGCGTCGCTCCATTTCCTGGCTTCCGGGGAACGGTGCTTGTTGCGGGGAAGCGATCGTATTTTGATAAGGCGTAGTCGCCGAAAAAGGAAGGTTCACTCCAGCGGCGCGCTTCGCGTGCAGCGCAAGTTGCTGTATTAGCCGCCCGGCGCGCGTTGGACCGCCCTGAGACAGCACATAGTCCAGTGAGTCGACCCACTCGCGAGTTTCCAATACCTCTTGACCATCAGTTTCAATCTGAGCCACGTCTTATTCTCTCCCTTGGATAAGGCCGAACGTTCCATGATATTGAATTATGAGGAATTTTGCTGGACGAAAGGAGGTGTCCAAACGTTCTACAATAGCCCGGTTCGAGTGGATGCAAGTCCCCGCCGCGTCGGCCTCAGGCGCGCTGTCTTCGGAGGTTCATCATGTTGCGAGTCACGCTGCTGGTGGTTGTGGTTGTAGTGGCTGTTTTCCTAGTCCCAAGGCTCTTCTCATCTCGCACGGCTCCCGGCCCGGGCAGCGCCGCACCAGACTTTACGCTGCCTTCGCAGGATGGCGCTTCGGTCAGCTTGAAGAACTACCGTGGCAGTTGGGTCGTGCTTTATTTTTATCCCAAGGATCAGACTCCGGGCTGCACGCGCGAAGCGCACAATTTTCAGGTGGATCAGGCCAAGTATGCTGAACGCAAAGCAGTCGTTCTGGGCGTAAGCCTGGACAGCGTCGATTCGCACAAGTCTTTCTGCGCAAAAGAAGGGCTGAATTTCAGGCTGCTGGCTGACAGCGGCGGTAAGGTAACCAGCGCCTATGGTTCGCTAACGAACCTGGGACTTGTAAGATTTGCCGCGCGGCACACATTCCTCATCGACCCCACCGGGAAAATTGTCAAGGTTTACACCAGCGTCAATCCCGGACAACATAGCGAAGAGGTTCTCGCCGCACTCGATCAAATGCGAAAACAATAGCCGCGCCGCTCATCAGCCACAGCAAGCTCTTGCTCATTGCCATGATCTGCGAGCGGCGCGGCCTCTATTCTGGGAAACGATCTAAGTCAAACTACTTCGGTGGTTCGGCCGGCTTCGGTGCTGTTGGCTTCGGCGTTGTAGTGCCCGCGGGCTTTGTCCCCGCCGGTTTCGGAGCAGCGCCTGCCGCTGGAGCCGGGACGCCCGATTGCGCGTTGTATACATCCACCACATTTTTCGTAATGTCCACTCCGCCATCCGCCCACAAAACCGGACTCTGCGGCCAGGGGTTCGACACGTCTACGATCATGCCGAGGGAATTTTCCTGCGCGTACTTTACGATTGAGGGCGCCATCTTTTGCAGAATGCGCGAAAAGATTTCCTTCTGCTGATTTTGCGCGTCCTCCTGTGCATCCTGCACAGCACGATCGAAAGACTTCTTCTTGGTCTCGATCTGTTTTACCAGGCTGGCGCGGGCATCCTCGTTCAGTTTGTCGCCCTGGGTCTGCAGTTGTTTCTGCAGGCCTTCGAGTTCGTCGTTCTGGCCTTTTAGTTCATTCTGTTTGGGCTCCAGCTTTTTGCGCAGGGCTTCGAAATCGCGCTGGCCCTCGTTCGAGCTGAGAACCGCCTGCTCGATGTTGATGGTGCCCACTTTGGTGCCAGTGCCGGTTGTCATCACCGGGGAGGATGTTGCAGGAGACGCCGGTGCGGGCGCGCCAGCCCCACCCGTGGGAGCGGCAGCGGCGCTACCGGTTTGGGCCCAGGCGGAAATCACGGAGAAAACCGCAGTGGCCAGGAAAGACCGCATGTACTTGCTTGTCATTGGACGCTAAACTCCTTGGAAAATTGTTCCCGTAAACACGATTCTGGTAATTCTTTCCGGGGAAGAAACTCAGATTCTTCATCTGCTTTGGCAACGCTGGGCCGTAACCACGCGATCTTCTTCACTTACAACGGCCGCCATCAAACGAGGCGTACCGGATTGCCAGCGTCACACGCCGAGGTTGCGGACCTGTCGTCCACCGTATCAGCTTGCCATTGAGGCGTGAGTGCAAGCCATTATAGTAAGCCCCCTCAGTGGCGTCAAACCTCCAGTCGCACTGTGTACCCTTGAAATACATGGTCCCTAGAACGTCGTCGCTACCGTGAACCGGAACGTCTTGCGCGGTTCACGCAGCAGGAAACTGGGTGCGAACTGGGTTCTCGCCAAGTTATAGGTGTACAGGCCCGCGCCGGTTAGCTGGCAACCAGTAACGGGGTTGCAGGTTTTCGGAAACATTTCAGGCGTGATTGGAATCGGTGGGTTCGCCGGGCTGTCCAGCCGCAGAGGATTGTACGCCCAATAAATCCGGAACGGCGCATTGATTACTGGCAGGAACATCTGCAGCTCAAGTCCCGTGGACATTCGCGGCCGCCAGTTGGTTGAGCCTAAAACCTCCAACTGATTCGATGGCGGCGGGTTCAATACGCTGCCCAAGCTGCAAGTGTTCGCGGTGGGAACCTGAGTCAGCGTCGGGCATCCCACCGGCGTACCGATGACTTCGAGATATTGTTGCTGCGCAATCTGCAACTGCGACCGCCGCAGGATGGGGTCGATTCCTGCATCGATGAAGGGAGCCAGCGCCACTGGCCCGTAAATGGTGATGCGGTATTCCATGTTGGTGACAATACTGAAATCGCCACCCGGGAAGGTGATCTGATCCACTGGGATCGGTATTGTGACGTTGCCCGCCCGGGGATTCTGCGGATCTTTTGGTACCGGAACCCCGCTCGGGTCGGTCAGCGTGATCGCGCCCACGCTCGGCAGGAACGCCACGGGTGACACTGAGCGAATATCGAAGCCACGCAGATCGTTCTCACCGCCCATGTAAGAGCGTTGGAACGGCGGAGCGACCAAGCCGCCGAAGCCACTGATGAAAGATCCCTGAACATTGAAGCCGAGCGCGTTACGCCGGTTCTGCACGGGAATAAATTGCTTGTACTGAACGATCGGACGAATCGATCGAACCGTGCCGCCCAGCCCCGCGAATTCCGCGCCCGCCGTGAACTGGTGCCCCTGGTGCGGCGAGATCGGACTGTTGATCGTATTAAAAGAGAAGTTCGGGAAAATCTTGCTGGTGATGATGCCTTCCAGAGCATTTGGACCGGAGATGCCGCGGAACGCTAGAAACTCGAACAGATTCTTCGATGCCGAGCTGAGCGCCAACAGCGACGATCGGTCAAACGAGTAAGTAACCCCGACACGCTTGAATGAACGGCGTCCCAGGGGATAGCCCAACGACATCGTAAAACCTGTGCTCGACTGCGTGTAGTTCTGCAGATTCTGTAACACGGCGTTTGGCAGGTTCAGGGTTTGTCCTCTGAAAATCGAGAGCTGCCGCGCCTGATCGTAGCTCACTTTGTTGTAGTAAACATTGAAACCAAACTGCAACGGCCGGTCGAACATGTAAGGCTCGGTGAAGCCGAAGCGGATGCTGCGCGCGAGGTTTCCTACGCTCGCCTGCACCGACAACGTTTCACCCAGGCCAAGGAAATTGTTGGTCGCATAGTTGATCCCCACGAAAGCACCTTCCAGACCGCTGACGCCGCCGTTGAGGCCTACGCTGTTCTTTCCTTTTTCTTTGATCTTTAGCGTCAGGTCGACCAATCCATCTTTCTCGTCGAGCTGACGAATCGTAGTATTGGGATCGTCCGGTTTCAGTTGGTCGAAGTATCCTAGTTGGTTCAATCGCAGCAGGCTCAACTCCCACAAGCGCGAGTTGTAGACGTTGCCTTCTTCCAACGCGATTTCACGCCGGATGACTTTGTCGCGCGTCGTGGTGTTGCCCTGGAACTCAATGCGGCGAACGAAAAACGGCTTGCCTTCATCCACGTCAACTTCGAGGAAGATCAGCTTCTTTTCGTCGTCAAACCTGGTATCGGGCACTGAAGTGAAATTGATGTAGCCCAACTCGCCATAGGCCTTGCGCAGGTTCTCCAGGCCCTTCGCCACTTTCTCTTTGCTGAAAGTGTCTCCATCTTTGATGGGGAAAAGCGCTCGCAACGCCTTCACATTAGCCACTGCTTTGTTGTTTTTGAACGTGATGCTGCCCAGCGTATAACGGTCGCCTTCTTCGATCGGCATGGTGATGTCGACCGCCTTGCCTGGCCCGCCCTGCATTAGCGGGATGTGAAAACCGGCGTGCCCGGTATCGTGAATCTGCGTCTTGGGCTGGTCGACGATTACTTTGAAATAGCCGCGATTCTGGTATTCGTTCCGCACCCGTTCTGTATCTTCGTCCAGCTTGGTCGCGTCGTAGGTGCGGGCGAATATGTTTTCCAGGAAAATCGAGTGGGGAACTCCGATGGGCCGCAGGTTCTTCATGGCGTAACGCAAAACTCTCGTCTTGACGTTCTTATTGCCTTCGAACTTGATCTTGCCCACTTTAACTTTCGGGCCTTCTTTCACCACGAATGTGACTCCAATTGCTGCCGGGGGGATCTGCCGGATCTCGGTTCGGATGGTGGCAAATTGCCGGCCGTGCTCCGCCAGCAGGCCTTTGATCGCGACCTCCGCCTTTTTCACTTTCGTTGGGTCGTATTGACTCTCTACCGCCAAACCAACCTTCGCTTCCTTGAACCTGTCCAACACATCGCTGGTCGTCACCGAACTCAGACCGACGTAATTGATTTCCCGGATGGTCGGCTTTTCCTTGACCTGGACAATGATCCTCCAGCCCTTGGGTGTTTCTTCCCTCGTGAAGCGAATGTCCTCGAAATAACCTGTGTTCCACAAGGAGTTGAAATCCCGCTCCAGCGCGGAAGCGTCGTAGACGTCCCCCGCCCGGCTGAAAATGCGGGCGCGAATGGTTTCAGCTGGAATTCTCCGGTTGCCGGTGACGCTGATCTCGGCGATCAGATCGCTCTGCGCAAAGCTTGCCGGCGGCAACAAGAGTGTCAGCGCGACCGCCAAAACCAGCGCGAACCCCTGCATCCTTCGGCAAAGCCGTGCAAATGAAGAAGATGCGGGATGGGCTGCGCCCGAAGAACTCAGGCCGCGCTCGGACACAACAATGTCTGAATGAAAGCGAAAATGAATCGCTACTACCTCAGGCTCTGGGATGTAGGAAAACGATCATTATACGTAGAGAAACGGAAAGCGTCCAAGATCAGTGGCCGTTCTCCCCGCAGTCTCTAATTTTGTGATGAAATGCTGCTGATCTTATGCCACGAATCCCGATTGACCACGAATTACTGACCACTAGCTTTTGGCTTTCTCCACCTCCACCAAGACGGAATAAAACGTGGTGGAGTTGCCTAGGTCGGAAAGTTTTTCTGAGGTCAGTAGGTTGACGTTCCGGAATCCGGGGCTTAGCTTGGCCCAATTCAGTGCCGCGGCAACCACTCCTGGCTGAACGCGCCTTCCACTCAAGCTTTCAAATGGATTTCTCATCGATCATTGTAGACCCTCACCGTTTCCCCGTCGGCAATGCCGCGCGCCTTGGCCATCCTTTGATTATAGAGTGCTCCGGCAGAAATTCCGCCGGCCTGCAAAAGAAGACGGGCGGCTTATGGCCGCCCGTTGCGCATGTCCTGCTTTCAGGTTGAGTTATTGCGTCTGCGGCGGATCAGCCACCACTGCCGCCGCTATCACCGGCGTTTGCGTCAGGGGTTACGAACAGCAGTCCGCCGCCACTACCGGAGTCGATCCGCTGGATTGCAGCGCGCTCAGGAGCGTTTACTTAATTTCCAGCACTTCTTTCTCTTTGCCCTTGCTCATTTCTTCCATCTTTTTGATTTCGTTGTCGGTGAGTTTCTGAATCTCATCGAGCGACCTCTTCTCTTCATCTTCGGTGATCTTTTTGTCTTTCATCGCTTTCTTGATTGCATCGTTTCCGTCGCGGCGAATATTGCGTACAGCCGTGCGATGCTCCTCGAGCACTTTGTGCAAATGCTTCACCATCTCCTGCCGCCGCTCTTGCGTGAGAGCCGGCACCGGCACCCGGATCAGCTTGCCGTCATTCATTGGGTTCAGGCCCAGCTCCGCCGAGCGAATCGCTTTCTCGATTGCCCCGATCGCCGATGGATCGAAGGGCTGCACCGTAATCATCTGCGGCTCGGGCGCATGCACCTGCGCGATCTGGTTCAGCGGCATCTGCGAACCGTAATAGTCGACACTCACGCTGTCGAGCATGTGCACCGAGGCGCGCCCGGTGCGCGTGGCAGCCATCGCCTTGCGAAAATCTTCGACGGCCTTCTCCATGCGGGTCTTGAGTTGTACGTAAGTTTCTTTCAGGCCCGGAATCGCGGCCATGGTGGCTTGAGCCATCTCAGTCAGCTCCGTAAAATTTCAGATATCAAAACGCTGAATTATAAACCCTAAACGAACGTTGCCACGGATCCACACGGATTACCACGGATCAAGAATCTCAGAATTATCCGTGTGAATCGGTGCAAATCCGTGGCTAGAGAATTACGCGCCCACCCTTGACCCAATCTTTTCTCCGCAAAGCACTCGGCGGATGTTTCCATGCTCGTTCAGGTTGAAGACGATGATGGGCAGGTTATTGTCCTTGCACAGACTGATCGCGGTCGAATCCATCACCTTCAGACCTAACTTAAGCACGTCCATATAGGTGATGTCGGCGAACTTTTTCGCGTCCTTCACCTTCATGGGATCGGCATCGTAGATGCCATCGACTTTCGTCGCCTTGAGAATCGCGTCTGCCTTGATCTCCATGGCGCGCAAAGACGCGGCCGTGTCAGTCGAAAAGTAAGGATTTCCCGTGCCGCCGGCAAAGATCACGACGCGGCCTTTCTCCAGGTGCCGGATGGCGCGCCGCCGTATAAACGGCTCCGCCACCTGGTTCATTTCGATCGCAGTTTGCACCCGCGTGTAGACTTTTTGCTTTTCGAGCGCATCCTGCAGCGCCAGCGCGTTGATAACGGTGGCGAGCATTCCCATGTGATCGGCGGAGACGCGGTCCATGTCCCGAGCCTGGTCGGCGACGCCGCGAAAGAAATTGCCGCCGCCGACTACGATGGCTAGCTGAACACCCAGTTTGTGAACGTCGGCCAGTTCTGCCGCGACTTCGTGGATTCGCGCCGTGTCGACTCCAAAGCCCTGATTGGCAGCCAGGGCCTCGCCGGAAAGCTTGAGCAGAACGCGTTTGAAAGCAGGGGTAGTCGAGGTCATGTAGGTCTTTAGTAGCGGCGTCGTCCCGCCAGCTCCGCACAAACTACGAAAAGACAATCACACAAGGCGCCCACCGGGCGCCCTTGAATTACTCTGCTTTCTGTTCGGTAGGTCTGGTGACCGCGACGGTCTCGCCCGCGTCACCCACTTTGAAACGCGCAAAGCGCCGCACGCTGATGTTCTCGCCCAACTTGCCGATTTTGGCCGCGATCAGCTGCGCAATCGACACGGTCTGGTCCTTGATGAAGGGCTGCTCGAGCAAGCAGACCTCTTCGTAGAACTTTTCCATTTTGCCGGCGACCATCTTCTCCGCAATGTTTTGAGGCTTTCCGGAGGCGACGGCCTGTGCCAGAAAAATGTCCTTCTCGCGCGCAAAGTCTGCTGCCGTGACGTCTTCCTTACGCACGTACTTCGGATCGCTGGCCGCAATGTGCATGGCGATATCGTGCGTCAGTTCCTTGAAGTCGTCGGTGCGAGCCACGAAATCGCTTTCGCAGTTCACCTCGACCAGCACGCCAATCTTGCCCCCGGCATGAATGTAGCTGGTCACCGAGCCTTCGCTGGTCACGCGCGCCGCCTTTTTGGCCGCAACCGAAACGCCCTTCTTGCGCAGAATCACGACCGCCTGCTCCATATCGCCCTTGGCTTCTGTAAGGGCTTGTTTGCAATCCATCATAGGAGCTCCAGTTTTTTCCCGGAGATCCTTCACTTGTGCTGCTGAAATGTTTGCCATAGTAGTGCTCATTACGTAGGGGTCCTTCATGAATTCTAGGGTTCTTGTCGAGGTTTCAAGGTTTCAGAGTTTTAAGGTTTCAACAACAAATATTGCGCGGCCAACTTTGAAACCTTGAAACCCGTGAAACTTTGAAACATTACTTCTAACAAACTTTGACCCGCGCCGGACGACCCGCGCGGGTCAGATATCCTACGTGCCCGGTTTTTACTAGGTACTAGGTACTCGCAACTCGGCACTCACTAAACCGTCTGACTCTCGACCTTATGCACGTCAGCTTCTTCGTTCGCTACCGGCTTCTTAAGCTTCCCAGGACCACCCAGCACTTCTTCCATGCTGATGTCCTCGCCAATTTCCGCCATATCGGACGCCGCCGCAGCTTCCTGGGAACGAAGTTCGAGCGCCGCCGCCGCATTTTCCGCCTGCTGCAATTCCAGTGCCTGCGCCTGTTCCGTCGCGGCAGTCATGTCGGCAACTTGTTTGTCGCTCATCAACTGCGCGCCCTCGGCGATCGATTCTGAAATCTTCGATGTAAACAGGCGAATCGCCCGCAACGCATCGTCGTTGCCAGGAATCACGTAATCCACTTCGCTGGGATCGCAATTCGTATCCACCACCGCAACTACCGGGATGCCCAGTTTGCGGGCTTCTCGAACGGCGATTTGTTCCTTGTTCGAGTCGATCACGAACACCGCATCTGGCAACCGGCTCATGTTCTTGATGCCCGCCAAGTTCGCCTGCAGATGCTTGCGCTCGCGTTCGAGCTTGATCACTTCTTTTTTCGGCAGAAGCTCGTAGCGGCCATCCGTGGCCATCTCATCGAGCTCTTTCAGCCGCTTCACCGACTTCTGCACCGTCACCCAGTTGGTGAGCAGCCCACCGAGCCAGCGCTGGTTGATATAGAAGCCGCCGCACTTCGTGGCCTCTTCGGCAATCGCATCCTGCGCCTGGCGCTTAGTTCCGACGAACAGCACGATCTTGCCTTCGGTAGCCAGCTGCTGCACGAATTTCGACGCCTCTTTGAACATCTTCAGCGTCTTCTGCAGGTCGATGATGTAAATTCCATTACGCTCTCCGAAGATGTATTCCTTCATCTTAGGATTCCAGCGCTTCGTCTGATGCCCGAAGTGAACACCCGCTTCGAGCAATTCTTTCATGGTAATGGTTGCCAATGAACCTCCTTATTCAGTCTGCATCAGGAAGCCAGTTCTCAGTACCGAGTACCGAGTACCCAGCAGAAACTCACTGGAAACTTGGTACAGGCAACTGGGTACTGCTCTCCGATTGCCATTCCCGCCCCGCGCCGCGAGGCACAGGAAGAATTGAACACCTAAACTAGCTTTCAGCCGTCAGCTCTCAGCCTTCAGCAAAAGCCAAACCCATTGTCATTCCGACCCCCGAGTGACAGCGAGGGTGGAGGAATCTCTACCGCTTGCTGAACTGGAAGCGTTTCCGAGCGCCCTTCTGCCCGTACTTCTTGCGTTCTTTGCCACGCGAGTCGCGCGAAACCATTCCTTCCGACTTCAGCTTCCCGCGCAGCTCGGCGTTGAACTGCATCAAGGCGCGCGCGATTCCAAGCTTCACCGCATCGGCCTGCCCGCGCACTCCGCCGCCCAGCACGTTCGCGATGATGTTGAAGGATGCCGCCGTTTCTGTGGATGCCAGAGGCGCCTTCGCGGCCGACCGTTGCGCCGGAGTGACGAAATACTCCTCAAACGCGCGCCCGTTAACCTTGAAGTCTCCACTGCCCGGACGCAAATACACCCGCGCAATCGCCCGCTTCCGCCGTCCTGTTCCGTAGTACTGCACCAACTCTGCCATTTAGCTTTCAGCTCCTAATCTCGTTGTCATCCTGAGCGCAGCCGTTTTTCAGGCGGAGCGAAGGATCTCCCGCTTCACTGCTCAGTCCGGTTACGCCCGAACTTCCAACTGAAATGCCTGCGGCTTCTGTGCCTCGTGCGGATGCTTGTCACCCTTGTACACATTCAGCTTCGAAAGCATGTGCGCCGCCAATTTGTTCTTGGGCAACATGCGCCGCACCGCGTCTTCAATAATCTTTTCCGGCCTGCGCGCCAAACGCTTGCGGTAATCTTCGGTGCGCAGCCCGCCCGGATAGCCGGTGTAGTGGTGATACTGCTTCTGCTCCGACTTCATTCCAGTCGTCCGCACCTTCTCAGCATTGATGACGATCACATGATCGCCGGTATCGAGAAACGGCGTGTACTGCGGATTCTCTTTGCCCATGAGGATGCGCGCTACCTGCGAGGCCATACGCCCAAGCGTCTGCCCATCCGCATCCACGACGTACCACTTGCGCACAATTTCCCCCGCTTTGGGGAAATAGGTTGACATCGGAACTCTCCCAGAATGAAAAAATGCGAAACGCGATTGAAATTACAAAGAAGACCGCTCGTTGACTCTCCGGCGAGGACGCCAGACCATCAGGCGGGCAACCGCGAGACTTCCCAAAGCTTTAAAGATACCGTAGGGCGCGAGGAATTGTCAACGCTGAGTTAACAAAGGTGGTGTCCTAAACACTGCGTTGCTGACTTGGGATGCTTTTTGGGAACGACCTGAGAAACGTAACACTTCTCATGTACGGCGTGTCCGTTCTCGTCGGTTTTGCTGGTTTCGATGGAAACAGGCTTATGGCAGATGGGGCAAGTCGGAAGAGATGGCAAAGGTAAAGGAGTGGTCATAACCCGCGTCTCCCACGTCTAGGATGGAGATTCGGACTAGCGAATTCTCTCCCGGTGGAGTAGGAATTGCAAGTCTTAATCGTGCGTGCTAGAACACTCGCAGGATTCCAAGATTGCGATGGTCGTTTTTTGTGCATTGTTTCTGGTATCCCACAGGCTGCCGATTGAATCCCTCTTTGAGGTTCTCCGATGAAAAAAGTGTTTCCGCTGTTGACCCTCGCCCTCGGTCTTCTCGCTCTCCCGCTTCACGCACAAAACGTGTGGACCAGCAAGATCGACACCTTCAGTAATTACGTGCCGGTGCCCTCCAACCCTAACGCAAATGGCATCGTCAGCGTGTTTACGCCGGCGACTAATATCACCGTAAACCGCATCCAGCTTTCCTCTCCGGCAGGTCAAATCGGATGCAGCCCCTTGCCTGGGATCAAGGTCACAGATGGCACATCGACCGTATTCCTGGCCATCCCCAACACGACCGCGACCAACGGGAACGTCGGTCCGGTGACGAATGATACCGGCGCGATCAGTGTGCTGTACTTGGCAGGCAATCAACTGAGGCTCAAAGCGGTGCCTGGAGGTAATAGCTGCAACCCATACGAAATCAACATCGTGGTGCAATACAGTGTGACCCCGTAACCGAACTCAACCTGCCCCGTCCGCGATCTTCCCCGGATTGTTTTGGACGGGGCTTCTTACCATGCCATGCGACGGAATGAAGCTAAGCAACTTGCCTAAGCCTAGTGTTCCATCTCCACTAAGCGGCAAATGAATCCCCATCCCCCGCCCAGTTCACTGACCGCCAGCATCAGTTCATTGCTACCCTTTTTCAGTGGAAGGTAGACAGCATCGTTTTCCGGATTAACAATGCCAAGAAATCCGGGATCTCGGAAACCTTGTGCGCTTCGCCCTCGGTAGAGAATTTTTTCGTTCAGAAACACGCTGACATCGTCGCTATAACCGATTTCGAGTTTTTTCACCTGGTCGCGGTCGGATTCAATGCTCGATCGCGCATATACGACTTTCATTCCCGTCTGGGGTTCGAGACGCTTGGAAAAGTCACCCTGAAACGTGACGATCGGATGCGGAGCTTCGCGATAACGATAGAGAACCACAAAGCCGGGCGGTTCGGCCTCCACCTCCTGCCAATGGATGGCATCGCTTTCTCTGGCGTCGATCGGACGCTCCAGATTCCGCGCGAGCGCATCGTAGGACGGCGACAGGCTCCACTTGGTGAGAGTGCCTGGCGGCATCGCCGGTAGGTGCCGCTCCCAGGGGGCATCGGGCGTCGTGCGGATTTCAAAGTTCGAGAAATAGGTGGCACCGGTCAGAACATACAACGCCACCTGGCCCTTTTGTATGCCGCTCTTCAAATCATTCATGACGAGTGCTGGCTTGTCCATGTCTTTGACATAGAGCTTTGCCTGCGCCCCCACTACCTCCAACCGCAAGTGGAACCAGACATCTCTTGGAATATCGACCGCGCCAGTGAAGCCAGGTCCGTTATAGATTTGCCAGTTCGCGCCCGTGTTGAGAACCGGTGTGTACTGCATGGCGTCGGGAAGACCGGACTTGTGCTGGCGCAGATAGACCCATTCACCGTTGGCGCCATCCGCGTCGAGCCGGAACTGTAGGCCGAAGAACCCACGCTTGGCGGGGGTCGCGACCTCCATATTGATGACACCGTCGCGCATCTCAAAGTCTTTTAGCACCGCAGCCCCGCCATCGAGCAACAGGCACTTCCGCCCTTGATATTCGGTCGCCTTGGCTTGCCCCTGCAAATCCCAACGTGGCGACTCCGAAGGAACCGACAGCACCTCCTGCGCCGAGATGAGGGTAGTTCCAAGCAAAAATATCGCCGAGACGGTCGTTAGGAGTGGACGGATTGAGTTGTACAGGAAAAACATTTGGAGTCTTCCTCGCACCGCGTCGTGATCAAAATCCCTGCAGCTTTGAGTTTTGGAGCCTGAATTAGGAGATAGCCCTGCTGACGAGGTTTAGACGTGGAGTGCCCCAAACCGTAACCACGAAATGAGTCTTGGCGTAACAGGGAGAGAACGAGTTGCTAGCAATTGAGCAGTGGGACACTCGAAACAAACCAGGAGTAGTTAAAGCGTGGGCCTTGACCGGGCAGCCTGACTCTGCCTACTCATACGCGAGCGCATCAATCGGATCCTTCTGCGCCGCTTTGTACGCGGGATACAACGCTCCACCCAGCGCCCCGACAATAGCGATCACGGTGGTGCGTATCACCCATTCGCTACTCCAAAAGAGCCGCAGCACTGGCCGCTCGATCAGAACGATGCGCCTTGTTACCAGGCTGATCACAATGCCCGCTATAATCCCAAGGATCGCCAGCAGCGCCGTCTCGCGCAAAACAACGTTGACGATGAATGCCTTCGACGCGCCCATCGATTTTAGAATTCCAATCTCGCGGGTACGCTCCATCACCGCGGTGTACATCGATTGAAAGATCACCATGAAGCCGATGATCACCGAAATAGCAATTACGATCCGGATCGCCGTCTGGAACCCCGGCAGGTTATCCGCCGACATCATCGATAAATATTCCTGCATGGAGCGTGCCGCGTAGTTTTCCATGCCCGGCACGGTTTTGATCTCGTTTACCACCAAATCCGTATTCGCGGGATCGTCAACCTTCACGTAGAAGACCGAAGCCTTATTCTCCGCTCCAATCAGATCCTGCATCGTCGTGAGAGGCAGAAATTTCCGGGCTCCCTTGCCGTGCGCCACAATTCCGCATATCCGGAATTGATGGTTAAGAATCTCAATCGAGTCGCCAACCTTCACCTTCTTCATTCCCGCGAAAAAGTCGTCGACGATCACGTCATAAGCGCCCTGGAAAGGCCCGCCAGAGCGATAATTGAACGTCGGCGGAATGCTGTTGTAGCTTGCCAGATCGATGCCGTAAATAATCTCAAGAGTGGGTTTGGTTGTGAGTTCCCAGATCACCGGCGCAGCCACGTTGACGTGCGGCAGCTTCCGCAACACGTCTCCCAACTTCACCGGCATCGGTGCGCCCGTAACTCCAATCAGCGCCGAAGAGCTGGGTGGTTGCACCATCAAATCCGCTCCCACGCCCATCTGGCTCTCCTTCGAACCATTTAACTGCCCATAGAAAAAAGACACGATCAGCAGGATCAGCGTGACCTCGAGCGCAATGGCGCTGATGCTGATCAGCGACCGCACGGGCCGATGCACCAGGTTCGATACAATCATTTTGTTAATCATGTCTTCTTAATTTGTCATCCCGACCGAAGCGAGGGACCTTGGTTTCTGCCCGTAACATCCGCGATGCCGGCTCAAGCAAACACCAAGATCCCTCGCTCCGCTCAGGATGATAATCCTGCTGCCGATTCCTACGGCTGATTCGTCGACCCCGGCCCCGCTCCCCCCGCGCTCGCCTGCGGTTTATCGAGATGCACCACTTCCGCGCCCGGAGGTTCCTGCAGCGTGAACTGATCGTCTTTTAGCGGCTTGTTGACCTCCACCTTCAACATGTTCAGCGTGATGTCGTACTCTTCCTGTGGCCGGTAGATCTCGATACGCGATGGGAAGCTCACGCCATCATAATCCTTATAATTCGCGTAGCGGGCATCGGTCGCAAGATTGCCCTGCTCGTCGTAAATATACTGGCGATGCGGCTGCAAGTCGGTACGGCTGAAAACGATCTTGCGCGCCAGTCCCCAACCCTCTTTTCGCCTGCGAATGATCACAAGCTCGTAATCCTCCTGCAGAACGCGATGTCCTTTGGCGTCGTGCAATATTTCTTCACCATTCTCCAGTACTGCAATCTCGCGGTCCGGATCGACCTGTCGAATCAGCAGCGCCTCATAAATATTCTGCGGACGAATATTTTCCATGGGCTGATCCGGGTTCGTCGACTGCACTTCATTTCGCCCCATCACGAAGCGGTTCTTCGGCGGAATCCACAACTTGAAATCTTGTCCGTCGCTCACCATATCGAAGGCCGTGGTGCGCACGATCGGCAGTAGCCCGATCATGTGCAGCATCGCGGGCTTCCGCGCCAGGACATATCCGCGAATTTCCTTGTAATCGGTAACGTGGCCCTTCTTGACGCCTCCCGCCGAGGTGTCGATATCTACCGTCGCCTGCAAGGACTGGATCTTTTCCGACTGCTGCTTGAGGCTCTCGATCAAAGCTTCCTGTGACGATTCCTTGAGCGGAGCCTTGGAATAGGTTTCTTCAACTGGCCGCGTGCGGAACAAACACCCTGCGGTAGGCAGGGTTGCGACAACCAAAATCAAGGCCCATAAGGGCGAGCGACTTCTCATGAAGTATTGGATGATCTTCAGAATATTTGAGTATACCGCGCCGAAAAGGGTGCAATAACTCATTCACCACCCTCGCCTTTCGGTTTATCCTCGATGCACACTTTCATCTACACTACTGCCATCGTGCGAAAACTTTTCGGCCTTCTATTAATTGTGGTGCTCGCGGTCGGAGGCTGGCTCGCCTGGGTGGCGTTGATCCCGGTTGAACCTGCGCCGCAAACTTTTGTTATGTTGCGGCCGGGATTTTCCACACGGCACATCGCCGCCGCGCTCAAGTCCTCCGGAGTCATCCGTAGCGAGCAAGCGTTCATCCTGTGGCACTACCTCTACCAGCGGCGTTCGCTCAAGGCGGGAGAATATCTTTTCGAGAAGGCGGCCAACCTCATCGACATCGAAAAACGCCTGCAGCGCGGCAACGTCTACTACCGCACTGTCGTTGTCCCGGAAGGCTTCACGATGTTCGATATCGCTCGCGCCATTGAAGCCGCCGGCCTGGGTTCGGCGGAAGACTTCCTGAAAGTTGCGCAATCGGATACCGCGCTCGTCGCCGACATCGCCCCGGGCGCACCTTCGCTCGAAGGATATCTTTTCCCAGAGACGTACGAGTTTAGCCGCATGATGACCATGCATGAGATGGCAGATGCTATGGTCAAGCAGTTCCGCCAGGTGGCAGCGCAAATTGGATTGGCGCAGCCGTATCCCAGCGAGAAACCCGGAGGCAAGCCGCAAATTCTCGCTTACCTAATTCCTGATCCGAATGAAAGCTCGGTCCCCCGCATCGTCACCATGGCCTCGATCATCGAAAAAGAGACCTCCGTCGCCGAAGAACGTCCGCTGGTTGCGAGCGTCTACTACAATCGGCTGCAGAAAAACATCGCGCTCGACGCCGACCCCAGCATTATCTATGCCGAACTTCTCACCGGCGCCTATCAGGGAGCGCTGCATCACGCAGACATGCAGTTCCCCTCACGCTACAACACCTACAAGCACGCTGGACTTCCTCCCGGTCCAATCGCAAATCCCGGCAAGAGTTCGCTCGAAGCGGCCATGCATCCTGCCCAAACCGACTACTACTATTTCGTTGCCGATGCCCAGGGCCACCACCGGTTCGCCCACACCATCGAAGAACACAATAAGAATGTCGCCGCATACCGGCGCGCTATGCAGGGACATTGAAACGGTCGAAGAACTAACGGTCCAACGTACGAGCATATAATCGCGGCGTGAGCACCGAATCGGGAAAAGCCTCCAAGCCGTCGGGCAGAGTTTTAGGCTTGGACGTGGGATCAAGGAGGATCGGCATGGCAGTGACCGATCCCCTAGGAATCACCGCGCAGGGGATCGAGACCTTGCAGCGAAGGAACAAGCGAACCGACTTGGCCCTGATCGAACAGGTGATTCGCAAGTATGAGGTGCGGGAGATCGTGGTCGGTTTGCCCCTGCGGATGAGCGGCGCGGAAGGAACGCAAGCAGAGAAGATGCAAGTTTTTGCAGAGGAACTGCGGAAGCGCTTTCGGTTGCCGGTGCATTTGTGGGACGAGCGGTTGACCTCGGCGGAAGCGAATCGCTTGCTGCGGGAGACAGAGTTGTCGATCGACCGGCGAGCGAAGGCCGTTGACCGGATGGCAGCAGTATTGATTCTACAAGGCTGGATGGAAAAGCGGACCTTTGCCGCAGGTTAGCGAGGATTGGGCTTAAGGAGCGCGGCGATTCCATACTTGGAAGGGCCTGGATCAGATCCTAATCTTTGGTAGGCTATGTAAACACCATCAGTATAACGACTTGCGCCTCACAATCCACGATTTTCGCCAAATGACACGTACCCTAACCTTCGGAAATCCTTCCCAAACCGGGACTAATCCTTGCTTTTAGCCCCTTGCCGGAGTACCCTGTTTATAGAACGATAAACGTTTCCCTCGCTAAGACCCTTCTCCTGCCCGGGTGCCTTTTTATGAATGGTGCGGACCTGAATTTCCACATTGGCGACAAGGTCGTCTATCCCAACCACGGGGTCGGCGTTATCGAACAAATCAGCAGCCGCTCTATTGGCGCTACGGTGGAAAAGTTCTACCTCCTCAACATTAAGGCCAGCAGTCTCAAGGTGATGGTGCCGTGCAACAACGTTGGCAGCGTCGGCATTCGCCGTGTCGTCCGCAACGGCGAGGTGCAGAAAATTCTGGATTTCCTTTCCGTCACCGACGACCTCAGCACCGCCGACTGGAAAGACCGCTTCAAAGAAAACTCCGACCGTATGCGGACCGGCTCTCTCTTCGAGGTCGCCGGAGTTCTCAAGAGCTTGATCGCCCTTCATCAGGCGAAGCCGCTTTCCTTTCGCGAAAAAAAGATGCTTGAACGCGCCCGCTACCTGCTGGTCAGCGAACTGGCGATGTCGCGCAACTGCGAAGAAACGAAGGTCGAGGAACTTCTCAATGATGCACTCTCCAAGTGCAACCTCCGTTTCCCGGAAGCCTCCGAATTCCAGGCCTGATCGCCCGCAAGGCGAGAAGCTGCACTCCAGCCAAAGCCGATTTCACTCTATAACCTTGCATTCTTCGCGTGACCTTTCTCTTGCACGCGCGTTAAACCTCTAGAGGAAGGCGCGGGTGACAATTGTCATCTGAGCCGGGTGACGATCTCCACTGGCGGGTTTAAGGGCGGGAGTCGAATATTGGGATGCGGGAAATTTTGGTGGAGAGGGCGTCAGAGACGGTAGCGCGGGTGCCGGCAAGTTGTCGTGAGTAGGGTAGGTCGTTTATCCTTGAGGCCTACTTGCACCATGATGATCTGTTAGTCCGGCACGCCAATTCTTCCTTGGGTATCAACTGGAGTTCAAAATGACTTTGAGCCGGTTTGTCACCAAGAACGCCTTCCGCAACAAGCGCCGCAGCATTCTAACGATATTGAGCATCGCATTTTCTTTGCTGCTGCTAACCCTCATGATGACGATCTGGCGGGCTTTCTATCTCGACCAGGGAAGCGCCGAGTCGGCGGAAAGGCTCGTGGTGCGGCACAGAGTCTCACTGACCTTCAACCTGCCCGGCTTCTATCGCGAGAAGATTCGCGCGGTACCGGGAGTTGTCGCGGTGGTCCCCGTCTCATGGTTCGGCGGCACTTACAAGGACCAGAAGCCGGAGAATTTCTTTGCGCGCTTCGGCACCGATCCGGAGGAGTTCTTCAAAGTATTCCGCGATATACAGATGCCGGCCGATCAAGTTACCGCGTGGCAGCGTGACCGGCAAGGGGCAATCGTCGATGACACGCTGGCGGCGAAATATGGGTGGAAGTTAGGCGACCGCATTATCCTGCAGGGAGACATCTATCCGGTCGATTTGGAGTTGCACATTCGAGGTATTTTCCACTCGACGCCGGACAATAAATCCGTCTATTTCAACGCCAAGTACGTCGAAGAGGCGGTCGATTTTTTCAAAGGGCGAGCGGGTACGTTCAGCATTCTGGCGGCTTCCCCCGGGGACGTAAGCAAGATTGCTAGCGCGGTGGACGAGATGTTTCGCAACTCGCCGCAGCCAACAAAGTCGGAGAGCGAGAAAGCGTTCGGCCTGGAATTTGTCGCCATGCTGGGGAACGTAAAAGCTTTCATCTTGATGATTTGTTCGGCGGTGGTGTTTGCGACGCTGCTGGTTTCGGCGAATACCATGGCGATGTCGATCCGCGAGCGCACGCGGGAAGTAGCAGTGCTTAAGACTTTGGGGTTTACGCGGCAGGGCGTCCTCAGTCTTTTTGTAAGCGAAGCCGTGGCGCTAGCGTTGCTGGGCGGTTTGATCGGAATTGGATTGGCTTATGGCTTGATCTTCATGGTCACGCACTCGCCGCAGTTTTTCAGCTTTTACAATCTGAAGGTAACGCCCGGCATGTGGGCTTCAGCTCTTTTTGTCTCGGGGCTAGTAGGGCTGATGAGCTCATTGATTCCTTCGTATCATGCTTCGCAGGTGAACATCGTGGATGGTTTGCGGCACATCGGTTGAGATTTGAAGTTTAAGAGTTTGTGCTCGGAAAATTCGGTTGAATCTATGACGTTGAGCAGTTTTGTGGTGCGCAACACGTTTCGCAATAAGCGGCGCAGCTTCCTGACGATGCTGAGCATCAGCTTCTCGCTGCTGCTGCTTACGCTCATGATCTCCATCTGGCGCACTTTTTACATCGATGTGGGCGCGGCCGATTCAGCGAAGCGAGTGATCACGCGTGATCGTGTTTCGCTCGCATTTTTTCTGCCGGGATATTACCGCGACAAAATTCGATCGGTCCCAGGAGTGGTTGCAGTAGCGCCAATGACGTGGTTCGGAGGGCGCTATAAAGATGACCGGCCGGAAAACTTTTTTGCCCAGATGGCCACCGATCCGGATGAGTATCTGAAGGTTGCATCCGACAAGATCATTCCTCCCGATCAAGTGATTGCGTGGCAGCGCGACCGCGCCGGGGCCATCGTCGATGTGACGCTGGCGAATAAATACAGCTGGAAGATTGGCGATAAGGTCACGCTGCTGGGAACGATATTCCCGGTGAATCCGGAGTTGACTATTCGCGGCGTCTACCATCGCGATCCGCCGCAAAACGCGCTGTATTTCAACGCAAAATATTTGGAAGAGGCCATCCCCTGGTTCAAAGGGCAGGCGGGATTCTACTCGACGCAAGTGGCCCAGGCTGGAGACGTGGCACGGGTTTCGGGCGTGATTGACGATATGTTTCACAACTCGCCAGAGCAGACGAAGAGCGAGAGTGAAAAAGCCTTCCAGCTATCGTTTGTGGCAACGCTGGGCAACGTGAAGGCGTTTATTCTTGGCATCTGCGGCGCAGTTGTGTTCGCCATCCTGCTGGTGTCTGCGAACACCATGGCCATGTCGGTTCGCAGCCGCACCCGCGAAGTGGCTGTGCTGAAGACCCTGGGCTTCACGCGTCAACGCGTTCTCTCGCTCTTCGTGTTCGAAGCTGTGGCACTCGCCGTGTCAGGCGGTTTGTTGGGCATACTGGGAGCGGCCGGGCTGATTCAGCTACTGACGCATTCGTCGATCGCGATTGGAGTTCCGATTGACATGAAAGTCACGCTGCCCACGATGTTACTGGCTTTGTTCGTGGCCGCAACGGTGGGATTTCTGAGCGGGTATGTGCCCGCATACGGTGCATCGCGCACAAATATTGTGGAAGGATTACGCCACATTGGTTGACGGGCGGCTGAATTGACTCGTTGAATTGAGAGCGAACTTATGGCGATACCGATCAGTTACAACGTACGCAATTTGAAGCTCCGCAAGGGACTCACGATCATGACCGCGCTGGGGATCGCGCTGACGGTTACTACCGCGATTTTCTTGATGGCTCTTCTGGCAGGGCTGAAGCGGGCTTTTGTTTCCAGCGGAAATCCGCAGAACGTGTTGGTTCTGCGAAAAGGTTCGGAAGCTGAACTCTCCGGCGGATTCGATGCGGCATTATTTCCTACGCTCAAAGTTTTGCCGGGCATTGCCAAAGACAGCCACGGGGAGCCAATGGTTTCCGGCGAATGGGTGGTGGTGATCGTGCTTCCGCGAAAGGACGGCACGGGCGAAGTGAACGTTACAGTGCGCGGCATGATGCCCGACGGATTGGAACTGCGGCCCAGCGCTAAGCTGATCGAAGGGCGCTGGTTTCAGACGGGGCAGCGTGAAGTTGTGGTGAGCAAATCGATTCGCAGCCGCTTCTCTCACGCCAACATTGGCGACACCATGGAGTTCGGCAAGGGATCGTGGAAAGTGGTGGGAGTGTTTGACGCTGGCGGCTCCGCGTACGAATCTGAAATCTGGAGCGACGTGAATCAGATGGCCGCTGACTTCGACAGGCAGGGCGGCTTCTCTTCAGCATACTTGCGCGCCACTGACCCCATCGCCGCCGATGCCCTGAAAAACCGGGTGAGCGACGACCAGCGCCTCAAACTCGAAGGTGTTCTGGAGACAGATTATTATGCGAAGCAGACCAGTTCGGGAGCCGCGATCAAATACATCGGAATCGTCGTCGCGGTCATCATGGCCATTGGGTCGAGTTTTGCGGCGATGAATACGATGTATGCTGCGGTGGCGTATCGAGGGCGCGAAATCGCGACTCTGCGCGTGTTGGGATTTTCCCGGCCTTCGATTCTGACATCGTTTGTTCTGGAATCTTTATTGTTGGCTTTGCTGGGAGCGCTTGCCGGAATTCTGCTGATGCTGCCGTTCAATGGAATGCAGACGGGAACCTCGAATGCGGTGACGTTTAGCGAAGTCGTATTCAGTCTGCAGATTACGTGGGTAGTTGCAGGATATGCGATTCTGTTCGCGCTGGCCATGGGATTCTTCGGCGGGCTGTTCCCCGCATGGCACGCGGCGCGGCAAAACATTCTGACCGCATTGCGTGGGTAGATCGGGGTCGCCGACGGAACCGGAGCGTGAGATAGTCCGTATTCAGCTTGTAGCGCTTTCTCATACATAATTATTTATGCCGATTGACGCCAAACACCAGGACCTGCAGAGCTTGCGGATCGACCGCACCGAGCGCGGCACGGGCAGCGGCGAACCGCCTGCCTGGGCGCGCCGCTACATCGTCATTGGGATCGTGGTTGTGGCCGTGCTGAGCCTCTCGGCTGTCGCTTACCGCTTGCTTTCGCGCGACGTTCCCGAGGTCGAGGTTGTGCGCGCGTCCGCTCAGAGTAGCGACGTAGGGGGCACAGTGCTTTCAGCGACGGGCTATATCGTCGCGCACCACACCATCAACGTGAACTCGAAAGTGACCGGTCGCCTGGCCTGGATCGGCGTGGAAAAAGGCGACAAGGTTAAGGAAGGCCAGGTTCTGGTTCGGCTGGAAGATGAGGAGTTCCGCGCTTCCTACGAGCAAGCCAAAGGCGCATTGGATAACGCCCATGCCTATCTTGACGAACTCGAGCACGGATCGCGGCCGGAGGAGATTCAACAGGCGCAGCACAATCTGGATGAAGCTCGAGCCACGCTGGTAAATGACAAACTCACTCTCGACCGGACTAAAGAACTCTCTGCGGGAGGCATAGTTTCCCGTCAGGCGCTCGACGATGCCACGGCGAAATTCGATTCCGATCAGCAGCGCGTGAATTCTTTAGAGAAGGCTTTTCAGCTTATGAAGATTGGGCCCCGCGCCGAAGAACTGGCTCGCGCCCGTGGATCGGTAGCGCAGGCACAAGGTCTTGCCGATTACGCGAAGTCGCAGCTCGATGCTACGGTGATTCGCGCTCCCGTTACCGGGACGATCCTTGACCGCACTGCCGAAAAGGGGGAGCTGATCACCGCGCAGTTTGCCAGCGCGGCGGCAGGTGGTCCTCAAGGATCGGTGGTATCGCTCGCGGATCTGAACGACATTCAGGTGGAGCTCGATATTGCGCAGTCCGATTTTGCCCGGCTCGGTCCCAAACAGAAGGGAATTGTTACCGTGGATGCGTATCCCGACCGCAAGTATAACGGCGAGATCGCGCAGATCTCTCCAGAAGCGAATCGGCAAAAGGCCACGGTACAGGTGAAGGTGCAGGTGCTGAATCCGGATGAATATCTGCGGCCGGAGATGAACGCGACCGTAAAGTTCTTGGCGGATGAACAAAAACCTACGAGCACCCAGCCGGCGAGAGCTTTTGTTCCGGCCACTGCGTTGCGCGATCATGATGGCAAGAAAGTTGTTTTCCTGGCGTTCGACGGCAAGGCACGAATGCGTGAGGTTCACGTGTTGAGCCAGCGCACGGACGGATTTCTCGTCGACGGACTGGTTGGCGGCGAAAGCGTGATCAGCAAAGGTCCGCCAGAGTTGAAAGATGGAGACAACGTCAAGATTAAGGGTCAGTAGAGCTTCAGCGATAAAAATTTGCGGAGTAAAAACAGAGGGCAATTATGAGCACAGTGGCTGAAACCAAGGTCGCAACCGGAACCAAAGTCGTGCAGGCACGCAACGTCAGCAAGGTCTTCAAACGCGAAGCTTTTGAAGTGAAGGCTCTCGACGATGTGTCGATTGACATCGCGACCGGAGAATTTATGGCGCTGATGGGCCCGTCCGGTTCGGGGAAGACGACGCTGCTCAACATGATCGCAGCCATCGACCGGCCAACCTCAGGCGAATTACTCGTCCAGAACCAGAACATCTTTCGCTTCAACGACGCCCAGGCGGCTCATTGGCGCAACGAGCACATCGGTTATGTGTTTCAGACGTTCAACCTGATCCCGGTGCTAACCGCATTTGAGAATGTGGAGTTGCCGTTGTTGCTGACCAAGCTGAACCAGCAGCAGAGGCGTGATCACGTCATGACTGCGCTAAAGCTCGTGGGACTGGAGGAGCGGGTCAACCATCTTCCGAAGCAGCTTTCCGGCGGGCAGGAGCAGCGAGTCGCGATTGCGCGGGCGATTGTGAGCGACCCCACGCTGTTACTGGCGGATGAGCCTACCGGCGACCTGGACAGTCACTCGGCTACTGAAGTCCTGGAAATATTGAAGCGCCTAAACGAAGACTTCCATAAGACCATCGTAATGGTGACCCACGATCCACATGCGGCCTCGTATGCCCACGTCACCCGGCATCTGGAGAAGGGAATGCTTCTGCCGCCGGGCTAGCGATGTTCACCTAGCGATATTCACGCTGAAAGCTTCAAGCTGAAATAGAAAGCTTGGTCGATTCTGCTTCCCCGTCGGCAACCCATTGCCAGGCACGTCGACCATTGTCGAGGGAGACAGCCCTGGCTTCTCCATAAGACACCAAACGATTCAGCACTGTGGTCACGGACGCCATAGGGTCTTTGTGACGTGTCAACATTGGCGGAACTCTTTCCTGAATGCGGTTACAGACGTCGCGCGCACTCAGGGCGCGGTTTGAGTCCATTAGAATCATCCGGCAGGCCTTGGTAAAGCCCGGCTGTCTCCCGCTGCTCTTGCGATCCACCAGTTCCAGCAATTCGTCACTCAACACGCTGTCGCCAAAGAGGTTAGCGAGGCCCGCAATGGTCTGCTTGATGGTGCCGATCCGGCGCATCACCTCGGCACGCTGTTGCAGCAATTGCCGCAACTCTTCATGGGCCTGGCGCACCACTTCTTGAACATGGCCGTTTCCGCCGCTCGGAATCGTTCTCTCGATGCTCTCCTGGATTTCCATAAAACCTCCGTGCCCCTCGCCGTTCAGGCGTAGCACTACTCTCGAACTGTCACTCTCTAATCAATACGTGCGGAACCGGCCAGTGGTTCCCGAATTATCACCCAGCAAAAATCGCCCAACGCTAGGACTTTCGGGTTAGACGGACAAAGTTAGAGTTGGTTAACAGCGGTGGGGTGTTCAGAAAACTAATATTCAAAACTGTTTGAGGCTGTAGGTGAGGGGGTCTTTTCAATCAGAACGGCAGCAACGGTGCGCCGGAGAGTCGGCTCGCAACTGTCCCGAATTGAGTCAGTTCCCGATCTGAGATTTCCCTCGGTCTCAATCCGCCTCTTCCTTCGTGGAAGGCAGCGTTACGACTCAGAGTGTCCGATGTGCTAAGTGACGACTGATCCACCCATGTCTACTGCACTTCAACTTGACCTCGGCAAAGCCACTTTGCACGTCCTGCTGGTAGGAAACCAGGAGGAGGATTTCTTTCTAATTCGCGACATCCTCACCGGTGACCGGAGCGAACTGCACGCAGAGTTGGATCATGCGAGCACTTTGGAAGAAGCCAAAGCGATGCTGCTGCAGGGGCACTACGGACTGGTTTTGTTTGCACATGAGACAGGGGACGCTGCCGCTACCAGACTTCTCTCGGAGTTCTTGCAGACCGGGCGCACCGTACCTTTTATCGTTCTGACGGAGCGCGCCGACGAGAAGTCGGTGGCAGAAATTATCGCGGCGGGAGCCTGGGATTGCCTCGATAAATCACACCTCACTGGAGCGAACCTGGTGCGAACCATCCGCTGTTCGCTCAATCTGCAAGCGATGCAGCAGCGGGGGAATTTGGCGGAGGAATCCCTGCGCAAGCTTTCCTGCGCAGTCGAGCAATCCGCCGATACCATTTTCATTGCCAATCGTGAAGGAATCATCGAGTACGTAAACCCGGCATTTGAAGCCTTGTCTGGCTATCAGAAGAGTGAAGTAATCGGCCAGACTCCCGCGATTCTGAAGTCCGGCCAGCAAGCGCCCGCGCTCTACCGCGAATTGTGGGAAACTATTCGTTCCGGCAACGTCTACCGCGGCATTCTGGTCAACCGCAAGAAGAACGGCGATCTCTACTACGTTGACGAGAGCATCAGCCCCATAAAAGACGCGGCGGGCAACATCACGCACTTTGTGTCCAATGGCCGCGACCTTACGGAACGTTTGCGCATCGAAGCGCAGCTCTTGCAGGCGCAAAAAATGGACGCGGTCGGCCGCCTCGCCGGAGGCGTTGCCCACGACTTCAACAACCTGCTTACCATCATCACTAGCTACTCAGAACTGGCGCTCGATTCGGTGGCTCCGGGAAGCCGCACCCAGTCACGGATTCAAGAGATTCTCGCTGCCGCCCGCCGCGCTGCCGATCTCACCCGGCAGTTGCTCGCATTCAGCCGCAAGCAACCGCAGGCCTTGCGCGTGGCCGAAGTCAACCCGATGGTCAACGGAATCGTCAAAACCCTTCACCGCCTAATCGGTGAGGACATAGAACTGACGTTTGTGCCGGGCGAAGGACTGGGCCGAGTGCGATTAGATCCGGTGCAGATCGAACAGATCCTCATGAACCTTGCCGCAAACGCCCGCGACGCTATGCCCCAAGGGGGCCGTTGCACCATCGCAACGCTGAATGTTTATCTCGACGAGGAATATGCGGACCGCAAGCGAGCCGTCATTCCTCCCGGCCGTTACGTGGTGTTGACCGTTTCCGATACGGGCACCGGCATCCCTGAAGATCAGTTGTCGCTCATTTTCGAACCCTTCTATACAACCAAGCCCTCCGGAAAGGGCACGGGACTTGGTTTAGCGACGGTTTACGGCATCGTAAAACAGAATCATGGATTTGTCTGGGCTTACAGCGAACCGAAAATTGGAACGATCTTCAAAATCTATTTGCCTTGCGTGAAGGAGCGCGTAGCTGTAGCTGAGCCCCCGGCCGCCGGCGTAGCACCGGCACGCGGTTCCGAGACCGTCTTGCTGGTGGAGGACGAAGACGCTTTACGCAAAGCCACCGCCGAATTTCTCAGCCTGCGCGGGTACAACGTTCTGGAAGCTAGAAATGGTCTGGATGCATTGTCCGTGACGAAGAGTCACGAATCGCCGATCCACCTGGCGATTACCGACGTGGTGATGCCGCACATGAGTGGAGGACAATTGGCAAAAGAGTTGGAAGCCCTGCGTCCAGAGATGAGAGTGTTGTTTGTATCAGGCTATGCCGGCCAAACGGTTTTGGACCACAAAGTCTTCGATCTCGAATCGAACTTCCTTCAAAAGCCATTTACCCTGACCCAACTTGCAAGTAAAGTCCGGATAACGCTGGATCACGCTCACAGTGCGATTCCGGTAGCCGGTTGAATCTCGCAGGGACCTTCTCTTTGCGCACCCCTTAGGGTTTCAACTTCGACAGTTACGGTTGTCGCGCAGCTGACTTACGGGTGTCCCCGTATTGCCGGGCGGTGGCCGTATCGCTGATAAGTGATAGAGCGTTCTATCGCTCAGTCTGTGGCCAGTCTTTTGTGACCGCTCTCACCTCGCTGGATTTTCGACTGATTCACGGTCACTGATTCACGGTATATGAGAGGAAGTCATGAGTGAGTTGGTTGCATTGCTCTGCGGCAGCGGCCGCGTTTGGCGCGTAGTAGCGGCAAGGCTGCCATTTTGTATTTTGCTCCCGAGCTTACTGGGTAGTTGCATAATTCTCGTGGGATGCGGCAACAGTTCGAACAACTCGACAATGTCGGCACCCCCCACCCCTGCTCCATCTCAGCCTTCCTATCCCAGCACGCCCCCGGTGCCGATCACGTGGTCGCCCAGTACGAGCCCTCTGCCTGCACCACCAGATCAAAATCAGCAGGAGCCTCCGCTGTCGACCGGTTCTGACGATTTTCCTCTGACAGTTTCGAACCCGACCGAGGGAGCGAGTGTCACCTCGCCGATCAATGTCGTGGCCTCGGCGACACCAAAGAATCCCATATTTTTCATGCGCGTCTATGTCGATCAATTGGCGGTATATTTTACTTTCACCAATTCGATCAACACACAAATCTTTGCGTCTCCTGGTAAGCACATGATAGAGGTGGAAGCCGAGGACACCAGCGGCTACGTCTCAGCCACATTGGTCGACGTCACCGTCACCATTCAGTCGCAGACCACGATCAGCAACATCCAGTCGTTGGCGGGGTGGCAATCGTGTGGCGGGCTGTTTCCGCTAGGGT
The DNA here is from genome assembly GCA_963771965.1 of uncultured Acidobacteriaceae bacterium. GTDB lineage: Bacteria > Acidobacteriota > Terriglobia > Terriglobales > Acidobacteriaceae > Sulfotelmatobacter. The sequence goes on from CAVYVM010000010.1 coordinate 464,242, forward strand.
CTGGGCGCGCCGGACAGATATGTGCCGCGGGCGCTGGAACGCCGACTTCTACGATGACTCAAAACGTTTCCTCCCCGTCGATGGACGGAAAATCCGCGGAGTTTAGCATCGCTCCTTCGGCGCCGAATTGCCCGGGCTATTGCAACATGTTGTACTTCAACGCCGTGGCCGGGGGAAACAACGTAAGCCACTTCATCTACGATTTGTATTTCTACATCGACAACCCAAACGCTCCGCAGGCGCTTGAGTTTGATGTAAATCAAACCTATGGCGGTCAGCGGTGGGTGTGGGGATCGGAGTGCAATTTCAAGGCGGACGGAGTCTGGGACATCTGGAATGACGCGCCCGGCACGGGATGGGAGCCGACAACGATTCCATGCAAAGCCAGCGACTTCCAGGCAAACACATGGAACCACCTGATCTGGGACGTTCAGCAGGATAGCAACGGCGGCGTGCTTTATAACACGCTGACCATAAACGGCACGGTGAATCAGGTAAACACATTGTATCCGAATCAATTGAATTGGGATCTAGAAGAGATCGACACCGCGTTCCAGATGGATTTGGATGAAGCGGGAGACACCTATCACGTTTGGCTTGATGAAATGAATTTGACGGCTTTCTGAAGGCGATTGCTAAAGACACTCTGAACTACGACGGGATACGCGTAAGCTTGCCGGCTTTCAACCGGAAGCGATCTCCGCGCCACATCACAGTGTGACCGCTTAAGCTCGCGACCCAGATGGCGACGGCCGCTAGGTCGCGGAGCGGAAGCAGCCCAAAAACCTTTAAGCCTTTGCGATCCTCAAGAACGGATCCGGCTACAACCATCGCAACGGCAAAACGAAGAGCGAGTGTGATACCGAGCGCAACCCAGGCCCACATTGCCCCGCGACTCGCGATGACGGCTAACAAGCCCCACATCATCCCAAACGTAAAGAGCAAACCTAGGTATCCGCTGGCGCGAGCATCGCGCACTCCGCGCGCCCAACGCAGTTGATGGGAAAAGAATTCCCGCATGGTGTAGGCCGGCAAATAGGTTTCGACGACCACATCCGACAACTCTACCGCCAATCCAAGGTCCGCAATACGTTTTCCCAATTCGTAGTCATCGGCGAGATAATCCACGAACGATAAAAAGCCCCCAATCCTCTCCAACTCAGCGCGACGAAATACCAGCGTCGAACCCAGCCCGAAGCGAATCCCACTTTCGACCTGCCTGGCCACCAAAACGCCCGGACAAAAATCAGCGCTGATGCCCAGTTGCTCCAGCCGTGAACCCAGCGTTGCGGCTGCGACTCCGCGATAAAGGCACGTAACCAGGCCAACGTGCGAATCGGCCAGCGGCGCGACTACTCTCCGCAGGTAGCCTGCCTCGACGCGGATGTCGCTGTCATTCACAATGAGGTGATCGCAGCGAGCGTGCGCCAGCATCTGCGCCAGATTGCTGACCTTTACATTCGTGCCCAGGATCTTCGGACAATGAACCAGCTGAATTCTGCATTCGGGAAATTCGGCCTGCAGTTGCCTCACACTTTCAATCGCAGGATCATTCGGATCGCTTACGCCAAAGATGATTTCGTACTCTGGATAATCTTGCAGGCAGTGGCTGCGGAAGCTCTGATAAATTTCCGGATCGACGCCCTTCAGAGGTTTCAGAATCGATACGGGCGGCAAGAACGACGTGGAGCGGCCTCCCACGGAGCGAGCTCCACGCGCGGCTTTTCGCTCACCCACAAATCCTGCAGCGGTCCACAAACACAGAAGATAGTAGATCGAACTGGAAGCAGTGCCGAAGACAGCGACGATCTGAATGGCTCTGACGACGAAATGAATCATGCACGGGCGCGGTGCAAACTATTAGAAACGCAGCGCTACTTATTCGTAACGTAAGGCCTCAATCGGATCCAGGTTCGCCGCCTTCCACGCGGGATAGATGCCGAACACCAGCCCAACGCCCGCGGCAGAAGTGAAACCAAAAATTGTCCAGAACATCGACATGCGGGCCGGCAGCGAAGGCCACACTGCCGGAATGATCCATACGATGAGCGCGCCTAAGAGAACGCCGATGACTCCCCCGACTGCGGTAAGAATGATCGCCTCAAGCGTAAACTGCAACAGAACGTCGCGCTTGCGCGCGCCGATGGCCTTGCGGACGCCGATCTCGCGCGTTCTCTCGGTCACGCTCACCAGCATAATATTCATTACGCCGACGCCGCCCACAATCAGCCCCACACTGGAAATCGCAAACATGCCGATAAACAGCATTCCCGTCAGCTGGTTCCACACATCGGAAATTGAGTCGGCGGTGAAGACCGCGAAATTATCGGGTTTGTCAGCAGGAACTCTACGGCGCCGGCGCAGCAGTTGGCGGGTTTCGTCGATCGCTTTCGGCACGTCGTCATGCGACGTAGCCTTAATGCTGATCCAGTGCTGTTTCAACTCCGGATGCAGCTTTCGCAACGTGCTTAAGGGAAAGAAAGCCTTGTTGTCCTCGGGATTCTTGCCTCCGCCAAATACTGATTTCACCGGTTTGGCCACTCCAATCACGGTGAACAGTTCGCCTTCAATGCTCACTTCTTTGCCCAGCGGGTCGTTCGCTCCGAATAATTCTTCAGCGGTGTCAGAGCCGAGCAATACCACCGGCGAGCGATGCTCTTCGTCTGCTTCGCCGAACCAGCGGCCTGATGCAATCTGGAGATCGAACACGTCCTTCGCAGAGGCTTGATCACCCTCAAGGATCGTATTCTTGGCTTTCTTGTCGCCATACTTTACCGCGAACGATCCTACACCGAGTTCCGGGCGGAAGTAGCGCAGGCCCGCGGTGACGGCCTTGACATGCGGCAGGTCGCGAATGGCGACGGCATCGTCATAGGTCAACTCTCTGCGCAGGCGCATTTCCTCGGTAGGCCGACCGAAGGTGAACGGTTCGATGTGAAATGCGAAGATCACGTTGGAGCCGATGCTGGTAACGATGCCCTCGACATTATCGTTTAACCCGCGGCCGATCGAGGAGACGCTGATGACGACCGCGACTCCGATCACAATGCCCAGCACGGTCAGCGATGAGCGCAGTTTGTTGCCCCAGAGGGTGTCAGTCGCCATCTGGATAATCTCGCCGAATTCATCGCGTTTAATCATCGAAAGCCCGCTAAAGCAATTTAGTAATTGTGTAACTTAGTAATTTTGTAATTTGAAACCAACAGCCGCGGCTTCAAATTACCCAATTACCCAATTACTAAATTACTAAATTACTAAATTACTCAATCCTCCTACATTTCAAATCGTAGCGCCACAATGGGGTCGAGCTTCGCCGCCTTGCGCGCGGGGTAGACTCCAAAGAACACGCCGACGCTCGCCGTCACGATTAAGCCCGCGGCGACCGCCCACAGCTTGATGGCCGAAGGCATACCGATCAGCGCGGTCACTCCCAGTGCGACGCCAGCTCCAACCAGAACACCCAGCGCGCCCCCCAACAGCGACAGCGTCACCGATTCGATCAGGAATTGCATCAGCACATCGTCGCGCGTGGCGCCAAGCGCCTTGCGAATTCCGATCTCCCGCGTGCGCTCGGTGACGGCGACCAGCATGATGTTCATGATGACGATGCCGCCCACCACCAGCGCGATGGCAGCCACACCAATGGTCGCCATAAAGAATGTGCTGCTGAAGTCCTTCCAAATTCCAAGCAGGCTTGCGTTGGTTTCGATGTCGAAACTGTCGCCCGCACCAATGCGGTCGTGACGATGCGCGCGCAATGCGACGCGGGCTTCGTCAACCGCTTCGTTCAGCGAAGCGCCAGCCGCAGCAGCCTTTCCAGAAATTCGGATGCTGTCGGTGTGCGCTCCATATTGCTTAAGGTAGGCAGTGATCGGAATCATCACGTAGTTGTCGAGACTCTGGCCCAGAGTCTTACCTTTCTTCTTCCCGACTCCTACCACCTGATAGGACCAGCCATCCAATCGAATTTCCCTGCCCATGGGATCGATGCCCGGCATCAGGTGCTCTACGATATCGGTTCCCACCACCGCGACCAGGGACCTGTTGTTCAAGTCGGTTTCGGTCAGCATGCGTCCGGCGCTCAGGTCCGTGTCGTAGATGGGCGCCATCGAGGGCGTGATCCCCTGCACCGTAGTATCGCTAATGGATTGCTCAGCGTACTTAACGTGTCCAGTACTGTTACGCAGGGCAGCGCCCACGTATTCACAGTGTCGGCAGGCCGCAAGCACGGCCTGATAGTCTTCCAGTTCCAGGTTTTTGCGCTTCTCTGCCTCAAGGAAATGCTCGACGTTGGTTTCGACCGGCGAAAACTTGGACATGATAAAAACGTCGGCGCCCAGGTTGAAGATTTTGCCCGCAACATATCCATCGATTCCGGCCACAAAGGTGACGACCGCGATTACCGCCGCAACTCCGATCACAATGGCAAGAGTCGAGAGCACCGAGCGCAGCTTGTTCACCCACAGCGACTGAAAGGCGATTCGGATGGCTTCGAGGGTGTTCATGGGTTCGGCTTCCGGTCCGGCCTCCGGATTTGATACTCCACCGTTGGCAATAAGTCTACCAGCCAAACTCGAATACATGCTTACAATGCGGGCGAAAGGCAGGAAAGCCGAAACCGAAGGCCGCGGAAGCCGGGAGAGCCGCACTCTAGCAAGTTCGCGGCGGTGCGCCATCACAGGCCGAAATCTTACCGGTAAGCACTTCGATCTGCAGGCAATGCCCCATGTCTGGCTTCCAGGTCCCGCCGTCAAGAACACAGCGCTGCACGCCAATCCGCTGGTTGAGCGGTGCCGTGGTGCTGGCCAATTTTTTAAGGCAGGTTACTTGATAGTTGTACGCATCATTGGAATCCATCCATTTTGGCGCAATTATTTCCCGGTCGAATCTCCAGGCGCGGCCACTTAGATCCACAGAGGTGTAGACCTTCCATTTGTAGTTGGGGATGATGGGAAGTGGAGCATCGAATTCGGCTCCCATCTCCATCTCATTCTCGAGTTCGTATTCCATCTCCTTCAACACATCTTCTACGACTCCATTGATCATGGAACGATTCGGCATGGCTCACCTCGGAATTTTTTAGCGGCGATACCACAAACTAACGCACACATTGTTCGCCACGATCATGCGAAGCACAAGTCACCGATTCAGGGTCGCTTCTTTAAGGTAGCTAGCGGCAACGTATAATGATCAGGTTGGCAGCTGGGCCGGACGGTCGCTTTCAGCGTCTTCGGACGCGGGGAGAGGAAAGTCCGAACTCCGCAGAGCAGTGTGCCGGATAACGTCCGGGAGGGCGAATTCAAGTTCGCTCGACGGAAAGTGCCACAGAAAACATACCGCCCAAGCCTACCGGCGAGGGTAAGGGTGAAAAGGTGCGGTAAGAGCGCACCGCCGCGGCAGTAATGCAGCGGGCAGGGCAAACCACACACGGAGCAAGACCAAATAGGAAGGGAGTTTGAAACTTGACTCTCACGAGTCGAGTTTTGATACGTGCCGGCTCGGTGCGTAAAACCTTCGGGTAGGTCGCTAGAGCTGCGCAGTAATGCGCAGCCCAGAGGAATGGCCGTCCCATCGGAGCAATCCGGCGGACAGAATTCGGCTTACAGGTCCGGCTGCCACAATTATCAGATAACCCAGCATGTCTAGCTAAAATGCTTCAGCAAAAGCTGCTCAACGAAACTCAAAACGCTCAGAACAGATTCCCGTTGAATGTCACTCCAATTGGCGTGTAGCGCACGATTGCGAAACGTCAGGTACGACTGTGCTATTCCTACCTGCGGGGACTTCACTATGTCGGCATCTTTGAGCTTCTTCAACACGTCGGCGAGGTCATCTTTTCCCATCACTCCGGCGAGAGTTTCTCCCATTCTACGGATTGTGTCTTCGAACGCGGCGGCGGTCAGAACTGACGCTACATTCTTCGCATTGTCTCCTGGCTCATCTAAAACAGTTCGCGCCAGTTGAATTAAATCGGTCAGCACTTCGCCGGTGATTTGTTGCTTGAGGTTTGCCGTAAGACCGGACTCAACCTCACGCTTGAGATTCTTCAGAGTGCCGTGGCAAGTGAGAGAGATGTAGTGCATTGCAAATACACCTCGCTTCGATTGCTCAGTCAGTGAAGCATTGAACTGCTGGACTTGAGCACTTTTTGGTCCATAGACGAGAGATAAAAGGCTGACGCACCCTTGAGAAAGTTCGGGCGCATTGTTCATCTCCGTTTGGTCAGGATTCAGCTGCAGTAGCTCATCAATCCGTTTAAGAATGTCTGCCTGATTAACACTCATCTTGTCTCAAACACTCCCTAGTCCATCTCGGCATGTTACAACGGGTACTGTCTTAAACACTGTGGCACGCCTGCTGTTTTGATCTTGCATTCCTATCCAATCAAGCTATAAGGAGTAAACGGGACGCGCCCGTGCTTCTAACACGAACGCGCCCCTGACCAAAATCACCTAGACAAGAGGCGATCATGGCTGCCCATAAAGTTACCCGCTCCCGTGCGGGAAAGAAAGTCTCGTCCCGGCGCGTTCTCAGGTTTCCGCAAATCAAAGGCAAGATCATTGCCGACATAGAACTCTCCCTCTCCCCGGAGTATCGCGTTGTGGACATCCGTTTCGAGGACAAGACATCGCTCACCTTTGATCTTCAGCCGTGCTTCCAAGTCATCCCTGTCTTGGCTGACTGGAAAACCGGAGATTACAAACTGCTGAAGCAATGGAAACCTGTTCTCAGCTAGGCCCAACTAGGTGTTACGGTGTTACGCCCTGCGTGGAACATCCGCCCCCGCTCACAACGTGCGCATGTCAGGAAGCCCACGCAGGGGCTTTCCGGGCCAAGACTCCCCGGCATCTCTTTTCTCAGAGTAAAGTTTGATCGCGCGTTCGATTGCGGCGATCCGTTCTTTGCCCTCAGCGATTAGTTCGTCCCATACAGACTGCTTACAATTTGTCTTAATTTCTTTCTTGACAACGTAAGTCATTTTGTCTTATCCTTTCGATGTCATGAAACATCTACAGAGATTTCTAGAGCTGGTTCAGGAATACAGCGACCTCATGGGGCGTCAACAGGAAATTGATGTTGACTTGGCAAAACTCCTGCCCGTCATTAATGCGAGCTACCATGCGCTGTCGCTCACTGAACAGGCGAAGGTCGAAAACGCAATTAGCAAGGTACGCTGGAAAAACAAGGAAGAAGGTCTGAAATGGTCCGTTCTGATGGCGCTCAGCGCGAGGCTTGATGAATGGCTTACGCCGCCTGAAGTTCGGAGCTACTTGGAAACTGTTGGCTATGCATTCGGAAAAGGAGGGGCACACGGTCTGGCTTCGATAACGACCACCCTCAAAAGGATGACGCCTAAGCAGGTTGAGGTCGGGGTGGTTAACGGACAGACCGCCTACCGCATTCCGAAATATAACGCGAACAGTGTTAACGAGGAATTGCAGCGACTGGCCCGCAACGCTAGGACTGCGACGAAGAAATGACTTTGGAAGCAAATACGTACCGCCCTGCGCTTGTATCGCAGAGCGGTCGAAACAGAAAGGAGGCAGCACATGGGAAGACCGCCACCAATTAGCTAGGTAACAAAAGTCGGCCCTGTCGCCTGTTTCAGCAGTCGGCAGGGCTAATCCAAATCGCGGGGTAAGCCGCAATCCAGACCCATAACGATTGTAAGGCTTTTCCCGCAAAACACAAGCGGAGAAAAGCCCATGACCTGTATCAGATGCCAGCACACCACCTGCGTTAAAGCAGGTTCCTTCGGCAAACGCCATGTCCAACGCTGGAAATGTACTTCCTGCAAGAGCCGATTTTCCGAGCCGCACGCGAAGCTTACCCGCGATACGTTTCTGTCTAATCCCGATGACGCCGAACGTGCGCTGCATTGCTTGCTTGAGGGCTGCTCGATCCGCAGTACCGAACGTCTCACTGGATTGAACCGCAACACCATCATGCGTCTCTTGCTCGTCGCGGGTGAGCGTAGCGTCCGATTGATGGACGCGAGAATGCGCGGCCTCAATTCCAGGTATTTGCAAGTTGACGAAATCTGGTGCTACGTCGGCAAGAAACGGCGCAACGTTCGTAGTGGCGATTCGCCCGAAGTTGGTGACCAATGGATTTACGTCGCGATTGATGCGGAAACCAAGCTGGTGCCTTCGTTTCGCATCGGCAAGCGCATACGCCCCGATACGTGGGCTTTCCTGTGGGACTTGCACTTGCGTCTTGCAGGTCGCGTGCAACTGACTACGGACGGGCTTAACCATTACACAGTCGCGGTGCCTGAGTGCTTTGGAACCGAAGTGGAATTCGCGCAACTTACCAAGATGTTCGGCGATTACGGGCAGTTCGACACTCCCGATGCGAGGTACTCCCCACCACGCATCTCGGGGGTTATATCCAAAGTCCGACAAGGCGATCCCGATCCTGAGCATATCTCTACGTCTTTCGTGGAGCGGCAGAACCTCACCATGCGAATGGCAATGCGCCGATTTACGCGGCTCACCAATGCGTTCAGCAAAAAGCTGTCGCACCTGAGAGCTGCCGTAGCCTTGCACTTCGCGTATTACAATTTTTGCCGTGTTCATTCGTCACTCAGGGTCACGCCCTGCATGGAGGCAGGGCTTACAGATCACGTTTGGTCGATTGCTGAACTGCTGGGCGCGGCGTAAAATTGCCGCGCCGTTACCAAACTTTATGACTGTGGTGCGGAAAGTCGTTCCCTGCCAACGCGAGGGCTGCGTGAGCCAAATTGTGCTCCCGCATTCCATCCCTCTACGAACAAAGATGCATCCAGACAGGTCAGCCACGGGCGATCCGTATATAGACGTAGCGTGTCCGAAGTGCGGATACGTGTTTCGTTGCACTCCTGAAACGATCCGTCGGGAGATCGTTGATACTCCGGACCCATATCTACTCCCCGCTCAAACAGTCTGGCTCGGAGTGTGGCTGAAATGCGATAAGCAAAATTGCGCGTCTCACGTACTAGTTGAGTCAGCAATGGGAAGCGCCGCCACAGGCAAAGACGTAGAGATTTTTGTAGATCGCTGGGACGTTGACGACGAAGTGACCTGCTACTCGGGGCATCGGGCAAAGCGCCCGCCTGTCCGATTATGGGATTCGATTTCCGCTCAGACTTCGTTATCGGAACTATCATCCGGCGCAGAAGACCCACATTCTTAGGCTCAGCGAAGTTCACCTCGATTGCCGCCATGCTGCCTCCGTCTGGAAACTGGATTTGATTTTCTAAGCATCGCGGCCCAGCGCCGCAATGTCCGCTGTATTTCAGGTTTGAAAGTCTCAAATAACACACGAATTACAAATGCCACTAGCGAGAACATCCCACCACCTCCGTTGCGCCCTATATAACGGCGACAACGGGCGGGAAGCTCGTCGGAAAACCTCGCTGTTCCTGTGGAAACTTTGGTCGGCTAAATCTGGCTTATATGATTTTCTGGAGCGATTGGAAGCCTATGCCACGTCATTTAAGACAGAACCTTACAACGTTTCGCCTTGTATTCGCTAGGACAAAATGATACGCTTCGGTATCTGTGGGCTCTCATCGCAGTGCTTGTAATCGCTGTACTCGCTTTTGACTAGCTACAGAATGGTCCCGCGTCCCCTCTGAGCCTGATGGGCTTAGGCTCAGTGCAATCGAGGTAGCGAAATGGGTATCCTTCAGGATTCTCTTGAACTGGTGAAGTTGGCGAATAGGCTTGCCAACCAAGAACTATTGGAGCGAGTGACCTCGCTGAATGAGCAGGTTCTTGAACTCAGCAGCAAGAATGTGGGGCTTCAGGAAAAAGTGTTCAGCTTGGCAAAGGACCTTGAGCAGACGAGTCAAAAGTTAAACTTGATTGGAACTACCAAACGCCGGAATGGTTTTATCTACCATGAAGATGAGCTTGAGCCCTGTTGCGCTCACTGCTTTGATACGGAAAAGATTCTAATTCGCATCATAGAGAAATATGACCTGACCTCGGTGAGCGGTTCGACTCCGTTCTGTCCCCGCTGCAAAACGCTATTTCATAATTCTTATCCTGACGGTATTCGAGGTAAGGTAGCGAAGTGAACGCGCCGCTCGCTTCGCAGTCGGCGTGCTCCGGCTGCTGAAAGCGGCAGCCTAGCCACAAAATCCTTCCTTGCTGACGCTTTCTGCAACCTTAACCAAGGGTCTGCGGCGGCTCCGGGATCGGTTCGATCCTTCCCAACAAGAAGATGTAGCCAACAATCCCCAGGAGCAGAATGACGGTTGCGGTTACGAAAGCCGCGGCGAAGGAGTGCGTCAGCGAAACGATGTATCCCGTCACAATGGGCGCGGAAATCGCCGCGATCTGGCCACAAAGATTCACTGCGCCGGCGAGCGTGCCCACGCTTTCTCGCGGCGAAATGAGCGAGGGGATGGTCCATGCCACCGGCGCGGCCGCAGCCAGTCCACCGAGGGCGAGGCTGATCCAGATCAGTGCGGCCGTCGGAGTGTGGGCGCTCGCTGCGCCGAAGATCGCGAGACCGAAGGACATTCCAGCGACCAGCACGGTTTGACGAACCCGGTTTGCATCCCAGCCACGCTGAATGAGCGCATCCACCAGCCATCCGCCAACAAGCAGGTCGGTGAACGTTGCAAACAGCCATGGCACGCTGGTGTAGAAAATCGAGTGAAACAGATCGGCGTGCAGCGAAACGGAAAGATAGCTCGGAAGCCAGGTCAGTAAAAGAAAGAAAGTATAGTTATAAGCGCCCCAACCCAGCGCGAGCCCGTAGACCTTGCGTTGCCGCAAAAGATAGCCCAGCGAACTGCCGCTGCGGGCCCGCTTTTCGTCTTCAAGTTGCGCACCGCCTTGCAGAATGAATTCCAATTCGCGAGGCGACAGTCCTTTATCTTCCCGCGGATTCTTGTAGATCAGATAAAACAGCACAAAATAAAAAAAGCTGACCATGCCGGTAGCAGCGAAACTCCAGCGCCAGCCGAAATGCAAAAGCAGCAGGCCGATCAGCGGGACTCCAATTGCCGTGGAGAATTTTGCCGCGGCATCGGTGAAGGCGGTGGCCATCCCTCTTTCTTCGCGGGTAAACCAATAGCCCAACGCCTTGGCATTCGCCGGAAATGTAGGCGATTCGCTCACACCCAAAAGAAGGCGCGCTGCAAAGAACCAACTGAGCGCAGGAGCAATGGCTGCTGCGAAAGAAGAAACGCTCCATAAGAAGGCGCTGATTCGCCCTACGCGCCGCACGCCCCAGCGATCGAGCAATACTCCGCAAGGCATCTGCATCACGGCGTAAGTCCAACTGAAGGCGCTGGAGAGATAACCGAACGCAACCAACGACAAGCCGAACGAATCGTGCAGAGCATCGCGAGAGACCGACAGGTTGATGCGATCGAAGAAATTTACCAGCACTCCGAAAGCAAGCAAAAACGCGATTCGCCAGCGCCGCCGCGGCACGCCGAGATGGTTCGAGATGCTTTGCGGCAAGTCGGTTCCGGTTCCCTTTACCCAGCCAATTCTGGATTCTCGTACTTCAAGCCCCGCATCACGCCGCGCAATTCGGCGAGACCCTTCAACCGGCCCACCAGAGAGTAGCCGGGATATACTTTCTTGCCGATGTCATCAGCCAGAAGATGTCCGTGGTCGGGACGCATTGGAATCTCATGATCGAACCGGCCTTCGCGTCGCCGACGCGCCTCTTCTTCCAGCATGGTGCGGATCACGCCCACCATATCAGAGCTACCATCAAGGTGGTCGGCCTCGTGAAAAGATCCATCCGGTTGTCGCATAACCTGCCGAAGGTGCACAAAGTGAATGCGGCTGCCGAATTTTCGAGCCATGGCCAACAGATCGTTGTCCGCTCTGGCTCCGAATGAACCAGCGCAAAATGTCAGGCCGTTTGCCGGAGAATCACACGCGGCGAAAATGGCCCTCACGTCTTCGGCAGTCGAGACCACGCGCGGAACGCCAAAGAGCGGCCACGGCGGGTCGTCCGGATGTATGGCCAGGCGAACGCCGTTCTCCTCCGCCACCGGCACAATCTCCTGCAGGAATGCAACAAGGCTGGCTCGCAATTGTTCGGTGCCTCCTTGATATTCGGCGATCAACCCGCGAATTGTCTCGCGATCGTAGGTTGCCTCACCGGGAAGTCCGGCGATAATTGTGCGTTCCAGACGATTTCGTTCCGCCTCCGGCATGGCGAGAAAGCGGACGTGCGCGGCTTGCACTCGCTCTTCCGAATATTCGGCCTCAGCCCTTTTGCGCTCTAGAATGAAGAGATCGTAAGCCGCGAGATCCACCGCATCGAAACGAAGCGCATAACCCGTACTCGGCAGACGCCATTGCAAATCGGTTCGTGTCCAATCCATGACCGGCATGAAGTTATAGCAAACGACTTTCACGCCAGCTTTCGCGATCGCCGCCAGGGTATCTTTCCACGCGCCGATGAATTGCCGGTAAGGCCCGCCGCGAAGCTTGATGGAATTGTGGACGGGAATACTTTCCACGACTGACCAGACGAAGCCCGCGGCAGTAATCTCATCTCTGCGTTTGAGCACTTCGTCGAGGGGCCACGCTTCGCCGCGGTAGAGATGATGCAGGGCAGAGACAATTCCGGTGGCCCCCGCTTGCTTGATGTGATCGAGAGGAACAGCATCATCCGGACCAAACCACCGCCAAGTTTCCTGCATGCCCTGATGTTACCTCAGGAGTCTCTTGCCGTCAGCGTGCGTCGACCTTGCCGTGATTGACAGTTCTCTCCGTCTCCGGTCCAATAGCCTATGCGGTCGGCGTGGTCCGGAGATGCAAGTTGTGCCGGGACATTCGCTCACAAATCGCTATTCATTCACATCAGCAGTTCACTCAGGAGAATGCCCATGTCAGCACCCAGCCGCCGTCCGGAGATTCGCCGGCGCCGCGCCCGTCAACACAAGATCACCACGCTCCGCAAACGTCTGGCTTCGGCGCAGTCCGACGCCGATCGCAACCGAATCACTGCCAAATTGCATAAGCTAGCCATCGCCTCGCCGGGCCAACCGTTATTGAAGTAGACCCCTGGCTGTGTGATCTTTCGACTGGAAGATTTGCGAAGGCAACGCCAATCAGACGACGCCGGCGGCGCTCTTACTTCCCTTGACGTTCGATTGCCCGTGAGGTTCCTGATTTTCTTCCGGACCGAAGACTTCTTGATAAACCTCCCTGATGCGGAGGACGGATTTCTCCCAGGAAAATTTTGCCGCCTGCCGGTAGCTGCGTTCTTTCATCTTCTCGCGGAGAGGCTGATCCATCAGCACCCGGTACAAAGCTCTCATGATTTCGAAAACGTTCTCCGGGTGAACCAGCACTGCGGCGTTTCCTACCACCTCAGGTAGCGAAGTAACATTTGAGGTCACGACGGGCGTACCGTGCGCCATTGCCTCCAACGGCGGCAAACCAAACCCTTCGTACAACGACGGGAAAACGAAAATCTTGGCGGAGTCGTAAAAAGTCCGCAAGACCTCGATCGGCACAAAGCCCAGGAACCTTACATCGTTCTGGACGCCGCTTCGGATCACGGTGCGCCGCAGGTCCGGATTACCGGAAACGTCATCCCCAATGATGATGAGCTTGAGATCGGGAAACGCGTGGTCTTTCTGCAATTCGGTTTTCAGTGCCGAGAATGCCTCAATCATGCGCACGACGTTCTTGTGCGGACTGATTCTTCCCGCATAAAGCAGAAAGGGATACGTTACCTGATAGCGTTCGGCAATCAACTGCCGGTCGGCCGCGCTGGCGTGCCCGTGAAGCAGCCTCTCATCGATGGCGTTGTAAACCACTTCGATGCGCCCTGAGGGGATTGCAAAAAGTTTTTCGATTTCAATCTTCGTGAAGTTCGAAACCGCAAAAATGCGCGCCGCTCCGCGCAATACTCGCTTCGTCAACTGGAAGTGCATCGATCTCCAAAATCCGGTCTGCTCGCGTGCCCGCGAGAGATGCTCCAGAATGTCGTGCACCGTCATCACGTAAGGGCAGGGCAGCATGCGGGGGACGGAGAACAAATTCGGAATATGCACCAGATTGCATCCGAGTCGCTCGATCGTTGTGCGGAATTCCCAATAGCCCATGGCTGAGCGCTCCGGTTCGGCCAGAGGGACGGCGTGGAAGTTAGACGGAAGAGAACCGATTTCCTTAACTTTGTCGGGAGGTCCGATGAGAAAGAACGTGGTCTCATGGTCAAGCCGTCCCAGCGTGCGCACTACATTGCGGATGTAAGTGCCCACGCCGAACTCGGTCATCCGCCGGATGTCGATGGCGATCTTCACGGATGGCATTTAATCACAGAGCGCACTTACCTCTGAGCAAAATCAACGGAATCTTGTAGCCGCCTAAGCCCTGACTTCGGCTTGCGCCTTCGCCCTGCGCTCGGCATACAGCGGGAATGCTTCGCAGAGTTCGAGTACCTGTTGGCGAATCTTTGTAAGCACCGCGGCGTCGGTGCGATGAAGCAGCGCGTCCGCGATCCAGCGGCCCACCTGCCGCATTTCCGCTTCTTTCATTCCGCGCGTGGTCAGCGCCGGAGAACCAATGCGAATTCCGCCGGGCTTTAGTGGAGGGTTAGTATCGAACGGAATGGCGTTCTTGTTGACCGTGATTCCGGCCTCGCCCAGCGCTTTCTCAGCGTCGCTACCCAGCATCCCCTTGGAAAAAACATCGACCAGCATCACATGCGTATCCGTCCCGCCGGAAATGATGCGGAAGCCTTCGCTGGCCAGAGTCTCCGCCAGCACTTTTGCATTGGCTACGACTTGCCTGGCGTAATCGCGAAACTCGGGCTGCATTGCTTCCTGAAAGCAGATCGCCTTTGCCGCGATGATGTGCACCAGCGGACCGCCTTGCATTCCAGGAAAAACCACTTTGTCGATCGCCGCTGCGAACTCCGCCTTGGAAAGAATCATCCCCGCCCGCGGCCCGCGCAGAGTCTTGTGCGTAGTAGAAGTAACAATGTGCGCGTGCGGCACCGGCGAAGGATGAGCGCCACCGGCAACTAGTCCCGCAAAATGCGCCATGTCGACCAGATAGAGTGCGCCCACTTTGTCGGCAATCTGCCGCATGCGGGCGAAGTCGATGATGCGCGGATACGCGCTGCCCCCGCCGATAATCAGCTTCGGCCGCTCTTGTTCCGCCAACTTCTCCAGCGCGTCGTAGTCGATCGTCTCCGCCTCTTTGGTCACGCCATACGGGACGATCTTGTAAGTCTTGCCAGAGAAATTCAGATGATGCCCGTGTGTGAGATGCCCGCCGTGAGCCAGGTTCAATCCAAGAATTGTGTCGCCGGGCTGCAGCACCGCAGCATAGGCCTCCATATTCGCCTGCGATCCGGCGTGGGGCTGCACGTTGGCATGTTCTGCACCAAATAATTGTTTGGCGCGGTCACGCGCCAGGTTCTCGACCACATCAGCAAACTCGCAGCCGCCGTAGTAACGCTTGCCAGGATATCCTTCGGCATACTTGTTGGTGAATACCGACCCTGCGGCTTCGAGCACCGCTTCGCTGACAAAATTCTCCGAAGCGATCAGCTCCAAACCCTCATGCTGACGCCGCGTTTCGTTGTCGATGGCAGCGGCAATCTGCGGATCTGACTCGTAGAGCGGGCGGTACATCTTGTTGGAAGCTGCGGAATTGTTCATGGTTTTTCCTGGATCGTGCTATATACATCGGGCCGATGGCGTTCCATAAATCTTTCCGGCGTTTTTACCGGCGAAAAACCAATCTGCGAATAAAGGCGGTGCGCATCGCGGGTAGTCAGAATCCAGCGCCGCAAGTTCTGCAGCGCGGGATGCTGCATGATGCATTCCATCAACCACTTCCCCAGCCCGCGGCCGCGATGCGTCTCAAGTACGAAAACATCTCCCACATACGCGATGGTGGCGAAATCGCTGATTACCCGGGCAAATCCAACCTGCTCGCCGTTCCCTTCGTAAATCCCAAAACAGAGGGCGTGCTCGATCGACCGCGCAACGACTTCTCGCGGAATGCCTTTAGCCCAATAGCAATTAGTCAGAAATCCGTGAACCACGTCTAAATCCAACCGCGCAGGATCGGTGCTGACGACAAACTCACCGCGCCGGTACTCCGCTGTTACATCGGAATCGATTATGCGACCGGTCGCCATGCCAACATTCTACTGCTTTGCAGCGACGCATTGCTCCGAAGGGGCTGCTCCTGCTACGGATCGAACGCGGTTCGCAGGAACGAAGCCATCTGCCACCCATCCATATACTTGAAGGGCGTTTCTCCCGTGGTGTAGTGGCCGCAGGGAAGAACTACGACTTTGTAGTCCAGTCTGTGACGGGCGAATTCGTCTACCGCGTTGCGCGAGAGTTCCGGCAGAAAAGTCAAATCGTACTTTGCATAAATAATCAACGACTTCTTTGGCCAGCGCGCGAACTTATCGAAGTACGACATGGGACTCACGGCGAGCCATGACTGCCGCAATTCTTCTAATCCAATCTTCTGCTCGATGCCCTGGCGGATGTGCCGCGTCGATTGTCCGTGCCATACCACATCGGCAACATAGGTCGACGCATGATTGAAGACCGCCGCACGCACGCGTGGATCGTGTGCGGCTGCGATGAATGCATAACACGATCCCAGGCTGGTGCCAAGAATGCCAAGCTTTGTGTAGCCCTGCTGCTCAAGCCAATCGAAGCAGCTGCGGATGTCCGCCACGCCCTGACGCAGGGCGTCGAGTGT
This sequence comes from uncultured Acidobacteriaceae bacterium, assembly GCA_963771965.1. Taxonomy (GTDB): domain Bacteria; phylum Acidobacteriota; class Terriglobia; order Terriglobales; family Acidobacteriaceae; genus Sulfotelmatobacter. The sequence continues at coordinate 480,948 of CAVYVM010000010.1, forward strand.
CCGGCCAATATTCGCAGACACAGCATAATCGGCGCGGCGCGTTTCCGCCGGCATGCGGATATCGTGATACGGCATGCTCATTCTCAGCACCGCGATGCCCAACAGGTTGAGCACGCGGCAGAAGCTGTTGTAAGCGATGGCATCTGCATTCCAGTGCGGTAGCAGGACGACTGCGCGCCTTCCGCGTGCCGGGAACCAGCGCGCATTCACCAGATTATTTTCCGGATAGGGCGTGCGCACGGGTGAAGTAAAACGAAGAAACTCCGCCGACGTCCCTTTTACCTTTTCCTCAAGCTTTGGGTCGGGCACTTCGCGCGTGGAGAAAACTTTGACTTCGCGGGTCTCCAGCCTGAAATCAGTGGGTCGTGCATAGGAATAGAACTCGTCGCTGTCCGCCACGATTCGCCGGTTGAAGTCGTGGAAAAACTTTTCCGGATCATCCGGTTCTAGTCCCGGCCGCCAGCCATTCCGGCAAGGCCAGTCCCGCGCCCACTCCACACCCCACTCCAATGGACGCACCACGCGGTTGTTGTCCACCGAAGTGAGCCGGTGCTCCCAATCGTACATCCATTGTGCGTAACGAGAAGGCATGCTTAATCTTCTAGTCTAACAAGCGGTCGCGAACCAGGTTAGGGAGGATCATTCAACTGTCGCAATTAGCAGTTGGCAACTAGCATTTGATTGCCGAATGGAGCCTTAATCGAAAGGACCGTCGGAACGCTCATGTTCGTCACCCCACAATAGAGCCATTGACAGTGCGTGCCGCCAGGATCAGAATCCACTCGCTGTTAAGCGATCTGCCGGCCGTGCTCCAGGAGGGACGATGATGCTTGAAGAGGTAAACCACGCGCTCGACCAATACAGGGCGAAATATCGACGATCTGATCTTCCTGACCTAAGGGCAAGCGGCTTATATGCTCTCTTCCCTGACGAAGCTCAGACCGCCAGCGCGGCATCCGGTTGGAACCAAGAATGGCCTTTCTCGAATGAGGCTGGCGTGTATCTCATCTTCAGCGGCAGCGGGCGCCTGCTTTATATCGGGAAAGCGTCCATGAACCACTGTATGGGCGGGCGCCTCTCAAACTATTTTGGGGCTGATAAGGCGACAAAGAGATGCAGGGTTGAGCATGAGTGGAGCGAGCGCCCCGCATACGTAGCGACGGTGGCAGTCCCGCAGGACATGAAGTTTGAGGCGGCCGCACTTGAGGAATATCTGATCGCGACCCTGGATACTTGTGACAATGTTCGGGGAGCCAAGCACGCTGTCTGATTCTGTGTGGGAATCAGACTTGCCGTTAGCTAGCCAGGCGGAGCCGAAATGAGATACCGATCTATTCTCATTGCATTCATCATGACGTTACCCACTTACGCTTTCGGCGCAACAAGAAAAAATCACAATTGATCATAGCTGGATGGCGGGGGATATTGATTGGCGCATCTACCCTGGGTCGTGGAATACAAATCCGCCAATGCTGAGAGTCTCGATTGGGCACACATCGCCGGATCACGCAGTATCGCTCATCTGCATCGACAACTGTGGGGACCTGGGCGATGGGCGCAGTTATCAATACGTGAAGAGTTCTAGCTGTTCGGGGAGAACGATTTGGTCTTGAACCTAGCCGGAGGATGGCATTGTGTACGTATAACTGGAGGAAACCGTACAATTGGAGTGAAGGAGTACTACTATGTCATGCACGCAGGACCTGACATCACTAACGATGCTAAATTTCCCGTACTCAATGTCCCTCAGAATATCCACGGCGGCCAATTCCGCCGGTGCTAATGGCCGCGATTAAAGCCCTCACGAACCTGAAGAATATGAAAAAGCGATCCAGGACGGACTGGAAGAGGGTTGATGCCATGAAGGACTCCGACATAGATTTTTCTGACATACCCAAACTCGGGCCTGATTTCTTCAAGAACGCGATACTCTGGCGACCGAGAGCGGCAAGAGACGAGCGCGACGCCGATCCTGACGTCTATGTCCCGTCCAAGAAAGTGATGACGGACGCGCTCGATGCGAAGCCGGAACCAGAGCCGCCCAAGAAGAAGCCGAAGGCTCTTCGCAGCACCGAGCCATCAAAGAGTGCCAAGTGACATTCAGCTTCCAACTGGCAGGTGGTCGATCCTGCAATGCCCGTGAATGGCTGGACCACTGGGAGCGCAAGTATCCGTCGGAAAAATACGACGAAAAGAAATATGACTACCTAGTCGGGCGGGCTGGCGTTCTCTCGTCCGAAGATTTTATTCTGCTTGGCCGATGGAAGGACGCCGCATGGAGTGAAAAGAAATGGCGACCCAATGTCGCCATGGTTGCCTTCCCGGCATGGATGGATGTTTCAAAGGAACTACTTGGGTTCCACATAGACCAAACATCACCGGAAGAGTTCCTGAATAAATGGTCGGAACGCTCCTACCCAGATACATCTTCGCGGAGGCCTGACGGTAAGAAGCACTTCGGACTGCCGCGTGCCACAACACTGCTGCACTTCATTTCCGCAGGGAAATTCCCGATCTACGACAGTCGAGTCAGAACCGCTGTTAGTCGCCTCTGCAATGCGCGAGCCCTCGACGAGGTCGAATGGTATCTGAACTCCTACATACCCATCTTTGGTCAATTGGTGAACGTGTGCGGCGCGTCCGTGAGGAGTGTTGATAAGGCCCTCCACGCTTACGGTGGACGATCCGTCAGGACCGCCTAAGGTTTGTGAAAGGCATAAATTCCGAAGAATTTGGTAGTGTCCTCCCGAATTAGGACACTACCAAGAATTTCCTTGACTTCGATTCTGGTCACTGCCACCACATTCTTTACGCATTGGATCTTTTGACATCCGAATAGCAATAAGATAACTCCTGCGAATTCAATATTTTGCCGGCTACCCACTGATTCCACGCCAGTTAGCCGAGGCAATCAAGCTAAGCCCTTTGAATGAAATATTTTAAGGGTAAGTTATGTACTTCCAATATTTTAGCCAGATCAGCATCAGGCCGATGGCGCATAACTCAATGATTCGAGATATTTTAACTCGATTGATCTGAGATTTTTTTGATCTGACTTAATTCGCAGTCAGTTTCCGTACTTCCGCGGCACGCGCTTGGAAATGTTGCAGAGAATTTCGTAGGGTGAGCTGTTCGCCAGACGGGCATGTTCCAGTGCATCGATGCTCAAGCCGTCGCGGGTTCCCAGCAGGATCACTTCGTCTCCAACCGCAATTCCGGGAATGCCGGTCACATCCACCAGCGTGAGGTCCATCGAGATGCTGCCGATGATCGGCGCGTAGTGGTCGCGAACAATCACGCGGCCGCGATTCGAAAGCTGGCGATTATATCCGTCTGCGTATCCCACGGGCAGGACTGCAACGTTGGCCGGCGCCTTGGTGACGTAGGTTCCGCCGTAGCCGAGCGCTTGATTCGCGGCGAAGTTCCGCATGGAAAGAATTCGCGTCTTCCACGTCAGCACCGGCTTCACCGGAAGCCGCAGAGTGCCACCGCTCACTTCGCGACCGGCGCGCTGGAACGGCAAATAGTAGCCGTACAGCGCCACGCCGGGGCGCACCATATTGTTCCAGGTTTCGCGCCGCGAAATCAGGGCGCTGGTGTTCGCCATGTGAATGAACACCGGATCGAAGCCCGCTGCTCGGACCATGCGCTGCGCCTCTGCGAAGAGGTGTGACTGCTCGGCCACGGAAGGCGCGTCCATAATTTCCGACGAAGCCAGGTGGGTAGAGAGCCCTTCGAGAACAACATGCGGAGCCGCATTCAAAGCCTTGAGCACAGCAGGAAGTTCATCCAGCGACACGCCCAAGCGGCCCATGCCCGTATCTACTTTCAGATGCACAGGCTGCCGCATCGCTCCCGAAGCGGCGGCATGCTCGAGAGCCTCGATGTGCCGTGATTCCCACACAGTGGGAGTAAGCCGCAGGCGGGCGATTTCGCTCTCTTCACCGCGCCAGAAACCCGTCATCAACAAAATTCGCGATTCGATGCCCGCCTCGCGCAGCGGAATCGCCTCATCGAGTGACGTGACACCCAGCCACTTCGAACCCTCCACTTCAAGCGCGCGCGAGCATTCAACAGCGCCGTGGCCATACGCGTCCGCCTTCACTACAGCGCACACGGTCACGCCCGCGCCCGCATGTTTCGCCACCGCGCGGAAGTTTTGCCGCAAAGTTCCCAGGGAAACTTCAGCCCAGGTTGGGCGCGTTGCGACGCGGCTCGGAATTTCTACAGTTGTCGCCACTCGGCTCGATTATAGCGGGAGCGTGGAGTACCTCCAGGTTACGCTTGGACTACTCCCAGCCATCGTGGTTCGTGAATACCGACGCATTTCTCAGTTCCCACTCAGCGAGAAGTTCACGGTGATCTGAGTTTCCACCTCGACCGGCTCATGGTTCAGGACATAAGGCCGGTAGCGCCACTGGCGCACAGCATCCACCGCAGCACTCACCAACATGGGATGACCGGTCAGAACTTTGAAGTTCTTGATCGTTCCCTCTTTGCTGATCACCGCTTGCAGCACCACTACACCCTGAATGCGCGCGCTTCGAGCCAGCGGAGGATACGCAGGCTGAACTTTGCGCGTTAGATTGCCCTCACTAATACTCGAAACGCGAATCGGAGCGACAGCCGCCGGCTTTGGCGTCACTGGAAGAACTGGCACGCCGGTCCCCAACGAATTGAGCACGCCGACCGGACCATCCGGGCCCGGACCACCGGGAGTAGATGGACCAGGCAATCCAATCGACGGCGGGCCATCATCGGTGGTGGATGGTAGTCCGTGCGGAATGCTACTTGGCTGCCTCAAGAAGATGACCGGCGAAGTACTTGGCGTGACTGTCGTTCCACTGATGCGCACATGGGCTGGAGGTTCCCCAATGGGTTGCCCCAAATTGATCGGAGCGGTGAGCTGACGGAATGTTGGCAAGCCCATTGGCTGGAGCAGCGGCAGAAGCAGCAAGAGACCGGTCACCAGGGCTTGCAACCCGAACGAAGTTAATGTTGTCCAACGGCGGCGCGAACGCTCCGCCCAGGACGAATGCAAGGTATCGGCGAACATGGTGTCCTCCTAGACAGAATGCTTCTGTTAAGGACACCGCGATGTACCCTGCCGGATGAGATCAGGGACGATGGTCTCTATCGAGTTCCGGCGCTACCGGCGTTTCTCGCCTATCTTCTAGATATTGCTACTGCTCTTCTACCATCACTGAGGGGGTTGTGTTAATCGGCGATTCATCGATATAGAAAATTACATTGCCGTTTGTGACCGCGACGGTCTCACCGCCAATTGTTGCCGTGCCATTGCTGCTCACGGAATAAGTCCCGCCAATTGAGAGCGGGTCATTGGGATGAAGAAGAGCGCAGGCTGGTTCCACCTGGCAGTAAAAAGAGTTGGTGGAGTAGTTCACACTTTGAACGCCGCCGTATGCGGCACCGGTGGGATTTGCATCCGCCGCACCGTTAATGAGCGGCGTGGCCGCATTCAAAGTCTCGTCCGTACCGTAAAAGTAATATCCCGCTAAGTAAAGATTGGAAAAAGGCGGTGGCGGCCCGAGGGTCGGCGTCTGAAATTCCAAAAGGCCAGCCTGGGCGGATTCGTCTGTGCTCACCAGAAACCCAGTTACGCAGCTCGCCAGGGTGACGCAATTCTGGCGTGTCAGGGAACTTGGCACCGGGATCGCGTAGATGACAAGAGGATGGTCTCCAAGGCTCTGGGGATTTGTTTGCGATGGCACGAACGCGACACGGCCGGTGCTCGAGTCGACCGTATAGCTGCCTGAGAGTGCGGTCGTACCGAGAGTGGCGGCATTGTCTTCGTATTGCGTGCCGCTGACGGAACTCACACCGTCAAAACTTAAGATGCCGATGCTCACGTCTGGACCCGAACCAAGGCCGGCAGTGTGGAACATGTGGCTGTTCTGCAACGAAAGTGCGCTGAAGGGGCCAGACGCGGTGATTGCTTCTCCACTCAGCAGTGGATTCGCAGGGCTCAGCGTTCCTGTGCTGGCCAACATCACTTCGTGCGCGCTGACCGTATAGAAAGCAAGATCGAGCGATGCGCTGCCCACACTCAAGGTGGCAGTTCCTCGGCCGGTAGTTGGCCCGTTCCCCGAGTCAATCGCGGAGCTTCCCGTGCCGCCGGTGAGGGCTGACTGCAGCACTCCACCATCGTTAATGTCGGCGGCGGAACTTAGCGTGCCCGAACTCGAACTCACCGAACCCGCGGCGGCGTACCGCTTACCCACGGAGTCCCAGCCGCTCAGGCCGAACGCGTAGGTGCCGCTCAGCCCGCCGGAGAAAGCGGTCGTATCCTGCATGCGGAGGATGCCGGAAGCGCGCGTCCCGGTATTGTCAAATTCCATCATTCGGCCGGTGGTGAATACTCCTGCTGTGCCCTGAGACGCCAGGCACTCGCCGCGGATGGGATCCAACGAAGTTGTGCAACCACCTAGACTGATGGTGAATGTGCTGGTGAAGGCGTTGGCGCCGGAGCCGCCCGTCAACGTGACGCAGCCGACCTGACCAAAGACCTGCTGCTGGTCAAACACGGAGTAGGAACCGCTGACGGCGACATCTGCTTGCGAACCCGCGCTCGTGCTACGCGTGATGTCTTCGACTCCAGCTTTCACATTCCCTGCGCCATCGGCCGTAAAACTGCCAGCCATTACCACAGGCCCATTCGCATCAAAACCGCGCAACAGGAATGTGTAGGTGCCGAGCAAGGTGGCGTTGAAAGTGCCTCCTCCAATTGACGGTGTGCAAGGCGGCTGAGTGAAGTCCAGGTTTTGATTGAGCGTTATCGTACCCAACGCGGGGTACGGAGTTTGCGAGTCGGTGACCATCAGGCTCGGCGGGCCGGCAATGGCGGTGGGCGTGCCGGATATGTAGGCAGCCGCGCTGTTGTTCGTTACCTGGGTTAGGTTGAGTCCTGTGGGTAGGGGGGCAAACTGTTCCTGGCTCCACGTATAAGGAAGCTTGCCTCCAGAAACTGAAAATACGGTGGGTGCGTAGGGAACTCCCTGAACCCAATCCGGATAGTTGGGAGCCTGAATTTTCAGGGGTGGTGGTGTTATTACAACAAAGATCGAGTTAGACATGGCGATGGACCCCGCCGCATCGGTCACCTGGAGTTGGAGCTTAGAACAACCGACGCTGGAAGGTGTTCCGAACAAGAACGCACAGCCTGAGGTGCATTGAGATGATCCGTTCGGCGCGGTTCCCACCCCCAGGCTCAATCCGATGGGAAGAGAACCGGAAGCGATGCTCCATGTGTAGGGCGGAGTTCCACCAGAGACTTTAAGGAAGTTGGTGTTTTGCCCTTGAGGCACGTAGGCCGTTCCGGCGGTGCCGTCGTTGTTGGTCAGGGTCGGGTCGTAACTGCAGTCTGCGTTGCTGGTTAGACTCGTATTAAGCGTAGGCAGAGCGTTGATGAAGACGATGATGCTGGCGGATTGCGTGCTGTCGGTTGCGGAAGTTGCCACGACGGAAACCTGTCCAGAGGAAATTGTTCCCCCTCCGGGCCCCACCAAGCTGACCGGCGCGGTATAAGTGACGTTCGTGGTCGGAGTAGTCGTATTGCTGAGTGCGCCGAAGGCCTTGCCAAAGCCGCTAGCGTTTTGAACACTCCATATGGCCGCCTGATTGGACGTGATCGTGACTGCCTGACCCGCGTCAATGGTAGGACTGGTGGCGGGCGTGGTTACCTGCAGTTCTGACGAGTTGCCAGGTGGGGGCGTGGTGGTCGTCGTCTTCTTCGTGGTGCTGGCGCAACCTACGGTTAGCAGAGTGAGAACCAGGCAGACACCCAAAAGATGAATACGTTTCAAAATGTGAGCTCCTTATTTCACTTCGACAGACAGAAATCGCGCGTCCAAGAAAATCTCGCTGCTCTGAAGGGTCTTAGCGCGGTGTTCCTGCCGAACCGGTTTTGCTGACACTTGGCGCAATCCGCTGGGCAACCGCGGATCGTTTTTGCGGGCCCGGCGAGGGTGTGGCCTTGAGTTGCACCTTGACCCATTCGAAAAGCTTGCCGTGGCTCGCAATATCCGCGAACTGGCTGAGGTGGTCGTAACGCACCACCTCGGCCCGCTTGGGCGCGGCTTTCTTAATCGCATTCTTGGAGACATCCGGTGTCGCCGTGTTGTCCATCACCTGCTGAATCCGGATGCGCCTGGTTTTCAGCGTCGGCAACCACTTCACTGGATCGAGGGGCGCTACACGTTCAAGAAAATCTGCGTCGGTGAAGTTCGCGTGATCGGGATCCTGATTCACGACCCAGGACTGCGCCAGCCAAACCGGCCAATCGCCCCAGGGATCGAGCACGTCTACAGCCTTAATCCGCGGATCGGCGGCTGCGGCCAGAATTGCGATCGTGCCTCCCGAGGATTGGCCGAACATGCCGATGCGGTTCATATCGATGTCTCCGCGTTGCGCGAGATAGTCGAGAATGAACTTCACGTCGTGAACAGTGCTGCCCAGCGACTCCTGCAACTCGCTGACAAACCATTGCCGCATCGGACGGTCGTGAAATCGATGCCCGCTCAGCGCGGAGACGAAGCCCACTGCCGCGAACCCTCCGCTAGTTACCCTCTGGCACCAGCGATTGTCCTTAAATCGATCTGTGTCGTCTTTGTAGCCATAAAGGTAGAGTACGGCCGGCGGTTTTTTCACACCTTTCGGCAGGATCACATATACATCCAGCGGATCGCCGGGGCGCCATTTCATTTGGACCAGCGTCCGCGTGAAACCTTCGCCTTCGTCTGTCTGGGCTACCAGCGGCGGCTCGGGTTCGAGTTTGCTCGTGCCGATACTCAGCGAACTCCAGTCTTCCTGAATCGTTTCGTAAAGCGGAATTCGTTTTTCCTGATCGATGCCAGCAGGGAGTGCCGGAGCGGAGACGCTACTCGGGCTCTTCGCATCATCACCGGCAGGAGGGTGTGTCTCTGGAACTCGCTCTGCAGGCGCGGGCGCCACGGCCGACGAAGGAGCAGACTGTGCGTTCTGCGCCGTCTGCCGCGCCCATGCGCGATTTGTCGCTCCGGTTGCAATTAGAAAAATTAAAGCTAAGGCGCAGGCTCTCCCCACCGCTCCACGATTGCGAATGTTCAGTTTGAATTGAATCGACTGCACCAAGGAATCTCCTGAATACGGACTGCGTTCAAAGTCTCAACTCTCTAACAGCTATACAAAGTGCACGCCTCGGAACTCCTGTCGGCGGGAAAACTGTGAAGCTCGAAAGATTTCCGGCTTCCTCTCCGCGGTAGGAAGCTAACAGAACTGCCGGGTGGAGAAGCGGCAATTACCGCTTCTCCACCCGGCACACAACAGGTTTAACTCTTACTGGTGGTCGCCGAATTCTTCGGTGCTCCAGTCAGTGATCCAGTCGACATCGGATTGAACGGTCAGAACCGAACCGCCGACATCACTACCGAAGTCAACCAGGCAGGTGGAAGAGTGACTGCTGCCTCCCTGCAAGCTGATGCCGGTGAAAACGCCAGCGCAGGCCTTGTGGCCGTTAGCCGGGGTGACGGTGCTCCCAGTCTGCTTGTAGTGTGAGCGATAGACGAACAGATTGAGATTACCCGTCCACACGCCGCTGCCGCCCGTCAGGTTGGTCAGGAACGGAACAAAATCCGAAAGACCATCGCTGGCGGTTTGGATCTGCTCCTGCGCAACCATGTCCAGAACCGCAGGCCAGGTTTTGACCTTGGCGGACACAGGGGCGAAGGTAACAATTCGCAACAAGCTCCACAGCGGGTACTTCCCGTCCTTAATATGCGTGAACGGAATCGAGAAGCAGGTTTGTGAAGTACCGGTGACGTTGCAATACGGCGGGTTATAAGCGCCCGCTGGATTTGGCGTCGAATCGAGCGCACCGCCCTCGGTGGTGAACAGCGGATCGATGGCGTCTACCGTAAGATAGTGGCCGATATAGCTGCCGGGGCAAGTGGTGGTTCCACCGGTTGCGTTGCACAGCGGTTGGAAGTTGCCGTAACCCCAGAACGCATAACCAAGGCTGTTGTCAACGGTCGCATTGCCCGCGCCCGTGTTATAGGTTCCGACGGTGGCTTTGACTTCCTCACCCGTTCCGATTGCGCGGAGACGCACAGGGAGGTTGTCCGAGCCGCCGGGGCACGCGCTGTTGGGATTTGTAAGGAACAAAGGATTGAAGCAGTTCGCTTGCGGATATCCGCCGGTGAGCGGGCAAGCGCTTCCGTTTCCGCCGGGATAGCTGGCGGGATTGTTGAACTGTTCCTGTCCGGTATACGCGTTGCTCTCGGGCGGCAGGCTGGTGCCCGTGCCGGTAGGAGCGAAAAACGGATTGGCGCTGCCCGCCAGAGTACGCACCGCAGTGAACTCAAACGTGTTGTAGGTGCCAGAGAGCGGTTCGCGCTCGACCACCTGGATGGGAGATCCGGGACCGGGGGCGCTGGTGGTCAGCAGATCGCCGGTGCAATGAGTCCAGCCCGAAAATATCTGGGACAGGATTTGTTTGTTGATGTCGTTGTAAACGTAGGTGCCGCCGCTCTGCGTTCCAAGGACGGTGCCGTTATGTGCAAACACGAGAACCGGCTCAGCTCCAGTGGAAACGGTCGTGTAGGCGGGCAGAGTTCCGCCCGAGATTGGATCCGTGCCGCTCAGCGCAAACTTAACTACGTTAAACGTTTTGGCCTGATTGAATGAGTCTGTAATTGGGCAGCCCACGGTCGCCGCACCCGTGCAGGTGCCGTTGCCGGCAGTGTTATAGCCCAGACCGGTCAACTGGCCCGTGCCGACTTTCGTGACAGCGTTCTCGGTGCCGCTGGCGGCAACGTCATAGCCGTTATACGACGTGAGACCGCGAGTGGTTGCGTAGAGCGCGTCTTCCGGACGGATGTCGGTGGCGCCCACGTTGAAGTAGCATTGCCACTGAGTGAGATAGCCGGTGGTTGTGGTGGTAAGGTTGCCGCAATAAGCTGGCGATGGTTGGTTGCCTGCGACATTCACGCGTGTTTCTGGCGTCACATTGAGTTTGGCGACAATTGCGAGGAAGCCAGGGTCGGTAGGACCCACTGTGTCAGCCAGGCCGCCGACTTGGTTCTCGGTGCCGGCGTTAATGCTGCTGGTGGTGATCTGGCCGTAAGCGGCAGCCAAGGCCGTATAAACTTTGTTGCTGTTTGCGCTGGCAGTGAACTTCTCGTAGGCGAAGAAGTCTTTCACGCCGGCACCTGAGTCGATCGTCCAGTAAGCGTACGCGTTGCAGGTCGCGCCGAAGTCCCAAATAACCCAGAACGGGTTGGCGCTATCGCTGATGGGATTCGTTGGATTGGTGCGCTTGTCGAAAACCTTTGCGCCCTTGGAAGTGGAGAGCAGGTTGTAGCTGGTGCCGCTCTGGGTCAGCGCGCGTGCTGCCTGGGCGAACGAGTTGGCCTGAGCGGACGAGCCGACCGCATTGAATTGAATGTTGACGCCGCTGCTGCAGGGCGTCTGTCCGAAGACGTTTGTGGTGGCGAAGATCGACGCGGTCAGCGCCAGTGCCACCACTAGCATTTTCTTCTTCATTTCGATTTTCTCCTTGTTGCTTTAGTTCCTAGAGTTATGGGGGATTGCCCCGTCACAGCGCCCTTGCATTTACAGGTGCGCCAGGAAATTTGCGAATGTGCAGGTCAGAGTTGATGGGGAAGCGCACGAGAATTTTCCAATTCCTGGCGCGAAGCAACTATCCCGAAAATCTGTTAAGCCACGATGACGGCAGTATTAAACTCGAATGAATTTACGGTTCGGACGGAATGAACAGAAGTTAAGTTTCGTGGAAAACAGGGGCGTATTCTTGTGCGTTTGCTAAAACATACATGCGCGGGTTAAACCGGTCCTTGCTGTGCAGAATGGCCCATAACACGGACGCTCGAAGCTGTAGAGTAAACAGAAGGTATTAGATTTCCCGATGGAACCCATCTAAAGTTCCGCTCTAGCCGCGGGGTCGAGCTGCCGAAATTGAGGTGCTTGGAAGCCAACTGACTCAGATGCTTCGGGTGCGCATGTCACTGGAAATTAATTTCTCCTTCATCGTTCTGTAACAATCCATCGGTACGTTTGTACGTCTTAAGTTCGAGCCATCGTTCCAACGAAATTCAGAATCCTTCTGGGCTCTCGCGCCCCAACGCCATTTCTGGGAGTGTGTTCGTGAGATTTTGCCGATTCCTTTTTGTCTGGGCAATTCTGATCGCCAGCTCGAGCAGCTTCGCGCTGCCGCAGAAAGGGAACGCCTCAATGCACGGGATCGTGGTTGTTCCCTCGGGCTCGCCCGTTCCCGGAGCGACGATCGCGGTGGAAGGCAAGGGAGGCGCCCAGGGCGCAACCACTGACATCAACGGCGAATTCAACATCAGCGGACTGAACTCGGGTACCTATGACGTCAAGATCACCGCGGCCGGATTTCAGCCCTTCGAAGTCCAAGTCTCCGTGTCGAGTAATTTGGTTCAGGAAGTCGATGCGGTTCTAGCCTTTACTCCGAAGCCGGTGGAAGCAGCGCCGACTCCAGCGGAGGTTCCTCCGGCGACTCCGCCAACCCCAGAAACTCAAGGACAAGCGCCCGCCGCCGAACCGGCTCAAACTCCGGTCCAGAACTCGACGCAGAATCCTGCACAGACTCCGGCGCAAAATCCAACGCAAGTGCCCACACAAAACCCTGTACAAAATCCGGCCGCAAGTACGGTCGTTGCGCCTCAGAGTTTTTCCGTTACCGCGCAAAAGGGTAAAGCTGCCGTTTACGGCAGTGTGACCGACCAATCGAACGCCGTGATCCAGGGAGGAGCGGCAACCGCAACCGGCAGCGCCGGCCAGGTGACTGCAACCGTCAATGCGCACGGGCAGTACGTTCTCAATGGGCTTGTGCCCGGACAATATAAGTTGAGCGTTTCCGCCGCTGGCTTTGCGGCCTTCGAAACTGACCTCACGCTGACTGCCGACCAGAGCGTGGAGATTGACGCTACACTTCAGCCGCCGAGTGCGAAGACGGAAGTAAATGTGGAAGCTTCCAATGCCGCGTCGGTAGAAACGCAAAGCGCGCACCTCGAAGGCACGATCACGGAAAAAGAAGTTCTCGAGACCGGATTGAATGGTCGCAACTTCACCCAGCTCATTGCCCTTGCTCCCGGCGTAAGCAACCAGACGGGACAGGACGAAGCCAAGGTTGGCGTCGCAGGTAGCGTGAAATACAGCGTTAACGGCGGCCGCGTGGAATACAACAACTTCGACGTGGATGGCAGCGACGTGTTGAATGCCGGGCTCAACGGCGCAGAGAGCACGTTGATGGTTTACCCCAGCCTGGATGCAATTTCTGAAGTGAAGGTGTTGACTTCGAACTATGGTGCACAGTACGGCCGCACTGCTTCAGGAACGGTTCTGGTCACCACCAAGTCGGGCACGCCGGAATTCCATGGCGGGGGCTATGAGTTTTTGCGAAATGAATTCTTCAACGCGCGAAACTATTTCGACCCGCCGGGGAAAGCTCCGCTTTATCGGAGACAGGATTTCGGTTTCACGCTGGGCGGTCCCCTCACCTTCTCCAAGGCGAAGAAGAAAACATTTTTCTTCTGGTCGGAAGAGTTCCGTTTGGAAAAGTCACCTCTGGGTCCAGGCGACGAACCGGGAGACTTCAATCAGGCCGTTCCCACCCTCGCCGAACGCGCCGGGGACTTCAGCGACGTTTGTCCTCCGGCTTTGCCCGGAACGCAGGCGACATTCCGCCGACAGTCCTTTCCCGATTGCCCGTCCGGTGGTTCGGTGGGAACGAACCAGTTGTTGACGTACGTCGGCAATCAACTTGGGCAGACGAGTTTCCCTGGCACCCCGCAGCTCAATCCGGATAGCGTCGCTCTGATGAACGCGTTGATCCCGCCACCGAACTCCACGACCGGATGCAACTCGAGCCTCGTCGGTCAGCCGAACGTACAAACGGGACAACTCTTGATGCCCTGTTACGTTGCGGTGGTTTCTCCTCCCACGTATTGGCGCGAAGAGCTGGGACGCTTCGACCATCATTTCACCGACAATCTTTCGGTTGCATTCCGCTACATCCACGATTCGTGGAATACCACCACCCCGGTTCCGCAGTGGGGATATCTGCAGACGGCGGCGGTTCACGAGCAGAGTTTCCCCACTGTCGAAAACAAACTCAACGGCCCGGGGACAAGCATGGTGGTCCGGTTGACGGATGCGGTTTCGCCATCGCTCCTCAATGAGTTTGTCATCAGCTACGTAAATTCGAACATCACTTTAAAGGATGCGAACGGCCCCGGAGGCAACTTGCAGGCAGCCCTGCCCGATCCGCGCGGCTGCGGAACGGGAACCGGCGGAACGACGACGGCTTGCGGCATCGGCTACATTTTCAATAACGGTTTCGGAGGCAAGCTGCCGGGTCTGCTGTTTGGTGGAACTAACGCCGCATATGGTGGCAACGGATTCGCCGTCGACACTTCTTACGAACCATGGGAGCACACCAATCCCACGTACAGCTTGGCTGACAACGTCACCAAGGCGATCAAAACTCATACCCTGCAGTTTGGTATTCAGGCCGTGAATGCCCGCCGCAGCGAAACCAATGGCGCGATCGGTTCGGCCACCGGTGACGTACAGGGCCTATTGGGTTTTTCGAATTTCACCCAGCCCGGTACGGGCAACGCCTTCGCTAACTTTCTTGGAGACATCAACAGCAGCAGCACCGCTGTTGCCAGCTACCAGCAGGACAGCGCTCAACTCAAGTATTACAACAATTACTGGATCGCCGAACCTTATGTGCAAGACGACTGGCGAGTTACGCATCGCTTGACGGTCAATCTCGGCGTGCGCTTTAGCTTGTTCGGCAACTACCACGAGAAGAATTTGAATGCCTGGAATTGGGAACCGAGCGTATTCGCTCAGCAGTTGCAGCAGCAGGCGGCCGCTGGCACAACAGTGGGTGTTGACCCTGGGACTGGCGCTCTGATCTCCGTTCAAAATGGTCAACCAGTGCCTTTGAACGCGATCAATCCGCTGATGGGCTTGAATCCAGCGGTCATCAACGGTTTGGTGCAATGCGGCAAGAACGGCGTCCCCGTGAGTTGCATGAGCAGTCACATCTTCAATCCAGCGCCGCGAATTGGCTTTGCCTGGGACCCGAAAGGCGACGGGAAAACCTCTATTCGCGGCGGCTACGGAATGTTTTACGAGCACGGTACTCCAAAAGAAGCCAACACTGGCTCGCTTGAAGGTGGTCCACCGCTCAATCTCACCATGACTCAGCTAAACCCCACCGAGGGCTATGTGGGGATTGGCGAAAATGGCGGCGGTACGGCAACAGGCGCCGCATTTCCTATTGACGTAACTTCCATTCCCACGAAAACAACTTGGGCCTACGCGCAGCAGTGGAGCTTTAGTGTGCAACGCCAGCTTCCCAAGGACATGGTGGCGACAGTGGCCTACGTTGGCAGCAAGGGAACGCATCTTTCGGCGGAGCTGCAGCTGAATCAATTGAACGTGCCGCCGACCGGTCCCGAGGGGATTTTTCTTGCTGGCAATCCTTACGCTCCCGGCCAACCGATTACAGTCCAGGACTGTAACAGTTACAACCCAGGACCCAATGGAAGCGCTGGGAGCTTCACCGTCGGGCAAAATCCCATCGGACAACTAACACCGACTCCCGTCTCGGTTACGCCCCACGAGGCAGCATGGCCGAACCTGGTAGCAGCTTGCTATTCGCTTAGTCCGGCGCTCATCTCCAATCCTAGTGTCGTACTGCCGAATCCCAATTCGCTGCGCACGTTCGCACCCGGGATGGGTCGAGTGCTCTCGTTGGAAAACATTGCCGATTCCCAATACCACGCGCTGCAAGCCACGATTCGCCGAACGAGAGGACCTCTCACCGTCGGCGCTTCCTACACTTATAGCCACTCGTTTGATGATTCCTCGGACCGTTCCGACGCGTCCTTTGTAAATTCGGCCAACATCAAATCCAACTGGGCAAGCTCCAATTTCGACCAGCGCCACTCGTTCAGCGTGAACTACATCTACGCTTTTCCCAAGTTCAGCGGAGCGCTGGAGCGATCGGCCTTCCGCTCCACGCCCGCATCTGACGGCGGTGATAACGATAAAGATAAAAATGACACGAAGCCTCCGGTGCAAAGCGATTCGCGAATCCTGCGTGCCTTGCTAGATGGTTGGGAATTATCCGGTATCACCGCATTTCAATCGGGTACTCCCTTCACCGTAATCAATGGCGGCGGCAACGCCGGAATTTCCGCGCCGGACAACGCTGGCGTGGCAAACGGAGCCGGCGTGGGTTCCTTCCCTGATGTCATCGGCGATCCGCACGCTCCTGTGCCGCGGCGTTTTAACGCCTCCAGCGTCGGCCCACTTTTGTATAATCCCGCCGCGTTCGTGGCGCCGACGGGGCTTACCTTCGGCGATGCAGGACGCAACTTCCTGAACAACCCACACCGGCTGAATTTTGATATGAACCTGCTGAAGCATTTCAAAATCACCGAAGGCAGCGCCATGGAGTTCCGCGTAGAACTCTTCAACGTGTTCAATCACACCGAGTTCCGGATTTTCAATCCGAATATTGGTGACACGGCGTCGAATATCATCGGGTGCTACGGCGGCGTATACAACTCCGCGGCCGGCGGCCTGACGCCGGTGATCGGCTCTCCGGGGGCAACGCCAATCAATGTGGATTGCACCACCGGCAGCGCCTTTCTCAGGCCGGTAGACTCGCACCGCCCTCGAACGCTTCAACTGGGGCTGAAGTACAACTTTTGATCAGGGATTTTCACGTGACCGGGCTTGCGTTCGCTGCGCGCAGTCTTCGCTTTCGAAGTCATCCTCCAGAACGGGAGCGGGGCTACGTCCTGCTGACGCTGTTGCTGACAGCTTCTCTGCTAGTGATCGCAGCGGCTGTCGTGGCTCCGATGATTACACTCCAGATCAAGCGAGATCAGGAAGAAGAATTGATCCATCGAGGGATGGAGTACCGCCGTGCGATTCGTTCTTATGCCAAGCATACCGGGAACTTTCCCTTGACGCTGGATCAACTGGAGCACGCTACTGGGAACCGCTATCTGCGCCGGCGCTACAAGGATCCCATCACCGGGAAAGATTTTCGGCTGCTGCACATGAACGACATCGCCGCGCAGGGTTCCGGTTCCAATACACCAAGCGTACCATCCGGCGGTAGCGCGAACACTGCGGCGGAAATTTTTTCGAATGCTTCCTCAACCGAAGCTAATCCACAGGACTCGACAGGCGGTCAGAACGCACAGGCTGGTTCACAAGGCAGCCCTACGCCCCAGGCTGCCGCTTCCCCGGCCGCTCCGGGGAGTAGTGCGAGTTTTGGGGGCGGTGTAATCATGGGCGTAGCGAGTTCCAGCCCGAAAAAAACAATTCGCGAGTTCAACCACAAAAATCACTACAAAGACTGGTTGTTTTTTTATTCGGCAAACTACGATGGCAGCGTCGAAGTCAAAGGCCCAACGCCATCCACACCGGTTTTTGCTGCGCAAAAAAATTCAGCCGATTCTTCAAGTCAGCAGACACCCTCAGTTCAGACGCCGACAGGGCAGACGCAGAGCAGTAGCTCACCACAATAGCGTAGAGACATCACTTTAGCGCCAGCCGATCTTGTTGTGCGGAGCTTTTCGCCAGACGATCCAATGCATCTTGAGCAGGTTGAAACTTGGCGTCGATCTGCAACGCGCGCCGGTAAGAAGCGATAGCATCACTGTTAGATGCGACGCTTTCTTGCAACTGTCCCAGCTTCCAGTAACCCTGCGCCGTGGGTTGCGCGGCAAGATTGCGCGTAAGGTCCACGATCTGTTCATCCGTGTAAGTTCTGGCGAAACCGGTGAAGGCCGCTGGCGCGTTCTTGGGACCCAACTGCAGCGCCTCGCGATAGTATTGCCGGGCCGTGGTCAAGTCGAACAGCCGCTCGTAGGCCGATCCTAAGTCGGTGAGAATTCTTCCCTTGATCGATGGATCTTGCGCGTATTCCAGCGCCTCTTTGTACTTCGCGATTGCTTCCTGCACCTGTCCGTGCGTTTGAAGATCGGCGCCGACGTTAAGAAGCGCCTCGGAGTCCCTTGGATTGATTCGAAGCGCCCGCTGGAAGTGCGCTTGAGCCTCGTTGGAGTAAGGCACTCCCTTGTTCAGAGCGCTGAGAAGAATCTCCGAGCCGACGACATCCTCAGCTACAAAGTTGGTCGGGTCGACCGCAACAGCCTGCGACCAGAGATCGAGCGAGCTTCGCCATGTGCGCGCTTGCCGCCACGCCAGCAGGGAAAATAGCACCAGCACCGTGGCCGCCGCGACTGCCGCGGAAACACGGACCTCGCGCTTTGCACTTTGGGCCAAATCAGTGAGACCCCAAACTGTGGCGACAAAAATACCGATCAGGGGAAGATAAGCGTACCGATCCGCCATTCCCTGGTCGCCAACTTGAATCAGCCCGATCACCGGCACCATCGTCCCAAGAAACCAACACCAGCCCATGATCAGGTAAGGGCGCGAACGTTCGCGCCACACCCATGCGCTGACGCCACCGAGGAAGAGTGCGCACAGTGCCACTTGCCACGCCGCGAGCCGTCCCGCGAAGTGCGGGTAAAATACAGCCAAATGGAGCGGCCACACAGCCTTCCACAAGTACGCCGCATAAGAAACAACCGCATTTGCCAGGCGCGCGGACAGGGAAAACTTGGTGACGGACTTGATGGCGTTTACTTTGTTCTGTGCAATCAGCGTAAGCAGGCAATCGCCAACACTCAGCGCCAGCAGGGGCAACTTTTCCAGCGCAATTTTCCATGCTGGAAACTGCGGTGTGGGAAATACAAGTGACGGACCGCTCCAGTTTTGAATGCGCTGCAGGGGCCAGTAGTCGAGCAATAGAAGGACGAAAGGAAAAGTGACCGCCATCGGCTTCGCCGCCAAAGCGAAGGCGAAGAGCAGCGCGACGAACAGGTAACGAATTACGCTGGGGCGCCGCGAATAGCGCGAATAGGCCATCAGCGCCAGCAGAAAAAACAACGTACACAACACATTCTTTCGCTCGGCCACCCAGGCCACACTCTCAACATTGATCGGATGGACCGCAAAAAGAGCAGCCGCAAACAAACTTCGCACAGTCGATCCGGTGACCTGAGCGAGAAAGATGAACAGCAGAAGGGCATTCAATATGTGCAGCAACAAACTCGTGCCGTGGTGCCCCCCGGCGTTGTTGCCAAAGATTTGCCAATCCAGGGCGTGAGAAAGCCACGTCATGGGATGCCAGTTGCCGTGCTCGGTCGAGGTTATTGCCCAATGCAGCGCAGCAGGGCTGATCCCATGCTGAACGTCCGGGTTGTCGGTGACATACTCCCCGTCATCGTAGTTCGAAAATGGATGGTGAAGAATTTGAAAGTAGATACTGAACGTCAGCAACGCCAGCAGAATCGCAGGGGCAACACGCAGCCGCGCAAAAGTAGGAGCGGAAGTGACCGGCGCCGTCTCGACCGGTCGCAGGATCAGACGTGGTCCCGGGGCAGGTTTGGGCGCGGGTCGTGAACGTTTTCTACGGTGCCTGGTCGTCTTTGCAGCGGGCATAGGAATTCGAAGAAGGCCGAGGTAAGACGGCAGAAGTAAGAATAACTTGGGAAACGGCCGCGGAACGTTGCGTGCGGAAACTTTAACCTGACTGTAATCTCCCGTTAACAATTGATCGACAAACTCTCGGTTACTCTTAACAACTCTTGCCAACTGAGTTCGACTTCCGATGAGCAGGAACCCCCGGCGGCGGTCACAAGCCGCAAAACCCAGCAGCACAAAACCCGAAGTCGCAAAGCTCGAACTTGCCAGGGTCGAGGTAGCGAAGACAACCTCAAAATCGCCGGGCATCTCTCCGCGCTGGTGTGTTGTGCTGCTGACAATCGTAATCCTGTTTTTCTCGCTGATTCGCATCCGCTTACTAAATTTTCCGCTGGAGCGCGATGAAGGAGAGTATGCATACTCGGGACAACTTGTGCTGCAGGGCATAGCCCCTTACAGCCTTGCCTACAACATGAAGTTGCCCGGCACCTACGCGGCCTACGCTCTCATCATGGCGGCGTTTGGCGAATCACCTGCCGGCATTCACGCAGGGTTGCTCCTCGCCAACGCTGCAACTGTGATTTTGTTATTCCTGCTGGCCAAGAAATTATTCGGCCCGCTTGCAGGCCTAGCCGCTGGATCGAGCTACGCGCTGCTTTCCACCGGCGAATCGGTATTGGGCCTGGCAGGCCATGCAACTCACTTTGTGGTGCTCGCAGCTTTGGCAGGAATTTTCATCCTGCTCCACGCCATCGAATCCAAACGAAATACTTTGTACTTCTTGAGCGGACTTCTGCTTGGCCTGGGTTTCCTGTGCAAGCAGCCCGGTGTTTTCTTCGTATTGTTCGGCTCATTATTCTCGATTGCGATGGAATGGCGCACGGGGAAGGATTGGCGTGGCTTGGCTCGCCGTCTTGGAATCTACGGTGCTGGCGCCATCATTCCGCTCACAGTCACTTGTGTGGTTTTGTTCTTCGCAGGGACGCTCGGGAAAATGTGGTTCTGGACTTTTTCCTATGGGGCTCAGTACGCCTCGGCATTGATCTTTTTCGAAGGATGGCAACAATTTTCGACGATGGCGTTTTCTGTCGTCGAGCCCGTTGCATTTGTTTGGATTCTTGCCGCAATCGGTCTTGCCGCCTTAGCGTGGGACTCTCGCACTTGGCGGCACGCAATCTTCGCAATTGGCTTTTTATTCTTCTCTTGGGCCGCAGTTTGTCCCGGTTTCTATTTCCGTCAGCATTACTTCATACTGGTGCTTCCAGCCGTTTGTCTGTTCGTGGGGATTGCCGTGTCCTCGGCCGCGCACGAACTATCGGAACACCTGCCAAGCCCTGCCGCGACTGCGGTTCCCCTGCTCATTCTTCTCACGGCGATAGCCGTTTCCGTCGCCGGCCAGAGCGATATTTTTTTCAGACTTTCCCCACTCGCCGCCAGCCGCGCTGTTTACGGCAGCAATCCCTTTCCTGAAGCGCAAGTCATTTCCGAATATCTCAAGCAGCACTCGTCGCCAAACGCTCGCATCGCCGTGATCGGCTCGGAGCCGGAAATTTACTTTTACTCGAAGCGGCATTCGGCTACCGGCTACATTTATACCTATCCTCTGGTCGAACCTCAGAAGTACGCAATGGACATGCAGAAGGACATGGCACGAGAAATCGAAAACAGCCGGCCTGAGTACATAGTGTTCGTGCAAGTCATCAGTTCATGGATTGCTAGTCCAGAATCAAGCACATTCATACTGGACTGGTCCCACAAGTACGCTGCCGATCGCTATGAAATGGTTGGGATCGTCGACGAGACCGATCCGCAGGCTCAGTATGTTTGGGGAGACTACGCTAAGTCATATCACGTCAAATCCGGTGCGTCGATTGGTGTCTTCAAAAGAAAACTCGATTAAGCCCTATCGCAAATATTCGATGAAATTCGGTGGCAGCGCGAGCTAGCGTCAGAAGCGCCTCAATCAGCTGCGCCGTAGGGTCGGCTTCCAGCCGAATATGCTACAGCGCGTCTTTGTATTCCGATTCGTTTCGCGACCGGCGCGAGGCCAGCTCCGCTTTGGTGTGAATGAGAGCGATGGGAGTGCGCATCTCGTGCGATGCATAGGCGGTGAACCGCGTGATCTGGAGATACACATTCGCTTGTTTCGGCGCGCTTGTTTCAAAGCCCCAGCGCGACTAGAATTCCTTGGCGTCCCAGTTTCGCAGGAGGAACAGAATATGGCTGCTGCTCCGCTACGTCCGTCCCTGAATAGGGCTTTCGGAGCAGGCCAGCCCTGCATCAGGCGAGAGAGGTCGGGCTGGCCACGGGAGGTCAAACTTGGCTAGGTCAAGTGCCGCAATCAGAATGACAGTGGAAGCATATTCGAAGGCTCAATTGCCTGCGGAGCGAATCGACGAAGAGGTGCGGGTTCTGCAAGAAGAATTGCGCACATTGAGAGCGGATTCTGTCGAGGCCATCTCCGAGCCCGCGCCTCCTGGAAGCAAGAGCGGCGAAGCTTTGACCGTGGGATCGTTCCTGGTGGCGGTCGCCCCTGAGCTCTTGAAAGAGGCGCTGACGATTGTCATTGAATGGCTCCGCCGCGACCCAAGCCGCGTCATCAAGATCCGTCAAACGACTGGCGGTCCCGAGTACGAGGTGACTGGACATTGGAAGGCTGCGGATCTGGCCGAAATGATGAAAGTTCTGGCCAAGCAAGAGGCCAACAGTAGCCGTCTCCCATGACAGCAAAATTCGCCCTCATCATTGGCAACCAACAATATGAGGATCCTTTACTCAAAGGTCTTCACGCACCGGAGTACGATGTTAACGACCTCGCGGGCTTACTGGAGGACCCTCAGATAGGCGGATTCGCGGTTACACGCCTGCTTGATCGGACATTTGTCGAGATCCGGAGTGCCATATCCGACTTCCTAACCGACCGGCGGTCCGAAGATACGATTCTCCTTTACTTTTCCGGGCACGGAATCAAGAGCAGATCCGGGACTGTGTATCTTGCAGTGCGGGATACTCGCCAGAAGAACCCTGCGGTATTAGGCATTGACGCCCATTTCCTTCGAAATGAGATGCAGCAATGTTATTCCCAGCGACAGATTCTGATCCTCGATTGCTGCTACAGCGGTGCATTCGCCAAAATTGGCAAGGGAATAGATACGGTCGACACAAAATCAGAATTCATGAGCGGCTTCGGCCAGGTGGTCATAACCGCAACCAACGCAGTTCAGGTGGGTATTGAAGCTGACCGGGTGGTTGGCGATTCGAAACATTCGCTGTTTACGCACTACCTGATTGAAGGCCTTAGGACAGGACAGGCCGATGGTGCTGGCGGCGCTGCACCGGACGGAGTGATCACCGACTTGGAGCTATACGAGTACGCTTACCGGAGGGTAGATGCTACCAAGGAGCAGATTCCACAGAGGTTGGTACAGCAGTTCGGCCCGCCTATTGAAATCGCAAAGAACCCATACTTCGTAGCGCAAAAGGTTGAGGCAGAACGCCCGGCCGCGGAAAATGCCGAAAGACAATCCGCGGGGTTGCCCGTCGCGCCTGTGTTCCCTCCCGATCCCGCCCCGTTGTCCGAAGGCGCACGCGTCCTCGACACCTTTGTCTCGCCTTCTAAAACCTTTACCGATTTGCGTCGTAGCGCCGCATGGTGGGTGCCATGGCTGCTCATCTCGATCTCCTCCTTGGCTCTAGCGTTCGCGATGGAGCGCAAGGTCGGCTTCGAGCAGGTCACCAGAAATCAGTTTGCGAGTTCATCGGGAGGTCGATTTGACAAGCTTTCGACCGAACAACAAACGAGACAGATTAGCCTTTCTAGCAAAATACTTCGTTTCACATCCTACGGCAGCCCGGTAGTGTCCTTGTTTAGCTTTTTTTTAATGACAACAGCTGTCTGGACCACCTTCAAAATCGCTGCTGGGGCCAAAACTCCTTTTAAAACCGCTTACGCAATCATGGTGTACGGCAGCCTTCCAAGCATAGTGGAGGCCGCTCTAGGAATAAATACGCTGCTCGTCGGCATTAGACCCGAGGTTGCAGCTTTCAACAAGCTAGTTGGAGTGACCAATCTCGCCTTCTACTTGGACCCCGCGACCACGGGCAGTTTCATCCGTGAAATGGCCTCTACCGTGGATGTACTCTCCATCTGGAAGGTGGTACTTATGGGCATCGGGTTCTCTTGCACCAGCAAAGTGAAGCGCTCCACCGCCATCTCCATCATGGCTACATTGTTTGTGCTCTACAAACTCATGACTGCATTGATAGCAGCTTCTGGCCCCTAGTAGGGCATTTTGGTCTTTTCCGGCTTATGCTTAAAGCCGCATGGAGGTTTCTCGTGAAACAGATTCTTTTGCTGACATGTCTTCTCGTCACTGGTGCCCTTGGATTTGCCATTCAATCTGCCGCACCGGCCGCTCCAATTAAGGATCCAGTGACCGCGTCGCTGCGCATGCTGTTGCCGCGCTCGCGGAATAATGTTCTCGGCGCCATTACCGCGATGCCCGCCGACAAGTTCAATTACAAGCCCACTCCCGATCAGATGACGTTTGGACATTTGGTCGTCCACATTGTTGAATCGAACAACTCCCTGTGCTCCAAGACGGCTGATGTTCCCGCGCCGACGGTCGCCGAGCTTAAAGACACGGATAGCAAAGACAAGTTGCTCGCGGCGGCCACCGCTTCCTACGATTTTTGTGGTGACGCGCTCAGCAAGATGGACGATTCGAAGCTCGGCGACACCGTCGAATTCTTCGGTGGACGCAAGTTTCCGCGTGCTATGGGAGCGCTCTTCCTTGCCGGCGGTTGGGCCGACCATTATGCAGCGGCGGCGCAGGACTTGCGGCTGAATGGAATTTTGCCTCCGTCGGCACAGCCGAAGAAATAATTTGCTTGGGTTCAGGCATCCCTACGGGATGCGGTTTCTCGATTGATCGGGTTACCCGGCGCTGAACGCGCCGGGCTATTTTCAGGCGTCCTCCGGACGCTTGCTCGTGGTTGCATCGGACGCTGCACCGCAGTCAAACCGAAAAAAGTTCCCACGAACTGCGGCACGGCGCACGCTGATACCATCCGTCTGGCGCCGCTTTGCGCTGCCTATAATCGACTGGCTCTGACACATCCATCTCTGGAAACGCGTTCCAATTACGGTTTATCAATCGGGATTAATCGTCCGCGCTGGCGGTGACTTCCGGTTTCTCGTCTGCGCTGGCGGGTGAGGGTTCGCGCCCGGCGTTGAGTTCCTGATCTTTGTATTGCAGCTGGTACAGTTTGAAATAGATGCCGTGCTGGGCCAGGAGTTGTTGGTGCGTGCCCATTTCGCGCACCTGGCCTTTGTGCATGACGATGATCTTATCGGCGCGCTGAACGGTCGAGAGACGGTGCGCGATGATGAGAGAGGTGCGGCCTTCAACCATGCGGCTGAGGGCGTCGCGCACGCGGAATTCGGTTTCGGTGTCTACGCTTGAGGTGGCTTCGTCGAGAATCAGAATCTTCGGTTCGTGAGCCAGAGCGCGGGCGAACGAAATGAGCTGCTTCTGGCCTGTCGAAAGTGTGGAGCCGCGCTCACGTACTTCTTCGTCGAAACCTTTCGGCAGCGTGCGAATGAAGTCGGCGAGGTTCACGTCTTCGGCGGCTTTTTCGACATCGGCATCCTGGATGCGCGTGGTGCCGAGCCGAATGTTTCCGCCGATGGTGCCGCTGAAAAGAAATGGATCCTGCAGGACGACGCCGAAGCGGCTGCGCAGGTCGGCGAGATCCATATCTTTGACATCGACGCCGTCGATTCGGACGGCGCCTTTCTGGACATCGTAAAAACGCAGCAAGAGAGAGATGAGAGTGGTTTTGCCTGCGCCGGTGTGTCCGACGATGGCAACGGTTTCGCCGGGTTCGATGGAAAAGGTTACGTCGCGGAGGACCCAGTCGAGGGCGAATTTGCTCTCGGCTTTACTGCGCTTGGACAGTGACGAGCCTGCCGAGCTTTGCTCGGCCGGCCGGCCGAGGGCGGCCGTCCCCACATGGCTCGTCTTTTCCACATGATTCTTACCGGGCTCGGCCTCCCGATACGCGAACCAGACGTGATCGAATTCGATGCGGCCGGGGCCAGTGGAGCGCTTGGTCACAGCGGGCGAAACCACTTGCACGGGCGTGTCGAGCAATTTGAAAATGCGTTCGCTCGCGGCCATGGCGGACTGCAGGATGTTGTATTTTTCGCTAAAGTCCATGATCGGACGGAAAAACCGCAGCGCGTATTGAATAAAGGCGACCAGCACGCCGAGCGAGGCGGCGGTCGATACCAGGCGGAAGGCAACGAGCGTCTTTGAATTGAAACTCACGGCAACGCTGTTGACGCGGATGTTCCGCATGATGTTGCCGCCGCCGAACCAGATTACGCAGGCGATCGCAATCGCGGAGAGAATCTCGACCGCCGGATAGTAGACCGAGTAAGCCATGATCGCGTCTTTGTAGGCTTCCATGTGAACGCGATTAATTTCCTTGAAGCGGTCGTAGGCCTTGCGCTCGCGGTTGAAGAGTTGCAGCACGACCATTCCGCTGATGTGCTCCTGCAGATAGGCGTTGATGCGCGCGATGGCAACGCGTATGCGGCGGTAGGAGTCGCGCACGCGATCGCGAAAAATCTTTGTGGAATAAACGATGAAGGGCAGCACGGCGAAGGTGATGAGGGCCAGCTTCCAGTTCATGCACAGCATGACGCCCAAGATGCCGAAGAGCACGAAAAGATCTTCGAAGATGGAGACGACGCCAGAGGTGAACATCTCGTTCAACGCGTCCACATCGGTGGTGACGCGCGTGACCAGGCGACCCACGGGGTTCTTGTCGTAGAAGGCGACGTGCAGGCGCTGCAGGTGGCGAAAAATCTGGCGGCGGAGATCGAACATTACTTTCTGGCCGGTCCACTGCATGAAGTAGGTCTGCAGGAACTCGAGTAGGAAACTGAAGATCAGAAGTCCAACATAAATCGCTGCGATCTGCGCGATACCGGTGGTGGCGCGCGGGCTGAGCCAGCTCCATATGCCGGAGGAGGTGCTCGTAGCTACGACCTGGGGCGCGAGATAACGATCGATGGCAACCTTGGTGAGGTAGGGGCCGAGCACGTCGGCGAGAGATTTCAGGACGATCGATGCCAGCGCGAGCGCGACCTGCCAGCGATAGGGCCGGAGATACTTCAACAGCCGCGCCATCAGGCGGCTGTCGTAGGCTTTGCCTAATACTTCTTCTTCCTGAGACATCTGTTTCTTGAACGGCGGTGAGGCGGTTGCTTACAGAGTAGTTTAAATTACGGCACTTCAATACGGTACTTCAATATGGATGGCGGGATAGGGCTTGAAGATGGAAAAGGTTTGCTGCCGGTGCGTCGACTGCAGATGGGATAATGGTAAGAGTGCCGCTGGGGATCTACATTTCCGTTCCGTTTTGCCGCACGAAATGCAGCTATTGCAATTTCGCGTCGGACGTGTTTTCGCGGGTGGTGTTTGAGCGGTATGTCGATCGGGTTTGCGCCGATATTGAAAAAGCTCCGCAAGTCGCGGCAGAGATGGGCGGGCAGTTTGAGCGCAAGGTCGATTCGATTTACCTGGGCGGGGGGACGCCGACGGTGCTCGATGCCGGGCAACTCGAGCGAATCTTCAACGCGGTGCGGCACGAGTTTGAGGTTGAAGCCGGCGCGGAGGTCACGGTGGAATGCGCTCCCGGCACATTGACGGAGGGTGTTGTAGAGAGCCTGCTACGATGCGGGGTGAACCGCGTGAGTTTGGGAGTTCAGTCGTTTGTGGATCGAGAAGTGGCGTCGGTTGGCCGGCAGCACAAGCGCGCGACCGTGCTTGAGGATATCGCCCGCCTGCGCGCCGCAGGGATTTCGAACATCAATATCGATCTCATTGCGGGGCTGCCGCACCAGACTACGGAGAGCTGGGCGTTTTCTGTGATGGAAGCGATTGCGACCGGCACGCCGCATGTGAGCGTCTACATGCTCGAGGTTGACGAAGATTCACGGCTGGGAAGCGAGGTATTGGCGGGAGGGTCGCGCTACCATGCGCACTTCGTTCCGGATGAAGATGCTATGGCGGATTTTTATCTTGCTGCTTGCGGCATGTTGCAGTCTGTGGGGGTTGCGCAGTATGAGATTTCCAACTTCGCGCGTGAGGGTTTTGAGTCGCGGCACAACTTGAAGTATTGGACGCGGCAACCCTACTTCGGGTTTGGCGTGGACGCGCACTCGATGCTGCTTTCCGATTGTCCGGACGTGGAGGAGGTTCGATTCGCGTCGGCCGATTCGCTGGAACGATACATGAGTGAGGCTGGTTTGCAGCGAAATAGTTTGCCGCGAACCGTGGTGACCCCGCGGGCGGCGTTGGAAGAGAGTTTCTTTCTCGGATTGCGGCTGGTGTGCGGCGTCGACCTGAAAAGTCTTTCCGAAAGATTTGGCGACGAGGCCATCGACACTGCGCGCGCCACGATCACGGAGCTTGTCGAAGGCGGGTTGATGCAACATCGCGGAGATTTCGTTTCCTTGACGCCGAGGGGACGGCTGCTCTCCAACGAAGTATTTCAACGGTTTCTTTCTCCCATCGAATCTTCTGAAGCTGAGCAAGCCGCCATCTCTCGCTGAGGCAGTCCTGTTACCTTCGTCCTCTTTGTCCGCGTGAGGCTTCATGTCTCATGAAGGTGGGGCAGTGCGCATACCGGGCGGTCGGTTCAAGGGTTTTTCTTTCGTCACCTACAATAATCTCAGGCGGACGTGAGGGCGTGAGACGGTGTCTTGCCTGGTTGGAGGAGTCGTGGATTTTCAACTGAGTGACGAGCAGCAGCAACTGAAGAAGAGCGTTCGCGAATTTGCCGAGCGCGAGATCGCGCCTAATGTCATGAAGTGGGATGAGGCGTGCGAATTTCCGCAAGCCATTATCAAGGAACTTGGCAAGCTCGGATTGCTCGGGATAGTCTTCCCCAGCGAATACGCGGGCGCCGGCATGGGGTACGTGGAGTATGTAATCGCCATCGAAGAATTGTCGCGGGTGGATGGATCGGTGGGAATTATTGTGGCGGCGCATACCTCGCTCTGCTCGAACCACATTTTTCTCGCGGGTAACGAGGCGCAGAAAAAGAAATACGTCAGCAAACTGGCGACGGGCGAATTCATCGGAGCTTGGGGGCTTACTGAGCCTTCCTCGGGATCGGATGCGAGCAGCGCCCGCATGACCGCGCGGCGCAGGGGAAAAGATTGGGTGCTGAACGGCACCAAGACTTTTTGCACGAACGGCCACTACGCGGATGCGATTGTGGTGATCGCTGTGACCGACCGCGCGGCCAATACTCATGGGCTGTCAGCATTCATTGTGGAGAAGGATACGAAGGGTTTTCGTCCGGGGAAAAAAGAAAACAAGCTGGGATTGCGGGCCAGCGATACGGCGGAGATGATTTTTGAAGCTTGCGTAATCCCTGAAGAGAACCTTCTGGGCAAGGAAGGGGACGGATTTATCGACGCGATGCGTGTGCTCGATGGCGGACGCATTTCGATTGCGGCTCTGTCGTTGGGCATGGCGCAAGGCGCATACGAGGCGGCTCTGAAGTACTCCAAGGAGCGGCAACAATTTGGCAAGGCGATCTCTGACTTTCAGGCGATTCAGTGGAAGCTGGCTGACATGGCCACCGAGATTGATGCGGCCCGCCTGCTCACTATGCGCGCGGCGTCGATGAAAGACGCTGGGATGAAGACGACGCTGGAGTCTTCGATGGCGAAACTTTATGCCAGCGAAGTTGCCGTGAGGTGCGCCAACGAAGGCGTGCAGATTCACGGGGGGTACGGGTTTATTAAGGACTATCCGGCGGAGAAGTTTTATCGCGACGTGAAGCTGTGCACGATTGGAGAGGGGACCAGCGAGATTCAGCGGTTGGTGATCGCCAGGCAGTTGCTGAAAGAATAACGATACGCTCTTAGCTATCACTCCCAAAAACCAGTTGCACCCGGCTCTGCTGTAAAATCGTGGGGCATTTGGCATACTCTTCATGGATCATGTCGCCCTACTCGCGGAGCTGCGGGCACTTGCAGATCATATCCCGGATTTCGACTCTTTCACTTCGACTTCCCGAGCGCATCATGAATGGCTTGGTAAGGTCAACGCTTTAGTCGAGCAATGGAATAAGTACGAAGCCGTATCCCTTCGTACCAATATTACCTGCATCAGCACTAGCATGGCGCGTGATATGGGAGTCTCTGGCGTCGTGAGTATCCTCTATCGCGCTATCGCTGATCTGGAGTTGCGACTGCCTACTGGAGCTGATAAGGTCTTTGGACCTGGCGCAGTATACGACTTCTTCAAAGCTCTCCGTGAGCTCCTTGCATCCGCCAAACAATCGGTCTTAGTAATCGACCCTTATCTGGATGAGCAAATCTTCGACACCTATCTTGGGGCTGTGGCACCAGCGGTCACGGTTCGACTACTGTGTTATAAGAACGCCAGTGGGTTGAAGCCCGCACTCCTAAAGTTCGCGACGCAGACGAAAATGAAGATCGACGCACGTGCTTCGGCAATGATCCATGACCGTGTATTCTTCCTAGATGGCCGATCCGCATGGGTTCTCGGCCAGTCGATCAAGGATGCGGCGAAGACAAAGCCTACCTATCTAGCGCCCTTGGATACTCAGACAGCGGATCTTAAAATATCTGAATACGAAAAAATTTGGCATTCTGCCACACCGGTCTAACCCAGTGGCGGTGACGAGCCACAAGTTCTGCTTTACACTGACTGCTTGAACCCGAACATCCAGTCTTTGACGGAGCAACTCCGCTCCGGCGATGTGCGCACGCTGGCTCGGGTCATTTCGACCGTGGAGAACCGCGCGGCGGGGTGGGCTGAGTTGCTGAAGGCTTTGTTTCCGCACAGCGGGAGGGCGCAGGTGCTCGGGTTGACTGGGCCGCCGGGCGCGGGGAAGAGTACGCTGGTCGATCAGCTTGCCCGCTTCTATCGCAAGAAAAATCGTACGGTTGGGATTATCGCTGTCGATCCTACCAGTCCTTATACAGGTGGGGCGATTCTTGGCGACCGGATCCGCATGCAGGAGCATTTCTCCGATCCGGGGATTTATATTCGCAGCATGGCGACGCGCGGATCGCTGGGCGGGTTGGCTCGTACCACGGCGGATGTCGCTACCGTGCTCGATGCTTCGGGGCGCGACCTTATCATGATTGAGACTGTCGGCGTGGGCCAGGATGAAGTTGACATTGTACGGCTGGCCAATATCACGATTGTGATTCTGGTTCCGGGGATGGGCGACGATGTACAGACGATTAAAGCCGGCATCATGGAAATTGCCGACATTTTTGTAATCAACAAGAGCGACCGCGACGGGGCGGAGCACGTAGAGCGCGAGATCCGATCGTTACAATCGCTGGCGATGCGTCACGATGGCTGGACTCCGCCGATCGTTAAGACAGTTGCCAGCGAAGGAAAAGGAGTCGAGGAGCTGGCGGCGGCTGTCGAGAACTATGAGGCGTATCTGCAGAAAGAAAATCTGGCGCTGAACAAGAGTGTCGAGAACTGGCAGGAGCGTTTGGTGGAAATGCTGCGCGATGCTTTATTGGAAAAGGCACGGGCGCAGATGGTCGATGGCGGAATGGCGCGGTATGCTGCCGAGGTGGCGGAGCACAAGCGCGATCCGTACACGGTGGTCGAGGAGATTGTGGCGCGAGCAGGGAATACGTAGGCCCGGACGCATTCGTCCGGGCTGGGGTTTTTGGTGCAGAGGGCGGACGAATGCGTCCGCCGCCACGTGAGCGGGGAGCAAATGGCGCAGATTGATCATCTGGGGATTGCGGTGAAGTCGCTGGCGGCGGCAAAGGCAATCTACGAGAAGCTGGGGCTGAGTGTTTCTCCGGAGGAGACGGTGGAGCAGGAGCAGGTGCGAGTGGTGATGATTCCGATGGGCGAGAGCCGGTTGGAATTGTTGGAGGCGACTACTGAGAGTTCGACCGTCGCGAAGTTTATTGCCAAGCGTGGCGAAGGGTTGCATCACGTGTGCCTGCGGGTGCCGGATTTGCCTGCGGCTGTCGAGCGGCTGAAGAGAGACGGTGTGCGCCTGGTTTCGGAGGAAATCAAGACCGGGGCCGGCGGGCATAAATACGTCTTTGTGCATCCGGCGAGTGCGGGTGGGGTGCTGCTGGAGTTGGTGGAGGGGTAAATCGAATTCCAGTTCGGACGCGGATTTTCGGCGAACGGAAAATCATTTTTTTCTTTTCTTCATGCTTCTTCTCGCAATTGATACTTCGGGGAAACAAGGGAGCATCGCGCTGGCGCGTGCCGGGGAGCCCACCGCTGATGGCGGCGACTTCGAGGTGATTGAGATTGCGCCGCTGGTCGGCGGTACTTTCTCCGCGCAACTCATTCCGCAAATCTCCGAATTGCTATCGAGCAATGGGTTCACCAAGAACGGCGTCGGCGCTTTTGCGGTTGGCGCTGGGCCGGGATCGTTCACTGGCTTGCGGATCGGATTGGCGGCGGTGAAGGCTCTGGCTGAGGTGTTGGGCAAGCCGATTGCGGCGGTCTCTCTGTTGGAGGCTTGCGTGGTTGCGAGTGCTGCTCGAGGCAAGGTCATGTCTGTTCTGGATGCGGGACGGGGCGATGTCTACGTAGGAGAGTACGAAATTCCGGCCGACGCCGGACGGGTTCCGCGAGAGCGAATGCTGGGTAGAAGTGAGTTCCTTGCGCAGGCGAAAGGATGGACCGTGGTTACCCCAGATCCCGTTCTCGCCGAGGTTGCCCGAGCGGCCGGTGTGACAGTTTCAATTCTCACGTCCATCTCCGCCGCCGATATTGCCCGACTGGGTTGGAGCAAGATTCAGCGCGGTGAAACGGTAACTCCCGAGCAGTTGGAGGCCAACTATATCCGACGCACGGACACCGAGATGCTCGAAAGAATTGGTTCCTAGCTTGCGGGTGCGACGGGCCAATGCTGATGACGTTTTTAGAATCATAGATCTGGAGCGCGAGAGTGCGACCGCAGCGCATTGGTCGAGGCAGCAGTACGAGGGCATGTTCGCAACGAGCGATCCGCAGTCAGCAGAACGCATGATCTTGGTCGCGGAAGATGAAACAGCTGACGCGGAATCGGAAATTTCCGGATTCCTGGTCGCGCGGCGAGTCGATGCGGAGTGGGAACTTGAAAATATCGTGGTCGCCAACGGCACGCGCCGCAAAGGAACCGGCAGGTTGCTGCTTACTGAGTTGATTGCGCAGGCGCGGGCGGCAGGCGGGTGCGCGATTTTTCTCGAGGTTCGCGAGTCGAATCAAGACGCGCGTGCTTTCTATCGAAAAATGGGTTTTGAAGAGGCGGGCGTGCGAGAGCTCTACTACGCCTCGCCTGCTGAAAATGCCGTTCTTTACCACCTCAAATTGTCTTAGCCGTTCTCCCGATGAGGGGTTTCTCAGAACGAGACTGCACCAATAATTTGGCATTGAACCGATTTTGGGGCTGTGGTAGCTTGGGGCCAGTGAATCCCGGTTTGGAGGTCCGCTGGATGCTGACTTCGAAGGACTCTCTGCTGACCAACGACGAATTTCGCAAGCTGGCCCAGGAGCATATGCAGTATTCCACTCGGCTCGATTCTCTCACGCAAAAACGTTACCTCAGCGAAGACGAAAAGCTGGAAGAAGTCCGGCTTAAAAAGCTGAAGCTGCGGCTCAAAGATCAAATGCAATCGATCGAGCGGCAGTTCCGGCAGCAGTATGGGGCGCACGTAGCGTAATTTTGTTTGACCAATTGGAAGCGGCCGTTGCCGCTCAGGTAATTTTCTATCTACTCGGAGGCGCTCATCAGCGCCTTTCTTTATTTACACTTACGATTTGAGCCTCCACAATTTCTGATCGAGGCTTTACCAGTCAGGCTCGCCACTGCTCTATAATGACAGTGCTCCCAATGGTGAGAGACGGCTATTTTTACGCGCTGGCGTTTGTTGCCGCTGGGGTTCTCGTCGGCTGGCTGACCCAGCCGGTCTGGGCCGTGGTGCCGCTATTGCTTGCGCTTTTTTTTCTGTGGTTTTTCCGTGACCCGGAACGAGTTATTCCGGATGGAACGGGTGCAGTGGTTTCGCCCGCAGATGGAAAGGTTACAGATGTCTCAGACATAACCATCGGCGAGTCAAAGAAGATTCGCATCAGCATTTTTCTAAGCGTTCTCGATGTGCATGTGAACCGTTCTCCGATTGCAGGATTCGTGCAGGAGGTGCGCTACCAGCGCGGAAAATTTCTGAACGCGATGAATCAAGCTTCCGCGGAGCAGAACGAACAAAATATTGTGAGCGTAGAGGGCGATGGGCAAACGGTGGTCTTCAAACAGATTGCTGGGTTGCTGGCGCGAAGAATCGTTTTCAATCCGAAAGCGGGGGATCGCGTGGAGCGGGGCCAGCGCGTCGGACTGATCAAGTTTGGATCGCGGGTGGATGTGGTGCTCAACGCCTCTGCCGCCTTGCAGGTGAAAGTGGGCGACCGGGTTCGAGGTGGTGCAAGCGTTCTGGCTCGCTTGCAGCCGGAGAGCGAAGTGCGAAAGAACGAACCGGCAACGGCGGCGAGCTATTCTGTCACCGAAAGGGGACGTTGATGGAACTTCCAGTTCCAAATCGCCGGGGGGGCGACCGCCATCCGCGCCGCATGCGCAAGGGGATGTACATTCTTCCGTCGCTTTTCACAACGGGGAATATGGCGGCGGGGTTCTATGCCATCCTCGAGGTTGTCCATGCCAGTGCGGCGACATGGTGGCATTTGGACAATGCCGCCAAGGCGATTGGATTTGCGGTTTTGTTCGATGGGCTGGATGGTCGCGTGGCGCGCATGACCGGCACCAGCAGCGACTTTGGGAAAGAACTGGATTCTCTCGCCGATGTGATCACGTTTGGAGTGGCTCCGGCGATGTTGGCATGGACGTGGGGATTTCATTTGATGCCTCCGGTTGCGCTGACCGAGTGGAACATCAAGTTGACGCAGTTGGGCGCGATCGCGAGTTTTTTATTTCTGATGGCGGGAGCCAGCCGCCTGGCGCGTTTCAACATCACAACGAACCCGCAGCCCTCGAACCCCGGACGCCCGGGGAAGAAGTATTTTGTGGGGATGCCGATTCCGGCTGGGGCCGGGGTGATCGCAGCGGTGGTGCATTTTCAGAGTGGCGAACCGGTTGAATCCTGGTACACGGCTCTCACCTGGCTGGCGATGGTCACCGCTGTGGGCTATCTGATGGTGAGCACGTGGCGGTTTTACAGCTTTAAGGACATCGATTTCCGTTCGCGGCATCCGTTTCGTTTGATCATTCTCTTTGGCGCATTATTCGCTGGCGTTTGGTTCTTCTCGAAACCGGTGCTGTTTGGAGTCGCTTTGCTCTACACGTTCTCGGGAGTCTTCTGGCGCCTGCAATGGATTTTCCGTCGCCGACACTCGCCTCCTCCTCCGCCAGTGTACAAGGAGGCTTCGCAGACTTCATGAGCAGTCCCACAAAAATTGCGAGCTCGCCGTCTCCTTCTGCGCGTGGGCAGCTTTTCCGCGCGGCGATCGTAGGCGCGGCGACGCTCAAAGGCAAAGAAGTTGCCGAAATGATGAACGAGCGGAACTTTCCTGCCGTCGATATACGCCTGCTCGACGATGATGAATCGATTGGACAACTGGAGGCGACGGGCGACGAGATCAACTTTATTCAGAGCGTGCGCTCGGAGCAGTTCGGCCGCGTGGACTTCACATTTTTTGCCGCGGATGCGGAGTGCACACGCCAGAACTGGAAGCGTGCCCGCGATGCCGGCAGTGCGATTATCGATCTTTCGGGTGCGTTGGAAGATGAACCCGGCGCTACCGTGCGTTCCGTTTGGCTGGAACGCGAGCGGGGGGAGATGTGGCAACCTGAGCTGCAACCGGCGCCGTGCGTGGTGGCGAATCCCGCTGCCGTGACGCTGGCCCTGCTGTTGCTTCGGGCGCGCAAGGCTGGAGCGATCCGCAGCGCGGTGGCGACAGTTTTTGAGCCAGCCTCGGAACAGGGACAAAAAGGCATGGACGAACTGCACCAGCAGACGGTCAATCTTTTGTCGTTCCAGCCGCTGCCCAAGGATGTGTTCGACACGCAGGTGGCGTTCAACATGGTTTCGCGATATGGACAGAAATCCCAGCGGTCGATCGAGACGACAGAAGCGCGGGTGCAGCGCCATTATCTTAAGATTGCCGGCGCGGACGCTCCGCATCCGGCTCTGATGGTGCTGCAGGCCCCGGTGTTTCACGGCCACGCCGTGTCGATCTTTCTGCAGATGGAGCAGCCGGTCGATCAGGAAAAGTTATCGCAGGCTCTGGCTGGAGATCACGTGATTCTTGCTGGAGCGGACGACGAATCTCAGCCGAGCAATGTGAATACGGCGGGCCAGGGAAATATTCTGGTTTCGCTCAAAGGCGAGCCGTTCCAGCCGAATGGAATCTGGTTGTGGGCGGCAGCGGATAACCTGCGGATCGCGGCCATCACTGCGGTGGAGTGCGCGGAAAGTATGATCGCGACTCGCCCGATGGGAAAAATTCAATGAAAGTTGCATTCGCCGCCGGGCTTTTATTGGCGGCGGCCTGCGCCGGTTGCGGATACCACACGGCCGGCCACGCAGTGCAACTTCCGGAGAATGTCAAAACCATCGCGGTTCCGGCCTTCACTAATGCAACCAAAACTTACCGCGTCGAGCAATTGCTGACTGCATCGGTGGTGCGCGAGTTCACCACGCGTACGCACTATCACATTCTGAATCAGACTGGCGAGGCCGCTGATGCTACGCTGCGGGGCACTGTGCTCTCCACTTCCGCTTCGCCGCTTACTTATAATTCCGCGACCGGGCAGGCTGCCAGCGTTCTGGTCGTGGTGAGCATGAAGGTGTCGCTGACCGATCGCAAGGGGAATGTGCTCTACCAGAATCCTGCGTATTTGTTCCGTGAGCAGTATGAAGTTTCTCAAGATCTGGCCAGTTTCTTCGAAGAAGATTCTCCAGCCATTCGGCGACTATCTCAGGATTTCGCACGGACCCTGGTCTCTAATATTCTGGAGGGGTTCTAGGTGGTAGAGTTGGGGCTCAGGTCTCAGGTTTTGGGTCTTAGGTGTTGGGTCTCGGGGACCTGAGATCATTATTCGGCACATGGCGCCTAAGACCTAAGACCTGAAACCTAAGACCAACGACTAACGACCAACGTCAAGATTCTGATGCGAGCTTTTGCCCAGGCCGAACGCTTTGTCAGCGAACTTGAGTCGCGTAAGCTGCGTCCGGCGTATGTGTTCGTGGGTGATGAGGCTTTTTTCCGCAAGCGTTTTCGCGATGCGATCCTCGAACACCTGGTTCCAGCCGACCTCCGCGACTTCAGCTTGTTCGAATTTGATCTCGCCGAAAACGATCTGGCTGAAGTTCTTGACCGCGCCCGCACTCCCTCGCTGATGGCCCCATTCCAAGTTTTCTTCGTACGCGGGGTGAAGAATCTTTTTGGCCGCGGCTCGAACGAAGAAAAGTTAGCAGCCATCGAGGAATATTGCAAGGACCCGAATCCCGACGCGTTGATCATGTTTGTCGCCGACCACATCAGCATTCCCGCCGACGTCCGCCGCATGGAGATGCAGGATAAAGAGCGTTACCAGCGGATTCGCGAAACCATGGGCCAGTACTGCGGAATCGTCGAACTGGCGCGGGTGGAAGAAGGCGAAGCGGTGCGCTGGATTTCCGAGTACTGCGCCAGCCGGCCGGAGCCGGTGAAGATGGATCCTGATGGCGCGCGCGAACTGGTCGATGCGCTCGGCGGCGACATGATGATGATCTCCAACGAACTGGAGAAGCTGATGCTCTACGTGGGCGCGCGGAACCGCATCACGCTGGGTGATGTGGAGACCATGGTTCTGGCGGCGAAGCAGCGCTCGCTGTATGAATTGACCGATGCCATCTCGGCGAAAGACCGCGTGCGCGCGCTGGAAGTGCTGGATGCGATCCTATCCTCGGGCGAGGGCGAGGAAGCGGCCATCGGACATATTTATATGCTGGCCAAAACCTTCCGCCAGATGCTGGTGATTCTTGAACGTAACGTGCGTGACCAGCGCATGCTCTGGGCCGCGCTGTGGCAGGGCTTTCGGGTTCCGCCGTTTGCCGCCGACGATATTATTAAGCAGGCTCGCCGCTATAAATCCCGCCGCGATTTGGCGCGTGCGATCCGCCTCGTGGCCAAGGCCGATCTCGCCGTGCGTTCCAATCCTGTGAGCAAGCGTATGGTGCTCGAGCGACTGGTGATCGACCTGACGACCGAGCCGAAAGTTGAAACGCCGGGATGGATGCAGGAGCAGTTGCCGGTGTAGTGGTCTCGTTTTCAGTGGGATATCAGCTCTTTCGCGCGAATCGTGAAAATGACCTGGCGACTTCTAATCGACATCCCGTGGATGGCCTTCGTCCTCTATTGGACGATCAGCGCGCTGAATACCAAGCCGACCGAAAAGAGGGAATCGTTTGCGGCGCGCTACGGCATTATGTTTCTCGAAGTCATCGGTTTCGTTTTGCTCCTTCGGCATTCGACCGACATCGGTTTCCTGGGCCAAAGAGTAATTCCGAGGAGTTTTGGTATCGGCGTCACCGCAGTTGTGCTTACCTGGGCCGGCATCGCGCTGGCGATTTGGGCGCGCTGGCATCTCGGCCAGTACTGGAGCGGACGAATCACCATAAAAGAAGATCACAAGCTCATCCGCACTGGGCCCTACGCGCGCTTGCGGCACCCAATCTATTCCGGGCTGGACCTGGCGGCGATTGGTTCCGCGCTCGCGATCGGCCGCTGGCGCTGCGTCGTGGGAGTCTGCGTGATCGTTGGGGGTTTTTGGATCAAGGCGAAAAGGGAAGAAGCGTTGTTGGAAAGGCACTTCGGGGCGGATTTCGAGGAGCACCGCCGCCATACGGGGTTTTTGTTTCCCAGCTTTCGGTGAGTGCGGTCGGCCACGCAATGCTCCTGCACCCTATGTGAACCCAAACAAAAGCGGCAGACCGCGGGGGCCAGCCGATCCAAGCAAAAAGCAGATTCCTCACCGCTGAAAGCGGTTCGGAATGACAACCTAAGTTCTTCGGTGATAGGTCTCAGCGTTCTCCGACAACCTTGTAATCGGATCCCGCCGCCTAAGACCTAAAACCTAGAACCTGAGACTCGCCCCTAAAACCACAGACCCCACAACCAATCCACGCTGGCGTGAGTGATTGTCGAGGCGGGGACGCGGCGATGCTCGCGCCAGGCGCGGCCGTAAAAAATTCCGGCGATGGTTGCCAGCAAGACGTAGGGCCAATTGAAATGAGTGGAGCGTTTATTGAAGTGTGAGAATCCGAACAGGATGGACGCGATCAGCAGAGCCGGATGCCGGCCGACGCGGTGCTCCAGCAGGTTTTGCAACCAGGCGCGGAAGTAGAGTTCCTCGGGGATGGCGGTGAAGAAAAATATCGCGACCCAGCGCAGGAGGGTGGCGCCGATTCCCTGCAGATTTCGATGGGGATGGATGAACTCCAGCGCGAGACCCAGGGCAAGAACGATTGGGGCGAAGAAAAGCAGTTCGCGCAGGCCGGTCCTCCAGTCGCTCCACTTAAAATGAAAATCGAAGCCGGTGCCGCTCAAGTGCCGGATCGCGAGAAATCCGTACAAGCCGGCATCGACGAGAAATAGTTCATTCAAGGCCCGCAGGCCGGGAGGCCATGCGCTGTCGAACCAGCGCAAATCGACGGCCAAGCCGAACAGCAGCAAAATGAACCAGTCGCGCCAGTCGCCACGCTGTTCGGGATCGACGGCAGCGGCGCGCAACAGCAGCCACGCGATCGCGACAGGCAGCAGAGCGTAAAGCGCAAACCACGCCCACTGAAAAATGTGTTCGGAGGTTGTAACTATCACGTAGGGAACGACCAACAAGGCTGGAACAGCCAAGCGCACGGGTGCGGGCCAGCGGGTCACGGCACGCGCGATGCGCTCCGCGGCACAGCCGAACAGAACCGCCGGAGCAAGTTCCAAGGCAAGCGCGACAATCGCGACCGGCGTTACGTTCTGCATGACGACATCTTAAACCGGTGCAGGATCTGGCTCTGGAAACCGAATCTTTCGCAGTGAGCATCAGCCCCGGTGTGGTAATTTGCTCACCGCGAAGTTTCTTTGCCAGTTCGAAGCCACTCATCTTCGGCAGCATGACGTCGAGCACAATCGCGTCGAACTCATATCCGCGGGCCAGTTCCCACCCCTCGCTTCTGTTCGCGGCACACGCCACATCGTAACCCTCTTCGCCCAGGCCACGGTGCAGCAGTTCCAGCATTCGGGGTTCCTCTTCAACCACGAGCAGTTTCACGGAGTTCCAGACTACCTCCTAAATTTATTGAGCCCAACCAGAAGAGCGCCTGGCATCCAAATTCGTAGCGGGATGGCTGAAAACGAATCAATCGACTAAAAATGTAAGGAAGTCCGAGCGGTCGAGGAACCGCAGAGATTTTGGAGGCGCGGGTCGGAATCGAACCGACGCATAAAGGTTTTGCAGACCTCTCCCTTACCACTTGGGTACCGCGCCCCTGCTCACTACGTTAGCTTTCTACAGCAAAAAAGTCCATCTGATTGGGGAGGATCTCAAGAGAAAACTGGAGCGGGAGACGGGGGTCGAACCCGCGACATCGACCTTGGCAAGGTCGCGCTCTACCACTGAGCTACTCCCGCGCTGCACCAAACACTTCGCTGATTATAAACGAGGCACTCGACAGCGGCAACGTTCTGTGCAAAACCTGGCGCCGCCGCGACCTCTACCCCCTCCATTGCGGATCTTCTTCGGGCTGAACAACATGGCCGTCGCGCATATGAATGATGCGGTCTCCGAACCTGGCGGCTTCGGGATTATGGGTAATCATCAGCACCGTCTGGCCAAGCTCCTGGTTCGACTGCCGCAGCATCCGCAGGACGATGTCAGAATTTTCCGAATCCAGATTGCCCGTGGGTTCGTCTGCCAGTACCACCACCGGTTTATTCACGAGCGCTCGCGCCAAGGCTACACGTTGCTGCTCGCCGCCGGACAGTTCCGATGGACGATGATTCAGCCGCTTGGTCAGCCCCAGCAAATCGCAAATCCGAAGGAAGAACGCCGGATCACGGTCTCCGTTGCCCGAAATCTCCTGAGCGATGGCGATGTTCGAACGAGCGTTCAACGTAGGGAGCAGATTAAATTTCTGGAAGACGAAGCCGATCTTGCGCTTGCGCATGCGAGTGCGCTCCGCGTCAGAGAGCGTGGAGAAATCATCCCCATCGAGAATCACTTTGCCGGAGTCGGCGCGCGTCAGTCCGCCTAACAGGTAAAACAGCGTGGACTTGCCGCTGCCCGAAGGGCCGACCACGGTGACAAACTCTCCTTTTTGCACGCTGAAGGAGACGCCACGCAGCGCAGGCACATCCACTTTCCCCACGCGATAAGTTTTGTGTAAATCAATGGCCTCAATGAATGCGCCCATGCCAGCCTTGATCTTACATGATCAAGCTCTTACACGATTGAGTTCGGGCCAGCCTGGCTGGGTTTCAGGCTACTCCGACTTGGCGCGGCAGTTGCGAGGGGCGCTGTTGCATCCTCTTGGGGCCCCGCTTGCGCACGAGAAGCAGCCGTATGCGCTCTAACAGATCTGCGGGCGCATACATTCCCCGGGTCAGAAAAACGTCGGCTTGCGACTCATGGTCATAGACGCGGACTTTGCTGGCAATCAGGATTGCCGGAACTTGAGGCGAGAGACTCTTAATCGCGGCGATCAGTTGCGGACCATCGAGTCCGGGCATCGCCATATCCGTAACCACGAGATCGATGCCTCCCTGCTTAAAGCGTTCGAGGGCGTCCTCGCCGCGCGAGTAACTGGCCACGCGGTAGCCGCGGGTCTCCAGCATGATTTTGCGGTAGGAAAGAGATTGATCGTTGTCGTCAACACAAAGGATAGTGCGCTTGGGCTTCATTCACCGTCCGATTCCATCGGACTGCTCGATGTGAGGGCAGCGAGAGTCTGAAGGAAATTTTCTCTGTTCGCGAAGATTAACTTAAGAAGAGCGAATGAATCCTATCGGCAAATCGTGCGCACTGTAAAGTAGCGTCGGTGCAAATGGCAGAGTCTGGCCATTGACTTTTACAGCGAGCGTGAAAGGTACGTTCTGCGCCGTTTTCAAGCGACGGATTCGAAGAAAACTTTGCCGCAAGTGATCTCAGCTGAAAGCCTGCCGGCTCGCATGTTAACTATGCGGTTATCGACACATCGGATATGCCCCAAAATCTCGCTGGTATGCGGCCAAATCCCAAGCCGGACCGTGCCGTTCCAGAACCCGCGTCCCTGCAAGAATTTGCACATATCTCTTGACTTTCCGCCGCACAGGACTAGCATTGAAGTATCACCTCCGATCCACTTCAGGATCGAATGGGCCGATAGCCAAGGAATGTCACCGCTTCTTGGTTGCCGGCCCATTTAAATTGGTGGCTAACGATGATCCTCTAGCTAGAAGCGATCAAACCATCCCCGGGATAGAATTAAGCTGTGCCAGAATTCTCCCTCCCAGACCCTGGGTTATATTCGAGAGGCTCTGTATGCAATGGAGCTTCGAAGTGGGATTTCCGTTGATGCCAGGGGACGGTTCTGGAAGGATTTTCTCTTCGACAATGGCTTCGCGACAGAGTTTACCGATATCGCGTCAACGTACCAGTACAAGTGGACGGACATCATTCCTGACCTCTACACGGCGAAGTTTGGTCGACAAAATCAGCACTTCGCGACGCGGCTGCCGCCTTTCGCCTCCGAGCTCTACTTGAGACAACTCGTGGCGCTTGCCTGGTCGCAGAGCAAGCCCAGCACCCTGGCAAATAAAATCCGTGAATCGCTGAGAGCTGACGGGTTTCCTCTTTCAGATCACGAGCAAGAGAAGGGAGATGACAAGCCCATGAGCGACAAAGAATATTCGCTTCAAGGCGGTTACCCCGAAGATCAGGATGGCCTTCGAAAGGAAATCGCGCACTGGGCTAAGATCCAGAGGGAAGACGTCTGGCCAGGGTCGCCTCGTGACTCCGCGATAAGAAATCGGCTAGAGCAACTCCGTCATTTGGATATCCTCTCCAGGGGACAAGAACACGAGGCGCGGTCCCGCGAGGAAGGAGCGACGACGGAAAGCACACGCTCCATAGACCTCTTCATTTCCCACCAGCAGCAGCGACATGGAAATTGCCGAGCTGCTAATCGAGCTGCTCAAATCGGCGCTTCCTGGGCTTCACCCGAGTCGCATCCGCTGTACCTCTGTCGCAGGCTACAAGCTGACCGGGGGCAGTGACACGAACAACCAGCTCCGAAAGGAGATGCGGGACGCGATGGTGTTTATAGGGCTGCTCTCTAGGCGGAGCCTTCAGTCGACGTACGTGCTTTTCGAATTGGGCGCTCGGTGGGGTGCGGGCTCTCCATTTACGCCGTTGGTCGCTGCCGGGCTCCCGATGTCGGAACTGAGAGCTCCTCTGGCCGGGCTGCACGCGCATTCTTGCGACGTGGAGACCGACCTAGAGCAAATGCTCGACGAAACAGGCGAGCGGCTTGGATTGCAAAAAATAAGCCGCGGAGTTTACGACGCCCATCTCAGGCGGCTCTCCGAGCGGTCGAAGACCGAAGGCGCAAAGAGATTGGCGCCAGGCACTCAAGCGCCTCTCGGGGAAGAGGAGACTAAGAAAAGCGATCTCATAAGACGCGCTTTGGCCAGTCTAAAAGCGCTGCGTAGCAACCTGCCTCGCGGATACTTCCAGCCGAACGAGTACGAATACGTTGAAACGTTCAAGCGTGCACTCTCTCGCCTCAACCAAGCAGGTTGCGATGTTCAAGAGTGGGCGCTGCCCAATAGTGCCGGGGACGACGTGGATGATTCGATGCTTAGATCAAAGATCGATGCGGTGTTGCTGTACTTTGAGGACCCCGAAAGTTAACAAGCTGGCTGACAGGTCCCGACGGCGCTACGCCCAAAGGCGACTTCGCGCAGCTCACCGCCCGCCCCGCTTGATCGTCTCCGACATGGGCTCACCGAGAATTTCGATGGGGTCGAAATCGGGTACGATGAATTCCCTAACCTTCCGCACCACCGACTCCGGCGCGGCCACTTCCATCTCCACTGCCCCGTCTTTGTACTTCCGCGAATAAATCCGCGCCTTTGCTTCCAGCATGGCCAGCACCTTACCTTCTTTTTGTGGCACACGTAAATGCACGCGGCTTACTCGATCTTCTTCGATCATGACGTCAATGCGCGCCAGCAGGCGATCCAGGCCCGTGCCTTCCACCGCGGAAACATACACGGTCTTGATTCCGTCGGAACCAGTCCCTTGAGACTGAGCGTCTTCCCGCAACGAGTCGTTGATTAAACCCGTGGCCACTTCTTCATCCAGCAGATCGACTTTGTTCATCACCCGCAGCCGTGGCTTTTTCTCGGCCTCAAGCTCTTTCAGAACGATCTCCACCTGGGCGTCCTGCTCGGCGGAAAGGCGGCTGCTCGCGTCAGAGACATGCACAATCAGAGATGCGCGCTGCACCTCTTCGAGCGTGGCGCGAAAAGCCGAGACCAAGGTGTGCGGCAGGTTGCGGATAAATCCCACGGTGTCGGACATCAAGATTTTGCGCTTCGAGGGCAGCACCACCGCTCGAATCGTCGGATCGAGCGTGGCGAACATGCGCGGCGAAGAGAGCACTGAGGCTTGCGTAAGCGCATTGAACAGGGTCGATTTGCCCGCGTTCGTGTAGCCAACCAGCGCCACAGTCGCGACCGGCGCGGACTCCCGCCGCTGCCGCTGCTGCGCGCGGATGCGCCGCACGTTTTCCAGTTGTTGTTCGACATGCCGCACGCGCCGGTAAATTTTTCTACGGTCGGTCTCCAACTGCGTTTCACCGGGACCGCGCGTTCCGATGCCGCCGCCAAGTTGCGACATTTCCACGCCGCGCCCCGCCAGCCTCGGCAGCATGTACTGCAGCTGCGCCAACTCCACCTGCAGCTGGCCTTCACGCGTTCGCGCGTGGCGGGCAAAAATGTCGAGGATGAGCTGCGTGCGGTCGATCACGCGCCGCTTGACGATCTTTTCGATGTTGCGCTGCTGCGACGCGGTGAGATCGTGATCGAAGAGA
This sequence comes from uncultured Acidobacteriaceae bacterium, assembly GCA_963771965.1. GTDB lineage: Bacteria > Acidobacteriota > Terriglobia > Terriglobales > Acidobacteriaceae > Sulfotelmatobacter. The sequence continues at coordinate 525,664 of CAVYVM010000010.1, forward strand.
AGCAGGTCGGCGTCGACCGACGCGGCTGCGCCAGCAATTTCTTCGAGCTTGCCGGCACCGATTAAAGTTGCTGGATCGGGCCGGTCGCGCCGCTGCAGAATTTCGCCGACAACGTTTGCACCCGCGCTCCCTGCCAGCGTGCGCAGCTCAGCCAGAGATTCGTCCGCGTCAAATTCTGGGATGGCTGGCTTATGCCCGTTGGATTTTCCCGAGCTGTGCGACGGCGCGCTTTGTGCGGCACTCTTTCCGCTCGCCGCCGGCTGCAGCAGGGAAGCTTCGCGAGCCGCCTGGGCCTGCGCGGTAACTTTCGCTCCAGAGCGTCCGCGTGTTCGCACCTCAATCCCTACCAGGAATGCGCGCTCCTGATCGTCTTCAGGGCGCACAATCTTCGTACCGAGAGGCACACGTGCAACCGAAGGTGCGCGATCACGGGTCTTCTTGGGATGAGAACTGCGCAAACGGGAAACGCCTTACCCTTCAGTGGCCGAAGCGTTGACCGCCGGAGGCGTCGCCACAGAAACCGACGATGACGCCGCCGCCGCCATCGTCGCACCCACGGCCTTCGCATCGGGATGCGCTCCATGTGCGCCGTACGTTTGCGCCTGCGACATTGTCCGGCCCATGACAATCGTCGAGATGGCGTGCTTAAAGATCAACTGTTCCTGTCCGTTGGCCTCCAGCACCACGGAATATTTATCGAAGGAACGAATCCGGCCCGTCAACTTCACTCCGCTCAGCAGATAAATCGTAATACTCAACCGCTCTTTGCGGGCCGTATTCAGGAACGAATCCTGGATATTCTGCGCCGGCTTGCCGTTATCCATAGCCGATCTCCTTAAATGCTTTTGAACTGCATCTTTCCAATCTGCGCCTCCGGCAATCGCCTCGGGCGAAGCTCATAACAACAGCGAGTTCCTCGCGGCTTTCCGCTAAGGAACATGGGGGGACAGTCTGCCTTCTCGCCGCCTAGTTTCCCAAGGCTGCGTCGCTGGCAGATTAGCTGCGAGTACAATACGGCGTCCGTCGTCTCTTTTCAACCCGGAACTTAAGGAAATCGGTTTTGTCTCAATCCTGGCAAAGCCCACATTGGACCGATAGTCGTCTTTTCCGGATACGGGGAGGCCAGTTGGCTTTGCCTCTGGACGTTTCTGTCCCGACTAGGAGCCCCGAACCGATTGCCGCGTCCTTGTGTACAATCGCGCGTTGGGCGATTCCGACCCTGACATAGATTCTGACTTTCGCAGGTCTCAGATGCTGGGTCTCAAGTTGTAGGCCTTAGGATTTTGCCTAAGACCTAACACCTAAGACCAAGGACCTGAGTAAATTGAGTAAATATGGACAAGGGAGGGCATTCATGGCACACGCTGTTTTCGCCGGTTTCTTTGGTCCCCAAATTCACTTTCCCCAGGATTTCAACACGAACTTTCTTATGCTTGTGCGCTGGATCCACTTCCTCGCCGGCATCACTTGGATCGGCCTGCTTTATTTCTTCAACTTGGTCAACGTCCCGCTGATGAAGGAACTCGACGCCGCCACCAAAGGTAAAGTGATGCCCCCATTGATGACGCGCGCCCTCATGTGGTTCCGCATGTCGGCCGCGCTGACCGTGCTGGCTGGCCTGATTTATTGGGGGAATATCGTGGCCGCCGACGCACACAATGCCCAGCTTGAAGGATTTGCCGGTGCGTCTTCCGGCGTCGCAATGGGCAGCTTCTTTGCGATCTGGACGATCGTCTGGGGGCTCCTTTACGCGTGCCTGATACCCGGCAAGGGAATCTTCGACAAAGGGGCATTCATCGGCGTGGTCTATGCCGTGGTCACCGCCGCAGCTGCGTGGCTCTTCCTGAGCCTAAACAGCCACGGTTGGGAGAGCAACCGCCTCCTCTCGATCGGCATTGGGGGTGGCATCGGCTGGGTCATGCTACTCAACGTCTGGGGAGTGATCTGGCGCATCCAGAAGCGCCTCATCCAGTGGACCCGCGACAACGCCGCAAACGGCACTCCCATGCCCGACAAAGCAAAAGCAATGGCTCGTCAGGCCCTGTTGGCTTCGAGAGCCAACGCATTCCTGTCAATCGCGATGTTGTTCTTCATGGGCGCGGCGAGCCACTATCCGGTGTTTGGAAGGTGAGCGCCAAAAGCTCTTTAGCCGTTAGCTCTTGGCTGTTAGCTAAAACCAAAAGCGAGAAGCTTAGGGCCGGGAGAACTTGCATGGGCCTAGGGGAATCTAGGAGCAAAGCAAAGAGGCATCCCTTGCGGGATGCCTCTTTTGGTTTAGCTTCGGCCAGTTAGAAGTAGATCTTTGCTCCCAACTGCACGACTCGACCGTCACCGTTGGTGGTCAGCGAGCGAACACCAAAGATTTCCCCGAAGGTCGGCGCGCTTAGAAAGGAGGCATCTTCGCTACTCCCGACGTTACCCGGAGGAGCAAAATTGGCATGGTTGAAGGTGTTAAAGGTTTCCATGCGCAGTTCCACCGACTTCGACTCGTCAATGCGAATGTCCTTTTCAAGCGCCATGTCCCCATAGTTAATGCCAGGACCATAGAGAGGGTTACGGTTGGCCGTTCCAAATCCGCTGCCCGGCGCATTCACTGTAAAAGCCGCTGCGCCGTTTGTGAACCAGTAGTTGCCTTGATTTCCGGCGCCGCCGTTGGGGGCCAACTGATAGGTGCGCGGATTTACAATTTTCACCGGTGCAACCTGGTCGGGACGATCCGGACACACGAAGAATGAGAATCCATTATCGTCGCAAGTGAGGGAATGGCCGCCGAGGTCAAATACTGGAATCGGGAACCCGTGCTGCAGCGTGTAGATGCCCACCACGTTCCAGTCATCGGTCAGCCGTCTAAAGCGATGCCCCGAGAGCTTATAGAAGGGCAGCGTGTACTTGTAGCTGATCACTAAACGCTGCGGTGCATCGTTCTGCGAGGGGCCATACGTGAACCTGGGGTTGTAAGGATTAATTCCGGGGAAGTCGAAGGCGCTTCCTTCCAGGCTCGAGGTTTCGTCAAAGTACCGAGACCAAGTGTAAGCGGCCTGGAATTGCAGCCCGTTGCTGAAGTGCCGATTGAATTCCGCCTGCAGAGAGTTGTAGTTCGAGTTGTAATTGGTGGCCTCAATCCCGGGCTGCCCGTAAATGCCGATGTTGTAGGGGGTTGCGCCCGGAACCGGAGTTCCGTTTGTATACACAAAGGTGTTCGGGTTAAAGGATATCGGAGTCTGGAGGGGGCAAAGCTGAAGTATAAGGCCGAGCGGACAGCCTGATGCAGCCGACAGCGGGTTGGTTCCCGCAGGTGTGCCTGCCATGTTCGCATTGTAGGCACCTTCCTCGTGTCGTCCGATGCTTCCGACATAGCCCACGCTGACAATCGTCGACTTGGAAATCTGCCGCTGAATGTTGAAGTTAAAGTTGGTCGCCCTCGGGGTAGTAAGGTTAGGCTGGGACGAAACCCAGTCGAAACCCAAGGGAGCGAACGGAGTGAAATCGATCTTGGCTCCCTTTGCCGGCGGGATGAAGGGGAACGGGTTAGGTTTGGAGCCTGCGTTAAAGCCACCGACCGGAACTGCGTTCACCGTTTGGAACGGAGTCGCAAGGGCCGGCGAACTGATGGAGTTGGCGCCGATCGTGCCCAGCGCGAACGGAGGGTTGAGAAGCGTCTGCAGCGTCAGTTCCTCTTCCGAGCGGTTGTAGTAGATCCCGATACCGCCGCGAACGCTCCAATTGTGCGAACTTCCGGGACTCCAGGCAAAGCCAAAGCGCGGAGCGAAGTCTTTATAGGGGACATTCACGCCGCCGTACTTGTTGATACCGGCATCCCCAGGGTACACGAAGCCGATCGGAGCGGTCGGTAAAACGGTAGATTGTTGACCAGGCCGCCAAGCACCCGTGATTTCGCCGTCCGCGTACAAGTTTCTCCAGGGCGTTTCGACGTCATAGCCGGTTCCCAGCGTCAGGGTCAGGCTTGGTCTTACCTGCCACTGATCCTGGACATAGGCATAATATTCGCGACCGCGGCCCCGGATGATGGACCCACTGCCCTGAGAGTACGCGTCTGGAACGCCCAACAGAAAGTCGGCTCCGGAAGCTGACGTCGAAAACGGCCCTCCGGCGTCAAAGGTGTAGTTGCCATTTAGGTTAGCGTAGAACGGATTGTTAATCTCCAAACGCTCCATGCTAAAGCCAGCCTTGAAGGTGTGGTGGCCCCATACCTTACTGAAGTTGTCCGCCACCTGATAAGTGTTCTGGATACGCGGTTGAGGACCATTGTTACTGAATCCGAGCGTGAAGAGGTTCTGGACGGTCATAAGAGGGATAGACGCTATCGCAGGATTCTGCGGGTTGATCCCGGTAAATCCGTAGGCCGTCGGATTGATCGGGTTGACCGGGTTTACGGCAACGAAATTAAAACGCAGATAGGAGAAGCGGACTTCATTCAGAGTTGTCGGCGAGAATGTATGGGTATAGTCGGCGGTATATTCCTGATAATGCCGCTTCGCGTTTTCGGGCAATCCAGGCAACGTCGTGCCGGTAAAGGGCAGGCTGTCTACTGACGGAGTGTTCTGATAGAGGCCATAAAACCAGATGTTATCTTGCGCTCTCAACCTGTCGTCGACGCGATAAATGTACTGGTTGCTGGTTTCAGTGGTCGTGGGATTGAAATTGTACTTATTGCCGTTATTCGGCAGCGGAACAAATTGATTCATCAGCTTTAGTGACAGCGCATTCAAAGCGGTACCCGGAAGAACACCGGTTGGGAAGGCTTGGCACCAAGGTGTTCCAGCGGCCGCTGTGCCGACGGCAAAAGGCAGGGGATTAGGGCCGAATGGGCCGGTATAGTTTGCTCCGCAAGGAGAACCCGCCGGCTCGGGATTATTGGGACCGTAGAGCGAGATAGCCGAGAAGTCTCCCGTTCTCTCGGCTGGGGTGAAAACCGGCGTCGAAGTGGGTGCGCCTGAATCCGGCGTTCTCTCATGCAGTCCTTGATACGAGAAAAAGAAAAATGCGTGATCTTTGATGATCGGCCCACCGATCGTGCCGCCGTATTCATTCAGGTGGAAAGGAGTTGGCAACGATTTGTTCGTGTTGGGATCAAATTCGAACCAAGCCGGCGCATCCAGAAAAGTATCGCGATAGAACTCAAAGGCCGAGCCGTGGAACTGGTTGGTGCCATTCTTGATCGCGGCGTTGATGATCGAGCCTGAGTTGCGGCCATACTCGGGGTTGATGGTGCTGCTGACCATGCTGACTTCGCCGATCGCATCCGGGCTGGGAATCACCAGTGGTGTATTCAGAGAGCTATCGTTCGAGTCGGTTCCGTTGATCAGGAAGGCGTTCTGCTGGGTTTCCGATCCGTTGGTCGAGTAAGCGCCGGCTCCGAAGCGATCCGAAGATGCCTGCACACCGGGCTGAAGCTGCATCAACTGAGTCCAATTGCGGCCGTTCAGCGGGATGTCGACAATCTGATTGCCGCTGATCACAGCGGTCAACTGCATGTCGGTGCTCTCTACTTGGGCGGCATTCGCTTCCACCGTAATCGTGTCGCTCACCGAGCCCAGCTCCATTTGCACTTTCAGGTTGAACACTTGGTCGAGATCCAGGTGAATGTGGCCTTCCGAGAAGGACTTGAAGCCGGACTTCTCCACCTTGACCGAGTAATCGCCGATGGGCAGTTGCAGGAACTCAAACAAACCGCTTTTATCGGAAGTAACGTTGTATCCAAGACCAGTGGCTACGTTGGTCGCACTTATTTTCGCGTCCGCCACAACGGCTCCAGAGGGGTCGACCACCGTGCCGCGAATTTTGGCGTAAAGGTTATCGGCGTTCGCTGGCGTCGACCAAGCGAGCCCGAAGACTAGTCCCAGGGTGAGTAGAACAACCGAAACGGTAGATGCACGCTGCTTCATGAAACCCTCCAACTCGACTTTTCCAACAACGGATTGGAACAAAATACAGAGCGGACCGCACTTCAGACAGGGGAGACTGCTTCAACCCCATCGGCAAAGCAACTAACGTTCCAAAACAGTGATCACATAACACTTAGTCTTCTCATAGACATAGCTTTAACGTGTGGTGCGCTTGTCCAGAAATGTACACTGGTTTATGGAGTCAGATATGATAAATAGTAGGTCGGAGGCTGGCGAGACCTATTTTGGGCAGTGTTCGCAGCAGAAACGCAGGAAGCAGTCTGGGCGCATTAACAAAAATGCAGGTGCCAGAGCCGGACCAAGATTCGGCGTCTTAAACGAAAAAATTTAGAGGTTAGCGAGTTGGCTAGAACTAGAAGTAGAACTTCGCGGCCAACTGGATCAGACGGGGTCCCTGCCCGGTGGACGGGCTGTCACTTGTCATCTGGCCAAAATTCGGAGCTTGAATATTGTCCGAAATGCCTCCCGGCCAGAAGTTTTCATGGTTCATGACGTTGTAGAACTCAATCCTCAGCTCCATCCTCGTCGATTCGGTGAAGTTTGTGTCCTTGGACAATTGGAAGTCCCAATTGTTGATTCCAGGTCCGTGCAACACGTTCCGCGGGGCATTCCCGAAGGTCCCTTCAGGAACACAGTCTGCGGCATTGTTATTGGTGGGGTATGCGCCAACGAATGCATTTGGTGAGAGGCACTGAACCGCGGATCCAGTTCCATTGGGGACGATGTTCTTTCGCGGGTTCAAGTAGGGGAGTTTCCATTTTCGGGACTGGAATGTCGAGCCAAACGACGGTGGACATGGACAAACAGCGAAAGCATCGGCGCGATCAACGGGACGGCGAACAGTATGACTGTGTCGCTGTCTTCTAACGATCATCGATTGCCATCAGGAAATTCCCATTTTCGAAGACACTGTGTATCACACCTTATGTTTTTCAGCAGCCAGCGGGCAACACAAGCTGCCCCCTAGCGTGATTTCAAAATTGCGCACTGCAAATACGGCCGCCAGTTTCATCCGTGGCGGCCGTGTCTTCACGATCCTCCTGACAAAAATGGAATCAGAAGATGACCTTCATTGCAACCTGGACTTGGCGCGCCGAAGTGGTTCCGTCGGGCTGGGTGTAGGTGCTGGTAATCACGCCAAAACCAGGCTGCCCGATCAGATTGCCGAGGGCGGAAGCGTCGGTTCCCGGATTGAGGAAGTGCGGGTGGTTGAGGATATTGTAGCCTTCGAAGCGCAATTCGGCTTTCACTCGCTCTGTAATGCTCATTCTTTTGGCAATCGTCACGTCCCAGTCCCAGAATCCTGGCCCATACCACTGGTTACGTTCGTTGTTGGAAGCCTGCCCAAAGGGAGGATTGGTGAAAGCACACTGATTACTGATGTAGGCAAAACCAGACCCCGGCGCGGAGAGGCTCGCTGAGCATCCGGACCCTGCCGGCGGCCCGAATGGGTCTCCAACTTGGTAACCCCACGCGCCAATCCCGGTCCTCTGGGTATCTTCGGTTCCCCGAACCACGAACGGATGTCCGGTTTGCGCAGTAAATATCCCGTCCAGTTCGATGCCTTCCATGATCTTGCCCATCGCACCGTGGTTCAAGTAGCCCTTGCCGCGTCCAATCGGCAGTTCGTAAATGTAGTTGAGAACCAGGACGTGCCGAGTGTCGTTATCGGAATTACCGTAGCTCTGCCTTAGATCCAGCGAGTTGCGAGGGAAGGTTCGAGCTCCGACCGCGGGGGTCAAAGGATCCACCGCATTATCCAGAGCGTGAGACCAGGTGTACGCGGCCTGGAACTGCAGTCCGTGGCTCATGCGGTGCACAAACTTCGTTTGCAACGCGTGATAGATGGAATTGAACTCGTCGATCTGATAATCAGGCTGAAGCAACGCGTTATTGTTCACTGCGTTGAACGGGAGGTCGTCGATGCCCTGGCTTGGCGTTGCGCCGATATAGAGGCTGGTACTGCTAACGTCGTTAGGAGTGCAGCTAAGAGTCCCTGATACGCCTGGGAGCGTGAAAGAGTTGTTCGGATTGCTGCAGAACGCTACCAACTGCGCCACCTTAGTTGGGTCCGGCGGATTTCCGTCACGTTGACCCCAAACATGCACTCCCATTGCTCCAACGTAGGCAACGTCCACCACGTTGTTGCCCCGCAACTCCCGCTGGATATCAAGGTTCCAGTTGTTGCTGGCTGCGTTGGGAAAATGCGTGTCGAATATAACCTCAGCTACTGCGCTGCCGTCGGGAATCGACGCCGAAACTGGCTGGGTCGGGATCTGTCCAGGAAACTCGCTTGAGCCGAAGAGCCCGTTGAGGGTATCGAAAGTAAAGTTGGAGAACGTCGTTTGGAAGGGCGGATCAGAGCGCACGTTACCGAACGCGTTGCCGAAAGTGCGATCATGAAAGATGCCGAAGCCGGCTCGCACAGCGGTTTTTCCGTCCTTCCAAGGGTCCCATGAAAAACCGACGCGCGGCTCGATATCTTTGTAGTCCGGCTGATACAGCGAGTGTCCCGAACCCGGGCCCACGACGCTGAAAGTTATTGCCTGGCCCGTGGCGAAGCTACCTGGGTCCTGCAGCAGATTGGAGAGGTTTCCACTGGTCTCGTAGGGAACGCTGTTGTATTGATAACGCAATCCTAGGCTCAGGGTGAAGTTCGAGCGAATTCTCCAGGCGTCTTGACCATACCAGTCGAACTCGTGCTGCTTGAAGAACTTGTTGTCCGAGGGTTGCCGTACCTGAGTTTTGTTGAAAAATTGGGCTTGGGAATCCTGAATCACGAAGCCCCAATAGGCGTTCGCACCATCCACCAGTGCCCTGTCATCTGCGATGCAGTTAGGCGGGGGGTTACCCTGGGCATCGAGGTCAGAGCAGTTTATGTCATTTCCCTGCGCATCCACTTCATTTACGATCCCTGGATTAAACCCGCTAAAGTTTGTCTCGGGATCTAGGATGATTTGGCGACGTGAGCTGAAATTATCATAGCCGCTCTCTCCAACATCCCGGAAATCGAACCCGAATTTGAACGTGTGGTTTCGGTGAACCCAGCTAAGGCTCTCGGTGTAGCTGATCGTTCCCGTCTTTCGAGCCTGAGAGTCCGATCCTCCCAAACCGCTGGCGAAGCTGTTGAATGGAAACATGGAGTAGTCCCAACCGTTCCCGAAGCTGTCCACTCCTCCGGGAGCGTTCAGGACGTTCGTGGTGGTTGGCGTCAGATAAAAAGCCGCATAGATATGGTTCCACCCGAATTGAAAATTGTTGACCAGGCTATTACTCAAGGTCGACGTGAGTTGAGCAGCCAAACCCTCCGATATGGCCTTCTCAGCAATCGCCCCTAATCCCGCCGGCTGCGGCAGGATATCGGAATGGAACGGGTCAGGATCAAAGAAATGGTTGTAGCCATAGCGCAAGCTTAGAGATTCTCGGTCGGTGAAGTGATGATCGAGCTTGATGGTGGGATTGTACGTGCTTTGCGCCGATGAGGTGGGAAAAAAGATGTTACCTGAGATGCCGTCAGCCGAAGATGCCGCTGATGCGATCGGATAATTTGCAAATACCTTCTGAATCGTCGCGTCTTCAGGCAAGCCGGTGGCGTTATTTGCCCCCGTGGGCGTGAGATCAATAGGAACGGTATGCTGCGCGCCTGCTAGATCAGAATACGTATAATTAAACTGTCCATTCAGGAAGGCCTGAGTGGGCACCGTGGCCTGGCTGGTCAAGGTCGTGCGGAAGCGATCCATCTCGTCGTTGAAAAAGAAGAATGTTTTGTTCTTGATGATCGGACCACCGATGGAAAAACCGAATTGGTGGCGAATATAAGGGTTCATCGGTCCCGCATCAGCCCCTACACCTGGGTTGAAAAAGTCGCGCGCACCACCGAAGCCATTCCAACGGCCAAAGTAATAGGCGTTCCCATGCAGCGTATTGGTGCCGCTCTTGGTGACTACGTTAATAATGGCTCCCGTGTTGCGACCGTATTCGGCGTTGAAGTTGTCTGTGATGACGCGGAATTCTTCCGTCGACTCCGGATTAGCAGTGAGAACTCCACCGATTCCGCCAGGCACGGAGGTGTCGTTGTTATCCACGCCGTCGAGCATGAAGTTATTGTTGCGGTCGCGCGCTCCATTAACCGAAATCCCTGCATTGCCGCTGTCGGTTTGCGATGTTCCGGGTGACAGCAATACCAATTGGTAAGGATTGCGCGTGATCAGTGGCAAGCTCTCCATCTGCCTCTGATCGACTAGGTTGCTGATCTGCGACGACTCAAGATCTACATCCTGAGTCGCGTCAGCCCGTACCGTTACTTCTTCGCCCGCTGCTCCCGGGGTGAGTTTAGGAGCGACCGTGAGCGTCTGGCCTACAGTCAACTCGATGCTGGGCAAGTGGAAGAGCTTGAAGCCGTCCTTCTTAACGTTAATCTCGTACGGGCCGACCGGAAGATTCGTCAGGGAGTAGGTGCCGGAGGCGTCGCTGGTTGCCTTGTGCGATTCGCTCGTCGCAGTGTTCCGCACTGCAACTTCGGCACCTTGGACTACGGCCCCAGAGGAATCTGAGACGGTTCCGGCAATCGATCCTGTTTGCGCAAACGAAAGGATGGCAGAAAACAAAACAACCGCACAAAATTCTAAGAGATTTCTCAACCCTTGCATTGGTCTTCCCCAATTGACAGAAAGCGATTGATCGAAACCGGGGCGAAATACTTCGCCCCGTGTGTGCTTTATTTTGTATTAAGTTCCCGAGGCCTAGAAAAATCTAAGAAGCGCCGCCCCGCCAGTGAGAAACTCTAAAGCAGCTAAAGCTCCAAAGTGGAGAGAGCGCAACGCATAGTCTTATCATTTACATACAGACTCATTGTCGGTGGGGCGCGAAACGATCTCACGAGTTTATGGAGGTCGGTATGAGAAATGGTAGACAACAAATATTCTGTTGACTTGTTTGATGGCGTCGCACCTTCCGGACGTGGCAAGCCGTCCTGCTACAATCGACATTTCGTGACCACATCCTCGATAAAAAGTGAATTGACAAAACGGGCTCCGGCAGCGCAGAGCGCAAAGGCGCTCGACTGCGTTCCCATGTTGGATTTGAAGCGGCAGTATGTGCAGATTGGAACCGAAGTACTGGCCGCAGTGGAACGCGTTTGTGCATCGCAGCATTACATTCTGGGCGCTGAGGTCGAGGCATTCGAGCGCGAACTCGCGGACTTCTGTGGCGCAGTTGGTGCCGTCGGTTGCGCCTCCGGCACCGATGCTTTGTGGTTGGCTCTGGCTGCGGCGGGAGTCCAGCCCGGTGACCAGGTTCTCACCACGCCTTTCAGTTTTTTTGCTTCCGCCAGCGCTATCGCCCGTATTGGCGCGCATCCTGTTTTCGCCGACATTGATTCGCGGACGTTCAACCTCGATCCGGTTCAGGCGGAGTCCTTCGTGCGTCGCGCGAAGCGTGACAAGCTCCGAGCGCTGCTGCCGGTGCATCTCTACGGCCAGTGTGCCGACATGGGCGCGCTGCAAGAACTGGCGGACGAATTCCATCTGTTGCTCATCGAAGATGCCGCGCAGGCCATCGGCGCGGGGTGGGGTGAGCTGGGCCAAGCGCGTAAGGCCGGATCGATGGGCGTTTCCGCGGCGTTCAGTTTTTATCCCACAAAGAATCTCAGCGCCTACGGCAACGCCGGCTTGGTGACCACGAACAACCAGGAGATGGCGGAGCACATGCGCCGCCTGCGCAATCACGGCAGCCCGCGCCGCTATGTTCATGATGAGCTGGGATGGAACAGCCGTCTTGATGCGCTGCAGGCTGCAATCTTGCGCGTGAAGTTGAAATACGTGGGAGGATGGAACAAAGCTCGCCGTGAGCGCGCTGCCGCTTACGATCGCTTGTTCGCCGAAGCTGGATTGGCGTCCGCTCCTCAAGCCGCAGCCAACAGCCGACAGTCAGCGATTTTCGAAAACGGACCGATCCAATTGCCGCACACTGCGGCTAGCGCTCATCATGTGTACCACCAGTACGTCGTTCGCGCTTATCGCCGCGATGAATTGCGCGAGTTTCTCACCGCGCGCAAGATCGGCAGCGAGATTTACTATCCCATTCCGCTGCATTTGCAGCCGTGTTTTGTTTACCTCGGATATCGCGAAAGCGATTTCCCTGAAGCCGAGCGTGCTGCCAAGGAAGTTCTGGCGCTGCCCATGTTTCCCGAACTAAGCGAAGAAGAGCAGCGCTGGGTAGTGCAGAGCATCTCGGATTTCTACTGCTAGCCCGACGTTCCCCAGCGATGGCGAGGTAACTTTCCACCCCAGTAAGCATCATACTTCTCATGCTGGGGACGACAATGAGAAACCTTCTAACCTACGCGTTACTGCTCGCTCTAGTACTCGGCGGCGTCTTGCTCTTCAACGCAAAAGCTAAAGCGAGGGTCACTGCGGCCGACATCGCCGCACGCCCGTAGTGGTTGAGTTGTTCACTTCGGAGGGCTGTTCCTCTTGCCCACCGGCCGATGCGCTACTGCAAAAGCTGCAAGCGCAACAACCTGCCGGCGCAGAAATAATCGCACTCGAAGAACACGTGGACTATTGGAACCACGACGGTTGGGTGGATCCCTATTCTTCGCCGGAATGGACCGAACGGCAGCAAATTTATGTGGCCCACAGCAAAACCGGTGCTTACACGCCCCAACTGGTGGTCGATGGCCGCAGCCAGTTTGTGGGCAACAACGCGTCGCAAGCCGAAGCTGAAATTGAAAAGGAGGCGCACCGCATCAAGACTGAAGTTTCGCTGACTGCAACCAGGCCAGAAACTCAGGGCTCGGCTAGGTTCAGTGTGTCGGTGGGCAAGCTTGCCGAAAACATCGCTGGCGACGTTGCCGAAGTCTGGTTGGCCGTGACCGAGGACGGGCTGCATTCTGCCGTGAGTCGCGGCGAAAACTCGGGACGCGTTCTGCGTCATGTTGCCACGCTGCGTTCCTTGCGCAAGATTGGAATCGCGGATCCGGGCGCAGCAAATGCCTCTTTCTCGGGGGAACGCGTCGTGAAGTTCGACTCTGGCTGGAATGTTGAAAATCTTCACGTAGCGGTTTTCGTCCAGAAGAGAAAGAGCCGTGAAATCCTTGGCGCGGCTTCGACGAAAATCAAGGGCTAGACAAGGACTCTAGAACGGCCCCTACCCCGACCGATGCTTTCTGCCCGGTTTCGAGGCTGGCTTCGGCGCTTGCTTCTGTTCCCCTGGCGCCAGCACCCTGCGTACAATCGGCGTATTCAGCTTGTATTTGCGCTCGCTGACATTTCCATTATCGTCTTTGACCCGCAGAACAAAGACTGGAAGCGTTCCTTCTTTGTCGAAATTCTCGGTGGTCACGGTAATTGGCAGCACGCCGTTGAGTCCGTGCTCGCGGTAGGCGGTTTCGTAGCGGTGCTTCCTCACATTCCAGGTGAAGACGCGAATCTGGTCGTAGTCGTAGGGCAAACCGTCGTGCGGTTCGGTGACGGCACACAGATATTGCGAAACTTTCTTGTCGGCTCCTTCTTTGCCTGGGTCTTCGACCTGATTCAATGCGAAGAATGCGACCAGGCGCTGACCTTCGGCGTATTGAGCGATTTCCAATGGCACATCGAGATCCACCATTCGCCCCAGCACCCAGCCCACGCGGTTTTCGGAGTCGCGTACCAGCCACCAATCCTCAAGAGCTGGACCGGAGGCCGCTTTCGAGCCAGTTTTCGTGTGCACCGCGACTGCTCCGGGTTGTTTCTCAGCCGTGGCGCGCTTCAGCACCGAAACCTTCGCTCCAGTTGCCAGCTGATACAAGTGCTCAGTCTCACGCCCCGGTGTAACGTGCATATTCGTGTCGTTGCGCAACACGCCGGGGGACTGCACGGGATCGTTGAGATTCTCTTGCGTGAGCTTTTGAAGGGCGTCGTAAGTGGATTGGTCAACTAGGTATCGCTGCTCAATCCAGCCCTCAAGCCCGGATGCGGTGCGGACGCGAGAGAATCGCTTCTCGCGCTCCAGCACTTCGACGCGCTCTCCGTTCTTCACCGTGCCCACGCGGTTGTAGATGGTGGCTACCTGATCGCGTAGTGTGGCCTGCACCGCTGAAACGTAATTGACCTCCAGCACTCGATGCCGGCTGCGATTGCAGGCCAAGGGTCCGAGCAAAAAGACCCCGAGCAAAAAAAAGACGGCCGCCAGCGGCAGCGCCAAACGAGAGTAATGCAGAGAGTTCGATGCAAGAGGCAATTTCACGATCTTTCGCAGGTGTTGACTTTAACTATAGCGCGTTGCCGCGTGGATTTCGCGCACGGAGGTTAGCCTTTAATGCACCTCGTCGCCCGGGTCTCCGCTGGTAACCTGACACTGTTATGCCGCATCGGTTAACATTGGAGTGAGTCACGACTAACAAAATCATGAGAAACAAACTCAGCTCTCACTCTGTCATTTTAGGGGGATTGATTTTCGTTGCTTCTTTGTGCGCGTCGCCGGCGCAGGATGCCCTTAATCCCGCCCTGCGTCCCCCCAAAGGATCGCAGGTTGCTCTTGTGGTATTCGAGGACCTACAGTGCCCGCAATGCCGCCGGGTTGCGCCCATCCTCGAACAAGCCGCTAAGACTTACAAGATTCCCCTAGTGCGCCATGATTTTCCGCTGCCCATGCACAACTGGTCCTACCAGGCGGCCGTGATGGCGCACTATTTCGACGCTGCCTCCAAAGCGCTGGGCAATGAGTTTCGCGATTACATTTTCGCGAACCAACTGGAGATCAACCCTCAGAACTTGCGCGGCTACGCCGATAAATTTGCCGCCGAACATAAAATCGCGTTGCCCTACCAAATCGATCCGCAGGGAAAACTTGCCGCCGAAGTGAACGCTGACCGCGACGTGGGCAAGGCCATCAAGCTCGAACACACGCCAACGGTGTACGTGGTCAGCAACCGGAACCCGACCCGGCCTTATGTGGAGATGAAGGACAGCAACCAGCTTTACTCGCTGATTGACGCCATGAGCAAAGACTAAAGACTAGGGAAGGGAAGAGCTGGGAACGGATTTCATTCCTAAGCGTCTGATCACCGGGCCGGGATTCGCTCAACTCATCAAAATCGACAAGTGGGCAAGAAGCAGCACCGACAATCCAATGGCAGCGAGGCTATTAGCTCGAATCGTGCGATAGGTCGCGCTCCAGGGAAACAGCAGGACCTGAAAGAGTGGCATCAACTTCTCCGGCCAGAATAATCCCGCCAGGCCAAATGCCAGACAGAACTGAACTGCACAGCAAATCGCCAAATCACTCATGACAAGTGTTCCCGGGTTAAACCACTTCGTATTGAAAAGCCGGGAAGCATTGTGTGGGAAGATTACGAAGGTACCTGCGTATCCCAAGTCAGCAAGTCTCGTGTCTCGGCGCGACCGTCCCACATTGCCTGTGGGCGAGAGTCAGTCTCCGAAGCCTATGCCGATGGCGCGCGCGGTGCGCACAATTTCACCATTGGGTGTGACGGACTTGAGGTGTCCGATGGCATGGGACACATCGACGGAGATGATGGAGTCGCCGTGCAGCGCGACCATCATGCCGAAACCTCCGGCGGCGATCAGGTCGACGGCGGCCACACCGAAGCGTGTCGCCAGAATGCGGTCGAAGGGCGAAGGTGACCCGCCGCGCTGAATGTGTCCCAGCACGCTCACCCGCACTTCCTTCCCTGAACCCTCCGCGATGGCTCCGCCGATCAGGCTGCCGACAGAACCCATGCGCCGGTTTTCTTTCAGTTCCGGCGGGAGCTTTATGCCTTCGGCTACTACGACGATAGTGAAGAACTTGCCGGTCTTTTCGCGTTCCGCAATGTAACGGCACACGTGCCCAATCGTAAACGGAATCTCCGGGATGAGAATGATATGCGCCCCGCCGGCGATTCCGGCGTGAAGCCCGATCCAGCCGCAATCGCGGCCCATGACCTCAACCACCATCACGCGATGATGCGATTCAGCCGTGGTGTGAAGCTTGTCGATGGCGTCGGTAACAGTATGCAAGGCGGTATCAAAGCCAAACGTGACCTCAGTGGCGGAAAGATCGTTGTCGATCGTCTTCGGCACGCCAACGATCTTCATTCCCCTCTGAGAAAGTTCGTAGCCAATCTTCTGCGATCCATCGCCGCCGATGGTAATGATCGCGTCGATGCCGAGCTTGACGGCGTTGGCAATCACCTGACCTGAGATGTCGCGCACCACTTCCTTGCCGTGCTCGACTTTTCTGTAGTGGAACGGGTCTCCGCGATTGGTGGTGCCGAGAATCGTGCCGCCGCGGGGCAGAATGCCGGAAACTTCTTTCAGAGTGAGCTCAAACGATTTCTCCGGCCAGATCAAGCCGTCGAAGCCATCGGGGATGCCGATGACCTTCCATCCATATTTCAGAATGGCGGCTTTGGTGGCGGCGCGTATGACGGCGTTGAGGCCAGGGGCGTCGCCGCCTCCCGTGGCAATACCGATGCAGCGAATGTCAGACATAAGGAATGAATTGTTAGTCGGCCAGATTTGAAGCGTGAAGGCCTTCTTGACGATGATACGGACGCTGTGCGGAATGGCAACTTACGAGTGGTCGTGGAGGGAAGGAACTTCTGTGTGCATGAAAAATTGACTTAAGTTACATCAGCAGATCGAGCTGAGCCGCATCAACGAAAGCTTGGAAGTCCTTATCTCGCGTGAGCAGAGGGATGCCGCGGTCAATACAGGTCTGCGCTATCAGCGCGTCTCCGAGCCGGGCTTTGCGGCGCTTCGCCAATACCTTCGCTCGCAACATTCCAGCGCGCTGCCAATAGCCCGGCTCGAGCTCAATCATGGGAACTGCGGCGAGGGTTTCGGCAACGTCGGAGGAAATTTCCGGTATCGCTTAATAGCTCGGCAAGCACAGCCGGGACCATCAAGACTTGGCTGTCTGCCAGTGCCTTGTCGAGCAGTTGCACATCGTCGCCAGGACCGCCTTCAAGGAAGGCGATCCAGGTGCTGGTATCGGCTGCGATCATTCGTCAGGAAAACCGGCAGGAAACAAGATTAGAAAATTGCGTTGGAACGATCAACGGTCCGATTTCAGTTCTTCCAGAGTGCGAGAAAAGTGAACCTTGCCTCGCAACTGCCGCAGGTGTTTGTACGTCTGCGACGCAGCCAGCAGTTGCAATCCGGTCCGTACGGTCTGAGTTATACCAGCTCCGCTGGCCTGCTGGGCCTTCTCCAAAAGATCTCCCGGGATTTCTACTGTGATTTTTCGCGCTGGCTCGGCCATGACCCATAATACCATACTTAATCCCAGTAATAACTATGGTATTTAGAGCGTTTTGAACTTGACTATCATAAATAAGCTAGCTTAAGCTAGCTTATATGAAATCGCCGTCAACTCAGCACATCGGTGCTTTCGAGGCCAAGAACACACTGGGATCTTTGCTTGACCGGGTGGAGAACGGTGAGGAGATCGTGATCACCCGCCACGGCAAGCCCGTGGCCCGGCTGGTTCCCAACAATGTTCGCATAGGTCGAGAGCAGGCCCAAGCTGCCCTTGATCGCATCCGGGAACGGGCGCGCCGGTTAGGGGCCGGAAAGTTCGACTGGGAGGAAGTCAAGGCGCTCCGCGATGAGGGCCGCAGATGAGTAACCCGCGAATTCACCAGGCGTCGCGTTTTTGTCTAGGGCGAAGATGAGCTTGGTTCTTGACAGCTCGGCGACGCTGGCACGGCTCTGGGAGGATGAGACCACCGAGGCTGTAAGCCGGTTGTTTGAGCTGATTCGCGATAGGGGAGCGTGGGTCCCTTCGCTCTGGCGGCTGGAGGTTGCTAACGCTCTGGAGATGGATGTACGCCGAGGGCGGCACGTAGCGGAGTTCCGCGATGGCGCGCTACCCGACCTCGCGCTGCTTCCAATTCAAATCGATCCAGAGACAGACCGTTACGCTTGGGACGCGACCCTTCGGCTGGCCGGGAGGCATCGCTTGACGCTGTATGACGCCTCCTATCTAGAATTGGCGCTACGCCGTCAACTGCCGCTGGCTACGCTGGACCGGCAACTGCGGATAGCCGCGGAGAATGAAGGGCTCAAGTTGCTGGGGATGTGAAAGCCGAGTCGCGAAGCCAAAGTACGGCTCTCGCGATGGGGCTGAAATGTGATACCCACACTGGAATTCTACGCGTCGCCCTACGGCGTGACCGTTATAACCGCAACGTTACTGGTAACAGTACCGATTGAGGCAGTGATGTTTACTGTTCCGGCCGTCGTATTACCAGAAGTGAATGTGACGGTACCGGCGGACACAGTTGCGAGAGCCGTGTTGCTGGAGTTCCAGGTTGCAACCGAAGTGACGTCAAACGACCCGTTACAGGTATCTGCCTCGGCGGTAATGGGCCCGAACGTAGGAACGTTGGTGGTGACGGCCCCGCTCGTCGGGTTTAACGTAATCTTGGTGACGCAACCAACCGTAACCGTCACAGTCGCCGTAGCGGTGATGGTCGAATTCTGGTTAGACGTTGCGGTTACCGTCGCAGTCCCGATATTGCTCGAAGTTACAAGACCCGAATTAGAGATCGTGGCCACAGGGCCGCCGTTAGTATCGGTACCGCTGATAGTCCAGGTGACTGCTGGATGGCTCGTGATGCTGTTGTCATTGTTGATTCCGGTCGCGTTCATTTGCACCGTGTTATCGGTGGTCCCGGTCTCGAGCGTCCACGTTGATGGAGCGATCGAGAGGGAGGTCAAAGTCGGATTCTGAAAAAATCCCGTGCAGCTTATAGCCAAGCCGAGGGTTAACAGCGCCGCGAAGGCACCGGCGAGCCGGAATTTTTGTTTCATCGACGACATAATTATCAGAGACTCCCTAGCGGCCTTTGCGGAATTCGCTTTTCTGCTTGGCCCGTCCTGCCTTGATCGAAGGCCTACAGTCCCTGCACTGCTCGCGCAGGATGCAGACATCACTCTCTAGCATACGATTGCACGCGTACCACGGTTGTAAAAAATTGTAGCAGAGAAGATTCCGGATCAAGCCTTTACGAGTACTTTCGTGTAGGCGCGGAACCAGCGCGGCCAATGCCTCGCTTCGATAAGAACGCCGGGTAGCTGACCAGCTTGCAAGAAAAATGGCCAGCGAATTAACGCTGGCCAAATGATCCTCAAAGAATTGTCTACTGAGGTTTGTGCTCCTTCGGTTCAGCCTGCTTCGGCGGAGCGGCAGGCTTCGCTGGTTTGGGAGCCGGCGCCGGCCTAGGCGCGGCGGCTCTGGGCGCGCTCGGTTTCGGCGCACTCTCGCGGGGAGCAGGTTTGGGCGCGGCTTCGTGGGTCGGCTTAGGTGCGCTCTCTCGTGGTGCAGCTTCATGGGTCGGTTTCGGAGCGCTCTCTCTTGGTGCGGCCTCCTTCGGCGGTTTCGGCACCGCTGGCCTAGGCGCAGGATGCGGTGTGCTCGCAGCTCTCGGTTCACTGGCCGGACGGGCCTCGTGCGCCGGAGCTGCAGCATGCGTCGCAGGCTTTGGTGCTGGTTTCGCCGCATGAGTTTCTGCCGGATGGTTTTCGGCCGGACGAGCCGGTTTCCCCGAGGCTGTATGCGCGGGCGTACGTTCAGTGGTCGACCGCTTGTTCTCAGCCGGCGCTTTGCTCGCCGCAGCGGCTGGATGATTCGCAGGTGCACGATTTTCTGATGGACGACTCGCGGCTTTCGCGCCACCCGCAGCCGCTGGCCGATTTTCCGCTGGCTTCTCTGCCGCATGGCTTCCGGACGGGCCCGCTGCACGCGCCGCTTTGGGCGACATAGCCGGGGCTTTATAAGGCGCTCCGGCGGCTCTGGCGGCAACTACGCTTTTTCCGCTGAATTGGCCGGGTCTTCCGGTCGCGGCAATAGCTGGGCGTCCGTGGTTCGTCGAGGCAAATAGAGCGCGATTCTTGCTCGCGGCTTGCACATGCTCGGTCTGCGCCGCCACAGGAGGCCGGTGCTGCTCATGAGCGTAGGTTTCTTCCTGCGCCGTGGGCCGAGACTGCACGCCGCCCTGTCCGCCATTGAATGCAACGTGGGATTCGTTATTCACGATCACGGTGCGGTTCACATAGACGTTGGTGATGTTAACCGTGTTTACGTGCATGACAGCGGTGTTATAGAAGAAAGAGCCGCCACGCCATTCGCCGCCGCCAAAGCCCTCGCCGCCGTATCCAAAGCCGTAGTTGATTCCGCCGTAGAAGCCGACATGCTCACCCCAGTAACCGCCGTTCCAAACATAGAGGCCGTCGTTCCATCCCCAGTATCCGGGAGTCCACAGCAGGCCCGGGTCGGGAGCTTCCACCCAGGTGCCGGGCACCCAGTAGTAGCCGTCATCGTCATCCCAGGCCCAATATCCGGGAGTCCACATATAGCCTTCGCCGGGACAAATGGGCTGCTCGTAAACCGGCAGGGCGGGTGGACCGATGCGCACCGAGATGCCGATGCCGATCTGCGCTGAAGATGGAGTGGAGAGAGCTGCGGAAACTAGCAGCAGCAGAAGAGTGAATGCCAGAAAACCAACTACACGTTGCACTTTCATTGTGTCCTCATGCCCGGTGCGCTTGCGTCGCGGCAGCGCCAATCGGGCGAATGGGCCTCAAAGGCTGGTCTGAAATACCCTCACCAGCGACTTGGGCCCAACAAAATTGTTCTATCGATCAAAACACCGCAGGTTGGAGTACATTCGCGGTCTAGAAGTTGTTCGGATTGTAAAGTTTTATTAAGAATGGCTGGAAAGGGAACACTTCGGTTGAAGAGAACCGAAGACTAAAAGAACTAATTCGTCCTCTTCGACCGGGCGATGCGTTCGTCGATCACTTTGCGGCCGGCAAATCCTTCTTCAGGAGTGTGCCAGTGCGTGATGGATTGTTCGCCCATCTTCCAGCAGAGCAGGACGGTGCGTCCTTCGACTTCGCAGGGAAAATCCAGCAGGCCGATCTCGAGATCCTTGACTTGCACGCCGATGGAATCGATCTCGGCGAGGGCATCTTTGGCGCGCTGCTCGGCCTTGGCTCGCTCGGCTTTGCGCCGGGCGAGGGGAACTACATCGACGTGCGTGCCTCCATTGAGAAAGATGCGGTGAGCGAGCGCCTGCATCTCGGCTTCAACTTCTTCCATGAGCTTCTTGCCGGCGATCGCGGTACGCAGAAGCGATTCGAGCACGGGCACCAACACCTGAGCTTCGTCGAGAGTAAAAGTTCGATCTGACATATGGGTTACCTCTATTTTAGCGCATGTGCGAGGGGAGCAGTTGGCAATTAGCCATTAGCAATTAGTTCTCGTTCTTGATGTTGATGTCGACCGGATTCGAAGGCTCACTACCAACCGCCGACTGCGAGTTGCCAATTGCTAACTGCCAGCTGCTCTACTTCGGCACCTGCTTGGTCATTTCGAGATCGAGCGTGATGCTAATGTCGTCGCCGATCATGCCGGGCGCGCCAGCCACGCCGAAATCCATGCGATTGATTTTTGTGGTCGCGGAAGCTCCCATGCGTTGGTTGCCCCATGGATCTTTGATGGGCGCCGAAGGCCCATCAACATCGAGCACGACTTCTTTCGTGACGCCATGAATGGTAAGGTCGCCGGTCACCTTCAGTTTTCCCGCGCCGAAGGCTTCCACCTTCTTCGACTGAAACGTTATCGCGGGATATTTCTTCACGTCGAGGTAGTTCGCGCTGCGCAGGTCGTTGTCGCGCATGTCAACGCGAGTATCCACCGAAGTGGCATCGATCGTCGCCTGAATCGAAGACTTGGTCACATCTGAGGTGTCGTACTTCACCGTGCCGCTTACCTTGGTGAACGCTCCCCGAACGGTGGAGACTCCGAGATGCCGCACCGAGAACTGCGCCGAAGAATGCGGCGGATCAAGCTGCCAGGTTTCTTGTGCGGTTGCGGAGAGGGTGAGGAACAGAGCGACGGCTAGAGCGGAAAGCGTGCGTGGCATGAATTAAGATCTCCTGCACTGGACTCGTTAGAGCTTAGAGTCTAACAAACCGCAGCATGTTCCGCCGGGGCAGCATGCAATGCCGGTGCAGCTTGCTATCGAATCTCCAGCATTCTATCAAGCGCCACACGCGCCCAGCGCTTTACGTCATCCTTCACTTTGATCTGGTTGACGACGTTGCCTTCGACCAAATTTTCCAGCGCCCAGCACAAATGCTGCGGAGAGATGCGGAACATCGTGGTGCAGAGGCAGCCGGAGTCGTCGAGCGTAATCACCTTCTTGCCTTCGGCGGCGAATTCCTTGCCCATGCGATTCACCAGATGAATTTCCGTGCCCACGGCGAAACTCGCGCCAGCCGGTGCTTCGCGAATGATCTTGAGCAGCCGCTCTGTTGAGCCAATGTCGTCGGCCTTCTGGCAAACTTCGAGACGGCACTCCGGATGAACGATAACCTGAATACCCGGATATTTTGCGCGGACATTGTCAACGTGTTCAGGGAGAAAGCGCTGGTGAACCGAACAGTGTCCCTTCCACAGAATGATTTTCGCTGCGCGCAAGCGGTCGGGAGTAAGGCCGCCGTTAATGAGATAAGGATCCCACACGACCATTTCGTTGAGCGGAATGCCGAGCGTATGACCGGTGTTGCGCCCGAGGTGCTGATCGGGAAGAAAGAGCAGCTTCGCACTCTTCGCCAAGCCCCACTGCATGGCTCCGGCGGCGTTCGACGAGGTGCAGACCACGCCGCCACGCTCGCCCACGAAGGCTTTAATGGCTGCGGTTGAATTGATGTAAGTGATGGGCGTGATGGTGTCGTCAGCGCCCGCCACGCCTGCGTGCTCTAGTTGCTCCCAGCAATCTTCGACCTGAGAAATATCGGCCATGTCGGCCATGGAGCATCCGGCGTTGAGGTCTGGAAGAATCACGATCTGTCCGGGACGCGCAAGAATGTCGGCACTTTCCGCCATGAAATGCACGCCGCAGAAAACGATATATTTCCCGCCCGCCTTCGCGGCTTCCTGCGACAGCTTGTAAGAGTCGCCGCGGAAATCGGCAAACTCGATGACTTCATCGCGCTGGTAATGGTGACCCAAGATGACCAGATCGCGGCCCAACGCCTTGCGGGCCGTACGAATGCGCTCGTCCAGGGTATGGTCGGGAAGAGCGAGATAATTCTCCAGACTGCAAACCGCAACTGCTGTGGCCATGTTGACTCGCTTTCAGCTCCAAAAACGCGCCGGCAAAACTGCCTGTTTGTCAGCTCGCATTGGAACGGGGTTGTTGAAAGCTTCCAGCGGCTCCAGCAGACTCACTGCGCCTCGTCGTTCAACTCAGCGCCCAGCCTGCGGGGATGTTGAAGCCACTTACTGCTCGTACAAATACTTGGATGCTCAGCACGGGCCGCGGGATACAAGTTTCGCAGCCACGAACTCCGTATCTATTGTGCACGGGGAGGGCGGCGAAAGGCAAGTGGATAGCCCATCTAGCAAGTGAGCTTCATTGGTTATTTCCAATGTGGGGACAGCCGCCCTCGGCTGTCCGTCGAGCGCAGCTCGACATTTTTCCTCGGAGGTCCGTGTTTTTGTGACTATCGGCTTGTGATCTACCGCGTTCTGCCGTGCGATGGATCGGCTGATATAGCCGCATCGAGGTCTAGATGCAATTGCTGGGCCGCGGAAATTCCCGGCGGATAGCAGTTTGCATCGCGACTGTAGCCGAAGCACCGGGCCGCGACTTCCTTGCGCCGCGGCGATTGTGCGAACTGCCAGACCTCAGCAAAGTCAACACCGCTCTGCGCGGGACGGAGCGGTCGGGCGGGAAATACGCAGCCGGGTGAGGGCGGGCAAGCGTCGTTGATGGCCCAATAAACAATGGCGCGCGAGCCGGCACTGGCACGAATGTTTTCGGCCGTGACGACGTTTCCGTCATCGATTGCGGCGATGCCAGAGCAATAGACCCCGGCGCCGAACCCGGCAGCGGTAACGGCGTCGACCCAGGCGTAAAGGTAGGCTTTCTGTTCGGGCAACATGCGTCCGCCTTGCTCCTGATCGAGAAAGATGATGGTGTGCGCGGGAAAGCCTTCGCGGCGCGCGGCAGCGGCGGCGGCTTGCGCGTCGGAGTTGCCGAGCTTGGTTGCGTACGTGACGGATTTCAATTCGGCGTAAAGGCGTCCATTGAAGAGCACGAGAAATCCGAAACCAGCAGATTCGACGGCGGCGCGATGGCCGGTCCATGTATTCGTTTTTTCGCCGGGAGGATTGTTGAGCCAGTAGCCAGTGTAGGAGAAAGTCTGGTGCAGGGCTTTCAGGTTGGCGTCGCCGGGGTAGGTGTTGCGGTCGAAGCCGAGATAGGAAGTCTGCGCGGTCGACGATGCAGACGAAAGAGACAATGCGAGAGCGAAAAGAAAGAACGGGAATCTCACGCACTTGATCTTAAACGAGCGAACCGCAGTGGCTGAAGCCACGTTCATTCATTAAGAGCATAATCGGCACGAGTGGAACTCGTGCCCTTCCCGGTCTGCTCGCTTCGCATCGGCAACGACGCTTTGCTTCATCCCCCGATGTGCACCATCGTCCTCGACGCGGGCACAAAGTCCGGCTCGCCGATGTGGTGGCGTTCTTCTTTCTTCTGCACCACGCTACGGATGAAATCGGCTAACTCTTCGTCGCTTGCACCCCGTTGCATCTGGGCGTGCAGATCGTGGTCCCACACGGAGAACAGGCAGGTGCGGATTTTGCCGTCGCTGGTGATGCGGATGCGGCTGCAGTGTCCGCAAAAGGGATGCGAGACCGGAGCGATGATGCCGATTTCGCCGACGCCGTCGTCGAAGCGGTAGCGGCGCGCAGTCTCCGAACGCGCGTGCGGGATTTCGACCAGCGGCCAGTACTCAGCCATGCGCGCCAGAATTTCGTCGAGCGTGACCACCGTCGCAGGCGACCAGGTGCGGTCTTCTTCAAGCGGCATGAATTCGATGAAGCGCACGGTGACGCCTTCTTCGCGCGCGAACATGCCGAATGGAATAATCTGATCTTCGTTGAAGCCGCGCATCAACACGCAGTTCACCTTCAGCGGCCACAAGCCAGCGCGGCGCGCGGCGCGAATGCCGGCGAGCACGTGATCGTATCCGTTGGGCACGCGAGTGATGCGCGTGAAGCGATCCGGATCGACCGCGTCCATGGAGACGGTAACCCGGCTCAGGCCGGCGGCTTTGAGCGGCTGCGCAAGATCGGCGAGCAGGTGGCCATTCGTGGTGAGTGCGATGTCGAGTGGCTCGCAATTTGCGCCGGCTATGGAGCGGTGGACACATTCGTCCGTCGCCCCGACGCCTCCCCGGACGAAGGCGTCCGGGGCTCCATTTTCAGGCCGAAGCTTTGCCAGCTCCCGAACAAAATCCACTACTCCCTTACGCAAAAGCGGCTCGCCGCCAGTCAATCGAATTTTCGTCACGCCCATCCCGACGAGCACCCGCGCCATCCGTAGGTAATCGGCGAACGGCAGGTCTCCATAGAGCGCGCCTTCGTTGCCGGTGCGGCAGTAGACACACTTGTAGTTGCAGCGGTCGGTGATGGAGATCCGCAGGTCGGAAATGCGGCGGCCGAATTTGTCGGTGAGGGGCATTCAGCACTTGGCAGTTAGCAATTAGCAGTTAGCCCAAACTCCTGCTTAACGACCTAGCCCTTATTGTAGCGGGTGAACGCCAAGCGCTAATTGCCAATTGCCAATTGCCAATTGCCAAATGCTTACTTCAGCGCTTTCGCGATTGCCGCCTCAGCCATCGGAGCCATGATCTTGTATCCCGCGGCATTGGGATGCAAGCCGTCATCGGCGAGGTCTTTTCTTAGCAAGCCTTTATCGTCGACCATTGCGCTGAAGTAGTCGAGATACACGAGGCGGTGACTCTCGCAATAATTCTTGAGCCAGCGGTTCAGCTCAAGAATTTTCTCCGGAGAGCGCTGCGCATAAAAATCTTTCGCCTTCTCCGTGTAGTTGTGCACCGGAAGCACGGACGAAAACACGACGCGGACGTCGTGCGCCTCCGCCAACTCTGCGAACGATGCGTAGTCTGCCTCAATGTCTTCGAGCCGCATCGGGCCTGTGTTTCCGGAAATATCGTTGGTGCCAGCGAGAATGACCGCAACCTTTGGATGAAGGTCAATCACATCCTGCCGGAAGCGAACCAGCATCTGCGGCGTGGTTTGCCCGCCGATTCCACGATTGAGGTATGGCTTGCCGGGAAAATATTCGTCGAGATGCCAGATGTCGGTAATGGAGTCTCCGAAGAAGACGACTCGATTCTCGCCAGGCGCAGGCGGTTTGAGGGTAGCGTTGGCGTCCCGATAGCGGCCGAGTTGACCGAAGTCATCAAAGAAGACGGCTATCCGCCGGGCGCGGTATTGATCCAGGCCGGCAAAGCCGGTGGAAGGGATTGGCGGTTGGGCCGGCGGCGCGGGCTGCTGGGCTAGCACGGGCAGATTGCAAACGATAAAAGCGGCGTAAATCAGTACTCGGCATCGCATGGCCGGAATGCTACCACGGTCCGAACAGTGTCCGTTGCTGTTTTCTTCGCGTACGCAGTGAACCAGGGCAACTTGCAATAAAAAAATCAATCCGTTCACATACCGTCGTAATTCGGCCCATCCCCACCTTCGGGCGGAACCCAGGTGATGATCTGGTAGGGGTCGGCGATGTCGCAGGTCTTGCAGTGCACGCAATTCGATGGGTTCAGGCTGATGCGCTTGCCGTTCGGCTGTCTCGCGTCGTCGAGCATTTCGTAGACGTTCGCGGGGCAGAAATTCTGGCAGGGGCTGCCGAATTCTTTCACGCAGCGCGTGTTGCAAATATTCGTGTCGTCGATGACCAGATGCGCCGGCTGATCTTCTTCGTGCTTCGTTCCTGAATGATAAAGATCGGTGAGTTTGTCGAAAGTAAGTTTGCCGTCGCCTTTGGCCGGGCCGAGCAGATGGGCTTCCGCGCCGCCGTCGGCGGGAAGTTCTGCAAGCTTGCGCATATGCTCGTAGCCGGCATGCGCAGGATACCGATTTCTCACGCCGCGCCCGCCGGTGACCATTTGTAGGGCTGTGTGAAACATGCCCGCGTAGAATCCGTGCTCGAAGCCCTGGTGCATGTTGCGCACCTTCCAGAGTTCGTCTTTGATCCAGCTCGATTCCACGTTCTTTTGGTACGAACTTAACGCGGCAGCCGACGAATCGTCTTTAGTCAGCGCTTCGAACGCTGTTTCGGCGGCGAGCATGCCGCTCTTGATGGCGAGATGAATTCCCTTGAGCCGTGCCGAGTTGAGAAATCCGGCGGAGTCACCGAGAATCATCCATCCGTTGCCCGCGACGGGCGGAATCGCCCACCAGCCGCCGTAAGGCATCGACTTCGCGCCGTAGCGGATCATCTTGCCGCCTTCGAGCAACTTCGCGACGAACGGATGTTGTTTGAAATCCTGCAGCACGCGCTGTGGGTCGAGGCGCGGGTCGGGATAATCGAGCCCGGTGACGAAGCCGAGTGAGACCACATTGTCTTTGCCGCCGTAAATCCACGCGCCGCCGTATTCTTTCGTGGTGAGCGGCCAGCCCATGGTATAGATGACTTCGCCCGGGGCGATGCGGCTGGCAGGAACTTCCCAGAGTTCTTTCACGCCGACGCCATAAGTCTGCGGGTTGGCGTTGCGTGCGAGATCGAACTTGTTTACGAGTTGCTTGGTCAAAGATCCGCGCGGGCCTTCCGCGAGGATTACGACTTTCGCATTGAGGTCGTAGCCCGGCTCGAAGTTGGATTTCTGATGGCCTTCTTTGTCTACGCCCTTGTCGTCGGTGCGGACGCCGGTGACACGATTGCCATCGAATAAAAGTTCCGATCCGGCGAATCCGGTGAAGATGGTGATGCCGGTCTCCTCCACCTTGCCGCCCAGCCACTTCACGAAACGGTTGAGCGAGATGACGTAGTTGCCGTGATCGCGCAGTGGCGGAGGAGTGATGGGTAGCTTGAATTTTCTTTTTTGCGTCAAAAAATAAACTGCTTCTTTCGTAACTTCGGCGTCGAGCGGAGCTTCTTTCTCGAATCCGGGGAGGAGTTCGCGCATGGATCGCGGATCGAGCAGCGCTCCGGAGAGGCAGTGCTGGCCAATCTCGCGGGCTTTTTCGAGCACGTAAATGTTTTCTTTGCTGAGTTGCGAGTCTGGATGTGCTGCGTTGTGTGCGTCGATGAGTTGAGACAAGCGCAACGCGCAAGCCATGCCTGCAGGACCTCCGCCGACGATGACTACGTCGGCTGGCATCTGCGGACGTTCGATGCCTTCGATGGGTTTGCGGAAGATCAGCATTTGGCAACCGGTAATTTGAAGCTAGCTCGAAGTCTTTCTTCTCCCGGGCTTCCGCGGAAACGAGCGAATTCTTGTCGTCAGCACGGGCGAGACGATGTCTCCTAATATCTCGGTGGTTCCCACCATGTCCCCTAGAATATAGTGCTTGGGTTTTGATGGAGATGATCTCCCATCAAGCGCGGGGCGACCCTGGGTCGGTTTTGGCTCCTCTTGCTTGGCTTCGGAACTTGGAATTCTGCGCATAGTTTTTCGGTTGAGTCTATCCGCCCGCCTTCGCCTTCTTCACTTCTTCTGTCAGCGGCGGGACGATGTCGAACAAATTGCCCACGATCGCATAGTCGGCGATCTCGAAAATCGGCGCTTCCGAATCTTTGTTCACGGCAATGATAGTGCGCGATCCCTTCATGCCGACGATGTGCTGAATCGCGCCGCTGATGCCGAGGGCGAGATAAAGCTTGGGCGCGACCGTCTGGCCCGATGAGCCAATCTGGCGGTCCATGGGGAGCCAGCCGTTGTCGCAGATGGGGCGCGAGGCAGCGAGGTCGGCGCCGAGCGCATCGGCAAGTTGCTTGGCGATCTCGATGTTTTTTTGTTCTTTGATGCCACGGCCCACGGCCACAATCACTTCGGCCTGCGTTAGATCGACTGCCTGCTTGGCCTCTTTGAACACTTCTTGTGGTTTGTTGCGAATGACGTTGTCGGCGATCTCCACAGTTATCGTCTCGACCGGGGCGGCGCTGGTGCCAGCCTCGGCTTTGTCTCCGCGGAATGCGCCATTCTGAAAGGTAGCAAACCACGGGGCATCGGAATTGAAACTGACATCGGCGGCGAATTTTCCCTGAAACATCTGGCGCGTAAAGATCAGCTTGCCGTTCTCGTGCCTGAAGCCAATGCAATCGCTGATGACGGTGCGGCCCATAGCGGTGGCCAGCTTGGGGACAAAGTCGCGCACTTGATAGGTATGCGGCATCAGGACGAGTCTCGGCTGCTTCGCGCTGATGAGTTGTTTGAGTGCGGCGGCGAAGGCGTCAGGCGTGTAGGGCTCGAGCTTCGGCGACTCGACCGCGTAGACCTTGGCCACTTTCTTCGCGGCAACTTCGGTAGCAAAACCAGTGGGATTGGCTCCGGCGACTGCTGCTTCGAGCGCCCAGCCGGTGGCGGCGGCGATGGCTTGCCCAGCGGCGACGGTCTCCCAGGAGACGCGGTTGAGTTTGCCTTCGCGCTGTTCGACGATTACAAGGATGGTATCAGTCATTAAATCCCTTCAAGAGAGCGTTTTATGGTGCCGTCCTTGTGGGACGATGCCCATACGCTGAGCCTTCTGTTGCCGCGCTTGCGATGAGATCCGCTCCATGGCTCAGGGCTTGATCGCAGCAAAGCGAAGGCGGATATAGTCTGCGGTCCAGCGCCCCTGAGAATCGCACAGAACCGGTTTAAGCAATGCCGTGACTTCGTCAAGAAAATCGCCGCGCTCATTCGGCGCAAGCGCGGCGCAAAATGGATTGGCGAATGTCTCTAACCACCCGCGCATTCCAGTTGGCAGCGGCGTGGGGCGGGGAATCAATTGCACACTCTCCGGCACAAACCCGGCCCGCCGCAGACGCGTTTCGTATTCGTCGACAGTCGGGAAATACCACGGAATCCACGAAGCGGCATCCGGAACGCCACCGCGCTCAAGTGCGACCATGAGCGCAACCGTAATCGTACTGACACAGCCGTGTCCGCCCAATTCCCCAACGAATCTTCCTCCCGACACCAGCGCGCGGAATGCACCGGCGATTGGCGCGTTCGGATCGTTCTTCACCCAGTGCAGCGCGGCATTGGAAAAGACTGCGTCTAATTCGTTTTCAAAGGTTAGCGCTCTCGCGTCCATCATTCGCGCATCGATCCCGCGTCGGCGTGCGGCGGCGATCATGTCTGGCGAATTGTCGATGCCGACCACCTTGGCCCCGAGCGCGACCAGTTTTTCGGTCAGGACTCCGTCTCCGCAACCCAGATCGAGAATGCGCTCGCCGGGCTGCGGCTGGAGCAAATCCAACACAGGCTGCCCGAGTGCAGGCACGAAATGAGCATTGGCCGCATAGCAAGCCGCACTCCAATTCTGGGAGGACGGCGTTTGGGACAAAAGGGTCACGTCACAAATCCTTAGGTGAAAATAATCCGGGCTTCACTTAGCCCACATGGCTCAACCCACACGATCATTTACAACACGCGCAACTCGTTGCGCAGTTTATCCACTAACTTTTTCGCGATCTCCGCCGGCGATCCTTCAATGTGCTCGGTCTTTTTCGTTTTCTGCGGAACATAAAGGCGTTCGATCTTTTGCAGGTTGTCGCCGATCGCCGATTGCACTTCGGCGAGCGTCACTTTGCGCAGCGGCTTGTTCTTGGCCTGCTTGATGCCGATCAGCGTCGCATAGCGCAGCTTGTTGATGCCGGATTGGATCGTCAGCACGGCGGGCAAGGGCATGTCGACGAATTGAAAGAATCCCGCTTCGAGTTCGCGCTTTACTTTGATGCCTCCGTCTGTCTTTTCAATCTGCATGATGATGGTCGCGTGCGGCCAGCCCAAAAGCTCGGCCAGGATAACGCCGGTTTGCGCGTACCCGTAATCGTCGGATTGCAAGCCGGTGAAGATGAGATCAAACTGTTCATCCTTGATCGCGGCGGCAAAAGCCTTCGCCGTATTGAACGCGTCGAGGCCGACGAAGGCATTGTCTTCGAGATGAATGGCTCGGTCGGCACCCTTGGCTAGGGCTTCCCGGAGCACTTGTTGTGCTCGTGCCGGGCCGGAGGTGATGACCACTACCTCCCCGGTATGCTTCTCTTTTTGACGCAACGCCTCTTCGAGAGCGAACGCGTCGGGCTCGTTCACTTCATACGAAACGTCTTCGCGGATCCATGCGCCGGTTTCGTTGAGCTTGAGCGGCGCATCTTTCTGCGGCACCTGCTTCATGCAGACCAGGATTTTCAAAACACGACTCCTTGCCCCCTGTAGCCTCGGGCGTCCAATGGAAAACTTGTCAGTATAAATGAGCATTCAGCAATTAGCACTTGACAATTAGCAAACGCGGCCTAATAAGGAAGGGTGGATGTTAAAGAGAAAAGAAGGGCGAGGCCCGTGCGGCACTTGTTGAGCCCAAAATGCTAATTGCCAATTGCTTAATCAGTAGGCGTCCCAAATCACTCGGTAAACACCACGGACTGCACACCGGAAATTTCGAAGCGTTTGCGGCAACGCATATTCTTGCAAGCCATGAGATCGTCTTTGCGCAGCATGTAGGAGCGAGCCTTGGCGAAACGGGCGCGGTCGCGCTCGTCGGCGCGGCCGCCCGGAAGCTGGCGTTTCTTGGTGCGTACCACCCAGGTGACGTCATACTCGGCGGGCTGGTGGCAGTGAGGACAGTTCAGCGTTGCAACTTTCTTCTCAGTACGCTCGTCGAAAAAATCGCGCTCTTCCATGATGGCTCTTTAGTCGCTCATTGTTCGCCGGTCAGAGTTTTTGCTGTCCGGCGGTCAACTCAAAATCGACAGAACGATTATTACAGTTTTGCGGTCGACAATGCTATGGCAACATGTATGTTATGGCGCGCAAGAAGAAAGTGAAGCGGTTTCAAGCCGTGCAGGCTGTGAAAGAGCTGGCCCGGGAACGTATGGGCGCGCCTCCCGCGGCGAAGGTGGTTCCCCACAAAAACAAAAAGGCGGAAAAGCACAGACCCACGCTGGGAAGGCTTTTGGACGAACTCTAGCCAGTAACGGGGCGGCCTTTTTGTAATTAGAGTCGAGGGCCCTAGTTGAACGTCACTGTCACTGTGACATTGCTGGTCAAGTTGTTGATGATGCACGTAGCTCCAGCAATGCTGTCGCATCCGGCCCAGCCTCCGAATGTTCCACTGGTGGCCGCAGCTGTCAGAGTGACCGTCGTGCCAGTTGGAAAGCTTCCGGTGCACGTGGAGCCACCACTCAACGAACAGCCCAAGCCCGAAGGCGAACTGGAGACGGTTCCGGTGCCTGCCCCAGAAGAGTCTATCGTCACGGTCGGTCCCGTGCCGGTGAAGCAAACCACGTTCGCGGTCATAAGTCCCGTCACTGCGGCGCCGGAGGACGACACGCCAGATCCATCCGCGTTCGTTGTTACCGAAGCCGAAACAATGGCCCCCCCACATTCCTGACCAGTGGCAGTCAGCAAACCTGTAGAAGTGACCGTAAACATTTGCGGAGTATTCGAGGCCCAAGTTACTTGGTTAGTGATGTCCTTCGTGACCGGAGGGTGAATGTAGTTCCCCAACGCCTTAAGTTGCGTTTGGAGACCGGCGTCCTGGAGCACCGGAATGTTAGATGCCCCGTCGGTTAACGTGCTCGGCACAACCGTGATCGATACCAGCTCCTGCGGGTCTCCGCAGCTTAGGACAACAAAACCTATTGCACAAACCAGGGCTAGGCCGAACCACCTGTAGATCATGCGTTCTCCGGAGTCGAACTCTCGGCTTTTCAAAAGCAGAGTTGGCCCAAATCTATTCAAAAAAGACCGATAAATCAAGCGGTTATCGAAATAAATTCTGTGTTGCCCAGCGTTTGGCGGGAGTGTAAGATTTTGGCGACGATGAATTATCGGATTGGCAGCGAGAACACCTTTAGATATTTCCTGCGCGCGGGAAAGACCATTTTTCTCCTAGCGTGCCTAGACTTATTGGCAGGTTGCGGAAGCAGTTCGAAGCAGTGCGTCGGTCCTTTGCCATTGTGTAACAATGGATCGACGATCCAGTCGGTAGCCGTCAGTTCACCCTCGACGACCCTCGGCGTTGACGCGACCATGCAATTCGCCGCAACTGGGCATTACCGTAATGGCTCGACCGCCGACATCACAACTGAAGTGCTCTGGTCTACAGACGACGCTCTCATCGTGTTGATCGGCCTTAACGGAGTGGCCATCGGCGAAAATCCGGGAACCGTCAACGTTACGGCTGGCGCGGGATCGATCACTGGTTTCGAAGTGGTTACGGTGCCGGACTAGCCGCACTGGGCTGACTACGGCTTCATTGCGGCACTAACCACCCTCACAAAATCGCGAATATCCTCTTCTGTAGTGTCGAACGAGCACATCCAGCGCACGATCGATTCCTCTTCCATCCACATATAGAAGAAGTAGTGCTGCTTGATTTTTTCGATGGCGTGGCGGGGAATCTGGGCGAAGACTCCGTTGGCTTCGACCTTCCAAACCACTTTGACTTCGGGGATGCGGCTTACTTCCTTTTCCAGTAGGCGAGCCATGCGGTTGGCATGTTCGGCGCTACGCCGCCAGAGGTCGTCAGTGAGCAGGGCCCCGAACTGTGCGGCAATGAATCGCATCTTCGACGCCAGTTGCATGCTTTGTTTCCGCAAATAGAGAAAGTCGTTGCCAAGTTCAGGCTGGAAAAATACAACCGCTTCGCCGCCGAGGATTCCGTTCTTGGTCCCGCCGAAAGAGAGCACATCCACGCCCAGATCGCGGGTCGCCTGGCGTAGGTTCTGGCCGAGCGACGCGGCGGCGTTCGCGATTCGGGCTCCATCGACGTGCAGGAACATTTTATTTTCATGGGCGAACCGCGCCAGTGCTCGAATTTCTTCAGGCTGATAGACCGTCCCCATCTCTGTAGACTGCGTAATAGAAATGACGCGCGGCTGAGAATGATGTTCGTCGCCAATGCCGTGGTAGGCGTGGCGGACAGCTTCCAGGCTTATCTTTCCGTTTTCCTGCGGCAAGGGAATCAGCTTGCACCCGGTATGCTTCTCGGGCGCGCCACATTCGTCGGTATAGATATGTGCATAGGAACTGCACAAGACCGATTGAAACGACCGAGTTAGGGACTGCAGGCTTAGGACGTTTGCGCCGGTTCCGTTGAAAGTAAAAAAGACAGCGATATCCGGTCCGAAATGCTCTTCGAACTTCTCAACCGCCGAAAGGGTGTAAGGGTCGGCTCCGTAAGCGACGACATGACCCTGGTTGGCGCGGGCAATCGCTTCGAGAATCTCGGGATGAACGCCGGCATTGTTATCGCTGGCGAAGCTGCGCCTGGGATGAATAGGGAACTGCATAGGGGAACAATTTATCAGAGTCAGCCAGGTCGTGAGGGATAGCGGCGCTCCGGGCACCTTCCTTTTTTGAATATGGGCTTTCCCTGATTCTCAGAATCTAGGGATCCCAGAATCTATGGTTCTCAGAATCTCAACCTGATATCCGTCGAGGACACCAGATCAAAAAAATTAGCGAGAGCGGCAATTTTATGCGCTCCGGTTCGCCTCTAACGATAAGGGAAGGAAAGTCAAGGCGCGGCTCCCGGCTGGCCAGAGAATTCTGCCTCAAATAATGCCGGAGAGCCGCCACGATACTGAATCTTTTCCCTGTTTTGCGATATCAATAGTTGATAACCGCTGGGGCACCACCGCCGTCAAACATAAACAGAAATTGAGTGTTTTAGTTGTTTTTGCGGAGAACACATGGCGAAACGATTCATTTTAGTTCTGGTCATCGTAGCCGCCCTCTTAGGGGGGCTGGGATTTGTGAAATACCGCCAGGTCGAAACGGCCATAGCCATGGGCGCGAGCTTCGCGCCGCCGCCTACGGCGGTCACGACCGTGGTTGCCAAGCGGGAAACCTGGCCGACAACTTTAGAGGTGATCGGGACCGCGGCGGCTATTCAGGGCGTCACCGTCAGCGCGGACCTGCCCGGCACAGTTGATAAGATCCATTTCGACTCCGGTCAGTCCGTAAAAGAGGGCGACATTTTGGTGGAGCTCGATATCCGGCAGGAAAAAGCCCAGCTTGCCAATATAGAAGCCCAGCGCGATCTGGCGCGCATTCAATACGGACGGTCCGAGGAACTGGTGAAAGCCGGCGTCATCTCCAAGTCGGAGTATGATAATGCCGCCTCCCAGCAAAAAGCTACCGAGGCGCAGGTGGGCGAGATCAAGGCTTCCATCGCCCGCAAAACGATTCATGCCCCGTTCTCGGGAATCCTCGGAATTCGCCAGATCAGCCTGGGTCAATACCTGGCTGCCGGCCAGGCGATTGTTTCGCTGCAGGCGCTGAATCCGATCTACGTCAATTTCGGCGTGCCGCAGCAAGACACGCCCAAGAT
Source organism: uncultured Acidobacteriaceae bacterium (assembly GCA_963771965.1). Classification (GTDB taxonomy): domain Bacteria; phylum Acidobacteriota; class Terriglobia; order Terriglobales; family Acidobacteriaceae; genus Sulfotelmatobacter. The sequence continues at coordinate 560,952 of CAVYVM010000010.1, forward strand.
GTCGATTGGCCACGCCCTGCAGGTCACCACCACCGATCTTCCAGGTGTGGTATTCAATGGCAAGATTACCGCGCTCGATTCGGTGGTCAATGAACAAACTCGCAATATACAAGTGCAGGCGACGTTTCAGAATCAGGCTGGCAGGTTGCGCCCCGGAATGTACGTGCAGGTGGAACTGCCGCTGGGCAAACCGCGCGACGTGATTCCGCTGCCGGCCTCCGCCATCAACTACGCGCCTTACGGCGATTCCGTGTTCGTCGTGGCAGAGATGAAAGACCAGAAAGGCAACACCTACCGCGGCGTGAAACAGCAAGTTGTGAAGGTCGAAGGCAGCCGCGGCGATCAGGTTGCCATCACTTCCGGAATCAATGCCGGCGACGAAGTCGTCAGCTCGGGGGTTTTCCGCCTTCGAAATGCCGCGCCGGTTCTGGTGAACAACAGCGTGAAACCCGGCAATAATCCGAATCCTAAACCCGACGAGAGTTAATTGAGAGTTGCGAAATCAAGAAATCAAGCGCAGTACCTGCCTGTATGAGGAGTACGCATGAAGTTCACTGATCTATTCGTAAGACGTCCGGTTCTGGCGATGGTGGTGAACCTCGTCATCATCATTGCTGGTCTGCAAGCGGTGCGCTCGTTAAGTGTCCGGCAATATCCCCGGAGCGATATCGCAGTGATCCAGGTAAGCACCGTGTACGTGGGTGCGAACGCCGATCTGGTGCGCGGTTTCATCACCACGCCGCTGGAGCGCGTGATCGCCAGCGCCGACGGCATCGACTACATGGAGTCGACCAGCGCGCAGGGGCTGAGCACGATCACCGTTCACCTGAAGTTGAACTACGACACGAATGCCGCGCTCACTCAGATTCAAGCCAAGGTCCAGCAGGTGAAGAACGATCTGCCGCCAGAGTCGCAAGTGCCGGTGATCGACCTGGAGACGGCCGATACGCAGTTCGCCGCTATGTATATCGGGGTTTCGTCCAAGGACCTCGACGAAAACCAAATCACCGACTATCTGACCCGAGTTGTGCAACCCAAACTCAGCGCCGTGAGCGGGGTGCAGCGCGCCGATATTCTGGGTAATCGTACTTTTGCCATGCGCTTATGGCTGAAGCCCGATCAGATGGCGGCGCACGGCGTTTCTCCGTCCGACGTACGGGATGCTCTGTCGAAAAACAATTACTTGTCGGCTCTTGGAAGTACGAAGGGCTCGATGGTTTCGGTAAACTTGGTCGCCAACACCGACCTGCGCACTCCCGACGACTTCAAACAGATGATCGTCAAGCAAGAGAACGGCGTGGTGGTTCGTATTGGAGAAATCGCCGACGTGCAACTCGGCGCAGAAAACTATGACCAGGACGTTCGCTTCAACGGCGAGACCGCAACCTTCATGGGAATCTGGGTCCTGCCCACGGCGAACTCTCTGCAAGTCATTCAGGATGTGCGCAAGACTCTTCCCAGCATTCGGGACCAGCTCCCCACTGGAATGACGTTAGGAATTCCGTACGACTCGACGGAATATATTCAGGACGCGATCAACGAAGTTCTGCACACTCTGACGGAGACGCTGCTGATCGTGGTCGTCGTGATCTTCCTGTTCCTGGGATCATTCCGCTCGGTGCTGATTCCTATCGTCGCCATTCCAGTCTCGTTGATTGGCGCATTCTTTTTGATGTTGATCGCCGGCTTCACCATCAACCTACTCACGTTGCTGGCGATCGTTCTCTCCGTCGGCCTGGTCGTGGACGATGCCATCGTCATGGTTGAAAACGTCGAGCGGCACCTGCAGATGGGCAAGTCGCCCTTCCACGCGGCGGAAGATGCAGCTCGCGAACTGGTCGGCCCGATCATTGCCATGACGATTACTTTGGCGGCTGTATATGCGCCAATCGGCATTCAGGGAGGATTGACCGGCGCTCTCTTCCGCGAGTTCGCCTTCACGTTGGCCGGCGCTGTCGTCGTCTCAGGTATCGTGGCGCTTACGCTTTCGCCGATGATGGGATCAAAGTTATTGCGTGCCGGTGACACCGAGAAGGGTTTCGCTGGCATTGTCAACCGTCAATTCGACCGGGTGCGAGGTCTATACACTCGCTTGCTTGCGGGGACTTTGCAATATCGCCCAGTGGTCCTCACGCTGTGGGTGATTGTCGCTTTGCTCATGATTCCTTTCTACATGTTCTCGCAGCGCGAGCTTGCGCCTACCGAGGATCAGGGAGTTGTGTTTGGCGTGATTCAGTCCTCGGCAAACTCGACCCTCGATCAGACGAACCTGTTTACTTCGCAGGTTTACGACGTGTACAAGTCGTTTCCCGAGATGGGGAGCGTTTTCCAGATTACGAATCCGAGCGGCGGCTTCGGCGGCATGGTCACCAAACCCTGGAGCCAGCGCACGAAGACTACGCAACAGTTGCTCGCGGAATCCGCTGGAAAGCTCTCGAAAATTGCCGGAGTCCGCGTGATTCCGTTGACCCCTCCGCCGCTTCCCGGAGGCGGCAACTTCCCCGTTGATTTCGCGATCGTATCCGCGGCCGAGCCGGAGCAAGTCAGCCAGCTCGCCGAGCAGATTGTGCAAAAGGCGATGGCCAGCGGCAAGTTCATTTTTGCCGACACCGATGTGAAGTTCGATCAACCGCAAACCGAGGTCGTCTTTGATCGTGACAAACTGCGTTCGCAGGGTGTGGACTTGAGCCAGGCAGGCCAGGATCTTTCCACCATGCTTGGCGGCAACTATGTCAACCGCTTCAGCATTCAGGGGCGCAGCTACAAAGTGATCCCGCAGGTGTCGCGTGTCGAACGTCTCACGCCCGAGCAACTTTCTAACATTTATGTAAAGGGCTCAGCCGACAAGCTGGTGCCGCTCTCGACCTTTGCCACTCTGAAGACGACCACTGAGCCCCGGTCGCTGAACAAATTTCAGCAGTTGAACGCGGTGCGCATCCAGGGTGTGATTCCACCCAACGTTCCGCTCGATGAAGCGCTGAAATTTTTGGAAGACACGGCAAAGCAGGTATTGCCGCAAGGTTTCACGGTGGACTATGCAGGTGAGTCTCGTCAGCTGCGCGTGGAAGGCAGCAAGTTCCTCGGAACGTTCCTGCTCTCGGCGATCCTCATTTATCTAGTGCTTGCGGCACAGTTCGAGAGCTTCCGCGATCCGTTCATCATTCTCGCCGGCTCGGTGCCCCTGGCCATGTCCGGCTCGCTAATGTTCTCGTTCCTCGGGTTCACGACGCTGAATATCTATAGTCAGGTTGGCTTGATTACCTTGGTCGGCCTAATTTCAAAGAACGGAATTCTGATCGTGGAATTCGCCAACCACTTGCAGGAGACCGGCGTCACGAAGCTGCAGGCCATCATCGGTGCAGCCAGCACCCGGCTCCGGCCAATCCTGATGACTACCGCTGCCACCGTCTTTGGTCACTTCCCCCTCGTTTTCGCGAGAGGGCCCGGCGCTGGAGCCCGAAACAGCATCGGTATCATGCTGGTCAGCGGCATGATCATCGGCACAGCGTTCACGCTGTTTATCGTGCCCTCGATTTACATGCTCGTGGCGAAAACTCACACCACGATCAAGGACGATGATGAAGATCGAATCACTCTATCCGAGCCGAAGCGAGGGGAATTGCTGGCGGCAAGGTAAGCCCATCAGCCTGGAGTAAAGACCCGGCGCGCCTTTCTACAAGGCGCGCTTTTATTTTTCCTGAATGGCTTTCTTCTTCGCTTTCGTCTTTCGCGCTGCACGCCGCCGTAATTTCGCCATCCATTCCCGCGAATACATGGTGCCGCGGCATTTGGGCGATCTGCAGTGGCACGGGGCTGGGTCTTCATCGTCGTAGAGGTTGTAATCCCAGAGCAGCTCTTCTCCGGCGGAAATGTCGCGGATGGCAAAGATCCACACCCGATTCTTGATCTCATCGATCTCGCAGTTGGGATTGCAGGAATGGTTCAAGTACGCTCCGAGGCCTTCGCCATCGATGACGGTCTTGCCGTCTTCCAATCCATAGAGATAAGTGCGGGGCGCGCCGGTGTACAGCCGGTCGGCTTCTTCCGGGCTGATGCGCGGGCCAACATACTCCACCACGCGGGCGCCCTTGCGAATAGGCGCGTTTGTGAAGACACCAACGGAATGAATACGCGAAGGACGAACCACAAGGGGCATGAACTAATTTCGCATGGTTGAGAGGTTTGAAGGAAGACGAAAAATTTCTAAAAGCCTCTTATGTCCGATCTGCAATCTGCGGATGAAGATGACCCTCGGTTCCGCTTTTCCCACGCAGATCCGCGCGGGATAGGGCTTTTAGGCTGGTTGACTGCGAAAACATTCGGTTCACGAGCGCCCGAGCGTGTTAGACTTTCAGACCTTCACGCCACCGAAAGATTTGTTGAGCGTCGCAACCCCAAGGGGGAAACAATCATGAGAATGACGAAGAAGTTTGTCGAAATAGCAACGGTGCTGATCGTGTTCGGAACACTCTTCAGCGCGATCGCGCAAACCGCAACCAGTGCCGACACTTCCACTACAGCCGCTCCAGAGGGTTATTGCACAAGCACGGGCGGAGTGGTGGAGAGCCGCATTCCGGTATACGGCACGAATGGCCCAATCGGAAGCTGGCTGCCGCTCGAAAACAGTCGAAATTTCTGCCAGTACACTTCGTCGTCGGATGGTTCGCGGATTCACGTTCTGATTCAGACCCTGTTCACCCAGAAGCCCACGCTTGCCGCACTGGCCTATTATGCTCAGGTTGCATGGAACGGGCAGGGAGAAGGCAATCCCGCATCGCTTTATTGCACACAGATTGGCGGGTCGGACTTATTCGGCGGTATTAACGCCGCCGGAGGAGGATGGGTGGAGCTCAAAACCACCGACGAAGTGCTGGAAGCCTGCATCTTTCCCGACATGTCGACGATCGACTCATGGGGGTTGCTCTACCATTCCGACGGTATTATCCGTGGCACCGATTTATCCACGGTCTTGAAATATCCAAATCCCTACCCCAAGACGAAAAAGATCGAATAACCAGAAGCCAAATCACGATTATGCCAACAAAAACGCCGCTGCCCGGTGGGGCAGCGGCGTAATTCTTCTTGAAAATCTTCGTGTCAAACTTTCCTGCCTACGGGTCATACACCGAACTGCTGTAGCCTTGTCTGCGGGCGGAATCCTGCAAGTCTTCCAGGCGTCGTTTTTCCTCTTCTAGTTGGGATCGCATCGATTCTGCTCGCTGCTGTTTCTCCCGCTGCCGTTCGTCCAGCCCACGCAGTTGGCGACGCAGTTCGCGGGAGCGAAGCGGATCGACTCGCTTAATTCGTCAACCTGCCGTTGAAGAGTTACAATCTGATTTTTCTGCGCGATAATCTGCGACTTCCAATGCTCGGCGGATTGTTTAGGCTCGTCTTGAACAGCGGGCAGCGCGTCGTGGTTTCCTTTGCTTGCCGCGCGTATTGACTGCGGCTCCGTGTTCGAGGGCATTTCTTCATTCGTGATGAGTTTGGAAGTTTTGGGGTCTTTAGGTATGGCTTTCGATTGTTCCTTTTGCTGGCGCTGCTGACGCGCCAAGTCGCCGAGAGATGGCGAATCCTGCGCCAACACAACTCTTGCGAACGGAGCCATCACTGCCGATAAAATCAGAACGAGCCTGCACAAGCTGCGCATGACAATCCTCTGTCTGGTCCAGACACTCACCGAGAGAGTGAGGGACCGCAGCAAAATGCTATCCGCAACGGCTAACCGATCCAGCATTACGAACGGGCAGTGTACGAGCGAGGTAACGAGAGATGCTCGCAGCAATCTTTCAGCGCAGCACTAGGAAAGAAAATTCGCAAAGAAGAATATGGCGCTATAGCGACTGGTGCGCTACGATGCCCGAGAGCCTGCCGCCTGTGATCGCCGGAACAATCTGAATTTGAACCAGCCGTGGCACCGAACGGCTTTCCTTCTTTGCCAAGAGATTGGCGGAAGGAATGCCGGTGCGTGCATAGGACTTCTCGCAGTCGGCGGTGGATGGGCCTCGCATGTTTCCTTCCATGAACGCCAGGCCCGGACAGCGAGTGCAGGTTGAGCCATGGGTGCACTGCGAACAACTCGACATATCCCGAAGGCGAATCGATCGGACTTCCTTCAACTGCTCAGAGTTGCGCCAGATGTCGATGAACCGCTGCTGCCGCACGTTGCCGCAGGACAAAGGAAATTGCACGCAGGGATAAAACTCGCCGTAGGGAGAAACGTAGCAAGCGGTGTGGCCGGCGCTGCACGGCAACGAATCCATGCTCTCCGCAGAGTGCACTTGCCCGTCCAGCTCATGCCGAACGGGTGGTGGCGCGCAAAACTCGTCGGTGTTCCCGACGAGCAGTTCGTCGCGAAAGAGCTGCCGCAAAGCGCTCTCGCCCGCGTTCAACTCCAGAATCGAGCGGTCACCGTCCATCTTCGGCGTGATGGTCGGGTCGAGGGTGTATTCGGCGCTTAGTTTATCGGCCAGCGCACGCACGCCGTGATAGTCCTGCATGTTTTCGGTCATTAACACGTTGGCGAGGATGACCTTTAGACCCTGCGATTTTAGAAATCGAATCGCGTCAATCGACCTGCGCAGCGAGCCCGGAACCTTTGTGATTGCGTCGTGCACCTCGGGTCGGTGCGAATAGATGCTGATTTGAATCGATTCCACGCCGAGATCGCGCAGATGCGCCGCCTGCGCTTCGCGAATCAGCACGGCGTTCGTCTTGAGCTTGATGCAGAAGGTAAGGGAGCGGGCGCACTCCAAAATCTCGAAGAAGTCCTTGCGCAAAAAAATCTCGCCGCCGCTGAAGGTAAGAATGAAAACGCCGGCTTCCGCCATCTCCTTGAGAAGACGTTTGATCTCAGCCGTCGTCATCTCTCCGTGATCGTCGTGATCGAGATAGCAGTGCACGCATTGCTCGTTGCAACGGTAAGTGAGATCGAGTTGGGCGCTGAACGGAACACCCAGTTGCAGAGCGCGTTCTCCCATCTCCCGCAGCAGAGCGCTCATCGAGTCACCTGTACTGGTGCATCCAGCTTGGAGTTCGTTTGTTGAGCAATCGGTTGTGCTGAGATCGGTTCTTCCGAAACGAGCAGAATTCCGTGGTTGGCTAAATCTTCGACCATCGCTTGGGCATCGCGCAGAGCTTCTTCGGGCTGCACCTCGAACTCACTGCAGATGCGGCTTTCGACAATTTCTTCGAGCGGCGTCACACCATCGGCAGCATACCAGAGAACAGTCGCGGTTGGGTTCAGCGTGAATAGCGTCGAGCCCTGGCCCGACATTATCAGCATCTCTTCCCCAAGCATGCGGGCTGCGATTCGCGGACTGCGGGCGATGTAAATTTTCTTATTCATATTAGGAATAACCGATCTATTCTTTATCCCTTATCCGATCATCTCCCACACGCGCGCATCCGGGACGAAAGTGAGCCGGTACACCGGAACCTGATCGACGAAGTCGCACGCTGCCTGAAACGCGCAGTGAACCATCTCCTGATCCTCGGCAAAGAAAAGCATGTTGGCTAGAAGTCCGCGCCCGGCGCCGGCTGTGGTCACTGGGTCGATGCGATTTTCGCGGCCTTGTGCCAAAAGGTAGAGCGCCCCTATGGGCGCGGAAGTATTCTCGCCAAGCTTCGCCAGTTCGCCGGTAAAGGGCGTGCCGAACGCCACGTAGCCTTCATCGAGTTTTCGAACGTATGAGATCTCATCGGTAAGCAGCGTAACATCGGCAGGCGCAAGCCGCGAAATGGTTGTCTTTCCCGCTCCCGAGATGCCAGCAAACAGAAAAGCTTTCCCGTTGCGAACGGCGCTGGCGGAGTGCAAAAGGAATCCGCCCTGTTTGGCCAGCACCAGCGTATGCACAATGCGCAACACCGCGTCGATGGAATATGGATTCGCAGTCTGGCGAATGCTGCCGTGCCGCGTCGCCGGATCCCACTCGGCGTGGAAGTCCCCACGCTGCAGCAACCATCGGCCCGCGCGGCGGCTCACACGCGCCTCTTCGGATGTAAAGCCCGACGTTGGCGGGCCGAGATCCACATCAAACTCGTACTCGGCGAATTCGTCCATGCTGACAAAGTCGGCATACCGTTTCTCAAGCAGTTCGAGAAAATCCGCGCCGATAGTGTTCACCCTGACGGAGACACCGCCAATCGTGATCACCACGCTGTAGCGTTCGATTTGTGTGGCTACTGGCACGGCTGATCCTGACTAGAACGAGCGGTCTCTGGTGTGTGCACTCTTTGCTGAAGATAAACCAGCGCGCGCGCTGCAGGCTCGGAGCGCTGCACAAGCTTCGAGACAAGCTTTTCGACGATACCCAACCTTGTTGGCAGGGCGATCAGCTTGCCAGCGCGGATCAGATACACCACCCGACCCAACAACTCTTTCGCGAGCACAAGCCGGTCGGGGCCGGGCATGCCGTCTCCACGGGTAATCCATTTCGGAGACTCCGCATCAGCGACCGTCGACACCAGGCGGTGTGCGCACAGTCTTCCTTCACGCCCGACTAGCACAACGTCTCCGACCACAACGTTATCCGGGCGGACACGCTCCACCACCAATGTGTCCCCGGGAAAAATGGCGGGCAGCATACTCCAGCCGGTCGCTGTGAAGCGAAGTTCGCCGAACGACCGCAGAACCTCACCCGCGAGCTCGCATTTCAACGCTGTGAGCCCGTCTGCGGAAGCGTCCGGGGGGCGACTGATGACGCGTTGCCTCATGACGCGCTGAGGGTTCCGAGCTTGCAGGTAATTGTTGTACCGGTCTTGGTGCAGGTAAGCGCCGAGGTTACGAAAACCTGTTCGTAGCGAAATCCCGGCTTCTGATAAGGCTTCTTTGTGGCGCCCGCAGAGCGCGCCTCATCACCAGATGAATTGCTGGACGACTCAATCGTAGACATTTCAATGAACTCCCTTACTGTAGCGCCGACTGCGAGGCCTGCACGGCACAACCACCCGTGCCTGTCGTCCCGCAAGTCTGGTTTCCAAGAGTCGAGAAGTATATCTGAGAGGCTCCGGCGAGCGTGCCCGAGCCCACAGTGTTGTCGATAATCGTTCCGCTGGCTCCGCCTGCGGAAGGCAACGCATGCGTCGCAACCGCGCCCAAGTTCGTCCATGTCGCCGTGTTATCGGGCGTCACGACGCCAGCGACGGTGCTCCAACCTGGCGTGCTCCCGCCCGATTTGCCGGCGGTCGTTATCAATTCCACGTTGCCGTTACTGTCCAGGATTTTCGTGTTGATGGCATAGTTATGGTTCGCCTTCCAAATCGCCAGCGTAGCTGCGGAAAGCGCTCCCTGGTCCAGCCAATGAACCGTGCCGTCCGTGGTTGCCGTCCCGAGAACCTTGCTCCAGGTTGGCGCTGCAGCGCCCGATGTGCCGGCAACGCTCACCACTTGAACATTCAAGTTGCTATCGAGAACTTCTTGGCCCACCGTGTAACTGACTGAGGCTCGCCAAGGCGTGTCGGTAAAATTCACGAGGCAGCCTCCCGCCGCACATATCGTCGGAGTACCGCTCGCCTGCGCGCTGGCGAACAGGAATTCCGTCGCGCCTCCCGAAGCGTTCGGGTTAAGAATATCGGTGACTGGAGAACACGCGGTTGTGGCGCTGGCAAGCACCGGCCCGGTCACCGCTGTGCCGGGTGCGCCCGCCTTAATGGGGATCTGATAGAGAGTCGGCTTGCCGCCGGTGTTGCCGCAAACGTAGAGATTGCCAGTGGCGGTGGTCGAGCTTTCGTACGTACTATCGAACGAGCCAATGTACATGGGGTTCGGCGTCGTTCCAGTGGTTGTGCTGACGCCGACTTTGACTTTTTTCCCGTTCGTGCCGGCGGCAAAACTGGTTGTCAGTTGATAAACGCGGGCGCAATTGGCGCCGCCCGCGCAAGCTCCGCTGTTATCGCTGGAGGCAAACACGTAAACCAGCCCTGCAGTGGAATCCGCGATAGGACCTTCTACGATTCCGGTCCCAAAATCGAGTTGCGCGGAAGCGGTTACCGCGGCTGTGCTCGAGTTGACGCGGTACAGGAATCCTCCAAGGTCTCCCACGAACGTATTCCCGGACCCGACGTCGAACACGGGGTCCGACAGAGCCTTGGTCCCGCCGTTTACGAGCTTGGGCCACACTCCGCCTGTAACCTCGGCGGGCGTTCCGTTGAAAACGGGTGTGAACTTATGCAGCCAGCCCGCGGCATCGCCGACCCATGCAACATCGTCGAGATAATCGTAAAAGGCCGACGACGTTGTGTCGCTGTTGAGCACGCCGAGGTTTGTGGTCAGCGGAAGCGTGGTCATGCATGGGACCGGACAACCGAGGTACGTGGTTGTCGGCACCCTCAAAGGCGCGCCCGGGCTGGTGACCGTTTCCGTTGTGGAGGCCGCCCATTTCAACAGCACCAACTCTCCGCGATTGCTCACCGTGTTGGTCTGAACAAACAGCACCTGTGTGCCGTCGAGTGAAAACGTGGGTGAGGTCTGCACCGTCCCCAGAGTGTCGTAGGCCCAGTAAACCGAGGGCACGCTGCCGAAAGCGATGCAGCCGGAGTAAATATTGTCGTACGCCACGATGCTGGCTGGGCCGGTCCCCGCCGGCGATTGTCCCTGAAGTCCAGTGCTATAGACGACAAAATCGGGCTGTGCAGCATTGGCACAAGTGGCGCGCTGAAGCGACAACGAATATTTCGCTGGAAAGTTTCCTGCCCCAACACTGGCTCCTGTGCCCATATTTTCTGACCAGTCTGCGTGAGGCTCTTTCGGTCGGGCGCTGTCTTCTTGCATCGGTGCGGGTGCCTGGGCAGCCAACTCACTGCGACGTAGCTGCAACCAGTAGCGAGGATCTTGCTGCACGCGTGCCGCTTGCTCTGCCGTTGCGGGCTGCGAAAAAATGAGATGGCGATGACTCCAGTCGATGATAACCGGGACGTTCGCCCTGGGATCTGGCGCAGCCTGCCCCAGCAAAGTTGCAGCCAGCAACGACGCGCCGAGCATCGAGACGCATCCCCACGCGAAACCTCTGCTGCTTCTCATTTTTCTTCCTGATGCTTGAGGGCCCTGGCAACAGAAAAAAACAGCTGACATGAAACCCCTCCGCAGGTCTGCACTTGGACGACTGGCTGGTTTAATGGAAAATCATCATACACCCCGCGAGCGCGGAGGTTGTGGCCAGATACGCCCAGATTTCCACAGCATTTCAACTAAGGCTGACAATCCCCCAAAGACGGTGCCGTGCTCCCGGCTAATTTCCTGGCGACGGCGATTACCCCGGAAGCTGAACAGTCGGAATCTGCTGTGCGCGAGTGCGAAGCTCTTCAAACAGAACCGTGCTGAGATAACGCTCGCCGAACGACGGCAGAATCACCACGATCAGTTTGCCCGCGTTCTCCGGACGCTTCCCCACCTGCACAGCAGCGGTCACAGCCGCTCCCGAAGAAATTCCCACGAAAACCCCTTCTTCGAGTGGCAACCGCCGCGCCATGCGAATCGCCTCATCGTTGCTCACCGTGACTACTTCATCGATGTACTCCCGACGCAGGATGCTGGGAACAAATCCAGCGCCAATCCCCTGAATCTTGTGTGGACCAGGCTTCCCTCCGGAGAGCACTGGACTCTCCGCCGGCTCGACGGCGACGGCTTTGAACGACGGCTTCTTCGGCTTAATGTACTGACACACTCCCGTAATCGTTCCACCAGTTCCAATGCCAGAGACGAGAATGTCCGCGCGACCGTCCGTGTCATTCCAAATCTCGGGGCCGGTCGTTTCGAAGTGAATCTTGGGATTCGCGGCGTTATCGAATTGCTGCAACATGTAGCCGTTAGGCGTGTTCGCCAGCAACTCCTCGGCTTTCAAAATTGCGCCCTTCATGCCTCGCGGTCCAGGCGTCAAAACAATTTCCGCGCCGAAGGCCAGCAACAGCACGCGACGCTCCAGGCTCATGGTCTCCGGCATCGTGAGGATCAGTCTGTAGCCTTTCACGGCGGCCACGAAAGCCAGTCCAATTCCGGTGTTGCCGCTGGTCGGTTCGATCAGCACCGTCTTTCCCGGTTGAATCTTGCCCGCGCGTTCGGCTTCCGTGATCATGCTCACACCAATGCGGTCTTTCACGCTGCCGATGGGGTTCTGGCTCTCCAACTTCGCAACCACTTCGGCCACGCAGCCCTCCGTCACTTTGTTAAGCCGGACCAGCGGCGTGTGGCCGATCAGTTCAGTGATGTTGTTCGCAATATTCATGGTGCGCTTCCTTATAGCTTATCGATCGTTACCTGAGGTCGTCCCTACTTGAGGTCGTTCACCAGGTATAAATCGGAAAGTGTGCGGCCGTATTCGTAGACGTAATTGTTGCCGTCGGGCGTAATCAAAACCGAGCTGATGTCCGTAACGCCGGACACGTCCAGTGGAACCAACTGCTTCCAGATTTGTTTGTGGCCCGTCGCCAAGTCGAGTTTGTTTACCGTGGCCGGAACTTCGCCCAGGCGATAAACAAAGAGGGAGCGGCCATCGCTGCTCCATCTCGCGGGAACTTCCCCAACTTCGAGTCCGGGAATCGGTCGAGTCTCACCGTTCTCTACATTCAGCAGCACAGGTTTCTGATCGGCGCCCACCATAGCCACCTGCGTGCCGTCGGGAGAGATGGTGAGCAGGCTGCCGTTCACTCCTTCGCCGGTGATGGCTTTTGGTGCACCACCGTCAACATCCTGCACGTAAAGCCGCACGCCCTTGCCGGGCTCATCCGCAGAGAACAACAATCGCTTGCCATCGGGAAACCAGCGCGCCCAAAGCCGATTGACTTGATCGTGCGTCAGCTCTTTCGATTCTCCAGCGCCGGTGGGCAGCAACGTGAACTGAACGGGAGGCTTCGGCTGACCCGCTAAAGCCCATCGTCCATCCGGCGAGAGCGCGAAACTCAGTCCATCACCCAGGCGCACAGCCGGCGACCCGTCCGTCCCGCGCAAGTAAGTGGAGTAGTTTTCTCCGCCCGCCTCACCCGACTCCGTAAACAAAAGCATCTTTCCATCGGGAGACAAATCCTTCGGCGCCGACCAATCCAGCCAGGAGAGATCGCGTTCCTTGTTGCTGCCTGCCGTCATTCCGACCATGCCCACACGCGGAACATCCCGCGTAATCAGCACTCGCCCATCTTTCGCCACATCCTGCAGAGTGAGGGTGCCCGGTTCGCGCGCGAGCAGCCGCTCTTTGCCGGACATCGTGACGGCGGAAAGATAGCGCCCGTAACCGATCCGCGTGCTGGAAAACCAGATTTCGTTTCCGCTGGGAGACCAACCCAGCCCCCATGCGGTTTCCCAGCCCGTGGACAAAATCTTTTTCTTACCGGAAAGATCGACTATCGCAATCATGCCCGCATCGTCGCGCCGCACGGGATGCTCGATGAAAGCCACCAGATCTCCCTTGGGAGAGACTCGCGGATGGCTCAGCCACCCTCCCGTCTGATACAGCACTTTTCCGATGGGATACTCGAGCCGGGTCAATCCACCGAACTCCCGCACCACGGCGAAATTGCTGCCGTCGGGCGACCAGTCAGCCCATTGCACATGTTCTAAAACCTCGCGTGGGGCGCCGCCTCCCAGCGGTACCCTGGCCAACGTACCCTCATTCGTATAAGGATCGACGTTGTGACTGTTCAGCAGGACGGCCATCTCGCCGTCGGGTGAGATCGACAACACTTCCGCCTTCGACAATCCAAACGGTCGCGACTCAGGGCTGTCAGGCCGCGTCACGAACAGGTCAATCGGATTGCCCTCCCACGCCGCGCTGTAGACGATGTTTTTTCCGTCAGGAGCGAAGCGCGCCATGCGGATGGTTCCACCGCGAAACGTCAGTTGATGATAAGTAGGCGGCGTAATGCTGGAAGCGAGGCCTTCGCGTTTTCCCAGAACATACGCGCCGGCGATCAGAGCCAGCGCGATGATGCCCGACGCGACAGCCCAAGCCAGAGGCATGACGCGACCGGTTTTGCCGGCTGATGATGCAACCGTCACCTCCGCTGGTTCAGCTTGCACCGCAATTTGTGTGCTCGCATGCGAGTCGGCTTCACGCCGCAAACGCTGCAGGTCAACGCGAAAATCAGACGCCGTCTGGTAACGCAGCTTGGCATCTTTTTCCAGCGCCTTGCCCAGAATCTCCTGCAGCTTCGCCGGAAGTTGAGGATTGAGTTGCAAAGGCGGAACGGGAGCGCGGTTGAGAATCGCATCAAACACCGCCGCGCTCGTAGGACCAGAAAACGCCGGTTTTCCCGTCGACATTTCGTACAGAACAATGCCCAGAGAGAACAGATCGGTGCGCCGGTCCAACTCCTCGCCCATGGCCTGCTCCGGTGACATGTAAGCGATTGTGCCCACCGCCATCCCGGGACTGGTCAAAGCGTCGGGATTCACCGCCGTTTCCATGGAACTGGTTACGCCGGCATCGTGTTTCGCCTGCGCCTCAGCGGTGTACTTCGCCAAACCAAAATCCAGCACCTTCGCCTGCCCGCTGCGCGTAATAAAAATGTTCGCCGGTTTGATGTCACGATGAACAATGCCCTGCGCGTGCGCCGCATCGAGAGCATCGGCAACTTGCACCGCGATCTCCAGCACCTCGGTCAGCCGCATCGGTTTCCCTTCGATGCGGTGTTTAAGCGTCTGCCCGTCGATGAACTCCATGACGATGTAGGCAGATCCGCCTTCTTCGCCAATGTCATAGATCGTGCAAATGTTGGCATGGTTGAGCCCGGACGCCGCCTGCGCCTCGCGCCGGAAGCGTTCGAGAGCCGCGGGATCTTTGGAATCATCCGCCAGAAACTTCAACGCGACGGTGCGATGCAGGCGCGTGTCCTCGGCCTTATACACAACTCCCATGCCCCCGCCGCCGAGCTTTCCTGTGATCTTGTAGTGGGAAATTGTCTGGCCGATCATGGTTTAGTGCTTAGTCGATCATTGTTTAGCATCATTGAGAAGACAATCTTAGGCGGGGCGGGAGATGCAGTCAATGCAAAGCGTCCTCAAGCGTTTGTGCCTCCAGTGTATTTCTGATTTCTGCTCAAAGTTCTCCTAGGGCCTGATCAGCGCTCGCAAGTCTTTCATCAAGAGCAGCAAATGCAAGTCATTCACCGGGCAAGGCTCGAAGTCGAAGTGCATGTAAAACTTTCTGGCCTCTTCATCGATAGCGTGAACCAGAACAGCTCTGGCACCAATAATGTCAGCGGCTTGTGACGCTCTGAGCAGGGCATCCTTTAGCAACGCCTGCCCTAAACCTTGTCCTTGTTCTGAGTAATCTACGGCGAGGCGGGCCAGTAAAATGATTCCGATTGGATAGGCAGGCTGGTGTTTCGCAACACGTTCCGTGGCTTCCTCCCTTAATACGCTACCGGGGCAAAGGGAGTAATAGCCAACAACGCGGTTATTGCGATGCACCACATAGGTGCGTGCGGTTCCGCTCTGCTGGTTTACCAAAGCGAATCGCTTCAACCATTCGTTGAGAGACGGGTGCTTCTTGCAGTCGAACTCGCCTGCAACATGGTGCTTCGCAAGCAACTCGACGGAAGAAAGAGGCGGCTTTTCAGCGTTCAAGGATCGAAGGCGCAGACATCAGTCTGGCGAGACGGGCCTTGCGAGTGGTTGGCCGATCTAGAGCGGCAACGAAGGCGTCCCACTTCGCTCGCGGAATCACAAACGATCTCTGATCAGCCAGGACCTGTTCGGCTTTTTCATAGGCACTAGACAGAACAAAATCTGTGACGTTCTGACCCTGAACTCTAGCTCCTCGCTCAATAATCGTGCGCTGCACCGTAGTAGCACGCAGATTAAACCTGGATCTCTTCGCGTCGGCAACCGGCATGGGATTTACTCACCTCGACTGCTAGGAGATATTGTACGCACGTTGTACTCACATGGCAAGAACAAATTTACACCGTCTCGCGCATCTGGAATACGTCGGGACATCCGTCGAACTAACAATCGAATTGGCGGAAGCGAGTGGGGTCGAACCCACCGGCGACAGGAAACCTGCGCTCAAGAGCGTAGCCCGGTAGTCCTATTGGAATTTGCAGGCAAACGCCCTATTCTGGCTAGTCAAATGTCGATTCGCGCCCCTTGCAATTGAAGTCAAATGCCAAAGGGAAAGAAATCTAAAACCGGCAGGCAAGATGCTCCACGTCAAACTCCGCTCCAGTGGCTGCGCGCCGAGCGGCTGCCTCTGGCCACTTGCGGCGTGGCCTTTCTCATTTATTCGCGTTCGCTGTTTTGTGGGTTTGAAGGTGATGATTTTCCGCAAATTGTGAACAACCCACAGGTGCAGTCGTGGGCGTACTTGCCGAAACTTCTCGGCTCCCATCTATGGAGTCAATTGAGCGACCGGCCCAGTGTGTTTTATCGTCCAATATTTTCCGTGTGGATGTTATTGGTGCACACCTGCGGCGGACTTGCTCCCTGGTTTTGGCATCTTTCGAGCATCTTGCTGCATGTTGCGGCGACCTGGCTGGTATTCCGCATTTGCCGGCGGCTGACGGGGAACGATGCTGGTGCGGCTGCGGGGGCCGCGATTTTTGCCGTCCACCCAATTCACGTCGACGCCGTCAGCTGGGTTTCTGCCAGTTGCGAGCTCCTCTTTGCGATCTCCGCGCTGGCAGCTATGCTGACATTGCTCGACCCGCCATTGCTGGACACGGACCCATTGCTTGACTCGGACCTTAACTCAGACAAAGACAAGAAAAACAGCCGTGCAGAGGACGGTCGTCTCAGTCTTCTCTACCCCCGGGTGTGGCTCAGCGCGGTGTGGTTTGGCGCCGGTCTCTTCGCCAAGGAAACGGGAGTGACAATGCTGGCGATTCTGCCGGCGATTGCCTGGATACAACTGAAAGAGCGTGTCGCCGGGAGTCAGAGAGTCTGGAGAGCTGCCTTCCCTTATGGCGTGGTGACAGCAGGCTATTTGGCGGTGAGGTGGGCCGTGATGAGCCGCATGCGGAGCGCAACAGTGGAGCATAGCTGGGCGACTGTCGTCTTCAGCGCTCCCTCGATCCTGCTTTTTTATCTTAAGAAATTATTCTTCCCGTGGCACCTGGCCGGTACCTACGTCAACCCGTTAGCGGCATCGCCCACTACACTCTTCTGGCTGCAGTTGTCTGCGGGCGTAGTTGGTGCTGCCGTTATCGCGTGGCTTGCAATTCGTTACCGGTCGCTTTTCGGTCTTGCCGCCGCTCTGATCGTGATCCCTGTGCTGCCGGCGCTGGCCGTGATCCGGATCTACCCGCAGGGGTCCGTGATTAATGATCGCTATTTGTATTTGCCGTCGGCAGGAGCTTCGCTGTTGGTCGCACTGATTGCCCAGAAAGTGTGGTCTATCGAGAGGCCAGCGAAAGTAATGGCGATCGTTGTTGTGAGTCTCGTCTTTATGACGTTTTCGGTCATGACGATTTCCCAGCAGAAGTATTACCAGGACGACATCGCCTTTTATTCCCGCGTGATTGAAGTCAGCCCGTCAGACGCGTTTGCGATGGGCGAGCTTGGCAATGTCTACATGGATCAAGGGCACCCGGACCTTGCAGTCGAACAATTCCAGAGAGCAAGCCAGATTGCTCCGGACGACCAGAAGGTTAAGTCCTCTCTCGCCCGTGCACTGTTTGCGGCAGGAAAATATAGCGAAGCCGAAACCGTGCTAAAGGGGGTGCTGCAGTCTCCGCAACTGACCCCGGCCTGGCGAAAGTCGATGCTGCTATGGTTGGCCAACACCGAGATCGGTTTGGGAAACCTGACCGGCGCGCAACAACTCCTGGAACAGGCCGAACGCAGCGACGACCGATTTCCCCAGCTCCATTTCATTTGGGGAATGCTCTACCAACGACAAGACCTGCTTCCGCAGGCGCTGGCAGAATACGAAAAAGAATTCGAGATCACGGGAGACGAACAGGCGCGGCAGCGAGCGGCGTCAGTGGAGAGCCTGATTCAATCTCGTTCGGCGGGCCGATCGTCGACGGGCCAACCGACAGGCCATCCGACAAACCAACCGTCGACAGAAATCGGCAGCCGCTAAGGGTCGCAGCGTGAAACTAGCACAGCTGTGATCTAAGCCATTAAAACAAAATGGCGGAAGCGAGTGGGGGTCGAACCCACCGGCGACAGGAAACCTGCCGCCCGCCGGTTTTGAAGACCGGGACGATCACCGGACCGCATGCGCTTCCAACCTTACTGATTATATGTTCTGCCTAGCTGTGCGGGACGCTGCCGACTTTTCGCGGCGGTTGCTAGAAGCGGGAGCGAGAGTGAAGACAGCGGAAAACGCCGAGGAATTCCTCTCGCAGTTATGAAGGAAGTGCAGCAGAGTTGTTAGGTTAACTTTCAAATTGTTCTCGCGTTGGCCTGCCCCAACGAAATCATTCGCACCAGCCTTTGGTAGAACATTTCTTGCCACACTCGCCGTTTAAGACAGGGCAAAATTCCACCTGAACTGCTAAATGATGGTCAAGCACATCTAGGAAATCATCCAGCTGTTGTTGATCCTTCTTGCCGTGCGGTTTCTTACTATATTTCAGGAGCCAGTCCTTAGCTCCTACGCCTAGCGTATCGCCTTCGTCCAATTCTAGGAAGTGAACATCATCTACGTTTGTAAAATCCGTTGCCTTCTCCACATCGCCGACTGGTTTCTTATCGATAAAATATGTAACCGACTTTATTTTCGCTGGTCCCGGTCCTGCATTGTCAATGCTTATCCCGACGGCTCCCTCGTCGATGTCATCTTCGTTCGTAAAATTAACAGACGGCTTCATAGACAAGAGCAATTCGCTGTGAGCCTCGTGCCACTGAAGTGCGCTAAAACAAAGCGCGACAAGCGATATGGCTATCGCAAGCACCGATGGTGCATTCTTCATTGCGCCGCAATTCTAGCCCGCTACCGTTTCATTGCATCGGGCGGCGGGTTGCTCGGTCAACCAAAAAGACTCTTAGGTCGTGATCCGTAATTGCACTTAGCAAACTGCTTTCTGATCTGTAATTTGCTCTAACTAAACATCGACATGTCAACTATTGCACCGCCGAACCCGAGCCAAGCCTAGTAATAAGTCTGGTTCTTTCGACTGCCCCAACACAATAGCTTTCGTACTGCTGTCCAGGCGGCAGATCGCTAATTAACATCGATCACCAGACCGCATGCGCTTCCGCAGTTATTTATCAACATCCACACTCGGCCTGCATACGTTTCATGAGAATTGAAGGACAATTCGAGACATTCTTTCTTTCGGCACCACCATTATTGAACCCTCCACGGAGAGCGCTCAGGCCAATGACGCAACGCTTCAGTTGCCCACGCTGCGGACTTGTCCGTGTGGCAGGAAATGCATGGGTTAGGGATTCCGTACTTGCCGGTCATCTCTGGCGTGACAAATCTGAACGTGTGGGTGTGGACTTTCACGTCCGCTATGGTCGTCTCAATCTGTGGCATGTGGCAGGCGATGCACTGACTTCCTGCGCTGCCGTCTTTGTGGTGAGTGTGCTCTTCGAGCGTGGCAGTGCGAGGTCCATTGGGCGACAGAGGACCGTGGCAGTCCAAACATATCTTGTCGGCGGGTTCTCTCAATTGCGAGTAATTGTCCGTGCCGTGCGCGTCGTGGCAACTGAAGCATGTCACGCCCCGCCGATACATAACGCTTTGAACGAAGTCGTTGCCTTGCATCCGATTCTTGTGCCCGGTGCCTTCAGGGAAATGCGTGAAGCTTGTCACGCCCAGTGTGTGGTCTTCCAGTTTCCAGAAATCCTGCAGCCTCAGTCCAACACGATATCCAACGGGCCAGTCGTAATACTTGCCTTCGATGGGAGTCGTCAGCGGGCGGCCTTGAGAGTGGCACTGAATGCAGGTATCGTTTGCCGCCACGTAATCCATGTGAGCCGGGTTCAGAATGTTTCCGCGAGTCGGGTGTGCGACATGTTCGCTGCCGGGTCCGTGGCACTTTTCGCATCCCACGTTCCACTCGGCGACCTTTTTCGTGTGGATGTCATAGTCCACGGAATGGCATCCATCGCAGGTCGGACCGGTGGGTCGTTGCATGTTGTCGGGGGGATAATAGGGCTCCCACCAATCGGTTCCTTTGGCAACAAAATACGGACGCCAGACGTGATGCGTCACATCCCACTGCGCGGGTTCCGGAAAGTAATCGTCACCCCTTTTGGTGAAATAACGTTGCTTCCAAACGCTGCCGTAGACCAGAGCGACATCGTCCTTCGTGAACCTCGCGATGGAGTTGGTCGCGAGATTGGGAATGACAGCGTCCGGGTGTTCGCGAGGGTCACGCACGACATTGGCCATCGGAGTCTTTTGCCAGTGCTCGTAAATTCCTGCGTGACATTTCCGGCACGACTGTGAACCAACATAGTGCACCGAATTTTGAGTCCCGGCCTCTTCTGATTTCTCTCCCGCGGTAAGCGGCCGTAGGTCACGGATGAAGAGAACGAGTTTCCAACTGTCGTCTTCCGTCTCCTGATGCGGAGAACCCCAAGCAGGCATTCCCGTCAACTGGACCCCGTTTTCAATGATGTAGTGAAGTTCGCCATCCGTCAGCTTTTGCGTTTGATCTGAGAGAAAGTCAGGCACCCTTGGGTAAAGGCTCTGTCCTACTTGCGTCAATCCTCTGCCGTCGCTCCCATGGCAAATCGAACATCGCGCGATGAAACGTTCACGTGCATCCTCCAAAATCTCCGGGGTGGCCTGTAATGGATTCTTTTCGTTGCGTTGGCTGCTCGGAATGGCGTAATTCCTCACCATCCTGGCCAAAACTTTCTCGAACTTCGGCGGCTCGGACGTCGCCTTAAAGCCGCGCCGGGTCAGTAGCACCGCGACAACTGCCACGGAAACTAAGACCACCGTCGCAAAAAGGCTAAGTTTCTTCCAATGGTTCATATCTCCGCTAGCGGCTCAATCTACGCCGCTTTGAAGACTTGGACAATCACCGGGCCGCATGCGCTTCCAAAATCAAGCCGCGGATCAACACGGATCCAAACCCATCTTACATACGATCCGCATTAATCCGCGTGAATCCGCGGCCATGACGCTGTATCTCGACGCCCTGCTTACTGCGGCTGCTTGGTGACTCGCAGATATGGCTTGATGGTTTTGAATCCCGGGAATTTCTGCTGCGCCTCTTCGTTCGAAACCGCGGCCGTGATGATTACGTCGTCGCCCTGCTTCCAGTTCACCGGCGTGGCTACTTTGTGTTTCGCCGTCAGCTGCATCGAATCGATCACACGAAGAATCTCGTCGAAATTTCTGCCGGTGCTCATGGGGTAGGCGAGTTGCAGTTTAATCTTTTTGTCCGGACCCACGACAAATACCGTTCGTACCGTCGCGTTGTCCGCCGCCGTGCGGCCCTCGGAAGTGCTGCCGCTCTCCGCTGGCAACATGCCATAGAGCTTCGCAATTTTCAGCTCCGGGTTGCCGATCATCGGGTAATTCACTTTGTGTCCCTGCGTTTCTTCAATGTCGGCGGCCCACTTGCCATGGCTGCTCACCGGGTCAACGCTCAGCCCGATAATTTTGGTGTTGCGCTTGGCGAATTCCGGCTGCAGACCCGCCATGTAGCCGAGTTCAGTGGTGCATACCGGCGTGAAATCTTTGGGATGGGAAAACAAAATCGCCCACCCATCGCCGATCCATTCATGAAAGTGGATGGTCCCCTGTGTGGTTTCGGCAGTGAAATCAGGGGCGGTATCGTTGATGCGCGGAATTCTCGTGACTTCGTTTGCGGTCGCGGTGCTCATATTCTTCTCCTCATAAATGTAGTTCGCTCAAATCTTTGGACTTGCCCCACCGCGTCGCCCAGTTCGGGGAGCTTCGCATGAAAAACGAAACCCACCCGCTTGCGACGGGTGGGTTGGAAGATTTCTCGGTTCGTCCTATCCACACGCCGGCGAATACATACAACAACAGACTCCGCCGACAATGGAGGGACGCAACATTTATGTAGAATAGAAGCCCCGCCCGCACCTGTCAAACGCCCAACGCCCCTAAAATAGCCGCTCTTTGCGTTGACACAAATCCTCTCGGATGTTAACTTTAACAGTTTTCATAGCCCTCATTTTCCGGTCTATCGATCACAGATTTTCGATCTTAAAGATCTTGTTTAAGGTCTTAAGATCGGCAGTCCGGCTTAGCACCGAATGGATCAGACGCTGCGACAACTAGGCGAATTACTGCTCGGATCAATACCGACGGTGATTATGCTGGCGCTGCTTTACGCGCTCTACAAAACGATTGTGCATAAGCCGTTGCGGCGGGTTCTCGAGGAACGGCGCAGTAAGACCGAGGGTGCAGTAGAAAAGTCACGAGCCGATATTGCCGCAGCTGAGGCGCGTACGGCCGAATATGAGCAGCGGTTGCGCGAGGCGCGGGCGACGGTTTTCCGCACGCAGGAAGCCAGGCGCAAAGCGGCGCTGGATGCCCGGACCGCGACCATGAATATTGCTCGCGAGAAAGCTCAGGCGCAGGTGCAAGCGGCTAAAGCTGACATCGAGAAAGATCGCGTTGCAGCGCAGGCTGGTTTGCAAGCTGAGGCGCAGTCGCTTGCGGAAGAGATCATACGGCGTGTGCTCGAACCGGCCGGCGCGGGACGCTGAGTCCGAAGAGGTAAGTCGATCCGAAAGAACGCAAGAATTAATGAAATTTAAGAATTGAACATGGCAAACCATATCGGCTCCGGGAGCGGCAGAGAGATTTTCAGAGCGTGGCTCCTGGCCCTTTTCGTGCTCGGTCTCGCCGGCGCTGTTGCACCGTTGCGCGCGCAAGATCAAGCCGCGGAGCCGCAGAAGCAAGAGCCAGCGACCCCGCAGAAGCGTGAGCGACCGGACAATTCGAAGCATGACGAGAGTTTCGGTCGTCAGTTAGCCCACGAGACTCGGGAAGCGGCGGGCGAAGAGGAAGAAAAAGACGACACTGCAGAATTCAAACAATCGGCATCGGTCCGCTTAATTGCGAAGTGGACAGGAATGAGTCTGCAACATGCCTATTGGCTGGCCGTGCTCTCGAATTTCTTGGTGATTGCGGTGGTCCTTATTTGGGCGGCGCGGAAATATTTGCCTGCCGCCTTCAGCGCCCGCACCGCGGCGATCCAGAAAGCGGTGCAGGAGGCGCAGAAGGCTAGCGAAGATGCGAGGCGTCGACTGGCGGAGATCGAGTCGCGCCTGATGAGGCTGGATGTCGAGATCGGCATGATGCGCGATTCCGCGGAGAAAGAAGCGGCGGCGGAAGAAGCGCGCATTCAGGCTACGGCGCAGGAAGAAGCGCACAAGCTGGTGGAATCGGCCCAGCAGGAAATTGCAACTGCGGCCAAAGCTGCGCGCCGTGAACTCGCCGCTTACGCCGCCGATCTTGCAATCGGCCTGGCGCAGAAGCAGATTCACGTAGACACAGCAACTGATAAGGTTTTGGTTCGGAATTTCTCGGCGCAGCTAGGAACGGCCGACTCAGGAAATGGTCCGGGAAAGGGTGGCCACTAGATGGCTTCGGTTGCCAGCACCTACGCTCGGGCTTTCGCAGATGTGATTCTGGATACGCATCTCGATGCCGCTCGCTCCATTGCGGAGTTGCGTGCCATCGCCAGCTTGCTGGCCGAGAGTTCAGATCTGCGCCGCGTGTGGGAGAATCCGGCGATCCCTGCCGAGCAGAAACGCCGCGTGCTGGATGTGATTGCAGAACGCGATGGAGTTTCAAGGCAGACCAGGAATCTTGTTGCGGTGTTGATCGATCACAGGCGTATCCATTTTCTGGAGCCGATCATCCGGCAACTCGAGAAAGAGCTCGACGCGCGCTTGGGATTCGCCGAGGCGCAAATCACCAGCGCCCGCCTCTTGGGTGATGCCGAGAAGCAGGAGTTCGAAGCTCAGGTTGGCAAGCTGACCGGCAAGAAAGTTCGAGCGCATTACGACGAAGATCAATCTCTTCTCGGGGCGCCGTGGTCCGAGTTGGCAGCACGATTTATGACGGTTCAGTGAAGGGGCAGTTGGAGCGGATGAGAGAAGAGATAAGCAGCAATTAGCAATCGGCAGTTAGCAATAATCGGCGTCTCGCTAACTGCCAATTGCCAATTGCTGACCGCGGCGAGTTAAAGGCTAGAAGCTGATTCTATGGCACAGATCAAAGCAGACGAAATTACAAAACTGATCCGCGAGCAGATCGAGAACTACGAATCGAAGATCTCCGTGGATGAAACCGGCACGGTTCTTACGTTGGGCGATGGTATCGCGCGAGTGTACGGACTCGACAAGGTAATGGCCGGCGAACTTCTTTCCTTCCCGCACGGCGTGGCCGGTATCGCTATGAACCTGGAAGAAGACCAGGTGGGCGTGGTGCTGCTCGGCGAGTACACCGAGATCAAAGAAGGCGACGAAGTGAAGCGCACGGGCCGCATCATGAGCGTGCCGGTTGGCGACGCCATGATCGGCCGCGTCGTGAATTCGCTTGGCGAGCCCATCGACGACAAAGGTCCCATCGCCTCAGAGAATTTCATCGCGCTGGAGCGTTTGGCGCCCGGCGTCATTGATCGCCAGCCAGTGCGTGAGCCCATGGCAACCGGACTGAAGGCCATCGACAGCATGATCCCGGTGGGCCGCGGTCAGCGTGAGTTGATCATTGGTGACCGCCAGACCGGGAAAACCGCGGTTGCGCTCGACACCATTATTAATAGCCGGGGCAACGACCTGATCTGCATTTACAACGCGATCGGGCAGAAGCGTTCGTCGATTGCGCAAGTGGTGAAAATTCTAGAAGACGCTGGCGCGATGGAGTACACCATCG
This sequence comes from uncultured Acidobacteriaceae bacterium, assembly GCA_963771965.1. Classification (GTDB taxonomy): domain Bacteria; phylum Acidobacteriota; class Terriglobia; order Terriglobales; family Acidobacteriaceae; genus Sulfotelmatobacter. The sequence continues at coordinate 585,710 of CAVYVM010000010.1, forward strand.
TGGTCGCGGCGTCGGCATCGGAACCGGCGCCCATGCAGTACATTTCGCCGTATGCCGCGACGGCCATCGGCGAATATTTCCGCGACACCAAGCGGCACGCTCTCGTAATCTACGACGATCTTTCGAAGCACGCCGCGTCTTATCGCGAAATTTCATTACTGCTGCGGCGTCCGCCCGGACGCGAGGCCTATCCCGGGGACGTTTTCTATCTTCACTCGCGGTTGCTGGAACGCTCCGCGAAGCTTAGCGATAAGAATGGCGGAGGATCGCTCACCGCGCTGCCGATCATCGAGACGCAGGCCGGCAACGTTTCGGCTTACATTCCGACCAATGTGATTTCGATCACCGACGGACAGATTTACCTGGAAACCGATCTGTTCAACCAGGGCGTGCGCCCAGCCGTAAACGTAGGTCTCTCAGTGAGCCGCGTAGGCGGCAGCGCGCAGATCAAAGCCATGCGCCAGGTTGCAGGAACGTTGAAACTGGAACTGGCGCAATATCGGGAATTGGCGGCGTTTGCGCAATTCGGCAGCGACCTCGACAAAGCCACTCAGGCACAACTTAATCGCGGACAACGGCTGGTTGAACTTTTGAAGCAGAATCAGTTTTCACCGCTGCCATTTTCCAAACAAATTCTCATCATATTTGCAGGCACCGGCGGATTCCTCGATGATCTTCCCGTGAATCAAGTGCGCGACTTCGAAGCCGAGCTCTACAAATATGTGGATGCGACCAACAGCGGCCTGCTGCGCACGATCATGGAGAAAAAGATTTTAGATGACTCGTTGAAAGCGCAGTTGTCCGACGTGATCAAGCAAGCGAAACAGCAGTTCGTAGCGAGCAGGGAAGCGGTAGTGAAGTAAGCTCTTAGCTTTTAGCCATTAGCTCTTGGCTTGAAGCAACCGCAATCACAGAGAAATAGGATTCAAGCTAAAGGCTAAGAGCTAACAGCCAATAGCTGTTTTTCAAATGGCCAACATTCTCGACATTCGGCGCCGGATTCGCAGCGTGGTGAACACGCGGCAGATTACCAAAGCCATGAAGGTTGTGTCTGCGGCGAAGCTGCGGCGGGCGCAGGAGCGCGCTTTGGCAGCGCGTCCCTATGCGCAGATGCTGACGAGTGTGCTGAAGTCGCTGGTTGCGCGGACGGAAATTTACGATCCTGAGACAGGCGAAGTGAAGCATCCTTTGCTGGCGCAGCGCCCCGAGCAAAATATTTTGCTGATTGTGGTGACGGGAGACAAAGGCCTGGCGGGCGCGTTCAGCGCCAACATCACCAAAGCGGCAAGCCGTTTCCTCGAAACCAAGGCGGGAAAGAACGTCGACATCGAGGCGATTGGCCGCAAGGGACGCGATTTCTTTCGTAGGCGCTATCCTGCGGCGCCGGTGCAAACGCGCAGCCTGGCAGAGACCGAAGAGTCGCTGGAGACCCGGCCGGAGACGACGGAGCGCGCTGGAGCGATACAGATTACCGGGGAGCACGTTGGGGTTCTCGGCAAGCTGGAGTTCTCGCAGGTGGGAGCGCTGGCTGAGAGTGTGATTGCGCATTATGAGCGCGAAGAAATCGACTCGGTTTACATCGTCTTCAACGAATTCAAGTCGGTGATCGCGCAGCGGCTCATCGTGGAACAGATCCTTCCCATCGAACAGATCGGCACGCCGTCGATTCGGCAATCCGAGGAGATGACGGAAGAAGAAAAGAAGAAAGCGAAAGAAGCAGCCATCAGCGCGGGTGTAGGGCTGCGCTCAACCGAAAAAACGGCTGAAAGTGCTTCGCAATTCGGGGTGTCCCAGGTGGATTACATCTATGAGCAGCCGCCGGAAGAATTGTTCCGCGCGCTGTTGCCGAAGTATGTGGGCATCCAGATTTTTCGGGCGCTGCTGGAGTCGATTGCGGCCGAACACGCAGCGCGCATGACCGCAATGGATTCCGCCACCAGTAATGCCACAGACATGATCGACTCGCTGACGCTGGTGATGAACCGGGCGCGGCAAGCGAAGATCACGAAAGAAATTATCGAGATCGTGAGCGGCGCGGCGGCGATGTAAGTGAGCAATTAGCATTTGGCAATTAGCATTCGGTCAACAGCCTTTGCTAAATGCTAATTGCTAACGCTTGAGAGCTGAAAACATTATGGCAGAAAACATCGGACACGTAGTTCAAATCGCGGGACCGGCGGTAGACGTACAATTTCCCGAAGGGAAGTTGCCGCCTATTTATGAAGCAGTGAGGGTGGTGAGCGACGGCTTCAACGTCCCAAACCCTGTCAACGTGATTCTTGAGGTGCAGCAGCATTTGGGGGAGGGACGCGTGCGCTGTATCGCCATGTCTGCAACCGAGGGCATGGTGCGCGGCATGAACGCCATCGATCAAGGCGGGCCAATCTCCGTGCCCGTGGGCCGCGGCACGCTAGGGCGCGTGATGAACGTGATCGGTGATCCTGTCGACCAGCTGGGTCCCATCGAGTTCAAAGAGAGAATGCCGATACACCGCCTCGCACCTGCCTTCGATGAACAGGCCACGACCGCGGAAATGTTTGAGACCGGCGTGAAGGTCATCGATCTTATCCAGCCGTTCTTGAAGGGCGGCAAGATCGGCTTGTTCGGTGGCGCGGGCGTCGGCAAGACGGTCGTCATCATGGAGTTGATCAACAATGTCGCCAAGAACCACGGCGGCTACTCGGTCTTTGCCGGTGTAGGCGAACGTACACGAGAAGGCAACGATCTATGGCTCGAGATGACGGAGTCCGGCGTGATCAAGCCGGGCAAGCCCGCCGAGTCGAAGGCTGCCCTTATTTACGGCCAGATGACGGAGCCTCCCGGAGCGCGTCTTCGCGTGGCGCTGACTGGACTTACCGTTGCCGAATATTTCCGCGATGCCGAGGGCGCCGACACGCTGCTCTTCATCGACAACATTTTCCGTTTCACGCAGGCCGGCTCCGAAGTGTCGGCGCTGCTGGGACGCATGCCCAGCGCAGTGGGTTACCAGCCGAACCTGGCGACGGAAATGGGCGAACTGCAGGAGCGGATTACGTCGACCAAGAAAGGCTCGGTCACGTCGGTGCAGGCGATTTACGTCCCTGCCGACGACTTGACCGATCCCGCGCCGGCGACCACGTTTGCTCACCTCGACGCCACTACGGTGCTTTCGCGCGCCTTGACCGAGATCGGAATTTATCCCGCGGTCGATCCGCTGTCATCGACCTCGCGCATTCTGGATGCGCGCATCGTCGGCCAGGAGCACTACGACGTGGCTCAACGCGTGAAGAAGACGCTGCAGACGTACAAAGATCTGCAGGACATCATCGCGATTCTTGGTATCGACGAACTCAGCGAAGACCAGAAACTCACTGTGGCTCGCGCGCGCAAAATTCAGCGCTTCCTTTCGCAGCCGTTCCACGTTGCCGAACAGTTCACTGGCGCGGCAGGCCGCTACGTCAAGATCGCCGACACGGTGAAGGGTTTCAAGGCTATCGTCGAGGGCAAGTATGACGATATCCCCGAGCAGGCGTTTTACATGAAGGGCCCGATCGAAGAAGTGCTCGAGGCGGCAGAGAAGATGAAGGCGGCAGCGTAAGAAAGCTGTCAGCTCTCAGCCATTAGCTTTCAGCTCACGTAAGCAGAGGTAGAGCTGATTTCGCTGAAAGCTGACGGCTGATAGCTGGTTTTATGGCAGATACTTTTCAACTCGAGATCGTCACGCCGGAGAAGAATGTGGTCGAGGCGATGGCTGAGGAGGCGCAGATACCCGGTAAGAACGGCTATCTGGGCATCCTGCCGGGCCATGCTCCGCTGATCACCGAGCTGGCTGTGGGTGAAATCACCTTCCACGCTGGCGGTGCGAAACACAGGCTAGCCGTAGCCTGGGGATTTGCCGAAGTGTTGCCCGACAAAGTGACGGTACTGGCCGAGACCGCGGAGCGCCCGTCCGAAATCGATGTGGAACGCGCGCGCAAAGCGAAAGCCCGCGCCGAGCAGCGGCTCACCAGCGGCGACACTGCTGTCGATGTTGAGCGGTCTTTGAATGCCTTGCACAAAGCCGAGACGCGCCTGGAAGTAGCCGAAAAGAAGGATTAGGCGCTATCCGATTTCGGATTCCGAACTTCTTGTGAGGAATTGATGCAAAGTCCTGCGATTTTCCGGTTTCTTTTTGCCGTTCCCGTGCTAGCTGGGTGTTTTGTCGCATCCCAAGAGAAGAAAGCCGAGCCAGCGCCCCCGCCCGCTCCAATGTTTTCTCCTGATGTACACGCCGATCGCAGCGTAACCTTTCGCCTCCGGGCTCCCAATGCAAAAGAGGTCAAACTGGACCTCGAAGGCGCCGACCCCTTGGAAATGCAGAAAGACGATCAGGGAGTCTGGACTGTCACTTCAGCGCCGCTCGCACCTGACTATTACGGATATGCTTTCAGCATCGACGGCGTGCGCTCGCTCGATGCATCGAACTCCGCGCTCGTTCCAAACCTGATTTTCCCTGGGAATGACGTTCACGTTCCCGGGCCGTCCTCGTTGCCCTGGGAAGTGAACAATGTGCCGCATGGCGAAATTCATCATCATTTCTACAAGTCTGCGATCGCGGGCGACGATCGCGATTACTACGTCTATACTCCCGCGGGATACGACGCCAAGGCGAAGAAGACGTATCCGGTGCTTTATCTGCTGCACGGCTTCAGTGACGACGCCAGCGGATGGACCGCTGTCGGACATGCGAACGTAATTCTCGACAACCTAATCGCGCAGGGGAAAGCCAAGCCGATGATCGTCGTAATGCCTTTGGGCTACGGCACCATGGAATTTGTGCAGCTGGCATGGGATGCGTGGAACCATCCGGAGTTGCGAAATCGCAATTTCGTGAACTTTACCCTGGCACTGCTCACCGAGGTCATGCCTCAGGTGGAAGGCGAATACAGGATCACGCAAAATCGCAATGCGCGGGCGATTGCAGGACTATCGATGGGCGGATCCGAATCGCTCCTGACCGGCTTAAACAACCTCGATAAATTCGCCTGGGTCGGCGCGTTTAGCTCGGGTGGAATTCCCGAGGACTTTCAGAAGGATTTTCCCGCGCTCGATGCTAAAGCTAACTCGCAACTTCATCTGCTATGGATTGCTTGCGGTACCGAAGACCGTTTGATCACGGTGAACCGCAGTCTGCGCGAGTGGTTGAAGAGCAAAGACGTGAACCATACCGACATCGAAACGCCGGGCATGCATACGTGGATGGTGTGGAAACGGAATCTGGCGGAGTTTGCGCCGCTGCTGTTCCGGTGAGTGGTTGGACCACGAAAATAAAAACTGTTCTGGTAAATTATCTGGAATCAGTTTACAAAATCGACCTCATTCGCGATCATGAGCGCATTTGTTTTGCGAGGCAAGGGCGGATGTCACAAAAGAGTTGCGGACATCTGGGCATAGATATGGAAAATCGGGGATTTGTGGAACAACGTTGACCCTGTACTCGCATATGGAAAATATCTTCGTCCGGGTCCACGCCGAAAACCGCGAAGCGTGGCGCAGCTACTCTCGTGTCCTCACATGCAAAGAGCGAACGTGGGCCCGCCCGCCCGCGGGCCTTCTGGTTCACTCACTGATGTACTTTTGTTTCGGCTACTGTGTGGTCGTGATCGCAACCCAACGTATCTCCAGGTCGCTAGTTGCCGGATAGGGTATTCCGTCGGAGCACCCCTTGTGCTGAACTTGGAAATTCGTCGACGTTATCTTGAGGACGTTCAAGTATGTACAGGCACTGGTTGGGGAATACGCTCCGTCGTTTGTCTGTTGCACGACAACGACAACGTGGTTGAGACAGGCGGGAGGAAGGGGAGGGGTAAACGTTACAAAAATGCCGGCATCGCCAACGCTGAAGCTCGCCACTCCGGCCCTGAGTACTTTTCCCTTTGGACAAGGCGCAGCCTCCTGACCATAAGCCGCGCTTGCCAGCAGGCCCGTGATGAGCGTGCCGAGAAGCAGCACGGCCAGATGTGGTGTTCGCGTCCAGTTCACTCTAAATCGTTTCCGTTGGCAATACATTTGGTTTCTCCTATTAGACAAAGATTTAATTTTGTTCTTGGCTCCCAGCGGTTATGTGCCTTGCCGCGGTCCCAAACCTGCGTCCAGAACGGCAGTTCCGACGCCCCAAGGAACCCAACACCGCGAAGTTCTGACCCTAGCGAACATTTCACCGAGCGCGCCCCGGCTAGCGCCTGCTTTGTAAGTAACTCCGGAAAAGGAAACAGTCTGCTCCTTTATCTAAAGTTACGAATCTGAATTTTCCCTAGGGGGTGACCGGTGAAAACCTGGGCTCGTTCGTCCTGCTCCGTGGTCTAGCTCCGGACTCGGTGACCGGAGAACATCGGGGCCACGAGAAAAACAGCGTTGAATATACTCCAGTGACGCGAGTTGTCAAGGGAAATCCGACCAATAATGTACCTGACTGCCTCCACCTTCCCAAAACGGGAACATCGAGGTGAATCTCAGGCGGAATCCGTCTCGGTTTACCGGGGGCATGGATTGTGAAGACGGGCTTAATGCATTCGCCTTCACCGCCTCTAACGGTGTAGGAATCCTTCGACCCCGCATCACCTGCGCTTTGCGCATGTGATGCTCCGCTCAGGTGACAAAGATGTTGAGTTACGGGACGTTTACGCGTTCGTGATTTTCGGCGGGGACGTAGTTTACAGCCGCGGTGCGTTCCAGTTTGTCCCACGCGAATCGGCGGCCTTCTAGGGCGCGCTTCAGCGTTTTGAACAGCACTACCGAAAATAACTGGCGGTACGCAAAGCGCTGCAGCCAAACCTGGCTGAGCAGCCATACATCTTCTTTTTCGTCGGGACGGCGGCGCTCGAGCGCAAACGCCAGCGCCGAGGCCAGGAAGTCGATCACCAGAAACGCAAAGAAAAATGCCACCAGCTTGTGAAAGCTAGCAGGGTCAGTGGAATCCGGATGAAAATGCTTCTGGACGCCATACCAGATGGCACCGGCGGCAAACATGATGTCGATGAGCGGCGACACCAGCGGAAGCAGAATCTGGAAGATGACGATGTTCGGCAGCGCTACAAAGCCTAAAGCGCCCTTTCGCGCAAGCACCCCACTATGTTTATATACGGCCTGCAAAATGCCGAAGGACCAGCGAAAACGCTGCCGCATCAGGCCGTTTGCGTTGGTGGGCGCTTCGGTATAGGCAAGCGCCATGTCTTCGTATTCCACGCGGTAGCCCCGGCGCAACAGAGCCATGGTGAGATCGGCATCCTCAGCGACGGTATCGATCTGGTAGCCGCCAGCCTCGCGCACAGCGGAGACACGCCACGCGCCGATTGCGCCCGGCACCACGCTTACCGCGCCCAGAACATCCAAGGCACGCCGCTCAAAATTCTGGCTGGTGATGTATTCGAGCGCTTGCCAGCGGGTCCACAAATTCACGCGGTTTCCCACCTTGGCATTGCCTGCGATCGCTCCAACTTTTGGATTGACGAAATGCGGCACCAGGCGCGAGATGGCATCGTGAGCGATGATCGTGTCGGCGTCGATGCCAACGAAAAGCTCTGCATCTAAAATGTGTTCGATTCCATAGTTGAGCGCTTCCGCCTTGCCGGCATTTGGCTTGGTGAGAATAAGAACTCTTCCTACAGCTTCTTCTTTGACAAATGCGTTGCGGGCAACTTCGAGCGTCCGGTCGCGCGAGCCATCGTCGATTACGATTACGCGTATGTCAGGATAGTCCGAATTCAGTGCAGCCCGCACCGTGCGCACAATCACCTTCTCTTCGTTGTATGCCGGGATAAGCACCGCGACCCTGGGTTTGTACGATGCCACTTCGGCGGGCCTGCCGAAAATCTTTTCGTGCAGCCGGTCGTACACGGCCGCGGTTCCAATGAAGAGCAGCCGCCCAGTCATAAGCAAATCGCCGAGAAAAAATATCCAAGTGATCCCGAGGGTCCCGACGTCGAAGAGCCAAAAGCCCAGCCGGTCAAGGCGGGCAGCCCAGCGTTCGCCCGTAGGCAAAGGCGACATCACATCCGCCCGGGTCTTGCCAAGAAGATCGTAAACCGGCGCGATTTCGAGGCCGCGAGCGCGAATGCCGTCGATAATCATGGGCAATGCGCGGACAGTTTCCGCGCGATTCCCACCGCCATCGTGCAGCAGAACAATGTTGCCGCAACGCAGGTCGTTCGGGCCGCAAGGCGGAAGGTGCGCTAGCACGTAATTCGAAATCTGCTCGGCAGTGTACCGGGGATTGCTGCTCCAATCGCTGGGGTCGATGCGGTTGCCGACGGTGATGTAGCCCATGTCCTGCGAGAACTCGAGAGGCTTCACCTGGTCGGCTGTGTCGGGCTCTTCATCGATCGCGTAAGGCGGGCGCATCAGTGTGGCGCGAACTCCCACCAAGCTTGCGAACAGCCTTTCGGTGAGATTCAACTCCACCTTCATGTACGTCGAAGAAATGTTGCTTACGTCAGGATGGGTAAAGGTGTGGTTCCCGATGGTATGGCCTTCGTTGTAAATGCGCTCGGCCAGGCCTGAGAACTTGTCAGTCTGAATGCCAATCAAGAAAAATGTGGCAGGAGCATTCTTGCTCTTGAGCACGTCGAGGATTTTGGGCGTCCATGTGGGATCGGGACCATCGTCGAAGGTAAGCACCACCTTGTTGGTGCTGTAGCCGTAGCGTGCCACACGATAAGGTTCAGGCAACGATTGAAAATTTTCGTCGGTAATCAGTTTTGTCTTCGGCTCAATCGTAAGGTCGCGCGTACCGTGGGCGGGACGATCTTCGATGCGAAGAATCTCACCCTGGCCTTCCATGTCCACATCCTGACCGGGAGGCGTGTCGCGCAGTTTGTCGGTGGCCCCGGCATCGCCGGGAACATCCCATACCCGCCATATCGTTCGATCCTCACCCCCCAAGCGCCACAAAGCAAAAGTTCGGATGCCCAGCATCTGTGCGGCACGCATGTGGTTCAGCGCGGTAACCGCGTCGAGAAACCATACGTCGTGGCGTAGGCTGCGCTCATCCAGATAACTGAAATGAGGATTCAGTGCATCGTCGTCGAAATTTACATCCTCATCGGAATCGCGCGCTTCGAGCCATGCCTCTTGTACAGAAACGGTGTGGTCTCGTTCATCGGAGGGCAGCTTGCCCTTCTTCGGCTTGAGCACCCAGTCGTAGCCGTAGTTGGCGATAGCGCAGATGATCTTTTCGTGTGGAATTGCCTTTACCGCGAACTTGAGATTGTCGACGAACCAATCCTGCGACGCGACCGGCCCCGACGCTGCCCCGGGATAGTGTTCGTCGTAATTCATGATCACGACGCCGTCGGCGGGGGCCGCAACCGCGGCATAATCGAACTCGTTATTATGCGCAGGCAGGCTGACGTAAAGTTTCATCCCGCGCGAATGCAGGTCCGATGAAAGTTCATTCAGCAGTGCGATGTAGCCCGATTGTCCGGAACTCGGGAAGGCCTCGAAATCGACCATCAAACCGCGGAAACGGTCGGATGCGAGATAAAGCTGAACCTGCTGGCGGAAAATCGCCCGCGCATCAGGATTGTTTAGAAAGCCGGTGATATCTCCTATCCACGAGGCACCGTCGAAGTTGTTGACCATCGGGAAGACTTCCATGCCGGGGTCTTCCGCTTTGAGAAAGGGCATCACGCGGTCATCGACGGGGCGTACGCGATTGTTTTGCACTACGTCAAAGAATTTATTGGTTTGGTCATCCACGCCTTGCAGCCGGCCATCGGGTGTGAGTACGTGTAGCCAGTCGGGATAAAGCAAATCGATCTGCCGGGAAAAATCGCGCAGAGAAGAAAAGCTTGCCGCGTCCCATGGAACATAAAACGCCGCGCGAATTCCTTCTTCCTGATTTAGTTTGACCTCCGAGGCGGGCAGCCTCGACTTGCGGTGGGAACGGCTGGCCAGCTTTTTCTGGCGGTCGCGAGCTTTTTCCTTTTCGTTCTCTTTCAAGGCCTTAAAGGCGCGCTTCTGTGGAGAAAACAGCAGTTCGGGCAGGCGCTCGTCGCGCAGCGTGGTGTAAACGAAGAAAATGATCAGCGCCGATAACGCCACGACCAGAATATCGACGAAGCGTCTCAATCGCTTCCAGCGAGCGCGTTTCGGATCGTAAAAGACGGGTTCAGCCATGAAGGGGTGTATCGCTTATCGTATGCTGCGGGCCGCGGACGGTCAATTCTCGTGGGTACAGAGTATAAGGCAGAAATCCTTGCTGGCTAGGATGCGCTTTCGCAGCTTAAAGGTTTCTAAACACGTTATATTCTCAGCGTGGTCGAATTCGTTCGAAAGAATATCCGGTTCTTTCTTGCGGCAAGCGGAGTGGCCTTGGCGCTGCGGCTTCTGTTCGTGCTCCGGTTTCCCGCCATCGTTGACGATTCCAGGCTTTACGCAGATATCGCGACGAACTGGCTGCAGCACGGCGTTTATGGCATTACCGACTCCGGCCACATCATGCCAACTCTCTCTCGCCTGCCTGGGTATCCGGCTTTCCTGGCGGCGATTTTCGCCATCTTCGGCATCAACAACTTTCGCGCCGTTTTACTGATCCAGGTTTTGTTTGATCTCGGAACCTGCTTTCTGGTGGCGGATATCTCACGGCGCCTGTTTTCCGAACGGGCGGCGAAGGCAGCTTTCCTTCTCGCGGCGATTTGTCCGTTCCTCGCCAATTATGCGGCGGCGGTTCTCACCGAGACGTTGGAAGTTTTTTTCACAGCACTTGCGCTGAGTTTCGGCGTGCGCGGATTTGTGGATCTTCGCGCAGCACCTAGAATTGCTATGGAATCCAGGCTGCCTTCACCCGCGACATTTGCCGTGTGCGGACTCTCGATTGGAGCGTGTATCCTACTGCGACCCGACGGTGGAATTCTTCTCACTGCTGTTGGCGTATGCTGGCTATTTCTTTTTCTGCGGTGTTTCGGTGCTCAATCGCTAGGGCAGAGTCGCGCCCGCTCTCTGCTGCCGATGATCCTCGCGGGAATTGTTTTTGCCGTGAGCGCGCTCACACCGCTCGTTCCCTGGACGCTACGCAATCTTCATGCCTTCCATCGCTTCGAACCGCTCGCGCCCCGGTATGCCAATGATTCCGACGAACTTGTGATGGTAGGTTTCAATCGCTGGACCAAGACATGGATTGCGGAGTCCGCATCCGTGCAGGAGATTTATTGGAACGTTCCCGGCGATGCCATCGATGTCGCGCGCCTTCCACGCCGTGCCTTTGATTCCGCGGAGCAGCAGCAGGAAACGGCGCAGATATTTGAAGATTACAACCACGATCACGACGTGACTCCAGAACTTGACGCGAGGTTCGCCAAACTCGCGGCTGAACGCATCCAGGCTGCGCCGCTGCGTTACTACGTCTGGCTTCCGGCTCTGCGCATCGCCGACATGTGGCTGCGCCCGAGAACCGAGTTGCTTCCATCCGATCCGCGTTGGTGGGAGTTCAACGACGAGCGCAGATGGCTCGCGGTGAGTCTAGTTTTTGGTTTTGTGAACCTAATCTATGTGGCGCTTTCAACCGCCGGATTCTGGCGATCGCGAGAATGTTTCGAGATAGGGCTGTTATTTGTATTTGTGCTGCTGCGTTCCCTATTCCTCGGAACCCTGGAAAATCCCGAACCTCGCTACACTCTGGAATGTTATCCCGCGGTCATAATCGCAGCCTCAGCACTCTTCATCGGAAAATCGAATCGCAATCATCGAGAACCTGCATAAAACAAGCTCCGAAATCTGGGACTCCTTATGTTGAAAACCTGTATTCAAACGTTTCATGACCGCGGAACATGTTGAAGATTCAGCTTGAACATTGTGGTCGCTGAGTTGCACAATTACAAACCAATGAATCCCCAGGATCCCAATTTTATTATGATCCTGGGTCACACGAGTCCCATTTACAACTGGTTCTAAAAGGATCTCCTATGCGTGCACCTGAGCTCGCAGCCTCAGCTTCTTTTGCTCCTTTATCGCTTCAGCAAGCGACCCACAACGCACATTTGTTCTGCGCCGCGCGCTTGTCGCGCCGTCGATCGTTTTGGGCAGCAGCGTTAAGTTTGTCCCTGATTTTGGGAATCACGATCAGCACACGTACCTCGTTCGCACAGCAAGCCACTGCGCTGCTGACCGGCACTGTTAAGGACGCTAGCGGAGCCGTGGTTGTTGGGGCAAAGGTGACTCTGAAGAACTCTCAAACGAACGTAGAGCGAACTACGACCAGCGGTAAGGACGGGGATTATTTGTTCAATTCAGTTCCGATCGGCACCTACGAAGTGACAGTCGAGCGAGAGGGTTTCGACAAGTACGTGCGGAAAGGCATTACCCTCGAACTCAATCACAACGCGCTCCTGGATTTTGCGCTGCGGATCGGCAAAACCAGCCAAGTCATCGAGGTGACGGGAGACGTGAGTCAGGTGGATACGGTCAGCGCGACTCTGGGGAATGTGGAAACTCAGCGCCGGATCGTTGATTTGCCGCTCGTCGAGCGGGATGCCTTCCAACTGGGCCTGTTGCAGGCAGGCGTGTTTCCTCCGGACGAGGACGATGGCAGCCTGAATCCGTTTTCCGTGAGCGGTCAACGTTCTGAATCCTTGAGCTTTCTGGTCAATGGGGCTGACAACAACGACTTCCTTGGCAACAACGCAGTGGTCGATCCCAATCCCGATGCCCTTGGAGAGTTCAAGATTCTCACCAACAATTATGAAGCCGAGTATGGGCGCACGTCGGGGGGTATCGTAAACCAAGTCATCAAATCCGGGACCAATGGATTTCACGGTGACGTATTCGAGTTTTTTCGTAACGACGCTTTGAACGCTCGGAATTATTTTTTGCCGGCGGTTACACCCTTCAAGCGCAATACCTTTGGCGGAACTCTCGGCGGCCCGATCCGGAAAGACAAGACGTTCTTCTTTCTATCGTATCAGGGTGTCCTTCGGCATGAAGGCGAAGTCGCGCCGACACTGCAGGTCCTGAGCCCGGCCGAAAGGACCGGAGACTTTAGCGAGCTATTGCCAGCGACGCAACTCATCGACCCCGTCTCCGGCAACCCTTACTTCAATAACCAAGTTCCGCTGAACCCGGTCGTGGCTAACTACATCGCAAAATATCTCCCTTTGCCGAATCTGCCCAACAACAACTTCGTTTCTTCACCGATTCAGGTAGATAAGGAGCACCAAGGTATAGCGCGTGTCGATCACCATATAAGCCAGAGCGATACAATCTACGGGTCTTATATCATCGATGATCTGAATCAAAATTTCCCTTTTCAGATTTTGAATGGCGCCTCATCAGGTGGAAATGTACCTCTGGGATCAGGCTTCAACACGTTCGTTCGAACCCAACTTGGGTCGATATCATGGCTTCACAACTTCAGTCCGACAGTAATTAATGAGTTCATCTTCGCGGCAAACCGAAGTGCAACCCTGCAGGCTGTTCCGCACGACACGACATCTCCTTCCGCTCTTGGGTTTACGAACGTGAACTCCGACGATCCTGCCGGCACGGCGCCCCCGTCCTGCTTACCACCAGTTTCAACTTGGGGCCCAATCCACAAGGACCGACGAAGCTCCATGATGTCACTTTCCACTGGCAGGATACAGTCACCGTGACGCGCGGACGCCACAATATGAAGTTCGGTGCGGATATCCGCAGAGTGCGCAACAACTTTGACTTCGATTTCGATAACAATGGAGTCTTCGATTTCGGTAACGACGAGAACTACACCGGGAATCCACTAGCCGATTTTGTGGGCGGGTTCTTCGACAGCTACGCACAGTTTTCCAGAGCCGTGTACGGGATTCGCACGACGGACTGGCACTTCTTCGGGCAGGATTCATGGAAGATCCTGCCGCGATTGACGCTAAATTACGGCATGCGTTACGAGTACGACACGCCCCTTGAAGATCCGCACAATGAGGTAATCGGATTTTTTCCAGGGCAACAGTCTACCGTTTTTCCTGGCGCACCTCCGGGCGTCTTATATCCCGGAGACCCCGGAACGCCCAATCGGGGGTTGACTTATCCAGACCGCAACAATTTTGCGCCCCGCTTCGGCTTTGCTTGGGACGTTCTGGGCAACGCCAAGCTGGTTATGCGTGGGGGCGCTGGCATCTTCTATGACCTGGAAGATGGCGCACTCAATCTGCAGTTCGGGGGGGAAGCGCCGTTTGGTCAAGTTACTCAGATTTTTCCCAGTGACTATAGCGGCGTGACCGCAGACGCCATCGCTGACCCGTTCACCCCTTTCGGCCTCCCTAACCCCTATCCTACCGGGGGCAAGGTTGGCTCCACGTTCGGCGTTCCTGCGATTCAGTTCGCATACATTGTCGACCCGCATTTCCGCACTCCCTATTCCGAGAACGTCAATTACGGCTTTCAGTATCAAGTGACTCAGGACACCATGATTGAGGCCGATTACGTAGGGAGCTTTTCGCGAAAAGCCGTCGCCACCACCGACGTGAATGCCCCAGTAATCAGCGTTATGGAAGCGCAGAACAATCTCGGTTTCATAAATGCCGATTGTGCGCGCCCCTTAGCTGGGTGCGGCAATCCGCTTGATCCCAACGCCTCTCCTACCGGGGCTCTCCAACTGTTCACCGACCTGAGTTCCGGCACATCCGAAAGCAACCAGTTCCAACTTACCGTGGACAAGCGCTTCAGCCACGGTTTCAATATCCGCGGTGCATATACTCTGGCGCATACAATCGATGATCAATCCGGCTTCCGCTACAACAGTTCGGTCTATACCGATCCATTCAACCACGCTTTTGACCGTGCGTCCGCTAACTTCGATGTCCGTCATCGGCTTGTCATTAGCGGCATCTGGAAGCTTCCCCTGGATCGCGCTTTCCGAAATGTAAATAGTCTCCTGCGAAAGGTGGCGGCGGGTTGGGAAATGAGCGGGATTGCCGCATTCCAGACTGGGACGCCGTTCACGATTTTCTCCGATTCAAATTCCAGCCAGGAGAATATCTTTCTCGATCGCGCGGACCAGATCGGGCCAACCCATTATTTTCCAGCTCGTTCGCTGCACAGCTTCGATCCCTCGACGGCGAACTGTTTGGGAGGCGCGGTGACGAATGCGAACTTCTTTTTCGATCCGACTGCTTACGATTGCAATAACGTTCCCATTTTTTCGTTTGGCAATTCGGGTCGAAACATACTACGCGGTCCCGGCCGCAACAACTTCGACCTCTCTGTTGGACGGACGTTTAAGATCGCAGAGGCAAAGACGATCGAATTTCGTTCTGAGTTTTTCAACGCATTCAACCACGCCCAATTCTTCAACCCGGACCACTTCGGATTCGACGCCAACTTCGGTCAGATCACGCAGGCTCGCGATCCCCGAATCATACAGTTTGCTTTGAAATTTTATTTCTAGCTGCAGAACGGGATAAATCTTGTCATCCCGAGCGAAGCGAGGGATCCTGGTTCTTGCCGCAAAGGCCTCTACCGCCTAGGTCAGCGGAGAGTCGCTCATTCGGAAGCGGGTGCGGACGTGCTCGGAGATTAATTCGATGGCTGGGCGGTTGGCCACAGGATCGGTTTGAGCCAGATACTTCATGGCTTCGACCAGCAGGCGCTGTCCATCGACATACCGAGGGTCGGAGGTGCGCTCTCGTCGCTTACTGCCGAATTTGGGCGGGACTGGGATGGTAAAGACTTTTGCCATGAGCCGAACTCAAGTTACCGAAAGGTGCTCGGCCAGTATAGCGCCCGGAGTGCAATTTTCATCACACATTCTTAAGCTTTAGATGCAATCACTTAGCCACGCGGCGAGATAAATTGCGTTTTGCTCGTGGTTTTCAGCCGAAAAACGTCGTTGCCGATCTTCGCCGGGATCCGGATATTTGAATACTTCGCCAGCCGGTAGTCGCCCTGGCCTTGCATGAATTGCTGTTGCACCGAGACCCCGCGCTCGAGGTCGATCCACAGCAGAATCTTCGAAATGTTATTCCGCAATTTTTCGCTCTTCGGGATCAACTGCAGCTTCGCAGTTGCGATGTTGTCGATGGTTTCTTCGCCCTGAAAGCTGACGTCGAACGATTGTTTAAGATCCTCCCCGCTTCCGCCGAAGCCGAGCACCAGAAAGCTCTCAAGTTCGTTCCCGTGTTCGCCCGCCGAATAGTTCATCACCTGCTCAATCTTCGGTTGATACACCTGCAGCATGCCGTCTTTGTAGAGGACGAACTTCTGGTCGGGCTGCTTGATATCTGCCATCATCTCAATTTTTTTCACCGACCGGCGGTAGTAGACTGTGCCTTTCTGCGTGTCGGTTTCATCCACTACTTTCTGGTATTGATCCCACACGAAATCGGCCTGTGCAGTCTGGAAGGTAGCCGAGACGGCGTCCATTTTCTTGAGGACGCTATCGAGCGTCGGAGTTTGCTGCTGGGCCAAGAGCAAACTCAAAGCGACGAAAAGGAAGTGAATGGAGATCATCGTTTTCTGCGGGGCAAATGTCTATCGCGAAAGTCCGTCGATTTCGTCGCGGCCTAGATTCGCTTTACTATTCTCGCCTCACCCAAACCTTGTAACTCTGAATCTTTCCTTTGCGGTCAGGAATGCCTTCGTACTTCACGATTGACACGCCGCCGGAAATCGGTTCGATGATGTGCAGCAACTCGTCGCGTACGACATTGTCATCCCCCGGCACCACCGCGACCGCTTCGATCTGGTAAACCAAGGTGCCAGTTCCGTCAGAAATCACAAACACCCCCGTAGGATGCGGGTCGCGAGGTACAGGTTTGTCGTTGAAGCTGATCCAGTAAGGCGAGAAGAAGATAAAAATCAGGATCAGCGTGACCATCACGTCGTAGTGCAGCGTGCCACGCTCGTACGACCAGAGGATATAGCCCCGAATTGTGCGCCAGACGGCGTTCATGGGCAGGGAAGGCGGGCCCGTGACGGTCGTGCTGATTTCTGCTCTTTGCAAGTCTTTGCCTTTGTAAGTCTAGTGACCGCTCGCTTTCTTGGCAATGGCGCAACAAGCGGCTTCTGGCTACTAGCTTCTGGCTTTGACTAAAACCCGCAAGCCGCAGCCAGCAGCTAGCTAGAAGCTAGAAGCTAGAAGCTAGAAGCTAGAAGCTAGAAGCTCTTAGCTATGATGCGGTCGGTCCCGATATAGGGGCGCAGAACTTCAGGAATAATCACACTTCCGTCCGTCTGCTGGTAATTCTCCACAATCGCGACCCAAGTCCGGCCCACGGCCAAACCGCTTCCGTTCAGCGTGTGGACGAACTCGGTCTTGTTCTTGCCCTCCGGACGATAGCGTATATTCGCCCGCCGCGCCTGGTACGACTCAAAATTCGAACATGACGAGATCTCACGAAACAGTTGCTGCCCCGGCAGCCAGACTTCGATGTCATACGTCTTCGCCGAGGATGGCCCCATGTCGCCGGTGCACAGCGTTACCACGCGATAGTGCAGGCCAAGTTTCTGCAACACGGTTTCGGCGTTGTGTGTGAGCTTCTCATGTTCTTCGTACGAATTCTCCGGCCGCGAAAACTTCACCAGTTCTACCTTCTGAAACTGATGCTGCCGGATGATGCCCCGCACATCCTTTCCATACGATCCTGCCTCGCTACGAAAGCACGGCGTGTATGCCGTAAGCGAAATTGGCAGCCTCGTCGCGTCGAGAATTTCATCACGGTATAGGTTTGTGACTGGAACCTCGGCGGTTGGAATCAGCCAAAGATCTTTCTCGCCATGCGGCACGCGGAAAAGATCGGAGGCAAACTTAGGCAACTGTCCCGTCCCGTACATCGACTCCGAATTGACGAGGTAGGGTGGCAGCACCTCGGTATACCCATGCTCGCGCGTGTGCAGATCGAGCATGAAGTTTGCCAGCGCTCGTTCGAGTTTTGCACCCAGGTCCCAATAAACGGCGAAGCGCGCGCCCGTTAGCTTAACGGCGCGCTCCAGATCGAGCACGCCCAACTCGGCCCCGAGGTCCCAGTGCGGCTTTGGGTTAAAGTCGAATTTTGGCGGCGAACCCCAGCGCCGTACTTCTATGTTGTCTTCAGCGCTGTGTCCGACCGGAACGCTGGCGTGCGGCAGGTTCGGAATGCCGGTGAGAATATCCTGCAAACGAGCATCGAGATCTGCGGCAACTTTTTCCCGCGCCTGAATCTGCTCGCGCAGATCTTTCGTCTCAGCGATCGCTGCCGTAGCATCCTGCCCGCTCTTCTTCAGTTTCGAAATGTCTTCCGAGGCCCGGTTTCGCTGGGCCTTCATCGTCTCGGCCTCGGTGATGGCCTGCCGCCGTTGGGTATCCACCTCGCGGAAGTCTTTGAGCACCGCGGCCGGATCCGCGCCGCGCTGGCGCAGCATCTCTTCCACCCGGGGCAGGTTGTCGCGAACAAAGTTCAAATCAAGCATGGGAACCAACTACTTTATCGGAAACCGGGCGGGAAATGCACCTAGATGAGCGGCAGGTCGAGATTAAGAGGAATGACAAACTCGCACACCTAATAGTAGAACAGCATCCTGCTGTTAGTATGGCCATCGAGGCCAACCATAATTTCGGAGCCAAGCTCCAGGCATCGCTGCCTTAGTAGATTTTCCCCTGTCCGAAAAAATATTGAGTAACCAAAACGTCATTGCGGGGAACGTCTTCTCCAAGAGTAATGAGCGCTGGCATGTTGGGGTTTCCTCTTTCAATCTCGAAAATAAATCCGGTTTGGTGGCGTTCAGGCATAACGCCCGATTGATAATCAACACAGCCGACAACGATAGGGAGCAATCTTTTCGTCTGCTTCGGTTGATTTGGCGGCCATTCAATAACGTCAGCGTCCAAGGGCTTGCCCATTCCAAAGTTTATTTGCCACTCTTTCGTACCGCCAGAGTAAATAGTGATTGGAGTATTACCACTAGCTTTATCGGCGGCGCTAAGAGGCTTATTACAGAGCTCGCTCTGACGTTTCTTCGGTTCAGTGAATATCGCTGGCCCCCACTGAATAAAATATGGGCGGTACCGAACGGCGATATTAGTAGCGGGAAATTGTCTATTATTTTTAAAAATAATAGAGAAAGCCTCAGAAAGTTGTCCCTCCTCATGAAATGAGACTGGATTAAGGACGGCAAGGAAGGCAACATCTATAGAAGCTCTCTGAGATTCGGTCAATCTTTGGTTATATGTCAGTTGTTTAGTAAGAACGTCCACCTCTTGCTGGGCGATAGCAAGCTGTTTTCTAGTGTTCATTCCATCCATGAGACTGCCAGCGGACGCAGACTCGGTTTGGCTAGCCAGAATCTGGGTCTGATTTGTCATTTCTTCAACCTGGACGCCGACGAATATGGCAGCGCCGAAGGCGATCAGGGCCGCGACTACTGTTAATCGATAGGTCCGTCTCGAGATATCCAGCGTTTGTTGCTCGAAGGGTTTAAGCTCATCGTCGCCAACAAGTCGCACTAATACTTCCTGAGGTTTCGCTGGTTGTCCGACGGGATTGCCTTCTTCTGTCATGGCCTAGCTGCAGCCGGTTATTGTAGCGCGCCACCATCGACGATCCAAGACCCGTTGCCAGGCGACGAGTTGCTTTCGCCTAACCCTCTTGCCTGTGTACACTACCTTCGCGATGAGATCGCTCCCCCGTTCCGCATCCGCGCGCCGTTGTGTCCTGCTGGCCGCTATGGCCGTCCTCATTCTGCTTTCTTCAGAGAGCTTCGCCTCCGTCTACAATGCGCGTCCTAAGCTCATCGTTGTAATTGTCATCGACCAGTTCCGCGGCAACTACCTGGAGCGCTACCGCGACCGCTTCGGTGACGGAGGATTCCGCCTTCTCCTCGAACGTGGCGCCAACTTCACCGACTGCAACTATGACTATGCCAACACGCGCACCGCTCCCGGACACGCCACGCTGTTCACCGGCGCTTACAGCAACGGCCATGGCATTGCCGCGAACGAATGGTGGGACCCGAAGAAAAGGAAAATCGTTACTTCGGTCGAGGATGACGACACTCAACTTGTGGGACTCGCCATACCGAATACTGCGACCGCTACTTTCGCCGGCGCTTCCCCTCACAACCTTCTCGCTGATACTCTCGGCAACGAACTCAAATTAGCCACGCAAGGTCAGTCGCGAGTTTCCAGCCTTTCTTTGAAGGACCGTGCGGCCATTCTGCCCGGTGGCTTCGCGGCTGATGCCGCTTACTGGATCGATCCCAAGAGTGGCGCGTGGGTTACTTCCACTTATTATCGCCACGACCTACCGAAGTGGGCACAGGATTTCAACGCCGGCAATCGCGCCGGTAAGTATTGGGATCGCGACTGGAAAAACAGCAACGGGGACGTGTTGCGCTCGACCGCACATCGAAAAAACAAAGACGGCTCCGATGCGGGGTTTTACGAGGTTATCGGCGCGACGCCTTTCGCCAACGAGTACGAACTGGAATTCGCCAAAGAGCTAGTGGTTTACGAGAATCTCGGTGCCGGGCACGCCACTGACCTGCTTGCCATCAGCCTCTCTGCCAACGACATTCTCGGCCATCAGGTCGGGCCCGATTCTCCGGAAATGGCCGCCATGGCGCTTGCGCTCGATCGCGAACTCGCCGATTTCTTTACCTTTCTTGGCCATCAGGTCGGCCTCGCCGATCTATGGATCGCGCTGTCTGCAGACCATGGCGTGTCCGCGTTGCCCGAAGCTGCCAAGAAGCTACGCATTCCTGCCGCCAACCTCGGCGCAGGCAAACTCGAGGCCGAAATTAACGGCGCGCTTACCGCACGATTTTCGCCTGGACACACCGCGCCCTACATAAAGCTCGACTATCCCATCGCGTGGCTCGATCAGGATGCCTTCGTTGCCGCTCACGTAAGAGAACGCGACGCCGAAACGGTCGTCGGCGAGGCGATGAAGCAAGCCGGATTGCGCGACTACTTCACCAAATCGCAACTCGCAGAGGGCGCGGTCCCCGCCACGGCAGTGGGCAGAAAATATCTCAATAGTTATTCGCCTGAAGGAGGATGGTATGTAATGGGAGTTCCCGACCCCTATACCGTCGGTCCGGCGAAAGGCACCGATCACGCGTCGCCCTACACTTACGACACGCATGTGCCGCTGGCTTTCTACGGCTTGCCCTTTCGCGCCGGCACGTATCGCACGCATGCCGAACCAGTTGATCTGGCGGTGACCCTGGCGTCGCTGCTCGGAATCAATGCTCCCACGCATGCCGTCGGTCGTGTCCTTACAGAAGCGCTCGCCACGCCGCATCATCCGGAAAATGCTGCAGGGCTTCCCACGGAGAAACTTCCACAGTGACCTCTTCTTCCGAAAACTCAGGCAAATCATCCCCGGATCTCAGCGTCAATTTCGCCGACATCGAGCTGAAGAATCCGATCATCGCGGCCAGCGGGACCTTCGGCTACGGAGTCGAGTTTGAAGACGTCGTTCACCTCGATAAGCTTGGAGGCTTCGTCGTCAAAGGCCTGTCGCGCGAGCCGATGATCGGCAATCCGCCGCCTCGCCTGTGGGAAACCGCCGCCGGTATGCTCAATGCCATCGGCTTGCAGAATATCGGTGCACCGGCGTTCCTCGAAGAGAAGCTGCCTAGGCTTCGGCAGATTAAGAACACCGTCGTATTTGCCAATGTGTTCGGCTACACGCGCGAAGATTACGAACGAACCATTGAGATTCTCAATGACGGCGAAGGCATCGCCGCCTATGAGCTGAATGTGTCGTGTCCCAACACCGCTCACGGCGGGCTGCAGTTCGGTTGCGATCCGCGCTCGCTCGACGAAGTCGTGACCACGGCGAAGCGCGCTGCGACGCGCCCGCTTATTGTGAAGCTCTCGCCCAACGTGACCAGCATCGCCCAGATGGCCCACATCGCGCAGGAATCGGGCGCTGACGCCATATCGCTGGTGAATACTTTCGTGGCCCTGGCCATCGACGCGGACACGCGCAAGCCTCGCATCGCCAACGTTACCGCCGGACTCTCCGGCCCGGCGATAAAACCCATCGCTCTGCGCATGGTTTACGACGCCGCTCATGCCGTGAACATTCCGGTGATCGGCATGGGAGGAATTTCAACCGCCGCCGATGTCGCGGAATTCATACTCGCCGGTGCGACTGCCGTGCAGATCGGCACAGCCAGCTACTGGGATCCCCGCGCCACAGAGAAAATCGTAGATGAACTGAAGAGTTGGTGCGAAGCACGCGACATCGCTCGCCTCGCCGACCTGATCGGCGGCTTGATCGTGGAATAAAAGTCTTGAAGGGGTTAGGTCCTATCCCTTAACGCCCGTGACTATACCAGATCGATCCCGGAGACTTGTAATTCCGCCCCTCGCCCCACACCACGTGGGTATTCTCCAGGTTGTCGATGGCGATCGAGAAGTAATCGCCGAAGGGAAATTTGAAGCCATCCGGCAGGATGTAATCGTATCCACGCACCGGTTCTGAAAGCTGCATCTCCGCCGACCATGTCGCGCCACCGTTACTCGAACTGCGATGGAAGACGTTCCATAACGAATTATTGCGCGTGTCCATCCACGCGATGCGCACGTCGCCGGCAGCGCCCGCGGTGATCGCCGGGAAACAGTGTTCGATCTGTCCATCCGCGGAAGAAACGTCCACCTTCGCCGACCAGCTTGCCCCGCTGGTGGTGGAAGAAGAAAAGTAGATTCGTTCAGGCCCGCCGTTCGCGACGCCCGCATTCCACAAGGCGTAAACCGTTCCGGCCGCGTCGGAGGCCAGTGCAATCTGCGCACCGAGATATCCTGCCTCGCAAGCCTGAGCCGAGCAATCTGGGGCCGCACTCGAAACATCGAGCAAAGTTGTGCTCCAGCTGCGTCCCGCGTCGCCTGATCGGCTCACATAAATGCTCACCGGACGCCGGCTCAGTTCCTGCCGCGCATAAGCTGTCCACGAAAAATAAACATCGCCGCTGGTATCCACCGTGGCGCCGCCAGCCAGCGACCATCCTGGCCCCGCACTCGGATTCACTGTGACGGAAGGAGAAAAGTTCTGGGCATAGTCATGCGACGCTGCCACCAGAAATTTCTCATCGTGATTAAATCCCACGTATACATCGGCGCCATGCACCGCAAGCACCGGTTTGTCCGCATCGTCGGCCGAGCGCTCGGCAACTGCAAAATACCAGGAGCGCCCGAAGTCCTGCGACCTCGCCGCCATTACGTCACGCTTGTTGTTTTGCAGCCAAGAGGCGTAAACCGTCTGGTGGTCGACCGGATCGACCACGATCTGCGGATCGAATTGTCCGGTGGAAGAGGGCGTCAGCGGATGAGCGGCTTGCCACGAAATTCCACTGTCGTTGCTCACCATCAGAGCAATCGTGGGAGCGGTGCAGGCCGGGCAGTCGCTTACTGCGCCATACTGCGGGAAGAGAATATAGATGTGGCCGTGACCATCCGCCGCCAGCGCGGGCTCCCATTGGTCGCCGGTGTTGTAGCCAACCCTTCGTTGGGGAGTGAAATTCGCAACGGCGAACGCAGCCTGCGCCGTTGTCAGCGCCAATAGCAGAAAAATGACAAATTTCTGCACACTTCGGGCGCGGCTGGGCTTTAGAACCACAAAATCTCCTGGGCACACGACTGCGACAACCTTGGCCGGACTTTATAATGAAACGCCCGCGCAGTCAATCGCCCGATCAGGCCAGTTGGACACCGGAGAAGGTCGTTGGGAGACGGTTCGCCAGCTGGGCTGAGCAATGCCGAGAGAACGATTCGTCGGGCACAGGTCAACACACTGTTCCCCGCCGCGTGACTTTCCGGCGCTTTCGTCATCTAATAGAAATCTGGTTAGCGAATTCGAGAAGTCAGGAAACCCGAACCAGCTGAGGACAAGATGGAAAAAGCTACATTTGCAGCAGGATGTTTCTGGGGAGTCGAAGCCACTTTCCGCGCCATGCCCGGAATTCTATCTACGCGCGTAGGCTACATCGGCGGACAAACCGACAATCCCACCTACAAAGAAGTCTGTACGGACCGCACGGGTCACGCGGAAGCCGTCGAGGTCGAGTTCGACCCCGCCCAGGTAAAGTATGCCGACCTGCTGAAAGTTTTCTGGGAGAACCACGACCCGACGCAACTGAACCGACAGGGTCCGGACTGGGGAACGCAATACCGCTCCGCCATCTTCTTCCATACGCCGGAGCAACAAAAAGCGGCAGAGGCGTCGAAAGACTCATTGGAGAAAGCGCACCGCTATTCGAAACCGATCGTCACCCTGATCGTTCCCGCGGTAACTTTCTTTCCCGCCGAAGACTACCATCAGCAATATCTCGAGAAGCGTGGCATGGCAAGCTGCCATATCAAAGCGTAGACAACTGTCGTATCCTGCGCTGGGATTACTTCCGAGTTACAGGTTACGCAGGTACTGTGGCGTGGGATCTTGGCTTCGCGCCCCTCTGACATCAAAGAACGGAGCTGGCTCGCATGAGCGCATTCTTCTTGATGAATCTGTTTGCGATTGTAACCATGGCCAGCGCTCTTGCCCAGACACCGGCGCTGCAGACCAATGTTGTGTATGTGTGCAACGACGGCCAAAGCTTCAAGGTCTTCTCCTGCAACGATACGACAGGCGCTTGTGATTATCAGAATTACAAACACGGCCAGGCCTACCAGCGAGGGGAAGCTCTACGCGTTCAACTGGCCGCTTTGCTCCCGGCGAAATGCCACGCGCAAACTCCGGCCGAAGCGCAGGCTGACCCGCATCGCGGTGAGATTCCGCCGGCGCCTTCCCCATTTAAGGCGCGAGCCGCAGCCGGCAACGCTTCGGGATCTGGAACTGCGGCCAATTCGCAGCCGCCGTCGTCAAGCGGAGTATCGCAGACTGGTGCATCGCAGCCCGGAGCGAGCGGATTCAAAGTCGGAGACACCGTTCGCGTCCTCAGTTCTGGATGGCAAGAAGCAAGAGTGCTGCAGGTGAGAGGTAATTCTTACTACGTGCGACTCGATAACGGAATTGAGGTTTCGAAAAGCTGGCCGGTCGAAGTGCGGCGGCTGGGAAAGCTCACAGCTGAGGACCACGCAGTCGGCCAATGGGATCTTCGCGATAAAGTGCAGGTCCTGGTCAACGGCCGCTGGATGGAAGGGAAGATCGTTGGACAGAGCCTGAACCGTTACACGGTGGGGTTTGCGGACGAAAACACAGTCGAGACAGGCCCAGAGAATTTGCGAGCGTCAACAGCGGCCCCACCCAGCGTCCGGCAGGCGGGCCAAGCTCCCAAGCCCGGACTGGCAAGCTGCGCCGGAAAGTATGAAGGCCGGTGGGAGCATGTCTCAGGCATGGGCGGGATGACCGTGGTTTTCCGATCCGGCAAAGCAACCGTGACCGAAGGCCTCGGCGGTCCCATGGAATTCGAATGTTGGATCAGCGGCAGCCAGATCGCTCTCTACAAAGCCGGCTCGTTCACGCCATTCTCCTACGGATTTGACGTGAACAATGATGGAACGCTGCAGACACCGCTGGGCGCAATCAAGAAGATGGGCAACTGAACAACGCCTCGCATTCGCTCAGTCAGCAGGATCGGCGCCCTTCGTGATTACCAGTGTGTGCTCATGTGCGCCCTGCGCTCGGAAACCATCAGCAGTATCTCGAGAAGCGCAGCATGGCAAGCTGCCATATCAAATAAATCAGCTTCTAAATCGAGCGCAGCGCCTTCATCGGATCCGCGGAAGCGGCACGGGCCGCGGGAAGCGCCGATGCGAGCAGCGCCATCAGCATCATGATCGCAACACCCGCCATGTAGATGAATGGGTCGGTCGCACTGACCTCGAAGAGAAAGGATCTCACAAGGCGTGACATGGCCAGCGACCCAAGCACTCCGAGGCCGCATCCGAGGAGCGCCAGCTTCGCGCCCGAAATCAGGACGAGCTGCGCGATGCCCTTGCGTGGCGAGCCAAGCGCCATGCGAATGGCGATCTCCTGGGTGCGCAGCGAAATGGAGAAGGCGACCACTGCATAGATTCCCGTGATGGCGAGCAGAAGCGCACCCGCGGCAAAGGCGGTGATAAGGTCGGTGTTGAAGCGGCGCGGCGCTTCCACATTCGAGATCACGTCATCCATGGGCTGCACTTGTTGCAGAGCGAGCAGCGGATCGACTTCCGCGATGCTCGAGCGCAGGGTTTGCGTCATCAGCATGGGGGGAAGCGCCGAACGAAGGACGACGTAACCGCTGGCAGGATTACTAAGCTTTCCGGTGTATGCCGAGCCGAAGAGAATGGCGGGCTGCTGCGCAGGCATATACCACTGGTCGTTAGTGGGCTCATCGCGCGCGCCCGTCTTGGTATCGGCGACGATTCCAACTACGGTTGCCCATGGCATTCCCTTGTGCGGATTTCCGACGTGCATCCGTTTGCCGATGGCTCGCTGGCCGGGCCAGCAACGCCGTGCCATGGACTGGTTCACGATCACGACGGGAACTGAGCTGGAGCGGTCATCGATGGTGAAATACCGGCCGTCGGTCAGCGGGATGCCCATGGCGTGGAAATAGTCTGCATAGACAATCGCGAACGCGGAAAACTTCAGCTTCCAGCGGTCAACGGGTTCGTCTTCGATGGTGTACGCAGCTCCTGCGAAGGCGCCGGAGGCGGGGAGCACATTGGTGATGCCGACGGCGATGATTCCGGGCTTGCTGGACAGCCGGTCGACAACCGTATGGTTAAATGCGTCGGCAGAAGCGTCCGTGGAATATTGATTGAGGGGCAGTTGATAGGTGGCCACGAGGACATGGTCGGCGTGAAAGCCCGGGTCAACGGTCCGCATCTTCTGGAAGCTGCGCAAGAAAGCGCCGGACACATTGAGGAGCACCAGAGCGATGGCGATCTCCGAGACCACCAGGGCAGAGCGCAACCAGGTGTGGCTCGATGCACCGGTGCTGGTGCCGACACCCTCTTTGAGACCTTCGGTCAGGTTGGTTCGCAGGGCGGCGAAGGCCGGCGCAAGGCTGCACAGACCGCCGGTTAATAGCGCGAGAAGAAGGGCGAAACCAGCGACGGCCGCGTCCATCGAAATGGAATCGATTCGCGGCATAGACTCGGGCAGCAGGTGCAAGGTGGTCCGGATTGCAGTCGCGGCAAAAGCCAAGCCCAGCAGCCCGCCAGCCAGGCTGAGCAACACTCCTTCGAAAACACATTGGCGGATAATCACGCTGGAACTCGCACCCAGCGCGAGTCGAATCGCATATTCACGGCGCCGTCGGATGGCACGTACCAGCAGCAGCCCAGCAACGTTCACACAAGCAATCAGCAACACGATGGAAACAGCCACAAACAGCGTGCGCAGCAACGGTCGGATATCTCCTACGGCGTATTCACGCAGCGGCTTGACGTTGCCCTGGATGTGGATCGCAGACATGCTGGCGGGAAAACTGCGCATGATCTGCCGGGAGACGCGGTCGGCGTCCTGCGCAGCTTGCGCTAGGGTCACGCCATCCTTAAGGCGCGCGACCATGTGGTATCCCCAGAAGCCGGCCTGCTCATCGGAAAGTTCGTCGGGCGTCAGGCTCATGGGCACCCACAGCTGAGCCTGGCCAAGGTGTCCATTCACCAGCGGAAATTCAAAGCTGCGTGGCATCACCCCGATGATCGCGTAAGGTTTCCGGTCGAGCACGATGGAGCTGCCGAGGATCTGGCGATCGCGATGGTAGCGGTTCATCCACAACGCATAACTGATGACGGCGAGCGGTTGATGAGCGTCCTCTTCCTGTTGGGTAAAGACGCGGCCGAGCATGGGCGAAGCGCCGAGAGTTGGGAAAACCCCGGCCGTCAACCGGGCGGCATCAACCTCCTCTGGGATTGCGCCGCCAGAAAGTTCATAGGTGGTGATGAAATAGCCGCCAAGTGAAGAAAAGGCGCTGCTTGCGTTCGAATACGTGCCGATTTCGCGCGCGGTCACGGGAGTGTTGGCAGCGGCATTCGGGCCGCTTCCCAGGTGATCTCCCAATAGAACCAGGCGGTCCGGATTGTTGAATGGGAGCGGACGCAGCAGAATGCCTTCGACGAGCGAGAAGATGGCGGTGGTGGCGCCGATGCCGAGGGCCAGGGCCAGAACAACCGTCACGGTAAAGCCAGAAGCCTTCAGCAGTTGGCGAAATGCAAAGCGGAGATCTTGCGTGAGTGCGTACATGTTCGGGGACGACGACCTCTACGCTGCAGTCAGCAGCAACGGTGCGCCCTTCGTGATCACCAATGTATGCTCGTAGTGCGCGGACGAACTGTGATCGGCTGTGACCATTGTCCACTTGTCGCGTGCCACGTACGCCCGGCCCGATCCTGCCGAGATAATCGGCTCGACGGTAATCACCAAGCCTTCAGTAAGAATCTGGTTCGCCTCCGGATCGGCGAAATTTGGCACGCGCGGCTCTTCGTGAATCGTGCGCCCGATGCCATGCCCGCCCAGATCGCGAATCACGGAGAAGCCGCTGCGCCTTACTTCGCGCTCGACAGCTCGTCCAATTTCCGAAACTCGAAAGCCGGCTCGCGCCACCAGCATGGCCTTCGCGAAGGCGCGTTCGGCGCACTCTGCAAGCCGCCGCAGCTCTTTGCTCACTTCACCTACCGGAACCGTCACGGCAGCATCCGCCATGAATCCGTTTTTTTCGACCGTGACGTCAAGCTTCACCAGATCGCCATCGCGCAGTGCTCGCGGACCAGGAATGCCATGAACGGCCTCTTCGTTGACGCTGATGCAATTCACTCCCGGAAATCCATACACCAGTGTGGGAGCCGAGCGGGCTCCATGCTGTCGCATCACTCCCGCGCCCACTTCGTCGAGTTCTGCGGTGGTAATTCCCGGACGCACAGCGCTCTTCATGGCGCTCAGCATCAAACAAACCACAGCTCCTGCAGTCCGCATTCCGGCTAATTCTTCCGGCCCGTTAATGGACATGCTTCCACCTCGGTCTGAATCCCGTACCAAATCATAATATCGGAGGCGGAATACTCAGGCGCTGATGGGTTCGCGCGGTCCGAAGAAGAAAAGCAGCACAAAGCCGGCAACATAGAACGGCAGGCTTTGCCGAAAGGTGAAGCCGAGAAAACGGAGAACCAAGCCAAGCAATGCGAGCGTCTCACACAGCACATAGGTTGCGATGTAGCCTGTTTTCCAATGGCTTAAGCTGATGGAATCATCGGGGCGAGAGGCCAGATCTTCCGCCGGGCGCAAGACTAAAGTTCGTCTCACTACGAAGATCACGCCAACCAGCGCCACGCCGGCGGTGGTGAAAACATAGCTCAGCGACGAGTCCGCGGGGTGCGCTGCGAAACTTATAATCTTCCCCACGACCGCATAGAGCAGAATACTGCCCAGCATGGTCCATTGGATCACTCGCAAACGTCTGACGGTTCCCCTCATTAGTTTATATTCTGCCGCAGTTCGAGGAGGAGTGGCTGCGAATCTTGCCCCCAGCCGAATCCGTCTAAGCAATAGTTCAGGCGAATCAATTTCTGATTACTGATTTTTGATTGCTAATTGCTAGTTGCTAGCTGCATTCTCGCTTGACGCCGAGGTTTCACTCAGCAATCAACAATCAGAAATTGTTCTGTTGTTTGCGGATGCTCTCTGCGAGCTAGTGCTGATGCTCGCTTCTCCGCTGCCCGGGCCGCATCCGGAGAAAAATCTGAAACGACACTGGATAATTTCCATACGCTGCATCCAGCACCGCGGGCTTGGAATACACCGTTACATCCGCACCCATTCCCAGCTGCCACGCATGATTCTGTATCAGGTCGCGCGTGCCGCCGAACGTATATGCACCGATCCGGTACGCAGGATGCACCGCCGCGAATGGAAACAATTCATCTTTGTCCACCAACTCCAGTCGCGTAAACGCGTAATCGCGCCGCAGAAAGTTCAGCGTCGATTCGAGGAGGTAGCCATTCAGATTTGTGCCGGTCGCGATTTTATGCACTCGTCCCCACACCAGCGACGTCGCCCAA
The DNA here is from genome assembly GCA_963771965.1 of uncultured Acidobacteriaceae bacterium. GTDB lineage: Bacteria > Acidobacteriota > Terriglobia > Terriglobales > Acidobacteriaceae > Sulfotelmatobacter. The sequence goes on from CAVYVM010000010.1 coordinate 615,603, forward strand.
TTACCCTCCGGCAGCAGACGATCGTATTCAACCGAGGCCGTTTGCCGCCACTGGCTACCCGCTTCGAGCGCCTCGGGATGCTCCAGCCGTCCGATACTATATTGCGCCGTCCAGTCGCGCGCTGGCGCTATGCTAGCTCTTCCTGACCACGAATCGAGTGCGGCAGGTTGAATGCTCCAGCGCTCTTCATTCGGTTCGCGCCCGTTGAACGCCGAACCCTCCAGTTTGACGCGGTCGATCACAAATCCCGTGGTAACTACGCCAAAACTGGTGTGCGTGGAGTCCTGCAAGTGATGGCTCAGCGGCGCCAGCGGCAGCTCCGAAGCCGAAGTGCGATGGATGTAGGTGACCGGCCCGAGGGCCGGCTCCGCCGAAGGTCCACCATACAGTTCCCAGGAAACGTTTTCCGAGAGCGGCAACAGGTACAACGCCGAAAGCTCGGCAAACACATTGTGGGGATGCTGGTGATCGACCAGCGGTTCGCCGTGGTACGTCTCTCCCGTCTGAAACAATTCCGGAAAGCCGGGATGCGGCGAGGTCAGCGACTCCGCCGAAAACATCTGCCGCAGCAAAATAGTTCCACCGCCGAGCTTGTGCTGCTCCATCAGCATTCCCGAATTCACCGACTCGGCTTTGCCTTCGCCACGCGGTCCGCCTTGCTGGTTATAGTCGGTGAAAATCACTCCATGCGCCATCATTTCCCAGCCGCTCCGCATCCACATCCACTCGTGCCCCGGCACCGATGCAGGCTCCCATGCAGTCCCCGACCCGGCGTGCGGTGAGGGCAACTGTGAAACTGTCTTTGCCTCCATCGGCATGTCCATTTGCATGCCGCCATGCATGTCGTGCATGGAATCGTCCTGTGCCGAGGCACTCGACATGCCCGAGACAACGACAAGCCAAGATACGAAGATTAAATGGAACTTAGAATTCGTCAGAAAAGTCTTCTTCACAAAAACGCCTCAGCAAAAATTTCAAGATGGATGAAGGATGAGCGATCTGGTCCTGCGGATCGCGCAACGATCGCATTCCGCTAGGAACAAAACGAAGACTGTCGAGGTTTGCGGCTAGATTCTAAGAGCCAGAAAGCCGGGAGAGAGGTCTGAAGGGGCGATAGTAGACGAGGACTGGTCGTGAGCTTGAACGACAACAAACGAAGGGATGACAGCGATCTCAATCGGCTGCATTGCGGGACGTGGAGAGAAAACCTTCGCCATCAAAGCCGCCGGATGCCGGTTCATGCAGCAGCGATAGTCAGCCGGCCGAGAAGGGGATGGAACTCTCGAATGATGACATCCTGCCATGGAAGAGGGCAGTATGGGATGCACTGCCGCGGCCGGTAACAAGCACGCGCTTTCCGCTACAGCGGCGGCCATTGTGCACAAAAGCACAGCGATGACGATTCGAGAAATGGTTGAGGTTCGGATTGGACCGGTAATGGCAGGCTTAATCACCGCTAAGTCCCCGTGATCTTCATGCGGAGCTCTTCCGGCAGGCGTTCCCGGATCTCCTGTGGCAGGCGGTCGTGCACCCGGCGTGCACCCTGCTTCGCTGCATCGAGCACCGTGACTGGCGCCGGCGTGGCGACGGCCACCACCAGCCAGATCAGCGCCGAAAGCGCAAAGCCCGCCAGTGCAGCAATCTCCAGCCAGAAGGCGTGCCGCGGGCCGAAGTGCCGCACCACTCCAAAGGCAAGCAGAAAAACGCCGCCTGAAACCGATGCCAGCCCAATCAAGCCTACGTCAATGATGCGATGCATGCGCTGCCGGCCGCGGCAGAACTCGCAACCCGCGAAATGGCCTTCGTAGTCGCCACGCATTTCCGGCGCCAGGCCGGAGATGTCATAACGCCAGCCCGCCAGAATTTTGCCTACAATGGGATCGGTGCACTGCTGACTCATAAGTTACTACAGTCGAATCGGCGGCAAAACTTCGGACTGCACCGCCACCAGCACACGGTTCTGAAACAGACCGCCCCGTAGCCCCAGGGCCTTTTCCGCCTCTCTCCGCGCAATTTCCGGATGATTGTTCTGTTCAGAGAGATGCGCCAGCACGACAAAGGCTGCACCGTTATCATAGTCGCTGATGAAGAAATGTGCGAGTTTTTCGTTCGAAAGGTGGCCGACGTTACTCGCCACCCGCTGCTTCACCGCCCACGGATACGACCCCACCCGCAGCATTTCGACATCGTGATTCGATTCCATCACCAGCACATCCGACCTCCGCAGGTGGTCGCGGACATTGGCGGGCAAGTAACCAAGATCGGTGGCCACGCTGACCTTCGTCCCCTCAATGCGGAAGGTGAAACCCACCGGATCGGCGGCGTCGTGCGGAATGGTAAACGGCTGCACTTCGATATCGCCAATCTGAAAACGGCGACCCGATTCGAAACGCTCCAGTTTTTCCAGTTGCGGCCGCTCGCCATTCTCGCTGCGCAGGGCTAGCGCCCAGGCCGCGTGCGTCGCTCCCGTCATAAAAATTGGGATGCGCAGCTTCTTGGCTAGCGTTGCCAATCCGTAAACATGATCGGAATGCTCATGGGTGATCAGAATCGCCGAGAGCGATTGCGGATCTTCTCCCAGCGACTTCATTCGCTTGAAGGTCTCGCGACAGGAAATGCCGGCATCGACCAGAATCTTGGTGCGCGCGCTGGCCACAAAGGCGCAATTCCCCTTGCTGCCGCTCGCCAGCATCGACACCATCACGCACATGCAAGGAAGCATACGCGACCTCCCTGTGGATTAGGGAGTAACTTCTCGATCATCCGATACCTTGGGCGGTGGCAGCGGGAAGACTGCGGGCTCGGTTCCCAAATTCAACATCGAAGGCAAAAGATTCAAGACCCCAACTGAGCTCCGAACATCAAGCCCGAGCCGCCAAAGCCCCCAAGTCGGCGATTGCAGGAAATGATCGCGGGGAGCACAGAGTCCGTTCGGCGGGGATCGACCCGGAATCGAGTGCCTTCACCAGCATCTCAAGAGCGTGTCCAGCCATGGGCGGGATCACCACCGTCGCGCGCAACTGCCCAGCGCGCACCCATTCCTGGCCGGTCTTCCTGACGCCGTCGCAGCCAATGAACGGAATGTCCAGCCACGGTTTACGTTCCGATACCGGCAGGTCCATCAACGCTTTCCTCGCTCCGATCGCCATGCAGTCGTTCTGGCAGACTACGGCGCGAATATCAATCTGGTGCGAGGTACTCAACGACAGCCAGGACTTGATTGCCCGCTGCCCGCTGCGCTCCGACCAGTCACCCTTCAGGGTCTTCAGCGCGACCCCGTGCGGCTTGTTAGCCAGAAACCCCTTAGTGCGCTGATTCGCGGCGCTGTGAGTGGAAGGACCCTCGATATAGAGAACGTTGCCTTCCGGGGCCAGGACCGCCAGTTGTTTTGCTTGAATCCTGCCCACTTCTTCCTGGTCGGGATCGACCGCGAACACCGGCACCGTGGCCGTCCGGCGCAGCTCGGAGATATAGTCGGCTTCACGGTTCAGAATCACCCAGGCGATACCTGCCGTCAATGCAGCTTTCGCGACCTGAGGCATGGAGGTTCCCACCGGCTCGACCAGAATCGCATCCGGACGTTGTGCGCGGTCCTGAACAATCTTTACCAGTTGTTGGGATTGATTGACCGCGTCATTATCCCCGTAAACCACGGCGAGTTTTACGCCCAGGCGGGAAGCGGCTTCAACTGCGGATGCCGCCTGTTCGGTCTGGTAATCGTTATCTTGCGTGGTCAGAGCCACCACTACATTCAGTTTTGGCATAGAGTAGGAGGTCTTCGCGGTCCTCCGAACCATCTACGGCAGGGGTAGTACTTTCCGTATTCTGCCGCGAGAATTCGAGCGCTCCAAGTTACGATAGTGTTTTTTGTTTCCCAATTGCGAACTCGGAAAATTGGAGGTAAGTCTTGGCTGATTCGATGAAACGGAAGGGCAGAGCTTCGGATTCTTAAGGCCGGTTCTTAAAGCTAAGCCTTCTGGTGGTCAGTCGATGCGACATGGTGCAAGACCCAAGACCCAAGACCCAAGACCCAAGACCCAAGACCCTCTTACTCTCCCTGCCGCAAATGATCCAGCACGCCTCGCATAACCGACCCGCCATAGGCGCCTGCAATCCCCGGGAGCGCGGTGAGGAACGAGCCAAAGATCTGGCTCCGCGTGGGTTTCACGGCCATGACAAGGTAGGCGGCGAGCTCGCTGAGCGGAACAAACGCCACCACGACAACGACCCACCGCCATGGCCGGCGCGGCCGCAGCAACCCCAGCAGCATGCACGCCGCCAGCACCAGCAAAGCCGTAAAGAGCAGATCGTTGATGACGACGTCAACCCACCCCGTGCCAACGCCGGCAATCGCCGCGAGCCCGTAAAACGGCCAATCGCTTCGGCCAGCCGACGAAACTATCTCAGTAGTCATGAGTGTCGCGGGTTTCCACTGGGTACTGGGTACTAGCTACTCTAAAATCTCAATACTGATAAAAGCCCCGCCCGCTCTTCCGTCCCAGCCACCCCGCATCCACCATCTTGATCAGCAACGGACACGGCCGATACTTCGGATCGCCGAGCCCCTCCTGCATCACCCGCATGATGTCGAGGCACACATCGAGCCCAATAAAATCTGCCAGTGTCAGCGGTCCCATTGGATGTGCCATCCCCAGCTTAAACACCTCATCGACCGCCTCCGCCGTCGCCACACCCTCCATCACTGTATACATGGCCTCGTTCAAAAGCGGCATCAGTACGCGGTTCGAAACAAATCCCGGTGCATCGTTGACCTCGACCGGTGTTTTGTCGAGCTTCACTGCCAGGTCGCGCACCGACGAAAAAGTTTCCTCAGACGTTGCCAGCCCGCGAATCACCTCGACCAGCTTCATCACGGGAACGGGATTGAAGAAGTGCATCCCAATCACTTTCTCCGGACGTGCAGTCTGCGCCGCAAGTTTGGTGATCGAAATCGACGAAGTATTCGACGCCAGGATCACCTCGGGCCGCGTGAGCCGGGCGAGATCGCGAAAAATTTCCGTTTTGATTTCGAATTTCTCCGTCGCCGCCTCGACGATGAAATCGCACTCCGCGAGCCGCGCACGCTCGGTCACCGGCTCAATGTTCTTTAACGCGGAGGCCTTCTCTTCAGCCGAGATCTTGTTCTTCGCGACCTCGCGGTCGAGATTCTTCGTGATCGTGGCCAGCCCGCGATCGAGAAATCGCTGCTCGACATCGCACAACACAACCGAGTACCCGCTGCGAGCGAACACATGAGCGATGCCATTGCCCATCGTGCCCGCACCAACCAGTCCTACTTTCTGAATCTGCATAAGTCCCGCCTCTAGGCCACCGCGAAAACGTTTGAGTCTAACACCGGAGCCCAGGGCCTGGAAGCTGACGAAGCAGCCAACCCTGTTAGCTAGGACGCTACGCAAGCACATAGCCCGGAGCGCGCCCGGTTAGTAGGTTGTCTGCGCCGACCCTCCGCTTGAATTATCCCGCCCGCTCTGCCAGGATTGATGTATGCCTGCACGAATGACCGACCAGCAGCTCCTCGACTATTCGGGGGAACATCTAATGCATGAGCTCAGCATGCTTTGGGAAACCACGGAAATCCTCCGTGAGCGCAAGGAGGGCACTGCCGAGTACGTCGCAATACTCGAGTCCTTCGCAATTCACCTTCGGAACCTGATCGATTTCTTCTACCGGCCGGGACTGGACGATGACGTCGTGGCTCGGAATTTTCTTGATCTGGCGGTCAACTGGACGCCAATCGAACCGCCCTCCCTTACGAAGGCTCACAAGCGGGCCAACAAAGAGTTGAGCCATCTAACCCGCTCGCGGATAAGCGGAAATCCGCCCGAGAAGGCGTGGGACACTTCCGGCCTGCTTAAGGACATCGAGGCGATCGCGAAGGAGTTCGCAGCCAAAGCGTCCGCTAACAAGCTGCACCCCAAGGTCGCTGAATTCCTCAGCGTACCGCGCATTGAGATGCAAATCTGGATCGGAAAGAATGTCGCGCACTCAAACGTCGCTTCGCACGCGCTCACGTCGCGAGTGACCGTTAGCGCCCTTCCGGGTGGTGGCGCGTCGACCCATACGCAGATAATCACCACGGTCGACCCCACGAACCCCTAGCCCAAAGCTCGGAGTGCAGCTTACGCCGTGGGCAGGACATTCTTACGCACTTTGCATGCGCTCACCGGTGTAAAATAGTTCAGGTCAACCTAAATACCGACCTCTAAACCTTAAGAAGGGATTCCCCCATGGCCATCGCCGAACTCCCCATCCGGCCCCGCACAACTTCTCATTCCGGCCCATTCATCAACGAGCCTTTCTTCGATTTTCGCCACGAAGATAATGCCCGCAAGATGCGCGCTGCCATTGAGCGCGTTCGCGGCCAACTCGGTCGCGAGTACGATCTCATCATCGGCGGTGAGCGCGTCAAAACTGCGGATAAGATCAAGTCACTGAATCCCTCGCGTCCGTCGCAGGTCGTCGGCATTCACCAGAAAGCCGGCAAGGAGCACGTCCAACCCGCGATGAATGCAGCGCTAAAAGCGTTCCAAAGCTGGAGCCGCACCTCCGTCGAAGAGCGCGCTGGCTTGTTGTTTCGTGCCGCCGATCTGCTGCGCCAGCGCAAAATGGAGCACATGGCCTGGCTGGTTTTCGAAGTCAGCAAGAATTGGGGCGAGGCCGATGCCGACATCTCCGAGACCATCGACTTCTGCGAATTTTATGCACGCGAGGCTTTGCGTCTCGCGAAAGCCGAGGCGCCAGTGCAACTCCCGGGTGAGCGCGATTCGCTCATGTACATCCCGCTCGGCGTGGGCGCGGTCATTCCGCCATGGAACTTTGCCTGCGCCATCATGGCCGGCCTGACCCTGGCTTCGATCGTCAGCGGCAACACCGTCATCCTGAAGCCTTCGAGCGATTCTCCCACCATCGCCGCAAAGTTCGTCGAACTGCTCGAAGAAGCCGGCATGCCCGAAGGCGTCGTGAACTTCTGCCCGGGCGCAGGCGCCAGCTTCGGCGATGCCGTGGTCGCACATCCCAAGACTCGTTACATTGCCTTCACCGGCTCCCGCGAAGTGGGATTGCACATCAACCACACGGCCGCAACGCAGGCCCCCGACCAGCTCTGGATCAAGCGCACCATCCTCGAAATGGGCGGCAAGGACGCCATCATCGTCGACGCCGATGCCGATATCGACTCCGCCGTCGAAGGTGTCGCGCAGGCCGCATTCGGCTTCCAGGGCCAGAAGTGCTCCGCCTGCTCTCGCGCCATTGTCGACGAGCGTGTCTACGATAAGTTTCTTGAGCAGCTCAAGGCGCGCGTGGAAAAAATCACCATTGGCGATCCCGCCGAAAACACCGGCATGGGCGCAGTGATAAACGAAGGCTCAATGAAGACCATCCTCGAATACATCGAGCAGGGCAAGAAAGATGGACGCCTACTCACCGGCGGCGAGCGCGCCACCGAAGCCGGAGAAGGCTATTACATCCGTCCAACCGTTTTTGCCGATATTCCGGCCCGGTCGAAGCTCGAACAGGAGGAAATCTTCGGCCCGGTGCTTTCGGTGATTAAGGCCCACGGCTTCGACGATGCGCTTGAGATCGCCAACGATACAGAGTTTGGCCTTACTGGCGCCATCTACACCAAATCGCGCGACAAGATCGACCGCGCCATTCGCAACTTCCACGTTGGTAATCTCTATATCAATCGCAAGTGCACCGGTGCCATGGTCGGCGCGCATCCGTTCGGTGGCTTCAACATGTCGGGGACGGATTCGAAGTCCGGTGGCCCGGACTACCTGTATCTCTTCACGCAGGCGAAGTCGATTGGAGAAAAATTGGGATAGCCGATTCTCTCTTTGGGATAGCCGGAGGCTCCCGCTTCCGGCTTTTTCCTCTTTTGATCCCGCAACTTTCATGAGCCTTACTGGTTAATCACAATGGCGTGGTTTCCTGGAGCATCATAAGGACGGGCCGAGCCTTTGGGAACGATTTCTCAATGCCTACCGCGGAGTCGCCCATGATTTATATCCTGCGCCTTACCAACGGAGATTGCGTGGTGGCGATGGCCGCCGACGAGAGTGATGCCCGACGGGTCGCCATGCGCATAACCACTCTGGACGCAGCGCCCGAAGTCGCGTCGATCCGCAGGCTCGATGCATTCGGAGTTCGCTTCTCTCCCACCGAAGATGGAAGCTTGCAGGTGACTCATTGGGACGATGCGACCCTGGATAGCATTCTCGCCAATGAATATCCGCTGCTGAATGAAGCCTGCCAACGCGCGAACGCCGAGCCGTTCCTGCCAGCCGCGAATCTCGCCGAACCCGTGCTGTCACAACTGAAGGATGCCTATGAGCGGAATACCGACATCATTCGCCAGGGCCTTCAACAGGAGCTGCAGAGGTGCGCTCAACCCGACCCCGTAGTGAAGACGAAGGCGGCTGCAACCAGAAGATAGATACGAAGTGCCGCTGATCAATTTCTTGAGCTATTGCTGAGGTGCGAAGTAGCCTTTGCGGGCGCGGACTTGGAGGTCTTTCTTGTTGGCGGAGATTTCGATGGAGCGGTAGCGGCCGTCGGCGTCGAAGTCGGCGGGCTTATAGGAGACGACATACTGGCTGCGGAGTTCGTCTTCGATGGCGGCGAAGGAGTGAGTGATGTCCTTCATCTTGAAGGGGAAGAAGGCGCGGCCGCCGGTTGCTTCGGCGAGTTGTTCGAGAGTTTTGTCGCCGCGGAGGATGAGGCCGCTGTCGTCGGTGGAGATGGCGTAGATGATCACCTCGGCGCGCTGCGCCATTTCGATGGCCTGAGCTTTAGAGACTTCGCTTTGATTGTCCTCGCCGTCGCTGAGAATGATGATGGCCTTGCGGACGGGGTGTTCGGATTTATCTTTCAGCAGTTTGTCGTGACAGGTCTTGTAAACCGCGTCGAAAAGAGCGGTGCCGCCGCCATCCTGCAGGTTGTGCACGCCAGCGGAGAGCAGTTGAACGTTGTCGGTGAAATCCTGGCTCATCTGCATGTGCGTATTGAACCCGACGACGTAGGCTTTGTCGAAACCGGCGCGAATGGAGTGTTGCAGGAAACTGATGGCAGCGTTCTGCTCGAAATCGAAACGTCCATGGACCGAACCGCTGACATCGATTAGCAGACCGAGGTGCAAAGGAAGATCGGTCTCGCGGCGGAAGTTAAGAATCGATTGCGGCGGCTTGTGATCGTCGAGGATGGCAAAGTCGTTCTGGTTGAGGTCGCGGACAAACTTACCGTGCTTGTCGGTGGCGATGAAAAGGACGTTTACCTCGTCGACGCGTTTGTGAATCGTGAGAAGACTGCCTTGAGAATCGTCAGAAACCGCGGCGGTCGGATAGGCGGCAGTAGCGGCGTATGGTGTGTAAGAACCGGATTGGGCCACGGCGGGAGACACGCAGACCAGGGCCACGACCAGCAGATGGGCCATGTTGAGACGCGTGTACTTCATGCCGGAACCATCCAAATTTTTCACTCTCACCCATGGCCAGAGGGTACTCCTAACCATTAGATGCACGCCGGGTGCCGAAGGGTGAATGGCCGTTCGCCAATTCTTTGACTGTAGAGGGGTTTCGAGCCGAGTGCCAAGTTACAAAAGGAGCACCCGTTTGGTCATGCTTGGCTGATCGAGAGAGATGCTCTCCCAAGTTCCTGCGAGGGTTATGCTTGCGGTAACCGGGCTCCGATTCTCAGGACCGGTGCGGTGAGAACGGTTTAAGATGTTGAGTCGCAAGCGGCACAAAGGCGAAAGGAAATCCAGATTACATGGAGATGAAAATGAAGACGATCGCAGCCTTTTTTCTGACATTGTGCCTGTGCGCACCTGCGTTTGCTGTGAACGATGAGAAAGAAGAAGACCGGGTGCACGATGCTGGCGTAGTCATGAAAGAGATCCTGAATATCCCAGACGACATTCCGCAGGATTTGCTGGATAAAGCGGAGTGCCTAGTGATTCTGCCGTCGGTGAAAAAGGGAGCGTTTGGGGTGGGCGGGAGCTACGGACGCGGGATTATGGTATGCCGTGGCGGGGAGCACTATACGGGACCGTGGGGGCCTCCGGCGCTGTACGCGCTGGAAGGAGTGAGCATTGGCTTTCAGATCGGTGGCCAGGCGACGGATTTTGTTTTGCTGGTGATGAACCCAAGGGGAGCGCGGTCGCTGCTGTCGAGCAAAGTAAAGCTGGGAGCGGACGCTTCTGCGGCGGCCGGCCCGAAAGGGCGCACGGCGGAAGGCGCCACCGATGTCGTGATGAATGCTGAGATTCTTTCCTACTCCCGCAACAAGGGATTATTCGCAGGAATTTCTCTGGAAGGCTCAACGTTGCGGTCGGATGGAAACGCCAACGAGAAGTTGTACGGGAAGAAGTTGGACGCGAGGGACATTATTCTGGAACACAAAGTCGGAGTTCCGGCGTGCGCGAAAGACTTGGTCGCGTTGCTGGATAAGAAATCGCCGAAGAACTTGTCGGATCCGAAGTCGTTAGAGTAGAGGCGGGTGAGTTATTATTTTCACGGCTGCCCATGATCTTGAGATCTCTCATCATTGTGGCCGTTCTGATTGGAGCCGTGCTCGCCTTCGCGGCGACCAGGCCTAACACCTTTCTGATCGAGCGCTCGCTCAGCATCAAAGCTCCGCCTGAAAAAATCTTTGTGCTCATCAACAACTTCCACAATTGGGCTCGATGGTCGCCGCAGGACACCGAAGACACTTCGATGAAAAGAACGTTCAGTGGGCCGGAAAGCGGCACGGGTGCCATCTCGGACTGGACCAGCACCGGCAGCGCTGGCCGCGGACGGATGTCGATTACGGAGTCGGTCGCGCCCAATCGGATTTCCGTTAATGTCGACTGGGTGAAACCATTTGAAGCCCACAACGTGAACGTGTTCTCTGTGGAACCTGCCGGAGCCTCAACCCGTGCGACGTGGAGCATGCGAGGCACGAACGTCTACATGCTGAAGGTGATGAGTGTCTTCGTGAACATGGATCGAATGATGGGGAAACATTTCGAGGCTGGGCTGGAGAATTTGAAGAAAGCCGCCGAGGAATAGCGTCGGTTCCGCGGCTTACTGTCTCACTCGTTTTAGTTTACCCTTTCTAGTGCCTGTGCCATCGTCTACTCTACGTTCCAGCCGCTGACTTGTACTGCTGGTTTTTCTGTTCCGAGTTCGGTGGAGCGATAAGTGGCAGTAACTTTTCGCTTCTCACCGGGCAGTAGGGAGATGTAATTGTCCCCCCAGACAACGGGGAGAATCTCGTCATTAGTGTCTTTCCGTGTCACCTTTACGCGAACGAAAAACGCCAAGGACGAGCTGGGATTTTCCAGCGTGACACTCGTAGTCGCCTCCTCACCTTTGCTCTCGGTGCGCTCTGTAACTATAAGTTTTACCTTGTGCAGTTGTGTGAGCGCTGTGTAATTGGCGAAGGAACGGGTCGGGGTCATCCACCATTTGGATTTCGACCAGTCGATTGTCTCGGGTTTCGACGAGAGCCAGTAGAAATTTGAACCGACGATTTTGCCGGCTGAATCCGCGAGGCGAAGAACTAAGAAATAGACGGAGCTGAGATCTTGCGATTGAGGTAGCGTGAAGATTTTCGCGGTGCTGTCGGAAGGCGCGTCGACAGGATCCTCGTGCGAGAATTTCTCGGTCATGTCGAGGTTGTAAATCTTGGTGGTGAGTTTCAGGCCTTTGACGTCTTCATATTGGCTGCTGACCAACCAGATCGAATGATCGTCATAACCATAGACAGGGTGCAGAGGCTCCATCGCGCGCTTGGCGCCGAAATAGCCGCCGCCGGGTCGCAGGTAGTAATCGTATAAATGCCAGATCATGGAGGGCCAGGCGTTGTTGAGCATCCACTGGATGATGCCGGTCGATTGATATTTGTTGCGGCTGTAGGCTTCATACATGGCGCGCACGCCTTCGTAGGCTTGCAGTTGCGATTTGAAGGCGAAGTCTTCGGCGCTCTCTGATTTACCATAGCGATTGGCAAGGGCGTCGCTAAAGACGTGGATGTCTTTGAATTCGCCGCCGCCGGCGTGGAAGTTCCACACGCCGTCGATGGGCCACAGGTGATCTTTGCCGACCATGGCGCGTACGCTTTCGATGGGCGGAACAGCAGGTCCCATGCTGGTTTCGGTGTTAAAGCCGTAGGCGCCGCCGCATCCGCCAATGTTGCACTTCTTGCGGTGGGGCTGGCCGGTCAGAGTGTCCTGCTCCCAATAACCGGGAGCTACATACTCGTAGGGACCCGTCATTTTGACGCCGCTGTTTCCGGTGACCGACGTGGGCCTGCCAGTGGCCGAGGAGACGACGGGATTCGGCCACAGAAGCTCCTTCTCGATATTTAGGTACATCTGCTCGACATTCGCCGGAGGAGGGGTGTCGCTGCCGTTCAGCCACAGGACCATGCTCGGATGGCTGCGCAGGCGGTAGATTTGATCGCGCAGAGATTGTTGGGCGATTTCAAAATCCTGTGGCTGCCAGTGCGGCCACTGTTCCCAAAAATCGCAGCAGCACCAGCCAGCCATGACGAGGATGCCTTCGTGGTCGGCGATATCGAAGAACTCCTGGGTTTCGAGCTTGCCTTCGAGGCGCACGGTGTTCAGTCCCATGTCTTTGACGTAGCGGAATTCGTCGTGTAGGCGCTGTGAATCTTCGCGAAGCATCATGTCGGGCGACCAGCCGCCGCCGCGAATGAGAATGTTCTTGCCGTTGACGTGGAACGCGCGCCCTCCGCTGGCGTTTATTTCTGATGTGACTTCGCGAATCCCGAATTCGGTTTCAGAGCGATCGCTGGTTGCGCTGGTTGCGCCGTCGACGTCGAATTGCATGGAGAGAGAATAAAGGTCTGGCTTGCCCATTTGCGCGGGCCACCACAGGCGAGGATGAGAGAGTACAAGCTGAGAGAACTGAGCGGATGTGAAGGTGACGTCTTTCGATTCGTTTGCAGCAAGTTCGACTTTCTGCTCGAAGGTGACGTTGTCGATCTGACCTTTTAATGTGCCTTTGATCGGATGGGCTATAGCATTCTTCAGTTGTGTGGTGACGGTGAGTTGAGCGGAATCATCGCTGGGTGAACTTAACTTCGTCACAACGGTGGAATAGCGAAGCGCCACGGGACCGCTGGTGGTGAGATAGACTTCGCGCCACAGGCCCATGTTTTTATCGGGAGGTGCGGGATTCCAGTCGACGAAGGTGATGGCGAGATCTTTTTCGGTTGGGGCGAAGACCTGAACCGCGAGAACATTCTCGGCTCCCGGCTTCAAGAATTCGGCGACATTGAATTCGTAGGTGCGCCAGGCTCCGGCGACCTGATTGGAGTTTGCAATCTGCTTTCCGTTGAGCCACAGGTTGGCGCGGTAGTTGATGCCTTTGAAATTCAGCCACGCGGTCTTGCCGGCGTAGGAAGCGGGAACGATGAACTGTTTGCGGTACCACCAGGAGACGGCGTAGGGGCTATCGTGTGCCATCGCGATGTTCGAGAAATTCTTGCCGACGCCGTAATTCATGCCGGGAAACTGGCGCAGGATGTTGGCGAAAAATGGGTTGGGAAGAGTTTTATCCTTCACAAGAGCTGCGACGACTGTGGAGGGAACGGTGACATCGTGCCATCCCTGCGGGACAAAGGTGGGCGTGGAGATGATCTCGCCCTGTGCGTCGACTTTGGCGGAGGACTGGAGCGCCCAATGATCGCGGAAGGGAAGTCTCTCGGGCTGCGATGCCTCCTGCGGGGGCGCGCTTGCGGCCGGGTTCGTAGCTGCGGCAAAAAAGAGTTGCGAGCCGAGAAACAAAGTTGTAAGAAGCTGTGCAAGTGCACGAGAGAGAGAAGCGGGCAATCTTAGAGAAGACATATTTTCATCGTTCCTTGCTGGGGAACGTAAGAGGGATAACACGTCTATTGATACGTTTCAATAGCTGATTTTGGAGGGTCGTGCGGTGATATTGGCTGTGAGGATGTAGCGCAGTCTGCCGAGGTTGAAATTCCTTGCGACGCCTTCAGCCGCCGAGGCGATTAGGGATCCCCTTCGACTTCGCTCAGGGCAGGCTTTCGACTGCGGTTTTGTTTCGCACTCGCGAAGCAAATCCTAGCTCAGGATGACAGCCCACTACCGACAGCGCCTAAGGCCATCTGAGTGGTGCGTAGTTTATAATCAAAGATTCCGCCGTGACATTTCTGGAGTGATAAGAAGATGATCCGATTCCTGCAAACTGAAGGGCCGTTCAAGAAAATTGTGCTGAGCGGACTGCTGCTGCTGATTTGCGCGGCTATGGTAATCGCATTCGTTCCCGGCATCGGCAGCAACGATGCGATAAGCAAGCCGGGCGTTGTGGCCAAGGTGAGCGGAGAAGATATTACCGCCGAACAAGTGCGCGACGAGGCAAAGCAGATGGCGCAACAACAGGCGCAGCAATATGGCCAGAATGCGTCGATGCTGATGCCGTTCCTGATCCAGCAAGCGACTCCGCGGGCGGCGGACCAGTTGATTGACCGGCAGGCCCTCTTGAGCGAGGCGCAGCGAATGGGTTTGAAGGCGTCGCCGCAGGAAGTGAAGGACGAACTGCAGCACGGGCGCTATTCCATGTATTTTTTCCCGGGGGGCAATTTCGTCGGCGAGACGGAGTATGAAGGAATGCTGCAGCGGGCCAATCTTACTCCAGCAACCTTCGAGGCGTCGGTCGGCAGGGAAATCATGATCGGCAAGTTGCAAGCGCTGATCACCGGTGGAGCGTCGGTGAGCGACGCTGCCATCCGGAAGGAATTTGACAAGCAGAATACGAAAGTGAAGTTCGACTATGCGGTGCTGAAACAGGATGACATTCAGAAGGGCCTGCATCCGACGGAGCAAGAGTTGAAGGCGTTTTACGATAGCCACCAGAAGAGTTACGCGAACTCGATTCCGGAAAAACGCAAAGTGAAATACGCGACGATCGATCCGGGTAAGGTTCAGGTGGAGGTAACGCGCGAGGATTTGCAGGCCTATTACGATCAGCATCGCGACCAGTATCGAGTGCCCGAGCAGGTGAAGGTGAGCCACATCTGGGTCAAGATGCCGCTGCCGGGAACGGACGGAAAAATTGACGACAAGGCGGTGAGCGAAGCGCAGAAACGCGCCGACGATCTGCTAAAACAATTGCAGGGCGGGGCCAAGTTCGAAGATGTCGCGAAGAAGTCTTCAGAAGATCCGGGAAGCTCGAACGTGGGCGGGTCATTGGGATGGATCAGCAAGAGCCAGATGGGGCCTGAGTTTGAGAAGGCGGTCTCGGCGCTGGACAAAGGGAAAATCAGCGGGGTGGTGAAAACGCTGGACGGCTTCCACATCATCCGGCTGGACGATAAGCAGGATGCGCATATGAAGACGCTCGACGAGGTGAAGGCGCAGATCGAGCCGGTTGTAAAGCAGCAGAAGGCGCAGCAGGCCGCGCAGAAGGTGGCGGAGGATTTGCTGCAGGCGTCGAAGACGCTGGGGCTGGACGCGGCAGCGTCAGCGAAGAGCATCTCGGTTGTGACCTCCGATTTCTTCGGGCGCAAGGATATGGTACCGGGACTCGGTCCTGCGCCGCAGTTCATGGACGCGGTGTTTACGGCGCCAGAAAAATCGCCGCCGGCGATGGCTTCCACGTCGCAGGGCTTCGCAGTTTTTCAGTTGGTGGCGGTGAAGCCGCAATCAACCCCGACGTTCGACGAAATCCGGACGAAAGTGGAAGAGCAATTCAAGAACGAGCGTTCGAACATTCTGCTGTCGCAGAAAACACAGGAGCTTTCCGACCGCGCGAAGACGGAGCATGACCTGAAAAAAGCGGCGAAAGAGTTGGGCGCAACTGTAAAGACCAGCGATTTCGTTTTGCCGGATGGGCAGGTTCCAGATATTGGATCGATGGCCGGCCAGGCCTCAGCGGTGTTCGGCATGAAGCCGGGAGACATCAGCGGCCCGATCAGCAATGGAGCCAATGGCGTTGTGATTTCTCTGCTTGAAGTGCAGGCGCCATCGGACGCGGACTTTGTCGCCAAGCGCGATCAGATTCGGGATACGCTGTTACAGGCGAAGGAGCAGGAACTCTTCGGATTGTTCGTGACCAGCCTGCGAGAGCAGATGGAGAAGTCGGGCAAGATCAAAATCAACCAGGAAGAAATGAAGGCTTTGACTCGATCGGGAAGCGAGCCCGGGGAGTAGGCCATTCGGGAGCGCGCCAAACGCACGATTGATGCATCGCAAAGAACAAAGAACGCGATGTTCGCGCGGCTCACCCAGATCCTTAGCGGCGTGGAAAGCGCCTGCTCAGGAAGATAGTCTGACGGAGGTTTTTCAGAGGTAATCCTCAGTTGCATGCCGTTTCCGCGAGCCGCAGGCATTCTGTTGCACCCCACGTCGCTGCCTTCGCGCGGCGGCATCGGCGATTTTGGTCCTGCGGCTTATCAATTTGTGGACATGCTGGCCGCGGCCCGTCAGTCCCTATGGCAGGTTCTGCCGCTTGGGCCCCTGGGTTACGGTAACTCGCCTTACTCTTCTACTTCCGCGTTCGCGGGAAATCCTCTGCTGATCAGTCTGGAAAGGCTGGCGGACCACGGTTGGATCGATCCAAGAAAACTTGTTGAGCTTGCTCCCGAGCGGGGTCCGGTTGAATACGATCAGGTCTTTGCCCGGAAGATGCCGCTTCTTTTCGAGGCGGGCCGGAGTTTTGTTAAGTCGGCTTCGGGCAGTGCTCGCGAACGGTTCGACCGCTTTTGTTCTGAGAATCGCTGGTGGCTCGAGGATTTTGCGTTGTTCGACGCGTTGCGTGCCCGGCAGAAGCTGGCGAGCTGGAACGAGTGGCCAAAGGAAATGGCGCGTCGCGAACCCGCAGCGTTAGAGCAAGCCGGCAAGGAGTTGGACGCGGACTTGAAAATCCGTAGCGCGTTGCAATTTGCCTTTCACGAACAATGGCGGGCGCTGCGGCGGTATTGCGCGGCGCGGTCGATTCGAATTGTGGGCGACGTGGCGATCTTTGTGAACTACGACAGCGCGGATGTCTGGACGCATCGCGATTTTTTTCAGCTGAATGAAAATCTTGAACCGGAAGTGGTCTCGGGAGTGCCTCCTGATTTTTTCAGCAAGACGGGGCAGCGCTGGGGAAATCCGCTCTATCGCTGGGATGTGATGAAGGCGCAGGGCTATGAGTGGTGGGTGCAGCGGTTGCGCTGGGCGACGCGGAACTGCGACTACATCCGGCTCGATCACTTTCGCGGCTTCGATCAGTTCTGGGAGATTCCGGCAGCCGACCCGACCGCGATGAACGGGCGCTGGGTCGATGGTCCCAGAGACGATCTGTTTCACAAACTGCGCGAGGCGCTGGGTGGATTGCCGTTTTTCGCGGAAGATTTGGGCTACATCACGCCCGAAGTGCACGCGTTGCGCGAACGGCTGCGTATTCCGGGGATGGCCGTGTTGCAATTTGGTTTCGGCAACGAAGGCGCGCACATGTATCTGCCGCATCGCGCGGCCGGGAAGGTCATCTACACCGGAACGCATGACAACGATACGACGGTCGGCTGGTTTCAATCGGGAGCGGCCAAGCACGAATGCAGCAACGCGGAAGCATATCTTGGCCGTTGTGAGGACGGGATTCATTGGGCTTTCGTGCGCGCCGCGCAAACTTCTTCGGCTGAGTTTGCCTTGGTGCCGTTGCAGGATGTTTTGGGGCTGGGCAGCGAGGCGCGCATGAACACGCCCAGTGAGCACGCAGGAAATTGGAGATGGCGTCTGGCGCCGGAACAGTTTACCGCCGAACTTGCCGCCAAACTTGCGTGCATCGCCGAGGTAACCGATCGCCTACCGCCCGCGCCAGTCGCGCAGGCGGATGAGGAATTCGCGGCGTAGGTCTCTGTCGCGCTGTAATCGCGGACTTTTGTCTGGGTTGTTGTTAGCATCTCTGATGCTTAAGTCTTAAATTCATCAACAATTCACAAACACAAACGGTGCGCCACTGAGCATATGATGCTGCGGTTCGCGCGGCGATGTCGAATCGTGTATAGAAGTGATGGAGAATTTTTTGGCGAACGAGCCGATTATCGAAGCCCGGGCGATTGAGAAGTCGTATCCCCAACCAGATGGGACGCGCATTCAGGTGGTGGGGCTGACGGACTTCAGCATCGAGCCGGGGAAAATTATCGCTTTGCTGGGGGCGTCGGGCTGCGGAAAGTCCACACTGCTGCGGATTTTGAGCGGACTCTCGCAACCGTCGTCCGGAGCGCTGTTCTGGCATGGCAAGCCGCTGAATGGGCAGTCGCCGAACGTGGCGATCGTCTTCCAAAGCTTCGCACTGTTTCCCTGGCTGACGGTTTTGGAAAATGTGGAAGCCCCATTGGAGGCGCGCGGCGTGGCGGCAGTGGAGCGGCGCAAGCGGGCTCTGCGCACGCTGGATACAGTGGGTCTGGACGGTTTCGAGACGGCGTACCCTAAGGAACTCTCGGGTGGGATGAAGCAGCGGGTAGGATTCGCGCGAGCTCTGGTGGTGGAACCGGAAGTGCTCTTCATGGACGAACCATTTTCCGCGCTCGATGTACTTACGGCGGAAAATCTGCGCGGCGAACTGTTGGAGCTATGGCTTAACAAGAAGATGCCGACGAGCGCGATTTTTATCGTGACGCACAACATTGAGGAGGCTGTGATGCTGGCGGACCGGATCGTGGTGTTAGGCAGAAACCCTGCGCGCATCCGCTCGGATTTTAATGTGCGGCTGGTGCAACCACGCGATCGCAAGTCCGCGCGCTTTGTGGAGCTCGTTGACTATATCTATAAGGTAATGACCGAGCCGGACACCGAACATGCGTTGCCGGACCCGGAGAGCACGGGGGAGATCATTGTGCCGCCGGGTGGGGTGAAGGCGGGAGCGGCGATTCGGACGTCGAAGTATCAGATTCTGCCACACGCGCGAGTGGGCGGGATCGCGGGCTTGGTCGAGTTGTTACATGATCGCGGGGGGCGGGAAGATTTGTTTCGGTTGAGCGAAGACCTGGTAATGGATGTGGAGGATTTGCTACCGATTCTTGAGGCTTGCCAGTTGCTGGGTTTCGCGTGGCTGAAAGAGGGCGATGTACAGCTTTCAAGGCAAGGAGTGCAATTTGCCGACGCTGATATCCAAAGGCGAAAAGTTTTGTTCCGCGAGGCGGCGCTCGATCACGTCACAATTCTGAAACAGATCGACAGCATCCTGAAGAAGAAGTCAGACCATTCGATCAACGACGATTTTTTTCGCGACGTTCTCGACGAACATTTTTCCGAAGATGAAGTGCAGCGGCAATTCGATACGGCCGTGAATTGGGGACGCTATGGGGAGATTTTCGATTACGACCGGGAGAGCGGACGACTGGTGCAAAGTTCGGTCGTCAGTGAGAGTGGCGAGTGATTACCAAGGGCGTCATGTGCTTTCGTTTACTCTCGTTTTACTCGCTAGCTAACAACCGCTAGCCACTCCACGAATAGCAATCCGGATTCATCACATGAAGAAGAGCATCAGCCTGCGAGGATTCTCGGCTTATCGCCTGTGGTCGCAACTGCCGCATATTGAAACTTCGCACTTGCCCGACGTGATCATGTTTGGGGCGGGTATCGCGCTGTTTTATGGGGTCGTGACGGTGGGGCGGTCATGGTTCGGTCCCTTCACACCCAGGGTGGAGATCTCGCGCAGCCTGTGGGCTCTGCCGGCTTATGCGGGGTATTCGCTGTTGCGCATCACGATCGCCTACGTACTGAGTCTGGGATTCACGCTGGTGTACGGCTATGTAGCGGCGTATAACCCGCGCGCCGAGCGATTCATGATTCCGCTGTTGGACGTGCTGCAGTCGATCCCTGTGCTTAGTTTTCTTCCGGGAGTGATGCTGGCGATGGTGGCGCTATTTCCGGGGAGGCAGTTGGGGGTGGAACTCGGTGCGATCCTTCTGATTTTTACCGGCCAGGTGTGGAACATGGCCTTCAGTTTTTATGCTTCGCTGAAGAGTATTCCGAAAGATATGCGAGAAGCGGCAACGATTTACCGGTTTAGCTGGTGGCAGCGATTCATCCAGATGGAGCTGCCGTTTTCGGCGATCGGACTGGTGTGGAACTCGATGATGTCGGTGGCCGGAGGATGGTTTGCGCTGATGGTGTGCGAGATGTTCGTACTGGGGCCAAGGGATTTTCGATTGCCCGGGCTGGGATCGTATTTGCAAACCGCGGCCAGTGCCGGGGACACGCCATCGATTCTGTGGGGCATTGCAACGATGGTCGCGGTGATTGTGTTGCTGGATCAATTTGTGTGGCGGCCCGTAATCGCGTGGGCGGAGAAATTTAAAGTCGAGCAAGTGGAGAGCGTCGATGCTCCGCGATCGTGGGTGCTCAACTTGATCGAGCACTCCAGCGGCCTCGCCAGAATTCGTCAGCAGACGCTGCGGCCTCTGGGTGAGCGGCTGCTTCTATATTTTGCGAAGAAGAACCCGCAAGAGACTCCAGAAGTTCCTTCCGCGCCTCTGTGTCGGGAATGGATGATGCGCGCGCTGGGCGTCCTGGTTCTCGGCGGCATCGGCTACGGCGTGGTTCGGGTGGCGATTATCCTGAGTGGTCTGCAGAAGGTTGAATTGCATGAGGCTGCGCTGGGGCTGGGAGCAACTTTTCTGCGCGTGAATGTTGCGTTGCTGATCGGCGCGTTGTGGACAATTCCCGTGGGAGTGGCAATCGGATTCAATCCTCGGCTGGCTCGCATCGCACAACCGCTGGCGCAGATTGCAGCGTCGGTTCCGGCAACTGCTCTGCTGCCAGTTATTCTGCTGGTGTTGATACGAATCGGAGGCGGCTTGGGGCTGGCGTCGATTGTAGTGCTGCTTCTGGGAACGCAATGGTATGTGCTCTTCAATGTGATTGCCGGGGCGATGGCGATCCCTACTGATTTGAAGGAGTGCTGCTCAGTCTTCCGGATGCGGGGAATCGAACGCTGGAAGAAATTGATCCTGCCTGGAATTTTTCCTTACCTCGTGACCGGGCTGGTGACGGCCTCCGGCGGGGCGTGGAATGCCAGCATTGTCGCCGAGTACTTCCACTTCAAAGGGCAAATTTACACGACGACCGGGTTGGGTGCGACGATCAGCCAGGCGACCGACAGCGGAGACTTCCACCTGCTGCTGATAGCAACCATGATGATGGCGGCCACAGTCGTGACGATTAATCGTTTGGTTTGGCGCAGGCTCTATGCGCTGGCGGAAACCCGTTTCCGGCTGGAAACGTAAACGCTGTCGCTTTAGACGTGTTGCCTTTGCAATTTGTAAACATGTTACCGCTGGTTACCTTCTAGTTTCCTCGCGACGAGCATTTCATCAGCTTTTAACCTCCTCTTCATGTGGCCGCAAAGTGCCTGCGGTATTTCTGTAACATGCCCTCAACCCAATTGTACGGGGAGCGAAAGCGGGGAGTATTGTCGCCCCAAGCAGCGGGATTCGCCGGCATTCCAGCGCTAGCGGAAAGGTTCCTTCCCTCGAACCGAATGCAGGAGCTGTACCGGCGGGTGCAGCAATCTGCCGATGGCTTCGATCTCGAAAACTTACTGGCCGCAATGCGAGTGGGCCTGCGCGTGGAAGCGGCAGACACGGCGCGAATCCCAGCGAGCGGTCCGGTGGTGGTTGTGGCGAATCATCCGTTTGGGGTACTGGATGGGGCGGTGCTGGCGGTGTTGTTGATGCGGATTCGTCCGGACGTGAAAGTGGTGACGAATTTTCCGCTGGAAGACGTTCCAGAATTTACGCAACATTGCATCGTGATGGACGCCTCAGCAAGCGAGGGCAATTCCAATAGCCGGAAGATCGGAGAGGCGAACGCCTGGCTGCGAGAGGGCGGAATGCTTGCCATTTTTCCGGCGGGTGAAGTCTCGCACTGGCAACTTCCGCAGGCGCAAATCAGCGATCCGGGGTGGAGTGACACCGCGGTGCAGTTGATGCGTGAGATGGGTGCGTCCGCGTTGCCGGTTTATTTTTGCGGCAGAAACAGCATGGGCTTTCATCTTTTCGGGATGATTCATCCGAAGCTGAGAGCTGCCTTTCTCTTGCAAGAGTTTCTGCAGCAAGAGGGACGAAAGGTGGAAGTGCGGGTGGGCAGCGTGATTCCGGTAGATGCTGTCGCGGGAATCACGGACAATCGAGAAGCCACAGAATATTTGCGCTGGCGTACGTATCTACTGGCGCGCCGGAAACGGGCGGAGATTCCATCGTCTTTAGCTTCGTGGCCCTTGGCTGTGCGATCGAAACTCTCGGAGAAGGTGCAGCAGCCGGTGGCCGCTGCCGAGCCACGGGAACTGTTGGCGGCGGAATTGGAGCAACTGGGAGCGGAGCGACGCCTGGTAGAAAGCGGCAACCTCGCGGTTTATCTAGTCAAGGCGAATGAGGCTCCCCGAATGCTGCGGGAGTTGGGACGGGTGCGCGAGGTGACGTTTCGCGCCGCAGGAGAAGGTACCGGCAAACGGCGCGACCTGGATCGGTTCGACCGCTATTACTGGCAGCTGTTGTTGTGGAACAAGGCGAAGCAAGAACTTGTGGGTGGTTACCGGGCCGGCAACACGGCGGAAATCCTCGACGAGCGAGGAGTGCGCGGATTGTATACGAGCACGCTGTTCCGTTATGATGCGCGGCTTTTTGAAAAAATTGGGCCGGCGCTGGAATTGGGGCGGTCCTTTGTGAGGCCGGAATATCAGCGGCAATATGCTCCGCTGCTTTTGTTGTGGAAGGCAATCGCGCGGCTGCTGGCCGCGCGTCCAGAGACTCCGATGTTGTTTGGCGCGGTCAGCATCAGCAACGACTATAGCAAGGCGTCACGCGAAATGATTTTTCGCTTTTTCCAAGCGCACCTGCAGGAAGACGAGATGGCGGGACTGATTGAGCCGCGGCGTCCGTTTAGGCCGGCATGGTTAAGGCCATGGGATTGCCGAGTGATGTGCCACGCTTTGCGCGATCTGGAGGAACTTTCGGAGCCGATCACGGATGTGGAAGCTGATGGCAAGGGGCTTCCGATTCTGTTGCGGCAATATGCGAAGATTGGCGGCAAACTCCTGGGCTTTAATGTGGACCGGAAGTTTTCCAATGTGCTCGACGGGTTGGTGATGGTCGATCTGCGGCGGACCGGAACCCCCGTGTTGGAACGTTTCATGGGGCGGGAAGCCGCTACGGGATTCAGGCGTTACCACGGGATGTAATTCTGGAGCGCAAGACACGGTTACTTTCCTGTCTTCAACTTCGTTGCTGCGCTCGGCAGAATGCAGGATTGCGCTGCATTAATGAGAGCAGCTTTCAGCTTCGTTCCCAGAAGAGCCAGTTCTTCTGGATCCATTAACTGCTGCATGCGTTCGAAGAGCTGGCGCTCTTCCTTGCGGATATGAGCGGAGAGCAGTTGCGTGAAGGCAGGCAAACTTCCCGAGGTCATGCTGCGGGCTTCTGCGCGAGAGAAAGATTCGCGCAACACGGCGTGCTCGGCGATCAGTTCATCCACCAGCGCAATTAATTCACCGAAATGGCGAGCGGCAGGAAAAAGCACTTGTTCCTCGGCGGAGAAATGAACCCCGATCTCCTGGTGGAAGTGTTGCTCGATTTCTGCTTGCCATGCCTTGAGATTACGGTCAGGGATGGGCTGGGCGCGATCGATGCGGACGCATAGCGCTAGCGCGCGCTGGTGCTGGTGAGACAACGGAATCAGACTCTTATCGCGCAGCATAGATTTGCTGGTTAGTGCAGCTCAGCCGCTAAGGGCTAATTTCGGTTGCGGCGATTTGCGACGCAAGAAATCAAGATGCCTTGTCGATCGATTTTACGCCACGTTCGCAGGTTCTGAATTTTCTGGATTAGCGGCGCGTACGGTCAGCCAGTCGGTGCGAACCCGCTCCCACTCCTGAATGAGCATGCCATTGGCTTCGAAGAAACTGCGGATGCGAAAGCGCTCCCATCCGGCGACCTCTTCGAGAATAGGCGCCAGCACGGCCAGAGCGCTGGTGCTGAGCACGGTGCGCTTGGCAATCTGCGAAACGTGCCGCGACTCGGAGACTGCGATGGTGAGGCCGTCGCGCGCATTCACGTGCAACATTACGTGGACGTCGGAGCTGCCATCGCCGGTATAAATCACGTGATCGGGGCCGGTTACATGCCGGGTGAGCAATTGGTCGAGAACGAAGACCTTGCCGTAACCTGCAGTGGCACGGACCAGAGTATCGATCTCTCCGGAAGGTTTGTAACGAAACTCGGTGCCGAAGATATGGTCTTTGGGGACGATCCCCTCGAGAGCCGAGTGAATCACCTCGACCGGCGCGGCCGACAAAACGTAAAAGTCGAACGAATAGCCGTCGATTCCTGACTCGAGGAGCTGATAAAGAAGTTGAATATTTTCCTTCAGACGAATGCGCTTTCCGACCTCGTGAAGATGCTCTTTGCGAACCTTCGCCTGGAATTCGGGATCGTGCAGCAATAAATATGCGAGTTCGGCGCCCTGCTGCACCAGGTTCATTTTCGTCATGCCTTTGGCTTTGCGTTCAAACTCTTCGGTAGAAATTCCGACGAGCTCAGCGAGTACATAGCCGGAGTCGTTGAAAGTGAGGGTTTGATCGAAATCGCTTGCGAAAATGTAGTGTCTCAAAGGCTTTTCATCCATGGACAATTAGATTCCCACGGTGTTGGGACGGCCCATAAAAAAATTCAATCAGAATTATATGTGCTCTAGGCTATGTCATTGTTAACAAATAACTATGCTTTACCAGGCGGCATCACGTTGTGAAAATAAATGACCAGCGGGCGACTTGCCACGCACCTTTACTAAATGGCTCGACGCGTCCAGAATAGAAGGTCGGCTTAGCAGAAGTTTGTGTGACCGTGCAGCATTGTTGAGCGGCATGGTCGCGACAAGAGCCGCCGAAAAACTTACAGGAGCCCTCATGCTTGCATCTGGTGAACTGATTCGATCGTTGAATTACGTGGAAGATATTACGACTACGCTGCGCCGCATCTGCATCGCAATTCCGGCAATGAGCGCCGAGGAACGTAAGCGTCTGGCCGACAGCTTGCGTGCCGCGGGCGGAGCTCTCAATGAGGCGATTGGAGACCTCGAGAAGGCGCGGCCGTAGTGGAACCGGAAGCAACGTCGGGGCAAGTCAAGACGGTGGCGGTGATTGGCGCCGGTATCATGGGCCGTGGAATCGCGCATGCTGCAGCACTGGGCGGCTATCGCACGATTCTTGAAGACTTGCTGCCGACGGCGCTACGCCGGGCAGAAAGCGAAATCCGTGCCAATCTCGATAAAGCCGTTGAGCTAGGGAAGGTGCTGGCGCCGGAGGCGGATGCAGCGTTTCGCCGGCTTGATTATGCCGGCTCGGTGGAAGAGGCGGCGCGCGAAGCTGACCTGATCATTGAAGCGGTTCCCGAGGAGATGGAGTCGAAGATTGAGATCTTCACCCTGCTCGACAAAATCTGCCGTCCGACGACGATTCTGGCCTCGAACACCTCTTCCTTGAGCATCACGGAAATTGCAAGCGTGACTTACCGCGCGAAGAAGTGTGTGGGCATGCACTTTTTTAATCCTGTCCACAAGATGAAGTTGCTCGAAGTGGTGCGCGCTCTTGAGACCGACGACGACACGCTTGCGACCGCGGTTGACGTGGGCCGCCGCATGGGCAAGGAAGTCGTGGTGATCAAAGAGTCGCCGGGATTCATCACCAGCCGCATCAATGCGATGATTGGCAATGAAGCGTTCTACATGCTGCAGGAGGGAATCGCTTCGGCGGTGGACATCGATAAAGCGCTGAAGCTTGGGCTGAATCATCCGATGGGGCCGTTCGAGTTAGTTGACCTGGTGGGACTTGATACGCGGCTGAATATTCTCGAATATTTGCACAAGTCGTTGGGAGAGAAATATCGGCCCGCGCCGCTGCTGGTGCAGTATGTGAAGGCGGGACGATTGGGAAGAAAGTCCGGTCGCGGGGTGTACGAATATCCCGAAATAGCGAAGACGAAGGTCGCGGAATCGGCGCCGTCGGAAAAGCCTGCGATGGTTGGTGTCAAGCGTTAGCTCAATCCACGATTTGCTCTGCGGCCGAAGCTGAGGCCGGATAGAGATTCGATCCTTTCTTGCTCAACCCCCTTGCTGGCAATTAGCACTTGAAAGTTTTCGCCCATGCCGGCGGGAGTGACCAGATGTTTGAGTTGCAGCGCAACCTTGGCGCGCTCCTGCGGCAGGCGGCATTCTTCGAAGGCGTCGGCGAACTGGTTGGCTTCGCCGATGCCCATAAGAAACTGAGATTGCGTGATGAGCTTGTGGGTTTGCATGCCGAGTCTTTCTGCGGCGGCGGCGAGCGCGGTGAAGTTTACACCGGCGGTGATGTCCTGTTCGCCGGGAGCTTCGTAGGGGTTGTCGCTGATCGAATGCTTTCGAATTGCTTTCAACGTTCCGCGATGCCGGCCGGCGAGTTGCTCTTCGCGGGTGTAGCCATAATCGATGGCGATTAGGAATCCGCGCTGCATGGCGCCGATGCGATTCATGAATTGTTGTGCGACGAGCGGAACCTCGACGCGTTCTTTTTCTTCTGGCTCGGGATGGACTGAGTAGCGGTCGAGGAAGTCAAGTTCTTCGGGCGAAGGCTGAGCCCAGGTTTCGATGAAGCGGCCGTTGTGTGTGTCGATGCGCAGAGAGCCTTCGGCGCTTAGGATTTCGACGGGGAGGGCATCGAAGAATTCGTTGGCTAAGATGATGGAGAGGGTTTCAGGGGCTAAAGCCTTGTCGTTCGGAGATTGGCTTCCGGATCGAGGAGGGGCTGCCGGGCTTTGCCCGGCTGGACAGCCGAGGGCGGCTGTCCCCACATGGCTATTTTGCAGTGCCATCTGCTCAACCTCGGACAGAAGTACGGCTTTTTCGGATTGTAGGTGGCGAGTGAGAGTCGCTCCGATTCGCTCGCGCAATATGGGCGAGCTTTCTACCAGGACGTAATGCAGCGCGCGGAAAAAATCCGGGAACTTCTTTTCGGACCAATCGAGGACATCTTGCGCGAACAGGCCGCGGCCGGGACCAAGTTCGATCAATTCGATTCGCTCGGGCGAGCCCCAAACACGCCACATTTCTTCGAACTGGCGGGCCAGAAGGCGACCGAAGATTTTATGTACGTCACTTGACGTGTAGAAATCTCCAGCCTTGCCGAACTGTTCGGCGTTGCGAGAGTAGTAACCAAGTTTGGGAGTGTAAAGGCACATTTCCATGTAGCGCGAAAAGGGGATGGGGCCGCGCTTGTAGATTTCCTGCTCGATTTTTTGGCGGAGGGGATTCACAAATCTTTTTGGCGACGGTCGGCGCGGTCTTGCGGTGTACGGATGAACATTTCTACGAAGTAGTCGTGCAGCGCGTCATAGAGCTGGCGCTGGAAGCTCCATTCGAACTGCGAGTGGTCGAGGTCGCGGGGATGAAGATCGAAATGATAGGTGTGAACGGGGATTGAAGCGTCCTTGAACTGGATGGTTATTTCTACGCCTTCGCCTTTCGCGCGGGCGGAGAAGTTCAGCAGAGGGTGTTCGTAGAGACAGAGTTGCGCGAGGACGCGGTCGAGGCGCGTGAGGGCGGTTTCGGGCACAGGAGGATTGTAAAGCAGGGACACGTGAAAGCCCTTGGAGACTCCCATTCGGGTTGAGGGTGCCGCTGAGCTGTAAGGGATCCTTCGACTGCGTTGTTGCTTCGCTTCGCGAAACAACAACTTCGCACAGGATGACAGATCCGAATAGAAACCGGCGCCATTCGCGAAGTGTGGCGGCTTCGCCCTTACAGAAATCTTACTCGTAGCGTAAGGCTTCGATCGGGTTCAACCTCGCGGCCTTGATTGCAGGTAGCATACCGCTGATTATTCCGACGAAGCTGAGGATGGCGGTCGACCAGATCAGCGTGGCGGCGTCGATGTAGAGATGGATGTCGCCTTCGCTGGCGTTTTCTTCGAAGGCGCTCCACAGGGTCAGCGAGCCCACGCTCCAGGAAACCAGATAAGCGAGGACCACACCCAAGAGGCCGCCGAGCGCGGTGATTACCAGAGCTTCGGTGAGGAACTGGAAAAGGATGTGCCAGCGGTGTGCGCCGAGCGCTTTCTCTACACCAATTTCGCGGGTACGCTGGGTTACCGAGACCAGCATGATGTTCATCAGGCCCACGCCGCCGATTCCCAGCGTGAGCAAGCCGATGAAGCCAAGGAGAATCTTGATTCCTGTGCTGATGACCCTCAGATCGAGCAGATCGGCGAATACGTCGAAGACGAAGATCGCGCGGTGATCCTTGGGATCGAAGTTGTGGTGAAAGCCCATCGAGGTACGCACTGCCTGCACAACCTTGGCGTGGTCGCCTTCGTATTCCATCACGATGGAATTCAGGTAATACGTCTTGGCGAGATCGCTCATGGCGCTGAAAGGAATGTAGACGTGAGCGTTGATGTTGTCGTCGCCGTTCTGCACCTGGTGTTTGAGCACGCCGATTACCTGGTAGGAAATACCATCGAGACGGATACTTTCGGCGAGAGCATTCTGACCTGAGAAGAGTTTCTTTCGCACGTCGGAACCGATGACGGCAACGCGCGTGTGCGTGAAGTCGTCGGCTTCGCTGAAGAAGCTGCCCTCCGAAGTGTCGAGACGGCGCATGCGGCCGTAGGTTGCGTAGACGCCGCTGACGCCATAGGTCGCGCTGCGGGTGCCGTAGGCGACCAGAGTCTGCTTGGCGACTTCGGGAGAAACGTGTTTGAGAAGCGGGACTTCGTTGCGGATGTAGTCGAGGTCGTTGATGGTTAACTTCACCTCGGTGCCGGCTTTGGTGCCTCCGGCCTGGAGTTCGGTGCGTCCAGGGAAAATGAGGACTAGATTCGTCCCAAATGAGCGGAAGGCAGCCCAGACGCCGCGCTCGAAGCCTGATCCGTAGGCCAGAAGTAAAACGACCGTGGCGATTCCCCAAGCCATGCCGAGCATGGTCAGCAGGCTGCGCCGACGATTGTGGCGCAGCGCGTTGTAGGCCTGAGTAGCGAGATCGACGATCATTTTAAATGCGGCTCCTGGCTTCTAGCTTCTAACAATCCAGTCCTAGCTTGAGGTTCTCATCGAGTTTCGTAAGAACCAAGTTCTTCACTCTTGCCTCAGCGCCTCCACCGGCTCCATTAACGCGGCTTTCCGAGCGGGGTAGAGGCCTGCTGAGATTCCTGCGATTGCCAGCGAACCGATGGCCGCAAGCGCGGACGCGGGAATGATCCGCGGCGTATCGAAGCCTTCCGGCGCCGGCAGCATCGCCAGCAGCGTGACAAAACCGGTGGCCAGAACCAGTCCGATGCCGCCGCTGAACGCGGTAAGAAAGGCTCCTTCGATAAAGAATTGCGTGAGAATGTTCTGGTAAGTCGCGCCCAGCGCTTTGCGGAGGCCGATTTCCTTAGTGCGCTCGCTCACCGAGACCAGCATGATGTTAATGATGCCGATGGCACCAAGCCCGAGGGTGACGACGCCGACCACGCCGAGGAACCAATCCATGGCGCTGAAGATCTTGCCCACGCGCTGCATGTTTTCGATGGTGTCCCAATCTTCGAAGGCATCTCCGAGTTTGGGATCGAAACCGTGGCGCTCGGCGATGATCTGATGAATCTCGTTCTTGGCTTCGTTGTGCATCTCCTTGCTGACGGGCCGATAGTTGAGGAAAGAAATTGCATCTTCAGAGTTCGCTTTGGTCAGGCGAAACAGATTGCGCATGGTTTCGACCGGGATAAAAATGCGCGAGTTGGTCCCGTTATTGCCATCGCGGCCAACTTTGGAGACGACGCCGATGATCTCGAAACTGACGCCATTTAGAAGAATGGTGGATCCCACAGCGGGGCGCCCGGGAAAGATGTTTTTGAGCAGTTCCCATCCCACGACG
This sequence comes from uncultured Acidobacteriaceae bacterium, assembly GCA_963771965.1. GTDB lineage: Bacteria > Acidobacteriota > Terriglobia > Terriglobales > Acidobacteriaceae > Sulfotelmatobacter. Next base: position 645,511 of record CAVYVM010000010.1, read on the forward strand.
GCGACCCGGCGGCGCTCGGCGTTGTCCTGATCGTTAAACCACCGGCCGGGAGCAATGGGGACGTTGCGAATCTGATTGTAATCGGCGGCTACGCCGAAGACCTGGCCGTTCGTCGAGCCGTAGTCGCTGACGGCGCGGATATCCTCGCGATTCAGCACCGGGGAGACGGCCCCTACAAACTTTGCCTGCTGGCGAACGGCCTGGTAGTCGGCGTAAGTGAAGTAATAAGTTTGCCCGGACTGGGTGCTGCCCTCTACGGCGGGAATGCGCCCGGGGAACATGAACATGATATTTTGCCCCAGGTTGGCCAGTTGCCTTTCCTGGCCGCTGCGAAAGCCCTCTCCGAGGCCCACCAGCAAAAGCAGAGAACCTACGCCCCAGGCAATGCCGAACATGGTAAGGAAAGAGCGCAACTTGTGCGCCCACAGCGTAGAGAGCGACTGCCGGACGATGTCGAGTAGTATCCGCATGGAGTTACGCCCCCGCGACTCCCGGAGAGTGCGCGGGGGCAACGTTCAGGCGAGGGGTCTCAGTCTCGCCCAACGATCTACTGGATGGTACGCAGAGGGGGTATGCGAAGTTCCCCGCTGCTGTTCGTGATTAGACCGTGAAACCCCGCGAGAAACGTTAGCTGGGAGGGAGACTTGGCCCTTAAGTGCTTCAGAATCAGAACTCGAAGTAGCCACCTGACGACTGCGAGCGCGAAGGGCCATCCGTTCCGGTGGCGGGAAGCAAGCCGACAACTCCGCGCAAGTGTTCCCATGCGGCTTCATTGAGGGCGGGATCGGAGCTGACGAGGTCGCGGATCATGTCCCATGCAGCCAGATTGAGAGCGCCCTCTGGCGGAGGGCCCATGGCGAGAGAGACCGAACACTGCGGACAAAACGAGATACGATGCGCGGCCGATTTCTGGCGCGGCTTGATACCGACAGTCTGCGCAAACATGTAGAGGGCGACCGACTTTTGTCCAGTTTCGAGTTCGCGATTGCAACGAAGACAGCGCATGTTCTGCAAAGATATCCCCCGGCGAATTGCGCGGATAAAAGGCTGCGCCGATAAAGATAAATATTGTCTTCATGTTAGGGGCGGCAGCAAGTATGCAGAGAGATTCCGGCGAGGAGTTTGGTGAGGGTCCAGTCAAGTAGCCGCGGCCCGGGAACCAAGTTGTGCTCTAGGCAGAGGTGGAGGGAATCGGGCACGCTGTTGCGATGAGTGCGGATCGGGCGAGAGAGAGAAGTGTGGGCACGTTTGGGTCGTCTGCGCCCTTTCGTCGACCCGAGAGGCTAGTGCGACTGTCGCAACTCCGCAGACTAGGCGAATGCGAACAGGTTGCGGCGGTTTGCTACCGGCTGGGGAGCGAGGGAGTCGAGTTTCTACTGATTCGGACCCGCGGGAGCGGACGCTGGACTTTTCCGAAGGGCAGCACCGAAGCGGGCTTGACCCACGCACAGGCGGCGGCTCTTGAAGCTTTTGAAGAAGCGGGCGTTCATGGCCGGATCGAAGAAGCTTCGTTCGCTCGCTATGTTCGGCGCAAGAGAAGTGATGAAGGGAAATCCCGCGCCGCGATCGAAAAAGAAACGGCGATCAACGCTCATCTGTGCGAGGTGTCGCGGCTCGGTCCGCCGCAGGAATCGAAGCGGGATCGTACCTGGTTTTCTGCACAGGATGCGAGGCGGAGGTTGCGCGAAGGGCGTGAAGCGCGGGACGGGGCTTCGTTCGCGCGCGTGGTCGACAGAGCTGTTGCGCGTATCGAGCGGTTACGCAGCAAAACTGAAGTGATCGATGTCCGGCAACGAGACGATGTGCCGGGCGGCTTTGCGGCGGGACGAGATGCGCTGCAACAGGTGCGGTTCGAGGCTTTTGAGGGAGCTTATCGCGAAATAGCAGAGGCTTGGTTTGGCACGAACGGTCGGCCTAAGGGCATCGTAGCGAAATCTCGACAGACTTTGCAAGGTGAGGTTTTGGAATTTGTGCCCTCGCGAGAGAAAAAGACTAAAGCTTTGGGTACTGGAACGAGGAATCGATGAGCGGAGGCTTTCACTCTTTATTCTTCGGCCGCTCGAAGGCCTTCTGCATATATTTGCGGGCTTCTTCTAAAGCGCCGAAGGTGTCGTCATTGGTCTGGATGGCTTGCCGGTATTCGTTGATGGCGCGCTCGCGCTGGCCGGTAATGTCGAAGATCTTGCCCAATTGAATATGGCTCCAAACTTCGGTCCAGCGCGGTTCACCATTGCCGTTGATGGAGGCTCGGTAGGAGTTGGCGGAGGACTGGTAGTTTCGCTGCAGGAAGAAAATCTCCGCGATGCGATAGTGGGCGAGGGAACTGTTCTTGTTGAGATCGAGCGCCTTGTTGAACTCGGTAAGCGCGCCGGAGAGATCTCCTTGCTGCTGCAAAGCCTGGCCGCGAAGGATGGAGGCATGCAGCTTTACATCCGAAGTGTTGGTCAGCACGTGATGGTCGGGATCGACGGCGATTCGGCGCGGGCGGCCGAAAGTTTCTACCGTGAAGGGCGAACTGGTGCCAACCACTTCGATTTTCTTGTCTTCGGTTTTGCCGTCGGTGTCGATGCGAAGATCGACGGGCATGCGGAACAAGTCGAGGTCCTGCGAAATCTCGCCGGTCACGCGGAAGCCCTTGTTGTTGCCCATGCGGTACGTGGTGTACTTCACTTTGAATTCCGGAGCACCGGTGGAGTCAAGCCACTGGGAGAAAAACCAGGTGAGTTGGTCGCCGTAGTTTTTTTCCGCGATCTCCTTGAAGTCGTCCATGGTGGCCGATTTGCCGGCGTAGGTCTCGGAGAATTCACGCATCGTTTTGAGGTACTTGTCTTCGCCGAGAACCCAGCGCAGCATGTGCAGAATCATCGCGCCCTTGTCGGTGACGAGCGACTGAAACTCAGTCGAAAACGGATCAAGTTTGGCTGCGCTTGAAAGTGGGATAGTGTCATAGGCAAGAGCGCCAACTGACATGTCCTTGATCGCCTCCTCAAGACCCGCGGATCCAGCGGCACTTTCCACGTACATGGCCTCCGAGTAGCGGGAAAATCCGTCGATTACCCACCAGTCGTCCTTCGTGGCAGGACTGACAGAAACGCCCCACCATTGATGGGCGATGGCGTTGGCGAGCAGGCGGTAGTTCGTCTTTTCCGTAATCGAGGGACCCGCGAGGCCTGCGATTTCCGGAGCCCACGCATAGGGAACGGTATCACCCGGAAGTTCGACAACGTTTAGCTTCGACGAAAGGGGCGTCCCGTATAGCGTGATGAAATAAGTGAACTCCTGAACTGCAGTCGTGGTGTACTCAGGCGCTAATTTCTGATGATCCGGTTTGAAGAAGACGTGGAGGTCCATGCCGGCTTCGTCGCTTTTGTATTCCTGGAAGATCCCAGCGACGATCGTGCCGGGAAAGCTTGGCTTCGAATAAACAAAGTTAAACGTCTTCGTCGGGAGGCCGTTGGTGTTTGGCTTCTTGGACGGCGGATTGTCCGTGACCGTGGTCTTTCCGCTTCCGATCACCATCATGTGAGCGGGAACGGTGACGCTGATGGTTGCGGTGAAGCGGTTGAGGCCGTAGCCGCTGACTGGGAACCAGCGCCCGGCATAGAGCAGATAGCTGGTGTCGTCGCCAATGCGGGCGAGCATGAGGCCGGGTACCGGGCTGTCGTCGGCGGTTTCAAGGGCGCCCTCATATTCGAAGGTGAGGGTGGTAGAAGCATCTTTGCTAAGGCCAGCAGGCAACGGTACACGAATGGTGGAATCCTGAGTGACGCGCTCGGCTGACAGCGGCTGGTTCTTATCGTCGAGAACCCGGGTCACCCGCAGGCCGTTGTGCAATTCGAAGATGGCTGTGTTGAGGTCCTGAAGGGCGGTGAATTTGACCTTGGCGCGAGCAGAAATCTGGTGAATGTGAGGCGTAAGTTCCGCCTCGATCTGATAATCGTCGACGCGCAGGCGGGTCTTTTCCGCGCCTTGGGACGCAGTCGAGCCAAAAGCCAATAGCAAAAGGACAAGGGAACTCGACAGGACGCTCGGGACGCGCCGAAAGCGAATCTGCATTAAGGAGAGTCTCCAGGAAACGGGGCTAACCATTCCCTATGATGAAGATTCTTACCTAAAAGATGCTGGGAGCACAAGGTTTAACGAACATCTGTGGCCTTTCGAGCGGAGCGAGAGCTTGGTTCGCTCCTAGGGAACGACATCACGGAGCCTGAGTTCGTTGCAGCAGAGCGAGAATGATTTCTGCGGCGCGGTCTGCGGGGTGTTGGGTCGGCGAGCCTTGGGGGTCGCCTTCGGTGGCGCGGAGTTGGGTTTTCACCTTGGTCAGGCCTTCCAGCATGCGGGTACGTGCGAGGCCGTCGGGCAGGATTTCCTGCAGGCGGGTAACAACATTTTGTGCGGTGAAGTCGTGTTGCACCAGTTCGGGGACGACTTGCTCCCCGGCGATCAGATTGACCATGGCAAAGTAGGGGACTTTGACTCGCGGCTTGCCAAGCATATAAGTCACGGGCGAGACGCAATAAACCATCACGAATGGAGTGCGCATCATCGCTGCCTCAACTGTGGCCGTGCCGCTGGCGATAATGCCGGCGCGAGAGTGGCATAGGGCAGGCAGGGAATCGGGGACGAGTGTGATGCGAGGTTGAGCGATTGTTTTTGCGCCGATTAAGTCTTGCAGAAAAGCGCGGTCGAGGGTAGGCGCAACCGGGAGCAGAAATTCGTAGTCGGATCCCAATTGGGAGGCAGCTTGAAGGGTCGTGGGCAGGTTCATCCGAACCTCTTTGACGCGGCTGCCGGGCATGAGGGTGATCCAATGTTTTGAGGGGTCGAGATGAAATTGCGCGGCGTAGTCGTCGCGGTTGATTGCCGGGCGCGGCAATTCGGCGAGGGGATGGCCGACGAAGGTCGCATCCACTCCGCGGTCGCGGTAAAACTTTTCTTCGAACGGAAAAATAACGAGTGCTTTGTCGATGTAATTGCGCAGCAGGCGGACGCGTCCCTGGCGCCACGCCCAGAACTGTGGCGCAACGTAGTAGACAACCGGGATGCCGCGCTTCTTCATTTGGCGGGCGACGCGCCAGTTGAAAGCAGGAGAATCGATCACGATGGCGAGATCGGGCTTACGCCTGTCGGCTTCCGCAATCAGATGCTTGTAGAGTCCGTAGATCTTCGGCAAGTGGCTGAGGATTTCGGTGATGCCGACGACGGAGAGATCCTTCGCATCGACGACCGTGTCACAGCCCGCGGCGCGCATGCGGTCTCCGCCGACGCCGAAGAATTCGAGCGATGCGTCGCGGCGGTGCAGGGCTTCAATGAGTTGGGCTCCATACATTTCGCCCGAGGCTTCGCCGGCTGAGATCAGAATTCGCAAGAGAGCATTGTAAGCGGCTGTGTCCAGAAATGGCGGATACTGCTGCGATTATGATCAGATACCGCTACGCCTATGATTTGATTTGAATCAGTCCTACATCCTGAGAGGAAAGAGCCGGGGCAAGGTGCTGCGGGGCGCGCCATCCATCGAAGATGGAAACCTGGTGAACGCACGAAACGGTGCAGTGCGGAGCGCAGCCTTTTTCGGTGAGATATTCGCGGCGCATATCGTCGCGCGTGTAAGTGGCGAGGGGCACACCCGGATAACCGCGCTGCTGCGAGCAGTAATGCACCAGCCCGTCTTCGCAAATGTAAAGGTAGCGAGCGCCGGCACGGCATCGCCACGCATTGGGCAGGCCTTGAGCGATGTTGTCCTGGAAGGCATTGATGCGGGTGAAGCTGCGCTTCTCCCACGACTTCATTTCGTTGTAGATCCGGCGCTCTTCGCCGCCCAGCGGCTGCATCTGGCCACTGCCGTCATGAATGATTCCGACGGTGGAACTAAAACCGAGTTCGATGGCGCGTTTGCCGATAGTAAGCGCATCCTGCGGATTCGGAATGCCGCCGCCCACCACGGAATTGATATTCACGTGAAACTCGGCGTGCTCGGCCAGCCATTGCAATTTCTTGTCGAGGACCTTCAGGCTTTTCTTCGAGACGTCATCAGGATTTACGTTGTCGATGGAAATTTGCAGCCACTCAAGTCCGGCGCGGTTCAGGCGTTGGATGCGTTCGGCCACGAGCAGATATCCGTTGGTGATGAGGCCAGCGATCATGCCATTTGCGCGGATGCGGCGAATCACGTCGTCCAGCTCGGGATGCAGCAACGGCTCCCCGCCTGAGATCGTGACCACCGCGGTGCCGAGCGCGCCCAATTTGTCGATGCGCCGGAACATTTCTTCCGTGGGCACGGGCTTCGAGAAATCGTCGAACTCATTGCAGTAGGTGCAAGCCAGGTTGCAGCGGCGAACCGGAATAATGTGCGCCAGCAGGGGATGATCGGTCGAGGCAAGAGCACGAGCAGCCATTGCCGCTCCGCGCAGGTTGCGGTGGAGCGCTTTGCCGCGGCGGCGCAAGGTTGTGAGGGTTGAGGGCATCACTTATCTAGTTATTACAGCATGGATGCGCGATAAATGCTGCCTCAGCGACAGCGTTTGGTAAGTTTGACAGGGCGAACGGCGCCCGCGGAAGTGCGGACTGAAGCGCTTCAGATGAGGTTTGCAACCGCGTCATCTCTCGCCGATGAATTCGTGCCCTGTGGCAATTAAAGCGTCGAAAGCGGATTGCGAGTACTCCTCATTGCACCAGTACGTAATCGGTGTCGTAGGTTGAGATTGCAAAAATCGGCACATTTCTGTAGTAGAGCGGCTCGATGAATGAAAGCAGAATCCCCGTCTGCGAAAACGCGAAAGGACCTTCGAGCTTGAAACAGCTCCATCGATGTCGAGAATCCACCTCTGCGGGAAGATTTTCCGTCGAGCACACAACGGAGAGTTCGTCGGCGGTGCGGGTGATCGAGGTGAAGTCGCCCTTTGTGGCCCACTGGGGGATGGTTGCCCCTGGGGTAAAGCGGATGATGGCGTACAGGCCGGGCAGTTGGCGGAATTTGAGGTGATGGCGCTTAGGGTTGGGCTCTTTACCGTTTGCGTCAGTCATGAGTGGGCGAAAACAAACAGCAGGTTTCTCGGCTCGCCGTCGCTCCGGCTCGCTTGAGGCGACAAGGTTTTCTAGAATACTAACTCTACCAAGCTGCGCTCGGAGTCATTTGGCGTGCATCATTTGGAGGATGCGACCGTCCCTCTTGGAGATTCGCACCATCGCAACTCCGCCGTCGCATTCAGTCGTGATTCCTCCTTTGCCGTCGGGGCAATGCAGCGTGCCTCCAACCGTCCATACATCATCCTTCAGGGTAGCCGTAAACGGACGCTCTGATTCGATCTGCTCTTTGCCATAGACGGGAGCCAGCACCGCCTCTGCGATCCTTATCGCTGTAGCCGCATCGGGCACGTAGCCGGCCTTCGGTTTATAGCCAGTAGATTCCTGGCACAGTGCAGCCAGGCCTAGAAGCAGAATCGAAGAAAATAGTCTGGGAGTTCTTATTTTGCCCTCCAAAAGACGCACGAAACTTCCGAGCTTCACTCGGCGCATAGCCGAGGGCGGCCGTCCATATGAAATCTCAGCCCTCCACCGCTTTGTGCACTGCGGCCCTCGCCAGCAGGCGCGTGGAGTCGAGCGTGGGCAGCGGAGAAGATACAGGCGTCACTAGGAGCGGAATCTCCGTGCAGCCGAGCACAACCGCATCGCAGCCCTCATCCTGAAGCGAACGGATCACTTCCACGTAATAGGCGAGCGAGCGCGGAATAATCTGGGCATTGACCAGTTCGTTCATGATGATCTGATCGAGGTGTTCACGCTGTTCGGCTGCGGGCACGCGGTGCTCGATGCCGGCCTCCCCCAGAGCGTCGCGATAAACCGGCCCCTCCATCAGATAGCGCGTGCCCAGCACAGCAAGGCGTTTGAACTGGCGGCGATGAGCCTCCTTTGCAACTTCCCTCGCGATGTGCAGCCAGGGCCGCGGCGAGCGATGTTCGACCAAGCCGAAGGCCTCGTGAATCGTATTGTCGGGACAAATCAGGAAATCGGCGCCGGCATGAGCCAGCTTATCCGCCGACGATAGCATCAACTCGGCAACACCGGCCCAATCGTTGGCGCGGATGAATTGCATATACATTGCGAGTGGGTGCGAATGCAGAGAGACTTCAGGGTGATCGTGAGTGCCGAGCAGCTGTGCTCCTTCGATCGCAATGGTGCGGTAGCAGAGCGCGGCTCCTTCGGTGCTGCAGGCAACGATGCCGATGTGTTGGGGCATATTGAGGGTGTTCCCGGTTCTCAGAATAAGGCTGCGCTGTAGGTCAGTTTCACCTCAAGGATGGTATGTTCGCGATCGGACAACGAAAAGTTAGGAGTCATCTGGCTGCGGCGGCATCGAAGAGGTTCAGAAAATCCAGCTTCTTTTCCGCTGGCAGGAAGGACGCTTCAAATGAGTTGCGAGCCAGTTCGCGCAGGTGCTCGTCGGTGAATCCGAAAGTTTGCTGCGCGAGCTGATATTCGCGGGCGAGCGTCGTGCCGAACATGGCAGGATCATCGGTGTTGAGCGTGATCATGACGCCGTGGTCGAAGTAACTCTTTGCTGGATGATCGTTGAGATTGGGGCAAAGGCCGGTGCGGAAATTGCTGGTGAGGCAGATCTCCACCGGAACCTGGCTCTGGCCGAGTTCCTCGACGAGATCGGGATCGTGGAAGGCAGTGAGTCCATGGCCAATGCGTTCGGCACGCAAATTAAGAGCGCCCCATACGGACTCGGGAGGCCCGGTCTCGCCGGCATGAGCGGTCAGGCGCATGCCCTGGTCGGCGGACCACGCGTAGGCGTCGCGGAAGATTTCTGGTGGGCCCTTTAGTTCGTCGCCTCCGATTCCGACGCCGACAACATGGCGATCCTGGTATCGAACCGCCAGCTCGAAAACTTTCTGCGCGGCCTCTGCTCCCAGTTGACGAACTGCGTCGAAGATCCAAAGCAACGAGATGCCGAAGTCGCGGGCGCCGTGGGCGCGCCCGCGATCCAGACCTTCGAAGAGGGCTGCAAAATCCTGCTTGCGCCAGAGGCACACTCCCACCGAAACGTAAACCTCAGCATGAAGGACATTTTCTTCTTTGAGGCGCTGCATCAGGCGGTAAGTGATGAGTTCGTAATCGTCTGCCGTGCGCAGGTGCTCGGTGATGTTTTTGAAGGCGAGCAGGAACCCGGCGAAGTCGGCGTATCGATAAAGTTGGTCGATCTCGGATTGAGTCGGGCGTTCTCCGTGCCGCTGCCGCAGTTCAAGGAGCGTCGCCGGATCAATTGCACCCTCGAGATGCAGATGCAACTCGGCCTTCGGGAGGAGTCGCAGGAAGCTGCTCGGACGGTCGGGTGCGGATGCCATCATTCCTGATTGTAGAGTTTTGGGGGAAGATTTGCGAGGACGAGACCGCGCCTCAGTCTCAGGCGGACTGATCGAACCACTTCAACGCCTTGGTTTTAATCTGTTCATAATCGGTCAAGGTTGTGGGTATAACGATCCCGCCCCAACCCCAGCGCGTATAGGCGGTACTCCGCTCCGAAACAACTAGTCTTCGCCCGGTTCCGCTTCCCCATTCGTGGACATAATGGATGCGACTTTTCTTCACTGTGCGGCGGACCCGTCCGTCCCAGACCAAACGAATTTCATCCTCATCAATCTCCAAAACGTAGCTTGGAGTGTTATGCCGCCAAAAAAGGGTTATGAGGAAGAAAACAACCCCGCCGATCAACCAAGCGGGTAAGTCCCAAGTCCCGCGCGTGAGCCGCTGAATGGTCGAACATAGCAGGGCCCAACCCGCCGCGCTAACGAGAGCACCAAAGCATCGCTCTATCAGCGGTCGAGGGGCGGAGCTGACTTGGTAGCTCATCATGAGGCTTCGCTCAGTTAGCGCTTGGATTCTACCTCTTCGCAAACTCGCTTCGGTGCCGGCTGTAGAAGAAATAGATCAGCAGGCCGAGGCCAAGCCAGACCACGAAGCGCAGCCATGTGATCACCGTCAGTCCGAACATCAAGCCGCCGCAGAGAACAATCGAGATCAGCGGAAACCATGGGACAAACGGGACTCGGAACGCGCGCTTGCGCTCCGGCTGCCTGCGGCGCAGGATGATCACTCCCAGCGAAACCAGAACAAACGCGAATAGCGTCCCGATGTTAGCGAGGTCGGCGGCGTCTCCAATGTCGACGAGGCCCGCGGGAATCCCTACGGCGAAACAGGCGATCCAGGTCGACCAGTGCGGCGTTTTATATTTCGGGTGCACCGCGGAGAACAGCTTCGGCAGCAAGCCGTCGCGGGACATGGCATACCAGATTCTTGCCTGTCCGTACTGAAACACGAGCAACGACGAGATCATGCCGGTCAGAGCTCCGATCACAATGACCGAGCGGAAGATCGGGTGCACGCCCAGATACTTCATCGCGTAAGCCACGGGCGCTTCGGCGGCCGCACCGGACACGAAGGTTGTGTACTTCATCATGCCGAGCAGGACGACGGCAACGCCCATATAGAGCAGCGTGCAGACCACCAATGACATGATGATGCCGAAGGGCAAATCTTTTTGTGGATTGCGCGATTCCTCAGCGGCGGTGGAGACCGAATCGAATCCGATGTAGGTGAAGAAAACGATGGCCCCTCCGGTAACGATTCCGGCGAAGCCGGAAGGCGCGAAGGGCACCCAGTTCGCGGGTTTTACAAGCATCCCACCGACGACCAGGAAGGTCAGGATGGCGCCGATTTTCACGGCCACCATGATGTTGTTGGTCTCCGCCGACTCCTTCACTCCGCGCACCAGCAGCAGCGTGAGAATGAAAACGATGAGGAAGCCGGGGAGATTGAAATAGGCGCCCGTCGCCTGTCCGCCAGCCCAGACCGGACTGGCAAGCTTTTCTGGCAAGTTAACGCCGAATACCGCCAGCTGCGCTTTTATATAACCGGCAAAGCCAACCGCGACTGCGACGTTCGAGACTACATATTCGAGGATGAGATCCCAGCCAATAATCCAGGCAAAAATTTCGCCGAGTGTGGCGTATGAGTATGTGTAAGCGCTGCCGGCAATCGGAATCATCGACGCGAGTTCGGCATAGCAGAGGCCAGCGAAGCTACAGGCGATCGCGACCAGGAGAAACGAAATCGCGATTGATGGTCCGGCGGGCGGGCGTCCGTGCATGAGCGCTCCCGCCGTGCTGCCGGTGCGCAATAAATTTATGATTACGTCGAGCGCCTGTGCATGCAGGATCGATGGGGTCTGAAAATATTCGCCGGCTGCGGCTGTGCCAGTGAGAATAAAAATTCCCGAGCCGATGATTGCGCCGATGCCCAGGGCCGTCAACGACCAGGGGCCGAGGGTTTTTTGCAGCCGCTGCCCGGGAGCCTCAGATTCGGAAATCAGTTTGTCGATCGACTTGCAGCAGAATAGCTGGTTGTCAGAGGTGCGAACCGTGGCGGTGGGTTCCGTGGACGATGACGATTCGGACAAGTGGTGGTTGTCTCCTGAACAGCAATTAGCAGTTAGCAACTAGCACTTAGCCGGGGCCGATCTCCCTTTGTTCAGGAATCGCCCCGGCTAAACGCCGAGCTCTTAACTTGCCGCTTACCGCTTCGACTGGCCACGAGCCAGCTTCTTCACCTTGCGCTTCTTCGATCCGCGGGCGTAATCGCGGGGCTTCTTGGGCTTTTCCGCTTTCGACTTCTTACGCGCGGCGCGTTTCGACTTCTTACGTTCTTCTTTTGTCAGCTCTGCTGTGTTTGCCATGATTGCTTTCTTGGAACTAGGATTTTGTAATTGGGTAATTACCCGATTACAAAATTACCAAATCGCTCTCAAGCCCGCTCCAACTGCGCGTACTTCTCCACTAATTTCTTCAATCCGAAGCGAGGGAATTGTACCGTAATCTTGGCTTCTTCGCCTTCTCCTTCTCGCTGGTAGACCGTTCCCTCGCCATATTTGGGATGCCGCACCTTCTGGCCAGGACGGAATCCGCGCTTGCCGGCGGGCTCTTCCGCCGGCATTTTTGGGACGGTAAACTTCTTGCCGCGCGACGCGAAGAACTCCGCGATGTTCTCGATGGAGTTGTAGGGCTTGGCTGGAGCCGTACTTTTCTGCGGGTTGGTTTGCCCGCCATTGCGCTTCCAGCTTGCGCTCTGGTCTTCGTCTTCGTAGGAATAGTGGGTATCGCCTGTCTCGTAGGCCCTTTGGCCGCGTCCCGCTGGACGGGGATAAGTGCCCGTTCCTACATGCCCCCCGTCTGCATAGCCTGTGCCGGTTCGAGCTGTACGTCGTCCTCCTAGTTCCTCGATCAACGGCGCCGGAACTTCTTCCAAGAATCTCGACGGCACGCTCGCTTCTGGCATGTCGGTGCCATATCGGCGGCGGTAGACGGCGCGCGTAAGGATCAACTGGTCCATGGCGCGGGTCATGCCGACGTAGCAGAGCCGGCGCTCCTCCTCGACGTCGTCGGGCTGCAGCATTGTGCGCGAGTGCGGGAAGAGTCCTTCTTCGAGCCCGCTGAGGAAGGCTAGAGGGAACTCGAGACCCTTGGCTGCGTGCAAGCTCATCAGGGTGACTTGCGACCGCTCGTCATAGTCATCGGCGTCACTGATGAGGGCGGCGTGGTCGAGAAACTGGTCGAGCGTTTCGCCGCGGTCGCGCGAGTCCATAGCGGCATTCACCAGTTCGTGCAGGTTTTCAATGCGCGAGAACGCTTCGGGCGTATCTTCGGCTTCGAGCAGCTTGATGTAGCCGGTGCGGTCGATGAGGAACTTGAGAATGTCCGCAGTGCTCACCGTGGGACCAGGAAATGGACTCGCGGTTTCAGCATCGCCAGTGCTGAGCGCGCTTTCATTCTCGAATACCGCCGGCGGTTTGTTGGCGGCTCCTTCGCTGACGACGTTCTCTTCGTCGGGCACGCCGTACGCTCCGCCGAAATCGAAGGCCGCATTTTCGAACTCAGATGGATCGAATGCAGCTGCATCATCATTGCCGGGGTCATCAGCGGCAGCGTGTATGAATTGTGGTGCTTCCAACAACTCGGGCGATGACGCCTGCGCCACACTTGCCTCTGCGCTTTCTTCTTCGAGGTGTTCAGCAAAGGTTCCCGCTAACATCGCTTGCGCATCCTGGATCAACTGCTGGAAGCTCTTCAGCGCCGCCAGCGCGCGCGGAGGCAGGAGTTGACGGCGAACCGCTTCACCGAGTGCGCCCCATAACGACAATCCGGTTTCGAGCGCGAGACGTTCAATGGTTTCGATGGTGCCTTTGCCGATGCCCCGCGTGGGCGTGTTGATGACGCGCAGCAGCGAGATCGAATCGTCGGGGTTCTGAATGACTTTGAGGTACGAGATCATGTCTTTGATTTCAGCGCGCTCGTAGAATGAGAATCCGCCGACCACGTGATACTTGAGGCCGTAGCGGCGCATCGCCTCTTCAAAAAGCCGCGATTGCGAATTCGTACGGTAGAGCACGGCGGCGCGCGGAGTCTCGCCGCCGGAGTGTTTAGCACGACCGGCTTCACGCAAATATTTTGCGATGTGATCGGCGGCGAAAAGCGCCTCGTTTTCGCCATCGGGAGCTTCGTAATAACCGATTTTTGTGCCGCCCTGGCGCGAAGTCCAAAGATTCTTGCCTTTGCGGCGGAGGTTATTCGCGACCACGGACGAGGCAGCCTGCAAAATATTCTGGGTTGAGCGGTAGTTTTGTTCGAGGCGAATAATCTTTGCTTCGGGAAAATCCTGTTCGAACTCCAGAATGTTGCGAATGTCGGCGCCGCGCCAGGAATAAATCGACTGATCTTCATCGCCGACCGCGCAAACGTTGTGGCGCGTACCAGCAAGCATTCGCATGAGTTCGTACTGCGGGCGGTTCGTATCCTGATATTCGTCGATCATCACATATTGAAATCGGCGGTTGTAATACTCTCGCACCGGCGCAGACGTCTTTAAAAGCCGGGTGGCTTCCAGGAGAAGATCGTCGAAATCGAGGGCATTCGCCTTGCGCAGTTCCTTGCGGTATTCCTCGAACAGATGCGCGATCTTCTCCGTCTTGGGATCGGCCGACTGCAGGTAAAGCTCCTGCGGATCGAGCATGTGATTTTTCGACCACGAAATGCGCGACAGCACAATACGCGGCGTGAGTTGCTTGTCGTCGAGGCCGAGGCGTTTCATGATCCCCTTGACCACCGCCTGCATGTCGCTTTCGTCGTAGATGACGAATTTTTTCGTGTGGCCGATCTTCCCAGGAAGCCCAGGTTGACCGGGCGTGGCTGAAGGAATTTGCAGAGCTTCAATATCGCGGCGAAGAACGCGCACACAGAAAGAATGAAACGTCGAGATGACCGGTTTGGCGATGCTGAGTCCGCCCACAAGCTTTTCGACGCGCGCGCCCATTTCGGCGGCCGCTTTGTTGGTGAAGGTCATTGCCAGAATCGATTCCGGCATCACTCCGACGTGCTCGATAAGGTAGGCGATGCGATACGTGATGACCCGTGTCTTACCGCTGCCCGCGCCGGCGAGGATCAGTACCGGGCCTTCGGTGGTTTCGACGGCCTCGCGCTGCTGCGGATTGAGTTGATCGAGAAAAGACAATGCGGAAGTGGCTCCGGAGCTGATGATTTGATTTTACAGGTGAATAAGGCTTTGAATTAATCAAAATGGGTGACGAGACAGCGACCTTCTATGATCCAGCTCGACAGTAGGATGATAAGCCTGAAGGCGCGACTCCAAGCCGCATTTTTAACGGGCCGCTTGGGCGAAATCTTGAACCAATTATTATCGAGGAGTATTACAGTATTACGTAGCTGATAAGCATTTGCGAACTACGCCGCACAGAATGTCCTCCTACTTCCCTGCGTTCGCGCGTAATATGCGGCCCCGAGCTATGCCAGAATTCTCTCGACCACCTTCACCGTTCGCTTTGATCCTTCCATCGCCTTCAGTGTCGCCTCGCAGAACCCAGGGCCGCCTTCAATAAGGAATTCACGCTTTGATCCTCTCGCGAATTCGAATGCGCCCCAAAGAACTCGGATCTCGCAGTAATCGTCGCTTGTGATAATTAACCTGACCCTTTGCCTAGACGCAAAAACGTCGATCAGCCTTTCGATCAGATCGTAGCCCGGGATGCTGGACCAAAGGCCGGTTAATCGACCGACACTAATCCGGCTCATCTCGGTGTTGGGCGGGATGGAGGCAGCACCGCTTTTCCGCATCGTTCGTTCCCCCGGGGCGCTAGACGAGTAAGAGTATGAGAGAACTGCCCACCGCTGGCGACGTAACCGAAGTAATCACTGCAGTGGTCGACAACATGAGGCTGCACCGGGACTGGGATCCGTTTTCGGAACGGCAGGTTCTGTGGGGTGTGAAAGCTAAGGATAGCTTCTACAAAAGTAACTTGACTGAGAATCTCGGCGGCATATGCTGAAAAGAGTCGCAAGGTGCTCTAGTTGCCCGAATCTAACGGCCCCGAGAAATCGGGCCCTTCGTCTTTTTTTCATGCCTTACACCCACGCGCCCATCAGATGTCCCAAGCCGCCCCGTACACGAAGATTGTCAGATCGGTCGTTGAAGTAGCGCGCGTTAATTTGCTCACCTTGCAGAAACTCGGTGCGACGGAATCCCAGACCATTTAGTTCGTTCTGCAATTTTGCGGGATCGAAGAATAATTGAAATGGCTCTCCATATCCGGCCACGCGTGCTGAGAGCGCATCGAGCGCCTCTCTTTGTCCCGCGTTGAGCAGAGTGGGATCGATTGCAAAATCGAAGACCACGCCGCTGCCCGCCGGCATCCTGGCAATGAAACTCAGAGTGGCCATGCAGGCTTCGTGAGTGAGATAAGGTGTAACGCCCAGCCATGAGAAGAAAGCGGTCGCGCCTGCATCGAATCCGCACCTTCCAAGTCCATCCGCGAGAGTTTGCTGTTCGAAGTTCACCGGAACAAAAGTGACCGACTGCGGGATCGAAATGTCCGCTGCTTGCAGTTGCTCACGTTTCCAGTCCTGTGTGGCGGGATGATCAACTTCGAATACCCGTAACTCGGGATGACCATTGCGGTAGGCGAAGGTATCGAGGCCTGCGCCTAATATCACATATTGCGACACCCCGCGTTCGACGGCGCGTGCGAGTTCGTCCTCGGCGTAGCGGCTGCGCGCCGCCATGAAGGCACGGAAGGCGCGGGAAAATTTGTGGTTCTCTTTCGGATTGGCCCTAAGTTCTTCCGCCGTTTCAACACCGATGATGCGCAGAGCCAATGGATCGTCGAGCACTCTGGGATGGTCGAGAACCTGGTGCGCCGCGCGGCGAATCGCCACCCGCTGCGCAGTTCTGCTGAATTTGCCTTCTTGCATATTTGACAAGTCGATAGGCTCGACGTGCTACTCCTCGGCTCCGGTCTGCGCTGTGCACTCCGCGCACGGGCAGACTTCCCGGAGAAGCTTCCACGAGTAAATGCCGAGGTCATGGTCATCGTTCCAGGTAAATTTAATCGCGTACTTGCCCACGCCCTCAGCTGAGATCGGTTTCGCCGCTGGCTTGAACATGGGCAAAGCGCCGGGAGCGAGTTTGGGCGCCTCACCATAGCGGCGGCCAGCCTTGCCGCGCTCTTCTTCGCACATGGCGCAGGGGCAGGCGTTACGCAGGTAGACGAAGTTGTAGTGCGAAACGTGGCCGTCTTTCCAGTCGATGTGCACGCCCGTTCCGCCCGTAAGATCGACCTTCACCGATTTCGGATCCGTGGCCGCGGTGGGAGTTTGAAGCGGAGACTGCATGAATTCAGTATCGCATAGGAGAAATGTAGTGGCGAGACTGAGTCGAGCTTCGCGACCGGACAGCCGGGTGCCTACCCGAGCTGTCGAAACGGCGACTGTCCCTACATCTGAATTGTCGGAAAGCGGCACAATCCGGTAAAATAGTGGTTTCGCTAAGCCCTGAAAGGATCTCTAGCAGTCATGGCACAACAATGTGATATCTGCGGCAAAAAGCCGCAATTCGGAAACCGAATCAGCCACGCCCATAACGTGACCAAGCGGCGCTGGAACATCAATCTGCGTCCGGTCCACGCCCGCGTGGGCGCCGCCACGAAACACATGCGCGTTTGCACGTCCTGCCTGCGCAGCGGCAAAGTAGTTAAAGCGTAGAGAAGCAGGTCTTAGGTCTCAGTGCCAGGCCTTCACCGCAGTGGAATCCCTACGCGCCTAAGACCTATGACCTAACACCCGAGACCGCCGTTTTCTATTGCACACCCAGCAATTGCACATCGAAGATTAGAGTGGCATTGGGCGGGATCGGGCCACCGGGAGTGCCCTCCGCGCCATAGCCTAGGTCGGGAGGAATCCGCAGCTGGCGTTTCCCGCCAATTTTCATCCCGGCAACTCCTATATCCCAGCCTTTGATCACTTCGCCATTGCCGATGGTGAAATCGAACGGCTTTCCGGCATCAACCGAACTGTCGAACTTTTTGCCGGTGGTAAGCCAACCTGTGTAATGCACCCGGACGTGGCTGCCCTCCTTGGCGACGTCGCCATTGCCGACGCGGATGTCCCAATAGATTAGCCCGGAAGGCGTCTTGACTCCATCGCCAGTCACTTTGGTGGGAGCATTGGTATTGGGAGTCGTAGATTTTTTGGCCGCGCTTTGCGCGAAAAGAACCGCCGTCAGCGCCAGAATGATTGCAATCGCCGCGACATACTTCGTCATGTTTGTCTCCTTGCAAAGTACCTTAACCACAATCTTAAACACACAGGGGTACAAAGGTACACAAGGGGGTTGCTGATTTTGTAACGATCACTTCGATATGCATTGAACTTACTAGAGATTGGCTGAGCACTAAGCGAATTGTGCTCCGGTTCGATTCCTCTCAAGCTAGCGCGATCACTTCGATTTCTACCAGTACATCTTTGGGCAGTCGCGCCACTCCGACGGTGGAGCGAGCCGGTCGAATCGAGAGAAAATATTTGCCGTAAACTTCATTCATGGCGGCGAAGTCGTCCATGCTTTTGAGGAAGACGCAGACGCGGACCACTTTGTCGAGGGTGCTGCCGGCGGCCTCCAGTATCGCCGACACATTGCGCAGAACGCGGTCAGTTTGGGCTGCCATGTCTCCGCTGATGACCTGTTGAGTGGATGGATCGATGGCCAACTGGCCAGAAACGAATATGAACCCGTTCGCCTTAATGGCCTGTGAGTAGGGCCCGAGGGCCTGTGGAGCGTCTTTGGTTGCGATGGCTTCGCGCATCATGGAAACCAGTGGTAGTAGCTAATGGTCAGTAAAACCTAATTGATCGCTAGCGACCAAACCGAAAGAATAAGTTTCTACTTCAATCCCGTAACCTCTTCACGTTTTAGACGGCAATCGCGGGCGCGATAAACTTCGCCCATCCCGCCTACGCCCAAAGGGGAAACGATCTCGTACGGGCCCAGCCGCGCGCCAGAGGTCAGGTTCATCGGTGCCAGATTATAACCTAGGGAGCACCAAGCGTTCAGATCGTCAGCTAACTGCTGCTCACTAGGTCCTTTCGCGCCACTGCGCTACCAGATCCTTGGCCGCCTCCGGCCATTTCGGAAACTGAAACTCAAATCCCGCTCGCAGGAGCCGTCCCGGAACAACCCGGCGGCTCTTTAAAATAAGTTCGGTTTCCGTGCGCAGAAACACCGCGGCGAGTGCGAGTACGGGCGTGGGAGCGGGGACACCCACCCATGTTCCCCATGCTTGCCGCAGTGCACGCATAAAGTCGCGATTAGGGAGTGGGCCAGGTGCGGCTACGTTGACTATGCCGTCAATCTCTTCATGATCGACCAAGAACTCCACGGCGCGAATGAAATCGGTCCCGTGAATCCACGAAACAAACTGATCTCCCGAGCCCGCTGTGCCTCCCGCTCCAAGGCGGACCATCCACAGCAACTCGGCGAAAATACCTCCCCGGTCTGGGCTCAGGGTCACGGCACTGCGCAGCGCGATCTTCCGAGTCTGCGGGGTAACCGCTGAGAAAAATGCCTTTTCCCAACTGGTTGCAACGTCGATGCTGAAGCGCCAACTGGCAGGAACATTCGGCTCGTTCCCACCGATCTCGCCAGTATCTTCGTCCATCGCCCGATCCAGGGCATGCCGATAGATGGTGGCAGTGCTGGCGTTCATCCACAAGCGAGGCGGATGTTTTAGTTGAGTAACCGCTTGCCCGAGCAGAAGAGTACTCTTCACCCGGGAATCCATAATTTCTCTCCGCGTCCCGGCGTTGTAACGGCAATTCACACTACGGCCCGCCAGATTGATGAGGACATCGGTACTCTCCAGTTCGCGAGTCCAATCGCCCAGCGTGGCGCCGTCCCACTGAATCACTCGCCATGGCGCAGGCCGAGCCGATCGCGCGATCACCACAACCTCGTGGCCGCGCTCGTGGAAGTGACGGGCGAGCAGCGTCCCAATTTGCCCAGTACCGCCAGCCAGAACGATTCTCACGGCATCACCTCCAAAACGTTCGGTTCATCTCCATAAACGATCTCTAACAAATCCGTCGCCAACTTTCGCACCGGGCGCATTAACGGCAGACTCGAAAACTTGATCAGGTTCACCACGATCGACAGGCTCTTCTGGGCCAACTGTTTAGTTCTAGTCTGTTCGAATGAAGAGTCATATACCCAAAACAGCAACAGTCCCATCTGATAGAGCCACAACACGCGCGGCAGATGCAGTCTCAGGTCGTCGGGAATCCGGACCTTCGCGCCGTCAACCGCCGCGGCAAGAAATCCCATATCGTGCTCGCGTATGGCGCGAGTCTCCTCGCTGAACGGCGATAACGGATGTTGCGGATCAATATGCGCGGACAGCGCTCCCATCAGTTTTCGGTTGGGAGCAAAGTACCGGAACTTCACTTCGATGGCTGCCCGCAAGCACTCTTCCAGTCCCTTGGCTTTCGAGAGAGCATCCTCCAGCAAAGGATCGAGTTCTCGTTGCGCGCGCTGATAGAACTCCATAACCAGCGCGTCCTTCGAATCGAAGTAGTAATATGCAGCCCCCAGCGCCAGCCCGGACTTCTCTGCAATGTCGCGCATGGTTGTCTTCTCGAAGCCGCGCTCGCGGAACAGGACTAACGCGGCTTCGAGAATGCGGTTCTGAGTCTCCTCGGATTTCTTCGTGCTCGCTGCGGGCGTTCGCTTCATGGCTATGCTCGAGACGCTGGACTAGAAGAGGGGCTTCGAGACTCCATCGCTATCGCATTGCCGCGAACACGCGTAAGTAGAAATGCGTCAAAGAAGAGGGTAACCCCGAGTAGGAGGAGAAGCCCTGCAGTCTTGCCGCTCACCAGCTCGATCGCCGCTCGGCGCGTGTCGAGGGTCACGTATCCATTCAGGGGAAACCCTATGTAACCGACGCTTATCAGGCAAAAACCGACTACCAGTAGATGGTTAACGGAGTCGGCGAGTTCAGCATTGCCGTGAAAGGCATCGACTAGGAATATCCTTCCGTTTTTGTGCAGCGTATGCGCCACCCAGATGGTCACGGCTAGGCTAATCAACAGGTAGCTGACGTAGCATCCGACGATATACATGACGATCTCCTCTAGTAGATCGCATATTTGAACATGTTCAAATCGATAATGGACCTCTCTCGGGCATCTGTCAAGATAAAAATGAACATGTTCAAATAGACGACGTTACGGTCTTTAAGGGCTCAGCCGGGTCGTGCTTACGGGCCGATGTGCTCATAACCGGTAACTGGAAACTGGAAACTGCCTCTAGATCTTCTGCAGCCTCTGCACCTCATACACGCCCGGAATCTTCCGCAGCCCCGCCATAATCGCTTCCAAATGCTTGAGGTCGGAGATATCGAGGACGATCTCCACGCTGGCCTGGCTGTTTTCGGTGTGCGCGCCGATGTTGCGAATATTGCTTTGCGCATCGCCGATGACGCCGGTGATGTGTTTGAGCATTCCAAACTTGTCGTCGCAATAAACCGTCAACTTTACGGGGTACGCCGCGGGCGTACTCTCGTCGCGCGCCCACTCCACGTCGATGCGGCGCTCCGGTTCGTACATCAGATTGGTGATGTTGGGACAATTCACCGCATGCACTGCTACTCCCTTGCCGCGTGTAATGTAGCCGACAATACTTTCTCCGCGGATGGGGTTACAACAGCGCGCGCGGTAGACCAGCATATCTCCCTGGCCTTTGACCATGATGGCGTTGTGATCGCCGAACACGCGGCGGACGACGCTGGCAATGGCTCCGGGCTTGTTTGAAAGTCCTTCGGCTTCGATCTCGCCAGCCATCGAAGGAGTGGCGCCCGCCGGCAAAACCCGCGCCAGTACCTGCCGCGCGGAATATTTTCCGTAGCCGATGCCGGACATAAGATCATCGACTTTGCCGAGCCCATAGCCACCGGCAACTTTCAGCAGGTCCTCGTCTTTAATCTCTTTAAGTGCAATGCGGTATTTGCGCGCTTCTTTTTCGATAAGCTTGCGTCCAATTTCAATGGATCGCTCCCGCTGGTGAACGTTGAGCCAGTGCTTGATCTTGTTGCGCGAGCGCGATGACTTGACCAGCCCAAGCCAGTCACGGCTGGGTTTATGGCCGGCCTGGGTGAGGATCTCGACAATGTCACCGGAGTGCAATTTGTGGCGCAGCGGCACCATGCGGCCATTCACTTTCGCGCCAACGCAGGTATGCCCGACCTCGGTGTGGATGGTGTAGGCAAAGTCGATCGGCGTAGCCTCGCGCGGAAGCACAACAACCTTGCCCTTGGGAGTGAAGGTGTAAACCTCTTCAGGATAGAGATCGACTTTGAGCGCCGTGAGAAACTCGTTGGGATCGCTTACGTCTCGCTGCCACTCGACTACCTGCCGCAGCCAGGCGAGACGCTGCTCGTCCTGCGCCGAGACCGGACCATCTTTGTATTTCCAATGGGCCGCGATGCCTTCTTCGGCCATCTTGTGCATTTCTTCGGTGCGAATCTGGATTTCGAAAGGCGTTCCGTCTTCGGTGATCACGGAAGTATGCAGCGACTGATAAAAATTCGGGCGCGGCATCGCAATGAAATCTTTAATGCGCCCCGGCACCGGACGCCAGATGTTGTGAATGATCCCAAGCACGGCGTAACAGTCCTGCAGAGAGCGGGTGATGATGCGCATGGCAAAGAGGTCGTAAACCTGATCGACCGAAATACGCTGCCGTTGCAGCTTCTTGTGGATGCTGAAGAGGCGTTTGATGCGGCTCTCCACCTTCGCCTGGATGCCCGCCTCCTTCAGCTTGTCGTTGATGATCGTCTGCATCTTCGAGAGAAAAGCCTCACCCTGTTTGCGGCGGGCGTTGACGGCTTTCTCCACTTGCTCGTACCCCTCGGCGTCAAGAAAGCGGAAGCCGAGGTCTTCCAGTTCGCCGCGAATCTTTCCCATGCCCAGCCGGTGTGCGATGGGGGCGTAAATTTCGAGCGTCTCTTCGGCGATCTTGCGCTGTCGATCGGGCTGTAAGTGCTCGAGCGTGCGCATGTTGTGCAGACGGTCGGCGAGTTTGATGAGCACCACGCGGATGTCATCGACCATCGCGAGCATCATTTTGCGCAGGTTCTCGGCCTGGGCCTCTTCGCGAGTGGCAAAGTCAATTTTGCTGATCTTGGTGACGCCTTCGACGATATGTGCGACCTGCTCGCCAAATTCTTTGCGAATGTCAACGATGGTGACGGAAGTATCTTCGACGGAATCGTGCAGCAGCCCGGCGGCAATGGCGACCGGGTCCATCTTCATTTCGGCCAATACCAGCGCCACTTCCAGCGGATGTACGAGATAGGGTTCGCCTGAGGCGCGCACCTGGCCTTCGTGGTGCTTTAAGGAATAGTCGTAGGCTTTTTTAACGATCGACAGATCGTCATGCGGACGGTTCTCCGCAATCCGCTTCATCAACTCGCGGAACTTGGTGAGCGTGAGAGCGGTGGTCGCGATCTGTTGGCGCAAGCTCGCCATGCACGATTATAGCCCGCAACAGCAGCGAGCTTAAACGAGATGCGCCGGGAATGCCCGCACGAAGCGGGCAGCTGGGCGAGTAGCAGAGTCTTCAGACCGAAAGGATGCAAGGATATCAGCTCCGTGGAGACGACTATTCCAGTCGCCTCGAAGCTCATAACCGGTCGAAGCCGAATTTATTCCATAGAGAGCGAGAGCCTTTTCTTGCCGTTCGTTCCCTTCAATACTTTCAAAATTAGCGGCAGGTTGTTGGCCTGCTTCGCGACTGCTAAAGTGAAAATCGGTAAGTTATGAATTCCAGAATTCTTGTCAGTGGGGTCTCGGGACCAATCGGAGCCGCGCTTCTTCCTTCCCTGCGTACGGCTGGATGGTCCGTGGTACGGCTGGTGCGCGGCACGGCTGCAGCTGAGGGGCAGATTTCGTGGGACCCGGCGAGGCTGATCGAGCCTGACACGGTCTCCGGCTTCGACGCCGTGATTCACCTTGCGGGAGAGAGCATCTTCGGGCGTTGGACTGCAGACAAGAAATTGAAGATTCGAGATAGCCGCGCCATTGGCACATCGAATCTGACGCTAGCTTTAGCGCAGGCTGAAGAGAAGCCCAAGGTATTCGTATGCGGTTCAGCCATTGGCTACTACGGCGACCGTGGCGATGAACTCTTAACCGAAGAGAGTGCCCCGGGAACAGGTTTTCTCGCTGAGGTTTGCGGAGCGTGGGAGGAAGCAACCATGCCTGCCATGCAGGCTGGCATACGCACCGTGAACTTGCGGACGGGAATCGTCATTAGCCCCAAAGGCGGCGCGCTAGGCGCCATGCTGATGCCGTTTAAGCTGGGGATGGGCGGGCGGACCGGCTCCGGGCGGCAATGGATGAGCTGGATTGACGTGCAGGATATGGTGGGCGCGATCCACCATATCTTGAAGAATGATTTGCTGCAGGACGCGATCAACATGGTCGCGCCGAAGCCAGTGACTAACGCGGATTTCGCGGGAATCCTCGCCGGCGTGCTGTCGCGTCCGGCCATTTTCCCGCTTCCTGCCTTCGCCGTGAAGGCGGTCTTTGGCGAGATGGGGAAAGAGCTATTGCTGGCAAGCCAGAAGGTCGAACCTCTCAAGCTGATCTCGACCGGCTATCCGTTTCGGTATCGGGAGTTAGGAGAATCGCTAGCAAATCTTCTTAAGAAATAAGGGCGTTCGAGGTTCTCACTGCGATGCAGTTTACCCCAGAGGACGGTTGAGCGGTGTTAGTCAGGGCCAGGCGATTCGCCGCCGCCTTCTCGGCGGTTCATTTCTTCCAATAGCTTCTGCAGAAGCCGTGTCCGTTGTTCGGTCCCCAGTTCGCGCTGTAACTCTTCCAAAGCGAGCGCCACGATGTGGTAATGGTGTGCTCCGGCGAACTTCGGATCGGTGGTGATGTTAAGCCAGAGCTTATGCATAAGCTCAACGTCCTGCGGACGGAGGCGCGGGGTATGCGGTCCGATCGTGTACTCGCGGACGCTTCCGTCTGGAGCATAAACTTCGAGACACAGCCGCGGACGAGGTTCGGGCATGCGCTCCCAGGCGTCTCCGGTGAGTTTCGCCTGTTCATCGGACGTCAGCTTATTCGAGAGTCCGCAAATGACGCGAGCGGAATCCAGGCGCGCTGCAGTTACCATGATGGCTTCGAAGACATCGGTCGCCGGGACTACCAGCAGCGAAATCGGCTTACCCTCTTTTTCGGCGACGGCGACGGCCGCGGTGAAGAGTTCTTGTTCGTAGTGGTCAAAGACCTGGCTGGCTTCGACGACAGCGCTGCCGCTGAAACTGTGCTCGCGATGGTAGAGGCGCGCGCTCATCACGATGACATCGTTCTTGGCCGTGTTAGTGTGAGCCAGTACCTGGCGCAGATAGTAAAGATTGCGGGGGTCGCGCACCGCGACCAGAATATTTCCCGGGCGCACTCCCATCGCGCCGCTGCCCAATTCCTGATTGCCGTAGACGCGGAACTGGTCGAGTTGCTCCGGCTTGCCGTGGCGCTCCTTGGTGACATGGCGCTCAGAGAGCGTGAAGATGGTGAAGAACACCGCGCTGAAAATCACTCCGGCGATCGTGGCCTGATACTTGGTAAAGAGGTTGACGATAGCGGTGATCAGCAGTACACCGGAGATGAGAAACAGACCCACGGGAACTTCGGTCTTGCCGATGTGCAGGTTGCCCGGCACTTTCCAGGCCCGGTTTCCGGGCTCGGTGAAGCGCAGCACAAGCACCGCGATTGACTTCATGGCGAAGCTCCAGATCACGCCAAACGCGTACAGCGCGGCCAGCACGTACACGTTACCCAGGCTGAGGAAGATCACCAGCAGCTGCATGCCCACGATCAGGTTGATGATGCGGTAGCTGGTTCCGAAGCGGTGATGCGGCTTCTGGAACCAACTGGTGAGCACGCCATCCTCCGCCACGCGGTTCAAGACGCCATTCGCGCCAACGATGGAAGTGTTCTGCGCTCCAGCCAAAATTAGAACGCCGACCAGCACTACAAAACCATGGAAGAGAAGTTTCAAGCTCTCCGGGCCGGACAGATACATCGCAATGCCGCCAATCAGGTTGGCGAAGTAATCTGGGCGCACCTTGTCGGGAATAATCATCACCGCAAAAAACGAAACCAGTGACGTGAACAGGAGGCTATAGACGAAAATTACAAGGCCCGTCTTCTCGAGGTTCTTGAGCTTGGGATGCTCGATTTCCCGGTTGACTTGAGCTAGAGTCTCCTCACCGCTCATCGCGAGCACGGAGTGTCCGAAGCCGACGAAGGCGATAATCCACGTGAGATGGCTGAGCCATGGGCTCGAGTAGAGCCAGCCGAGAGACTCTTTATTCAGGGGAACTACACCCGCGTGCAAGGGATTTGGAGGTAGCTGAATCGGCGCGCGCAAAACCGTAATAGTGCACCAGATCAGCAGAATCACCACCATCACTGTGGTGATCACCATGATCTGCAGCGCCTTCTGGCTGGATTCATGCATGCCCTGCGTGTTCTTCCACCAGAAGTAGACGACAACGATCACCGCCAAACCCGCAGCGAAGTGGTCGTCGGAAAAATGCAAAGGGCGGTGCATGTACTCGCCCATGTCTTTGATGAAGCCAGCCAGGTATTGCCCGGCGGAAACGGCGCTGATGGGACCAGTTAAGACGTAATCGAAGAGCAGAGCCGAGACTGAGAACTTGGCCAACCCGCCGCCCATCGCTTCTTTGACGACGCGATACACGCCGCCGCGTACGAACATGCTGCTAGACTCGATGTATAACGCCCGCACGGCATAGCTGAACAGCATGACCGCGAGGATGAACCAGGGAGCGCTCTTTCCAATTACTTTTTCGGCGTTGCCGCCGGCGTAATAAGCGGAGGAGGCAAGGTCTGCGAGAACGATGGCGGAGGCGCGCCAGAAGGAGATGAAGGTTAGCATCACCGTGGTGGCGACGAAAACCTTTATGACCGGTTTGGACCCCTCAACGGATGTAGCCATGCTTCAACGAGTGCGCGAACCGCTTATAAAGTAAACCTATTGAAGATAGCATAGGCCAAGCTGGACGCGGCACCGCTAGAGTACGTAGGAGGCGGAAGTCAAGCCGATTCGCGCGCCTTCTCCGCGGCGTTCTTGGTGCGCTTTGCTCCCAGGTAGGTGTGCGTGATGCGATCGTGCCAACAGAGGGAGTCTTCGTCGAGGAAAACCCAAGCGTATCCCATGCCGAGAGAAGCCGCGGAAAGAAAAGACGCGAGAACGCGCCAGCGGCGTAGCCGGCGGCCAGCCGGACTTCCATCGAAGCGAGCCAACTGGAGCCGAGCCAATCGTAGACCCGGAGTCGCACCCGAGTAAACCAACAGCAAGTATTGATACGCGGCCCAGCACACTCCCAAGACCCCCGCCGCCATACCCACAAGCTGGAATTGGGGTGGACGCGAGGCCGTCATTTTCCAAAAAATAAGACCGAAAAGAGCACAAGCGGCAACGATGATGATGCCGTCGAGAAATGCGGAGAGAATCCGCTGTCCTAAGGGAGCGCTTTGCAGCGGAAAGTCGATTCCCGGGCGCTTCTCAAATTCTGGCTGCGGAGCAGGATCAATCGTGATTCCACCGAGCGCGGGAGGCGGAGGCACAATTTCCGGAGCCTCCAGAATGCGGGGACGGCTCATCACCGGCTCCGCCAGTTCGTCCAGCGGAGGTACGGGCGGAGCCCACGAGCGCGGGAACTCGATGATCTTTGCTGTGGTTGGCGGGGCGGATGCAGCGGCGGCAACCGTGGTGGAGTTAGAATTTCGTCGCAACCCTCCCGGGCTGGTGTACGCGTCGTCTGGAATCGATGGTTCAACTGCCAAAGTGTCGACCGCGTCCCGGCAGCTGTCGGAAAACTCATCCAAAGCAAATGCGTGGTTGGAGGCCCTGGACATGGCTTGTGGGAAAGAATGCGAGTCCACAGGGATGCCGGCCACAGGGGCGGCGGAATCGCCGACATCAAATTTTAACCGCAACGACGGATAGCGCGGCGCTCGCGGCTTGCGGCGGGACTGATAACGACTCAGCCTCTGGGAGACCTCGATGCGCCACGTGGAAGACTCTTCCGGTATGAGCTGGGCATCCGATCCAACCTCAGTGTCCTCGCGCGGTAAAACGGGTTGCGGAGTCGATTCCGTACGAGGCTCGCACGTTGCTTGACCCTGCATAGACGCAAGCGAAGGCCCCGAATCAGGGAACGAGCCAGCGTCGTTCAGCCAGCGCGGAGATGCCGTCGAATATTCGGCGATGGAGCAGCGGCAGATGTCACCACAAAGCGGGCAAGGCATGAATCGATCTTTACGCAAAAGCTAGAACTCAAAAGTTAAACACATCCGGATAACCATGAAGACAGCTGTGGAATCCAAGCCAACGTGCGGCTTTGCTTCGCGGGGCACAGCCGTGCTAAGTTCACGACGATTCCCGCCAGGCGTCCGAGCGCTGCTTTTGTGGGCCTCGGATGATCTCGCTCCCGTAATCTTGTTCCGATGAAACTTCGCAACAGATTCCTTATCACGGCGGCAATGCTTTGTCACCTGCTTCTGCTCACGCCGTTAGTTACCAGCCAGTTGCCACCCGTAGCAAGGGAGCTTGCAACACCCTGTTCCCTCGCAGCCGCGGCGCAGAAGGATAACTCGCCGACGGTCTGCGCCATTTCGCAGGAAGAGCAAGGCGGGGTTTATAAGTTGCACGGCGCAGTCGAAATCTATTACGAAAATTATGTGCTCCGGGCGGACGAAGCCAGTTTCAACTCTGACACCCGCGAAGCGACGGCGACCGGACACTTCGCGCTCGACGGCGGTCCCAACGACGACCACATTCGAGCCTCGCACGGCACTTACAACTTTGCGCTTGAAACCGGAAAGTTCTACGACGTTACTGGCACCACAGGCTTGCATTTTCGCGACAACCGGGTAATTCTCACTTCAACCGCGCCGTTTTCTTTTACCGGGAAGCTCGTGGAAAAAGACAGCCCCGAGCATTACCTGGTTTACGACGGCACTATTACCACGTGCGAATTGCCGCATCCCAAATGGTTGTTCGACGCCCGCAAGATCGATGTGGATGTGGGCGGTAACGCCAAGATCTACCACAGCGAGTTCCTGCTGCATGGGATTCCCATCCTTTATTTTCCGTTCGCGACTCATCCGGTAGAGAAAGAGTCCCGCCAGTCAGGGTTTTTGCTGCCGTCGGTCGCCCGATCTTCCACCAAGGGAAATGTCATCGGCGACGCCTATTACTGGGCGATCAATCGCATGATGGATGCCACACTGGGTGCCGAGTATTTTTCTTTGCGCGGCTGGTCGCAGCGCGGGGAGTTTCGAGCCCAGCCCACCGAAACCTCCTACGTGGACCTGAATTATTTTGGCGTGATTGATCGCGGTATTGGTTCTCCCCCAGTCAAACAGGGCGGGGAAAATGCGCGGCTGAACGCGGCAGGAAACATCGGCAGTTTTCGCGCCGTCGCCAATATCGATTATCTGAGCTCATTTCTCTTTCGGCTCGCCTTCAACGAAGTTTTCAGCCAGGCCGTGTATTCGGAAGTGAAGTCAGATGCTTTTCTGTCCAAGTCCGCAGACGGTTTCAGTCTGAACGGATATGCGGAGCGCTACCAAAATTTCTTGAGCACGACTCCGGGGCAGGTGGTCACGATTTCGCACGTACCTGGTCTGGAGTCTTCCAGCGTGGATCGCCCATTGTGGCGCACGCCATTTTATTGGTCGTTCGACGCCTCCGCCACAGGCCTCGGCCGTAGCGAGCCGCCGCAGTGCTCAACTTCGGGAACGGTTGAATGCACGCCGCCGTTTCGCACGGCAAATTTGTTGGGACGCTTCGATCTGGATCCGGAAATCTCGTTACCGCTCTTGTTTCGGGGCTGGTCTCTGCGCCCCGAGCTGATATTGCACGAAACCTATTACACACAAAGGTTAGTGGGAGAAAGTGGACAGAACCCCGAACGCGCGGTGAGCGATGCTATCAATCGCCAGGCAATCGAGACCGCAGTGGAGCTGCGGCCGCCGCCATTGGAACGAGTCTTCGATAAAGAGTTTCTCGGCAGGAAGTGGAAGCATGTGATCGAGCCACGGGCGGTGTACCGCTTTGTGACCGGGGTGAATAACTTCGCAGATATTTTGAAATTCGATGAGCGCGATGTCCTCACGGACACTCACGAGGTGGAGTACGGCTTTGTCACACGGCTCTACGCCAAACGAACGTCGGCCAAGCCTGAGGATTGCGACGCTATTATGTCGGCGCTGACGGTGGGCGGTGCAGCACTGGAGTCTAACATTCCATGGCGGCACACCAGCGCGCTGACGAGTCCTCCATGCCAGGCGAAACCGCAAGTTCAAGAGATCGCCACCTGGGAGCTGGAACAGAAATATTTTCTCGATCCCACTTTTGGCGGGGCACTGATTTCCGGCCAGCGCAACGTATTCACGACAACTGCCGACCTCACCGGAATCGCATTTCTAACGCAGCCGCGCCATCTTTCGCCGCTGGTTTCGCGTCTGCGGGTTGAGACCAGTTCGCGCACTGATGCGGAATGGGACATGGATTTTGATTTCCAAAACAATCGCGTCAACGCCAGCACTCTGCTGGCGAACTATCACATTGGCCAGGTGACCGTGGGCGGCGGCGATGCGATCCTGCAGATACCTTCGCAGACGGTGAGTACGACCCCAGGTTCTGTCGAGCCGGTACGCTTCAATCAATTTCGCGCCGCACTGGGTTATGGGCGTCCGGGCAAACGCGGGTTCAGTGCCGCAAGTAGTTTTGGCATCGACGCGGAGTCTAAGCTTCTGCAATTTGTCAGCGCCCAGACCACTTACAACTGGGATTGTTGCGGAATGACAGTCGAATATCGCAGCTACACGGTCGCGAACGTTCGGAATGAAAACCTGTTCCGCTTCACGTTTACTCTGGCTAACATTGGCGGCTTCGGCAGCCTTCGTCCGCAGGAGCGGTTGTACTAGCCGGGCATCTTACCAGCCAAAGTAGACGGGAGAAGACGCCGGCTGGTTTGCGGCGTCGCTGGTTCTGACCTGCTAACATAACCGTATGTTGGACGCGGCAACGAATCTAGAAGCGAAAAATGCGCAGTTGCAGGCGGAACTGAGCAAAGTGAGCCGGCTCCTCGTCGCCTACTCAGGCGGTGTAGACTCCGCCTACTTGGCTTGGGCTGCGCATCAGACCCTGGGAGAAAACATGCTGGCGATCATCGCCGACTCCCCCAGTCTCGCGCGCACCCAACTTACCGATGCCGTTGCTTTCGCGAAGGAACAGTCGATTCCTCTCGAAGTAGTCGCGACCGCGGAACTTGACCTTCCGGAATATGTGCGCAATGATGCGCAGCGCTGCTTCTTCTGCAAAGACGAGCTGTTTACGCTGATGGAAGAACTCCGGGCGGCGCGCGGCTTCGATGCTATCGCCTATGGCGTGAACCTCGACGATCAGGGCGATTTTCGTCCCGGTCAAAAGGCAGCTGTTGCCCACCATGTTGTGGCTCCTCTGCTCGATTGCGGACTTACGAAGAACGACATTCGCTCGCTCGCGAGGAATGCCGGCCTGCGTATCTGGGATAAGCCCGCCTCCGCCTGTCTGTCGTCCCGTATCGAATACGGCCGGCCGGTTACGCGCGAAGCGCTCGCCGTGGTGGAGAAAGGTGAAGACGCTCTGCGTGAACTAGGTTTCCGGCAATTTCGAGTGCGGCATCATGGTGACATCGTGCGCATTGAAATCGCTCGCGAAGAGTTGCATCGAGCTCTTGACCCAACGATGGCGGCTGAGTTCACTCGAATATTCAAAGAGCTGGGTTTCAAGTTTGTGACGCTAGATCTGGAAGGGTTCCGCTCCGGATCGATGAACACTTTGCTGCCAGCGGCGGAATTGTTCCGGCGTGCAGGCTGAGGGGCACTCTTCACCCATCAGATCGTTCCGGGCCGGTCCTGCGCCCGGCATGTTGCTGTGAGATAATCAACCTTCAACTCGTGATATTCAGGCGGTTCTTTGTGACTCTAATCCGACGTTCTTTCGTTCTCTTGCTCATGGTTTGCCTGGGATGTGTTGCCCAGTCCGCATCGCCCGATCTAAACAAGAAAATCGAGCGGCAGGTCCGCTCTTACTACAAAGTTCCAGCCGAAGTTCACGTGATCGTAGGCGCTCCCACGCCCAGCACGGACTTTCCCAACTATGACTCGCTGATTGTCACGGTCGATGGGGGAGAGCGGAAACAAGACCTCACGTTTCTGGTTTCCAAAGATCATTCTTCCATGATTCGGATGACGAAGTTTGACTTGAGCAAGGATCCCTTCGCAGAGACGATGAGCAAGATCGACGTGATCGGACGGCCCACGCGCGGAATAAAAGCATCCAAGGTGGTAGTGGTAAATTTCGATGATTTCGAATGCCCGTTCTGTTCGCGCATGCACCAAAATTTATTTCCTGAAATTCTGAAAGAATATGGCGATCGCGTCACTTTCGTTTACAAGGATTATCCGCTGGCGGAAATTCATCCCTGGGCGACGCACGCTGCGGTAGATGCGAATTGTTTGGCTTCACAAAACAGCGATGCGTACTGGGATTTTGCCGACTACATCCACGCCAACCAGCACGAAGTGAACAACGAGAAGACGCCGGGGGCCCGGCTGGAAGCGCTCGATAAACTCACCATGTTGCAAGGCCAGAAACACAATGTGGACGTCGTGAAACTGCAGTCCTGCATCAAAGCACAAGATGAGAGTGCGGTGAAGGCTTCGATGAAAGAAGCGGAGCACGTCGGCGTGGAAGCTACGCCAACTTTATTCATCAACGGAGAAAAAATCGACGGCGCGGTACCGGTCGGCGAGCTGCGCGCCGTGCTGGATCGTGCCTTGAAGGATGCCAACCTGCCCGTGCCCAGTCACGTGGCTGCCGCCGCTGCGGCACCGGCTTCCAAGTGATTTTAGCCAAGCGGGAGAAGCTCTTGCTGCTTATTCCCGAGGTATGCGAACTATCACTCTGTGGGGAGAAACTGCCTTTGAAAAGAAAAGCGGACTCTGGCCGGTTAACAGCGCTCTTGATTATTGCAGTGATGCTGGTGGCCTTGGTTGGCTGTAAATCGCAAGTGAGTGGCGATGTTATGGCCACCGTGGATGGGCGCAAGATATTCCGTTCCGACGTCGATAAGTATTACGACAATCAGGTGGCCAGCGCTCAGCAGACTCCCGCCGGCGAGCAGGCTACCATTCTCCGGTTGAACATTCTGCGCCAGTTGATCGACGATGAGATGGTGATGCGCCGCGCCGAAAAACTCGGTCTGCTGGCCACCGAGGAGGAAGTCGATCGCAAGCTGAACGAGATCAAGTCGCCTTACACGCAGCAGGAATTCGATCAGCGGTTGAAAGAGAAAAAGATCAGTCTGGAGGACTTCAAACGCGACATCCGCCGCTCCATTACGGTGGATAAAGTAATGAACAAAGAAGTCTCTTCGAAGATCAACGTTACTGACCAGGACATCAACAACTATTTTGCGCAGCACAAGTCGGAGTTCAACCTCATCGAGCCGCAATATCACGTTGCCCAAATCTTCGTGACCCCCACGCCGAATCCGCAAGTTCACAACCAGAACAACAAGGCGCAGAACGAGGCCGATGCCCGCAAGAAAATACAGACGATTTCCAACCGGCTCGATAGCGGGGATGATTTCGCTACGTTGGCGATGAATTATTCGGAGGATCCAGAAACCTCCGGCAGCGGCGGCGATCTGGGCACAGTTCCCGAGTCGTCGCTGCGCAACACAGATCCCGGAACTCGCGATACCGTGCTCAAGCTGAAGCCAGGCCAATATAGCGGGATCATCACACTGTCGAATCCGGCAACGCACCAGGCGATGGGCTTCCGTATCGTAAAGCTGGTGTCGAAGGAACCTGCGGGCCAGCGCGATTTATCCGATCCGCGTGTGCAGCAGGCCATTCGCTCGCAACTTCACGACCGACGCGAGCAATTGCTGAAAGCAGCCTACTATGAGCTCTTGCGCGATTCCGCGAAGGTTGAGAACTATTACGCCAAGGAAGTTCTGGATAAGAATGGATTGGTAAAATAGGTATTACCGCGGGTCGAGTTTCGGTGCGGCGCTAACTCATTCGACGATCGCCAGTACATCACCCGCATTCACGGTGGTGGCTTCGGCGGCCAGAATTTTCTGCACGGTTCCTTTCTTCGGCGACTTGATCTCATTTTGCATCTTCATCGCCTCGACCACTACTATGCCGGCCCCGGCTTCGATCTCGTCACCCTCCCGCACGAGCAGGCGCACGACCTTGCCGGGCATAGTCGCGACAATTTTCCTGGGACCGTGATCGTCTCCGGCGTGAGTGCGCCCGCGCAAAGAGCGTGGATCCCGGACTTCTACCGCGAAGCGCGCGCTGCCCACCCAGACATGTAAGTCGTTCGCGAACCGCTCCGACTTGACCTCATAGGCTCTATTCCCGATGCGCAGCGAGAGCACGTCCGGTCGAGCGAGAACGGCATCGACCTTCAAGTCCCGCCCATCGAGGCGGCAGGACCAGCGGCCGTTGCCGTGAGTGAGTTCGAGCTTATAACTCTTGCCGCTGATACTTACGTCGTAGAGCATAGAAAACCACGATGGGTAGTGGAAGAGGTTCTTTGCTTTGGTGACTCGCTTGGATTTGACGCCGAGCCTCTCGAATCAACGACCCCCTAACGCAGAACCTCGCTCCGGCTTGCACTCCTCCATTTGGATACTGCATTGTCGACCGCTTGCGAACCACAGTCAGAGGTTCGATTTGCTGTGCCGGACACCGCGCCCAGCATGGCGAATATGCCCGCCGCGACGGCTGCAACTTCGGCGGACGTCGAATACGGTGGCGTCTCCTCCGGTCGCTTCAACATGCGGTCGAGAAAGCCGGTATCAAGT
Organism: uncultured Acidobacteriaceae bacterium; assembly: GCA_963771965.1. Classification (GTDB taxonomy): domain Bacteria; phylum Acidobacteriota; class Terriglobia; order Terriglobales; family Acidobacteriaceae; genus Sulfotelmatobacter. The sequence goes on from CAVYVM010000010.1 coordinate 679,874, forward strand.
TTGGCGGCGCGAAAATCCGGATCTCGTAGGATCCTCTGAAACAGCGAGATGTTGGTCTTGATGCCGCCGACAAAGTATTCACTGAGAGCTCGCGTCAGCCGTGAGATTGCCTGATTGCGGTCTGTCCCGTAGCCGATCACCTTTGCCAGCAGTGGATCGTAATCGATGGGCACGTTCCAACCCTCGTACATTCCACTGTCCCGCCGGATGCCCGGTCCCGATGGCGCCAACAGCAGAGTAATCCTGCCGGGGCTGGGAAAATAATTATTGTCGGGATCTTCGGCGTAGATGCGGCATTCGATCGCATGTCCTCGAAGCTGCACGTCCTCTTGCCTGAATGGCAGCTTTTCCCCTGCGGCAATCCGAATTTGCAGGTGGACCAGGTCGAGACCTGTGATCAGTTCGGTGACGGGATGCTCGACCTGCAGGCGTGTGTTCATCTCCAGAAAATAAAAATTCTTGTCGGAATCGACAAGAAACTCGACAGTCCCCGCATTCGTATAGTTCGCGGATTGGGCGACTCGAACCGCAACTTCGCCCATCCGTTGCCGCATGTCGGGATCCACGATCGGAGAAGGCGCCTCTTCCAGCACCTTCTGGTGGCGCCGCTGCAGCGAGCATTCGCGTTCACCAAGATAAACCGTGTTGCCGTGCTCGTCGCCCAACACCTGCATCTCGATGTGCCGCGGATTTACGATCGCTTTTTCGATGTAGACTTCGCTGTCGCCGAAGGATCGTTCGGCTTCACTGCGCGCCGCTTCCAGAGCGGACTTCAATTGACCGGATTCGTGCACAAGTCGCATGCCCTTGCCGCCGCCGCCCGCCGCGGCCTTCAGCATCACTGGATAACCAATTTTGGCGGCAACTTGTTCAGCTTGCTCGAACGACTGCACGCCGCGCGAGGTTCCCGGAACAAAAGGAACGCCTGCCTTCTCCATCGCCTGCCGCGCGCGCGTTTTCGATCCCATGGCTTCCATCGCAGCGGGAGTTGGTCCAATGAATTTGACGCCGGCATCGGCGCAGGCTTGTGCGAACTTCGCATTCTCGGAAAGAAATCCGTAACCCGGATGGATAGCATCGGCGCCCGAGCGAGCCGCGACGTCCAGAATTTTTCCGATGTTTAGATAAGATTCGGTCGCCGCCGCGGCGCCAATCGGATAAGCCTCATCAGCTTTGCGCACGTGCAGAGCGGCGCGGTCTACGTCTGAATAGACAACGACCGCGGCAATTTCCATCTCGTGGCACGCGCGCAGCACGCGCACCGCGATCTCTCCCCGGTTGGCGATAAGGATTTTCTTGAACATCCCGGCCTGCTTCGGCGAACCCAAAATTCTACAGGAGATTCAAGGGTCACAGGGCACTGTGCTTTTGAGTTAAGTTTTTCCGTCGGGGAAAAGACGTACGGGTCTGCCGGTTTGCAACAGTACGAATATAACCAGGATAAGCAGTTCAGGCTCGATGGGGTGACGGTAACGGGCATGAGGAAACACAAAGTAATAAGTCGTTGGGTAAGTGAGAATAAGTCCCGCGAAGAGCCATGCCCCCCGCATTTTTTGCCGCAGGGCCTGGGCCAAACCCAGGATCGCAAGAACAGACCATGCCAAAAACAATGAGTTGCGGAAGTCCCAGAGAGTGCGGCTGTCGGTGGCTTTAGGAACCCCGTTCCAATAGTAGAAAAATCTCTTCAAGCTGACGACAGCGAAGCGTCCCGGATCTTCGCGGATCCAGTCGAAAGCCAGGCGCTTGCAGTCCGCCGCATAGGCCAGTTCTCCCATCCGTTGAAACTTCTCAAACTCAAGTTTGTTCAGATTCGGCTGAAGGTAAGCCATGAGCATCCCGTCGGCGCCCTTCCAGTTGCCGAGACGGAATTGAAGGCCGAAATCGTCGCGCAGAAACACGAAGCGGCCGAAGACTTCGTAATTTCGGATCAGCCACGGAGAAAGCACGAGAAAGAAAATTGCAGACGACAGAACCACGCCTCGCAGTGATCTGAGACCGCTCTTAGATCGTTTCCACCAAATCCATAGGCCACAGAAAGGCAGAAATGCGAGCATCGAAGGACTGGCCAGCGCACCCACGCCCCACAACACTCCAAAATAAATCCAGCCTCGCCAGCCATTCCATTCTTGTAGTTTAAGCGCGAGCAGAAAAATCAGCGCAAGAATCAGCGGGTTGAACGTCGTATCCCAAATCCAGTGAATCGACCAATACCAAATGTAGGGATTGAACGCCCATGCTTGCGCCGACCAGATTGCGACCCGTTCGCCGAACGTTTTGTGCGCGATCAGAAAAATGGGGATCGTCGTGAGCGCCGCGAAGAGGCTATTGATGGTCAGTAAAACCCACGCCGACGCGTAAGTATAGATGCCGAAAATCTTGAAGACACCAGCCATCAGATAGGGATATAAGGGCGGCTCCCATGCGCTCGGGCCGGTGTTGCCCCCGTACGGATTGCTGAAACCCTGGCCAAGCGCAATCGAACGCGCAACGCGACCCATTTCCCACCCGAAGCCAAAATGATCTTCTTCCGTGCGCGTGCGGTACTGCCGGAAAATGCCGATCATCGCCACTTGCAAAAGAAACGATAAGACGACGAGCCACAAGACAGACTTGGGAACGGCTGGCAGGGAAGCTTTCTCCATCGTGCGGAAGTGTATCAGGAGGAGCGGAGGGATGTTTCAGGCGTCATCGACCGGCAGGTTAACGCGATAAGACTTTCATTCAGGGGGCAACCGAGTCAGGCTAACCGTGAAGGGTTCATTCGGTCGAACCCTATCGTCGGCAGCTTTCCACCATTGATTACGCGGACTGAAGCGATAACGAATGAGCGTCCAAATAGCCAGCCACCCATCCGAATGACGAATCTTCTTGCCTTCGCCCGTTGAGCGCGGCGCGTAGGAAATTGGCACCTCGGCAATTCTTTCTCCGATGCGGCAAAGCTTCGCGGTAACCTCCGGGCAAAACTCAAAACGACGGCAGTCCAAATCAATTTGTGCGATGACTGATCGCCGAAAAACCTTATAACAAGTCGCTTCGTCGTGGATGCCAGCGCCATAGAGAAGATTGGCCAGATGAGTCAAAAGCTTTGCGCCGAGAAAAAATCTGAGACCGCGCTCGGGCCGGTCTGGGCGCACGCCGTAGACCACGTTCGCCTGATTCTGTTTCAGGGGTTGCAGTAGCGCGGCATAATCCTGAGGGTTGTACTCCAGGTCCGAATCTTGAATCAGGACGTATTCACCACGGGCATACTCAAGCGCAGTACGAATCGCCGCACCCTTTCCACAATTCCTTTCGTGAAAGATGACCGTAACGTCATCGGCGAGCGGCATCGCCTGGAGTTTTTCGCGCGTGCCATCGGTGGACCCGTCATCGACGATGATGATTTCCTTCTTCACGGGTGACGTGTGAATGGCGCGAAGCAATTCGTCCGCGTGCGCTACTTCGTTGTAGACGGGCACGATTACCGACACACACTCTTTCCACCGCTCGTTCGTTGCGGCTGGAGTTCGTTGTGGTCCCATGTGTAACGGAGCAGCCATCGCCATGCAGAATATCCTAGTCGATCTCAAGTTGGCGGAACTTGAACCGTGAAGACTGAGATGTCAGGATAGCATTCTTGACCTTAAAGCTATACTGCAGGCTGGCCGCATCGCGATGCAGCAGTCGGTCTTGATTCTGGCATAGTATGATCTGCGTGCCTCAGATTCTCTCACTCTCGAAATGATCCCGGCGGGCAAGCGTCAAAGCGAGATCGAATCGCGACGGGAGAGCTTGCTACCCCTGCTTGTGTTGGCAGGCGGCCTGCTGGCGCGGCTCTATGAAGCCTGGGCATACTTCCTCAACCCCGACGAAGCCCTGCACAATCTGCTGGCGAGCCAGAGTTCTCTGGCGCTTTCGTACAAGGCTGCTCTCACGAACGCCCATCCGCCTTTGCTGATCTTTGTGCTTTATTACTGGCGTTCACTGGGACAGTCAGAGCTGATGTTGCGCTTGCCCTCGGTTTTGGCGGGGACGGCTTGCTGCTGGATTGCATATCGATGGCTCAAACTCGTGACGGATCGCTCGACTGCCTTCATCGGGCTGCTTCTGCTCGCATTCTCGCCGGCGCTTATTGAGCTGTCGGCTGAGGTGCGGCAGTACGCGCTGCTTTTGTTTTTCATGTCGAGCTGCCTTTATTTATCGGAGCGTGCGCTTCGCGAGAGTTCCAGCTTTCTGATGGTCTTGTTTTCTCTGTCTTTGTACGGCGCGCTGTTGACCCACTATTCCGCCCTCATCTTTGCCTTTACGGTGGGCGTGTACATGCTCGTGCGGCTCTACCCTTACATAAAGCGGATCCGTCTGGTTGTGGTGTGGGGCGCAGGGCAAATCGGAGCACTCGCTCTCGCGTCCTACTATCTCATCACTCATGTTGCCGAGCTGAAGCGGCGCGGAATGGCGCAGGGAATCGCTGAGACCTGGCTCAGGAAATCGATTTTTCATGCCGGCGAAAATCACGTGCTGGTATTTATCGCCGCGCAGACTTTGCGCGTGTTTACCTATCTACTCAGTCACGGGCTTGGTGGCACCCTGGCCCTTTTGGCGTTTCTGGTAGGAATAATTTCACTGCTCAAATGGAAGAGGGTATCCGGTGAGCCGCACCCGTCGCCGCGCGAGCTCGCGCTCTTGCTCGGCCTTCCCTTCGTGGTGAACTGCGGCGCAGCGTTGGCTGGACTCTATCCCTACGGTGGGACGCGGCACAACGCATTTCTCGCGCTCTTTGCGCTGAGCGGAGCGGCCATCGGCTTGTCTGTGCGGACGCCCGCACGAGAATGGATCAAGCCGCTGATTGTGGTCACTTGTCTCGCAGTTTGCAACTTCTTTCCGGCTCCCCCGCCACTGATCAGGCCAAGAAATCACCACCGCGTTTTGATGGAGCAGGCGATGAATTACCTGCGGCAGTCGGCCCCTCCCGGCTCAATCATTCTTGCCGACCATGAGAGCGGGTTGCTGCTCGGCTATTACGCCTGCGGCCATGGTGTGGTTCAAATATTTCCTCCCTTCGTGCCGCTCGTCCAAGCCCAGTGCGGCGCCTACACGGTGTTTACCCCGCCTCCCAACAAATGGAAATACTACGCCGACGATGTGTCTGGTGAAGTGGCAGATATGGCGGCAACGTATCACCTTGCCCCCGGAACGAAGATTTGGTTGTTCGATGCGGGCTGGATTGTTGACTCTACGCCGGCTTTGCGCATGCAGCTACAACAATTGGGGTGTTCGGCGCCGCGAAGCTTCGGAGAGAATATTCTGCTGTGCGAGTGCACTTCGGGAGAAGGTTAACTAGGCCTAGGCCTAGGCATTGGCCTTTTAGGCGTCCACCACAAGTTCATAAACCTGAAAACACGGCCGAGCCTATTTCGGCGCTTAAAGTGGCGTGCTGACTTCCTAGAAGCCCGATTCTGTATTGTTTCCGAGGTTGGCGACGATTCGCTGAAGACCTCGGGAAAGCGCGGGTGAGGAAGCCACTCACATGGCTCAGCATGTTCTTCGCCTCATCATGGCGGCAACTTCATCATAGGTAAAAAGTCTCAGTCCATGATAGGGCTGGAGCAGTGTGTCCTTCTCCTCGGCGTTCACAAATTCAGTGCTTCTTCCGATCAAGAGGATCAATGTCGGATTGCAGACTTTGAAGGCGGCGGCGCCCGATTCGGAGCTAGGTGCGTCCGCTAAAACTTTGTGATATTCACGCAATTGCGCAAAGGCCCGCGAAACATGTTGCGAGAATCTCGGGAACTCCTGGCGGCCAACGACAATCCTATCTTGTGGTCTCTTGAGCTCTAAGATATCTATCAGTCCACCGAGCTTTTCTAAATAGAAGTCTGGAATTAATAGGTTACTATTAGTCCAGACTTCCGGATGCGAATGCGCCCGCTGGTACTCTCCGCTGATGACAAGCAGGTATTCCGGGTGTAGCTCCAGAAACCGGTGAATTTGCTTTTCGGTCGTGCCGGCGGAATTTATTAAATATTCAAATTCGTCAAGTGCCTCGCGCTTTGCCCAATCCCGTACATCGATCAGCCTTACATGCGGCACATAAATAATCTCGCCTCCGGGGAGCGAGCGTTTCTCAAAGTCAAAGCTTTCGAAACGATCAAATGATACTAGCCGTAACTTGCCGTCGATCTCAGCAACGAAAAGCAATTCTGGGTCATTGGCAAAGAGAGCCAACTCAGACGGTGCCAAGAAGCGTATGGGGCCTCGTGTCCTGTATCTCCTCACGTACCGGGCCCGATCCACGCGGAAATAAGACATGAGGACTTCGAACCCAAGCCATGTCAGTCTGTCGTCAGGCCACTGTGAATTCGCTAAGCCTATGCCCGAGTCGTTCCACCGTCGTTCCTTCGGCATCCATTGCACCACATATGACATCGCATACCGCTCAACCAATGCATTCGGCTCTTCCGAAGTAAATGGCGTCCCCAAAGGATGTTGATCTCTTTCCACGGAGGTAAACTCATTGCAGATCAGGTGCTGGAAAGCATTAGAAAGGAAGTCCCTCTGAGGGCGAATCCAATAGTTGTGATCCACCAAAGGGAAACACTTCCCGCAGAAGACAGCCTTGGGGCCAACCTGTGCGCCACAATCTCGACATTGGCCAGCGACCCTTACGCTGTGGTCTGTCATCGAACCTCCTCCCCGATTTCCAATACGCCGATATTAGGGTCCACGCCCTCAGACCAGGATTCTATTCTGCAAGAGCAAAAACTAAATGTACCGCGAAGTGCACACACGGAACACGGCGCCGGGTATCGGCGGATACCGTAAATGGGTTCCTACGGCAGTATCCGGGAACTGCGCTACTTGTGGAAGCGAATTGCGCTTCGAGGAAGTTAAGAATCCAGTCGGTGACGGTCCACAACTTAAAAGGCCCCCACGCATTCGATGCGAAAGGGGCCTTTTGAACTAAGAGCTATTGGATAACTTTTACTTCGGCTGATCCATGGTAATGCCTTGTTGTCCAGGCTGCTTTTCGGCCTTCGCCTTCTTGGTGAGCAGAGTCTGGTCCACCCAGTGATCGGCAGTCTTCAGATCTTCCTGGCGGGCATTGAGGTCGTCGCATTCGACGTCGGCCTTCTCACGGTACATCAGATTCAAGTAGGCCATGGCGTCGTCGTAATCGGGACGAAGTTGGATCGCTCTGTTAAGACTGTCAATGCCTTCCTGAACCAGCGGTCCATTCTTATCTTTCAGTTCTCCGCAAACCTTCTTCTGATCTTTATTCTTAGGATTCAGGTTCTCGTCTGGCTTCAGTCCGAGCTTGGCGCGCTCTTCCATGCGAGGCTGATAGCAAGCCGTCCAGTCGATCACGCCCACGGAGTAGTAAGGTTCGGGGTCATTGGGATCGAGGTCACCGGCCATGCGGTAATATTTTTTAGCCTGGTCGAACTTCTTCATGTTCAGGTAAAGATAGGCGATGCCCTTGGCTGAGTTTACTTTCTGATCGCGCGCGGCATTCATATCGAGCACGTGCTGGTATTGCTCAATCGCCTGCTCCGCCATTTTGTTGTTGTCCGGGGTGTCGGCGCCGGGAATGTATTGCTGAGCGAAGGCGGTGGCCAGATACATCTTGGCATTGATGAGACTCGGGTCCAACGCAACGGCCTGCTGGAAGTGGTCAATCGCCTCTTCATACTTAGCGTTCTTATAGGCGGTGACGCCTTTGTTGAGCTGATCGCGGGCGCGCAGCTTAGCGCACCCTACCGATGAGAGGATTGCCAGCATCGCGGCCGCCAGCGTTAGCAGTCGTGTGTATTTATTCATTGCGGTATAAGTCTCCCTTGCCACACAGCATCCTAGGCCCAGAGACAGCGAGTTGACAAGTGTGGGCCGGGCGTTTTCTGGCAGACTCGGCACGAGACCAAGGCGTCCCGTGCCGCGAACAGACTGCAATGCTCGATCTTTTCCGGGCGTTATTTACGTAAAGGCGCGATTAACCGCCGGCTTCGATCTTGGCGGTAATCAGACCGACCTTATCCACTCCCGCGGCGTGCGCGATGTCGATCACATTCGCCACGTCGGCAAATGGAATCGCATCGTCGCCCTTCACGAACATCACTTTTTCAGCGCGGGTTTTGTAGATATCCGCGAGACGTCCCTGCAGGTTGTCCCAGGTCGCATCTTCCTGATTGATCTTGAGGCCGGGATCCTGTCCAGCGCCGCGATCGATCAACTGCACCACGATCGTGCGGTCGGGAGTGTTGTTCTTGGGGGCGTTCGGCGGCGGCGGCTGGGGAACCAGCGCATCCAAGCCTTTCGGCGTCAACGGTGTGATCACCATGAAAATAATGAGCAGCACCAGCAGCACGTCAATGAGCGGAGTGACGTTAATGTTTGCGCTTTGGCCTCCGCTCGGGCCAACTGCCATACTCATGGTCGATTCTCCTCTATTGCCCACCCGCCGGAGCGGGGGGTGGAGCGTTTGGTGTACTCTTACGCTGCTCGGTGAGCAGGCCAAGATCGTCGACGCCGGCGGCGCGCACTGCGTCTACAACCTGCACTACGTTGCCGAAGTGGGCGCGGGCATCTGCCTTGACGTACACTTCCTTGTTTGTTCGATTGGTAAGGCGATCCTTCACCTTGCCGGTCAAACTATCCGCGGTGGTCTTGTCGGCGCCGAAGTAGACCGTCCCATCGCGCATCACCGAAACCAGCAGTGCATCTTCTTTGTCGGCGTCCTGCATCGGCGTAGGATTGTTTACCTTCGCCATATCCACGCTGATACCTTTCTGCAGCATGGGCGTGATCACCATGAAGATGATCAGCAGTACCAGCATCACGTCCACCATCGGCGTTACGTTGATGTCGGAGTTGACATTGGCGCCTTCGTTTCGTTTTGCAAGTGACATAGCGTAAATCTCCAGTACTTCCGGGCTTCCGCCAAGGGTCGGGAAGGCGGCGCCGGATCCACTCCGGCACCGACAAGCAACTCAGGGCAGGGACGCAACCTGATGGTCAAAGTGACTCTCAGGCCGGATCCGGCCAACCTCGATCCGCAAACTAGGAACGGCGAACTTCGCGGCGCTTCAGGAAGTAGTCGATCAGTTCGCTCGACGAATTGTCCATCTCCACATCGAACGCCTCTACGCGGCCGGTGAGGTAGTTGAACATCATCACAGCGGGGATCGCGACCAGAAGTCCGAAAGCCGTGGTGACCAGCGCTTCCGAAATTCCGCCTGCGACCGCACCCAGACCGGTAGCCTTCTGCTCCGAAATACCTTTGAAGGCATTCAGAATGCCCATCACCGTTCCGAACAAGCCCACGAACGGGGCCGTCGATCCGATGGTGGCCAGACCGCCCAATCCGCGCTTCAGTTCGGCGTGGACAATGGCTTCAGTACGCTCCAGGGCGCGCTTGGAGGCTTCAATGGTCTCGCCAGGGATGGCGCCGGGGCTATCCTGGTGGGCCTTGAACTCCATCAAGCCAGCGGTAACAACCTTGGCCAGGTGACTCTTCTTGTTGCGCTCGGCAACCTTAATTGCTTCGTCGATGCGGCCATCGCGCAGGGCTCCCGCAACCGCGGGGGCGAAGGCGCGAGACTGCTTGCGAGCTGCGCTATATGCCATGGCGCGATCAATCATGACGCCGATTGACCAGCCCGACATGATGAACAGGATGACGACCACGATTTTCGCGATGATACCCATTTGCTTCCATAGCGAGATCGGATCCCACCCCACTGCGCCGCCTTCTTGCATAACCCAAGCGGCCATCCTAGGAACATGACTGAGAACTGCTGTTGCGACGTTAGCTGCGAACATGAGTTGCTTTTCCCTCCTCGGAACTTCTGTAAACTTTGATGCGAAATCTGCAGCACCCTGCAAACTTTGACGGCAGAAAGACGCTTATAGTTCCTTGGCTTTCCGCCTGCGACACAAGCCGCGGACTTGGCCCGCACCGCACTCGCGCGCCGGAATCGTAACCTTAAATACTGTGAAGCAAGGTGACGGCACCGCGCCGGTTAAACAGACTCTCCCGGCCACCGTCCGTAGGTGGGAGGGGGAGTATCCTAACGGTCTTTACTTCCTAACACCAACTTCCTACGTCAACGCCCTGACTGTCAGACTCAACGCCGCGCGGAGTGTTTAACCTCCAGCGAGAGTAAAGTTGACCTGTACTTCCGTATCCACTTCGACTGGTTCGCCGTTAAGCAAATACGGCTTGTACTTCCACTGCTTCACCGCATCGATAGCCGCGGGAGCCAGCATTGGATGCCCACTGACCAAAGTAAGGTTTTCTATGGAGCCATCCTTGCTGATGACGGCTCTCAGCACGACCGTGCCGGAGATGCGGGCCTGGCGCGCCAACGGAGGATAATTAGGCTGCACGCGCCTTACAAGCAGTCCCTGAGAAACGCCTTGGGATACGCGCACGCGCTGCGGAGTTGCAACTTTTGGGACAGCCATCGGCGTGGAGCTGATGATTCCGCCGATGACGCCGCCCATCTGGCCGCCCGGAATCCCGCCCGGGACGCCGCCAACCACGCCGCTTGACGCCATTGTCGGCGGTGGGGCTTCGTCTTCTTTAATCATCTGAACTTTCTGAGGAATCTTGGTGGGAGTGCGAAGTTCGCCGTTAACTATATCGGTCTGAACCTGCTTTACGATCTTGACAGGGGCGGCTGCTGGGGGTGGAGGTGGTGGAGGCGGCGGAGGCGCCACCAGGAATGTCATCAACTGTTGCTTTGGCAGGGCTTCGGTGAAGATCAGGGGCATCAGAACCATGAGGCCGATCAACCCAATCTCAAGTATGATCGCGAAGGTTGTGGTCCGTCCCCGCTTCGTTTTCAGCCTGCCGCCCGATTCCAGAAGGCTATCTTCAAACATATGAGTTTCTCCCTACTTCAAAACCTACGTTAGTTTAGACACCGACCGCCTAAACTTTGCTCCCGGATAGGGTCATAATTCCTGCTTCAGTCCGCTGGCAACCCTCCGTCTTGGCAACTCCCTACAAACAAAGGTTCAATCCAGCCATCCGAGATCATTTGGTCCGGACAGGCATAGCTGCCGGCCGCTTGCCCTTGCTGATTCTCCAATCCTGGTATGCAACCAGAATCGGCGCAGCAATGGCGATCGACGAATAAGTCCCGATTAAGATGCCAATTACCAGCGCGAGGCTAAACCCACGTAGCACCTCGCCGCCGAATAAATAGAGTGCAAGCACAGTAAGGAAGGTTAACCCGGCTGTCAAGATGGTTCTGCTTAACGTCTGGTTTATGCTCCGGTTAACGATCTCCGAGAGCTTCTCGCGACGCATGAGTTTAATGTTTTCGCGGATACGGTCAAATACCACGATCGTGTCGTTATTAGAGTAACCAATCAGGGTGAGGATGGCCGCGATCACGGTCAGCGAAATGTCTTTGTTGAGCAAGGAGAACGCGCCGACTGTGATCAGAGTGTCGTGAAATACCGTGACCACGGCCGCAACGCCGTAAATCCACTCAAAGCGGAAGCCCAGATAAACCAGCATTCCGGCCAACGAATAAGCCGTAGCGAGCAAAGCTTGCTTGCGCAATTGCGCGCCGACCTGCGGCCCCACGATCTCAACGTTACGAACTCCGAAGTCCGATAGGAAAAAGCCATCGGGAAGGGAAGCGACTACGGCTTGATCGACCGTGCTCTTCAATTGATCGAACGCGGTGAGCACGCCTCCTTGCCCTTTGTCGCGGGCATCGACGATCGCCTGCGCCTGCTGAGTGTATTTCTGATCGGCGTCCGATCCTAGGCGCATCGGGTCTTTGTCCATCAGGTAGTTCTTGATGGCCAAAGAACTTGAGTTGTTCAAGTCCTGTTTGCCAACGGCGGCGTTGGTTTCAAGAGTCTTGATGATCTGATTCTTGCCGTTGTCCAGCGCCTTCTCGCTCGTCTCCTGGACGTCGAGGTCGATCAAAACCTCATTGTTCGAGGGAATGTCATAGGTCTGGATCTTCGCGTTGTGCAGGCCCGCGCGATCCATGGCCGCGCGCAGGGCATTGTCGTCCGGCGTGTGCGAGAACTTCACATACACCAGCGTGCCTCCGCGGAAGTCCACGCCGTACGGAATGCCATGCCAGAACAACATGGAAAACAAGCCTGCGACGCTAAACACCAGCGAAAAGGCGAGAAAGTACCATTTCTTGCCCAGGAAATCGATGTTTGTATTGCGAAAGAACTCCACCGAGCTTACCCCTTATCAGATCTATGATTTCGTCGAAAAAATTTAGTAATTGGGTAATTTGGTAATTGAAAACCACAAGCGCAAAGCCCGTTCCGTCAGGTTTCAAATTACCAAATTACTAAATTACCCAATTACCAAATCCCTAAATGCTTAGCGCTTCGCCGCGCTGCTTGCGGCTCAAAACCCAGTCAAAAATCACTCGCGAAACGAATACCGCGGTGAACAGGTTTGCCAGCAGGCCAAACGTCAGTGTCACCGCAAATCCCTTCACCGGTCCGGTTCCAAAGAGAAACAGAATCGCCGCCGAGACAATCGTCGTTACGTGCGTATCCACGATCGTGATCCAGGCGTGACTGAACCCCTGATCCACAGCCGACGGCGGTGTTTTACCATTGCGCAACTCTTCCCGAATGCGCTCGAAGATCAGCACATTGGAATCCACGCCCATGCCGACGGTAAGAATCACTCCGGCAATTCCGGGCAACGTCAGCACTGCTTCGAAGTAGCCCATGAATCCGAGCAGGATGATCAGATTCAGTAGCAGCGCAATGTCCGCATTGATGCCAGCCGCGCGGTAGTAGACCAGCATGAAAATAAGCACCGCGAGCATGCCGATAATGGCAGCGTTTACGCCGTGACGAATCGAATCGGTGCCGAGCGACGGCCCCACCGTGCGCTCTTCCAGATACTTGATGCCCGCCGGCAGCGCGCCCGAACGCAGGATCATCGACAGGTCCTTGGCCTGCTGCTGGCTCATGCTGCCGCCGCTGATTTCGCCCGTATCGCGAATCGCTTCCTTGATGTTGGCGACTTCCTGAACCTTGTTATCGAGGACCACTCCGAGGCTCTCGCCAACGTGCGCGGAAGTGAAGTTGTAGAAGCGTTGCCCACCTTCGCCCGTCAGCTGGAAGCGCACGTTCGGTTGGCCGTTCTGGTCGGTGCTCGGCTGCGCGTCGCGCAAGTCTTTGCCTCGAACCGCCGACACGCGCGACAACAAGTACCACGACTGATCGCCTGCGGCGGCTCCAGGTGCTCCGTGCCCCGGCAGAAGGATCGCATCCGGCGGAAGAACTCCGCCTTTATCTTGTAAGGCCGCTTGCTCGCTGGGAAAAGGTCCGCCCAGTACCTGCTTGATCTCAAGCATAGCGGTGGACTGCATAATATCCTTCACGCGGCCGGGATCGTCCACGCCGGGCAACTGCACCAGAATTTGATACTGCCCAAGGCCGTGCTCTTGAATCGTAGGTTCGCTGACGCCGAGCGAGTCAATTCGATTGCGAATCGTCTCGATTGCCTGAGTGACGGCCTTATTTTTCACGTCGTTCAGCATTTCAGGCTTCATGGTAAGCGCAAATGTATTTTCTGCGCCCGAAGTCAGGTTGTACTCAGGCAGGCGCTCAGAAGCGATCTCCAGCAGATCTTTGCGAGCGTCCGGGGGAACGCCCTTCAGCACAACCCGGTCGGGATTATTTTGCGGATCGGGCTTAGAGATATCGGAGAACGCAATCTTGCGCTTATTGAGCTGCTCTTTCAGCACTTCGACCGCATTGTCGGAGTCAATGTTCACCGCATCATTGACCTGCACCTGCAGAATCAGGTGCGTTCCACCCCGCAAATCCAGCCCGAGATGGATGTGGTCGGTGAGGGCCGTCAGCAGGCCCTGGCCAGAAAAGCTTTTAGGAACGCCGAAGATTCCGAACAGAAAAACGACAAGAATTCCGAGAATGAGCGCCAGTTTCGAGAGCAGATTCTTATTCATAAAAATAGTCCAAATTAATAAACCAGCTACTTGGCTTTTGCTTCTTCATCCGCAGTTGTGACCTGGGTTACGGACGCCTTGGTGACTTCCACGACGATATTGTTCGGCGGGACCCGCAGGTGTACCGAGTCGTCTTTGAGCGCCATGATCGTTCCTCGCAGACCGCCGCTGGTGGTGACTTTGTCGCCGGTCTTCAGAGACTCCAGCATCGCCGTCCATTTTTTTTGGCGACGCTGCTGCGGCAGAATCAAGAGGAAATAAAAGATTCCGAAGATGAAAATGAGTGGGGCGACACTCAACCAGCCCATACTGCCACCGCCCGCCTGAACCGCCAAGAAGAGTGCCATATTTAAGCTACGCTCGCCACAATTCCGTTCACCAGACTTAGCTCTAAAGACCAGGCTCTAATCCGCGAACAACCGCCCAAGCCTGCCTCACTACTGTCCTGTCATTTCACGACGGGAGTTCTAATCGATTCCGGCCGGATCCTCGTACAGCCTAAATACTAAACACGATCCGGGGAGGTTTCGCAGCGAGGTCTACGGTTTCGATTGAGACCAGTCGCTAGAAAGAATAGGGGACTTCCCCAAGTCGAATAGAATGACGCACCCGCCGCATAGTGTCAAGGTAGAAACTCAGGTTGTGGAGAGTATTTAAGACTTGGGCCAGAACCTCATTAGAAGCATAGAGATGACGCAAGTAGGCGCGCGAGTATCGCAGGCACACGCGGCACCCGCATTTTGGATCGAGCGGACCCGCGTCCTGGGCGTAGCGCGCCTGCTTGATAGAGATTTTTCCCTCGGAAGTGAACAGCAATCCATGGCGCGCCGCACGTGTGGGGAGAACGCAATCCATCATATCGACGCCGAGCGCGGCGTATTGAGCGATCTCCTCAGGCGTGCCCACTCCCATCACATAGCGCGGCTTGTCGGCGGGAAGATGTTCGAGCGTCGCTTCAATCATTTCGCGTGTGCATTCACGAGGCTCGCCGACGCTAAGGCCGCCGATCGCATATCCAGGGAAGCCGATTTCAACCGTGCGCTCCGCCGATTCTTTTCTTAGTTCGAGATCCATGCCCCCCTGCACGATGCCGAAGAGTGACTGAGTCAAGTACTCAGTACCCTGTATCCAGTCGCTAGCTCCTGCAATTCTTTGGTTGGCCGCCATGCCTTTTTCTGGGTACTGGGTACTAGGTACTGATTCCTGACAACCCCACGGCACCTCACCCTTGTGCTCCTCAAAATATTTCTTGCTGCGCTCGGCCCAACGCAGGGTTAATTCCATTGATGCTTTCGTGCGCGCCCGGTCGGCGGGATATTCGGTGCACTCATCGAACGCCATGATGATGTCGGCGCCCAAGCCGATCTGCGCTGCCATGGAACTCTCTGGACTGAAGAAGTGCGACGACCCGTCGAGGTGGGAGCGGAAGGTCACACCCTCCTCGCTAACTTTGCGGAGTTCATTCAAGCTGAAAACCTGAAAGCCTCCAGAATCGGTCAGGATGGCCCGCGGCCAGGCCATGAAGCCGTGCAGTCCTCCGAACCTGCGCACGGTTTCAACTCCGGGACGCAAGTAAAGATGGTAGGTGTTGCCAAGAAGAATCTGAACGCCGAGGTCTTCGAGAATATCCTGCGAAACGCCTTTCACCGTCGCGGCCGTGCCGACCGGCATGAACACAGGGGTTTCGATCTCACCATGAGGCGTGATCAGTTTCCCTGCTCGCCCGGTGCCCGAGCGCGCTTCGAGATGAAACTCAATCGACATTCGTATGCTTTGTTTGCCTTGCGATTGTAGCAACGGCGCGGGATCAGAGGACTGCGACTGGAAAGTTACAGCTCCACCACTTCGCCCCGCACGCTTCGATTTTCTATGATTAACCTGCCGATGCTCACCGGAAGTTTGAATCGTCGTGGTCCCGCGCTGCCAGGATTGAAATAGAGCACGCCGTCCCGTACCTCCTGCTTCGGAACGTGGCTGTGTCCGCTCACCACGACTGAGAATCCCGCAGCCTTGGGCTTGAGGTCCAATTGGTGCAGATCGTGAAGCACGTAAATCAAAACCCCACCCAACTCGATCACTTGGGTTTCCGGCAGATCGCGGGCCCAGTCGCCTTTGTCGACGTTGCCTCGAATCGCGGTCACAGGTGCAATTGTGGAGAGTTTTTCGAGGATCTCAGGGGCGCCAACATCGCCGGCGTGAACAATGTGGTCCGAGCCCCGCAGCGCTTCGATGGCCTCCGGGCGAAGCAGACCGTGCGTGTCGGAAATGACGCCAATCAGGATAGGGGTAGTTCTCAGTTATCAGTACTAGGTACTGGGTAGTGACTTCTTCATCTTCTCAACAAATTTGCCAATGCTAACAACCGCTCGGCCCACGCTGCCGCAGCCGATTTCCTGCACATCATCGTATGCAGTCAGACGCAGCGTATAAAAGCGTCCGTCGAAGGATTCCAACACCGCCTCGGCCCTAACCTTCGCGCCGATGCCGCTCGCAGCGCGGTGCTGAATGTTGATGGAGGTTCCCACCGTAATCTCATCGCCCTCGCAATAAGGCTGAAGCGCATGAAATGCCGCAGTCTCCATCAGGCGAATCATGTCAGGCGTGGAATAAACCGGAGGCAGCTCTGGGTGGTGTGAAGTCAGGGTGTGCTTGAATTCGACGGTTTCCTGCGCTTCACTACGCGCGCCGATGGGGATTTCTTTGGCCATTCTATTGTTCCCCGGGGAACTATTTAAGACGAAGTTCCGAATCACTCGATTCTACAGAACGATTCGACAGAACCCCACTTTGACGAGCTATGGATAATTTTGTCCTACTAACAGCTAAGGGCAGCCTTGGTCCTGCTAGAACGGACCAGCGCATGCCAACTTGTTAGAATGAACCGAGATGCAGTTCACTGAACAATTCGATGTCGTGGTGGTGGGCGCTGGTCATGCCGGGTGCGAAGCGGCGATGGCGGCGGCGCGCATGGGGCTGAAGACCGCGCTCTACACTCTGAACGTCGATTTGATTGCACAGATGTCGTGCAATCCGGCCATCGGCGGAATTGCCAAGGGCCATCTGGTTCGCGAAGTCGACGCGCTCGGCGGCATCATGGGCGAAATCACAGATGCGGTCGGCATCCAGTTTCGCCTATTGAACACTTCGCGAGGTCCGGCCGTGTGGTCGCCGCGCGCGCAGTGCGATAAGCAAGCCTACCGGCTCAAGATGCGTGAGGTGCTCGAATCGCAGCCGAATCTGAAGATCAAGCAGGCAGAGGTGGCGGCGCTGATAACAACAGCTTCCAGTAGCCAGTACCCAGTACCCAGCGAAGGCGATGACTCGGTACTGGGTACTAGGTACTCGGTACTCGGAGTTCGCCTTCGCGACGGCCGCACCGTCGGCGCTCAAGCAGTGATCATCACCACTGGAACGTTTCTCAACGGACTGATTCACTGCGGCGAGCAACAATATCCCGCGGGACGTTCTGGAGAACCGAATGCCGTTCTCCTCGGCGAAGCGCTGAAGAATCTTGGACTGCGCGGCTGCCGGCTGAAGACTGGCACCCCACCGCGCCTGGACGGTCGCACTATCGACTGGTCGCGTTTTGCAGAGCAACCCGGCGATGCAGACCCCACGCCCTTCAGCTTCCGCACCAAGCGCGTAGCGCATCATGATTCTCAGGTTCCCTGCTACATTGCGTGGACTACTCCCGAGACGCACCGCATTATCCGCGAGAACGTTCATCGCTCGCCGATGTACAGCGGGCAGATTCATTCCATTGGGCCGCGTTATTGTCCTTCGATCGAAGATAAGATCGTCAAGTTTCCGGACAAAGAGATGCACCAGCTTTATCTCGAGCCCGAAGGCTTGAACACGCACGAAATCTATGTCAACGGAATGAGCACGTCGCTGCCGGTCGAAGTGCAGATGGCGATCTTGAAATCGATTCCTGGCCTCGAGAGCGCCGAGATGCTGCGTCCGGGATATGCCATCGAGTATGACTCGATCGATCCCACCGAGCTACAGCGCACTTTGGAAACGAAGAAGATTGCGAGCCTGTTTCTGGCAGGACAGATTAACGGCACCTCCGGCTATGAAGAAGCCGCTTGCCAGGGATTGATGGCCGGGATCAATGCGGCGTTGCAGGTAAAGGCACAGCCACCATTGATTCTCGACCGCACCGAAGCCTACATCGCAATCCTGATCGACGACTTAATCTCGAAAGGCACGAACGAGCCCTATCGAATGTTCACATCGCGCGCCGAATTCCGTCTGCACCTGCGCATCGACAACGCCGACCGGCGGCTCACGCCGCACGGTCGCCGAGTAGGCCTGATCTCTGACGAAGCTTGGGGTGATTTTCAAGCCAAGCAAGAGCGTCTGGAGAAGATGAGGAAGCTGCTCGAACGCACCCGGCTGATGCCGGAGATGCTGAATCGCATTTCGCTCAACCCCATTTCACCTTGTCATTCCGAGGAGCGCAGCGACGAGGAATCTGCTGTCGCCGGCAGCGCCACGGAACCAGCTCGCGGCTTAGGTTCGGCAATCGGGCAAACTCTCGCGCAATTGCTCAAGCGTCCGGAAGTCATCATCGAACAACTCGCTCCAGTTCTTCGAGAGTTGGATCCTGTTTTCTTTGCCGGAGAAGGTATCCGTGAGAATCCGCGTGAATCCGTGGCCAATCTTTCCTCCTCTGTGCGCAACGAGCTCAAGTCGGTCGAAACCGAAATCAAGTACGAAGGCTACCTGCTGCAACAGCAGCGCGCCATGGACCGCATGAAAAAGTCGGAGCAGCGGCCCATTCCCGAATGGTTCGATTACCGCTCGGTCAGCGGGCTCTCGCGCGAAGTACAGGAAAAGCTCACACACGTGCAGCCGCGCACTCTGGGCCACGCCTCGCGTATTCCTGGAGTGACGCCAGCGGCAGTGTCGTTGGTGAATGTTTACATAGAAATCCAGGCAAAGCGCCGCGAGCAGGCTGCTGCAATCTAGGTCTCGGGCCTTAGGTCTCAGGTCTTGGGGCCAGGTCCAGATTGTTTGAGATGTATGCCCAAGACCTAAGACCGAGGACCCAAGACCTATGACAATCACCCTTGCGCTCTCTCCCGGCGACGGAAATTAACCCTGCGTTAACAATCCAATATTACGCAAGAGTTAATATCTCCCCCATGCCGCAAGAGACCCTGACCATTGACGACCAGCCCGGAAGCCAGCCCGGACAGCGCGTTCTTCGCCTCAATGGAGCACTGGTGCTGACCACGATGTTTCCCTTCCAGACGACTGTGCGAGCTGACACGTCAAAAACGTTGATCATCGATTTCACTAACATCTCCTATGTGGATTCCGCCGGCATTGGCGCGCTGGTCGGAGCCTACGTCACTCGCCAGAATAGCGGCCGGAAACTTGCTCTGGTGGGCGTGAGCGATCGGGTGCATAACGCGCTCAAAGTCACCCACGTCGAGCAGTTCTTCCATTTTTTCGATTCGGTGAGCGCGGCAGAGCAGGCCTCCGCAGCGTAGAGCGGACACTTCGCGAGATGTGGTTTGACTGCCTGCGGCATCCCTCCTAAGATTGAACTCCTCAAATCTTCACCCCGAGAAACCATGGCCCAAATTATGATCGGCCAGACCATCTCGCACTACCGCATCACCAGCCAGCTTGGGAGCGGTGGGATGGGGATTGTCTATGAGGCGCAGGATATCGACCTGGGACGCCGGGTTGCGCTGAAGTTTCTGCCCCCGCAGCTCGCTCGCGACGAAAACGCTCTGGACCGTTTTCTCTTGGAGGCCCGCACCGCCTCTGCCTTGAACCATCCCAATATCTGTACGATTTATGCCGTTGAGAAAATTCGTCTCGAGAACGGAGAGGACCAGTCGTTCATCGCGATGGAACTGCTCGAAGGCGAGACGCTCGACCGCCGATTGGCCACCGGTCCATTGCCGCTGGACCGACTGCTTGATTGGGGGATTCAGCTGGCCGATGCTCTCGACGCGGCCCATGCCAAGGGCATTATTCATCGCGATATCAAGCCCGCCAACATTTTTGTCACGCAGCGCGGCCAGGTCAAAGTGCTTGATTTCGGCCTCGCCAAGCTCTCGCATCCTGAGATGCAAATGGAAACCATCGGCGCGACGCAGGATACGCCGGGGCCGTTGCAACTCACCAGTCCGGGATCGACGGTCGGCACCATCTCCTACATGTCGCCGGAGCAGGCGCGCGGTGAGCAGCTCGACCCGCGTACTGATTTGTTCTCCCTCGGGGTTGTGATCTATCAGATGGCCGCGGGACGATTAC
This sequence comes from uncultured Acidobacteriaceae bacterium, assembly GCA_963771965.1. Classification (GTDB taxonomy): domain Bacteria; phylum Acidobacteriota; class Terriglobia; order Terriglobales; family Acidobacteriaceae; genus Sulfotelmatobacter. The sequence goes on from CAVYVM010000010.1 coordinate 700,099, forward strand.
CTTTCCCCGGCGCGACTTCGGCAGTCGTGTTTCACGCGATTCTCGAACTCGATCCCGTGCCCGCCCTACAGTTGAATGTCGCGCTGCCGCCGAGATTGGACGAAGTCATTGGGAAGGCGCTGGAAAAGGATCGCGACCTACGCTATCAATCCGCCGCCGATTTGCGTGGCGACCTTAAGCGGCTGAAGCGTGACGTGGAGTCTGGGCGCAAACCCTCGCCAATATCCGGCTCGGCCTCGGTTCCAGTGCACGGTTCTTCGGCTGGCGCGGGATCGGGCGCCATCAGCGCCACGACCGTTACTCCGGTCTCGTCGGCAAGCTCTACTTCTCCGGTCGCCGTGAGCAATCAAGGCAGCTTCTGGCCTAAGTTACTTGCGGCAGTCCTTGGCGTGGCATTGGTGTGCGGCCTGGCGTACTGGATATTTTCACGCAAACAGGTTGTGCCCTTCGAGAACATCACGATCCAAAAAGTGACCGATACGGGCAAGGCGGCGCTGGTCGCGATCTCTCCCGACGGCAAGTACATTCTCTATGTCGTCGACGATGGCGGCCAGCAAGGCCTGTGGCTGCGCAACCTGCCCACGAACAGCGATACGGAAGTGGTGAAACCCGCCGACGTGGAATATTCCAGCCTGCGATTTTCGCCTGACGGCAACTATCTTTATTTCAGCCGCAGCGAACCCGGCAGCCGCGAGCTGAAATTTCTTTATCGCGCTCCAGTGTTCGGCGGAACGCCGCAGAAACTCGTAACCGATATTGACTCGCCGATCACTTTTTCTCCTGACGGCAAACAATTTGCATTTTTTCGCTTTAACAATCCCGACGCGGGCAAGGAACTTCTGATTCTTCAGCCCGTCGAGGGCGGCTCTGAGAAAGTATTGTATAGCGGGCCGACCAACGGCGGTCTGCAGGATCCCGCGTGGTCTCCCGATGGCAAAGTGATTGTGTGCATGGTGCTTCAACCGGGAAACGCGTTGGGAGGCCTGATCGCGCTCGACGTGAATGGTGGCAAGCAAAACTTGTTTTTCACGTCGAGCGCCGGCATCGTGCAGCGGCCAGTTTGGATGGCCAACGGCAGCGGTCTGATCGCCCTCTCGGGTCTGGGACGGAATCAACTCATTTTCATTTCTTATCCCGGCGGTCAATCCCACGCAATCACCCGCGATACCAACAACTACTCCGATCCAAGCATTGCCGCGGATGGACGCAACGTCGTCACAGTTCTAAGCGAGGGTCACTGGAATCTCTTCACCATGCCTGCGGCCAACGGCAGTGGGCAAATGCGTCAAGTCACTTCAGGCGCGCCTCTCTACCACTTCAGCTGGGCTCGCAATGGCGATCTGGTCAGAGAAGAGGCGGGATTGGGTCTTGCTCTTTTGAATCCGGAAACCGGCAGTACCACTACGTTGTCCACACACGCGCCCGCCTGGACCGCCGATCCTTCCGCGTGTGGCGATGGACGCTACATCGTTTTCACTAGCGCGGTTGAAGGAGGGAACACGCTTAACATCTGGCGCATGGACGCCACCGGCGGGAATCTGAAGAAGCTTTCCAATGGCAAGGTTGATCAATTTCCAGTTTGTTCGCGGGATGGCCGCTGGGTGGTATATGGGGAAACGGCAAATGGCGGTCGCCTGATGAAGATCTCAATCGATGGGGGAGCGCCCGAATCGCTCTCAGAAGAGCTTGCCGCTAACGGCTTCGATCTCTCCCCTGACTCGAAGACGGTGGCTTTCGCGTCCTTCGGACACCTCGACGAACATGTCGAGAAGCTAACCCTGGTATCTCTCGATTCAAACCGGACCCTTCAAGAAGTTGCCTTTGCTCACTCGCGCAGCGGTCCGATCCGTTTTTCTGCGGACGGCAAGGCCGTGGTGTACCCCGTGAGCAGCGCCGGTGTGGACAATCTCTGGTCGCAGCCGCTCGACGGTTCAGCGGGCAAGCAACTCACCGATTTTCCGTCGGAAGAGATCACCGACTTCCACTGGTCGAACGATGGCAGCAAGCTGGGCGTGATCCGAGGCCATCCCGAGTCCGATGTTGTGCTCATCCGCGACATGCAGAATTGAGCGATTGAGTGATCGAGTCATTGGGCGATTGAATTCGTCTGACAAGCGAGAGAACGCTGGTTTCATGGCTTTGCAATCGCCTAATCGCTAAATCACCCAATCGCTCAATTAAAAAGGCGGCCATAGCGGCCGCCTTTTTCGCTGCTGCGAATTGTTAGCTGAAGTGGTTATGCACCCTTCACGTTCTCGGCCTGCCAGCCCTTCGGGCCTTTGACCACGTCGAACTGCACTTGCTGACCTTCCTGCAGACTGCGGAAGCCGCTCGCCTGAATGGCCGAGAAGTGCACGAATACATCTTCGCCGTTCTGGCGGCTGATAAACCCGTAGCCCTTGGCGTCATTAAACCACTTCACTGTTCCTGTTTCCATGTGTTGCAAATTCCTTTTTTGTTGATGTAGCGCTGAAACTTTGGAAGGCTTCTTCTGCAGGCAGGTCACGCGCTGGTTAGCGGAGATTACTGGATACTGCGAAAGAACTCTAAAGTTAACGCAGCTAAATTGTAGGATAAGTGCCCTGAAAAAGCTACAATTTTTCTGCCGGCACAGCTTTAAATGCTTTCCTGTCAGCGACTTGCCGGATCGGACGTTCGCCTCGACGATCCCCGATTTGCCAGCAGGGCCTCAAAAGATACATCATCTAAGAATGCATTGGCGAAAAATTCTAATCTTTATCGCGCTTGTGACTCCGGCATGGGCTGGCATCGTCGAAGATGTCCGCGAAGCTCTGGCTCAGAACAGTTTTACTGCGGCAGACATCTACCTGAAGGGCTACCGCGCCAAGAACGGCGTCACCGGCGAATATGTCGAGGCCTACTCGTGGATGGCGCGAGCCGCTCTGAATAATCGCGACTACGACCAGGCCGCGGCCTACGCCAAACAGACTGAGGATCTAGCGGCGGAGCAACTCAAGCAGCATCCGCTGGATACCGAACCGCACCTGTCGATCGGCCTGGGTGCGGCGATCGAGGTCGAAGCGCAGACTCTGGCGGCTCGTGGCCAGCGCGAAAAAGCGGCAGCCGTTCTTCAGACCGCGCTACACACTTATGGCGACACTTCGATCCGTGCGCGGCTGCAAAAGAATCTTAACCTGCTCTCATTCGATGGCAGGCCCGCACCCGCACTGAAGTCGGAACAATTTCTCGGGTCGAAACCGCCTACGCTGGTTCAACTCAAGGGTTCGCCCGTGCTACTTTTCTTTTGGGCGCACTGGTGCAGTGACTGCAAGGCCGAAGCTCCAATTATCACGCAGCTCCGAACCGAGTTTGCCTCCAAGGGATTGACCGTACTCGGTCCCACCCGGCTCTACGGCTACACCGCTCAGGTGGAACACGCCGCGCCCAGCGACGAACTTGCCTACATCGACGCCGTGCGCAAGCGCTTCTACGGAGGCTTGCTTGACATGCCCGTCCCCATCAGCAAATACAATTTCGACACCTACGGCGCCTCCACCACTCCCACACTTGTGCTGCTCGACCGCGCCGGCAAAGTGGCGATGTATCATCCGGGGGCATTGCCTTATAACGAGTTGAAGGCGGAAATCGAGAAGGTGGTGCAGTAGAATTGTGTGGCACGGGCGGCCCTGCCCGCGAAAGCCGTCTGATGATCACGAATTTTTTTATATTAAGATTAAAAGCACGATTTCCCCCGAAACCTTGAAAAGTAGGAGAATGCGGATAAGGGCCGATAAAGACCCAAAGCTTTTCGGAATGCGCCTCCGTCACTCACGGGCAAGAGGGGAAGCGAACTTACGCAAGTCAATGCAGTTAAGTCCGACTCCGATACCTCCAATACAAGCGAGGCCGTCTTTAGCCGAGACACCCGAAGCCCCACCAAGAGGAAGCACTTGAATAATCGCACAGTCGTCTTTCCTCATCAAAATAACACCTACTGACTTGGTTACCACTATGAGACCAGTCGTGTTATCTACAGCAAGACCGTAGGCCAGCGGCGCACCAACGGAGCAGCCACGCTTAGCCATTATAGTTACTTCTTTGCCATGGAATGCTGGGCGGTGTGCCGGACAGTCGGCCACCCATACCACACCAACTCCTTGATCCAAGGAGAAGCACTCGTTTCCAACCAGCACCAAGTTATTGAAGGCAGGGACGAACAATAACGTTGCCGTCCCTACAGCCCTGCGTCCATCCTTGTCTCTGATATAAATACTAGTTACTCCCGGAAAATAGTTCATTGCGTCAAAGCTGAGAGACAGAAGCAGCTCAGTCGGACTGAGTAGTTGAACTCCAAGAAGTTTGCCACGGCTAAGCTCGACTTTTTGACCAAGTACAAAGCCACGGCCCACGAGTCTTAGGCCACCAACTATGCATTCGTGATCACATGTGACATACGTGGGGTCGAGCCGGAAAACGTATGTGAGGGGTGCAGTTAGGGTCCGCTCGCCGGTGCGAACCGAGAGAATCATTAGGAGAAATGGCAGGGTCACCGACGCAGGCAATATGCGAAACCTAATAAAATTACACATGGCTAACGAATGTGCGCATGTCGTGCTGTTTGTAGCTTATGCCTGAGCTCACTTCTATCGCGAGTAGGATTGCGGGCAAGATTGCACAACTCTTTAGGGGTGCTTGGCCCACGCTCGTGTCGACTTCTGCATTCCTATTAGTAATACTGGCTATGGCATTGGCCTGGAACGACTTTCGCCGATCCCGAACCCCGGAACTCGATCAGCCTCGTTCTTCTGGAATTCTTGTATACCGGGCTATATTAGATTCTTTTGACGTCGATACCCGAATCGTTCGCGGTGATGTCGTCGCACTCTTCTCAACCGTGCCCCGGAAGAGCGTGGGGTCTACTGTTGCGACTTACCCCGCCCCATTCTACTGTCAGTCCGATGAGAAACTCCTGATAGATTTTTCAAAAGTAACTATTTTTAAGGGGCCGACTGATTCATGGCTCGTTGATCTTGGGAGAATGTATTCAGAGGAAGGGCTAAAAGGAATCCAAGACATTCAGCCCCTAGGACCGTGCGACCCCACACAGCCGAACTCCGGTTTCACGGTCGCGCAGACGAACCATTGGTGGGGACAATATCTCTATTTGGCAGGCTCGCATGCTGCTCTCCTTGCCGTCGGAAATCCTAGGATTTTTCCTTTCGATCATTATTTGGTCGTTTATCGCACTTGGATTCCTCTTCTCGTCCAAACATCAAATGGCCGTATTATCGGAGTCCTTGGATTACACGAGGTCGAGAACAATATTCCGGGCTTCTCGATTAGGTATGCGGCACCTCATGAGATCGAAACTTGGCCGATTCCTAAAGCGGCACAGGCGGGAACAATAAACTACAACGAGAGCATGTGGGCAGGAAAACAGAATGCAGTCGTAGTCGAGCGGCCACTGTTTCTAAAAGCCGTGACCCTCTTTCTTGCAGCCGTGTTGACCGTGTACTTGATATATTTTGCGTTGGCCCGACAGCTTGACAAATTGCTCCCAGATGTTCTGGGCTTCTTCTTGACTGTCTGGGCAATCCGCGCCGCCATATCAGTCGGAGCCCCTAAAATACCAACGCTTGTCGATTATGGAGCTCTTTGTTTCTACGTCGGATTCGTTGCCGTCGTTCTATTAAAGTTTGCCAGGAAAAGCGCGCGATGAGGATGCTTAACGGGATAAGTTAAACGAATTAATTGAAGAGATGGAACGTTTAGAACAGAGGGAGTCTTGATAGCGCGGGGCATTCGAGGGCGCGCGCCACATTTACACAATTTCGTTGAGCTTCCCCGTCTTCACGTCGTAAATAAATCCCCGCACCGGGATATGCTTCGGAATCCACGGGTGCGATTTCACCCGCCGCACCTGCTCCCGGACGTTTTCCTCCAGATCGTCAAAAGCATGGAAATGGGCGGGAGCGCCGAATGGAGTTCCCATTTTTTCCGCCAGCCTCTTCTTGAGTTCATCCTCCCGCACTTTCAGCAACCCACAGTCAGTGTGGTTGATGATGATGAACTCCTGTGTGTCGAGCAGGTGATGCGACACGATCAGCGACCGCAACGCATCTTCTGTGGCAATGCCGCCGGCGTTGCGGATCATATGCGCGTCTCCCGGGTGCAGACCCAGGCAGCGTTCGAAGAGAATGCGCGAGTCCATGCAGGCCAGCACGGCCACGCGGCGGCGCGGCTTGACGGCCAAGTCTCCAAGGTTGAAGTTCTTTACGAATTCCTGATTGGCTTTCAACAGTTCGTCTGCGACCGACAATTTCCGTCCCTCGATCTCAAGTTACGCCCGCGGCATTTTTCGCGCCCCGCTGGTTGCGCATCCAGTGTAACCGCTACAATCGCCCCGTGAACCTCGACGACACAATCGTCGCCATCGCGACGCCGCCCGGCCGGGGAGGGATTGGAGTGGTGCGCCTCGCGGGACCACAGGCGCGGGCGATCGCACGCCCGATGCTCCGCTTGAAGCATGACCTCGAACCAGGCCGCGTTATTTTCGGCGAGCTAATCGAACCATGTGGTGCGGACACTCCTGTCCGCCTAACGACAGACGAAGCCGCCTCATCAGGTGAAGTGGGACAATCACAAGATCCCACCGAGGCCGGTTCTGCCGCAAGCATGCGGACGGAAGTGTCCGCCCCACACAAGCAGCGCATCGATGAAGTCGTCGTCACCTACTTTGCCAAGCCACACTCCTACACCACCGACGACATCGTCGAAATTGCAGCGCACGGTTCTCCGGTCGTGCTCCGCCACATCGTCGAACTCTGCATCACCGCCGGAGCGCGTCTCGCCGAGCCGGGCGAATTTACCATGCGGGCCTTTCTGAACGGTCGCATCGATCTCACCCAGGCCGAGGCCGTTCGCGATCTCATCGACTCCCAAACGCTCTACCAGGCGAAAATCGCCGCGCAGCAACTCGAAGGGGCGTTGTCCAAACGCCTGCAGCCGATCAAGCAAAAACTTGTCGAGCTGATCGCGGTGCTCGAAGCGGGCATCGACTTCGCTGAGGATGACGTATCAGTCCTGCCAGACGCCACTATTCTGGAACGTGTCGCCGCCGTTCGCCAGCCGCTGGAACAGTTGTCCACAACCTTTGCCTACGGCAAGATCGTGTACCAAGGACTGACGCTCGCCATCGTCGGCCGCCCCAACGTCGGCAAATCAAGCTTATTCAATCGTCTGGTCGAGCGCGAGCGCGCTATCGTCACGTCGAGCCCTGGCACCACGCGAGATCTTGTCAGTGAAACCGTTTCCATCGGCGGCATTCCGATCCAGCTCATCGACACGGCTGGCATCCGGCAGGCTCTCGATGAGGCTGAATCCATCGGCATCCGCAAATCAATCGAAGTGCTGGCGGATGCCGATCTGGTGCTGGTTGTGCTCGATGCCTCTCAATCTGCGGCATCCGAAGACGAAGACTTGCTTCGACAAACAAAGGAACGTCCCACCATCGTGGTGGAAAATAAATGCGACTTGGTTTCGAACGCCGCGCGGTCATCGACCGGTGATCGGTCTGGACTGATTCGCGTCTCTGCCCTGACCGGAGAAGGAATCCCTGAATTGCGCGCTGAGATTCTGCGCCACGTCGGCGGCGCCGCCTCCAACGTCGAGCCTGGTTTTCTGACCAACATCCGTCATCAAGGGCTGGTGCAGGAATCGCTTGCCGCACTTGGCGCTGCCACGAATGCTGTGGCCGCTAGAGTGCCACACGAAATGTTGTTGCTCGATCTCTACAACGCCCTTCGTCCGCTTGATGCCGTCACCGGCGCCACGACTACCGATGACATTCTGAACCTGATTTTTAGTACCTTCTGCATTGGAAAATAGACTTACCTCCGGTGTCGTCCTCCAGGTAGTACGCCTTTTTCGGTTCGTCGGGCAGGGACATCACCTTGACCATCGGATCGTTAGGCGTTCGCGGGAAGATGCCGGCTGTGGTTCCGTCCACTAGATAAGCCTTGCCCATGTAGATCGAGGGCAGGAACTTCCAGGTTGAAGCCCGCTCGCCCCGCCAGTTTCTGCGGTAGCGGCTTGTCGAGATTGATGCTGACCTTCACGCCGCCTGGTTCCGCTGCCACTTCCAGCGTGTAATTGAAGTCGAACGTTGGGAAAGCGAGGTCGGCAGTAAGTCGGCTGTTCGCCGGGGTCGGCATGGCGACCTTTGAGGGTTGCCACCAGGTCCCACTGCTCCGGCGTTGGCATCAGGCGCACGTCGCCGTTCGTGGCGATGCGCTGGCCGTGGAAGATCATCTCCATGGCCGTATTCTTTTGGTCTACGAAAACGGGATGGTACGTGCTGTCGTAGAGAAATACGCTGAAACCCTGAGTATCGAGGTAATTCTTGTCGTTCACCTTCATGGCATTATCGGCGCCGAATAGGCTTGGGCCGGAGGTCAGGGCCAAGAGGAGATACACTCTGATTAAGGTGAGCATAGATTGGGGTCAACTGCTCCTTTGGCTCAACATAGGCATGACAGGCACACCGTCTGGGCGCCGTCTTTTCCCCGGGCGCCGGTGATTTTGAGCGGTGCCTCTCAACAATGAGTAATCCCCGCAATCGAAGCTGGTGAGATAGGACTGCATGACGCCACACGCTTCAGTTGTCTCGGGGATTCCCCGGAATGCCCGTTGGGCACGGGTTATGGGCGTTCGGACCTGCCTTGGCCGCATGTCCACTTCAGGGTCGAAAGGATTGTGGGTGGCACAAACCCTAAAGGACAAAGCACCCTTTTGCAAGGCCATTATCATCAGCGAACAAGATCCCGCGATCCTTTCCCGGCTTGAGGCTGAGTCCGGTTTCGTCTGCCTTGCCAAAACGCGACTGGCGTCCGAGCTTGCTTTAACTCTAAGGCGGGTTACGAACGGCCCCTGCGGATAGATTTTTCGCTTTTGGACTGCGCTAAGCACGCAGTCACCCGCGAATCCCATCACCTGCCAAGGTAACTCGCAACGTGACGATTTTTGCCGCAGAATCGCCTGGCGTTCGCCGCTTAGGTGCGAATAGATGGCGAATCGAAACCGGACCGATTGCAAAGCTCTAATGTCAGGCTTTCGTGTGAAATTCTCTGATAGGTTTTTGCTATCTGCAACTTACGGACAGTCGAGGCTTTAGCGCGACAAAACCGTACCGTGGGTTCGAATCCTTACCCCTCCGCCATGCAGTCTGATCTGCAAAGGATTTTCGCTCGATCTGCGCCGAAATATGCGAATAATGCCCGTATTTCGCGACTATTCACGAGCAAACCGGACTACAGAGAATGCACTGCTCGGCGTCTAATGCGGTGCTGTCCTAGCTTTTCTCCAGAGGGCACATGTGCTGTCCGGTTTCAATAAAGGCCTTTGGCGAATGCAATGCGATCAGAAACCGATGAGGAGGCGAAGTCCGGGGCTTTACTCTTTTGTCCAACGCTATACTCCTGCAGCGTTTTCGTTGTCGCGGTTTGTGCCGGGCGTCAGCTACCGCTTGAACCTTGCCGCCGCTAATCATTAATTACAGCGCTTCCAGCGTGCCGATTTTGCAACTCGGTCTAAGCGGCCAGGGCAGCAGCTAAACGATATGGGTCAGAACTTCGTAAGACCACAATTGGTACGGTTCCGGGCGAAGTCGTTCCGTGGCCGTATGGGGGAAAGCAGCCGTCAAGTGATGATCGATCTGGATTCGACCCTGCTTCAGTCGAAAGGAGTGTCTCCGCAAAATGCGATAACGGCATGTTGTGCTTTACTGTGTGATTTCTTGGGAAACCCAACTGAAACGTGAGTGGAAAATCATACCAAACACTCTAACTGTGTCGCGAGCCTCGTCCCCGCCAGACCCCAATCCTAGGGCTTGGTACCTGCAGCCCTAACACTAGAAGAAAACCTGGCGGTCTGCAAACGGTATCCGTTGCGAGTGCGTACTTTGTATTTGTCCGCTTTATCACCTACAAGCTTTACTGTGATCGCACGCCAGGCGGTGTTCGGATTTGCCTTGGGATAATAGGCGAGCGAATACAAATGCGCGAGATCGTCCCGGATGGAAGCGAACGCGCTCTTCTCATCTTTCCAGCTCTTGGCAAAATAAGCTTTGCCTCCCGTGGCCGCAGTCATGCGCTCAAAGACGGCGGTAGAAATCGGCTCCAACTTCGCTTCCTGAGTGCTGATCATATAGACAGAAACTCCCACGGACTGAGCGAGTTCCGCAACGTCCTCGGGCGGCACTACGCTGGAGTTATCGGGACCATTAGAGAACACGACGATCATTCTTCTGCCGGTGTACTGCGCAGCATCTCTTACCGTCAGCAGGAGAGCGTTGTAAAGAGCCGCAGAATCTCCAGCCACTGTGGAACGAACCCCGCGCAAAACCTCCACACGGTCGGAGGTTAGGGGTACAGCTCGTGAGAGGTCCCTGCTATAGGAATAGAAGGCGATCTTGTCGGCGGTTTCGAGAGAGCGAACAAATTGAGAGATCGAGTCCTCAGCGAACACAAAGTCGCGATACATGTAGTTGCTGGTATCGAACAAAATAAAAACATCCGAACCGGCAACCAATGACGAAAACGGTTGAGGCTGGTCAGCCGTGCGATCCGTGCTGTGATCCGAGGCGTTTTCGATCTGACCGTTCGGCGATTCCAGTAGACTGCGTGCCGGCGCATCTCCCTGGGCAAAGGCCGCAAGCTTTTCGGTGATTCCATCTTCCGTGATTGCAAAGTCCTCGGGACGAAGTCCTGTGATGTAATTTCCGTTTTTGTCGGTGACGGCAACATTTAGTTGCACCATGTTGACGACAACCCGCAGGGCCGAGCCATCCTGCCCTTCAATTCTGTTTGCATCCACGGAGAATAATCCGAGAAGAACAAAAAATGAGAGGAACGATTTGTAGGACATGTTCTCTGGCCTCCGTTACTGCCGCGCAGGGTCAGTTATGCCGGTCGATGAATCGATTTTTCGCTTCCGAAAATCTTCGCCTGTTTCGCGCAAAGCGCGAAGAACTGCTGGCCAATCCTCCAAGTCGGTAGCGAAGATTTTTTCGATCATTTGCCGGGTCAACTCGGGAACCAACCGATTCAGTGCGACCGAGGGATAACCCATTTCATCCGCCAAGCGAGCCCAATAAAGGTTCGAAGAATCCCACGTTTCGGCCAGCAGGCGGCTGGCAAAACCTGAGAATGCAGGCAATGGAGGGACGTTGAGCAACTCGCGAGCATAGGTATGGCTCATTGCAGGGTGCGGTATGCCAAAATCCTGCGATAGCCGGTTCCAGTTCACTTCTTGCGGATGCTGACGGCGGAGACTTTGCAACTCTTGACCGGCTACTCCCCAAGAGTCGGTTTCTTTCGGATACCTGCGTTCGAATTCCACGGTCAAGTAAAAGGTGTCGGCCGGGGTCATGTACGTAAGAATCGCTGATGCCTGTCCCGCACGCAGGCCCTGCTCGATCTGCTCCGACCTCCGTGGAAGGACACGGTCAGACAGAATGGCCATCACGTTGGTTCGCAGTTTCTCGTCTTTTCCAGCCGCGGTTAGGAGTTCTTCGCCGGTCCGCTGATAGAGTGTGACTGCGTGCAGTTCAGCTGGACTGATGTTCCACCAGCGGGGCAGAACCGCGCTGGTCAAAAGACTGGGCACGAATTCTTGCCAGATGAGAGCTTGCACGTTTCTTGGAGCGATGAAGTCCTGCTCGAGTTCGGCTAGCGCATAGGGAAGGTCGGCAAGAGAGCCTACAAAATGAGCGCCACCGCCGGCAGAATAGCCCGCGCCAAACAGTTGCGGCATCTGCCAGAGCCCTTTTATACCCTCCACTGTTTCGCCGGAGAAATCGTGAGAACGAACAAAAAGCGGATTATTGTGGAGCGTTTGCGCTCCCGGCGGTTCGTAGTAGGCATAATTTAAACCTACAAGAATATCTCTCAGAAATGGAGTAAGCTGACTCCGGACTTGTTCGAGTTGTCCGTGCGAAGATTTAGTGGAGAGAAGCGCCGCTCTCACGTTGCTTCGCATCTCCAAATCGGTGTGATGGGTGCTATAGAAAGTGGGTGCCCATTGCGTTCTTTCACTGGATGTAAAGATCGGCTGAGGCATCTGGAACTCGTGGAGTTCGCCCGCCATGTGGACCAGATACTCCTCTGGTTTAGCGCCATCAGCCTTTTGTTTTAATGCGTCGCCCAACGGGATCAGCGTGTCGAGAGAAACTAAGCGCTGACCATCCAGGACAGATCGAATCTTGTCAGCCAATTCGCGATGAATCTTTTTGCCCTCGGCTGTGCTCTGCGGAGGACCGGCCAGCAGTTCAACAATTTCATCTTGCGATATAGACGGGCTCCCGGCGACCGCGTGGAACCACTGCGCTAGGGAGAGTCGTCCCGCATCATATACTTGACCTTCCGATCGAACTTCGGCAAACGGTTTGAGCACTCTTCGCCAGGTTTCATCCAGCTGGAGCGTTGGAATCTGACCCTGGCGCGCCAGAATTTGCCAGATTCCCACATTCGCTTGAATGAGACCGAGAGCGTCGCCCCGCGCTGGTTCAGGAATCTTCTCCGAACGTTCGGCAATATCCAGGAAGAGCACGATAGAGGTATCGCTCAACTGCGGAAATTCAGTGAAGATCCTGTATGGGTCGCTGAAACCAGCGAACTTGAGGCACATCAAACGCACGGTTTCGGGCTTCAATTCCTGGCCGGAGGATCGCCTGCTGTCGAGTGCGCTTAGAGCCAGGTAAGCCTGCAGAGGCCCGTAGTCGGTACTTTCGCGAGAGATAGCAAACAGATATTCCAACAAGTCATCGGGATTTCTGAGGGAGTGCTTGTCCAGTTCTCGTATGCGGCGAGAGGAGTTTTTCCAGCGCGCAAGGACTTCTCGCCACACCTCGATATTCCCGGGAACCAATGGGTTTCCCTTTGGATCCCACCGAACTTGACTCGCCAAAAGCAATAACCACGGCGCTGGTCTGAATACGCCGGTTGTCGCACTCGCGGATGGAGTTGGAGGGCGCATTGCAGCATAAAACCGCTGCAGCCGATGTGCTTTAACGAAATATTCCTGTTGTCCGCGACTCACGCTGGAAAGCACGTCATAGTAGGCGGCCAGCCATCCCCTGTCTTTCGAAAGCAATTGGGAAATGAACTCGGTGGGGGATCCCGGGCTCGCGCCTGCCAAGTCTTCCCACGCTGACTCTGCTTCCACTCCGCCCGGAACCAGGACACGTCCGCGGCGGACGCAAATGTGGCTGCCGTAGAAATCAAGCTCGGCGCCGAACTGAAACAGCTTTCGAATTCCAAGAGTGCGGTGAAGGAAAAACCTGGTTTCCAGATCCATCTTGGACATTGCCCAATACAGGCGGGCGAGCGAATGATCGCTCAAAATCGCGTCCAACAGCTCCTTGCTGTCTTCCCTGCGATTCCTCTTGTTGCCAATGCCGATCCACTCACGCTCCCCGAAAAGCACCGGCACACTGGTAGAAGTGAACGAGTACTCGAAAGGCTTGCCTCCCTGCAGCGTCTGCTCAAGGTCCGTGAGAGGGAACCCTGAATCGATCGTAAGAAAAGCTCGTTCGGCATTGGCCGTCAGTAGTGAGTTGTCAGGCCGTCCACAGCTCGATACCATGCGGTAGCCGAGGATGTGCAGAAGCGGCGTCGCATTGCTGCAATCAACTCGAATAACTCCGTCGCTGCCCACTAAATTTGCCAACTCCCTCGCCTGTGTTACATAGCGAGTAAGCAGTATCAAGTATTCCGTCGGATGATCGGAGCCTTGATAGCCGAGTGTGGACACGTTCCAGGCCAACAATGGGAGAACGTCGTCGGGTGAGATCTGCCGGCTAATTCCCGCCATCCGCAGAAATGAGCGTAACGGACCCGGAATCGGAAATTCGGAGGACGATGAAGCAGATTCATCCGAAGACAAGGCCACAACTCCATGGGGTTCTGAGGCTGGATCGGTTGGGCCCGCGATTGCCGAGAAGTCGCAACAGGTGACTACACAAACCAGTGCCAGGGTCGGGAGGCGAAAAAGCAACTTCATGGCTGGCTTCCTCATGGACTCCGAGGCATCGTGTATCTACGACAAGACGGGTTCCGGAACAAACTTATCCGAATCACTGCTCCGCGAATCTAAATGGCTCTCCCCAACTTGCGAGCAGATGCAGCCTCGACTTGAAACAAACTGCAATGCCGGTCAACATACTCCGTCTCGGCCGATTCTCCAAGAGAGATTTTGTCAATTTTTCGACGAGGGGGCCGTCCGGTCCGAATCGGCATCTTGTGATATGCAATTTTGTTCCGACTAACGCTCCATTTGTTGTTCAGGATCCCACAACCGTGGGCGCACACGGCACTGTCACCAACTTCGTTGATGCTGGGACAATCAGCCACCTCCACGAATTGCAACTGCTTCTGGCAGTGGCTTCACTTCGATCGTATCCTTGACCTGCAGCATCCCAGCGATGACAAGTTCCTGCGCGACGCGGGAAAATGCTTGCCCGAGATTGTATGAATCATCATGTCCGGAAGTACGTCTATGCCTACGATGACAGCGTCGGCCTGCATACTTGTGCGACGGGTGAGTCAGCTTTGATCAAATCCAATCAGGTGTATGACACGAGTGATCCCGCACGTCGTAAAGGTTCCGGATCGCCGCTGAAGGCCGGCCAACTGTAAATTATTCCGGGCCAGAAGTTGTCATCTAGGAAGTGGGCTTTCCGACGAAGCAACAATCTGAGAGACGATGTCTCCCAATCTCTAACCAAGAAGCGGAAGTCATGTCACAAAGCATGAGCAAGATCTCTGAAAATTCCCATTTATTTGCCTTTCATGGAGCACTCCCTGCGGATAGATTTTTCGCTTTCGGACTGCGCGGTAGGCAGGCAGTCACCTGCGAACCCCATCAGGCTGCCTGGGGGCCTCGCAACGTGGCCCTTTTTGTCACGAATCGCCTGGCGTTCGCCGTTTAGGTACGAATAGATGGCGAATCGAAACCGGACTGATGGCAAAGCTCTGATGTCGGGTTTTCGGGTGAAATTCTCTGGCAGGGTTTTGCTATCTGCAACTTGCGGACACGTCGAGCCTTAGCGCGACAAAACCGTACCGAGGGTTCGAATCCCTCTTCCTCCGCCATACAGTCTGAACTGCAGAGAATTTCCGCTCACCCTGCGCCGAAATACGCGAATAATGCCCGTGTTTCGCGATTATAGACAACCCAACCGGACTGCAGAGAACGGACCGCTCCTCGGCGAGGAGCCATAGTCCCGCGTTTTCTCCAGAGGGCACATACGCAGTCCGGTTTCAATAAGTGCCTCAGGCGAACGCAATGCGATCACAAGGCGAAGATTCGGCCGTAGCGAGTTGACTTTAAGTCCGATGCGCTGGAAGGCGTGGCAGTGGACCTAAGATGCACTTTTCAACCTGCGCTTGGTAGTCGCTTCGTGTGGGCGCAGGTTATGCTGAAACTCGTCGCGCCCTCGGAGGCTATATTCATCGACGTCGGGCCTGAGGCCGTCAGGGAGGGAGAACCGGTTCGTTCACCATTGACAGCAAAGGCAACTCGGGATGAAGTATTCACCCCTGACGGCAGATGTTGAAGACAACGAAAAGCAGGAATTTACTGTTTATCACTGCAATGTGCAAGGCAGCGGAGCGGCCACACGAATCGCTCGGCTCGATCTCACCGCATCCGCCGCAAACGCTAGCGACTCAGTTCAAACGACCCTATCGAAACTGCCCCGACCCCACTAACCTGGGCATCCCACATTTCTGCTTCGGAGCAGTCCCGATAGGGATCTATCGTTTCTCGGTACGGCCAACCAATAACTTCTGGCTTGCCCGTAACCCGGGAGCTCTTCCGGTCGGACCGAGTCCGCATCTACGAGATGACGACCATACGACCAAGGATAGGGGATGTCATTACCGCAACATCCAGGCCGCTGTAAGGGCGTAAATCTCCGTGCGGCGGACAATATTGCGGATGGGAACGAACTCGTTCGGTCCATGAGAGACGGTCAGCAATCCCGGTCCATAGGCAAAGGCGGGAACGCCATGAGCCGCATAGAATCGCGTTTCGAGTAAGCCTGGGCACATCTCGAACGCGGGATCTCTACCGGTCACGCTCGCTATGTGCCGCGACAGAACGACGCCGAGCGGATCTCGCGCTGGAGTCGCTGCCGCGGCTTCCTCCTGAAGCGTCTCGATTTCGAAGCCTTCCAGCGCTTTGCGCAACCGGCGCATTTCCTCTTCAAGGTTTTCTTCGGGATTAATGCGGCGGTCCACCGTGAAGGAACAGAAATCGGGAGTCACGTTGAAATTCGTACCTGCCTCGACCCGCCCGCCGAGCATCAGAATGGACTTTCGCGCCGCCGCCGGAGCAATATTCTGTTGCGTTTCGCGGAGCTCTACTTCATTCTTAATGGCGACTAGCCGCATGATCGCCGGCAGCGCGCGTTCGAACGCGTTCACACCTTCGAATTGCCGGCCGACGTGCGCCGCCTTCCCACGCATGGTGGCGCGCAGCGAAATGGCCCCGCGGTTGGCGTTCCAGATGACACCGCCGGTAGGCTCCGGCGTGAGCATACCGACTGCGTCTCTCCCAAGCAGCCCGCGTGCATCTAGATCGCGAGACCCGCGCGGGCCGGCAGTTTCTTCGTCCGGCACTAGTACGATTCCGATACGGCCGGTATTAAGAAGCCCTTCATCACGCGCCGCAGCAGCTGCATAAATCATCGCAGCTAGACCGCTTTTCATGTCCGACGAGCCGCGACCGAACAGATTTGCACCTTCGACACGTGGCTGAAACTGATCGCCGCTCTGCGCGGGAACTACATCGTAGTGACCGCTGAAATAGAGCGTTCGCAGGCCGGTTCCAACCGATGCGAGTACACACGCGTCTTCGCGGCTCACATCATCGAAGCCGAGTCTATCCAGTTCGTCCAAGAGAGTGCGAGCGCATTCCTCGTAATGATTCCCCGGTGGGTTTTCCGATGGAATCGCGATCAACCGCTTCGTAAGATCCAGCATCGCTGGTTCGCTGAGCCGTTCGCGCAGTCGGGATGAAAGCTGCTCAGTATTTAGGGTCTCCACTTCGCTGGTACCTCCTCTTGTGTCGAATCGCGAACATCACTGCCCAATGATGCCACAACCGTGTGTCGTACTCGTGATGTCTGACGCACGTCAAATTGAAGCCAGGGCCGGCCCGCTGGCGTAGGGCTGCACCAGTTCCGTCTGGTGGTCGGCAACCCGGAGAGCGCCGGCTCATCCCATTTCTGGACAGCCTTCTGAGTCAGCAGCAAATTCGCCTGGTCAATGCATTATGAGCGACGGCGTCACGCCGCAAGGCGAAAGTGGATACAGAGCGCCATCAGCCAGGACATGATCGCAGGCTGCATCAGGAGACACTGATAACTTCGGCTTCGCATTTTCAGAATCTGGCCACTGGCTACGCCCGTCCGTGCTCAAAAAGCGAAAGTTCTGAAAGAACGGTAATGGAGACCTGAACTCAGCTGCATCGAGCATCAGCTCGCTGAGGATGAATCCCTCCAGTCATACTGACCTACCATCAAAAGCGGTCGAGGGGGCCCTGGCTCCACCTTGGAATGTTCTGCTGGGGCTGGATCGGTTCGGTCTGAAGCTGTGGGATCATCTGAAACTGTGCGTTCATTCGAGACCTTCGTCAGATAGTGCTTGGTGGGCCGCGACCGCGAGCGAGGAATCCTGATCGTGGTACGCGATCCCGGTGCGGGCTTCCCGGAGCAATTCCCCGGTTGCAGCGTTGGGAAAATGTTCATTCCAATCACGGCCGTGGAAGCAATTTAAAGATGTAAGTGCCTTGTTTCATGTTGCTGGAATCGAAAAACGCAATCAAAATCGTTAACGCCGCTGTGCTAATCGCTCCTGCAATCGCAACCGATTTGATGTCGCTATGCTTCATCGAAAACGCTGTCCGCGTTCCGTATACAGGAACTCACAAAATGGATCACGGCAATAAAACTCCTGGGTCCAGTGGAAACCTCTTGAGACCAGCAGAAACGAATTCCGGTCGGTCAACTGAAGCTCCATATGAACCTGATGATTGTCCATCCGGCCATCCAGGATGAGCTGATCCTCGGCAGGCCGCTGGAATGTGAAGCTCGCCGTCCAGTTCTTGTCGTCACTCTTCGTGAGGGCGAGAGTTCTGCCCGGGAGATTGCCATACTTTGTGAGGGCGAGAGTTCTGTCCGGGAGATTGACGGAGGTGCCATAAGGAACAAACGAATCGTCCAGGCGCTGAAAGGCCATCCGGTCGGGGAAATCGAAGATGGCGCGCCGCCAACGGGTGGAGTCGGTGAGCAGCGGCGGGCGTGGTTGTTCGTCGATCGACATCTGTTTCACCTCCCAGATGCCATAGAGCGGCGGGAGCGGTCTGCCCCCGCCCCGGGTACTCCAGGCACCCCAGGCGTAGTGGCAGGACACGCCTACGAGCCACAGACCCAATATGATTTGCGCGGCAAGTGCGATCCGGTTGGCCCGGACGCCACGGAAGAGTTGCGCTTCGGTGGAAAGCGACGTGGTCCGGCGCAGCAACAGGAATCGGATTAGGCGTGGAACGTCGGGGGCCAGGAGAAAGCAGGCGAGCAGGATGAGGTGGAAGTCAAACAGCTTTAGCGGCACATCGTACGTCATGCTCAGTGTAAACACCTGGATCATGGCGGCGAGGCTGATCAGGGCGCCGAGGGTGGCCGTGCGAGGGACGATCAGCAGCAATCCGGCTGCGACTTCGGCGCAGCCGGTGAAGATTTCATAAGCCGGGGCCGATCCCATGGAGTTCAAGAGAACCCCTATGGGAGAGAACGTGCCGAAAGGCTGCAGCAGCCTGGTCAATGAGGGATACGGCATCCGTATCGGGATGACTTTCGAAAAACCGTAGACAATCATCTGTCCGGCAAGCGCGAAGCGAAGGAAAAGCCGAAACCACTTATGCAGCTCAGCGTAATTCTCCCGGCTGCGGTCGAGAAGTGACCAGACGACGGTCGCGGCAGTGGCAATCACCAGCAGGCAGAAGGCCGTGACCCAACCGAACATGGTGTCGGTGGTGCTGCTGTTGCCGCCGAAGAAGGAGGACAGGGGAGCATTCACGTGGAAAATGTGGGCGGCGGTCCAGAAGATCACGGGGCGCAGCGGCCAGAGAGTGGCCGGATCGGGAAAGACGGCTCCCTCGAGAGTGGTGATAGTTTGCGTGGCCAGACAATACAGCCCCAGATATATCAGCCAGAATCGAAAGGCAATCCGCAGGGCCGGGTTCCACCTCGGAATGTTAGCCTGGGGCTGGATCGGTTCGGTCTGAAGCTGTGGGATCGTCTGAAGTTGGGCGTTCATTCGAGACCTCCGTCAGAAAGCGGCTGAGAATAGGCCATCAACTATCACTGCGATGGCATGAGGCTCCAAGTTGTAATAATCCTCGCGGTTTTACAGCACATTATGAAGCTCTGTTGTGGATTTCAAGGACTCTCTGGGTGATTTCCAGAAACCGAACAAAAACCAAGATAAGCAACCAAAGTATAGAGGCGCGTTCCCGCTAAGTTGAAGATGGCATTAAGATTTCCTTAGCAAACCCGTTAAAGTCGGAAATCACCCAGTCCGAACGCCACAAAGCGCCGGAAGGTGAAGCTTGTTCTGTGATCGTAGCGACTTGAGTAACTACGGCCGTGGAAGCAATTTAAAGATGTAAGTGCCTTGTTTCATGTTGCTGGAATCGAAAAACGCAATCAAAATCGTTAACGCCGCTGTGCTAATCGCTCCTGCAATCGCAACCGATTTGATGTCGCTATGCTTCATCGAAAACGCTGTCCGCGTTCCGTATACAGGAACTCACAAAATGGATCACGGCAATAAAACTCCTGGGTCCAGTGGAAACCTCTTGAGACCAGCAGAAACGAATTCCGGTCGGTCAACTGAAGCTCCATATGAACCTGATGATTGTCCATCCGGCCATCCAGGATGAGCTGATCCTCGGCAGGCCGCTGGAATGTGAAGCTCGCCGTCCAGTTCTTGTCGTCACTCTTCGTGAGGGCGAGAGTTCTGCCCGGGAGATTGCCATACTTTGTGAGGGCGAGAGTTCTGTCCGGGAGATTGACGGAGGTGCCATAAGGAACAAACGAATCGTCCAGGCGCTGAAAGGCCATCCGGTCGGGGAAATCGAAGATGGCGCGCCGCCAACGGGTGGAGTCGGTGAGCAGCGGCGGGCGTGGTTGTTCGTCGATCGACATCTGTTTCACCTCCCAGATGCCATAGAGCGGCGGGAGCGGTCTGCCCCCGCCCCGGGTACTCCAGGCACCCCAGGCGTAGTGGCAGGACACGCCTACGAGCCACAGACCCAATATGATTTGCGCGGCAAGTGCGATCCGGTTGGCCCGGACGCCACGGAAGAGTTGCGCTTCGGTGGAAAGCGACGTGGTCCGGCGCAGCAACAGGAATCGGATTAGGCGTGGAACGTCGGGGGCCAGGAGAAAGCAGGCGAGCAGGATGAGGTGGAAGGCAAGCAGCTTTGCCGGCACATCGTACGTCATGGCCAGCATAAACACTTGGATCATGGCGGCGAGGCTGATCAAGGCACCCAAGGTTGCCGTGCGAGGGACGATCAGCAGCAATCCGCCTGCGACCATGGCGCAGCCGGTGAAGGTTTCATAAGCCGGGGCCGAGCCGATGGAGTTCAAGAGAACCCCCACGGGAGAGAACGTGCCGAAAGGCTGCAGCAGCCTGGTCAATGAGGGATACGGCATCTGTACCGGGATGACTTTCGAAAAACCGTAGAGAATCATCCGTCCGGCAAGCGCGAAGCGAACGAAAAGCCGAAACCACTTATGCAGCTCAGCGTAATTCTCCCGGCTGCGGTCGAGAAGTGACCAAACGACGGTCGCGGCAATGGCAATCATTAGCAGGCAGAAGGTCATGACCCAACCGAACATGCAGTCGGCGCTGCCGCTGTTGCCGCCCCAGAAGGATGTCACGGGCGCATTCACGTGGAAAATATGGGCGGCGGTCCAGAAGATGATGGGGCGCAGCGGCCAGAGAGTGGCCGGATCGGGCAAGTCGGCTCCAGGTCCCCCGGTAGCGGCCAACAGGCCGGGGAGGATTTCCGTGGCCAGACAAAACAGCCCCAAATATACCAGCCAGAATCGAAAGGCAATCCGCAGGGCCAGGTTCCACCTCGGAATGTTAGCCTGGGGCTGGATCGGTTCGGTCTGAAGCTGTGGGATCATTCGAGACCTCCGTCAGAAAGCGGCTGAGAATAGGCCATTCACTATCACTGCGATGGAAGAGGTTCCAAGTTGTAATAATCCTCGCGGTTTTACAGCACATTATGAAGCTCTGTTGTGGATTTCAAGGACTCTCTGGGTGATTTCCAGAAACCGAACAAAAACCAAGATAAGCAACCAAAGTATAGAGGCGCGTTCCCGCTAAGTTAAAGATGGCATTAAGATTTCCTGCCATTGATGGACCGGCCGTAAACTGGCGAGTTCATGCCTCGCGAAGGGCAATCATCGGGTTCACTTTCGTCGCGCGCCGGGCTGGAAGGTAGCTGGCTAGAACGGCAATGGCAAACAAAAACAAAGGCACAATCAGAAACACAGCCGGATCATGGGGGCGAACACCATAGAGCAAACTTGCCATCATGGACACAGTCGATGCAGAAACAACCACTCCGGCAACGATTCCCACGCCAGCAAGCGCGACCCCCTTGCGTAAGAACAGTTTCAGGATGTCGGCTCGCCGCGCGCCTAAGGCCATGCGCAAACCAATTTCGCGGGATCTTTGCCCGACCATATAAGCCAACAAGCCGTAAATTCCGATGGAGGCCAGAAGCACCGCCAGTCCAGCAAATCCGCCCACCAAGTCGGCAGAAAAACGGCGTGAAGCCAGTGACCGATCAAGGATGTCATTCATAGAGACAACATTGAATACTGGCAGACCCGGATCGATGCTCTGGATTTCATGTCGAATCTGTGGTTCGAGCAGGGTCGCGGGCAGAGACGTCCGCAACACCACGCTCACTTGCTTGCTGGGGTCTTGATAGACCGAAACGTAGATGTGGGGAACGCCATCGATGTCGAGACCGTCATTCTTGATATCCTTAATAATACCCACGACGGTCGTCCATGGCTTGGTAGGGTCTTTTCCGAAGCGCACTTGGCGGCCCAACGGATCGCGGGTTGGCCAATACTTACGCGCGGTGCTTTCATCAATGATGGCCACCGGCTGTTTGCCATCTTCATCGCCCTCGGTGAATGAGCGACCGCGTAGGAGCGTCGCCTGCAACACCTTAAAATAATCGGGGCTTATCCGAATTCTCTCGGCGCGCAGATCCTGCGAGGACTCGACCGGTCTATCTTCAATCGCTAAGCCTTCAATCAGTAAGCCACCGACCGCGTTGGGGTTGCTATTGGTGGTCGGTATAGATGAGGTGATAGCGGCGAGTTCGACTCCCGGAATTGCCTTCATGCGCCGCAGCAACTCACGATCAAAGGTGGCTTTGCCAGGAATACCGAGATACGGATCCGTCTTCGGATCGTTGGGATTTCCTAGCCACGTGTTTGCCGTGACAACTTGAGTCGGATTAAAGCCTGGATTTTCCTGCAACAGGTCCCGCAGAGTACGCAGCAGCAAACCGGCTCCCACCATCAGTATGACGGCAAATGCCAGTTGCGAGACGATTAGAACATCCCGCAATCGGCCGGTCTTAGTGCTGTAGCCCGACCCTCGACCGCCTTCACGAATGGCCGAGGAGAGAGCCCCTTTTGCCGAATGAAGCGCTGGAGCAAGTCCAAACACTAAGCCGGTAAGAATGGAAATCAGCAGAGCGAAGGCCAGCACCACCCAGTCGATTCGTACTTCGTTGAACCGGGGAATGTTCGATGGCACAAAGCGCAGGATGAAACCCAAAGTACCAACCGCGGTTGCGATTCCCGCAGCACCGCCGATGAGCGACAGCAGCATGGACTCGGTCAACATCTGGCGCACCATGCGGCCGCGGCTCGCCCCCAGCGCTAACCGCACCGCCATCTCTTGTTGCCGCCCCGAAGCCCGCGCCAAGAGGAGATTGGCAATGTTCAACGATACGATGAAAACGATCAGGATTACCGCACCCAGTAACACCAGCAGCATGGGCCGAACCTTGCCTACCAAAGTTTCTTGCAATGGTTGAATCTGAATTGTCCATTGCGCCTGCGCCGGGTAATCGGTGGGAAAGTCGTGGCGCAATCCGTTGGCCATGGCAGTGAGCTGCGCCTGAGCTTGCGCCAGTGTCAGGCCAGGCTTAAGTCGTCCGATTCCAGATACTAAAACCCGGTTACCACGTATTGGCGGGGGAAAGGGATCTGCGCTGAATCCGCCGGCGCCAAACACTTCCACGTCGCCGGAAGTCGTCGGTCCAGGATGGCGAAATCCGCGTGGCAGAACCCCAATAATTGTAGTGGGATCACCGTCGAGCCTGATGGTACGGCCGAGAACATTCGGATCGGCGCCATAGGCACGGCGCCACAGGCCATCGCTGATCACGGCCACTGGAGCGAAACCGAGCGCGAAGTCTTGAGGACCAAACAACCGTCCAATTTGCGGGGTCACACCCAGCATGGAAAAGTAGCTGAAACTGCCATTGACCGCCTCGAGACGCTCGGGCTGTTTGGCGCCGGTCAAATTCTCGGTACCCTCAAAGATCGGGGTCACATCTTCAAATACACCGGCTCGCGTCTGCAGGTCATCCAGTTCGGGCTTGGAAAACCTAACGTCCCGCAATCCTACGCCGGGCTCGTTAAAGAGGATTCGTACCAAACGATCGGGATCGCGGTAGGGCAGAGAACGCAGCAACACGGCATTCACGATGCTGAAAATGGCCGTGTTGGCTCCCACGCCCAGAGCCAGCGTCAGGACGGCCACGATCGTGAATGTGGGCTTCTTGATCAGCATCCGCAAACCATAGCGAACATCCTGAAGTAAAGTACCCATGAAGACGATCCTCTCGGTCAATATCACAGAATCTTATTTAGTGTTAACACGCCCTAATAACCTGAATGCAAAACGAAAGTCCTGAAGAAAGCTATCCATCGCGAGGTTCTCCACTCGCGAACAAGTCGTCTCCGAGAACAAGCGAGTTACAGATGGCTACCACGAACTCATTCTCAGAATGAACTAGCGAGTAGGCCTTCGGTCAGCCCAATAAATCATAAATAAAGCAGAACACTCCGTCCAGATCAGTGTTGAGAACAAGGGATTATGGAATCGCTGCGGTACGTCGAGTGTTTTGCGACAACGTTGAATCGTGCCCTGTTGATCCGCTTTACGATTCGAGGAACGATCATCAGCTTCATGCGAGCCAGTTGACACGATACTGCAATTTGCAAGGTACTCAGAATTTCCGAAAGCCGAACGAACAAAGACTCAAGCCTGTGACTTATGAATTGTCCGCCTGATTTATCCAACAATCATCGACGATTCACAGTTCGTCTCTCGTGTGATCGCTTGGGATGAGAACGTTACTAATATTCATAGAAGTAGCGCCATACACCAAGTACTTGCGTTCCTACTGCCTCGCTAAATGGTTTCGGAGATCCGAACTATAGAGGCGAAGCAGGGGTTGAGTGATCGGCGGACAGCAGATTCCTGTTGGTTGCAACAGGCTCAACGCGCCCTGGCAGTCACTAAGCCCCTTCAGCCCCGCTGTTAGTTGTTCGTCCAGCACCAGTTCCACAAAGCCGCCAGCAAAATCCCATTGGACTGGGCGGGTATGATCCGTCGGCAGTTCGAGCAACGCCGGCGCTCCGGCCAGCGTGGTTTTCCAGTAGGCGGCCTGCTGTTGCAGAATCTCGCCCTCGATCCACTGCCGTTGCCATACCGCGTAATCGGCGTACTGTATTTCCAACTCCGGCAAGGGATCGGCTTCCCCGCCTAAAAACGCTCCGTAGAGCGCGTTCAGTTCGCCGACCAGCACGCCCATCGACCAGCCATCGGAGACGATGTGGCTGCAATTCACCCGCGACTTGGCGCGCTCGGCGGTATAGCTCACCATAGGTGAGCGTGCCTCTCTCTTCTTCTCCATCGGCCAGAAACCGATAAGCAATCTGATCTCTCTGAGTCTCCACCCTGAGCCGCAGCACGTCAACGATTGTTGCGATTGCCACCTCGTTCGATATCGTGGTCGCTTTGCTCAACTTACACCTCTAGTTCCCCATTGTCTGCAGCGCATACCAACAAATGCCGAATTTGAATAGATCCACGTCTGCAACTAACTAACAGAAGACAGCAATGTTGCGTGACTGCTAACAAGAAGTCCCATGTCAGTTAAAGTATTGGATAGATGTACCTGCAAGGTACGATGGGCTAGACTGTAGGCAGGCTGCCGCCCCTTAATTGCATTGTCGCTTTTCCACTAGCCTATGGGAATAACTCCGAGACAGTGAGGTAGCAACAGTAACCACACTCTTTATAGTCTCGGATTCCACCACTTATTCACGATTGGATGAGTACTTTAATCCAGTCGCCGCTCGAGTTGTTAGTCGATTGTTGGTCAGATGTCGTCGCAAAGTTGTTCTTTGCTATCTCAGTTCTTGGGCTTCACTTGGACTTGCGTTTCAGCCAAGAGCCGACGTCGATATTCTGAAGGAGTGAAAAAGGTAACCTTCTTGAAAGTCCGCTCAAAAGCGGCCAAGTTGTGGAAGCCCACCTCGCACGCCACGTCATAAAGACCGCGATCCGACGCTAGCATAAGTTGCACAGCCATCCCGGTGCGCCATCGCTGAACGAATTCACGAAAAGTGATCCCCACAGTTCGCTTGAAAAACTTAGAGAACGCAGTTCTCTCCATGCAAGCTACTTTCGCAGCCAAGTTTAGGCTGATTTGTTTCATTGGGTGCATGCTCATGTGAGCCACAAGTCTTTTCAGCCGTGAATAATAGTTGAGACGTCTCAGAACCACAGGGTCCATAAGAGGATTGGTTATCTTGTCATTTCCTGAATCCTCGAGGTTGACGTCGGCTTGACGTGAAGTTCCCGCGTGGCCTGTCGGCTTCTTCTTGCTGCGGCTGTCGCCCATCTCTTGCAGACCTTGTTCGGACGAACTTGTTTTGCCTCGCGGAGGACGAGGAGGACCTTCCTTGTAGTTTCTGGTCGGGTCATTAGCAGAACTCATGTTGACCTCGGAGTGTGTACGTGAAACACGCGCGCGGGCGCACACGAGCTTCAGGTCGTCATGAACGCAAGCGCACACTCTGGCGCGATCTAGCGCGCTCCTAGAAGACGCAGTTATTTCCCCTACGGAGGTCGGCAACTAGAGCCCCCTCGGAGGTGAAGCCTGGAACGGCCCCACCCTTCCGCTCACCGATCTGGCGTACAAACTATCCCTCAACTTGCCGAAATTGGATAGTTGCTCAGCATACAGAATCATATGCGAATCTCCGACGCAAATAATGACTCGGCGGATTGTTGTTACGGAATTGGAACTGAAGTGGCGTCACACCGGGCCATGAAGTTCCACCAGCGCCTTGAGTGTCACTTACACACACATCGGACCGAAGACCTTCTCCGGAGCAGTGCGGAAAGATGTTTCTTGAAAGGAGGCTGCTGGATGGAACCAGAGGTTTGGGAACAGAATATTGAAGCGAAGGGCATAACCATCGACAGCGTCTTCGAAGCCACGCGTCAGCTACTTGTCAGATGATATCGTTGGATAACTAGAACCTATCTCATAAATACGAACCGCACTAAGTAATTGTGCGGAGTTGAATTTACAGGCACACCGGTAGGTATGGAACTGACCGATGTGCAGTGGGACTTGCTGAAACCGCTGGTCGAGCCCAAGACGCCGCGCAAACGGCGGGGTCGTCCGTGGCGCGACACCCGGCAGGTCGTGGAAGGCGTGTTATGGATTTTGCGCACTGGAGCCCAATGGGCGAGTGGCTCTAGCGTGGACAGGTCAGCAGCTTTATTGAGGGCCGAGGCCATGATCGGCGAAAATTTGAAGAAGCATCCAAACGATCCAGCGTGGCTCCAGGCTAAGGCCCGTGCCGACCTACTCGACGGCAACTACGAGTCGGCCATCAAGTCGTTGCAGCGAGCACTAGAGGCACAACCTGACTCTCCCGCGTTATTGACTGATATAGCATCTGCCTATTTCGAACGCGCCGAAGCCGCTAACCGTGCGATGGACTACGGCAACGCTGTCGAATCTCTAGGCAAAGCCCTTGCCAAAGCCCCGGATGACCCGGTAGCGCTATTCAATCAGGCCATTGCCTCAGAACGAATCTTTCTCTATACGCAAGCTCTTGACGACTGGGAACATTACCTCCGCGTTGACCCGCAGAGCGAATGGGCAGACGACGCGCGCAAACGATTAGCCGCCCTCAAGGAAAAGCTAAGGCAGCAAGGACAGCGACAGGCGGAACCGCTTCTTAGCCCATCCGATATCCGAACAATGTCGTCGGAAGATCCGGAGACGAGAACTCGAGCGTCGGGACTGAACGCAACGGACCAGACCTGTGCGTTTTGTCCATGAGCAAATTCCGCAATGCTGTTACCTGTGCCAACGTCCCAAATGCGGATTTTACCGTCGAGGCACCCGGACGCAACCCTTTTCCCATCGGGAGAAAAGGAAATGGAAGTGACGGTATTGGGGTGCTGCAAACGTTTCGGCAGTTGTTTGCCGTCTGGCAGGCTCCAGAAGCGTACGGCGAAATCCCACTCGCAGGACCAACCTGCTGAAGATTACAACCAGCCCCCATTCACGGACACGCAGATTTTGAAATGAGATTGTTGACTCATCCTCGTCTCAGTGCTAAATTTTTTGGCAGTTGTAGTTAAAAATTTAGCATCCACAAACCTCTCGAAGCAACTCGGAAGCAGAGCGGAGATGGTCAGCGCCGCTGCCAGTAGGAGCGCAGCTTGGTGCAAACCCCGCCGAAAGGAAATACCTAGTGCACCATCGATTCATACAAAGCCCCGCCGAGCGACACGAGCGTTTCGTATCCAAACCGAAATTAAGATGTGAAAGGAAAATTCAGATGAACAAAAAGAAAGTGGGCGTAGCATTCATTGCGCTCCTTACGTGTGCCTTGGCTGGTCAAGCATTGGCGCAGGGCCAGGAGATCGAATTCAAATCCAATGCCGATGACCTCACGAAAATTCGCAGCGTGTTGGAGGAGTTCCGTCAGGATATTATTCACAAGGACGGGTATGCCATAACGAAGCTCATGCTGAACCCCGATGTGCTCTTTCATCACACCAACACCCAGGAAGAGATTGATAGCGCCCGCAAATATAACGCTCAGTTCGATGGGATTGGCCCGAGCCAGCTAGATGGATTTGCGAAACTCCTCGCTACGTCGAAGGACAAACTCGAAGAGAAATTTCGCAACATCGAGATTCGCCAGGACGGTCCTCTAGGGCTGGTGACATTTAATTACGATTTTGTCATCAACGACAAGGTTCACCATTCAGGCCTCGAAGTCTGGCAGGTGTGCAAAATTGATGGGCAGTGGAAGATCTTGTCCGTTGCCTGGACGATCTATCCATAGTCACAGCTGACAGCCAACAGCGCTCCAGAGAACAAGGCGAGCTTATGCCTGGTGACTGCGCCGGACCGCTGAAGAAGGAAAAGCTGATGGTAATTTCTGCGCCGTCCGCCAGAGGGAAGGAGAATTGCGTACCTCTGATCTGTCGTCTTTTCCGACCAAGTTCAGATTTCGTTTTCGGCCCCTCCAGAAAGTTCAGCCAAAAAATTGACCGCATCGTGCTCACAAAGCGAATGATTTTTACAAGTCTGAAAGAACGGTAATGGAGACCTGAACTCAGCTGCATCGAGCATCGGCTCGCTCGCTGAGGATGAATCCCTCCAGTCATACTGACCTACCATCCCCGGCCGAGGGGGGCCTCCTGGATCCAGTGGAAACCTCTTGAGACCAGCAGAAACGAATTCCGGTCGATTAACTGAAGCTCCATATGAACCTGATGATTGTCCATCCGGCCATCCAGGATGAGCTGATCCCCGGCAGGCCGCTGGAAGGTGAAGCTCGCCGTCCAGTTCTTGTCGTCCTTCTTCGTGAGGGCGAGAGTTCTCTCCGGGAGATTAACGGAGGCGCCATAAGGAACGAACGAATCGTCCAGGCGCTGAAAGGCCATCCGGTCGGGGAAATCGAAGATGGCGCGCCGCCAACGGGTGGAGTCGGTGAGCAGCGGCGGGCGTGGTTGTTCGTCGATCGACATCTGTTTCACCTCCCAGATGCCATAGAGCGCCGGGAGCGGTCTGCCCCCGCCCCGGATATTCCAGGCACCCCAGGCGTAGTGGCAGGACACGCCTACGAGCCACAGACCCAATATGATTTGCGCGGCAAGTGCGATCCGGTTGGCCCGGACGCCACGGAAGAGTTGCGCTTCGGTGGAAAGCGACGTGGTCCGGCGCAGCAACAGGAATCGGATTAGGCGTGGAACGTCGGGGGCCAGGAGAAAGCAGGCGAGCAGCATGGTGTGGAAGGCAAGCCGCTTTGCCGGCACATCGTACGTCATGTTCAGCATAAACACCTGGATCATGGCAGCGAGGCTGATCAGGGCACCGAAGGTGGCCGTGCGAGGGACGATCAGCAGCAATCCGCCTGCGAGTTCGGCGCAGCCGGTGAAGAATTCATAAGCCGGGGACGAGCCCATGGAGGTCCAGAGAACCCCCATGGGAGAGAGCGTGCCGACAGGCTGCAGCAGCCTGGTCAATGAGGGATACGGCATCTGTACCGGGATGACTTTCGAAAAACCGTAGACAATCATCTGTCCGGCAAGCGCGAAGCGAAGGAAAAGCCGAAACCACTTATGCAGCTCAGCGTAATTCTCCCGGCTGCGGTCGAGAAGTGACCAGACGACGGTCGCGGCAGTGGCAATCACCAGCAGGCAGAAGGCCGTGACCCAACCGAACATGTCGTCGAGGGTGCCACTGTTGCCGCCCCAGAAGGCGGACAGGGACGCATTCACGTGGAAAATATGGGTGCCGGTCCAGAAGATCACGGGGCGCAGCGGCCAGAGAGTGGCCGGATCGGGAAAGACGGCTCCCTCGAGAGTGGTGATAGTTTGCGTGGCCAGACAATACAGCCCCAGATATATCAGCCAGAATCGAAAGGCAATCCGCAGGGCCGGGTTCCACCTCGGAATGTTAGCCTGGGGCTGGATCGGTTCGGTCTGAAGCTGTGGGATCGTCTGAAGTTGGGCGTTCATTCGAGACCTCCGTCAGAAAGCGGCTGAGAATAGGCCATCAACTATCACTGCGATGGCATGAGGCTGCAAAATATTTATTCCAATCACGGCTGCGGAAGAAATTTAGACTCCTGGGTCCAGTGGAAACCTCTTGAGACCAGCAGAAACGAATTCCGGTCGATTAACTGAAGCTCCATATGAACCTGATGATTGTCCATCCGGCCATCCAGGATGAGCTGATCCCCGGCAGGCCGCTGGAAGGTGAAGCTCGCCGTCCAGTTCTTGTCGTCCTTCTTCGTGAGGGCGAGAGTTCTCTCCGGGAGATTAACGGAGGCGCCATAAGGAACGAACGAATCGTCCAGGCGCTGAAAGGCCATCCGGTCGGGGAAATCGAAGATGGCGCGCCGCCAACGGGTGGAGTCGGTGAGCAGCGGCGGGCGTGGTTGTTCGTCGATCGACATCTGTTTCACCTCCCAGATGCCATAGAGCGCCGGGAGCGGTCTGCCCCCGCCCCGGATATTCCAGGCACCCCAGGCGTAGTGGCAGGACACGCCTACGAGCCACAGACCCAATATGATTTGCGCGGCAAGTGCGATCCGGTTGGCCCGGACGCCACGGAAGAGTTGCGCTTCCGTGGAAAGCGCCAATCGGACCAGGCGTGGAACGTCGGGGGCCAGGAGAAAGCAGGAGAGCAGGATGTTGTGGAAGGCAAACAGCTTTGCCGGCACATCGTACGTCATGACCGGCATAAACACCAGGATCATGTCGGCGAGGCTGATCAAGGCGCCGAAGGTGGCCGTGCGAGGGAAGATCAGCAGTAATCCGGCTGCGACTTGGGCGCAGCCGGCGAAGATTTCATAAGCCGGGGCCGAGCCGATGGAGTTAAAGAGAACCCCCATGGGAGAGAGCGTGCCGAAAGGCTGCAGCAGCCTGGTCAATGAAGGATACGGCATCTGTACCGGGATGACTTTCGAAAAACCGTAGACAATCATCTGTCCGGCAAGCGCGAAGCGAAGGAAAAGCCGAAACCACTTATGCAGCTCAGCGTAATTCTCCCGGCTGCGGTCGAGAAGTGACCAGACGACGGTCGCGGCAGTGGCAATCACCAGCAGGCAGAAGGCCGTGACCCAACCGAACATGGTGTCGGTGGTGCTGCTGTTGCCGCCGAAGAAGGAGGACAGGGGAGCATTCACGTGGAAAATGTGGGCGGCGGTCCAGAAGATCACGGGGCGCAGCGGCCAGAGAGCGGCCGGATCGGGAATGTCGGCTCCCGTAGGAGTGGTGATGATTTGCGTGGCCAGACAATACAGCCCCAGATATATCAGCCAGAATCGAAAGGCAATCCGCAGGGCCAGGTTCCACCTCGGAATGTTAGCCTGGGGCTGGATCGGTTCGGTCTGAAGCTGTGGGATCATCTGAAGCTGTGCGTTCATTCGAGACCTCCGTCAGAAAGCGGCTGAGAATAGTGCTTGGTGGGCCGCGACCGCGACCGAGGAATCCTGATCGTGGTACGCGATCCCGGTACGGGCTTCCCGGGGCAATTCCCGGTTGCACCGTGGTGAAAATGTTTATTCCAATCACGGCTGTGGAAGCAATTTAAACTCCTGGATCCAGTGGAAACCTCTTGAGACCAGCAGAAACTGTGCGCAGTTCGTCCATTTCCTTTTTGACCCGGTCGATTGCCGATCGATTGGATTCGTGCAAAATTGGTTCGTATTCTCTCTGGACTCGTGACATCGTGCGAGTATGCAGGAATGCGAGACGAAGCGATAGGGTTTCCATTGTGTTGCGCCTCACTTGTAACATACAACTGACTCGGTGCGACTTCGGAGATTTGCGCTGGCTACGAAACCGTTTTAGCATGTCGACCTTAGGTCAGTACTCAGAATTTCTGAAACCCGAACGAACAAGGACTCAAGCCTGTAACTTATGAATTGTCCGCCTGATTTATCCAACAATAAATCGACGATTCACAGTTTCGTCGTCGAGAATGCTGTTGTTCGCCGATATATGACGCTCCAATGCTTCGGCGATGATACGTACATTAGGGCGCCTGAGCATTGTGAAATGATCTCCAGGAACCGAATGGAACTGAATGCCGCCGCCTGCCCATTTTGTCCATAACTTGGAGAAACGCTCTGGCGTCTCGGACGCTCGAAAGAAAACCACCGATTGATCACTGGGGTGGAGGGAATAGTTATTCATGGCGAGAGCATTCCGGGTAAACACATTCAGTAATGCAGTCATTTCGGCATGCGCCGTCTTCGGCGCCAGCACACTATAGCTGGTCAGAGTTTCTTGCACCATCTTCCATTGGTCTTGCTCGGCCGCCTGTAAAAATTGTTCCACCAAGGGCCGAGGGTCCTTGCCGACCAACCGGCTCATATCCAGAGCGAAACGGGCGAGCATGGATATCTCATCAGCTCTGTCATCAGCTTCCAGGTACCCGGAGGGGGGAGTAGTATCCATGAGCGCCAGCAGGCCTATCGTCTCACCTTCCTTAACCAACTGTTGAGCCATCTCCCAAGCTACTAGTCCTCCCATAGACCAGCCGCTCAGCAGATAAGGGCCGACTGGCTGGACGCTGCGGATTTCCTGATTGTAGAGAGTGGCCATTTGCTCGATGCTTATGTCTGACTCCGGGAAAAAATTTGCGGGAGGCGACTGCAACCCATAAAAGGGTTGCTCGAGGCCTAACTCTTGCGAAAGTTCCGCATAACTAATTACTTGTCCACCCACGGCATGTACACAGAAAAAGGGAGCTGACAAACCATGAGGTTGAATGCTTACCAGTACCGGCGAGGACTGCGGTCGTTGGCGCCCGTTCACCGACGCGATATGTTCGGCCATTCTAGCCACGGTCGGCGCTGCAAATAGAACATTAAGGGGCATGTCTATGGCGAATGCCGACCTAACGCGCGAGATTACCTGCACGGCCAGGAGAGAATGCCCGCCGATCATAAAAAAATTGTCGTGAATTCCCACGCGTTCCCGCCGCAATACTTCCTGCCACAGCCGGCAAAGAGTTTCTTCTGTGGGATCGCGCGGCCCAACATATTCTTCTTCAGGTGTATCCCTATCAGGTTGCGGCAGCGCCTTGCGGTCGATCTTCCCATTGTGGGTCAGCGGTAACTTCTCCAACTTCATATACTCGCTTGGCACCATATATTCCGGCAACTTGCCGAGCATGTGCTCCCGCAGTTCGCTGATCGGCAGCCCTGCTTTCTTGTTCCCGCTGTCGCCCTCCTCGGCCTCCTGGTCGGCCACCACATAAGCCACCAGTCGCTTTTCCCCGGGCTCGTCTTCCCGCACCAGCACCACTGCCTGCCGTATTTTCGGATGCTCCACCAAGGCTGCTTCGATCTCCCCCAACTCCACACGGAATCCTCGGATCTTCACTTGATGATCCTTCCGCCCCAAAAACTCTATGTTCCCGTTCTGTAAATACCTCCCTAAATCCCCCGTTCGGTACATCCGCCCACCCGGCTCCGCGCTGTATGGATTCGCCAAGAACTTTTCCGCCGTCAATTCCTCACGCTTCAAATACCCCCGTGCGACTCCTGCACCTCCGATATAGATCTCCCCACTTTCCCCAACCCCAACCGGATTTAATTCACTATCCAAGACATATACCTTTCCATTGCTCAACGGTCGTCCGATGGGCACCGTTCCTCCCACCGTCTGTCCAGCATCATCCTGTGTTGCGTCGTAGGTTAGAACCCCAACTGTCGTCTCGGTCGGCCCATAATGATTTAGAACCCGACACCCTGCCCCTCTTTCCTTCACCTGCTGAATCAGATCCCAACTCGATGCCTCTCCACCCAATATCAGCCACCGCCTCGGCAACAAGCCGCTCCCCTCGCTGCTATTCAATAGCGCCCATAAGTGCGAAGGCACGATCTTCAAATAATCTATCGGGTGCCGGGAGAAATGTTCTTCCAGCTTGCTTGCATCTAATACCCGGCCGGCATCCACCACGTCTAAACAACCTCCATAACAGAGCGCAGGAAAGATCATCGTGTATCCCAAATCCGCGGCATAAGTGGATACCAGGCCCAGTCTCATGCAAGCCTCAATCTGCAGCCTTTCTCCGATTGCCCGGACATAGTTCACCAGCTGACGATGCTCCACCCCCACTCCCTTCGGCCGTCCGGTCGATCCAGAGGTGTAGATCACATACGCCAGTTGCGCCGGTTCTATACTTACCGGAGGATTTTCCCTGCTATAGCGGTGCCACTCCTCTGCTTCCATAAGCAGCACTTCCGGGCCTCCAACCTCTCTTATCATCGGCAACAAGCTTCTGCTGGTCAGCACCAGCGTCGCTCCGCTGTCCTCCAGCATGTACTTCAGCCGTTCGCGCGCAGAGCTGGAATCGAGCGGCACATAGCACGCTCCCGCCTTCAGCACACCCAGCAAGCCGACCACCATCTCGAAGCCACGCTCCACGCAGATCGCCACCCGCTCATCCGGCTTCACTCCCAACTTCCTGAGATAGTGCGCCAGCCGGTTGGCTCTGGCATTCAGCTCCCCATAGCTCAGTTCCTCCTCTTCAAACACCACCGCCGTTGCCTCCGGACTCCTACGCACCTGCTCCTCGAACAACTCATGCACACACTTGTCCCGCGGATACTCCCGCTCCGTCGCGTTCCACTCGTACAAGACCTGATGACGTTCCGTCTCCGTCAGCAATCGCAGATGATCCACCGCTTGGGTGTCGTCAGCAACCATAGCTTCCACTAACCTGAGGAAGTATTCTCGATAGCGCTCAACGGTCGATCGTTCATACAAAGCTGTGGCGTACTCCAGCTCTCCCACAATCCTTTCGCCCACCTCCTGCAGCGAAAGCGTGAGATCGAACTTCGCCACCCGGTGGGAAGCGGAAGGCAACGGTTGCACTTCCAGCCCCGGCAACTCCAGCCTGGCATCCGTCGCGTTCTGCCAGGCGAACATCACCTGAAACAGCGGACTGTGTGCCAAGCTGCGCACCGGTTGGGCCAGTTCTACCACTTGCTCAAAGGGGATATCCTGATGCCGCTGTGCCGCAAGTGACTGCGCTTTGGTTTGCTCGAGTAGTTCGCTGACGCTGGGTGAACCCGACAGGTCCAGA
This sequence comes from uncultured Acidobacteriaceae bacterium, assembly GCA_963771965.1. Lineage (GTDB taxonomy): Bacteria > Acidobacteriota > Terriglobia > Terriglobales > Acidobacteriaceae > Sulfotelmatobacter. The sequence continues at coordinate 735,388 of CAVYVM010000010.1, forward strand.
CGCAGTGCCAGGGTGTTTACGAAAAACCCGATCAGGTTCTCAATCTCGGTTCGTCCGCGATTGGCCACGGGAGAACCAATCACCACATCCTGCTGCCCGCTCAACCGCGCCAGCAAAATCGCCCACCCCGCCAGCAGCATCATGTACAGCGTGGTGCCGTGACGCCGGCTCAGATCCTTCAGCCCCGCTGTTAGTTGTTCGTCCAGCACCAGTTCCACAAAGCCGCCAGCAAAATCCCGTTGGACTGGGCGGGTATGATCCGTCGGCAGTTCGAGCAACGCCGGCGCTCCGGCCAGCGTGGTTTTCCAGTAGGCGGCCTGCTGTTGCAGAATCTCGCCCTCGATCCACTGCCGTTGCCATACCGCGTAATCGGCGTACTGTATTTCCAACTCCGGCAAGGGATCGGCTTCCCCGCCTAAAAACGCTCCGTAGAGCGCGTTCAGTTCGCCGACCAGCACGCCCATCGACCAGCCATCAGAAACGATGTGGTGCATGGTGATCAGCAACACATGCTCGTCTTCGGCCAAACGAATCAGCTGGCCGCGAATCAGCGGACCTGCTTCCAAGTCAAAGGACGCTCCCGCTTCCAGTTCGCGGAGAGCGGCAAGTTCCACCGCGACATCGTTGTGGCCGCGCAGGTCGTGTTCGATGAGACGGAACCTGCTCTCTTCGACAGCGCCTATCTCCTGAACCGGTTCTCCGTCGTGCAAGGCGAAAGTGGTGCGCAGTACTTCATGACGAACCACTATCCGGTCCAGCGCCCGACGAAGAGCCGTGCGGTTGAGATCGCCCTTCAGATGCAGGCCGAACGGGATGTGATAAGCCTCGCTGCCCCCTTCCATCTGCCCCAGGAACCACAGCCGCTGCTGCGCAAACGACAGCGGCAAGTCCCCCTCTCTCGAGGTGGGGACGATGGGCCGGAGCGTGGCAAGCTGAGCTGGGCCGGTAAGTCGATCGACGTATGCCGAGAAATCTTTGAGAACCGGGAACTCGAACATTGCGCGCAGATCTATCTCGCGATTGAAGACCTGTTCTAGCCGCGCTAACATCTGGATAACCGTCAGTGAGTGTCCACCCAGATTGAAGAAGTTATCGTCGCGTCGAATATCTGACTTCCCCAACAAACTCGACCAAACGCCCGCTATTAATTCTTCCGTGGGGGTCAACGTCAGACTGCCAGTCTCTTCCATTGCCTCCTTGCTCTCCAGTTCGATGAGAGCCTTGCGGTCTACTTTGCCATTCGAGGTAAGCGGCAACGTGTCCAGCTGCAGCAAAGCCACGGGCACCATATATTCCGGCAAGCGTTGCTGTAAGTGGCTGCGCAAGCGGTCAACATCCAGTCTCTCGCCGCTGACCACATAACCGATCAGGCGCATCTCCCCGAGCTTGTCCTCCTGCGCCACTACGGCCGCCTGCGCAATCCCGGGATACTCGAGCACTGCCACTTCGATCTCTCCCGGCTCGATTCGGTGCCCTTGTATCTTCACTTGGGAATCGAACCGCCCCAGGAACTCCAAATTGCCGTTCTCCTGATAGCGGACCAGATCGCCTGTGCGATACAAACGCTCGCCACCGGTTTTACTGAAAGGATTGGGTATGAACTTTTCAGCCGTTAGTTCCGGCCGGTTCAGATACCCGCGAGCCTGTCCTGAACCGCTAATGTAAAGTTCCCCTTTGATACCGACCGGCACCAGTTTCATGTGCCCGTCCAGAAGGTATGCCGGAGTATTGGACTGGGACCGCCCGATCGTTACCGCACCTTGTTCATCGAGCTTTACTTCGGCATAAGTGGCATAGGTCGTATCCTCGGTGGGCGCGTAGAGATTCAACCATCGTTCGACTGATGGAGTCTGATCCATTGCATCGATCAAAGCCCGCTGCAGCATACTCACCGCGCTGCGGTGAGGTATCGCCGTTCCCTTGGGCCGGCCAGCAGAACTCGAGGTGTAAATTACCCAGGCCAGGTTCTCCGCATCTACATGTACGTTTAAATCGCCGTCGCTCTGCTTTTCGATTTCTTCTCGCGCTTCTTCTAAATCCACCACATGTTCGGTACATCCGGCCATCTGCTGAATAAATCGTTCATTGGTCAACACAAACTTAGCTCCGGCATCCTTGACCATGGAGCTTCGCCGTACGCTGGGATCGGCCGCGTCCAACGGTACATAGGCTCCGCCCGCCTTCAGCACTCCCAAAACGCCTACCATCATCTCCAAGCCGCGCTCCATACAAATGCCAACTCTGACTTCGGGACCAACGCCCATCCTGGCCAAATAATGGGCCAGCTGATTGGCGCGCCGGTTTAACTCTTCATAACTGATCTGCCGATCATCATTCCTAATCGCAACAGCTTGCGGCGTCTTTGCCGCTTGCTCCTCGAACAACTGATGCACGCACTTATTGGTCGAGTACGGCGCCTCCGTCCGATTCCACTCCACCAGCAACTGCTGACGTTCTGCTTCGCTCAGGATTTCCAGCTCGCCGATCCGGGCATCCACTGAAACTGCAATCCCTTCCAGCAGCGTTCGATAGTGCTGCAGCAGCCGCTTCATGCGTTCCGCGTTGAATAACTCGGTTCTGTACTCGAGTGACAACTCCAGCTCGCCATCTTCTTCGTGCGCCGACAAGGTCAGATCAAACTTCGCGGTGCCGGTTTCCAAAATGCTGGCTGTGGCTTCCAGACCATCCCAGGAAACCGTCGGCAGGGGAGCGTTCTGCAGAGCAAACAAGGCTTGGAAGAAGGGCGTACGGCTCAGCTCGCGAACCGGATCCAGGGCTTCGACGAGGCGCTCGAAGGGAATATCCTGGTGAGCATAAGCCTGCAACGAGACTTCGCGTACTCGCTGCAGTAACTCAGCCACAGAAGAGTTTTCCCTGAACCGGGTGCGCAACACCAGGGTATTTACAAAGAAACCGATCAGTGGTTCCAGCTCCTGCCGGTTGCGGTTGGCAATCCCCGAACCAACTGAGATATCTGTCTGACCTGTGTAGCGATACAGAAGAATCTCAAAGCCCGCTAACAACGTCATAAATAATGTAACGCCCTGTTGGTCGCTTAATCGCTTCAATTTGCTGACCAGCGGCTCGGGCCAACGCGACGTCTCCATCGTTCCAGCCAGCGTTGGCTTGGCCGAGTGCGGACGGTCGGTGGGAAGGTTTAATGTTTCATGGCCTGCCAGTTGCTTTCTCCAGTAGTCGAGTTGCCGTTCGAGCACCTCACCTTGCAACCATTCGCGTTGCCACTCCGAATAGTCGGCATACTGAATCGGCAAAGGCGGCAGCGGCGAGGCCTCCCCCCGGCTGAACGCACCGTAAAGCTCGGTCAACTCCCGCAACACGATCCCCACCGACCAGCCGTCGCACACAATGTGGTGGAGGACGACCAGTAAGACGTGGTCCTGGTTCCCGAGTTGAAGCAAGCAAGTGCGGATGAGTGGCCCAGTGGCAAGATCGAATGGAAGCCGCGCCTGCTGCCGCAGGAATTTTGGCATTTCACTCTCGACCATCTCAATCACAGGCATGGATAAATCAGCCGCCGAAGCGATATTTTGTCTTGCTATGCCGTCTGTCTCTGGGAAGCTGGTGCGCAGCACTTCATGACGGGCAACAATTTCCTGCAAGCTGGCATGCAAGGCTTCTCTGTTTAATGGGCCCCGCAGCCGCAACGCGACCGGCACATTGTACAAACTGGCGCCTGCCTCGTAGCGGGACAGAAACCACAAGCGCTCTTGGGCAAAGGACAGCGGAACAGGTCCTTGGAGCGAACAACGCTGCAACGGAGGCGTTTCGATCCTGGCCAGACTCTCCACGCGCCGCGCCAATCCAGCAACTGTTGGCGCCTCAAACATCACCCGCAGCGGCAATTCCACTTGAAACACTTCTCGGATTCGAGACACCACTCGAGTCGCCAGCAATGAGTGGCCGCCCAAGTGGAAGAAGTTATCGTGGCGACCCACCTTCTCCAGCTGCAATACCTCGGCCCAGACCTCCGCCAGCTTGGTTTCCATCTCGCCCACCGGGGCTTCATACCCACGCACCGCATAGGTGTCCTGTTCCGGTGCGGGCAGCGCCTTGCGATCCAGCTTCCCGTTCGGCGTCAAAGGCAGACGATCCATGCGCACATACGCCGCCGGTACCATGTAGTCAGGAACAACCGCCGACAGGTGCGCACGCAACCGCTCCGCTCCCACACTCGCTGCTTCAGCCTCGCCGATGCCTGAAGCGGTGTAGTACGCCACCAGCCGCTTCTCGCCCGGCGTATCCTCGCGAGCCAGCACCACCGCCTCGCGAACTGCAGGGTGTTCCGCCAGCCGGGCTTCGATCTCTCGCAATTCAATCCGGAATCCCCGGATCTTCACCTGAAAGTCGTTGCGGCCCAGAAACTCGATGTTGCCGTCGAGAAGCCAGCGGCCAAGATCCCCCGTACGGTACATCCGCGCTCCCGGATCCGCCACAAACGGATCCGCCACAAACCGCTCCGCCGTCAGCTCCGGCCGCTTCAGATAGCCTCGCGCCACTCCCGCTCCGCCAATGTACAGCTCTCCCGCAACCCCTACAGGCACCGGCTCGCCCCGAGCGTCAAGAATGTATACCCGCGTGTTCGAGATCGGCCGGCCAATATGCGGAGCAAATGGATCGCCTCGCCTCATCGCAACCCATGTAGAGTACGTAGTTGTCTCTGATGGCCCATAGAGGTTGCATACGGTATCCACATGGGTCGCTGCAAATATCCGTTCTGCCAAGGCACTCTTCAATGGTTCGCCCGCGAGGTTTATGGTACGAACTGTTTGAGCAACCCCATTGGCCTCGACAACTGCATGTATCGCCGAGGGAACGGTATTGATCAGGGTGACATTTACTTGGGTACGGGTCAGATCGAGTGCATTGAGAACAAGTCTGACTGTAGCTCCGACAGAAAGTGGTACGAAGCATTCGAAGACGGCTAGGTCGAAATTGAGCGAAGTGGAAAGCAGTGTGCGCTCAAGAACATCGCAGGCAAAGGAGAATTGGGCCCAAGAAATAAAGTTGACAGCATTTCGGTGTTCGATAGCGACACCTTTGGGAACGCCCGTTGAACCAGATGTATAGATGACATAGGCGAGGTGGTGCGGGGCTAGGCCTATCTCGAGAGATTTGGGGTTGTTCGCGGGCAGGCGATGCCATGCGGCTTCTGCATCTGCCAGGTCGAGAACGGGTAGAGCATCTCCCAGTTCCGGGAAGATCTTTTTGAGATGGGTTTGTGTAAGCAGCGCGGCCGGGTCTGAGTCCTCGAGCATGAAGCGGAGCCGTTCTACAGGATAGGCTGGGTCGAGGGGTACATAAGCTCCTCCGGCCTTGAGCACCGCTAGCAAGGAGACGATCATCTCGAAGCCACGCTCCACGCAGATCGCCACCCGCTCATCCGGCTTCACTCCCAACTTCCTGAGATAGTGCGCCAGCCGGTTGGCTCTGGCATTCAGCTCCCCATAGCTCAGTTCCTCCTCTTCAAACACCACCGCCGTTGCCTCCGGACTCCTACGCACCTGCTCTTCGAACAACTCATGCATACACTTGCCGCTGGGAAACTCGGCTTTGGTCTCGTTCCACTCGTACAGAACCTGTTCCCGCTCCCCCTCGCTGAGCATGGGCAGACGATCGATGGTTTGGGCATCGTCGGCGACCATGGCCTTCAGCAGCGCCAGAAAGTATCCAATGTAACGATGCACGCTCGCAGCTTCGAAGAGCGCGCTTGCGTACTCAATCACCCCGCCAATGGTGTCGCCGGCTGCCTGCAGAGAAAGTGTCATGTCGAACTTGGCCACTCTATGCGGCGATGGCTCGAAGGGCTGCAACTCCAGGCCCGGAAGTTCAAGCGAGCTTTCTACCGCGTTCTGCCAGGCGAACATCACCTGAAACAGCGGACTGTGTGCCAAGCTGCGCACCGGTTGGGCCAGTTCTACCACTTGCTCAAAGGGGATATCCTGATGCCGCTGTGCCGCAAGTGACTGCGCTTTGGTTTGCTCGAGTAGTTCGCTGACGCTGGGTGAACCCGACAGGTCCAGACGCAGTGCCAGGGTGTTTACGAAAAACCCGATCAGGTTCTCAATCTCGGTTCGTCCGCGATTGGCCACGGGAGAACCAATCACCACATCCTGCTGCCCGCTCAACCGCGCCAGCAAAATCGCCCACCCCGCCAGCAGCGTCATGTACAGCGTGGTGCCGTGACGCCGGCTCAGATCCTTCAGCCCCGCTGTTAGTTGTTCGTCCAGCACCAGTTCCACAAAGCCGCCAGCAAAATCCCATTGGACTGGGCGGGTATGATCCGTCGGCAGTTCGAGCAACGCCGGCGCTCCGGCCAGCGTGGTTTTCCAGTAGGCGGCCTGCTGTTGCAGAATCTCGCCCTCGATCCACTGCCGTTGCCATACCGCGTAATCGGCGTACTGTATTTCCAACTCCGGCAAGGGATCGGCTTCCCCGCCTAAAAACGCTCCGTAGAGCGCGTTCAGTTCGCCGACCAGCACGCCCATCGACCAGCCATCAGAAACGATGTGGTGCATGGTGATCAGCAACACATGCTCGTCTTCGGCCAAACGAATCAGCTGGCCGCGAATCAGCGGACCTGCTTCCAAGTCAAAGGACGCTCCCGCTTCCAGTTCGCGGAGAGCGGCAAGTTCCACCGCGACATCGTTGTGGCCGCGCAGGTCGTGTTCGATGAGACGGAACCTGCTCTCTTCGACAGCGCCTATCTCCTGAACCGGTTCTCCGTCGTGCAAGGCGAAAGTGGTGCGCAGTACTTCATGACGAACCACTATCCGGTCCAGCGCCCGACGAAGAGCCGTGCGGTTGAGATCGCCCTTCAGATGCAGGCCGAACGGGATGTGATAAGCCTCGCTGCCCCCTTCCATCTGCCCCAGGAACCACAGCCGCTGCTGCGCAAACGACAGCGGCAAGTCCCCCTCTCTCGAGGTGGGGACGATGGGCCGGAGCGTGGCAAGCTGAGCTGGGCCGGTAAGTCGATCGACGTATGCCGAGAAATCTTTGAGAACCGGGAACTCGAACATTGCGCGCAGATCTATCTCGCGATTGAAGACCTGTTCTAGCCGCGCTAACATCTGGATAACCGTCAGTGAGTGTCCACCCAGATTGAAGAAGTTATCGTCGCGTCGAATATCTGACTTCCCCAACAAACTCGACCAAACGCCCGCTATTAATTCTTCCGTGGGGGTCAACGTCAGACTGCCAGTCTCTTCCATTGCCTCCTTGCTCTCCAGTTCGATGAGAGCCTTGCGGTCTACTTTGCCATTCGAGGTAAGCGGCAACGTGTCCAGCTGCAGCAAAGCCACGGGCACCATATATTCCGGCAAGCGTTGCTGTAAGTGGCTGCGCAAGCGGTCAACATCCAGTCTCTCGCCGCTGACCACATAACCGATCAGGCGCATCTCCCCGAGCTTGTCCTCCTGCGCCACTACGGCCGCCTGCGCAATCCCGGGATACTCGAGCACTGCCACTTCGATCTCTCCCGGCTCGATTCGGTGCCCTTGTATCTTCACTTGGGAATCGAACCGCCCCAGGAACTCCAAATTGCCGTTCTCCTGATAGCGGACCAGATCGCCTGTGCGATACAAACGCTCGCCACCGGTTTTACTGAAAGGATTGGGTATGAACTTTTCAGCCGTTAGTTCCGGCCGGTTCAGATACCCGCGAGCCTGTCCTGAACCGCTAATGTAAAGTTCCCCTTTGATACCGACCGGCACCAGTTTCATGTGCCCGTCCAGAAGGTATGCCGGAGTATTGGACTGGGACCGCCCGATCGTTACCGCACCTTGTTCATCGAGCTTTACTTCGGCATAAGTGGCATAGGTCGTATCCTCGGTGGGCGCGTAGAGATTCAACCATCGTTCGACTGATGGAGTCTGATCCATTGCATCGATCAAAGCCCGCTGCAGCATACTCACCGCGCTGCGGTGAGGTATCGCCGTTCCCTTGGGCCGGCCAGCAGAACTCGAGGTGTAAATTACCCAGGCCAGGTTCTCCGCATCTACATGTACGTTTAAATCGCCGTCGCTCTGCTTTTCGATTTCTTCTCGCGCTTCTTCTAAATCCACCACATGTTCGGTACATCCGGCCATCTGCTGAATAAATCGTTCATTGGTCAACACAAACTTAGCTCCGGCATCCTTGACCATGGAGCTTCGCCGTACGCTGGGATCGGCCGCGTCCAACGGTACATAGGCTCCGCCCGCCTTCAGCACTCCCAAAACGCCTACCATCATCTCCAAGCCGCGCTCCATACAAATGCCAACTCTGACTTCGGGACCAACGCCCATCCTGGCCAAATAATGGGCCAGCTGATTGGCGCGCCGGTTTAACTCTTCATAACTGATCTGCCGATCATCATTCCTAATCGCAACAGCTTGCGGCGTCTTTGCCGCTTGCTCCTCGAACAACTGATGCACGCACTTATTGGTCGAGTACGGCGCCTCCGTCCGATTCCACTCCACCAGCAACTGCTGACGTTCTGCTTCGCTCAGGATTTCCAGCTCGCCGATCCGGGCATCCACTGAAACTGCAATCCCTTCCAGCAGCGTTCGATAGTGCTGCAGCAGCCGCTTCATGCGTTCCGCGTTGAATAACTCGGTTCTGTACTCGAGTGACAACTCCAGCTCGCCATCTTCTTCGTGCGCCGACAAGGTCAGATCAAACTTCGCGGTGCCGGTTTCCAAAATGCTGGCTGTGGCTTCCAGACCATCCCAGGAAACCGTCGGCAGGGGAGCGTTCTGCAGAGCAAACAAGGCTTGGAAGAAGGGCGTACGGCTCAGCTCGCGAACCGGATCCAGGGCTTCGACGAGGCGCTCGAAGGGAATATCCTGGTGAGCATAAGCCTGCAACGAGACTTCGCGTACTCGCTGCAGTAACTCAGCCACAGAAGAGTTTTCCCTGAACCGGGTGCGCAACACCAGGGTATTTACAAAGAAACCGATCAGTGGTTCCAGCTCCTGCCGGTTGCGGTTGGCAATCCCCGAACCAACTGAGATATCTGTCTGACCTGTGTAGCGATACAGAAGAATCTCAAAGCCCGCTAACAACGTCATAAATAATGTAACGCCCTGTTGGTCGCTTAATCGCTTCAATTTGCTGACCAGCGGCTCGGGCCAACGCGACGTCTCCATCGTTCCAGCCAGCGTTGGCTTGGCCGAGTGCGGACGGTCGGTGGGAAGGTTTAATGTTTCATGGCCTGCCAGTTGCTTTCTCCAGTAGTCGAGTTGCCGTTCGAGCACCTCACCTTGCAACCATTCGCGTTGCCACTCCGAATAGTCGGCATACTGAATCGGCAAAGGCGGCAGCGGCGAGGCCTCCCCCCGGCTGAACGAGTCATACAGCACGTTGAACTCTCGCAGCATCACTCCCAACGACCAGCCGTCAGAAACGATGTGATGCATCACCACCAGCAAGACATGGTCCTGACTGCTGATCCGGAACAGCGACGCCCGAATCAGCGGGCCATGGCTCAGATCAAATGATCGCCGTGCCTGTTCGCGAAGCACCTCATCAAGTTCGTCTTCGCGAATCTCTGCTACCGCAAACGGCACTTCCATCTCGGTGGCAATATCCTGGATCGTGCTGTCACCAATTTCCGGAAAGCTGGTGCGCAGCACTTC
>CAVYVM010000011.1:0-1005286 GCA_963771965.1 uncultured Acidobacteriaceae bacterium
ACGAGCGAACACGCATAGCGCGCGAACTTCACGACACTTTGCTGCAAAGTTTTCACGGACTGTTGCTCCGCTTTCAAACGGTTTACAGCCTTCTTCCGTCGCGTCCGGATGAGGCAAGAGAAAAACTGGAGAAGGCGATCAACGCGGCCAGTCAGGCGATCATAGAAGGCCGGGATGCAGTGCAAGCGTTACGCTCGTCCACGGCCGAGATTAATGATCTTGCCGCGACCATAAAGACGTTCGGTGAAGAACTCACGGCCCGTGAAAGCAGCTCGATCCCTCCCGCCTTCCGCGTAGAGGTTGAAGGCAAGCCGCGGAATCTGCATCCGGCTCGGCAAGAGGAAGTTCACCGCATTGCTGCTGAGGCCTTGGGAAACGCCTTCCGGCACGCGCAGGCGCGGAAGATTGAAGTGGAAATTCGATATGAGGAACAGCAATTCCGCCTTCGCATCCGGGATGATGGGAAGGGCATCGATCCAGAAGTCCTTAGCGCAGGCAGGCGCGAGGGACATTTCGGCTTACATGGCATGAAGGAGCGTGCTGAAATCGCGGACGGCAAACTGGAGATCTGGAGTCGAGACGGGTCCGGCACAGAAATCGAGTTGACCATTCCCGCCACCAGCGCCTACGCGGCAGTCCGCCCTTCCGCCCAGTTCGCTCCGAAGTTCCTCGGCACGGCGACTGAGGTGGCAATAAGAGATGATCGGATGGTGAGTGCAGGTCGTCCCCCAATTCGGATTCTCGTCGCTGACGACCACCCAGTTGTCCGCGAAGGACTTCGCGGGCTCATTGCTGTTCAACCGGACATCGTGGTCGTCGCCGAAGCGTCGAATGGACGCGAAGCCATCCAGCAATTTCGTATTCATCGCCCTGACGTCACAGTGATGGACTTGCAGATGCCCGAGATGGATGGTGTCGACGCGGTTTCCGTCGATCCGTGTCGAGTTCCCCGGCGCAAAAATTATCATGCTGACGACCTACGCCGGTGACGTACAGATTTTCCGCGCTCTCAAAGCCGGAGCGCAGGGCTACCTCCTGAAAGCTGTAATGCATAAGGAACTGCCGGACAACATCCGCGCGGTTTATGCGGGACGCAAGGTTATGGCTCCGGAGGCAGCCGCCCAGGTTGCTGAGCACAGCGGCGAAGAAACCTTGACACCCAAGGAACTGGAAGTTCTGCGGCTGATCGCCGCGGGCAATGCCAACAAAGAGATTGGGGCACATCTCTCGATTTCGGAAGAATCGGTCAAGAGCCGCGTAAAGAACATCCTTGACAAGTTGGGGGCACGCGACCGGACGCATGCCGTCACCGTCGGACTGAAGCGCGGAATCATCGAACTGTAATCCCTCGAAAGAGTGAAGGTCCAGCCTTGTATTAGGGTTTCGAACCTCCTCGCCGAGCCCTATGCTCAGTGAAGAGGCAATGCAGCGCCTATATTCGACCTTCGCCCGTGGATGGCCTGGAATTGGACTTTTGGTCCTCCGCGTGACCGCGGCAATTATCGCTTTCCACTTCAGCCGAAGCGCTTTGGCTTTAAATTGGTCCTTGTTGACGACGGTGATCGAGGGCGCTGCTGCCTTGCTCCTTTGCGTCGGCCTGTGGACACCGATTGCGGGCAGCATGATGGCTGGCATCGCAGTTTGGACCGCATTTTCTCGACCCGGCGATCCTTGGGCCCTAATCCTGCTGGCCGCAGTGGGCGTTGCGCTCGCTATGCTCGGGCCTGGTGCCTGGTCGATCGATGCCCTCCTGTTCGGAAGAAGACGCATGATTCTCTGATCGAAGAAGCTGCATCCCACGCCCGTTTGCAGGGGAACGACGTACGCGAGCTATAGAAAGCGGGGGGTATGTCTACGGCAACGATAATCGGCTCAGGACCGAACGGACTCTCAGCCGCAATTGTCCTTGCAGCATCGGGCGTAAGGACGACCGTACTAGAACGTAATGGGCAGATTGGTGGTGGCTGTTCAACCGCCGAGATCACACCTGGTTTTCTTCACGACCTGGGCTCTTCGACATACCCCCTGGGCGCTGCAAGCCCTTTCTATGGTTCTCTTCCCTTCACCATTCCTTGGATTCAACCGCACGCGGCATTCGCTCACCCGTTGGATGACGGGACCGCGGTTGTGCTTGAACACTCGATTGAAGAAACAATCGACCAACTGGATGCATGTGACCGCAAAGCATACCGATCACTGATAGAACCCGTAGTTTCTAACTTCGCTGCTTTGGTCGAAGAAATTCTCGGCCCCGTCCTTCATATCCCCAGAAGTCCGTTCGTGCTGGCGCGTTTTGGCCTATCCGCTCTGTTGCCGGCGCTGTCGTTGGCTCGTTCCCACTTTGCTGGAGAACGGGCTCGATCCCTCTTTGCTGGCGTCTCAACCCATTCCATCCTCCCCTTAGAAACTACCGCTTCAGCTGCTGTTGGCTTGACGATGATAGCCGCTGGACACACGAGAGGTTGGCCGATCCTGCGTGGCGGTGCGCAGTCTCTCACGGATGCCCTGGTCCGACATTTAGAGGATCTCGGAGGCCGAGTTGAAACCGGTCGTGAAGTAACCGAGCTACCTTTGTCCGACCTCGTCCTCGCAGACATCACCCCGCGCCAACTCCTTCGCATCGCCGGTTCCCATCTATCCACTGACTATCGAAAGCAACTGGAGCGATTTCGGTATGGACCCGGTGCTTTCAAGATTGACTACGCACTGAATGCAGCGATTCCGTGGACCGCTCGCGAATGTCTGCGGGCCGCCACCGTACACATCGGAGGCTCTCTCGAAGAGATTGCTCAGGCTGAAAGGACCCTTTCACCCAACAAACCATTCGTTCTGCTCGGCCAGCCATCGCTCTTCGATTCCAGTCGAGCTTCCTCTGGTCGACATACCGCTTGGGCCTACTGTCATGTTCCTAACGGCAGCACCGAAGACTACACCGAATCCATTGAGCGCCAAATCGTACGCTTCGCTCCCGAATTCCGCGATTGCATCCTGTCCCGTTCCGTCTCTACACCCAAAGATCTGGAGAGTTGGAATTCCAATCTAGTCGGCGGCGATATCTTGGGGGGAGCAATGAATGTCCGCCAGTTACTGTTTCGTCCCACACGGTCGTTGTATCGCACCTCGCGTTCGGGACTCTATCTTTGCGGAGCATCAACGCCCCCAGGTGGCGGCGTTCATGGAATGTGTGGATTTCATGCAGCCAAGATGGCCCTCAAGGATCTCAACATTTAATTCGATTTTCTGTCGGTCATTTCGTTTTGGCACAGGGGAATCCGCCGGGGGGGATATCATACGAGAGTCTGGCTCCGGAAAACATAGTGACCAGGGGTGTCAGGCCTGAATCGCCTTCCCCTGTTCGGGCGCCGCGGCGGCCAACTGCAGCGGACTTACGCTCCGAGACTTGAATCTAGCAATGTCCTAGTCGCGCCGAGAGCGATACAGAACCCGTCGCATAAGTTGACCCTTCAGTGTTATACCCACAGTGTCAGCGAGGATCGCATGGCTGCGGCAGGGGCAATGCTGACTGCGGTTTTCAGCCACGCCGCAGACAGAAGCGGACTGAAAGCGGACTGAGCGAGAGGCAATTCGAGTTTAAGTCCTTCACCATCATCGCAGCTAGGAACCGAACCGGATCTCGCCAAAAGACAGCGGACTGAGAGCGGACTGGGAGGGTAAGACGTGATTCCGCTAAGTTATTTAGAATGATGGTGGCCAGGGACGGAGTTGAACCGCCGACGCCAGCCTTTTCAGGGCTGCGCTCTACCACCTGAGCTACCTGGCCACATTTCGAAAGCCGCGAATCCGCCGCGGATTACGAGGTCGTTCGCTTCACGCTGATTGTTGCGGGATTGCCGGCTGAACTGAAACAGCTCTAATAAAACGCGTGCGGAACGTGTTTGATTATAGCAATGGCAGAGCATTCGCTCAACGTCACGTACGCATCGGCCACTCTTTCGGATCTAAAGCTCTTCGCATCGCAGTCTGAAAACGCGCTGCGAAAAGCACGGCGACGAACGAAGCATCCTCTGAAATATTCCGACTCTTCGCGTGCCTTACGCAGATTTTTCGGTCCTAGTATTTCGGACTATTCCATTCAGCACGCTGAGCGTACAGAGATTCGACCCGAACCAGTATGGAATCTCACGATAGTCCTTGACGGCGAATACTGACAAATCGGCGTCCTTGCCGGGCTCGATGCTGCCCTTGCGGTCTGCGACTCGAAGCGCCCACGCGCCGTTGATGGTGGCTGCGGCAATGGCCTCGGCGGGCGACATCTTCATGTGCGTACATGCGAGGGACATCGCCATCGGCACGCTCAACGTAGGCGATGTACCTGGATTGAAGTCGGTTGCGAGGGTCACCGGAACACCGGCGTCGATCAACTTGCGCGCTGGCGGATATTCCTTTAGACCCAGGAAGTAATTTGCTCCGGGCACCAGGGTTGCCATCGTATCGTGCTTTGCCAATTGCGCGATGTCTTCGTCATTCACATGATCCATGTGATCGAACGACGCGGGATCGAAGCGCAACAACGGGGACAGCGACATCTCGGTGAGTTGGCCGACGTGAGCGCGCACCTGGAGGCCATGTTTTCGCGCGGCGTGGAATATCCGCTCCGTCTGTTGCCCTGTAAACGCGCCTCTCTCACAGAACACATCGACAAACCGGGCGAGATTCCTTTTTGCTGTCTGAGGAATCATTTGGCTGCAGACAATCTCGACATATTTCTTTGCGTTGCCCGCGAATTCTTTGGGAACAACATGTGCACCAAGAAGTGTCGCTATGACCGTTCCCGGCCAGTGAGATGCCGATTCGCGGATGGCCTCCAGCGATTTGAGCTCGGACTCGACAGACAGTCCGTAGCCGGATTTGGCCTCTACTGTGGTTGTGCCGTGCGCCGCCATATGGTGCAACGTACCCAGAATTTTTTCCTCCAGTACATGCTTCCCAGCTCTGCGCACAGCCTCGATGCTCGAGCGAATGCCGCCGCCCGCGGCGGCGATCTCCTCGTATGAGGCGCCCTCGATGCGCTTTTCGAAATCTACAAGCCGCGGGCTGACGAAAACTGGATGAGTGTGGGAATCGACAAAACCTGGCAAAACAACTTTCCCCGCACAGTCGATCTCGAGAATTTTCTTACGATTCTTTTTCAGCCAAGGATCGCGGAGAGCGTCTTTGGCTTTGCCGACAGAAACAATCTTGCCGCCGACGCACAAGACAGCACCATTTTCGATCATGCTGAGTTGTCTGAGGTCGGGGCCGCGGCGCGGTCCCGGCTTGCCGAAGGAAGGCTGGAGCGTAAGCAACTGGCCAATGTTGGTGAGCAGCAATGGAGGATGCGTTGTCTTACTAATTTTTATGGGTGAGGTCACGTTAACGCAGTTTAACAGCCGAAGCGTGATGGATCGCGGGGACACCCACCTCTTCGCCTGAATAGGCGGATCAATTTTTTCTCGATCGCCCGTCAAATGGAAGACGGCGCTGGGGCGGCTGCACGCCGAAAAGCCAATAAGCTGTCATGTAGAAGAGAAATTGCTCTAGTAGCAGAGCCGGTATCAGGTACAGCCATACAAGGGAACCTAGAATGACGACATAACCACCACGTTTATCGCAACCCAGCCGCAGACAAACAGCAGAAAGCGGGCGGATCGGAATTCGTTTCTGTAGTCCTCCTTGGCCCCCCACAACAAAACCCAGGGACGCCAGGCTTAGGAATATCCACAAAGGGTTGATGTGTTGAATTTCCGCAACAGCAAAGGCCGGCCAAGCCAATTGCACAAACGAGCAGCGCCGCGCCAACCAAACAACACAAGTCGAGGATTTTTCTTGAGAAACTCAATCGTTAGGTCCTTCGGCCACAAGGCATGCAGCCATTGGTCTAAGAAGACATCGGCACTATCACCCCGGCCTTCTTCGCGAACTCCTTAGCGTCGTCGTACCCGGCGTCCACATGCCGAATCACACCCATGCCCGGATCAGTCGTCAGCACGCGTTCGATGCGTTTCGCCATTTCGTCCGTGCCATCCGCAACCGTAACCTGCCCGGCGTGCAGCGAGTAGCCGATGCCTACGCCACCGCCGTTGTGAATCGACACCCACGAGGCGCCCGCAGCCGTGTTCAGCAACGCGTTCAGGAGCGGCCAGTCGGCGACGGCATCGGAGCCGTCTTTCATGCTCTCGGTTTCGCGAAAAGGAGATGCCACGGAACCGCAATCGAGGTGGTCGCGGCCAATCACGATCGGGGCCTTGATCTTGCCTTTTTTCACCAGCTCATTCATGGCGAGGCCGAATTGTGCGCGCTCGCCGTATCCCAGCCAGCAAATGCGCGCAGGCAGACCCTGGAACTTGATGCGCTTGCGGGCCAGGTCGATCCAGCGGCGCAGGATGCGGTTTTCAGGGAACAACTCCAAAACCAAATTGTCGGTGACGTGAATGTCGGACGCCTCTCCGGACAGCGCAACCCAACGGAACGGCCCTCGTCCCTCGCAGAATAGCGGACGAATATAAGCGGGAACAAATCCAGGAAAATCGTAAGCATTCTTCACGCCGTGCTGAAAAGCGAACGTGCGAATGTTATTGCCGTAATCGAACGTGACCGATCCCATTTTCTGCAAACGCAGCATGGCTTCGACGTGCGCCGCGATCGCATCGAGGGACTTTTCCTGGTATGCCTTGGGATCGCTTTTCCGGAGTTCAATTGCTTCTGCCAGCGTCATTCCATTCGGTACATATCCATTCAGCGGATCGTGCGCCGAAGTTTGATCGGTGAGAATGTCGGGCACAACGCCGCGCGCGGCCAACTCCGGGATCACGTCGGCACAATTTCCGACGAGCCCGACGGAAACATTTTCTTTCTTGCGTATCGCGTTTTTTAGAATGCGCAGCGCTTCGTCGAGCGTGTTGACCATGAAGTCGCAATAGCCGGTCTTCAGGCGCTTCTTGATGCGCTCAGAATCGACATCAATACCCAGGAAAGCCGCGCCAGTCATGGTCGCAGCCAGCGGCTGAGCTCCGCCCATCCCTCCCATGCCGCCGGAGACGATCAACTTGCCGGCAAGATCGCCACCGAAATGTTTCTCGCCTGCCGCCGAGAAGGTTTCAAATGTCCCCTGCACGATTCCTTGCGAGCCGATGTAGATCCATGAACCGGCCGTCATCTGGCCGTACATCATCAGTCCGGCGCGCTCTAGTTCGTTGAACTTTTCCCAGTTCGACCAGTGGCCCACCAAATTCGAATTTGCGATCAGAACGCGCGGCGCGTAGTCGTGCGTCTTAAATACTCCCACTGGCTTTCCCGATTGCACCAGCAGAGTCTCGTCGTTCTCCAGATTCTTCAAGGTCGCGACGATGGCGCGGTATGCATCCCAACTGCGCGCCGCGCGCCCGGTACCGCCGTAGACAACCAAGTCCTGGGGCCGCTCGGCAACCTCATCGTCGAGGTTGTTCATCAGCATGCGCATCGCAGCTTCCTGCTGCCAGCCTTTGCATGTGATGGAGTTGCCGCGCGGGGCGCGAATGGAGGTATGAGTTTGACTGATTTCGGCTTCAACGGGCATGAACAGATGTTAGTGCCTGAGGCGTGGTGGGTGCAACGCACCCACCACTCACCGTTGGCCGATCAAAACAACATGCGCGTTGTCAGCACCAGACCGTGATTGTAGGTGTGAAATTGCGTCGCCGCGATCTGCATGCCACCGCCAAAAACCAGCGCCAGCCGGTTGCGCTCGTCGTGCTCCAGTTTGAATTTGCTGAGCATCAATCCGGGGGTAACAAAGTTCTGAACCCGGCCGTCGTTGGCGCCGCCATGATAAAACGTGGCGTTGCTTTCAATCTCCGGCCAAAACCACTTGGCAACGTGGTACTGACCCACAGTGTTCCAAACTACGACGCGGCCCAGTTTCGCCGTATCCCCAGCGGGCAGGATTACACCCAGCGTCGATTGCACATCGAAACGCCTGAAGCCTTTGCCGGCACAAATCGTGGGCGAGATCGTTGCGGCAAGGCTTCCATTCTTGTAGCTTCCGGTTGGCAAAGTACCGGCGACGGCAAAACTCACCGAATAGTCGCCATGGGCAGCGTTGCCCGCGGCCAGGCGATATTTCAGCAACATCGAGAAATCGCCGAACCCATCTTCGGCTTTGGAGTTGTGTTGAATATAAGGCGGGGGCAGCGTATCGAACTCAACCTTGTACCAGGGTACGAGCGCAAGTCCCTTGGTGTTGTCGTAGTTCCAGGTTTCGGTTTCGGCGGGCGTGATTTGGCGAACGATATCGGTACGAGCCACTTGCAGCAGACCCGACGATGCCGTAACCAGAGGAATGGGCCACGCTGGTTGTTGCGCCAGCGTATCGCGTACGCGGTCCTGCCACGCTGTAAAGAATTCGGAAGGCCCGCTCTGAGCGAAACTTCGGACACTTCCTACCAATGCCAACAACGCGCACACCATTGCCGTCTTCGAGATCATACTTCCTCCCGGCGTAATCAAAGAGGTAAAGCTTGGTTCTTGTCGGAGCCTTTTAGAACTCGCCACCCACGGTGACGAATGCGAGGTTTTTATCTGGTATGCCGGAAAGAGTCCATAACTCGAACCTACTAGAGTCGGATTTCCAAACACGCGATGACGACAGATCAAAGGAAGAATACTCAGGAAGGAAGAAGCTGGCTCATCCGCAGGCGGTGGTTCGAGAATTTGCGAATCACTTGGCTATCTCGCCACTACCAACTGCTATAGGCGGTGCCATCGCTGGAAATCTCGTTCGACGCTGAGTGTACGTCGCAGATGCCAGGCTCCTGCTGATCAACGGCCTCGAGCTCTTCACACTGCTGAACTTCCCAGTTGGACTCGCCCGTCATCGGATCTTTGGCGATGACTTTGAGATAACCCGATGAGGACAGGTCTTCGAGAGATTGCGGGCCCTTCTGTTTGTCGAGCGTGTATTGGTCGATCACCTGGCGCATGGTGAAGAGGTCCTGGCGCAGCACAGCCTCACGCGACCGACGAATCGACTGATTATAAATAGGAAGCGCAACGGACATCAGGATCAGCATGATGCTGATCACGATCATCATTTCCAGTAATGTAAATCCGGAATCACGCCCCGCTTTGAGCCTGCTTGCCAATTTACCAATCCTTATATTTCGTGCCGTCCAGCGCCGTACCCGTCGACTTCGTATAAACGTCAAACACGTTTTGCTCGCCCCAAGAGTCGGAATCTGGATCATCCTGCATCGAGCGCAGACCCCATTCGGTGTTGCCGGTCATAGGGTCCACTGGAATCTTGCGCAGGAAGCGAACTTTTTTTCCCTGCACGTCTACGCCTTTAACCAGCGTATCGAGATCAGGAGGATAATTCTGGCTATCCACCTTGGTCTGGAAGCCGCCGCGGTCCGCTGCATCTTTGTAGCGATCAATTGCGTCGCGCATCTGCCACAGGTCGAAGCGCAATTCGCGCTCTCTCTCGCGCTTGATGGTCAGCCGCGCCAGAGGCAGAGCCATCGAGGTGAGAATCATGAGGATCGTTGTCGCAATGATTAGTTCGAGCAGGGTAAAGCCCGGCTCAACACCGGCATTGCGATGAATGAATTTCTGCCGCATCATCTTGATTCTCAGGCTCGCGAGTTCGGTCTACTGCACCGTCACCGACGCCTGCGCTCCATTTACTGCAATGGCCTGCTGGCCTGGATCGCGCGCTCCGCCACGAGTAATGGTAAGCGGAGTTTGTCCGCTCGCCTTGGCCTGGAACGTCATCGTGACAACCGCACCTTTTCCTGAAACCCCACCCGCTCCCGGTGGCCGCGTCGCCGTAATCTGCAACTCGCCTTTGGTTTCGTCCTCGCGATGCACCAGTGCCACCGCCTGCCCATCTTGAGAGAGGAACCCGCCGTTCGAGATGTTCACTAACTGCAATTTGGAAGGGTCATAGTTCATTTGCACCGGCACGGAATAAACATTTTGAGCGCCCGAGATCATGAGATTCACAACGAACGTGTTCCCTTTCACCGCGGTGATCTGTCCGGGGTCAAAGAGGAAATTCGCCCCCTGCGCAGCAGCATCCGCTGGATTCGCTGGATTCGGCGGCACCTGACTTGTCGGAGGTTGCGTCGCCGGATTTCCGGGAGCCGACGGTGCTTGTCCCGCAGCCGGAGCCACGGCCGGAAGTGCATGATTCACATGCCGCAGTGCAATCGTGTTCGCCGTCCCGATATCGATTGGGCGTTGGTTCAGCTCGCTGACTGTCGTTCCGCGAATCACGTGTGGGGTAATGGCGAAGACGGTTTCATCTTCGGCGTGATCCTGAGTTCTTTGTCCAAACAGATATCCGAGGATTGGAATCTGTGCCAGCCCCGGAATTCCGGCGAGAGATCTGGTCTGTGAATCGTCGAGAATTCCGCCGATCAGGCTCGATTCTCCATCTCGCAGTCGAACTTCATGTTCGACTTTCTTCTGGCCGATGATGGGCTGGCTAATGCCGCCGATGCTCGATTGACCCACCACCGAGGAAACTTCCATCGAAATCTTCAGCGTCACTTCGCGATCGCCATGGATATGCGGCGTCACGTCAATATTTACGCCGATGTCGAGGTATTGAAACTGAGTGTTTACCAGGGGGTTAATACCGACGCCGCCGATACCGGGCTGGAACGATCCGGTCGCAACCGGCACGCGTTCACCAATCTTGAGCGTCGCCTTCTGGTTATCGAGGGCTCGAATCTGCGGGTTCTGCAACATCTTTGTATCGCTATCACCCATCACCGCCGAGAGGTTGGCGGAAGGGATGGTCACCTGGAAATCGGTGGCGTTCAGATTGCCCAGCGTATTCAACTCCAAGCCGCCGCTGCCGGAACTGGTCGAAGTAGTGGTGGTTCCAGTGGTAGAGGTGGTTGGCGTTGTCGTGTTGATATTGCTTTGCAGGGCAACCGTAGCACTGGTTGGGGGACTAAAGCCCAAAGTTCGCGACTTGTCCTTGCTCACCTGCAGTACCGCGATGTCGACAATCACTTCCGGACGCGCCTTATCCAGGTCTTCCACCAGCTTTTCAGCTAGCGCAATCTGGTCGGGCGTTCCACGCACTACCAGCGCATTCTGCGAGAGCAATTGCTGCACCCGCTGCACGTCGAGGACGGCGCGGATCGCGTTCACCACATCCTGCAATTCGGTGGGCTGCGAAAGATTCGAAAGATAAAAAGTCTTAAGTACGCTCTGCTCCAATTCCTTGCGCTTGGCGGGATTGTCTTGCGCGACGAAAATCGTGTTTGAGGTCACCGGCCGCCAGAAAGTCTTCGACTCCAGCGCCGTAATCTCAAGCGCTTCTTCAAGCGTTACGCCATTGAGGTCAACGTTAATCACTCTGGCGGTGTAGTCGGGATCGAACAACACGTTGATGCCGGCCAGCTGCCCGACGGTACGGAATACTACATCGGACTTAGTTGAGAGCATCTTGACTGTGATGGGGACGTTCGAGATGGGTGCGAGTTCTACCGGGCCGGCCGCTTCTCTAATCTTCTTTTGCAAGCCGCTCGGTGGGCCCGCAGCTTGCGGCGGAGGGTTGGCGGCATCATTAATAAGCTGCAACGTGCGCTTCAACTCCTGCTGTGCGATGAATAGCGACGGATCGATCTGCACTGCCTTTTGAAATTCGGCGATAGCTTCCTGCAGCTTGCCATCGTCGAGCAACTTCTGCCCGCGATGGACGACTGTGGCGGCAGCTTTGAAGCGCATGCGCTGGAACGACGCTTTGTAGCGCAAGTCTTTTGGTTTCAGATCATAGGCTTGCTTATAAAAGTTGTAGGCGGCTTCGTAATTCTCACGAGCCTCGGCGTCCTCGCCCTGCTGGAAGATGCTCTTTGCCTTGTCGGCGATGGCGGGCACGATGGTGAACACGACCAGCAGCAGAACCGCCGCGGGCATCAGACGTCTCATTCGTCAGTCCTCATCCAAAAGTCTTCGCCAAACAGTCTTGGCCGGCAGTGCGCCAGACGAGCAGACTCTGCCGCGAGGTTAGTGCAAACTAAAGGCTCCTCGGCGCACAAACGCACACTCGTACTGGCACAGTTTTGCAGCGATTATAGCATCGGCCTTCTCGTCTCCCGATGTGATTGCACGCACGGCAGTTACACTCTTTGGTCTTAGTCCCAACGGGGGAAGTGGGCCTTCGGCTCACGCAACGCCACCTTCCGAACGCCAGTAGCCGGATTGCGCTGTTAAGATGAACCGATGGCTCGCCAGTCCACCCACCAAACCAAGCCCAGCCCGGAGAAATCTCCCAAGCGCGAGCCTACCGCCTCCGGACAGCGCGACGCTGCCGTTAATAGGATCGCTTCACATAACTACTTCTTGCTGGAAAAATTTGAGTGCGGCGTGGTCCTTACTGGAACCGAGGCCAAATCGGTCCGCGGAGGCCTCGCCAACCTCAAAGATTCCTATGGCCTGGTCAAAGACGGCGAACTCTGGCTGCTCAACGCCCACATCGGCCCCTACGAGCACGGCAACATCCACAACCATGCCCCCCTGCGCACCCGGAAACTGCTGATGCACAAAGAAGAAATCCGCAAGCTGATCGGCAAGACGCAACAGAAGGGGCTGACGCTGATCCCGGTGCGGATGTACTTCAAGAACGGCAAGGTGAAGGTAGAGCTGGCTCTGGCCAAGGGCAAGCAGTTGTGGGATAAGCGGGAGACCGAACGGCGTCGGACGGCGGATAAGGAAGCGAGAGAGGCGATTCGCAGCCGGAAGAAGTAACCAGCAACATCCATGTAGGGACAGCCGCCCTCGGCTGTCCAGCCGGGCAAAGCCCGGCAGTTTGCAGAGGCCCCGCCGTCGTTTTCGGTAGCCAGCGATGATGGGCCGTTGGTTAGCCTCCTAAGCGGGTTGAAAACAGGAACCGCACTCTCACCAAACCTCAAGCTTGATCTGGCGGTACCGGCTGATTAGCTCAAAGTCTTTCCGGTTGGTGGTGATGAGACGGGCGCCGTGGGAGCGGGCGGTGAGGGCGATGAGAACGTCGACATGCAGGTCACGCAGTTTGTGCGGTTCGAAGCCTTGATCGGCACGGATCTTGGCCAATATCTCGCCGGACTCCAGCCAATTCTTTTGCGTTGGAGTCAAGATCGGATGGTTTCTCGCGAGATTGCGGAGGAATTTGTGTTCCGCTGGCCTCGTCACGCCGCGCAGAAGTTCGGCGAGGACCATTGATGACATCCGAACCAGGCCGTCGACGGACTCGATCCTCCCGCGATGGCGGCCGGCGCGAACCTCGTCCACCAGCACGGATGTGTCGAAGATTACGACGTCATTCATCGAGCCCAGAGAACTTGAGTTTGCCGGAGTTCTTCTTCATCAACTTCTTGAAGCGCTTCAGCGCAACGATTTCGCGCAGGGCGATGTGAACAGCATCGGTGCGAGATTTTGCCTTCAGCACTTTTACGGCCTCGTCGGCCAAGTCCGTGTCGAGGCGAATTGATGTCATAGTTATTGCCATAGCGCTTCTCTTTGCCGATATATACATGGTAGCTGATTCGTATATACAGGTCAAGTTGTGGCGGGACGGTAGTTTTTAGCCTTGTCATTCCGAGGCGGTTTTGTCGCCGAGGAATCTTGGTTCTGTTCGCTGCGCGGGCCGTTCGGCGAATTTGCCGTTGACCCCAAACCAGCAAAGCTGGCGTATGATGGTCGGCCAGCAGGTTGACGCGATGGCGAATCCCGAACATCTGTCGCAGTTGAAAGAGGGCGCAAAGGCTTGGAATGAGTGGAGGGTTGCGCACCCTGGAATCGAACCAGACCTCCAAGGGGCAGACCTTCGCGGGCTAGACCTTCGCGAGGCAGACCTCGTGGCCGTGAAACTTGGGCGGGCTGACCTCCGTCGGGCGAAACTCAAGGGATATCTCACTGAGGCAGATTTCCGTGGGGCTGATCTCAGCGATGCAGATTTTGGCGCCGCGAATCTCTTCCGGTCGGACCTCAGTGGCACCAACCTCTCCCGAGCTAGCCTCGGCGGGGCTAAGCTCTTTGAGGCGGACCTTAGCGGTGCTAGTCTCTGCGCGGCAGACCTCTTCAACACGGACCTCAGCAGGGCAAACCTCAGCGGGGCAGACCTGACGAACGCGATTATTGGCTGGACGATCTTCGGAGACAATGACCTGAGCGAGGTGAAGGGCCTAGAAACCATACTGCATGAGGGACCATCTACGGTAGGCATCGACACAATCTATCGCTCCAAGGGCAGGATTCCAGGATCATTCTTGCGTGGCTGCGGCATCCCGGACGAATTCATCACGTACGCAAAATCTCTTGTCACAAATCCGATCCAGTTCTACTCCTGCTTCATCAGCTACTCCACTAAAGACCAAGACTTTGCCGACCGCCTCTACGCCGACCTGCAGAACAAAGGCGTGCGCTGCTGGTTCGCTCCGCACGACATTCAAAGCGGCAGGAAGCTCCACGAGCAGATCGAGGAAGCCATCCGCCTGCACGACAAGCTGCTACTGATCCTGTCGCCGCACAGCATGGAGAGCGAGTGGGTGAAGACCGAAATCGCCAAGGCCCGCAAGCGCGAGGTGCGCGACCCTGAGGGCGTTCTGAAAAGGCGCGTGCTGTTCCCCATCCGGCTGGCGCCGTTTGAAACCCTGCGCGACTGGGAGTGCTTCGACGCCGACACCGGCAAAGATTCCGCCCGCGAGATTCGCGAATATTTCATCCCCGACTTCAGCAACTGGAAGGATCACGACTCCTATCAGGAAGCATTTCAGCGGTTGATTAGCGATTTGAAGGCGTCGGACACGAAACCGAAATAGGGCAATAAGCCATCGCAATTTTTGGTTGTCAGTGGGCAGACTTTCTCTTAATCTGAATGCTGAGCAGGGAGGCAGCCGCTATGACCATCAACCTCACGCCAGAGCAAGAGAGCCGGCTGCAAGCCCTTCTGAGTCGCGGCGCTTACGAATCCGTTGAGCAGGTCGTCGAGGCCGCCCTGTCGGCCGTGGAACAGCGCACTCTTCCAGGTTTTGCCGGAACCCCGGACGAGCTCGACACGCTACTCTCCGAAGGTCTGGCATCCAGGGAATTGGCGGAGGGCGAATTTTGGAGTTCCGTCACCCAACGGACAGACGCCTTGCTGGCGCAGTATAAATCCGGCTCACGTTCGTGAAGGTCCTCTATCGGCAAGCCGCGAGCGACGATGTCGCTCGCCAGTTCCGCTATTACCTGGTTGACCAGAACCTTCCAGAGATTGCCCTCCGTTTCCGCGATGCCGTCCGGCACACTGTCGATTCGTTGCGGGAGCATCCGCTAGTAGGAGCGCGCTATGGTTCGAGGAAGCCGGAATTTCAGAACTTGCGATCATGGCCCGTGGCAGGGTTCGAAGCTGTCCGGATTTACTATTTGGCGGAGAGCGATGCCCTGCATGTAATTCGCGTTCTGCACGGCAAGCGTGATGTGAAGCGCATCCTAGAACGGGGAGGCTCCATTTAGCACCGGCAAAGATTCCGTCCGCGAGATTCGCGAGTACTTCATCCCCGACTTCAGCAACTGGAAGGATCACGACTCCTATCAGGAAGCATTCCAGCGTCTGATCAGCGACCTGAAGGCTTCTGACGCGAGGCCTCCGGAGACGCGGCCCGCGCATCCAAAGTAAAGGGCCGCTCCATCAAAACTGTAGATCTAAAATCCGATATGCCGCCGGTGCAGGAGGCGCTGCAGCGCCTGGGACGCGAACTCGCGCTCGCCCGCCAGGAAAAGACCACGCTGCTCAAACTGATTCACGGTTACGGTTCAACCGGAGCCGGGGGCGAGATTCGTATTGTGGTGCAAAGACGCTTGCAGGAATTGGTTCAGGGAGGCGAGATCCGCGGCTGCATCTTCGGAGAAGACTGGTCGAAATCGGACGAGCGAACCTGGAAACTTCTACAATCGGATCCGAAGCTGAAAAGTGATTCCGACCTCGGCCGCCGCAACCTGGGCATCACGATTGTTTTATTATGATGCCCTGCTGTGATGCTTGCTGCGAACGGAACGCCGTGGGTGATGGAGGCTCCGGCCTGTTCCTGCCGGGAATACCCTATTGCTGGTCCGGTATTGCCCTGATGTAATCCACTTCGATGGCAAGTCCGCTCTCAACTCGGCCAATCGATCCCGGAAAAACAGCGACCGTGATTCCGCTACCTCGCCGGCGCTCTGGCCGCTGGAAATGGATTATTGGAATCCTCGCCGCCTTTCTGGTAATCGCTGGCATTGGCGTCGTTCTGGTTCTCAAGCGCGCGGAACCGATCCTACGAACGCGCGTGATCGAAACTCTCACGGCCCGTTTCCATAGCCGGGTCGAGCTCGCCGAGTTGCACGTCTTCATCCTCAATGGCCTGCAGGTTTCAGGTTCAGGTTTGCAGATTTACGGGGCCACCGATCCCAATCCATACGAACCGGGAGTGCAACCGATTCTGTTGATCCAGGAGTTCAAATTCAGCACACCTCTGCGCGATCTCTTTCGCGAGCCTATGCGAGTGCAAACGGTTTACCTCAAAGGAATGGCGCTGAATATTCCTCCGAAAGAGAGCCGGCAGCAAATGACCGACATGCGAAAACATTCGGGAAAGATGAGCATCGAAGTCAGCCAGTTCGTCTGCGAAGACACCAAGTTGCTGATCAACACGTTGAAGCCGGGGAAAGCTCCACTTGAGTTCGATATCGGCAACCTGAAGATGACCGACATTGGCCCGGGGCGGCCCATGAACTTCGACGCGACCCTGATAAATCCTAAACCGGTGGGCAACATTCACTCTACGGGGCAGTTCGGACCGTTGCAAGAGTTCGCTCCGCGCGAGACTCCGGTGCAGGGCGAGTACTCATTCAGCGACGCCGATCTCGGCACATTGAAAGGCATCGCAGGAATCCTTTCCTCAACCGGAAAATATGAAGGCACTCTGGGGCGAATCACGGTCGACGGCGAAACCGATACGCCGGACTTTCGAATCGCGGTCAGCGGCCATCCGGTTCCTTTACATACCGCCTTTCATGCCATCGTCGACGGAACCGACGGCGATACTTACCTCGACCCGGTGAAGGCGAAGGTTCTGCAATCGTCGTTTACGGCGAGGGGGAAAATTGTGCGGGTGCAGTCTCCGCACGGTCATGACATTGAACTCAACGTTGTGCTGGATCGCGCCCGCATCGAAGACCTGCTTCAGCTCGGCGTGAAGACCGAACCTCCGGTAATGACCGGCGCCGTCGAAATGAAGACTAAGCTCAGCATACCTCCTGGCGCGGACGATGTTGCCAATCGTATAAAGCTGGCCGGAGACTTCCACGTTCCTGCTGCGCATTTCAGTAACGAAAGCGTTCAGGGGAAAATCGATTCGCTCAGCTTGCGCAGCCAGGGCAAGCCCAAGCTGGCGAAGGAACATCCCGATGAGGACGTGACGTCCGATTTGCAGGGGACATTCAAATTAGACGATGGAGTGCTTTCTTTCTCGTTTCTTCATTTTCTGATTCCGGGCACGCATGCGGACATGGTCGGCCAATATAGTCTCGACGGCAATACCTTCGACTTTCACGGAATGTTAAAGCTGGACGCCACACTCTCGCAGATGACGACTGGGTGGAAATCGATCCTGCTGAAGCCGGTGGATCACTTCTTCCGGAAAGACGGAGCAGGAACCGAAGTCCCTTTCAAGGTCACTGGCACACGCAGCGAACCGCACTTCGGACTCGACTTTCACCGAAAAGAAGACAGCAAAGAAGAAAAAGAAAAGAACGTCGACCCCGGTACGCACTAGCGATCTTCTGCACGTTGACCAATGCACATTGACCAATCGCCCATGAAAGTGCACAATCCCGAGTCGGCATTTCATGCCTTGCGACGAGGAGCGCATCATGAAAGCGGTTCAACAGGGAAGCCTCGATCTTTTGCAGCACCCCGCTGCACAGAAACTGCTGCACTCCAAGATTCCGGCGCGCATGGCTTATGTTTGGATGGACGGAACACCGCGCGTGGTGCCGATCTGGTTTCACTGGAATGGACGCGAGATCGTCATGGCAACCCCGCCGAGAGCGCCGAAGCTCAAGGCTCTCCAGAAAAATCCGGAAATATCTCTCACGATTGATGAGAACGATTTCCCGCAGAAAGTTCTCTTAATCCGCGGGACCGCGCGCCTCGAACCCGTCGAGGGCATCGCGCCCGAATACGCGGCGGCGGCGGATCGCTACTTCGACGCTAAACAGGCTGAGGCCTGGCTCAGCCAATTGCGCACTCTAATCTCATCTCAGGTACGCATCATCATCACCCCGGAGTGGGTGGGTCTGCTCGACTTCGAGACGCGCTTTCCCAGCGCTTTGTCCTCCTAATCCGGAGTCGTAATCTGGGTTGCTATTTCTTGTTTCCACGATCGCCCGAGAGCGTAACTTCCACGACCACGCCTCTTGCGCGATGCCTACCCCGCCGACGATACTGGAGTGTCACCCACGACAAATTTCTAAGACATTATGAAAACGACAATCTCTCTTTCTACGCCTTCTCAATTCGAAACCGAATCTCTCGTCGCCATCGTATTGGATCATTCGGACG
The DNA here is from genome assembly GCA_963771965.1 of uncultured Acidobacteriaceae bacterium. Taxonomy (GTDB): domain Bacteria; phylum Acidobacteriota; class Terriglobia; order Terriglobales; family Acidobacteriaceae; genus Sulfotelmatobacter. The sequence continues at coordinate 18,551 of CAVYVM010000011.1, forward strand.
CCAACTCAGCATCAGCCCCGAAAAACAAAGACACTAAACCGCAACTCGCGGTTGAAACCAGCGACGCCAGCGTTAAAGCTCCTGCTGCCGATTTGCTGGCCAGTGGCGAGGTCTCCGGCAAACCTTTCGAAAGCAACTTGCTGCACAAGCCTGCCGGATTGAAGGCCAAGCGTCTGTTGTTGATCAGCGGGGGAACGGCGAAAAAGTTTACAAGCTATGAACTGCGCCGCATCGCCGGAGCGGCCGTGCGTACTCTGAAATCGCGCGGAATACGCAGCTTCGCTTTTATCGCTCCGCCTGGCATTCCGGCCGTGGAGGCCGTGCGATCGATTGTCGAGGGCGCGCTCGTCGGCAATTTCGATCCGGACTACTACCGCAGCGACCGCAAGGATCAGAAAATCGATGCGCTTACCATTCTCGCCAGCGGCAACACGGATAAGGACGCGCTCGAAAAGGCCACGAATGAGGCGCAAATCATCGGCGAATCACAAAATTTCACGCGAGATCTGGTGAACGAGCCCTCCAACCGCATGACGCCGACGATACTTGGCGAACGTGCCAAAAAGATGTGCGATCAGGTCGGCTTGAAATGTGAAGTCTACGGCGCCGACAAGATCAAAGAATTAAAGATGGGCGCATTCTGGAGCGTGGCGCAGGGCTCCGACGAACCACCCGCGCTGATTGTGATGAAATACGAGCCTGCCGGCGCACCAGAAAAACCGGTTTTAGGATTGGTGGGCAAAGGGATCACGTTCGACACCGGCGGCATTTCGATCAAACCCGCCGACGGCATGGAAAAGATGAAATATGACATGGCCGGCGGTGCGACGATGATCGGCGCGATGCGCGCTATCGCTCTGTTGAAGCCGAAGGTCAAAGTGATCGGCATCGTGTGCGCCACCGAAAATATGCCATCCGGCAAAGCGCAGAAGCCCGGCAACGTGCAGATCGCGATGTCGGGAAAGTCGATTGAGATTATTAATACCGACGCTGAAGGGCGACTGGTTTTGGCCGACGGCCTCTTCTATGCGCGACAACTCGGCTGCACACATCTGGTGGACGCCGCAACCCTTACCGGAGCGGTCGTGATTGCCCTCGGTTATGCCAACGCCGGTCTATTCACGAACGATGACGCCATGTATGAGCGCTTTCACAAAGCCAATAACGATGCAGGGGAAAAAATGTGGCGGATGCCGGTTGACGATGAGTATAAGGAAAATATCAAGTCAACGATCGCCGATATTGTTAACTCCGGCGGGCGGTGGGGCGGAGCTATCAATGCGGCTATGTTCCTGAAAGAATTTGCCGAAGACACACCGTGGATTCATCTCGACATCGCAGGCACAGCCTGGACGGAAGAGCAAAAGCCGTGGATCGCAAAAGGCCCGTCTGGAATCGCGCTGCGCAGCCTGGTCGAGTTCGTCAAAGGATTCGCGAATTAGGAAGCCGACTACGGATCTCCGTGGATCGAATCGAGAGCCCCAAAAAAATATTCGTGTGAATCCGTGCAAATCCGTGGCTAAGGCTTTTTCTCTACAGCCTCTAGGAGGGTTTCAGCATCTTATCGGCGCTGTTCAACGGCTCGGGTTGCAGCACGCCTTCCCTCGCGCCGACTTTCTTTGGAGGCATCCGAATGAAGGGTTTGTTGGTTGTTGGGGTCGTCGTGTTAATCCTGGGGGTCCTCTCTTTCATCGTCCCCATCCCGAGTTATCACCACCATGGCGTGAGCGTGGGCGACGCTCACATCGGAGTCACCACCGAGCACGATGAAAAACTCTCCCCCGGCTTGAGTATCGTGCTGGTAGTGGTGGGCGCTGGTCTGGTGATCGCGGGACGTAAAGCCTAGACGTAAACCTCAGCTATGTCATATTTCTGCCCAGAACCTCGCGGGGCACCGCAGACTGATGCGATGCCCTGTGAATCTGCCGAACCGAAGCTTATTACTTTGCCGCTCTCGCTTGATCGAACGCTTGCTCCAGATCGGTGACCAAGGGCGCTTCACCCTGCTGCAACCCATTGCGTCCAGTCATACGCCATAGGTGCTGGCTATTGGCCGGCCAACCGTGAGCATCGTAGACCGCTAGAACGTCTTCCGACGGCCGACTCATGACCATCAGTATCACATCGGCTTCGTGTGGTTTATAGACAAGGGTAAATTTACCCCACTTCTGCATCGCGTTCTGCACAGTGTCAATCGCCTGCTGGTCGTCGGGAAACAAGTTGAGATTGAACTGATCGCCGTCATAGCTCGTGACGTACACATACCGCGCATTCAGCAGCGTGCCGGGAAACGGAGGGATATCTTGCACAGAGTTCGCTTTCGACGCTTTAGGGGCGGCGAATGCCAGCGTCGCCGCCAACAGCAATAGTGCTAACAGAGTTCGCGAAAGAAATTTAGTATTCATAGGATTCACCTAATCGATGAGAATGGCGCTCACTTAAGTTAGATGGCTGGGAGGGCAACCACGTTGCTCAAAGTGGGGATCCTAAGTAATTTGGATCTATTGCACTTGCGAAGAGCCGAAGCGTTCCGCGGCGCGGGTCTTGGCTTTGGCGGCCTCTTCTTCCCGATTTTTCGGCGGTGCGGTGGTTTCGAGCGAATGAAGAAGGCGCAGTGAGACCTCGGCGACTTCATCGACGGCGGCTAGAAATGCGGCTTCGTTTGTCTTCGAAGGTTTGTTAAAGCCGGTGATCTTTCTCACAAATTGCAATGAAGCAGCGCGAACCTCTTCCGCGTTTACGGGTGGATCGAAGTTGAACAGGGTCTTGATATTCCTGCACATCATGGCCTCCAAGTCAAAGATCGCTAACCAGAGTGCCTTCTAGTTTGACACAAGGAACAAGTAAGTAAACAAGCTCAAACCAACTCCCAATCGAAAAAATTCATTCGCGACTGGCCCGTAAGGCTGACGCTCGCAGCCAGTGCAATGGGTTGGCGAAGAGATTGACATTAGCAAGTTTTAAAATTGATCGCTGGACTGCGTTGCTCTTAAGGCGGTGATGTGTTTTGAGTTCGCCGAGCCTGATCCACAATGTTATGAACCGCTTCGATTACGACCCCGGGACGGTCGATCTGAATGTAGTGTCCGCTGCCCTTGACAACAACACGAGTTCCTTTGGTGGAGAGATGCGATAACTCTTCCTGCATTTGTTGCCAGGCATCGTTGGTGGGTTTGACGAGATCTTCGGGTAAATCCGGCCGGGGACGCTCAGGATCGCTCGAAAGCACAACCAACAGCAGATCGCCGAGTGGGCCGGTGGCTGCGGTTTGTGCGGCACTCTCCGAGATTGACTTCAATTCGGCGACTGCCTCTCGCGCGCTGTGGAAATTGCATTCGGCCGCGCGAACTTCCGGACCGCTGTCGCAAAACCCCAGCAGGCGGGGAATTCCGAAGGGCATGGTGAATTCGAGAAACTCCTGCTGCCGCACCCAGCTCGCATCGAGGTCGAGCACCGCCGGAGGCAATCGCTTGCGTTGCTCGGGGTGGGAGGAGTCCACAAGAACCATGCCCGCAACTTCATTGCGATAAAGGCTAGCGTAAAGACGCACGTCGAATCCGCCCATGGAATGCCCGACCAGAATGTATGGCGGAGGAACTCCGGCATGGTGCAAGAGCGTGTGCAGCTCTTCAGCAATGTTCTTACTGGTACGCGGATGCGGGCTGGAATCGCTGTAACCGAGGCCAGCGCGATCGTAGGAACAGACGCGCGCGAACTGCGCGATCTGAGGCAGCACCCTCTGCCACGAAACGTAAGTATCCCCGAGTCCGGAGTCGAGAATCACGGTGGAATATCCTTGGCCGGCGCAGTCGATGTGCAGTTTGTAACCACTGACATCGATTAATTCGCCCGGCATGGGGTAAGCGCGGCGGTCACGCCGTTCTGAGAGGGATTGGTAAAGCACTCCCGCGAGGGCAAGTAAGGTCATTGCCGCCAGAACACCGAAGACGGTGCGTTGCAACCAGCGATTCGGTTGCGTTCCGGATGGCGTGGTGTGCGACATTTCTTTTTCTTCGTGCGAGACGCGGACAGGAGTGTCCGTGCCACACGATCAAATTCTGCTACACAATATCTCGACTACATAACCGATGGCACGGTAATGTTCATGATCGCGAGAGTGCGAATCAGTTCACGCCTCACTACAGCAACAGTTGCCAGGAGAAATTGTTTTCGCTTTTCGTCCGGCTCGCTTAGGATCGGATGACGGTGGTAGAAAGTATTGAAGAGCTGCGCGAGTTGAAAAGCGTGCTTGGCAAGGTATGCCGGCTCGGTGGTGGAGATGCATTGGTCCACGATGTACGACGTTTTTGATGCGGCGAGCCAGAGTTCCCAGATTTCGTTGGAGGCTTCGCCGGTGAGGAACTGTGCAAAGTCTCCCACCGAGGGCTTGCCGGCAACCTCCGTGCTGAAGGTGTCGGGATCGATTGCAGCTTTCCTGAAAATACTCGTGGAGCGCACCACTGCATATTGCGCGTAAGGACCAGTTTCGCCCTCGAAGCTCAGGGCTTCTTTGAAATCGAAGGCGATAACCGACTGCTTGGTGAACTTCAGCATGAAGTAACGCAGCGCGCCGATGGCGATTTGCGTGGCTACGGATTGCCGGTCGGCTTCACTAACCTCAGGATGGCGCGAATCGACTTCGTTTCTGGCGGAGGCGATCAGTTGGTCGAGCAGGTCGTCGGCCTTTACTCCGAAGCCTTTTCGGCCACTGACTTCGATGTAAGAGCGGGTTTTGTCTTCTTCGCTTAGTGCGTAGCCCAGATCGGCGGCGCATCGCGGGGTGAGCGCGACCATCTCGTAGGAAAAATGCGTGTAATGGTCGGCGGCTTCGTAGTGCCCCAGACCGCGTAGCGCTTCGATGACGGTGTTTTGCGCTTCGGATTGGCGAGCGTCGATTACGTTGTAAATTTCCGCGACGTCACCGAAGTGAGGATGATCCTTCTCGCCATCGACGGCAGAAATCCAGCATTCATGCTTATTAGGATAGCGATAGAACTTGCGATAGCCGAAATCGCGGCCAAGCAGTCCGAACTTCCACATGTGGTAGGCGATGTCTTTGCCGACGTAGCCGACGGTGCCGTTGGAGCGGACGATTACCTTCTGGTCTTCTTCGGAAATCTTTTCAGACTCATCGGCGCTCCCCGTTTCCTCTGTAATTGAGGCTGTTCCAGCGCGGCGCATCACCCAGCACCCTTTGTTCTTGCCTTCATTTTCGAACGTGAGTACGCCCGCGGCTTTCAGCTTGGTAAAGGCTGCGTCCCAGAAGTGCAGGTGCAGGATTTCGCTTTCGCGCGGCAAAAAATCGTATTCGATGTCGAGGCGGTCCATTGTCTCCAAGTGGCGGCGGAGGACAGTAGTCGAGATCAGCTCGGCGATTGCTGCAGCATCGCTTGTCGCATCTTCGATTGCATGCAGTGTCTGGGCGCGAATCTTCAGACTTTCTTTATTTTCGGCGTACCACTGCGAGACGCGGGCGTAGAGATCCCAGCAGTAGTAGTCGAAGCGGGGCTGGCGCGTCAGGGCTTCGATTTCCGTCCGGGATTTTTTCTCGATGTGGGTGAATCCTACGACTACGTCGGCAACCTGCACGCCCGTATTATCGATGTAATTCTGAACGTCGACTTCCCTCTTAGCAAAACGCAGCAATCGAACAAATGTGTCGCCAAGAATTGCATTGCGCAGGTGGCCGATATGCGCGGCTTTGTTGGGGTTGATGCTTGTGTGTTCGACGAGAATCTTCCCAGCGGGAACGGCGACTTTCGGCATCTCGTCGCTGACCAACGCGGCGGCCATCCAGCCGCGATCGATTTTCACATTCAAGTAACCGGGCGGCGCGACCCGCATTTCGGCGATGCCATCGATGACACCGATCTCAGCGCGAATGGCTTCGGCAATCTTTAGAGGAGCCATGCGTAACGGTTTGGCGAAGGGAAAAACAGGGACCGCGAAGTCACCGAGCTCGATCTTCGGAGGCTGTTCAATGACGATGTTGGGCAGAGTTATGCCCGGATAACGGCGGCCAAGGTAGTCTAGGAGGCGATCGGTTAGATGCTTCTCAAGATAGCGATACAAGGGTTCCTCGGAACTCTACAAGAAGATAGTGATTCTAGCAGAGCGCATAGAAGCATTGGTTTGACGCAGGATGCAGCCTTCCCTATGATGAAAAAACGTCGATACTCTTGGGTCGTTAGTCGCTCGCCGAGCATTTATGCGATGGCAGTTAAGGTTTTTGCCGACGACAATCGACGAAGGACCAATGACGATTTTCTTCTATGCGCATAGCCTACCTTGAATGTTTTTCCGGCTTGAGCGGCGACATGTTCCTGGGCGCGCTAGTAGACGCCGGAGTCTCGCCACAGACGCTGGAGGAAACCGTCGCAGCGCTGAAGGTGGGAGCACGGCTGGAGTTCTCGCGGGTGGTGCGCAGCGGAATTTCAGCTACGAAGGTCGATGTCTGGGTGGATGGGGAAAAAGATAAGCCGCGCGAGCAAGATTCGGAAGAGGAACACGAACACTCCCACGATAGTCAGAATGAATCTGGGCATCATCATCAACCCGAGCATCATCGACATGAGTATTCTCAGTCACACCAACATCGACACACCCATCAGCATGGGCGGGGGCTGATCGACATTCGGAAGATCATTTCAGCGGCTGGGATTTCGGCATCCGCTAAAAAAATTGCCGTTGCCATCTTTGAGGCGCTGGGTGCTGCAGAGGCCAAGATTCACAATACCGCCATCGAGAGCGTGCACTTTCACGAAGTGGGCGCGGTCGATGCGATGGTAGACATTGTGTGCGCAGCCGTGGGGGCCGAAGCGCTCGGCGCGGATGAGATCATCTGTTCGCCATTGAATGTTGGGGGCGGAACGGTCAAGTGTGCGCACGGAACGTTTCCAGTTCCGGCTCCGGCGACGGTTGAGTTGTTGAAGGATGTCCCTGTTTACTCGTCAGGCTTGCAGGCAGAACTGGTCACGCCGACGGGCGCGGCGATCGTGAAGACGCTCGCTTCACGGTTTGCAGCGTTCCCTGAGATGAGAATCGAGAAGTCGGGCTACGGGGCAGGATCACGAGATTTTCCGGGGCATCCCAATGTCGTGCGAATCACGATTGGAGAAGCAGCATCCAATAGTCTCGCTGCGAAAACGGCGTCGCAAACAATCACGGTTCTGGAAGCGAATCTCGATGATTTGAATCCCCAGGTATTTGGGTACGTGATGGATCGTTTGTTCGAAGAAGGCGCGTTGGATGCATTTGCCATGCCGGTGCAGATGAAAAAGAATCGACCCGGAACTTTGCTGACGGTTTTGTGCAAGCCCGAGGATGCTGGGAAGCTGGCTCAGATTATTTTCACGGAGACGACGACGCTGGGCGTGCGACGGCGAGATGAAATGCGGCAGACCTTGGCTCGACGGTGGGAGAAAGTCGACACGGCGTGGGGCGAAGTGAGGATCAAGATCGCGAGCATGAATGGGACAGTCACCAATTACGCCCCGGAATATGAGGATTGCCGGCGGATCGCCGCGGAGCACCATGTACCGCTGAAGGCCGTGATGGGCGAAGCGGTTGAAGCCTACGTGCGTTTCCGTGGGAGAGAGAAAGCAGGTTCCTCACCGGCTTGACGCCAGTTCGGAATGACAAGACCTTCGTAAGCACCCAGACGTTGGGTACATAGAAACACACTGACACTCATTAAATGGAAAGACGTATGAGCAGGAAGTTTTACATCACGACGCCGATTTACTACGTGAACGCGCACCCGCACATTGGGCACGCCTACACGACTCTTACGTGCGACACAATTGCCCGGCGGCAACGATTGCTGGGCGCGGAGACTTTTTTTCTCACCGGTACCGACGAGCATGGGCAGAAGATCGAACGAGCGGCGCAGGCCGCGGGAAAAACTCCGCAGCAGTATTCGGACCAGATTTCGGCGGAATTCCGCGAACTTTGGAAGCGGATGGGAATCTCGAACGACGACTTCATCCGCACCACGGAAGACCGGCACAAGAAGCGGGTGCAGAAACTTTTTGTGACGCTTCGCGACAAAGGCTACATCTACAAGGGCACTTATACGGGACAGTATTGTGTCTCATGTGAAGCCTATGTCGATGGAGCGCAACCGGGCGACCCCTGCCCGACATGCGGGCGAATCACTGAGACTGTGCACGAAGAAAACTATTTCTTCAAGCTCTCGGAGTTTCAGGAGAAGCTGCTGGCGCTGTATGCAAATCCCGAATTTATTCGGCCAGAGACACGGCGCAACGAGGTGATCTCGTTCGTGCGCTCGGGGCTGCGTAATCTCTCGATCAGCCGCTCGACCTTCACGTGGGGCATTCCGGTGCCCGACGATCCTAAGCACGTGATTTATGTGTGGCTCGATGCGCTGGCCAATTACATCACTGCAATCGGCTACGGCTCTTCTCATGCTGGGGCGCAGGAGGCGTTCAAGAAATTCTGGCCGGCCGATGTGCAGATGATCGGCAAAGAAATTGTTCGCTTCCATTGCGTCTACTGGCCTGCATTCCTGATGGCGGCCGGGCTACCTGTGCCCAAGGCAATTGTGGCCCATGGATGGCTGCTGTTTGAAGAGAGCAAAATGTCGAAATCACGCGGCAACATCGTGCGTACGGAGACGATTCTGGATGTTCTGGGCGCCGATGCGTTGCGCTATTTCTTGCTGCGGGAAGTCGTCTTTGGGCAGGATGGATCGTTTTCATTCGACGCCCTGGTGCAGCGTTACAACTCCGACCTCGCAAATGGGCTGGGAAATCTGGCGAGCCGCACGCTGACCATGATCAACCGCTATTTCAAAGGCGAGGTGCCTTATCCGTCGGGTGGGGCCAAAAAGCCTGGGGACGACGCGGTCGCCGAGACGGCGCGTAAGACTATCAAAGAATTCGGAGTGCTGTTCGATCAATTTCAATTTTCACGCGCACTCGAATGCGCGTGGGCCCTAGTGGCAACGGTGGATAAATACATCGTCGAGAATGAGCCTTGGACGCTCGGAGAGAAGCCGGATGAGGATAGCCGGGCCCGCTTGGCCACCGTGCTCTATACCTCAGCCGAGGCGCTGCGGATCGCGACGGCGCTGGCCTATCCGGTGATACCGGAGGCGACGGCAAAGATCTGGGCGCAGATCGGGTTGGGCGATATCAAGAAGCTGGCCCTGGACCAACTCGCGTGGGGACAGTTGCCCTTGGGCACGAAGCTGGGCGAAATACATCCGGTTTTCCCGCGAGCCGACAAAAGCGCGATTGAAAGGATGCAGAAGATGGAAGAGGACCACAGGAGCAAACCGTCGACGGAAAGTCCGGCGGCCACAACCGCGGCAGTGTTAGAACCGACCGCGCCCCAACTCGCGCCAGTGGCAGCAATGCCGGCTCCGGCAGCGACCGAAAAGATTTCGATCGATGACTTCGCCAAGATCGAACTCCGTGTGGGGCTGGTGAAAGTCGCCGAGAGAGTGCCCAAGGCGGACAAGCTCTTGCGCTTGGAAATTGATATTGGCACTGAGGTGCGCCAGGTACTGGCTGGGATTGCGGAGGCGTATGCGCCGGAGACACTGATCGGTCGAAAAGTAGTCATCGTCGCCAACCTGGCGCCGCGCAAGTTGCGCGGCATGGAGTCGAATGGAATGATTGTGGCGGCGGCGCTTGATGGCGGCCAGCCTGTGTTGGCAAGCTTTTTGGAGGATGTGCCGGTGGGGGCTAGGCTGAAGTAGCCGGTTGGGCGAAACGACTAACGACCAACGACGATGTTCATTGATTCGCACGCACATCTCGAGGGCAAACAGTTCGACACGGATCGCGAGCAGGTAATTGCTCGTGCTCGAGAGGCCGGGGTGCGAATCATGGTCGCCATCGGCAACGGCGAAGGACCTGAGCAAGTGGATTGCGGAATTCGACTGGCGGAGAAATATGATTTCATCCGCGCGACCTTAGGAATACATCCGCATGAAGCCCGCCTTGCAGATGAAGCGGCATATCAGAACATGGAGCGGCTGGCGCGGCATCCCAGCGTGATTGCATGGGGCGAAATTGGCTTGGATTATTATTACGATCACTCACCGCGTGACGTGCAAGGAGAAGTCTTCACGCGACAGATGGAGTTGGCGGCCGCGGCAAAACTGCCCATTGTGATTCACTGTCGTCCGTCGGAAGGCAGCGACAACGCCTGGAACGACTGCCTCGCACTGATACGCGACCACTGGGCGGCGAAGGGACTGGGCGGGATTCTGCACTGTTTTACTGGAGCCTGGCAGCAGGCAAAGAGCGCGCTCGACATGGGGTTCATGATTTCGTTCGCGGGCAACGTAACTTTTCCCAAAGCCCAGCAGATTCGCGACGCGGCGCTGGAAGTTCCGCTCGAACGCATGCTGATCGAAACCGATTCGCCGTTTTTGGCTCCGGTACCGCATCGAGGGAAGCGCAACGAACCTGCGTTCGTGAAGGAAACTGCGCGAAAGCTGGGCGAACTGCGCGAAATGACGATGGAAGAAGTCGGCGAGCGGACGTCCCGTAATTTCTACAATTTTTTCAAAATTACTGAAACCGTTGAAAGCAAAGTTTCTGCCGGTTAGCCCTCCTCCCGAAGCGATTCTTCTGGTACCCTCAAAAGTTAAGATTCCATCGTTTCAGAAAGAAATGAAATCCGATGCCCGATAACACTTTCGACATCGTAAGCAAAATCGATTTGCAGGAAGTGTCGAATGCCATTCAGCAGGCGCTGAAGGAAATCCACACGCGTTTCGACCTGAAGGATTCGAAGTCGAATATCGAACTCGAAAAAGATGCAATCGTGCTGCACTCGGCCGACGAGTACAAACTTAAGGCGGTCAACGACATTCTGCAGCAAAAACTGGTGAAGCGCGGAGTTTCGCTGAAGGGTTTGACCTATGGCCCTGTCGAGCCGGCAGCGGGTGGAACCGCCAAACGGAAGGTCACGATGCAACAAGGCATCGCCATCGAAAAGGCTCGAGAAATCGTAAAACTTGTGAAGGACTCCAAGAAGAAAGCTCAGGCTTCGATCCAGGGAGATCTGGTGCGAATCAGCAGCAAAGATCGCGACACGCTGCAGGAAGTAATCGCCATGCTACGGCAACACGATTTTGGTATCGATTTGCAGTTTGCGAATTACCGGACGAATTGAGGTCACAGTTCCATTGAGCGCAACGCCCACCATCAACGGGAAGGAAATATTTGACCTGCTGCATGAGGACCTTGCGGCGTTGGAGGGCGAGTTTGGGCGGGACACTGTCTCCGGTGTGCAGGCAATCACCGAAATCGGCGAGTATCTGCGAGCCGGCGGCGGTAAGCGCATTCGCCCTGCGTTGCTTTTTCTTTCTTCGAGACTGTTCGATTACAAAGGGCGCGGAGCGGTAAAGCTTGGGGCGGTCGTGGAAATCATTCACACCGCCACGCTGGTTCACGACGACATCATTGACGAGGCCACGACGCGCCGGGGCCGTCCCGCCGCCAATACGCAGTGGGGAAATTCGAAGTGCGTGCTCGCTGGCGACTGGCTCTACATGCAGGCGTTCAAGGTTGCGGTGCAGGAGCGTAACTTCCGCATTCTCGACGCGCTGATCGAACTGACGCAGCAGATGGTCGAGGGTGAATTGCTGCAGATGGAAAAGCTCGGAAAGCTGATCACGCTCGACGAGCACTTCGATCTGATCTACCGCAAGACGGCCTGCCTGTTTTCGGTTTGCATGCGGCTGGGCGCGATTCTGGGCGGAGCGACAGCAGCGCAGGAAGGAGCTCTGGGACAGTATGGGCACGACTTGGGTATGGCCTTTCAGATCGTGGACGATGTACTCGATCTGACCGCCTCCGAAGATGTGCTGGGCAAGCCGGTGGCAAGCGACCTGCGAGAAGGCAAGGTCACGATGGCGGTGATCCATGCACTGGAACGTTGCACGAATGAAGAACGAGCGAAGATCGAAAGCGTGCTGCACGACCGGGCTTTCAACGGTGTAACGCATAGTCACATTATGGAAATCCTGCAACGCTATGGGTCTCTTGAAGCGGCGAGCGATCGTGCCGCAGGTTACGCGGAGTCTGCGGCCAAGGCCCTCTGCACCTTCCCCGATTCGGAAATCAAGCGCGCGCTGATTTGGGCGCCGGAGTTTGTGGTAGCCAGAGAAAAATAAACGCCTCTAACCTGAAACTTCAGCGGCCTCTTCCACGTCAGATAGCCGGGGTGATGTCCCATGATTTGCGGCAACCTCTTCGTCCGTTCGCACCTCAAAGGTAGAGGTATAAATCACCTGCGCACCAATCCGTTCGGGTCCCTAGTACGTAAGAAACATAGCGGCAGAATTCTGGCCGGACTGCCAAAACCTTAAGGAGACATTCGATGAAGAAGCTAATGATTTGTCTGTTGGCACTGACCTTCACGCTGAGCCTGACTGCTTTTGCTCAGCAAGACAACAACATGTCGCAAACCCAGGCCGATTCCGGGGCTAAGGCGCCGTTAATGACGCTGAAAGGCACCGTCAAGGCCGATGGTGACAAGTACACGTTCGTCAATGACAAAGACGGGAAAAGCTGGGATGTGATGAACCCCGAAGAACTCAAAGGACATGAAGGACATCACGTGCAGCTCAGCGCTCACGTTTACGCCGACAAGATGAGCATCCACATTATGAGCGTGAAGATGCTCAAGGGCGGCGACAACTCGATGGGCGGCTCGATGAGTCACTAGTTCGAGACAAAGCGTAACGAGCCGAGCCCGAGATGATGGCTCAGCTACTCTTTGCCGGCCGGATTCTTCGAATCTGGCCGGCTTTGTTTATACTGAACCCTTTCCTGATTCTTTCTATCCAACACTGTCAATGAATTTGATCCCTTTAATGGCGCGCCACGGCTATGCTCTGACCTTCGTCCTGTTGCTGGCGGAGGCGATTGGTCTTCCCTTCCCCGCCGCACTTGCCTTGGTTGCGGCCGGCGCGGCGGTGGCGTCGCACACGTTGTGGGGTCCGTACGTTTTACTTGCCGCTATCGCGGCCTTGCTACTGGGCGATACCGTGCAGTTCTGGCTGGGACGGTACATGGGCTGGTTACTGCTGGGGTTCCTCTGCCGCGTATCGATCAACCCGGAAACCTGTATTTTGCGGTCGGCCGAGTCGTTCTACAAGCGGGGCAAGATTACGCTAGTGATCGCAAAGTTTATTCCAGGGGTCAACACCATGGCTGCGCCGCTCGCCGGCAGCATGAAGATGCGCTTCTGGCAGTTCCTGCGTCTTGACTTTGCCGGAGCCTCGTTCTATGCCCTGACCTATTTGTTGGTGGGCTACCTTTCGCGCGATTTTTTGGCGGCGATCTTACGCGGCTTTCACACAGCCGGGCTGGCGATGGAAGGTGTGATTATCGCCGCGCTTGTTGTGTATGCGATTTACCGCGTATTGCAATACCGCAAAAACAAGATGTATCGCATCATACCGCGGGTGCAGGTTGAGGAACTAGCCCGCCGGCTCGCATCGGACGATGCCAGCCGTGTGCTGATCGTCGATGTCCGCAGCCATGGCTACTACGATTCGGGAGGGGCGCGGATCAAGAATTCAATCCGCATCGAGCCCAACAACCTGGAGGAGGAAATCAAGAACCTTCCCAAAGACAAGGACATTTATCTTTACTGTACTTGAGCACGCGAAGCGACCAGCGCCCGGGTGGCGCATCTGCTGCGGGAAAAAGGATTCAACACGTTCGTAATTGTCGGGGGATTGACCGCCTGGCGCAAGGCCGGGGAACCGGTCGAATCGGTTCCTGAGAACGACTTGGTGAAGTTGCCCACATTTAATTAGGCCAACCCAGTACAGGCCTTAACTACAGTATTTCTTACAGAGACACTACGGAATGTAGGGTATCGAACGTTTCTAATGCTCCCTGAGAGACTCCACGCATGGAGCGCCGCTCGGAGGATAGAATCATGCAGCTTGTCGCCAAGGCACTGGCAACATATGACATGGCGGAGTTGAACTCCATCCTCGGACACCTCAAGAAAGCAATTCACGACCACTGCCAGCAAATAAGAAGGTTTATGATTTTTCCCGTTCCTGAACGGCGATCAGGTCCCAGTAAAAAAGCGCAGTAAACGAAGCCGCGACCGACGCTAGCGGCTCTTTTATCGCGTACGGCCGGCAAGCCCTCTATACTTTCCGGGATGAGCTCCAACCGGGAAGTCGAGATCAAATTTCGCGTTGAAGATGTTCGCTCGCTCGCGCGCAAACTGCGCGAAGCTGGGTTTCGTGTCGTCACGCCGCGCACGCATGAGATGAATACGCTCTACGACCTTCCTGGTGAATTGCTGCGGAAGAAGAAAGAATTATTACGAACCCGAAAATACGGCTCGCAGTGGACGCTGACGCATAAGGCAGGAAAAAAGGCTGGACGGCATAGCAGCCGCGCAGAGTTGGAGACCTCGTTCGGCGACGGTAAGAAAATGGATCTGATTTTACGCGCTTTGGGATATACGCCGTCGTTTCGCTACGAAAAGTTTCGCGCCGAGTGGACGGATGGAAAGGGTCAGGTCGTCGTGGATGAAACGCCGATTGGAAATTTCTGCGAGATCGAAGGCACGCCGCGATGGATCGATGCGGCCGCGAAAACCTTGGGCGTCACTCCTTCCGAATACATCACAAACAACTATGCGGGATTGTTTCTGGAGTGGAAAAGCGAAAACGCGAGCGCAGCAGAGGAGATGACATTTCGCGCTGTCAGTCGGGATCGGATGGCAGCGCGACGGAGTTCGTGAATGAAGTTCGGCGCGACGTCGTACGGCCATGACAAATCATGGTGACCACCCGCCAGGCAACCAACGATGACCTTGCGTTTCTCGCCGACGTGTTTTTGCGCTCCATGCGCGTTCCTATCACATCTACTCGTGGATTTTGGGACGAAGCCAAAGAGCGAAAGCACTTTTACGAACAGCTTCAGGTTCCGCACGCGCAGATCATCGAGCACAACGGCATGAGCGTTGGATTCGTGATGACCCTTGAAAGTGATCAGGACATCGAACTCCATACGCTCTGCATCGTTCCTGAGCATCAAGGACATGGCCTCGGTACAGCGGTCACCCGTCGGGTCCTCGACGAGGCTCGCGCCCGGAGCTGCGCCGTCGTCCTCTCAGTCCTGAAAGTGAATACCGCTGCGCGGTCTCTTTATGAGCGATTGGGATTCACGGTCACCGAAGAATCCACGCAGCATTACCGCATGCGCCTTGTTCCGTAGACGATCGCGGTTGGCTCAATGGCGAACGTCTAGCGGAGTACAGTCGAAGGCCTAGGGTTTCCGCACGTTTCTGTGTGGCTTTAGCCCGCCCCGTGACATTTCTTGAATTTCTTTCCTGATCCGCAGGGGCAAGGATCGTTGCGGCCTACTTTCTCCTGGGCGCGAACGACTTGCTGCACCGGTTGCACGTCGCCAGCCCCGGCCATGCGAGCCTGTTCGAGCTCACGTCGCTTGCGGCGCATGAAGGCTTCCTCCAGGTCGTCAGCGGAAGTCGCTACCAATCGCGGCGGATGATGTCCGTTGCCACCGCCGCTTTGCTGCGCTGGAACTCCGGGATCTGGGCCTTGGCCTTCGGGTCCGCCTGGCTGCTGGCCGCCCGCGCCCGCATCCGGCGGACGATCAAGAATTTGCATCAGGTAGAGATAGCGCGCCGTGTCTTCCTGGAAGCGTTGCAGCATAGCCTCAAACATCTCGAACGATTCTTTCTTGTACTCGACCAGCGGATCATGCTGGCCGTAGCCGCGCAATCCGATGCCCTCCTTCAGATGGTCCATGCTGAGGAGGTGATCTTTCCACTGCGAATCGAGTACGCTGAGCATGATCATGCGCTCGTGATGTCGCATAGCCTCGGGGCCGATCAGCTTTTCTTTCGCGTCGTAGCGCTCTTTCAGCTTCTCGAAGATTGCATCCCCGAGTTCCTGCCGGTTCAACTCTTCCGCCTTCACGCCCTCAGCGATGAAATCCACACCAAAGCGAGTGAATACCGCATCTTTCAGGCCTCTGAGGTTCCAATCGGCCGCGTGACCTTTCGGCGGGCAATATTCGTCCATCAGGTCGCCCAGAATGCCTGAGACATACTCTTCGAGGATCAGGTCTTTCTGATCCATGCCCTCGAGCAAGCGCCGACGCAGGCCGTAGACGGCCTCGCGCTGCTTGTTCATCACATCGTCGTACTCGAGCAGATGTTTACGGGATTCGAAATGCTGACCTTCCACGGCCTTCTGAGACGCCTCGATGCGGCGGCTCATCATCTTGCCCTCGATCGGAACGCCTTCTTCCATGCCTAGGCGTTCAAGGAGTTTTGAGACCCACTCCTTGGCAAAGATGCGCATGAGATCGTCCTCAAGCGCGAGGTAGAATCGCGACGAACCGGGGTCGCCCTGCCGGCCGGCGCGCCCGCGAAGCTGGTTGTCGATACGGCGGGACTCATGCCGTTCCGTGCCCAGGATATGCAATCCGCCTACCGCGGTCACTTCGTCATGCTCTTTGTCGGTCTGTTCTTTGTACCTGCTGAAAACTTCGGTCCACTTATCGGTCGGCACCGTATACTCGTTGCCGTTGTAATAAAAAATGGAAGTGATCCCATCTTCCTGCGGACCTTCGATCTTGCCCTGGGCCACTCGTAATTGCTGGGCGATTCCCTTCTTCACCAACTCTTGCTTGGCCATGAATTCAGGATTGCCGCCCAGCAGAATGTCGGTACCTCGGCCGGCCATGTTCGTGGCGATGGTGACCATGCCTTTGCGCCCCGCCTGGGCTACAAATTCGGCCTCTCGTTCGTGGAACTTCGCGTTCAGTACGACGTGCTGCTTTAATCCCTTCTTCTTCAGCAACTCGGAGAGGCGCTCGGACTTTTCAATCGACGTGGTACCCACCAGCACCGGCTGGCCTCTTTCGTGCAGCGTCTGAATCTCGTCGGCAACCGCAAAATATTTTTCTTTTTCTGTCCGGTAGATTACGTCGGGATGTTCCAATCTCAGCATCTGCTTGTTGGTCGGGATAACGATGACATCCAGCTTGTAAATATTGTCGAACTCAGCAGCTTCGGTTTCCGCAGTACCAGTCATTCCCGAGAGCTTCTTGAACATGCGGAAATAATTCTGGAAGGTAATGGTCGCAAGCGTCTGGTTCTCGCGCTCGATCTTCACACCCTCTTTGGCTTCAATGGCCTGATGCAAGCCGTCAGACCAGCGCCGTCCCGGCATCATGCGTCCGGTAAATTCATCGACGATGATGACTTCTCCCTCTTTCACCACATACTCCACGTCGCGCCGATAGAGCGCGTGCGCTTTCACGGCTGTTTCGACATGATGCTTGAGGGGCCAGTTTTCCGGGTCAGCAATGTTGCCGATGCCCAGCAATCCCTCAACCTTAGTCCAACCTTCATCGGTGACGGTGATGTTGCGGTGCTTCTCGTCGACTACGAAGTCGCCGGTAAGCTGCGCCGGTTCGCCCGGAGCAACGTCGAGCTCTTCTCCTTTTTCGAGCTTGGGGATGATGCGATTTACCTTGTAATACTTGTCGGTCGATTCTTCGCTCGCTCCGGAAATAATCAACGGGGTGCGGGCTTCGTCGATCAGAATGGAGTCGACTTCGTCGACGATCGCGAAGTTATGCCCGCGCTGCACGCAATCTTTGAGATCGAACTTCATGTTGTCGCGCAGGTAGTCGAAGCCGAATTCGTTGTTGGTTCCGTAGGTCACGTCGGCGGCGTAGGCGGCACGGCGTTGCTCGTCATCGAGATCGTGAACGATCACACCCACGGTGAGGCCGAGGAAACGATAGAGCTTGCCCATCCATTCGGAATCGCGCTTGGCCAGATAGTCGTTGACCGTAACCACGTGTACGCCCCGTCCGCTGAGGGCATTGAGATAGACCGGGAGCGTGGCGACCAGCGTTTTGCCTTCGCCGGTCTTCATTTCCGAAATCATTCCCTTGTGCTGCACCATGCCGCCGATCAACTGCACATCGAAGTGGCGCATGTTGAGCACACGGCGTCCAGCCTCGCGGACCACCGCGAAAGCCTCCACCAGGATTTCGTCCAGAACTTCCTGCAGTGCGTCGTATTGCTCTTTCTCGAATTGCTTGGCGCGGTCGGTATCGTTTACAGTTTCGGCATCCGACTCGGGCGGCGTTGTGCTATTGACGCGACTCAGCCGCTCCTGGATGCGTTGCCGGAACTCGTCCGTTTTGGCACGCAGTTCATCATCGGTGAGCTTCCGCATCTGCGGTTCGAGTGCATTGGTCGCCTCGACCTTGGGCATCAAGCTCTTAATAACCCGTTCGTTTTTGGTGCCGAAAACCTTGCCTATCAGTGCGTTAATCAAACCGTGAAGTCCTTCGGAGGGCGAAAGCTTTTACCTCTTTAAGCCTAGCATATTCGATGCAGAACAAGGGGCCGTGGAATGCCTGCCAAGTTGCAAGTCCGGCACTTTACTAGCACTTCGTGTGCCCTCTCCGTATTACCGGATGTTTCTAAGCGCAGCGGCGCCAGCCGCTTTTCGTGTATATTCCCCACGAAGCATGCCTACCTTCTATGACCGTTTTGTCGAATGCGCGGAGCGCTGGCCCAGTAATGTTGCGCTCGAACTGCAGCGCCAGGATCGAATCGAGAGTTGCACCTACGCCGAGCTTCGCGGCATGGCGGAGTCCGTCGGACGCTGGGTCATGGAAAACGGATTTGAGCACGGATCGCGGCTGGCTCTTATTGCGGATAACCATCCGCGATGGGTCGCGGTGTATCTCGGAATCATTGCAGGAGGATGTACCGTTGTTCCCCTAGACACCGCACTGCACGCCGACCAACTGAACAAGCTCCTGAAAGACAGCGGCAGCTCGGCTTTATTTTGCGACGCGAATCACGCGCAAGCGGCGCACGAGGCAGTTTCCGGCATCGATGTCGGCCTCGTGCTAATGGACCCCGAGCGTGCGACCGGCGCGTCCATCTCAGAGCAGTGGCTTGAAAATTTGCCGTCGATTTTTGCGGCCAGCCCCGGAGAGTTTCGGCCAATCGATGGCCAGCCTGATGAAATCGCAGCTCTGCTCTACACTTCGGGAACAACTGCCGATCCCAAGGGCGTGATGTTGACCCACGCCAATCTGCTGGGCGAGGTCGAAGCGGTATTCAACTGGGTCGACATCGGCCCCGGCAACGCGCTGCTTGGTGTTCTCCCCATGTTCCACGTGCTGGCCCAAATGGCGAACCTGATGATTCCCCTGGTGAAGGGTGCGCGCGTCGTCTATCTCGAAACTCTGAACACCACGGAATTGCTCCGAGCGCTGCAGCAGCGTGAAATCACAGCATTCGCGGTCGTGCCGCAATTCTTCTACTTGATTCATGAACGGATTTTTCAGGAAGTCGCGAAACGCGGAGCCATCGCCAAGAGATTGCTGCGCGCGCTTATGAGTATCAACCGCGGACTGCGAAGAGTGGGACTCAACGCCGGTCGAATCTTCTTTGGCAAAATCCACGCGACCCTTGGAAGCAAAATGCGCTATCTCGTGACCGGAGGGTCGCGTTTCGATCCCGCCATTGCACAAGACTTTTACGAACTCGGCATCGACGTGTTACAGGCCTACGGTCTCACAGAGACGACGGCTGCCGTATTTGCAACTTCTCCCAGCGACAATGTGATTGGCTCGGTGGGAAAAGCGATGAAGGGCATCGAAGCCAAAATTGTCGATTCGCAAATCGATCAGGAGCAGGAAGATGGCGGACCAGCCAGTGGCGAAATTGCACTGCGCGGCGCGCCCGTGATGAAGGGCTACTGGAATCGTCCGGACGCAACCGCAGCAGTGCTGCGCGACGGATGGTTCTACACTGGCGATCTGGGCTATTTCGATGCGGACCACAACTTGTTCCTCACGGGACGCAAGAAAGAAGTGATCGTGCTCAGCAACGGGAAGAACATTTATCCCGAGGAAGTGGAAGCCCACTACCTGAAATCGCCGCATATCAAAGAATTGGCCGTGATGGGAGTGGAAGGCAAGCCAGGCGAAAGTGGCGACCGTTTGCACGCCGTGATTGTCCCTAACTTCGATGTGCTGAGGCAGAAGAAGATTGTGAATGCCAAAGAAGTCATCCGCTTCGACATCGAAAGCCTCTCGCAGCAGATCGCGTCCACCAAGCGCATCGGCAGTTATGGGATTTGGCAGGAAGACTTGCCCCGCACCACGACGCGCAAGATTAAACGCTTTGAAGTGGAGAAACGGGTAAACGCGAATCAAGCTCGGCGCGCAGATGACAATTCTGATTTGCCGCCGATCAGCCGTTGACCACTGACGAGCACGCATGGCTTGATCAATCGAATGTGCAGAAAGCGCTGACTGTTGTGCGCGAGTCAGCCCGCACGCCGCTGCCGGCCTTGCGCCCCACTCACAGCCTAGAGCTCGACCTTGGCCTCGACTCCATGCAGCGCGTCGAGTTATTGAGCCGGATAGAGGAACGACTTGGCGGGAACGTGCCGGAGTCGCAGCTCGCTGAAATTTATACGGTGCGCGACTTGGTCGATGCCGTGCTGCAAAGCGCGGCCAGCGGCGCAGGCGCTTCGGGTACGCGGCCTGCCTTCGCGGAATGGAAAGCAATTCTCGCCGAACCACCCGATGCCGCCGACGTAGTCTCCTTAGTCCGGCCGCAGCGCATCAGCAGCACGTTTTGGTATGTGGTCTCGAGGCTCGCGCAGGTCATTGCGCTTGACCAATTCGATCTGAAAGTACGCGGAATTGAAAAGCTTCCGAAAAGTGGCGCCTACATTATTTCGTCCAATCACCAGAGTTATCTCGATCCCTTGATTCTGGCAGGTGTTCTGCCCCAGGAGGTGTTCGCCAAAGTGTTTGCCGTGGGGACGAGCGAAATCTTCGGTGAGGGCTTCATGCTGATGCTGGCCCGCTCACTTCGCGTTCTCGTGGTCGATCCCGATGCGAACCTGGTTCCCGCCATGCGCGCGGGGGCGTTCGGCTTGCGGCAAGGACGGCCGCTCATTTTGTATCCCGAGGGTGAGCGTTCGATCGATGGCACTCCAAGAATCTTCAAAAAAGGCGCTGCGATTCTATCGATTAACATGCAGGTGCCCATTGTGCCGGTCGCCATCGAAGGGTTTCACGAGGCTTGGCCGAGGAACAAATTCTTCCAGAAATTCACGCGGTTGAGGATGGAGTTTGGCGATCCCATTTTGCCGCCGCCGGAGAGCGAAGCATCGGAAGCGGCTTATGAGATGCTAACCGCGGAGCTGAAAGCGCGGGTGGTTGAGATGTGGGAGGGACTTCGCGACCGAGCGTAGCGCCGCGTTACTTCGCCCGCGGATGCGTCTGATCGTACACCTGCAGCACATGCTTCATCGACAACTGCGTGTATCGCTGCGTGGTCGCGAGGCGCTCATGGCCGAGCAACTCCTGAATCGCGCGCAGGTCGGCGCCCTCTTCCAGCATGTGCGTGCCAAAGGCATGGCGCAGCGTGTGCGGATGCACGTCGGGAGAAAGGCCTTTGGCGACCGCGATTTTCTTGATAATGCGGCCGACGCTGCGCGTCGTAAGCCTGCCACCACGCCGGTTAATGAGCAGAGCGGATGTCTGCTTGTTGAATGCGGCAAGGATTTTCTGGCGCTCAGGCAGGTAAGCTTTGAGAGTCCCGGCCACCGAGTCGCCGAACGGAACGTAGCGTTCTTTTTTTCCTTTGCCGCGAATCAGAATGGCTTCGGCGCTTAGCGAAATGTTTTCGAGATTGATGCCAGTCAGCTCCGAGTTGCGGATGCCGCATCCGTAAAGCAGTTCCAGCATAAGCCGGTCGCGCTCTGGAAATGCCGCTGCTTCCGGCATCGCACCGTCGATCACGAAATTCATTTCTTCGATGGTGGGGACGCGCGGAAGTTTCTTGGGAAGTTTCGGCGTGGCTACCAGCTTTGCCGGATTCTGTTCGACCAATCCTTCCCGCGCCAGCCAGCGGTAGAGCGAACGCACCGCGGCCAGGGCACGGGCCACGGAGGTCTTACTCAATCCTTTGTCATAAAGTTGCGAAAGAAATCCGCGTACGGCAATGTGATCGATCTGCTTCCATTCGCGCGCACCGGCATATATCGAGAACAGTTCTAGCTCCTGCTTGTACGCCTTGATTGTATGCGGCGACGAATTGCGCTCGTGGAGATGGCGCAGAAAGTCGGTCACGGCTGTGGCGACAATCGTCGTTGTTTGACTGGATGCGGTCATTCTCGCGTCCGTCATCTCGCTTTTGCCCGGGGATGGTGTTTTTGATAGACACTTCGCAGTCTGTCGACTGCCACGTGCGTATAGACCTGCGTGGTGGAAATGTCGGCGTGGCCCAGAATCGTCTGCACAGTGCGCAGGTCCGCCCCGTTTTCCACCATGTGCGTGGCGCAGGAGTGTCGCAGCATGTGCGGCGATGCGACGCGGCCTGACGCTGCCGATGCGGCGCGTACCATCTGCCAAACCCGCTGGCGCGTGAGTCTGTGGCCCCCACGAGCCACGAATAACCAAGGCGAATCTGTGGCTGCGAAAGAGGCTGGGCCTCCTTTCTTTGTGGCCAGGATCGGGCGCGATTGTGCCAGATATTCTGTGAGCGCGGCTTGCGCCGATTTGCCTAGCGGCACGATGCGTTCTTTGTCGCCCTTGCCGCGGACCTGCATGTATCCGGCGTCGAGCTTAAGATCTTCCAGCTTGGCGCTGGTGATCTCTGAAACGCGCAGGGCTCCGGCATAAAAAACTTCCAGCATAGCGCGATCGCGTATGGCGAGCGCAGCGAATGCTTTTGCATTGCGCGCTGGATTGCTGCTCTGGCGTGCCTGCGGAGCCGCCAGCGTGGCTTCCAGTTCGGTTTTCGCTAGGGCTTTGGGCAGCACCTTCCATTGCTTTGGCGATTCGATATCAAGCGTGGGGTCATGGTCGAGTTTTTTATCGAGGAGCAGATAGCGATAAAGATGTCGCAAGGCAGAAAGCTTGCGCGCCACGCTGCGGGGATCAACTCTATGCGAAAAAAGTTGGTGCAGGAACTCGCGCACGTCATTGCGTTGCGCGGTTAGGAGCACGCCCTCTTGTTTTTCCAGAAATTCGGCAAACTGACGAATGTCAGTTGCGTAAGCGACGATGGAAAGTGGAGCCAGTCCCCTCTCAACTCTCAGATACTCAACAAAGCTCCTGAGTTCGGCGTCGCCAGTTTCCGGAAGCATGACGTGAAAACAAGTTAATCATTATCGGACGCTGGGAGCAATCGGATTTTTCTTGCCAGGCATCGCAATCGTTAGCCCCCTAGGCCGTATTGCCTCCAGTTCTAGGTTGAAACTATGGTGAGGATTGCATTGGTAGGACGCAGGTTCTCCCACCTTTCACCCTCTGCCACTCTTACGCGATCCTGGCGCGAACTCGTATTTCAGCCAGCGCACGAAGTACTCGGCAGGGTCGCTGAGTTGGTTGGTGGCTCGCTCACCCCGCCTTGCATGCAGAACTTCGCGAATGTATTCATCCAATGCAGCTTCTACTTCTAAAAGCGCAGAGAGGGACACGCGCGATTTTTTCGCTGCCAGCCTTTTGATGTTTGGTGTTTCGATCCGGGGCCTCGTGCATCCGGGCCCGTTTGGAGGGCCTCCGGGGGCGAAGTCGTACTTTAACCAATCGACGAATTTTCCGGCCTTCCCGTATGTCTTTATCGTCGTTTCCGTAAGCCCGTCCCCTGCGTGTCCTGCTTCCAGCACCTCTTTATCATAGTCACGCAGAGCGTCCTCGATTTCTGT
This sequence comes from uncultured Acidobacteriaceae bacterium, assembly GCA_963771965.1. Lineage (GTDB taxonomy): Bacteria > Acidobacteriota > Terriglobia > Terriglobales > Acidobacteriaceae > Sulfotelmatobacter. The sequence goes on from CAVYVM010000011.1 coordinate 42,303, forward strand.
GAGAGCGCCCGGTGAAACACGCGATCTTCTCGCGGCCAGCTTTTCGGCCTTTCCCGTTTCCATCGGAGGCGAACTGGCCTCCAGAGCTTGTCCGGCGGTCCTCAGCAATTCTGCTGCATACAGCGCCCCTTCCGGCGTTTCCTCGTGCTTGAAGTAAGCAAACACGTCGCGGCCTGCTGACAGATGCTCGCCGATTCGCGCGACCATAGCCTTGCGTTCTTCGCCGGTGTAACTCGGTTTGCGATATCGGTAATAGGCAAAGGCCGCGGTGACCACGTCTGGCGTGGTGCGTTCTTCCGTCTCCGCCACACACAGCGCGGCCCCTTGGGCTTTCAGCGCCTCCCAAGTCGACTCGGCAAACCATGAGTCGTGACGGAATTCAAATGCTGCCGGAAGCGAACGCGGCAGGATAGCGAGAAAGTCCTTGAGCAGCGCCGGATCCGCTTTTAGGTTCGGCGGCAACTGGAAGAGTACCGGTCCAAGCTTGCCAGCGCTGGCTAGTGGCGCGATCGTCGCCAGGAAGCGGGGAACAAAGTCTTCCGTTCCCTTCAACCGCTTGATATGCGTGATCACCTGGTGAGCCTTGATGCCGAGGCGAAAATGCGCTGGAGTTTCCTGAATCCAATTCTGGATCGTGGTCTCTTTCACCAGTTGCCGGAAGGTAAAGTTCACTTCGACGGTATTCAGTTGCGTGGCGTAGTGGCTGAGAAATTTTTTCTGCGCGAGCTTGGCGGGATAGAAGTCGGGCTTCCAGCTCGGGTAGGCCCATCCCGACGTTCCGACAAAAAGTTGAGGCATCGCAAAGTCCAATAACGGCTCCGAAACAAAAAACAGCGCACGGGATTATACCTTGCGCTTCACCCGGCGCGCCTGAGGCGGTTTTGCGGTCTTTTTCCCAGGGCGGGGACGGCGAACAGCTTTTGGTTGCTCTTCTGTTTCCTCTTCCGCTTGAGCGGCAATCGAGATCGGCTCCGCCGCTTCTTCCGTAGCGGCCGTGAGTTGCTTAAGATCCGGCAAACGCTGCTTCAATTCCAGCATGGGAGCGAACAAGTCGCCCATTTTTTCTGCGCGCGCGACCACCTGCTTGGCTTCGAATACGAGCAGGTTGGCATCTTTCTTCTTAAAAGTGCGTTCTACTTCCTCCCACGTCACCGGGGTCGAAACCGTAGGACGCTCGCGCGCCCTCAACGAGTACACGCCTACCGTAGTTTTGTGCTCGTCGTTCTGGCTCCAATCGACGAAAACTTTTCCGGTTCGCACCTGCTTCTTCATGTCCGATACAACTTCTTTCGGACGATCCTGCTCAAGCAATTGTGCGAGCGCGTGGGCGAAAGGCTTGGTCGACTTGTAGTTGGTTGGAGTGTTCAGTGGAACGTAAATCTGCAAACCTTTCGACCCCGAAGTCTTCGCAAAGCTTTGCAAACTGAAATGTTCGAAGATTTCGCGCAGCAACAATCCAATCTCGCAGCATTGCACGATGTTGGCAGGCGGCCCGGGGTCGAGATCGAAAACCATCATCGTGGGGCAGGTAATTTCTTTCGCAAGCGAGAGCGACGGATGCAGCTCGATGGCAGCCAGGTTCGCCAGCCACACCAGCGTAGGGAGATCGTCAGCCAGAATATAGTGAACCATGCGCCGGTTCCCTTCGCTCCAGATGGGTGCAGTTTTCACCCAGTCAGGACGGTGCTGGGGCGCATTTTTTTCGTAGAAGAATTCCTCGTCCACGCCATTGGGATAGCGTTTGCGGGTCAGCGGACGTCCAGCCATGTGCGGGATCATCGCCGGCGCAATGCGAACGTAATAATCGATGACTTGTTGCTTGGTGAACCCCGTGGCGGGATACAAAACTTTTTCCAGGTTCGACAACTTGAGCTGCTTCCCTTGAACCTCAATCGTCGAATCCATGGCGTGCACGCTCCCGCATGCATTTTGCACCAAACGGCTGCCTGCGCAAAATACAGTCGTTTATCTTGATTGGCTTGAACAAGTGCACAAGGCCTGTTTGACAACCTCCCCGCCTGCCACGTAATTTCAAACTTCCGCTGCTTCCGTTCGTCTAAGACGATGGTTTCCAAACGCGTGTCGGAATTGTTCAGCCATTAGTCCGTACCGGCTTTCTGGAGGTCCAATGAAACGCCCTATACTCAGGCCCTACGCTCTTGTTCCCCTCGCTTTTCTTATTCTTAGCGTTCTTGCCGCCGCGCAGGATGTCGCGTCTTTTGAAAAGCGCATCACAGTCAAGAAGTTGCCAAACGGCCTTACCATCCTTATTTGTGAGCGGCCGGAAGCACCGGTGTTTTCGTTCTTTACGATGGTCGATGCGGGTTCCGCGCAGGATCCCATGGGAAGAACCGGCCTGGCTCACATGTTCGAGCACATGGCGTTCAAGGGTACGGATAAGATTGGAACCACCGACTACGCTGCCGAGAAGCCCGCTCTGGAAAAAGTGGAAATTGCGTACAGCGCCTACATCGCTGAGCGCGATAAAAGCGTGGGCCGCGACGAAGCCAAACTAAAGGAACTGGAAAAAGCCTGGAAAGATGCTATCGCAGCTGCCGACAAATATGTCGTTGCCAACCAGTTTGGCAAGATTATTGAGCAGAGCGGCGGCCAGGATCTCAACGCATTCACCGATTACGACGAGACGGGATATCACTACTCGCTGCCCGAAAATCGACTTGAGCTGTGGGCTTATCTCGAGTCGGAGCGTTTTCTGCATCCCGTGATGCGCGAGTTTTATAAGGAGCGCAACGTAGTCATCGAAGAGCGCCGCCTGCGCACCGATAGCAATCCGACCGGCCGCCTGCTGGAGCAGTTTGATGCCGCGGCCTTCGAGGCCCATCCCTATCACAGGCCGACTGTTGGTTGGATATCTGACCTGAATACCTTCTCGGCCACCGATGCCAAAAAGTTCTTCGACCAGTATTACGTTCCGGCAAATATGGTGGTTGCAGTCGCGGGCGATGTGAAGGCATCCCAGGCAATGCCGATTCTTGAAAAATATTTCAGCCGCCTGCCTGCGAGCCATAAGCCTGATGAGACCACAACGACCGAGCCGCCGCAGAACTCCGAGCGCAAAGTTGTGCTCAAAGAGAAGTCGCAGCCACTCTATCTCGAGGGTTACCACCGGCCCGATTACAGAACGAAAGACGATGCGGTGTATGACGCGACCACCGATCTCATGTCGGAGGGCCGCACCTCGCGTCTCTACCGCGCGCTGGTGCGCGATAAGAAGATCGCCGCTTTCTCCGCAGGATTCAGCGGACTTCCAGGAACCAAGTATCCGCACCTGTTCGCGTTCTATGCCTACCCGCTGCCCGGGCATAGCACGCAGGAGGTAGCGGATGCCATTCACGTTGAAATCGAGCGGCTGAAGAAAGAAGACATCAGCGACGACGAGTTGAAGATGATCAAGACTCGCACGAAGGCTAACCTGATTCGTGGTCTCGCGGAAAACGAAGGCCTGGCCACTCAATTGGCGATTTTCGAGACCCGCTATGGCGACTGGCGCGAGTTATTCCGCTCCGTGGATCGCATCGACAAAGTGACGAAAGCGGATATTCGACGTGTAGCGAATGAAACTTTCAACGACACGAACCGTACCGTGGGCGTGATCGAGACTGTCGCGGGTGGTGCAAAAGACGAAGACGCTCAGGGAGGTGGCCAATGAAGACAACGAAGATGCAGACGAACGCGGTCAGCACGAAGCCCATCGTCCTGTCGTTAATTCTTGTTGCCGCCACTTTATTTGCCGCGTTGCCGAAAGCCGCTTCTCAAGCCACAGACTGGCAACAAATTCCGGTCCCACCTCTGCCGGCTTTTCAGGCGCAGCAACCCAAGCGCATTGAACTTTCCAACGGTATGGTGATTTTTCTTCAGGAAGATCACGAACTGCCGCTGATTCAGGGAACCGCGCGCATCCGCGGTGGTTCAACCCGTGAACCTGCCGGCAAAGTTGGATTGGTGGATATCTTTGGCGAGGTATGGCGCACTGGCGGAACCAAGTCGCAAACTGGCGATCAACTCGATGACTTTTTGGAAGTGCGGGCCGCCAAAGTTGAAACCGGCGGCGGTCCTGATTCAACCAGCATCAGCCTGTCCTGCCTGAAGAGCGATTTCGACGATGTCTTCAAAGTCTTCGCCGACCTGTTGCAGAATGCCGAGTTCCGCGCCGACAAACTCGACCTCGCGCAAAAGCAAGCGGAAGACAGCATCTCGCGGCGCAACGACGAGGTCGGCGAGATTGCTGGGCGTGAATCTGCCAAGCTGGCGTACGGGACCGACAATCCCTACGCTCGTCAGCCTGAGTACTCCACCATCGCTGCCATCACCCGCCAGGACTTGCTCGACTGGCACCACACCTATATTCACCCCAATCACATCATCCTGGGCATCAGCGGAGACTTCGATCCAAAGGCGATGGAAGCCAAGTTGCGCACAGCCTTCGAGTCCTGGCCCAAGGGTCCCGAAATTCCGAAAAACGAAATCCAGTATCACTCGGCCAAGGCGGGCTATTACCTCATCCCGAAAGACGACGTGAACCAAAGCACCATTCACATGGTCACGCTGGGCACCACGCGTAACAATCCCGACTACTACTCGATTGCGGTTTTCAACGAGGCCTTCGCAGGCGGATTCTCCTCCCGCCTGTTCAACGATATTCGCACCAAACGCGGCTTGGCTTACCACGTAGGCGGCGGCATTGGAGCCAACTTCGGACATCCCGGCGTTCTGCAGTTCACCATGGGCACCAAGAGCCAGAGCACGATCGAATCCGTGCAGGCGCTCGATGAAGATATCGATAACCTTGCCAAGCAGCCGATCACTGACGAGGAAATCAAGCACGCGAAAGACGCGATCCTGAACGCTTTCATCTTCCGCCTCGACTCTCCCGACAAGGTTCTCGCGGAAAGAATGGCCTACGAATTTTACGGATACCCTGCAGACTGGCTCGACAAGTTTCCGGTGGAGATCCAAAAAGTCACGGCCTCTGACGTGAATCGGGTGGCGGCGAAGTATGTACACCGCGATCAACTGGCGGTTCTGGTCGTTGGCAACACGAAGGAGTTCGATAAGCCTCTTTCTTCACTGGGCGCGGTGAAAGAAATCGATATCACAATTCCATCCCCGCCGGGCGCAAAAGAAGGTGCGAAAGAAGAGGAGAGCAAACCCACCGCATCGAATGATGAAGGCAAGGCTCTGGCCGCGAAGGTAGTAGCTGCAATGGGCGGCGAAGCCAAGCTGGCGTCGATCAAGTCGGTGAAGGCCGATTTGACGTTGACGCAGAAAACCCCGCAGGGCGAGTTTCCCATGCAGATGGAAACCGTCATCGTCTTTCCCGATCGTCTGCACGCCGAGATGCAAACTCCGGGTGGAACTATGAATATTGTAGTCACGCCCGATCTGGCGTTCATGGCCGTCCCCGGCCAGGGCATGCGCGACTTCCCGGCCTCGCAGAAGACAGAAACGCTCGAGCAGATCAAGCGCGATCCGGTTTTCATCGCCTCGCACGCGAAGGATGCCAACGTGTATTTCCGCGCCGATGGAAGCGAGAAGGTCGGCAACGTCGATGCTCGCATCGTGGACGTCAATGCCGCAGGTGCCGGCATCCGCTGGTTTGTTGACCCACAAAGCGGCCACATCCTAAAGGAGACCTATAGAACGCTCAGCCAGGGTCAGCCGGTCGAAGGCGAAACCGACATGGACAACTGGAAGCCGGTGAATGGCCTCACCGTTCCATTCGTCCGCCACAACAAACAGAATGGCCAGGATTCCAGCACCGCGGAGTACACCACTCTGGAATTCAATCCCACAATCGACCCCAAGCTTTTTCAGAAGCCAGCCGAAAACGCGGCCGAGAAACCGTAGTCTGATTAAGAGAGCAAAGGCCGGACAGAGTATCCACTAAAATTCGTTCACGCTGTACTCCAACCCCTCCTGCCTTCAAAGCTCTTCTCCTTAGCCCCAAAGATTAGAGCGATGAAGGCAGACTCCGTGTTAGAGTGCCCTCTCAGCAATTCCGCCTTTCCTCCAGCCGGAGATACTTCCCTTTGAGGTCCGATGGTATGACGCACAAGTTTTCACAATCGGCTAGGTACATCCTTACTATCTTTCTTGCGGCTCTGTTTTCAATTGGTAGCGCCTTTGCCGAGAAAGTTCTATACACGTTCCCGTACACCGGTGAAAACGGGTTACACCCGCAAGCCAAGCTAGTTTACAGATCCGGCAAACTCTATGGCACAACTCAACAGGGTGGCGGCAGTTCTTGCGCACCTCTATACACCGGATGCGGAGTCGTGTTTGAGGTTGCGGAATCGTCGGATGGGAGTGCAAATTTTCGACTCCTGCATGCATTGCAGGGCGGAAAGGATGTCAGCACGCCGGTGGGCAACATCGTCTTCGACGCGGCGGGGAATCTCTACGGGACGGCCAGTGGCGGCGGTGCGAATAAACTTGGTGGAATCTTCAAGCTAGCTCCGGGAGAAGGAGGTAACTGGACGGAGACCGTCATCCATTCGTTCGCCGGTAGCTCTGACGGACAAGCGCCACAAGCGGGTCTCACAATCGACGCCGCCGGAAATCTCTATGGCACGGCCAGCTTTGGCGGAGCGAATGGACTAGGGTTGGTTTTCGAACTTTCGCTCGACTCTCACGGCGAGTGGACCGAAACCGTTCTGTACAACTTTCAAGGATCCCCCGATGGTGCCTCCCCCTGGAGCGAGGTAAGTTTTGACTCACAAGGGAACATTTTCGGCACAACAGGTGGCGGCGGCAACAATAACTCCGGTTCGGTGTATGAATTGGCGCCAAACGGAAGCGGAGGTTGGAACGAAAGCGTAATCGGCCGCTTTAAGAATGCGCAAATCGGCTACCCGCATTCAGAGCTCCTCTTGGCCTCGGCCGGGGATATTTTCGGGGTCGGTCAAGGCGACGGAGAAGGCGGCGAAGTCTTCCATCTGACTCAGAACAACGATGGCTCATGGACGGAGGCCACTATTTTTACCTTCGGCGCTCATTCGGGAATCAACCCGTACGGCGGGTTGGCAACCGATGCGGAGGGCAACTTGTACGGAACCACTCCGAATGGAGGGTTCTACGAGCTTGGAACTGTTTATCGATTGTCGCCCGGTTCAGGCAGCGCCTGGACCCACACCACGATTCACAGCTTCGCCGCCGAAGGGCGCGGGGACGGAGAGAATCCTGAGGCTGGTCTCACGGAGGGGGAGCCGAGGGTCTATTACGGCACAACCTTTGGAGAGCTTCAGGAGGGTACCGAGGCTGGCACTGTTTTCACGATTAAACCCTAGGATTGACTGGAAGCAGTTCTAGCTGAAGCAGTTCCGGCCACAGGTCAAACTGCTTAATAGAATTGGATTAGTCCATCGGGGGGATTGTAACTCTTAGAAAACAAGGTAAAGTAACTCCGTCACTTGCGGCCGGCTGCACTGATCCCGGTGCATAAGTTGCCGCTATACGTCTTCCACTGGAGGTAACATGCGTCGAACCTTTGCTTCTATTCTAGCCCTTGCTATCTGCTCCCTGAGCAGCTGGGCCGCAACCACAGCCGCCCCAGCCTTGGGTAAGCCCTCAACAACTGGCGAGCCGCCAGATGTTCTCAAGGTTGACTATTTCTCTAACGCCAATACCAGTGGCGCTCCGGATGGGACATTCCGCATCACCAATGCGGGTACCTCGAACGGTAACCTTTGCGCCTACATCTTCGTGTTCGATCCCCAACAGGAAATGACCGAGTGCTGCGGCTGCCTGCAGACTCCTGATGGTTTGGGCACGCTGTCGGTGAATGTGGATTTGACCAGCAATCCTCTGACCGGCGTCACCCTGTCCACCGGAGCCATCAAGGTATTCTCAGTTGCTCCAGTCGCCAATGCCTGCCCGCTTCCGGGGACGACCACAGTGCCCCAGCCGTTCGAAGCTGGACTGCGTAGCTGGACGACGCATATTCAGAACAGCAACTTCACAATTACCGAAACCGCTTCCCAAGACGCGACTCTAAGCGTCGCGGAGAATGTTCGAGCCTACGACGAGTGCCTCGCAATCGTCCTGGACGGCAGCGGCCACGGTATTTGCAGCTGCGGTACCGGAGACTAGTCTAGACTCCAGAACAGTTTCCTCCTCATAGAAGCCCCACCTCTTTCTCGCGAAGGAGGTGGGTTTTTATTTGCCTTAAGTCCTGTCTTCCCAAACTCCAAGTATCTTTATCTGAGCCTCGATTGCCCCTGCGATTTGACCTTGACAGGGTTAAGTCCAGGCGCTAGCATTGGCGAACAAAAAGCGAATTTACAGATGGACGATTTTGGGTTATTTCCGCTTCCGCAAAAATCTCCGCTAGTCGGCATTGCCCGCCTAGCGTCGGAAGGAGAATCGCTGCGCGACGGCCACGATGTTGAATACTTCACACTTCCGTCGAAGTCACTGCTGAACCGTTGCGTCAGCCGCCGCGCGATGCCCTTCACCTGGACCATCAATCCTTACCGCGGCTGTGAATTCGCCTGCAAGTATTGCTATGCCCGGTACACCCACGAGTTTATGGAGATGCGCGACGGCCTCGAGTTCGAGCAGAAGATTTATGTCAAACAGCACGCAGCGGATTTGCTACGAAGCGACCTGCGGCGGGTGAAGCCGGGTGAATCCATCGCGCTGGGCACGGCGACGGATCCCTACCAACCGGCGGAACGCCGCTACGAGGTCACCCGCGGCATTCTTGAAGAATTTGCTCGCCATCGCGGCTTCGAGCTGGGAATCGTCACCAAGTCAAATCTGATCGTGCGCGACCTTGATCTTCTGCGCGAAGTATCGCGGAATAACGCGCTGTCGGTCCACATGACGGTCACGACTCTAAAGGTTGAGTTGGCGCGGATCCTTGAACCCCGAGCCCCGCGCCCGGACCTGCGCCTGGATGCGGTTCGCCAGTTGAACGCTGCGGGTATTACCGTCGGCGTAAGTTGTTGTCCTGTTCTGCCTGGCATTACCGACTCTCCATCCGACCTCGAAGCCGTCGTATCCGCAGCCGCTGCGGCCGGGGCACGCCATATCTTCGCCAACCCGCTGTTCCTGAAACCTTGCTCGGCAGCAGTGTTCCTTCCTTTCATCGAACAACAATTTCCGAAACTGGTGGAGAGCTATCGCCAGCGCTATCAAGATCGCTCGTTCCTTCCCCCTTCTTACGGCAAGCGAATCGCACAACTCATCGCGCGCCTCCGCGAGAAGTACGGTATTCGCCGTGCCGATCCCAGGGGAACGACATATGCCAACAGATGGCCAGCCCATGCTTTCGACGAGCAATTGGCCCTGTTCTGAGGATAAGATCGGCGATTCACCCACCCCGATTTTCATAGATTTGAAATCTGTAATCGACGAATTCCATTCATCGATTCCTCTATAATCACTGCACTCCTATGGCGACCGCCTCCCCACCGGCCCAACCAAGTGCTGCCCGTGTTCCCCTTGACGTGCGTATGCGCCGCTTCTGGCAGCGGGTTACCGAAGGCCTCGAGATAAGCCAGCTGTGGTCGCAGTTCGAAGGCGAGGCGCGCGCCAGCTACCGTTTGTATTCGCGCGACGTGGCCGCTAAAACACCCGAGGGGCTGACCCGGCGCGGTCACCGTCTGCATGTCGTCAAGGAATTCTTCTGGGCCGTTCTCGAAAAACTCTCGCCGGCACGCCGAGTTCTGTTGTTGGCGGCGTTGGTTTTGCTCGTGATTCCCAGCGGTGGCTTCAGCTATGAGTCCGGACACGAAATGCACGTCGTCGAACTCGACTTCCATTTCTGGGGCGGACTGCTTCTGTTCCTTCTACTCATGTTGGAGATTGCCGACCGCGTGGTGATGAAGCGTGATTTGCAGATCGCGCGAGAAATTCAAACCTGGCTGCTGCCCGGAGCTCCGCCGCAGATTCCCGGAATTTCGGTTGCTTACCTCACGCGCCCCGCTAATACGGTGGCCGGCGACTACTACGATGTGTTTCCGCGTCCCGGTAAAACCAACGAAGACAACCGAATCGTATTCGCCGTGGCCGACGTCGCCGGCAAAAGCATCCCCGCGGCCATGCTGATGGCTACGTTTCAGGCCAGCCTCAAAACGCTTTCCACGGCGCAGGTGGCCCTGCCTGAACTCGTTGCGAACATGAACAAGTACGCCTGTTCGAACAGCCAGGGCGGGTTGCGTTTCACCACCGCTTTTCTCGCGGAATACGATGCGTCCGGGCGCGTCTTCACGTACATTAATGCCGGCCACAACAACCCAATCCTGCGACGCAGCACGGGATTGATCGAGCGTCTTGATGTTGGCGGCTTGCCTCTCGGGATTATGCCTGAGGCGAAATATGAATCGGCCAGCGTCACCCTTGCACCCGGCGATTGGCTCATGGTGTTTACCGATGGCCTGGTGGAAGCAGTCAACGCGCATGACGAAGAATTCGATGAGCCGCGCGTGTTGAGCACTATGACGTTGGAGTCTGCAAACACTCCGCAGCAGCTACTCGAGCGCCTCATGGCGAGCGTGGACCTTTTTGTCGGCTCGACTCCGCAACATGACGACATCACATGTTTGCTGGTAAAAGCGGAAGGCTCCTAACTGGTCGCCGGAGCTTCGGCGCTTGATTTTTCTCTCATACACTCCGCATACATCCGGTGAAATGCGTGGACGCCTTTTTCCTGCTTCACGCTGAAGCGGCCTCGCGAATAGCTTCGCGAGTGCAGGTTCTTCTGCACTTTCTCGCAGATGCCAACGTCTTCGATCTGAATCTGGTCGCTGAATTCCACCGACGCCTTCGCTGCCGGACTCATGTGATCTCTCTCAGGCAAATACCACTCGAAGATTGCAAGCGATCGCTCGGCTCCGAGCGGCAGCACAATGTTTAAGGAGATGTTGTCGGGGTAGCAGTTGAGCATCCAGTTGGGAAAAATCCAGAAGTAGTCTGTCGTAAGATTTTCGCTCGCTTCCTGGTAACGCCGCGGAGCTGTATCCCCCGGCTGCAGCCCGCGGATCGGACTGAACTGCCGCACATGTGTCGCGTACGGCTCAACTACGTAAGCATTGAAATCGAGTTCATGGTTCAACCCTGGATGCACGCTGGGCAGGTGGTAACCCTCGAGATAGTTGTCGACATAAGTCTTCCAGTTGCACTTCATGTCGTAAGTGCGACGTTCAAACAATTTCATCCCGGCAAAATCAAACTTCTCTGCCTGCCGCGGCAGGTCGCCCAGGCTCTCGCGCAAAGACGCCGCTGCGGGATTCAGATTCACAAAGATGAGGTTGAACCATTCCTCAATTTTCACCGGCATCAAAGAAAAATCCTCGGGGTGAAAATCTTCGACGCCCTCGATTTCGGTGGCGCTGAGGAGTCCTCCATCGAGGCCATAGGTCCAGCCATGATAGCCGCAGCGGAAGACTTTTCGCGAGCCGCATCCCTCCGCCGGCGGCCCGGCTCGGTGGCGGCACACGTTGTAGAAGCCGCGGAGCTTTCCATCGTTGCCGCGCACGATCAGCAGAGGCTCACCCACCAGTTCTGTCGTGAAATAGTCGCCTGTATTCGCCACTTGATCTTTGTGTCCCACAACCTGCCAACTGCAGGCAAATATCTTTTCTTTCTCGTCATCGAATACAGCGGAGTCGGTATAAAGCTTGGCGGGCAGCGTCCATGCCCGGGCCACGTCGGAGTCAATCTCCGCAGAATCTTCGCGGCCGTCGGCAGGCTTTACTGAAACGTCGATTAAGTCCCTTGTGGTCCTCTGTGGCAACCTGTGGCCCCTGTGTTCAAGATTTTCTTGGACCCTCACTCGAGCGTCCCTATGCCGCTTCCGACCACACATTCTACGACAGTGCCTTCGCGAACCCGCGCACTTATTGTGGGATTCTTGAGTCTCCGCTGTGGGGTGATTTTGCGGTTTTTCCGTGCAAGCACCAGTTTGAGATTCGTTCTAAAATAGGACTGTCGGATGTTTCAGACTGACACGAATTGTCAAGGTTCGCGCCGTTTTTTGACAGAGTTCACCCCCTGTAAAACTGCGGGATTAGACCAAAGTTTGGGTTTGCAATGAAAATAAGGGGATTGTCGAAACTCTCCCCGGAACCAAGGTAACTGGCGATCATGGCACAGCAAATGCAAACATCTAGCCCGACTGCGTCATTCCATGACCAGCATGAGTTCAACGAAAGTTAGTAAAACGAGGGGAAAATTAAAGATGCGTAAACAGAAGGGTTTCTCACTGATTGAGCTGCTGATCGTGGTTGCCATCATCCTGATCATTGCAGCTATCGCGATTCCTAACTTACTCCGTGCACGTATGGCGGCCAACGATTCGTCCGCGGCTGCCTCCGAGCACACCATCATCGTCGGTGAAGTCGGCTATTACGGCGCTTATCCGACGATTGGCTATGCGACTCTGCCCGCTTTGGGAACCAACGCTGCGACACCGTGCGTTCCGTCGGTTGCGTTTGGCTGCTTGATCGACAACAACCTGGCCACCAACGGCACGCCCGCGGGTACTGGTAAGAGCGGTTACAGCTTCAACGTGGTGACGGCTGCTGGTCCGCCACCGAACTTCTACACCACCGCCGTACCCGTCACCAACCAGACTGGTACCAAGTCGTTCTGCGCGACTGACGATGGTGTGGTTCGCACCAACGCTCCTGGCAACCTGGGTGTGGCTGGCGGCTATCCGGCTTGCCAAGGCTTCGCCCCGATGAGCAACTAGTACTGCTAGAACTGGCAAGTGCCTGGGGAGGGTACAAAGCCAAGAGGCAGCGGATGCAAATCCGCTGCCTTTTTTATTTTTTGCTGCAAGCCGTCCCGCTCCTTCATCTTGACGCTTCTTGACACTTCCTGTCACGCAACTCTGACGATTTGCGGCACACCGCTCTTGGCAGCGCCCACGCCAAAGCCCTTTTGTCCAATTGCACAAGACCGGATTTCTGTGATCTACCGCCCAGCTCGAAAGGCCTGCCAGTTTGGCACCGCGAGTGCAATAGGATAAGTGTCCTTATTTCCAAACTTCCAGGCTGGCTCCTAAAGGAACAAAACATGAACCAAGGTAAACAGAAGGGTTTCTCACTGATTGAGCTGCTGATCGTGGTTGCCATCATCCTGATCATTGCAGCCATCGCGATTCCTAACTTACTCCGTGCACGTATGGCGGCCAACGATTCGTCCGCGGCTGCCTCCGAGCACACCATCATCGTCGGTGAAGTCGGCTACTACGGCGCTTATCCCACGATTGGCTATGCGACTCTGCCCGCTTTGGGAACCAACGCTGCGACACCGTGCGTTCCGTCGGTTGCGTTTGGCTGCTTGATCGACAACAACCTAGCCACCAACGGCACGCCCGCGGGTACTGGTAAGAGCGGTTACAAATTCAACGTGGTGACGGCTGCTGGTCCGCCACCGAACTTCTACACCACCGCCGTACCCGTCACCAACCAGACTGGTACCAAGTCGTTCTGCGCGACTGACGATGGTGTGGTTCGCACCAACGCTCCTGGCAACCTGGGTGTGGCTGGCGGCTATCCGGCTTGCCAAGGCTTCGCCCCGATGAGCAACTAGTACCGCTAGAACTGGCGAGTACCTGGGGGAGGGTACAAAGCCGAAAGGCAGCGGATGCAAATCCACTGCCTTTTTTACATTCGTCGTAGGCTTCTGCGCTGCGGAGGCTCTGCATTCTCCGGACGCTTCAGAATTCGCCTGCAGTTACCGCAGTAACACTCCTCCAGCTGCGCTGCGGTTTGGCCTCTTAAGTGCCACTGATTTAACGAGTCCCCAAGTCTGGAAGATATGTCGGTCAAAAAACGGAGTAGGGGAAAGAGATCAACTCCATGCGGAAACAAAAGGGCTTTTCACTGATCGAGCTTTTGATAGTAGTCGCGATTATTCTGGTGATCGCCGCCATTGCGATTCCGAATTTGCTGCGGGCTCGCATGGCCGCAAACGACTCATCCGCGGCCGCGTCCATTCATGCTATCGATGTAGCGGAAGTCAGCTACTTCGGCACCTATAACACAGTCGGATTCCCGCTCTCCCTGACTCCTTTAAGCGGGCCGGACCCGTGCACGCCAACCGTTGCGGCGGCCTGCCTCCTCGATCAAAGCATTCTTGCGGCCGGCGGAAAGAGCGGCTACACCTTTGCCGCCACCGGTTCTGCAAGCCCCGGAAGTTTGATCAACGACCAGTTCTATTCCACCGGAACGCCGATCAATAACCTGACCGGAACCCGCGCGTATTGCTCGCTGCAAGACTTGGTGGTTCGCCTGCAACCCGCAGGCAATACCACTCTCGTCGCAGGCTATGCAGCCTGCGGGGCACTAAATCCTATGTCAAACTAGGCACCGCGAAGCACAAAACTGGATCGTTAACTTTCGTAACCTCAAGTGCACACCCAACCACTTTACGCACGATTACGTTTGCATATAATTTCTGGGTGAAGAGCAAAATACCTTACCATTCGTTCCTGCCATGCCTGCAATCGAAATTCTAGGATTGGAAAAAACTTATCGCGTAGGTTTCTGGCGCAAACGGCCGAAACGGGCTTTGCATCCACTCCACCTCACAGTAGAAGACGGAGAGATCTTCGGTTTTCTCGGGCCCAACGGCGCCGGCAAAACGACTACGTTGAAATTGCTGATGGGACTCGTGTTTCCCAGCTCCGGATCGGCACGCATCCTGGGGCATGAATGGACCGATCCGCAGGTGAAGGCGCAGATCGGCTTTCTCCCTGAGCAGCCCTACTTCTACGATCATCTGACCGCGCACGAACTGCTGGAATACTACGGACAGCTTTCCGGAGTTCCGGCGAAGGACCGCAAGCGGCGCGTGGAGGAAGTCCTCCAGCGGGTTGGTCTGCGTGACATTCGCGGCGTGCAACTTAGGAAGTTTTCCAAGGGCATGCTGCAGCGAGTTGGAATCGGCCAGGCGATTCTGCACGACCCCAAGCTTGTGTTCTTTGACGAACCAATGTCTGGTCTCGATCCCATGGGCCGTCGCGAGGTTCGCGACCTCATGGAACAGCTCAAGAACGCTGGCAAGACGGTTTTCTTTTCGACCCACATTCTCTCCGACGCCGAAGCGCTCTGCGACCGGGTCGCCATCATTCACCACGGAGAACTTCGCGGGGTTGGACGGGTTGCGGATCTCACCTCAACCGTACAAGGGAAGGTGGAAGTGATCTGGCAGGGCACCGTCATACCTGCCTCGATGAAGGCGTTGGGGGCGGAATGCCACGTGACTGGGGACACAGTGCGCGCCATAATCGCGGAGAGCCAGCAGGACACGGCGATCGATGCGCTGCGCCGGGAACGGCAACGCTTGATCGCGATCACTCCGGTGCGAACTTCACTTGAGGCTTATTTTGTCGAGAAGCTGCAGCACGCCGAGACCACTGCCGGGAAGACCGCATGAAAGCGCGCGTCGCACACATTGCTTCCAACACTTTTCGCGAAGCCGTTCGCGACCGTGTTCTCTACAATCTCATCGCCTTCGCGCTGCTGCTCTCAGGAGCGGCCATTCTGGTAGGCCAGATTTCCATCGACATCGAGAAACTGGTCGTCATCAATCTCGGACTCACCGCGGTTTCCCTGTTCGGCGTAGTCATCGCGATCTTTATTGGAATTGGACTCGTTTCCAAGGAGATCGAAAAACGCACTCTCTACACTGTACTTTCACGCCCCGTACGCAGGTGGGAGTTCATTGTGGGTAAGTTCTTTGGACTCGCCGGAACTCTGGTGGTGAATACTTTCTTCATGGCAATCGGCGTTTTTGCTGCGCTGTTCTACGTCTCTCACAAGTTTGTAAGAGCCGATGGACTGATTCTGATTGCGCTGTATTTCATCATTCTCGAGTTTCTGATCGTCTGTTCTCTCGCGCTGCTGTTCTCGTCATTTTCTTCTCCATTGCTGTCAGCTGTCTTTGCGTTCTCGCTATTCGTGGTCGGCAGCTTCGCCGAAGACTTGCGCAACTTTGCCGGCATGGCTCACGGAGTCTCGCGCACGCTGGCTACCGGTGCGGCTTATCTTGTGCCAAACTTTTCGGCATTCAATGTGATCAGTTTCATTGCTCACGAGCAGCCCGTTGCGGGACAGCTCGTCATGCATAACACTTTTTATGCGTTGTTTTATGCCATCATGGCTCTGAGCGGAGCGGTTTTGATCTTTGAGTACCGCGATCTCAAATGACCCGGCGCCGTAAAACTTCGATTGTGGCGGCGGCCTGCCTGATCGTTTCGCTGGCGGCCAGCATCGTAGTGTTGCGGCACAGTGATCAGCTGCGGCCGCAAGCGACGCTCGACGAAGTCCTTTTTCTCAGCTCGCCAACCGTGATCAAGCGCGCCAGCCTCGGCTATGACGGCTTGATGGCCTGCATCTATTGGACGCGCGCTGTGCAGTACTTCGGCAACCGGCATCATAATTACGCTGCCACCTACAATCTGCTGGCGCCACTACTTGAGATTACGACGCATCTCGATCCGCATCTCCTGGTCGCGTACCAGTTCGGCGGCAGCTTTCTTGCTCCGAAACCGCCGGTTGGAGCGGGGCAACCCGAGCGCGCGATCCAGTTGATGGAGTATGGCATTCAGAACAATCCCAACGATTGGCATCTTTACTACAATCTTGCCTTCGTCTATTACATGGATGTCAAGAATTATGCCAAGGCTGCGGAAACATTCGAGCGCGGCTCGAAGGTCCCAGACGCACATCCGTTTATGAAGGTGATGGCGGCGCAGATGGCGCAACATGCGGGCGAGTTTGGGATGGCGCGTGAACTCTGGACCGCAACTTATCAGACCACGCAAGACAAACTCATTCGTGAGAACGCGGTTGATCACCTGCTGGCTCTGCGCGTCGAAGAGGATGTCACACATCTGCAGGAGGCTGTGACCCGTTTCGGCGAACGCACCGGACGCCTGCCCGCGAGCATGGCAGAACTCGCGACCGCCGACGGGTTGCCTGGAATTCCTGTCGATCCGAATGGCAAACCTTACAAGCTAACTTCAGAAGGCCGGGTTGAAGTTCGCGATCCGGATGACTTTCACTTTCTCAGCAAAGGACTGCCTCCGGGATATAAGCCGCCGGATAAATACCGCCCATTGCAGTAGTTTCCCTATTTCCTCCTCCTGTCCACATCTCAGCATCGCTTATGATGACGACGGATGGATGGCGACCGCGAATCACCTCTCTTTGCTTCTCGAATCAGCCTGTGGCGTTCAGTACGCCAGTGGTGGAAAGAGGTTGCCGAACGCGAGACCCGGCTATCAGCAACACGACAATTATTAACCAAGATCGCAGAGTTCATGCGCGACTCGACTCCGGAACGCCGCAGACAAGTTATGGCGACGCGGAATACGACTGGGACCACCGCGTCAACACGACAAGCGGCGCGTGGCCTGGCATGATCGACTGTTAGGAATTTTCCACTCGCCGTATCAGCCAACGGATGCCGCTCTGTTCCACGAAATGTTTGAGGCTTTGCGTCAGCAGGCTGGCGACTTTCACGATTTCGTATTCATCGATCTGGGATCGGGCAAAGGGCGAACACTGTTGATGGCTTCGGATTATCGTTTCCGGCGCATCATGGGCGTGGAGCTTCTTCCTGCCCTTCACCAGATTGCGCAGGAAAACCTGAGGAAGTATCACGGTGAAAATCAGAAATGCTTCCAACTGAAAGCTATTTGTGCGGATGCGGTTCAGTTCGCTTTTCCGGATGAGCCAACGGTTCTCTATCTGTTTCATCCGCTTCCGGAATCCGGGCTGAGACACGTGATCGAGAATCTGGAGCGGAGTTTGGAGACGTATCCGCGGCAGGCATACGTGCTTTACCATAATCCGTTGTTGGAGCACGTGCTGAACGGGAGCGCCGCGCTGGAGAAGATCGGTGGAACGCATCAGTATGCGATGTATTCCCACACCTAGGAGTAGCTACAACCTCAGCGGCGTCTGCTGGCCGACTTCGGAGAGGCACTCGGCCGGTTCGCACTACCCGTTAGATTGAAAGCCGTATTCACTAATCCGACGTGCGTAAAGGCCTGGGGAAAATTGCCTAACTGACGCTTTGCGATCGGATCATATTCTTCCGACAGAAGACCGACATCGTTTCGGATTTCCAATAAGCGCTCAAACATCCGGACGGCTTCTTCGTGACGGCCCTGCAACTCGTAATTGTCAGCCAACCAGAACGAGCACGGCAGAAATGTTCCCTCGCCATGGGGCAAGCCGTCGACTTCTGGATCCTGGGTGTAGCGCCCGACAAAACCATCTTCCATGAGATGAGTTTCGATAGCCTTCACCGTGCCCACAACGCGTGAATCATTGGGCGGAAGAAAGCTGACGAGTGGCATCATCAGGAGGCTGGCGTCGAGATGTTTGCTTCCGTAGTACTGCATAAAAGAATTCATATCCGCATCGAAACCCTCCTGGCATACCTGCTCGTGAATCGCGGTGCGAAGTTTTTCCCATCGGGGAAAATCAATTGTGAAGCGGCCTTTTTCCGATGACCTTATCAGCCGATCGACGGCCACCCAGGCCATCATTTTTGAGTGCACGAATTGCCGGCGAGGACCACGCATTTCCCAAATCCCCTCATCGGGACGTTCCCATCCGGTTTCCAGAAATTCCAGCATGGCCAGCGCTATCTCGTGGCGGTCGTGCTCGGGCGCTTCCAGTCCCGCCTCGCGGGCCTGAAAAAGAGTGTTGGCGACCTCGCCGAAAATATCCAGCTGATATTGCTGGTAGGCGGCGTTCCCAGTTCGTACCGGAGCCGATTTCTCGTATCCCTGCAACCAGGGCAGCTCCAGTTCAGTAAGACGACGTTCGCCATGAAGGCCGTAAACGATGTTGAGCTCGGAGGGACTGCCAGCGACGGCTCGCAGAAGCCACTCCCGCCACTCTCGCGCTTCCTCCAGATATCCGGCATTCAGCAGAGCCTGCAGGGTCAGAGTTGCATCGCGCACCCAGCAGAAGCGGTAATCCCAATTGCGCACTCCGCCCAGCAGTTCGGGCAGCGACGTTGTGGGCGACGCCACGATGCCGCCAGTGGGCTGGAATGTGAGGCCCTTTAAGGTAATCAGCGAGCGCAGAACTGCGTCACGCCATTTCCCTTGATAGGTGCAGCGATCGGACCACTCGCGCCACCAACTCTCTGTGTTCTGAATGGCAGTCTCAACCACTACGGGTTCTGGTTCGCGTTGATGCGAGGGAAACCAGGCGAGGTCAAACGAAATCTTCTGGCCTTCATTCACGGTGAACTCTGCCTCAGTCCTCATGTCATGACCGCGGAGCGGGACATCGCTGCGCAACCGGATCATATCGGGGCCGGCGATGGCGGAAATTCCATTGCCGATTGATCGCACCCAAGGCACAACCGAGCCGTAGTCGAATCGAATCACAAGTTCCAGCTTCATCCGGACTTGGCCTCGCGTGCCTTCGATAACGCGCAGAAGTTCCGGCGTTTCGCTACCGGGCAACATGCAGTCGGTAAGAGTTGCGGAACCGGTTTCTGTCTCAAACTGGGTGTCGAGGATCAGACTTCCATCTCGGTAAGAGCGGCGAACGGCACGGATCGGGTCGGCCGGCGCAATTGACCAGCGGCCGTTGTCGGATGTTCCGAGCAGCGCCGCGAAGCAGGCAGGCGAATCGAAGTAAGGAAGGCAAAGCCAATCGATTGAGCCCTGTTTTGAAACTAAGGCGGCTGTGTGGCAGTCGCCAATCATTGCGTAATCTTCGATGGGTAGGGACAGGTATCAGCCTCCAAATTACGTCGGGATTGGTTTGAGCTTGTATTTGACGCTTCTGGAGGCGTGCAAGCGCAGAAAAAAATGCAGTGGCCGCAAAGGGTAGAATTAATCGGACATGCGAAAAATTGACATTTCGGTGTTGTTCCTGGCACTTGCTTTGTCGGCTGCCGCGGTGGCTGAGGACGTTCATGCAATTGCCCAAGGCGTGGATGATCACTACAACCATCTCAGCACCTTGCGGGCGGAGTTTACCGAGACTTATACAGGGTCGGGGATGGAGCGGACGGAGACGGGCACGGTTTGGCTGGCTAAGGGTGGAGTGAAAAAAACCGACAAGATGCGGTGGGAATACCGTTCTCCAAGGGAGAAGCTCTTCGTGAGCGATGGGAGAGATGCGTGGTTTTACGTCCCTAGCGACCGGCAAGTGCGAAAAACGGAGGCGCGAAAGCTGGACGACATTCGCTCTCCACTTTCACTGCTACTTGGTAAAACCAAGTTGGCAAAAGAGTTACGCGGATTGTCATTGGCTACGGATGTCGCGCCATTGGCAGCGGGAGATGTTGTACTGAGAGGCGTGCCTCAAGCGATGGCGGATCGGGTGAGTGAAATCCTGTTGGAGGTGACGCCGGAGCACCGGATCGCGCGGATTGTGATCGATCAGGTGGATGGGTCGGCGACAGAGTATCGGTTCAGCGACCAGAAAGAGAACGTGGCGATTGCGGGAGGGCAGTTTGAGTTCAGCCCGCCGCCGGGGACGGAGACGGTGGAGAGTGAATTGGAACCGTGAGGCGAAAGAGGCGATTCCTGGAAGCAGTTTTAGCCACACTTCCGAGAGTCGCATCGGACGGACACCCCAACCGCTGATCCCACCATCGGTACCGGCAACGTCAGCATCCGGCCTTTCTGAGGAGGTTACTTGCGATACTTAGAAAGGGGTTACTTAGGTTGATCTGTCCTCACGATCATTAGCGGGAATGTTAGACTGAGCGGAGAGGCGATGGTTGGGAAGCGTCACTCACAGAGTCCCAGAGAAGAGTATGGGTAGATGGCGGAATTTGTCGTAAAACTAGCGGACGAACGCGGCCACTTGCATCAGCAGGTGGAGCAGGGCTACTCGGTGGACGAGGTGCGCGACCGCTTTGCGTCGCAGGGATATCTGGTCTATTGGGTCAAGCCCCAGGGACTGCTCTCGACTGGCCTATCCGGTCGAAAGCGCAAGATTAAGCAGAGTTCGTTTTTGGTCTATAACCAGCAGTTTTTGACGCTGATCAAGGCCGGGTTGCCGATCCTGAACTCGCTGGACCTGCTGATCAAGCGGCAAAAAGATGCGCGTCTGAAGCTGATCCTGGAGAACGTTCGAGAGCGGGTAAAAGGCGGCGAACTGCTTTCGGACGCGTTTGCGGCCCAAGGCATAATTCCGAAGATTTACACCACGACGCTGATGGCGGGAGAAAAGAGCGGAAACATCGACGAGGTACTGACCCGCTACATCAACTTTCAGCGGCTAGCGATGACCTTTCGCAAGAAGCTGTTCGTATCGCTGATTTACCCCACGCTGCTGGTAACCGTAGTGTCGATCATGGTGATGTTCCTGTTCACTTTTGTGGTGCCAAAATTCGCGGATTTGTTCAACAGCCTCGACGCGAAACTGCCGTCGATCACGCTGTTCATGATGGCAGTGGGAGTATACGCGCAGAAATACTTTCCCTTCATCACGATTGGAGTAGCGCTGACAGTTTTTCTGCTCTGGCAATGGCGGAAGACGGACCGTGGTGGCGACCAGATTGACCGGTTCATCCTGAGCCTTCCGCTGCTGGGCGATATTCGGCTGAAGCATCAGGTGGCAACTTTTTCGCGAATGCTCTCGACCCTACTGCAGGGAGGGCTACCGCTGGTGCCGTCGATGGAGACGGCGGCTGCATCAATGGGCAGCCGTGGTATTCAGAAAGGTATCATGCAGGCTTGCGGGAGGGTTCGCGAAGGGCAGGGGCTGGCGGCCAGCCTGGAGCAGCAGAAGATTTTTCCAGATCTGGCGCTGGAGATGCTGGAAGTGGGCGAATCAACCGGAGCTCTGCCGGCGATGCTGAATTCGGTCGCCGAGTTCTATGAAGAAGACGTGCAAACGGCGCTCGGCGCCGCGATGGCTCTGATTGAACCTTTAATTCTTATCATAATGGCAGTTTTTGTGGGTGGGGTATTGATTTCGCTCTATTTGCCGATCTTCACCCTGGGAGTCCATTAAAAGCTCGATGGCCTCCCGGGACGGAGGCCGGAAATGATCCAAGGAATGGCCACAGCGGACAAGAAATCGCTCTTCGTGCACGGCGAGAACGCCAGTCAGATGGTGACGACTGGGAATCCCATCACCGATCTAGAGCGGGCTCAGGATGTGGCGCGGCGCTATCGCTGCGAGTTTGTGGACCTCACCGACTTCCAGTTGCACCATGAGCTGTTCAAGAAGTTTTCTCCGGAGCTGATGTTCCGTTACAAATTTGTGCCGCTCGAGGAAACGGCAGACGGCAAGCTGGCGATCGCCATCGCGGATCCCAGTCAGCTGATGATGATCGATGAGATCAGTCTGCTGCTGCAGAAGCGCATCGTCACCAAAGTGGCTACGCTGAAGCAGATCGACAACATTCTCACCAAAACGGAACAATCGCAGCGCGTGCTTGAGGAGGCCAGCGAAGGCTTCCAGATCATTCGCGAGGACGAGAATACCGGCGCCGAGGAGACGCTGACGATTGACAAGCTGACGGCGGCCGGCGACACCAGCCCGATTATCCGGCTTGTCGATACCACGATTTTTACCGCTCTGCAGCGGCGCGCTTCCGACATTCATATAGAGACGCGCGACGACTCGGTCGTGATCAAGTTCCGTATCGACGGCGTGCTGACGCAGGCCATGCCGCCCATCGGCAAAGAGCATCATTCGACCGTAATCTCGCGCATCAAGGTGATGAGCGAACTCGATATTTCCGAGCGCCGCGTTCCGCAGGATGGGCGCTTCCGCGTGAAATACAACGGGCGCGCCATCGACTTCCGCGTGTCGATTATGCCGTCGATTCATGGCGAAGACGCTGTGCTGCGCGTGCTCGACAAAGAGTCAATGAGCGAAAAATTCAAGTCGCTCACGTTGGAAGTGGTTGGTTTCGACGAAGACGACCTGCGAAAGTTCCGCCGTTACATCAAAGAGCCTTATGGCATGGTGCTGGTGACGGGGCCAACCGGCAGCGGCAAGACCACTACGCTGTACGCCGCAGTGAACGAAATTAAGACCGACGAAGACAAGATCATCACGATTGAAGATCCGGTGGAATACCAGCTTCGCGGCATTACGCAAATTCCGGTAAACGAGAAAAAGGGGCTGACGTTCGCTCGCGGACTGCGCTCGATTTTGCGCCATGACCCGGACAAAATCATGGTCGGCGAAATTCGCGACCAGGAGACAGCTCAGATCGCGATTCAGTCGGCGCTTACCGGACACCTGGTTTTCACGACGGTGCACGCCAATAACGTAGTCGATGTGATCGGGCGATTCTTGAACATGGGCGTTGAGCCCTACAACTTTGTTTCGGCGCTGAACTGCATTCTGGCGCAGCGGCTGGTGCGGTTGATTTGCGAGTCCTGCCGGACGCAGGTGAATTATGCGCCGGAGGTGCTGGAGGCGAGCGGACTGGATCCGGCTCAGTGGTCGAAGGTGGCGTTGTACGAAGGGCCGGGATGCATCGAATGCGCGGGTACGGGATTCCGCGGCCGAACTGCGATTCACGAATTGCTGGACTTGAGCGATCGCATTCGCGAGATGATTTTGGCGCGGAAGCCAACGTCGGAGATTCGCCGCGCGGCACGCGAAGAAGGCATGCGATTCTTGCGCGAATCGGCACTCGATAAGGTACGGCTCGGATTGACCACCTTGAAAGAAATCAACAAGGTTACGTTCATCGAGGCCATGCGGTAACTGAGACTTGTAGCGAAGCCTTAGCCGCTATGCCGGCTGGCCGACGCACCAAGTTCCCTTCCGGCTATTGCATTTCGCGGGATAGAGAGTTTGAATTATAGAAAGAGCTGACTCCTAAAATGAGTTCGAATTCCAACGCGGCAAAACCCCGGCTGGCGTGCGAAATTGCGGCTGATCGCGTTCTCGTTGGGCGGCTTGCCGAAAATGGTCTCGGCCTGGAATCGTGCGCGGCGCGCGAACTGGCGCCGGGCAGCGTGGTTCCAGACCTGGTTGAGGCGAACTTGCGCCAGGCCGACGCGGTAAAAGAGGCGGTGCATGAAGCTCTGGGCAGCGTTGCGGGGCGAACGCACGATGTAATTGCGGTGGTACCGGATGCCGCGGTCCGGGTTGTGCTCCTAGAATTTGATTCCCTGCCGTCAGACGCTGAAGAAGCTGCGGGCGTGGTGCGGTTTCGACTGAAGAAATCTCTGCCCTTCGACGTAGACAAGGCGCGAGTCTCCTACCATGCGCAGAAATCAAAAGAGGGCGTTCGTGTGGTGGCTGCCGTCGCTTTGGCCAGCGTCGTGGAAGATTATGAAGCGGTGATCCAGGAGGCGGGATTCAGCCCGGGAGTAGTATTGCCCTCTATGCTGGCGGCTCTCGGGGTAGCTGAGGGGCAACGTCCTACGCTGGTGGTAAAGGTCGACGCGCGCACTACGAGTATCGCGATCCTTAATGCCGACCAGCTACAGCTTTTCCGCACGCTGGAAAATACCCGCGGGGTCACCATCACAGGTGAGCAGTTGGCTGAGGAAGTGTACCCGTCCGTGGTGTTCTTCCAGGACACGTATCATCTGAACATCGAAAAAATATTTGTCGCGGGACTGGCCGACACGAGCACCGCGGCCCCAGCGTTGCGTGCGCAAACCGGAGCGGAGGTTCAGGAGCTGATTAGTTCTTCGCAGTTAGGAACAAGTACTGGAGGTTCGGTTCCCCGCTGGAGGATGTCAGGGGTGGTGGGAGCTTTGATTTCCTAAAACCAGTTGCCAGTACCCAGTACTCAGTCGCAAGCAAAATGGTAAATGTAGCGACTGGCAACTGGGTACTGGCAACCAGAAACTGATTTTTATGCGTCTTGATATCAATCTCGCGAGCCGGCCCTATGAAGATGCGCGGCAGTTTTGGACACGCTGGGGTACGGCTTTGGCAGCGGCAACCATCCTGACGCTGGCCCTGATCGCAATCACGATCTCGGGCTGGCGAGCGGCCCGGGCGGACCACGCTCAGATCTCGGAACTGAAAGCGGAGATTGCGCAACGCGACCAAATCCGTCAGCAGGCGGAAGACTTCTTGAATCGACCGGAAAATCGCACCACGCGGGATGAGTCACAATTTCTCAACGAATTGATCGAACGCAAAGAATTCTCGTGGACCCATGTGCTCGAGGATTTAGAGAAAGTGATGCCGCCACGGATTCATCTGGTGTCGATCCATCCCGAGTTGGATGAAGACAACCAGTTGTCGTTGAAGATGGAGGTGGCGGGCGATGCTCGTGACCGGGCACTAGAACTGGCCCGGCGCATGGAAGACTCGGGGCGGTTTACTCAAACCCATATCGTGAAGGAACACTCGGACGTTTCTACCTCCCACGGCGGAGACAGCATCGAATTCGAAATCCGCGGGCTTTACGTGCCAGAGGCGATCCCGGTGCCTGCACAGAAAACAACGACTAATCCAAAGCGGAGTTCGCCCTGATGCCAGACTTGAGGCAAACGCGAAAAAACATCACAACCGCGCTGGCGATTCTGCTGGGAGTGGACGTATTGGCTGTGGTGCTATTGTTTTCGCCGATCGTAGGCTCGGCATCCTCACGGCGCGACGAACTGAACCAATTGATCAACGATCTGCGGACGAAGACCCGACTGGTAGCACCGCTGAAAAATCTGGATCAGAAAGTGGTCCTGGCCAACAAGCAGATCACGGATTTCTACAAGAACAGATTCCCCGGGCAAGACTCGGAGATTGCCACGCAATTTGGCAAGCTGGCTGCGGCCAATGGAGTGACGATCGAGCAGGCAAAATATGAAGTTAAAGGTGATGCAGCCGGTGGCCTGTATCCTGTGCTGATTGAGGCCGATCTCTCGGGTAATTACGTGTCACTGGCGAAGTTTATCAATGCGCTGGAACGCGCAGACATGCTTTTCGTCATCAACAGTATCGAACTCGCAGGGGAGCAGAACGGCATCAAACTGCAAATGAAGCTGGAGACCTACTTGAAGGCGAGGACGTAGTGAAGCTGGGAAGCGATAACCGGACGAAGACGATTGCGGTGGCCGCACTAGCCGTGGTTGCATTGCTCGTTGTGATCTTCGAGCTAATGCACTCCTTGTCGACTGTAGCTTCGACCAGCACACCGACCGTTACGAACATGCCGGTGCCTTCGCCGAGTCCCGCTCGTCCCGGGCGCAAGGGCGCCGGGGCGGCAAAAAAAGTGCGTGCGCCCCAGAGTCTCGATCCCACGCTGAACCTGCAGCAACTCGCCATTACCGAACAGATTAAGTACGAAGGCTCAGGCCGGAATATTTTTGTTTCGCAGGCGGAGGAGATTCCCAAGCCGCTGACTACCGGCACGGAAAGCGGCAAGAAGGATGAAGCGAGAATATTCCAGCCCCCGCCAGTGGCGCCGCCCCCACCGATTCCGCTGAAATTCTTCGGATTCGCAAACCATCCCGGAGAGCCAAAGAAAATTTTTCTTTCCAAAGGCGATGACGTTTTTATTGCCGGCGAGGGTGAGATCGTTGACCGCCGATATAAGGTTCTGCGGATTTCGCCGAACTCGGTTGAAATTCAAGATGTGGTCGGCAGCGGTCCTCCGCAGAGCATTCCGCTGACACAGAGCTAGAGAGATTTTGGAATTGAGTAATTTGGTCATTAGGTAATTTCTTGCGATGGATTCGAATTCAAGCCTTCGTCAGTCGCTGTCTCGGAGTCGCCGGGAAGAGCGCGGCTACGTGCTGCTGTCGCTTCTTCTGATGGTGACCTTGCTGGTGGTTGGCTTTGCCGTTCTTCTTCCGGCGTTTACGTTTGAGATGAAGCGGGACCAGGAACAGGAATTGATCCATCGCGGAGTGCAATATTCCCGAGGCATCCGCGCCTACTACAAAAAATTCGGACGCTACCCTACTCGGCTGGAAGACCTCGACAACACGAATAATCTGCGCTTTCTGCGCAAACGTTACAAAGACCCGATCAATCAAAAAGACTTCAAGCTGTTGCATCTCGGCGAGCAGGGAGTGACGCTGGCCGGCGGCATTGCCGGGGGGATGATTCCGGGAGCGACTCCGGCCAGCGCGATGAACGGGCAGAACGGTACGGGACTCAACGGTTCAGGGTTAGGAGGAGGATCGTCGTTCGGCTCATCGCCGGGCGGGTCGTCCTTTAGCGGATCGGGGTTCAACTCGGGGTCGAGCGGATCAGGATCGAATGGAGTGAACAGCAACGGCGTGTTTGCGCAGTCCTCGACTGGCGGGTTCGCGTCGAACTCAAACTCGACGGCCCAGACCGGAACCAATGTGTCTGCGTCTTCATCATCGTCGTCTTCAGATCCCTCGCAGAGTTCCACGCAAGGAGTTTCTCAGACTCCAGGGACAACCACAGCACCCGGAGATACGAGTTCAGGCAGTCAGCAGATCATTGCCGCGGGGCCGATTGTCGGCGTGGAGAGCATCAGCAAGAAAGACAGCATTCGCGAGTTCAACCACAAAAAGAAATACAACGAGTGGCAGTTTGTGTACGATCCCACGCTCGACCGCGGAGGGCTGATCAGCACGCCGAATCAGCCTCCGCTGCAAACTTCGAATATTCAGCCGGGACAGGCTGGCCAGCCGGCAAGCAATAACGGTAGTGCGTTCGGTCCCTCTTCGGGCAGCGGCTTCGGCACATCAAGCGGATTCAGCACATCGGGTGGCGGCTTCGGAGGTGGATTGAATGGACCGGGGACACCGCAGCAGCCTCCGTCGAATCCGCCTTCGCCACAGTAGCCGCTGCACCCCACAGTTCAGCAAAGCGAAAGGCCTCATCCCGGGATGAGGCCTTTTTAATTCCAAAATCTCCACCGATACACGTTGAACCCTACACGCTGAACGATGATCCGCAGCCGCAGGTGCTCTTCACGTTGGGATTCTCAAACTTGAAGCCGGCGCCTTCGAGGGTCTCGACGTAATCGACGATGCAGCCGTTCAGATACATCACGGAAGTAGCGTCCACATAAACTTTCAACCCGTCCATATCGAAGGTCTTGTCCATCATTCCGGCAGCATTTTCAAACTGCATGGAGTAGGAGAACCCAGAGCAACCGCCACCGACCACCCCGATGCGCAGACCGGCGGGCACGGGATTCTGTTGTCCCATGATTTCTTTCACCTTGGAAACCGCGCTGGACGTGAGGCTAACCGGTGCGGGAGCCTTCTTAACTTCTGGGACGGTCGTGATCTCAGGAACAGTTGTGGTGGCCATACTTAATCTCCTTACTCTGAAGTTCCATTTATTATAGCAAACGATCAGGGAAGCGGTAGTGATAAAATCCTGTTCGAGGTACCCCGCCCGAAGGTCGTCAAGTCTAGGTTCGTCAAATCTAGGTTCGTTTTTTCGCAGCGCACACCATTGGTTCGATGTCAGGGGAGTTCCACCGCAACGGGAAGCTCTCAGTATGCACCATAACACGGCTTACGAATTCAGCCCCGCACGGCTTGCCAAGCGGGTCTATAATGGTTGCGTTCAGGACTCCTCCGGGGTTTGAGTGCTGGCACCGCTCGCCTGCATTGGGGAATTCAGAGGAGATGCCGAACGGCTTGCAATCTGTCGAGGTGGCCTATGACGTGGACTCCTTTGATGCTTGGGCTTGCAACAGTGTGGGGCGTTTTCACCGTCGGACTGATCATTCTCCTGATTTATCGAAGCACGCTCACCATGCATGAGGATGAGCAGTTGTATCTCGATGACGCGAACTCTCACATGCAACAGGAGCAAACGGAATTGCTGGTGAAGGTCAACCGCCTGACGCTTCCGGTTTGGGTTTTTGGCGCCGGCTCGGGAGTCCTGTTATTGGTTCTGGCCGGCTTGTTCATCTATCAGGGATTGAACGCGGTCCAGTAAGCCTCCTTGATTTTCTAAAGCCGGCGCGGTGCGCCGGCTAAAGGTTGTTGTGTCGATGGCGTCGCTCTCCCATCCCGCGGCGCTAGGCTAACTTTCACCATCTGCGTTGTTGCGATCTTCTTTCTGCGATTCTGGCGACAACTCTCTTACCGCCTTGACGACTTGGAAAAAATCAACCTTCACCGGATCGTATGCTCTGTGCAGACCCGACGGGGGTAGTTGAGAACCTAGAAAAACTTCCCCGAGAGACGAAACTTTCGTTCCATTTCCCGATCGACCACTTGCCAACCATCCGCTGTGAATAAATCTCCCGCGTGTGACTGTCCTTCCGACACCTAGCCAGAATTCCTTTTTCCCGGCAAAGTCAGATCAATGTAAAGCGAAACAAAATCCGTTCGTTGTGGGTAAAAAACACCATGAGCCAACTCCCCCGAAGCGCCGGTCTCTGGCCGAAGTACGTTAACTGTTTTGTCGTAATTGCTGTTGTTCTGATCGCCCTTCCGATATTTTCTGGCGCAGCAGCCGCTACCGAACTTACCGTGAGTCCCACGAGCGAAAATTTTGGCACCGTAACTGTGGGCACCAGTCTCAGCGAAACCATCACCCTGACAAATGAGAGCACGTCGACCATAAAAGTCTCTAACGTGCCGATTTGGGGAGCGGGCTTCAGCCTGAAAGGAATTACCACGCCATTGATCCTATCGGTGCACCAGGTATTCACGTTCCAGGTGGTTTACGATCCGCCATCCGGAACTGCGAGTACTGGCGGCATGATCGTGATCAGTGACGCATCAGATTCTCCGCAGCGGCTTACCTTGTCGGGAACGGGATGGGTGCCAGTGAATGGCGTCGTGCCCAGCACGCTGTTGGGCCTTGCCTTGCATCCGGAAGTGCTCAACGACAAAGTTCCGTGGCCGTCGATGCCATTCGGGGCGATGCGCCTATGGGATACGGAAACGCAGTGGTCTCTGCTGAATCCCTCCGAAGGCACCTACAACTTTGCGGAATTGGATACCTGGTTCAACATCGCAGCCCAGAACGGAAAGACTGACCTCATTTATACATTCGGCATCGTGCCGCAATGGGCTTCTTCGAATAAGAACGATCAGACCTGTGTCTCTGGAAATTCTGGGCCCGGCTCCTGCGATCCGCCGTACGATTTGAACGCTGACGGAAGTGGGGCCGACCAGATTTGGCAGGATTTTGTGACGGCGATCGTTGCCCATGCCGCCGGAAGAATCAAGTATTGGGAGCTGTGGAACGAACCCGATTGCCCCTATGAATGGAAAGGAACCAACGCGCAACTCGTGCGCATGGCCAAAGATGCCTACGCGATCATTAAAGTAGCGGATCCCACGGCGATGGTCACCACTCCGAGTTTCGTAGATGCCGGGTCCGGCAAGAGCATCGACATCTCGCTTCCTGCGTACTTAGCTGCTGGTGGAGGGGCCTACGCGGACATCGTGGCATTCCATGCCTATGTAAATCCCGCGCTCGGACAGGTGCCGGAAAGTATCACGAAGACGGTGGATCAGGTGACGTCTTCGTTAACCGGTACGATGACATCCAAACCGGTCTGGAATACCGAGGGTGGCTGGACCCAGAATACGAATCTGCCGAACGCCGACATGGAAGCGGCTTTCGTCGCCCGAGTCTACATCCTGCAATGGTTTAAGGGTGTAGGGCGATTCTATTGGTTTCAATACGGTAACACTGACACCGGAACTTTCTGGACATCCGCCGGTCTCAATCCTGCGGGGGTCGCTTATGGACAAGTCTACGACTGGCTGGTGGGGGCAACTTTGACTGGCCCGTGCGTGGCGACAGGAGCGACGTCGAGTGTCTGGACCTGTCCCTTCACCAAGCCGGGAGGCATCCAGCAGATGGCGGTTTGGGACGCCTCGAAGACCTGCAACGGTAATAGCTGCGGCTCGTCAAACTACACACCGAGTTCGATCTACACCAAGTACACGAACCTGGCCGGGAACGTTACTTCCTTCGCTCCAGGCGCAACCATACAAATCGGACCTGAACCGATCTTGTTACAGAATAAGTAATCCGGAGCGATTCGTCGTGGCAGCAGGCCACGTGCTACAAGTCCACGACGAATCGCTTTTTCTTGCCAACCTGCCCTTCTGAGACCTAGGCAGGATGCCGTCTTTCCCGCCAGAATGGATTCCCAGCAACAAGAAATCCATCCGTTTTAGGTAAAAAAACCATGAGCCAACTCCCCCGAAGCTCCGGTCTCTGGCCGAAATACGTTTACGGTTTGCTTATCGTAGTTACCCTGTTCGCCCTCCCAGTGTTTTCTGGGGTCTCCCATGCTACCGAGCTCGGGGTAAGCCCCACTACAGAAAATTTCGGTACTGTGAATGTAGGCACCAGCGCGAGCAAAACCATAACGCTGACGAATGAGAGCAACTCGAACATCAAGGTTTCTAACGTTCCAATCTGGGGAACGGGTTTTAGCCTGAAGGGGATTACCACACCTTTGATTCTGTCACCTCATGAAGTCTCAACTTTCCAGGTCATTTTCGATCCCAAGTCTGGTACGGCCAGCACCGGCGGCCTGATCGTGACCAGTGATGCCGCGGATTCTCCGCAGCGAGTGACGCTGTCGGGAACGGGCTGGGTGCCGGTCAGTTCCGTTATTCCATCGACATACTTTGGGCTTGCAATCCATCCTGACGTTCTCAACGATAAGGTTCCCTGGCCGACGCTTCAATTCGGAAGCATACGGTTGTGGGATACCGACACGCAGTGGGCCGTTCTGAATCCTTCTGAGGGCACATACGATTGGACCGAGTTAAACGACTGGTTGAATATTGCAGCTCAAAATGGTAAGAGCGACCTAATTTATACGTTCGGCGTGGTTCCGCAATGGGCCTCTTCGAAGCCCACCGATCAGACCTGCGTTTCGGGTGGAAGTTTGCCTGGCTCTTGTGACGCACCCAAGGACGTGAACCCTGACGGGACCGGAACCGACCAACTCTTTCAGAATTTTGTGAGAGCGCTGGTGGCACAGGCGGCCGGCAAAATCAAATATTGGGAACTCTGGAACGAGCCTGATTGCCCGTACGAATGGAACGGAACCATGGCGCAGATGGTCCGGATGGCCAAGGATGCCTACACGATCATCGAGGCGGCTGACCCCACAGCGTTAGTGTTGACTCCCAGTTCGGTGGATGCCGGATCTGGCAAAGCCATCGATATTTGGCTGCCCGCTTACATTGCAGCCGGCGGAGGCAATTACGCCGACATCGTCGCGTTCCATGGCTATATAAACCCAGCTATGGGACAAGCGCCAGAAGACATTGCGGGTACGGTAGATCAGCTCACTTCGTCGCTAAGCGGCGCCCTCGCTACGAAACCCTTCTGGAACACGGAGGGCGGTTGGACCCAGAACACCAGCCTACCGAATGCTGATATGGAGGCGGGTTTTGTTGCCCGAATGTACCTCATGCAATGGTTTAAGGGAGTGGGGCGCTTTTACTGGTTCCAGTACGGCAATACGGACACCGGAAGTCTTGCGACGTCCGCTGGCCTCAATACCGCGGGAATCGCGTACGGACAGGTTTCTGACTGGCTTGTGGGCGCGACTTTGAGCGGCCCATGCACAGCCACAGGAACCGTGTGGACTTGTCCCTTTACAAAGCTGGGAGGAATCCAGAATCTGGCCGTGTGGGATGCATCGAAGACTTGTAGCGGCAACACCTGCTATACATCGAGCTATACCCCAAGCTCGATTTACACTAAATACGAAAATCTGGCAGGAGACGTCGTGTCCTTTGCTCCAGGCGCAACCGTACAGATCGGATATGAGCCGATCTTGCTAGAGAATAAATAGCAACGCCGTAAGCGATACTCAGGTAACCAGCAACTACAAGCCTTCGAACGGACGCACGGGGCTTCCGCGTCTTAGAGTGCTTCCTGCGGCGGCGTCGGAGAACTTCTTCCTTCCATTCACTCCCCATTTTTCCAGCCTAAATCAGGAGCTCAAAACACTGGAATCTTCACGCGTCGAGCGATCAAGCTATGAGCTATGGCACTTTAGTGCTATAGAGGCTTGTCCATTCTCCCGAAATGAACACTGAATCATTTCGCCAGGTGTAACTGCCCTTAGGACACCTACTCCACCCACCCCCCTCCCGCCAGAATGTCAATCAATGTGAAGGCAATACAAAATCCGTCCGCTTGGGTAAAAAAACATGAGCCGATTCCCCCGAAACGCCTGCCGCTGGCAAAAGAATGTTAACCGTTTACTTGTTTTAGTTGTCCTATTCACCCTTCCGATATTTTCCGGTATCGCCGCTGCCACCGAACTCACGATAAGTGCCACCACGGAAAATTTTGGCACCGTGATCGTCGGTACCAGTCAGAGTAGAACCATCACGCTGACAAATACCAGCACCACCAACATAAAGGTTTCTCACATCCCTGTGTGGGGCGCAGGCTTCAGTGTGACAGGAGTCACTTTGCCCCTCGTCCTGTCAAGCCATGAGGCATCGAGTTTCCAAGTGGTTTATGATCCGACAACCGGAGCCGCCAGTAGCGGTGGTCTGATTGTCATCAGCGATGCGGCTGATTCTCCGCAGCGAGTCACATTATCAGGGACAGGCTGGGTGCCAGTCAGTTCCGTCGTTCCGAACACGTACCTTGGAATGGTTCTTCATCCAGAAGTCGTAACCGGGCAAGTTCCGTGGCCTACAATCTCGTTCGGAGCCATGCGCTTGTGGGCTACGCAGACGCAGTGGTCCGCTCTCAATCCTTCCGAGGGAACGTACAACTGGACGCAGCTGAATAATTGGTTCAACATCGCCGCGCAGAATGGAAAGACCGATCTTATCTACACGTTCGGGTCGGTCCCGCAGTGGGCTTCGTCTAAACCGAACGACCAGACTTGCGTTTCGCAGGTTACGGCAGCGGGATCCTGTGACGCCCCATCCGATGTGAACCCTGACGGCAGTGGCGCAGACAAACTTTGGCAAGACTTTGTGACGGCCTTAGTGGCGCAATCTGCCGGTCGAATCAAGTACTGGGAGCTCTGGAACGAACCCGATTGCGCGTGGGAATGGAGTGGAACGATGCCACAGATGGTGCGCATGGCCAAGGACGCCTACACCATCATCAAAGCGGCCGATCCAAGTGCGATGGTGACAACGCCGAGCTCGGTGAATGCCGGCTCTGGCCACAGCATCGATATTTGGCTGCCCGCATACCTGGCCGCTGGTGGTGGCAACTACGCCGACATCGTGGCCTTCCATGGCTACATAAATCCAGCGCTCGGGCAGCAACCGGAAGCTATCACAAATACGGTGGATCAAGTTACCTCGTCGTTAACAGGCGCGCTCACCACAAAGCCAATCTGGAATACCGAAGGCGGTTGGACGCAGAACTCGAACCTGCCGAACGCGAATATGGAAGCCGCTTTCGTCGCGCGTGTATACATTCTGCAGTGGTTCAAGGGCGTACAACGCTTCTACTGGTTCCAGTACGGCAACACTGGCACTGGCTCCCTTTGGACCTCCGCCGGAACCAATACTGCCGGGATCGCCTATGGAGAGGTTTACAACTGGCTGGTGGGCGCGACTCTAAGCGGCCCATGCGCGGCGTCAGGAACCGTCTGGACTTGCCCCTTTACGAAGCCGGGGGAAATCCAGGCGCTAGCTGTTTGGGACGCATCGAAAACTTGCTCGGGCAGCACCTGCGCTACGTCGAGCTATGTTCCGAGCTCGGTTTACACGAAGTATACGAACCTGGCGGGGAACATTACTTCCTTCTCGCCGGGAACCACGATACAAATCGGGGCCGAGCCGATCTTGCTGCAGAATAAGTAGCGGCATCGAACGAAGACTGAGCTGTGCACCTCCGGGCCTCCGTCAGTGGATTCTTACTGATGGTGGCCCGGAGTTCTTTTCAGTCCCACTTCCATGTGGTCGCGGCTCGGTCTTTTGTCGTCTAACGCAGATGGCGTAATCTTGAAAGATTGGATTGGGCTGATCGGTCGGAGAGTTACAGCGCGGCCAACGTTACGGAGGAAGGGATTGCCACTAAAGCAAGACGCGCTCTGGTACAAGGACGCAATCATCTATCAAGTTCACGTTCGCACCTTCTACGATAGCAATGGAGACGGAATCGGCGACTTCCAAGGGCTGGAACAGAAACTGGAATACCTTGCGGAACTCGGCATTAATGCGATCTGGCTGATGCCATTCTTCCCTTCCCCTCTGCGGGATGCCGGATACGATATCGCGGATTACCGATCGGTGAATCCCGGGTATGGGAACCTGGAAGACTTTCAGAAGTTTCTAAACTCTGCTCACGAGCGCGGGATCCGGGTGATTATCGAGATGGTGCTGAACCATACCTCTGATCAGCACCCGTGGTTCCAACAGTCACGCAGTTCGCGCGACAATCCATATCGCGATTGGTATGTGTGGAGCGAAACCGACACACGTTATGCGGGGACTCGCATTATTTTTCTCGACACTGAGATGTCCAACTGGGCCTGGGACCCGGTTTCAAAGGCCTATTACTGGCACCGCTTTTTCAGTCACCAGCCTGATCTCAACTACGACAATCCAGCCGTTCGAGAAGAGATGTGGAGCGTGATGAAGTTCTGGCTGGAAGCGGGAGTTGACGGCTTCCGGCTGGACGCAGTTCCTTATCTTACGGAGCGGGAAGGAACGAATTGCGAGAACCTGCCCGAGACCCACGCCATTCTCAAGGATTTCCGCCAAAGGCTCGATGAAGAATTCCCCGGACGAATGCTGCTTGCCGAAGCCAATCAGTGGCCCGCGGATCTTCGACCTTATTTCGCGGACGGCAACGAATTTCACATGGCCTTTCATTTCCCGCTGATGCCGAGAATGTTCATGGGGGTGAAGCTCGAGGACCGAAAGCCGATCACAGAAATTCTGCAACAGACACCGGAAATCCCAGCTTCCTGCCAGTGGTGTCTTTTCCTGCGCAATCACGACGAATTGACGCTGGAGATGGTCACCGACATGGAGCGGGATTACATGTACGACGTCTACGCTGGAAATAAGGCGATGCGCCTGAACCTTGGCATCCGGCGAAGGCTGGCGCCGTTGCTCGACAATGACCGCAGATGTATCGAGTTGATGAACGGAATGTTGATGTCCCTTCCGGGCACTCCCATCATCTATTACGGGGACGAAATAGGGATGGGAGACAATGTCAACCTCGGAGACCGCGATGGCGTGCGAACTCCAATGCAATGGAGTGGAGGATGGAACGCGGGCTTTTCCAGTGCCGACCCCGAAAGTCTGTGTGCGCCGTTAATCCTGAACCCAATTTATGGGTACCCGGCGATCAATACTCTGTCGCAGCGCAGGACACCGCATTCGCTTTTCTCCTGGATGCGCCGGATGATCGCTGTGCGGCGATCGGCCAAAGTATTCGGTTATGGATCGATCGATTTTCTCTATCCCGCCAATCACAGGATTCTGGCCTACGTGCGGCGCTTCGAAAATGAGACGGTGCTGGTGGTGAACAATCTCTCAGGTGCGGCACAGGCCGTGGAACTCGATCTGCGAGCTTTCAAAGGAAGCATCCTGATCGAGATGTTTGGCAGGAATATTTTCCCGCGGGTGGGGGATCTGCCCTATCTGCTAACCTTGGGACCTTATCAGTTCTACTGGTTTCGGCTGAGACGAATTTGAACCGCAAGCGTGGTAGGCTCCGGAAACAATGCTAGAGGAAGTGTCCACGAAAAAGAGCGTTGCGGCGCTTCGCACCGATGTGAAGATATCCGAGGAAGGCCTCCTCACAGACGATTTTGTCCGTCAGCTCATCAACGTCGGTGAGGTCGACATTCTGGTCGGGCTGCCCACGTACAACAACGCCAAGACAGTGGGCCCGGTGGTCGCCGCAATTCAGAGCGGCATCCTGCAATGGTTTCCGCGGGATCGTGCAGCGATTATCAATGCTGACGCAGGATCGCGAGATGGCACTCCGGAAATGGTGGTCGGCGCGTCCATCGATGATGTGCGGCGGCGTGACTTCAATCGAGCGGCTCTCCGCACGCTGCATTCGATCAGCATGCAATATGGAAGCACCGTCGCTCGTGGAACCGCTTTGCGAACCGTTTTGGCTGCAGGCGAATTATTGCAAGCCAAGGCCACCGCAATAATTTCACCCGATTCAACGAACATCAAGGCCGATTGGCTTCGCGATCTTTTGAAGCCGATCTGTACAGATAACTTCGATCTCGTCCTTCCAACCTATGCCCGGCACAAGTTTGAGGGGATCCTCGTCACCAATCTTCTTTATCCCATGACGCGAGCTCTTTATGGGTTGCGAATTCGCGAACCATACGCGTCTGAGTTCGCATTCTCAAGCCGTCTGGGAAACCAGTTCCTTGCGCAAAACCAGTGGAACGATGATGGTGCAGGAGAAGGATCCGAGGTGCGTCTTACGCTCGCTGCCATAACCGGCGGACTTCGTATCGGGCAATCCTTCCTTGGCGCCAAGAATCATACAGATCGCAATGCTGCCGACCTGGTGCCCGCTCTGCGGCAAACAGTTGGCGTTTTGTTCTGGTCGATGGATCCCAATTTTTCATTATGGAGCAGCAAAACCGGCTCGCAACCAATCCCGACCACCGGTGCGGAACAGGAGTTCACCCATGATCCCCGGCGAGTGAATCGAAAACGGTTGCATGAAATGTTTCGTTCAGGCGTCGCGGAATTGGCATCTGTCTTTCAATCGATTCTTTCTGCTGCCACGCTCGAAGAATTGCAAAAGATTGCAGGCCTGGCCGAAGAGGATTTTCATTACTCCGCGGAGCTCTGGGTTCGAACCGTTTATGAGTTTGCCGCGGCGCATCGCAAGGCGGTCATCAGCCGGGACCACATTATTCAGGCGCTTGCTCCGCTGTTCCGTGGGCGCGCGTTTACGTTTCTGATGGAAAACCGGAACTCCTCCGCCGACGAGGTGGAAGCGAACATCGAGAACCTATGCCTTGAGTTCGAGCGCCTAAAGCCGTATTTGCTGGAAATGTGGTCAGGCAAAAAGTGAGGTCATCATGCGGGAAATGATTGTCAGTGAGCTAACACAAGCGGTGCAGGAATTGGCTAGGGGATTTGCACGTTTTCTTCCCCGGCTGATCGTGTTGGTAATCATCGCATTCGCAGGGTGGGTGATTGCATATCTGTTAAAAATATTGGCGCGGAGCATTCTTCGGCTGATTCGATTTGACCGGCTTTCAGACAACGCGGGCGCATCTCAACTGTTAGCCAAGGCTGCTTTGCCCCCTTCGTCGGAATTGGTGAGTCGATTCGTATTCTGGGTGGCGTGGTTGGGGTTCATTTTGCTCGGCATCAGCGTGCTGGGAATTTTTGGACTC
Source organism: uncultured Acidobacteriaceae bacterium (assembly GCA_963771965.1). Taxonomy (GTDB): domain Bacteria; phylum Acidobacteriota; class Terriglobia; order Terriglobales; family Acidobacteriaceae; genus Sulfotelmatobacter. The sequence continues at coordinate 80,499 of CAVYVM010000011.1, forward strand.
CAGGAGCATATTGCCCGTTTCTTTTTATTTTTGCCGCGACTGTTCGCGGCACTGCTAATCATGTTTCTCGGATTGCTCGCTGCCAGCTTTTTCTCTCGCGCTGCCTTGCTGGCCGCCGTAAATGGCAACCTGCCGTCGCCACGATTGCTCAGCAATTCGATCCGCGGCATCATCATTGTTTTTGCGCTATCCATGGTTTTTGAAGAGCTAGGCATCGCTCAGGAGACTGTGCTGGTCGCCTTCGGGATTGCTTTTGGCGCCATCATGCTTGGCCTTGCAATTGCATTTGGTACTGGGGGTAAAGAACTGGCACAACATTTCCTGGAAAGCCGCCTTCGCCATCGTCACGAAGAGGAGAAGAATGAAGACGAGCTTTCTCCACTCTAAAATGGCAGTAGAGGATTCCCCACGGTTATCGATCATAAATTCGAGTGAGTTGCCTCAATTTGGTTTTGATCTCTCCTGTTAATGCGTTCTCCCGGTAGCGCCACTTCCAATTTCCAATGACTGTGCCCGGTAAGTTCATTCGAGCTTCGCTCCCTAGGCCAAGCACATCCTGTAGCGGGACGATGGCGGTCGCGGCTACCGAAGCCATCACGGCGCGAATGAAAACCCAATGGATCGCTTCGTTCTCGAATCCCAGGTAAGCCTTGGTAAACTCACGCTCCTTGCAAATATCTTCAGCCGAGCGAGTACTTTCACCAACGCCAGTGCTCGTCCACCAACCGACGGTCGTATCGTTGTCGTGACCACCGGTGTAGGCCGCCAACTCACGGGTGTAGTTATGCGGACGGAACGAGGGACCCTGAGGATCGTTGCCGAAGGCGAACTGCAGTAGACTCATTCCCGGGAAACCAAACTCTTGCCGCAGCAATTCCACCTCCGGCGTGATCACACCGAGGTTTTCCGCGACCACCGGCAATTCTTTTAGCTCCTTCTGCAAAACCTCGAACAGCTCTCTTCCTGGCCCTCTTACCCATTTTCCTCTGATCGCCGTAGTCGCATCCGCGGGAACTTCCCAATAGGCTTCGAAGCCGCGAAAATGGTCGAGTCGGACCATATCGAAGAGTTTGAGCGATGCGCGAAACCGATCGACCCACCATCGATAACCCGAGCGCGCCAGAACATCCCAGCGATAAATCGGATTCCCCCAGAGTTGACCGGTCGCGCTGAAGTAATCGGGTGGAACTCCCGCCACCACGGTCGGTCTTCCATCCGCATTGAGCTGAAACATTTCGCGATGCGCCCAAACGTCGGCGCTGTCATGGGCAACGTAAATTGGAATATCCCCCATGATGCGAATACTGTGACGTCGGCAACGACGTTTTAGATCCGCCCACTGTCTGAAGAAATCAAACTGGGCAAACTTGTGAACCTCGACCTCCCGCGATAGTTTCTCGCGCCATTGTGACAGCGCGATGGGATCTCGATGCGCGAGGCCAGTCTCCCATTCCGTCCAAACCACACCGTGATGAAAATCCTTTCCCGCCATGAATAGCGCATAGTCGTCGAGCCACCAAGCGTTATCTTTGCAGAAAGCCTTGAAAGAACGAGAGTCAGCGTCACTTGCGTTGATAAAGAAATGTCGAGCCGCCTTGCGGAGAAGAGCCTGCTTAAAGTCGATTACCTTCGCGTAATCGACGTAGTCTTTTGGAAGTTGCGAAACGGCCGAGAAGTCTCCCGGTTCGAGCCAACCTTGCTCCTGCAACTTTATTAAGTCGATCAAAAGGGGATTGCCGGCGAACGCCGAAAAGCACTGATAAGGCGAATCGCCATAGCCCGTGGGACTTACCGGCAACACTTGCCAGATCGTCTGTCCGGACTCAGCTAGAAAGTCGACAAACCGGTGAGCGGTCGCCCCCAGGTCGCCGATTCCGTGAGGCCCCGGCAAGGAAGTGACATGCAGCAGGATTCCGCTACAGCGCGGGAAGATCATCCTTACAAGTTAGTGCCTGCATCAGACTCGGCGCAAGTCGAGCTGGGAGGCTGGGAACGCTAAAAGCCCGGGAAGAAGCGGCTTTCCGGCTACGCAAGGAAGCAGTTTCGCCTCGCCGCCAGAGTTTGACCGCAACAAACGGAGAGTCGCCGCAGTGTGGCAGGTCGTAGAATAGCCACAGGTGATAACGAATGGATTCTAAAGAGTTTCGCGACCTGGGCCACCGAGTAGTGGACTTGCTGGCCGAATATCTTGATCAGATCGAAGAAAAGCGCGTATTTCCAGACGTGACGCCGGGTATGGTGAATCAGCTCTTTCATGAGTCCCTACCTCTTGAGCCAGGTTCGCCAAATGACCTTCTGAACGAACTTGAGCAGAAATTGCTTCCTTATTGCACAAACGTCGGCCATCCCGGATACATGGGATTGATTACTCCGTCTCCGAATCCCGTGGGTGCGATTGCGGACTTTATCTGTTCGACCATCAACCAGAATGTCGGCGCATATTCGATTGGGCCGTCGGCGGTGGCCATGGAGCGCGGGGTGGTGCGCTGGCTGACCGATCTTTGCGGTTACGATGAAAACGCGGGAGGTAACCTCACCAGTGGTGGAATGATGGCCAACTTTATCGGCCTGAAGCTGGGACGGGATTCCGTGACCGGTGACCGCGCACAACACGACGGCATTGAGGATCGCTGGGCAGTCTATGTCTCAGAGGAACGCCACGTTTCGCTCGACAAATCCGTCGACGCCATCGGACTGGGCCGGAATGCGCTGCGCGCAATCCCAACCGATGTGAATTTTCAAGTTAGGCTCGATGCGCTTGAGGACGCGATCGCGAAAGATAAGGAAAATGGCATTCGTCCGATGTGTATTGCGGCGTTGTTCGGAACTACGAACACCGGCGCGGTCGATGATGTCCGGGCGCTGCGTCGCATCGCCGATCGCGAGGGCCTGTGGCTACATGTGGATGCAGCGTACGGCGGAGGGATGCTGCTTTCGCACCAGTGGCCGATGCGCGACCGTGGCCTCGAGTTAGCGGATTCCATTACCATCGATCCGCACAAGTGGTTCTACGCTCCACTTGATGCCGGAGCAGTGCTGGTTAAAGATCAGCACCGGCTCACGGCCTCCTTCGGCATAAAACCTTCGTATCTTACCGACGAGCTCGACCAAGCCAATGAGCGCTACCAGTATTATGTGCATGGCTTCGAGCAATCGCGCCGTTTTCGCAGCCTGAAAGTTTGGATGAGCTTCAAACGATATGGCGCACGGCAAATCGGGGAATGGATCGACAACAATGTTCACCAGGCAAAGTATCTTTATGCTCTGGCTGAGAAGCATCCTGAGTTCGAGCCGGCCTGCGTCCCACCGATGTCGGCGATCTGCATTCGCTACAAAGGCACAGATATTTCCGAAGAGGATTCGAAGAAGCTGCATGCCGAGGTAGCACAGCGAATCGAGCGAGGTGGCAGGTTCTGGATTTCAACCACTGAGCTAAAAGGAAAATCGTGGTTTCGCATCAATCCGGTGAACTTTCGCACCAGGCAAGAGCACATGGATCAACTGTTCGCTCTGCTTCAGGCCGAGTGTCAGTCTTTTGCCGTGCAGGCGCTTGCCTAGCGTCCGGTCTGCGGAGTGATCCAGCCGCTCACTGCAACGAAGTCGTGGCTGCCTGGATCGAGCGCCAAAATAACTGCTCCAGCGCTGCCGACGCGCTGATTTGGGCTGAACGTTAGAGGCGCCGTTACACCAGTTTCGAAGTGCTGAAGGTGCTCCAGCGTGCGCACCAGTTCGTCGCGGTTGGGACGGCTTCCGCTGGAACGGAGTGCCTGCAAGAGAACAATGCCAGCAGCGAACGTCGCGGATCGAAAGCCGAGATAGGTTTTTGGAAAATGCCCGGCTTGCATAAGCGAGAAGAAAGCAGCAGCGTGGGAGGAGTCCGGGGGCAGAGTCGGTGCGGCAAACAGCGCGTGAGCGGCTACACGCGATGGCAGCGATGCTATGCCGCTTTCCTCTGTGGAGATGAAGCCGACCAAGACTATAGCGGGGTTGCTCTGGTCCAGGATCTTGGCAACATCCGCGATACTAACGCCATCTCCTGCAAAAATCAGATAATCGGGTTGCCTGGAAAGAACCGCGCCAGTCGCATTCGGAGCGTCGCGCGCCTCTGCAACAATTTCCAATCCGTGAAGCGCCGCTTGAGCGCGGAACCCTTCCACAACATCACGGTCGATGTTGGTCTCTCCGTAGATCACCGCGAGACGCGGACGGCGTGGTGCATCGCGCGCCGCGATGAAATCGACAATCGCGCGAGCCTGGTCATAAAAACTCGGCAGCAAGTAAAACACGTAAGCATTGGGTATGCCGTTCTCATGTGGCGACAGGCCCACCGGTCCGATGAGAGGGACCTCCGCACCCTCCAACAGACGAACTGCGTCCGCGCTGCTGCCCGCGTGAAGACTTGCGGCCATGGCAAAGACGCGATCATCGTTAACTAAGTGGCGGGTTGCGTCGAGCAGGCCGGCAGCGGTCCCTAGCGAGTCTTCCGCTACGAGATCGATGCTCCGTCCATAGATCCCACCATTGCGCGAGGCCTCAGCGAAAACACGTTCGAGGGTCTCGCGAATGCTTCGTCCCGCCGGCGCGAGCGGTCCGCTCAGAGGAAGCGCCGCGCCTATCCGAATGCTCGTGGCTGTCACTCCGGGGTCGGTGTCTTGATCGTCGCCGAGGCGTTCGAGGTATGCCAGCAGTTCGGTGAGATCTTTGTCCGGCATGGCGTAACGCGGCATGCCCGGGTACAGGTGTGCTCCGGAGGGGTCCACGCCCGCAGTGATTGCCCGCCGGAGGGTCTCGGGAGTATATGCGTCTCTTCGTCTTCCGGTGACTGACGAGACGGATGGCGAAGTCAGCCGCTTCCAGTTCAACGGCGGCGTGTCGACGCCACTCTCACGTCCACCCTCGCCGTGAGTTCCATGACAGATTGCGCAAGAGAACGATGACGACGGCAGGGGCACATCATCTGTGCCAATCGCGGCTGTACCGACGCTCGAACCCGCCAACGTGCCACGCCGATATATTTCGCGCCCGTGCTCTTGAGTAGTAGCTCGGGTAGTAATTAAGACCGGTCCAAAGCAACGCGGCGATCAGTAGGGATCCTCTGATCATTCCGGAATTATTCCAGCTATCGGGATTCCGGTCACCGGGCAAGATCGAGGGCCACGTTGGCAATCGTGTCCGGGTTACCGATAGCTAGCATTTTCTGCCAGCCCCCGTGCGCGACATTGCCGACGATCAGTACGCTGGAGTGCTGGTTCTTGTCCTTGACGTAGCCACCGAGTTTGGACAAGACTGCATCAACGTTCGTCTTGCTGCCGGTAAGAAAATACCAGCCTGGTTTGGCTCCGAACTTCGCAGCGTAGCTTTTGAGCACTGACGGCGTGTCGGCTTCCGGATCGACAGTGATAGAAATCATGACAATATCGCGTCCGACACGCTCGCCTAGGCGTTTCTGCACACGCGCAAGATTTGCCGTCATCGGAGAGCAGATTGCGGTACACGAGGTGAATAGAAAATTGATTAAGACGGTCTTTTCCCGGAGCACGTCGTCAAAGAAGTGCACCTTGACGCCATCCTGGGTAAGCAGTTCTACGTTCGGGAAATAAGCGGCGGCTTGGGTCGCCGCGGAGCTCTCCGGCTGACTTGCCGCGGCGTCTTCCACGGCATGCAGAATTACCGAGGAAGACGCCAATCCACTTATGCGCTGCCAGTGTCCAGAGACATCATTGCCGATCAACACGGCGGGCGTGTGCTCCAGCTTGTTTTGTAGCGGCACACCGAGAGCGCTTAATAATCTGTCGATTTCGTTCTTATCGCCGGTGATGAACGACCATCCGGGCGCGGCGTGATACTGGTCGGCAAAACGCTTCAGCCGCGCCGGAGTATCGATTGCCGGGTCGACGCTAATCGAGATCAGCCGCACATCGCGCGCGTTATCTCCCAATTCTTTCTGCACTTGCCAAAAATTCGCGGTGAGCATAGGGCAGACAGTTGCGCACGTTGTGAAAATGAAATCGATCGCCACGGTGTGCCCTTTAACGAGATCGCTATAGAACGAGAGGCGGCGGCCGTCTTGATCTTGAACAGCAGTGTCGGGAACACGCGGTTGTTCGGCAACGGAGAGCGCGGAGAATACTTGCGCCAGGGACAGCGCAAACGAGAACGTCCAGACTCTCACGCGCACGCGGATGTCCCTCTCGCCGAAAAGATTGAGGGAAGCGCGTGTCGCGTCTTCCAAAAGTCGCCATTTAGCCATCGCCGTTCGATTTGGTAATAGACACTGCGGTGGGTCAGATATTCGGCATAACTTCGGCGCACGCGATCCGCATAGGCTATAAGCGCCTTTTGATCTCCACTCAACCACGCGGCAGCGGCATGAGCGACATCCAGGCCGGAGTTAATGGCCGACGTTATTCCCTGCGCCGATAAAGGATCGAAGGATGCTGCAGCATCCCCTGCCGCGAGCCAACCGTCTCCTGCGACGCGGTCGAGGAAAGAGCTTTCTGCTGGTACGATGCGAATCTCGCCCTCGAGAGACAGTCCATGCTTCTGAATACGCTGGCTCTGTTCGACCGTCGAGGAGAGTTGCGCCATCCACCGGTCCGGCTGGGTGAGTTTCTCGTGCTGGATAAAGTCCGCGTCTGTCAGAAAGACCGCAATCAGCTTTCCCTCGGGCAGCGGGGCCGTGTACCACCATCCATTTTTCGCCGCTTCCAGAAGCAATACCGGCTCCATCGACGAGGGCGTGGCACCGAAAGAAAAGTATCCCGCTGCGCCTACAAGGCGATCCATCACAATCCGTTTGGCGCCGACGCGGCGAGCAAAGACGGAGGCTCGCCCCGTTGCGTCGATGATGAAGGGAGTACCGACCGAACAATCGCCCGAATCGGTAGAGAGCTTAATCCGCCAACCGCTGGCGGTCGGTTCGACATCACGAAGAGCCAAGCACTCGAGCCACTCAGCTCCGCTGAACAGGGCAGAGTCACGCATCATGGCATCGAAGTGGGTGCGGTCGATATGCCAACCTGCCCCATAAGGGCTCAGCAGAAAATCGCGATCAGCTAGCTCACGCGATCCCCAACTCGAACGAATGCCGACCGATGGAGTATGACCGGCCCGCAGAAATGTTTCCCACACACCAGCCTTCTCCAGCGTCGGACGGATGCTTGGCGGCAGACACTCGCCGATGTTCGGACGGCGATCGCAACTTCGTCCGACAAGCAACGTCGGCCACCCTCGGCGGGCCAATTCGGCTGCAGCCGCCGATCCACTCGGACCTGCGCCTAACACGACCACACACGCGCGTTCTCTCATTCCACAATCTGCCATTAGTGGACTTTCCCCATGCCCCACGGATAACGGAATGGCCTCGGTGGGCGCAAAGGTGCGGCAGCAACGGCCGCTTTCGCGCGCAGATCGCCTTCAATCGGGCATCCCGCTTGAATCCAATTCACCAAGCAAGCAAGATAAGTAAGGCTCTTGCCGTCGGGCGTAATGTGACGAAGCCACGCGCCATCGAGTTGATTGAAAGGGGCGAACTGCAGCACATTGTCGATAATCTTGGCCAGAGGGAATTGTAAATCGGCAGCAAAGACATCGGGATCCTGATTGTCGCGCACGTAGTTGTCGTAGATCAGTTGCATGCGCGCATCGAACGCATCCTGTGTGAAGGGGAAGAACTTCCACACTTGTTCGGGATCGGCCATCATAAGTTCCTGATTCCGCCATGCCTCTTTCAACATGCCTTTCACCATCTCGTGCGCCTTGGGCAGGAAGCCTTCATGGGTCTCAATATTCATCAGATAGTAGAAAGCATCTCGAATCGTCGCGGTCGCATAGGGCGAGCGCTCGGTCTCGACGTAAGCGGTCTGCGCGTTGGGCCCTTCGCGCGGATACTTCTTCGGCACAATGAATCCGAAATCTTTCCAGGCGTGGACCATCGCGTTGTCGAGGGCCGGTGATACCGTGGCGATACCTCGAATCCACAGCGGGCGGTTCGCGAGAACAGCTTCAAGGTTTCCTTCGAGCGCCTCACTGTAAGTGGCGAGGATTTGTTCGTAATCAGCTTCCGGCACAACGTTGTCCGGCCGCGCCGCTGGCCACCAATTGGTATTACACTCGGAAAAATCGGCTTGCCAGGGAAGCGCCATCCAGCGGGTGATATCACCCGGCGCGAATTTCTTCTGGTCGAGGCGACATAGGCCGGACCAAGTTTCAGGATAAGTGGCGATATAAGTAATCTCGATACCCGGATAGAATGCGCCACCAATGCAAGGGTCGAGTGCACCTTTATCGATCATGGCAGGCTGCTCGGCGATTGGATACTTCCAGATAGGGATCACCTTGGGCTCCGATCCCGGCCAGTCGTCCTTGAAGTTATCATCTGCCCACAGTTGAAAGTTTCTGTATTGCGTTTTCGTGAGCGTCAGCCAAGTGACGTAATAACTGCCATAGAACTCGCCCGAAGGAGAGGTCGGCGAACTGTCCTGGGTTACCGACGCCTCTCCGCCGTCACCGGACATCTGTGGCATGTACTTCGAGCTTGCCCATTGTCTCGATTCGCGGGTGTCAGTAGTCTTGGAATCTGGAACGCCCAATAGCTCCGGTGGGCGCAGGCGGCCGATAATCTTCTTTTTCAAAGCACTGTACGCTTTGCCTTTGGTATACAGCGGTGCAAGGGGCGGGTCGAAAAAGTCACCACCCTGTCCCGGCCCCGGACCGTGCCCCCGGAAGGCTGCTGCGTTGAGCCAGTGATACTGCTGAAGGCGCGCCAGCACCGGATAGATATCATTCGTGAACGAGGGTTGCGCATCGCCTTTAGGTCCGCCATTCTTCTTGGTCCATGTCTCTTCGGCGATCTCGTACAACGTCGTGAGACATCGCGCGGCAACGGGATACTTTGGGGGAGCGACTAACACCCACGCGGGCTCGGCCTCGAAAGAACTCCCATCTTTTAGAATCACGGAGGCCGTCACCGGGCCGTCAGAGGTATCGTCATACCAATAGTCGTTGTTAGCATAGTAGTTTCCAACATTCAGGAAACCGATGTCATTGAGAGGCATAACGGAATCGGAGTTGCCGAGTCCGCCCAGCACCCATAAGCGGCCTTCTTCATCTGTCTGTAATTCTCCCAGAGGAACCTGGACCTTGGGAGACACTGTCACCGGCGGAATCACCTGGCCGGGATATTTCTTCCAAAGTTCAGCGATCTTCGGGCCCGGATCGTTGCCAGGATTGTTATAGATCTGATTAATATTGCCGGTGCGGCTGCCTTTAATGCGATCAGCCGTGCTGGGGCTGGAACCCAACTCCGCCAGCGATGCGAGTGAGACCACCGTGTAAGGCAACGGACCAAATGTGCCATCGTCAAACTGGTAATCCTCGCCTTTGACGCGGCGGCCCTTGATCTCGCGTGGGCCGGGATCGATCACCAACTTTCTTGCCCGCTCATCTGGATCGAGAATCTCCTGGTTGCGCAGCGGAGGATTGTTGGGATCGTCTTTATACCACTCCGGATATTGACTCTGCCACCAGCGTCCGGCGAACTGAAAATGTTCGGCCTTGCGATTCACGAGGTGAACATTCCAGACGATCTCTGCGTCGTCAGCCGTGATCTCCTTTACCGCAACCCCATCTTTGTTGTAACCAAAGACGCGGAACTCCGCCGCCTGCCGCTTGATGCGGCCCATCTTATCCTTGAATCCGCCTTCCGGGCTGGGAACTTCCCCGGGCGCGAGCGGCCCTACGTAAAATTCGGTGGGACTGTTTCCGACGCGCGCAATGCCTAGGCCGGGGTGAATCTTGTAACTGACGATCTGCTCGTCGCTGGCTTTGGGCTGCTCAGGCGCGGCCGCTGGCGTTACGTTCCCAGTCGTGCTCATTAAGGTGCTCCTATGGTTTGCGATTTGGTCTGGCCCTGGTCGTTCGCGATGAAAGTCACAACGTGCGGACTGTTAAAGCGCAGTCCGAGAGAAGGCGATTCGAAGTAAGCTTGATAGACGCCCGAAGAAGGCGGAGTAAACTCTGTTTCGTAGAAACCGGGCGCGGACTCGATGAGAGCCTGCCGCGTTTGCCAGACTCCCGGTTGCTCGAACACGAGAGCCCGCAGATCGTGGAGATTCTTGATTGGATCGTGCGTAGCTCCGTCGATAACCTGAAATCGGAGCCGCGCGGCTTGTCCGGCCTGCAAGTTTTTATCGCTGGCCGAAAGCACCACGATGGCTTTGGGTTTTGCCGGCTCGCCGCTTGCCGAAGCGGCCTCAAACTCGAAACAATGCACGACCCGTGGCGAGTCCAAGAAAAATACAACGTCATACACGCCCGCCTCCGGCACCCGCCCAACCGTCTGGTAGAGACCGGGCGATTCCTCTTCGAGGCTGCGATCAACCGTCATGACCGCGCGCGGCTCATGGCCGTAATTCTGAAACTGCCCCATCGGCGCGGCCATGCCTTCCTGGTAGTAATACACAGCACGATCGGCGGGATTCGCCATCAGCACGGCATTTGACCCGGGGACGCGGACGATGGAATCCGCAGGAGTCGACCGCGAGCCTTGCGAAAAAGGAAGCTGGCCGCCGGTGACATCCACGAGCGGCAAAGGCGCACCCTGAGAACCAATGCGATCGAGAGGCACCATCATCACGGTTGCATCGGAACGACGACGCACATAGGCGAGTGTGCTGGAGAATGTAACTTGGTCCGGCCCGCCATGAATCACGCCGGTCTGCACCAGACGATTCGATGACGCATCGATAATGTGTAACTGCTCTTTGCCGGGGCTTACTGCGAAAATCCACCTTCCGCCTGGCGCTGCGCGAATCTGACGAATACCTAGACTCGCTTTTATGTTCGCGACAATCCTACCGCGCGTATTCACCGCGATGATTCCGGCGTCATCGTCGTTGGCGACATAAGCAGTGCGGGACAGTTCGGAAAATGTCACTGACGAAGGGTGGCCACTCGTGGAAACGTCGGCGATCTTGCGGCCTTCTGCGTCATCGATTACCGATACCGAGCCGGCGTCGTGATTGGTGACAAAAACGAAACGGCTGTCTGAACTGAATGCGAACTCGTGTGGCCCCGCACCTGTTGGAATGCGTGCAGAAGCCTTCAGCGTCTGGCGATCGAATGCCGTGATTCCCGCAGGGTCGGAAACCCAAAGATATTTCTCGTCCGGCTGAAGCGCGACCCGCCCCGGACGAGAGGTCACATCGAGTCGAGCCACAATTTTCCACGAAGCGGCATCTACAACTGCGACACGTCCCGAGTCTGGCACAGAAACGAAAAGGCGTTGCTGATCGACGGTGAGCGCCCAGTCCTCAGCCGGGCCATCGAGAAACACCATGGTAAGAAGCTGGGAGCCACCGAATCCAAAGCGCGGATTGACCACCGAAATACTGGCATCTTCATTCATCGCCAGCACGTACCACGCATTGAGATCGACCTGCGGCACCGACACTAAACTGTCGCCAAGGAACGCTGCGACCTTTTTCGTGCAACTCTTTGAGTCGGAGGGCTGCCCTGGTCGCCGCAAATCCAGCCACGCGGCCGGCTTCAGCCCTTGCAGAGGGCTCCCGCTGGCGGTATCGGAGACGCGAAAGCGAAAGCGCACATCGTCTCCCGAGCGAGTTTGGCCAGGGGTTGCCGTACCGTCAGTCGCGAATTCAACCGCAATTCCCTCTTCGACTACTCGCGCCGGTAACGGTGCCGTCTGCGCGTACGACAAAGACGCAGCGACACACATTACTGCCAGAGCGGCTGACAGCGGGCAACTTCCGAGTTTGAGTCGTACACTCACTTTCCGTTACCTGCGCGTGAATTTGCGCTTCTCCTTTGGCTTCGCCCGCACGCTCTTCGGAACCACCGGCGACTCCGTTCGATAACTGGAGTAGACGGCTTCGCCGGCATTCTTGCTAACAGCGGTGAGTGTGGCCGGAATGGAACCGGGGGCATTGAATGTCCATGTGCCGTCCGCAGAATTGACTGTAGCTTCTCCGGACTGGTCGCCGTAATGGATCGTCACAGAGTTGGCGAAGGTTCGCGTCTCTGGAGAAACTGTGAGTACTCCTTGAACAACGAACTTCGAACCAGATGCTTGCACCGAGCTTATCGTGATGGTGTCGGGACACTGAGCCGAGCAGGTTGCCGGTCCCACGCGGAATAAACCCCACATGCCGACCTGATACTGATTGGCGGTCCAACTTCTGTAGCGATAATCGCCGGGAATCTTGCCGGCTCCGCCCGCGCTGTCGATCAGAATGTTGTAGTGCGAGGTTGGGCCGTAAGCGCCCGTGGTTCCGCTGTGTTGCGAGAGCGGGTTGTGTCCAAGCACAGTCGAATTCTGCTGGAACGGTTCCTCTTCCCAGACGTGTCCCGTCAGTTCGAAGACTTGCTGGTTATCGCCGATGCCTCCGGGATCGACCAGGCGAAAACGAACCGGCATTCCGCCCGGAGCGCGGAAAACAGGAGTTTGTGGGTCGGCAGCGACTAAAGTGTCAGATGTTGCCAGCGTCGTATCCATACTGCTGAATTGAAAATTCCCGATATTCGTGAGGTCGGTCAGGGATAGATCGCCCCAGTTTGCGGGCGCGATGCTTCCCATCGCACCATTCATGAAAGTTCCGAAGCGAAAGGCAAACGGCTCGCTACGGTAATTGAATGCAGAGAGACCATTACCCGGGGCCGATTTGTAAAATGAATTGCCATTGACGAGCATGTTGATATCATCCTGCGCCATCAACACGAACTCGCGGAACGGTGTGCCATTGGCGGGGAATACCGTTCCCGATGCGCGATAGTCCGTATCCGCTCGCCAGGTTGATCCCTTCGGCTCGATCACTAGCGAACCGAACAAGCCGTGATAAACCTGAGACAGCGGATCGGAGGGCATCAGGTTGATGGCCCCAAGTTCCATTGGTTCCGCGATCCACTTTCCGCCAACATACCGTAAGTCGCCGGCATACCAGAGATATTCCACGGGTTCGCCTGGCGCGGCCGTCTGCACTGGATTCAATCCAGCGTTCAATCCATTCGCTCTGGTTACATCAAACCCAACCAACTGCGGATGCAGCCCAACGGAGGTGGAAGTCTTCACTGGGAACTGGTTATACCCGCTAGTGTATTGGTCAACTCTCGCCACCTTTTGATCAGTGTTGAAAACCGGATCCGTTGAATGAAAATCGTTTGTCAGTTTGATCTTGATCCAATCGCCAGCGTTGGCGCGCAGTACCAGAGGTTCGGGATTTTTTGGGGAAAGGGGCTTTCCATTGCTGTCTGCGAGCACGTAAACCAGCGCGTCGGGGTCATATAAAGGATTGTTGCCGAAAGTAGGATTCGGAGCGGACGATCCGCTCGTCGGGATTGCGGTAGTCTGCGCGCCTCGCGAGTTGTAGACCAAGCCGTTGCTGTCTCCGAAAGCCTCACGAGCACTTACCGCAACCACATTGAATTCCCGCAGACACGGAGGTTCGGACACTGGCTGGACTATGGCACTGCCCGAACATTTCGGTGTACCCGGTGGAACGCTAATGGCCGACGCCGCTGGAGACGCAGTGGGATTGTTTGGTAGCCGCGCGAGGTTTGGAGCGTCTGACCTGTACGAGCGCAGAATTCCCCACGTGCCATTCACCAGGCCTTCGAACGAAGCGCTCGGGTTGTAGATATAGTCAGCGGTTGCTTGCTTGGGCTGCCCTGGCGCAACCGGCGGCATCTTGAAAAGAAATTCGTAGTGCTCGGAGAGAATTACAAACTGGCTATTGCGGTAACCAGAGTTCTTATTGAAAGGCTCGAAAAGCCACTTCATTCCATGCAGCGTGAAATCGTGCATAGAGGTGTGCGCTCCTGCGAGTACGCGGACCTGAACGTCATCGCCCTCGTAGGCACTGAAGAGCGGCGTGTAGGGATCGGTGGGCAGCACTCCGCAGCCGTTTTCAGGCCCCGGCCCGACCTTAGGACTATGACAATCGACTGGGAACTTGAAGCACGAAGCTCCGTGACAAGAGGGATCCAACAAGCTGAGCGCCTTGGGCTGCGTGCTCATCGCCGGGTCGTATCGAGGAATCGAACGAAACGCATGCGAAAGATCGGTCGCAAGCGATGTGGCTGCCGGGTTCGCGCCGGCTGGCGGAACGAATACTCGCAATGGCAGCGGCTCGGCACGATAGTTCATCGAGAAAACGCCGTTGCCGAAGTCGCTTACCAGACGAGGCGTCGGAGGCGAGTTGGCATAACCGAAGCCATTATTCATCTTTATGTACGGTGGATCCGAGGACGTGGGCATTGTGACTGAGCAGCCGGGGCAGTTAATCGAATTAGCGGGATCGGCCCATCCGGTATAAGTGCCTCCGGGCGGCAAAGGCTTGCACTCAGTAGTGTTGGGAGTTTGACCGGGGTAACAATCCGCCTGGCTTTTGCTGGTGGGTTGATACACCAATTGCAGATCTCCCCACGCCAGCGCGAATTCACGGTAGCTCTCGATCGGCTTGCAGCCCGTGGCTGAGTAATCGCCGGAGGGCTTCACCGACGGAATAATGTTCGCGGCATAGCTGGTCGGCCCGCCATCATCCCTCGATCCATACTGTTGCTTGCCGTCTGGCGAAGTCCAAACCGAGCAGCGGGGCTCAATGAGCAATCCGCCGTAGAGTCCGGACTCCTGGTGCGTCGAAGGACCGAAATGGTCGTGGGTAAAAATCGTCAGATAAGTGCGGTCGTCATTGTTTTGGCTGTTAAACCTTGAATCGACATACCAGCGCTGCACCGTGGCCTGCGCCCCCAGCCACATATCTTGCGGACCATTCTTAGGCCCATTGCCAAAGGCTTTGATAGCCTTCGGCGCGAGCTTCATCTTCGATGTGCAAGTCTGCGATGACCAATCGTACGAGGTGCAGAGACCGCCGGTTTCATTAATGCCCTGAATCCGGCTGCGAACTTCGTCGGGACTGAATGTGCCGTCCTCATAGTTGAAGCCGTTGGAAGCGCCGTCCGAGGCCAGCACGTCGAACTTCACCAGATGAATGTGCTGACCAAGAATGTCGGTAGGCGTACGCACTTGGAAGTCGTCCAATTCGTAGTACGCCGGCACTAAGTTGGAATGCCAGTACTCCACTAAGTCACCGGCATTGGCGCGAAAGAAGAATGGTTCCGGAGCCAGGGTACCGTTCCGAATGGCCTCGACGTCGGCCCAAAGAGCGATCATCCGCTGCTGCGGATAGTGCCAGCCTTTCTTGTTCAGCACCGCATTGATCTGAAGGTTGACGCCTTTGTACCGGCGAGGCTTGCCATTCAGTAGATCGCCAACGGCGTTTCCGTTTTCATCCACGCCCGGGTCAGCGAAAGGAGCTCCAGACTGTGCGCCCGTGGGATTCGTCGCAGACTTGCGTGGAAGACCGTTCACCACAAAATCCGCCGGCGCGCCGAGCGGTGTATAGCTCTTGTGTGCGCGCTGACCGAAAAACTGCATCGCCGTCTGCTCCTGCGGCGTCCCTGCTTCCGGTACTTGGATGGCGCTGATTGAGTCGATGTCCTTGGTAAAATCGGTGGTGGTGGGCTTCTCAATCGTTATATTGGCGTTGAGAATAAGGTGACGCGGCAGACCGCCGTCCAACTCCTCACCATCATCTTCCTTGGCAAAATCCAGCGGCGGATGTGGTGGGCGGTGACCGGCAATTCCGGGCACAAAGAATGGAAAACCGGGATGCCCCGGCCCGTCCACGCGAACTTGGCCATCGACAATCTCGACCTTCTCCGGCATCGGGGCCATTCCTTGCGTGGGCAGCGGAATCACGGCGGGGATGGGGGTTCCCGTCTTGATTTCAGCGTCCGGCAAGGCACGCGACCCCGGCAACGGGCGGCCATTGGCATCGAGGGCAGTGCCTTCTTCAAAAACATCGTGCACACGGAATAACGCCCACATGCCAGCCGCGAAGTGCGGATAAAAATGACAATGGAAAATCGAATCGCCGGCGGTCAGGTTTAAATTACCGCTGCCTTGGTAGACCAGGTCGAGAGTAAATGACGAACCCGGCCCGATTGCCTGGCTATCGAGATAGCTGGTGTCGGGACTGTCGGGTGTGTGCACCCACTGGTGCGCGTGATGATGATGCACGTGATGCACCGACGCACCTGCGTGGACAATCTGGAATTGGACGTGATCGCCCAAGTAGCTGTGATAAACATTCGACGGATCATCCGGGTACCACGCCTTCGTCGCGGGTGGAGTATTGGCCGGCGTACACGGGTTCGTCGTGCTCCCCTCGGAGATCGCCAGCATCTGGTACTTCGGTGGATCGTCATTACATGGAAGGTTGGCCGGGTTGTCGACGATCATTGCGGGATCGCCGCCGGTCCATGAGTTCAAGAAAAATTCTTCGAACTTGCAATCCTGGCAATCGCGCGCCGGACCCAAGTGAAGCCGGTTCGCCACGATCTCGGCCGTAATGCCCGCAGCGCCGTAATTGATGGCGAATCCGTCGAGACCTGCGTTGACATCGGCAATCTGCGAGTTGTTTGGGTCGTAGGCCCAGGGAAATGCCTGCACAACATCCTGCGATTCGTGGTAGTGAACGGTAATTTCCCGGTAGGGATACTCGCGGTGAGGCAGCGCCGGATTCTCAGGCCGCTTGGGTAGCATGCCATGATTGGGTCCGGTGATTACTGCGGTCAAATCGCCGTAGACGATCTGATTATTCTTGTCGAGCATCTTTAAGATCGGCTTGCCGCTCGAGTCTGTGGCGTCGTAATTAATCTCGTAGCGATAGCCGGTCAAGCTTTGAGCATCAGGAATCTTTTTTGCGGCGCGAAGAAA
The DNA here is from genome assembly GCA_963771965.1 of uncultured Acidobacteriaceae bacterium. Classification (GTDB taxonomy): domain Bacteria; phylum Acidobacteriota; class Terriglobia; order Terriglobales; family Acidobacteriaceae; genus Sulfotelmatobacter. Next base: position 97,294 of record CAVYVM010000011.1, read on the forward strand.
GTCATCATGGCTGGTTTGGCTGCGATACCATTCGCTCCCCGGAGGCTCAACATTCACAGCGCCAAACAGGCCCAGGGTCAATTGCTCATTTGGTGCTGGCGGTGGGCTATTGAAACCGTTGAAATCACCGGGCGTGCTGTACATCAGGTACGAACCTTGAGCGGCGGCATATAGCGTGTAGGTGGCTGAGCCACCAGGAGGCACGACACCGCTAAAATTTTCCTTTACCTTGGGATTGGCTCCAACATAGGTTCCATCGTCGGCGATGCCTTTCACCAATTGCATTCCCGCTACATGGATCGAAGCGTTGCGGGTCACGGCCTGCAGGCTTGTAACCCCCGTGGCCCAGGGCTGTGCATCTTTACTTAGAAAATTCTGGAACGCAATCTCGAGACAATCTCCCTCATGAACGCGCAGTACCAGCGGGCGCGGGCGCTTGTCAGGCCTCAATTGCACGTTGCCGGGTTCGAAGTCATAGCCTTTAATGGGCCGGACGTCCCCAAGCAGAGCGTAGATCATGCCCTCAGGCCGCACCGTTCCGAACCGGTTGACCATGATCACCTGATCGAGCGCCACGACGTCAGCATGAATTGTGTTCTTGGACGAGCAAGATACGTCTACGCTGGGATTCCCTGCGAAAGTTTGCCGCGAGACTCCAAGACTTATAAATCCAAAGCAGAATAAAAAAACAAATCCTTGCCTGACCGCTGACTTACTCCGATGTCGATCCACGGTGACCTCCGGAATAACTGGCTAGCTCGTCGTTGTCCTGCGGAGAGATTCGATGACCGGGAGCCACTGAATCTCAACATCAGAAAAAAGTAACTCCATGTTTGGAATATCAAGTAGCGGTTGCGAGCAGCGAATTTATTTTGACGAGAGTTGAGTTCGCTCCGTTTTCTCCTTGCGGGATTGCCTGCAACGCAAATTCGGCAATTACTCCGGGCCTGAATACCAGGCAGTGAGTCGATCCTCCGAATTGGAAATAACCAATCTGGTCGCCTTTTTTAACCTTTTGCCCTTCTTTTACCGTAACAATGCACGAAGATACTTCCGCCATTCCGATGGGGATCAAACTCATCAACCCGATTGCCGGCTCCTCTGCCTCAATGAAAATGATGGCGCGGGTAGCCACGTGCGCGATGTAACCCTGCGAGTTGTTGGGACCGGCAGGGTCAAAGCCTTCCACAGCCGCTTCCGCGTAGTAAGTGCCTTCCACCTGATGAATCATTTTGATGGTGCCTGTAACGGGAGTATGCCAGCGGTGGTAGTTCTCTGCGCTGAGGAACGCCTGGTAGACAGTGCCTCCCTTAAACTGCTCCACGAATTTGCCGTCGAGTAAATGTCTTAAGGAATAGGGCTGCGATTTAATCCAGAATGTATCGTTTTCTTTCACCTGAGTGCTGATGGCGAAGGGTGCGGCTTCACAGGCGCTCGCGATCGCATTGGGGGCGCCAGCCACGGGCCGCACACCCGGTTTAAATTCGCGAATAAAAAAATCATTCCAAGACTTGAAACCAAAATACGGAGCTTTGGGATCATGAACAAAATCATCGATATTAATCTTCTTCAGAGCTTCTTTAGATAGCCAGCCTGTCGGCGAGTCATTCAGGACATAGCGAGAATCCGGCGAGTCGAGGAATTCAGTCCAAACTTTGAGAACCTTCTTGAACATCGCGTTGACTTTAGGTGCCATGAAAGCCGCGAGCCCCGCCGGAGTGATCATGGGAAAATCGAGAATTGCATTGATGGGGGAATCCCACCATACCGGTCAGATTGAATTCAGGGGCGGTAGTTAGAACATGGTTCATGATCCTCAACATCTGGTGGTAATTCTTGATCTTGACGTTGCCGCTGCCCTTCGGCGGCGCAAAGCCCGGTTGCTCTTCAAACATCTGCGTGAAGTACATCAGCATCACCGGGTCAGTCTCGATCATCTTCTGAAATTCTTGAATCACTGGATGAAACGGCGCCTTCTTTTTTTCGGCATCGTCGATCGTTTTTTTCAGCCAGAGGTTCAGAACTTCTGGATCGGAAGGGAGCCAGTGTCCAAGGCGGCTGGTTTGCATGACGCGTGCAGGGTGATTCATGATTCTCATTCCATCTCCATCTTGAGCAGGACTGACACGGGGCCCCAAAACTCATCTGTTACTGCGAAGCGATTTCGCCGCAGATAGAAGCTTGCACCTTGCCGAAGCCTACCGAGTAACTTTCGATCGGCGAGTTGATATCTTCTGTTTTCCTTGCTGCCGCGCTTGCGTTTTAGGCTTGCGCTTAAGGGAAGCAGAAGCTACAGAACGGCCAGCCTTCCGTCGAGCGAGCCGGACCGACTCTCGGCTTTTAGGCCGAGGTGATGCTGCAACAGTGGCCGGAACGCCGGCCTTTAGAAGACTGGAAAGTACGGTGCCGTCCGGCGAACCGAGTCCGCTCGCGGCATCCCACCCCGGTCCGGCATCGTAACCAACGTTCTGGAACCGCTTATAACTGACGCGATTGTTTCCTATAGTAACGTCGTGAAACGCGCCGGAACTGGAGGGTAACGCGTAAAGTTGCGGATTTACAAATCCAACTCGTCCATTCAGTTTTTGGTTGATGATGGCAATTAGTGCAGCCCATAGGGGAGCAACTGCACTCGTCCCACCCTCCTGGATCGGTTGCCCATCGACCAGAATGTTGTACCCCGAGTCCGGGTCGCCATCGCCAGTGACATCGGGTACACCTCGGCCCTGGTATCCCGCCGGATTCAAAGACACAGGCACGTTTGCTTGCTGCTGATAATCCGGCAGTGGAAAAGCGCCACTGACCCCACCGCCGCCTGAGCCAAACGAGCCATCGGGTCCGGCCTGCGCAAAGATGTCTGCTTGATTTTGGTTCCAGACCGACTCGGCTGAGATCGCGCCATTCGTTGCGATGAGCCGCGTTCCTCCGCACGAAAGCGCAAAAGGGCTTGCCGAAGGAAAATCGACATGGGCGAGGCCGTCCCAGGCTTTCGGGCCCATGTCCGCCGCGCCATTGTCTCCCGCTGCTACGCACACCGTGATGCCTAACATGGCCGCCGCTTGCAGCGCCTGATTAAACTGGTCTTGGAAGTTAGAGGTCGAAATACTCTCGGGGCCGCCCCAACTTATGGAAATTACGGAAGGGTTATTGTCGGTGTCGTGAATCACCTTGGTTATCGCGTCGAGAAAACCATTGGAGGCGGCATCATTCGGGGCGAAGTAAACTACGATCTTTACCCCCGGAGCCGCGGCGCCCGCAACCTGTATATCGAGGACTACTTCTCCATCGGCGCTATCGGGAGTGGTTGGGGTGTTCGCGCCTCCATCGACGGAGACTGGGATAACAGTTGGCGTGGCGAGACCAAGATTGGAAAAGTAAGTGTCGAGATCGGAGGGTCGATATCCTCCTCCTAACTCGATAATCCCAATTGTCTGGCCGGAACCATCGAAGCCTGGAAGGAAATTGTAAATCTTCGCGAGTTGTGCCGCTGTAAATGGCTGGGCGCCATCGCCTGCCGCGTCCGGGCGAGATCCATGCCGCTTTGCCACAGGGCGGTTATCGAGACCAAAAACTCCCTCCACCACATCCGCGAGTTCCGTGGGAATTTTCACCGGCCCCGTGCGGCCGCGATAGGTTCCGTTAGGATAGGAATAAGTTTTGAGGGATACTCCGAAGGCATGGTTGAAGTCGGTAACGGTACCTGCGAGGATCACAGTTCGCCGCGGCGCACTTTCCCGAACTACGTTGAGGTTGTTTTCCTTCGCGAACGTTCTTATCAAAGCGATATCTTTGGCGTCAGCACTGTACTGACTTTCATACTGCTCATGCGAAAGTTGCGGCAAGGGAGCAGCCGACAGCTTCAACATATCTTCCGCCGCGGGTAAAGCATTCTTAGGACGAAGGCGGACCGTCACCTCAAGTCGCTCATCGGATGGAGCGGGAGCTACCGCGTGTGCGCCCGGCAGGATTTCCTTCTTGCTTCCGGGAATGGAAGTCATTTTTTTCGCAGGCATAGTTCATCCTTACTTGGCAAGTTCAACTCAGATCGCAAAACTTCCCATCTTCACCTAATAGCGCTAGGACTTGGACCTAGTTATCGGCACGCAAAACCATGCACGGCGTAAATAGTCACACCCGTGCCCACGATTAGACGCTGGCAAACAAGATTTCCCTAGGAAGTCGGCGAGCAACCCCCCCGAAGATATATAACTCGGTATAAGTCGGATTCTTCGATTCGCCGAACTGCCCGCAAAACTACACTTACCATTTTAAAATGTCAACAATGAAACCCAATGTAAAGTCGGGGATGTTCAAGTCAAATAACACATGTGTGGAAAAGCGGGAAAGAATCAGGCAGCCCTAGTTGGAAGTTTACGAAGATCCGCCAGATGGAACCGAACTTGCCGGAAGACCATTGCCACTTAGCAAAGTCTGACAGTTCGAGGAGCGCAGGCGGTTTAAGATCTTAATCTCGTTGCACGCCGTCGAGGGAAAATGGTGCCGGGAACAGGACTCGAACCTGCATGCCTTGCGGCGCTAGCTCCTAAGGCTAGTGTGTCTGCCAGTTCCACCATCCCGGCCTGCCATTGTGACGCAGCTGCGAAGGTAGAGACGATCTTCGCCAAAACCGCTTGCTCAGTATATCAAGCTCAGGACACAAAAAATGGATCCGCTTTTGACAGCGGATCCATCGCAACTAAAGCGAGTTGCTAAGCCGAACTATTGCACGGTGAGCGTCATCGACGGAGTTGATTGGTTCACGTCGTTCGCCGTGCCGGTTACGACTACGGAATAGGCACCTGCCGGAGTACCGGAGTTGCCCGTCGACGTATGGGTGCTGCTACTGCTGCTGCCGCACGCCGACTGAAGCATACAGCCGCCGAGCACCAGGAAGATCAGGCAGAAGCCCAGAAGCTTTCTGCGATTGGGCTTGCTGATCCCTGCGCCGCCGAGCAACATGGCCGGAACGATTAGGCCGAACGCGAACAGTGCGCCCGAACCTCGTTGGCCAGCAGGTGTTAACAGGGCAGCTTGCGGTCCGGACGTAGATACGGTCAGAACCGCGGTGCCGGTGGTGCCGGTGACCGAGGTCGCACCCAGAGTGCAAGTGGCTGCCGGGTTTGTAGCCGGAGTCACGCTGCAGGCTAGCTTCACGGTGGACGGATCGAGTCCGCCCAGGCCCACGATGGTGATCTTCGCAGTAGAGGACGAACCCGGCATCACTGAGGCGGGCGACAGCGCCGCCGCAGAGATGCTGAAGCCAGTCACATCCACAGATCGCGACTGCGAAGTGAACGAAGCGTAGTTGGTGTCACCACTGTAGACCGCGGTGATGTTGTTCGTGCCAGCAGCCAGAGTTGAGGTTGAGAAGGTCGCACCTCCGCTGGCATTCAAGCTCGAAGTGCCAACCAGAGATCCTCCGTCCATAAAGTTAACCGTGCCGGTAGGAGTTCCAAGAGCTCCAACCGCGACCGTTGCGGTAAAGGTGACGCTCTGGTTCAGGTTCGCCACGTTAGGAGCCGACAGAGTAACGGTGGTCGCGGCTTTCTGCACGAGGTCGCCTACAGCGCCCGAAGTGCTGCCGTTGAAGTTGGTATCTCCGTTGTAGACCGCAGTGACGTTGTTCGCGCCGAGCGGCAGAGCAATCGACAGGCTAGCCGCTCCGCTGTTCAGAGCTACAGTGGGCAAAGCCGTCGCACCATCCATGAAAGTCACGGTGCCCGTCGGGACCCCGGTCGTGTTCGAGGAAACCGTGGCAGTCAAGGTCACGGTCTGATTCGGATAGGATTGACCGGCGGTAGTAGTAAGCCCAGTGGTTGTGCCCGCCTTGTTCACCTGCTGCACGAATGTGACAGCGTGCTTCAGGTAGTTGGCATCGCCCGTGTACGACGCCGAAATTTGGTTAGTACCGACCGGTAGAGTGCTCGTGGTTACGGTGAGTGCGCTTCCCACACTTCCCGTCCCCAGGACCGTACTCCCGTTCGATAGAGTTACAGTACCAGTTGGCGCTGCGCCGTTGGGAACGCTTTCCTGTACGCTGGCGACCAGCTGAACGGTCTGGCCATACACCCCTGGTGTGGCGGAAGACTGCACTTGGATGTTTGTGCCTTGGGTATTGAGAAGCACGCTGACGCTGCCTGCGCCGCCGTTTGCGACCGCGATATCCGGAGCTCCGTCACCGTTGAAATCTCCCACTACTGCGGAGTAAGCCAGCGATCCGACGCCAAATAGGATTGGCGCACCAAACGTGCCGTTGCCATTACCCAGAAGCAGCGTTACCAGGTTTCCAGGATTGCTTGGCGACGGCGTGCTTGTGGTTGCCAGGTCAAGGTTGCCGTCGCCATTGAAATCAGCCATGACGATGGAGGAAGGATTCGCACCCGCCGGATAGGTCGTGGCAGTCTGGAAGGTTCCATCGCCGTTGCCCAGGAAAACGCTGACTTCTTGCGCGATGAAGTCGGCCACCGCGAGGTCAAGGTTGCCGTCTTTGTTGAAGTCTCCAATCACCACTCCGGTAGGATTGCCCCCGGCTGGCGTTTGCGTGGCATAGGGCCCAACGACTTGCGGGAAGGTACCATCGCCTTTGCCCACGAGAACGCTGATAGTGTTATCGCTCTCATTCACCACCACGAGATCGATGGGCGTCCCGCTTCCTTTGAGGGTACCGGCAGCCAGCGCTATGGGACCGTTTCCGACGGCATAGTTCATTGCCGCCTGGAAAGTGCCATTGCCGTTGCCCAGAAGGATGCTGACGTTGTTGCTATTGAAATTTGCGACCGCGAGGTCGAGCTTGCCGTCACCGTTGAAATCCGCAACCACGATTGCCGCCGGCCCGCTGCCGACTGCCGTGGTGACGGGAGGCAGGAACGTTCCGTCGCCGACTCCCTGCATGTAGCCGATTGTATTCGTGGCGTAATTTGCCACGACCATGTCTTGTATACCGTCTCCATTGAAGTCGCCGGTTGCAACCGCGTAGGGGTTGCTGCCATGACCAGTATTAAAGTGGCCCGGTCCCTGGAACGTACCGTTGCCCTGACCACTGCCGTTGCCAAGAAGAATCGAGACCGTGCTGGTTGAACCGGTATTTACTACAGCCAAATCAAGAATGCCACTGGATGTGAAGTCAGCGGCTGCGACTGAGAAAGGCCCAGCCCCAGCTGGATAATCGGAGCGCGCCTGGAAGGTTTCGTTTCCGTTGTTCAGGATCACGCTGACGGAATTCCTGCCCGAATTTGCTGTGACTAGGTCGAGCTTGCCGTCGCCGTTGAAGTCGCCCGAGGCGAGTGCGAGAGGAATGTCTCCCGAACCGGCATTCACCTGTCCTACAAATGTGCCATCGCCCATTCCCCAAAGTACGCTGACCGTGTTGCCATTTCCTGCAGATACGGCTAAGTCCAGCTTGCCATCACCGTTGAAGTCACCCACGACTACCCCGTTGGGGGATGCCGCAGTGAAATACTCAACGTGGGATTGGAAGGTGCCGTCTCCATTGCCGAGCACTACGCTGACCGTATTGCCCTGCTGGTCTGCAACCACGATGTCGAGCTTGAGATCATTGTTAAAGTCCGCCACCGCCACCGAAACCGGATCGCTGCCTACTGGAAGCGATGCCTTTGCCCCGAATGTGCCGTTCGCATTCCCTAACAGAACGGTGACCACATTAGCGTTGGTATTATTGTTGGCTACCACCAGATCCATCACGCCGTCGCCGTTGAAGTCACCCACGGCGACTGAGACCGGCGTGGAATTTACGGCGTAGGCAACCTGAGCGCTAAAGCTGCCATTGCCTTGGCCCAAGAGCACGCTTACCGTGCCCGCGGGGTCGGTCGAGTTGGTGACTACAAGGTCGGAATTTCCGTCGTTGTTAAAGTCACTCACGGCAATGCCGATCGGCCCGCTGCCGACGGCAGTGTCTTTCTTCGCCTGGAAGGTACCGTCCCCGTTGCCGAGTAAAACACTGACTGTGTTGCTTGCGAAATTGGTTACCGCGAGATCCAGATTGCCGCTCGAGGTGAAATGCCCGCCCGCGATGCCTCTGGGCGTGCTTCCGGTCGCGAAATCCGTCTTAGCCTGGAACGTGCCATCGCCGTTCCCGAGCATTACGCTGACCGTGTTGGCGTTGCCGTTCACGACCGCAACATCGAGTTTTCCGTCGCCATTGAAATCTCCCACGGCAACTGCTTGAGGACTGGTCCCGGTCGGGTATTCAGGCGCCTCCAAGAATTGGCCAGCATGGGCTACCAGAGCCCCGGAGAGGATGTAAAGCACAAGTCCTGAAAGCGTACGCTGCAACATTAAGCACCTCGATAGAGTTGTCTTCAAGATAGGAACCGCGGCCTCGCCGCACACGAATGAACAATTGCCGAAAAACACGAAAGCTCAGGGGAGAGATTTCACGAGGGAGTAATCTTTTTCGCTGCCGCCGGGGGAACTACTGCGACACCGTTACGAAAGGCTAACAATGCGAGGGTACCGTGGGGGGTACCTGTTCGCAATAGCCCTTTCTGGGTATTACCTAGGGCACCAGTGCTATTTCGTTGCCATCGTTGACTCAGAAGAAGGTAGAACGTCATAAAGCGGCTGTGCAGGCTGCACCGCCGGAGCCTCGTCTGCCACAGAAATGGCCAGAATCCTGACCTTTTCGTTCTTTGGCAAAGTAATGCTGTGGGCACCAACCGGAATATCAATTTGATACGCAAATAGATAAGAATAACGGTAGGGCACGTTTTCGCCAGCGGCGTCGTGATGGTGCGAACAGTACCATGCCAGATCCGCACGCTTGATGAAACCTGGCTTAACACCGAGCATGTCGCCGTAATCGTCTTGCGAGGTATCCTTCGAACTCCACTGCCGGTCATCCCACTGACCGATGAATCCACCCCAGTCTTCGATGTTCAATTCAACATTCTCTTCGCCCACTTTGAAAGTTGCTTTCTGATCGCCGCCGTACGACGCCGCAAGCAGGTAGAGGCGATTACTTGATCCTGCCGGCAGATTGATAGTCTGGCCCTTCGCGGCAATCGCATTCGGCATTCCGGTCTTCGCAGGAGCAAGATGGAATTCGACGGCATTGAAAGTTATTTCAGCTGGCAACATTTCGGCGGGCAGCGCATTGCCCTCACCGTCGAATCCACCGTCCGATTTCGTGCCGTCATTGCTGGCGGTAGCAAGATCGTAATGCAATGCCACCGGAACGAAACGCACCGCGGTGGCCTTGGCCTGCGGCGCGGCCAGACGAACCGCAAAGGTGCGCGGTTGATAGGCCGAGAATGAGGTGACTAGAGAACCGCCATCTAGACTGGCGGGCCCAATCGGCTGCTCTTGACCATTCACTTCACGCGCGGCGGTGAGGCGCGCGTTAAACGATACCCGAACGTCCGTTTTCGGCCCGCCGTCGAGTTCGACCAAACGCACGATGATCTCGTCCGTCTGCTCCGCCTTCTTCAGCGCCAGTACTCGAATCCGCGGGTTACTTACTTTCAGCAGTGAGAACTCACGGCCTAACGCGCCCGCGTGCTTGGAAGCTTCGAAGGCGATGAGCGGATCGTTGAGTCTCTGCGCTTGCCAGTCCGTCTGGCCCTTGCGCCAGTCGGCGGCGTGTCCGGCGATTCCGTAGACGAACTCGTGATATCCGATATCCTGCGTGGCTTGGTCGGCGTAACCGCCACGCGTTCCCGGTGTGCGGATCAGCGTGAGCCGGATCGTATGATCGTCGGGCTTATCCGATCCGTTCTTGCAATCGGTGAGGATTGTTGCGCCGAACTCACCGGAGGCATCAGTCAGATCGATCCACTGGTGCGACGGCACTTCGAATTTCTTGGGCTCGGCGGTAGGGCGCTGGATCGTGCCGATGTCCCAGTTGTAGGTGGCCATCTGATTCGACGCTGCCAAAGGAAAAGTCGCCTTGAGATTCGATTCTTTGGTGTTCCAATCGATGGCATTCGCGAACTCAACACGCTTGCCCGCATCGCCTGTGGAGAGGCGGATCGTCTGAATGAACTTGGAGCCAGCCGTTTCCCGCGAAATTTCCACAGCCACGCGCGCCGGACCATTTTCAACAACCCGAATCTTTGCCGGACCGCTGACATACAACTTCGGCGCGGCCTGTTCCTGCTCCCAATCCATATTCCAGGCAGGCCAGTGCTCGGGATTATCGTAAGAGATGGCGAGACGCGCAGGTGCGGATAGCAGTTCCTTGTTGATCGACTTATCGAAAATGCTGGCTACGTCGCCATCGGCGTTCAGCTTCACGCGGTAGTACTGGTTCTCGAGCTCATTTTCTGAGACACGCAACGTCGAGGAACTCCCGGTGCCCGGTTGCACATCATAGACCGCATAGCCGACCGATGGCGTCTTAGCCACGAAGATCACTTTGCCGTGCGAAATCTGCGCCGGAACTTCTTTGCCGCCCGGACCCGTCACGCGCACAGACTTCGGTTTGGCAAAGGGGAGGTTCACGCTAGCTTCCACCACGTCTTCCCGCGCGATGTTCAGCGGATTGAAGACCACCAACGGAATGCCTTTCGTTTCGGTATTCAGCGCGGCGCCGACTGCTTCAGTGGCGTTCGTGAGGACACCGGCAAACTGGTTCATCGCGATCACGTCATCGTTCCATGCAAACTCGTAAGACTTTGGAGAAGCAGTGCCGGCCGCGATGTCGTGAAAGTGGCCACCCATCACCAGCGTCCAGGCATCGTTCAAACGCTGCTGTGGATACGAGCGCGCGCCCAGCCATTCCGCGGCAAGTGAAGCTTTTTCCGCAGCATCAGCTAGCAACTCTTCTTTTCGGAGCCAGCGCTTTTGGTAAGCCTGCGATGTCAGCGATCCAGCAGAATGATTCGTCAGTTCCATCTCGCCCGTATAGCGTGGCAATCCCGCGGCCTCGTTTGGAGTGATGTCGAGAAACATTTGGTCGGCGGTGGCTGAGAGCACATGCACGGGGCCGTCGCCGACTTTCACCGAAGGTCCCGGTATTCGCTGCTGATCTCGCGAGAGAACTTGATCAAACGGAGGAAGGCTTGCCATGCCCTTGGTTACGATGGCTTCGAGGCGCTTTACGTATTCTTCGTCGGGCGTACCTCCGATATCGCCAGTGCCATAGTAGTGGTAATCGGTAAATACGCCGCTGACTTTCCCGTTCTGAAGCACGCGGGATGCCCAATCGGCCTGAAAATGGCTGAGATTTCGATCCTGCTCAAGTTTAGTAAACGCTGCCTTCTGATTCCGCAGATTTGCCAATTCCTCGGCATCTTTCGGATCGAGGAAGCGGCCGTTTTTTACGGCCTCCTCTTGCTTCTGCTCCAGCGGCTCAATTTTTCTTCGAATGTCTGCGAGAGCAGCACTCGGCGGCAAGGCAGGCAGTGGCCGTGTGAGATCGGTATAGATACCAGCGCTGTAATCGCCGGGATTCAAACCCGCCAGCACGCTTTCGCCATCCGGCCCGACCCAGACGCCTACGTTGAAGGGCGTGCCTTCCGGCGTCCGTTCGAGCGACTCCAGACCTCCCCCGGGAGCCGACGATCCCCACACCAGCTTCTGCGTGGAGAATCCCTTCACCCCGGAGTGCGCTAGGATCGTCGGCAGCGAAGACGGAAACCCAAAGCAATCGGGCAGCATGTATTCCGCGCTGGCCTTGCCCAGTTCTTTGCGAAACCAATTATTGCCGTAGAGAACTTGACGAATGATGGTCTCGGCGCTAGGCGTGTTCACGTCACCTTCTTCCATGGACGAACCCGCCGGGAACCATCGGCCTTGATCGACGTATTTTTTCAGCCGGGCAAAATCGGCGGGAAAATATTCCTTCATGAGCCGGTAGCGGTTGGCGCCGCTGAAGTTGTAAACATAATGAGGATATTTATCGAAGAGGGTGAAGTTATCCTCCATGGTCTTGCGCAGGTATTCGCTGATGACCTGGGGATACTCCCATCGCCACTCGGTGTCGAGGTGAGCATAGCCAACCACGTAGAGGGTCGGCTGTTTGCCGAGATCAGGTTTCTCGGTAGTTTGGGGGTGGGCAGCAGTAAGAAGGATGCAGGACGTTAGTAGTATCGCTATCGAGACAGAGCGCAATTGTCGCATTCGTAACTCTCTCCAAACATTTCGCGTGGCGGAAGGCTGCCTACGCGGAATTCATATTACATGTTTAGAGAGAGTCGCGCCGAGCGCTGTGACTTCGCGCTGGTGAAAATTCTTCAACATCTAGATCGTAACGGTTGACTCGCCGATTGGTATCAATACGACGATGTCACGACAGCGTCTTCGGGATAACCGGGCATGCCAAACTCCGGGACGTCGAGACCTTCTTCTTCCGATTCCGGCGCTACCCGCATGCTCTTCACTTTGTTGACCACCCAGAAGACGACGAAGGTCGCGCCGAACGCCCACGCAGCATATAAGGTCGCTCCCATGAGCTGGCATAAAAACTGGCGCGTATCGCCGTGGATTAACCCGGTCACTCCCTGACCCGCGTGGCCGAGATAGGAAGTCACGCCCACGCCGTTCCATCCTGCTCCATAAGCGCCGTCGGCGAAGATTCCCACGCTGACAGCGCCAAGCCATCCACAGTAACCGTGCACCGAGATCGCCCCGCAGGGATCGTCGATCTTGAGAACGCGGTCGTTGAAGAGAACACCAGCACAGACCAGGCATCCCGCGATCGCGCCAATCACCACCGATGACGTCGGAGACACAAAGGCGCATGGCGCCGTAATTGCGACCAGGCCCGCGAGCATCCCGTTGCAAGCCATGGTGATATCCGGTTTCCCGAACAGGAAGTACCACACCAGCATCGCAGCCGCAGAGCCCGCGACCGCGGCCAGGTTCGTGTTCACTGCGACCACCGAGATCCGAAGATCGGTCGCGCCGAGCGTCGAACCAGGGTTAAAACCCATCCATCCAAAAAGGAGGATAAACGTGCCAGAGACCACATAAACAATGTTGTGCGCTGGAAAGACCCGGATTTTTCCTCCGGGACCATATTTGCCCAAGCGCGGTCCAAGAATAATCGCCAGAGCCATGGCACAAAATCCGCCGACCGCATGCACCACGGTTGATCCTGCAAAGTCGACGTAGCCGTGGCCCAGATTTAAAGTTGAACCCACTTGCGAGAGCCATCCCCCGCCCCATGTCCAGCAGCCGGAGATCGGGTAAAGAATTGCACCGATGAAAAGCTCACATAGCAGGAAGGCCCAGAAGGTGATTCGCTCGCAAACCGCGCCTACGATGATATAGCCGGCGGTTTCCATGAAGACGACTTCAAATAACGTCAGGCAGTTGCTGGCGCTGTCGTAAGCCGGACCGGTTAGAAAGAAACCTTTCCCGCCAACGAATCCCCACTGCCCGCTGCCGATCAGAAAATGATTGAGCGTTGGGATGCCTCCCAGGTTTGTGGGCGCGGCGTTGATGGCAACGGCTCCAAACTGGAATGCATAGCCAACGGCGTAATAAGCCAGGAAGGCGAAAACGTAGGCCGCGAAATTCAGCATCATCAGGTGGGCGGCATTTTTCTTGCGAACCAGCCCGCAGGTGAGCAAAGCGAAACCGGCCTGCATGAAGAGGACGAGATAGCCGGTGTTGAGAGTCCAGGCGAAATTCGTCGCCACGCGCACATGCCCGACACTGTCGGCCAGCTTAACCGCGAGTGGCTCCTTCGCCACTTGGGCCTGATAGTCGTCATAAGCCTTTTTGTTCGCGGCATAATCCGGCGCCGATTTGTCGGTCGGTTCTGTGACGACAAACGAATTGCCGGCAGCATCAACCGCGCTTGTTTTGTCGCCAGTGGCGATGCCGGAGGGATCGGGCTTAGGCTCATCGGCGAGGCATGGCGCCGATAGCGCGGCGAATAATCCGGCGAGTAGAAGGATCGCGGCATATCGTTTCATCCAACGTGGTCTTCTCAAACATGGCTTTCTCAACGACAGGCGCGAAGAGGACCTGCCGGCTCGTTTTGTCATTTCCAGGTTGCTCCTGTTCCTAACGGGTAATGAACAACGGACAATAATAAGCGCGGGCAAGGACAGCGGTGGGAAAGTGACCCGACCCCGACGAGCGCTTGAGCGTTCAAATCGCAGTCCTCTCCCTAATCCGCAGAACGATAAAGGCAGGGGTCCGGGGAGTCCAATTCATAATTCTTATGGGTGGTATCAGAGGGGTAGATGGACGAGGCGGGGAAGGTTCGTCGCGGAGGCCACTAAAGAACTTAGGTTTTGCAGCGCCGAAGCCTGGGAAACTTCGCGGGCGACTAGTGGGAGCCGTTCTTACTCAGACTTTCTTAGTTCGCTTGCATGATCGACGAGGCGGCCAATAATCCCGCCGCCAATTCCAGGTCGTGGAGGTCTTCGCGGCTGAAGTCTTTGGTAAAGCGGGGATCGAGGCCTTTGCGGGAGACCTGGACTACTCCCAGCACCGAGGATTCGTGATCGAGAATCGGTACCGACATTAGTTTCTGGATGGGCGGTGGCGGCTGCGGAGGATCGTCTTCGACGATGATCGGTTTGATCGTTTCGAAGATGCTGGCATGCTTGACCCGCGCAAAGTTGTTGAAGATTTCCGCTTTCTTGCTCAGTGCGGTGTGAGCCGCAACTGCCTTGCTGGAGATCGGGATTGCCCCGGTGGTCCGCAGATGCTCGGGAAAAATAAATTTGAGCAATCCACCTTCAAGCCGTAACAAGGCGACTTCCGCATTTTGCACACCGAACACTTTCGCCAACACCATGCTAACGTCGAGCGGCGTCACTCCGTGGCCCAGCACCGCTCCTAGAGGCATAAGATTCTCGGGAAGAATGATTTCGTCAGTGGCTGCGTCTTCAGGTTTAGGCGTCATAGAGCGCTCACAATTTCAATTCAGGAACCGCGTTCAAGTCTCGCACTTTGAACGCCAGTTGGCCGCTGTACTCCCATCCTACAACCCCTTTTATTTCAGCAAAGTAGCTTAGGATCATGTACTTCTGGAAGCCGCCTTTCAGCCAGAAATCCGCAAGCCGTCTGACACTTTTTGTCAGTAGAAATCCGCCGAGTAAGCCACAGTTTCCCTAATATCTCCTGGCGCGGAAGCGATCCCACCCGAACCGCTTCCCTTCCGACCCCAAGAATCATTACACTGCCCTCTATGACTGTTCCCGCACAACCCAACGTTAAGCTGATCAACTCTCCCGACTACCGCGAAGCCTACGCCAACAGCGTGCAGATGCGGGTAAACGTCTGGGACTTCTTTTTGGCCTTTGGCACACTGCAACAGCAGAACGAAACCCAGGTGGAGATCCGCAACTTTCAGGGAATCTACCTCAGCCCGCAACAAGCCAAAGCCCTGCTCGGGCTTCTGCAGCAGAACGTCTCCGGGTATGAGAGCGCCTTCGGGGAAATCAAACTCGACCCGCGCATGACGCCATCAGGCCCGGTGCATTAAATAGAAACCGTTTTGTGCCGCCGTCGCAGCCGGGTATCAGCTTAGGCCAGGAGGAAGATTCTGAAGGATCGCCGGTCTCAAGGGAGCAGGCCGGTTGGTTGGTCCGGCGCGTATCCGGCCCTGGTATTCGCGGTTATCTTTGTATTCATCTTTCTACTGCACCTGCCTCTGTTGCGCTTGCCCTACTTCTGGGACGAGGCTGGCTATTATGTTCCCGCGGCACGCGACCTCTTGCTCACGGGAAGTTTGATTCCTCATTCCACCGTTTCGAATGCGCACCCGCCGCTCGTGCTCGCCTGGATTGCCCTGTGGTGGAAGGTTGTAGGCTACGCGCCGCTGGTCACGCGAACTGCAATGCTGGTCGTCGCGGCCTTCGCGCTTTTGGGTGTGTTTCGGCTGGCCGAGCGCGTCGCCAATACAGAGGTCGCGATCGCATCCACACTATGCACTGCGCTGTATCCAGTTTTTTTTTCCCAGAGTTCGCTGGCCCAGGTTGATTTGGCCGCTGCAGGTCTTATTTTTTGGGGACTCTCCTCCTACGTCGACGGCGAAGAGGTGGCAACCCTATTCTGGTTCGCCCTCGCTGCCTTGGCGAAAGAGACTGCGATTCTTGCTCCGCTTGCGCTTGCGGGGTGGGAAGCCGTTGGTCTGCTTGCGCGTAAGAGTTCGCTGCGAAGGCTCTGGCTCTTTAATAATGATGAGCACAATGACGACGAGCCGCAGCCTCGTTTTCGTTCGGTGCGGCGCACTGCTTCTCTCCTGCTTCCGGCGCTGCCGCTTGCTCTCTGGTACGCCTATCATTACGCGCGCACGGGATACGTCTTCGGCAATCCGGAGTTCTTCCGCTACAACGTGGCTGCGACTCTCAGTCCCACGCGCTTTCTCCTCGCGCTGGCCATGCGGATTTGGCAAGTGGTCGGGCATCTCCATTTGTGGGTGTTGACGCTGGCGATGGCCGTGGCGATGTGGATGCTGCTGCCGCAGAGAGATTCTGGCGGCGCGCGCTCTCGCATCAGTTTCCCGGTGCAGATAGTGCTCTATGTCATTCTTCTGACTTTTCTTGTTGCAATGGCCCTGATCGGCGGGGCAGTGTTGGCTCGTTATATGCTGCCGGTCGTTCCTCTGGTGATTATTCTCTCGGTCGCGACGCTGTGGCGGAGAGTCAATTTCTGGCGGGCAACTGTAGCGTTTGTTGCACTGACTTTCGTAGCAGCGTGGTTCTGGAATCCTCCATACGGGTTCTCGCCTGAGGATAATCTCGCCTACCGTGATTACGTCACGATGCACGAAGACGGCGAGCGTTTTCTGGAGGCGCGTTACCCCATGGCGCGGGTGCTTACGGCATGGCCGGCGTCGGATGAATTGAGCCGTCCCTGGCTCGGCTACATCACGCGCCCAATGCGCGTCGTACGCATCGAGGACTTTTCTCTGGATGAAATCTTCTCCGCGGCGGATTTTCGTTCGAGCCAGGATGATTCGAATTATGAAGCCGCACTGATTTTCTCGACGAAGTACGAACCCGGCCCCGCCCGCTGGGATCACTGGAAGGCATGGACGGAACTGAAGACCCGTTTTTTCGGCTTTCATCGCGATCTGCCCGCCGCTGCTGTGGCGCAGATTCTCGGTGGCCATATCGTGTTTTCAGAACAGCGCAGGGGACAGTGGGTGGCTGTGATTGAAATGGAGAAAAGTGAAGTGCAAGCCGCAGAAGTGAGAATGCAAAAGTAAGAACTCAGAATGCAGCAGTTAAGTACTCAAGTTCTGCACTCTGACCTCTGCGCCTACGTCTGCATCAGATGACACGAGTGGGTTTTGATCACCAGCCAAACCTCGCGCCCGACAATAAGTTGTAGTGCGTCGCGAGCGGCCAAAGTTAAATGAACATTCATTTCGACGCCGCAGTCGACCCGGGCCAAAACGATCATGTCGCACCGCTCAATCGAGACCACGCTACCAGCGATCACATTCCGCGCGCTGAGTCCTTCCGGCTTCGCAATCGCAAGCAGAATATCGCCTGCGCGAATCCCAATGCGCAGGCGCGAGCCAACTCGTGCACGAATCAGAGGTGTCTCCAGAAGAACACTGCTTGAAGTGTCACCACTCGAAAGGCGGCACATCATGGTGCCACGATTTTCATGCACCGATTCAACCGTAGCATCGAAAATGTTTTCAAAACCAGCCAACTGCGCCACGGTTTCCTGGAGCGGAGCGCTGAGCACCTCGTGAGGATATCCCTGCGCGATGATGCGGCCCTCGTTCATCACAAGCACCCGTTCGCCCAACGCCAGTACTTCTTCGCGGCTGTGCGTGACATAAAGAATCGGGACGCGATGCTCCCGATTCCAGCTTCGAAGATCGTCAAGGATTCTTGACTTGGTTGAGGCATCGAGCGCGGCGAGCGGTTCGTCGAGCAGCAATACACGAGGGTCGGTCACCAGAACTCGCGCTAACGCTACGCGCTGACGTTCCCCTCCTGAGATTTTCCCCGGACGCTGCTGGGCCAGGTGTTCGATTCGAAACTCCCGCATCATGATTGCGGCCCTCTTTTCGCGATTAGAGCGCAGCAAGTGTGCGAGACCGTATTCGATGTTCTGTTTGGCCGTCAAGTGCGGAAACAACGCGAGATCCTGCAAGACGTATCCCACACTTCGTTTCGCGATTGGAACATCAATAGAGCCGCTCGCATCAAAAAAGACGCGTTCCCCTACGGTGATCTTCCCCGCATCTGGGGTAGCCAGACCGGCCACGCAATCCAGCAGCGTAGTCTTTCCCGATCCCGAAGGACCGAAAAGAATCGTGAATCCTGGAGCCGCACTAAACTCCACGTCGAGAGAGAACTCGTGCTCCGTGGAGGAAAACGCCTTGCGAATGCGCGCACTCAGGATTGCGAGGGCTTTCGGTTCCGCTGGTGTGGGCATTAGAGTCTCGTTAGTCGACCGAACCGACCTTCCATAATTTGTGATCCTGTCTCTTCCGGTTCAGTCCGTAGACTACAGCCAGCACAACAAAGCAGAAGGTGAGCAGCAGCAGCGCCATACCATTGGCCCCCGCATAATTCGAGGCCTGCACCTGATCGTAGATGTCGATGGAGACGGTCCGCGTCACGCCGGGAATATTGCCTCCAATCATCAGCACCACGCCAAACTCCCCTATCGTGTGAGCGAATGCCAGGGCCACACCGGTGACCAAGCCCGGCATAGAAAGTGGAACCACAACCCCGAAAAAAGTGCGCAAGGGTGATGCACCCAGCGTGGATGAAGCCGCAATCAACTGCTGGTCTACCGAAGAAAATGATGCTGCGAACGGCTGCACGGCAAACGGCAAACTGTACAGGATGGAGCCAATCACCAGACCCGCAAAGGTGAAGGCTAGAGTGTGTCCGGTCAGAGACTGCCACCAACGCCCAAGCGGACTGCGGGAACCGAGAGCAACGAGCAAGTAGAAGCCCAGCACCGTCGGCGGCAACACGATCGGTAGAGCAACCACAGCTTCTACGAGGAATTTCCAGCGCCACCGCGAGAATGCGATCCAATAAGCCAGAGGCAGGCCGACGGCCAGCAGAATGACCGACACCACCATCGCCAGTTCTATCGTGAGCCGGAATGCTTCCCAATTGATGGACATTGGAGACCACAGGTTGATGGTCAGCTAAGAAAACAGCCAAAACGAGTGGTTTGCGATCTGCCCGAACGCTAGCCACCGATCTACTTTTCTGGCACCGTGAACCCGTAGTGTCGTAGAACCGTCGCAACTTCGGCGGTCTTGATATACGCAATGAATGCAGCCGCGTCCTCTTTATGCGGCGAGCGCGAGATCACGACCACTCCCTGGTCCAGCGGCGGATAGGCCTCGGCCGGAACGGTCCAGTATTTCCCCTTGCGCTGCATCGACGGCGCTGAGGCATGGGCCAGAGCTACAAACCCGGCCTGCGCGTTGCCAGACTCCGCAAATTGCGCCGCCTGCGAGATATTTTCACCCAGCACCAACCGTTCGCTGACTTTCTCGTACATCCCATAATGCTTCAACGCCGCAACCGCCGCACGTCCATAAGGCGCATGTTGAGGATTCGCAATTGCGATCTTCTTCACAGATGGATCAAGCAAAACATCCATTCCCTTGTGCTCGACGTCAAGCGGCGAATCCGCGGGAACCCACAGCACCAACCGCCCCACGGCATAACGATACAACGTTGCGCTCTCGGCTAGGCTGCTCGCGATCAATTGCCTGGGATAGTCCATGTCGGCCGAGAAGAAGGCATCAAACGGCGCTCCGTTCTGTATCTGCTGGGTCAAGGCGCCGGATGCGCCATAGGAGATCTTCACTGAAATGCCGGTGCGCTTTTCATAATCAGCGGCAATCTCTTGCAGCGCGGAACTCAAGTCCGCCGCCGCGGCCACGTTAATCTCACGGCTGGCAGCTCTCGCAGACGGAGTCGATATTGCCAGAACCAGTGCAAGAAGAGCGATCTGACTTGCTAACAGAAAACGCCGCATCAACATGGCAGACACCTCGAAGCAACGACGATTCGACACCGGACACCGTCGAAATTGTACAGGGACCATAGGCTGTTCGCGGCGGCGTGTTCATGACAAGCACCGCCCCCTCGACATTCGCGTTCTCGATTGGCCGATGACCTTCCTACTTCCCGAAGTGGTCCGCAACCACTATTTCCCCGCTTTTTGTTTTGACGCTCTTAGTTCGCGGTCCGATACTGGCCACGTAGTTCAGCGCCCCACGACTACTGTCCAGGTTCTATCGAAGTTTAGCGAATGAATCGTCTCTCGTTCTCCCGCGTTGTTCGAGTCGTCTGCTTGGCGTTTTCCTTATCGTTATCATTCCTGCATTTTCTCGCGCATGCGCAGGACGCGGAAAAGACAACCTCAAGCCCAGCGCCGATTGCCGATGACGATCATGTGCGGGAGCGCTCTGAATGGTTCTTGCGCGGACGTGCAGTTCCAGGGAAGCCAGCGGCCGAACAACGCCTGCACGCATACAAGACCAAAATGCAAGCGCGTGCGCTTCGACAGCGTCTCGCGGGCGCGACACAGTCCAGCTTGCAATCGGCAACCTCATCCGCCACATGGATGCCGCTAGGCCCTGTGCCTTTGGCTTCCGATGCAACCGGCAACGGTTTTCAGGACTATCATCAGGTTTCGGGCCGCGCCACCGCCGTCGCCATCGATCCCGCCGACCCTACCGGAAATACGGTGTATATCGGTGGCGCGCAGGGCGGAGTGTGGAAATCGACCAACGCAGCCTCGGCCACAGCAAATGACGTGACTTGGACTCCGATTACCGACGATCAGGCCACACTCTCTGTCGGATCGATTGCGATTCAGCCCGGTAACTCAGTTCCCGCAAATAGCGTGATCCTGGTGGGCACGGGCGAGGCCGACAATTCCGCGGATTCTTATTTCGGCGTTGGGATTTTGCGTTCCACCAACGGCGGTAGCTCGTGGACGCTAATCCCCACCGCGAACAGCGGCGCTCTGTCGTTCTCCGGTCTAGGTGCAACGCAAATAGCTTTCAGCACTGCAAATACCAACCTCGTCGCCGCCATGGCAGCAACGTCGGAAGGCGTAACAGACGGCGCATTGACCAGCGGTACTTACCGCGGCCTCTACACTTCGACCGACGCGGGACAGACCTGGACATACGACACCCTCTTCCCCGGTGGAGCGGCCGAGGCGACTTCAGCCACATCCGTGGTGTATAACGCTGCGGCAGGCTTATTCTTCGCTGCGATCCGCTACCACGGCTTTTACTCATCACCGGACGGGATGAACTGGACCATTCTTCCGAATCAGCCAGGTTCGGCGGGACTCTTAAGCGCGGCGGCTTGTCCTCAAAACTACAGCACCAGCTGCCCGATTTATCGCGGCGAAATTACGGTAGTGCCAGGACGCAATGAGATGTACGTCTGGTTTATCTCGCTCGATACCGACAATAACCCGATGGATCAAGGAATCTGGCAAAGCGAAAACGGCGGCGCTTCGTGGATTCAAATCAGCGACAGCGGCATTACCAACTGCGGCGACATCGATGGCTGCGGAGTTGATCAGGGCTTCTACAACCTCGATCTGCTGGCGGTCCCGGATTGCCCCAACGGCGCTCAAACCTGCACGGGCAATCCCACCGACCTGTATGCAGGCGCGATTAACCTTTACAAGTGCTCCATCAATTCGCTCAACTCGGCGTGCTCCGTTTCTCCTTTCATGAATCTGACGCACGTCTACGGTTGCAGCCCCCTTTCCGCGCTCGCGCACGTGCATCCGGATCAGCATGCGCTCGCTTACGCGATTCCCACCGAGGGTGCGGAATCCGGAGCCGATCTGATGTATTTCGCCAACGACGGCGGCATCTACCGCGCGCTCGACGGGTTCAGCGGGCTTACTACCGGCGCGTGTTCGGGCACGAATCAATTCGACGACCTGAATCAGAATCTGGGCTCGATGACACAGTTTGTCACCTTCACGCAACATCCATTGGAGGGCGACATACTCCTGGGAGGCACGCAAGACAACGGCTCTCCCGCGACAGCGAGCGCAACCATCAGCACGAGTTGGGGAAACGTTCTGAGCGGAGATGGCGGGTTTAACGCTATCGACCCCACGACCAACAATTGGTTTGCCTCAAACCCAGATGATGGATCCGGCGGCCTGGCGATTCAGCAATGTTCGGCCGGTACGAACTGCACGGACAGCCAATTCAACGTGGTCGTCAGCAGCAGCAATCTCGGAGGGGATGACGGCGCATTTTACTTTCCCTACATTCTCGATCCACAGTCGGCGACTGCGATGCTGGTGGGTACCTGCCGGGTATGGAGCGGGCCTCGCCTGGGCGGTAGCGCATTCGAGCCCTTGAGTCTTAATTTCGATACGCTTGGTACCGGAACCTGCGCCGGAACTGAAGTCAACGTGGTCCGCGCGCTGTCGGCCGGCGGACCGGCGATCGCAAGTGGTTCGCAGGTAATTTACGCCACGACGGATGGCCCGGGACCAAACAGCATCACGGCGCCGACCGGCGGAAATGTCTGGGTCACCACAAACGCCACGGCAGTCTCAGGTACAGTTTCCACCTTTAACAATGTGACGCTCAATGGCCCAGGTGGCACAAGCATCAATCCGAATCAGTTTCCGATCTCCAGCGTTGCACTCGATAGTTCCGATGCGACCGGCAACACCGCCTACGTGACTGTGATGGGCTTCACAGGCGGGCCGGGACACGTATGGCGAACCACCAACGCCGGAGCCGCTTGGACTGATTTCACCGGAGTCGGTGGAGCGAGCCCGCTTCCCGATTCTCCGGCAAATGCAGTGGTGGTCGATTCCAGCACACAAATCGTTTACGTTGGCACTGATGTCGGCATATTCCAGAGCGCCACATCCGCTGCCGCATGGACCGAGGTAGGTCCGGCTCCGAATCCAACGGCTACCGGCTTCCTGCCCAACGTGGCCGTGACCACCCTGGCGCTCTTCAATTCCGGCTGTCAGAAGCTGCTGCGCGCTTCCACCTATGGCCGCGGCATCTGGCAGTTTAGTCTCCCGGTCTCGAGCACCAGCCCCGATTTTTGTCTCGCGAACTCCGGATCATTCCCCACCGTCAATGCCGGAAGCACCACCACGGGCCAATCCATCAACCTCAATTCTGTTAACGGCTTCGCCGGGACGGTGAGTTTGTCGTGCTCCATAATCTCGTGCTCTGGGACTTCCGGAAGTGCCAGTTGTAGCGTGAGCCCAACTTCGGTCAGCTCATTTCCAATCCAAGCGCAAGTTACGGTAAATGCCGCGACGCTTACTACAGTCGGAGCTGGCAGCTGTAACCTATCGGTGGGCGGGAGGTCGGGCTCGACCACAAACACGCTGCCGCTTTCTTTTAACCTCGCTGATTTCCAACTCTCCGGCACGCACTCCTTGACCATCGATCCCGATAGCGAGGCTCAGGCTAGCTTTACGATCACTCCGTCTACTTTCTATGCGGGATCCGTCAACGCCGACTGCAACGCCAGCGCAATCGCGGGCGCAAGCTGCACCGTATCTCTCCCAAATCCGATTCCAGTCAACGTTGGATCGGCAGTGTCGGTGAACGCGATGATAACCACGCCCAGTAGCGTTTCCCCCGGTATCTACAATGTGACATTTTCGGCGGTCGATACCTCCGGCAATCCCAGCCAAAGTGCCACGGTCGCGGTAACTGTGCCGACGGGTGCAACCGACACTTTTTCTCTGGCGAGCAGTCAGGCATTTCCCAGCAGCGTCGATGCGCCCTCCCAGACTACCGCGAGAGTTGACGTGACCTCCAACTACAGCGGCTCGGTCAATGCCACGTGCGATGCCAGCTCGTTCTCAGGCCAATGCTCGATCACAACTCCAGCCTCGATCACTGCGGGCGCCCCAGCCACACTCGCACTTACGCTTAACGTCCCAAATAGCGCCGCGCCGCAGCCCTCAAACTCCTACAACGTCAACGTGACCGTGACCGATGCCTCAGGGCAGCCAAGCCATACAATGGTCCTCCCGCTGACGGTGATCCAGGATTTCACAATAGGGACGGTTACACCGGGCAACCAAACCGTCAGCAGCGGACAGTCCGCTAGTTATAACTTCAGTGTGATACCCGTGGGCGCGGCGTTCACCGGCACCGTGACGCTGTCTCCTTCGCTTTCATGTCCTAGTGCGCTTTCGTGCAGTTTCACGCCCAGCACGGTAACTCCAGGCAGCAACGCAACAGCGGTGGTGTTGACTGTCACCGCACCCACTTCAGCAAGCCTCGTTATGCCGCACCCACGCATCGTCATCTACGCGATGTGGCTGGCACTGCCGACCTTGGTGCTTTTGGGAAGTTGGAGGCGCGATAGAAAGCGTCTCCTCTTGCTGACTTCTCTGAGCGCATTATTTCTGCTGGGACTGTCGCTCACCTCTTGTGGCGGAGGCGGAAGCAACGGCGGCGGAGGCAATGGAGGCAGCAGCGGGCAGCAAGGCTCACAGTCGGGCACCTATACCATCACGGTTACAGGTACGTCCAGCAACCTAACTCATAATGCGGCCTCAGTGACATTAACCGTACAGTAGCGCGGCTAAGAACCCCGTATACCATAAATCACCGCGTCCTTTCGGCGCAACACCCCTTCGTACGACCTGATACTCTCTGTTGTTTACCCAGCTTTCTGCCCCTAAAAGATATGTTCGGCGCACGTTATGACGTTGTCATCGTCGGCGGAGGGATCGTCGGCCTCGCCGTCGCGTTTGAAATCACGCAGCGATTCCCTCGCCTTCGCCTGCTGCTACTTGAGAAAGAAGCTCGCGTCGGCCAGCACCAGAGCGGTCACAATAGCGGAGTGATTCATTCTGGCATTTATTACAAACCAGGATCGTTGAAGGCGAAGCTTTGCGTCGAGGGTGTGCGAGAGATGGTCGAGTTTTGCCGCTCTCACGATCTTCCTTATGAAATCTGCGGCAAAGTTATTATAGCGACTCACGAGCAGGAACTCCCGCGGCTGGAAGAGTTGCGCCGTCGCGGCGAGGCGAATGGGCTGACCGGACTTCGTCTCATCGGCCCCGAGGAGTTGCGCGAGATTGAGCCGCATGCTTCTGGCCTCCAGGCGCTAGTCGTTCCCTCCACAGGAATCACCGATTATCTTAAAGTTTGTGAGAAATATGCGGAGCTCATCTCCGCGCAGGGTGGCACGATTCTCACATCAAGCGCGGTAATTGGGATAAAGCGCGGCAATGAAATCGTTGTAAAAACGCAGCGCGACACATTTTCGGCGGGCTTCCTCATTAACTGCGCTGGACTCTTCAGCGATCGAATCAGCCGCATGGCCGGCGACGACCCCGGCGTAATCATCGTTCCGTTTCGCGGTGAGTATTATGACCTCATCCCCGAGCGCACTTCGTTGGTACGCGCGCTCATTTATCCCGTTCCCGATCCGCGGTTTCCGTTTCTTGGCGTGCATTTCACTCGACGGATCTCGGGCCGCGTGGACGCCGGTCCCAATGCCGTTCTGGCTCTTCGTCGCGAAGGTTATCGGCGAAGCGATTTCAGCCTACGCGACCTGGCTTCGTCCCTGGCCTTCCCCGGGTTTTGGCGCATGGCTAAGACGAATTGGCGGAGCGGACTGTACGAATTCCGTCGATCGTTTTCCAAGGCAGAGTTCGTTCGCGCCCTGCAGAGGTTACTCCCCGAAGTGCGTGAGCGGGACCTGGTCCCCGGCGGTTCGGGAGTGCGAGCCCAAGCGCTGGGGCGCGATGGCACGCTCATAGACGATTTTCGTTTTGTTCCTTCCGCGCGGATGCTGCATGTGCTCAACGTTCCCTCGCCCGCGGCAACCGCTTCCCTGGTGATTGGGCGCGCCATCGTGCGTGCGGCGGAAGAGCGACTGAAATGAAAATTAAAACGCTAACGCGCGTGAAGCAGTGGTCGATGAACTGAACAATTCCGAGAACAACTCCGCTCAGACCCGACTGCGGCGCGCTAACTCCTTGGAAGGCTCTACAGCGCTTGGTCCCATCTTTGAATTGGCTTTAGCAGGTCGGCCAACCAGAGTTGGTCCCGAGGCGCTCTCCTCTGTACTCTCGTTGCTCGAAGGCCCAACCATCGCCTTCCGCAAACGAAAGACATAAAGCACAACTTCCACACGACTGGAGACACCCAGTTTGTCGAAGATGCGGAACAGATAATTCTTGACAGTGTGCTCGGTGAGCCTCAAGGTGCTGGCAATTTCGCGATTGGATAATCCTTCCGCGACGCAACGGACCACGTCTTGCTCGCGCTTCGAGAGCAAAGCTTGACCACCCGAATCCACTAAACGGACCGGCTCCGATTCGCGCAACGCGTCGATCACATAATGCAACTCTGCGCTGTTCGCCCAGACCTGCCCCTGATGCACGCTGCTGATGCACTTCGCAAGCGTTGTGGAAGACTCGGTCCGAGAGAACACCCCTCGCGCTCCGCAACGAAACGCCTCGACAACAGCCGAAGGGTTCGATGTGTCCATCAAAAGTACGACGCGCGTATCCGGATGAGCCGCGAATACCTGACGGGTCAGATCAAATCCCTGGGTTGCGGATTCCTCCAGAAGCGAACTCATCAGCACGACGTGAGGGTGCGCTTGCGTTACGGCCGCTAGAATGGAAGCCGATTTAGGCTCAATCCCTGTAACCTGGAATTGACTGTCCTGCGCCAGCGCCTGCGCCAGTAGCTGACTACCCATCCGAGTACTGTCAGCAGTAAGCACCCGGATCTTTTCGAGCGCTTCCGGCTGTGGAATCACGTGTTGCGACATTTTCTTCTCCAAAGGTGGCAGCTGGTTCCCCAAGACCTTGCCCACGACTCCGGCATCCTCGGCGCTAGGCACTGCTGCAATTTCAGCGAACGATTGAGTCAGGGGGATTTCCGAACTGTACGAGTGCGCTGCACTGTCTCGTACGATACGCAGTAAACTTTCCATAGCCACCACCTGTGGAGTACATCGTTGGAGAGACTTTAGTCTCATCGGCGGACCGAGTAAATGGCACAGGAGTGCTACAACTCCAAGTTGCTCAAAACTTGACTGTGGGGGCGACCACGTTTGGATGTTTTCCCTGACGAAATGGGTGAGTAACTTCGAAGGTTACCAAAGAGATCATGCTGAAACGGAGTAGACCAAAGGGAGTAAAAGGTCTCCTTGACACTGCCAACCGTAAAGCTCATAGTGGGAGAACATATTGCGTGCGCTCTTTCCCCCGCGTTTCGCGACACCCCATCAGACGATTCCTATAAGGAGCAAGTACATTGGTTCTTACGAAACCTGATTTTGACGTTGCCATCATTGGCGGTGGACCCGCCGGCGGTTCTATGGGTGCCTACCTCGCCAAAGCCGGCGTTAATTGCGTGGTTTTCGAGCGTGAGCTGTTTCCCCGCCCCCATGTGGGCGAGTCGCTCGTTCCTTCCTCAATGAGAGTGTTCCGCGACCTGGATTTTATCGGCCAGATGGAGGAAGCCAAGTTCCCGCGAAAGTTTGGCGCCGCCTGGACCGCCGAAGACCAGGGCGCTTATGAGATGAACTTCAAGGGTGGCT
This sequence comes from uncultured Acidobacteriaceae bacterium, assembly GCA_963771965.1. Classification (GTDB taxonomy): domain Bacteria; phylum Acidobacteriota; class Terriglobia; order Terriglobales; family Acidobacteriaceae; genus Sulfotelmatobacter. The sequence goes on from CAVYVM010000011.1 coordinate 124,755, forward strand.
TCAAAGACCCTGATCACGACCAGCTCAACCCTGAGTCTTACGTGGACATCCGGTTCAATGAACGCGAACAGGATGGCGTGGACCGGGAATACACCTACCACGTCGATCGCAGCAAGTTTGACCTGATGCTGTTGCAGCATGCCAACAAGCTGGGTGCAGCAGTATATGAAGGCGTCAAGGTGAAAGAGGTGGATTTCGGTCCCAAAGAGCCAATCGTGCGCTTCAACATGGGATCCAAAGAAATGGGCGTTAGCGCCAGGGTGGTCATCGATTGCAGTGGACGTAATACTTTTCTGGGCAATCAGATGAAGCTGAAGATTAAAGACCCGGTTTTCGACCAGTACGCCATCCACACCTGGTTTGACGGGTATGACCGTCGGGCATTCGCCAAGAAAGACGCGCAGCTGGATTTCATTTTCATCCATTTCTTGCCGATCTCGAATACCTGGATCTGGCAGATCCCGATCACCGATAAGGTCACCAGCATTGGCGTGGTCACGCAAAAGAAAAACTTCGCCAAGTCGCGGCAGGATCGCGAGCAGTTTTTCTGGGAGGCGGTTGGCACTCGTCCGCTGCTTCGGGAAAAGCTGAAGCAAGCAGACCAAATGCATGCCTTTAAAGATGAGGGCGACTACAGCTACGCCATGAAGCAGTTGTGCGGTGATCGTTTTATGCTAGTCGGCGATGCAGGCCGCTTTGTGGACCCGATTTTCTCCACCGGAGTCAGCATCGCTCTGAACAGCTCGCGGTTCGCTCATACCAACGTTCTGCGCTCACTGGAAAAAAATGATTTCACGCGCGAAAGCTTCTCCGAGTACGAGAACAAGCTTCGTCTCGGAACCAAGAACTGGTACGACTTCATCTCGGTCTACTACCGGCTCAACGTGCTGTTCACGTATTTCGTTGGCGACCCACGCTACCGTCTCGACGTGCTGAAGCTGCTGCAAGGCGACGTCTACGATGACGCTCAACCGCAGGTGCTCGAGAAGATGAAGAAAATGGTGTCTGAGGTCGAACAAAACACGAAGCATCCCTGGCACAAGCTGCTGGGAGACATGACCGTAGACGCTTTCAAGCAGGCCAGCCAATAACGGCGCAGCCACAGCGTTTCAAAAAGACATTATAGGAGGAAGCATTGGTTATTACGAAGCCCGATTTTGATGTCGCCATTATTGGTGGAGGACCAGCTGGATCTTCGATAGCCGCCTACCTGGCCAAGGCTGGCGTAAGTTGCGTGGTATTCGAGCGGGAGCTGTTTCCACGGCCGCACGTGGGCGAATCGCTTGTGCCTTCTTCGACCCGAGTTTTCAGGGACCTGGATTTTCTGCCGCAGATGGAAGCCGCCAAGTTTCCGCACAAATATGGCGCGGTGTGGACGACGGACGATCACAAAGTGCCCTACGTGCACGATCTTGAGGGACTGGCTCCGGACTGCAATGTCGACATTCGTTTCGACGAGCGCCAGCAGACCGGCGTCGACAAGAACCACACCTACCACGTGGATCGCGGCAGGTTCGATCTGATGCTGTTGCAGCACGCCAATAGACTGGGCGCGACTGTCTACGACGGCATCAAGGTCAGCGCGGTGGACTTCGGCCCCAAGGAACCCATCATCCGCTTCAACATGGGTCCGAAGGAAATGAATGTCAGCGCAAAAATGGTAGTGGATGCCAGCGGACGCAATACCTTCCTGGGGAATCAGATGAAGCTCAAGGTTCAGGATTCGGTGTTCGACCAGTATGCCATTCACACATGGTTCGATGGTTACGACCGCAAAGTCTTTGCCAAGCGCGATACCAACCTCGACTACATCTACATTCACTTCCTGCCGATTTCGAACACCTGGATCTGGCAGATTCCAATCTCTGACGATGTAACCAGCATCGGTGTTGTAACCCAGAAGAAGAATTTCGCCAAGTCCAAAGAAGATCGCGAGAAGTTTTTCTGGAGCTCGGTGGGCACTCGGCCCATGATCGAAGAAACTCTGCGTAAAGCGAATCGCATTCGTCCATTCAAAGATGAAGGCGACTACAGCTACGCCATGAAGCAGCTCTGCGGCGACCGGTTTGTCATGGTCGGCGATGCCGGACGTTTCGTCGATCCCATCTTTTCCACCGGCGTAAGCATTGCGCTGAATAGTTCGCGATTTGCGCACAAAGACATTTTGGGCGCTCTCGAAAAAAATGATTTCTCGCGGGAAAGTTTCTTCAACTACGAAGATACTCTGCGTCGCGGAACCAAGAACTGGTATGACTTCATCACGGTCTACTACCGGCTCAACGTATTGTTCACGTACTTCATTAACGATAAGAGGTATCGTCTGGACGTGTTGAAGCTTTTGCAGGGTGACGTTTACGACGATGCCACTCCGCCGGTGCTGGAAAAAATGCGCAAGATGGTTACCGAGGTCGAACAAAACGAAAAACATCCCTGGCATAAGCTGCTGGGCGACTTGACCTCGAATGCATTCAGCCCGGGTGCCTAGACAGTCAGTGGTATAACCGTTGCCATTCCCTGAAAGCGGCAGGTGAGTTCACAGGAAGGTACCTTTGGGCGGGGTATCCGGGCGGCGGCATTCAGCACTCCCCCGGATTGGCGAGAGGCCCAATGTCACGTACCAACACGAACTTCATTATTGCCTATGCTCTCCTGGTGGGTTTGCCGATCTTAGTCTTGGTTGGGATACTGAAAAGCGGTCGCACTTTGGCCGCGCCTATCTCGGTCGACGGCGTTTGGAAATTGCAAACCGATCCTGTCCGCTTGGCCGCGCTGCCCTGCGGCAAAACTCTTGCATCTTCCCCAGATGCCGCGCTCGCAATTTCGCAATCTGGCAGAAACTTCACTTTAAGTCTCAGCGACGGGCCTAAGTCCGCCGCGTCGGGAGTGCTTGACGGAACGTCTCTCAAGGCTTCTCTTGTACCCTCGGCCCCGTGGTCCGAGGAAGCGGGCTGTGGGAGCGGCCGTGAGATCTCGCTCGTAGCCACAGTCGATCCCAGAGCGAATCCGCGATCGCTGGAAGGAACGTTGTCAGTCAGCCAGTGTCAGTCCTGCTCCCCGGTTGAGTTTCGTGCGGTCCGCGTTGCAGCCGCGGTAAAGAAGGGATTGCTTTAATGCCGGATCTCTTTAAACTCGTCCTCCAGATTTCCGTCATCCTGGCGGTGTGCCGAATTACAGGTAGCATCTTTCGGAGAATCAGTCAGCCCCGAGTTGTAGGAGAGATGTTCGCTGGAATATTGCTCGGACCGTCGCTGCTTGGCTGGCTAGCTCCCGGCGTTTCGGCTTATCTTTTTCCGCCGAGCAGTCTCGGCTTTCTAAATGCCTTGAGCCAGATTGGCGTCGTGGTCTTCATGTTCCTCGTGGGCTTGGGAATCAATCCTAAGGAACTGAAGAAGCATGGGCATGCCGCCGTGTTGACCAGCCACGTCAGCATCACGGCCCCGTTCGTGCTGGCAGCTTTTCTCGCGCTTTATCTTTACCCAAGACTTTCCGACGACAGCGTAGCGTTCACCAGCTTCGCACTGTTCATGGGATCGGCAATGAGCGTCACTGCATTCCCAGTCCTGGCGCGAATTCTGATCGAACGTGGAATGTTACAGAGTCGGCTCGGAACAGTCGCCATCGCTTCAGCCGCTGTAGACGACGTAACCGGCTGGTGCATTCTCGCTTACATTGTCGTACTGGCTCGCTCGGCCCACAGCGGAACGTCGATTTGGTTGACGATCGGCGGCATCGTCGTCTTCGCTCTCATCATGATTTACGGAGTGCAGCGCCTGTTGGGCGGTTTGGAAGTCGCCTTCCATAAGTGGGGCGGCCTCAGCGAAAACCGCATGGCATTCATGCTCCTGCTGGTGTTTGGTTCTGCACTCTGCACTGAGTGGCTGGGGTTGCATCTTCTGTTCGGCGCATTCATGATGGGCGCGATCATGCCGAAGGAGCCCAAATTTGTCCAGTACGTACTTGATCGTTTCGAGACCATCACCGTCACATTGTTGCTGCCACTATTCTTTGCATTCACGGGTCTTCGCACCAACATTGGCCTGGTAAAGGGTCCGGCGATGTGGATGTACTGCGGTCTAATCGTGCTCGTAGCGACTGTCGGCAAACTTGGCGGGTCCACGCTCGCTTCCTGGTTGACGGGCATGCCCGTAAGAGAAGCTGCGGGACTCGGAACCCTCATGAATACGCGCGGGCTGATGGAGCTTGTAATCCTCGATATCGGCCTCGATATCAAGGTAATTTCGCCTGCGCTTTTTTGCATGATGGTGATAATGGCGTTAGTGACTACTTTCATGACTACGCCTTTGCTCGATTGGCTTTGTCCAGATCGGATACTGCTGGCAGGCCCTGCGAGGATTCCGGCGCAAGAAGCATCGGACAACGCTCTGGCTTCATCGTCGGCAGACCGAATCTCCGCATAGAGCCGTCGGTTTGAAGGCCGACGTTGCGGGTTTGATAAACTCCTCCTGTCCAGTAATCGTCAACTTTCTTGCAGAAGAGTCAGAGTCGAAACCATGTCCACTTTTCTTCACCTGTGTGGCTAACGAATTAATCGAGGAACAACATTGGTCGTTCTAGTGGTTGGAGGCGCGGGATACGTTGGAAGCCATGCCGCGCGCGTGTTGCGAAGCCACGGTCACGAGGCCTTAATTTACGATAATTTTTCCACCGGTCACTCGCGTCTTGCGGCTGGATTTGAGCTAATCGCGGGAGACCTTGCCGACACGCCAAAAATAACGGCTGCGCTGCGACGCGTAGATGCCGTGATGCACTTCGCGGCTTACGCCTACGTAGGCGAGTCGGTGGAGAACCCGCGAAAATATTTTCAGAACAATGTGGAAGCGGCTCTAGCGTTATTGAATGCCTGCATCGACTGCGGTGTGCGCAAGTTTATTTTTTCATCGACCTGCGCGGTGTATGGCGTTCCTCTGAAAGTTCCGATCACCGAAGACAATCCGCGGGTGCCAATCAACCCTTACGGGGTGACCAAGCTTTTTTTTGAGAACGCGCTAGAGGCATACGACCGCGCTTATGGCTTGCGCTTTGCCAGCCTGCGTTATTTCAATGCGGCGGGCGCGGATGAATCCGGCGAGATCGGCGAAATGCATCAGCCCGAAACTCATTTAATTCCTTTGGCTCTGGATGCCGCAGTAGGCGCGCGTCCGGAGCTGGATATTTTCGGCGACGACTATCCCACTCCCGATGGCACTTGCCTGCGTGACTACGTTCACGTAAACGATCTGGCGGAAGCGCATGTTGCTGCGCTGCATTACCTGGAACAGAACTCCAAATCGATTGCCGTGAATCTGGGCAGCGGCAAAGGCGCGTCGGTGAAAGAAATTCTGGATGCAGTGGAGAAGGTGAGCGGGAGGCAAGTTCAACGGCGTATTGTGCCCAGACGACCAGGCGACCCTCCGGCGCTGGTCGCGGACCCGAGTAGAGCAGAGTCGATTCTACACTGGAAGGCGCAACGCTCGCTCGAGCAGATCGTTGCAACAGCATGGAAGTGGAAGCAGAGCCAGCAGACTAGCAAGCCGGCAGTTAGCGGAACGTAAGAGCAAAGAGCAAAGACCGGAGAGCGGATAATGAGCGTTGATCTGTCGGGTAAGCGGGTGGCGGTCTTAGGAGCGGGAAAGATGGGTGGAATCCTGCTCAAAGCGCTTTTGGATAAGAAACTGCTGCGTCCGGAGTCGACCTGCGCTACCGTGGCTCACGAAGAGCGAGCCCGCAGCCTGAGTCAGAAGCTCGGCATCGCAGTGGGTACGGACAATGTTGCGGCGGTTCGCAACGCGGATATTATTCTGATCGGCTTAAAGCCGCAGGTTGTGGAAGAAGTGGCCGCTCAGGTTCAGCAAGTAGCGACAGCAAAGCAACTTTTCATTTCCGTGGCAGCGTCGGTATCAACTGGGCACATTGAGCGCGCGCTCGGTATCAGAGCTCCGGTGATTCGCGCCATGCCGAACACGCCGTGCCTGCTTGGAGTTGGAATCACGGCCATCTGCCGGGGAGCATTTGCCAATGCCGAGCACCTCGAAGTAGCCAGCGCGCTATTTGCAGTTGGAGGCAGGACGGTGATCGTAGACGAAAAGCATATGGACGCCGTCACCGCCCTTTCGGGCAGCGGGCCGGCATACATCTACATCATCCTGGAGTCGCTGGCCGAGGCCGGCGTGAAGGTGGGATTACCGCGCGATGTGGCCACGCTACTGGCCGCGCAAACCACGCTGGGCGCAGCCACCGTGGTGCTCGAAACCGGCGACCATCCCGCGCTGTTGAAAGATGCGGTGACCACGCCAGCAGGATGCACGATCGATGGCATCCTTGAACTCGAAGAAGGCAAACTGCGCGTCACGCTGATCAAAGCAGTAGTCAAAGCCGCGCAGAGGGCGAAAGAACTTGCGCACGGATAGGCGCACGGCTTTCTTCTTAGGCAAATTTAATCTTAATTTAATCTAAATTGAGAGAGTTCGCGCTTCCCTTACTTGACTTGCCTTCCCGCCCGACATAGCATTTCTTGGCAATCCTGAAGCGAGTGCGCTTTCGGTCGAACCGGCCGGGGCAGGGTCGCAACACTCTGTGGGGCAGCGCGCTTTTGCAGATAAAATGTGAGGAAGGGACTCCGGAGGAAGCTCTGAAGATCGTACTGGTTCACAACACCTACCAGCAGCCCGGAGGGGAAGACGCCGTTTTTGAGCAGGAGCGGAAGATGCTCGAAAACGCCGGGCATCAGGTGATCCCATATTGCCGGAGTAACTGGGACGTCGAATCGTACAAGGGATTGCGCAAGCTCAGCGTGGCCAAGGGAACCATCTGGGCTTCGGACACGCAGCGCGACTTCGCAAGTCTGCTCGCGCGTGAAAAGCCGGACCTGGCACACATTCACAACACGTTTGTGATGATTTCTCCATCGATCTACTCGGCGTGCTACGAGGCGAAGGTGCCGGTTGTGCAGACTTTGCACAATTACCGGCTGATGTGTCCGGCCGGCACTTTTTTTCGCGACGGCAAGGTTTGCGAAGATTGCGTGGCCGGGTCGTTGTGGCAGGGGATCAAACACAAGTGCTACCACGACTCGCACTCGGCTACGGCAATTGTGGCGATGATGCTGGCGACGCATCGCCTTCGCGGCACATGGAAACGCGAGATTTCCTACTATATAGCTTTGAGTGAATTCGCTCGCAACAAATTCATTGAAGCCGGACTGCCAAAAGACAAAATCCTGGTAAAACCGAATTTTGTTTCGCCGGATCCTGGTACGCGCACCAGCCAAGGCAATTACGCGTTATTCGTGGGACGCCTTTCGCCGGAAAAAGGCGTCGGGACGATTGTCTCAGCGTGGAAACATCTGCCGCGCTCTATCCCTCTGCACATTATTGGTGGTGGTCCGGATCACGAAGTACTGAAGGCGCAGGCCGCGCGCGATGGACTGAGCAATATTCAGTTCAAAGGCCAGATGCCGAGAGAGGAAACCCTGGCGGCCATCAATAACGCGCGGGTCATGTTGATTTCGAGCGAATGGTATGAGACTTTCTGTATGGCCATTGCAGAATCTTACGCGTGCAGCACGCCGGTGATATGCAGTCGAATGGGCGTGATGCAGGAACTCGTCTCCGACGGTCGAACTGGCCTTCACTACACCCCCGCTGATCCCGTCGACCTGGCGCGCAAGGTGGAATGGGCTTGGGCGCATCCGGATGAGATGTGCGCCATGGGCAAAGAAGCCCGAAAAGAATACGAATCGAAATACACGGCGGAAATAAACTATCCCATGCTGCTCGAAATCTACAAGCGAGCTTTGCAACAAGCGTAGCCTATACTGAAATATCCGCTGCCCATGCGGATTCGCAAGCCACTTTAGAGTAGAGAACGATGAGACTTCCCTTTTGCTTCGCCGGAATCGTGGCAGTATGCGTCATGGTTATTGCTAGTTCTTCTCTCATTATTTCAGATCCCTCGCCATCAGAGTCATCGTCCGTCCCGCTCAAGCTCAATCCACCAGCAAAGCCAATTCCTCGGGAATTTTTTGGCCTCCACATTCATCGTGCCTTTGGCTCAACGCCATGGCCTCCCGTTCCATTCGGCAGTTGGCGATTATGGGACGCTAAGGTTCACTGGCCTCAGGTGGAAGTTCGCAGGAATGAATGGCAGTGGGAGATTCTCGACCGTGAAGTTGCGCTTGCGAAGAAACATGACGTGGATTTGCTTCTGCCATTCGGCGAAACTCCGGAGTGGGCGACGAGCAGCCTTTTTCACACGGCGATCGTGGGCGACATTGGCAATTTAGACGATTGGCGAGCTTTCATCCGAACCCAGGCGGAACGTTACAAAGGCCGGATCATGTATTACGAAATATGGAACGAGCCCAACCTTCCGCGCAATCGCGACATCGGCACTCCCGAGAGAATGCTGGAAATGGCAAAAATTGCCTACACGACTCTCAAGGAAGTCGATCCCAACATCAAAGTGATTTCTCCGTCCCCGGTGAATGCGAACGGTTTGGATTGGCTCGAGCGGTACCTGACGCTGGGCGGCGGAAACTATGCGGACATCATTGGATACCACTTTTATACGTATCACCGCCCAGAGACGATGCTCGATCTGATCCTGCCGGCGAAAGAGATCATGCGCAAGCACGGAGTCGGCGACAAGCCTCTCTGGAATACAGAATCTGGATGGATTAAGAATCCACTGACAGACCGGATCGATCTCGTGGGGCAGGCTCCAGGGTGGGCAGCGCGAGCCTACATTTTGAACTGGGCGGGAGGAGTGGATCGATTCTACTGGTATGCGTGGGACGATGACGGCCACGACAGCATTCCGTTCACACAAGAAGACCAGGCCACCGCGACTAATTCAGCCCGTGCTTACGGAGAAGTTCAGAAATGGTTGATCGGTGCGCGCATGGAATCATGCGAAAGGCAGGCGGACGAAAGCTGGGTTTGCAAGTTGACAAGAGAATCCGGGCAGAGCGCCTGGATTCTGTGGAATGAGACACAAAGCGCCAAGTTCGATGTGCCCAAGGCGTGGGGCGCAACGACGCTTACGAAACTCTCAGGCGAGCGCTCCGCATGGAGCGGAGATAAGATCGACGTTGGAGAACTGCCCGTAATGCTCGAAGTAGCGCCGGTTCATCACTAATTGCGCCCCGCTGTCTTCGTACCCTGAGGCTACTGAACTCCGGTGCCCGAGAGCGGTACGATTTGCGGGCTGCTTAAGTCCGCATCATTAATTGTGAGTGTGCCGGTTACGCTTCCTACCTGAGTTGGAGTGAAAGTGACTCCGATCTTGCAATTTCCTCTTCCAACAATGGAAGATCCACACGTGTTTATGACCGCATAATTCGCGCTGGCGGTGATAGCTCCCAAATTCACCGCATTGACGCCAGTGACCTTAACCGTGACGTACTCAGTCGCGCTGGTCGTGTTGATCTTCTGATTGCCGAAGTTCATCTTGAGCGGATTCACGCTGATTGCAGTGCCGGTGCCGGTGAGGCGCACGGTCTGCGGGCTGGATGGATCACTATCGGAGACGATGAGATTTCCATAGCGTACACCCGATGTGGTCGGAGCGAACGTGACGCTAATAGTGCAGGAGCCAGAAGCAGCTAGGCTCGTCGAACAGGTAGTGGTATTCGTGTAATCTCCTACGGTGCTGACGTTGATGTTGGAGAGTGAAGTAGTACCGTTGTTAGTCAGTGTAACGGTTTGCGGAACTGAAGCCGATCCCAACAAGACCGTGGGGTAGGTAAGCCCCGGATATAGAGAATTAGAGATACTAACTTCGCTACCGGTCCCCTCCAGGTTTATTACTTGCGGACTGGTTACGTCGGTATCGGTAATTGTCAGCGTGCCCGTCAGAGGTCCTGACTGGGTCGGATTGAAACTAACATTGATCGTGCACTTCGCATTTACGGGCAGCGTTGTACATTTATTCGTTTGCTTGAAGTTTGGGGTAATAGCGATTTTTGAGATCGTAATGGGCGTAGTGCGAATGTTCGTCAGGCTAAGAGCGTAGGGCACACTGGCAGTGCCAACGGTCTGTCCGCCAAAGTAGATGTCGGAGGCGCCCTGTATGGGACAGGTCTGGGGATTCAAAATCAGCGTGGGCAAAGGCGTCTGGCTGAAATTAAAGCTGTCAGTTGTATCGTTGGCGTTGGCGTCGCGTTGGGTGAGCGGCGCCAGGTTGAAGCGGTCTTCAATAAATTTCAGTACGGATGCGAATTCGTATTGCGTATGAGAGACAGTGCCGGCCCGTGCATAAGGCGAGATGATGAGCAATGGAACTCTGGGCCCTAAGCCATAAATGTCCATCGGCGGTGGCGGAACGTGGTCGTAGAAGCCGCCAAAATCGTCCCAGGTAAGAAAGACGGCCGCTGTGCTCCAGTTCGGCCCATTCATCAAAGTGTTCAACTGCTGCACAGTCCAATTCTCACCTTGGCAAGCGCTGGCCGGAGGATGCTCGTTGTCAGGTCCGGTCACGAGCCAGCTCACGGCCGGCAAATTGCCGCTGGCAGCATCGGTGGCAAATTGCGTATCCGAAACCACATGCTCGGTCCAAAGTGAGGTGTTGCGAATGTGATTAATTTCGTCGTAAGTATTGTAGGCGTATCCGTTTTGTCCTTCACCTGGCGCGTAGTATTTCCAACTTATTCCGGCACTATCCAGTCTATCTGCAAGAGTCTCGAAGTCAAAACAAGGGAATATCTCCGAGATAACGCCATCGGTCTCGTCCTCGGCCTGTAGCAGGAAATTCGGAGCGGCATCGCAACCCCATTTGGGAGAAGCAGGTGATCCTACTTTCTGAGTAATGACTCCACCCGCTTGTGCAGCGATGGCATAGAGATGATTTTCGAAACTATCCCCGTGGACCGAAGAAAACATACGGTCGGCGAGCACGAAGTTTTGCGCGTAGCTGTAGTAATTGGTGACGTCACTGGGATTAGCCTGGGAGTAAGCCAAGTACTGGCCATTCATATCTCCAAAAGGAATCAAGTCGAAGCGATCCATCTTGCCGTTGTCTACCGCTGTAAGGGCGGCAACCCATTCATGACCGATATCTAGGACTTGATCTGGGGTGTGGCGCAAGGTTAGCACTTGACCAGTGGAAGTGGGTCCGCTGGTTGCGCCATCGGCGCCGGGGTACTGTCCGAAGTAGTTATCGAAGCTGCGGTTTTCCTTGATGATGAAAATGATGTGTTGAATGACGCTGATGTCACCGGCCTTACCAGCTTTCGCGGGTGGCTTGGCCTGAGCCCATGCCATACCGCCCTGGCCGGCAACCGTAAAGAGATTGAAAATCAACACAATGGCTGAGATGCCGAGTCCGGACTTTTTTCGGTTCGATAAGCGCGCCATGTACTTCACCTCATTTTTTGGCGGTTCCGATCTTGCTGAAAATTGCGAGCCTTCCCCGTACTAAGTTAGCGAGAGTGGGCCCGGTAATCCCTTCGTGCCCATGCCAAGAGGCAACTCCGGGGGCATTGTTGCGGTCGGTAATCATTATCTTGCTCTGCAGTCCGCCAACGATCGAGGCCCGGACGAGCGGAGCAACAATAAGTGAGTTCCGCATCAGGTTCCGTCAATGCTCAGCCCAACGCAGATTGTTAGCTAACTGAATCGACTCGACTTGTATCTCAGTTGTCGAATTAAGGATTGACTCCGTTTCCTGTCAATTTCAGAATGTGCGGGCTATTCAAGTCAGCATCCGAAATCGTCAACGAGCCTGTTATCACCCCAACTTGAGTGGGCGTGAAAGTGACAGTTATCGAACACGCCGTTCCCGGCGACAACGATACACCGCAGGTATTGGTCGCAGAGAAGTTAGTGCTGGGCGTAATACTGCCAATGTGCAACGGGTTCGAGCTCACATTGGTCATGCTGATTGTCTTGGGCTTGCTGGTTTCGTTCACATACTCGTTGCCAAAACCTAAGACCGTGGGCGCAAGCAAGGTAGCGCTTCCGACTCCATAGAGACGAACCGTGTGCGGGCTCGCGGGGTCACTATCGTTTACCACCAGGTTGCCATAGAGGGTTCCGGCAGTAGCGGGGTTAAAGCTTACCTCAATTGTGCACGTGCCTCCAGCCGCAACCGAGGATCCGCAGGTATTGGTTTGCGCGTAGTTTCCTACGGTCGTAATGCTGTTAATAGTGAGCGGCGACGTACCATGATTGGTGAGTGTTACCGCCGCAGTGGTTTGCGAATTGAGGTAAGACGTACCTAAATTGACGCCCGGATATTTTGTGCCCGACAGGGTAACTTGGGTACCAATGCCTTGTAGGTTTACTACTTGTGGACTAGTAACATCGGTATCTGTAATGGTGAGCGTTCCGGTGAGAGGCCCGGTCTGTCGGGGGCCGAACATTACTATGACTTGACAAGTCGCGCCCACCGCCAGGGTGGTGCAGGTGTTCTTCTGGGTGAAGTTTCCCGTAGTGGCGATGTTGGAAATTGTAATAGGCGTCGTGCGAATGTTGGTCAAGGTAATCACGTTCGCGGGACTGAGATTGCTCACGAGCTGCCCGCCGAAATACAAATTGGAAGCGGAACTGATCGGGCAAGTCCGCGGAGTCAAGACCAACGGTGGAGTCGGGGTCTGGCTGAAATTAAAGCTGTCAGTAGTGTCGTTGGCGTTGGCGTCGCGATCCGAGAGCGGCGGCAGGTTGAAGCGGTCTTCAATGAACTTAAGCACGGAGGAGAATTCGTACTGCGTGTGCGAAATGTAGCCGGGCTGGGCGTAGGGAGAGATGATAAGGAACGGCACTCTCGGACCCAGACCAAACTCGTCCTCCTGCGGAGGCGGAATGTGGTCATAGAAACCACCGAAGTCATCCCATGTCAGGAACACGGCCGTGGTACCCCAATCCGGCCCCTGCATAAGAGCATTCAATTGCTGGACCGTCCAGTTTTCGCCCAGACAGGTGCTGTTGGGCGGGTGCTCGCTGTTGGGGCCAGTGACCAACCAGCTTACTGCTGGGAGGTTGCCGTTGGCGGCATCGACAGCGAACTGTGTATCCGGAACTACATCCTGCGCCCAGAGTGGTGAGTTACGGATGTGGTTGATGGCATCGTAAGTAGAGAACTGATATCCCTGGGTACCTTGAGGAGGTGCGTAATATTTCCAACTGATGTTGGCATTTTCGAGACTATCCGCGAGAGTCTGGAAGTCGAAACAAGGGAACGAATCGCTGACGTTGCCGTCGTCGTCCATGACGCGAACCGCATAGTCGGAAGGCAAGTCGCAACCCCAGTTGAAGCCCTGTTTCTGCGAACCCAACGGCTGCGGAACGGTGAAGACGCCGCCCGAAGTTGCGGCGATCGTATAAAGGTGATTGGGAAAGCTCTCGCCGTGCAGCGACGAGAACATGTGATCCCCGAGCACGAAGTGTTGCGCGTAGGTGAAGTAATTGGGAATGTCTTGCGCCGTGAGCTGGGACATGGTCATGAGCGCGCCATTGACATTCCCATAGAGAATCAAGTCGTAGTTATCCATCTGGCCACCGTCCATGGCAGTGATGGCGGAAGTCCAGTCGTGGCCCATGTCCACCACCTGGTCCGGCGTGTGTTCCAGAGTCATCGTTTGCCCAGTGGAAAGAAGACCGGTGATCGTGCCATCCGCCCCGGGATATTGCCCGAAGTAGTTATCGAAGCTGCGGTTTTCTTTGACGATGAAAACGATGTGCTGAATGGCGGTAATGTCGCCTTGGGCAGACTTGCCGGCCGGCTTAGCCTGCGCCGGGCGTGGGGACTGGGCAAAACACGTGGACGCGAACAGACAGACGACTGCGAGAAAGCTCCCAACGAGAGCTCCCGACTTCACTCGGGAATCCACCAACGCCATGAAACACCTCTGAGGAGATTATTGAGACTAACTGGTAATAAAAGAAGGGAACTTAAGTAACCCGAACAGGAGGGGAAAAAAGCGGAGGTCCCAGGAAACGGAGCCTCCGCTTTTCACAGGCGGTTTTTGTTACTTGCGAGGCGCCGGCGCCAGGAACCACGGCATCGTCACATCATCGGTCTTAAAGAAGTTCATCAACATGTTGGCGTCCTTCTCGCGGCCAGTCGGCAGCGAGTTGTGGGTGCCATCGTTGAGGAAGTCCTGACAGGTCCAAACCAAACCATCGCTGCGCGGGATCATACCGTTGGCCCAGTCATAATCCGCCCAGCTCAGCCACGGCGCCGTTACCGGACCGTTGTTGGGGTTGTAGTTGAGATTGGCATTGCCATTGAGCTGATCTTCAATCATTCCGCGCACGGCAAAGGCAGTCTCGTAAGCGTACGGCTCCGGATCGTCGGGCTGTACTCTTCCGTTCGAGTAACCTGAGTAGTCGCGTGAAGAGAAGAATGCCATGGTCAGGTTGGGGAATTTATTGTGCAGGTTATTGGCGATTGCTTCGTACTGGCTCTGCAGCGCGACCATATCGTTGGGAAAGGTACCGGTGGGATAGCCATCGATGACCATGACCCAGGCTGCAACGATCTGGTTCGCGGTTAGGCCAGCATTCGGCAGGAAGAAATTCGTCTCGGTAGTCCAAATCGGATCCGCAGCATTCGCATAGCGGGCTGCCGTCAGATTCGGATTCGCACCATTCACCAGCACCAGGTGTGGATTTAGAGACGTATCGGCCAGCCCAGCCTGCTGGAAGTAAAAGTAGTTTTCGAACGTAACCGACAATCCGAGCGAGAGCAAGCCGTACTTACCATTCGGGTCGGGGTTACCGTTGGCATCCAGAGGCTGAATCGCGCTGGCGAGGGCGAGGCCATCCGCGTCGTGCGATGCCGGCATAATGTTGCTGCCATTCGGGTAGAGACCGCCTTCAACTCCCAGATAAGTCCCCGTTCCCAAGTCTGTAACAGGAACAAGAGGGGTGTTCGTACCGCCGATGTTCCACGAGATGTTGTTGCAGGTGGCGCCGGTCTGTGCGGCAACCGCCAATGAATTCGTAGCCGTGACTTGCTTCGAAGTGGAGTCCGTAACCTGGATTGAAACCTTGTAGGTTCCCGTCTTCAAAGTGGAAGGAAGACTACCGGAAATGATTCCGGCACTCGACAAAGTCAGGCCCGTGGGTAGTTTGGAACCAGTGGCAAGGGACCAGGTGTAAGGCGGTGTTCCTCCGGCCGCGGTAAGCGTGGCCGAATACTTAGCCCCTTGCGTGGCAGTAGGAAGAGTAGCAAAACTTGTAATCCCCAGCGTTGTAGGCGCCTGGGCAGTCCCGGTGAGCGTCACGCCCACAGGGTTCAGCACATCGCTCGTGATTACTACCGTCCCATTGTAAGTGCCTGCGGCAGAGGGAGAGAATCCAACCGTCAGGGGCAACGTCCCTCCCGCCTGCAGCACGGTTCCTGCTCCGCCTCCGGTGTATCCATTCACCGCGAATGGCGGCTCCGTGTAAACGGCGAGGACCGTCATCGGTGTTGTGCCGGTATTGGTAAGCGTCACTTTCTGGGTAGCCGTTTTTCCGGGTTGAACGCCCTTGAACGTCAGAGACGGGCTGGTCAAGCTGGCGACCGCACCGGTCGTGATACCGGTGCCGGAGATGTTGAGCACGATGGGAGGTCCGCTGGCGAGCCCAAGCGTGATTGTTCCGTTGAAGGTTTGCGCGGCGTCAGGCCTGAATCGCAAGCCGTACTGAATTTCCTGCTTGGCGGGAATGTTCCAGGTATAGCCCATGCTCAACAGAAATTCAGAAGGAGTCACAGTGATGCTTGTGATCTGCAGGGTGGTCGTGCACTGGTTGTCGATGGTGATGCCCTGCTGCGCCGTGCTGGTTGTCCCAACAGCTTGATTAACGAACTGGATGTTCAAGCTAGCCGGCGAGATGGTATAGCAGTTCGTCGTCGCCGCCGCGGTCCCGACACCCAAAACTGCAAGCAGTCCAAGCCGTAAACCGCACAGGATCATGCGAGTTGAAATCGAAGGGAAGTACATTATCTGCTCCTTAATTGTGTCTCTCTAGTGGAAGTTTTTGTCCGTTTGGCAGTGACGGAGTGGTGGTTCTGAGGTCCTAGTTCTGAGGCCCTAGTTCTGACTTCTGGAATTTTTATGAACTCCACTGTGGGCAACGACGGATGCGTACTTTCATAACAAAGAACGACTCACGTCCAACTTAACAACCAGATCCTTTTTGACAGGTAAATATTCTAGAAGCCCAAGTGCACCCGCTTCCAATCCCGAGCTTGTAAGAGCAATTGCCGAGCTGGTTGCCGCTCATATATTCATCCACTGCCCAGAATGTGGTGTCGTCATCGGGGTCGGAAGATACGCTCACGTACTCGCCCCAATCCTGGTCGGTTTCATCCTGCCCGCTCGATCCGCTGTTGCTCAGAATCGCCACCGGCGTTCCTTGAACTCCGGTACTGCTCACGGCTACGAAGAACGGGGATGGATCGTAGTTATTGGTGCTCCCTTTGGTCGAATTCCCCGTGACCGTATAGGTGATGCCGAGGTCGCCGCTCTTATCCATGGCGACGCTGGGCATGGACAGGAAATAATTGTTTGTAGTGTCCTGGAGTTCCCCGAGAATCGCCAGCTTCGGAGTCTTGCCCGCCTGAAGCTTGTAATAGCGTATGCCCGTTCTTCGGGTGGTGCTGTTTTCCTGAACGGTGTGGGCCACAGCCAGGTACTCCGCACTGGTTGTACCGGTAATGTAACGATACGCCAAGCGGTAGCTCAGACGATCTCCGAGACCATCAATCGTTTTCCCATAGGGCTCCGGAACACAGTACGTGTTGTAAGGTGCTTTCGGGAAATAACAACCCGGCGTGAACGAATGCCCCGTAAGGACCAGGATTGTCGGCGCGGCACCGCTGGTCAATCCGGACCATGTCCAGTAAGCCAGCCGATTCGAAGTGCACGGCGATACCGAGCACTGCACGTTGGTTCCAGTATTCGAAGGATTGACCAACGCCAGAAAATATTCACCCGCAGTATTTGAAGGAATTGGATTCTCCCCTTCGAAATCCGCCGGCAACAGAGTATGGATCAAGCTTCTGTCGGTGCCAGAAGCTCCAACAACATATTGAGGAATGTAGGTGTAGCACTTGGGAGCGTTCGATGAGAGCCCAGCGATGATGTTGGCTTTGTCGAATTGGCAGACTTCCACGCCGACAATGTTGTACGCGTTCGAAACATCCATCAGATCCCAGCTGATGTAGAAGCCGTCACCCCAGGTTCCGAATCTTTCATAATCTGGAAAGTATGTGATCCCCTCGGCATTCTTTGGAATGGCAGGAGCAATGTTGTAAGCGTATGCGTTCCACGCGCTCTGGCCCGCAACTCCTTCCAGATTGCTGGCAGCCACCGAGCCTGTCGGGGCGCTCACACCCATACAAAGATAATAGGTGCCCCGGTTGTTGAAGATATTGGCCAGAACAAAAACGTTGTCGATCCTGTCATAGCTGGCAATGCCGTCGAGAGAAGCGCCGGCGCAGTAGGTGGACGCACTTGGCGAGAACAGCATTCCCATCGGTTGCGGCGCGGCCGTACCGTCGGCTTCGTTGGCAAAAATACCACTGCCCGTAGCCTTGTCGAATGCCTGGATGTAGTTATCCGCGAACTCGAGATACTGCCCCACGCCGGATACATCGGTCGGCCCTACTCCGCCGTTCGGGTCAGGCTCCGCGCCAGGAGTACGGCCGGAGTTCAAGATGCCTCTCGCATCCAACCCTTCAAACTGATTGGTCCAACTCCCCGCAGCCGGGGTTGTAGTATTAAAGCCCACCCACGACGTGCCTCCCGGACAGGTGCTGGCGGCGTTATTGCCGGCGCACCAAAGCTGCGTCGGTGCCGCCGGAGCTGAACAGGTACCGTAGGAAGGACTGCCACCGCAGTTGTTTTGCGCTGACATCGCCACGCTGCTCAGAGCCAGTAGAACGGATAGAATTCCCAGGGCACGATTTCTGATCTGCATCTTTGTTTAATTCCTTCCCGAATATGAGAACTAGCGTTGGGACAACTGATCTCGTTGAACTGCTCCTCGCTGAAATTGGTAAGCTATTAAAATCAGAGCATTAACCAACTCATCGTGGGGAGCAGATCAAGCACGCGGGGGAACGTAGACTGGGCTTGTTCTCTTGTCGCACTCAAAAGTGTTTAAACTAGCTACGATGAAGCGAAAACAAATTGCGTTTCTGTGAATGCCGCAACTTTATTCATAGAACCGGGTTCTGATTGTTCAGACTTCTTGTATCCCGAAGACAACGGCCTGCTTTCCGTGGATCGGGGACTCAAACTTGCCATGCCACCCGCCGCAGTAGAGCATCAAGGCCAAACTGATTTGAATTTGCCAATTTCTTCAAAGGAAAGGGTCACGTTCATGCGACTGGAAACGACTGGAGCCACACCGAACCGCAACGTTTGCTCCATTGGAAAATCGGTAAGCCGCTTTCCCGTGCTTTCCTTGTCGATACTGTTGCTTTCCTGCTGGATCGGCACTGCCTGCGGCGGTGGAACGAACTCGTCTTCCCAGATCATCAAGTCTCCGCCGCCTCCGCCCCCGCCGGCGGCTTGTACCGCAGGGCCCAACGCGGCACCACTTCGTCCGGCTACGTCACTACGCCCTCGTGCGCAGTCACCTGCGACATCGGGCGCCATCCCGGCAACTTATTTTGGCTTTAACTTGCATCCCGGCGTTTTCAACGGCCAGATTCCTTATCCGACGACGATTCCATTTGGCGCCGTTCGCTTGTGGGCGACCGAGACGACTTGGAATGACATCAACACCTCACCCAACAATTACGATTTCACCACATTGGATAACACTATCCAGGTGGCGCAGAGTAAAGGGCAGACTGACTTCGTCTTTACCTTTGGGGCTGTACCTAGCTGGGCATCCTCCAAGCCGACCGATGCCAGTTGCACCGCCGCCAATTTAGGTTCGTGCGATCCACCGGTCGATGTGGACACAACCGACCAGGATTGGAAGGATTTCGTTACGGCCCTTACTGCTCATAACAAGCAGATTGGCTTTCCAATCCATTATTGGGAAATCTGGAACGAGCCAAACATCCTAGTTGAGTGGAACGGCACTCCCGCTCAGATGGCGCGCATGGCCATGGACGCCTATACGATTATTAAGGCCGCCGGCGACCCATTGGCCATGGTGACGACCCCCACTCCCGGGGACGATGGAACCGAACAAAACATCAACAGCTGGGAGCCTGCGTATCTGGCAGCCTTGCTTCCACTCGGAGGCATCTTTGCAGACATCATCACCTATCATGGCTATACCGATGCTTGCAACAGCCAGGTGCCGGAATCGTCGGAAAGTTCAGACCTGAGCGATCTCACTCTGGCAATCAGTCAATCCGGACTCAGCGCGTCGCTCGCTTCGTTGCCCATTTGGAATACCGAAGGCAGTTGGAACAAGGACGCCGGACTTCCCGACCCCAACATGCAAGCCGCCTATCTTGCGCGACTCTATTTGCTGCAGTGGTCGCTGGGCGTCTCTCGCTTTTACTGGTTCCAGTATGGCAACACACAGAATGGAACTTTGTGGACTGCTTCCAGCGGACTTGATCCCGCCGGAACCGCTTACGGCCAAGTCTATGGCTGGATGGTCGGCGCTACCTCTACGAGCCCCTGTGCGGCCAATGGAACGGTGTGGACCTGCAACTTCACTTCGTCGGGCGGCGTACAGGAACAAGCGGTCTGGGACACATCGCAAAGCTGCAGCAACGGAACCTGCACAACATCCTCACACAACCCAAGCTCGACTTACACCGAATATTACGACCTTGCGGGTGATCCTCCGACTCCGATTAGTGGAACCGTACAGATTGGCGCGGAACCGATCCTGCTGACGAGTAAGAATATTTCCTGACAAGATCAATAGCTCATGCGGTTAAGGAGCCGGTCAATTTGCCGGTTCCTTAACACTTTTCCGATCAACAATGGTTACGCTAAGTTCGCTTGCGCCCTTTGCCGGCGAGGCACTCCAGAGCGTGTGGATTGAGACACCATCCATTTCGCCGTCGTTAACTTTCTTGTCGGCCTGCAACTCACCGGTGTAGACCGAACCCTGCGCGACGCCGTTTACGATCTGTGTGACCGTGTACTGCAGCGACTGCGGACGATCGCTGGTACAGGCCGCAGACAACTTCAGAACGGCAGCGGTCTGCGGTGGAACGACATCTGCCATCACCGCCGGCTCCTGCTGTTGCACATCTTCGATGAGTTGTACTTCCGGCACGACCCGCGCTTGCCAGAACGTGTCTTCCGCCAGAACATCCTTGGCCTGAACATCGCCCGCAGGCTTCTTCGTGCACGTCGCCTTGTCCAGCCAGCCCGACGCCGAAAGCGTGGTAGCCGTCTTCGAAAATTCTACTTTCGCCGTGTTGCGTGTGTTGGGCGAGGGATGCCCTTCACTCCAATCGATCAAGTGATATCCCGCAATGTGCACGTTTGTGTACAGCGGGCCGTTCGGAAGTGTGGGTGTCTTGCGCTCGGCAACGTGGCTGCCAGCGCGGCAAGACTTGTTATGAAAGTCAAACATTACCTCATGCAGAGGTAATGTTCTTTCCACCGGGCAATAGTCGGTCAACGTGGCGCTGATCTGGTATTTCAGCGAGGAGTCAGCGGCGGCGTTCACATCGTTTTGTTGAGCCGCCGCGACCATCGCCATTACGATCGAGATCGCCGCCACTTGCAGAAGCCAACGCAATTTGAAACGGCACTTACGTGGCTTCAAACATTCACCAACTTTTTCATGTCCGGCCGTCGTTCTAACATCATTGCGCTAACATCGTCGCGGGCAGTCCGCTACTTCGTCGGCAACAGACCATAAATATCGAGCTCAGTCTGGGTTCCGATATAAACCTTGCCGTTGATGATGGTCGGAACGGAAAACTTCGTCCCTGGGCCGGGCACATCGCGCGTTCCCGCCTGGCCGCTGCCATACAACTGGGTGGCAAGATTCGCCCCTGCATAGGCGCGCAGAACGGCTGCAGGTCCGCCCTTAGGCTGGCCTCCGGTCTGGATCATCCATACGATTCCGGTCTTGTTTCCGTTAGCCGAAATGGAAGGGGTAGCGCCGGGGTAGGCGAACGTGGTTGGAGAATGCGAGACGGGAGTCGTAGAGAGCAAACCTCCGCTGAGCGTGTAGCGATTCAGCGTGCCCGACGAGCCGGCAACATAAATTCCGCCGTTCCAATAGGCGGGACTGCTCCAGAAACCTTTGGAAGTATCGGTCACGGTCTGCACGTTGTTGTTCTGGGTGGTCGAATATCCGCCCATATTGGTGCGGTCGACCACGAAGATCGCCGCTTCTTTTCCGCCACCGATGATCTCGCTGGGGTGCGCGCCAGTCTGTGTGGGCACGATCACAGCTCCGCCCGAACCCACGTCGAGATCGTTTGTGCTGAGATACGCCTGATTAAAGGGCGTGAAATAGTCGGCCGGAGTGAGGCCGTTGGTGCCCGTCGGAGTGAGCCGGACGAAGCTGTCGCCGTATTCGGTGCCGCTAGTGTTGGCGTCAAAGGTGCCGTCTCCGGTCAACACGTAGATGTTGCCCAGGATGTCGGCGCAGAAGCCAGCGCCGGCGTTCCAGATGCCGCCGCGTTTGCCGTTGGCGGTATCGTTCCACACCGCGACCTGCTTCATGGTCTGCGCGTTGTAACCCATGATCCAGCCATGCCAAGGAGCGTAGGCGAACGTTCCCCAACCCATATAAACGATTCCGTTCGACAAGAGCAGAGCCGTTCTCTGGCTTTCGTGGATTGCGTCAAATGTGACGGTACCGCCGACGCTGCCACCTCCCGTGCCAGGCACGGAAGCTGCGATTATTGTGGGACCTCCGAATTTCTCCGCGCCGCTGGTGATATCCAGAGCATGAAGACGTTGAACCCATGTGCCGTTTTCGGCGGTGAAGGCAACCAGATACATGGTCCCGCTGTTGCCATCGATCACCGGAGTGCCGGTGATGCCAAAGGTAGGCGTTATGGCAGTACATGCGCCGGTGGCACCGCAGGGCACCGCAGTCACGCCAGTGGAAAGAAAACTTACCTGCCACAGCGGAGTCGTGCTCAGCCCATCAGCGTCGAACGCGTAGACGCTGTCATTCTCGGTCTCGACATAGACAACATTGTGCACTTGGTCGCCGATGGTGACGTTATAAACATAGAGTGGCTGAGCGTAGATTTGGCCATCCACCGGGTATGAAAACAGCTTCCCGAAGCTCTTCGAATTCACATTGGATGGATTCAGAATTGTCTCACTCAGGTTCTGGCCGGTTCGCTGGTTGTCGTTGTGCCAGGTTAATACACCTGTGTAGGCTTGCCCTTGCGCCGGCACGCCCGCGAGAACCACCAGAGCGAAGGCAAGGGCAACGGCGGCAGCAGCAATACTGCGGGAGTTGAGGGTCTTACGCATGTTTTATCTCCAATGTGATGGCAAAGCTTAGTGGAAGTAAGGGATTGATCGTAGCGGGTCTCTTGGTCGTGGATTTGAATACTAAGAACCGACGTGCTGCCCGGCTTCTTCGGGGACCGCAGCGGCTTCCAATTTTGCTGGAACTGTATCGATCGGGATTGAAGCGTTCACTAAGCGACGATTCTTGTAGGAACGGTAACGATCTAACCAACTGAATGGGGCGTAGCAATAAACTAACGCCGTGAGCCGGTCTAGTGCCCGTAAAGCGCGGAACAGCACTTCGTCGGAAACCCGTTCCGTGGCGCCCGGAACATCGGAAGTATTTTGCTGCGACTTCGGATAGAGCGGCCAAACCCCTCCGGATTCCTTCCGCCAGTAATTCACATATCGCTGAATCTTGAGCCTTACCTTCGAGGGCAACACTTCGCGGCGAACCTTCGAGCGCTCGATCTTCCCGCCCTTGACTTGCTTGTGATGAGAACCTTCGTAGATCGGCGAAGAATCGACGCCCTCGAGCGTAGTCATGCGGGCGTCGAAAGGGATGCCAAGAAAGTCGCAAACTCCCGCCAGGACGACGGCGGGATCTTGAATCATCTCTTCATATTGAATTTCGTGAACCGGAATGTTCTTCCTCAGCAGAACATCACGCCCCTGCTTGAGCTTGTGGCAACCAATCACGGCGCGGTGCAGAATGCCGGGCTTCGAAAAAAATGTGGAACCGGTTCGCGCCCGCACAATACTACGGCAGGTGTCAGCGAGATCCCGCCAAATAATAAGGAACCGCGCTCCAGGAAACTCCTGCGCTAGGGTCGACAGACAGTCGAAGTAGTTCGGTGACTTTTCCCCAATCACGGCTGCGCCATCGGCGTATTCTTCCCAGGCAGCCATTGCGCCGCTGCGAAGGTCGGGAACGGCGACAGGAATTCGCTCGGCGCGAAGGTGATGACGCGAGAGAGCGGAATTCCAGAACTCCCAGCGAGCTCGCCAGTCAGGGTTGCTGCCTTTGCTCGTGAACAGAGGTTGCAGCAAGAACAGGTCTGCCTCGTACATCAGGGCGATGTCAGGATGCTGGTTTAGCAGACTGTAAAGCAGCGAGGTTCCGGATCGCCACATACCAACTACGATCAAGGGGCCGGAACCAGAACTAGCGGGCGTGGGACGTTCGACTTTCATTAGTCGGCGTACATCATTTCTGGGGTCGATTGCGTTACCGAAGCGAGAATTAAGAATGTGAGAATAGAGATTAACGAAACAATCGCGGCATCACGTCTTCGATACAAACAGCCCACGCGAACTTCGAACCATTGATGATGTATCTGCGCCACAAGCGAGTTGGCTCGCTCACCAGCCGGTAAAACCATTCGAATCCATGCTCACGCATCCACTTCGGGGCGCGCTTCAAACGTCCGCAGCTCATGTCGAAGGCGGCGCCAACGCCAAGCATCACCGGAACCGTGAAGCTGTCGCGATGCTGATACATCCATTTTTCTTGCTTGGGAGTGCTCAGCCCCACCCATAGAATGTCGGGAGCGGCGGCGGCCACGATGCGTTGCACATCCGCCTCTTCAGCGTCCGTCAGCGGACGAAAGGGCGGACAATAGGTTCCAGCAACTCGTATGCCGTGGCGCTCCTGCAAGCTTCGTGAGACCAGATCGGCAACCCCCGGCGCTCCTCCATAAAAGAAGTGCCGATACTTCGCGCCCGTTTCCCGGCAGAAGACTTCGAAGAGTTCGGGGCCGCAGGCGCGCCGCTTCATCTGCTTGTGGCCGTGGAAGCGGCCCATCCAGACCAGAGGCATCCCATCGGCGATCACCAGGTCGGCATGGTCGAGCACTTCGCGAAAGTAGGCATCTTCGCGCGACTCCGAAACTCCATGCATGCCGGTAACGGCGACGTAACGGGTGCGGCCTCGCTCGCCGGTCCATCGTTCGCCAATCCAGCGTTCGAGGATCTGCACAACGTCCGGTATCTGGACTGAATTCACCCGAACGTCCAGCACACGAAAGCTTGGAATATCTCGCGCGTTGTCGATCAACAGATCGGCGGCTTCAGTGCTTGAAAGATTCATCAGAAAAGTAAAAGTCGAGTCCATTCGTCCGACTCAGGCCCTGATTGCTTTGCCGGTCGGCGTCGTGAAGATATAGCTCCGCCCTCTCAGTCACAGCGGGGCAATGCGCAAACCTTCGACGGCTTCACATCTAACAACTATGAGTGGCCAATTCCTCAATCAAAGCGGAACGGTAGGCCGTTGCTTGGGGAGGGTTACAACAAGAGTAGAGCAAGATTATGCGGCAATGAAAATTGCTGCAAGAGGCCAAAGGCCTTACTAACGAAAGGCTCTATCCGCTATGATTAATCCCAACTATGCGTATGAAAACAAGCTAGTTGATTAGTATAGGGACTAAAGTCTATGCCTAGTTAAACATACCGCCGCACTATGCGCGGGCGATCAGTGCATCAAGGGAGCTGTGATCCTGAATCGCCACATTAAAGGGTGGTTCCTCGGTGAAGAGGTCCAAGCCCAACCCTCGCAGGAAATCGCAAACCTCGGCCGGATTCACACCAAGGTGAGGATGAACGTCGAGGAATACGACAATGTCCCGGCTTCTCGCAATCGTCTCGCGCGCTCCGCGCAAAACATGCATGTCAGCGCCCTCCACGTCGATTTTGATCGCGTCGATGGGGCGATCAAAGCCGACCTCTGCCAGCAAATCGTCGAGACGCCGGGTCTGCACTTCAATGATACCTTTTTCTCTTTGCGGCTTTCCCGCCAGCAGGGTGTGGAAGCCGCTCTTTTCTCCGATGTGAAGTTGCGCGGTACCATTCGCATCGCTGAGAGCCATTTCGTGAAGGGTGATGTTGCGATATTCGTTCTTCGCGATGCTCTTTCTGATCCAGCGGCAATTTTCCGGGTGCGGCTCGAATGCCAATACGCGTCCCTGCGGCCCGACCAACCGCGACGCCAAAAGCGTGAAATCGCCTTTATTGCATCCCACATCTACGAAGGTTGCTCCCGGCCGCAGGAACTGTTTGAAGGCCTGATGCTTCGATTCTTCGTAGCAGCCGAGCGCGCGCTGCAGCATCATCCGAGACTCTTTGATATTGAGATACACCCAGCCGGCCTCAAGTTTGTAGGGATAATAAAATCCAGGCATCACGCTGGACCACACCGGATAAGTTTTCAACAGTAGAGATTTGCAAACTTCTCGCATCGGCACTTGGGACTCCACTACTACTGGTTGTGATTCTTTCATCTTACAATCCTCCAAAACGCGCTGGCACATGGCGCAGGTTACCTGTCTTGCTTCCCGTTTGCTCCAAGGGTCTTGTGCCGGTCACGCTCCGCAAGATAGGCTTGAGAGCGCATCACCAACTAATCTTTATCGGCTTTTTCGCCAGCCTTCTGTTGGTCTTGAATTCTGTATTCCATCGAACCCGGGGAAAGTAATTTAGAACGGCAACGGCTGTTCGAGTACAACTGTTTCTCGACACTGTTTCTTGACATGGAACGCCCACCTTCATGCGATAATTCGCGTCATTGTTTCTGCCGCCGAACGGTCGACAGGCATTATCGGCGAAGGATAACGAGTGAGTTCGTATCTTAGTGGGGTCTGGTCAGGGTTGCAACGCACTTGATGGATTGAGATGCTGGAGGATTCTCTGAAGATCGTCGTTGTTCACAACACCTACCAGCAACCCGGAGGAGAAGACGTTGTTTTCGAGCAGGAGCGCAGAATGCTCGAAAACGCCGGACATCAAGTGATTTCCTACTGCCGCAGCAACTGGGACGTAGACTCGTACCACGGCGTCAGGCTCGTCAATCTCGCGGCCAGAACGGTTTGGGCGTCAGACTCACGACGCGAATTCCTACAGTTGTTGCAGCAGGAGAAGCCCGATCTCGTCCATGTTCACAACACCTTTGTGATGATCTCGCCCTCGATCTACTCCGCCTGCTCTGAGGCTGGGATCCCTGTGGTACAGACGCTGCACAATTACCGCCTGCTATGTCCGACCGCCACATTTTTTCGCGATGGCAAGGTTTGCGAAGAATGTCTTGCGGGCTCCCTGTGGCAAGGAGTAAAACACGCCTGTTACCGCGACTCGTATTCCGCTTCAGCCGTTGTCGCTCTCATGTTGGCGTCCCATCGGCTGCGCGACACCTGGAAGCGCGAGATATCGTGCTTCATCGCCCTGAGCGAATTTGCTCGCAACAAATTTGTAGAAGGAGGATTGCCGGGAGAAAAGATTTTCGTCAAGCCCAACTTTGTCTCTCCCGACCCGGGCGCTCGCACGGGCGATGGAGACTACGCTTTATTCGTTGGCCGGCTTTCTCCGAAAAAACGCGTTGACACGTTATTGGAAACCTGGAAGCGCCTTTCGTTCTCCATCCCTCTTCTCATTCTCGGGGGCGGGCCCGATAAGGAGCGCCTAACGGCGCAGGCTGCAGCACAGGGCCTGCTCAGCGTTGAACTAAAAGGTCACATGCCGCGTGAGCAAACTCTGGCGGCCATCAATCAGGCCAGGTTTCTGATCTTCGCGAGCGAATGGTATGAGAATTTTCCGGTCACACTGGTTGAATCTTTTGCCTGCAGCACGCCTGTGATCTGCAGCCGTATGGGCGTCATGCCGGAGATCGTTGCCGACGGCCGCACTGGAATCCATTTCACTCCCGCAGACCCGGAAGACCTGGCTCGCAAAGTGGAATGGGCCTGGACGCATCCAAAGGAACTGCGCGGCATGGGTCAGGAAGCCCGCAGAGAGTACGAAGCAAAATATACCGCGGACAAAAATTACCCCGTCCTACTCGAAATCTACAAGCGAGCCCTGCAGCGACAGTAGTCTGTCCCGGCGCGAACGATTTGACTCGTCCCAAATGCTGCAATGAAGAGGTGCGGCTGCATCAGGGACGAGATCAGGTTTTGCTGAGCTTACTTAATGACCAACTGCACCTGCGTTGACCACTGCAGCTGGCTTTGCGGGCCGAAGGCGCCGGTGATCGTGATCACGAATTTCCCTTTCGGCGTGCCCGAGCCGGTTTGCACGGTGAGAACCGAGGTCGCAGCATTGGTACCGTTCGGAGTTACAGGATTCGTGGCAAAGGCACAAGTAGTTTGCGCTGGGAGTCCGCTACAGGAGAGATTGACTCCCTGATTGAACTGACCGAACGGCGTCACGGTTACGGTTGTGTTGGCGGACGATCCCCGGGTGATCGGCAGCGCCGTGGGAGAGGCCGACACCGTGAAGTACGGACCGAAGCCGACCAGGTTCACCGTCTGTGGGCTGTTCAGCGCATTATCGGTAAATTGCAGGGTCGCAGTGCGTCTGCCGTAATTGTTGGGAGCGAACGTGATCGCGACCTGGCAGGTCGCATCTACGGAGATGAGTGCGGGCAGAGTTCCTCCGCCGCAAGTGGTGGTTTCGGAAAAGTCCTGAGGATTGTTGCCGCCGAAGCTGATGCCCGTCAGGCTGAGATCGGCGCCCCCGGCACTCATGATGTTCAAGTTCTGCGGCGGGCTGGCCGTGCCAATCGGATACGAAGCGAAGTTGGACGGGTTGGGATAAGTAAGGGCCGGCAACAACTGCACCAGGCGGATGCGGTTGTTGCCTGCGTCGGCGATGTACAGGTTACCTTGCGCATCGACAACCAAGCCATCGTTCGAAATCTTCGCCGCTGTGGCGGGACCGCCGTCTCCGGAGAATCCTCCCACACCTTTCTGAGCATAATCTCCGGCGACCGTACCGATGATGCCGGTCGCAGCGCTGACGCGCTGTACGACGTTATTGTTTCCGCCGCCGATGAACAGATCGCCCGCAGGATCCAACCCCACCTCCATCGGCGCCCACATACTGGCATTCGTGGCCGGGCCACCGTCTCCCGTGAGGCTGAAGGCTGTATTCAGCGCGAAGTCGTTGATGTAACCGGGACCGAGGCAACCGATGCAGCGAATCTCGTTGTTGTACGAATCGTCGATGTACACGTTGCCCGTGCTGCCGACAGCGACGCCCGAAGGATGGTCGAGATGGGCAGCGTTCGCCGGCCCCCCGTTGCCTCCCTTGCCGGCGATGCCGACTCCAGCAATCGTAGTGATGATCTGGGTGGAAGCGTTCACCTCGCGAACCCGGTGCACGCTGTAATCGGCAATATAAAGGTTGTTCGAGCTGTCGAGCGCGATGGCCAGCGGATCGGTGAACGTCGCCGATGTTGCAGGGCCGTTGTCTCCGCATGGGTTGATCGGGTTGCCTAGCGCGCAGGACTTGCCGGTTCCAGCGTAGGTGATGATGTTGCCCGAGGCTGCGAGCACTTCGCGAATGACTTGGTTATTGGTATCGGCGATGAATACGTCCCCGGCGGAATCAATCGCGACCCCGGTGGGTCCGTCGAGAGTGGCGCTGGCCGCCGCGCCGTTGTCACCGGTGTAGCCCGCGATGCCAGTTCCCGCGAAGGTGGAGATAACGTTCGTGCTGGCATTAATGAAGCGAATGCGGTTGTTCAAAGTATCCGCAATGTAGAGATTGCCGCTGGAATCTTCCGTAAGGTTAAAGGGATCGGCGAGGATGGCATTCAATGCCGGACCGCCGTCGTTACCCAAACCGCCGCCGGCAATCGTCGAGATGTTGCCGCCGCTGATTTGCCGGATGCGCTCGTTGCCCTCATCGGCGATGATCAGGTTTCCTGCACTATCCAGAAAAACACTCTCGGGGCGATTCAGTTGAGCGCTGGTAGCCGCAGCGCCGTCTCCGGCAAATCCCTGCGCTCCCGTGCCCGCGATGGTGCTGATGTTGCCGCCACTCACTAGGCGAACTTTGTTGCCGAAGGTGTCCGCAATATAAATGTTCGAGGTCGTAGGGTCAATGAAAACCGACATCGGTTGGTACAGGTTCGCGGCGGTCGCAGGACCGCCATCGCCGCAGCGAGTTGTCGGAATGCAGGTTGATCCCGTACCGGCAACCGTGGTAATCACCGGCGACGCTGCAGGTGCGATCATGCGAATTTTGTTGTCGCGTGTATCGGCGATGTAGAGATTGCCGGCGCTATCGAAGGCAACACTCTGGGGGTAATTCAAAGTTGGTCCAACGGGCGTACCACCATCGCCGCATTTTCCGGTCGGCGTCGCGCATGGCACGCCGTTGCCAGCGACCGCGGCAATGTTGCCCGGCTGAATCTTTACTCCAAAAATCGTAACTGCGGTCGTGCCCATGTTGATGGCGCGCACGCGATTGTCGAAAGCATCGGCAACATAAACATTGCCGTTGGCATCGAGCGCTACTCCCAGGGGGAAGTTGAACGCCGCGCTGGTGGCCGGTCCGCCGTCACCGCAAGTTCCGGTAGCAGGTTCGCAGCGGGTGCCGCTGCCGGCGATGGTGGTGATGACGCCGGTCGTCGTATTGACCATGCGAATGCGCGCGGTGCCGAAGTCGGCGATGTAGAGATTTCCCTTGCCGTCGAGCGTGAGGCCGCTGGGCAGAGCCAGAATCGCAGACGTGGATTGCCCACCGTCTCCGCCAAATCCTTCCACGCCCGTCCCGGCATACGTAGTTACCGTGCCGCTCGACATCTTAAAGACGTAGGTGGAATAGGGAGCGGTAAAGTAGGTATTGCCTGCTGCATCGCGAACCGCCGCAGTGGGGCCCGGCAGATCGATGCTGAGCGCGGCGCCGCCAGCCGTTCCTCCGCCAGCATACGTGTTAATGATGTTCTGAGCATGCATGCCCGCTGGCAACAGCAGAAGGCCAAACACACAAACAACAATGGCAATAGCGCTTACTTTGCCGGTCAACTCACGGGCATTAGAAACCGCCGAAATACGAGCGTTCACAAAACTACCTCCACAGAAAATTTGAAAGTGGGGAAAATCGAACCACACCGAACCAGGGATCGAATATGCGGATCGAACAAGCGATTGAACCAGGAAGATCGAACACCACCAACCACCACTGCAGAACCTAGGACCCTACTGTCGAGTATCCGAGCCGGGACAAAATATTGCCGGCGGATTGCTGTACCCGCTGGGCTTGCGTCTCGGTAAATTTTTCACGCCAGCCCTCTACGGCTCCGCTGCCAATAAAGCGGCCTTTGGCGGAAGCCTTTACGGGATTCTTCTTCTCCTGGTCGCGCATCTTCTGTACGGAGTTGTTGGCGACCGCGCGCTGAATCACTTCAGCTGAGACTGAAACCTCGAGAAACTCCATCATCTTGCCCAATGAAATCTCGGGCTCGCGGCGCATTTCGTCGAAACGCACCAGAAGAATTTGCGCCCGGTCTTCGTCATTAGCTCCCACCCAGGAATTCACGTGCTCCGTCCACGAACCGAACGGGTTCACCGTGCCGCGAAGAAAACACGCCAAAAATTTGTCAAAATCGTCTTCTGCCAGCCCCAGCGCCTTCTGAAAGGCAAACTCAGACAATGCGACATCGCGGGCATCGCGGACGAGGTAAATCGCCTTACCGTATTCCGTCCGGTAAGGCTCGTGAGTCTTGATCAGCCGGCCTCCATTGGGCAGCACCGGCGATGCCTTACCTTGCTTGCCAATGTCAGGAACTACTTTATCGACGTGACTGAACGACGGAGACTGGCCAAGTAGAATCTCAAACAGCATGAACCTCAGCCAGGTGTTCCCGGACCGTGGATAAGAAGCGACGAAGACATCCGAGTCAATCAGGTTGCGATGACGAACCCAGGCCAAGGGTTTGTGGAGAGAAGTCTTGCCAAGCCTGTGGCGAACATTGCGCAGTGTGGGCACGTTTTTCCTCTAAATGAAGTCGGGGAGTGTGATTCTTGTAAAAGCTAAAGACTGCGGATAAATACGAACGACAAGTAACGAGCGAGAAAATTCGACTCAGCGCAGGGCTGTAGATGGCAATCGCGCTTCCTGAGACATCTGTCGCAGACGAATGCTCACGACCACCAGCCCGATCAGCATCATGTAAGGCGCATCGGGGCGTCCGCCGAAAGTCGCGTTGAACATCCCATTGATAAATAGATTGACGAAGGCCGCCAGGCAGCCCACCGCCATGAACCGCAACTCCGGCGCCGCCGCCAGCTTGATGGTGCGCCACAGGTTTTTCACGATCACGACCTGCACCATGATGATGAGGCAGAGACCGATGATGCCAGTGTTGTACATCGCCTCGATCAAGCTGTTGTGGGTGTGAGTACTGGCGAAAGGTGTATCCGGGTGAACCACGGCCATGAAGCGCGAGGCATCGAAACCGTAGCCCAGAATCGGTTTGGCCAAAATGTAAGGAAGCAGGAACTCCCACAGTCCGGTGCGGCCGGTAAAGCTCTGGCCGGCCTGCAATTGCGAGTAGTTCGTCATGTAATCGCCGAGCGCGGTGAACTTCAGGGCCACGACGAGCATGACCGCAGCAACTGCGGCAAAGATCAAGACCGCCTTGAAACGCTTCAGCAATCCGTAGAAAAGCAGTCCGGCAAAAATGCCGGCAATGATTCCGGTTTTGCCTCCGGCGCCGACCATGATGATGAGGGCGATGGCACCGACCCAGATCGGCCAGCGGCGCTTGCCCGGCGAATAGAGCATCAGGCACAGAATCGCCAGCAAGCCGGCGATGCCGGAAATTGCAGTGGGAGCCTCGCGGAAACGCTGCTCGAGCGCGCCCGAACCATATTCCCCGAGGGGATCGGCTTCAAAGATCGAGCGCAATGTGGGCGCCAGAACCAGAATGAAGAATCCGCAGACCGTAATGTTCAGAAAGTCGCGGAGCTCATCCATGCCTGCGATCTGCTGAAGGGTGATATGCATGACCAACACCACCAGCGTCAGCTTAAAAGCCCAGGCGAGCGAGAAAGCGGGATTCGGCGAATATGCGCAGGAGACGATGCTGACCAGGGTGATCCAGCTAACCCACTTGTAATCTCCCTTAAAAAGGCCGCGCAATGCCTCGGGAAATTTCAGAACGATGATAAGAAGCCCGAGCAGCGCAACGATCCAGAGAATGCCCTGGTCGTAGGCTTGCGAGGAAAAACCAGCGCCACCGGCGATGTCGCTGCGATAGGAGAACACTTCTTCGGAAACCAGCAGTCCCCACCAGACAACAAAGATCAACCACTTCGCAGGCTGGCTGCTCGCACGTCCGTAAGCGGCGGCAAAGACCAGCAATCCAAAGAAGACTAAGGCTGCGACGATTACCGTGGTGGTGTTTTCGTCGGCCACAAACTCCGTGGCCGTGGTCAACAAAAACAACGTCGCAAAAGCCACAGCTGCCAGCACCGCGACGGTAGTGACCCGAAGGCGCGATTTGACCGGAACTGGGAACTGTGTGGGCGCGGAACTCATCTATTAGATTTTAAGCCTTTTAAAAAACTGCCAGCTAGTGTTCACTCGCGAGCCAGCAGCTTAGCTGGCGCCCGAACCTTTCAGCACCGCGGGAATCGTCTTCATCAGGATCTGGAAGTCCAGCCACAGAGACCAGCGATCGATGTATTGCAGGTCCAGTTCCATCCACTGTTCGAACGGAATCGTGTTCCTGCCCAGAACCTGCCAGAGGCACGTAATTCCCGGCCGTACGCTGAAGCGGCGGCGCTGCCAGTCTTCATTAAATCCTTCATAATCGCGCACTGCCATGGGCCGGGGACCAACCAGGCTCATGTCACCCTTCAGCACGTTGAACAGCTGTGGCAACTCATCGATGCTGGTGCTACGCAGGAACTTTCCGACCGGCGTGATGCGCGGATCGTTCTTGATCTTAAAGACCGGTCCGCTCACTTCGTTCAGGTGTTCGATCTCTTTCATGCGGCTTTCCGCATCCACGCTCATGGTGCGGAACTTGAAGATCTTGAAGCGGCGCTTGTTCAATCCCAGTCTTTCCTGCAGGAAAAACACCGGCCCGGGAGAAGTCAACTTGATCAGCACGGCAACCAGCAGGAACAGAGGAGTGAAGAAGATAACCAGAACTAGGGATGCGGTGAAATCCACCGCCCACTTGATGAAAGCCTGCCAGCCGGCAACGATGGTGCCGGTGCTGTGCGTAATGTGGGAGTCGCCTTCGAACTCTTCAACTTTGGAACGTGCCTTCTTCAGGTCAAACAGGTTCGAAACCATGCGAAGGAGAATTCCCTGCTCTTCGCAGAGCTCAGCAATTTCGGTAGCGTGGGAATGCAGAGAGCGCAGCGGAAGAGTCACAACAACTTCATCGACCACGTTGCGCCGCATAAAGCTGCGCAACTCTTCAAAGTTGCAAGCCAGCGAATAACCTTCCTGATTAAACTTGGCGATTCCCGGCCACTCTTCATCGACAAAGGCCAGAATGCGATAGCCGAGCCACGGACTCTCCTCGATTTTTCGCGCGAACTGAACTGCTGCATCGTTGCTGCCGACGATCACGATGTTGCGCAGATTCTTACCTTTAATTCGAGCCTGCCGCAGCACAAATCGCACCGTCAACCGTCCCGCCACCGTGATGCAGGTCAGCGAAGCCCAGAATACGGTTGCGAACACGTAATTAATCATCGTCACATGGAAGGCCAGGGCAATCCCATACATCAGGATGGTTCCCAAAGAAGTTGCCTTGACGATGTCAACGACCTCGTCCCTCTTGCGGGACAAGCGCCGCGATTCGTACATGTCGAACATCCGAAAAACCTGATGCCAGAGAAGGACGATCCCAGAAAAAATAATGATGTTTTGAATCTTTATCCGTAGTTCGAGGAACTCGCTGAACGACACTCTGGCACTGAAAATTCGCGACACCGTAATCGTCGCGATCCCAAAGCACAGAAGGACAGCAAACAAATCGAAAAACTGCACCAGATGCTTTAGAGTCTTACGCTGATCGTTGCGCACCTCGGAGAACCTCCAAACCCTGTGGTCGAATGTTGATGGGGGATTGCAAAACGACAGTGCAACTGGAATGCCGGGTTCCGGTCAGGCTGGAAATAACCTGCCGGAAATGGCATGAGCGTGAGAGGAGTTAACTAGGAATATTTCCGTTCGCGTTAATGATGCGTACCTTGGCGAAGTCGACGCTTCTCTGTGGAACCGCCGCCAGCACCGGAATATTCAGTTCCGACATAACCTCGGAGGGGGTCCGCAATGACGGATCGAGATATTCGATGGTAAAGACAACGCTGGCGCTGAGAGTCGCAGCCAGCAGAATGCCGACCAGACCGTACTTCCAACGATCGCCTGTCGGCAGCGAAGGCACCGTGGGATTCTCTACGATGGAGACGTTCAAAATGCGTTGTTCGTCGAGAGCATCCGCCATACGCGCTTCTTCGCGCTTGTGCAGATACAGCAGGTAATTATCCTCGTTGGCCTTGGCCGTCCGAGCCAGATCGCGTTGCGTAAGGTCTTTCTGTTCCAGTTGCCGCGCGTTTTCCTGGTACATGCCCACAATCGCCTGCGTGGCGGCTTCGCGAGCTTGCAAGCCGCTGTAATCGGCCTTGGCTTTAGCTAATTCAGTTCCGATCCAGCCATAGGTGGGATTCTGGTCCATGACCTTGTCGCGCAACGGCTTGCTTTCCTCGTCAACGATCGACGCGCGCGTATCGGCGATTTCTTTATCGACTTCCTGCACTAGGCGATATCCCGGCTGATACTTGGTCAGCAATTCGGTGCGCTTCAGCTCCAGAGTAAGCAGCGCGCTCTTGAGCTGTTGCAGAACCGTGGCGTCGTCCGACTCCCGAACTTGCGTGGTGATGCGATCCGGAGTGCTGCCCGATTGCTTTTGCAAATCTTGGATGCGCTTCTGTGCGGAAGCCATGTCAGCCCGCGTCTGCTGCAAGCTGGCATTGAAGTCATTCAGCTTTTGGAGAGTGATGTCTCGTGCCAACAGCGGCGCAACTCCGCCCTTTTCCTGCGCGAACTGCCGCAGCTGATCTTCGGCTTTATCCAGGTCCTGCTTGTAGCGTTCGGTTTCCTGCTCGAAGAATTTCAACTGCCCCGGTGGACGGTGAACTTCAAGATGTTTCTGAATATAGCCGTTAGCCAGAGTCGAAAGGACTTTTGCCGCGAGCTTAGGATTGCTCGACGTGTAGCTGATGCTGATTAAATCGCTTTTGCGGACCGGCTCGACCTTAAGGTTCGAAACCAGCCGTTCCACCGCTTTGGCGATTTTCTGGTCTTCGGTGCGGCCAAACAGCCAGGCCGAAAAACTTCTGCGGTTCTGCAGCCCGCAGGTTACCACCGTCTGGCGCAGCACATCGTCGCTCTCGATGATGGCGACCTCGGAGTTCAACTGCTCCTCGCTGACTTCGTCGTGAGCCTGCACGGGCAAACTCTGCTGCGAGGTGATCACAGGGTCGACGCGCTCGTGTTTCACAAGAATCTTGGTCTGGGCCACATACTCCGGCGGCATGAATAGGATGGCCAGAACCGTGCCCAGCAGCACTCCGCCGAAGCACAGCATCAGCACTCGCTTGTGGCGGAAACCGACGGCCAGAACGTCGCGAAGGGTGAAGGCAAATGCCCCGGTGCTCTTCGCGGAATTTAACTCGTAATTCGTCATAGTAATTAGTCTCCTCGGCAACGACCCGAACGGATCTGCTGGTGGATTACGGAGCAATCTGCCCGTAGGCTCCCACTCCTGAATTCGGTATGAAGGGCTTGATCTTCGACAGCATATTCTTGGGGACGAATAACTGGTCTCCGGGACGCAGCGTCGGATCTTCGCCGAGTTTGCCCTCCTTCATCATTTCCTTCACGTTGAAAATCTTCGCCGAAAGCCACTGGTCATTAACGCGCCGGAACAACAATACCTGCGAGTGTTTGGCGTCTCCGTTGAAACCTCCTGCCATGGCGATGGCTTCAGTCAGCGTAACGTTTCCGCGAAGCTCATATTTTCCGGGATGATTCAGCTGACCACTGGCCGTAAAGTACGGCTTCTCGAAATCCTTGAGCACGACCGAGATAAGAGGATCGTTCAGAATCTTGCCGTAGGCGGTGCGCAATGTCTGCGTGAGTTCGGGCACGGTTTGGCCGGCCACGTAGACGTCGCCTACGCTCTTTAACGTGATAAACCCATCAGGCTGCACCGTAACCGATTGATTGAACTCGGGACTCAGCTCGAAATTCACATCGAAGGTGTCGGCGGCGCGGATGGTGTAACGCGGGTTGCGAGTCAGGAGCTGGGGTTCGCTCTTAGTATCGGTAGTGGCGTTCGCACTAACAGGCGTGGGTTGTGGCGCGCTTTGCGCTACGCACAGCGCAACGCTTGCGAACAGCATCGCGCCGACCTGGACCAGCGCCGTTCCCGGCTTCATCTTCATCATCATGAGTATTTCTTCTCCACCCGAGCAAGTTGTCGAGCTTGGTTCCGTGGTGATTGTTCGTTGTGTGTATTCTATTCCGCCCCGTAAGAGTCAAACCACAGATTCTGCTAATCGGGGCCGGATACAGCTCCGCCCTCTGAGTCCCATTTGTCGCAAAAACCGGTGCAAGATAAAGACGAGCAACACAAAGGGCTGTTGCCTTCTCTACTTCAGCCAGTTTCAAATACAGTTGGTAATCGTTAATGCCTACGGGGGGGAGCCACCACGCCGGGGCGCTCCAGGGGCGCGCGTGTCCATCGACTGTTGCGAGATTATCCGGGAATGTAGATTGTTGCAAGGGGCCAAATGCCCTAGTGTCTAAAGTCTTTACCTAGCCTCGCCAACGACACAAAAGCATGGAAATTGATGACTAAATACCCTAGCCAAAAGAGCCTAAAGACTCTAGCCTGACCTCATTTTGGGACAGGTGAGCCATTCTTCGCCAAGCAGTCCCTCAGCTGTCGCGCCACGACATTCACGTTCGGTTCGGTAAACATCGACGGATGATTTCCTGGAATGCGATGAAAATTGATCGGGCCCTGCACCAAATCTTTCCATCCCAGTGCGAAATCGAAATAATCGCCCTCGGGCCAGTCGCTGGACTGCAGCATCACCATCCCACCTGGATAGCTCTTCGGCTCGTAGCGATGAAACGCGGGATGTACGACGGGGTCGGCATTGTGCATGGTGCTGGCTTTCCCGTTGCTGTCGTGATCGGATGAAAACTGCCAGAGCGTTCGTTCCAGTTTGCGACGCGCTTCCTCAAATCGATCTAGGATATAAGCCGAGCCTTGGCGGACATCGGAATGAATAATGTTGGCTAGGTGGTATTTGATCCTGCCGGTGTAGCGTCCATCGCGAAGCGGATTCTTGTAGTACGCCTGGTTGTGCCCGTCGAGCATGATCAGCGGCGCGACCTCTTCTCCTTCTAATGTAAGTTGCCTCGCCATCTCGTAGGCGATTACGGCGTTTACGCAAAGTCCGGCGAGAGCATAGGGTCCATGAGGTTGAACCTCACGCATAGCCCGCACAAGAAACGACGCGATGTCTTCGATGCGATAAGGCGTGGGGAGCTTGATCGCATCGGCATACGGTATGTCGAGGCCGAGCAGCGGCTGGTCAGGCCCTAACTTCTCGGCGAGAAGCCGGAATCGAGGCGTCGCACGAACCCAAAATAAGAAAGGCTGAGATCCATTTGGTTGAATCTCGACCACGGCCCGCGCCCGCAAGCTTTGATCGGGACTGCGCAGCCAATCCGCCATCAGTTCAATAGTGGGCGCCTGAAACACGAATGCCAAGGTCAGTGACTGATCGAATTCCTTCTCAATGCGGTCGAGCAGTTTGGCCGCCAGCAGCGAATGTCCGCCCAGCTGAAAAAAATTCTGCGTAACATCGGAGCTCTCGGTTCCCAAAACTTCTTTCCAGATTAGCAGCAATCGAGCTTCGAAGGAGTCCCGCGGCGCAACCGGGCCTGAAACCGCTGCAATCGCTGGGGTCTCCGCAGCTGCAGATAATGCAAGACGATTCACCTTCCTGTTCGGCAAACGCGGCAGAGCGGAAACAAACCTGAACACCGCCGGCACCATATAGTGCGGCAACCGCGTTTTAAGAAATGCACCG
Organism: uncultured Acidobacteriaceae bacterium; assembly: GCA_963771965.1. Taxonomy (GTDB): domain Bacteria; phylum Acidobacteriota; class Terriglobia; order Terriglobales; family Acidobacteriaceae; genus Sulfotelmatobacter. Next base: position 163,005 of record CAVYVM010000011.1, read on the forward strand.
AGTTCGGCGCCTGAGGTCGCAAGCTGCTCGCCGCTCACAACATGCGCCACCAGGCACTCGTCGCCTCCCACCGTGACTGCCGATTCTTTCACGTCAGGATGTGCCGAGAGTGCGGCCTCAATCTCACCCAGTTCGATTCGCATGCCGCGAATTTTTACTTGTTCGTCAGTACGTCCTAAATATTGAAGATTCCCATCGGGAAGATAGCGAACCATGTCTCCGGTTCGGTACATTCGCGAATCTGGATTCGTGGCGAATCGGTCGGCGATAAACTTCTGCTGCGCAAGCTTGGAGCTATTGAGATATCCCCGGGCGACCCCGTCTCCGCCGATGCAGAGTTCGCCCGGAACGCCGCTCGGCACGGGTTGCAGATTACGATCAAGCACGTAGAGTCGGGTGTTGGTGATCGCACAGCCGATCGGGACAGATGCGTGCGCATCTTCTGCCTGGCAGCGATACACCGTGCTCCAAACGGTCGCCTCCGTCGGTCCGTACTCGTTGAAGAGTTGCACTTTGGGCAGTGCCTTAAAGTGCGCGTCGATCAACGGCCGAGGACACGCCTCGCCTGCCATAACCACGATGCGCAGCGAAGACAACCGGCCGATGTTCGTCGATTGCAACAACTCGTGATAGACCGCAGGAATGCAAAGGATGTTCGTGATCTGATTCTTCGAAATTAATTCGGAGATTTGCCGCGCTTCCCAATTGAACTCCGCTGGCGGCAGAACGAGAGTGCCGCCCGAGCAGAGCGCGTGAAAGATGGTCGCGACAGAGCTATCGAAAGCGAACGAGGAGAGCAACAAGAAGTTCTTGGCCGCGCCGTCGTAATGCGCGCCGTCGTGATGCGTGTTTTCGTAATAATCGAGGCGCGCACTCGTCGACTGCGCCAGGTTCCGTTGCGTGATCTGCACACCCTTCGGCCCGCCGGTCGAACCAGAGGTATAGATCACATAGGCTGGATTCTCAGGAGCGATGCTCTCCTTAGGTGATTGCGCCGATTGCAGATCAATCTCCGGCCAATCCGCATCCAAGCGGATTACATGAATTTGCCGCGACGCAAGCGCGATCGGCGGCAAATGAGCCTGAGTCAGAAGCATCGAAGCACCACAATCGCTCAGCATGAAATCCAGCCGCTCGCGCGGGTAGCTGGGATCGAGCGGCACATACGCGCCCCCGGCCTTCAATACACCCACGATGCCAACCATCATCTCGACGGAGCGTTCGAGGCACAGCGCGACCGGAACTTCCGGGCTCACGCCAACACTTCGCAAATAGTGAGCTAGCTTATTCGCACGCTGGTCGAGGTCACGATAAGTAAGCGCTGCACTGCCGCACGTCACGGCAATGGCATCGGGATTTTTTTCGGCCCCAACTTCGAATCGCTGGTGCGCAAAAGTTAAGGGATACAACTTCTCAGTACGATTAAACTCTACAAGCAACTTTTGCCGTTCGACTTCCGTCAAAATCGCAACTTGGCTGATGCGCTGTCCTGGGTTGGCAACCACCTGTTCCAGCAGCGTTCGCCAGCATTCCACCATGGTCGCAATGGTGGCAGCGTCGAAGAGATCGGTGCTGTAGATCATGCGTCCGGAGAGGCCGTCGCGGCGATCGTCGAGCACCAGGCAGAGGTCGAATTTCGTTGTGCCGGTTTCCACATCGATCGGAGTGAGGTCCCAACCCGGCTCAATTTCCGCGCGCGTGGGCTCCAGCGACAACAGCACTCGAAAAAGAGGATTGCGGCTCAAATCGCGCTGCGGATGACACTCCCGCAAAACCCTGTCGAGAGGAACATCCCCATTCGAAAGAGCCTCAACGGTTGTGGTACGCACGCGGTCAAGCAGCTCGCTGAAGGTAGGATCGCCCGCTAGGTCCGTGCGCAGGACCATCGTGTTCAGGAAGAAGCCCAGCAGCTTTTCTGTCCCAGGATCGTTGCGTCCAGCAGTAATGCTCCCTACGAGAACGTCTTCCTGGCCCGAGTAACGATAGAGCAGCGTATCGAGCGTCGCCAGAACAGTCATGAACAGGGTCGCACCCTGCTGCTTGCTCAAAGCACGAAGACCGTCTGTGAGCTCGCTCGATAGAGTGAAGCGCTGCATCGCTCCGCGAAAAGTTTCCGCGGCCGGTCGCGGCCGGTCGGTGGGCAGTTGCATCACCGGCAAATCCCCGCCCAATTGCCGCTTCCAGTACTCGACTCGCGGCTCGACTATTGTGGGATGCAACGACTCGCGTTGCCACACCGCGTAGTCGCCATACTGAAATGGCAACTCCTCTAGCGGAGAAGATCCAGAACTCGCATACACCTTGTACAAGCTCACCAGTTCAGGGAGAAAAACCTGGTATCCGGCAACACCGTCAAAGATGAGGTGATGACAGTTGACGAAAAGGCGATACTCCTCGTCAGCCAAACGTACCAGGTGAGCGCGCAACAGTGGCAATTTTGCCAGATCAAAAATCTGGCGCGCATCTACGGTTGCAAGTTGCAGCGCGGCAGCAACTCGTTCAGACTGCGGAAGCTTTCGCAGATCGACCAACGGCAATTTGATTTCGAATGGCGGATGTACAACTTGCACAGGTTCGCCGTCGACCGTCGCAAACGTCGTTCTCCAGGCTTCATGACGCCGAATAATTTCCGTGAAGCTGCGCTCCAGCGCACCGACGTCGAGCGGCCCGTTGCGATGCACCGTGAAAGGCTCGTTGTAAACCGGAAGGTGTGGAGCGAGTTGGGCATGCAGCCAGACTTGCTGCTGCGCGAAAGTCAGCTGGATCGCTGCGCCTGGCGCGCGCCGCGGGATCGCCGCTGGAACATTGGCTTCCTCCGAACGCTGCTGCAGATACCACTCCAGTAGCTTGCGCTTCTGTTCCGAGATTTCAAGAGTTTCCGCCATTGCGAAATAACTACAGATCACCGGCTACGAATGATCGCGCTTTGCGGCTCGGTTTCCACCAGACCATTTTTCCCAGGAACGCTTCCCATCACCAACTCCAGCAGTCGGCCATTCGTGACATATTCAACTCCGCTTCGATTGCTCACGTATTGCAGCATCTCCCCGAGTTGCTCCCACAAACCAAGCTTTTCAATTTCCCACGGATGCCCGTACAGATGCCAAATGCCACCCTCACGCATGACGCGATCAAACCTCTTCTTGCCAAGTTCAAGCCAACCATCGAATCCAATCAGATCCGGCACGGACTCAAACAATGCGCCAAACGCGCCGAGTCGAATCAGGTTGCGTACATAGTTGGACCGGCGATGCGGGTAAGCCTGCACGGTGGTCGGCATTGCGAAGCGATTAAACGTTGTAGTCGAGTCGAGCATCTGTGTGCCGCGCGCGCCGCGGTATCCGGCATGCTCGACCGCGCTTACGACTTTGGCGTTGAAGCGGCCTTTGGGATAACAGAACATCGTGACTTCCGCTCCCAAAATCTGTTGCAGCGCCGCCTTGCAGTCACCGACTTCGTGCGTGAGTTCTTCGGGACCAACCTCGGTGAGAATCGCGTGGGAAACCGTATGGGCGCCGATCTCGAAACCGCCGACCGAAAGAGTACGAAGATCAGCCGCAGTGAAGAACGGATCGCGCCCTAGCCTTCCAGCGGGAACGTAGAAAGTTCCGCGCAGCCCGTGGCGGTTAAGTGCATCGGCCACTTTCAGGCCGCTGCGATCCTCATCGTCCCAACTGGTGGTCACGAAAACGCGAGGCATGATGGTTCCAGTGCCGGTCACAGGTGTTAGGTCGTAGGTGCTAGGTATAAGGTCGTAGGATACGAACAGTCACTGTTAAACGCCGACCTGAGACCCAAAACCTGAGACCCGAGACCTGAAATCCTATTCGGCGTAAAGCGATTCCTGGACATTCGTCACAGGCGCCTGCGCCGCTGCAAGCTTACGTCCAAACAGCATGAAGGCGACGACAACGTAGAGGAAGTTCGCGCCAATCATGCTCCAAATTACTCCCGGCAAACCGAAATAACGCGTCGCCGGAATTCCGATGAGCACCGCGACCACACTGGCAGCCCCGTTTGCAATAAACAAAGACCGCGGAGATTCCATCGCACGCAGCAGAATCGCCGGGCCTAGGCTCGCGCTCCAAATTGTCGTCTCGAGCGCAAATAACGGAATTAAATGCGCCGACTCCATATATTTACCGTTGTATAAAAAATGAAACAGCGGCGTCTTCAGTGGAATCAGAACCGCCCAATACACCACCGAACCCGCGATGAACAAAAACGCCAGACGCCGATTGAGCGCTGCGGCTGCCTGCTTGCCATTCTGATTCTGCACTCGCGCCGCATAGGGCAAAAACAACATGGAGAGCGCAGCGTAAGTTTGCAGGACAGGAGCGGCGAGATTCATCAGTGCGCGCAACTCGCCTGCTGCCGCCATTCCCGAGAAGCTACTGACCAGCGGAATATAAAAATAGTTTGGAATCCACGTCGCGAAGCAGGTCGCGAGCGCCCAACGGCCGTACTCCCAATGTTTGCCAAACGTCGCGCGCAACCGGGGACGCTCGGTCTCCGGCGCGAGAGCTTTGTTCAATTGAAAGACCATCACCACGCTCGTGACCAGCGCGGCCAAGCCCATCAGCAGAAAAGCTGTGAACGACGACAGCGTTCCTAGGCGGAAGAATAAGAACACACCTCCAACCACGAGAACGCAATAAAAAACCGATCCGAACGCCGCCGGACCGGGCATCAACTTCAAATAAAAACTTCGCCGCGCCAGACCATGAGCCAGAATAAACGGCGTCGCAACGGTCATGCCCGCAAGAGCGATCGCCAACACCGGGGAATGCCCAATGAAATACGTAACCACCGCTGCTATGGTCAACGCCAGACACATCACCAGCGAGAGCCCCCAATGAATCCACAGAGTGGTCTTCAGGTAGCCGCGAATGTTGTCGCGAAACAGAGTGCCGGAAAAAACCGACAACGGCTCGAGCAAAAGAGACTGGTAAAGAAAACCCGCCAGGATGAAAAAACTAAACGACAACGCATACGCACCGTAGTCTCGCGGGGAAAGCCAGCGAGCCAGCAGGACCCCCAGCAGAAAATTCGATCCGGAAATAAGCCCGTAATCGACGATCGCGAGCCCACCCTTGGCAAACCACTTGCGAAAAGTTCCAAAGAGAAAGCTCCTGCTGAACAAGGAGTGGTCCTGCTCTGCAGATGCTTCAGCCGTGGCCAATTCCTCGACCGAAGTTTCGGCTGGCGGCCCATCTGCCACCGCCTGTGCGCTCACAGCATGGTGCGACCCCATCCCTTCAGGATCGTTCCTATCAACCGGTTCCATGGGTGTTTTCGTTGGATTCATAGCGTGCGATACAAATGGCGAAATACGAAGACGGTATCAGTTTAACTGCAGGTCGGGCTGCCCCAACAGTTCTGGAACCGGCATCGGTCGTGATCCCTCGGACTGGACGCGCTCAAGACACTGGCGAAGGTCCGCCGCCAGCAATTGCACGTTCGGTTCGTTCAGGATGTTGCCGTGATCGCCGTCTAGCTCGTGAATTTCAAGTCCGCCGGTTGCGTATTTCTGCCATCCCTCGCCGGCTTCTTCCAATCCGCGCAAGCCTTTTTCACCGGCGCGAAACAAGAGAATTTTTTCTGGATAAGGCTTTAGCTGGTAACGATCTCCCGCAGCAGCGCAAGCCCGGCGCACTTTCTTCACCGCGGGCGGAAGAAATAAAAACTCGATTCTTCTACGGAAGTTTTTCTGATAGCGTCTCACTCGCCTTTTCACGTAGGCGATCTTCTGCGCCGTTGAAAGCGTGAGGAATCGATCGAGCAGCGACTGCGATCCGCCAGCGTAAGTATCGAGCAGAACCAGTGCTCTTACTTCTTCACCTTGCGCCAGCAGGCGCTGCGCCATTTCCAGCGCCACGTAACCGCCGAGCGAGTAGCCTCCCAGATAGTACGGACCTTCCGGTTGAGCTGATCTCAAGTCCTCCAGGTAGACTTCGGCCATCTCTTCCACACTCTGCAAGCATGGCTGCGCGCCATCCAGTCCCGGAGCCTGTACGCCAAAAAACGGCTGATCGGGAGCCATGTGGCGTGCCAAATCGCGAAACCGGAGAACAGTGCCTCCCATTCCGTGGACGAAGAAAAATGGAGGTTTGGATCCGAGAGGCTGCAAAGCGACCACAGTCGATCGTGCGCCGGATGGCACGTCTAAACCTACAAGCGCGACCAACTCTTCCACCGTAGGCGCCTGCAGAAGATCGGTAAGAATCAATTTCTTGCCAAACTCTTTTTCCACTAGCCATGCTAGGCGCGCCGCCGCGAGGGAGTGCCCGCCGATCTCGAAGAAATTATCGCGTACACTGATCGGCCGTCTGCCCAAGACTTGCTCCCACAGCCGAGTCATGGTCGCCTCAAACCCGTTGCGCGGCGCCACAAACGCCTCTTCCCTCTCAACCTCCCGAGCCTGCGGCACGGGCAGCGCGCGCCGGTCCACCTTGCCGTTTGGAGTGAGCGGCATCGTTTCCAGAAAAACAAAATCGGCCGGGACCATATACTCGGGCAGCCGTTCTTTCAGATATTTGTTCAGCTCAAGCCCGCTCGGCTTGGCGCGCGACGCAATCACATAACCTGCCAGTCGCTTTTCGTTATTCGCCTCATGAGCTACAACTACGGCTTCAGCGACGCCGGGATGCTTTTCAAGAATCGATTCGATCTCTCCCAACTCCACGCGAAACCCGCGAATCTTTACCTGGAAGTCGGCACGCCCCAGAAACTCGATGTTGCCATCGCTCAGGGAACAGACCAAGTCTCCGGTCTTGTACATGCGCGCTTGCGGCTCGCGGCCGCACTGCTTGATGAATGGATCTGCGACAAACTTTTCCGCCGTTAGTTCCGGACGACCCAAATAACCGCGGGCGACGCCGGGCCCGCTGATGTAAAGCTCTCCCGGAGTCCCTTCGGGAACCGGCTTTCCCTGCTCATCCATGATGTAGAGCCGAGTGTTGGCGATGGGACGGCCAATGGGCAAATTTTCAGGAATGGGTTGTGACGGGTCCGGCTCGTAGGATGTCGCGATAATGCTGGCTTCCGTGGGCCCGTAGGTATTGATCCAACGCACCCGACCTCCGCTGCACTTAAGCCAGGACGCGAACGCCGACGCGGAAGCTTTTTCTCCTCCCACAATCAACAGTCGCAGCGTCTTCGGCAGATGTTCACTGGACTCCTCCAGTTCCCGCACCAATTCGTGCCAATAGGCTGTGGGCAGGTCGAGTACCGTAATCGCCCGCTGCCGAATCCAGCGCAAAAAGCCGGAACCAGCCAACGGCATATCGTCCGTACGCAGAACAACCGTGCCGCCGGCAATCCAGGTGGGAAAAATTTCCTCGATCGCAATATCGAAACTCAGCGAAGAAAACTGCAGAGTGCGGTCCGTCGGCCGAAGATCATAAAGACGAATCGCCGCCGCATGATGATTCACCAAGCCACGATGTGGAAGCATTACTCCGCGCGGCTTTCCGGTCGATCCGGAAGTGTAGATCACATAAGCCAAACTCTCGGGAGCGGACGGGGCCGTGGGATTCTCGCGGCCACAGCCTGCAAGAATTTTCCAATCAGAAGTGAAATTAACGACTTCCGGCTTGGCGTTTCCCAACGATGTCAGTAGCCCGGTCTGGGTTAGAAGCACCCGCGCCTGAGAATCTTCCAACATATAAGCGAGGCGCTCGCTCGGATAATCAGGATCAAGCGGCAGGCACGCGCCCCCAGCCTTCATCACACCCAGCAGAGCTACAGTCAACTCAAGCGAACGCTCGAGACAGATTCCGACCGGAACGTCTTTCGTTACACCCTTCTTGCGCAGGTAATCCGCCAACTGGTTAGCGCGTTCGTTCAGTTCGCGGAACGTAAGTTTCCGATCGCCATGAACTACCGCAATCGAGTCTGGCGATTGCCGCGCTCGCTCCGCAACTAAATCATGAACGCACTTGTGGGATGGATATTCAGCTTTCGTCTCGTTCCGTTCCATGTTCGGATCTGCACTGAATTTGCTCATGCCAGAGTCATCCGAGCCCGGCACGGTGACTTTCTGGCTCGGCGCATCCAGCGGGTCTAAGGAACTTCCACGCGCCGGACTGCCGAACTTCACTCTTAGAGATTGCAGCCCGCGCAACCCAAGGTTCGTCCGCCACACTAATTCCTGCGGTTCAAGCCGCAGATTCGTGAACGCACGTAACAGAGCCTCGAATGCAATTTGGCCTTCCATTCGAGCTAGCGGTGCGCCGAAGCAGAAGTGCGCCGCGTACCCGAACGCGAGATGGCGATTGTCCTGCCGTGCGATGTCAAATCGGTCCGGGTCCGGAAAGCGCTCGGGATCGCGATTCGCGGCGGCCATCACGGCAATCACAGCTTGGCGCTTGCGGATCAGTTGGCCGCCCAGTTCACGGTCAGCAGGCGCCAGGCGCGCCGTGTGCTGACTCGGACTTTCAAAGCGCAACATCTCCTCTACTGCCGATGAAGTCAGCGTCAGATCGCCGCGCAGCTTCTTCATCTGGTCAGGATGACGCAACAGTGCAAGCAGGCCGTTGCCGATCAAGTTGGTAGTGGTTTCCTGTCCTCCGACCATCGTGATGATCGTGTTCGCAACCACTTCTTCATCCGTCAAGCGATCGCCATCGATTTCCGCCGTCAGCAGCGAGTGAATCAGCCCTTCCCTGGGATGCTGTTTCTGTTCTGCAATTGCGTCCCGGAAATATGCGGTCATCTCTTCGACGGTTCGAAGCATGATTTGCGCATGATCGGGATTGTGCTGGAAGTTACCCAGCATCTCGGCAAAGTTTCCAGACCACACTTTCAGCTTGCGATGGTCGTCCACCGGCACACCCAACATTTCCGCGGTCACAATGGCCGGCAATGGTTCCGCGAGATCTGCGATTACATCCATGCAGCCCTTATCCGCGACCGCGGCCAGAAGGCAATCGACGATCTCGCGAATATGCTCTTTGAGAGTTTGAATCCGGGCGGGAGTAAAGGCCTTCGAAGCCAGGCTGCGCAGTCGGGTATGCGCCGGCGCATCCATGAAAAGCATCTGCTTGACCATCAACTGCGCCAGCGGACTGATCTGCGAAAGGCCCATGCCATCGAGTTGCTCGGGCGTAGGAGTTCGATCGGCGGAGAATGTCTGCAACACTTCCAGAACGTCGGCGTAACGAGTCACAATCCAGGCGTGAAGAAACGAATCCCAATGGACAGGAGCCTCGCTCCGCAGCCGATGAAAAAGCGGATACGGATTCGCCAGTACGGCAGGGTCGAGTAGGTGATAAAGACTGAGAGCGGTGCCGGGGCTCTCCAGCCTGGAAACGGGTTGGTTGTCAGGTGACATTACAGGATTATTTTGGTTGGGAACACAGACCAGGCTCCCATGGACCGGTTTGTCCGGCCATGAGCCAGCATACAACCAATGTGGCCAAAGGAGCGATCAAGAACAAAGGCGGAGAGAAACTGAAGCATTACCAGACATTACGAGGACGTTCTAATCAGCGTGCAGGCGATGAGCATCGCCGGCACTCTCGGTTTCAAGCTTAGCCAGAATCAGGGTTTCAATTGCATCCGACATTTCTGCCAGCGTAGGGTGATCGAAGAGCTGCAACAGAGGAAGCTCGACTCCAAAAGTCTCACTCACCCGCGCAATCAATTGCGTGCCCAGAAGCGAGTGCCCACCCAGAAGAAAGAAATTGTCGTTCGCCCCGATCCGTTCCACGTGGAGAAGCGAAGCCAGGATGACCGCGAGCCGCTCCTGCACCGGTCCGCTGGGCGCGACAAAATTGTCTTCACCCAAGCGGTTGTCATCGCACGGAGCTGGCAAAGCTGCGCGATCGACCTTCCCATTCGCCGTCACCGGCAGAGCTTGCATGCGCACGAACGCCGCTGGAACCATGTAATCCGGAAGCCGCTTCATCAGGTGTGCGCGCAACGTGTTGCTGCTTAAAGCTGCTGCCGGGGCGATGACGACATAGGCCACCAGCGATTTTTCTCCGCTTCGATTTTCCTGCGCCACGACCGTGCTGGCCTGCACGCCAGGATGCTCATTGAGCACTCCGATGATTTCGCCCGGCTCGATGCGGAAACCGCGAATCTTGATTTGCTCGTCGAGCCGCCCCATGAACTCGATCTCACCGTTGGGCAGAAGACGCGCCAAGTCTCCGGTTCGATAGAGCCGACCCGAGGAATGCGAATTACCATTGACTGAATGTTGCGCGTGGAAAAAATTGGGAACAAACTTCTGCAGGGTTAAGTCCGCGCGCTTGTGGTAGCCCCGCGCTAATCCCGCCCCAGCGACGCACAGTTCACCCACAGCGCCCGCCAGAACTTGCTGCATCTCTTCATTCACAATATAAATCTGAGTGTTGTCGATTGGACGGCCGATGGTTGGAAGCTGATTTGACGACTGATCTGACGAATACTGATTTGAAGAATAAGGACTCGCGGAATCGCGAGGGGCCACTGTGCCGGAAGTGGCGACCACCGTGCATTCGGTAGGCCCGTAATTGTTCACTAACGCGAAGGGCAAATCGGGTGATGGCCTGTGATGCAACGTGTCAGCCCCGGTCAGCAAAATTCGAAGCGCGGTTTGATCCGGCCATTTGAGCAATAACATCCGCTCTGCCAAGGGCGTGGGCAAGAACGTAATCGTGATCTGTTCCGTCACCAGCCAGTCGCGCATCGCTTCGGGACTGGTACGACACGGTTCCGGCGGGATGTGGACACTCGCTCCAGCCGCCAGGTAAGGCCAGATCTCCCAGACTGCGGCGTCGAATCCCAGCGCGGCTTGATGGCTCGCGCGGTCGTTCCGCGTTACATCGAAGGCTCGGACATGCCATGAAACTAAATTCGCTAAACCGCGATGCGTAATTTCAACGCCCTTCGGTTGGCCCGTGGATCCGGATGTATAGATTACATACGCCAAATTTTCTGCCGTCGCCGGACACTCGACAGGCTCGCACGAGAAGGTGGCAATTTCGGCGGCTTGCCGATTCAAATCGACGACGCGCCAATCTCCAGACGGCAGCTTTGCGGTTAAACCATCCGTAGTGACAACTACCCGCGGCTCGGCATCGCACAAAATAAAACCCAGCCGATCCGTCGGCAGACTGGCGTCAAGCGGAACATATGCCCCGCCGGCCTTGAGAATTGCGAGCGAAGCAACCGCCATCGCGGGTGATCGCTCCATGCACAATCCGACCAGTTGATCCGGACCAACTCCAACCGATGCCAGGTAGCGCGCAAGCCGGTTCGAACGGCGATCTAGTTCGGCGTAACTAAGCTCCTCCGCACCAGCGACCAGCGCGGTTGCATTGGGCGTAGCCGCCGCCTGCGCCGCCACCATTTCCGACAGGGTTATCGGCTGCGAACGGTTCTCAGTCGCCACTATCGTCTCTGCAGAGTTGTAGCCCACGCCCGAAATTTGGGTGGTGTTTGGCCGCAGTTGAGTCTCTTTAGACATGTCGCAAAGACGTTTGTTACTTCTTCCCTTTGCGAAGCACGAGCTGTTCGATCATATCGACGCTCGCCAGGTTGTCGGCGCTTATTTCTTCGTCGCCAATCTTCACTCCAAAGTTTTCTTCGAGGAAGGTTACCAGCCGGAAAATTCCCAAAGAGTCGACCACGCCGTTATCGATCAGAGATTGATCGTCGCTTACCAGGGTGACGCCTTTTGCGGCGGCCAATTCTTCGCTCACGAACTGGCGGATTTGATCTTTAACGTTCGTTGCGTTCGTTGTCATTTGCTGCTACTCCTCCTGAAGTTTGACTATCTTGAAATGAATTCACAACTTGCAAAAACTTGATTACAAAATCTGTTCAAGCACTGCGCTACACGGCCAGAGGCTGGCTTTCCTGCGCCAGTCCTACGCGATCGACTTTGCCGGTAGAAGTCTTAGGCAGGCTTTCGCGGAATTCGATGAACTCGGGAATCATGTATTTCGGAATCCGCGTACCGCAATGCTGCTGCAGTTCCGCTGCGTGCGCCTTCTCCGATGCGTGGACCGCGACGATCGCCTTGATGCGATTGCCTACTACCTCGTCGGGCACCGCGATGGCAGCTGCCTCCCGTACCGCGGGATGGCTGAGTAGCGCGCTCTCGATCTCTCCCAACTCAATGCGGTAGCCCCGGCTCTTGATCATGCTGTCGCGGCGGCCAACAAAATAATAGTTGCCGTCTTCGGCCAGTGTGACCAGATCGCCCGTGCGGTACATCTTTTCTTCAAAATTCGGTTGGAAGCGGTTGGGCACAACCATTTTCTTCGTCTTCTCCACATCGCCCCAATAGCCGCAGGTCACCCCCGGACCGCGCACGTAAAGTTCTCCACTCTCTCCAGACTGCGTAACGATTTCGTCCTTATCGTTGACGGCGAACACTTCAGTGTTTTCGCAAGCGATGCCGATCGGCAGCTTATCCATGCTGGCCAGGCGCTCGCGATCAACCTTGTAATAAGTGCAAACGTTGGTTTCGGTTGGGCCGTAGAGATTTTCCAGGTCAACCGCGGGCAAAAGATCCGCCAGTTGCTTGAGGTACTTCATGGGGAAGACTTCGCCCGCGAATAAAATCGTGCGCAGCTGCGATAGTTTGTCAGCTTTCAAATCCGCGTGCAGAAGTAGCAGCACCAGAGCCGAAGGGACCGAATACCACACCGAAATCTGTTGGGTCTCGATGAACTTCGCCAGGGTGGTTGGAAACAGCGCAATCTCTTCCGTGACCAAATACACCGTCGCGCCCGCCTCGATTGCGTTGTAAACATCGAACACCGAGAGATCGAAGTGCAGCGGAGCGTGATTCGAGAGCCGATCTTCATTCGTGATCTGGAACTTGTCGGCGCACCACTCGATGAACGTCAGAGCATTCTGGTGACTGATCATCACGCCCTTGGGCCGGCCCGTCGAACCCGACGTATAAAGGATGTAAGCGAGATCGGTCTCCGTTAGCGTAACCACGGGCGGATGCGACGCCGGATATTCCGACAAGGCAGACCATGGAATTACTCCGGTTCCATTGCCCGAGTGCTTGGCTTCGTCTACCACGATGCATTTTTCAAGAGACTCCCGCATCGCGGCGTCCAGAGAGCGCCGGCGTTCGTCCTGCGTGATCAGCACCTTGATTCCGCAATTGCCGATGATGTACCCGACGCGATCGACCGGCGCTTGCGGGTCGAGCGGAACATAAACTCCTCCCGCTTTCACTACTGCGAACATGCTGATGATCGACTCAACACACTTCGGAAAGAACAAGCCGACTCGGTCGCCCTTGCGCACTCCGCTTTGCTGCAACAGATGCGCCAGTTGGTTCGACCGCTCGTCAAGCTCGCGATAGGTGATGCTGCGATTGCGAGCCCACACTGCCGGCTTTTCCGGAAACCGGGCCGCGCTCTTGCTTAACAGCTGCTGAAGGACGTAAGCCATGATGCCTCGTAGGTAGATTAATCAGTGGATCGTGGTCAGTGGTTGGCGAGCAGGATTTTATGAATCGACAACTACTAATCCCTGCCGCTAAAACCCGTACAATCCCGAGATGATTACTCTTTGAATTTCCGAAGTACCGGAATAAATTTTGCCGGAGATCGCATCGCGCAGTTCGCGTTCGATCTGGTAGTCGGTCATATAGCCGTAGCCGCCATGGATTTGGATTGCGTCCAGGCAATTCTGTACGCAAGCCTCGCTCACGTAAAGTTTGGCAATCGAGGTTTCGCGCAACGGATGCCGCCCCTGGCTCTTCAGCCACGCCGCCTTGTAGAGCACCAACCGGCTGGTTTCAAGTCGCACATCCATGTCGGCGATCTTGTTGCCGATAGCAGAGAATTTGCCGATTGGCTGGCCGAACTGGCTGCGCTCCCGGGCATACTTGACGCAAGTTTCGAGCACCCGCTGCATCATGCCCAAATGGCTGGCAAGAATACAGGTGCGCTCCCATTCCATCGACGCTGTAAAAACCGTCTGTCCAGCGCCTTCCTTGTCGAGGACGTTCTCCAGCGGAATTTCGCAATCCACCAGCGCAACTTCCGACATCGACGAAGTGCGCAGCCCCATCTTGTGTAACTTCTTGCCAACGATCAGGCCGGGAGTATCCCGTTCCACCAGGAACGCTGTGACTCCGTTCGGCCCCAGCTGTGGATCGAGATTCGCGAAAATAATGAACAGGCTGCCGTGCTCGGCATTCGTGGTGAACGTCTTCGTGCCGTTCAGCACGTAGCAGTTTCCCTTACGCTCGGCGCGCGTTTTAAGACTGTAGGCATCCGAACCGGACCCAGGTTCGGTCATGGCATGCAGTCCGATCCATTCCCCGCCGATCAGTTTCGGCAGATAGCGCTTTTTCTGCGCCTCGGTGCCGAACGTCATGATAGGGATTTCGGTCGTCCACATGTGGGCGTTCAGGGAGAACAAAAAGCCGTTGTCTCGGCAACCATAGCCCAACGCCTCCAAAGCGCATACAGTCGTAAGAATATCCGCGCCGCCGCCTCCGTATTCTTCCGGCACCGGCAATCCCTGAATGCCGAACTCCGCGCACTTCTTCCAATGACTCCAGGAAAACTCTTCTTCCGCGTCCCTGCGGATGAGATCGTCGTTCAACTCTTCTTTCGCAAACCGGATCACTTCTTTACGAAACGCAGCTTGCTCGTCTGTCCACGCGAAGTCCAAAGTTCTCTCTCCCCGACGTTTGTTTAAGCGACGATTGTTTAAGCGTTGATTTTCTGCTGCGGTTCTGGCTGGGTCTGCGGCTCGGCGGGGGGCTGGGCGCCGTTTGTCTTAGGAACAACTGCGCTGACGCCGTTCGTCTTCGCCCTGTTGGCGCCATTCGATCCATTCGCCTTTGTCGCGCTGACCTGGGCTTCTTTCTTCTTGGCGTCCATCGTCTTCCACGGCATCTTGCGCAAACGGCCACCGGGCAACTTGATGCGCGCCGGCACGCCCATGATGGTCGTGTTGTCCGGGACGTCCGTCAGAACCACGCTATTGGCCACGACCAGCACGTTATTTCCAATTTTGACTTCGCCGATGATTTTGCAGCCCGGCGCAAAATAACAATTGTCTCCGATGCTTTTCACCCCGGTACCGATGTGCACCTGGGAGTTGAAAGTACAATTCGCCCCGATGATTGTGGGTGAAATCTGCAATCCGTACGCGGTATGCAGGACCAGCCCCGGTCCGATTTCGGCGTCCGGCGCAATCAAAATTCCCGCCAGCATAATCTGATTCCAGCGCTGCCAAACCAGCGCGACGATCATCAACAACTGCCGAACCACGGGTATCCGCAAGGTATGGACCCAGTGCGAAAATCTGTATTGCAAAATCGCCTTGGTCTCTCTTCGAATGAACACCCGCCATCCCCGCTCGAGCGCGCGGTGGCCGGCGGCAGCTTGCAAATCGGCTCGCAAATTCTCAAACATTTTTATGATTCCCTTTACCTGTCCTGGCTCGGCCCGAAAAATCTAAACAGCACTTACTAAGATCAGTCGACTCGCGATTACTTCAAGCCACACACCTACAGCCGGTTATAAATCGCATCTGGAATGGGGAAGGTTCGCTGATTCAAGACCGCCCCCAGAACGCGCACATGGGCAGCTTGCATATCCTGCACTGCTTTGCGGACAGTTTCGCGCCGCGAAGAATTCGCTTTCAACACCATCACTACCCCGTCAGCGGCGGCGGCAAGCACAGTCGCATCATTCGAAACATTCATCGCGGAAGCGTCAATGAGCACATAATCCACTCCGGAGCGCAGCTCAGCAATCCTTTGGCGCATGCGATCGGAACTTAAGAGAGGCAGGGCAGCTTCCGGAGACGATCCGCAGCTCACCAACCATAGGTTGGTGCGAGACATCGAGCGTGCATAGTTGAGTAAAGGTTCAGTTCCCTGCAAGGCGTCGGCCAAGCCGAAATGGTTCTCTATCGCGAACTGCTCATGCAATCCCGGATGCCGCAAATTGGCGTCCACCAGACAGACAGAACCGGTAACCTGGGCAGCCAGCAATTCGGCGGCGCAGGCGCAGATCGAGCTGCAACCATTTCCTGATTCGCTGGCGGTAAAAACTACCACGCGAGGCGAATCCGCTCCCGGCTGCAAGAAAATCCGTTGCGCCAGCTTGGTGAGTTCTTCCCGCTCCTTCGGCTCCAGCTTGAGTTGCGGCTCTTTGGACTCGACCTGTTGAGGAACCACTGGCTCGCGCCGGTGCTGATCGACCGCAGCCACCGCGGCGGGCGCGTCCAGCAGCACTTCCTTGCCCAGGTTTTGTAACAATTCGAAGTTACGACTCATTTATGCTTTACTCCCATGGTCGGCATCTGTCATCACGTCTGTGTTCATTGTAGGCGTTCAGCGCCTTCCAATGCTCGCCAAAGCTAACCTGGTCTTAGCCCTGGCTTTCGGACTGAATCTCGGACGGAACGTCGGACTGCACAATACGGTGCTGGCGCAGCTTGTAGAGCAAGCCACGATAGCTGATGCTGAGCAGTTTAGCGGCCCGTTTCCGGTTCCACTTCGTTTCCTGCAAAGCATGGCGGATTGCCAGCACTTCGGCTGCGGCGCGCATGCTTCGCAGCGTAGGCCTCGGCCCTGCCGCCAGTTTCTCGGGGACCGTCATTTCGGCTTCTGTAGCCGATTCCGGGCCATCACCTACCGCGGCCAGGTTTTCGCGTAACAGAAAATCACTGTTCATATTCATCTTTAGTTTCTCCGGCTTACTTGATCTCGGTCTCTCCACAACCCTGTTTACAGCTCCGCCCTCTGAGTCCCATTCGCTGAGACCCCCAACTAACACGATCGGATAAATTCTGTTGTTCTAGCCCAGCGGGCTATAAGCGCTTTAGTGGAGGATGCTAAGGGGGGACGCAGTGTGCAACAAACTGTTAAAGATAGACTACGAAAGCGCACAAACAGCGACAAGAGGCCCAATGCCTAGGCAACTAAAGTCCCTGATTAGCCCCTCCATTCGTCTCCACTCAGTAACCGCGCGCTGGTTACTCTCCAGCTCGCCCTGCTAAGTTCCGAACTATTTCGGATGACTAAGACTGCCCACCCTTGAGCGAGCGCGTGATCTGCTCAAGAAAAGCTCTAGCTTCCGCCGGCGTCAGCGATTCGCCTTTTGCTTTTTTTCGGGCCAGAAGCCCAGCCGCAGCTTCCGACTGCGTTCCCGAGACTCCCGCAAGCGTCTCTACAGGACGGGGTGCCGTCCACTCATAATCGGAGCGGACCTCTTCGCCGCCGGCCGCCAACCGCACGACCGACCGATCCGCCGGCCGATGCTCGGTGACATATTGCGAGATATCCAAATCAGAGATCACCTCGCGCACAATCGCGGCGTCGATCGTTGTCTGCCGCATCGCACAGGCGAGAGACATGGCGTTGAAACAGAAGTTGTTAATGTTTCGCGGAATCCCCTCGGTGAACTCTGCTGTATCGGCCAGAGCTTGCGGCGTGAATAAGTTCCCGCCTTCATAGCCCGCCACCTTCAGGCGGTGTTGGATATAGTTCCGGGTGTCTTCGACTGACAGCGGCTTCAGGCCGCTCACCAGCGAGATGCGTTGCCGCAACTGAGCCATATTCCGGCTGGCAAGTTTGTCCGCCAGCTCGGGCTGACCCGCCAGAACAATCTGAAGGAGTTTTGCCTTTGGAGTTTCAAAGTCCGACAGCAACCGGATGGTCTCAAGCACCGACGGATCCAGATTCTGCGCCTCATCCACGACCACGATGAAGCGGTTGCCGGCGCGAGCTTCGCGCAGCAGGTGCTTATTGAACTCCTCATGCATCTTGACGAAATCCTGATCGCCGGTGTCATAGCCCAATTCGGCTAGCAGGAAGCGCATGAACTCGCGAGAGGTACACTGCGTCTGAAACAGGAACGCGGTTTTCGCCGAGTTGCGGAATTTTTCCAGTAGATGGAACAGGAGCGTGGTCTTGCCCATACCGGGCTTCGCGATTAAAGCAAGGAATCCTCTTCCTACCTCGATGCCATAGAACAACGAAGCCAGCGCCTCGCGATGAGCGGGACTTAGATACAAATATCTCGGATCTGGCGTGACTCCGAAGGGTTGTTCCTTCAACCCGTAAAATTTCAAAAACATTCCTGATCCCCCTTAATTCTCTTGCACGCTTTCGTCGGATGCTGCAACTGATCAGGCAGGTTCAACCTGGTAGCCCTTAATTCGAACCGAGAGCGAACGCTGAATCAACTCTACCGAAACCACCAGAGTTTGATCTTCATCGTGCGCAGAAAGAATCCCTTCGACTCCGTCCAGCGATCCGCCCCGGATTCTCACCCGCTGGCCGACATGGAGAAATGAATGCTCTTCAAAGGGAACGCTGCTGGCCACGAGCCTTCGCACATCTTGAATCTCGCTGTCTGGAATCGCCATTGCAACATTATTGGGACCTACGAATCCAGCCACTCCATGAGTCTGCAAAATCCGCAGCCGCTCGGCCGAGGAAAAAACCATGCGCACAAAACTGTAGCCGGAAAAAACCGGCATCTCGACTTCTTTGGTTCGATCTGTCCACTGGCGCGTGCGCTTTACCAGGGGCAGAAAGCTCTCAATCCCCTGCCGCTCCAGTTGCTCCGACACCATTTTCTCGTGACGCGAACGGGTTCGGATCGCATACCAACGCGGTTCGTGCAGCCAACCCGTAACTAATTCGCCAACGCTGGAATTCCTGGCATCGCAATCTGTGCCGTAAGTCTCGTAAGCCATAACTTTATTCATCACCCCGCCCAAGTATGGGTTAACGAACAATTAGGCATAGTCACTGGCATCGTGGCCAGTTCGGTGAAACGTTGCAACTAAAAGGGGGATCGACTTCGAAAAAAAATGGCTGATGGGATCATCTCCCACCCTGTTTCCTTGTCACTGATCCTATCCCGGCTGTGAAAATTCCTGCAAGAGGCGGAAAGTGGAGAGACTAAAGTCTCTGGCGAGATTGGGCTTCCATTTCCACAGCCTTGCGAATTTGATCGGAGTATTCGGCCCAGGCGCAGAAACACTGAGAAAAACACGTGCACAAAGGTAAGAAATCCCCCGGTAGTGCTATTTACTCTGGGTCTCACTCCCGTTATTCTTAGGTACAAGTGTGGACCAGCCGCTGTTCGCAGAGCGGCCACCTCCTTCAGATAGACGCAGCACGAAATTTCCCATATGGTTCAGTCTCCTGCGGTTCCCGTGCAAAACCCGCTTCGCGTGTTGGCGGCCGACAGCACTTCCATGAGCACTCAGTTACTGGCGGAAGCGCTGGCTCGTGAGGCGCCCTTTAAGATGATCGAATCCGCCCCAACACCGGCCAGCATTGTTACGCTGGTGATGGGTGAGAAGCCGCATGTGGCGGTGATCAGCGCAAAGCTCGGCGAAAGAGACACGGCGGGATTCGAAGCGGTCCGCGAGATTCGCGCCCAGTGTCCCGATACCCGCGTGATCATGCTTCTCGATACGTCCGAGCGCACCAGCGTTACCGAAGCGTTTCGCACCGGAGCCCACGGCATTTTCTGCCGCACCGAACCCTTCCGCTCCCTGGCCAAATGCATTCATTGCGTGCATCTCGGGCAGGTGTGGGCAAGTAGCCGGGAACTGCAGTTCATTCTTGAAGCTCTAGCGCAGCCCACCTTCGCGAACTTTCCCGGCGTCGGGGGTTCGCTGCTCTCGGCGCGCGAGGTCGACGTCGTGCGCTGCGTTGCTGAGGGACTTACCAATCGTCAGATTGCGCATCGCCTTTCACTTACGGAACATACAGTCAAGAATTATCTATTCCGTATTTTCGACAAACTCGGCGTCTCCAGCCGGGTCGAAGTGCTGCTTCACGTGCTTGGCAAAGCGAATATTCATCGTCCGACCGCAGTTCCATCTCTGCGGGGACAATCCGGGCCCATGCCTGTCCCGGTCAAGGCCTCATCCGCGCCTCAGATTAAAATTCGCAAGACCGCAACCTAATCTCTTTCCGCCGCTTCTACGGCGGTCTTTATTGCGGCAACCTGAAATTGAGCGTGACGACGGTCTGCATTTCTGCGCGATGCCCGTTCACCGTGTGCGGTTTGAATTTCCACTGCCTCACTGCGTCTGTCGCTGCCTGAGCGAGCAATGGATATCCACTAATCAGCTTCAGTTCCTGCACGGCCCCAGCGGGGTTGATATGAACTTCCAGCACCACCGCACCCTGGACCCCCTGTCGGCGCGCTTCTTCCGGATAATCCGGCTCTACCCGATACGCCAGGCCACTCTCCGCCGCAGCAGCGGACAGCTCCATCGTTGCCGACTCCACTGACGACGCTGGCTGAACCAGTCCCTCCGAAGGATGCTGCGATTCAGCCAGTTCCCGCGCTGCTGGCACGTGAAATACCTCCCGCCCGTTTTCGTACACCATCAACTCGCCCGGGCGAGCCGTTGCATAGCGTGAGTTTGATGGCGAAGCAGAAGAAGTTGCCGAGCCGGAAGCATTGGCAAGATCGCTCGTCTGATGAACTTCTCCAATTGCGCCGAGTACAGTAGACGTCGCCTTGATGGAATGTTCGTGCGCAGAAATTCGTTGGGACCGTAGACGCTGGTGGGCAAGCATGCCAAGCATCAGCGCGCAAATCAGAACCACAAAGCCTAATGCTCCGGTAAGCACATCGAAGCTGCGGCCCGAGACGATCCTTCGAGCGCCTTCAACGATGCGCGGATCGATTGGCCGACGATCCGTCGCGGTGTTCACCTGTGAAAAAGACGGAAGCGGAACCGGCATTACTGAGGGAACCGGCGGAGGTATCGCGACACTCTCCATATTCTGAAGGATGCGTTCTCCCAGCGCTACGAGTGCGCGTTCATCGCGCTCGCCGAAGGATGCAGTCCGCGTCGAAAAGACTTCAATAAGACCGACCACTTCCTGATCGCGTAATAACGGCAAGGCCAACATCGAGCGTACCCCGAGACTGCGGGCTGCTTCCATCCCGGCGCGAGGATCCGCTTGCACATCGTCGCATCGTTGCAGCCGACGGATCCGCAAGCATTCCTTTGAAATACTCGGTCCATTTTCCAGCCGCGAGCCAAGTTGCGGCGCTGTGCTTCCGCTGCAGGCGCGGCATACCATTTCTCCATCGCGCGCCAAAACGATGGCAGCCCCCGTCGCGCCAGTCGCCAGAGACGCCTGCTCGACAATTTCATTGAGCACAATATCGAATGCGAGGTCGGCGGCAAACTCCGCTGAAAAGCTTCCCCCGCCGTGCGCCGCAAATCGCGCAGCCAGGGCCGCAAGATCGGACTGGACGCTGGCATAGGGCGCTTGCGCGACATCCGCGGGAGATGGTTCTGCTGCTGGGGTTTTCTCAGAGTCAGCAGCCGGCATGGGGGGGTCAGGCATGCGAAGAACTCAGAAATGTGCTTCTGTAGCGGAGTTTCAACCCAAACGAAAGCCTTGTCAATATCACAGTCGGCCCCGCCGACTCTGCTGAATCCCAGCCTGAGCCCGCAGACAGACGATCCGACCGCTCACCCGGCGAAGCGTCCCGAAACGGTCGTGCACAAGAACCACGAACCAGAGTGTGCCTATATCTTCACTTCCCTGCTTTCGGACAGATGTTAGAATTGATTAATCTTGCGGCTCGGCAGAATGAGTCTTAAAACTATTTTTCTTGTTCCCTCTCGAGATCTCTTGACGCTCGCGTCCGAGCCCACAGCTTTTCCAAGTTCTTCAATGGGGAGAGTCTGCATATGCGGATTGCTGTAGTCGGTTCCGGCTACGTCGGTTTAGTCGCGGGGGCCTGCTTTGCCGACCTCGGCCACGACGTCCTCCTGGTGGACAACGACGAGCGCAAGTTGGCCGCGCTCAAGAATGCGCAGATCCCCATCCACGAAAAATTCCTTCCCGAACTCTTGAGCCGTCACCGCGGTCGCCTCCTGCAATTCTCTGACAATCTAGCGGAAGCCGTGCGCGCCAGTTCGGTAATCTTCGTGGCCGTCGGCACTCCCCCCACGGATCGCGGCGACGCCGACCTCTCCTACGTCGAGTCGGTCGCTCGCGAGATCTCGGGTGCCATCGACGAATACAAAGTGATCGTTGAAAAGAGCACCGTTCCGGTCTACACCAGCGAGTGGGTTCGCAAGATCATCCTGCGCAACGGAGCGGACCCTGACTCCTTCGACGTCGCTTCCAACCCTGAGTTTCTGCGCGAGGGCACGGCTGTCACCGACTTTCTTTTTCCCGACCGTATCGTCATCGGCTGCGACAACGATCGCAGTGCCAGCGTTCTCCGTCAGGTTTATGCCCCGCTCACCAGCGGCGCATACTACAAACGCCACGATGCAATTCCGCGGCCCGACCGTGCCATAATTCCTCCTCCCATCATCGTGACAAGCACGAAGAGCGCGGAGCTCATCAAGCACGCCTCCAACGCGTTTCTGGCTATGAAGATATCCTTCATCAATGCGGTCGCTTCGATCTGCGAATCCGTTGGCGCCGATGTCAATCAGGTTTGCCACGGGATTGGTACCGACTCCCGCATCGGTCCGCGCTTTCTGAATCCCGGCATCGGCTACGGCGGATCATGTTTTCCCAAAGATGTGATGGCCTTCCGCGCGGTGGCCCGCGAATGTGGCTATGATTTTCGCCTGCTCGACGAAGTAATGCGCATCAACGAAGATCAGCGTGATCGATTCCTCCGCAAAGTGCGCAGCGCGCTCTGGACCTTGCGCGGTAAACAGCTCGGCGTCCTTGGCCTCGCTTTCAAAGGCGGCACTGACGATATTCGAGAATCGCCCGCTCTTTTTCTGGTGCAGGCTTTGCTCCAGGAAGGCTGCAAAATCACGGCCTACGACCCAGCAGCCATGGAGCGTACGCAGGAAGTCATGAGCTCAAGCCTTCGCTTCGCCAACTCTTCCTACGAAGCTGCGCGCGGCGCCGATGCTCTGCTGATTCTCACCGAATGGGAAGAGTTTGCCAATCTCGATCTCGATCAACTCAACCAGGAACTCAAATATCCCATCGTGATCGATGGCCGCAATCTGTACGATCCGGAAGTCATGGCGGAGCACGGCTTCACTTATTACAGCGTCGGACGCGCGGCATCGCAACCCGAAGGCGTTCCCGCCGCCGTGAAGAACGCGAAGAAGGCATGAATCAATCTCGCGCTCTGGTGACTGGTGGCGCCGGGTTCCTGGGCTCCCATCTTTGCGATGCCCTGCTCGCTGATGGTTGGAATGTGGTCACTGTCGATAACCTTCTAACCGGACGCCGCTCCAACATCGCACATCTGGCGAGCGACTCTCGTTTCGAGTTTGTCGAGAAAGACATTTGCCAGCCGTTCGACGTCGGCCGTGTAGATTACGTCTTCCACTTTGCCAGCCCCGCCAGCCCCGTCGATTATCACGCACACGGCATCGCCACTCTGCAAGTCGGATCGCTCGGCACTTTTCATGCCCTTGATGTCGCCAGAAAATACGGCGCGAAATACCTCGTGTCGTCTACATCCGAATGCTACGGCGATCCACTCGAGCATCCTCAGAAAGAAACTTACTGGGGGAACGTGAATTCCATTGGCCCGCGCTCGGTCTACGACGAAGCAAAGCGCTTCACCGAAGCCGCCACCATGGCGTACCACCGCTACTACAAAGTCGATACGCGCATCGCCCGCATCTTTAATACCTACGGCCCACGCATGCAGTTGAACGACGGCCGCGTCGTGCCGAACTTCATGAAGCAAGCCTTGCGGGGCGAAGATCTCACCGTCTACGGCGACGGCAGCCAGACCCGCAGCTTCTGCTACGTCCGCGATGAAATCGAAGGTTTCATGCGCCTTGCGAAGTCCTCCGAACACCTGCCGGTAAACATTGGCAATCCGAATGAGTTCACAATTCTCGAGTGTGCTCAGCAGGTATTAAAAGTGACTGGGTCAAAAAGCAAGATAGCTTACGAACCGCTGCCGCAGGACGATCCTAAGCGGCGCCAGCCCGACGTCGCGAAAGCGCGGCAACTGCTGGGCTGGGAACCAAAGATCGACCTCACAACGGGCCTGCGAATGTCGCTGGATTATTTTCGCAGCGCAGTCGAAGAAGAATCAACCACGTCGAAAGTCGCGAGATCGCTCTGAAGAGAAATAAATAATCCTATCGGTGCTGAGGAACCGAGGATGAGCCGACTACTCGCTGGTCCCAGCTGCGGCCGCGACGAAATCAATCAATTGCTGCACGCCGTGGCGTTCGTTCTTGGTGTTCAGCTTGAATGAGATCCCCATCCCGTAGCCGGGATGCGACGCCTTCACTTGACCAGTTAAGTGCAGCTTCATTTCGTGCGTGCGCACAATAATCTCTATCGGAGTGCCCACGGAAAACGCGAGTGGCATCTCCAGGTAGCATCCACCCGGCCCCAGGTCGCTGAGGTGGCAGTAATTCTTTACCGTACTTCCCTGCTGGTAAACCTCGGCGCCCAGACGGCAAGCGTAGCGGGTTTCCCGGCGGCGGTTGTCCGGTTCGGAGCGCAGTCGTGCTCCCGCTTCTCCATCCCGGCCTGTCGCCTCCTGTCGATCATGCTGATCCTGGTGCTGCTTCTCAACGATCTGTGCTTCCGCCACACCAGAATCTTCACGCGGCTGGATCGAGTGCTCGACCTCCACCGACTGTGTGGCCAACTCGCGCTGCATCGCTTCGCTCAGGTTGATGTTTAACCACTCTCGCAGAACGCGCCGCGAGGCTTGCGGCACATCCACAAACTGAATTCCCGCGCGCCCGTTCCAATCCTGCCAAACCACCTGGCCCGACAGCCTTACATTCGCCATCTGTCCGGGCAATTGAAACTGAAAATAAACTTTGCAGGTCGGTGGCAGCCTCTCCCCGAAATTCACAGCCATGCCGTCTTCCGCCAAGTCCACCAAAGTAGCTCGAGCCTGTTCCACGCCGGCATAGTCGATGGTTGCATGCGTATGCACCGGAGCGCGCCCTTTACGACGTTTATCCCGATGCAGGACACTCTGTGCCGCGCGCAGACTGCTCACCGCACGCTCGTAGGACACTGGCTTGTACAAGACGAAGTTCACTCCAAGCGAGAACATCTCGCGGATGCTCTCCTGCCCCGTGACTATGGCCACGGCCAGAGTTGCGTCATTCAGACGGGAAGAACGGCTCTCGTGCAACAGCGAAACCAGATCCGCCTGAGTTTCACAATCGAGAATGATTAAGTCGAACCTGTCTTGGGCGAGCCGGACAAAGGCACGGGCAGCATCCGAGCATAATTCCACGCGGATGTCGAGCTCCTCCAAAACGCGGCTCAACACTTGGACGGATGCTTCGTCTTCGCAAACCAATAGCGATGAAAGAGTCATACCTGCATGATCGTAGGATCACTCCAGTTCTTCCGACAAGTTACCGGAGTCATCGCCAAGTCCCGGGTCTTCCGTAAGAATCACGCTAACTCCACTGAACTCAGCGAGTGACCTGAGTCACCACCGCCATTACAAAAGACCAATACGCTGGCGTTGCACCGTGGTGCTTTGACGCCGTCAGTTCCCGTTCCTAGGATGAAGTCTGCCGCACCGGTACAACTGCCGGTCGGGCTACCTTCCCCGGTTACAGGTTTCCAGTCTGTCTACAGCTTCAGGAGATCCTGGGGAGATTAGCTCCCCGGAAAGAACTTATGGCATTACGGAAACAAAACGGCTTCTCACTGCTGGAACTGATGATCACCATCAGCATTTCGTTGATCCTCGGTGGGATCACTTACATGGGACTGCAGCCGCTTCTGTTACAAGGTCACGTCAATACGGCGTATGAGAAAACCCTGATGATCCTGCGCAACACTCGAAACCAGGCGATCACTCAGGGACACCAGTACCAAATCAATTTCACAGTGTCTACCGTTCAAGTCCAGTACCAGCCTCCGGTGATTGGAGGAGTGGCGCAACCAATACAGCAAGTGATGACCTATACGCTGCCCCCAGACGTTAATTTCGCGACGAACGGATATCCGGCCAACGCACCGGACGGCTTCGGCACGGGCTTGAACGCCCTTGACTTCGAATCATCGGCACAACCTGGTGTTCCTCTCGCTCCTCCCTATCTGGTGTTCATGCCGGACGGCTCGGCGCAAGACAATCTCGGCAATCTACTGGCCAGCGGAGTCGTCTACATCACGCTCCCAGCCGGCAGTAAGTACAGTTCGAAAGCGATCACTGTGTGGGGAGCAACCGGCCGAGTACGCGGATGGGCTCTGGGTCAACAGGCAGGTCTTCCGATATGGGTGCAAGAATGACGCAAGAAAAAAAGCGAACGGAGCGTAGCGGCCAGAGTGGTTTCGCGATCATCGAGGTCTTAATCGCCATCGTGATTTTAACCGTCGGGATGACTGCGTTAATTGGCGCCTTCGGATTAGCGATCACAGCAACTGAGTCCGCGCAGGAAGACTTGATCGCTCGGCAGAAAGCGCTTGATGCCCTGGAGAGTATCTACACAGCCCGCAATAGCCAACAGCTTCCTTTCGCAGCGATCCAAAACACGGGTAGCGGCGGGATCTTCTTGCCTGGCGCCCAACCTCTGCTTTGTGCGGGACCCATCTATGGAATTGTCGGCGTGCAGGGCGACACTGCTCCGTGCGTTACCGCGTCCGGAGCCGCCTGCCCCAACGGCGGCGTCGAGTGCACCATCCTTCCCGGCCCCGATGGCGTTCTCGGCACGGCGGACGACGAAACTTTCAGCTTGAGTAACTTCACCCGTACGATCGCCTTTAACCCTGTCAACCTGCCTGGCGGGCCAGTCAACGCAAACCTGATCGGCGTCACTGTGACGGTCAGTTATACCAAACCGAATTGGCCAACCCGCAACTATTCCGTCAATGGGTTGATCTCAAGTTACCACTGAGCCTGTA
Organism: uncultured Acidobacteriaceae bacterium; assembly: GCA_963771965.1. Lineage (GTDB taxonomy): Bacteria > Acidobacteriota > Terriglobia > Terriglobales > Acidobacteriaceae > Sulfotelmatobacter. The sequence goes on from CAVYVM010000011.1 coordinate 189,814, forward strand.
AACCATGAGACTACGGAATCCAAAATCGCAACGCGGCTTCACACTGCTGGAGTTAATGATTGCCTCTGTCATCGGCCTCATCATGATGGCGGCGATGACCACCTTGTTCCGTCAGGCCTCGAACGTCGCTTTCACCGTTACCCAGCGCGCCGAAACCCAGCAGAACATGCGCTCCAGTATCGAATTGATGACCAAGGATATCAGTCTGGCGGGCGCAGGCTTGCCGACTGGGGGCTTTCAGTTGCCCAATGCTTTGGGAAATAGCAAGATCGCTTGCAACCAAGGCGGCACTTGTTACGTTCCGGGCGCCGTCTACCCCAACGGCAATTACCTTACCGGCATCATCCCCGGCTTCGGCAACGGCGTACAGGGCGGCACGCTTATTCCCAGCGCTCCGGCCGCAGTGAATGACAGCATCACGTCGATCTATTCTGACTACAATTTCCCACTGAGCAACTTTAAGTTCACTTTTGCTGGGGGAGTTTCAACCACTGCTACGGTCACGCTGAATACCTGTCCAGCTGCTTGTCCTACCGCCGGACTGCCTACGAACATCCTGGCACCGGGCGGGCTCAATGTGGGAGACCTGATTCTGTTCAACGTGCAAAACGCAGGCACCGGCGTGGGCGCAGCGAATGGCCAGGGCACCAGTTCCGTTCAGATCGCCACCGCCGTCGCTGAGATTACCAGCATAGCCGGAGCTGGCCCCTGGGTGGTTGGTTTTGCCAGCCCCGATCCGCTCAATATCAATCAAACTGGCGCCAACAGTCTCGCCAATGCGCTCACTGCTGCCACGGGCGCAAATGACACCATAAGCGCCAACCGCTTGTTCGCGGTCACCTATTTCCTGCAGGTTCCTCCCGCTGGAGGCACGATTCAAACTCCACGTCTGATGCGCCAGGTCAACGGTCTCATCGCCGTCCCAGTGGCGGACAACATTATCAACCTGCAATTCAGCTATGACGTGATCAATTCCGTTGCCGGCACACTCGACGCGAATCAGGCGAATCCGCTGCTCGCGGGAGATAACCTGGCGCTGATTCAGAAAGCCAACATCTTGGTGATGGGGCAAGGTCCACTTTCGGGAGGCACCCGCTCACAGAGCATGTATCTGGCGACTTCCGTCAGCGCGGGCAACATGAGTTTCTGCAATTCGCTAAGCAATAGTGGAAAGGTTTGCCAGTGATCGGCTGTCTGCGTCGGTCGTGGAAGATTCAAGGGGGAAAAATGGGAAGGACAACCGCAGATTCGCGAGGCTTCACGCTCGTCGCAGCGCTTCTGCTGACGCTTTTGATGTCGGCCATGGCAGTCGGGCTGATCTACATGGTCAACAATGAGCAACGCATGGGCAGCAATGACCTTGAAGGCAACATCGCCTACTACGGCGCCGAGGCTGGCATCGAAAATCTGACCGCCTCGCTCTCTCAGCTATACCAGACCTCGCAGACACCGAATGCCGCCGCCCTTTGCGCTCTGACCGCTCCCGCCTACTATCCCACGGCGGTTACCGGTTCCAACATCACCGGCATGAATTACACCACTTCGATCAGTTGGCCACCAAACAACGTCTGTCCGACTGCTGTGAACCCGACGGGCACGTGGGATATCGTCGGCGCCGGCGCGAACCAGGGGATGGTGGCAACTCTCATCCCGTTCAATCTGCAAGTAACCGCAACGAGACAGTCGAGCGCAGGCCAGGTGGGCACCAATGCATTGGCGGCAACCGGCGCATCCGTGAACCTCACCCGCACCGTAGAGGTGGCCTTGCTTCCGGCCTTTGAGTTCGGACTGTTCTGCGACGGCGACTGCGATTTCTTCGCCGGACCGAACTTTAACTTCAGCGGCCGCGTTCACACCAATGGCAATCTGTTTCTCGCCTCAGGCTCAAGCTTAACGTTTACCGACAAGATCGCGGCCGTTGGCGAGGTGATTCTCGACCAGCTGGAAAACGGCCATCCTACTACCGCCGGTTACGGCGGCCAGGTTTACGTGCCCGCCGCCTCTGGAGCTTGTCCTCCGGCCCCGGGGAGTGGACCGGTAGCCCCCAATTGCAACGCGCTGACCGCCGGCAGTTGGACGGGTGGGTTTGCGCCCTCCTTTGGCACGCCGAACTACCCCAGCCCCCTCGCGTGGCCAAATATCTCCCAAGGAACCGTCGCGGGCGGCGGATTTAACAGCTACGTTACAAACGGGTATACCGGCGCAACGAAATTGCAATTACCTTTCGTGCAGTCTGACGTGGTGGGGGCCATCGAGATTATTCGCCGCCCGCAGGCAAGCGACAGTCCGCTCTTGAGCACCTCACGTCTCTATACCGAAGCGGCAATCCGCATTCTCCTTGCCGATACCGAAGCCGACCTTTACCCCGGAAGCGTCCGGGCCGATGCCGCCACGCAGGACTTCCAGATCGGCACTCCTTGGAGGCAGGGAGCCAACAGCCAGGGTTTTGTGAACGTAGCATCGACAGCTGTGGGAAACACCGTCGCTGCAGGGAATATGTACTATGCCGCGGCCAAGCCGGTCGGCGCTGGCCCGAACAATTGGACTGGGTCTGCGCCCACGCCCTGCTCGGCCGCTCTAACCACATGGCCGTTGTTCGGCCAAGTTACTTCGTCGGCTCCCGATCCTCTCTGCTCGGGCACCTGGCTTCGCGTGGAATACTGGAACAGTACCACTCAGGCTTGGACTGGCATCACGGCGGAATGGCTTGGTTACGGTTTCGCGCGCGGCTATGATTGGCCACCCACTCATCCTTACTCGAGCAACACCGCCACCGTTCCCTATTGCGCAAGCTTTCCTAACTATCCAACCGGCCCGTGCCAAAACCCGCTCAGCCCAGCGATCCTGATCCTGCAGCAGCTGCAAAACGGCAAACTTCCGAGCGCGGCAACCGGCGGCCCTGCAACGACCAACAACTGGCTCCCCATTAACTTCTACGACTCGCGTGAAGGCGAGCCCAGAGACAGCCGCCCAGCCGACGTAGCGCCACCGAACTCGGACTGCAGCCCGAACGGAATCATGAACGCAGTCGAGCTCGACGTAGGCAATCTGTGGCTCTGGCTGCAACAATCAGGACCCTACGCCACCGGCAGCGGCAATAAGGTGGCTACGACCAATCAGAACGGCACCGTCGAGAACGGTTACATTCTTTATTTCATGGACCATCGCGGCATGATCCCCGATGCCCATCCGTTCCCTGGGATCGCTTTCTATAACGGCTTTTCCGGAATGTCCGGCCTGAATGACGTAGTGAACAGCGGGTCGGCGGTCGGCGTGCCCAACGGCACTCTGGAACCGATCACATATTATGTCGCTTCGCCTACTCCTTATTCGCCGGAAGATACGGCAATAAAAGGTACGACGATACTTGGCGCGGCTGTCGACAACTGGGGTCAGAAAAACCTGGGCGCCGGATTTGGCATTCCGCTGGCGAGCATGGCCAAACCCTATTACATTCAGGGTTCCGTTGCCGGTAATTTGATCCAGTGTTACTCGGGAAGCACCGCTGGCGTTCCGGTGTACGGCACGGCCACGGCCGAATGGAACATGGTAACCGGTCCACGGCACGTGCTGCGCCTGATCGACGGAGGCATGGAAACCACCGGCACGAGTTTTGTGCCACCCACGGGCGCAGCGGCCCTGCCCAACGGGCAGGCGTGTCCGGGCACGTGCGGCTTCACCGTCGCCTCCGAGGAACCGGTTTACGTGTACGGAGACTACAATACCGGGCCTGTCGATGGCTTCTGGCCAAGTGAAAACGTCACCACCAACCCACACTCCGCCGCCGCGATCATTGCGGACGCGGTCACTTTGCTTTCCAACCCGCCCATCAACAATGCGGCCCTCCAGGTGCCGACGAACAAAACGGGCTGGTTCGACCTGGAAAGCTTCCTCTATCCTCAACAAGCTGTGAAAAATGGCACCAATCCTGGCCGAATGGGAAACACCAGCTATTACCGGGTCGCCATCGCCGCTGGGAAGAGCATTCCGTTCCCGCAACCGGCATGGGGTGGGCAGGATTTTGGCACCGATGGCGGTATGCACAACTTCCTCCGCTATCTCGAGGATCGGAGCGACAATGGCCAGGGCGGACGAGTGAACTATGCAGGTTCGCAGATCAGCATGTTTTATTCCCAATATGCCACGGGAGTATTCAAATGCTGCAACTCCACGTATAGCGCTCCTCAGCGAAACTATTTCTTCGACACACAACTGCTGAACCCGAACAATCTGCCTCCCGGAACGCCCATGTTCCAGGACGTGGTGAGTCTGGGCTTCCACCAAAGCTTCACGCCGCAGTAAGACTGCACGAAGCTGAATCTAACACCCCGGTCCTCCGCGACCGGGGTTAATTTTTTTGTACTATTCCACCGGCGCATCGCTTCCCGTAGGATTCACAGACTAAAATCGTCCGTGCGTAAACCGACTCATCCATGAGTGCACTGCCGTCGACACCACAACTAGAGAGTCCGGCCACAGCGCGTATCGATTCGCGGTGGATATGGATTGTGTTTTCCGTCTGCGCCCTAGTTGCCTTCGGCCTTTTCTTTATTCCTGTTTTCATCATTCGTCCCTTCCGCTATCAAGCACCGCGGTCGCTCCTGATTGCGATGGCGCTACGCCAACGCGCTCCTCTGGGCACGGCGATCGCGGGCTTCGTATGTCTTTTTTGTGCGTTATTGCTATGGAGAACTGGCGGCCGCTGGCGCAAGGCTTTGCTCGTGCTCGCAATGTGCGTCGTCACCTTCTCGGCGGTAATGGCCCGGCTCAATCATTTCGAGTGGATGTTTCATCCCATCCCCGCCGCACAATTCGTGCCGCAATCCCAGAGCAAACTGGATCCTAAAGAGATGATCATGGCTGTGCGCTTCGGCGGCAACGCCCGTGCGTATCCGATCAGCCAGATGGCTTACCACCACATTTTGAATGACGTGGTCGACGGGATGCCGATCGCCGTCACCTATTGAACGCTTTGTCACACCGGTCTGGTGTGGACAAGAACGGTTAACGGACGGGTGCTGCATTTTTACCTGGCCGGCATCAACAACCAGAACTTCCTCATGCGCGATAAAGAAACTGGAAGCTGGTGGCAACAGATTACCGGCAAAGCGATCTATGGCCCGCTGAAAGGCACGGCGCTCGAACTCGTTTTGAGCGACGAACTGAGCTTCAGCGAATGGAGAAATGAATTCCCCGGCGGCGAAGTGCTCGCTCCCATCGCCAAATACACGAAAGAATACGATCCCAACTGGGAGCCCGACGTAGCCAAGCTTCCCGTCGTGATCAGCTTTCCCGGCACCGAACTTAAGTCCCGTGACGTGGTCATCGGACTCACCGTCTCTGGCGTCGCTCGCGCTTATCCCTGGGAGACTTTCGCCAAGCAGTCTCCGGTTGAAGATCGTGTCAACGGCACGCCGCTACTGCTCGTCCTCGGTCCGGATCGCAAATCATTCCGCGTCTTCATCAGCCGCATCGAGGGCAAAGACGCAGAATTCTTTCTGCAAGGCGAGGAACCAGCCGAGGCTCAGGCAGGCAAGACTCCTGACACTAAACCCGAAACGAAAAACTGGACCTTGCTCGACACACTTACCGCCAGCCAGTGGAACTTTCAAGGCTGCGCCATTTCTGGCCCGGCGCAAGGAAAGTGCCTCGACCGCGTCCCAGCGTTGAAAGACTACTGGTTCGATTGGCGCAACTACCATCCCGAGACCAGCATCTACAAACACTAATCCGAATTGATCTACACTCTTAGTCTTCTGAAGAAATTCAAAGCGGATTCCTCGCCAAAGAACGGCTCGGAATGACAAGAGGATAAGGAGGCTTCACCCGTGTCTGCGATTCGCGCCATTTTCTGGGACGTTGGAGGAGTGCTGCTCACTAATGCGTGGGACCATACCGAACGCGCCGACGCACTCGAACATTTTCACCTCGATGCGAAGGAGTTTCAGGCGCGGCACGAGATGGTGGTCTCATCTTTCGAGCGCGGCAAGATCTCTCTCGACGAGTACCTGGATCGCACTGTGTTTTACAGCGTCCGTCCCTTCACTCGCGATCAGTTTCGGGATTACATGTTTTCGCTGTCACGCCCCATGCCTGAGGTTCTAACCTTCGCCCGCGCGCTGGCGGGTACGGGTAAATACTTTATGGGGACGATCAACAACGAGTCTCGCGAATTGAACGTGTATCGCATCGAAAAGTTTGGTTTGCGGGAAATCTTCCGCGTGTTTGTGAGCTCCTGTTTCGTCGGCTTACGCAAACCGGAGAGCGGGATCTACCAGCTCGCAATCGAGCTTACACAGATTGCGCCGGAAGACTGCTGCTTCATCGATGATCGCTCGCCGAACCTGGAGTGTGCCGCAAAACTTGGCATGCACACCATCCAGATGCAGACTCTCGCTCAATTGAAAGGCGATTTGCAGAAGCTGAACGTGCAGGTGTGAGCCTCCCTCGGCGTAAGCAGACAACCCGGTAGCGCGAAGCGGCAACGAATCTGAATCCGCTCAATTTTCCTGCGAGTCAGACGATGTGGAGATCGACACACTCGAGGAGGATTATTCATCGCATGAACCGCAGGTGGCGTTTCGTCACTTCGCTATTTCTCGCTGCCGCCCTGGCGTCTTCTGTGTTGGGCATGGCGTGCGGCCATCATCATTACTACCGGGTCTATGACCCCTATTACAGCGACTATCACGTTTGGAACGATAATGAGGTCGTCTTCTACCATCAGTGGGCCGGCGAATACCATCGCGATCCGGATCGCGATTTCCGCAAGCTGCGTCCTGAAGAGCAGAAAGAATACTGGACCTGGCGCCACACCCACGGCGACCACGATCACCACTAAACTGACCTGCGGCAGGGGAGTCGACTTCGGAGGCTCCCCTGCTTGAGTTTTCACCCAGCTCCCTCTCGATAACCGACCGCCAAGCATTCGTAATTTCTACTTCTGTCACTCATCTTCCTTGTGTTCTAATGCTGGCTTCCTGTTTCCGTTCTTTCTGATTCCTCAAGGAGAGGCGCATTGAGCACCGGGGAACATTTCTCATTGCGGGGCACCGAAGCCGCGGTTCAACTCAGTTCTTTTTCTCGGATCGATCACCCTCTCCAGCAGCGGTCGCGCTCATCGGGCACGGGCCACAGGAAGCTCATGAGCTTTTTACTGACCTGGGGATTCACCTTACTATGCCATCGCCTATCTGGCGATGTTCGCCATCCCATCCATCTCGCCGAATCGAAGGGAACCTGCTCCCCGCGTCCGCCACTACTACTTCCGCTCGTTCAGCACATCCTTAATATACTTCCTCGTTGCTCGGAGGCCGTTCATGTTCCTATATCTTGCCAACCGCATCGTTCTAGTTGCACTGCTCGCTCTCACGCTCTCCGCGCAGATCTCTGTGTACGCCCAATCCAAGCCTCGCGCCCGCGACCTTGGAGTTCCGTTCGACGGCACGCCCGGCCCGAACAATGCCATCACTGACGTCAAAGGAGTCGAGGTCGGCCACACCACTCTCATCTCCGGCCAAGGCAAGCTCATAGTCGGCAAGGGCCCCGTGCGCACCGGCGTCACCGCCATTCATCCCCGAGGCAAGACCTCTGACGACGCCGTTTTTGCCGCCTGGTTCACGCTGAACGGCAACGGAGAGATGACCGGCACCACGTGGGTTGATGATTCCGGTTTTCTCAACGGCCCCGTGATGATCACGAATACGCATAGCGTCGGCGTCGTCCGCGATGCCGTCATCGCATGGAAGGTCCAGCACGGCACGCCTGACATGGAAGGTTATTGGTGGTCGCTCCCGGTGGTCGCCGAAACCTGGGACGGCTGGCTCAACGACATCAACGGATTCCATGTTCATCCCGAAGACGCCTGGCACGCACTCGACACAGCGCATTCCGGCGCGGTCGAAGAAGGCAACGTCGGCGGCGGCACGGGCATGGTTTGCAACGAATTCAAAGGGGGCATTGGAACCTCTTCACGCGTTCTCGACGCTAAAGCTGGCGGCTATACCGTCGGCGTTCTGGTTCAATGCAACTACGGACGCCGCGATCAACTCCGCATCGCAGGCGTTCCCGTCGGCAAAGAGATTCCCGAAAAGCCAGCTTACGGCAGTGACACCGGTTCGATCATCGTCATCGTAGCCACCGATGCCCCACTGATCCCCACGCAACTCAAGCGCATTGCGAAGAAAGTTTCCCTCGGTCTTGGCCGCGATGGCAGCTACTCAGGCGACGGGTCAGGAGACATCTTCCTTGCCTTCTCTACCGCCAACCCCGGTGCAGTAGGAACCAAAGGCCTGCATCAACTCACCATGCTGCCCAATGATTCCCTCGACCCTATTTTTCTCGCCACCGTGCAAGCCACCGAAGAAGCCGTGGTCAATGCGATGATCGCCGCCGAAACCATGAAAGGCATCGACGATCACGAGGTCATATCCCTGCCCCATGACCGCCTCCGCGAAGTGCTCAAGAAGTACAACCGCCTGAATCAATGAAATAGCTCAACCTATTGTGTCATCCTGAGGAGGACGCTTTTTGCCCGACGAAGGACCTGAGCGACCCGCGCGACGGCTGCCTGCCCTGAGCGAAGCATGCCGAAGGGTCGCGCTTCTTGCGACGCAATTGTTTCGCGCGTTTGGCTCGCATCCATATCCTGCCGGCAGCGCCGCAGTGCCCATTCCCACAATGGAACTCTCACCGCCCATCCCCCATCGTTACCTTCGCTGCCCCACCCCCGTGCCTATCCTTTACGCCGCAAAAGACTACACTCGGAATTGTGAAGCGGCATTACACCATCGTGCGGATTAAGGGTGGCATGAAGTTTACCTGCACTCGCTGCGCGCACCACGTCAGCACCTTCGATTTCGATTCCCGCGACGGCAACCTTCGCACTCAGGCCGCCACCGCCATCAATCGCCATGCCACCAGCGTTCACCATGAGCCTGTAATGTTCTCATCGCTCGACGTTCAACAGCGCGTCTGGCGGTCCTGATCGGCGCCGACCGCCACATCCGCGTCGCCCAGCGACGCCAGACTCATCACACTGTCATCCTGAGCGGAGCCAGACATTGGCGAAGCCAATGGCTCGCGCAGTCGAAGGATCCCTGCACCGCTGACAGATCTCCATGTCACCTCAAGGCGTTCTCACACCGCACTCGGCACAGTGAGAATTCCTTGACGCGTCTTCGGGCGCCGCTCACTTCACCGGGGTCCTTCGACTGCGTTGGTCTTCGCTTCGCGAACGCCAACTCCGCTCAGGATGACAGTTTATGGATTGCCTCGCCCGCAAAGAGCATTTCTGCTCCCCACTTCTCAGCCATATCCTGCCAGCGAGGATTCTTTGATTCGATCAATGCGGTCTTCTTCGCCCGTCTCCAACCCTTCAATTGCTTCTCGCGGCCAATGGCTTTGTGAACATCGTCGAAGCTCTCGTAATACACCAGCCGGTCGCAATGATACTTGCCGCTAAAGCCTTCCGTTTCGCCGCGCTTGTGTTGCAGTGCGCGTCGATAAATGCTGTTAGTCATCCCAATGTAAAGCGTTCCCGAACGGCTGCACATGATGTAGACGAAATACTCGTGATCTCTCATCGCCATTCAACGCGTCATCGACAATTTAATCGTGTCATCCTGAGCGAAGCGAGACATTGGCGAAGCCAATGGCTCGCGCAGTCGAAGGACCCCATACCCGCGTGACCGAGCACCAACTCCGCAGGGAGTTCCAACCTGAAAGCCCTCCGCACGTCCCGAATCCAGATCAAAAAAAAACACAGATCGAAGTCGCTAAAATATCTACAATCAGCAACTTGTGGACTTTCGACCTGAGCGTGCCCGGCTAAAATATTGAATCGGAGCGACTTGCACGGAAAATATTGGAAATGCGGCACTTGCTGAGTTGGGGAGTTCGGGACGTTGGCGAATTGGCGAAACCATGGTCAAGTACCTCCGGTAGCATGTTCGGCGGTTGGGACTGTGGGCGGCAAGGTTAGATGTCACATTCGCATTCGAAAGGGCGGACCGCGCAAGAGAGCTCAGTGCCCTACAAATCCCACATCATCTCTCGCGGTCCTAGCCATTGCGATTTCTTCGCTGTCGCTGTGAAAAGTGCTGCGTTTGCTAGGTCGTTTGCGGCGCGACTATCGAGGGCCTCACTGCTGCAGGCTTCGTAGCACTTGGCCCACTGTGTGAGAAGGGGATGATTAGCATTCATCCGCTGCACGCCGTTAGGTCGTCGGGCGCTATGGGGGCGAATCACCGCGTATGCGCTAGGCTTTCCAACAAATTCATCCGACTGCGTTGCCGCTTGCATAGCTTCATAGATGTGCAGGAGTGTTCTCGCAATTCCGTGTTCAATGCTCTGCCCCCGATTGTTAAGCACCCGTTGCGCCTCGATCGCGCCCTTGCCGCCAATAACAAAGATCGCTGGTGTTACAGATTCTTCAATTGGGCTGGCTCCGAGGCCGCGAAGGAATATTGGGCTATCTTTCAAGAATCCAACCAAAATCAGCGCCATATTCGATTGAGCGCCGTCCTTAACCCTTTGCAAGATGCGCAACCCCTCCCGGTGCGCGTACTCATTGAAAGGAAGGCCGGAATGAAGCTGGCCGCTCAACCATTGTTCTAAACTGCAGCCCAGATCGCCTTCCATCGCGCATGCCTGTAGTCGGCGAAGCGCTTTCTTGCGCGCGATCTCCACCGCATTTCTAATGTGCTCAAAATGGATCGTGAATGCTGGATTACCTTGCCTCTTGGAAAGCAGCGTAATTAGCTGGCCCGATAGTTCTGACACTATTTCGTGGGTCGAACTTGTCGAGCCAGCGATAGTTGCAGCGAAATTGAAAGGCGGAAAGTCATATTGTTTCCCAGCATATTCATGTTGAGGGACCTTCATCCGTCCATACGTCACCCGCGTATCGCTGGCTAGAATGGCAGTGTCGCCATCCTCGCAGATCACCCCTATGCCGACCGTCATATCGTCCTCTTCGGGGAGTACAGTAGGTTCGTTTAGGGTACAGTATGCCCGAGAGGCATTACGTAGATAATAGTGCCGCCCAAGGCGGAAAGCCCTCGTCCGCCGAGGCCGCCGGGGACAAAAGGCAGAGTCTTCCTAGAGATCAAGAGTGCGGTACATCGTCGTCGTATCGATGGAAAAGGCGGACAAGAGTGACGCCCCACACAGGCAGCTCGGCACCAGATGCCCCGTACTAGTCTTTCACAGCCTTATCCGTGATCTCCAGCCCGCGGTCGATGATCGCGAAGGCCTCGCGCATCTGCTGCTCGTTGATGCAGAGCGGAGGGTTGGTGAAGAAAGTGTTCCAGCGGACGAAGGTGTAGAGGCCCTGCTCGCGGAAGAAGCGGCCAAGGGCGGCCATCTCCTCCGACGTGCCGTTGAAGGGAGCCATGGGCTGGCGCGTTTTGCGGCTGCGCACTAGCTCGACGATGCCGAACAGTCCGATGGAGCGCACCGCGCCCACCGACGGATGCCGGGCCTGCAACTCGGCCGCTAGCTCTTTTAGGATCGCGCCCATTTTTTTCGCGTTGTCGATCAGCCCATCTTCTTCATACACGCGAATGGTAGCCAGCGCCGCCGCGCAGCCCATGGGATGACTGTTATAAGTCAGTCCTCCATAAAAAACTTTGTCTTGAAAATGCTGCGCGATGTGATGCCGCATGCCAACTGCTCCCAGCGGAAGATAGCTTGAAGTCAGCCCTTTCGCCATGCACAGCAGATCGGGAACAACCTTCCAGTGATCGACCGCGAACCATTCGCCGGTTCGTCCGAAGCCAGACATCACTTCATCGGCGATCATCAGGATTCCGTATTTGTCGCAGATCTTGCGCAAGCCGATGAGATATCCATCTGGTGGAACGAGAACGCCGTTCGTTCCGGTGACCGGCTCGAGAATGAATGCAGCGATGGTTTGCGGACCTTCGAGCTGAATGGTCTCCTCAATCATGGCAAGCGAAGAGTCGGCCGATTCCCAACCGCGTTCGATGCCATGATAAGGATCGAGCACATGCACGACGCCCGGAATACCAGGCTCCGCAGCCCATCTGCGCGGATCGCCCGTAAGACTGATCGCTCCCGCAGTTGCGCCGTGATAAGAACGATAGCGCGCGGTGATCTTGTGACGTCCGGTGAAGAAGCGGGCAAGCTTGATGGCATTCTCGTTGGCCTCGGCTCCGCCGTTGGTGAAGAAGAAGGTGTCGATATCGCCAGGAGTGATCTCCGCGAGCTTCGCACCAAGCCGCGCGCGAACTTCCGTAGCCATGAATGGATTCGCGTAGGCGAGCGTCGCCGCTTGCTCGCTGATGGCTTGAATGACGCGCGGATCGCCGTGTCCGATGTTGACCGACATGAGCTGGCTGTTGAAGTCGATGAAGCGCTTGCCTTCCGGCGTGTAGAAGTAAATCCCTTTGGCGCTGGCGACGGGAATGGGATCGACCTTCGACTGCGCCGACCATTCATAGAGCGTGTGCTTACGGGAAAGATCGACAATTTCTTTGCCGGACATCGTTGGCGTGGTAAGAGTTGTGGTCATGGAATCCTCAGTTTGCTGATTGCAGAATCGCAGATCATTGAGTCATTGAGCGATGAGTCATCGGGAGATTGAAGTCAACACGAATCTATGTTTTGCTGTTTAATGGCCCGATGACTCAATCACTCAATCACTCAATTCTAGAATTTCCGGCTGTGCTCTTTGGCCCAGCGTTCGACTACCACTTTCTTGTCCGTGTAGAACTCGATCGCGTCGCGGCCTTGGCCGTGGAGATCGCCGAAGAAGCTATTCTTCCACCCGCTGAAGGGGAAGTAGGCCATGGGAGCGGCAACGCCGATATTGATGCCGATATTTCCGGCGGGCGCTTCGTAGCGGAAGCGGCGCGCGGCCGATCCGCTCGAAGTGAATAGCGAGGCTTGATTGCCATAGGCGCTGCGCTCGAGGAAGGCGAGAGCTTCGTCCATGCTGTCGGCGTGGACGAGGCTTAGGACGGGGCCGAAAATTTCGGTGTCAGCAAGATCGCTGGTCGCGGGGACGTTGTCGAGAATGGTCGGCTTCACAAAGTTGCCGGATTCGTATTTCGGAATCTTCGAGTTGCGGCCGTCGAGGAGAATTTTCGCTCCTTGCCTCTCACCGAGGCCGATGAGAGATTCGACGCGCTCTTTACTCTGCGGCGTAATCACCGGGCCCATCTGAATGCCGTCTTCGAGTCCGTTGCCGACTTTCAGTTTGGAGGCGGCGTCGGCGATGGAATCGCGGAAGATTTTCTGCGCTTCGCCAATCGTGACCGCGACGGAGACGGCGAGGCAGCGCTGGCCGGCACAACCGAAAGCGCTGTCGCTGATGATCTGCGTGGCCATGGGCATGTCGGCGTCCGGGAGAACGATGACGTGATTTTTCGCTCCGCCCTGGCATTGCGCGCGTTTGCCGTTCGCGGCAGCGCGTGAGTAAACATACTTTGCGACGGGCGTCGATCCAACGAAACTGATAGCGCGGATCTTCGGATGATCGAGCAACGCATCAACCGCGGACTTACCTCCGTTAAGCAGATTCACCACGCCTTTGGGCAGTCCGATCTTCTCCATGAGTTCGTAGACGTAGCGCATGGTCAGCGGGACGCGCTCACTCGGCTTGAGGATGAAGGTGTTGCCGGTGGCGATGGCATAGGGCAGATACCAGAACGGAATCATGCCGGGGAAGTTGAAGGGCGTGATCGCCGCGACGACGCCGAGAGGTTGACGGATCATCATCTCGTCGATGCCACGAGCGACGTCTTCGAGGCTGTAGCCTTGCATCATCATGGGGATGCCGCAGGCGACTTCGACGTTTTCGATGGCGCGGCGCATCTCGGCTTTGGCCTCGGCAAAGGTCTTGCCATTTTCCTGCGTGATGATGCGGGCGATATCGTCGATGTGATCTTCGAGAAGCATCTTCAACTTGAACAGCGGCTGGATGCGGTCTTCGGGCGGAGTGCGGCGCCATTCAGGGAAGGCGGCGGTGGCGGCTTCGACGGCGGAGTTGACCTCGGCGGCATCGGCGAGAGGAACTTGCGCCAGTAGTTCGCCAGTGGCGGGATTGATGACCTCGCGCCATTCTTTTGCGGACGAATCGGTCCAGCGGCCGTTGATGTAGTGGGTGAGCTTGATGGCTGGGGGTGCGGCTACAGTGGTCATGGGTTTACCTTTTATAACTGAGAGCGCGCATTGCGTCTTGAGAACTCCGCGACTTCTTCAATGATACCTAGGTGCAGGGGTCCTTCGACTGCGGTTGGTCTTCGCGCTTGAGGCGCGAAGATCAATCCTCGCTCAGGATGACAGAACGCTTAGACTAGTTGTGCTACTGCGCCTTTCTTGTCACTGACTGCGGCTAGTGCCGCTTCCAGCACGTCGAGGCCTTCGTCCATTTGCTCGCTGGTGGCTACCAGCGGGACCAGAACGCGAATCACATTCGAATATGATCCTGCGGTGATTGTGATCAGGCCGTGCTCGTAGCAATAGCGCGTGATCTGCTTGGTTTCGTCGGTTGCCGGGATTTTTGTTTCTTGTGACTTCACGAGTTCGATGGCTTGCATGCCGCTGAGGCCGCGAACGTTGCCGACGATGGGCCAGCGGCGCTGCCATTCGCGGGCACGGCGCTGGAAGCGGTCGCCGAGTTCGTTGGCGCGGGTTAACAGGTTCGTGTTTTCGAATAAATCGAGCACGGCTAGAGCCGCGGCGCAGGAAAGCGGGTTGCCGGCGAAGGTGCCGCCTAGTCCCCCCGGACCGGGCGCGTCCATGATTTCGGCGCGGCCGGTGATCGCCGCGAGCGGTAAGCCGCCGCCTAGCGACTTCGCAGTCACTAGAATGTCTGGCTCGATGCCGTAGCGTTCGCTGGCGAACAGAGCGCCGGTGCGTCCGAAGCCGGATTGGACTTCATCGGCAATGAAGAGGATGCCGTGCTTGTGGCAGAGATCGATGAGAACTTTGAAGTAGTCCGGAGGAGGCGCGACGAAGCCGCCCTCGCCGAGAACCGGCTCAGCGATCACTGCAGCCACTTCTTCGTTGGCGACGACGCGCTTGAAAGTGTCTTCGAGATGACGCGCGCAATAGAGGTCGCATGAGGGATATTTCAAGTTGTAAGAACAACGATAACAGTAGGCGAAGGGAACGCGATAGACCTCACCGGGAAACGGCGCAAAGCCGGCTTTGTAAGGATGAGTTTTGCTGGTGAGCGCGAGCGTCATCATGGTGCGGCCGTGAAAGGCGTCTTCAAAGGCGATGATGCCGGGACGTTTTGTGTAGGCGCGGGCGATTTTGACGGCGTTTTCGACGGCCTCAGCTCCGCTGTTGACGAATAGAGTTTTCTTGGGAAATTTCCCCGGAGTGACCTCGTTCATGCGTTCGGCGAGGCGGATGTAGCCTTCGTAGGGTGTGACCTGGACGCAGGTGTGGAGGAACTTGTCGAGCTGGGTGCGGATGGCACCGACCACGGCTTCCTGGCGATGGCCGGCGTTGGCGCAGCCGATGCCTCCGGCGAAATCGATGTAGCGGTTGCCATCGACGTCTTCGAGCCATGCGTCTTCGGCCTTCGCGACGTAGATGGGTGTGCCGTGGGAAAGACCGCGGGGCACGGCTTGGGAACGGCGCTCGCTGAGAGCGCGGGAGTTGGGGCCGGGGATTGGGGTGCGGAGTTGAATTGTACTCATATCAGTTTCTCGTGAGAACGCCTTGCGGCAGTCGTGGCGCCGCATACAACAGCAGGTCCTTCGACTGCGGTTGATCTTCGCGCTTGGGCGCGACGATCAATCCTCGCTCAGGATGACAAGCGTTTTGAGATCGCGCCTTCATTTATCAATACCAAGTATCAGTGACAGCAAAGTCTAGTACCAGCCGATTGGGGCTTCGTTCAGATTGATGTAGACCTGCTTAGTTTCGAGATATTCTTCGATACCCCAGGGGCCGAGTTCGCGGCCGAAGCCGGATTGTTTGTATCCGCCCCAGGGGGCTTCTACGTAGGTTGGTTGCATATGATTCACCCAGACGATGCCAGCGCGCAGAGCCTTCACTGCGCGCATCGCCTTGAAGATGTCGCGAGTCCAGACCGCGGCAGCCAGGCCGTAGGGAGAGTCGTTGGCGATTTTCAGGGCGTCTTTTTCGTCTTCGAAGGGGATCACTGCCGCGACTGGGCCGAAGATTTCTTCGCGGGCGATGCGTGCGGAGTTGGTGACGTCGGAGAAGATCGTGGGTTGCACGTAATATCCCTTGCCGATTTTCTCGGGGCGTCCGCCGCCGGAGACCAGCTTGGCTTCTTTCTTGCCAATCTCGATGTAAGAGTTGACGCGGTCGTATTGCTCTTTGCTGACGAGCGCACCCATTTTGGTTTCGCGATCAAGCGGCGGACCGAGCTTGATCTTCTTCGCTTTCTCGGTCATCGCTTCGACGAAGTTTTTGTAGATCGATTTCTGAACCAGGATGCGGCTGCCGGCGGAGCAGACTTCGCCTTGATTGATGAAGACGCCGAAGAGCGCACCGTCGATAGCGGCTTCGAAATCGGCGTCGGCGAAGAAAATGTTTGGTGACTTGCCACCGAGTTCAAGGGTAACGCGCTTCACGGTGTCGGCGGCTTGCTTCACGATGATCTTGCCGACGGCGGCGCTGCCGGTGAATGCGATCTTGTTTACGTCGGGATGCTGAACGAGTGGAGCGCCGCAGGTTTCTCCGAGGCCGGTGATGATGTTGACGACTCCTGGAGGAAGTCCGCAGTCGGCGAAGTAGTTTGCGAACTCGAGCGCGGTAAGCGGCGTTTGTTCGGCAGGCTTCAGGACGCAGGTGCAGCCGGCAGCGATTGCCGGAGCCAGCTTCCACGCGGCCATGAGGAGCGGATAATTCCACGGAATGATTTGTCCAGCGATGCCGACTGGCTCTTTGAGTGAAAGCGACATCGCCTTATCGGGGACTGGATTTACGTAGCCGACAACTTTCGTCGCCAAGCCACCGTAATATTCGAAGCATGTGGCGGCATCGTTGATATCGAATTCGGCTTCGACAATGGGCTTGCCGGTGTTGCGGCATTCGAGTTCGGCGAGGGCTGAAAGATTGGCGCGGATTTTCTCGGAGAGGCGGAAGAGGACGCGGCCACGCTCCTGCGCGGTACTGGTTGCCCATGGACCTTCTTCGAACGCCGCTTTGGCGGCGGCGACAGCACGGTTGACGTCGTCGGAGCCAGCGTCGGGAACTTGGGCAATGACTTCTTCGGTGGAGGGGTCGTAGACCGGGAAGGTCTTCGCGGATTTGCTCGCGACCCACTCGCCGTTGATGTACATCTGATATGTGCGGACTTCTGTGGTGACTCCGCCGGACATTTTGGTTTCGACCTCCTGCTTATCTCAGCGCTAAAGCCGCCGTCGATTTCGCAAGCTTCCTTGCAGCGCCGAAGCGCTGCGCTATCCAAATCGCAATCCTAATCAGACCTTGTCAGCAGCCAGCGGCACGACTGAAGTCTTGCTCTTCCCAATCTGTGGTTGCGGCGCTTTGTGACGGCCGTAGACGAAGAAGAAGAACGCGGCGAGACCAATGAAAAACAGCGTGCCGCCGAACATCCATATCTCGTAGGACCATAACGATGTGATCTGCTGAGCCGGAAAAAACACAAGCGCGATCCCCAGAACCGTAGTCAGCAGGCCGCTGGTACCCGCAAGAAACATAGTTGTATGGCTGTATTGGCCCTGTGGCGTGGTTTCCTTCAGTGCGAACCAAATCAGCGCAGCGAACATATAAAGGAACGGGACGAGTTGGAGAACGACGGCCAGCGACAAGAGCTTCTGGAAAACTTCTCCGGCTCCTGCGGGGCTCAAATACAGGAGCGGCAAGAGGCCGAAGACACCCATCAACTTATCCCAAAACCACCAGCCGTAAAAGTTCCCCAGAACCAGGATCGCCGAGACGATTCCTTGGACGATCAATGCGGCGTACGGCGTGGCGTAGCGGGGATGAACCTTGCCGAGCCAAGAGGGCATGTAGGAATCGAGGCCGGCGACGAAAGGAATGCGGGCGGAACCGCCCATCCACGCGGAACCTATGCCGGCAATGGAAAGGCTAAGCATGAGGGCAAAGGGGATGGTGATCCTGCCGAGGCCGATACTGCCGGCCATGTGACTGACGGCCTGAACTATACCTTGCAGCACGTTGACATTTTTTCCCACGGCGATGAGCAGGGTAAGAGTGGCGCCCACGTAGAGCGCGCCGGAAAGGACTCCGCCCAAAGCGACAGCACCGGGGAGGGTGCGGCGGGGATCCTTGATTTCGTCGCCCATGACAGACGCGAGTTCGAGGCCAACCAGGCCGAAGCAGATGACGCCGAAAGAATTCAGGACGAAACGCGGGTCTGCGGGGATTTTGAAATCTGCCGCAGTGATGGTGGTGCCAAAGCGCGACCAGATCACTACGCCCAAACCGATCAGGACGGCGGCGGCGACGAACGTTCCGATGGCACCGAGATTGTTAATCCACTTGCCGACTCCGAGGCCGACGATGTTGAGCACAGTGAGGAGAGCCAGCAAGACTAGCGAAGTGGTGGAAGCGAAAACTTTATTATCAGCGAGGCCGAGATGAGCGGGACCGAGCACATAGACCGAGACGCCGACGAAGTAAAGCATCACGGTCGGCACATAGAGCATGTTGTTGGTCCAGTAGCACCAGCCGGAGAGGAAGCCGTGGAAGTCGCCGAAGACTTCTTTCGCCCAAAGATAGACTCCGCCTTCGCCGGGATAACGGTGGGCGAGTTCGATGACGGCAATGCCTTGCGGCCAGAAGAAAAGAAGAAGCGAGATGATCCAGAGCCAGATAGTGACGCCACCGTTGGCCGCGATGGATGGGACTACGTTCAAGTTGAAGACGGCGACAACGAAGAGGAGAACGAGGTCGCGGCGGCCGAGGGCGCGGATGAGGTGGGGCTGGGCGGGTTGGGTTGATGTAGACAAAGTTTGTTAGACGGCCGCAAACAGCAGGTTCCTCGCCGGGCTTTCGCCCGGTTCGGAATGACACACGTTTTATTAACTGTCGGCAGGACAGCCGAGAGCCTGGCCTGAGTTTGCCGAAGGTGCGGCTGTCCCCACATGAACCTTTCTGTTCTACACACTAGTGCGCGGCCAGCGCGGGCTGGCCAATTCGTTCCTGCTGCGCCTTAGCGAGCGATTCGGCTATGTCGCCGAAGGCAGCCAGGTGTTTGTCGATATCGGCATCGGTGTGTTGAACAGAAATCGTCCACTGCTCGTCCCACCAATAGGGTTGCGGCATCACGCCGCGGTTGACCATGGCGAACCAATAGTGACGCCAGAGATCGATATCGATCGTGGTCCAATCGCGGTAGTTGCGAATTTCCTTGGGATAGAACATCAGAGCGCCGTTAGCGCCAGCTTGCGCGATATAGGCTTGCAGGCCGACTTTCGCGATGGTCTTGCGATACCCCTCGGCGAGTTTCTTCCCCAGCTTGTCAACGTGCGCGTAGTTGTCGCGAGTGAGGACTTCGCGGAAGGTGGCGAGGCCGGCAGCCATCGACACGGGGTTGGTGTTGTAGGTGCCGCCGTGGAAGACCTTGTGTTGCGAGATCAGATCCATCACAGACTTGCTCGCGCCGAAAGCTGCGAGGGGAAATCCTCCGCCGATTGACTTGGCGAGGCAGATCATATCTGGCTTCACGTTGAAGTATTCGCTGGCACCGCCCCAGCCGAGTTTTGCGCCGGTTTTTACTTCGTCAAAGATCAGGAGCGCGCCGTTCTTGGTGGCGATTTCGCGCAGTCCCTTCAGAAAGCCGGGCTGCGGCAGGCAGAGACCGACATTCATTAAGATCGGCTCGAGAATGATCGCGGCAATCTCGCCGGGATTTTCTTTGAATCGGCGTTCGACGGTGGCGAGGTTGTTAAATGTGGCAATCGTGACGTTGGCAATCGCTGACTTGGGCACGCCGAGTCCGCCAGGAACGGATGTAGGGTTATCGATATCTCCGAAATCCGGGGCGTGGGGCTTTACGCTGACCAGAGCGGAATCGTGCAGGCCGTGATAAGCGCCTTCAAATTTTACGATCTTGTCGCGGCCGGTTGCGGCGCGGGCCAGGCGAATCGCGTGCATGGTGGCTTCGGTGCCGCTGTTGCCGAAGCGGCACATCTCGACGGGAAAGCGCTTGCAGATTTCTTCGGCGAGTTCCCATTCCATGTCGTGAGGCATGCCGTACATGGTTCCGGTCGAAAGGCGTTTTTCAACGGCCTTCATGACAGCGGGATGGCAATGTCCGGCCATGAGAGCGCCGAAGGTCAGATTGTGGTCGATGTATTCGTTGCCATCGAGATCGCGGAACTTGCTGCCGCCGGCGTCTTTCACAAAGATCGGCCAAGGGTCGTAATGGCGATAATTACTGGCCACACCAAGAGGAATTCGTTTGAGGTTTTTCTTGTGGGCTTCGGCGGATTTTGGCGTGCGGCGCTCGAATGTGGCGAGCTCTTTTTGCAGATCGGGGTACATCGGACTGCTCCAGGATGGCTCAAGCCGGCAGCGCAACAGGCCGCGGGCCATTAGAATGCCGGGTGGCAGAACCGCCCGGGTTAGTAACTACACATAGTTTACACGGCGAACTAAAAGTAAAACTTAAGAGCAAACTGCACTGCACGCGGGTCTCGCGCTTGCTGCACCTGGCCGAACGTGGTGTCGCTGAAGTTTCCGTCCGGGTTCACGAACTCAGTCTTGTTAAAAAGATTGAAAATATCGGCACGAAACTGGAAGTACCTTGCCTCCGAAAGAGCAATTCTCTTGGAGAAAGTAACGTCCCACTGGTTCTCTCCCGGACCACAACAGATCGAACGTGGCGTGGTCGAGAAAGTACCGGGCGTGGGATCCGAGAATTGAGCGGGATTGAGATAGAGGTTCCCGTTCTTTTTTGGGTTAAGGATCTGCAGCGGACCAGTGAGTTGGGGGGCATCGGCACTTAAAAAGAATAAGCTGCTGATTAGCTCCTGATCATCCTGCGTCTGGACGCGGATGGGGAAACCACTCTGAAACTGAATGATTCCGGACATTGCCCAACCATCGAGAACGCCTCCCTTGAATCCGTTGTATTTGCGGACGGGAAACTCCCAATAATAGTTCAGAACAAAGCGCTGCGCCGAATTGAAAAGTGAGAGAGCCCGGCTGGATTTGTAATTAAAGGGATTGACGGTCTCTTCAAAGCTGGAAGCCCAGTCCAAAGACTTGCTCCAGGTGTAGGCAGCCTGCAGCTGAAGTCCGTGAGAAAAGCGCTTCTCCACGCTCGCCTGTAGCGAGTTGTAAGCAGAGGCGGCGATGGTGTCTTCGGCGAAGATGTTGGTGAAGACGGGAACACCATCGATCGGACATCCTGCCCCGGTGAACGGGGCGCAGTTGGGAGACGAGTAGGGGCGAAGTCCAACTAAGGTGATTCCGTTGGGACCGACTGTGGTACCGCCGGGAACGAACGTCCCGCCGGGCCCGGCATTGTATGGCAGGTGCAAGCCCTGAGGCGCGATTGTAGTTCCGCCCGGAATAAAAAAGGAATTGTCTTCGAGAAACGCTCCGCATGTTCCGGCCCCCAAGGTAGCATTCAGATCGAGACAAGTCTGTGGGATAGCGGGATTGATGTCATGAGATGCCAGCAACCTATGTCCCTGCGATCCAACGTACCCGAGTTGAAAAACCACATTTCGTGCCAGCTCCTGCTGGAAATTCAAGTTGTACTGGGCCGTATATTGGGTGCGCATGTGAGGCTGAAAATCTCCGTACAACAGCATGGGGCGGAAAGAAGCCCAATCCTGCGGAGTTCCAGGCTTCGGACTGAGGATTCCGTTAAACGGGTTTGGACTGACGGTGCCGGTTTGCGAGATGAAAGGAGTCTCCAGAAAGGTTGAAGGCAAAAATGTGCTCCCACCGAAAGGAGGTTCGGCGCCGAACTGTTCGAGAACCAGTTGTTCCATTGGATTGTAGAAGAGGCCCCAACCACCGCGAATGGTGGTTTTCGGATTGGGGCTGTATGCCAGTCCGATGCGCGGCGCGAAAGCTTTGTAATAGGTCTGCGTAAGTCCGGCGGAGACACCGCGGTCCCCAGGAACAACTAAACCTGTGGGTTGCACGCCAGCGGCGGTACAGTTGCTGGCCCCGAGGGCCGCCTCCTCGGTGGTGGTCAAAACGCAGGGATAAACGGTCGAGTTCTGACCGGGACGGAAAGTTTGAACGTGATGCAGGGCATCGGCCAGCGGCGTATCCAACTCCCACCGAATTCCATAGTTCATGGTGAGAGAAGGTTTGATCTTCCAGCTGTCCTGGGCAAAAACATAAACGCCAGTGTTGCGAATGTCTTCGCGCTGCGCCGATCCTTGTGTATAGCTGTCGTCCAGGCCCAGCAAGTAGCCGGGATAATTATCGCCTGACCCTTGGGGATTCGTGTAAAGCACCGAATTTTCGGTCGTGCTGTTGAAAGTGTAGTCGCCGCTGACGTTGTAGTAGAGAGTCTGGTCGAACTGAGCGCGGCGCACATCGGCACCAAACTTAAAGGTGTGATTGGCCTTGACCCATGTCAAACTGTCCGTTGCCATGTAGGAGTTCCCCACCTGTGGCAGTTCGCCCTCCCACCCGTTGCCGATGGCGAAGCCGCCGGATACGCCGATAAAGGGAACGCCCTGGCGATTGGCGGGCAAGCCGGTTGTGATGCCGTACTGTGGACTGGTGCCCAGTTGGCCCACTATTGACAGCGGTCCGCTGCTGGAGTCTGAGGTGCCGTTGAAGCACACTGCCTGCGCCGCCGAAGACGAGCAAGAGTCTTTGACGAGGTTTGTGCTTTGCGGATGCTGGAAGGTCAATTGGCCTTCGCGCATATAAGTAACGCGAGCTTCATTGATTAGGGAATTGGAGATTGTCCAGGTGTGGCTGGGATTGTACTGTTGATAGCGCGAACCCACGTTAGCACCAAAGCCGGGAACGTTTGCTCCTGAGGCCTGAAAATTATAGAAGGGCTGGAAATTGGCGTCGTTGGTGAAGTAGTAGTAGAAACTGAAATTCTGTTTCTCGTTGATGCGATGGTCGAAGCGGATGGTGAACTGATTCTGAGTGTCAGCACTGACCGGTACAGCTTGAAAAAGGCCGCCGGCGCGATTCGCGGCGGGCACGAAGCGGAGCATATCAACCGCGACCGGGTCCTGACAATTAGCCGGGATTACGTTGGTAGGAAAGAGAGTCGACCACGGCAAAGGGTTCTGACTGCCATAGCCGCCGTTAACATACGTTGTGTTAATCCCGCCTTGTGCGAGGCCCAGGGCTGTGTCACAACCCGGACGGCCGTCAAGTGCCTCTGCCGCGAACTGGTCGGCAATCCCGCCTGTGAAGGGCGTTCCTGCTGAAAAGTTTCCAGTCCTCTCCGCCGGCGTGGGCACGACCACGGTTTGCCCCGAGACTCCCTGCCGCACGCGTCTGCCTTCGTAGGACACGAAGAAGAAGGTGCGATCTTTCTTAATCGGGCCGCCGAAGGTTCCTCCGAACTGATTCTGATTTTCCTGCGGCTTTACGGTATTGAAGTATCCTTGCGCGTTTAAGACTGTGTTGCGGAAATATTCGTAGACGTCACCGTGCCACTGATTCGTTCCCGACTTTGTGATTACGTTGACTACGGCGCCGGAGTTGCGGCCATATTCGGCATCGAAGGTGTTGCTGATAACGCGGAATTCCTCGATGGCATCGGGCGTGGGCTGAATCGTGGGTAGATTGGCGAATTGGTCGTTGGCATCGCCGCCGTTGACGCTAAAATTGTTGGCGCGGCCGCGGCCGCCATTGACGGAAACGGCTCCCGCATCGTCGCTGCCATAGAAGGTGCCGCCGCTCGAGCCTAACTGCGATTGCACGCCGGGCTGCAATTGCAGGAACTGGTAGGTATCGCGGGCATTCAGCGGCAACTCATTCACCGAGCGGTTGTTTACCACCGCGCCAAGCTGCGTGCTGGTGGTATCCACCAGAGGCGCCTCAGACGTGACGTCGACGATCTCCTGAGCTCCGCCGAGTTGCATCGTCATATTGAGTGTGATGACTTGATTGACGTCGAGCGCAATGCCCTTGCGCACGTCTTTCTTAAATCCTGTTAATTCAAAAGTGAGCGTGTAGGTTCCGACTGGAATATCAGGAAATCCGTAATCGCCGCTGGCGCTAGTCTGTGTGTCCCGGGTTACTCCCGTTGCCTCATTAATGGCGGTGACTTTCACGCCGCCTACCACTGCGCCGGAGGGATCGGCAACGCGGCCCAAGATGCGTCCGCCGGTGCCTTGCGCGGAGAGCAGCGTTGGAATTACTGCAGAGAGCGCTAAGACTAGGCAAACGTTTTGCAGACACTGCATGGTCCAGCGGGGTCGCGTTGACGGCATGGAGCCTCCGGGCATCTTTGGAAGATGCAGTTTTCTTGGAAAACTTTCTAAGAACTTCTCTCGAAAACGACAGCTTGTGTGCAGCCGCAACCTTGCTATAATCCCGCAAGGTTAGAGAAGCAGGTAGTGCGCTGTCAAGGATAAAAAAAGCGCTGCCTTGCATAGAAAATTCTTATCGATTCGTGGTACGCGATGCCCACAAGCAATTCGGCACCTTACTTGAAGATCGGAGATGTGGCGCGGCGTGTGGGAGTGTCGCAGTCGGTCATACGATCGTGGGAAAGTTTGGGGCTGACGCGCCCTCGGCGCACCGAGAGCAAGTACCGGCTGTATACGGCTGACGATGTGAAGCTGCTGAAGCGCGCGCGGTTCCTGCGCAAGGTGCGGGGATTGAACGCCGCGGCGATTGTCGAGTTGTTGCGGCGCGAAGGGCGGGTGCGTCCCGCGGTTGACGGGGCGGCGGGAGCGATTGGCTCACACTTGCGGCAATTGCGGGCGAAGCGCCGGCTTTCACTCGCGCAAGTAGCGCAATCGGTAGGGATCTCGGTGGGATTTTTGAGCGCGCTCGAGCGTTCGCAGATGAGCGGCTCGGTGGGCACGCTGCGCAAGCTGGCGCGATTTTATAAGACAAACATCCTCGATTTTTTTGATGGGACGGGCATCAGCAGCCGGCAGGTGCGTCCGGAACAAAGAAAAGTGTTGGAGGCTGGGTCCGGCGTTCGTATGGAGTTGCTGGCGTGGGGAAATACGGTGATGGAGCCGCACTTGTTTCGCGTGGCGCCCGAGGCAGGCAGCGGCGAATCTTACACGCACGAGGGAGAAGAGTTTCTCTACGTCTTGCGCGGGCAACTGACGATCATGCTGGAGAACGAAGAATACCGCCTCAAAGCTGGAGACAGTTTTTATTTTGAGAGCGCAACGCCACATCATTGGAGAAATCCAGGGCGCGCAGAAACCTGGGTGCTTTGGGTGAATACGCCGCCGACATTTTGATTTTCCGCTGCCAAATGCGGAGTGCCAGTGCGGGCCACGAAGGCGCCGCGAAACAGCGAAGGAGGAACTGATGAAGATCCGACACTCGGCGACGCTGCTGTTATCGCTGTCTCTGACTTTGTTGACAGGCTCGTGCGCAAAGAAAACTCCGACGCTCAACTTGCTGGTGTGGGAGGGCTATGCCGATCCGGCATTCACAAAGGCTTTCGAGGAACAGCATCACTGCAAAATTTCAGCGTCCTATATGGGATCGAGTGACGAACTGGTGGCCAAGCTGCGCGGCGGCAGCGCGGGAAATTATGATGTGATCTCTCCCTCGAGTGACGTGGCCACATCGATTGCTGCGGCGAACTTGGCTGCGCCGCTGGATTTGACGAAGCTTCCGAGTTATGCGCAACTCTCTCCCCAACTGACTTCCCTGCCCTTGGTGCGCGTAAAGGGCCAGGTGTTTGGCGTTCCGTTCATGTGGGGACCCGACCCACTGCTCTACGACACGTCCATTTTCGCGGAGGCTCCGGAGAGTTGGAATGTGCTTTGGGATGCAAAATACCGGGGAAAGATTTCGGTGTGGGACGATCTCTCGACGATCTACATGGCCGCGCAGGTTCTAGGCTACGACAAGCCTGATCCCTCGCAGCTTTACAACTTAACCGACGAACAGCTCGATGCGGTGAAAAAGAAATTGCTGGAGTTGAAACCGAACATTCGCAAAATGTGGTCGACGGGCGGGGAGCTGACGAATCTTTTTCAGAATCACGAAGTGGTGGCAGCGATGGGATGGCCGCTGATGACCAATCAACTGCGCAAGGTCAATTTCCCGGTGGGTGAGACGATTCCAAAAGAAAATACAACCGGATGGATCGACCATTTGATGATCACCGCGGGCAGCGAGAACAAGGATCTGGCTTACGAATTTCTTGAGTACATGATCGAGGCGCAGACGCAAAAAAAGGTGACCGACGTGACCGGGTACACTCCGGCGAATCCGCAGGCGGCGCAACTCATGACGCCGGTGGAGGTCAAGAGCCTACACCTCGATGATGTGGACAACTACCAGAAGCGGCTTTATTTTTGGCAGAATGTGCCGCGGCGCGCCAAGTACAACGAGATTTGGAATGAAGTGAAAGCGGCGCAGTAAGAACCAGTACCTAGTACCTAGTACCCAGTACCAAGTTGCGAGCTTGTGCTTCAGAGCTCACCCTTGGTTCCGGCGAGAGATTCGATACGTCGATGAGCACATCTGAAATGACGGCCGTGCGGGATGCTGTTGCGGGAATCCCCGGTCGTCCTTTGCTTCGCATTCGCAACGTGGCCAAGAACTTCGGCAAGAACAAGGTATTGCGGGACATTTCTCTGGATGTTGCGGAAGGGGAGTTCCTTACGATTTTGGGAGAAAGCGGCTCGGGAAAGACGACGCTGCTGCGAATTATTGCGGGCTTTGAGAGCGCGAGCGCGGGTGAACTTTGGATGGGGGATGAGCGACTGGATCGTCAGCCTCCTTACCGGCGTCGCGTGAACACTGTGTTTCAGCACTATGCGTTATTCCCGCACCTCACCGTGGAACAGAATGTGGCGTACGGACTGCGCGTAGCGAAAAGGCCCGAGGCAGAGATTTCGTCCAGAGTGGCGGAGGCTCTGGAGAAGGTGAAAATGTCGGGGCACGCGAAGTCGAAGCCGTCAAAGATCAGTGGCGGACAGCAACAGCGGGTGGCGCTGGCACGGGCGCTGGTGAACCGTCCTCGATTGCTGCTGCTGGATGAGCCACTTTCGGCGCTCGACGCAAATTTGCGGCGGCAGATGCAGGTGGAATTGAAATCTTTGCAGCGCGAGGTTGGGATTTCGTTCATCTTCGTTACGCACGATCAGGAAGAAGCGATGGTGATGTCGGACCGGATTGCGCTGTTGCGATCGGGTGAACTGGAACAGGTAGCGACTCCCCGAGAGATTTACGGCAGACCCTCGACAGCTTATGCGGCGCAATTCATCGGGCATACCAATTTGCTAAAGGGCGAGGTTCGCGGAGGGATTTCGCGCTGCGGACCGCTGACATGGCAAACCTCCCTTCCGGATGGACCGGTGCTGTTATCGTTGCGTCCCGAGAATGTCCGGCTTGCGGCGGAGAATACGGTGCTATCGAACGGTGTACGAGTTCGCGGAAAAGTTCTCCACCAGGCATTTCACGGCGCGACGGAGTTGATTCGCGTGGACTGCGGCGCTGGACTCGTACTTGTTGTTCGGACTTCAGGAAGTGGTGGCGCGTTAGATGCAGTCGATCTGGAGTTCTCGGCGGCTGACGCGGTGCTCGTGCGCGAGTCGCCCGAAAGAATCTAATGTTTTCCCGAGCTTACAAAGCCACGGTGACGCTGCCTCCACTTCTGTGGGTTACGGCATTTCTGCTGGCGCCGTATTTGCTGATGTTCTGCTACAGCTTCTGGTCAGTGTCAGCGGCGCAGAGCATCGTGCAATCGTGGAACCTCGACAATTACGCGCGACTGCTACGGGTCGATGTTTATTGGCAAACGCTGCTGCGCTCGATGTGGATTGCCGCGCGTGTCACCGTCTTCTCTTTGCTGCTGGGGTATCCACTGGCGTATTTTCTTTCTTTTTATGCAGGAAAGAAAAAAGATCTGCTGTATCAATTAGTGATTATTCCGCTGTGGGTAAGTTACCTGGTGCGGGCATATGCGTGGAAGACGATCCTCGGATCGGACGGGGTGTTGAACACCCTGCTGCAGTATGTGCACCTCACGAAGCATCCGCTGGAATTCCTGTTATATAGTCCGTTTGCGGTCGTACTGACGTTGACGCACATCTATACGCCGTTTGCGTTTCTGCCGATTTACGCGGCGCTGGAGCACATTCCGCGCAATCTCGTGGAAGCATCCCATGACTTGGGTGCGACTCCTGGACAAACTTTCTGGAAGGTGATCTTCCCTCTCTCGATTCCGGGAGTGCTGGCCGGAGCGACGTTTGCTTTCGTGCTCAGCCTCGGTGATTTTCTTGCGCCGTTACTGCTGGGAGGTCCAAGCGGCATCATGATTTCAAACATTGTGGTCAGCCTATTTGGCGCTGCGTACAACTGGCCGCTGGGTGCGGCGATCTCGTTGTGCATGTTGCTGCTGGTAGTGAGTCTGCTGTTTTTCTCCGAGCGGCTGGAAAAGAAATGGAGCTTCTCGTGAGCGATGCGAAATTGGTTTCAGGCTCACGCTGGCTGCTGTTGCATGCTATCGCCGTCTTCGCGTTCCTTTACTTGCCGATCGCGGTTCTCATCCTTTATTCGTTCAATGCGGAAGGAGTGGGCGGATTTCCGCCGCATCATCTGACGCTCGATTGGTACCGCACGCTCTTTGCCGACGGGCCGATCTGGGATTCAGTGCTCAACAGCCTGCAAGTTGCTCTGGCGGCCATGGCGATCTCGTTGACCTTTGGAGTGCCGGCGGCGCTGGCGCTGGAGCGCGCGCAGTTTCCGGGGAAGGCTTTGTTCCGGCAACTGGTGCTGTTGCCGTTGATCCTCCCGGGAATTATTACGGGGCTTTCGCTGCTCATGCTGTTCAACGTTACGGGAACGAAGCTCAGCCTGATGACGATCGTCCTGGGGCATGGAACGGCATTGATTTCCGTAGCGACAACTGAAGTGTTTGCGGGCCTGCAGAAGCTCGACCGGGCGCAGGAAGAGGCTTCGCTTGATCTGGGCGCGAACTACTGGCAGACATTCTGGCGCATCACGGTTCCGAATTTGAAGCTGCCGATCATCGGTGCGGCGCTCCTTATCTTTACGCTATCGATGGACGAGATTGCGGTGAGTTTTTTTCTGATCGGACGCGATAACACGCTGCCGCTGGAAATCTGGGGGCGGTTGCGGCGCGGCATCACGCCGGAGATCAATGCAGTGTCGACCATTATCTTTTTGTTTTCACTGATTGCGATCGTACTTTGGTATCGCTTGCGCGTGCGCGGCGAGGCAACCTCGGAAGCAGGCACGGAACTCGTGGAAGCCGTGGAAGGAAACGCGTTATGAGCGCGAATCGCAGGGACTTCATCAAGTTTGTTGTGGCTGGAGCGGTAACGGCGGGATGCCCCATCGACATTTCACTGGTGGCAGCGCAGACCGATCAAGCGCAGAAAAATTCCGCGGCAGACGTAGACGGCGAGGACAATCGAATCTGCCATCAGGTGCGCGATGGCAAAGTGTTCACGCGGCCTGCGGCTTCGGCACGGCATGATGTAGTGATTGTGGGCGGCGGCATCAGCGGCTTGACGGCAGCTTATCGCTTGCAACATCGCGATTTTCTGTTACTGGAAAAAGAACCGCACTGGGGTGGAAATGCCTTCGCGATGGAATATGAGGGCAGCACCTACGGTACGGGAACGGCATTTCTGTCGAAAGAAGAATACGCATACCACTTCGCGAAGGAAATTGGACTGGAGCCGTTGCCGGTTAACAGTTCGGACGCGAGCATCATTCGAGGCGAATTAGTTCCGGATACGTGGGGCGACGGACTTAATAAGCTGCCATATCCTGAGCCGGTTCGCGAGGGCTTCAAGAAGTTCAAGAAAGAGATGCTCGCGATTGACTTGGAGAAACGCAGCAAAGAACTTTCGAACACGCCGTTTTCCGATTTCATGAAGGCATATCCCCCGGAGCTCAAGCAGTGGTGGGATGCTTACGGTCCGTCGAATTATGGGGCCGAGAGCGACGAAGCGTCCGCTACGGTTGGCATTATTGAATTGCAGAGTATGGCGGAAGAGAGCCACGCCGACGATCGTTACACCTGGCCGGGAGGGTTGGGCGCGCTATCGAAAAAACTCGAAGACATTCTTCAAGCGAAATACAAAGATCGGATGCAGGCCGGCGCGACCATTGTGGCTGTCGCGCCCGGCAAAGAAGAAGTCCAGATTACATACATGCTGGGCGGCGAATTGAAGACGGTTGCGGCTAAAGCCGTGATCATGGCTACGCCGAAGTTCATTACGCGGCGCGTTATCGACGGCTTACCTGAGAAGCAGAGCGATGCCATGCATCAGGTTCGCTACATTCCGTATCCCGTGGTGAATCTGATTTTCGATAAACCGGTTTTCAATCACGGCTACGACACGTGGTGCCCGGGAAATGCTTTTACCGACATTGTGGTTGCGGACTGGGTGATCCAAAAGCAGCCGGGTTATAAGCAGAAGTTCAACATTCTTAGTTGTTACACGCCGATGAAAGAAGAGCAGCGCTTTACCCTCTTGACGGAGGGAGGCGCGCGTTCCGTTGCGGCGAATGTGCTGCGCGACTTCCAGAAGCTCATGCCGGAGCTGAATGTCGATCCGGTCGAAGTGCACATCTACCGGCGCGGCCATCCTTTGTATATGTCGACGCCGGGATTGTTTACGGAAGTTCAGCCACTGGTGCGGCGTCCCATGGATCGCATCTTCTTCGCCAATACGGATTCTCAGGGGCCAGAATCGACTGCCAACGAAGCGATTCTGGCGGCGCAGCGGGCGGTGAAGGAAGTGACTGCACGATTGGCGGGAAGGCCGGCTCCGAAGGAGAAGGCGGTCGCGGGGTAACGCTCCGTTAAGTCTTATGGCATGCCTTCAAGCATCCAATTTCCAAAATCATCAAAATGGTTCATGAATTTCAGGTTACTAACCTGCCGCACGTTGGTGCGATGTAATCTCCTGATAAACCTCCACCCATAGTAAAGTTATAGAAGGGCGGTTGCCGTCGAGGATGGGCCACGTCCGCCCGTCAACCCAATCAGATCGATAAAAGGGAAACCACACTTTGAGTTTGAGCATTCGCAACATCGCTATCATCGCGCACGTCGACCACGGCAAGACCACATTGGTCGACGCCATGCTGCAGCAGAGCGGCACTTTTCGTTCGAATGAGCACCATGTCGATCGGGTCATGGACTCGAACGAACTGGAGCGTGAGCGCGGAATTACCATCCTCGCCAAGAACACGGCCATCTTCTATCACGACGTAAAGATCAATATTGTGGATACGCCTGGACACAGCGATTTTGGCGGCGAAGTAGAACGCGCACTGAAGATGGTGGATGGCGTGATGCTGCTGGTCGACGCCAGCGAGGGGCCGCTGCCGCAGACGCGCTATGTGCTGAGTAAAGCGCTGGAGGCTAAGCTGCCTCCCATCGTCGTCATTAATAAGATCGACCGACCCGACGCACGCGCCCAGGAA
This sequence comes from uncultured Acidobacteriaceae bacterium, assembly GCA_963771965.1. GTDB lineage: Bacteria > Acidobacteriota > Terriglobia > Terriglobales > Acidobacteriaceae > Sulfotelmatobacter. The sequence goes on from CAVYVM010000011.1 coordinate 221,371, forward strand.
GTGCTGAATGAAATCTACGATCTGTTCATCGATCTCGATGCCAAAGAAGATCAGCTCGAGTTCCCAGTGCTTTACACCAATGCGAAGGAAGGAACTGCGTCGACCGACATTCGGGGCGGAGGAGAGAATTTGCAGCCGCTGTTTGAGGCGGTGGTGAAAACGATTCCGCCGCCTAGCGGCGATCCCAAAGGGCCCTTGCAGATTCTGGTGGCGAACCTTGACTACAGCGACTATCTCGGCCGGCTGGCCATTGCGCGAGTTTTCAACGGCACCATGTTTACCGGCGAAGACGTCGCCATCGCCAAGCTCGACGGCACGCTGCACAAAACCAAGATCACGAAATTGTTTTCGTTCTCCGGGCTGAAGCGCACCGACATCACGGAAACCGTATTGGGCGATATCGTCGCCGTGGCCGGAGTGGAAGGCATCACCATCGGCGAGACCATTACCGACGCGGAGAATCCTGCACCGCTGCCTCCCATCGTGATCGACGAGCCAACCATCGCCATGATGTTCACGGTGAACAATTCGCCTTTCGCAGGCCGTGAAGGCACCTATGTCACATCGCGAAACTTGCGCGAGCGGCTGGCGAAAGAATTGCTCACTAATGTTTCGCTGCGCGTCGAAGAAATGGAGACTACCGACGCGTTCAAAGTGCTGGGGCGCGGCGAGCTGCAACTCTCCATCACGATTGAGATGATGCGTCGCGAAGGCTATGAACTGATGGTCGGCAAGCCGGAAATCGTCACCAAGCGTATCGACGGCAAGCTGATGGAACCGGTCGAACATCTCACGGTCGACGTGCCCGAGGGTTTTGTCGGCGTCGTGATGGAGCAGTTGGGATCGCGAAAAGGCGAAGTCACGAACATGCACAATCACGGCTACGGACGCGTGCGCATCGAATTTCGCGTGCCCAGTCGCGGACTGATCGGCCTGCGCAGCCAGTTGCTCACGGACACACGCGGCACCATCGTGATGAACTCCTTGTTCGATGGCTACACCGAGTGGCAAGGCGACATCCCACACCGGCCGACTGGCGCGCTCATCGCCGATCGCGCTGGCACCTCCACGGCCTACGCGCTGTGGGGACTGCAAGAGCGCGGGGAGCTTTTCGTCGGCGCCGGCATCGAGTTGTACGAAGGAATGATTGTCGGCGAGAACGCGAAGGATGATGATCTCGACGTGAACGCGGTACGGGAGAAGAAACTCACCAACATGCGTGCATCAACTGCGGATGAGGCGATTCGCCTCGTGCCCTTCCGTTCGCTAAATCTGGAGCAAGCCATAGAATTCATTTCCGACGACGAGTATGTGGAGATCACGCCCAAGTCGCTGCGCTTGCGAAAAAAAGTGCTGCAATCGAACAAACGGAAGAAGAGAGCGATGGCCACGGTGGAAGAAGTGTGAAGTCTCGCAGTCGCACCACAGAATCGAAAGATCAATCCTCGCTGCGAATGCTGATGGTGCCCTGCAGCTGTGGGACAACGTTTGCCGTCGCCGAAAACTACGATCGTCTTGGTACCGCGTGGACCCGGTATTTGATCTGCCCGAGTTGCGGCAAGCGGCACGACCCCAAGAATCGGTTGCTGCGAGTTGGTTATCACCGCGAAGGTTATTGGAAAGTGGACGACTGCTAGCGATAGATCCCCGCGGTTCTGATTCTAGGTTAAGACTTCCCGTAGTTATCGGTCGAATAGCTAGTTATTCCTAACTAAGCCTCAATTGACAAGTAACATTTGACAAACCTGCTATACTTCTGGCCGCATTCGACTGTTCGCCGGCTCCGGTCTCGATTTTCAGGAAGGTGTCCCCGACCTGCCAGTCCGCCGCATTGAGCTTGCACTTCGACAGCTAATGCAGAGGAAGATGCGTGAAGAATATTTTTGTAGGCAACTTGAGCTTCAACACATCGGAAGACGAGCTGCGGCAGATGTTTGAATCGTTCGGGCAGGTCGACCGGGTCAGCATCATGACAGACCGCGATACCGGCCGCTCGCGTGGCTTCGGCTTCGTGGAAATGGCGAGCAATGAGGATGGCGAAAAAGCCATTACGGCGTTGAACGGCTCACAGGTCGGAGGACGTACGCTGAACGTAAACGAAGCCCGCCCCAAAACTGAACATGCCGGCGGCGGCGGACGTGACCGGGGCGGCCGGGGCGGCGATCGCGGCGGGGACCGTGGCGGCCGTGGTGGCGGAGGCGGCGGACGAGGCCGCTGGTAGTCGTTAATATCCGCTCGTTGGCAGTCTCGTCTGTTCTTGTGCTCTTGCGGTGTTCTGCCTACGCGTAATCAGACGGTCGTTCTTCGACCACCGAAGTCGGCCCGGAATGAGGCCACAAATTGGCGGGGCTGGCCGGTGGCTGGCTTCTTCGGTCTCGCCACGCTAGTTTTCCGGCACACTCATTTTGAACGTGGCGTGAATTCTCAGGTGGGTCCATTGATGCTTCTCGACTGCCCCATGTAAACTGGAGCTATTGCTGGCGCCCGTAGCTCAGATGGATAGAGCGATTGCCTCCGGAGCAATAGGTCGGGAGTTCGAATCTCTCCGGGCGCACCAGATTTCTCCTCTCAACATGCACGCCCGGATTACCGGGAGCGCACGTACCGTCGTTTCCATTCGGCCTTTCAGTGGATTTCGAAGGTAAATTCAAGAGTCGCGCAACACTCCAGGCGCGAGTTTAGGGGCGGGCAGGGACAGATGATAAACGCACACAGATTATCAAAGGCCATTGCCGGTCTATGGCTAGCAGTCGCGCTGTCGGCGGCCTCGACGATTTGCTTCGGGGCAGATGAACCTGCAACGGGTAAGCAAAATCCAGCGTCTTCAAGCGCAAGCCTTTATTTGAAGGTTCAACTAAAGAGTCCTCTCAAGGTTTCCAAATTGAAGCCGGGCGACACTGTTGAGGGAAGCTTGTCGCGCGACGTTTACTCTGCCGACCGCGAACTATTTGCTTCCGGGACCGACGTGCGTCTAACCGTGGACCACCTGGAGAAAAGGCGGCGAATTCCGAACGATCACTGGCCTGGCGTAATCAAGTTATTTACACCTCGCCATGAGTCTTATCCGGTTTTCAAAACAGCAACTGTTTCTGGAACGAACGGCGAGACCGCGTTGCAGGTGTCGTTGATTTCCATCAGCCGCATGCGCGAGGTACACGCCCAAGCAAAGAAAAAGAAGAAAGATGTTAAGCCGGAGAATGCAAACGGCGCGGTGGAGACGAGCAAATCTGGCGGCGTTTACGGGCCGAAGAAGCTGCCGACGCCCACGATGGTGCTGGAGGCGGTTGCTCCGGCAAACCAAAACGGATCGACTGGCAATGGCGAAGGCTCGTCGGCATCCGACGTATCTGCTCTGGAGGCTCTTCCAGCGGGGACTGGGTTCAAGATTCTGCTTTTGGGCGATGTGAGCGCTTCCAAGAGCAAGCCTGGCGATATTGTGCAGGGGCGGCTGATTGAGCCTGTTCTGATCAACTCGCGCGTTGCCCTGCCGGCTGGCGCTCTGATTGAGGGAAAGGTAGTCAAGAAGACTCCACCGCGCTGGGGAAGCCGTGCAGGGTCGTTGTATCTGACGTTCACTGGCCTGACGCTGCCAGGTGGAAACCTTATTCCTATCTCTGCGTCGTTGGCTGGAGCGGAACTGGACCAGCGGTCGCATACTAAGATTGATGCCGAGGGGCAACTCCATGGCGAACATCCTGGCAAGGCATGGATGGCGATTAACATTGGCGTAACGGCTGGTATCGCGAAAGAAGTGGATGACGGTGCTCAGCTGATTATCGAAGCCATCGTTTCGACGGCGACCGACGCTTCTACGGCCGGCACGACTCGGATCATAGCGAGTTGCGTCTCGGGCATCTATATTGTGTCGCGCCGCGGCCGCGATGTGGTGCTGCCCAGGTTCACGGAAATGGATATCGCGTTGGATCGGCCATTGTCGGTGACGAAGAATGCTGAATCGACAGCGTCGATCCCGCCTTCTGTGGCAACTGCGCACGGCAACTGAGTGCCCACTGCTTGACGATCGTGATGTGACGGCTGAGCTCAGGCGATCGCTTCGCAGCAATTCTAACCAATCACTCTCATATGAACTACGACGCTGTTCTGGTGGTTTCTTTCGGCGGACCGGAATCGAAGGAAGAGGTAATTCCCTTCCTCGAAACTGTGCTGCGCGGCCGAAACGTTCCGCGAGAACGCCTGTTGACCGTGGCTGAGCACTACTACCACTTTGACGGGAAAAGCCCGATTAACCAGCAAATGCGGGATTTGATTGCGGCGTTAAAAACTGAGCTGGAGCGAAACGGGCCGAAGCTGCCGATCTACTGGGGAAACCGAAACTGGCATCCATTCCTGACCGAGACGCTGCAAAAAATGAAGGAAGATGGAATCCGGCGGGCCTTGACCTTTGTGACTTCAGCTTATAGTTCGTACTCGGGGTGCCGGCAATATCTCGAGGACATTGCGCGCGCGCAGAGTGAAGTCGGCGTCGGTGCGCCGGAAGTGGACAAATTGCGGGCGTTCTTTAACCATCCGTTGTATGTCGAGGTAACCATCGAGCGCGTGCGGGATGCTCTGCAGGCGGTTCCGGTCGAAGCGCGGCAAAACGTGCAAATCGTATACACCGCGCACAGCATTCCGGTTTCGATGGCCGAAACGAGTGATTACGTCAGGCAACTTGAAGAAGTGCGGCGGCTGGTTTCGGAATCGGTGGGTCAGAAAAATGAGGCACTCGTCTACCAAAGCCGTAGCGGCTCACCGGGGCAGCCTTGGCTGGGACCGGATATTCTCGAGCATCTGCGTGAGGTGAAGGCTAGGAATCTGGCATCGGCTGTCGTGCTGGCGCCGATCGGTTTCGTATCGGACCACATGGAGGTGTTGTATGACCTCGATGTGGAAGCGGCACAGCTCTGCGATTCGCTGTCACTGCCGAAAGTGCGAGCGAAAACGGTAGAAGGGCATCCGAAATTTGTTGGCATGATTCGGGAATTGATTTTGGAACGAACCGATGCTGGATCGGAACGGCGGGCCTCGGGAGTGCTTGGAGCGCGGCCGGATTTTTGTGCACAGGGTTGCTGTCCAGCGCTGCAACGGCCCGGCGCGTCCGCACTTGGACGAAGAGCTAAAACACAGAGGAAAATGAGGAAAGACGCGAATCCGCTAGATTGAAGTTGGGACTCTTGAAGGGTCGTAGTCGGTGGCTTTCGGGCGGCCTTCCACCAGATGCATGGTATGAAGGATGGCCTGAATGACGGGTTCGTTGCCGACGGCCGTGTTCATCATCATGTGATAGAGGGAACGCGTGGGCCAGTCGGCGTCGAAGTAATGCTTGACGAAGGCGATGCGTTCGCGGTCAACTGCGTCGACCTGCTCCTCAGCATCGGTCGGGTTCAATCCATCTTCGACCAGACGACGCACCTTTTCAGCTCGCGGCGCGTAGAGAAAGACGTGAAATGCATCCGGCTGCTGGCGCAGGAAAAAAGGCGCGCCGCGCCCGACTACGACTGAATTTCCTTCCTGGGCAATCCTGGTGGTGATTTCTTCCATGATCGACATCATGCGATCGGTGTCAAAAGTCTGAGAGCTGAGAGGAGAACTGCGCTCAGAACTGCCGCGCCAGAAGGTTTTCGCCAAGCGGTAGAAGCGGCTATCCATGCGCTCGTCGCAGCGCATCACGGCGGAGGGCGAAACATTGGCAATGCGGGCGATTTCTTCGGTAAGGCGGTGGTCCCAGAGACTCCAGCCCAAATATTGAGCCAGTTGAGCGGCAATCGCGCCGCCACCGCTGCCGTACTCCCGTTCGATGGTGATCAGTCGAAACATTTCCGGCCCACCAATCCCAGCTTCTATTATCTCTCAGAAGCAGGACCGATCGGTTTTTCCGGGCCTTAGTGTACCGCGATTCCGCCCCCGGGCCTGCCTTTTTTCATCAGGAAGACCAGCGGAACCATGCACAGGATCGAGATGCCCAGGAGCCGGAAGTCATCGAGATAAGCCAGCATAGCGGCCTGACGCTGAAGCGTGCCTTCTATCAACGCATAGGCCTGCTGCGAGGCAAATGCCGCATTCCCACCGTGCAGACGCATTGCCTGGGTCGCGCCCTGCAACATCGTGCGGAAGGCAGGGTTGGCAGCGCTGAGATTGCGGGAAAGATCGTTTAAGTGAACCTGGCTGCGCCGGTCGAGCATGGTGGTGACCAGGGAAATGCCGACGCTTCCGCCAATGTTGCGGGCAAGATTCATCAGGCCGGACGCAGCGTTGTTTTTATCGCGGGGTAGAAATGCATAGGCAGCCGTATTAATCGGGACAAAGAGGAAGGCCATGCCGGCCGCTTGAAAGACACGGGCCGTGGCGACGGTACTGAAGTTGATGTCCAAGTCAAAGCCAGCCATATGGAACAAAGAACCCGAAAGCACGACTAAGCCGAAAATCAGCAGCCAGCGGGGGCTATAGCGCGAGAGCAGGAATCCGACCAGCGGCAGTAGCAGGATTATGGTCAAACCGCCCGGCATCAACGACAGACCCGCTTCCTCGGCGGTGTAGCCGAGCAGAGTCTGCGAGAACAGAGGCAGCAGTAGCGTGCTGCCCAGCAAGGCAAACCCCAGCATGAACATCAACAAATTGGAGACGCCGAAGGTACGATCGCGAAACAGATGCAGATCGATGATGGGATCTTTGTGTCTCCACTCCCAGATGATGACGAAGATCAGAGAAACCGCGCAGATCACGGATAAGATGACGATGAAGTGCGATTCGAACCAATCCTCGCGCTGGCCTTTGTCGAGAACAATCTGCAAAGTTCCCAAGCCAAGAGCGACGAACCCGAGACCGACGTAGTCGATTTTAGTTTCACTGAGCTTGCGGCGCTTGAAATAGGGCGGATCCTGAATGAGCCGGGTGGTGAGCAGAATCGAAATGATGCCGACCGGGATGTTGATGAAAAAAATCCAACGCCAGGTGAAATTATCCGTGATCCAACCCCCGAGAGTTGGTCCGATGGCCGGAGCACTTACGACGGCCATTCCGTAAACGGCGAAGGCCATGCCACGTTTCGCGGGTGGAAACGTGTCAGCGAGGATGGCCTGCTCGCTGGGCTGCAATCCGCCGCCGCCGGCGCCTTGCAATACGCGACAAATGATGAGAGTTGCAAGATTCGGCGCCAATCCGCACAGGAAAGAGCTGATGGTAAACAGAGCTACGCAGCCCATGTAAAAATTCTTGCGGCCGACGATTGAAGAAAGCCAGCCGCTTAAAGGAAGCACAATGGCATTCGAGACTAGATAGGACGTGAGGACCCATGTGCTCTCGTCCTGCCCAGCCGAGAGGCTACCGGCTATGTGCGGCAGGGCGACGTTGGCGATGGAGGTATCGAGCACTTCCATGAAGGTCGCGAGCGTGACGGTGATCGCGATGATCCATGGGTTTACCGCAGGACGCCATGCGTCGTCGTTCACCAAAGTGGTGGAAGCGGCACTCATTGCCGGATCCAAACCTTAGGGGTCACAGACATGCCCGGGCGCAGCGACTGATCGTTATTTTCGCCGGGATCAAGAACGATTTTCACCGGAATACGCTGGACGACCTTCACATAATTGCCCGTCGCGTTTTCGGGAGGCAGCAGGCTGAAGCGGGCGCCGCTGGCGCCGGCGATGCTATCGACTTTGCCTTTATAGCTTCTGCCGTTGGCGTCGACTTCAACGGTGACGCGTTGCCCAACTTTCATTTCGCGAAGCTGTGTTTCTTTGTAGTTTGCGGTGATCCAGACATCGTTCAGCGGAATAATCTTCAGCAGTTCCTGTCCCGGAGCGACGTTCTGTCCAACCTCCACCGTGCGATCACTGACCACCCCAGCGACGGCAGCAATAACCTTGGTGTACTGCAGATTCAGCTGAGCTTGATCGAGGTCCGCTTTCTTGCGTTGCACATCAGCCAGGGCAGATGCGGCTCTGGAGCGCACGACTTGAATCTGCTGTGGAGCAGTCTGGGCGCTGCGCCAGTTGGCTTCGGCCTGCGCCAATTTTGCTTGAGCCACGTTCACTTGAGCTTGCGCGGCATCCGCGTTGGCGTGAGCAGCTTGGACGCCCGCGGCATCAGCTGCAGCCGCTGCCACAGCTTGATCATATTGCTGCTGCGAAATTTCCTGCTTGTCGACGAGTTGCTTGTAACGGCCGAGATCGTTCTGCGCTTTAACGTTGTTGGCTTCGGCTTGATCGACCTGGGCCCTGGCCGCCGCGAATTGTTGTCTGGCGGCGGCAATTCCGGCGCGGGCGTTGGCTACATCAGCTTCCGACGCGGACTCCTGGCTGGTCGAACTGACATCCGTGATGGGCACATTCACGCCGGCTGCGGCGGCGGTCGCTTGAGCGCTCTCGAAGTCGGCTTTGGCTCGCTCGTACGCGACTTTGTAATCCGCTGGGTCAATTTCCACCAATACAGTGCCTGCCTGCACAGCTTGATTGTCGAGCACGTTCAGCTTTATGACATTTCCCGAGATGCGGGTACTTACGGAATTCACGTGGCCGTCAATCTCCGCGTCGTCAGTGGACTCGTAGCTGGTGACGTAGCGGTAGACAAAAAATCCGATCACCAGCAGCACGATCGCGGCAACAATGATCGCGATGCGAAAGCCGGGACTCGACGTGCGCGCAGGCCGAGTATGAAAGTCCCGTTCTGTAGAAGGCAGGGGCTTGGTACGGGTTTCAGGCTGCTCCGATGGCGGGGCAGGCGGGGTCTGAGTCGTCGTCGGTTCCATAAGATTAAGTTAGTGTTCGCCTTTCAGATATCGTTTGACGCCCTGTTCAGCGTCGCCGATGGCGCGCGCGAGTTCGATCTTGGCAACATTGTGGGCATACAGACTTTGAATATAACTCTCATGAGCGCCGGCTACGGACTCCTGAGCTTGTACCACCTCCAGGTTATCGGCAACACCAGCGGAGAAGCGATCCTGCGATTGCACCAGAGCCTGGTCCGCCAGTTCGACAGAGCTGCGGGCGACCTCGACCTGATCGGCGGCGGACCTTAGGTCCAGCAATGAGGCACGGACCTCGAAGTCGATCCGGCCGCGAAGATCAGCTAATTGGGAGCGGGCTTGTTTCAACTGGGCCTCGGCCTCAAGCACATCGCTGTGGGTTTTGCCGCCGGCAAAGATTGGAATATTTACGCCTCCATTCACTTGCCATGTGCCGTTCGATTGCGCGGGAGTGACTCCGATATCGCCGAAGTTCGCATTGACGTCAAGTGTGGGGTAGTGGCCGGCGGTCGCAGCCCGCCGCAAAAGTTCAGCAGCACGGACTTGAGCTTGTGCCGCTTGATAGTCGGATCGCGAGGCATAGGCGCGCTGCAGGTAGACCTCGACGGGTAAAGCGGTCATTGCCTGATACGGAGCTTTCTCGGTGAGAGCAAACTCCTGACCCGCAGGCAGGCCAATCACGCGCGCCAGAGACAGCTTCTGTTTGGCAAAATCGTTGCGCGCTGCGATCAGTTGCTGCTGGCGGGTTTGCAACTCGACTTGAGAACGCAGCGTATCGATAGCGGGACTCAGCCCGGCCTTCTGCTGGTCGACAGCTTTGTTGTACAGTGCCTGAGCGTTCGTGACCTGCGCTTCCGCGGTTTCGATTCGAGCGGCGGACGCAATGGCTTGCAGGTACGCGTTGCCAACGGCCAGCACCACAAGCTCGCGCGCGTCTTTGAAGGTATATTGCGCCGACTTCAGACTCTCAGAGGCAGCGCGCTCCTTTTCCAGGTCGTGGAAGTTGAACACGGATTGGGTGAGCGAGGCGCGCGCATCAAAATAATTAAAAGGACCGATCACTCGCGGAACAGGAAACGGAAAAACGTTGCTCTTGAATCCGAGTGCAGTGAGGCTCGTGGTTTGCACGTCTTCGCCCACGCGCGCCGAAAGGTTGGGCAGGAGATTGCTGAGTTCTTTCCACCGCTCACCTCGCGCTGTGAGGGCCTGATCGCCTGAAAGAAGGAGGCCGAGGTTGTTGCGGAGCCCACGGTCGATTGCCTCCTGAAAACTTAACTGCAAAACTTCAGGGGTTGCGTTGCCCTCAGGCTCGCTGCCTGTGAAGGGACTTTGCGATCCGGGCAGAGAGATGGAAGGGGCAGGCACCGAGGTCTGTGCGATGAGTCGCGTTACGGCGAAGAGCAGAAGAAATATGAAAGCAACCAGTCGAATTCCACGGGTTTGATTGGTTAGAGAGTCGGGCATCTCCGCTTTCTGAAACAAGTCCCAACCTGAAAGGTTCCTGGGACGACTTTTCTCTTTCATGGCGTAACGTCTGGTTATTGATGCACTTAACGCGTCTTGCGATGCAAAAGACAGGATGATTTTTAAGCTGAACTTAGGATAATGAGATGTTTCGGCTCCGCAAGACCGCTCACGATCCTCCAATGATTGGTTTACCGCAAGGACTTTAGAAATTGTAATGGAAAGAGCATTACTTGAAGACACCTTCCACTTCATTCAAGGAGGCCGATAGGTTGGGAATGAGACTCAGACCGGAATCTCGAATAACCGGATCGGTGTCGCAATGGCATGGAACGCCCGTCTGCTCACGACACTCGAAGAAGCCTTCGAATTTGTTCAGAGTTCATTTGTTCACACTTCATTGGAACCGTGCTAACGGCGCTTACTAAGGAGCGTCTACTCGACTCGTGTCATCTTCAACTCCAAAGCGCGCGGCAAAAGCGGTTGATCGCCGGAAGAGGCGGTGTGCGAGATACCGCGCCGATTTCCGTTTGAGCGTGAACTATCTTCACGGTGATCACTACCAGACGGTTGAGGGTCACTCCCGAAATCTGTCGGAGGCGGGCATAGGCATGCTGCTGGCGGCTGAACTCAGCATAGGAGACGTTGCCGCGTTGAGCCTTTGCCTTCCAGAATTAGCCTCGCCGTTGGAACTGCGAGCGGTGGTGCGCTATCGTCACGGGTATCAGTACGGCTTTGAATTTTTGTCTCTAACTGATGAGCAGAAAGAAATGCTCAAGAAATTTCTTCACGGACGGGAAGAAGTAGAGTGAAGTCTTCTCGACGAACAGCTTCACAGCGCGCCGGTGACCATGGCAGATTTCCGGAGGTCACCTTGGTAATCTTGTGGACAGGTAACCCAGGGTTCAAGCTGATCACGGGGATTCGTTCGCGAGAATGCGGTCCCGACGCTACCCATGGACAAAACCAAACCTAGCGCCGCGCCGGGGACTGACTGGACGCAACTCTTGGCTGATCCCGACCTAGCCCAAAATCTGGGAAAACTGCTGCAAACCTATCGCGATGCCCCGCAGGAACGCCGGGAAGAAGCTCTGCTTGCGGCGATGCGCGAGATTAAGCAAGCATCGTCGAGCACTTCAGGGGTAACACCGGCAGTGACAGTATCATCGGAACCTCCTCCACAGCCTGTGCCTACGTCCGCTGCATCCTCACCCCCGTTCGAACCTGACATTTTCAGTCCGAACTGGGCGCAGGACCGCCGGCGGCATCTCCGAATCAAGTGCTTCGTAGCGGTGGAACTGCGGGTAAATGATGGCGAGGCTCCCATCTGGGGCAATCTCTCAAACACCAGCCTGGGTGGATGTCAGGTCGAGACAGCGACGTCGATCAGCGGCGGCGCCAAGGTAGAAATTGGTCTTTGGGTCGCAAGTGGAAAGATCTGGGTGAAGGGCCTGGCGTTGAACGGGGTCGTCACGCACAGTGGGCCGAATGCCGGAGTGCGCATTCGCTTCGAGGGAATGGATCCCGCTGAAAAAGAGCACCTGCGGCAGTTCCTTCGATACGTCCAAGATGCCGCAAAAGCGTCACGGAGCGAGTCCAGCTATTTGCAGTTGCTGAAATAGGGCAAATCTCTTTTTTCCCCTTTCTTCGTTCGCGTTTCTCTTCTTGTCACATCGCCAGTATTACCATTTCGCGACTCGGGATTTTTACTTACGCGGGTGACATCGCTCCGCAGGAACTTGATACACTCATTCCGTAGCTGCAACCCTTTCTGCCTCGGGTACTCTAATTAGTCATGGCCGGTGGACGGCTGAGTGGGCGCGAAATTGTCCGCCGGGAGGAGCATGCATCGCATGGTAGCGACGGAACAGGCGTTGGTGACCGACAAACAATTGGATTTGCTCTCTATTAACACGATCCGGACTTTGGCGATTGACGCGGTCCAGCAGGCCAATAGCGGTCACCCGGGCGCGCCCATGGGCCTGGCGCCGGTGACTTTCTGCCTGTGGCAGGAATTCTTAAGATACGACCCGGAAGATCCGAAGTGGTTGAACCGCGACCGCTTTGTACTCTCGAACGGCCACGCATCGATGTTGCTCTATGCCATGCTCCATCTTACAGGCGTGCGCGAGGTGAACAAGGACGGCGAGGTGCTGAAGGAGCTCGCGGTTCCGATGGAGGAGATCAAGCGCTTCCGACAATTGGGAAGCAAGACTCCGGGGCATCCCGAATCGCACATCACGACAGGAGTAGAGGCCACGACCGGACCGCTCGGCCAGGGCGTGGGAAACAGCGTGGGGATGGCGATCGCCAGCAAGTGGCTAGCCGCGACTTTCAACCGGCCAGACTTTGAAGTTTTCGATTACAACGTTTACGCGATGTGTTCCGACGGCAACCTGATGGAGGGCATTGGTGGCGAGGCGGCTTCCCTTGCCGGACATCTAAAGCTTTCGAATCTGTGCTGGATTTACGATCATAACCACATCACGCTGGATGGGCCCGCGAGCTGGTCATTCAGCGAAGACGTGGCGACGCGCTTCATCGGCTACGAATGGAATGTGACACGCGTAGCCGACGCGAACGATCTCGACATGCTTGCCCGGGCTTTTGAAACGTTCCAGAAGACAACAGATCGTCCGACGTTGATCATCGTCGACAGCCATATCGGCTACGGATCGCCGCACAAACAGGACACCAACGCGGCCCACGGAGAACCACTTGGCGAAGAGGAAGTGCGGCTGGTAAAGAAATTTTATGGCTGGCCGGAGGATGCGAAGTTTTTGGTGCCCGAGGGAGTTCGCGAACACTTTCAGGATGGCATCGGAAAGCGCGGGCATGAGGCGCGGGCGCAATGGGCGAAAGTATTTGCGGGGTATTCGCAGAAGTATCCGGAGTTGGCCGATCAGTTGCATCGCATGCAGCGACGGGAGCTTCCCGACGGCTGGGATAAGAATCTTCCCACGTTTCCCGCGGACGCAAAGGGAGTTGCGACGCGCGAGAGCTCGGGAAAGGTGCTGAACGTCCTGGCGCAGAACATTCCGTGGTTGAACGGCGGCTCTGCCGACCTAGCCACCTCCAACAAGACCGCCTTGAAGTTTGAAGGCGCGGGGGATTTCGAAGCAGGCAGCTATGCCGGACGCAATCTGCATTTCGGCGTGCGCGAACACGTGATGGGCGCCAGCGTGAACGGGCTGGTTTTTTCTGGTATTCGCGCATTTGGCGCAACCTTTTTTAATTTCAGCGATTACATGCGCGCCAGTATTCGTCTAGCGGCGCTGTCGGAAATTCCTTCGATTTTCATTTTTACTCACGACTCGATCGGCGTTGGGGAAGATGGTCCGACGCATCAGCCGATTGAACAGTTGGCTTCATTGCGTGCGATGCCGAATCTCGTCGTGCTTCGTCCGGGTGACGCCAACGAAGTCGTCGAGGCTTGGAAGATCATCGCGCACTTGCAGCATGAACCGGCGGTGCTGGTGCTGACGCGGCAGAACCTTCCTACGTTTGACCGCACGAAATACGCCGCGGCTTCCGGAGCTGCGAAAGGAGCTTACGTCCTTGCGGACGCGCCTGGGGGAAAACCTGAAGTCATCCTGATCGGCACGGGCAGCGAGGTGGCGCTCTGTGTCGAAGCTTACGAAAAATTAAAGACGGAGGGCGTACAGGCGCGAGTGGTGAGCATGCCCTCGTGGGAAATTTTCGAGCAGCAAGATGCAGGCTACAAGGAAAGCGTACTTCCCTCTTCGGTAACGGTCCGCGTTTCGGTGGAGATGGCTTCCACGTTTGGATGGGAACGCTACGTTGGGATCAAGGGACGGAAAGTCGGTATGCACCGCTTCGGCGCTTCCGCGCCGCTGAAAGACTTGTTGAAGTACTTCGGCTTTACTGCGGAGGTGGTTGTTGCTGAGGCGCGCAAGGCAATAACGGAAAAGTAGGCGTTTTTCCGTCCGGGGCAACGAATGCAGGGAACTAATCACATTAACGATTGATCGAGCACGACTCACCGTCGATTTATCAGGAGAGATCATCATGCAGCCCACTGGAGTTCTGGAAACCTCGAAAGCTACAAATCCTTTGAAAGCATTGCTCGGCTATGGACAGTCGATGTGGCTGGATTACATCCGGCGCGATCTGCTCACGAGCGGCCAGTTGAAAACCATGATCGAAGAGGATGGTCTTCGCGGAATGACTTCAAATCCTTCGATCTTTGAGAAGGCGATCGGGGAAAGTTCGCTCTACGACGATATTTTGAAGTCGCTGGCTTCGCGAAGTGATCTCGACACAACTGCTCGTTATGAACAGATTGCGATTCGCGACATTCAAGGGGCGGCGGACATACTGCGTCCAGTGTATGAGAGTTCGCAATTCAAAGACGGATATGTGAGCCTGGAAGTTTCTCCGCTGCTCGCGACGAAGACGCAGGAGACGATCGACGAGGGGCGGCGGTTGTGGAAGACGGTGAATCGCGAAAACGTGATGATTAAGGTTCCGGGCACGGCCGAAGGCCTTCCGGCAATTCGCCAGTTGATCAGCGAGGGCATCAACGTCAACGTGACGCTGCTGTTCGCGCAGGAAGTGTACGAGAAGGTTGCGGAGGCGTACATCCTCGGCCTGGAAGACCTGGCCAAGCGCGACGGAAATCTGAAAAAGATGGCCGGCGTTGCCAGCTTCTTCATCAGCCGCATCGACTCGCTGGTGGATTCGATGATCGACGACAAGCTGAAGACGGCGGATGCTAGTCAGCAGCCGCTGCTTAAGAGCCTGAAGGGCAAGGTTGCAATTGCCAACGGAAAGCTGACATATCAGCGCTATCAGAAAATCTTCAGCGGGCCGCGTTGGGAGGCTTTGGCATCGAAGGGAGCGCAAACTCAGCGCGTACTGTGGGCAAGTACCAGCACGAAGAATCCCGCGTATCGCGACGTAATGTACGTGGAAGAATTGATCGGGCCGCAAACCGTAAACACCATGCCGCCGGCGACCATCGATGCGTTTCGCGATCATGGGAAGCTGAGAAATAGCCTGACCGAGGATGTAGCGGGCGCGCAAAAGGTGATGGATGATTTATCGAAAGCGGGTATCTCGATCAGCGAAGTAACCACAAAGCTGACCAATGATGGCGTGAAGTTGTTTGCGGATGCGTTCCACAAATTGCTGGCTGTCGTGGAGAAGAGCACTCAGACGAAGGGAAAGACTGCTTGAGCCGCTTGAAGTCTTCGCTACCGGAAACCCTCGCCGCAGCGGTGAAAACGACGATTGCCGATCTCGGATAGCTGTCAGCAATACGGACATGACGCGTTAAGGAGCAAGAGATGCAATTGGGAATGGTAGGTCTGGGCCGCATGGGCGCGAACATGACGCGCCGACTGATGCGCGGCGGACATCAACTTGTGGTCTCGGATTTAAGTGTGGACTCGGTGAGGCAACTCGCTGGCGAAGGCGCTGGCGGTTCGTCCTCTTTGGAAGATCTGGTATCCAAATTAAAGCCGCCGCGAGCAGTATGGGTGATGGTGCCGTCGGGCGGTCCGACTGAGCAGACGGTGCAGAAACTGGCGCAGCATATGCAAAGCGGCGATGCCATCATCGACGGCGGCAATTCGTATTTCAAGGACGACGTGCGGCGAGCGGAGCAGCTCAAGAGTAAAGGCATTCACTACATGGATGTTGGAACCAGCGGCGGCGTCTGGGGACTCGAGCGCGGATACTGCATGATGATTGGCGGCCCGAAAGAGGCAGTGCAGCGGCTGGATCCGATTTTCAAGACACTGGCTCCCGGAGTGGGCGACATTCCTCGCACTCCCGGCCGCGAAAAACTTGGCGGAACGGCAGAGGAAGGTTACATTCACTGCGGTCCCTCGGGTTCTGGCCATTTTGTGAAGATGGTGCATAACGGCATCGAATACGGCATCATGCAGGCGTATGCCGAGGGCTTCGACATTTTCAAGAACGCGACCAGCAAAGATTTGCCGGAGGATCACCGCTACGATTTGAACCTGCCGGACATCGCAGAGGTTTGGCGGCGCGGCAGCGTTGTAAGTTCGTGGCTGCTCGATCTGACGGCGATGGCTCTGACGGAAAATCCTACGCTCTCGGAATACGAGGGCTATGTGCAGGATTCCGGCGAGGGACGCTGGACGATTCAGGCCGCGATCGAAGAGGCCGTACCGGCGGAAGTCCTGACTGCGGCTTTGTATGTGCGCTTCCGCTCGCGGCAGCAACATACTTTTGCGGAGAAGATGCTCTCCGCCATGCGGCAGAAATTTGGTGGGCATGTGGAAGCGGGTGAGGGTCAGGCAGGCGTGGCCCAGCCGACCAAGAAAAGCGCATAACCTACAACGTCACGATCCTTTCAACTAAACTCTTGAGGAACTAAGATGGCGCAACTGGCGGAACAGCCCACAATTGCTACCCCGCGCATCGGCAAACAAGGGGACCCTTGTATCATGGTGATCTTCGGCGCGGCCGGCGATTTGACGGCCCGCCTGCTGATACCTGCACTTTACAACCTGGCGCGGGCAAACCTGCTCTCCAAAGAGTTTGCGGTGTTGGGCGTGGCGCGTGCGCAGATGACGGACGACGACTTCCGCAAACGCCTGAAGGACGACGTTAAAGAATATTGCGGCGATTGCATCCAGGACGAACTTTGGGAAAGCTTTTCGCGCCGCTTTTATTACTACGCCGGCAATTTCGACGACGATTCGCTTTATTCCAAAATCAAAGAACGCCTCGCCCAAATCGATCGTGATCACTCGACCCATCAAAACGTTTTCTACTACATGGCAACGGCACCGAGTTTCTTCGGGCCCATTGTTGAAAAGCTCGCCGCCACTGGATTGATGGATCAAAGCAACGACCACTGGCGGCGGGTGATTATCGAGAAGCCATTTGGTCACGACCTGGAGTCGGCCAAGGCGCTCAATCAGCAACTGCTCAAGCTCGCTGACGAAAAGCAGATTTATCGCATCGACCACTACCTGGGTAAAGAGACCGTGCAGAACATCATGGCGTTTCGTTTCGCCAACGGAATCTTCGAGCCCATCTGGAACCGCCGCTACATCGATCATGTGCAGATTTCCGTCGCCGAAACCGTAGGCGTGGAAGGCCGCGGCAGTTATTTCGAGCATGCCGGCTCGTTGCGCGACATGGTTCCCAACCACATCATGCAGTTGATCAGTCTAACGGCGATGGAGCCGCCCATTTCGTTCGATGCGAATGCGGTACGCGATGAGCAAGCCAAGATTCTGCATGCTATTCAGCCCATCAGCGACGAGGAAGTTCTCACCCGCTCGGTGCGCGGTCAATATGGAGCGGGCACGGAGGGTAACGAGCAAGTTCCGGCGTATCGATCCGAGAGCGATGTGGCGCCCGATTCGCGCACCGAAACCTTCGTCGCCATGAAACTGCTCATCGACAACTGGCGTTGGGCCGATGTTCCTTTTTATCTGCGGACGGGCAAGCGCATGCCGGCGCGGAATACGCATATTGTGATCCAGTTCCGCCGGGCGCCGTTCGTATTGTTCCGCGACACTTCCGTCGAACACATGATGCCGAACCAGTTGGTGCTGCACATCCAGCCGGAAGAAGGCATCTCGCTGCAATTCGCCGCGAAGGTTCCCGGCCCGGTGATGCGCCTCGGAACGGTGGACATGAACTTCGAATATCAGGAATACTTCGGAAAGCAACCCAGCACCGGGTACGAACGGTTGCTGCACGATTGCATGATCGGTGATCAGACGTTGTTTCAACGCGCTGATATGGTTGAGGCGGGCTGGAGTGTGGTCAATCCAGTACTCGATCTGTGGAAGGCGCTGCCGCCACGGAACTTTCCGAACTATGCATCGGGTACGTGGGGCCCGAAAGAGGCCGACGAGCTGTTGGAGCGCGATGGCCGGCGCTGGAGGAATTTCGAGAAATGATTTTGGCCGGCGACATCGGTGGGACGAATGCCCGGCTGGCCTATTTTCAGCCTCAAAACGGAAGTCTCCGCTTAATTTCCGAGCGTATTTTTCCCAGCCGCGAGTATGGCGACTTTGGTGAGATTGTTTCCAAGTTCCTGCTCGACTCGGGAGAGCGTCCTGAGGTGGCGTGTTTTGGAATTGCAGGCCCGGTGCGAAATGGGCGGGTGGAAACTTCCAACCTTCCCTGGATCATCGAACAATCCCGGCTGGCGAAAGAAACGCAGTTGCCCGCCACTTTGTTGATCAACGACCTCGAGGCCAACGCGTGGGGCATCGGCGCCTTGAGCCGTCAGGATTTGGTTTCTCTGAATCAAGCGCCTCCATCCGTAGGCAATCAGGCGGTCATCGCGCCCGGCACCGGGTTGGGAGAAGCAGGATTGTATTGGGATGGCAGTCATCATCGGGTTTTCGCTTGCGAGGGCGGACACACGGATTTTGCGCCGCAAGGGGAGTTGCAGATCGAACTGTTGCAGACCCTGACTAGCCGCTACGGCCACGTCAGCTACGAGCGAATCATTTCCGGTCCGGGCCTAGTGAATGTCTACGAATTTCTACGCGCGAAGAAGTGCGGCGATGAGCCTACCGGATTCGTCCAGGAGCTTAGCCAGGGAGATGCCGCGGCGGCGAT
Source organism: uncultured Acidobacteriaceae bacterium (assembly GCA_963771965.1). Lineage (GTDB taxonomy): Bacteria > Acidobacteriota > Terriglobia > Terriglobales > Acidobacteriaceae > Sulfotelmatobacter. The sequence goes on from CAVYVM010000011.1 coordinate 240,161, forward strand.
TTCGCGTGCGGCTCTGAGCGGAGCGAACAAGCTTGCCGAGCAGGCGCTGGACCTATGGGTTTCAGTGTATGGCGCAGAAGCGGGCAATCTGGCGCTCAAGACCATGGCGACCGGCGGAATTTTTCTGGGTGGCGGAATCTCACCTAAGATTCTTTCCAAGCTCACGGGACCGATTTTCATGAGCGCTTTCCTCGACAAAGGCAGATTGCGTCCGCTGCTGGAAGCCATCCCGGTTCACGTCATCACCAACGATAAAGCCGGACTTCTGGGTGCAGCGCGATGTGCTCTGGTAAACGGCTGTCGTGACGGAGGCTCCTGAGCGTGCCAGATTCCTCTCCACAGATCGACATTCGCCGCTTGACCACGCCTCAAGACCTTTTTCAGGCAGCGGCCGATGAGGTGGTGCATGCGGCTACTCTTGCGATCTCGCAACGCGGACGCTTCGCCATCGCGCTGTCTGGAGGGTCGACTCCCAGAAGCATGTTCACACTAATCGCGGCCAACGCGAGTTCGGCGCTGCCCTGGGAGCAGGTATTTTTTTTCTGGGGTGACGAACGCCACGTTCCGCCACAAGATGCCGAGAGCAATTTCCGCATGGCTCAGGAAAGCCTGCTATCGAAGCTTCCGATTCCTCCGGCTAACGTCTTTCGCATTCCGGCCGAGAATCCGGATGCTTCCGCCGCCGCGGAAATGTATGAGCAGACACTGCGAAAATTTTTCGCTTTGCAGGCGGGCGAGTTCCCACGGTTTGACCTCATTCTGCTGGGCTTGGGGCCTGACGGACACACGGCCTCGTTATTTCCGGAAACCGCGGCGTTACAGGAAAAATCGCGGTTAGTCGTGGCGAACCGGGTGGAGAAACTGGGGACCGACCGGATCACTCTCACCTTGCCTGTTCTGAACGCGGCCCGGTGTGTTGCTTTTCTCGTGAGCGGCACCGACAAAGCGGCGGTTCTGCGCGAGGTACTGGAAGGCAGCGCTCCGGGAGAAAAGTATCCCAGCAAACTGGTGCGTCCAACAGACGGTAAGCTGATCTGGTTTGTTGATCGAGCGGCATCCAGTGAACTGTCTGCCGCAGCCTGAGCCGAGACCTGCTAACTGTTCTAAGCTAAGACCGCCAGCCGCCAATTTCTTTCAGGCCTTTACCGCGCGAGTGTTCGAAGAGCCGAACCCGGTGGCGGGTGTGTTCAAACTCGTGGATGTCGGCCCAGACTTCGGCCTGCCAACCCTTGGCATGAGTGGCGGACTCACCACAACTGGCACAACGGGTGTGGAGAGTGACGGAAGCTGGCTCGGTTGGAACTGCGCCAGCTAATTCGATGAAGATGCACCGAACCTCCTGAATTTCCTCGTTCTCGTCGAGCAGGTGCTCATAGCGAAGCAAGTAGCCGAAACCCAGTTTGCGGGCTTCCGCTTCGGCCTCGTCCCGACGATGAAACGGGCCATACTCCGCCCGCAATTGCTCAGTCGAATCACAAGCCATCCAGAAGGTCTCTTTGTATGCCATTCTTGCCCGTCCCCGGATCGCACACCCGACTCTAGACAAGGAAATCCCTCTCTGAGCCCGGTTCCTTCGTGCAATTTTCAGGCCGACAATACAGTCTCATAAATCGCTTTGTCTTAAATAGCTTAGGTAGAATCCTCAACGCCTGAGTGCATTGGTATACAAATGTTTTGCAGAAGTTGTTCTCCAAAGGCGGCAGGCCCAGCGAGTCGGGCGCAAGATCTTGCGCGCTAACGCACCTGCAAATTCCAGCCGCCGTTGGCTGGGAATTTTCCTATGCACGAACTCGACGCAAGTGCGTCAACTAAATTTCTAGCGACCTGCGGCATGTCCCAAGGGAAGACCAGGCCCAGTCACATCTTCCAGCCAGCGCTTCCCGCCGTGGCCGGCTACGTACATCGCCAGCTCAAGGCGGCTCCAAACCCCGAGCTTGTCGAAGGTGCTGCGCAGATGATTCTTGATCACCTGCTCGGTCGTGCCCATGAGCTTGCTAATCTCGCGATTGGTCAAACCCTCCCACACGAGGGTAGCCACCTGAAGTTCTTTCGGGGTTAATTGCTCACGCGGCGTCATGATGCCTTCCCTTCTTCCCGTTCGAATGCAGCAATCGCCAGCTTCACCCGCTTGCGGCCATCGCGAATACCGGCCCGCAGGAAAAGGGTGCGTAAGTGTTGCTTGACGGTTCGCGGGCTGATGTTTAACTGCCCCGCGATTTCCTTGTTGTTGCAGCCTTGAACCAGCAGATCCAAAACCTGCTGATCCCGTGGTGTAACCTTCATGCCATCGATGTCCATTGTGCGTTTCTCCTCGGTCCTTACGTCCTGCATTTGGGGTCTGCGGTGGTTCTCTATCGGAATGTTCGCAAACCTTTGTCGCACATGGTTAAGCACATTCTTCGCCAAAGATTCGCCAAATCTTCGCTATACAGCTAAGCCCTTTGTGCGCCTGCACTTAGGGACGACAACCAAGGCTTTCAGAGAAACTTCAGAAGCTTCGTGCTAGGCTGATCTCTCCCAGATTGGGCTTTGGAACAAGAACCGATGGCGGTGCCACAACCGAAAAAAGCTCTTCACCGCGCTCGCCGAAGCTGGGATGCGATTTGCGGAGGACAATATCCGACAGAACCGTCGACTGAGATAACCCTCCTGCCTGCAGAATCTTACGGAGACTTAGAACACCGTCAACTGGCTAACCAACCGACGTATGAGAACCGTCAGTATTCGCTCACACCGCGAGGTCTGCCGTCAGTCCTAAGATGGGAATTAACCACCGGAGACCAGCTCCATCTTGGTACTCTCTTAAAATCTGCTGCGCGTTTTGCACAGGCGCCCAAACGAGTGCCATGATCTGCCGAAGCAGAGAGCATATGAACACCACGGGATTCATCGCGGAAGGATGTGCGCGCGCCCTTGTCCCGGCCAAGCCCATGCTTCTGGCGGTTTGACGGTGGTCATGTTACGCGGGCAGATCGTTTTGTTACGGATCGTTCTATTTTTGTTTCTCGCTGCTTCTTTCGCGATTGCTCAGGGCGGTCCACCTTACTACACCAACGATCCGGGCACTCCCGGCAACCTCAATTGGGAAATCAACTTTGGATACATGCCGTTCCTGTATGGCGATCAGTCTGTCTCTTACGTACCCGATGTCGACATCAACTTCGGCGTGGGAGATCGCATTCAGCTGACGTACGAGAACGCATGGCTGCGTGTGAAGGACTCCTCTTCCCCGGCCAAATTTGGCTTGGGGCAATCGAATCCCGGCGTCAAATGGCGTTTCCATGAAGGCGGCGAGTCGGGCATTTCCATCTCGATGTTCCCGCAATTCTTCCTGAACAATCCCAACGATGCGGTTCGCCGAGGAATTACTCCCGCCAGCGACGTCTTTCTCTTTCCTCTCGAATTTTCAAAGAAGCTTGGCCCGGTCGACGTGAACTACGAGATCGGCTATCAAGGCGTTCACAAAGGACCAGACGGCTGGCTCACCGGGCTCGTGATCGGACACGATTTCACACCCAAGCTTGAAGGCGACGTGGAGTTCTACAACCAAGGCACCTTCCATCCTTCCGAAAACCAGCCCACAATCGACTTCGGCGGCCGCTATAAAATTCACAGCCCGGTGATTTTTCTCTTCATGGCAGGACGCAGCCTCGAACCTGCGCGCAGCAATCAGTCTTCGTTCGTCGGTTATTTCGGGATCCAACTTCTGCTTCCGCCGAAATCGTACAAATCCAGTTTGGCGGAAAACTCGCCGCAGAACTAGCGTGGATACGGGAAGCGCTCTTGACGGGTCAGCTCTGTCGTACTTAAGGGTTACTAGAGTAACATCCGTCAGCCGTACCTTAAGTCTGATATTGGATAAGCGATTGAATCACTATGCCAACCCATTGAATTCGGCATGGTTGTGGTCCCGTCATCGCGGCAACCGATGCATGCGCTGGTGTTTCGCGAACCTTGCTCAGCAGTACGCCAACCTTCGAATAACACTCTTTCGGGAGGGAATTGCACTAAAATAAGTTTTGGTTCTCCGGGGAGCCCCACCCACGCTGGACTGTCCGTTACCACAGCGAAGAACATCGTGACCGACCAGGAAAAAACTCCGGGCCTCGACGAGCAGACCTTTGGAAAGCTCGTCGAAGCCGCTTATGTGCTCCAGGAGCACAACCGCGAAATGCGGAAGATGGAAGAAAGCCTGGAGTTGCACAGCGAGCAGCTCCGGGAGCAGGAGTCGGCCGCGCAAGCGCAGTTCCCCAGAAAAAGTCCGGATGCTCAAGAGAATGTTCCGGCTGGAGACTACACGCTCACGCTGGCGGAGATTGTCGAAGCGCAGCATCAGATTCAGAGACGGCATCTCGCACTCAATCCGGCGATGGCAGTTGTAGCGGAAAGAGTCGCGCGCATCACCAACGCTAGCGGTGCAGGGATCGGACTGCTGGATGAAAAATTAGTCTGTTACCGCGCGGGCGCAGGCGCTCCAGCTCTGCCTTCAGGAACCGAGGTTCCGCTGACCGCGGCGGTCTGCGCGGCCACCGTGCGCACCGGGCAGGTCATCCGCAGTGAAGATGTAAGTCTGGAATTTCTATTCGATGCCGAAGGCTGCTTGAAGCGGGGAATTCAATCGCTGATCTCCGTGCCCATCTATCACGACGGCAATATCGTCGGCGCTCTGGAACTTTATTTCGATAGAATGCGCGGCTTCGCGGAACAGGACGTTCACACGTGCCAGTTGATGGCCGGCCTCGTGACTGAGGCGATTGGGCGAGAAGCTGAGTCATCGTTGAAGAAATCCGTGGCGTCGGAACGATCGACGATGCTTGAGGCCATCGAGAAGCTGAAACCGAATCTCGCCGCTTTAGCTGCCCAAGCTTCCAGCAGCGCGAGCGAACCTGCCGACACCAGTGCGGCCACACTGTCCTGCCGGAGGTGCGGCAGCGAAGTGCTGCCGGTGGAGCAGTATTGCGGCACTTGCGGCGCTTCACGAACCTCAGATGGCGAACCGGAAGATAGCGAACCGTCGGAAATGCAGAACAAGCTGGCGGCGGCGTGGCACAAGCAACAGGCAGAGCAAGCTTCGCCGACTATACCAAGCAGCGTCAGTCCAGTTACGCAAGAAACTCGACGCCTTGCCTCGACGCAGTGGGATGCGACTGACTTCCAGCCAGAGGACTACCCTGCTAAGGAACAAACCACTCCTCTTCCCGAATGGCATGAGACCGACGCAAAGCTGGCGCAGTTTCTGACTCCGGAACCTGACACGGACTCGATTGCATCTCCGTCTTCATCGTTCACTACACAGCTGGGGATGCACGATGCCGAAGACCATGAGACTTCACTCGTAAAACTGCAGCAGGAAGATGGCGCATTGCTGACAGCGGCCACGCCGGAGCTGACCCCAGCAGCAGGGGTGACTAGTACGCCGAATGAACTCATCCGCTTCTGGCATACCCGCAGAGGTAATTTCTATCTCGGCATCGCTGTATTGACGCTGGTTGTGATCGGCTGGGGAATATTGTGGGGCGATCACCAAGTCGCAGCGACCACTCACACAACAGCAGCTCCCAGCACTTCGACTCGGCGCAAACAGCCGGCTCCGGATGCCGATCTTTCCATGTTCGACAAGTTTCTGATCAGTCTCGGTTTGGCGGAAGCGCCAGAGGCTCCGCAGGACAGGGGCAATCCCGATGTTCAGGTCTGGGTTGACTTGCACACCGCTCTCTACTATTGCCCTGGTTCCGACCTTTACGGTAAGACGCAGAAAGGCAGGTTCGCCAGCCAGCATGATGCGCAACTGGATCAGTTTGAACCTGCATTGCGTAAAGCATGTGACTGATCGCGGCTCTTGAACGGTCTTCAGTCCATTTCGATTTGACAACCTTTTGCGGCGGTAGTGGAATCATAAACGTCGCGATATCAGGAGAGCAGGAGTGCCCCAGCCCAAAAAGGCGTCCGACGAGAGTACGTTGCCCCAGCGTGAGTTGAATCCACTGCTGAATCCGCTGCTGGCGGCAAACATGGGACGATGGGCAGAGGTTTATTTCACTAGCGCACCCGAGAGACGCGAACAGGCCGTTGCCGATCTGCTGCGAGAACTTGAGAGTAATTCCCCACCCGAAATTTCTTTAGATCAGCATGCCTCCAGTCAACGGAGTTTTTTCGAAGAGGTTGGTCGCGTCGATCACAACGACAATCACGACGACGTTGGAGCGCTGGTGGATAACGGCAACACGTTAGCGACGGACGCACCTCCGGAATCCTTGCCGGTGCTGCATTGCAGCGCATGCGAAGCGGTGAATTGGCTGGGGCAAAGATTTTGTGGAATGTGCGGCGCGACGCTGCCCGTCACTGCAGAAGCTCGATCACCGGAGCCAGAAGAAGTGCTGCCCGTCGCGACAACGAGTTGGACGGAACATGGGCTTTCCCCTCGCGAGGAGTCGGTCGAACGCGCGAGCGAGCCGGAACTTGGGCCAACAATCTCTGAAGTTAGTCCGACCTTCTACGATGTGAGCGACGGAGGCGACGAAGCGCCCGGGCCTGCCTGGCATCCGCCTGGCGATCTTCCTGCATTCGCACGAGCACCTGAGCCTGTGCCCTACCGGTACCGCGCCTATATCGGTATAGTTTTGTCGATTCTTCTCGTTGGACTGGTCTATTTGGCCTGGCGCCATGGGATCTCTGGCACTGGATCAACTCCGCAATCTGCGCCGTTACCCGCGATGCCGGCCGAGCGGACCACAAGTCCAGCCCCAGCAGAATCTGAAGCCAAGCAGAGTGCAGCGCCAACTCCAACACCCGCTCCACCCGCTGCGCAAAACCCGGTGCCGCACACGAACCCGCCAAAGGCTCACGCCGCCGCGGCACGGAAGGCAATACCCGCTCCTCCGTCGCCCGTAAGTTCTTCGATTACGTCAGCCGCGCAGAGCGGCAACGCTGAGTTGCTTGTGGCCCAGAAGTTCCTCAAGGGCGGCGCGGGGACGACTCGTGATAGTAAAGAAGCCGCAACGTGGTTGTGGAAAGCGGTAAGCAAGCAGAACCTTGCAGCCGCGATATTACTCTCCGACTTATATCTTCGAGGCGACGGTGTAGCGAAGAGTTGCGATCAGGCGCGCTTGCTCCTGATTGCGGCAGCTCGAAAAGGCGAAGCCGCCGCCGCAGAGCGTCTGCGCAATTTGCAAAGCTTCGGTTGTCAATGAAATCGGGACGCGGGGTAGAACTTTGCGACTGCGATTCTTGCCGACCGCTCGATGTATTGCACCGGGCTTGCGGAGTGACACTTTCCCGGCAATTACGCTTGCAGTTCTGGTTCCTGCCGGCGTGACTCATACCATAGGGCAAGCTCCACCCGGTTCCAGAGACCGAGTTTGTCATAAATTACGCGAAGATAATTCTTGACCACATGTTCCGTCGTGCCGATGGCATCGGCCACGTCGCGATTCTTCAAACCCTGGGCGACAAGCTCGATGACTCGTTTTTCCCGTTCACTGGGGACGCGGTTTCCATAACGGTCGTTTGCAAACATGATTGCCTCCGATATAACAGGGTTGCGAGTTTCACTCGCTTGATGCCACCGGTGATTCCGAAACGGAGGAACAGCCGGTTGAAATGAGCCTTTACGGTCCTGCGCGCCATCTTAAGCTGGCTGGCGATCTCGGCGTTGTCACAGCCTTGCAAAAGCAGTTCTACAATCTGTTGTTCGCGCGGTCCTAGCCGAACGGACTGCTCCATTATGACTACCCCCGGTTAGATTCCGCCCCAGCGCTACGACGTTCCGCAATTCGGTAGCATCCACAATGCCATTTTGAGACGAGATTAGCTGTGACCAAAGAACAGCCATTTCCACAGGCACTTGCAGACAGCGTGCCACTCTTCCAGAATCCGTAGGTGGTCCGGAAAGTTTTTTATAAAAACCGCTCCCCGGGATTCAGAAATGCGTTTCATTCATCGAGAATCGCGCTAGTGTGGGCGGAAATGGCGACTCAAGACCTGTTCGCACAAGGTAAAACAGAGGGTCCGCCACAGGAAGACCACGGGGCATTTGAGACGCTTTCCTGCAAAATTCAACTCTGACTGGAAGATAGAAGCCTTGTAAAAGATTCGTGAGATCGAATGAGCGAGGATCGGGGGATATCGACTCAGGTAAACGCCCTAGGTGGAATCTGCCATGCCAGTCAGAAACCCCTGAATAATTTACATGTCTGACCCGATGAAAAGGACCTCTCAGGGCCGTGTTAAAGCTCGCAGAAATCGGGTTTCTAAACCCAAAGCAAAAGCAACGGAGTCATCGGGCATTTCCACAGGCTCGGGGCCGTTCGGGCTGCAATTTAACAGACTGTTAACATTCCCATGCTTGTGGCGTAACACTCGCAAGGCGATACTAGGTCGAGCCAAAACAGCTCCCCGCTCCGAGCTCATCGGCTCCAGACGCCACAAGGAGATTGTCATGTCCCGAGCAGTCAGCAGTGCTCTCGCTGTGTCACTGTGGATTTTGCTTTCCGTCTCGTTTGCTCACGCAAATTCTGTTGACCTTCTGACATTCGGAGGACTGAAGGATGGCCAATCCGTGGCCAATTATTATCAGTCCGCTGATGGAGTTACTTTCTCATCCGGCTTTATTGCTTACCTCCCAGCAAGTGCTGGTGGATCGGTGAACTACACTCCGCTCACAATTAATGGGATCCAGAGTCCGTTTCCCGCCGCGTTTATCACAAGCGCCACCGGCTCAATCAATATCGCAAACGGATTCACGACTGGTCTCAACTTCTTCTACACTTCTCCTTTTCAAGAGACCGTGACCGTTTGGAGCGGTGCTAACGGCACCGGCACTGTTCTCGCCACCATCGCGCTTTCTGGCAATGACGGGAACTGCGCTGGAGGGAGCGGGTGCAACTGGAGCGACATCGGCATCAGTTTTAAGGGCACCGCAGCGTCAGTGACTTTTTCCGGAACGCCTGGGCTTGGGATTTCTGATCTGACTTTGGGGAAGAACACCACGGCTCTTCCCGAGCCATCGTCCGTCTATTTGTTGGGAACAGGATTATTTGGCCTGTGTGCCAGCCAGCTCCGTCGCTTCATTGGCGCTTAAATGCTGGTTGGCAATTGTACGGTCACGCGAGCGCAATCGCTTACAATCACGTAAGACCGCGATGGAACGCTAGTCGTTGGTTCGCGACGACGGAGCATCGGTTGCCGGAGCCAAAGACTCCTGAGCCGCAGCTGCGTACTGGCCGGAAGAGACGGGCACTTTCATGGAGTATTTGAGCAGACACCAAACGGCTCGCACTCCATCCTTCCATCCGATTTTCTTTCCTTCTTCGTACGTTCGGCCGCTATAGCTGATGCCAACCTCATAAATCCTTAGCCGACGTTTTGCGAGTTTTACTGTAATCTCAGGCTCAAATCCGAATCGATCTTCTTCGATTGGGATCGACTGAATGATCTCGCGTCGAAAAACTTTGTAACAAGTCTCCATGTCAGATAAGTTGATGTTGGTCAGGCAATTGGAAAACAACGTAAGCGCGCGGTTCCCCACGGAGTGCCAAAAATAAAGCACGCGATGCGGCGCGCCGCCCATGAATCGCGATCCATACACAGCATCGGCCCTGCCTTCCAGCAATGGAGCTAGCAAGTATTCGTATTCGGAAGGATCGTATTCGAGATCCGCATCCTGAATCACAACGAAATCACCGCGCGCTTCCTGAATCCCCCGTCGAAGCGCCGCCCCCTTACCCATGTTGATGGGTTGTTGAAGGAACCGGATTTGGGGTTTTTCGGCGGCGAGTTCGGCGAGAATTTTATCTGAACCATCGTTGGAACCGTCGTCCACACAGAGAAGCTCTAGATCGAGGGGCACTGCGAGAACCTTCGCGATGACCTGTCGTAGCGTCCTACGCTCGTTGTACACCGGCATGACGACAGAGAGCTTCATCAGGACAAGCGAAACCATTTTTCGGGTAGACCGCCATTCTAAGTGGCGGGGCAGCCCGGCGCAACCGGAGAGGCGCTCCGCGCCCGTACTAAACGACTCCACCGGCCTATCCGTTTTGATTTCCACAGAATTGAATCTCCCTCACCACAAAATTTATCTCGGCTTAATCTTTGCGTCATCTTGGCGCAACAAGTTTCAAGGACACTTGCTGCGCCCGATTCGTAGGAAGAGACATGGAGTCTACCGGTCGAAGAAATGGCCAAGCCAACTCGACACGCCTCTGATACTGAACACACCGCGAAGTCTTGGGAGCTGACGCAGTTGGCTCCAATGTCGATTGAAAATGCCACGAGCAGCTCTGCCCAGCACATCTCTGACTCCCGGACAATCGATGGACAAGACATTCCGAGAATGCCATCTGATGCAGTCCTCACTGCGTTTCGCAACCATAACATGACAAAGGATGGTGCGGCGACGCCGCGCGACGTAATGGTCGCGCTGACCTATGGGTTGGAACTGGTGCGCCATGGCGCAATGTTAGTTGCATTCGAAGGACGTCCGCAGCTGGCAAATCGCGCCGCACTGGCGATTCTGGGGAAAAAAGACGGACTTTCCATGGCAAGAACGGGCCTGGTAGCCGAGCGGACCGCCGATACAAAATTGCTGCAGAAGCTGCTGCAGGAAGCTATCAGGAATCCGGAGTTGGGCGAGCCGAAAGACTCACCGATCTCTCTGCCTCGCAAATCCACTCACCATGCACTCATTGTGCGAGTTGTGCCGGGGCCAGGTTTAGAGTCGTGGCCAGGTACCGAACAACGCACCGCGCTGATGAAGATGTATGACCAGGATATGGGCCTGGCAGTCGATGCGGGAGTGCTGGTTCGACTCTACGGGTTAACACGAGGCGAAGCGGCGCTTGTGGAACACCTCGTGCAGGGCAAGTCGATTGAAGACGCAGCGGCAGAACTTTTCATCAGCCCCCACACGGCAAGAACTCACCTCAAACGCATCTTCATGAAGACCGACACCCATCGGCAGACCGAACTTGTGGTGCGAATACTCTCGGCTGTTCTATAAAGCACTTCTCTTCTTGGCGCGAACGCTCATTTAGATTCGTCCCACAGAAAATTTTCCAAGTGCCGGACCTCCTCGCCAAAGTTTTTCCTAACGTGGAAAATCACATCCACCGAAATACCTCATTTGGGGGATTACACGCCCCTCGCAATGCAAGATGATGGTTCAGAAATGAGCACAAGTATGCAGACTTGGGTTCTTCAGAAAGACGAATTTCAGGGAAATGTCAGATTGAATTCGCAGCGACGCCACAATTTTTACCAATACTCCCTTTGGCGCGCACGCACTGGCGAACACCTTTTCGACGGCGTGGCCGGCAACCTCGCCGAAGCCATGGAGACGATGCATGCCCACATCGATTACATGACCGCCGGAAAGGGACTAGCCTCAGGGAAGTAGTTACCGTCCTATGAAACCAATTCGACTCGCGCAAGCGGCTCCCGACAGTAAGGCGGCTGCAACCAATACCGAGAGATTCGACGTGATTGATCTCGGCCCATTCGACAACAACCAGAACGATGTGCTGGCGCTCAACGATGTCGCTCAGTGTGCCGGTGTAACTCTGAATCGAGAAACCGGCCGCATTGAAGCGTTCCTGCAGGAAAAGGACTCTCGCCAAATGTTGGGAACCCTGGGAGGGTCGTTCAGCATCGCTCGCGACCTTAACAACAACGGCGAAGTCGTAGGGGGATCGTTGACCGAAGGCGACGAAAATTTCCACGGCTTCATCTATCGCGATCATCGCCTGCACGACCTGAATGAGTTCCTTGATCCAGGAACCGGCTGGGAGCTGATCCAGGCTCTGGGAATTAACAATCACGGAGAGATCATCGGAATCGGGTCATGTACCGGTCAGGATCGTATCGTCCTGCTCCGGCCAAGAACGTAGGCATCATGGCAAAGGCTCTAGTTGCGCCTTATGACGAGGGAACTAAATGGCAGCGAAGCGGCACGTGTCGAACCTGGGAAGCTGTGCATTCAAGTTTTCAGACCGGGATGCAATTTGTGTATTGGCGGCTCTCCTGCTCTTAGGCGGCATCCTTTACGCGACCCCGATTTCGAGCGTGGGACGCGCCAAATTGCAAGACTCCGAGCAAGTAGCCAGCCTTCGAACTAATCAATCTGGGACGGTATTAGGTTCCGCTTCGAGCGCCGTCCCGAATGGTCTTAATCCTGACACTTCGGTATACTCGCCCAGGGACGGCAGTTTCTTCGCTAACAATCGATACACTACCGTCAACGTTCCCGAGCCTCAGTCCCTCGTGCTTGTTGGAACCGGTCTGTTATCTATCGCAGGATTGATCCGTCGGCGGTTATTGCGTTGAGTTGTCGCAGTGGATACGGAACCAGGTCAATGGCGATGAACGGTATTCGAAATGTAATCCAACGCGTGGGCTTCCAGCTCGCGATATTGCTGCTGTCGATCATGGTCGCAATAATACCAGCACACGCAGAGCACTCATCCTCTCCGCGCAAGATCCAGCAAGATGCCGCTGGCAAGGAGTGCAGCCGTGCGGGCATGCCATGTTCCACCGCCTTGACTCCGGACTCATCCAAGTCGAAATCCGCGAGCACACAGCAGAAGCTCGACCAACTCGAACATCAGAGCCTCAATTCGATCAAGGGTACGTCCGCCCACGTGAACACTAAAACTGCACCTCTACGTCCTGTGGTCGCCCGGGGGGCAGAGCGGCAATCGTCGATTAATTTCTCATATCACGCACCGTCGGCAGGCGGAACCCGCACTGGACCACGGTAGTTGTGGTCTTCATTACGTACGATTCCGCGTCAGAGCCACTTGACAATCCTCCCGTCATTAGCCTCTAAGATGTGAATCTCTTGCAAAATGGACGTATAATTCTCGGTAAGCCAATCTGTGGACTTTAGCTTCCAAAAAGGGTGCTTTCCATGATGTCACGCAAATTTCTTTCTGGTTTATTGCTCGCTTTCCTGACGCTGTCAATGTGCTCGCCGCTGCTCTTCGGGCAAACACAGGGCGCGACTAAGCCGAAGCCTCGAGTTGTCGTGATCGGGGTAAATGGGATGGAGCTGGACGTTATTCGCCCCTTGCTGCTACAAGGCAAGATGCCGAACCTTTCCAGCGTGATCAAAAAGGGCGCCTATGGCAAGCTGCGCACGGTCTCCGCTCCGAACTGCCCGCGCGTCTACAGCACGCTATTTACCAGCACGAAGCCTGAGGAGCACGGCGTCAGCGGTTTCATCGTCGGCGGCATCACGGCAAACACCAACATGCTGAAGGAAGAGCCTATCTGGTCGGTATTGTCAAAGCACGGCGTAACCGTCGGAATGGCCAATGTTCCCGCCACTTTTCCTGTTATGCCGGTGAATGGCTACATGATCAGCGGCATGCTCACTCGCGGCAAGAATTGTGAGGATGGTGTCCTATGCGCACCAAAGCTCTCTGAAGTGGAAGGTGGCGAAGCGGTTTATCCTCCCACGCTGAAAGCTGAGTTGCTAAAAAACGTCGGCGATTTCTATATCGATTGTGAACGGATGCCGGCAGCCGCGGATTTGAAGGGGCATGAAACCGAGGTGATCGATGCGTGGCTGCACAAAGTCCAGCTCATCCGCGATCAGCAGACTCATCTCTTCGATTACTTACTGGAAAACCATCCCACGGAGTTCACCTTCCTGGCGCAGTCTTGCGAAGACCGGACCGGGCATTGGCTTTATCCCATCGCCCCTTACAATGCTGGCTACAATCCTAAAATCAACGGAGTGCGCACGGAGGCATTCCCGGACCAGTACGTTGCCTTCGATAAAGTGCTGGGCGCAATCCTGAAGCACACGGATGAGAATACCTACGTCATCATCGTTTCCGACCATGGCATCAAGCCGCTGCGCGAGTTCGAAGAGACCGACCCGCACGCCCACATGGACCACGAGAAAACCACGCCAGTCATCGCGAAGCATGACTTTGCCGATGGCGACGACGTCCCGGGTTCGTTTTTTGCGATGGGCCCCGGCATCAAGCATGATCTGCGTTTGATGGGATTTGAAGCCTCCGTCTATGACATTACGCCAACCATCCTGCACATCTATGGCATTGAGCAGCCCAGCCAAATGCGCGGTCATGTGCTGACGGAAATCTTCGAGGCTTCGGACAACAAGGTGGCGCAGAACTAACCAGCAATCTCAGGGCAGATCAATTTAAGAGGCGCTTTTCGGCACCTCTTTGTTTTAATTCTTGTCTCTTGTCGAGTGCGGAGTCGTTTTGTGCGCGCGCAGAAACTGCGCCCGATCTTCAGCCTGCTTTGCGTCCGCTTTCTTTCCCAATCCAGAGTAAGCCTTCGCCAGCAATTCAAAGATCTCTGCGTTGTTCGGCTGAGACTTAGCGAACGGCTGCAGTTGCTTCACGGCTTCGGCAAAGCTACTCTCGGAGATTTGTGCGGTCGCGAGACCGAGTTGCGCCTCGATGCTGTTCGGTTGCAGAAGTAACGTGGCTTCCATTTGATCCTCTGCAGCTTTCGGGTTGTTCAACGCGAGGTATACCTGCCCCAGAAGCAAGCGCGCTTGGAATTGTCCTGGCATCATTTTCAGGCTGGACTCCAACGCATCCCGTGCGCCGGCAAAATCATGCGTTTTCACTAAGGCCTGACCTTCGAAGAACGCTGCAGTCGCGTCATTTGGACGTACTTCGAGAGCGACCTTCAAATGCTGTGCAGCCGCAGCATAGTCCCCATGTTTCAATTCCAATTCACCAAGCTGCCGCAACGCAGTTGGAGACTTTGGGTCGAGTTGCAGAACTTTCTCCAGCGACGCACGGGCATCCGACTCGCGATCGTCTTCGGACGCCATCATTGCCAAGTGCAGCAGGTTCTGCTCCTCGATCTTGTCCTTGGGATCGGGCACCATCGAAGGCTCAGGAACGTTGGTCGCACTCCCCGCGTCTGCCCTGCCGAGATAACCCAAAGCCTTCAGTTCGTCGATCGTTCCCTGCCCGACCCCGCCTTTGGAAGCCTCGGATGGAGGCGTCTTCGCCCGCAGTTCGGCCAGCATTCCGCGAAACTTCTGTACTTGCGAATTCCAGGGCTCGTATCGATTATCCAGTTCGGCCGGGTCCTTGTGCAGATTGTAGAATTCCGGCCGCGGTGCCTCGATGAACTTGACCCCGTCGGCGCGCACCGAGCGCAGTGGCGCCCATCCGAAACGCAGAGGATAATCCGTTTCTCCGAGTGCAGTTCGTGAAGGCAGCTCAGTGCCGGCAAAATACGGCGTCAGCGATTCGCCATCCAGTCGCTGAGGAACTGCCGCGCCTACGAGATCAAGTACCGTCGGTAGAATGTCCGTGGTCCGCACCTGAGCATCAATAACGTTAACCTCGTGCTGGCCGGATGAGCGCTTCGGCAACTTTAAGATCAGCGGAACATGCGTCGTCGAATCGTATAAGAAGATGCCGTGCGTGTCTTCGTGATGCTCTCCCAGTCCTTCACCGTGATCTCCCAGCACCACGACGAGCGAGTGCTCGTAACGCCCATGAGTCTTCAGATTAGCGATGAAGTTCGCGAGCGCTGAATCGGCGTAGGCGATTTCACCGTCATACAAATGATCTTTGTAAATTCGCGAATAGGGCGCGGGCGGCTCGTAGGGATCGTGAGGATCATACAGATGCACCCAAACGAAATGCGGGCCCGCCGGATGCGCGCTGATCCAAGCTTCCGCACGCTGGACGACGTCCATGCCGCGCCGTTCAACGCGGCCCCAGCGCGACTTCGATTTCGAGTGCTCAGGGAAGTTATCGTAAAAATCGAACCCTCGATCCAAACCCGGAGCCAGACTCTTACTGTCGAGAATCACCGCGCCGATGAACGCCGCGGTGTGGTATCCCTGCCGGTGCAAGAGCTCGGCCAAGGTTGGATGCGCAGCGGATAAAGGGACGGCAAAGTCCGTGACCCCATGCGAACTGGGAAGCAGCCCGGTAAGAATGCTGGTGTGCGATGTGTTGGTGATCGGGCTCGGAGTGAAGGCCTGAGTGAAGCGAATTCCATCTTTCGCCAGACCATCGAGTGCCGGCGTCTCGATATTCGTGTAGCCGTAGCAGTGTACGTGATCAGCTCGCAAGGTATCGATGGTCACCAGGAAAACATCCGGCTGCCGCGCTTTCGTCTGTGCGAATCCATTCGTGCCCAGAATCGCAAGAAAAAGGATCGCAAGAAAGCAGAGGAGCAGCGGAAGATGAGAGAGCTTCACGGCCATTGAGACTAGCATAGTCGCAGCGTCGATCGAGCAGTGCCGGGGTATAATCCTCTTTGTCCATGGCCACTCTGCGTCGGTTTGTATTCCTGTGGATCGCTACCTCAGTTCTCGCCTGCGCACAGCGACCGGCCGAGGTAAAACCAGCGCCCAACGTGGTGTTTATCACCATCGATACGTTGCGGCCTGACCACTTGGGATGTTATGGCTATAAGCAGATTCGCACTCCGAATATCGATGCACTGGCTTCCGAAGGGGTGCGCTTCGAGCGAGCTTACACTCCGGTTCCTGTTACTTTGCCGGCCCATACGGTAATCTTCACCGGCACTTATCCCATGCTCAGCGGAATGCATGACTTCAGCGGAAATAAGCTGAATCCCAGTCAACCGACTCTAGCGTCCGTGCTCAAACAGCATGGATATGCCACCGGAGCTGTGATCGGTTCGGCCGTGCTCGACTCGCGCTTTGGACTCAACCAGGGTTTCGATTTTTATTACGATCATTTCAATTTCAACCGCTTACAAGAGTCGAATCTCGAGGAGATGAAGAGACAGGGCGGCGCTGTAGCCGATGCCGCTCTGAACTGGCTCGGCAAGAATTATCAGAAGAAATTCTTCTTGTGGATGCACCTCTACGACCCGCACTATCCCTATCGGCCGCCCACTCCCTACAGCGAACAATACAAAGATCGTCCTTATGATGGGGAAATCGCTTTCGCCGATGCCCAGGTCGGGCGGCTCATCACTTTTCTTAAAGCTAAGGGCCTCTATCGCAACACGCTGATCGTGCTTGTCGGCGATCACGGAGAAAGTCTGGGCGAGCACGGCGAGAAGACTCACGGCTTCTTCATCTACAATGCCACTCTCCACGTGCCGGCGATTCTTCGTTTGCCGGGGATTCCACGAGCCCGGGTTGTGCCAGAAATCGTGAGCCTCGCGGACCTCATGCCGACGGTGCTTCACGTCTTGAAGATCGATGTACCTTCGCAAGTGCAAGGCGTCAATTTGTTGCCGCTGATGACTCCGAACAAATCGGAAGAATCCCGCAACCTCTACGCGGAAACCTTTCTGCCGCGACTGCACTTTAACTGGAGCGAATTGAGGGCGGTCGAAACGGAGAAGTATCAATTTATCGATGCTCCGAAACCTGAGCTCTACGACTTATCTCAAGACCCGGGTGAAACGCACAATCTGTACGCGGACAAAAAAGCGGTAGCCGAGGAATTGCGGGCTCGCTTGGCCAAGCTGATAAGCCAATACAGCGCAGGACAGGAACTGGCTGAAAAAACCGGCCTCGATCCCGCGCTGATGGAGCGATTGAAATCCCTAGGATATGCGGGTTTTTCTGGAGGGGGCAATCCCACGATCACCGACCGTTCCTTGCCTGATCCGAAGGATCGCATTGAGCTATACGATCTGATTTCAGATGCCATCGCCGAGAGTCAGCACGGGGAATATCAAGGTTCTGCAGAAAAACTCCGTGCTGCGGCTAAGGCCGATCCGAACTCCGTTCCCGTGCATTACTTGTTAGGGCTCGACTACTACCGCCTGCACGAGTTCGACCACGCAGTTGAAGAGCTTCAACGAGTTCTGCAGTTGAGCCCGGACTATTCGCTTGCGGTTTTCAATTTAGGGCTTGCCTACGCTCGCACCGGCGACCTGGACCAAGCAATACAAACGCTGAAACACGCTCTGGAACTCGACGCCACGAACTTCTCCGCAGCCTATAATCTGGGTGCGGCTTACACGCAGAAGCAGATGATTCCAGAGGCTGTAGCCGCGTTTCGGCAAACCATCAGCATCGCTCCGCAGTATGCTGCGGGCCATCGCGCCCTCGGCGAGTTGCTGCTTTATCAGGAACAAGTTGATGACGCGCTCGCGGAACTGCGAATGGCTGCCGAACTCGATCCTCAGGATTCTGACACGCACGCGTCCTTAGCAAAAGCATTGTCGGCAAAAGGGCTGAGCGCCGAAGCCGATGAAGAGATGCGAAAGGCCCAGCAATCTCAGCCCCAGTAGTGGTTTGAAGGCAACCGTTGAGATCGACGACTAGAGCGAATTTGCGATGGCACCGCGGCATTGTGCTGATGGCATGTGTCATCGCGCCATTCGCCTACGCACTCTCGGCAACGCCTCCGCAGCCGCACAAAGCTGCGACGAATGTAATTCTCATTACCATCGACACCGTCCGCGCCGACCACCTGGGCTGCTATGGGGCGAAGGACATTCAGACGCCAGCGCTTGACACGCTGGCTCACGACGGGATTGTCTTTGAGCACGCTATCTCACAAGTTCCGCTGACCTGGCCTTCTCATGCGGTTATTCTCACCGGCTTGTATCCTTTTCAAAATGGTGTTCAAGATTTCACCGGCCAGCCGCTTGAAGCGCGATTCCGTTCAGTCGCGCAGGCTTTCGAACAGCACGGATACGCCACGGGAGCGGTGGTCAGCGCTTTCGTGCTCGACCGCAGCTGGGGACTGGCGCGCGGATTCGATTTCTATGACGACGCGTTTTCTCCAGAAGCATTCGCCAACCGCGACCTGGGCCTCGTGGAACGCCGGGCCGGCGAAAGCGTTACTCGGGCATTGGCTTGGCTGCAAAAGAACCCGCGCCGGCCGTTCTTCTTCTGGCTGCACCTGTACGACCCCCACAGTCCTTACGATCCGCCGGAGCCTTGGCGCACGCAATATCAAAGTCATCCTTATGATGGAGAGATTGCCTACGCCGATCACGAACTCGGGCGGGTCATCACCTGGCTGAAGCGCAATCGGCTTTACGATCCGAGTTTGATCGTGTTCCTTAGCGATCACGGTGAATCGCTGGGCGAACACGGCGAGCAGGAGCACGGATTTTTTGTCTACAACTCGACCGTGCATATTCCGCTAATTATCAAACCTCCGGCTGGAAACGGCTTTCGACCGGGCCGCGTATCGAGGGCGGTGGAGACGACTGCGATTGCGCCTACGTTGCTCCGGCTGGCTGGGATTCACGATTCCATGGAGAAGGATATCCATTCCCATAGTCTTCTCGGAGTCGGGGCCGAAGACGAAGTTTATAGTGAGACCTTTTATCCCTTCAGTTCTTTTGGCTGGAGTCCACTGCACGCTTTGGAGACGAGTCGTTACCATTACATCGATGCGCCGAAACCTGAACTTTACGACTTGTCAGCCGACCCGGAGGAAAAAACCAATCTAGCCGCGCAGCAACCCGCAACTGCGGCGGTCCTGAAAGAAAAACTGACTACAAGACTGCGAGACCATCCCTTTACACCCGGCCAGAGTGATAGCTCTGAGCTAAGCCCTGACGCGTTGGAGAAGTTGCGCGCTCTGGGTTATGTCGCGTATCGTTCGCCCGTCTCTCCAGAGGCATTGGCGGCCGGCTTGCCTGATCCAAAAGATAAACTGTGGGAGTTCAATTCGATCCTCCAGGCCGAAGATGCTTTGCGCGCGAACGATGTCGCCAAAGGAAAATCTTTGCTGCTGCAGGTGCGAGAGAAAGATCCAACGATGTATGTGGTGCCTTTCGTCCTGGGAGAAACGGCATTGGGCGCGAAGGATTGGGACGAGGCCGCGACGGAGCTTAGAAAATGCCTTGAGCTCAATCCGCACTTTGACCAGGCGATGTTAGGACTGGCCCGGGCACTTATTTTTCAAGGCAAGCGTGAGGAGGCGAAGGGTTGGGCACAGAAAGCCATACAGTTCAATCCGGAGAATTATCGCGCGTGGTACCAGCTTGGCTTCATTGACTCGCGCACCGATAAACAAGCCGCCATTGTTGACTATGAGAAAGCAATCTCCATCCAGGGAAATTTCGCTCCGGTACGCCGCGATCTGGGACTGCTCTACTTCGGGCAGCACAACTACGCCGAGGCGGCGAAGCAGCTAAGGAAGGCAGCAGAACTAGGGATGAACGATGCTCCGCTCTATAATTTTCTCGGCATCTCCTACAGCCACAGCAATCAGTTTTCGAAGTCGATCACAAGTTACAAGAAGGCCCTGAAGCTTGATCCAAGTTTGGCGGACGCGCACTTGAATCTTGGTTATGCATATGAGCAGCTAAACCAGAAAAACAATGCTGCCCGCGAATACCAGCGAGCCTGCGAGTTGAAGGCTGACTTGTGCGGCATAATCAAGCAACATGCCACGAGTGGGCGTTAGTTTGGAACGGGCGCGGCGGATAAGCTGGAAGATGCGCTGAGCCGTTGTAGTAATTGTTTGGCCTGTGGGCTAAATGAGCTGTCGGGGAAGGTGCTTACAAATTCCCGCAGAACAGAGGCTGCATCTTCTTTTCGCCCTTGCTTAAGCAGCAGGTTTACAAGTTGCAAGCGCGCCTGCACCATCAGGGCATCCAGTTGGATCGCCCGACGCAGGGCGTTCTCTGCCAGGGGAAATTTGCCGAGGCGCAAATTCAAGGAGCCCAGTAAGAACTGCGCCAGAGCGGAGTCCGGCTGGCGGCGTAACCCTTCATCCAGAAACTGCTGCGCCTCGGCCAATTGATTGGAGAGCATGCAAACGTTGCTCAGGTTGAAATAGGCATCAGCATCGCTCTGATTGAGACGCACCACTTCCTCAAACTCTTTGCGCGCAGCGACAAGATCCGATTTGCTCAGGTAATCAGACCCAAGATTATTGTGCGCCGCGTAGAAGCTGGGCGCCATGGAAACCGCCTTCTGGTAATGGCGAATCGCGCCGTCCGGCTTGCGTTCCCGGTCGGCAGCCAGGCCCTTTTCAAACTCTTTAACTGCGCGTTTGGGGAATTGAACCGAATATTCCCTCGCGTCGATCATGTTGGGATTAGAACCGGAGGTCCCGGCCGACGTGATGGAAGCAATCTCTTTCTTCTTGGGTATCAGCGTGATATCCATGAAAACGACTGGAGAAAGCGTCATCGAATCAATCACGGCCAGCCGGCGCACCGGTTCATAGGTTTCGTCGTTCATCACGACGTAGTAGGGATCCGGATGTAGGCCGTGAAAGCCGAAGGTGCCGGAGGAATCCGTATAAACGCTGTCAGTTGGTGCGCCGCGCAGTTCGAGCGACACCAACACCGGTTGCAGCGGAGTATCCCCCCGAACGACCCGAACGTGGCCCACTATTGAACCAAGTGTTTGCAGCTGGGCGGGAGACACAGAACATAGAATCAATAATACGGATAAGGCGCTAAGCGGGAAAGGAATGGCCCTGGAAATCCTGTAGTGACCAACCATGGTACCCCCAACACGAAACAGGGCTTGTTCTGACCAAGCAGAACAAGCCCCATGATATCGCAGTTGCAGGACTCTAGAATGACAACTTCAAATCGAACTGCATATTGCGGGCGTTAAGTGTTCCAGCCGCCTGGCCAAAGTTGGTGAAGGTCAGGTGGTTATTCGCTCCGCCGCCTGTAGTCGCCAGCAGGAAGTTGGCACGGTTGAAAACATTGAACGCCTGCCACTCGAACTTGAGGTGGTAGCGCTCGGTCAGGTTGAAGGTCTTGCCCAACGTCATGTCCGCCGCGAATTGGCCCGGGCCTTCGAACTGGTTACGGCCAAGGCTCCCGATGCAACCAAGGCATGGCGCGGACAAGGTAGGCAGACCAGCTTGATTTGGAGCTGCGGAGCAGCCAGTAAGAATACCGCCGGCATTGGCGCCAGCCGATCCGCACCATCCATGCTCCCAAGAGCTGCGGGATTGGCTGAACTGGCCGATGCTGGAATCGGGACGGTCATTCCTGCCACCATCCAAGTTGTAATCGCCGCCGATGTTAGAGCAAAGGCCGTTGTTAATGTCCGACACGCTGCATGCGATGTCAGCACCCGATGCAATCGACGCGGTCTCCACCAAGTTGGGGAACTTCGTCGTGTATGGAGACCAGTGTGCACCGGTCTGCATCGACCAGATGCCGCTGTACTGCCAACCTCCCAAGACAGCTCCCTTCGCACCCTGGAGGTGTTGTCCCGGAAGCGCGTAAACGTAATTAAGAGTAAGTCTCTGCCGGATGTCGAAAACTGAGTTGCCGCGATCCAAGCCTGGAAACTGTATGTCAGTAGAGTAGCCGTCGCCGCCGGAAGCGCCGCTGGCGGTTGTCGCGCCGCTATGCCACGTCGAGCCTTCATCGATCGAATGGCTGTAGGTGTAGGCGGCGTTGAATAGCAGGCCGTGTCCCATCTGCTTCTTAGCCGAGACTTGCAGCCCGTTGTAAGCAGAGTTGACCGCGTTCCGCCAGTTGCGCAGCGCGCCAAAATTTGGATTCGGACGACCACCTAAGCCGGTCAAAGTTCTTCCCAAATTGTCGGTAATGGTTGCGCCCACTGGGAGTTGGCTGCCCGCCTCGCGGTTGATATCCTCAGCGCGGAACAGTTTGTGACCGATGGTGCCAACATAATCGACTTCCACAACCAGTTTGGGGGCAACTTCTCTCTGTATGCTCAAGAAGTCGTTGTAAACATAAGGATCGCGAATCCCCTGCGGCAGGACGATGCCGGTGAGGATCGCCAAGTCAGGATTGAAACCCGCCCAGCCGCCAATGTTGCCCGTCGCTTGGGCACCTGTGCCCATGTTAGGATTTGATCCAGCCCCAAGGTAGGTAGGCGTCACACCCGGAGTTTGCGTACAGCTCAACGCGGTGCAGGTACTGGGTCCGTAAACCACTGTGCTAGTTCCACCGTTGAGGCCGTCCTCAGCCGAATTGAAGGAATAGTAGGGTGGATCCCATCGCGAATTGGAAAGTGGGTTGTAGAGGGTGCTTTCGTAGGATACGCCGAAACCTCCGCGCAACGAGGTCTTACCGTCGCCGAACACGTCCCACGCAAACCCAACGCGCGGGCCGACGTCGTTATGGTCTGGGGCGCCCAGAGTCTTTGAGGGCGCAAATCCTCCGCCGCAGTCCGCCGCCAGGATGACAGCGCTCGGATTGGCAGGAGCGCAACCCGGCGTTGTGGCATTTTGTACCTGCTGAGCGATACCTGCGCCCGAGCCGAGAATGAAGGTGGTCGCCAAGTTGTTCTCTTCAACGTGGCGCGTAAAGATGTCATAGCGTATGCCTAAATTGAGGGTCAGGCGTTTCGACACTTTCCAGTCATCCTGGAAATAGGTGCCGAATTCCAAATTACGCCAGTGGCGAACGTTATCCGCCAGCTGCGCCGGCGAGTTGGTGATGAAACCCGGATCCACGCCGGCAGCCATCCCGGCTGGGGCATCGGCCGCGAAATAAGTCGGATCAAACATTTCGTAGGAAGGACGGGCCACGTTGAATCGGCTGTTTTCGAGGTTGCGCTTGATATCTACGCCGACCTTAATACTGTGCTTCCCGTGGCTGATCGAAACCATGTCTCCATAGCTGTAGTCGTGCTCTTTAAAGATCTGCGGATAACCGCTGTAGGAACCGAAGCCGGTCGTACCGTCGTCGAAGTAGATTGATGGAACGCCTGGTTTGGCGGTAGTGATTCCAACGTTGTTCTGCGTATACCCGATGCGCGCCTCGTTGATAATGGTCGGAGAAAACGTTCTTACGTAGCTAAGCTGTCCGTTCGGAAAGTAGCTTCTGCTGGGGTTGGTAAATCCACGAGCGCAGGCGGCGTCGCACGGACCGAAGGTGTCCGTGGAATGAAACCAGTTGAACTGGATAAATGTTCGGTTGTTCGTGTTCCAGTTGTAGTCCAGCCGCGCAGAGGCCTCGTTTCCGTTGAACAGGTTACCGATCGACTCGGTCTGACTGCCAAAAATCGCGACGCTGCTGTTTTCAAAGGGCATCACGTTGCCGGCTGAGGTTGGAGTGCTGCGATCACCAACCTTCCCAACGAAGGCGGCTGCTGGCGTGTTGCCGCAACCCTTGGCCTGCATCTCAGCGAATTCCGCCGAGGTAACGCCAAAAATAGGTTGCAGCCGGGTACCGATATAACCAAATCCAGTCGGGTAGCTCGTGTCACAGAGCCGGGAGGTCAGGTCGCCACCGAAGTAGTCGAAGATCGATGACTTCTCAGTTCCCGCAACCGACGGCTTGAAATTCTGGTAGAGCAGCGCCGCAACCGAGTTTGGCTGCCCGGCAATTACGGCCTGCTCCCATTGAGGGGACTCTACGGTCAGAGTCTGCGGTGTGCCTACTGTCTTGAAGCGGTCCCCTTGATACGAACCGAAGAAGAACAGCTTATCCTTCATGATCGGCCCGCCGAACGTTCCACCAAATTGATTGAAGCGCAGGGCAGGCTTGGTTACGCCATTCTGGTTAAGAAAGTACTCGTTCGCGTCAAACTTATCGTTGCGAACGTACTCCCAGAGACTGCCATGGTAGGAGTTGGTTCCTGCCTTGGTCACGAGGTTGTTGATGCTGCCAGCGCTGTTGCCGTACTGGGCCGACATGTTCAACTGCAACTGCTGGAATTCCTGCACGGTGTCTTCAATCGGGGTATTATTCACGCCACCGCTGAGGCCCTTGTTGGCCACACCATTGATCAGGAAGCCATTGAAGTCTTCGCGCAAGCCGTTGACGACGGTGCCGTGGCCGCCCTCGAAATCCACTCCGTTCACGTTCACTGCGCCGGGAGCCAACTGCATGAGATCGTAAACGTTGCGGCCATTGAGCGGCAGGTTTTCAATCTGGGCACTGCCGACTGTTGTGGCTAACTTAGCCTCTTCTGTATTCACCTGCGATGCTTCGCCTGTAACTTCCACAACCTCACGCGCTGCGCCCAACTGCATCTTCACGTCCACGCGGGCGATGGTGCCGGCGTCCAAGGTTACACCGGCGTTCTCGAAGGTCTTGAATCCGGAGGCCTCGACCGTAATCTTATAGACACCAATTGGCAATTCTTTCGCGTAGTAAACGCCGGTTCCATTCGTCGTGGTTGACACCGAGAGGTTGGTGGCCGAATTGGTCATGGTGACCTTTGCACCAGCGAGCGAGGCGCCCGACGCGTCGGTAACGGTGCCAGTGAATTGGCCGTTCTGAATCTGCGCCATCGCAGCTAACGTCAACGTTGCGATACAAATCGCCACCAGGCAAAACCGAAGCTTTGTCATAACTCCACCCCTCCCAAGCTTTTTTCTTTGGAAACCCCAAACTTCCTAACTTGACATCGGACCCAACCCAACGACTCACACCCGCAGGCCACCATAAATCACAACCCAATCGTAAAATGCGCGCCATTCTGCACTTTCACGACGGCTGCTGTCAAGGCTTATGTTTATTGATTCGTTGTGAAGAACAGATTGAGAGCATTTGGTAAGACAGTTCCTCACCGTGCTTGTCGGGATCAAAGCACGTCACTGTCCAAAAGGCTTCCTCTTAGCAATCAATGAGTTACAAGTTCCTAGTCGTTTTGTACTATGAGAAACTGGAGGGAACGAGCGGTCATCCACCGCAATTTGGAATGAACTTTGAAGGACCTAGTCTGGCTTGTCCTAACGGTCGATGCAAGCTTGCAGTGGGTGGCGTGTGGGGAGCGAGACAGGCTAACGCGTCTGTGAAGTAGCCCTGCGCCTCTTAAATATTCGCCTACGGTTTTCTTAAAGCTTCTCTGGAGGCTTTGGTCCCGGGTTCCCGGTTGCCCCGCTTCCCTCCCGCAAAACTAACTCCTGATCGACGCTCTGCGGGCCTAGGGTCTCGATCTTGCCCGACGGCCAATGAATGGTGATGGAGTCAACCCGGGTTGCCGCACCCAAACCGAAATGCAGCCGGGGATCACTGGCCGACTCGAAACTCGAATTCGCGCGAACCTCGGCCATCTGGGTGAGGCCTCCGGCCTTCACCTCCACTCGAGCGCCAAACCCATCGCGATTCGAACGCGTGCCAACGGCCTTAATGCGCAGCCAATGTCCGGGCTTGGCAGTTTGGTTTCGCAACAGGAGCGGAGGCCCGTCGAGCACGCTGACGAGCAAGTCTTCCCTGCCACTGTTGAAAAAATCGGCAGCAGCGGCACCGCGGGCGACATAACGACGGGTAAGCGCCAACCCCGACTTCATCCCAATCTCTTCAAACTTCCCATTCCGCAGATTGTGAAACAACAGTGATCGCTCGGCATAGGTAACGCCAAAGGAATGATGATCGACTTGCGGATTCACATGCCCATTGGCGACGAAAATATCCTTCCACCCGTCGTTGTCGAAATCGAGAAACTTAATTCCGAAGCCAAGAAACGGAATGCTTACCAGCCCAAAATCCGCGGGCCCGGCCATATCGGTGAACTCGCGCTTGTGGTCGTTGTGATATAGGTTATTCGTGTCGTCGGAAAAATTCGCTTTTATAATGTCCGGCCACCCGTCGTTGTCGTAATCGGCCGAATCGACGCCCATACCCGCTTGTTCCCGCCCATCCGCGCTGTAGGCAACTCCCGCCTGCACGCCCACCTCGGTGAATCCGCCCTTACAATCTCCGTGGTAGAGCAGACTGGGCGACGAATCGTTGGCGACGTATAGGTCGGGGCAACCGTCAAGGTCGTAGTCGAGCCACATGACGCCCAGCCCGTAATAAGAATCGGGATCAATATTGAGTTTTTCGCTAAGGTCAGTAAACGTGCCGTCGCCATTGTTGTGATACAGACGGTCCCGCCCACCTTTCAGACCGCGCGGTCCGCATGAAACCGGGATGCCGCGATATTGGCAAAACGGTCCCTGGCCAAATTCTGGTAAATGCTTGAGATCAAGGTCCACATAGTTGGCAATGTAGAGATCGAGGTAGCCGTCATTATCGTAGTCGCCAAACGCAGCGCTGGTGCCCCAACGCCCGGCATTGTCTACGCCCGCTTTGCCGGTCACATCGGTGAAGGTACCGTCGTGATTGTTGTGATAAAGCACGCCGCCATCGAGATAATTGATATAGAGATCTTCCCAGCCATCGTTGTCGTAGTCGCCGACAGCCACGCCAAATCCCCAGCCGCAATGAGTAAGCCCAGACTTGACCGTCACGTTGGTGAAAGTGCCGTCGTGATTGTTGTGATAAAGCTTGCTGGGATGGCACTTCTTGGTCTGCAAATCTTCGAGCGTCGATCCGTTGACCAGGAAGATGTCCATCCAGCCGTCATTGTCATAGTCGAGAACCGCGATTCCGCCGCACATCGATTCCATGATGTAGCGTTTCTCCGCGCCGCCGCAGGTAAGGTGGAAATCGATGCCGGCAGCATGAGCGACGTCGGTGAAAGAGGCCAAAGAAGGCGCGCCGCCCTGCTTCTTGCTGGATGGACTAACTGATTTCCGATCCGACGGGACCGAATGAACTGGAGACGGCGAAGGCGAGTTTTGACAAAACGCCGTGCCAGCTAAACAAGCTGCGCTAAGAAGTCTAAGAAGCACGACCCCTTTGAATGACCTAAGCCTCGCCATTAATGGATCGGCCCTGTGGCCATCCCTCCGGTTACTGGCTGCGCTTTCTTCAGGACTGCAAAGGTTTCAAACTCCTGCTGCGCCAGTTCTTTTTCGCCGCTTTTCTCGAGGGCCCGCGCCAACTGGTAGTGTGCGCTCGGGTCTGAGGATTTCAACGCAATCGCTCGGCGCAACACAAGAATCGCGCCCTCTGCTTCGCCGTGCGAGAGCAACGCTTTGCCTAAATCATAGAGGGCATCAAAGTTCTGCGGATCAATTTCCGTCGCCTTCTGCAACTGCGCGACCGCCGACTTCCATTCGCCTTCGGCTAACAGACAATGGCCAAGTTGATAAAGCACGGGAGCGTCGTTGGGAGATCGCACGAGCTCTTTTTTATATTCGGCAATCGCCTCCCGGTTTTGCCCGAGGCTCGCATAAGCGAAGCCGAGATGGTAGTGGCCCAGAGGAAGCTGCGGCTCCAGACGCAACGCCGTCTGAAATTGTTCGATCGCCTGCAGGCTGCGGTTTGTATTCTGATATGCCCGCCCTAAAAGGACGTAGGGCAAAGCGGTCTTCGGATCTGATCGAATAGCCTCCTCCAACTCATCCGCAGCTTCGGGATACCGATTGTCCGACAGCAACACGAGGGCAATATCGAAGTGGATGCCAGCTTCAGAACCGTTCAACCTTTCGGCTTGTTGCAGTGCCTCCAATGCTTTCGAGTTCGCCCCTTTCTTGAAATAAACCAAGCCGAGCCAGTGCCGAAGCTGACTATCGCGAGGCCAGCGCGGTACCGCGGACTCGCCCAGGGCTTCTGCATCATCTAGCCTTTTCTCCTGCAAGTAACTGAGCACCAGCCCGCGACTGACCGCCAGATTTTCCGGCGCGGCTTGCCGTGCCCGCTCGAAGGCGCTTACCGCAGCGGCATAATCGCCGGCATCAAGCGCGCTCTGTCCTTCGTGTATCAGCGATGTCACGGGCTGACTCTGTGACTGACCGGCGACGCTGCTTGCAAACAAAAGGAGCACGCAAGCAATAAGGAAGCTGCCGGGAAGCACGCCACAAAATTGGGGTCGGACAGCCATCTGGATCATCAAAGCGACAAAAACGGTTGCAAGCCAAACTAGAAAATACTAATGTTACTCCTTCGTAGATCGACCAGGAGGTCTCATGACCACCCTTCGGCACTGGTTCTCCCGTCTTCAAATGTCTTTAGCGATTGCGCTGATTGCCGTAGCGGCCGCAGCCCAAACTCCGCAGGCATCTACCCCGCCGCCTGCGCCCACCATACGCGTAAGCACCCACATGGTGCTGGTGGATGTGGTAGTCACCGATAAGCAGGGCAAAGCCATCACCGGTCTTCATCCTGAAGATTTTGTGGTGGAAGAAAACGGTAAACAGCAAAAGATTTCCAGCCTGGTGACGCCCGAGGAGAATGCCCCTCCCCAGCCGCCGCAATTGCCCCCCGGGATTTACTCAAACCGGTCGCAGTACCGTTCGCCAGGGAAAGCAATCACGGTCTTGCTGCTCGATGCGTTGAACACCCCGTTCACCGATCAAGCTTATGCCCGCAGGCAGATGTTGGAATTCGTAAAGCAACAGTTCAAGCCGGGCGAGCGCATGGCGATTTTCACTCTTACGGGGCCGCTACATGTTCTGCAGGACTTCACAACCGATCCTCAGATTCTGCAAACGGCATTGCAGGCGTACAAGCCCCAACAACAGACGCTGGTTGGCGGAGGACAGCCTCCCACGAGCAACGAGCCGGGAGGGTCAACACCAAGCTCCACTGTCACGACCCTGGATGCCAGCACGGCAGCGCCGAGTGACAGCGGTACTTCGGGTTCGGGGGGGTTCGGAAGAGGCGGAGGGGGCGGGGGCGGGGCTGATGCGTCGATAGGGATCGCCCAAGCGGCACTCCAATCCTTCGAGGGCGCCCAGGTTGCATACGCCAAAGACCAATGGGCCGTGCTGACCTTGAACGCGTTGACCAGCATCTCGCGCATCCTGGGAGGAATACCCGGACGAAAAAATCTTATTTGGGTGACCGGAGATCTGCCGTTTTCTTTCATTCCAGAAAATCGGACCATGACCGAGGCCGAACTGGCGGAGGACTTGCCTAGTTTGAATACGCGCAGGGTCGGCGAACACTCTGCAGGTAATTACGCGGAGACCTTCCGGCAGTCGCATGCCGAGGAAATCCGCGAGACGGCCTCGCGGCTGGCCAGCGCTCAGGTTGCGGTCTACCCGGTGGATGCCCGCGGACTTTCCCTTTCGCTCGATAACGACGCGCAAGAGACCATGCGAGAAATGGCGCGCGAGACCGGCGGCCGCGCCTATGTTAATCAAAACGAAATTAAAGTCGGAGTGCAGCGCGCCGTCGATGACGAGTTCGCGGCCTACACTCTGGGCTATTACCCGGACAACAAAAAATATGACGGCAAATACCGCCAGATTAAGGTGAAGGTAAAGCGCGACGGCGTGGACGTTCAGAACCGCCGAGGCTACTACGCCATCGATCCCACTTTAACCAAGGGTTATAACCCTCAAATGGAAGTCGTTTCTGCTCTCGGAGACGTTGTGCCCTCGACCCTGGTTGCCTTCACCGCGCAAGTCAAGCCGCCTTCTGCCAATTCTGCAAAGGACAAAATTGGAGTGAGTTTCCTAGTCGACGCCCACACTCTGTCCACGGAGGACACAGCCGGTGGCAAACACTTGAATTTCTCAATCTACGCTGCCGTCTACTCTCCAGCCGGAAAAATGTTAACCAGCCAGAAACAGAAGGTCGATCAATCCTTCGATGCGAGTACTTATGAGAAAATTTTGCAACAGGGGGTAATGATGCACATGGATGTAGACCCCCAGCCTGGCAACAACCAGATGCGCCTTGCGGTACAGGATGGCCGCACCGGCCTGGTTGGAACGATCGACGCCCCGGCACCGACTCCATAGCTAGATCGAGGAATTGATCGCCGAAGTCATACTCCCAATCGCGATCTTCGATTTATTTCCAGCTGAGAAGTTTAGCTTCTGCACAGGCGTTCAGATAGTCGGCCACCAAATCCACCGGCAGCGGACCGTACTCCGCCGAGACGGCGTCGCGTATTTCTCCCACCATGCGTTTGCCGTCGACAAAATTGAATATCTCGTACGCATACAATTCTGATTGATCCTGCACATTGAAAAGAGGCGTCGCTTCGCTGTTTGCTTCGTCACGCAACGCGACTGAGGGGAATCTAGAAAGGGTTGTTGGCTCAGAGACGAGACACTACCGAGCAGCACGAAGGCACATAGCAGACGCAGATTCATAGGCAGAGATCATAACGTCGAAGTGATTCGTGGCGCACTGGACCTGGACAAGGAAGCCAGTCAGAGAAGGGCAGTTATCGTTCCAGCGCCTTGCGATCCCAGTTGCCGAGGCTGGCTCCGGCTTCATACGTGGACTGGCAAAAGTCGAGCAACGCGGCAGTCGGCGACTCGCTTTTGCGCAGGTCCTCGTACATCAGGAGAAATTCCGAAGCCTGCTTTTGATAGTAAGCAGATGCGGGCCGAACCCGTGCCTCTTTGAATCCCTTGGGTTCAGGCACCGTGTAGGAATAAAACGCAGCGTCTTTAATGTCGCCAGCCCCTGGCCAGAAGCCAACGCTGCTTACTTCGTGGGAGTACGCTTCGCGAGTCATGAAGTCGGCACCGGGCCGCTCCGGAGCGAGCCGACCGGAAAATCGACTGACCGCAAGATCGAAGCTTCCCCAAAAGAAATGCACCGGGCTGCTCTTGCCTACAAATCCCGCCCGAAATTGCGTGAAGACCGCGTCTACTGACAACAGAATGTGCCAGAATTTCTCAACCGATGCGGGATCGTACGACGCATGTACGCGATCCTCATCGAAGGGAATTGGGTTGGGAATTTCGACCGGCGTTCTCCAGATTTTCACTTCGATCCCGGCGGATCGAAGCACCTCCATCAATTCATGATAAAACTCCGCCACGGACTGTGGCTTCAGAGCAAGCGATTTCGAGATACCATCACTGGTCTCGAGCACCAGACGGTGCCCGATGAAATCAAACCAAAGTTCGAACGCACGCTGGCTGTATGGAATGAGAGAAGTAGAGAGACCGCGCGCCGACACGTACAGCGGAACATTCCACCAATGATTCACCAGCGGCGTCAGGCGCAGCCGAACTTTACCGATCATCTGGGTCCACATGTGAAGCGTGGCGTAGGTATCTTTCCATGACTCCAAAGGAAGAGGGGGCCAGCATTCCGGTTGGTCAGCGATCGCGTGCGGCATGGAATGTTTTACTTTTTTCCCTCTTTGAGGAACGTCCCTTCCTGCAGCTCCGTGAATGCCTGCTGCAGTTGCTGTTGCGTGTTCATCACGATCGGACCGTACCAGGCTACCGGTTCTTCAAGAGGTTTACCCGAAACCAGCAGGAAGCGGATCCCATCGCCGCCAGCCTGCACGGTGACCTCGTCGCCCCGGTCGAACAAGATCAGCGAGCGATTATCGGCCTCGACCGGAGGCGCAGTGTCGAGCCATTTGACCGCCTCGGTCGGCACAGCGAGCGGACCCGACGCATTGCAGAACTTGCCGCCGCCACCGAATACATAAGCAAACGCGTGGCGAGTTGTTTCGACCGGCAACGTCTTTCTCTTTCCCGGCGAAACTGAAACGTCCAGGTAAATCGGATCGGCCGCAATTCCATCCACCGGACCTTTCTTCCCCCAGAAATTTCCACAAACTACCCGCACATGAGTGCCGTCATCATCCGTGACTTCCGCAATCTCCGCAGCTTTCACCTCCTGATAACGTGGCGCAGTCATTTTGAGCGACGACGGAAGATTCGCCCACAACTGGAAGCCATGCATCCGGCCGGACTGGTCGCCCTTCGGCATCTCCTGATGAATAATCCCGCTGCCCGCAGTCATCCACTGCACGTCTCCGGCGGCGATAGCGCCACGGTTTCCCATGCTGTCGCCATGTTCCACGGTTCCCGCCAGCACATAAGTGATTGTCTCGATCCCGCGATGCGGATGCCAGGGAAATCCGGCCAGATAGTCCTCCGGAACGTCATTGCGAAAATCATCGAGCAAAAGAAAGGGATCGAAATCCTTTGTGTTTCCGAAACCGAAAGCGCGGCGCAAGTGCACGCCCGCGCCTTCAAGCGTTGGCTTCGATTGAATGACTCGCTTCACTGGTCGAATCGACATATATGAATTCTCTCCCAATAAATGATGTGTTGCATGTACGGGCTCGGCTTTGCATGAACGAAAAAATACCGATTAGGCGGCCCGTGCCGGTCGTACCGGCTCGGCGCGAAATCTCCTAGCCGCGACAATCGTGAGGCCGATAAAAATTAGCAGAACGACGAGTTGCGCGATCAGGAAAGGAGGCTCTTGCTGCGTCGGGGCCAGGGCGTGTAGCAGCTGTACCTTCATGAAGGACTGCGCGACCAGGACAAACACGTTGAAGTAAAGCGCGATCGACGCAGTGATAACGTATGTCCTACGCCACGCTCCCGCAAGATGAAACACGTAGCGCGCCGGAATCGCGATCGCCAGCACCACCAAC
Organism: uncultured Acidobacteriaceae bacterium; assembly: GCA_963771965.1. Taxonomy (GTDB): domain Bacteria; phylum Acidobacteriota; class Terriglobia; order Terriglobales; family Acidobacteriaceae; genus Sulfotelmatobacter. Next base: position 273,216 of record CAVYVM010000011.1, read on the forward strand.
GACAGGATGCCAAGCTTGTGCGAGGGCAGGAGATGGTCAAAGGGAAAACCGAAGCCAGTGACGCTGGTCGCCACGGTTGTGACCAGAAAAATCAAGTTCCAGAGATCGAGCCGTTTACCTGTGAAGAACCCATAAAGCACAATGAATCCCGAACCGATCCCGATCAGGCTGACCAGTACGTGCAATAGAGTGTACGTCGCTGTGGACATTCCGAAAATCATAGCCACGTTTCCTTTTCCAGAATTGAGCTGCCATCTTACTCCGAACGATGGCGCTTTGCGCGCTTCTTAGAGGAGATGCATCCCCGATGATTTTGGACACTTTTTTCTAGGAGTGAACTACTTTTGTCTGACGACGTCGGGGACCTGTGTTAACTAGCGCCACCGGAAATTTCGAGAACAATACTGAAGCTCGAATGAACGTGGTCGCATCGGACTCCTCAACCGAAACGGTGTCTGAAGTAAATTCATTGTGAAAGGTTCGCGACACGCAATTCGAAGGAAGTTCCACGAGCGTGTCTTTCCAAATTGCGGCGTCCAGTGGCGATGCCTTAGGTTCTTGAAGTAACCGAGTCCACAGCCGCGGAACGGCCACAATTGCGGTAAGCCCGGCGTGCCGGCGCGCAAAAGCAACTAAATGGTCGGCCTTACCTCCCGCGACATTCAAAGGGACGTATTCTCCCTCCTGAAAAAGAGCGGCATACTGCTTTCGGCAATTTAGCGCTTTCCACGTCAGATACAACTTGATCCGGCTGTCTGCCATATTCTCTGTCAATTTCTGAATGATCGAGCTCAAGCAACTAGAGGGCTTCGAGTCCAAGAGCTGGAATTCGCGCAGAACATTTTGGCGGCGTTCATAGTCGACCGCGCGTCGGCTGTCCGGGTCCACCAAGCTGAGATTCCACAGTTCACTGCCCTGGTAGATGTCGGGAACCCCGGGACAGGTAAGCTTCAGCAGCGTCTGTGACAGACTGTTGAGCATGCCCAGTTTTGCGATGTCTTTTTGAAACGGCAAAAAATCGGCTAGAAATTGATTGCCTTCGTTAAACGCGAGGACTGCTTCGACGAAGTTGCGCACGGCTTCCTCGTACGGAGCATTCGGGTTTGCCCAGCTCGTCTTCTCTTTCGCTTCTCTGACTGCCTTGACCATGTACTCCGTAATTCGACGGCAGAAATCCGGTTGCATCGCTTCGGCTTCATCCGCCGGCCACGCCCCGAGCAGAGTTTGATATAGGAGATATTCGTCATTTAGCGACGGCGCGGAGGTGCCGGCGATATCAATTTTCCTGGCGACATTCAGATCTCTCCACCGGCGAACCTTCCTGCCCCAGACCACGGGAATCTCAGAAAGCACGTTGATGCGCGCCCGTACGTCCTCGGAACGCTTGCTGTCGTGAGTCGATGTAGTGAGCATGCTGTGCGGCCAATGGCTCACGCGGTCCTGCATTTTCCTGTGGAACATGTCTGCCGGGGTTCCGAATCTTTGTGGATCCCCCCCCACTTCATTCAGCGAAGTCAGGCGGTGGTAGCGATAAAACGACGTGTCCTCCATACTCTTCGCCATAACCGGACTGGTGAACTGCTGGAATTTCATGGCAAACCGAATCGCCGCACTCTGGAAAGAACTGATCTCATCCGCGTCGGCCGGTGCAAGCAGCACATGTCGAGTGAAGTCGAATACGGTCGCGTCAGCGCCAGGGCTTTCCTTCTTGGCGCACGCCACCGCGCGTTCGATGTTTGCCCGGTCAGTCGCAGACATTTGATTGCCGGAGATGTATGTACGGTAAACAGGAAAGCAAGCAACGATTTTGCTGATGGCGTCGCGCAATCCGTTCACTGTGAAATCGCAAGTATGACGATCGGAGAGCGCAATGCGGCTGAGTGCATTGGCCAATACATTCAGTTCACTCGCCAACGCCGCATGCATTACGATCTTCTTACTTCGATAGAGCTGGTTTTCGAAATTGATCGGTCGTTTAATGAAGGCTCGGTAAGTACGAGTCATCCTGTCGAGAGACGTCGGATCGACAAACAGCCCGTTTACCAAATTAAGAACGTCGTAGCCGGTTGTTCCATCTACCGGCCAGTCATCCGGCAGTTGCTCATCTCCGATGAGTATTTTCTCGACGACGATGTAGACTGAGTTTGCATCGCGCTTTTTGCCTCGCGATTGCTCGTCCGACGCGCCTTGTAAACGGGCGAGATATTGAGCAGGATCATACAGTCCGTCGGGATGATCGATCCGTAATCCAGCCACCTTACCTTGTTGGATCAGGTCCAAGACTAATCGATGAGTTACTTCGAAGACCTGGTTCTTCTCCATGCGCAACCCAGCCAAATCGTTGATGTCAAAAAACCTGCGGTAGTTAATATCGTCTGCCGCCACTCGCCAATACGCGAGCCGGTAAGCCTGCGCTTTAATCAAATCGTGGAGATCGTTGAAGCTTGCGGAGTCACCCGGTGTGCCGTTGATTTCACGTATGCTCATCTCAATAGATTCTGCTACTGCCGCGGAGCTATCACCAAGCGCCTGCAGGCGGCGCTTATGAATTTCTTTGTCGCGCAACCGTTCCGCACGTTTCTCTGGCGACATCTCACTTCGGCTTGGCAAGTGGATGAATGCAGCGATCAGGCTTTGAAACTTCAACAGTTGATCGTGCTGAGCTCCCAGCACTTGCTCAAGGTGAGAAAGGCCTCGGGAAAGAATACGGGGGTACTCGCTGGGATCTACCGGAAACCTATGTTGGAAAAAGAAAATGCTGAATTCTCCTTTGCCCTTGTCATAAGTAAGTTTCAACTCCCCTGCATCAAGCACCTTGCCGTACTGATCTCCTAACACAGGTACTAGGATCTTGTTGTCCAACTCTTCTTTCAGTGGTTGCCAGTCAATATCGAAAAACTCCGCATAGCTCGAAGATTCTCCATTCTCTAAAACGTCGATCCACCAGGCATTGTCACTGCCCATTACTCCCATGTGGTTGGGCACGATATCGAGTATCTGTCCCATACCATGCTTGTGTAGCTCATCGACAAAATGTTCATAGTCTGCATCGGTTCCAAGTTCCGGGTTCAACCGGCTGTGATCGATGATGTCGTAGCCGTGAGTGCTGCCCGGCCTCGCCATTAGATATGGAGAGGCATAGACATGCGAGATACCAAGGCTTGAGAGATAAGGCACAAGATCAGCGGCCTGGGCGAAAGTGAAGTCACGACTAAATTGCAGTCGATAGGTCGCCAGCGGAATGCGATTCGCTTTCATGGACAAAGGAACCACGCAACCGACCAGGCAGGCATCTCGATTTGCTTTTGCCCAAGATCAAGGTCGGCAGACAGATCAGATGAGCTGACATAGATATCACGACCACAGGGGCGCGGTATCGCAGCCGTCGCAGCGGAACTTAGATTCGCCACCAACGATAGCACCGCATCGCCCAAACGCCACTCCACGGCAATGCCACCCTGCGCGTAGGTTCGAAAATCGGCACGGGTTTCTGCGCAATGCAGTAGAGGCAAAATCTCTTTCTTCCGCAACGCGAGCAAAGCGCGGTAGAACTGAAGCCGGTTCTGGCCCTGCTCCCCCTCGATGCTCTGCCAGTCGATCTTCGAACGGATGAATGTCTGCTCGTTATTGGGGTCGGGAATTCGCTCGCGCATCTCTTGCGAACGGAACTGGCGGAAGCCGGCAAACTCGGCGCGCCTTCCCCGTGTCACGTCCGCCGCAAGCTTTCCGTCAAAGTCACAAAAAAACAAAAACGGCGTCCTCGCGGAGAACTCTTCCCCCATAAACAAAAGAGGCGGAGAAGGCGCCAACAGCAGAATCGCCATGGCGGCTTTCACGGCCTGCTCGTCCGCAAGTGATGTAATGCGCTCTCCGAAGGCTCGGTTTCCGACCTGGTCGTGGTTCTGTAAGAATGAGACAAATGCAGTCGGCGGCAAGTGACTACTTACCTCGCCTCGCACAGCTTGGTGATACTCCGATCGATCGCCCTGGTAAGCGAAGCCCTCGGTAAGACAGCGGCCTAAGGATTGGATCGGCTGTTGCGAATAGTCCGAGTAGTAGCCGTCTTTTTCTCCCGTGGTTAGAACGTGAAGCACATGGTGGATATCGTCATTCCACTGCGCGTTATACCAACGAGCTCGACCTTGGCTGTCTCGATCGAGATACCGCGCAGCGTTGTCGTAATTCTCAAGCACAAGATGGACGTGTCGCTTTTCTCCGAACGTTTTTCTGACAGTTTCAGCAAGCTCGGTCAGAATGTCTGGGGCGGAGTCGTCGACAATCGCGTGCACCGCATCAAGGCGCAAACCGTCAAAGTGATACTCCTCCAACCAATAAAGTGCATTGTGAATAAAGAAGTCACGAACGACTCGACTTCCGCGACCGGCGAAGTTAATTGCATCGCCCCAGGGGGTTCGATGACGATCAGTAAAGAATTCCGGGGAATACTCGCGCAGATAGTTTCCTTCTGGACCAAAGTGGTTGTAGACGACATCCAGAAATACCATCAGCCCTTTTTGGTGGGCTGCTTGGATCAAGTTCTTAAGATCCTCGGGAGTGCCGTAAGAACTATCGGGTGCGTACGGCAAAACGCCGTCGTAGCCCCAGTTTCGCCCTCCAGAAAAATCGGAAACTGGCATGAGTTCGAGAGCAGTGACTCCCAACTCCGCAAGGTAATTAAGCTTCTGTTGAAGCGCGGCGAAAGTTCCCTCTCGCGTAAACGTGCCCACATGCAGTTCGTAGATGACGGTTTCTTCCCAAGGCAGGCCACGCCACTCCTCGTCTTGCCACTCGAATGTTGAAGGATTAACGACTTCACCGGGCCCGTTCACATCGGAAGGCTGAAATCGCGAGGCCGGGTCTGGCACTTTTAGTCGCCCGTCAATCTGGAATTTGTAACACGTGCCTGCACCGGCTTCACGTGTCAGGAGCTCAAACCATCCCTCGTCATGACGAACAAGGGACAGCGTCCGCGAATTCTTACCTTCAAGTGCAACTTGGACACGCTGCGCCTTGGGTGCCCAGAGCCGGAAACGAACCGAACCATCCTCCCGGAACTCGGCCCCAAACGGCATTACATGTTTACGTTTCATGCCTTCGGTCCTTAGCGCGCACTCGATTTTTTTGGCGTTCCTGCAGCACAACTAATGATCGCACCTGCAGGGGATAGCTCGACCCCGCATCGTAGACAGTCGGAATACCGCGCGTCGTCTGGCAAGATGTGTCGACCAAAGTTAACCATCCCATCCCGGAGGCTACCGTCGGAAGCAAGAAAGGGACCGACTCATGATGCGCATTCATTAAAAGAAGAAAGTTTTGATCGGTAATCGGCCGGGCTCGTTCGTCCTGCTCCTCAAGGCCTTCACCCGAAAGAAACATTCCCAATATCTGAACCGGCTGTTGTCTCCATTCCTCGTCCGTCATCTCCCGACCATCGGGCATCAACCAGAGGATATCCTTTACTCCTGCCCCCTTAATTGCGCGCCCCTGAAAAAAGTTTCGTCGACGAAACACAGGATGATTCTTGCGCAAGTTAATCAGCCGCCCGACGAAGGACAACAAATCCATATCTGCCGAACCCTCGCTCCAATCGATCCAGCTGATCTCGTTGTCCTGGCAGTAGGCATTGTTATTTCCGTTTTGAGAGTGGCCGATTGCGTCGCCGGCGAGCAGCATGGGCACTCCCTGCGACAAGAAAAGCGTTGCCAGGAAATTGCGCTTCTGTTGGCTTCGTAATGCTTTTACAACAGGATCGTCTGTTGGTCCTTCCACTCCGCAATTCCAGCTCCGATTGTTGTCGGTGCCGTCACGATTGTCCTCGCCATTGGCTTCGTTATGCTTCTGGTTATAACTGACCAAGTCCTGCAGGGTGAAACCATCATGAGCGGTTACGAAGTTAATACTGGCGTACGGCCTGCGTCCGCTACGAGCATATAAGTCGCTCGAACCGGTGATGCGATAGGCTAACTCACCAATCTGCCCGCCATCTCCTTTCCAGTAAGATCGAACCGCATCCCGGTAGCGATCGTTCCACTCCGCCCAGCCAACTGGAAACTTACCGACCTGATAGCCGCCTTCCCCTAAATCCCAAGGCTCGGCGATCAACTTGACTTGAGACAGCAGTGGATCCTGATGAATGATGTCGAGAAAAGCTCCGAGTCGATCGACTTCGTGTAACTCCCGCGCCAGAGTTGCCGCCAGGTCGAAGCGAAAGCCGTCGACGTGCATCTCGGTTACCCAGTAGCGAAGGCTGTCCATGATGAGCTGCAACACTCGCGGATGTCGCATGTTCAGCGTGTTGCCGGTTCCGGTGTAATCCATGTAATAGCGTGGATTGTCGGCCATTGCACGGTAGTAAACCGGATTGTCGATTCCACGAAAGGACAAGGTTGGGCCAAGCTGATTGCCTTCGGCAGTGTGGTTATAGACCACATCGAGAATCACCTCGATTCCCGCCGAGTGCAGGGTCTTCACCATGGTCTTGAATTCGTTAATTGTTCCGGTTGCAGAATAGCGGGGCTCCGGAGCAAAAAATCCAATCGTGTTATACCCCCAGTAATTGCGGAGACCCTGTTCCACTAACCGGCGATCATCTACGAAGGTATGGACAGGCATCAATTCAACGGCCGTAATGCCAAGTCTCTTGAAGTAATCGATGACCGGGGTGGTGGCGACCCCGGCATAGGTTCCTCGCAGCGGCGGTGGAACTTCAGGGTGACTCTTTGTAAAACCCTTCACGTGCATCTCGTAGATTACGCTTTGATGCCAGGGGATGCGCGGCGGCCGGTCAGCTCCCCACGTAAACGAAGGGTCGACGATCACACCTTTCATCATGCCGGGAGCACTGTCCCGACGGTCAAACGAAAGATCCTCCTGTTTATGCCCGATCCGGTAACCAAAATGTGAATCGCTCCATCTCATGTCACCATGTATCTGCTTCGCGTAAGGATCCAGAAGAAGTTTGTGGGGATTGAAGCGCAGCCCCTTTGATGGTTCATAGGGACCGTAGACGCGATAGCCATACAGCAGGCCGGGACGAGCTTCCGGCAGGTAGCAATGCCAGACCTGATCGGTTTGCTCGCTCAGGCTCAGGCAGTGAGTCTGGCGGCGGCCGCTGGGATCGAACAAACAGAGATCGACCTTCTCCGCGTGTTCAGAGAAGATTGCGAAGTTCACCCCTTCACCGTCCCAGGTTGCCCCTAGCGGATAGGGTTTTCCAGGCCACAAGGTTGGCGCTGTGTGATTCAGCAATGGAAATCTCCCGCCCCTCGAACGGAGAGTTTAGTCGATGAGTTTGTATTTACCGCCATTTTTATCTCCTCGCGTCGGGGAGTAGTCCCTTATGTCGGAAATTCCATCGCCCCAAGTGTGCAGCGCTTTGATGTCTTCCGAAGGCGGTCGGTTGGATGAAATGACACCTACGATAACCGACGTCAAGGCGTTGGACATACAGCCATTTCTGCCCCAATCTGCCTTGCCTTACCTATGCCCCGCTTTGCCGGGTTCGCGTATTTCTAGAAGACGCTGTGACTGAGCTTAAACTTTCGTGCCGCATTGGAAGTTGTTAACTCAAGAAAGTTTAACGAGGGGTAATGGCTATAACCAAGAAATCCGACAAGTGCGCGCATTTGCCGTGCATTTGTGTCCCAACGGCGGGAGAGAAATATTGCAGCAAGCTTTGCAAAGAAGCAGGATCAAGCGAAGCGGAAATCGCATGCGATTGCGGCCATCCGGTTTGCGCCAAGGTTGCCCTGTGAGCACTGAAATGGTTGCGGTGACTGTGCCGCGCATTCCTCGAATTGGCGAGCCGGCGCCGGATTTTGAGTCCCATTCCACGCAGGGCGTTCTCCGCCTCAGCGATTACACCTCAAAGGGCAAGTGGATTGTTCTCTTTTCCTATCCTGGGGATTTTCTGCCGGTTTGCACCACGGAATTCATCGAATTCGCTCGCCGCAATGATGAGTTCGAGAAATGCAAGGCGCAACTGATGGGCTGTTCCGTAGACAGCGTTTTTTCTCATATCGCCTGGATCCGGAATATCGAAGGGGCCAGTGGAATCAAAATTCCTTTCCCGGTGATTGCGGATCCCGACCGGAAAGTCGCTCGCTTGTTTGGCATGCTGCACGATGCCGCCAGCGATACAGCGACAGTACGTGCGGTTCTTTTTATCGATCCCAAACAGACGATTCGCGCCCTGCTCTACTATCCAGTGGCTTGTGGACGCAATATCGACGAGATTCTGCGGGTTGTGGACGCTCTGCAGACGGGTGACGCGAATCATGTCGCCACTCCCGCCAACTGGCACCTAGGCGACGCGGTAATCGTTCCTCCGCCCATCACACAAGCGGACGCGGAAGAGCGTGCTGCAGGCAGTGACGGCCTAGAAATCACCGATTGGTATTTAGCACGAAAACAACTGGACGCTACGGACTAATCAAACTTCGACACCCTTTTAATCCGCCATCCATTGCATGGAATCGCAGGAAGATTCGGGGTGCGCCATTGCCCTTAGTTCAAGGCAGCTTTGCAAAGCCCGCAGCGAATAGAGAGCGTCGTCTAGCGCCTGGTCTTCTTCGATTGTATCGGTGCCGGCGGAAAACAACTCTCGTGCCCGGGCTACGATGGCGCGTTCTGCCTCCGCGATTCGCTCCGGCAGCCGGGTTCTGTCGGTCTCGAACAATGCTGACACATAGAGGTCGCGCCAATGGTTAAGGCTAACGAAGGGCAAATTTACATTCGGCATAACCTTCTCTGCTTGGGGTAAATTCCTGGATTAGACGCTCACAGAACCGACTTTAATCTCGGGTGGTTGGAAGGTCTATACGGGAAATAACGTAGTTTTTCCTCGGCTGTTTACCGTAGATGTTTTTAGCAGAGGAAAAATCTAGCGGCGATCTGGTCCCCTTTTCCGTTCTTCATGGAAATCTTTCTTTCGTCTCCGCCATCTTCTTCAAGCACAGACATTTTCGCTGTCGCCGCGGTGAATCCGCTGCCTTGGGGGATTTCCTTTCAAGTCTCAATGCGATGCTCGCCGTTATTTTTTCAGCGTGCGAATGTATGCCACCAACCCCTTAACTTCCTCTGGCTTCAGAGTTGAATACTTGGGCATCTTGTTTCTGCCGTTCGTGATGACATCCGCGAGGTCGGCATCTGACATTTTCTGTACGTCGGCGCTGGTAAAGTCATGGGCTCCAGCTCTAAACCAAGCAATAATGTCCGAAAATGGACATTTGCATTCCGGCTGCGGACACCAAACTCCGAATCAGCTTCCTTTGAATCCCTATTTTACTTTGTTTTCAATGTGATACGCCTCTCAATTTCTGGCTTTAGGATTGCATAATCCTTTTGCGATGGATATCGCGCGCCCAGAATTTAAAAAGCAAAAACGACGTCGGCTAGTCATCTCGGCGGCCATCGGTATCTTCTGCCTCGTCGCGGTAACGGTGGCAGTTTCCCGGCTCAAACCAGCAGCTCCCGAACTTGAGCGAAGCACCGTGTGGACCGACACGGTCAAGCACGGCGTAATGCTTCGGCAAGTCCGGGGCCTCGGGTCGCTGGTCCCCAGCCAGGAGTTCATTCGTCAAATCCCATCAGAGACCGAAGCTACCGTGGTTCGCATACGCATGCTGCCAGGGTCGAAAGTCACGGCGAAGGATGTCCTGATGGAGATGAGCAACCCGCAAGTCGAACAAGCGGCGGTCGATGCCAAACTGCAATTGAGGGCTGCGGAAGCTCAACTTCAGAGCTTACGAGTAACGCTGCAAAGCAATCTCATGACCCAGAAGGCTGGCGCAGCAACTGTAAACGCCGATTACAGCCAGGCCAAACTACAGTCTGACACCGATAAGGCGCTTTATGATCTCGGTGTGATTTCAGGACTCGCATACAAGAATTCCAAGAGCAAGGCAGATGAACTCACCACGCGGAACAACATTGAAGTCGAACGGCTGGACATCAACCTAAAGGCAATTGTGTCGCAAGTGGCCGAGCAGCAAGCCAGGGTAGATGAGGCTCGCGCAATGGCAGAGCTCAAGCAAAACCAGTTGGACGCGTTGAAAGTTCACGCCGGAATTGAAGGAGTGCTCACTGACTTACCCCTTCAAGTCGGCCAGCACGTACTACCCGGTACAATGCTGGCGAAAGTAGTGCAACCCAACCACCTTAAAGCCGAATTGAAAGTTCCGGAAACACAAGCCCGCGACATCCAGATGGGCCAGATGGGGTTGATCGACACGCACAACGGAACTATATCCGGCACGGTAACCCGAATCGATCCAGCAGTACAAAATGGAACCGTCACTGTCGACGTGACTCTGACGGGCGAACTACCCAAAGGCGCGCGGCCTGATTTAAGCGTCGATGGAACTATCGACCTGGAGCAGTTGAACAACGTTCTTTATGTCGGTCGCCCGGCGTTCGGACAAGAAAACAGCACGATCAGCCTGTTTAAACTCGACGCTGACGGCAAGGGAGCGGTGCGCGTTCCGGTAAAAGTTGGGCGCGCTTCCGTGAATTCAATTCAAATTCTTGAAGGGTTGCATGAGGGCGACACCGTCATCCTCTCCGACATGTCGCGCAACGATAATACCGACCGCATTCGGCTTGATTAACTCTCAGACGAGGCATAACCCTATGACCGAGGCAGGACAAACGCTAATCCAGATTGAAGACATGACCAAAACCTTCTTTACAGACGAGGTTGAGACCCACGCTCTGTCCGGGGTCCACCTTACGATTCGCAAAGGTGAGTATGTAGCGATGTCCGGACCATCGGGATGCGGCAAGACCACGCTGCTCTCGATCATCGGCCTGCTCGACACACCGACTGCTGGAGGGTATCGACTGAATGGCCAGCCTGTGGAGCACCTTGATTTTGCCGCGCGCGCGCGCATTCGCAATCAGGAAATTGGTTTCATCTTCCAGAGCTTCAATCTCATTGGTGATCTCACCGTGTATGAGAATGTCGAACTGCCGCTTACCTACCGCCACAAAATGCCTTCCGTAGAGCGTAAGAACCGCGTTATGGAATCGCTGGAACGGGTCGGCATGGCGCACCGTGTTCACCATTATCCCGCACAGCTCTCCGGCGGTCAGCAGCAGCGCGTGGCAGTTGCCCGAGCCCTCGCCGGACATCCTTCCATCCTGCTCGCCGATGAGCCAACTGGAAATCTCGATTCGCGGAACGGCGAAGCCGTCATGGAATTGCTGAAAGAGTTGCACAACGAGGGAGCGACCATCTGCATGGTCACGCACGATCCTAGGTTCGCCAAGCAGGCGCAGCGTGAGCTTCATCTTTTTGATGGCAAGGTCGTGGCCGAACAAGAACTGTACAAACTGCTGCAGGATGCACATGCGTGAACGGCATGTTCACGGGTCTTCGAAGTGCGAGCGCCGTGAAGCGATGAGAAAGAGCCCCTATCCAGGCCTGTTCCGGCGGCTTCTGGCGTGGTTCCTGATCGGCCTTACCACCAGAGCGGGGGCTCAAACCAGCGCGCCGGTCTCGTACGATATGCCAAAGTCGAAGAATCCCTTCGGCGCATACTCGTCGAGCAAAGTTCCGCCGCTGCAGCTCACCAACTCACCGTTGCTCACTCAGCTGATTCGTGATGGCAAGCTTTACTTGTCGCTCAAAGATGCGATTCGGTTAACCCTTGAGAACAATCTGGACTTGGCCATCGCACGGTATACCCTGCCAATTGCCAGCACGGACGTACTGCGCACTCAGGCTGGCGGTATTTTTCGTGGCGTGAATACCGGTGTTGTACAAGGAACCCCGGGCGGCGGTGTCGGAGGTTTTGGAGCGGGGGCTCCCGGTGGCGGCGCAGGCGGCACAACTGGCGGCGCTGGAGGCGCGGGCGCGGGTGCATCCGGACTGGTGCAATCAACCTTGGGCGCGGGCGTCCCGGTGGCTTCATATGATCCGGTAATCACCGCAGTTGTGGGCGCGGAGCATCAAACCACCCCATTGCCTAGCCTGCAAATTTATGGTGTGCCGTTGCTGCAACTCAATACAGGACAGGCCAATATTAACTACAGTCAGGCCTTCTCGACCGGCACCAGTATCTCTTTCGAATTCGATAACAACCGCCAGACTACAAACAGCCCGCTCTTTAACGTATCTCCAGCACTGAGCGCGCAGTATCGTTTTACGCTTCAACAGCAATTGCTCTCCGGATTCGGTTTCGGTCCTAACCTGCGCTATCTTCGCATCGCAAACAATAACAAGAAGATTTCTGATATCGCCTTCAAAAGTCAGGTCATCGCCACGATTACCCAGATTGAAAATATCTACTGGGACTTAGTGAACGCGTATGAGCAGGCGCAGGTTAACGAGCAGTCCGTCGCCTTCGCACAACAGTCGCTCGACAATGCAAGGAAGCAGCTTCAGTTGCAGAGCATTCCTGAGATGGACGTGATGCGCTCCGAGGCTGAGGTGTCGAGACGCGATCAGGACCTCACTCTCGCGCACACGAGCCTGCAATTGCAGGAGCTGCTCATAAAGAACGCGTTGACTAGGAGCCTTGACGATCCAGTGCTTGAAGCAGTTGGCGTTATTCCAACAGATCGCCTCCAGGAAGTCCAGCCGCCGACGGCCCATTCCGTCCAGGATTTGATTGCTCAGGCACTGCGAGACCGCCCGGAATTTGCCCAGTCCGATCTCGATCTGACTAATCGCCGGATCAGCAGTCAAGCTGTCAGAAATGCCTTGTTGCCCTCCCTCTCACTCGTGGGGTTTTACGGAGGGTCTGGATTAGCAGGCCCTCTAAACCCCGCCTATAACCCTGCACTCACTGGAGTTCCCAACGTTTCCACCGTGCCCATCGACTACTCGGGAGCGCTACAAAATTCATTCAACAACACAGCGCCCGATTACTACATCGGTCTTAACCTGAGCATTCCCATCCGAAACCGCGTGGCGAAAGCGGACCAATACCGTTCCGAGCTTGAATACCGTCAGGCTGAGTTACGGCGCGAGGAGTTGAAGAAGCAGATCAGAATCGAAGTGCGCAATGCCGAGTACGCGCTGCAACAGACGGCTGCTCGCGTGGATGCTGCGCGAAAGGCTCGCGATCTGGCACAGCGCACCTTCGAGATCACAAGAAAGGAGCAGGATCTCGGCGCGGGCTCGATTTTCCAAACGGTGACCGCTCAGCGCGATCTCTCGCTCTCCGAGCTCGATCTGTTCTCAGCCATGACGGTCTACGAAAAGGCCAAGGTTGAGCTGGACCGTGCAACGGCGAGCACTTTGGAACATAATGGAATCGAAGTCCAGGATGCGATAAAAGGCACCGTCAGCAATTCTGCTCCATAAGTCATGCCAACAACGGCAAAGCTGCGAGATACCAGTGTTCCCGTCCTAAGCAAGAGCGGGGTCAGGACGGCCCGGATTCTTGCGGCCGATGACCAGCAGGACATACTCGAAGCCATCGAACTGCTGCTCAAGCCGCAGGGTTACAAGATCGACTTAGCGCGTTCCCCCGAATTGGTTCGGGAGGCGCTGAAACACTGCACCTATGATGCGGTATTGATCGACCTGAACTACACTCGCGATACCACTTCCGGCCGGGAAGGGCTTGATCTACTCTCCGAAATCGTTGCGATCGATAGCACGTTGCCGATCGTCGTGATGACTGCGTGGGGCAACGTGGAATTAGCGGTCGAAGCCATGCGCCGTGGCGCCCGCGATTTTATCCAGAAACCATGGGACAACGCGCGCCTGCTTGCCATTCTACGCACGCAGATCGAGTTGCATCGCGCCTTGGAGGAATCGGAACGTCTGGCAGCGGAAAACCGACTGCTGAACGCCCAGGGAGGTTCGGAGTTTATTGCAACGGCGCCTTCGATGCTGCCGGTACTTGAAACGATGTCCCGCATTGCGCCATCGCAGGCCAATGTCTTAATTACTGGGGAGCATGGCACGGGCAAGGAGGTCATTGCGCGCAGGGTACACGCACTGTCACTTCGGGCGGCGCGTCCTTTTGTGGCCGTGAATACAGGAGGACTCGCTGAAGCGTTGTTCGAGAGCGAACTGTTCGGGCATGTGAAGGGCGCATTCACCGACGCGCGTACCGATCGTATCGGCAGGTTTGAATTGGCGGATGGCGGCACTATTTTCCTCGACGAAATCGGCAATGTCCCCCTGCGCCAGCAGGCCAAGCTGCTGCGCGTGCTTGAATCAGGAGAGTTGGAACGCGTTGGTTCATCGCGTACGAGGCGGGTCGATGTCCGAGTGTTGGCGGCAACCAATGCCGATCTGACAACCGCGTCTCAAAGCGGCGAATTCCGGGAAGACTTGCTGTTCCGGCTGAACACGGTGGAAATCCACCTGCCGCCCTTGCGCGACCGCCGGGAAGATATTCCTGTGCTCGCCATGCATTTTCTTAAGCAATACGCTTCGCGATACCGGCGTGAGATTAAGGGTCTTGATCCCGTTGCGCTGCAACTCCTCACACAGCATTCCTGGCCGGGCAACGTTCGCGAATTGGAGCACGCGGTCGAACGTGCGGTCCTGATGTGCGTTACCGAGCAGATTCAACCCGCCGATTTGGGCCTAGGCATGCCGCGCACCGCTTCGCAAAACCTCGAAGAATTGAGTCTGGAGGCAGTTGAGACTATTCTGATTCGTAAAGCGCTTCGGCGCTTTCAGGGCAACGTAACTCAGGCTGCGGAAGCGCTGGGCTTGAGTCGCGGTGCGCTGTACCGGCGAATGGAAAAGTATGGGCTCTAGCCCACGAGCGAGCGAACCTACACATCGGATTCCGGGAACATCACATCGAGCTCCGCTCGGGAGGCGCATTACGGGCCTTTCTCTGCTCCTTATTACACCTGGTCTCCTTGTCAGTGCGGTTCTGGTTTGGTTTCAACATTGGTCGCTCGCAGCGAAGTTGGGTTTGGTGGGCACGGAGGCTCTACTTTGTTTCCTCATCGGAGCAACTCTGCGCGATCGCATCATCCGTCCCTTACAAACTTTAGCTAATGTCGTCGGGGCATTACGCGAAGAGGATTATACGGTCCGTGCTCGCATAGCGGCTCCCGATGATGCCTTAGGCGAACTCTCGCTGGAAGTAAACGCGCTGGCCGATCTCCTTGCCCAAAACCGCACCGGGGCCCTCGAGGCCAACGCGCTCGTACAGCGTGTGGTCGAGGAGGTGGAAATTCCGATTTTCACCTTTGATCCAGCGCAAAAAGTGCGGCTCGTGAATTCTGCGGGGCAGAGACTTCTGCAACAGTCCAGTGCGCAATTGCTAGGCAGAACCGCCGCGGAGCTGGGGCTGGAGAGTTCTCTATCTTGCGAGAACGAAACGCTTGTGTCTCTTTCTTTTGCGGGTGGCGCCCGATGGTTCGTCCGGCGCTGTGCCTTTCGCCAGCAAGGAGTTCCGCACACTTTGGTTGTGCTCTCGGATGTAAGTCGCGCTCTGCGGGAAGAAGAAAGGCAGGCGTGGCAACGTCTGATTCGAGTGATCGGGCATGAATTGAACAACTCGCTGGCTCCGATCAAGTCGATTGCCGGCAGCCTGAATGCACGGTTATCAGCAACGAATCTTGATGCGGAACATCGTCGGGATTTTGAACGAGGCTTAGAGATCATCGAGAATCGGGTCGCCTCGCTGAACCGCTTCCTGCAAGCCTATCGCCGGTTGGCACAGATGCCTCCGCCTCTGCTGCGCGAATGTTCGATTTCAGCCCTCGTAAAGCGCGTAATCGCGCTCGAAGATCGCGTCAATGTAACGGCGATTCCCGGCCCTGAAGTAGTCATAACCGCGGACTCCGATCAACTCGAACAGATGCTGATTAATTTACTGCGCAATGCGGCCGAGGCCGTGCTTGAATCTCCGTCGGCGCCTGCCGCGGAACCATTGAACGGATCGGGCAGTGTTGCAGGAGAATCTCGGTTATCAATTATCCTTACGTGGAGTCTCGACAAGGGCAACGTCATTCTGACAGTGGAAGATAGCGGCCCGGGACTTATGAACCCTAGCAATGCGTTCGTTCCCTTTTACACTACGAAGCCGAACGGCAGCGGTATTGGGCTTCTCCTTTCTCGCCAGATCTGCGAGGCGCATGGTGGTTCACTGGGACTGACGAATCGACTGGGGAAGCAGGGCTGTGTCGCAACGGTGGTCTTGCCAAAAACATCCAATATCCGCAATGGCCTGACCTACGGGCAGGAAGCGGGTGAAGATCAAGAAGCCACAAGGAAAGTCTGATTATCTGAGTAATTCTCGCGTAAATGGATCGCGACGATGCGGCCACCGGACACAGGCTTGTCTTCAGCATTAGCTCCGAGTTAGCCCACCAGGCCACGGGAACTTTGACGATTGTTCAACACATTGAGCTAAAATATGGACACTAGGTTGCTGGGTTTCCGGCCCGCAGCCGTTTCTTTCAGGAGTAACTGTAATGGCGACCGCTCCGGTTATCGAGAACTTCCAATTTCAGGCAGAAACCGCTCAACTGCTCAATTTGATGATTCACTCTCTCTATACACAGAGAGAGATTTTTCTGCGAGAGCTGATTTCGAATGCTTCTGACGCGCTGGATCGATTGCGATTCGAAGCCCTGACTAATACCGAGTTAGTTCCTGCTGGTCATGAATACGAGATACGGCTTAAGCCGGATCTAACCGCCCGAACTTTGACTGTTAGCGACACCGGAATCGGGATGAGCCGCCAGGAACTTATCGACCATATCGGAACGATTGCTCGCTCAGGCACCCAGGAGTTACGAAAGCGCGTGAAGGAGTCGCAGTCGGCAGAAGCCCTTGCCGAGTTGATTGGGCAATTTGGAGTGGGTTTCTATTCGGCTTTCATGGTGTCCGATCGCGTGGTAATTGTCACACGTCGCGCCGGCGAAGCTTCTGCCACTCGATGGGAGTCTACCGGAAATGGCGCCTATACCCTGGCCGACTCGGAAAAGCCGAACCCCGGAACAGACATCACTCTTCACTTGAAGAAACCAGATGCCGAGAATGGAATCGAAGACTATACCGACCGTTGGAAGCTGGCGATGATTGTTCATAAGTATTCGGATTTCATCGCCTATCCCATCATCTATCAAGGCCCGGCACAGGAACCCGGCGAAGACGACACCAAAGAAATCAAGATCGAAACCAAAACGTTGAACTCCATGAAGCCGATTTGGACGCGAGGCCGGTCGGAGGTCAGCGACAGCGACTATAAAGACTTTTACAAGCATCTCTCCAGCGACATGACCGAACCGCTGAAAGTGCTGCCGTTAAAGGCTGAAGGAGCGTTCGAATACGAAGCGCTGCTCTTTGTTCCTTCCCATGCTCCCTACGATCTTTTCTACCATGCTGCAGAATCAGGCTTAAGGCTTTATGCCAGACGTGTGATGGTGATGGATAAGTGCGAGGAGCTGCTTCCCCGATATCTACGATTCATTAAGGGGGTGGTCGATTCCAGCGACCTGCCGTTGAATATTTCCCGGCAAAGACTGCAGCAGGACCGCCATATTTCACAGATACGCAAATGGTTAACGCGCAAAGTGCTGGACACGCTTGCAGAAATAAAGGAAAAAGAACCGGACAAGTACCTGACGTTCTGGGGTGAATTTGGTAAAGCGATGAAAGAAGGAGTTGGATCCGACTACGATAACAAGGACAAACTGCTGCCGCTCCTTCTATTCGAATCTTCCAATGACCCGGCCAAGCTTTCTACTCTGAAGGAATATGTGGAAAGGATGAAGCCGGAACAATCCGAGATTTTCTACCTGACCGGGGAATCTCGCAAAGTGATCGAGAACTCGCCTCACCTCGAAGCACCCAGGCAACGGGGCTATGAGGTGCTTTTCCTCACCGAGCCGGTCGACGAACTACTAGTGCAGTCCCTTTATGAATTTGAAGGGCACAAGTTGAAATCGGTCACGAAGGGCAAGGTTCACTTGGGGACCGAGGAGGAGCAGAAGTCCCAGGAAGAGCAGATCAAGAAAAAAGAAACGGAATACTCCGCATTTCTGCAAGCCAGTCAAAAGAAGTTGGACCAGTACATCAAGCAGATTCGCCTTTCCACTCGTCTAGTCGCTTCTCCAGCATGTCTGGTGACGGAAGAGCATGAATATAGTCCGCACTTAGAGCGTCTGCTTCAGAAGGGGAAAGGTGCCGGCTCCAAACAACGCCGTATCATGGAACTGAACCCCGAGCATCCTCTCATTGGGCGTCTGTACGAGCGTTTCAAAACTAACCCCGAGGATTCCGCAGTCGGTGATTCAATGGAGATCTTGTTCGATCTAGCTTTGCTGTCCGAGGGATCGGAAGTTGCCGACCCGGTCCGTCTTAATCTGCTAACTATGGAGTTGCTGCAAAAGGTAGTTTAGGTGCCTATCCCTTTGTGATAGGGGCAGCTATATACTTCAGTTCTACCTAGCCTATTACTCATGGATGATATGGCGTGGCTTATTCACAGAGTATACTCGCACGACCATGAGCACGCCATTGGCTGATAACTCTGTGCGCTCGCCTCTGTATGAGTTATTAGTGCCTCTGTTGACTTGGACATTCATCATCCTACTGATAGTTGTGTCAGTCACAACGCTGGCGCCTCCGACACCGGTCGCAGCAACGGCGGCGTTAACAGACTTCTCAGCCGACCGAGCTTTGATACATGTGCGGGTCATCGCACAAACAGCCCATCCAATTGGAACTGACGCTAACTCTGCAGTAAGGGTATACCTGCTGGCTCAGCTCACGGCGCTCGGCTTGAACCCGCAGGTGTTTTCCTCTATCGGAGTTTACGCGAGGAATAGAACTGTGGCTATCGGCAACACACAAGACATCGTCGGCCGGCTGCCTGGAACGGCCGGCCCTCAGGCCATCATGTTGGTGGCCCATTACGACTCGACTTATCGAGGCCCTGGGGCGGCCGACGACGGCACCGGCGTGGCCGCTATCCTCGAGGCAGTTCGTGCGTTGCGGGCAGGCCCCGCGTTGAAAAATGATGTAATTGTTCTTTTTACCGACGGCGAGGAGGTCGGGTTGCTGGGCGCGGATGCTTTTGCTTTCTCCCATCCCTGGATGAAATACGTTGGGCTGATCATGAATTTTGAGGCGCGCGGCAATCAGGGGCCTTCCCTTCTTTTCGAAACCAGCGCCAACAATAGTTCTCTAATCCGGGCTGTCGCCGAATCCGCATCCCATCCGATCGGCTCGTCATTTTTTTATGCTCTGTACAAATTGTTGCCCAACGATACGGACTTCACGGTTTTTCGCTCATTGGGAACGCCTGGATTAAACTTCGCATTTGGAGAGGGTCTTGAAGCATATCACTCGCGCCTGGATACTGCGGAGAATTTAAGCCTTGCGTCTTTACAGCACCAAGGCTCCTATACGCTTGATCTTGCCCGGCATTTTGGGCAGAGTGAATTGAGTCACTTTAAGCAGCGTCGTGGCGACAACGTGTTTTTTGATCTAATCGGCAGCGAGTTCATCACTTACGGAGAACGCTGGATTTTGCCCGGTGAGATTTTCGTTACTCTTCTTTTGACTTTGACGATCCTTCTTCATACTCGCAAATCGAAACTATCAGTAGCAAAGGTTCTGCTCGCATTGCTCCCCTGTGTGGCAATTCTACTTGCCATTCCGGTCGTGCTCGGTCTTTGCGGCTGGAGGCTTATCTCATCGATCGCGATTCATCGGATCATAAGTGATTCTTTACCGAATGCCTATCTGCTGGTCAGTTTTATTCTTTTCGGAGCTTGTGCTGGGAGTTTGTTGCTGGTGATCTTTCGTAAGCACTTCAGCATCTTGGAGCTCTCGCTGGCAGGATTGATCATCACATGCGTTTTTAGTTGGGTCATCGCACTTGCACTACCTGGTGGCAGCTACCTGCTGTTCTGGCCGTTGCTGTTTATGACTGCCGGGCTACTTTCTCTTGCACTCGCCGGGAAGACATTGCAATCACAATTTTCGGGCACGGCAAGCTTTGCCGGGTTAGTTGTTGCTATTTTGTTGTTTGCTCCCTTGGCAAAGTTGTTATACCTATTCCTCACTCTCGACCTGGTAACGCTCATCGCTGTCGGGCTGCTCTTGGGGCTTTTGTTAATCATCTGCATGCCCATTATAAATTTAGCGGTGCCTCGAGTCGGGTGGCGACCGGTAGTGCTGTCTTTGTTGGCTGCTGCACTGATTTGTGCTGGCGCAGGAATCCACTTGTCGCACTATAGCCAAGAACATCCGCGCCATGACACTGTTCTTTACAGTCTGAACGCAGACGATAACAGTGCCGTTTGGATCAGCTTCGACCACTCAGTCGATGATTGGACCGCACAGTTTTTTTCCCAGCAGCCACCCGAGTCGAAGCCGGAGCCGAATTACCTAGGGGGCTCTTTAAAGAAGGTACTCTCGGCTTCGGCAACTGCGCAGAGACTTCCGCCGCCCCTAGCCGAAATCGAGACAAATGAGAAGGGTGGTGATGTTTACCGGATCAAGATGAAAATTCGATCTCAAAGAGACGCCTCAGTTATTTACTTGAAGTTTGGCACGGACAGCCAACCACTCTCAGTGAGAGTTGGGGCTCGGGAAGCCACTTTTCGGCCGGATTCCGGTCCGACTGCTATTAGGCTATACGGAATAGGCGCTCAAGGCATCGAACTCGATCTAACCATACGAGCGCGTTCCGGTGTTTCGTTTTGGCTTATGGACGAATCAACGGGTTTGCCAATGGACGCGCGACCGCGGCCTTCTGACTTTATGGCAGACTTTATGGCAGGTGATGGAAGCGATGTAACTTTTGTTTGCAGAAAGTATTCGCTGTAGGCAATTAGATAAATAAGTCTGACCGTTTATCCGTCACTTCTTATGCCGCTTTTTACGATTTCCGCCATGACTGGGTGGCACCTCAGTTTTGTTTCAGGCTCATGGTAGCTTCGGCAATCAGCGTGACGTGGCCGCCCACATCAATGCCATCCTTTCCCAGCTTCTTTGTGAATCTCTACGTGCAACAGACTACGGCGGCCCATCTTTGTCCCTTGCTCGCTGACAAAGTGTGTGCCAGCAGTCTTAGAGATCAGGCCGTGTCGCATCATGGCCGTGTCGCATCATGAATGCCGCCAACGGGCCGGTAGAACTTCCGGTCGCTGGATCTTCTGGCATGCCGTATTCAGGAGCGAACATTCGCGAGTAAGCTCCCTCTGGCGTGGGTGCGAATACGAAAACAATTACCGGTTCTCGATCCTGGCCCTTTAAGACTTTGATTCCGCCCATGTCGAGCCACGCCCGATCGACAGCTTCTTTGTTTCTGACTGCGATCAGTACAGTAGGATTGCCGGCGCTCACCAGTTGCGGGACGATTTCCAGCATGTCCGTTTGCGTGAGACCCAGCACGTTGTGCACATAACATTGGCTCATAGCATCTTCCAAACTCAATAGGAGGCGTTCGCAGCCAAATCATGGTTCTCTCGCTCGTCTGAACCCGGATAGGGACCGCCAGTAGCATCGGGAAAGACAGCGAGGGAATTTCCTTCCAAGGGGCGGTCCGTGAAGACGTCGACCACGTGGTAGCGGTAGGAACACGCATTGCTCATCACAAATTTCTCCTTACTCCAACTCCGCGATAAGGTCGATTTCCACACAAGCGCCGAATGGAATTTGTGCGACGCCAAAGGCAGCACGGGCGTGCTTGCCCCTTTCGCCGAAGACCTCGTCAAGTAACTCAGAAGCTCCGTTGGCGACGAGATGCTGTTCAGTAAATCCCGACGAGCTATTGACGAGCACGAGCAACTTGACGATGCGCTTGATACGGTCCAGGTCGCCGGTTGCGGCATCCAAGGTTGCCAGCAGGTCGATGGCAATCGAGCGTGCTGCTTCCTTGCCCTGTTGAGTACTGATGCCGTCACCAAGTTGCCCGACCCATGGCTTGCCGTCTTTCTTGGCGATGTTACCGGACACGAACAGAAGCTTACCGCTTTGTACGAACGGAACAAATGCAGCTACGGGAGCGGTAACTGCAGGAAGAGAAATGTTAAGTGCTTTCAATGTTTCGTATGCAGACATGGCTTCTCCTAAGCGGGTTCGCATGAGCGAGTGTCGTTGTGATATTTGATGGGACGTTGTTAATGGGGACCACGCGATCAAGTTTTCCCATTTTTTTGGCATTCGTGCTAGGTTAACATGCTAGGCCGAGAAGTTGGTTAGCTAAATTACTATATGGATGCAGAATTGTTGTTTCGAGCCCTTGCTAATGATAAACGGCTGCGAATCTTACGATGGTTGAAGGATCCGCGTAAGCACTTTCGTCCCCAGGTGGATGGTGATCTGATTAGAGATGGGGTTTGCAGTGTGTTTATTGCAGAAAAGCTGAGAGTGGCACAACCCACAGCTGGCGAGCATCTAAAGATCCTGTCGCAAGCGGGATTTCTGCGGGCCAAGAGGATCAAGGGCTGGGTCTTCTATCAACGTGACGAACCGGCGATTCGGCGATTGAAGAAGGCAATGATGGACAAAGTCTAGAAACATCACGGTCTGATGTCATTTGTAGTTGAATGACAAAGGCACCTCCCTGATTTTTACAAATGTGTTCGGAACCATATTTTTTGGCAGCTTTAGTCGGGCATACCGTCTCAAGTCTTCTTCAACGGTGCTCCACTCCGTGTCAGAGACTCTTTGGGAATTACATAGGCGAATATACGCTGATCGCCTAACTCGACTTCCTTCACCAACACGATGGCTTCTTGAATCTTGGAATGTTGCTGGAGCACGTTTTCAATCTCTTCCAGTTCCGCCCGAACTCCGTGAACCTTTACCTGGTAATCGACCCGGCCCACATACTCAAAGTTCCCGTCCTTACCGAGCCGCCCCAAATCTCCCGTGCGGTACAGCAACTCCGACTTGCGGCCGAGCCTAATCCTGACAAACTTTTTCTTCGTCAGCTCGGGATCGTTTACATACCCCTTGCCCACCCCGTCGCCCGCGATGCAAAGTTCGCCAGTGTCTCCGTCAGTCACGCGGTTCATCTCGGAGTCCATCACGTACACTCTTGTGTTATCGATGGGTATGCCAATAGGCACCGAGCCGGACACGTAGCGGTTATAGTCATGCAGTCTGTAATAGGTCGACACGTCTGAGCATTCGGCAATGCCGTAGACATTCACCAACTCAGTCTTACAAGTTCCGGAATCGACCCAATCCTTCAATCTGGCCCCAGAAATAGCCTCGCCTCCCAAAAACACAATTCGTAGAGAGTTCAGCTTCCGTCGCACATCTGCGGATTGGTTCTCCACTAAGGTATAGAATGGACTCGGTGCGCAGTTCATTAACGTTATCTTCTGCGCATCGATAGTAATCAGAGCGAGTTCGGGATTGAAATGATTCGCTGCAAGCAAATGAAGCTCTCCGCCGGAAATCAAGGGCATTACCAACGCCCGTTGGGTGAGATCGAAGCTGAACGAACTCACCAAAAGCACCTTATCCTGCGATGTTATTTCGAACTGTCTGGTAAACCAGTTCAGCAGGTTTCTCCAACCGCGGTGGTGCACAGCGGCCGCCTTAGATTTACCGGTCGAGCCTGATGTAAAGATTATGTACGCCAAGTCGCTGGGAGCAACGTCCTGTTGCGGATTATCGGAGCTCTCACGCTCGATTTGCTCCTTGTCGCCGTCGAGGGTAATGACCGAACTGTCATCTTCCGGGAGTATCTCCAGTAGAGCATTCATCGTAAGCAAATGTTTCAGCTTTATCTCTTGTAGCATCACGGCAAGGCGCGCTTTCGGATAGCTGGAATCGAAGGGCACGTAGGCTCCGCCGGCTTTAAGGATTGCGAGAACTGCGATTACCATCTCGCATGACCCGTCCATACAGATGCCGACGCGGGAGTTCGCTTTCACTCCGCGCTTTATCAAATAGTTAGCGAGTTGATTGGCCTTGCCGTTGAGCTCCGAATATGTGTGTTTTGTGCTACCCGACACCAACGCAACTGCATTCGGCGTAGCGGCCACGCGCTGCTCAAATTGCTCGTGAATATATAAATCGACCGCGTGGTCGTCAGAAACCCCATTCTTCATCAGATCTCACCTTTACCGACAGATGCAGCGGATATACCCTGATGGCTTTGGGCTACCGCTGCACAATTGACTTCATTGTGTGGTTTTACTCTTCAACTCAGCGGCTAAATTGTCCTATTTGCAACAACCTTGAGGCTGGTAAGCAGCTTAGTCACGTGTTCCGATCCGCACAACCTGCTTTTCGCAGAGAAATGGCCTAGCCGAATAGTCGAGGTCTCGACTACATTCTTTTATCGCTGAAGCGGGTCGTTTACTGTTTGTAGTCGGCGGCTGTGAAGCGTCGATCTAGCATCCCACCTTATAGTGGAGTTCTTGATAAGGGCGTATAGATGCCACGCTGTTGCTTGCCACGAGCGCGCCGTAGCCAGCACTCTAACCTCGCACTGTAACAACAGTGCCTTACCTTATAGCTTTTTGCGACTCGTAGTAGTCGACGCTCTTGTAACATCCAATACGCGACTATTTTATGCGGATATAGGACACAATATTAGTCATAACCTCTGACATATGAGCGTCTAAAATGCTCCCATTGAGGCTAAACTTATGCTTTACTTTGTCTGACACTCTAGCCTTTAGGGTTTATCACTTGAGACTAGAGGTAAAACACAACATGCGATGAGTGCTTCAATTCTCTGCTGTTCGGTTTTCGTAAAAAATATGGCACGTGTGTGCTAGGTCGAATCTCGGCGTGTAATCCTTCCAGAATTATCCTACCCGGGGTTATTGTCATGTTGCGCCGAACGCTTTTGCCAGCTGTCCAGTTGCATGTTGGTCTGATTGTCTCTCATTCGCTTGTCGCCAACTATCTGTGCGACCTTCTTCTCGAGTTAGACATGAATCTTACACCGGTGCTTTTGCAAGATCCGATTACAGCTACCAGTATGCTTCCCGCCCATAGCCAACAGGTGATCCTTTTTGACCTTCACGATCTTCCGTGGCCAGTTAGCACCTACCTGGATGCATTCAACCTAGTGTCGCAAAGCTCTGCTTTCATCGGGTTGGATCAGTCGCGGGAAGTAGATGAGATAGCGGATTTGTTACTTTCGGGATTTAGCGGCTTTTTGAGTTATGATCAAGTCCCTGACTTGTTGGGTCCAGCGATTGCTTCAGTGGCCAAGGGGGAGACATGGGTAACTCCTGACGTAATGCGTAAATACATGAGAATGACCTCCCATAGGTCTCTTTTGTCCGACTCCGGAACTGAAGTCCTTACCAAGCGGGAAAGCCAGATTCGTGATTTGCTTAAAAAACGCTATTCCAACAAAGAGATTGCCATGCTATTGGGGATTTGCGAGAGTACTGTTAAGTTCCATGTATCCAACGTTTTGTCGAAGCTAAACGCTACCGGCAGAAGAGATTTAACCCCGAACGGGACGGGCACTCTGGTTTTGCCTAAATGCGGGTGACATCGACTCTGTACGATGTACATTAATTGGGAGTTTAAGGAGGAAGCTGTCGTGGCTAATGATCAAGAGGATAAGACCATTTACAACGTTGTAATGAATCACGAAGAGCAGTATTCCATTTGGCCAGCCTATCGTGAAAATGCGTTGGGCTGGAAAGAGGCGGGTAAGAGTGGGACGAAAGAGGAGTGCCTGGCCTACATCAAGGAAGTATGGACGGACATGCGTCCGCTAAGTTTGCGAAAGAAGATGCAGGAGCAGAAAGCGGGATAGTACTTCTGAGCTTCTGTCAGAGTGCATGAGAGCTTCTTTAATAAATGGAAGTTGCCGAGAAAATGATGGTCTCTGGATCGACGTCATCCCCTACAGCCGTGGATGGCCAAAGCCGTCTGTGGTTTGAGTCTCTGTCTTCGTCACGGGAAAAAGCGCTTCGAGTGTTCTGTTTTCCGTACGCCGGGGGAAATGCCTCTATATTTCGCGACTGGCAACGGCATTTTCCGCCGGATATCGATTTATGCCTCGTTCATCTTCCAGGTAGGGGCAAACGCAGTGGTGGGCAGCCGTTTACTCGCCTTGAACCGCTGGTTCAAACTATTGCAGATCTCATCATGCGTGAGCCCCAGTTTCCATATGTTCTGTTCGGGCATAGCGTGGGGGCACTCATCAGTTTTGAACTGGCGCGGGAGTTGCGTCGGAGACGTTTCACTCTGCCCCGGCGGCTCTTTCTCTCCGGTCGCCGGGCTCCCACCACACCCAGCGAGAAAGATCCCGTATTCAATCTTGCCGATGACGCTTTCATTGCCGAAGTGAAGAGGCTCAACGGTACCCCCAAGGAAGTGCTCGAACATCCAGAAACCAGAAGACTTTTTTTACCTGTGCTTCGAGCTGACTTCGAGATTGATGATACTTATGAGTACTATTCCGAAGAGCGTCTTTCGTGTCCTATCACCGTTTATGGTGGACTACAGGACCGGGATATTTCTCTGGAAAGTCTGCACGCGTGGGAGGAACAGACCTCTGCCGATTGCAAACTGAGAATGTTCCCTGGGGATCATTTTTTCCTGCTGAGTCCCGAGGCTGGCTTCGTCGATGTTTTTCGACGAGATGCAGTCAGTATCCTGCGGTATCCCGCGCAAGCGGTCTGAGACAACCTGCTTTTCGCAGGGGGAAACTAGACGATTAGCCGAGTTTCGTATCGGCTATTGTCTCTGGATAATGGCCCGCGACCGCAGAAAACGACTCCACTAAAGACGATTCAGGGGCTCATCTGGAAAGAAGGGTTTAACGGAGGCGATTTGCAAAGCCAGCTATTCTCAGACGTGCCAAGATGCTTTTCCTCCTGGCGCGCGAACCACCACCGCATCGCAATTTATTCCTCAGGCAGCGTCTCCGCTCAAAAACTGGTTTTCGAGTATACGCCGTTCGGCAACCTGTTGCCGTTTATTAACGCATTCTTCGATACCCGAACCGGCCCTAAGCAAGATGCAAAGAGCTACGAGATGATCGCCAGCGAATTGTCGTTGGAAGCGCGGGACGTGCTGTTTGTCCCCGACGTTCTCGCGGAACTGGACGCCGCTTCCCGTGCCGGTATGGCTGTAACACTATCTGTCAGGCCAGGAAATGCAGCCATCTCGAATGGTCACCATTACCGAACCATAACTTCTCTGGCCGAACTGTAACCACAGCAATTGCTCAGCCTACCTGCCGACATACTTGCCGATGATCAACTTGAGCTTCTTTCGCGCCGCCGCGGGGATCGTCTTCGGATCGGTGATTATAGCGTGCGCCAAGGCTGAACCGCATTTGCATCCCCTTTCGCGCGGCATTGCCGCCACGGTCGCGCGTATCACCTTCCCCGCGTTCTCAGCATTTTTCAACAGCACGGCGATTACCTGGTCCACTGTGACGGAATCGTGATGCGGATGCCAGCAGTCATAATCAGTCACCATCGCAACCGTGACATAACATATCTCCGCTTCGCGCGCGAGCTTTGCCTCTTGCAGGTTGGTCATGCCGATCACGTCCATGCCCAAACCACGATACACGTTCGACTCCGCCTTGGTAGAGAACTGCGGCCCTTCCATGCATAAGTATGTTCCGCCGCGCGTAGAAGTCACGCCCGCCTTCTTGCAGGCGGCGTCGATCACACCCGCCAACTCCCCGCACACGGGGTCTGCGAACGCCACATGGGCGACGACTCCACCCCCGAAAAATGTATCCACACGGTGCCGCGTGCGATCGAAGAATTGATCCGGAACGACAAACTCAAGCGGCTTGTGCTCCTCCCTGAGCGATCCAACAGCTGACACGGAAACAATGCGCTCGACTCCAAGCTGCTTGAAGCCGTGAATATTGGCTCGAAAATTCAGCTCACTGGGAAGAATCCTGTGCCCGCGAGCGTGCCGCGCCAGAAAGGCGACCTCACGGCCCTCGAGCGTACCACACACGTAAGCATCGGATGGCGCACCGAACGGCGTCGTCAACCTCACCTGTTTTATCTTGCTCAGACCCGGCATAGTGTATAGCCCACTGCCGCCAATGATTCCGATTTCCGCTTGTTCCATTTAGCCTCCCAGTGTACTTACGCGATTGCGCAACTAGCCAGTGGTTATATAGCCTAAATTTCTAACCTTGTCCAGCACTGCGTCTGTTTCTACTGGCAACAACTACCTACCTTATTTTCTTTTAAGCGACGTTAATAGTAATACGACAGGCGTAGAGATGTTTACACCCCTACTTTTAGTTTAGGTTTCGCCCTCACCCGTTTTGCCGTTCCACATCTCTGGTTGACGAGCGACAATCCCTCCCGTGGCTCCTAGTGAGAGGAGCACCATAGCACCCCAATGATTAATTTTGCGAATTTGGATAACCGTTGGCTGGCTGTCCAGGTTCGAGCCGGGTGGGAAATGAGAGTCGCTCGAAGTATGAGACGCCGGGGATATGAAGACTTTGTGCCTTCGTACCGGCAAGAGCGTAGTTGGTCCGACAGAACGATAACCCTCGATATTCCTATCTTTACCGGATACGTTTTCATCCGTTTTTGTGTAAATAACAAGCAGCCGGTCGGATTACTTCCACATTCGCAGTTCGGCAATGCCTCGTTACACGAATGCGCTTTCGGTTGAAATCAATGGGCTGAAGACCCTTATACCTTTAGGAGCGAAATACATGTCTCTAAATAGTGGAGCAACATCCGCAGTAGGTACCCTAAACGAAGCCCCCCGCACCGCTCGATGCACGTACCCGCGAGTTACTGGAGGAATCCGCGCTCTTGACTGAACAATGGTGCGAGCAATGCACCCGCAAGCCCAAAGGTGGCATGGAAGAGTGGGCGAAAGACAATCGTCCCGGCAATGCCGACGAACCATTCGTCTTTTTCAAGACGTTGCTGGCTGGACGCCGCACTATACCGGTAGCGGTGTCGACCGTGGCTTCGAGCCAGTGTGCTTCGGACCAGCCTACTTTGTGCCCTCTGGCATGAGCGCTGAATCCTCAATCGCCGCGGATGTCGACCGAAGCTAGTTAGCCACGCGAGCAAAGTGAGTTTGCTACCCAGCGAGCCGAGCCCTGCCCGCCGGTTGCAATAACCGTGTTGATCAAGCCACCGAAGAAATGACCGCCTTGTCTGATTCCTTTGCAACGTCACTGGAAATCTGCCCGTCATCAAACTTAACAACACGGTCCGCGACGTGATAGTAACGGTCATCATGGCTAATTACAAAGATGGTTTTACCTTTCGCTTTGAGTTCGGGCAAGAGCTGTAAGTAAAATATTTCTTTAAACACCGGATCTTGATCTGCCGCCCATTCATCGAACAAGAACATCGGTCGGTCTTCCATAACTGCGGTAAGCAGAGCTAGCCGTTTGCGCTGGCCTTGGGACAAGTCGACAGTGGATAATTTTCCTTGCTCTATATTTACCTTGTGGGTCAGATTCAGTTTCTTCAGATACTGCGGTGCGTCTTCGTGCAGATTGCTTCGTTCTAGCCCTAGCAACTGGTCAAACACGTAGCAGTCAGAGAATACCGCGGCAAAGTTTTGCCGGTATCTCTCCCTGGCGGCAGGTTCGCTTGTCGCCGCCGTACCGCTAAGTTCGATGGTCCCGGTCTGAGGAAAGTAAAGACCGGTAAGCAGCTTCGCAAACGTAGTCTTCCCGCTCCCATTTCCCCCGGTAATGAACACCAGTTCCCCTTCATGAAACACTACGTCGAGAGGGCCTAGCACGAAATCGTGCGTTTCACCCTCGCGAAAGTATGAGTGGGTTACGCCCTTGAATTGCAGGTCCCAACCGGGACTAAGTCCGAAAGCTTCAGAGACCCTCGTGACTGCCTCATCTTCCAGAGTCGCGGATAACTCAAATCCAAGCTGCTGAACATTCCTCACGGCAACGTTAGCGCGCGCGACGTTAGGAGCCGCGTTCATGATGACCTGCAGAGGCATCATGAGATACAGAAGTGCCAGGGTGAATCCGGTTAGAGTCGCTCGATTCATTTCGCCCGACCCTACCACCACAAGTATACCGACTACAACAAAAACGAGCGTCTGGCCCCAGGTCGCCGAGGCGGTATAGATTCTCATCGCCTTCTTGTTGTTCGTTCTAAACGAAGAGGCTGCCGGCTCGAGAACACGCGCAAAGAACGCATCGCGGCGTCCGCGGTGCAGCTTCAATTCTTTAATGCCGCCGAACATCGATTGAACATGCTTCAGCACGGCGTCCGCGTCATCCCGCGCCTGTTTAAAAATATGTTGAGCTTTCAGTACCGGTAGTTGGTACCCTAATACACCCACCACTAAGAAAAACCCGACAACGGAAAGCAGTTTCCAGGACAACAGACCGATATACACGAGGCAACCAATCACAATGGTGGTGTTAAGACAGAGCAACGGGACTAGGAGCACGGTGTTAGTGATGACGGGCACATCGTCCGTGAGCACGGAAAACACACGATGGGTGCCGAGCTCCTCCAAACGACGCAAAGGAGTCGCCAGCACTTGCCGACTTATACGAAGCCGCAGATAATACAAGGAATCTTGCCCGAGATCGCTCAGGAGTATCTCAGAGATATAACGCGTCACTGGCAGCAGAATACAAAGCCCCGCAAAGGCCAGTAACAGAAAGGAACGCGTAACACCTTCTCGTTTCAATAGATTATTAATGACCGCCAGAAGAGCAGCATTGCAGGCTCCACTGACGACGGCGGCAACCACGCTGATGATAACGATCTTTCGTGAATAATTCAGGAAGAATTTTATAATTCCCATATTTACCGGCCTTAATTTGCAGAGGAAAAATTATAGCGGGAATTGCGAGGTACTAAATCGCCTGCATGGTTTGTTACGAAACCCGAAACTGAGCTTTTACGCGCGACTAGAATATAATGTCCCTAACGTAGAATTACGCATTCTACGTACACGCCGTACGCCACTTAAGAAACCACAGACTTTTCATGAACTAAAGAGGTCGCCCATATGCTTTCTGCCAGCCAGCGCGCAACACGCCTTTTGCAATCTGAGATACGAACGATGTCCCTCGAATGCGCAAAGATCAAAGGCATCAACCTCGCCCAGGGCGTCTGCGACACGCCAGTTCCGGTAGTCGTGCGCGAGGGCGTGCGCCAGGCTATGGAGCGAGGAGTGAACAGCTACACGCGAGCCGAAGGGCTGCCGGAACTGCGTTGCGCGGTGGCGGAGAAAATGCGCCGCTACAATGGCTTAGAGTGCGATCCAGAGACTGAAGTCATTATTCATTCCGGATCGACTGGCGCCTTTTATGCAAGCTGCCTGGCGCTGCTGAATCCGGGGGATGAAGTCATACTGTTCGAGCCTTATTACGGGTATCACTTGAATACGCTGATGGCAGTTGAAGCGAGGCCGGCTTTCGTCACCCTGCAGAAGCCGGACTGGACCTTCCAACCCGGCGATCTCGACAAAATAGTTACGCCGCGGACGCGAGCGATTATGATCAACTCACCGGCGAACCCGTCAGGAAAAGTCTTCACCAGACAAGAGTTGGAATGGGTCGCAGAATTCGCAGAACGCAATGATTTATTTGTCTTCACCGATGAAATCTACGAAACCTTTGTTTACGACGGCAAGCATATCAGCCCCGCGACTTTGCCGGGCATGCGCGAGCGCACCATCACGATTTCCGGATATTCGAAGACCTTCAGCATCACTGGTTGGCGAATTGGATATACGGTCTGTGACCGGAAGTGGGCACAAGCCATTGCTCCCCTTCACGACCTCGTTTACGTATGTGCGCCCGCGCCACTGCAGATCGGTGTTGCAGAAGGAATCTTGAAACTGCCGAAGAGTTTTTACGATGAGTTAGGGAAGGAATACCTGCACAAACGCGATTTGTTGTGCGACACCCTTCATGAAGTCGGACTTACGCCGTCCGTGCCCAAGGGCGCGTATTACGTGCTGGCGGACGCCAGCATCCTGGAAGGCAGGACGAGCAAAGAGAAGTCGATGACACTGCTGCGCGAAACCGGAGTTGCGACTGTGGCCGGCAGCGCCTTTTACCACAATGGAGGAGGCGAGCACCTGATCCGCTTCTGTTTTGCCAAAACTGACGCGGAACTTGCAGAAGCCAGCCGAAGACTAAAAATGCTACCGGAGCGCACCGGGAAGGTCGTCATGTCACAAATGTCGTAGGGTGCGCAGAAGAGCGGATCCAATCGACTCGTAACACTTTCCTAGGGATGTGAGTCCTGCTTCGTCTGAAGTTCTTCTGCCAGCTTTAGCTCATTCTCCGCTTCTTCTTTCTTGCCCATGTCGCGGTACGCCTGACCCAGCAGGTGATGGGTGATCGAATTGTTCGGGTCCATGGCCACGGCCCGCTGCAGAGCACGAACCGCCAATTCGAACTCGCCTTTTTTCTCCAGGATTTTTCCCATCAAAATATAGGGACCCGTCGAGGTTGCATCCAGCCAAATCGAGCGCTGCAGCAATTTCTCTGCCTCCTCGAACTTCTGTACTCGGGAATATGCGTCCGCGAGCTTGTAATATGTGGCCGCGTGGCCAGGGTCGATCGCCAATTCCTTTTGAAACTCTGCAATCGATTCCGGAATTCTTGCTTTGTACAGATAGAGCTCACCTAACATAAAATGCACGAGCGGAAGCTTGGGATCAAGGGCTGCAGCCTTCTGTGCGTATTCTTCGGCAACTGGATCGAACTCCTGCCGTAGCAGCATACGCGCAGTAAACAGATAGGCGGCGGCCGATTTGGCAGGCACATCGAACATTCGTGCAAAAGCGCCGCGTGCATGCGGATAATCCTTGGTCTGGATGTAACAAACTCCCAGGATATAAGCCGCATCGACGTTCGCTCGCGGATACCAGGCTTGTACCTTTTCAAGCAATGGAATCGCCTCTGCCGGATGCCCTCCTAAGTAATAAGACAGACCGAGCAACTGGACTGCTTCCTCGTTGTTCGAATCCTCGGCCAGAGACTTCTTCAAATATTCGACCGCTTTCGAATAATCGCTTTTCTTGTAATAGGCCGTTCCCAGTTCCAGGTTTAATCCCTTGGCTGCAGGGTTGCTGCTTTGGATGGCTACCAGCTGGGAAATCGCCTCATCGCTCTTGCCCTCCTGCATTAACTTTCGGGCTTGCGCAAAATCAGGAGGCGCTTCTGCAACGTGCGACGCAGGCGCTTCCGGTGATTGCTGCGCGATCGCAATCGACAGAAGTGGCCAAAGACAAGCCAGTATCCACGATAGGCAGAATCTCTCAACACTTCGCGAGGTTTGTATCGCGAGAAATTTAGAGGGCAACTTTCTTCTCCCAGCGTCTCGATAACGATTCAACTTAACGTTGGTTCATGGCTCGTTGCAGCTCTTCCAGATTCTCTTTTGCGAGGGAATGATGAGGATCGATCTCCAACGCGCGCTCGAAGTGTGATTTCGCCTCAACGAACTTCCCAAGATCCGCCAGCGCACTTCCCAGATTCGCCTCAGCGTTGGCGTCGTTTGGTTGTTCTTGCAGTGCCGCCCGGAACTGCTCGGACGCTCCTTCAAAATCATCCTGCGAGGCCATCAGGTTGCCTAGGTTGTAGTGTGCATCGAAATAATCGGGACGTATTTTCAGGGCCGCTCTTAGGTACACGACTGCTTGTTCGGCTCGGCCCAGGGCCAGCAGCGACGACGCCATTGCGTTATTTACAACCGCATCGTCTGGGTGAATGCGGAGCACCGTCTCATACTCTCGGACGGCATCGTCGAGATGTCCTTTCACCTGCAGCATGGCGGCGAGGTTGTAGTGCGCTTCGAAATCATTGGGATTCTTCTCCACATTGTGCCGCGCCAACGCCTCTTGTAGCACCATCCTAGGATCGCCTTGAGCGGTATCATAGTTCAACGGCAGCACTTGCAGCCAAAGGTGGCACATCTCATCACTGGACCGGTTGCCCGCCAATACTCGCTCCGGAGGCTGATTCGGGTTTAACGGATTTTCGTCGGAATTGTCATACACATAGCGCAGCGCCACCGTTGTGCCCTTCGGTAATAAAACCGGTTCCGCATAACGGTACACCGCTTGCCAATTGAGGTTCCACTGGGGAATGTGAATCAGCGTTTTCCTCGTGCCATCGGGCAGAGCGGCGAAGGCCTGAATGTCTTTCCCCAGATAGTGCGCATGCGGATAAATCGCGAGCAATTGAACGTCGACCGGCAGCGTAAATTCGTCAGTCACCACAAAGTCTTTCATTCCCGCCGGAATATCGAGCTTGGTGTCGTTCTCGAGTTGCAGCAGCATCGGCAGCTTGGTCGCCGGCCGCGAGGTAAAGTAGAGGGCAATGCTCGGCTGGATGATCTCCGGCTTGCCGGAGGGTTGCAGGTGCGTGTTAAGAATAAGGTCCGTGCCTTTGTCCAAGCGCAGCGCCATCCCGTCCGGCTCGACATACGGCACCGTTCCAGGTTTCCAGAAAAACAGGTGACTGTCGGGGTCGAAGACCTGCGATTCGATTCGTATCTCCATCCCTCCAAAGCCCGCACCCGGCTCCGCTTCCCGACGACGCAATAATTCACCGCGATCGATCAGAATGTTGGCATGGTGCACATAGCGCTTATCGCCGGGACGAATTTCAACCGCCTTCACCCAATGCGTCTCTTGAATCGGTATTGGAAAGACAAAATTCCAATACGTATCGGCTCCCTGCGGGGGCAAGACTAACGGCTTCTTCGCGGTGAGAATTAAATCAGGCGTACCGAGTTGCCAGCCCTCGACGAACTTCGGCTGCGGTGGCAGATCCGGAGCCGCACCTTCCACCTCACCATCGTCTACCCATTTCTGGATCAGGGCGATCTCCGCATCCGGCAGCCGCATCTCATCGGCGAACTTCAACTCTTGCGGCGCCGGCAGCCACGGAGGCATGTTCCGAGTGCGCGTAACCTCAGCGATTTGGCGCGCATGCTTCTTCACATCTGCGTAGGTCAATAGCGAAAATGGTGCGGATTCTCCCGGGCGGTGGCAGTTGGCGCACGCATGAAACACGATAGGAGCAATGTCACGATTGAAAGTCACCCGCGGTGGATTGGAATCTGCTGGTTGCGATTGTGCAGCTCTCCCTCCGAAGACTGGTGCGAGAGCGAACGCTCCCAGAGCCAGACCCGACAACCACCTCGCGCAACTTTGCCAGGAGGAATTCATTCCAGGTCAGAGATGTAGCATCCCACTCCCTTGACCGCATTCGGAGTGACCGGCTTGCCGAATAGCGCCGCTTCGATCGCATCATTCAGTTCGTGTGTGGTTGGCGCCGGTCGAGGCCGACCGAACTCCACATACCAATTATTGATCCGCCCGTGATACACGAGATGGCGACTATGGTCGAAAACCGCGACCTCCGGTGTCGTCTCCGCTTGCGCAAGCTTCACCAGCACATGCTCCGGATCCCGCAGCCCTAGCAATCGGTATCCGTAATCCTGCAGATATTTTTGGATTGTCTTCGATGTCTCCGTCTTGTCGGGAAAAACCAACCAGAACCTGACGTCGTCCTTATGTTCAGAACTGATTTTCTGAATTATGGGCGCATAGCGGCTGGAAACAGGACAATCCCGGCGCAAGAAAACTAGAACGACAATCTTTCCGCCTGCAGCCGCAAGCGGATCCACAGGTTTTCCTTCAAGATCAAATGTGGTTTGAGCCCGAACTAGCCTCGGCTGACATAGACAGGCGAACAGCATGGCTGCATGTAAGCTGCTTACCGCAATAGCGGATCGAAGGTGGATCATAAGGTGCAACTCGGTGGGAGGCGGTTGAGGCGCTTCCACATTTGTTTAGCGGCAGCCAGGTCCGGGTTAAACTCCAGCACGCGGAGGATGTAATTCCGAGCCTCAGGTAACTCTCCTTCTGCGCAGTACGCGCGGGCAATGTTGAGCCCGATGCTGCTTCTGTCGGGCGCATTCTGAAACGCCGAACGCCAAAGCTTGAGCGCATCGTCTACTCGTCCATCTTGCGCCTCGATGACGCCAAGATTCGTCTCCGCGTCGATCAGACTCGGATCGAGGGACAGCGCCTTTTGGTAAAGCTGGCGCGCATGCTCCGTGGTTCCATGTTTCTGCTCGATATATCCTAACGACGATAAAAGCGCCGGATCATTCGGTGACTCTTTGATTGCTTTCGACAGCCGATCGCGCGCCTCAGGTTCCGCTTCCTTCATGCCACCTTCTGCCAGGGATGCCCAAGCTAGGGCAGCGTCGCGACCATCCGCATCGGATTTATCAACGCTATGAAACGGAACCAACTGCAGCGCGGGCGATTGCTGGCTCGCATCCTGCAGAAGTTGCGGCGAGACCTGCGGCTGGCGCGGAATGCGATGATCGGTCACCTGCGTGTGCGCTACGTCTGCGCTGGGCGAGGCTGGCATGTGACATGCGACACAATCCGGATGGTCCGCATGATGCTTGTCAGCGAATGACACGCCGTGGCAAGCCAGACACTTGCCGCGATAGTAAGCGACTCGCTCCTCAGCCGACGGGGACCGGTGGGGATCGTGACAGCTCGTGCAAGACATCGCGTCTCCTGATTTTTTCTTGCACTGGCTCTGGTCAAGTGCTTCCACCTGGCTCACCGCGCCAATCGGGGAAGATTCCAGTGATCCCTTCAACACGAAATAGCGAATGTATTCGGAAAGATTTTCTCCGGCCTGGTATTCATACAGATGATGCCCTGCGCGTTCAATTGCAACTTTGCCCTCGAGATGGCATTGCATGCAGATTTCATCGCGGCGGGCGGGCTCCAACTTCACCGGATTCACGATTGTTGAACTTACGACTGCCGCATTCGCGACTGCTGCATTTACGCTCGCGCTGCCGGCATGTTTGGCTCCGGGACCATGGCAACGTTCGCAGCTGACTCCATTTTGAGTGAAAGGCGGATTGGGATAGCGGTTCTCGGTTCCCTTCACTGGCGGCTGCATTCCGCTGATATGACAGTGCAGGCAACTCGTATACGCTGGAAGGTTCAACGGAATCTCGCGATCTGATTGGTAAGCCGGAGCAGTGTCCCACATTTGTTTGTTGGCGTACCAGTTCACCGGCGATTCGAACAGAAAACCGTCGGTCTCGAACAAATACGTTCTCCCGCGCCTTCCAGAGCCGATGAAATAGAGAAGCTCTCGCTTGCCCTGCACCTCGGGATCACCGGGATGATCGAAGC
Source organism: uncultured Acidobacteriaceae bacterium (assembly GCA_963771965.1). GTDB lineage: Bacteria > Acidobacteriota > Terriglobia > Terriglobales > Acidobacteriaceae > Sulfotelmatobacter. The sequence goes on from CAVYVM010000011.1 coordinate 310,285, forward strand.
TCAACCACGCGCGCCCGCCTTCGGAGTAAATTTGATAGTGGACTCCCGATTCCTTGTGCGTAAAATCAGCGAAAATAAGGGAATCGAGCGCAGGGCCACTCGCGCGAGCCATTGCGGCCCGTTGGTAGGATTCATAGATCGCAGCATGGCAGCGTGCGCAAGCTTTATTGCCGATATAGCCATTTCGGCTGGCAAGACCTGAGGTCGGAGATGGCATTGGGCTCACCGCAGGGTTCTGGCCTGCTCCGGCGAGCGGCAACAGCACGAAAAAAAATAATTCCGCGGTCCTCACCTGCAAACCCTGCCGTTCCAACGAATCACGGGTTGCCCGCCTGCCGATACCGGTTTTTATTGTATGCGATACATTGCATGCGATAAAAAGAGGGAGTCCCGAAGAACTCCCTCCGCAAAACTTCCACCGAACCTTAGAAAATGAACTTCAGCGCAAACTCGAGCTGCCGCATGCCGGTCGCGGAGCCTGGAGTTGCGTCGCGTTCAATGTCCGTGATGATTCCTGCGTTGGGTACTCCTTGGGCGTTCGTCCCTGAGCAGTCGATACACGTACCGCCATTCTGGTTGTTGTTGAAGCCGAGCGCAGGGTGATTGAACACGTTGAAGGCATCCATGCGGAACTGGAGTTTGGCTCGTTCCGTCAGCTCGAAATTCTTCAAGATCGAAGCGTCCCCAAAAAATACCCGTGGACCGCGATAACTGAAGACGCCGATGTTGCCTAACTTCCCGTTCCCCGGATTGGCAAATGGCCCGCTGAGCGACGACAGGGCCGTGAAGAACGGCACGTAGGGAGGAGCGCCCGCTGGGTGTTGAAGCGATCCAGCACCGAGAGGGAAGGAACCTGTACCCTTGTCGGGGCGGCAAACGCCCACATCCTCCTGGCCGCCGCACTCGTTCGTGCTTGGCGTCCAGGGCAAACCGCTGCCCCATGTAGTTGTGCCGGTGATCTGCCAACCACCAACAATCAAATCCTCCGCCCGGTGCGCGTTGGAAGCAAACATTCTTCCTTTGCCGAAGGGCAACTCGTAAACCACGTTATTTACCCATACGTGGTTTCGGACCTGATCGTCGGGTCCGTAAGCTATCTTCGGGTCGTCCGGATAATACGCGTTGTCGTATTTATAAGCGTGGGCAAACGTGTAGTGCGAGAGGAACTGCAAGCCATGTGAGAATCGCTTTTCCACCTTTACCTGGAAGGCGTCATATTTGCTGCTGGCATCGTTGCCTAGATAGTTTCCTTCGTCGATAGAGCAGCATTGCAACACGCCCGGCACAAGCCCTGGCGCCCCCGGAAAATTCGCCAGGGTATTTGTCGGGTCAGGGTAGCTCGAATAAGTAAAGGCGTTGTAGTACGGTCGCCGGTATGCCTGGGGCGTCTTAAGAGCAGACGAACATGTGGGGTCTCCGCAATATCCCACCATCGAAGGGTTGTTGACATTGTACGTGGGCCCGTCGCCAGCGAATACGTGAGTGCCTTTGTTGCCGACGTAGGCGACATCAACGGAAATCGACTTGGTGACCTGGCGTTGAACAGTTGCATTCCAGGCATCGAGCGTGGGCAGACGCTGAGTAGTTGGGCGGATGTGCGGCTGCACGCACAGCTGGGTATTCTGTCCAGCGGTGTTGAAAACCGATTGTTGATAGCAGTTTGGCCCCGATACCGGAAGAAGTCCGTTCGATGGAATCGCCGGGAAAGTAAAAATGGGAGGACCCTGCGCCAGCGTAAAGGCTGGTACTTCCTGACTAGCGCCCTGTGCTAATTGCGCGGCAAGCACAGGCAGAGTCTGCGTTACGGTGTGTCCAAAGTTTGAACCAAAAACTCCCATGTCAAAGCTTCGCCCATAACCTAGGCGCACAACGGTTTTCTGATCTACTGCATAGGCGACGCCGAGCCGTGGCGCGAAAGCGTCCCAGGCATTGTTTATGTTTCCGTTTAACCCAAACCCTCCCTCACCAGCTATACGGTCCTCGCCTTGAACCAGGTTGGCAAAACCGCCTTTGTCCTTGCCGTTCACATATTCGGGGAAATAAACCTCCCAGCGCAAACCGTAGTTCAAAGTGAGCTTGGGAGTAATTCGCCATGTATCCTGCCCGTAGTAGAACATGCGATGCTGCCGCTCGGCCGCGTTTAGACTCGTGCTGACATATCGGCTGACTTGCGTCACGTCTCCCAGCAAGAAGGTCCCCCAATCCAGACCCCCTACACCCGCGTTCGACGTCGTGCGGTAATCGAAGGTGTAGTCTCCTGTGCGGCCGGCATCGCTCGGGACCCGCAGGTTTTGCGCGTATCTGAAGTCAGCGCCGAACTTGAAGATGTGGTTGCCGCGGGTTTTTGTTATGTTACCCACCCATTGAAATTGCTGCTCGCTCTCAATGAGCGGGCAGTTGCAACGCGCAACGCCCAAGCCGTCACCCCAATTGATAGTTGAGGCTCCGAAATTTCCACCGTTGCCCGACGAGGCCGAGGGCGTCTGGTTCAAAATAAACCCTCCCCATCCGGACGTCTCCTGTGCCTGGCTTCCGGTGAGATTTGCGTTTGGGATCCCGACCGCGGTCATCGGGGTCGTTCCAGCATCGGGCTTGGAAGCAACGGGATTGTACTTAAAATATCCGAACCGGAAATCGCCCAGCAACGAAGTACTAAACGTCTTCGTCACGCCTGTGGATAAGCTGTAATTGTGAGTGATCGAACTGCCAGATAAGCCACCCGGTCCGAATCCTACGCCTCCCAATGCCCCGTAGGATCCTTTGCCCGCTACGTTGAAATAGTCGAGGCTGAACCGGCCAAAGACTTGAAGAGTTGGAGCGGCGTTGAAATCAATGCGCGTGTCGAAGCTGTTCTGACTGTAGGAACCCGATCCTGACGCAACATAATTGTTGAAGACTTGAGAGTTGGTAGGCGCCGGAAAGAGCGCAAGAATGGCCGCGGCTTGGGGAGAAATGTCTCCGATGGGAATTTGATTGTTGGCGTATTTAGCGCGATTCGCTCCGCCGTCTCCCGGGACGGGTTTGAAAACCTGTCCGCCCTCTACCGTCGGGTTTGGACCGCCGCTGCCACCTTGTTCGACGTTCAGATATTCGCTGAGATCACAAAAGCCAGTGGAGGTTGCCGGATTGCACGTCTTCTGAACTTCTGCGGTCGGCACTGTCAACAGGTTCGTCGCTCCATTTGTTTCCCGTGTCGCTTGATAATCGCCAAAGAAGAACAACTTGTTCTTGATAATCGGGCCACCGATCGTACCGCCAAACTGCTGCCACCGGTCCGACGGGATAAATTTTCCGGTCAGCGGATTGGCCGCGAACTGCGTAAAGGGATCGCGAGCCGCAGTCGCATCGGTACGCCGAAACCAGAAACCTTCTCCGTGAAAGTCATTACTTCCGGACCTGGTCTGTACGGTTACAACTCCGCCTAAAGCCTTGCCGAACTCGGCATCATAATTCTGCAGATCGATTTTGGTTTCCTGAATCGCGTCCAGGTTCGGATTCACAACGATAATGCCCAGAATCGGATCCTGATTGTCGGTTCCGTCCAGTTCAAACGCCGTACCGCTGAAGTGCTGGCCATTCACAAAAATCTGCTGACTGCCTTGTGGGTTCTCCGTCGCGGCATGGCTCCAACCCACCATTTTCTGGGTTCCGGGAGACAGCAGTTCGAACGAGGTGAAGTTCCGGTTCATGATCGGCAGATCTTCTACGTACTTCTCATTGAACTCAATCGATACATCAGCCCGGTCGGTCTTCAGTTGCTCAGCTTCAGCCGTGACTTCCACCTGCTCACTTGTCGAACCAACCTGGAATTGTCCATCGATATGAGCTTGAGCGTCTGCGGAGACATCTATGTTTTTGAACTCGAGCACTTTAAAGCCAGCTCCCTCGATGCGTACGGTATAGGCATCGGGAATTAAGTGAGTGACTGCATAATTACCACTCTCATTCGTGGTGGTCTGATCGGTCGTCCCTTTTGCCTGGTCGACCACCGTCACTTTTGCGTTAGGAACCGCCGCGCCAGAGGGATCTGTAACCGTACCAGCAATACTGCCGAAAATCGCCTGACCGATAGCGTTCGGCGTCCACAGACCGCAGAGAATTACGAGTGCTGCCACGGCTGCGAGAGCTGACCTCTTCATGAGACTTCCTCCTAGCATCTGAAACCATATCCTCAAAACACACGGATATCGTTGCTGCGGTGCGTGCAAGTCGTAGTACAAAAGCACTATGGAATTAAGTTTCACTAGGTCTGATACCGTTAAACGGTGTAAATTATTGTTGTTGCAATTAGATAGAAAGCCAGTTACCCCTCTGTCACATGGCTTTGACCCGCAGTTACGCCGCCGGCCGGGAGCAATGCTTCCACCAAATAGATAAGCTTATTAATAGTCATAGCCTCCGTGGCTCGGAGTCGCTATGCAAGCTGCTCCGCTATCTGGCCGAACACTCGCTTGATCATCCGGGCGCAGCTGTTAAGGAATATCAAATCGCTACTGAGGTTCTGGGCCGGCCCGGCGGATTCGATCCGCAAAACGATTCGACCGTGCGGGTGCAAGCCGGACGTCTGCGTTTGAAACTGGCGGAGTATTACTCGCACGAGGGACCCAACGACCCTGTCGTTGTGGAGTTGCCGAAAGGGTCCTATGCTCTCGCCTTCCATGTCCGCACTCCATCTCCTGTTCTGACTGAGGTAGTTCCTCGCGGTCGGAGTGGTGATCGCAGAAAGGCAGGGCAGCCCTCGAACCGTGGGTGGGTTATTGCCGTTGCGGCGCTGTCGGTTTTCCTGGCCGCTTCAATGGTGACGAGCGCTCTGCTGCTTGCGAACCGCACCCGGACTCCGGTTGTCGCGAGGACATCGATTCCAGCCCCATACCGGGTATTCTGGGGCCACTTTGCCATCGGCTCACAGCCCCCATGGGTTATTTTCAGCAACGCGAACTTCGCAGGCCGGCCAGAGACTGGCATGCGGTACTTTGATTCCTCCTCCGATTCGCCCGGCGTCGCCCTAGATCACTATACCGGCGTGGGTGAGGTATTGGCCGTTCATCAACTCGACCACGTCTTCGATCTTTTCAGTCAACAGCTTCGCGTAAAACGCGGCAGCCTGTTTTCTCTGGACGATGCGAAGAGCAACGACCTCATTTTTGTGGGTTCCCCAGCTGAGAACCTTACGCTTCGCGATCTCCCCGGAACTCAAGAGTTCATTTTTAAGCGAATCGAATCCGGACCGCGCAAGGGAGACTTGGGGGTGCTCAATGCCCACCCGCAGCCTGGCGAGTCGCAAATGTTTCTCGCGACCCTCCCCAAACTGCCCGTCGTCGAGGACTATGCCGTGATCGCCTTGGTGCCCGGCATCGACCCTACCCGCTCGGTTCTTATTCTTGCCGGAACCACGACCTTCGGCACTCAAGCGGCGGCAGAATACGTCTGCCGGCAGGACTCCCTTACGGAGTTGTTGCGGCGCTTAGGCGTCTCCAAAACCGAGGACATGAAACCGTTCGAAGCCTTGCTGCACGTGAAAGTCGCGCACGGTGTTCCGGTGATTACGGATCTGGTAGCAGTGCGTAAGCGAGCGAACTAGATAGCCGCTCGCGAATGGTTCTCCGCCATATATTTTTGTTCCAACTACTGAAGCGCTGGCGGAGCCAGATGAGGATCCAATTCGGCCGCTTTTCGATACTCCTCCCCCGCTTCATCTTTTATACCTTTCTGCCTCAAGGCCGAACCAAGCTCGTAGTGCGCCAGTGCGTACGACGGCATCGTGCGAATCGCTGAACGGAACTGCAAGATGGCTCCGTCGAGATCGCCTGCAGTCAGCAGTCGGCGTCCGGAATTGGTGGCGAAAGTCGCGGCCTGTAGATCGGTCTTCGCTTTGGTCATCTCGGCGCCGGCCTTGCTTTCCGCTGCAACTCCTGCAGAATCTCCCAGTTGCCGCAGAACCGCCGCCAGAGTCGTGTGTGCCCCGGCGAAGTCAGGATCAAGGCGAATCGCCTTGCGTAAGGCGTCTGCCGCCTCCGGCAGTTTGTTCATCTGTTTCAGAACCGTGCCAAGTGTGTAATATGCTTCGGCATACTCGGGCTGAACTTCGATGGCATGCCGCAATTGCTCCGCCGCACCCGGAAAATCTCCCGACTGCCACAGGGTGACTCCCAAGCTGTAATAGGCGTCGGCAAGATGCGGATCGAAGCGAATCGCCTCCTTCCATTCTGCAATCGCTGCCGGCAGGTCGTCGGAGAGTTTGAGCGCCAGGGCCAGGTCATGGTGCAAGCTCGCCTTTCCCGGATCGAGCTTCAGCGCAGCGCGAAATTGCGTGATTGCTCCGGCAAAGTCCGTTTTCTGCAGATAGGCCGTTCCCAGGTTTCCCCGGAATCCGGCATCGTCTGGATGAAGCCGAATCGCTTGCTGAAATTCCTTAATGGATCCGTCCGCGTCCCCACGTTGAAGCATGGCAAGCGCAAGATTGTTGTGGGCCTCGGCATCGCCGGGGGTGAGCGCCACCGCCTTGCTGAATGCTGCCACTGCGCGCTCTGAATCACCCCGCTGCTGAAGCAAGAAGCCCAGGCGCGTCTGCAGCGGCGCAGCATTCGGCTGCAGTTCGACCGCACGTTCGTACGATCGCAACGCCTCATCGGAATTGGCTTCCGCTTCCATTACGATCCCGCGGTAATACCAAGCCATCGCGTCCTTTGGATCGAGTTGTAGAGCGTTGTCGAACGCTTCTTTTGCTTTCTTGTTTTCCCTCTCGCCCGAGAACGCTGCACCGAGATGGAAATAGGCAGATTCATCGTCGGGTTTTAGCTTCATCGCTTCGCGGAATTCGTTTTCCGCATCGGCAAACTTCGACTCCTGCGCGAAGAGTGCTCCAATCTCATCATGCAGATCAGCTTGCTTGGGATCGAGAAGAATGGCCTGTTTGAATTCGGCGATGGCGTCATCTGTTTTATTCTGCAAACTAAGCGCGCGTCCGAGCGCCTGATGCGCCTGCCATTGCTTAGGAGCGAACTGCACAGCGAGACGAAATTCAACCAAGGCATCATCAAGTCGGCCTTTGGTTTCGAGCGCCTGCGCGAGGTAGGCATGAGCGATGGCTAAAGAGGGCCGCAGTTCGACCAGCGCGCGAAAATGAACAATGGCGTCATCCACATTTCCCTGCTGCAGCGATACTTGTCCCAGCATGTTCTGCGCATCTGCATTATGAGGGCTGACATTCACGGCCTTCTCGAAAGCCTTTCGAGCGCCTGGCAAATCACCCCGTTGAAAGGCCTTCACGCCCGCCTGATATGCCGCGGAACTCGCGCTACCCGCACCCTTTTCCTGCGACGAGGCAACACCGACACTGAAGACAAGCGACAGCAGCAGCAAACTGGCAGGAAATAGGAAGGCACGCATCAGGGTCGAGAAAGTACGTATCGCTTATGATTCTGAACCCACAGAATAGCGCAAATGAACGGCCAAAATCCGCGCCACGGCAATTGACCCCTGTAGTCAATCAACCTAACATCGAAATCGGACCATGCCGCCGCAACGTGCCTGTGCTTTCGCTCTCAAGCTTGCTCTCCACAAACTTGTGCGAAGTTCTGTTCTCTTGTCTCTAAGCCTCATTTGTCTCGTTATCTTCTTGTGCGGGGGGCAAGCCAAAGGCGAACACGCGACTGCCGCGAACTCCACCCCAGCCAAACCCATCGCCGACTTCACTGATGTCGCCGAAAAATCTGGTCTCACCATGCAGGATATCTTCGGTGGCGCCGACACAAAGAAGTACATCATCGAGACCACCGGCACCGGCGTGGCCATCTTCGATTACGACAATGACGGCTGGCTCGACATTTTTCTGGTCAATGGAACCCGCCTGGACGGCCTTCCCGCTGGACCGCCGCCGAGCAATCACCTCTATCGCAATAATCACGATGGAACCTTTACCGATGTCACAGTGCAAGCTGGTCTCACCGCAACCGGCTGGGGACAAGGGGTTTGCGTAGGAGACTACGACAACGACGGCTGGGAAGACCTCTATGTGACTTACTATGGAAAGAACCGGCTCTATCACAACCAGGGCGGAGTCTTCACCGAGGTTGCCGAGAAAGCCGGGGTCGCAGGCTCGGGGAAGGCATGGGGATCGGGTTGCGCCTTCGTCGATTACGACCGCGACGGCAAACTCGATCTCATGGTGGCGAATTATGTGGACTTCGATTTATCCACCGCACCCGCTCCGGGTGAGCGTGCCAGTTGTGTATGGAAAGGCGTTCCCGTGATGTGCGGCCCGCGCGGGCTGCCGGGCGCAAAGAACATTCTCTACCACAACAAAGGCGATGGCACATTCGAAGACGTAACCACGAAGGCGCACATCGAACGCACCGACGGACATTATTCGTTGAGCGTTTCGACCCTTGATTTTGATGAAGACGGCTGGCCCGACATCTACGTCGCATGCGACAGCACCCCCAGCATTCTCTACCGCAACAACCATGACGGAACATTTACCGATGTCGCCGTCACTGCGGGGGCGGCCTTCAACGAAGACGGTCGCGAGCAGGCGGGCATGGGATCGACCATCGGCGATTACAACGGCGATGGCCACCTCGACATCTTCAAGACAAATTTCTCCGACGACACGTCGACGCTCTATCGCAATAACGGAGACGGAACATTTACCGACGCCACTACAGCCGCTGGGCTGGGGCTATATGCGCAATATCTGGGATGGGGCACGATGTTTTTCGACTTCGACAACGACGGCTGGCCCGATCTGATTCTTGTGAATGGGCACGTCTATCCCGAAGTCGACAAACAGCATCTCGGCAGCACCTTCAAAGAACCGCGCATTCTTTATCACAACAACGGCAACGGCACTTTTAGTGATGTTTCCGCTACAGCTGGGCCCGGCATCACGACTCCCGCATCGTCCCGCGGTCTCGCGATCGGCGATTTGTGGAACGATGGAAAACTTTCCGCGGTCATCAGCAATATGAACGCCACGCCGAGCCTGCTGGTGAATCAACTCCGGACACCCAATCATTGGATCGCGATTCATCCGGTCGGGACAAAATCCAATCGCGATGGGATCGGCTCGCGCGTCTCGGTCAAGACCGCAACCAGGACTCAGGTTGACGAAGTCCGTAGCGGATCCAGCTACGACTCGAACAACGATATTCGAGTGCACTTCGGACTCGGGTCAGCGGCCAGGATTGAATGGGTCGAAATCCGCTGGCTTAGCGGCCTGGCAGAGCGATTTACGAATCTCGCTGTCGATAGCATTCACACAATAAAGGAAGGAACCGGAACATCTGTTCCGCTGGATCCGAAGCATCACTAGCGTTTATTCGCGTTATCTGGATCCCAGCCGTGCTCTGAGGGAAGTCGCAGAGTGGTTAAGATTTACCGCCTTGCGCTTTCTTTTCAAACTGCATGGTCCGCACAATCCCCTCGCCTTCTTTCACGAAAATCAACTGGTTCGCCTTGATGTCTTTGACCGTGTCGACGTGCCCACTCGGCCAACGAATTTCGAGCACATCCATCTTCTCTGCTTTCCCCAGCCCGAAATGCACGCGCAAGTCGCTCTGCGAAATATAGCTCCCACCGCTGCGGACTTCATCGATCTGTTGATGCGGTTTGCTTTCGTCCGGCAGGTGCGCGATGCACTTTAGCCGTGCGCCAATGCCACTGCGGTTGGATTTCGTCCCAATCGTGCGCACCTTGATCCAGTTGTTTTGCAGCGTGGAGTCGCAACGCAACAGCTGCGGATAGTCGTTCACCGTATTGACCACCACATCAATGTCACCGTCGTTATCGAAATCTCCGAAGGCGCATCCTCGCGCGGCCACCGGATCGGAAATGCCGCTCCCCGCGTTCAGAGAAACATCCGCAAAATGGCCGTTGCGGAGATTGCGATACAGAAGTTTGCGCTGCGCATATCCCGCCTCTGTCTTGAGTTGCTCAACCTCGGGATACACGTGCCCATTGCAGATCAGAATGTCAGGCCAGCCATCGTTATCGAAATCCAGGAATCCGCAACCCCATCCGAGAAATTGCGTGTGCGCGCCCAGGCCCGCGGTGAAAGTTGCGTCTTCAAAGTTGCCGCCGCCCAAATTGTGGTAAAGCGATGGCGTATCTCCCGCAAAGTTCGTCTTCACCAAATCGAGGTTTCCGTCGAGGTCGTAGTCGGCGGCTGAAACACCCATTCCAGCTTGCGGCTTGCCATCCGGACTCAACGCGCATCCCGCCTCAACGGCAACGTCCTCAAACGTTCCGTTCCCCTTGTTGCGATAGAGTGCGCTCGCGGTCGAATCGTTCGCGACATAGATGTCCGGCCAACCATCGTTATCGAAGTCGGCGGTCAGCACACCCAAGCCATAAGTTCCATTCGCGCGGAAAATTCCTGCGGCCTCTGAAACGTCGGTAAACGTTCCGTCTCCATTATTGTGGTAAAGAGTATTCTTTCCGCCCTGCAGACCCGGCGGACCGCAAGCCACCATCACGCTCTTGTAGAGGCACGGTCCGGACTCAGGGACCGGCGCAGTCGCCAGATCCATGTCGATGTAGTTTGCGACAAAAAGATCGAGCCGTCCGTCGTGATCGTAATCGACAAACGCGCAGCCTGTATTCCACCGCGTTCCTTTGCCGGCCACTCCTGCCTTCTGGCTTACGTCGGTGAAAGTCCCATCGCCGTTATTGTGGTAGAGCACGTTCTTGCCGTAGTACGTAACGAAAAGATCTTCCCAGCCGTCGTTGTCGTAGTCGCCAATGCAAACTCCTTGCCCCCAACCAGAGTGCGCAACTCCAGCTTTTGCGGTCACATCGGTGAACGTGCCATCCCGATTGTTGCGGAATAGATGCGACGTCGGCTCGCTGCCCGCGGGGAAGCCCTCCAGCCGCGAGCCGTTCACCAGAAAAATATCGAGCCACCCATCGTTGTCGTAATCGTAGAAGGCAACGCCACAACCAGTCGTTTCAAGCAGGTATTTGTTTTTGTGCTCTCCTCCGAAAATAGTCTTCGCATTCAATCCAGATTCACGGGCCACATTAATGAAGCTCACACTGAGATCGCTGGCCATCGTTTTCTGTTGTGGTTTATTTTTATCCGTATCCGTGCCGGTCGCCGCGCGCAACCAACGCGGTCTCGCCATTGCAAGCACATTTTCCAGGGACAATATGAGCGCCGAACGGCTGAGAGACTTTAGAAATACGCGGCGTGAAGGGAACAAGAGGTGCACCCGGTCCACTCGGCTCGTGCTAGAATTTGCCTGCTCTTATATATCTGGTAAGTCTTATACTTTGCAAGCTTCGCCGGAGGTTACTGATCGCCCCGGCAATCATTGGTATGCCGAATCGCTCTTCCGATCGTCGGGTCGCTTGTTTTCTGATCTCCGCTGTTCTTGAGCTGATCTCTCTCGTTCCGCTTTCTGCCACCCAGCAGCCACCAAAGCACCTTGAACTGACGCGCACGGTGCGCACGTGGGAGTTCCTTCCTGTGGTCGGCCAGCGCGCCGGATTATTCGGCAACGAGACCGGACGCATCGAGGCCTGGGTTTATCCGCTAAAAATCTTCCGCGACTTCCACTTAACCTTTCACGTCGGCGGCCGGGCGCTGCCCGCGGAGAGTCTTGCTCGAACGCTCACAGTCCGGCCTGAATCCGCCAGCATTCTCTACGCTGGAGATTCATTTCGTGTCACCGAAACTCTGTTAGTTCCCGTGAAGGAGCCGGGAGCGGTAATCCTCTTCGACCTGGAAAGCGCGCAGCCTCTGGATGTGGAAGCCGCTTTCACCGGTGATTTTGCCCTCGAGTGGCCCGCAGGGCTTGGCGGCACTTACACCGATTGGGATACCGCGAACCACGCCGCCGCCTTCGGAGAAGAAACGCATAAATTCTTTGCGCTGGTTGGCTCTCCGACCGCGGAAGATCCGCACCTTGCCTACGAAACAAATTATTCCGCGTCGCAAGAAACTACCTTTCGCCTGGGAGTCTCGCAGAAAGGCCGATCCACCAAACTCATTGTGATTGCCGCATCAGTCGCTGGCCACAACGAGGCACAAAAAACTTACGATCATCTTGCGTCTTCCTACGCCGAACTATTGCGTGAATCCGCCGAGTACTACAGCAACTACCTCGAACAGACAGTCAACCTCGAACTGCCCGATAATTCTTTGCAGCGAGCGTACGACTGGGCCCGCATCAGCGAAATTCAGGGGCTCGTGACCAATCCATATCTCGGCACCGGCTTGGTCGCCGGTTACCGCACCTCGGGAGTAAGTCAGCGGCCGGGGTTTGCCTGGTTTTTTGGCCGCGATTCGCTCTGGACTTCGTTCGCTCTGAACGCCGCGGGCGACTACGCTACCACCCGCACGGCGCTTGACTTCATCGGCAAGTACCAGCGCGACGACGGCAAAATCCCTCACGAAATCGCGCAGGGCGCAAATTTTGTTTCCTGGTTCAAGGATTTTCCTTATCCCTACGCCTCCGCAGATGCCACGCCGCTCTACATCATCGCGATGAACGACTATGTCACACAGAGCGGCGATCTCGCCTTCGCGCGCGACAAGTGGGGAAGCATCTGGAAGGCTTACCAGTTCCTGCGCTCGACCTACGACGCGCAAAGCTTTCCGCAAAACATCGGCGTAGGACACGGCTGGGTCGAAGGCGGGCCGCTGCTTCCCGTCAAGACTGAGTATTACCAGAGCGCGCTCGGCACCGAGGCGTTGCATGCGCTCTCTAACTTGGCAGGACTCGTCGGCAAAGACGACATAAATAAAGAATTAGCCGCGGAATTCGACCGCCGAAAAATTGCGCTCGACCAGGCTTTCTGGTCTCCCGAGAAAAAACTCTACGCCTTCGCACTTGACCAATCGAACCAGCGCGTCGATGAGCCCAGCGTGCTTTCCGCGATCCCGATGTGGTTCGGCCTGCCCGACCCGGACCATGCCAACGACATGATCGACCAACTCGCCGACATCGACCACCAAATGGATTGGGGCATGCGCATCGTCTCCTCGCACTCCAAGGTCTACGACGGCGCGGGCTACCACTACGGCGCTGTCTGGCCGTTATTCACGGGGTGGGCTTCCGTCGGCGAATATCGGTATCACCGCGCGCTGCCTGCGTACACCAATTTGCGCAGTAATGCCCTGCTCGCGCTCGACGGCTCGCTCGGCCATTTCACCGAGCTTCTCTCCGGCGATTACTACCAATCGTTCGCCACCAGTTCTCCCCACCAGATCTGGTCTGCCGCGATGGTGGTTAGCCCGCTTTTGCGCGGAATGTTCGGATTGCAGACCGACTCCTCGAACCGCCAAATCACACTGGCGCCACACGTACCCGCCGATTGGAGATCGTTTGTCATTCGCAATGTCCACTTGGTATCAGCGACCGTGGATTTTCAATATCGAAAAACTTCCGACAGCATCGTGCTTGAAACGAAACGCTCGGGGTCAGGCGATTGCTGGATCGAATTTTCTCCAGCGCTCAGCCCGCGAACCGGAGTGATTTCCGTCGAGATGAACGGCCGCCGGCTGCCCTTCAAAATGCAGACGAACGCCGAGGACCAGCACGTATCAATAAGATTCGCCGTCGATGGCGGAACGAACACCGTGGTCATCAAACTGAAAAACGACTTCGGACTGTCGCTAACCAATACTCTTCCGCCGCTCGGCAGCACCAGTATCGGCCTGCGTGTTCTCTCCGAACCCTGGAATTCAACCCGTACTCAGTTGACGCTAAAGGTTTCCGGTCTGCCGAATGTACAATACGAAATCGCAACCTCGAATCCCTCACAGATCGCGTCCGTTGAAGGAGGCACTGTCACTCCCGCTGGAATCCGCATCCAATTTCCCAGCGGGCAGGATCAGCAATACGTGCGCGAGGATATAGTCATCCATTTCAGCAAACCGAAATAACGGCGAAACCTTCTGCGGCACCGCCGGAACGACGCGCGATCGCGGGACATGAGGTATTTGACTTCCTGTTCAATTTACGAAATCTCGATCGGAGCGAAACCACCCTCAGTCAGTTTCCGATTAAGCTGGGGCAATTTTGTTTGCTTGAATGAAGTCCACGCTGCGATACCGGCTTTGACGCCTTGGCTGGATTCTTTATAAACCTCAATTGCCTGCGAAGGTACGGCACGATCCCCGCTTTCCACGACACGCAATGCTGCAGCCAAATTCGTAAGAGCGACTCGCAAGCCACCTGCCTGCGCTGACACTTCCTTCTTCTTGAGAATCTCAGAAATCTCTCGCTGGGCATCCGCCAGAATCGACTTCAGAGCCGCATTCTGCTCACCAAGCTTCTGCTCGATGTCCGCCAGTTGTTTCTCGACGGAACCAGCCTCAGCGAGTGCGCGCCGTGCTTCCATCGTTTCGGCGAAGATCTGTCGACCAAGTTTCAGTTGCTGCTGCAGTGTCTCGGCAGTCGCCGGCGAGCGTGGATCCATAGTGACTTTCAGAGATTGACTCTCCGTCCGTCCATCTACCGTCAGCCGAAGCTGATACATTCCTGGCACAACTTTCGGACCACTCGGACTGCTGTCATCCTCATCCAGGCTGGGCTCTCCCGAACTGCCCCAACTTAAATTCCATAAAAAGCGGTGTGTTCCCGGGGTCGTCGACAGTGCCTCTAGCTTGGGGAACCAGCGCTCGGCAATGGGAAGAGGCGCGTGCTTTTCCGAGTGTCGATCTTCCGAGGACAATCGCTGGACGAGGTTCTGTTGCGCATCGAAAATCTCCAGCTTTACATTGCTCGCTGCAGACTTTAGGAAATAATCAATCACCGCGCCCGCGGGAGGATTCTCCGCGGTCGGTTCCTCCGGCGGAATTGGCATGCCGGGAAATGAGTCGTTATCAATGCGAACCGCTGTCGCGGGGTGGTAGAGCCAGAACGCGTCCGATTTCTTCGCTTCCAAAGTCTGTCTCAGAGGCGTGATGTTATCGAGAATCCAAAACGAGCGACCATGCGTAGCCACAACGAGATCATCGCCATGAATCGCCAGATCGCGCACCGAGGTGACCGGCAAGTTGAGTTGCAACGATTGCCAGTGGTCGCCATCGTCGAAAGAAACGTAAACTCCGAATTCAGTTCCAGCGAAGAGCAGGCCTTTGCTCTGCGGATCTTCGCGAACCGCCCGCAAGAACGCCGGAGCCGCAATACCGTCGGGGCTCGATCGCCAGGTGGCCCCATAATCGCGCGTTCGATATAGATAAGGAGTGCGGTCGTCGAGCCGGCTACGATCGACCGCCGCATAGGCAACGGCAGGATCGAAGTGCGAAGCTTCAATCAGCGAAATCTTGCTCCAGGCTGTCAGCCCCTTGGGCGTAACGTCTTTCCAGCTCTTGCCTCCGTCGCGGGTGATGTGAATCAGTCCTGTATCACTCCCCGCCCAGATCAGGTCACGGTTCACAGGCGATGGCGCTATCGTGAACACAACTCCCAAACCGCGCTCTTTCGCGTTCTCCACCGTCGCCGGCCCTTGCGTTTTACGATCTCCAGTCTGCGGCATGGCTCCCGTGAGGTCTGGGCTGATGGTCTCCCAATGCAAGCCGCCGTCAATCGTTTTCATAACATACTGCGTTCCGAAATAAAGCGTCGTCGGGTCGGCGGGAGAAAAAACCAGAGGCGGAGTCCAGGGCGCTCGATACTTGCGCTCGTTTATCTCAGAAAGACCAAACGTCGGCACTGGCCACGGACTTATGTTCTGGCTGAATCCTGTTCGTTTGTTGAACCGGTCAACCGTCCCGTAAGCTCCGCTTAAGTAAATAATGTCTGGATTTTTGGGATCGGGCGCCATGTATCCGCTCTCGCTTTCGCCGGATACAAACCAGTCTCGCGGCGTGATCTGGCCGTGGTCCGTGCGACTCAGCACCGCGGCGCTACCGCTGTCCTGCTGCGCGCCGTAGACGACGTAGGGAAACTGGTTGTCGGTGATCACGTGATAAAGCTGTGCCGTGGGCTGGTTATACCAACTGCTCCACGTCTGCCCGCGATCGAGACTGACTGTGGTGCCCTGGTCCGTTCCCAAAACCATGCTGGAAGAATTCTTGGGATCGATCCAAAGCTGATGGTAATCGTCGCCGCCCGGCGCGCCCCGGACCACAGAAATTGTCTTTCCTCCATCTTCCGATCGGTAGAGAGCCACATTCGGGATATAGATCACATCGGAGTTTTGCGGATCGATCGTGATCCTGTTGAAATACCATGCCCGGCTGGTGAGCCGCGGGTCCGCATTCTCAAGAGTCCACGTGTCGGCGCCGTCGTCGGAGCGATACAGGCCAGATTTCTTCGCTTGTATTAATGCGTATACGCGTTTGCCATCCGCTGCCACGTCGACACCAACACGTCCCCAATCACCTTCGGGCAGCCCGTTTCCGCTGAGACGAGACCAGGTCTTGCCGGCATCTCGAGATCGGTAGAGCCCACCCCCAGGTCCATCGATTGGGCCATAAACGCTCCAGGGAGGCCGATGCGTGTGCCATGCGCCGGCGAACAACAGTTGTGAGTTACCGGAGCAAATCGCCAGATCGGAAACGCCAATCTCGGCTCCTTCATCCAGCACTTTGCTCCAATGCGTTCCACCATCCACGGACTTGTACACGCCACGTTGCTCGTTTGGTCCATAAGCATGGCCGAGCGCTCCAACGTAAACGACGTTCGCATCTTGCGGATCGACCACGATCCGGCTGATCTGGCGAGCGTCCTCCAATCCAACGTGCAGCCATGTCGATCCGCCATCTACTGACTTATAGACGCCATCGCCCGAAGATAAATTCGAACGAATGTCGGATTCGCCGGTTCCCACATAGATGGTCCGGGGATCGGAAGGCGCCACGGCAATCGCGCCGATTGACCCGATGCGCTGATTGTCAGAGATTGGTACCCACACGGTCCCCGCGTCGCTGGTTTTCCAGACGCCTCCGTTGACCGCACCAAAATAAAAAGTGGTGGGGTCACCCGGCACTCCAGAAACCGCGACCACACGACCACCTCGGAACGGCCCGATTAATCGCCACTTAAGCCCGTTCGTGAGTTCGGCGGGAGCCGACTGTGTGATCGCGGAGTGCGCAACTAATAAAAGAGAGAGAGTAATGACAACGTGACGAAAGCACGACCTGACATTGTCCAAGCGGGGTTCCTCGTGGTAGCCAGTTTACTTGAGGCAGGGACCGTTCTTGAAGTGGCCGATACTGAACCAGGTTCGGGCGGCAGTTTATCTGGCCAGAAACCGCTTCCCTAATTGAAACGGCAGATCGATTGTCTTTAATTAATCAACCCCACAAGTGAAACGGTCGGGCCTCGAACGTCACTATTGATTATCACTTGTCTGCGAGGATTGCTTCGCACCCGCGTATTGCCGGGAAGTGAAGCACCATCGTTTCCGTTTGACGACACCAATCTGCGCAGTTGAGATCAACTGTGAAAGGAAATTTGAGACACATGTCACTCGAAAATGCGACTAGCGCATTAACAGCATGACGCAGTATGGTTCAACAACTCGCTCGTGTCGTCGACCTGTTCAGAAAACGAGACACCTGCTAATTGGGGCTAAGTACACAACAAGAGACTCGCCTGGAACTCCCGTTCCAAGCAACCTTCCTGTTACGCCGGAGAAACTATGCGCACCAGCCCGGGCCCGGTCAAGACCAAGATCCAGTGCGATAGCGAGGATATGTATGTGGATGACGCCTTTAGAACACTAGTGGGTTTGATCGAAAAATCCTCGGCCTCGGCCTCGGCCGACAGCGGTGGGGAAAACGTGCTGGTCGATACAGAAGTAGAAGGTGCCCGTTATCTTCTTGTGCGTATGCCTCAGGTAGAAGGCGTACGGGTTCAACTGAGTCCCCGCGAACAGGAAATCGTGCGCATGGTCGCGAAAGGACACCCGAACAAAGTGATTGCCGATGTTTTGAATATCAGCGCCTGGACCGTCTGCACCCACATGCGGCGAATCTTTGCAAAACTCGGCGTCGGCTCGCGGGCAGCAATGATCGCGCGGCTCCTCGAACTAGGAATCCTGAACCGGCGCTCGCCAACGGAACCGTCGTAAGAACCTACTCGACCCTGCGGTCGAAACACTACTCTAAACCTGGCCTACGATCTGACGACCGTCAACCGTGCGACGAGTTGCTCTCCGAAACGCATCCGGGGATATTCGCGTAACATCGGCTCCGCCTGCGTGCAATAATCGCAAAATGTTGCCGCCAAGAATCAATGCCTCGTTTTCTGCAGACAGCCCCAGCAGGCGAATTTTCGCGATCTCGACTCCGGGATGAAGCCACGGCCCATCGGAGCCGAAGAGAAGTTTGCGTGGCCCCGCGCGTTTAACCGCCTCGACAATGTAATCGAACTGACGCACGGCCGACGTGTCGGCGAACACGTTCGGGTAACGAGCCAACTGGTATGCGACTTGCTGATGCGCCCGGAAATCATCGGTGTTGCTGCCGAGGTGCGCGACGATGAAATTGACGTCGAGGTATTGCGGCGCGATCATGTCGATGATTTCGGCGCGGCTGGTGACATCGACGAGCAATGGAATCCGGAAAGTTCTGGCGGCGTGGCAAACCTCGCGAGTGGGCATGGCCTCATGACCGTGTATCTTGATTCCGCGAAAGGACCACTTCCTGACGGCGTCACCCACAATCTGCAGAATGCGGCCCGCATCGCGAGCGCAGTGAACGAATGCAAATCCGATCAAACGCCCAGGATGGCGGGCAACGATGCGCGCGAGTTGGGCGTTCGCCAATGCGTAGTCACTGTGAAACGGAGCCAGCACAATGGTCCGGTCGATTCCAGCCGCGCGCGCACGGCGAAGATAGGATTTCAGTGGAGCGTGAGTATTCCACGGGGAAGTCATCTTGTCCCCGAAGCCGGCATGACAATGGCAGTCGATGATCATGCGCGCCGATCATGCACGCCGGCCTGGGAGGGACGTGTTGCTGTTTCGGGAGCGCCAGAAATCGTCATACCGCTTCCAGTCAGAGGAACTTTCAACCAGCGCTCAACGGGGATTAACAGCGAGCGATCTTTCATTGTGGAGCCGAGCTTCAAGCGCGAGCGCGGAACGCCCAGCACAGCAACATGCATTCCCGGCTTTACCTGAGGCGATGCGAGGGGAAGAGCGCTCTCGAAATCGAAGATCGTAATCAAATCAGGAAACATGGCTAGACTCTTCCGCTCTTTTCTTAAGACGAGATACTCGTTGCAGACTCCAATGGCACACTCGCCGCCGCGCCGGTCCTGCAATCGAATATGTCCGAGCGTAAAGCCATGAGATTCGGTCAGAGAAACAGAGCGGACGCGCCCCGCGAACAAAATCCGGCCTTCCATGAAACCAACAAGTTGATGCAGCAGACGATCTAATCCATGTTTCATTTCGTGCAACACGATTGCCCCGACTTGCGCCGCGTATTTTATTCCACCAATCGCAGCATGTTTTCTTACATAAGAAGCAGGAAGCAGATTGCGCGCTACGGCGAGTGGAATGCCGGAACTAGCTGCGGTATCGCGAATCATTTTGCCGGCCTTGGTCGCTGAGGTTCGAAGGCTGAGATGCACATAGTTGGAGCCGCTCGCCTTCCCGCCGATTGCAACCACCCCGGCAACGTGCGAGGGATTGCGGTTGAGTCCAAGCGACCCCATTACGCCTAACGGATGAGCGCGGCCATTGCACGGCGCGTCAACGATGGGAATTCCGGCAATTGCTGATTCGCGCCAACCGTAAGTCACAGTCTGCGGCCCGACCTCACTGGCAATGACGGCGCCGATATGCTTCTTCTCCAACTTCGCGAGTCGACGTAGCGCCAATCCGTGTTGGGGACGAGGCTGAGCGCCGGACGTGCCGCCCATACTTCCGACAATCGACAGAGTGGCGATTAACGTTGTCGGAGCGAGTTCATCGATCCCCACCAGTCGAGGCGAACCTAACGCAAGCCCTTCCCTGCCCGCTGCCATGCCAGCCTCAATCGAGCCGCCACCCCCCGCCCCCAAAACGGCGCCGCCATAAACCAGTTCCCGCAGACGCCGTTCATCGAGGAGTTCCATCGTGAGTCCATGCCCGGACCATTACCACTCGAACTCCGCCTCCATTTCGCGTGCCGGCATACGGGCCGGGGCGCGTTTGGGAACACAGATCCCCGGCGGCTTGCCGTTCTTCGAGTGCGCTGGAGTCGGCTGGCTCTGCTCCCATGGCAACACCCGAGCCGTTGCAGGACGCCCCGCCAGGTTCATGGCTTGCGCGCTGGTCAACCACTCTTCCGATTGCTCTGCGATCCCCAGCAGCAGAGTCTCAAACTCGGCGCGCGTAGTTTGCAGGATGTGCGGTTGCGACAGCCACCGCAACACTTCGCGCCCGGTAACGCCCATGCGCTGCCGAGGCGAAGTGACGAGCCGCTCGTTGTAATAGCGGATCAAAACTTCTTCCACTACGTCCCACGCATTGTCGGCACCGAACAAGCGCTTTACGTCGACCGAATCAAGAATCTTGAAAGCTTCTTCCAGAAGCTGCATGACTTCTACCCGCAACACGTTGACATGGCCGAACGACAGCCACTTGAGGTTATTGCGCAGATCGAGGCCAGCCCGGCGCACAATCGCGATGGAGCCGAAGCTCGGGTCGTATGCGCGTTCGCGAATTACATCGGAGATGCGCTTGTCACGCCAGAACAAAGTAACCTGGTGAATAAAGTGCGCGAACAGTTTATGGAAATCGGTGTTGGCCCTTGACCCAGATGGAACCGAAGCACCGCCATAGTTGAACAATCGTTTATAAGCGGACATGCGATCGCGATCGGTATAGCGCAGCACTTCGCGGCGATCAAATTGGTACAGGGCAAAAGCTCCGGCGCCGCCGGAAAGGCGCACCGTGCCAGCCTTGAACAGCTCTTGCAATTTTTGCACGACGCGAAAGACCCCGATCTTCTCGTGCTGCCACAGGTAATACATATCGCCGACGGCCACGATGCGTTCGGAGGTAATCGTTTCATCGTAAGCTTCGACGCCCTGCGGAATCCGTGTAACGCCAAAGTCCTTCGCGGCATCGGGGCCCACGCCGGCCAAAGCCGCCAAGCCTTTATCCGGCGGTGGCGGAACGTTGCTGTCCGCAGTTTCGGCACTGGCCAGCAGGTCGTCAATCTGCTTGGTAATAGCGTCGGCGAGTTGTGGATTGCTGATAAGGTCCGCCGAAAGCCGACCCGCCACCTGTTCCCGCAATGCGCCTATGCGGTCAAGCAGGCTTTGATAATCTTTTTCCGTCGCCATCGATGCCCCTCCTGGTGATATTCACATGGCCCTGCAGCTCTCAAAACCAGAGCTGCTAGATATTTATGGCCAGTCGCACAAGCTCGTTTAAATCGTCACTAAGTTGAACCAGCGCCTGTTGCACGCGCCCGGTGTAGAAGCCCGGCGGCAGGCCGCCGCCCGGGGGATTGGACTGCAAACATCCCTGAGCCAAGTTTAAAAGTTGCTGAGCAACGGGGAGAAAAGTAAATCGCACGGCATAGATCCCTCCGTCCTGGATCAGCGGGGGCGCTTCATCGGCCACGAAACTCTGTACCCATTTGGCGAAGTCTTCGAAGAACAGGACTACGGGGTTGCCGTTTGCATCATTGCCAAAATTGACCTGAAGAGTTTGCCTCTCGGAGGCAGCGATGTAAACCGAGTCCATGTTGAAGCGGACTTCATCGACATCTTCCGATATCACCGACAGCTGCCGTGATATCAGAACCAACTGGGTGCCGAAGAACGGTCTCGCAGTGTTGAGTCCGAAGAACGGCAGATTGTTAATCCAGCTCAGAGCGAGAGAGGTGACATAGTCCGACAGAACCCTGAAATTGGTGGTGTTCTGTTCATCTTCCACGCTGTTGATGAATGGATTGGGCGTGGTGCGTCCGCCGGGCCGATAACGGAGAGTGTATATCCCATACAGCTGGCGCAACTGGCCCAAACTCCCCAAAATCTGGTCGGAGTCGGTCTGCAGATTGCCAGCAGCTTGCGGGGGGAAGGGTGGGCCGAGCAAAAGCGTGAAATAAGTATTCACACGCGGAACCCTGGGGCCGCCCATGAAGCCGAACTCATCGACGAGTTGAGTCAGATGAGTGCGAACTACGTCGCGGTAGGCCGCGACATCTTCGGCGTCGGCTATAGGATCAAGCGCGTAGAGGCCGTCCAACAGTGGCAATGATTGATCCAGGGCTTCTTTGGCGCGAGTATAAATGCTGGCCTGGGCACCGGTGATGCCGCCGGAAAGATCGGTCTGCACGGCGTAGCTGCGCGGCACCCATGCGGATACAACGTGGCCTTCAACCTCGGTAAGGGTGAAGGATTGAGTCAGAGCGCCGACGAATGCTTTCGGATCGTTGTCATTCAGCTTCCATCCCAACACCGAAGCGATGGCCTGGTTGGCCATCTGGCCAAGAGCGGAACCGCCCGATAACGAACCCCCGCCGCTGGGGAAGGCCGGAGACGACGATGAATAATTGACCTGCTCAGTGAGCAGGGGAAAAACGGGTGCGTTGACGGCCCCCGCAACCGCGCCAGCCATGTTGTTGATCGCTCCGGTTACAGAGTTCGGTCCGGGCCCGGCAATAGCTCCGGCCACCGCGTTGCCCGCGTTGGCTACTGCAGCTCCCACACCGCCAATGGGGCCTGCCGGATTGGCTGCGCCCAAGGCGGCCATCATCTGCTGCAACATTGCGGCGATGGATTCAGGTTCGCCCTCGGTCACGACGCCGGAAAAGTCGGCGGTCTCATCATTCTCATCCTCGACATTAAGTGTGAACGTCTGTCCCGGCCTGCGGTTTGCGTCGTTCGGCAAGTGGGTAATAATGCTGCAAGGGATGGCCGCATAATACGTAATGCTCACATTTGTAAAATCTTCGGCCGCAGCCCCTGCGATCGATAGAAGAAAGCTTCCGTCGACGACCCCGGACGGATTGAAGGTTGGGGCGCTCGGGCCTGGGCTGTTCGTAGCCGCGTACGTCACCGCAATGTACTTCCGGGTAACAATGCAATTGCCGATAGTCCAACCCATGATTGATCTCCTCTCACCCTGCCGCACACGATCTTTACTACGTGAGGCAAACGAACCAGTTTGAATTTTCGTGTCATACGCGACCGTCAATCCGCAGCGGGCCGCTCTTCAGGTCACGCCCTGTCTTTCGAATCCGCGCAAATCGATCGGGTCGGAGACAATCTGTTGGCCGATATTATTGGCCTGCACGGATACATTGGTCGTGCCTAGGTGTTCCGCAATCTCCTGCCAACAGGCAGCGAGTGCTTTGGTGACGGAATCGATCGGCACGCGGCATTGCTCTAACCCGTGCTTCACGCTGCCGGCCCACGATGCCCATTCGCGTCCGCGGCTTTGGCTCACGCTGGCCAGATCGCGCAACTTTTCATACGAGATTAACTCTTCCGAAAATCGCTGCGCAGCCGAATGAAAACGATTCTGGCACGTGGTCAGAGCGCGGCGAGCGCGGTCGAGATCCAACGGAACTCCAACCGCTTTCTGCGCCGCGTGGGCGCTGCTCAGGCATTCGTCGAGCAATCCCATTGCGTCTACAATGCTGTCTTCGAACTGATCCACCAGCGCCGCTTCTCCCTTCAGCGGCTTGTCCTCGGCCACGGTCAAGCGAAGCGCGAGTAGATTATCCTGTAGCTTCTTGAGCTGGCTGTGCAGTTCGCGAAATGTCGCTTCCAACGCCACGGTCTTATCTCCTGACCAACTCGTTGTAGAAATGTTTGGTAATGACGCCGGGACGAGCCAGGCGCCGGTTGAGCGCAACCCGCGCCGCGCCGATCAGGTATCGTTCCGGAATAATGCCGGGATCGACGCCGGCCGCCATGCGCCGCGACGCTTCTTCGATCATCTGCTGATCTTTTTTCTCGAAGCGGATCACTTGCGCCAAACTCTTGTTGCCTAACGACGGATAAGGACGATAGCACATCGTATCCACGGCCAGCGCACAGGCTTCTGGAAAAGTGTCCAATATCCCGGCAGGGATGCTCCCATTGCGCGGGTTGGGATACATCCGCTTCCACACTCGCGCATAGCGTCCAGCCTCCTCGGTGAATCCCATCCGCCGCAGCAGTTCGGCGCTGATCAGCAACCGCAAATACGGCGTCGGGTGCGGACCGCGCGGATTGAAAGCAACCACGGCGGCCGGCGCGCGCCCAATCACGTCCATGAGTGAACCGACGACTTCGGGCCCCCCGAGAAACAGCGCGCTCATGTCGGCGAACATCTCGCGATTCCACCGCGTCCATATCGAGGCGACCTTCTTCCCAAGATTGGCTTGCAAGAGCCGATGCGCAATACTGCGCGGCACATCCTTACTAAGTCCGAGATCGCTCTGCAAATTGTGACTGACCTCGTGCATCACCGCACCCAGCGTCCAGGGATTGATCATGCGGTGATAAGGCAACTGCACTAGGGGAAACGGATTTAGTTGCTTGCCCAATTTAGTCATCGGGATGCCCCGTCGAATGGTCGCGGGAGCAAAGCCCGTCCTCATATAACAAAAAGGCGGGGGAGCCGGGATGGAACGAGCCGTCCCAATACCCGTGTAAGCAACTTGATAACAATCCATCGCGATGCGGTCGCAACCCAGCAGCCAGTTGCCGTACTTCGATTGCCGCTGGCCAAACAGCTCGAGGTAAAAATCCCATATCTTTTCGATTCCCTGCACCCACTTGTGTGCTTTATCTTTCCCGATAACCACGCGCTGCAAGTTCGCCGAGCTTGGCTCCTCGCCGGCTTTGTCGATCGAAGTGGTGACCTTTTCCGACATCTTTAGGAGTCCCCGCCGCAGCGTTGAAATCAACTGGTTCACGACCTGAATGTGGCCCTCTGACGGAGCAGCAGCATCGGTACCGAACTCCTCGCGCCGGAACGGCCGGAGTGCGGCGGCGTGCCGCGTTACGTTGATGGATTGAGCGCGCAGCCAAGGCAACAGTACGGCGGACTTTGTTTCGCCCGGCCTGTTTTTGCCGGACCTCATTTTTCCGGATCTGATCCCGCCTTCACCGCGCTGGCGGCGGGAACCCGACTCCGACCGTACTGTTGTCTCGGACAGCGTCTCTGCAAGGCTTGCCATGGTCCTTACCTCAGCACCTGGCCGCAGCAGCGGCAGTAGGCTGGAGTTGCACAAGTGCATCGGCCACCGGATACTCGCCCGTACCTTACGCCGGGTCCGCCCACCGGAACGGCGCCGGGATGTGGCACGCCACGCACACCACCGACCCCAACGTGAGTTGGCCCGCCGTAGGTGGGCCCGCCGTAAGTGGATCCGCCATAGCCTCTGCCCCACCGGTAATGCGGACGCACCATGCCTCTTCCCCAGCGGCCATGGAAGCGCCGCTCGAGCGCACTGTGCCGGCGCAAGGCGTGAACCCGATGTCTCGGTGTTCCAAGCACGCGCCTCGTCTGGTGCGCCAGGGTTCTTACCGCTGCATGAGGAGTTACGGTACGACCCCGCGCTGCTTGCTTGGCAATGCTGCCGACGGTGCGGCGAGCAACGCTTGGCATGGCCCGCAGCAAGTGCCGTGTCTGCGGAGTGCGATGCAGAGTGCGGGCAATTTTCCCCACGCCCCTGGTTAGGTGTGGAGTGACGCGCGAAACAGTCTTCGCGAGCCGGGGAAGCGCCTTCTTCGCCATGGGAAGCACGGCTTTTGCCACCACCGGAAGCAATTTGCTGGCAGCCATTCCGATGAGAGGGAGGAAATGTTCCGCAGCTTCCTGTTCCGTTTCCGATTCTGCGGCCAATTCTCCGAGGTGCTCCATCATCGCGTCGGGATAGATTTTGCGAATTGGGTTTTCGAACTCAGTTTCGAACTCCCCTTCGAATTCTCCCTCGCCTTCAAACTCGCCCTCACCCTCGCCGAGAAGGCTGCCCACCGCGTTGCCGATGGCGCCCAGCCAGCCTTCGCCTTCCACTTCCCCTTCGAATTCTCCCTCGAATTCTCCCTCACCTTCGAATTCGCCTTCGAGTTCGGTTTCGAATTCATACTCGGACTCGTATGCCATGATCCTTCCTCCTTAAGTATTGTGGCGGCCTGTGAGTGAACGCGGTTAGCGCACAGCGCGACGGCGTCGGCTGGTTTGCGGACGTTTATAAGCGCGGCTGACCTTGACGTTGCGTGCCAGCGCCGCGCGGCACGCCTTGTGGCTGCCGAGCACTTTACGAACCTGTTTCGCCGCCTCGCGGCCGGCGCTCTTCCGCGTGATGGGCATTCCCTTTGCGGCTTTTTGCTTCAAAGCCTTCACGGTGCGCCGCATGACGGTGGGGACGACGCGAACCAAAGGCCTGGTGCCGCGCCGGCGACGGAGAATCTTGGCGAGGACCGCGCCGCCGCGCACCAGATGCTTCATGATGCGGCGAAGCGCGCGCCGATCGGACGGCGAGAGCACGGTAATCACCGCCGCTCCGGCCATAGCTTCTGCTTCCCCTTCGTGCTGTTCGTGAGAAGCCGCTTCGGCCATCATCTCGGCCATTGCTTCGTTGTGGGTGAGTTCATGAGAAGCGATCTCGTGCGCCATTTCCTGTTCTCCCTCGAACTCGCCTTCACCTTCAAACTCGCCTTCGAATTCGCTCTCACCAAGGGCGGAACTCGCGGCCTGGCCGAGGATGGTCCCGAATGGGCCACCAATCGCCGTGCCCACGATGGGCGCCGCGACCTTCGCAATCTTTTTTAGAAAGGGTGCGGCACGCTTCAGAAACTTGCCAATGCCGCCAAAGAACTGCTCACTTTCGAATTCCCCTTCGAACTCCCCTTCGAATTCGAATTCACCTTCTCCTTCGAATTCGCCTTCAAACTCTCCTTCGAATTCACCCTCGCCTTCGAACTCGAATTCACCTTCCCCCTCGAATTCGCCTTCGCCTTCGCCAAGAAGGCTGCCGACGACATTGCCGATGGCGCCGAGCCAACCCTCGCCTTCTACTTCGCCTTCAAACTCTCCTTCGTGGAATTCCTGCTCGAGTTCCTGCTCCAGTTCGCTCTCCTGCATGTCCGCCATGTTCAGCCTCCTTGTAAATAATGACGACGCTCGTGAACTTAGCCCGCAACCAAGAATTCGTCTAGTCACATCTTGTGGGGAACTCGGTTTAGGGTCACTCGAATGGGCGACACGGAGGGACTGGAAACAAAAGATTCGGAAAGGCGAGAGACCTTCTTCGGCGGCCCCGCGGGGGATCGTCCCGACACCGCAAACTGATTTAATGTATTGATTTTTTGCTCGAAGACCTTGGGAGGGAATTTACTTACGGTGTTTCCTCTTCCGCTTCGAGGGCGTCGACACTCGCGTAGTTGACGTCAGGGACGAAAGAGACGATTAGCTTTCCTTGAGCATTCGGCCGGAGGCCATGATAAGTCTTGACCAACGCGCGTCCAGAACCTGCTGCTTCCGCAATATCCAGGTTGCGCGTCAGTGCGATGCCGTTGCAAAAGATATCGAAGACGCGGCTGCCGATTCCGCCTCTCTTCGAGCCTTCCACTCCCCAGTATTTTTCGGAAAAATATAGAGTCAGCTTGTATCTTCCCTTATCGACCGGGAGGGCGTAGTTGAAGTTACCGTACCGCTCACCGGCATATAGGCCCGGCTCCGAAGTACCGCCAATCGAAACCTTATCGGACGCAAGCTGGCCGCTGCTGTAGTAGGTATCGGGCATCCACAGATTGCCTGCCGCATCGACGAAAAAACTGTTCTGGGCCACCATGCGAATCGGGCGCAACCGGTGCGGCAGTCCGGGTAGAATTTCAATCGCGTTGATGATCGGCAAGCCCAGCGAACCCGCGAAGTCGAGGTGAAGATAGCCGTCCTTGTTGGGAGATATATCGCGAAATACACGAACGTCGGCAGTATTCGCTCCCGCATCCGAAACAATATCGAATTGCTTCAAGAGCGGGCTTCCATTGAGTTGAATGTCGAATACGCGGCTGTTCTCCCCGCCGCCGAGCGAACTGGCAGGACTATAAGTAGTCTCGGCGAAATGAAGCCGCAACTCATACGTGCCTGGAGCGAGCGGTATCTTGTAGGAGAAAACTCCCGTTCTGCCGGTCAGATACAATTCCGGGTTTCGGGTTCGCGCAATATGCTGGTTCGGAAGTTCTGTCGGAGAACCGCCGGCGAAGTATCGATCCCCGGTCCATACATTCCCTTCCTCGTCCTTGAAGATAGGACGCGAGTATCCGCATCGAATGCGAATCTCCGGCCCCGCGGCTAAAGCCGGGATGGGCGAAGACGGCGCGTGCGCGGCATCATTGACGCTTGTATGACCGTGGCGCTTGATCCACCACAACGTAGAAGAGCCAGCTACGATGGTTAAAATCGCGACAATGACTAGAAATCCCCGTAGGCCCAACAGGCGCTTGCGTGCCTGGCTCGGTGGGACCGCTTCCAGATGGACGCGATCTCTTCGATCGCCGTTTTCTCTTTCCCGAGTCCAAGATCGAGCCGGAATTCGATCAACAAACTCGGGACGATAATGCCCGGTCGCCACCACAATCTCTATGGGTTGATCTGCGCCTTCGCCTTCATAGAACTCTCGCAGCTTCTTCCGCAGCCGAAAAAACTCCACCCGGACAATCGAGTCCGTAGCCTGGTCGAAGGATTGAGACCGGCCAAAGACGTCGGTCGCAATGGAATATTCCTTGATGGCGTCGCTGTCGCCATCAAAATGTTTTTCGCAAATGTATTTAAGCACGTTGGCTAAACGCGGCTTGTTTTCGAAGTCGGCAGAGGTCAATACCGCATATAAGGCTGCGCGCTCCTTGGCCCTGCGGCCCGGATCGACATGGTCCGGACGAGGAATCGTTCCCCGAGTCGTCATCCGCAAAAATCTCCGCTGCTTGCTGTCGACGATTCAGTTTCGTCCGAGTCGTCGATTGAGTGCGCTTTCAAATCCGGGCTTCTTGGCCCGCAGCACACCTTCCCGAAATATATACCGCTCATAACACCCGATGTAACGTCAGCATTTAACCGTTACGAAAACCGGAAGGTAACTCAGGCTAACGTTTCGCCGGTATCCCCCGTCGCCTACATTTTGTAAATTCGCGAGACACGCCTGATAGAAGCACCTGCGCGTTCCACAACCGTCCTGGCGTTCGCGGTCAAGTTCAAAACGCAGCAAAACAAACCAACTGAAGGAATAAGGGACCACAAATGAAACCAAGAGCAGACGTGAACTTCTCCACCATCTTGGCCGCCTTGTGCTTATTCATGGCGCCGTTGATCCTGACGTTAAGCCCACGGCCTGCTTTGGCGCAGGTCGTCGTGGCTATCAACTCCGCCGGGCCGGCGGTCAGCAACTCGGGCGGCGGCAACGCAAGCTATGTTGCCGATGAGGACTTCTCGGGCGGCACCGCGTCCAGCTTTACCGCGGCGGTGAACACCTCCAAGGTGACCAACCCAGCGCCCCAAGCCGTCTATCTGACGCAGCGGTACGGAAATTTCACCTACACGATTCCGGGGTTGACGGCTGGCGCGAGCTATACGGTTCGCCTGCACTTTGCCGAGGGCTACTGGGACGCGGCCGGCAAGCGCGTCTTCGACGTCAGCATCAACGGCACGCAGGTGCTAACCAACTTTGACATCTTCGCCACGGCGGGCGGCGAGAACATAGCCGTTATCGAGCAGTTCACAGCGACCGCCAATAGCTCGGGCCAGATCGTGATTGTCTTCACCACGGTCACCGACAACGCGGCGGTCAACGGAATCGAGATCGAGGGATCTACTTCCAGCGGCTGCGGCACGGATGTGCTGGATATCAACTCCTCCGGCCCGGCGGTCTCTGGAACAGCCTGGGTAGCGGACGAAGACTTCTCGGGTGGAACCACTTCCAGCTTTACCGCGACGGTGAGCACCACGGGGGTGACCTGTCCGGCACCGGCTGCTGTCTATCTGACGCAGCGCTACGGAAACTTCACTTACACAATTCCCGGGCTCACGCCTGGCGCAAACTACGAGGTTCGCCTGCACTTTTCCGAGGGCTACTGGACCGCGGCCGGCAAGCGCGTCTTCGACGTCAGCATCAACGGCACGCAAGTGCTGACCAACTTCGATATCTTTGCCACCGCAGGCGGCGAGAACAAGGCTGTGGTCGAGCAGTTTGAGGAATCAGCCAATACCTCCGGCCAGATCGTGATTGTCTTCACCACGGTCACCGACAACGCGGCGGTCAACGGAATCCAAATTCAGACTGCTGCCCCTTGCACCACCGCTCCTTCGGCTCCAACCGGCCTGACAGCTACGGCAACGTCGTCCAGCTCCATCGCCTTGAGTTGGACGGCAGTAACTCCTCCGCCCAACTGCGCCATCAGTTCCTACAGCGTCTACACCAGCGCGGGCACGCTGGTCGCCAGCGGAGTAACGGGCACAACCTACACAGTGACCGGACTTTCGCCGTCGACCACTTACACCTACTACGTGAAAGCAGTCGACTCTGACGGCACATCGCCGGCGTCGGCTACGGCCAGCGCAACCACGCCAGCGGGCGGTGGCGGGACCGGTAATTGCTCGGGCGTCTCCAACATCACGGTCGCAGGAATCACCTACACTCCGCAATGGTGCCAAGAGTTTAACGGTGCCGTAGGTTCTCCCGACACCACGGTGTGGAACTTCGATCTTGGCAACAACGGCGGCTGGGGTAATGGGGAAGCCGAAGTCTACTGCGGGCCTCCGGGATATTCGGGCAATCCGTCCGGGTGTCCCACAACATTCAGCACAGCCACCAGCAACGCCTACATCGACGGCAACGGACATCTCGTGGTCCAGCCCTTGGAAGTCGGCGGAACGTGGTATTCCGCTCGTATGCAGACAGAAGGAAAACAAAACTTCACCTACGGTATTTTCGAGGCCAGCCTCCAGCTTCCCAATACCACCAACCAAGGCCTATGGCCCGCATTCTGGACTCTGGGCAGCGACATCACAACCGTTCCATGGCCCGGCTGCGGCGAAGCCGACATCATGGAGAACTGGTCGCCGCAGGTGGATGGCGGAGCAGGTACGACTGGGAACAATTCCACCATCCATACGGCTAAAACCGGAGGGTCCGGCATCGGAGCGCGTTATACCTTCCCCGCTGGCCAAGCCACCAACACGGCCTTCCACACCTACGGGATCATCTGGACGCAGAACGAGATGCAGTTCTTCGTGGACAACGCATCCGCACCGTTCTTCACGGCTACGCCCAGCATCCTTCCTTCGGGAGATACCTGGCCCTTCAACCAGAGTATCTTCACCATCTTGAATATCGCCGTCGGTGGCACGCTCGGCGGATCGATCAGCGGCCTGTCGAACCCCGCCGGGGTCATGATGGTGGATTACATTCGCTGGTACGTGCCGAATTAAAGGCGTGTTCCACCGCTGTCCTGCTCGCGATCAAGTTAGGCTGCAACTCCTGCCGGCTTGGTCGCGAGTCTTTTTCGCACGCTCAGGGAATGCGCTTCGAAGGAAAAATTCACCGGTGAATCGTGGAATGATTCGAGTGGTGTCCTAGAAAAAATCCCGCCAAAAATACCCCGTACACGGCAAGCAGAATGGAAACAGTTTTCCAGGTCGCGTTCCGATTCACATGGCAAAGACTGGAGGGAGCGGAATCGGCGCGCGCTATACCTTCCCCAACGGAGAATCGGCGGACACTGCCTTCCATACCTACGGAGTCGTCTGGACGCAGAACGAGATGCAGTTCTTTGTGGACTACGCATCGTCGCCGTTCTTCACCGTT
This sequence comes from uncultured Acidobacteriaceae bacterium, assembly GCA_963771965.1. Classification (GTDB taxonomy): domain Bacteria; phylum Acidobacteriota; class Terriglobia; order Terriglobales; family Acidobacteriaceae; genus Sulfotelmatobacter. The sequence goes on from CAVYVM010000011.1 coordinate 341,984, forward strand.
ACACCCAGCAGCCTACCCTCGGGAGACACTTGGCCATTCAACCAAAGTATTTTCACAATCTTGAATGTAGCCATCGGTGGCACCCTGGGCGGATCAACCAGCGGCCTGTCCAATCCGCAGCCCATGCAGGTGGACTATGTTCGTTGGTATACGCCGCAATAGAAACGCCCTCGCGGTCATTTTGCGAAGGCAAACGTCAGCTGTCACCACTAACGGACATGAGACAAAGGCATTCGTCGAACAACTACGACGAATGCCTTTATCTTTACCTGGGTTGTTATTCCATTCCTGTTCCGCAGGCAATGTCGTAATACTACCGCTGTCCGGGGATGCGGCTTGACAGCCTTCAACGACGGGAATATATGTATCCATCACACGACAGGGGCTGCCTGCCTCCACTCAAGCGATAGGGCTATTCGTAAGCACGCATCTTTTCCACTTTTCTGGCCAAGGAGGCCCGCGATGGCGGCAGTTCCAGTCTCGACGTCAGAGGTGAAGCTCGAAATTGTCAAAGCGCCGGAAGGGATTCGCGTCCGCTGCTCCGGCAAAATCACATCCGCCAGTTCCGGCACGCTCCGTGCTGAAGTTCGGAGCGTAATTCCACAAGCGAAGCGAATCGTATTGGACCTGGCTGACGTAACCAACATGGATAGTTCCGGCCTCGGTGCACTGGTTAGTCTTTATGTTTCTGCCAAAGGGCAAAATTGCGAGTTCAAGGTCATTCACCTCAACCAACGATTGCAAGAGTTGTTTCGGCTTACGAAGCTGGCTTCAGTATTCCAAGGACGCGACGATTTACCTTGGGGATGAATAACGATTAGCGCCGCTATGCGACCTCAAAGATTAAAGATAACGACATGGGATGGGCGCAGCCGACCATTTGCAGACACTAACGAGAAGCGAGTGGTGTAGAAATGGCTGAGTTTTTCCGCTCGGACGCCAAGCGAATCGCACGTAACTGGCCGGCACTCTCCTTGCTGAGCGCCCGTGTAACCGACTCCCTCTGCGCAACCTGTTCGTAGGGATACCATCCAGTCTGGGTCCATTTCCTCGCGGCCGCAACATTGCGCGCATACGCTTTATGAAGATCCGCGCCTCCCGCCCAACTCCGCATCAGCAGGTGCGCTCCCTGCAAACCGGGTTTCCGATTGCCACAGAACACGGCGAACTTGGCTAGAGTCCGCAGAGCCCTTCGCGATGAAGACAGTTTTCTATTCGCCCAATGTTGAAGCTCGCGCATATCCTCCGCACTGATATGCGGATGGTTCCACACAAGATTCCTGGCGTTGTACCTGCTTAAATTGGTATCTGAAATCCCGTATTTTGCCTTAATCGATGCACATTGTTCAGTGTTCGGAAACGGAGTCAGCACCTGAACCTGGACGACATCGATATCGAAAGCCGCGAGGCGATCAATGTCATCTCGAACCGATTGGACCGTATCCTGTTCGAAGCCGAGAATATAGAATGCTTGCACAAACATGTGCTCTCGCTTCATCCTCTCCAGGAGCCTGGAGCTGTCGAGTTGATCGATTTTCTTCGTAGCGCCCGACAAAGAGCCCTGGTTGAGGCTCTCAATTCCCAAATGTGCGCCGAACAGCCCGCGCGCTTGCCAATAATCGAAGTTTTTCAAAAGGGTATCCACTCGAGTCAATGCAATCCAGCGCATTTTGTAGTGGTGTAGAAGGTCAACGACCGCCCGCGAGTGGCTGGTAAAAGTGCCGAAATTCTCGTCCAAAATGTTGATGCCCGTTACGCCGCGGCGGTGATAAGTCCAAATTGCCTTCTCGATGGCTTCCAATGAGATCTTGGCCGCCTTGCCATAAAAATCGGGCGTTTGGCAGAAGCTGCATGTCCAGGGACAGCCTCGGGAGGTAAATAAAAGCCCCGAGAAGAGCATCCTTGGAAAAAGATTTGTACCGATCACGCCATACATTTCTGGATGAATCAGATTGTCCGCTGTGATTGGTGGCAAATTCAAAAGCGATGCCACTTTTCCTTCTCCCCAGCCGTTGATCGTTCGATCAAAAACTCCCTCAAGGGAGGAATAACCGCCGTAGTTTCCGGCCCAGACCTCCTTGACTCCGGCGCGCCGAGCCATATCCACCATCTTCAACGCCAATTCCGTCTCATTGATGTAAAAAGAAAAACCCACGACTTCGGGACGAGCGCTCAGCGCCGCGCGATATTGCTCAAGGTCAGGGTATTCAAGAATTGTGCACGGCAGGTTTGCCCTCAAGAACGAAAGACCCGGGTGGTTCAAGAATGACATAGCCACGCGCACGCGATAGGGAGTCTTGTCCCAACCATACACATTCGGAGAACAACCGCTTATCGGCTGGATCGGCGACGTGAACAAAATATTCGGATTTCTTCCATGCGACATTGTCATTGCACGCTCAACCTTCCGACTTCGGCAAGGGAGGCTACGAGCGAACCAGTCTTATACCCATCTTCTTAATAGTGTCTGTAGCTCGACGACCGTTACGTGACATGGATAAACCGGCAAAGATCCGCCCAAAAAGCGAGCCAAGAACCTCATAAATGTAGGTGGATCGCTTATGCGCCCCTCGAGTCAAAGGAGACGCCTTCTTTGTTCGTCGACCGCCCTAAGCGCCTTAACGCCCGCAGCGACTTTCTTTGTAAGGTTTTGCGCCCACATGAGACTACTGAATAGAACGGCTAGGAAATCGACGCACAGGTCAGAGCGGGGAATTCGAGGTTCGTGGTGCCCATCCATCAAAAACCGCGATGGATAGGGCAGCCTCACCTGTGGCGATGCAAAGGTGGGCCAGCCGCCTTCTATTGCAGCGCGTACACCGTGTTCGGCACGGCGGCTGGGGGCTTGGGAGTTGCCGTCGTTGGAGCTACCGGCGTTGATGCACCCCCTGCGGGGGCGGGTGTCGGTGGTTTCGGCGGGAGGAGCGCGTCCTGTTTCAGAGCTACAAGGCCGGTTGCCGTTAGCTGATTCCACGGAGCCAGCATTTTCCCACGGGTCACGAAGTAAAGGAATCCAGTAGCATTCTGCGGGATTGTGGGAATATCACACTGCCCGCGATCAGGCAGCAAACAGCTCAATTTAATTGGCGTCCCGCTGCCGATTTGTAGTTGGTCGAAGGCGAGATTCTTGCCATAGAACTCCTTGCCTGCCAAATCAATGGTGCCGATCAGGGGAGCGATGGCGCTGTGGAGATTGGCAATTGTCGCTTTGTGCCCTGCAGGGGAGTCCTTGTCGACAAGCTGCATCGTATCTTCCACGTCGTCGAATTGCGCCACCTCAATACTGAAGGCCACCGAGCACGGCTCGTACGCAGATGTTTGGCAATCGGCCTCGCTCTGCAGGACCGTAGCTCCGGTCGAATTCTTCAGTTGAATGTCATCTCCTGTTTTGATGTTGACCATATCCACAGTGAGGTTCCACGAAGCGTCCTTGCCTTGAAAGGACGGTTGGCTTACGCGCCAGAGCAGAGGCTGAATCGGTGCTGTCGTCTGATCGGGCAGTTGCGCTGAACCGACCATCGCGCCCCCAGCATGTGCTCCATCCGCCACCTTAATCAGGTAGCCGAGCTCCGGGCAGTAATAGGTAGCGCCGGCCGCGCTCCTCGGCATTTCGCAAAGCAACCTCACGCCAGAGGGCTTGCATTGAAGAGTGATGAACTCCGGCGATTTGCGTAATGGGATCGCGATGACGGAATTTTGCGCGCCCCAAAACTGAGTATTGTTCTCTGTGAGCACCTGCAAGGCAGGTTTGGTAGAACTCGCGGCGGCCGAAGTCTGCTGCGCTCCGGTCAAGTCATCCGGAGAGGAAATAATGAACTGAACATCCGTTGGGCTTGGGCCCGTCTTCGCTAGTGTGACCAGAAGGTTCTTATTGGTTCCTTTCTGGTTGGCAAGCGGAGGAAGGTTTTTGCAGCCGTTTGTCCTAAGGTCCCCGCAGATCAGTTGGTTGCCGTCGACCTCAATCTGCAATTGCGCGCCTCGCATCTCAGTGAGAAGGTTGTAGGTGACGCGAGGGCTGACTAACTCGATCCTCGGAAAGTGTGTGATGTAATTGGACGCATCGAGTTGCAGGAGCAGGCGGTTTTGGCTGACAGGAATCCAGGTATTCACGCCTAAGGCAGATGTTTCCAGTATCCCTCCTGTGCCGGTCCCCGAGGTTGCTCGCCCGAAGGTGTCGCGAGCACGTTTGATCAGATACCCGTCCACGCTGACCGTCATCTGAGGATCGAAACGGTGAAGGGTCTCGATTGTGAGGGTCACGATAGTGGGATTGGCCGACGTTGGGTCGTAGGTTGCGGTATCGAATTCCAACCTTTTAAGCTCGTCATAGGTATCCTTACCGGAGTCCGGCACCGGGGTCACTGGGTCGGAGGCGTGCGTCAGGATGACCGATGCATCGGCGAGGTGCTCGGCTGCAAGGGCTCTATGACTAAGTGTATTTTGGTGGTCTCCAATCCACTGAACAATTTGCGGCGTCACCGTCCAGCCAGCTGTGCAGCTTTGAGGGACGGCAATCAGGGCCTCCGTAGGCTTGTCGCCTACGCCGATCGAATCCTCGCCGAGTATCTTGCCAAAGAGCCAGCCAAAGCTGGAGCGGCCGATTCCGTAGCCGCTAACGTAAGATGACTGGGCCATCGCCTGCGAGGCCTTCAGATGCTCCTGGTTGTAGCTGGCAGCGGCACCGATGCTGAAAAACGAGAGTATCGCGCTGAACCCGTAATTTTTGTCGCGCCATTTTTCACTGGCGATATTTACCGCCGCATCGCGGGGGAAGAGATCGATAACCACAGGGGCAGCATCGAGATTCGGGTTGCCCATGCAAGCAGCCTCATATCGAGTCTCGAGCATGTTCGCCTTCTTGTACCCTCGAACCACGCTGGGGTTGAAACTGACAAAGTAAAGGTTGGCATCTTGATATTTTTCTGGAAGGGCGAGCGTATTCATCAGCCGCGTGAGCCGGTCCCAGTAGAACTGCTGGATGTTATCGAGCTTCTTCGATGGCGGGAAGCTGGGCGAGTTCGTCTGGGGTAACTGGAGGCTGCTGGTTCCGGCCAGCGAGGTGGGGGCGGATGGCTGGGTGGGGGTTGTAGACGAAAGACCAGAGGGCGTGGAGAGAGTGATGAGTTTGTTGACCGATGAAAGCTGCGAAACAAGGTTTGTGTAATTGGTAATCGCGGTCGAAATTGCTGTGGCTTGCGCGGAAGTGGGCGTCTGACCAGCCGGCACCGCGCTTTGCGCCGTAGTGATAGCTTCCAGAGCCACTTGAACCTGAGCGACAAGCGAGCTTTGTTGAGTTAGAAACTGATTCTGGGCGGCAGCTTGTGCGGTGAAAAATTGTGTCTGCGTGGCGTCGAGAATTCCATTGAGCTTGTTAAATTGAAGGCTCGCCTGCAAACTTTGTTGAAGAGCATCGATAGAATACGCGTTCGCCGTATTCGGGTCGATGGTGGTGGAGGCTGCCTGGATCGCGGCCATGTCCTGGAGAGTCGCGTCAAGAAACGAGTAGATGCGGGAGTAAGACCTTACCTGAGGTTGACTTAGCCAGATGTCATCTTGTGCATTACTTGGGGTAGTGGCGGCCACAAACAAGAGGATAACTGGCAGAGCTCCCAGTCTTAAGAGTTGCTTCATTGCAAGAATCCTTTTGAAGGGAAATCAAGACTGCACCCGGGGAAGTTAGGCCTTAGAACGCCGTCGATGATAGCGAACGCCCCGTTCGGAGGCAAGCACAATTGTCGTGGCGCGCGACGAGTCCCTGCTCGGTATGTTCCCGCACGGGTAGGCCAGACTTGTGAGATCGCAGGTGTCCAGCCTTCGTCTTTTGATGCATGGGATTCCGCAGTCGCTCGCGGGCCAGCTCGACTCCGCGAGAAGCGGCCGCGGGTTGGAAATCCACAAATCGCCTGTGACATCCAACCTTGTCCTCACTTCCTCAAATGCGCGATGATGGTCGATGCCGCGACGGTCGGCAGAAGCCAACCCGTCGCCCCTAAGTCCTTTGTTTAGCGGATTTTGATGTAAGCCCTTTGACATCCGGATTTTGCAAAGATTTCTCGCTAACTCCCATGTTTTCAAGGATCACGTGAGGGGGGAGGGGGTGGGATATCCGGGCTTCAGGCATTCCAGCAATCGATCCCGAGGGCCGACCACTACCACGCCACAAACTCTATTTTTGGGGGCCAGGAGATCCACTAGATGTACAAAAGCGAGAGAGTCATCAATACAACGCCTTCTCCCCCGGAGGCCGCGTCTTCCATCTGCGGTGCACCCACAACCACTGCTCGGGATACTTCCGCACGTACTCTTCAATGATCGAAGTAAATCTCTGCGTGTTGGTCTTGATGTCGGCTTCCAGATCATCGGTCCGCACCAGCTCCACTGCCGGATCGAAGCGCAGCCGGTATTTCCCCAGATCCGCATCCCAGATGGTGAACGTCGGCACCACCGCTGCATTTGTCTTAAGCGCAATCCGCGCCAACCCACTCGCTGTACACGCCGGGATGCCGAAAAAATCCACAAAGATACCCTGCGGCGGAGTCATATTCGTATCCATCAATATACCGACCACTTCTCCAGCTCTCATCGCCGCCAGTAATCCGCGCACGAAGTCATCTTTCTCCACAATCTGATTGCCGTGCATCGTCCGGTATTGGCGAATGAGCCGGTCGAGATAGACATTGTCCATCGCGCGCACCACAACGTGCATCCAGTGGCCATGCAGAGAGTGCGTAAACGCGGAGAGTTCCCAGCCTCCGAAGTGCGCGGTGAGGAACAAAACACCTTTGCCGCGCGCGTAAGCGTTCTGGTAGTTTTCGAGCCCATCATAGACCACCACCTGCTCAACGTTCTCCCGCGTATACCTGGGAAATTGGCAGACCTCCGCCAGTTGACGACCGAGCGATGCGAACTCCCCGCGCAGAATCCGCGCACGCTCAGCTTCACTCTTTTCCGGAAAAACCATGGTGAGATTGCGCATGCCTACCTGCCGCAATCGCACGTGCAAAAGATAAACCACCCAAGCCAAGCCTATGCCCGTGGCGTGGGCCAGCGCCCGTGGCAAAATACCCAGGATTTTGATGAACGGCCAGGCTGCCGCGTACTCAAGTCGCTGGCGCATTAGAGAAGCGTGAAGTTACCATTGCAGAAAACTATTTGCAAATAAGCCAAAAGAAGATTGCCATCCTGAACCAGCGCTCTTGCGACTGAAAGCCTGCCCTGAGAGAGCACAAGCGACCGAAGGGCGTGTCTGGCTTGGTCCCTTACTTCGCCGCGTCCTGGGCCCACTTCGCCAGCGATGTCAGGAATGCATTCGCGCCCGCGGGCGGGTCGATCTCGCCTATTAGCGATGTCCGGAACGGCACCATGCGCCCATAAAATTCGCGCGTGCTGTCTTTATCCTGCTTGACCACAGCGCCGTTCAAACTCACTCCGGCAAACAGGCCGCGGGCTCGCGAATAGGTCAGAACCTCCGCCCGCATCTTCCAATCCGTATTTCCCTCCGCGTGACGTCCCACCGGACCTGCGGCCACCGAAGCGTCGGCCCCCAAGGCAAACTCGCTCGACAGCAGATGCTTCATTCCGTCTTTATTCATGATCAGCATCACCAGATCAACCGCCTGCCCGCCGATCTGGAAGCCAACGCTGCCGCCGCTCACGACAAAGAATGCCGGCGCGCTCCATCCCTTGGGCGTGCGGCAACTGGCCAGCCCGCGGCCATACTTGCCACCAATGATGAAACCGCCTTTCAGCATCGACGGCACCACCGCCACGCACTCCGCTGAACCCAACACTTCCTGTGGAATGCCTTTATCCGGGGCACCTTGAATATCGTCGAGCACGTCGGCTGCGGCTTGCACTCGGTCTGAAGCCTTGGTTTCCCTGGGCTGATCATCCGCCGCAAAGCTGAAAGCACAGAGAGACACAAGCAGGGTCAGCAGCAATAGCTTTTTCATGGTTCCTCATCCATCTTCATGTGAGAGCGATGACTTGGATTGTAAACGATGCGTCCGAAATTTGTGTGGAGAGCGCGAGAAGCAACAGGAAGGGGATACAACTTCGAAGACCAAAAAATCGGGGCTAAAAGTAGTGACCCTAATCGCTACTCTCAACCCCGTCTCCCAGGTTCTGTGGTAGGTGAGGCGAGTATGCCCCGCACCCGCAATCGCTACAAGATCACCAAGGTCAGTGTCCTGAAGTAACGAACGTCAGGTCTTGGGTCTTGGGTCGCAGGTCTCAATGCCTAAGACCTAGCACCTAAGACCTGCCTTTACTTAGCTGCCACCAGCGAATGCGTAATCGCATGCACCGATAAAGCAATCCGGTTCTGCACGCCGACCTTCCGCATTAACTTCGCCACATGCGCCTTTACCGTTCGCTCTTCGATTCCTAATTGAGATCCAATCTCTTTGTTGGAGCGGCCGGCCACCAGCATCTCCAGCACTTCCTTCTCGCGGTCGGTAAAGGTCACGCGGCCCGCTGGGAAGATTCGCCCCGGCGACGACGAGACTCGCTCGATGAACATCGAAAGTACCCGTCGCGGCGCCCACACCGAGCCCTGGCTCACGATGCGGATCGCCTGCGCAAACTCCGCTGGCGAAGCCGCTTCGTCGACATAGCCTTTGGCGCCGGATGCGATCGCTTTAAGAATCGTCTCTTCATCCACCCCAGACCCAGTCACGATGATTCGTAGATCGGGCCGTGTAGCCTTCAGGCTGGCCATCACATCAAACAGGTTTTGGCCGGAGCGGTTTCCCAGAAGGATCAAGTCGACGCCTTGCAGCGTGGAGATCTCGGGCAGGCTGGCGGAGATTAGTTCGAACTCAGGCTCCGCGTCGAACAGAGCGCGAAATCCAACAAATCTTAATGGATCGCTCTCCACCACGGCAATTCGAATGATCGGCTTTCTCGCTACGGCTGCTTTCATAGTTTTCCCTTGTAGGGTTAGTTTCTTACAAAGAGCATAACGGCATTTCACCGCTCTGCAAAGAGAACGTGACCGAAGGGAAATTACGGGAGTAACATGAAAGAACAGCCTGAAACCGTGGCCGCAGGATCGGTTACTGGTAACAGCCCTCAGGTTACGCCGGAAATATGGAAGCACTTGTACGCCGTGCCGTACCCAAGGATGCGGAAGCGATTGCGGCCCTGCACATTCGAAGCTGGCAATTCGCATATCGCGGACAGCTTCCGGATCAGTACCTTGACCAGCTCGGCGAGCAACGGGGCCAGCGCAGCGAGTTCTGGCGGACCCATATTTCTACCCCGCCCACGAGCAAGAACGAGGTCTGGGTGGTCGGCACCGAGACGCGAGTGGATGCCTTTGCCGCGATTGGCCCGGCGCGAGAAGCCGACCCGAACGTCACCGGTGAACTCTATGCGATTTACGTCGACCCCAGTCGCTGGGGTCAGGGCCTGGGCCGGTCTCTTTTCACCCACGCGACCGTCCGCCTCAAATCTCTTGGATACTCGACGGCGATTCTGTGGGTTCTTGCATCAAATGCCCGAGCCCGCCGCTTCTACGAGATCGCCGGATGGTCCGAGGATGGTGGAACTAAACTGGAGAGCCGACCTGGCTTCGAGCTGCGAGAGCTAAGCTATCGCATATTGTTTCGTTGACAAAACGAGGAATCATGAAAAAACATCCCCTGCAAATTCTGTTCATCGTCACTCTGGCCGTCTTTAGTCTAGCCGTCACGATGCCTTGGCTTAGCCAGCAATTGCTCGCCCAAGAAACCTCGGCCTATACACCCAAATTTCCAGGTGACCCGGCCCGCTCTGATTCTGAAGCCGCTGCCCTCGCCTATATGCGGGTGGCTCTTCGCGCTCAACACCGTTTTCAAAAACAGTACGGCCATTTCGCCGTCACCCTCGCCGAACTGGTTCACTCCGGCTCATTCACCAAGCGCATGGTCGACCCCAACCGCGGCGACTACACCGCCGCCTTCAAAGGCAAAAAAGATAGCTTTGTCCTCACCATGATTCCCAAGCAACTCGACGCCCAGCACCGCTCGTTCTACGCCGAAGACGACGGCAAGATCCACGGCGACGAAGAAAAATCCGCCGATGCTAATTCGCCGGTACTGAAGTGATTTTCCTGGATGTACTCTAAGCGCCTGTCATCCGAGCGAAGCATGAACTTCGCGAATGCGAAGTTCATGCGAAGTCGAAGGACCCCTAGTAGCCATGGCCCTGCATTGACTTGACAAGGCATTTCCACAACCATCCGCTCTCTAAGCCGATCATCGGTTTATGATGTGTGGTGGAAATTATCCTAAGAAAAATACGGAGGAACTCATGTCAGCAACCGTCGGCGCACCCGCGCCAGAATTTACTCTGAAAGATCAGGATCAAAAAGAAGTGAAGCTCAGCGACTTCCGCGGCAAGAAGCCCGTGGTTCTCGTCTTCTACCCGCTCGATTGGAGTCCGACCTGCACCAAGGAGCATGCTTGCATGGTCAATGATAAAAAGCAGTTCGAAGATCTCAACGCGCAGGTCCTCGGTCTCAGCGTCGACAGCACATGGTCGCACAAGGCCTACGCCGACAAGATGGGCATCCACTATCCGCTGCTCGCCGACTTCCACCCGCGCGGAGCCGTCGCCGCCAAGTACGGCGTTTACCTCGAAGACAAAGGCATCACCGGCCGCTCCATCTTCATCATCGACCGCGACGGCAAACTCGCTTGGCGCAAGGACTACGAAATCCCGGTCGTGCCCGACATCGGCGAAGTTTCGAAAGTGCTCGCCGCAGTGAAATAGATAGACTTGTCATCCTGAGCGAGGATTGGTTCTTGCGTTCGGCGCAAGAACCAACCGCACTCGAAAGCCTGCCCTGAGCTTGCCGAAGGGGATCTCTATAATCGGAGGGTTCATGTGGCAGGATTGCCGACCGTCATCCTCCCGGCTTAATCTCCGCCGCTTTCCCGTCGCGGTAATCCACCACCAGCGGTTTCCCGCCGTTCGGATATCGCACCGTCTTCTCCCCGGACGTCGCGCCCGCATCCGGAACACCCATACCGATTGCGAAGTCCGCCTGCAGTTCATCCATTCCCGGCTTCATTTCATGTTGCGCGATCGCTTGCCAAATATCCGCCGGCCAAAACTTGTACAAATCATGCGGATCTTCCACATAGAACATTTCGTCGGAATAAATCTTGTACCGGTCGTCGCTCTCGAATCCGATCGGCACGGCGTAGCTGTGTCCATCTTTTTCAAACGTCGCTACGATTTGCTTCCTGCCGCCCGGAGCAGCAACGGCCATCACGTCGTTGATCTGCAGCCGCTCGATCGGTCCCAGCAATCCTGCATCGTGCACAAAGTCGACCCGCTTCACAACCGGGACATACCGGTAATAGGTGTAGCGGTATCCCTCCTTCACCCAAACCGGCTGCAGGGTCAACTGCTTTGCCGAATTCAAATCAAACGGGTGCAACTTCTTCGGCGAGACATAATATTCCGCATTCGAGTAGCCGGCGCTTCTTGCCTGCTGCTGCTTCTGCGCCGCGAGATTGTCCTCGTGCCGCCGGTAGAGTATGTATCCCGCGCGCAATCCGGCCACTACTAGGGCCAGCGCCAGCGCCACTTGAATCCTCTGCTTCGCTTCCTCACTCATCATGCGGAAAAAACTCTATCAGATTGCCATGAGAAAGGTAGGATTTATTCCCCCGGCAGCGGCTGCGTTACACTGGAAGAAGATAGATAATGGGGTTCGAAACCGGGAACCGGAACCCGGACACTGTGGAGGGAATCAAATGCCAACCGTCACCGAAGAAGATGTCCTAAGCGCGTTGAGAAGTTGCTACGATCCCGAGATTCCGGTCAACATCGTCGACCTCGGTCTCATCTATGGGGTAAACTTCGCGCCCGTCCCTGCCGAATCGCCAGAGGAAACCAAGCAGGATGTGACCATTAATATGACCCTCACCTCGCAGGGCTGCCCCGAACACGTTAATATCAGCGCGCAGGTGAAGTCGCGCCTCGAGCAGTTACCCGGCATCCGCAATGCCGAAGTGAACGTTGTTTGGACTCCGCCCTGGACTCCCGAGCGCCTCAGCCCGGACGCTAGAAAACAGTTGGGCATCGAGTAGAAAAGCTAGAAGTTAGAAGGCAAAATGAAGAAATAAAATCGCCGCGCCTTTTATTTCTTCATTTTCGTTTCTGCACTTAACGTGTTCCCCACCCACTTACTTCTTCCCACGCATCGATCGCGCTTCGCCCGGCCGCGTTGGAAATGCGCTTACCAGCGCGCGCCGCCATCTCCATCACTCGCATGCCGCGATCAAAATAATCCGGCAGCGACCGCCGCACTGTCTCAAATTTGTCTGGAAATTCCGAGGCCAGCACCGCCAGCCCCACGCCCGTCGCCAGCACTCCGGCTGGATATTTCTTTTTCAAAAATAAAACCGTCGCCGCCCCAATCGCTCCCGCCACCGCGGCCTTCTTCCAGTTTTCCATGTTCCCCCGCGAAAATCCTCTAACTGGGATTGTACATCTAGGGCATTCAATTATTCGCGATTGCTGCTGGACCTTGTCATTCCCTCACCGCAAAAATACGTGCCCCGCATTCTCCACATGAATGCTCGATTTCCGCCGCGCGCTGCTTACAACGTCATAAGCGACCAGTAGATTTCCTTCGACAACGAGAATTTCTTTGTCGCTGATCCAGCCCACCAGCGTGGCATGCGGCAGGAACATGATGCGCCGCGGCGAGCCGTCACCGCTCTTGGCTTCGATACTTTTCACCACGACCGCCGGCAGATCGAGCAACGCCTTGCGAATGCGCTGTGACTCTTCCGGGCTCGCCTGTCCATCCTGAGCGAGTTGAATCGGAGCATTTGCTTTAGCGGTGGCAACGATGGTTAGCGCGATCATCGTACGGTCGGGCGAAAGCTTGCCGTTCTGCGTATAAAAACTAACATCGTAATCAGGATTCTTGTACTCACTGCGCTCGTCGAACACAGTTAGGGTTTGGCCGTCGAGGCGCAGCAAAGTCTGGTCGTCACTCTGGTTCGCCCAGCCGCAACATCCTGTGTCTGGAATCGCTTCCAGAATCGCTCCCGTGCTCGCTGCACCCAACACCTGCCGCAGCGGCGGATCGGGTGGCCGCCCACTCCATTTGCCTGCACTTTCTTCATACACGGAGGACGCCTTATAGATCGACTGATCCTGCGCGGCGACAACCTGATTCAGCAGAAAAAACTTGCCAACTCCATCATCCGGAACCCACGGTACGCCGTAAGGACAACTTTCCTCGCAACCGCCGGTTGGGCAGGAGCAATCGGGCATGGCAAATGAGGCCAATTCTTGACGCCCCCCGCCGGCAAGGTCCGTCTGCCACATCGACCACGTCGTCTTGGTGGAAAGATCGACGCCGTCGCGTTGCAGCCGGCGCGCCTGGTTCGCCAACCAATACAGGTGATTCCCGTCTTCTGAGAGAGCAGGCGCGGGCGCCGACTCTGTGATTGCCAGGTTGGACCCAGTGGTTGCCGTGCTTCGCGTCCCACCGAGCGCAAGCGTGATCGCTGCGTGGCCGTCCCAGAACCAAGCTTTCTCCTCAGCGGCAAGGTCGCCTTCCGCCAGCGGCAGCGCGGCCGGTGCCGCGAATAACATTTGTCCGAGACGATTTACGGAAAACTTCTGTGGCGAAGCAACCGCTTCCGCCGGGACCTTTACCGGCTGCATCGCAGCAAACGTTGCCGGGTTGTACTCTACCGCCTCGCCCGGCGCGCGCAGAACCCAGAGGCGCTTATGTTCCCCTAAATTCTTATCCTGATTCTGATTCTTACCCTGCTCCTGCGCGCCGAGCGAAGCGGTCAGCAAAAAGAAAACAAAAAATGTTCGAGTCATCTTGCAGATTGCCATGAATAAGGTGTGCCCACCTGACTCCGAAAAATACCATCACGATTGTAAACGCTGAACTCGCCGCTCTCGCGCCGCTTGCGTACAATGGTTGTTGAAACCAGATGAGTACACATCCCGAGAACCCGATGACAGCAACTACCACTCCCGTCCGGCCGCATTCAGCCTCGGCAGAAATTCCGGAGGTTCCACTCACCACCGAGGGCTACAGCGTTTTACATCAGATGATGCGTTTTCGCTGGACCGCATGGCGAGCGTTACCTGGGGCGACACGATCGGCCATTGCCAAGGAAGCCGAGGCTGTCCTCGGTGAAATGGAAAAGAAGCCCGCCGGAGCCGGTCCCGCCGGACAATCCGCACTCTTTTCTCTGATCGGCCACAAGGGCGACCTGATGTTCGTCCACTTCCGCAACTCATTCGCCGATCTCAATCAGGCCGAACTCAAGCTGGCCAATCTGCAATTGAGCGACTATCTCGAACCTACAACGTCGTATCTCTCTATCATCGAACTCGGGCTTTATGACTCGACCCTGAAGATTTACAAAGAGCTGACGGATCAAGGCATCCAGCCGCACTCCGACCAGTGGAAGGCCGAGATCGAATGCAAGCTCAACCGGCATCGCGAAGCGATGCATCCGCGGCTATTTCCCGAGATCCCTCCGAACCGTTACATCTGCTTTTATCCCATGGACCGGAAGCGCGGCGAAGATAAGAACTGGTACACGCTCCCCATCGAAGAGCGCGCGCGACAAATGAATGACCATGGCATGGTAGGCCGCCGTTATGCCGGGGAGGTGAAGCAGATCATCACCGGCTCGATTGGCTTAGACGACTGGGAGTGGGGCGTTGATCTGTTCGCCGACGATCCGCTGGTCTTCAAGAAGCTAATTTACGAAATGCGCTTCGACCACGTCAGCGCGGTATACGCCTTGTTCGGCCAGTTCTACGTAGGAGTGCGCTGTCCCGCGGCGACGTTGGGAAAATTGCTGAGTGGGGAATTGCCGAAATAGCCGACCAGCATTGTCAGAAACTTTTCACCACAGAGACACAGAGTCACAGAGAAAACAGAACCTGAGAAAATCCCAAGAAGGTTCTCTCTGAGACTCTGTGGCGAATCGATTTTAGAAGGTAGAGAACTCATGTCAACCCTCGGACTCATCGAATACAAAGACGCCATCCCGGAAGTGCGCGCCGTCTACGACGACATCATGGCGACGCGCAAGACGGATTGGATCAATAATTTCTGGAAGGCCATCGCGCACGACCCCGCGACGCTCAAGCGCACATGGGAAGATATCAAACAGATCATGGCTCCCGGCGCCCTCGATCCGCTTACCAAAGAAATGATTTATATCGCAGTGAGCGTGACCAATCAGTGCACTTACTGCATCGTTTCACACACCGTTGGGGCGCAGAAGAAAGGCATGACCGATGCGATGTTCAAGGAACTAATGGCGGTAGTCGGCATGGCAAACGAAACCAACAAGATGGTCACTGGATATCAAGTGGAGATCGACGAACAGTTCAAGAGCCGTCGTTAGCGGTTAGTTGTTGGTCGTTGGCTACAAGCGAGGCCGTGCTCGAGGTGAGGATGACGAACATCGACAACCGAGATCCTAACGATCCGGTAGCAGTTTACATCCTCGAAGCCAGCAAGCTTGAGCCCCTGAGTAAAGCAGAAGAGACGCGACTATTTCGAACACTTGGTCATTCGGGCGATTGGGACGAACAAGGGGAGAATGTCGCGAGAAGATTGATCGAGAGTCAGCTGATGTTGGTCGTGAGGATCGCAGAAAAACACTCGGCTTCTGGTGTACCACTGCTGAACTTAATTCAAGAAGGTAATATCGGTCTGATGAACGCCGTCAAGAGCTTCGCTGAGAGTCCGATTGGAGACTTTGCCACCCACGCCGCCGATTACATCGAGGGCAGCATCACGAAGGCAGTTGGCAAATCAACATAGCCCGATTTAGTTACGGATAGATCGCCATTGCAGCAGCAATTCGGGGATTTTAGTTCCGTCGACCCGTGCGCGCAAACTTGAACTCGTGCACTTTCATATCCACTTTCCGCCCGCGAAAGCGCACGCCCTCAGCCTCCAGTCGAAAGCGCTGTTCCATCGCCGAATCCCCGCGAAGCTTGATTTCGCCACCGGCTCCTAACACTCGCTGCCAGGGCAAATTGAAGCCGCGATGCAAAACTTGCGCCACCTGCCGCGCCGCGCCAGGAAATCCCGACGCTCGAGCAATGGCTCCGTAAGTGGAAACCTTGCCCTTTGGAATGCGCCGGATGACGGCCTCAATGCGCAGCCGCATCTTCGACGATTGGTCTGCCGATGATTTTCGCTTTTTCATAAGCCAATCCATCCGATGCGAATCAGCCATAACGATCCCACAGAAACGATCAGCCACAGGATCACTCCCTGCAGCAGCGGACGATGCCCCACCTGTTTAATCGTCGCCATCGAGATGCCGCTGCCAATCAGAAACAAAGTTGCGGTCAAACCGATCTTCGCAACTTTCACCGCAATCGCGTAGACGTGCGCCCCAGCCTGCAGATAGGTGTTGCACACTGCGGCAAGACAGAAAAGTCCGATGAACCACGGCCACTGAATCTTAGCCTTTGCGCCGCGCGCGACTGCGGTGGCCACTGAGAGCGGAACAATCCATAAAGCGCGCGCCAATTTCACCGTGGTTGCAATCGCCAGCGCCTGGGCTCCATATTTCGCGGCCGCACCGACCACTGAACTTGTGTCATGAATGGCAAGAGCGGCCCATATGCCGAACTGCGATTGGGTCAGTCTAAGCGCCGCTCCAATGGTAGGAAAAATCAGCAGCGCCACGGAATTCAGCACGAAAACCGTTCCCAGCGAGACCGCCATCTCTTCGTCGCTGGCCTGCGTAATCGGCCCCACCGCGGCGATCGCGCTCCCGCCGCAGATCGCAGTCCCGGTAGAGATGAGAAACGCGGGCACGCGCTGAACTCCGAGCAGCGCTCCAAGGCTCATGCCCGTGATCAGCGCGAAGCTGATGCCCAGCACCGTGTAAAGGAAGCCGCTTCGTCCCGCCCGCACCACCTCGTGCAGATTCATCCCGAAGCCAAGTCCCACCACGGATGCCTGCAGCAGAAACTTGGAAAATTTCTTCGCTTCTCCCCCGTAGGGATGCGGAAAAATCAAACCGAACACTAGTCCCATCGCCAGCGCGACCGGCGGAGAGACGAGGCCGCTTGCACTCACCAGCAGGCAGAGAAGAAAAACGATGCGTGGAAGCATTCTAGAAAGTCCAGCAACTAAGAAGGGCCTATGCACCGCGCCGAGTTGCAGCAGAACACCCAGAGTTTCGTGCGGAGCTATGCCACCTTACGAAAGGATTCGAGGGCTTCCGCCTCGGAATTATAAACATCAAAAACGGTGAGCAGCTTCGTGACCTGCAGCAAGTCGCCTACTCGCTTGGTCAAGTTTGCCAGCTTGATCGTGCCTCCCGCATTAAGCGCGCTGGTGCGCAGGGCTACGAGCGTTCCGAGTCCACCAGAATCGATGTAGTTCACCTCGCCAAGATCAAGCAGGATGCGGTTGTTCTCCGATAGGGCCGTCTTGAGTTTCTCCCGCAACAAAGTAGACTCCTCGCCGAACACGATTCGGCCACTGCAACTCACCACGAGGATTCCATCCTTGGTAGTTGTTGCCAGCTTCAATTGCATAAGCACGCTCCTTTTTTCCGCTAGAACAATCACCCGCTATTGCCCGAGCCGAGATCCAAAACGAAATCTCTCCAGCGTAGCTTGTAGAGGACGCACTAGCCTATCCCTTGCGCGCTCTCCTTAGCAAGCCCTCGCACGCGAGAGGCAAGTTTCGTTTCGAGAGAGCATACCTGTAACACCCTATATTCCTAGCCTCGGGGCTGTACTCGGCACCGCGCGGTTCGAAAATGGATACAACCGCTTTCTCCTACTCTTCATCCAACCTGCGTTTCGGGAGCTTCTGCGACATGGGTGCTGGATACAAGTTCTGGTTGATTTTATTGTTGGCCGTTTCCATGCTGAGTCTAGCGGGTTGCGGAAGTTCGGGAACGACCACGACTACTCCACCACCAACCCCTAGCTATCAATTGTCTGTGTCCTCACCGCCCGCAAATGCGGGGACCATTAAGAGCAGCCCAGGAAATATTAACTGTCCCGGCACGTGCTCGGACAGTTTCGCGCAGAATACTCAGGTCAAGTTGACCGCAGCGCCGGCGGCTAATTACACCTTCGGCGGATGGGGCGGCGCTTGCTCCGGCATGACTCTTACCTGCCAGGTCACGGTCAGCGCAGCCACTAGTGTCTCCGCAACATTCACCGCCGTTATCGGCCCAACGTCCAGTATTACCGTGACCACTGCTGGAACGGGCACCGGCACAGTGACCAGCAACCACGGCGGAATCTCCTGCACCTCCGGCTCGAACACGGGTTGTTCTGCGAGCTTCGCGCAGAATACGCAAGTCGTGCTCACCGCCACTCCGGCGACGAACAACATCTTCAACGGATGGTCCGGCGGAACCTGCACCGGCACCGCAACCACTTGCACGATTACGGTGACCGCCGCTACCTCTGTGACGGCAGCCTTCGCGCCTAACGGTCCATTCGGCGCACTGAACCACATCATTCTCTTCGCGGATGAAAACCGCTCGCTCGATCACTACTTCGGCTACATGCGCCAGTACTGGGCGAACCAGGGCATTGCAGACAAGTCCTTCGACGGACTGCCGCAGTTCAACCCAACCAGCGGACCCAATACTCCGCTGTACGGTCCTCCGCCCTCCATTCCCGGCTGCAATCTCGCAAACGACGTCGCTAGTTGCTCTCCGGACACATCCAATCAAATTACATCGTTTTCCTTCCATACACTCGTGTTGCCCAAGGGTATTGGCACTGTCTGTGAAGAAAATCAAAGCCCCTTCTGGAACGAAGCTCATAACGATTGGGATTACACCAATCCCGCCGATCAGCCCGCGGAGGTGGATGCGAACGGAAATCCGAATCCTCCACTGAACGGCTTCGCCTTTACCGCTGCCTACGACGCGCGATCGAACGCTTTTATGGATGTGAATGGCGTCCGAGCCATGGGCTATTTCGAAGATTCAGACCTGAATTTCTACTACGCCCTGGCCACGGACTTCGGCATCTCCGACCGATGGTTCTCTCCTGTCATGGACCGCACGCAGATTAATCGCGCTTACATTTACGCTGCGACATCGCAGGGATACGCGTATCCACCCGGCGGGGGCAATAAAACCTATGACAATCACTCGTTCACAGCCAAAACGATTTTCGAGGCTCTTGAGGACGCCGGCATTACTTGGAAGATTTACGTAGACCCTACGAACGTTACCTACACAAATCCCACAACACTCGTCACCGAAAACTGCGATACCGAACCGGCGGGAGAGGCGCAGGATCTGTGTCTTGCCGGGTCTTCGTACATGAACCAGTTCGACTACGAGACTCAGATACAGAACACCACCGCGAACCCCACCCTGTGGCAGCACTTCGCGCCAATCTCACAGTTCTCAATCGACCTGCAGGATGATTTAACCTTCCCGCAATTCGCCTATATCGAGCCCGCTTCCAGTGCGGGCCTGGATGAGCATCCTTCCGATGCCGACATTTCCCCGGTGAATGTCCAACTCGGCGCCCAATACGTGCAACAAAAGATCATCCAGCCCTTCTTGCAAAGCCCCACTTGGAACGATTCGGCCATGATTTTTACCTACGATGAGGCCGGCGGTCTTTATGATCACGTCTCGCCGCAGCCAGTACCGCCTCCCGGCAACGACAATAACCCAATTGACCTGGTCGCCGGCCAAAACGGCGGCTCCGGCGACATATGCACGAACCCCGGTCAGGTTCTCGGGCAGGGCACTTGCACCTTTGGATGGACCGGCTATCGCGTTCCCTTAGTCGTAATTTCTCCCTACTCCAAGCAAAACTTCGTCTCTCACACGGTGCGCGATACTACCGCAGTGCTGGCGATGGTAGAAGCCCGCTTTGGCCTCTCTCCACTCACCAAACGTGATGCCTATTACATGCCAGGCACCACGACTGACTACTCCATGGACGAGTTCTTCGACTTCACAGGCAAGCCCTGGGCCACGGCGCCCACGTTCCTCGCACAGAACACGACCGAACGTTGTGATCAAACACCGGCCACCACTTGGAACGAGCCGCCAGAGGTCACGGTTACGATAACCGGCGGCGGACAAGTATCGAGTTCACCCTCTTCTGGCGTGTTTCAGTGCACAACCGAATGCACGGGTGTATTTGCCACCACAACCGCCGTCACGCTTACCGAGACGCCGAATACCGGTTCGACTTTCACCGGCTGGACTGGAGCATGCACTGTCACCACTCCGACCAGCTGTTCCGTAACTGTCGGCACTGGGCAACAATTTGTCACTGCGACGTTTAACCCCTAACGGGAAACAGGGCGGAGCGATAAGAGTGCTCCGCCTCTCATCCAAATTACGGACTGAATGGTTATGTGGGGACAGCTGCCCTCGGCTGTCCGGTCGAGCGAAGCTCGACAGTTCTTTGTTCGCGGCGCCAAGCTGACACCTGACCCCGATCCCAGTTATCTATCCTGCGGCGCAGCCCTGCCCTATCACGTATAATCGAGTGTTCCATCCATGAGTTACACCGTCCTGGCGCGTAAATATCGTCCCCAGAAATTCTCCGAGGTTATCGGCCAGGAGCACGTCACCCGTACCCTGCAGAACGCCCTCGAACAAGGGCGTACGGCGCACGGTTACATTTTCAGCGGCCATCGCGGCATTGGAAAAACTACCGTGGCGCGCATTCTGGCCGCAGCTTTGAACTGCCGCTCGTCCGACAAGCCCGTGGCTGAACCGTGCGGCGTCTGCGAATCCTGCACCGAGATTCGCGCCGGGAACGCTGTCGATGTCATTGAGATCGACGCTGCCACCAATCGCGGCATCGACGAAATCCGTGAACTGCGCGAGGCCGCCCGCTATCGTCCCGCTCGCGACCGGTTCAAGATTTACATTCTCGACGAAGCTCACCAGATTACTGACGCCGCTTTCAACGCGTTATTAAAGACGCTGGAAGAGCCGCCCGATCATATTGTCTTCATGCTGGCGACCACGCAGCCCGAAGATATTCCGCAGACGATCCGCTCGCGCTGCCAGCACTTCAGTTTTCGGGCCGTGAAGTTTGACGACATTGTCGGGCAGTTGCGCGATCTGGTGGGCCGCGAAAACATCGAAGCCGATGACGACGCTCTCGCACTGCTGGCCGAGGCTGGCGACGGATCCATGCGCGATGCGCTGTCGATTTTGGATCAGGCAATCGCGTCTTCCAGTGGGAGACTCACGGCTGATTCGGTGCGAAATCTAGTCGGCGCCGCCCCAGCGCACATTCTCGAAGATGTGATGCTGGCGATCGCTCGCGGGGCGAGCGACGAAGTGTTGCGCCAGGTCGACCGCCTCATCAGTGAAGGTCACAGCCCGACACACTTCGCGCGTCAGATGGTTCGCTTCCTGCGGAATGCCACGGTCGCAAAGATTGCCGGCAAAGACTCTTCTCTGCTGCAGGTTTCGAGCGAAGAGCGGGAGCGCGTGGAACGCGTGGCTGCTCTGTTCGGGGAGGAAGATCTCACGCGACACTTGCAGATCATGCTGCGGACGCACGGCGAACTCGGCTACAAACAAGAACAGCGATTCCATCTGGAACTTGGCCTGCTTAAGATGGCGCATGCGCAGCGCCTTCTGCCAATCGAGCAATTGCTGAGCGACGTGGCCGTTTCTTCGCAAGTTTCAGGGGCTGGGGCAGCGGCCCCACGGACTCCCTCGCGCCCTTCCATCGTCCCTTCCATTTCGAGCGTTGCGCCCGCACGTTCGAATCAGGTTTCGCCCTTCGCGGCTGATACGGCTCGCAAGGGTACTCCCAGGCAGGATTCTTCCGCCGATCCGATTCTCGGCGGCGGCCCACGGTCCGTCTCCACTGGAAACCCGCCTGCGCGAGTAGTGATGGGAGCCGCAGCGCCAGCAGATCTCAGCGAGAGCGCTGCCGAACTTCACATCAGTTCGCGTCCGGAGTCGCTGGCCGAACTGCCCGAGCCTGCTCCACAAATTGTGCCGGCACACTCCGAGGCGTCCATTTCAGTTGCTCCTATCGAGAAGTTGCAAAGTGCCGTTCTGCAGGCCCTTACAGACGGCAATCAACGAATTCTGGTCTCAATGCTTGAGGCAGGCGAATGGTCGGTTGAGGGCAACGAAGTGGTGATCAAGGTAGCGGAGTCGCAGACCGTCGTCGATATGTCTCTAGGCCCCGATGCCCGGCGGCTCGCGATTGCTTCCGCCAGCGGCATTCTCGGGCGCGCGGTGAAGCTGAAGATTGTTCCCAGCGCAACCGTAGCGCCGACCGAAGGGAAGCGCAACGGCACAACTTACGGAGCGAATGGGACAAAGACTGGTGGCAGAAGCCGCGCCGAGCAGGATGCGGTTGTCCGACGGCTGCAAGAAAAGTTTGGCGCCGAGATTCGCACGGTGATTGACTATAAGGAGAAGCGGTAGCAAAAACCGCAAGTCGATAATTTATGGGCGGATTTAATTTGCAAGAGCTGATGTCGAAAGCCAAGTCGCAGTATGAAACCCTGCAGAAGAAAATGCAGGAGACCGTGGTTGAGGCTTCTGCGGGTGGGGGCACGGTCACAGCGAAGATGGATGGCCGGAAGCAGTTGCTAAGCCTGCGCATCGATCCCGAGGCCGTGAAGTCGGGTGACGTAGAGATGCTGCAGGACCTGGTTCTCGCCGCCGTGAACGAAGCCGCGCGCAAGGTGGATGGTGCCATGCAGTCTTCACTTGGCGGCATGATGAGCGGGATGGGACTGTAGCATTGAGCGATTGAGTCATCGGGTGATTGAGCGATTTAATGGCGCGAAGTGTGGCGCGTATGCGTTTAATCTTGACTTGATTTTCAATCGCTAAATGACTCAATCACTCAATTTTCTATGTCTAAATTTGCAGAACCAATGTCGCGGCTGATTGACGAGTTGAAGAAACTGCCCGGCGTGGGCACGAAGAGCGCACAGCGGCTGGCTTTCCATATTCTGCGCGCGAGCGATGAAGATGCCGAAGCGCTGGCCGCGGCGGTGCGCGACGTAAAGGCCAGCCTCCGCTTATGCTCGGTGTGCAACAATATCACCGACGTTGATCCTTGTGTCTATTGCACCAGCGCGACCCGCAACCAGCGGCTGGTTTGCGTGGTCGAGGAGCCGACCAACATCTCCTCCATCGAAAAGACCAAGCACTTCAACGGCGTTTACCATGTCCTGCATGGATCGATCTCTCCCCTGCACGGCATAGGGCCGGATCAACTGCGCATCGCCAATCTGGTCGCGCGGGTAGATGCGGGCAATGTGGATGAAGTGATTGTGGCCACCAATCCTACGGTTGAGGGCGAGGCGACGGCCACTTACCTTTCGCATCAGCTCAAACGCGCCGGCGTTAAAGTTACGCGCATCGCCATGGGTATTCCCGTCGGCAGCGACATCGAATATACCGACGAGATCACTATGCTCAAAGCTATGGAGGGACGGCGAGAATTGTAGCAAGCCTCCGTCTGTTTCAGTTTTGCAAGCAAGCGGAATTGGAACACTCTCCTCCGTCCCAAGGTCACAGAGTAGTTCTTCCGAAAATCTTCATTTGGATTCTGGTTCCAGAAATACATTGACTTCTTCCTGGGCCGAGACCAAGCCTTCGGGGAGGGTACCGCGGTTGTATTCGGCCATACGGTTTTTCCACTTGAGGAAGTCAGTGATGCTTTGGGGTTCGACCCGGACTTCGACGCGGCGGAGGCTTGCTAGAAGCAGATTCATTTCGTAGCGGAAGCCTGTAGCAGTGCGGAGATTCTTGGCAGAGGGTTGGATAGTTTCGATTTTATTGTGGCGAAGTTCGAGCTGACCCCAGCCTACAGGTAATTCTTCGCGGCGAAGGAGTCCGGCGGGAACCAAGTAGAAGCGCTCGCATCCGACCCCCTTCTCGGGCTTAAGACGGAACGGCTTGACGCGATCGGCTAGAAAATCCGAGCGTGTAACCTTGCACTCGACCAGCACAGAATGGCAGGCGCTTTTCCAACCGATGGCGTCGGGCATCTCGCCGTTGGTACAAGCTTGTTCGGAGAGAACCACTCCGCAGCGA
Source organism: uncultured Acidobacteriaceae bacterium (assembly GCA_963771965.1). Classification (GTDB taxonomy): domain Bacteria; phylum Acidobacteriota; class Terriglobia; order Terriglobales; family Acidobacteriaceae; genus Sulfotelmatobacter. The sequence continues at coordinate 366,034 of CAVYVM010000011.1, forward strand.
TAGCAGCGCAGCCAGTGAACAGCTTTTGCGACAAGCTGGGAATGGGTCATAAATATCTGACTTCTGGCTCCGCCTGACGGTCTCCTGGTTGGAGGAGCGCGTAAGGCGTGACGCTTGTTCCGCGAAGCAATCACGTTTATATGCGGAAGAATTGACGAGCGGAAGTGACTGCGAGGCTACCCGTCCGGCCATGCCTGTTCCTTGACTACAGTTGATCTCTGCGCCATTTGTCGCTATAATAAGCGACATAATGGTAAACGAGCTTCGAGCTGTGGTCGCAGAATTAGGAGGGCGCAGAGCTTTTGGCCGAGCGCTTTCGAGCGATCGCGATATGCGGGACGCGATTCGCGATGGCTTTCCTCCGGGCGTGGTGGAGGAGCTCATGCAAGCATCCGGATTAACTTTGAAAGAGCTTGCAGCATCGCTTGATCTTTCGGCTCGCAGCCTGCAGCGCCGCCGTCGCAGCGGAAAGCTGGCGCGTTACGAATCAGACCGGCTTTACCGGCTGGCTCGCCTGGTGGCCATCGCCAATGAATACCTTGGCGATCAGGAGCGTGCGAAACGCTGGCTCAAGCAACCGAACCGTGCTCTCGGCGGAGTCGCACCCGTGGCCGCGATCGACACGGAACTGGGAGCGCGCCAGGTCGAAAATATTTTGGGCCGCATCGCCTACGGCGGAGTTAGTTGAGTCGAATTTATCGAGTGCTGCGCACGGCTTACGCTCAAACTCCATTCGACGGCGAGGGAGCCTATCTCTTCGGCGGCCGGTGGTCGAGTCCGGGGATCCGTCTCAGTTATGCGTCGGAACACCAATCCCTCGCGATGCTCGAGTATTTTGTCCACCTCGATCAGGGCGATCCTCCGGATGACCTCGTCTTAGCCATTGCTGAATTCCACAATGACATAAAAAGTGAGACGGTCGAAGCCACCAATCTCCCGGCTAACTGGCGCGACTCAGCAGCTCCTCCCGAGCTTGCCCAGGTCGGTGATCAATTCGCTCAGAGAAAAGAGCATTGTTTACTCTGGGTTCCTTCGATTCTCGTTCCCAGCGAGCATAATTGTTTGATCAATACGGCGCATCCGGACTACAAGAGGATGATCGTGCGCGGGGTCGAAACACTAGAGTACGATTCGCGCATGTTCCGGAAAAAACAAAGCCGTCGGCGGCACTGATCAGCACTCGCTTAGCGATGATCCGCAGGGAATTATGCGCGGCGCCTGCTTCAAGGGCCTGATTAGAACTGGCCTATGGAGAACGGTCTCCAATAAATGACGTTCCGCGGCGATGGTTTGGGCTGACGGTGCCAGAGGGGAATAGCCTTCGGCGGCAATTACCAGGGCTTCGTTTTTACCCATTTTCAGGCCATTACTTTGAATTTGAACGCGCCGTATGTGGCCATCGTGCGCGACATCAAGAGCGTTGGCCAGGCGCAGGATCGCGGCGAGCTGTATGGTCCCTTTCTGCTCATCCGGGAGAAGATCACGCAAAACTTTATGCGTGCGCGTGGGCAACGCACCGCGATGAAAACGGGCGACGATGGCAGCGCGTTGCAAATCTGCGGGCTTCCAACCGAGAGGATTGCCATGCCCTTTTATGAGATCGAACGAAGTCTTGTGATGGCCCTTCTGGCCTTTTGACTTGCCGACATCGTGGAGAAGAGCCGCAGCAAGCAAGCTGGAACGGGCTGAGACGCCGTCGAGTGAAGGCTGCCATCCCGAAGAAAGCAGCCCGTCGTAGAACTGCAGAGCCAAGCCGGCAACCCGCTCGGAGTGAACAAAGTCAGGATCAAGTCCGTTCGCCCACAGCTTCAGGCGGCGAGTGGCGAGCGCTTGAATCTGTTTGCCTTGCGGAAGAACCACGCGCCAGACGTTCCAAAGAGCCTCAGTGCCAACCATTCTGCCGCGGTAGCCGTCGATGCGCGCGGTGCGCTCAGCCAGGATTCGTTTGCGCCAGGCAGCGCGCGAAATGGAATCAGGAAAAACGCGGCAGGATACGGCAGTCGACCAAAGAACATCGAGGTCATGGACTTCGCCAAGGAGGTCCTGCAGTTTCTTGAGGTCGTTGCTCCAGGCTTTGTGCTCGACGGGGAGAAAATTTTCCACGATGTAGCGGAAGCGTTTGATGCCAATGCGCAAGCTGTGAAACGCAGTTTGGGAGCGGTTGCGAAGGGCGCGGTTGTGGAGTTCGCGAGCTTCCGTCCAGCGCTCGAGGGCCAGATGCTTGAAGAGTGCGCTGCCTGGCCGAAAGCGCGCGGCCCGCGTGGGAAGCGACTTGCTCCAGGAACGCCATTGTTTGCGGTCGAATTCTTCGAGAGCGGTTTGGGCTTCGTGCTGCTCCTCTTGTTCGCGGCGATGGAGGATTTCGAGCAGAGTGTGTGCGGCGGCCCCCCCGGCGCTGCCCGCTGTTCGTCAGAGCTAAGATCATTCGTTTGCTCAGATCGCAGTAATGCTGGCAAATCGCCCGCGTCCAAGCGGGTTTCTTCGGGGTCCAACCTCTCGACCCACTCCATCATGATATGGACATCGCGTAATGCACCGAGCCTCTGAAACAGGCGTTTGCCGGCCTTCTTCATCGCCTTCCAGTCAGAAGCGGGATCAAGGGCCATCAGGCCATCGGCCAGGGAACGGCAACGGCGCAGGGAGACGCGCAGGTCATGAACCGGGTCGGGCCCGAAATCGACAGAGACGCGATCGCACTCCTCCAAAACCTGCAACATCCAATAACGGAGGCCGGTGGTTTTCGGAGCGCGAGTTGGATGGGTGGTTGCAGAAGGCACAAGGATCCTGGGCCGAACGTATTTCCTCCACTATTCTCGTCGCTATTGGCGATAAATGCCAAGTCCTGCAAAACATGCGTGCCAAAGAGCATGCCAGGAATCGCATTCAAGCGTGCTGCGGGGATTTTAGAGGACGGTGACCTGACAACACCCCTCGCATTCATCCTCTGTCAATCGTTTCGCTCGATAGTCCGAGCGCTATTTCGCCGAAGGTCCATTACCTCCGTAATGTGCAGAGGCTTACCTGTTGGATTTACCTTTTAGTTACAGAACTGCGGTCTTTAGGAGCGATCTATCACGGACGCAACCACATTTCATGCCAACCGGGCGGCATCGGCGCGGGCCTTCGTACACAGCCTGAACATCCTGATCAAGTACGCACGGATGTACGGACCTGAACACAAACGGACCGAAGCGCAGTTCGAGATCGCATGGAAGGAATTGCAGCAGGGACTGCCATCCGCTGGAGAAGGCGGCTTTCTGCTGGGAGTTTCCGACAACAAATTATTGCTGGATGGAATACCTCTGGAGTCGGGGCAAACGGAGCGCAGCTTTGGGCAGCTATTAACCACAGCCGGCCTGGCCAGCCTGCACTTTTCCAAAGACGTTACCATCGATGACTTCACACGCCTCGTGCGAGCTTTTACCGTAGCTGGTTCGAAAGCTCAGGACGTAGCGAAGCAAATCAAAGAAGCGCTCGGTAGCGGCAGCGGTAAGAACACCATCAAAATCAATGAAGTGAAGTTTGTGGCGGCCGATCCTCTGACGGGCGACATCAGCGTGGCCGCGCAGATTGCCGCACAAACTTTGGGGCCCGAGTTTAAGCAGTGGCTGAACGATCCGCAGAAGCTGCTGCAACTGATTGCGGCGGCAGAAGGCGCCAGTGCGGTTGGACAGGGACAACCCGGTGGAACCACGGTGCCTTTTGGAAGCATCCCAAATGTTTCCGGACATTGGGTTGCAGGACCAGCCACAGAGGCGGGAGCTGGAGCAGGAGCGAGAACCAGCACAGCGGGGACAGGAGCGGCAACTGCACCGGCGTGGGAAGGCGGCGTTGTGCCGCTGCAAGAGGCAGAAGTAGTACAGGCGATCCGGCTTCTCACTCGATTTGGGCAGGTGAAGGACGATCCGAATAGTCGTCCGGAGGATTTGCAGAAGGATCTCGCGGAAACCGACCCCAACACGCGGCTGAATCTTCAGCAATTGCTTGGCAGCCTCGCAGCCAAGGTCACGACGGAACAGCAGGAAGATACGCCGCTATTGATGAAGGCGGCCGAGCACATGGCCATCCGCTTTGCTCTCGAGCGTTACTCCAAGGGTGAAGTCAAGGTCAATGCCGTGCATCAGATGATGGAGCACATGAGCCGTCAAATGGACTCGTTGCGCCAGATTCTGAAGTTGCAGGAAGACAAGATGAACAAGGCCGGCATTCTGGTGGAGTCGCACGCCGACATGCTGGACCGGATGTTCTGGGCGGAAGTGCCAGAGTCCGGGAAGAAGACGGTTCTGCTTTCGAATGAAGCTCCCTGCGTACCCCCGCGCAACCTGCGGCAGTTCGTGGAAGTACTGTTGGACCGCGATGACAAGCAAACCTCAACCGAAATCCTGAATAACTATTCCAGTTGCCTCAGCACGAAAGAAGGAGAGGCTCGCCGCAAGACAGCGATTGGATTGAGCCAGGTGGCAGATCTTTACTCGCGATTGGGTGGCCAGGCGATGGGGAACGCCATCCGCAGAGTGAGCGAGCAGTTGTGCGCGGAGAAAGACGCCGAGCTGCAGAGCTTGCTGAGCGCGGCTTTCGTGCGCCTGAGCCAGGAGGCCAGCGAAGCCAGGAATTACGGGGCCGTGAACAAAGTGTGCGCCGGGATGGAGACGCTGCTGCAGCAACGTCCGGTGCTGGTGAATGATCTGCGACCGCGAGTGGGCGTCGAGAACCGAATTCCGGAGTTTATTGAAGAGGCTTTGCGCAGTGAGCCGGTGCCGGCGGATTTGCTGGTGGTTCTACGGCGCACGTGTCAATCGGGTGCAGAACATTTGGCCGACCGGTTCTTCCGCTGCATGCGCCGGGACGAATGCGATCGCATGATCGATCTGGTCAAGGAGATGGGATCTCCCGCTCTCGCACAATTGCGGGAGATTCTGCGGATGGGCCAGCCTCGACAGGCTTCCGCGGTAGTGGGGCTGTTAAGCCGCCTGGACGTAGGAACTCTGCTCGAGCTCTTACCGGTGCGCCTGCCGGAATGGAATCGCTTCTACCACGACATTGTGGTTCGGCAGATCGCATATGGTGCGGCGTCGGACCGCGGCCGAACGCTGCTGGAACTCGCCGAAGTGCTGGATTCTGTAGTCCTGCCGGAAGCCATCGACGAAATCGGCATGAGTGGTGACGTCACTGCCGCGCCGCCGCTCGTTGCCATGGCGCGACCCGGCGAAGCGGCTTCTCGCTCGCCCCTGGTGCAACTGAAAGCCATCGAATCGCTGGGACGCCTGCGGGATAACGAGGCTCTTGCGCTGCTGCGCGAGATTGTTGAGACGAAGAAAAGATTTGGATGGCTTCACCACAAGGAGCTGAGGATCGCGGCGGCTCAGTCGTTGTCGAAGACCGATCCTCGCTACAGCGGCCAGGTTTTAGCCGATAGCGGCATCGAAGCTGGCGAACTGGCGATTGCCCCGCTGGATACAGCTCCTGCGTGTCCGTGGGTGCGGCAGCGGCGCTATGAGCGCATGGTGCTGCCGCGCGCGGTTGGCGCGACGATTGGAAGTTCCTGGGGAAAATCGAAGATTCTGATTCGCGAGCTTAGCCTCGGTGGAGGCAAGGGCACGAAAGAAGACAACTTGCGTATCGGCAGCGAGGCTGATCTGGAAATTTCGGTCGGCTTGCGCTCGAAGATCAAAGCGCACGTGCTGTTGCGCCGGGCGCGGGTGAATGAGGTTGGATTCGAGATCGTAAATACCGACCTGGAAAGCCGCTACCGTCTGCGGCGGTTGCTGGTCGAAGCGACGAATAATGTCCCGCAAAACAAAGACGGGCAGTGGGGCGGGGAACGGAAAATTTAGCTGCGAAAGCGGAGCTTCGCTCCGCGGACAGCCACAAAAACGCCAGTACAAAATTTAAAGCCTCTGTTCGCTGACGCGAATAGAGGCTTTTGCTTTCGAAAAAGCTGACCTGAGTTTTACTTTACCTTGGCGAAAATAATAACCAGGGTATAAAGCGCCAGCGACTCGATCAGAGCCAGGCCAAGAATCAGCGCCAGCTGAATGCCGGGACGGGCCGCTGGATTGCGGGCCAGACTCTCGGCAGCGGATGCGGTCGCTTTGCCTTGTGCCAACGCACAAATGCCCGAGGCAAAGGCCATCGAGAATCCTGCAGCGATGGCAACCCAGTTGGTTCCCCCCGCGGCTTCGCCCTGTGCGAAGACCGGCACGGCGAACGATAGTACCGACAGGACCATGAACATTTTGCTTAGCTTACTCATTTGTTTCTCCTCGTATGAAATACCGCCAGTGGGTGGTTGACGCCATACCGTGCAGACGCCCTCACGCTTACGGCTTGAAAATCAGTTCCCAGTTCCCTTCTCAAAAACCGCGTCGCTAACCTTAACTCTAGTGCTCTTCCGAAACCGCGCCCTGCAGATAAACCGTCGTCAGTAGAATGAAAATGTAAGTCTGCAGCAGGGACACGCCGATGTGCAATCCTAGAAAGATAATCGGAACGCCGATGGGCACGAGCGAAAAGAAAACCAGCGTGACCATATCTCCGGCAAACATGTTGGCAAACAGACGGATGGTTAGCGAAAGCACTCGAGCCAGATGGCTGATGAGCTCGATGGGAACCATTAAAGGGGCCAACGCGGGCATCGGCCCGGCAAAATGTTTCAGGTAGGCGATTCCGGCGTGCTTAAATCCTTGAGTTTGGTAATAGAAGAAGGCGCAAAGCGCGCAGCCTAAGGGAACAATGGGAACGGCTGTGGGCGATTCGAAACCCGGAATCACGCCGATAAGATTGCAGAACAAGATGAAGAAACAGAGCGCCGACAGGAATGGCGTGTAGCCTTCGCTGTGATGGCCGATGATCTCCTCGCTCTGATTTTGAATCATTCCCTCAACGGCCTCAAAACAATGCTGCAGGGCGCCAGGGCGGTCGACCGAAAGGCGGGAACGCACGAGAAGAAACAGGATCAGCAAAAAGGCAAAGACGAGAAGCTCCATGGCGAAGGAGTTTGGAATCGGTGCCGCGGCGTATTTGACTTTTATGTGCAACGCCCGCAGCATCGCCGTGACCGGAGCGGCGAACAGATTGTTCAAAATTTGCGTAAACCAGAGTTGTTCAGGCATAGGACAGCTTTTTGCTCTTACCTTCTAAACTAAATTCGCAAGCAGCGCCGATTCGTCTCTACACCCCACGAGCAAGAGCTGCGTAAAACTCGTAAAACGCCTCGCACGCAATCGCGGCAACGGGCAAAAATAAGCCCGCAAGAAGCCCATTCAGGCTCGCGGGTGAAACAGTCAATATAGCATAGGCGCCGAGGGCCATCAAAACATAACGCAGCAGGAAACGGAATACGACTCCCTGCCCGGATTGCGAGTCTGCGGTTCCGGTCGCGCGATCCGCAAAAGCAACGATCACGCGCTCCAGCCAGTAGAAATTCACGTAAGCGATCACGCAGCCGAAAACGAAACCAGCGGCAGGCCGCGCACCTAACTTCCACCATGCAACGGCAACCAACAACGGCGCGAACACGACCATGAAGCGGCGGATGCGGCGAAGAGCACCCGAGTAGAAGGCCTCGGAAGCGGCCTGAGCCAGGCCGGGTTCGGTTTGTGGTTGCTCTTGCATCGAAGCCAGACAGCAGCAGCGTTTCTACAGCCGTAATTCACTTGGTGTCGCGCATAACAGTGCGGATCAATTCGATGAAACCGGCGGCAATGCCGAGAAGAATGCCTGCCAAATAAAGCCATGTGGTATGCAACCAGCGATCAAGCCCCGCGCCGATGAGCCATCCTACGACAAGGGCAGCCGGAAGTACGAAAGCCAATTGGCTGTAACGAGCGGCCTGCACCCAAAAATTTTCTTTCCGGTCGGAGTCGCGATTCTTCGGATCTGGATCGGCGGCGGACATTGGGCATCAGGCCAACATAGCGGATTCTACGCTAGCCGAGCATTTCTGATTGTTGATTGTTGATTATCGATTGCTGATTGAAAACCTGATTCGCTTCTAGTGAACCAGTCTTGCAACTGCGGGATTTTGCGCGATGCCGAGCGACCAGTTCACCACTTGAATGAAGCGGTCGGGCATGATGCCGATCAGCAGCGTAGCGAACGCGGTTATGCCGAGGGCGAAACGCATGGTCCAACTTACGGGCAGCAGTCCCCGTTCTTCGGGCTGGCCCATGAACATGGCGTTCGCCATCTTCAGATAATAGTAAAGACCGAAGACGGAATAAAGCACGCCGAGGGAGGCGAGCGCATAATGCCCGGTTTCGATGAGGCTGAGGAAAATGAAATATTTCCCCCAGAAGCCGGCGAGCGGCGGAATTCCCGCGAGCGAAAGCAAAAAGATCAGCATGAGCACGGCTTCGACGGGAGCGCGGGAATAAAGGCCGTTGAGGTCGTCGAGTTCGTCGCCGATCACTTTGCGATGGCGTAGCGATGTGATCACGCCGAATGCGCCGAGATTCATGAAGGTATAGACCAAAAGATAGATCAGGATGCCCTTGATGCCGTCGGCGCTGAGTGCACCCACCGTCCCTGCAATGAGGCCGAGCAGCATGTAACCAACGTGAGCGATGGAAGAGTACGCGAGCAGGCGCTTGGTGTTGGTCTGAGTAAGAGCGGCGAAGTTTGCGCCGGTCATAGTGGCGATGGAAACAAAAACCAGCAGCGGAACCCAGGTGGAGCGCATGGGCATGAGTCCCCAAAGGAGGATGCGCAGGAGCATCGCCCAGCCCGCGGCCTTGACAGCTACGGACATGAATCCGGTAACGCAGGTGGGCGCGCCTTCGTAGGCATCCGGCGCCCATTGATGAAAAGGAACCGCTGCGACTTTGAATAACAAGCCGGTGATGGTGGTGAGCAACGCAACGATAGCGACCGGATTGTGCGGATTGCGGGAAAGCAACCGCATGAGCCCGCCCTCGATCTCGCGAAGGTTTGTCGATCCGGTGAGACCGTAGAAAAGTGACAAGCCATACGCAAAAATGCCGGAGGAGAACGCTCCGAGCAACAAATACTTCAGGGCAGCTTCGTTGGAGCGGCGGTCGCGGCGCAGGAATCCGACCAGGACGTACGTCGAAATCGCCATCAATTCCAGGCCGATAAAAATAAGAACGACATCGTACCCTGAAGCCATGCACATCATGCCGACGACCGAAAGCAGCATCAGAGCGTAATACTCGCCATGGTTCTCATGCTCGGTCTGCATGTAACGCATCGACATAAGGATGGAGACGCCGGTGGCTGCGAGAAACAGGTAGAAAAAATAAATCGCGAAGCGATCGACGCGCATTGTGTCCATGAAGCCGGGCCAGCCGCCTCCCGGAGGGATGCGGATCGCAGTCATCCAGATCTCAATTTTGGTCACGCCCGCCGCGGCAAAGACAACGCCGATCAGAGCTGTGACGGCATTGATCCACTTGCTCTCGGGCGGAATCATCAAGTCGATGAGCAGGATGCCGATCGCAAATAACGTGAGCAGGGTGATGGGAAGAGCGAACAAGTAGTCGTTCAAATTGAATTGAGAAAGCGCGCCCACTAGTTCTTCCCTTTCGCAGATTGCGCGACGGGGCGCGGATTGGCGGCTATCTCGTAACCTGCGGGGGGAGCAGACTGCATCACCGAGGGACTGAAGGCCGCACTTTTGTCAGTTGCGGTCGGCACGGCTGAAGCCATATCCTTGAGAACGCCAGCTGGTCGAAGCGTTGCATTCACCGCAGCTCCTGCCTGCGGGTTGTGCACATTCTGCACGATCTGATTCACAGGCTGCTCAAGAATCTGGAAAAACGGCTTGGGATAAAGGCCGATCCAGAAGGCCATGATGAGGAGCGGGACGAACGTAAGCACCTCACGGGGCGTTAAGTCGTGCAGCTTTTCGTTCTTGGGGTTGGTCACTGTGCCGAAGAAAACACGCTGGTAGAGCCACAGCAAGTACGCCGCCGCGAGAACGACTCCCGGGACAGCCCACGCGCCCCAACGCCAATTCTCCATGAACGTGCCTTGCAGGATGGTGAACTCGCCAACGAAACCGTTGAGCAGCGGCAATCCCATGGAAGACAAGAACATGATCATGGTGATGGTCGCGTACACCGGCATGACGTTTGAGATGCCGCCGTATTCGGAGATTTCGCGGGTGTGACGGCGTTCGTAAAGAATCCCAACGATCAAGAACAGCGCGCCGGTCGAGATGCCGTGATTGATCTGCTGCAAGACCGATCCGCTCAGTCCCGCGGAATTGAGGGCGAAGATGCCCAGCGTGCAAAAGCCGAGATGGCTCACCGACGAGTAGGCGACCAGCTTCTTCATGTCCTTTTGCATCAGCGAAACGAGCGCGCCGTAGATGATGGCGATGATCGAAAGCGTGATCATCCAGCCGCGAACTTTCGTGTGGGTCAGCACGTCCGGGAAAAATGGCAGCGAGAATCGGATGAAGCCATAGGTTCCCATCTTCAACAGAACGCCAGCCAGAATGACCGAGCCGGCTGTCGGCGCCTCGACGTGAGCGTCGGGCAGCCAGGTGTGGAATGGGAACATCGGCACTTTAATGGCAAAGGCAAAAAAGAAGGCAAAAAACAACAGCGTGGCGATGGTGGGACCGTAGGCTGGGTCGGAATAAATTTTCGGCGCGGTTTCGTAGAGAGCGGTGAGGCTGAAGGTATAAACGCCGGTCACGACGTGGTGATGAAAATAGAGGAACAGAATGCCGAGCAACATCAGCACCGAGCCGGCGAGGGTGTAGAGAAAAAACTTGATCGCGGCATAAAGCTTGCGCGGGCCGCCCCAGATGCCGATCAGCAAATACATGGGCACCAGCATCGCTTCCCAGAAGACGAAGAAGAGGAAGAAGTCGAGCGCCATGAAGACGCCGAGCATGCCGGTCTGAAGAATCAGAAACCAGATGTAGTATTCCTTTACGCGATTCTCGATGGCCGTCCAGGAAGAGAGAATCGAGATCCAGCCCAGCAGCGTGGTGAGCATGATGAGCAGAAAAGAAATGCCGTCGATACCGATCACGTAGCCCGCGCCAATGGAGGGGATCCAATTGTTGGGCGTGCCTTCGATGAACTTGAAGCCAGGCATGAAACGTTGCGCCCAAAACATCGGAACGAGCGGCAGCGAGATGAGAAAGCCGCCGAGCGCGAAAAAGTTCGCAATCCAGCGAATCGCGTCTTTGTTCTCCTTGGGCACAAACAGGAGAACCAGCGCGCCTATAAGCGGCGTGAAGAGGATGATCGAGAGTATATGGTTTTGCATGAAGGTCAGCTTCTAGCTTCTGGCCTCTAGCTTCTAGCCCTAACGGCATTGCGATAGGAGCTAGAAGCTAGAAGCTGCATTTCAGTGGTACACGTAATAAAACACAAACCCTACCAATCCAGCGGTCATTACCAGCGCGTACCATTGCACCAAACCCCATTCGAACATGCGCGCGGGATACGACAAGACGCGCGCCAGGATCGCGGGGCCGTTTACGCCGATGCCGTCGATGATCCACTTGTCCCACCAACTGGAAATGGTCGCCGTAAGGCGCGTCAACCATCCGGCGGCATTGACTGCGCCATCGACGATGTTAGTGTCGAACCAGGCGGAGCCTTCGCCGAGTCCCAGCACGCCGAGACGGATACTTCCTAATTTTCGCCGTCCAGTGAAGACATAATCGTAGGTTTCATCCACGTAATACTTGTGCAGCAGCGTGTTGTAGACGGGCGGAGCAGCCGCGGCGATGGGCTCGGTGTAACCTTTATCGGCATGGCTATAGCTTCGCCATGCCATCCCCCAACCAACGCCCGCGGCGGCGAGAGATAATCCCATCAACAACCACTCGGTGCCCGTGTTGTGCTCTTCTTCTTTCTCGCCTGCAGCCAGTTGACCGGCTTTGCCCTGCTCCTGCAAAACGTTGGCTTCGCTGGCGAAGACTGGTTCAAGAAACTTTGTGAAGCGGTCAGAGCCGCCGAGGCTGTGCGGCCAGCCCAGCCATCCTGCAACGATGGCGCAGAGAGCAAGCGCGACCAGCGGCCCGGTCATAGACACCGGAGATTCGTGAATGTGATGCTCCGCTTCGTGGCTCATGCGCGGGTGGCCATGAAACGTCAGATACATCAGACGAAACATATAAAACGCGGTCATTAACGCCGTGGCATAACCGATATACCAAAGGAAGCGATAGGCGCCACCCTCGCGCGACCAGGTTTCCCACAGAATGGCGTCTTTAGAAAAAAATCCGGCAAAAGGAAAGATGCCCGCGATCGCCAAGGTCGCAATAAGCATGGTGCGATATGTAGTGGGTATGCGGTGGCCCAAGTCGCCCATGTTGCGCATGTCCTGCTCACCGCTCATGGAGTGGATGACAGAGCCGGCGCCAAGGAAGAGCAGCGCCTTGAAAAACGCGTGCGTGAAGACGTGGAAGACTCCGGCGGCAAATGCCCCGACACCAAGCGCGAGGAACATGTAGCCCAGTTGCGAGACGGTCGAGTAAGCAAGCACTCGCTTGATGTCGTTCTGAACCAGGCCGATGGAAGCGGCAAAGACCGCGGTGAGCGCACCGACGATAGCAACGGTCTTCATCGAAGTGGGCGCAAGCACGAAGAGCGCATTCGAGCGTGCGACCACGTAGACGCCAGCGGTGACCATGGTTGCGGCATGGATAAGCGCAGAAACTGGCGTGGGGCCTTCCATGGCGTCGGGCAGCCAGACGTAGAGCGGAAGCTGAGCTGACTTGCCGCAGGCTCCGACAAAAAGAAGCAGCGTGGCCGCGGTAATGATGGGATCGCCGATTGCGAAGCGTCCGCTATGCGCGATGTGCGTGACATCGGTGAAGCGGAGCGAACCGAAATACCAGGCGATGAAAAACATCCCGAGTATAAATCCCGCGTCGCCTATTCGGTTGACGATAAAAGCCTTCGCGGCGGCATCGCTCGCCGACTTGCGATGGAAGTAAAATCCGATCAGCAAATACGAACACAAACCCACTCCCTCCCAGCCAACAAACAACAGCACATAGTTATTCGCCAGGATTAGCGTGAGCATGGAGAACATGAAAAGGTTGAGGTATCCGAAAAAGCGGTAATACCCACCTTCATGCGCCATATATCCGGTGGAATAAATATGGATCAGCATTCCAACGCCGGTGACGAACAGCAGCCAGATGCTGGAAAGTGGATCGAGAAGGAACCCGGCGTCGGCCCGGAACGGGGCCGGAGAGCCATCGTGGGTTGCGTAGTTCATGTGCCCGGTGTCGGTACCGAGCCAGGAATAGAGGATGGTCTGATAGGGCTGATGGAAGTGCTCGGGCTGCGACGACCATGCTGAATATTCCCGGACCGCGCCGCAGGCCATAAGGAATGCAAGCACGATGGTGCCAACGCAAACCGCGCTGACTGTAGCCTTCTGCAGCTTGCGGCCAAAGAAGAACATGATTGCCGCGCCGGCGGCCGGCAGTAGCGGAATCAGCCAGATGTGGGTTAGGAAGAACATGTCGTTGGTCGTTCGTCGTTGGTCGTTGGCTGGAGGCGCGTCATCGTCCCTGACAGAGACTCCCGCATTTTCTCGCGGCCGGTAGAGTACATGGGTCGTCCTTCGGTTCGCTCAGGATGACAAGATTTACACGTGCTAAATAGTCGCTGTTAAATACTGATGTCAAATATTCGTCACTGGCTACTCGGAACTGGGTACGGCTTCTACCACTTCAGCAAATGCACTTCGTCTATATTCACCGTCTCCTTATTTCGGAAGAACGCGATCAGGATTCCGAGGCCAACCGCGGCTTCGGCAGCGGCGTCGGTAATTACAAAAATGGCAAAGATCTGGCCGTGCACTCCGCCCCAAAGGCGAGAGAAAGCAACCAGGTTCAGGTTCACGGCATTCAAAATTAACTCGATCGACATCAGGACGATAACCACGTTGCGGCGAGTGAGCACGCCGATCACTCCCAGCAGAAACAGGGCTGCGCCTAGCACCAAGTAATGCAGCGTCGTGATGTGGAGCATGGATTCCATAGTAGCTGTCAGTCCCGAGTTGCGAGCCGCGAGGACTTGACTGATGTCCCGTTGCGCTACACGGGACTCGGAACTCGCGACTAAATTCTCTTCTTCGCCATCACCACTGCTCCGATGATCGCGACCAGCAACAGCAGCGAAGCGATCTCGAAGGCGAACATGTATTGGCCATACAACATCGTCGCCACTTTTTGAGTATTGTCGTTTTCGATCACCGAGAGCGCATGCTCCGGGAAAATGTTGTTTCCCTTGATGTAAACCGCGACGAACAATCCACCTAACGCAATCGCTGCGACGGATCCTACCAACCATTGGCTATTGAACGTACGCTCTTTCGCGGCCCGGTCGATGTTGACCAGCATGATGACGAACATGAACAGCACCATGATGCCACCGGCATAAAGAATAATCTGCACACCAGCGACGAAGGGCGCGTAGAGCATCAGATAAATGGCCGCCTGCGCCAGCAACACGGTAATCAGCGCCAGCGCCGAGTGCACCGGGTTCTTGCGCGTGATCACCAGGATGCCGCCAATGAGCATAATCCCGGAGAGCATGTAAAAGAAAAATGGTGTAGCTACGGGTGCCATATTGATTGCTGTATCAACGGCCACAATCCCGCCGTGGCGGTCAAAATCAAAACGCCCAGCCCCATGGGCAGCAGGACCTTCCATCCCATCTGCATGAGCTGGTCAAAGCGGTATCGCGGGAACGTGCCACGATACCAGATATAGAGGTACATGAAAGCGGCAACCTTCGCCGAGAACCAGAAAATATCCTGCACGCGAATTCTCACTGCAGGAACGAGCATTACCAGGCCAATCAAACCGAGCACAACGCCGAATCCGGCCAGGCCGATGGTCTGAATCCGAAAGAAAGGATGTTTCGGCATGCGGGCCGCGTTGAAGAAACACATCGCGGCAAGAAATAAGAACGTGACCCCGGGAAAAAGCGAGAAGATCAGGCCCCAGGTCGAGCCACTCAGGAGGTTGGGAAACGGTCGTAGCCATCCGCCGAGCCACAGCGTGACTGCGATCGACGAGACCGCGATCATGGCGGAGTATTCCGCAAGAAAGAATAATGACCAACGAAAGCCGCTGTACTCGGTGTGAAAGCCTGCCGTCAATTCTGATTCGGCCTCGGCCAGGTCGAAAGGCGCCCGATTGGTCTCGGCAACCATGGCAACGGCGAAGATGAAAAAGGCGATCAACCCGAGTGGGAAAAACTTGAAGATGAACCAGACGCCCTGCTCCTGTTGCGCCTGCACGATCCCGATCATGCTAAGAGTTCCGGTTCCGCTAGCGTTGAGGCTGGTCATTACGATGGCTGAGACGACGGCTAGTCCCATTGCAACTTCGTAGGAAACCATCTGCGCGCTCGAGCGCAGGGCGCCGATCAGCGGATAGTGCGAGTTCGATGCCCACCCCGCCATCACGATTCCAAGCACGCTCAGGGAAGAGACGCCGAGCATGAAGAGGATTCCGATGTTCATGTCGGTAACCGCGTGCGTGGGGCCAAACGGAACCACGATAAAAACCGTAAACGCCGCCAGCACCACCATGAAGGGCGCCACCCAGAATATTGCGACGTCAGCCTCGGCCGGAATGATGTCCTCTTTGAGCAGTAATTTGATGGCGTCGGCGATGGGTTGCAACAAACCGTGTGGGCCGACCCGCATGGGGCCGAGACGCACCTGCATGTGAGCGAGAATCTTGCGCTCAAGCCAATTCATCGCAATCACGGCGATCGAGAGTCCGACGAAGACCGCCAGGATGTAGGCCAGGACCCAAAACATATTTCCCGCGACGCCTGGCGTCTGGTCGCTGCTTAGGTAGGACTGAATGTATTGGACGATCTGGCCTATCATGCCGTGATCCATCATGCCTTGCCCCATCAGCGATCCACCTCGCCGAGAACAATGTCGAGCGTGCCGATCACTGCGATGACGTCGGCAACGAGTTGGCCGCGGCACATCAGGTCGAGGGCCTGGAGATTCACGAACGAAGGTGGGCGCACACGCACACGGTAAGGCTGGGTGGAACCATCGCTGACGATGAAGTATCCCAGCTCGCCTTTGGGCGCCTCAATGGAGTGATAGATCTCGCCCGCGGGCGGCTTCATCACCTTCGGAACCTTCGCCATGACAGGACCTTCAGGAAGTCCTTCAACGGCCTGCTCGATGATGCGGACGGATTGCCGCATTTCGGCCATGCGAACCAAATATCGATCATACGTGTCGCCGTTTTGGCACGTGGGAATATCAAAGTCGAAGTTCTTGTAATTGGCGTATGGCTGGGCTTTGCGCAGGTCCCATTTCACGCCGCTGGCGCGCAGAACCGGGCCGGTAACGCCGAGAGCTATGCAATCCTTTGCGGAGATTTTTCCGACGTTCTTGGTGCGCTCAACCCAGATGCGGTTCGTGGTGAGCAGTTCCTCGTATTCGTCGATCTTCGGGCGGAAGAAACTGAGGAAGTTTTCTACCTCGCGCTCGAAGCCGTTATAGGTTTCGTACTGCAGGCCGCCGATGCGGAAGGCGTGAGTGGTAAGGCGAGCGCCGCAATATTTTTCGTAGATCTTGAGAATCTCTTCGCGGTCACGGAAGGTGTAAAACAGCGGCGTGATCGCGCCGATATCCAGAGCGTGCGTGCCCAACCAGAGCTGGTGGCTGGCGAGCCGGTTGAGTTCGGTAAGGATGACGCGAACGTACTGCGCGCGCGGCGGCGCTTCGACATGAAGAAGTTTCTCTACGGTCTCGCAGTATCCCAAACCATTCGAGACCGCGGCAACGTAATCCATGCGATCGACGTACGGATTGAACATCGTATAGGTGCGATGCTCGCCGATCTTTTCCACACCGCGGTGCAGATATCCGATCACGCACTCCAAGCCAAGAACTTTTTCACCATCGAGGCGAAGAATGACGCGCAACACGCCATGGGTCGCGGGATGCTGCGGCCCCATATTGATGACGAGTTCATTCGCATCGAGAAACGGCTTCTCGGGAGTTTCGAGATCGAGATGCGAGAGCGTGTTCGAGTCGGTCATTTAGTTTAACGGCTCGCGTTCAACTGCAAGCTTAACTGCTGTCTCATTGTCCGCTTTCAATTCCGAGATTAATCTGCACCCATTCGTTGTCTTGCTGTAGGATGCCGTAGTCCTTGCGCAAGGGATGCCCCTTCCATCCCTCAGGCAGCAAAATGCGCTTCATGTCGGGATGTCCGTCAAACTTGATGCCAAACATATCGAAGACCTCGCGCTCCAGCCAGTTCGCGGCCGCCCAGATGGGCACGGAACTGGGCACGCTTTCGCCGTCGAGGACTTGCGTCTTCACTCGGATGCGCTCATTACGCGAAAACGAGTACAGCACCCAGACGACATCGAACTGCTTTTCGCGCTTGGGATAATGCAGGGCGGTGATGTCGACGCAGTAATCGAATTGCTCTTCGTTGCGCAGGATCTGGAGGATCTCGGGAATCAGCGTGCGATCGACCACCATATAATTCTGACCAGCGTAAGTCAGCGGCTCGATGCCGGAACCGTATGTGCTCTTGAACTTCGCGATCATCGGCGAATCCCACGGAGTTGGCGTGGGAACGGCGGCCTTTGGGGGCGCAGCGGCGGGTTTCGAGGCCGGCGCAGTGGCGGCGGGCGGAATTGTTGCAGCCGGCTTATCCGGCGTGGCGTTTTCAGCTGAAGGCTTTGCGGTTGTGGTTTGGGCGTCGGATTGAACCGATCCGGGCGTGCTGGCTTTTACTCCTCCAGGAACTGGCGATTGATCGGGCGGCTTGGGTGCGCCTTCCGGCGGAGAAGGGGGCGATTTGGTTTCGTCCGGCATAGCCAGGAAAGAAGAACGCTCCAGCGCGGAGCGCCACGGAGAGAACGTTAACTTTTATCAGCTTGAGGATACGGTGTCAACGTTTTGCACGGAAAAATAGAGGTCTGTTGAGCGCCGAAGCGGCGTAGGACAGGACCTAGCCGCGAGCTTGCGCTTGATAGGACTCGATCAGATCGCGGATGCGTTGGGCATCGGCCTTACGATGGCCGTGACTGGTGATGGGATCGGTACCGCCAGTCGACTCGATACGAATCTCTGACCAAAACACTCCGGTGGAAATATGCACAGAGGCAATCTTCGAAATGGCGATACTCTCGTCGTTACTGCCGAACCAGCGTGACTTCACGCGACTCACGCGGAGTGGACTCACCACCAGTCGAGTGGGGAAAAGAAAGTTGCCCTCGGTCCAGCGGCTGGCGGTGAAGGCTTGGGCCGGTGACTCGGCGGCGGGAGTGGGGGGAGTTACACCCATTCCAGCGCGCCTTTCGCCCATACCCAGATGTAGCCCGCGATGAGGATAATCAAAAAGATGAGCATCTCAACCAAGCCGAAGAGGCCGAGAGCCTTGAACTTCACCGCCCAGGGAAACAGGAAAATGGTTTCCACGTCGAAGACCACGAATAGGATGGCGACGATGTAATAGCGAACGGTGTAGCGGCCACGGGCATCGTCGATAGGATCGATGCCGCACTCGTACGGCATGAGCTTGGTTTTGCCCGGATTATTTGGCCGCACCAGCTTCGCCGCAAGGAGAGTCAGCGGCAGTGCAACAACGATGACTGCGATGAAGATAAAAATTGGAACGTAGTTTTGCGGCATTCAAGCGCCTCGCGCGGCCTGCTCGCTCGCGAACTGCCGAGCGCACAATCTTACCGCTAATGAGTGGCTACTTCAACCGCCGGTGCTTCGAGAGATTTGTCGGGCAGCACGAAAACTTTTCGGGCCATATCGGATTTCAATGTGGCGTCGCGGTAGTAGAGGTTCAGAATGCCGCCTTTCCAGATAAGCAGATCGGGGTTCTCGCGAGCGAATTCTTCCCAGGTCGCAGTTTCCCCGCGAGCCATGCGTTCGTGGATCAGGAAGAAATACGCGCAGGTGATGGTTTCATGGTAGAGCTCATTTTTGCCGTGGGCGGCTGCGAATTGTTTCAGGGCACAGGAAAATCTCTGCAGAGCATTGAGAACTGAATATTTTTCCAAGTAACTGAACGCCAACCGGACATGATCCGCGTGGTGAAAAGAATCGATGGCGATCGCTCCAACCTCGAATTGTTTGATGAGTTCTTCGCCGGTCACCGGTGTGTTGTCTCCTCTTCCTTGAGGTCGGCGTTCAAAAAATGCCAGGCATCTACTACTAACTGATCGGCCCCGACGTCGTTTTGCATGAGCAGCTTAGGCATCGTGGAGCGGGTGAACAGCTCGGCCAGCATTTCTTGCTCGCGCAGAAAATACTTGTGAACCTCCTGGGGAGTCCGTCCGAATTTCTTGGCGTACTCCTGCATGAACTGCTGGTCGGCGCGTGGAACGATTCCACGCTCCCAGATCGTGGCCGGCGCTGCCTGCAGGAGGAGCAACTTGCAACCCAGCGCGGCCAAACGTTGATCAAAAGACTCGACATCGTTCCACTTCACCACGCCTGGGCGGACGCAGTGTGTGAGATGCAGAGTATCGATCACGACAAAGCACCATGGACGCGTGTGTTCCTGCACGCTGGCGTGCAGCCATTCGATCATGCCTACGATTCGCTCCTCGTGGCGCAGATTCTCGTCGACCGTCAGCGTAAGGTTGTCTTCCGGCGTCGCCAATGGGCCGTAAGTGTGCGACTGGGCCAGATGAATCAGGCTGCGAATCCGTCTCGGCTCGGCGGCTGCGACATGATGGCGAATGAGGGCATCGATCAGCGTCGACTTTCCGACTCCGGACGTGCCTTCGACGAGCAGGGCTTTGAATGGGGCGGTCATTTTCGAGGCGGTCATTTTCGGGCGAACCCCATCGGGGCGGCGGATGCCATGATATATCGGTACACGACAAAGCGAGACTTTCAAATGCTGAGTTGAGCATACGTTTCGGCGGCGGTTGTTATAATCGCGTTTCAACGTTTCATTCGTCTTCCGCGCCGATTTTGGGCGCAAATCCTTATAAAAAGGGAATCTCTCTTTGGCATTCCACGACGAAATCTACGAACAGCGACGCGAGAAACTGAAGCGGATTGAAGCGCTTGGCCAACCTGCGTATCGCAGCAAATACGAATTCACACATACGATTCCGCAAATTATCGCGGACTATTCGGAGAAGACCGCCGAGCAATTGGAAACTCCGCGGGTCAATGTGCGTGTGGCAGGCCGCATCATGGCAATACGGCTGATGGGCAAGGCCAGCTTCTGCCATCTGCAGCAGGGCGGTCAGCGACTGCAGATTTATGTGAAGAAAGACGCGGTCGGCGATCGAGGCTTCGAGTTATTCAAGTTGCTCGATCTTGGCGACCACATTGGCGTTAGCGGCTATTTGTTTCGTACCCGCACAGGTGAGCTGACGATTCATGTGGAGGAAATTACTTTTCTCAGCAAAGATCTGTTGCCACTGCCTGTAGGGAAAACGATTCAAGGTGACGACTCCGGGCCTGGCCAAAAGAAGTGGAACGAACTTGCTGACGTGGAACAACGCTACCGGCAGCGCTACGTGGATCTGGTGGTAAACCCCGAAGTGCGAGAAGTTTTCTTGAAGCGCAGCAAACTGGTGCAGTCGCTGCGGCGGACGATGGAGGCGCACGGCTTTGTCGAGGTCGAAACGCCGATGATGCAGCCGATTGCCGGCGGAGCCGTCGCACGGCCGTTTGTGACGCACCACAATACACTCGACATGGATTTGTACTTGCGCATCGCGCCCGAGCTCTACTTAAAGCGGCTAGTGGTGGGCGGTTTCGACAGAGTGTATGAAATCAATCGAAACTTCCGCAACGAGGGGCTGGGCTGGAGATGGAATCCTGAGTTCACCATGTTGGAAGCGTATCAGGCTTACACCAACTATCAGGGCATCATGGATTTGACCCAGGAGCTGATTACGCAGGCGGCGAAGGACGTAACTGGCGGCACGAAAACGAAGTGGACCATCCGGGAAGGCGAGAGCGAGGTTGTACACGAACTCGATTGGGGAAACTGGCGGCGGATGACCATGCGGGAAGCGATCATTCACTACTGGCCGGAAGTAGCTGGCTCAAAACCGACAATGGCGGATTTTTCTGACCCGGACGCTTTTGCCCGCCTTCAAACTTCCGAGGTCGTCCTGGGAGTGGCTCATGATCATGCGGAGATTCTTCCTAAGGATGAACGAGAGAAACTGAGGATACTCAGCGCGACATTCCGTACGCTTGGGCGCGAGTTGGATGAAGGGGGGAGCCTCGGGAAAGTGATCGCCGGAGTATTCGAAGCGGTAGTAGAAGAGCACCTCACGCAGCCGACGATCATCTACGAATTTCCTACCGCGGTGTCGCCGCTGTCAAAACAGAAACCCGACGAGCCGGAGTGGACCGAGCGCTTCGAGATTTATGCGGGGCAAATGGAAATTTCTAACGGTTTCAGCGAACTCAACGACCCTGAAGATCAGCGGCGGCGCTTTGAAGGCCAGTTAAAGGAGCGCGAGCGCGGCGATGATGAAGCGCATCAGATGGATGAAGACTACATTCGCGCTCTCTCGTATGGAATGCCGCCAACCGGGGGCGTGGGAGTCGGAGTCGATCGTTTGTGCATGCTGCTAACCGATTCGCATACCATCCGGGATGTAATTCTGTTTCCGCTGCTGCGTCCGGAGAAAAGCTTGAATGCAGAAAACGCGGAGAATACTGAGGAAAAACATTAAAACCTTTTTCTCTCTTTTCGGCGTCTAATTTGGCAGAACCCCGGTGTGCACTAGAACTGGGGCAACGCTCTTTCTATACTCTGCCCATGTATTTGGGCTCAGTAACGGCAGCGCTGTCGTAGTGTTCGCGAAAGTTCGAACACTGGGTCGACAGCGCTTTGCTTTTTTCACTGGGAATTTCCACTTCGACTGTTGCGCAATCACCTGCCACTCTTGCCTGCGGAGGTACGCTGCGCATCGCCGGCGGGCTTATCGGGGCTAAAGTTTGAGCTCAGATAATCGATCAAGGCATCTCGATCGGCAGGATCGACTACCGCTCCCCATTTTGTCATCTTGTCGACTTCTTTGGTCCAAGCGGCCTTGCTCAAACGCTGCTGCAGAATAATGCGGGCTTCGTGGCACTCCAGACATGCGGTGCTGGCCTTCGCCTGCATCGGGCCGGCGGGAAGATCGGCGGTCACGTTTGGCGCTCCGGATTTCTGAGCCCGCAAACCCATCGGCAAAATTACCGCGATTGCGAGAATGCTGACAACTGCTGAAAATCTCCGGAACTTCTGTAACAAGTTACGCGACATGAATCCTCACCTGATCAACAGCGTTGTAGAGATAACCGCTGGGATTCCACACCGGCGTTGCTGGCTGAGTCCGGCCCAGAGTATCCGTGGCTCGCGACTTGATTTCATAGTCGCCGGGCTTCGGGGCCTTCCAGTCGAAACTCCATAACCGCCAGGCGTAGCGGGCTTGCTCGCGGCCCAGCTTGGCGAGATTCCAGGTGGCACCGCCGTCGGTCGAGATCTCGACTTTCGCAATATCGGCCTCTCCGCCCCACGCTGCGCCACGGACGGCGAGCCTACCCGACTTTACATGGGCGTCGTCGATCGGGCCAGAAATGACCGACTTCACGCTCAATGCGGTGACCGGGTGCGTATCTTCCGGCTTGACTGCGTCGCCGGGCTTCACCGGCTGGTTCGGCAGGCGATAGCCGGGGCTCATGAAGTTACCCACGAATTCTGCATCGAGCACTTTGATCTCGGTGAGCCACTTGCATGAGGCCGCACCGATCCAGCCGGGAACGAGAGCCCGTGCGGGAAAGCCGTGATGTTTGGTGAGCGACGATCCATTCATGTGCGTGGCGACGAGTGTATCGGCATCCAGCGCTTTCTCGATGGGGATGCTGCGAATAAAGGGAGGAACTTTGCCTGGAACTTCGTCGAGCCCGCGGAACATGACGTGCTTGCCGCTGGATTTCACTCCGGCGCGCTGCAGCACATCGCGCAGGCGCGCTCCGGAGAAGCGGGCGGTGCCCACCGCGCCTTTACCCCACTGAATGCCAGGAACCTGGGGACGATGAAGGCTGCGTCCGTTCCCGGCGCACTCGAGAGTATTGACGACTGAGTGGGTTTCGATTTTCGAGAGTTCGCCGAGGCTCAACGTCATAGGCTTTTCGACCTCCCCGCTGATCGACAGCCGCCATTCGCTGGCATCGAGTTGGCTTGGTTCGTGCATATGATTGCGCACGAAAAAGTGCGGTACAGGAGTGAGCCAGGTATTGAAGTACTCGACGGGAGTTTCGAGATCGATGAAGCGGTAGGAGCGGAGAATCAAACCCTCTTCGCCGGGAAACTCGATGGCTTGCCCTTGCGGCAGAGCCCACGCTAGCCCCGATGGTAGTAAACCGGCCGCAAAAGTCGCAGCGGAGAAGTGTTTTAAAAAATCTCGTCTGGAGTTCATAGTCAAGAAAGTTAATGCACAAACTTGCCGGGCAACGCTGCGGCCTCGTCAGTGCGCAACCTGACTGAGCAAAAACATTTCGGTTCGAGTTCCTTCATCAATTAAATTAGCATCACTAAATTAGCACCACCGGCCCGGAAAAGGAGAGTAAGCCAAAGCCGGGCCGGCGGCGATTCTGAAGGGGAAGCGCCCCTCAGAAAGTTAAGAGCCCAATGAACCCGGGCGATCCCGCGCCGGAGGTTGACGCGGGATCATCCGGGTTACGGCAGGATGTAGCGGAAGGAAGTAAAGACCATGTTGTCGATTCCTTCCGGCGTCACGCCTACCCCCTTGGTAAAGCCCGTGCCCGACCAGGTATCACGCGTGAGATAGGAGTACTGCGTGCCGAACTGGAATCGGCCTCTTGCTCCGTTGTAAAAGCGATACCAGAAGCCAACCGTTCCCTCGATCAAAGCACGAGAATCAGCCGTGCAACTGCTCAAGCTGGTTGGAGTAAAACCGGTGTTAACAGCGGGTGGCAACTCGGTGTAGCACCCGGAGTTGTTGAACAATGGCGCACCATAACCGACTTCTTTCCCGGTGATCGGATCGAAGCTGGCAGCCCGTCCAGCGTACTCGGTCCCACCATAACCGTAGATGTCGAGCTTCTTGGAAACGTGTACCTCCAGTGTGGCCAGTCCCATCAGGTTCTTGATTACATGTAAGGACCCGTCGCCGTTAATCGAAACATCGGAGAGTCCGCCGGGAGCATACCGCCCGACTCCACTGCCGCCAAAGCCTTTCACACCGACCGTGACCTTCTTGGCGAAGTTCCAGCGGCCGCTCGCTCCCATGCCACCTCCGTTCTTCGACGCGTTGAATGCTCCAACGGCATTGGGTCCTGTCCCAACACCGCTCGGGCATGGTCCGGTCGTCGCCGGAGACACGAGCGCAACTTCGCCGCAGGGAAACATGCGATCTGTGAACCGGTCGTAGAGCCCGAATACCTCGTAATGGCCGAAGCCGGGATCAAATGCGACCTTGGCGATAAGATCGGGCGACGGGTTGAAGGTGTAGGTCGATGTAGTGTTGTAACTGTTGCTTGCACCCGCATTCCCCAGCAGGAAGTTGTCTCCGTTGCCGTGAGTGGTGAGTGTTCCCTGTGCGTTTTCCATGGCGACAGCGAATGCAACTTTGTCGCCGAAGGTTTTGGTCAAGCGGATTCCGTACTGGCGCGAGAAGACGAAGCCGACGTTATACGACGGATCAATCGTCTTGGGACGGGCATCGTTGGTTCTTCCGAGATCATCGTCCGGCGAAATCCCCTTTCCGTTTTCGGTCGCCAGACTCCACACCTGGCCGCCGAGGAAGCTCCATCCGTTATCAAACCTGGCTTGCGCCCACGCCTGCCTGAGACGAAGCGTGTAGCTATTGGTGGAGGTAGAGGTCGACGTAACGCCGGCGGAAAGAAAGTCGGCAGAGACGTAGCTGGAAAGATCGACGTTTTTCAATTTTCCGTTCACAAAAGTCGTGATCTTCGATTGCCGGCCAGAGCCGAAAAACTCGGACAACTGGCTCTGCGAAGCTCCCGGCATGGTGACGGAATTGAACGGCGTCGGCAAGTCAGCACTCAGCGCCCTGGATCGCCGGACAAATTCGGCAGCGGCGTATCCGCCGGGCGTAATATTGATGCCTCTGAAATGGATGGTGAGCGGGCCCTCGATCGGGCTTGTTGTGGGTGGCATATCCTGCGGAGTTTGCGCCGCAACCGGCGTGCCGTCCTGCTGAACCGGCGTGCTTACCCCGATCTCCGCCACTTGTTGCGAAGCGGGTTTCGTATCCGCTTTGCTGGCGGCTTCCGCGGCGGCTTGCTGCGCCTGCTGGCGTTCAAGTTGTTTTGAAAGGCGCTCAATCTGTAATTGCTGGGCAGCCAGGGCATCTTTCAGTGACTGGACATCCGCGGCGGTAATGGCCGGCGGTGCAGGGGCAGCGGCCGCGTCTTTGGCAGCCGGCGCTACCGACGCTGGACTCTCTGCCCAAGAGCTGGCGGCTAAGACCGCAAGCCCAAGAGCTGTGTACAACATTTTGTTGGTTGCTTTCATGGAATTTCAATCCTCTCCTTTGAGTTTTGGCAAACAATCATTTCGGGGGAGCTACAGAAAACTTTCGGAAGTCGATGCTGCACATATTGCAGCACGTATTACCGACTTAATCCATTATTACAATAACTTTACTAGAGATTAGGACGCTAAGTTCCTTCTCTTGCTTTAAACTTGTGTTAATTTTGGGAAGTCGGGGGAGCGTTCCCAAAAGAAGCCTAGGTTGACGCCGTGAGGCCCCACCTTTGTTGCAACCGGTGCTCCATCGACTTAAACACCACGCCATCAACCACGTACCCGATGGCAACAATCAGAATCATGACGGCGATTACTGCCGCTCATGTCGTTCAGCTCTCGGCTTCATCATCATCTATTCACTTCTCTGCCCCCCAACCACCATGGGCAGGACGCTCCCCTTTTGTTTGTCTTTGTCTCTGTCCTTGTCTTTCCTTCGGGCCTTGCTTCGGCCTTTGGTGGAGCGCGGACCAGATTCAGAGATGAGATCGGCCAACGTAGTATTTTCCAGAATATTCGCCGCCGCATCCCGAACGTCCAGAAAGACCTGATACAGAGTGCGATGCGGCAGATCGCGGTCGATGAGCACGCGCAATTGCTCGGCGTCGCCAAATGGGGCGAGTGGGCCATCGATGAGACGCATAATCTCGCTCAACCGGATTTCACCCGGTTCCCGGCGCAACTGGTAGCCGCCCTTGGCCCCGCGAACGCTCTCAACCATGCGCGCGTTCTTGAGTTCGAGGAGGATGAGTTCCAGAAACTTTTCCGGAAGATCCTCTTCGTATGCGATTTCGCGAATTTTGATGGCGCCTTGGTGATGATGACGTGCAAGCATCATCATGGCCTGGAGCGCGTAGAGCCCTTTTTGCGATATTTTCATGGCGGCGATTATGCCATAAAGTCCATTTATTTAGTAGACTTTATTTACGTGGAAGAGTGTAGCAAGCGCAGGTCCATCTCAGTAGGCCGCGGGAAAGATCTTTAAGTCTTTAATTCCTAGCGTATTACTAGGCTTTGTAGAAGTTCAATGAGAAACGGGGATGTGCATCGGATTGCAGTTGAAAGAACAAAATGGGTCCAACGACATCGGTCCACTTCAGGATTGAGCCTGAGGCTGGCGACCAACGCGGAGCACCTGCACAGTAATATTATCGGGGCCGCCGCGTTGGCGGGCCAGTTTGACCAACATTGCGCAGCATACCGCTGGGGCATAGCCGGTCACAGCGGCCTCCATCTCTTCCTCGGACACGACGCCCCACAGCCCGTCGGTACAAAGCAGCAGATCGTCGGAATCCTGCAGAGTCATTCCTTGCTCGGCGCTTTCGACGGTAACTTCCGTCCCTGCCCCTAAGGCAGCCGTGAGGATATGGCGCTGCGGGTGCTTCTCGGCGTCCTCGGGACGGACAATGCCGCTTTCGACGAGGCGTCCGACATAAGAGTGATCGCGCGTGAGGCGCGAGATATGAGAGCCTCGCACTAAGTAGAGACGGCTATCGCCGACGTGCGCAAAACAGAGCTGCCGGCCGCGAATCACAAGCGCGGTGCAGGTGGTGCCCATGCCATGCAACCCGGGATGCTGCTCGGCATAGCCTTGAATCCTTTCATGCGCTGTGGCAAAAGCTTCCAGCAAAGCTAATTTAGGATCACCGCGGAAGACATGGTCGTATACTTCGCGAACCGTCTCTACCGCGAGACGGCTGGCTTCCTGGCCGCCTTCGTATCCTCCCATGCCGTCGGCAATGACCGCCAATCGGCCTTTGCGCTGAAAGTCTTCTTCGTCGGCAGGCTCCCAGTAGAGAAATGAATCCTCATTGTTCTCGCGCTGACAACCTACATCGGTCAGGCTCGCCACTTCGACACCGGGTCTCGCATTCATGCAGTCAACGGACAATACCTTACCTCAAGCGCACCGGGGGAAGTTCTAAGAGCCGCTATTTGAAGCTGCTCTCCCCCACTCTCCGTTCGATTACACGGGAGCCCCACTATGCCCGGCCATTATAGACAAGTGGAAGCCCGAAAACGCAACGCGGAGGTGGAATTGCAAGAATTTGACAGGAGAACGGAAAAAGCGCGCCGAACTTTACCGCTAAGCTTTCTACAGACCTTTGCGGGGAATTCCCTTGGATGCACTTGTTCCCGGAGATTTAGGGACGTCAGATTCGGCACCCGTTAATGTCAGGTCGGCGGACCAGCACTCTGAAATCAGCTTCCAGTCTCCGCTGTTCTGCTTGGAAAATACCCATAGATATTTGCCACGCTCTTCGCGGCGCTTGCCCGCTGTGCCCGGCACCAACGCGCTGTAGCGTCCCACTTCGTGCGCCAAGTCGCCAGCAACTTCAACGCGCATGGGCTCGACGGAAACCTCTCCCAAACCAGCCTCGAGCGCGCCGAAGAAAAATTCGCGCACGGCCGCCGCGCCGCGAATCGCGGGAAGGTTGGAGCGTAACACCAGGGCATCAGGAGCGTAGAGATCGAGCAACTCATCCAGTTGCCGGGTATTGCAAGCCAGAACCCATTCCTGCGTAAGACGGCGGACCGCAGCCTCGCTGCGGCTCATAGGCTCGCCCTTGGCCGCTGCAGCCAGGCGAAGGCGGTCAGCTTCCCGCGCACTTTCCGGAGCGTTAACCCGCGGTGCAACAAATACGGTCTCGCTTCCTCCGGGCAAGTAGTGGTGATGATAGTGGTGGTGATAGTGATGCACCGCTCCGGCCGATCCTGCAGGAGGATGAATCTCGCGTATAGCTCCGGCGTCCGGAGTTTGCGGCTGCGGTTCTGCGGCCGAAAGCGGCGATTGGGCTATCGACTGAGCGCGTCCGCCCTCCGCGGAAAGACCGCACTTCGCGCAGAACTTGGTGCCGGGGCGATTCTGATGCCCACACGACGGACAAGAAGTTGAAGATGACATTGACTCCGCCGTAGCGTCTTCTGTGGCTTGCTCGGAATCCATTTCCGTGGCGAGTCGCTGCATGGCTTGCAGCGCTGCGGTAATGGCTTCCTGGTTGGGACGTTGGCGGCGAATTTCAGGATACAGCCGCTCGTAAATCTCACTCAACGCCGGGTTGTGCGCAGTTGCTCCATGCGCGGCATCCGGGCGATGTTCGGAATCCGCCGCCGAAGCTGTGGCTGATGGCTTGCCGAGTTTCTGTTCTCTATCCACGATTCAATCGCCGGTTTGAGTTTAACTTACCAGCTCACGCCGCCTAGTAATTCTAGCCCATGCCGGAAGTTCAACGCCGGGAAAACTCTATCTTCCCTTCCGCTTCGGTCGGAATGCCGTTGCAGGTTGCGGGGCGATACCGCCAGGCGCGAACCGTTTGCAGGACATTGCGATCGCCCACTGTCCCCACGCTTTGCAGAATGAGAGGACTGTGCACACGACCATCCGCACCGACAATGAAGCTCACCTTAACATTGGCTCCATGCGCGGCAGGAACCATCAGCGGATCGGGGGTGGTCAAGGCCTCGGGCGGTTGAGTGTCTTCGCAACGCGCGCGAGCGCTGATGTGGGGCACGTCACTGAATTCAGCGGCCCGATGAGGTGCCCGCCAGATCTGTTGTTCGCGTTCCTCCAGTACGGCATGGCGTAAACCGGGAGCCGATGGATTCACGAAGGCAAAACAGGAGGAAACGTTGAAGATCAAAAACCACGGCCAGATGCGCGAGACTTTCTTACTTATCGAAGGGCGTTGCTCAAGCATGGTCTTTTATTGGCAACTATGGGGCCAGCCATAATCCTCCTAGGCTGCTTATTATCAATGATTTACGGGATGCTATCGATAACCAGAACCCGGCAAAAGTGAAGACGATTGCACATGTCGGACGGTTCGCGATTGGCTGCTGAGAGAATATTTTTCAACTGCCATCAGAGCTTCGAAGAGTGCAGAGTCAGCAGCGTGATTTCGGGTGGACAATTCAACCGCACGGGAACCGTCACTGTACCGAGACCGGCATTTGTGTAGAGCGGGAGTGGGCCAACCTGGTAAGTTCCCAAGACATACTTCCTAGCCATCTCCGGCAAATAGAGCGGAGGCAAGAACGGCAGCCTGACCTGGCCTCCATGGGAGTGCCCGGAGAGTTGCAGGTCGATGGGAAACCGACATGCTTCATCGGCGAAGTCGGGTTCATGCGCCAAAAGAACGACCGCTTCGTCGCGTGGAACATTGTGTAAGGTTGCCGTAAGATCTGCCGTCCCGCCGATCACGTCGTTCACTCCCGCCAGCCAAAAGCGGCCACCGCCGCGCTCGATCGGCACGGACTGATTCGCGAGGACTCGAATACTTTCAGCCTCCAGGGCACGAGTGATGTACTGCGGGTCGGTGTTGTCATCGTGATTCCCCAAAACTGCCCACAGACCGAGGGGCGCGGTCATTTGACGCAGAAGGCGGGCACAGGGTTCAGCCGCGAAAGCTGCTTTCCTCTCATCTCCGAACTCGGGCACTGATACGAAGTCTCCAGTGAGCACAATCAGATCTGGATGTAGACCATTCACCAACGGGATGGTTGCGTGAAGGGGATGTACCGAAAAGTAAGGGTCGTAATGAAAATCGCTGAGCAGCGCAATGGTGAAGCCGTTCAGCGCTTGCGGCCATCGATGCAGGAAAAAGTCGCGGCGCACGATCCGCGGTCGGTTCGGCTCCAGCAGCAGCGAATCTCCGGCAACCGCAAGCGTGCCAACGGCCGCAGCGCGAAGAAAGAACTGACGTCTTGTAGTGGGGATAACTGGCAAACGGAAATTGTTCTGCACGCCCTGACGGCATGCTCTCCATCAGCATAACCTGAACCGAGAGAGTCCGCGCAGGTTAGAACCAAGCTTTATAGCGGGCAGAACCTCAAATTGGCATACTGCAAAAGCGCATATTAGAAGCCGAAAGTCACCTGCAAATCGATGCGGCGGTTGGCGGCATTATTTGAAAAAGGACCGCTTTGGATTTGATTTGAAGTGTCGAAAAACCGCGAACCAAGAATTCCGCTAGGGTTCGCGAGGTTTACCTTGTTGAAAACATTGCGAGCATTCACACCGAACGTCAGATTGTAGCGGCGATCAGAACTGCCGGTAGACATGCCGCCTGGACCGCCCCCACCACCTCCGAAAATGGGACCGCGCGGCCCACCACCGCCACCGCCCCTTCCACCTCCGCCACCGCCGCCGCCACCGCCTTGCTGTGCTTGATTGCCGCTGGCACGAGTAATTTTAGGGCCGAAGCCGAAGCTCTTGGTGAGTCTTAGGTTCATCACCACATGCGCTGGACCGGTACCGTAGTTGACGGGAGTGATTCTTGAGCTTGCAGTGGGAGCGGCGTCGAAAGTTCCGAGTGGCGTGCAGTAAGTCGTAGAGGGTGGCGTGGGCGGAACAACGGCTGGGCACGTTGTGGTCGAGACCAGCCCAGGGCGATCGTTGAAGACAGAATCGTTATTGAGGTCGTTGGTCGTGGTGATGTTGAAGGGAGACCCGGAGCTTGCGATCATGAACGGGCTCAGGCGGAAGTTATAAGGGAGCGAAAAGGAACCACCGAAAAAAAGACGGTTGCGTGTATCGAAGGACGCGCGACCGTAGTCGGCGCTGATGTTGTGGGAATTCGAGGGAAGACTTGAAACTCCAGACGTGTCGCTGTTGGCGTAGTTCAGCACATAGTAACCAAAGAGCTGAACTTTTGCGGCGACGCGGATGTTTGTGTTGGCCCACAATTGATTCTGCCGGAAGACCGCCTCGGAAACATACTGGTAAAGATTCGTGGCCGCGGTTGGACAGGATGGGCTGCACGGTGTCCCGGGGAACGGCGCATTCGCATTGATCGTGAGCAACTGATCAAACCCGCGCGAGTTGATGTAATTGACAGCCAGGGTTGCGGATTTTGTGACTTGCCGCTCAACGCCGATGGCAGTCTGCAGCGTGTAAGGCGCGTGTACGCGCGGGTTGATCTGATAAATCGTGGGCCGGACCGGCGTAACCGCTCCGGTGCATGCCAGGAAGTTGGTTAGTGAGGGACACTCGGGGTTGTTGATGACGAACTGTTCCTGCGTGATGCCGTTCAAGCGTTCAGCTTCCAAAATTTGCGCTTCTTGAAAGCGATCATAGAAAATCCCAAAGCCTCCGCGCAGAACGACCTTAGGCGGCCCCTTCCTGCCGTCAACTCCCCAGGCAATCCCCAGACGCGGCGCCGGGTCCGCATGGTCCCGAATACCGGTCTGCGTTTCAAAGCGCAAACCGTAGCTGAAAGTGATATTGGAGCGAACCTTCCAATCGTCTTGGTAGTAGAGTCCTGCGTCGAAATTGTCCACGACTAAAGGCGGTGTGCCCGTTGTGTATGTGAGCTGAGTTGCGATTGGCGTAATTGTGTTGCCAGCGTTCTGAATTGCGTGAGCGTAGGAAATCGGGCACGGAGCCTGTCCGGCAGTAGGCACGCAACTCGTCTCCTGGGCAGTGTCGACCAGAGAAGAGAAGGTGAATGTGCCGTTGAAACCGGAAGTGGAGCTGTTCGCGTCGCGAATCCCGCGCAGCCGCGCTCCGAACTTGATGGTGTGATTGCCGTGAATGATCGAAGTGTAGTTCTGCAGTTCGTAGTGATCCTGATGATCGAGAATATTGCCCTGGCTGTTTCCTCCGCCGTTAAACGATCCCAGCACGTTGAGCGCAGGCTGGGCATTCGCCGCGAATTGATTGGCGATCTCGCGCAAGTATTGGAATCGCGTTTCATTCACGATCTTTGCGCCGAACACCTGGGTATCGCTGATTTGCAGCGTGTGCTCGGTGGATTCGGAGTTGTAAGCCTGAGACGCCAAGCTGAAAGTGCCGATGCCATCGTCGTTTTGAGTGTCTCGGAAATACTGGTAGCGAGCCGTCAGCGTGTTGTTCTTGCTGACTTGATAGTCAATCCGCGGTGTGATGTTGGTTCGATATCGATTGTTAGGCACCGACTCGATGAACGGGGTTGCGGCAAGCGTGGTGGGATCAAGAGTGAGCGCGTTGATGGCGGACAGATCGTTGATGTTTCGCCGCTGAGCGTTAAAGAAAAACGAGGCCTTCTTGTTGATCGGACCGCCGATATTGCCGTCAAACTGGGTGGTATCGTAGCCTGGCTGGTTGGCGCCCCCGAATGGATTTGGCGAGTTGAACGCGGAGTCGTTGCCAATCACGAAGAACTGGCCGTGGAATTTGTCGCTGCCAGGTTTGGTGAAGACTTCAATTCGTCCGTAGCCGAGCTTGTCGTACTCGGCGGAAAACGGATTTGAATTGATGCGAATTTCGCGGATGGATTCTTTGGGCGGAAGCTGGCCCGCGGTGAAGCCGTCGATGTAGAGTTGCCCGCCATTGGGCCCAGCCGACGGCCCCGCCAGCGCCTGCAAATCGGTGAGCAATTCATCGGGATCGTCAGGCAAGGCTTCGAGTTCTTTCCCCGAAATCACGATGGCACCGGCGTTGTTGGCCGGATTCACATCCACCGTCGGTGCAGTATCGGAGACCTGAATCTTCTGCTGCTCGACTTCAATATCCATCGAAACATTCAGGCGCTGCGGCTGATCCCCGGCGATGACTACGTTGTCGTTTTCGTAGACCGAGAATCCTGTGGCGACGATCGTCAGGGTATACGTTCCTGTGTAAAGCCCTTTGAACTCATATTGCCCCTGTCCGTTCGATTGAGTCGGTATGGGCTTCGAGGAAGCAGCCGCCGGCGTAAGCACGACGTTAGCGTTGGCAATGGCCGCGCCCGAAGGATCGACTACTTGCCCGCGCAAAACGCCCGAAGCGGTTTGCAGCGAACCGCCGGATTGCGGCGCGGAAGCCGGCGATGATGTTGTATTCTCCGGCGCAGTGGTCTGCGACGCTGCCGCCATCGCGAACATCGGGAGCAAAAAGACGATCGCCATGAATTGCGAGTATTTCCGAAACTTCATCCAACGTTCCATTCTTTGACAAGAATCCCGGCTTGAAAATTTGGTTGCATGCTTCTATTGAGCACAGACAGCACTATGGGCCGCCTGCGTCGCCAGAAGGTGCGCTTAAGCTCCAGGGCGTAAGCAACGCGGCACTACTGGCGCCGGGAGCGGCCCGCAAAATCGGCTCAACACCGCTGAGCAGCGTGATTACGGTGCCGACGCCAGTACTTCCCGCAGTCGAAAGAATCAGCACCGCATCGCCTTTGTGCAGATCGGCAAGCGAAGTTGCGGGCGCGCGGGTGAGCAAGCGCTGAAAATCCGGACCGCCACCGGAACGCACGCCCATGGCCGCTCCTGACGATCCCGCGCCCGTGCCGCCTGGGGCAGGTGCTGCACGGGAAGCGGCGCCGCCCGCAGGGGAGCCCGAACCGCTGTCAGCGCTAGGCTGGGATCCTGAAGCCGCTCCCTTTAACACCATTGCAATCCGCTGTGCCATTTCAGGGGGCAGGTTGCGAAGCTGAGAGTCCGGAGCGATTTTGACGACCACAGTTTTCTTGCCTACCAAATCGTGAACGCTGAGAGTCGATGCACTTGCGTCGACAGAATTCACGGTGCCCACAATGCTGGGGAACGATCCGGAAACAACTTCTTCGGCCTGTAATTCCGTTCCATCCGCACTGCGTTCGCCGCGCGCCCGCACTTGATCGCCAGAATGAACTTCCTGTAGCGTGCTTGCCTTGGCATCTTCAAACTTCACGGAGTCGGGAGCGTAGCGGCGAAATACAGTAGCTTGGGAACTGTGAATGACAACGCGCTTGCCGCGGGCTGAGATGGTGACAGTTCCGGCCGCGGCATCGACCGCAGTGGCAAGTCCATCCACTCCCCGCTTCTGCCAGTCTTGCAGCTCATGTTGATGCAATGTGTCGACGTCGGAACTTTTCATCACCACAACAGTCGAGGCTGTGAGCGACGGATTGTCGTCTGCGGTTTTTCCCGCAACTAGAATGCGATCGCCGACCTGCAAGTCCTGCAACTGAATGGGGGTGCTGTTCTTAAGATCTTTTTCACCAGGAGCGATGCGAACGATGCGTGTTGCAGGCTGAACTGCAACGTTGACGTCTGCGCCGGAATCCGGGGTCAGCGTGATGGAAGTACCATTAATCGATTTGATAGCCCCAATGCGTCGGCTCGTCGCACCCGAAGCATTCGCCTGTTCGGTTTGCGGGCTCAAGAGTGCCGACCATCCAGGTGCCACGAAAAGAACGCCGGTGGCGATTCCCAGGCAAAGTGCCGTACCTAGATGCCGGAATATAGCTACAGTCATGATTCTTTTGTCGATCGAGACAATTAACTCACTCCTAAATCTACATCGACACCGTCGATAAAAGCGCAGGATTTACAAAGATTTACCTCGGCATGAGTGGTGTCTTACAACAAAGACAGAGTCCACACAGGCACCACACAAATGTTGGTGGAATTGAGAAACAAGAAATGCGGAACTATTCCGCGATCAGCAGATTCTCCGCGAAGGGCCATTGCTCGTCGATCCACTGCGCCTCGCAACGGAAACCGGTGGTGCGGGCCATCTGAAATATTTCTTTCGACGAATATTTGTGACTGCTCTCCGTCCAGATCGTCTCGCCCGCGAGGAATTCAACGGAAAGATCCGCGGCAGGGATGCTCACGGCTTGGCAGATCTTCGAGCGCAGATGCATCTCTACGCTGCGCTGCCAGTGATTGATTCTTGCCACGTGCTCAAACTGCGCAAGGTCGAAGTCGGCGTCCAGTTCGCGATTGATGCGGCTGAGCAGGTTCAAGTTGAAAGCGGCGGTTACTCCCAGTTCGTCGTCGTAGGCCGCCAGTAGTTGCGCGCTCGATTTCTCGAGATCGGTGCCGAGCAGGAGTGAATCGCCCGGCATGAGAATTCGACGAACCTCAGATAGGAACTGAATTCCAGCGGGACGATCGAAGTTCCCGATGGTGCTACCCAGAAACAACACAAGAAGATGCTGGCCCTCAGAACGGTGCGCCGCAACCTCCAACAGCCCGTCAAGGTACTCACGCTCGAATCCGAGAATGCTGACGTGATCGATATCGCTGAGCTCGCGTTCGCACATGACGAGAGCCGAGCGGGAAATCTCGATGGGAAAGTAACGGGTACGTTGGCGGCGGCAAAGTGCTTCCAGAATCTGGCGAGTCTTCTTCCCGCTTCCGCTGCCGAGTTCGGCTACTGCCATGGGACCGGTCAACCGCTCGACTATATCGCTGCCGTAACGACGCAGTAGGCGCTCATCGGCGCGTGTGAGGCCGTACTCCGGGAGGTGGCAGATCACTTCGAACAGGGCGGAGCCGACATCGTCATATAAATATTTTGACGGCAGTTCCTTCTGACCCGGCTTGGTAAGCCCTGCGTGCACGTCTGCGGCGAAGGCATAGTTTCTGTTCGGAGTAATCGCATGAACCAGCATCTTGGTAACCCCTTCCAATAGCGCATCTAAGTCGTCGGCGTCCATCTAGCCGATTCAATGATCAGCGGCTCACACAGCGAAATCCCGCGTAAACAAATTGGTAGTGCGGCTGAAACCAATTGCGAAATGTAGGCCGTAACATGCACGCCGCGGTGCGCGCCGATCCACCCTTCATGACAAAATGCTTGCCGTCAAAAAAGTCTGCGGAATATCCGCGATAAAATGGAAACGGCTCGAATCCGGGGAACGGCGCGAATTCTGTGGAAGTCCACTCCCACCCATTCCCAAGCAGTCCCTCAACCCCGAAGGTGCTTCGGCCCGCGGGAAACGCGTTCACCGGCGCGGGATTCCAGCTCACAAAATCAAAGTTGCCAAACTGCGGCGCAGGCGCTTCTTCACCCCAGGGATAAGTTCGATCATCTCCAGCAGGAGTGCCATACGCCGCACGCTGCCATTCGCCTTCGGTGGGCAGCGACTTCCCTGCCGAGCGGGCGTAAGCTTTCGCCTCCGCCTGACTGACATAGACCGGCCAATCCAGCGGCAATGCTATGTCTTCGAACATCGTGCGATAGATCCACCGATCTGCTTCACGCTTCCAAAATGCAGGATGGGTAATTCCCTGCCGTGCCTTCCAATTCCAACCTTCACCGTCCCACAGTGCCTTCGTTTCGTAGCCGCCCGCAGCGATGAACTCAAGATACTGACGATTGGTTACCTGATAGCGGTCGATGGCGAAAGCCGGAACATGAACGCGATGAGCTTCGAATTCGTTATCCCAACCAAAAACGTGGGAATCACGCGGGAGGCCGAGAGTGGCCGTGCCTGGGGCAAGTTCAATGCTGCGATGATCGACGGGTGTGGTGCCGCCGTTCAACAACTCTCTCTGCGGCAACTTCCGGTCCAGCGGAAGTTGATGGAGCATGTAGGCCAGCGTTTCCGCGTGCATCAATCGATGCTCAATCGCAACGTCGAGCAGCGTACTCAGCGGGAATCCATCGGCCGCGGGCGGATGAGAATCAGCAATTGCCTCTGCGAATTTCTCATCGAGAACGGCGCGGATTTTTCGGACATACTGTTCCACCTCAGCAACCGATGGCCAGTCCGCGGGTTGATCGGAAGGCAACCCGCCGCCGACGGGATCAATGCCGAACGCAAATAGCCTGTCGAACTCGGGATGAAAACTCTTGAGTCCAAGAACGCGCTCATGGAACAAATTCCAATCGAAAGCTTCGAGATGCCCGATGTAGAAAATGATCCGGTGACGTTCGGCGATGGGCCGGTCGTAAAGCGAATCTCGCTTGACGATGCTGAATAGGTGGTCGGTTTGTTGGCGTGCGCCAGCGATTCGGGCGATCAACTCATGACTCGTGACGGTATCGCTCTGCGTGGCAAGCATTCCCTACCTCCGAGTTCATCTTAAGAAAGCCGACGAAAACAGACCGTCAGTCTATGCCTACGGGCCAGCCGCGTACCATAGGGTAATGCACCTACCGGTCTACTATGTCGACGCCTTCACTACCAGGGCTTTTGCTGGAAACCCAGCCGCCGTGTGCTTTCTGGCAGGGTGGTTAGATGACGATTTGCTGCGCGCGGTCGCAGCAGAGATCAATTTTTCAGAAACCGCATTTTTAGTGCCTGGCCGCGACCACTACGAATTGCGCTGGTTCACCCCCCGCTGCGAGGCGAAGCTGTGTGGGCATGCCACGCTGGCCGCCGCATTCATCATATTTAGGTTTCTCCAACCGGAACTCGACGTAGTGCGCTTTGAAACCCGCTTCAGTGGTGCATTAACGGTTTTGCGAGACGGGAGTTTGTTCGCGATGGATTTCCCTGCCCTGCCTCCCTGGAATTGTCCCGTTCCGCCAACCGCACTGATAGAAGGTTTGGGCAAAACGCCGACGGCTGTGACGCAGATTGCAGACAATTATTTCGCCGTGTACGAGCGGGAGGCGGATGTGAAAAATATCCACCCCGACTTTCGATTGCTCGAGAAACTGCATCCCGCGGGAGTCGCTGTCACAGCGCCCGGCGACGACGCCGACTTCGTCTCCCGCTATTTTGCCCCCAGCTATGGCGTCCCCGAAGACCCGGTAACCGGCTCGACGCATTGTTCGCTGGCGCCGTATTGGGCTCAGAGGTTGGGCAAGACGAA
Organism: uncultured Acidobacteriaceae bacterium; assembly: GCA_963771965.1. GTDB lineage: Bacteria > Acidobacteriota > Terriglobia > Terriglobales > Acidobacteriaceae > Sulfotelmatobacter. The sequence continues at coordinate 404,024 of CAVYVM010000011.1, forward strand.
ACTGCACGCTCGCCAGATTTCAGAGCACGGCGGCGAACTCTGGTGTGAAATCGTTACGAATCGAGTAATTCTCAAAGGAAGCGCAGTGCTTACGTTGGAGGGAAAGTTACTGATTTGAACTCTTCAGGAATTAACCACCGAGAATATACTTGCTGATCTCATTTCGCAGCGGACTCATAGCAATCTCCTTCGTGTCTGCGCTGTTCGTCACTGACTTCGGACTGCCGCCACAACGCTTCTCTTTCCGCGCGGAGAGCGCTGGCTGGTAAGACGACGATATAGGAGACGGTATCGTTCTTTTCCACGAGACGAACAACGCGTCCCTTTTCTTTCGTAATGTGGTTGCGTAGCAGATCACCAACACGGAATCGCATAGTCAAACTCCTAGGCGGCGCGCCAGTGAACCTAGTTTTGCAGACTCGCCTTGGAATACCCATAGGGTATGTGCCGTAGGCGAATAACAGGCGAATAGCCTGCGTCAAAGAAGCCCCTTGCTCCGCAGGAATTCCTGCGCTACGTCTTTCACGTCGCGATGCTGGCCGTCCAGAGCGTAGTTCAGCTTCTGCATCTCTTGCTCGGAAATTTTGCCAGCCAGGTCGGCGACCGCTTGCGCCACCTGGGGGTGCTGCTGCAACGTCTGCTGCCGGATCACCGCAACCGCCTCATACGGAGGAAAATAATGGCGATCATCTTCAAGGACGAATAGATCCAGCGCAAGAACCAGTCCGTCTGTCGTATTGCCCGCGGCTATATCGATCTGACGAGCTTTAAGCGCGGGAGCGAGTAAACCCAGGTCCATCACCCGAGGCGGCGAAGCAAAATGCAGGCCGTAGGCTGCGGCCAGCCCGGCGTATCCGTCAGGCCGTTCCATGAACTCGTAACCGAATCCGGCTCGCCACTGTGGAGCGTATGCAGCCACCTGCGACAAAGTCTTGAGGCCGATGCGGCGTGCATCCTCCCCGCGAATCTCCAGAGCAAAGGAATCGTTGAAACCGAAGGGCGGGCCGAGCGTAAGACCAAAATGATTTTCATATTCGCGCTTGACCTGCTCGTAGACCTGCCGTTTATCCCCTTCAACTTGCTGCTTGAGGATCGCGGTTAGAGCGGTGCCCGTGTATTCGGGATAGATGTCGATACGTCCGGCAAGCATCGCCTGTTGGCAGATATAGGTTCCCGCGAGATAGAAGCGGCGTTCCACTTTCAGTTTAGAATGCGCTTCAATCTCCAGGGCAAGTAGTTCGCCAAGAATCAGCGACTCGGTAAAGTTTTTGGAGCCAACGACAATGCGATCGCTATGCGACGAGGGCGAACACGAGGAACATAAGAAACTGAGGACAAGGAGGAGAATCGAACTCCGCCGCTGCGTTTCGAAAATTGCTGCGATGGCACGATACGCTCTCCATCCTTGCCGATTCTGTTTCATCGCGGCCGCAGACGCCTCTCGAGCAAGCCTAAGCTGAAGTCCGCGGACAACGCCAGAATTGCGGCTGGAATCGCGCCCGCCAGAATGAGCTGATTGTTCACCATGGCAAGACCGCGAAAGATGAACTCGCCCAATCCGCCGGCGCCAATCGCGGCGGCGATGGTAGCCAGCCCCACCGAGACGACGACGGCAACGCGCACACCGGAAAGAATCACACTCAACGCCAGCGGCAATTCCACTTTAAGCAACAACTGGGAATCTGTGAGGCCCATACCGCGCCCAGCCTCGACCACCGCGGGATCGACTCCACGAATTCCGGTGTAGGTGTTGCGAATCACGGGTAGCAGCGCGTAGAGAGTGAGCGCAAGAATCGCCAGGCGATCCGCACGATCGCCGAGCCAGGGTACGGGCAACAGAAAACCAAAGAGAGCGAGACTCGGAATCGTCTGAATAATGTTCGCGGCACCCAGCACCGGCCTATTCCAAGCCGGCCAGCGCGCGCTCACAATTCCTAACGGTATTCCTATGAGAACCGCGAGCAGTGTAGACACGCCCACCAGCCAGAGATGCTCCAGGGTCAGTTCAAGAACTTGTTTGTGGTTCTGCAAAATAAAATGAAAGAGATTCATGACGTACCTCGATTTGCCGCAGGGACCGAAGCTTCCGCAAAGGCTTGCGCGTACGCCGAGGCCAAGGGATCAGTGGACCGCAGGAAATCCTCTGGAGGGAGAACAGTAATCAGACGGCCAGTTTCCATCAGAGCGATGCGCGAACCCAGCCGCAACGCTTCACGCAAATCATGAGTGACAAAAACTACGGTTTTATTGAGCCGTTGTTGCAGCGCGAGAAATTCGCGCTGGAGCTGGTCGCGAGTAAGCGCGTCGAGCGCGCCGAAAGGTTCGTCCATCAACAGAATCGCAGGATCGGCCGCCAGCGCCCTTGCAACTCCTACCCTTTGGCGCTGCCCGCCTGACAGCTCGTGGGGATAACGCGACCCTAGTTTCGACTCGAGGCCCACCATCTGCAGGAGCTCTTCCACGCGGCCACGAATTCGATCAGCGGGCCAACCTTCGATCCGCGGCACCAAGCCAATATTTTTCTCCACCGTAAAATGCGGGAACAAACCTACTTCCTGGATGACATAGCCGATGCTGCGCCGCAACTGGATGACATCAGTTTTCGAGGTGGGCGAGCCATTCACGAGCACATCCCCGGCGCTCGGAATCAACAGCCGGTTAATCAGCTTTAGCGTCGTCGTTTTTCCGGAGCCGCTGCGGCCCAACAGAACAAGAGTCTCACCGCGCTTCACCTGCAGATTCAGCCCGGAAAGCAAGCGCTGGTGATTCGGCAGCGTGTAAGCAACGTCGCGGAATTCAATCACTGTACTCTCAGTGGCACGTTGTTCCATATTCGCGGTACGACTGAACTTCGGGTACGACGAAGATCGTCAAATCATGTCCGCCAAGCATAACCTGCGGCGCCTACACCTGGCGCAGGAAAGCAGTCGCTCTTTCCCTGCGAGTTACTCTCGTTCAACCCGCATCCAGAGTGCTAATAGACGACTCGACTCCCTCCCGCTACGATTTTGAAGAGATCCATTGTGGAAACTCAGTCTGGGTGTGAGTGTGTCTGCCTTACGCAATTTTCTTTGTTGGTTGATGGTCGCCCTGTGTCCTCTGTCGCTCGTCGCGAAAGATGCTGCCCCCGCTTCCGCCGTCTTGCGCAGCGATGGTGGAGTGTGGGTGAACGGCCTTGAGGTAACGGGATCTACGGTCGTCCTTCCCGGTGATTCGGTGGAGACTAAAGCCAGGGTCGTCGCCAACATCGACGCAGAAGGTTCGTCTGTGCTTGTCCAGGCGCAGTCAATCGTAAAATTCCAGGGCACCTACCTGACGTTAGAGCACGGCAGCGTCTCGGTGGGAACCTCCACGCTAATGAGCGTTCACGTGAACTGCTTGAAGGTCGAACCCGTTTCGGCCGACCGCACAGAATACGACGTAACCGATGTCAACGGCACGGTTCACGTCGCGGCTCACAAGAAAGACGTAAATATCGAGCACAGCGGCGCTCTCCACAAAGCTGCTTCGGAAGACAAGCCAAACGATTCCGCGACCGTGCATGAAGGGGAACAAGCCAGCCGCGATGAGTCGAATGCTTGCGGCGCTGCGCCGCGCACCGCACCGGCAAGCAACGGTCTGAATCCCAAATGGCTCGAGATCGGTGGGGGCGGCGGGGTCGGAGCTCTGGTGCTTTGCCTTCTGCTGTGCCGCGGTAACAACCCGCAAAGTGTCAGCCCTTCACAGCCTTAACGCACCCTGAAGTTCGTAGCCGGATCGCCGAATCAGCGTATACTAAAGTCCTTGACCTCGAAGACACCCTGACAGCACGTTGCGCCTTCGCGATTGAGAAGAATTCCCCTGAAAGGCGAGAAGACGTGCCGAACCTGAGAAATTCTCGGAATCAGACCCGGCCATCCCAAGGAATCAACCCACGGCTCTGCAGGCAGCATCTTTCGAACATTTGAACCGCAATTCGATATAGTGCGGTGTGCAGCTAGAGATGTGGCGGCTGCGATTCTTTTTTGTGAACAGCCCAAGGGCAGGAGACGGATATGTCCGGAATCAACGGAGACAAGGCAAGATTTAACCGGCGGCGCAGGCAGAAGATCAGTCGACGTCAAAGCAATCAGAAGATGTTAAAGGACCTAGCCGAGAAAAACCTGGTCGCTCCCGCAGCACAAACCGGCGCCAAGGAGAAAGCATGAGCACGCCAGTCGACGGTTTGCCGCTTTTGAATTCGGACAGCAGTCCGGCAAAAAAGAAGCGGGTGCTATTGCTTGACACCTCGCAGACCAAGCGCGATTTGCGAGCGGATGTAATGCGCAAACTTGGCATCGAGGTTGACTGCGCGGCCGATGTGCTCGAGGCACGGTGTTGGTGGCGCGCCGATCTGTACAATCTCGTCCTCATCAACGTGGCGGGCGAGATCGACAGCCGGGACAAGTTTTGCCTGGACATCCGGAGCGCGACTCCTCCACAGAGGATCGCTTTCTTCGTGGGCGGTCCCGAGTATCTCTCGGCTTCGCCGCAGGGTAACGATGTGCATGCGGGAGAAATTCCTCTGGCTAGCGAAATTGTTTCCGCCCTGCAGGCTTCCGAAGGCTCATCGCAGCGGTGGGGAATACTCGAAGCGTGCAGACGGATTTCTTCAGTACGCTCGGTCAGCGAAGCTCGTACCCGAGCACTGCGGGAAACACCTCGACCTTCGCGCTGGGCCGAAGCCATCGAACAGCATTCCGCACCCGAGCGGGCTCAACCCGAAACTTTATTTGCAACACCAATCGAAAGAGACCAACCATTATGAAGAATCTATACGTCGGAAACTTACCTCATAGCACCACCGAACCAGAGCTTCGCGGCCTGTTCGAGGCGCATGGCGCAGTCGAGCGTGTCAGCATCGTCACGGATCGCGAAACCGGCCGTGCGCGCGGCTTCGCGTTTGTTGAGATGTCCAATCCAGCCGAAGCAGACAAAGCCGTCGCCGCGTTAAATGGCAGTGAGCTTGGCGGACGAGCTCTGAAGATTAACGAAGCCAAGCCCAAAACCGATTCGCCGCGTGGTGGAGGCGGAGGCGGAAAACGCTTTGGTGGCGTCGGTGGTGGAGGCGGCAGCCGCGATGATTATCAGGGTCATGCTCGCCAGCCCCGCGAACCCCGCTGGTAGCAATCAACGAGAGTTTCGCGGAAGTCCAGCCTAAGCGGAACCTAAGCAGAGTCTAGGAACTCGCGATTTGAAGAGAGCAGCCTGGTTAGATCAACGCTGCCGCAAAATAACGATTGGAGACTGGAATGCCAGGAAGAGGACGATCAAGCTTTACCAAACGCCAGAAAGAACACACGCGCCAGCAAAAACAGCGCGACAAGGCCGAACGCCGTACCCAGCGCAAGACCGAGGAGCCATTAGGGACATCGAGCGATTCGAGCGAACTGGATTTAGACGAGTTGCAAAGACATGCCGCCGAGCAAGCTGCACTATTCCAAATGGGAGATGATTCCAATATTTCCAGCATCCCCCGCGGCCCGCAAAAAGACGAGCCGTAAGTTCTGCAGCATGGCTCTACTTAACGAGCGGTAGTAAGCCAATCCAAAGATTAGGGCGCGTCTCTATAAAGACGCGCCCTTTTCAATGTAAAGGCCGCTTACTGAATTCTTCGACCCCTCTTACGCAAACACTTCGCCCGGCATCTTCGTCAAGGTTCGGCTGGCCAAAGTGTTTTGGACTACATGCGTAGGTTTCCCCGCATTCGACCAATCCACTTGTTTGCGTTCGATGCGCAGCTTTAGAGCACGCTCGATATGGCGAAGTTCGATGACCTCGGCGCCGGATACCAAACTGGAAGCCAGCCCTTGCGAGCCTGCCCGCCCCGTCCGCCCAACGCGATGAATGAAATCCTCCGCCATCTTCGGCAAATCGTAGTTAATTACATGCGCTACATCGTCGATGTGCAAACCGCGGGCCGCCACGTCAGTGGCAACCAGCACGCGGAAGCGTCCCTGCTGAAATCCGCTGAGCGCTCCATTGCGCTGCGACTGTGAGCGGTCGCCGTGAATCATCGCCGCGGAAAAACCTTCGCGCACCAGCTCTTTCGCGAGCCGTTCGGTGCCCCGCTTTGTGCGGGCAAAGATCAGCGTCTGGCCTGCTTCGGCGTAAAGCAACTGGCGCAGAACGTCGGCTTTCTCAGCAGGACGAACTTCATAAGCCTGCAACCGAACACTCTCAACCGGCTTTAACACCGAACCGATGGCCACGCGGATAGGATCATGCATAGCGTCGTTCACCAGACCGGCAACCGATTGCTCCAGTGTGGCTGAGAAGCACAACGTCTGCCGGCGTTGCGGAAGCACCGCGAGGATGCGCCGGATAGCGGGCAAAAAACCCATGTCAAGCATGCGGTCGGCTTCGTCGAGCACCAGGATTTTCACGTCGCGCAAGTCGATTAGCTTGCGGCTAATAAAATCCTGCAAGCGCCCGGGAGTCGCGACCACCAAACTGGACCCGCCACGCACCGACTGAATCTGTGTTTTTTCGGAGACGCCGCCAATCACCAGCGCAGCCTTCGGCACTCCTTTGCCACGCAATTTTTCGTATTCTTCGTTAACCTGAATCGCCAGTTCGCGCGTTGGCAATAACACCAAGACGCGGACTTTCTGCGACGGTTCGCGCTGCAGCATTTCGATCACCGGGATCAGAAACGCCAGCGTCTTGCCGGTGCCGGTCTGCGCGGTCGCCAGCACATCTTTGCCTTCAAGGGCACAGGGGATGGCCTGTTCCTGGATCGGCGTTGGAGTAATAAATTGAGCTGCCGCCAGCCTCTGCTGCAAAGCAGAAGATAGCGGTAATTCTGTGAAACTTGTCATTCGTAATTTTCTTTCTGGAGGGGCCTGACCAAACTCTGAATACACGTATCGTGAGTTCCCATGCCGCTCTTAATTTTTGATTTGACGCTGAATAAACGGCGGGCAGGAAAAGCGGAGATGAATCTGATCCAACAGGATCACCGCGTCACGAGCAAACCGTGGCAGTAGCACTGAGAGTCATTATAGCATAAGGCTTTACTGTACCTCGATCGATACAGCATTACGAAAGTCACTGCGCGCGCTGCTCGTATTTCAACGGATTGTTTGGCGAGGATTTACTGCGGAATCCAGCGCGCGTGATTTGTGAACAGACCATTCACAAAGCATATCTGGTAAGCGACAAAAAGACCGAAGCAGAGACTCAGGAGGCCAGAAGCCAATGCGAGCCGTCGCGAGAATTTCTGGCGCCCCTTCCCCACGAACGTGAACGCCGATGCAATACTCATCGTGATCAGCATCATGCCGGCAATCGTGCCCACGCCAAAGACCAGCAGATAGGCAATCGCCCAATGGACATTTCGGATCGTGGTTAAAACCAGCAACGCCACGGCCGCCGAACCAGCGAGCCCGTGAACCACTCCTACCACGAAGGGCCGGAGATATTGATACAGGCCGCTCTTCCCGAAGGCGCGATCTATCCAAGCTAGCGACCTCTGATCGACCGCATGGGAATGAGTGCCCGTGTCGTGCGCATGGGTATGCGTATGGAAATAATCTCCGTGACTGTGAGGATGAGAATGGACTACCTCACCGTGAGGCGTTTCGCCGGGCGTCGATGCGACAGGTAATGCTGCGACCGTCGCTGACTCGCCCGGCATCGCCCGCAGAAACCCGGCGACATTGATCAGGCCCAGGATTATCAGCATCACGGCGACGGACAGCTCCATGCTGAGGCCAACCCGCACCGGGATCACAAGGTTGAAGAGGATGATTCCTGCCCCGACTACGAAGATGGTCAGGGTGTGCCCCACTCCCCAAAATGCGCCGATCAAGGCTGCCCGCGGGCTGCTGCGCTGGTTGCTGACGATGGTTGTGACCGCGATTACGTGGTCGGGGTCGGTGGCGTGGCGCATCCCCAGAAAAAACCCCACAGCGAGGATGGAGAAAAAACCAATCATAAGTTCCGCTCGATTATCTAGGACGATTGCGCTCTACTGCAAATCTGCAAAACGAATGCCTGCAGCATCGCTTTTCACGACCAAACTTCTTAAGGAGCAGCCGAGCGTCCAAATCGATAGGTAATGCTTATGCTGGCATACGACGGGATACGAACTCCAACCACTTCCTGAACGTCCGAACGAAAGAAGTTTTCTGTAGTCTGTCCGGTGTAACCACTGGCAAACAGAAAATTCACACCTGCGTCCATACGACCATTGAGGAAAGGCCGCACCACGGCCCCGCGAAACTCCTTCACAGAAGTACCCGTACACTCGTTCGCCACGATTGGCAGGCATCCAGTGCCCAGCGGCTTTGCACCCACGTACTCGAACTCGCCTCGGGCCTGCATACGAAACGGAAGCTTCTGAACGGTTCCCAGCAGGTCGAATATGGTTCGCGGCGCTTCCGGCGTGGGTTCTCCGGTATCGAGGTCCCGGGCATCAGCTTTAGAAAACGTCGCCAGAAGCGATCCGTGGCTAAAATTTCTGCGGACTGCGATCGTCATAAATCTAAGACGGCTTGGCCCTTCGTTCAACTGGAGGCCCGTATCCGGGTCGATTTTCGCCAGTTGCGCGCTGCTCGTAACGTGGCCCAGAGTAAGCCGCAAATCGATCTTGTGAATGTTCTTGCTGGCGACCATCTGATACGAGTGCGAGGTCGCAACAGGAGTGCCCGCAGCAGTTGTCCCTCCAGAAGTTCCATTGCCGATCCGGGGATCTTCCGTAAAAAAAGCCTGCCCAAAGCTCAGAGAGACGAGAGGAACGTACCAGGCTTCCCGAGGAAGAAAAGAAAGATTAGCTTTTGGCGAATTCACTCCCACCCATTTCTGAAATGAATTCTGTGGGTGTAGAAGATCGTCATTAATGAAATCAATTTCATCGCGGCGCCAGCCGAGATAGTAACGAAAATGCCGAGCCGCGGATCCTTCGACAGCCGCATAAGGGGTTAGCGATTCAATGGTGACGTTGTTCCCGTCGACCGGAGTGAACGCGCCGTAGTATGTGGGATTGTTAGGATTGAAAAATCCATATTGATCGAGATCATCCCGCCGCGGCGCTTCGCGCCCATAATCGAACCCGCCCAATAAAGACAAATATTCGGCGATCTTATTCACATAGTTCGCGCTACCGCCTGCAACAGTACGAAACTCACTTTGCCGAATAAGGCCTTGCCCGAAATCTGAAAATAGTGAAAGGTTATAAGTGCGAAAAAAACCGGAGAGTTGCAATTGCTGATTCGCAGTGAGGTCCCAGTTATCGTTCAACGCCATGAGTCCGGTATGCGTCTGATCTTTCTGGCGCGGATCGATCGTATCTCCGTAGTTAGGGAAATTTGCGTCGGCCAGATTCGCAGCAAAAATCGGCACAAGCCCCGGAACATAAGAAAAACCGTAATAACCAATGCCCAGTAGGGTAAGCAGATGCTCGCCGACCTTGAAGATTCTTTGACCGTTGAACTTGTATTGTTGGCGATGCTCCAACCTATCCAGGAATCCATTGCCGTAAGAGCCCTCGAAGACCACGAAAGAATCAGGCGCGGGACTAAAGCCCGTTACAACATCGATGTCCCCGTAATCGCCGGTGACTGTGATGAACGGGTCTAGGCTAGATCTGAATCCGTAAGCCGCTGCCAGATTGACCGAGTGATTCCCTTCCCGGACATTGAAAGCACCACCGTCAACCTGAACGCTCTCCACAACTTCCGGAATAAATATGTTCGGATCGGCATAGCCGTTACCGTGCGCATTGGCCGAGAGATTGTTGGGCACGAGATAGCTTCCCACCGCGATGTACTGTGCGATCGGTTCACCGTGATCTCCCGCCACACCGGGCGCAAAATATTGCGGCGCCTTGATCCCGCTGGATGCGGTTTCGATTGGGTATCCGGGAATCGAGACCAGAGCGCCGGGACGGCCAGGGTTGGCATCGAGCAGATCCTGGCGGACAAAAATCTTCTCCGCAGGATCGGGTGAAAGTATGTCGGACTGATTTATCTCGGCAGTGACCGTGACATTCTCAATCCGCGATGAAAGCTGGCCCATCCTAATCGTGATTTCGGAAGCAGTGCTGGTAGAAACAGTGGTAGCCCCTTCGACCGGTCGAAATCCGGCAGCATTAACCTTGATTAAAAACTGCCCCTGACGAGGCGTCAGTATTTGAAACCGGCCATCTTTCCCCGTCGTCGCGATTCCAAGAACCCTACCACGATCGATCAACTGCACCGCAGCGTCGGGCAAAGCATTGCCGTGGGGATCGACGACCCGGCCGTTTACAACAATGTCTTGAGCAAGCAGAGGAAGAGACAGAAAAATAGTAAGCAGCAGAAATGAAACTCGGGTTCTCACTTCAACTGTCTTACTACATCTGTAGGCAGACTGTCTCTCCCGCGAGGCTACGACGCGCGTCCTGCGGCTTCATCCCAGATGCGGACCGCCTTCGTTTCGCGCAGCAGCAGGCTGTCCACGATAAACGTCATGCCGGCAACGATCATCGGACCGGCATAAATTCGTCGGACGCCCGCCTTCAATCCAGCAGGTCTGCTTTTCGGTGGAGCATTAGGAAACGGCAGAATTTTATCAATCGGGCGCCGATGCACTGCCTCCCGCTTCAGCCCAAATCTTATTCCCGTGAGTCTCCTTTAACAGGAAACTTCCAACGACGAACGTAATCCCGGCCACGATCATCGGGTAATAGAGTCCGGCATAGATGTTGCCCGTAGCTGCCACGCTCCAAAGTCCGATCAGCGGCAGCAAACCACCAAACACTCCGTTCCCTATGTGATAAGGCAGAGAGACCGACGTGTAACGAATCTTCGCCGGAAAGGCTTCAATCAAATAGGCCGCGATCGGCCCGTAAACCAGACACACGAAAAGAACCTGTATAAACACAAGCAAAACCAGCATGGGGAGATTCGGATTCGGAGCCTCCTTGGCGGGCACCAGCGCACCGTTCGCGCCCGTGGTCATGGGTGTGAGTTTGGTTGCACCGGTCACTTTGTCCTTGGCGGACGTTACCGTGACGATGTTGTTTCCCGCGGCGCGTTCCATGGCCTTGTAGATCGGTATATAGCTGACGACCGCGAGCAGGCAGCCCGCCATCATCAGCTTCTTCCGGCCAATGCGGTCGGAGAGTGCGCCGACTACCGTAAAGAACGGCATCCCTATCAGGACGGCGAGCGCTACTACTTCGTTTACAGTTTTGCCATTAATTTTCAGGATCCCCCCCAGGTAGAACAGCGCATAGTACTGCCCGGTGTACCAGACCACGCCCTGTCCAGCGGTCGCTCCAAAGAGCGAAATTAGGACGAGTTTCAAATTCGCCCATTTGCCGAAGGCGTCCTTGAGCGGCTGCGCCGATGTCATCCCAGCGCTCTTGAGCTGAGCGAAGATGGGCGATTCCTTCATCTTCAAGCGGATGTAGAGTGAGATCAGCACTAGGATGATGGAAACTAGGAAGGGAATGCGCCAGCCGTAAGCGGAAAAATCGTCCTTTGACATCGAATATTGGGTACCCAAGATGGCGACCAGCGAGAGAAAGAAGCCCAACGACGCCGTGATCTGGATGAAGCTGGTGTAGAAGCCGCGTTTGTTATCGGGGACGTGCTCGCCCACGTAGACCGCGGCACCGCCATACTCCCCACCTAGCGCTAGTCCTTGGAGAACGCGGATCAAGAGGAGCACGATCGGCGCAAACCAGCCTGCCGTCTTAAAGGTCGGCAAAAGACCGATGGCAAAGGTTGAAAACCCCATGATCGACAGGGTTACAAGAAATGCGTACTTGCGACCGACAAGGTCTCCGATCCGTCCAAAAAACAGAGCGCCAAAAGGCCGTACCAGAAAGCCGACGGCGAATGTCGCGAGATAGGCGAGGTAGGCGAACGTGTCGTTGCCTTGCGGATAGAACTTCAGGGCCAAGATCAACGTCAGACTGCCGAAAATATAAAAGTCGTACCACTCGATCATGGTGCCGACCGACGAGGCCATAATCACTCGCCAGATGCTGTACTCAGTGTTAGCAGGTCCCGCTACTTGCGCAGCATTCACCATAGTTTTCTCCATTGACAGCTGATGATTTCCCGGACCTGGCGAATCATAACAGCTACTGCAGCCGCGCCGGTAAAATGCCACTCGCCGGAAGCGATATCAGGCCAGTGATTGCCCCTGGGGAATCAGTTCCCCATCCCAAGAATCCATGCATTGCCCACGCCCTGTCGGCAAGCATTGTACCCCCGTCTGAAAGTCCCTGATAGTCAAGGTTTCCCGAGGGGTGGCAGGGTGGCAGGTTTGGTTGCAACTGATCCGCTCCCGGAATTTGAATGGGAGCGAATGCGCCTGGATTCAGTACTATGCCTCCGAGTTCGATCCACGATGGAGGGCTGACGTCCGCAGAAAGTGGACTCCAGTCCACCTCAGCGCGGTATCCTAATTGCCAAACGCGTTTGTGTCGATTGGCCGTCCGCAACTCTCTCTTTGACTTAGACTCTTCCTAGTATTTTTTCCGGAGGGTTCATTGCCTCGTGCTCTCAAAACTTCTCCCGCGCTCAAGAAGCGTGCCGCGCAAATCAAAGTACTCCTCATGGATGTCGATGGCACGATGACCGATGGCGGCGTTACTTTACTCTCGCAAGCCGATGGGACCGCTCTCGAAATCAAGACCTTCGACGCCCACGATGGCCAGGGCCTGACCCTGGCGCACACCGCGGGCCTGCGGACCGGCTGCGTTACTGGCCGTGAGAGCGCCGCACTTCTGCGACGCGCTCAGGAAATGAAGATGGAGTTCATTTACATGAAGCAGCCGCTGAAGATGCCGGCTTATGAAGACATCCTTCGCGTCGCGGGCGTTTCGGATTCCGCTGTCGCCTATATCGGCGACGATTTGCCAGACATTCCTCTGATGCGCCGGGCTGGGCTCGCGGTCGCTGTGGGAGACGCCGTCCCCGAGGTCAAAGACGCGGCGCACTATACGACGAAAGCCGTGGCCGGACGAGGCGCAGTTCGCGAAGCAGTTGAACTCATTCTCAAGTCCAAAGGGCTTTGGCAAAGCATGATCGACAAAGCGCGCGCATAAAGCCTGCTTGCTCGTTTCCAACACCGACGCGCTGGTCGACCGGAAACGGCTCGGCCACGACAGCCATCTCTTCAATAGGCGCCTATGTTGATCTCCGAACCATCGATCCGTGGATTCCCGGCAAAATCAGTGTTGCCGTAGATGGAAGATCCGTTGCACCAACCCACACTGCAGCTCAGGCTGGTACTGCCGGAATCGATGGCCGGAGAATTCGGCTCTATGTCGAGGTTCGGCGAGGTCGAGCTGACATTGTCGAAAAGAGGATTGGCATTCGGTGAGTTGGCGTCTTCACCGGTGGTTGTCTGATATGCCGCATAGTTCTTGAAGTTTGATACGCCGGCCCAAGTGATCGATGTTCCCTTCACGTATCCAGCGGTGGAGTAGTAGAGGTTCCAGTTCAGCGTTGCAGGCGGAGCGGGATATCCACTCGTGGATTTCACGTAGCTGTAAATCCAGACGTTTTGTGACCCAGCATAAACGATGTTGTTCTCGAAGATATTTCCCGAAGCGTTGCCGGAGTGGTATTGAATTTGAAATTCAGCGCCCTGGTTTTTCGTGTTGTTGTTGTAAAGGGTGTTGTTGACGATCACAACGTGATCGCTGCCGCCCACAGTGTTTGAATAGCCTCCAATTGAGACGCCAACCGCATTGGAATCGTAGAAGAGGTTGTTGCGGATGGTTACGTAACTGGCGTCGTGCCCTTTGTGTTCGCTCGCCGCCTCCATCGCTAGATCGCAGGCGTAAACTGTGTTGAGCTCGAAGGTGGTGTAAGCGCAGCCGTCACAATAAAGTCCGTCGGCATCGTAGGAATTGCCCTCGCCGGGATTCTTAATCGCGCTAATGTTGTAGACAGTGTTGCCGCTGATCTCGCCGTACATCGCCTGGTCGTAGCCGGTGGGGCCGACTCCTTCGAAGCCAATGGCATCGATGCCGATGTTGTCATTGTCGTGAACAATATTGTTGGTGATGGAAAAGTGAGTCACATTTCCATCCACATTCATCGACTCGCTCTCCCCAGTCTTCAGGTTGTAAACCTGGTTGCCGCTAATCGTGATGCCAGTAATTGGAGTGGTTTGCGTGCCGTACACGGCGACGCCGAAGGCATTCCCGGTCTTTTCTGAAGTAGTCGTGACGTTGTGCACCAGGTTGTTCAGCAGTTGAACTCCCGTGCCCGATCCCGTCACCCAAATGCCAGCCGGAGTCATGGTCGCCTTGCTAGTCGTGAAATTGCGAATTTCAAATCCATTCACAGTGACGTAGCTTTGGCTCACAATATTGATCAGACCCTGAGTTTCGTTTCCACTTGACGGTGGGTTCGATGTGCAGCAAGTCAGTCCCGTTCCGTCGATCACGGCAGTTTGGCCTGGATAGCTCTCGAAGGTGATGTAATTCGACGCGGTCCCAGATGTCGGGATCGTCACCGATTCGTTGTATACGCCCCCAAGAACGTATACCGTGGCGCCCGCGGAGACGGAGTTTGCGGCGTGCTGAATAGTTCGCCAGGGCGAAGAGAAGGTGCCGGCATTGCCGTCGTTGCCGCTCGTCGACACATAATAAGTGGCCCCACTTTGCGCGAAGAGTGAGACTGTTGTGAGCAGGACAAGGACAAAGACGAAGACAAGCATGCTGGAAATCTGCCGCGAACTGGAATTCGCTGGGGAGGTCATGGGAATCTCCTTCCTCGGACGCACATCAAGAATTGAACGATTGTGGCGGGAACACCTGCGGATCGTAAGCGTATTAAACTTACGAATGATTGTCAATAGCTTTGTTAGATTTCATTTGCGACTCCAACCAACATTCGGTTCCGATTATTAGACTTGACTTCCGCAGTGTTCACAACTATTAGTAATATTTCGTAATCATGTGCAATCGACTCTGAGAGCGGCACGATAGCGCAGTTACACGGAGGCGCCAATGAAAAGTACTCGCTGGTCCACGCTGACAATACTTCTCGTCGCAATCCTGGCGCTTCTTTCAACAGAATGTGCACGGAAGACACGCCAGGTGTCCGAGACGCAGCCCCAGCCATCCGCCATCGGGGTGAGCGTTAGCGCCAGCGGTCCGATTGTCCTAACCACGAGCGCCGCCGAATTCCAGGTCTTGCCCTCGGGCTATATCCAAGCTTCCCTACTACAGGACGGGAAAAAACTCAGCCTGGACGAGCCTCAGGAAGGCAATCCTGCGGAGAGCGATTATCTCGTTGACGCGGGGGGCGCGGTTCACTTTACGCCTGACCTGAGCCACGCGAAGGTGGACGAAGCGACGGGAAAACTCGGCCGGGGAAAACGCATTACGATTCCGGCGCAGCCTGCGGGACCGGGCAAGACTCTGCAACGAACGTTACAGATCGAGGTCTACGACAATTTTCCGACCCTGTTGCTGAGCAGCGCGACTTACACGAATGCGGGAACTTCTGATTATCAGATCGATAAAATCGTCGAGCAGCAACACCGCTTCAATTCTCACGGCGTCAAAGAAAATCCCTTCGACATGTGGTCCTATCAGGGAGCCAGTTATGACTGGGGCGAGGACGACGTTGTCAAGCTCACGAAGACTTTTTTGCGGCCCAACGTCCTCGGCGCTGTCGTGAAAGACGGCTATGGAGGCGGCATTCCGGTGACTGCGTTCTGGAATGTGTCGGTCGGTGAAGCGATCGGCCATGTCGAGACGCTCCCGCTGTCACTGTCGCTGCCTGTCAAAGTGGAAGCAGACGGACGTGTCAATGCTTCCCTTACGATTCCAGTGAACGCTACGCTCAAGCCCGGTGAGACCTATTCAACTCCCCGAAGTTTTCTGGCTATTTATTCCGGCGATTTTTATCAGCCCCTCCGACTGTGGTCGAGCGTTCTACAGAAAGAAGGATGGGAACTTCCCAAGCCTTCGAGCGAAGCTTACAACGTTAGTTGGTGCGGCTGGGGTTACGAATTCAACGTCACACCCGCGCAAATGCTCGGGACGGTTCCCAAGCTCAAAGAATTCGGCATCAAGTGGGCCACACTGGACGATCGCTGGTTCGATACGTACGGCGACTGGAATCCACGAGCGGACACCTTCCCTGGCGATTCAATCAAGAAGATGACCGACGACTTCCATAAGCAAGGTGAACTGGTGCAACTCTGGTGGTTGCCCTTAGGCGCGGAAGACGGCAAAGGAAAATGGGAGTCGCACAAATACGTTGTATCCAAAGTGGCGCAGGAGCATCCAGACTGGTTCATTCTCGATAAGAACGGCCAACACGCCCGCATGACCCGCGATTTAGCGGCGTTATGTCCCGCCGTGCCCGAGGTGCAAGACTATTACAGGCGATTGACGGAAAAGTTTATTCGCGACTGGGGATTCGACGGTTCAAAGCTGGCAACATCTATAGCGTGCCCATGTGCTACAACCCGGCGCATCACCACAAATCTCCGCAAGACTCGGTCAATGCCATGGCCGATGTTTACAAAACAATTTTTCAAACGACTCGCGCGATTAAACCGGAGAGCGTAACCCAGAGTTGTCCTTGCGGAACTCCTCCCTCGCTCGCGTGGCTGCCGTATATGGATCAGGCGGTGACCGCAGATCCCGTCGGCGCGGTGCAGGTTCGCCGACGCATCAAAGTGTACAAGGCATTGCTGGGCCCGGAATCCGCTGTCTATGGCGATCACGTGGAACTCTCGGCGATGACCCGCGTAGGCAACAACTGGACCGAGCATGGAGACGATTTTGCCTCGACGATCGGCGCCGGCGGCGTGGTTGGAACAAAATTCGTTTGGCCCGATCCTGGCCCAAAATTTAAAGCTGTCGCGCTCACCAAAGAAAAGGAAGCGCACTGGAAAAAATGGATCGGTATTTACAACGAGAGGATGCTTTCGAAAGGCACCTTCCGCGATCTCTACGTTTACGGCTACGATGTTCCCGAGGCCTATGCGATCGAGAAAGACGGCAAAATGTATTACGCCTTCTTCGCGCCTAATGCGGCAACCTGGAGAGGCGAAGTGGAGTTGCGCGGGCTGAAAGCGGGCTCCTATCACGTGACGGACTACGCGGACGGGAAAGATCTGGGCACAGTCACAGCGACGGATGAGAAGGCGCCCCAGTTGGCAACGGAGTTTAAGGACCACCTGCTGCTGGAAGTTTCTAAATAACGAGGGAGTAAAGGATTCGCGGCAGTCCTCAGCTACTTGTGCAGGAATATGGCTCTTCGGTTAATCCTTACTTTGCGAGTCGCGCCCCGTGACTGCGAAAGAATTCCTCTTTATATTCGCGATCAGTAAAAGCCTCCGTACCACCGGCTCGAGTCGTTGAAAATGCTCCAGCGAGATTGCCCATCGCAAGGCAGGCCGGGACATCCGAACCGCGCAGATACTCAAAGAGTAAACCGGCGTCGAAACTGTCGCCTGCTCCAACCGCGTCAACCGATTCCACTTTGATGGCTGGGGAGGAAAAAGTCTGGCTGCCGCGTTGAGCGATCGCTCCTTCCGTCCCGTTCTTTACAACCACCAGAGGCACCGCACCGGCGAGGAGCGAGAGAGCAGCTTGCAGATCTTGAGTGCCGGCAATCTGTCGCGCTTCGCGCGCATTCGGGAGGAAAATATCGACATATCTGAGACATTCTCTCAATCCTCCCTGCCAGAGATCGTCGGGGTCATCGTTTGTATCCAGCGAAATTGTGAGTCCGGCTGTTTTGATTTTCTGAAATATCTCCGCGGTGCGGTGCGATCTCTCAAGCCACGCTGCAAATAGAAAGAAGAGAAGTGAAAGTGCCGCGAATCCGTCAGGTATCCGAAGTCAAGGTCTTCAAAATTCAAATCAAAAATCGTGCCCGCGTACGTGACCATGTTGCGCCATCCTTTCCGCTGCAGGATCACGGTGAGCCCGGTTTTGGTACCGCCAGCCACTCTGCGTACCTTGCCAACGTCTACGCCACCTGCGCTGAGTCCTTGCAGCGCAATTTCGCCGGGCGGATCGTCGCCGACGCGCGAGATGAATCCAACGCGACTGCCGAGTGCCGCAAGGTTATGCGCAACGATCGTGGACGACCCGCCCAGCGTGAGCATCATTCGATCCGCGAGAATCTCTCGCTCGGGCGGAAGTTCAGCAGGCAGACCGTAGAGAATCAGGTCAAGATTTAATTCGCCGGCAATCGTCACATCGAATCGGGGCAAGTTGAGATGTCTCGGAAACTCTTATTCGCTGAGCAAGTGATTCCCTAACGGAGCAATCTACGGGGCTTTCGATTGCGATTTCTTTTTATATCGCTTTATTTTTTTTATATAACGAAAAGATAAAAGGCGCGCGAGAACCAGTTCAAAAGAATACCAAGTCGTCCGGCTGCGCAATTCTACTACGATGCGCCGCTACCACTTCTTGCCGTGCAAGGCCGCTAACGCGTCGCGCAGTGTATCGAAAATCTTGGCGGGACCGATGATGTTCGTCAGGCCATGCCGATCCAAATCGGCTTGCAGGCCCGGTTCTATATGAGCCACCAGTACGCCTATACCCCGTCGCGCCAAATCATCGTGGAGCTCTTGCACGACACGAGAGGCGGTGTAGTCTAAATTCGTAATTGCGCCAGCATCCACAATAAGCCACTGCAGCGGAGAAGGCGCCGTGGCTACGAGGCAGTGAATCTCGTCCGAGAACCGGCCGGCATTGGCATAGAAGAGCGCCGCCCCAAATCGATAGATCACCAACCCAGGCTCCGTGACGGCTCCCGGAACAGCCGGAATCGCCCGCCATATTCCATCATCGCTTTCAACCAGTACCGCGGTATGCGGATGATAGCTGTGCCGCACAATGCGGAGTAACGAAAGCACCATCGCGAGGACAATACCCTCTTCGACCCCGACCAGCACCACCACGCCAGCCGTAGTCAAGGCCAACACATATTCGCCCGGACTTTCGCGACGAATGGCTACAAGCCCACGCAGATCAATGAGGCGCACGGCAATGACAAACACCATCGCGCCCAGCACGCAGCGCGGAAGGTATTGCAAGGGTTCGGTTAGAAAAATGAGAACAAGTGCAACGATTGCCGCCGTGGCGAGGTGCGCGATCTGGCTCTTCCCACCGGAGCTTTCGACCATCGCCGTTTGAGTTGGACTTCCGTTCACAACAAACGCTCCACTGAGCGCCGCGGCCGCGTTGGCGGCGGCTAATCCCATCAAGTCGGTATTCTCGTCCAGACGCTGATGGTTCCGCGTTGCGTAAATCCGGGCCGTTGCCGCACTTTGGGCGATGATCATCACCACGCACGATCCCGCCACGGGAGTCATCAGTTGGATGTCGTGCCAGCTTAGGTCGGGACGAACCAGATGCGGCAAGCCCCCGGCTACGGGTCCGATAATGCCAATTCCGTGTCCGGCGAAGTCCCATGATTTGCTAGCCGCAATCGCGGCAACCACTGCGATCAATGGGCCTGGAACCCTCGGTGCAAAGTGATGGAGCGCGAGGACTCCCAGAACCACCGCCGCGGAGAGCCCGACCGTCGCCGCATGCACCTGCGAAAAACTGCGCACAACCTCAACCACTCTTCCGACCGAATGATGGGCGCTCACTTCTAATCCCAGCATTTCGCCGAGCACCGCAATGCCGACCTGAAATCCCACTCCGGTGAGAAAGCCTGCCAACACTGTCTGCGACAGGAAGTCGGCCAGAAAGCCGAGCTTGAACACTCGCGCCAAAAGCAAAAATCCAGCGGTCAGCAGCGCCACTAAACCGGCGAGCGCTACATAACGAGCGCTGTTGACCGGCGCCATGCCTGAAACTCCGCCAGCAAAGATGGCGGCTGTCGCCGAGTCCGCAGCCACTACCAGGTATCGCGAGGATCCAAACGTCGCGAACGCCACCAGCGGCAACAACAGCGTATAAAAGCCGGTCACTACAGGGGTGCCGGCAATCTTCGTGTAGCCCAGCGCCTGCGGGATATTCATCGCCGCCAGTTCGACTCCCGCCAACGCGTCGCGGACCGCTCCGCGGCGATTAAAAGGGCGTATACCTTGAAACAGCGTTAGCCAACTGCCTTTCCGCAATTTTTCAGCGCGTGGGTGATCGGTTCCTTGCGCCGGCGGGGCTTTGGCCTTGTTGTTCGACCCGATTCCTCCCTCTAAATTCATGGGCTTAGTTTTATCATGTGCCCGGCCCGCAACAATTACGAATCCTGTTGTTAATAAGACCTCCGCAAGAGCTCTGTTGGGTTCAGGGTGCGTAGAGAAGGTGAGGGCGGCGCATGGCAGAACCGCGCCAATATTCCGCAGAGGCCTTCGCGAAAGGTGGCGCATCTTCCGAAACGTTTGCGCGCGGAATAAACTAGTCGGAAACAAGAGTACGCAGCACTGGAGACAATTTCGTGGGAAAACAACTGCCCGGACGCCGAAACTTTCTCAAAATGACGGGGATGATCGCTGGTGCTGGGCTGGCTCGCTCCAGAAGCCCCCTCAGCCTAGGGTCTACGCTCGGATTACAGAATTTCGGAACGGTTTCCTCTCAGTCCGATTCGACTCACCCGGACTACATCTTGCGAATTTGTGCAAGTCCGGTTGAGATCGCTCCGAAACACATCGTCTCGACGATCACCTATAACGGTCAGTTCCCAGGACCCTTATTACGATTCAAGGAAGGTCAGGCAGCGACGGTCGAAGTCCACAACGACACAGACACTCCTGAGCAGTTGCATTGGCACGGTCAAATAGTCTCGACTGACGTGGATGGCGCCGCCGAAGAAGGGACGCCCTTCATCCCGGCGCACGGGATGCGCCGCATAACTTTCACGCCGCGACCAGCGGGCTTCCGTTTCTATCACACGCATAATCGAGCCGGCGCCGATCTCCACGCGGGACAGTACAGCGGCCAAGTAGGCCCCGTGTACATCGAACCCAAGCGTGAGCCCGGAAACTACGACCGGGAGGTTTTCCTCGTTCTGAAAGAATTCGAACCGTCTTTCAGTCAAGGCGGCGATATGGCCCAGGATTTCCTCGCTCCTCCTACGCGAGTGAAGGAACTGGAGTTGAGTGGCGAGTCTGCGATGAAGGCCTCGCTCGCGAAAGGGATGCCACACGGATACGAAGTGGGCTATCGATATTTCACTATCAATGGTCGAATGCTGGGTCATGGCGAGCCGGTGAGAGTCAAACAGGGCGAGCGGATCCTGTTTCATGTTTTGAATGGCAGCGCCACCGAGATTCGAAGCTTGGCCTTGCCGGGACACACTTTCAAAGTTGTCGCATTGGACGGCAATGCAGTTCCGGCCCCTGCCGAGCTCCCGGTGCTGTGGCTGGGAACAGCTGAGCGTGTTTCTGCCATCGTCGAAATGAATCATCCCGGCGCATGGATTTTGGGTGATCTTGCGGAAGATGACCGGGCCACGGCATGGGCATTGTAGTGGAATATGCGGGACACAAAGGAAAACCGGTTTGGATGGGACCGAAGCCCTTTCATTGGGACTATTTGCGTTTTGCGAGAGCAGGTGCAACCGCACCTTCGCCGGACGAGACGTTCGAGATGACGTTCGCAAAGCACAACGCCGCCGAACGTGGTTTCAACCGCTGGACGATTAACGGAGCTGCTTATCCGATGACCCAGGGCATTGTTCCCGCGTCATTTCACTTGAAGCAAGGCGGCCGTTACCGCCTTCGCATGCGTAATGCCAGCGACGATATTCATCCAGTCCATCTGCATCGGCATAGCTTCGAACTGACCAAAGTTGCCGGCAAACCGACCGCGGGCGTGATGAAGGATGTTGTGATGCTCGGCGGGTACCAAGAGATCGAAGTCGACTTCACGGCTGACAATCCTGGTCTCACGCTGTTCCACTGCCATCAGCAACTTCACATGGATTTCGGGTTTATGGCTCTCTTCGATTATGTTTGATCCTCACAGCACATCGTATTAAACGCCAGCGATTGAATAGAACTGGCCTGGAACGCGTCCCTGAAGACATATCCAAACGATGGGGACGATCCTAAACGATTGACCTAGCGCCGTTGTCAAACCTGACCTCGCGCGGAGCGTTGATCTCCGAACAGGATGCTAGACGCGTTGATCAAGTACTGTTCATCGCCAAGCCTCTCAACCAATTCGTCGGTATTCACGGACAATTAACATGAAATGGAAACCTTCTCCTAGTTTCTGCTTGACAATCGCTCCTAACATATAATGTTAGCGCGCTATAACAGTTGAAGGGATTTCTAGTCTTCCGGTTGGATCCTAGATTCAGCGGAACTCGGGCGCGCCAGTTCGCGGGACAGCGGTGTGACTGTGACGGTAAGCAGGCCGCTGGCAGGGCTATAAAACCGCCGACATGCTGGTCCCCGCGGCTGCGAAAACATCGGCGGCTTCCTGCTCTGCGATCGGAATAAATGCCTGCAAGATCGTAGGATCGAATTGGGTACCGCTGCTACGGTGCAGACGCGTGATCGCTTCCGTGTGCGAAAGGCCCTGCCGGTAGCAGCGATTCGAGACCATCGCGTCGAAAGCGTCGATCACACAAATGATTCGGGAAACCAGCGGTATATCGTTGCCCTTGAGCCCGGCAGGATAGCCGGTTCCGTCGACGCTCTCGTGGTGGTGCAAGGCATAGAGACTGGCTTCTTCGAGGCCGGGGAACAGCCGCAGGATTGACCAACTGTATTCCGGATGGCGATTAATGAGGGCGCGTTCCTCGGGCGTGAGCATGCCCGGTTTCTTCAGGATCGCGTCGGGTACACCGATCTTACCGACGTCGTGAAGCAATGCGGCAACTTCGACCTGGTAAAGTCGTTCCTCCGGAATCTCCATCTTTCGAGCCACGCGGAGCGCCCATTCCGCCAATCGCGTGCTATGGACTCCGGTGTTGATGTCCTTCAGGTCGAGCATCTGGTTAAACGCGCAAACCACAGAGTTGCGGAAAGCGAGATGCTGCTCTTCCAGTTCCTTGACCCGGAGCACGAGCCCAGACAAATCAAGACCCGAATTTAGGGTTACCGCCATATCGTTGTTGGCTCGCGTTCCGCGTTCACTCTTTGCTAAAACAGATTGCACGATGCAAGCGCCTGGTATGTATCCAGGCGTCCGAAGCCAAGGTTCACATTTCCGATGTAGTGGGCATTCGCCAATCCGAGTGGAACCATTCGGCTGGAACAGTTGCCGTTAGTCCCCAGCATGAGAGCGGCTGTGCCAGCCACGAAGGGAGTGCTGAACGATGTGCCCCAACCAGCGGCATAAGTTCCCCATGGATAGGTGGTGACAACGCCTTCTCCCGGCGCAGCCATAAATACTGGCGGCACGCCGTAGTTTGTGAAGGTGGATTGGACATCGAGATTCGAAGTCGATGCGACGTCAATTACTCCAGGAAGCCCACCGGGATAAACCATGGTGTGCTCGCCATTGTTGCCGGCAGAGGCGACAGATATTACACCGCGGCTGTTCGCATATTTGATAGCGGTTGCGAGTTCCGGAGAGTAACTCGTGTAATTGAAGCTCATGTTCATAACCTTGGCGCCGTTATTTACGGCATAGTAGATGGCGCGCAGGATGTTGGAATCATATGCGGTGCCTGCTGCGGTGAACGCTTTAAGCGGCATGATCCTGGCTTCGGGCGCGACGAGGTGCACGATGCCGGCAGTCATAGTCCCATGACCAAAGTCCGAGTACGAGCCGCCATCCAGCACTGCCACCGTGCGCTGATCGAGCACCGCGACCGTGCGCTGGTCCAGCGTCGCCGGTTGCGCCTGATTCAAATTTGGACTGGCCTGAACGTCGTTCATCTCCGAACCGCCACTGGTGTTGGTGGTGAAGTCGTAGCCGTTGACCAGAACACTTTTCAGAACCGGATTGGCGGGATCGACGCCGGTATCGATCACTGCGACCGTCATTCCGGCGCCGGCAACGTTAAATGTTGCCTGAGTTTGAGCCGTGCGCACCAGTTGATTCGAGGGCTGCGCGATGTAACCGTGCCAAACCGTTGCCCCGTAGTAGGAAGCCGGTGCCTTGTCGGTTAGATACGAAGGATCGGAAAAGGCGTACTCTGGCACCGCATTCACGGTCTGATCGACTTCCACATCGAGAATGCCTGTCTGGAGACTGAGCCGAAGCAGCGACGTCACTGGATTTAGGACAGCGGGGAAAGTGATCAGGAACAACTGCCCGTTGGGGTCGCCAAGGCCGGTGACGACCTTGCAGCCCGTCAATAAACAGGTGAGGTTGAGGCCCGGCAGTCCGAGCGAGTCGCGCACGATTAGACGCGTTTGTGCCTGTGCTGCTGGCGCGCAAAAAGTGGTCAGCAGTAACAGCAGGCACGCTACCAGGCCCGCACGCTTAAGACTCGTATTTGGTTTTAACTTGCCCATCGTTTTCCCCTTTTGATCCAATGCTAGTACTGAGAGTGTAGAGTGGAACCTTAGTGCTTTCTACTTACACCCGTACTCTTTCTGAAGTAACTCGCTCTGCTTCCTTTGGTAACGTATGCTTGGTTACCGTTGTCTCAAGTTCGTCAACGGAATCCACACTGTGTTGTGGCTCTCCGCCTTGATCAATAACCAGAGAAACTCCTTCGCTTCAAACTCCATCTGAAATTCTCCCGAGGCATTGGCCACGGTAGTGCCAAGCACCTGATCTTTTTCTGTCGTCAGATCAATGGTTACGTTGTGCCAGGGCTGCACTTCCCGCTTGTCCAGCACTTGACCGACTAAGTGAACTCTTTTGGCTTTCGAACGTCGGCCAAAACTCAAATCCACCGTCAAACCTTCAGCCTCGTAAATGACTTGCCACATATTCAGTTCGCCGCTACGCATACCCGCCAGTAGCGGCTGTGCCAAGCTGTCAAAAACCAGGTTGGCCAGAGTCCATTTTCTCGGTTGCTGCGCCGCTGTCCTGCCGGCAAAACCCAGCTTTACGAGGCGCACCAGATTCTCCGGCGGCATAAACGCAGCTTCGTCGGTCGCCAATTGTCGGACTCGGGTCCAAGCATCGAGGGTGGTCTTGCATTTTGGACAGCTTGCATCGAGATGTGTCCTGATTTCTCTGCCAACCTCGACTGCGCCAACTCCACGGACAAAATCAATCCAGGGCTGTTCCGAAAAGTGGTCCATATGTTGTCCTCATTACTTCTTTGGGGTTTCAGCTACTTGGGGGCTTACTACAAAAGAGATGGCAGGGGTTCAAAAAATACAGGCGGCGATAAATTAAATTCGATGTCCTGCTACCCCTTTCCTATCAATAAGAAAGGAGCCCAGTAATAAGGATGGGGGCAATGCTCCCGCAGGCGGATCGACGCGATTTGCATCGCATCCGCTTTCGAATGCCCTCGCTGCAACCCGGAATAGAACTCGACCATGAAGTCTTTGGTGCTATCGTCGTTGACATCCCACAGGCTCAAGACAAGCGACTGCGCTCCTGCCTGCAGTAGGCCACGGACCAGTCCCATCAGTTCGTCCCCGGGCGTGACCACATTCAACCCAGTGGCGCAGCCGCTCAGCACCACCAACTCGACGGGCAGTTGCAGATGAGCCATGTCGTACAAGCTGAGTTGCGATGACCCAAGACGAATTGAGGAAAACATTGGGTTATCTTGGCGAAAGTATCCGTGGGTGGCGATGTGCACCGACTTGCTCCGCGGCCCATAGGTTCGCAGCACATCTTCCGTCGCATCGTTGCCCATGAATAGTTTGGCGTTCGGCAAAATTCGAGCGATCGCCTCCACCTCCGTTCGAATGGCGGGCGTTCGCTCGTCGGGCACGCCGAGGATGAGAGAATCGCCGGCCGCTGTGACCGCCTTCGTCTGGCATTGCGCGTAAACGGCGGCGCTCGGCGCGTAAGAAATCGCGAATCGATCGATCAGGTATGATTCGCCATCATGCAAGGCATGAAACGGAACGTAGTGAAGCAATCCGTGCGGCACAAAGACGATGTGCCGAGCTTCGAGCAGATGCCGGATCGGTGCGATGAGCTCTTGATACAAACTCTTGAGATGTGCCTGAGTCGATTCCAGCAACGCTTGGCCGAAGGTGGCAACATACTGGGGATCGAGGCGGAATTTCGACATCTGGAATTGCAGAAGCTGCAGCAGCTTTTGAATTCGGGCTTGCACCGTCACCTGGCAGACCTGAAGGTTGTCTCGGGTCAGCACGCACGCGATGCTGCGATCCTGCGCGCAAAAAAATTCGACCACCGCGGTATCGCTGGGAAGCGCCGACCGGATTTGCTCCATCGACATGGCGGAGGAAACCTGCACGCCCGCTTCGTTCGCCTCGGCAACAGTGGCTTCTTTCACGGCGCGCAAGAAATCGGCTTCCCGCGAGCGAGCCTGTTGCTCGAGTTGCTGTACCCGCTCTTGCGAGCGCTCCTCTGGACGAAGTTGTTCCCGCTCAATCAGGTTGTAGTACCAGTTCAATTCTTCGCGAAGGTTGCGGATCGATCGCACCAGTTCGCTTTGTCCAGGATCTGCCGCGGTTGGCACGTGTACTGGCTGGTTGAGGAGATCGATCAGCGTTCGGGATTTTGCCTGCTCGATGTACTCGAATGCCTCCGCAAAACTATTGGGACGGCGCAGGCAAATACCGACCAGATTCTCGTAGACTTCAAGTTTGTTCTCGAAGAAAGCGATCTTCAGCTCTTCTCCTCGCAAGCTGCTGCGCAGACGCTCGACTGCCGCGTGGGCTCGGCCGTAAGCTACGTACGCCGCGTCTTCATTTCCGGTTGCGCGCTCCACCTCGCCCATCAGAAACTCCGCCTGATAGAGGAGCGTTGGCGAGTCGAGATTCTCCAGATCGGTCAGCGCGATTTGACAGTGCTGCTTCGCGAACGCCGCATCGCCGAGTCGTAATGTGATTCGCGCCAACAAGAGTTCTGCCAGCACAGCCTTTCCCCGCATCGGCGAGGTTCGGAAGAACGCGTGCGCCGCCACACAAAGCCGCCGCGCTTCAAACAGGCGACCCTCTGTGAACAGCACCAGCGCCTGATATAAGTCAATCAGGGAAGGCCACACCTGGTTCTGGTCGCGAACAAACATTTCTTTGACCGAGGCAAACAGTTTGACTGCCTCAAAAGCCTGCCCCTGGCGGCTTGCGGCAATCGCGGCAAAGCCCAGGGCTTTGGCAGCTTCGTAGCCAAAACCCAGCTTGTGAAAGGCTTCGTTCGCGGCCCGTCCTAGTTCTCCGGCTTCAGCGCTCAGATTCAATTCAAGATAAATCTCGGAAAGGTCAAGATTGCAGAGCGCGAGTTGGTAGGCATCGTTTGCTTTCTTGGCGCTGACGGAAGCATCCCGAAGCATTTGAATCGCCCGGCCATATTCTCCGCGCAGGAAATACAGGTAGGCGATGTTGTAGTCTGCGTAGGCAACCAGAATCGGCATGTGCTTCCGCTCGCAGTGCCGTCGCGCGACTTGGTGCAACTCCAACGCCTTGGGGAAATCGTTCAAGCTGATGTGGCACAGCGACAAGTTGCTCAGAACCGCTGCAAGCCCCTCAGCATCGTCGTGAGCCAGCATCTGCTCGTAGGCGCGCTCGTAATACGCGAGTGCCTCAGTGAATCGATCCTGCCGGTGATAGATGTTTCCAATATTGATTTCCAGGCGAGCCAGCCGGCGGGTGTTGCCTTGTTGCCGGAAGATTGCACTCGCGCGCTCGCCCGCAGCCAGCGCCTCATCGTACCAGCCCAACAACAGCAACGACTGAATCGATCCGCTCAATGTCCGAGCGAGCTCGGTTTCTTCCCCAGTTTGCTCAAACAAAGCGATGGCCTGCGCGTGCAGACGAATGGCTTCACCGTGCTCGTCCAGCGCGTACATGGCATTCGCTTGCGCGCGGAAGCTGCGGGCAATGAGGCTTGGAGTGCCAAGAGTTTGGGCGACGTTCAAGGCAGCATCCGCCAGCTTTTTGGCGCGATGAGTATCGATTCGAACTTCTTGCCAAACTTTGTCGGTAAGAATCGTTACGATCTCTCCCCATGCGGCACCCGGGTTTTGTGTGACGAACCGAGTGCGGCCGGAGGCGTCGTCGAGCGCGAGGAGGCGCTCGATCATCGCATCCGATTCGGTCTTCTGAACCGCCTGGGCGCTCATTCAGAAGCCTCTCTTCTCAAGGTGTTTTCTGAGATGCGCCAGGCACCGGGCTCGGATCGCCCCAATCGAACCAGTCGCCATGCCCAGCTCATCCGCGATTTCGTGATAGGGCCTAGGGGGAAGCTCGAAGAAGAGCAAGCGGACCATCTGCTCGCACTTTTCCGGCAACTCTGTGATGGCGTTGCGAAGAATTTGTTCCTGCTGGAGTTGCACCAGCATGTGCTCTGGGAGATCGGCAGCAGCAGCAGAAAGCCCGGCGTCACTATCTGTGCCCTCCGGTTCAAGCTCAACCAGCCGGGCGGCGGCGCGCTGGTGGCGGAGGCACTTGTGATAACAGGTCTGCATCAGCCATTTCGGCAAGGCACAGTGTTCTCGGAGTCGCGGCAGCTCCGAAAGCAAGTCCACACATACGGACTGAAAGATGTCCGCTGCATCCTGGTACATGCCAAGCTTGATTGGAATCGAATAGATGAGATTCTTGTACTTATCGATCAACGCCGACCAGGCTTCCTGATCACCCTGCAGGCAGCGGCTAACCAGCTGCGCGTCGCAAGACTCCGACTCCGTCGGCCGTTGCTTTTGCCTGCTTGTGGCCGTTCCGGTCATCGAACGCCAGCATTCTCCAGACCCGGACCGCGAACGTAAAGCTCGTCCGAGTTCCACAACGTGTAAGGGTCAAGCACAGCCGGATGGAAGTTGCCGACCCGGCTGTCCGCACCCGCAAGAATGTTCGGCGTTCCCAAAAAAATGAACGGCAGGTTTTCGGCGATCAATTGTTGTGCGCGATCATACAGCTTCTTGCGCCGGGCATAGTCAAGCGTGACCATCTGTTGTTGCATCAATTGGTCTAACTCGCGTTCCCAGTCGGTCGCCGGCTGTGTTTCGCCGAGGTGCCATAAATGCGATGTCCCCGAATAAGCCCACACGTTCATCTCCGGGTTCGGGTCCGCATCTCCGCCGCCCAGCGCCATGATCGCTGCATCGTAATTGAAGCTTTGAAATACGCGGTCAATCAGAGCGCGAAATTCCAGGGGAACAATATGCACTTGCATGCCCAGGTGCGCGAGGTCATCCTGTAGCAGGGTTGCCATCTTCATACGCTGGCTGTTGGAGGAGCTGGTGATGATCGAGAATTCGACCGGCTGCCCACCAGCATCCAGCAACTGGCCCGTGGAGTTCCATTTGTAGCCATCCGACCTCAACAACTCGCGAGCTCTCTCGATTGACCGCGACGGATGTGGGATCGCTTGATTGATCCACAACTTGTTGCCCGGCCCAACGTTGCCCCACAAGGCCGTGCCACGCGCCCCGTAGACCAGGTTCACAATCGACTCTCGATCGACGGCCGCCGAGATTGCCTGTCGAAACTTCAAATCGCGAAACCAGGCTTGCTTCTTGGAAACATCGTCCAGCTTCTTCGCGCCAAGATCATTCAGGTTGAACAACAAGAAGTTATATTCAAGGCTTGGTCCCATGTCGGCAAGTTGCAAGGCAATACGTGCCTTCTCGCGCGTCAGCAAGTTATAATTCTCCGCGCTGAGCCGGCTGATGATGTCGGTTTCGCCTGCCTCGAAATGCATCACCTGTGCGTCTTCAGTGCCCACAAACAGAAACACGAGTTCGTCGAGATACGGCAGCCGTTGATTTTCGCTATCAACCTTCCAATAGAAAGGATTTCGCTCCACCACGATTCGCTGCCCCGGCACATAGTCTTTGAGCCGAAACGGACCCAGGCCGGCGATTTCCGAGGTCCGCACATTCAAGGACCACGCCTGCGCGAAATGGCCTTCGCGATAAGGCTTCTCCAGCAAGTGCTTCGGCAGCATCGCGAGCCCATCGAACAATCTCTCTGCCGCCGCGTAGGGACGCGGCAGAACGAATCGTACGGTGTACTGATCCACTTTGGTAACTGTGATGGGTTTGTCGTCGATGATCAGCAGGTCGCGCTGCGGCGAATCCACTGCCTCATCCATGTAGACGCCGAAAGAGAAAACTACATCATCGGCATCGAAGGGAAGGCCGTCGGAGAATCGGACCCCCTTGCGGAGCTGCAGGGTAAAGGTCCGGCCGTCGGAAGATATCTTCCAGGATTTCGCCAGCGCAGGCTCCGTTTGTTGCGAAGATCGGTTGATCTCGATTAGATCGCCCATCAGACGGCCGATCACCTCGCGCGAAACCGCGTCGGTAGCGATAACCGGGTTAAGCGTCTTCGGTTCGGAGCGTTGGCCAATGGTCAAGTGTCCACCGTAGCGGCCAGAGACGTCAGCCATCCGCGCAAGTTCTTCTCCGGGTTTCGCCGCCTCGGGAGCGACCTTTGCGGCAAAACATGCACCGGCGAGTAGACACACATATAGCAGGGTTAGGCCAGCAATTCGCTTCATATCGGACCTTTACCCCACAGAAAAGATTCCTGAGATGTTCAAATTTTAACCGGAATGGAGCGCATCAGCGAGGTAACCATAGAGTACGGAAGTAATGATCAAAGCGCCTGCAGGAGCTAGAAGCCATCCATAAGAGACGAGAACGCTGTACTGCTCCAACGCACTCAACATATTGCCCCAGCTCGGCACCGGCTCACTCACTCCGAGGCCGAAAAAGGAGAGCGTTACTTCGGCGGCGATATACTGTGGAACCAGCAGCGCCGCCTGTGTTATCAGTACCCCGAGGGCTTTCGGCAGGATATGCCGCCGCAGGATGTAGAAATCAGATCCGCCAAAGCCGCGTGCCGCCAAAACGTAGTTGCGGTTTCGCGAGCTGAGCACGATTCCCCGCACCAGCCGGGCGGGCCGCGCCCAGCCAATCAAACCGATCACGCCTGTCAGGAGAAAAAAAGTGCGGAGCGCACTCAGATGTAGCGGCAAGAATGCGCGCACGCCCAGCAGGAAATAGAGCCAGGGCAACGAAAGAAAAAGCTCAGTCACGCCCATCAGCGACTCATCAATCCAGCGCCCATAGTACCCCGCAACACTTCCCAGGATGCCTCCTGCCAGCAGCGCAATAAATGTCGCTGTGATCCCAGCAGCAACTGAAATCTGGCCTCCGAACAGAATGCGAGAAAATTCATCCCGTCCGTAGCCGTCCGTCCCGAGAATCAGGATTTTTGCTGGCTCGACGACGCCGAACAGATGGACAAATGCTTCGTGAAAGCCAAGAAGCTTGTAACTTGACCCGCGAACCAGGAAGCGAACAGGATAAGCGCGGGTCCGGTCTTCTTGATAACTTCCGGCTTGATCTCCGTTTAATGCACGCGTCGACGCGTACACGAACGGACGAAAATGGAATCCAGCGGCGTCTTTGAAATGCAGCCGTGTGGGCGGAGCATAAGGCAGTTCGCGGTCTTGGGTCGCTGGATTGTAGGGTGCCACAAAACCAGCGAACAATAGAATGAGGTGCAATCCTGCGAGTGCGGCAACCAGGATGGCAGTCTTACTGCGCATCCGATCCCTCTCTGCGAATTCGCGGATCCGATGCGAGCAGCATGATATCGGCAATCAGTCCCCCGCCGAGTGTGAACAGCGACGAGAACATGATCCCTCCAATGACAAGATAGAGATCCCGGGAAAGCGTCGCCTCGAGCATCAAAGGCCCCAGGCCAGGCCATCCGCACACCGCCTCAACTAACATCGATCCACTGAGGAGTCCGGCCAGAGAAAATCCCAGCAGCGAAATGGCAGTGTTGGCGGCAACGGGCAGTACATGCCGGAAGAGGACTCTCCCGGGCGTGATTCCGAATCCGCACGCGGCCTGGATATAAGGAGCGTCCAGCACTTCAAGGACACTGGCGCGAACGTGCCTCACGATCACGGCTGTTTCGCAAAGCACCAGGATCAGCGCCGGCAGGGCCAGATGAAGTAGGATGTCTTGCAGTTTCCCCCAGGTAGATAGGCCCTCGAAATCAACCGACATCATTCCACCAACGCGCAGAATCCGCCAACGAACGGCGGCAGCGAGCAAGCCCACGGCAATCACAAGTTCCGGCGCAGAAACCAGGAATGAACTGCCTACAGTGACCGCTTTATCCAACAGTCCGCCGCGTCTGCTCGCCGCCCATACGCCTAACGGAACGGAGATCAGCCACGTCAGCAGAAGCGCCGTGGTCGTGAGCAGCAGAGTATTTTTCGCCCTGCTCCACAGCAACGGCGCAACCGGTACGTTGTATGCGATGGAATAGCCGAAATCGGCGTGCAGAGCGGATTTCACCCAGCGTCCGTATCTTAATAACAGAGGCTGATCCAGGCCGTAGCGGGAGCGCAGCGCCGAAATCGTTTCCGGAGAAATCTGCGGGTTCAACCTCATTTCGTCAAAGAAAGTTCCGGGCGCCATTTCGGTGAACAAGAAGCAGAGTGCCGACACTCCGATGAGCAACAGAATCGTTCGTATCAGCCTGCGTGCGAGGTAACTCACACAAGTCCACCGGTGATGGCCGCTAGCTTCGACGCAGCGGTTTTCGCTGACGTCAGCAGTCTCTTCGTCGCCTCATGTTTAGGGCTGGAAATGATCTGCTCGGTTGGGCCTATTTCGACCGTCTTTCCTTCAGACATAACTGCAATCATGTCCGCCATCCGCGCGACCAGGGCCAGATCATGGGAAATCAAAAGATAGGTCAGGGAGCGAGCCGCTTGCAGTTCGAACAATAGGTTGGCAATTTGCGCCTGAGTGGATAAGTCAAGTCCTGAAAGTGCTTCATCCAGAACCAGAAGCTGCGGGCGCAACACGAGGGCCCGCGCCAGCGCGAGCCGCTGGCGTTGTCCGCCGCTGAAGTGAAATATCGACCGGTGCACCCAATCGGGAGATACTCCAACCTCAATCATCAGGGCGCAGACCAAATCGCGACGGTCTTTTCGATTGCGGCCAACATGGCCGGCACGATCATTTATCAGCAAAGGTTCCTCGATGACGTCAAGGGCTGAGAAGCGGGGATTCATCGCGGTAACTGCATCCTGAAACACCATCTGAATGCCAGTGCGAAAAGGGGCCAGGTCTCGATGATGCAGCTGCGCGATGTCTGCGCCGCGAATCAGTATCTGTCCGGCATCTGGCTTTTCCAGGCGTGTAACGCATCGCGCGACGGTGGATTTTCCGGATCCCGATTCTCCGACCAGCGCCAAGGTTTGCCCGCTCGCGATCTCGAAATCGACGTTGCTTACGGCGGCGACGGGTACGCGTTTCCGCCACAGACCGCCCCGAACGTATTTCTTGGTGAGTCCTTTTACGACCAGCAAGTTTTGGATTAGCTCTCCGCTTTGTGACGAGTCAGCTAGCAAATGAATTGACCATTTACTCCCCGTACTTGAAACAGTTCACAGGACGTGAAGGCTCGGGCAGGAATTCTCCCGGATAGCGGCGTGAACAAACGTCCATGCGCTCGACGCAGCGCGGAGCAAACCGGCAACCCACCGGAAAACAAGTTGGATCGAAAGGTTCGCCTTCGATCGCCGGAAGCCGCGTCCGCACCCTTGATCCCGCGACCACAAGCGGCATCATGAGTCGAACGAGGGCTTGCGTATAGGGGTGCAGTGGTCTCCCCAAGATTTCGGTGCTGCTCCCAGCTTCCACGATGCGACCGGCATACATCACTGCGATGCGATCGGCAAATCCGGCAAATAACCCTGGATCGTGGCTGATTAGCAAAATCGCTGTCCCGTGTTGTTGCCGAATCTGCGCCAGCAACGCGATGATCTCTCCCTGCAGTGTTGCGTCTAGTTTGCTCGTGGGCTCATCGGCGATCAGAAGATCTGGTCTGCACGCTATTGCCTGCGCGATTGCAATTCGCTGTCTCTGTCCACCACTGAGTTGATGGGGATAAGCAGAATAGATTTGCTCTGGAGGATCGAAGCCGACCTCTCGAAGCAATTCCATCACCCGCGTTCGCCGCTGCTGCGCATTACTTGCCCAATGCGCGCGCAGAACCTCACCGATTTGCGAACCAGCCGTTATCACCGGATTAAGCGCCAGGGCCGGGTCCTGCGGGATCCGCGAGACCAACCGCCCCCGGACCAAACGCAACTCCTTCTCAGTTAGGTTCAGTAGTTCGCGGCCGTGAATCAGGATTGTCCCGCCCTCGCACCTTGCATTCGGCGCCAACAGTCGCAACAGTGCGCCTGCCAGAGTGCTCTTCCCGCAACCCGACTCTCCCAATATCCCGACGATTTCTCCAGCACCAATGTCGATGCTAATACCATCGAGCGCGCGCACTTGGTCGCTATCGTTGGAAAAGTACGTAATCGTCAGTTCCCGGACTTGGGCGGAATACTTTGTTGAGCTATCCACCTAGGCAGCAGTCTCCCGTTCAGATTCTTGCCCATAACGTTTCCACCAGCAATTGCCTACTTAGAGGCGGGGCGGAGCGGAGGCTTTAGCTTGACCTCGTTGCCCCGGCACGCATCCTGGGATAGAGATCAAAGTGTGCACTAAAGAAGTAGGGCCGTGGAAATCGAATTCAGAAAGCTATAGGTGATCGGCTGTGCAGTTATGAAATCAGGAGGTGTATCCGACTGCACTGCGTCGGCAGAATCCCTCAACTGTTTAAACTCGCTTCATATATTTGGGCCTCCCCAACAGCAGCCATCACCACCCCTTTCCGAACCCCAGTTCTGGAAGAGTCCATGCTCGCCTACTCCGTAACTCAGCGTACGCGAGAGATCGGATTGCGCATGGCGTCGGCGCGCAGCATAATTAAATCAAAATGGTGAACGATGAAACGCGCCAAGACCAAGATCCCGCGAAAGCTCTGCGATTGACTTGGCGCCGATGATGAAAATATTCTCGTTACGCTTCAAATCTAAAGGACAAGGGATGCCCCGGATGGAGTCATCGGTGGTCATATTCTTAACCGCATCAAAAAAACTCGGGCGCTCTGGGCCAGCAGTAAAGAAAAGAATCGAGAGATCCGATGCTCACACGACGAAGATTCCTTGCCACCGCCGCCTGCACCATGGCTGCAGCACGCCTTCACGCGCAGGGCCAAAGCAAGGTCCGGGTTGCCCTCAGCATCCCCAGGGTAGCGACTGGTCCTCGTATGCCGATTGACTTTGTCGGCCTGTCTTATGAGGTGCAGCAACTCGCGGACCCCACTTTCTTTTCGCCGCAGAACAGCGGCTTGATTCGCGAGTTCAAAGCACTCTCATCAACTGGCGTTCTGCGCCTTGGGGGCAACACCAGCGAGTTTGCTTACTGGAAACCTAAGCCTGACTCTCCCGAACCAGAGCATCCTCAAGTGCGTGAGGTCGTGGGCGAGCCGAAAGCGCAGTACTACGCGGTGACGCCCGAGGCAGTCAGGAACCTGGCGGAGTTTCTCCAAGCCACACGTTGGAACTGCATCTACGGCATCGGGATGGGCACGAATACACCGGCACGCGCCGCCGAGCAGACTCGTTCAAGCAGGGCAAGTGCTCCGTTACTGTTCCCCATGCGACGGGATTACGTGTGACACTGAATTGAATCGCTGACAGGTTCCATTTCATCTGCGGACCGGCTTGAAGTCGAAATAAGCCAGATTCATGTTTCCGTTCGTCAATATGTGTACGGTAAGAACATTTCTCCCTTTGCTCAGACGGACTTTGAAAAGTTGCGAAGCCACATTCCAATGGTGCCATTGACGCCAGTCAACCGGGTCTGCAGGATCATTTGTTGTGGTGATCTGCAGCGGTCCGGTCGCGTTCTTTCCATTCACATCCACTGATATTGTCCCGCCGCGGTTCGATGTGTAAAGAAAATCGGCCGCGTATGTTCCTGCGTGCGTCACATCGACGATAATGTTGAACCACTCTCCGGGTTCGGTCCAGCCAACATACGGTAGGTCTGCAGGAGGGACAACTTTGTCGAAGGGGTTATCGTCAATCGGATCTGGCGTCCGGTTGAATTTCGTGTATGAAGTATCCACTCCCTCATGGATACGAAATTCATTGAGATAGGTCCCATTAGCCTGATTCAACTCTCCACTGCCGTGATTCTGTGGATCGCTGTCATGATACGCAACTCCTTCGCCGCCCAGGTCATAGTAAGCGCACAAGACCTTTCCCGGTATTTTTTGTGGACTGCCACTATAGCGGCTGTCGTGATAAGGCAAGCCTCTATACTGGCTCAAAAATGATTGGGGAGACGCAATTGTCGGTGACATCAATACGGCCACGAAGCAAAAAGAAAACACTCGACGACTCATTCTCATCTCTCCTGAGCACCGATCGGTACCATGAATAAAAATCGGATGGTCTCAACAGACGGTGAAACCAACTGCACAAACGCGACCAGAAGTAGAAGTAACAAAGACAAAAGATGACTGGTCCGCAAAGAGAAAAATATACTCGCGTGATCGATCAGTTCCCAAGAAAATCGGTATTCTATTTCGGATGACTTGGAGCGATGGACATGAAAACGAATGACACCCCACAGGATGCCGGCAATCAGAACCGCCGGGGATTCCTTAAGACAGGGGCAGCATCGATAGCAGATGGTCTGTCTGCAGGAGTAATCGCTGCCTCCGCGTCTGGAGAGGGGACGTCAACGGAAAACAATCCAGCTGCGGCACGGGCCATCCAGGACATGATGCCGACGCGCAATCTGGGCAAGACAGGATTTCGGGTCGGGATTTTTGGCCTCGGCGGCCAGGGAGCGCTCGAGAAGGCCAATAACGAAAGCTTGGCCCTGCAGATGATTCAACGCGCGATCGAGTTAGGAGTGAATTATTTCGATACCTCCGCCATTTATGGCGGACCTGACAGGTGGAGTGAACGTTACATTGGAAAGGGTCTTTAAGGGCAGCCGGGAGCACGTTGTTTATCGCAACCAAGACCAAAGAGCGAACCCGCGATGCCGCGCTTAAAAACCTCGACGTGGGCTGCTTGATCGAAATCAGAAACTCATCGCCTGGTTGAAGGAAAAAGGTTTGCAACCCTCCGCCATCCAGACTCCAGGCATGCATGTGTGGATGGTGTGGCGTGACAACCTGACGAAGTTCGCGCCTCTGCTCTTTCAATCAAAGTGAAAACATAGGACAGGAGGGCGAAGACCGACAACCCAAAATCTTGAAACCAGCCAACCGCTGTCGGAGCAAGCCGTCGGATTTCTCGGCATTGCTCGGCTCTCGCGACGGCAGCCTCTGGATCGGTACCAAACGCGGTTCGGCTCGCCGGCAGGACGGTCAACTGCGATCGTACACGGACGTGAAGCATCCCAGAGGCATAGCCACAATTATGGAGGACGACTCCAGGACAATATGGGCGACTCGCTATCGCTTTATGCACGCGAAGAGAGGCTACGCTGCTTCGGGAAAAAGGACGGAGCGCGCTTCTCCCCTTGTCACGGAAAATGATGGTAATCTGAGCCTCGATGAACATCAAGGAAGTCGCCGCCCGCGCCCATCTTTCGACTGCCACGGTTTCGCGCACCATCAATAACAGTGGATTGGTGCGGCCCAGCACTGCGGAGAAAGTGCAGCGCGCCATCCGGGAACTTGGCTATTATCCCAACACCCAGGCGAGAGCTCTGGTTTCTGGGCGCAGCCGGATGTTCGGTTTGATCATATCGGATATCGTGAACCCGTTCTTCCCGGAGTTGGTGAAGAGCTTCGAATTCGCAGCCATTCATCATGGCTACGAAGTGATCGTGGCCAATACGGATTACGATTCCGAGCGCATGAGCGGATGTGTGCGCCGCATGATTGAGCGCAAAGTGGATGGGGTTGCCGTGATGACGTCGGAGCTTGACCGCCATCTTCTGGATGAACTTTCGCACCGCCGACTGCCGATTGTATTTCTGGACGTGGGAAAGCTGAAGCCGCTAATCAGCAACATCAACGTGGAT
Organism: uncultured Acidobacteriaceae bacterium; assembly: GCA_963771965.1. Lineage (GTDB taxonomy): Bacteria > Acidobacteriota > Terriglobia > Terriglobales > Acidobacteriaceae > Sulfotelmatobacter. The sequence goes on from CAVYVM010000011.1 coordinate 441,907, forward strand.
TATTCCCGGGGAATCGGAGAAGCGGTGCAGCACATCGTCTCGCTTGGGCACCAGCGGGTGGGATTTATCAGTGGGCCGCTGACGCTGAAATCAGCGCGGACACGGCGCTCCGCGTTTTTGAAATGCATTGCCGCCTGTGGCATCGGAGAACGGCAACGGAGCGTGGTGGAAGGCAACCACAAAATCGACGGCGGAGAAAGTGCGATGATGCGGCTGCTCTCGCTTCCCAATCCGCCAACTGCGGTGCTCACTTCCAACGACCTGACGGCAATCGGGGCGCTCCGCGCCGTTGCCCGGACTGGTTTACACGTGCCCAACGACATTTCAGTGGTCGGCTTCGACGATATCGAACTCAGCCGGTTCACTCAGCCACCACTCACCACCATTCGGCTTTCCCGCGACGAACTGGGCCGGAAAGCTTTCGATGCACTGTACGAGACGGTGGCAGGACAGCAGCGGCCAGGGCAAGAGATCAAAGTCAGCACGCGGCTGGTAGTGCGGGAATCGACGGCTCCGGTGAAGGTACAACCTTCCGCCCAGCCGGAAAGTACGACGGAGTCCTCTTCGCGGTTACGTCTCTAAGCATCCGTGAGTGCGATCCCTCACGGACGAAGAGCTGACGCTGATTTATGCTCCAGCGTTGCTCTCAAGTCTGGCGCCATCGTCCGCGGAACAGATATAGACAGCCGGTTTAATCCCCACGGCGTGTTGGTATCGACTGGAGATTTGCTCGGCAAAGGCGGTCGCGTTTTTCGATGCAACCAGATTCAGAGTGCACCCTCCGAATCCGCCTCCGGTCATGCGGCCGCCATAATAGCCAGGGATGCCCTCGGCGACCTCGGCCATGATGTCCAGCTCGCGGCAGCTGACTTCGTACAGGTCGCGAAGACTACGATGGGACTCTCGCATGAGCTGTCCGAAACCATTTAAATCGCCGGCGCGCAGGCAAGCTGCCGCATCGCGCACCCGTCGATTTTCCTCGGCCACGTGACGGCAGCGCTTGTAGATGGTTGGAGGAATATCCTGCGAGTGCTGAACTAATTGATCGATAGAAATATCGCGCAGAGCTCGAATGCCCGGATACCACCTTGACAGGATTCTTACACCCTCCTCACACTCTTCGCGTCGCCGGTTGTACTCCCCGCCCGCGTGTTGGTGCTTTACCATCGTGTTACAGATCACCAGCTTAACGGTGGCAGGAATGGGGATAAACTCGAAATCGAGGGAGCGGCAATCGAGCAAAAGCACGTGGCCGGCTTTTCCCAGGCAGGAGACGAACTGGTCCATGATGCCGACGCGAGCCCCAATGAAAGTGTTTTCGGTTCGCTGGCAGAGTCTGGCAACCTCCTCCAGCGGCAAGCTGGCGTTGTTCAGGCTGAGCAGGGCGAGCGCACTGGCTACTTCAATGGCGGCCGAAGAACTGAGGCCGGCACCGATCGGGATTTCGCTTTGGATGAATAAATTTGCGCCTTGGGGAGCGAGTCCGTTGTGCTGCAGCGCAACTGCGATCCCGAGAACATAGTCACACCAGGCTCCCGTGGCTTGCTGCGGTAGGTTATCGGAATCGAATTCGAAGGATTGGCGAAAGTCCTGGGAGTGAATCCGCAGCTTGGCTTCCGAGCCGCGAGAGATGGCCACGCCGGTGCGCATGCCGATCGCGCTCGGCATGACAAAACCATCATTGTAGTCGGTATGCTCCCCAATCAAATTGACGCGTCCGGGCGCGCTGAAGACGGCAGGCTGCCCCCCGAACATACTCGTGAATTTTCGGGCCAGCTCTGTCGACTCCATTTCCCTAGTCCCGATGAAGTTGTTTGCCGGTAAGACCGAACGATCACGATGAAAAGCGGGCCTGCAAGCGATTACATGCGCAGTTAAAAACCATAAGCTGGAACCGTCGGCCTGTCAACCGTAGTAGTTAGGGTCAGGATTCTCAAAATTACGCAGCCCCATGAGGAAGCTGTGACGCGTATAGGCAGGCGCCTGGATTGCGTAATCGTTTACATACGCACCCTGATTGTGGATAATTCCCGTGCCTGGCATGTAACAGAACTCTGGGGAGGCTTATGGACCGACGTGACTTTCTTAAGACCACAGGAACTTTGATTGCGGGTGCAACGCTCGTTCCATCGGCTTTTGCACGGGAACAGGAAACCTCCGAGGGCCGGCTTGTTCTTCCCATGAATCGGGGTTGGCTTTACAGCCGTACTGTGGTGGAGGGCGCGCACCGAAAGGACTTCGACGATTCTGGCTATGAGAAGGTGGTTGTTCCGCACACCAATGTTCGTTTGCCTTGGCACAGTTTTGACGAGAAGAGTTATGAATTCGTTTCAAGTTACCGGCGCCATTTTAAAGTTCCCGCGGAAGTGCGTGGAAAACATGTATCCGTCGACTTCGAAGGAGTAATGACAGCATCCACCGTGTGGCTGAACGGTACGCGCATTGGGGAATACAAAGGCGGATACACCCCTTTTACTTTTGAACTCACTCCTCATCTCGATTTTGATGGTGAAAATGTTCTGGCCGTGGATGTGGATTCCGGCGAGCGGCCGGACATTCCTCCCTTCGGTTATGAAATCGATTACTTGACCTTCGGAGGCATTTATCGCGAGGTCGCTCTGCGCGTTGTTCCCGGCACGTTTATCGAGAACATATTCGCGAAGCCGAAGGATGTGCTGAGTGAACATCCCGGTCTGGATGTTGATTGTCACGTTCTGAATCTTGAGGCGGCGGAATCGCTGCGATTAGAGGTTGTTGTTCGCGATGGGGATCGCGTGGTGGAAAAAGGCTCTCGGACGATTCCGGCCTCCGCCGCGAGCAGCGACGCCGTCGTGCATACGGTGCGGCTGACTGGTTTGAATTCGATCAAGCTGTGGGATCTCGCGCATCCGAATCTGTATAGCGTCGAAGTTTCTTTGTGGCGCGGAGATCGGCAGGTGGATAAGGTCTCGCGCCGAATTGGCTTTCGTGAAGCTCAATTCACCGACCACGGATTTGAGCTTAACGGCAAGGTGATCAAACTGCGCGGACTGGATCGGCATCAGACGTTTCCCTTCGTGGGGCAGGCCATGCCCGGCCGTGTGCAGCGGCGCGACGCTCAGATACTGCGAAACCAACTCAAGTGTAATATCGTGCGAACCTCGCACTATCCGCAGTCACCCCACTTTCTGGATGCATGCGACGAAATTGGTTTGTTGGTGCTGGAAGAAATTCCCGGCTGGCAACACATCGGCGACCAGTCCTGGCAGGACATCTCCGTTGACAATGTCAGCCGCATGATCCGCCGCGACTGGAACCATCCTTCGATCATTCTTTGGGGAGTGCGAATCAACGAGTCCAGGGACAATCATGATTTCTACACCCGTACCAATGTGATGGCGCACAAACTGGATCCGACGCGGCAGACGGGAGGCATACGGTACTTTCAGGAATCAGAGTTTCTGGAAGATGTGTTTACCATGAACGATTTCGGATTTCCGTTGAAGCCCCCGAATCATCCACGATACCTGAATACGGAGTTCGTCGGACATACTTATCCCACAAAGACGATTGATCAAGTGGAACGGCTGACTGAGCACATGATTCGGCACGCAAGAGTTCACGACCAGTTGGCGTCGGATCCGCAATATGCGGGAGGCATCGCATGGTGCGCCTTCGATTACAACACGCACGGCAATTTCGGAGCGGGAGATCGCATTTGCTATCACGGGGTGACCGATATGTTCCGGGAACCGAAGGCGGCAGCGGGATTTTATAAATCGCAATGCGATCCCGAGGAGGAGATCGTGCTGGAGCCGGCGTTTCATTGGGCTCGTGGCGATGCTGACGTTGGCTTTTCCAAGGCGGTCGTCTGTTCCAACTGCGACCATGTCAAGCTATACATTCGGGACGAAATGATCGTTGAAGCCGATCCCGATCGCAAACAATTTCCGTTCCTTCGTTATGCGCCGTTCACATTGGAGCTGGGCGATCCCTGGCACAAGTGGGGAGATCTGCGGTTGGAAGGATATATCGGGGGCAAGCTGGCGATTACGAAACATTTTTCGGGAAACGGTGTGGACGCGAGATTCATGCTTTTGCCCGACGACACCGATTTGATTGCGGACGGAGCGGATACTACGAGAGTTGTGCTGCGCGTCACCGACGAATTCGGAGCAGTTCGCCCTTTTGCCAACGATGCGATCAAGCTGGAGTTGCAGGGTCCCGCGGAAATTATCGGAGACAATCCCTTCGCGTTAGTTGGGGGGACCGGGGCCGTATGGATTCGGGCAAAGGAAGAACCGGGACGAGTTAGGCTGACGGCAATTCATCCGCAACTTGGAAAGCAGGAGGTTGAAATTGCGATTGCACCGGCTGCGCGGGAAGTTGTTTAGGCAGACGCCGGTTCTAGCTTTTCTTCTCTGGGAAGCAACGGGACGCTTCAGAGGATCGCGGTCGCAAAGGTAATCGACCCAACTTTATTTTAGCCGAGCTTTCATTTCATCCCACCGTTGATCCTGGGTTTGTAAGATTCGATGATTCCGCTGCCTTCGCGGATGGTGAGTATCTGATTGGCCTTCACCTGCGTGAACTTTTCTACTTTCTGCGTGGTTGGCCACCTTACTTCGATCACATCGATTGTTTGGGCTTTGCCTACGCCAAAGTGAAGGCGAAGATCACTCTGTGACATCACGCTGCCCCCACTGTGAACCTCATCGATCTGTGCATGAGCTCCGGTGACCACGCGTACGCGGGCGCCGATGGCGGTGCGATTGCATTTGGTCCCGATCAGCTTGAGCTTGATCCAGTTCTGCGAGTTGCCGCCATCATTGCGGAGAAGTGACGGCAAATCGTTCAGATTCAGGATCAGGGCGTCCATGTCGCCATCGTTATCGTAGTCGCCAAATGCGGCGCCGCGACTGGTGAAACGCTCCGATACGCCCGGACCCATCTCCGCAGACACATCTTTGAATCTTCCCTGCCCCAAGTTCTTATACACGAGACGCGGGTTCTTAAAATCCTGTCCGATGCCGCGCCCTTCTATCTCGGGATAGACGTGGCCGTTGACTTGAACGATATCAGCCCAACCGTCGTTATCGTAATCCACGAAGCCGCATCCCCAGGCCACGTAGCGGTTGTTGATACCAACGCCCGAGGCGAAAGTCTCGTCGGTAAAGGTGCCGTCGCCGTTGTTGTGATAAAGATTGCAGGTGTCGTCGGCGAAGTTCGTCTTGAAGATGTCGAACCAGCCATCACAGTCGTAATCTGCAACCGCGATTCCCATGCCCGCCTGCTCGTGGCCATTATCGCTATAGGCGCAGCCGGCGGGAACGGCAATGTCAGTGAAAGTACCGTCGTGGTTGTTATGAAATAGGATGCTGGGCTCTGAGTCGACCGCCACATAGATATCAGGCCAGCCGTCGTTATCGAAATCATAAGAGACGGCGGAGATGGAATAGCGTGGGCCAGGTTTCAAAATGCCGGATTTTTCCGAAACTTCGGTGAAGGTGCCGTCTCCGTTGTTGCGAAAAAGAACGTTGGTATCGCCGGTTAAACCGCGGGGGCCGCACATGACGGGAATTCCCTTCCACTGGCAGAGCGGGTCTTTACCGGGCGCAGGGATTTTTGCCGGATCGAGCTTGATGTAGTTGCAGACGAATAAATCCAGAAGACCGTCGCGGTTGTAATCGAGCCAGGTGCAGCCCGCGCCCCAGCGGACTTGCTCATCGTAGACGCCGGCTTTGCGAGTGACGTCTGTGAAGGTGCCATCGCCGTTGTTGTGAAAAAGAATATTGTGTCCCCAGAAGCAGCAGAAAAGATCGTCCCAGCCATCGTTGTCGTAGTCGCCGACGCAGACGCCAGTCTGCCAGCCGGTGCGGGCTAGACCAGATTTGTCCGTAACATCAGTGAAGGTGCCGTCGCGGTTGTTCTTGTAGAGATGAGAGGTCGGAGCTTGCCCGGGCGGCCAGTGGGCATCGAGCTTGGTTCCGTTCGTTAAATAGATGTCGAGCCAGCCGTCATTGTCGTAATCGAAAAACGCCAGTCCGCTGCCTTTGGCTTCGATAATGGAACGCTTGTGATCGGTCGCGCCCCACACGTTGGGAGCATTCAGGCCGGCTTCGTGGGCTACGTCGACGAAGACTACCGGCGACGCGGACGAGGGAGAGGACGCGGCAGCGGCCAAGCGTGCCGTTTTTTTCCATCGCCATAGTGGTGTGGTTAGAGCGTCGAGCAACGTAGTGCTGAGAACTACAAACGAAGAGCCGAGGAAACGACGCCGGGGGAAATTCATGACTATCGACTCGGCACCTTGGGAAAGGGATGCGGCACGATTCCGGAGCCTTCTTTCACGGCGATGATCTGATCTGCGGGCAGGTTGGTCAGCTTTTGTGCTTGGCCGCTTGGCCAGGTGATTTCGAGCGATTCGATTTTGGTGCGCTTGCCCAAGCCAAAGAAAATTCGCGGATCGCTGGCCGACATGTAGCTCATCCCGCCTTTCGATTGCTCAACATGTACGAATCCCTCCGAAGTTAATTTTAGCGAGGCACCGATGCCGTCGCGGTTGGACTTGGTGCCGATCAGAAGAACTTCCAAAAAATGATTTGCGTTGCCGCCGTCGTTTCGCAGCAACTCAGGATAGTCGCCGCGAATATTGATGGCGACGTCGACATCGCCATCGTTATCGAAATCGGCGGTAGCGAGGCCGCGTCCGACGATGGGACGCATGAAATCCGGACCAAGAGACTCGGACACTTTAGCAAACTGACCCTTGCCTAAATTCCGGTACATCAATAGCGGCTCTTTGTAGGTAACTTCGCTGTGGTAGAGATTTACGTTGTCGAGCATGGCGCCGTTCAACTGCAGAATGTCGTTCCAGCCGTCGTTATCATAGTCCAAGAATTTCATCGACACGCCGCTTAGCAAGATCGCTTTGTTGCCGATGCCGGAACGGAACGTGTCGTCGTCGAAAGTGCCGTCTCGGTGGTTGAGATAGAGACGGTTCAATTCGAAATCAAGGTGAGTGACGTAGATATCCTGCCAGCCGTCGCCATCAACATCGGCAGCGTCAATGCCCATGCCAGCTTCATAGCGGCCATCCTCGCCCGCGGCCATGCCGGACATGAAAGACACATCCTCGAAAGTTCCATCGTGTTTGTTGATGAACAGAAAATTCGGCCAGGAGTCGTTTGCGATGGCGATATCGGTCCAGCCATCATTGTTGAAATCGGCGAGCACAACACCCATACCTTTGGCTTCGGGCTTGCCGACTCCTGAGACATCGCTTACATCGGTAAAAGTCCCGTCGTGATTGTTGTGGTAGAGCTTGATTTTTTGCCCCTTGTAATTTCCCGGATGACAGTAGGAACGATAACCCGGCCTTTTTTCGCCACACCACAAATTATTTTTCGGCGACCAGTCGATGTAGTTCGTTACCACTAGATCCAGCCAGCCATCCTTATCGTAATCAAACCAGCCAGCGCTGGTGGACCATCCGCCCTCGTCAGCGACCCCGGCTTTCGCGGTCACATCGGTGAAAGTTCCATTGCCGTTGTTGTGGTAGAGAATGGCGGTGCCATAGCCAGTCACATAGAGATCGGGATAGCCATCGTTGTCGTAATCTCCCACGGCGACGCCTTGACCGTAGTGTCCGCTTCCGCCTACGCCGGCCTTTTCGGTCACATCAGTAAAGGTTCCATCCCCGTTATTATGGTAGAGGGCAGAGCGCAGAGGATGAGCCGGTTTATATAAATCAGTTGCTGCCGACTGCACGAAAAATAAATCCATGAGGCCGTCCTGGTCGTAGTCGATCCAGCCCACGCCGGTACCCATAGTTTCAAGATAGTATTTTTCATCAGTGCCGGTTGCGTCCTGCCGGAAAGTGATGCCTGCTTTTTCGCGAACGTCAGTGAAGCGGACGGGGACGGTTGCTTCTTGTACCTTGGGTATCTGGCCGTTTAGTGCAGTCAAGTGAATCGCCAAGAGGATGATGAAGCCCAGAAAGAGAACCAGAGAGCACTTGACCCGCAAGGTAGGAGTGGCGCGCGCCCTGGATGATCTCAACATTTTCCGGCTGCTAATACCTAGGCGGCTAGTCTACCTTCAGAGCGTACGGTCTGCGAGGAACAGCGCGAATTGCAGTAACTGCTGCCGCGCATCCATGGACATCTGCCCTTTGGAGGAAGTCGACGCCGGCGTTTCGGCCAGGGCTTGCTCGATGCGATTCACATCGAGTCCGCCGGCGTTGCTGCCTTTGAAACGATTGAGCACTTCGCGCGCTTTGTCGACTTGTCCTGTCTCGTAATAGAAAACGCCCAATGTGGAATAGCTGCCGGCCCACTCAGGAAGAAGTTCGACGGCGCGTTCCAGTTGTTCGGTTGCTCGTTCCGTTTTTCCTTCGAGGACAGAAACGATGCCCAGCCCCCAAAAGATTTTGCCGGAGCCCGGAACTCGGGCTAACCCTTTCTGCAATATCTCCTGCGCAGCGCGGGCATCGCCCTGGCGGAGTTCGACCAGGGTGAGCGAGAGATAATACTGGTCATTGTCGGGATTGCGTGCGATAGCGTCGCGGAAAATTTCGGCGGCACGCGTGCTGTCATTCATGTGCGCATAGATATCTCCGAGGAGGGCGAGCAGAGCGTCGTCGTGTTGACCTTCCGTGGAAATAGTCTGTGCAGTCTCGAGCGCCTGCGGATAACGGCCCTGACGAAAGTAGGCATCAGCCAAGTCGAATTTCACGTCGTCGGAATCCGGATTGGCGCGCAAGGCCGACTGAAAATGTACGATCGCATCGTCGTACAAGCGAAAACGCGCGAGCAATACCCCGATGCCGCTTTGGGTGCGATAGTCGGTAGCGCTTAATTGGTCCAGTTGGGCGATCGCTTTTCGAGCATCGTCGAGCTTGCCAAGTTTCAGGTAGGCTTCGGCCAGCAAGTAAATATCCTGCGGCTGGCCGGGGTGTTTTTCAATCTGTGCGTTCAGTTCGGTCACGTCGAGTTGCGTGCGCGCGAGTGGGGCGAGGTTCGAACGATTGTTGAGATAGTCAAAGAGATGCTCGTAGGGATAGGGGCCGGTCGATGCGTTCCTGGCCAGGGTTTGAAATACGCTGAGATCGCGCTGCGCAGCCTCATTCTGGTGGAGGTTGCGCTCGACCATGGCAAGCTTGTAGTAGCCGGTCGCGGGATTGCGGCTGGACTTGACGTAACGGCGAAGCAACTCCGCAGCATCGGAGAAGTTTTTTTTCGCGATGCGGAGGTTCGCGAGCTCCAGAAGAGCGTCGGGATAATTGGCATTGGCACGAAGAGTTTGCTGAAACATTTTTTCGGCCTCGGCCTCATTTCCTTGACGTTCTTCAATGTAACCCATGTTGAACAGGCAGGAATCATTATGAGCATCCAGCTTGAGGCCTTCCTGGAAATATTTCCTAGCTTCGTCGAACCGGCCCAGCTTGCGATAAGCGAGGCCCAGGAAAGCGTAAGAGCGCGCTGAGGGATCGAGGACGGTCAGCGATTTAAATTCTTCGATGGCTTTGTCCGCCTTGCCTGCCATGAAGTAGCTTTCCCCCAATGCGGCGTGCAGGTCGGATCGTTGTGGGGCAAGTTTCAGACCCGATTCGAGCAAAGGAATCGAGTCTTCAAAATAATTCTGGCTCATGCTGACGCGGGCGAGCAGAAAAATTACGTCGACATTTTCCGGTGCAAGTTTGTGGGCCCGCACCAGGACATCGAGAGCGTCTACGGCTCTTGTCCGATCAGCGTAAACCTGTCCCAGCAAGTAAAGGGTGTCGCTGGAATCAGGCTTAAGTTTTAACGCGCGGTTGAGTGTAACTTCGGCCTTCGCATAATCACTGCCTCGAAGGTAAGCGCGGCCGAGATTGAAGAGAATCTCGAATGTTTCGGGTTGCAGCGCGTTGGCCTTCTCCAGTTCGAGTTCGGATTCGCGATACTGTTTCGCCTCAGCAAGAAGAACACCGAGAGTGAAGTGCAAGCGAACGTCGTCTCTATTCTGAGCGGAAAGCGTTCTTGCAAGGCTTACGGCTGCCGCGGGTTGGCCCGACTGAAGATAGCATCGAACAAGATTAAATCTCGTCTCGGTGTTCGAGGGGCGCACGCGCTGAAAGTGCGGAATAGCTTCCCTCGGCAAGCCTTTCGCAATCAGCAGAAGGCCAAGATTGTAATTCCCTTCTTTATCCGTGGGATCGAGACGAAGGACAGTGCGGAACTCTTTTTCTGCGAGATCGGGATGGTTTTGCGCTATATATAAGTTGCCGAGATTGTTGTGCGTCTTGGTAGAGTTGGGACTCAGCTTCAGCGCTCGCTGGAACGCTTCGAATGCGCCGTCGTAGTTTTTTTCGGTGCTATAGGCAATTCCTAAGAGGTTGTAGCCGGCGACGCTGTCTGGATGCAGCGCCAGTTGTTCCTGAATTTTCTTTTTGCTTTCTTCGACAGAACCCTGACGAAGCAACGCTTCTGCTTCGGTGAAGGGGGACTGGACCGCAGCGGAGTGGTGAGAGGGCTTCGCGGCAGTGCTAGCCTGTTGTGCCGCCGCAGAAGCGCACACCAACATAACGCCGAGCATCAAGGGAGACATCAGAGTTCCGGCATTCCGCCGGCGCATGCGAATCATAGTCCTCACGACTGCGTCAATTTAGCATCTCCAGTGCTTGCTGAGCCATTTTGTGCCCGGGTTGCTGGAGTAGAAGTTGGCGGAGAGTTTCTTTGGCCTGGGGCTCATTCTTCAAGACAACATATAAGCGGGCCAGGTTCAAGTAAGCCTGATCGAAGTTGGGGGCGACTCGTATGCAGGTCTTGAATTTGTCTTCGGCTTCGGCGTAGCGTTGCTGCCGCACCAGGAGCACTCCAATATTGTTGATTGCATCAGCGTAGCCCGGGCGCAAGTTCACAGCCTTCGACAGATATTGCATGGCGCGTTCGAAATTGTCCTGCCGGGCGTTGAGCATTCCGGCGCTGTAGTTCGCCTCCGGGTCTTCGGGCGCAAGCTCGAGCACTTTGGTCAGCAGCGCTTCAGCTTCGGCGTAGTTTCCGCTTCTTCGGTAGAGATTGCCGAGGTTCAGCAGAGCAGCTGTGTAATTCGGCTGCACTGATAAAGATTGTTTGAAATTTGCAATTGCTTCGTCAGGTTGCCCCTCTTGGGCGAAAATCATTCCGAGATTATTCCATGCCTCGGGATAGTTCGGACGCAACCGCACTGCCTGCTCGAGATGGCGACGCGCATCTGAAAAACGGTTTCGTCGCAGATATAGCGTTCCCAGATTGTAATAAGCCTCGGGCACCTGGGGCTTTGCCGCGACCACCTGCTTGAACGACTCAGCAGCCTGATCGAGATAGCCGCGCTGAAACATTGCCACGCCATAAGTAAAGTCGTTGCGCTGAAATCCCCCCTCGGGCTGCACTCCGGCGAAGGGCAGCGCTTTCTTGATACGCTCCGCTTCGCTCTTAGGCGCAGACAGGACATCTTCGTGAATCTGCTGCGGTTCTACCGGGCCCTGATACACCTTCACGATCATGCCGGCAGGATCGATCAGGAACGAAGTCGGAAGAGGCAAATCGCGATGGCGATCAAAAAGGTAGCGGTAAATGATGTTGTAGATGCCCGCAATTTCCGGGGTAGCGATGAGATTGGGAAAAGAGAGTCTTTCCTCGGCCGCCAAAGCTTTCACCGCACCGAAATCGACCGGATCATCGACATTGACGCCGACGATTTCAGCCCCGCCGCCAGCGAGTTGCGACTGGTTGCGAAGAAGACGCAGCTGATCGATGCATGCTGGCGCCGTACTGATCCAAAAGTTTAAAAAGATAAAGTGCCCCTGGAATGAATGCAGATCTCTGAGATTGCCGGCCAGGTCAGGTAGCGAAAAATCAGGAGCGCTTAAGGGCTGAATCAACCAGGTCTGAGCCGATGAAGGCAGCGGTTCTGGCCTCTCGGAAGAGGTAGTATGCGTCCAGGACCTAGGGCAAGCTTCGAACGGCTTGGCAAGGAAGTCGGCCGATCCCTCCTGCAGTTCGATTCGCTGGTTGATGGGCAGACGATCAAACGTCTGAGTCAGGCCGCTGGGCCAACGAATCTTGGCAGCTATTTCTCCTTCAGCTTTGCCCAATCCGAAGACAAGTTCTCTGGTGTGCTGCGCCAGAAATCCCGAACCGGCTTGGACATACTTTGTCTGGCGATGGCCTGCAGTTTCTACTGTGACTGCGGCTCCAATCGCATCGTGATTACTTTTTGTACCCCGCAAGCGGAAAACAATCGACCGTCCAATCTCCTTTGCGGTGCAGTGCAAAATGCGTAGTTGCGGTGCATTTCTGTTCTTGAGGATAAGTTCCAGGTGCCCGTCATGGTCCAAGTCGGAGAGGACGAAAGATCGGCTATCGTCAGGAAAGTCCAGCCCAACCGCGCCTGAGATTTCAGAGAACGTGCCATCGTGATTGTTGCGATACAAAACGTTGCGCTCATTGCCACTCCAGGAAACGTCCGAACGAATCAACTCATTGATGGCATTCCAGCCTTGCTCGTAGTTCGCCGACGGAATCGAGATCGGGGGCGACTTGCAGACCACTTGCCGCCAAAAAAAGCTCCCCAGGTCGCGAGTGTCTGAGCCTGAAATGTAGCCGTTGGCGATGTACAGGTCGGAGTAACCGTCGTGGTCGAAATCCCAGGCGTCGGAACACCAGGCCCATCGGCCCATCTCCACACCCGCCTGCGAACTTACATTTTCAAACTTTCCGTTCCCCAAATTCCGGTAAAGCGAATTGCCCTGGGCGTGCCGGCGATAAAGGGCTCGTGTGGCCTTGGGATCTTGCTGATGAAAATTCTCTTGCTGCGAAACCCGCAAGCCTGCCGCAGACCACATATTTGCCGCATAGATATCGGGTTTGCCGTCGTTATCGAAGTCGAACCAAGACGCACTCATTCCGGCTCCGACATCGTTCACCCGCGCTTCCTCCGAGACCGGGCCAAAGGTTCCGTCGCCGTTGTTGCGGTAAAGATTATTGCGGCCAAAGTCGTTGACCACGTAGAGGCTGGGACGGCCGGAGGAGTCGTAGTCTCCCCAAGCGCAGGCAAAGCTGTAACGATCATTCTCGACGTTCAATCCGGCGGCCTGCGTGCGATCCTGAAAACTGGCATTGCCTTCGTTATGGAACAGAAAGTTTGGAGGTCCGTTGCGCGCGTCGAAATACGGGGAAGGATAGTGATATTGATCCAGTCCGAGATAGTACGAATACAGGCAGAAGTAAATGTCGAGCCGACCGTCGCCGTCATAATCAGCGAGGGCGGCGTGAGTAAATGATCCCTGCGGAGGCTGGACGAACTTGAAAGCATCGGGTTTGAGCTGAAATTTCCGATTGCCCTGGTTGAGAAATAACTGCGGGCCCGAGGCGCAAACTACAAGCAGGTCTTGCAATCCTTTATTTTCGAAATCGGCGAAAAGGGCGCAGGCCGTGCCCTCCAGCAGTCCCACACCGGATTCCTCGGTTATGTCTTCAAAAGTGCCATCGCCGCGATTGCGATAGAGGCGGTTCGGAAGCCCAGGCGACTGGCAGATGTAAAGGGAATCGAAGCCGCTGTTGTCGATGTCTCCCACGGCTAAGCCGTTGTTGCCGTAGATATCGAGGCCGCAGGCTCCGTCGAGCACCGTGCGCCAGTAATCGGCGCCGTGAAGCATTTGCTTTTTGTAGGATTCGGTTTCACCCAGCGCCGGCGCAGTGACATCGATAAACCAAGGTTCTCGTACCCGGCTGACGGTTTCCTCGGTTGCTTCCCAGCGAACGGCCCGCCATTCGCTGGAACCGTCGCGCGACCAATCTGTGTGCCATAGCCCAACTCGCTCCTCGCGACTAGCGTCGGTGGGTGTGCCTACCAGATCATAGCGAATGTCAACGCGAAGTGGGGCAGAGGCAGCTGCGCCTTCTTCAATTCCCACAATCTGGAATTCGGCAGTTTCTATCTTGCCCAACGAGGCGAAGTAGTCGGTAATTTCGTCGAGAAATCGATCCCGCCCTGAAGCGACGACTGTCGAAAACCGTCTACGCAGAATCTCAATGCCAGCCTCAGGGCGCATCCCGACTTCGTCTTGTGGACGCAGCGACGTTGCCTCCATCGATGGTGCCAGGGACGCGCCCAGCTTCGAAAGAGCCGGTGCGGAGACCCTGAGACCCACGCTCCAGGCACTTAGAACGTCCATAATCTCCGAAGCGTATTTCTCGGTGACAAATTCGTCGAGGCCGGGAGTAACCAGACGCAGGACACCTTCCAGGGGAGCCCTCCCTAGGTAATGAGGAGTAAGTCGAGAGTCGGAGAGCGGAAAGGACGAATTCCTGAGGATGCCGACCGGGTGAGACGCTGGAAAACCGTGAAAAGGGGCGGCAATCCACAGCGCGGGAGCCCAGCTGACGCGCCGCAAGAAGGCTCTACGAGAAAGTACAGGCCATCCGCCGGGGGGACGCTCCATTCTTAAACATCCTCGCTCTGAAGGGGCACGACGGAAATCTTAGCATCTATCGGCTGACGCTTCTCACCGGGGCGCCGGTTCCACACGGCGCCGCGAGACTATCGGCTTGCCGAAAATTGTGGTCAAAGGGCGGCCGGTGCACGAGCAATGGAGGCTGGGATTGGAGGTAGTACAAAACCATTAACTTTTTGGTTGACAAAGAAATTGCACCTGCCTTATCGTAGCGTTCACCCTTTTGTATACGATTACATTTGGGGCTTCCCGATACGGCGGTGCAGGATTGGCACTTGCGAGGTTTGCTTCGAAGCAACCTCAGAGGCTCAAAGGAGAGCTCATGAAGCGACTGGCCGTTTCCCGAATGGTGCGAGGTTTTCTGGCTGTTGCAGTCGGCGCCATTCTCAGTGTCAGTTTCCTCCACGCACAAGTTGACACCGGTTCCATCACTGGAATCGTTTCCGACCCTTCGGGAGCGTTGGTTAGTGGCGCGAAAGTCACGCTTACCAACGAAGGCACGGGCACTAGCCTGTCGACTGCGACCGGAGCCGATGGAGTGTACAACTTCAGTCCGGTGCGGATTGGGAGTTACAGGCTAGAGGCTTCTGCACCCAGCTTCAAAACGGAAGTACAGGCTCATGTCACAGTCGACGTGAGCGCGAGGGTGTTGATCAACTTTAAGCTCCAGCCCGGCGCTGTCAGCGAAACCATCGAGGTGAACACCACCATTCCTGTGCTGCAAGCCGAAGACGCATCGGTTGGTCAAGTCGTCGATCAGCGCAATGTGAATAATCTTCCCCTGAATGGCCGCAACTTTACCTTCCTGGCCCAACTTGCAGCCGGCGTGAATACGCCGGAGTCGGATACGCGCGGCAACGCTGCGTCCGGCGCATTTACCGCCAACGGCAATCGGCCCGCTCAGAACAATTACATGTTGGATGGCATCGACAACAATTCCGATACCGTGGACTTCCTCAACGGAACCAACTTCGTGGTTCTGCCTCCGGTGGACGCTATCTCGGAGTTTAAAGTCCAGACCTCGGACTTCAGCGCGGAGTTCGGCCGTTCCGGAGCGGCAGTGCTCAACGCCACCATCAAGTCCGGCACCAACCAGTTTCACGGCGCAGCCTGGGAGTTCTTCCGCAACGACAAATTCGACGCACCTGATTACTTCGAAGATGCGGGCGGCATCCCGAAGGGCGAACTGCGCCAGAATCAATTCGGGTTCGCGGTTGGCGGCCCGGTCATCAGGGACAAGATTTTCTTCTTTGGCGATTACGAAGGCTTCCGCCGCGTACAGGGAACGATTCTTACTGGGTCGGTGCCGACCGCGCTCGAGCGCAGCAGCGGCTACACCAATCTGTCCGACTTGATCACCGAGCAATCGGGCACGCAAACCGACGCCTTGGGACGAACAATCCCGCTTGGGACCGTTTTAGACCCCGCCACGACACGGGCGGTGACCGCTGGTGTAGTTGATCCCGTCTCAAACATTGCGGCAACGTCGACTGGCTATGTTCGCGACCCCTTCGGCACTTGCGGCCCTGCCACTACGGCCTTCACTCTGGCAGGTTGCGGTCTGAACCAACTCCCCGCTGGACGGCTCGATACGAATGCCATCGCTCTGCTGAACTTGTATCCCAATCCCACGTCTTCTTCGTCGCTTTTCAGTAATTACGCTAACTCCCCGAAACTATTTGAGCACCGCAATTCTTTCGATAGCCGTTTGGATATCAACTTCTCGCAAAAAGATCAGATCTTCTACCGCTTCAGCTACGTGGATGATCCGCAGTTTATTCCGGGAATTTTCAGCGGCATCGCAGACGGCGGAGCTTTCCAACAGGGCCCGCAGACGGCGATTGCGCAGCAAAGCGCGTTGGCCGAAACGCACGTGTTCTCTCCGACCTTGGTGAACGTGGCTCGCGCTGGTTTCAATTATCTCAACACCACGCGCGAAAGCCCGGTTGCCGGTCAACAGGGCATTCCTGCTAAATTTGGCATCCAGGATATTCCGCAGGTTGCCAAGAACGGCGGACTGCCAGCCTTTGGAATCAGCGGGCTTTCCACCTTGGGCAGCAATGCCTTTCTGCCTTCGGATGAAGTCAGCTCGACTTTCCAATTGACCGATGACCTCACGAAGATCTACGGCAAACATACGTTCAAGATGGGATTCGAGTGGCAGCACGTGAAGTTTTCCACGTTGCAACCACCGTGGTCCCACGGAGAATACGACTATAGCGGCCTGTTTACGGAGATCCCAGGCGTAGGTTCAGGCAACACTGGCCGCGCGCAAATCCTGTTAACTCCTACCACATCGTCCGTGGGTGGCCCCGATTACGTTGGAGGTCCTTCTGGCAACAACGATGACGGAGGAGTTCACAATGGAATTTACGCCTCCAACATTTCCCTCACGGACAACGGAAAAAACTACTACGGTACTTATTTCAACGACGACTGGAAGGTCACTCCCAAGCTGACCCTCAACCTGGGCTTGCGCTGGGACTTCTTCGGGCTCGTGTACGAACATCATGGCGCCCAGGCGAACTTCGTGCCCGGGGGCTCTCCCACCGGCTCTCCGATGTACATACTGCCGGGCGGAACGAGTTCTGCAGATCTTTCCGCAAGCTTCATCAGTTTGCTTGCCAAAGACGGAATCGGGCTCGATATTACGAACAAATACGGCAAGGGTCTGGGTAATTCCCAGAAGGCGAACTTTGCTCCTCGCGTTGGCTTCGCCTACCAGGTGAGCCCAAAGCTGGTGGCGAGAGGTGGCTTCGGAATCTTCTTTAACGGTTTTGAAAACCGTGGGTATTCTCCGAACCTTGGTGAAAACTATCCCTTCCAATTCAATTTCCAATTCCAACCGCCGGATCCCGGTCACCCAGTCACCTATACCGGATGCACCAGTCCAGCGGCCACTCCAATTGGAAGTGCGACCTTGGAGACTGGATTCTCTTGTACCCCGCTGCTCCCGACTGCAGTCAATGCTTCCGGCTTGGCGCTGCGTGGAATCCAGTTTGACTATCAAACTCCCTACACGATGAGCGGCAACTTTACGCTCCAGTATGAGCTAACTCCCACGTTGAGCGTTCAGGCTGGTTATGTGACCTCGCTCGCTCGCCACCTGGAAGTGTTTCCGAATTCCAATCAACCCACAGAGATCACGCCGACCAACGGAAGCGCCATCCTTCCTTTTCCGGATTTCGGGGAAGCTGGGAGCTACGCCATTACGGAAGGGAGCAGCTTCTACCACTCCCTTCAGACCAAGGCGGAAAAGCGATTTGCGGACGGGCTGAATTTCCTGGCAACCTACACCTGGTCCAAGACGCGCACCGACGCGGTCGATCTGCTGAACAACGGGAATAACCAGGGTTATCGAGCTCCTGAGGTGGTCGGGGCTGGCATACACTACGACTACGGTTTGGCTCCATTCGACATTCGAAACGTCTTCCACCTGAGCGGAGGATATGAACTTCCTTTTGGTAAGGGCAAGCACTATCTGTCCAGCAACGGAGTCGCCAACAAGGTGTTCGGAGGTTGGAGCATCAACACCGCTATTGTGCTGGAGGGCGGCCAGCCGATTACGTTTACTTGTCCTTCGGGCACGGGTGTTGACACAGGCTGCTACGACTTGCTTGTGGGGGATCCGGGTAGGGGGCTGCACATCGATTCCAACGGGAAATTGAGTTTGTTCAGCAACCCGAAGGCATTCAGCCAGCCTGCACCCTGCACGGCGCTGCCCTGCCCTCTCTCGACTTTGGGCGGCGCGCCCGATCAAGTTGCCGGGCCCACCTTCAAGCGCATGGACTTCTCCACATTCAAGAGGATTCCGCTCACCGAGCGCTTTTCTATGGAGTTCAGAGCTGAGTTCTTTAACCTATTCAATCACCCGAACTTCAACGCGCCAAATTTCGGTGGCAACGGCGTGGTCGCGGTGTCGGGCTCGGGCAATTTCACCAGTTCGAGCTTCGGCGAGATCGGCTCTACGCGCGATGCCCCGTACGATCCGCGTCAGATCCAATTCGCTCTGAAGTTGTATTTCTAAGACTCGATCATCGCTAAGCTGGTCGCAGCGTTCGGGCAAGTCGTGGTCCCTGTGTACCGAGTTCTGTGTACCGATGGTGCAGCGAGTTTGGTATACGATGCAAACATCGTGAGTCCGAAGCTCCATCCGGTCTGCTCTGTTCTTCTGCTATTGACGTGCGTGGCGAATCTCGCTTTCGGACAGCAGGGTCAGACGTTAGACGCCGAGTTCCGGACGGCGGTCGCGCAATATAACTCTGGCAAGCTCGCGGAAGCCGCCGCCCAGCTGGAGAATCTGGAGCGCCAAGCGCCGCAAAGCTTCGAAGTGCAGGAACTCCTGGGCCTGGTCTACTCCGCCCAATCGCAGGACGCCAAGGCCAACCAGCATCTGAATGAGGCGGTTCGCCTGAAGCCGGATTCGGCACCAGCCAGGACGAGCTTGGCTGCCAACCTGGTGCGATTGGGAAGGCTCAATCCTGCACAGGAGCAGTTCGAGAAAGCCGTTGAACTGGGACCAAACGACTTTGATACCAACCATAACCTGGGTGAATTTTACGTGCAGATCGGCAATGTTCCCAAGGCGGCTCAATATCTCGAGCGCGCTCACAAAATCGATCGCTCCTCTTACGACAACGAATATGATCTGGCTCTGGCCTACCTGCTTACCGGACGGCTTTCGGATGGACGCCAACTGATTCGCGATCTCATGAAGCAAAAAAACACCGCGGAACTGCATAACCTTCTGGGGGAATTGGAAGAGAAAGACGGACAGTTTGTAGCCGCGGAAAATGAATTTGAGGCTGCGGCGCACCAAGACCCGAGCGAGAGCAACTTGTTCGACTGGGGGAGTGAATTGCTGCTTCATCGCACGCTGGGGCCTGCGGTGGATGTCTTCCAGAAAGCTACTGAGCGCTATCCCAATTCGCCTCGGCTGATGATCGGCCTGGGCGTCGCCCTTTACGCCCGCGGCAATTATGACGAAGCCGTGACTGCGCTGTTGAAAGGCGCGGATCTGAATCCATTGGACGCGCGCTGTTATTTCTTTTTGTCGCGGGCTTACGACAGTTCTCCCAGCCAGGCCACGGAAGTCATTCAGCGATTCCGCCGGTTCGCTGAGCTTGAGCCGGGCAATGCGCACGCCATTTATTACTATGCCATGAGTTTATGGAAGGGGAAGCGAGCGGAGGATCCCGACGTCGACTTCCGTCAAATCGAGGCATTGCTGAAAAAGTCGACCGTCCTCGATCCTGGCTTCGCTGAGGCTCACTTGCAACTGGGCAACCTCTATTCGGCTCAGAATAAATACAAGGACGCCATCCCGGAGTATGTGCGGGCCCGGGAGTTGAATGCGGATCTTGCCGACGCTTATTATCGGCTGGGACAGGCCTACGTGCGGACCGGAAAAAAGCAACTGGCTCAACAGCAGTTCGAGGTCTATCAAGGCATTCGCCAGCGCCATTTGGCCGATCTCGACAAGCAGAGGGCCGAGATTCAACAATTTGTTTTATCTGCGAAGGATGGCCCCTCCGCAAAGCAGTAAGAACGGCTCAGAGTCTGAGATCAATGACGAACCTTTTCAGATCTGCGGATGGTCATGACCTCACTCGCAGGCTTGGCTTGAGCCGTCGCGATTTTCTGTGCGGTGCCGCAAAATTAGCAGTCGGCAGCGCGTTGCTTGGTTCCGGGACGCTGGCGAGCGCCGGAGTGGCCTCCAAAAACAGAAAAGTCGTGGTCATCACCTTCGGCGGTGGAGCACGCGACCAGGAAACGTTCGCACCGGAGGGCCAGGGGAACATTCCGCACCTCATGAGCGAACTTATTCCGCAGTCGACTTTCTTTACTCAGGTGGTGAATCGCGGAATTCTGGGACACTATGTTGCCACCGCGAGCCTGGCTACTGGGGTTTATGAAACCATCAACAATTTCGCTTCCCTTCCTCCCGAGCACCCAACCGTCTTCGAGTACTTCCGCAAGGATCGCAAGCGCCCGGCATCGGACGCGTGGGTTGTAGCTCCCAGCAATGGTTTCAATCGCATCGGGGAAAGCAGCCACCGCTCCTACGGCGCAGGTCTAGGCGCTCGAGTAATCCTTCCGAAGCATTTGCTCACATCGGCTCTCTCCAGCAACCACGGCGATTACCAGCATTTGCTGCGTGACAATTACGAAACTCCGTACTACGCTCCGGAACTCGGAGGCAGCGAGGTTGAGTTGGAGCAACTGGAGAGAATTCTGAACCTTTCCGTCGAAGACTTTAAGGCTCACGCCCGAACTTTGTCGAGTCCCGATGAACTCTCAGTGTACGTCGTGCGCCAGTTGATGCGGCAGGAAGCTCCTAGTCTCTTATGGATCACAATGCACGATATCGACGTGGCCCATGCCGGAGCGTACTCGCTCTACATCGAGGGCATCCGCCGCACCGACCGGCTCTGCGCGGAGATCTGGAAGGCGATCCAGAGTGAGCCCGAGTACGCGGGTAAGACGACCTTGTTTATCTTGCCCGATTTCGGGAGAGATTCCGACGAAGATTCAGGCGGCAACGGATTTCAGCACCATCGCACCGGAGACGCGCCTTCGCGCACCACCTGGATGATGGTTCTGGGCGCGGGAGTACGCGAGAACGTGGTTTTTGATCGACCCATGGAATCCACCGATTTGGTACCAACAATCGGGGCTATGCTCGATTTTTCTCCTTCCCTCGCGCAAGGCAAACAGATTTCGGAGTTGGCATAGTTCCCATGTTGCCGAGCGATCTGAAGCCGGAGCAATTCAAGGGTTATCCGCCCGAGTCCAGGAAGCTAGTCATCAATTACCTTGGGGCATTGCAGGCTTTGCCGCTTAGCTTTGTGCCCAACTTTTTGCGTGAAGCAATCGATTACGATTTTAAGTTTCCGGCGGAACGAAGGGCTTTAGAAAGAGAGCTGGAAAATCTGCAGTCGGTTTCTACTTCGCACTCCGGCGAGTCTTCCTTGGGAAACCAGAAAGACTGGTTCGAAGGATTTGCGCGCATAACGCTTTCTCCACAACTGGAACAGATGGACTGGGTAAACTCGCCGGCGCAGTTCGTTGAGCAACTGTCCACGCACCTCTGGGCGACTCACCAGGTGGATGCATTCCGAAAAGCAGCCACCGATTACGCGGATCGCTTGCATGGGAAAGTGCCACCCGAGCGACCTCCTATTCCGCGCCTTGGAATTGCTGTAATCGGCCAGAATGTTTCCAGTCACGAAGAACCTCTATTTCGCAAACTGCGGCCGCACGGAGGATATTTTAGCGGCATTAAACCGGAAGGAGGGCTCAGGATGTTGCTCGATGCCATTGGCACTCGCGCCCGGTTGCATCCTATTCCCTACGGCCATTGGTACATTGACGGTGGGGAAGAAGCAGAACACTCTTCTGCCCTGACTTGTATTTCCTACCACGCTCTGGAGCCCGTACGTGCCGCTTTACTGCGCAAAATGCGGGCTGAGATCGAAACGCCCGGAATGGGACCCGAAGCTTTGAGGACACTACTGGCACAGATGAATCCCTCTGAACTTGGCTTCGGTCAAGCGGGAGATCAGGTGCTCGATCGCTTTCAGCTAAAACTTCTTACGGAAGGATCCGGAACGCAGATTTTTAGTACTACGTTTGTCCAATGGACCACGCGCGAAGCCCTACGCCGAGCCCAGCCCTGCACTTTGTTAGTTCGTTTCGCTCCCAGGCAACGACAGAAGCCGATGAATGAGTTGCTTTCAGATAAGCAGGGCCCATCCGAACTCGATCCTGTCGGTTCGTTGATGGATGCCGACCTGGGCGCCTACTACAACTGGATTAATCAGCAAAGACTTTCTGGAGCAGATCAATCCTCGTTCCTGGTGTGGTTTGAGAACCATAGCGAGGCCGTGGCCATCGGGCCCGCGATGCCGCGAGGAACCGAATCCACTGCACCCACCGATCTCCGCGAACTGCTCTCCTTGATCACTTAACTTCGATAACTTAACTTTCGGCTAACATGCAGCCGTCCCCGGTATCTTGGCGAGCCGCTCGGCGCTTAGGGTTGTATCCTCGCCGCCCACCCACCTCCGGGTGCCAATTTCAAGGTCAACTTCGTATTCTTGTTCACTTTGGCTTTCACCTGTCGGTAGTCGCTTCCATACCGGTCGGCATTCACTCCATCCTGATACGAGTTCATGGAGTAGTCCCCGTCAGGTAAGAAAGATAGATCGATTTCCAACTCTCGCGGTGTCCAGTTTGTCATGGCACCCACGTACCAGTCAGTGCCGCTCCGGCGCGCTACTACTACGTACTCGGCAATTTTCCCATCGAGCGCCTTGGTTTCATCCCATACCGACGGCACAGGACCAAGAAACTCCATAACTTGCGGCTCGCGCAAGTAATTTGACGGACTGTCGGAGAGCATCTGCAACGGGCTCTCATAGACTACATACATCGCCAACTGGTGGCAGCGCGTCCCCAGGCTCATCGGACGATTAAAAATTGGAGCGAAGCTGACCTTTTGTGCGTTGATCATCGCCCCCGGCGTGAAATCCATTGGGCCCAAGAACATGCGCGTGAAAGGGAGCGTCACGTCGTGAGGGGGGTCGGTCTCCGCACTCCACTTGTCCCACTCCAACCCCCGGACCCCTTCCGTGCTGATCAGGTTCGGCCACGTACGAGTCATTGCGGCAGTCTTTTGGCAGCCGTGAAAGTCCACCAGCATTTTGCGTTTGGCCGTCTCGAAGCTGACCTTGTGAAAATAATTGATCAGCAACTGGTCGCTGCGCTGCATGAAGTCAACTTTAATTCCCTTGATTCCCCACTTCTGGTATTGATCGAGCGCCGGGATTAATTGATCGTCGAGAGTTTTCCAGACCACCCACAGAATCACTCCTACATTTTTCTGCTTCCCATAGGCGGTGATCTCCTCAATATTCATGTCGGGAACGACGTCCAGAACGTTTCCCAGCTTGTACCAGCCCTCATCGAGGATGATGTAGGGGATGCCATATTTCGAGGCGAAATCGATGTAATACTTGTAGGTCTGAGTATTGATGCCGGCCTTGAAGCCCACGTCGTAAACGTTATTCGCGTTCCACCAATCCCACGCCACTTTGCCCGGCTTGATCCACGAAGTATCTTGCACCTGCGATGGCTTCTCCAGCAGCCACACCAACTGATTGGTAAGCAGATCTCCATCTTTTTCAGCGATACCGATTACCCGCCATGGAAATGTGCGCGTACCTCGGGTGACTGCGATATAGTTGACACTTTCCACCACCTTGAAGTCCCGGTCTCTCTCCAATCGCTCTTTTAAAGGGTAGGGGGGAAAGGTAGCGGCGAGCGCAGTCGCGCCGGTGCCGTGCAACCAGAGGCCGGGATAATCTTCTAGATACGATTCCGCGATCGCCACTTTTACTCCGTCCCCGACATCCACAACCGCCGGCAGAGTGGCGAGCGATTCGGGAGCGATGTGGCTCATGGTCTGCGGCAGATATTTTCTTTCATTGTGAGAAAAGAAACTGTCCTCGGAAGGATAGTAGACGGTGTCATCGCCGGCGAAGCGGAAGATCGCTTCTTCGTTGTAAATATGCACCTGGGGTTGCGGCAGCGACGCCTCCAGCCGGTAGGCCGCGCCCTCGTTGTAAGCGCGAAATACTACGGTCAAGCCGCCTTCGAGTGCGAGCCGTAATTCGTTGTAGTGGTCGCGAATCTTCGCGAATTTCTGGCGGATTGGAGCCTCAAGCACCTGGTCCGAACTTCGTTCCTTGGTGGCGACCACCTTCGGATTAAGCCCTAGGACCGTGTGATCGATATTGATCGAAAGCTGCGAATCCTGAAGCTTGGGTTGGCCCTTGAAGAGGACATCGTACTTGAGGCGATCGGCAGCACGGATTTTGATTTCGATTCGATTGTCGGGAGAGCGCAAGCTGTAGTCTCGCTGAGCCATGGCGAACCCCGCGAGGCAGAGGTTTAGTCCGAGCACCGCTGAAATCTTCCGTGGCAAACGGTTCATGAAATTTCTCGCTTTCACTGAACAACGGTTCGAATCGCCTGCACCCCTAGTTCGAGTAAGCCCGCCTGAGCAAATCCGGCTTAAGGTCAAGATTGTAAACGATTACACATCTTGTACAATAAATTTCTATGCTACGGAAATTGTGCTAACTTGGCGCCGTCAACGTTTGCCGAGATCTTCATTGAAGCACGTCTGACGTAACTGGAACCGCTGCATCTAGGCAAGACATGAACCGACGAACCTTTGCTCAAATGATTGCGGGAACCTTGGCTGGAGCCTGCGGTCTCGGTCACAGCTCTGATTTATCCGGTGGGGACTCAAAATCGGCAGTAAAAACGAACGATGTTTCCACCGCGCCTTTCAAGCTGTCCATCATGCTCTGGACAGTTTTCGCCGACCTACCGTTTGAACAGCGTTTAGAAAAAGTCGCGGAAGCGGGCTATCGAAACGTCGAACTGGTCGGCGAATATCGGAAATGGACAGAGGAAGATTTCAAGCGGGCCAATGCCAAGCGCAAAGAGCTCGGCATCAGCTTTGATTGCACGGCAGGGTTGAAGCGGGGCGTGAGCGTTCCGGAGCACCGGCAAGAGTTGCTCGAGGAACTGCGACAAACGCTTCCAGTCATGGAGAAAATTGCTTGCCCGAGCATGATCGTGCTTTCCGGCAACCGAGTTTCAGGCATGCCTCGCGAGGTCCAGCATCAGTGTTGTGTTGATACGCTGAAGGCGGCCGCAAAGCTGGCGGAAGGCAAGTCCATCGATGGACAGCCGGTGCGGTTGCTGCTTGAAACCATAGACCCGGAAGAGAACCCGCAATACTACCTCACCGAAATTGTCGAAGCGCTGCAGGTCGTTCAAGAAGTGGATCATCCACAAGTGCAATTGCTCTACGATTTTTACCACGAGCAGATTACTGGTGGTAATCTCATCGCAAAACTCGAGAAGAGCATTTCGCATCTGGGACTCATACACATCGCGGACGTTCCCGGCCGCCATGAGCCGGGCACGGGCGAGATTAACTACCAGAACATCTTTGCTAAACTCGCGGAGCTCAACTATGCGGGAGTGGTTGCGATGGAGTTTCATCCCACGGGCGATCCGGTCACACGGCTCCGTGCCGCGCGCGAAATGGCTCTGCGCGCTAGCCGTTAGCGATTTCATGATGAAGGTCCAAACTGACTGTCGCTGAGCGCTACTCTTTTGGCTGGTCTTTCAAAACGAAGAGGAATTGCCGAAGTTCTCGCCGTTCCCGCTCGACTGCGGCTGCTTGCGTCTGGTTAAGTTGTTTGTATTCCGCAAATTCTCGCTGCGCCTTGGCTTCTTCGCCAAGGCGCTTGTATGTCAATCCCAGCCCGTAATGAGCCTCGCTGTTACCAGGATTCGCGGCGACCGACTTCTGGTAAGCGGCGAGCGCTTCCGGCAGCGCTCCGCGTGCAAGATAGATGTTGCCAAGTTGCAAATTTGCTAAATCGAATTTGGGATCAATCGCGGCCGATCTCTGCAACAAAGCTATCGCGTGCGCCAACGCGTCTGAATTCCCCAATCCTCGGTCTCGCTTCCAGAGAGCAATCGCGTAGTAAAAGTTCGCGAGAGCATTTTCTGGCTGGTCATGGGCAAAGCGCGCCAGTTTCTGCTCGGCGCAAGGAAGTGACGCAGAGGCTGCTTCTTGCATCTTGCCGAGAAAAAGATAAGGAGCGGATCTCGACGGGTCGAGATCGGAAGCCTCGCACAGGCGCTGGGCCGCTTCCTCCGTCGAGCCGCTGGTATATAGAGCCGCGCCCAGCCCAGCTAACATTCTTGCCGAGTCAGGATGCAAGCGCGCGCCTCTGGCAAACACATCCACCGCCGGTGCGGCCGCTCGGTGGAGAAGCAATTCCGTTCCCCACGCAAAGTAATTTTGCTCACTGGAATCCAAGCCGGCAGCGCGTTCGTATTCGCGAGCAGCGGCCAGCGGGTCGTCCAGTCTTTCGTCGAGATCGCCGAGTAAGCGACGCAAACTTGCTTCGTCTTGCCTGCCAAGCCCTTTGTCATTCGCGAGCATTTGATTCACCTGCTCACGAGCCGTGGAGAACTCTTCGCAGGCGCTTAAGGCCAGCGCAAAATCGAAAGCATTTACATGGTCTGCAGGATTTGCCTCGTACGCTGTCCGCAAAAACGAAATGGCTTCGGGACATCTTCTCGAATGGAGGTAGAACTCACCAAGATTGTGATTTGCTTCAAAGCCTCTGGGGCTCTGACGCAGAGCAGTGCGCAATTCGCTCTCAGACTTGTGCGCTTCCGGGCCACTCTCCCCGGCTTTTGGAGCCACTCCTGCGATTTCTGCTGATTCGCCAGATTCGAGATTCAAAGTCGCCTTGGCAAGCGCTTCACCGGTTCGCATGCGAGTTTCAGACCCATGGCCGCCCCCAGCGGTTGAATCGGTAATGCCTGCCACCGTAAAGCTGGGCCGGTCGTCGAGCTCGATCGCGGACGACGATGATGATGCGGTTGACGAAGCAGCGGTGGTTGTGGATGCTTGCAGGACAAAGTCACAATGCTTTTTTTCTGCTGGATCCAGCTTTATCGATTTCTCAATTAAGTCCCGAAAGCCGGATTTTTCCAGCTTTACCGAGTACGTACCTGCGCGGACTGCGCGGAAGGAAAAGATTCCTTCCGCGTTCGTTTGGCTCTCGACAGAACTGGAACCACTTTCTTCCAGGAGACGGACGGAAGCTCCCGCAACCGGCTTTCCAACCGCGTCACGGACTATGCCCTCGATCTGTGCTCCCTCTCGCTGAACGACTTCTTGCGCGAGCGCAGCCGGCGTTAACAAGTTCAGCAGCGGGAAACACAGCAACATCAGACAGAGGCGGCTTCGGTTAAGCAAATTCAATCTCGAGCGATCCCATTGATTGAGTTCCGCGCAGTGACCATCTTCGGAGAATGCATGGTGCGAGTGATGCCTTCGCCTTCTTTCACAAAGATTACATGGTTCGCCCTGATATGTTTAGGGATTTCGATCTCGCCGACCGCAAGCCATATGTGATCGGACCTCCTCTGCGTGGCGCTGAAGATCCTGTGGGTCGGCGAGTTTCACCGTACCAGAACCAGACGAATCAAAGACGCTTGCGTAATCGCCCTACGGGTGTGGACCGAGATCAGTGATCTCACTGGCTGACCTTGAAGCGTGACTAAAGGCGAGTTGCAGGATATTATGGCAAGCCAGCTTCGCAGCATGTGAAAGTGGCGAATCGAGGTCACATCGCACCTTTGGACACACTTCTAGGACTCTCTTGAACGCAAACGCCGAGAATCCTGAAAGGTCGTACAGCCCAACAAAAAGAATATAGTGTGATCCCCCACTGAACTGGATATCATGCGACGATGATTATCGTTGTTATGGGGACATCCGGCTCAGGGAAACCGTTGTCGGGGAGGCGCTCGCCAGGTGCCTGAGATGGACGTACCGAAGCGAGGGGACTGGTTCAAACTGTGAAGCTGGTTGCGAGTACCGGACCGCGTTCCGTCCCGCGCCGGCGTTGGGGCATCTCGCTTTTGCTGGGATTCGGTGTATTGGTGAATTACTTCGACCGGGTGAATCTCTCGGTTTCACACGCTGCGCTTCACGATGCATTCGGCATCTCTACGGTGACGTTCGGGTACTTACTCAGCGCTTATAGCTGGACGTACGCGGCATTTCAACTTCCGTCAGGCCTCATCCTCGACCGGTTCGGAGTGAAGTTGGTGGGCCGGGTCGGAACATTTCTGTGGAGCGTGGCCTCATTTGCAGCGGCGATGTCGACGGGCGTGGCGAGTTTTCTGGGAGCGCGGCTTCTGCTCGGAGTAGGCGAGGCTCCCACATTTCCGGCGAATGCGAAGGCCGTCGGGTATTGGTTCCCGGCAGAAGAGCGGAGCCTGGCGACAGCGATTTTCGATTCCGCCTCAAAGTTCGCCTCTGCCATCGGCGTCCCCGCTCTCGGGTTGCTGATGGTGCGGTTCGGATGGCGATGGAGTTTTGCAGCAACCGGCTTCCTCAGTCTTTTTTATTTTGGTCTTTTTTACGCTTTCTACCGGAATCCCAGCGAAGACCAATCGCTGTCCGCGACGGAGCGCGATTTCATCCGCCACGGCGGAGCGCAGCCCGAAGACCGCGTCCGGGCTGCGAAGGGTGCACCGCTCGGATATTTGTTGCGCCAGCGAAAAGTTTGGGGATTGGTCATAGGATTTTCGTCCTACAACTACACTTTCTATCTCTTGCTGACGTGGCTGCCGTCGTATCTCTCCTCAACCCATCACATCGATCTGCTGCATTCCGCTTTCTACACTAGCGTGCCTTGGCTCTTTGCAACATTAACGGACATTCTGATGGGGGGCTGGCTGGTGGATAAGTTGGTCCAGAGCGGGAGGGATGCTTCATTCGTCCGGCAGGCAATCCTCATCGGAGGAACGACGCTCGGCCTGGGAATGGTGGGAGCGGCTTACGCGCAGAGCGCCACCATCGCCCTGATGTGGATTAGTCTGGCGATAGGTGGCTTATCCGCGGCCGCGCCTGTAGCTTGGTCCATACCTTCCTTGGTTGCACCGAGGGAGAGCGTTGGTACATTAGGAGGAATTTTGAATTTCGGCGGTCAACTCTCGGCCATCACCGCGCCGATTGCAACGGGTTATATTGCCCAGGCGACACACTCGTTTTTCTGGGCCTTTGGAGCGGCTGCCACATTTCTCGTGGTCGGAATCGCTGGGTATGGTTTTTTGCTGGGCCGGATCGAAACCATTCCAGAGCCGTCCCTTGCGGTGTCATAAGTCTAGGCAATCACCGCGTCGGGTCATAGTCTTTGGCAGTCTGGGTTCGCGAATTGTAGACTTCAAGTTTGCCGTCCACCCAAACTGAGAGTTTAAGATAGTTGCCGCCGTCGGGTCCGGGAAGGTTCGCGATAAAGGAATCGCCGGAATTGTGTGCCACACCGCCTTCATTCGAAAAATGAAGCTGCCAAAGGTCCTCGAGCTTCGAAGATTTCCTGATGATGTCCCACGAAGAAGGTGTACCACCCTTGTCCGCCCCGTTATCCATGATGGCAAGACGTGGCGAAATGGCAGCCAGCAAAGCCGGACTGTTGCTCTGCAACCAGCCATGATGCGAAACGATGAAGACATCAACGGGTCCTACCTTATTAGTGGGGCAGACGAGTTCCAGTTCCTTATTCCATGTAAGATCGCCCAGATCGAGAATCCGAACATTGCCAAAAGTGATGATCGTACCCAGCGAGCGAGCGTTTTCCGTTTGATCCGCCGGTCGTTGTTCAGTCTTGTTGCATGCGGGATTTTGCGCACCCGAGCCAGGTAAAGGCTTCTGGAGTAATACCCCGTCAGCGCTCACGATCTCCGCGCGAAGGCCTTCGATAGGAAGAATATCCCCCACTTTTGCGATGCTTCGTTTGACACTGTGGCTTGAGACAAGCTTCTGGTAGTTCTCCCAGCTCTGCTCCGTTGGCTGATCGCCCGGCTCGCGGTTCACGCCATGATCGATGAAGGTGCCAACAGGAATCTTCGCGAAGAGCTGCGCAGCACCACCGGCATGGTCAATGTGATAGTGAGTAAGTAGCACGAAATCAATTTTCGACAGACTCGCCTTCTTTGCAGCCGCGACGATACGGTCCGCGTCACGTCCGGCATTGCCGGGCCAGCCCGTATCGATGAGCAGAGACTGACCCGCCGGCGTGACAAAAAGCGTGGCTTGGCCACCTTCGACATCCACAAAATAGATTTCCAGTGGCTTTGGCTCCGGCAGAGCCGGGGACGACTCTGCCAACGCAAGAAAAGCCAGGGCGACAATGGCCCCAACTATTGCAGGACCAACGAGCGGCCGCATGTGTCCTCCGATCACTTGATTTCTCCCATCATCCTAATTCTTGCGGGCGTTGCACCTAGACCCATCCGGCATCAATGACGTAACTCTGATTTGTGATTGCCGAACTGTCGTCCGAGGCCAGAAACAAAACCAGGCGCGCCACTTCTTCCGGGAGGATCATTCTTTTCAGCGCTTGATTCGCTAGGATCTCTGTTTTGTATGCTTCGGTAAGCCACAGTCGCTGCTGCCGCTCAGTCAGTATCGCTCCCGGCATGATGCAATTGACACGGATATTATGAGCACCGAGTTCGCGGGAAAGCGTTCGGGTCAGCCCGACAACCGCGGCCTTTGCCGTAATGTAGACAACTTGATTGGTCGAAGGAATTACCCATGCAATCGAGCTCACATTAATGATTGAGCCGCGCTGCGCTTTCTGCATCGCTGGAATAACAGCTTGAGCCATGAAGAACTGGTGTTTCAGATTGACGGCGATCACCTCGTCCCAATATACAGATGTGACTTCCGCAGTCTTATGACGAGTATCGTTCCCGGCATTGTTAACGAGCGCATCTACGGTATGAAATCTGTGCAGAATGGCCTGTGCTGTGTGTTGTACCGCGCCAATGTCGGTTAGATCGCAGTGGTAGTAAACCGGCACAGTCGCGCCGGCTAACTTGAGCCTCTCAGTAAGCTGCTCCGCAGCCTCATCCCGTATATCTAGAAATGCTACTTGCGCATTCTGCATCGCGAACGCTTCGACGATTGCCTCGCCAATGCCGGTGGCGCCGCCCGTCACGATGATGATGCGATCGCGAAGGCTTGGATAAGAAGCAAATCCATTCGTTCTTTCCATGGCGCGATTTTCCTGGTCGTTCCTTCTAGTGCGATTCCCGTGTAACCGTAGTCCCGCGGCAGCCAACCAAAAAATCGAGATCGGCGCCCTCCGAGGCCTGCATTACGTGCTCTACGTACAGTTGTTGATAGCCCCCCGTAGCCGGCGAAGGAATCGGCTTCCACGCGGCCCGTCTGCGAGCGAGCTCTTCGTCCGAAACTTCAAGATGCAAAAGTCTTGCGTCGACATCGAGTTCGATAGCGTCGCCATCCTCTACAAGGGCCAACGGTCCGCCAGCCGCAACCTCAGGGCAGACATGCAGCACCACGGTTCCGTACGCAGTCCCACTCATCCGAGCATCTGATACTCGGACCATATCCTTCACGCCTCGGGCAAGAAGTTTCGGCGGTAACCCCATGTTTCCGACCTCCGCCATGCCCGGATATCCCTTTGGGCCGCAGTTCTGCAGGACGAGTACAGAATTCTCGTCGACATCGAGCTCGGGATCGACGATTCGCTCTTTATAGTGCTCGATCGTACGAAAGACGACGGCGCGGCCCCGATGCCGCATCAGGTGTGGAGATGCGGCAGAAGGCTTCAGCACGGCCCCGTCCGGAGCCAGGTTTCCGCGTAGCACAGCAATACCTCCGTGCTCCACCAAGGGGTTGTTCAACGGTCGAATCACCTCTTCATTCCAGTTCGGGGCGTCCTTGCAGTTTTCTCCAATCGACTTCCCAGTAACGGTGAGCGCATTTGAATGCAGCAGGTTCTTGCTGTCGAGGGCTCTGATCACCGTCGGAAGTCCACCCGCATAATAGAAGTCTTCCATAAGGAAGCGGCCCGAGGGCATGAGATCGACTAAGGTGGGTGTGTTGCGACCAATACGATCCCAGTCATCGAGCGTCAGGGGAACACCAATTCGTCCAGCGATCGCAAGCAGGTGAATAACCGCGTTGGTGGATCCCCCAACTGCTCCATTGACGCGGATGGCATTCTCGAAAGCCTCTTTCTTCAGGACTTTGGAAATACACAGATCCTCGCGAACCATCTCTACAATGCGGCGTCCGGACATGTGCGCCAGGACTCCGCGACGCGAGTCGACCGCCGGAATCGCGGCATTGTGCGGCAGCGATAGACCCAGGGCTTCAACCATCGATGCCATAGTCGAGGCAGTTCCCATGGTCATGCAGTGTCCGGCGGAGCGAGACATACAGGACTCCGCTTCGTTGAATTCGATTTGGGTCATGGTTCCGGCCTTCACCGCTTCGCTGAATTGCCAGACGACGGTGCCCGATCCGATATCCCCACCATGAAATTTTCCGTTGAGCATGGGACCACCGGATACAACAATCGCAGGAATATCGCAGCTTGCCGCTCCCATGACCAACGATGGCGTAGTCTTGTCGCAGCCGCACATCAGAACCACGCCGTCTATGGGGTTGCCGCGGATGCTTTCTTCCACATCCATGCTGACCAGATTGCGAAACAGCATCGCGGTTGGCCGAAGATTTGTTTCGCCCATTGACATGACCGGAAATTCCAGCGGCAGGCCACCCGCCTCCCACACTCCGCGCTTCACTTGATCCGCGAGCGTGCGCAGATGCGCATTACATGGCGTTAGCTCGGACCATGTGTTGCAAATACCGATCACCGGCCGCCCATCGAACACATCGCCGGGAAGGCCCTGATTGCGCATCCAACTGCGGTGAATAAATCCGTCTTTGTCATCCCTACCGAACCAGGCTGCGGATCGAAACGTCCGTTTTTCTTCGGGCATACCTATTTACTCCAGCTCTGAGAGCGTTTGTGGGATCTCATGGTTTATTTGCCTTCCGCTGAATCTATACTAGTTTGCTGAATTACGTTCGCCAGCTCAACTCTGGTTCACCTGTGGTTCGCCAAAACGTTGCGCGCTATATTGCAACGACTTCATCTACTTGGCGTAACGTCTTCGACCTGGGATAGCAGACTAATCAGGGGGCGGCGCGAGTTGCTCCCCAAGAACGTGGACCTGACAAAGGCTGTGCCTCGGCTCTGATAAAAGAGAAACAGCTTGGTCGTCAGCAGAATAGCTCTTAAGTCACGCTGCCACTGCGTAGCGATGGTGCAGCCCACCGAGCCGTGGCAAGGACTGAATCTCGCTTTCAGCCCCTGAGCGGACCGCTATTGGCCGACCTGCTGGCGTGTCCTTCGCGAGCCCCAGGTGCGTTCGATCCTCGTGGTAGTAGGACACGTACTCAAACATCAGCCGTTTGAGATGGCGCTCATTCAGGACGATCACGTGGTCAAGCAAGTCTCGCCGGCAACTCCCAACCCAGCGCTCAGCAATACCGTTCTGCCACGGACTGCGAAAGGCAGTGCGTGTTGGGCCGCTTCCCATTTCCTTCACCGCCGACACCACATCGCGACCAAATTTTGAATCATGATCGAACAACAGGAACTCGTGCGCGGGTGCATACGGCCACGCTTCCCGCAACTGCTGCACAATCCAGGGAGCGTTGGGATTTCGTGTCACGTTAAAAACACAGAATCTTTCGCCGGTCGTGGGCCATAATAAAGAAGCAGTACAACACGCCAAAGGTGAGCGTCGGCACGGTGAAGAAGTCCGTTGCGGCAATGGACTCACGGTGATTCTTGAGGAACGTCAGCCAGTGTTTGGCGAGATCCGGAGCTCTTGGACATCGCCGAATCCATAGCGAGACTGTGGTTTCCGAGAGATCGAAGCCGAGCTTGAGCAGTTCGCCGTGAATACGCGGCGCTCCCCAGGTCGGATTCTCGGTAACCATACGAAAGATCAAGGCTCGAACCTCTTTGCTGACGGGCTTACGGCCTCCCCGCTGTCTGGCTTATGGGCAGTCCGGTTTCAAGGAGGGCATTAAGCGAATGCAATGCGATCACAAACCGAGGATTCGGCCCTAGCCAGTTGACTTTTGTCGCCACCTCGGAAAGCGATTCCGGCGAATGGGAAGCGCCAAAGACGAGGTGCCGACGATTATCTGCAAGGGCCGTTAAGCACTGTCCAAAGCAGGGTTGCTGGTTTTCGGTGCTTGCTGTCTAGAGGTAACATCAGCCGAATAGTGACAATTTCATTTGCCTCGACGCCGGTACTAAATTTGGTCGGCGCGAATCGATTCTCCCAACTAAGTGTTGCCCATCAGTTTGTCCGCCATCCTTGTGGCCACCTCATCCAGAAAAACCACACGATCGATCAGCGACAAATTCGCCGTAAAAAATAGCAGAGCATGAAGGTTGGTTCAGCCGCCAGCTTCGGCGAATAAAAACGGTCTCATCGGGAAATCGATGGTTGCCCATCTTAAAGATGGGCAACCACAACGGCGAAGCACCCCTACCCCGGCAACACCTCGAACAAAGCGTCGTCAATGATCAGGTTCTTGCCCAAAGTGTAGGAGTAGATCTTAATCCTGATGTAGTTGCTATACGGAGTGTATCCGGTCAAAGACCAGCTGGTGCCAGTGCTGCCCGTGGAATAGGAGTTGATGGAGCCGTCTGCCGGATGAACCACCCGGAGCTGCCCGGTTCCTCCAACGACCAAGGCGATGTCGTTTCCTGCTTTGCCGTTGAAATTTTGGATGCCGTTGCTGAGGATGGACCAATTGGTTGCGATCGTGTACGACGCTATGCTCTGGGTGCGCGGAGTTACGATCACCAGATTTGACCCGCTGACGATTGCCAGCTCCGCTCCGGGTTTGCCATCCATGTCGCTGACCCCGTTCACGCCGCTGGTAGCGACGGCCCAATTCGCGCCGATTGTGTAGGAGTGCATACTGGAAGTTTTGGGAGTGACGATCACGAGATTCGATCCGCTTGCCATCGCGATTTCGGCGCCTGCGACGCCGTCCATATCGGTGATGCCCGTGGGCACGATGGACCAATTGGTGCCAATGTTGTAGCTGACGACATTGAATGTGCGTTGGGTGATGATGGTCAAATAGGAGCCGTTGATTACCGCCATTTCGGCGCCCGCCACCCCATCCATGTCCGTGATGCCGCCCGGTGCCACTGCCCAGTCGCCGCTGAAATTGTAGTTATGGACACTTTGGGTTTTGTCAGTGATGACCATTAGGGCCCCACCTACATTCACGGGTATTTCGGCGCCGGCAACGCCGTCCAGGTCAACAATGCTGGAGCTGTTGCCGAACACCAGCGACCATGAGCCGGAACTGATGAAATAGGAACGCGTGCCGCCGTTGTTGCCGTGGACGATGGTGATGGACGAGCCGCTGTTGTAGATATTGTCGGCGACTCCGTCGCCGTTGACGTCAATGGTGCCGATCAAAACGCCTTGCGCGAAAACTGAACAGGTGAATACAACCAAGAACAGGGCGAGAGCGGACAGTTTCATAAGGTTCCTTTCGAGTTGCGACGCAGACTATCCGCCGCAGGTGGCTTTGTCAACACTCATGAGCGCCGCCAGTTCTCCCAGAAGCTCACGGCAGGACGGAGTCGGACGCGGGTGCTGTCTTAAAAACCGTGTTGCTGGAAGCCACACCTCAGGGCAGCAACACGCTATTTAAGACAGCACCGGCAACCACCGATTCCGCTCGGTTCCTAGGCGAACCTCTCCAATGAGCGCTAATAATTATTGTTGTAATTCACACTTTGAGGTGTGCAGCCTGCGGTTTGTATCGTGTGTTTCACGTAAGTGCCGCCTTCCTTCACCCAAACTGTAACCGGCCCGGGCGACGCGCATACGGCCTTGGCATGAGCAACCATTGGAAAGGCAAAGCTGCCCGATTTCCATCCCAGGAAGCAGGCGATAACAGCCAACACAAGTAAATAAGCGGGGCGCAAGTTTAATCTGCCGCTGTTGATGCCGGTCCGAGTTTTCAGTACCGCGATACCAACAAGGAGGAAAGCCAACCCATACAGAAAAACCTTCGCGCCACGAATCAGCACCGTGACGAACTGTACCCCTGAACTCGCGAACGAGTTTACATAAAAGCCTCCCGGTGGAAAGGACGGGGGCGTTGGATAGCCCGCTGGGGCAGTGGTGGTCCATGAACTGCCGCTCGCGGATATCGAATCACTTGGCATGGGCGTAGTGAAGATTGGGGTGCTCGTGACCGCGCCTCCCGGCGGCACCACGATGAGGTCGGCCTGGACGGTCGTTCCATTCGTGTTAAATGTGGAATTCGAATAGACCGTCATCGATCCGGTCGAAGGCGTAAGGTAGTCCGGTTGCGGCAACTGGTTCAGGGGAATGACCCCATTGGTCTGGTTAATCGTGGCATATACGGTCACTGGCTGCCCGGAATAGCTCCCGCAGAGTGAACTGTTGCAGATTACGGTGCCAGTGCTCTGGAGCAGCAATGCGACGATCTGGATATTCAGGTTTTCGCCGCCACTGGGGATTGGATAGGTGAGGGCAGTTATGCGGCACACAATAGTATCGGAAGTGCCAGCCTGTGCAATGGACGGCAAAGCTACTCCCTGAAAGGTGACGGTGCCGAGGCCAATACTGCTCAAATTGTCCGTGGATCCGTTCGGAGTTTGAAGAAGGTCGAATCCCCCTGGATTCACATTACCGGCACACTGGGCTGCCGCAATCCCCGAGCACATCGCTGCTAGAGCTACTACTGCTACGAACCAAGTAAAACGCTTCATCTCGCACCCTCCTGTTATGCCCTAGTTACCTTTAGGCGTGTACAGTTTGATCCGCCACCCTAAGAAATGACTACTCCCATATTGCTAAAATCGCAGGAAGTGCAAGTGCCTGCCCTAACTCCCTGGAAACAGTGCTTCCGGCTAAATCGGAATGGGCCGTTGGGTAGCCCACTCAAGCCGTTTTTTGGCTTGAGTGGGTCAGTTCCCCAATCGCAGAGCAAGATGTTACGCTCGACTACTCGCCAATTGCTCCGTGTCACTCTGCTGACTTGTTTCCATGGCAGCGAAGAAACGCAGATTCCATTGCTTGCGATCTGATTCCAAGCGACCGATGGCTTCTCTATAAGGTTCCTGCAGCAGATCCGATTTTTTCTTGAGCCGTTGCAGTCCCTGGACGGCATTGTCGATTCCTTGATTCACCATCAACAGCGCTTCAAACAAATGTGCTCTTTGCATTTTTGATCTCCTTGAGTGATGGCCATCAGAGGAGGCTGAAGTTCCAGAAATGGAACTCGCATGGACAAAACTGGGGTGCGCGGATTGAAGAAGGAAAGCGAAACCGCTACCTTTTGTAGGAGCCATGTTGCCTCGATCTCAGGCGACTTTGGTTAGGGGCGCATCGGTGCTTCAACACCGATGCGCCCCGCTTACGGTTGATTCCCGCACGCTGGCTTCCTAACGAGTCGGTCGTTGAATTAGATCGAGTAGAGAAAAATCACGAAGGGCTGTGCGCGGAATATATTAGAGTGATCTTCAAATCGGCAGAACGAGAATGTCACTTCCGCAGGCCTCCGGAACGCGTCCCCTCCATATTTTGTGGGTTAATACCCTCCTCTTGTTCGGATTCACTTGCGTCGTTTTCAATGTCTGCTCAGGACAAACTCGGGACGTGGTTTGCGACGATGGATATGGCAAGTTCGAGACAAAGTTCGTGACGGGAGTGAGCGTGATTGTGGGTGCCGCAAGGAATGGCGGATTGGCGAAGCGATCTTGCGATGGGTCGCTTGCTTGGGACAGGCGAGACGTGTCCGTGGCAGGGGAAGCCTCACAAGTTGACATTGACGTGCTGGGCGTGGATTTGGGTCTTGGCACGCCAGTCGTTGCGTTCCAAGTAAAGAAATCCGCGTCCGACTGGGATATGACGTATCGCATTTACTCTCTGCAAAAACCACCAAGATTGCTACGCACAATAACGGGAGGAGATTTCTTTAGTGCTGTGGATACAGATTTGAACGGCAAGATTGAAATATGGACCGGTGATGTTGTAGCGGTGAACGGTTTCGAGGGTCTCAGTCCAGGCGAATTCGACTCCGCACCAACCATGGTGCTTCGATTCGAACATAACAAACTTATGGATGTAAGTGCCGAATTCCAATCCCAGTTTGACGAGGAAATCGCTAAAGCGCGAGCTGATCTTAGTGCGCAAGATCTAAATGATTTTCGCGCGAGCGATGGTAAGTTAGCGGTTACTTCTTCTTTAACTCTTTTAACCCTGGATCGGATGCGGCGCTTGCGAACAGTAAAGATTAAGGTGCTGGAAATTGTGTGGTCTTACCTTAACAGCGGTCGTGAGCAGGAGGGATGGCGCGCCCTTGCCGATATGTGGCCTCCAGGGGATTTGGATCGAATCCGCGTCGCCATTTCGAATGCGCGAGCCCGTGGCATCCGCTCACAAATCGACGGTGTTTCTGCTGGAAGCCCCCGGTTCCATCTTAAGAAACACGCCTCTATCTTTGACGCGATAACAGAACCCCCCGAAGGTAATATGGGGCATTTCCCTTACGTTGACATACGCCCCCAGCCTATTCTGCTTCGGCGTCCGCCTCCCCTTGGTGTTCAAGAGCCGCTGGCGCAATCGGAGCAGATGATCGAATTGGTGATTGATGCAGCGGGAAAGGTATGGTCCGTGAAACCCGTGGGGGTTTCCGATAAAGATCTCATCTACGCAGCCAGGAAATGGAAGTTCATTCCTGCGTTTGCAGGTGATCGCGAGGTCGCCAGCCGCCTCCGCATCACTCTGTCCACTTACCGCTAAAAGACTAGAATAGACCGATCGCTTAGGTAAGTAGGTGTTGTCTTGACATTGTTATTCCTAAGATAGTGCCGACGAGCAGAGATGGGGCACAGAAAGTTGACAGGACTTAGTAAGAAAGTTTGACAGGACAATCACAAGGTGTTGGCTTCCGGCGTACCCTCGTTTTCGTTTGACTGGCCGTTGTTACTGAACAATTGTTAAGAGGAGGACAGACGTGAAGAAGCTGAACAAACTGACCATCAAGAAATTAACGCTTCGCGACCTGGACACACAAACTCTCGATGCTATTGCGGGAGGTAGTGCGGGCCCAACTTGGAATGCTAACTGCACCAGCACTCCGTGCACAACAGGCTACACCAGAGGATTCTGCGAGCGTCTCGGCCCAGACAACCAAGGCGACTGATCCGGATCACCGGTGCTGCGAGTTCGTCAGACCTAGGTCAAGGCTGCCACTGTAGGGCGCATGTAAAGCTCGACCGCCTCGCGCAAAACCTCGGGAAGCGGGACCGGCTCGATGCCTTCGGCCTGCCGTTTAACGCAAACCACTTCCTGCTCGCCCTCAGCCACGAGCTTCTCCTCGCCATTTGGCAAAACGCGGTAGTAGCGGAACACCATCGTCAACCGGCTCGGCGTCATATTTCCGGCACTCATGCGAATCACGACCTCATCAAACGCCGCTAGCTCTTCGTAGTAAGAGCACGATACGCGGGTGGTGGCCATGGCAAGTCCGTGATCCAGTTCATGAACCAGCTGCGGAGCGTGGTCGTACAGGAACATCTCCCGGCAACGGCCCTGCCAAAGGATATAGTTCGTGTAATAGACGTTTCCTACGACGTTCGTCTCTTCAAAACCGACTCGGTGTCTGTACTCGTAGCTTCGCATGCCTCGCTCCTCGTCAGAACTGCAACTGCGTACGGCATTGGATCGCTCTGGAGGCGTAACACCGAAGTGGTCACCGTCACACCGGGAGCGCCCAGGGAAATGCCGCCCTTGCTGTCGAGCGGGGGCGACAGCAATACCAGAGGGCCGTTCTGCGAAACGCCCGCCTTTGCCAACGACTCCATCGCGGTCCACACACGAGTTGCCGCAGTGTGGATATCCTCCTGCGCCTGGCGGGCTATCAGTTGCGCTAACAACCAGCGCTCCGGTCCCAGCAGATCGCGCCACACTTCTTCCGCTCTCTGACAAATGGGCTCCAGGTCGCACCCAACCTCTCCCACCGCGGCGACTGCCAGCGTGAGGCCATTGCTGTGGGCCGCTGAGACGGCCATGGGAGCGGCAACTTCGGGCTTTCCATCGGCGCGCCAGCGCACCGGCCACGATGAACCCAGCGCCCGTTGGATGGCGTGTTCGCTGCGCCGGCACCGGTCCATATTCTTATCGCGCTCGAAAGCCGCAAACACCCGGGTTGCGGGCGTCGCTCTTCGAACTCTCCACTCCAAAAGAACCGAGGCCAATGCGTCCGGAAAATCTTGTGTCTTCGCATCCTCCATTTTGCGCAATCGAAGACCTTGCCAGCACTCGCGAAGCGCACCCTCCGGCGTCCGCAACTCGAGGTCGTAACAATACGTACTTCCATCCTGCCAACGCTCGGAAGCATGCGCGATCAGACTTTCGTCGCTACCCAGCTGGCGCAGGGAGATGCGGTCCACACTTACCGGAAGCAGAGTCGCATCCGGAACGCACGCCTGGATGGAATGCAGAGCAGCGTCACGCGCAGCGGCATCGCCCAGCACCAAAGATGCAGGCAAGTAGGAATTGAACCATGCTTGCTGTGCACCGGCTCGATGGAAACCTGCCCGATGCGTAGCGGGACCAATCTCCGCCGACGAGAAACGCGCACTTAGCCTTCGATATCCTGCGACCCGCTGGAAGCGAGGTCCCTGGAAAAGCAAGCTTCCATAGAGGTCGCGTAGTGGGTCCAACGGCAGAGAAGAAGCCTCTGGCGGCGCCACATGCTCAAAATGGCTGCTCGAAGAGAAGACCGGTGCATCCCCGAACGCGCACGAGCACCGGAAGTGGTCCACTTGGAATGAAGTTTGTGAACTGCGAATAACTACGTCGACTAAGCCAGTTTCCCGTACGAGCGCAGCAATTCTCAACGTAACTCGAGACCCAGACTCGACCACAATCGGGTGCTCGAAGCGCAAATCTTCCACGGCAGGGATTTGTTTTTCCGCGCGGACCGCCATCGCCACCTGCACCATCGCCTCGATGCCCATAACCGCAGGCAGCAATGGTTGACCGTGGAAAACATGGTCGAGTAAGTAAGGATCCGAAGCCGTCGTCAGGTCGGCTTCTACGACTAACTCAACTCCCGGATAGTAAACGCGCGGACGCTCCAGGAAGCGCCTCATCGGCAGCGCCGCAGCCTCTTTGATCGGAATGGGCGAGTTTGCTCCCAACCGGCTGGTGACCACCACTGTGGTCGCGGGCACGGTGCTACCCACCAGTTTGCGAAACCACGAGATGCCCTTGTCTGGAGGAATGGACCCAATGCCGGCACTGCGCAGAGTCTCCACTTTGCCCAGCCTTTCCGCCATCCCAATGCCCGACCAAGCAGACCACTCGAAGGCAAGGCATCGACACCCCGGATGAAGGCGGGCAAATTCCTCCGTTAATGCCGACAAGGACGCGTTGGCCAGCGCGTAATCCGCCTCTCCTCGCAGTCCTACGCGTCCAATCACAGAGCCGAAGGTCGCGAGCAAGCGTAACTCTCCAGGATCGACAGCCGCTACAAGATTGCGAAATCCCTGCACCTTCGGAGCAACGGTGGCCCGAAGTTTTGCTTCATCGAGATCGCGGACCAGCACCGGCTGGTTGCGACCCGCACCGTGGATGATGCCCTTGATCGGACCGTACATTTGTTCCGCCGCGCTCACGGTGGCTCTCACAGCCTCTGCATCGGTGATGTCGGTTTGGAAATAGCTCGCCACCACGCCGCTTGTTTCCAGCGCACGGAGGTGAGCCGCAACTAGAGGCTCGTCTTTTTGAGACCGGCCGAACAGAACCAACCTTGCGCCTGCCTCTTTGGCCAATGCCGCTGCGCATTCAGCACCTATACCCTTAGCTCCGCCGCTGACCAGCACAACTTCGCCACGCCGAATCGGAATCCCATCCTCTTTCACTGGCGCGAGAAGCCCGAAACATGGCTCGTAGCGCTCGCCGCCGGTGTCATAACGCGCTTCCACGTGGGCTTGAGATCCCGATAATTCCACCTTCAGGTAACGGACCGCGTCGGATCCCAGCGGCGCCTCAATGACGCGAGTGAAAATTCCCGGATGCTCCAGATTTATCGTTCTTGCAAAGGCACCCGCAACCGCAACCGGTCCCAGCACTACGAAATATTTCTCCGCCTCATCCGTTTCAATTGCCTTATGAGCGCCAGTAAGAAGCAAATTCAATTGCTCTTCGATAGCAGCCCCGGACATGCACACGACCACGCCATTGCCGGGCAGCGCGGTTCCCCGCAACGTTTGCAATAGGGGATGATCGAGTGCACCGAAGACACTCCATCTGCCTGGAGCGGACTTGATCTTAGGATGTTCTCGAAGCGCACGGGGCGTCCAATCCACGACGAATGCACGGCACCAGTCATCGATTCCGGCGGGCACCGTCTCCTGCACCGGCGCAGTCCCTTGAGAAGTACGCAACTGCTCCAGACGTTGCGCTAGCTCACCTACAGTCGAGTCGGCGAAACTCAGAAGATGTGCGGGAGGCTTAACCCCTAGTTCCCGCGCCGCGGACGCGACGATCTCACTCACAACTATGGAGTTCAGATGGAGGTCCCGCAACAACCGCGCAGTCTCAGCTATGGAATCCGGTGGCAGCTCGGTACGCCGCGCGACGAGAGTGCGAACCAGATGCGCAATATTGCCGTTACCGTTATTTGCCACAACCGGCGTTTCCCGCAGCCCACGATTCTTCGGAACTTTCTCCGGTTCGGGTAATAGCGCCTGGCGTGGTTTCCGCTCATCACTCGCAGAAACCGGGGCGAGCTCGCATGGATTGACAAAAAACTTTGGCTGACGGGTGAAATCAAAGGGACGCACAAATCGGTTCTTGACCAGCGGCTCCAGTTGCACCGGTCCGCCAAGTACATAAACCGCCCCCAGCACCATGTATAACCCAGCTAGGGAAGGTCCCGCTATGTCGAGCGAAATGGTTGGCACATCCGTAACGCTTTTCAAAAGGTGTGTGAGAACATTTCCGGGACCGGTCTCAATGAACAAATCCGCGCTGCTCTTTGCCTCGGACATTGCCTGCATAAACTGCACCGGACTTGTCAACTGTCCGACCAGCAGATCGCGCAACTGAGACTCACCCGTAATCTCCGCACCAGTAATGGTGGAGATCAGGGTCTTGCGCAGTGGCCGCAACTCGAAGCTGGCCAGCCCGCTGCGAAACGCCTCCGCGACTGGCGCCATCAAGGGCGAGTGAAACGCGTCTGCCGTGGAAAGCAGGATCGCTGTCCAGCCGCGCTTCTGCGCGCGAGACACAACTGCCGCAATCGCGTCGCTTTCCCCAGAGACGACTGTCTGGCGAGCTGCATTGAAGCACGCCGTCACAATTTCCTCGCCATCTTCCATGAGTGACTCAACATCCTCCGCGGTCGCTCCAATGCTCGCCATCGCGCCGCGCGGTCCTGAGACCCGGGACATGAGCCTGCCTCTCAAGCAAACTAACTTGAGAAGGGAACTTTCATCGAGGGCACCAGCCCAACAGTAAGCGGCAAGCTCGCCCAGACTGTGGCCGACGGCAACAGTGGCTGTGATCCCAAAGTTTTCGAGTATTTGAAGACCAGAGAGCTCCGCCGTAATAATCGCGAGTTGCGCTTCCTCGGTCGAACTGCTCTCGTGGTCCCTAGGAAAAGCCGCCAACTCATACAACGCTGCAATCTCTTCGAAACGGCGTCCATGAATGCCGGATTGCAGTCGCACGGGCGAAGCTTGTCCAGGAAACAAAAGTCCGACGCGCGGGCCCTCGCCACCGATGCACAAAAACACTCCATCACTGGTGTCAATGTGGCGAACTTCACCGTCTAGAATCAGCGCCTGCAACTTGTGCAGGCGTTCCGCGAGTTCCGCGGAAGTTGCCGCCACCAAGGCAGCCCGCGCTGGCCCATTCTCCGCCTGACCTGCCAAACTAATAGAAAGATCTGTCAACTCTGAAGAAGAAAGATTGGGCGCGAGATGCGCTAGTCGCTCAATCTTCCCAGCCAGTTCGGAAACCGAATCTCCATCGAGAAAAAATACTTCGACATCTTGCGGGCAGGTTGTCAGAGCCTTCTCACTGGCGGTCCATCGAGTTCTGCATTCGCCTTCGCAGCCTGCGATCGTGACGTGAACATTGATACCGCCAAAGCCGAACGAGTTGACTCCCGCGCGCACCGGCATGTCCGCGGGCCATGGCTCCGCCTCCGCAAGAACTCGAAGCATTGCGTCCTCGCCATCAACTTCGGAACGAGGCTCGCGGGTTCCGGTAGTTGGAGGTAACAACTTGTGATGAACCGCAAGCGTTGCCTTGATCAATCCCGCCACACCTGCAGCCGCCTTGGTGTGGCCGAAGTTGGCTTTGATGGATCCGATCACGGCGGGCTGTCCTTTTCCACCCGCTGCCTCCCGCATTGCGCACAGCGTCTTTAGCTCCACTTCATCGCCTACCGGCGTGCCCGTGCCATGACCCTCAATCAGCGCAACCGAATCGAATCCAAAGTTGGCGCGATGGTAGGCGCGTTCCAATGCCAATCTCTGCCCGCACACTTCAGGACGCGTGATGCCGCCGCCGCCGTCAGACGAAATTCCCCAACCCCGAATCACTGCATAGATTTGCAAATGCTGCGCGATCGCATCCGCCATTCGCATGAGCACAACGAATCCACAGCCTTCCCCAGGCAGAAATCCGGTCGATTCCTTGTCGTAGATCCGCATCTCGCCATGCGCCAGCGCGCCTGCCTTTGCAAAGCCCA
Source organism: uncultured Acidobacteriaceae bacterium (assembly GCA_963771965.1). GTDB lineage: Bacteria > Acidobacteriota > Terriglobia > Terriglobales > Acidobacteriaceae > Sulfotelmatobacter. The sequence continues at coordinate 486,645 of CAVYVM010000011.1, forward strand.
CCAGTTCGAATGGATCGAGGCTCAAATCCACTCCGCCCGCCAGGGCCGCATCGAGTTCGTCAGCTTCCAGTGCGGAACATGCCTTCGCCACTCCGAGCAACGAAGAGGAACATGCGCCATCCACCGTGTAACCGCCGCCGCCGAAGTGAAAGTAATTGCAGATGCGTCCGGCGATCGTATTCGAGAGCGCCCCGGCGAGGCTCTCTTCGCCCACCTCTGGGAAAGGCGCTTTGTACTCTTCTTCCAGTTGATCCAGAAATCCTGAACGCCGGGACTTGTCCCACCCCTCAGCGCCCATTCGCGCCTCAACCACACGGCGAACGTAGGGCCAGCGCAAGCGCAATGTGGCCGCGCGCGAGAATTCGCCGGTCAATGTATTGCCTACCAGCACTCCCGTAGTCTCCAGTGGAAGTCCTTGACCATCGACGAAACCTGCATCTTTCAGGGCTTGATCCGCAACGTCGAGCGCCAGCCAGTGCGCCAGATCGACGCTGCGGAAAGTAGGCCCGGCTACCCGAAATCGCACCCGGTCAAATTCGTACCCCTCAATCACCGCGGCTTCGCTCGCATAGATTGCATCGGGCACGCTGGCGTCATTCGAGAAATAATCTTCCAACCGCAGCCGCTCCGGCGGCAGCCGCCGAAACGCCCGCCGCTGTGCCAGCACGTTTTCCCAGAGTTCGCGGGGGTTGTTAGCATCCGGGTAGCAACATGCCATTCCAACAATGGCGATTTCTGAACTCATATGCTTCTCGCCGCCGTCACCAAATCGGAAGCGCGCGAACGCTCCCGCCAAGAGAATTCATCGAACTGCAAATGCTCGCGGATGCGCCTTCGCCACTCTTCGTAGGCGGGAGTGTCGTTCTCTGTCACGCTGCACAACGTTTCGTCGCACAATTCAGCTGCCCGCAGCGCCGAAAGTCCACAGAGCCACTGGCAAGCCATCTCTGTTTGTGGGGCCATGTTTCCCGCGCGTTGTCGGGCACCTGCCGCAAACACAGCCCCTTGTGCGAGGTGTGGCCAGTGCCGCCCAGAAGCAAGGCGAAGCATCCGAACATCGCTGCCGTCGGCGCCACCCGCATAGGTACAGGCTAGGCCGATTCCGCTCCACAAATCGTCGCGTCGCGCCTCCGGAAAGCGCATGATTGCGGAGGCAATATATTTCGGGTCAGCGCCGCTTACGAACCAAAGACTGCGTCCCAAACCCTGGTCGAAGCACCGCCAGCCGTATCCGCGAAGCATCGTGAACCGCGGAGTTGCCCCGGCCGCGTAGCGGGGCCAGTGGAAGTAACCTTCGTGGAAACCGAATCCATCCAGCGCCAGCCACCGTAGCAGGGAATCCAACCTCGCCAGCCGCCGTTTAATTCCAAAACGCAAGCGCGCCATTGACCACCCAATTCCCACATGCACCATGTACACGTGCGGTTTTCCATGACCGCGCAACAACTCGGGGATCCGCTGCGCTTTCCACGGCTGCAACTGATCGAGAATGTCTAGGCCCATGGCCGCGCCTTCAAAGCCGTAACCCCGAAATTCCAAATCGATTTCGTCCAACTGCTCCACCAGCAATTCGATCCCTTGGTCGGCGAGCGCTAAGTGATACCCTCGCAGAAATGTTTCTCCCACTTGCTCCAGACGCCGGCGCGTCGAGTCGCGATGAACATGAAACTTTCTCCGGGCAAAACTCGCCTCCATCGGAGAAATGCTTAGCAACTTTTGCAGAATGCCGGCCATATCGCACGTTCTCGCGGACAAATTAAATCGCCGATCGGAGACAGCTTATGCAGTCTTGCGCACGGCTGCGGTCGCGTGTGCCGGAACCCTTGCCGGATACGCTGCCCGGCTGCGGCTCCCCACGTATTGCGCGAGGCCCCGCAGCCCGGAAACAGTGGTCAGGGCGAAAAAGAGGCCGAATACCGCGTGCATGCACACGAGCACACCGTAAACTCCCGCCACTGAGAAGCCGAAAAGAATCTGACTTTTCTTATCGAACGGCGTCGTAGCTGGATCGGTGATCATGTAGAAACTGAACAAGACAAAAGCAACGCCCGTCATCGGATTCAAAGCTGCAATCCACGACGTCCCAAATAGCAGGCTGCGCAGCCCCGCCTGCATTACGAAGCCAGCCCACCATGCGGCGATCAGAGGTGTCCTCCCCGTGAAGCGGTAGTTCACCAATGTGCCCGAAACACAAATAATCGTGGGTAGAATCCAATACCAAGCGCCGTGCAGATTTTCCGTAAAGTGATACGGTGGCGCGATGCCGACCCATGGGAAAAGCAGCAGTGTGACCGTGATTCCGAAATTGGACGGATTCAGAAAGTGCCGCACGCGCCCGTCAATCTTCAAACGCAGCGTGTTCTTGGATGCGATAGCAACCGCTGCCGCGAGCACCGTAGGCAGAAGGCGATCGCCGCTGTAAAGCAGCATCGCAACCGCGAGTCCGGTAATGTGCGCAGGCAGCAAGAAGTCTATAAACTCCTGCCAGCTTCCGATGAACCGTGGCGGCCGTCGTTCCGCGCGCGCTTCCATCCACTCACAAAATATTTCGCAGGCGTAGGTGGTCGCCAACGAAACCAAGGGCTGTGCCCACGATTGTTCGAACCCGAACACCGTGTGCCCCAGAATATTGAAGACTGTGATCGCGGCGGCGAATCGCCGCAGGCCGGCTATGCGCCGCGCATGAACCCATGCATCCATCTGGTGTGCAGTCATTTGTTGACACCCGCCAATTGAACTGTGTGCCAGCCGGGCATCAGATTTTCGTCGTCATGCCGGACCCTGCCCTGCCGATCTCGCCAATCGAACGAAACGTGAAGCGGACTCTGATCCACCACGCCGAGGCCAAAGTGAACATCGGGACTGCTCTTGCCCGAATGTCCATTGCCTCCATCGACCTCTTTCACCAGCTTTCGACCGTCGGGCAGATAGACAGTGACTCGCGCTCCGAATGCCGGGTAAGCGCGAATACCCTGCCTTGCGTGACCAGCGCTGATCGCCGTAGCCCCGGGTAAAATTTTCTCAAGAACATGCAGTCCCAGAAATGCCCCTGTGGATTCGCTGAGGTTGCGAAAAAGAAAAGAGTCTCCCCACTGGTTTGCCGTCAGAAAATCCAGTCGCCCATCGCCATCCACGTCGCCCATCGCAATGCCGCGCGTAAGTTGGGAATCTGCCAGCCCCACCTCGGACGCAAAATCGAAATATGTTCCGGATGCGGCACGCACGTAGAAGCGGTCGTGATCGTTCGCTCCGCTCAAGTCATCGCCCGAGGAGAAATGTGGCCAATGTGCGGGACTGCGCAACATCAAGTCATTTCCCATTGCGAGCTCCTGCAATTCTGGCCAGCGATCAACCGATCCTTTCGCAAATCCGGTGGCCTGCACCACTTCCGGGACACCATCATTATCGAAATCTCCAAAGCGCACGTCCCACGACCATCCACTTCGTGCCAGCCCCAAGTTTTCGCTAGCTTCTTTGTAAGGCGCCTTTCCTGCCGCCATCGCGTGTGTGTCTCCCGTGCTTACATAGACCAGGTTGCTTTCTTCCAATGCATAAGAATCGGTGATGTTACTCACCATCAGATCCGGAATGCCATCCCCATTCAGATCCCCGCAGTCGACCCCCATTCCTTTAAAGGAGTCCTGTCCAATCACTTTGGACTTCGGCGTCGTCCAGCCGCGCTGGCCGCGCAACCGGCGAAACGCAAGGTGACCCGGCGTGGATTCGTTGTGCAGCAGCAAATCCGGACCGAAATCATTGGCGATATAAAGTTCGGGCAGCAGGTCGCCGTCAATGTCGCAGGCAGCAATGGCCAGGGTCCATCCGGTGCCGAGCAGGGGTTCAATCTGCGTGGCGCGCTGGTACTCCACCTTTGGCATCTCGCCCGCACTGGCAGACTTCCACAGAAGAATTGTTTTGCTGCCACCGTTGCCCGCGCGCGACATCGACGATTGCATCTCGACCGGCCCATCGCCTCCCAGCACCACGGAACCATCCGCAAAGTAATTCCCGAATACAAGGTCGGCGTGGCCGTCCCCATCCATATCGGCCACTAATCCGGCATTTGTGTACCAGCGTTCTTTACCTGGAACTAACTCCTGGCTGAGAAAACTCCTAGAAGATAGTCTCTTATCCGCGCGTTCTAGCTGCAGGAAAGCAACTGGCGTCCGGCCCCAGTAATACACCACTAAGTCCATCAACCCATCTTCATTTAGGTCTGCCATCAAACAGCCCATCGGGGCCATCGTAGCTGGGTCGTATACGGATGGATCAGGTCGCAGAGTAAACGAAGGGTACCGCTCGCCAGTTCCGGGCACTGGCGAAACAATGACGTCATCGGTTCTAGGATCGACGAGGCAATAGTCATTCGCCAGTCCATCGCCGTCAAGATCTCCGAGCGCAACCCCGGCACCGACCGTTGAGATCCACGAGACAATTCCCTGTAACTTCGGATTGACGTTCCGGTGATTCTGCGCCGCCGGACGGAGCGGCGTCAGAACTGTCCGTTGGAAATGAAAGCGCTTCGCCATCGCTGCCGCTTCTACAGGGCGTGGCTGCGGCAGTCGAGCACTCCACCAAGTCACGGCGATTGCACCCCACACCACCAGCACTTTGATGGGGAGCTTCGCGAAATGGGAGTTAGTCGGCACCGCTCTTATGCCTTGACCAATGAAGTACAGTTTCTATGCGGCCTTGCTCAAGCTCCGAGCCTTACTCAAAAGCACCGGAAGATTGACATTGATGGGAGGATCTGTCGGCATCGCCGCTCGCAGGCAAATGTCTCCGCATTCCACGATGCCCTCGTCTACGCAAACAAGTTCACCGCCACCTCGCAGTGCGGAATCGTGCTTGAAATAGTCGTCGATGATGTCTGGCCAGGGTAGTCCGACTGCAAAGAGGTAGTGCCGTCCTCTAGGTGCACGAGGGATTTGGAAAGCCCCCTGCAAGTGCTGGATAGCACAGGCCAACGGCGCACCTTCCGGAATCGCGGTCGCAAAAAGCCCAACAAAAATTGGGCCTGAAAAAGACAAAGGCGCCTGAATCCGTCCCACGACTAAGGCTTCGCTCTCCGCCGGCGCTTTTTGCGGATTCCCTTCGGTCTGCACCAGCAGATCTTCGGCCGGCGTCTGCCGCATCCCCCGCAGCCTCATGGGCGAGATTCCCAATACGTTAGCAAACCGGCGGTTGAACGCGCCCAAACTGTTGTAACCGACGTCTAGGCAAATGTCAGTAACACTGTCGTCCGTGTCCAACAAGAGGCGAGTGGCGGCCTGTACCCGCAAAGCGCTCAGAAACCTCCGTGGCGGCAAGCCGGTGACTTGGCGAAATATCCGGTTGAAATGGAAACGGCTCATGTACGCGAGCGCGGCCATTTCCTTTAGCGAGATGCTGTCGTCCAAACGCTCGCGGATCACGCCGATTACCCTCCGCACCGCCTGAATATGGAACTGGGCTGTATCGACGCGCTTCGGTTTGTAATGTTCAGTCTCAAGCATGGTGAGTGTCCCGCTTCTGCGATGAAACTTAACCGCCGTCAAAGCTTGCCAGGTTTGGATTGTTCTATATGCTTGTATAATTTTCTGCTAAACGTTGGGTCTGGGAAGATCGCGTCGTTCTGCCTGTCTTGATTAGGCGACCTAGCGCAAAAACTTGGCGCAGACTATCTCATAACTCAACAGAACAGACGATAACTTCCTGTTTCTGTTCTGGAAACAGAACAGAATGCCACTAACCATCGTGCTGACTTTACGACGTAAGCTACTATCTAAGTGTGCATTAGTAAACCTACTCAACACGGTAACCAGGCAAACGCAGCCCTGTGGATAACATGCTCATAACTGTCGACTTTGTTACGAAACTATATACTGCGGGCCTTTCTACTCGTACAGGGCATCTCGACTCTTAAGCGAGGGGCAGGCGGCGCGTCACAAAATGTGTGCGAGTAGCGGGTTGAAGCCCTGGTGCCAGCTTTTATTGCCGGGCCAGGTCTTCCTGGATCAGTTGGCGAGTGCCGTTAGCAGATCGGAGCTAGCGAATCAATTGGTACCGCATTGCCCGCGCGGGAAATCTGCAACGTGCTGCTGGGTTATGCCGTCAAGCGTGATGAACACTTGCAGCAAATCGGCGAACCCGCTGTCATTGACGACAAGACGGTATTCATCATTAAACGCAGGTAAGCGAAGCGCGATTCCGTTCCAAGAAATCCATAAATCGGCTTCTAGGAGGTTGGCTCTCTCCGCGACACCAACAGGTCTACAAACTAACGATGTTTCCAATTCCTAACCAAGAGGCGGAAGTCAGGAAGCATGAGCAAGAATCTCTGAAGTTCTCTATTTATTTGCCTTTCTTGGAGCACTCCCCGCGGATAGATTTTTCGCTTTTCGGACTGCGCGGTAGGCAGGCACCTGCGAACCCCATCAGGTTGCCTGGGAACCTCGCAACGTGACCATTCTTGCCGCAGAATCGCATGGCGTTTGCCGTTTAGGTACGAATAGATGGCGAATCGAAACCGGACTGATTGCCCAGTTCTGATGTCGGGTTTCGGGTGAAATTCTCTGGCAAGGTTTTGCTATCTGCAACTTACGGACACGTCGAGCCTTAGCGCGACAAAACCGTACCGAGAGTTCGAATCTCTCTTCCTCCGCCACGCAGTCTCAACTGCAGAGGATTTCCGCCGCTCCTAACTCCGAAATCGCGAAACATGCCAGTATTTTGCAATATTTCGTCCTCAAACCGGACTGCAGAGAATGGACTGCGCGACGATGAACTGGGGCCCTATCCCTGTATTTCTCCGGAGGGCACATGAGTGGTCCGGTTTCAAGCAAGGACTAGCCGAATGCGATGCGATCGCAAACCCAGGGATTCAGCCCCACCGCGGGTTGACTTTTATTAGCTTGTTTGGAGAACCGGGTTCGGCGTTTCCAATATGCCGTTTCTGCACCGCGACGGACGCGCTGGGTTGTCGCCGTGCATCCGAAAAGCGATACTGATCGCGGCGAGCCCATGACCGGGACTTGGTATTGCAGCCTGAGGCGGCCTGCTTCTTCCCTTCTCCCTCACTAAGGCTGATTCGTCTATGGGAATTTATTGGATTGTCTTGACGACTGAACCTTCGAACTTACTGTCCCGAGTGGTGTCCTGAAAGTGACGAATGAGGTCACACTAGGTGAGTTTTCGTGAGCGAGCGCGACTGTAAGTAGTTGGGATTGTTAGGCATCGCGCCGGCGCAGACAATTGCTAAACCGTTTTCTGTTAGCTTCTGGTGAAACTATGAGAGTAGAGGCTTGCCGACGTGGCTTTTGAACGAAGATCGACACGCCGGCCACTGTACTAGCGCACTTTTCTGCGAGATTGTGACGGAGCCGTCGAAGACTTCCACATGCATTCTGCCCTACCGATAGCGTAGGACCGACTATTGACAAACCTTTAACGTCTTAACGCTGGCCTTAACGCAAACTTCGAAACGTCGAATTCTCGTGAATCCCTTTCTTAGCTTCTCTGTGGTCGAGATCGATTTTGCCGCCGGATTAGAGCCGCCGTCTGCCGCAGGGGTTGCTGACTTTACACGTTAGCCGCCCATTTGGCGCCGTTATCCGTGAATGAACCCCAAATCACTTGCTAGATAAGCCCTCCAACGGACAATGTCACTCCTGCATCAGGTACATCCCGCGTAGGTGCAAGTTCAACGCACCGGTAAATAAGGAGCGCCATGTATCCCCCAAAGAGCAGCTTTCATTGTCCAATCCTTCTTCACAGCGTGAAATTGCGCCGCTCGCTAAGCGGTTCCCGGATCATGGGAAGAGGGGGCGTGGGCCGGAAGTTGCGGGGATCTCGCGTCCGCATCAGTCGAGCGCTTCGGACGCTCTTATTCTTGATTGGGGCGATGGGCTCGATCAGGGCGAACGCGCAATCGGCGCCGCCGGCGTCTCCTCGGATCTCGATCAATCTTTCGGAGGGAGTGCCCAATTTTGTCTCGAATGCGGCAGCGACGGATCCGAATGCCGCTTTGCCACAAAGCAATTGGTGGTACGAGAACAATGAGGATTCCACGACTTTCGCGGCCTCCAGCTATGTCGAGGTCGCTGCTCCCTCCGGCGGCGGGCCTTCTTGCGGCAGCACGCTTTCCGCACCCAACTGGATACAAGTGGGCATTCCGAACGACGCGAATATATGGCGCACGTTCATCAATCAGGCATCGGGCGGTGGACAGGGGTCTCTGTGTGGACAAAACAACTGGTATCGCCTGCACTTCAAGGTCGACCCGGCATATGCCAACAGCAAGATCATGGTCGAGTTCGAGGGTGCGCACACCGGCGCGCAGGTTTACATCAATGGAACGCTTCTGACGGGGATCAGTGCAGTCAATGCCAACGCACAAGCGTCGCACGTCGTGGGTTTTATTCCCTTCATTGTCGACCTCACGCCGTACGTGAAGGCCGATGGCTCAACCGACAATGTGCTCGCGGTGAGCTCTTCCCGGGGCAATACGTGGTTTGAAGATCCTCAATTCTCCGAGGTCTTCCGCTTCGGTCAGGCCATGGCCGGATTATTTCGGCCGGTAAAGATGTTCATCACAAATAAGGTGCACATTCCAGTCAATGTTTATTCCAATCAGAAAACCTGGGGCACCTATGTGGCAACGGTGTCCGAGGTTCCTGCTTCGAGCGGCACCGCGACAGCCAGCTCGGCTGTTATTCAGGTTGAGACCAACGTTCTCAACGAGAATACGACTTCCCAAACAGTGACTCTGACTACGCAGATCGTCGACGCGAACGGCAACGTAGTAGCCACGGGTGCGCCACTCACTCAGACTGTAGCTCCGATGACTCTGGGTAATTTCCCGTCAACGCCGACTCCAATGTTCAGTCAGCAGATCACGGTGAATGATCCCACGTTGTGGTATCCAAACAATTCCATATACGGTACGCCGTATATGTACACAGTCAACCACATCGTCAGCGTCAATGGCACAGTGGTCGATGTCGCGCAGAGCCCGCTTGGTATCCGCACAATCACCTGGGATAAGAATTACCCGTACTTCAACGGCCATGCGATGAATTTGTGGGGCGGCTCTGGGCGCTACGACTATCCGGGGTTAGGATCGTCCGTTCCGGAAGAACAGCAATGGCGCGATCTCTCATTGTTGGCCGCGGAGGGCGGAAATATTTACCGTCCGGGCCACTCGACCTCCAGCGAAGAGCTTGTGAACGCTGCCGATGCCTACGGCATCATGATCGACCAGCCAAGCGGGGACGACGAAGAAGCTTTCGCTTCGCCAACGGCCGATTCGGTGACGCTGAAAGAAGAGCTACATCGTGACATGATCCTTCGCGATCGCAGCCACCCGTCGATTCTCGACTGGGAGTCGAATAACGGCACTATGGAAGAATCCATCGGTGAGGCTCTTTTGTCCATTAACTCGATGTGGGATCCCGTCAATACCCGCATCGCAGCTGACCGCACGCCTGACCCCGTAAATGGTTATTTGCTGGGTTGCACCCTGGAGGGTTGCGAGGTCGGTGTCAAAAACGAGTTCCCGAACAATCCGGCTTGGGGTTCAGAGTATTGGGGCACCGGCACGGCCCGCGGCCTGGCTTGGAATTTTGAGATTGCCTTTGTTGCGCCTTTTTTAGACAACTGGCGTCAGGGTAAGGCGGCGAACACCATGGGAATGGCGCAGTGGTACTTTGCGGATACTCCTGGTGAAACTGGCCAATATGTGGAAGCCGGCAATAGCACGACTGCGCCCGGGAACTCGAATGACGTTCGCTCGCTGGGCGCTTCCTCAATGGACCAGAACCGCCTCCCAAAATTGTTGTATTACGTCTATGAGGCCGCCTGGACACCTTTCTCGCTCAAACCGGTAGTTCGCCTGGCGGGTCACTGGAACCTTTCCTCCGGTAGTGTCCAGGTGAACGCCTTCAGCAACTGCCCATCGATCGAACTGCTGGTCAATGGCGTACAACAGGGTGCGATTGAGACGCCAAATCCCTGGAACTCGGACGACGAAGGGAATCAGACAGAAACCGCCACGCTGATACCTTTCCAGACGTCGTGGATTGTGCCGTGGGTTTCCGGCACGGTGACGGCGGAATGCCTGAACGCGTCCGGAGCTGTGGTAGCGACGGACAGCAGGACGACAGCGGGCGCTGAAAACAAGATCGTGCTGACTGTTGTTCCTGAGCTGACCAAGCCGAGTGGCACAGCCTTTCAAGTTACGGCAAATGGTTCGGACGCGGCTTTTGTTACCGCCACAATAGAAGATGCGAATGGAAATTGGGAACCTCTTGCCTCTGACTTAGTCACGTTTTCCGTGACGGGTCCGGCCACTTATCAGGGCGGAACCGAGCAATATCTCTCCACAAATACCAACGCATACTCTGAGGCTAACTCCACTTATATAGGCGGAGTGCCTGACGCTTTCTATCACTCGCCCGGTGACCCTGAGTTGCAGGTTGAGGGCGGCATGACCAGAATCGCCCTCCGCAGCCAGTTCACTGCTGGAACGATAACGGTGACTGCTGCGGCTCCAGGACTGGCAAGCGGTTCAGCATCTTTTACGATTGTCCCGGTGCCTGATCCTCGTTCAAGCACAGTCAATTGCACCACGGTCCCGTCGGCGCCAACCGAGCTGACGGGGACGGCCGCTTCCTCCAGCGTCATCAACTTGACTTGGAACGCAGTAACTCCACCGGCTAACTGCACCATCAGTTTCTATAACATCTACCGCAGCACTACGAGTGGGTTCACTGCGTCTTCGACAACCTTAGTGGCAAGCGGCGTCACTACCCCCAGCTACTCCGACACCGGCCTCGCAGGTTCGACGACCTACTACTATTTGGTTGAAGCAGTTGACGCGGACGGTTCATCGGGGCCCTCAACGCAATCCAATGCAACCACCCCGGTCACGCCAGTGTGCGCGACAGTTCCTTCGGCGCCGACCGGGTTGACGGCGACAGCGTCATCTTCCAGCGCCATCGCTTTGAGTTGGGCGGCAGTAACTCCTCCCGCGAATTGCACGATTAGTTCCTATAGCGTCTACGGCGGAACGACCGCGAATCCGACCACGTTGATCGCGAGTGGTGTGACCGGTACGACTTACTCCAACACCGGCCTCACAGCTTCGACGACGTACTACTATGTCGTAAAAGCGCTTGATGCGGACGGGACATCGGCCGCCTCGGCGCAGGCCAGCACTACCACGCTGTCAGCATCCTCCGGAGTTTCCATCGCATCGATCAACGCCGGTGGTCCGGCGGTCAGTAACTCGGGCGGTGGCGACAATTCCTTTGTCGCCGACGAAGATTTCAGCACCGGTGGAACCACCTATTCCGTAACCAACACAATCATCATACCCGCCAGTATTGCGACCACCGCAGCTCCCGCGGCTGTCTACCAGTCGGCGCGCCAGGGCACCGTCACGTATACCATCCCTGGCCTGACCGCTGGAGCCAGTTACACGGTACGCCTGCACTTTGCCGAGCTTTATTTCTCGGCAACGGGCGACCGTGTGTTTAACGTGGCCATCAACGGAACCGCGGTACTGACGAATTTCGACATCTACGCGACGGCGAAGGCAAACTTCACAGCTGTGGTTGAGCAGTTCACCGCAACCGCCAACAGCAGCGGACAGATTGTGATCGCCTATACGAATGGGACCATCGATCAGCCCATGATCAACGGCGTCGAAGTACTGGGTGCATCCACGAGCTGCACCACGGTTCCGTCCGCGCCCACCGGGTTCACCGCGACCGCATCTTCCTCCAGCGCAATCAGCTTGAGTTGGAACGCGGTGACTCCTCCAGCCAACTGCACTAACATCTCTTACAACATCTACCGGAGCACCACCAGCGGATTCACTCCATCGTCAAGCAATCTAGTCGCGAGCGGAGTGACCACAACAACTTACACAAACACGGGCCTCGCCGCTTCGACGACCTACTACTACATCGTCGAAGCGCTCGACGCGGACGGCACGTCCGCGGCTTCGGCGCAAGCCAGCGCGACGACCTCGACCGCCGTATGCACCTCTGTTCCCCCCACCGGGCCGACGAATCTGGCGGCGACGGCGTCTTCTTCCAGTGCCATCGGCTTGAGCTGGACCGCGGCTCCGGTGAACCCTCCCTGCACCCTCACCTCCAACAACGTCTACCGCAGCACCACCAATGGCTTCACTCCGTCGTCAAGTAACCTGATCGGAAGTGCATCCGGAACCAGCACCACTTACTCCGACACCGGCCTCGCGGCTTCGACTACGTACTATTACCTCGTTGAAGCGCTTGACTCATTTGGCAGTTCGGCAGCGTCGGCGCAGGCCAGCGCTACCACGTTAACGGGATCCTCGGGAACTTCCATCGCATCCATCAATGCCGGTGGTCCGGCGGAAAGCAACTCGGGCGGCGGCGACAATCCCTTCGTTGCTGACGAAGACTTCAGCACGGGCGGGACCACCTACTCGGTCACCAACACAATCACCATACCCGCCAGTATCGCGACCACCGCGGCTCCCGCGGCTGTCTACCAGTCGGCGCGTCAGGGAACCGTAACGTATACCATTCCTGGCCTAACCGCTGGAGCCAGTTACACGGTACGCCTGCACTTCGCCGAGCTTTATTTCTCGGCAGCGGGTGACCGTGTGTTCAACGTGGCCATCAACGGCACGGCCGTGCTAACCAATTTCGATATCTACGCGACGGCCAAGGCTAACTTCACGGCAGTCGTCGAACAGTTCACCGCAACCGCCAATAGCAGTGGTCAGATTTTGATCGCCTTCACCAACGGCACCGTCGACCAACCTATGATCAACGGTGTCGAGGTATTGGGCTCATCCACTGGCTGCACCTCTGTTCCGTCAGCGCCCACCGGGCTGACGGCAACCGCATCATCGTCAAGTGCCATCGCTTTGAGCTGGACGGCAGTGACTCCTCCGGCCAACTGCACCATCAGTTCCTACAGCGTCTATGGCAGTACCACCAATGGCTTTACTCCGGCATCGGGCAACCTGATCGCCAGTGTGACCGGTACAACTTACTCCAACACCGGCCTTGCTGCTTCGACCACTTACTACTACAAGGTCGAAGCAGTGGACGCCAACGGGTCGTCGGCAGCCTCGACTCAGGCAAGCGCTACCACGCAAGCCGGATCGGGTGCGGACTTCGTAGCTATCAACTCGGGCGGTCCCGCGGTCAGCAACTCGGGCGGCGGCAACAATTCCTTTGTCGCGGACGAAGATGTCACCGGTGGTGGTGCCGACACTTCGGCAAATACCATCACAACGGCAGGTGTAACCAATGCCGCGCCCATGGCGGTTTATCAATCGGAACGCGCCGGGACTTTTACCTATACGATTCCGGGCTTGGTAGCGGGCAGCTCGCACACAGTGCTATTACACTTTGCCGAGTTCTACTGGACAGCGGCGGGCAAGCGCGTCTTCAACGTGGCCATCAACGGCACCACGGTGTTGAGCAACTTCGACATCTACGCCACGGTCGGCGCAAATAAAGCGCTGGTGGAGCAGTTCACGGCCACAGCCAACAGCAGCGGCCAGATCGTAATCAGCTATACCAACGGCACCGCCGATCAACCGAAATCCAGCGGCATCGAAATCCGCTGAACGAACTTAACTGAACTCCGCAGCACAGACGGGAGAATATTATGTCGAGCGATCATTCACTTTCGGGCAAGATGGTTGGTAAAGTTCTCCTTCAACTGGCGCTAGTTTTCGCTCTTGGCCTGGCTGCTACAGTATGCGCGGGCGCGCAGGATGTCGTGGCCATCAACTCTGGTGGTCCGGCAGTGAGCAACTCGGGCGGCGGTGACGCTTCCTTTGTAGCCGATGAAGATGTCACCGGCGGCGGTGCGGATACGTCCGCCAACACCATCGTCACCGCAGGCGTAACCAACGCGGCTCCGATGGCGGTGTATCAATCGGAGCGTGCAGGAATCTTCACCTACACGATTCCGGGTCTGACTGCTGGCGCTCAGTATACGGTGTTGTTGCACTTCGCCGAGTTCTATTGGACGGCCGCGGGAAAACGAGTCTTCAACGTGGCCATCAACGGCACGGCCGTGTTGAGCAACTTCGACATCTACGCCACAGTTGGGGCCAACAAGGCTCTGGTAGAGCAGTTCACAGCCACCGCAAACGGCAGCGGGCAAATTGTTATCAGCTACACCAACGGCACTGCCGATCAACCGAAATCCAGCGGCATCGAAATACGAGCCTTATCGGGCAGTTGCACGACCATTCCTTCGGCGCCGACCGGACTAACGGCGACAGCGTCTTCCTCCAGCGCTATCGCTTTGAGCTGGACGGCAGTAACTCCTCCAGCCAACTGCATCATCAATTCTTACAGCGTCTATGGCAGCACCACCAGCGGCTTCACGCCGTCGTCAAGTAACCTGATCGCCAGCGTGACCGGAACCACCTACACCAACACCGGCCTCACGGCCTCGACCACTTACTACTACAAGGTCGAAGCGGTCGACACGGACGGATCGTCGGCGGCATCGGCGCAGGCTAGCGCTACCACGCTAACGGGATCCTCGGGAACTTCCATCGCATCCATCAATGCCGGTGGTCCGGCGGAAAGCAACTCGGGCGGCGGCGACAATCCCTTCGTTGCTGACGAAGACTTCAGCACGGGCGGGACCACCTACTCGGTCACCAACACAATCACCATACCCGCCAGTATCGCGACCACCGCGGCTCCCGCGGCTGTCTACCAGTCGGCGCGTCAGGGAACCGTAACGTATACCATTCCTGGCCTAACCGCTGGAGCCAGTTACACGGTACGCCTGCACTTCGCCGAGCTTTATTTCTCGGCAGCGGGTGACCGTGTGTTCAACGTGGCCATCAACGGCACGGCCGTGCTAACCAATTTCGATATCTACGCGACGGCCAAGGCTAACTTCACGGCAGTCGTCGAACAGTTCACCGCAACCGCCAATAGCAGTGGTCAGATTTTGATCGCCTTCACCAACGGCACCGTCGACCAACCTATGATCAACGGTGTCGAGGTATTGGGCTCATCCACTGGCTGCACCTCTGTTCCGTCAGCGCCCACCGGGCTGACGGCGACCGCATCATCGTCAAGTGCCATCGCTTTGAGCTGGACGGCAGTGACTCCTCCGGCCAACTGCACCATCAGTTCCTACAGCGTCTATGGCAGTACCACCAATGGCTTTACTCCGGCATCGGGCAACCTGATCGCCAGTGTGACCGGTACAACTTACTCCAACACCGGCCTTGCTGCTTCGACCACTTACTACTACAAGGTCGAAGCAGTGGACGCCAACGGGTCGTCGGCAGCCTCGACTCAGGCAAGCGCTACCACGCAAGCGGCGGGCGGCAGCACGGGTTATGTATCCATCAATGCCGGCGGCCCAGCGGTTAGCAACTCAGGCGGCGGCGATAATTCGTTTGTCGCGGACGAAGACTACAGCGCCGGCGGAACCACCTACTCGGTCACGAACACAATCACGATACCCGCCAGTGTCGCGACCATCGCTGCTCCCGCGGCAGTCTACCAATCGGCGCGCCAGGGAGTCGTGACTTATACCATTCCCGGCCTGACCTCAGGAGTTAGTTATATCGTTCGCCTGCATTTTGCCGAGCTTTATTTCTCGGCAGCCGGCGGTCGTGAATTCAATGTAGCCATCAATGGCACGCCGGTGCTGACGAACTTCGACATCTACGCAACGGCCGGTGCGAGTTACACAGCTGTCGTTGAGCAATACACCGCAACCGCCAACAGCAGCGGCAATATCTTGGTCGCCTTCACCGATGGCGCCGTCAATCAGCCCATGTTCAATGGCATCGAGGTGCTTGACGCTACTCCGTGCACCACGGTTCCCTCGGCTCCGACGGGCCTGACGGCGACGGCGTCTGCCCCCAGCGTCATCGGCTTGACCTGGACGGCGGTCGCCCCTCCGACGAACTGCACCATCAGCTCCTACAGCGTCTACGGCGGAACAACCGCGAATCCGACGACGTTGATTGCGAGCGGGCTGACGGGCACGACTTATTCGAATACAGGTCTCACAGCGTCGACGACGTACTACTACGTCGTAAAAGCGGTCGATGCGGCCGGCACATCGGCAGCCTCGGCGCAAGCCAGCACTACCACGCCAGCCTATAGCGCGATCGCACCTCCAACCAACCTGACGGCGGTCGGATCGTCCTACCAACAGATCGATCTGCGCTGGGTTGCGAGCACAGCCTCTGCTCCAAACACTGCCCCAGTAAACTATTCGGTCTACCGGAGCACCACCACGCCCTTCACACCGTCGTCCGCGAATCTAATGGGCACCACAGTCGGAATCACCAACTACGTGGACAGCAACTATCCCGCCACGCTTACCGCGGGCGAGTCTTCGATCCCACCAGGTCCTGGAATTAAGCCCTCAACAACGTATTACTACCAAGTTATAGCTACTACCCTGTCAGGAATTTCGCCAGCCGCGGCTGCTTCAGCCACATCACTTCCGGCAACGCCGTCAACTACCGCTCCCGCAGCTCTAACCGGATTGACTGCGATGGCAGAGAACGCAAACGAGATCGATCTGATCTGGAATTCGACGAACTCCGGGGTGGGGACGGTGGCGACAACGTATTACATCTACCGGAGCACAACGCTAACCTTCACGGCGGGGGCCAGCAACCTGATTGGAACCACAAAGAGCAATTGGTTCCAGGATGATGTCCTTACCGCGTCGACTCAGTATTACTACCAGGTCCTGGCCAACAACTCGATAGGAGTTTCGCCGTCGAGCACAACGATCACTGCGACAACACCCGCGCTCAACACTAGCCTCTGGGGGGGCGCGCCCTTCTGGGATGCCAGCAATATGCCTGCCTTGCCCCCCGGGGACACGGTGATGATGAAGTTCCTGAACCGGACGAACGGGAAGTATACGGACAGTCAGATAACCTGGACTGCAACCCTCAACGGAGTCGTAACCACCTATACGTTTGCGCAGCAGCCAACCTTCGCTATGCCGCCCAACTCCTCGGGGCGTATGTATTTTTTCCTGAATGACCCGACCTTGAACGAGGATAACACCGACTACTGGGACTATATCGAGTTCACTGCCGGCCCGACCTCCATCAACATGGACACGACGCGCGTCGACGCATTAGGCGTCAAGATTGCATTTAATCTAGTTTGCGGTGACGGAACAAATGTAGTGCTCGGAGAAAATCAAGAGACCTTTACGGAAGACCGGTCTGTTACGCTCCAGCGCTATCTAGCCGCGGCTCCATATAACACTACCGGCGCCGCTCCATATGATTTCCGGACAGACGAGACAACGTATGGCCCATATCGGATCATTGAGCCGGGTGGCGCTGGCTTTAACGCTGGGGGACCATACCAGAATTACTATGCCAACTACATATCTAATATCTGGTCCTTCAACGGGATTACCATTCCGGAAGCAGGGCCCAACGGTTCGGGCTTGGGAGCCAATCCGGACCTTTCCGCCGCGATTTTTAGGCATACCGCTCCTGTCGCGGGTACGGCTGAGTTCAACGCGGCCGGAGATTTAACCAACCAGGGAATGTGGGGAAATCCTGCAAGCTTCTATCAGCAAGAGCCCTACGACCACTACGCTCAGTGGATCGAAGCCCAAGCCATCAATATGCAGCAGTATGCCTTCCCGTACAACGATGCGGGTGGATACTCGAGCGACATCGGCTGTTCAACCCCGAAAACGCTGCTAGTAGCCATCGGCTGGTAATAGGCGAAAGTAGTAGCATGGCGAGTCCTTTATCCTTAAGGACGCAGGACTCGCCTATCAAGAAAACAAAAATGACTCTTTGCAAAAGTAAATACCGATCCTGACCCAGAGCGTAGCTCAAAAAAGCAACTGCGTTACTCTGGCTCTATCTCGATTGCGTCAATCAGAGGGTAATTCTTGACCGGTGTGAAGTCGAGTTCCAGCATGCCGTGAGCTGTGGGCTTAACGTGATCGAAGGCGATCACCCCAGCGCCGCTATTTTGACCCTGCAAAATGTCAAAATCCTTGAGCAGCGTGGTGCCGTTGCAATAGACATCGAATACGCGGCTTCCCTGGCCGCCCGGACCGCCATTGCCAACACCAAACCAACCTTCCGAAAAATAAAGCCGCATCCGGTAGTCCTTCCCGGCCACAACTGGGATGAGGTAGTGGAAGTGGCCGTACCGCTCCCATTCGAAGAGCTTGGCATTTGCAACTTTCGGCAGGTTATCTGGATGAAACGATCGTCGGCCGCCGTGAAAAAATCGCTCCGGACTCCAGATATTTCCCTGGTCGTCATGGAACACTGCAGGGCCAGCAAGCATCCGCATCGGGGCGCCGCCGTCGGACTCAGCCGGCACAATCTCGGCCGCGTTCAAGAAAGACCCGTCGGAAGTAAAGTCCAGGTGGATGTTGCCATCGCTCATGGGATGGATTCCGGCGTAGACTTTGCCAACGACAGTGTCATCGCCGCCAGCTTCATCCACCACATCGAGTGCCGCCGTCACGGCGTTGTTGATCGAGAAGTCGACCTGTCGCGCCGCTTCTCGGTCGCCAGAAGTGTCGGCAAACAGCAGCAGTAGCTGATAGCTTCCGCGTGGAACCGGAATCCTGCACTGGAACTTTCCTTCGCGCCCTTCTTGAAACAGCGCCGGATCGTCGGTCCCTTGAATCTCCTGATTCGGATGCGCGAAGGTTGAGCCACCAGTGCAGTACCGGTCAGCGAGCCAAATTTGCCCGGCTACATCCGTATATGAGTGCGAGGTTGCGCCCCAACGAATGCGGATGGCCCGGTCAGTCGCGGCTCCGGCCGCCCCAGCAAATGCGGGAGCGACAGCCGCGGATTTTGTCACGGCAGTAAAGCTGCTCGGCTTCGTCTGTGATTCCATTGGGCGGTAGCGAACGGAATAGCCTCCGAGCAACAACGCGGCTGCTCCAAAAACTGCCACATACAGCCAGGTCTTTCTCAGTGGAGAACTTGGAGCCGGAAAAACCTGGACGGCGTGCCCGGGTGGCGAGGCTTCCGCGTGATCGACTGCCGGCGCAGAGACCTGCTCCTTGCGCTCGAACTGCAGGACATACTTGCCAGCGGGAAGCCGAACGTGAATGGGATGGTCGGCTCCTTCGGTGGCGTAATACTGATCTAGTTTCTTCCTTAGAGTATGCGCCGTCACGCGCACGATCGTATCCGACTGCGGGTCAAACTGCTCAAGCCGGTGCAACGCCTGCACGGCGATGCTGTATTCCTTCAGCTGCTCGGTGTGTCCGGAAAAATATTGTTGCGCGACGTACTCGAGAAAATGCTTGAGATTCGGCGCTTTGTCCAGTATGCCGGACTGCAGCACCGTTTGCAATTCCTGCCATTCTTCTTCGTGCTTGGTACCTGGATGGGGGATCGAGAACGCCATGGGGGATGCCTCTAATTTTTGAATCTTGGCGATTAATTATAGCGATACGAGGAAGAGGGTGGGAAGACTCCATTAACAATGCAATTAACTGGCATTAACGGTTCCGGAGTAGCGCCGGTAGGTTGAGTAACTTGTGCACTCTAAATCATTAAGTTTTGACGGCTTTAATACCTAGGAAGGCGCGCGGAATACCGTGGTCTAAAACTACCAACCGTTCCCGGCAGTCCACTTATCGGTGAATGAACCCCGACTCACTTGCCAAAGGACTAGGCGAAACGAGAGTGTCGCAGAGTGTACTTAGTCGGCTTAATACGTATCTCGCAAGTTAGCGAGCCGGCCCACGGAGCCCTCATGCATTCTCTTGATCCTCGATTTGAAGGCGCAATCTCACTCCGCACGTCCTCTGTCAGCAGCTCGAGCCTTGTTCGCGAATCGAATAGTAATCTAGGCGAACTAGGCCCTCGCTTGGCCGGTAGCGCGACTAGGTCACTGGGTGCGATTTTCCTGCTTCTCGGCATCGCTTTGACTGGACTTCTTTACGGGCCCGGTACCGTTGCGGCACAGAACAATACGATCTTCGGTCCCAACGTTTACGTCTTTACTCCCAGCGATTCGGTCTCATCGATCAACTCGACCCTGAACACATTGAACGCCAATACCCAGTTCAGCGCCAATCGCTATGCGGTTCTCTTTGCGCCCGGCACTTATACCGGCGTCGAGGCCGAAGTGGGTTACTACGAGTCCGTTGCCGGCCTAGGCCAGACCCCAACAGCAACCACTATCAGCAACGGCTACTTGACCTCAAACCAGACCGACTCAAATGGTAATTTGACGACCAACTTTTGGCGCTCCATTGAGAACATTTCCATTAATGCTATCCCATCGGGCGACACCTATTTGCAATGGGGCGTTTCGCAGGGAGCGGCCTTCCGGCGCATGTATGTGAATGGGTCGGTAGAGCTGACAAATACTAACTGCGGAGAGGCAAGCGGTGGTTTTATATCAGACAGCCAAATCACCGGCACGATCCAGTCGTGTTCACAACAGCAGTGGTACACGCG
The DNA here is from genome assembly GCA_963771965.1 of uncultured Acidobacteriaceae bacterium. Classification (GTDB taxonomy): domain Bacteria; phylum Acidobacteriota; class Terriglobia; order Terriglobales; family Acidobacteriaceae; genus Sulfotelmatobacter. The sequence goes on from CAVYVM010000011.1 coordinate 507,112, forward strand.
CAACAGCTCCATCGGAAGCTGGTCTGGAAATCTCTGGAACATGGTCTTTTCCGGCGTAGTGGGCGCGCCGGCGCAAAGCAACCCATTCGGCGCAGCCGATTCCACACCACGCTTGCTACCACGCCAGTAAGCCGCGAGAAGCCCTTCCTCTATATGGATAGCAGCGGCAATTACTGGGTTTTTTCACCTGCTTTGCGCACAAACTCTTCGGGCACAAGTTGGTCCGGCGGAGGCCTGGGAACTGGAGAGGCGGACTTCTCTCGCCATCAGCACATTCCTAATCGCTACGCCATCGAGCACCCTGGCCCAAATTAATGCCGCGCTGGCTTCCGGCCAGAATCTCATCTTGACGCCTGGCATTTATCAGTACGGCGGATCGATTAATGTCACCAACGCAAACACCGTGGTGCTCGGTCTGGGTTACGCAAATCTGGTGCCGCAGTCGGGAACTGCTGCCATCACCGTCGCGGACGTTGGCGGAGTACAGATCGCCGGACTGCTCATCGATGCAGGACCGACCAACTCCCCTGTACTTTTTCAGGTGGGGCCGCAGGGGCATCACGAGTAAGCCACGCCAGTAATCCAACATCGATCAGCGATGCGTTCTTCCGCATCGGCGGCGCGGTGAGCGGAACCGCACCGAAAGCATGGAGATCGACAGCGATAACGTCATTCTCGACAACATTTGGGCGTGGCGCGCAGACCACGGACAGGTCCCGGTGGGATGGACCGTCAACGTTGGCATTGAAGGCTTGGTCGTGAACGGTGACAACGTGACCGCGTTGGGACTCGCTGTGGAGCACTACGAAGCGGCCCAGGTGCAGTGGAACGGCGAAGGCGGCGAAACCATCTTCTATCAGAGCGAGATGCCCTACGACGTCCCTAGCCAGAACGCGTGGATGGACGGCAGCATCGATGGTTACGCGTCCTATAACGTTTCTCCCTCGGTTACAACACACCAAGCCTATGGCCTTGGCGTTTACTCCTTCTTCAATCAAGGAGTAAATATCATCGACAACAGCGGAATTCTTGCCCCCGTCGCCAAGGGAGTTACGTTCACGAATTCGGTATCTGTATTTCTCGCGGGAAGCGGGCAAATCAATTACAACATCGCTTCAGACAGTCCCACAGTCGATAATGCGGGCACTACGGCGGATTCAGCATCTTACATCAGCTATATAACTTCCTGGGGAGGAACAAGCGGCAATTGCACCGCAGTTCCAAGCGTCCCTGGAACTCCCTCTGCAACGGCTGTGTCATCCAGTACCATCGACCTTACCTGGGGCGCCAGCACTGTCGGATCAGCCTGCACCGTGAGTTACAGCGTCTTCCGCAGCACGACCTCTGGGTTCACGCCCGCATCCAGCAATATGATTGCGTCAAGCCTGAGCGCAGCCTCGTATGCCGACACCGGCTTGAGCGCTACGACGACCTACTACTACGTCGTGGAAGCTTCGGACGGGGATGGAACGGCCGCTGCTTCAGGGCAAGCCTCTGCAACGACGGAAAGTGGCGGCGGTAGTTGCAGCGCCGTTCCTTCAGCGCCGACTGGTCTGACGGCAACAGCGTCATCATCGAGCGTTATCGGATTGAGTTGGACGGCAGTGACTCCTCCCGCCAACTGCACCATCAGTTCCTACAGCGTTTACGGCGGGACGAGTGCGAATCCGACCACTTTGATTGCGGGCGGGTTGACGGGTACGACCTTCTCGAACACCGGCCTCGCTGCTTCGACGACGTACTACTACATTGTCAAGGCGCTCGACGCCGACGGTACCTCGGCGGCTTCGGCGCAGGCCAGCGCTACCACGCTGACGGGGTCATCCGGAACGTCAATCGTATCCATCAACGCCGGCGGTCCGGCGGAAAGTAACTCCGGCGGCGGCAACAATCCCTTTGTTGCCGACGAAGACTTCAGTACCGGTGGAACCACCTATTCCGTCACCAACACAATCACCATACCCGCCAGTGTTGCAACCATCGCTGCTCCCGCCGCCGTCTATCAGTCGGCGCGGCAAGGAACCGTCACTTATACCATTCCTGGCCTCACGGCTGGAAGCAGTTACACCGTGCGCCTGCACTTTGCCGAGCTTTATTTCTCGGCAGCTGGCAGTCGCGAGTTCAATGTAGCCATCAACGGCGCAACGGTACTGACGAACTTCGACATTTTCGCAACGGCTGGCGCGAACGACACAGCTGTGGTCAAGCAGTACACCGCGACAGCCAACAGCAGTGGAAATGTCGTGATCGCCTTCACCAACGGTGCAGTCAATCAACCCATGTTCAATGGCATCGAGGTACTTGGCTCATCCACGAACTGCAGCACGGTGCCTGCGGCGCCAACGGGACTGACGGCAACCGCGTCCTCCTCCAGCAGCATCGGATTGAGTTGGACGGCCGTAACTCCGCCAGCCAACTGCAGCATCAGCGGCTACTCGGTCTATGGCAGCACCACCAACGGCTTCACTCCCTCATCCAGTAACTTGATCGCGAACGGAGTAGCCGGAACCACTTACACCAACACCGGCCTTACTGCATCGACTACGTACTACTACAAGCTTGAAGCTGTGGACGCGGACGGATCGTCGGCAGCTTCGGCTCAGGCTAGCGCTACCACGCAAGCAGCGGGTGGCAGCTCTGAAGTCGTCGCCATCGCCTGCGGCGGTCCGGCGGAAAGCAACTCCGGCGGCGGCGATTACTCCTTCGTTGCTGATGAGGACTTCAGCGGCGGCGGGGATAACAGTCCGGTCACGGCCACCATCAATCTGACCCAGCCCGGCGTCAACGCCGCACCGATGGGGGTCTATCAGCACGGACGAGCCGGAGTCGTCACTTACACCATTCCGGGGCTCACGGCCGGCAGTACTTACACGGTCTTGCTGCATTTTGCCGAAACCTATTTCAGCGCCGCCGGCAATCGTGAATTCAACGTAGCCATCAACGGTACAACCGTGCTCACCAACCTAGATATTTATGGCACGGTGGGCAAGAACGCGGCGCTGTTGGAGACGTTTAATACGACGGCCAATAGCGGTGGACAAATTGTCGTTACCTTCACCCTGGGCGCCGCCAACCAACCTGTAGTCATGGGAATTGAAATCCGGACCAACTAGAAGCGATCACAACAATTCCATCAGCTACGGGCCGGCGGCAAAGAGCCGCCGGCCTCATGATGAGGAACATTGCAGAGAGAAGCTCTTGACACACGAATGCCCGACTTCGCGCCCAAGGAGTCAGTTATGAATCACCATATGCCCCTGAATCGTTACGCATCCCGTTCCGACTGCGCGCAAAGCTGGTTGGCCAGAAACTCCAGATTGCAGAGCGCACTCAAGCGCGCACTGTTCTTCCTTTCCACCTTTTGTCTCGTGGGCACAGCATCACTGCGCGCGCAATGGACTCAGGTTTGGGGCGGAGATTTCCCCGGCGCGGCCAATACTACTTACAACCATGTCGGCTGGTGGAACAATGTGCGGGACAATACCGGAAACATCTGGGGCGATGGAACGATACAATCCACGAGCGACAGCCTGCAGAACGTGTATCTCGATGGCAATGGCGATCTGGTGATCGCGATGACCTATAACCCGAATCCGGGTGCGGGTCAGACAAATTACACGTCGGCGAGGTTGACGGCCACTTACGCCGCCGGACCGTATGGACGATGGGACGCGCGCATTCAGAATCCGTCTGCCCTGGGCATGGGAGCAGCCTTCTGGGCATTGGGCGCCAACGCTTATCCAGCGGCCACCGCCCCGGGTACAGCCAACCCCAGCACCAGCGGTGGTGTGCCTTGGCCCTGGTGCGGCGAGTTGGACATGATGGAAATTCAGGCCGCTACCAACCAGCACAACGGATCTACAGTTCATGGCGGCGAGACGGATCCGCAGACCTACTATGAGTACAGTGGGCTTAGTTCTACGGTGAACCTGGCCGGCAGCGCAACTTTCGATAATGGGTTCCATGTTTTCAGCACGGAGTGGGGACCGTACGAGATGGTGTACCTTCTTGACGGCGTCCAATATGGCGCTATCAATCTGGCTTATCTGGGAGCAACCGACCAATGGGAGATGAATCAGCCGATAAACGTGATTCTAAGTTCAGGAGTTGGCGGAAATGGCGGAACACCGAACGGCACGGGGTTTCCGTCCAACATGGTCATCAATTACGTTAATTATTCTCAGTGGTCTGCAGGCGCGCCGGCCCCTGCTACGGGTTTCACCGCCACAGCGACAAACAGCAATGCAGTGAGCCTCTCTTGGAATGCCAGCACAACGTCGGGTGTCACTTACGATATCTATGCGAGCACGACCTCGGGCACAGCAGCCACCGCGGCTACGCTCGTCGCGCAGCAGGTCACGGGTACTTCGTACGTGAATACTGGCTTGCAGCCGAATACGACCTATTACTACACGGTAAAAGCAGCAGATTTTGGCGGCGAATCCAGCGCAGCAAATGCGACCGTAACCACTCAGGCTCCGGGAAACAGCATTGGCATGCAATTGAGCGCAGGTGGTTATGCCGTTGGCACCTATATGAACGCCAACCCTCCGGCTCCGGCAGTCTCCGGGGCCGCAGGGCCGGCCCCCTTTGTTCTTGGCGGCAATACGAACTACCACTACAATATCGGCCCGCCAGCAAGCCTTTCGACAGTCAACACTTCTCAGGTCACAAATCCCGCGCCACTAGCCGTATACAACACAGAACGCTGGGGACCCGCGGCATGGACCATCAGCGGATTGAATCCTTTGGCCGGCTATGACGTCCGTCTGCATTTTGTGGAGTGGGCCCACACCGCCGTCGGCCAGCGGAATTTCAACGTATCCATCAACAGCGAGCAGGTCTTGACCAACTTCGATATTTTTGCCACCGCCGGCGCCGCGGCAACGGCCATCGCAGAGCAGTTCTATACCACCGCGGATGAGAATGGCGTCATTGAAATTGAAACCGCACTCGGAACCAGTACAGTTGCGGATCTGAATCCCACCATCAACGCGATCGAGATCATTGCCACCACCAGCAGTAACCCTGTCGGAGCTGCCCCCGGCTCAACCACAGATCTTGCCATCAACTCAGGCGGCGCTGCGACTGGCTCCTTTGTTGCCGACGAAGAGTACAACGGCGGCAACGTCGCTACCACGACTAACACCATCACCCTGAATGCCAACTCTGCTCCGGAAGCTGTCTACCAAAGTCAACGCTACGTGCCTTTCACCTATGTTCTGACTGGTCTGATTGCGGATGCGCCGTATACGGTCAAACTGCATTTCGCAGAAACCTACTGGACGGGATCTGGTGAGCGGCTATTCAGTGTTACGCTGAATGGGAAGTATGTGGCAAACGACCTCGATGTATACAAGACCACTGGCGGACAAAACATTGCGTACGATCCGCAATTTACTGCGAATGCCGATAAGTATGGGCAGATCATTGCGCAGTTCATTTACGGTGGCGCAGATCAGCCCTTCATCAACGGAATCGAGGTTGTTAAGAGCGGGAATCCAACCTGCACTACCATTCCTTCGGCCCCGGCCGGGCTAACTGCGACTGCCTCTTCATCCAGCACGATCGGTCTGAGTTGGACCGCAGTTACTCCGCCGGTTAACTGCACCATCAGTTCTTACAGCGTCTACCGCAGTACGACCAGTGGTTTCACCCCGTCGTCGAGCAACCTGATCGCCAGCGGAGTGACGAGCACGAGTTATTCCAATACCGGTCTGGCCGCTTTCACCACTTACTACTACGTTGTGGAAGCGTTCGACGCGGAGGGATCGTCGGGCCCTTCGGCACAAGCTTCGGCGACCACGCAAACTAGCGGCGGAAGTTGCAGTGCCGTGCCTTCTGCACCGGCGGGACTTACGGCGATGCCGTCTTCTTCCAGCGTCATTGCTCTGAGCTGGACGGCAGTAACTCCTCCCGCGAACTGCATCATCAGTTCCTACAGCGTCTATGGCAGCACCACCAACGGCTTCACTCCGGGATCGGGCAACCTGATCGTGAGCGGTGTGACAGGTACGACTTACTCCAACACCGGACTTGCAGCTTCGACCACTTATTACTACAAGGTCGAAGCCGTGGACGCCGACGGATCGTCGGCAGCTTCGATTCAGGCAAGCGCGACCACACAAGCTGCAGGCGGCAGTTCCGAGGTCGTCGCCATCGCCTGCGGTGGTCCAGCCGAGAGCAACTCCGGCGGCGGAGATTACTCCTTCGTTGCCGACGAGGACTTCAGCGGCGGCGGGGATAACAGTCCGGTCACCGCCACCATCAATCTGACACAACCCGGAGTCAACGCCGCGCCCATGGGTGTCTATCAGCACGGACGAGCCGGAGTCTCCACCTACACCATTCCGGGCTTGACGGCCGGCAGTACTTACACCGTCCTGCTCCACTTCGCCGAAACGTATTTCACAACCAAAGGGAGCCGTGAATTTAATGTTGCCATCAACGGTACCACGGTGCTCACCAACCTGGATATCTATGCCACGGTGGGCAAAGATGCGGCACTGCTGGAGACCTTCAATACGACGGCCAACAGCAGCGGGCAAATCGCCATCGCCTTCACCGTCGGCGCTGCCAACCAACCTGTAGTCATGGGAATTGAAATCCGGACCAACTAGAGCCGTTCAGTCGTAATCGGAAGGAAGCTGCCGAAATGAACTGGCGAAACAGCGGGCAAAGTTCATCCTTGTTTACGTCCGGGCGGACGCGCTGTGGATCGGCGCACCACCAACTCGGGTTCGATGGCAATTTCTGTAACGTACACGAGGCACGAGGAAGACCGGGACGGAGTCGACGTGACCTACCGCAACCGCAAGACTTCAGCCCTCGAGCGGCTGCGCGTAATGCGCGTCATCAACTGCACCGTCCCGAGGTGGATTGCCGCAGAATTCCCGTCACCGCTGAAGGATTCGCGCGGTAGCTGGAGATAAATAGGAGCTTTCACCGCGAACTATGGTGCCTAGCCAAAAGTCCGTCCCTATTCCGGGAGCTGGAGCATGTTTGCAAACTTCCTTTCGCCGCGCCTGAAGCTCTAGTGTTCGGCCTGCGGACCGCGAGGCGAGCACAGCCTATGTCGCGGCGGAGCAACATCGCGCGCTTGTGGAGGCCATCGAGAATCGCGAGGGCGCACGTGCCGAAGCGCTCGCACGCGAGCATTCCAGGATTTCGAGGCGCAACCTCGAATTCGCATTCCGGAGCAAAGAAATAGTCAGCCGCGCTGCCAGGAGCAGCGCTAGTCACGAACTAAACCCAATAATTGAGGAGCAAACTTGAAGCCAATTCTTCTAGCAGTCATCGCAGTCACGCTTTGCATACCAGTCGTAGCCCAGTCAAGTGCATGGCAGTTGGACCCACTCCACTCATCCGCGCAATTCGCGGTTCGGCACATGGGAATCTCGACTGTTCGCGGTACGTTCACAAAACTTAACGGCACAGCCCGCTATGATGCAGCAGACCCAAAGAACAACTCCGTTGAAGTAACGATCGACACGGCTTCCGGGGACACGCGCGTTGAGATGCGCGACAACGACCTTCGCAGCGATCACTTCTTCGATGCCCAGAAGTTTCCGAACGATGACGTTTCGATCGACCAAGATCGAGTCTGCTGGTACCAACAAGGTCAAAATCACTGGGGATCTGACGATCCGTGGCATTGCTAAGCCTGTGACGCTCGATGTCGACGGACCGTCGAAACCTGTGAACGATGGACAGGGCCACTTGCACATGGGTGTATCCGCTACGGGAACGGTGAATCGCACTGATTTCGGCATGACCGGCTATCAGGGCATGGTGGGCAATGAGGTCATATTAACGATTGATGCGGAGCTTGTGCAACCGACTACGACTGCGGCGAAGTAGTGGCTTTCGGCCGATCCTGAAGGATGTGGCTATACCGATGTAAGACTTGACTCTGAATAAGGACGACCGTATGCCACCCGATTTCAATCCCCTGCTCATGAACCGCAGGAAGTTCCTCGGTAATAGTTCAATGGCTTTGGCTGCCATGGCAAGCAGCTCAGTTAAGGCGGCGAGCCTCACAGATCTCTTGCAGAAACTGCACCTGCGGTTGCGAAATGCTGACCTACCTCCGAGCGCTGGTTCTTCGTTTTAGCCGGCGCGAAGTCGAGGACCACGCGTGACGGCACATCGCCGTGCTCAAGTCGGTCGAAGATCTGGTTGATTGAAGATAGGGGCTGTAGCTCGATATCGGCTTTGACCTTGCCGCCAACAGCGAAGGCGAGGGCCTCGGCCATATCTTGGCGCGTGCCGACGAACGAACCGGAAATTGTTATGCAGTTCGCCACCACATCGAAGAGCGGAACTGGGAATTCGCCGGGCGGCAGCCCGACCAGCACACAAGTGCCACGCTTGCGGGTCATGCCAACTCCCTGCTTGAATGCGATGAGAGATGGCGCCGTAATCAGAACGCCGTAAGCTCCGCCGCCGGTCGCCTTCTTAACTGCAGCTGCCGGGTCTCCAGTCTTGGCATTGATCACGAAATCGGCGCCAAGGCGCGTGGCATGGGCCAGCTTGCCATCGTCGATGTCGATTGCGCAGACGAGTAGTCCCATGGCCTTCGCATATTGGATGGCCAGGTGACCAAGTCCGCCAGCCAGAGATAGCGATCCATTCGCCGGGCCGTGCCTCGGTCTGCTTAATTCCTTTGTAGGTCGTGATCCCAGCGCAGACCAACGGCGCGGCTTCCACCGCCGTAAGACCCGCGGGCACATGGGCAACGAAATTTGGGTCGGCGATGATGTATTCGGCAAAACCGCCGTTAACGGTGTAGCCGCCGAATTGAGCCTGAGCGCATACCGTCTCCCACCCTCTTAGGCAATACTCGCAGTGACCGCACGCCGAATAGAGCCACGGTACCCCGACTCGGTCGCCCTCCTTTACAATTGTCACGCCCGATCCAACGGCAGCGACCAAACCGATGGCCTCATGGCCAGGAATGAACGGGAGCTTAGGCTTCACCGGCCAGTCGCCGTGGGCCGCATGGAGATCGGTGTGGCATACACCGCAGGCTTCAGTCTTGACCAGAATTTGCCCCGCCCCGGGAGAGGGAACGTCCCATTCCAGAAGGGATAAAGGTTTTCCGAATTGCTCGACAACAGCAGCGTGCATCTTGGGCGCCATGTTTAACTCCTCTTTATTCTTTGCCCGAGTAGGAAATTCGAGCTTATCAACGGACATCTCGTTCTTCTGAGCAAGAGTGCTCACTCTTGCCCAGCCTGTGGGGTACCGCGCTGGTGTGGGCGCGAGTGTGCGAATCAACAGCCGTTCTCTAAAGCTAATGGCAGTTCTTCCGGGCACCAGCTAATGAAGGCGAATGCTCTCAAGCTGTTTACTTCCTTGACCCTGGGAAGCTCCAGTTACTTCCCAGGATCTCGCGCATGAAGGCTAAGCAGCTTGGGGAACAAGGCGAGGTGCACTTTCAGCCAAACGGAGCACAGAAATCGTATTCGTTGAGAAAATCTTGTCGCGATCTCCGGCGTCGGTGATCGTGTCGTCTACAAGATCGATGTGCAGCTTTGGGCTCATTGGAACCGGCCCGAAATCGGTTCCAAACAGTACGCGATAGAAAAACATTTCGTCGGCATTGGCTTGCGTAGCGGCTTTGAGTCATCAAAGCCTATATTCTCAACGAATTTCTGACGCAGCTTCGGATCGAAAATATGTCGGTGAGTGTCGATGATGCTTCTGGTTGCTTTAGATTGAGTCATTGGAACTCCTCGAAATGGGACGATTGGATAGTGCTAGGAGTCTCTATCAAATACGTTCAGTGATCTGTGTCGTTTTGCTCATGATCAGACAGACGCGCCCGACACTCTGCCGCGGAACTGCTTTCCTGGTCAGACTACCGTCGATCGAGAGCTTTGTCGCCGGACAATTGCCATGAACGTCATTCTCGTCCAGACTGCCACTCCTACTTCATTCCTAGATCCGTCAGGATCTTGGGATTGTTCTCTCCCGATACGATAATTTGATGACACACGGAACAGTCATTGGTAATGGTCTGTCCGTCGGCACTGGTGTGACTGCCGTCATGGCAGCGGAAGCAACCCGGCGAGTCCATGTGGCCAAGGTTATTCGGGTGCGTACCCCAGGTGACACGCATGTCGGGGAAGATATTGCGAAGATAGATCGCTGCCACCTCTTCTCCCGATTGCTGCACCAACCCGTGCTGCGCCCGATCGATTTCAGGGTAATTGGTTTGATAAAACTTGTTGATCTCGCCAGTGATGCTCTGCTGGGCGATGTCGCGAGTGCTGTAATCTCCCTTGAGGACCTCGACTGCTTTCTTCTTAATATAGGGAAGATCTGCGCTGATTCGCCCGAGCGATATTTGCTTGTCCACTGCGCTTTCGGGCAGCTCGGAGACATGCGCGGGCCGGTTGTGGCAATCCAGGCAATCCATCACGCGATGTTCTCCCTGGTCCAACTGCTTTTGAGTTGGCTTGGCATCACTGGAAATGAATTCGGTGGTCTTTCCTTTATCGTCGGTGTAATACACGGCCGGGATCGTCTGCCGCTGGGGGTCGGTTGAAACGTAGCGGATGCGGGCCGCGTCGGCGAGATGGTGCCCGTGGATTCCGCTCACTCCCTGCTCATTGCTTCCTCCCACGTTCAGCATCACAACGTCTGTTTGCGGCGTGTTTTTCTCATCGTCCGTATAGTTGGTGCGAACCAGCAATTTATCGCCCGCAAAACGGCCGGGCCAGTGACATTGTTCGCAGGTTTGGCTGGCTGGACGGAGGTCCTTTACGGGCGAAGGAATGGGGCGCGGAAAGGTGTGGAACGTTACCATGACAACCTGCCGCAAGCCGTTAACTTTGGCTCGTACCATCCAGGGCAGCCCAAGGCCAATGTGGCAGTCCACACAAGCCACATGCGCGTGCGGAGAAAGGTGGTAGGCAGTATTCTCGGGAAGCATAACGTGACAGGTCGTTCCGCAGAAATTCGTCGAATCAAGGTACTCCACGCCGCGGTAGGATGCGGTTCCAATGATGAGAAGATTGATCCCGGTGGCCACGACGACCCACTCCAAAGTGCGCCGCACCACGGGCAGCCGGAGGTCAATGGCAGGGAAAACCGCTGGCAGTTGCCCACTTCCGCGCAGAGTTCGACGCCTGAGCCAGATGCCGAGTGGAATCAGCAGTAGGCCCAGTACGAAAATGGCGGGAAGTGTGAGGAAGACCAGGATTCCGATGTAGGGATGCGGCGGTCCCGGTAGGAAGATCTCATAGAACCAGAAGGCGATCGTGGTAAGCGCCGTGCTGGTAGTGATCACGGCTCCCGTGAGCGTGATAGGATTCTGGCCCATAAAATAGATTGGCTGCGACGAGTCCCGGATTCGTTCTCGCAGATTCATTGGAAACGGCCACCCTCTTTCCTTGTAGCGACTATCCGGTTCTGCGATGACACTCTCGGCTTCGCGTCGGATCTTTTCGGCCGCCCTGAACCACGCGACTACTTCTTGAATGTCCGGATATAAGCCACCAGTCCCTTAATGTCCTCCGGCTTCAGAGATGCCCCATACTTCGGCATCTTGTTCTTGCCGTTCGTAATGATAGTGGCGAGCTCCGCGTCCGAGATTCCCTGCACGTCGGCCGTTGTGAAATCGTGGGCGCCCATTTTCTTTCCCGTCGCCGAACCGGTTCCGTCCGCGCCATGGCACGCAGCACATTTCGACTTGTAAAGCGCCTCCGACTCGTTCTGTGCGTGCGCCAACAACGAGAGAACAAACACGATGGCGATAGCCGTCACTGTGGCGAACACTTGCATCTTGATTGTTTTCATATTCAAACTCCAGTCGATTGGGTTCTCAATTTGCTAGGTCCAACAACTCTGAATCATGTTTCACGTTAAGGTTTCTGTGGTTGCCCCTGCACCCCCAGAAACCGAGAACATCAGAATGCGTAACGTAGGGACTCGGTCAGTGAGTTGGCGTGAAAATAGCGTGGCGCTGTCGGGCCGACAAACGAACCTTCACCGTACTGGTAATAATTCCAGCCCATGTTGAAGGCCAGCTTATGGCCAATATCCACGCTCAGGTTCGCCACCGGCTGTTGATACTTGTACTGCTACTGTGCCGAGAGGCTGAAGAATGTTGAACTGCGGCACGCTGCCGTCAACACTGGTGATGCTGTAGCCGACGTTGGCCATCACCCGCTTTGCCGGCCTGAACCTAATTGCGGCCATTCCAAAATTAGTGTGGTTCGTGTAGTACGAGTTGGCCAGCAGAGGATTGCCCGAATCGTTCAATGCACAAAATGAAGTGGTGCCATTGGCGTTGGTCACGAAGGGAAGGATCACCCCGGTTGGTGGCGTGTCGTTGAAGCAGATCAGGGCATTCTGGATTACGCTGTTGAAGTTGTACGCCAGATCCAGTCCGAAGCGTTCGCGCGGCGCGAGCGACGCGGTCAGCCCGTAGTTTTGGTTGTGGCCCACGTACTGGGTCTGGGCGTCGGCGTTGGATTGTTGCAGGATGTTGACGGATCCGCCCAGGGTCGCCCACGAGCGCGGTGTGTAGGTCGTCTGGAACCGGTATCGCGCTTCCTTGCGTGGCGACAGGCGGACGAATACGGCGTTGAAGTTCGTGTGTTCCAGATCGAAATTCAATCGCAAGGCATGGGTGGGCCGTGCCCAGAATCCGAGAAGCGCCGTTTTTTCCAGGCCCACGAAATGGTCCACGTCCCCGGGGAGATAATCAAGGAAGTGGTTGAACTCCCGGTCGCCATAGCGGTAACCGATGCGTGCGCCCGCTTTTTTCGAAAAATCCCAAGCCAGTTCGGTCTGATTTCTCGTCCAAGTCTGGTTGAAAGACGACTGTGATATGGTGGGCGTCCCTCCAGGAGTTGTGGGTGTAGTGAGCGCGGTACTCAGCAGCGTGCACGGGGGCAGTGCGCAGCTATAGTCGAGCTCGTTGAAATTGCCATTCTGCGGAATGCGGTAGGCCCAGAAATAGAATTTTTCGATCAGGCGCAGATGCTGGGTCAAGTGCATTGTGGCTTCGAGATCTACCACGTCGGAAATGCGGTTCGCAGCGGCTGTCCCAGTGCCGGTGAAGGCGAGTGTGTCGGTGCGCGTGATCAAACCTGCGAAAGACTCGTCCAACGGCGTGCTTGAAGTGGCGGAACTATAGGAAAAAGAACCGAGCACCTCTAACTTCCGGAAGTAACTGCTGCGCAGGCTGATCCTCTCGGTGGGTGTGGAAGTACGAATACGCTGGTTGCGCAAGTAGCTGGTGTACGCACTGCAGGCAACATTGGTCAGGGTCCCATTGACAATCAAGACTGGTTGCCGGCGGCACCACGGCGCAGGGTTCCTTGTTTGCCGTGTCGATGGACAAGCCCAACGAAACGGAACTGACTGGCGTCGTGGGCAAGAGCGCCTCATTGATTGGATTCAGCTGGTAGTCCGTGTCTCCCTTGTAGTAATCGAGGAATTGGTCGTAGCTGACGACAGTTCGCGGCGCGATTCTAAAGTCTACTCCCAGGCGGTACGAGTTCATGGTTGTGTTCCAGTCCTGCAGGAGCGAACCTTCCGTACCCTCGTGGATGCTGCTGTAGGAAGGCCCGGTCATGTTGTTATGCGAATATCCCAAACGGAAGCTGACAACGGACTGCGGAAGCAGCGTGAGGTCAACGTCGCTCATGCGTCGTGTAGTAGCGAACGAGTGAGGCGAGTTCAGTATCGGAATCGATGGAGCAGAGGTTGGGGGATTCAGCGGATTTGCCAGCAAGTCGTAGTCGAAGAAACTCTGATCCCGACGGAAGCTGCTTTGGAAGTTGTACCATTTGTTCTTATCGGCGCGAAGGCGTGCGTAGTTGTTGGGATCGCCTCCCCACCCCACGCTGTTGAGGTAGAGATTGTCGAACAGCAGGCCCTGGTGATCGACCGACTGCATCGTAAGCGTCTGGTCAAGGATTCGCGGGCCAGTCTGCAGATTTACCAGTGTGTCGTACATGTCGCCGCTGCCGGTCACGTCGGTACTCCGGTAGCCCAGTTCGATGGACTGGTGAATCTGGTACCCGCCGCGGGTCATGCCATCGGGTTCGGCAGGCGGGGCTGGGGGCGCGGTAGGATTCGCGGTGGAAGTTTGGGCGAATAGTGTTTCTGGCGATGACACGATCATTGCACACAAAAGCACCGCCAGGGCCATCGCTGTTCGACGTTTGCTGTGACCACAGAAGGCCGCTAAGCTGCGCTCGGCGTGCATGCACGCGGACGCCGGTCTTTCGATTAGCAAAGACTGGTGCTGGAGTTTTCTTGGCGGCGCCATTCGGTGCTCCCTACTTGAAAAACACACTGCTGAAATTGGAGCCATGAATCTGCGTGTGACACATGGTGCAGGCCTGATACTTCGCCGACTGATTGTGCGCGGGACCGATTGGCCCGCCGGCAGTCAACTGGGACGAGAAAGTGTGGCACTGCAGACAGAGCATGTTCACCGGCATCACCTTGAGTAGCCGTGGATTGGTGGAACCGTGGGGGGTGTGGCAACTGCTGCAGCCCTCAGTCTTCACGGGCACGTGCTCATAGACGAAAGGACCTTGTTTGTCGACATGGCACTTGTAGCAAACAGCGTCGCCGCTCGGCAGGCTCCGTAGCTGCCGCACGGTCGCTGTCCCATGTGGGTTGTGGCAGTCAACGCATTGCACCAAGCCCTCGTTGACGCGGTGGTGATAAGGTTTGGCAAAGTCTGCCTTGGCGGAGGTGTGGCATCCGTAACACAACTGGGGTTGCTCCCGGACTAGCAGGAACTCTTTTTCCTTGGCGTGATGAGGAGAGTGGCAGTCGAGACATCCGACATCGCTGCTGGAGTGAGCGGATTCGGCGAAATGCGATTGTTCGTGCGCTTCGCCGTGGCAGCTTAGACAGCGAGCGCTCGTCTCCTGCCGTGACTTTCCCTCGAACACGAATATCTTTGTTTTGTCGCCACCCCCCGCCACGTGGTCCGCTCCGGGACCATGACAACCCTCACAACCCTGCTTTGATGGACCGTCCTTTATGTTCAGTGTGGTCTTCCAGTGCGGCGTTTTCTCCCAGGCGTTATAAATTTCCTCGTGACATGTTTTGCAGGTCTCCACTCCCACGTATTTGGAAGCTTCGGAAGAAGGCGCAGTAGCGATAGGTGCACTGGTAGATTGGGCGTTCTTACCAGCAGCCTGCTGGCTAGCTTGGCCCGCGGCAAAAGCGACCGCGACGAAAAGACATAGCGCCGAGAACAGAAGAACTCGGCAGGCTCCGTGGCAAAGCTCGTGGCTCACAAGTTTGGAGTCCCTTGGCTTCATCTTATCCACTAGTCCTATCTCATCAACGAGGGCCACCATTCGACAGCGCAAAGATCCTCGTAGTCACCAGTTTGATTTCCTGGAAATTGCAGAAATTCTAATTTGCCTTACAATTCCAAGACTGTTCACAATTGCTCAACTCTCAAGAATCAAACAGAGACACCTGTCTAGTGCGCATTTGGTCTTGGCCGTCGGTTGATCTGTAGGAGTGGCGCCTGTAGGCGGATTGTCTACCGGCAGACCGGCGCAGTTCTGTGATCCAGGTCACAAAACAATGTGTCTGGGATCACTCAGAGTGCCAAAAAAAGATAAGGGTTCAGACTTGGGGAGAAAGCTAGGCCAGGTTGCGGAAGAGTCTTCATCCAGCCATCCAGTTCGTTTCGCGTTGCGCCGATCTTGCCTTCTTGGTGGACCTGCCCGATTGCATCCTTGACGCGGTAGCTTATCTCTTCCTGTAAACATCCAGTCCGATGTAATACATAATGTCCGTTGAGGAGCCTCTGTGGTTGTGTTCTGAATCAACGTTCCCGTTGAGTTCAGCCTTTTGTACACCACGCACTCCTCACTGGACTTAGCATTCAAACAACACGTCCGGAACCGTCTGCCGATAATGTGATGGATGTTTCATCTTTTTTATCAAGGAGCCTCAAGAATGCCTGCAGGCAACAAGGAACGACACCGCACAGGACGCATCGGCTGGCTACGCGCGGCCGTATTGGGCGCGAACGACGGCATACTTTCAACATCAAGTCTGGTGCTTGGTGTCGCAGCCGCACATGCGACTCACGGCAGCGTGCTAGTCGCGGGCGTCGCCGGCCTGGTCGCTGGGGCTATGTCGATGGCTGCCGGTGAGTACGTGTCTGTCCACTCACAGGCGGACACCGAAGAGGCCGAACTCAAGCTTGAGCGCACGGAACTAAAAGCAGATGACGTGGGAGAGCACAGAGAATTGATGGCAATCTACGTCGCTCGCGGGCTCGATCCTTCGCTCGCAAAACAGGTTGCCGAGCAACTGATGGCCCATGACGCAATAGGCGCGCATGCTCGCGACGAACTCGGCATCTCCGAGACCCTCCGTGCGCGTCCGATTCAGGCTGCCTTGGCGTCGGCTGGCTGCTTCGCTATTGGTGCAGCCATGCCTCTGTTGGTCACTACCATCGTTCCGGGGGCGGGGCTGATCCCCTTTGTCTCTGGAACTTCACTGGTGTTCCTCGCCCTTCTGGGCGGATTGGCGGCGCGTGCGGGCGGCGCAGGAGTAACGGTGGGAGCGATACGCGTCACGTTCTGGGGTGCACTAGCTATGGCACTAACCGCAGGCGTCGGGTGGTTGTTCGGAACAGTTGCGTGAGCCGAGCCAATGGGAGGCCGGCGCGGCTATGTGCCGCTTACCACCGAATGCAGCCGAGGACATAGTTCTTCTGAATGGAAGGAAGTTATGAGGGCTACCGTGGATTGTGACAGGATTCAGAGGTCAAGCACAACCGATATGGAAGAAGAGTCGGCTACCAGTCGCACACGAAACCCAACTTTCTTGAAAAGCCTTTGCACCGTAAAATTGTCCCGCAACAATTCACCGGATACCCGATGCAGCTTCTGGCCACGTGCGATCTGGATCAACCGGCGCAATAATTCGGTTCCCAGGCCTTGTTTCTGGTACTGATCGGACACCAGAATGGCAACTTCAGCCTCATCCTGTGCGTCGAGTCTGATCAGTCTGCCCACTCCCAGGATCTGCTGCTGCCCCGTCCTTTTGTTTGTGTAATCCACCACCAAAGCGACCTCGCGCTCATCGTCAACGTGACAAATGCGAATCAGGCGCTCATGCGCCACGCGCGATTTCAAGCTGAGCGAGTAGAAGTAGCGCATGTAGACACTGCGGCTAGAAAGCGTTTGATGGAATTGTGCCATCAGCGGTTCGTCATCGGGGCGGATCGGCCGAAGTGAGACCTCCGTTCCATCTTTCATGGTGAATTGTGAAACCAGCCCGGCAGCCGGCTCCGATTCAGATTTCCCTGGCCTTTCCGCGGTGGTCTGCGTTATGTGAATCAGACTTTCTTGGATTTGGTTCATAAAACCCTCATGCCCAACCTGATGATCAGACGCGATCTCAGAATAACGAAACATTTAGACCTGCGAATGCCTCTTGGGCATCGAGGTTACCCTGCAGACATAATTAGGACTGGATTTCGGCTGTTGTCTGATCAAAACTAGACACTAAACAGGTTGAGTTCACGCCGTATTGGTAAAAGGGTTAGCGCCCTACAGGAGCCTTTTCCGGACGGGAGCGCAAGTAAGGAATCGCCCGTCCCAAAGCCGTTTCGCCATAGCGCACCCAACGGGGAGTCGGACGCGGCGTAAGCGCCAGCATATTCGACAAGTGACATAAGGACGGATGCAAATCCGCGGCCAGTTTGATGAATGCTGTGAGCGGTACAGCGAGCAGCAAGCCCATCACGCCCCATAACCAGCCCCAGAAGAGAATCCCAACCGTTGCCGCCACCGGCCCGATATTCACGCGATTGGCAATAAATTTCGGAATCAGAAGATTCGCCGACACGACGTGCAGGAAGAGAATCGTTAGGGTGATGACAATATATGGTCCCGGTGTGCTGAACTGAAGGAGCGCCGCTGCTAAAGGAAGCGCAAGCGAAGCGATCAGTCCAAGGAATGGCAGCAGGTTCAAGAGTCCGCTGGCGATGCCGAGAGGTATGGCGCTTTTCACGCCAACAACCCACAAAACCAGTGTCGTGGCCAAGGCCATCACGGAGCCGACGATAAGGTTGCCGGCTACGAAACCATGAATCATCTGGTTCAGGTTCGTGATGAATCGAGCGGCGTCTATCCTGGAGCTGAAAAGCCCGTTGGTTCGGACGGCCATTTGGTCCTTGGTGCAGAGCATGAAAAACGTTAGAAATGGAACCACGCCGGCAATAATAAGCGCTCCCCACACAGATCCCACACCGCGCACCAGATAATCAGGCCAGGTTGGCGATTCCTGTAGCCGAACCTCGGGGACTTTCTTGGTGGGATGTATGTCGTTCGTAAGGTTTCCGGCACTTTGTTGAAAGTTTTGAATTTTCCGGCTAATGGGCGCAATGGTTTGCTGAATCGTCGAAGCGTAAACTGGAAGTTCTTCTGCAAAGCTCATCGCTCTTCCGTAGAGCGCGTAGCCCAGCAGGCCGATCAGCCCGATGCCTGCGAGTACAATGCTCGCCGTGGCCAGACTTCGCGGAATATGCAGTCTCTCCAGTTTCACTACCAGGGGATCAAACAGAATCGCAAGAAATCCCGCCAGGACAACCGTGATGCAAATCGAGCTGGCGTAGTACCCGAACACCGTCAGCAAGCCCGTGACTAATATGAAGAGCAGAATCGCGATTCTGCTGAGCAGCTTATCGGATGATGAGATCGAAGACGGCGAGGCCATCTCCGGCACCTGCACTCGACTTTGTTCAGCAAGAGTACTCATATTCGCAATCTGATCAAACATGCGTTTGCCGTGCCCAGACGCGTCACTGTCAGGCTGACGCCCGCCGGTCTCTGCAGAACCGAGCAGAGAACGGCGGGCACATCAGCTGTCTCGAACTCTCGCACAAGATCAGGACAGACGCCGCCAGACTTACTTCTCGAACACTTTTTCGATCTGTCCAACCTTCTTTTCAACTTTGCCCGTGTTCTTTTCGGCGTTGCCTTCGGCCTGTAAGTTAGGATTATTCGTGACTTTGCCGGCCGTCTCTTTGACTTTGCCTTTCACTTCATGAACAGTACCTTTAATCGCATCCTTACGTACTGGGGTTCACTGTTTCCTTTTCGCTGAATAACAATAAGTACGTGCACCGCTGCATCCGAAGCGTGTTCTTCCTTACAGTTTCAGTAGTCTGTCAAAAAAGGAACGATAGCGCTGTAGGGCAACCCGCAGGTCCTCAGTGGAAACGTTATCACCGCGATCCCACTGCTTTTCCAAGCCGGACCGTTCGTTGGCAAAACCTTCCGCGAGTCGCTGCATTACCGCAGCGACTAGCTTGTCTGCGCCTTCGACCGTCCGGCGCGGCTCATCCACGAAGCCAGTCTGTAGCTTGCTCCACTGCGCTCGGAAGTCTCCCATCTCCGATTCAGAAAACAAGGGCATAGGCTCCGAAACTGTAACCCCTCTATCCAGAGTCTCCGGCTCTTGGCTTTTCACCAGCTTGGGTCTGTCGGGCTGCTTTGCCGGAATGCCGTAGCTCGCCAACTCGGCCGTCGACATCTCCTCATCGATTCTCTTCAGTTCAGCCATTACGCCACCTCTTTCCGTTCCACAATCGTTGGTACCTGCACCAGTTCCTCAAACAGGGAGCGATAGTGAATCATCGCCGTTCTCAGATCTTCTGTACTTGCCCCATTTTTCCCAACTCGGAGAGCAATATCATGCGCAGACCGGTAGTTTTCCACGACCCGGGGATGGTCGACAGAAATGTCGGCCGCACGCTGATCGAAATCGGATACCGGATAGCCACGAGTTTTCATCAGAGAGGAGACCAAGTCATCCGCTTCTGCGACTGCCCCTCTAGGGGAATCGACAAAACGAGACTGTATAGACTCCCACTGTTTCGAAAAACGTTCGCGCTCCATCGGGTCAAGGTCGCGAATGTTGAGCTTTTCAACCCGCTCCTTGCGATCGGCTAATTTCGCTTCTGCTTTTCGTTCTGACCCATGCTTCTGCACAGCTCGCTCGTATTCGGGCCCAAACTTTTGTCGCAGGCCTGCTGTCGTACTCCTGCGTTTTTGCACGTACAGCCACGCCAGCACCGCGATAACCAGAATCACCACGCCGGCGAGAATAATAAACTTCGGATCTAGTAGATGTTCATTCATCGAAACCTCTCTGCAGCAAGAATGTTCACACGACCAATATGGTCACAAGTTCCTTCACCCGTTAGAACTCTGTGAATCGCAAGTATTAAACATTGAGGTTCGGAAAGCTGGTCAGAATTGATCGTCTTTTGTAAAAGTGCTGGTTCACCTTACCCAAAGTCTGGAATGTGTGATCCCACACCGCTTAGTCCCAAGAACATCCAAGACCGTCAAAGAATGATCGAAACTTTCCGAGCACAACATCGCCCGATCTAGCCAGGAACAAACCATAAGTTGGGGTTTTAATCCGCCATCATAGCGATAGAAGGGCCGCTCTGTGGGGTAGCGACTCGCTTAACGTAGCACTCTTGTGTGAACGGCTTTTCCGGTTCCATCGGCAGACAAATCGGCGCTTAAATCTACGGGCTTGCTGCAAATCACACATGGTATTTCTGGGAAGGGGCGGCTTTTCATAAGCGCCTCCTTATATAGGGTCAAAACCAGCATAGATCCGAGCGGGAAGCGCAGTCTGAGCAATACAGACCACTTCGGGAACTTGGCATACTCGATCAACTCCGCGCATGGCAGATCGGCACGGATAATTTCGAATCGTTTCCCTTTTCGTTTTGAGGGCGAACCACAACACATCGGCGAAACTACTCACAAAAAGAATGGATCACCACCTTGCGCGGCCCACTGCGGGCTAAATCTTCTTGAGCGACGGTTGGTGGAGCCTCACGCGATTGGCGCGCCAGCGCATCCAGGGCAGATCGCGGCTCTTGAATCCACGTGTTTGACAGTTCCCCTATATAAGACTAGGGTTGTAATTGAGGTAGTTACCACCTTCTCCTCATTTCAGGTCCTCTGAACTAAGTCAGCCCATCTGAAGTTGTTTCTCTTAGCAACCCCAACCTTAAGGAGGTTGCCTATGTTTGCTCGTAATGTCTCCATTCATCTGAAATCCAACATGTTATCTGATTATTCGAGGAGCTTATGAGAAGGACGTCCTTCCGTTACTTCGTAAACAAAATGGTTTTAAAGACGAAATCACACTTGCCGGCCCCGGCGGAGTCGATGTGACCGCTATCAGCCTGTGGGATAACAAGAACGATGCCGACACTTACAACACCAATACCTATCCGCAAGTGTTGAAGACATTGGCAAGATTCATTGAGGGTACGCCCCAGGTTCACACCTTTGACGTTGTCACCTCGACCTTTCAAAAGCACGATGTTCTCGTAGCAGCTTAAAAGATATTCTGATGCGCGTTTGGTTCGAGAGGGCGGAGTGATATCCGCCTTCTCGACCAGGAACATTAGGGAACCACGTTGTCGTCGGCCGGCTAATCGTTTTGGCGTCGTCCCCCGGCACGATCTGATGATTCACAAATCGGAGTTTATTCGAATGCTGCTCAACAGCACGCAGACTATGCCCGCTTCGCGAAATGATGAAGAGTCGGCCTCGTTGCGATGTGGGATCGCAGAACTGAACAGGAATACCGTCCGTTTGATCACTCAGGTTGAGGAGTTGGTCGAAGAATCGAAACAGCTATCGGAACGCATCAAGTCTTTCGAAAACCGCAGTTCCAAATCAAAGCGCCCCTCGCCGACTCGTTATTAGGACACTGCCCGATTTTACTTGCTGCTTGCCTTCCTTAAGTTTTGCGAGCCGGGGCTTCACGGCCCGAACGCATCGTCTGTGAGCAATTTTATACAGACCGCATCGTACTTGCCCTGATAAGTTTTCTTAACAATGGGGAAAGTATGAATGCATTTCGCATTTTGGTGGTTGATGATCATCCGATTTTCCGCTTAGGTCTGTGCTCTCTGCTCCGTTCCCGTGAGGGGTGGGAGGTCTGTGGTGAGGCCGGCGACGGGAGGGATGCGGTTGAGAAATGCATGCAGTTGAAACCGGATCTTGTTATTTTGGACATCTGCTTGCCAAAACTGAATGGCGTCGACGCGGCCCGACAAATCCTGAAAGACAATCCAGCCCAGAGAATACTGGTTCTCACGGACGTAGGCTCCGATAAGGTGGTCAGCGATTGTCTGCAAGCGGGGGTTCGAGGGTGGGTTCTTAAGTCCGACGCACCCAGTGACCTGACCGCAGCAGTGCAGGCCATGCAGCGGAACAACTGCGTCTACAGCCTGCGAATATCCGACCTGCTTGTTGGCAGCTTGTCGAAACAAAGGCCTACAGGTCAAGCCGGGCCCAGAACGCCCCTATTGTCGCCGCGGGAACGCGAGGTGTTGCAACTTCTGGCTGAGGGCAGGACCTCTAAAGACGTAGCCGTGATCCTGAACATCGCGGTGAAAACGGCGGAAACACATCGCAGCAACATTATGTTAAAGCTTGATATTCACTCCATCGCCAAGTTAGTGCTTTATGCCGTGAGGAACGAGATCATCCATGTGCAATCTTTAGCCGCGGCTGCACCTCCCGAGCGCGGGAATGGTGTAGCCAATGTTATTCTTCAGAGCGTCAACTAAGAGGTTCGTTTGCTGCACAGGCAGCCGCATTTAATCCGGACGGTTTATTGCTGAAACTTAACCGGTACAGAAAACTCCTCCGGCCGGTTATCGCTGGCAAACCAAAGGTCCCCAGTGCCAGTGGCGCATTTGTCGGCAGAAAACCTAAAATGCAATTCGTAGTCTTCTTTGTCATTCCCTCTCAAGCTAATTCGATCTGATCTTTCGGTGGTATTGGATTTCAGGTGGAAGGAAATGCTTTGAGACCGCGTTTCGAACGTATTGAGATAAAGTAACTGTCGTGGAAAACATTTTCAAATACCACGCCCAGCCTTGTACCGTGTCAAAAGACCGCGGGACTGCCAAAGTTCGCGGAAGTCGTACAAGACATCTCTTTTGTGGGTTACAAGACATCTCTTTTGTGGGTTAGGTTGTGGGTTGGCAATTACCTGCCGCATTGTCCACCACGCTCGATTTACACTGCTGCCAGGTGACGTTAGGGGGGCCGGTGGACGCGGTGCTGCACGCGTCCACAGCTTTGGATATTCATAGAGCGCGCACGACCAACACGATCAGCGCAATTACAACAATTGTTCCTAGCAAGCCATAACCTAACATAGTTCCTCCAAACCCTCGATGCGGGAGATCTGGACCAATTATGCCGAAAGATAGGACTCAGTGCTGCTCAGTTTTGCTCACTGTGCGGAAGAAACAAGTCCCAGTGGTGTGGATCGCTTCTGCTGACAGGAGACTTTGGATATCAACCCTATTACGAACCAGAAAGAAAGCGGCGCGGATCCGATACTCGGACTCGCGCCGATAAAGACTGCACGCAGAAGCCACACAGAAACGACCGCTATAGGTTGACGCTGAGTGCAATGTTAACGCCTGGGTACATTGGGTTGCACAGGTAATAGACGCCGTCAATATCGACAACAAAAATGTCTTGCGTGTAAAGCCAGTTGCTGGGCCACGCGCCAACAAATCCAAAGGAATAGCCTCCGTATTGGAAGCGGTGATTACTGTAATCGCCCTGGGTCACACGAAATGTGTGTGCGCTTCCAAAACTAGCCTTGTAACGGTCGTCCGGAATGCGGCCATTACTGTTACCACCGGCGCGCTGCGCCGGCTCTCCAGGTTTTGCCTCCATCGGCTGTTGTTTGGAGTTTTTCTCTTCCGGCTTGGGGTTATTGTCTTGCTGTTGCGCAGTTCTCTCTTCGGGCTTAGCGTTCTTTTCCGACTGCTGCGCAGCTTTTTCTTCTGGCTTTATGGGTCTATCGGGTTGCGCCTTTTTGTCGTCCTGGGCAGGCTGGACTTTCTTTTCTTCCTGATCCTGCTGTGCATATACCGGAGCAGCAATTACTAGGGTCAAAGCCAAAACTGCCGTGCTGACTACTCCTACTATTTTCATGGGTGTTGCCTCCATTGGTCGAAGGGCGATTGTTGCGTATCTTTCTTTTACGGCATACTTCCTGTCACTGCTCTAAGAATGACAGGTCTGGATCTATCGCGTCTGAGCAACACAGCTCATATATATGTGAAGAATTGGTTTGCGCTACGTGGTTGTTGGCGAACATCGCCACCGGCACCAAGGTTCGGAATCACAACTCCGCACTCATCCTAGGCAATCGGAGCGGGTGTTGTGGCGGCCGCAACAGGGGCAGGAGTTTGTGACGGTCTACGAGTACGTGTGGCAGTTCGCTGGCAGTCTCCGAAGGCGTGTTGACAGTCGCGACAGGTGGGCGTTGGCAATCTGTTCCTCATTGGTTGCAATTACAGTCGGGTTTCAGTTCCACTGGCTCCTTGCGGCGAGTCAACACATCAGGCGTTACATTGACGATCCCGGTCAATGGGCGAAGTTGCGATTACGCCAACAATCAAGCTAGCCAGACCAAGTGTGGCTTCTCAACTAGACAATCTAACGCAGCGTTTAGGCCTGCGCGGATGCACTGACTTCTCCGCAACCTCCACACAGAACAGGTAGAGAAGTTGCATACAGTGGAACGGTTGCTCGCATGCTTGTCCCGCGACCATCAGATTCTATTTCCAGCGTGCCGTCCAGTTCGTGTAATCGCTCGCGCATTCCAGCGAGCCCGACGCCAGTCTCTGCACCCACACCCATAAGCAACTTCAAGCGCTCCTCAGTTATGCCTTTCCCGAAATCTCGAGTTATGCCTTTCCCGAAATCTCGTATCTCCAGAACCACGGCTTCAGCTTCATGCTGAAAACGGATGCTCGCTTCAGACGCTCCGGAGTGACGATGCACATTGGTCAGGCTCTCCTGCAACACACGGAACAGAGCGATCTCCACCCGCTTCGGCAATCGTCCATGCGAATTCGCAATGTCCACTTTTACGTCAATGCCGCTGCGCTTGGCGAATCCGGCGATATACCACTCGGCCGCGCAAGCGAATCCCACTTCATCCAATAATGGCGGATGCAGCAGGTATGACATGGTTCGAATTTCTTCGAGAGCTTGATCCGCTAGCTGCACAACGTCGGAAATAATCGCGAGCGATGCGGGGTCGTCCTTCCATCTGTCCTGCAAAAACGAAACACTTATTTTTAGCGCAGACAGTGTCTGGCCAGTGCTGTCGTGGAGGTCGCGCGCAATTTTTCGCCGCTCCTCATCTTGCACCTTGAGAAGCCGTTGCGAAAGTTTTTGTAGTTCCGCGGTGCGTTTCAGAATCAACGTTTCAAGTTCGGAATGGGTGTGTGACAACCTCAAATGCTTTGAAATCCACATAAGTCCTCCTCGGGAGCGGTGGGGGAGACAAACAGGGTCTCTGGTTCTAGTGTCTGAGATTGTCCCATTGCGAGAATTGGAAATCTGGTCAGTATTGCTCACGCAACCGCAAACCCTCGGGAAGGGAGTCAACGCGGAGTACGCTAGGCTGCAATGCGCGGGGTTCCCTTCACGAGCTACTTGTGATCGATGCGCTCTTTGATCTTGAACGCAAATCTCGGAGTATGGCTTTTCATTAGCTGCTCAATACTGGGCCTAAACTCATGCCACAGGTTCATGCCCGCTTCATTGCCAACTGTAGAACCAAAATCGCCGAATGGCTCCCCAGGAGACCGCCTCCAGTACGGACGCGAAGCAGTGGCCGCGGCTATTGAGGTCAGCGCCCGCACCAGGTATGACGTATTCAGCCGGCTCTTTCCGAATTCATCGCGTGTGACAAAGATTCGCGAACCCGCATATGTGGCCCTACCAATCAGGCTGTCGCTCGTTGAAGGGGCATAACGAAGACTCGGCTTGGACAGCGAGGGATACAAGTACTTATCCAAAAAGGCAGTGGACTTTCCTGGACTAGATACCGGCTGGTAGGGAGCGTAAAGACTGGGCTTCGGTCGGGCACTGACGTGGTTCAGTTCTGTTCTACGAATCGTCCTCACGCTGCCGCCGATCTCACCAATTGTTAAGGGCGAGCGCTCTTCATTGACCAACCGGAGAAAGTCTTCTGCTGGTGTTGGAGCCCGTGCCGATGGAACATCAGGTAGCAATCTCCACGTGCGCATCTCCTGGTGCACTTCGGGAGAGTTTGAGGCGTCCCTCTGGGACAAATCAACTGAAGGATGCTCGCTCTGAGACGATCCCTCGCAAAGGACCAGCAGAACGAAGCAAAAGACCCGGATTAGTGCGATTCGCTTCAGCATGGCTCACTCCTGCGAAACGGCAAGCGAACTGTTCCGGCTCCTCGGCGATTGGACTCGGGCACCTCGACCTTAGCACTCGCAACGCCCCTCGTCTGAGCAGGATTGCTCATCATGAAGGCGTAGATCGCCTTCATGGAGATCAGCCCGCCGGCTTGAAGCGGTCGCGGTGCTCCGTCTGCCGATTGTGCTCGTTTCCGCCAAAGATGCTCGATTCGAACTGGGACTCTGGCGCGTCTGGTCTGCTCTTGTGGCATTGGAAACAGTAACTTGC
The DNA here is from genome assembly GCA_963771965.1 of uncultured Acidobacteriaceae bacterium. GTDB lineage: Bacteria > Acidobacteriota > Terriglobia > Terriglobales > Acidobacteriaceae > Sulfotelmatobacter. Next base: position 533,646 of record CAVYVM010000011.1, read on the forward strand.
GGTACTCAGAAGGGAAGGGCCAGCTAAATGCACTAGTGAAATAGAGCGAGCATCTTCTCCTCTTTCAGGTTTCCTGAAACTAAGTCAGCCCATCTGAAGTTCTCTTCTCTTAGCGACTACAACCCTTAGGAGGTTGCCTATATGTTTTCACGCAATGTCTCTTTCCATCTGAAGTCGAATATGCTCTCCGATTACACGCGATCTTTTGAAAAAGACGTCCTGCCTTTGCTTCGTAAGCAGAATGGCTTTAAGGACGAAATCACTTTCGCCGGTCCAGGCGGAGTTGATGTGACCGCGATCAGTCTGTGGGAGAACAAGAAAGATGCCGACAACTACAACACCAATACTTATCCGGAAGTGTTGAAGACGCTGGCAAGATTTATCGAGGGAACACCCCAGGTTCACACCTTTGACGTTGTCACCTCGACCCTAAAGCAGCACGAACTCGTGGCCGCGTAAGAGATACTCTGAGTTGGTCGGGTCCGAGGAGGCGGAGTTACGTCCGCCTTCTCGGACCACCTAAACGCCATGCACTCGCATCGGTTATGAGTGATATGGCAATGTTACGCCAACCACGTTTTCAACTCGCCCATTAGCGCAGGCAGAGTCTTATCGGAACTTATTTCAAGCTCATCTCGCCATCGTACTGGCGGATAATCCCGTAGCACTCGCAGGCGGAGTCTTCAAGTTTCTTGCGGTTCAGGATCTTTACCGCGCCACGCGTGTACTCGATGAGCCCCTTCTTCTGCAAAGCACCAGCAGCCAGGCTCACGGTAGGCCGGTCTGTCCCCAGCATCGTTGCGAGAAAATCATGTGTGATCGGCAGCGCGCCCGAATCCACTCGATCCTGAGTCATTAGCAACCACCGTGCCAGGCGCTGCTTAATATCGTGCAGCCGGTTACACGCGGCGGTTTGTGCCACCTGCATACCCCGAATTGCGGCATAGCGGTTCAAAATCATTTGCAGGTGTGGAGTGGATTCCAAGGTATTTTGTAAGGCTCCAGCTTTTACCCGAAATCCGTCCCCCGCGACTTGTACCACCGCCCGCAACGGGCTCCTGCTCAGGCCAACCACCGCCGGTGCACCCGTGAAGCCCTCATTACCCACTACGCCTGCTTCGGCGGTTTTTCCATCTTTCATTACGACTACAAGAGAAATCAAACCTCGATTCGGGAAACACGCAAATTCCAGTCTCCCGCCTGCCTCGTGGAGGACCAGATGATTCGGCAGGCGGAGGTATTCGAGGTGAGGGCGAAGTGAGTTGTACTCGCTATCGGAGATCGATAGAAGTATTTTGTTGCTGACTGGTTTACCTGTGGCATTCGACCGCTCGCCAGACTGCACGACTTGGAGGTCTTTGCGCGCCACGAGCCGAAACCGAAAGATCGCCAGGACGCGGGGATGAACTCAACCCGCCCTGATGTGCGAAACAGGAACTCTGGTTGTTTCCTCTACCCGGCGGAGTATACAGGTTCCCAACGGGCAGCTTCGGTAGGGTATCTTACATTGGTCATCACCGCTGCGACGCCCCAAAACATCGACGGCACGCGAAACGTGACCAACACATAAGCGATTCCACTACACGTCAAAACACCAGCCCCCAATCAAGCGTTCCCCGAACCACCCTAGTCCGTAGGATGCACGACAGACCATCCAAATTGGAGCCTGTAAAATTTGGCGCCATGGGCCGGAGGCTGGTCTGGATTGAGCAACAGCGTTTTCGGGGTTTTGGTTGTTCTGAATGTGGCTGGCGGTTCAAGACTTCTGGAGCGCCGACCGGGAGCTCCTTCGATGAAATGATGCGCAACTTCGAGTCGCAGCGCGACAAAGAGTTTACATCCCATGTTTGCGCCGATCACCCCAAAGGGGTCCAACACACGTCGCCGTAGCTACCGCCGCGTCACCAGGCTCCCGCCCGGGCTGATGCTATTTCATGCAGGGCTGCACTTGCGTTCGGTATCAAACAGTCAGATGGCGTGTAAGACTTTATACTTCCGCATTCCCGACGCAAGAAACCGGGGGCGCAGCCTACGGCCTGGTACCCGGTGAGTGACACCGAAAATGACGCAGAAAAGAGTTCGTTGCCCGTATTGCGTAGCCGATGACAAGTTCCATCCAATGACCGTCCTTCCCAATGGGCGATTGATCTGCAAAAGCTGCGGCCACATTGTTTTCCCGAACGATACTGCTTTTAGGTGTCCTTGCCCGAAGTGTCTTGAAATTAATTTCTATCCCAGGGTTCGCCGATTACGGCGGGGCTAGATTGAGAAAACGCGAGAACGGAGTCAACTCGATGCCAAAACGCAAACTGCGCGTCGTTAAGTGGGCTTTTATCCAAGCGTACATTTTGATGGTGGATTCCGAATGCAACGAACTGATTGAGGCAGGGACTCGGATGGCTAAAGCGAGCCGGAAAATGGTGCTCGCTTGCCACCGCGATCTTGAGCAATTAAAGCGCGACCAGAAGAGTCTGAAAGATGAGATGGATAGCATTCGCGAAAGCCTTCGCCACCAAGATGGGATCAAGGCGGGCGGCTTTGGATGGTCGCGCCCAACGGGGCTGTGTACGCTAAAGGACTGAAGTTTCTCCTCTAAAAGCGTAGCCTTCGTGGATCATGTCTAAAGCCAACGACCCGCCTTTAGCGTTAGGAGAGATCATCGATCGCATCGAGGAGACGCGAGAAGAGTTGCTCATCCTTCAAAGGTCACTGGAGAAGATGGAACCTGCCGAACCCGCCGCTCCTGAGGATGGGGAGCGGCACATGGGATCAAGGCAGACGGTAAGCACTCGTTCCGTGACAAATCAAAAATAGGGCTAGGTTCAATTCGATTTTGGCGACCGCTTTGAAAGCTCGCCCTCGAAATGAGCTTCAACTTCTTCATGACTAAGCGGGTTTTTCGCGTTGGTCAATACGATGGAATACACGACTTTGTTGCCTTCGATCTGAGCGGTGAGAAACGCATTCTGGTCCAGTTCTTGGTTGGTGAATTTCACTCTTCTACGATCTGCCAGCGTTTTAATCCACTCGTCGCTCATTCAGCCCCCAAGTGGCGATTCAGTCGAGATCATACGCGCCTTAAAGACTCAGACGTATAAATCTTCTTCGCATGGCCCCTTGGCACTCGTTGGCGAAATCAGGCCGCACATCAGCGCCAGAGATTTTATTCATTGGCTAGCGCCCGAGAGCCATGTTGATGACGATTCCTTGCGATCGCTATTCGAGCTCCAAGCGTCCTCTTGCTGGAGCGCGACCCCTTCTGTACTCGTAACGGACCTCAATCTTCCTTCTTTTCTTTTGATGGCTCGCTACACGGTTGCGCAACCTCATTGACGCCAATCGTCTCAACGCATTCAGCTTTTTCGTCGTAATCGCAGACGCGACCGGGGTGGGCTTGTTTACATTTCTCGCATAGTTGAGTCGCCATTGTTCCACTTCCTCTTTGGGATAAATCGCATCGGAATGGTTGAGGGCAGGATGCCGGAGGACGAAGCGAGCTTCGTTAATTGTTTGATCCCAGTCACCATGCTAACCCTGCCAAACATGTTGACCGCAGATGCATGGCACTGTGTCCGTGGGTTTTTGCTTAGTTAATTGCTGTTTGCAGATCGGGCAGGGTTTCGTCATCGTGTAAACCATAGTCTTACTCCTCGGTCAGAGAATGCTGTAGCCTCTGACATCCACTTCGCGACAATTCCGAATGCGGACGGTTTCATTATTTATCTGGATTGTTGTGACGCCAGCTCCAGTAGACGGTCTGCTGTCGGGTACTTAACTGAACGAAAGCCCGTTTTTCATGGTGCTCGGTCTGATACCGCTCGTACGAACGATCTTCGTTGGCGTCCCAGTCGTGATAGTCCTTGTGGCCCTTGTCGTAGTAACGCTTGTTGTTCTCGCCTTTTCTGTTTTCTTGGTTCCTATCGTCTTGCGGGCTGACAGCAGCCATCAACGCAACAGGTGCGGCTAGGGCAGCAGTTAGTAGAAGCGAACTGAGATATCGGTACCCACGGTGCATGTCGGTCTCCTTTGGCGCGAGAATTCACATCCACAGAATCCCGCTGACATCACTGTCCGCTCTTAGTGCTTCAAAGTCTGGTCAATACTGCTCGGATGTGCTCGTGGCATGCTGACGAAGTCTTAAGTCGCCACAGTGAGGCTCCGGCATCGTGCGCGAGCCTGGCGCACTGAGTTTTGGTAAGATTCAACGCGACCGACACTGCGTCATGCTTCTGTGTACCCCATTCGATTGGACTTCATCGAAATAGTATCCCCATTGGCCGTGCCCGTGACTGGAGCATCGGTGGGCTTGCGCCTGTGAGGATAAAATAGTCAGCCTCACCCGACGCGGTCCTATCAGGCCTCCAACTCGACCCGCGCCTCCCCATGACTGTCCAGCACTTCCGCCACAACTCCGCTCGAAATCCGATGAACTTTGAGGTCCATGGTCGCGTTGCCAATCCGCAGACCAGCTAGTTGGATCTCTTCGATAAAACTGGGCAAGTAGGGTTTCGACAAGTGGACGGTCTTGTTGTCGACCGAAAAGGTCATACCCAGACATGCATTCACAAAGAGATAGGCAGCGCCCGCCGACCATGCCTGAGGAGAGCATGCTACCGGATAGAGCGTAGGACCTTCGACCCCGGGCCGCTTGTGAAAGCCACAGAATAGCTCCGGAAGCCGATTGAGTTCCATGAAAGTGCTGGCATCTAGAATTGCTGCAAGCAACTTTCCCGCCTGCTCCTTGTAGCCATAACGCGCCAATCCTGCGGCAATCAGAGAATTGTCATGGGGCCATACCGACCCATTGTGATAAGACATCGGGTTGTATCGGATTTCGTTGCTGGCTACCGTGCGAATACCCCAACCGCAAAACAAATTCTCGTCGAGTAAGGTCGTCGCGAGACGCGCAGCTCTTTCCGGGCTCACAATACCTGTGAACAGCGCCTGGCCTGCATTCGATGTTAGTACGCGGCAAGGTTTCTTATTTGCATCGAGTGCCAGAACGTAGCTGCCAAGATTGTCGTCCCAAAACTCGGACTCGAATCTTTGCTGCAAACTCTGGGCTTGCCGGATTTGTTTTTGCGCGAGTAGGGTTTGTCCAAAACTCTTCGCAATTCGGGCTGCAGCGAGTCTGGCTCCATATACATATGCCTGCACCTCGCACAATGCGATCGGCGCGTCGGCCAGAGTTCCGTCGGAATGAAACACCGAGTCGTGCGAATCCTTCCAACCCTGGTGAATCAATCCTTTTTCTGACCGCGCCCGGTATTCGACAAAACCGTCATGGTCTGCATCGCCGTATTGATCAATCCAATCAAGTGCAGCAAGGACGTTGGGCCAGATTGATTCAAGAAGATCCCTATCGCCCGTTCGATCAAAATACATGCCCGCGAGGAGTACGAACAGAGGAGTGGAATCCACGCTGCCGTAGTAGAGACCAAACGGAACTTCGTTGAGGTTCGCCATCTCGCCGTGGCGCATCTCATGCAAGATTTTGCCGGGCTCTGCCTCCTGCCGCGAAATTACTTCGACGGCCTGGTGAAGGGCAAGATACTTCAGAACACTTGCCGCAATCCAGGGCGCCGCCCAAAGGCACTGCATCGCCGTCACAAGGGCATCCCTCCCAAAGACAGTGCTGAACCACGGCACGCCAGCATACGGATATGCTCCTTCAGGGTTACCGCGAATCATCATTTGAACGTCGGACGCAGAGCGGCAAAGCCAGCGATTGAAAGCCGCATGGGAACTGGTCACCGAACCAAACTGCGATCGCGTTTCCTGCAGTTCCAGTATCGACTGATGCATGCTTTCGTCAAATCCAGTCGACACCGAGTGCGCGTGCTCCTCTTGGCACGTGATTGTGACGTTCAGGGACTTCTCTTCCCGCGGAGCAAGGGTGAACAAATATGTGGCTAACTCCCCCGAGAGATGCGACGGTGCAGGAAAGAATTCCAGGCGTGAACGGCGCAACTCCCGATCTTCCCCCCGATACGACAGCACTACTTCATGGCTGTTGACTTCCGGCGGCAATATGTCGCCAGTGCCTTTTCGCTTCATTCCGCGAACCTGAAAAATGTCGGAGTAGTCCGCGACGAATCGAAGGCTTATTGAGGCGTCAAATGGCGCAAGGCTGAAGTTGGCCACACGAATTCTTTCGTAGCAAGCGTCCTTCCACAGAAACTTTGAGCGAAATACATGAATCGCACTTCTCGGCAAAATCAGCCGTCCTTCACGATAGACGTCAGGGTTCATCATGTCGATGGTGAAAAAAACGCCATCCTCGTGGATTGTGGAGCGCAGGAGTTGAGGGACGCTGCCATTTAGACGTAAAGCAAGTTTCGACAGATATCGTGTTCCGCGGTGGTAAAGACCCTGCTCACCGGCTCCGAGGCCTTCAATGTCTCCAAGGCGGTTAAGCACGGCGAAGGTCTCGCCATACTTCAGGACGCGCGTGCGGTCATCTGCCAGCGACGACGTCGCCAGGACGTAGAACTGGTTCTCTACCCGGATGATATCTTCCAACGCTATGCAATATCCTTGTTCTGAGAGTTTTGCACTTTATCTTCAGCAAAGCCAGACATGCGGCACGAGGACTCTCCACACACAAGCTCTTCGTAGATTGCAAGGTAGTCAGTCACCATTCGGTTCACCGTGAACCGTGATTCGAAGGCGCTCCTGACGGCACGGCGCGACATGACAGCGGCTTCGCGTACGGCCTTAACGGCCTCATCCACTGTATGTACGATTATTCCGCTAACTCCATCCTCGATGATTTCCGGGACCGAGCCATGCGCAAATGCGATTGTTGGCGTGCCGCAAGCCATCGCTTCAATCATGTTCAAACCGAAAGGCTCGGGCCAATCAATGGGAGCAATCGAAGCGATCGCATTTCCCAGGAAATCCTGTTTGGCTTCGTCCCCGATCTCTCCAATGAACTCTATGTTCGGTCGCTTCAGCAACGGACATACAACACGCTCAAAGTATTCACGATCTACAACGTCGACCTTAGCCGCGATCTTAAGCCTTACGCCTGCCCGTGTGGCAATCTCGATCGCGCGGTCTGGTCGCTTTTCCGGCGAGATCCGGCCGATGAAAGCTAGGTATTCTCCCGGGCCTTCATGGAAGCACAAAGAATCCTCCGGCAATCCGTGATACACATTTCCGACCCAATTCGCTTGCGGGAGCGGATCACGTTGGCTGCGTGAGATTGATACGACGGGCATGTCGGCAAATTCCCGATATAGCGGCATCAGATCCGGAAGATCGAGTCGCCCGTGAAGAGTCGTAACCTGCGGAAGATCGATCTGGCGACTTAACGGGAAATGCAGATAGTCGATGTGATAGTGCACAATGTCGAATTCGTCGCGCCGTTGCCGGACTTGCTCAAGCAGAAGAACATGATAAGCCAGCGTGTCATGACAGGTCGAGTTTGTACGAAGCGACACCGGACACACCGGCACAAACCGTGCGCGAGTAAGAGAATCGCCGCTGGCAAACAGCGTGACTTCATGCCCTTCCCGAACCAACTCTTCTGTAAGCCAGGAAACCACCCGTTCGGTTCCTCCATACCCGCGCGGTGGAACAGATTCATACAAAGGGGCGACTTGGGCGATTCTCATGGGACCATCCCGGCTGAAAACTATGGTGTCGGTGATGCGTGACCTGACAGTCGTTCCGCTTCGGGCAAGTCCATACGATAGCAGAGAAACGACAAAAACCGCCGTGCGCGGCCCGACCAACGATTGTCAGATTATCCTGCCCGCGCATGCCCGCGGTATCCAGTGTATGTAGTAGGGCAACATGGAATCGACCTGTGTGCTGTACCGGACAACCTGGCGGAGGAAGAGAGATTCGAACTCTGGGTACGGTTTTGTCGCGCTAAGGCTCGACGTGTCCGCAAGCTGCAGATAGCAAAACCCTGCCAGAGAATTTCACCCGAAACCCGACATCAGAACTGGGCAATCAGTCCGGTTTCGATTCGCCATCTATTCGTACGTGAACGGCGAATGTAAGGCGATTCTGTGGCAAAAATGGTCACGTCATGAGGGTTCCCGCCAGTCTGATTGGGTTCGCAGGACTGCGTGCCTACCGCGCAGTCCGAAAGCGAAAAATCTATCCGCAGGGAGTGCTCTAAGAAAGACAAATAAATGGAGATTTTCAGAGATTCTTGTTCATGCTTCCTGACTTCCGCGGAAAAATTCCGGGGGCAATACACGCAAAATAGTCTGCACAATGGCCGTGATCTGGGCCATGGCCAGTTCGACTTTAACGTTGGGCTGAAAAAAGACGCGGATGACCGAGACGCCCTGATAACTCTCGGACTGAGTATGTTCAATATCGTTGACGGTGGTCGTAAGGGCGCGTTCGCAGATCGTAACGATGCGGCCTTCCATATCTTCCGGAGGCAGGCCGCTGTAGCTCCAAACGATGGTGACGACAGGAATGTTGATGTCAAGGGTAGATGTCCTTGGACGCTTCAATGCTGGCGCCAATGCCCAGCAGCACGATCAGCAGCGACAAGATAACGAATGTATAAGGACGCCGCAGCGCCAGTCTTACAATCCACATTTACTGTCCGTTTCCATTAGGAAGGCACGAACTGGATTGGCAGACCAGAAATTCAACGCGAGGCAGGTCTGCCAGTTCCAAATTCGCGAAACTGAGATGCAGTCCCTCGCCTCGGAATTGCGTTTCGGGCACTAACCTTGACGACGCCGCGCGGAATTGTGCTTGAGGCGCGCAAGAAGCATCTGCTGCCTGGTGTTTCTTAAGATGACCCGCTACCAGTCGGGAGAACTGGAGTCCAGCCTCACATCCGGCTAATCCTAATGTAGCGGCCCATGTCTGGAATCGCTTTGAGAAACACATATCCCGCGAAAAGCAACGTTGCTACCCCAACCCCACTAGTGATTGCTAACAATGTCTTTTTCATGAGGCTCCTTAGCAATGGCAATGATCTTACGCTTGGATGTCTTTTTCAGACAAAGAGGAGCCCCAAAATAGTAGAAACTAAAGAAATGCGTGTTCTGCTTTGATGGCCCATTAAGGGTCGTGTGCTCGTATCGTTTCAACGCCGTCTGCCGACTTCTGGTAGAGCGGGAACAAGAGAGAATCCGCTAGAATATGCGAGGGTTAGCAGGGTGCGCTCTAACGTGGTGCTTTACCCGCTCAGCCTTCGGCCCAGAATTCTTCAGCTCGATTTGCGAGGAAAAATCGGAACGGAGTCTCTGGCGTGCTCCAAGGAGAATCGAAATGGTGGAAGCCGGGATTCGCCGGGGAAGTCAGAGTCCCATCCCCGAACTCGATGTTCTCTGGATTACTGCCGGCCTTGGATGTGACGGGGACACCATCGCCATGACGGCCGCCACCCAGCCCAGTATTGAAGATATCCTTCTCGGGCAAATTCCCTGGATTCCAAAAGTGACCCTACACAATCCCTTCCTTGCCCTGGCCAATGGCGACGACTTCATGAAAGCCTTTCATCAGGCGGCTGAAGGGAAGATAGAAAATTTCATTCTGGTGATCGAAGGGTCCATCCCGAATGAACACAATAAGGAAGAGGGCTATTGGGCCTCCTTGGGCACGGACCCAAAGACCGGTCAGCCGATCACCACATGTGAGTGGATCGACCGCCTCGCTCCCCAAGCGTGGGCGGTAGTGGCGGCGGGAACCTGCGCCACCTACGGCGGTATTCACGCCATGGAAGGTAATCCCACGGGGTGTATGGGGCTTCCGGACTACCTGGGTTGGAAGTGGAAGTCGAAAGCGGAGATTCCCATCGTGTGCGTGCCTGGATGCCCGGTGCAGCCCGATAATTTCATGGAAACGCTTTTGTATTTGCTCTACATGGCAACCGGTCGTGCCCCCATGATTCCGCTCGATGAAGCGTTACGGCCAACCTGGCTCTTTGGTAACACGGTACACGAGGGGTGTGACCGCGGTGGCTTCTACGAGCAGGCGCAGTTTGCTGAAGAATACGGATCTCCACTTTGCATTGTGAAGCTGGGATGTTGGGGGCCGGTGGTTCAGTGCAACGTTGGCAAGCGTGGATGGATGGGCGGCATTGGCGGATGTCCCAACGTCGGCGGCATCTGCATCGGGTGTACCATGCCGGGCTTTCCCGACAAGTTCATGCCGTTTATGAATCAGCCGCCGGGTTCTCTTTTGTCGTCGGCTGCGGTTCAAACTTATGGACGCGCTATTCACGCCCTGCGCCGCTTTACGCAGTCGTCGCTGAACAAAGAGCCCAGCTGGCGCAAGCCAACGCGCAGTACGGCCCAAGAGAACCCAAGAAAATAAGACGACGACGGGCGCGTGAGAGGAAGTGTTCTCGCTGTGGTTTGAGGGTTGAGAATGGTTTCGTTTTCGTGGCCGGATAATACGAACGGCACGTCCGACGGTCGTCCTTCCGGGGATCGCTCTTCCACCGATCCTCCTTCTGCGGCTGCTGAGCCGGAGCTGAATCCTTCCGAGGCAGAGGAAATTCTCCAGGGATTGGCTGGAGTCTTCAGCCGCCGCCACAATCCCGCGACCGCAAGACGCATCGTGTATCCGCCAGAAAAACTACGCCAGGCATGGTCCAAAGATGACGATGCACAACTCCCGAATCTCGAAGCCAGATATCGCGCTCTTGTAGAACAAATTCCTGCCGTAGTGTTTATGGCTTATCTTGATCGTGGGATCGGCGAGGCCTACGTCAGCCCACAGATTGAAGCCGCGCTGGGTTTTTCGCAGGAAGAGTGGCTGGAAGATCCAGTCCGCTGGTACAGCCACATCCATTCCGACGACAAGCAGCGCTGGAGCACCGAAGCGGCTGAGATGTTTCTTAGCGGTAATCCGCTGCGTTCGGCATATCGCGTGGTTGCACGCGATGGCCGCATCATCTGGTTTCATTGCGAAGCCAAGATGATTCGCAAGGAGGATGGCGAGCCCTGGTTCATTCACGGCGTGGGCTTTGATATCACCGATCTGAAGCGGACCGAAGAAGCGTTGCAGGAAGAACGTAATGTGGTCTCCGCCATCCTCCATACCGTGGGCGCTTTGGTGGTGGTGCTGGATTCGGAGGGCAGGATCATCCGCTTCAACCGGGCTTGTGAACAAACCAGTGGATATTCGTTCGCGGAGGTTGCCGACCAGAAGATCTGGGACTTGTTCATGGTTCCGGAAGAGGTGGACCGTTTCAAGTCAGTCTTCCAGCAGCTCTGTTCGGACCAGTTGCCCAGCGACTATGAGGGCTATCTGGTGAGGCGAGACGGCGCTCGCCGCCTGATCGCATGGTCAAGTACGGTGCTTCCGGGCAATGACGGGACGCCTACCTACATCATCGCCACCGGAATCGATATCACCGAGCGCAAGCACCTGGAGAAAACAATTCTGGAGATCAGCGCCCGGGAGCAACGCCGCATTGGACAAGATCTGCACGATGGCTTGGGCCAGCATCTCACCGGCATCGCGTTCATGAGCAAGGTGCAGGAACAAAAACTGATGGAAAGAGGCGTGCCCGAGGCCGGCGACGCCGCCAAGATCGTGAACCTGGTCAATGAAGCCATCAACAAGACACGCGAATTGGCGCGCGGATTGCTTCCGGTTGTGTCGGACGCGCAGGGGTTGATGTCGGCCCTGCAGCAATGGGCGGGCGAAGTGGAAGATTTATTCACGGTCAGCTGCCGGTTCCAGTGTTTTACTCCGGTATTAATCCATGACGACACGGTGGCCACGCATCTTTACTATATTGCCCGAGAGGCCGTGAACAACGCGATCAAGCACGGTCACGCTCGCCAGATCGTCATTCGTCTGGCCGCCGACCAGCACCAGGGAACGCTTACAATCCAAGATGACGGCTACGGCATCGGTAGTATTGTTCCCGGAAATAAAGGAATGGGGCTTCACCTGATGAACTACCGAGCTAGGATGGTCGGAGGTTCTCTCGAAGTGCAGAGCGTCCCGACCGGTGGAACTATAGTGACCTGTTTGTTTCCGATCTTACCTCCGGACCGGGACAAAGGGGCGAAGTGAAACATGAGCGTGACTTACAAATCGCAGAACCAGGCCTCGCAAAATCCGGCCGTCACTAAGAAAAGAATCCTCGTCGTCGATGACCATCCCATCGTGCGCCAGGGTCTAGCGCTGCTGATCAACCGGGAATCCGATCTGGTGGTTTGCGGCGAAGCTGAAGAAGCGACGGGGGCGATGCACGTGCTGGCGTCAGCTCGGCCCGATGTTCTCATCGTGGACATTTCGCTGAATGGCCCCGATGGCCTCGATCTGCTAAAGAACATTCGCACCACTCATCCCACTCTGCCGGTGCTGATCCTTTCGATGCATGAAGAGTCGATCTACGCAGAACGTGCCCTCCGCGCCGGCGCCAACGGCTACATCATGAAACAAGAGGCCACGGAAAAAGTGCTCGTCGCCGTGCGCCGCATTCTAAGTGGTGAGATTTATGTGAGCGACCACATCGCCAACAAGATGCTCAAGCACTACATTACCGGCTCCGGCACTCTGCGAAACTCATCTATTGCCGATCTCAGCGACCGCGAATTGGAAGTGTTCCGCCTGATCGGAGAGGGTCACGGAACCCGGCAGATCGCTGAAGAACTGCACCTCAGCATAAAAACCGTCGAATCTTACCAGGCCCACATTAAGGAAAAGCTGTCTCTGCGCAGTGCCCGCGAGCTCATGCAACACGCCATTCAGTGGAATATGAATGAAAAAACCACGTAGAAGTTCCCTTTTTCCAGTACTTCCCCGTTATCGGGGAATCCCCGATATTAAAAATAGCAATACCACGGAACTGAAAATGTGGCCCTCCCGCTTGTGTGCGACCCCGAACATTGTTGATTCTAACGGCGCACACTTCTGGTTCCGATTTTGAAAGCTCTGTCTAGAAACAAGAGAACGTGTCTAGGCGTGGCCTCGTGGTGTCGCGTAAATGAAGAATCGGGCCTCCGTTCTTAAGTCGATGCGGGAAGGAGAACACTGTTATGGCAGCGGAAACAGTCCCATACGGTCGGGTCACGCAGAAACCATCACCCGTTGCCGAGGTACACATACTCTGGATTACAGCCGGTCTGGGCTGTGATGGTGATTCGGTTTCAGTCACCGCAGCTACTCAACCCAGCATCGAAGACGTTCTGTTAGGAGCAATCCCCGGACTTCCCAAGGTGCACTTGCACAATCCCGTCCTTGCATATGAGAACGGGGACGACTTCCTGAAATTCTGGTATATGGCGGAACAGGGGAAGCTCGAGCCTTTCGTGCTTGTGGTCGAAGGCTCAATCCCCAACGAAAAGATAAAGAAGGAAGGATACTGGGCGGCACTCGGAACCGATCCAAAAACCGGCCAGCCGATTACCACTAACGAATGGATTGACCGTCTGGCACCCAAAGCTCTCGCGGTGGTTGCTTGCGGAACCTGCGCCACATACGGCGGCATTCATGCCATGGAAGGCAATCCCACAGGCGCGATGGGTTTGGCTGATTACCTGGGTTGGGACTGGAAATCAAAAGCTGGCCTGCCTATCGTCAATGTTCCCGGATGCCCGGTACAACCTGACAACTTCATGGAAACCGTGCTCTATCTGCTCTACCAAGTGGCTGGACTGGCGCCCATGATTCCGCTCGACGATCAACTGCGTCCCACGTGGCTGTTCGGCAAGACAGTCCACGAGGGCTGCGATCGAGCTGGTTACTACGAGCAGGGTGACTTCGCCGAAGTGTACGGCTCCCCCAAGTGCATCGTGAAGTTGGGATGCTGGGGCCCGGTTGTGAACTGCAATGTTCCGAAACGCGGCTGGATGGCCGGAATCGGCGGCTGCCCCAACGTGGGCGGCATCTGCATCGGCTGCACCATGCCTGGATTCCCCGACAAGTTCATGCCCTTCATGGATGAACCGCCGGGGGCAAAGGTTTCCAGCGCAGCTGTCGGCGCCTATGGTCGCGCGATTCGGGCCCTGCGCTCCATGACGCAGAGCACGGTCAACAAAGAACCGAAGTGGCGTCATCCTCGCGCTGAACTGACCACTGGATACCATCCACGATCTTATTGAGAAGGCACTGACAAGGCATAAGGAGCGATCGAATGAGCACCATTACCGCACCGACAAAAGATGTTTCCGGCAAGAAGGGGAATCTGGTGGAAATGAACTGGGACCCGATCACTAGGATCGTCGGCAGCCTGGGCATCTTTACCAAGATCGACTTCGAGAACCGGCATGTGGTCGAGTGTCACAGCACCTCGTCCATCTTTCGCGGGTACAGCATCTTCATGAAGGGCAAAGACCCGCGCGACGCTCACTTCATCACCAGCCGCATTTGCGGTATCTGCGGCGACAACCATGCTACCTGTGCCACCTACGCGCAAAACATGGCGTTCGGCGTGAAGCCACCTCCGATCGCGGAATGGATCGTGAATCTCGGCGAAGCCGCCGAGTATATGTTCGATCACAATATTTTCCAGGACAATCTTGTCGGCGTGGATTTCTGCGAGCAGATGGTAAAGGAAACCAATCCCAAAGTATGGGCCAAAGCTCAATCGACCCCGGCGCCCCACTCTAATCTGCACGGCTTCCGCACCATCGCCGATATCATGACCGCGCTCAATCCGTTTACTGGAGCTTTCTATCGCGAAGCCCTGGTTATGAGCCGCATGACGCGAGAAATGTTCTGCCTGATGGAAGGCCGGCACGTTCATCCTTCTACTCTGTATCCTGGCGGCGTCGGCACCGTGCCCACCATCCAGCTCTTTACCGACTACCTGGTCCGCCTCATGAAGTATGTCGAGTTCATGAAGAAGGTCGTGCCGTTGCACGACGATCTGTTCGACTTCTTTTATCAGGCTCTTCCCGGCTACGAAGAAGTGGGCCGTCGTCGTGTATTGCTGGCGTGTTGGGGATCGTTCAACGATCCCGCTGTCTGCGATTACACGTACAAGAATATGACGAGTTGGGGCCGCGGCATGTTCGTCACGCCCGGCATTGTGGTGGACGGCAAGTTGGTAACCACGGATCTGGTGGATATCAATCTCAACATCCGCATTCTGCTCGGCAGTTCGTATTACGACGAGTGGAAGAATTCGCAGACGTTCGTCAAGACTGACCCGTTGGGAAATCCAGTGGACAAGAACCATCCCTGGAACCAGACCACGATTCCTCGTCCGCAGAAGCGCGATTTCGGCGGTAAGTACACTTGGGTGATGTTGCCGCGCTGGCTCGATAAGCGAACGGGCGATCATCTGGCGATGGATACCGGCGGCGGTCCGATCGCTCGTCTCTGGGCCACCGCGCTTGCGGGCTTGGTTGATATTGGATATATCAAGTCCACCGGTAGCAGCGTAAAAATGTACCTGCCCAAGACCACCTCGCTGCCTGAGGTCGAGTTCGAGTGGAAGATTCCCAAGTGGAGCAACGCCATCGAACGCGATCGGGCGCGAACCTACTTCCAGGTTTATGCCGCCTGCGCCGCTCTCCACTTCATGGAAAAAGCACTGGCGGAACTGCACGCCGGACATACCAAGACTTGGACGGAGTTCAAGGTACCTGAGGAAGCCATTGGCTGCGGCTTCCACGAAGCTGTTCGTGGCGTGCTCTCGCACCACGTGGTGATCAAAGAAGGCAAGATCGCGAACTACCACCCGTATCCTCCGACCCCTTGGAATGCCAATCCACGCGACATCTATGGCACTCCTGGTCCATACGAGGACGCGGTGCAGAACACTCCGATCTTTGAGGAGAATGGTCCGGACAAGTTCAAGGGAATTGATATCATGCGTGCGGTGCGGAGTTTCGATCCTTGTTTGCCGTGCGGCGTGCACATGTATCTGGGGAACGGGAAGGTGCTAGAGACGCATCACTCCCCGATGTTCGGCATGCAACCGTGAACCTGCTCCGTGGCTGACGGAGGGTGAGGGTGATCGCTCGGAATTGCCAGTTACCTTCGCAAGCAACTGGCATCTCGAAGCCGCACTCTCACTCTTTATCCTTAGCTGCATGAGTACCATCGTTGGTTAGCAAATTTGATAAGGAGCATTGTGGCCGACGGCAGAGATCTTCGGGAAGACATGCAGCGCATCGGCGCGTTGGTGCAGGAAATAGAATCCATCGCCGATCCTGCGGCGCGGGCTGCCACCAGGGATCTGGTGCAGTCGCTGATGGATCTGCACGGTGCGGTTTTGGAGAAGACGCTCGACATCGTTGCCGAGGCGGGTGATGCGGGGATGAACATTATTGACCGGCTAGGCCGCGATTCGCTGGTGAGCAGCCTTCTGATTCTTTACGGGCTTCACCCCGAGGACATCGAGAGTCGCGTGGTGAAGGCAGTGGACCGGATGCGGTCGCAGTTGCAGAAACAGGGTTGCGAGGTCGAGTTGCTCGGCGTGAACGATGGCGCAATCCGGCTGCGAGTTGAAACTGGTTCGCATACCTGTGGTTCAACCGCGAAAACCCTGCAGGCCACGTTGGAGGGAACGGTCTACGACGCCGCGCCGGATTTGACCTCTCTCGTAATTGAAGGTCTTGAAGAGAAGCCCGCTTCCGGATTTGTGGCTTTGGACAAGTTGATCGGTCCGTCGGGAGCCCAGATCCTGGCCAATCGAGCAGCGGTTCAGCCACCGGGGGCGGACTAATGCGATGGCCGAAGATCGTGTGGATTTGAAATCATGAATTCAGGACAATTTTCAGAATCAGTCGATGGCTTTGGGACGCTGCGCCAGTTTGCGCGTCGCGAGCGGTCGCTCGCACGTTGCGAGTTGTGTAGCGCGGGCATTCGGCCCGATCATCCGCACCTGACTGAACTGGCTCAGCGCAAACTCCTATGTACCTGCGAGGCCTGCGCGATTCTGTTCAGCGGTCAGGGAGTGAAGTTCAAACGCGTGCCGCGGCGGGTCCGCTCTATTCCAGGCTTCAATCTCAGCGACGCCGAGTGGAATGGCTTGATGGTCCCCATCAACATGGCGTTCTTCTTCAAAAGCAGCCTTGAGAATCGGCTCATCGCGCTTTATCCGAGTCCCGCGGGCGCGACAGAATCGCTGCTGGCACTGGAATCCTGGGACGACATTGTGGCGCGCAACCCGATTCTGAACGAAATGGAATCCGATGTGGAAGGGCTGCTGGTCAATCGGCTGGGCTATTCCCGTGGATATTCGGCCGCCGAATATTACCTGCTGCCCATCGATGAATGTTACCAGCTGGTGGGCTTGATTCGCATGTATTGGAAGGGTCTTTCCGGCGGCACGGAAGTGTGGCAGGAACTAGGTGGATATTTCGCGAGTTTGAAAACGCGATCAGTTGACGTCACCGTTGCGGTCAAAGAGGTATCCGGGGTGGAAGAGCAATCGCATGCCTGATCTGAGCTTTCAAGTCGAGGGAGTGGACGTTGTCGCCAATGCGGCGACGCCTCTGCTGGCCTTCAAACTTCGTTTGACCGACGTCAACCCGGAACAGACGATTCACACAGTCGCGCTGCGCTGTCAGATCCAGCTCGAGGTCACCCGTCGCAAATACACGCCGGAGGACCAGGAGCGGTTGCTTGATCTGTTTGGCGAGCCCAACCGCTGGGGCCAAACTTTGCGAAACCTTCTGTGGACCCACGCCAATCTCGTCGTACCTTCGTTCACGGGAACTACTCTGATTGATCTTCCCGTGCCTTGTACATTTGATTTCAACATAGCTGCTACAAAATACTTCGACGGTCTGGCGAACGGAGAAATTCCGATTTGCCTGCAGTTCAGCGGCACGGTTTTCTACGCGAGTGCGGAAGCCGGATTGCAAGTTGCGCCCATTTCATGGAACAAAGAAGCGCGCTTCAAGCTCCCGGCAAGAATCTGGCGCGACATGATGGAATCTTACTATCCCAACAGCGCTTGGCTTTGCCTGCACAAAGATGCCTTCGACCGTTTATATCAGTACAAAGTCCGGCGCGGCATTCCCACATGGGAAGAGGCGCTGGAGAGCATCATCCCGGTTGAAGAGACGGTGATCTGATGAATCTCGCAACGGTGGAGAAGATCGCGAAAGCGGTGCTGTACGAGGGATACATGCTCTATCCTTACCGCCCATCGTCGGTGAAGAATCAGCAACGCTGGAACTTCGGAGTGCTGTGTCCGCAGTCCTACAGCGAAGTGCAGAAGGGCACCGAGGCCTGGACCATGCAGACGGAATGCCTGGTCGAAGGGAGTTCGTTGACCGGGCTTGAAGTTCGAGTGCGGTTTCTCCAGTTGGTGGCGCGCTCTGTGGGCGAACTCACCATGCCGGTGAACGAATTGCCGCCGGGCGAGACACCCCCGTTTCGGCTAGTGGAGAAAGTTGCGGTAAATGACCGCGTTTATCAGCCTTGGCAGGAAGCGATTGAGCGGGAAGTGAGTTTGCCCGTATACAACGTGGAGGCGTTGAGCCACAGACCTGTCGGCGAGGTTTTCGGGTTCCCTGCGGAAAAGCAATTCGAAAATCTGATCGACAACAATGGGCAAATCGCCGGGGTGATTGTGCGCGAACGGCGGGCGATCTGCGGTGCCATCGAAGTCGTGGGTGAACAGGTTGAGGACGGACTATTTAGGGTCAGTGTCCTGGTTCGCAATACGACGCCTTTTGAATACGCCAAAGAATCCGGCCGCGACCAGGCTTTGCTAAGTTCCATGGCCTCTGCCCATACGATTCTGGGTGTGCAGGATGGCAGATTCGTCTCCCTTCTCGCACCTCCGGTGCAGATCAGCGAGCTTGCCGCGAGGTGTAAGAACGTGGGAACGTGGCCAGTGCTGGTGGGTGAAGAAGGACAATGCGACACCGTGCTTTCCTCGCCGATCATTCTCTACGATTATCCCCAGATCGCACCTGAAAGCGCCGGAGACCTGTTTGACGGAACCGAGATTGACGAGATTCTTTCCCTGCGCATCATGACGCTGACCGACGATGAAAAGCGCGAGATGAGCCAGTCGGACGAGCGCGCCCGCCAGGTGCTGGAACGAACGGAGTCCATGCCGGTTGAACAGTTGATGAAGTTGCACGGAGTGCTGCGCGGACTGCACCCGCTCAAGGAGGAGAACGAATGAACGAATGGGAATGGCAACTTCTCGAAGACAAGACTTCTCTTGATTATCTGGAAATTTCTGGAGTCGAGGTTAGGACCGGAAGCCGCGTGCGCCTGCGACCCCGTAAGGGTGGCGATGTAATGGACATCGCGCTCGCCGGGCAGATTGCCACCATCGAATGCATCGAACAGGATTACGAGGGCAAGCAGCATTTCTGCGTGGTTCTGGACAGTGATCCCGGCAAGGACATGGGCTTGCTTCGCCAGCCTGGCCATCGCTTCTTCTTCGATGCAGAAGAAGTTGAACCGCTCTCACCCGTTCAGTTCCCGCAAACCTCCGTCGTTCAGAAACCGACCATCCTCGTTGCCGGCATCGGCAACATCTTTCTTGGGGATGACGCGTTTGGTGTGGAGGTGGTTCGCCGCCTGGCTGATCTGCAGCTGCCTGAGAGCGTGCGCGTGGTCGATTTTGGCATCCGAGGCTTCGATCTCGCTTACGCTCTGCAAGACGGTTACGAAACCACGATCCTCCTGGACGCTTGTCCGCACGGCGAGGCTCCCGGCACTCTCTATGTCATCGAACCTGACTTGAAAGCTCTGGACGAGTCGGCGGCTTCGCAGCCCGTGGCCGATGCCCATGCCATGAATCCGGTCAGCGTGTTGTGCATGGCCCGGGCGATGAATATCGAAGTAAGGAACGTGCTGCTGGTCGGCTGTGAGCCTGAAACTCTCGGCGGCGAAGAAGGGCGGATGGGGTTAAGCGCGCCGGTTGAAGCTGCCGTCGAGGAGGCGGTCAAGCTGGTGCAATCGTTGATCGACAAACCTCGGGATAAGCCTGGTCCGGGTTCGACACTCTGAATATCCTGCAAAAAACTAAGGAGACTGCCGTGGCAACGGAAAATGGTAACGGGAACGGAAGCTTCAACGACAAAGACACGCTCTTTATGCTCAGTGGCGTCGCGCTCATCGTTTTCGGGGCGGGCCTGATCCTTTCCAATCCGATCGCGAAGCGTTATCTGGGACAGTTCGGAGTCGGCGATCTGGCCAACGCCGCCTTGCCCGATCTGGATCGCTATTTGAAACTGCGGTCCATGTAAAAAGCCAGCGATAGGTCCGCAGGTTCGTAACTAAGTCAGAGGGATAACAGATTTGTCTACAGCAGGAGCGCCGCCGGCGACGGCGGTTCGATACGCAATTGACCCCAAGGGAAGCACATTCACGGTCCGGGCGTTTGCCACGGGGATGCTTTCGGCGCTTGCCCATAGCCCGACCATTGCAATTCCGGATTTCGAGGGCGAGGTGAGCTTCGCTTGTGGGACTGTGGAAGATGCGTCTCTGCGGCTCGTGGCTCAGGCCGCTTCGCTGGCGGTGACCGATGATATCAGTAACAAGGATCGCCAGGAAATCGAGCGTCGAATGCATGACGAAGTGCTGGAGGCTGGTGGCTTTCCGGAAATCATTTACGAGTGCCCTCGAGCCTCCGCGGTTCAGAAGATAGGCGAGGGTCTATATTCGGTTTCGTTGAACGGAGAGTTGACCTTGCACGGGGTCATGCGCAATCAAGTGGTTGCGGCGCGAGTCACGCTCAAAGGCGATATTCTGCGGGCTGGGGGAGAGGTCTCCGTTCGCTTGAGCGACTACGAGATTCGGCCAGTTTCTGCGGCTGGCGGAACTATAAAGCTCAAAGATGAAGTCAAGCTGTCGTTCGACATTGCCGCTCGCAAACAAGAGTGAATTGCTTGCCGTCATGGGATTTGCGAAGATGGAGTGGGATCGAGCAAATAATAACGTCGCGGGAGGATGCCGCATGTGTCTAGCCATTCCGGGGAAGATCGTCGAGATCTCATCCGACAACGAGGATTCTGCGCTGGTGGATGTGGTCGGCGTGCGCCGCACAATTGATCTAGGTCTGCTAAAAGATGACAGGCCGACTCCTGGAGATTGGGTGCTCATTCATGTGGGCTTTGCCATGAGCAAAATCAGCGAGCAGGATGCCGCCGACCAGATGAGTACGCTCCGAATGTTGGGAGAGATCGACGGAGCGATGCAGGAAGTCCAGGGGTACGGATTGGAGGATGTGAATTGACACCCGCCTGTATTCAGCCCTCGAGGAAGGGATCGGCGTGAGATTCGTCGACGAGTTTCGCGAACCGGAATTGATTTCGAAGACGGCAGAAGAAATCCGCCGGCTCGCTGGCCGGGAACACCACTACCGCTTGATGGAAGTCTGCGGCGGACATACTCATGCCATCTATCGCTTCGGCCTGAAAGACATCCTTCCGGAAAACATTGAACTGATTCACGGCCCGGGCTGCCCGGTCTGCGTGCTTCCAATGGGAAGAATCGACGATGGTCTTTCTGTAGCCCAGCAGCCCGACGTTATCTTCGCCGCCTTCGGCGACATGATGCGCGTCCCTGGCACCCAGGGCAGCCCGCTGGAACACAAAGCTCGCGGCATTGATGTCCGGATCGTGTATTCGCCTTCCGACGCTTTGAAGCTCGCGAGGCTTAACCCCGACAAGCACGTGATGTTTTTTGCCATCGGCTTTGAAACTACTGCTCCCTCCACCGCGCTTACAATGATGCGCGCCAAGGCCGAGGGCATTCATAATTTCTCTGTATTCTGCAACCACGTCACTATCATCCCGGCGATCCGGGCCATTCTGGATTCTCCCGACATGCGTCTCGACGCCTTCATCGGCCCGGGCCACGTTTCGACTGTCATCGGCTGCCGCCCCTACGAGTGGATTGCGCAGAATGAACGCAAGCCGATCGTGGTATCGGGCTTCGAGCCGCTGGACATGCTGCAGTCCATTGTCATGCTGCTGCATCAATTGAAGGCGGGTGAGGCCAAGGTGGAGAATCAGTACAAGCGGGTGGTCCCGTGGGAAGGCAACCGCGCTGCGCTCAAGGCCATGGCCGAGGTTTTCCAGCTACGTCCTTATTTCGAGTGGCGCGGTATGGGGTTCATCTCGCAGTCGGCACTGCGGGTCAACGACAAGTATGCCGAATGGGATGCAGAACAACGCTTCGCGGTTCCCGGTATTCGGGTGACCGACCCGAAAGCCGCACAATGCGGAGAAGTGCTGAAGGGCGTGCTGAAACCTCATCAATGTAAACTGTTTGGCCGCGAGTGCACGCCCGAGCATCCTATTGGCGCACTCATGGTGTCATCGGAAGGATCATGCGCCGCATATTACAACTACGAGCACCGGAAGGCAGCAACGGTAAGTCTGGGCTCGATCGCCTGAGCGCTCCGACCGCCTCGCTTGCGGAATCAATGCCCACACGGTTCCGCGATCCCCAGATCGAGATGGCGCACGGAGCCGGAGGTAAAGCCAGCCGCAAGTTGGTCGAAGGCCTTTTTGCTCCCCTGCTTTTTGGTTCCTCGCCTGGCACGCTCGGAGATGCCGCGCAGGTCGACATCAACGGCACAATGGTTGCGATCACTACCGACAGTTTTGTGGTCAAGCCGTTGAGTTTTCCGGGCGGCTCCATCGGCGAACTCGCGGTGAATGGCACCGTGAACGATTTGGCTGTCTCGGGAGCGAAGGCAGAAGCTTTGGTGGTCTCCTATGTGCTCGAAGCGGGACTGCCTACACCGGTCCTCGAAGCCGAAGTTCGCGCTATGGGAAAAGCCGCAAGGGACGCGGGAGTCAGGATCGCTGCCGGTGACACCAAGGTTGTCGAGCACGGCAAAGCGGACCAGATGTACGTCACGACGACCGGCATCGGCCGCTTGCTTCATGGAGTGACTATCGATCCCCGCTCGGTGCGGGTGGGCGACAGGATTCTGCTCTCCGGGCCCATCGGCGATCATGGCATCACCATCCTGCTGGCGCGCGGTGAACTTGATTTCGAAGCCGATCTTCGTTCAGACACTCGTTCCGTGCTTCCTCTGGTCGAAACTCTCATTCGTGCCGCTGGGCCTGGCGTTCGCTGGATGCGCGATCCAACTCGCGGCGGCGCTGCGACATCTCTAAATGAGCTGGCTCGCGATTGCGGTCTGGGGATGGTTCTTTTTGAAGATCAAATTCCGGTGCGTGATACCGTGCGTGGAGCGTGTGAGTTGCTTGGACTTGATCCGCTGCACATTGCTAACGAAGGACAATTTCTGGCGGTTGTTTCTCCGGAGTACGCCGACGCGGCGATCAATGCTTTGAACCTGGCGCCGGGCGGAAGTGAAGCACAGGTGATCGGCGAAGTGCGTGAACAGCCTGCCGGCACGGTGCTAGTGACGACCCTGTACGGGGGCAGCCGAATCGTAGATATGCTCGTCGGCGATCCCTTGCCGCGAATTTGCTAGATGAAGAAGACGAATTTGTCAGGGACAGACGCTATGCCGACGAGATGTAAACTCGCGACTCAAGTCGAACAGCGTCTGATCGAGCGAAATCAACTCTTCGAGCCCTTCTTCTCGAGCGAGGCACCGCGTCTGGCAGAGGCTTGCCGTGAGATGTCGGAACGATTCCTACGCGGAGGGCGGCTTCTGGCCTTCGGACGCGGGCCTTACGCCACCGACGCGCAACACGTGTCTGTGGAGTTCGTTCATCCTGTGATCGTGGGCAAGCGCGCTCTGCCCGCGCTGGATCTATCGGTTCTCTTTCGACCCTGGCTCGAAGCAATCCTTCATCCTGAAGACATCGTCATGGGATTCGGTCCACCGGAGGGCGATCCCGAAGTTTGGGCCACGCTGCAGCAGGCGCACAATCGTGATGCGATGACGTTTGCGTTGCCTGGCGTAGAGGGTTCCTATGCCGTGGATGCAGCGACGCATGATCCGTTCATGCATCAAGAGATGATTGAGATCCTTTATCACACCCTGTGGGAGACAGTGCACGTGTTTTTTGAACACCGTGAACTAGGCCATGAAGTGGGAGAGTCGGGATTTCTCTATCCGTTTCTAGGAACGAAAAAACAGGGAACCGGCGATTTGGTGGCTGAAGTGGCATCGTCTATCTTGATGAAGGCCCACGATGACACTAAGCTGCGCGAGCAAGTCGCACGGGAAGAAGCGGAGCAGATCAGCAACACTGCTTTTGCGATTCATCAGCGTCTGCGCCGTGGCGGCGAAATCATCGTCTTCGGCAACGGCGGGTCAGCGACCGACGCCAACGATTTCGCCATCGATTGCGTGCTCCCGCCGCCTGGTTACCAGTCTGTCCCGGCGGTCTCACTCTCCCTTGAGCCGGCCAACATCACTGCTGTCGCCAACGACATCGGCACTGACGCAATCTTCCTTCGCCAATTGATCGCGCAGGCTCGTCCCGAAGATGTTGCGATCGGTATTTCCACCAGCGGCGGATCGCGGAACATCATCATGGCGCTGGAAGAAGCGCGAAAGCGGAATATGTTGACCGTGGCGCTGCTCGGCTACGATGGAGGCGAGATCAAGCGTAAGGGGCTGGCTGACTTTCCCGTGGTGGTGAACTGCGACTACATCCCTCGCATTCAGGAAGCGCAGGCTTCGATCTACCATGTCATCCGGGAATCGTTGGAGGTATTGAGCCGTGGCCACGCTTGAACTCTATGGAACTGCTCGTTGTCCCCACACTGGCGAAATGCGAGAGTGGCTGGAGTGGAAGCGCAGTGAGTTTGTCGAGTACGACGTGGAGGCCGATCCCGTAGCGCGCAAACGCATGCGCGAGATCGCGCGTGGGCAGCGCATCGTTCCAATCCTGGTCGAGGACGGCAAGATAGTTCAAGTAGGATGGCAAGGGCGCGGTTGCATCGTAAACGACTAGGCGACACGCAGATAACAACCTAGATATGGCGAGTGCTTGTTCCATTCGAGTTCGGGGCGTAGTGCAGGGCGTGGGATTCCGTCCTTTTGTGTATCGCCTGGCCTGCGCCAATACCTTGAAAGGATGGGTGCTGAATGCGGAACAGGGAGTTGAAATTCATCTCGAAGGCGCCGAGACCGGACTGGAAGCTTTTGTCCGCGACTTGAAAGCGCAGCCGCCATCCCCAGCCAGCATCGCGGAAATCGATGTGCAGCCTGCACAGCCAGTCGGTGTGCGGGAATTCAGCATCCGGACGAGCCAGCGCCGGGAACGCCCGACCGTTCGGATTTCACCCGACCTGCCCGTTTGTAGCGAATGCCTGAAGGAACTCTTCGACCCGACCGATCCGCGTTATTGGTATCCGTATATCAACTGCACCAATTGCGGGCCGCGCTACACAGTCATATTGGCTCTGCCTTACGACCGGCCGAACACCACCATGAAGGAATGGCCGCTCGACGAAAACTGCGCTGCGGAATATTCCAACCCCGGCAATCGTCGTTTTCACGCGCAACCTGTAGCCTGTCCGCAATGCGGTCCCAGCTATTATCTTCACCCGCAGCTTCACTCGCATCTTGCCTCGGATAAGGACGAGACCGCCGGTGGAACTGAAAACAGCATCCGCCGCGCGGCCGAGATTCTTCGTGTCGGCCAGATTCTTGCCGTGAAGGGACTCGGCGGGTACCACTTGGCATGCGATGCCCGCAATCCCGATGCCGTCGCGGCTCTGCGGGATCGCAAGTATCGAAAGGAAAAACCTTTCGCACTGATGATGCGGGATGTCGAGATGGCCCGCAAGCTAGTTGAGCTTTCTTCCGACGCGGAAACGCTGCTCACTTCCGTCGCCCGTCCCATCGTGCTCGTGCCCGCAAGAATTGAATTGCCCGAGGTCGCGCCGGAGAACAACGAACTGGGCGTGATGTTGCCTTATACGCCTTTACACCACTTGCTATTCGCTGCCGGCGCGCCGGAAATCCTGGTTATGACCAGCGCGAATCGATCGAGTGAGCCGATCGCGTATGAGAACGAAGATGCACTGCAGCGTCTCACAGGAATCGCGGACTCGTTTCTGATTGGGCAGCGGCCCATCGCGCGCCGAGTGGACGACTCCGTAGCACGAGCTGGTGCGTTCGGTCCTGTGGTCCTGCGCCGGGCCCGTGGTTATGCTCCGGGTGTCGTTGCATCACTTCCTGCCGAGCGCCCCATTCTCGCGCTGGGCGCCGACCTCAAAAATACCATAACGCTGGTTGTGGACGGCCAAGCCTTTGTCAGCCAGCACATCGGAGACTTGGACCATTACCAATCATTCCGCGCATTCCAAGAAACCATTGAAGATGTGGTTTCAATGTATGAAGTCCGCTGGGGCGGACTGCTTCTGGTGCACGATCTTCACCCGCAATATGTTTCAACGGCGCACGCTGCCACGCTGGGGCTCCGGCAAGACGCTCCGCAAAGCCGTGCGGTGCAGCACCACATCGCCCACGTCGCCTCCGTACTTGCGGAACGGGGAGAGTGGACGAAACGAGTGGTAGGCGTAAGCTTCGACGGCACCGGATATGGCGACGATGGATCCATCTGGGGCGGCGAGATTTTCGTCGGCAGCGTGCAAGAGGGCTTCACCCGCGTTGCTCATTTGCGTCGTGCGACGCTCGCCGGGGGGGACGCTTCGGCGCACTACCCGGTGCAGGCGGCTGCTGGGTTCCTTACGCAGGTCGATGGCTTGCCGGACGTGTTTGCCGCGCCCTTCGTTTTTCCTGAGCGTTACCGAAATGCAGTGGATCTGGTCTGCAAGGACGTCCGCACGTTTGCTACGACCTCTGTGGGGCGTTTGTTTGACGCCACTGCATCCCTTCTCGGCTTTACTCGTGAGGTCACTTTCGAAGGACAGGCCGCGATCTGGCTGGAGCAACTCGCCCGCCGCGCGCCCTTGACGGAACCCTATCCCTTCCCCTTTGTCACTGGCGAGCTTGATTTTCGGCCCTTGCTGCTGGCGGTCGCACAAGACAGGGTTCGAGGCCGCGATGTGCGGGAAATTGCTAGATCGTTCCAGCACGGAATCGCCAGGGGTTTGCGGTATGCCGTGAACGAAATCTCAAGCAGTCACGGATTGGATACAGTTGTGCTCTCCGGAGGAGTTTTCCAGAACGAGTTGCTGCTGGAAGATTTGAAGTCTCTGCTGACGAACGGAGCGCTGCAGGTGTGGACAAACCATGCAGTCCCACCGAACGACGGCGGTATCAGCCTGGGGCAAGCGGCATTGGCGGCGTTCGGCCGCTTCGATGGCCCTGCGCGGGCGGACCACCAGCAGACCGAGTAAGAAAACCCATGCACGAACTTTCCATTGCGATAAGCATCGTGGAACTGGCCGAAGAAGAGGCGGCCCGTCGCGGCGTTCAGGTGAATGCCGTGCACTTGAAGCTGGGCGCCTTGTCCGGCGTGGTGAAAGAGGCTTTACTCTCCTGTTATGAAATGGCCTGCGAGAACACTCCGCTGCAAGGTTCTCGCCTGTTGGTGGAAGATGTTTCCGTCGTGATCTTTTGTCCACGTTGTCGAGCGCAGCGCCCGGTGAGCTCGATGCAGTTGTTTTGTTGCTCGGAATGCGGTACGCCAACTTCTGAGGTCGTGCAAGGGAAAGAACTCGAAGTGGTTGCACTGGAGATACAGGAATGCGCCCCGAACCCCGTTTGATCGAAGTCCGAAGGAATGTGCTGAAGCAAAATGACGTCGTGGCGCGGAGCCTCCGCGACCGTTTTCGCGCCGCTGGAGTGTTCGTGGTGAGTCTCGTCTCCAGCCCCGGCTCCGGCAAGACCGCATTCCTCGAAAAAACTCTCACTCTGCTTCGGACAACTTACCGAGTGGCTGCTCTGGTGGGGGACCTTGCCACCGAGAATGACGCGCTGCGTTTGGCGCGTAGTCAGGCCCCAGTCAAGCAAATCACGACCGGTACTCTCTGTCACCTCGAAGCCGCCATGGTTCAAAGCGCTTTGGAGGAATGGGACCTCAACCAGTTGGATTTTCTCTTCATAGAGAACGTGGGCAACCTGGTCTGCCCTTCTTCCTATGATTTGGGCGAAGATCTCCGACTCGTACTTATTTCGGTGACCGAGGGCGAAGACAAGCCCCTCAAGTACCCCACCATTTTCAACAGTGCAGACGTTGCTGTGGTCACGAAAATTGACTTGGCGGCGGCCGTCGAATTTAGCTGGGACACCGCATACAACAATATCCAGTCTGTACGCCCGGGTATGCCGATTCTTCAGCTTTCTGCCAAGACCGGAGAGGGAATGGAAAAGTACCTAGGACTTCTGACGACGCGTCTGACAGAGTTGCGCCAGGCGGCAGCAGTGTAAGCAATCCACTCTCGCAACTCAGGCGAAATGTATGATCGGCTTTCTCTCCCATCCTCGCGGTCCGATACGCTCTCTGATCGCCCTGCATTCTCCTACTGCCCTTATTGAAACCGGACTGCACAGGTGCCCTCCGGAGAAAAAGGCGGGACGGTCACCGCCTTCGTTGCTAAGCGGTCCGCTCTCTGAAGTCCGGTTTGCCCGTCAGTAATCGCAAATACGGGCATTATTCGCGTATTTCGGCGGAGAGCGAGCGGGAATTCTCTGCAGTTCAGACTTGCTGGCGGAGCGCGCAGTCTCGCGCTAACCTTTCTCTGCGAGAATTCCCGCTAACAGGGAAAATAACAGGGAATTCGCGAGATTTTGGCCCGCAAAATCGCACTTCTGCTCTCTAAGTTGCACATAGTGCGGGAGA
This sequence comes from uncultured Acidobacteriaceae bacterium, assembly GCA_963771965.1. Classification (GTDB taxonomy): domain Bacteria; phylum Acidobacteriota; class Terriglobia; order Terriglobales; family Acidobacteriaceae; genus Sulfotelmatobacter. The sequence continues at coordinate 562,211 of CAVYVM010000011.1, forward strand.
AGCTCTGCATCAAGCGTAAATCGGAACAGGGACTTAACAGGGACGTATCAGGGATGTATCAGGCACGTATCAGGGGAATTTAATCTCCTGATCCAGGTTCTATTGCAGAAGGGACTGACCTGGACGCTGAGTCGATTCCTGAGGGAACCCAAACTGGCGTGCTGCTCGGCCAACTCAACGGAAGATGCTGGCACAACTTCTCAGGTTCAGATCATGAGATTGGCGTCCTCCCAGAATCGATTCGATGATGATGTCCGGCGCGTGGGAATGCGCCCGAAAACCTTGCCGATATAACATTCCGGTTAGTCGCGCATGTCGAGCCATCTCATATCGAAAGCGTTTCCTTGAACCATCTTTTCAGACCAGCCCTAGGCTCGCACGACGGCTTTTAAGAGATTGCCGACAATGACCTTGTTGCCGTTGTCTAACAACTGACGTAGTTCCTGCCTGCCGATGATCTGAATACTTTTCTCTTGAATGATGACCCGTTGGAGGAAGGCAGCGAGTAGGTCCCGAAGGTCGTCAGCGGGAAGCAAAGGCAATCGCGCGGCAAGTTTCTTGGCAGCGGCGACCAGCGTTCCAATAATAGCTGGACTCTCCTCCGCTGCGCAGCGCGTCGAATACCTCCGCGTTGGATTTCAGGGAAGCGAGAAGCTTTTCGATGACTTGTTCTTCGAGTTCGTGCGCAGGCCCCTCGAGTCGGACTATTGCATGTGCCCGCCTGACTTCATGCAATCTTCAGCCGATAGGCTCCCCAGTAAAAGCGTTATACATTTGAGTGGTGTGTCCCATGAACCTTGTTTTCGCCCAATCCAGTGCTTGTGATGTCGAGTCTGTCTGGTCGTCATGCTTGCTATTGGGAAAAGTTGTGATTTCGTGCAAAAACTCCTGCAGCCATGGAGCCTTTTCCGGGAGATAGACAAAACCGTTTTCGATGGTGCTGCAGACAGAATGAAGACGCATGACCTTGTCCATAGTTGGTTTGTAGGACCGAGCCGCATGAACTCCTTCCCGAACCAACTCCTGTAGTAGCTGAGTACCAGAAGCCTTGTTTTCAATAAGGATGACCCTGGGACCAAACATATCCGCCTGCTCCCGCACCGCACGCTTCAACTCCGGATAATCGACTCGCTTGCGATACACGTTGAGCAGATAAATGTGCGGTCCTATCAGTCCCCATGTCGTACAGACGCTGAAATCACTCAGCTCGCTGGGCTTGTTAGCAGTATCCCAGCTCTGGAGGATCAGTTGAAAGTTTCTGGGGGATTCAATGGAGCAATAGGTCCGAAACCAGTCGGATTTGACCATGCCGCCGCCTAAGGGTGCGGGGGCCTGTTGATACTGACCAGCGAAGTTGTATTCTCCCTGGGTACGGCGGATTTCGTCGAGAATATGAAGGGGCTCTCGCTCCGGATGCAACGCCTCGCCCGCGAGACGGATGATTCGACGGCGGCCTGCGATCGGGCTCACAATCTCGTAATCTTCGTTCTGTTCTGCAATCGCAGGGAAGCGCAATAATTTCCAATCGCCGAGTTCGAGCAGATGCCCTACCAAGTCGTCCTCGTGCAATCGTTGCATGATGACGATGATGCGGCCAGTCTTTTTGTTGTTGAGACGCGTAATCAGCGTGTGGTCGTACCAATTATTTACTGCCTTTCGCTGTGTCTCAGAGAGTGCCTCATCCGGCTTCAAGGGATCGTCGATGATGATAAATTCTCCGCCCCTTCCGATAGCGGCGCCTCCGACCGAAACCGACAGCCGAAAGCCGTTTTGCGTGGTTCGGAAGTCGCTGACTGCTGGTCGCGAAGACGCGAGACGAGTGGCAAACGCACGTTGATACCACCGACTTAACATGACAGTTCTGCAATCGAGCGCGTGCTTGTCCGCTAGATCTTGGCCATAACTGACGGTAATGATCTGCTCTGCGGGATTGTGACCAAGTAGCCATGCGGGAAAGGCGACGGAGGCACAGTGAGATTTCAGCGAGCGTGGCGGTACATTAATGATGAGGCGAGTGATCTCGCCACGCCGGCACTTCTCCAGTTCCTGTGCAATGACTTCGATGTGCCAGTTGGGAAAATACTGTGTCTCCGGATTCAGTTCATAGAAGCTACGTTCGAGGAACGTGGAGAAGTCGCTGCGATACAGAGCATTGAGTTCGGCCGGTTTTGGCATTTTCATTGGCCGGAACCTCCGTTATCATCGAGCTTCACCCGTGCTAGTAATCTCGCGACAAGCTTTTCATCTCCTTCATCCATCTGGTCCATTGGTGTGGGCGGATCACTTGATCGCTGCTCCATCAGCTGCACGATCGTGATCAGCAGTCTCAAAGTATTCGCATCGCCCGAAGCCGCTTTATTCGCAATCTGCTTGAGAGCAGCATCCAGCTTTGTTATCGTCTTGCGCCGACCACCCTCATTGATGGTTACTCGTTCCTGCAGAATGCGATAGGCGGAGGAGGTAAAGCTCCTGCTTCCCTTGGGACGGCCTTTGGGGTTACCGGATTGACCTTTCTTGAAGCGCGTGTTTACCGGTGGTTTGCCGTAACCAGCCTCATAGCCATCACCGTTATTCCGATTGTCGTTTTTCACTGGCCACCTCCTCCCGTTCTCTGAACGGCTGGCGTGATTGGCAATGAACTGCCGCCTGGCCGGTGAAGCTTTGCCAGCGGCGGATGGCGAGATCGACGTATGCAGGAGTCAGCTCGATCCCATAGCAGACCCGGCCTACACGCTCTGCCGCAATCAGAGTCGTTCCACTACCGAGGAATGGGTCGAGAACGATGTCGCCGCGCGCCGTGGAATCGAGGATGGCATCGGCCACCAGCGAAACTGGCTTAACGGTGGGATGAAGCACCGTGAATTCCCCTTCCGGGTTTGTTTTTCCAAAGGAGTTTACCCGTGGATATTGCCAAACGTTGGTCCGGTAGCGGCCGTACTTACCCAATTGAACGTTGTTGCGGTGTCGTGTTTTACCGCCTTTGAAAACGAACACCAATTCGTGCTGGCTGCGGTAGAGAGAGCCTTGCGATGGTAGAGACTTTTTTGTGAGGCAATGACATAGTACAACCTCCTTGATCGATGTATCGCCAAGGAAGTGCAGGTTCGCGCGCAGCTCGAGAAGACGGTCGAATCCTGTCGCTTCAATGGCGTCTCGCGACCGTCTATGCTGGCATCCCGCCGCGCATGATGGGTTAGTTTGATTGAGCCGCCGCGCCTCAGCATCCCGCAAAAACGCGACTTGCGATTTACTTCAAGGAACCAGGCGTGAACCCTGGTACATCATTCGATTGGCCGTCCCGGCCGGTATAGGCGTCCCGCCTACGTCGAATGGAGATTGGACCTTCTTCGCTATCCGAGTGGACCGTCACGATCCGTGTAGATGTCTCACCTACGTCGCATATCGATAAGGCATCGTCAGCATAGCAGCAGTCTGGCGAGCATGAATGAGAAACTTCCTTTCGGAATCAGAAGTAGCAATACCAGCGAGCGTTCCGGCGAACATTCAGCTTCTTCTCAATCCCGAGTTCTTCCGGGAGGATGGGAGAAGTCGTGCGATGGGGTAAGGGGCGATCTCAGGTCGGATTCACAAGTTGGCTTTCGTTGCTCGACGCAACTTAGCGGCAGGCTACGGGTCAATTTTGCAAAGGTTAGATTGGAGGGCTTGTCATCCGCCATGATACTCATGCCAAGTCACTCTCGTTCTGCACGAAACGTTTGAGGAGTTTCAAGTTGCCGGTTTTCCAATCGGCCAGGTTGGCTTCTTGGATCATGATCGCTGAGTCGATGCTCCAGCAGAGTGCCGTCTTGTCAACGAATTGAATGTCGATGAAAAGGATGCCTTGCTCGAATTTGTGTTCCACCCAATCCACGACTTTCCCCTGAGCACCGGGATATTGTTCGCCGTGCGCGAGTGGCTTGGGTTTCTGCGTTCTTCTTTTCTCAACTCGACGTTTGTTCATTCTCTGGTCCTCAACTTTCGGCGTTATGTGATCACGAGCTGCACATCGGCAAGCGGCTAGCTGATGGTGTTATTGCCGGGACTGCGATGGCTGAAACCCGAGCTGCCGGCGTTGCTCAGTCCAACTGAGCGGCAAGCGATGGGTTAGTTTCTGGAAGGTCAGATCAGGCGGTTGGCGTCCATCGAGGATCGCTTCTACGATGTCGGGAGCGAGAAAAGCGCACTCCAGAACGCGGCCTACGTACCGCTCGTCGAGTTGCAGTTTTTGGGCAATGGATCTCCGTCCCGAAACTTCTCCGGCCACGATCCATTCGTACCATTGGCGTCCGCGTGCCAGGGCTTTCAACAGTGACGAAGCCGGCACCCGCGTCGGGCCAGGATGATCGGGAGAAAACACCAGCCGCATCTCCCCGCCACAACGTTTGACTCGAGCCTCGATATTGAAACGAATCACGTCACTCGAAGCCTGCTCTGGTTGGTGGGTCACGGATCTTGACGAGGACGCGTGCGGATCTGTGTTAAGTGCGTCACGCAGCTTCTGTTTCCCGACTTCGACTTCGATCCTGTCAGGATGAACTACGACACGCTGCACGACCTTTCTCACGAAGTCCTTCACGACCGCTGGAGCGCCGGCACTTAACTGGTCGAATTGTTTTGCCGCTCCGGCCAGAACCTGCTGCGTCCGTGCCGCAGGTTCTCCAGGCAAGCAGAGCTCATCCATGACCTTCCTGCCGGACTGTAAGAAGGATTGCAATCTGAGGACGACCTGCCGTTCAACATCGTGGGCTGGCACTCTGGATGATCCGTTCTCTGCTTCCCCTGCTTCTTTTCCTTCCCTTGTGGCTGGGCAAACGTAGTAGCGATAGCGTCTTCCACTTTTCGACGTGTGGCACGGAGTAAATCGATTACCCTCCGCATCCTGCAGCAGGCCCACGAACAAGCTGGGAGAGTTTGCCTTGAGACCATTCCTGCGCCCCTGGTGATCGCTCTTAAGCTGAGCCTGCACCCGATCCCATAACTTCCGCGGAACAATAGCCGCGTGTTCTCCGGGGTGGTTCTGTCCCCGATGAGGAATTTCTCCGAGATAAATGCGGTGCTTCAGGATCTGATACAGCGCGCCGCGGTAGTATGAAGTTCCTCCCGATCGGTTCCTGGCAGCGCTAGTCCTCTCCTTGCTCTTGATGCCTTCCTGATCGAGCCGAGCCTTCAACTTCGAGACGCAACCTAACTCGAGATAGAGATGGAAGAGCCGAACAACCATCTTCGCGTCATCCGGATTCACGACCAGCTTTCGATCCTTGACGTCGTAACCGAGCGGCACGGTCCCTCCCATCCACATGCCCTTGCGCTTGGAGGCAGCGATCTTGTCGCGGATCCTCTCTCCCGTGACCTCGCGCTCGAACTGCGCGAAGGAGAGAAGAATATTGAGAGTCAGTCGTCCCATCGAAGTCGTGGTATTGAACTGCTGAGTAACGGAGACGAAAGAGACTCCGCGTGCGTCCAGCGCTTCGACAATCTTGGCGAAGTCGGCCAGGCTGCGAGTGAGGCGATCCACCTTATAGACCACGATGGTGTCAACCTTGTTGGCTTGAACATCGTCGAGCAGACGCTTCAATGCTGGCCGCTCCAGATTCCCTCCGGAATATCCTCCGTCGTCGTATCGGGCCGGGAGCGCCCGCCAGCCTTCGTGTCGTTGACTGGCGATGAAGGCTTCGCAGGCTTCCCGTTGAGCGTCGAGAGAATTGAAGGATTGTTCGAGTCCTTCTTCGGAAGACTTGCGGGTATAGATTGCACAGCGGATAACGGCTTTCGATTCCGTGGTCATTGAGCCTCCTGTTGGGATGCGTTGGATGGTTTAGCTTTGAGACCGAAGAAGAGTGGCCCCGACCAGCGAGTGCCGGTGATCAGGCGAGCAATCTCCGAGAGGTTCTCGTAACGAGCACCCCTGTATTCGTAGCCTTCGGTTTCCACCTCCACCACATGGACTTGTTCCTTCCACTGGCGCACCAGGCGGGTGCCTGGCCTGATTGGCGGTCGGTTTGAAACCACTGCGCTGGGATCGGCCTCGAATGTGGTTGCGAGCTGGCGAAGCCTACGGCAGCCAGCGTCGCTGAGCCCGCCGAACTCCTGCTCCTGCAGGCGATGACCAACAATGCGAAGCATCAGATCCTTTCGGATTTCCGGTGGAGGTTCTTTCTTGAACAACTGCCGCCATAAGTCACACAAGACTGGCTTACTCAACCTGTGCACTGAGGCGAGGCGTTCCGTAATGGACGAATCGGGCATAGTGTCTCCTTGAAAGCGATCAGCAACATTCCCGCTTCCTTTCGCAGAAAGTTCAAGTCAAATTCGCCCTGGCCTTGACGCTAATTCGCTTGACTTGCAGCCTTCTGCATGCTCCTAGAAATGCCTCCCTGAGTCCCTGAGTTTGGTTTTGTTTGATTGAGGAGAGTGGTTCTTTGCGTACCTTGTGATGTTAGGAGAGCCTGAACCCAGCTCCATGGTGAAAATCGGCAACGTTGAGCTTGCAGCCGGTTTCGATGCGCGCGCCCGTATAGGGTACGTGAAAAAGGGAAAATTCCAGAAGACTTTACAGAGAAGAAGCTGGGTTATCAGTCGTGGGCTGAACTGCTGATGATTCTAGACAGCGAGATTCCAGACGAGGAGAGACTTGAAGGGTTGACGGCGATGTTTTACGCCGTGAACCGAGTTGGTGCCCAGGATGCCGAGAAAGTCTTAGCGTACCAGCTTTTTCAGATTTCAAAGAGACTGACTTCAAGTGAACTACTCACGTTGAAGGGAGTCTTTCAGGCACATCGCTCTGGCAGGTTCAGTAACACTGGCAGCCCCCTCAGTAGGTGTCTGGGCAAGAGAGATTGCGGGAAAGATGGGGCACGGTCTCGATGCCCTCGTGATCCGTGACAGCCTGACCTTGGAAAGAGAGGGGCTAATAACCGCCAGAGTCGGAGATGCTGCACCATACGTCGAAGAGAATCAGAGGATCAACATGCTCAATGCCAGAATCACAAACCTAGGCATTCGATTCTGCGAGACCATCAAGGCATATGCAACTCCCTGCTCATCTTCCGAACAGTAATTTGTAGGGACCTGTGAGAGTTCCAAGGCCGTCTATAGTCGATAAATCTCCGCCATGACTACAGACCTGCCGCGTCTGTCCTAATCTGATACAGCGAGTGATGCGCCAGGATGTATAGCGTCCGCCGGTCCGCCCCGCCGAAAATCAGATCGATCGGCCTCTCTGGCACATCGATCTTGTCCGCCAACTTCCCTTCCCGCGTGTACACCAGGATCTGCCCCGCGGCCACATACACACGCCCACGCTCGTCCTGCGCTACGCTTTCACCGCCCGTCTCGGTGAACAACTTCAGGTCGGTCACCGATCCGGTCGCAGTCACACTGCCTTTAAACGTCTCCTCGTCGTTTTCTGTGGTCACATAGAACGCCGTGCCCGGCACGGCCCGCTCTAAGCCAAACGTCCGCAGCAGATCGGCCATCTTTGTTCCCCACTCAGTATGCCCGTTTACGAACTCATCGCCAGCGGATATATACGCGCTTCCATCGGGCGCAACATACTGCCGCGCGCGCTCACTCGAAAACTGACGTAGCCCATAAACACCCCCCGCGAGATATTCGACCGCCCCGCCGTGTTCCAGCGCCGGCTGCTGTTGAATCATTTTGATCTCGCCTGCTGTCCCATCCGGCCGCAGAGCATACACTTTGCCGGCTCCGCTCCTCGACACTACCAACAGATCGCCCACCTTATCGAATGCCAGGTTTTCCGGTTGCAGTGGATCGGTGCTCACCGTCACTGCTTCCCGATTTTGCACATCCCACTTGTAAATCCGTTGCCAGTGCGTATCTACAAAGTAGAGCGTCCCCGCCCCATCCACCGTACCGCCGGAGATCGAAAAGAACCCACCGGCGAGCTTCTCTACCTGAGCATCTGAAGCCAGCGTCGCAGTAGTCGCCTGCGTGGCTATCATCGGCATTCCCGGCACATCCAGCGCAGCAAACTCCCGCGCGCGCACTTCGGCGTGATGCGTCGCATCAAAGACAGAGTTGTCGAACGAGACCTTGCTATTGCTGTCAACATGCATATTCCGTATGCGAATTCCCATAGACTCCGATACTTTGACTGCATATGGGAACGGAGTATAGCTGCTGATTACTCGGTACCCGTGATAGTTCGCCACCGTAATATTCCGGGAGCGGTCGATCTCGACGGGCAGAGCATTTCCGCTCTCGCCACGTTCTTCTTCTGTCTGCAGCGCATCGAGTTCCCAGTTCTCTACGCCATCAAGCCGGATTTCGTTGCGCATATGATGCTCGCACGAGAGCTCATACACAAAACCAGGCGTCGAAGTATTCGAAATCAGCAGCCCGGCATTGGCAAATGTGCTCGGCGTCCAGATGTCCGCAAACGTCCCGCCGCCACCATCCGTCACCCATAGGCTCGGATACTGCGCATCCCACAGGTATCGTGGATTCGGGTCACCCGTGTGCGTGTTGTTATACGGATTCAGCCGCGTCCCGTCCGCCGCATTCGTCCCATGACCGCCCAGAAAGCGCACATCGTCCATCAGCGAGTCCGCCCCGGCCTTCCACAACGCGCCTACTGCTCGGTCGTTGATGCCTCCAGTAAATAGACCGATACCGGTCACAATGTTGTGCCCGCCCTTCGGCGCCTCCAACAGTGCGCGCGGTCCGCCCACGCCCTGAAATTCCGGACTCTCATCTTTCAAATCGAACTGCGTCATGCTCGGATGAAGCCCTATAAGGTTCGTATCTGGCCGCAGCCGAATCGTGTCTGTCACCAGGTACCGGCCCATTGGAACATAAATCGTCGCATGCTCGTCGATCGCCTTCTGGATCGCAGCCGTATCGTCGGTCTCTCCATCGCCTTTCACTCCGAGCGATTTGAGATTCACCCATGTGGTCATCGGCGGCAGGGACGCAATCGCATCCTTCCCCTGCGCAGGCGGCTCGGTCAGAGCGTGAGCGTCGAAGATTGTCTCAATGCTCCCCCAGTCCGCCGCATTCTTGAGCATCAGCCCATGCGAAAACCGCTTCACGACATAGCTCTCACCTGGTCCGTCAATCGTCTTCCCGCTCTCGCGCATCCGCGCAAACATTTTTACGTGGCTGCACGCAATGTCTTCCAGATTGATCTCCGTCCGCGCGTTGTTATCATTGCCAAATTCAATCGCCGGCCCGCTGATGTTCTCGAAGTGCGACCGTACCATCCACAACTCTTCGGAGTAGCCTGGATCGATTGATATAGCCTGCGGAACATTGCTGAACGTGTCATGAATCAGCGTCAGTCCTGCCTCATGCTCCTGGATCGCTGCCTTGCTCTGTCCCTCGAAGCTCGAATCGATCAGCGTGAACTGCCATCCTGGCGAAGGCCTCTGCGTCACAACCCCGTACTGCCCGCCGTGAAAGTGAAGGTCCTCGCCCTCATTGCCAATGTCCTTCAGGGCCGCCAGCCCCGATCCGATCCAGAAATCCATGTGCGCCAGATAACAATGCTGCGCCACATGAAACCGTACCGCGACTGCGGCGGGATTCCCTTTGCCGATCTCGAAATCCTCGTTGCTCATCGCCGAATAAAACGTCCCTGGATTGGCATCCGGTATCGATGAGTCCGGAGGAACAGTCCCCACAATCGGCTCTGCTGGCCTGCCCGTGGCAAAATCGATCCTCGATTCCTTTCGCCGTTTCCCTCCAGTAAACAAAAACATGTACCCCAGTCCCTGCTGGTAGCCCGGTGTATCATCCGCCAGCACAAACACCGGTCGAGTCTTCCCGTATCCGATCACCCTCACGGCCGGCCACACATAAATCGTTCGCGTCACCCGGTACCGTCCCGAGGGCACAAACACAATTCCTTCGCCATGCTCCGCTGCGCGGTCGATCGCCGCCTGAATGGCCGTGCTGTCGTCGGTCACTCCGTCGGCGTGCACAGGAAAACTGTCTGGCGTCAGATAAACTGCCTTCGGATCCTCAAGCGGCACCGGATAAAACGACATCGCCTTCGCACGCATCGCACCGCAAATTAGCCCAGCAACAAACAAGAAAAACCAAATCCGGATCTTATTCATAGAATTTTTCAGCCCTCCGCGCGGCCGTACATTGGAACATGGCAAGTTTCGCCAATCAAGTGCCCTCTCTTCGCATCGGCATGAGTCGCCCTACAGACAAACTATCGGATTCCTCGCCGCTGGGTGCAAGGTCGCGGCGTGCCGATCCGATCGGAAGCCACGCGGAAGTTACATGTCCGGGCGCTGCTGCCGCGGTGACTGGGATGCTCCCAAAGCGACGCGAGCGAGGCGACGATCAGCGTTGAGCCATGTGTGATCGATCGCATCAATCGCCTCAAGCAGCACACGGTTGGCGTCAAAGCCGGTCTCGCCATCAGGCATTACAAGGTGGTAAAGTCTGACCGCCCTGAGGATCTCGTCTTTCAGTCCGTCAAGACTGGCGCGCCGATGCGTAACAACAACATTCTTTCGCGGCACATCAAGCCAGCCGCGCGCAAACTCGGTCTGCACGAATTTGTCCCTCGTCACAATTCCGTCCACCTTTGAATTCAACAACATCGGAGCGTAGCCCAGAATCCCATGTGTTATAACTTGGCTGCCATGTTTGACCTGTTTCGGCTCTGGTGCGGAGCTATCGTTCGCACTTTTCGCAGTCGCCACGGGCTGATGCTGGAGAATCTTGCCCTCCGCCAACAACTCGCAGTTCTGAAACGTAAACATCCGAGGCCGAAGCTCGGTCCGCTCGACAAACTCTTCTGGATCGTGGCCCACCGATGCTCGTCCCGATGGAAAGAAACACTCTTTCTCGTTTTGCCAGAAACGGTGGTCCGCTGGCACCGGGCTGGATTCAGACGGTATTGGGCGATGCTATGCAAAGCACGAAAACGAGTCGGCGGTGGCCGGCGAATCTGCAAACAGATCCGCGAGCTAATCTTCCAAATGGTGGTAGAGAATCCGGGTTGGGGCGCAGCTCGCATTCACGGTGAACTCCTGATGCTCGGTTTCGAGGTGTCGGAGACCACTGTTTCCCGTTGGATGAGACGAGCACCCCGGAATCCAGAACCCGCGAAGCGCTGGCGCGCCTTTCTCCGCAATCACCGTGAAGTCATCGCGGCGATGGACTTCTTCACCGTCCCGACGCTTACCTTCAACGTGCTCTACTGCTTCTTCATCACCAGCCACGACCGGAAACGCATCTTGCACTTCAACGTCACGCGGCATCCGACCAGCAGTTGGATCGTCCAGCAGCTGCGCGAAGCTTTTCCGTATCAGCCGACTCACAGGTTCATCATCTTTGATCACGACGCAAAATATGGTTTTGAGGTGCCCGTTGCAATCCATTCGATGAAGATCACACCGGTGCAAACATCGATTGGAAGTCCCTGGCAGAATGGAGTGGCTGAGCGCTGGGTTGGAAGCTGTCGTCGCGAGTTGCTCGACAATGTGATTGCGTTGAACGAGCGACATCTGAAGCGACTCCTCTCGGACTACATTTCCTACTATCACGAGGATCGAACCCATCTCGGACTCGGCAAGAGGACGCCCAGCGGCAGAACCCCAGACTTTCCTCGCGGCCGGGTCATTACGCGGCCACGACTCGGAGGCCTGCACCACCGTTACGACCGCGCTGCCTGAGACGGGGGTGTCGACAAGCTAGCCTCGTTGAAGGTGTAGTGGGGCGGCGGGAGTGCGTCCCATCGAACTGCGTGCGACGAAATACGTTGGGATACGAGGTCAGTACCCGGGCAAACGTCACATCTGAACAATAGCAATGCTGTTTGAATGTGCACCGTCCGCAATGCGTTTTGAGTGGTGACGAGGCACAGATTCGCTTCTGACTGAGTTCACGAAATTCCCGCTGACTGCCTAGGCCAGGGATGTCTAACCTGCGGATATCGCTCAACACCAGACGTGCCTTCGGCTTCTCCATAATGCCGTAAGATAGCATGGAAATGACGGAGTAGAATTCTCTACATGAACTACAAGATGGGATGGAAAGGCAGCGCTGCGTTTCAGGCATTTACGCCGGGCGGGAGAGAGTTGGCGTTCGATCTGGCAGACGGACTGAGCGTTCCTGATGATTTCAAAGATGGCGATGAAATTGATATTGATGTTCACTCAGATCACCCGGCGAACCTCCAAATGGGAATGAACGGCGGCTACTACGAGATCACACACCTGAAGTCAGGTGTGAAATTCCAAGTGCCACATAAGACCAGCGAGTGGCGGTTCGATAAAGTCTGTCAGCCCTGTAACCTTCGTATTCAGAAAGCTGGAGACAACTTTGTGTTCAAGAAGCCGGGAAAGGTTGTGCCGACTAAGCTCCAAAACTTTCATGTCTTGAGAGATGCTTTTCACTCCGGTACCTGCCCCCTCTGTGGATTACAGATGCAGCAAGACCTCAACTGACCGTGAACCGTGCAGGCCGCTTTGTGTTCAAAGTGCGCCCGGCTCTCTGCTCTGCCCTCTGACTGATACGAATGATACGAAAATCGAGACAACAGCGGAAACTGTAGAAACTGTAGCAGAAGATCCGAATACGCTTGAAGCCCGCATAAACACTAGCTATAATCACTAACTGTCCGCATCACCATGACTTGCGGGAAAGAGCGCTTTTAGAATCCCACTCTCTCCGCCACGCAGTCTGGACTGCAGAGAAAGTCGGCCCTTCTACCTCCGAAATACGGAACAAATGCCCGTATTTCCTCCGGATGTTTTATGTCTGTGGCTCGAGCGCCGCTGTCGTCGAGCGTGCCGCCGAGTCTTCGGCTCGTAGATGAGAGCGACTGATAAGGCGTTCTAAAGTACGGCCAAAGAAAGCATCCAACTCCCTTGAACGCAGGTCCTGCAATGGACCGTCTTCATCCAAAAGAGAGTCCAGCAGGTTTCGCTGCACCCCTTGGAGTCGAAAAACCGGCCAATCGGTCCCGAAAATGATCTTGTGACTAACGCCATGTCCGAAGACTTCACGCAAATGCCTCATGGACTTGGCCTGATAAGCGCTCACGTCAAGAAAGATGTTCGGGCGGAATGCACACGAGATAATACAGTCTTCCACATGCGCCGTACTGCCATGTGCCAGAATGAAATTAACATTTGGAAAATCGCGGGCAGGGGAATCGAGGTATCGAGGATGCGCCAGATCGAATGCCAGTGCCGGGGAAGTACCTCCCGTGTGGACCACCACGGGCAAAGCATGGGCAGCACAAATCTCGTAAAAAGGATAGAGTGCACGATCCGCTGCCGTATAACCACACGGGGGATACAACTTCATTCCGGAAAAACCAAACTCGGTGAGCCCCTTCTCGAACAAGTGAACCCCATCATTACCCCAGCGGGGATCGACTCCGGCGAACACGAAGAACTTCTGAGGGCGTGCCAGGAGAATACGCCGGTGGCGGTCGAACATTTCCGCGATCGTTAAGGTGCAATCCCGCAATGCATAAGTGAAATCCGGCAGCAACAGGACGGTGCGATCAATGCCCGAAGCTTCCATCTCAGCGGCCAATTGATCGCAGTTATGGTCCTGCATGAAGGAGAGATAGAACTCCAGCACTTTACTCCGGTTCGGACGCAAGCCCTCGGCCTCCAGCTTCGCAATTACGTTGTCGATCGAGCCCTGCAGGAAGGAGCGAGGGATGAAGTCCGTGGAAGCAACGTGGCAGTGACCATCGAAAATGCCGCCGGAGGGCCTTGGAATGGACATGATCTTACGCCCCCGCCTCTGGCCCCAGGTGCTCGCGTACGAATGTCACGATGTCGCCAATGGTCCGGATCTGCGCAACGCTCGCAACATGTTCTCCGAGATCGAGCCCGAATTCCTCCTCCACGCGGAAAGCTACCGAGAGTTTTCCCATGGAATCAACGCCGAGGTCGCTCTGCAGAGACAGACCCATAGAAAGCGGAGTCTTAGCAAATTGCCAGGGCACGACCTCCCGCACAAGCCGTAGGACGGCCCCCTCAATTGCATTAGCGGAACGCAATGTTTTCATACTCATCTCTTCACCGGGACTCCATTCCTAGCAAGGCGCCTCGAAATTTGCGGTAGACCGCTGTTCGGTCAATCTTTAGATTTCTCGTGAGGAGACTGTTTTCGCGCGTGAAAGCCGTGGTTGTAAAGACCAGACGTATGATACGGGAACGCGGGGGCAGGGTGCGGTTCAGATGATCGACGAGTGCCCGGATTCTCGGTTCGGCCTGGACGCCGCAGTCCGGCCGGACCCCGATCACCGCTGACAGGACGGGAAGCTCGTCTTCACCAAACAAAACCGCCCGCGAAACATCGGGGCAACGTTCGATCTCGGTCTCGAGCGGTTCAGGCTGTAGCTTATGGCCCGCGCGCGTGACGATAATTTGCTTCTTCCGGCCTACTATATAAAGATAACCGTCGCGGTCGAAGCGGCCGATGTCTCCGGTCGCAATTCCGCGCGACCCCAGGTAAGTCTTGGCTTGTTCATCCTCAGCGTCCAGGTAGCCGACGCTTTGCGGGTGGGAATAGTGAACGAGAATCTCGCCGTCTGGGGCCAGTGAGGCACCGCCTTCAAAGACCAGTTTGCCGACGGAACCAGAGCGGTTGCGTCCTGGAAGGTTCCAAGAAACAAAACCTGTCTCAGTGAGCCCGTAGACCTGGTAAAGCGGGAAACCCATCTTCTCGAAAAGGTCGAGAGTGGTAGGTCGGATAGGCGCCGCACCCGTAAGCATGAGGCGGATTCGTCCCCCATAAGCGTCGTGAAAAGGGGCGAACCATTTCCTAAGAAGAGTGACGCGCAATGGGCCAAACGGAAGCGCGCGAATCACTAGCCCGATAGTTTGTAGCAGAAGGCGTCGGCCGAGCGGCAAACTGTGAAACCGGTTTTCCATCGGCTCGTAAAACAGCGGGGGACCGGCCAGAATCGTTGGTCGCATTTCTTTCAGCGCTCGAAAGAACTGGGGCGCATCCCCGATCTGGAGATCGAACCCATACCAGATGGCAGTGTAGACCATAAGACGCTGTTGAAAGTTGGACAAAGGAAGCACGACCAGGATGCTGTCACTGGAGTGAAACTTGAAATCACGCCCATAGGCGTTCACCAACTGCTCAGTGCCGCACTTACTTATGAGAATGCATTTGAGCTTTCCGGAGGTACCGGAGGAAAACACGAGCGAGTACACGTCAGGGTCCAGCGAATGAACCTCGCCATTTACCGCTGACGGCCAGCGCACACTAACGGGTTCGCCTAGGCTATCCAGGGGTGCAGTCCAAGAATGAGTCGCGCTCCGGCGAGCCTGCTCCTTTTTCGAAGTTAGAAGGAGATGGAGCCCGTATTTTTCGGCCAGATCTTCGAACGTGTCGTTTGCAAATTCGTCGGGTGGGAAACTTACCAAGACACACTCGAGCCGCAGGGATGCCAACTCATAGACCATCCACTCGTAGCTGTTCTCAGCGAGAATCCCGATATGCATACCGCGAGAGACGCCGCAAGAATTCAACCAATCGCAAGCGGACAGTACATCGCGTCCGACTTCGGGGTAGGGCTTGCGCGCCAGTCGGTTCTTTTCGAAAAAGACCACGGACTGTTGCGGCAATTCGTGCAATCTATCGCCCAGTGCGGCTAGATCCATGACCTATTTCCTGATGGCTGATTCGGATGAGCCCTTTGGCGTCATCCCGCCAAATTTCATAGAAGTTGAACGCGCCGGGACGAGCCATACCATCGGGCACGTCGATGTGCACACGCTGTGGCTTCAATCCGAAGCTTT
Organism: uncultured Acidobacteriaceae bacterium; assembly: GCA_963771965.1. Classification (GTDB taxonomy): domain Bacteria; phylum Acidobacteriota; class Terriglobia; order Terriglobales; family Acidobacteriaceae; genus Sulfotelmatobacter. The sequence goes on from CAVYVM010000011.1 coordinate 577,972, forward strand.
CTAACATGCGGTTGATGTTGAAGTTCTCCGGCGAAGTTTGAAACAAAACCCGGCGAAGCGGTAGGACGTCGAAAAAAATTTGAATGGCAGCAGGAAAGAGCAGGTATGCCAGACCTCGTGCCGAGAAGCCGCCATTCAAGATGTGGAAGTGACCATAGGCTTCGTCAGATGAGCGGATGTTGAGGTTGGCGTAGGAAATCAGTTCGCCGTCTGCGGCAACGACAAGGGTCGCGCGTGGGCGAGAGGGGCCTGCATCGGGCAGCGAGTTCAAGAAGCGTTCCCTGGTCTCCACAGGTGATTTGAGCTTGGAAAGATCGACACCCAATGACCGAAGGAAGGACGGAGCACTCTGATGCCAATAAGCAACGATGCTGTCAACGTCACGCTCTTCGGTGTCCCGAATACAAACCGCCTTTCCTCGAAACTGAACCTGGTAGTGAATCATTAGTGCTCTCCTGCGCTACAGTGACCCGCCGTAAGCGGCAATAGACTTTCTTCAACTAAATCGTGCATCACCGCCGCGAAACCCGTGCGCTCAGAAGGCGTGCCAACCGTTACCCGGATAAAGCGGTCGAGGGGGGAGCCCCAGGCACTCGAATAAATACCGCTCGTTGGAACAATGTATCCAGCAGGAAACGCGCATTCTCAGCACTTCCGGTGTCCATGGCGACGAAATTAGCGGCAGAGGGTAGCGTCGCGAAGCCAAGTTCCCGACCCAAACGATGATAGTCGTCCCGACCCTTGGCAACCGCATCCACAACGCCGGCCAAGAATTCAGGATCATCGAGCGAGGCCAACGCCCCGCTCTGTGCGAACATGTTGACGCCAAAGTGCACCCTGACCTTATCAAAAGCGGCGATGGTCTCAGGTGCGGCGATTCCGTAGCCAATGCGCGCTCCCGCCATGCCGTGCGCTTTAGAAAAGGTGCGCAGGCGAATGAGCCGCGGATCGATGGAGCCGACTGCTATCACGTCCTCGGGAGGGGCGAATTCAACATAAGCTTCGTCGAGAAGGACGAAACAGTCGTCGGGCACCGATTCGAGAAACCGCGATATGCGTGGACCCGTGTGCCATGTGCCGGTCGGATTATCGGGATTGGCAAGATAAATTAAGCGCGCGCCTAAGCAGCGGGCAGTCGCTGCAAGTGCTTCAAGATCGTTCCGATTATCGCGATAGGGGACGCGGTGAAGCACGCCGCCGTATCCGGCTACGTGGTAATTAAAAGTAGGATAAGCACCCAGAGAGGTAACGGCCAGTGAGCCAGGATCAAGGAAGGTCCTGACCACCAGCCCGAGCAAGTCATCGATTCCGCTGCCCACAACGAAGTTCTCCATCGTGAGCGCGTGAAACTGGGCCAACCTCCGGCGGAGATTGTAGCTCTCGGGGTCGGCGTACCACGCGATCCGATCAATGGCCTGGGTCATTGCGCGGCGTGCGAGAGGAGATATCCCAAAGACGCTTTCATTGGCTCCAAGCCGCAGGCGAATTGTCCGTCTGCTGCGGCGTTCCAGGGCATCGGGCGCGACGAACGGTACCGTCGCTGGCAGGGAGGTGACCAGCCGGGAAAATGTCTGGGCCATTAGCGACTCTCCACTAAGCCGAACTGAGTCGCCAGGTACTCGTTGTAGCGGCTCATCGCTGCCATGCGTAAAGCACCGCCAATCGCGAGATCCAGAGCCGCTTCAGGTTGAATCTCCACGATGGGTCGAATCACGCGATCCAACCACTCGGGCCCGTGTTCTTCGTCGCCCTCGATGTGGCTGTAGTAGTACTCGAAGTCCTTCTCGGGTTGGAAACCCAACCGCCGAAGGCCATCGACGACTGCGCGGTCGCGGTCCGGGTCGAACATCTCTGGCATGGCAAGACTGCCAAGCGCCTTGAAGTAGTGACGCCGGTTCAGGCCGAAGAGGAAGTAGAGGTTGTAACCGGCGAACGGACGCCAATCCTGCCAGAGCGGGGTTGCCGGCAGCGGGTGGCCGATGGTCATTAAGGTCCGGCCGAACTGGCGAGTGTGGGCACGCTCTGGGTTGCCCTTCCCGCACTCGTCCCACATGTGTCGGACGATCTCGGCCTTGACTGTTTCCGAGTAGTGCGGATGGACCAGGGCCAAGGCGTCGTAAAAACGGTAGTTGAGATACCCGTCGTTCAGGATAAAGGTGACAAAGTCCTCAGGTGTAGCCTGTTCGGCCAGGAACCGGACGACTCTTCGGTCCAGGTCTGATTCTTTGAAAGCCTGCGCTTCGAACCATTCACAGATGCGCCCGGGGGATGCGGGCATGGAAGGGAGCTCCGATTGAATCTTGGGGAGTTCATAAGCGAGCCACGCATTCTCCAGGGTCTCGCGAATCTGGCTCACCCACGGGCTGCGCTCGTGGGCCGCTGCGGGCGAAAGCGGATTGGCGAAGCTTAGCTCATAGACCAGATATAAGATTTTGTGAATCTCAAGTAAGGCCTGGCGCTCTTCCTGGACGAATGCAGAAAAGACGCAAGGGGTGAGTTCGTGTTGCACCCGCTCCTTCGCTTCAGTCGCTCGAGGCAAGGTCTCGTGGGGACCGGTCAGCAGGTACGCGAGACACTCCGAAAGCGTCTGCACTGCCGTCGGGAACGGCGGAGTCAATTCGGGGATACGTTCATCTTTGAGGTCGAGAATTGCTGTTTTCATTTTGCCTGTACTGTTTCCTGTTGAAGATGGACTCGACGGCATCGGAGTCCGCTCAGCATTTGGTAAATCGTGGTTCCGGCGGAACGCGCCAGGTCGGAGAAGGAGATTCTCTCGTTACAATCGGTGCCCGCCAACGTGATCCATTGATAAAGCGCGGCTTGGGGTAAGCCGGTAACGTCAACTTGCAATGCGTCCATGCCAGAGTCGCCAAACACAGGGGCCCGGGCGCCATTCACGAGGACATACAACCCGTGACCGCGCAGAGGGTAACCGCTGCCGAATCCGGCCGAGATAGTGGCCAGGCGCTGGCCACACCGTGTTCGGAATTGTCGGCCGTATCCGACGCCTTCTGATTGAGTGAAGTCGAGCAGGTGAGCGATGCGGGACCGCATGCGAACCGCCGGCTGGAACTGACCTGCGGCTTCGATGACATCCGACTCGGTCATCGCTTCGTCAAAAGCGTGCTCTCCGAACAATAGGATTCCTGGCCGTACCCAATCAGTAGGAAACTTGCGGGCCCAGCGCAGCAATCCGTGGCTGGCAAACAGGCTAGACTCCAGCGAAGGTCCCAAGACTTCTCTGGCGAGTCCGAAGAGAAATTGATACTCGTGAATCTGCGCCAAGCTGACGGCAGCGTCACCGGTGGCATCCGTGAGATGGGCGTAAACCCCGCGCACTTCAAGGTTGACACAAGCCTCGGCTTCTTTAAGAAAACGGCTGAAGCGTCCAGGGTCGCGGAATCCGCAGCGATTGAAACCGACATTTGCTACCAACCAAACCGGGTGTACGCGAGATGTTTGGGCAGCGGCACACTGGTAAGCGTTTAGTAGTTGTTCATCAGCGATTCCCGGCATGAGGCCGTATTCCAGCGCCAGCGCTGCATTGTCGGGAAGATCGCCGTCAATGATCAGGATAGGGAGGGAAATTCCATGCTTACGAAGTTCAATCGCTTCGGCGACGTTGTCGGTGGCAAAAGCGCCAACGCCCTGCCTTTCGAGGGCCTGAGCGATTGGCACCGCGCCGAGTCCGTAGGCATCGGATTTTAGGACTGCCATGGTCCTGGCCCCACCGGTGAAATCGCCGATTCGATCTAGGTTGCGGCGGACGGCATCCAGGTCGATCTCCAAGATTGTCCGAGTTTCTCTAGCAGATGCTATCGCGGCGTCCGGATCCGTAAGGCCGCCTCGCTCGTCAGGATAGTCAACCACTTGGTCGCGCCAGTTGCGGTACCGCACAACCGGGTTTCCCTTGGCATCCACTGTGCGCACAAGAGGCGGCTCGTTTTCTCCGAGTAGGGGAGGCGAGAATTTACCGCTATGGTGGGGCAACACGAATTCCGGGACGGCAAGATTGGAAACGTGACGCTTCAGGGACCGAATGATATCGATGCCCGCCTGAACCGAGGTGCGAAACTCGACGTTACCCGGTGAATGAGGCATGAAGTGATAGAGATAGTGTGGAATGACACCACTGGTATACAGACGCATTCCCAGTTCGTGCATCACTTCGGCGCTATCGTTGACGCCGCGGAGGAGAGGCATGTTGGCGAACAGAATCGGAACCCTACTTTGCAAACGTTCGACGGCCGACAAGAATGCGGGCGTAATTTCGTTGGGGTGGCTGACGTGAAGCCCGACTGCGGTCACTTTGCGCTCCGAAAGGATATTGAGCAAGTCGTCGGTGATACGGAAAGGATTGAAGGTCAGTGCCCTGGTGTGAATGCGCTTGACGATCGGCCGGCCCAGGGTGTTCAGGTCGAACAAAACGCGGTCGATTTGCTCATCTTGATGCATCAGGGGCTCGCCCCCGCTGAGAATCACCTCCTCCACGGCGGGAGTGCGGCGGAGATAGTTGATGGTTTCGTCCCAGTGGCCCTGCTGGAAGGAGAACTTAGACGAGTCCTTTTCGAGAGTACGTAGTGCCTCATAGCAAAACTGGCAGTAAGCGAGACAGACATTGGCGAGACGAACGATGACGCGGTTGTCGTACTTGTGCTGCGCGATCGGGGTGACCATTTCACCCGGCATTTCCCAGTTTTCGGTGTGTCCGTCGTAGGCGTAGTCGGAACTGTCCTCCGCGCACCATTCGGGCACGAACTGGCGCCACAACGGGTCTTCTGGTTCGGCCTTCGTCCCCTCGGCAGTGCGATGGACGAGAGAGGCGGCATACGGAGTGATCTGAAAGCGCCGGCGTGCGAGGTTGCTCCGTACTCTGTTTACCTCAGATGTATCCAGGCCGGGAAAGGCCTCGAGGAGTTGTTCGACAGAACGGATAGCGTTTCTTTGTTGCCATTTCCAGTCGGTCCAGCCAACAATGAATGGTGCCTCCCCCGAACTGAATTGATATTGAGCCACTTGCGATTGAGCCACAAAAATCTCCTTCTTCTCAGGCGGAAGCTCGTACCTCACGCTCTGGGGAACTGCCGGCTGACACGCCGTTGATGATGTTGCGCTCGAACTGGCCTAGCAACAAACGGAGCGCAGCCGATGCTGCTTTGCGGCGAAGCTCGGCGAGCGAAGCGTCAGCATAGAATGCCGAATGAGCCGTCAGCAGAACTCGTTCGGAAGTGCGGAGTTGTGTCGGCACCTGCGGTTCGTCAGCCAGAACATCCAAGCCAGCTTGGCCGATACGCTGCTCGCAGAGCGCCTTCAGCAAAGCATCTTGGTCGACGACAGGGCCGCGGGAAGTATTTATGAGAATTACGTCGCTGCGCATGCAGGCAAACTGAGGCTTGCCGATCATGCCATGGGTCTCAGCGGTGAGAGGAACGTGCAAAGTGAGGATTTGGGAACGAGCGAGAAGTTCCTCCAACGTCTCGCAGCGCTGGATTCCGTGGGCCTTGTCCATGCCACTGGGCGCGTAAGGATCGAAGAACGCAACATCGAGACCGAACACTAATGCCCGGCGCGCTACAGCCGATCCGATACGGCCAAGACCAATGATGCCGAGACTGGCGCCGCGAAGCCGCAGGACGCTGCCTGCGGTACGCCAGTCCCAGCCACCCTGGCGGCAGTGGTAGTCCAGCAAGCTCAATTTCCGCGCCAGCGCCAGGATCAACGCCAAGGTATGATCGGCAACCTCCTCAGTGCCGTAATCGGGGACGTTACAAACCGGGATTCCCAATTCCGTGGCAAAAACCAGATCGATGTTGTCGTAGCCGACTGAAGCGCGCACGATTCCGCGGCAACGGTGCAACCGGGACAGGACGTCACGCCGCAGCGCGATGTGATGCCAAGAGATGATGGCGTCAGCTGCCGACAGTTCCTCGATCACTTCGTTCGCTGAATCAACACGAAGCACCTGGACACGGCATTGCGAACCTAAGATCTCACACTCGATTTCTGGCTCATGAATATAACCGCCCCGGCGTGAGTCGATGATCGTGACTTGATAATTCATGGTGGCCCTCATGGGTGTCGCGAGGCTTCTTCCATCTGTTTGCGCAGACTGAGCGGCCTCATGTCGGTCCATACTTCTGTAATCCAGCTAAGACACTCGGTCTTGCTACCGGACTTGCCCGCATCCTTCCACCCGCGTGGGTTTTCACGATCCGCGGGCCAGATCGAATATTGCTCTTCGTGGTTGACCACAGCTTTATAAACGGTGTTGTCTTCTTCGTTTTTAGGCATGTTCTTCCCTCTCTTGTAATTGCCTTTCAAAATTGGCCACGAGCCCGGCCGCGTCTTCTCCATGTCCTTGAAGCTGCAGCTCGACGATGGCACAACTCATTTCGGCGATGGTGGGCGATGCAAATACGCGCTGCACTGGGACGTCGACCTCAAATACCTCACGCAGTCGGGACACCAGAGTGGTGGCCAGCAGGGAATGGCCACCCAGATCGAAGAAATTGTCATGCACGCCAATGGGAGTTGTTTCTAGCACTCGGGACCAAACCGCGGCCAACTCCAACTCGAGCGATGTCCGCGGGGCCACAAACTGCCGGCTTAGTTCCGGACGCTGCCCGTCAGGATCGGGAAGCGCAGATCGATCTACTTTCCCTGAGGGTGTCAGTGGAAATGCGTCCACGGTCACGAGGGCGGCAGGAATCATATAATCCGGCAATCTGGTCGAGAGGAATTCCTGCAAGCTGCCGAGAGAGACGTCGGGAGTGCTGGGGACGACATAGGCGACCAGCCGCCGGTCGCCAGGACTCCACCCGCGAGCAGCTATGGCGGCTGCCTTGACGCCTGGGTGAGCAGCCAGGACGGTTTCAATCTCACCCAACTCGACGCGATATCCACGGATTTTGATCTGGTTATCGCGCCGCTCGACGAATTCGATATTCCCGTCCGCGCGGTAGCGCACTAAGTCTCCGGTGCGATACAAGCGCTCTCCTGACTCTTTGGCAAATGGGCTAGGAACGAAGCGCTCCGCGGTCAGTTGGGAACGGCGCAAATATCCGCGGGCGAGTGCGCCGCCGATGTAGAGCTCGCCGATGACTCCGACGGGCAGAAGGTTCAAGCGTTCATCGAGTACGAAAACCTGCACGTTCGGGATGGGCCGGCCAATTGGCGGAAGCGCCATCCAAGTATTAGGATCGCCATCCAGCTCGAATTCGGTAACGACGTGCGTTTCAGTAGGACCGTACTGGTTGTAGAGACTGCATCCGCCCCGAAGGAGCCGCAAAATCTGTGGAGTAATTTGCAATTGCTCACCTGCGGTGATCACCTGCCGCAACCCCATGGCGGACGTATTGAGTGGTAATGCGGCAGACGCCAGTTGCTGCAAGGCGACGCACGGCAGGAAAATGCGTTCGATCTTGGCTTCTTCGATGAACTGGTGAAGCCGACGCGGATCTCGGCGGACCTCGTCGGAACACAGCCTGAGTACACCGCCGGCACACAAAGTCGCGAACATCTCCTGGAAAGAAACATCGAAGCTCAACGGAGCGAATTGGAGAGTCGTGAAGCTCACGGGGAAACGCTGCAAGTGCCAGACGATCAGACTAGCCAAAGGCCTGCCCGGCATCGCGACGCCTTTGGGCTGCCCCGTGGAACCGGAGGTATAGATGACATATACGAGGTTGTCCAGCGTCGAACGATTGACTGGATTTTCGCCGCTCTCAGATTCGATTGCGGGGGCATCACGTTGCAGACGATCGCGAGTAACCAGGAGAACACAGCCGGAGTCGTCGAACATGAACCTGCGGCGTTCCTCGGGATATCCCGGGTCAATTGGGACATACGCTCCGCCTGCTTTCAGCACTGCCAGAACGGTCACGATCATTTCGGGAACCCGTTCCAGGCAGATGCCTACCAGCGATTCCGGACCTATTCCCTGCTTCCGCAAATAGTGTGCCAGCCGATTGGCGCTCTCATTCAGTTCGCGGTAGGTGCACTCGAATCCCTCGGCCACCAGAGCCACTGCCTCCGGTGTTCTTTCCACTTGGGCCTCGAACAGCTGGTGCAGACAGCGTTCATTGACGTGCGATGCAGTGCTATTCCAATCCAAAAGTTGCCGTCGCTCCACTTCTGTGAGTAGAGGAAGGTCGCAGATCCCAAGGTTTGGGTTGAGCGCGACGCCTTCGAGCAAAGTGCGGAAATGTCCCGACATGAGGCGAATGCGTTCGGCATCGAACAAATCGGTGGAAAATTCGAGGGCGCACAAGAGACCATCGGCTGTATCCATCACGAATAGGGTGAGATCGAATTTAGCGGTTCCACTGACTGTTGGCCATACACTGGACCTCGCTGTGCTGGACCGGCCTCCGGCCCAAGGGGCGTTCTGCAGTACCAGCATCACCTGAAACATGGGATTGCGGCTGAGCGACCGCTCCGGCTGTAGATCTTCCACCAGTTTCTCGAACGGCAGATCCTGGTGGGCATACGCCCCCAGCGTGTTCTCCCGCACCCGCGCCAGCAGTTCCCGGAAACTGGGATTGCCTCCCAGGTCGGTGCGCAACACCAAGGTATTGACAAAAAATCCAATCAACGGCTCCAGTTCCGACCGGGTGCGATTGGCAATCGGAGTGCCCACCACAATGTCGCTTTGTCCGGTGTAGCGTGCCAGCAAGGTTTGGAAGGCCGCCAACAGGATCATGAATAGGGTGACGCCTTCCCGCTGGCTCAACTGCTTCAGCGCCTCGCTCAGTGTGGACGTGAACTGAAACAGTTCGACTGCGCCGCGAAACGTCGCTACCCCCGGACGGGGATGATCGGCCGGTAATTCCAGCTGGGCGGGAGCCCCCCGCAACTGCTCACACCACCACTGGCGATGTTGATCCAGCACTTCGCCTTGCAGCCACTGCCGCTGCCACTGGGCGAAATCCGCATACTGGATGGCCAGTTCCGCCAGCGGCGATGGCCGCCCACTGCTGTACGCCTCATACAGCACCGAAAGTTCCTGCAACAGCACCCCCATCGACCAGCCGTCGCTGATGATGTGATGGAGGGTAAGGAGGAGAACGTGGTCGGCAGGCGCAAGCCGTAGTAGCGCAGCACGCACCAGGGGACCTTTAGCAAGATCGAACGGACGGTGGGCCTCGACGGCGGCCAGGCGCTGCGCTTCTAGCTCACGCTGAGACGAGGGGAAAGATTCCAAGTCTATAATCGGAACGGAAACGTCCAGTAAAGGTGCAATTTGCTGAAATGGGCGACCTTCGACTTTTTGGAAAGTTGTGCGGAGGGTATCATGTCGGCGCACGATTTCGTTAATGCACCGCCCGATGAGTGATGCGCTAACAGGCCCCGGAAGACGGATCGCCGACGGCATATTGTAAATTGATGCGCCTGGTTGCAACTGGTCGAGAAACCAGAGACGTTCCTGGGGAAACGAAGCGGGGACGAGTCGCGGCTCCACGTTCCTCTTCTCAAGCACAGAGGCGAGCAGGGCCCGCTTCTCGGCGGTTGTGAGCTCCTCCAAGGACTTGGCGCCTGGATTCATCGCACTACCTCGTCATGGTTCAGGAGTTCGGTGAGCATACGAGAGACTTCTTCGTCGGAAAGCAAATCCAATCTCAGATCTGGGTCAACACTGCTACGACGAGCAATTTCTGCACCCACAGCCGGTCTGCACTCCTGAAGCCCCTGTGACACCGCTACGGCGATGTCGGCAATGGTTTTGCTTTCGAACAGAACGCGCAGAGGAAGTTCGACTGTCAGCGCCGACCGGATTCTCGATACTGCTTGCGTCGCCAACAGCGAGTGGCCGCCCAACTCAAAGAAGTTATCCAGCACCGAGATTCGATCCAGATTCAGGACTTCGCGCCAGATGCGGACCAGCAGCGCCTCAATCAGGTTTCTCGGCTCGACATACTCCGACCGTTTCTGGCTCTTGCGTGCGTCGGGTTCCGGTAAAGCGCTGCGATCCACCTTTCCGTTGGGGGACATGGGCAGGGCGTCAAGAAACAAGTGTTCCCCTGGAATCATGTACTCGGGAAGCTGCTCAGAAAGATGGCGGTGAATATCCTGGAACAGGGCGTCGGGACCTGACCACTGGGCTTTTGGCGCTGCTTCCACCTGCGATTTCGTGTCTTGAGCCTGTGGCCGAACAGCCCAAACGTTATACAGACCAGTCGCGCGGAGACGGGGCTCGGCGCCGACTTCCACGTCGAAGCCCTCCAGTTTTAACTCTTGCGTAATTCGATCCAGGCGGCCGTCTACATCGTGAACTTCGAGGACCACCTGCCGGATCATGGGCCAATGGCATGCCTCTATGCCGGCGAGGACCTCCCATTCGCACTTTTCGACATCAACCTTCAGTAAGTCGATGTGTTCGACAGCATTCTCGCGAATGGTCTGGGAAATCGTCTTCAGCGGACAGACGAAGTTCTCCGTCTGCAAACGGTTCTCGAGCAGTTCGTCGATCTGCCCATCGGCCAGCAAGCCTGCGGCCTCATTCTCCAGATAAGTCCTGACGGTTTCGCGGACATGTTGCGGGTCGGCGAACTGTCCGGACAGAATGGAAACGTGTGGATAGTAAGTGAAATGTGCGCTTCCTTCCGCTGCGGCAAGACCGTAATTGAAAAGCCGGGCATCAATCGAGTGTAAGCGGCAGTTTAGTTCTAGCGCCTGAAAGACAGGCGGGATCGGCTCGAAGCCATAGAGGGTCACATTCGAGGCCTGACGGGCGACAAATAAAGCAAATAAACCGATGTTGGCGCCGACATCGAAAATACACGCCCCTGGCTCGATTGCTACTCTATGACGGAGATAGCTACGTTCCTCGAAGATCTCGCGGTAAAGAAAATCGGTTTCACGCCGGTTCATGTGGAACACGAACGTTCCGTCCGGGAGCTCGGTACGCTGTTGGTTAGCAGATAATCCCAATTCGTCAATCCGGGCCAGTTGTTTAACCGGCGCGGCACGATCGCTGTCGGGGACGATGTAGGCCACCAGACGTCGCTCGCCCCGTATTTCGGGGGCGATCACGACCGCGTGCGCCACCGCAGGATGAGTCTCTAGCGCAATTTCAATCTCTCTCAATTCGATTCGGTGACCGCGGATCTTTACCTGCTGATCCAGGCGGCCCATATATTCAATATTGCCGTCCATGCGAAACCGCGCCACATCTCCCGTGCGGTACACTCGCTGCGAAGGCGCATCGGACAGAATGCTCGGAACAAAACGTTCGGCGGTCAACGCAGGTTGATGCGAGTAACCCTGTCCCACGCCGGCGCCGCCAACGCACAACTCGCCAGGAACACCTACGGGTGAGAGTTGTAAGTGTGCGTCTACGATAACCAGCTTGGTGTTGGGAACAGGGCGACCGATAGGTACGGTATCCAGGTCATAGTCGAGGGGAGTAATGCGATAGAACGCACTGATGTCGGCGCACTCTGTGGGCCCATAGGTGTTCACTACGGTCGCCGAACAATCGGCGGACCGTAACCAAGAGCGCAGTTTGGGCACTGAGATGGGCTCACCTCCGAGGAAGACGAACCGCAAAGATTTCAGCTTTTCGATCTGATGCCCATTGAAATCGTCCACCAGCGGATAGAAAGCGCTGGGGGTACAGTTGAGCAAAGTTATACCGTGCCTCTGAATGGAGTCACGGATCAGGTCTATATCGAAATAGCCAACAGGAGCGAGGCAGAGACGCGCGCCAACAGCCAGCGGGGCCAAGATATTTTTCTGAGTGAGATCAAAGCTGAAAGAGGACACGAGCAAGATACGGTCGGCGGATGAGATTTCGAAGTCACGTGTGAACCACGCCAAAAGGTTGGCAAAATTGCGGTGCGTCACGCCCGCGCCTTTGGGCCGACCCGTGGATCCCGAGGTGTATATCAAATAGGCGAGGCAGTCCGAGTTAGCTCCCGTGGCCAAGTTCCCAATGTCCCCGGAGGCAAAGAGTTCCTCGGCGCGGTCAAACTGCAACACCGGGATGTCAGCCCAAGAAAAACACCCTGCCAGGTGTTGGCTGGTGAGGAGAACCACGCATTGGGAATCATCCAGCATGAATTTCCGGCGTTCCTGCGGGTAATGCGGGTCGATGGGGACGTAAGCGGCTCCGGCCTTGAGTACGGCAAGCACTGCCTGCACCATCTCGGGCGAACGCTCCAGACAGATGCCCACCAGTGATTCCGGACCTATTCCCTGCTTCCGCAAATAGTGTGCCAGCCGATTGGCGCTCTCATTCAGTTCGCGGTAGGTGCACTCGAATCCCTCGGCCACCAGAGCCACTGCCTCCGGTGTTCTCTCCACTTGGGCCTCGAACAACTGGTGCAGACAGACGTGCGGGTAGGGCGCTTCGCTGCGGTTCCATTCCACCAGCAATTGACGACGCTCGGTGTCACTCAGCAGCGGCAGGTCCCACACCCGCTGGCTGGGATTGGCCACCGCCGCTTCCAGCAACACCTGAAAATGTCTCGCCAGACGCCGAATCCGCTCCGCCTCAAACAAATCGGTCGAGTACTCAATGGCACCTGTAAGATACGGATCACCTTCCATCACAAACAGCGTGAGATCGAACTTAGATGTCCCCGTGCCCAGTGGCCAGGTGCCCTGATTGCCCCGGGCGGTTGCGCCCCCACCACTGCCCGAACCATTCTGCAGTACCAGCATCACCTGAAACATGGGATTGCGGCTGAGCGACCGCTCCGGCTGTAGATCTTCCACCAGTTTCTCGAACGGCAGATCCTGGTGGGCATACGCCCCCAGCGTGTTCTCCCGCACCCGCGCCAGCAGTTCCCGGAAACTGGGATTGCCTCCCAGGTCGGTGCGCAACACCAAGGTATTGACAAAAAATCCAATCAACGGCTCCAGTTCCGACCGGGTGCGATTGGCAATCGGAGTGCCCACCACAATGTCGCTTTGTCCGGTGTAGCGTGCCAGCAAGGTTTGGAAGGCCGCCAACAGGATCATGAATAGGGTGACGCCTTCCCGCTGGCTCAACTGCTTCAGCGCCTCGCTCAGTGTGGACGTGAACTGAAACAGTTCGACTGCGCCGCGAAACGTCGCTACCCCCGGACGGGGATGATCGGCCGGTAATTCCAGCTGGGCGGGAGCCCCCCGCAACTGCTCACACCACCACTGGCGATGTTGATCCAGCACTTCGCCTTGCAGCCACTGCCGCTGCCACTGGGCGAAATCCGCATACTGGATGGCCAGTTCCGCCAGCGGCGATGGCCGCCCACTGCTGTACGCCTCATACAGCACCGAAAGTTCCTGCAACAGCACCCCCATCGACCAGCCGTCGCTGATGATGTGATGGAGGGTAAGGAGGAGAACGTGGTCGGCGGCGGCTAGGCGCAGCAGCATGACCCGGAGCAGAGGCCCGCGAATCAGATCAAACGGACGGCGGCTCTCGACTGCCGCTAGCCGCTGCGCCTCGGCCTCGCGTTGTGAGGGAGAAAAAAAGGCTTCCAGATCGACCAGAGTCACCGGAATATGAAGTTCCGGCGCAATGATTTGCACCGGACGGCCCTCGACACTGCCAAACGTGGTCCGCAGACTCTCGTGCCGACGCACCATCTCCTCGATACATCGCTCCAGCAGCGACACACTCAAAGGCCCCGGCAGCCGCACCGCCGCCGGTATCGTATAGATCGGGCTTGCAGGCTGGAATTGGTCCAAGAACCAGAGACGCTCCTGCGCGTATGAAGTCGGCACCGGCTCGTGGGTGTTCCGCGGGCGTATGATGCCTGCTCTGAGATAAGCTCCGTCCCGGCTCAACACCGCATCAACCAGAGTGTGATCTCGCACAAAAGACAACAGTCTTTCTCTTGCATTCCGGTTCATTTCACTGCACCTTTCATGGCCGCTCCCGAATCATCGTTGGCGGTGCTGAGCAGGAGACGCGCAGTCTGCTCGACCGATTGCGCGCCTGCCAGCAGCTTCACCGCTGCGGCCAGGGCCTCAACCGTGGGGTCCTCAAACAACCGGCGCAGTGGCAGGTCCACGCCCAGAATTTGCCGGATCCAGGAAGTAATTCTGGTAGCCATTAACGAATGGCCACCGAGTTGGAAAAAATTGTCTGAGGTGCCGATCCGCTGAACGTGAAGAAGCCCAGCCCAAAGCTCCGCTAGCAATTCTTCAACCGCATCGCGTGGCGGCTGGTATTCCCTGCGGATCAATTCCTCCTGTTCGATCTCGGACAGAGCGCGGCGGTCCAGTTTTCCGTTGGGCTGAAGTGGTAAACAGGCTAGTGGAACGCAATCCCCCGGCATCATGTACTCGGGCAGATTTTCCTTCATGAATCGCCGCACATCTTCAACAAAAGATTTCTTGCTCGACCACTCTGATGCGCGTTCGCTGGCAGGAACTGGCTGAGTTTCCAGAATCGGCCGGCGAACCGCCCAGACCAGACACAAGCGAGTGCCCTCGAGGCAAGGATCTTCCTCTACTACGGTTTCAAAACCGCGCATCTTAAGCGTCGACTCGATTGCCTCCAGGCGTCCAGCCTGATCGTGCACTTCCATGACAACCTGCTGAATGAGGGGCCAATGGCAATCCTCTATACCGGCCAACACATCCAGCTCACTTTTTTCAACATCAATCTTGAGCAGGTCGATTCGCTCTATGGCTTGTTGCCGAATTACCTCGGAGAGGGTGGTCACGGGACATTGGAGAGTTTCACTACGGAGTCGGTCATTCAGCAGTTCACTGATACTTTCCTCGGAGACGCCCTCGGACGCGTCTCCAGTTTCATTACACCGGATAAAGGCGCGGACGGCTCCGCATTCGTCCTCGCCTCGGGCAAACCGTCCGGACAGTATGGAAAGGTGCGGATACCAGGTGAATTCTTCCACTCCAAGCTCGCGTCCCAGCCCCCAACGGAAACAGCGGGCATTGACGCCGTATAAATCCACATTGCGTTCCAACATGTCGAAAACTTCGGGAACGGGTTCGAAGGCAAAGACCCGGATCTTTTTGATTAGCTGCGAAGCGAGCAACGTGAACATGCCGATGTTGGCGCCTACATCGAAGATGCAAGCACCCTCGGCGATCGAGACACCATGGCGACAATACGCGCGTCGCTCGAAGATTTCGCGGTACTGGAATTCAATCTCGGAGCGATTGTGCCCAAACACTGCCATGCCGCTCCTCAGTTCAATCAACCGATCGCGATCAAGTAGGCCTTCGCGTTCGGAAGACAAGAGGCGGAGCAGAGGCGCAGCTTTCGAGGAATCTGGGACTACATAACAGGTGATGTACGGACCAGTAGCGGGATCCTGCCGGACGATGGCCACCGCCTCGTGCACAGCCTCGTGCTGCATCGCAACCTTTTCAATTTCTGCCAGTTCAACTCGGAAGCCGCGGATCTTGACTTGTGAATCGGATCGGCCGAGATATTCGATAGCACCGTCGGGCAGAAGCAAGCAGAGATCTCCGGTGCGATAGAGGCGGGATCCGGGCTCCGGACTGAATGGATTAGGCAGGAAGCGTTCCGCCGTCAAGTCGGGACGCTTCCAGTATCCTCTACCGACCCCAATTCCGCCGATGCAGAGTTCACCTGGAACGCCGACCGGGACCGGCTGGAGGTTGCCGTCGAGGACATAGATCTGTGTATTCGCTATGGGCCGCCCGATCGGCACCTTGGCGAGGTTTGAACCCCGACGGCACTCCCAGAAGCTGACATCCACGGCGGCTTCGGTAGGACCGTACAGGTTGTGAAGTTGGGCGTCCACGCGTTTGAAGAAAGCCTGCTGCAACTCGAACGAGAGTGCTTCACCCGAACAGAAGACCCTGCGAAGGCTCCCACAATCGAGGAGATCGTCTTCCTGCAGGAAAGCCTGCAACATGCTTGGAACGAAATGCATGGTCGTGATCTGTTCTTTCGAGATGAGACGAGCGAGATAGGCGGTATCCTTCTGGCCCCCGGGCCGCGCCAGAACCAAGCGAGCGCCTGTTATGAGGGGCCAGAAGACTTCCCACACAGAAACGTCGAAGGAAAAAGGTGTCTTCTGAAGCACGCGGTCCTGCGCTGTTAGACCATAGACGTCTTGCATCCAGCGTAACCGGTTAACAATCCCGGCGTGCGTGTTCATGGCACCCTTGGGTTGGCCCGTGGAACCGGAGGTGTAAATCATGTAAGCGAGATTCTCCGGTGCGCAGCGAAGGGGAGGATTCTCGCAACTCTCAGCCGCGATTGACTGGGCCAGCCGATCCAGCAACTCTTTGGTGAGCAGAACCGAACATTCAGAATCCGCGCGCATGAAGTCGAGACGCGCAGGCGGGTACTCCGGATCGAAAGGCACGTAGGTCCCTCCGGCTTTGAGCGCCGCAAGCAGAGCAACCACCATTTCAGGTGACCGTTCAAGGCTGACGCCGACCAAAGATTCGGGACCAACTCCTAATCGCTGGAGATAATGCGCCAAACGATTGGCTTTGTCGTTCAGCTCGGCATAGGTCCACCGGCAGGTTTCGGCAACCAGCGCCACCGCGGCTGGGGTGTGCGCCACTTGCATTTCGAACCACTCATGCAAGCAACCGGCGGGATACGTGACTCGCGTGTCATTCCACTCGGTCACGATCTGGCGCGCCTCCGGTTCAGTAAGTAGCGGCAGGCTCGACAGCCTGCACTCCGGATTTGCAATTGCGGCTGCGAGGAGGGTTTGGAAGTGCTCCAACAGCCGGCGGATCCGCGGCGCATCGAACAAATCGGTGGAGTACTCGACTCCACCCGACAAGCGGTGGCCGCCGTCCACGACGGCTAACACCAAGTCGAAGCGGGATGTGCCAATGCCCGCCTGGGGTGCGGAAGCCGGCGCAGGGGTCGCGGCCGAGGGGCCTCCGGCGCCCGGAACGTTCTGCAACACGAGCATGACCTGAAACAAAGGGTTGCGATTCAAGGTGCGTTCCGGCTGTAACTCCTCGACCAATTTCTCAAAAGGCAAGTCCTGATGGGCATAAGCGCCGAGCGTGGTCTCACGAACCCGCGCCAGCAAGTCTCGAAAAGTGGGATCACCGTCCAGACGGGTGCGAAGAGCCAGAGTATTAACGAAGAATCCGATTAGGGGTTCCAGTTCCGCACGGCTGCGGTTCGCAATCGGACTGCCTACAACAATGTCGAACTGGCCGGTATACCTTGCAAGCAATGCCTGGAAAGCCGCCAGCAGAGTCATGAAAAGCGTGCCCCCCTCGCTTTGGCTGAAGATCTTCAAGTCACGGCACAAGCGCCCCGGCAACTCAAACATCTCGGTTGCCCCGCGGAAGGTCGGGTTGGATGGGCGCGGTCGGTCAGCCGGCAGTTCAAGCATAGCCGGAGCACTCTGCAACTGCAGACGCCACCAATCGAGATGGGCTGCGAGCACATCGCCTTGCAACCACTCACGTTGCCACTTTGCGAAATCGACGTACTGGATTTCCAGTTCGGGTAACGTCGAAGTTCTGCCGCTGCTGTAGGCTTCGTACAGCACGGACAACTCGTGGAATAGGACGCCGAGCGACCAACCATCACTGACAATGTGGTGCATTGTAAGCACGGCAACGTGGTTGTCTGCGGCGAGACGCAAGAGCACTGCTCGCAAGAGGGGTCCTTGGGCGAGGTTGAATGGACGGCGCGCTTCCATCGCGGCTTGCCGTTGCGCCTCAGCATCGCGCACAGAGTCCTCGAATGATGTCAAATCCACCAAGGGCATCTCGATTTCGAGTGTCGGCGAAATTTTCTGGATCGGGCTGCCTTCCTCATTAGGGAACGTTGTGCGCAGGCTTTCATGGCGTCGCACGATCTCATTGAGGCAGCGGCGTAGCACATCGACGCTAAGTGGTCCGGGAATGCGGAGCGCGGAGGAGACGTTATAGAATGCGCTTGCTGGCTCCCACTGGTCGAGGAACCACAGCCGTTCTTGCGAGAAAGAGAGAGACAGATTGCTCTGCCTAGTTGAGCGTAACAACAAAGGAGGCTGGAGTCCGCGCGGCTTTCCCATGTGCGTCTCAACATAACCTGCGAGATCTGCGAGGGTCGGCGAAACAAAAATCTGACGCAGCGGAACCGGTGTTTGAAAAACGTCGCTCATGCGGGCGATGATCTGAGTGGCGAGCAAGGAATGTCCGCCAAGCTGGAAAAAGTTGTCGTTCCGGCCAATCTTTTTCAGGCTAAATACTTGGCTCCAAATTTCGGCCAATGTCTCCTCGATCGCATTGCGCGGCGGTTCAAAGGCCGTCGGCATCTCGGGCCGCTCTTGTCCCGGCGCCGAAAGGGCCGTATAGTTCACGGCTCCGTTCGCAGTCACCGGAAGCGCGCGGAGGAAGTCGAAGTTCTCCGGAATCATGTAATCGGGAAGACTCCCTCGGAGGAACTGCCTCAGGTCACTGTGTGTGGGGGGCGGTTCCCCCGACGACACCAGCCAAGCAGTCAAGCGACTGACCCCAGTGCTGTCGTTCAACACATCGACAGCGGCCGCTATCACGCGATCATGGCGGCGCAATTCATCTTCAATCTCGCTGGTCTCGAACCGACAGGCAGAATGGATTTTGCATTGTCGGTCAACGCGGCCCAGCAATTCGACCGTCCCATCCGTCCGATAGCGGCCGCGATCACCGGTCCGATACATCCGCACACCGGCGATTTGACTAAACGGGTCAGGAACAAGACAGGCGGCGGTTAATCCCGGTCGCTTGTAGTATCCTCGGCAAAGGACGTCGCCGCTCACATAGATTTCTCCGGCGACACCAATGGGCGCTGGCGCTTGGCGCTCGTCTAGAACATAGAGTTTGGTGTGCAATGTACTACGACCGGCGGAGACTTCCGCCTCGGGTGCGGGCATCTGGGGGGACTGGCTGAGCGATACGATTCCGCCACACTCAAGGGGCCCGTACCGGATGAGCAACCGGACCGGCGCCCCTTGCGCATCACCGTGCTGATTGCTTCGCTCGAGGCGTCACTCTGTACGAGCAAGCAGCGTAGCGAAGAAAACGCCCATGGAACAGCCACGGCGATGCGTGAGAAACTGGCCGCATCCAGAAAGACAACGCTGATCTGGTTTTGCCGAAGCTGGGACGCAAACTCGTGCGGAAACAACCCCGGATCTTTTTGCTGGACGACCAGACGTGCTCCCGCGCAGAGTGGAAGCCAGATCTGGCAAAAACTCTCTGGCATCGAAAGAGCGGATACCACCGCCACACGGTCGCGAAAGTCTAGCTTCAGGAGTTCGTCGACCGCGAGGCGAGCAAACTGCGCGCGGGTGATGGCAACACAATCCGGATGGTTGGTTGGTCCACAGACTGGAACTACGCATACTAAACCGTCAGGTCGGAAAGTGCACGCACCGGGGGCGCTTGTACTTTCCGCTTTAAGTAAAGCGTCAAGGGCGTTGATAGAGATGATGCGCGAGACGGTTCCATCCAAGGCATGGCTACGCACTTCATTGGTGAGAATGATGGCGGGCGCAGTGTCTGCGAGGACCGACAGAAGCCGCGCCGGTTTCCAATGCGGGTCGATGGGGACGTAAGCGGCTCCGGCCTTGAGTACGGCAAGCACTGCCTGCACCATCTCGGGCGAACGCTCCAGACAGATGCCCACCAGTGATTCCGGACCTATTCCCTGCTTCCGCAAATAGTGTGCCAGCCGATTGGCGCTCTCATTCAGTTCGCGGTAGGTGCACTCGAATCCCTCGGCCACCAGAGCCACTGCCTCCGGTGTTCTCTCCACTTGGGCCTCGAACAACTGGTGCAGACAGACGTGCGGGTAGGGCGCTTCGCTGCGGTTCCATTCCACCAGCAATTGACGACGCTCGGTGTCACTCAGCAGCGGCAGGTCCCACACCCGCTGGCTGGGATTGGCCACCGCCGCTTCCAGCAACACCTGAAAATGTCTCGCCAGACGCCGAATCCGCTCCGCCTCAAACAAATCGGTCGAGTACTCAATGGCACCTGTAAGATACGGATCACCTTCCATCACAAACAGCGTGAGATCGAACTTAGATGTCCCCGTGCCCAGTGGCCAGGTGCCCTGATTGCCCCGGGCGGTTGCGCCCCCACCACTGCCCGAACCATTCTGCAGTACCAGCATCACCTGAAACATGGGATTGCGGCTGAGCGACCGCTCCGGCTGTAGATCTTCCACCAGTTTCTCGAACGGCAGATCCTGGTGGGCATACGCCCCCAGCGTGTTCTCCCGCACCCGCGCCAGCAGTTCCCGGAAACTGGGATTGCCTCCCAGGTCGGTGCGCAACACCAAGGTATTGACAAAAAATCCAATCAACGGCTCCAGTTCCGACCGGGTGCGATTGGCAATCGGAGTGCCCACCACAATGTCGCTTTGTCCGGTGTAGCGTGCCAGCAAGGTTTGGAAGGCCGCCAACAGGATCATGAATAGGGTGACGCCTTCCCGCTGGCTCAACTGCTTCAGCGCCTCGCTCAGTGTGGACGTGAACTGAAACAGTTCGACTGCGCCGCGAAACGTCGCTACCCCCGGACGGGGATGATCGGCCGGTAATTCCAGCTGGGCGGGAGCCCCCCGCAACTGCTCACACCACCACTGGCGATGTTGATCCAGCACTTCGCCTTGCAGCCACTGCCGCTGCCACTGGGCGAAATCCGCATACTGGATGGCCAGTTCCGCCAGCGGCGATGGCCGCCCACTGCTGTACGCCTCATACAGCACCGAAAGTTCCTGCAACAGCACCCCCATCGACCAGCCGTCGCTGATGATGTGATGGAGGGTAAGGAGGAGAACGTGGTCGGCGGCGGCTAGGCGCAGCAGCATGACCCGGAGCAGAGGCCCGCGAATCAGATCAAACGGACGGCGGCTCTCGACTGCCGCTAGCCGCTGCGCCTCGGCCTCGCGTTGTGAGGGAGAAAAAAAGGCTTCCAGATCGACCAGAGTCACCGGAATATGAAGTTCCGGCGCAATGATTTGCACCGGACGGCCCTCGACACTGCCAAACGTGGTCCGCAGACTCTCGTGCCGACGCACCATCTCCTCGATACATCGCTCCAGCAGCGACACACTCAAAGGCCCCGGCAGCCGCACCGCCGCCGGTACATTATGAAAGATACTTTCTGACTCGAGCTGCTCAAGGAACCAGATACGTTCCTGTGCAAAAGAAACCGGGAAGACGAACACGTCTTCTTCACAACTATTCAAGACCGCCGCGGAGGAGACGGACGGAGTGTCGCTTCGGGATGAGTCAAGACGCATGCTCTACCCTCAATTGGCTCAGCTTGGTTAGCCGCGGCTCCCTCGGCACGCGGGCGATGCCCACCGTTGAAACGGCCTCGCCCTGTGGCGTTTGCGCTATGACTTCGGCGAGGGCGGCTATGGTTGGAGTTTCAAACAGACGCCTAACCGGCAGCTCGACAGAAAACGCATCCCGCACAGCTGAAACAACGCGCATAGCCAATAAAGAATGGCCGCCGCGGGCGAAGAAATTATCATGAATGCCGACGCGATCCACGCCGAGCAATTCACGCCAGATGTTAGTCAAGAGCTCCTCGATTTGATTTCGAGGAGGGACATAGTCCGCAGTCTGCGCCATCGATTGAGTGAGTGCGGGCAAGGCCTTTCGATCGAACTTACCGTTCGGGCCCGTCGGTAGAGCATCGAGAAATAGGAAGGCCGCGGGCAGAAGGTATTCCGGGAGCACATCGGCGAGTTGCCTTCGCAAATCCGATTCGGCCGGCGGACCATTCTTTCCGACAACATAGGCGACCAGGAATCGCGACGTTCCATCCCCGGCCACGACTACAGCTGCATCTCGCACTGAAGGGAACTGCCGGAGAACAGTCTCCACTTCCCCTACTTCGATGCGCAACCCGCGTAGCTTGACTTGATGGTCGGACCGTCCCAAGTGCTGCAGATGGCCGTCCGGAAGATATCGGACGAGATCGCTGGTACGGTACATTCGCGACCCGGGCTCCGAACTGTATGGGTCAGGAACAAAACGCTCAGCGGTCAGCTCGGGACGATTTAGATACCCGCGCGCGAGCCCCGCTCCTGCGAGTACGAGTTCACCCGTAACACCAATGGGAACGGGCGCAAAGTGTTCGTCGAGGACATAGCAGCGGATATTCGCAATGGGCCTTCCAATCGGCGGTGTCTCCCCATTGTCCGTGCACTCGAACGCGGTCGCCCAGACAGTCGCCTCGGTTGGTCCGTAGGCGTTAATGAAGCGCCGCGAACGGCCCCAGCGTGCGACTAGGTTGGCGGGACAGGCTTCGCCGGCCACGATCAAGGTTTCCAGATCGAGGAGGGATTCGGGTGGCGTAACCGCGAGAAGCGAAGGAGGTATCACCGCAATCGAGATTTGGTTGTTGCGAAGGAAGCGCGCCAAGGCCGGACCAGGCGCGAGATCTTGGCGCGAACCGATGCACAACGCGCCCCCATTTGCCAACGCGAGGGTAATCTCAAAGATCGAAGCATCAAAACTGAGGGACGAGAACTGAAGGACGCGACTGCCAGGTCCAGGATTGTAAGCTTTCGATTGGACGGTTGCGAGATTGGCCAAACCAGTGTGCTGGACTAACACCGCCTTTGGTCTACCGGTCGATCCAGAGGTGTAAATCGCGTAGGCAGCATTGTTGGCATGGGCAACATTGGCGAGATTGGCTGAGCTTTGGCGTTCGATTTCGGCACAGTCGCGTCGCAACACATCTGCGGTGATCAAGTATTCACAACTCGCATCATCCAGCATGAATTTCCGGCGTTCCTGCGGGTAATGCGGGTCGATGGGGACGTAAGCGGCTCCGGCCTTGAGTACGGCAAGCACTGCCTGCACCATCTCGGGCGAACGCTCCAGACAGATGCCCACCAGTGATTCCGGACCTATTCCCTGCTTCCGCAAATAGTGTGCCAGCCGATTGGCGCTCTCATTCAGTTCGCGGTAGGTGCACTCGAATCCCTCGGCCACCAGAGCCACTGCCTCCGGTGTTCTCTCCACTTGGGCCTCGAACAACTGGTGCAGACAGACGTGCGGGTAGGGCGCTTCGCTGCGGTTCCATTCCACCAGCAATTGACGACGCTCGGTGTCACTCAGCAGCGGCAGGTCCCACACCCGCTGGCTGGGATTGGCCACCGCCGCTTCCAGCAACACCTGAAAATGTCTCGCCAGACGCCGAATCCGCTCCGCCTCAAACAAATCGGTCGAGTACTCAATGGCACCGCACAAACCTTCCATGGTTTCGGTTAATGACAAAGCCAAGTCGAAACGCGACAGGTTATTGCCGACCGACGGAGGTGAGGACGGCATAGAGCGGCTGCCAGGAACGTTCTGCAATGCCAGCATTACTTGGAACAGCGGATTATGGCTTAGGGAGCGTTCCGGCTGCAGATCTTCCACCAGTTTCTCGAACGGCAGATCTTGGTGCGCGTACGCCCCCAGCGTTTTCTCCCGCACCCTCGCCAGCAGTTCCCGGAAGCTGGGATCCCCCCCCAGATCCGTCCTCAACACTAAGGTATTGACAAAGAATCCGATCAACGGCTCCAGTTCGGATCGAGTGCGATTCGCGATCGGAGTGCCTATGACGATATCGTGCTCACCGGTATATCGCGTCAGCAGCACTGTGAACGCAACTAGAACGATCATGAAAAGCGTGGCGTTCTCTTGCTGACCGAGGCGTTTGAGATCTTCGGTTAAACGGGCTGGCAATGCCACAGCCTCGGTACTCCCGTGGAAGGTGGGAACTGCGGTACGTGAGCGATCCGCGGGCAATAACAGAACAGACGGGGCCCCTCGAAGTTGTTCCCGCCACCAGTCCAGTTGTTCATTCAGCACGTGGCCTTGTAAGTTCTGGCGTTGCCACTGAGCAAAATCGGCGTACTGGATGGCAAGCTCAGGCAGGGTCGACGGCTGGCCACTACTGTATGCCTCATAGAGAGCGGAGAGTTCGCGAAACAGCACACTCATAGACCATCCGTCACTGATGATGTGGTGCAGAACTATGATCAGAATGTGATCCGCGGGAGCGAGCCGCAACAACGTAACTCGCATCAGCGGCCCCTGTTTGAGATCGAAAGGCCGACGAGCGTCTAGAGCGGTTAGCCGTTGTGCTTCGGCCGTGCGCTGGGATTCGGGGAATGTCTCCATACCGACGATGGCCAGCGGAATTTTTAGCTGAGGGGCAATCTGTTGGACCGGTCGGCCACCGATAACCTCGAACGTAGTGCGCAGAGTTTCGTGCCGTTGCACGATGTCGTTCACGCACATCTCGAGCAATGGAGCACTTAGCGGTCCGGGCAGGCGGACCGCCGCAGACAGATTGTATAGAGGGCTAGCAGGCTCCCACTGATCCAGAAACCAAAGCCTT
Organism: uncultured Acidobacteriaceae bacterium; assembly: GCA_963771965.1. Classification (GTDB taxonomy): domain Bacteria; phylum Acidobacteriota; class Terriglobia; order Terriglobales; family Acidobacteriaceae; genus Sulfotelmatobacter. Next base: position 602,260 of record CAVYVM010000011.1, read on the forward strand.
TCCTGGGCAAACGACAGCGGTATTGGCCCTGTCCTATCTCCCCTCCCAATTTCGGGGAATCGAGCGCCAGTGCCTCGCTTAGTAAGCTCATCGTGCAGCTCCGCGAGCGCTTGTGGCGACAGCGATGTTGCATAACCGGTTCGATCGTTCATGCCGAAATCCAACAAGGAAACTCATGCCGCCCTAGACACCTCCGGGTTTTCCGGAAGCGGCCCCCACCTGGAAAAAAGGACGTAATTCGGGTTCCAGCCCCAGGAGCCAGCGATGCACCAGCGTCCTGAGCCGCAGCTTCTCCAATATGCCGCCCAGAGCATGGAGTTGGCGACCCACGACAGCAATGCTGGAGTTAAGTCACCCACATCGACTTTTGCGAAGAACGCCTTCAAGGCGTGCAGATAGGTTTCGTAGGCTTTCTGGAAACGGTCCTCGAGTCCTAACTTCTTCTGAAGGTCTTCGAGCGCTTGCCCGTAAGCCTTCCAAGCATCTTGCAGCTTGGTTTGGGCATCCGGGTCGGTCAAGGCCGATTGCGACGAACGCATGTATTCGCCCTGCGCGTTTTCGATACTCTGGGACAGGTGCGCTCCGATGCCGTTCAGCTCAGCAGCGTAAGCCGACCACAGCGCGAACAAATGCTCAGCAGGATTTTTTGAGGATTGTTTCTCAGTCTCAGACACGGTTACTGGCTCCTTTACTGATATAGTTCTTTTTGTCCGATGTCTATACAATCGGATCCAAAAGCAAAAGTGTCGTACCCTGCGAAATAATAATTCGTCCTGACGAGTCGACCACAACCGCATCCCCACCCAGGAATATCTCTGGGGGTACTGTCCAAGGAGAGAGACTCCATTAATAGAGCTCTCAAGCTTACGCATTGACCGACTGTTCGGAAGCTCCGGTCAAGACACAGCTGCGTGTTTGTAATCGTGGAATCGCAAGACCAACCGCACCGTCTTCCTTTAGTGACTTCGTTCCGTTCCCCAGATCAATGCCGCTCGATTCCGCTCTACGCTCACTCGAATTGCATCAACCAATTCCGCGGGTGACATTTCACCCAACAAGCTCTTGCGCAGAGTTAGCTCGTACAATGCTGATACACGCCCGTCAACTTCGATCATCAACACTTGAGTTCGCGGCCACCGAAGCAGCACCTCGGCAGCGTTTTCCATATGCTCCGCTTGCGTTGTCCCAAGGATAATTACATCGGGAGCCATGATTCTCCCAAGCGCGCTTGAGGCACCTACGTTTTCCTCCCCAAGGACTTCCATATCCGACTGCGTTGAAATCGAGTATTGAATGACATCCCGCATCAGCGGAGGCACGTTTCGAATAAGCACCCATATATTCGTGCTCACGCTTGCTTGTATCAAAAGTACCGTCCCCAAAAACATCCCTCGGGGGGTTCAAAAAAGGTTCACGTTCGAGCGGACATGGCTATGGACCGAGAACTAGTTCATTTGGTTCTTGTTTAGATCCATTGTTTGCGTCGGGGGAGGAAGCGGACGTCAACGCAGTAGATGAGCCAGTTACGGAATGCGAACTGGAGGTGATGCAAGTGAGCATCGACGTTGGCTTGGGGGAAATGTAAGAACGGCAGCCGCCTGCATGCGGCTGCCAACGTGTAGCTTTTCTAGGAGATGATGAACATGATTCTTAACCGTAGCCTCCGCTATATTCAGTTTGGTCGATATCTCTTTGTTGGATAAGCCGCGGGTTATGAGAACCAGGACATCTTGCTCACGATTTGTAAGTAGACCTGCGCCGGGGGCACTTAGCCCGCTCTGCTCGGAACGTTTTCGCAGCGAGCGAAAGAGCTCCGCTGCGATCCGTGGAGAACAAGCAAGCTCGCCAACTGCGGCTCTCTCGATCGCCCTAACGAAATCATCGATAGAGGCGTTGAGAGTCACGTAGCCTGTGGCCCCCGCTTCTGCGCAGCCAACAATCGTAGAGACGTCTTCTTCGACAGCAAACGCAATTAGTCGTACGACCGGTAGTTGGACACGGAGATCACAAATCAAGTCCAGTGCCTCTGGGATGGCCATGTCGATGACGACGACATCAGGCCGAAGGTCTGGAATCATCAACTTCGCGTCAACTCGGTTAGACGCTGTACCGGCGACGCTCAGGCACTCATAAGGGAGTAGAGACGACGCCAAACCTTCGCGGTACAGCCGCACCGCAGCAACGATAACGACGCGAATAGGGGAATGCAAGCCCTCGGCGGACGTCATAACTACCTCTATTATTCTTTGGCTGCGAAAGGGCCGGCGCAGCCACGCCGGGTCGCTACCAGTGCCGGATTCCTTAGTGGAATGTGAAGTCTACAGTGTTTGTAGGACATCACATTCCAAAGATAGTTCGCGAGCTTCAGTCGCATGGTCTCGATCTAATGTCCGATGCCGGATAGATAGCCCACAAGCTAGTTACATCAGCGCTCTTCCCCCCTCGTCAGTGGGAAGTATGTGTCGTCGAGGAGCAACTCTAGCAATTTCCCCTCGTTCGCGACCGGCTAAACTATTTTTGCAGACTGGTTAACTATGGGGACATCGGCGTGTAGAACCCACCGAACGAAAAGCTCGAATAAGCTTCACCTTCAGTTTGCCGAATTCCGTGCAGAATATGCCACGGACCTTATATTGTCAATGGTCACGACTCCGTAATATTTTTTGCAAGCATCCGAGCGCGTCAACAAAGCGCACTCCTTTCGTCAACAGCTGAAATTGCTCGCTTACTTCTCCCTGTTGGGTAGCGATCTGAGGATCGGCTGTCCGTGGAATATGTTGCTCAAGGGCAGGGCCCAAGAAATGTGTCTGAAACAGAAGCTGAGCCATTGCTTGACCGCAGAGGGCTCACGAAGACCGACGATAGCCGCGGCGGGCGACTCCACCGAAGGTTGAGTTCTGACCTGATCGTCCTGCCACTGAAAAACAGAACCCGAGTGGGACCCGATATCCCATCGAAGTCTTTGAGTCCAGGACGAACGGGAAACTACATTAATCGGGCAATGCCGGCTGTGCTGGTACGGACGGCATATGGATTGGCGGCTCCAGATGTAGCTCGTTACATAACGCCGCGAGCAGGGTAGTGGGCATGAGTGGACATGATACGTCGTTCGGATGTCAGAAAAGATTGTGGGTATAATCGCCGCCGTTCACTGTAGTCAAGGCAGAAAGTCTCGTTTCAACCTTAGATTGGCGGTGCCGATCGACGGACAACCTACGTGATAAATTCAGCAGGACTTACCCAGACCCTCGAGATTACAGCGAACGAGTTGGGCCGTCCTTCCAACCTTGCCGAGTCGGCTGCCGAGGTCGACGGCAGCGGACCGCACGATTCAAAGATGTGTCAGCAATTGGGAGGTCCTGTTTGCGGCGTACCCGGCGCGAGTGGCAGCGGCACATGCCGTGCATTACGGTGAGTTAATCGTTTTTAGTCGATGGTCGAAACAGTTCGCGATTGAGGAGAAGACCTCTGGAACGTGATCGAACATCTCTGAAGTGAAGGGCTTACTGATCAGGGACCTGTTCGTAGAGCTAGAACCTGACCAGATAGGTGACCAAGATGGCCTTCAATCCACGATTGGATTGGATTCCGTGGGCTTCATCGAGTTACGTGTTCTCTGCGAAAAGCACTCGGCATTCAGATAAGTGATGGGGAGTTTTGCCCCGAGAACTTTTGATCGTTAGATCGGCTTGCTTCATTTGTGTCCAGCAAGAAATCGACTGCACCGCAATGAGTACCTGGGAGCTACGTCCGGGGCCGCTGGAATCTGCTCCAAATACCGCAAAGGCCAGCCGCGCCAAAGAAGGTCTGCACATCCACCTGGACCATTACGGAGGCAAACGACTCCCATTTGCCTGCCTCTCTGCCGCTGGCCTGCACCAACAACTGATGCGACTGGACGGTGAGAGCGCGGGCACAGCGTTGCGGGTGCTAGATGCGAGTGGGGGGTATGCAAGCGCCTGTTTGGGAGCAGCTCACCCAGTCGTATCGAGAGCGGCAATAAATTCGCTCGAAACTGACGGTTACGTTACGGACGAACTGGGAAGTGCCGCGAGATCTGATATTAAAGAGTTGCAAGCGATGACTATCGCTCCCTTCAGGAAACGGCGCGGAGCTTCCTAACCCAACAGTCGTTTAGCAGCAAATGGTGAAATTCCAGTCTTGTAGCTACGAGCTCGCATTCAATAAGTAGCAAAATAACTCGCCGATTTTTCCGGATTATAGCCACGCCGGTCGTGGAGCTTGGTCGTGGTAACAGCGAGCAAGAAGAGGCCAGCCCACACGCAAACATGCACGCCCAAAGTAATCAGGATCACAAATCTTGATTTTGATTTTCCTATTGATCAAGTTTATCGACGCAACTATGTCTTACAATCTACCGTATGGCTGACACTAGCGTCTCCTCTTTTGCATTTGTTCCTCCCCACTCGCCCATGCGAATTGCAATACGTGTCCTGGTCGTTCTCATTGTCCTGATTGTGTTCGCTGTTGGCGCCGCCTGCCTGTGGTTCCACCACGCAGCGTACGCATCACTGCCGCAACTCGACGGCACCATCAAAGTTGCGGGGCTCTCTGCGCCGGTGCGCGTGGTACGCGATGTACAGGGCGTACCACACATCACCGCGACCTCACTGCACGACCTCTTCTTTGCACAGGGGTATGTCACGGCTCAGGACCGCTTATGGGAAATGGACATGACGCGCCGGTACGCCGCCGGTGAGCTATCCGAGGTGCTCGGCCAGCAAACGCTCAAGTCCGACATCATGCACCGCACGTTGCAACTTCGCCGGGTGGCAGAGGACGGGGCAAAACGCCTCAACAGGCGCGACCGGGCATACGCCGACGCTTATTCTGCAGGCGTCAACGCGTTCATCGATCACCATCGTGATCAGCTGCCAATCGAGTTTCGTGTACTGCGCTACTCGCCGCGCCTGTGGACGAATACCGACTCCTTGCTTATCGGTACAGGCATGAGCGAGATGTTGGCCGGAGGCGCCATCAGCCACGAACTCGGACGCGAGCACATCACACGCAAGATCGGTGCACAACTTGCTGCCGACCTTTATCCGAGCACCTCATCACGTGACCTTCCACCGCAAGCACAGGCCGGGGACATCGGCTTCTCACAGCCCAGCGCCGCGCAGCAGAAGGTCGAGAACGCCGAACTTCGCCGCAAACGCCGGATAGCTGAGAATGACGTGCGATCCGCTTCCAGCCGGTCTCGCCATGATCGAGCCGCCGTCAATCCGCAGGCGAACGACATGGGTTTCCAGCCCCTCGTTCCCGGCTCCAACAACTGGGTCGTCTCCGGCGCGCACACCGCCAGTGGTAAGCCGCTGCTCTCAAACGACATGCACCTGCCGCATCAGGTGCCGGGCATCTGGTACGAGGCACACCTGAAGTGCGCGCCGCAAGGTCAAACGCCCCCTGTTGAGCATGACGCCTGCGCCAAGTTCAACGTCGCCGGCGTGACCCTTCCGGGGTTGCCCTTTGTCATTGTCGGCCACAACCAGCGCATTGCATGGGGCTTTACGAACCTCGGACCCACTGTCCAAGAGCTCTATGTAGAGAAGTTCAACGACAAGGGTGAATACGAAACTCCAGACGGCTTCAGGCAGCCCGAGGTGCGCCACGAAATCATTCGCGTGAAGCGCACCTTGGGCGTCGAAGAGGTTCCACTGAACGTCGTCATCACGCGCCACGGCACGCTCGTCACCGGCCTGTTCGAAGACGAAAAACGTCCACTCGCGCTCAAGTGGACCCTCTACGAACCAGAAGGCATCACGTTCCCGTTTTTCGAGGTTGATGCCGCTTCGAACTGGGATGAGTTCACGCGTGCCTTCTCGCAATACGGCAGTCCCGCGCAGAATGTCGTGTACGCCGATGTCGACGGCCACATCGGGTATCATGCCATCGGCAAGATCCCCCTGCGCGCATCCGGCAACGGCTCTGCACCGGTGCCCGGCACCGACAACGCTCACGAATGGACCGGCTTCATTCCCTTCGACCAACTACCCAGCGTCTATGATCCGCCGTCGGGCATTCTCGCTACCGCAAACGGCCGCATCATGCCAGACGACTATCCTCATCCAATCAGCAACGAGTGGGGACCACCATACCGCACCGAACGCATCCTACGCGTACTGGAAAGCAACCCACAGCTCACCCCCGCCGACATGCTCGCTCTCCAGCTCGACGTGCATTCGGAATTCGACCGCTTTTGTGCTGAGCGCGTTGTTCACGCCGTCGACCGCTCGCCCAAAGCACCGAAGCGCATCAAGGAAGCTGCCGAGATTCTGCGCAAATGGGACGGAACCGTTAGTACCGATTCCGCCGCCCCTTCAATCATCTCCACCACGCGTCGCGAACTCATGCGTATTCTACTCGAGCCCAAAATCGGATCTGACTGGCTTCAATACCGCTGGTTCGAGTCGTCCGTCTGGATCGAGAACACACTCCTGCAACAGCCCGATCGTTGGCTGCCGCCCAACTACTCCAGCTTCGATGAAGTGCTCGCCACCGCGCTCGACCACGCGGTCACCTCGTCCGCCCCCGCGGGCGATCTCAATAGTTGGCGCTGGGGCGCGCTGTCACACGTCAGCGTTCGGCACCCGATCTTCGGCCTCGTGCCCTTCCTGAAGAAGTGGGCTGGCTCCGGGATATGTGAACAGAGCGGCAACACATTCACCGTGAAGCAAGTGGGCATCGGCTTCGGGCCGTCCGAGCGCATGACCGTCGACTTCTCCAATTTCGATGGCTCGACGCTCAACATCGTCAGCGGTCAAAGCGGCGAGCTCTTCAGCCCGCACTTTATGGACCAGTGGAGCGCATGGCTTCACGGCACCACATTCCCGCTAATGTTCTCCGACGCAGCGGTAAACAAAGCAAAGGTACACGAATTGACGCTGGAGTAAGTCTGCGAAAATTGTAGTAATTGCATTCTTAGTGAAACGACTCCATTCCTCAACCTAAATTTGACGCTACTTCAAATAGATGTTTTTCAACAAAGAGATTGAGCGGAGCTTGTGATTGGAAGTTGTCAAGACGGATATGATCCCTTTACGGGCTGGTTTGCCTTGCGCAGCGAGACTTGCGGTGGAAGACCGCTAACCGCTTTTTGGAGGCATTTGGCTCGGCAAGATTTCCTTCAACGCCAACTCAATCCTATCCAACTCTTCGCGGATCACCCGGATTGACTGTTGGTTTTTCACAGGGTGAGCCACCGGAGTGATTCCTTCCAAAGCTCTGCGGATCTGGCGATTCCTCGCCCAAATGAAGGTAAGCCTTGCGTTTGTCTCCCCGCGATTCCGGTAAGCGTCACCGACGAACTTCGTCGCGAGCCAAGCTAGAACCAAACCGCATAGAGCCTCGATCGGAATGCGGTCGGTCGCACCGTCAAACTCTGAAAATAGCAGCCGGTAGACTGCTTCCCCCATCCCAAACGAAGCGAATAGTACAGTTATCCCGAACAAATAAGCTCTTAAGCGCTCGATCGGTTGAAAGCGTAGAGAATGGTCATTTCCGTCACATGTCTGCTGAAAGTTAGCCGCCATGCTTCCCCCACAAATTATCAATCGCCGTTTTCTGGACTTCTAGCCATGGATACAAGTACTGTTTCTTTCAGTGGCCAAGTATGAGGCGTCATCGACTTACCTCGAACAGTAGCATAACTCGTGTAACTGGGACAAACCAGTCAAGTTGATACAGTATTCACGTGCATAGGGGAAATAATTAACTTGAGAGTTTCAAGAAACAATGGTACAAGTACTGGAATCAAACGTGGGAGAAGCGATTATGCAAAAATTTTGTCTGCTTTTGGTAACTCCTCCGTACCACCCATACAACCTCGCAGATGAGAAGACGTATGTTGTGGAGCCCATCCAATTTGAAGTGTTAGCGTCGCTTTTGGACGAAAGCAAATTTAAAACCCAACTGGTTGATTTGCGGTTGGAGCGCCGCGATCCCGTTGGTGCCTTAAAAAGGGCCCTGAAAAAATATCGGCCGCACGCAGTCGGCTTCACATCATGGACGATGCATGTAGCGTCCGTACGGCGCTATATGACCTACGTAAAGCAATTTGATCCAAATATCATCACTCTGGTAGGCGGCCACCATGCCGGCATTACCCCATCCGATTTTGCCGATCCGAACATTGATTTTGTAATGATGGGGGAATCGTATTTGTCATTTCGGGAACTGCTTGAAAGATGCAGGGTGGGGGAGCGTAATGTCAGTGATTTGGATGGAATTGCCTACCGATCTGGCGAGAGATTCGTGTCGAACGGCCCGGCCGTCGTTAAGCGGCAATTTGACTTGAATCAATTACCATTTCCCAATCGAAAAATCTTGGGTAAATACAAAGGCCGCTACTACCATCTGTGGTGGAAGCCGATTGCGAGTCTCCGAACGAGCTTGGGCTGCCCTTCGCGTTGTGGTTTTTGCAATTTGTGGCGCCCAAACTTGGGCAAGTACTTGACTTGGTCTCCGGAATACGTTGTCGAATATCTGCGGCAGTTGGAGGAGACATATGTTCTTTTCGTAGACGATCATTTCTTTGGCGACGTTCGGAGGGCATACGCCATTGGCGAAGAGATTGCCAAGGCCGGAATTAAAAAGCAGTATTGCCTTTATAGCCGTTCGGACGCGATCGCCAAGCACCCCGAACTTGTGGAACTTTGGGCGAGCATCGGCTTGAAACGGGTTCGCATGGGGCTGGAGAGTTATTCTGATGTCGAGTTGGACGGCTTGACGAAGTGCAACTCAGTGGAAAATAACGACACCGCAATTCAGACCTTGAAAAAATACGGCGTCTATACGGAAGGACTTTTCATGGTCGGATTAGACTATACGAAAAAGGAATTCGATGATCTTGCCGCCTATATTCAAAGCCGCAAGATTGAAGTGCCAAATATCACCGTATATACGCCTATGCCGGGCACCACGGAGTTCGAACGGACTAGGGAGCAAATGCTCTTTACTGATTCCGAGTATTTTGATTTTCAACATATGGTATTGCCGACAAAGCTGGACCGTAAGACGTTCTGTCATCTTTACGGAAAATTGATGTTAAGAGTACAGCGGCCGCCCCTGGAGCAGATTGGTTTGATTGGCCTGCCATTATTCGTACGGCGTATGCCATCTTTTTGGCGCTATTTTCTGTCAGTCTATGGCTCACACCGGCATTATCGGCGTCCTCCACACGAGGAAAAGCTGGGACCGACTCTGCCGTGGCAGCAGGTGGACGACCATACGAATGCAGCACCAGAACACCATGTGGAACACCATGAACTAGTCAATATTCACTAGGATTGCTGATGCGTCTGCGCCTGGCTTCTTCTTCAGATTTCGAGACATTGCGCGGCTGTCGGACACGAACGTTCAGCGATGAACTGGGCTTGCAGCAATCGCACTACAAAGATGTCTTTAACGATTATTTTTCAAAGAATATTATCCTCGAGTCGGATGGAACACTCCTGGGGGCAGTGCGCCTGGCATTCAGTCGAGAAGCCCAAGAATTTTTTATCAGTTATCTGTTCATCCTCCCGGAATATCGATCTCACTCTCATACTGGCCTGCTCCTTGGCGCCATATTCCTTCTCATGAGAGCAAACGGGATAGAGATGGTCCGGGCCGATTCCGCTGACGAAAACCTTGCAATGTACACGGCAGCCGGATGCATGGTCATCGGACCCAGATTCAAAAAATATGGCTTTACGTGCGACTGGATACCAATGATGTACAGGTTAGGCACGAACCGGGAAACCGAGGAGCGACTCATTCATCACGCGCAAATGCAATTGCCACTGGGCAACAATTTGAAGTGGCAATTTGTACCGACGCTCTTGTCCTGCGCAAACATGCACGAATACCAGTGCACGGTGGATTGGCTCATTCGTTCCGGATCCGCCATGAAGATGGTGCCGCACCTAGCTCCACAATGGCGACCGAAAGCCCCCTTCCTTCGAGATCCGGTCATTGTCTGTGCGGAGGATTTTGCTAAGGGTACCGGGACGGTGGATGCTTTTGTAAACGTGAATTCGAGTCTCAATCCATTGCACCGGATCGTGATTGGGCGCAATTCCAAGCTGAGAGCGATCGGCGAAATGTATGCTTATCTCACTCGAAAGCAGGTGGTGTATGTGGATTCCTGGTCGCCATTCGCGGCCGAGGCCATTCAGGGCGCTCAAAGTGTTTTATTTGTGGCCAATCCGGCAGAAACAAACGAATTGATTTCTTCATTTGCTTCACAATCTCCATCGTGCTTATGGGGAGTAGCAACGGGAGCGGGGGAAGAAGAAGTCTCCGCCTTGCTTTTGCGGAATTATTTCGAGTTTTTGGGGCCGGCGCAGCACCGAATTACTGTTGAAGGCTTCAACCAACTTGAAAATGCTTTCGAAACGCTGGCCGAAACCACATGGGGCTCTTCACGTGATGGAACGGCGTGCTCTCGCTGGCATTCGCATAGCGTGTTGTTTATTGGTGCCCATCCCCATGAGGCGCGGGCCATGCTACAGTGTCTCCTTTGCACCGGTTACACCCTTGGCGAGGCGGTCAGGTTCACAAATCTTTGTTTTGCCGACAAGCTCAAATTTCCACTGATTCTTGTGGGAGATCCGAGCCTGCGCTTTAGTGCTTTTCAACCAAGGGAAATCGAATGCGAAGGGGGTCGGGGCAAGATTCGCCTTTTGTGTTCGCCTGACAATTATGCGATGGTGTATCACCAGCAGACACAAACTGACGGAGATGTGGGTGACTTCGATGTTTATTTTAAACAGAAGCCCTACAGCCATACCTCCTGCCACGAGGCGGGCTTACTGCATTCATTCATATATTCTCCTCCCACTCCCATCCTGCCGGATTGACAAGAAATCAGATCAGGCGAAAATTGGATTCGCGTTTTGCCGTTGTATGGCAAGATCGAGAATGCGCGTGAGGAGGCTGCCGTAATCAAGACCAGCCCATTCTGCTATTAGTCCAAACACCTGGGGACTAAGGTCTGGGTTCGGGTTTGCTTCCAGAAAAAACACGTCTTCCTCAGCCGTAAAACGTATGTCAATCCTTGCATAACCTTTGAGCCTTAATTGCAGGAAGGCACGGCGGCAAAGCGAGAGAATCTCGGCTTCAATCTTTGGTGAAAACTGAGCCCGGCCGTAGGTGATCTGCCATCGCTTACGGTAGCATGCGCTGTCCTTCACGCGTTGAGTGCAAAATCGAGGAGCCTGAGGGGAAGTGGATGAAAAGAAAGTCTCACGAACCGGGAGCGCCATAACCTCAGGCCCATTGCCAATGAGTGCCACAGACAACTCACGACCTGTTATGAATTCTTCACAAATCGCCGGCTGACCAAGGGTTCTGTTGATGTAAGAGGCCCGCCGGCGCATTTGCTCTTCCCTATCTACCAGAGAAGAAAGGGTAATACCTTCCGATCCTCCCCCAAAGCGCGGTTTCACAATTAGCGGAAACCGGAGCTTTTGCGGCATGCGCGTACAATCGGGCAAGACGGTGAACTTGGGGACTCGGAATCCCACATTACTCACTAACTGCTTGGATAAAGCCTTGTCTAGCGCCATTGCCATACCAATTCCCGAGCAACCTGTATACGGTATTTTCAAGACTTCGAGCATCCCCGGAATGTTGGAAGAGAGGCGCCGATCACCGTCGATATGTTCTGCAAGATTAAAGACCACATCCGCCTTCGTGTCTAAAAGGTCACAGATCACCTTTCGGTGATCCGAAACAAACGGGACAACCCTAAGTTCATGGCGCAGTTGCCTTAAACCCGCGGCTATGTGCTGCTCCATCGACGCCAGAAATGGGTTGTAGGCCGCCTCCAGGTGAGGATCCAAGGGATCAAACACTTCCGAATCAACAAGAAAAGTAACTCGCATTGAGTGAAAGAGGTTATTCCGCAATACTATAACGCAAGGCTGCCCATCACGCGTAATAAGTCCCTACAATACAATAATGATATTTGTGGCCTTTTACTTGTTGGCGACGACGATAAATCAAACATCCTTTTCCCATTCGCAAAATTACGACTAAAGAGAGTGATTTTGTTCGGTGTCAAAATAACTAGAAGCTATCTCATAAATCAGTTTTGGGAAGGGCACGGCTTCAGCCGTGCCACCCAGAGCCAAGAATGACGCGGGCTTTAGCCCTGAGGTACACCCGCCTCCAACCGTCGAGGATTTATGAGATGGCTTCTAAATGTTTTTTATTTTGCATTTGCACTCGAATATAACTTAGAATGTAAGCGTCAAATTAATCTCTTTGCATGATGCCAGATGAGGAATCACGTCAAGTATCAAGTGGCATGAATTACTTATATGACTCCCCGCAGTTTCCAAATCAAGATTCTGGACTCCCGCCACGGCGCTTATTTATCGGTTCCGGATATTGAGAGGGAGATACTCGCGCCTTTAGGGACTGTAGATCTGCTGACGGTTGGCTCGGCAGAGGACGTTATTGGGGAATTGGAAAATGCGCACGCTATCATCTCACGGCCCAGAGCGCAATATCATTAATGGAATTGTTTCCGCTCAAGCGGCGATAGCTTAAACCAGGCGCTGGCTGATAGCAAGGAAGGCGGTTCCCATGGCGCATTCCCCGATGCAAGTAATCCCCCAGACCGACACCGCGGAGTGGAGGGATTGGAAATGGCAGCAACGAAATGCAATCCGCAGCGTTGCTCAGCTCACTCAACTCTTTGATGAACTGCAGGTTGACATTTGTGAAAATGTTCGTCGCAATATGCAGCATCGGCGATTCCAAATTACCCCATATGCTTTTAACCTCATTCAGCGAGATCCGGGACATAATCGGCCGCATCCGAGCGATCCCTTATGGCGACAGTTCATTCCCGGCTGGGCAGAAGAGCAAACGGATTATGGATATGATGGCCACACCGAGAATTGGGAGATGGCCGGCGAAATGGTCACTCCAATTGCGCAGCACAAATATGACAATCGAATCATTGTCCGCCTCGCGAATGTGTGTCTTTCCTATTGCCAATTCTGCTATGAGGCGTTGCGCACTCTCGAAAAAGACTCGTCCAAAGATTCTTTTCAGCAGAAATATTGGGACGACACAGTGGATTATGTACGGCGTACGCCGGCAGTTGAAGAAGTGATCTTGAGCGGCGGGGAACCGCTGATGCAGCCGGATGAGCAGCTCGACCGGGTGTTGTCCGATCTCAATAATGTAGGACGCGCGATTATAAAGAGGATTCACACACGCTCCCTTACTTTTAACCCTTTCCGCACCACTCCTGAACTGATTGAGATTTTTTCGCACAGGAAAGTGAATGCCGTCGGACTTCATGTCACCCATCCGAATGAGATTACTCAGAACTTTTTGGAGGCGGTGGACCGTCTCCACGGAGCCGTTCCCATTCTTTTTGCAAACATTCCGTTGTTAAAGACCATCAATGACGACAAAGAGCTCATGCACATTCTCGGGATGAAGCTTTATGCCTGCGGTGTAATTCCTCATTATCTGTACCATTTCATGCCGCATTCTCCGGGAACCATGGAGTTTCGCACCTCGGTGCAGACCGGAGTCGATATCGTACGCTCTTTGAAACGGCATATTTCAAATATGGCCGTTCCGGAATTTGTGGTCCCACATCACACCGGCAAGTATTCGCCGCCGCTGCTCGAGGAAAATGAAAAGAGACCCCGGCGGACAATCGACAGGGCAGGCCACTCGGTTTTTCACTATACAAACTGGCTTGGCCAGGAGGTCGACTATCCCGACGACGGTGCTCCATCGGCGGAACAAGCTGGCGCACAGGCCAGCCAGGCAAGAGCTGTGCTCGAAATTGATATTCAAGCGATAGTGCACAATCTGCGGCTGGTTCGAGATGTTACCAACAATACGAAAATCATGGCCGTTGTGAAAGGTGACGCGTACGGCTTGGGGGCAGTTCCAATTGCGCAGGTTTTGGAATCCGAGGGCGTGGAGGCGTTTGCAACCGACAATGTAGCCGAGGCGATTGATCTCAGGAAAAACCTGATCAAACGCCCGATCATGATCATTGATGGTGACATAGCGGAAAATGCAGCACTCGCGCTCGAATATAATTTGACGCCCGGAATAGCCGATGAAGATCTTCTTGCTGCATACCAGGATGCAGCTCGCGCCAGGGGAGGCATGTACCCGGTATGGCTTGTTGCAAATGTGGGGTTCAATCGGTCAGGATACCGGAATCCGGAGAAATTCAGCCACTTCGTCCAAATGGCGCAGAAATGCTCGCACCTGGCAGTGCAGGGAGTCTATGCGCACCTGACCGATGCGGACGATGACGCCGCAGTGAGCCGCGCGCAAATTACGGAATACCAACAATTGCTGGCTCGCGCGCGAGAGATCCTGGGTCGACAGCTTGAATCAAGCGTGTTGGCCAGCCACAGCCTGTTACGCTGGTCAGCAGAGTTTCCAATGTCATGGGTCAGGCCAGGACTCCTGCTTTTCGGCGAACAGGATTTTGCCGCTGGCGTCAGCGAGCTGGAAACATTGGCGAGTGTATCGCGTTTGCATCCGGTGGTCAGAATGCGCGCGCGTGTGGCGCACATCCTCAACTTTGAACACAGTGAGGGGGTTGGTTACAACCGGCGAAACCGGACAAGAGCCGGACAACGGCTGGCCACAGTTGCCACAGGCTTTAGGAGCGGGTATCCACTGCGGGGAGAAGGTCTGCGCGCCATAGTACGCGGAAAATCCGCGCCCATGTTCGGCGATGCCGGAATGGATTCCCTCCAAATTGACATTACCGAAATTGCAGAAACAAAGATAGGTGATTGGGTCACTTTGATGGGAAGCGATGAAGATCATTGTATTTCCGCGAAGGAGATAGCCCGGGCAGCAAAAACCAGTGTTTATGAGCTTCTGAGCGGACTTCGCTGTTACCGCATTTACGCTCAATGAAAAGTGGCGCCAAATGGCAACCTGCCGATTCGAGATCAATGTTGAACGAATACCCGAAATGGACCTTCCCTGGGCCCCCCCCTCTTCTCCTGAGGAAGCTGAGACCCTGTCGTCCAAGTTCACCTACCTGCTTTCCAACATTCATGAAAAGCTGCGCAGTGCAGATACAGTGCTGCAAGAACTAAGGGAAGACTTGCCGTCAAAATTAAGAGAGGCCTTTGAGAGAAGCGATTCTGCAGCCTTGCTCGAGTTGCATAAAATACTTTTCTTGATTTACGAGTTGCATTTTGCCAATCCTGTTGCCCCACCGGTGAAGCATGAGCGCAGTCCCTGGCTGCTAGGATTCGGGAGCAGATTGAAGACTGCTGGCTGCGACATGACTTGCAAACCATCCAGCCTGAGCTTCCCGGCAAGCCTGCTCTCTTTGCAGATGAAATGTGCCTCTGGTTTGAGCGGCAGGCAAGTAAGCAGTCAGATGTGGACCAAAGAGTGGTGCAATTTCTGGAGTTCGAGGCGAACCAGGATCAATTTGCGGAGTTTATCCTCACGGTTATCTTAATTATCGCTTTTACGATGCGCTGGTGCTTGCACAGCCGCATTTTTGTGAAAGCGTGAAAACTGAAATCAGTCATCACATGTGGGACGAGTGCGGAAGTGGTGATGGAGAGCGGGCTCATACCCGGATGTTCACTCGCGCACTTGCAAAACTGGGCCACCCTCTTCCATCAATGCCGGTGTGGAAGGACTGGCGCCCATATGCTGGATTTAATCTTTATTTTTTATTTGGACAGAGCCGTCGTCACTATTTTAAGGCTGTTGGGAGTCTAAGCATGCCGGAATTGTTCGATCCAGATCGCGACCGGGCTGTGGTGAATGGCTTGCAACGCCTTGGATATAACGCGAAAGATGATTTCGAGTACTACTATAGTCACATCGAGGGAGATGAAGATCACGGGCCCAGTTGGCTTGAAAACGTAATCCGGCCAATTGTAGAACTCCAGCCGGAGGCGGCCATCGAACTGGCGATCGGAGGAGCGTTACGCATGCACTACATGCGCTTATACAATCAATACCTGGCTGCTCGGTTCAACCTCGAATAGCGCCTTGCAGGAGTCATTTTTTGGCCTCGCCGAAACCTAACCGCCTCATCGAGAGCCTGCCGGCCACAATTCCGTTTGTGGCACCCGAAGTCCTGGAAAGACGTAGCGGTCGTCCCATAAAGTTGCGGCTGGGGGCGAATGAGAGTGTCTTTGGAATTTCTCCCCGCGCTCGACAAGCGATCCTCGAGGCCATTGACAGGATCGCTTGGTACGCAGATCCGGAAAGCTTCTTGCTACGTGAAAAGCTGGCCAGTTTTCACCAGACCAGGATGGAAAATATCATAGTGGGGAGTGGTATTGATGAATTGCTTGGACTCACAGCCAGGGTTTTTCTTGAGCCTGGAGGAACGGCAGTCGCTTCGCTCGGCGCCTATCCTACGTTTGGGTATCACGTCGAAGGACATGGTGGCCTGATGTGTCGTGTTCCATATCGTGGAGTATGGAATGATCTTGCAGCTTTGGCCGACACGGCCAAGCGTGAGAATGCCCAGATTGTCTACCTGGCCAATCCCGATAACCCCACAGGCACTTGCTATTCGGGAAAAGACTTGATGCAATTTCTCCAAATGATTCCTTCCCACTGCCTTTTGCTCCTGGATGAGGCATATATCGAATATGCGCCACAGCGAGGCTTGCTGCCACTCAGTCCAGATGATCCTCGCCTTATAAGGATGAGAACTTTTTCAAAGGCCTACGGAATGGCAGGGGCGCGAATCGGTTATGCCGTTGCTTCTCAAGAAAAAATCAGTGCTTTCGACAAGGTTCGTCTCCACTTCGGTGTGAACACGTTTGCCCAGGTTGCCGCTACGGTATCGCTCGATGATCAAGGATTCGTGGCGTCTGTAACTGCTGCGGTTGCTGAGGGCCGTGAAGATTATTACAAGCTGGCCGGGGAACTCGGATTGCAGTGTGTTCCTTCGGCTACTAATTTCGTTTTGCTCGATATTGAAACACCTGACCGAGCCCGCTTATTGTTGAATTGTCTGTTGGAGCGCGGCATCTTTGTTCGAATGCCGAGTGTGGCACCCCTGGATCACTATATCCGCGTCACCATAGGCACCCCCACTGAGCGCAGGAAATTTGCCAGTGCGATGCATCGAGTTGCGCGCGCAGGGATCGTTTCTCAGGAATCATTGGCAAAGGTGAGGTGTATCTCATGATCCACTACGGTACTCAGTTCCGTGGAAGAAAAGTTTGGATCCGAGACATTGAGGAACGGGACGTCGAGCCTCTGGTGCAATATTGGCATCACAGTCCCCCAGCGTTTTTGAAATCTTTGGGCGTGGATTTGTCCAAACTGAAGACACCAGAAGAAACCCGACGCCGTTTCCAGGAGTCAATTCCCCGTGGCGCGGCCCCGCGCAGCTGTGTGTCCTACATCGTAGAGTCGGAGAAGACCCTGATTGCGTATACGAACCTGAATGTACACGCCTTGGACGAGGCGTATGCGCATTTTCATGTTTTGGCCGCAAGCGTACGGGCAAGGGCTGTGTGCTACGTTCTTTTTCCCAAAGGAATGCAGATATTTTTCGACACAGTACCGGTGAACAAGATCTTTTTTCAGACTTCCCCGGAGAACCAAAATGTTAAGAGGATGCTCGAAAGTTTCGGATTAAAGTGCCACCAGATGTGCGTTGACGCGCCTGATGGCATGGCTCGACCGGGGCTGTTCAATGTCTATGAAATCGATAAGAGGCAGGCTGCTTCTCTAGCCCGCAGCACTAGAGCCATGGCGAGGAAATATGAATCTCAGTGAGTTATCGAGCAGGCTTTTGCAACTTCCAGAACAGGAGGCTGTTTACTTTCAAGATAACAAGCTCGTCCGAAAATCTTATAAGGAAGTCTTCAATGACGTGACCACCGTGTGTAACTGGATGTCCGAGGTTGGAATCCAGAGAGGCATGCGGATCGGCATTCTCGCGGAGAATTGCTACGAGTGGGTACTGTGCGAGTTAGCCTGCTTGAATCTCGGCTGTGTGCTGGTGACCTTTCCACCCGATGAATTTGCGCAATGCACCTTTGAAGAGATGGCGGACAAATACGGATTGAGTATCCTGCTGGTTTCCAAAAGGGAGAAAGAACGGCGGAAGGCGGAGTTTCCATGGATCTCTTGCATTAACGAGGGATGGCATGGCAAATGCGTCATCCACCGCCATTTTGATGCTCCCCAGTCACTAAAAAACCAGAGCGTGTTTAATCTCGATTCCGATATTTATACTCTGGTTTTCTCATCGGGAACGACAGGCCGGTTGAAGTGCATCCTCATGAGCAAACGCGGGACCGAGGAACTGATTGATGCCTATGGTATGAACTATCATTTCCTGCCCACAGACAGTATGCTGGTTGTCCTACCGCTGTCTAATTTTCAGCAGCGGCTCATGGTGTACACAGCCATTCAGTACGGCTTTAGCATTTATATTGCCGATTCACCCGAGTTCTTTCGGGCATTGAAAGAGATGCGACCGACCATCCTGGCCGGCCCGCCTGCGTTTTACGAGGCGGTTGAGAACCGGTTTCGTAACCTGCCCTTGCATAAAAGGATGTTTTTAGACACGGGCGGCTGGGTGTTGCGCAGGTTTCTGTTTGGCTGGCTGCGCGGGTTTCTATTGAAGAAGTGGTTTGCTCCATTTCATCAGGCTTACGGGGGCAGGATTCGGCTGATGCTGACTGGCGCTGCTGCAATCCGTCTTTCAACACTGAAATTGTTTGAGAACATGGGATTCCCGATTTATCAGGTTTATGGGCTCACGGAGACGGGGTTTGTCTCCTGGAACCTGCCGGGACGTAATCGCTCAGGTTCTGTGGGCAAGCTTGTATTCAAGGATGGTGCCTCGCTCGCTGAAGATGGCGAAATTCTCGTGCATTATAAATACCCTCAAAGTGTCGGCTATTTGAATGCTGAAGAGGATCAAGCCAGGACCTATCTGGGTGAGAAGCGAATTGCGACAGGGGACATAGGGTACTTCGACTCGGATGGTTACCTTTATATAGCTGGACGAAAAAAAGAGATCATTGTTACCCAGGGAGGGTACAAACTCCAGCCCGAGCCAATTGAAATGCAGATCGAAAGTTGTCCGGACGTGTTACGCGCCGTGCTCTTTGGCGGTGGTGAAATGTCGATTTTGGCAGTCCTGGTCAGCTTGCGAAACGGGAGTGATCCTGCTGCGGAGAACAGGATCCGCCGTCACATCAATGATCTTAATGCAAAACTCCATCACGCTGCCCGTATCGGCCGCGTGGTATTTACTGCATCAGAATTCACACGGCAGAATGGTTTCCTGACCAGGAATCTCAAGTTGGATCGGGCCGCTATTTACATGAGTTTTCGCGACCAGCTTCTGGGCTTAAAAGATGCGCAGGTTTCGCCATTCAATCCGAAGGCGCCTAATTCGCTATCTTGGACGGAAAGACGAATAGCCGCAATATGGTCAGAGGTGTTGGGCCTACAGCAGGTCCAGCCCCAGGCCGACTTCTTTGCCCTGGGTGGTGATTCTCTCTTGGGAATGCAGGTCATGTCGCGGATCCGTTCAAACTTTGGCGTCGACCTTTCGTTACAGGTTCTGTTTGAAGTGCGTACGGTGCGCGGTCTGGCCAGCATGGTCGTAGCCGGCGGGGAGAGCTTGGGGGATGGTTCGCTGCCCCCCCTAGAGAAGGTCCCACGCACCGCGAAACTGCCGCTTTCATTTGCGCAGAAACGGTTGTGGTTCCTCAACCAACTGGCTCCGGATGACACCTCTTACAACATCCTGACCGGAGTGCGGATCGAAGGGCCACTTGATCGTTGGGCTTTGGAGAGGAGTATCGGCGACATTGTTCAGAGACACGAATCTTTGCGCACCTGCTTCATTTCAGTCCAAGGCGAACCTCACCAGGTCATCCAGGAGGAAGCGAAATTCGAATGGGAGGTCGTGAATGTCAATCTGGGGGCAAACGATGAAATTCAAACGACGATTGAAAGCACTGCACGAACTGAATCACAGAAACTTTTCTCCCTGGAGCAAGGGCCGTTGGTGCGCGGAAAGTTGTTGCGTTTTGCCGAGCGAGACCATGCGTTGCTGCTCACGATGCACCACATTGTCGCTGACGGCTGGTCGATGGGAGTGCTGCTACGGGAAATAACACATTTATACGACGGTTACCACTTGGGGAGGCAATTGTCCCTGCCGCAATTGCCAGTCCAATATGCGGATTGCAGCGTTTGGCAAACAAAATGGCTAAGTACAGCAGTTATCTCAAAACAGACTGAGTATTGGAAGAAGCACTTGGCGGCATCGCCGGAGGCACTTGATTTGGCGACCGACCATCCATTTCCGTCACTGCGGACCAGCCGCGGATCACGGCAGTTCATTCATTTCGACGCCGGAATCGTTCGCCGGCTCAGGGAATTAGCCCAGAAAGAATCTGTCACCCTTTACATGTTGCTGTTGGCAGCCTTCGATGTATTGCTCCATCGTTACACTGGAAGCAATGACATTCTGGTGGGGTCTCCCATTGCTGGAAGGAGACACCCAGCAACCGAGAATCTGATAGGCCTGTTCGTGAATACGCTTATCATCAGAACTCGCATTGACGCCAAGCAGCCGTTTACTAGTGTATTGCAGCAGGTCAGAGATGTCACTTTGCTCACCTATGCAAACCAGGACGTGCCGTTTGAAAAGCTCGTTGAAGAATTGACCCCTCAGCGTGATCTCAGCCGCAATCCACTCTTCCAGGTGATGTTTGTGCTTCAAAATGCTCCGTTGCCTGTTTTGAAGCTTGGGGACGCAAAGCTGCACATCCTGGAGCCGGACACCGGAACTAGCCAATTTGAACTTTTCTTCTCCCTCAGAGAGGCAGACGATGAGATTGCCGGCGTGGCAATATACAGTACTGATCTTTTTGAGCATGCCACAATCGTCCGTCTCATAAAGCAGTACGAAGTTCTGTTGCACAGTATTGTCGAGGCCCCTGATCAGCCGGTTGATGAATTAGCTTTGATCTCGAATGCGGAATTGCTGGAACTGAAAGGTCATTGGAGCATGCCGATGATCGAACCGCGGCAGCCCACGATCGTGGAAGCGTTAGCTGCGCATGCAAATAGCTGTCCAGACGCAGCGGCCTTGATTTCAGAAACTGGAGTGCTCAGCTATTCCAAGCTTCAAAAGCGCTCCGAAAAGGTGGCACATTGTCTTAAGGCCCGCGGAGTCGGGCCGGCTGCACACGTTGCGCTCTGCATGGAAAAATCGCGAGATTTCCTGCCAGCGGCCCTTGGCATCTTACGAATGGGATGTGTATTTATTCCCGTGGAGCCAGACGAACCGCTGCCAAGGCTGAGATCAATGCTGGAGGATTCTAAAGCGGAATGGGTCCTTGCCGACGAGCACCTTGGAAGCCGGTTTTCATTCTCGAATGTGAGCGTTCTTTCGATTGATTCTGACTTGCAAGATCATGCTGAACAGCAACATCCCGCGGAAACAGCCACGGACGATCCAGGTTGCATTTTGTATCGGTCCGGTTCATCGGGACAGTTAGAAGGTGTGCTGGTTCCACGAAAGGCGCTGGGCAGCTTACAGTTTGCCGGACTTCTTGCTGTTAAGAAGACAGACCGGGTGGCATTGCGCGTAAGATTCTCTCTGGAAAATGAATGTTTTCATATGTTCGCCGCGCTAAAAGCTGGTGCCTGCGTGGTGGATCTAGACCGGCCGCAATTGTCATTCTTCAAGCTTGCCCGACTGTTGCAGGATGCAGAAGTGACTGTCCTGCATGCTTATGGCGGCGAACTCGAAGTCATCGCCGAAGAATTTCCCTGGGCCCTTAAGGGAATCAGGCGGATTGTATGTGTTGAGGGATATGGCGCATTGCAGGACTTGGTTGGCCGGCTTCCTGCTGAGCTCCAGGATTGCACTTACGGGACTTACGGAAGCACCGAAATAGCAGGCGGCCGATTGATGTATTCTCTGAACCAGTTGAATCATGAATCAGCAGCCGTTCCGCTCAAGCAATTGGCTTCTGATACAGCCTTCTATCTCCTTGACGCTGCCATGAAGCCAGTTCCCGCGGGAATACGCGGCGAACTCTTCGTCAGCACTGATTCCTTAGCGGAGGGATATTACGGCAGACCCGGCGAAACCGCAGCGCGTTTTGTTACCAACACTGTAGATCAGGCTGCGCAGAAGCTAAGACTCTTCCGTACTGGAAAATTCGCCAGACGCAGGGAAGATGGCTCTTTGGAGTTTTGCGCTCATGAGCGCGGAGAAATCGTAGTAAGAGGATCTCGAATTGGATTTCGAGAAATCGAACTGGCGCTTCTCCAACACCCTGGACTGCAAGATGTTGCTGTGTTGTTTGATGCGGCAAGAAAGATGGATCGAGGTAGCCTGGTAGGCCTGATTGTTCCTGCCCAGGACTACCATATAGTCGCTGAAGAGTTACAGAATTTCTTGCGAGAACGTCTTCCGGAAATGTGTGTGCCAGCGCGCTTCCGCAAAGTGGACGCGCTTCCAAGAACCACTGGGCGCGAATTGGATCGTGCGGCTCTGCCAGCCATGTTGAAGGAGGTAGCTGGCGATGGACGAAAAGCTGTCGCGCCATACGTCGCCCCCCAAAATGAGGTGCAGGAACAATTGGCCCAGATATGGATGCGGCTTTTGAACGTGGATCGTGTTGGCATTCACGATAACTTTTTCATGAAAGGAGGGCATTCTTTGGCTGCTGCGCAGGTTGTTGCTCGTATCCGAGACCGTTTTAACCAGGAAATTTCCATACGAGAGTTTTTTCAAATGCCTACGATTGCCGAATTGGCTGGCGCTTTAAAGCCTTCTACCCAAGAAGGACCGGCGGCGCCGCGAATCCAACGGACCAGCCGGGTTCCTCATTGCGCAGTCACATCGGCAGCAGATTCGAATCTGAAGAAGTAAGAAAGGGAGTTCATACTCAGCTTTGTTCGGAAAGCGGGGATCACTCACTTATTTGAGCTGTGTCCCGCCATGGACTCCAGCAGACCGGGTTTTCAAAAAAAAGACCTCCATGATCTCTGCTACGAAATCAGGCCGATCATATAAACAGTAGTGGGTCGCACCCTGCACGTGAACAAAATAGACTTGGGGCAACAATTCCGACACCGACCGGATCATCGCCGGAGAGGCGACTTGGTCATATTCGGCAGAGAGTAACAAAACAGGGACACGCACATGGCGCAGCTTTGGCAGGTGGTCGTAACTCCAAAAATCACGGAGCTGCCGCGCATAGTTCAGGACTGCACGCTCGTCCCGGAATGGAGAAAGTACATGCTGCCTCAAGTGTCGATTAATCAGGGCCAAAACCTGGGCCGCGCTTTGCCGCGAATCCAGATCCGTTAAATCAACCGCATTCACTTCCAGTCCAGAGGTTAATGATAGAATTAGGGAAGATGCGATGGTCGGAGCAT
The DNA here is from genome assembly GCA_963771965.1 of uncultured Acidobacteriaceae bacterium. GTDB lineage: Bacteria > Acidobacteriota > Terriglobia > Terriglobales > Acidobacteriaceae > Sulfotelmatobacter. The sequence continues at coordinate 625,687 of CAVYVM010000011.1, forward strand.
CGTCCAAAGCTTGACATAGTGAGTCCAACTGTTGCTCATAAACGGTTTGCAGTTCTGTCGGCGTGCTGGTGCATTTAAAGCTGCCATTTAGAAGGACCATAGATGCTACAGTCTGCGGCTCCTGAAGATAAAACTCCAAAGCTACCTTTGATCCGGTGCACCATCCCACTAAATGACAGCTGCTTATCTTTTCTTGACGCAGGATTGCCTTCAAGTCCCCAATCTGATTGGCCATCGTGAATGGTTGCGGACCGGAAAAAGTTCCGCGCGGCTCCCAAATGATAATGCGATGATAACCTAATAGGCGATCGAGAAGGCGCCCCCAGTATTCGAGTCCCTGTCCTAAAGCGTTTAGAACAATAAGTGGAGTGCCCCTAGAACCGCCCACGAAATAACTCAACTCTGAGTTGTTAAGCATGGTTGTCCTGGCGCTTAGAACCGAGGGCAGTTTCGAGACGCGCCCATCACGGGCCGCGCGACGGGTTTCTTGCTTATTCCTTACACTTTCAAGAATCTTCACCAACTTCTGTCTGGATAGGCCAATAGAATCGGTGATTGCGGCAGTCTGATATGCCGGCAGTGGGTTAAATTGCCGGTGCAAAATACAAGATTCGCGAAAAGCAGCTAAGCGCTCATTAAAGACCGCATCAATCGCATTCAATTCGTCTAGATTCTCAGCCAGACTGAGGCTAAATCCGTAAGCCATGCTGATGCTCATACATAAAGCCGCGAATGATGTTCCTTCAGGCGAGGCGATGTCATAACTGCCGCAACTGTTTTGTTGGCGGGAAATCCGGACCATCAGGTCCACGGCTTCTTCGGCAGATATCAAGTTCAGGTTAGCTTGGGGCGGAGCAACGCAGCGCAACGACCGGAATTCGAAATACTCCGGAAGGCGCTCTTCAATCTCGTTTTTGAACTCAAACAGTGTGTCCAAAAAGTGCAACACTGGGTGATTAACACTGCTTGACGGTGCATCACCCAGAATGAAAGCGGTCCTGAAAATGCGATGTGGTATCTGATGTCGTCCGCACTGCTGAACGATTTTGTTTTCTTTTGAGCTATCGCCGCCCGGAATCGTGCAATTGAACCCGGATGTGCTCTTGGCCGAGGCGACGGCCAACACATTGTCAAGCAGCTCGTTGGCCACGTCACTGGGAGTTCCATCTCCAAACAACAACCAAATCTGACTGCCGGGAGCCCAAGCGATATTAGCGACCTCAGAATGGAATTTCTCAGGGGCGGCATAGCTGATATGCACGCGCGTACTCATTTCATCGTCTTGGATGCCCAGGCCATGATCATTCATCAAAGCAGTTATGTGGGCGCGCAACTGGTGTGCGGCTATAGCGTCAGCTGCCGGCCTTGAAATGAAGACGAACAATCTGCTTCCTGTTATGGAAGTAAGAATATTGGCAGCAACATATGAGGCTAGTACTTCGTCATTGCCCGCCAGGACAGCGTCAGTTAACTCCTTGGACATTCAGGATCCCTTTGACTGCGCATGAATTTCCTGTTGTGAACATTCTCCAGTGTCCATGACTGTAACACGCGCGGTGGTACCGTTGCGCTACAGGACTGTCTAACTGACCCAGCCCCCGAAAACTGGACCATCTAGAATGTGAGTTCTCCCCAACCTAGGAGAGGAGAACCGCAATGAAAGGCACACGACACAGCGAAGAGCAGATCATCGCCATCCTGAAGCAAGGCGAGGCAGGATTGACCACGACGGAGTTATGCCGACAACATGGGATCGCGGAGCAGACTTACTACCGCTGGAAGGCGAAGTATGGCGGGATGGACGGCAGCGAAGCCAAGAAGCTGAAGCAACTGGAGGACGAGAACCGGAAGCTGAAGCACGTGGTGGCGGATTTGACGTTGGATAACGGGCGCTGAAAGACGTGCTCTCAAAAAACTGGTAGTGCCTGCGGGACTTCGGGCAGCCGTGAGCTATGTCGAGGTGGAGTACCGCATGAGCGAACGGCATGCCTGCAGGCTGCTGGGATTGGGACGATCGACGCATCGCTATCGCGGGCGAAAGGCGGAATGCGATACCGCCTTGCGAGCACGGCTGAAAGAGCCGGCCGCCAAGCGCATGCGGTTTGGGTATCGGCGGCTGACGGCGATGCTGGTGCGGGAAGGAATGCCGGCCAATCACAAGCGGGTGTACCGACTCTATCGCCAGGAAGGATTGGCGATGAGGATTCGACAACGACGGCGGATCCGCTGGCATGGCGCCGTAGTGAAGCCCGCGGCGAGCCAGCCGAATAAACGCTGGTCGATGGATTTCGTGAGTGATTGCGTGAGCACGAGGAAGGTGATTCGTATGTTGACCATCGTGGACGATTACACGCGGGAATGTCCGGCGATCGAGGTCGATACCTCGCTGGGCGGACTGCGTGTGCGTCGAGTGCTGGATCGGATGGCGAGCGAGCGCGGACTGCCGGAAGCGATCGTGGTGGACAACGGACCGGAGTTTCGCGGACGGGCACTGGCAGCCTGGAGCGAACAACGCGGCGTGCGGCTGGAGTTCATTCAGCCCGGCAAGCCCGCGCAGAATGCCTACATCGAAAGCTTCAACGGCCGACTACGCGACGAATGTTTGAACGCGAATTGGTTCACCAGTCTCCGCGATGCACGGCGGAAGATCGAAACCTGGCGGCAGGATTACAACGAACAACGTCCCCACAGTTCGTTGGGTTACTTGCCGCCCACAGAATTCGCACGAACCAGAGCGGGGATGAACGCATGAGGAAAGCTAGGACGAGGCTACCGGAGCAGGGGACTCAAACGCCGTCCCCTGCTCCGGACCTCATCCCCGCTGAAACCAAAAATCAACCGAGAACTTACATTGCGATTGGTACAGCAAATGGGGCACGTCATAACGTTGTATCTCCCATGACGGTGCAATTCGCGAAGAGTGGCATTCTATCGCATTATTGGATGAGCAGCCTGTTCAATCGCTGAGAGCGCCGTTTTCAACATGCATTTGGGCGTAACGGTCGCTCTCTGATATTACCTCTCCCCAATCAGGAAGTCCCTTAGGCGGCCTAAAACTACTTGACACGGGCTTGCCTTTGAATAACATTAAAGGCGATCATTCCCTTGACTTGACAGGAATTTTTCAATCGGTACTTTGCGCTTCCTCGTATTTATCAGTTGCCGTCCATTGATGGCGAACTGCGGCATACTTGTGTTAACCACAGGGTCTTTTGGCGTTCAGAGATGCCAACTGAGTGATGCCCAGTTCTACTGTGAAAGTTTTGCAAAGTCTATGTATTTCTGCGAAATCTAATTGCAAAAGGTTATGGCAGTTACTGCGAGCGAAGTAGGTTGTAAATCGATTATGACATTGCCCGCGACTGTGATTGCACTGGTGGAGAGGCAGGCCCGGAAAAGGCCGTGGAGAGAGGCCATCGTGTGGAACGGTGGACAGATGACGTATGGGGAGTTAAATGAAAGGGCCAACCGGATGGGGAACTGGTTGAAGGAAAAAGGGGTGGAGCGTGGAGAGAGAGTAGGAGTGCTGTTGGAGAGGAGTGGGGAACTGGTGGCAGCGCTGCTGGGAACGATGAAGAGCGGTGGGAGCTATGTGGGACTGGACAAGTTTTATCCCAGGGAACGGCTGAAGTACATGATGAAGGATGCAGGTTGCCGGTGGGTGATCACGGAGAAGAAGCTGAGAGGAGTGCTGGACGGGGAAGGAGTGGGGTTGCTGGTACTGGAGGAAGCGGAGTTGGAAGGGCAGGGTAAGGAGAGTCCCGGGCTGGATTTGGAAGAGCGCGATCTGGCGTATGTGATTTATACATCGGGATCGACGGGAAGGCCGAAAGGAGTGGAGATCGAGCACGGGAGCGTAGGAGCGTTGTTGCAGTGGGTAGGAGAGGAGTTCAGCAAGGAAGAACTGGGAGGGATGTTGGCGTCGACGTCGGTGTGCTTTGATCTTTCCGTGTTTGAGATTTTTGGACCGCTGAGTTGTGGAGGGCGGGTGATTTTGGCGGGGAATGTGTTGCAGTTTTCGGAGTTGGAGAACAAAGAGGACGTGAGATTAATTAACACCGTCCCGTCGGCGATGCGGAAATTGCTGCTGATGGGAGGCCTGGGAGGGAGAGTAAGGACGGTGTGTTTAGCCGGGGAAGTATTTCCTGCGCGCTTGGCGCGGGAGTTGTGGCGGCAAGGAGGAGTGAGGAGGGTGTTGAATTTGTATGGGCCGACAGAGGACACGACCTATTCGAGTTGGGCGGAGTTGGAGAAGGAGAGGGACGAGGAGCCGCCGATCGGGAGGACACTGCCTGGGACGGAAGGATATGTGCTGGACATGGGGATGGAATTGTGCGCGCAGGGAGTGGCGGGAGAGTTGTATTTGGGAGGGAGGGGATTGGCGCGAGGGTATATGGGGAAAGCAGCTGAAACGGGGGAGAGGTTTGTGCCGAACCCGTTCAGCGAGCAAGCGGGGCAGCGACTGTACCGGACAGGAGATCGGGTAAGGCGGAGAGGGGACGGAGTACTGGAGTATGTAGGGCGGCTGGATGAGCAGGTCAAGATCAGTGGGTACCGAGTGGAACTGGGAGAAGTAGAGAAAGTGATGGAGGAAGAGGAGGGAATAGAGGAGAGTGTGGTAGTGGCGAAGGAAGGAGAGGGAGGAGAGCGGAGACTAGTGGGGTATTACACGGGGCATGCCAAAGAAGAAGGATTGCGAAATGCATTGAGAAAGCGGCTGCCGGAGTGGATGGTGCCGGATGTGATGGTATGGCTGGAGGTCATGCCGTGCACGGCGAATGGGAAGCGGGATCGAAAGCACTTGCCGGAGGTGGATTGGACTCACGGCAGGATAAATGAGGCCCGTGGGCAGCGCCAGAAAGAAACTGTTCCCTTTTCGATTTACCAGGAACAGATTTGGTTTCGCGAGCAGCTCCACCCGGCACGTTCTCTTGCTAATTGGATCATCGTATTCCAGTCAAAAGGGCTGATCCCGACACAGGTTGTGAAAAAAGCTTTCGATGAAATGACGCAGAAGCACGAAGTTCTTCGAGCGGCGTTTAAGCTTGAAAATTGCCGGCTCATACAAACCATCGAGCCCTCTGTGGAAATCCTGATCGAGGAAAGTGATCTCACAGAAGACCTCGATGACGAGGGCATGGGCCGCCGTTTATTGCATGAGGCGCTGCATTCTTTTGATTTAACACATCCTCCTTTGCTGCGGGCAAAATTAATCCGTCGCTCCCACCGCGACGCGTTTCTGTTAATAACGCTGAATCCGATCATTATCGACGCGTTTTCGCTTCGCAGTTTCGGACGCGAACTGCTGGCTTGTTGCCAGCGGGTCCAAGCTCAAGCTCAACCATCTCCATCGGCGCAAGATTTTCGCGTCCGATACACCGATTTTGCGATTTCGCAACCTAACGCGGTGTATAGAAGAACAACTCAGAAAACCCGCTGGGAAGAAACGGCAGGTTTGCGCATAGAACTGCCGGTTGACCGGCCATGCGCCTTGGCCAGCGGCTATGCTGAAGCCAGTCACGAATTTGTAGTCCCGCCTCAAGTTGCAAACCAACTCAATGCTGACGGCCCCAACCAAATGTGTACGCTGTGCGTATTGCTTGCAGCCTATTATGTTTTACTTTCCCGTTATTCTGGACACAATGATCTTGTAATCGGTGTCGCCGGCAATCGGAGGTTTACTCCTATTCCTGAAGGTCTGATTGGCTGTTTTGAAGGCGTCCTCCCTTTGGCCTTGAGAATTAAGCCGGAGATGCTTGTAGGTGAATTGCTGGAAGAACTGTGGCAAAAATTATGTGAAGCGTATGAATGTAGCCATACACACCTGAGCGAGGTCGGGCAGCCATGGAATAAAACACTGAACTGCTCCTTCTCATTTACGCGGACAGATCGTCACGGCAGTTCTGCAGCCGCGATTTCTGCCGACTCCGACCTCACCTGGCGCATCAATGCGCTGCCAAAAGCGCCTTGCGATCTGGCATTAGCCTTGATGGAGCGTTTTGGCGAGGTTCAAGGCGTTTGCTATTTTCGTTCTGATTTGTTCGAAAAAGGAACGATCGAGCGAATGCTTCGGCGTTATCTAGTCATATTGGAAAAAATGGTGTTCTGTCGTGATTTGCCGGTCGGCCAGTTGCCCATTGGGCTGCCGGAGGATTCCACTACCTGGCGAGGAAACACAGATAAAAGCTCTGCCTTAGAGCAACCGCCGGTAGCTGCCTCGGCTATGGAACTCGGCTCATTGGCGGCAGCCCGATTTGTGGGATTGACGAAGGAGAGTCGGCTCGTGCTATTTGCGACCGACGGCAAGGACCTGTACGACCTTGGTAAAGCGGCGGCCACAGTATTTGGAGCTGAGTTATTCATTGCTGCTACCGAAGAGGAAGTCGGCCTTCGCCTTCCTACCCACGTTTTGGTGTCCCCTGAGACCTTGGCAAAATTGCGAAAGGTGTTTCATGTTGGAGAAACGACTCTGATTTTATATGGGCTACCGTGCTTTTCCGGCGCTCTTGCTCGCTATCAGGAGTTTCCATTTCTTGGTTTATGGGGAATTTCGCAGGTAAGTTCATGTCTAGCCACTCTAAAAATGAAGCATGGCGAGGCCGTTATCTCGTCAGTAGTCAACGGTTTTCGGCTCGAAGTTCTCGACGGCCAGGGGAAGCAACAGGTTCCTGATGTATGGGGTGAGCTGCATATAGGTGTAGGAAGCTTGGTCAGGGAAGTGGATCTTGCTGTGGAGAAAGACAATAAACAACTGTGGCATTCCGGACTGATAGCTAGATACCGCTCAGATAGAACAATTGCGGTTCGAGGTTTCAAAAATCGAATGTTAGATCTGAACGGGACAGCAATTGATCCGGAATGGCTGACCAGCCTCTTGCGACAGCATCCGGCGATTGAACAGGTGAGGGTAAAGGTCCAGACGCAAGCGGAACACCAATATCTTGTTGCCTGGATTATTCCTACAGCTGGACGAAGAGTTGGCGAGAAAGAGCTCTTACGATATGTGGTGAAGCATCTCGGATTTGCTTATCGTCCAGACAGGATCGTGATAACTGAATCTCTGCCAACCGATGATACCGCAGTCGTGGTTCTACCTGACCACATTCCATGCCCTCCCCGGACCGTTGTCGAGGCCGCTATAGCAAGAATCTGGCGCGATGTTTTGAAGAACCCTCAGTCTGATGTTCACAACAGCTTTTTTGATCAGGGCAGCTCTCTCACGGCTGTTGAAATGGTGAACAGAATGAGAGACTCGCTGCATGTAAATATAGATTTGCCGCGCCTATTCGAGTCACCCACGATCGCTAGCTTAGCAAAATTTGCAGAAAGCGACTGTATGACTGAGAAAACGAGCCAGGAAACCTTTGATTTAACAGCAGGATCTATTTCGAGAGGTTGCATGACAGGATAATTTCTGAGTTCTGAAATATTCCAGAAGTATGCTTATTTTAGCTTCAAGTACATACAATACATAGATTGCGGCCCGCCCGTTGGGTGATGGAGGGACACCGAGTTCACTCGTGCCGAGCGGTCCTCAGACTAATGTCACTTACTTTAGGAAAGGTCTCAATTTCGACGGCACACGCGACCATATTGGTTCATTCTGGAGATTGTTTTGGAAGTTTACATAGTACCTCCGTATGGCGATGGCTGACCAACAGTATTCGTAGCGCCTCTTGACTAGGATGTGGCTGAAACCGTGCGCGAAGTGAGAGACATTAGTTTGAAGGCCGCGTAAACAGCGGTCGAGACGATTCCTTCCTTACGCATGCCAGCGCACAGCGAAGCAGGGCGCTCATAAACGAACGATTTCGCCCTTTTTCCGCAGCCTAATTAGGAGTTAACGATGCATGGCCTTTTTCAAGATATGCGTTATTGCTTTCGTGTGATGGCGAAATCCCCATTCTTCGCCAGTGTAATCATCGTGACTCTGGGATTAGGAATCGGGGTAAACACCGCAATTTTCAGTCTGGTAAATGCCATCTTAATGAAGCAATTACCAGTGTATTATCCCAACGAGCTCGTCGTTCTCGGTGATCCTGTATTGGTACATTTACGAATGACCAATGGGCCGCCCCGACCTGATGTGTTTTCCTATCAGCTGTATAAAGATTTGCGAGACAACAGTAGCGTCTTTTCCGGCATGCTGGCTTCGGGTGCGGTATTAAGAATTCGAGTGGCACGTCCCGGTGCATACACTGCTAGCGCGGTTGCAGAGCAAACTCTCGGGGCTTTGGTCTCCGGAAACTACTTCTCAGTGTTGGGCATATCTCCAATTCGGGGACGGACATTTGGTGATGAGGTTAATGACGTTCCTGACGCTCACCCGGTTGCGGTGATCAGCTATGGTTTCTGGATGGAGAAGCTCGGGGGTGACCCGAACGCAGTCGGCCAGCAGCTGCTTTTCAATAATTATCCCTTTACCGTTATCGGAATTATGCCACCCGGGTTCTCCGGCGATACAGTCGGCGACAGACAGGATGTTTGGTTCCCGGTTACTATGCAGGCAGAAGTCTTACCGGGCCGACAATGGCTAACCGGCTATCAGAATTCCTGGCTGCACATCATTGCTCGTCTCCGGCCTGGGGTAAGCATTGAAAATGCTCATGCCAATGTTAACGTTATATTCCAACGCTTAGTGGATGGCCCAATGGGTTCTGTGTCCCAGCTATCCAGTCGAGAAGCCTTGCTGCGGCTGCAAATCGATGTTAGCGATGGGTCCCGGGGCTTTTCCCAGTTGCGCGGCCGTTATCAGCGGCCATTGTGGTTGCTTATGGGCATCGTTGGTTTAGTGCTGTTCATAGCCTGTGTAAATGTAGCTAACCTGTTCCTGGTTCGGGCACTGTCTCGCCGCAGGGAAATTGCTGTTCGCCTCGCACTGGGCGCATCGCCATGGCGGCTGGTGACACAGCTTCTCACCGAAAGCATCATGCTCGCCTTTATTGGGGGGATCTTCGGGTTGGCGGTAGCTTATATGGGAATTCGCATCTTACTCCGGCTGACTCAGGTAGTTGACACCCCCGTTAACATCGACACCCCTGTCTTGATCTTTGCTGCAGCCTTGTGCTTAGTGACTGGAGTGCTGTTCGGCCTGGTGCCGGCCTTTCGGGCTGTTGACGTCAATCTGCTGGCCGCGCTCAAGACCGGAATCGACCAAGGCCGACCTTTCGGTGCTAATCCGATGAAATGGAATTGGGGAAAAATATTTGTTGCAGCTCAGATTGCGCTCTGCGTATGGGTATTATTTATAGCGAGTTTGCTGGTGCGCAGCGTGAAAAATTTGCGCGGAGTTGATATTGGACTGACGCCTGAGAATATCGTCGCTGTTCGCATCGATCAGATTTCCGGAGGATATAAAACTGCGGAGCTGCGCGCTCAGTATTGCGAGCGCCTCGCCGGCCGCTTTTCAAATCTTCCTGGAGTCATTTCTGTCTCATATAGCCAAAATGGTCTTTACTTTGGCAATGACGCTTTAGACTCCATTCAAGTAGAGGGGTTTGTTCCCCGAACAAATGATGATGGAAATTCGCCGACTGATAGAATTGGACCTAATTATTTCAGCACTCTCCATGTGCCAATTATAAGAGGGCGCGAGATAAACTTCCACGATACGCAGTTTTCCCCGAGGGTGGCTGTTGTGAATCGCGCGTGGGCGAGCTTCTACTTTGGTAAAGGAGATCCCATTGGCAAGAAGATTTCAATCATAGATACTAACCGGGTAGATATCTACCAAATCATTGGAGTAGTCGGTGATGCACGCGATCAGGCGTTGCGGGCTGATGCCCCGCGCCGCTTTTATGTTCCTATAGCTCAGTCACCTGATTCGCAAGGTTTCACGACCTTTCTGGTCAGAGTCTCTGGAAATGCGGACTCGATCTCGGATACAGTACGTAAATCGACGAGGGACTTCGATAATAATGTTCCTATTTTGGACGTTCGGTCTCTGCCGAGCCGCATTGACGAAAGTATACAAAGTGATATTACCGTCTCTCGTCTTTCAAGTTTTTTCGCTACCGTCGGGCTGTTACTAGCGTGTATCGGATTGTATGGGGTCATGGCTTACTCCGTGGCAGGAAAGACCAGGGCAATTGGCATTCATATGGCCCTGGGTGCTCAGAAAGGGCATGTTCTCTGGATGGTGTTGCGGGACGCACTGAAGCTACTGGTAATGGGACTCATACTCGGCGTTCCAATTGCCTTAATGTCCAGCAGCGTTCTTTCCTCTTTGCTCTACGGTTTGAGCGCTACTGATCCAATCTCGCTTATCATTGTGGTGATGATCCTCAGTGCGGTGGCCTTGAGCTCAAGCTATTTCCCGGCCCGGCGTGCCACCAAGGTGGATCCTTTGGTTGCGTTGAGGGACGAATAGAACAGCCACACCTGCAACTCTTATTGTCGGCGTATCATCCACTCATAAATTGCAACCTAAGAATGCGCCATATGCAGGTCGGAACCGGCATTGCGATGTTCCAGCATGAAACGGGCAGATATTGCGGCCTGTGGCCAGGGATTTGGTTGAGTTGGGAGTACTGACCTGATGTAGAATTAATTGCTTTTTTGTCGTAAAAAACGGCAATGTTTTGCCCCACAGCAAAATGTTATTGTCGATCATCAGAGTGCCCCTATGACAGACCCTATTGTTCGTTCAACGGATGATCAAAAATCGGAAGTCGGCAAGACATTTATGGTTCCAGCGTCGTTCTCCCAGCGGCGTCTGTGGTTCCTCGATCAGCTTGAGCCCGGTTCCCCAAATTACAATATTGCGGCGGCTGTTGAGATAGAGGGGCCTCTGCGTGTCAACGTGTTTGAAAGGAGCCTGCGTGAGATTGTTCGCAGACATGAATCGCTTAGGACTCACTTCGATGTTGTGGACGGAGAGATATACCAAGTTATCGAGGAGTCCCTTGACGTTCATTTACGTATACATGATCTGACCTCAATTGCCGTGCAGGACCGAAAGCCGGAAATTGAACGCCGCGCTCGAGAAGAGGCTAATACACACTTCGATCTGAGTCGCGGGCCTCTGATACAGGTCTCCCTGCTGCAATTCAGCGAACACAACCACGTCGTGTTATGGAGGATACACCATAGCATTGCGGACGGTTGGTCTATGGGAGTTTTCATCCGGGAGTTAGTCGCGATTTACGGTGCTTTTGCAGCCGGCAGACCGTCCCCTTTATCAGATTTGCCAATTCAGTATGCCGATTTCAGCGAGTGGCAGCGTGGCTGGATAACCGGCGAACGGATGGACAAACATCTGGAGTACTGGAAAAAGCATTTGTCGGGAGCCGAGCCGCTGGACCTCCTTCTTAGTTATGTTCGTCCTCCCGTCTTGAATTACGCTGGCTCGACAATTTGCTTCACAATAAATCGCGAGTTGACGAGGAGAATGCGGGAGCTAGGCTGGGCACACAACGCAACTCTGTATATGGTATTGCTGGCTGCTTTCCAGACTCTCCTCTACCGTTATACCTCTCAGACGGACATTTCAGTTGGTACTCCGATCGCAGGCCGGAGCCTGTCGGAGACGGAACAACTCATCGGTTTGTTTGTCAATACTCTGGTAATTCGCACGGAATTGGCTGCAGGCTGGAATTTTCTCCAGCTTTTGCAAAAAACGAAAGCAGTGTTGCTGGAAGCCCATGCACACCAGGATTTGCCGTTCGAAAAGCTGGTTGAGGCCTTGGTTCCACAACGTGACCTGGCTCGCTCTCCTCTGTTTCAAGTCATGTTTGTGCTTCAGAATACGCCGCGGGTCGAGCTTCGTCTGGAAGGTGTTCGCATCCGCAATTTGCCCATTGATCATGGAATTGCCAAGTTTGAAATCATGCTGACTCTTGACGAACATGGTGACGATGTCACAGCACAGTTGGAGTACAACACCACCCTGTTCTCTGCCGGCGCGGCGCGCCGGATGGTTGATCACTTTCAGACGCTATTGCTTGGCATCGTAGACGATCCCTCCCGACAGTTGGGACAACTTCCGTTGTTGAATTCACAGGAGCGGCAGCAGTTACTTATCGACTGGAACCAAACGACGGTTCCGCGCTCCTGGAAGCAGACGGTGGTGGGGAGAATCGAGCAACAGGCGAGGCTAAGACCGGGTGCGGTCGCAGTCAGCAGTGAAGGTGGATGGTTGAGCTATGAGGAACTTGACCGGCGTGGGAACCAGCTAGCTCACTATTTGAGGCGAGGGGGTATAGGGCCGGAAAGATGCGTTGGAATCTGCATGCACCGCAGTCTGGAAATGGTGGTGGGGATGGCGGGGATTCTGAAGGCAGGAGGAGTTTATGTTCCTCTGGATCCCTCCTATCCTGCGGATCGGCTGGATTACATGATGCGGGATTGCGGGGTCGACGTGATTTTGACCCAGCAGCATCTGGCATCGGGGCTGGCCGGGTATAGGGGCAGGATCCTGCCAGTGGATTCGGCGTGGGCGGAAATCGCCAAAGAGAGGACGAAGAACCCGGAGGTTGAGATAGACGGGGCAAACTTGATGTACGTTATCTACACGTCGGGATCTACGGGGGTGCCCAAGGGGGCCATGCTGACGCACAGTGCCGTTCTCAATCATATGTTATGGCTGGAGCGGGAATTTGCCGTGGGTGCGGAAAATCGTGTCTTACAAAAGACCTCCTACAACTTTGATGTTTCGGTATTGGAGTTTTTCCTGCCGCTGATGACCGGGGGAGAACTGGTTATGGCGGAACCTGGGGGACACGGGGATGTTGGTTATATCCGGAGCGTTGTGCAGGAACGAAAGATCACGATGATCTATTTTGTGCCTTCGATGCTGGAATTGTTTGTGGAATGTCCTGGGCTAGAGGAATGCCGGTCTTTGCGGCACATTTTCTGCGGAGGAGAAGCCATCCCGTTAGGATTGCCGGAACGGCTGTTCAGTAAACTGAAGGTGGAACTGCACAATCTGTATGGGCCGACGGAAACCTGTATTCATTCCACAGGATGGAGTACGCGGGCAGAAGAAATGGAGCAGCACAATCGGCTCCGGGGAGTGCCGATAGGGCAGCCTATCGACAATACCACAGTCTTTGTCCTGGATCTAGGGATGGAGCCGGTGCCTATCGGAGTAGCGGGAGAACTATATATAGGAGGGGCGGGGTTGGCGCGCGGCTACTGGGGCCTTCCGGAGAGAACCGGGGAAGGGTTTGTGCCGAATCCATTTAGTGGAAAGGGAGGAGAACGGCTGTACCGGACGGGGGATCGTGTGAGATGGCGGATGGACGGAGAGCTGGAATTTCTGGGGCGATTGGATCAGCAGGTGAAGTTGCGCGGTCACCGGATTGAACTGGGAGAAATCGAGGCTGTCTTGCGCAACTGCGAAGGAGTGGATCAGGCGGTAGTCGTGATGAGGCAGGATTCGCCCGGAGACAAGTGTATTGTGGGCTATGTTGTTCCGGCTGGTGGGGCGCAGCGAAGTGGGCTGCGTGAAGAGCTAAAGCGCCGGCTGCCCGAATACATGGTACCTTCCGCGTTGGTATTTCTCAAGCAGTTGCCGCTGCTAGCCAATGGTAAGTTGGATCGACGCCGGCTGCCCGCTCCAGGCGGTGAGGACGGCACCTTCCATTCAGGTTATGTCGCACCGCGGACTCCTGTGGAACATCAGATTGCAGGTATATGGTCTGAAGTTCTCCCTATGGCGCAAATCAGTGTTGAAGATAACTTTTTCGAAATAGGCGGCCACTCGTTGTCGGCCGCGCGCGTTGCTGCTCGGATGAGCGATGTTTTCAATATTGAAGTTCCATTGCGCAAATTGTTTGAGGCTCCTACGATCACCGCTCTGGCTGTCATTGTTGAGCAGTTCCTTTCGGAAAGTAACCGTTCCCACACAGGAGCCACGTCCAGGATTGAGCCCCAAGTTCGGCAAAAAGTGGCCTTACCTCAACTTAAATGACGTCTGTCGACGAACAGATCGAGTTTAAACTGAGGCATGCAAAGCGCTTCCCATCAGGCCCTCTCCCGCTTCGCCTGGAGCAACAGTTGCACCTTAGTCTTGCGCAACGCACTGCTGCCCTGGCTGAAATTCCAAAGTTTAGGCGATGTCATTGAGTTATTCAGAAGATATTGGAAAGTGGTTCCTGTTCTGCTGGGAGAACGGCATGGGATTGCGGTCCATGGCTACAATATTCTTACTAGTGTAGTGCGTCATTTAGATTGCAACTTATCATGTGCTCACCCCGGCGCGCCAGACCTTTCACGCATCTACGTGCCCGCCACAAACGCGCTCAGCGGGTATTCTGCAACCGACGCCTGGAACGGTGCCCTCCATCGGCGCCAGGATCACACGAATGCCCCGATCTCTTAGGCGACCCTCGAATAGCTCGGCAGGGCGGAGATGGCTTGCTCCGGGGCCGAGACGATACAATCCAACAATCTGCAGTAGTCCTGAACGGCTTTCGCCCCACTTCGTTCCTGAAATAAATCCTTGTCGTATTCCAGTACGCCCTTAATCCCGGAACCGCTTTCCCATAGTGAGAACTTAAGGTCGAATCTAGCGGTCGCAAGAGGTCGTTCATATTCTTCCAATGCCAATGCTCCCAAGGTCGGCGGCTCCACTGGCATATTCTGCAGGACTAGCATGATACGAAACAGTTGGCTTGACACTGGATTGGGGCCCGACATTGTGGCTTGCAACACGTCTAAGAAAGGGACATCCTGGTTCGCATAAGCCCCTAAGACGGTTTCCTTTACGTTTTGCAGGACGCGATTGAAGGTACAGTCCTCAGATAGTTGAGTCCGAATCACTATGGTATTCCGGAACAATCCTATAAGATTCTCAAACACATGATGGGTTCGGCCTGCAATGGGCGAGCCGATAGTCAGATCGAGCTGGCCAGTGTAGCTGTATATGAGCAACTGAATACTTGCGACCAATGCCATATATAAGGTGGCATTGGTGTAGTTGCACAACTGTCGCAGTTTCTGGACAGCGTCAGCCTCGATGCATATGGGCTCGTAAGCTGCTGCTCTCCAAGGGCGTGTAACAAGCGGTTGATGTCTCGGGAGAATAACTGGCGGCGTTAGATTTGCCAGCTGTTTTTTCCAATAATGCAACTGCTGCTGTAATCGCTCGTGGCTTAGCCACTCCTCTTGCCAGTAGACGAAATCGACGTGTTGCAGGGCCAGCGGAGGCAAGGAAGACGGCCGGCCCTCCGTGAAGGCCGTATAAAGAGCGGAGAGTTCGCGTAGAAATACTCCGAACGACCAACCATCGAAGACGATATGATGTATCGTCAAGAGAAGACAGTGCTCGAGGTCGTTACACTGAACAAGGGTTGGGCGAAAGAGGGGCGCCTGGCGCAGATCAAATGTTTTTTGAGCATCCTCCTGGGACAGCCGATCCAGAGCTTCATCGCGTTCTTCTTTTGGCACAGAGCGGAGGTCAATGATGGGGAACTGCAGCGCCGCTTCGTCCTCGATGATGAGATGAGGAACGCCTTGCGCGGCCACAAAGCGGCTGCGCAGCGATTCGTGACGGTCGACGATTTCCTTTAGCGCCCTCCTGAGCGAAGTGACATCGAGGACTCCCTTCAGGCGGACTCCTAGGGGGATATTGAATTGGGGATTCAGAGGCGCCGCAATCTGCATCGCCCAAAACTGTTGCTGGCCAGGCGAGAGCGGCAGATCACCCTCCCTTGAAAAAGGGCGCGGGAACGGCAAAGCCTCGCCGATCCCAGCCCGAGCACACTCGATCCGCTCGGCGAACCCAGCCAAGGTCGCATCGTCAAATATCGCGCGCAGCGGCAGCGCGATTCCAAAGGCGGCGTTAATACGCGAAACAACCTGGGTCGCCAGAAGCGAGTGGCCTCCAATCTCAAAAAAATTGTCCTCTAGGGTATTTATTGAAACTTTCAGAATGTCCTCCCAGATCAGCGCCGCCGCCTCCTGTAAAGGAGACCAGCAGGATCGGGACGATTTAGACGAACGCCTTTGAATTGTAGGATTCGGCAAAGACTGCCGATCGACTTTGCCATTTGGAGTGAGTGGAAGCTCGTCCAGCATCACGAAAATGCTGGGTATCATATAAGGCGGCAGGTAGCTCTTAAGTGCTTCTTTTAAAGTATCTCCTGTCACGGGGATGCCAGGAACTACGTATGCGGTGAGCAAGTCGTTTCCCGCTTCATCGCGATTTGAGACTACTACCGCCTGGGCAACTTCCTTTTGGGCTTGCACAACACTTTCGATCTCGCCAAGTTCGATCCTGTGACCTCTGATCTTGATCTGGCGATCACCTCGGCCGAGGAATTCAATGTTGCCATCCCGGCGATATCGCACCTGATCGCCGGTTCGATAAAGTCGCTCTCCTCCACGCTTACTGAACGGGTCGGGCACAAACGATGCGGCTGTGAGATCGGGCTGGTTCTTATATCCCCGCGCCAATCCTGCGCCGCCGATGCATAACTCTCCCGCCATACCCACCGGTCGCAATTGCATCGCGTCATCGAGTATATAAACACGCAGATTGCGGATCGGCACTCCAAGAGGAGGTGCATTGTCGCCTTCGGAACTGACCTCATGAAAGGTCGTAACAACGCTGTTCTCCGTCGGTCCATAGTGGTTGACGAGAGTGAAGGACTTTGTCCGCGAAACAGATCCTAGTTTGTCACCGCCGGTCAGAAGAAACTTCATCGCATGTTCAGAGGGCCAGTTTACTTTCAATACTGCTTCAGCCAGGGGAGTCGCCAAGAAGGATATCGTGATCTTCTCTTTTGACAGCCAGGCAGGAATGTCGGCTGGCATCACTCGAAGGGAGTCTTCAACGAAATGCAGGGTCGCACCCGCGGCCAGAGTCGGCCAGACCTCCCAGCCCGCGGCATCAAATCCAGCCGTTGCTGATTGAGTTGTGCGATCCCCCCGACTGAGGTGATAGCGATTCACATGCCAAGCCACCAGATTCATCAATCCACGGTGGGGAATGGCTACTCCCTTCGGCAGACCCGTAGAACCAGAGGTACAAACAACATACGCCAGATTGTCCGGATGGACGGCCTGCCTCGGACTGCTGGCACTCTCACGGCCGATCTCCTCCCAGCGATCCAGGCTAATGATTGGCCTCCCCGCAGCCGCAAGGCGACCCATCCGTTTCTTAGTGGTCAGGATCACTTGCGGCCTAAGATCTGTGATCATGCGCAACAGGCGGTCCTCGGGACAGCCATGGTCGAAAGGCGCATAGGCACCTCCAGCCTTAAGCACCGCAAGCCAAGCAATTACCATTTCTGGGTTCCTCTCCATACAGATGGCGACAGGAGTTTCAAGTCCAACTCCTGCTTTTCTCAAGTAATTCGCCAACTGGTTTGACCGAGAGTTCAATTCCCCATAAGTTACCGAGCTTGCTTGACACACCAGAGCGACCGCTTTAGGCCAGTGCGCCGCCTGTTGTTCAACAAGGACATGGACGGGGCAGTGCCCTTCCTCTTCACGTTGTCCATGGTTCCACTCTTCTAGCTGCTGATGCACCTCCGAGGGCGTCAAGAGTGGGAGCATCGACAACGGCCCCTTGGATTCCTTCGCCAAGCTGTTCAAAATAACTTCGTAGTGCTGGATCATGTTGCGAATGCGGCCGTCATCAAACAGGTCGCAGTTGAACTCCACTGCCCCCAGAAGCTCATCGCCGTGCTCCCGTAGAGCGAAGGTAAGATCAAACTTGGCGGTGTGGCTCTCAATTTCAACTGAGCGGAGTTCGATGTTGGCCAAACGAACCGCCGGCATCGGTGCATTTTCAAGGGTAAACACAACCCGAAACAGCGGCGTGCGGCTGGGATCGCGCTCCGGGGACAATATTTCTACGAGCTTTTCAAAGGGAGCCTCTTGATAGGCATGAGCATCGAGCATCACATCACGCACATGGGACAACAATTGATCCCATCCCCATTGCCGATCCATCCGGATGCGCACGACCAGCATGTTGACGAACAACCCGATCAGTTGCTCTAGTTCTTTCTTGGTGCGGCCGGCCATTGGCGAGCCTATGGTGATGTCCGTTTGCCCAGTGTAGCGATATAAGAGCGTCGCGAATCCTGCCAGCAATGTCATATATAGGGTGGCACCGTGGCGCTCGCCGACTTTTCGCAGCCCTCGAACCAGTTCTGACCCCAGACTGAAGTTCGCTTGCTTCCCGCGGATACTGCGCTTGACTGACCGGCCCGTCTCGGTTGGCAGTTCCAGTGGCACGATGTCTCGCAACTGTTCTTTCCAATAGAGCATCTGTTTTACCAACACTTCGCCCCGAAGCTGTTTCTCTTGCCAAGCGCTGAAATCTGCATACTGAATGGGCAGCGGCGGCAATGGTGAAGGTCTGCCGGCAGCGAACGCTTCGTACAGGAGAGCTATCTCCTTAATCATGATTCCCAAAGACCATCCATCCGAGATGCTATGGTGCATCACCAACACCAGAATGTGCTCTTCTAGGCGACTGCGCACTAAAGTGGCGCGCACCAAAGGGAGAGAAGCAAGGGAAAAAGGCCGACGCGCCTCCTCCAACACCAAAGAGTAGATCGTGCCATCCAGGCTATCCGGAATCTCCTTGCTAAGATCAAGGAGTTCGAGTTGAAATTCCAGATGCTCTTCTATGATCTGCTGCAGTCCCTCCTCAGAGACGGCGAAGCGCGTACGTAATGATTCATGCCGCGCAGTGACTTCTTGCAGGCTTCTTTCGAGACACTCGATCTCCAGGCACCCGGTGATACGCACCGCAGTCGTGATATTGTATGCGGCACTAGAAGGGTCAAGTTGTTGCAGGAACCACATCCGCCGTTGGGCGGAAGATGCGGGAAAGATGTAGACCGCACGCTCGCGCTTAGGAGAAGGGTCCATATTCAAACGCCTCAACTTCCTATCGAGTCAATCAAGTCCCCCAACTCGGAGCAAATAAAACAAGCTATTCGATTCTTACCAGCAATGAGATAGTACTTATCTAACATAATTTTACTATCGGTGCCAACTCGACATTGGCGTGTTGGATGCCAACGGAAAATTCCTCTATCTGCAAAAACAGAAGATCGATCAGGACAAGACCGACTTTACTGTCACGGTCGACAAGCTGCCGGTTAAAGCAGGTATCGATCCCGAGGGTAAGCTGATCACGCGCAATCCCGACGACCACGTGATTGCGGTAAAGAAGAGCTGATTGGCAATCATCGAAACCATCGGACAAACCGGAAACTATTTTCATGCTCGACCGGCTCATATCGCAGCGAGTCAAGTCCGCGTTCGCGAACGATTCGATTTTCAATCGCTTCATGTTCTCCGTGGCAACTCGCGGAAGTCGGACTGCCTTATCGCCTTCGCAGGAGAAAGGCGTATTAGTTCACGCCGTGCCACGGTAGTCCGTTCTCTGAAGTCCGGTTCGCCTGTCAGTAATCGCGAAATACGGGCATTATTCGCGTATTTCGTCGCAGATCGAGCGAAAATCCTCTGCAGTTCAGACTGCGTGGCGGAGAGAGAAGGATTCGAACCTTCGGTACGGTTTTGCCGCGCTAAGCCTCGACGTGTCCGTAAGTTGCAGATTGCAAAACACCGCCAGAGAATTTCACGCCAAAACCTGACCAAGAGCTTTGCAATCAGTCCGGTTTCGGTTCGCCCTCCATTCGCGAACCTGAAGGCGAACGCCAAGCGATTCTGTGGCAAGAATGGTCACGTTGCGAGGTCCCAGGCAGCCTGATGGGGTTAGCAGGTGACTGCCTGCCTACCGCGCAGTCCAAAAGCGAAAAATCTATCCGCAGGGAGTGCTCAAAGAAAGACAAATAAATGGAGATTTTCAGAGATTCTTGTGCACGCTTCCTGACTTCCGCTCTTGGTTAAGAATCGGAGACAACCTTAGTTTGTCAGATTTGTTGGTGCCAACTTCCTAGATGCCGACTTATAGCCACTGACGCTCGGATAGTTCTGTGTCGGGTTGCCGGACCCATGTGTTTCTTCTCCCCGCGGCCAAACTGACAATACATTCCGAGCTTGGTCGAAATATGGTTTAACCCGGAAGGGTTGTGTAACGTTTGGACTGGCTGGACCACTATTCTTCATGACGGGAAGAACCGCAACCTTCACACTCCGTCGCATGGCCTCGCTCGTGTTCGCTGCGACGCGCATTTCGGTTGGCGTGCGAATCGAAGGCAACGAAGCTTCGATCCTTGTGCAAGCAGGGTTAGCGCATGTTAGTGCGTGACCTTTTTGCGCAATGTGACTAGAATGCTCTCCCATGTAATGGGCCATGAGGGAATCGCAGCTGCCTTCCGCAGGCGTAATGAGGGAGAATATGAGTCCTGGAGTTCTCCGATACTTTCATCCCGTTCTACCTTCGAAAAGTCTTCGCAAGAAACCCGTTCAAATTACTGTGGCAGGACAGACGTATGTCCTGTTTCGCGACGCTACTCAGCGCGTGGGAGCGCTAGCCGACTTGTGTCCTCACCGTCGCGCACCCCTCTCCCAGGGCTGGGTACGGAGCGATGGTCGGTTGGCGTGTCCGTATCACGGCTGGAATTTTGATGCCGATGGAAAGGGCCGCAGTCCTTCATGTCCAAACCTCAAACACTGCGACACGCGGGCCTATCAGGTTGCCGAGCAATATGGTTATCTTTGGATTGCGGAACGGGAGACTCTAAAGTCAGCGCTTCCCGTCATTGAAAACCAAGGCTTCGAATTCGCAGGCGCCCTGTCGACGGTGTTTGCCGCGCCCATGGAGGTGACGCTCGACAACATTACGGAGGATGAACATTTTGCCTACGTTCATTCAACATTCGGTTGGGATGAGGGCGGATGGAGCGAGGTGAGCGTATCTACGCTCAAGTCCGACGACCAGACGGAAGTTCGCTACGTGGGACCCCAACGTGCTTCTTTTTGCGCCCCACTTGGCGGAGTGAGAAAAGGGGATCGCTTCAACAATCACTGGTATACGCGTTTTCGGCCTGTGCACACCGTTTACACGTTTGGATGGTGCGATCCGGCCTCTCACGCGACGCGACCCGTCACGACCCGAGCCGCGGTATTTCTGGTGCCGGAAACGGATACTGCCACACGCGTCCACATGTTCCTCTTCTTAAAGGTATCTCCTTCTTTGCAATACCATTACCGTCGCATTCTCTTCGCACTGGCCCGATATATTTCGGAAAAGGAGCTGAAAAGAGATGCGGCTTTGATGCGTCACGTCGGCAGAGCTTCTTCCTCCCTGGAGGGAATGCGTCTAACGCGTTTTGATGAAGCTCTCATTCATAATCGAAAGCTCTTGCAAGACGTGTATTGGGGAATTGAGCGCTCTCAAATTTCAGCGTGTTCGAGAACATCGGTTTCCTCTGAGTCCCTGAGGTACGGTTCTCCCGCCTGGAAGGGCATTGTGCATGGCTGAGGAAAGCACGTTTTATGTATTACTCCTGAAGCCCAGTAAATATGCGGCGGATGGTCACGTAGAGCGTTTTCGGAAGGGGTTCATGCCCAACAGTACACTCCTTCACCTCAAGAGTATGATTCCGCTTGAGTTGAATGGGCGCAGGATTCATGTTGAGACAATTGATGAGTATACCAAGACTGACCTCGGGTACCTTAAGCTCCTTTCTCCCAAGACATGCTCACTCTTGGCCGTCGTCGGCGTCCAGAGTCATCAGATACAGCGCGCGATTGACATCGCTGCCCTGGCGCGCACGAATGGAGTACGCAACTGTATCATCGGCGGCCCTCACGCCATGACCTGCGACACAAGCGACCTTCACGGCCACGGTGTGAGCTTCGCACTCGCCGAAGCGGAACTGATCTGGCCAAGCATTCTACAGGATGCGATGCAAGGAAGCCTCCAGCCGATCTATGGAGAAGGACAACGGTGGCAAACCGAGCTTTCGTCGCAAGTGCTAGTTCCCCCCAACCCCGCCGATCTAGGCTCCTACCTTATTCCGATGGTCGGGATCTATCCGGCTCGTGGGTGCCCCTATAGCTGTAACTTTTGCTCGGTCGTGAAGATTGCGGGCAAACAGGTTCGGGGTCAGTCCGTTGACATCACCCTCCGGAGCCTCCTGGCGGCACAGGAAGCCGGCGTGAGATTAGTCATGTTTACGTCTGACAATTTCAATAAATACACGGACGCGCGGCCTTTGCTGGAGGGCATGATCGAACAGCGGATACGGTTGCCTTTTTTTGTCCAATGCGACGTACAGCTAGGTCTGGATGAGGCGTTTATTGAGCTACTCGCACGGGCCGGCTGCGCTCAAGTATTCATTGGGGTCGAGTCGCTTGACCGTCAAACACTTAAAGCCGCTCGAAAATTCCAGAATGATCCGGAGAGATATGCCGAGCTCGTGCGCATCTGCCACAAAAAAGGAGTCACTACCCATTTCTCGAACATCATTGGTTTTCCCGACCAAGACGAAGCGGCGATTCTTAAGCATGTGCGGAAGCTTCGATCCCTCCGGCCGTTTATGGCCTCTTTTTACATTCTGACGCCGATACCAGGGACCGATCAGTATGATGACTTTTTGGGTGGGGGCTTGATTGTTGAAAAGAACCTGGACCGGTTCGATGCGACTTGTGCGGTGTGGCAGCATCCGCATCTCACGGCAGAGCAACTAGAGGCGCTTCTGTTCCGTGCGTATCGCGACTTTTACGACCCTTACGATGTTGTTGCGAAGATGTTTGGTCATGACTGGAATGCGCCCTGGTTCGTGCACGCACTGGGCCTAGGCTATGCGGGAGTTGCACGCCTGTCCGCGTTCCGCAGAATGCATCCGATGGCGGGCGGGATTTGCCGGGTGAAGATAGACAAAGTCGATGACTATATCCACTTAAGGAGGAGTATCTTCGAAAACGAGCGCGTTCAGCTGCCGAAGAGCCTTCCCCTGTCTCGGCCCTCTGATCAGATGCTATACCGGCCCGCGGGAAAGGTGCCTGCATAGTTAGCGCAGCATCACCGTTCTTGTAACATGAAGACAGTGTTGAATACTTTAGTAGTTACGCATACACTCGGGCGCATGTCTGGAACCAAGACTAAAATCGTGATTATTGGCGGCGGCATGAGTGGTATGGCCGCAGCTTTTGGCCTCACCTCTGATCCAAACTGGCAAGCTAAGTACGAGATAACTGTCCTACAGCTCGGTTGGCGTCTCGGTGGAAAGGGTGCGAGCGGCCGGAATGCCGAATTGGAGGAACGCATCGAGGAACATGGGCTGCATGTCTGGGGCGGCTTTTACGAGAATGCATTTCGGGTGATGCGGAGCTGCTACCTAGAATTGAATCGGGCGCCAACTGCTCCTTTAGCAACTTGGGATGAAGCTTTCAAGCCGTCGCCTACGCTAAGTTGGATGGAGAACCTGAGCACCGTATGGTTGCCGTGGAACAACGATTTTCAAGAGTATCCGAATTCGACCCCAGGGGACGAGCAGCCGATGCCGAGTCTGCTCGAAGGGTTGATTCGAATCGTTGAGTGGGTGATTCAAACCGCGGTGGGTTCCGGCACGATTGCGCGCCGCGCCACGGCTGGTGGCATGAAGACAGCACATCCTGCTTGGGTTAGATCGGTGCTTAGTGTTGCCGAGGTCCTGGAACCTCGCATCCCTGGCCTAGGATCAACCGCGTCCGTTCCCGGATGGTTAGACCCTTTGAAAGATGCTGACCACTTGCTCAGGACACTGTCCGCGGATGCGAATACGCACGCACCGGAAGCGCTTCAGGCCATCGTATTTCTGCTGAAAGCTTTTCGCCGATTGGCTATTGCCGGTCCAAGTGCAGGGGCCGAAACGGATGGCGAAAGACGGGCTCTCATCCTAATCGATCTTGGAATCGCCGAAGTGATCGGCATTCTTTCCGACGGAGTCTTGACCCAGGGCTTCAACGTTCTCGACAACGAGGATCTTCGTGCGTGGTATACGAGGCATGGCGCATCGGCAGAGAGCGTCAACTCCGCCGTGGTGAACGGCGTCTACGATTTCATATTTGCATACCGGAATGGCGATTCGACTAAACCTTCCTTGGGTGCTGGCAGTGGTTTACGGTGTATCTTCCGCCTCATCATGTGGTACAAGGGAGCGATTTTCTGGAAGATGCAAGCAGGGATGGGGGATACGGTATTCGCGCCGCTCTATTTGGTGCTGCAAAAGAGGGGTGTCAATTTCGGATTTTTCCAGAAAGTTGAGAATCTCGGTTTGTCCGGCAACGGAAAGTCGGTGGCAACAATTGAGGTTGGCGTTCAGGCCACGACCTTGTCCGGCCCCTACAATCCGCTAGTAACCGTGAACAATCTGCCTTGCTGGCCCAATCAACCACTGTATCCACAGTTGGTGCAGGGCCAGCAATTACAACAGCAAGGAATTGATCTGGAAGATCCGTGGGCCAACTGGCCATCAGTAAACACGTACACTATGCAGGCAGGTTCCGATTTCGATGTTGTAATTCTTGCCACCTCCTTGGCTCCGCTGAAGGAGATTGCCCAAGAGCTCATCGCTGTCAGCCCGGCCTGGAGCGCAATGGTGGAAAACGTCCAGACAACTCAGACACAGGCATTTCAGCTTTGGATGAATCCCACATTGAGCGCGCTGGGATGGACCGATGGATCGCCGGTTTTGACGGCCTACGCACATCCCACGGAGACCTGGGCCGACATGAGCCAAGTGATCCCCCGCGAAGTGTGGCCTTCCGGCCAAGAACCACGGTCCATTGGTTATTTTTGCGGTGCTCTGATTGACGCCAATCCGATTCCACCGTACAGCGATCACGGGTTTCCCGCGCAGCAAGCAAGCGAGGTCAAGCAGAACAGCTTGAACTGGATTAAGGCAATTTATCGACACTTTGGCCAAACGCGGGCAGCCGAGGCGCATTCAATTGGAACTTGCTCGACGATACGTCTGGGGTCCCCGGCCAGAGTCGATTTGATTCCCAGTACTGGCGCGCCAACATCGCTCCCGCGGAGCGCTATGTTCTGTCGGTGCCGGGATCCACACGGTATCGCTTAACGCCCAGTGGTTCCGGCTTCGCGAATGTGTACTTGGCCGGAGACTGGACCTTGAACGGTTTGAACTTCGGATGCATCGAGTCAGCGACCATGGGAGGCCTGGAGGTTTCCCGAGCTATTTGCGGATTCCCGACCGAGATCGTGGGCGAAACGGATTTTTAGTGCTTAAGAACCTGAAGGGTTCGGCTTGCGATGCGACCGTCGTTTCCGCGCACGTGGCTCCACGCGGATCTGGGATTTCCACCCTAGCCCCGAGTGCGGAGCGTGCGGTGAAAACGGCCTGAGATAGAGATCGTAAGTGTGAACAAAAAGGTGAGCCCGGACTTCGCCGCATCATCGGTTTGTGATCGCCTTGCATTCGCCCGGCGGTGTTGTTGAAACCGGACTGCTGATGTGCCCTTCAGGAGAAAACCCGGCTTCTGATCGCATTGCATTCGCCTAATGCCCTCGTCGAAACCGGACTGCGCATGTGCCCTCTGGAGAAAAGGCGGGACGGTGACCCCTTTTGCCGACGGGAGGTCCGTTCTCTGCGGTCCGGTTTGACTACGAACAATCGCGAAATACGGGCATGCTTCGCATATTTCGGGGTATGGGGCGGCAGGATTTTTCTGCAGTTCAGACTTGATGGCGGAGGAAGAGAGATTCGAACTCTCGGTACGGTTTTGTCGCGCTAAAGCTCGACGTGTCCGCAAGTTGCAGATAGCAAAACCCTGCCAGAGAATTTCACCCGAAACCCGACATCAGAACTGGGCAATCAGTCCGGTTTCGATTCGCCATCTATTCGTACCTAAACGGCGAACGCCAAGCGATTCTGTGGCAAAAAATGGTCACGTTGCGAGGTCCCCAGGCAACCTGATGGGGTTCGCAGGTGCCTGCCTACCGCGCAGTCCGAAAGCGAAAAATCTATCCGCAGGGCGTGCTCCAAGAAAGGCAAATAAATGGGAATCTTCAGGGCTACGCCGGCAGGAACCGCAGTGCCAACGTGGTGGAGGTACATTTGCTGCAGCGGAAATAGGAGCAAGAGCAAGCTTCTGTGTCACTGCGGGAGTTAACAATCCCAACCGGGGTGGGCTCCTAGGGCTCACCTCGGTTGAAATTTGCACAACATTCGTCGGTTTGGGTGGAATTGCAAATGCTGCGCGTACCGCCCCAGGGACGCCAGGACCACTTTCGCACTCGACCAGCTTACTCTCGCGGTGAAGCAATAACCTGTTTCAGTTGTTCCGCGCCGAAGGTTTATACCGTTTTGACGGGTGCGCGCTTCGAAAGATACCGTCCCTTGGACCGCAAGTTTCCCGCTAGTATCATCGAATCGCTCTACGCGACTACGAACAATGGGCTCCTGGTCGGATTCCGCGACCCCGGCGCGAGTCTCATTCAGAATGGCGAGGTCGTCAGCTTTGCTGTCAGTGATGGGCAGCAAATGGGAGGCCCCTCTTTCAATTATCGATCGAAAAGAGTGGCGATGGCGGATCATTGGGCCCAGACTGCGGCAAGGGAGTTGGGGTTGGGCAAATCAATGGCATATGGAAGTCCCAAGCACTTTGTTCGACATTGAACGTCACAGAATTTTCCTGCGCCTAACGGCGTGAGGCCAAACTGCCTTCCTGAGACAGGGACGACATCCTGACCCGATTCGACGGCGGTTGTTCTTGGCGAACCGTCCTTCTCAGAAAACACCACGACATAATCTGTGCAACTATTGGTTAAGGTTACACTATGATTATTGGGCAGGTGCCCGTTACGTTGCATATGGATACATGTACATTCAAAAGCTACCGGATATTTTATTGTGGCTCCTTCTAGCGTTCTTATATCGTCTTTCCATTCGCCGAGAAAAGGTGGCGGCGGTGGCGGCACGAATTGAGAATCACATCGTAAAGCCCCATCTGCATTGTGTACGGAATAATTCTGGCATGTTTTAAAATTCACCTCGCTCTTCTTCGTGCAACTCTCTCCATACCACCCACACTTTTGACCTGTATTGCAATTCCCACACGTCAACATATCACCGCTGACAACACAATTATTGCAGGAGCCTTTATAGCTTCCTTGCGGTTGCGCCCCATGGTCGTCTCTACGGTTCGGTACGTGGGAGGAAAACTGTGTGCAAGAAATCGAAGCATCTGCCATCGGCTGAACGTTTGTCAGAGCTGGCACGCCACTGTTCAATACCAATTCATTATTCGCGTGTGCCTTGACGAAAAAGACACCGGTCATCTGTTTCGGGGTTACAGCACTAAATTCATTCCCCACAATTGTCCATTCTGCACGACAGTTAAATGCGTCCTCAGTGTCGTTTGTGGCAAATATCTGTAGCGCTCCTCCGTTCAACTTGGACTGTTTAAACGTTGGCTCAGCTGAGGCGCTAGTCGAAATAACTAACAGCAGAAGAAGGCCTGTACATCCCGATTGGAGACACTTTGCAACCATGGATATCATCGGAGCGAGAGTCACTGTTTCCATTTGTAATTTCTCCAAGTCCCAAAGACTTACCAGATTGGTGGGTGTTGCGTGCTGCTGTCAATCAGCCACAAATAACACAAGCGTATACGGTAGTACTAGGTGAGCTAAGTCGTTCAACCTTACCTAAGTAACTTCCGCGGAAGGAGCCAGTTGCATTTCCTCATCCGGTAACTCAGTGTTAGCACCCGTTCGACAGAGCGTCACTCTATCTCCCCGGCCAGATTTACATTTTGGTATGTCGATTGTTCGGCGGGACGATAACTTCTTCGACTTTGGCATCCTTGTGGCTTTGCGTCCGACTTCGTGGCGAATCGACTAGGGATGGAGGCCCGATGTTAATAGATGATAATTTTGATTTGATCGACCAGTTGGCGGGGACGATCAACTGTCGGAGGACGAGAGTTCCGGCTTAAAGCCAACCTTGCGCCAATTAGGACAACACTTCGCCAATCACTGTTTTAATTCGCATCTCTATTAGATCTATTAGATCTATATTGTGAGCGGTTTGGTACAGACACTAAGATTCTTGCCGAATAAAATTGTGGTGTTTCCCTTGGATGCTCCAAGTTCTCAGGCCGGAGCCCGAAAGCCCCGAGGGTTCGACATCAGAATCGGAAGCAGATCAAATCCCAAGCGAAATTTTCAAACACTGCTGCAAGTCGAGAATCTTCGGAGGATTCCATGAAGAAAGCATTCCTGTTGATCGTTGTACCGGCCCTGCTAGCCTCTCTGGCGTTTGCACAGACTCCTGCGGCAAGCACCAATACAGACCAGACCAACATTAAGGGTTGCCTGGGTGGCTCGGAGGGTAACTACACAGTTGTGGAAGACAACACTGGCCAGATTTTGAAAATCAGCACCAGCAGTGTTGATCTCAAGCCACATCTGGGCCATAACGTAACCCTCATCGGACAAAGAGCAGGTGACGCGAGTTCCGCCGCCGCTGCTAACAGCTTTGCCGTCACCGAACTCAATATGATCTCCGAACACTGCCCTCCAGCCGCCGCAGCATCTGCTGCGACTGTCACCCCACCTGCGGAGACCCTCGTCGCCCTTGCTCCCGTCGCCGCTGTACCCGCTGCCACTGTCGCCACGCCTACGGAGCCTGCCGTCATGCCTGCTCCGCCCGCTTCTGAGTCCGCTTCCACCGTCACCGCACCTGCGGAAACCACCGTCACACCGGCTCCAGCCGACATTCGCCCAACGCGACCGTCAGCACGCCGGAGACTGGCAGCAACAGCTGCTGCCACCGCCACTTCACCCGCTGCCACTGCCGCCACTTCCTCCGAGACTGGCAGCACGCCCCCTGCAGCCGCCATTGCACCTGTCGCGACTGACAACTCGTCCTCGGAACCTGTCAGCCCACCTGCGACAGCCGCCACTACCACTACACCCACTGCCACTGCCAAGGGCTGGTCCTTATGGCTCTGGATTGCGTTTGCCGTGCTGGTGGTCGTCATTGGCACAATGTTCCCTTTTCTCAGCAGGTGGAGAAAAGCGAAAATGTTGGAGCGGACGGGCGCCCCAAATCTTTCTCTCACCCGTGATGCGAAATCCGACCAAGGCAAGAGTGACCCGCCAGTCATACGCAAAGCTGCCTAGTCCAAATGCAGAATAATGATTCCGAACTTTGTCGCCGGTGGCAACCGCTGCCGGCGATTTTATGCGCCAAGGCCAAGGGACAGTTTGCCTGGTCTGACAAGGCAACGCGGAGTCGCAGCGCACCCGCAACTGCACCAGGAGCGGTGGGCGGTTTTGAATCTAAAACTGTAGTCGCTCTACGGCGCGTATGACAGGTGTTTCCAATCGAAAGGCGAATGGCTGACGATTCTGTGGCTGAAAGTGGTCTGTACGATGCCACTCAAGCGACCAAATTGGTGCGAGGTAGCGAATGATAAAGGACGTGGGCGTTGAAAAAGTCACCGTGATTTAGCGGATGAGATTGCGGGGAAGCATGGTAGAAGGAGGAATCCGTCCCATGCTTCGCTGGATTTCCATCTTCGGAGGCCTGCTGATCAGGATGGGGCAACACGCCCGCTCAGAAGCGTTGTTTTATTACTTCCGTCTGGAAGATCAAGTTCCCAAACATCATCTGCTACGGCTCATCGACAAGCACATCAGTTTCGAGTTTGTGCGGCAGCAACTGAAAGACAGCTACAGTGAGACGGGCTCTCACGGCACGTGTCCGTGGAGTACCGGTTGGTGGTGCAAATCAATACCAAGTGGGGTGTCGCATCGGCTCCGCAAATGACACCGCGCGCAGTCAGTTGGCCAGCTCCTCCGTTGCAAACAATTGTAAAGCTGTTCAAGCTGCCGAAGTTAAGCACACTCATTCCTGAATCGTCATAAATTCCCCTTCTAGATTTGGGCAATCTGCATCACCTCATAGAAGCCGCGGCGGAAACAGCCGAGCCGAAGCTGGGTGCCTTGCCTTTCGTTTTGAAATCACTTCAAAAGTGAACGTTCATTCCAACCTAGACCGAGTTGGCCTCTTTCGCCGCCCTCACTTAAGTAACTTCGATGCTTGATTTAATCCCTTTTATAACTTGCTCGCGTCCTAGAATGGTCCCGGTGCGCCAGAGCCCTACTTACCGAGTGTGCTAAAGAATACCCTGGAAGTACGACTAACAATCCGAACTTATTGGGCGGTCCGAGCTATGCCTTACGCCTCAAACAGTATCCGATGGTTCGCGGTCCTGCTGTTGTCCGTTCTCCTTCACGGACAGGATACTACCGGTCGCGTGGGTTCCGTCGATTGGGTTGCGACCAGGAAGCTCGTAGGAATGATCCAAACGGGAGCGCCGGCGTTGTCAGAAAATGAGCGGAGACTATTCTTGAGTAAGTTTGCGGAACTCCAAAAGCAGCGTGAACGGTTGGAGGTCGATGAGGGAAATCTCGTAGCAGCCCTCTCCGCGGACAAAGCCGATTTGAAAAAGCACGCCGAGGCCAGTGCCGAGTACGACAAGGACCGCGCCGACTGGCAGGTGCTATTGGCCGCGCATAACGCTCGATGCAATCGCACGTTTACGGATCCAGCCGATGTCGCGCGATGTGACAAGTCCGGCGAAGACCTTGGGAAGATGCAAAAGGCGCTCGATTTCCGGGAGGAGAAACTTGCCGAGCGACTGACCGAGTTACGCGCGAAACAGGCTGAGGACAGCACACTCGTCACTCAACTCGATGAGAGATCGGCTACTTTGGCGAAAAGACTAAAGTCCGAAATCCTCATTCCGGCGAGGGAGGCGCTGGATCGAAAACCGACAGCTCTGCGGCTTACCGTGAAATCGTTCATTAATGTCGTAGACCTTTCCTCGATGAGCAGTGCAAGCCGGCCGCGCGCCGAACAAGTATTCGCAGCATTCACGAACGGAAACTTTTCGGAAAATCCAGAAACACCCTCGCCGAACAGTAAGGACTTCCGGCTGTGGAGCCAGGTGACGGCAATCGTCGGTTGCCGAGCGGACACGATTACTTCGTGGAAAACATCGCGGTTGGCGCATCGCGGCGGCAAGGAACTGCGACTGCTGGACGCGGAAACCAGCGTGATGGAAGGGCTCACGGTCTTTCCCGCGCCGCAGGGAAAGGAGGAACGAGCGTCGTTGGTTTTGTCGTATGGAATCAAAGGAAAGCCGAACGACGCCGCGCTGCCCTCCTTTCTCTTCGTCAACCCGCGCACGTGCGAAAACATTTGGCATCGGGTGCAGGCAACGGTGACCTGCCGGGACGGGAAGGCGGAGATGGATGCGGTGCTCAGCGGCAGCCGATTCCCTTCGCACCGGGTGTGGACGAACGGGGATATTAAGACCACGATTCCTCAAGGAGCGTTTGCCGGTTTGTGGGACTGTGATCCTTCCGCTCCCGAGCGAGTGCGCTGACATTTCGCGCAGTCGACCACCTTACTTAAGTTTCTTCCGGAGCGGTTCCGCCCATGCTAGCATCCGGTTGTTGCGACACTCGACTCCCCTCATTTGAGCTTTTTCAGGAAACTTCGCAGCAACGATTTCCGGGTAGCAATCGACCTACAAAGGGGAGGAACCCATGATCGAACGCAAGAGTAAGACTAGCAAATTGATTTGCGCAGGTATCGTCCTGGGCATTTGTGCGCTGGCGTGCGCAGCCCGCGCACAGATGGTCGCGCCACCGGTTCAGGTTGCACCACCGGTTCAGGTTGCGCCACCGGTTCAGGTTGCACCGCCGGTTCAGGTTGCGCCACCGGTTCAGATTGCGCCACCGGTTCGGGTCGCACCAGCGGCTCCCCTGGCGGGCAGCCCCCCGCCCCCGGCAGGCGCCGGCTGGGCATTCCGAACGCTCCCTGTTTGCCAGGTCACGACCACATCCGCATCGCGAACGGGTGACTGCCGACGGCAGATCGATTCCAGCGCGCTCTATCGGGAAATTTATAGGTGTAGCAGCGGAAACTGCTACGCAACAAAGTTTCTGAACATCGACCAGGCGCCGATGGTAGTTGTTTATCCCGAGGCAACCCCGGAGCGGGCAGCGGCGCAAGCACAATTGCATGCCGAAATGGTTGAAGGTGTGAAGGCCATGGGTGCGCAACTGAGGGATCGTGTGAATAGCGGCGGTTCCGACGATGAAGATCTGCCGAGCCTCTCAGAAATCGACAGTCTGATGGAAAAAGCAATCGCCGAAGTCAACAATATCGACCAGCCGATCGGCGAGAACACGAGTCAGCGGATGAGACGCCTTGGTCTGGGTCCGGCCACTCGCACTCTAGCAAAGAAGGTACGGGACTCGTAAGAAGAGCGCCGCGAGAAACTAGCGGGCTCCATCCCACAAGCGTTGCAGGCACTGGGCGGCTTGCCTTAACGCCTCGTCGGTTACAGGGGCGGAGATTTCTTCGCACACCTTGGCGGCCGGAGCCGTCTTTTTCAAGCGCTCGTAAGTGTCGGAGTGGAAGACAAACGCATTATAGCGGCGCTGCCAGCCTGAACGAGCGTCGTAGAGCGCTTGCAGGTCGGTGTTGTTTTCTTTTTTCTGCGCGAACCACTTGAGGGTTAAGTCGCTGTACATGGCCTGTCTTTTGTCGAGTTCCCGCGCATAGTCGGCCAGGGTCTTCCTTTTCTCCTGAACCTCCTTTAGCATCGCGGTCAATCTCGCCCCCTCGGCGTTGCAGGAGGCAACGAACTCTTTGTCGGTCGAGGAGCTTCCCCATGGACAGCCGGCTCCTTGCACCTGCGTATTGATGTCCTGTTGCTGCTCGTCTATCCGAGTACCTTTGCTGCGGAGTTCTTGCTGGGCGTGTTTGACGGCTGCCTGCTCGCCCTCGATCGTCAAGCCCGCCTTCGCGATTTCTCCCTTAACCTTCTCGGCTTTGTCCAACTGGACAATGAGATTCTTGTTTTCCGCCAAGAGTCCCTGCAGCGTGCTCTTTTCGTCGTCTCCAGGGTTGGCGCAAAGGGCTTGGCTGGCGAGGGTCAGGAAGGCGAGAATAGTGGTAGCAACTAAAATTTCTCTTTTCATTTATCGATCCTCCTGTCGGAGCGCCGACGCAATCGCGCGGCGCGGCCACTTCGCCCCCTAGCGCAATTGTCTGCTGGAATGGCATCAATACAGTCGCTACGAGATGCCTTTCAATAAATCGGCAGGTTTAACTTTCAATACGTTTGCAAAAGCTACGATAGCGTCGAGACTTGCGGCGTAGTGTCCGTTTTCGACGAGGGAAACGTAGCTTCGTGAATAGCCGGCCTTGGCTGCAAACTCTTCCTGAGACAACCCACGCTTGAGCCGTAGGGACGTAATTCGTTGGCCAAACAGCCCGCGGGGCGTCTGTCGCAAGATGCCGTAAATTCTTCAGGATCGACATCGCACTGTCTGTTTAGTATACTAAACATCGCTACGCGGCTCACCATAGTAGACAACATCGCAAGCCAGGATCGCGAGGCTGTATCCGCCAAGGGGCCATTAGTAGCGAGAGCTACTCCGGATGCAGCCTCTCCCCCGGGCAGTAGCAATAGCGCCACTTCAAATCGTGCTCCCTCAACGACAAATGCCACGAAAAGAGTATGGCCCAGAGAGGTCGAAAAACGTCCCGAATAGGTGGACAAGCTGCTTCGTTGGTCCCCAGCTACTTTTGCCGTAAGGACGGCTCGTTAGAAACAGGGTCGCATTTGGCAGCGCACCGCAAGAGACAATGCTACTGGACCTGAAGAACTTGAAGTGTTCGGCTTGCGATGCGGTCTTCATCTACGCGCCCGTGGCTCCACGCGGTCGGGATTGCCTCTTTACTGCCCCGAGTGCGGAGCATATGCGCGTGCGGTGGAAACAGCTTGAGACAGGATCAAAAATGTGAACGAAAGAGTAAAGCCCCGGACTTCGCTGCTTCATCGGTTTCTGATCGCGTTGCATTCGCCTACAGCTCGTCTCGAAACCGGACTGCACATGTGCCCTCCGGAGAAAACGCGGGATGATGCCCCCCCTTGCCGACGGGCAGTCCGTTCTCTGCAGTCCGGTTTGAGGATGAAATATTGCGGAATACGGGCATGTTTCGCGCATTTTGCGGGAACGGGCGGCGGACTTTGTCTGCAGTTCAGACTGTGTGGCGGAGGAAGAGAGATTCGAACCCTCGGTACGGTTTTGCCACGCTAAGCCTCGACGTGTCCGTAAGTTGCAGATAGCAAAACCTTACCAGAGAATTTCACACTAAACCCTGCCACGAAAGCTTTGCAATCAGTCCGGTTTCGATTCGCCATCCATTCGAACCTGAAAAGCGAAAGCGAGGCGATTCCTGGGGAAGAAAGTGTCACTTTGCGAGGCCCCCAGGGAGTCTTACTTTGACTAGCCAGTGACTGCGTGCCTAGCGGGCAGTCCAAAAAGCGAAAAACCTATCCGCAGGGAGTGCTCCAAAAGGCAACTAAATAGAGATTTTTCAAAGATTCTTGCTCATGCTTTGTGACACGACTTCCGCCTCCTGGTTAAGAATTGGAGACATCTTTCGCCTTTCAGATTGTTGCCTCATCGGAAAGACACTTCCCCGAAGCCGACTTCGGGACAAGGTGCGTTTTAGAGGCCGTCGTCGAATATTACTTCGGGTTGGCCGGTCAGCCGAGAGCGACCGTGGTCACTTCCCGCTAGCGAACTTGCATTGTCGATGGATTTCGGTCGACGTACCGGCCGGACATCGACAGCGACACCGCCGTCCGTGAGGGAGATGTTCAGGACCTTAGAGTTCGCCTCAAATCCCGAGCAAATAGCCGCGTTTGCAGTGAGCGCGTGATTCGCCGGTCCCGACAAAGGTCAAGGCCAATGACCATGAGAGTATTCGGCAACGGCAGACCGTTATCGATCGGTTCCCGATGAAGCCTGCACTTCATCAGAAGTAACCTGGAAGGAGATTAAGCGGGCTCTGCCGAATGACGTGGTTATCGCGCAGTCGGTGGCGTCGCGCCCAGTCGCCATCAAAACTCTCCCGATGCGCCGAGCGTTGTGCCGGGCGTCGAACGTCCACCAACGGCCGCCCAGATAAACTTCAAACCAAGCGCTGAAATCCATTGGACAGGGGGTCAGGGGTACTCCAATATCTCCCAAGTATCCGGTTGCGTAACGGGCGGGGATGTTAAGTGCCCGGCAAAACGTAATTGCAAGGTGCTGAAAGTCTCTGCAGACACCTACCCTCTCCGTATAAACGCCAAGAGCGGTGCGGACGGGATTTGAGAATTCGTATCCGAAAGTCACTTTGCTGTGAACCCAGCCGCAGACCGCCTGAACCCGTGCCCATCCTCTCGGCGCGTCCCAAAACAACTCTGCAGCCGTGGACGATAACAGATCTACCTCGCAGTACCGGCTGTTCAGAAGAAAGGGCAGAACCGCCGGCGGTAGTTGGTGCACGGGCATCTCGGGGGCATCCAGACACTCGAGGTCTGGCAGTCCCGAGTCTTCAATCAGCGTGGAATTCTGCAATCGAATCTTTCCCACCGGAGCCAGCAGGCGGCAGGCGTGATTTCCAAAAACATCCTGGTAATTTTCGATGCTGACCAGCGGATCGGTGCTTAATTCGTCGGCCTCTCGCAAGTCCTTCTCTCGCGAGGGATGCACATTGAGCAGGGTCACGATTGGGACTTCTCCGATCACATCGAATGTAATGTCGTAGCCAAGACGAATCAGCATGTTTCTTAAAAATCTCCCGAGTCAGCATGCGCGGAGGTGAGATGCAGAAATACCACGAAATACGTGGAATGTTTTACATTTTTCTTGCTGCTTTCTTGCTGCCCAGGATCACAAATTCGGGATAAGCAATCGGTGTATCATGCGGTAGGTTCAAACAGAGGTCCAATTGACATATTGTTTGGGAATCGCCGTGCGCGAAGGTCTGGTCCTAGCCTCGGATTCGAGAACCAACGCGGGTTTTGATCAAGTCAACGTCTGCCGCAAGATGTACCGGTTTGTTCAGCCCGGCGAGAGGGTTTTCGTCATTTTGACCAGCGGAAGCCTCTCCATCAGCCAATCCGTAATCACATTGCTGGGAGACGATTTTGATTCCGGGCGCGGCCTTGCCCAGGCCAGTTCACTTTATGACGCCGCCCGAATCGTAGGAGACTGCGTGCGCAGGATCTCGGACATCGACCGCGCTTCGTTGGAGCGCGATTCTTTCAGCTTCAATGTTCACTTGCTGCTGGGAGGCCAAGTTCGCGGACAGGATCCTAATCTTTATCTTATTTATCCCCAGGGAAATCCTCTAGCGGCAACTGAGGATTCGTTGTACCTCCAACTGGGTGAGTGCAAGTATGGCCGGCCGGTCCTCGACCGAGGCATCCAGCCCACAACTTCCCTGGAGGTCGCAGCAAAGTACGCCCTGCTGTCAATGGACGCAACTATGCGTTCCAATGTTACCGTTGGACCACCTTTCGATCTGTTGCTTTATAAGAAAGACAGTATGCAAATCACGCGATACCGCCGCGTCTCAGCTGGAGACAGGGACCTGAACCTGATCCATTCGAGCTGGGAGCAGTCACTCCGCAGGGCGGTTGAACAGCTGCCCGACATAGAATTCCAGTCGGAAAGCAACGAAAACCCCGCCGAAAGCGTCAGAGAAGTCGCCCGATCCAGAGCATAGGATCGACCCGGCGTTCTGCTCGGTTTCTTGAATGACGCCAATCGTAATTACCCATGCCTGATTCGGCAGCCGGTGAGCTATGCTGGCGGGGATCGGCGGAATTCGTATGATTATAGAAACAGACACGTCCGATCGCGGCGGGGCCGACACTCTGGACCGCTACGAGCTGAACGGCGCTTACGACGAGATGTTCAGCGCTGTAAACCATCCGCGAAAACAATATCGCCCGTTGCATAACCTGCTCCTCAATTTGGGACGGGACGAATTGCAACGCAGCAAATATGAGGCGGACCAATCCTTCTTCAATCAAGGCATCACGTTCACCGTTTACGGGAACGACAAAGGCACCGAGCGGATATTTCCTCACGATCTGCTGCCTAGGATCATAACTGCCGCGGAATGGGAAAAGATTGAGCGTGGCCTCACGCAGCGCATCACGGCGCTCAATTTATTTCTGAAAGACGTCTACAACGAAGGCAAGATCATCGAAGACGGAGTCGTCCCCGGCAGCATCGTCTACACCTGCAAGCATTACCGCCGGGAAATGCGCAATGTGAAAGTCCCGCGCGATGTGTATATCACGGTCGTCGGCACCGATCTGATTCGAAATCCTGACGGGAATTTCGTGGTTCTGGAAGATAATCTTCGCGTTCCCAGCGGCGTCTCTTACATGCTCACCAGCCGGCGCGTCATGAAGCAAATCTTCCCGGGGTTATTCCAGAAATGCGGAGTCCGCCCTATCGAGCAGTACAGTCAGGAGCTGCTTTCGACGTTGCGATCCTTTGCCCCCGAAGGGCGTTCCGAGCCGACCGTCGTTTTGCTCACGCCCGGTTCCTACAACTCCGCTTACTTTGAGCATACCTACCTCGCACGGCAGATGGGGATTGAACTGGTCGAGGGGCGCGATTTAGTGGTGCACGACAATATCGTCTACATGAGAACGACTTTCGGTTTGCAGCGCGTCGATGTGATCTACCGTCGAATCGACGACGATTATCTCGACCCTCTCGTTTTTGGAACCGGCTCAAGTCTGGGTGCGGTTGGTCTTTTCAACGCCTATCGCGCCGGAAACGTAGCCCTAGCCAACGCGCTCGGAACGGGGGTCGCGGACGATAAGGCAATTTATGCCTTTGTCCCCAAAATCATTCGCTACTATCTGGACCAGGATCCGATTCTGGAGAACGTCGAAACGCTGTTAATGTCTGATCGTGGTCAGAGGGACCACGTCTGCGAGAATTTGCAAGAGTACGTAGTCAAGGCCGTGGGCGAGTCCGGCGGTTACGGAATGTTGATCGGCCCGCATAGCAGCGAACAGCAGCGCTCGGAGTTTCGTCAAAAGATCTACGCCGAGCCGCGAAACTATATCGCGCAACCCACGATCAATCTTTCCACTGCGCCGTGTTTTGTCGATGGAATCATCGAGCCCCGCCACGTTGATCTTCGTCCGTATGTTCTTTACGGAGAAAAAATCTGCATCGTACCCGGTGGGCTGACGCGAGTAGCGTTGCGCAAGGGTTCGCTGGTCGTAAATTCTTCTCAGGGAGGCGGATCGAAAGACACCTGGGTTTTGCAGAACTGAGAGAGGAATATCTGCCACCAACCTTATGCTTTCCCGCGTAGCCGACAGCCTTTACTGGATGAGCCGATACTTCGAACGCGCTGATAATGCCTCGCGCGTGCTAAAGGCGACGTACGGCCTGATCTTGAATCCGGCGAAGTTTTCCACGGAAGAGCGCTGGTTTCACGCCGTTTCCTCGCTGGCTCCAGGCGTGGCTTCCAACAAGTTCGACCCGCAGCATGCGCTCTTCTTACTGGTTGCGGAGGAGGAAGGATCATTTTCCATTGTGAAGTGCATTAAGGGGGCACGTGAAAACGCGCGGCAGGTTCGCGAAGAAATCAGCTCCGAGATGTGGGAACACCTCAATCGGCTTTATCATGACGTCACCGGATCTGAACTCCAACCCGATGATGATGCTGGAGCAATGCAGGTGGTGAGCCTGGTTCGCGAAGGTTCCTACAGGTTTAACGGCATCGCCGCTGCAACTATGAATCACGACGAAGCCTGGCATTTTATCCAGTTGGGCAAATATATTGAGCGGGCCTGCAATCTCTGTGTGACGCTCGGGGCTTACTTCGACGTCGGCACGCACCCCGACGATCTCGATTGGGTGGGTTTGTTAAGCAGTTGCGCCGCATTTGAAGCTTATTGTAAGGCCTGCACTGCCGAACTCCGGCCGGATCGAATCGCGAATTTCCTGCTGTTGAAGGCCGAGTTCCCCTATTCCGTTCGCTACTCGATCGATCGCATGCATGAAGCCCTGACAGGAATCAGCAACCTTTCCTTGAGCCGCCGGACGGAGAACGTCGAAAGGTTGATCGGCCGCCTGCGATCGAAAGTCACGTACGCGCAGATCGATGAAATCATCGGCGGCCTGCACCAATATCTCGCCGCAATCGTTGACCAATGCCGCGAACTGCACGCAGCGGTTCACGAACTGTATATCGAATATCCGATCGAAGTTGCTTTTCAAAACTAAAATGTTCTATGCCATTCGCCACTTTACGCGCTATCGCTACAGCCGGTCTGTGTGGCAGAGCATGATGGAAGTCCGCATGCACCCCAGAAGCGAGGGCAACCAGCGCTGCTTTGTTTTTCAGTTGTCGGTAAACCCGCGCGCCCGCATTTTTGGTTACACCGATTCGTACGGAAACTTGGTTCACCACTTCGATCTACCTTCGCGCCACGGCCAGCTCACCATCATTTCCGATGCGCTCGTGAATATCGAAAACCAGCCGTTCATTCCCGAGGACATGGAGTACGAGGCCTGGCAGGAACTAGAAGATCTGGTGGAAAGAAAAGACTACTGGGATATGTTGATGCCCAGCTATTTTGCACGCACATCGCCGGAGCTCGAAAAATTGGCCGGAGAGATCGGAGCCGACGAGAGAAAAAGGCGGAGCCCGTTGGCATTCTTAAGAGATATCGCTTCCGGTGTTCATAGCAGTTTTAAATACGTGAAGAAGAGCACCCGAGTCAATTCACCAATTGAAGACGCCCTTCAGTCGAGGCAAGGCGTATGCCAGGATTTCGCCCACATCATGATCGCGCTGGTCAGAAATGCCAGAATTCCCTGCCGCTACGTGAGTGGATACCTCTACCACAGCAGAGAAACCGATTCGGTGGCCGAGGGTGCCACTCACGCTTGGGTCGAAGCGTTACTTCCAGAGCTGGGATGGGTGGGATTCGATCCGACTATGAATGCAATCGCGAGTGAAAAACACATTCGTACTGCAATCGGCCGCGACTATGCCGACGTTCCCCCCACTATGGGCATGATGAAGGGCAAAGCGGATACTCAGTTGCAGGTTCGAGTCCGCGTGACCCCATCGCAAGCGGTTCTCCCTCCCGACGAGGAATTCGCGGCGGACGAAGAGTGGTCCCAATTTCTTGACGAAACCCAATCGGAGTCCGACACGCAGCACCAGCAACAATAGTTTTTGCCATTCGTGTTTCATTCCTCCGCAAAGAACAATGGAGCAAGCCCCTTGATAGCCGACTCACTGTTCGCTAAGTGTACAGAAACGGCTTTCGAGACCATAAGCCTCCAATTGAGCGACCATTCTGATCGCGGCGTGGAGGCCGCCAGTAATGGCGCATCGGAAGACATCGAAACGCCCCAAGGCAAGAACAATGCTTCGCCTAGTCGATTTAGAGCAGTCGAAGAATGCGGTTCTTCACTCGCTCGGTGCAGCGAGCTCGCAAGAATCATACGGGCATGCCATCGACGAATTTATCGGGTGGTATTGCTCCGAACCGCGCCTTTCATTCATCGAACAGCGGAGGAAGAGAGATTCGAACCCTCGGTACGGTTTGGAAGCGGTAAGAGCCGAAGTTTTCGTAAGTTACACGGAACCGACAAGTTTGAAATTCTCCTGAGACTCTCTGCTTACCCGCTCTGACGTTCTAAACAGTCCCGTTTCGTAATGCTCCCAAAGGCGAATCAATAGCGATTCTGTGGCTGAAGTGGTCACTTTGGAAGCGCTGAATCGGCCTGAGTGGGTTTGCATGTGACTGCTTGCCTAGCGGGCAGTCATAAGATCGGAATTTTCTCCGCTGGAAGGAATTGCTTTAGGCGCGGATTTCTGGTAATTCTCGACATTTTTGCTCGCGCTTTCTCGGTCGCTGCACCTCCAAAATTAGATCAATGAGTGTAACGACGATTTTGCAACAGTTACCATATTGGGCGTTCGTAGAATGGTGACACACTTCGGCTAATGCGCTCTGTTGCTCTGGCTACAGCCGAACCATGTCCTAAATGCTCCCGGCACACAGAGCTCCACGGCTGCCTAAGTGTGCTGGTCCAGTTCGCAGGCTAGCTGCGGATCCAAGTCGCGGATCGTCCCCAAGTACACTCGAAGATGAAGTCGGTCAGCGGTTTCGCTTTCGTGGGCCAAGATCTTTCATGCGTAATCTGTCGGGAAGGCTGGATGAGTTACCGGGGTATCCGATTGCGGCTACGGCGACGGGTTCATGATCGTGCGGGATGGAAAACTCGCAGCGAGCTTTTTCAACATCAAAGCCGGCAATCTGATGCACTACCAGTCCGGAGACCATTGCCTGGAACGTCAGGCCGGCGATCGCCTGGCGCACGTCGTGAAAGGCATGTCTGTTGAGCTCTCCATTGGATGCGAAAGTCAACCTGGCAATAGACAAGAGCAGCACCGGCGCGTTCTGTGCCCATTGCATATTGAAGTCCACCAGACAACCGAGCAGACGCTCGAATTCAGATTGGTTTTGCTTCGTGGCCACAATGAAACTCCACGGCTGTTCGTTCATGGAAGAGGGGGCCCAGCGGGCTGCCTCCATCAAGCTGGCTAACGTTCCCTGATCGACGGCCCTCGATGAGAAGGCCAGGCGGCTCCGCCGTTCCGCGAGCAAAGGATGAACCGGATATTGGCACTCCAGACTCTCATCCGTCAAAACAATGGATGCAGCCGCATCATTCGTCACAAAGCTCCTCGACTTACTACGGGTGGTTTACTGAAGTGCGTCTACCGAAGACCGGCGTAGCAGCAACCGGCCAAGGATGCGTTCCTCGAGTGCCGCAAAACGAGCGCTGCCACGTGTACGCGGCCGGGACAGACGCACCGCTTCGTCCAGAGCCACGCGGCCATCCTCAATCAAGATGACGCGGTCGGCCAGACTAAT
Source organism: uncultured Acidobacteriaceae bacterium (assembly GCA_963771965.1). GTDB lineage: Bacteria > Acidobacteriota > Terriglobia > Terriglobales > Acidobacteriaceae > Sulfotelmatobacter. The sequence continues at coordinate 667,372 of CAVYVM010000011.1, forward strand.
GGCTTCGGCAACGTCGTGAGTCACCAGTAGAGCCGTAAAACCGCGGCTCCGCCAGACGTCTTCGATTAGGCGTTGCATCTCGATGCGTGTGAGCGCGTCCAATGAACCCAGAGGTTCATCCAGAAGCAGCAAGTTGGGGTCGTGGACAAGTGCGCGAGCCAGCGCAACCCTTTGCCGCTGTCCACCTGACAGATTTGCAGGCCAGTCATTGGCTCGTTCGGCCAGGCCAACCTGGGCCAGGACTCTTCGCGCCTGGGGGATAACTAAAGACTCAAGCCCTAGCATGAGTCTGAGCAGAGACGGAACCGTCTTGGGCCGGGTGCTTCAGGGCTTCGACGGGGTTCTCGTTACAGATTTTTATGGTGTTTATGAATCGGCTTCATGCGAGCAACAAAAATGTGTGGTTCATTTTATTCGCGATTTGAACGACGATCTGATGCGTGCGCCGCACGACGCGGAACTCGCCGGTCTAGCTAAGGGGTTCACCGCCCTATTCACTCCAATCATTGAGACCATCGACAGGTTTGGCTTGAAACGGAGATACCTCGCCAAACACAGGCCATTGACGGTCAAGTTCCTCAAAGAAATTGCTGCCGCAACATTTCACTCGAAGGTCGCCGCCAGCTATCAACGGCGCTTGGCAAAATCGGGGACCAAGCTCTTTACGTTTTTGTCGCACGACGGAGTGTCATGGAACAACAACGTAGCCGAGAACGCGATCAAAGTGTTCGCATCCCGACAGCGCGTCATGGGTTCTACCTTTACGGAAAATGGCATAGGCGACTATCTGTTGTTCTTGAGCATCTATGCCAGACTGCGGCGCAAAGGGTTGAGCTTCTTGAAGTTCCTTCGATCCACCGAGGGGAATGTAAACAACTTCCCAGGGCTTTAAGAATTGCTCGCGCGCCAGGCGCAACTCAACTCCGCGCTTGATCTCGACAAGAACGAAACCCAGATCGCGCCACCGTCAGAGGATGATATCGAGCCTGTGATTGGTGCTCTCCAAGGTCCGGCAATCCCTCCTAGAGTCCAGCGGAATTCCGTGCCGGGCATGAGTCCTTAAGGGAGTACCCGATCCAAAATAGCGCGTTTGATGCAGCGGTGTAATAGGAATATATTCCTAGCCCCACGGATGTTCCGTGCGAAGAACTCATGCTTCGCTTACGTCTGCATGTGCTCAAAGGAAGTTCATACGTCCAAGGTGAAGCCGGCCCTCCAATCTTCCACGACCTGCTTTATCCGACCAGTCTCCGATCAATCCAAGCCTGCGGGCGGACACCAGTTCTCCGTCTCTCCGATATCGGTATAATTGCTGACGCTCATGGACCGGTTTGCGTCTGCCACCCGATGGTTATTCGACTCGGAACATGGCGCAATCGACCGCTTCGTTCCACGTTGGCTTTTCTTGCGCGCACTTGGGTGTATTTATTTTTCCGCTTTCTTCTCACTGGTCTTTCAGATCCGCGGGCTCATCGGGCCGGAAGGAATTCTGCCGGCAAATGAATACCTGCAAGCCGTAGCACATTCATTTGGCTACAGCCGCGGCATCTGGTTCGCACCCACCGTGCTATGGCTTTCAAGCGGCCCGCATATGTTGATCGTACTGTGCTGGGTCGGCATGGGTGCATCGTTGTTATTGGCGCTGAATGCGTGGCCGCGGGGAATGCTCGCGATCTGCTTTGCATGCTTCCTGTCTTTCGTGAGTGCGGCGCAGGATTTTTCAGGTTATCAGTCGGACGGCATGCTGCTCGAAGCAGGCTTTATCGCACTTTTCTTCGCTCCCTCAGGATTCCGTCCTGGCTTTGGGATCGCGTCACCGCCATCGCGTGCCAGTCTCTTGCTGCTGCAATGGGAATGGTTTCGCATCTACTTCGAGTCAGGTGTGGCGAAGATCATCGGTGGCGATCCACAGTGGCGCCACTTTACCGCTATGGACGAGTACTATCAGAACGGTCCGCTGCCCACGTGGATCGGCTGGTATGTGCAGCATCTGCCACACTGGTTTCATGCCTCGAGTGCCTTTGCGACTCTCGCGCTTGAGTTGGGTTTGGTTTGGATGTTATTTCTACCCCGCCGCTGGCGCCTCCTTTGTTTCCTGATTGTGACACCCTGGGAACTGGGCATCATTCTCACAGCCAACTACACTTTTCTGAACTACCTGGTTCTGACGCTAGGATTTCTTCTGTTGGACGATCATTTTCTGCTGCGCTTCTTCCCGCAACGATGGAAGAAATTTGCCGTCGCGGACTCGACGCCTAAGCAGCGCGAAATGCAAAGTTCGGGAAGTTTCCTTCGTCGGTTCGGAATAGCGAGGCTTTCTGTAACCAGCTTTCTCCTTGGCTGGATTTTTTATGCCACCACGGCTGAGTTGATCTGGATGTTCTCCGCCTTACCGCTGCCAGCCTCGCCTGTGGCGGCTCTCGAGCCTTTTCGGATCGCCAATAGATACGGCCTGTTCGGCATCATGACCCGAGGGCGATACGAGATCGAGTTCCAGGGCTCGGACGATGGAAAAATCTGGGTGGCATATCCGTTCCGTTACAAACCTCAGGATCTGAATAGTCCGCCGGGTATCTACGCACCCTATCAGCCACGATTCGATTGGAATCTCTGGTTTGCTTCGCTGGGCTCATGGCAGGATTATCCAATCGTGCCCAGAACCGAAGTTTGCTTGCTCTTCAATGACAAGGATGTACTTCGCCTTTTCAAAAGCAACCCATTTCCGCATGGGCCGCACGAGATACGCACTGTGCTCTGGCAATATTGGTTTACGACAATGTCCGAAAAGCGAGCCACAGGCCTTTGGTGGCGCCGTCAATTCTTAGGACTCTATGCGCCGACGATCGCACGCGATCCGGATGGCACTATTCGCGGCATCGAAGGTCCTACGGTTGGTTCACGTGAGTGAATGCTGGGGCGATCACGGCGACTTCCGTCTTCAGCGCGTGCCTAGCGGCGAGTCACAAGATCGAAACCTTCACCCGGAGAAGGACTTAGTGTGTAACTCAGGTTTCCGGGAGATTACTGGAGATTTCTGCTCGCTCCTTTTTGGGCAAAGGCAGGCTGAACATCCGGGTCAATGAGTGTAATCGCGATGTTTCGCCAACAATGTTTCAGCGCAGCATCAAGCCACGTCAGGGTTAAGGCAGAATTAGGACTTGCAATTCCTAACCTGTCCGGGAGAAAATTCGTTGGTCCGAATCTCCATCCTAGACTTGGGAGACGCGGGTTATGACCACTCCTTTACCCTTACCATCTCTTCCGATCTGCCCCATCTGCCACAAGCCTGTTTCCATTGAAACCAGCAAAACTGATGAGAACGGGCATGCCGTACATGAGAAGTGCTACGTCTCTCAGGTCGTTCCAAAAAAGCATCCCAAGTCAGCAACGCACTAATAGGGCCAAATCTGTGTGCGCTACGTCACAGACCAGTATGCGGTTCGTTTGCTTTGTACGCCCAAAAGGAGCGAACGCCGCGATGGATGGTATTGATGAGCAACAGGCCGCAGCTTTCGCATCGGAGTGGAGTCCTATGATCTTCCCAAGAGTTGCGGGAGGCTCCTAACCTCCCGCGTGTAACTCTCCGGGCCGCGTGATCCGCGCTGGGGGACATCCAACACCCTCCAGCGTTCGCCGCCTGTATAGATTAACCGCGTTGGATGAGGAGTTCAATATGGCGATTGCAGACCTGATCAAGGAACCGAAAGACCTGCGGTATCGGCGGCTGTATTTTCCGAACGCCGCCAATTTAGTGTTCGATACAACGAGGAAGGGGTTCGTACCGCTGCCGATCATCATGCGGAAGTTGATGCTGCACTTGACCTCGCCGGAGTTCCGCGTCCTTGCCTATCTCTATACGCGGGTGAGCAAGTATGGGATTTGCTACCCGACGCAGCAGGAGATCGCATACGAATTGGGACTGGAAGGCACGAAGAATCTCGCGCCGTACATCAAGAAGTTGGAAGCGAAGAATCTGATCTCCACGCACGTCGCGATGGGAAAGAAATTCTTTCTTGTGCATGACCCGCGCCACGGCATCCAGCAATTGATTGACTCGGGAGCAATCGGGCCGGAGGAATTGGAGGAGATCAACCACCTCTGTATTGATCTGGGCCAGCAACAATTCGAAGGCAAGCGTGCGCCGGAGCCGATTGAACCGCCAGTGAAACAGCGTGAACATTTGAGAGTCGGGATTAGAATTTGAGAGGAGTAGGGGTATGAAGAAGCACAAGTTCAGTGGTGAAATCTGCGTTTACTGCAACGATGCGCCTTCGGAGACATCCGATCACGCGCTGGGGAGGAAGTTCTTTCTTGAAGAGAGGCGCGGCAATCTGCCTCAGGTTCCAGCCTGCCGCGACTGCAATAATCAAAAGGCAAAGCACGAAGCCTACTTGATGACGGTGTTGCCGTTTGACGCGAAGAACGCGGACGCAGCGAAAATTCTGTCGGAGCTAGTTCCTCCACGGCTGGAGAAGAATGCGAAGCTCAACCGGAAAATAGTGCGTGGCTTTCACCGGAGTGGCGGCACGTCGATTCCATTCGACCACAAGCCGCTAATCGGATTGTTCTCGATGATTGCGAAGGCTCTGGCCTTCCAGCATTTCGGCGTGAGACTGGGCGAAGGTTTCGCATCGACGGCGGCTGTCTTCATGGATCAGGCCAATCCTGCATTTCAGCAGATGCTTTCTATGGGCACTCGCGTAAACGGCGATTTGGGCCAAGGCACGTTCAGATATGGGCTGCCAGCCCGGGAAATATCCAGAGCAGACGCTTTGGCGATTTGAGATTTATGGTGGCATCGATTTCGCGGGCTCCAACATGCCGGGCGGGAGAGCCTCGCTTACGATGGCGGCAACGGGCGAAAGGGAGTTTATTCGGACCCTCTTCTACAGCACGCAGATGACGGATCGCGAGATTCAAAAGAGCGTCGGTAGAAACGATCCTTGCCCCTGTGGTAGCGGCAAGAAACACAAGAAGTGCCACGGTTCGGTTGCGAAGATTGAAGCTCGCGAGCGTATGAAGGCGATGGCGGCTGCGAGCCGGATTGTGCCATCTACGTACCAACCTCTCGCAGCACATGGTTACGGTCCGCAGCAGTTTGAAGAAATGCAGCGGTATATCCAGAAAATGACTCGCGCTCGGTAGGGCACCTACACGTCCGTGGGCTACTACTCGGCTACTAATTGAGGTATCGTAACGGCAGGTAAAAATCCCATTTACACTGGGATAATTTTCGGGCCGATACCGGGGTCGTTGATTATCAGCGGTTTAGCCAATGTTTACGCGGGTAGAAAATTATGGCGGAGAGAGTGGGATTCGAATTCTCTTGCTATGCCAATTACAGGCACTTAGCGACGCATTAAGGCGAGTTAGTGACGCCTAAGTGATTGTAAGTTAACGGAAGGATTTCAATTGGTTTTGAAAACCTCCAACCTAAAGAAGGAGTAACACAGCGGCATGAAACAACCGACCGATAAACAATTCGCCGACCGATACAAAGAGGCCGTGCGACTCAGCCATCACGTTCTTAACGCGCACAACCCCCACCTCGTTGACGACGCCACCGTACATCATCTAGCGGCACACTTGTTCGATCACGTCCAGCCGGGCAGCGGTAAGCCGGGACCGGATCGCGCCGGCGCGGATGCCGACCAAGATGACATGCTGGTAGATGGTTACGGCAAAGGGCAAGGCGGTAACTTCTCGTGACAGTGGACAAGCGAAGCGTTTTCGCGCCATCAGCGAACTTCCCATCGCGCGCAGCACGTCAGAGCAAGCTCGTATCAGGTTCCGGCAACAGCATCGAAGCGGAGATTGACGACCTGGATCGGCGCGTGACAGCGTTGGAGCAAGAAAGCGAAAGCGAGGCTCCGGCGGACGGCTCTAACGGCAACCGCGATTCAGGGCCCAATGCCGAGAGTCTTGGCGGCGGCCAAGGCCGCCGGTAGTCGTCGCTGACAACCAAAATTTTCCGGGGATAAGACCGAACCCGGCGCAGGGTGGGCTTGACACTGGCTCACCCTGTTTTTTTCTAACAAAAATCTCGAGGACGACATGGAAAACAGTGGTGTCTTTAGCGTGGACGAAAAAGAACTGCTGATTCCTTCCATCTATGCGGCGAGCTTCGTTTACGCGAAGGGAATCAGATTAGTCTCCGTCGTCACAAATCAGGGCCGATCGGCGAAGTTCGCATTCGCCAACGAGGACGGCGGGGCGGATAGTGCATTGCTTGAGTTCTACTCGGGAACTCCGATATCGGGCCGGGAACTATTCGAGGCGCTGGGACAGCTGAAGCGTGAAGCTAACGAGGCAAGCGGACGGCCAGCCGCGGTGCAGGCGCGATAGTGCCGTGGGCCGTGCGGTTGCTCTGGCACAAGATCAAACACCCGAGTCACCACATACGCTGGGATTGGCGTTGCTGATGTTTCTGTGGATTCATGGGCCGTTAAACCAACCTGGGAGGGCGAATTGAGAATGGAAAAATGCATAATGCAAGTACCACGAGTATGCCAGCGGCCGCTTTTGCGCTCGCTCACGGCTGCGCTCGCCCGGTCCTGGAAGACCTCAGTCCGGGACATTTCAAGTTTGTATTCAAAGATGATTGCGATGGTAATATCTCGCGTCTGATCTGTTCGTATTTCAACGGCGAATCTGTCTCAGCTTCGGACTTTTACAGGGCGCTGCAAAGCCTTCGCGCCGTCGTCAACGTCACGAAGCATGGCGGTGTTCGATGAGGCCGGAACGAAACTTTAACGTGGGGTTGTCGAACGGCCTGCTTGAGAAGAAACACTATCTCGCGATGCGCGGGGATGCGCTTTGGTTCTACAGCTTTTTGCTGGACAAGCAGACGCGGAGGTTAGATAAAAATGGACTTGGCAAGGTTGCAGGCGGCGCTCCGATTAGCGATGGGGATGTGGCAGCGGCCCTTGGTTGCTCCGAGAAAACAGTCTCGCGCTGGCGAAGAAAACTCGCCCGCGGCGGGTACATCGCGGCGCGGCGAACCTCTTTTGGGTATGTATATTCGATCACGAAGCCGAAAAAATGGGCCGGACCTGATCGGACAGAAACGGCAGATCACTGCTTAAGAGATGGCCTTATGATCGGACAGAACTGTCCGGCTGATCGGACAGATGTGTCCGAAACAAAGAAGAGATGTCAAAGAGAAGCAGTAGTAGCAGCAACCACTATTCCCGAGAACCGGATGGAAGCGGAACTCAGTGCGGCCTGGGATCACTACCTCGACGTGTTCAAAAAAGATGAAATTATTTCCCTACCGGCTAGGCAGGCAGGAATCGCGATCCTTACCCGACTTCGAGAGAAGTACCCTACGATCTCCAGCGAGCAGTGCGTGGGCGCCATGACTGCTGCGATCGATAGGGCACATCAGATCGTGACGACCCAGCCGAAGAAGGAATATTTCACGCGCTGGTTTACGATCTTCGGGAAGTTCGATATGTTCTGCAATCTGTGGGAAGAAGAATAGAAATTCCCCCCTCACCGGGCAGCCGCGGCGGCAGCTGCCAGTTTAAGCGATAACTCCAGCATTCGTTGGGCGCGCTCGGTTCGCCGCTCCAGTTCAAGAAGTCCGCGCCAAGACTGGTATCGAAGAACCAGCGGCTTCCTCGCTTCTTTCCGGTCGAAGGCGCTTTGCTTCGACATCTCGCGCACGGTTGCGCTGATTTGCGATACGAGCTTTTGAATGCGAGTCGCGGGGTCTGGTTTATTCGTTGGCATGGTGAACACTTCGTTTCTTCTTTGAGATTTTGCTTGCGATTCCAGTAGTACCGCCCGCGTCGTGCTCGGGGCAAGGGAATTGAAAGAATTATTCGTTCTAAAAGAACGCCATCGGCGAGTGAAAAAATGATTGAGATAATCCCGTGGGACAACGAAACACACGAGCCCGCGGCGCGGTTCTGCCGAGATATTCTCGGCGCGGAGTTCGATAGGAGCCTATTGCAGCAGGCGTGGTTAGCGCGCGAAGGCGAGCGCGTTCTGGGCGTGGCAGCAATTCAGGCACGATGGGATATTCCGGTGTTTCGTTCCATCGATCCAAAGGCTACGTTCAAAATGGCGGAGCGCATGAACTCGTACTTTGCCGATCGCGGGGTTCGTGGCCAGGATGTGTTTCTTTTTCTCTCGCAATCCGAGAGTCCGGAGCAACAGTGTCCGGCGCGTGACCGGATCCTCGAAAAGATGGCCGCGCGGCCGGCGGGGCGCTATGTGATGACGGTGCGATAGACGGCGAATCCCGAAATGGTGCTGGCCTGCGTAAATAATTGCTCGCGCCGAATCAAAACCGCTTGACCGCGCCGAATCGAGATGGAAACCTTGAGGCCATGACGCACATTAGCGACTTAGGCTTAGAGGTAAAATCCGTCTCCCTGGAGTGGTTCAAACAGAACGTGAGAATCGAAGGTTGGATAGCTGGCTTCGCGAAGCGCGGTTGCCTCAGATCAGTGCGAGAAGATTATCCGAACGTGAAGTTTAAGTGTTACCAGGTTCACGTTGGCGACTCTGAGTTGCAGGGAACGTGGGCCATATCCGAAAACCTAGCGATACAAGAAAAGGATTTGCCGGACGATGGCCACGCGGTCTTAATCGAGTGGCGGCCAAAGGTAAGATTGTCTGCTTAAAGTTGACCCCATAAAACGATGTTGTAAAAAGCCTGAATCCGAGATCGCTCCGGGATGCCGTCAACAGGTGCGGGATTGAACCCCGACGCCGGACGCTCTGCGGGGCTTCTCGGGTTTACGGCAGAGGAGGTACATGGAAAGCTGTCAAAACTGCGCGGCGCCAGAGGGTTCTTTATCTCACCCCGGCGTGAGGATAGCGCTCAACCTGAGGCCGCAAGGGAAATATGAACGCGAACGCAAGCAAACAGTTTGGTGCTGCAACGACGAGTGCGCGGTCGAGGCGCTCGCGATTGCGCGTTACGGTCCTGCAACGCACAAGTGGCCGATCACTCTGGCGCAGTTCCGGGCGATGAATCCTGTCGAGCGACGTGGGCCCGTATCTGAAAAGCGCGCGCGGGCATCTCGGAAAGCGAAGGATTTGATCTGGGGTGCGCCGGAAACGATGCCAACAGCAAAAATCGGCAGTTCCGCTTCTTTAGAATCAACAGCGTAGCGTTACATAAATCGCTTCCTGAGGGATAGGTAGCCAGAGACACTGATTTACTCGCCAAATCGCCTAGGAATGAGTTCTCGTGTGCTTTGACGAAAAAGATTGAGGGGGCGTCCTCCCTGCCATCTCAGAACTGCTCGACTCGCGCCGGACCCCAAGCAGTTGACCTTGACGTTTTCACTCAGGGGAAGTGCAGAGTTCTCGCGCAAGACATTCGCAGCCATCTCGCAAATGATTTGACTGCCAATCGGGAGAAAGTCGCTCGCAGATTTCCAAGGGGAACGAGGTCGAAGGTCATTTGAACGCCCCAGCCCGATGCACCATCAGTGTAAGGCCAGCACCAAAAGGTGCATTGACTTACTAACCCCGAGAAAAACGGTTCCCATGGAAGCGCCTCTGTGGGGTTCTTGAAATTGGAAACACCGGGCCTTGGGGTTGAGTCTAAAACCCATCTTGAAACCTTCAGACTTAATAAGTGGCGTAGATTGTTAGGCAAAGAGTGGGTATCGTATCCACTTGCCTGTAAATTGACTGCAAATCGTGGTCCAAACCGCTATTCCATCCCGCCCGCGCCGATCCTCAGTTATGGTTTGCATTGCTTTGAGCCTTGACACTTTAGGAATACCCTCCGTCGCAATCAATCTGACGATCAATCCCGATCTTTAAGCCCCGAGCGGCACCCTCCGACCATCCCGCAATACCCTCCGACCCCGCTATCCATGCGCCTTACAGCGCAATCCATCGCAAGGAACTCCTCAGAAAAGGAGGGTGACCATCCGGCAAGCCCACTGCCCCCTTTCAACCCGCGCCGTTTCCGTATACTGTTCCACGTTCCGCGCTGCATCAAAATTCCAGATTGGCTTATCGCTATTATTTTCAGGTCAATAGCCGCAACCTGGCTGCCACAGTTAGTAAGTGCTGGTACATGCCTTAGTAATTGGGGAAACTGGTTTTATAGGTTTCCGATTTGATACGGTCACACTATAAGGACAGGGTGATTTCGATAAGGGCTGTCACCCACTTGAACGTTATCGTGAGACCCTATCTGTAGGTGGGTGGAGAAGCGGCTCGCGCTTGTGGTCTTCCCGGAGACATTAAACACCGGAGTCGAACGGCATGGCGGGAGAACCTTGCATAAAATCTGTATTCTCAGTGAGCTGCAGACCGAAGAATGGCGCGAGACTGGCGTTAGGCCTGACTGCCGCACACATCGGCACATGAACCAGAAGCGCGCCGAATGGATGCTTCGCAATAACCCCGCATCGCTGATTGAGCCAGCGGGAGTAGATGCCGTGACACTCAAACAGGGTAGACGCATGGCTAAGGTTTACGTTGGCCGGGGTCCGCTAGGCGGACCCGGGATGCCCGTTGTGCAACTAGTGGTTGGGGCGGCTGCACATGTAATCGGCGGAAAATGTTGGTGCGGTCAGTCCCATAGTAGGCAAAAAGGTAAGTTGTAAAAGACCGAGCCCCGAAAGGTTCTTCTCCACGCAAAAAAGGAGTTTTGAAATGGAATACCTCGACGTTCGCGAGGCCGCGCAAGTGTTGCGGCTTTCACGTAGTCGCGTTTATCAGTTGGCGACCGAAGGCAAACTCAAACCGCTTCAGTTGCAGCCTGGAGGACGCCTTCTCTTTCGCGCGTCCGATTTGGAACAAGCGCTAAAACCGAAGGGAACATTCTTACAGCAGGCGGCGCAAGTTTAATGGCTGGCCCGATTTCTGTTGATGAGGACGAGGTGACCCCGGTCTCGTCAAAGCCGATTGCCGTGGATGAGTCCGAAGTTACTCCGGTTGCCAAGGCTGCGCCACTCACGGTTAACGAGTCCGATGTTACACCGGTCGCGAAGCCGTACACTCCACCAACGCTTACGCTGCAAGAAAGAATCGGATCGCTCGTTCCTCAATCCGCAATGCCGTTGCTTTCTTGGTTCCAGAAGCACATCAACGATCCACTGGACAATATGGCGACTGCCGGCGCGAACGCTGGACGAGAACTCGGGCGCGATATGCTCGGCGAAGGTGCTGATCCCAACGTCCAGAAGAAGTTCGGCATCGATAAATCGACAGCGTTAGATACCGCCCTTGGGGTTACTGGCGGCGTTGGTTCGGTTGCAGGCGGTGCGGTCGCCGACCCGCGCAACTGGCCATTCCTTGCCAGCGGTTCGGCGCGGCCTATCCTGCAAAAAGTTATCTCTGGCGGATTCGCCGCGCAGATGGGAAAAGGCGCGCTCGACACTGCACAGAGCTTGCATGACAACTGGGACAAATTAACGCCGGAACAGCGCTCTGAGGGAATCACAAAGGGCGGTCTGTCGGCGGCAATGGCGCTCGCGTCCGCCGCGCACGCCGCAACGGGAGGAACGCCTGAGCTCTCTGAGCCATCGGCTGAGACTGACACTGCTAGTCCCCAAGGAGTGGCATCCGCTGCTGTCAGGGCCCCGATAGCAGTTGACGAAGAGGAGGTGTCCCCGGTCACGCCCACGAGCTCTGCGCCTCTCGCGGTAGACGAGGACGAAGTTTCTCCGCTCGTGGCACCCGGCCCTGGCGCCCAGAATCTCGGAACCGGCGTAAAAGAGGCGGGTTCTGATATTTCCCAACTCGGTGCCGCGATGAAGACCGGACCGAAGCCAAACGTGGCGGATCGCATGAAAGCGGCGCTCGGTGACGCTCGCGATGCGGTCCAGCCGGAAGCAATCAAGGATGCGGTCAGCGGCGCGGTGGATTCTGCCAAGGATGCGGTTACCTCGCGCCTCGATCGCGTAAAGGCAGCCGGCAGCGCGATATGGGACTCGTACGCCAACCCTCCCGATTGGACGGATTTCAAGGATAGCCGCGGCAAGTGGGATTACGCTTTACAGCGATCGTCCCACGAAGCGATGCAGTTCGCCAAGGACATCAAAGAAGGCATTCCTGACGCTGGTGATCGTGAAGCGATTGTCAACTACATCCAAGCGGGCGGCGATGACGCTGTATTGAAACAGCGCTCCGAAGCCTCGGATGGCGACCTAAAAGAGGGGTACGAAGCCGCCCGTAATCTGACTGACGAGCAGAAGATTAAAGCGCAGAACATCTCTAATTATTTCGATGCAAAGTTGGAGCAGGCGCGCGCATCTGGAATGCTCTCGGCTGGAGTAGAGAACTACGTCAATCAAATCTGGGACCGACCTAACCCGGTCACCCAGAAACTCCAGGCCGACGTTGATTACGGAACCCTGCGAACCAACCCCAGCCTGCTGAAGCAGAGAATATTTGGCTCCTACTTCGACGGTGAACAGGCGGGTTTTGAGCCGAAAAACAAAGACATCGGCTATCTCGTGACGGCCTACGAAGAAGCCTTCAATAAGGCCACTGCCGGCCGCGCGTTCATAAAGTCGATGCTCGACGGCAGCGCGAAAGACGGCAGACCGCTCCTCGTAGCGAATGGTGATCGTGCATCTTCGATCACTTCGCCGGAGGGGAACGTCACCGCCAATCTAATCTCTCCTAAATTCATCGGGGACAAATTCGGCGACTATCAGCCCATCGATCACCCGGCATTGCGAAAGTGGACTTGGATCGGTAAGGACTCGGACGGAAAACCGATCTACCAAAACGGAGACTTGTGGGTCCATCCCGACGCTTACGGCGAACTCAGCAATAATCTTTCCAACTCGAAACTGCGGCAGATTCCACAAGTTAAATCACTGATGGACTTTAGCCAGAAGGTTAAAGGATCCATGCTTGGCTATTCGCTCTTCCATCAGGTTCAGGAAGGCGTTCACGCCGTTGGTCACAAGATCAATCCGTTTGACGTGGGCAAAATTCTCGACTTCGACGCGCCCGACCAAAGAACTCTCATCGAGCACGGACTTCAGGTCTCAAATGCTCGAGCGCAGGAAGTTTTCATGGACGGCCACGAGGGCGCCTATGCTTACCGCGTGCCGGTCGTCGGACGCATGGCGCAACGGTATTCCGACTACCTGTTCAGCGACTGGATTCCTAACCTGAAAATGAAAACCGGGTTGGACATTCTGAAACGAAACCAGAAGCGCTTTGCCGGGAAGTACACCGCCGACCAGATCGCGGAGATTTCGGCCAAGCAAGCCAACGCCGCCTACGGTGAACTTAACTACCGGCAGATGGGGCGCAACAAGACCATGCAGGACGTGTTCCGTGTGGCCGGCCTGGCGCCTGACTTTCTGGAAGCCCGTGGACGATTCATTGCCCAGGCGCTTCGACCGGAAGGCGCGGAGCAACGCGCTGCCTTGATTCGCCTGACGGCCACGCTGTACGGCGCGGCGCGCATTATGAACATGGCGATGAACAGCGGAAACCCGCGTATCGACAAACCGTTCTCGGTGACCTATAAGGGGAAAGATTATTTCCTGCGATCAATCCCCGGAGATACTGCCCACCTGGTCAGCGATCCACGGTCGTTCATTTACACCCGCCTTAATCCGGTGACCACGAAGCCGTTGATTGAAGAACTTACCGGCCGCGATGAGTTTGGGCGCAAGCGCAGCACGGGACAGCATCTCTGGGACACCCTGAAAGGCTGGTCGCCGATTGCGGTGCAGAAGTGGATCAAGAATCCACAGGACTTCTCGCCTCTTGATTCCGTCCTGCAGAGCATGGGAATTGCCAGCACGAAAGAGCGGACGCCGAAACCCTCCCGACGCGCCACTCCAGCGAAGTAATCAGCGCCAACAAATTTCAAAATTGAGTCACGAGGTTTCCCATTTGAGACGACAACTCTTATTCTCTTTGGCGCTGGCCTTTGTTGGTGCCATGTACACGCCCATCGCAACCGCAGCGAGTTACTACGTGGATTGCGTGAACGGGTCGAATTCTAACGAAGGCACCAGTCCGTCTTCGGCGTGGAAGGGTCTGCATTCCGCAAACTCGGTTGTCTTCAACGGCGGCGATTCTCTGCTGCTAAAACGCGGATGCACCTGGGAGTGGTTTCTGCAGCCAGTTGTAACCGGCCCCGGCGTGCTCACTATTGATGCTTACGGCAACGGCGCCCCGCCGACAATTCAGGGCGAGGTTGCCGTTACCGGATGGAGTTCGGTTAGCGGTCACGCCAATGTCTACGTTGCCACCGTGAACTCACTCAGCGAAGGCTCTCTTTGTGTTGGGTGTTTTAATCCATACAGAAGTGACGCGGTGAAGATCAACGGGACGTGGGCGCCGTGCGTCGGCATGAACGACGCGGCCAACGACGACAATTATTGCGGTCCTGCGGCGGTAGGTGGACTGGCGGCGCTCTCCGCGGCGGCTATCAACAACTCGTGGTATTACGATGGCACGTACACGACCGGGGGAAGTTACACCTACAGTTGCCTGACGGCTGGCCCTGGATCAACGAATGATTGCGGCAACCTTTACGTCTACAGTACCTCCGGTGCTCCGTCGTCCGTGACTGCCGTCATTGATGGCGCGACACAACTGATAAGGGTCTCAGGGATAAATGGCCTAGAAATTCAGCACATTAAACTGTTGAACTACTCGTGGTATGGGATCGAGGCAACAGGAGCTTCGGATAACCTGACCTTCGCCAACATCTACGCCGATACAGAAGTCCCCTTTAACTTCCACGGCGCGGGCTTCTATTTGCATCCAACGGCGGCGAGTAACATTCAACTGCTCAACACCGAGGCCCATCGAGGCTACTATGGCTACCAGTTCTGCCAGTCGTCACAGCCGGGATGTGTGACTGCTGCGACTGTGACGAACTGCAAGGCCTATTTCAATCGCAGCGCTCCAATCTCGGACCAATCGGGAACGAATGCCGTAGCCTACGATTACTGCCACTTCTACGGCAACGGCGTGGGATCGCCGACTGACGTACCGCCCTCTGGCGGAACCGCTGGGACGCATAACATCGCACCCGGCACCGATCCTAACGTGGTTTCATGGCTGAACTACACACCCCGAATGACTCTTAACTTTCAGAAGCCGGGAGCGGAGTTTGGCGACGATACGGCGCTGAACGCGCAATTGCCGGCGCTCGGCGGGGCTCCGCTGTCGATTGGAATCGCGACCAACTACAGTTTCTCGACCGCGCTCATCTCGCAATTCCAGGCCTGGATCACAGCAGGCTATGACCTGAACTCCCTCGGCCTATCGGCCACCAGTTACGCGAACAACGGGACTATGACGCTGTTCTATCACGGCACCGGAACCTTTGCCGCGCTGACGATTGCCGGAATTCCGGCTTACAATCTGGCCGTGAACGTCTCCGGGGCGATTGGTGACGATTTCAGTTGCCCGATCTCAAGCTCGGAAACCCTTTCAACCTTGAAGGCCTGCATTGCCAGCCACCCTAACTTTACCGTGGCATGGGTACAACCTTGCGGCTCGTGCGCGTGGATTGGCGGATCGGCAATGCTCGCACAGGACCTCGCGGCCGTGACCTCGGCAACCGTACCGATCGCTCCATTAACCGGTCCACCCTACACGATCAGCCTCAACGTGGATCAATTTTTAAGCGACGAGGCGGTTAAATCCAAAGCCTGGATGACGGCCAATCTCACGTTTCCGGGTGGTCATCAGTGGGTCTATCTGTATCCCGGAGAACTATTCAGCCCGTCATCAGTTTCCAGCATCGAAGGCGATATCACGGCAGCAGGCTATACCGGAGCTCGCGGGTCGATCAGTATGCAACTTGGTCCGGACGGCCTCTCGGGAGCGTTTGATGCCGTAGCTTCCAACGGCGTAGACGTGCAGGGCTTAACGACGTTCTCTCTGGGATCGTGGGCCACGCTATCTCCGAACGCCCTGCACGCCGCGGTGCGTGAAGCGGCGGCTAAGTCGTCGGTGTGGGGCGTGCCATACATTCTTTACTGGCAGCCGGGATTCCTCTCGAACACGCAACTCTCGGCGGTGATCTCGGAACTTGGACTGGCCGGAGTAAATCTCTCAACCAACAGCAGCCTGGTTTCCTTTCTTGCCGGCAAGAACGTAGTTAATAGTTCATTCTGTTCCTGCTACGCGTGGTCGCCGGAGAGTGGGACGTTGAATTTCTCTCCAACCTTTCTGTCGCCAACAGTGGGAACGGGCGCGACCCTGAGCGGATCTTACGCGGTAGACGTGAACGGCGTACCGCAACCCCAAACCTGGAGCGGGGTCAACGCGGCCACGCACGCCACGGTCAGCAAGTCGGGATGGGACATCGGCTCCCAAGCCGTAGTTCCTGTCTTTTTAGGCGGACTCGCGCCGGGGCGATAGATTCCAGAAACATCATCACAACTCTGAAGGAGTAACAGAATGAGTAAGTCTCAGCGGACGGCACTCGCCGTAGTCGTCGCTAATTATACGACGAACGCTGCGACACCGGCAACGATCTACGGTGATGCAGGGACGATCACGTTCGCAGGAAGCAGCGGCGGCGCTAACAGCAACGTAAGCGTAACGACGGGTGGAACGCTGCCCGCGTCGGCCACCTGTCCCACGGATAGTTACACCACGACGATGCCCGCGTTTGCAATCAATTAAGCGTCCCAGGTTAGCCACTCAACATCTGCCGTGGCTATCGCGCTTTCGTCGATGATCTCAACTACTAAATCGTCCGGAATGTCGTCAAGGTCATCACACTCGTTGATGCAGATGAACTCGGAAATGGCGCCTTCGAGTTTTGACGCTTCGGGATAGCGTCTCAGATCGGCGTGAGACAGCAGGCGGTAAAGCTCTTTTGCTGCGTACTGTAATTCTGTTGTTACTGGGTTATTCGGGTGACCTGGATTGCTGGTAGCCATAATTGTGGGGTTTCCTCTCTTTTGGGCTTGCGTCCCTGGCAAACCGGAGACAGGAAGGCATCGCATGCGCCGCACTCTACGAGATTCGCTGTATGAGCCGTTGTGACGAATGGACACAATCGTTGTGGAAATCGAGAAATCATTTCCGCTAAAGGGAAATTTAATTTCTTGGGAGGTTTGGTTGGATACAAACGAAAGTGACCCCCTCAGCCAATTGCTTAAGCGATTCGGTTTTTCGGTCAGAGAATACGGGTCGGACCAGCGTCTAACTCGACTCGTCAACTACAAAATTAGCCTGGATGAGAAAGTTGCCGACGCATATAAGGCGCAGACGCAGCGCCTCGCCCAGACTGCCGGTTTCAGCGATGTCGAGCTATCGAATGACCCGCGGCTGCTGTTCGTACTGAGGAGCATCATTCAGGCGCGAGAGCATCTCGCCACCCTGTGCCGGAAGAAGGCCACGCCGGAGGCGAAGCCAAATGGCAAAACCTGATGACGCGCTTGAGTACCAACCGGAAATAATTGACAACGAACGCGAGTCCGGCAGCACGTTCATGCAGCGCCGCATGTACGACGTGGAGTCGCTGGACGAACTTCTTAAGATCGTGAACACGAAACCAGTAACGGAGAGTGCAGAGTGAACTTAGACCCCATCTCAATCATGGCCGAGGCCGGGACCGAAACAGCAGTCGAAACTCCAGCGACGCCCAGTTTAGGCGAGGCATACAAAGCCGGCCGCGACAGCGATAACAATCTTGTGGCCGAAGGCAAGCGCAAGCCGGAGGAGCGCACTGACACCACTCTTGGCCAGGAGTCCGATGCCAGACGCGAAACCGCGCGGGAGCAACCAAAACCCCGGCGCGAACCGACCCTCGCTCAGGCGCTCAATAACGAGCAACCGGACGAGGCCGAGGAATTCTCGCTGCCTTCGGAGTTCTCGCAATTTGCCGCCGATGACATTGAGGCGTGTCTCGGATTGATGGGGATGACTGAGAGCGACATGCAGCGACCGGAGTTGGCCGCGCTGGTCCTCAAAGAACTTGAAGCGTCCTTCCCTAAGAACTCCGACGAGGATGACGGCGAAGAGGACGATTCCGATCCGGAGGTTGAAGAAAGCGAAGAGGACGAGGACGAGAAAAAGGAAGAGAAAAAGCCGGAGGAAGAAAACAAGCCGCCGGTTGATCCGAAGGCTAACCAGCAGCACGCAGAGATTCCGGTTGAGGAGCTGGTTAAGCATTCTTCGGAGGTTTGGGATCGAGCGCAGCAGTTAAACCATCCCCAGGCTACCGACATTTTCGTGCGCACCCTTGCCGGTGCGCTAGAGACGCCACCTGAGTCAATGGATAGGTTAAGACAAGTCGTTGGCACCTTGCAGTGGGGCGCGCAGTCCATCATCGAAAGCGCTGTTCCAGCTTTAGTGCATTCCTACATGCAGGCAAACTTTGGGAACGTGTTAGAGAACCACCTTCCAGGCTTCCATCAGGGCTTTACGGACGACATGCTTTCGCGGACCTGGGACGCGGTTCGTGGAAACGACTTGCCGGCATTCGGGACGCCGGAGTTTAAGGAGTTAGCCGAAGAAATCCACGAAAAGCATCCATTCCTAAACGATATAGATTTCAAGGACAGTAAGGGAAAGTCGCTGCCAATACGGGATGCGCTGCGTGCGAAGGCCGAACTTACGGCCCGTTTGTGCCGCGGGGAGCGCGTCACTCCCCAAGCGATCGCCGACGCTGTAGCGAGAGGCAGGGCTGACGCTACCAAGAGCAACCGGCGCGTGTCGGTATCTCGTTCGCTTGGTGGCGGACGAACGACAGGAAAGATGGCGCCCGCGGAAGAGCCAGCCACGAGCCTGTATGACGCATTCACGGCTCATCACGGTGAAGTCGTCTAATGTTTACTCCCGATCACACTCTTTCCAGAATTCGACAGCACTGTGATTCCGTCGTAGACGACGGCGTTGCAGCCCTGCAAGAAACGCTAACAACCGAAGGCGAGGGCGACAACGAAGAAGCCAGAGATCTGCTGGCGCGAGCTGTCTCCGCCGCTAACGCCCTTCGGCACAGTCTCGACACGTTCTACGATTTCAACGATTTCAGTTCCAATGGAGCGGAAGCAAAGGAGCAGCCATGTCTCGGTTGACCGATGCGATCGCGCCGGTAGAAGCACAAGCGGCCGGGGCTGTAAAAACTCTGGCAGAGGATATCCAAACCCTCTGCTATTACCAAGAGGCTCAGGGTGTCGTCGCTGCCACCGTGAAAGCCGCGCATAAGGCTTACCGTGTCCTGAAGCCCGTCGTTGAGTTCTATCTTGGCGACGATAGCCCCCTGATTTGGGACGCCCCAGACTGGAAGTTCAAGCCGAAGGAGAACAAAGGTGCCGCTCAATAGCTACCAGATCGATCGTCCGATAAATGTGATTCGCGACCAGCGCCACGTCGTGATAGCGGTTGGCCGGTACGAAACCAGCGACCCTGAAGTGATTCGGATCATCCACTCTTACCCCAACGTCCGATTCCTGGGTTCCGTTTCCACACCAGCGCCACCCGCGCAGTCAGCGGAATTATGGGGAGACGCTCCGGAACCGGTTGTTGTCACCAATCAGGTTGGTATGCAGATGCGGGAGAAAAGGCCGTCAGCGAGTCCGCGTATCGCCGATAAGACCTAACCGGATATTTTAGGTTTTCACTTTTGGAACTGCGCTGCCGCGACGCTTTCATAAAAATTGAGACTAGCCATCGCGCGCGGAGTAGAGTGAAATCCGGGGCCAACCCCAGAAAGGACAAACAATGCCGAAGAGGAGAATTACGCTGATCGACACAATTCAGGCGATGGCCGAAGAGTGGATGACCGCAAAGGAGGCTTCTGCCTACCTGAAGGTTACAAGCGCGTCACTCTTGCGGTGGGTGCGCGAAGGTCGCATTCACGGCTACAAACTGTCGGGGACAAAGCGCCACGTTTACCGCTTTCTCGCCCGTGATCTGGATGTTGCGCTCATGGGACAGCCATCTGCCGATACTCCCACTGCACAGGGGGCCACGCAATGAAGGCAAAGAAGCCCTACCTCATCGTATTCAGCAAGTCGCTCGGAACCTGGCATCTCCGCTGGTACGAAAACGGTGTTCGCAAGAGCAAGCAGCTTGGAGATATCAGGGATCTTCCGACGTTGGAAGCGGCGAAGAAAAAAGCGGCGCCACTGGTTAAAGTTTTCGCGAAACCTGTAGTGCCATTGGTCAAGGAAATCGCAAAAGAATTCGTGGCGACGGAAATGTCGGAACGGTTCAGCACGCGACGAAGCTCTCAATCGCGTATCGACAATCACATTCTGCCGAAGTGGGGTGAATGTCCCATTACCGATTTACAGGCGCTTGAAGTGAGAGACTGGCTTCGCGGTTTGGCTCTGAGCCCCAAAAGCAGGAGCCATATCAAGGCACTTGTCGGGCAGTTGTGGTCACACGCAATGCTCCATCGATACGTTGACCTGGCTGTGAATCCAATGACGCTGTTCAGGCTCAAGGGCGCTGCGAAGGAAAAAAAGAAACCGCGCAGCTTGAGCGTGGAGCAGTTTCAGTTGTTCGTTGCCCATCTCGAGGAGCCAATCCGTACGGTCGCAATCCTGTGTGTCTGTCTTGGCTTGCGAATCAGTGAGTGTATGGCGCTCAGGTGGAGCGATGTCGATTGGCTGCAAAGCACTCTCGCCGTGGAGCGCGGAATCGTGTCCGGTCGCGTGGGAGAAGTAAAAACCGAAGGATCGCGGCGCAAGATGGCACTCGCGCCGGAGATTCTGAACGTCCTATCTTCCCGGCGCCGTTCAACGGAATTCTCTGAACCGGGGGACTGGATATTCGCTTCGCCGGTGAGTATCGGGAGAAAACCAATTTCGTATCCGTGGGTGTGGCATTGCTTTCAGGCCGCGGCGGAGAAGGCTGGCGTCGGGAAATTTGGCACTCACACGATGCGGCACAGTTACCGTTCGTGGCTCGATGCGGCCGGTGCACCGATTGCCGTGCAGCAGAAACTCATGCGGCATTCGGATATCCGAACAACCATGAACACCTACGGCGAAGTCGTTACGGATGAACTCAAGCAGGCGAATTCCAAGGTAGCGATTATGGCGCTCAGGGCGTGAAAAGGTTTTGACTGGTTTTGGTAGTCGCTAAGTGCTTTAGAACTGGCGGAGAGAGTGGGATTCGAACCCACGTTACCCTTTCGAGTAAACACGCTTTCCAAGCGTGCGCCTTCAGCCACTCGGCCATCTCTCCGGCGAATCAGGACTATACGCGGATTCCCCTCCCAAACTGATAACACGCCTAGGGAGGCCCGCTATGAGCAGTATTGCAGCATTCATTCAAGAACGCCGCTACCTCAAAAATGTATCACCTTCCACGGTTTCTTGGTACACGCACGCCTCAAGTGGCTGCCTTCAGAATCGCCAACGCAAGAGCAGTTGAAAGACACCGTGATGCGTATGCGAGAGAAGGGGTTGCAAGAACCGGGTGTAACGCCGCAATTCGGGCAATCAATGCATACCTTCATTGGAATAGCGGATCTGAACGCAAGTGTGGAGCGGGCTGTACTCATTTATTCATTCAACAGTTGAAAAAACCACAGAACATCTGCCCACGTTGACAGCGGATCAAGTCGCGCGCCTTGTGAATTGGAAGCCCAAGCCAAGACATTTCTACCAACGGCGGCTGCATCTGCTCACGCTGTTGCTGCTCGATACCGGCTGCCGCATCACGGAGGCCCTTACTTTGCGCGTCCGTGACCTGGACATGGACAACATGCTCATCACGCTGGACGGCAAGGGGTGAAAACAGAGAAGAAGCAATCCAATCGTATTACGTGGCGTCCAGCTAACCGGCTGCGCTAACTTTGCGGGGAAGAGACCAGCCGCGCCGGACGGTCTACACAAGATCCCGCAAGCCCTGCCTTGGGTTCAGACATCTTGGGTGGTATCCAGTTCCTGCTAAGCCCGGCTCCGCGTGGAGGGGAGCCACAAAGAGCCGGGTGTTTTTTGAACTGAAAACTTGGGATAGCTCTTAGGATAGTTTTGTGGGCGGAACTGAATGAACCGCACTTGGATTTGACGCACCAGAGTTATTTCCAGATGTCGACACGCCGACTGCAGCAGCGCGCGTCGAAGTGTTCGCCTCAGCGCTAACTCCATTGCCGTTCTCGGATGCGACGGGCACCGGTGGCGGCTTCACTCCATCGACGACGTGATGGCTCAAGCAATAGAGCGCAAGCTCGAGACGATCGGCCACGCCCAGCTTGTCATAAACTTTTCGCAGGTAATTTTTAACGACCTGCTCTGTCGTCCCCACGCGAACCGCGATCTCTTTGTTTTTCATGCCCTGCGTGACGCATGAAACAATCACGGTTTCTTTCGGAGTGAGTTGAACTTTCGAGCGCGCTCCAGAAGGACGCAGGTTGTGTCCACGGTAGGCTTCCATCACCCAATGAATGGCTTGGTTCTCGAGCCAAGGTTCGCCGGAAGCCACTTTGCGGAGGCAATCGACCAACAACTCCGGTTCGACCTCGCGCGACAGAATGCCATGCGCCCCTCGCCGGAATAACTCAAGCGTAAGTTGTTCATCCGATGTAGGCGTTACTACAACAATCTTCAACTGCGGCGCCTGGCGCAGGAGCTCGGTTACGGCCTCCACTGGATTCGGCGTCAGCGCCGATTCGAAAATCAGCACATCGGCGGAAAATTTGGTGATGGCGGATTGGGTTTGCGGCAGCGTCTCAGCCTGCCCCACCACGCGGATATCGTCTTCGAGCGCGAAAATCTTCCTGAGCCCGGCGCGGAAGATAGCCTGGGTGTCGGCCAGGATCACGCGGATCAGCCGGCCCGTGCCGACATCCTGGTGAACGCCGTGATTTTCTCCCACCCTGACCGAAGTGCTGGCCATTCTTTTCCTTACGCCTTACGCTCGTTCGAAATGGTATTCGTCAATCACTACACCAACCCCGCGACGGCCTTTGTCTTCAAAGCTGCGGACCACACGGCCGTGGCAGTCAATCTGGATATCGCAACGCGAGCCCACAACATCGCCCGGAAGGAGAATCGTGAAGTCGACGGCGGAACCGACCGGAACATCTCTGTCCATCGCGAAGAGCACGCCGTTGGCGGAAATATTTTGCGTTTCCGCCGCGCAGGCCTGGCCTTGCGACTTCAACTCCACCGGCAGATGTAACGGAAACCGCGGAGCACTCTGCATTTCGGCATAGTGCTTGATCGCAGATTCCGCCTGGGAATCCACCGTCAGCTGTTCCTGTGTTCCTTCGCCTGACACCGTCGCTTGCGAACCTTCCCTCCAGAGCGCTTGCGGTTGCTCGCGCATCTGGATTTCTTACAACTCTTCTCGAACGCCTTTTATCGGAACTATTGGGCAGCGTACACCCAAGAATCGGGAGTGCAAAGTTACCGAAGTCATGGAACGGAAGGGCGCTAACTGCTTGTGCATGAGTGGATTAGAAGGAATTTACAACAGGTAGTTTATGGATGAGAAGCGCTCAAGCTTGGTAGCAATCATGCGACGATAGCACTGGTGCCTCGATTGCGTTGGCCCCCGCGCCGGCTAAAATTTGGTCACTTCGGTAAAGCCAAAGTCGCGCACCTTCATCGCCGGCGCCACCATGTCAAACGATTCTTCGCCGCTGCAACGCACGGGCGCGCTCATCACTTCGACATTCGACAGCATCTGGATCAGGCTTTGGTTAAAGCGGAAGTTCCTCACGCCTTGGCGTACTCGTCCGTTTTCTACAAGGAACGTTCCGTCGCGAGTCATTCCTGTCAGGATTTTTTCATAGGGATCGACTTCGCGGATATACCACAGCCGTGTAACCAGCACGCCTCGCTCAGTGGAGGCAATCATCTCCGCCACAGTCTGTCGATTTTCCGGCGCAGCAAAAACGATGTTGCATGGCATCTCGCCCATTTCGTTCGGTAGCGCAAAGCCATGGCCGGTCGCTTCGATCGGTCCGACCTTATCTTTATATTCCGAATGCTGCATTCGTTCGGCTGTGGCCCGCGCATAAACCACGCGTTTGATCACCCCGTTCTCGACCAACGGCAAACGTTGCCGCCGCACTCCTTCGCCATCGAATGGAGATCCCGTCTGCAGCGGATGTGTCACATCGTCCCAGATCGTGATGTTCTCGCCGAACAGTTGACTCCCGATGCGGCCCGTCAGAAATGAGCGCTGGTCGAGAATCGCCATGCCCGAGTAATCCCAGAACATAAATCCAACAATGTCGAGCACGGCGGCAGGTTCAAGAATCACAGTATACTTCCCTGCTGGAATCTCCGCCGGGTGCATCGAATCGATCGCCTTCTTCGCCGCAATCTCAGCCAAGCCGAGTGGATCGATGTTCTCCACGTTGGGCGAATTGGCTTTCTGCCATCCCGAAGAATCGGGAGCCAGCATAGTGATGGAAGTCTCCGCCAGCGTCTGCGCGTGCCAGGCGCTGAGTCCTCGCGAATTGAAGAGACCCTCAACAGATTCCGTACTGGAAAAGATTCCAGCGGTTGTCAGCTTGTATTTTTGCGCGACATCGACAATCTTCTTCACGCCATCGGCCCGCAGCTGCGGAGTAATGGCTGCAGTCTCGGCAAAGTAGCGCGACGGACCTTGTGTGGCTCGGACATGCCCTTCGCCGATTGGAGCGTCCCAGTTGCCTGCAGCTTCCTGCAAATCCGGCATAGGCAAAAGGTCCGAATCAGGATGCTGCAACCTCGCCAGGCTCTCCGACGATTCCACGACCCGCCGCAAGCTGTCATCGTCAAATTTGTTCGTGGAAGCGCGAGCCGTGCGTCCAGCGAAGACTGTACGCACTGACACGGTGTGATTTTCTTCGGCGACGTTCTGATGTATGACGTTGTTGGCGAAACGGGTAAGCGCGAATTGTCCGCCAGAAAAAAGCACCTCGACCTCGTCGGCAGAGGAAATCTTTTTGATGCGGTCGAAGATATCGGCGGCTTGGTCGCGAGTTAGCATTCGGTAGCTAGCAAGTGGCAGTTTAGCAATTGGCAATTAGCAACTGGCAGCGAAACGATCGGCCCCTACCTTCTGGAGCAACGCTGTTAACATTCTTCGCGCCTCCGCCAGACTATGCTCTAGACGACGATAATCATCATCTGGCAAATACTCTAAGTCCCTCGCCAGCAAAAGGTGATAGTCGAGTTCGCTCGCTGACCCCGATGCTATGTACAGAAAACGGTGAAGCTCGTTGTTGCCTTGTTTGCCGCAACCCTCGGCAATATTTGCACCCATTGAAGCACTGCACCTACGCATCTGACTCGTGAGACCATACATTTCCTCCCGCGGGAAATGCGCGGTAACTTTATAAATGTCCAGAGTCAGACCGTGAACTTTCTCCCAGACTTTAAGTCGTCGGAAATCTTTCATCAGACACCTCGCATAAGGTCCTGATGCTAGCTGCCAACTGCTAATTGCTCCTGTGACAGATGTCACATTCCACGATACGCGCTTCCTACCTTGATACTCCGAAACCGCGAAGGCGCCGCTCCGTGCCCCGTGCCCATCACCTGCTGCGGCTGTCCCTTGCCGCAATTCGGCGTGCCCCAGAGCGTCCATTCCTCGCGCGAGCAAATCGCATCCAGAGAATTCCAGAATTCTGTCGTGATTCCGGAATACGACGGATTCTTCAACATGCGTACGCGCTTGCCGTTCTTAATCTCCCAGCCGATCTCGCATCCAAACTGAAAGTTGTAGCGCTTATCGTCAATCGACCATGAGCGATTCGTCTGCATCAGCACGCCACGATCGGTCGCAGCGATCAGTTGCTCGAGGCTGAGTGGTTTCTCTCCCGGCAGCAAGCTGATGTTCGTCATGCGAATCATCGGCAGGCGGTTCCATCCCTCAGCGCGCAACGTCCCGCCCGAGCGGTTCTCTCCAATCGTGTGCGCGGTTTCGCGCGAACTGAGATATCCCGTAAATAATCCGTGAGTAATAATCGGCGTACACTGCGCGGGAACCCCTTCGTCATCGAAGCCGAAAGTTCCAAGCCCCGGTCCGTGCTCCTGGCGCGCATCTGCGACCACGTTGACCATCTCGCTGCCATAGCGCAGCGTGCGCAACTTGTCGAGCGTCAGAAAAGATGTCCCCGCAAAATTCGCCTCCATGCCCAGCACGCGATCCAGTTCAATTGGATGTCCAATCGACTCGTGAATCTGCAAACCCAACTGAGAGCTATCCAGAATAATGTCGAACACGCCCTCCGGGCACTGGTCGGTATGATGCAGTGCAACCGCCTCTTCGGCAATCCGGCGCGCATTCTCGACCAACTTTAATTCTTCGATCAGCTCATATCCCTTGTTCTGCCACTGTCCGCCGTAAGAATTAGGATACGAGCGCTTTTGAATCTCATTGCCCGCAAACGCGTAAGCCGCATATCCCGCGCCGGCGGAATACTTGGTCTGATGAATGTCCGTCCCCTCCGACGATACAAACCACTGCTCCTCGCGATTGAAGTTGAGGTTGGTCTCAGCCAGCGTAACGCCTTCCACCGAGCGCAATTCGGAGTCGATGCTCAGCAACAGCGCGATGTTTTGCTCGACCGGAATCGAGAACGGATCGATTACATGAGGAGTGACCCACTCGGCAGTGACCGATTTCTCTGGCGCAAGGCGCACATCCTGCTGCTTCACTTGCGCCGAAGCTCGTGCGATTTCCACCGCGTGGGCCGCGGTCGCTTCAACGCCCGTGCGAGACAAATCTTCAGAAGCGGCAAATCCCCACGCGCCGTCGGACAGGACACGCACGCTCATCCCTTCAGACTCGGCATCAGACGCACTGCCCACCTTGCCGTTCTTCGTAGTAAGCGCGCGGCTTCTCTGGCTGACGATGCGCGCATCGGCATAGCTCGCCCCACGCATCGTGGCAACGTTCAACGCCCAGTTAGCGATCTGTTTCATGCGGAAATTCAAATTTACCACGTCCGGGCGAGCCGAGTTCATACCAGAATGGGAGCCGATCGGCACTTCGTAGAAAGAGTGTGATACATGTCACACCCCGCTAGTTCTTGATGATTCTAGTATTTCGCCGAACGCTAGCGGAGCTCTGGGTTCTCCAATATAAGACGCGCTCGCTTTCCAGTTGCATGCCCGGAGGCCCGAAGGCCCGAAAACAACTTAGCCTAGCGCTTTCAGAGGCCTAGAGGGCCGACAACAATTTAGCCCAGCGCTTTAGCGCTGGGGAAAGACGCAATCAACGGAACTAGTCCCGGAGGGACGGCACAATGTCGCACACCTACTCTAGCAATCGCATTCACATCATCTTCAGCACGAAGAATCGTGAGAAGACCCTATCCCAAGAACTCCAACCGAAGCTCTGGGCCTATATGGCTGGCATCGCTCATAATCAAGGCTTCGAAGCTATGATCGTGGGCGGAGTCGAGGATCACGTGCACGCTCTCCTAATCCTTCCGCCCACCTTGCCTCTTGCAAAAGCGGTTCAGTTTCTCAAAGGCAGCTCGTCGAAATGGATCAATGACAATCGCGGAACGGATTCTCGTTTTGCATGGCAGGAAGGGTATGGTGCCTTCAGCGTGAGCGCGTCGCAGACGCGGGATGTCGTTGATTACATCCGAGGCCAACGGGAACACCATGCGAAGAAGAGTTCTAAAGAGGAGTTTGTTGCGTTCTTGAAGAAATACGGTGTTGAGTATGATCCGGCGTACGTATTGGGTTAGATTTGTGCCGTCCCTCCGGGACTAGGTTCCCTTTTCCCTAGCCTACCCAGCGCTGAAGCGCTGGGCTAAATTGTTTTGTCCCTTCGGGACATTCACGGAACCACGAATGATTCAATCGGAGTTTCGCAGGAAACCTACAGCGTGGAGTGCGCCACTTTCAGCACTTTAGGCAAGGCTACCATTTGAAAACCGTTCAACTCGGGTTCGTGCCTCACGGAGTGGCTCGCGCTACATCCAACGCTTGCCTCACCGCCAGCAACTCCTTCAACACTTCACGAAGCTTCGTAGACTCCAGCGCATTCGCTCCGTCGGACTTCGCCTCTTTCGGCTTGTCGTGCACTTCGAGAAAAACTCCATCCACGCCGGCCGCTACCGCAGCCCGCGCCAGCACAGGAATAAACTCGGGCTGTCCGCCGCTCACCGCCGGTCCGCCGTCACCGGATTGCGCGGAGGGCAACTGCACGGAATGCGTCGCGTCGAAAACCACCGGCGCAAACTTGCGCATGATGGCGAGCGAGCGCATGTCGACGACCAGATTGTTGTAGCCAAAACTTGTGCCGCGTTCCGTGAGGAAAATTTGTGAGTTGCCGGCCTCGCGGCACTTCTCCACTGCGTGCCGCATATCCCACGGCGAGACGAATTGTCCTTTCTTGATGTTAATGGCGCGTCCACTCAACGCCGCCGCCACGACGAGATCGGTTTGCCGACAAAGAAACGCTGGGATCTGCAACACATCCGCGACCTCGGCAACTCGCCCAACATCAGCGACCTCAGGAACGTCCGTAAGGACGAGAACGCCAACCTCATCCTTGATCTTTCGCAGAATGCGCAGGCCTTCCTTCACTCCCGGCCCGCGAAAACTTCGAATCGAGGTGCGGTTTGCTTTGTCGTAGCTGGCCTTGAAAATAAATGGAACTCCCAGCGCCCGCGTGACGCCCTTGATGATCTCAGCCATGCGAATGGCGTGCTCTTCGCTTTCAATCACGCACGGCCCGGCAATCAGGAAGAGATTGCCGGAGCCGACGTGGACTTCACCGATTTGAAATGAGGTAGGCATCAATCTCGCGAAGAGGCTTTCACCACAGAGACCCAGAGGCTCAGAGAAATTCCCTGCGCCTCAGTGGTGAACCTGTGTTTAACGGTGCGTAACCTTTTCCGGACGATGAAACATTTCAACCGAAGCGATCTCTTTTTCTTCTCGCCGCTTCGACCCATGCTTGTACGCCGCCGCAATGAACGTGCTGAACAGTGGATGCGGCTCTAACGGCTTCGACTTGAACTCAGGATGAAACTGGCATCCGATGAAATGCGGATGGTTCGGCAGTTCGATCATCTCCACGTAAGTTCCATCCGGCGTCGACCCCGAGATGCGCAGCCCCGCGGCCACCATGGGCTCTTCGTATTCGCGATTAAATTCGTATCGATGCCGGTGCCTCTCGCTGATCTCAAGCTTGTTATAAATTTTGTGCGCCAGAGTGCCCGGCTCAATCTTGCAAGTCCACGCGCCCAATCGCATGGTCCCGCCAAGTTCTTCCACGCCGCGCAATTCGCGTAGCTTGTAGATCACGCGATGCGGTGTCGCCTGATTGAACTCGCTCGAGTTCGCTTCTTCCAAGCCCACCACGTTGCGGGCAAACTCCACACAAGCGGTCTGCATTCCCAGGCAAATTCCAAAGTACGGGACGTTATTCTCGCGCGCATATCGAATCGCGATCAGCATTCCCTCAATGCCACGCTTGCCAAAACCCCCTGGAACCAGAATTCCGTCATACCCTTCAAGCTGCGCTTCAATGCTGCTCGGGTCGGCGGCTTCCAGTCCCTCAGCCTCAATCCAGTTCAGTTGAAGCTTCAGATTGTGCGCCAGCGCGCCATGGATCAGCGCTTCCTTCAGCGACTTGTACGAATCTTCATACTCCACATATTTGCCGACAATTCCAATCGTGACCGTGTCCTTCGGGTTGTAGACGCGATGCACTATGTCTTCCCACTTCGAAAGATCGCGGTCCTTTGCTTCCATATGTAAATATTTCAGGACCAGCGTGTCCACGCCTTCGTTCGCAAACACCAGTGGCACTTCGTAAACAGAAGCCACGTCTTTAGCCGTGATTACAGCTTCTTCCTGCACATTGCAGAAAAGCGCAATCTTCGACTTCAACTCCTTTGCGAGAAAACGATCGGTACGGCAGAGCAGAATATCGGGCTGAATTCCGATGCTCAGCAGTTCTTTCACTGAGTGCTGCGTCGGTTTGGTCTTGAGTTCCTGCGCCGCCGCGATGAACGGCACCAGCGTCACGTGAACGAACAGCGTATCCTCGCGGCCCAGTTCCTGCCGCATCTGGCGAATCGCCTCCATGAACGGCAGCGACTCGATGTCACCCACTGTGCCGCCGATCTCGACAATGGCAACATCAACGTCCTGCGCCACTTTTTTCATCGCCGCTTTAATTTCGTTGGTCACGTGCGGAATCACCTGCACCGTCTTGCCCAGATAATCGCCGCGCCGCTCTTTGGCGATGATCTGCTCATAGAGACGGCCCGTGGTCCAATTGTTGTCGCGAGAAAGTTTGGCGTGCGTGAAGCGTTCGTAGTGGCCGAGATCGAGATCGGTTTCCGCGCCGTCGTCGGTTACAAAAACCTCGCCATGCTGAAACGGCAACATCGTCCCCGGATCCACGTTCAGATAAGGATCAAACTTCATCAGGTTCACTTTGAGCCCACGGCTCTCCAGCAAACATCCGATGGAAGCCGCCGCCAATCCCTTGCCTAGAGAAGACACAACTCCGCCCGTTACAAAGATGTACTTCGCTGGCATCTGTTCCTCGCTCTAAATTTTGTTTGAAAAATGGTGCAGGTGGGGTGCACGAACAATTATGGCAGAAGATGCCTGTGGAAACAAAGAGGGAAATCGCGCGCGTTGACTATCCCGGCAATGTGGGCGAAAATGATGCAGCACTTCCCTTCGATCCCGAATAGCCGGCCTTGGCTTTTTCGGCGTCGAATCGTGGGCCTGTGGCGCAGCTGGGAGCGCGCTTCCATGGCATGGAAGAGGTCGTCGGTTCGATCCCGACCAGGTCCACCAATTCTCCGCCGTCCATTGCCAAGCACCTGCGGATCAACCTGCGATGGTTGTGGAGTTGCCGCGTTTTGCCAGCAACTGCCCAATTGCCAGCTCGCAAAGCTGGGCGGGTGGACCGGTGAAATTGCTTTGCCGAGAGAACTTGGCGCTCTCGACGGCCCTGTCCTCGGTGATGTGTCAACTCTCGCGCAAGGCGACGATCGGGTTCACCCTGGCCGCGCGCCGCGCCGGTATGTAGCTCGCCAAAAGTACAACCACCATGAGGATCAATGGCACAGCGATAAACACTTCAGGATCAATAGGCCGAACTCCGTACAGCAAACTGGAGATCAGCGGGGCCATGATCCCCGACAAGATCAGGCCGACCACCACTCCAATGCCAGCCAGCCCCGCGCCCCGGCTCACAATCATTTTCCCAATGGTCGAGGGCATGGCGCCCAAGGCCATGCGCACTCCGATTTCGTGAGACCGCTGACCTACCATGTAGGCCAACAGGCCGTAAATTCCCACTGACGCCAACAGAAGCGCCAGGATTGCAAACACGCCGACCAATTCAGCGGAAAAGCGGCGCGAAGCCAAGGAACCGTCAATGACCTCATTCATTGTACGGACATTGAAAACCGGCAGATTGGGATCGACTGCCTGTATCTCACGACGTATCTGCGGCTCGATGCTGGTGGCGGACAAAGATGTCCGGACCGCCACGCTTAAAGACCTGATTCCTGGAGCCTGGTAGACCGGAGCCTGGTAGATTGGTGAGTAGATGTGGGGATCTCCGGATTGGTCGAGGCCATCACTCTTGATGTCCTTGATGACGCCAACCACGGCCCGCCACGGCGGGTTGGTGCCCGCGCGCCCAAAGCTCAAACGCCGGCCAATGGGATCGCGGTCCGGCCAGTAGGTACGAGCCGTGCTTTCATCGACGATTACTACCAGTTGTTTACCGGGCTGATCGTCTTCCACGAAGAAACGTCCGCGAACCAACGAAGCCTGTAACACCTTGAAATACTCAGGGGTTACACCGGTGGCTTCGGAAAACAGGCCTTTGCGAGACTCATCCGGACGGTCCTCAATGTTGATGGGGACGCGCCGCGACAAGTGAGTGACTGGTAAATCGGTGGTCATGGAGGCGAGATCGACGCCCGGGAGAGCCCGCACACGCCGCACTGCTTCCCGCACAAAACTGTTCAAGATCTCAGGTTGGGCGTAGCGATCCATTTGGGGATCGTTGGGTATCGGCAGCCGGGTGCTGGCAGCGACAATTCTAGATGGATTGAAGCCGGGATTTTCCTGCAGCAGTCCCCAAAACGTGCGCAGGAGCAGCCCCGCTCCCACCATCAGCACCACCGCCAGCGCCAACTCTGAAGCGATCAGCACACCGCGCAGTCGGTTGGTTTTACCACTGGT
The DNA here is from genome assembly GCA_963771965.1 of uncultured Acidobacteriaceae bacterium. Classification (GTDB taxonomy): domain Bacteria; phylum Acidobacteriota; class Terriglobia; order Terriglobales; family Acidobacteriaceae; genus Sulfotelmatobacter. The sequence goes on from CAVYVM010000011.1 coordinate 699,435, forward strand.
GCCCGAACCCCTGGCTCCTTCCCGGATCGCCACGGCAATTTCGGCTTTCGAGGATTGAAGGGCCGGAACCAACCCGAACCCCAGTCCGGCGAAAAGGGAAACTAATAGGGCGAAGCCGAGCACCGTCCAGTCCACTTGCACTTCGGCCAGCCGGGGAATTCGGGCGGGTAGAAACTGCACAAAATGCAACGCTACCATTGCCGTTAGAACGCCGACAATACCGGAGACCAGAGATAGAATCATTGATTCGGTGAGCAATTGCCGGATCATGCGCGAGCGGCTTGCTCCTAGGGCCAGCCGCACCGCCATCTCCCGTTGTCTTCCGGAAGCTCGGGCCAGGAGAAGGTTCGCGACGTTGACTGAGGCCAGAAGGATGATCAGCACCACCGCGCCCATCAGTACCAGCAACATAGGCCGGACATCACCGACCAGCGACTCCTGCAAGGGTTCAATCTCAATCGACCAATCGGACCCGGCAGGATAGTCGGTGGCAAATTCTGCCCGCAGCTGGGCCGCGAAGGCATTCAACCGCAACTGCGCTTGCTCCCGGCTAATTCCAGGCTTCAAAAGCCCGATCGCTCCGGTCACTATCTGCACGCTACGCTCTGGCTTGGGGAAGGGATCGGCCCGGAATCCCCCGGTTATCCATACTTCTACATCCGTAGTAACCGTGGCGCCCGGATGGCGGAATCCAGGCGGGAGAACACCGACAATCATGTAGGGATCTTTGTCGATTTGCACCCTTCGCCCCAAAATTCCGGGATCTCTGCCGAACCCTCTGGCCCAAAGGCTATCGCTGATCACGATCGCTTCTGCGAAACCCTGCGCCTCGTCGCCCGGACCGAATACCCGCCCGAGGTGCGCCGAAGTGCCGAGCATAGAGAAGTAATTGGGACTGACAATCTGGATTTCGAGGCGTTGCGGACGTTCGGAACCGGTCAAATTAGCGGCGCTTCCCCTGAGAGCGGTCACTTGGTCAAAGACGCCCGCTCTTGTTCTGAGATCGTCCATTTCGGGAACGGAGAGCCCCATATCGTGCGCGCCCACGCCGCGATTGTTGGCCACGATCTTCACCAGACGGTCGGGATGGGCGAAGGGAAGAGAATGCAACAAAACCGCATCCACGATGCTGAAAATCGCCGTGTTGGCGCCCACACCCAAAGCCAGGGAAAGCACCGCTACGATGGTAAAACCGGGACTCTTCCAAAGCTGCCGCAGTCCATACCGCACGTCCTGAGACAATGTGGTCATCAAAATCCCCTCCAGCAGGCTCTTATGCACGCGATGCCACTGAATCCAACCAGTTGCGACTTGCTCCGATCAAGCCATGGCCAGGGCGTCAGAGTCGTGTCGTATGCCAGCACGTGTCAATGCCAACCCGGGCGGCCAGATATTGCCAAAGATTATACCGCCGACTTTCTCGTAAAAGACCCAGCTTCTGCAGCCGATCAACTTGCCCATCGGCGAACTAACTTGGACACGGAATTGAAGAAGTAGCATACCGCGAGCCTAGGATTGACGAGTGCTACTCTAGCGGAGTGAATCGGTCGTTCCCACATCTTCCCTTTCCCTGCCGGGGATTGCTTTTCCTGCTCTGGTCATTTTTCATCACAATCTCGCCTGCCTCTGCCGCGAACTGGACCGTGCGCGCTCAGCCCACGCGCCTAGTCAACGGTGGCCCGGTATTATTTCAGGTCACCCCCCCCACGCGGCTGACGTCGCTGAGCGCAACTTGGATCGGACACGAACTCTCTTTCAGCTTCGATGCGAAAACTAGAACGTGGTACGCATTAGGAGGCGTGAGCCTGGAAACGGCTCCCGGAACTTACCCTCTCGAACTCGCTGGCGAAGCGGTTGCCGGGAAACTCCCGAGCGAGAAGGTTTCTTTCAGCCGCAAGTTCACCGTCGCCAAGGGCAAGTATCCCAAGATCGAAGTCAAGCTCAGCGTCGAAAGCAAATTCACCGAGCCCAGCCCCGAGCAGCAAAAACAAATTCAAGAAGGACAAGAAATAAAAAAGGATTACCTCAGCCGCATCACTCCAGAGCGCGAGTGGTCGGGCAAATTCGCAGAACCGGCTACGGCCGCAATCTCCGACGTCTTCGGCTCACAGCGCATCTTCAATGGCAAAACCTCGAGCCCTCACTTGGGCCTCGATTTCCGTGTCCCCAGCGGCACTTCGGTCGAAGCCATGAATGACGGCACAGTGTTGCTGGCTCGCCCGCTCTATTTCGAGGGCAATTTCGTTGTACTGGATCACGGACAGGGTCTGCTGACTCTCTACCTGCATCTTTCCGAGTTCAAAGTGAAGGAGGGCGATCATGTAAAACGTGGCCAAGTCATCGGCTTGAGCGGAGGCACCGGCCGCGCCACGGGTCCGCATCTTCATGTGGCAGTGCGATGGCAGGGCACCTATCTCGATCCCGCTCGCCTGATGCAGCTGCGCCTGCCATAGCTGCTCTTTCTCCTTTTGAGGTGAAAGAAAACTACCCGTCCCGCCCGCTTCATCCGCGTGGGTAGCGTTCCTTCAGGATATCCTTCAACCCAAGCTTGCGGATCAGGCGATGCAAATTGTTGGGATGCATGCCTAGAATATCCGCCGCCTCGGCATAGTTGCCATGCGCCTGCTCCATTGCGTCGAGAACCAGTTTCTTCTTCGATTCCCTGATTGCAGAGTGATATTTCCCCTCGGTCATCTCTGGCGTCGGAGCGCATTCCAACAGCGATTCTGGCAGATCCTCGGGCAGAACCGTATCGGAGTCCCCTAGAACCAGCGCACGCTCGATTGCGTTTTCTAGTTCACGCACGTTGCCGGGCCAGTCGTAGTTCACCAGGCGGTCCATGGCCTCGCGGGAAATCGGCCTAGGCTTCACTTTGTAGCGTTGAGCATATTTTTGCACGAAATGGCGCGCAAGCATTGGAATATCTTCCCGGTGATCCCGCAGCGGAGGCAGCACTATCTTTATCACGGCCAAACGGTAATACAGGTCCTCGCGAAAGGTGCCGTCGCACACCGCCTGCCACAAATTGCAGTTGGTGGCGGCAATGATGCGGATATCCACCCTGATGGTACGGGTCCCGCCGACACGTTCGAACTCGCGTTCCTGCAGCACGCGCAGCAGTTTGACCTGCAGCGCGGGAACCAGTTCGCCGATTTCGTCGAGAAAAACTACGCCCTTGTCGGCCATTTCGAACCGGCCTTTCTTCAGGCGGACGGCTCCGGTAAAGGCTCCAGGCTCGTAGCCAAATAATTCGCTTTCCAAGAGGTTCTCCGGAATCGCAGCGCAATTGATGGCCACAAACGGCTTACCCATTCTCTGACTGTTACGGTATAACTCCCATGCCACCAGCTCTTTGCCGGTTCCACTCTCGCCTTCAATCAACACCGTCGACTCCGCCGGTGCCGCGCGCTTCACACGTTGGTAGACCTCCTTCATTTTTGGGCTTTCGCCGACCAGGCTGCGCTCCTGGCCGATCTCGACCGTAAGCCGCTCGTTCTCCTCCTCCAGCCACGCGAGGTGCCTCGCATTCTCCAGCGCCATCGCCGAAATGCCGGCAATCGCTGTCACCAGGAGCAGGTGCTCTCCGTCAAGCCGACCGCTGAGGCTGTCACTGTCCAGGTAAATACATCCAATCACTTTCGGAAACACGGTTAAGGGCACGCACAGCAGCGACCGCACCTGAGACGCCGCCAGGCTCTCGATTTTTCCCAACTCTCCGGAAGTCGGAACGTCACTGCCTAACAGCGCGATGCCCTGCTCCAGAACCCGCCTGGCAATCGTGCTACTTACCTTCACTAACTGTGATTGCCCTGCCTGCCGCACCCGGGCAAAAGTCGAATTGAATTGTTGGCCCTCGTGATCCGCCAACAAGATCGCGCCGCGGCCTGCGGGAACCACTTCAAAAATCAGCTCCAATAGCTGCCGCTGCAGTTCGTTGAGATCGCGAATCGCATGCACGATCTGGCTTATCTTCAACAATGCATTCAAGTTGCGGGCGAGACGCGAGCCTTCAGGCAGCTCTCGCGAAAGCCGGTCCGGCTGCAAATAGATCACATCCCGGGGATGGATGACGGTCGTCTCTGCCGTACCCTGTACGTCTTCGAACTCCACGTGGCTGGCAATCGGCGCAAGTTCTTCCTCCTCGAGAAAGAGAAAAGACGAGTCCCCAGCTGCGATCCCGTCCCCATGCCTCAGCCACTGCTCTTCGACGGCGGAGCCATTCACCAAAGTACCGTTGCGACTATCGAGGTCCTGCACTCGGTATCTGCCGTCCTCGCAACTCAGACGGCAATGTTTTCGCGAGACAGAGGGATCGGTGACTGCAATGCCATTGGAGGCTTCCCTCCCAATGGTAATTTCACCTTCAGGTAAAGGAATGGTTGAATCTTTCAGGGGCCCGGAGAGCACTACAAGTCTAGGGCGCAATCGTACTTACCTCGCGCACTTTTTATCACACTTCCACCCTGAATTCACTGGTGAAATCGATTTTTTCCGTTATCCGAACGGATAGAGCGCGCTATCTGATCGGATAGCAATCTGCGCCGATTCGGCGCAGTGACGACGGCAGCGTCGGTACCAAAAAATTCCTGCAACCATATACAAAACAATCGATTATCGCGATATTCACAGTCTTTGCACAGCCTCAAAGATGGCTGGCCATCGACATGCATTGTGTCGAATGCGCCACTGCTCGGCAGAAAGCGATGGGGGAAGCGCTTTTTGGATACGTCTTGCTGAGCTTGGTCGAATCAGGGATCCGAGGGGCCCCCTCATCGGATCCTTGATTTTATTTGTGTGTCGAACCCACGGCGAACAACTCAGATCACGAGACCTATTCGCCACTCTCTCCGGCTAGCCTTCCCCAAGTCGATGCGAGAGAAATCCGACCCTAGCTTGCTACCGCCTCATTCCCAGCTGCGGCAGGAATCGCATCCACTGCCATCGCGGCACCATCCCGATAAGTGACGCTGTTCCCGGAAATCGCCGGCACGCGCTCCCCCGGCACCAGGATCCCGACCAGATTCAGCGGATCGGCCGCCGAGAGCGTAATCGTCTCTTGCGCGATCCTGTCTTGCGCGACCCTGCTCTGCGGGTTCCCTTCGTAAGCGGCATTGAGCCGGCGCAATGCTCGCACCGAGTCCACCGCCACGGGCAAAGCGAATTGCTCGCCCAAGAATCCATCAACAAAGCGCCCGCCACGAATCTCGCCGCGATCTTCCAGCCGGCGGAAGCCGCCCAGCAACTCGCGCCACGGTGGCAGGTTCGCCTCCCGCGCCAGCACGTCTCGGACGACAATGCCGTAACGGCGCAGCAGCATCCAGCAAGCCGCTTCCACCGCGCGCGGCCGCTCCACCACTTCCTCGGCATGCAGCAAAGCCCAGCGCCCCGCGTTGTGCCGCGGACGCATCGCCCGCCCGCTGCCTTGCCCCGACCGCCGCTTCGGGTCGATCAGCGACCGCAGATTGTCGAACCCATCGGCAGTTACCAGCCCAGCCGCCACCAACTCCCAAAGCGCCGTCTCGATTTCCGCCTTCAACTTTTCCGTACCGCGCACAATGTCCGCAAAAAACGACGCGCCGCGCTGCCGCAGAAAATCCAGCACCTTCTGCGCTCCGTGGCTCAATCCGTTATTTTCCGAAACCTCCGCCCCCGGATGCCGCGGGGTCATCCAGTCCGCATCCTCCCGCACGAAAAATGTAATCGGAGCGACGCTGGTTGGAATCACCCTTCGCTGCCTCGGGGCCGGCTCACCCTCACTTCCCCGCCCGCTCGAATAGTCCAGCGTCGCCGGATGCGGTGACAATCTTCCCCAGCCCACAGCCCCCGTCAAGCAAAGCTGGTCAAGCCATTTCGGATCGTAATCCACAATGCGCCGACCCAGCACTTGCCGCTCCCACGCATTCGCCGGAATTTCAAACCCTTGCAACTGCCGCAGCACTTCGAGCGTGCCCCGCTCGCCCGCCACCTGCGTCCCCGCAGCCACATGCTGCCAGCGCAATAGCCACTGCATAAATTGCGCCGCCGTCACCGGCTCAATCTGCTTGCGCAAGGTCGCGACCGTCAGCCGATGAATCCGCGCCAGCAGCCTCCGCTCACACCACTCGATTTCATGCTCGGCAGGCAAGGGCAGCTCGTGTGGGCGCGGGCGACTCGCCCGCGCAGCCTCGCCACTGAAGTTTCCCCGCAGCACGGTCCCGCTAGCTTCCATGCGAAGCAGAGCATTCGTAATCTCCTCCGGAGAAATGCCCAAAGTCTCACCGAGTTGCGTTGCCGTCACCGGCCCCAAATGCGACATCCATCCCGTAACCAAGGCCAGCAGACCGTCGTCCCGAGTCAACGCCGTCGTCTCCACATCAGCCAACGCCTGCGCAAATTGCGCCTTAGGAAATAAAACCGAAAAAGTTTTGGCACGCTCCGCCGCGACCCAATAAACCTGATCATCTGCAACTGCTGACGCAGCGCGCCCTTCACCGATCAGCCGCTCGAAGTGATAAGCCCACCTTCCCGCACCATCGTGCGCGGACTGCGGCAGCGCCACCAACGTATGCAGCACATCGTGCAACTCGTCCGCGTCCCGCACATCCGGCCAAGCCTCATCCCGCACCTGTGCAATCGCCGCCGGATCGAGCCCGCCCACTTCTTCCAGCACCGATTCCGGCAGCATACGCCGCATCTGCACCGCGCGCGCCCGCCGCTCTTCGAGAGGCGCGTCATCCAAATAAGCGTAGGGATTCGCGTTTAAAATCTCGTGTGAAAACTGCGACGGCACCGGCGTGTCGACCGCGATACAACGAATCCGTCCATCCGCCAGCCCGCTCAACACGGCCTTCAGGCCTTCAATATCCATCGCCTCAGTGAGCACATCCTTCATCACCTCGCCCACCAGCGGATGATCAGGAATTTGCCGCTCGCCCTGGATGTTTTCAAAGCACGCCGCCGCGTCGGGAAAAACCGAAGCCAGCAGATCGTCCGACCGCATGCGCTGAATTTGTGGCGGAACTTTTTTGCCATTCTGAAATCGCAAAAGCGCCAACGCCCGGTTTGCGTCCCACCGCCAGCGCGTGGCAAAGATCGGAGAATCCAACGCCGCCTGCTCCAGAATCGGCTGCACCGTCGCTGCCTGCAAAAAATTGAAAACATCTCCCAGAGGAAAACTGTGCTGCTCGGCCAATGCGATGTTCAAACCGTTATCGGTCGCCGCCGCCTGCAACTCAAAATTAAATCCCACGCAAAACCGCTTGCGCAGCGCCAGTCCCCACGCCTTGTTAATGCGCCCACCAAACGGTGCGTGGATCACCAACTGCATCCCGCCGCCTTCGTCGAAAAAGCGCTCCGCGATCACCGTTGTCTGCGTGGGCACCGCGCCTAAAACCGCGCGACCCTGCAGAACATATTCGATTGCCTGCTCTGCGCCGGAATCATCCAGCCCGCATTCGTCTTTTAGCCACAAAACCGCCGCCGCCACATCCGGCTGCGTTGCCGAGAAACCCACCGGTGAAGTGTGCGGCAGCATCGTGCTGATTTTTTCCCGCAACGTTCCAACGTGCTCCGATAATTCCTGCGTGCGCGCTGGAGCTTCGCCCCGCCAGAACGGCACGCTCGGCGGCGCACCATGTGCATCCTGCACCAGTACGCGGCCAGCGTTGGTTTCGATGCGCCGGATCATCCACGACGTATTTCCCAGCAGCATGATGTCGCCGCGGTTGCTCTCCACCGCGAAATCTTCATCCACCGTTCCTACCACCAAGCCATCGGGTTCGGCCACCACCGCATACAGCGAATTATCCGGAATCGCACCACCGCTGGTGATCGCCGCCAGCCGCGCCCCGCGCCGCGCTCGCAGCTTGCCGTTCACCCGGTCGTGATGAATGTAAGCGCCATACCGTCCGCGCTTCGCCGCGATGCCCTCGGCCAGCATTTCCAAAATCGAGTCGAAAGTTGCCCGCGTTAAATTGCGATAGGGATACGCGCGCCGCACCAGCGCGAACATCTCTTCTTCGTCCCACTCTTCGGCGGAGCACGCGGCCACAATTTGCTGCGCTAAAACATCTAGCGGCGATTCAGGAATCATCAACCGGTCCAGGTCGCCCTGCCGGATCGCCCGTACAAGCGCCGCACACTCCAGCAAGTCGTCGCGAGTCGTGGCCAACAATCGTCCCTTGGGAACCGCGCCGCGCCAGTGCCCAGACCGTCCCACGCGCTGCAGCGTCACCGCAATGGCTCGCGGCGAATTAATCTGCACGACCAGATCAACCGTGCCAATATCAATTCCCAACTCGAGCGACGCGGTCGCCACCAACACCTGCACCTGGCCTTCTTTCAGCTTCTTCTCCGCCGCCAGCCGCAACTTGCGCGACAGGCTGCCATGGTGCGCGGCAACATTCTCTTCTCCCAACCGTTCTCCCAGTTGATGCGCCACGCGCTCGGCCATGCGCCGTGTATTTACAAACACCAGGGTCGACCGATGCTGTCCCACCAAAGCCACCAGCCGGTCGTAAACCTCGTCCCACATTTCGTTCGAAGCCACCGGCACCAGCGGCATCGACGGAACTTCCACCGCCATATCCAGCTTGCGCTTGTGCCCAATATTGACGATGACTGGATCAACGTTTTGAAAGGGTGCGGCTTTCAGCCGCGCCGGAGTGCCGTCCGGATTGAGAGCGGCTTCAGCCGCTGAGGTTTCCGGCACGCACCCCGTCAAGAAATGCGCCACTTCTTCAATCGGCTTCTGCGTCGCGGACAGCCCGATCCTCACCGGCCGCTTATACGTCAGCGCCTCCAGCCGTTCCAGCGACAACGTTAAATGCGCTCCACGCTTATCGTCGGCGACCGCGTGGATTTCATCCACGATCACGGTTTCGACATCGCGCAAAATCGCGCGGCTCTTATCCGCAGTCAGCAATATGTAGAGCGACTCCGGCGTGGTCACCAAAATGTGCGGCGGCCGCTTCAGCATCGCGCGGCGCTCGTGCATCAGTGTGTCGCCGGTGCGAACCGCCGTGCGAATCTCCGGCATGAGCATCCCGCGCTCCCCCGCCAGCGCAAGAATCTCCCCGAGAGGAATTTCCAGATTTTTCTGAATGTCGTTGCCCAGCGCCTTCAGCGGCGAGACATAGAGGACTTCCGTACGGTCCGCAAGCTCGCCCACCAACGCCTTGCGCACCAACCGGTCGATGCATGCAAGAAATGCAGCCAATGTCTTGCCCGACCCGGTGGGCGCCGAAATCAACGTCGTACGTCCGGCAAGAATGTGCGGCCACCCCTGCTCCTGCGGTTCTGTTGGAGTGCCAAACCGCTGCACAAACCACTCCGCCACCAGAGGATGAGCCCAAGCAAGCGATGCAGGAAGGGACGGCATCCGGCTATTGTAGCCGGAAGATGTTGTTTCGTAAAATGTTCGCTTTTATGAAAACGCAGTTGGCAATAAGCAGTTGGCAGCTACAACTCGCATTCACCTCTGGAGCTAATTGCTAACTGCTTATTGCTAGCCGCTGCCAAACAAAAATACCCACCGGATGCTTGCTTGGGGCGTGCTCGGGTCAGCATCCGATGGGCTACCGTTTCTCCTTACTCACCCTGTTGTTTTCAGGAGTATGTGCAATGATTAAACCCCAGAACTCGAACAAGTTCCGTCTAATTTTGTAAAACTTTGTAATTGTTCCGACGCCAAATCCTTACGCTAATTTGCAATCACCGGCGTCTTCAACGCCATCAATTCAGTAAAGCGCGGATTCTTGCGCAGCTCCGCAAATTCCACATCCTTATATACGTTTTTAAGATCCCGGTAGCCGTCTTCCTTGGCCTTCCTCAAATATTCCAGCGATTGTTCTGGCAGACCCATCTTCGCGTAAAGTTTGGCGACCGTGTAGTCGTAGCGCGCCCGGTCCTCAGGACTGGGCAATTGCGCCTGCACTCCGTTTCGAGACGTTCGCCCGAACACATCCGGATCCATCTCCAGCGCTTTCTGATAAGCGGCCACGGCGCGCTCAAACTCCCGCTTGGAAAAAAGAGCCGCTCCCAGGTTGCTATAAAACGACGCCGAACTGCTGTCCTTGGCGATCGCCTTCTCATACTGCTTAATCGCCGCGTTCCAGCGCTTGCTCTCGTAGAGAATCACGCCCAGATTGTTGTACGCATCGGCGAAATCATGATCGGCCCGGACAGCGCGCTCAAACGACTTCTGCGCCTCATGATAGCGCTGCATCATCAGCTCTGTAATGCCGATTTTATTCAGCAGGCGCGCATCATTCTGCTTCTTGCTCAGTGCAGCCCGATAATAATCGAGCGCATCCAGATACAGCTTGTCGGCGCGCAGCGAATCCGCTTGCTGCTCCAGGTCGGCCGCCGTCGCATCGTGTGCCGGAGGCTCGATGGCGCGTATCACCGGTGGCGCGATCTGCACTTGTTCTGAACGAGAAACTTGCGCGGATGCGCAAGCAGAGAACGTTACAACAACAAGAATCAGGCAGGCTTTCCGGCAGGACATACACACCCCCAGGCGACCCAAATCTAATGCCGCCATTCTGCCACAGTTTTCGCCCGTTTCAGCAGGTAAATTTTGGGGGACGAGCCCCAGAGGCCGGAAACGGGAGTCTTATTCTCCCGACCGCCCCGGGCCGTTCGGAATCATGCTCCGGGCCACCGCTGCACTTGCCAGCGATAGCCCGGCACAGATCAACATAACAATTCGGAATCCAAAGATGAAAGCCTCCCAAATCGCCTTTTGAACGGCGGAGGCCTGACCTGGATCGAGGCTGCTGGGAACCTGCAGGCCAGCCAGTTTGATCTCATCGTTTCGAATCGCTTGCAACGCCTCCGACGGCAGGGGGATATGCAGTAATTTGCGCTCCAGACAAAAGCGAAAAGCGTAGACCATCACAATCCCTAGCACGGCAATTGCCAGCACTCCTGCAACCCGGGCGACCGCATTGTTGACTCCCGAGGCCGTCCCGGCCCGGTCTTCGCCAACCGAGTTCATCACCACCGTGGTGAGCGGAGCCACCGTAACAGCCATCCCCAGCCCGAGCACGATGATCGCGGGGAAAAATGTTTTCCAATAGTCGCCGGCAATCGAGGGCAGAGCAAACAGCATGAACCCCAGCGCCGCCACCAGAGGACCGACGATCAACGGACCTCTCGCCCTGTACCGCGCCACCAGCCCTCCCGACCATCGCGAAAGCAGAAACATTAGCAGAATGAAAGGAAGCATCGCTGCTCCCGTCGCGGTTGAAGAATATCTTTGAACTTGAATCAAGTTCAGGGGGAACAGAAAAAAGAAAATTCCGACCGCTGAATATAGGAATAAGGTCAGCAAATTAGCCCCGCTAAAGCTCGCGTTCTTGAACAATGCCAGCGGCACCATCGGCGAACTCTCATACCTCTCAATCAGGACGAACGCGACAACGCAGCCGAAGCCAACAATCGTACTTCCTAAGACGATGGGATTTCTCCAGCCCAGATCGGTGGACTCGATGAACCCGTTCACGATGCCACCGAGTGCCAGCGTCACCAGGATCGCTCCCAGCCAATCCAGTCGGCGCGAAGCGGCACTGCGGCTTTCCGGAATTCGCCACATCGAAATCGCGATCACCGCCGCCGCGAGAGGAAGGTTGATAAAAAATATCCAGCGCCACGATGCGTGTTGCACCAGCCAACCGCCCAGAACTGGACCAATCGCCGTTGTAATCGCGGTAAAACCCGACCAGGTACCGATCGCCTGTCCGCGGCTCTGCTGGTCAAACGAGGCGCTGATAATCGAGAGGCTGCCCGGCACCAGGAGCGCCGCGCCTACGCCTTGAATGCTTCGCGCCAAAATTAGACCGTTGATACTCGACGAAACACCGCAAGCAACCGAGGCCGCGCCAAATATTGTCACACCCGCCAGAAAAATCAGGCGGCGGCCATACAGGTCGCCGAGCGACCCACCAACCAGAATCAATGCCCCCAGAAAAAGCCCGTAAGCCTCCACCACCCACTGCACATCGACAACCGTGGCGTGAAAGCTCGCTTGCAACGTCGGCAAAGCGACATTCACGACCGTGCTGTCGATGAACGCCATGCTCGAGCCGAGAATCGTTGCCGCCAGAATCCAGGGCCTGGCTCTTGCACTGCACATCACTCCATCCGCTGCCGATGGGTCAACCACGTCGCAGGGCATTCTCATGGCAACTATGGATGCATCGCCAGCGTGGGAGGTTCTAAGGATCACGACGAATAAAACCGTCTGTTATATTCGTGGCGCATACATCCCTAGGTTTACCGCCTGCACTGGCCTTTGGTTAATTCAGGAGGAAACGTGATTCAACGCATTCTTACCATCGCTATCCTTGCCCTCGGAGCGGCCGTCCAAGCTCAGCCGTCCCTGCCCGCGAGTTTCCAATCAAAGACCATTCATACCCCGGAGGGCGCCGACATCTTCGTGCGCTGGGGAGGAACCGGACCTGTGGCTCTTCTTCTTCATGGCTACGCGGAGAACAGCGACTCCTGGGCGCCGCTCGCCGCCGATCTCATGAAAGATCACACGGTCGTCGTGCCCGATCTTCGTGGAATCGGCAAGTCCTCCAAGCCCGAGACTGGCTACGACAAGAAAACCGAAGCCAAGGACATTCGCGCCGTCGTGACCGCGCTCGGATATGACAAAACTTTCGTGGTCGCTCACGACATCGGCAACATGGTCGCCTACGCTTATGCCGCCATGTACCCGGACAAAGTCGAGCGCCTCGTCGTGATGGATGCGCCAATTCCCGGCATCGAGCCCTGGTCTGAGATTCTGCTGACCCCCGGCGTCTGGCACTTCAATTTTCATGGTCCAGATGCCGAACGCCTCGTCGCCGGACGCGAGCGCATCTACTTTGATCGCATCTGGAACGACTTCACCGCCGATCCTTCGAAACCCGACGACTCCACCAGAAATTTCTTTGCCGCTACCTACGCGCAGCCCGGAGGAATGCGCGCCGGGTTCGCACAATTCACCGCGTTTTCTCAAGATGCCGCGGACAACAAGATTTTCGAGCAGACAAAGCTGACCATGCCGGTTCTCGCGGTCGGCGGAGAGAAATCATTCGGCCCGTTGCAAGCAGTGATCATGCGCCACGTAGCCATCAGCGTTCGAGAGGCGATCGTCGCCGGCTCCGGCCATTGGTTGATGGAAGAGAAGCCCGAGTACACGGTCGCACTGATTCGCAACTTCCTCGATTCTCAACTCGGCGAAGAGCGGTTCACTCCGGCTGAATACAAGTTCCCGCAACAAGGCAATCCTGGCACGGGAAGTTCTGGCATGGCTGGAATTCAAACCGTCGTACTCAAAGGAGATCCGGATCAGGCCGGAGTCTACACAATTATGCTGCGCGTTCCCGCACACACGAAAATTGCAGCTCACTCCCATCGCGATGACCGCGTAGCGACGGTAATCTCCGGCACATGGCACTTCGGCTACGGAAACAAGTTCGATGAAGCCCAACTCAAATCTCTTCCCCCCGGCAGCTTCTACACCGAACCTCCCAGCCAGCCCCACTTTGCCGAAACCGGCGACGAAGCCGTCACGGTCCAGATCACCGGCTTCGGTCCATCATCCACTGCTATGTCGACCCGGCACAAGACCCACGCAAACATAAAGCCGAATAAAAACCGCAGCGTTTCAACAGAGGCATCTCCATATGTTCACCCCACGCCCAATCGGTTTCGTAAGCAGCCAATACAAAGAGACCAGCCAGATTCCCAAAGGTCTCGGTGCGAAACACGAGGTCGATGGCGTTCTCAGGATCCTGCCCGAGTTTGAGGCAGGCCTCACCGACATCGAAGGCTTCTCGCATCTCATCCTTCTCTGGGAGTTTGACCGCGCCGACGGCTTCGCCTTGGTCGGCACGCCGCCCTCCGACAATCGTCCTCATGGTGTCTTTGCGACGCGATCCCCGCGCCGCCCGAATCCGATTGGCTTCACCGTTGTCGAACTGCTTCGCCGCGAAGCTCTCGACCTGCACGTTCGCGGCGTCGACATGCTCGATGGAACGCCGATCCTCGATATCAAACCCTATTTATCCAGCATCCCATCCGAAAAGCTGCGCCGCGGCTGGCTCGCCGAAGCCGAAGCGCGACAGAAGAAGTAGGCAGAGCTTCTAGGCTCTATCTGAATCTGCAAACTTGAAATAGCAGAAAGCATTCGTAATAAGCGGGGTGTCATCCTGAGCGAAGCCGCTCTCAGGCGTAGCGAAGGATCTCGTGCTTAACCGGCGCAGCGCGTCAGCCAAACCACACCACCGAGCCGCCCTCAGTGCGGCTGCCCATTATCCGGCGGCTTCGGCGGCGGAGCCGCCGACTTGTCGTCCTTAAAAATCCCAGCGATCTTACCGAAAAACCCCTTCTTCTTTTGCCCGGAGTTCTGCGGATCGCCATTCTGCGCATCTTGCCCATTGGCTGCGTTCGGCGGCGGCAGCGGTTTCGCGCCTCCTCCACCAAAGACTCGCGAGAACAATCCCGCGACTCCGCTCTGCTGGTCGCAGGTTTCGCGCGGCTCGGTGCCCGCGATGAATGCCGCGACGTAATCGTTCGGACAAGTCGGTGTCGCCAGCCGGTTCGTCACTTTATCCAGCTGCACATCGATTACGCCTGTCGGCTGCGCAAACTCCTTCATGTCGGAATACTGTGGAATCAGCGCAGCCTTCTTCATGAATTCGGTCCAGATCGGCGCAGCCGTCATCGCGCCGCTCAGCCGCAAGTCGCTGTAATCGTCGTAACCCACCCACACAATGCACAACAAATTCGAGGTATACCCCGCGAACCAGCCGTCGTGCGAACTGCCGGTCTTCCCCGCCGCCGGCAGCGTAAACCCGCGCAAGCGCACCGCCGTATAACCCAGCCCGTTGTTGATCACGCCTTCCATCATGTTCGTCATGACGTAAGCGATCCGCGGATCGAGCACCTGCCTCTGATCCGTCTTGAAGTTCGCCACCACGTCACCCTTGGCGTTGCGCACCGAATTCACCAGGATCGGAGAAAGCCGCTGGCCGTTATTCGAAAACGACGTATAAGCCCCGGCCATATCCAGAGGCGTGGCGTCGTAGGAACCCAGCGCCATCGCGGGTGTCGCCTTCACCGAAGCGATGCCCGCTGACTTCGCCAGGTCCGCCACCTTGTCGTAACCAACTTCCTCGGCCAGCTTCACGGTCGCGTTGTTCAGCGACATCGCCAGCGCATAACGCAGCGTCACATCGCCGTGATACTCCTCTTTATAGTTGCGCGGCTCGTAAATCTGGTCGCCATACGCGAAGCTCGAGGGCGCATCGGTTACCAACGACGCCGGTGTAATCACAGTCTGCGACCCATCGAGCGCGGTATTCATCGCCGCCGCATAAACGAACGGCTTAAAGATCGATCCCGTCGGCCGCTTCGACAGCACATGATTCAACTGGCTCCAGCCATAGTCGCGCCCACCGACCAGAGCCAGGATCGCGCCAGTATGCGGGTCGAGAACCACCATCGCCGCCTGCGCCTGTGGACCCGGCAACACCTGCGTCTCGAACTTCTTGCCCACCTTCACTTTCTTGGTGCGCAACTTCGTGACTTGCTCATCCACCAGCTTGATGCCCGTCTCCACCGCCTGCGCCGCCGCCTTCTGCAGGTCCGGATCGAGCGTGGTGTAAATGCGGTACGACTGATCGTTCAGCTCGTGTTCGCTGAACTTGTTGATCAGCGTGTCGCGCACCATGTCGACGAAATAAGGAGCGTCGCTGGCTTCCACATTCGGCGGCGCCAGCTTCAGCGGCATGGCCTTGGCTTTATCGGCTTGTTCGCGCGTGATGGCGTGCGTATCCACCATCGAATCCAGCACCAGGTTTCGTCGCTCCAGCGCGCGCTCCGGATGCCGGTACGGCGACAGTCGGCTCGGCCCCTGAATAATGCCCGCCAGCAGCGCGGCCTCCGGCAGCGTGATGTCTTTGAAATCCTTGTTGAAATAAGCTCGCGAAGCCTCGGCAAATCCGCTGATGGCAAACGATCCCCGCTGCCCCAGGTTCACCCAGTTCCCGTAAAACTCAAAAATCTGCTGCTTGCTGAACTTCTGCTCCAGCTCTTCGGCAATCAGCATCTCCGTTAACTTGCGCCTCACGGTTTTTTCCGGCGTCAGAAAAAACCCGCGCGAGAGCTGCATCGTAATCGTCGATCCGCCTTGCTCATGCCGCTGCCGCAGCACGTCGATCCACAAGGCCTCGACCATGCGCGTAAAGTTCACCCCGCTGTGCTCGAAGAATCTCCGGTCTTCGATCGCCAGCACCGCATCGACCATCACCTTCGGAATGTCGGAATACTTCACCACCTGGCGCTTGGAACGCTGTTCATAGTCGAACAGCGCAGTCACCAGCTGCGGCTCCAACTCGTAGGCGGAAAGCTCGTTACCCCTGCTGGTGATTCGATCGACCTTCCCATCTTCAATCGCGATTCGCGCCGGCTCCGGACTGTGGTAGCTCTCTGGCCCCGGCGTGATCTCAATTCCGCCCGTCACCAGCCGAAAACTGCCAAGCTCCGATTGCCCGTCTTTATCGGAATATCCCGCACGCCGCAGGAGAGCGGCGATTTCCTTCGCATCGGCTTTGTCGCCGTCGCGCAGCGTTCGAGGCAAGGCATAAATCTTCGCGGAATTGCTGAACACCGGCGAACGGAAGCGTTGCTGAATGATGCGGTCGTACTTGATGTAGAAATAGCAAAAAGATCCGCCCAGGACAACCGATACCACGAGGAAAACCACCAGCGCAGCTCGAACCACCGGATCGCGCCACAGCCCACGCCCGCCCTTGCCCCCGCTTTTTGGGATCTTGATCTTAATCGCCACGTCTATACTCGATTATCCGTCGCACGAACCACCCGCGGTCAGACGGTGCAAAAACCCCAAAAGGTTTGTCCGGTGGCCTGTTCCCTTTGCCGGTTTCCCCGACCGTAATTTTCCGGAGTGCCGCAATATCAGTCGCCGCAGTTTCGATAGCGCAGTCAATAAATCGCAGTTGATAATTTAAGATGCGTCTTTTCATTGTACCGCTGTGCCGCACAACAAAAAGAGACCCGCAGTTCATGCGGGCCTCTGAACGGTAAATAGCCATGAAGCACGGTCAAAGTCAGCTTCTTACGGCGGGTCGTTTATTGCGGGTCCGTCACCGCGAAGAATCCCGGACTCGTCAGCGTCAAAGTAGTCGTCGGTTCCGTAAGAGCGCCGCCGGACGCTACCGAAAAAGCTCCCATCTGAGGCACAATCGTGTTGGTGCTAAGGTTATCGATCACGCCATAGACAAACAGGAAGTCGCCGCTTTGGTCGAGCGCTCCCTGGTCGCCGACAGCCGCATTCGCAAAGGGTGAGCCCGTTACGGCGCTTAACGCCCCGCTAGAGTTGATCGAGTAACCTTCCACCGAGTTAAATGCAGAGCGGTCATCGGTCAAGCCAAACGTATAGATCAGACTTCCATTGGCGTCCGACTGCACCGCAATGCTCAACGGCGAGGACTGCGTGACAAAGGGCGAACCGCTTACCTCTGTCAGCGCTCCCGTCGTCCCTATACTGAAGACGTAGAGCGCGTCGTTATCCACTGCGTTTATCGCTACGCTGTTGCCCGTAGTGCCGATCATGAATTTTCCAGTGGGCTCGCCCTGTACCTGCCACATAGGGAAGGCAAATGTGGCTACTTCCGTCAGCGCCCCCGTGCTGGCAATGCTGTAGGCAGCGATCTCAGAACCGGTATGGGTTGTTGGCGAAGCTGCCGTGATGTAGAGATATTTTCCCAGTCCGTCTGTCGCCAGGTTCCCCGTGAACGGAACCGAAAACGGAGAGCCGCTAGCCGCAGTCAAAGATCCGTCGCTGCCGATCTGGTACACGTAGACGAAAGGGCCGACCGTTCCCGTGCCAGTGTCCTCGGCGGAGAAAAACAGCAGACTTCCTGCGGGGTTGGTGATAATGCTCTGCGTACCAAATCCAACCGGCACGAAAGGCATGAACGTCGCAGAATAGGGGCTAGCGCTCAGCGCCGTCAAAGTGCCAGCGGATCCAATCGACCAGCCATAAATTTTGCTGGTCGTCCCGAATCCTGTGTAGAGATATTTCGCCTGCGCCACCACCATGCCCACTCCGCCGTCATTCAGCGGAGTCGCAGGAGCCGTATAAGTGGAAGTAGGCCCAAACGTCGATGCGCTTGTATTCAGCGTGTAGCCATCGATGGTGCCGTTTGCAGCCGCTCCGGTTGCATCCGCGACAAAAACAAACGCAGCCGTCGCGCTGCCGGTAGTGGTGGTGCCTAACCCCGGCGTCCCCGCCGTGCACGACCCGCCGAGGACGGGGCCAGTGCTGCAATTGTAATGATCGCAACCGGCCAGGCCCATCATCGCAAACGCCACAATCATCATGAAACCTGCTCGAACTTGCATCGTCATGAACCGCCTCCACCTGAGCTTCGCTTGTCTTCGCGCTTCCGGAAACGTTGCAAAATCTGTTGTTCGCTGAATTCTTGGTGCCAGACTCTTGGAGCCGGACCGTAGAAATCGGCTAATAGCCACACACATTTCTGCGCGACCTATGAGAAGACTCTCACCTATCGGCGATCTTAGGAGGAAGGTAATACGTTGGCAACGTTACGAATGTCACTAGCAGAATCGTCCGGGGAAACAGCGCACCTATTGGTCAGTGGTCGCGGCTAGAAAGCGCATTTGGCATGTACAACTCCAGCCGTTGTCATCCTGAGCGTAGCCGCTCGTCAGGCGAAGTGAAGGATCTCAAACTTAACCGGCCAGAGCGTCAGCCCAAGTTGGCCTATCCCGCCTACTTATTCCCGCTGGTCGGATTGAAATGCATATCAAAGGAATAACCGGGCAGCTTCACCGGGACCGTATAATCCGCCTCAATGTACACCGCCGATATACCCGGCGTGCTGATGCGTTGCACCGTCAGTTGCTTGGCCTCGATCGGCAGATCGTGCTCTCTGGCTTTGCGCAGTATGTCGTTGCGGACGTCTTCGTCGGTTCGCGAAGGGTTCGCGCCCGCCACCATGGCTTCCGTCTTCAGGTCGTCCTGAAAACTGTAATTGGCCATCAACGGAGGAGCCACCTGGAAAAGGCAAACAAACACCGCAATAATCGCGAGAAATCCAACCAGAGCTTTTATTGTTCCCATAGTCTGAATTGCGCCGCCGAGCCGGCGCAAACTTCAGGCCTTGGCTCGCAGCGCTCCTTGAAAATATTCCACTAACGCCGCGATCCTAACATCGCGTACTTCCCGAGTCGAGCGTAGAACCACTTCCACAGTATCTTCGGTAACCTTGTTTCCGACCGTGATTCTAAAGGGGATTCCGACCAAGTCCGCATCCTTAAACTTCACCCCCGGCCGCTCATTCCGGTCATCGAGGATCACATCAAACCCCGCCGCCTCCAACTTCGTCCCAATATCGACCGCAGCGTTCAACAAAGTCTCGTCCTTCACATTTACCGGCGTGATCACAATCTCAAACGGAGCAATCGTCGAAGGCAGCCAGAACCCATTCTCATCATTACTCTGCTCTACAGCCGCCGTCAGAATGCGCTCGATCCCAATGCCGTAGCTGCCCATGATCGGCGTAACTTCTTTGCCGTTTTTGTCGAGCACCCGCGCCCCCATCGACTCCGTGTACCTGTAACCGAGCTTGAAGATGTGCCCGATCTCTACCGCCGTATCAATCCGCAGAGCCTTCCCACAACTCGGACACGCCTCGCCCGCCGTCACCGCACGCAAATCTGCATACGCCGTGGGATGAAACTCTGTCCCCGGCGTCAGATTCTTCACGTGATAATCCTCGCGATTCGCGCCCGCGATCAGATTCGTACGCCCCTCCAGCGCCTTATCGACAAGAAGCACGGGCAGTACCGTATCCTTCTTCAAGTCCTTCGCCCACTCAATCCCCAGCGGCCCCAAATACCCTGCAGGAGATTTGAACAGCGCCTTGATCTCACCCTCCTCCATCGGCCGGGTCGCGACCCCAACCGCCCCGTTCAGCTTCGCCTCGTTCAACTGATGGTCGCCCCGCATCAGCACCACAATCGCCCGCGACCGAACCTTGCCGGTCTTTCCATCTTTCTCATCCACCATCAAAGCCAGCGTCTTGATCTTGTTCTTTGGCGAGACTCCCAGAAACCTCGCGACATCTTCAATCGTCTTCTGTCCCGGAGTATGCACCTCCAGCGGCTTCCCATCGCCCTCCGCCTTCAGATCTTCCACGGCCTCCAGCTTCGAAGTAGCCTTCTCCATGTTCGCCGCATAATTACAGCCATCGCAGCTCACAATCTGATCTTCTCCCGCCGGGGTCCGCACCATGAACTCGTGCGATTCCTTCCCGCCCATCGCCCCCGAATCCGCCTCCACCACCATGTACTTCAACCCGCACCGGTCAAAGATCCGGCAGTAAGTCTCGTAATGCTTCTTATAGGAAACATCCAGCCCCGCCGCATCGATGTCGAATGAGTACGCGTCCTTCATCATGAACTGCCGCACCCGCAGCAGCCCCGACTTCGGCCGCGGCTCATCGCGAAACTTCGGCGCAATCTGGTACCAGATCTGCGGCAACTGCTTGTAGCTGCGCAACTCCTTCAGCGCAATCGAAGTCATCACCTCTTCTTCGGTCATGCCCAGCGCCAGGTCTGCGCCCTTGCGGTCCTTCAGCCGAAACAGATTCTCGCCCATCAGGCTCCAGCGCCCGCTCGCCTCCCAAACCTCCCGCGGATGCAGCGCCGGCAGCAAAAACTCCTGCCCGATCTTGTCCATCTCCTCGCGCACGATGGCCATGATCTTGTTGAAAGACCGGTTGCCGAGAAAAAGGTACGAATAAAGCCCCGCAGCGAGCTGCCTGATATACCCAGCCCGCACCAGAAACTTGTGCGAAGCCACCTCGGCATCCGCCGGAGCCTCGCGAAGCGTAGGAATAAACAGTTCTGACCATCGATGCATAAGTGATCTTCCCGATGAAAGTGGAATTGATGATTGTAAACGATGAAGTGTGAAGGCCCGCTGCAGCGGAGGGTTAATGTAAGGGACAGCCGCCCTCGGCTGTCCGCCGAGCGCAGCTCGGCAGCAGATCTAGCTAAGCGCTTATGCCGCCTTCGACGGGTTCCGTTTTCAGATCGCGGAGCAAGTTCTTAAGCCCCTCCGCATACAGATCGTGGTGCTTCCAGTCACTGAAATCGGGGATGTGGTATTTCCGAATTTCCCTTGCCAAATCCTCCCCGGTGTCTGAGTCAAAGCATTCCCAACCTCCTATGACATCAAACCGAACTAGGCGGACCGGAAACAGTACGCGCTTATCTTCCGTGATCTCGCGCTTCCGGGCTTTGACGATTTCTGTCTCCACCCACTTACTTTTCATGCTATTGGGCGAAAGGATCAGGAGCAGTCGTTCGTTTACCTGTATTGCCTTGTCGATTTGCACATGCGTAAATTCTCCACCTCGCATGTCGTGCGGTGCGAACCAACAGCGAACACCTTTGTTTTGCAAATCGGCGTACAAGCGGTCGGCGAATGCCTGATCCTTGCTGGAGTAACTGATGAAGCAGGAATAGAACTCGAGAGCGTTCCCGGTGAGAGATCCCAGGTACTCAATAAAGATGTCGGGGACTCCGGCCCCGCGCAAGAATGCCGGCGGAATTTTCCCATGGGAGCGGTAGATGGTGTCGATGCCGATCGTCGACGGACCGGCATGCCGCACGGTATCAAGGCCCTTTACGTCGCTCAGATCGTTGTCCCCGAAAGTCGTATGAGCGATGGATACCCCGGTGAGGTCCGCACCGATGAGGTTCGCCCCTCCGAGGTCCGCCCCTCCGAGTTGGGCTCCGCTGAGGTTTGCGCCACTGAGGTTAGCCCCGCGGAGGACCGCCACGCACAGGTGCTCCCTAAACACGGGATTGCCTCGGATACTCGGCCCGCCGAGGTCCGCGCCGCTGAGGTTTGCCCCGGTGAGGTTCGCCCCAGCCAGCTCCGCTCCGAAGAGTCGCGCCCCGGTGAGGTCCGCGCCGCTGAGGTACGCCCCGGTGAGGTCCGGCCCGCCGAGGTCCACGCCGGTGAGGTTCGCCCTACCGAGATTCGGGACTATTTTGGTATTTGCCTTTCTCCAGTCATTCCAAGCCACTTCACCTTCCCGGAGTTTTGCGAGATGTTTCTTGTTCGCCATGGCGCCAGCCTTTCATTGGCGCTCATCATACCCTGCCGCCGCGAGGATCCGGTTCAGCATAATGAGAGATGCTAGAATTTCCCAGGGCAAGGGAAGCCCGTACTTTGACCAAACTTTTGCCCAGACCCCAAACACCCCACGAACAGCGGGGATAACCACAGGCCGGGTGCTAGCGGAGCTAGCTGGCGACTGGTCCGCCAAAGGCTGGAAGCGATGTGGGATCGCAGCACGGCATAGATGGGGAGCAGAGGCCAGGTCTGCTCCCCTCTAGATGAAGCTCCGAAAACATCGGACCAATTCGATGACTCAACACCACCACTGCAAACTCACGCTCCAGCCCGAGCCAGAAGGTGGATTCACTGCCATTGTGTCAGCTCTGCCTGGATGTGTTACATACGGCCGTACGCTGACTGAAGCCAAGAGGATGGCCGAAGACGCGATCACCGGCTACATCGAGAGCATCCGGAAGCACGGGGATCCGCTTCCAGCTTCGTCTTAGCTCGCACTGGGTACCGGGTACTCGGTACTAACTAAGCAGCCAGCTTCCGCAGAATCTCTTTCCCCAGCTTCTGTGTCTCGCCGAAAAGTTTCTGATACTTCACGAACAGCCCGGTTCAGCTCCAGTGCCTTGTCCGTTGAAGGATGCTTGCGCAAAATCATGTCACGCACATGCACCGGGTTCGGCAGCCCGCTTCTCGAAAGTCAGCACAGCAGTCACCATATGACGCAGGACGTTCAACGAATAGGTCGCGCCGTTTCCTGAGGATACGCTAGGTTTCTCGAACTCAACCTGCGGCGTCTGAATCGCGATAACCCCGCGCCCCCACTCTCCTCACCGCCTGCAAAAAAGCCTGATTCTGTTCCGCCGTCCCAATCGTCACCCGAATGCAATTCGGCGCGCCCCACGCTCCCATCGGACGCACCGCCACGCCTTCCTCCTGCAATCGGCTCGAGAACGTCGCGGCATCTTCTCCCAAATCGCAAAAAACAAAATTCGCCGAAGTCGGTGCGACGCCATATCCCAGCGCCATCATTCCATCGGTGAGCACTCGCGATTGCGTGGTATTATTTTCCACCACGCGCTGAACGTAGTTGGCGTCGTCGAGCGCCGCCAGCGCCCCCGCTTCCGCCACCGACGAAACTGAATATGTGTTCCGCATGCGCGCGCAATATCCCAGCAATTCCGCCGGCCCCAAGCCGTAACCCACGCGCAACCCGGCAAGTCCGTAAGCCTTCGAAAACGTCCGCAACACCACCACTCGCGTCCCTCGCCGCACATATTCCAACGAGTTCGAGTAGCTCACCCGCCGCAGTTCCGCGAAGTGCTGCGCGTAGTCGTAGTAAGCCTCATCCAGAACCACAATCACGTCCGCCGACACCTGCGCCACAAAGCGCTCAACCACATCCGATTCCAGCATCGTTCCCGTGGGATTATTGGGGTTGGCCAAAAACACGATGCGCGTATTCGCATCGATCACCGCAAGCATCGCTTCCAGATCGAAGATGTTTCCCTCGCGATGCATGCGCGCTTCGATCAGCCGCCCTCCCGCGGCTTGCACCAGCATCGAATACACGATGAAAGAGCGCTCGCTGGTCACCGCATTCAGCCCCGGCCCCAGCAGCGTTTGACACAGCAGGCTCAACACTCCAGTCGAACCCGCAGCGATGAACACCTGCTCTGCTGGCAACTCGTGATGTGCCGCAAGCTTCCGTCGCAGCAGCGTGCAATCGTCGTCAGGGTAGAGATTCCCCGCGCTCAGAACTTCCTTCATCGCTTCGATCGTGCCCGCCGACGGCCCGAATGGACTCTCGTTGGAATCGAGCTTGATTAATCGCTTCAGGCTTGACTGCTTCTCTGCAGTGGCGTGAGAGAAATCGCCTGCGCCCATGTCGCGCGCCGGCTGCGTAACCATATCGAAAAAACGGCTCATGCCCGCGGCTCGTCCTGATTCGGTGGCCCGTCCTGATTTGATGGATGACTGGAAAGTTTTGTTCCTGCCGTTGGTTTGTTGCAAGCGGTTCGCAGGCGATCGACTTCGCGCAAGGTGAGCGCGCGGAATTGTCCCGGTGGAACATCGAGCGTAAGCGGCCCGTACCGCACGCGCTTGATCTTCTCCACGTGATGTCCCACCCTCTCAAACATGCGCCGGATCTCGCGATTGCGCCCTTCGATCAGCATGACTTCATACCACGGATTATTCGCTTCCTTCACCAGGCGGATGGCCGCGGGCGCAGTGCGCACGCGCCGTCCATCTTCCGTGGCAATCGAGACCCCGCCGCGCAACTTCTCCAGCGCGTCGTTGCTCGGAACGCCCGCAACTTTCACCACATAAGTCTTCGGCACCTGCGACGCCGCTTTCATCAACTTGTTCGCCAGCGCGCCGTCGTTCGTCAAAAGCAGCAGGCCTTCACTCGCGTAGTCGAGCCGTCCCACAGGATAAACCCGTTTCTTTACACCGCGAATCAGCTGCATCACCGTCGGCCGGTTCTCCGGATCGCTGACAGTGGTGACATATCCCTTTGGCTTGTTCAGCAGCAGGTAGACATGCAGTTGTGCGCCTTGCAACAATTTTCCGTCCACGCGAATGTGATCGGTATCCGGGTCGGCCTTGCTGCCCAGTTCCGTCACGACCGTCCCATTCACCTTCACGTGCCCCGCACTGATCAGCTCCTCGGCTTTGCGTCGCGAAGCGATCCCAGCAGCGGCGATAATTTTTTGCAGGCGTTCAGCAGGCATGTGTGTGATTTCCCAACCCTACGAGAGCAGACTCCCGTTGGTTTTGATTCGTATCAGGGCGCGCCTTTAGGCGCGCCATTGTCATTGGCCGCTACCGTGGAAGTGCGGAGCGGCCCTTCAGGGCCGCGTAAGCCGTTCACAATCGAGAGGGCTTTAGCCCCGCCGTTACTCCTTCTGCGCCGCCGGCTCCGCAATCTCTTCCGCCGCCGCGGACGAATCGCTCGGCGCCGGCGCAGCCTCGTCCGCCGGAATCAACTCACTCCCAAACGATTCCGCTACCAGCTTCTCGAACTCTTCCGTGCTGGGCAGTTCGTTGACGTCCTTCAAACCAAACCGCATCAAAAATTCTTTCGTCGTCTTATAAAGGATCGGCCTTCCAATCACCTGCTTGCGCCCAGCCGTCGTGATCAGCTTGCGATCCAGCAACGTCGCAATCACGCCGCCCGAATCCACCCCGCGAATCTCACTGATCTCCGGGACCGTAACCGGCTGCTTATAAGCGATAACCGCCAGGGTCTCCAGCGCCGGCAGCGATAACCGGATCGGCGGCTTCAAACTCTTGGCGAAATTTCGCACCACCTCATGCTGCTCCGGCTTCGTCGACATGCGGTAGCCGCCCGCCACCTGGCGAATCTCAATGCCATGATCCGGCCCGCCAAATTCCGCGACCAGTTCCTCCAGCGACGAACGCACCCTCGACTTCACGTCTGCGTCGTCGGCCGCCCCAGCCGCAACCACGCTTTCTCTTACAAGAGTGACAATCTGTTCCAGCGTGATCGGTGTCTCCGCCGCATAAATAATCGCTTCGAGTTGAGCTTTTAAACTCATAGATCAGTTGCCAGTACCTAGTACCCAGTAAATTCAAAGCAAATTGGGAGACGCATACCCCCAACCAATTACGAAGTTTGCGCCTGCGCCGCACCGACAATCGCCAAACCAGAGCCGGTCTTACTGGCAACTAGGTACTGGGTACTGCCTACTTCCAATCATCCCGTACCGCAGCCTGCTCGGTCATGATCGCTTCAAATCCAACATGCTTTCGCACCGCAATCTCGCCAAACATGCGATCCTGCCGCACCTGAATCGCCTGCAGCCGCACCATTTCGAGCAGAGCCAGAAACATACAAACCAGTGCCTGCCGTGACTCAACCCGCATCAGCAGCTGCTTCAATCGGATGGGCCGCGACTCCAGCTCCAGCCGCCGCCGCAGATAATCGATCATCTGCCCCACGGTCACCGTCTCTTCGTCCACGTTCATCATCGGCCGCGTGCGCACTCGTTCCAGAATTTGCTGGAACGTCTTCACCAGGTCGATTACGTCCGCCGCCATCTCCGGCTCGGTGCCTTCCGCATCCATAAATTCTTTCAGCGCCGGATTCGTCAGCACAGCGTCTTCAATCTGCTGCTTCTGCAAAAGCATCTGCGCCGCCGACTTGAACTTTTCGTGTTCCAGCAGCCGGTTTACCAGTTCCGTGCGCGGATCCTCCAACTCCTCCGCCTTCGCCGACGGATCCCGCGGCAGCAGCATCTTCGACTTGATGTGGATCAACACTGCGGCCATATAAATAAAGTCGGCCGCAACATTCACATCCAGCTCCCGAATCTTTTCCACGTAAGCCAGATATTGCGCCGTGATGCGCGCAATCGGAATGTCATAGATGTCGATGTCCTGCTTGCGAATCAGGTCGAGCAGCAAGTCCAGCGGCCCTTCGTAAACATCGGTGACCGAAATCGCAAACGGTGAATCGCTTTCTTCTTTTTCTCCCCGCTTCGCTGCAGTCCCTTCAGATTCTTTACTCGCTTTGGCGGTGCTTCGATCCGCAGCATTTCGATCCGCGACCAGGAATGGCAGAGGCTCCGGCGCCGCGTCCGCAACGTCAACGACTTTGTTTTCCATGTTACTTCCCATCATTTGCCTCCGGAGCCTCATACGCCAGCGACATTCCCATCGCGTTCCGCACGTCGTCCATCGTTTCGGCCGCCGCCTTGCGCGCGCGTTGTGTGCCTGCCTCAAGAATATCCCAAGCCAGCCGCGGATTCTCCTCGAATTTCTTGCGCCGCTCCTGCATCGGGTTCAGCAATTGCACCAGCGCGTCGGCAGCCCAACTCTTGCATTCAATGCATCCAATGCCCGCCGACCGGCAGCCCGTGTTTACTTTTTCCATGGTCGCTGCGTCGCTGAAAATCTTGTGCAGATCGCCCACCGGGCACACATCCGGATTTCCCGGATCGCTGCGCCGCACCCGCGCCGGGTCGGTCACCATCGTCTTCAATTTCTGCCGCACCACCGGCTCCGGATCGGTCAGCAAAATCGCGTTGCCATACGACTTCGACATCTTGCGGCCATCGGTCCCCGGCAGCTTGGGCGCGCGCGTCAGCAACACCTGCGGCTCGGGAAACACATCGCCTCGCTTCCCATAAAACCCGTTAAAGCGCCGCGCAATTTCCCTGGTCAGCTCAATGTGCGCCACCTGGTCTTCACCCACCGGAACCACATCCGCCTTGTACATCAAAATATCCGCCGCCTGCAGCACCGGGTACCCGAGAAATCCGTACGTCCCCAGGTCTTTATCTTTGATGTTCTCTCGCTGCTCCTTGTAGGTCGGAACCCGCTCCAGCCAGCCCAGCGGCGTGATCATCGAAAGCAGCAGGTGCAACTCCGCGTGCGCCGGAACGTGCGACTGAATAAAAATCACCGACTTCTCCGGATCGAGACCCGCCGCCAGCCAGTCCAGCGCGACCTCCACCGAATTCCGTTTCACCTGCGAAGTATCGGCATAGTCGGTGGTCAGCGCGTGCCAATCGACCACGCAGAAGAAACACTCGTACTCATCCTGCATGCGCACCCAGTTATCGAGCGCGCCCACGTAATTTCCCAGATGCAATTTTCCGGTCGAGCGCATGCCGCTGAGCACGCGCTTCCGCAAGTTAGTCGAAGATTTCATCGGTTGTCTAACGAGTCGTAGCAAGGCTCAACGGAACCGCGATATCCAATTCTCAAAGCTAGCAGCACTCAGCGAGGGTACTGTCGATACTACCACGCCCCTGTAGGGACAGCCCCCGGCTGTCCTGCCGAGCGAAGCTCGACAGCTTTTGCGCACCGTGATCTCTGGAAAACAGTGACTCAGACAGTTTTTGAAGAAGGCTCTTCGAGTGTCCGCGATTATCTTAGTCGGCGAACACGAGGGATATGAACGATCCCAGCGACCAATCAAACGGAGAGTAGGACAGTCGATCCTCTCACGATTCATCCCAAAATTTCTGTGCTACTCCGTTGTCCTAGCAGCCCGGCTGTTTCGTGCTCCCCAAATTCTTCACGGTCACAGTCACGTTCGCGCCGTTGACGGTCACAATCAGATAGTTGTTGAATCCGCCGCTTTCCGGTTTGGCGCTTCCGGCCAGGCAAGCGCCCGCTCCACCCGCGATCAGAAAGATCGGTGCCGCTGAGGCGGGATCGGTTCGTGTGAACGACGTGCCGTAAGACGAGGCTGGCGGAGCCGCATAAAAAAGATGCTGGTGTCCGGCGATGACGAAAGAAAGGCCGGGATACTTCGTGTAGTTCGTCAGCAAGGCCTGCACCGCCGGACCACTCGGCGGTCCAAGCGCGTCGGCTGACTTGCCCGGTGTCGAAAAAACGGGCCGGTGCATGAAGACGAAAATGTGCGCGATCGAAGAGTCGGCGGCCAGCGTGTCGAGGGTAGAGGTGAGTCCGGCGAGCTGATCGGCGCTAACATTCCCTGCGTAGCTGTCGGCCGACGGTTTCGCGTCAATACTCGCGACCGCGTCATCGGTGTTCAAGCCGATGAATGCGGAATTTCCGTAGGTAAAATAACCATACTGCGGGCCCACATATTTCTCGAAATACTTCACCAGCGATCCCGTAGGATCGGGCACATTGCCCTTCATTAGCATTTCGTGATTGCCCGGAACGTTGAAGACCGGCAAATTGGCCTGGCCGATGATGGATTCGAAGGTCTCATATTCCTTCTTTATTTTTTCTTCATCCTTACTCTTCTCAGGATTTTTCAACTTTCCGTACACCGAGTTGCCGGACCAGATGACGAACGCAGCACCCGTGCCGCTCAACTGCTTGACTATCGTCTGGAAGATAGGCGGCTGATCGTCTTTGTCGCTTGGCGGACGATTGTCGCCGCCCGCCACGAACGTGAAGCTGCTCGCATTCTTAGGCGTACCCAGCGCTGGCGTACCTTGAATCGGAGTCAGAGTCGGGAACTGTCCCGTCACAATCGGCGAGGCCGCGCTCGAACGGTAAACGCTACACGACAACATTAGAACGAAGAGGAGGGACCCAAAGACGCGAAGCTTCATGGCAAACTCCTTCGGCCCGCAAGTTCTTGCGGCCATCGGATCGATCACAATCGAAAGCAGTTGGATAACGCTGCCCGGTAACTTATTCCCTCAAATAAGCCGTGTCAAGGGTGAATCGGCGAACGAAACCGCTCCGCACCCGGCCCCCATGTACCACGTTCGGGCCATTCTTTCCCGGATCGTGCCATTGTCATCGGAAACCATCGGCCTCAGTATGTTTGTGCCTGACGATTAGCGTTTTAAATGAAAGCTATTTCGACAGGGTGAGCGGAGCGATCATGTTGGAAGTCCAAAAAAGCGAAAAGCTGGAGCGGAAGTCGCGGAATCTGCCAGAATCGGGACAGTCAGCCCCGCAACCGACTACCCCGCAGGCTCCCCGCCGCGAGAAGCAACCTCGCCAATTGCTGGTCGCGCTCGTGCTCTTACTGATCGCCCTCGTCGTTGTTCTTGGCAAGGAACGCGATTTCTGGTTTGGATCGGACGACACCATCGAATCCGATGCCACGATTCCGAACAACACTCCGAAAACATCTTCTGCGGCGCCTGTGTCCGCCAAAGTCAATCCAGCGCCTGCGCCAGCCAAAGTCAACCCGGCGCCCGTAGCGCCCGTTGCTTCTGCGAAGAACATCACGCCCGCAAAAAATAATGTCGCTGCCAAAGTTGCCGCTCCGGCCGTCGTCGCGCAATCGCATAAAGCTGAGCCGGCCCACAAGCAAGTAGCTCAACCCGAGGCGCCGAAGGTTGCCGCCAAGCGTGCCGTTCTGCCTCCGTTGGATGTCAACGTGGTAGCGGCCAACTCGCACGACGCCGCTCATACCGCAAACGACGTCGCGAAAGTCGAGATCTCCAGCGGTTCCAAGCGAACTGCAACCGTTGCTTCCAATCTGCCTTCGAACGCCGCAGAGCGCGAGAATATTGCTCCATCCAGCACACCGGAGTTACACCAGGCGCTTAACGCTCCCTATCCGCTGCTCGGCCAGAATGTGGCGGTGCAAGGGTCGGTCGTGTTGCAGGCGGTGGTCGGAGCCGATGGCATGATCGAAAATCTGCGAGTGATCAACGGTCCGTCCATCCTCGCCGCCGCCGCGAAACAGGCAGTGCGCCAGTGGCACTTCAAACCCTATCTGCAGAACGGCCAGCCGGTCGAAACCAAAGCCATCATCACCGTCAACTTCTCGATTCACGTGGGCGACAATCCCGCGCAGTCGAGCTAGGCGAATCGCAAAGTCCACATCCAGTCTGATCATCTTCTATCGGCGGTCTAAAGTCGGCAGAGATCCTCACGCATCTTGGCAATTATCCCTTCGAGATCACGTAACCACGCTGCTACGATGTGGCATGCCACTCCGTGTCGGGCTTACGTATGCACAAATGAAGCTCGGTTGGGCGCACAAACGCCTCAATGAACTAGAGGTAGCTGTCGCTGAATTCAGGAAGGACGCATATACCATCACGCAATATGATGATCTTGAGGAGTCGTGGCATCACACTTACATCGAGCAGAAGAATACGCCCGATCCGATTGGAATGCTCGTTGGGGAGTTTGCCTATGCGCTGCGATCCGGACTCGACCAATTGGCATGGCAATTGGCTCTGATCACCACGGACAAGCCGGGAGGGCAAACCTGTTTCCCCATCGAGTCGGAATGCCCCTTGCCCAGTAATAAGAGTTACGCTAGGAAAGTCGAGAACATCCCGCCCCTCGCTCTCAAGGTTATCGAATCGCTTCAGCCATACACGGACTGGCCTAGGCGCAAGGAACATCCCCTTTGGCAGCTGAATCGACTGTGCAATCTTGACAAGCATCAAGTCGTCGCTGTCGCACATATTCCGTTTCGCGTTGATACAACTCCGGTCATTGCTCTGTTCCGGCCTTATTTTAAGAATGGCGTTTTGGTGAGTATTCCCTTGGCCGACAAAGACAGCCTTCAATTGAAGATAGAAGTGCCCGATATTCCATTTGGAGAACCAATTGACACCACAGACGGAGTTTCCGACTTCGAAATCACCCTCGATGGGCTGAGCAAAATATGCGATTTCGTGAGAAACGACGTGGTCCCAAAGTTCGAATCCTTCTTCCCGAAATAGCACACCCCGTAGTGCACCGTCTGTGTCAGCGCCCCGGAACTGGTCGTGAAGTCGACATCGCCGTTGTATGTGGCGGTTCCTGAAGCTAGAGTTGACTTGGTGAACTTGGAAGCGGTTGCCAAGTCGTCGCCTCTATCAACCTTCGTCACCAGCAGTTGAGAAGCCAGCTGCTGCCGGCCTGGAGATGCTTTCCAATCGCGATCGCCGGCCACTCGAAGATGAGTGGCTTCGTCAGAAACTTCAACACGATCACGTTGAAAGCCGTGCCTATGGCGTATTCAGGAAGGTCGGAGCGGTAGAGTTCGCCGCGGCTGGGGTGCCGGTTGAGATCGATATTCCCCTCTTCACATTTGTGATGCGCGATGCCCTCATGCGTGAGTTCGACGTCATAGGCGATTCCGCCCAGCCAAACCACGTGCGTGGCGATCCAGGCTTTATCGTGGAAGACCTCATAATTGGTGCGCAGCGGGTGCGCCCTGTCCCAACTGCCAAAGGTCCAGAAGCCAGGACGTTGCTGAATCGCCACCGGCGCGGCTGGCATGGTGACGCTTTCGCCCTCGTGGAGAACGAAGTCCTCGCCGGGCAGGAGCGGGGCGATGGGCTTTGGCTCGGTAAGCACGAGCGGCTTTTGCTTGATATCGAATAGCTGAGCGTGTGCAGCCGATGCGAGCGCAACTGCGAGAACAACGACGGCCGAGGTTTTCATGGCGTGGGGCTGGAGTTTGCCTTAAGGTATTGATCGGCAGCAGGCCAGAAAACTTTAGCCGCGAAGAATCGATTTTGCCCATCCGTGCCGCACGAAAGGTGAAAATGGATGGCCGGGAAAACCCGCCTCCATAGGTCTTATCTTCCGTAGAGGCCGCTTGATTGGTCCACTACCTCCTCTCGTAGAGCTTTTCGGCTGTCGGTTTTTCTGCTAGTGTTTTCAGTCCGCCAAAAACTTCGCTGACTGCCACTTCATTCGACGAATACTTCCTGAGTATGCTGCTGGCGTCCGCAGCTTTGTGACGGATATCACAGTGGCTCCGCATCCGTTTGTGTAGGTTTAATATTCGCCAACGACAAAGTGTGAGTCAGGGTTGAAGCAGCCGGTCGAGCAGGTATGATTCTTAGGGAAGGGTCAACCGCGTGATTGTAGGAGTTCCAAAAGAAAGCTATCCCGGAGAGCGCCGCGTTGCAATCGTCCCCGCGATAGTGCCGATTCTCGCAAAGGCAGGATTCGAAGTGGTCGTCGAAGTTGGCGCGGGCGAGCAAGCCGGCTATCCCGACGCGGCCTATGTCGATAAGGGAGCCAGGATTCTTCCCGATCGCGCCGCCGTGTTCACCGCCGCTGACGTCATTGTGCAAGTCCTCTGCTACGGATCGAACGATGTCACTGGCAAAGCCGACCTTCCTCTGCTGCGCCGCGGTCAAGTTCTCATCGGCTTCCTGCGCCCCTTTGGCTCCGCCGATGTGATTCAGGAGATTGCGGCTGCCGGCGTCACTTCTTTCTCCGTTGAACTCGTGCCGCGCACCACGCGCGCCCAAAGCATGGACGCTCTTTCTTCCATGGGAACAATCTGTGGATACAAAGCGGTGCTTCTCGCCGCCGAAACCTCCATCCGAATTTTTCCCATGATGACGACCGCTGCCGGCACCATCACGCCCGCGCGCGTCTTCGTAATCGGTGCAGGCGTAGCCGGGTTGCAGGCCATTTCCACCGCGCGCCGCCTTGGCGCCGTGGCCTCCGCCTACGACATGCGTGTTGCCTCCAAAGAGCAGGTGCAGAGCCTGGGCGGCCGCTTCGTCGAGCTACCCATCGAAGCCAAGGACGCTCAGGATGCCCGTGGTTACGGAACCGCGCAGGACGAAACTTTCTACGCCCGCCAGCGCGAACTGCTCACGCGCGTTGTTGCAGAGAGCGATGTGGTCATCACCGCCGCGGTAATTCCCGGCAAAAAATCTCCCGTGCTGATCACCGCCGACATGGTCAAAGGCATGGCGCCCGGCTCGGTGATCGTCGATCTCGCCTCCGAGCGCGGCGGCAACTGCGAACTCACCCGCACCGGAGAAACTGTGAAACAGTATGGCGTGACCATCATCGGCGCCATCAATCTCGCCAGCAGCGTGCCGTACCATTCCAGCCAAATGTATGCCCGCAACATCAGCACGTTTCTCGCGTACATGATGAAAGACGGCAAACTGCAACTGAATCAGCAAGATGAAATCATCCGCGAGACCATGGTCACGCACGGCGGCGAAATCGTGAACACAAGAGTCCGCGACTTTTTCAAACTGCCAGCATTAGCGACAGTGGGCAGCTAGCAATCTGGTGAAGTACTTGTGCGGGAATCGTGCGGAAATATTGCCCCGCACAGCAGTTTTTCTGGAAACGCTCTTTCAAAATTGTCATCCTGAGCGGAGCAAGAGTTCGCGAAGCGAAGTCTTGCGCAGTCGAAGGACCCCTATCCTCATCCCGTATTCGCGCCGAGGCTGGGAGTTCTCACAAAGCGTACAGCGTTCCGACTTGCTCCGCGCAGGATAAACGAGTCAAGAACCAAGAACCCCGAGGTCGCCAATGCAATCCAACTTAATCGACGCGCTCTTCATCTTCATGCTGGCCTGCTTCATCGGCTTTGAGGTCATTCGCCACGTCTCGCCCCTGCTGCACACGCCGCTGATGTCTCTCACCAATGCTCTCGACGCCATTGCCGTCGTGGGCGCGATCGTGCTGGTAGGCGAGCGCAAGAGCACGTTCGCGACAATCCTCGGCGTAATTGCCATCGTCGCCGCCACCAGCAACGTGGTCGGCGGATTCTTTATCACGGATCGCATGCTCAAGATGTTCAAGAGCAGCCGCCCGAACAAGTAACCATCGACTAATCCATGAACGAGTTCGCCGGAAGCCAATACGTCATCGAAGCCACATATCTCGTCGCCAGCGCTCTCTTTATCTTCTCGCTGAAGTGGATGAGTTCGCCGGCCACCGCCCGCCACGGCATTTGGGCAGGCGAAGTCGGCATGGTGGTAGCCATCGCGGGCACGCTGCTGCATCATGGCATCGTCGATTACAAATGGATCGCCGTCGGCCTTGTGCTCGGAAGCGGCATCGGCATCCCGCTCGGCATGGTTCAGATGACCGCCGTCCCACAGCGAACCGCGCTCAGTCATGCCTTCGGCGCGCTCTGCGTCACGCTGGTCGGCACTGCCGAGTTTTATCTCGGGACGCAGAACAACTCGAAATTCGGGTTGTCCGTCCTTTCCATGGAAGTAATCCTCGGAGGCCTCACCTTCACCGGCAGCCTGATGGCGGCGGGCAAGCTGCAGGAAATTCTCCCGCAACGGCCCATCACCTATAAAGGACAAAACCTCGTCAACTTCCTGCTATTCGCCGTCGCGGTAGTCAGCGCGGTTTGGCTAGTCCTGCATCCGGAAGCGAAACAATTATTTCCTGTGGTCGTTGGGGTTTCGCTGCTCTTCGGAATTCTGCTGGTCATCCCCATCGGCGGCGCCGATATGCCGACCGTTATCTCGCTGTTGAACGGCTATGCGGGTTTGTCCGCGGCCGCCATGGGATTCGTTCTTCAGAACAAACTCCTGATTATCGCCGGCGCCCTCGACGGATCTTCCGGACTCATCCTCTCGGTCATCATGTCGAAAGCCATGAACCGTTCGTTCTCGAACGTCCTCTTCGGAGCATTTGGCCAGGTGCAAGCCGCTGCTGCCGGCGTGCAGGAAGCCAAGCCCGTTCGCAGCGCCACGCCCGAAGAAGCTGCCGCAATCCTCTCTGCCGCAAACAAAGTGGTCATCGTGCCGGGTTATGGCATGGCTGTGGCGCAGGCCCAGCACAAAGTTCGCGAGCTTTACGACATCCTCACGAAAAAAGGAATCGACGTTCGCTTCGCCATCCATCCCGTCGCCGGACGCATGCCCGGCCACATGAACGTCCTGCTCGCCGAAGCCGACATCCCCTACGACCGTCTCATCGAAATGGACGAGATCAACGGCGACTTCCCTCAAACCGACGTGGCCCTCGTGATCGGCGCCAACGACGTCACCAACCCCGCCGCCCGCAACGACCAGTCGAGCCCCATCTTCGGCATGCCCATCCTCGATGTCGACAAAGCCCACACCGTCATGGTCATCAAACGCGGCATGAGCCCCGGCTTCGCCGGCATCGACAACCCCCTCTACTATCTCCCCAACAACCTGATGCTCTTCGGCGACGCCAAGCAGTTTGTGGGAGCTATTGTTAGAGAGTTGAGCGGTGGGCACTGAGTTTCGGTTCAAAGCCAATCCATGCTTTCTGCTCGCCATCAGAGTAAACTTTACTGATCGGAGGATGGGTTCCCGATGGCTTCTCTCAATGGTGTCATAATTCGAGATCCCGAAATACTAGGAGGCACGCCTGTTTTTCGAGGGACACGTGTCCCGTTTCAAGCGCTCTTGGATTACATCGAAGGCGGAGAAACTCTGGACGAGTTTCTTGACGACTTTCCTACGGTAACGCGGGAGGCGGCCATTCACGCCCTCGAGCATGCCAAGACACTCGTTCTCAGCGAATTGTGATGAAAGTGCTGCTCGACGAGTGCGTCCCTAGAAAATTGAAAAATTACCTTCCCGGCATCGACTGTAAAACTGTGCCCGAGGCCGGGTTGGCTGGCAAGAAGAACGGGGAACTATTGAGACTGGCTGAACTGGCTGGCTTTCAGGTATTTCTGACTGTAGACCAGGGAATCGAGTACCAACAAAACCTGCAGCACCGCAGCATCGCAATCACTCTCGTTCAAGCCCTATCAAGCCGTCTCAATGATTTGCTGCCCCACGTACCGAAGATTCTTAAAGTACTCAACTCGATCCAACGCGGCCAGCTTATTAAAATCGGATAGTGCCTGCACGATTAGGACCTCGCCGGGCAAGATCAATCGCGCGCGTGATATTCTATTAGCTCCAGCTGCGTACCGTTTTTGGCGGAAATTCCCCGCAGTTTCAGATGGTCGCTTCCTGAAGCCGTTTCCCAGTCGAAGCGCAGAAGAAGAGAAATCAGCAATCATGCTTTCAGTCAGTAATGTTTCCATGCGCTTCGGCGCCAAAATACTATTCGATGAAGTCTCCACCGCATTCACGCCAGGCAAGCGTTATGGTCTCACCGGCCCCAACGGCGCGGGCAAATCGACTTTCATGAAGCTGCTCAGCGGCGAGATCGAGCCACAAAAAGGCACCGTAGTGCGTCCGCGGAAGATCGGCGTTTTGTCGCAGGACCAGTTCGCCTTCGATGCCTTTACCGCCATCGACACCGTCATCATGGGCAACAAGCGCCTATGGGCGGCTATGCAGGAGCGCGACACCATTTATTCCAAGCCTGAGATGACCGACGAAGGCGGCATGAAGCTCGGCGAACTCGAAGGCATTGTCGGCGAAGAAGACGGCTACACCGCCGAAAGCGATGCCGCGATTTTGCTCGATGGCTTGGATATTCCCGAAGACATTCATTCCAGAAAAATGTCCGAACTGCAAGGCGGGCAGAAAGTCCGCGTGCTGCTGGCGCAGGCTTTGTTCGGCCATCCTCAGGCGCTGTTACTCGACGAACCTACCAACAACCTGGACTTGGATTCGATCCACTGGCTGCAGGGATTTCTCAACGCCTACGATGGCGTCGTCATCGCCATCTCGCACGACCGGCACTTTCTCAACAGCATTTGCACCCACATCGCCGACATCGACTACGAAACCATCATCACCTACACCGGCTCCTACGACGAGATGGTGCTCGCCAAGACCCAGGTCCGCTCGCAGATCGAATCGCAGAACGCGCAGCGCGAAAAAAAGATTTCGCAGTTGAACGAATTCATCGCGCGCTTCGCCGCCGGCACCCGTTCAAGCCAGGTTCAGTCGCGCCGTAAGGAAGTCGAGCGCCTGCAAGTCACGGAATTAGCTAAGTCGAACATCGCGCGGCCCTACATCAAGTTCGAACAGAAACGGCCGTCGGGCAAGCATGTTCTCGAAGTCGAGCATCTCAGCAAAGCCTACGGCGACAAGAGAGTCATTCGCGATTTCACTTCCAGCATCACGCGCGGCGAACGCATTGCGCTCATGGGACGCAACGGGGCCGGGAAGACCACTCTCGTGAACGCTTTGCTCGCGAACTCGCCCACCACGCCGGAAGCCGAGCTGCGCAAGACCAGTGACTACGACGGCCCGTTCGTCGATTCCGGCAAAGTGATCTGGGGTCACGAAGCGTCCATCGGATATTTCGCTCAGGATCATCGCAGCCTCATCGAAGGCGGCACCACGGTGCTCGAGTGGTTGCATCAATGGAATCCTGCCGCCGTCAGCGAAGAAATTCGCGGCTTGCTGGGTCAGATGCTTTTTGCCCGCGAAGAAGCCACCAAGTCCACCAGCGTCCTTTCCGGCGGCGAGGCCGCGCGCCTGCTCTTCTGCAAACTGATGTTGCAAAAGCCCAACGTGCTGGTGCTCGATGAGCCCACTAACCACCTCGATCTTGAAGCCATCAATGCCTTGAACATTTCTCTGCAGCGTTATCAAGGGACGGTCTTTCTCGTAACTCACGATCACGACTTGATCGACGAGGTCGCAACCCGCATCTGGCATTTCGAAAGCGATCACAAGATCACCGACTTCAAAGGAACCTATGAGGAATATCAGGCCGCCGTGGCCGTTTAGCCGAATTGACCGCCGGTCATGTTAGTGTGCACCACTTCCGTTGCATGTAAATTAACCAGGTTCTCCACAGTGATCCACAAGAGTTTCTTGTTGCGTTTGTAGTCTCAAGTTGCGGATAATGACCGTCAGATCGTTCTTGCGTTGTGGAGCACGCACGCGAGAGGTTGAGCCGTAGTGTACAGCCGAACAGATTTACTTAGGATTCTTCGTCTCGCTCCGCGCCAACTGGCGAACTGGGAGCGTGCTGGCCTCATTGCCGCTTCCACTTCTTATTCCTTCGCCGACCTGTTGAAAATCAAGAAAGTGCGCGACCTATGCGCTATGCGTGTGCGACCCGCGGTGATCCGCCAATCGCTTGAGGCGATGCAGAAGCAGGCTGCGGGCATGCAGAATCCTCTTCTCGAAGCCGGAGCTTCGTCGACCAACAAACACCGCGTCGCCTTCCGCCATGAAGGCAAGCTGTTCGAGCCCATCGCCGGACAATTCGTGATGGACTTTGCGACTCGCGAAAAAGTTGTCACCAGCACGCCGATTCCAGAGACCGAGGGCACTCCCCGCGAGGATGATGCCGCAGTCTGGTTTGCCCGCGGCATCGCACTCGAAGAAGATCCAGCCACGCAGTCTGAGGCTCTTGCGGCCTACCAGAAAGTGCTTGCGTTTCAGCCCGACCACGCCGCCGCCCACATCAACCTGGGAACGCTCTATTACAATCGCCAGGATTTCTCTTCGGCGGAAAAACACTACCGCGCCGCCTTGCAATCCGATCCTCGCTACGCTCTCGCCTATTTCGATCTGGGCAATGTGCTCGACGAAACCGGACGTGTACAGGAAGGCATTCAGACCTACAAGATGGCGATCCAGCTCGCCCCCACCTACGCCGACGCGCACTACAACCTCGCGCTCGCCTACGAAAAAACACGCGAGCCGCGCAAGGCATTGAAGCACTGGCAGGCCTACATCAAGCTCGATACCACCGGCCCCTGGTCCGTCCACGCCCGCAATCAGATTCGCCGCATCTTGCAAGCCGACACGCTCAAGCTGGTGCACTCGCGTCCGAAACACTAATCCCTAATCGTACCCTCCGCCACGAGATTTCGTTATACCCTACTGCTTCGCACTCGCAGCTATCGTCTGCCAGCCCAACTCTCGCGACAATGCTAAAATTACCAGTTTGCTATTCCTCCGCCTGAAGGTGTCCTCATGCCCGATACCACACTTCAAACCGCACCTCCCACGCCGCTGACCACGCTCACCGAAGAAGAAATCCTTTTCCGCGACAATATCCGCCAGTTTGCCGACGAGAGAGTGCGTCCCCTGGTCAAGGAGATGGACGAGAAGGGCATCTTTGAAAAAGATCTCATTCATGAATTCTTTCAGCTCGGTCTAATGGGCATCGAAATCCCCGAACAGTTCGGCGGCGGTGGGGCGAAATTCTTCGAAGCGATTCTCGCGGTCGAAGAATTATCCCGCGTCGATGCCTCGGCGGGCGTAGTGGTCGACGTGCAGAATACGCTAGTCAACAATGCGCTCTTGCGCTGGGGCGCCTCCGACCAGAAGAAGCGCTATCTCCCCAAGATGGCCGCCGACACCGTCGGCGCTTATGCCCTGAGCGAGGCTGGCTCCGGCTCCGACGCCTTCGGCCTGCAGACGCGCGCCGAACTCAAAGGCAGCGACTACGTGATCAATGGCCGCAAGCTCTGGATCACCAACGGCAAGGAAGCCGGCTTGTTCGTTTTGTTCGCCACCATCGATCCCGCGGCCGGATACAAAGGGATCACCGCATTTCTGATTGAAAAAGACTTCCCCGGATTCAGCGTCGGCAAAAAAGAAGACAAGCTCGGCATTCGCGCCTCCTCCACTTGCGAACTCATCATTGAAGATTGCCGCGTGCCCCTGGAAAACGTGCTGGGTGAGCCCGGCAAAGGCTACAAGATCGCGATTGAAACTTTGAACGAGGGCCGCATCGGCATCGGAGCGCAGATGATCGGCGTGGCCGCCGGAGCCTGGGAATTTGCCGCGAAATACGCGCAGGAGCGCAAGCAATTCGGCAAGTCGATCTCCGAGTTTCAAGGCATCCAGTTTCAGATTGCGCAAATGGCAACCGAGATCGAAGCTGCGCGGCTCATGGTCTACAACGCCGCCCGCATGAAGGACGCAGGCGTAAATTTCGTCAAGGAAGCGGCCATGACCAAGCTTTTCGCCTCGCAGGTTGCCGAGCGCGTCACCTCGCTGGCCGTCGAAATCTACGGTGGCTACGGCTTCACCAAAGATTATCCCGTCGAGAAATATTGGCGCGACGCCAAGATCGGCAAAATCTACGAAGGCACCTCCAACATGCAACTCGCGACCATCGCGAAACTTTTGCTGAGCACGAAGTAAGTTGTCATCCTGAGCGAAGTAAGAGCTTCACGAAGTGAAGCTCTTACGCAGTCGAAGGATCCCTACCCGAGTTGATCGAAAGCCGTGCTCAGCGCCCGTTTCCGGCGTTAGTAACCAAAACCGGTAACGGTACCTCTGCTCTTTATGTGCATTCGGTTGCACTTGGCACTCCGCTGTCGATCCCGCTAAATCGTCCTAAACCCAGCCATTTCAGCGTGTTTCGGCCCTTCTGATCATTGGCGCGCTAGCTGCAATCTCATGGCTACCCGCAGTAATGGGGACTGGAGTGTCACATGACGACGTCGTTCGAAAATGCCGGGGTGAATGCGATTCCAGATCCTAAGCGAAAGATCACTTTGCTTCCGCTTCTGACCGTCCTGTTCGTGATTTCCTACGGCCTCATGACTTTGCTCATCGTCGAGCAGGGACGGACCATTCAGTCGCAAAGCAACATGATCAAGATTCTGCTCCCGGAAAGCCGGGAGTTGTGGGGACTTAGAGGCAAGGCCATCGCAGAAAAAAATTCTATGCAGGCTCCGTCGACCCAGGAGCAGCCCTGCGTTCGTACTCCGTCTGCCCAGAACCCGTCAACCCAGGTTGCACCAATGCAGGTTCCATCGACCCAGACGCCGCGGCACCATTCGTCCGGAGCAGGCAAAAGCGCGAAGCCCGAGACCCAGCTTCCCGCACCCGCTTCGGATTTAACGGACCAGCGTCGCTCTTTAGTTACGATTTAGTTGTGATTTGAAGTTTAGCTTCGTACTCCCGGTTCCAGTGAACGCGGTAAAACAGTAAGTTGTATCGCAAGAGCAGTGAACGTCCCCCAGACATTTATCGGAGTGGCGTTTAAAAGTAATGAAGGCCCTGACCCTAGCCTTGTTGTGCAGTATGTCGGCCGCCAAGCCCGCGGAGCCGGTGCGTCAGCCTTCCGGCCATCTGAGCCAGCCCGCCACCAAAGGCCGCTGGTACTTCGCCGCCAACGGCCACGCCGTCTACTGCTACGGACCAGTAATGACCCTGCCCCAAGCCAACGGCGATCTGCAGAAAGTCGCAACCTTCTGCCGCGACGCCCAAACCGTCGTCCCACTGAAAGACTAGTCGCCTCACTCCCTGCGTCTCACCCTTCGATAGCTCGAACACTTCCGTGCTTAACCACCGAACTCACGGCAGATTAAAGGGTGGAGCAGGCTTTCTAGGCCTGCGTCAAGCCTCACCTCAAAAATTAGCGGGCTTTAGCCCCAGAGGCCAATCCTTCTTTTACACTTGATACATGCCCGAACTCCCCGAAGTCGAAACTATCTCCCGCGGACTGCACACGCGAGTTTCCGGCGATGGCATCGAGTCGATCTGGCTTGGCCGCAAACCCGAGCCGCTGAAATCTCCCGCGCACGAAATCGCCTCCACCCTCGAGCACAGCCGCATTCTCGCAGTCCGGCGCGTCGGCAAACACATCGTCTTCGATCTGGCTCCTAACAATGTCCTCTCCAGGAAGGCGCAGCCTGCGCAGGCCCAGTGGATCGTCCACCTCGGCATGACCGGACGCCTGCAGGTCTGTGACCCGCAATCGGAAGTCCTGAAGCATACGCACGCGATTCTAAAGCTGAAGTCTGGCAGGGAACTGCGCTTCGTCGATCCCCGCCGCTTCGGCCGTCTCAGCGTTGCCCGCACAGGCGGCTTCGACGCGGGGGGCATCGAGCCGCTGGAAGTCGATCTCGATCGTTTCATCGATTTGTTCCGTGGCCGCGAAACTCCCATCAAGAGCGCCCTGCTCAATCAGAAATTGCTGCGAGGCGTCGGAAATATTTACGCCGACGAATCCCTGTTCCGTGCCGGAATTCGCCCTCGCCGCCGCACTTCGACAATCACACGCGATCAGCTCGCGAAGTTGATGACCGCAGTGAAAGAAGTCTTAAAGGAAGCGATTGCGCTCGGCGGTTCGTCGATCTCGGAT
Organism: uncultured Acidobacteriaceae bacterium; assembly: GCA_963771965.1. Classification (GTDB taxonomy): domain Bacteria; phylum Acidobacteriota; class Terriglobia; order Terriglobales; family Acidobacteriaceae; genus Sulfotelmatobacter. The sequence goes on from CAVYVM010000011.1 coordinate 741,742, forward strand.
TATGTGGATGCCGACGGAGAAGAAGGATTCTTCCAGTTGCAACACCGCGTCTATGGCCGCGAAGGGGAACCGTGCCTGGTCTGCAAGACTCCCATCAAACGCATCGTAATCGCCGGCCGCAGCAGCCACTACTGCCCGAAATGCCAGAAGTAACGAAGCAAGGTGTTAGGTCTTAGGTGCTAGGTCTCAGGTTTCGCCAAGATATAATCCCGGCCGGTCATCCTGAGCGCAGCCGTTTTTCAGGCGGAGCGAAGGATCTCCACTTCACCCAGCCTCGCGCGTAAGCCCAACACCCGAGATCCGAAACCCAATGCCCTATAATCGTGTGCGAGGTCCCAGGTCATAGCTTTTGCCCAAGACCGAAGACCCGACGCCTAACACCCGAATCCAAATCCCATGCCTGATTTCTCCATCGGAGTCGATCTCGGCGGCACCAACCTGCGCATCGCCGCCGTTACCGTTGACGGAAAGATTCTCGAGAAAGTAACTCTCGACACCAAAGTCGCGCTCGGTCCCGACCGCACCATCGACGAAATGTGCGACGCGATTCAGCGCGTTGCCACAACCCACAAAGCCTCAGGAAGCTTTCGCGGCGCAGGCATCGGTGTTCTCGGCATCATCGACATGCAGGCCGGCACCGTGCGCAAGTCGGCCAACTTTCCGGGTTGGGAAGACTATCCCGTGCGCGCGGAAATCGAGCGCCGCCTGCGCGCCTGCGCTCTGCTCGAGAGCGACGGGTCGGTCATCATCGATAACGACGGCAACGTCGCCGCGCTCGGCGAGCAATGGTTGGGCGCCGCGCGCGGTGTCGACAACGTGGCGATCCTTACACTAGGCACCGGCATCGGCGGCGGCATCGTGCTCGGAGGAAAAGTCTGGCACGGCATGAATGGCATGGCCGGCGAATTCGGCCATGTCACCGTCGAGCCCGAGGGCGTTCCTTGCGGCTGCGGCAATCGCGGATGCGCCGAGCGCTACGCTTCCGCCAGCGCCATCATGCGTATGGCTCGTGAAGCGATCACCAGCGGAGAAGCGCCTGCGTTGGCCAAGGCTGCATCGTCGGGTGCCGAATTCGGCGCGCTCGCGATCTACAATCTCGCGATGCAGGGCGACGAACCTTCGCGCCGCATCTTCCATACCTTCGGCCGCTACCTTGGCATGATGCTCGCCGGTGCGGTCAACGTATTGAATCTCGATGTGTACGTCCTAGGCGGCGGCGTTTCCAGCGCCTGGGACGCCTTTGCCCCCACCATGTTCGAAGAACTCCGCCAGCGCTCCTTGGTCTACGCCGTAACCGCCCCCCCCGATGCGACGGTGAAGATGAACATGCGGGGACAGCCGCCCCCGGCTGTCCAAGCCGAGCAAAGCTCGGCCGCCGCTGCCGTCACAAGCACCGAACGAAAAACCATCATCACCCGCGCCTTGCTGGGCAGTGATGCCGGACTGTTCGGAGCCGCGCGGGCCGCCGTGCTCGCCGCGTAGCGCGAAATCCTGCTAAATTGGCATGAATATTTACGGCGATCCGGTGAACGATGCTCTCAAAGACGCAAGCTCGAAAATCGCAGGGCGGGCAATCAGTCAGTTACTGACCAAAAGTATGAGCTAAGCTTTTTAAATCTGGGGTGGGAAACGGGAATCGAACCCGCAACCGTCGGAGCCACAGTCCGGTGCTCTGCCAGTTGAGCTATTCCCACCGCCATTTTGATTATAGCAATTGGCCTGACCTCATGCCCGAAACCCCCAGCACCCTTGCCGCCATTCCGATCGCACGCTCGTCCTCTAGGATCCGGGGGGACTCACATGCCAGACGGTCGAACTCACAAACTTGTCGGCGCTGGAGCCTAGCACGAAAATAGATGGCGAACAACAGGCGAAAATTGTACCATTCGATCTGATGGACGCCGCAAACGCATCATCGGGATCATGGCGGCGATCTGGCGAGGTTGCACATGTAACTACCGATGATTTGTTCGGGAGGCAACAGCAGCCCACGAACGGACCGGCTCATCGCGACTAGCATTCAAATGGGCTGAGAAGATCAGGGAGAAAATCGACATGGGAGTCGAGAAAGGAGACGCATGAAGAAAGGCAAACCTTCAAGCGCCAATACCAAGAAAGAATCGAGCAAGGAGAAGAGAGTCAGGCTCGTGCAAGCGGCCCCGTACCCCTCAGATAAGCAGGCGAGACTTGTTACTCTCATCCGTGAGGCTCTCCTCTATGCCGCGAATGAGCCGGTTCTGTTGGTCCGTTCCGAGGAATTCTTTTCCCCGAAGCCTGCAAATCTTGAAATCGACCGGTCTCTCCGACATCGCTTGGGTCAGCTTATCGAGCGGATAGGAGGGGTTCCAAGGCTCATAGTCTACAAACAGGGCGGAGATCCGCCACAGTTTGATACCTATGGAAATGCAGCAATTCAAGAAATTCTATCGTGCTTCGAGCGGTGTCGTCGTTCCGTTTGTCGGACGCACGTGTGCTTTATCGCGGAGGAATTTTATGAGAGGGAACCAACTGTTTTTGAGAATCTCCCGAAGCCAGAAAGAAGAGGTCTAGCAGCTCACATGACAGATGTTTTCTGGGAGCACGCTGAGACCTCATACATCAGACTTGCATCGTTTTGGGACAGAGTGGGACAGTTCTTGGATTTTGTGTTCTTCAACATCCGACAGTACGAAAGAGATGGATTCCCATCCGTTATGGATCGTATCGCATCGAATTACGTGCGGCTATTCCCGAATCTAGAGTCGTCGAGCTCCTGGACGGCGCTCCGAAGCTATCAGAACTCTGAAAAACCCACGGGCTTCCAGTGGTTGGTGCGCAGAAGGAATCTACTGGTGCACAGTTTGCACTTGGAAGGAACTCGTAGCGAAGAAGGAAAGGAGAACCCCATATTCACGTCAGCCTACAACCATCTTGAAGAGTCAGTCCATCGTAAGCTAAAGCCGGACACGTGCGAGGCCGAGCTAGGTTTCCTGCATGCACATCTGCATTCAGCCGCGCATCTCTTTCCATGCGTAATAGAGTTGTGTGAACATTGCGCAACCCTTACTAGGCGGGACATCGTAAAGCATTTTTCGGGCTCTGAATAAACCGGGGACAGGCGGAACGTTCCCCTTTTTTCTACTCGGGAAAGAGTTGGAACTGCGCCGTCGAGAGCCAGCCTCCTAAGAATGTCCAGAAGCCGGTTGTGACATCCAACCTTGTTCCCGCGGGGGACTGCGTGGCCGTCCCGAAACCGATTTATCCACCATGTGATATCGCTCTCGTGTGACTAACGACCGTGACCTTGGCGCGTCCAGAATCTACTGTGGAAGGTCCAGGAGATTCGGATGATCGAGAAGACTCTCGCACTCCTCCTGCTGTTGGCACCGTGGACGATGGCCCACGCCTCGCTCACCGAAATTCGCAAGGATTTCCTCAACGAAACATCGCTCTTGCCGGCTACCCCTATCATCACTGCACCGGCAGTCAACGCAAGCTACTTGATCTGTGTCGCGGTCGGCAACGTGCAAACCAGCGTCCCCAACGCCATCCTGCGCTGGACCGACGAGAATAGCCAACTCCGCAGCTTCACCTACCCGGCGGTTAATGGACTGCCCAATGGCTGCAGTCTGATCCGCAACCAAGCCAACACCGCGGCCACCATCGAAACGGAGGGAACATATTCCGGTTTCTACAATCTCTTTGCTTTCGGATTCGGCTTCTGGCCAGGAGGAACCCAGTCCCAAGGCGGAGTCAAGGAGCCGCTAAACTACTACATCATCGGTGCCAATGGCGGCTACGAATTTTCCTTCCCCGGCTATCCCTGGCTGTTCTCTGTCGTCGCTTCGAGCAGTTGCAAATGGCAGTTATCAGCCGGTTGGTCAGGCGTAGTCGTTGGCGCAGGTTCACAGATTTCCACTGGATACGGTGGGGGCAACGGCTTATTCACCACTCTGACCCCCAACTGCAGCTATAGCCTCCGAGCCGTTCAGTTTGGCAGTCCGGCGCAAGGATCAGGCCCTTTGACCGACTACGAATACAACCTCCTTAACTGGACTGACGCCACCTACCCCGAGTTGAAAACCATCTTCGTTGCGGGCAGTCTTGGAGCGAATATCCTCCTCGCTACGAATATTGCGGAACGCCCGACGAACGATCTGGTGAGCGAAGGCTTGCTGGTTTATTGGAATAACGAGACTTCGGCGCCTTGCGCGGCGTCGATTGTAGGTCAGCCATCAGGGGTGCCAGGCAGCTGTGTTTCGCCCATTTATATCGAACCCGGAGGTTCGCTACAGTTCCTGACTTATAACCAACTCGGGCAGAAGTGGGGAACTTCGTCCACTTATAGCAGTGAGTTAGACGTCATCCAGTTCTGAAAAGCAACTCGGCTGGGTGTGCAAGATTCTCCTATCGTAGTACGAGTTCGCGAGAGTAATTACTCCTCGCTTGAAAAACGGTACCAAACGGTGGCCAGCGCGTGAATCAGGCTGGAGAAGGATACGCAGAAAAAACTGTACGAAATACTATCGAGAGCCCCAGAGAGCAAACCAGAAAAACGGGACGACAGAGCAAGAGGCTCAGGGCGAGTCGCGGAAGTAAGAGGCTCTTCGTTCACAGTTCCTGGGTTTATAGATCCTTGCACGCACATTCCTGGGCTGATCGGTTTCGGGGAGGGTTTCGCACGCTTAATACTTTTGCGGACGCGCCGGCTTTCACCCGCGTCCCACGCCGACATACTCAAACCCCATGGCACGCAGCCGCACGGAGTCGAGCAGATTCTTGGTGTCCACGATGATTGGGTTTTTGAGGAGATGCTTGATGCGTTCGAAGTCGAGCGCGCGAAACTCCGGCCAGCCCGTTCCTACAACCAGCGCATCCATGCCCTCCGCCGCCGCATACGCTGACTCGCAATAGCGCACCGAGCCATTCAGGCGCGTCTTGGCCTCGCCAAGCGCCACCGGATCATAAGCTCGCACACGCGCACCTTTGGCTACAAGGTGCTCGGCCAACCGCACCGCAGACGAACCGGCCACCGAGTTGGTATTCGGTTTGAAGGCGAGACCGAGAATTCCCACATCTTTGTTCTCCACCGAATTCAAAGCTAGGGCAATCTTCTCGACTAAGCGATCGGCCAGCGTGAGGTTAACTTCACGCGCCGCACTCAGCACTCTCAACGAAACCCCGTTCGCTTGCGCCAGTTCCGAGAGCGAATCCATGTCCGATTCGGCAAATACACCGCCCATGCCCGCTCCAGGTTGCAAGCAACGTGGAGCGATTTTCTTATCTAGACCGAGAGCCAGCGCCAGGTTCACGGCGTCCGCGCCGACCCGCTCGCACAGCGTTGACACCTCGTTGATGAAAGAGATCTTGGTCGCGACAAAAGCCGTCGCAGCTTCCCGCACGAGCTCGGCTGTAGCCTGGTTGGTCACAATCACCGGCACGCCACGCATCACAAGTGGATGAAAAATCTGCTTGAGCACCTGTATCGCTTCCGTCGAAGTTGCTCCCAGAATCAGACGGTCGGGCCAGTTGAAATCTTCTACCGCGCAACCGTCCGTGAAGAACATGGGCTGAGAGACGATAGTCCCCTGCAGGCCCGCATCCTTTAGACTCTTTTCCAGCGCCGCAGCTGTGCCCACTGATACGGGAGTGACGACGGTCAAAATCGGAGGCTTAGGCGCCAGCCGCGCGATGCGTAGCACAACGTCGGAAAGATTTTCCGCATTGTCTTCGGCCAGAAAAATCACTTGGGTCTTGCGCGCAAACGACTCGATGTCGGTGGAATACGTGAGGCGGCCTGCCCGTACGTTCCGTCGGATAACTTCTTTTAAGTTTTTCTCGTGGAATGGAATGTTCCCCTGAGCCATCTCGACCATGCGAGTGCGATCAGGATGACAACATGAAACTGGAGTTCCAAAATCCGCCAGACAGGCCGAAATCACTGTGCCCAGATAACCTGAACCGTAAACTCCGATCTGCATTCTTGCCCTCCGGCTGGCTGAAACTCCACGCGCCTGAAGTGGCTACCGGCGCGGGTTTCAAGCCTTTCCCTCTCATCTGTTTACAGCCCGGCGGAAGCCTTCGCAACGCACGGGAGGGAAATGTACCTGAGGCCATGCACTCTCGGCATGGGTAACGTAACCGCAGGTAATCACTGGGTGATTACGCAAAAGGCTGACCTTTGCGTCTCATTGCTTCTCAGATTCTAATTCTAATCAGGCGCGCACCTTTTTGATCTTCTCCGCAAACAAAGGTCGGGAACAGTGCGGCCCGAGGCTGGTTACCCGCAGGTGACCATCCGAACATGCTCCCATTTGATCAACTGACGGCCCATTCTCGGCGCGGAAGAAGGTTATAATTCCTCAGGGATATGCAGAGCTTGCGGTATGCGTTGGTTGCGTACGTAAAAAGTCCAGTGGGAGAGTTCGTAGAGAATCTCCGGCGGGAGCTGCATCCCGACCTGCCTTATCTTGCGGCTCACCTCACGCTGCTGCCGCCGCGCACATTGCGGGGAACCGAAAATGCCGCTCTCCAGGCGCTGGCTTCAATTTGCGGACGCGTCGATCCCTTCGAAGTAATTCTCGGCGAGATGGAATCGTTTGCTCCAACCACGCCTACGGTTTACATCGGCGTGGACCGTGGGGAGCCTCAGCTCGAAGAATTGCACGACCGGCTAAACACTGAAGCGCTGGCTGGCCGAGAAGACTGGCCCTACATTCCGCATGTCACGATCGGAAAAATGGCGAGTGAACAAGCGGCAGAGCAGGCACTGGAGATTGCCCGCACCCGCTGGCGGCAATATTCCGGCACTCGCCGCATCCAGCTTGACCGGCTCACCTTTGTGCGCGAAGACGCGCTCAATTGTTGGATTGATCTGGCACCCGTCCCACTCGGTGGCACCCTGGTTTCGCCATAGACTCGTGCAGAATTAATCTGCCACAAATCTCACTCGGGATTGGGAAGAATCGGGAAACTAATTTCCTCCAGCTCTTTTCGAAGCTGCCCAGTGGATTGAAATCTCACAGCGTGCATGCCGACCTTGCGAGCTGCCCGTATATTGATCTCCCGGTCATCGACAAATAAGGTCGCGCTTGGCGTGACTCTAAGACCGCGCAAGGTGTGTTCATAGATGGCGGCATCCGGCTTGATCAGACGGACCTCGGCAGAGAAGGTTATAAAATCGAACTGATCGATCCAATCGAAGTTCTCGCGCAAGTAAGCAATCATGTCATGGTGCATGTTGGAAAGCAGCGCCGTCTTGATTCCAGCCTCGCGCAGCCGCCTGAGCCACGCCACCATCCGCGTATTCGCCGAACCCCACATGCTCACATCCCACCTGCAGACGTGATCGATCTGTTCAGGATCGAGATCAGCGCCCACATCTTCCGCCACCGCGGACCAATACGCTTGCGCTGTCAGATCTCCGCGGTCGAAGGCACCGCGATTTTTGTCCCACAATTTCTGGAATGATTTTCCATCGGCACCAAATACCTTCGCCAGACGATGGAATTCCTCGTCCGGTGGCCGGTGACAAAGAACTTCCCCGTAGTCGAAGATAACGGCGGTTATTTTTGTCGCACCGTTCCCGTTAATTGCCATTGTTAAAGTCTTCGCCTCTAGTTTTCCTTGTTTCTTGCGGACTTTATCTCGCTCACGCAGATCAGAGTCCAACGGCCGCGGTCGGCTTCTCTTTCATCTTCTCATTTCCGGCGGAGTCATTCTTTGCCGTAACGATCGACGTTGCTACGCCGGCCATCCGCTCATATGACCACAGCCGGTCTTCGTGGTGATAGGCATCCGTCACAACGATTACCTCGGCGGCCCCAGTATCGTCGACTAATTTCTGCAGTCCCGCCCGTACTGTTGCTTCCGAGCCCACAATCGCCTCGCTCAGCCTCGCCTCCACCGCCGCGCGCTCCCAGTCGTTCCACAGCGGCTCCATTGAATCCACTGGCGGCAACAATTCGACTGGCTGGTTTCGAATCAATCGCAGAAAGCGCTGCTGCGGAGTGGTAAACAACCGGCGCGCTTCCACATCCGTTTCGGCCGCAATCATCTGCACGCCTACCATCAGGTACGGGTTGCGTAGTACCTCGCTCGGGCGAAAGCTCTCGCGGTAGAGCTGCGCCGCAGCATACAAATACTGGGGAGCAAAATGTGCGGCGAACGCAAACGGTAATCCTAAGCTGCCTGCCAACTGCGCGCTGAACCCGCTCGAACCAAGCAATGTGATCGGCACATTGCTGCCTTGACCTGGAATTGCTTTCACAGTTTGTCCGGGCTTTTCCGGTCCCAGATAGGCACGCAGCTCAGCAAGCAGCGCAGGAAAATCATCTCCGTTCTGTCCCAGGTCCCTTCGGAGCGCGCGCATGGTTTGAAAGTCACCGCCCGGAGCGCGTCCCAACCCTAAATCAATTCGCCCCGGGTAAATTGCAGCGAGCGTGCCAAATTGTTCCGCCACCACGAGCGGCGCATGATTCGGTAGCATCACACCACCGCTGCCCACCCGAATCGTCTTGGTCGCTGCAGCGACGTGACCGATGAGCACCGGCGTGGCTGAGCAAGCCAATCCAGCGATGGAATGGTGTTCCGCCAGCCAATAACGCTTGTATCCCCAACGCTCCGCATGTTGCGCGAGATCAACCGACCGGGCAATCGCGCTGCCCGCCGATTCTCCGGGTCGCATGCTTACCAGATCCAATACCGAGATCGCTAAACCATTACCCATGGAAAGTTAGATGAGATGTCCGGAAAAGCGATGCGAAGTCCTGTCGCAGTGGTAATAAAGCTAGAGCGTGCTTTAGAATCAAACGTACCAGTCATGTCGGGGCGTAGCGCAGCCTGGTAGCGCACCTGCCTTGGGCGCAGGGGGTCCGCGGTTCAAATCCGCGCGCCCCGACCAATAGATCTCTCCCAATGTGCGATAGGTTCGCCGGCTGAAAAAAGCGTCCCAGACTCAAATTCAGTCGTGGGACGCAAGTTGCAGCGCTCAATTAGAGGAGCACTCTGAACAGCCCTCTCTCGTTCAGGTGCCGCTCAACGACAGCCTAGAGTCAGCGGGACACTAGGTAAATGGCACGTGGGTGGCGCACGAGCCACGCTCGTGCCATCTCTGCTGCAACTGTTGTCCCGAAATTTTTCGCGGCTGAGAATGCTCAACTACGCAAGCCTCAGAGTACGATAACCGCCGCACCATTGATGGCGTCATTCCTCACGGCGGCGAGCGCTTCATTGGCTTGGTCAAGAGTGAACACCGTGACCTTGGGCTGGAGCCGGATATCGGCGGCGATTTTGAGAAAGTCGCGAGCATCGGTCCGAGTCATATTGGCCACGCTGCGGATTTGCCGCTCTCCCCACAATAGGCGGTCGTAATCGAACTCGGGTATGCGATCAAGATGGACGGCGTTGATGGCAACGACGCCACCTTTGCGCAAGCTCGAAAGCGCGGCAACTACCACGTCTCCGCTAGGCGCAAAGGTCACCGCTCGGTCGAGCGCGACGGGCGGTTTGTCGATCTCACTCCCAACCCATGTTGCTCCCAGCGATTCTGCCAACTGGCGATGCGAAGCGCCACGGGTCGAGACATAGACTTCGCACTTCCATGAATGCAGCACCGCAATTGCAAGATGCGCCGAAGCCCCAAAACCGAAGAGTCCGACGCGGTCGCCGGACTCCACGCCCGCGACGCGCAAACTGCGAAAGCCGATGATGCCCGCGCACAGTAGGGGCGCGGCATGCAGGTCGTCGAGCTCCGGAGGCAGCGGATAAACAAAATCGCTGCGCGCAGCGGCGTACTCGGCGTATCCGCCATCGACCGTATACCCAGTGAAGACCGGCGAGTCGCAAAGGTTCTCGAGGCCGCGGCGGCAGTACGGGCAGGTGCCATCGATGCCGCCCATCCATGAAACTCCAACGCGCGTTCCGAGCGGCAGTTCAGTCGTTGCCCTATCTTCGACGACCCCAACGATCTGATGGCCAGGGATCAGCGGCGTCTTTTTCTCCGAAAGCTCGCCATCGACGATATGAAGATCGGTGCGGCAGACGCCGCAGGCGCGTATCCGCAACAGAACTTCATTCGGCGCAAGTTGAGGTTTGGGCGCGTCAAGAATCTGAAGTGGAGTTTTCGGCCTTGCAAGGATTGCAGCTTTCATGGAACTTCCTGCGGTGATCGGGCAATACCTGAAAGCCTAACTCAAAACTAACTCAGAATCGATCCCGGATCGCGCAGCGCCTGCGCAAGTTCCTCCATGAACGTTGCCGCCCGCGCGCCATCGACCACGCGATGGTCGGAGGAGAGCGTCAGCGTCATCATCGGGCGCACCGCAGGTTTGCCTTCCACCGCAACGACTCGATCGCCAATGCTGCCCACGGCGAGAATTCCAGCTTGCGGCGGCGTGATGATCGCGGTGAACTCGTCGACGTGATACATGCCGAGGTTGCTGATGGTGAACGTCGCATCGGCAATGTCAGAGGGGCGCAGCTTCCCTGCCCGCGCGCGCTCTGCAACGTCTCGACGTTGCTTTGCAATTTCCGGCAGAGTCGCAGTGTGCGTGCTGGGAATGACGGCTGCGACTACGCCGTCGTTCACCGCGATGGCGACTCCCATATTCACGCGATCATGAAGACGGATGCCTTCGGTGGTCCAGCTCGAGTTCAAGCGAGGATGTTTGAGCAGCACCCGCGAAATCAGCGCGACCAGCAGATCGGTGTGCGTGATGCGGATCTGGTGCGTGCGTTCGATCTCCGCGATTACTCTCTCGCGATATTGGTTGAGCGTGCTCGCATCAATTTCTCGAGTGACAAAAAAGTGAGGAACCATCGTCCAGCTTTGCGTTGTTCGTTCGGCCATGAGGCGGCCAAGAGTGCTTGGGACTTCGAGGCGACCGAATATTTTTTCGGGATTGGCCGCGCTTGAAGCGACCGGCGAAGCAGCCGCAGCTTGCACATCCGACGCGAGAATCTCACCACCGGGTCCGGAGCCACGCATGGCTGCAATAGCCACGCCCAATTCCTTCGCAAGCCGCCGCGCCTTGGGAGAAATCCTGGCGCTGGAGGCGGCAGAAGATCCGGATACATTGGCTGCAACCGGCGCAGCATGCGATTCTGTTTTTTGCGAACTGGCTCGAGCAGCCGGTGCGGCAGTTGCAGAATCTTTTTCTGCCGGAGGCTTTTCGCCAGGAGCCACGATCCACGCGATCGTCTGGCCCACGGGAATGTCGGCTCCAGCAGCAGCAGAAATTCCCACCAGAATGCCGTCGGCAGGCGCTTCCACTTCCATCACCGCTTTGTCGGTTTCGATGTCGAGAAGCGGCTCGCCTTTGGTGACGCGGTCACCCTCCTGTTTGCGCCAGGCAATGAGCTTGCCGGTTTCCTGCGCCATTTCGAGGGCGGGCATAACAACGCTGAAGGCCATAGTCGTTTTTAGTGGGGGAAGGCTACGCTATGGCCTTCAGTCCGAAACTCCTACCCGCTCAGTTTTCGCGCTGGCCTCAATCATATCCAGCACGCGCGCGCTGGGCGGAGCTTCAGTCTCTCTCGTCGTGGGTAGCGGTCCGTTCACCGTGTGATAGTGCGCGCCCGCGACCAACAATTCTTCCGCCGGGAAGCGCGTGATCACTTCGTGCCCCGTTGGAGTGACGACGATCTCTTCTTCAATTCGCGCTGCACTCCAGCCGTCGGTTGAAGGCCAGAAAGTTTCCAGCGCGAAAACCATGCCCGGCTCCAGTGTCTGCGGATGATCAAGCGAAACCAGACGTGAGATTACCGGCTTCTCCCAAATCGCAAGCCCGATACCGTGGCCATATTGCAGGGCGAAGGCGGCTTCTTCGTTGGGGAAACCAAAATCCTGCGCCTTGGGCCACACGGCTGCGATTTCTGCGGTGTTGCGTCCCGGACGAATCAGTTCGATGGCGGCATCGAGATAATCGCGGCAGCGCTTGTAGGCGTCCACCATGGCGTGCGTACCATAGCCAATGGTGAAGCAGCGGTAATAGCAGGTGCGATATCCCATGTAGGAATGCAGAATGTCGTAGTAAACCGGATCGCCGGGACGCAACACGCGGTCGGAAAAGACGTGAGGATGGGGATTGCAGCGCTCTCCGGAAATCGCGTTCACCGCCTCGACGTACTCCGAGCCGAGATCATAGAGGACCTTACTCACCAACCCAACCGCCTCGTTCTCGCGCATACCAGGTTTCATGGCGCGATAGAGTTCGTCGTAGGCGGCGTCGACCATCATTGCCGAAGTATTGAGCAGTGAAATTTCATCTTGGGTTTTGATGACCCGGGCGTTCGACATGAGTTCCTGCCCATCGACAACCTTGATGCCTTCGCGTTGCAGCGCAAAAAGTACAGGCAATTCAATGATGTCGATGCCGACCGGCTCTTTGTGCAGACCGCGCATTTCGAGCTCGATGCGAATTTTCTTGGCAACGTCTTCGGCGCGTCCATGCTCCGGCGACATGGTGCCGCGCAACATGGAAATACCGGGCCGCGAGCGGTCGCCAAGCCACGGGCAATTCAACTGATGGTGCTTGGCGGCGGATCCGAAGTCCCAAAGAATTGGCTCGTCATTTTGAGGCAGAAGCGTGAAGCGGTTAGCCTTGTCCTGCGCCCAGGTACCGATGTGCGTGGAGGTCAGGTAGCGCACGTTATTCATGTCGAAGCAAAGCAACGCGCCCATCTCCGACTTTTTCAGCAAGTCTTTCGCGCATTGCAGACGCTCGCGCCGCAGGCGATCGAAGTCGATGCGCTGCTCCCAGTCGACCGCCATGGTTCCATGAGTTTTGAGTGCCATAAATCAGCTCCTCGCTATTAGCTCTTAGCCTGAACCCAATCAATCACGCACAACGTCAAGACGGCTTACACATCGATCTTGCTGCTTCGAAGACCGTCTGCTCCGTCGGCACGGTTGCATCCTCGAGCGGCGGCGAAAACGGAATGGGAACGTGCATCGCACCCATACGCTTCACTGGAGCGTCCAGATCGTAGAATGCGCCCTCGGCGATCACGGCGGCAAGCTCCGCGGTCACGCCGTAGCGCCCGTAGCCCTCGTCGAGTACAATTACCCGCGACGTCTTCTTCGCCGAGTCGATCAAAGTTTTTTCATCCAGCGGCCACGTCGTTCGCGGATCGACCACCTCTGCGCTGATCCCTTCCTTCTCCAGTAAGATCGCCGCGCCCAGCGCAACTTGCACCATGCTGCTGGTGGCGACCAGCGTGATATCGTCGCCGGCGCGTTTTACATCGGCAACGCCGAGTGGAATCGTATAGTCATCTTCCGGAACCGGGCCTTTCAGCTTGTACATCATCTTGTCTTCGAAGAAGACCACGGGGTTCTCGTCGCGGATCGCCGCCTTCAGCAATCCCTTCGCGTCGTAAGGCGTCGAAGGCAGCACCACTTTCAATCCCGGCACGTGGCTGAACCAGGCGTGCAGCGATTGCGAGTGTTGCGCGGCCGAGCGCCGTGTCGCACCCAGAGTGGTGCGCATCACCATCGGGACCTTCCAGTGCCCGCCAGACATGTAATGAACTTTGGCCGCCTGGTTCACCATCTGATCCATCGTCAAAGTGATGAAATCGCCAAACATAATATCGACGACCGGACGCAGGCCTGTCATCGCCGCGCCTACAGCCACCCCAGTAAATCCGGCCTCGGAGATTGGAGTATCGACCACGCGCTTGGCGCCAAACTCTTCCACCAATCCCGAGAGAACTTTGAAGGGGGTTCCAGCTTCAGCAACGTCTTCGCCCAGGATGCAGACCCGCGAGTCGCGGCGCATTTCTTCAGCCAGGGCCTCGCGCACTGCCTGTGCAAATGTGAGCTCGCGTTCAGGCATAGACGTGCATCTCCACTTCGTCCACGTTCGGATAAGGCGCGGCAATGGCTGACTTCACCGCCGCTTCCATCGTCGCCCGAATTTCAGGAGTGATTGCATCGAGCGTCGGCGCGTCGGCATAACCCTGGGCGATCAGCCACTTCGCCAGCACGCTAATCGGATCGCGGTCTGTCTTCCAAAGATGTTCTTCCTGCTTGGAGCGGTAGTATTCGCGATTGATGTCGCCAACGTGGTGCCCGCTGTAACGATAGGTATCGCATTGCAGAAAGGCAGGTCCGCCGCCCGCGCGTGCTCGTTTTACCAACCGCGTCGCGACTTCGTGCACGGCACGCACGTCTTGTCCGTCGACCCTGGCAGCTTCGATGCCGAAGGCAGTCGCACGGCCGAGGATGGTGCCCGCTGTAGTCTCTTGATAGTGGGTGTATTCGTTGTATTGATTGTTTTCACAGACGTAAATCACCGGCAGCTTCCACAATTGCGCCAGGTTCATCACTTCATAGAGCGATCCCTGGCCAAGCGCGCCTTCTCCAAAAAAGCAGACGGCCACGCGATCAGTGCCCAGAGTCTTCGCTGTGAAAGCCGCGCCGGTTGCGATGCCCACACTACCGCCCACGATAGCATTCGCGCCGAGGTTGCCGGTCGCGGGATCGGCAATGTGCATCGATCCACCTTTGCCACGGCAATACCCTGACTCTTTCCCAAGCAACTCGGCAAACATACGGTCCGGCGATGCACCCTTGGCCAGGCAGTGCCCGTGACCGCGGTGGGTGCTGGTAATGTAGTCATCGATGCGCAGCGCCTCGCAGATTCCTACAGCAACAGCCTCTTCGCCGCTGTATAAGTGGGCCAGCCCCGGCATCAACGCCCGGGTGTAAACCTCATTCACCTGCTCTTCGAACATGCGGATGCTCACCATTTGCCGGTAAGCATGAAGCCACTTTTCTTTTTCCGCGGCGGCTCCGTCGCCAACTTCCGGTTTGGAGGTTGCTGTCGTCATTTTTTTGGACCTCCCTTCGTGACGGGCGTCGTCACTCCGGACATCGCGGCCAGCACGTCGAACATGCAGGCGAAATCGTATTTCGTCCAGCCCATGCCGCGCGCCGCCGTCAAAATCTCATTGCTCACTGCAGTCGTAGGAAGCGGAACATCGAGTTGACGCCCTAAATCCATAGCGAGAACCATATCTTTCTGCATCATGTTCACGTCGAACCAGGCCTCTTCCGGCTGCTTGAGCACAAAAGGTCCGCGATACTGAATCATCGGGGATGCAACCGCGCTGTGGGTGAGTACATCCACGGCAGTTTCGCGCGCAATCCCGCTCTTCTCGGCCAGCAATACACCTTCGGAAAACGCGAGCATCTGCACCGCCAAACTCAAGTTCACTGCGATTTTCATCGCCAGCGCGAGACCGTTATCTCCCACATGCGTAACCTTTGGCCCAATATCCAACAGCAGAGGCTTGATCTTTTCAAAGGTCTCGCGACGTCCACCCACCATCACCGACAATTTACCCTCTTGCAAAGTGATCACGCTGCCGGAGACGGGCGAGTCAACCATGTCCGCGCCTTTTTCTCTTACCTTCGCAGCCAGCGCGCGGCTCACAGTAGGACTCACCGTGCTCATGTCGATAAAAATCTTGCCGGCGCTCAGGCCCGCCAGCATTCCGTCGGGACCCTCCGTGATGGCTGCGATGGCAGCAGCATTGGTAACCATGGCGAAGGTGAAATCAGAAGCGCTCGCAACCGCGCGCGGTGAATCGGCCCACTGCATTCCCTTTTCAACCAACCACTCCGCCTTGGCGCGCGTGCGATTGAAGCCGGTAACGCTGTGCCCTTTGCTGAGCAGACGGTTGACCATCTGGCTGCCCATGACTCCCAGACCGATAAAGCCGAGTTTCGCCATCCGCCTGCAAACCTCCAGGAATTTCTTGTTCCGAAATCTGTTTTGAAAAACCCGCCGTAATGTTCTTCTTCTACGGCACCTTCTCTACGCAATATCTTTCGGCCTTGCCGGCGCGAGCTTCCCCTGTGCCAAAGATCTGCCGGTGGAAGGAGCCTGCGAATCCTGGCGCACCTGCTCGAGGTGGGCGCGCATCGCGCTTCTGGCCATCTCCGCATCGTGGCGCTCGACGGCTTCAAGAATTCGTTTGTGGTGGAACTGTCCACGTTGTGGACCGCCTTCAACATTGAATATCTTGATGCGTTGTTCGCGAAGCAGTCCGACAATGGAATCGATCAAGGAAAGAATCAGCGGATTAGCTGCGGCCTCGGCGAGCGCGAGATGGAAATCGAGATCGGCCTCGATGTAGGCACCCGGATCTTTCTGTGACCGGTCCATCACGGCGACAGCGTCACGCATCCCAGCCACGTCCTCCTCCTTGGCGCGAACCGCGGCCAACGCGGCGATTCCAGGTTCCAGAATCAAACGCAGCTCTGCGAGATGTGGAGATCCCTCCTGCTGGCCAACCTTCACCATCAGGTCGAACGATTGCCGCGCCGCTTGAGATGTTCCATTCGTGATGAAGGTGCCGCGCCCGGAATACGCTTCGACTAAACCTTTTTCGCGAAGGGTCTTGACGGCTTCACGCACGGCCGTGCGGCTGACGCCGAGGCGCTGCGCCAACTCTCGCTCGGCAGGCAGTTGATCGCCGGGTTTTAGAGAGCCGTTGAGGACGGACTCTTCAATCTGTTGGACGATCTGCTCATAGAGCCGCGAGGTCCGGACAACTTTGTACACAAAGTTCTCTCCCGCACGAGGGCATGCGTCGATGGTCTGGCTACTATACCGCAGGTCCAGAACTTGCGGCGCAGTTTCTGCGGATTTTGATAAGGACACGAGCATTTGCGGTCTTTAGGTATAGTGGTATGACAGCAGGACGATACCACTCGTACGTTAGGAATGCAAGCGGGTTGAGAAACCCAGTTTCGGCGGAAACTTTCAAAAATCTGCTTGAAGGACTTTACTAACCAGGCTCAACTTTAGATCACCAGCCCCAAAATCGGAGAATTTTCTTGACTTCATTCGATCAACGGTGGTATGGCTGTCGGACCAGAAAAACGGAGGAAGTTCCGATGACATTCCGAAGCACCGCCCTGTCCGCGGGTCACGTCACGACTGCCGCCATCCGGATTGCTCTTCTTATTATTGTGGTTCTTACCGGGTGCCTGCTCAGTCTGCCAGCCATGGCCCAGTCCACGGCAGGTCGGATCTTGGGTAGTGTCACCGACCCGAGCGGTGCCTCCGTTGCCGGCGCAACCATAGTCATCACCGACGTGCAGCGCGGAACCTCACGCACCCTTGCCACGGATGCCGCAGGAGATTATGCCGCTCCCGATCTTCCCCCCGGAACCTATAAAATTCATGTCGAAGCCAAAGGCTTCAAGTCTGTGGAACGACCGAGCGTGATGATCGAGGTCGCCACCGACGTTCGAGCCGACTTCTCTCTCCAAACCGGCCAAGTGAATGAGACAGTCGTCGTGAATGAAGACGTCCCTCTACTCAACACCACTTCTTCCACTCTGGGTGGGACCCTTAGCAATCAAGAAATCAATGATCTGCCACTGAACGGACGCAACTACGAAAACCTACTACAGCTTCGTCCCGGTGTGATGCGCTATCCCGGAGGCGGCTTCTCCACCACCAGCGCCAACGGCCTTCGCGCGGAGGATAACGCATATTTCGTAGAAGGCTTATTCAACAGCGAGCCCTATTCCGGACAGGCAATCATTAACGGATCAGGAATCGCAGGCGACTCGGCAACTATCCTTCCCATTGATGCAATTCAAGAGTTCAATTTGCAGCAAAATCCGCCGGCCGAGTACGGATGGAAGCCGGGAGCGGTGGTTAACGTCGGTCTCAAGTCCGGAACCAATCGGATTCATGGCACCGCGTTTGGTTTTGGTCGCGACGGAGTGCTGGATGCGCGGAACTATTTCAACGACGCCCCGAATCCAAAATTGACCCGGACTCTGGAACAGTTTGGCGGCAGCCTCGGCGGACCGATTATCAAAGATAAGGCATTTTTCTTTGCCGCCTACGAGGGCCAGCGCTATAACGTGGGAAACTCCTACGGAGGCGTCACCAGTCCGTCCATGGTGCACATGACGCCGAATGGAACCTGTTCCTTCGGCTTTGCCGGCGACTGCGCCGACAGCATTCCGGATGCGATCGCCGATATCACGCAACCCACGGCAGTAGCGGCTGGCGTCATCGTGAGTCCGGCGAGCCTGCTCATTTCAGGCTGCTCGTTCACCGGTGGCGCGGTCACGTGCAACGGCTCAGGTTTTCCCCTCAACACAGCGCCGAACATCAATATTACGAACGGATTTAATAATGTCGTCCACGTGAACAATATTGTCGCCAAGGTGGACTACAAGCTAAACGAAAGAAGCAGCATCAGCGGGACTTACTTTTTTGGAAACAACACCGGTACGGTTGAAGACTTTCCCGAACTGCAGCAGAAATGGCTCTCGGATATTCACACCCGCGCGCAGGTGGTCGGCGGCAATTGGATTTGGACTCCAACCACGCGCCTCGTGAACGAGGCGCGTGTTGGCTATAACCGCCTCTACCAGCCAACTCTGCCGGGCGACCTCAACACGCCCGCCTCCGCGTACGGTCTGGATACAGGCGTGAGTGGACCCGAAACCGGCGGCCTGCCGCGCATCGGTTTCGGCGGCTACTTTTTCCCTGGGCTCGGTGGGTTCAAGTGGCCCAAATTCCAGGGACCCGATTCGATCACTCAGTTCGTGGATCACATCTCCTATACCGCGGGCAAGCACGCCATAAAATTCGGCGGCGAGCTTCACTATGACGACGTAAGAAACGCGGCCTATGGCAATGCCCGAGGCAGTGTCAATTTCCTCGGTGGCGTTGTGAGCCCGAATCCTGGTCCCAACGGTTCGGCCCCGCTCGAAGATTTCTTTGCGGGCGCGCCCTTCAAGTCGACGGTAGAAGCGGGTAACCCGACCTTGCAACTGCACAACTGGGCATACGCAGGATTTTTCCAGGATGACTTTCGGGCCACCAAGAATCTGACCATTAATTTCGGCGTTCGCTACGAATTCAGCAGCGTGCCGCAGGAAGCTCACAATTTGCTCGGCAACTTTGATCCGAACGTGGGTCTGGTGCAAGTCGGCCATCAGATCAGCAGTCTTTGGAACCCCGATCATAAGAACTTTGGCCCCCGCGCCGGTTTTGCCTGGGATATCGCCGGAAACGGGCGAACCGTACTGCGCGGCGGCGGCGGGTTAATCTACGAAACCGTGAACTGGCAGTCGTTCGTCGCCTTCAATAATGCCTTTGGACCCGGTAGCGTTCCCACGGGAGTTCCAATCGACGCCGCGGGCGATACCTCCGGCGGCACGATCACGACGAGCAATATCACCGTGAAGAATATCGCGAACTACCCTGCCACATGGGATGCCACGAACGGGCCGCTTTACGGTGGCAGCACGGTGAATTGCTTCAAGAGTCCTTGCCCCATCATGACGGTGGATCGCGGGCTCACCACACCCTACGTCTGGAACTGGACGTTGAACCTACAGCATGCCTTCACGACGAACCTCTCGCTGGAAGCGGCTTACGTGGGCAATCACGGATCGAACCTGACTGGGATTCGCGACATCAACCAACCGTCGGTCGGCAGCGACTACAATCCGGCTTGTGCCGATGCAGCCATCAACTCTCCAGATCAGTTTTGCCTTCCATATAACGGCAAGTTCCCTTACCTGGCCAATATTTTTCAGATGGGAAATGTCTACCGATCCAATTACAACGGATTGCAAGTCACATTGAATGCGCGCAACTACCACGGTCTGAGCATGGTGGCGGGTTACACCTACTCGCACGCACTCGATGATGTGGGCGCGAACTGGGACTTCGGCTACGGCTCGGGTTTGCCGCAGAACGCTCACAACGTCGCAGCCGAGTATGCCAATAGCGACTTCGACATCCGGCATCGGCTTACTGTTTCGCTCACTTATGCAATTCCCGGACGAAAAGGGTTCGGGCAACTGCGCGAAGGCTGGGAGCTCAACTCGATCATCACGCTCGAGAGCCCGCAGTACTGGGGGCCGATGGACGAGGGAACGGATGCGGCCGGGGTGGGCCCGTTGCCGGTAAGCCCACCAGCCCAATCCCCGATTCGCTGGAGCTTCTACCGCGCGGGAACCAACAGTCTGGGCAATCCTTCGGACTTTAAGTCCAGACGCGGAGTTGGAATTCCCTACTTCTCACCGACAAATCTGCCGGCGGGCTGCGTGGCCTCTGCCCTGGCGGAAGACGGCGGCACTCCCGGTCCGGAAACGACCTCGTTAAATTCGTTTGGCTGCTATGCATCCGGAAACTCCGTAATGATGGCGCCGCCGCTGGGCCAGTTCGGGAATATGGGCCGGAACATGTTCGAAGATACTGGCTTCAGGAATTTCGATTTTTCCCTAGCCAAGAATTTCCACTTTGGAGAGACCATGCGGCTCCAAGGCCGCGTCGAGTTCTTCAACATTTTCAACCATCCCAACTTCGCGAACCCTTACGGCGGTCAGAACGGATTTGGCTTGAACGATCCGTCGGTTCGTCCGTTCGGTTGCGGTTGCGCAACGCCCGATATTGCTGCCGCGAACCCGGCCGTTGGTTCCGGCGGGCCACGCTCAGTGCAGTTGGGAATGAAGTTTACGTTCTAGTTATGCGGTCAGCCCTGCGGGTGTGAGAGAAGGCCGGATGCAATTCAATCCGGCCTTTTTTGCGAGTGATTAAACGCTGCCCAAGAAGATCGGGAAGGGCACGACTTCAGTCGTGCCGCTCAGAACCCAGAACGACGCGGGCTTTAAGCCCCTGAGGGACGCGGCAGGCCGTTCTATTCAGCTTGCGAGAGAGTTCTATGTTACCGAGATCAGAAGAAACGGGCCCAACTATGAAAACAAATCTATTTCGTTTCGCAATTTTTTCCGCTGCGCTATTCCTTCTCTCTTCAATCACCTTTGCTCAAACCGAACCCCGCCGCGAGCGCACCATCGACGAGATACGTGTCGAAGCCATTCATCGCGCTGAAGTCGGCCAGTATCCGCTGATTGGGCTCGATCCCGGCGACGTGAAAGAGGCTTTCGAAAGCATTCACACCGCCGACAAAGACGAGTGGGCCGCGGGGTTTATGCACGTGGCCGATCGTTATTTCAACGAAGCGAAGTCGCTGGAAAAATCCGACCCCACCAAAGCGAACGCCGACTACATTCGCGCCTGGCGGCTCTACTCCTTCGGACGCTGGCCGATTCCGGCGTCCCCGGGCAAGCAGCGCTCATACGAAAAGGCCCTCGAGGCATTTCTTGATCATGCGAAGTTCTTTGATCCGCCGCTCGAGGTGGTTCGCATTCCATTTGAAGGCAAGGAAATCATCGGATACCTGCGCTTGCCGAAAGATGCAAAAGGTCCGGTGCCGCTGGTGATCGCAGTGAATGGCCTCGATAGCCGCAAAGAAGACTTGACGGAAAGTTTCAGCGCGATTCTTCCCTTCGGTATCGGCTATCTTGCGGTCGATGGACCCGGCACTGGACAGAATCCAATTAAGGTCAGCGAGACCGCCGACCGCATGCTCTCGCGCGTTTTGGACTATGTGCAGTCCCGCCCGGAGATCGATAAGAACCGCATCGCCATGCACGGCGTGAGCTGGGGAGCGTATTGGGCTACCAAGATGGCCATCGTCGAACATGACCGGCTGCGCGGGTGCAGCGCGCAGTCTCCGCCGGTGAATAAGTTTTTTCAGAAAGATTTTCTGATGAACTCGCTGATGGGCAATCGCGAATATCTATTCGATCAGGTGCCTGCGCTGATGAGTATTCTGCAAGACGTTCACACGCTCGACGAAATGGGCGACTACCTGCCGAAGCTTTCCCTGGTGCGCGAAGGCTTGCTGGGTAAGCCGATGTCGCCTATGCTGATCCTCGCCGGAGTTCTCGACACGCAGGTTCCTATCGACGACGAATATCTGCTGCTGAGCAACGGTGACGTTCCCAAAGACGCATGGATCAATCCTCACGGCGGGCATCTTGGCCGTCAGGTTGGCGTGTGGCCCGATCCTCGAATTTTCAAGCAGGTGATTATTCCGTGGCTGGTTAAGATTCTGCAAGCTCCGGCGAACTAGAACAGAACTTATCAGGTTAATTTCGGAAACAGTTGCCACGACAACCAGCTCATGTAGAGACAGCCGCCTTCGGCTGTCCCGCCTGGGCGAAGCCCGGCGGCTGCAAATTAAGACTCGATTCGCTCTCGCTAAATCATGCCGACTCCCACCGCCGCTTCAGAGTTCGACGCCGGATCCGTCCCACCGCCCGCTCCGCACCGCCAACCTTTCTACGCTTCCCTGTGGGTGCAAGTGGCCATCGCCATGGTCCTTGCCGTGGCCCTCGGATATCTCGCCCCTGCCCGCGCCGTCGCCATGAAGCCGCTGGGCGACGCCTTCATCCGGATGATCACGATGATCATCACGATTCTCATCTTCTGCACGGTGGTCACCGGCATTGCCGGTATGCAGGACTTGAAGAAGGTAGGACGAGTCGGCGGCAAGGCGCTGCTTTACTTTGAAATCGTTTCAACAGTTGCTCTCGCGGTTGGCCTCATCGTGGGCAACGTGGTTCGCCCCGGCAGCGGATTCAACGTGAACGCGTCTACGCTTGATGCCCACGCGGTTGCCGATTATGCGGGTCAGGCCAAAGCGCAATCGGTCACCGAATTTCTGATGCACATCATCCCTACAACGGTCACCGACGCATTCGCCAAGGGCGACATTCTGCAAGTTGTTTTTGTTTCGATTCTGTTTGGGGTTGCTTTATCGTCGGCGGGGCCGCGCGCCAAACCGATTGTGAACCTGCTCGAATCGCTCACCCACATTGTCTTTCGCGTGGTGAACATCTTAATGATATTCGCGCCCATCGGTGCGTTTGGGGCGATGGCGTTCACCATCGGCAAATATGGACTGGCCTCGCTCGGCCCGCTGGTTAAGCTGATCGCCACGTTTTATGTGACTTGCATTCTTTTCGTCCTGATCGTGCTGGGCGCAATTTGCTGGGCTGCGGGCTTCAACATCGTGAAATTTTTGCTGCACATCAAAGAAGAAATTCTGCTGGTGCTGGCGACGAGTTCATCGGAAACTGCGATCCCTACATTAATGGAGAAGCTGGAAAAGCTGGGATGCTCGCGCTCTCTGGTCGGTCTCGTGGTTCCTACCGGCTACACCTTCAACACCGACGGCAGCGGCCTCTACATGACTCTAGCCGCGTTGTTCGTCGCTCAGGCCACGAACACGCACCTGACCTTGCTCGAACAGCTCACGATCTTCTCGGTCGCCACCCTCACCTCGAAAGGCGCGAGCGGCGTGCAGGGAGCATCGTTCATCGCTCTGGTCGCGACCTTGTCAGTGATTCCTACAATTCCAGTAGCTGGGATGGCACTGATCCTCGGCATCGACCGCTTCATGAGCATGTTCCGAGGGCTGGTCAACATGATCGGCAACGGCGTGGCGACGCTGGTCGTGGCGCGCTGGGAGAATGAGTTGGATCGGGAGACGTTACGACAGAAGCTTGCCTGAGACTCAGGCCGAGCGGCTTTAAGTGGTAATTGCCTTTCCTCGACAGTTACGACCGCAACAGTGCGCCAGGCTTTCGGTTTCACTTAACCGCCGGAGCAGATGCGGTCGATTTCGCAGGCGCGAGTTCCTCCTTGGTGGGGTTGTACTGGAAACGGAAGCGAAGAGCGAGATACTGCCCTCGAAATTCGGTGGGCAACGGTGGAAATGGGGCTGAGGAGACGATGCCAGCCCAAGCCGCCCGATCAAGCGGAGTGTCGCCTGAAGAAGCAACCAACTTCATGGCTGCGACTTTTCCATCTTTGGTGATTGCGAATTCGATGATCACGGACCCGTGTTTTCGCTCAACGGATTCCGGAATTGCGCTGTACCAACTCTTGCGGACATGGGGCAGGACTATCAGCTGGAGGTAGGGGCCAAAGTCTACGCCGTGAGTATCGCTGAGAATCTCAAGATTGCCCACTTGTCGGCCTTGCTCCCCTAATCCTAGTCCGTTACCTTGACCGCCACTTCCTAGTCTGGCAGTCGCCTCCTGAATCGCCTTACCCTTGGACAAGAAAACCACATCCTTCTCGTACTCATTGTTGGTCTTTGCCGGCATCTGTAACTGTGTGATCGCGTGCTCACTTTCAGTACTTATCTCTGCGTGATCCTTTATAGGCAGCAATCGCCTGCACAAGAGCGACCGACGGTTTCCCATCGCGGGTAAAAGGAATGTATTTCGCCTTCTTGAAGGCATCGATCACGGCTTGCCGAAGCGCTAAAGGCCCCCAAACCGCTCGCTCAGAGACCACGTCACCTTGCGGGGAGACCGTGAGTTCGAGTTCAACCCTGCCCTCAATGTGCCGTTCCAGTGCGTCTTTTGGATAGATCAGTTCGGGCTTGTTAAGGAGGTGAATGAAGCCGGTGACGGCATCTATCTTGAGAGGCTCTTGTTTGGGTGGATCAACAGTCTGGCCAGCAGATGAAACCGCCTGCAGAAGGCTAGCGAAGAAGAGTACAACGATGGAGAGTGCACTAGGTTTCACAGCATTCTCGCTGGCTAAACATAATACACCTCTGCGAAATAGCCCTGTCACGACATCTCCTCTAGTGGCTCGTTTATGATGGGGTTCCCATGGAGGCCACGCTCATGCCTGGAAAAATCTCTCTCGTAACCGGCGCCAACGGCGGACTCGGCACTCACGTCACGAAAGCGCTGCTGGATGCGAACTTCACAGTAGTCGGCCTCGCGCCGCGAATCCAGCAGTCTGACTTCAACCATCCGAATTTCATTGCACTTCCCGCCACGCTCACCAGTCTGGACACGGCGAAGCAGGCAGTCGCCACCGTGATCGCCCGCTGCGGAAAGATTGACGTGCTGGCGCATCTGGTCGGCGGCTTCACCGGCGGCCAGACTATCGCTGCCATGGACGACGCCATCTGGCAGCGCATGTTCGACGCCAACCTGAACAGCGCCTTTCATCTGCTGCGCGCTGTGATCCCTGAAATGCGCAAGGCTGGAAGCGGGCGCATCATTGCCATCGGCAGCCGGCAGGCCGAGGAACCCGCGCCCACAATTGGTGCCTATAGCGCGTCGAAGGCGGCGCTGGTATCGCTGATGAAGACGGTCGCGCTGGAAAACAAAGACAAAGGAATCACCGCCAACGTGATTCTGCCCGGCACCATGGATACGCCCGCCAACCGCAAAGACATGCCCGGCGCCGATCTCTCGCAATGGGTGCAACCCGCGTCGGTGGCCAGCCTGATCGTGTGGCTCGCGGGAGATGCCGGCAAAGATGTGACAGGAGCCGCCATTCCGGTCTATGGCGGCGGACTTTAGGGCTTGCCCAATTTGGTAACTGGTTACCTCGGGTGCACAATTTTTGTTGCACATTAACATTCGTGAAATATCTCCCGAGTAACCTATTGCTAGGAGATTGCTGCCATGGCTTCCGCGCGCGTTTCGAAATCTCTGCCGCTGCAGGTGGCCGCGGTCTGCTTTCGCCGCCGGGGCAACGCGGTCGAGTTCCTGCTGGTCAATACAAACGGTGGCAACAAGTGGACCTTTCCCAAAGGATCGCCCGAAGCGCGCCTCTCGCACAGCCAGGCTGCGGAGCGCGAAGCCGCCGAAGAAGCCGGAGCCCTCGGCACCATCGAACCGCGCCATTTTCATCTCTACATTCACTCGAAAGGCGTGTTCTGGCAGCCCGGCGGAGTGCAGGAGTTCGTGGTCAAAGCATTTCTGATGGAAGTCCACCAGCAGCGCCGCCCCGATGAGCCGATGCGGCATCCGACGTGGTTCAGCCCGAACGAAGCGCGTCGACGCCTCGCCAAAGGCCGCGAAGTAAAGTACGCTCACGAACTCGAAGCTGCCATTGATCGCGCGTTAGAGCGCGTACACTTCCATAGTGCGTTATGGGGTGACGAAGCGAATCGCCAAGTTTCGGCAGCCGCGCGCTCCTGAATCACATTTTTATGGTTGTCATCCTGAGGAAGCGGAGTCCTGCGCAAAGCGCAGGACTCCCGACGAAGGACCTGTGTACTTGCTTTCGGCAGCACGGAAAACTGCACAGGTCCTTCACTTGCTTCCGTCCCGCTTCGCCAAACGGAAGACTTCGTTCAGGATGACAAATCATTTATTGGAGGAAGGAGAGATTGAACTAGCAACTGGGTACCAGGTACTGGGTACTGGTTTTATGAGACGATAATTGCAGCATGATTCAGCTCTCCGGCGCCGGGAAACGCTTCGGCCACAAACTTCTTTTCGAGAACGTCGACTGGCTCATCACGCCCCGCGACCGCGTCGGGCTGGTCGGCGGGAACGGCACCGGCAAATCGACGCTGATGAAGATTCTCGCCGGCCTCGACACGTTCGATTACGGCTCGATCAGCGTGGCCAAAGGCACCACTGCGGGCTATTTGCCGCAAGATGGCCTCGCGCTTTCCGGCCGCACGGTCTTTGCCGAATGCATGGAAGTTTTCAGCGACCTTCACGCCATGGAGCGGGAACTCGAAACGCTCACGCATCGCATCTCGGAACTCGACCACACTAGCGCGGAATATGCCGAAGTGGCCGACCGTTATCACAGCCTGGAGCACGAATTCCAAACCCGCGGGGGCTACTCGATTGAATCTGAAGTAGGCAGAGTGCTGATGGGGCTGGGCTTTTCGAAAGAAGACTGGGAGCGGCAGACCGACGAATTTTCCGGCGGCTGGCAGATGCGGCTGGCCTTGGCCAAACTGTTGCTTCAAAAACCCAACCTGTTGTTGCTCGACGAGCCCACTAATCATCTCGACCTCGAAGCCCGCAACTGGCTGGAAGAATATCTGCACAATTATCCGCACGCTTTCGTGCTCATTTCGCACGACCGTTATTTTCTAGACGTGACCGTAAACAAGATTGCGGAAATCTGGAACAAGCGCTTCTGGTTCTACACCGGCAATTACGACAAATTTCTGGCGCAGAAGACGCAGCGCAACGAGCAGTTGCAGGCTGCCTACCGCAACCAACGCGACCGGATCGAACAACTGGAAGTCTTCATCAACCGCTTTCGCTACCAGGCGACCAAGGCCAAGCAGGTGCAGAGCCGAATTAAAGAGCTGGAAAAGATTGAGCGCATCGAGGTCCCGCCGGAAGAAAAGACGATTCATTTCTCTTTTCCGCAGCCGAAGCCGAGTGGACGCATCGTGGCCGAGTTCGAAGGCGTGGCCAAGAGTTATCCGCGTAGAGTTGACACAAACAAGAACGACGGGAAAACGAACGTGGCGAAAACGAACGGTAACCCGAATGGCGCTGCCGAAAAAGAAGTATTCCGCAATGTCAACTTTCTTATCGAGAAGGGCGACCGCATCGCTCTGGTCGGAGTCAACGGCGCAGGCAAGTCAACTCTGATCAAGCTTCTGGCGGGCACCGAGCGGCCAACTCAAGGCGAATTCCGCCTCGGCTACAACGTGCAGGCCGATTATTTCGCGCAGGATCAATATAAGGAACTGAACCCCGAGGCGAACCTGCTCGACGATCTCGGCGCAGCCTCGCCCCGCTCCACACAAACCGAATTACGCAGCCTGCTGGGATGTTTTCTTTTTTCCGAAGACGACGTATTCAAGAAGATCGGCGTGCTCTCCGGCGGCGAGCGCGGACGCTACGCGCTGCTGCGGCTGTTATTGCATCCGGCGAACTTTTTGCTGCTCGACGAGCCCACGAACCACCTCGATCTGCGAGCCAAAGATGTGCTGCTCGAGGCGCTGATGGAATACACCGGCACCGTCGTTTTCGTCTCGCACGACCGCTACTTCATCGACAAGCTGGCCACGCGAGTTTTCGAAATTGGAGATGGAAAGGTCGAAGTCTATCCCGGCAACTACGAAGATTACCTCTGGCGAAAACAAGGCGGCAGCGCAAAGCAGAACGAGACGATTCGCCAACAGCTGGGCGTAGTCGAGCCTGCCGTAGAAGTTCCTTCCAACGGCAATCATTCTTCCCCTGCCGAGTCAGCGCCTGCCGCTAAGGCGAAGCGCCTCAATCCCATCAAGCGCAAAAAGATCGAGGACCGCATCCGCGAATTGGAGGCGGGAATCAGTCGCGCCGAAAGCGCAATCGCGCGCTGCGAAACTGCGATGCAGGATTTCGTCAGCGCCGACGAGAGCCTGCGCCAATCCCAGGAACTCGAACAGCAGAAAGCCGCACACGCCGCCCTGCTCCGCGAATGGGAAGATCTCAGCCAGTCTCTTCAAGAGGCCGACTAGGCCGCACCACCCGACCGTACACTCTCTTCCGTAATCTCGGAGGATTACTTAATTCTGTGCGATAGTCGGATTGGCCAAAGGGAACGAAGTATCCAGAGGCCGAAAATCTCAGACCAACCGCAGGGCCGGCGTCCAAGTGACCTGCCGCGCGGAATAAGGAAGGTCGCATGCTTCAGCCCTCAGAGTATTCGTACGGCAAACCCAATTCTCCAATTCCGACACCCAACTCCCAACCAAACCCAGTCAAAACCGTCAGCGCGCCCGTCGAGCAGGCCACCATCGGACGTTCGCTCGTGATCAAAGGCGAAATCAGCGGTGCGGAAGCGCTTTACGTGGATGGCCGCATCGAAGGCAAGATCAGCCTGCCCAACAATCGCGTCACCATTGGCCGCAACGGCATTGTGCAGGCCAACATTGTTGCCGCCGAGGTTGTGGTTATGGGCAAGGTTAACGGAAACATCGAGTGCAGCGACCGCATCGATATCCGCAGCGAAGGTTCGGTCACCGGAGACGTATCCACGATTCGCATCAGCGTGGAAGATGGTGCCGTGCTGAAGGGCGGAGTCGAAGTTCGTAGCGGCGGGCAAAAGCAACAGAACCAGACATCCCAGGCCAAATCGTCGACTACTGAGCAACCCAAAGCGATGGCCGCAACTGCCAGCGCGTAGTCAGTCTGTCCGACTTGGATTTGTCATCCCGAGCAAAGCGAGGGACCTTGGTTTCGGCCTGCGCAACCTATGCAGGCAAGAACCAGGGTCCCTCGCTTTGCTCGGGATGACAATTGTGTACGGGATGGCAGTCTTTACATTGCCATCTTACTTTTTCTCTTTGGGCTTCAAGTCGAGCGCCGCGGAATTCATGCAATATCGCAACCCGGTTGGCGCCGGACCATCCTCGAACACGTGCCCCAGGTGTGCCCCACATTTTGCACAGCGTGCCTCGGTGCGGACCATTCCATAGGTCGAATCCTTGTGCTCCTCGACTTTGCTCTTATCGGCCGGGGTATAGAAACTCGGCCATCCGGTTCCGGAATCGAATTTTGTCGAAGAATCGAATAGCGGCTCGCCACAGCAAACGCAGTGGTAAGTTCCGGAGTCCTTTGTTTTCCAGTACTTACCGGTAAAGGCTGGTTCGGTCCCTGCCTCGCGTGTTACATGATACTGCTCCGGCGTCAGCTTCTGCTTCCACTCGGATTCACTTTTGGCCAGTTTTTCTGCCATGGATATATGCCCCCATCGTTTTCATAAATAAATGCTTTTCGTTGGATGTTCATAAGATGTTCCGCGGCCCGAAAAGTGGCACATCTTGCTTCCCCCGACCCTGACTGTGACATCCGTCACAATGAGATTGTGACATCCAACCTTGTGCTCCACAGGACAAACAAGCAAGTATGGTTGAAACGTCTGCGAGTCCCTACGGCCCGGTGCCCCCCCTCATAAGGCGTCGGGCCTTCTCAATTCAGCTCGCGACTTCCTGACCAATCTTGCGGTATTTGCCGCGAAAAAACAGCAGTGGCTCACCGGAGCGCACCACCACGTCCTCGACTTCCGCAATAAATATGGCGTGGTCGCCAGCCTCCCGCGCCGACTGCAGCTTGCATTCTAAATACGCCAGCGCTCCGTGCAACACGGGGGTTCCGTGCACCGTACGGTCAAAGCGCGCCCCCGCCTCTGCCTCGGCACGAACTTGCTCGCCCTGCTCGGCGTGACCCCGCACTTCCACCGGTCGCGCATAGTATTCGGAAATCGGTCGCTGACTTTCCGCCAGAATATTGATTCCAAAGCGCTTTTTGGCATGGATATAACCGTGCGTCTGGGCGATGTGCCCCACACACACCAGAACAAGGATTGGATCGAGTGACACCGAGGCAACGGCATTTGCCGTCATGCCGTGGATTTCCCCATCCAAGTCCAGGGTGATAATCGTCACTCCCGTGGCAAAGGAGCCCATCGCCTTGCGGAATTCGATTGAAGTCAGCCCCATGCAGTCCCTGTGGTTTCCTCTCGCGCGCCGCCCACATTATCACGCCAACGCCCGCGTATCCCCCGCCGAAGAGAACAGATTACATGAACCTCCCGAGTAAGGGATGCCGGACCCTGGATGGCTCAGGTATCATTCGATGCATCCGCAAGCTTACGGAATCATGCCGTGACGCCTACCGCTCTCAAAACCGCCTGCCCAAAGCCACGCCCGTCACGGACAGCCACTTCCGATCTGCAACCCGGCTCGCCAGTCTCACGTGAGTTGGCTTTAAGTCTGATTCGCTGCAGCGACCAGGATCTTCCTGCGCTTCTTTCCGCTGCCCGTGCCGCGAAAGAAGGCTTCAAGCCCGGCGTCGTCACCTACTCTCGCAAGGTTTTCCTGCCCTTAACCAATCTCTGCCGTGACTATTGCGGCTACTGCATCTTCCGCCGCGATCCGAGCGACTCGGGCGCCCACACAATGACTCCCGAAGAAGTCCTCGCCGTGGCTCGCGCCGGCGAAAAGCTCGGATGCACCGAGGCCCTCTTCAGCCTTGGCGACAAGCCGGAACTGCTCTTCCCCGAGATGCGCGATACCCTGCGGCATCTTGGCTATAAATCCACACTTCACTATCTTGAAGCGATGTGTGAACTCGTACTGCGCGAGACGACCTTGCTTCCGCACCCCAATCCCGGCCTGCTCAGCGCCGAATGGATTAGTCGTCTTGCCGGCGTCTCCCCAAGCATGGGCCTCATGCTCGAAAGCACGAACCGCGCTCTGCTCGCCCCAGGCGCAGCCCACGACAACGCTCCAGATAAACTGCCCGCAAAGCGCCTTCGCACCATTGAAGAGGCCGGAAAGCAGCGAGTTCCCTTCACCACTGGCCTGTTGATTGGCATTGGCGAAACCCTCGAAGATCGCGTCGATACTCTCATTGCCATCCGCGATTTGCACGACCGCTACGGCCATATTCAGGAGGTAATCGTCCAGAATTTCCGCGCAAAGCCCGGCATTCCTATGGCGCAGGTTCCCGAGCCGAGTCAGGGTGAAATGCTTCGTGCCGTGGCGGTAGCTCGTTTGTTAATGCCCAACGTCAATATTCAAGCGCCTCCCAACCTTAATGCGCCGTATTATGAGGAGTTGATCAATGCTGGCATCAACGACTGGGGAGGAATTTCGCCGCTGACTCCTGACTTCATCAATCCCGAAAAGCCGTGGCCGCATCTCGAGCAACTGCGCCTGCGCACCGAGGGTAAAGGACAAGAATTGCGCCAGCGTTTGCCCATCTATCCCGAATTCTTGTCCGCGCTCATCTCTCAATCTAGTTCGGGACAATCGCAATTGTTGGCGGAAAAACTCGATATTGCCCGCGATGCCGATGGCTTCGCCCGGAGCACCGCATGATCTGCGTGTTGAGCGGCGGCACCGGCGGCGCCAAGTTCGTGGACGGACTGCGGCAAATCATCGCACCCGAAGAAATCACACTTGTCGTCAATACCGGCGACGACCTGCTCTGGTGGGGCCTTTACGTCTCCCCGGATATCGATTCCATCACCTACGTCCTCTCCGGCCTGCTGAGCCGCGAGCGCGGCTGGGGCGTGAAAGGCGACACTTTTCTCTGCCTGCAGGCGATGGGGCAACTTGGCGAGCCTACATGGTTCCACACCGGCGACCGCGATCTCGCCGTGCACTTGCTGCGATCGCGCCTACTGGCCGAGGGCAAAACTCTTTCCGAAGCAACGGCCGCGATCAACGAAAAACTCGGCGTTAAAGCTCGCATCCTTCCCATGAGCGATTCGCGCGTCGAAACCCGCGTGGAT
The DNA here is from genome assembly GCA_963771965.1 of uncultured Acidobacteriaceae bacterium. Classification (GTDB taxonomy): domain Bacteria; phylum Acidobacteriota; class Terriglobia; order Terriglobales; family Acidobacteriaceae; genus Sulfotelmatobacter. The sequence continues at coordinate 773,643 of CAVYVM010000011.1, forward strand.
ACTCCCTCCGGCGAACTCAGCTTCGAAGAATATTTCGTCCAGCGCTGGTATCAGGATCCCGTAAACTCCGTACGCTTCGCCGGCGCCTCCGATGCCGAACCCGCGCCAGGCGTGATCGAAGCCATTGTCTCAGCGGATGCCGTCTTGATCGCTCCCAGCAATCCCATCACGAGCATTGGACCGATCCTCGCCGTTCCTGGAATTCGCGACGCTCTGATGCGCGCCCGCGGTAAAGTTGCCGCTGTGAGTCCGATTGTTGGAAGCGCTCCAGTAGCGGGTCCGGCAGGGATTCTGATGGCGGCGCAGGGACTGCCTTGCTCAATCGCGGGCGTAGCCAAGGCGTATGAAGATTTTCTCGATCTCCTGGTTTGCGATACCCGCGATTCCCGCGCCGCCGACGCGCTTCGCGGGAACGGTTTGCGCGTGCAGTGCGCGCAGACCATCATGCGCTCGGCAGAAGACAAGGCATCTCTCGCGCGAACTGTGCTTTCGTTCGCGGTAACCGGACTGCTCACGGGCGAATCTGCTTCCCGCGAGACCGCGGCGCGCGCCGCCTCTGACCTGCCGTGATCCTCATCCCAGTCAAGAATCTGTCGGACGCCAAGCAGCGGCTCGCGTCGGTGCTCGACCAATCCGCGCGCACGGAATTGGCGCAAGCCATGCTGCATGACGTTGTGGCCGCGCTGTCCGCGTGGCCGCAACGGCCGGTCTGTACGCTGGTGACGAGCGATCCCTTCGCATTCGATCTCGCTGACAAGTACGACTTCGAAGTCATCCCCGACCGTACAAACCCTGGCGAAACCGGAGCCATCGAAATGGCGACGCGGCTCTGCGAAGCTCGCGGCATCGATTACACCCTCGTCATTCCCGCCGACATTCCGCTCATCCAGACAGCCGAGCTCGAACAAATTTTAGCCGCAGCTCCGAAAGAAGGTTCGGTCCTGGTTCCCGCCGCCGACGGACGCGGCACCAACGCCGCCTTTCGCCGCCCCGCCAATCTTTTCCCCTTACGTTTCGGCAACGATAGTTTCAGGCCGCACCTCGCCGCCGCTCAAGCCACAGGAAAACCGTGTCAGGTGCTGCAACTTCCCAGCATCGCGCTCGACGTGGACAATCCCGGAGATCTGCAGCAACTTCTCGATCGTCCCGGCGAAACCCGCACCCAGCAACTGGCTCGCCGCTGGACTATCGTCGATCGCTTCCTCGCCACAGGTAAGGATGGTCTGTGAGCAGGCCCGCAACTCGCAAATTGGTTGCGAGGAGTAAGCAGCGAGCGTCGAATGATTTCCCCAAAAATGATTTTCCCAGGGAAGTTCGTGTCATTCCGATCTCTTTCACGGACGAAATAAAGCCCGGGGATAATCTCGTTGAGAAGCTGTTGCAATCGCTGCAGCAACATGCTCTCACATTCGAACCCGGCGACATTCTGGTCGTGAAACACAAAATCGTTTCGAAATCCGAAGGCCGCATTGTCGATCTCGAAACGATCAAACCCTCCGCAGATTCGGTCGCATGGGCGAAAAAATATAATCTGGACGCTCGCGTCGTCGAACTATCCTTACGCGAGAGCATCGCAGTGATCCGCCGCAAAAACGGCGTGCTCATCACCGAAACGAAGCACGGTTTCATCTGCGCCAATAGCGGAGTCGATGTCTCGAATGTCGATGGCGGACGCCATGCTTTGCTGCTCCCCGCCGATCCCGACCGATCTGCCCGCGAAATTCATCGCGAGCTACAGAAGCTCACGAAGCTCACCATCCCCGTTCTTATCACCGACACATTCGGCCGGCCCTGGCGCGAAGGCCTGGTCGATTTCTGCATCGGCGTCGCCGGTATAAAGCCGCTACGCGACGATCGCGGACTCCGCGATCCTCACGGATACACTCTGCACGCCAGCCTCGAGGCAGTCGCCGACGAACTTGCATGTGCCGCTGCGCTGGTCTGCGGCAAACTCAATCGCACTCCCGCGTGCATCATTCGCGGGTTTTCCTACCAATCAGCTCGCCACTCCCGCACTCGCCAATTGCTCCGCCCCGCGGCATCTGACCTGTTCCGCTAGTGGGTTTATTCTTTGCTACAGACTCCAAAGCGCGGGCTCTCGCCAAACAACGGCCCCAAGGAGTAATTTGGAGTACGAAATGTTTGGAGAACTCATGCCCCGCCAGCTTTCATACTCGGAACTCAAAGACTTTCCTGCACTCGATTGGTACGACGTCGCACCGCGGACCACGCCTGCCATCCGCTCCTCACTCGAACGAATTCTCGAAACGCAAAACGGAAACGCAATCTCGAAGGAAGAAGCCTACGCACTCGCCCAATGTGATGGCGACGACCTGCTCGGCCTGCTTACGGCTTCTGATCTGTTGCGCGCCGAGCTAGCCGGCAATCTCGTCACTTACGTCGTAAATCGCAACATCAACTTCACTAACGTTTGTTTTGTGGGATGCAAATTCTGCGCCTTCAGCCGTGGCCCGCGCGAGTCCGACACGTACTTTCTAGAGCCGGAGCAAGTCGCGCAGAAGGCCGTTGAAGCAGCACAGATTGGCGCTACCGAAGTTTGCATTCAGGGAGGGCTACCGCACGGGCTGCCTCCGTTTTATTATCGCGACATTCTGCGCGCGGTGAAAAATGCCGTGCCCGCGATGCATATTCACGCGTTCTCGCCCATGGAAATCGTCTATGGCGTCGAGCTCACCGGCATGCCGCTCGCCGATTATCTCGCGATGCTTCGCGACAACGGTCTCGACACGCTGCCCGGCACTGCCGCCGAAATTCTCGACGACGAGATTCGCGCCGTCCTGTCAGCCAACAAGCTCACTACTGCGCAATGGATCGAAGTCATTCGCACCGCGCACCGCCTCGGCATTCGCTCCACTTCGACCATGATGTACGGACACTGCGAGACCCCGGAACATTGGGTTCGCCAGATGCTTTTGCTGCGGGAAATTCAGAGTGAAACCGGAGGCTTTACCGAATTCGTTCCCCTGGGCTTCGTTCATCAAAATACGCTGCTGTTTCAGCAGGGCCTGGCGCGCTCCGGCCCCGTTCTCGCCGAGCACCTCAAGGTTCACGCGCTCGCGCGCCTGCTGCTGGCCGGCTCCATCAACAACATTCAGGTTTCGTGGGTAAAGTTGAACCGCCAACTCTCGCAACTGTGCTTGCACGCTGGCGCCAATGATTACGGCGGCACTCTCATGGAAGAAAACATTTCCCGCGAAGCTGGCGCAACCGCCGGCCAGTACACCAGCCCGGAAGATTTTCAGGCGCTGATTCTCGAAACGGGCCGCATCCCGGCCGAGCGCAACACTCTCTACACGCGCATCAAGCTCAAACTACCGCTGGAAGAATTCACTGCGGAAGAAACTCTGGAGCCGCAATTTGCCTGAGCTCGGAATTTCTGAAAGAAGATCATGAGCGACGCTGACCTTCGTCCCATCGCGATTCTCGGCGGAACCGGACCCGCAGGCATGGGTCTCGCGTTGCGTTGGGCGCGCGCCGGAGAAACCGTCATCATCGGTTCGCGCGATCCACAGCGCGCGCAAAAAGCTGCAGAAGAACTCAAAGAGAAAGCCGGAGGTCACGCCGCCGCAAGTGGAATGGAAAATTCTGCCGCCTGCGCCGCCGCGAATCTTCTCGTGCTCACCGTTCCCTTCGAAGGACAGGCCACGCTGCTCAAGCAACTCAAGCCTGCGATCCGTCCCGGCAGCATTCTGATCGACGCCACGGTCGCCCTTGCCGCCGGAGTCGGCGGACGCGCCTCCCGCACGATTGGCGTTTGGCAAGGCTCCGCCGCGCAACAGGCAGCTGAACTCGTTCCTAAAGGAGTGAGCGTTGCAGCGGCATTTCATAACTTGTCCGCCGAACTGCTGAACGGAGACGAACCTCTCGACTGCGACGTCATTGTCTGCAGCGACGATCCCGCGGCCGGCCTACTCGCACGCGCGCTCGCCGCGAAAATTCCTGGCGTCCGCGCCATCGACGGCGGCAAACTGGAGAACGCCCGCATTCTCGAGCAGATCACCGCCCTACTCATCGGCTTGAACATCCGTCACAAAGGTCATGCCGGAATCCGCATCACAGGATTACCGGCGGAAGCATATCGCTAGGATTCTGACCCGGGACGACATAATCATAATCCGTATACGGTGCGACTCGATGAGTAAACCTTGCTGTGGCACTGGCGCACCACGGTCTGATTGTAGATCGACAGTGCATGGAGATCATTCTTGAAGGGGCTCACAGTCACAGTCTTGCGACGTCGACTGTAGTCCTCGAGTATTTGCGGCGGGGTATTCTTTGGGGCTGCGGCGTCAATGCTTGAGAAAACATAACTTATGAACGCATGCGCGCAGAGGTTGAAACTGAACGCAAGATGAGGACCTTGTGGCACAAGTTTGGAGTATCCCCGATCAGAAAGCAAGCATCGCTTGTCGGAATACTCATCGCCGTATTGATAAACGCACACTAAGACTTCGTTTGAAGGAGTCTCGTACAGAGTCTTCACGACGCGCTCTAGCATATTGGGCTCTCCGGTGTCTGGCCTGTCCAACAGCATGAACAAGGCTAACAACCAACCCTGATATTCTGCAGCAGACAGCCCAAGCTCTGAGCACAGGTATTTTTGCTGTGGTTTCTCACCCGCACGAACCGCGTTATATTTCTCGATCAGGTCAGATTCAGTTGGTTGATATCGAAGAATTCCCCCAAAGTTCCTAAGAACTTCCCCCACCGAGAAGGGATTTCGGAGGAAGTTGATGAGTTTTGCGACGAAGATGTTGAGCACTTCAGCTTTTACGTCCGAAGTTGGCCCGGATGCCAATTTCCGCATCAAGTTTTCGGTGTTCTCTCTTATGCCAGACTCGTACTGGCCAAACAGGCTTTCAAAATTCATTCGTGCATCGCGTCTATCCTTCACATCAAAGCTGAACAAATCACGGAACGAAAGGTTGCTCACGATGGACATCCCTTCCGCGTCGTCCAAGACTGGGGCCCGTTTTTCTCCGTCGGCAACGGAGAAGGAGTATATCCTCTGGTTCACCTCACGAGCTTCCGGGTTTAGCGCGTTCAGCCTCTGCTCGGCTTGAGATAGGAAGTGCTGGTTTTTCGTATTGTTCGTCAAGTCCATTTACATCTTCCAATCGCTGCTAATCCTCGACCGCTTGCGCCGTCATCTCCGAAGGTTCCCCTCCTGCCACAGCCTGGGCCACAATTAAACGCCGCGCTTCCACGCGAATCTTTGGAAGCTGGAACCAGAACCAGATCGATCCGGCTACCGAAGCCAAACCGCCGATTGCAACGGTAACTGGCGCTCCGAGCCTGTCGGCCAGCGCGCCGCCGAGCAGCGCTCCTATCGGAGCCATGCCCATGAACATCATCGAGTAGACCGCCATCACCCGCCCGCGCAACGCGTCCGGCACCATCACCTGGATCAGCGTGTTCGAACAAGCCATTTGCAACATCATTGTGTAGCCGACCGGCAGCAACAAGATCACGGAAATCCAAAATTTGTGCGACAGCGAAAACACGATCAGACTCGAACCAAACCCAGCGCAGCACCACGCGACCAAGCGGCCCAGACCTCTCACACCGTTACGAAACGCCAAAGTCAGCGCGCCCAACAGCGCTCCCACTCCGGTCGCGCCCATCAGGATTCCCAGCCCTCGCGCGCCACCGTGCAGAATCTGATCCGCGAAAATTGGCATTAGCACGATATAGGGCATGCCCACAAGGCTCACGATGCCCAACAACAGCAGCAGTGCCCGTATCGGTGCGGTGCGTTCAACGAAGCGGAAGCCTTCCATCATGTGCTCCAGAGGCGAACCCATCGACACTCGCGCCGGGCTGTGCACTCGCATCATCAACAAACCAATGATCACGGCGATATAGCTCACCGCGTTGGCAAAAAAGCACCAACCCTCGCCAATTTTCGCGACCAGAATTCCAGCGACCGCCGGACCGATCACCCGCGCGCCGTTGAACATGGAAGAATTCAACGCGATCGCGTTCATCAAATCGTCTTTGCCCACCATGTCCACCAGGAACGACTGCCGCCCCGGAATATCGAACGCATTCACAATGCCCAACAAACTTGCGAGCACAAATACATGCCAGACTTGCACGCGATTCAGCAGCGTCAACGCGGCCAGCGCGAAGGCCAGCAGCATCGATGCGATCTGGGTTCCGATCACGATGTGTCGCCGGTTGTAGCGATCGGCAGCGATTCCTCCCAAAGGCGCAAAAAGAAAGACGGGAATTTGGCTGGCAAAACCCACCGATCCAAGCAACAAGGCGGATCCGGTCAACCGATAGACCAGCCACGACTGCGCCACACTCTGCATCCAGGTACCGATCAGAGAAATCAGTTGTCCGCTAAAAAATAGTTGGAAGTTGCGGTGCCGCAAGGCGCGTCCCGCGACCTGCCAGCGCGATCCGGCACCACTAGCCACCTCCGTGCCGATCGGCGAGGGAATTTCCTGGATTGGGGTTTTCGCTTCAGACACAATGGCCTAGGTTTCTAATTTCCTTTTATTAGTTCTCTTAGATGACGCTGCCGCGACCTTCAGATCAAAATAACTCGAATGTTCTTCGTAACTTGTATAGGAATAATCTTTACGCTCGGTTTTCCACAGGGGAGGCCATTGAGCCTGCGAATTCGATGGTGATTCACTTGCCAACCGCCAACCAACGCGCTGCTCCATGAATCTCACGAGTAACTATTTTATTAGCTTCACAGAGCACCCGGGCTGCGCTACAGTTGATGTTGTTGTTCCGGCGATTTTCCCTCGAAAAGGAAGTGACACGACCATGAATGCTCCTCCGGTTGGTGTTGAACGCCGCATTGGACAACGCTTCCCATTCAACGTTCCGGTTTCACTGCGTGACGCATCCACCGCTGCCGAGGGGCTCGGCTTCACCCAGGACCTCAGCTCCCGCGGAGCTTTCCTATTCACCGATATGGCTCTCACCGAAGGCGCCAATATCGAACTCACGTTGAAGATGCCTTCTGAAATTACTCTTGGCGAAAGCATGCGAGTGCGCTGCCAGGCTCGTGTTCTGCGAATCGTCAAGCCCATCGATAACTCTAATTCTGTCGACCTCCGCTCTGCCGAGACCAAAATCGGTGTGGCTGTCTGCCTGAGCGGCTACGAATACCTGCCTGATACTGATGAAGGGTCGGTCGACTATCGCCGCATCTCGGCCCTGCATAGTTCCGCCGAGAGCGAGCCTCCTTCTATTCCCGTAGCGACCGGTTCGCGCGCAGCTCATTAAAAGAAATCCCAGACCGGATCGGCACTTCTACATACTTTAGTTTTCTTTGTACTTTCTCTCCGTACTACCAGCTCCTTTTCAATCGCCGCGCCTTGGCTTAAAATGCTTCTTAATTGCTGTGTGTGGATTCGCCCCGGGAGTTTTCCTGTTGTGCGCCTCTCCGTAGCGTTTTCTATCTGGCGGGTCGCAACTCGTCCGCTCGAGCGCGAATTGCGCGTATTTAGGCTTTCAGGCGGTTACTTGGGTCACTTGGCGAAGGGTACTTACTCTTTCTAACATGCAGACACCTAGAGAAATCAGCGAGAACCGCGCCATGCATGGCATTGCCGTAGCCCTCCTCACCGAGAATCGCGAGCGTCTGTCCGAGCTGCAGAATCGCCTCGAGGCCACGCGCCTAGGTCGAGTGGTATGCAGCGCAACGAACTTTCCCTCCGGCCCTACCGATCCCATTCTCCGTGAGATTCAGGACTTACGGGCTGAAGTCGTTTTGGTCGATATCTCGCCGGACAGTCCGCAGCGCGCCATCAAAGCCATCGAGCTGATTCAATCGAATACCTTGCAGCTAGCCATCTTCGCGAACGGCACCATGTCGCAGCCCACGACGATTGTGGCCAGCATGCGTGCCGGTGCGGGCGAATACCTCGATGACAATGCCGGCGCCGAAGCGCTTCTCGAAGCCTTGACTCGTTTCAGCTCTAATCGCACTCGCACTCGCGGGGGCGCAGGCAAAGCTCGCATCTTCACGTTCCTCAGCGCCAAAGGAGGCGCTGGCGCCACCACCGCCGCCGTGAATACCGCGGTCGCCTTACAACAAGCCTACGGCAGCGTTGTCCTGGTTGATTTTGCGCCAATCGGCAACGCGCAACTTCATCTTAATCTGCGTCCCAGCTTCGGAGTACCCGACGCGCTCGAGAACCTGCACCGCCTCGACGTTTCGTTGCTCGACGGCCTCATGACCACCTGCAAAGATGGATTGCATCTTCTTGCCGGCCCGCAGCAGCCGTATCAGTCGATCCCCACGCCAGCGGAATTGGCGCGTCTCTTCGATCTGCTCGTCAATCACTATCGCTACGTCGTAGTCGATGCTTCCAGCCGTCTCGATCCCACCACCCGCCTGCTTTCCGATCTTTCCAACGCCGTGCTCATGGTCGCCCAGACGGACGTAGTTTCCCTTTGGAGCGCGAGCCGCATTCACGGCTTTCTTGAAGAGGGCACCGGCCGCAATCGCCTGCGCATCGTTCTGAACCGTTACAAAAAGATTCCCGGATTCACCGACGAAGACGTCGAACAGTCCACGCACTGCAAAGTATTGTGGAAGATTCCCAACGCGTTTCAAGCCATCTCACCCGCGATCGATCACGGCGCGCCGGTCGTGCTGCAGGAAAGTCAGGAAGTGAGCCGCTCATTCCGCGCTCTGGCTGCGGCCTTGGCCGACGCCGCTTCAACTCCCGAAGGCGGTCTCGATCTCATCTATGCGCAGGAAAAACCCAGCGTCCAGAAAAAATCTCCCGGCCGTCTTCTTATTACCCCCGCCCGCGCTGAACAGTAAGCTGGTATCGAGTGCCACGAAAAGATTTTGCTGTAAAAATGCTCATGGGATCGTGCTCGAGTCGGCTCTCGGCACTTAGTATTCGCCGCCAGGAACTAAGAACTCATTTAAGATAGGACGATGCCCGAAACAGCAACTCTGGAGCCAGAAAAGGCCGAGCCGTCGATTCCGGATGTCCGCCTGCTGGTTCCTGTCGAGCCCCGCTCCCGCGTTTTCTTTCATAACCTTCGCGACATTTTTCGACCGCGCGAACTTGCTCCGCTAGACATCGAATCTGCCCCAGCAGCTTTCTGGCCAGATGTTTTCGTTCACCGCGGACTTCCCTGGAGCCGCTTCTTCCAGTCTTCCGCATGCCATGTTCTGGCGCTCGCCCTCATCTGGGCAGGCTCTCGCTTCCTCGCCCTGCAACCCCATGCAATTCCTCAAACCCCGCTCACGCACGCCGATGTCGTCTACTACACGCCTTCGGAATATCTACCGCCGCTCGACACTCGCCGTTCGGACCCAGCGCCCGCCCGCCTTGCCGATCCCGAATACTCCGCCCAGCCGGTCATTTCCGTCCCTCCCGAGGCCAGCAATCGTTCGCAAACCATCGTCGCCGCGCCGAAGCTTCAGTTGCCGCACGATGTCGCGTTACCCAACATCGTAGCGTTGTCGGGCGATCCAAAGCTCCCCATCGCGCCCGCCCCAGCAGTTCCCGTGTCGCAGGTTTCGCGCTTGACGCCGCGGATGGAACGCTCCGTCATCGCTCCCCCTCCAACCGCGGAAAGGGACATCCAGGAGAGCGCGCAGAAAACTCTGCAAGCGCCGCAGCCTTCTGTGATTGCTCCTCCGCCCGCTCTCGATGCCGCTTCCAATCGACGCCTCGGTGAACTCTACATCGGCCACAGCAGTGTAATCGCGCCCGCCCCGCAACTTTCGGTGGACGCACAGCGCACGATTCCCGGTGGACGATCCGCCCTGCGCGCTCGCTCGCCTGAAGTGATTGCTCCCCCGCCCGCGCTGGGGGCATCGGGACGGTCCCGCGCCGGTGGAGGCATGATCGCGCTCAACTTGCATCCCGCCATAGGCGCGCCGCCCGCCCCGCCTGCCGGCAATCGCCGTGGCACCTTCGCAGCTACGCCCGAAGGGCATCGCGGAGCTTCTGGCACGCCGGGCAGCGATGGAAAGTCGAATGGGAATGGTGCAGGCAAGAAGAATGGCAGCGATCTTCCCTCGGGACTCTACGTCGGCACGACTTCAACGAGTGCGGTGCCGGTCGCCGGAGATCCTGCGCCGAAAAACCCAAACTACGTCAACCCCAAACTAATTGCTAATGCGCGGCCGCCCCAGATTCGGACAAGCCAACGGGAGGGCGATACCAAGCTTTCGGAACCCGAGCGCGCCGTCTTCGGCAACCGGAAGGTCTATTCGCTCAGCCTCAACATGCCGAACTTGAACTCCGCTGGGGGGAGTTGGATCATCCGCTTTGCCGCGCTCAAGCCGGATGCAAATCAAGGGAGTGCTCACTCTGGCGAAGCGCCGGCCGATGATCTGTCATCGCCAACAGCCACGCGGAAAGTGGATCCCGCTTATCCTCTGGAATTGATGCGGCAGAACCTCGCCGGGACCGTTATTCTCTATGGGATCATCCGCGCCGATGGCACGGTGCATGACGTCCGCGTGCTCCGCAGCGTCGACGAGCGCCTCGATCAATTCGCCAGTGAAGCCATCACAAAGTGGCAATTCCAGCCTGCCACGAAAAATGGCTCCGCCGTGGACGTCGAAGCTACGTTCTGGATTCCCTTCCGTCCGACGCGGGCAGGATCGACTTACTGATCCTACGGGATAAATTCAAACGCGGTTTAGCGGCTAGCAGCTTACGCTTTGGCGGCTTTTTTCTTTTCTACCGTGGCGTAGATTGCTGGATCGGTGCAGACTTCGTAGTAGCGGCGATCACTCCAGCCCTGAATGGAAAAGTCCTCTACGTTAATTTGCGGCATGCGGCTTTCGCGCACCACGATTTTGCGGAAAATGTCGCGGTCCACCGGAACGGTTCCGATCGAAAGGCGGCACTCACCCTTATCCGACAAGGTTGATGCCGGCAACTTCACTGTCAGCGGCTCGAGCGAAATCTCCTGCTCCAGCTTTCGGAATGCCGCTTCATTCATGCGAATGCCGCCCAGGTTGTAGCTGAGAACGGAATCTTCGGGATTAGCCGCTTGCTCCGGAGAATTCGCGCCAGGCTCGGTCTCCGCCGCCTGGAAGACATACACGTGGAACGGCCCAGCCTGCGACTCCAGCACCTTGCGCGCGCGCTTGTTGCAAGAAGAAAGCCGGTCGCTCTCGTTCAGCGCTTCCGAGATCATGATCTGCCGCTCGCCATCCATCAAATACAAAGGTGCCGACTCCTGCAGCGTAATACCAACGCCCAACTCAAGCTCCGGCATACCCGAGCGCTGCATCAATTCGTTGTAGCCACGCACAATTTCGATAATCTCGCGAGCCAGCACGCATGCACGGCTCACCGCCAGGCCCGGCTCACCCTCGCGCTCCAAAATGGCGAGGATGATGGCATCACCCTCGAGAAAGACCTTCTGGGCTCCGTACTTGCCGAGCAACTTGTTCACCGGATCGTAAAAATTCAAACTGAAGTAAGACGCTGGATTCAGACCTTTCTCCATCAGCGTCCGGGTCAGCCGTGTTGAGTCACGCACGTCCGCCTTAAGCACAACGTGGCGCAACACGCGATCTTCTTCCGGCTGCTGTTGCTCCTCAGGCAAAAGAAATTCGTAGAGCGTGCCGTTCATCCGCGAAAGCTCCCGCAGCTTTTCCGTATTCACCACGTTGACCGAATCGAGCGCTGCGTTGAGAGTCTCCAGCCGCCGCAGATCGCGGTGATACTGCGAGAAATCCTGCAGAAAACGCGCCGCAACTTTGGCCCGCTCCCCACCACGACAGCCCGCGACCCTGGCCACGGCGGCATACAGGCTGGCAGGAGAAAGCTTGCCATGCTCCTGAATCATGCGCTCGACCCGGTCACATTCCGGACGCGAGATCAGCGCATTCTTCAATTGCTGGGGATTAATGCGCGGCGCGTACTCACCGAGCAGCGGGACGGCATGGTATGAAGCGATCACGCACTCCATCACCTGCTGATCCTCAAGCAGCCGCACCCATTTGGCCAGTCGATCCTGCTGGGCCGCGCCTTCCGGCGTCGAATCGTCGGGAGTCCCTGTACCCACCAACGCGCGTGCATTCTCCGGGGCGCACAGCCACGCATCGATCGTCTCGCTCGTGGTCTCCTCGCCATAGAGCGAACGTACGAATCCCCAGACCACATCCTGTAGGCGCGGATAGCGATCCGGATCACGATCCCAATTTCCCAGCATGACGTAGTGCTCAGCGCACAAGTAGTCGTCGCGGCCATCTTCGGAAAACGTGAGCCGGTTCACGAACAGCCCATAACTACTAAGAGCGTCGCCCGATTTTGCTTCTCCAGATTTGGCTTCTCCAAAAAAAGACCGTCGCGTGCGTGCCAGCGTCTCTTTCTCGACCTCGCGCATCGTCTCAAACAATTCCTGGCCGGTCTTTCGCAGAATAATTTTCTTTCGTACCTGGAATCCGGCAACGCGCTCGCGATACTCGACCGCCTTACCCTGACGCACGCCGTCGTAACTCTTGAGCAGCACGCGGCAGCGCTCGAGCACCTGCGCAAACTGTTGGTTCATTTCATTGCGCAGAAACTTGGTCACAGCCAGTCGCGCCAGCAGATCGACCGAGATATTTTCTTCTTTCTTGGCGCGATTCAACGCCGCCAGATGCAGCTCGGTCAGGATCGGTTTCCAGTATGTGGGATCGGATGCGCCGCGAACCGCTTGACCGCGGGAGGTAGCTGCTGCATTCGTCATCCACGACGGGCCCTGTGTCTGGCGGGGCGCCTCGGCTGCCAGAAGTCCTTCCAACTCGCCGTAGCGCACGATCAGCCGCATGATCTGCGCCCGCGCGGCCTCGACAAAACGACCGCTGAGGGCCACATCGTGGCGCAGGTTGTCGACTCCGACGGCGAGCCCTTCGAGCGCAACCGACGGCGGCGCAGCTACCAGTTCTGGCAGAGTGAGCTGCGCAGGTTCCTTGCCCAGACGGAAGATGGGAAATCGTGGCATTGGTGAATGGCCTAAGATTATTGGAAGTTACTGATTACATGGACATATCGAGGCTAGCAGGAAAAAAGCGGCCACTAAAGTTACCGAGGTTATCGGGAGGAGGTATCTTCGAACGAAAAATAGCACATCACGATGCCGGTTAGGCCGGGTCCGTTGCCAATCCTCGCACAATCTCCTTGAACACCTGCCCGCGGTGCTCATAATTCTTAAACTGATCGAAGCTCGCGCAGGCCGGCGCTAGCAGGACCACATCGCCAGGCACAGCCACGGCATGCGCTTTGCGAATCGCGTTCTCCAGCGTCTCCGCGTGCACCATATCAACGCTCCCGCTCTTCGAAGCAATCTGCGACTCAATTTTCTCCGCAGCCGCGCCAATCGTGTAGACACGCTTCACCCGCTTTTCCAGCAGCTCGTTCAACACTGTGTAATCGCTTCCCTTGTCCTTGCCACCGAGAATCAGGTGGATGTTTGCGGGAAAGGACTCCAGGGCTTTGATGGTCGCATCCACATTCGTAGCCTTCGAGTCGTTGTAATAGTCAACGCCGCCGATCGTCGCGACAAACTCCAGCCGATGCTCCACCGCTTTGAAGTCGTGCACCGCCTGCCGAATTTTCTTCGTCTCGCATCCCATGAGCGCGGCGGCGCAGACGGCGGCCAATACATTCTCAAGATTGTGCGCACCCTTCAGCGGGATCTCAGAAACCGGCATGATTTCATGCTGTCCATTTTTTCCTTGTCCGTCGCCGCGACGAAAAAGAATGTTCCCATCGCGCACCCACGTACCCTGCCTCACTTCTTTCTGCCGGCTGAACCAGAAAACCTGCGCCTTCGTTCGCTGTTCTATCACGACGCATGTCGGATCGTCGGCATTCAGCACGGCAAAATCGTCGCTCCGCTGATTCTCAACCATCCGCGCCTTGGCATCCGCGTAGGCTTCAAAGGTCTTGTGGCGGTCAAGATGGTCGGGCGTGACATTCAACACCACCGCAACCTTCGGACGAAATGTCTGGATGGTCTCCAGTTGAAAGCTTGAAACTTCGAGGACGATTACAGTCTCCGGCTTGGCCCGCTCGACCAGCGCAATCGCCGGAGTACCAATGTTGCCGCCCACCAGCGTGGGAAATCCGCCGGCAGTTAAAATCTCGCCCGCGAGCGTTGTAGTCGTAGTCTTGCCATTTGAGCCTGTGATCGCAACCATCGGTCCCGACAAAAATTGCGATGCCAATTCAATCTCGCCGATCACCTCTTCTCCGAGCGCACGCGCCTGCACCAGAGCCGGAGCGTCGACCGGAACTCCCGGACTCACCACGATTAAGTCCTGCCCACGAAACGTGCGCTCGCCGTGTCCGCCGGTCTCAACCGTGATGCCATGATCAAGCAGAGTGGGTATCTCGTTGCGCAGTTCATCTCCACTCTTGGTGTCGGACACAGTGACGCGCGCCCCGTGCTCCTTCAGGAACAGCGCCGACGCCACCCCGGATCGCCCGAGGCCAACCACCAGCACGCGCTTATCTTTAAGGTCCATCAAGTTCATTCCACCACAGAGTCACAGAGACACAGAGAAAATCAATTACCTCCAAATCAAGTCTCTTCCTTTTGGTTTCTCTGTGATTCTGTGGTGAATGATTTCTTATCTCAGTTTCAAAGTGGTCAACGCAAACAGCGCGAAGACCAGCGACGCAATCCAGAACCGCACAATAATTTTCGATTCCGACCATCCTATTAACTCGAAATGATGGTGAATGGGCGCCATCTTGAAAATCCGCTTCTTGCGCAACTTATACGATCCCACCTGCAGAATCACGGACATGGCCTCAATCACGAAGATCCCACCGATAAACGGCAGCAGCAGTTCCTGTTTAATAATCACAGCGACCGTCCCAATTGCGCCGCCAAGAGCAAGCGACCCCACATCGCCCATGAATACTTCTGCAGGATGGGCGTTGTACCATAAAAATCCAATCGACGACCCCACCATCGCTCCACAAAAAATCGTCAACTCGCCGACCTGCGGCATGCGCTGTAGTTCCAGATAGGTAGCGAACGCCGCATGTCCACTTACGTAAGTCAATACAGCCAGTGCACCAGCGGCAATCACCGTGCAGCCAATCGCCAAACCATCCAGGCCGTCGGTAAGATTCACCGCATTGCTCGAACCCACGATCACGAACGCCACAAACGCCATGAACGGCAGAAACGCCAGCGGCCAAAGATGCGGAAAGCGCTCCAGAGTCTCTACTACCAGGTCGGGATGGAACTGTTTAACAAATGGCACAATCAGGCGGGTGGAGTACATTCCATAGGTCTGCATCGCGATCAACATCACCGCAATGATGATGCTGGTGGCAATTTGAAGCCCGAGCTTTGCTCTTCCAGTCAGGCCGAGATTACGACGGTGCACCACTTTGGTGTAATCGTCGGTGAATCCAATCGCGGCGAAGGCGCACGTCGCAAAGACGGCGATCCATACGAACCGATTGCTCAGGTCCGCCCAAAGCAACGTCGGCACGACGATGGCAATCGCAATCAGCAGTCCGCCCATCGTCGGCGTTCCCGCTTTTTTCTGATGAGCCTTCGGTCCTTCTTCACGAATGAATTGTCCAATCTGAAATTCTCGCAGGCGGTTGATCACCAGCGGACCGACAATGAGCGCGGTAAACAACGCGGTAAGACTGGCGAACGCAGTGCGGAACGTGAGGTAGCGGAAGATGCGGAACGGCGGAAAATAATGTTGCAGCTTCACAAACAACAGCCAATAGAGCAATCAGCCTCCGTACCCCGATCCAATTAATTCCTGACCCGATTAATTCCTGCCGCGTCTCAATTCTTGTTCGTGCGTCGCATTTTCCAGGTCTCGAGCGCCTTCTCCAGTTTGACCCCTCGTGAAGCCTTCAACAACACCAGGTCTCCATCGCGAGCTTCGCGCGCCAGCCACTCGCCAGCCTCTTCAGACGACGCCACAAATTCGGCGCAGATTCCAGCATCCCGTGCTGAGTCGACCATTGCCTGCGCCAGCCCGCGCACTCCGAGCAAGACATCAATTTCCTTCCCGGCGATGTGCCGTCCAGCCGCGCGATGAAGTTCTTCCCCGGCGGAGCCCAATTCCAACATCTCGCCCGCCACCACAATATGCCGCTTCGCGGTCATCGCCGCCAAAGCATCCACCATCGCTTCCAGTGCCTTTGGATTGGAATTGTAACAATCGTTGATCGCCGTGATGTTACCCAGTTGGAGAACCTCTCCGCGTTTCTCGGCCGGAGCCAGAGTCGCCAGCGCCGCGACCGCTTCCGAAGGCTTCATTCCGCGTTCCAAACCCACGGCCACGGCTGCCAGCGCGTTGAGGATGTTGTGTTCACCCACCAGCGGAAGCCTGGCAGCTTCGCGCACTCCGCCGATTACAACCTCGAACTCCGTGCCCTCGCGCCCCTTCGAGCAAATTTTCTCAGCGCGCACGTCCGCGGTGAGTCGCGTGCCGTACATCACGACTTTTCCCTTAAAGTCGCGGCCAAATTGCGAGACGTACTCATCGTCCGCATTCAACACAGCCGTGCCGCCGCGGGCAATGACTCCACCAGTTCATACTTCGCCCGCGCGATTCCGGCGATGGAATCGAAAAACTCGAGGTGCACGGGCGCGGCGTTGGTAACCACGCCAATCTCCGGATGCGCGATTTTCGCCAGGGCTCGTATCTCTCCGGCGTGCGACATCCCCATCTCGATGACGGCCACGTCATATTCTGGCTCCAGCTTGAGCAGCATCAGCGGCAATCCGAAATGGTTGTTAAAGTTTCCCTCCGACTTCAGCACTCGAAACTGTGCGCTCAGGACGTGCGCAATGGCTTCTTTCGTGGTCGTCTTCCCTGCCGACCCGGTCACCGCAATCAACGGCTTGCCCCATAGTTTGCGCACCGCTGTAGCAAGAGTCTGAAGCGCAACTAGCGTATCTTCGACCGCCAGCAATCGTGTGTTTTTCGGATAGCGGCCTAACTGATCCCTGCGTACAACCGCCGCAACGGCACCATTCTGGAGCGCCTGCTCCACGAAGTCATGCCCGTCCAACCGCTCTCCTCGCACCGCAAAGAAAAGCTGGCCCCCGCCCACGGTTCGCGAGTCGATCGAGTAAGCCTGCGCAATTTCTCCGGGAGAGAACTTTCCGCCGGCAGAAATAAAGTCGGCGATTTTTTTAAGTGACAGTTTCACCGCGTCGCTCCTGCCGAAGCGGCGATGCAGTCGAACCCCGCCGCACGTAAGACCTCCCGTGCCACTTCTACATCATCAAACGGAGCCGATCCCTGCCGCGTAACCTGCACTTTCTCGTGACCTTTGCCCGCCAGCAATACGATATCCTCGGGACGCGCCTCGCCAATGACCAAAGCGATCGCTTTGCGCCGGTCGGCCTCCACGGTGTATTTCACGCCGGTTTTCTGCAGACCTACGATCGCATCGTTAATAATCGCGAGTGGATCTTCACTGCGGGGATTGTCCGACGTCAGCACAACGAAATCGCTCCCTCGCCCCGCGGCCTCGCCCATCAGCGGACGCTTCTTCCGGTCGCGATCTCCTCCACACCCAAAAACCGTCAACACTCGTCCCTTCGCTCCAGAGCCGGAGACCAATTCCCGAGCCAGGGCAGTCAGATTCCGCAAAGCGTCATCGGTATGTGCGTAGTCCACGACAACGGTAAAAGGCTGACCGCAATCTACGCGCTCAAATCTTCCCGGTACGCACGCCAGTTTGTCGACACCCGCAGCAATCGACTGGGGCATACACCCACGAGCGTAGGCTGCTCCCGCGGCCGCGAGAATGTTGTACACATTCACCCGCCCAATCAGCGCCGAGAACACCGCGATCTTCGTTTCCAGTACGATTAGATCAAAGCGCGTGCCACGGGTTGTGATCTCTACGTTCTCCGCGTGCAGGTTGCCGCGGCCCCATCCATACTTCAGAATTACTGAGCTGCGCTTACGGCTGAACTCAGCTAGCTTCGCGCCATATTCATCATCGATATTCGTAACCACGGCCCGTGGCGGATCCGTGCCGCACCCTTCAAACAGCACTCGCTTGGCCGCGAAATACTCCTCCATTGTCCTGTGATAGTCGAGGTGATCGCGTGTCAGATTGGTGAACACGGCGACATCAAACGGAACGCCAAACACGCGCTCCTGCGCCAGAGCATGAGAAGAAACCTCCATCACAGCATCTGTGGTACCGTAGCCCAGCGCCTCGTTAAGAATGCGATTCAGTTTCAGCGCCTCGGGCGTGGTATGCGGCGCCGGCAAAACTTTTCCCGCCACGTGATATTCGATGGTGCCGATCAGCGCACTCTTGCGTCCCGCAGCCGTCAAAATCGATTCCAGCAAAAACGCAGTTGTGCTCTTCCCATTCGTCCCGGTAATTCCCGTAATCGCAATCCGTTCCGCCGGCTTCTTATAGAAGTTCGCGCTAATCCGCGCCAGCGCCCGCCTCCCGCGCGGAACCAAGGCCCATGCCGCACCTGCACGCGGCTGCTCAACGGCAGAATCCGTGACTACCGCCACGGCACCCGATTGAATCGCTTGATCGATGAAACGGTTGCCGTCGCTGGTATCGCCGCCCATCGCAACGAACACACATCCCGGCTTCACCCGCCGCGAGTCATATTCCACACTACTCACGTCCGGATTCCCGCTCTGCGCGAGGACTTCCGCTCCATCCAGCACCTGTTGAAAGGTCATTGCTCAGAATTATATGGCCGAGGAGCGCGGACCCGGGGTCGAAACGGCACAAAGGTAAACACGAAGGGAGAGGCCGGCCGAAGACTTCCGGGCATTTTGGTTACTAAAGATACGTTTTCCATTACGCTTTGACGCGCTAAATTGCAGATATGTCCACCGGAACCGGTCGCGCCAAATACCGCTGCGGCCAATGCGAGATGCCGGAGAGCCAGTGCGAGTGCGATAAATTCTGCTGCCTCTGTCAATCGCAGCTCGACATCCGCATCTGCGAAGACGGCCTCATGTACTGCGAACCCTGCCGCACCGCCGCCGACTATAGAACCTCGGACTGAGAAACGTTACACCTATCTCGGCCAACGCCCTTCGTCTCACTCGTAAGATTCGGACCGTTTTCTAGCTAATTGCAATTTCGGGTTCGCGCCGTCGAAAATCCCGAGGTAAGATGTGTAGCGATCAGCCTGCAGGGCACCACCCGCTAACCAAGGAGTGAGCCGGACTCAAGCAGCGCCGCAAGGCACCGGTGGTCGAATCACTTGTAATCCGCATGCGCTTTCTGGGCATCGATTTTGGCTGGCAAGGGAAACCGAGTGGCCTCGCCGTCGTTGACTGGGACGGAAAGTCGCTGGCGCTCGCCGGGACGCAACGCCTCAACTCCGTCCAAGAAAGTGTTGGAATGGGTCGATGCCGCGACCCGAGGCCGCAACGCTCTGGTGGCCGTCGACGCCCCTACCATAATCAAGAACGCGCAAGGCATGCGGACCGTTGATCGCCTCATGCACTGCAACTTTGGCAAATACCATGCGGGCGCCTACCCGGCAAATCTCGGTCGCCCCCATGCCGCGAATACAACTCGATTGGGGGAGGAACTGCTAAAAAGAAAGTTTGTCCACGCCGATCAGATCACGCCAGGTAAACCCGGGCGTTTCCAGATCGAGGTACATCCACACGCCGCAATCGTCGAGTTGTTCGATCTACCGAGGATTATCAAATACAAAAAAGGGGTTATTGCCAAGCGATTCGCGGAGTTGACGCGATATCGAGATCTGATTCTCACGCGCCTGCCAGGCTTGCGCCCGCCACTCGCCATATCCGCGTTGCCCAGCTTCGAACTAAGCGGTCCGCGAATGAAAATCGCGGAGGATCAGTTCGACGCAGTAATCTGCGCCTACGTTGGCGCGCATTGGTGGTTCTGGGGCAGCGCGGGGAATCGTGTTTGTGGTTCCGTCGAAGGGGGGTACATTGTGGTGCCACGCCGAGAGTTCGTTCTACGCGGAAAGGCCAATAACGGCGTCTAGATCACCACCGCTTCCCTATATTCCCCAAACACCCGCCGCATCGCATCCGAAATCTCACCCACAGTGGCGTAAGCTTCCACGGCCGCCAGAATTCGTGGCATGACATTCTCACCTGATCTCGCCGCGTCTTCTACCAGTTGCAACGCAGCCTTCCACGGACCCGCATCCCGCCGCGCCCGCAACGCTCGCACTCGTTCAATCTGTTTCGGCTCCAGCGCAGGATCGATCTTCTGGATCGGAATCGGCTTCTCTTCCTCCACTTCAAACCGGTTTACGCCGACCACCACGGCTTCCTCACGATCCACCGCCTGCTGATATTCGTACGCCGCATTCTGAATTTCCTGCTGCACGAATCCGCGCTCGATCGCCTTCAGCATTCCGCCCAGCACTTCGATTTTTCCCAGATACTCGGCCGCGCGCTTCTCGATCTCATTGGTCAGCGCCTCGATGTAGTACGATCCCGCCAGCGGATCGACTGTCTGCGGAGCCCCGGACTCATACGCAATAATTTGCTGTGTCCGCAGCGCAATCCGCGCCGCCTGCTCTGTCGGCAGCGCCAGCGCTTCATCATAGGAATTCGTGTGCACCGACTGCGTCCCGCCCAGCACCGCGGCCAGCCCCTGGATCGCCGTCCGCACAATATTATTTTCCGGTTGCTGCGCGGTTAACGTCGATCCTGCGGTCTGGGTATGGAAGCGCAGCATCCACGACCGCGGATTCTTCGCCTTGAAATGCTCCCGCATGATGCGCGCCCACATCCGCCGCGCCGCACGGAACTTCGCCACCTCTTCCAGAAAATTGTTATGCGCGTTGAAGAAAAACGAAAGCCGCGGCGCGAAACGGTCCACATCCAGCCCCGCCTTGATCGCCGCCTCAACATAGGCCATACCATTGCCCAAAGTGAATGCGACCTCCTGCACCGCCGTCGATCCCGCCTCGCGCATGTGGTAGCCGGAAATCGAGATCGTGTTCCACTCGGGAACATTCTCATTCGCCCAGGCAAACATGTCGGTAATCACGCGCAGAGCCTGCTGTGGCGGATAAATATAGGTCCCGCGCGCGATGTATTCCTTGAGCACGTCATTCTGCACCGTGCCGGACAAATTGCGAATATCCACACCCTGCCGCTTTGCAACCACAACATACAATGCCAGCAGAATCGATCCTGTTGCATTGATGGTCATCGATGTAGAAATCCTGGTGAGGTCGATCCCGGCAAACAACCGTTCCATATCCTCGATCGAGTCGATCGCCACGCCCACCTTGCCCACTTCGCCTGCCGCCAGCGCGTGGTCTGAGTCCATGCCGATCTGCGTTGGCAAATCGAATGCCACCGAGAGGCCGGTGGTTCCATTGGCTAACAAATACTTGTAGCGTTTGTTCGATTCCTCGGCGTCGCCCATGCCCGCGTACTGCCGCATGGTCCACAACCGCCCGCGATACATCGTGGCCTGCACTCCACGCGTAAACGGATACTCCCCGGGATAACCGACCTCGCTCTCATAATCGGAGCCCTTCAGATCAGCAGGCGTGTAGAGCGGGTTCACGGGAATATGAGACGAGGTCTCCACCTCCGCCGTGAGTTTCTGCGCTGCGACCCTGATCTTGTCAGCCATACTTGAATTATTTCGAGAACTCTGAAGATCCCGTGTTTTACCGTCGAGACTATGGAAGAAAAAGACGTAATGAGTTTAATAAACGTCTATGAGTTCTTGCTTTTTTTTCTCACTCTCCAGAACGAACTTACACCAAACCAGGCGAATGTCAGGGTGAAGCAAGTTGCAACCGCCACGCGTCCCAATCCCGTCCGCCCGGCCTGATATTTCGAAAATTCGTGAGCGAGCGCGATCCCTCCACTCGCCGCCATCACCAGGAAAACAAGGCCCGTAACCTCCAGCCACAACTGGTGCAGCACTCGTCCCAAGGCCCGCGCAGTGGTGGACACAGCCTGCCCCGCTGCCCGTAGAGTCCGGCTGCGCTTCGCCTGCTGTCCTGCCACGCGCGCTACAATGCCTAACTTTCGTGCGGTAGAAACCTTGTTCACGGCCTCGATTTTATCAGTCTTCGGCGCTACAATAACGCAAAGCTGCGTCCGCGACAGAAACCGTTCAAGGGCGACAGGCATCCAAGTGCAGATGGCGTTCTCTTAGCCATAGCTCGGGCGACTTCCGGGGGACTACGTGGACCAGCAACTCAAGCAACTCATGAAGGAACTCGGCGAAGCCATCAACGAATCTCTATCGGACTCCGAACAGATCGCAGAAGTCGTATCCCGCATCAAGGAAGGCGGCTACGATATTTTCCTGGTTCTCGAAGCCACCATCGGCGTAAGCAAGCAGGGCGAGAAATCTTCCGACAAAACTTCCCTCGTCACAACCCTTTCGACCAATCCGGAGTTCAAGGTCAACGACCAGGATTTGAAATTTCTCAAGTCTCTGCGCATCAAGATCGAGGAAGAAAAAGAAAAATAGTAAGCCGAACTGAAGGCTTCGGATCTCAGACTCTTTAGTCTCCATCTGTCGCCGCAGTCGGACCCCAGAAATCCCGCGTCCATCTCGCCCGAAACTTCTCCTTGGGATGAGGGTTCCAATCCGTATGCCGCGTATCACTCTGGCGTCGAATGCAATTTTGCTAGCCTTCGGCATCCTCGCTTCGTCTGCAGTTGCCGCTTCCTCTTCACCTGCCGACCCCCTAATCGTCGACAACAACAGCCACATCGTGGTCATGGAATACGAAGCCTGGTTCGGGCCTAACGCCGTCACGTTTCAAAGCACCGCCGCCATGCCAGTACTGCAATCGGCCGACATGCAAAGCGTCGGCGGAGGCTATGACAGCGCCGATCCCGCCGCGATCAAACAGCATGTCGCTTGGATGGAGTCCCTTGGCGTCGATGCCGCCATCGCCGACCTTACCAACAACGTCAGCTGCATCTTCAACAGCGAGCCGTTCATCAAGAAGTATGTCCCCAACTGCACAGCTTCGTTCCGCATTTATAACCAGAATATTCGCGATAATACCGGCAACTTGTTTCCCGCATGGACTAGGCTGGGCAGCTCACTCAGGATAATTCCGCAGTTGGGTGGCATCGACCAGAACGTTATGTTTCCGGACGTCGATGGGAAGACCGCGCTGGAAAAGGAAATCGACTATTTCGGAGCGCTCATGCAGCATTATCCGGGTCGGGAGGTTATTTACAAGGGCAAGCCTCTCATGTTGATTTTCCTTGGCGCGGCTCAAGACCCCAACCCGCAGGATCATCCTCTCTGGTTTCAGATCAGGCGATTTTTGAAAGAGCATCCTGAGATCGAAAACAAATACACCTTCAAGATGATCGCAGGATATCTTGATAGTCAGTCCTACCTCTGGCTCAACCAGAGCACTCCCAACGGACCCGTCGAGGTGAACCCGGAATATGGTTTTTGGAGTTGGGTTGATCGGCTGAATACTTCGTGCACGCAATCGCTGTGTCCCTACTATCCTTCCTACAACCTAGCCGGTTCTCGAGTGGAAAACTTCACCGCATCCATTGCGACCGCAGGACAAAACGGATGGGGATGTCCTAACTCCGACGCGCCTCCTTATTGTTCGGACGACGCGCTGCGTTTCGGCAATGACGATTCTTACGTGACTCTCGACGCCTTCATGACCTATGCGCGTCAGCTCGATCCGATCTTTTTGATCATCCATCAGTTCAATGAATTCGTGCCGCCGGACGAGGGCTTTGACGCGAATACCGATGATGACTCCGAGCCCTCGATGCGATTAGGCAACAGATCCGCCTCTATCACCAAGGCGCAGGAGCATCCGAAGCAGCGCCAGCCCTGCGTACCAACGACTAGCAGCCGGAAGACCGGGTACTTTTGGTGCAATGCAAAACACCCTGTAACTGCGAATCTCCGCCAACCCCTTCCGCTGTGCTACCATCTACTGTTTTTCTAGGTAATTTCATGAAAGACACTCTCGGAGTCCTTCTCGCAGGCGGCGCCGGAGAGCGCCTCTATCCCCTCACCCGCGACCGCGCCAAACCCGCCGTCATCTTTGGCGGAATGTACCGCATCATCGACATCACGCTGTCGAACTGCCTCAACTCCGATCTGCGGCGCGTCTACATTCTCACGCAGTACAAAGCTCTCTCGCTGAACCGCCATATCCGCGAAGGCTGGAACATCCTGGGCCGCGAAGTGGGAGAGTTCATCGAAGTCCTTCCACCCATGAAGCGCGTGAGCGATCAGTGGTATCAAGGCACTGCCGACGCGGTTTACCAGAACATTTATTCCATCGGCTCCGAGCAGCCTAAGCACGTGCTGATTCTCTCCGGCGATCACATCTATAAAATGGATTACGGCAAGATGATGAAGCAGCACTGCGATTCCGCTGCCGACATCACGCTGGCAACGATTCAGATCGATCCGGAAGAGACTTTCCGCTTCGGGGTGGTCGAGGTCGACAAAGACGGACGCATCAATGGCTTTGAAGAAAAGCCCAAAGAAACCAAGCTGCGTTCACCATGGAATCCCGCGAAAGTGGACGGTTCCATGGGCGTGTACCTGTTCAACGCCGACGTTCTCATCCCTGTTCTGCTCAAAGACGCCGAGGATCCAGACTCGAGCCACGATTTCGGCAAAGACATTCTGCCCAAGATGGTCGACGACTATCGCGTCTTCGCCTACGACTTCATCGACGAAAACAAAAAAGAGGCGCTCTACTGGCGCGACGTGGGCACGCTCGAGGCCTACTACGAAGCCAACATGGACATCGTCTCGGTCTCTCCGATTTTCAATCTCTACGACCACGATTGGCCGATCCGCACGCATCAGCGGCAATATCCGCCGGCCAAATTTGTCTTCGCCGAAAAAGACCGCATGGGCACCGCGCTCGATTCCATCGTCTCGAACGGCTGCATTATCTCCGGCGGCGTGGTCAGGAATTCAGTGATCTCGCCGGACGTGCGCGTGAATTCCTATTCCGAAGTCGATTCCTCGATCCTGTTCTCCCACGTTGCCGTCGGACGCCATTGCCGCGTCCGCCGCTGCATCATCGACCGCAACGTGCATCTCCCCGAAGGCACGACGATCGGCTACGACACCGAAGCCGACCGCTCCCGCTACTTCGTCACCGACAGCGGCATCACCGTCGTGACGCGCGACTATTCGCTGTTTGAAAATCCTGTGACGGTGGATTACTTCACCAGCGAGTAGGGGATGCTATCTTTACTTGTAACTGGGGTACTCCCCCTCCTCTTCTGTCAGCTTGCCATCAGCGACTAGCCCTTAAACGCTTTCCGAAGCTCGCTAATGTGTTTCGCATCTCGCGGCATGGTGAACACGGGGGGCGGCGGTGGAGTTCGTGCAATTTCATTCATCGTCATGACGCGCGCTATAAACCGGAGAAGGGAAATCCATTTGTTTACTTCACTCGCGTTTTCGCGTGAGTCTGGCGACAGCGACAAGTCGCCCGACGGCTCGCTAATCATGTGTGCAATCTTGTTTCGGAGAGGTTCGAGCTTTTGCTCTCGCACTCTATTAAACTTCCAGTTTCTCACTTCAGCAGGAACCATGTCGTCCCATGCCGCGTCAGTCGTCCCGCAGAGTTTAATGAACGGAAAAGCCTCTTCAAGTCGCTTGCGCTGCTCGACATTATCTTTCTCCAATCGCTCGGGGTATTTAACCGGGAGCGGCCCTTTCAACTGCGTGGCTTCCGGCTCCCTCTTCGCATTGATGCCCTCTACGATTTTGTACCAGCACAAGAATTGGTAATTGGGGCTGTAGCTGTTGATTCCCTCACGATAAAGAGACAACAGGGATTGAATGTACGGGCTATTAGAATACTCTGCTCCGGTCGGAACTACTTCTGTGTAGGGGCAGGTGTAGGTCATCGAGGCGTTGCGTGTGGACAACTGTGTTACGTCCATTTGAGCAATACGCAGGGGAATGTCCAAGTTGAAGGCAAGTGAGCTTAGGAAGGGAAACGCGGCATCCAGTGCGATTGTCTCAGCCTCGCGAAAACTTGCGGCGGGCATTTCAACGGAAATCTTGCCCAACCGCCCGTGTTCGTTGGCGACCCCTCGTAATTCAATCTTCCGGCCTTCGTGTGCGGAGAAAATGACCATTTCATCCGGGTCCGCGTTAGTGCGTTCGTTCTTGGGTTTGGCGAAGTGAACGTAAGAATCACCCATCAAACCAGCTTCAAAAGTGAAGCCTTGGCTTTCCCCTACAGTGCGAGTCAATGTCAACAGGACGCGGTAGTTGTCTTGCAGAACAACTGTGAAAGTCGGGGCTTGCCCTTTCTTGCCGCCGTGCGCGTGAAGTTGGTAGGAGGCTCCGGGTAATCCCAATTTCGTTTTTGGAATGGTCACGCTTGCGCTAGGCTTTTGTTCCATTTTTTTACCTCCTGCGGCCACGGGCGCAGAACTAGCAGTTCCGTGGCAGCGTTTGAATTTCTTACCGCTGCCACACGGACACGGGGTGTTGCGACCGATTTTCTGAGTCATACCTACAATATGTTCAGAAAGAGCAATAACGAAATCTCAGGGCTGATCAGGGATAGGTCTTCGGCGCAGGCGGTCCAATACATCGTCTGCGAACAGCGGATATATGGGTTCGGCTCTCGTGAGTCCTTGCACCGCATGTCCCGTTGCAGGATGTACAGCCCCCGCTTGAAGCACTCCGAATACCTGTCCTGTGTTCAGGGAAAAGACTGGCCCGCCACTATTGCCATTTGTCGCCGTCAGGTCGAGCTGGAAACCCAGCAGGTGTTGGGCAGGCTGGCACACCCTTTTTTCTGCCAACAGTACCACAACTGAGGCTGCCCCGGTCTGCGCGGTTTTCGCAGGCCGGGGGATTTCTGGCGATGACATCCGGTGGTTCGAACTCGCAGAACTTATGCCGCACTCGGGCCCGTTCCAGCACTTTCCCTAACCTTCATCTTTGCTGGTAAGGGCTCGTTCACTAGTACCGGCCCGGGCTCGTCGAGCGCGTAGTCCCGATAGCTGCTCCATCGCCACTGTTGCGGCTCCAACACCAAGCCGCGTTTGATTGGGTTCTGATGCATGTAGTGCAGCTTTTCGAGTTTCTTCTTTTTCGTGTAAACCACAAAATCGTAGAAACGCGCCTGCCACAGGTGATCGCGGCCCTCCGAATCGACCCACAATTCTTCCTGGGTCGCGATGATATTTGTTCGTACTTCGCGGAGCACGGCGTGCGCAAAGCGCTGTTTGAGCAACCTGTACAACCGTGCCGGGGTCGCCGCGCTCGGGCTCGCTGATTAGAAGGTGGACGTGCTCGGGCATCACCACGTAGCCCACGACGACAAAACGGTAGCTCTTACGCGTCTGCTCCAACAGTCGAAGCAACGTGTCTCGACGTTGGGCGGTGCCAAGAAATCGAAGGCGGCGATAGCAACTGAAGGTGATGAAGTGAAGGAACCCGTGGCCGTAACAGCGATTGAGGCGTGGCATGAGTCAAGGCTAGTTTTCTTGGCAGAAGGAGTCTGTGAGGGATGAACTACGATTTCCGCAGTCGAAATCCCCGGCCTGCGAAAACCGCGCAGACCGGGGCAGCCTCAGTTGTGGCAGCGTCGGAAAATAAAGGTAGGCCGGCCGGCTGTCTCCACATGAGTGCCTATTTCCCAGCAGCCAGAAATTGCCCGATCTTCTCGTTCACGAATTTCTCATCGGCGAGACTGCCGCCTGCGCCGGCGGTGTGTCCCCATAACGACGGGATCGGAACCAGCGACACGTTGGGAATGAATGCTGCCTCGTAGCGCGCATCTCCAATGGGAAAGTAGAGATCGGTTTCCGATGGCATATAGAGAAATGGAACCTTGATAGAGCGCAGCGCGCGCTCCGTGTCTCCGCCGAATCCCGGAGTCGTGCCCACGTCGTGATGTTCCCAGGTGCGGCATTGCAGGATCAAGTCATTCGCATCCGCTCCGGGAATGAAGTTGGTGCGGAAGTCATTCAGCACACTTTCAAATGTAGTTCCCGGCTTCGCGCCTTCCTTCCACAACTCCTTGCGCCACCACTCCTGCGAGAATAGCCATGCCGTCCAGACAACGCCGAAGGCTTGCAATCCCTTGGTGGGCGGGGCAGTGTAGTCGCCATCTTTGAAGGTGGCGTCGGCGGTGAGCGCGGCGATCTGGCCTTCGAGCCGCACTACGCCGTGCCCATAGGTCTTTGCGGTTCCTGCGGTGGCTGCGATGCGATCGGCAAACGTTGGATAGCTCACTGCCCACTGAAACGCCTGCTGCGCTCCCATGGAGAATCCAATGATGGCGCGAAGGTGCGTGATCTTGAGCTCTTCGGTGAGCAGACGGTGTACCGCCTCGACGTTGTCCCGAATCGTCATCAGCGGAAAGCGCGGGCCATGAAAAGGTTCGGGCGTGTTGCTGGGAGAGGAAGAGTGTCCGTTGCCAAACATCTCGGTTGTGATGAGAAAGAGCTGCGACATATCGAGCGCGTGGCCGGGACCGCTCAGCCACTCGTAACCGTGATTGTCGGCCATGTAGTGCGAAGGCAGAAGCACGGCGTTGTCTTTTGCGGCGTTTAAGTGTCCGTAGGTTCCGTACTCGATTCGCGCCGCGGGAAGTGTCGCGCCGCTCTCGGTGTGAAAATTCGAGATCACGAACTCATGGCGTTCGCCGGTATCGGGCTTCTTCGGCGCATCTTGTGCCCAGACAGCCTGGCAGATCGCAAGCAGGAAAAAGAGCTTCTTCATGTGCGCGTGTTCCCTCTTTTTTCTTCTCTATTCTCTATGGCGGCGGCAGCAGCAGTATATGCTGCAAATTTGTTCAACACACGCGCTGACGTACTTGTGCCTTTCCGCTGCTACAATGCCGGTTTCAACAACGTGTTACATATCCCGAACTTACGGGAGTACATTCACGTACTGTCTTGTGTGGGGATGTGCTGTGCTGGAACAAAAAGCAGGTTCCTCACCGCCGCTTCGCGTCGGTTCGGAATGACAAGAGTTTTGATGGCAGGAAGGCTTAGCACTTAGCTAATTGCCAAATGCCAATTGCTGAATGCCGAGTGCTGAAAGCTCAAAGCCGACGGCTGACAGCGATTTTCCGGGGGCTTAGGGCTTGGAAGACGTCCAGGTAGTTGCGATGCTGGTGCGCCGGTGCGTTGCCGGCGATGCGGCTGCCTGGGAGGAAATTGTCCAGACCTACAACCGGCGTATCTATAACATTTGCTACCGCTTTGCCGGATCGGCCGACGACGCCGAGGATCTCGCCCAGGAAGTTTTCATTAAGATGTACCGCACGCTGGCGAGCTATGACCCTGCGAAGGGGGCGTTCGTCACCTGGGTAACCACCATCACCCGCAACATGCTGGTCGATCACTTCCGCAAGACCAAGCAGGACCGCATCACCGACTCGCTCGATGCAACTTCCTCGGCTCACGAAGACGCGCAGCCGCTGAGTGAGCAAATTCAGGACCAATCTGCCCCTCCCGACCAGCGCGTACGCAGCTGGGAGGTCGGGGAAACCGTTCACGCGGCTCTGGCGAAGCTCTCGCCTGAGCTTCGGGAAGCTGTGATTCTAAGGGACTTACAGGATTTTGATTATCGCGAAATCGCAACCGTTTTGAAGGTTCCGGAGGGGACTGTGAAATCTCGAATAAATCGTGGGCGCGCGGAACTTGCACGCCTGTTACAACGTACCTATAGGCAGGTGATGTGATGCCAGACCAAACCAGTAACGGAATGCAGTGTCACGAGTTTGATGGCCTGCTCAGCGACGCGCTCGATGGCGTTCTGAGTGGCATTCAACTCGACCGCTTCCAGGCTCACACGCGGACTTGTCCGGCGTGCGGGCCGCTGTTCGCCGAAGTCGAGGCGGGCCGCAACTGGCTGAAGGAACTCACGGAGGTGGAGCCTCCAGTCAGTCTGGTCAACAGTATTCTGGCATCTACGACGGGCGTTGACACCCAACGCCTGCGGGTGAACGTGTCCGCGCCGCAACCGCGTGTTTCGTGGATTGCCGCTCGCTGGGAAAGCGCGCAGGCCTGGATTTCAGAAGCCGTCCAACCCATTTGGGGGACGGTCCGGCAGCCGCGATTCGCCATGTCGTTTGGCATGGCATTCTTCGCTCTGTCGGTTGCTCTGAGCGTGATCGGCGTAAAACCTGCCGACCTCCGTTCAGTGAGTTTGCGCCCAGCGGCGATACGGCACACATACTACAACACGCAAGCCCGCGTGGTGCGGTACTACGAAAACATCCGCTTCGTTTACGAACTGGAATCGCGGGTTCGCGAACTCAAGCGCAGCGTCCAACCCGCCGAGCCTCGTGAGTCCGCGCCGGCCAAACCGAAAGACCCCAAGAACGACACAACCGAACAGCCCGAGCAGAAGCAGGAGCGCAACTATAGCCAGACCGACAGTCGTATTATTCTGGCCAACTGCGCTCCGCTGGGTCCGTCTCCATCAGTAGACGAGTCGTATTTAGTCGAACGGCCTGTAGTGTCGGTGACCACATACAGGAGGTTCGTATGAACTGCGCCACGCACAACGATACTGCCGCAGTTGCATTCTGCCGCACTTGCGGCAAGCCGCTCTGCGGCAACTGCACCCGCGATGTCCGCGGAGTCGTCTACTGCGAGCCTTGCCTCGCGGCAAGACTGGAAGGCACTGCTCCCCCGGCGGCGGCGTTCGTACCTCCAGCCGCGGCTTATACGCCACCGGTCGCGCCTGGCGTGGCCCCGAGGGCATCGTCCGGCTCCGGTCCCAATCCCGCAGTCGCGGGTATCCTGGCTGGATTCTTCCCCTTCGGCGTAGGTGCGGTTTACTGTTCACAGTATGCCAAGGGACTGGCTCACCTGCTGATCTTCGCGATGCTTATTTTCGCGTGCGATCATGCCGGGCGTTGGGACTTTATCTTCGGGCTTGGCATCGCGTTTTTCTATGTGTACCAAATCATAGACGCGGTTCGCACGGCTCATGCTCTTCAGGCCGGACTACCCGCTCCCGATCCCTATGGTTTGGCGCAGACGTTCAGTATGGGCGCGCCCAGTGAAAGGGGAGAATCTAAAACCATCCCAGCCGTTGCGATCATTCTCATCGGCCTTGGTGTGCTCTTCCTGCTGCACACCATGAACATTTTCGAGTTCGGCCTCGATCGCTTCTGGCCGCTCATTCTGATCTTCTTCGGCGGATGGATGCTCGCCAGACAGTGGGGTTTGATCCCGGGCCGCCGCTTCGGCTGCAGCTGCGATCGCTGCCGCATGCGCAGGGCGATTGGGCCTGCCGTGGTCCTGACCATCGGTACGCTGTTCCTGCTCCAAAGCCTTGACGTGGTCAGCTTCGATCGTACCTGGCCCGCAATTCTGCTGGTGATCGGCATCATAAAGCTTTTGCAGAGCAGTGCATCTTCTGCGGGACACGTCGGCCCGCTCCCGCCGCCAGGAGTAACGTCAGCGCCTCCGCCGCCACCGCCTGTCTCCGATTCTGGAACACCATCTCCTGGAACATCATCCGCCTCCGGGGAGGCTCGCAATGTCTAGTCCCGTTCAACCTCCTATTCAACCTTATGTTCCGCCGCGGCACCGCCGCCGCTCCTTCGCCGGACCCCTTGTCCTGATTGTCCTCGGCATCATTTTCCTGCTGGGCAATTTGCACATGATTTCATGGGGTCGACTGGGAATTCTCTTTGCCCACTACTGGCCCGCGCTTCTGATCCTGTGGGGCATCGCCAAGCTGATCGAATATCAGCAAGCGCAGCGCGATGGAGTGCCGGCGCGCGGAATCGGCGCAGGCGGCGTTTTTCTCGTCATTGTCATTGTCTTTTTCGGACTCATCGCCACTCACGTGGAGCGCTTCCACTGGAACGATATCCGAGATAACTTGAACATCGACGACAGCGATTTCAATAACGTCTTCGGCGAAACGTTTAACTTCGATGACCACCTCGAACAGGTCGTCCCACCGACTGTCACCAGTTTGCGGGTGAATAACGATCACGGCGCGGTGCGGGTTAACGTTGCCGACGACAATAAAATTACCGTTGTTGTACGCAAGCGCATCGGCGCGGAAAACCAGAATGATGCCGATAAGTACAACGGAGAGACCAAGCCGGTGATTACCCCCGCAGGCTCGGCATGGACGCTCGATGCCAAGACTCAGGGCGCCGGCGACCACCCAGTTCAGACCGATCTGGAAATTTCTATCCCACGCAAAATGGAGTTGCACATTGTTTCGCGCCGCGGCGACGTGTCGGTTAGCGGCCGTGATGGCGATGTGGACATCTCCAACCAGCACGGCGACGTTTCCGTGGAAGACGTGGCTGGCAATGTGAAACTGAATCTCGAGAAAAGTTCCCTCAAGGTCGAGCAGATCACCGGCGACGTACACATTGGTGGACGGCTCAACGAGGTTTCAGTCACCGACATCAAGGGTGCAGCTCAACTCGAGGGCGAGTTTATGGAGAGCGTGAAGCTCGCCCACATCAGCAAGACTGTAGCCTTCAAGTCTTCGCGCACCGACATGGAGTTTTCCCGCATCGACGGCGATCTCGATCTCGACTCCGACGACCTGCACGCCGAACAGGTCACCGGGCCGGTTCACCTGACGACACGCTCAAAGCAGATTCGACTGGAAGAAGTTTCCGGCAACGTGCGCCTGCAGGATGAAAATGGCGGAGTAACAGTCTCCATGCGCTCGCTCGGCAACGTGCAGATCGACAGCCGCAACGGCGATGTGCAACTGGATATCCCGGAAAAAGCCGGCTTTCACGTCGATGCGCGAACGCGCGACGGTGAAATTAAGTCTGACTTCCCGGAGTTGAGCGTGGTGAACGGAGACCGCGAAGCAAAAGCTACTGGAAGCGTCGGCAACGCGAGTTCCCACATCGTGATCAACAACGAGCACGATGGTATCGAAATTCGAAAGGCCTCGGCCAGCGCACCAACCCCGCCGGTTCCACCCGCGCCCGGAAAACCGCCCAAGGCTCTGCCCGCACCGAAAGCAAAAGTCGAACCCACGGAAAACTAAAACAACTCTGTCATTCCGACCGAAGCATCCCGTTCCTGAAAGGAACGGGATGCGAAGTGGAGGAACCTGCTGTTTTTGGGCCTGCTGTTTCTGGGCCTGACTAGGGCTAACCTACCCGCAGTCGCTCAGCCACCAATTTCTCCGCTAGCGCCAGCACTTCTTCCTCGCCCATCTTCGTCGAGTCGATCACTACCGCATCATCCGCAGCTTTGAGCGGAGACGCGGTCCGGGTACGGTCGCGGCCGTCGCGTTCGCGCAAGTCGGCGGCTACGCTTGCAGCTACGTCGCCTTTGATCTTCTGCTGCTGCATGCGGCGCTGCTCGCGCACCACCGGGTCGGCATCGAGAAAAATCTTAACGTCGGCGTCGGGAAAAACCTTGGTACCGATGTCGCGGCCTTCCATCACCACGCCGCCGCCGGCACCCATTTCCCGCTGCCGCGCCACCATCCACGCCCGCACCTCAGGGTGCACCGACACACGCGACGCCGCCTCGGTGACATCGCGCTCGCGAATGCGCACCGACACATCCTGCCCATCGAGCAGAGTGCGGTTTCCACCCCGCGTCGGTTCGAGCTGAATGCGCGACTCCTGTGCGAGCTTTACCAGCGCGGCTTCGTCGTCAAACGACGCGTCCTTATCAATCGCCTTCAACGCCAGCGCCCGGTACATCGCGCCGCTCTCCAGATTCACGTAGCCCAGCTTGCGCGCCAGCCGCGAAGCGATGGTGCTCTTGCCCGCGCCCGCCGGACCGTCGATGGCAATAATCAGTTTGCGTTGGGAGTAGTTGGGATCAGAGTGGTCGGTCATTGAGCAAGTAGACGATTGTACACGGAGGGAGTGAAGAAACGTGTGGGGACAGCCGCCTTCGGCTGTCCAATCGAGCGAAGCTCGATGTGGATTTTTCTTTCGCGCAAGCAGAATACTCAAGGAGCACAAGACTCCTTATTTTGCTGCGCGTTGCGGTCTTGCGGAGGCCGTTGCCACTTCCTTCGCCGGCGTGATCTGCAGCATCGACCTGCCACTCACATGCACGAAACTCAGCTCACGCGCCGACAGCAAGGCATTCACTGCTTCCTTCACACGCGACCGCGCCACAAAGTTTCCAAAAAAAGTTTCAAGCTCGCTCTGCTCGGCGGCAACTACGCACTCCAGATATTTCGAGAGCAGCGCCGAGAGCGCCTCCTGTACCGACAGACCTACGCCTTCGCGAACCGCATCCGGCGCCCAGCGGTAGAGGACATCCCAGAACGAACCTTCTCCGCTCTTGTAATCGACGCGGGTGATGCGCAGTTTCGCGAGCAACTCGCCCAAAGCCTTATCGAGAGCGGCCAGCGAAACGCTGCCGCCCAGTGCTTCTTGAAGTTTAGTTTTTGAAATTGGCCCGTCGCGCCGAATCAACTCGAAGGCATCGCAAGCCAGCGGCGAGTAAGCCGAGCGCGGCCCCTGCTTGGGCGCGAGTTTGGGATTTCGCTCACCCACCAGCGCATAAAAATATGGAAACGCTGAAGCCGCCACCAGAAATGCGTTGTTCTCATCGAACAGATTCGCCTCATAGGCCGCCCGTTCGCGCAGCAAGCGCACCATGAGTTCGGTCGCTTCCAGCGCTCGCGGATCGGAATAAGCATGCTGCCAGCTCGGCAGCCGATCATCGGATCCGACAAACGCACCGATAAACGTCGGCACTGGCATCGTCGGGCGCATGGGATACATCAGGCAGAATCCTACGCTCTCGACAAATTTGCGCGCTTCTTCAATCGTCCGGATGGGCTTGCCATCGAGCCGCCACTTCTCGCGCCGCAGTTGCTGGAGATCGGATTCGGTCATTGGGAAAAGGACTGCTGATTTGTGATCGTTGATTGTTGATTGAAAGTCACACTCCGCTGGGTTGCAATCAGCAATCATCAATCAACAATCAACAATGAAAATCAGATTCTCTTGAACGCCTTCTGAATATCCTTTACAGAATACCTTAGGACGACCGGCCGGCCGTGCGGGCATGACATGGGATGGTCGGTTTTCGCGAGTTCGGCGAGCAGCCAGTCCATTTTGTTTTGCTCAAGTGGCATATTGACCTTGATCGCGGCATGGCACGCGATCGAGGCCGCGATGCGCCCGCGAATTTTTTCCAGGTTCAACGACTGCTCCTCCCGCGAAATCTGGTCGAGCAACTCGTGCAACATGTGCTCGACCTGGGCTGCCTCCACTCCGGCCGGCGCAACTTTTACGGCAACGCTGCGCGCGCCAAACGGCTCAGCTTCGAAACCGTTGTGTTGCAGTTCGTCGGCAATGTCGGCAAACACCGCCTGCTGCGCCGGAGACAGCTCCAGCACGATCGGCATCAGCAACCGCTGGCTTTCCACTTTCTGCACTGCACGCTGCTTCAGAATGCGTTCAAACAACACGCGCTCGTGAGCCACGTGCTGATCGATGATCCACAATCCATCTTCATTCACCGCGAGAATAAATGAATTGCGGATTTGTCCAAGCGGCCGCAGCGTGGAGAGTGAATCGAGGGTCGAATTTTCCTGGTCGAGTTCCTGTGCGTCTGGCTGGGAGTCCAGCGGAGTGGCGCAACCATTATCCGGAACGGTTTCGGCGAAGCGAGCTTCCATTCCGCGCGCCACGGGAATTGCAGCGTTGGCTTCGACTGCGATCCCGCCCTCGAACTGCAGCCGCGCGGAAATTGGCGGCGGCACCGGCGCCTGCAGCGCAAATCCGTTGCTGCCTGTGATTTCATATGGCACGCGCCCCGGCGCGTTTGATACCGAAGGCAGGTCAGAGGGCGGCTCCCACTCTCTCGCTCCCGGCGTGAGCCCGGCGCTCGCGGTCGCATGCGCGCGAATTTCCGTGGTGAACTGCGGCGCTGGGCGCGCCTTCATCAGCGCGGCCCGCACCGTATCGCGCACAAAATCGTGCATCACGGTCGGCTGTCGAAAGCGAACTTCCGTCTTCGAGGGATGGACGTTCACATCCACTTCGCCCGGCGGCAGTTCCATGAACAGCAGCACTACCGGATATACCGACGGTGGAATGATATTGCGGTAAGCCTCGGTCAATCCGTGCTGCACCAGCCGGTCGCGAATCAGGCGGCCATTCACGAACACAAAAATCGAATTGCGATTCAGCTTCTGAATCTCCGGCTTCGAAATAAACCCGTGGAGCCGCATCTCGCCGGGCGTTGCCCCAGCATTACTCTCATCTTCATCATCTTCTTTCTTGCGCCACGGCGGAGGCTGCGGCAAACCAACGTGCTCGAGCGGCTGCACCGCGGCCACTGAAATCAACTGATCGAGCGTCTCTTTGCCAAGCACCTGATAGACGCGCTCGCTGTACCCCGCAACCGGCGGCGCTACCAGCATGGCATTCGTCATCGAGTGCAATTCAAAATGCTTCTGGGGATGCGCCAGCGCGTAGTGTGTAACGAGCGACGCGATATGCGACAACTCGGTCGACTCCGCCTTTAAGAATTTTTTCCGTGCCGGGATGTTGAAAAAGAGATCGCGTGCCGTAATCGATGTTCCCTTCGGCAGACCGGCTTCATCGACGCGCGCCATCCGTCCGCCGTTGATTTCGATCACGGTTCCCGATGCGCCTTCCTCGGCACAAGTTTCGAGGCGCAGCCGCGACACCGACGCAATCGAAGGCAGCGCCTCTCCGCGAAAGCCGAGCGTGGCCACGCTCAACAAATCCTCGGCGTCTCTAATCTTCGACGTCGCATGCCGCTCGAAGGCAAGCATGGCATCGTCGCGAACCATGCCGCATCCGTTGTCGGTGACTTGGATCATCTTCTTTCCGCCCGCTTCAATGTTGATCTTGATCCGCGTCGCGCCCGCGTCGAGCGCGTTCTCCAGCAACTCCTTCACCACGGAGGCGGGCCGCTCCACCACCTCGCCGGCGGCGATCTTGTTGGCAACGTGCTCGGGGAGGACGTGAATGCGACCCATGGGCAGTAGCTAGTGGTTCGTGTCCAGCCAAGGCCAGTTTCGCAGATGGACGAACAAAAGCAAAGCGTGACAGTGTTTGCCCTGATGGGAATCAGATTCGCGAAATCATCTCATCAGTGCCAACTCGGGAAAGTGAAAGCATCCGCTGGTTCAATTTGAGTGACGCCATGCCTACGGCACGCTACGGTTCTGAAGACCTTCTGGCTTTCCAGCGGGTGGAGCAGGCCTTTAGGCCTGCGTAAGGTTGGCGCGAGAGAAATGCGGGCTTTAGCCCCTGAGGTACCTAGATGACCATCCCATACCGGGGAACCACTCACGGTGGTACCTATTTCATTACGGCCTCTGCTTATGACAAGCACGCACTCTTTCAGTCGGATCGAATGGCGCGGCTGTTGATGGATATTCTCTTCCACTATCAGAGACAAAGCAGATATCACCTGCACGAGTTTGTGGTCATGCCCGACCACTTCCACTTGCTACTCACTCCGATTCCTCCCGTGACCATAGAGAAGGCTGTGCAATTCATCAAAGGAGGTTTTTCCTACCGGGCAAAGAAGGAGCTTGGGTTCGCGGGTGAGATCTGGCAGACCAGTTTTTATGATCGACGAGTTCGGGATGCTGAAGAGTATGCCCGGTTCCGGCACTACATCCACATGAACCCGGTGCGCCGTGGCTTGGTATGTTTGCCGGAGGAGTTTCTGTATAGTTCGGCACAATCAAAATTGGATGAGATACCGCAGTGGCTAAAGCCGGCCGCATAAGACCGCCTAGACGCAGGGCCGAAGGCCCTGCTCCACCCTTTCCCTATGGCAGGACTTTCAAGATAGTGGCGAAGAGGGCCTTCCTAGACGTACCGTCAGCTAGGGTCTTCGAAGAGGGTGGAGCAGACTAGGAAGAGGGTAGAGTAGGCTAGGGTAGAGTAGGCTAGGAAGAGGGTGGAGCAGGCCTTCCAGGCCTGCGTCAAGGATTGCCGTGAAAAATGGGCTTTAGCCCCTGAGGTAACTCTACTTCTTTACTTGTATCCCCAACTCCCGCAACTGCGCCTCGCTCACTGGCGTCGGCGCATCCACCATCAAATCCACCGCACGCGCAGTCTTGGGGAATGGAATCACTTCTCGCAGACTCTCGGCTCCAGCCAGAATCATCACGATGCGGTCGAGGCCCAGCGCGATGCCACCGTGCGGGGGCGTGCCGTATTCCAGCGCCTCGAGAAAGAATCCAAAGCGCGCCCGCGCTTCTTCTTCCGTCATTCCCAAAGCGCGGAAGATTCTCCTCTGCACATCCTGCCGGTGAATACGGATCGAACCCGAGCCTAACTCCGTGCCATTCAGCACCACGTCGTAAGCCAGGGCGCGAACCGCGCTGAGCGGCAACAGCGGGTCATTCAACGACTCCACTCCCGTTTCCAATTTCGACATGTCTTCCTCGTGCGGCGAGGTAAAGGGATGGTGCGCCGCGTTCCAGCGCTTGTCGCCCTCGTCCCATTCGAACATCGGAAAGTTCGTCACCCACAGGAATCGGAAATCTTTTGCCGCATCGCCGGTCTTCTTGAAAATGCCATGCCGCTCGGCATACTTCTGCGCCAGCGCCAGACGCAACAATCCCGCTGAAGCGTAAATTGCGAGTTCCTGAGGAGTGACCTTGCGATGCTCAGACACGGGCGATTGCGGCCCTGCCTGCGCCGATCCGGCCACGATTACGATCAAGTCGCCTTCCTCGCCGCCGCACTTTTTCGCAATCGCCGCTGCCGCTTCAGGAAATTTGTTGCCGATGCGCTTGAAGTCTTCAAAAACCTTCGCGCCGCCCTTGGAATTGAACATCGGCTTGATGTCATCGCGCTCCTTGCGTGACAACTCGCCAATCTTTGGGGTACGAATGGCAATCACCGGAAGGTTCGGATTGATGGCAAGCTCCTGCAGATTCTCCGCCGCAAAACATTCGCGCACATCGGTAAAGGCAGGCAGGCGCAAGTCTGGCTTGTCGATGCCGTACAAACGGATGGCCTCGTCATAACCCATGCGGGGGAACGGCATCTTGATCCCGAATCCAGCCGCCTGAAACGCCGCCGTCAAAAATCCCTCCACCACCTCCCACACGCTCTCCACCTGCGGATACGACATCTCCAAATCGATCTGCGTGAACTCCGCCTGTCGGTCCGCCCGAAAATCCTCATCGCGGAAGCAGCGCACGATCTGAAAATATTTGTCGAAGCCGGAGATCATCAGGATTTGTTTGAACATCTGCGGAGATTGCGGCAGCG
This sequence comes from uncultured Acidobacteriaceae bacterium, assembly GCA_963771965.1. Lineage (GTDB taxonomy): Bacteria > Acidobacteriota > Terriglobia > Terriglobales > Acidobacteriaceae > Sulfotelmatobacter. The sequence goes on from CAVYVM010000011.1 coordinate 812,805, forward strand.
CGTAAAACGACCCGGGCTGCACGCGGCTCGGCACCAGATAATCGCGAGCGCCTTCGGGCGTCGAACGCGTCATGAACGGCGTCTCAATCTCAAAAAATCCCGCTCCCGATAAATAATCGCGGATCGCCTTCGCCACCTTGTGCCGCAACTCGATGTTGAACTGCATCGCGTCGCGCCGCAGGTCGATGTAGCGATACTTCAGCCGCGTCTCTTCGTTGGTAAGAGCGGTGTCCGACGGCAAAAACGGCGGAAGCTTCGACTCATTCAGAATGCGCAGCTCTTCAGCCACCAGTTCGACTTCGCCGGTTGGCATATTCGGATTGATCGTGTTGGCGTCGCGCAGCTTCACCGTGCCGGTTACGGCAATCACATACTCGTTGCGCAGCGCCTGCGCCTTTCCGTGGACCGCGGCATCACGCTCGGCGTTGAACACGACCTGGGTCACGCCTGCACGGTCGCGCAGATCGACGAAAAGCAGGTTGCCATGGTCACGCCGGCGGTTCACCCATCCCATCAGCACAGCTTTCTTACCCGCATCGGAAGCACGCAGCGCCCCGCACATATGAGTTCGTCGTAGACTGCCTAGAAAATCGAGCAAAGTGTGTCCTTACAGTGAGATTTCCAGCAGAGTGCTGAACCAGAGATTATAAACGGTTAGAGAACGCAGGTACTCATGTAGGGACAGCCGCCTCGGCTATCCCGCCGAGCGAAGCGAGGCGCTCAGCCAGTCAGCGGTCCATTATTTTTTCATCGCCTTGCCGTCCATCACCGTCGTCCACTTCGTGCCGTCCTGCGACATCTCGTACATGAAGCTATACGAGGTGGCCGAAGTCACCTTGATGGTGTAGCGGCCTTTCATGGCCATGCCGCCCATCTTCTCCTCATTCGTCCACGTCCAGGTGTCGCCATCGACCGTGCCGCGGGAATCGTCGAATTCCCCAAAGCTGTTGAACTCGCGGTAGGTATAAGCTTTATCGTCGGTGGAATATCCCAGCACCGACAATCCCACGCCGTTGCCCATACCTTCCATCTTGAAGGTCGAGTGGCACACCACGTAGAACCCGCCTTCCATCCACTCGCACTTGTCGTTCTCTACCGTCGTGCCGCCCGGCCCCATCATTCCCGGTTTCATGCTGCCATCCAGAGTCCACGTTCCCGTGAACATATCCAGCTTCTTGAGTTCCGGACCTGGTTTCGGCGGCTGCGTCTGCGCGACCGCTACCGCCATGACCGACAGCCATAGCACACAAATCATTCCAGTTCGTTTCATGATCGTCTCCTCGCGATTATCTTCACCTCAATAAATCGTATCGCCGCATCGTCGAGCATGGACCGGATTTTACCCATGCCTTATTCCCGAATCGTCCCCACTAATCTCCGCTGCAAGCAGAGCTGTCATCCTGAGCGAAGCATTTGCTTTCGCGAAGCGGAAGCAAATGCGCAGTCGAAGGATCTCTACCATACTGCACCGCTTCTGAACCCGTATTTCTCATCCCCGTATCTTTCCCGGCAATTCCGCCCTCGGCACCGAAACCTGTTCGCCGGTTGCCAAATCCTTTACCGCGAACGCGTCCGCCTTCACTTCGTTCTCGCCCACGATCAAAATGTATTTTGCTCCTGCCTTCGTCGCCGCATCAAACATTTTCTTAAGCCGAAGGCTGCGATCTCCGAGCTCGATTACCAAGCCCTCGCGTCGCAGGTCTCTGGCCAAAACTAGCGCATTCCGATTCATGCCCTCGCCGACAGGCGCAATATAGGCGTCCGCTCTCTGCATGGTTTCAGATGTTCGTCCCTCTAGTGCCATCACCAGCCGGTCCTCGCCGATGGCGAATCCAATGCCAGGAGCGGGCTCACGGCTACCGAGCATCTCTGCAAGCCCATCATATCGCCCGCCGCCTAGAATCGCGTTCTGTGCCCCCAGTGCACCATGAGTGAATTCAAATGCTGTACGCGTGTAGTAATCTAGTCCACGGACAAGCCGAGGATTGATCTCGAAAGGAACCCGCGCTTCCCTCAAAAGTGCTTGGACGTTTTCAAAGTGTTCCTTGCTTCCCGCGCTCAGGTAGTCGCTGATAAGCGGCAGCGTCTGGATGATCGGCTGATCTTGCGGAACCTTGCAATCGAACACGCGCAGGGGATTCGTCACGGCTCGCCGCTGACAATCCGTGCACATGTTCTCGACAACAGGCTCGAGTGCCCTGCGTAGGGCTTCATTGTATGCCGCCCTATCCTTGGAATCCCCTATCGAGTTGATATAGAGAATAAAATCGCTGATGCCCAGGCGTCGCAGCAGCGTATCCAGCATCTCTAGCACTTCGGCATCGCGGAGCGGTCGTTCGCTTCCCGCCGATGCCGGCCCAATGACTTCTGCCCCGATCTGATAAAACTGCCGGTACCGGCCTTTCTGCGGACGCTCGCGGCGGAACTGAGGCCCGATGTAGTAAAGCTTGTTCAGCCCGCGACTTTCCAGGTTGTGCTCGATATAGGCGCGTACGACGCCGGCCGTATTCTCGGGCCGGAGCGTGATCCACTTGCTTGCGCGCAGCTCTCTGCTCGGTCCGATCGCACTCAGCAATGGACCATCGACTGCGACCCTATCGTCGTAAAAGGTGTACATCTCCTTGGTTACGATGTCGGTGTCGGCACCGACTCCTCGGGAAAACAACTGTGTCTCCTCGAAAATCGGCGTGCGAATTTCATGGAAGTTGTAGGCGCGAAACACATCCCGCACCGCCGACTCCACAAAATTCCACAACGCCGTCTCCGGCGGCAGCAGGTCTCGCGTTCCTCGGACAGCTTTAATCATTCAGTTCCCGTTCCTCAATCGTAACCAGAAACAATTGTCATCCTGAGCGAAGAATTGCCTTCCGCGAAGCGGAAGTCAAGTCGCAGTCGAAGGATCCCTTGCACCTCAACCGCCCCCAGGCTCGTCTAGGAGTACTCTCGACATTTACGAGCAAAGGAAGAACACCTCGACACGTCCCATTGCCACCGTAGCGCTATAGGGATCCTTCGACTCCGCGAGCCGATGCGCTTCGCGCACTGGCCCGCTCCGCTCAGGATGACAACCGGTAAATGGGTACTAGATACTAGGTACTAGGTACTGGCTACTACCGCTCCCGTAAATACTCTTCCTTATATCCCAGATAATTATTCGCATACCGCATGATGCTTTCCTGATCCTTCGCGCCCAGCTTGCGGAACAACTTTCCCGGAGACCCCATCCACAACGACCCCGGTTCCACGACCGCCCGCTCCGGAATCAGCGTGCCGGCGGCGATAATCGAGCCCGCGCCAATCTTCGCGCCGTTCAGGATGATCGAGCCCATCCCGATCAGACAGCGGTCCTCGATCACGCAACCGTGCAGCGTCACCGAATGCCCAACGGTGACGTACTCGCCCAAAAATACGCCGTACTGCCCTTTCATCCCGTGCAGCACGCTGCAATCCTGCACGTTCGAATGCGCCCCGATGCGGATTGAGTGAACGTCTCCGCGGACAACCGCATTCATCCACACCGAAGCATGTTCGCCCAGCACTACATCGCCGATAATCTGCGCCGAGTCGTCCACGTAACAGGTTGCCGGAATTACCGGCGTGACACCTTTAAACGTCCGAATCATCTGTCACTCCCAAACCCGCCCCGGCTGCCTGATGAAGAAGGAAACTGAACATAACACGATGAAGAATGAATATCACAGGATGCAGGTTTCTTCACATTGACAGCTCCCGGAAAACACATTAAAGTTCGATCCCATCTTCGCTCGCGTCCTTCGTCCCCCTTGGGCAAATCGGTTTCAACGGAGAATCCAGCATGAAAGCCAAGAATCAAACTCCAGCTCAAAGTCGCCCCGCCTCTAACCTCGCCTCCAACGTAGATAAAGGACTCCTACAATATGCGACTGCTGCCGGCGCGGCCGGCGTGGGATTGCTCGCCCTGGCACCAACCGCCGAGGCTAAGGTTATTTACACGCCCACGAACATTCCCATCACTGTTAACGGACCTTCCGTTCCAATCGATCTTAACAACGATGGTGTCCCCGATTTCTACATCTACAATGTCGTTAATTCGGGGGCGCCAGGACTCCCAGTCCCAAAGGTCGCTCTCCGCTTGGCTTTTACGCGCATGCTCTCATCGTGACTCCCACTCAGGAGGCGAACGAAGTCGGCGCCATCACCAGTTTCACCAAAGCTGTATGCGCGGCAGAAGTGCCTCAGGGACACAAAATTACTGCAAACAAGAATTTTGTGCCCGGTGGACTCGACTTGTTCGGGGTCGCGGGCGATTACACGAGTCCCGGAACAGTGAGTTGCCCTTGGCAGGGAAAAGGCAACAAGGGCGGATTCCTGGCTCTAAAATTTGTGATCAACGGCAACACTCACTTTGGTTGGGCTCGTGTCACTCTCGGCGGCACGGTCCCTACCTTGACCGGCTACGCCTATGAAGACGTTCCCAATGCGTCGATTAAGGCTGGCGTTATAAAAGGTCCCGACGAGAATGCCGATGCTTCCGAACCTTCCTCCACGCCCGCTCCTCAACCCGCCACTCTGGGCGCTTTAGCTAAAGGCGCTTCGGGCCTGCCGATTTGGCGGACGGCGATCAACTAACTAAATTGCCATCAAAGCGGGGCAGCGCATAGCAGAAAACGAAACGCGCTGCCCCGCAACTTCAGAATCTACTTTTCACTCTCCAGTCCCACTCCGGCACTCTTCCCAAAAAGAACTGCGCTTCGTCACAACGTTCTTCGCCCCGCACATGCTATACAAAATTTGGTTTCCCACTGTTCCGCAGAATAGTTTTCCGGCCGCGCTCGTCTAGGATGCGCATCCCGGCACTGTTCCGCAGAACTGCCCCGCCCAACTTCCGGTAAAGTTGCGCGACCGCCCTCCGAGCCTCATCCCGATTGCAGGTGGGACTCCTATGCCGCGCACCTCCCTCATTGTTGTCTTGATCGTCGCTTACCTGGTCTTCTTCTTATTCCTGGCCCGGCTGTCTTTCAGCCAGGATGCCGCCACCGGTGCGATTCACGGCACGGTGCTTGATCCCACTGGCAGCCGCATCGCTAAGGCTTCCATCGTCGCCATTGACTCAGCGAATGGCGTACGCTATTCCACCACTTCCGATTCCGAAGGCCGCTTCGCCCTCGATCTCCTGCCGCCGGGCGATTACTCCGCCCGCGCCGTCGCACAAGGCATGTCGCCGCAAGTCTCGCCGCCGCTTCATGTTGATATCGGCGCCGCCGCCGAACTCGAATTTCGTCTTAGCGTAGCCGGCGCCCAGGAAAACGTGACCGTCTCCGGCGCGCCAAAACTGGTTGACACTCAACCGAGCGCCGTCTCTACCTTGATCGACGAGCGCGCGATTGTCGATCTTCCGCTCAACGGACGCCGCTTCTCCGATCTCATGCTGCTCTCGCCGGGTGTCACGGAGGACCCGCGCAGCCTTACTTCCTCCACCACCGGCGATCTCTCTTTCGGCGGGCTTCGCGGATTTCAGAATAGTTTCCTGGTCGATGGCGGCGACTTCAACAACGCGTTCTTCGCCCAGGCGCGCGGCCTGTATCGCGCTCCTTACCAGTTTTCGAACGAAGTCGTCCAGGAGTTCCGCGTCTCCTCGAATTCCTCAGGTGCAGAGCTCGGCCGCGCCGGCGGCGCGGTCGTGAACGTCGTCACCAAGTCGGGCTCCAACCACTGGCACGGCACCGGCCTTTATTACATCCGCGACAGCGGATTCGGTGCGGCCGACGCCTTCATGACCTTTAAGCCGCACAGCCGCCAGCAGCAAGGCGGAGGCACCATCGGCGGCCCAATCAAGAAAAACAAAATCTTCTTCTTCGCCGGATTCGACCAGCACTATTTCCACGTCCCCGATGTGGTCGAATTCCTCAACGGCACCATGCAGGTTGTCCCTCAGGCTGGCACCGGGCCATTCACCCCCGGCGACTACGAAGCCACCGATCAGGCCTTGGTCTTCGCGGCAGCCGCCCAGCTTAATTCGCTCGCAGGAGCGTATCCCGCGGCGCAAATCGGCAACGCTACCTTTGCTAAGCTCGATATCAATCTCACCTCGCGCAACCAACTCGCCCTGCGCTTCAATTCCTCTCGTTACTGGGGATCAAACAACGTCTTCCTCGACCCGGCCAGCCCCGTCACCTACGATTCCATCTCCGACAATGGAGAAGAAACCGTCTCCACGGAAACCGGGGTGGCATCGCTCACTTCAGGCCTCACCACGCGCCTCATCAGCCATCTTCGCGCGCAGTTCTCGCGCGATCTTCGCCAGTCTTTCACGAACACGAACGACACCCTCATCAAAATTCCCGACATCATCGATGGCATCGGACGCTCCGACCTGCTCCCACGCGCCACTCGCGAACATCGCGCTCAGCTGGCCGAAACTCTCAGCTTCGACGGTAGTCGACACTCTTTCAAATTCGGTGGCGATTCCCTGATCACCTGGATTTATGACTACTTCCCCAGCCAGCAAAATGGCGAATACCTTTTTTATCCCATTAAAGTTGATCCCTTTAGCTTCGAACCGCAAGAGGCTGGACTCCCACTCACGCCTCTACGCGCCTACGCCCACCAAGTCCCGCATTATTATTTGCAAAATTTTGGACCAGCGTCTTCCAATCCCAACAGCAACGACTACGCCGCCTTCGCACAGGACACCATCCGCGTCACCGATCACTTGGCTCTCAACCTCGGCGTTCGCTGGGATCTCCAAACCTTTACGACCGCCGGATTGCTTTCCAATCCGCTCTTTCCGCCCTCCGGCAAAGTTCCTTTCAAACCGTACAACTTCGGCCCTCGCGCCGGACTTGCCTATTCCCTCGGCAAAAATCACCCGCTTGTCATTCGCGCCGGTTACGGAATGTTCTACGTCCGCATTCCGCAAATCTACAACTCCGCCATCGCCACCGAAAACGGCATCACCGACGCCCAGGTCTTTCTCAACAACAGCAACTATTTCGATCATCAGGTCTTCCCTACTTATCCCAACGCTTTAGTAAGCTGTCCGCTCAATGCCGCCTGCAATCTTCCCCCGGGATTCGCGCAGGGAGTTACGAACGACGTCTCCGCGTTCGCTCCCAACTTCGTGACTCCACGCGTGCAGCAAACCAGCATTACTCTCGAACGCGAAATCGCCGGCCACACCACGATTGGGGTCTCCTATCTCTATGTTCACGGCGAACATCTTATCCGCGCGCTCGACGTCAATCTTCCGCCGCCGGTTGCCCTTACCTATCCCATCTTCGATTCCACCGGCTCCATCTTCCAGGGCGGATACTATACGGTCGATTCCTTTGCCACCTGGCAGTTCACGCGTTCCCTCACGTGCCCGTTCCCGCCTTGCATCAATCCTCTCGGACGGCCAATCGCCCAACTCGGCGCCATCGACGAATTTCAGAGCGCCGCTTCCAGCGTCTACAACGGCGCAACCCTTTCCATTAACCGCCGAATGGCCCGCGGCACTTATCTCCGCCTCTCGTACACCTACGCTCACGCCATCGACGACGGCCAGGATGCCCTCGTCGCCGGCGCTCCCGCCACCGTGCAAAATTCCTACCAACCCAATGCCGAGCGCGGTCCCAGTGTCACCGACCAGCGCCAGCGCTTTGTCGCCGCTTTTTCCGCCGAGCCGCACCCCTTCCATCGCGAACACCAGCTTCTCGGCCACGTCTTCAACGACTGGAAAATTTCCAGCATCGTCACCGCTGGCAGTGGCCGTCCCGTCAACGCAACCGCCTCAGGCGACCCCAACCAGGACGGCAACGACCTCAACGACCGCCTCCCCGGCTACAGCCGCAACGGTTTCACCGGGCCGGACTACGCCTCCACCGATCTTCGCCTCGTCCGCAAAATCCATGTCGGCCATGGATACCGCGTCGAGTTCACCGCCGACTCCTTCAACCTGTTTAACCACGACAACCAGCGCGTCACCATCACCACCGACGGCCTCACCGCCGAGGCGACAACGTTCACCCAGTACACCACTTTCGTGAATAGCGTCCCGTACCCCGCCTACTACCAGCAACCCCAGAGCTTCCTGAAACCCAACGCCGCCTTCGCCCCCCGCCAAGTCCAACTTGGATTGAAATTCGTCTTCTAGCTGCGATCGCCCATTAGTTTGTGGCGTCGCAGCAGGCGCGATTTTCCGCTTGACATATTCCTATATAGGAATATAAATAAGACATGGCAAGGGCGGCGACAACATCGGACGCGTTCAATGCGGTGGCGGAACCGCGGCGTCGGGACATTCTGAACTATCTCGCGATGCGGGAGAGATCGGTCAACGAGATTGTGGACGCCATGGAGATGGAACAGCCATCCATTTCAAAGCACCTGAAGGTCTTGAAGGATGTTGGCCTCGTCGAGGCCCGGAGGGAAGGTCGGCAGATGCTTTACAAGGTGAATGCCATGGCGATCCGGCCGTTGAACGAATGGACGAGCAGGTTCGAGCACCTGTGGAAACATCAGTTGCTGCGAATCAAGGAACGGGCCGAGGCGAAGAACCAAAAGAAGAAATAAGTTTGTAAAAACAAGACGAGGAGGGAGCCGTGAGTTCATCCGCACTATCACTGGAAGCGACAACGATCCACATCGCGCAGGAGATTGAAGTGCGCGCATCGATCAAGGTAACGTTTGCCGCGCTGCTCGATCAGCTTGGGCCGTACAACGAAACTGAAGTGAACAAGCCAATGCCGATGAAGCTGGAAGCGTGGCCGGGTGGCCGATGGTATCGCGACCTGGGAGATAACAACGGCCACTACTGGGGAACGGTACAAGCGATCAAGAAGCCTACCTTGCTGGAAATTTGTGGGCCACTGTTCATGTCGAATCCCGTGATGACGAATCTTCAGTATCGGTTGAAGGAATCGGGCGGCGTGACGGTGATCAGCTTTCGGCACCAGTCGTTTGGATTGATTCTTGAGGAATATCGAAAGGCGAAGGATGGCTGGAGCTACATCCACGAAAGGTAAGGCAACGCGCAGAAACGCCGCGTCCGCATTGAGGCGCGGACGAGAGAAGAGCATGGAGGAGGGAATATGTGTCCAGTATGCATCGCAAACGCAGCAGCAATGGCCGCCGGAGCCGCCTCGACCGGGGGAATTCTGGCGATGTGCATCGCGAAGTTCAGGAACTGTTTCAAGGCGACTGGTCTGCTTCAAAAAACGAAAGAGAAATAGAAGGAGAAATTAAGATGGCAATAAGTAAAGAGAGAGACATCGAGAACCGGAAGGAGCATCTCGCAATGAAGACACCACCAATCGTGTCAGCACAGCAGTGGGAGGCTGCACGCCAGCAACTGCTCGTAAAGGAGAAGGCCTTGACCCGCTCCCGTGACGCCCTGGCCGCCGAACGGCGGCGGATGCCGTGGCTGGCCGTGGAGAAGCAGTACGAATTCGAGGGGCCGAAGGGCAAAGTGAGCCTGCTCGACTTGTTCGAAGGCCGCCGTCAACTGATCGTCTACCGCGCCTTCTTCGAGCCCGGCGTGTTCGGCTGGCCCGATCATGCCTGCCGCGGCTGCTCCTTCTGTGCCGACCAGGTCGCGCACCTCGCCCATCTGAACGCCCGCGACACCACGCTCGCGTTCGCGTCGCGTGCGTCGCAAGCGGACATCGAGCGCCTGAAAGCACGAATGGATTGGAAAATGCCGTGGTACACCATCACGGACAGCTTCGACGCCGACTTCGGCGTACACGAGTGGCACGGCACGAATGCGTTCATCCACGACGGCGACAAGGTGTTCCGCACTTACTTCATCAACAACCGCGGCGACGAGGCGATGGGAAGCACCTGGAACTACCTTGACATGACTGCGCTCGGGCGCCAGGAAACGTGGGAGGACTCGCCGGAAGGCTATCCCCAGACTCCGCCGTATAAATGGTGGAACTGGCACGACGAATACGGCGCCTCACTCGACCCTAAGTGGGTCAAAGTGGTGGAGAACGCAAAGGTTACGTTGAACCTCAAAAACTAGGAGCCAGCCCCGGCTGCCCCGCCCTTGTCTCTCCGTTCTTTGGAGAGACAGACCTGCCCTGAGCGCAGCCGAAGGGGCAGGGATTTTGACTCTCTGTCCCTTGAGTGATTCCACGTCAGGCGAAGAATCGTACCGATGGAATGTGGGGACAGCCGCCCCCGGCTGTCCAGCGGCCCAGGTTCACCGGGCCGCTTCTCTCGCCCGAGCACCATCCCCACTAGCCGATTGAGTCGTTGTACCAACGTAGGACTCGGAGAGCGCGCAGCGTGTTCCAGCGGCTTGCCCTGCCGACGCCGGCCTCCATCTCCAATGGAATATGTTCGGAATGACGGAGGTTGAGCGGCCAGCGTCCGTTCTGGTGGCGGCGACTAATCACGACTTCGATGGCCTCACTGACGCGGCTGTCGGGTTTAATTCCCACATTCCGCAGATAATCGAGCCCGCGCAATACGTCGTAGTGCCAGAACGGTGGAAACGAGAAGCGGAGCCAGCGTTTGTCAATGACTTCGCCGCTTCGAAGCGAGCGGAACATGCGGCGCTCAAGCAGATAGTCTTCCGCCTTCTTGCGGGCCCTACTGACGGACTTCGCAACGTCCGACGATTTCCACCCTGCTCGTTCATATTCGAGCAGCCCTTCGAGCACGCAGATGGTGGTATGGAACGAAGAGCGCCGGCTTTTTGGACGTTTTGGCGAAGGCTCAACCGCTTCGCAGTTCCAGCCTCCATCTTCGAGCTGCTCTCGCAGAAGTTGATTCGCCAGCGCGCGACTCGGTTTTTTGAAATACGAGCCAACGGCCAGAATTCTGCCGTTGATGCATGGTTCCGTTTCGCCGTGAAGGAAAGGCCGATTCTTGAGTGGCTTAAACACGAGCCGCTTGTCGACGCGGTCGATCATTCTGCGAGCCTGCTTGCTGGCCGGGTCCAGACCAAGGTCCTTTAAGACGACGAGACTTAGAGGGTTACAAGCAAGCCTCGGTCCTCCTTCGGCCCGCCCCAGTTACCGGCACGCGACTGGCGGGCGAGAAGTTGGGCTCCCCAGCCTTCTGTTGCGACGCGCGATCGCTCCGCAGCAATCGCGTTGGCGTCTTCGTCAGTGAGATCCTTCATGACCTGCCAACGGATGGCCGGGTCAGAATCGAGGAGCCATTTAAGGTGCGCGGGCCGGGGTGCGTAATCGTGTAGGCGCATCGGTCTGTTATAGCAAATGGCGTCTACCTTTCGACCCCGGGGTCCGAACCCATTCCTACGCTAGGAGGTTACCTTATACGTATTTCCGACCATAGCCATGACTAGAGTCCATCCCCCTGTTTTGGGCCGGTACCAATTCCGGAATCCTAGTGACCCAAGAGTCGACTGAAGCAATCACATTTTCTTGCCGATATCACGCGAAGGGACAAAGGTTGCCGTAAAAGGCGAAATACTACTCATGAACAAGCCATGCCATCCCGCTGCCGTTAGGAATCTCCTAAGACGAATGTCGTGGTTCTTGTTGGCTGCGGGCTTGGTCAGCATAAGTTCGGCCCAAGGCCCTAAAAGCGATCAAGACGGTAGCGTGCCCCTCAAACGCTTGAACTTGGAACAGCTCGGCGACGTCGAGGTAACCACAGCTTCCAAAGAGCCCGAACAGGTTTGGCGAACCCCGGCCGCGATTTATGTTGTCACTCAGGAAGATATCCGGCGCTCCGGGGCCACCAGCATCCCGGAAGCTTTGAGGCTGATTCCTGGTGTTCAGGTGAGCCGAATCAATGAGGATCATTGGGCTGTAGGGATCCGCGGATTTGCCGACCAATTCTCCAAATCAATGCTAGTGCTGATTGATGGGCGGAGCCTTTATACGCCGCTGTTCGCTGGCATCTATTGGGCGCTCCAGGATGGAATCATGCTGGAGGATGTGGAGCGCATCGAAGTCATCCGTGGACCCGGGGGCACTATATGGGGTGCTAACGCTGTCAACGGCGTGATCAACATCATTACTAAGAATGCGAAGGATACGCATAGCGGGCTTGCCTCAGTCGGGGGCGGAAGCGTTGACCATGCCATTAGCGGGTTCCGTTACGGAAGTGGAAATGGCAAGAATTTCGACTACCGGGTGTACGGGAAAGGATTTAGCCGCGGAGCCGAATACCATCCCGACGGCGCCTCGTATGACGAATGGCGATTGGGACAGGTCGGGTTCAGGACGGATTGGATCGCAGGCGACCGCGACCACTTAACCATACAAGGAGATATGTATAAAGGCGGTGTGGGCGAAAGTGTGGGCGTTGGATCGTTCTCTCCACCCGCTCAACTTATCGAGGACGGGGCTGTGGCCGTATCGGGAGGCAACCTGCTGGCGCATTGGCAGCACGACCTCCGCCAAGGCTCTGACATTCAAGTGCAGGCATATTATGACCGTACTTATGCCCTCGCACCCCACTATGGAGAAACTCGCAACACGTTCGACATCGACTTCATTCATCACTTGACGCTGCCCTGGCGTCAAAATTTCATTTGGGGAGGCGGCGTCCGTCTGAGTCCCAGCGAGTTCGTACAGACGGTTCCCACGCTCGATTTCGTTCCCCATGGCATCGCGAACAATGTGTACAGCGGATTCCTGCAGGATGAAATCGCCATTGCGCCCAACAAATTTTCGCTGACGGCCGGCTCAAAGCTAGAGCACAACAATTACACCGGATTCGAGATCGAGCCGAGCTTACGTGCGCTGTGGACGATATCTCCACGGCAGACATTTTGGGCGGCGGTCACACGAGCTGTCCGCACACCCTCTCGCATCGAGGAAGATTTTAAACTTACTGATTTCGTACTGGCCAACCCGCTGGCCTACCTGGCGGTCGACGGTAACCATCAATTGAAGTCCGAAAGCTCGATTGGTTTTGAGGTTGGGTACCGGACGCTGGTGACTCCGAAGTTATATGTAGATATTGCAATATTCCATAACAAGCATAACGACCTCATCAGCCTGGGAGCGCCGGTGTTGGCTGTCAATTTTACTCCCGCTCCGCCCCACTTCACCATTAGCGTTCCCTACGTCAACGGACTCAAAGGGGATAGCGATGGCTTCGAGATTGCTCCGGACTGGAAGCTCACATCATGGTGGCAGCTGAAGACTACATATTCATATCTGAACCTGCATCTGAAGAGTAAGCCAGGTGTAGTGGACGGCGGCGGGTATGTGAGTCTGGAAGAGGGGTCAAGCCCGCACAATCAGGTCGCCTTCGAATCGCAATTCAATTTGCCGAAGAGGTTTGAGTGTGACCAGACCTATCGCTATGTCAGCGCTCTGCAGGCGCAAGCGGTCAACAGCTACAGCACGGCGGACGCACGATTGGGCTGGCTTTTTATCCGGCAAATGGAATTGGCGGTGGTTGGTCAGAACCTGCTGCAGCCGCGACACGCGGAGTTCGGAGGCGATCCAGGAGGGCTGGTTGGAATCAAGCGAAGTGTCTTTACGCAGATAACCTGGAAGCAGGCTGCAAATTGACTTTCATTCGGCAGCCCAGAAGCACGGACGCTTTGCAAGGGAAGGCGCAGAATCGCGGATGCCAACATGGGCATCCTCGGCCTTGGTTCACAGCGTTCCCCGTGGTGTGTGTGCTCATCGGACTTCTCATCGGACTTCCGGGCATACAGGGGCAACATGCAAAACCCACCGAATACGAGGTGAAGGCTACTTATCTTTATAACTTCAGCAGATTCGTCGAGTGGCCGGCTCAGCCCCTGCAAGCTCAAAGCGATTCCTTCGCAATTTGTGTGCTGGGCGATAATCCGTTCGGTCCGGCCCTTAAAGCCACTGTCGCACAGGAAACCATAGCCGGGAAAAGCGTAGTGGCGAAACAAGTTCCGGCGCCACAAGATGCGATGAGTTGCCGCGTTCTTTTCATAAGTTCGTCGGAGGATAAACGGTTGAAGGAGATTCTCACTAGTCTCGGTACGGCAAGTGTCCTGACTGTCAGCGATCTGCCCAACTTCGCGCAACGCGGAGGCATGGTGCAGTTCATTTTGGAGGGCAACAAAGTACGTTTCGAGGTGAATTCAGCCAGCGCAGAACGGGCTGGACTGACTCTCAGTTCCGAACTGCTAAAAGTGGCAGCCAACGTAAGAAGAAGCGTTCAGCTCGGAGACTAATTGAGAATGTTCACCGTTCGGGATTATTCGATCCCCAAGAAGCTGACCTGGATGAACATGCTGGTCAGTGGCACCGCACTTTTGTTGGCGGGAGCGGGATTGTTTATCTACGATCTGTATAGCTTCCGAGTGGGGACGGTGCGTGACCTCGGAACCCAGGCCCAGATTATCGGATCGAACTCGATCTCTGCTGTGTTATTTGACGATTCTCACTCTGCCGAGACAACGTTGTCAGCCCTGCAAGCCGCGCCTCATGTGATGTCGGCGGAAATCTATAGGCTGGACGGCTCCGCATTCGCGGGGTATTGGCGAGATCGAAGGGAGTCTTCTCACACCCCGCCGGCGATCCCAGCCGGTCAAACTGAAGCTTACCGGTTCCAGGATGGTCAGGTCGCCTTAGTCCGATTAATTATTTTTCATGGGAAGCCGTTCGCCACGGTCTATATGCGCTCGGACTTGGTCGCCATGTACGACCGCGAAAGGACTTTCGCGCTCATTCTCTCCAGCGTGTTTGTGATGGCGCTGCTGGCGGCGATGTGGATGTCATCGTCCACGCGCCGGTCGATCGCTGAGCCCATCGTGCAGCTGGCGGAGACCGCCCAAATTGTGTTGCGGGAGAAGAACTATTCGGTCCGGGCGCCTGCGAACGCAGGACGCAATGAGATCGCGGTTCTGATCACGTCGTTCAACGAAATGTTGGCGCAGATTCAAGAACGGGATACTGCGTTGGGAGAAGCCCACGATCATTTGGAGCAACAAGTACAGGAACGCACCGCCCAGCTTAATGCCGCGAATGCGGATCTCGAAGCTTTCTCGTATTCCGTTTCACACGATTTGCGCGCTCCTCTGCGCCACATCAGCGCTTTTTCCACGATCTTGAGCGAGGAGTATGGTTCGACGATGGAGCCTGGCGCCCAGGAGTATTTACAGCGAATGCTGAAGGGCGTAAAGAACATGGGCCGGCTAATCGACGATTTACTAAAGATGGCACAGATCGGGCGCAAGGAACTGGTACGTGTTACTACTGATCTGAATTCTCTGTTGAAAGACGTGCTCGGTGATCTCCGGCCGGAGTTTGAGGGCCGTCAAATCGACTGGCATATGGGTGGCCTACCCTCGGTCGAGTGTGACCCCGGTTTGATGAAACAAGTGTTCGCAAACCTGATTTCGAACGCAGTTAAATATACCCGTCGGCGGGAAGTTGCCGTTATCGAAGTTGGCCAGGTCGAGGAAGATGGCGCGGCCATCATATTCGTTCGAGATAACGGCGCGGGCTTCGACGAACGTTACGCGGACAAGTTGTTCGGCGTTTTCCAGCGTCTCCACCGAGCCGAGGACTTTGAGGGCACTGGCGTGGGACTTTCCACCGTGCACCGCATTATTAAGAAGCATGGTGGCGAAATTTGGGCGAAAAGTGAAGTGGACAAAGGCGCGACTTTCTTTTTTGCGCTTGTGGCAACAGGACAAAGTCATGCCCATGCGAAAAAAGCTGTGGCTGGTGCGTAATGAGGCACGGTTCATGATGGGAGAAAATCCAGCGGCCTAGGTTCATCAGGCCGCTTCTCTCGCCCGAATACCAATCGCCAGCAGACACATATGGCCCACGTGGAAGAGCGGCGCTTCAGCATTGCGTAAAGCGTCACCACCCCGACCGGGCTTTAGAGGCTGCGTGAGAACTAGATTCTTTGTTTCACTGTGGAACTAGGTTCCCTGTTTCAGCCGCGAAGCGGCGCAAGAATTCAGCCCACAGCGTAAGCTGTGGGTAAAAACCGGAGAAACGAGCAAGCCCCGCAGGGGGCGGAAGACTGGTTCTCACACACACTCTTTAGCCCCATGCGGCGAGGAGGTATGGCTAAACCGGCTCGGCTTCGCCAACATGCCAAAATCCGCCTCAAATTCTTTTCCAGCGGCGTTGCGCATGGTAAAACTCGGTACCAATTCGATTCGCGCGCCACCTTCTCGACCAAGAAATTCAATGCTGCACCGACGCAATACGCGCCACCAGCGAAGCCACCGGTTGTAAAGGGGCCGATCACTCGATAGGCCCACTGATTTCTTTGTGGCGGGGATCCGGACGGGAAGCTGAACTTTTTCAGGCAATGTGGACATGCCATTCTCGGTCTTAAGTTTTCAAGGCTGAACCAGCTTGTATGCTGGCATTCCGTGCAGCGCAGAGCCATACCCAGCTTAAGGACATGGGACCGAATGAGGGCATCGAGATGCCCGCTCCCTTTCGAGAACCGATTCGCATTTACTCTTTCGAGGATCTCCACAACTTGGGGAAGCGGGGCGAAATCTTTACGCAATTTCTTCTTTTTGGCCTCCCCCTCTTCGCCATCAGCCTCGATTTCCAAATCCTCGTGCGCAAGACGGTCGAGAATCTCAGAAGCTCGGGACCACGCGTCACCAATCCCAGCGCTCGGATGCTCCCAAGGGCATGGATAATCTGCTCACATGTCCGCCCTGCAGGCGACAAATCTAACTTGTAACCAAGCGATTCTGCCATTGACGAGAAAATGTTTAGCGGACTAGGGACACGAAGAAAACTGGTGAAGCTATGTTCACCGGCCAACAATACGATTCCTTCACGCGAAATCCACGTTTTTGTTTCCCCAAAGTCGCGCGTGAGCGTGGCAGCGACATCGCTTTTCCATGGAATGATGGGCGTTCCGCCCGAGTAGGATTTAAGGACATTCGCACAAGCTGCCGTCAGCGAGCAAAAGGGATCTTCCTTGGCAAAATCATGCGGCTGCGTTCGTATGTCCAACCCACCCCCTAGGACATAGGCCTCCACCGTTTTTTCCGAATGCTCGACTGTCTGTGGCTCAGCATGGTCGGCGCTTCGACCCCATTCCTCCCATATCCGCGGCACATGAGGGCTCCAGCTCGCGTGTGTGTTGGCAACCCAAGTCAGTTTCTTCATGAATTCCTGCAATTTCTCAGCCGGCTGAGAGCGCGCGCACAGCATAGTCGCGTGGTGATAGGCATTCGACGGAGGGGGAAAAGGCCGATAGACCTTTCTTATGAACTCGTTGCAATAATCGATCAGATCGGGCGCCAGGCTCGCGGGCAACGGCTCAATGTGCCAGCCAAGCGCTCTTAGATTCCAGAACTCAATCAGATCCCACGGCGATGTTTCGTCCATGTAAAACAGCTTCGAATCAATTTCCCAACTGTTTCTGAAGGTCTCCAGCTCATGATTCGTCGCCCGAAGTGGGTAGTAATATTTGCGACCAAAGAGCTTGGGAAACTCGACTGCTTTAATGACTGTTCTTTTTCCTTCCAAAGCATTCAGGAAAATATCCGACACGTCAGCCAGGGGGCCTGACTCGGGTAAGAATCCGAATGTAGCCGCAAACAGCAGCCTAAACCTCTTCTCGGTAGGCGATGGAATTACAACTTCGGGGGGATGGCGCTGCACAAAACGGAACGCTGTACGGTACAAGTCGTCACATATGCTGCGAAGATCAATTCCAATCTTGCAGCGTTTTCGCTCGCCGCGCGCGCTCAAATCTTCAATCGCGAGGATTCGCTTCTCCGGGAACGTAATCCCGTAGGAAACTGCCGCGCCCGGCTTTAGCTCGATCAGGTAATCAGGCTGGAATGCCTCCACTAGTCCCTTGAGCATTGCTTTCGGAGGAATCGTCTTGAAATATTTCTCTCGGTATCGTTGAGGAACCTGCTTGAAGAGAGGAACGATGAAGTTGAAAACTCCGCCCCACAGGGCGGAGTTGGTTTCAAAGATTCTTTGCAGGCCAGCCTTGTCCTTCGGCTCAACAACAAACACGAAGCGCAGGGGGCGCACCCTGACCGTTGCAGTGTCCATTGTAATCCTTCAAATACTGTGTTCTATCTTAAACTGACGAGCTTCATTGGCCGAATTCAAGGGTTAGTAATTCGCCCAACACCAACTTTTCCACTAGACGTATCGTCGGCAATCCGGAAAGTACGTCGGTTCACCATCGACAGGCCGCCCGCAAGCCGTTCCCACCCATTTCCCCATGCTATAATCTTGTATTCTCAAACGCTTAGGGCGCGGAGGATCGTATCGATAAACGTTTTATTCGAACCAATGACCGTATTCGAGCCCGCGAAATTCGCGTGATTGGCGATGAAGGTGAACAGATTGGCATTATGCCTCCCTTCGAAGCCCTTAAGATGGCGCGTAGCAAGAACCTGGACCTGGTCGAGATTTCACCCACCGCGCAGCCTCCCGTATGCCGCATCATGGATTACGGGAAGTATCTCTACCAGCAGGAAAAGAAAGAGCGGGAAGCCAAGAAGCATCAGAAGACGATCACGGTCAAAGAGGTCAAGTTCCGCATCAATGTGGACGACCACGATTACGAGACCAAAAAGAATCACGTCCTCCGCTTTCTGGATGAGGGAGACAAGGTAAAAGCAACCATCTTCTTCCGCGGGCGCGAAATGACCCGCACTGGTCTGGGCCGCCAAATCCTTGAGCGCTTAATCAAGGACGTGCAGGACCAGAGCATCGTCGAGTTCCGGCCGCGACAGGAAGGCAACACGCTGCACGCGATTCTGGCGCCGAAGAAGTCGGCTCAGGAACGCGAGAAGGAAAAAGAGAAAGAAGCCAAGCAAAAAGCAAAGCAGGAAAAACACGAGAAGCAACTGCTGGAGAAACAGCAGCAAGAAAAGATGGGGCCGGAGAAAGAAAAACCACCGGCGCCAGCAGCCGCAGCAGCAGTAGGAGCTCCGAACCCTACGCCACAAGCGTAAGTGTTTTGCGTAGGGATAAATTCAGGGAGCTAAAATTCACGGGGCTAAAATTTACCGAGCTAAAATTCAGGGTGGAGCAGGGCCTTTGGCCCTGCGTTACGACTCTGCAATGATTTTGGGCTTTAGCCCCTGAGGTACGTCAGTCAAGCCCTTAGATGGTGAATGGAATCTAGCCGCCGATGCAATCGCATTTTGCCAAAAGATTCCAATTGAATTCAAGAAATTGACGGCTAACAAAAGACGGCCGGCAGTTAATCAGAGGACTTATGCCGAAATTGAAAACGCACAAAGGCGCCGCCAAGCGCTTCAAGAAAACGGCCAACGGCAAGGTGAAGCGCGGGCATTCCGGCCTGCGTCACATGCTGTCGTCCAAAGCAAAGAAACGCAAACGCAAGTTGGGCACGGCCACGCTGGTCAGCGATGGCGATCTTCGCAAAGTAAAGCGGATGATTCCCTATCAATAGGAGCATTGTCGATTTGGGTGATCGGGCGGTTTTACGATTGGAAATCCGGGAAGAAACTCCCGAGTGTTTTCGATCGTTAATGGCTCGATGACTAAATCGCTCGATCGACAATTGATTTCAGGCGCGTGAAGAGGTCACGGCTCATCCCTTACCTCCAGCCGCCAGTGCGTAAAAAACAAAAAGGAGAACACCCATGCCACGTGTAAAACGCGGAACCAAACGCCGCGCCAAGCGCAAAAAGATATTAGACCGCGCGAGCGGATACTTTCTCACCAAATCGAAACTCTATCGATCCGCAAAAGAGGCCGTCGAACGTGGCCTCAAATTCAGTTTTTCAGGACGCAAACAGCGTAAGCGGCAGTATCGCTCGTTGTGGATTGTGCGCATCGGCGCCGCAGCGAAGTTGAACGGGCTGAGCTACAACCAGTTCATTCATGGATTGAAGAAAGCTGGAGTGGAACTGGATCGCAAAATTCTGGCGGACCTTGCGGTGAAGGACGCTCCGGCGTTTAAGAGCCTGGTTGAACAGGCGAAGGGCGCGCTGGCGTAGCGGCTTTCAGCTCTGAGGTATCAGCTTTCAAACCTGGTGCATTGTCATTCCGAGCCGCTCGCAGCCGCGCAACGCGCGGAGAGAGCGAGCGAGGAATCTGCTTTTCTGCTGGTGGCGAGAGACAGCAGATTCCTCACCGCTGAAGCGGTTCGGAATGACAAAATCTCGAAGATGGCCTATACCGTTCCCAAACTTGCAAACTATTCGGCGGCGGCGCTGATGAAAAGCGCGGGAGAATGTACCGCTGCGTGCGCGGCGGAGGCCGCGCAGGTTCGCAGCGAAGCGGAACTAAGATCTTTTCGTGACCGCTGGATGGGCCGCAAGAATGGAATCCTGACTCAGATCAACGAAATTTGGTTGAAGGGCGCTCCCAAGGATGGAAAGCGCGAAGCTGGGATTCGCGTCAACGAGTTGAAAGCCCAGATTCAGGAACTGGTGAATGGGGCGTCGGTCGTTGCATCCGACAGCGAATTCCAGCGTGTGGAACGCGTAGATATCTCATTGCCCGGCGTGCACCGCCCGATCGGTGCCGAGCATCCGGTCATCAAGACTACGAACGAGATGGTTCGAGTCTTCCAAAAACTCGGCTACTCCGTCGCTGAGGGCCCTGTGGTTGAGACTGATTACTATAACTTCGAGGCGTTGAATTTTCCTCCGAATCATCCGGCGCGGGATACGCAGGACACTTTGTTTATCGCCGGTCAACAATCGAAGACGCAGCGGGAGCGGTTGCTGCTGCGGACGCACACTTCTCCGGTGCAGATTCGGACCATGGAAAAGATGCGGCCGCCAATCCGTATTGTGATTCCCGGGACCGTGCACCGCAACGATCCACCGGATGCGAGCCATTCGCCGATGTTTCATCAGATCGAAGGCCTGGCGGTCGACACCAACATTACGTTTGGCGATTTGAAAGGGACGCTCGATCACGCAATGAAGGAATTCTTCGGATCGAACGTGAAGACGAGTTTTCGCCCGTCGTTTTTTCCCTTCACTGAGCCGAGTGCGGAGATGTACGTTTCGTGCTTCATCTGTGGCGGGAGCGGGAGACGCGGAAGCGATCCCTGCCGTCCGTGCAAGCAGACGGGATGGATTGAGATTCTGGGCTGCGGCATGGTCGACCCCAACGTGTTCGAGTTCGTGAAAGACAACGGGTATGATCCCAAAAAAGTTTCGGGATTTGCCTTCGGCATGGGCGCGGATCGGATCGCTTTGTTGAAGTATGGGGTGGATGATTTGCAGTTGTTCTTTCAGGGGGACGTGAGATTTTTGGAGCAGTGGGCGTAACTACCGGTAATGAGCCGTCTGCATCGTGCGAACTCCTTGACACACCGTTTTCGGCTCCCCAGTTATAGGGGTCCTTCGCTTCGCTCAGGATGACAGAGCTTTTTTAAAGACAACATGAAACTTTCTCCAAAATGGATTCGCGAGTTTGTGGATTTCGCCGTCGATGACCGGCGGCTGGCTGAGGATTTGACTGGCGTAGGGATTGCCGTCGAGGGAATCAGTGGATCAGGTCCTGACACTGTATTTGAGATGGAGATTGGGACCAATCGTCCCGACGCTATGAATCATTACGGCGTGGCGCGGGAGGCGGCGGCGATTTATGATTTGCCGCTCAATTTGCTTGAGGCGAAGCTTCCCTCGGGGGCTAAAGCCCCGTCTAGTTCGGAGGACTCAACCGCAGCGCTGAAGCGCTGCTCCACCCAAAGTCCTGCGGATTTCAGTATTCAGGTCGAGGAACCACAGCTTTGCCCACGTTTCTCCGCTCGCGTTATTCGGGGGACCAAGATCAATGCCTCTCCCGAGAAAATCGCACACCGGCTGCGGTTGCTTGATCAGCGGCCGATCAGCAACGCGGTTGACGCGACTAACTATGTTCTGTGGGAGATGGGTAAGCCGACGCATGTGTTCGACATGGATTTGCTCGAGGGCGGAAGAATAGTCGTTCGGAAAGCGAAAAATGGCGAGAAGTTGAAGACGCTGGATGGCGTGGAACGCACGCTTACTTCGGGAGATCTTGTAGTGTGCGATGCGAAACGACCGGTGGGGCTTGCCGGAGTGATGGGCGGGTTCGACACGATGATCACGGAGAAGACGCGGAATATTTTGATCGAGTCGGCATGGTGGGATCCGGGGATGGTGCGCAAGAGTTCGCGGCGGCATGGAATTCACACTGATGCTTCGCATCGATTTGAACGTGGAGCGGATTTTGAATCGACGATTCTGTCGTGCGATCTGGTAGCGTCGCTGATCCTGGAATCGGGTGGCGGAGAGCTGGTTGGCGATGTGGTCGATGTGGTTTCAAAAAAGATGGACCTGGCGCCGGTGGTGCTGCGACTTTCCGAGGTGCATCGCATCCTGGGCGGGAATCTGTCTGCGGGGGAGATTTTTCGAATACTCAAGAAATTGGGGTTCGGAGTTATTCCCGAGGGGCAGGCCGATACCCAGTTTCGAGTTCACATCCCAAGCTGGCGGCTGGATGTGGAGCGCGAGATCGATGTGATCGAAGAGATTGCGCGGCTGCATGGCTACGACAAATTTGAAAATACTTTGCCGGCGTACAGTGGCGCGGTTGTGGAACTGCCGCACGCAGCTATGGACGTGGCGTTGCGCACGCGCGCGTTGGCGTTGGGATATAACGAAGCGATTTCGCTGACATTCATTTCGCATGCGGACGCGGAGAAGTTTTCCTCAGCTTCGGTGCTGGAGTTAGAGAATCCGCTGAGCGAAGAAGCGTCGGTGATGCGGACGTCGCTGGCTCCTGGCATGCTGGACATGCTGGCCTGGAACTTGAACCGCGATTCAGAGATGGTGCGCTTGTTCGAAATGGGGCACGTCTACGAAATGTCGGGTAGAGAGCGGGTTGAGCCGACACGGATGTGTTTGGGCGCGACGCTGGCTGCGGTGAATTCTTCCATTCCTGTTGGGGCCATGCTTGACGTCAGTAAAGGTTCGAAATCCCCACCCAAGCCAAAAGATGGCTTGGATGGGGCACCCTCAGTTGTTTCACATTCATCGGTCTCCGCTGCTGAGGCGTTCCGGGCGTTTAAGGGTGATGTAGAAAATTTGCTGAGCATTTTTACCTGCGACGAGTTGAGCTTCGACCGGCAGACGGCGGAATATTTTCATTCCGGACGATCGGCTCGTGTGTTGATGGATGGCGCGGTGGTGGCGCAGTTTGGGCAGGTCGCGGAAAGCGTGAAGGCGGAGCGGAAACTGCGGCAGGATGTTTTTCTGGCCGAGATCGATCTGGAAAAGCTGCACGCGATCGGATTGCGGGAAGTTAGGTTTGCGCCGCTGACGAAATATCCGGCGGTGGAACGGGATTTCTCATTTGTGTTTGGGGATGAGGTTGAGTTCGAGGCGATGCAGCGGGCAGTAGCGGGGCTGCGGTTGAGCGTGCTTCGAGCGTTCGCTCCGGTGGAGATTTTTCGCGGCGGCGCGATTGAGAAGGGGAAGTATTCAATTCTTTTGCGCGCTCGATTGCAGTCGGAGGAAGCGACGCTTCGCGACGATCAGATTGCGCAGTGGTCGGGAGAGATTGTTGGGGCGTTGAAGAAGCTTGGTGGAGCGCAGCGGACTTAGACCCAAGAGCCGCACGGGCTAAGAATTGGTAAGTTTTTCCGCGTCCATAAAGCCATACCCTTCTCGTCTTGGTTTCCTAGTCTTGGTTTTATTCTTAGAGGCAGGGGGCGTGACGGGGGTGGGAAAGCAGGTTCCTCACCGGGCGCACCGCCCGATTCGGAATGACATCGCTTTGGTGTACTGTTCGGTTCGGAATGACATCGATTTTTTCTCTAGTCTTGGTTTTCCTAGTCTTGGTTTTATTCTCGGCAGCAGGACGGGGTAGGAAAGCGGGTTCCCTTCGACTTCGCTCAGGGCAGGCTCTCACCGGCGTACCGCCCGATTCAGAATGACATCGATATTTTAACTTTCAGCCTTGGTTGCGCCTAGCTAGTTTTTCCTAGTCTTGATTTCGTCTTCTGTGGCTGGATCATTTTAAACGCAGCGCTGAAGCGCTGCTCTACCCACCTAGAGTGAATCTAGTA
Organism: uncultured Acidobacteriaceae bacterium; assembly: GCA_963771965.1. GTDB lineage: Bacteria > Acidobacteriota > Terriglobia > Terriglobales > Acidobacteriaceae > Sulfotelmatobacter. The sequence continues at coordinate 836,721 of CAVYVM010000011.1, forward strand.
AGCGGCGAGATAAGTCCGTTTTAACCTAGTCACGGTTCGGGACAATCTTTACCTATAGTAAGTAACTGATATAGCTACGTTATTTGTAAAATTAATATGTTATATTGTTATTGGTAATCGTTGATCAGATCTTAGATGATATCTATATGTTGGTCAGAAGATATCTATAGGTTGATCAGAGGATGTCTATAAGTTGATCAGAGCTTAGAGGATATCTATAGAATGTTCAGAAAGTGGAGATGAGACTGTGAAAACAATTAAACACCTTGTTGTATTGTGTATTCTGGCGTGCCCAATAGCGGCCTTTGCGGGTGGCTCTGCAACGGGTACTGTCACCGGCGTTTTCGTCGATGCATCCTTTGCTAATGTCGTGTATGTGACGCTAAGCGGCTCGAAAACAGGCAACCCTGCATGCAGTACCAGCAGTAGAGGGCAATTTGTAATTCCAGTAACGGTAGTAGCGGATTATGGGTATATGTTTTCGCTAGTGTTGTCGGCTAAACAAACGGGGTCGACAGTCACCATAACGGGGCAAAACCAGTGCAACGTCGATAACAATGTCGAGACGATTCAAAATGTACGTGTCAACTGAATAGTAACCGTCCGAAGTGGGGGCGGGGCGATTGATAAGCGGAAGTATTCGATTCTCTTGCGCGCTCGAATGCAGTCGGAAGAAGCGACGCTTCGCGATGATCAGATTGCGCAGTGGTCGGGAGAGATTGTTGGGGCGTTGAAGAAGCTTGGTGGCGTGCAGCGGGCTTAGCGGGCAGAGGCCAAGTCTTCAAATATCAGGGGTTTATTTGAGCTGAAGAGTCTGTGTGGGAACTGCTCTTTCGCCCCGTTGGGGCTCGGCTGACTACAGCCTTGAACCCCAGGGCTTGCGCCTTGGGCTGCATTCTGCTGCCGCTTGGCGGCTCAAAATACTACCTCGCTGCGCTCGGTGGACAGCCGAGGCGGCTATCCCCACGCAATTCCAAGTTACTTCCTCAGTTTTCTCGAACCGATCTACTTCGTAACGACACCGCAGGCGATGCGGTCGCCGGAGTTTCCGGAGGGATCGGTCTTCATGTCGTCAGCTTTGGCATGGATGACGATGGCGGTGCCTCCGTTGGTGAACAGCGAGTGAGGCCCCTCGCTGAGGGTCACGTCTTTGTCCTCGACGCTGGCGTTCGCTTTTCCTTTCGCATCGACGGTAAAGTTCAGCATATCGCCGGCGTGATGGCCTTCAGGATTGTCGAGTCCATGCTTTTTGCTGTCGGGATTGAAGTGCGGGCCGGCCGATTTGAAATCGGGAGCATCGCACTTGGGGTTCTGATGAAAGTGGATGGCGTGTTCGCCGAAAGGAAGATCGTGCAGTTGCAACTTGAGGGCTACGCCTGAACCTTTTGGCGACAGAGTGATGGTGCCGACATCTTTCCCCTGGGAATCCTTGAGCTCGACTTTGGTTTTGGCGGCGCAAGGAAGAACTGTGAGGGATAAAACGACGGCGAGGCCGATGAGGGAATGTGTAATCGGTTTCATAGCGGAATTATATCGCCAAATTTGCGCAGACAAGCCATGATCGTCCACAGGCGGGTGGAGTATACTGCGAGAAAGTTCGAAATCCTAACAGGAAAAAGTGCAATCATGGCTTTGAATGCGGTAGAGCAGGTGGCAGATCGGGTTCCGGCAGACGATTTTCAGGTGCTGGAAGAGAAAATTTACCGCACCATTGAGCTGTACAAGGCGGCGCGCGAGGCGCAGATCGGGGCAGAACGCGATGCCCAGCGCTTGCGGCAGCAACTGGAGGAACGGGACGAGCAGTTAGTCGTTCTGCGGCGAGAAGCGGTGCAATTGCGCAAAGAGCGGGAAGAGATTCGCGGCCGGGTGGAGAAAATGCTGCAGCAGATCGAGTCGATCGCGGAGGAGCGGGCGAGTTAGCAGGCTTTCGGGCTTCGGCAGTCAGCGGCGTTCGGGATGGATTAAGAGGACGATGCAGATGGACACGAAAGCAGGTTCCTCGACTTCGCTCGGAATGACAAGTTTCAGTTCGGAATGACATGTGTCGGGGTGAATTCAAAGGACGATTATGGCTACGGCGGCTAAGGATTCCACGTTGAAGGACGCACAGAACACAAGCGTGCGCGTGGAAATTTTCGATCAGGCGTACAACCTGCGTGGGTCTGATCCAGAATATATCTTGAAGCTGGCTGAGTACGTGGATGCCAAAATGCGGGCCGTGGCCGAAGCGACGAATACGATCGATACGGTGCGTCTGGCGGTGCTGGCGGCGCTGAACATTGCCGACGAATACCATCTTCTGAAGAGAAAACAGGAGAGCGGGGCAACCGATTACCAGAAGCGGGCGCATCTGTTAGCAGATGCGCTGGATGAAGTTTTAGAAGAGAAACGCAAAGCCGGGTAAGGCTCGACGGGCTGCGGTCCACTTTCTTTTCTCTGGCTTTTCTTCCTGACGCTGACCGGCGTCGTGATGTTACAAGAAACAATCCTCCATAGAAAATCAAGATGGACCACGAAAGCAAGGTCCGAATCGGGCAGCGGCATTACTTTGGATGCAAGTGACCTGCCAACTATTTGAGGGTTCCCTATTGCCAATTCACTGAGGATTCTCCTAGCATCACAAGTGAAAGCCGGCCTGCGGGGTTGGTGATGGCGGTAACCGATTTTTGAACCAATGCTGAATGAACGGGAGCTCGACTCGAACTAGGATCCGGTGTGCGACGCTCCGCCATGCGGAGATGCCTAAAGGGTCTCGGCGGGTTCCCAACGTCTACCTGACGGTTCATTCTCGGCCCGTCACACGGCACAGTGGGTCGGCTTGATTTTCTTCCGCGACTCGATTTCTCCGCGAAGGATGCGCGCGTTCGCTGCGGTCTCCTCGAATGTAACTTCTCTATATAAATTTCTCGTAAATACAACCTCGACTTCGAGTGGATTCGGACAACCCAGGGTTCAAACAAGCGAGTGAACGCGAGCAGGTGACCTCCAAATTAAATTGAAGGATGGATTCTTTCATGCGACGCCTTATTCCCGTTCTGTGCGGCTTCGCCATGATGGCGGTTGCAGTGGCGCAAAGCGCGCCCGGCGCCAATGACCAAGAGGCCGGGAGCATTCCAAGAATCGGTGGCGTTCTGGACGGCTCTCGCACCGCAGTTTTTGAAACGCCTCGCGATTCCTGCACGTTTAACGACATTCCGGATGCGATGGCACGAGCCTTCCGCGATTACACAGGGACGGTACACTTCGTCACGGCGAGTTCTGACATGTTCCAGAGCCTTGGCCCCGATCTCGACAATCTTCAGCACAGTTGCGCCGTGGCTCATCGTTCGGCGAACGATCCGAATCCGGCCCACTACAACGATCAGACCTGGCTCGATTCTTTTTATACAATCGACGGCCTCACGATCGCTGCTCTGACGCACACGGAATATCACGGCTGGGCGCACGCCGGCGAGTGCGATTCTCAGAATATCAACGAGTGCGAGTACGACTCAGATACTTATCATCTTTCGACGGATGGTGGCTATACATTCGAAGCGTTCAAGGCTCCGGCAAATTTCCTGACTGGAATTCCGTTTGAATATGTTATTGACGACGGGCCAGCCGGCTACAGCGTCGATACCAACGTGATCGATTGGGGCGGCTGGTATTACGCCGTGGCTACTTCATGGACGTGGCCTCCGAACTGCACTGGACAATCCGGAGCGAACCCGTGTTTGACCAGCGGTGGCGCACCGATTCGCACAAAAAACGTTTTCGATCCGGCATCCTGGCGCGGCTGGAGCGGCAGCGATTTTTCTGTTTCGTTCGTCGATCCGTATCTGGATCCGGTGCAAAATCCGCTAGAGCATGTCTATACATCGGTTCCGGACATGGCGTTTGTAAACGGCATTTATATTTATCAGCCCGCGAATGTGGTGGTCGCGGTCTTGTGGGATTACTTTGACACTGAACTCGGGCCTCCGGGCTTGTATTTTGCTACCTCGACGGATCTGGTTCACTGGACCCGGCCGTTACTTGTGGCGACATTAGCCGAGATCAAGGCCAACGATCCGCCGGGAAACTGGCTGTACGCTTATTTTTCCTTGATCGACCCGAGTGCGCCGGATCTGAATTTCTCGCTGATCGGCGATCATCCTTACTTGTACTATGTGCGCCTGGATCTCAACGGACAGGATCGCGTGGTGTTTCGCCAGAAGGTAAGCTTGGCGGTGAACCCGTAGAGCGTGGCTAGCGGCCAGGCGTGTTAACACTAATTGAGTTTTTTTGTAATAGATCGTTTTTCTAGTTTTTGATTTTCTAGTTTTGATTCTCTACTCTTGATTTTCTCCTCGGACGCAGGGCGACTGTGAGGGGGAAGCAGGTTCCTCACCGGGCGTTTCGCCCGATTCGGAATGACATCGATTTTCGCTTTGAGCCTTTGGTTTTTCCTAGTCTTGATTTTCGTAGTCGCGCTTTGGTGGGCAGCCCTCTTAATGATTGTATTCACACGCCCTTGTGGTTAGTCGTCAGTAAAGACTGACTGATGTGGGCGGCGCGAGTTCTTTCGAAGTGGGTGCTTTGCCCCGGAACTCCTCGTCGCAGGCTTCCTGCTACACTGGTCTGAGTAGCGAAATCCTGATTTTCTGCATCCAACATAACTGTGTATCCGCAATTAGTGCATTTCGGGCGATTTTTCCTTCCCACTTATGGCTTCCTGGTTTCCCTGGGGGTGCTGATCGGGTTGTACATCAGTGTGCGCAATTCCGAGCGGCTGGGAATTGATGGCGAGAAGGCATGGAACCTGGGGATTCTGGTAGTGCTCTGCGGGATTGTCGGCGCGAAGGTGCTCTATGTTGTGAACGAATGGAGCTACTATTCGGCGCATCCTTCGGAGATTTTCAGTATTACTACGCTGCAGGCAGGCGGAGTTTTTTCTGGCGGATTGCTAGCCGCGTTTGTAGCCGCAGCGTGGTATGTGCGCAGGCATCATATGCCCGCGCTTGGGACGTGCGATGCTTTTGCGCCGGGGCTGGCGCTGGGACATGCGATTGGACGCGTGGGATGCTTTGCCGCGGGATGCTGCTACGGAAAAGAGACGCACCATTTCTGGGGCGTGGTGTTTCGCAATCCTCTGGCGAATCAGATCACGGGAACTCCGCTGAACGTGCCGCTGGAGCCGACGCAGTTATTCGAGGCGGCGGTGGAACTGGCGAATTTCTTTTTCTTGATGTGGCTGCTGAAGCGCAGAAAGTTCGAGGGCCAGGTTTTCGGCGCGTTCCTCTTTATCTATGGCGTGGCTCGGTTCTTTCTGGAATTCCTGCGCGACGATCCGGGGCGAGGATCGGTGTTTGGCGGAACGATGTCAGGGACGCAGTTGATCGCGCTGGGATTAGTTGCTGCTGGTGGAGTCATCTGGTGGCTGCGGCCGGGGGCGAAGGCGGTCTCGACGCCGGCAGTTGGGGCGGCGCGGTAGGTTTCGACATAGTTCGGACTCCGGTGGTTTCCACTTTCTGTTGTCCAATCAGCAGATAATCCTCCTTCAGTGGTAACCTTGTTTCGCCATGAAAACCACACGTCGTCGATTCGGCAAGACTTTGGCGGGCACAGCTGCGGCTGCCTTCGCCACTACCGCGTTCCCGAAAGCCGCATTAGCAACAATGCCAACGCCGTTGTCCTTACGATTCCCAGCCAATTTTCTTTGGGGTTGCGCCACCGCTGCGTATCAGATCGAGGGTGCAGCGAATGAGGATGGGCGGAAGCCGTCGGTGTGGGACACTTTTTCACACACGCCGGGAAAAACTTTTGAGGGACAGACCGGCGATGTCGCAGACGATTCCTACCACCGCTACAAAGAGGATGTGAAGCTGCTGAAGAGTCTGGGAGTGAAGTGTTACCGATTTTCGATTTCGTGGTCACGCGTTTTTCCGGATGGGACGGGGCAGGTGAACGAGAAGGGTCTTGCGTATTACGATCGCGTGCTGGATGAGTTGCTTAAGAACGATATCGCTCCCTATGTCACGCTCTTCCACTGGGATTTGCCGCAGGCTTTGCCCGGTGGCTGGCAATCGCGCGACACTGCGAAAGCGTTCGCGGATTATGCCGGCTATATGTCGAAGCGGCTTTCGGACCGCGTGAGCCACTTTTTTACCATCAACGAATTTACATGCTTCACAGACTTGAGCTACAAAACCGGAAAATTCGCGCCGGGGATGAAGCTGCCGGATGCCCAGGTGAATCAGATTCGGCACCATGCGGTGTTGGCGCACGGCCTGGGAGTGCAGGCGATTCGGGCGAATGCTAAGAGCGGAACGCGCATTGGCCTGGCGGAGAACACCAATGTTTACGTTCCCGTGATTGAGGACGCCGTCCAAATCGAGGCGGCGCATAAGGCAACTCGCGAGGAGAACGCGCCATTTCTAACGGCGGTGATGGAAGGCAAGTACACTGACGGCTATTTGCAGCGGGAGGGTGCGAACGCTCCCAAGGTGGAGGCCGGCAACATGAAGATCGTCGGCAGCCCGCTCGATTTCGTTGGCTTGAACGTATATACGCCGGAGTATGTGCGCGCCGATGCTTCGCCAGCGGGCTACGTGGTGGAGAAGCGCCCAACTTCTTTTCCACGGATGGCTTCGGACTGGCTCTACATCGGGCCGGAAGTGATTTACTGGACAGTGCGGAACGTCAGCGACATTTGGAAACCGAAAGCGGTCTATATCACGGAAAACGGCTGCTCTTCTGATGACGTCATCGACGCGAATGGACGGATTGAAGACATCGACCGCGTGATGTATTTGCGCAATCATCTTACCCACTTGCATCGAGCGGTAGTGGAAGGGTATCCGGTCCAGGGCTATTTTCTGTGGAGCCTGCTGGACAATTTCGAGTGGGCCGACGGCTACAGCAAGCGATTCGGTCTGCACTATGTCGACTACAAGACGCAGGCGCGAACGCCGAAGTTGAGCGCTGAGTGGTATCGGCAAGTAATCTCGCGGAACGTTGTGGAGTAAGGACAGCGTCTAACTCCGCGATAAATCTCGTGAACTTAGGCGGCCTTGAGGGCCGCCTTTTCACTGCATCAATTCCCTTCCGTCGCCGCGATTCTCCAGTGCTTGGTTGCTGGTTCAAGCTGACGGCTTCGGTTCAGTCGATGGCCCTTGGAAAGGTCCGCAGCGACCGCGCATGCCTTGGCGAAATTTCTCGCGCTCCGCGGGTGTCATCTGTTCCCAGCGTTCGGACATGCGGCGGCGGAAGTTGGAGCGGCCGGGACCGCGCCATCCATGCGAACCGAAGAGGATGCGGCACAGGGCCAAAAGCCCGACTGCTTGCCAGAAGGCAATCTGATGCCAGCCGAAAAGCGGCGGCAGCAGCCAATTCCACAGGCGCATCACCACTTCGCCGCCGATAAAGATAAATAGCGCAATACCCAGGATCGCCGCCGGAGCGATGAAAATCATTTTCCATTTTCTTCTCATGTTCAACTCCTCATGCTTTCGTAAATTCGTCGTAGATGTTCTGCAGCCGCTCGCGCAGGTGCAGCACCGCATAGCGCTTACGCGAGAGCAACGTGTTGAGGTTCACTCCCGTTTCTGCGGCGAGTTCCTTGAAGCTCCGGCCCTCGATTTCGTGCGCGACAAATACTTCTCGCTGTCCCTCGGGTAATTCATCGAGTGCTGACTCCAACTCATCGAACAGCACGCTACGGGCGTAGAGAGCCTCGGGACCGGCATCCGGTGAAGGCAGCAGGTCTTCGATATGCAGCATCGCTCCGTCATCATCTGTCACATCAGCGTCAGCAAATCGCTCCGGCTTCTTCTTGCGGAAGAGGTCGGTAATGCGATTGCGCGCCACGCGAAACAGCCAGCCGGTGACGTGTTCGATCGGCATCAGCAGGCGGTTTGCCTCGACCAGTTCGTAGAAAACTTCCTGCAGAATGTCATCGGCGTCGAGCGGGTCGGGCACGCGTCTGCGGATGAAATTACGCAGGCGGGACTGTTCTCGCTTGACCACATCGGAGATCCGCTGGTCCTCTTCGAGAGTCATTCGATCCAGACTAGTTCGACCTAGACTCACCGCGTCGTTCATCTATAGGTGTAGACGAATGAGGGGTGGGAATATTGTAGGGTTTTGAGAATGGTTGTCTCGGCGGAAATCTTGGAACTTGGGGGAGCACCGTGAAGCCGTTGCGCGGAACGTCGGATGAGGGAGATACGGCCGTCCGAGTTCGGGGACGACCGTTCGTTTTCCTGCTAACTCTTCACGGTGAACCGCTGAGCAAACAGAGATGATGTGAGCTATTGCCTATCGGTGAGCATTCGCGGCTTCGGCGGCCGCTTTCAGTTCCCGGTTGACCTGCGCCAAAAGCTCCCGCGCCTTTTCCGCATGGCCTTTCATATCATAACGATTGTCCTGCTGGGCCAGGGAGACATAGCGGTTGGCCTCGACGACCAGGCGCTGCGCCTCGGCCAGGTTGGGATGGATCCTTTTGTCAATGTCTAGCACCGGCTCTTGAGCCAGAGTCGCGGCGCAGAACAACATGGCACTCAGAATCGCGGCACACGCCTTCACTGTTTCGTCATGGAATCTCCTCGAAGATTTGAAAAGCTGAAATCGCGCCAGATTGTATCCTATCCGCCGGGCATCTCAAACTAATCGAAATGTAAGCAGCTCAATCGGGCACACAGCCCGGAGGCGCGTCTAGTATCCTTCTTTGGGAATGGCGGAGACGTATCCCACTGTTATCTTGGTTGCGGCTGACGACGCCGGTCAGCGTCTTGATCAATTCCTTTCTGTGCGTATCGATAACGTCAGCCGGGCGCGGGTGCAGCAGCTTATCAAAGAAGAAAAAGTCCTGGTGAACGATGCGGTGGCGAAAGCTTCGTTGAAGCTGCGTGGTGGAGAGACTGTGAAAGTTTTGGGTGAGGCGGATCGGGCTCCGCTGAAGGCTGTGGCAGAAGATATTCCGCTCGACCTTATTTATGAGGACGACGATCTCGCGGTAATCAACAAGGCTGCAGGGATGATGGTGCACGCGGGGGCGGGAGCCACCGACGATGCCCGCAATCGCGGAACACTGGTAAACGCGCTGCTCCATCATCTGGGAAAACTGTCGGGAGTGGGCGGGGAGATGCGGCCGGGGATTGTGCACCGTCTGGACAAGGAGACGAGTGGCCTGATTATTGTCGCGAAAAACGATGAGGCGCATCGCAGGCTGGGCGCGGCATTTGCGGCGCGCGAAGTGAAGAAGAAATATGTGACGCTGGTGCATGCGTGGGTGAAGAAAGATTCGGGGACGATCACGCAGAGCATCAGCCGCGACCCGGTTCGGCGCACTCGAATGACGACGCGACTGGAAGGCGGGCGATCCGCGGTGACGCATTACCGCGTGGTGCGACGGTTGGATACTAAGTTTGGAAAATTTACTTTGCTCGACGTGAAGATCGATACCGGGCGGACGCACCAGATTCGGGTGCATATGGCCGCGATGGGGCATCCTGTGGTGGGAGATACGGTGTATGGTGCGCCGGGGGAAGTGCGCGGGAAGTCGAATGCCCTGCCCGTCGGGCAGACTCAGGGCAAGCCCTCTCGCAAACCGCGCGAGAAGGATGGCGCAGCCGGGAATGCTGCCGTGATTAACTTGCCGCGGAATTTTCTGCATGCGGCGGAGTTGGAGTTTCGACATCCGAGGACGGGCGAGGCAGTTGCGCTGAAGAGTGAGTTGCCGGAGGAGTTGCGGGAGTTCTTGAAGAGATTGGAAGAATAGTGGTTCTGGTGTTCTTTTGTATGCTTCATGGTCCGATGTTTTCGTCTAGAAGCCATCGAGGTTGAATTTCCTAAGGTTTTGAATTTCCTAAGGTTTTGAATTTCCTAAGGTTTTGAATTTCCTAAGGTTTTGAATTTCCTAAGGTTTTGAATTTCCTAAGGTTTTGAATTTCTCCTAAGGTTTTGAATTTCGGTGGTGGTGCAATTTGGCGTACGCGCCGGGCCGGTCAAGCGGGAGATCCTTCGCTCCGCCTGAAAAGCGGCTACGCTCAGGATGACGCCGGCGGGAGAAGTGCACGCTGCTTTTCAAACTGGCCCACTACCTGATCCTCCGCCGCCTGGACCTGAGATTGCGCTCGGGGGTTACGGCTATAATGCAACTGTAATGAGGGGCATTCGTACGAAAAACATTTTTGTTGGAAATTTGGCGGTTTGGGCAGCGGTCGTGCTGCTATCGGCGGGATTGTGTGGGATCGCGGGAGCGCAGGCTGGTCCTGCCCCGGCGGGTCAGTCGGCACCGGCGGCGGCCCAGGGTTCTGGTGATTCGAAATCCGACGACACGGCCGGGAACACGGGAGATATCCCGCGAATTCGTGTGGGCATCAACGAAGTGAATGTGGTGTTCACGGTAACGGACAAACGGGGCAAGCGCGTTACGGGTCTGAAGCAGGAAGACTTTCACATAGTGGACGACAGCAAACCGGCAGTTGAGATCCGGAGTTTTCACGCGGAGACAAATTTGCCGCTGCAGGTGGCGTTGCTGATTGATGCCAGCAACTCGGTGCGCGACCGCTTCAAGTTCGAGCAGGAGTCGGCAATCGAATTTCTGAATCAGACGGTGCGCAAGAGCTATGACAACGCGATGGTCGTGGGATTCGACGCGACCCCGGAAGTCACCCAGGACTTTACCGACAACACGGAAGCGTTGGCGCACGGGGTGCGCGAGTTGCGGCCGGGAGGGGGAACGGCGCTGTACGATGCCCTCTATTATGCGTGCCGGGACAAGTTGCTGAAGCAGGGGCATGCCGGGGCAATGCGCCGAGCCATTATCCTGCTGAGCGATGGGGAAGATAATCTGAGCCACGTAACTCGCGAGGAAGCGATTGAGATGGCGCAGCGCGCGGAGGCGATCGTGTTTACGATCAGCACGAATGTGAGCGGAACCAAAGGGGCGGGCGACAAGGTAATGGAACGGATCGCGGATGCGACCGGCGGGCGCGCGTTTTTTCCGTTTCAGATTCGCGACGTGGCGAATGCGTTTGCCGAGATTCAGGAGGAGTTGCGCAGCCAGTATGCTGTTTCCTATAAGCCGGCCGACTTCAAAGCGGACGGACACTTTCGCACCATTGAGATCGTGGCGAGCGACCGCAAGAATTTCCGGGTGAGAGCGCGGCGTGGATATTATGCACCGGTGCCGTAAGTCGGCTTCGAGCCTCTGGTTGCTGGCTTGAAATCGGTAAGTCTTCCTTCGCAAGAGCGACAAAGAATGCCGGGATATTCGGGGACACCGCTTCCGAAAAAATTGGGCATCAAGAACGGGTTTCGCGTGCAAATGACGAATGCCCCGGCCGAAGTGCACGCGGAGTTGGAGCAAGCTCTGGCCGGTTGCACAGCCGTGAAGCACGGAGATTCTCTGGATTTCGCGATGTTGTTTACCAAGTCTCGCGCGGAGCTGACGAAGGAGTTTTCGCGAATCGCGAAGTTGCTGGCACCGGCCGGAATGTTGTGGGTGAGCTGGCCGAAGAAGAGTTCGGGCGTGATGACCGACGTGGATGAGAACGTCGTACGCGGAATTGGGCTCGACGCAAGACTGGTGGACGTTAAAGTGTGCGCGGTGACGGAGATTTGGTCGGGGTTGAAGTTTGTGCGGCGCGTGAAGGATCGGAAGGGATAAGCCGCAGTGGCGACGCTATGGGGCCGGTGGTGGCGGCATGTTGCATAGGTCCTTCGCTTCGCTCAGGATGACAGCGGCATGGGTGGTAACAGCAGTAAGGGTGACGACGAAAGGCGGCGACATAGTGAGAGTTGCTAGATGATGGGGCGATAGGAGCTTGCATGGTGCGAGTGGGGCTGATTGGGTTTGGAATGGCGGGGCAGGCGTTTCATGCGCCGGTGATTCGAGGTGTGCCGGGCATGGAAATTGCCTGCATCCTTGAGCGCCGGGGAACGCGGGCGCAGGAAAAATATCCTGAAGTGCGTGTCGCGCGTACGCTCGAGGAGTTGCTGGCAGATAAGAGCATTCAGCTGTGTGTGGTTGCGACGCCGAATGATTCGCATTTCGAACTGGCGAAGACTTGCCTGCTGGCGGGGCAGCATGTGGTGGTGGATAAGCCGTTCGCTCCCACGCTTGCCGAGGCTGAGGAACTGGTGAAGCTGGCAGCGGACCGTGGCCGATTGATCACGGTGTATCAAGAGCGGCGCTGGGATGGGGACTTTCAGACGATAAAGAAGATCCTAGCATCGGGCGAACTGGGAACGGTGGTGGAGTATGAGTGCCGGTATGACCGCTTTCGCCCGGAGCCGAAGGCGAATGCGTGGCGAGAGCGCGCGGATCAACCGGGAGCCGGGGTCTTGTTCGATTTGGGTCCGCATGTAATCGATCAAGCATTGGTATTGTTTGGAGAGCCGAAGGCGCTTACGGCGTCGGCGTTCTGCGAGCGGCAGACCTCGCGAGTGGATGATTCGTTTGATGTTTGCCTGGAGTATCCGATGTCGCAAGGAGGTCTGCGCGCGATGGGGCGGGCGAGGATCATCGCGTTTGCGCCGGGGGCGCACTTTCTGATTCACGGTACGAAGGGATCATTTGTGAAGTATGGAATGGATCCGCAGGAGGCGAGATTACGCGGAGAAAATTGTCCCGACGGATTGGACTGGGGCACGGACTGGGGAGAAGAATCGGAACAACTGTGGGGCACGCTGAGCCGTGTGGGCGAGCCAAGTGTGAAGGTGAAGACGGAGCGCGGAGACTATCGCGGATTTTACGCGAATGTGCGGGACGCGATTGAGAAGAAAGCTCCGCTAGAGGTTACGCCGCAGCATGCGCTGCAGACCATGCGGGCGGTGATGCTGGCGCACAAGAGCAGCCGTGAGCGGCGGACCGTAGGGTGGGAAGAAGCGGTGGAGTAGGGCCAGGTTGAAGCCGGCAACAAGCGACGTCAAAGGCAACGGGCAGGAGTGCCCGTTCTACACGAGCCTCGACACAAGCGTGTCAGCCTCTACTCCCGTGATGGGTGCGGTGACCCAGCGATTTGGTTCGTGCGCGCCGCGAATGTATAGCTTCAGGTAATTATCGGTGAGGGCTTCGGTGAACTCGTCTCGTCCCCTGTTGTGGGTAACGTTGAGCGTGATTGCTTCCAGTTGCTTGCCAACAAAAGAATTCATGAAAGCAAGCTTTTTATCCGCGGCTAGATCACGCAAGATTTTGTTGCGGGCGCGGGCGATGTGCACCGGGACTTGATGGGACATCGTTGCCGCTGGCGTACCCGGACGCGCGGAGTACGTGAACACGTGCAGATAGGTGAAGGGAAGATCCTCGATGAAACGTCGAGTCGCTTCGAATTCGACATCGGTTTCGCCGGGGAATCCGACCATCACGTCCGCGCCAATCGCTGCCGTGGGCATGGCCGCACGGATCTGTTCGATCTTCTCGCGATAGTGCCAGGGACGATATTTGCGATGCATGCGGCGCAGCACCGGGTCACTGCCGGATTGCAGAGGTACGTGGGCATGCTTGGCAATGCGCGGTGACGAAGCCACGAGAGCGATGAGATCGCGAGTCCAATCCATAGGCTCGACCGACGAGATGCGGAGTTTCTCAAGTTTCGTCTCTTGCAGGATGGAGCGGAGGAGAGAAACAAAGTCCGGGGCTTTGCGCCCAGTGTTTAGATCTCGTCCCCAGCGGCCGAGGTTGATGCCACTGATCACAACTTCGCGATAACCTGATTCCACGAGCGCATTTACTTCGCAAATTACCTGCGATAAGTGTAGCGAGCGGCTGTGGCCTCGGACACTGGGGATGACGCAGAAGGAGCAGCGGTTGTCGCAGCCGTCCTGGACTTTCAGGTTGGGCCGAGTTCTGGAATTTTCTGCGGAGTTGGAGCTTGTCGACTCGAAAACGGGCGCAGCGAGTAGTTCTGTGTGGGCGAAGATGTCGGAAACGAAGACCCGGTTCTCAGTTCTGAGTTCTCGGTTCTCAGTAAGAGCGTTCAAAGGTACAAAGGTTGGTGAAGCAGTCTCGCCGTCGACCTCAGCGGCTAAAGCCACGAGTGAGTTGGAGGCGTCTATCGCAGCGCTGAAAGCGCTGCGCCACCCAAAATCAGGCCCGCCCTCGGAACGCATTGGTTCGGAAAGCATTGGTAACGATAATTCGGCGAGCTGGTGCTTGTGAGAATTGCCAATTACAGCTGTGACGCCCGGTAGAGCGGCGATCTCTTCGGGGGCGCGCTGGGCATAGCATCCCGTGACGATAATCTTGGCAAGCGGGTTTTGGCGCTGCACGCGACGAATGGCCGCCCGCGCGTCCTGATCGGCGGAGGCGGTAACCGTACACGAATTCAAGATGACGAGGTCGGCGTGTGCGACGGCGGCGCGATTGAGGCCGCGAGCCTCGAACTGGCGTTCGAGAGCGGCGCCGTCGGCCTGCGTGGCCCGGCATCCGAAGTTTTCTACGTGGTAGGTGGCCACCGAATCATAGTAACGCAGGCATCAGATTCTTGCGCGCTACGATGCCTGCGAGCACACTCCACCTCCAGCGCGGGAGTCTCGCGCCAAGGCGGAGAGGCCCGGAGCCGTCACGCAGTAGCGACGGCTTTCCTCTGCGTGAAGCATTCGCGGCAGAAGATAGGACGGCCTTGAGTGGGCCGGAAGGGGACGGTGGTCTCCTTGCCGCACTGAGAGCAGACTGCACGGGTTTCTACGCGAGCGTAGTGTTGTCCATTGCCGCGCGAAGGTGGTGTGGCGAGCACGGCCACGCGCCTCGACTTGCAGGCCTTGCAACGCTTGGGTTCGTTCTTGAATTGCTTATCATTAAAAAACAGTTGTTCCCCAGCGGTGAACACAAAGTCGGCACCGCAGTCGATGCACTTCAACATCTTGTCCTGAAATTCCATTGAGGATGGCTCCCTTATGCCCATGCCTGCACCCGCTACCGCGGGGAAAGCGGCAGTGTGGAGCAAACACAGTTCTGTAAATCCCCCCTCAAACTACCCCTGGACTCGGCCCGCCACGCACCTAGGACGGCGCGTGGATACAGCTTGTTCACCTTATGCCGGACGAAACGGTGGTGGTGAATAAATCCCTGCTGCAGCTCAACCTAGTGGGGGCCAGATGGAGCAGGGCCACCCCGGGACGGGGCGACCCTTTACTGCGTCAGACTTCTCCTTAAACGCCTACTTTTAAAAACTCTTCAATCCTGCTCTTTGCGAACCTTTTTGCGAGCACGCTTACGCGCCAATGCGGCTTTTACGCGCTTTTTTTCGCCGGGCTTCAGATAGAAGGAGTGGCGCTTAACCTCCTTAATGATGTCTTCCTGTTGCACCTTGCGTTTGAAACGCCGTAATGCGTTCTCGAGGGATTCACCCTCTTGCAGTCGAATTTCCGCCAAACAAACACACCCCCAGACCCGTCCTGTAGGACCGAATAGTTATTACAAGGATTTGACTGGAAGTCAAGTAGGAGAGGGTGAAAAAAATTGCAGAGAGAGGGTAAGAATCGCTTTCCCAACAGTAGACATCGAGGTGGAACCCGCGAGGCTAAGGACGAAGGCGCGAGTATCGCAGCGAAGTTTGAGGTTTGGCAGGGCGTATCTAGCCTAGTGACGGCTCGCTCTCAAAACCCCTAGAAGGGACAGCGCCGTGGAATCCACGTTTCGCAAAGAACGCGAAACATGGGGCACCCGCCAGTTGCGTAAAATTGCCGAATTCGTCCTCATTCTTCGCGGGAGAGGAACGAGTTGGCTTTTGCTGCATTCTAGGACTACCCAGAAAGCAGCGTAGCTGTAGTGTGCGCCGATGATTGAAAAGCACCCCGAAACTTTGAGCTTTCAGGTCGAGAATGTCACGGTAACCCCTTTCGTATTACAAGTTGGTTAGCCAAGTAAATTATTACCTTGATTTTCCTACGGTTTTGAACTTCCTACGGTTTTGAATTTCGATAGTCGTGCAATTGGGCTTACGCGCCACGCCAGTCAAGCGCGAGATCCTTCGCTTCGCCTGAAAAACGGCTACGCTCAAGATGACGCCAAAGTATAAGAAGCCAAGCTGCACCACTCCATAAGGACGTGAGAAGTTGATTTTCTAGAACGTGCTTTTTCCTAGGGCAATGCCTTGCTAAAACTAATGATTTTCTAAGGTGATGCTTTTTCGTGGGGCGGGGCATCCATTTTCGTGGTAACGGATGGGCCAGCTCCCAGCGCCCCCTTAGCGCAAAGAACGCGAAACATGGGGCACCCGCCTAGGGTTCAGGACCCAAGCGGCTTTGTCTTTTCTTCGGTCTCGGACACTCTGAGTGCTACCTATACAGAACTTCGGACAGCTTTAACTCTGACCGAAGTTGGGCAAGCTCCGCTCTGATTTCCCCAAGTCTCTCGTTCCTGAAGTGGTATTCAGCCTTTGCTGTAGGGGTCTGGGCTGCCCCTAGCCTCCAGTACAAATCGTTGGCACGATGGATCGCGTCCATCTCCTCGTACAGGAATCCAAGCCTAGCCTTCTCTTCCGGTCCCATAGCCACGCCCCCTTAGCGCATCGGCCATTTCCGCACAGAACCCTAGCCGCGCCGGATTATACGCCGCGAACCCCTGTGCGATGACAAAACTTTGCAAAACTTTGCAAAACTTTGCAAACGCAGGACTAAAGTCCGCTTCCCGTCCGTCCGATGGCACTAATGGACGTAGTTCTACGTCCCTCACATGAGCCTTACCAGCAAGAGCATAGCTGCGGCGGCACTCGTCATTCTCCTCAGCATCGGCGTGCTCTCCTTCCGGAGCACACTCCGCGAAGAGGAAGATCGCGGCTGGGTGACGCATACCCACCTCGTCATCGAGAGCCTTGGGCAAATTCTCACGGACATAACCCAGGCGGAGGCCAGCCAGAGGGGCTACATGCTGACGGGCGATGAGCAATACCTGAAGCCGTTCGAGAGCTGCGTCGGAAACGTGGACCGAGGCGTCAAGGAATTCCGCCAGCTGACCTCCGACAATCCCCGGCAGCAAGAGGCGATCAAGCAACTTGAGCCGGCCATTGCAGTACGGTTTGCGGGGCTTAGGGAGCGAATGGAGATTCGGAGGCTGAGCGGATTAGAAGCCGCCGCCAAGGCGGTTGCAAACGGAGACAACGGCGGACAGTTGATGGATGAGATTCGAGAGCGAATTGCCGGGATGCGGAAAACGGAACAGCAATTACTGGTCGCGCGACTGAGCATGGCGGCGGATAGCACATGGAAGATGAAAGCCATCGTCGTAGTTGGAAACCTCCTCGCCATTGTCTTTTTCTTATTGGCGGGTCTAGTGATTCACCGGGAGACCGGCAGACGCAATCTGGCGGAGCAAGACCTCAGGCATACGAATGAACAGCTCCAGCGCCAAACAGCGGAGCTGTCAGAGACTAACAACGAACTGGAGAGTTTCTCTTACTCCGTGGCCCACGACTTGCGCGCGCCCCTGCGGCAGATCGGCGGCTACTCCAAGGTTCTGCTGCAAGAACACGGACCCCGTCTGGATGGAGAAGCCCAGCGCTACCTGGAGAAAGTCGCCGACGGCGCGCGGAAGATGGGTCGACTGGTGGACGATCTGCTGAGCCTGTCAAAGATCGGACGGCAGGAACTCGCACTACAGGCTACGCAACTTGATTCGCTGCTGCGGCAAGCCGTTGAGGAGCTTGCTGCGGAGTGTTTGGGGCGGGAGGTGGAGTGGCGAATCGGAGAGTTGTTCAGTGCGGAATGCGACCCCGGATTGATGAAACAGGTGTTTGTGAATCTGCTGTCGAATGCCGTGAAGTACTCCGGGAGGCGGGAACGCGCAGTGATTGAAGTGGGACAGATGTGGCAGAACGACCAGCGCGTGGTTTTTGTCCGGGACAACGGCGCGGGTTTCGAGATGCAGTACGTGGGCAAGCTTTTCGGGGTTTTTCAGCGGCTGCACAAGGCTCGCGATTATGAAGGCACGGGGGTGGGATTGGCGATTGTGCAACGAATTATTCGCAAACACGGTGGACGGATCTGGGCGGAAGCGGAACTCGATGCAGGAGCGTCGTTTTTCTTCACGCTCGGGTCACCTGAAAACGAAACAAGGAAAAAACCAGAGTTGCCAATCAAGGGTGAGGTGATCCATGTCGCATGAAGTTGAGATTCTGTTGGTGGATGATAGTCCCGAGGACGTGGAACTGACTGTTCTCGCGTTGCGGCGTAACAAGCTTTCCAACGATATTCAGGTTGCGGAGGATGGGGCGGAAGCCCTGGATTTCCTGTTCTGCCGCGGTCCGCACAAGGAGCGGACATTTTCCCATCCCCCAAGACTGGTGCTGCTCGATCTCAAGCTTCCCAAAGTCGACGGTCTGGAGGTGCTAAGGACGATCAGAGCGGACGAGCGGACGAAGACCATTCCAGTGGTGATTCTCACTTCTTCCAAGGAACAAAAAGACGTTATCGACGGTTATAACCTGGGGGTGAGCGCTTACATCCAGAAGCCGGTTGATTTCGACCAATTTGCCGACACCATCCGCCAGATTGGAATGTTCTGGTTGCTGATCAATCAGCCGCCTCCAGCGGGGGCGTTTGCGGCGCGCAAAGCAAAAGGAGTCTAAAAGGAGAATATGACGATGGAGAATATGACGATGGGTTCCAGTCCGCCTGCCCCGGAGCTTCCGCCGGGTGTTGCCGAACGCAGGAGGTTTCCCCGGTATCGGCTTAGCGCACCGATTACTGTCCGATCCAAGGGTCTGCCGGAGATGAGAGGGATGAGCATAGAAATCAGCGAGGGTGGGATGTCGGCCGCGGTTGGCGTCGGCTTGAAGGTAGGCGACGCGGTTGAGCTGGAGCCCGTTGGAGGTGCGGCTGCCGCGGCCGTGGTGCGACGCATTCTCGGAAGACTCTGCGGCTTCGAGTTTCTCAACCTTAGTCCAGAGCAAGCTAGGAAAGTCAGGGAAATGTCGGGAATGTTTCCGTTGTATCGTCCCAGAACGCTGGACCTTTGGAAGCGGTGAGTTCCTCGACTGTCCGCTAACCCCCATTTCCCGCGCAAAAAAAACGCGTGAGAAATGGGGCACCCTTCTTTGTTAACTCCTGCGCAACAAAACGCCGTTAGGCTCCCATGTACATCACGTGGACGTAGGTGCCGAGGCGATAAACATCATGACAATAACCATGGGCCGCCCGACAGCCCCTGACGGCTGTGTTCCACATTGCGAGGATGGCTTCCATTCGACACGTTCTGGCATCAGAGTGGCATGCCGAATTCGTCATCGATCTTATTGCAGTCTGAACCGCCCCTTGCGATTCCCTACGAACTTCGGAAGCCCTCGAGCCGATGCCGCCGCCGATTAAAGAACCACCGAATCCTCCGGAGAATCCGGACGCTCCGGTGCGAGAACCCGATCCGGAGGAGCCGGAGCAGATCTGATGGCCGCAACGGAACGGCAGGCGGGAAAAGGCGTTAAGTGGATTGAAGTGTTTCCGCCTTGCGCAGAATTTTTCTCGCTAACCCGGTGAGAGCGACCTCGCGCAAGCGCTGCATTGGAATCCATTTCCCTGGGGCGTGAGCTGGTAAAGTGTTCCGCCAAACTCGCACGGTGTAGTCGGTCACGGTGATCGAATGGCGGAGCGAGAACAATGGACTGCCTCCGTTCGCGCTTTTCAGTTCTGGCAGCTCCCACATTCCTGGCATGAGCGATAGGTCTGGAGACCTTTGCACGAGAAAAACCTCGCGATCTCGACGACTTCCGTTTCGGAAGTTCAGGGCATAATGAATTTCGCGTTTCGTTTGCGGCACAGGCTTTGCTGCCGCCGCTAATTCTCCGCGGGTGGCGCACAATTCGACGATTGGACACATCAAACAAGACGGCGCACGCGGAGTGCAAACCATCGCGCCCAATTCCATCATGGCTTGATTGAAGTCGCCGGGCCGCTCGGCATCCAGCAGGTGAGTTGCAGCCCGCCACAGTTCTTCGCCAGCTAATCGCGTCCCTGAGACGCGCTGCAGCACCCGTTCGACGTTGCCATCGACAACTGCAATCGGCTCATCAAATGCGATGCTGGCGATCGCGGCCGCGGTGTAGCGTCCGATTCCCGGCAAAGATCGCAATTCATCCGCGGTCTTGGGAAACTTGCCACCGTGTTCGCGAACCAAGACCTTCGCCGCAGCGTGCAACATACGGGCGCGGCGGTAGTATCCCAAACCGCTCCACGCGGCGAGCACGCTGGCCTCGCGCGCTGCGGCCAGTTTCTTCACTGTGGGGAAACGACGAAGAAATTCGTGGTAGTGCTCGAGCACGGCAGCTACGCGCGTTTGCTGCAACATGATTTCGGAGAGCCACACACGGTAGGGATCGCGGCTTGCGCGCCAGGGGAGGTCGCGCCGGTGACGTTCATACCAGGCGAGAATATTCTTGCGAAACTTGCTCTGCTGAGAAATCGAAAACAAACCGGCAGTGGATGGCCGCGTCTTCACGCTTCCAGACTACCCGAGACCAGCCGCCAGGAATGGATTTCTGACCCGCACGCTCCCGTATTTGCGGCCATGTTCAAAATCCTCGGAGAGAAGCTCAGGCAATCCGTAGTGCTCGGCGTAGGCCCACAGGTGCGCGTCGTACCAAGGGAACTTGTAGGCTGCTTTGCCCAACAGGGCGAGGCGAAATACAGCTTCATTCGGGTAAAGCACAGGGAACTCCTCCACGAACAACTCGGCTTGGCGCGTAGCGTCTTCGAGCTTCATGATGGGACCTTCCCGGCCCCGCGACCGCGTCACGGAATTCACAAATTCAACCAGCGCCTGATGCGGAATTCGCAGCTCGCCGGACATCTCCCCGGCGCGCAAGATCTCAAGCGCCGCCTCCCGCTTGTCTGGGTCGCGCGGGTCGCAGCGATAGACCAAGATGTTAGTGTCCACGAGGGAAGCCACGAGGAAGACCTCTCTCATCTTCGTACAACTCTTCGCGCGTCCAGCCGCGATTTTCGCGAGTGACCCTGTTGCCCTGGTTTTTTTTCAATTCTTCCGCCTGGAGTTCGTTCAACCACTTCGTGTTGGCGTCAAACAGCGCCAGCTTCTCTTCGGTCGTCAACTCGTGCCGGTAGGTAGCCTTGCGCCGCACTAACTCCACGCGAATGCTTTCCCCTGCAGGAATCCATTCCAGTTCGTCCCCCGGACGGATGCCGTACTGGTCAGCAATCTTCTTGGGCACGGTCAACTGAAGCTTCGAAGTGACCTTTGGCATATCCTTACTTTATCAAGGATAGGATCCTTACTGCAAGAAGTGTGATCGAGGGTCCATCTTAGACAGCTGAAACTAGACAGCTTCCTGGACTTCGCCCCATCTGCCGCGTTGTTCTAAGGTATGCCTCGCCATTGACCTTGCTTGCGCTTCCACGAAATAATACTTGAGCCTGGCATCCGCAACATCGCGTGGATTCATTCACGCTTAGCCGTATCGAGGAGTGTTATGAACGACTTCAACCGCAAGGTGGAAGACGCGTCGGCGCGCGTCAGCAAGACTGTCGCCGAGGCCGCCGAACGGATCGAGAAAGAAATTCCCGAGTTCATCAAGTACCTGAACGACGAGGTGGTACCGGCCGTGAGGCAACACTCGACCAAGGCCTTGCGCACAGCCAGCGAAAAGCTCACCGAACTGGCCGACTATATGGAGCAGCACCGCCCGGCTCCGAAGTAAACGGGAGCGGCATAGTCTTCATCCTGTGCAGCTTTGCGCGGGCTGTTTTTTCGCGCGCCAGTTCTACGCAGATCGGTTCTACATACCTCCGTCTTACGCAGATTATTACGAAGATCGGTTTTGCGAAGATCAGTCGTTCGCAGGTCGGTTTTGCGCAGATCGCTTCTCGTGTCATGACAATTCTGATCCTCTTAATTGCGCTACTGTTCTCCTCGGCTTGCGGCCATCCCAAACAGGCGCGGGTCGATGTGCCGCCGCCACCGCAGCAACCGCCGGCGGTGGAAGCGCCGGCTCCAGGAGTGGGAACTTCTTCTGGCCAATCCGCCAAGCACTCCACAACAACGGAAAAGATCGATGCCGATCTGATCGAACCTACTCTTCCTGCTGGTACAACTCCGTTGGCTACGGAAACCGGGCGGGCAAGCTGGTATGGTCCGCCGTATCACAATCGCGTGGGATCGAACGGCGAAGTCTACAACATGCACGCCATGACGGCGGCGCATCGCACCCTGCCGCTGGGCACGATTGTCCGCGTCACCAATCTGAAGACCGGGCACAGCGCGCTGGTGCGCATCACGGACCGCGGGCCGTTCATCCCAGGGCGGATGCTGGATCTGTCGCTGGCCGCGGCGCGCAAGCTGGACGTTTATCTGCCGGGGGTTGCGGAAGTGAAAATGGAAGTGATGCAGACTCCGTCGCCGCTTGATATCGGGGGAAAGTGGGCGGTGCAGATTGGCGGCTTTCCTGATAAAGACGAAGCCGCGAAACTCGCCGACTATCTGACACGCCGTTATCGGACGGCGAATGTGAAACGCTTCAGCAGTCCAGCAGGCGATTGGTGGGTGCGGGTGCGAGTAGCCGACGACAATCGCGAGCGTGCCAAACAGTTGGCTGCAGAAACCGAAACGACCGAGGGCGCGGTATTTCTGGTAAGGCTGGACTGACACCAGTGGTTAGTGGTTAGTTTCTTGTTTCCTGTTCACCGAGATGCCACTGGCATCGTTCGATGGCGAAATCCTTGAACTTGCTGCAGATCATCGGCACGTAGTTTTGGTTTTCCTAGTCTTGGTTTTCCTAGTCTTGGTTTTCCTAGTCTTGGTTTTCCTAGTCTTGGTTTTCCTAGTCTTGGTTTCCTAGTCTTGGTTTTCCCCCACATTTCCTTTTTGAACTCTGAGTAAGTCGTTGTATGATCGCGCCAACGCCAGTATTCATGCGGCTTTGAGAGTAAAACGAACTCTGCGGAGGCTCGATCCAGTGGGTGAGAAACAAAATCAGCCCTTTCAGCTCTCGTTTAACCCATCTTTGAAAGTTGATTTCCAAGGATCTCGCGTCACTTCCGACGGTGGTCTTCTTTTGGTGCGCGAATTGGATGAGCGTTTGGGATTGAGTGCGCTCATTGCCGAGAACATCAGGGACGACCGGCGCGGCAAGAACACGCAGTTGCCGCTCCCGGATCTACTGCGGCAGTCCATCTACAGTCGCTTGGCAGGATACGAAGACTTGAACGATGCGGAGCGGCTATCACAAGATCCGACGTTCCGGTTGATCGGCTCGGAAAAGATCCCAGCTAATTCGAGTGGCAGCGCTGCTAGAGTGATCGGGTTACGTTCAGCGTTCTGGTGGCTTTCTTGCACACTGCTTGTGACGTCATACGTGTGGTCGCAGTCCAGTTCAGCACCGTCGGATACCGGCGCACTTGTTCCAGGGACGATGGACGTTCAGTGGAACGAAGGTTCAGCCGATTGCACAAGAAACCCGCAACCTCCCTTGCAGCTCCATCGATACAACGCACAGACGTTCATCCTGCGCGAGAACCTGTGCTCCACGTTCGAGGCTCCGTTCATGTACTTGCTGGTTGGAACAACGAAGGCGATGCTGATCGACACGGGCGCCGTCGCAAGCGCAAGTGAAATGCCTCTAGAGAAAACAGTGATGACCTTGTTGTCGTTGGAAGGCTCCGCAAAGCTGCCGCTGCTGGTTGTGCATACGCACAGGCATCTGGACCATCGCGCAGGCGACGCGCAGTTCATGCATCTTGCAGACGTGCAGGTGGTGCGGTTCGATCTGGATAGCGTGCGGCAGTTTTACCATTTCACGAATTGGCCGAATGGCGTTACGCAGATTGAACTCGGCAATCGAACGGTAGACGTGATCCCTACTCCGGGCCACAACGAAACTGAAGTGTCGTTTTACGACCGCAACACCGGCCTTTTCTTCTCGGGAGATTTTTTGCTGCCGGGGAGACTGCTGATCGATGACCCAAAGGCTGATCTTGCCAGCGCAGAGAGAACCGCGGCGTTCGTCAAAGACCGGCCAGTGAGTTTCATGCTCGGCGGACACATTGAAAAAGACGCGCAAGGGAAGCTGTTCCCGTCGGGTTCGCAATACCATCCGAACGAACACGTGTTGCAGTTGAGCAAGGACGATCTGCTCGCACTGCCCGGAGCGATACGCAGTTTCAATGGGTTCTACACGACGAAGGCTCAATTTGCCATGATGGATCCTGTGCACAACCTCGCTGCTGTTGGCGTTCTTGTCGTGTTGGTTCTTATGGCGTTCGTAGTAATTGTAGTGCGGTATGTGCGCCGGCGCAGGCGAACGCGTACTCTCTGAACGACAACCTAGAGCTGATTGGACTCAAGAGGCCAATGTTCCCGATCCCAGCTAAGCACTCGCGATTCGCGGATGGCATTCAAGTGCGATGGCTCCTTCAGTGCCGCAACTCTGTCGCCAACCACGGTCGGCTCGTCTCTCATTCGTCCTCCTGCGTATTTTGCTTGTATATTCCCGCCAGAACCCGCTGGTGTGCGAATGCCACGACATAATTGCAATTTAGGACATTGCTTTTCTTATCCTTTTCGGTGCTCATCATTGAGTCTTGGAGTCTCGCTGTGACCTCGAACGGCATTGGTTGCGGCAATTTTGAGGCCGGAAGGAAGAACGTGTTCTCATGCAATTAACATTGCGTGCTGTTCCGAATTCTAACCCCATTTTTTTCTCTCCCTGCATTTGGCTTCCGATGCGCCGTGATTTTGTGGGTCTAATGGATGTCTAGCTTTCCTAGTTTTGGTTTTCCTAGTCTTGGTTTTTTTCCTCAGAGGCAGGATAGTGTAACAGGTGATGGGAAAGCGGGTTCCTCACCGGGCGTACCGCCCGATTCGGAATGACATCAATTTGCTTTCAGTCTTGGTTTCATAGTTCTCCTAGTCTTGATTTTTTCCGCAGCGGCTAAAGCCTCACCCATTCTGCAGGCCTTACGGCACGAGTGGAACTCATGCCGTTCCCGATTTCTATCAAGGCACGAGTTTTCCGCAGCCTGCCGTGCTCTACGCGAGAGCTATTTCTGAAACTAGTTCTAGTAACCCATCGCTGACAATTGCTGTGATCAAGTGTTATCTTTCGAAATGGTGAGTGAACGATGACTGATGCGAACAGCAATTGCCTTTTCTGCCGCATTCTTCGCGGCGAGATTCCTTCGAAAAAAGTTTACGAGGACGACTACGTTTTCGCTTTTGAAGACATCGACCCGAAAGCCCCGACGCATGTGCTGATTATTCCCAAGAAACATTTTGCGGATTTGAAAGAGGCGCAGGCTGAAGATGCCGAAGTGATTGGGCGCTGCCACCTGGCGGCCGCTGAGATCGCGCGCCGGCGCAATATCGAAAACGGATACCGAACCGTCTCGAACGTAGGCCCGGACGCTGGGCAGTCGGTGTTTCATCTGCACGTGCATCTGTTGGGAGGACGGTCGTTGAGCTGGCCTCCAGGGTAGAGGAGCGAGCGGAAGTCATCGCCGGGACAAGGCTAGAGCCAGCCGCCGGGGGTAGAGTCGTTCGTTCTGCCGATCTGCGGCATTCGCGGGCGAGGGCGCCCGCGCCACACAAGCCTACTGCACCGTTGGATTCTCGTCCTCGGGCGCGCCGTGGCGGCGCAGAAGTTGCGGCAGGTTCTGCGAGAAGGCTGACCTCGGCAGAACCATGTCGCATCCTACGTCGTGCGCCTTCTGCTTCAGATCACCCTGCACGTGCGAGAGAAATCCGATGATCGAAGTTCCCTTCTTCAACTTCGCTTTCAGCTTGGGGATCAGGGTGAGCGGCTTGGCGTTGGCGTTGTTCAGGTCGAAGATAATCAGCGACGGCTTCTCTTCGCCGTTTTGGAGCATACGCTCGGCCAAGTCTTTGTCGCTCTTGGCAAATTCGACTTTCACGTTGAGCTTGCGCGCCGTCTCCTGAATCTTGGCGGCAAAAAACAGGTCGTCGACGAAGGCAAAGATGCGCGAGTTGGAATCTTCTCGCAACGCGGGCAGAGGCTCAGGGTCGGCTGGCGCAAAAGCCACTCCGAAACCGGGTCGAGCGCCCCGCCGCGATCCCTGGCCGTTGTTACCGTTACCGGACATGGTGGCGCGGTAACTGTGGTCCATGGGAGCGGTGTAAATGCCGTCCTGATTGTGCCGCGACTGGCTGGGACCGGCTGCGCGAGGGCCGCGTTGATTACTGGGGCGGCGTCCGCGCCGCCTGCGATTCCTACCTCCACCACCGGAGGGTCTTCCTGGTCCTGCGTTCATAGTCCTCTCAGAGCTGCTTGCCGGGTTTCAACCCGGAGCAGAATTACAGAAAAATCAGACGATTTCCGATTGCCTATGGATGCTGCCGCCTCGCCAAAGGCTGCGTACTTATACATTCTCGCCAAGGGACCGGGCCAAAACACACGGACCACCCCCGCCTAAAGCACCCATTGGCTCAGAAATACTTCTACTCACCCAAGTCTTACAACGCGTTCAAGGAGCATGGCCCACTCTCCATGCTGAATTCCGGGTTGGGCTGGAACACAATCGCGACTTTAATAGCGCGATCTACTGCCACCTGGTGAAGCAAACTTCGCACTGGCGAAACAATCTAATGTTTGCGTATCGGTTATCCGTTTTCGGATCCGTCGCGCCGCCGGGAACGGCCTGGGACGCGGAGGGCCTACGCGGGAACGTGGCCAATGAGAACAAGATAATCGTACTCGTCCGGACGATAACTGGCAAGTGGCAAAGTAAACCAGTTTTACACAGGAGGCCAGCACCGGAAGTTAGAGGCTGCTTCCGGAGACTGAGGGTTACGCTCCGCTAGAAACTTCCCGGGCCCATTGCTGTGCCTGCCAATAGCAACTCGCGCCGACGTCAGGATCGAGGTGCAAGCTTTCCGTGATCGTCTGGACGGCCGACCACTCTCCACTCTCGTGCGCCAGCAGAAGTTGGTAAATCGAACGCAAGGGGCTGGGCTTTCCCAACAGAACGGCTTTGGTTTCGGAGTCCAAGGGAATCTTTTCGAGGATGTCAGACATGGGCATGGCCAGCATGACATCGAGCATGGAAAGCAGTCCAAGGAGGAATAAGTCAGCCTCGCCGTGGGGCACGTGCGGCGCGAGCAACTCGCCGAAGCGGGCGCGAACCAGAGCACAGAGTACGAGGTCGCTGGTTTTATCCTGACCGGCGCCGACGATGGCAACCAGGCGCACCCAGCGGCGCACCTCCTGATCTCCTAAAATCGAGAGCGCGTGCCGGACGGAGTGTATCTCGCTCTTGAATCCGAAGCGTGCCGAGTTCATGTAACGCAGTAACCGGTAGCAGATGGACGCTTCAGTCTTGATCAATTTTTCGATGCCCGGCAAGTCGAGATCTCCCTGGGAAACGGCCTGTAACATGCGCACGTAATTGATGCGGTTAGCCGGTACGTCGCGCGTGGTCATCATCTCTGGCCGGCGCAGGAAGTAGCCCTGAAAATAGACGAAGCCCTGATCGCGGGCGGCGATGAATTCTTCGTTGGTCTCGACCTTTTCGGCGAGCATGCGGCAGCGCCAGGGGCCGTGCTGCTTCACCAGAGCGGCGCGCTGCTCGTGCGTGGTAAGTCTGACATCCACCTTGAGGATATCTGCGATCTCGGCTAAAGGTTCGCGAGGATCGCCGGTGACGTAGTCATCGAGCGCGATCACGTATCCGGCTTCTTTCAATTGCTGGCAAGCTGCGATCACTTCGGGATCGGCCGGTACGCTTTCGAGAATCTCGACTACCGTCGAGTTTGAGGGCAGCAATGTAATCAGGCCGCGAATCAACGTGTCGCGCGTGCAATTCAAAAAGGCGCGGCGCCCGTCGCACAGCACGTCGAGACCGACAAGCAGCGAACTATCCAGGGTAGAGCGAGAAGCGATGTCGGGATCGATCGCATGAAAAACGTTCTCCATATCGTCCCGGAACAAGAGCTCATAGCCGAATACCTTTTTCTCCCGGTCGAAGATCGGCTGGCGGGCAACGTAACGCAGATTGGGATTTTGAGGGCTCTCGCGGGCGGGATCAGCCCCGGCAGAAGATAAGTTCGGCACATTGAAATCATCGGCATTGAGAAGGAAAACTCCAGCATAAGCTCCCTCGCCGGGGTTTCAATAAGCCAACGACTTCTTCCGAGTAAGCAAAATTTAACTGCCGCAGCGGCGTTGCCGGCCAAAACCTCACTTAGCGTCGGTCACTTCCTCCCGTTTCTCGTTATAGACACCAAACTTCTTCGCAATCGGTTTCAGTGTGGGATAGAACTGCACGAAGCTGTGCTCGACGGCGGCATGTTCGTCATGGCAGGACCAGCAGCCGTTTCCCTTGGGCATGGCTTCGGCGGTCTTGCCGTCGGCATCGAAGCCGTAATACGCCCATTTGTCGGAGTACCGGCTCGAATCTTTGACCTCGACTGCCAAGCCCATCAGATCGGTCTGAAAGTGACCGGTCTTGTTGATCGAGCCTTTGCTCTGCGCGTCTCTCTCGTCGATCACGAACATGGTCTGCTCGGGCCACTTGCCGGAGTTGATAAATTCCTGATAGGCCCAGCGTTGAACAAAAACGTTGGTGAACATTTCATGACTGCCCGGACTAGGACTGTAATTCATGCCATAGCCCGCTGAGAGAAACATCCATTCTCGGTAGTCGTCGGGACGAAGGAGCTGGCTTCTGGCGTCATATTGCGGCTTGGGAGATTTCTCCTCGGGGGCGGCTGCCAGCAGAAGACCACAAACAGCAAGCAAAAGGACGGCTGGAAAAATTCGTTTCATAGGAGTCTCCAGTGAATCTCGGTTCAATGCTATATGGCAACCAGACGGCGGTCTTGTACAAATTAAACATTGTTGCGATAACGGTTCCAGCCCAGAGGCGTCTGAATTGACATGCCGGAAAGCCGAGATAACACGTTGTTGCGCGGAGGCGAGTTTTATTCGCCTGTAGAGGCACGGCTGCGCACGGAAGATGTGCTGCTCTCCGCGTTGCGGCAACCTTGCTCACGCGTAGTTCCGCGGCACCAGCATGAACTGGCCTACGTGACGGTGGTGCTTCAAGGCGATTATCTGGAAGGGGATCGGGGAAAGTTGGAGGAGTTATCGCCGTTTACAGCCGTCTTCAATCCCTCGGGAGTGCAACATGCGACGCTGATCGGACGGGGCCTCGTTCTTTACCATTGAATTGTGCGACGAAAACCTCCAACGGTTAGGCTTGCACCTGCCGCGGCAAACGGCATTCGATCGCGGTGCGGGGGAGATGCTGTGGCCGGGGCTTCGGCTCTACTCGGCCTTCAAGAGTCAGACGGCGGATGCGCTATTGATCGATAGCTACGTGCTTGACCTGCTGGGAGCGATTGCGGGAGCGGCATCTGGGGAAAAATCTGCGCCGTGGTGGCTGCGCCGCGTGAAAGAACGGCTGCATGGAGAGTTTCGCGACAATCTCCGCATAGCGGATCTGGCCGACGAAGCGGGAGTGCACCCGGTGCATCTGGCGCGAGTATTCCGCACTTATGAAAAACGCACGCCGGGAGATTACTTACAGCGTCTGCGCGTGCGCGCGGCGTGTTCTTTGCTCCGCGACCGTGATTATCCTCTGGCTTTAGTTGCGGTCGAGTGCGGCTTCGCCGATCAGAGCCATCTCACGCGCGTCTTCCGGAAGTTTACGGCGAGTACTCCGGCACAGTTCCGGCGGACGATTACCTGAATCAGAGGTCGATTCCCCTCGAATCGAACCCGGCGCACCACGACACGTCGAGCAATCCCGATCAGTTCACCGTAAGCGTAATGGTTAGCGGTGTGCCGGTATTGGCGATAAGAACCGGGCCGGCGGTCGTAGCGTTGACGGTGATTTGGTAGCTTCCCGCTGGCGTTCCGGGATTCTTTTGGCTGCTATTACTACCGCCGCCGCATGCGCCGAGCCAGAGCGTCGAGACTCCGAGAACCACGATCAGGCTGAGCAGACGCACGCCTCGGGTTCGCGATCCTCCGAGAAGAACGATGCCAAATAAACCAGGGAGCAGCATAGCGTAAAAGACGCGGCTTGCGCGTCCGAGCAGTGGACGCGACTGCGCCGTGGCTGCGGTTGTGACCAAGTTGAGCGTCACCGCAGTCTGCGAGATGGATTGGCCATTGCCGGGACTGAAATTGCAGGCAATTTCCGCCGTTGTCGGGATGCCGGAGCAACTGTAGGTAACCGGCACGGCAGTGGTGTTATTGCTCGTATTGATGAAGCCAGTGCTGCTGCTAACGGCAATCGAGACCGAGGCTGTTCCTCCGGGAGACACTGGGAAAGTAAGGCCGTTGGTCGAGGCGATGGAGAACGTCTCTGTGGTCTTGGTGACTGTGAGGCCGACCGTGGCCGAGCCCGATGCGCTGCCACTAGTGCCCGTGACAGTTATGTTCTGCGCACCGGAGGGCAGCGCCATATTCGGAGCCGTGGTAATGGTCAAAATAACAGCCGATGCACTGGTGCCGTTCAAGCTGACGCTTCCGGGACTGAAGGAGCAGAGCGCACCCGCCGGTAAGCCCGCGCTGCAACTGCCCGCAGCTGACGAGGTAGAGTTCGTGAAGTTCACCGCCCCAGTAAAGCCCGCCGCAGGCGTAATCGTTATTGTCGAGGTTGCAGTTTGCCCTGCAGAAATATTGAGAGCCACTGGGCTCGCGGACATTGTGAACGGGATGGTCACATTTACCACGGCAGGAACAGACGATGTGGAGCCACCGTGAGTCGCGTCCCCTTCATAGGTAGCGGTGACGCTGTTGGAGCCGGCTGGAAGCGACGTGGTGGCGAAGGTCGCCGTTCCACTGCTCGTACCGGGGTAAGGAACGTTCAGCGTGGCCGTTCCTAGAACTGTCGTGGTGCCGTTGTTGAGTGTAGAGAAGCTTACAGTTCCTACGCCGGTCGTCGGGGTAACCGCGACTGTGAAGTTCACAGAATTTCCCGCGTACACGTTCGTTGCGGAAGGCGAAATCGTAACCGAACTCGCAGTGCGTGAAGCGGCCCATGCGGTGGCCAAAGCGTTGGCGTCCACCGAGCCGAGACCTGTGACCAAGTTGTATCCAGTTGTGGTATCGGCACTGGAAGCCTCGAAGCCGAAAACCTCGGTGCTGCCGGTGCTGCCGGGACAGATTACGTCAGCGGGCTGTCCGGATGGAGTAGCCCCCTGGCAGTAGACGTTGCTGTCACCACTATCTACCTTGTGGAAAACGCCATTCGCCGGAGTCGCGGCCAAAGTGTAAAGCATGGGATTGATGTTGCCGAGTCCAGAGCTGCCGAGATACTGATTTACGAGTGTGATGATTCCGGCAAATACCGGGCTGGAGGCCGACGTTCCGCCGACTATTGACGGCTGGATTACGAAGTTGCCGCTGACGATTGTGCCGTCCGCGGCTGTCGCGATGCTGCTGGCGCAACTGCTGATGGTTTCCGTGTCGTAAGGGCTGGTGCTGGCAAGTTCCTCTACCGGAGTGCAAAAAACATAACCGGGGAAGTTTGGAGATGCCAAGAGCGACACGTCCGGTACCAGCCGATAGGTGCTCTGCGGACTGGTCAGGCCGGGGATGGTGATCGCCTGCTGCCAACTGGGTCGCGGGAATCCGGCGGTGCACTTCGCAGCCAGCGTTGGATTGTAGCAATTGCTTACACCGCCGCCACCGATCGAAATCCAATAATCTTGCTGGTAGGTCTGAGCCGATGTCACCTTCACGCCGGGGCTGGGATTGCAGAATGAATTGGAAGGATTTGCCAGACAGAAATCAGCGAGGGCCTCGTCGTCGTTCCAAGAGACCTCTTGGTTAGTCAGCTTTATGAGCGCCGACCCGCCATCCGTTCCGTTGGTTGGCCCAAATATGGTGGTGTCGTCTGCCGAAGGAATTGAAGTGCCCCCCACACCTGTGACCTCCGGGCTGCTCGACGGATAGCCCACTGCCAGACCTCCGTCTGCAAAGCTGTAAGGTGGGGGAGGGGTAGTGGTATTCGTGGAACCGGGGGGATTGAAGTCACACTCAGCCGAACCGGTGTCGCCGGATGAGTTCATGATTGTAATGCCTTCCGAATTCGCCTGTTGCAGCTCAGTCTCTAATGTGCCCGCTTCACGCTCGCAAGCTCCGTAGCTCATGCTGATGACTGGCGCAGTCACGTTACTGATGGCATAGCTGAGCGCGTCGTTCACTCCGTTGGCGGTTTCGGCATTGATAAAGACAATCTGAGCGTTGCGCGCCACGGCCCCGGACCATTCCACATCGAGGTCGGACTCGAAAAGGTCTCCCAAAGAGGGTGAACCCGGGTCCGTACCGAGGAGCACATATGCGAAATTCGTGGTGTTGCAACTAGTGATGAGTCCGCTGCTGGCTGTGGTGCAGGTGAATGAAGGCAGGTTGAAGCCATTGCGAAAGTCGACAAGATCGGCCAGATAAATATCTGTTTGGCCCACGATTGCCAGCTTTTGGCCCGTGCCGTCGATGGGCGTCGTAGCGTTATAAAGGGGAGAAAGATTGTACAAAGTGGCGATGTCGCCGGGCGCGAGGAAGTAAGTAGTGTTGCCCAGAATCGTGGTGGTGTAATGCGGACGAGGACCGCTCGCGTCGCCTGGAACGGCGCGGACATACATTGGCTTCAAGCGGAAATCGTGAAGCCCGCGAACGCCGGTGACAACGCCGCTCAACGCCGCAGGCAATGACAGCGAACTTGAGTTGGCGATGTGGCTTTCGCCGTTGACTTCGTAGCGGTGAATCTCGGTGTTGAAGGCAGTTTGAATCTGCGCCGCTGTGCCGCTGAAGATCACGGAATTTCGGCCTCGAGGCACCTGCAGCACGGTAAATCCCTGCAATTCCAGCCATCCGGTAATCTTGGCAACGTCGCTCTGGCTCATGCCGAATCGGTAGGCATACTGTTCGGGAGTGAGCCACTTGTGAAAGTTAGCGGAAGAGCGGTCCTGTTGCTGCGCGAGAAGCTGATCCAGCGCCGCTTGCTGGCTAGGCGAAGGCGCGACGATGAGGGTGACGTAGCCTAGCTGGTAGGACGGGTCGACCGGCCCCAGGTCGAACTGGGGTTGAGCTTTGGGATGCACGCTTCCCCGCAAAGTAACCATCTGCCTGGACTCAATGGAGCCCATAATGCGGTCGGGCTGAGCCGCTAAACACAAGGTTGGGGCGAGGACTAAAAGAAGAAGCTTCCAGGATCGCATTATTAAGGACTCCATCCGCAGGTCGGGGGCTGATTATTGTGTTTCTTAGCTTATACGGCTTTATCCAATGTCAGATCAAGTTTGATGGATCGAAGGTTGTATTGAGGAGAATAAAGTTACGAACCCTGATTACCATAGATTCGGGCCAAAGTTCGGAACCGGGCCAGGTCCGGAACGGCTTCTCAAGCTCTCGCTGACAGGCTTGATGTACTTGGTTCGACCAAGGCCAGAGCGCGATGTAAGTTCTCGAGCCGTTTCTTGCACAATCCCAGCGCTCTTCAAGTGCATCCAAGGTCTCGTGTAATATCCATCTGATCAAAATTTTCTTGAGAGGATCCATGCGCTCGCTCCCTCGCCCGCACACCCTTATCGGGGCGTTTCTGTTGCCCTCACTGCTTTTCGCAGCCCCTGTCGACACGAAGTTCCACAACGCTCCGGATTCGACTAAGCAGATGAAGAATCCCTACGAAGGTCAGGATTCGGCCGCGCAGGCCGGAAAGCCGCTCTACGCGAAGAATTGCCTGTCGTGCCATGGGAAGCAGGGAAAAGGCACGGGGAATGTGCCGTCGCTGGTAGGCGGGAAGCTCGATTCCATTCCGCCAGGTGAAATATTCTGGTTCATCACGCAAGGCGACAAAGATAATGGGATGCCTTCGTGGGCACAATTACCGACAAAGCAGCGCTGGCAGATCGTGACGTATATCACCACCACTCTGCCTGCGCTAAGCGCGCAGCCGGCGGCGGCGACCGCAGCGCCGGCTGATACGAGCGTGTCGAAGTTGAAGGCTCCGCCGCCTATGCCACCGTTTACCGACTTCCGCTATGAGAAGCCGGGGACGGTTCGCAAGATTACGGCGAAAGATCTTCCAGAGCCTTATACGACGCGGTCAGCGGAAAACGGCCCACAACTGGTGGCGCGGCCGCAGAATGCGTGGCCGGTGGCGCCTGCCGGATTCAAGGTAGAGTTGTTTGCCAGCTCTCTGGAAAATCCCCGCACCTTGCGCACCGCCCCCAACGGCGATATTTTTCTCGCAGAGAGCGACCCTGGACACATCCGTGTATTTCGCGGGCTGACCAGCGATGGCAAGCCCGAGCAGGTAGCCCTTTTCGCCAGCGGCCTGAAGCGTCCTTATGGCCTGGCCTTCTATCCTCCCGGACCTGATCCGCAATGGCTCTATGTAGGAAGCGAGGACGAAGTGGTTCGGTTCGCGTATCACAATGGCGATTTGAAGGCGAGCGGCGCTCCACAGCACATCGCCGATCTGCCGGCCCCAGGCGGTCACTGGACGCGGGCATTGGCATTTTCTGAAGATGGCAAGAAGTTGTTCGTGGCCGTCGGGTCGGGTTCAAACGTCGATGACCCCGACACCACACCGCGTGAGAAGAATCGCGCGGATATTCTGGTTTGCGATCCAGAGAATTGCGTGCTCAAAGTTTATGCCTATGGCATTCGCAACGCAGGCGGGGGAATTGCAGTGAGTCCAAAGACTGGCGAACTCTGGTGCTCGGTCAATGAACGCGATGCCCTGGGAGACAACCTCGTTCCGGATTACATTACGCACGTACAGGAAGGCGGCTTTTACGGCTGGCCCTGGTGGTATATCGGAGGGCATCAGGATCCGCGGCACAAGGGTAAGCACCCCGAGTTAAAGGACAAGGCCATCGTGCCGGATGTCCTATTGCAGCCGCACAACGCGTCGTTGGAGTTTACTTTCTACCAGGGCAAACAATTCCCTGCCGAATATGCTGGGGATATTTTCGCCTCGGAGCACGGATCGTGGAATAAGGCGGTGCGCGTGGGCTATGAAGTGATTCGCGTGCCGTTGCACCAGAGCGGCGACGCCAGCGGCGAGTATGAAGACTTCCTCACCGGATTCGTGCTGCCGGATGGCAACGTCTGGGGTCGGCCCGTGGGGATAACGGTAGCTGCCGACGGGTCGCTGTTAGTAAGCGACGATGGATCGAACTCAATCTGGAGAGTCAGCTACGCAGAGAAATGACGGAAAATGGCACGGAACGATTCGGTTCGAACGAAAACCTGCCATGAGGCTGGCGCAGGCTGTCACTTGAGCCTATGCTGCAAATAGACGATTTCAGACAGCAACCGAAACGCATGCCGCTGCCTCCAACATCTTCATGTCTACCTCCGCAACTGCGACGCTTAAAAAGCCTCATTCACGGCCCAGCGTACGGAGGTCTTCCCGTCTCATTCTCCTGATCGTCGCTGCGATGGGTGTTCTGGTCTGCGCGATTGCTTTCGGAATGATCCGATGGTGGCCGTTCGGGAAGGCTTCGGTTCTCCAGAATTTGCGCGAGGCCAGCGACAGCCAAGTGCAGGTGCACTCGTTTCGCGAGACTTATTTTCCATCACCCGGTTGCATTCTTGAGGGAGTAGTTTTCATCCATGGCCCGGCCAATTCCAAGCCACTGATAACCGTGGAAAAGCTAACCATCCGGGGAAGCTACAGTGGCCTTCTCTCCCAGCACATCAGCCAAATTAGAGCTGAAGGTCTACGCGTGTTGATCCCGCCTTTTGGCACTGGCGCAGCCATTCACACAAGCCGGTCGAAAATCACAATCGATGAAATTACTGCGGATGGATCTGCGATCGAGTTTGCCTTGCACGATCCCGGCAAAGAGCCTTTGCGCTTCGACGTGCATCATGCGCTTTTGAAAGATGTCGGATGGTCCGGACCTCTCAGCTACCAGGTGAGCGTTCACAATCCCGAACCGCCAGGCGAAGTCACTGCCCAAGGGAAGTTCGGAGTGTGGAATGAAAGTGACCCGGGGGAAACGCCGATCTCCGGCAATTACAAATTCGCGCAGGCGGACCTGAGCGTGTACGGGGGAATCGCGGGCACCTTGTCTTCGACTGGCAAGTTCGAGGGCAAACTCGCGCACATCGATATCGCGGGCAAAACCGACACGCCTGATTTTGAAGTGAAGTCGGGCGGACACACGATGCGTTTGACGTCAGAGTTCAGCGCGTATGTCGATGCAACGCGGGGCGATACATTCCTGGAGCGTGTGACCGCGGATTTTTGGAAAACGCACGTCGTCGCCAAAGGCAGCATTGCCACGTCGCCAGATGGCAACGGAAAAACTGCTCTCATCGATCTTAATTTGAGCCATGCGCGCATTGAAGATCTTCTGAAGTTGTTTGTTCAATCGAATCACGCGCCAATGTCTGGCAGCGTGACACTGCAGGCTAAAGCGGAGATCCCCTCCGGGGACGAATCGTTCCTAGAAAAGCTGAAGATGAGCGGGGAGTTTGGAGTTGACGACGGAACGTTTTCCGACTCATCGACCCAGCAGGATGTGGACAAACTAAGTGCAGGGGCGCGCGGAGAAAAAAATCGTGAGGACCCTGAAACCGTCCTCACGGCCTTGAAAGGGCAGGTCAACCTTGTGGGCGGTAAGGCGAGCTTCTCGGAATTATCTTTTGGGGTTCCCGGCGCGGCGGCTCGCATGCACGGCACGTACGGCCTGATCACTCACAAAATCGATCTCCACGGTCACTTACTCGTGGATACCAAGATCTCGAACACTACCGATGGCACCAAAGCATTTCTGTTGAAAGCGATCAATCCGTTTTTCAAGAAGAAGCCCAAAGGCGAAGTTGTCCCGGTAAAAATCTCCGGAACTTACGAGCATCCAAGTTTTGGCCTCGATCTGCTCGACGATAAGAATTCGGAGGATAAGAATTCGCAGAAAGCACCGCCGCACTAATCGTGCGGCGGCACTCTTTCCGTTATTTCCCCAGAGACCTCAGCCGAGCGATTTCAGAAGCCCACGCTCTTAGCCACGTGCCGGATAGGCTCCCTGCAGCGCGATGACGAAGGTTATGGTCAAGTTCGGCGGCATGTTGTTATGCGGCTGGTTTCCGCCATTGTTTTGCACTGCCGCCGGATTCATTGACACGAGGGTGGCGGCAGCGGCGTAAAGGGGCGGGGGCACTCGTTGTGTTCCCTCGCTGGCCCATACGGTGTTCCCCGGCACGTTCGGCGAATCTAAAGTTCCCGCGCCGCTGATGCAGGCAACTCCGTGGTTGTGCGCAGCCATTTGGGTCTGCAGCAATGTGACCGAATATTCGCCGCCGGTTTCGCCCCAAGATCGCGGCGTCAATCCAGCGCCGTTTCCATATCCCATGGGGGCCACAGCCTGGAGATTGGGCAGGCCAAAGGTGCTCTTGCCATCGCCGCCGAAGGTTGTGCCTAAGAGTGAAAACAATGCCGTGTTCTGGGAGATAGACAGCAATTGCCCATTGCACAGCGCCCAACCGTTCGGCGCAAAGTTGAAACCTACCATCCTGATCTCGCCAAGATACTGATCGGACATACTGAACCCTCCTGCGGATTCTCCGCTTAGTTTCGCGAGGGGAAAATTCCCGTCAACGCGATGATGAAATTGAGTACCAGGTAAGGCGAACGGTTATCGTGTGGCTGGCTTCCCCCGGCAGGGGCAATTGCATTTCCCGCCATCGCCGTGTTAATGGGAGAAGCGGCGTATTGCGCGGGTCCAGTCGCCCAAAAATTCCCCGACGGACTGCCTAGAGTGTTGCTCGCGGTGCTGGCCTTGGCGAAGTGTGAATGCACCGGCATCTCCGTCACGAGCAGTGTGTGCTGCTCTTCTCCGGTTGACTGGCCCGGAGTATATGCCGGAGAACCCTGTTGCGAGCCAGCGTGCATGGGTGTGCGCCCGCGGAAATCGGGCAGCATGAAAGTATTTATTCCGTTGCCGCCAAAGGTAGTTCCCAGCAGCGAAAAGAGCGCCTGGTTCTGGTTAATCGGCATGGTTTGCCCATTGCATAATGCCCAGCCCTTGGGCGCAAATGAAAATGAGACGATACGAATCTCGCCAAGATACTGTAAACTCATAGCTTTTTTCTCCCACAAGTAGTCTTGCCGCTTTCATTCGAGTTACTGTGTTGGGTAAATTCCGGTCAATGCAATAATGAAACTGAGCACCAGAAATGGCATTAGGTTGTCGTGCGGTTGACTGCCACCGGTCAGGGCTATAGACGCATTATTCAGCGTATTATTCGCCGAGGTTCCCGGCCCAAACGACTTGTTCTGAATCTGACTGTTCCCCCAAGTATTGTTCGAGGGAGTACTCGCTGCGCTTCCGGTGGCGCTACCCATCGCAACGTGCGGATGCGAGGGCAACTGGCTGGTGGTCAATGTCACCGTCTCCGACCCAGCTTTCTGACCTAGCACGTAAGTGGAGAGTCCGTTTCCCTGTCCCTGGTGGATGGGAATGCGGCCCTGCAGGTCAGGCAGCGCAAAAGTCTGTTGGCCGTCACCGCCATAAGTCGTTCCGATCAAATTAAATAGCGTGTCATTCTGCGAGATACTCTGGAGCGCGCCGTTACAAAAAGCCCATCCGTATGGCGCGAAGTTTCCGCCAAACATTCTGATTTCCCCAATATACGGTTGCGTCATCTTTCCCCTCCTCAGGATTGCGTTTGAGTCTTCGCCTCGATCAGACGATTAAATACTGCTTCGTAAAACGTGCCGGTTTCGTCCCGGCCGACTGGAACCAAAAACAAATCGAAGTCGCCGATGGAATCGTGCTTCATCGGATAGATACGCTGCGAACAAACCCGGTTACGATCGCCGCGAAAGCGCAGCGAAAACTGCTCCTGCCGCGGCGTGGCATGCCCGTTGGCCAGTTCAATCAAGTCCATTGCGTACGGCTCGGACCCCTCATCAATGAGCCAGAATGTCGTGTTAAGGTTCTGCTCGAACATAGCCTTAGTCAGATAAATTGACATAACCCATTACCGTATCTGGTGTAACTTCATCGTTTTCTTTCTTGTCGGCGACTGGAGTCTGCGATTGCGGCCGCCAAACCATTTCGAGATAGATTGGGCCGGAACCAATCACGGTGAACCCCAACCGCTCATACCAGCGCAAAGCTGGATTGAAGCGCTCAACATGCAAGCCGACGGACTTACCGGCGAGCGAGGCCTCGTGGATGACCGCTTCCATCAGGTCCGAACCAATTCCCAGGCCGCGAAACTCCGGAATGAGGGCGATATCGACGACGTATATTTTTTCCGATGTCCGATGAAGAATTAGCCGTCCTGCCGCCATTTCATCGCGCCGGATCACCCAATACTCGGCGTCGGGCATTTGCATCAGGTACGAACTGCGTTGAGCCTCGTACTGCATGCGCAGAAAAAGGTCTTGTTGCTGGGCATTCCATCCAGTAAGTGCCATCTCATCGCTGCGGGTGCTGGCAAAAGTACGATAGAGAAACGGTTCATCTTCTGGAGCGATAGGGTCGAGCCTGATTAGTGGGGAAGTTACATTCGAGCTGGGCCGATCTTCGGCTTGAGTAGTAACGATCAAACTGCGACCATCACTGCGACCGTCAAGGTTCGGCACAAGATACTTACCCTCGAACATGCGAGCCACACCACCTGAAGTAATTTGGAGAAACGGGGCCCGAACTGATGAGTTAATGAGAGGGCGAATGGTCCAACATCTACGCCCGTTTGTCAAGTCATTATTTGTAAAAAAGGTGGCTATCTGTCCCAAGTAGCTGAAAATTAACAAGTCGCAAGTTCTTTCATCTTGACTTATTTATTGGATCATTAGACCATGCCTACCGCGATCTTTCGAGATCACCATCCCCCAGCTATTGCGATCTCGATGAACCCAGGGAATTCTAAATAACGCCGGCAAAGATTATCTGTGTCTGCCGCGACCGACCTGCGGACTGTACAGAAATTTAATTTTCCGGCGTGGAGATTTTCATGATGCTGCGCCCTCGTCTGAGCCGCACCTGCGGCTTTGCCTTGCTTGCTATTGCCACCCTCCTTGTCGTTTCGTATTTTCCATTTGCCGGCACCCACGCGGCGACGACGGGCGCAACCATCCTTCCCAGTGCCGGGAAGCCTCTGGTTAACCTGAAGAATCCCCAGACTTTGAAGGTCACTTACACGGGGTCTTCCGATGCCACGGCGGCATTGCAGAATGGCTCTGCGATTCCTACTGCGATGGCGGCGGCTGATTTTAACGCCGACGGCGCCATGGATGTGGTGGCTGGTTACTCTACTAAAAATGCCGGCGTAGTCGCCCTTATGCGTGGCAATCCCGACGCCTACGCTCCCACCGACTTGACTCTCTATGGCAAAGCGGCGAAAGGCAACGTTCCGTCTACCTTCTTGCCGCAAGCTGCGGCCTTCGCCGTCCCCGGATCTCCCGATCTGCTGGCGACCGGCGATTTCAATCGTGACGGTTCCAAAGACCTATTGGTTGCCTCGCGGGGCGGCGCGCTTTACTTGCTAGCCGGCGATGGACACGGAAATCTGCTCGTTCCCCAAGTGGTAACTCTTCCCGGCCAAGTAACGGCGTTGGCCGTCACCGCCGATGGCCATGTCGGAGTGAGCACGGACGGTCCGAACGGCCCGCAGTTGGCCATTCTCGCCCCCAGCGCGGAGGGGCTCACCTCCGGTGGAATTTATCCGCTGCCAGCGCGCGGCGATGCTATGTCTTGGGGAAACCTGGGCAGCGGAGCTGACTTGGCGGTCGGCGCAGGCTCCAACGTTGCCATTTTCTATAACGCGCTGGCTTCGAACCCGCAGACCGAGACGGTCACTGTTCCTTTTAACGTGAAGGGCCTGGCCCTCGGCGATTTCATTTGGGACCGCGACGGCCGAACGGAAATCTCGGTTTTGGCTGACGATGGAACCATCCACATCCTGCAACATGGAACCCTGAACACAACGCCTCTGACGGCGGCCGAACTTCCCGCTCGCCGCGCTGCGATCCGAGGACATCACGCAAAGCCGGCCATTCCGCCGAATCCGACCGCCCTGGGCGCGTGGACCGTAGCCAAGCAACTGCCTTACACCGGCTCGGCACCCGCGGGACCGGTCTCAGCCTCGGCTTTTAGCTCACCGCGTTTGGCCCAGTCTTCCACGCACGACTTAATGGTGCTCGACGCAGCAGCCAGCCAACTCCATATGCTCGAGACCTCCGGCAAAACCGCTAGCACCAGCGCCGACGTTTCTTTCTCCAGCGCACCGGTTGCGGCTCTAGCCCTGCCGAACAAGATCAACTCGGATCGCGACATCGTTGTTCTCACTTCGTCGCAGTCGGCCCCAACGCTAGTGACCTCCCCAGCGAGTATGGCGTTGAATGTAAACACGACTGCCGACATCGACACCATCAATGCGTGCACCACCAGCACCACCTCGGTTCCATCTACGCTCAGCTTGCGCGAGGCAGTTTGCCTTGCCAATAACTTCGCTCCCGACACCACCACCATCAACCTTCCCGCAGGCACGTATAGCCTCACTAGCCTGGAAACTGGCGAACTCCAAGTCGG
Source organism: uncultured Acidobacteriaceae bacterium (assembly GCA_963771965.1). Lineage (GTDB taxonomy): Bacteria > Acidobacteriota > Terriglobia > Terriglobales > Acidobacteriaceae > Sulfotelmatobacter. Next base: position 878,155 of record CAVYVM010000011.1, read on the forward strand.
CGGGGCATCCGGCTATAGCCTAACGATCAACGGCACAGGAACAGTCTCGAACACGATCATCCAGCAGACCGACGGCCACGACCGAATCTTCGAAGAGGATTTCACTTTCGCGGGCAGCAACCCACTCACGATCCAGAACGTAACCCTGCAGGGAGGCAATTGCACCACCGGTACCGACTGCCAGTTTGGCGGCGGAGCCATTCTCGCCGGTGGCCCGGACGTAGGTGACGATCTCACCCTTACCAACGTGGTGCTGAGCTCGAATTCTGAGCCAACCAACAGCGACGACGGCGGTGCGATCGACTTCGAAACCCCAGGTAGTTTCACGATCACCAGCTCGACCTTCTCGAACAATACCGCGAACGGGGGTGGCGGCGCGATTGAGTTCGTCGAGGGACCAAACGGCAGCGGTAATCTGTCCGTCACAACCTCGACTTTCTCCGGTAACACCGCGGTTATTTCCGGCGGCGGAATTTCTGCCACGCTGGAGACGGGCGCCACCTTTACCATCAGCGGGTCCACCTTTACCGGCAACCACGTGACAGAGGGTGCCGGGCTTGGCGGCGGAATTTCTGCCGAGACGTCCGGCACGGTCACAGCTTCCAACTCGCGCTTCGTGGGCAACAGCGCCCCGGGCGGAGGGACGGGCGCTGCCATAGACGCCAGCACCGCCGGCACCCTCACCAACAACTGGTGGGGCTGCAACGGCGGACCCGGTGCCAGCGGCTGCGACACCGTTCAAGCAGGAGGGGGTGGGACCGACACCTTCAATCCCTGGCTGGTGCTGAGCGTCAGCGCCAATCCGACCCAAATTGAACCAAGTGGCACTTCGACCCTTACAGCCGACCTCACACACAACTCCAACGGCGTTGGCGGATTCAGCGTTCCCAACGGCACAGCCGTTACTTTCGGCGGCACGCTGGACAGCAGCGTGAATCCGACCAACACCACGCTTACAAGCGGCCAGGCGACCTCGACCTACACGGCAGGGTCGACACCAGGCGCGGGCACGGGCACGGCTGCGGTGGACAATCAGACGGTCAGCACAACGATCAATATTCTCGACTCCGTCACCGTTACCACCAGTCCTGCCAATCTGTCGATTACTGTCGATGGTGTAACCTCCACTGCTCCGCAGACCTTCAACTGGGTCGTGGGATCGTCGCATACCATCGCCACCACCTCGCCGCAGGCCATCTCTGGCGGAACGGAACAAGTATTCAGCAGTTGGTCGGATGGCGGCGCGATTTCGCATTCGGTGACCGCGCCTTCATCGGCCACGACCTACACCGCCAGCTTCAACACGCAATACCAGTTGACCACGCAGGCTTCGCCGTCCGCTGACGGTTCGGTCACGCCGACCTCGGGCCAATACTTTGCCTCGGGCGCAACCATCGCCGTGACCGCAACCGCCAACTCCGGCTTCGCATTCAACAACTGGACGTCGACTGGCGGAAGTTTTGACTCCACCACTTCGGCCAGCACGAACTTCCACATGCCCGCTGCAGCGGCGACGGTGACGGGCAACTTTATTCCCGCCTCAGTGCAGATCACGATCACGACCAGCCCCGCTAATCTGCTGGTTTCGGTGGATGGCGGCCCGTTCACGGCAGCCCCGCTGGTCGAAAGCTGGATGATCGGTTCGCCGCATGCCATCGCGACCACTTCGCCGCAATCCGGCGGAACGGGCATTCAATTCGCTTTTAGTAGCTGGTCCGACGGCGGAGCTATTTCGCACGCCATCATCGTGCCTTCGACACCCACGACCTACACCGCCAGCTTCGCCACGCAATATCAGCTGACCACTGCGGTGAATCCCATCGTCGGTGGGAGCGTCACGCCCACTTCTGGCAACTACTACACCTCCGGGACCGTGGTACCTCTGACGGCCACACCGAATGCCGGTTTCAGCTTCACTAACTGGACAGGGAACGTCGCAAACTCGACCAGCGCCTCCACCAGCATCACCATGACGGCGCCGCAGAGCGTAACGGCCAACTTCTCGCTCATCATTGTGGCCGCTCCGACCACAACCTCGGTGTCTTCGAGCAACAATCCATCGTTCACCCAGGCTCCCGGCAACTCAGTCACGTTCACGGCGACGGTAACTTCCAACACGACAGTGAACGAAGGCACGGTCACGTTCTCGGACCCCGCAAACGACTTCACGTGCAGCGGCGGCAACACCGTGCCTGTAAGCAACGGACAAGCCAGCTGCACCACCTCGTTTACCACAGAGGGTAGCCGAATCGTCACCGCGGCCTACAACGGCACGGTCAACTTCCAGGGCAGCAGCGGAATGATCACGCAAACCGTGAACAACCACACTGTGGTGACCGGGAACCAGTTCTGCAACACGGGTGCAATCACCGTGCCCAGCACCGCGGGCGCTGCCACGCCCTATCCGTCGAATATCTTCGTAACGGGTCTGAGCGGCAACGTCGGAGCCGTCACCGTCAACCTCAACAACATCAGCTCAAGTGACATCGCGCAGACGGATTTGTTGTTGGTGGGCCCAACCGGCGCGAAAATCATTCCGTTCGCCAGCGTGGGAGATGGCTCGACGATCGGCAGCGTAAACATCACGCTCGATGATGCGGCTTCCGGCTTAATACCCGGAGGCTCTCCGCTCACTAGCGGAACCTACAAACCCACGTCGATCACGGGCAGCACCAGCCTGGTCTTCCCCGCGCCGGCGCCTACGGTGAACGCGTCGAACTACGCGGCCACCGACGGATCGGCGACGCTCTCTTCGATGTTCAGCGGCACGGCTCCGAACGGAACTTGGGCGCTGTATGCGATGGATAACTCGGGCAGCGGCGCAGCGACCATCGGCGGCGGATGGTGCGTGAACATTTCTCCCGCCACAGTGGCGGTGACAATCACAACGAGCCCCTCCGGTCTGCTGGTTTCGGCCGACGGTGGCACAGCAACGGCAGCCCCGCTGGTTGAAAACTGGGTGCCAGGATCATCGCACACCATCGCGACCAGTTCGCCGCAGTCAGGCGCGGCTGGCGTGCAGTACGTATTCAGCAGCTGGTCGGATAGCGGCGTGATCTCGCACAGCATCACGGTGCCGTCTACGGCCACAACTTATACTGCGAGCTTCAACACTCAATATCAGTTGACGACGCAGGCCTCGCCGTCCGCAGACGGCACGGTCACTCCAGCCTCCGGCGGCTACTTTGCCTCGGGCGCAACCATCCCCGTGACCGCAACCGCCAACGCGGGCTTCACGTTCAGCAACTGGACTTCGACCGGCGGGTCATTCGACTCGACGACCGCAGCCAGCACCAACTTCCACATGCCCGCCGCACCAGCGACGGTGACGGGCAACTTCGGCAACGCATCGGTGCAAATTACGATCACGACCAGCCCGGCGAACCTGCTGGTTTCGGTCGATGGCGGTGCGTCGACTCCGGCTCCGCTGGTGGAAAATTGGGTGTCGGGTTCGTCGCATACCATCGCGACTAGTTCGCCGCAATCCGGCGGGACCGGAGTGCAATATGTATGGAGCAGTTGGTCCGACAGCGGCGCGATCTCGCACAGCATCACGGTGCCGTCTTCGCCGACAACTTACACAGCGTCGTTTAACACGCAATATCAGTTGACGACACAGGCCTCGCCGTCAGCAGATGGCACGGTCACTCCAGCCTCCGGCAGCTACTTTGCCTCGGGCGTAACCATCCCCGTGACTGCAACGGCCAACGCTGGCTTCGCATTCAGCAACTGGACGGCGACCGGCGGCTCATTCGACTCGACGACCGCGGCCAGCACCAACTTCCACATGCCCGCCGCGCCGGCGACGGTGACGGGCAACTTCACGACGGCGGCGCAACCGCAGGTGACGCTAAACCCGACCAGCGTGAACTTCGGAAATGTTTATCTCGGCACCATGGTCTCGCAGGAAATCACGGTGCAGAACACCGGCAACGCTACCTTGACGTTCACCAGCATCACCTTGACGGGCAAAAATGGCGGCGGTATGTTCCGCGTGCAGAACTCGTGCCCGAAAACGCTGGCTGTGGGACACACCTGCGACGTCGAAGTCTTCTTCAACGCCAACCAGATCGGTCCACGCACCAACACTCTCAGCTTCTTCGACAACGCTCCGGGAAGTCCGCAGCAGGTGGGCTTCACGGCGATGGTCATCAATCCAAAAGACTCGTTCAACCCCAACCCAGTCAACTTCGGCACGGTGAAGCAAGGCCACAGCAAGAGCGTGAATGTGACCATTACCAACACGGGCACAACGCTGTTGACGATCACGGGCGTAAGCATCACCGGAACCGACATGAGCGACTTCGGCCAGAGAAACAACTGCACCTCGCTCGCACCTAACCGCTCGTGCATCGTCTCGGTGACATTTACCCCGACGACGACGGGATCCAGATCCGCCGACCTGACGGTGATGGACAACGCGCAGATGGGAACCACAAACGTCTCGCTGATGGGAACGGGAGATTAGGGGCGGAAAACCCTGGCCTTAGTTGCCGAGGGTTGAGCTGTATAAAAGTCGATGCAGCAAACGAGAGCGACACGTCAGGTGTCACTCTTCGTTTTTCTAGTTCTTGTTTCTAGGTTCTTTCGATGAAGGGGATGGTGGGCGCTATAGGATTCGAACCTATGACTTCCACCGTGTGAATCTGAGCGTACTAGGCAACGACTTACAAGACCGCGGGGACTGCCAAAGCTCGCGGAAGTCGTATAAGGCACACCATTTTGTGGGTCGGGTTGTGGGTTGAAATTGTTCGAAGAGTACAGCCGCACTTTTGGGCGCGCACGAGCTATTGAGCTACTCGGGCGAGCATAGCCTCATCTCTGGTGAAGCAGTCACCGGAGGAGGACAATGAGCGTCCGCTATCAGTGCGGGCATCGGCCGACATACGTCCCCCTTATTGCTGGGCACCGTCTGATATTAGCCAGGGCATTGATGTCTCCTAGCGGTTGGTGGCAGTGCCTTCCGGCGCTGGGTTCACTGGCTGCTTCGATTTTTTCACTGCAGCCGGCTGTTTGGTTGTTTTGGCCGGCGTGGCGCTCTTCAATTCACCGGTGAACGATACTTTCTGGACGGTCTTGCTAGGAGTGGCCGATGCACTCGTCTGAAGCGAGACGGAGAGCGTCAGCGGACTATCCGTAGTGTAACTGTGGTCGGGAGTAATCTTCGACTTGATGTCGTCCAGCCCTACTAGGAAGCTGGCCGCACTAGTAGTGGGCGTTCCCTGCGCCATTTTCAGGTCGATGGTTTGAGTGCCACCTGTGAGTTCGACGCCAGTTACTTTGTCGAGGTGGCATCCCTTAAGAGCGATTTGCACTGGTTTCGCACCCTTGGCTTGAAGCTTATCCATATCGACCGTGGCTGGGTCTGGTCCAACGAATAGGAGTGGCGTTGCGCTGTCCAGGTGGAGCAGTTGATCACCTCCGCCTTCGACGCCGTCTTTGGTTACGGTATAGATCTTGTAGGTGTTTGCCGTAAGTTCGCACAAGCCGTTGACCTGGAAAGACACCTTGGCCGACTTAGAATCCCCGCTGGTGGAAACAGTTCCATCCGCAGTTTTTGTGTCCGTCGCATCCTGGTAATTGCGCAGTTTGACTTGCGCAGCTTTGTCGAGATTGTTTCCAGTAGCGGTGCAGTCGATTGTGCTGTCTTTAGCCGAACCGAGTTTCACATCACCTTTGTCGTCGACAGGACAGTCGAGTTTAGTGAGCGCAGGCGTGGAATCGCTGCTCTCCTGAACATGGGTACCGGCGACCACCGCGAGAGACAATTCGCGGAAAATAGCGACCGCCTTCTGAGACCAATCCTTGTAGTGAGTTACAGTCGGAGAAAAGTACTTGAGCTCTGGTTTGCCATCCTCATCTTCGGTCGGAGCCACTTCAGCCACAGTCTTCCCTGTGCCCTCTTGTATGCAGACTCTTCGAGCCTGATCCAAATCAATCCCGATTTCCGCCTCGGCACACTTGGAATCAGGCGAGGCTCGATTGAACTCTCCGACGCATTTCACCTCGTCCTTAGGATTTAGCTTGGGTTTGGTAGGCCCACTCACAATCACTGTGTTCTCTGCACATTTTTGAGTCCACCACCCTTCCTCGAATTCCTTAGCCGAAATGAAGATTACAAACTCAGCGGTGCCCGACTTTGGCACGACAGTACGATCGGTGCGAGAGTTGGAGAAGCCCTCGTCGTCAATAAGTTTGAGCTGTTCTGTATTGTGATCGGGAAATATTGTCGTCAAAGCGCCTGCGGCCGCGCCACTGTACACTCCGCTAAATTGCTTCACGAATACTCCGGTGAAGGGAACCATGGCGCTCATGATCGCGCCTGTGCCTTGAACCACATGAACCATCAGATTTCTTTTGCCGAGATCGCGGCTAGCGAGCATGTATTCACGAGCCGTCATCTTGTCGACGCCAGAAAAATAGCGCCCGATGCGGCCATTAATGTCGTCGTCAACTTTAAATTCGGCGCTCTGAACCAGAAATTCCCGATCTGGATTCACATTGCGCACGACGATTTGAATCCCAATGTATTCATCGGCCATCGTTTCTCCAAAGGCCTTCCGAGTAGTCTCGTAGGAAAGGATTGACATAGAGCAGCCGATGTCGGTCGGTCGCTGCGAAAGAGCGAGATTCGATCTCGCAGCATTGGCCAGATTGTTTTTTGCGGTTTGTGATTGATCAGCCGCGCCCTTGATCACCTCTTGGCCGCCCGGATTCAAGTTGCCCATGATTTTGCTGAGGCTTTCCCGGTTGTTGATCTCGTTGGTCACATCGTTCTGCTTGCCTGGTAACGCGTAGGTCTCGGCAAAAGTTGAGCTGGTCAGACCTCTGAGACTTAAGGTTTTGTCGACATCTTGAATCGTGTATTTGCTGAGCAATTCGAGTACCTTGGTTAGAGCTTGGCTGGGAGTCAGGCCTTCGAATACGGACTTGCCGACCTCGACGGCAAATTCCTCAGGAGCTCCGGGGGGGAACCCCGACGCATTCTCAGGCGCGAGAGCGGCGGCAATCACGCTAGCGCGCAGAGCCTCAGCGTCAGCCGTACTGAGAGCTGTGGATTCAGGTTTTGGCTGGAGGTCCAATAGCTGTTTCTTGCTGAAAAAACAGGGAACGTAGTCACTGTGATCGTCGATCCCGTCGTTAACGGCCTTGGCAATGTTTCCTGCTAGGGCTGGCGGATCAGGGTTAGCGCTCTTGTCGCTGACTATGGGTTTGGTAGGGCTGGAGTTGGACTGGGCTTTGGTTTGGGCAAAGATCAGCGTAGTGAAGAGTAAACCGCCCACTAAAACTAAGACGCGAATGGTTGACACCTTAAAAGATCGCATAAGTCGCTCCTCGAATGTCTCGTCTGTCTATTGCCGCGGGTTGTTGTTGACAAACTCCCAGCCGCAGCAAGAGGCTCTACCAAACCTTGTTACATCGGGCGCTTTGTCGAAGCTGACTGCTGGCCGGTCTCCGGGGGGATTATTCGTCCCACAACGCCTCTTCCTTCCATACGACAACTGAGAAAGAACTCCTTTTTCAGGTCACTGTTCTCCCGCGTGGGTGAACAACCGAACAACCCGGACTTATAGCGGTCGTGTACTCCGCTTTCGTGTAGAATCCCCGCCACGGAAGGTCGGAGGCGATTCACTGAGCTATTTGTCTATCTCCATCGAGGAGTTGATCCGTGCTTGTGCCGAAACTAATGACGGTGCCGCGTGGGAGGAGTTTGTCTGCCGTTTTCAGCGGCCAATTAGTCTCTCCATCAAGTACACGGCTTGCCAATGGGGAAAGGATCCGCAGCAGTTTGTCGACGACTTACTCCAGGAGACCTATCTCAAGCTCTGTACCGATAATTGCCGTCGGTTGCTCGAATTTGCCGAGCAACATCCCGACGACGAAGCGGTGCTGAGATATATAAAGACCATCGCAATCAATGTCGCTCATGACCACTTCAAATCCCTCCATGCTCAAAAGCGCGGCGCCGGAGAGACCGATCAGTTACTCGAAGACTTCGAACTGGCATCGCAGAGCAGTAGTCACGGCGGCTCCGAGGCCATGGAGCGCCAGGTTCTTCTAAAACAAATCGACCGCCTCTTGCAGAATTGCGCGGTCGGCTCCAATCAAGAGCGGGACTCTCTTATCTTCTGGTTTTATTACCGGCAAGACATGAGCGCCAAGGCAATTGCTGCTTTGGCGACCATCAAACTCACGGCAAAGGGTGTGGAGGCCGTCATTTTCCGGCTCACTCGCTGCGTGCGGGAGCAACTCGCCGGTGGGGACACACAAAACCCGACGTAGCCATAACCGGCGCAAAAAGGATTTCGCCGGCCAATGTCGTATTAGAAGGAGAAGCTGATTTGACACGGCCATTCGACAAGCATCTCGACAGCGACGAGCTGGATAGGCTCGTTTCGTTGCAGAGGACGAGCGTGTCCGATTCAGGGCGACTCTTGGAGCCATCTCTGAGAGAAGCGGAGCGCCACGTTGAGTCTTGCCAGGATTGCAGCCAAAAGCTGCAGATGCACAAGTCTGTGCACAGCGAGATTTTACGTATGCGAGCGTCCAACCCATCGCCGCCGACTCCAGAGTGCATCGGAGATGCGGAGTGGCTGGACGTGGCGGCCGGGCTGTGCCCGGAGGCGAAGGCAAGAGAGCTGATGAAACACGCGGCACAATGCGGGCACTGTGGACCTCTGCTGAAGAATGCGGCGGAGGCACTCGTCGATGAGCCGACTCCCAGCGAAGAAGCATGGCTCGCCTCGCTGCCCAGCGCGCGGCCCGAGTGGCGAAAGAATGTGGCCGAGAAACTCCGCAGCGGCACTGGGGCTCGCGCCAGCTCTGGAGCAAAAGAGCGTGTTCGAGAGAGAGAAGAAGGTGCGTCGTGGAGGCAAAAGCTCTTCTCATGGCCGCGAACGGCGTTTGCTTTTGCCGGAATTGCTCTCGCGGTCGTGGCGGGATGGCTAGGCGTGCGCGTGCTGCGCCCTCCCTCGGCCGAGCAATTGCTCGCGCAGGCCTATACCGACCATCGCACGCTGGAAGTAAGAATCCCCGGCGCGAAGCACGCTCCAATGCGAGTGGAGCGCACTGCGGGCGGGTCAAGTCTGGACAAATCGCCGTCTTTGTTGAAGGCGGAAGCGCTGATTGGCGAGAATCTGCGGAAGAATCCCAACGACCCGGCATGGTTGCAGGCCAAAGCCCGCGCCGATCTGCTCGACGGCAATTACGACTCCGCCATCCAGTCGCTGCAACGCGCCTTGGAGAGCCAGCGCGATGATCCGTCGCTGTTGACGGACCTCGGCTCTGCGTATTTCGTCCGCGCCGAAGCAGCCGACCGCGCCATTGACTACGGCAACGCCATCGAATCGCTGAGCAGAGCCCTAGCCAAATCGCCGGACGATCTCGTAGCCCTATTCAATCGCGCCTTAGCCTGTGAGCGGATGTTCCTCTACACCCAAGCCGTGGACGACTGGGAGCACTACCTGCGCATTGACCCGCAAGGCGACTGGGCGGAGGACGCCCGCAAACATCTCGCCGCCGTCAAAAAGAAAGTTGAGCAGCACGAGCAGAGCCAGAATGAGCCATTGCTAACTCCGGCGGAGATTGCGCAAGCTGTCTCGGGCGGTGCCGTCGTGAGGGAGAAGATCAACGGGCGCATCGAGGAGTATCTGAACTTGGCCTTAGCACATTGGTTACCAATCTCCCTTCGCGCAAAGACCGCGGAGACGAGAACACTGGACCCGACGACGGCAATCAGGGCATTGAGCACACTCGCAGAGGTTCTTTCTGCTCGGCATAATGACACTTGGCTTGCAGATCTGATGGCTTCCCGCTTGTCTGAACCAATGGCTGCGGCCGCTGAGGCGCTGAGCCGAGCGGTGCAAGCCAATGTTGCTGGAAGCCCATCTGAGGGCCTGATTGCCTCGACCGAAGCCGAACATCTTTTTCGTCAAGCATCTAACTACCCAGGCCTTCTTCGGGCGCAGATGGAAGAGCTGTACTCTCTGCACCGTCTGTTCCATGGCTCGGAGTGTTTACGCCTTGCGACAAATATGGAGAGAGCGCTGAAAGACAAGCGCTATTCCTGGATGGAGACACAAGTGCGGCTGGAGGAGTTCTCTTGTCTTGATTCGCAAGCAAAGATGGATACGGGCGGCCACGCACTCACGGCCGCGCTCAATATTGCACACAGCTCTCACTACGCTGGGCTGTTGCAGCGTGGCATGGTCTTCGCGGCAAACCTCGAAACGGGCAAAGGAAACATAGCTGGGGCCGCCGAATGGGATCTAACCGGACTTTCTGAGTACTGGTCAGGGAACACGACGGCGATTCGCGCGTACCAGTTCTATGACGACTTGAGCGCGCAGGCTCAACGCTCGGGAAAATGGCGCTGGGCGGTCGTGGCGGGCAAAGATGCCGTCCGCGCGATTGCCTCCACCCCAAACCGTTCTGGCGAAGGCATTGCCCGTTGTCAGCTTGCCATCTCTCTGAGTATGGCGAAGGACGCAAAGGAAGCATCCGAGCAATATGCGATAGCGCGAAGTGTTTTCTCAAGCTTGCCATCGAATCCTGGGATTCGCGGATTCGAAGATGATGCCGAAATGCAATTGGCAGAGGCTGAGGCCAGCCAGGGGTTAATTGACCAAGCCGAGGCACGATTGCTGAAGGCGAAGGCGGATATCCCTTCCGGCCTCGATTCATATGTGACGTGGCTCATGTACTACAGGGCTCGGGCGAAAATAGCGCGTCGGCGTGGAGACGAAGAATCACTGGTGCGAGCTTGCCTAGCGGTTGTGGGAATAGGAGAGGCGGGCCTAAGTACGATCCGAACCGAGCGCGACCGGCTGACCTGGAACCATGCGACCGCGGACTGCTATGGCGAATTGGCAAACACGAAACTGCGCCAAAACGATCCGATTGCGGCGCTTTCTCTCTGGGAGTGGTATTTGGGCGCTGCGGTCAGGTCAATCCGGCCCTCGCCTGGGGGCACAGGATTTGCCTCCTACGACAAGGAGGCCCCCGTGCTGGACGTCAGCGGGGTCGAGCAACAGCTGCAAAAGCTGGATCGCGAAACGGTACTCGTATTTGCAGAATTGGATGATCGAATCTTCGCGTGGATCTACGACGACCGGGGAGTGTATTCCGCAACTATCGCAATTGAACCCTCGACGCTAGCCCGCGTCGCTAATGACTTCGTGATTCAGTGTGCTGATCCGAAATCGGACCTAGCAGCGCTTCGCGAGAACGGACGGGCGCTATATGGCTCGCTGGTGGCTCCGTTCGAAGGTCGATTCGACCAGGGGCGGACCTTGGTTGTGGAAGCAACAGGGAGTCTGGCGTCGGTGCCCTTTCAAGCTCTGGTCGAGCCCGACGGTTCTTATATGGGTATGCATCATGCCGTAGTCTCGTCGCCGGGGCTGGACTACATGCTCAGACTACGCCCCAGTCGTCCAGTTACTTCGAATATGCGAGCCCTCGTGGTGGGAGCATCGGCAGCTTTGGGTTTCGGGCAGCAAATTCCGCTGCCCGACGCGGGACAAGAAGCTGAACAGATAAGCCATTTGTTCAAGAACTCTGTGTTGCTCCAAGGTCGGCAGGCAAAGCAGTCTGCCATCCTTGATCACATTGCCCGAGCGGCAATATTTCACTTTGCTGGGCATGCGGTTTCCAATGCGGAAGCCACTGGCTTGGAAGTAGCGCCAGATTCTGAGGCGACGGAGACGGCACCTCTGACTGTGCTGTCTCCGAATAGTATTGTCGCGGCGCATCCCCGCAATCTCCAACTGGTGGTGCTTTCAGCGTGCTCAACCGGGCGGGCCGGCGATGACGGGCTTAATGGACCTTCAGACATCGCCGAGGCTTTCTTGCGAACTGGCATACCTCACGTGATCGCAAGCCGCTGGAATGTAGATTCGGCCACAACGGCAGCGTTGATGAATTCGACCTATCGTCTCCTGCTGCACGGACAGGCCGCACCAAAGGCTTTGCAGGAAGTTTACCGGGAGTTTAGTAGTATTCCTCAAACGTCGCATCCGTACTATTGGGCTGCTTTCAATGCTTTTGGACGTGCGTGACTTGAACCAAAAAGAGAGGAATGGAGGCAAACGGTGCGAGATATCAACAGAAGAGACGTTCTGAAGGGACTGGGTGCTTTGACAAGCGTGGCGCTCGCAGCAGGAATCAACGCCCAGAGGGAGAAGCGGGGACAGGGTGACATACCGACTACCCGGACGGCGTTGCCGTGCGCAACGTTGTTCCCACGAGTGAACATCGTTCTTCACGGCATGCACGCTCTTGTTTTTGAGAAGTCTGTCCCCAGGCTTAAGATTCTTATTCCCAACGTTCCGGGACATTCGTTTGCGGCGGGTAACTTCGGCGAAGAATTGTCACTCGACGCGAACACGACACCATATAGCCTCAGCAACGCTCCAGGCGGTAGCGCTGCGCCAGCGCCAGGGAGGACGGATAACGTTGTCGTCGCTTTAAGTAAAGGCATTAACTATGGGGACGCCCCATACTGCTTATTTGATCTACCATGGCCAGATTGCATAGTCCCATTCCGTACCTACCACCTGCCAAACGGTGTGCCTCTTTTCCTGCCTGGCTCAACCGCCACAGACAACCAGCTAGGTTTAGTGACCAGCATTCCAATGATCAACGTGCTGAGTTACAAACTACCAAGTCCAAGCGCGAATCTCGCCGGCATAAGGTTGAAGTTCGACAAGAACGGTGTAGCACATGCACACATCATTGCTGAGCCGGCGTTTAAAGAAAGCAGCAGCATGCACGTCAACAAGGCCCTTTCCGTTCTGAACCTCCTCTTCGATTCCCCGCTCGATTTGAGGATCAATAATATTGGCAAAGGACAACTCGACGGCCCGTCGAATAACGAGCCCGGAGTGAGTCCCGCAGAACAGGAAACTAACGCAGAATTACGACAAGGCGGGTCGATTTGCGGATGCGCGGTGCTGGACGATAGAGGCGGAGAGCCGCGAAACTGTATGCAAGTCTTTGTGATTAAACCTTGAAGTATGGCTAGGCCGCCGGAAGGGCAATGTCGCTGGATGCCCCTTTTTCCTGCAGCACCTGCCCCGCGTCCCCACAATGACATCTTGTAGAAGACCCACATAGCTCGAAACTATAATGGAGCCATTTGGAGCCTGGCGGAACGAGGTGCCGAAAGCTAAGTGATTGAAAGAAATGGTAGGCACGAGGAGACTCGAACTCCTGACCTCTACCGTGTCAAGGTAGCCGGATAGGCTTTACAACGACTTACAAAGCCGCGGGGACTGCCTAAATACGCGGAAGTCGTATAAGACATCGCATTTTGTGGGTTGGGTTGTGGGTTGGAAATTCGCGTCGAAAAATCGCTCCCGCGACGGAGCCTTTCCAGGAAGCAAATTCCTTCAATGATACTTTTGCACCCTGAAAAGAGGCTCTTGCTACTATCTCAGCCATGGACTCACCGTACCTTCGAGACGTGGCTAGGCTTGGCGACGTAGTTGCCGCGATCCAGGCAACGGCGACATACAAGTTTTACATGCTAGATTTTGAGGGCTGGGCTCACCGCATTAGCGCAGACAAGACGCGAGCCGCACATTGGGAAGCGGTTTTTGTCGAACATCCCGAGTTCTTTAGGCTGGACCCAGGATATCAACCGTTATTGACTTAATGTTCATTATTACGTACATTGACCAAGATATCGACCACAGGAATGGACGTTATTTATGCGGAAAAAAAAGCCATCCGGGATGCTTCCCACTCCCGTCACGCGGGCCCTGCGCAAGCTCGGCCACGATTTACGGGATGCGCGGAGACGGCGGCGGATTCCTGCAGAAATCGCTGCCGAACGCGCATCCATTAGCCGCACAACGCTGGTCAAGATCGAAAAGGGCGAGCCCGGTGTGGCGATTGGAAACTATGCCATCGTCCTGTTCGTACTGGGTATGACTGATCGGCTCGCCGAGCTGGCCGACCCGAGGAATGATGCGATAGGCCTCCAGCTTGAAGAGGAGCACCTGCCGCAGAGGATTCGACGGCCGCGAAAATAGAACGAGAGGGTAGGGATGGAGAAGGATGTTTTTGTGTACGTGGATCTTGCAGGCGTCCCGCATCTGGTCGGACGCCTGTGGGCACGCGTGCGCAAGAATAAGGAAGGTGCGACTTTTGAGTACAACGACGCCTGGCTGAAACATCCCAACCGGTTCTCTCTCGAACCCGCCCTGAAGCTCGGTCCCGGACCGTTTCATACCGGAGCCGAGACGCCGATGTTTGGCGCCATCGGAGACTCGGCACCGGATCGGTGGGGGAGGGCCCTGATGCGACGTATGGAGCGCCGGCGCGCGGAATGCGAAGGGCAGGGCCCCCGCACTCTGCGCGAAATGGATTACCTGCTGCTGGTGGACGACGAGGCCCGTGCGGGCGCGCTGCGCTTCGCTGAAACCGAGGGTGGGCCGTTCTTAAGGCAAGAGGAAGCTAAACGCATACCGCCGCTCCTGGAATTGCCGAAACTGCTCTCAGCTGCAGAACATGTGATGGAAGAGACCGACACAGAGGAAGATCTGCGGCTGCTTTTCGCGCCGGGTTCTTCCCTTGGGGGCGCGCGACCCAAGGCTTCCGTCAGAGAGAAAGACGGTCATCTGGCGATTGCGAAGTTCCCGCGCAAGGATGACGAGATCAATACAGTCGTGTGGGAGGCGGTAGCCCTGGCTCTTGCGAAGAAGGCCGGGATTCCCGTGCCTACCGCGCACGTCGAGACTGTCGCCAAGAAGCCGGTACTACTGCTGCGGCGGTTTGACCGGGACGGGCAGGGGCGTATCCCGTTCCTGTCGGCCATGAGCATGTTGAGTGCGAAGGACAACGAGACGCACAGCTATCTCGAAATCGCAGACGCCCTCCGCCAGCACGGGGCCGCTCCAAGAGCGGATATGGAAGCACTGTGGCGGCGCATCGTCTTTAATATCCTGATTTCCAATACCGACGACCATCTGCGCAATCACGGTTTTCTATATCAAGGCAGCGACGGCTGGCGATTGTCGCCGGCCTATGATCTCAACCCCGTGCCGACCGACATAAAGCCGCGTATTCTCACGACGGCTATCAATGAGGATGACAGCACAGCTTCCCTGGCCCTGGCGATGAGCGTGGCCGAGTATTTTGAGCTGGACGCTGCCAAGGCCCGTGAAATAGCTAAGCAGGTCGGTAAAGCCGTCTCGAAGTGGCGAAACGTGGCTGCTCAGCACGGTATTAGCAGGGCCAAGATTGACCGGATGGCCTCGGCTTTCGAGCACGCGGATCTGAAGCAAGCTCTCAGTGGATGACGGCCAGTTTCTTTCGTGACACGTAAAATGAAAAGGTTATACAGTTAGGGCCAAAATAAAACCCCAAACATTGGTGGGCGCTATAGGATTCGAACCTATGACTTCCACCGTGTGAAGATGGCACTCTACCGCTGAGTTAAGCGCCCGCGCTCGGGTCGATTTATTCAAACATTTGCCGACGGATTATGCAACTGGGGGAGCAGGGTCGGCTAGTCGGTCTTCGTTTGCTTCAGGTCGCGAATGATCTTCTCCACTTCTGCTTGGTCGCCGTCCCGGAGGCCGCCCCCTAGATCGAGATACTTCTGGTAGTCGGCTATGGCACCCTCTTTGTCCCCTTTGGCCCTACGCGCACGGCCACGGTTGTAGAGGGCGTTGGCGTGGTCGGGTTTGAGGCGGATGGCTTCGTTGTAATCCTGCAGCGCCCCTTCTAGATCGCCCTTGTCTTTACGCAAGATGCCGCGATTGATAAAGGCGCCGGCGTAATCGGATTTGAGGCGGATGGCCTCGTTGTAATCCTGCAGCGCCCCTTCTAGATCGCCCTTGTCTCTACGCAAGATGCCGCGATTGTTAAAGGCGTCGGCGTAGTTGGGTTTGAGCCGGATGGCCTCGTTGTAGTCTTCCAGCGCCGCTTCCAAGTCACCTTTGGCTCGGCGCGCGTTGCCGCGATTGTTGAAGGCTTCTGCATAGTCGGGCTCGAGGCGGATGGCCTCGTTGTAATCTTTCAGCGCTGCATCCAGGTCACCTTTGGCTTTGCGCGCGATGCCCCGGTTGTTGAAGGCTTCGGTATAGTCGGGTTTGACGCGGATGGCCTCGTTGTAATCTTCCAGCGCTGCGTCCAGGTCACCCTTGGCTTGGCGCGCGACGCCCCGGTTGGTGAAGGCTTCGGCATAGTCGGGTTTGAGGCGGATGGCCTCGTTGTAATCTTCCCGCGCTGCTTCCAGGTCACCCTTGGCTTGGCGCGCATTGCCCCGGTTGTTGAAGGCTTCAGCATAGTCGGGCTTGAGGCGGATGGCCTCGTTGTAATCTTCCAGCGCTGCCTCCAGGTCACCCTTGGCTTGGCGCGCGACACCCCGGTTGGTGAAGGCTTCGGCAGCATCGGGTTTGAGCCGGATGGCCTCGTTGTAATCTTCTAGCGCTGCCTCCAGGTCACCCTTGGCTTTGCGCGCGATGCCCCGGTTGTTGAAGGCTTCGGCAAAATCGGGCTTGAGCCGGATGGCCTCGCTGTAGCAACGTATTTCTTCGTCAAGATCGACAGCGTTGAATCCGCGCTCGAACCATTCTCCAGCGGTCAGTTCTTCTTCCTGAACAGTCGGGGCACTGATGGCCACGGCCTGCTGCTCTTTCGCGGCTCGCTTCGCCGAGAGCGAGGCCGGGTGAAGTACTGCGTCCAACGGAACGTTCAAATACTTCTCGCGCAGGCGGCCCATGGCTTCCGCAAAATACTCGGGCGGAACGCGCAATCCGTTGTAACCCTTCAGCGCCTCTAGGTCGCCCGTGAGCTGATTGCCGATTCCGGAAGCTCCGAAGTCGAAGTTTTCCAGCATGAGGGGCACGATATTGCGACGGACTCCCAAGGCCGTTTCAATTTCACGTCGCAGCCAATCGCCGGGTTCGTTGCAGCGCTCCAATGCAGAAGGCGTCAGCAGGACAATGAAGTGCGCCCTCGATCTTATGTTTTCTAGTATCACGCTCTCGAAGTCACCACTGGCGATGCCGGTGAAGTCGAAGAATACGTCAAAGCCGTGGTAGGTCAGGTCCTGGAAAATTGCCAGACCCCAGGGAAAGTTTGTTCGGCGATAGCTGATGAATACGGTTTTCTCGAGGCGTCCCATACGGCCTGGCGCTCGCGCGCGGAGGACCACCGAAAGATATCAGAAGTCGTGTGAGGATGAGGTGTGTTTTTTAGCGGCTGCTCTTGTTCAGGTGCATGCAGAGCGGCCCGATACACCTGGGCCGCTGGACAGCCGAGGGCGGCTGTCCCCACATGTGACTACGCGTGGCTGTCTCTACTCATGAGCAGCACGAAGGACTCAGTTCGCCCTTCCTGCGCTAACGACTCACCATTACTTGACCGATAACGGCCAGCAGGAGCGGTCATCATATGCGGATTCTCGTAGTGCTGTTGCTGTGCGCCGGGGCGGCGAGTGGGCAAGATTTGCCAGGCAGGAGCTTGTTGGACACTGGTACGCTGGGAGTACCGATGTCGAGAGAAACCAAGATGGCCTTCGCAGTATTCGGAGGCGAGCTTCTGGCCGATGGCGTCGCGACCAGAATTCTTTACCAGCGTCACTACGACGAGATTGACCCCCTGGCGAAGCCGTTTACTCACGCCGGCGTGCCGGGGCAGATCGGGGCAAGTCTGCTCGGGGCGGGGGCCATCGGCGGGGCCTGGTGGGTGCTCCACCGGACGCATCATGATCGAATCGCAAGGAACTTCTTACGGTCGGTCACTGCAGTTGAGGGTAGTAATGTTGGGCGGCAGTTCTCGATCTTGCGGACCAGCAAGAAGTAAGTTAGCCCAGAAAAGGTCGAGCTTCGCTCGACGGACAGCCGGGGGCGGCTGTCCCTACATCCCTTTTCTGGATAGCCCTTCGGTTCCGGTCGGAGCTTGGGCCTCCGTCCCTGTTAGGGCATCTCGGACGTGAGCATTTCTGCCCCCAGCGTCCCTCCGAACCTACACGCCAAACATCCCCCTTTAGACTCGTGACTGGCCGTGGTAGCCTATCGTCGGGCAGGGGCGGGGCGGCTTGGGGTGCGCCGGCGCTGGTGCCCATAGTAACCTCCATGCCGGATCCAAACAGGCACCTTCGGCCCGCTGTATCCCCCTCATCTGCGGAGGGTTCCACCGATTCGGAGGCACGGGAAGATGGTTCGACAGGGCAAGAAAAAGGACAACTTTCCGGCCGTGAGCGGGTTCAACCTAGTGTGAGCACCGCCGCGATCGACCGGGGCGTTCTGATGGCAGGCATGGGCGCGCGCCTGGATAACAATTTATCGCCGGCAATGGCCGTCGCCGAAGGCTTCACCGATGCGGAAGTGATGCTGCGAGTCAAGGCGGGGGATCAATCCGCCTTCGATTACCTGGTGCAGAAGTATCGTCGGCCGCTGGTGAGTTTTATGTACCGGATGGCGCGAAACACGGCCGTGGCCGAAGATTTGGCGCAGGAGGTTTTTCTGCGTGTGTATCGTTCACGCGCAACCTATGAAGCCAGCGCAAAATTCACGACCTGGTTGTATCGCATCGCGACTAATCTCGCGGTGAATCACGCGCGCGATACGCGTCATGAGCGGCCCGAGGTGACGGTAAGCCTGGACGAGCCGGATGAAGAAACGGGCACCACGCTGGATGTGCCGGATAGCACGGTTTCGGCGGAAGAGGCTCTGGTTCGGCGGGAGCGCATGGCAGCGATCCGCGGAAAAGTTGAGGCGCTGCCCGAGCGGCAACGGCTGGCGGTGATCATGCACAAGTACCAGCAGATGGACTACAAGCAGATTGCCGATGTGCTGAAGTTGAGTGAGTCGGCGACGAAATCATTGCTGTTCCGCGCATACGAAACTTTGCGCGAGCAGCTAAGAGAATTTCTCTAGGCGAGGGTCAGGAATAATGAGGAAGTGAGCCAAACGCATGATTATTGCGTCGCAAAAGACGCGCCGCAACGCGCGGCTTGCTCAGGATGACAACAAAGAATTGAGGGGAGTACGGTCATGAAGTGCGAGGAGATTCGAGAAATGATGCCGGACCTGGCGTCCGGCCTGTCAGGGATGACGCCCGAGGTCAGCGGGCATGTGGCGGACTGCAGCGCGTGTTCCGCGAAGATGGAAGAATTTCGCCAGACCATGGCGTTGCTGGATGAATGGCAGGCGCCCGAGCCTTCGCCGTACTTTGATGTGCGGCTGCAGGCTCGTCTGCGGGAAGAGATGGCGCGGCCACAGGCCGGTTGGTTGGCCTGGTTTCGGCATCCGGTGCTGGCTGCAGCCCTTACCGTTGCGATGGCATTGGGTGTGGGCTTGTTCTTCAACAGAAATCCAGGCGATGTAGTCGCGGTGATTGAAGTTCCAGCACAATCGGCGCCCGGCACGGCGGTGAGCGATCTGCAAGCGCTGGATAAGAATCACGATCTGTATTCCGATTTTGATTTGCTGGACGATTTGGAAGTGCAGCACGATGTGGTGGCGAATCCGTAAGACCGAGGCGGTTAGTGGCAACGGGTACGAATCCGAGGGTGGGGTGAATGCGGGGAAATTTCATGGCGGTATGGATGGCAGCGGCTGTGCTGGTCATGGCCGTTGTGGCATCTCCCTGCCTCGGGCAACGCAATAACAACTTTCGGCCGGTGCAGGCGCGGCCGCCAGCGGCGGCGCCGAGCCATCCGCACGCGGGGGAAGGTCATGCCGGCAACTGGCTGCGGCACTATCAAGGCCTGCCGTCGGGCGAGCGGGAGCGCGCCTTACAGAACGACCCGGGATTTCGGCGCTTGTCTCCGGAGCGGCAGCAAATGCTGCGGCGGCGGCTGGACCATTTCTCGAGCCTGCCCCCACAGCAGCAGCAACGCATGCTGAGCCGCATGGAAACCTGGGAGCACCTGACGCCAGGTCAAAAGGACGAAGTACGGAATTTGTTCGGCCGGATGCAACAGCTTCCGCCCGACCGGCGGCGGATGGTGACCACTGCCATACGCGATCTGCGCGCTATGCCGCCCCCACAGCGCGAGCAGATCATCGATTCCAATCGCTTCAAAACCATGTTCTCACCCGAGGAGCGTGACATGATGCGCGGAGCCGCCCGGCTGCCGCTCGCGCCCCCGGAAAATGGCAGACCCGAAGAGTAAGCTTTCTACTAGCCGCCTTTAGTAAACCTCTTGCAAAGCGGTTTCACCTCAGGAACGTGACAAGGGGCTGAACCCGGCCGCCTTGCCTCAGATTGCTCACATCCGTCCTCTCCACCCGTCTAAGCCCAACAGCACAGCGGCCACACGCAACTCACAACCACTGTGCTTGATCCCAGGGTTTGACTGAATCGGCTGTTCCATCTCCATCACGAAATGAGGAGTCTCCGCATGCTCAGAACTCGTCTGCTTGTTTTGTTGTGCAGTTGTTTGTCGATGGCAGGTCTTGGCTGCGCCCAGACTGCTACCGGCGAAACCCTGATGCTCGATCTACCGCGGCAAAGCCAGCATGCGGTGATAACCCAGCGCATCGGCATCACTGACATCACGATCAACTATCACCGGCCGCTGGCCAATGGGCGCCAGATCTGGGGCAAGGTCGTGCCTTACGGGCAAGTCTGGCGTGCCGGAGCCAACGAGAACACTACGATCACATTCAGTGACCCCGTCTCGATCGAGGACCAGGCGCTCGACAAAGGAACTTATGGCCTCCATATGATTCCGGGCGAGACTCAATGGACGGTGATTTTTTCGAAGGCTGCGAGAGATTGGGGAAGCTTCAGCTACAAGCAGGACGAGGATGCGTTGCGCGTTACCGTGAAGCCGCAGGCTACCGAACTGCACGATGCGCTGGCTTACGATTTCGACGATCTCAAACCGGACTCTGCCGTGGCTACGCTGCGCTGGGATAAAGTTGCGGTGCCCTTCAAGATTTCAGCGAATGTGAATGACCTCGTCGCGGCCAGCATTCGCCGGCAGGCTCACGGGCTTAATCAGTACTACTGGGAAGGTTGGGACGACGCGGCCGGCTATTTCCTCGCCAACAAAATTAATCTGGACGAGGCATTGAAAGACGAGGATCAGTCGATCCAGGCCGAAGAACGATTCGAGAATCTGCTCCACAAGTCGACCATTCTCGAAACCATGGGCCGCAAAGACGACGCGACGGCGTTTCGCAATAAAGCTTTAGAAAAAGGCAGCGCGACGCAGCTTTATATCTACGGCCGCCAGCTTCAGGGCGAAAAGAAGCAAGACGAGGCGTTTGCTCTTTTTCGATCGAATGCGAAGAAGTATCCCGATGCCTGGCTGTCACATGTAGGCCTGGCACGGGTTTACAGCGGTCAAGGCGAGTTCGACAAGGCGGTCAAGGAGATGCAGCTCGCTCTGGCAGGCGGGCCGGATGAGGCGAACAAGACCAGGCTTGAGAACTATGTGAAGCGATTGCAGGCGAAGGACGATATCAACCGCTAGACCAGAACCAGCAATTAGCAGTTAGCGATTAGTAATCACCAGTTAGCAATCAGCCCCTGAATCCGTGGAGCGCGTGCTGAGCGGTGATAGTGCAACGAGGATGGGCCAATCCAAAGACTGGCCCATCCATTTGTGACTCATTATTGCACCGATGAGTAGACGCTTTCGTCTTCGCTCACCACACTCGGCAGGCGTTTGCGCGCACCATCTTTTGACCGGGCTTGCACCCGAAGGCCTGGTAAAACTCGGGCATGTTCGAGCCCACATTGTTGACGCGGGACATGGGCAGCGAATGTGGGTTGGTAGTCACCGACATGCGCACGATCTCCGGCCGCACGTTCGTGCACCACGAGTACGCGTATGAGAGGAAGAATCGCTGACGATAGGTCCAGCCATCCGCACCTTTATCGTCGAGCGATTTGCCCTGCTTCTTGAGTTCAGTGTCGAGAGCGTTGAGCGCGAGATGGATGCCGCCATTATCCGCAGTATCTTCGCCCTGGGTGAGCAAACCGTTCTGTCTCACTCCCGGACCGGCCTCGGGAACATCTTCCGTGTATTCGTCTGAGATGCACTTGCCGCGTTCTTCGTATTGTTTCGCGTCGTCCGCGGTCCACCAGTCGCGCAGGTTCCCCTGAGCGTCGAACTTGCGCCCCTGATCGTCGAAGCCGTGGATGATTTCGTGCCCAATAACCATGCCGATGGCGCCGAAATTTACCGAATCGTCCATGTCTTTGTCGAAGTAAGGAGGTTGAAGAATGCCCGCAGGAAAATTGATGGTGTTGGTTTGCGCATCGTAATAGGCGTTGATCGTGGGCGGCGTCATGCCCCACTCGCTGCGGTCGACGGGCTTGCCAATCTTCGCAACCCAGCGCTCAAACTCGAACGATGACGCTTGCTCCACATTGCCGAGATAGCTTGTCCGAGTGATTTGCACGCTGGAGTAATCGCGCCACTGCGACGGGTAGCCGATTTTATCCAGGATCCCCTTCAACTTGACGATGGCCTGTTCCTTCGTGGCGGGCGACATCCAGCGTACGGCTTCAATGTCGTCATGCAAGGAACTCTCGATGGCATGAACCATGGCAAGGACGCGTGCACGGCTCTCCGGCGGAAATGCGCGGTCCACGTAAGCCTGGCCGAGCGCCTCGCCGAGGTCACGATCGGCGTTACGGATACAGCGTCTCCATCGCGGCTGATTCTGTTGTTGGCCGGCAAGGGTGTGATAGAAGAAATCGAAGTTCTCATCCACCATCGCTTTGTTCAGGAAGGGCGCGGCGCGATGGATTGACTGCCACCGCATGTAAGCTTTCCATTCGTCGAGCGGGCGTTCCGCCAGTAACTTCTCTTCGGCGCGGAAAAAACCGGGAGTGGTGACAATGTAGTGGTCGCTGGCCGGAGCCTTCACCTCTTTCAAGTAAACATCCCAATCGATGGAGGGTGTCAGATCGCGGACTTGAGCGAGGGTCATCCTGTTGTTCATGTTCTTGGGATCGCGCCGGGTGACATTATCCCTTTGCGCCTTGGCCAAGGCGGTTTCGAGCGCGAGAACAGCGTCGGCATCGCTGCCGGCCTGGGCTTCGGATTCTCCCGCAAGAACAAACATCTTTCGTACGTGGGCGCGGAATTTCTTGAGGGTCTCCACCGACTTTTCGTCAGTCTTCAGGTAATAATCGCGACCGGGCAGGCTCAGCCCGCCCTGATCGATTTGTGCGACCGCTTTGGAGGCATCGTCGTAATCAGGCATGCCAGTGAAACCGAAGAACGGCGAATTTGTCTGGTTGTCCTCCTGATCCTAGGGGCCGGGGAAAAGATGATGGAGATGAGCAATCTCGAGCGTAATTTCTTTCTTGGATTTGAGGTCAGAAATACGGCTCAATTCCGGCTGCAGAGTTTTCAGGCCGGCTGCTTCAATACCGCTTTCGTCCATACAAGCCGTCCAGTAGTCGCCGATTTTCTGTTGTACGGGGCTGCGATTGGGGTCGTCTCTGCTGCTCGCTTCCAGCGTTTCCCGCAGCGCAGTTTCATTCCAAAGCTGCAGACCGCTTCTTGTACTCCAGGCCACTTGATCGGGAGGAATCGGGTTCGCACTCGTCCATTTGTTGCAGGCGTACTTATAGAAGTCATCGCAGGGGTTGAGATTCTTGTCGACCAGATTTGGATCAAAGTGCTCAAGCTTCGGATCAGCTTTGGCTTGCTCGCTTGCGCCGATGGAATCGGCAGAGGAGTTTGCGTCCAAATTCTGCGCGACCATGGCAATTGGCGTCAGCAATAAAAAATATGCCGTGATGGCAGTGAACATCCTGCTGCGAATCAATCTGAGAATGAACATAGAGCCTCTTTCCGGGATGGATCGGCGTTGGAGCAAGAATGGCAATTCTGCTTGAAATACGCACGCAACAATAAACGATTCACGGGTTCCGCAACGCGCGAAGGACTACCTTCGGGCTACCGCGTTAGAACATACTACAGACGGGCTGTCAGCCGGACGGTTAGCGGAAATCTTCACGATTACCCGGTGTTATGTAACCCTGCTGCGATGCCGTTAATCGTGGCACCCAGAGGATACTCGAGTTCTGCTGGGTCCTGACCTTGCTGCTTGCGGCGCAAAAGTTCGACCTGGATCAGGCTCATGGGGTCGACATAAGGATTGCGTAGATGAACCGAGCGCGCCAGCACCCGGTTGCGACCCAGCAAGTCGCGTTGACCGGAGATCTGAAGAATCATTTCGCGCGACCGCAAGAATTCTTCTTCCAACATGCTGAAGACGCGCTTGCGCAATGCTGCGTTCTTTACCAGGCCGGAATAGACCCGGGCAATGTGAAGATCGGCTTTGGCCATAGCCAGCTCGACGTTGCGCACTAAATCCGAAAAGAGCGCGAAGTGTTTCGCCATGTCTCGCAGCAACCGTTCATGGCTTTTTCCCTTCGCTGCGAAACGCTGCAAGCCGTGGCCGACTCCGTACCACGCGGGCACAGCGTGACGGCTCTGCATCCACCCAAAGACCCAGGGAATCGCGCGCAAATCCTCCAGGTGCCGACCTTTGGTGCGGCGCGATGGCCGCGAGCCGATGCGGGCAGCATCTAATTCCAGCACCGGAGTAGCCTGCTCGAAATATTCCAGGACGTCGGCGTTCTCCGCGATATCGCGGCGGTAAGCGCGGAAGGCCTCCCGCGACATTTCCTCCATGGTTTCTTCCCAGCGCGCCTGATCGGTAGCTGACGTTTGACTCGATCGAGTAAGCGCCTCGAGGCTTGCGGCAATCATCAGCTCCAAGTTCCATTCCGCAAGCACCGCATCGGCGTACTTCCAGTTGAGAACTTCCCCCTGTTCGGTGATGCGGATGCACCCCGAAAAACAGCCCTCGGGTTGTGCCAGGATCGCGGAGTGTGTGGGGCCACCGCCGCGGCCCACGGTCCCGCCGCGGCCATGAAAGAGCCGCAGCTTCACTTCGCATTCGTGCGCCACAATATGCAGATCACGGTGGGCTTTGTAGATCTCCCAGGTGCTGGTCAGCATGCCTCCATCCTTATTGGAGTCGGAGTAGCCAAGCATCACTTCCTGCCAGCGTTCCCAGGAGTCGAGCGGCGGTTGATACTCAGGATGCCGCCATAGATGGCGCATCACGCTACCCGCCGTGCGCAAAGAATGGATCGATTCAAACAGAGGCACTGGCATCAGGCCCGGGTCGCCGCAGCCATCGCCAGAACCGGCCAGACTCACGCCGCAAGCTTTGGCCAGGCGAACTACATTCAGGACATCGTCTTCGGACTCCGCGCCACTGATGATGTACTGCCGGATCGACTGCGCGGGATAAGTCCGCTTGAGCTGATGGATGGCACGGAATGTATCGATCAATTCGCGCGTCTGGGGAGAAACTGCATCGAGAAAGTCAGGCGGCGGAAGACTGGCAACCAAGGCTGGCGCTGTGTTTTGTAGCTCCGACTTCCGTACTTTGGTCTTTCGCAGCTCTGCATTTTGTGGTCCGATTTTTCTTAGGTCGATCTGCTTTTCGACGATCTCTTGCAGAACGTCCGCATGCACGCGGGCGTGCTGGCGGATATCAAGAACCTGCAAGTGAAAACCGAAAGTTCGGAGTTGGCGCAAGAGAGGATCGACAAACGTCTCTGCCAGCCTTTGTCCGCGATTCGCAATCAAACTCGCGCGCAGCAGTAACAGATCGGACTCGAACTCCGCCGCATCGTCATAGGCATGCTGAGCACTCGGCCCTTGCCGGCTGCGCTGCAACCGATGAAACACGTAGGAAAGAAAACGGCGGTTGTGCTCCACGGTATTGCCCGGCCCCCAGGCATTCGAGACCATAGGCATCGACCGGTCATATTGAGCAAGCCGCGCAAGCATCTCCGCCGCGGCATTTGTCTGCCGTGAAGACGAACTCAAGCAATCGCTCAAGAATTCCACACCACGGATGTATTCGCCGAGAATCACAGCTCGCGCTTGATCCAGGGCATCCTTGATACATTCAGGCTTAACCAGCGGATTGCCGTCGCGATCTCCGCCAATCCACGAACCGAAACTGATCAGGATGGGCAACTCTGCCGAACCGGAGACCGCACCGTAAACTTCGCGCAACGCATCGGCCACCTCGGGGTAAATGCGGGGCAGGGTGTCAAACAGCGAGAGCCGAAAGTAGCGCAATCCCATGCGGATCTCGTCGTTGACGGTGGGCTTGGTCTGGCGAACTTCGTCGGTTTGCCAGAGAGCCGCAATTTCGGCTTGGATGTTCTGCTCGCAGCGCAGAGCTTCGCCGACGGTAAGCGGAAGACGATCAAGGCGTTCGAGTTGTTCCGCGATGCGGCGGCGCTTGAGCAAGACCGTCTGGCGCGCGACTTCGGTGGGATGGGCGGTAAATACCGGAGTCACCACGACCTGGCGAAGCGCCGCGAGCGCGGCCTCGGCGGAAATTCCTTTTCTCTGCATTCGCAACAGTGTTCCGTGGAACGAACCGGGCAGTGGCGCGTGTTGCCGGTCCAACTGGCGGGCGCGGCGGCAACGCTTACGATGATTTGTCTCCGCAAGATTCGTGAGTTCGAAATAAATGGCAAAGGCCTTGGTGACCTGATAGGCGCGAGACAGATCCATTTCCGCGATCATGGCCTGTGCGCGTGCCATCAGCTCGCCGTGCGCCGCGGCGGCAGAGCTATGCGCGACGCGTTCGCGATGGCGAATCATCAGCCGCCGCAATTCTTCCACGGTATTGAACAGCTCCGGGCCGACTTGCTCCACCAGAACTCTGCCCAGCAAAGCGCCGAGCGAGCGCACGTCACGACGCAGCGAGTGGTCCTTGGAAGAGTCGTCGGACTGAGCTGTGAGCTCGGCGAGTCGGGACTTCTGATCGTCCGCTTTCCACAGTGGTTTTGGCTGGGGCATGAGCTGGTAAATCGACGCGCGATAGATGACAGGATAAATCAAACAAGGATGGAGGGACGAACGGAAGCGGTGAGAAGGGCGCTGAAGCTGTGACTCTATTTCGGAAGTTCGAAGCGATAGCCAATGCCGCGCAGGGTTTTCAGATACCGGGGATGGCGGGGATCAGACTCTATTTTTTCTCGCAGCCGCCGCACGTAAACGTCGATCGAACGCGGAGTAACGAAGGGAGTCTCCTTCCACACCGCGTCGAGCAACTGATCGCGCGTGAGCACGCGTCCGCAGTGCATAGCCAAATACTCGAGCAAGCGGAATTCCCGCACCGTGGTGAGCACGGCCTTACCTTGCACCTGCACTGTCATTGAGGAAGGATCGATTTCAAGCTCGCCCATACGCAGCACTTCGGGTATCGCCGGAGGCTGGCGGATGCCGCGGAGCACGCTGCGGACCCGGGCTACTAGTTCGCGAGGGCTAAACGGCTTAGTAATATAGTCGTCTCCCCCAAGCTCTAGGCCCTTGACGCGGTCGGCTTCAGCGGTCTTGGCGGTCAGGAAAATGATTGGGGTTGAAGAGAGAGTCGGAGTCTGCCGAATCTGCCGGCATAGCTCAAAACCATCCGCGCCGGGCAGCATCACATCGAGCAGAAAAAGCGAGGGCATCTCGCGCAATGCTTCCGAGACGACAGAACCCCCACTGACAAAACTCTGCACGTCGAATCCGGCCGCTTGAAGGTTATGGGAGATTAACCGCGCGATATCTTCCTCGTCCTCGACCAGGAAAACGAGGCAGCGGGACACTCTAGCGACCCCCGCCTCACCGAGCGGTTCGAAAGATCCCATGGGAAGATGCATCACTGATTGCGGCGGCTTGGCACAGGACCAAGGCACAGCTCCTTTGACAGCCGGGTTCTGCACTAAGAATGTATTTTGGAATTGTTGCGAGAATGTTGCCTGAGTGTTAACGAATGATGAATTTGCGGGAAAGTTCCCACTTACTTCAACTACGCTTCGGTCCGCTTCTTCGGAGCATGACGCAGGCTGCGGCCTTCGATCAGGCTATAAAGATCTTCCGCCAAGTTGGTTGTGTGGTCGCCGGCGCGCTCGAGGGCTTGCGCCATGAGAAGGATTTCAAAGCTAGAGGGGCTGCTATCCGCGCCGTGAACGGTCAGATGTTTTTGGAACAAAGCATGACAGACCCGGTCGATGTCTTTGTCCATTTGCAGGACCTGACGGGCGCACTCCAAATCGAGGTTGACGAATCCGCGGTAAACCACATCGAGCATCTCGCGCAGGATGGACGACATTTCTACAAGCTGGCGTATATCCGATGCCGCAATTTTCTCGGTTCGCGATTGCACCCGCATGGCCATGCTCATCACCAGGTCCCCGATGCGCTCGAGATCGGTGGTGCATTTCAAGCTGGTCAGCAACTGGCGCGCCCGGGCTTCATTGACCCGCGTAATTGCCGCCGGCAAACGCTCATCGATATAGCGCTCGATGATGTCGAGCTCCTTCTCGCAATCTTTGATCGCGAGAAAAGCCATGCGAGAGGAGTTGGTGAGCAGATCGCGCACGTTGAAAGCGGCATCGCGAGCAATCAGGAAGGCTTTGAGAGCGGTACGCGTCAAATCGTCGAGCGACGCCGCTCCTTTGCCAGCCGTGCGTTTGCCGGTTTCCTGATTCTGAGCTGGCGCGGCAACTGTTCCATCGATTGCTTCGGAGTCTTCAGTTCCAGCGCGGGATGCTGCTTTGCGGGGCATAGATAGACGGCGTGTTCAGCGAAGGGGATCTCCCGATCCCACATCACTTAGAATATCTCATTGCCGTTCAGCGAGAAGTCTACCCGGGGAATGTGAAAGGACGGTTAAAACCAAGTTGGACGAACTGTTGAGATATCTGCGTCGTCAGTTTACTTACGATGAATGGGCCAACCGCGAAGTGCTGGCAAATTTGCGGACAAGCGCTCGCCCGCCCGCGCAGACCCTGAAGCTACTTGCCCACATTCTCTCCGCCGAGCGCCTGTGGCTGGAGCGTATCCGAAAGCAGCCGCAAAGCCTTCCTGTGTGGCCGGAGTTTTCTGCCGATCAATGTGAAACTCAAATTGCCGAAATGGCGAGCCTCTGGCGCGAATATCTCGATGGCCTTTCGGCTAAGCAACTCTCGGAAAGTATCTCCTACAAGAACAGCAAAGGCGAGCCTTGGAGCAGCGCGGTGGAAGATATTTTGACTCATGTATTGCTGCACTCGGCGTATCATCGCGGGCAGATCGCCAGCCAGACGCGCGCTGCCGGCGAGACTCCGGCCTATACGGACTTTATTCACGCAGTGCGCCAGGGACTCATCAAATAATTCCTGACTGAGTTTCCGAGCGAAGAGGAACGGACATCGATGGAAAGCCGACAGCTCTACTTCTTCACAGTGGTGCAAATCGTCGCCGTTGGAATACTGCTCTGGGTGACATTTTCCAAGCCGGGTCCTTGGGATTTGCAACGCGAGATCGGCACGGTTTTGGTGATCACGGGCATCTGCGGGATTGCGACCGCACGCCGCCAACTGGGACGCTCCTTCGCCATAAAAGCCGCCGCACACAAGCTGGTGACACACGGGGTCTATTCGAAGATCCGAAATCCAATCTATGTGTTCGGCATGATGCTGGTTGCAGGGTTTGTACTGGTCCTCCATCGACCACTCTTGTGGCTGCTCTTTCTGGCCCTTGCAGTTATGCAGACGGTTAGGGGCCACCGCGAAGCTCAAGTCCTCGAAGCGGCATTTGGCGATGAGTATCGCGAATACCGGCGCAAGACGTGGTTCTGATAAGTCCTGCCCGGACGAATTCGCGCTGACAATCTCCTTGTAATGGAAGCTTGAGCGATGAATCTGCGGTAATATCTCTGCTGATGAGAAGACTACTTTTTGTTGCGCTTCTTCTTTCGCTGTCACTCTGCGTCACCGCTCTGGCAGAAGACCAACCTCAGTTTCCCTCGATGCCGGCCGCAGTTTCGAGCAACGCCACCGCCAGCCTTAAAAGCGGATTCGACCTTTTCTCCATGATGGGCGTCGGGCCCAAGAAAACCTGGGATGACGTAACCAACCAGGTTTACGTCATGCATCTCACGCACTCGGCGAAGTGGCATCAGGGACAGCCGGTGCCCGGCGTGGCAGGCCGTTTGGGCGCTTCGGCCGCCGGTGCCAAGGCGCAGGTCGTGCTCATGGGCGGATATGTCGTCGACGCGCAGGGCAGCGAAATCACGGTTCCCGACGTGAACGTTTATGTCGAGCAGCGCCGCTGGAATCGCGGGAAAGACATTCCTGTCCCCGTGGACCGCGCGGTCTCTGGCGTAAACCATGATCGCTTCGTTTATTTAATTGGTGGCCGGTCGAAGAATGGCCCGGTGAACAATGTCCAGGTCTATGACGTAGAAAAAGACTCGTGGAGCCAGGCCACGCCTTTTCCTGGTACGCCGGTGTTTGGATTATCCGGCGGCTTGGCCGACGACACGATCGTGATCGTCGATGGCGCGAAGGCCGGCCCAACAGAGGGCCCGAGTTACGTTGCATCCGACGAATGCTGGATGGGCAAGATCGACAAGAAAAATCCAGAGAAGATTGAATGGACCAAGTTACCCGCGCATCCTGGAACAGCGCGCTTCGGAATCGCCGGTGGCGGCGCGGGCAGGGACCGCAGAATCGTCTTCTTCGGCGGCACGACCACTCCGCACGACTACAAAGGCGTTTCCTATGACGGCAAGCCTGCCGAAGTTTCCCCAGTTACATTCGCTTTCGATATTCATCACAGCCGCTGGGAGACCATCAGTGACACCAGCCCCGAAGCACGCTTGGATGGTGGCGGCATCCAGGATACGCTGCTCGGTCCCGTTGTGATCGGAGGGATGGCAAATAATCGGGGGGTGACCGCGCGGGTTACGCTGCTGCCGCACAAGTAAGATTTCCAAGACGCGTCGAAAGTTACAGGACGCAGATTCGGCGCGTAGAAAGTAAGTTTGTATTTGGCGAAGGCCGTCGGTCCGCGATACAATTCCCGCAGTACGCTACAAAGGAAGTTACTATGTTTAACCCTCGTTCGTTGGCCATCCACTAAGTCCGCAGCGTCGGACCTCTTAGATATTTTCTGTCTTAGATTTGATCAACCATTAGGCTCGTCTTTTCGTCGACCGGCATGGAAAGCTTGCAGGTAATTATGAAAGCCACAGCCTCCGCTGCAGAACAGCAGCACACATTATGGGCTTCGCTGTTGGAAGCGATTCGCGGCTCGCACCAGGACTACACCACCGGCAGCCTGAACCGGGCAATTTTGCTGCTGGCCGTACCCATGGTGCTGGAGATGGTGCTGGAGTCGCTTTTTGCCGTGGTGGACGTCTTCTGGGTAGGACGGCTTGGCGCGAACGCCGTGGCGACCGTGGGGCTCACGGAGTCGATGTTAAGTCTGATATTTGCTGTGGCGATGGGGCTGAGCCTATCGACTACGGCAATGGTGGCGCGACGCATCGGAGAAAAAGACCCTGAAGGCGCGGCGGTCGCCGGTGTGCAGGCAATCGCTCTTGGCTTGATCGTGTCGTTGATGGTCGGTATCCCGTGCGGGGTTTGGGCGCCAAGCCTGTTGCGCTTGATGGGCGCGTCGCCGGATATTGTTGCCACCGGCAGCGGCTACACGAGAATCTGCCTGGGTGGAAGTTTTGCCGTGCTTCTGCTCTTCCTGAACAACGCGATCTTTCGCGGCGCGGGCGACGCGGCAATTGCCATGCGCCTGTTGTGGGTTTCCAACATCATCAATCTTGTGCTCGATCCCTGCCTGATCTTTGGCTGGGGGCCATTTCCCCGCTTGGGTGTGACTGGCGCGGCGTTGGCAACGCTCACCGGGCGCAGCATCGGCGTACTCTACCAGTTCTATCGGCTGATGCGCGGGACGGAGCGGCTGCGGATTCTCAGAAGCCAGATTCGCCTGAGTGCGTCCGTGATGCTGCGTCTGATTCGCGTTTCGCTGACCGGCATATTGCAGTTCGCCATCGCTCACACCAGTTGGATCGGTCTGGTGCGAATCGTCAGCATCTTCGGCGCTGCCGCGCTTGCCGGATACACGATTGCAATTCGCATCGTGATCTTCGTGATCCTGCCTTCATGGGGCTTGAGCAATGCTGCGGCGACTCTGGTAGGGCAGAACCTGGGCGCCGGCCATCCGGAACGCGCTGAAAAAGCGGTGTGGCGCACCGGGCTTTACAACGTGACTTTCCTCGGCCTGATCGGGGTCGTCTTCATTTTCTTTTCTGAGCCAATCGTCCGGCTGTTCACCCACGATCCGGAAGTAGTGCCGCTGGGAGCCGCGTGCCTGCGCATCATAAGCTACGGCAACCTGGGATATGCCTACTTCATGGTGATGATGCAGGCCTTCAACGGCGCAGGCGATACGATTACTCCTACGATCGTGAATTTCTTCGGTTTCTGGCTGTTAGAAATTCCGCTCGCGTATTGGCTGGCGATTCCGCTGCACATGCGGTCGAATGGGGCTTTTTTTTCCATCGCCATCGCCGAGACGGCTATGGCAGCCGCCAGCGCAATCTTATTTAAGCAAGGCAAGTGGAAGCGACAGAAAATCTAGTTCAGAGCCGCATCCGAACGTTAGGCGATTCCGTCCGAATCCCATCCTTTACGAAAAATGCAAAGGATGGGCTACCCGCGGAAATTACTTAGGTTACTTTGAAACGTGAGGCGAAGCTTTTTACAGTGGTTCCCCACATTCCGTTAGGCACTTTATTAGAAAAATCCATGACGACCTTAGAGGCCGTCTCACAGCTCCATTTCGCCACTGCCTTAGTTGTAGCGTGGTAGACCCAACTGCCTTGATACATAGCCGGTGCGAGGATTTTCCTAGACTCTAATCTTTTTAGGCGTTTTTTGTTGACCTCTTCGGTGTTGCCAGAAACTATTTCGCTCGGTTTGAAATGCACGAGTTGATTTCTGAGCGCTATCAGAGAAGAAAAATCCTGGTACGGTTGAGCAGAACGATCTAGGCTATTGCCAGTAAGTATCCAATTAATAAAAACGAATTTAGTTTCTAGGGATGCCATTTCAATGTCTCGCATCATTTGCACAAAGGCAGCCACTGTTTTCGGCTCGTAATCCATTGTCGCGCTGTCTTCCGCAGATTCCGTCATCTCGTTAAGAAAAGCTTCCACCGAGATTACTGAGAAAACGATACTGGTGAGCGCAGCTAGTTGTCCGCCCGCTCGATCATCCTCCGCTCTAATACTGTGAATTGCTTGCACGGCAACATCGAAAAGCATCCCCGACTCGAAGAAGCGAACCCCTGCTCTTTTCTGTACTTTCTTTCCGCTCGTCATATCACGGAGTCTACCGCTTACCTACAGGAAAAAGGTAACTCGCCTTGCCCACTTCTCGCCGCCTGCCAGAAAGCCTGCCTTGAAGCGCGCGGCCCATCATTTTGCGTTCCCTGCGAAAGGGTCGGACTGCGGCAGGAAGCTGAGGAGAAACTGAGAACAGACCACTACCGCGCTCGCGCCAGCACTAGCGTAATGTCATCCGGCTGCTCCTGGTCGCCGATCCAGTCATCGACCGCTTGCGTGACGGTTTGACTGATTTGCAACAGCGGCAGGCGGCGGTTTTCGCGGACCAGGTCGATCAGGCGTTCTTCGCCAAATTCTCCAAATTCATTTTCCGGCTCGGTGACGCCGTCGCTATACGCAAGAAAAATTTCGCCGGGATGCATGTTCACCGAGTCTTCGTCGTAGGTCATGTTATCGAATAACCCGACCACCGTGCCGCCAGCTTCGAGTCGCCGCACGGCGCCATCTTGCCCAATCAGGATGGGTGGCAGGTGACCTCCGTTGCTGTAGGTCAGCCGACGCAGCCGTCCGTCGTAAACAGCCAGAAACAACGTGGCGTACTTTTCCGGCGGAGTGCTTTCATAAAGCTGGTGATTAAGCAGGCCAAGCAACGCTCCCGGAGAAATCTCGACACCTTCGGGCCAGGCTGCCATCACCCTCGCAGCGCCGGCCAACGCGCCCACGCCCACAGGCTCACGCATCTGCGGCAAACTCTCGACGCTATAGGCACGCACCGCGGAGTGAATCGTCGCCATCAGCAGTGCGGCTGAAATTCCCTTCCCACTGATATCGCCGACGGCCAAAATCAACTTGTGTGAACTGGCCGTGAGAAAGTCGTAATAATCGCCGCTGACCGTGCGAGCGGGACGACAGAATCCGTGAACCTCGAGCGACTCCAACTCGGTAGCCTGCCGCGGAAACAGTTGGGCCTGCACTTCCTGCGCAATGGCTAACTCGCCCTCCAGTCGCTGCTTTTCTTTTTGCTCCTGAATCAGCTTCTCGATGGATTCGGTCATCGAATTAAACGACAACGAGAGCTGCGCCAACTGGTCCGTCGACTTCACCGGGATGCGATGGCTAAAGTCGCCGCGATCCACGCTTCTGGTGGCGTCATAGAGCTGCGCCACGGCTCCGGTCACCGTGCGCGTCATACGAGTGCCGATTATCAGAGCGATCAACACAATCACTGTAAAAAAAATCAGGATCGCGAGCAGAATGTACTCGACGCCACGAACAAACTCTCCCCATGTCGCGAACAGATGGGCGTAGAGCACTGAAGGCCGCGTGTACACCCTTATTACAGCGCCGTCCTGCGCGTTCGCGCCAGTCTCCCAGTCCAACACCGCCAATGGGGCGAAGAACGCGACTTCCCAATCGGTATTACCGGCCGCGGGCGGCACCGCGCCCACGGTAAAGGCAGGATGCACGTTTGCTGAAACTCCAGCCTCACCTTTGTGGACACCCGATTCAGACAATGTGATTTCACCCATGTCAGCCGCAATCTTGCCCACCAACTCCTTGTCAAAAGGCTCGCTAGTAATAACGATGAGCCTCTTGGAGCCGACGGTAAGCTCTGTGGCCACGCGCAGGTGCAGTCCGTCGCGGTCGCGTACGATGTTGCGCAACTCTCCCTTCAGAAAAGTTGGCTGCGAGAGCGGCGGCCCCTTAGCTTCATCGCTTAGAGACAGCGGCTTATCGCCGTACCAGGCGTACATCCGCCGCCGGCGCCATGAAGCGTCACGCTTTCTGAGTCCGGCCAGCGATTCGGCGCCGGAAGTGTCGCCGCGCTCTAAACGCGCCGCGAGTTCGTTGCCCACCGCGGCGTTTACGGCTTCCATCTTGCGCAACTGCGAGTTGATCTCGGAAGTCACTTCGAAAATCGCGAACTGCCCGGCGAATCCGTAGAGGGTGATGAGCGCCATCGCAACCAGCAGCACGGTAGGCAGCACACCGATAAAGACATATGTAACGATGAGGCGGTTACGCAGGCGCCAAAGAATTCGGCGCTTCAACCAGCGGAAGGCAACGATCAAAAACAGCAAGGCCGCATCGAAAATCAGGAATTTAACCCAGCCTCCGATGCTGCCGGCCCATGCGGGCGCAAACAAGTTCAAAACCATTTGCAGCACAAAAAGCCCGACCGCCAAACCCAAGGAATAACAGGCTCCGCGCGCGATCCATCCCTGTGGCCACAATCCGGTCACCAGCATTCTCGCGTGTAATCTCGTGTAAAACGTCCTCATAGGTTTGGGTAAGAGCCTGAAACGAAAGCCGTGTCCCTATCCAGGCTCCGGCTCTTTTTCAACTCCACTAGATCTCGGGATACAAATCGAAAAACGCTTCCAGACTCGTGCGCAACTGTTTTTCGATCTCTTCCTTACTACCTTCGAGAATGTGCATGGTGACCCGCGCCTCGTGTCCGTTGGTAAGCTTCACCGGCGCATCACCAACCTCCGCGATATCTTCGGCGGGCAGCAGACGCATTCCATAAACCAGAGTTAAGTTCGCCATTATTGGATTCTAATCGTGTTCCCGGCGATGGCTGAAATTCTTTGCGGTACCCCCGTTTTCGAGGGATCGGCCCAATTAGTCGCTGTCTGTGACGCCGGGCTTAATGGCGAAACGGCATCTATCAGTTAGAATTCTGCCGTGCTCTCAAAACTCATTCTGATCTTAGCCAGCGTTCTTGCCGCTCTTCCCGCCATATCTCAACAGGCGGCCGAGCCTGCACCTTCAACTCAGCCGCAAGTAAAAGTGAACATGCTGAACGTATGCTCGCCATCTGCAGAGGAGCAGAAAGAAATCGCCTCCGCCCTGGCTCGCATTCCCAAGCAACCGCTGTTCACTTCCGACTTCGAGGTCTCCCATGGCCGCTCCACGCTAAACGACTCGCCGAATTTCCTTCAACCGGGGCAGGGCGCACAACTGTCGGGCGAGCCATCCGTCGCCCGCTACGTTCGCATTCGTCGCGAGTTCGCTGTGCAGGCCTTGTTCGCCAGCGTGCAATATTCTTTCAGCGACGACGGCCAAAATATGGTCGAGACCCTGGTTTTGCACGTGCGAGATCCCAAAGATTTGATCCAGGTTTCGATGGAAGACAGCGCTTCTTCAATAGGCAGCGCGGCAAACATGGTCGCGGCAAACACCCCGACCAGCCGCATCCGGCTTGAGCGTTTTGGAAAATCGTCGGTGGCGCTGGCCCGTTGTAACGGGTCAGAAAACGGTCCCCCGCCGAATCAGAGTGCTTACGAGCCGCTTTTTCGTGGTGCATCGGATGTGCTTGCCAGTTATCGAGCTTTGCTGGGAGTCAAGCACACGGTGCCGGCAGAACTCGCACAAATCCCTACGGCAGCGAAAGGTGCGGCGAAACCGAAAACAACCGGGACCTCTCCTAAACAATCTGAAGACAAGAAATGATTGTGAGTTCCGTCGTCCACTTGATGCTGAATTGGCTCACGCTCCAGGCTGGTTACTCGAGAGATCCTTCGCTCCGCCTGAAAAACGGCTTCTCTGAGGATGACATCGTACTTTAGAAAAGGAGAAAAGCTGTTTGCCGCGGTCGAACTGGAACTTGCATCGAAAGCGATACATCGACAATCTAACGGCTGATATCTGGAAAAATCATGAGCGAAACTCGTAACGTGGTGATCATCGGCTCCGGCTGCGCAGGGCACACCGCTGCGCTTTACACGGCGCGCGCCAACTTCAAACCTCTGGTGGTAGAGGGCCACGAGCCCGGCGGACAACTTTCTCTCACCACACTCGTCGAGAATTTTCCTGGCTTCCCAGAGGGAATCATGGGACCGCAGCTAGTCGAGAACATGCGCAAACAGGCCGAGCGGTTTGGCGCCGAATATCGCATGGCCCATCTGACCAGCGTTGATCTCAGCCAGCGGCCGTTTCTGCTGCATCTCGGAAAGCATCAGGTACACACGCAAACCCTGATCATCGCCAGTGGCGCTTCCGCGCGCTGGCTGGGTTTGCCCAACGAACAAAAGCTGATCGGCCACGGAGTTTCTTCCTGCGCTACCTGCGATGGTTTCTTTTTCTCAGGGAAGGAGATCGTGGTGGTCGGCGGCGGCGATTCCGCCATGGAGGAAGCCTTATTCCTCACCCGGTTTGCTACCAAGGTCACGCTCATTCATCGCCGCGACAGCTTTCGCGCCTCCAAGATCATGCTGGACCGCGCCAAGCACAACGAAAAGATCCACTTTCTCACCGATACCGTGGTTGAAGATGTCTACGATCCCACAAAGCACGAGGTCACCGGGCTCAAGCTGCGTAACTTAAAAACGAATGTTATTTCAGATTTCCCAACCAGCGCGCTGTTCCTCGGCATCGGCCACAATCCGAATGCCAAAGTGTTCGAGGGCCAGCTCGACACGGATGAGGACGGGTATCTCAAAACACACAGCTACGTCCGAACGAAAGTCCACGGGGTCTTCGCCTGTGGGGACGTGCAAGACCGACGGTACCGCCAAGCCATCACGGCCGCGGGAAGCGGCTGCATGGCCGCCATCGAAGTAGAGAAATTCCTGGAAGAACACGGCGCGTGACGACGACTCAGGAAAACATGTCATCGCTCAGCTTCTCGCAAGCAACTTACTGTGGAGTCGTTTAATTCGATTACTAACGTAACTACGCTGGGGATGAGATCCCACTTATCCTGCTGCAAGCATGAGACCCCAGGGAATTTGGACCGTAGTAGCGTTTCTTGTTCTTGCCCCAGTTCTGATGCTCACGCCTGGCCGCTCTTTTTCCCAGGAACCTACTCCAAGCGCTCGCAAAATTCTGACCCGGGTTGCCCCGCAGTATCCCGACATCGCACGCTCGATGTCCATTGGCGGCATCGTAAAAGTAGTGGGATTGGTTGCCCCCAACGGCACCGTAAAATCTGTCAAAGTTATGGGCGGGCATCCAATGCTCGCGGACGCAGCGCAGAAGGCGCTCTTGCAATGGAAGTTTGAAGCCGCGCCGCACGAGACTTCTGAAATCATCGAGATGAAGTTCACACCTTAAGGCTGGCGTGGCTCGCTAGCAAACGTTCTTGAACACAAGTTCCCGAATTTTCATTCTTGTCGCATACTCACCGCCAAGTCATAGACGGGAGCTCATAAGCATCCTCGTGACCTCTGCCCCTGCGGTGCTCCTCCTCTAGTTTCTCCTCCAACCATTGGGCCTGCTGCGCAGCCTCGTTCTCGTCCGCATGTGCATTGTCGTGATAGATGGTAAACATCTCGCCGCACATATCGGGAGAACATGTCACCGTCCCCATTTTCCTGTCGTCGTTAGTCGGCTCGACGTTTGTTTGTGCGATTCTGATTGCTTTTCCAGACATATTATTTCTTTTCTGAGTGGATGATCCGCCTTCGGGGAATCCTTTCAACTACGTTAGCAGAAATTCAAAGTAACTCTTCGTGAACTTCTGTTCCAATTTCGAGACCAGTCCTCGCGCGGAAAACTAGGCTGGCCCTTCCGACCCGGCAACCATGATTCTTCGATTCCCTGACCCATTGTGATACAAAGTTCTGTGATCTTCCCCAAACAATCGGTCCCCAAGCCTTACCGCTTTCCGGGTGAAGCATGCTGAGGGCGTTCTTCGTCGGTCTCTCCGAAAATTCATCGTTGCGCAGTTTCGCCGAGCGATCTTCGGTCAGCCGCCGCGTTTCCGGCCGCTTCGTTGCCGGGACTGGAATCGACGACGCCGTCCGCGCCACGCAGGCTATCAACCGCACCGGCATGAGCGTGACGATCGACAACCTCGGCGAGAATGTAACCAATCCCGACGAGGCGCGCCTCAGCGCTCAGCTCTACCATCAGATTCTCGACGCCATCGCCGCCAATCACCTCAATGCAAACATCAGCCTCAAACTTACGCACATGGGGCTCGATGTCGACGAAGCGCTCGCTCGAAATATCGTCAGCGGATTGGTGGCCAAGGCCGCATCGATGAACCCTCCCGGATTTGTGCGCGTCGATATGGAGGGCTCGCCTTACACCCAGCGCACTCTGGATTTCGTCCACGAACTTCACCGCGCACCTGGAAACGCAAACGCCGTCGGCACGGTGATTCAGGCATACCTGAAGCGATCCGAGAGCGACATCGAAAAACTGTTGTCCGAAGGCATTCGCATTCGCCTCTGCAAAGGGGCTTACAAAGAATCTGCGGAAATTGCCTTCGCCGCCAAGTCTGACGTCGACGCCAACTACGTAAAATTGATGAAGATTCTGCTGAAGAGTGGCATTTATCACGGGCTCGCCACGCACGACGAGAACATCATTCGCGAGGCCGAGGCGTTCGCCCGACGGGAAAAACTTTCTCCCGACTCTTTCGAATTCCAGATGCTTTACGGCATCCGCCGTGACTTGCAGCAGAGCCTGGTGCGCAGCGGTTGGCGCCTGCGTGTTTATATTCCGTTCGGTAGCGAGTGGTATCCCTACTTCATGAGGCGGTTAGGCGAACGCCCGGCCAATGTGCTGTTCATCCTGCGCAATTTGTTGCGGTCGTGATGACGTGAACTGCAAATATTCACTGTGTGGACGTGCAAGTTATTGCTCCTTCGTGCCCCGTTTCCCGTGCTCAATCCAGGTCTGCCCTGGCTATGCGGAATCCCGCAAATCCCTCCGAAAATCGCAGCATTTTTCGGCCAAATCCGGTAATATTCTAAGGCCTTCCCCCCGCAGAGGCGATTCATGGAGAGTCCTGCTTCACCCAGAAAATTAGCTGGCCGCTACGAAGTCCGGCAAGTTCTCGGCCAGGGCGGCATGGGCCTCGTCTATCGGGCTTACGACACCGTCGTACGGCGCGAAGTCGCGGTAAAGACGATCCTCGATATTCCCGATCCCGCTTCCCTGCAACTGTTCTATAAGGAGTGCGACGTCCTCGCCTCCATGAGCCATCCCAACATCGTTGAGATCTTCGACATCGGAGAGTTCGAAGACGACGGCAAGAAAAAACCTTACTTCGTGATGCCGCTACTTCCCGGCACGACGCTCGAGTTTTTCATCCGCAAAGCCAGCCATCGTCTCACGGTCGAGCGTACCATCGACATCATTTCCCAGACCTGCCGCGGCCTGCAGGCGGCCCACGAGCGCGGGCTGGTGCATCGCGATTTAAAGCCGAGCAACATTTTTGTGATGGAAGACGACTCGGTGAAAATTATCGACTTCGGCGTGGCGCACATGGCCGATGCTCATACCACGCGGGCGCAAAAAGGCACGCTGCTCTACATGTCCCCGGAGCAGATTGAATTGAAGGCGCTGTCGCCGGCCTCTGACATTTTTTCTCTGGGCGTGGTCTGCTACGAAGCTATGACCGGACGGAATCCGTTTCAGCGCGCCCGCGCCGATGAAGTTGTCGACGCGATTTTGCGTCAGATTCCGCCGCTAGCGGCGGAATTGAATTCTGCTGTAAGTCAGCCCGTGAGCCGGACGTTGCACAAAGCGATGGCGAAGCAATCATGGCATCGCTTTGGGAGCGCTCGCGATTTTGGCGATACGTTGAATAAGGCGTTGCGAAATGAGCCGATCGAGTTTTTTGATCCGGAGCGCACGCGGCCGCGGCTGCAGCGTGCTACCAAGGCCCTCGAGGAAGGGGATTTTCAATTTGCCGGAGAAATTCTCGGAGAGCTCGAGGCCGAAGGCCATATGGATGAAGCGATCGGCTCTCTGCGTCGCCGGCTCGATGGCTCGGTCCGGCGAAAGACTTTGTCGCAGTTGCTCGATGCGGCTCGCGCGCGCTTTGAGGAGGAGGAAGATCCGCTCGCCCTGCAAAAACTGCAGGAAGCTTTGCAGATCGAGCCTGACAATGCAGTCGCGCTTTCGCTGAAAAGCAGAATTGAAAACCGCCGCAGCGACCGCCAGATCGACAACTGGTATCGCCTGGCCCGGCAGCACATCGACAATCACGCCTACGCCCATGCGCGCGAGGCTTTGCAGAATGTCTTGCAGCTTCGGCCCAAGGAAGAGCGCGCCTTGCAGTTACTGGCGGAGGTCGACCGCGACGAACAGGAATACAAGAAACTCCGCCAGGAAAAAGAACAACTCCATCGCGCAGCCATGGACGCATGGCACAAGGGCGATGTAAGCAGCGCTCTGGCCAAACTCGGCGTGGTGCTGGATCTCGATCGTCGCGCCCCGGATTCCATTAACCGGGAAAGCGGAGCCAACTATCAGGGTTTTTACAATGAGGTACGCTCCGAACATGACGCGATGAACACCGCCTATGCGGAAGCGCGCAGAAATCTCACTGAGCACAACTTCCGCAAGGCGATGGATTCGTGTCAAGCGTACTTGGCGAAGTATCCGAACAATGCCATTTTTCAGGCACTGAAGTACGACATTGAAGAACAGCAGCGGCAGGAGCTTTCCGCGTTCATCGCTTCCGTCGATCGGCAGACGGAAGGTGAGCCTGATCTCGATAAGCGAGTCAATATTCTGCGCGAGGCGCTCGATCTTCATCCCGGAGAATCGCATTTTGAACGCGCGCTTCGGCTGGTACAGGACAAGCGTGATCTAGTCAACTCAATCGTCGCCCGTGCGCACTTGCGCGAAGAGCAGGGTTCTTACGGCGATGCGCTGAACGATTGGGAAATTCTTCGCACCATTTACAGCCAGTATCCCGGGTTGACTTTCGAGGTAGAGCGCCTGCAAAAAAGGCGCGACCAGCAAGTCCGCATCGAATCCAAGACGCGGCTGGTCGAGCAAATCGACACCTGTCTTCATTCCAGCGACTATGCGCGCGCGATTGATCTTTTACAAGGCGCTGCCACTGAGTTTCCTCACGACGCGGAATTATCCGAGCTTGAGAAACTCGCCCAGGACGGTGTGAAGCGAAAAACCGAAGCCCATCGCCTCATGACCGAGGGTCAGGATCTGTGCGCGCAGCAGAAATCCGCCGAGGGAATCAAGTTATTGCGGCGCGCCTATGAGCTCGACGAAAACAATTCTTTAGCCCGAGCGGTCCTCGCGAACGCCCTGGTGGAACAGGCTCACTCGACTGTGGAAAGCGACTGGCGCGAAGCCGAGAAGCTGGCCCGGGAGGCTCTCGACTTAAATCCCGGCCATCCCATGGCCAAAACCATTCGTACGTTGATCCTCGATCAGAAGCGGGAAACTTTTGTGGAAGATTGTGTCTCGCAGGCGCGCAAGCTGCAAGCCGCGACCGACCTCACTGGAGCCCTGTCTCGAATCGAGGAAGGATTGTCAGTCTATCCACGTGAGCCGAGGTTGGTTCAGATTCAGGAAGCAGTTCAGCGCGATTTCCAAACCCAGCGCCGGCAAAGCCGTCGCCGCGATTTGGAAGAGCTGCGAAGCATGGAGAGCGAAATCGAGGCCACCACGGGTAGCGCATCGAAGCAGGCATTAGGCGAACGAGTGCGCGGCATCGCGGAAAAATATGCAACGGATGGAGAAGTCTTGACTGTCGCAAATGGCCTGCTGCACCGGTTGGGCCTGCTCGATGTGACCCGAAGTTCGAGTGCACAAGCCGGGAACGAAAGCGCGACTCTGACCTTCAATGCCACACCGACCAGCGCAGCCGCGCCTCCTTCGCCTCTGTCAAACAAGACTCCGGCTGCGCCGCCCGTGGTCGAGCCAACCCCGGCTCTTCCGGCGGCGCCGGTTTCGGCAGCGCAACCTCCTGTGCAACCGGTTCAAGTCCCGGCTACCGCGGCAAAGCTCTCCGCATCGGCTGGCCGAACCGTTATTCCCTCTTCTTCTATTCCGCCCGCCGCGCTCAAGAAGCTGATCGAACCGGCGCAGCTTCCCTCCAAGTCTGTCCTCGCCATCGCAGCTGCGATCGTTCTCGTCGTAGCAATTTTTCTTTTTGCACGCAGGAAACACGAGCCGGCCTCTCCATCATCGTCAGTTCCCGTTGAGACCGCACCTGCCGCAGCCGTTCCCGTCACGCCGTTGTCCGCGCCCTCACTGCCGGCACTGAAACTGTCTTCCGACACCGCAACCGGAAAAGTGACATTCGACGATCAG
The DNA here is from genome assembly GCA_963771965.1 of uncultured Acidobacteriaceae bacterium. GTDB lineage: Bacteria > Acidobacteriota > Terriglobia > Terriglobales > Acidobacteriaceae > Sulfotelmatobacter. The sequence goes on from CAVYVM010000011.1 coordinate 921,324, forward strand.
TCCTCCGTCGAATTTCAAGATGGCCAGTGGGCTCTCGACAAAATCCCCGCAGGAGAACACAAGTTGAAAGTCGAGGGACCGCGAGGACAAGCATCGTTCGCCTTCTCAAGCGGCGCGGGAACTGGGCTCGTCGTAAACGGCCCCGTCTTCTCTAAAGGAGTGATGGCTCTGGTTGTAAGCGGCATCACTGATCATCTGCACGTTTATTCCAGCGACGTAACAGCCAAAGTCAGCGTCGACGGCCAAACTCCGCTCGACATAGGAGAACAAGGAGTCGACCTTCCGTCTATTTCCACGGGCGCACATGAGCTGACTGTAACTCGCGGTCATGATCAGTACAAACTTGAAGTAGATGCGGGAACAGCGCCTACCCTTACTGCATTTCTTGAGTCCGGCCGGGAGGTGGGCACGTTGGTGGTGGTCACCGGTCAAGACAAAGCAAGAGTTTTTCTCAACGGCAAGCTTCAGTCGCAACCCACCCAAGGCGGAGAGTTGCGCATTCCGAATCTCGAACTCAAAGACTACGCTGTGCGCGTCTCCAAGAACGGGTTTCAGGATCTTCCAGAACAGAAAGTTCGAATTGGCAAAGGCGAGCAAGCCAAACTGATTTTCAATCTGCAGCCCATTCCTCACCTCGCTTCGCTGACGATTCAAGGTGGAGTTCCGGGCGCCACAGTGCTCATCGATCAAAGTTCGATGGGAACGATTCAGCCCGACGGCACGATCACTTTAGCCACGATCAACCCCGGAGATCACGTTGTCGAACTGCGCAAAGACCGCTTCAAACCCAAACAGCTAAAGAAGCACTTCGGAGTTGGAACCGCAGTGTCTCTTACGGCGGCAGATGTGGCGCTGGAAGCCGCGCCCGCCGAGTTGAAAATTACTTTCACTCCTGCCGATGCGCAGGTGACTCTCGCCAAGGCTGGCGAAGCACCGATCAAGGTGAGCAGCGGTGCGCCGCTGACTCTCGCAGGAGGCACCTACACTCTTACAGCGAAGACTGCCGACAATTTCGTGCGCGCAACGAATGTTGAAGTAACCGCCGGTCAAACGAGAAATCTGGACCTGTCGTTGGCTCCCAGCGGCATGTCCAAGTGGGACCCGGCCGCAGATTGGAAGCAGGAAAAAGGTTCGTTCACTCGCAAGGGCGGCGACTTCGTGATGTACACGGTCTCTCCCACTTCCGGTACATTTATCTTTTCCGCGATGCTGACCAAGGGTCATCGCTTGCAATGGATTCTCGACTGCACCGACGTCAATAACTACGTCCTGTTCCAGATGGATGACAACAATTTCTACCGCACGGTTGTTAAGAACAGCCAGAAAGGCGACGAGACTAAAATTCCCCACAAAAATGCCAAGAAAAGTTTTCGTACCTTCCAGATTCGAGTAACACCCACCGAGATCGTCCATCAGATCAGGCAAGGAGATAGCTGGGTAGTGTTGGATCGCTTCACTCAGTCTGGCACGAATCTGTCTCTCGGCAGATTTGGTTTCTACATTCCTGGAAACGACCAGGTCGCGCTCGCTAACTTCGGCCACTATGTGGACTTGAACGCGAAGTAAAGTTTCTCGGAAGTTCCTCCACAACGAAACGTTGTGCGTTGCCTTCCTGCAACGCACAACGTGGCTGAGCTTTCTAACGGGTTCCGCTTATCGACCGTGGCGGTGCATTCTTCACATATTTGTCGAACCAGCGAAGCATCTCGTAAACCTCCTGTTCGTTCGACTCCATCGCGGTATACCAGTGCGGCTCGTGCGGCAGCATCACCAGGCGAGTGACACCACCATTGCCGCGAATCGCCTCGTAGAACCTTTGCGATTGCAGCGGCGTAGTACCGGGATTCGCGTCTTCCGCGCCATGCATCAGAAGGAGAGGTGTCTTCAATTTGTCGGCAGAGAAAAATGGAGAAGCCTTCAAATAGACGTCCGTTGCTTCCCACACCGATCGCCGCTCGTTCTGGAAACCAAAAGGAGTCAGCGTCTTGTTATAGGAGCCGCTGGTCGCGACCCCCGCGCGGAACAGATCGGAATGAGCCACCAGATTTGCAGTCATGAGAGCGCCGTGGCTGTGTCCTGTCACCCCGATGCGATCTGGGTCCGCGACACCAAGCCGCACTGCCTCATCGACCGCAGCCTTCGCATCGGCGACGAGTTGGTCCAGGTACGTGTCATAGGCTTTTTTCGGATCGCCAATGATGGGGAAGGCGGCATTGTCGATAATCGCGTAGCCGGCGAGCAGCAATAGTCTGTAGCTCCGCAATTGCGTGAAGGTTTCCTGCGAACCCGCAACCTGGCTGGCGGTCGATGCGTTGGCGTAATCGAGTGGATACGCATAAAGAATAGTCGGAACCCGCGTGCCCTCGATATACCCGGGAGGCGTATACAGCGTAAAAGACAGGTCGAGTCCATCGGCGCGCTTGTACTTGACGAGACGCTTTTTTATTTTGCGCACCTCGGGCGCCGGATCAGGCAAGTGAGTAAGTGCAACGCTGGTCGAAGCAAACGCCGCCTCCCCGGCTGGCGCATCGACGGGCTTCCCTAGAATTCGCATAAACGCATTCGGCGGGTCGGTCGGCGATTGATGCCAGGTGAGAAAGGTCCGTGTATCAGCTCCGGTAAAAGAAAGAAATCGTTCGAACGAGGTTTTATCGCTGCGGAACAATCGCTCGATCTTTCGCGTGTTTAGATCAAGCCGATCGAGGAACGGCCGATCCCCGTCAGCGGAAGAGCCGACTCCTGCAAGGTAGATCGAATTCCCCTCCTGACGAATCACCATGGCCCCGTTCGGAAGCTGGCGTCGCACCGGAATTCCGGGGTTCGCATATCTTTCGTCGGTTGAGAGATCCCAAAGCAGGCGAGGTTTTTGATCCTGCGAATCAACATCGACGATGAAAGTCCGCCGCCAGTGCCGGTTATTGTCGTACTCATCCAACAGAGCTGTGTTGGATTGTTCGCCCCAGAAGACGCCGTTGTAATGCTGCTCCATTCGCGTGATTTCGACAGCTGGGGAGCTGAAAGGCGCCTTGGCCACCATGATCTTGTCGCGAGCCGGAACATTCACATTCCAGTCACCGCCATCGAGCGCTTCGGCCCAAACGAGCGTCGCCGGATCTGTCGCACGCCAGGAAAAATCGCGCGGCCCCTCGGGAACGCCATGGATGGGAACTCGATCCGCTAGTGGAAGCGACGCGATCGTGTGGCGGCCAATTTGAGCGGGCTGCGATATATCCCAAACCTCGACTTCCCTCGGGAAGCGCTCGCTAGTGGTGACATATGAATAGGGCTTGTGAATAGTGGCAACGAGAATATGGTGCCCATCTGGAGCAGCATCCAGCGAGTCGTAATTAGCTGGCTTTCCAAGCGGCGTGATTGTGGCAGTTTCCGCGTTGATGAAAGCAAGTTGCGAGGCCGCGTAGTAATCGAAAAGATCCTCGTCGTGCTTGTTGCGGAGCGTGTCGCGATTTTCGTAGGTACTGCTCTGGCCTTTTTCGCCCGCAGTCTCCTGGATGCTGGGGCCGATCGGCACGATTGGTTCGGGCGGAGGAGGACCCATTTCTTTGGGCACAAGTTTGACCAAGAGAGTTTTCTGATCCGGCATCCATTGCATTTCGTCGTTAAACATCGGGTTGAGCCGCGCGCCGGGCACGGGATGGACTTCGCCCGTCTTGGCATTGCCGATCCAAAGCTCGACCGATTCAGGCGCGAGATTCACGAACGCAAACCGCTTTCCGTCCGCGGCCCACAGCGGCTCGCCCGGACACGCGCCCGCGGGAAGAGCAATATGAACCTGCGCGCCGTCGGCAACGTGCACCAACTCGAAGCTCCTGACGCAGGGCGTAATCCCATAACCGCCGGGGGTGTCATGTTTGCTGTGATTCTTCGGCTCTACGCGGACGCCTGCAAGGCGCAGGAAAGGAGTCGCCACTCGAGAAATCGATGGGTAGTCCTGCCACGACACCAGAAGAATCGAATCCTGGGTCGGGCTCACCCTCGGCGTTGGCGCGGAGGGCGCGTGCATCACGTCGAGAATGTTTTTCGGTGGTTCGTTATATCCAGAGGCGCCTTCCGTCGAAGCCGCGGGTGCTACATTCGCCGAAGACGATTTTGACTGCGCGGCGATAGGCTGAGATATCGCGCAGGACAGCAAAGCCGAGAGCAAAAGACCGTTCAGGAAATTCCGGACCGGCATACCTTCTCTCCTTTTCAACTCAATGGCAAGATCGAGAACCTACGATACTCCGTCGCATTGATTCAAGGGACAGTTTGATAGTTTACACAAATCGCTATTACACTCGTTCACCCGGACAAGTCGGCCGCCAGGCCGTCCAGAGACGGGCTTATGGTTTGGAGGCTTTTACTGTGTCTAGACATTTTCTATTGCGCCTGCTACGAGCAGTTTTTGTTTTCTTATTCCTCGTTGTGCCCTTTTCTCTGTCGTTTGCGCAATCAAGCCGGCAAGGCAAGATTTTCGGCGGTTACTTTGAAGAATGGGGCATCAACTACGCCGGTTACAACATTGCGGATTTGCAAAAGAATGGTGTGGCCGATGAATTGACGCACCTGATCTATGCCTTCGGCAATGTCACTCCAACATCTCCGCCGGCGTGCGCGATTGCCGATCCCGTGGCCGCTTACCAGAATTCAAAAATTCCTTCGGTCAGCAGCAAGCCTTATACCGCGCCGCTCTTTGGAAATTTTGGCGCGATCCAACAACTCAAGGAGCTTCACCCCAAACTCAAAGTGCTGATCTCTTTAGGGGGACAAGCGGGCGACGTTACGGGCTTCGTGACCGCCGCATCCACTGCGGCCGGACGCGCGGCGCTCGCCGCTTCGTGCATCGACATGTTTGTTAAGGGCAATATCGCGACGGGTGTTACGGCGCCAGGCTTGTTTGACGGCTTCAATATCGATTGGGAGTTTCCCGGCGCCGCGGATAAGGAGAACTTTACTGCTCTTCTGAAAGAGTTCCGTATACAACTCAATGCGTTGACGAAAACGACCGACAAGAAATATGTCCTGACGTTCGATTCGCCCGCGAACCCGAAAAAATATGTCAACATCGATCTTAAAGCTGCCGCCGGGCAAGTGGATTTTCTCACGATCGACGGTTACGACTATGCTTCAGCGGAAGAGAAGCAGACCAATGAGTCGTCGTCACTGTACGACACTGCCGCGGACCCTGCGTTTATCGATGACCGGTACATCGATGCGACGGTGAAGGCTTATCTCAAGGCAGGCGTACCAGCGGCCAAATACACCATGGGTTTGCCATTGTATGCAGTGGGCTGGACGGGCGTTCCTAACGCAAACCATGGCTTGTACCAGAAAGCCGCCGCACCTTCTCCAGTGCTCTTGACTGATGGGTCGGGCCAGTGCCCGAATCCCGACAAGGCCCATGCGTCGCCCGGTTGTGACACGATCTTGACGCCGGGATTTGCCACTTACTCGACGATTGAGAACCTCATACATAAGTCCGGGTATATTGCCTGGTACGATTCGGCGAGAGTGGGAGCAACGATTTATAACCCGATTGGGGGAACCTTGTACACGTACGACAATCCTGCCGCAGTAGCGGCGAAAACGGCTTACATCAAGAAGCACAAGCTTGGCGGCGCTTATGTCTGGGCGTTGAATGATGACGATGCCGGCGCATCCCTGACCAAAGCCATAGCTGCTGGCCTGAAGTGAACCGAGATTCGGCGCCCGTCCTGGCTTCGGTGGCCGGTCTGGTACATGTCCTATTTCCTGGCGTGATGCAACGCGTCTCTCGGTTTGAAGAATCAAGGAGTTCTGCGGGGGTAACCTGGAGAGGTGACGAACGGCACATTGCAGCGGCCATAAGCACATTCTAGTGTCGCGATCAGAATGAATCTGAAACCTGCACATCCGCCTAAATCGCACCGTCCAAACCCGGCTGCTAAGGCAACTGCCGGCCGCAGCCAGATCGCAAAACGCCGAAGCACTCGCATGGCGCTGCAGGCTTCTATCGGGTTATCCGGGGAGGATCGGCAGAAATGTTCTTTTACGATGCCGGCCAGAGCCACGAAATTGAACAGGCACGGCGCTGCCGTTCAACTCGGTCGTGAGCTTCAGGTGGGCTCGATCGTCTCCGTGAATAACAAGCAAGGCACCCAGATCTCGGCCCGCGTAGTCGCGCAGTTGGCGGCGGCGGCGGGCGTCTCCACGTACGCAATCGAGTTTGTGGAGCAGGACGACCGGGCACAAACCTTCTGGGGAATTGTCTTCCCCCCGAATGGCTCAAACACCTGACCTGCCCAAGAAACAATTGCGCGTTTTAGACAAAACCAGTCGACCAACTGCCCCCCTGGATTGGGGCGTTAAGCTGCAGATCGCTGTTGATGCACTTCCTCTGGATGTTCGCCGTACTTATTACGAAAGCGCGTCGACGCATTGCGGGCGACAGGCTTGCCATGGCCAAACCCGGCAGCATCGAATGAAAGACTGGCAAGTTTGCGCTGGCTCACACGACCTTCCTCCAAGTTCTCGAAGCCAACGGGATCACCGAGGCCCATGATGTTCGTGCATACATCAGCCGCGAACAGCATTCGTCCAGGACGCCACAGCAGCGCGACCTGTCCGGCGCAATGCCCGGGGACATGAATTACTTCGATGCCACCTGCAATCGGCAGTGTTTCCCCTGGGGTCAAAGGCTGGTCGATGGTAACCGGGTCCAGTCGCTCGTCGGGATGGAAGAACAGGTTGCACAAAACTCGCCCCAACAGACCAGGCGCCGGCGTCATCGGCCGAAAAGGGCCTCCACTCTCGGCGATAGGGATGTCGAGCGGGTGCATGTAGGTCCTCGCACCGGTTTCCCCGCACGATAGCGGCGGCGCTGCCGATATGATCAGGGTGGCAGTGAGTGAAGATCAGGTGCTTGAGTTGGTCTGGGGAACGGCCAAGATCGCGGATCGCCCCGAAGACTGCTGCCTCCTTATTCGGGTAACCAGCGTCGATCAGTGTCAACCCATCGTCGCCCTCGATCAGGAAGGCGTTTGCAAACCCCATCGGGACGATGTACACACCTTTGATCACCTGCTTCACAGCCAGTAAGCTCTCCGTTCGGTAATTGATGCCCTAGCGACCGCTAGGGTTGGAAGACAATCCGATTCATCTAAGCCCGAGTTCTGCTTTCAGAACGCTCAGGAGTCACTGTAACGTGCCGGATGGAAACATAGGTTGTTGGTGATTATGCATACCTGGTGGGGGTAGTCGTTATCAGTGGATGCGATTCTCGAGGAGTGATACTTCGCCAATGCGGTCATAAAGATTCCGAAGAACTCGGCGTTCTGGGCGATGACGAGCAATCCGGAAGTTATTCGCGACGACGTACTCTCAACGACACTGGCCCGAAGTCGGCTTTCTAGGAAGTCACCCGCAGCAGCAGCATCGCGTTCCTCCCGGATGATGGCCAACCTAGAAATAACCCACTCCCGAGACAACGTCAAGTTGGCCGACCAATCGCCCGGAATGTTATAGCGTGAACACGCATGAGGAGAACCGGAACTTGTTCGCCTGCTTTGGTGTCTGAGGAACTTAACGCGCCAGGGCGGGTGGATCGGAAAGGACCTCGCGTTTTTTGCCTTGTCCGCGCAGAGGTCTGCCGATCCTCCGATCGCCCCAGCCTTTCACGGTTCCTGCGACATGTACGGCGAGCTGGCCGCCGCCGCTGCGATGTTCGGAGCTTCCTGTTTAGCCTGCTGCTCTTCGTAGATCTTCATGTATTCGCCAAATGAGGGGAACAATCCTTCGCGTTCTTCTAAGGGCTGAGTGGAACCCTCCGGAGCAGTGATAAATGCGCAAAACTTTTCCTGCATTTTGATTTTAGGATTGAACTGGTCCAGCCACAGGAATTGTCCTCGCTCGTTGATCTCGAGGAACCACCAGTTTTCATGCATGTCCACGGCGAAATCGATAGAACCGAAGCAGAGGCCGGATTTTTTGGCAAAGGCCACGATTCCACGTTCGACATCGGATGGGGTGGGGACCATTTCCACGTCGATGTTTCCCATTCCGGCGTCCGAGCGCCAGTCGAGCGCTTTCAGCGGATTATGCAGAGCGTAAGAATAAACCCTCTCTCCCATGAGGACGGTACGGATGTCAAACTGTTTGACCACCATGTCCTGGTAAATGCCGGGAGCATAGGTGAGCACTTCATCGGCCGGCAGCTGATCGCGAGTCAGCTCGAAAGTTTCCGTAATCGCGACGCCACCCTCGCTTTGCGGTTGCCATACATGTGACGTGAAAGATTTGCAGATGGTCCGATTCAGGTTGTGGTCGAGGAAATCCTTTACGCCCTTGGGAGAATTTGACATGAGCGCCTTGGGGACCCTCAGGCCGCAATTCCGGGCAAACTGCAATTGAACCGATTTGTTGTTGATGAAGCGCGATGCCGAAAACCTATTGATGACCCAGACCGGCAGGGTTTCAAGAACATAAGCAACGGCGTGATGAAAGGAACGGTATTCCACTTCGGCAAATTTTTTGTCAGCCTCGGCAACCTGCGGATTGCCCACAGGTTGCTCAAGCCTGCGGATCCAGATCACGTCGCCGGGTTCGACCACATCGGGCCCCAGAGCTACCTTGGGCTCCTCGTCAAGAAGCATGGAGACTTGCTGCTCCTCGGTCCAGGAAACGCCCGGCCAGCAGACTACCTGATACCCAGCTCGTTCTAAAGCCCACTTGATCGGGGCAGTGTGATTGTCGGTCTCGCTCGCAAGAATTATGATTTTCATTTTTCTCTTCCTCCAGTGAGCTTGGAACGGCGGGTGCCGCACTGTGGATTCAAGGGGTTGTCAGGTCAGGATTAGGGTTGGGAACAGCGGTCCACCACCATGCCAAGATTAGTGGACCGCTGGTGATTGTTACTCGTCAGGGAAAAAAGGGCTGGTCATGTGAAAGGTCACTTGATTCCCTTTCCCCAGTATCTTCTGTAATTCCTCGGCGCTGAGATGACGAGCATTTCTGCGGCCAAGTACGCGATTGTCGTTATTGTTTTGCATAGATTTCTCCTTGCCACATTTGGTGTTCTTGTCGTAACCGAGCCTTGCGAGCATAGCGTGCAGCGAGCAAGCCGGAAGTCATGCGCTAAAGTCTAGGCGCGTTCGTAAGGTTTGACAATCCGGTGTTTGGCCCTCAACCTCAGAGTCGGCAGCCACTGGGCGCTGCGTTGGCAGACGTAGCTAGCGAACTGATCGTATCGAACCGGCCGAGGACTATTCCTCCCTCACGATGACCGTAAGGATCAAGGTCGATGTTGTTTTCTGAAGTGCTGAATCGGATCGATCCCAGGTCCAATCCGCCGGGAGTGCAGAACCCCCGCTTTCAGATCCGAGCACGACAAACAAGCGCACTGGTGTAATCATTGCCCTGTGAGAGACGAGATTAGATTCTAGCGTCTCCAACACAGACTGACGAACTCTGAAAATCTGCCGGCACGGATTGCGGCGACGCGGTCCAGAGGTCGGCTTCTAGGAAGTGATCGCCAATGCTGTTGTAACCCCGGAGGAACTCAGCACCCTCCGCATCAAGTTCGGCTTTCGTAACAAGATCGTTCCTAGATCGCCATTTTTCCACACCCCGAAAGAAACCTGCGCCGCCGCTTACACGCCCCACACCTTCTACTGATTAGCACCTCGCTCGATTCACTTGTGTTCGGATTGCGCAACAGAAAAAAAGTTTCTTGACTTGGTTGCTCGTGCGGAGTACGCTCTTTTCCCATTAGTGCTATAGAGCAGTTTGGAAGAGGTGAATCTTCCACGAGTCCTGAATTCAAGCTGACTTGCACGACGCGGAGTCCGATGCAACCGCAGCCGGACTCTTTTCTCAATCACCCAACCGCGGGCGGATCGCTCCGGCACGTCCCCCGAAATAAGGAGCTACCATGAAGCGCGCTTTAGTTTTCTCCTCCCTGCTCTGCGTCTTATTCTCGGTTTCGCTGTTGGCGCAAGCGGCAGTCACTCTAAGCCCATCGAGTTTCAACTTTGGAAGCACCCCGGTCGGCACAGGCACCGCGTGGGAAACTTTCACACTCGCCAACAGCGGCAGCTCTGCCGTGAGCATCAGTAACGTCACGGTCAGCGGACCGTTCGTGGTATCCAGCAATTGCGGATCCTCGGTGGCCGCCAACGGCTCGTGTCCCATCTATGTATATTTCGCTCCAACTTCTTCAGGCGCGGCCAGCGGCACTCTCACAGTGACCGACAGCGGCACGCAAACCGCGGCTCTCAGCGGAACCGGCGGAAGCGGCGGCGGCACCTGCGCAACCTCTCCCAACGCGCCTACAGGTCTGGCTGCCTCAGGCACAACCAGCTCAGGCACGAGTTTGAGCTGGAACGCAGTGACTCCGCCCACGGGTTGCACGATCAGCAACTATGCCATTCTGGAGAACGGCTCTTCGATCGGAACCTCAAGTGGCACAACGTTCGCGGTCAGTGGGCTTTCGCCTTCAACGACCTACAGCTTCACGGTTGAGGCAATGGACGCGAATGGTGCATCATCTCCAAGTTCCGCGGTGAGTGTGACCACGCTATCGGGCGGTGGTGGCGGATCTTGCGCCACGGCATGGAGCTCCACTCAGGTCTATACCGCAGGCATGACGGCAAGCGAGAGCGGAGAAAACTACGTCGCCAATTACTGGACGCAGAACAACAATCCCGCCACCAACAATGGCGGGGCTGGCAGCGGCGAACCTTGGACGGCGACTGGCGCCTGCTCGAGTTGCTCATCCGCGCCAGCGGTTCCGACGGGACTCGCTGCTTCCGGCACAACCAGCTCCAGCACGAACCTTGGCTGGTCGGCGGTCACTCCACCGGCAGGATGCACGGTGAGCTATAAGGTTCTGCAGAACGGAGCCTTGATCGCGTCTCCAACCACAACCTCGGACGCCGTAACTGGCCTGACCCCGTCGACCACCTACAGCTTCTCGGTAGAGGCGACGGACTCAGCTGGTACTTCGGCGGCGAGTTCGGCGGTGAACGTCACGACTCTCGCGAGCTCGTGCACAACCAAGCCGAGCGCTCCGACGGGCCTGGCGGCTTCGGGCACAACCGATTCCAGCACAAACCTGAAGTGGAACGCGGTCACTCCTCCTACCGGCTGCACCATCACCAAATACACGGTGCTGCAGAACGGGACTGCGGTCGGAACTACAACCACAACGTCCTACACACCGGCTAACCTTTCGCCTTCGACCACTTATACCTTTACGGTTGAAGCGAGTGACTTTGCCGGAACGTCGGGCGCAAGTTCGGCTGTCAATGTAACGACAACCGCGCTTACCAATTTGTTCGTGGGCGGATGGCTCGAAGAGTGGGAAACTTACTATGCCAACGCGGCCGTCGCAGACTTGCAGAACAATGGCGTAGCCAGCGTCCTCACACACGTCATCTATGCCTTTGCCAAACCGGTCGCGAACGGCAGCAACGTCAATTGTGCGCTCGCCGACACTTATGCCGATTACCAGAAGGTGGTCACGCAGGTGCCTGGCGCTACTCCGGCCACGGCCCCGTTGCAGGGCAACTTTGGTGCGCTCGTGCAACTCAAGCAGCTCCATCCCAACCTGAAAGTATTGATCTCCATCGGAGGATGGAATCCCCCCACCTACAACCAGCTCTTCGATCTCGCCGCCAGCACGCAGGCTGAACGCCAGGCGTTTGTCGGTTCGTGCGTCAACATGTTCATCCAGGGCAATATCGCCTCGGGTGTCTCCACCGGCACTCTCTTCGATGGCTTCGACATCGACTGGGAGTTCCCCAACGCAAACGATACGGCTAACTTCACCGCGTTGATGACCGAGTTCCGCAACGAGCTAACCACGCTCTCGGGAACGACCGGCAGGACGTATCAGGTAGTGGCCGATTTGGCTGCCGGTCCGGCAACTCCGGGCGCGGGGTTGGACTCAGGCAATGATGGTGGTTATGACACGATCAACATCGCGGGTCTGAATGCGGTGTTGGACTACATGAATGTCGACGGCTATAACTACGCCGGAGACTGGTCCAATGCCACCAATGACGCCTCTCCGCTGTACGACGAAACTGCCAGTCCGCTGTACGGAAAAGGAGACACGATCGAAGCAACCGTACAGTACTACTTGGCTCATGGTGCAACACCGGCCAAATACACCATGGGCTTCCCGCTCTATGGTGCGGGTTGGGCTGGAGGTCTGACCTCGGCGAACAGCGGCATGTACCAGAACGCGGCTGGAGTTTTGGATGGATCGGGAACTCAAACCCCGAACGGAACTTCTCCGGTACCCAATACAAACGGAGTGGGACTGTGCCCGACGGGTCAGAACCAGGGTAGTCCGGCGGCAGGATGCGACTTCCTGTTGGTCGACGGATTGGCGACCTACCGGACAATCGTAAATCTGCTGAATAACGGGTTCACCTCCAGCTACGACTCAACCCGCTGCGTGGCCCGTATGTTCAACGCAACCACCAACACCGCCTTCAGCTACGACAATGCTGAGTCGGTACAGTGCAAAGTGAACTACATCAAGGCCAACGGCTTAGGTGGCGGCTACGTTTGGGCTGTGAAAGACGATGACCCGAACGGAGACCTAACTAAAGCCATTGCTGGCGACCTCAACCCGTAGAGATCTGCCAGGAATAAACCACGAAGGCAGGCTGGCTCATAAACCAGCCTGCCTTTAATTTTGCCGGCGGTTGATTTTTGTTTTGGCGGGCCTGGCGGCGATCTAGTTACGCTGCGCCTGTAACTCCTACGAGTCCCGGCTATCGATGTACTTCCGAATTACGAATAATGTCGAGTTTCCGAAAGTCTGGTATTGCAAATTCCGCTATATAGCTCTATACTCCGCCGGTTCGTACTTTACGAATTTGTGGAGGTGTTTGTCATGTCGAGCTATTCCCTGCCGCGCCTGCTTCGAGTTGCTTTGCTCACCCTGTTGACCCTCGTTGCGTGCATCTCCCCCTCCTTCGCCGAAAAAAATAATCAAGGCAAGATTCTTGGGGGATACTTCGAAGAGTGGAGTATCTACTATGCCGGCTACAACATCGCGAACCTGCAACAGAATGGTGTGGCCAATAAACTGACACACCTGCTCTACGCCTTCGGCAATGTGACAACGACTCCGGCGCCAGCATGCGCGATCGCTGACACGTGGGCCGACTATCAATCGCCATACCTGCCCAGCGTAAACGGCAACCCGTACCCCGGACCGCTGTATGGAAATTTTGCGGCCATTCAACAACTCAAAGGACTGCACCCCAATCTGAAAGTGCTGATGTCTCTGGGGGGAGCGTCCGCTGCGAATACTGCGGCCTTCGTCAGTGCCGCCAGCACCGCCACGGGACGCCAAGCCCTTGCCGCTTCATGCATCGATATGTTTATCAACGGAAACATCGCCGCAGGCATCACGGCCCCCGGCTTGTTTGACGGTTTCAATATCGATTGGGAATTCCCGACGGCGACCAACACGCAGAACTTTACAGCCCTGCTGACGGAGTTCCGCAACCAGCTGAATGCCTTGAGCAAGACGACGGGCAAGCAATATAGCCTATCGTTCGATGGACCGGCAGGCGCGCAGAACTATGTGAACATCAATCTGAAGCAAGCCGCCGCCCAAGTGGATTTCATCACGATCGATGGCTATAACTATTCCGGGTCATGGGTCACGCAGACCAACGACGCGTCGCCGCTATTCGATTCCCGCCAGGACCCGCTGTTTGGCCAGCAACTCGACATCGACGACACCGTGAACGCTTATCTCAAGGCGGGCGTGCCAGCATCGAAGTACACGATGGGGTTGCCTCTCTACGGCACCGGCTGGACTGGCGCTCCTAACGTGAACCACGGGTTGTACCAGAACTCAACGGGGCCTTCTCCGGTACTGCTGGCGAATGGCACTGCAGTGTGTACGGACATCAGCGGCAATACGCCGGGTTGCGACACACTACTAACTCCCGGACTTCTAACTTATTCCACACTTTCTACCCTGACCTCCAACGGCTACAGCAATTACTTCGACCCGCTGAGAGTTGCGGTTTCTCTGTACGATCCAAACGGCGGAACCTTCTACACCTACGACGATCCCTTCACCGCTGCTCTGAAGATGATCTATATAAACCTGAAAGTCCCGGGAGGTCTTGGCGGCGCCTACGTCTGGGCGCTGAAAGACGACGACGCCAATGGGACCATCGTGAAGACCATGGCTGCAGGTCTGGGTCACTAAGCGAGGGACTGGTCTCAGAAGCAACGAAAGCGGCAGGCTGGCTTGCGAAGTCAGCCCGCCCTTTTTATTTCGCCTTCATGACAGTGGCTTGTTCGCCCTCTCAGGAACCGCGCCTACTAAATCGCGCAGCGGCTTGATCACGGTGAAGCGAACCAGCGCTTGTGGTTTCTCGGCTTCGTCCAAGATGCCCATGCGCAAAGCTTTCCAGCCAGCCGGAGCAGGCAGCCCCGATGACAGGTAGGAGACCGCTTCGAGACCCACGTTGCCCAGGTCGGCAAGTTGCTGCACTCGCGGTTCAGCATAAGCAAGTGTGGGCGAGCCAGCCATCAAGCGCAGAATCTCAGGCTCTGCCCCGATCCAGGCTCTGAAGGTGGTAGTAAGCTGGGTTTCTTCCGCCAATCGGGTTGCCGGGGCTTGAAGATAAGCGCGCACGACGAGTTCAAAATTGTGGCGCGATGGCGGATCGGCTGGAATCGCGTCTACCAGTTGATTGAGTGGTGTGAGTTGATTCGGATGCTGAAGATGTGCGCGCTCGTCAAAGGTCACCGGCTCCAGAACGGAGGCCAGAGTCTCCAGCGGGCCAATCTGTTCGCTTCTGGCCAGCTGACGGAGGCTCACTTCTTCCTCAGAAATGTGCTGGAGACCAAGCGCTTCGAGTCGAACTGACTCCACGCGGAGTCGCCGGTACATGTCGTCGACATTGTTTACATCGCGCGGCGACCAGAGGCGCTCGGCGATCGCTGCAGTTCGGGGCCAAATGCGGGAATCAATGTCTTGTGGGGTAGTTTGTTCAGTCCAAATGCAGGCTTCTCCGCCAAGAATGCGCGCCTGCTGCTCAGCGGTGAGATCGTTCGATTGAGGCAACGGATCCACCATGTAGTGAGCTTCGGCGGTGCTCATCAGATTTAAGTAATAACCCGCGGAGAGAATGCTGCGGTAACCATTCTTGGCTCCGGCGGAGAGTGAGTCAAAGCCACGCCAGCTCTGGATGACGATGTCCTTGGGCAGGTCGGGGGTGAGAATTTCGTCCCAGCCAATCATGCGTTTGCCATGCTTCTCCAAAATTTTGAGCAGACGCTGGTTGAAATAATTTTGTAGCGCGGCTGTATCCTGGAGTTTATGTTCGCGCATAAAGGTCTGGATGCGCGGATTCGCCTTCCACTCTTCACCGTTGTTCTCGTCGCCTCCGATGTGCATGAAGTGGTCGGGGAAGATGGCGGCCATCTCTCCAATGAAAACATCGAGGAATTTATAAGTGCTCTCTCGCGTGGGGTCCATCACCGGATCGAAGACGCCGAACTCGCGCTCAATTTCGAAGGGGCCGGGCGCGCTGGCGAGATCGGGATATCCAACGAACCATGCGCTCGTGTGTCCCGGCATATCGAACTCGGGAACTACACGGATGCCGCGGGCGCGCGCGTAGGCGACAATTTCACGGGCTTGCTCCTGGGTATAGAAAAGCCCGTCGGATCCCAACTCAGCGAGCTTGGGAAATGCCCGGCTCTCCATGCGGAAACCCTGGTCTTCACTCAGATGCCAGTGAAAGACGTTGAGCTTAACGGCGGCCATCCCGTCGAGCGCACGTTTGATGACGTCGACCGGCATGAAGTGGCGTCCACAGTCGATCATCAGGCCACGCCAACGAAAACGCGGCGTGTCGTGAATCGACACTGCGGGAATAAAATAACCGGCTCCATCGGACTGCACGAGTTGTTGCAGAGTCTCAAGACCATGCATGGCTCCCACCACAGTAGCGGCGTGCAGGCGCGCGCCCGAGGAAGTTACGTCGAGAGAGTAGGACTCGTCTTCGTCGACGGACTGAATGGCTTCGCCAGGTCCATCGACACTGATTACCAGAGCCGCGGATTTGCTAGCAGGTGGAATAGAAATTCCAGTCTGAGCTTCGAGGCGGCGAATCGTGCGCGCCATGGCGGCGTCGAGACGGGCATCCCGATAGTGGTCGCTGATGGCTGCAAAAGAGGATGTGAGGGCGAGCCGTTCTTCCTGCGCGGAAAGATTCGAAGGTTGCGGCATCAGAACGTTGACGAATCCGGAAGGACTCGGCGTTGCCTGACTCCGAGCAGGAAACGAAGACAAAGTTATAAGAGTTATGATCGCGAATACTATTCGATGCACGATGGCCTCATTCTCTCGGGCCGCTAGTTTACGGTCTCTTTAACGGAAGCGCCGGATAAACAGAGTGTGCCGTTCCGAACGGTAGAAACCGAGCCCGTAAATCGTAGCCTTGCCTTTGGTCGAATAGATGATCTGGCGAATGCGCAGCACCGAGGCGCCCCGAGGCACCATGAGCAGGTCCGCAATGTTGGAATCCGCCGACGTGGCATCGACCTCTTCATCCGCGTATGCCAGTTTTGTCGCAAAATCATGTTCGAGAATCGCAAATAGCGAACTTCTTCCCAGCGGGGCCGACACGAGACCAGGAAAATCGGTTGCAGACAAGTAGCCCGTTTCCAGGGCAAATGGCTCTTCACCCGTAAGCCGGAGACGTTGAATTTTCATCAGCCGGCTGGCCGCAGGCAGTCCAAGCCGGGCCGCAACTTCTGGATCGCCATCAATCACCTTTGCCACCAATACCCGGGAGCGTGGAGCTAAACCACGGCTTGACATTTGCTCGGTGTAACTCATCAACTTGTTAAAGTGAATCTTGGGCACTGCGACGAACGTTCCTGCCCCAAGCCGGCGCTCGACGATCCCTTCGTGCTCCAGGCCAGCCAAGGCATGGCGAGCCGTCATGAGGCTCACCT
Source organism: uncultured Acidobacteriaceae bacterium (assembly GCA_963771965.1). GTDB lineage: Bacteria > Acidobacteriota > Terriglobia > Terriglobales > Acidobacteriaceae > Sulfotelmatobacter. Next base: position 938,307 of record CAVYVM010000011.1, read on the forward strand.
TGTGGGTCTTGGCCAGTTCGCGCTCAGAGGCAACCGCATCGCCGGGTTTCAGACTGGCCGCCGCAATGCGGTCGCGGATCGCACCCTGAATTTTCTTGTAAGCCGGAGTCCTGGTGTGGTGATTTCCAGACATATTTGTCGTTTCTATACCCCGGTCGTCTTTCAAATCTGATGGACGGCGAACTCGTTTGGGGACGCAGGATACGTTAAAGTCCGTCTTGCAGCAGCGCCATATGCTATATAGCTTATTGCGAGTTTGATGTAAAGGCTCAATTCCTGAAGGCGATGGCATGGATGGTCCCAGCCGAGCATCGCTTCGGATCTGACACGCGAACATGGCCCGCCCTGTCTCGGCGTCGAGATTCTTGGCCTTTCGCTTGATTCGACTGGCGCTGGGCAATGGCGACGTCAATCATTCCCGATTTGAACCGACTTCCGGCCTGAAAATTCCTTCGGTCTTGATTCTCTCCGACGCTGGAGATGGAACAGCGGCTCCGTATCAAACAATTTTCTCGGGCTGATCTCCTTTTTTTTCTTGACTATGAGCTACGACGTGCTATATAGCATAGTTCGTTTCCATTAGAAGCTTTTTAGTAAACCCCACGCGGGATTCGGTTTGAGGAGGGTGCCATGACGAAATGGAACTACGGAAGACGGATAAACTCAACCGAGGACATTCGCCAAGCTATTCGGAAAAATTTTCTATTTTTATCGATCTGCGCAGTCATCCTAAGCTTGTCAGCAACAGGTCTGGGACAAGAGCTGGCGGCAACGCTCACAGGCACGGTGACCGATTCCAGCGGAGCCGTTGTCGCGGGCGCGACGGTTGTGGTTCACAGCGAGGAAACGGGCTCGGATGTCCGTTCCGTGATCACCAGCGATAGCGGCAGTTTCAATATTACGAACCTTCCCGCGGGGCGTTATACGGTCACGGTCAGGAACAGTGGATTTCAAACCTTCGTGGCTAAAGACGTCATTCTCAACGTCGCCGAGAAGCACACTCTCGATTTGCAACTCCAAGCCGGAAAAGTCAGCGAAACCATGGTAGTCACCGCTGAGAACACACCCATCCAGACCACGACAGCCGAAGAGTCTGGAACGGTTACCGGCGATCAGGTTCGGGAGTTGGCTTTGAACAACCGCAATTTTGAGCAGCTTATTTTGTTGCAACCCGGCGTCGCCAATCAGTTGCCGGATAAGGTCCAGTTTGGCCTTGGGAGCAACACCTCCATCTCCGTGAACGGAGCCCGCACTGGCGCGAACAACTACACCGTAGATGGTGCCGACATCAATGACAGCGGCTCCAACGGGACCCTGCTGAATACTCCGAGTATCGATGCCATCCAGGAGTTCACCCTAGAACGCAGCAATTATGATGCCTCGTTCGGACGCAGTGGCGGCGGCCAAGTGGTGGTGGCAACCAAGACTGGGACGAACGAGTTCCATGGCGGCGTCTACGAATTCAATCGGAACAACTTTTACAATGCAAATACCTTTGGCGGCAGAGCTTCAATCGCAGCTGGGAATCCGCTGTCTGCGTCCAATACGGTCCCAATTGAGCGCTACAACGATTACGGATTCACTCTCGGTGGGCCTCTGTTTATTCCCAAAGTTTTTCACCCCCAGAGAGACAGAACCTACTTTTTCTGGTCGGAGGAGTGGCGCAAAGCAAGCACCCCCGCCACAAACGACATCAACGTGCCTAGCGTCGCCGAATTAGGTGGTTCGTTCGCGGGCCCAATCAACATTGCACCCGCCGGCTGTGTAACGGCGGCAGGCGGAATCTCTACCATCAGCCCCTCGTGCTATAGCCAGAATGCCAAGGCTTATCTGAGCGCTTTCATGGCGTCGAACCCTCCCAACCTGGACGGAAACCAGTTGGTTACTAATTACGCCCAACTGAATAACTTTCGCCAGGACATCATCCGGCTCGATCAGAACATAGGCGACAAAATACGCGTCTTTGGCCGCTACATGGAGGATGTAGTTCCTCAGAACGAACCGTTCTCTCTCTGGGGCGGTGGCAACTACCCTGGGGTAGAAACGACATCGATCAACGCTCCCGGACGCAATCTGGTGGTGAACGCGACCGCAACTCTCTCGCCCAAAATCGTGAACGAAGTAGAGTACGTCGATTCCTGGGGAGCTATTAATTCCACCCTGAGTGGGATTGCAAACTCGCCGACCTTCCTCGGTCAACTTACCAATAACACGGCTTATCAGGATCCGAATGGTCGAGCACCTAACGTCGTATTTACCGGCGGTACACAGGCGAATCCGTCACTTACCGGATTGGGTAACGGAAGCGCTCCCTATTTCGAGCGGAACATCGACAAGAGCATCTTCGACAACCTTTCCATCCAACATGGAAATCACACCTTCCGCGTGGGAGTTACGGCCATGTGGATGCAGAAAACTGAAAACGCCTCGGCTGGCTTCGCCACCTTTGCGTTCAGCCCCGCCAACGGCAATCCTGCATTCGCAAATTTTCTGCTTGGGCAAGCTGACAGCTACACCCAACCGAGCAAAGACACCATCCCGCACCTTCGATACACGAACTTTGAATTCTACGGACAAGACGACTGGAAAGTTACCCGCAGGCTTACTCTGAATCTTGGCGTCCGATACAGCTACTTCCCCTCCCCAACCGACAGCAACAACACGCTTAACAACTTCAATCCTGCTTTATTTACTGCGACCGGTGCTGCAGTTATCGACCCCGTCTCAGGAAATATGAAAGGATTCACAGCAAACGGTAATCCGACCAGCGCAGCCACTTATGCGAATGGGCTTATCTTCCCGACCGGAACCGCCTGCACGGCGGCTCAAGCCATCGCGCCGCAGGTAGCTTGCTCACCCTTTGGGAGCCGCGTCAATCCCAACTCCAATAACAACTGGGGACCGCGGCTAGGCTTGGCCTATGATCCGTTCGGGAATGGCAAGATGGCTATCCGTGCCGGCTTCGGTGTCTTCTATGACCGCACGCTCAACGGCATCTGGGAGCAGAATGCGTTTGGCGATCCACCGCTGGTTCAGACCACCACCGTGAACAACAACGCCAGCAGCGGCCTAAACCTCTTCGACAACCCACTTGGCGGGCAACTGGCAGGTCCCTCTCTAGGTCCAGTCCCTCTGATCGCAACCGGAACCCCAACTTTCAAGGTTCCCAGCTATCTCGATTACAACCTCTCGGTTCAGCGCGAGATCATGCCGAACACCGTGGTTGAGGTTGGCTATGTAGGTACAAAGGGCACGCACTTGTTAGGTGACGTCGACATCAATCAGCCCCAACTCTCTGCGCTCCAGGCTGCAACACCGGGGACCGACGCGAACTTCATACGTCCCTTTCCCGGATATGGGGCCATCACTGACCGGGTTCCCGTCTTCACCAGCAACTATAGTTCCCTGCAAGCCTCGCTGAATCGGAGATTCAGCCATGGACTAACGCTCGGAGTTGCATACACTTGGTCCAAGCTGCTCACCACGAACCCTCAGGATCGAGCGTTGGCTACCTACGATACATATAATTTGAAGCAAAGCTACGGGGCATCTACGCTGAACACTCCGCAAATGCTCGTTTTCAGCTATATGTACCAGTTGCCGTTCTACAAGAACCAGAGCAATCTGATGGGACGAGTGTTGGGCGGTTGGGAAATCTCTGGGATCACTACCGTTCAGTCGGGCCAGTCACTTTCGATCACCCAGAACAACGACCCGTTTTCCCTAGTGACGACGACTAACTCGACGATTTCCTGCACGATCGGCGTTAATGGGGCGACCTCTTGCCCGGTAAATCCCGGTGGCTTGGGCATGAACCGGTCTGGCAGTACAGTTCAGATCCGAGCCGATCAGATTGGGGACCCCCACGGTCCGAAAACCGCGACTGAATTCTTCAACACTACGGCTTTTACCACGGCGGTGGGACACTTCGGCAGCTCGCGCCCGGGTGCGGTTCTTGGACCGGGGTTGCAGGTCTGGGACATATCGCTCATCAAGAACATAAGGTTTGCTGAGCGAGTTGCCATGCAGCTTCATCTTGAAACCTTCAACGCGTTCAATCACGGTAATCCTATGACGGTTGACACGGATGTCAACGACCCGGGCTTCGGTTCGGTAATCGGATGGCACGATCCGCGCAACGTTCAAATCGGGGCAAAGATCAACTTCTAACTATTGTTAGCCATCAGCGAAGAGCGCACGTCACGGCGTGCGCTTTTGTTTTTCTTGCGGAACGGGATATAGACTCTATCTCCCGCTCACTGGCTCTCGTTCTTCCTAATCGCCGCCGCCCGGCGTTTCTCCTGGATATCGAGCGCAATCTTTTGTTCGTTGGCTGCCTCAGGGGCCCGTCCTAATTGCCGCAATACCGTTCCTAGAACAAAGTGCGCCTCGAAGTAGTCAGGATCAATCTGAATGGCTTTACGAAGCGGCTCAACCGCTGCGTGGGGATGCTGCAGTGCTAGCTCAGTTTTACCTAGACCAAACAGAGCCTCAGCATAATGTGGATTTGCCGCCAAGGCTGCGCGAAAATGAGGCTCGGCTTCTGCGGGCTGAGATTTATCGAGAAGGATCTGGCCCAGTATGCAGTTCGACACGGGATCGCTGGGAAAGCGTTGCAGTTCCGCCCGGAATTCCTTCTCGGCGAGTTCGTTCTCGCCTTCCCGCCAATACTCGAAGCCCAGGCCGGAATGCGCTCCCATGAAGTTCGGGTCCGCCGCCACTGCTGCTTGATATTCTTTGATGGCTTCCGGCCGATTCGACATTTGGTCATAGGCCGTACCCATCATGATGTGAGCCGACGCCGAGTTTGGATTTAACTGCATGATTCGAGTAAAAACGCTCGTGAGCGCCTTGTAGTCCTTCATCCGCAGGTACGCCTTACCGAGCATGTCAAGGGTCTCCAGATCGGATGGATCAACGTGGTTCGCACGTTCCAGAAATGCTGCGGCTTCGCGATAGCGATCAAGAGCAAAAAGAGACAAGCCGGCCAGGTCGAGAATCTGAAAATCGGTTGGATACTTCGCGGCCATCGACCGGAGCAATTGCCATGCGGGCAAGTAATGCTGCGCTTTGAAGTAAGCGACAGCCAGATTACGTTTTGTCGAAGCATCCTCAGGATGGACTTTCAGCGCCTCTTCGTATAACGGGATCGCCTCTGCCGGCTTCCCCATCCGGGTCAGCACAATTCCCAGATTGTTTAGCGCGACCAGCGAATGCGGATCGATTTTCAATGCACGCCGAAAGTCTTCCGCGGCGGCCGCGTTGTCACCTTTGTGCATCGCCTCCGCAGCCTCTGCGAGATCCCTGTGCAGCTCCATTTCCGCGCCGTTCGAGAGGGGAGTGGACGGAACTGTGTTCTGAGCGGTCAGACAATGCACAAGCAGCATCCAGATTGCACACATCCTTGCGACCCGGAAACCGCATATTTGCGCTCGCATACGCCAGATTCTAACTTACTGATCCACAACGGAGCCGATTATGGAGGACACTGTTTTCTGCAGCCGCTCTTTCGTGTCGAGATGCGCCGGGATTTCTGTCGCGCGTAGGCGATGTCAGGAAGACATTATGGATCAGCCGGTTCGGGAAAGTTGGTAGCGCTACCGGGAATCGAACCCGGGTTTGAAGATTGAGAATCTTCCGTCCTAACCCCTAGACGATAGCGCCATCCGGGTGGAGATCAATTATAGCAAAGGGTCGCTCGCCACTTTTCTGGCAAAATTCTAGTCGTGTCCTAACAAAATTCTGAGGCGAAGCGGGTTTCCACAGGCCGCGAAAGTTTATAATAAAGCTACTCCGCCAATATAAAGTTGCACGCTTCCTAAAAGTTGCGGGTGATGTATATGTGGATCGCGGAACAGTTCAATTCATTCATAAATCTAGGCATATGCAAGGAGTATCCAACTATGGCAAGGTCGAAATCCACCCCCGGCACCAAGGCAAGTCGCACCAGAACGGACGCAAGTACGAGTAACATTAATAAAGAACAAGCCAACAGCGTAACCCCGGCCAGTATTCCTGAAGTGAAAGCGGCAGACGTGAAAGCGGTCGAGGTGAAATCGGTCGCAGAAGATACCCCGGTCGTCCAGTCGGAAACGAAGCAACAAAACAAGGTGGCGTTGCCGATCCGGAGGCTCGAGATTGCCAAGCCCGAGCCCAGAAAAAATGTGGTTCCCATCAACCTCGAGGACGAGATCCGCCGTCGCGCTTACGAGCTTTACGAGCAGCGCGGAAACTCGACCGGCGGCAGCGAGACCGAAGATTGGTTAACTGCCGAGAGTGAAGTGCGGCAGCGCTACCATCAGCGGAGCGCCTAGCCGCGGCTTGCCTTTTGCCGATCGCCGGCGGCTTCATGCAAGCCGCCGCAGTGATACATTGTGCGGCCCAGATGTTTCCTGAAAGCGTTCCGGGAAGCGTCTGCTTTTCTTATTTCTTCGAGAGACTATTGAGACTCCGTCTGCTACCATTGCAGGCTCTTACCCTCGCGGTTGCCTCGCACGGGAGTTTTTGAAAAAATAGCTTGGGGTTCGGCCACATGGCGCAAATTGGCAGTTTCGCACTTCTTCTCGCGCTGGCTTTAAGCGTCTATTCGTTTCTCGCAGGGATCGTCGCACTGGTGTTCCAGAATCAGGACTCGCTCGCCGTTAAAGGCGTTCGCCGCGGTGGTGCGGTCGCAGAGACCACTTCTCTGGCCGCGACCCTTCGCCAAGGTTCGGAGCGCATTGGTGAGACTGCCCGCCGAGCCGGTGTCGCTACCTTCGCCGCAGTTCTGCTCGCTTCGGTCGTCCTCGTCATCTGCGCCTTTCACGATGACTTTTCCATCGCGTACATTTTTCACCACAGCAATCGAGATTTGCCCGGTCCTTATAAGTTCGCTGTCCTGTGGTCGGGACAAGAAGGCTCTCTGCTGTTCTGGTCGTTGTTGCTGGCGGCTTATGGGTTCGTGCTGCGTTTGCGCTATAAGACCGACCCGCGCTTGTTCGCCTACGCTTCGGTGGTTCTTGCCGGCGTACAGATCTTTTTTCTTTTGCTGCTGAATTTTGCGGCCCGGCCGTTTGGCCTGCTCGAGGGCCCAATGCGGCCGGATGGTAACGGCCTGAACCCATTGCTGCAGTATCCCGAGATGGTGATCCATCCGCCCATGCTGTACCTGGGGTACGTCGGATTCACCGTGCCGTTCGCCTTTGCCCTGGGTGCGCTGATCATGAAATATCCTGGCGAAAAGTGGATCAACATTACGCGCCGCTGGACCATGGTCACCTGGGCGTTCCTCACATGCGGAGTTTTCCTCGGCGCGCACTGGGCCTACTCCGTGCTCGGCTGGGGCGGCTATTGGGGATGGGATCCCGTCGAAAACGCTTCGCTCATGCCATGGCTCACCGGCACCGCCTTCCTGCACTCCGTCATGATGCAGGAGAAACGTGGCATGCTGAAGATGTGGAATATGTGGCTGGTCTTTGCAACGTTCTGGCTGGCCATTCTTGGAACGTTTCTGACGCGCAGCGGGATCATCAGTTCGGTGCACGCGTTCGCGCAATCTTCCATTGGCGATTGGTTCGCCTGGTTTCTCGCGATCACCTTGATCGTGTTCCTCTTCTTCTTTTTCAAGAACAAATCGCACCTGCACAGCGAGCATAAACTCGAGTCACTGGTTTCGCGCGAGTCCAGCTTCCTGTTCAACAATCTATTGTTCGTTCTCCTTTGCTTTACTGTGTTGTGGGGAACGTGGTTCCCAAAGATTTCCGAACTTGTGCAAGGCAATAAAGTGACCGTGGGCGCGCCGTTCTATAACCGGGTCGCGATTCCCGTGGCTCTGTTGCTCCTGATTCTCACCGCGGTTGGCCCGCTGCTGGCCTGGCGCAAAACTTCGCTCGAAAGCCTGAAGCGCAATTTCCTGTGGCCGACCATCGGCGCCATTGTGGTCGCAGTCTTCCTGATGATCACGCCGCAGAGTTGGGGATCGGCGTTCGGCCTCAAGCCGTGGCAGGATGTCTCTTATTTCTACTCGCTCATGGCCATCGCGCTCTCGGTGCTGGTAACGCTCACCGTAGCCAGCGAGTTCTATCGTGGCGGCAAAGTCATCTCGAAGCACACCGGCCAAGGCATGTTCGCGTCGATGGTGCAACTCACCCATCGCAACACGCGGCGCTACGGCGGATACATCGTTCACTTCGGCGTGGTCGTGGTCATCATCGGTTTCGCAGGCGCGGCCTTCAATCAGGATAAAGAGCAGGAGATGGGATATGGAGACAAGATGACCATCGGCTCCTACACCCTGATCTGCCGGTCTTATACCGATGATGATGCCCCGAACTATGCCAGCGAGTGGGCCGTGCTCGACGTTTACAAGGGTGGCAAACAAGTCGGCACCATGACGCCGGTGCGACGTTTCTACAAGGCCAGCCAACAGACCTCGACCATGCCTGACATTCGCTCCGGCTTGAACGAAGATCTATACATTGTGTTCGAAGGGCTGAATCAGGATAACGGTCACCCAATTCTGAAGGCGCATCTGAACGCGTTGGTGATGTGGATCTGGCTGGGCGTCTGGATCATGCTGGGCGGAACGGTTCTCGCCCTGGTTCCGAACGCGCCTGCGCCGGTACGCGTTCCCGCTCCCGCGCGGTTGGGACAAACGCCCGCCGCTGTGGCCACGGGCGACTGAAGAAAAGGTCTCAGGTCTTAGGTTTTAGGTGTTAGGTTCCAAGTCCTCAGGCCTGACGCCTGAGACCTAACGCCTGCGACCTGAGACCCGGCACTCGAAATCGATGTCACATTCAATTCCAAAAACGAAGCTGGGCCAGCGCATCCGCGGTTGCATGCAAACGGTTCTGCTATGTGCCGCGGTTTTCGTCTGCCTCGGCTCCAGCGATCCGGCCATGCGCTTCAACGAAATCGGCCACCAGATGATGTGCATCTGCGGATGCAACCAGATTCTTCTGGAATGCAATCACGTCGGCTGCCCTGCTTCTGATGGGATGCGCAATGAACTCATGTCTTCGGTGACCCGCGGAGACAGCGACAGCTTGGTCGAGCAGGGATTCGTTCAAAAATATGGACCGACTGTACTGGCCGCTCCGACTGCGAAGGGCTTCGACCGCGTTGCCTACATCATGCCGTTCGTCGCCCTGTTCCTCGGCTTCGGCCTGGTTGTGGTAATCGTGCGCGGATGGCGGAATGGTCCTCCTTCAGGCCCGACCGCAGGCGGGACGCCGATGAGCGGGGCTGAGCGCGAGAAATTCCGCGACCAGGCCCGCAAGGAGACCGACTTATGATTTCTTCAAGCTGGATCTGGCTGGCCTGTTGCGCGATGTTGTTCGTCGCATCTTTCTTCTACGTTTTCTACCTGCCAGGGAAACTTTTCCTCGGGCCGGAGAAGACTCGGGCCGGCTACTTGCACGAACGCAAAGACGCCGTGTACGAAAATTTGCGCGATCTTAACTTCGAATACAAAGCCGGCAAAGTACCGGACGCCGATTACGCGTCGCTGAGATCTTCGTTGCAAGATGAGGCCGCGACCATCCTGGCTGAGATCGCCCGCCTGGAAAATAATCCCGCGCCGCAAAGAGGAACCAGATCTTGAACTCCAAACCTGTCATCCTGAGAGAGGCGTTTTTTGCCGAGCGAAGGACCTGTGGAAGCCCCCGCGCCGCGACGCGCTTTTTGCGTCGCAATAAGCGCGAGGCGACCTTCCTTATCGCACTCAGCTTTCTTCTCCTCGCGTCCTTTGCCTCGGCCCAAACTCTCACTGGCACGGTAAAGAACTCGACCACAGGCAAGCCGGCCGCTGGTGACGAAGTCATCTTGCTGAAACTTGGCCAAGGGATGGAAGAAGGCGGGCGCACCAAAGCCGATGCCAACGGAAAGTTCAGTTTCAAACTCGACGACGCGCAGTCTCCGCACCTCATCCGCGCCATTCATCAGGAGGTCACCTACCATCGCATGGCGCCTCCGGGAACTACGTCGGTGGAACTCGAAGTCTACGATGTTGGCAAGAAGATCGACGGCATCTCCGTGGTCGCCGACATCATGCGCGTCCAGGTTGAGCAGGGACAACTTGAAGTCATGCGGGCGTTCGCGGTGCAGAATAATTCCAAGCCGCCGCGCACTCAAATGAATGAACGCAACCTTGAGTTTTACGTACCTGAGGGCGCGAAAATGGATGGCGGTTCGGCCATGACCGCTAACGGCCAGCCCATCACTTCGGCTCCGGTGCCCGAGGGCGAAAAGAACCGCTATTCGTTCATCTTCCCGCTGCGGCCGGGAATCACGCAATTTCAGGTCGCCTACGAAATGCCCTACTCGGGCAGTGCCAATCTCGATCCGAAATCGGTTTACCCTCTCGAACATTTCGTTGCCATCCTGCCAAAGTCGATGCAGTTCACTGCTGCCACCACCAACGCGGCGTTCAAGCCGATGAACGATCCCAACCAGCCCGATTCGATCGTGCAGGTGGCTTCGAGCACCACGGTCGGCCAGAACCTTGCTTTTAAAGTCTCCGGCCAGGGAATGCTCGAAACCCGTCAGGAAGGCAACGGCACCCAAGGGGCCGAAGAGGGCGCGCAGAGTTCGCCTCCCGGAGCAGCGGGCGCGGGCGCACAATCGACCAACCGTCCCGGCGGCGGATTGGGTCCGCCCATCGACGCGCCCGATCCTCTGCAGAAATATGAATGGTGGATTCTGGGCGGACTCGCCGCAGCCTTAGTCATCGGTGGAGTTTACGTGGCTTCGAGGCAACAGTCCGCAGCCCGCGCTGCGCGCCAGAGGGCTGGTTCTGCCGTTGCCGGTTCATCGACATCAGGTTCGTCCGTTTCAACGGCCATGCTGGAAGAAGACGATTACGAGTCCGCTCCAATTCTCTCTCCTGCTGTGAATCGATCGGCTGTGTTGACTCGTCCTACGTCGATGTTGCTCGAGGGACTCAAAGAAGAACTCTTCCAGCTTGAAGTTGAGCGCAGGCAGGGACAAATCTCTCAAGCGGAATACGAGAAAGCCAAATCCGCGCTTGATCAAACCCTGGAGCGCGCATTGAAGCGTGAGGCCCAGAGAGCCTGACGGCATCGAACGTTCTTTGTCAAAGTTAAGCTCTCCCTCCGCTTTCCCTAAACCACTTTTTGCGCTACCCTTACTCCGTTCCAAAAGGAGGTCTCCCATGGCTCAGAACACTCCGGTTGAGATCGTCCGTCACGCTTCTGGATGGTCCATTCTCTGGGGCGCTCTTCTCATCCTCTGCGGCATGCTGGCGATCGGTTCGCCGCTGCTGGCCGCAGTCGCCGTTAACGCAGTCATCGCCTGGCTACTAGTTTTTGCAGGCGTCGTCCACATCGTAGTCGCCTTCCACGCCCACGGCGCCGGCAGCCTGCTCTGGAAGCTGCTGGTCGGCATCGCCTATCTCTGCTTCGGCGCGTATCTCATCATGCATCCGGTGCTGGGAGTCGCGTCCCTCACGCTGCTGCTGGCCACGCTGTTTCTGATCGAAGGCGTCCTGAACGTGGTTTTATTTTTCCGCATGCGCCACGTGCAAGGCTCGTCCTGGATGCTGATCGATGGCATCATCACGCTTCTGTTGGGCGGGATGATCTACGAGCAATGGCCCTCGAGTTCAGCCTGGGTCATCGGCACTCTGGTAGGCGTGAGCATGATCTTCAGCGGCATCACGCGCGTAGCCATGTGGCTAGCGGTTCGCAAGGCGACGACGGAAACGCCAACCAGGTTGGCGGCGTAGATCAAGTCAAGTCCCATAGGGACGACCGAGTTCGCATCGGGGACTGGTCAGTGCACGGCAGAGGGAGATTTCGCCCGGCAAGATCGCGCAGCCGAAAAGCCCTTGTCATTTCGAATCGGGCGAAAGCCCGATGAGAAACCTGCTGTTAGCAGGCGCTACCATGACTCTCGTGCCTGAGTGCAGAGCAAGAAGCGCAGAGCAAGAAAGGATTACTAACGAATGGGAGGACTCATCCCGCTAAGCGACGCATCGCGTCGCCCAGCCCGCATCCCGGTAGTCACCGGATTTCTAATCCTGATAAACGCCGCAGTATTCGTCCAAGAGCTGCTCCGCGGCGACGACTTCGTGATGCGCTGGTCTGCAATCCCGGCGCAAATCGTCTCCGGGCATGGCTGGATCACGCTTCTAACCGCCATGTTCATGCACGCCAGTTGGTCGCACATCATCGGCAATATGATCTTCCTGTGGGCCTTCAGTCCAGAGATTGAAGACGCCATGGGCCGCGGCCGCTATCTAATCTTCTACCTGGTCGGCGGTCTAGTAGCCATGCTGGCACAGGTAGCTGCCAGCCCACACTCGACGGTGCCGAATCTAGGCGCCAGCGGCGCTATCGCAGCGGTGATGGGAGCCTTTCTAGTCACGTATCCCCGCGACCGCATACGCTCGGTTCTATTTATCTTCATCTTTTTCCATGTAACCTTCATTCCCGCAGCTCTCTTGATCGGCTTCTGGTTTCTGATCCAACTCTTCAACGCCGGACAAGTCGCTCACGCCCAAACCGGAGGCGTAGCTTACCTAGCCCACATAGGCGGATTCATCTTCGGCGCCGCCACAGCCCGCCTATTTGAAAGCGGAGATAGAAGCCCAGTAATCCCCGCGCCCTGACCATCCTCGCTGGCACCATCACAATTGAGGAGCTAATAAGGGAAAATGGAGCTTTCGGAGGCTTTACCATCCTCCACGCAAAGCTCGAAGAGCGGTTTGTGGACCGGCGTCAACTCGCCTTCGTGGTAAACGATGCCGCCGCCGAATGGAATCCCGATCGCCCGCGAAGTGTCAGGGACCAGGGTGACGAGCTTTCTAAGCGAGCGCCAATCGTCGCGCTCCTCGTGAGCCCCAACGTAAAACGGCAGAAATCCGAACGTGGGCATGACTTTCGATTCGTCATCGGTTATGCCGCCGCGCCCGAGTTGCACCGCACCCGCCGAAACTCCCATAAGCAGCGCGCCTTCGAGCCGGCACCGCTGAATCAGCTCTTTGACGCCATTGCTTTCAAAAGCTCGCCAGCCAACTTCGACACTACCCCCAGCCAGCAGGATAATGTCCGCGCGCTCAAGAAATGCTCCGTCTTCCGGCATAGGGCGGGTAAGGATCATCCGGCACTCGGCCACGCCAATTTGTTGCATGGCGGGCTCGAAAATATCGTGATACGGACGCAAATCGTCGCCGTTCGACGCACCGATGTAGGCGGCTGATCGAGGTTTTCCGTCTAAGTTCTTAACTACGTCGTCGAGAAATAACGAACCGTCCGGACGGTGCCGGAAAAGAAGCTGACTATCGGCAAGGGCATAGATCGGTTTGAGTGGAGAGGAATCCATCAGAGAATGGTATCGCGGAGCCGGAGGATAGGCTGGAATTGGCAGGTTCTTGGGAGTAATTTGTAGAGCGTTACAACGCAGGCCTCTCACGGCGCAGACTATTCCGGTTGCGGCCGCAAAGGCTTACGCTATCTTTTCGATTTCCTCCAAATCGCCTAGGTCTTGTCTAGTCAGGCCGCCGCTAAGAATCCACTCTCGCCAGTCAGCCAGCCATTGCCAACGAGCACGAGCCAGACCGCACTTCCAGTCTGTGCTCTCGACGCAGGCGCCGGGGTCAAGGTTATAGGTAAAGAGCTTCAATTGCCGGTCAGCAAAATCTTTAACAGACGGGAACGGCGTCTTCTTCGTCTTTGCCCAACAAACCATATCGTACATGGCGAGGAAGGTGGTCGTCCGTCCATCCCCGCCATGGCAGTGAAAGTGAACCCAGGTCTGATCGTCCTGCTGCTGATACAAATGCCGGAACAGCGCCTTGGATTTTTCCTGAGCGGCTGCGTTCGGTGCGCAGTGGTCAGTGACCGTAATTCGGACATAAATGGCCCGGCACGGGAACTTCATTTTGGTTTCTACGATCTTTTTCTCCGACAAAGCGTCCCCGACTGTTATTTCCGAGTAGCCCGTGGGCACAAGATGCTGTGCAGACTTGCTGGTCTGATCGAGGCAGAATATTTGTGCAGCGCCCATACCGGGAGCTGAAGTACCTTCGATCTTGCTCGCTTCGTCCTGCAAAATCCATGCCTCCGATTGGCCGACGTTGGACCAATCCATGTCGGCATACCAAGAAACCGCGCGATTGTCGAAGAACGCGTGCGACTCCTGCCGGAGATCGACAACATACAATCGCCCGCTTTGATTGACTCTGACGGCAACCGATTGCAGCGCATCGTAAAACGGCTGAAAGTCGAGTTGCCGGCTGCCCGACGCCCGCAGATCGATGCTCGTGCCCTCGCGGAAATGGGTGGCCTGCCCGGGTGGGTAGTCGTAGATCAAGTAGCTGCCGGTGCGGTACGGTTCGTACAGTGGCAATTTTGTATTGATGGGAATCTTGCAGTCGGGTGTTTCAGGCAGCATGGAGATGGATACCTCCGATCGGGCCGGGACACGTGCACAATCCTTCTACCACACTCCAGAAAACGATGCATAGTGCGCAAAGCTAATATTTTCAGTGGCGTGCGAGTACAGGCCTGCCTATCTAGGCCTGCATTTCTGTCGCGAACGTTTGCCATGCATCTCCCCACCAGCCGTAACATCTAACTGCATGGGATATACCTATGGGAAACACCTTCAAGACCGCATTCCTGCTGACCGCGCTGACGCTGCTGCTGATGTTCTTTGGCCGCTATTTCGGCGGGGAGAACGGAATGATTCTGGCGCTGATCTTTGCCGCCGTGATGAATTTCGTCTCGTATTTCTACTCCGACAAGATTGCGCTGGCGATGTATCGCGCGCAGCCTGCGACGCGGGAGCAACTGCCGCGCGCCTATGCCGCCGTGGAGCGGCTGACGCAGAAGATCGGCATCCCGATGCCGAAGATTTATGTGATCCCGACGGAATCGCCGAATGCGTTTGCCACGGGACGGAATCCGAGCCATGCCTCGGTGGCGGTGACGCATGGGATCCTGGGGCTGCTGACGGACGAAGAACTGGAAGGCGTGCTGGCGCATGAGCTCGGGCACGTGAGCAATCGCGACATTCTCATTAGTTCGGTGGCGGCGACCATTGCTGGTGCGATCACCATGCTGGCGAGCATGGGGCGCTTCGCCATGATTTTTGGCAGCATGAGCGGAGGCGGACGCGACGAGCGGCGTGGAGGCGGGCTTTCGGCGCTGTTTATGCTGATTGTGGCTCCGATTGCAGCGAGCTTGATTCAGCTGGCCGTATCGCGGTCACGCGAGTATCAGGCGGACGCTACGGGAGCGCATTTTACGGGGAATCCTTATGCGCTGGCCAGCGCGCTGCAGAAGCTGGATACTTATTCGCGCCGGATGCCGATGGCGGCGACGCCTTCGACAGCGCATCTTTTTATTATCCAGCCGCTGCTGGGGATGAGTTTTGGCAATCTGTTTTCGACACATCCTCCGATTGCGAAGAGGATTGAGCGGCTCACCGGGCGACCGGCGGAGTTTATGCAGTAAGAAACGCTTCTAGCTGCTAGCTCTTCGCTTCTGGCTTAAAGCCTACGCAAGAAATATTTGCGCTTGCGTTCTGAAGTTGTGATTGCGCGGAAGAAACCAAGATTCCTCGCTTCGCTCGGAATGACAAAATGCTGGGGGGCTGAAAGCTGATGGGATGCGATGTCTGAGCTAGAAGCCAGCAGCTAGAAGCTGAAGTTCTGTGACATCGGTAACTCCGGCTCCCGTCAGCTAAATAGTAAAATCCATCCAATGTCCCCAGAGACCGCGATCGCCGTATCCCACAAAGCTACAGAGCTAGAAAAAGCGCTTCGCCGCGTGATTCGCGGCAAGGACGATGTTGTGCGGCTGGCTCTGGTCAGCATTTTTGCGCGAGGCCATCTGCTGATCGAGGGCGTGCCGGGCGTGGGAAAGACTACGCTGGGCCAGGCTCTGGCGCGCGCCATCGATTGCACCTTTCAGCGCGTTCAGTTCACCAGCGATATGCTGCCCTCCGACGTGCTGGGAATTTCGGTGTACTCGTCTCTGGATCAGGAGTTTGAGTTTAAACGTGGTCCGGTTTTTACCAACGTGCTGCTGGCTGACGAGATCAACCGGACAACGCCGAAGACGCAATCTGCGTTGCTGGAGGCGATGAACGAGGGCCAGGTCACGGTGGACGCGCATTCGTATGAGTTGCCGCAGCCGTTTCTGGTGATCGCGACACAGAATCCAGTGGAGCATCACGGGACTTATCCTCTTCCGGAGTCGCAACTGGATCGATTTTTGATGCGGGTGAGGATGGGATATCCGGAGGCGGCGGCGGAGCGAGAGATTCTGCGGTCGGAGGCGGGCGCGGGAGTGTTGCAGGATTTGCGACCGGTTCTTACTGGTGCCGATGTGCTGGAGATGCAAAAGGCTGTGAAGCACATCCGGGTGGACGAATCGCTGGTAACTTACGCGCTGGAGATTGTGCGGCGTACGCGGGAGTCGGAATATTTGTCATTGGGAGTTTCGCCACGAGGCGCGCAGGCGCTCTATCGTGCAGCGCAGGCTATGGCATTTCTGGATGGGCGCGGGTTTTGCACTCCGGAAGATTTCAAGCCACTGGCTGTGCCGGTGTTTGCCCATCGCGTGGTGGTCAACGGAGGGTACGCGTCTACGTTGAAGAAGTCGGAGCAGGCCGACCAGGTGCTACGCGAGATTGTGGAGAACGTGGCGGTGCCGGTGTAGGAAAGAGTACCTAGTACCCAGACCGTAGTTTCCAAACTTTGAACTCGGGGCAAAGGACTGGGTACTCGGTACTGGGAACTAGCTACTCATCGCGGGATATAATTCTCCGCTATGTCTTTCCTGCGTTTTCTCATGTTGTTGTCGCTCATCTGCTGGATTGGCGGGCTCATCTTTTTCGCATTCGTGGTTGCGCCAACAGCTTTTTCTGTTCTGCCTACGAGTCATCTTGCCGGCAATGTGGTGGGCCGCTCTCTGGGCAAGTTGCACTGGATTGGTTTGATCTCCGGCATCGTCTTCCTGGTGAGTTCCCTGCTCTACAACCGTTTTACCAATGGAACGGCGCATGTATTTGCGGCACGGCATGTGCTGTTATGCCTGATGCTGGCGCTCACACTGATCTCGCAGTTCGGCATCATTCCCCGCATGGACGTTTTGCGCGCGTCGCTGGGGGATGTTCGCGCCGCGGCGATCGATAATCCCGAGCGCATTCAGTTCGATGCCCTGCACGTGTGGTCTACGCGCGTGGAAGGTGCGGTGTTGCTGCTGGGTCTGGTGCTCGTCTATCTCACGGCGAAGCAGTTTGGATTGCGCTAGGATACGCGCATGAGTTCATCAGGCGTTCCAGTCCAATGTACGATCGTTCCCTGGCTGACCGTTCGCAACGGTGAGCAAGCTCTCCGCTTCTACCGCGAGGCATTCGGTGCGAAGGTGGTTTACCGGCTGGAGGAGGGTGTCGGAGTGGTAGCGCGGCTCTCCGTGAACGGAGCGGAGTTTTGGCTGAGCGACGGACAGCCTGCTGAGTCAGCCGTGGAGTCTCTTGGAGGTGGTTCCGTCCGAATGATCTTGACCGTCGCGGACGCTGATCAGGTTTTCGCGCAGGCTCTGGCGGCGGGTGCGTCGGAGGTGTTCCCAGTGGGCGAGGAACACGGATGGCGATTGGGACGCCTGGTTGACCCGTTCGGTCTGCATTGGGAGATTGGCCATCCTCTTGGGTCTTAGCCGCATTCGCAAGCTGACGTCCAAAATGAAATCGATATGCTTGCCCGGTCGCATTGGGCAATATCGACTTCTTCATTTATTCTGAAATGTTGCGTGGCGATTGCTGAAGCGCACAGTGCGTGTCCCCAAAAAGCTGTCGAGGGCAGTGATGAAAACTCCTCTTGAAGCCGCCGGTAGTGCCGGGGTGCAAGGGATTCTTCGCTTCGCTCAGAATGACAAGACATGAAAACAGGAATTATCGGCCTGCCTCAGGTGGGCAAGACATCGTTGTTTCGCATATTGACTAAAGCACATCTTTCGGATTCAGCTCGCGCGAATCCGCGTGAGGCGCACATTGGCGTAGCCAAGGTTCCAGATGACCGTTTGGATCGGCTGGCTGCGCTTTACAACCCGAAGAAGCTGACGCACACCTCGGTGGAATATGTCGATGTCGGTGCGATTGGGCAGGAAGCCTTGAAGGACAGCGCTTACGCGGCTCACCTGCGCAACGTGGACGCGCTCGCGCATGTGGTGCGGGTGTTTGAAGATCCGTCGGTGCCGCACGCCGGGGAGATCGACCCGCTAAAAGACATCAAGAACGTGGAATTCGATCTGCTGGTCAGCGATCTGGGACAAATCGAAAAGCGGCTGGAACGGCTGGAAAAAGATTTAAAGAAGATGAAGACTCCGGAGCTCGAAAAAGAATTCGAGTTGCTGAAACGTGCGAAGCTGCAGGTGGAATCCGACAAGCCTTTGCGCGAAATGGAAATGACGGCGGAAGATAAGAAGCGAATCAAGGGTTTCATGTTCTTGAGCGAGAAGCCGATTTTTTATGTGCTCAACATCGGGGAGTCGACGGAGTTGGGTAAGGAACTCGACGAAGCGGTGAGCAAATATAAGCTGACTGAAATTGCGGCGCGGCAAAATGCCGCAGCCACTGCCATCTGCGGCAAAGTGGAAGCCGAACTCGCCGAGATGAGCGACGCGGACGCGGCCGAGTTTCTATCGAGCTACGGACTCACGGAGAGCGGCCTGGTGCGCCTGATTCGCACCACCTACAAACTGCTCGGCCTGATTTCATTCTTCACTGCGGGCGAAGACGAATGCCGTGCCTGGCAGGTTCCCGCTCATTCGCGCGCGCAGGAAGCCGCAGGAGCGATTCATTCCGATCTGGAAAAACATTTCATCCGAGCTGAAACGATTCGTTGGGATCAATTGCTGGAAGCCGGATCAGAAGCCAACGCCCGCGCCAAAGGAACTCTGCGCCTGGAAGGCAAGGATTATATTGTGCAGGACGGTGACGTGATGCATATTCGACACAGCGGATGAGTACCTAGTACCCAGTACCCAGTGAAACCCGTCTGTCCCGAGTTGGAACTTGAAGAAGCGAAATCAGAATTTTCGACGCCGAGTTTCGTACATTCACCCGTAAGCTGAAGGCCAATGGCGCAGCATTACAAAGATTTGATCGCATGGCAGAAGGCAATGGATCTGGTCGCAGCGCTCTACGACGCAACCGAGAACTTTCCAAAGCGAGAAACCTATAGTTTGGTCGATCAGATGCGCCGCGCAGCCGTCTCCATCCCGAGTAACATCGCCGAGGGGCAAGCACACTTCAGTCGCCGTGAGTTTCGGCATTTCCTTCGACACTCGAGTGGGTCTTTAGCCGAACTCGAAACTCAGATACTAATTGCACAGCGGAGAAACTACCTGACTGGGCTGCAAACAGCCGAACTCCTAAAACGTACGCATGAAGTGGGTCGAATCATAAGCGGCCTCGTCAACTCTCTAAAAGAGCGCACTCCCGCGGCGTGAGAGATTTGACTAGGTACCAGGTACTAGGTACTTTCTTACTTCATGCATCCAATCGCCACCAGCATTCTGCTCGGCCTCACCGCCGCTGCCGCTAACGTCTTCGGCGGTGCGATTATCGTTCAGCGCAACTGGGAGCGGCGCTATCTCCGCTACTTCGTCGCGCTGGGCGCTGGGTTCATGCTGGCCACTGCATTGGTCGAGATGGTTCCGGAGAGTCTTGAGCTGCGTGGCAAGTCGGCTGCGTATTTGATTTTGCTCGGCTACCTCACCATCCACTTCTTCGAGCACACGGTCACGCCGCACTTTCATTTTGGCGAAGAGACACATCAGGATGAGTTCATGCATTCGCATAAGGGATACTCGGTGTTGTTGGGACTGATCATTCACACATTCTTTGACGGCATCGCTATAGCATCGGGGTTTCTGGTTTCGAATGTCTTGGGATGGATTATTTTCTTCGCCATTTTCCTGCACAAAATTCCTGAAGGGTTCACCGTGAGTTCGGTCATGCTGGCCAGTGGACGAAGCCGGGGCACGGCTTGGGGAGCGTCGGTAATTTTGGGAGGCGCAACGCTGGCGGGCGTTCTGACCATGGCACTGTTCCGGCAGCACGTGGACGCGGGGTTGCCGTTAGCGGCCGGAGTCACAATTTACGTGGCCGCTTCGGATTTGGTGCCCGAAGTGAATAAGGAGCCAGGAGCTAAGATGGCTCTGCTGGTTTTTGTTGGAGCGGGCGTGGTGTTCTTGTTGGATGCTTTATTTCACTGAACTCACATTTCGTCACGCGAAAAACAAAAGCCCCCGTCTCCGGGGGCTGATTCAATCAATCCCTGCTAGTTCACTGTGATACTCACTGGTAGCGACGGAATTCCATTCGCTACCACAACCAGCGAGCTTGCTCCTGTTTCCATTCCAGCCGGAACGTCGAAGTTCGTGAAGACCGCTTTGGTTCCAGTGGCAACGCCCATGGTGCTGTGATCATGCGTTTTGGCGTAGAACACATGGCCGGTGCTGTTGTTGGTGATCCGTACCAGCGGATAGTTGGTAGCGGTCTGATACTCATCGCCGAAGGCGGCGGCTTGCGATAAACCGTTGAATTGCGTCCCGGTAATTTTGTAAGTGGAGCCGCGGACTATGGTCGTTGGGACGCTATGAATCGCCGGAGCCCAGGCGGGTTGATAGGTGCCGGTAGAGGTGTAGACCTCCGAACCGCCAACCAATACCTGGCCGGTCGGCAGAACCATTAAGCAGCCGGGGATGGCAACGCCGGGAGTCAGCGTCGTGCCGTCGAATACGTACGAAGTTCCGGTGTCGCCTTCAACCAGGACATTGCCGTCGGTGAGGAGAACGGCGAAGGAGTCGCCGGCGTTGTCGCCATTGGGAAAATCGGGGCCGACGGTCCAACCTTCGGTTGGGGAATAGATTGCGGTATGTCCCGGGCCGCTACCGTTATTGGAATAAGAGCCGGTCGCGAAAACCGTGCCGTCAGGACGCAGGATCGCGGGACCGACTTCTCCAGGCGGGTAGTAGCACAGCGAACCGTTCGGGCCGTAGTTGATGCAAACGAAGGGCGAGGGCGAATGCAGATCGACGATAGTGCTGCCTGCGGACGCCCACGCGCCGGCAGACGGCGTGTAGATTTCTGAGTTCGGAGCGTCCTTCACGTCTGCGGTGAGGATGGTTCCGTTCGGCAGAAGGGTCCAGCCCTCTTCGGCGTTGAAATCGGCCTTGCCGGCCGAACTTACCGACTTCCATGTGAGCGTCTTGGGATCGAGGGCGGCCATCGCCTCGGTAAGTTTGTTGCCGACAAGAAACTTTCCATCGGGCAGAACCACCGCGGGTGAGTCTCCAATGTAGCTCCATGATTTCGATTTCGGAGGCGTCACGGAAGTCCAGACGTTGGTGGAAGGATCGTAAATTGCACCCTGGTTGGTGAGGGCGAAGTTGCCATTATTGTATTCACCACCCACGATTACGAGCCGTCCATCCGCCAGCACTGCAGAGGCGAAAGCGTCGGGAACGTATCCGGCGGGCAGGCTGGCTAGTTGCTTCCATGTTCCGTTGATATAGCTTCCCGTGATGTCGGGAGTGAGTTTCCACCAGTCGGAATCGTTGCCTCCTTGAGCTATCACGGTACCGTCGGTCATTTGAAAAGTTAAGATGGCGCCATCCGGTGGCTGATGCTTGAGCTGTTTCAGGGTTTGTGAGAGCGAGACGGAAGCTACGGCGAGAACAAGTGCAGTCAGCAGAAGAATTTTCCTTGGCAAAAGCACCCCCAGTTGGTTTTTGATGAATTTGAACGACGAAGAACTTAGCGCCCATGGTCAGGCGGATAGATTACTACAGTTGCAGATGGGAAATCGCTTGGTGCGGAAAGTTTGACAAACTATTCACAACTTTTTCGCCGTTCGTTTTTGAGTGGAGAGACTTTACTCTCCAGCATCGACAGGCGCTCAAGCGCCGAACTAGCTTCGGGCCGCCTACGCGGACCTGAAGGGCTCTCTTTCCACGGCACTCATCGGCCCAGCAACTCTTCGCATCGCTCTCAGTTCTCAATCCACCGTGTGTTTCGCGGTGTAGCCATCGCGGGAGACGACTTCGATTTTTTGATCTTTGCCCTTCTGGTCTTTTACTTTGATCGGGCCGCCGTCGGGCGCTACGACTTGCACTTTTAGTTTTCGGTAAGTGCCGTCAAGCTTCGTATTGGTGGGGTGATACGAGAGCGAATATTGATTGCGTATGTCGCTGGAGATGTCCCGGAAGTCTTCCGGGTACTCGCCCTGGAAGCGCGGAAAGTAGGCATGTCCACCGGTCATGGCGGCAAAGGTGCGCATTTCATTATCGGCCTGCAGGTAATCCAGTTCGCTGGCGTGAATGCCCATACCACGGTTTCCAGCACCGCCCATGATCCGGAGAATCTGCCCCACGCTGATGGGAAAGATGGTTACATCCTTGGTGTCCCTGATCTTCTTGGTGATCTTATCCAGTGTAAGTTTGCTGAAGCTGTCGAATCCGGTGGTGATAAGGATGATGTACTTCTTCCCTTCCACCCGGTCGAGCCGATCCAGCGTGTCATACAAAGCGTCAAACAAATTAGTTTCTGCGAATCCTGGGATTCGTAACTGATTCAAGGCGCCATAGACCGCCTTTTTGTCCTGAGTGAAATCCGCAAGGATGTGGGGTTGCATATCGTAATAGGTCACTGCAATCCAGTCGTCTTTCCTGAGTGTGTTGGCGAAGGCATAGGAAGCCTGTAGCGCCTCCAACATGAACGAATACCTGGTGGAGGCGAATTCCACAAGAAGCACGGCAGTGATGGGAGCCTGCGAGACATTGAAGTTTGTGATCTGCTGGGGTTCGCCGTCTTCAAATAGGCGGAAGTTATCTTTTTTCAGGCCGGGGACAAATTGGCCGCTCTTAGTGGTCACCAGAACATCGACATTCACCAGCGGCACGTTGAGTTTGATGGAGTAATCGGGCATTCCCTCGACAGGCTTGGCTGTGGGCGGAGGCGGCGGGGGTGGCGCTTCATCGGGATTCTTCTTCGGAATGGTGTAGGGGCCAATGCTGCCGCTGGGTCCGCCAGAATCGGGCGGGACCTCCTGTTTAGGTTTGCCGTTGTCACCATTCTGCGGCTGAGTTTGGGATTGGTCCCCTTGTGACTGTGCGTGAGCGGGCGCAAGCGAGATGGCAGAAACGAATATTAGGGCAACCGCCGCGGCCAGCATCATCGGCGTAAGATTCTGCAGCCACGGGCATCGATTTATGACCAACCACCTTCTAAACATAGGAAAACTCCGGGCGTAAAGGCTCTATGGGAGAGAAATTCCCTGTGCTAGTATAGACGCAGGGATACGCGATTGGGATGTTTGCCCGGCTCCCGTTCCTCCCCTCGTGGCAACAACTACAATCTAGCGGAGTCTAATCACATTGCGGGGCGCAAGCGGCCCTGTTAGGCGTAGTTCATGAAAAAATCAGTTCTCGGGACCTTCTTTCTTTTTGCCTCCCTCTCTTTCCTCTGCCTTGCATCTGCACAAACGCCTGGACTTACGCCTGCCGCAGCCGCAGGGCAGAACCCTCCAATCATCCCGGTGAGCGACATTCATACCGGCATGCGCGGCGTGGCCTACACCGTGTTTGAGGGAGTGAAGCCGGAAGCCATGGAAGTGGAAGTGCTCGGCGTGCTGCACAACGTGAATGGCCCGAAGGGCAACATTATTCTGGTAAGGCTGCACGGGCAGAAGGTGGAGTATACGGGCGTGGTCGCGGGCATGAGCGGGAGCCCGGTTTATCTGGATGGAAAACTTGCGGGAGCGCTCTCCTTCCGCATCGGCGAATTTTCCAAAGAGCCGATTGCCGGGGTCACGCCAATCGCCGACATGCTGGAGATCAATGCGCTCGATCGTTCGCCAGCTGAGGAGACTTCGTCTGCCAAGCCAACTGGAAACATGTCCGCGAGCAAGAGCGCTTCGCCAGGCGAAAGCTCCGGGTGGCAAGCTTTAGAGAAAGATTCCGCAGCAAAAGATTTTTCGAATTACCTGAAGCCGATTGAAACTCCACTGGTGTTCAACGGATTCTCGGAGCAAGCGATTCAACTTTTCGCCGGACAGTTGGGCGCAGCCGGAGTTGTCCCGGTGATGGGTGCGGGATCCATCAGCAACGACAAACAGCCCGAACCACTCGTCGGCGGCTCGGCCGTCAGCGCAATTCTGGTGCGTGGCGATATGGACATCGAAGCCACCTGCACGGTCACCTATGTAGACCCACAGCGGCTGCTGGCTTGTGGACATCCCTTGCTGCAGTTCGGCTCCGTCGATCTGCCCATGAACAAGGCCGAGATTCTGGCCACGCTGCCTTCGCCGCTGAACGCCTTCAAGATCGTCAACACGACTGAGCCGGTCGGGACCTTCGTACAGGATCGCCATACCGGCATCATGGGCGTCTTCAACCGGCAACCGGAAATGATTCCGGTCACGTTGAGCATTCACAGCAACACGGGCGTGAAACAGTTCCATTATGAGGTGCTGAACAATCCCCGGCTCACGCCGGTCGCGCTGATGGTGACGGTGTTCAATGCGCTGCATGGAGTGAATGAGTTCGGCGAAGAGATCACTTACCGGCTGGCCGGAAGCATCGGGGTGAAGGGTTTTCCCGATGTGACGATGAAGAACATGTTCGCCCCGGGCGAGAGCGCGCAACCGGCGGCGATGCAAGCGGCAATGTCGCTGGGCGAACGTTTCGGGCGCATTTACGACAATCCCTATAACGCTCCGGCGATTGCGGGCGTGAACCTGGATTTCGACCTCGTCCGCGAACGCCGCTGGGCGCGGCTGGAGAGCGCGCGCACGGACGTTACCGAAGCTCGTCCCGGCGATGAGGTTATCCTCGAGACGGTGCTCGCTCCGTATCGCGGCGAGCGCATCGTGCAGCAGATTCCGGTGAAGATTCCTACCTCTGCCAGCAAGGGAACGCTGCGGATACTGGTGAGCGATGGTGACACTCTCGACCGTATCGGTCACGGCAATCCGGCGTTCGGCCGCAAGCTCGATCTTGCCTCGACCATTGCGGTGCTCAACAAAGAGCACTCGAATAATCGCGTCTACGTCTCGCTGCTCGAAGCCGACCCCGAAGCTCGCGTCGCCGATAAAGTGATGCCGACACTGCCCATCTCAATCATGAATGTGATGGATGGAATGCGTGGGAATCAGGAGATGGTGGTCAGCGGCGAATCGAGCGTGGATGAAACGGCGACGGCTCCGCTGGATTATGTGGTGTCCGGAGTGCAGTTGCTGACGATCACGGTGAAGTGAGTAGCCAGTACTAACCATTGTCATCCCGAGCAGAGCGAGGGACCTTGGTTTTGCTTGAGCATTGACGATGCCGAAAACACCAAGGTCCCTCGCTACGCTCGGGATGACAATCCGGTCGGCGCGTGCTCAAAACAACAGCGCCCCGGCTTTATCCATGTGACGGAAACCGTCGGTCTGCAGAGCAGCCAGGACCATCAGCGTGCCGTTATAGCCTACGTGGGCAAGAAAGCTAGAAGCCACCGATTTAGTTCTTGCCCGCACTGCGGTAAGAACGACTCCTACTAGGAAAATGATCAGGACCGCGCCCCACGCGTAGCCGTACTGAACGGCGTGGATCAGGCCGAACGGCAGCGCCGTGAGAAGAATTCCCCAAACCACTCCCAGCCGCCGCGCGATGACCGGATAGAGAAATCCGCGAAAGAAAAGCTCCTCCATCAGTGGGCCAAGGGTAACCGCAAAAGCCACGGTGAGATAAGCGTCGGAAGGCCGGGCGAAGAATTGGTCGAAAGGCGTCTCCTTGGGCATAGGAAGAAAGCGGCCGAGAACGTCGAGGCCCAGCATGAGGACTCCGAGGCCGAGGAGACCGAATCCCGCCATGCCCGGCCAATTCCAGCGAATCGCTGACCAGAAGCGCGCGCGATATTTCCCTTCGACCAGCAGGATCATATAAACAGCGACTGCAAGATAGGTAAGCAACTCGGAGAGCAAAGCGAGCGAAGGCTTCTGCGCGACATCCGCCCAGCTTGCGTGAGGGAAAGCGTAGCGGCGCGCCGCGAGCACAATCAGGAGCTGCAAAATAAAAAGCGTGGCGAGGGTGAGTGCCGCGATCTGCAGCACGTTCCATCCGCTCCAGACGGGGTTCTCGTTGGCCTTGGGGGCACGCGGGACTGGAGAGAGCGCTGGCGGCAAAAATGGGTCGGCAACAAGATCGACGGACGCCTGAGTTTCGCTGTTTACCGGCGGCGGTTCGAAGAGCGGATTATCGGGTGAAGACAGAAAAATTCCTTCCGGCAAACCAAGTACAAGTTATCTCGAAGAATGCCTTATGCAAACTGTTAGCCGTAATCAGAATTCTACTTTAGGTTCTCGTTTCGCATCAGGGGCAGAGAAAGCAACACATATCCACAGGCGGCCTCGAGAAATCTCTTGACAGCTGTCCAGCCTCATCTCTATTGTCTCCGGCAAGGCTAATTAGGCTGTCCCAACGAGGGGGCTCGGACGGGCAGACTGGCAGTTCTCATCGGCTCCTTCCTCCAAATTGCTGCGTCCGTGCGGACGCAAGTTTCGGTGCTATAAACCATGCCTGTGGGCGCCTAGCGTGGGGAAGGGCTTCACATTGAACCGGGCATATTGAAAGCGAGAACCGCCGAAGTTTAAAAGGAGAACTCCCTCATGAACCTAAGAAAAAGTTACGCTTGCAAATTCGCTCTGCGACTATGCGGATGTCTGACGCTCCTCATGTTCACAGCTAGTGTGGCATTGGCGACCACATACGGACCTTACACCTTCACAATCTCCGCGGCTCCCGCAGGCACCGGAACATTGACCTACACAGCTTCGTATACGGTAACTTCATGCAATAGGTCCGGAACGACCGAATACACGAGCTACTACTCGGCGTTCACATACAAGAGCGCATCCGGCACCAGCACGGCGCTCGGTTGGGCGTTCAATCGAGGCTACAATTACTGCACCAATACCGGCAATCATGAGGCAGTCACAACCGAAGTCTACACTTCGCCGACTTCCGGAGTCGCGGTAACCTTCACACCAGTAGGGGAGGACGGCGGAACCGCCGGGGTAACAACCCTTAACGCAAGCATATTCGACCCGGCGTACAAGGTTGTCTCCATCCTCTATTCGCCACCCGGCAACCAGAGCTCCGAAGGCTACGGCGCCTCAACCACCAACGGCACGACGACGACCATCACGAGCAGCTTCACTTTTTCGAGTGACCTGACCTTCAGCTCGGGGATCAAGGACGTATTGGGGGGCAGTGCAAGCGTTGGGTACGCAACCACGTCAAATAATAGCAGCGCGTTTACCCAGACCTGGACCGAAGCCACGATGATCGCGAGCGACGACAATAGCAACCTAACCTATAACCCCACCAAATCGGACGCCATCAATCGCAACTTGGATGAATTCGTCATATGGCTGAATCCGCAAGTGACGGTTATGGCGGACGGAACGACTCCGGTTAGCTACACAACGAGTTCTCAGGCTACAGCGGGCGTGTCGGCAATAGTAGCCGACATGATCACCCTCCCGGCCATCACAATGGAAGCGACGCCGGCGGGCAATACAGGTGTCACTACTGTGCCGGTAGGGTATCTCATACCCCAGGCAATTGCAGGGGAGGACGGTACGAATTCGTACATGCCCGGCCTCGCGGCAATCTGCAAGAACCAAACCCTCTATCAAGAACAACTTGCCAGCGCCGATCCCGCAACACCAACCGCGTGCACGCAAACGAATCAGTGCGGATGCGTCCCCAGCGATTTTGTTGCAATCCTACAGACGGATCCACTTTTAAATTACAATGGCACTACTCTTACCGCGAGCCCTTACAACGGCACCGTGGACCCCCTGACCTTAGACCCTTCTGGCGTCAGTACGTGCGGGGAAAACCCAGTCCCGACCACCGCCAGCTGCCGCTACCAAATCGTCCCGATCGCTACGGGAAGCACTACGACACTATTTGAACCCCTTAGTGGCGACACCTACCCCACCGTTACGGTAACCGACGCCACCAGCACAACTGAAACAACTGGGCACATCGACACTCACAGCGTGGGTCTCAGCTTCGGCGGAGGGGTCCTTGTTGCCTCCCTGGTAACCAAGGACACATGGACTTGGACGGATGGCGAGAGCTGGGGAAAAATAGACGGCACAGCGAACTCGATGTCCGTCACCCTCAAAACATCGACTGCTGACTGCGTGGAAAACGTCAACATTTACGAGGACACTGAGTTCCACACCTTTGCCTTTCAGGTGCCAACAGGTATCACTACCTGTCCATGACGCGGCCCCGTATGGGTCAGTTAGCGGAGTAAATCTAAATGCCGTCAGCTGTAGGCTGGCGGCATTTGTCTTAGCAGGACGCTGCTACGCGCTCCGCTTCCCCGTAAAATATCCCGCTAGCGCCTGCCCGGTATACGACTTCTTCACTCTTGCCACCTGCTCCGGCGTGCCTTGAGCTACGATGCGGCCGCCTTCTTCGCCGCCTTCGGGGCCGAGGTCGATGATCCAGTCGGCGTTGCGGATCACGTCCAGATTGTGCTCGATGATGATGATGGAATTGCCCAAGTCGGTCAACCGATGGAGTACGTCGAGGAGTTTCTTTACATCGTCGAAGTGCAGGCCGGTGGTGGGCTCGTCGAGAAGATAAAGAGTCTTGCCCGTCTGCCGCTTGCTCAATTCACGGGCCAGCTTAATGCGCTGCGCTTCGCCGCCCGAAAGCGTTACCGCAGATTGACCGAGATGAATGTATCCCAGGCCCACGTCCACCAGAGTTTGCAGCTTTTGTTTTACCTGCGGAATGTTTTCAAGAATGGGCAGCGCGTCGGAAACCGGCATCTCCAGCAAGTCGGCGATGGAATTGCCGTTGTATTTCACGGCTAGCGTTTCGCGGTTGTAGCGGCGGCCGCCGCAGACCTCGCAAAGCACGTAAACGTCGGGCAGAAAATTCATCTCGATGCGGCGCTGGCCTTCTCCTTGACAGGCTTCGCAACGTCCGCCGGTGACGTTGAACGAGAAGCGTCCCGCTTTATAGCCGCGCTCGCGCGCCTCCGGCAGCATCGCGTAGATTTCGCGAATCGCGGTGAAGACTCCGGTGTAGGTTGCGGGATTCGAGCGCGGGGTACGACCGATCGGCAACTGATCGATGCGGATGACCTTGTCGATATTTTCCGCGCCCATGATCGCCTTATGCTCGCCGGACTTTTCGCGCGAGCGGTACAACTGGCGCGCTAGCGCGCGATAGAGAATGTCGTTGACCAGCGTGGATTTTCCCGAGCCGGAAACTCCGGTGACAACCGTCATCACGCCCAGCGGAAAAGTTACGTCGAGATTCTTGAGATTGTTTTCTTTCGCACCGAGAATGCTGAGTGCCGCGCCGTTTTTCTGGCGGCGCTCGGGACGCATCTCGATGCGAACTTTGCCGGAGATGTAAGCCCCGGTGAGCGAGTTCGGCTCACGCATGATTTCGGCAGGCGTGCCATGAGCCACTAGCCCGCCGCCGTGGCGCCCGGCGCCAGGACCGAGGTCGACGACATAATCGGCGCGGCGAATGGTTTCTTCGTCATGCTCAACCACGAGGACGGTATTGCCGAGGTCACGGAGATTCTCCAGCGCCGTCAGCAGGCGACCGTTATCGCGATGATGCAAGCCGATCGAAGGCTCGTCCAGGACGTAGAGCACGCCGCGGAGCCTCGAGCCGATCTGGGTTGCCAGACGAATTCGCTGGCCTTCGCCGCCGGAAAGCGTAGCCGCCGAGCGATCAAGCGAAATGTAATTGAGTCCCACGGCATTGAGAAATTGCAGGCGCTCTTTCACCTCGTGCATGACGCGTCCGGCGATTTTTTCTTCGCGGCCGACCAGCTTGATACTCTGCGCCACTTCGAGCGCCCGGGAAAGTGGCAACGCGGTGAATTCGCCGATCGACATGCCGTTCACCTTCACCGCAAGGCTCTCCGGCCGCAGGCGCTTGCCATGGCACGCCGGACATTCCGTCGCGGACATATGATCCATCAGCCAATCGCGGTAGCCTTCCGAGGTGGACTCTTCGAGATTTTGTTTCAGGTATCCGAAGATTCCGCGGAAACCCGTCTTGCCGCGTCCCGATTCGCCGTTCAAGAGCAGATCTTGAATCTTCTCAGGAAACTTTTCAAACGGAGTGTTCAGATCGATGCCGTGCGCGGCTGCGACAATCTGCAGGCTGTGGATGAGGCCTTGCGAAGCTGAACCGGGCCCGAGGCCGCCATCGAGCAACGGCTTCGACCAGTCGGTAATCACTTTTGCAGGATCGAAATCGTAGCGGCTGCCGAGGCCGTGACACTCGGGACAAGCTCCATACATGCTGTTGAAGGAAAAGGAGCGAGGTTCTAGTTGTGGCACGCTGACGCCGCAATCCGGGCAGGCGAGTTTTTCTGAATAAAGGTGCTCTTCGCCGCCGACCACAGACACCTGAACCAAGCCTCCGGCCAGCTTCATCGCCAGGCCGACAGACATTTCCAACCGATGCTCGATGCCCGGCTTTACCAGCAGACGGTCGATCATCACTTCGATGGTGTGATTCTTGCGCTTGTCGAGATTGAGGTCGTCATCAAGGTTGACGAGTTCGCCATCGACACGGGCACGAGTGTAGCCGTGCTTGAGCAGCGTTTCCATTTCCTTCTTGAACTCGCCCTTGCGACCGCGGACGATCGGCGCCAACACCATGACGCGGTCTTCGGGAGTCAGCGCCATGACCCGCTGCACGATCTGTTCAGCAGACTGGCGGCTAATGGGCTGCCCGCACTTGGGGCAATGCGGCACTCCGATTGAGGCAAACAAGAGGCGAAGATAGTCGTAAATTTCGGTGATAGTGCCGACGGTCGAGCGCGGACTGCGGCTGGTGGTCTTCTGTTCGATCGAGATGGAGGGGCTAAGCCCGTCAATTGCGTCGACGTCGGGGCGCTCCATCTGGTCGAGAAACTGGCGGGCGTAGGTGGAAAGCGTCTCCACATAGCGCCGCTGCCCCTCGGCATAAATCGTGTCGAAAGCCAGCGAGGACTTGCCGGAGCCGCTCAGCCCCGTCACCACCGTGAGGGAGTTGCGCGGAATCTCGACGTCGATGTTTTTGAGATTGTGCTGGCGCGCCCCACGCACCGAGATCTTGGTAATAGCCATTTAGTTATTGGTCTGAAAAGCCAGGCTGGATGGGCCTTCCGTAACGTCGACAGGTTCCCTAGGTTGTTCGACAGTAGGAATGCGCAACTCTACTTCGTATTTTACTACGGCGCATCTGGGTCGTCACTAGCAGCGGGCGTTAAGGCAGGTAAATTGTAAAGAAGCCTCTGCGAGTTGCCGACAACAAAGGTGTGGGTTGCGGCATCACATAATTGCAATCTAATAAGGTGGCTTCCGTGATTCCGTTGTTCATGCCTCTGATTCTTTGCCTCACCGTCGTGGTATCCGTGGGGGCTGGTGTTCTCGCGGCATATGCCGCAGTGATCGGCATTATTCATCTGTGCGGCCGCGCGGCCCAACCGCGTGTCACGGAAGCGCGTCCACGGCTGGTTCTAGTACCTACGCAAAACCACGCGAGCGGCGACTAGATGCCACTGGCCATCTAAACGTCATCTCATATAAAGTCCTTGGCTGACGTTGCTGGTGAAATCGCGATTTTGCAACAACAATCCAAGATGCCCACGGTTAGCCCCTTACTGGACTGAGGTGTAAACAGCCGTGGCAACTCTCAGAATCCACGATTCAAACCTTGGTGCGCAAGACTCCTACGGACGAACTTCGTAGATGACGCCACATCCCTTGCCGCATCCCTGGACTATTGGGCCACCGAATTGGGTCGCGCCGTGGAGCGCGCCCGAGTTGTAAACCAGTTTCGATTCGGCATCTAACCCGTTGCTGCCCACGAAAGTATTGAGGATAGTTTCGGTCCATGCGCCACCTGATTGCGCCGGCGGCGAGAGTTCGAAAACGATGCCACCAAAAGCTGAGCCACCATAGTAGGTCGCTCCGTAGAGGTTGCCGACGGGATCTGAAGTCAAACTGAGGGGATTGACTCCGTCGGGCGAGTTCGCGAAGGTATGCAGGACGGTTTCGGTCCAGGCTCCGCCGGATTGCGAGGGAGGGGTTAGTTGGAAAACAGTGCCACAATTACAGGTACTTTCAGGGCCGCCGAAATAGGTCGATCCATAGAGATTGCCAGCCTTGTCGGCGATCAGGCCGGCGGTGGGAAAATATCCGTCGGTGGGAAATCCCTGGAATTCAAACAGCGTGGCCTTGGTCCACGAACCGCCCGCTGCAGCAGGGGGCGAAAGCTCAAAAACCGTACCGCAGGTCACAGGGGAGCAGTTGGTCGAGACAAATCCGCCCTCTTTCGTGGTGCCGTAGAGGTTGTGGTTTTTGTCGATGAGAAAAGACCCCGTGGGCCCAATACCGTCGCTGCCGCCCTGGAATTCATAGAGCACTTCATGAGTCCAAGCCCCACCGGCTTGGGCCGGCGGACTCAGCTGGAAAATCGTGCCATCGCCTGGATAGTTGCCCCCGTTCTGGGTCGCACCATACAAGATTCCATCTGGACCAACGGTGAGGCCAACCGGGCGCGGGACCGTGGGACCTCGTAAACCTAGAGGGAATTCATAGACGATGGTTTCCGTCCAGGCTCCGCCCAGTTCCGTCGGGGGCGAAAGCTCAAAAACCGTGCCGCAGCCGTAAGGGCAGGTCTGGCTGTTGACGATGCCACCGTAGAGCGTTGTGCCGAAGATGTTCCCGTTCTTGTCGATGGCCAGATTCAAAGGCGTCTCGGGAACATTGTAGATCTCAGTCGGCGTCCAACTGCCGCCGGCTTGGGCTGGCGGGCTCAACTCAAAGACGCCGCCGTTGCCATCAGCGCCGTAGAAATTTCCCGAGGCATCGGAAATGAGGTTGGTGGCTAAATTCTGGAATCCGTCGACGGAAAAGTTGAAGATCACCTTTTCGCTTTGCGCGAACGCGAGAGTTGAGAGGGACACTGCAGCGAGGATCGCCGCCAGCCTGCCTGCGGATCGCAAAACCTGAATCGCCTTCATGGATTGACACCTCACGTTGTTGTGCTTGCTAGTGACGAAGGGCAGCGTTCTTGCACTGCGGAAAGCTAGGAGCGCAAGTTTGGCAGAGGTTGAGATTGTGGTCAAGATGAAGAATGTTGCAACTATTCGCCGGTTGTGCCGTAATTATTGAAGCTGTACAGAATCTGATCTGCCCAGCCGCCGTCTCGGGCAGGAATGGTGGGCTAGTTAATCCGGTCTAATCCCGTTCACGAGAATGAGGGGCCCCGGCGCTACTTTACGAACTGCTCCGCTCTCGTTTGATTTTACTTCTTCGGTTCCTGCGGCCAGTTCACCACCAGCGTCAAACTCGGCGAATTCTGCACCGGCGCCTGCATCATGAGGATGCGTTTTCCGTCGGCGGTGGCTTCGAAGTTGCCGGGCTGCGCGGGAAATAAAGGTTGCGGCTTGCCCAACTCCACGCTGTCACCATGAGCCGTCACTTCCACCGCTGCGATGCGGGCGTGGTCGTCCATGTAGAGAATCTCTTTGCCGTTATTGCTCCACACCGGCACCGCGCCGTCTCCCACCAGGAATTTTCCGCCCGGCTTAGGGAAGGCCACTACGTAGACTTGCGGGTGACCGGCTTCGAACGAGGTAAAGCAAACCCACTTTCCATCCGGCGAAAATGCCGGATAGCGGGTGTTGAACTTCTCCTGCAGGAAGGGATACGGTTTGCGGTCGCCGAACATCGGCATCACCCAGAGATCGAAGTGGCCGTTGCCGATGGTTTCGTAGAGGATATATTTTCCATCCGCCGACCAACTGCTGGGGTACTTGTCTAAATCATCCTTATAGAGCAACTCCTCCTGGCGCGCGCCGTTGGCAGGCCGGGTGTAGAGATCGATCTTGCCGTTGCGGGCCGAGTCGAAAACAATCATGTTGCCGTCGGGAGACCACACAGGATCGTCATCGCGAGATTGCGAGAAGCTGAACTGCGATTTCGTGCCGCGGGTCATATCATAGATGTAAATCTCGAGATGCCCGCCCGCATCGGTGCGCGCCGCCGAAACTTTCTTGCCGTCGGGAGAAATGTGCGCGTCCTGAAAAGTTCCGGTGTCGATCACATCGCTCTTCTTGCCGGTGCGGTCGTACCATGCCAGGTCGAGGCTGGTCGCCTGCCCTCCGGCAAAAATCAGCTTCCCATCGTTCGAAAGCGAAAACGCCGCTGCTCCCCGCCCCTCGCCGCGGATCTGCTCGGCAATGGGAATAGGATTGCCGGACAACTTTAATTTCTTGTCGTCGAAGGCCTGGCTCATCAGATTTCCGCCGTGGACGAAAACCAGATGTCCCGAGGCATACTGGCCGCGATACTCCGATCGGACCAGGGTTGTATCCTGCTGCGAATCGAGGGAGCCCAGGTGAATGTTTCCACCGCCCTCGCTATCGGGCGCGAATTGAAAGAAGATAAAGTGCTTGCCATCGGGCAAGAACACGGGCCAACGCGGCGACCCCGCCGTGACAGCCGCCTTTTCCTTACCGATCGCTGGTGTGGGTGTGCCTCCGGCTGCCGGAATGCGGAACATCGCTGAGACGGTATCGGGTGTATACAAAATTGTGCCGTCCGCGCCCCAGGTGCCGCCACGAGGATTAGCAGCGTCGGCCAGGGTTTGTACCGCTCCGCCGCTGGCGTCGATGATTCTTAGTTTGCCGTCGGCAAAGAATCCCACGCTATGGCTGTCGGGAGACCAGAAGGGAAAACTAGCTTCTTCTGTTCCGGCGAGCGGCTGGGCCGCAGTCGAATCCAAAGGGCGAACCCAGAGTTGAGGCGAGCCTCCTGGAGACGACGCCACAAAAGCCAGCTTGGTGCCGTCCGGCGACAGCGCCACGCTCATCGGATCAAAGTTGTGCTGATCGGGCGGAAGAATGCTTACGCGTAACGGCCGCGCCGGAACTGGCGCGCGCAGCACGAAGCCAATGGCAAAAGCGATGGCAACCGCGGCGGCGACGCCCGCTACAATCCAAACGATTCTCTGCGAAACCCGCCGCCTTGCCACCACGGGCGTGGGCACGCCAGCCTGCGAGCCCGCCTCGGCTATCCAGCGGAGTTGCAGCTTGACGTCGTGCGCGCTCTGGATGCGGTCTTCGCGATCCTTGGCCATGCAGGAGCTGATCAAGCGCTCGAGTGCGGGCGGAGTCATGGGCGCCATACGCGAGAGCGGCGCGGGATCGGTTGCCAGAATCGAGGCGATGACACTGGCCTGCGTCTTGCCGGGAAACGCGCGCTTGCCAGTGGACATTTCATAGAGCACGCAACCGAGGGCGAAAATGTCGGAGCGCGTATCAGCCTCGGCGCCTTCGATCTGTTCGGGCGCCATGTACTGATAAGTGCCGACGATCGTGCCTTCCACTGTGAGCGGCTTGCCCGCGGTCATGGCAGTGAGAACGCTGGCGCTCGCCGTTCCCACCTGCGCCTGCTTCGCCAAGCCGAAATCCAGCACCTTCGCTCCGGATTTGGTCAGCATGATGTTCCCGGGCTTGAGATCGCGATGGATCACGCCTTGCTGGTGGGCTTTGTCCATGGCATCGGCAATCTCGGCGCCGTAACGAAGCACTTCTTCAAGGCTGAGCGGGCCGCGCGCGAGACGGTCCGCGAGGGTCTCGCCTTCCAGGCACTCCATCACAAGATAGTCGGCGCCATCTTGCGACCCAACATCGTACAGGCGGCAGATGTTGGGATGAGAAAGTTGCGAAACGGTGCGCGCCTCGCGCTCGAAGCGATCCTTCAGACTGGGATTCGAAACGAAATGTCCAGAGAGAACTTTGACTGCGACCTCGCGGTCGAGGCGAGTGTCGCGGGCGCGGTAGACTTCACCCATCCCGCCCGCGCCGAGTTGAGAGACGATTTCGTAGGGCCCTAGTTTAGTGCCAGAGGTCAGTGGCATGAGTGGGAGCAATTATAGACCGATGCCGCCTATTTAGACTGAACCTCGACCGCTTCCGCCACGTTCATCGAAGGTTCTCCTTTACTGCCGACCTGAACACTTCGTCCATGCCTGGCGTAGGCGGCAATCATGGCAGACTTTGACCAGTCGAGATCCCATCCGTTCTCGATTGCCACCAGAGTATACGAACCGGGGACCACACCGTGAAGAGTAAAGGTGCCATCCAGATCGCTCTGGTCGCGGCGGAAGAGATCGTGATCTACCTCTGGATTCTTGGGTACCAGAACCACCATGGCTCCAGCGAAACCTTTCCCGTCCTTCTTTGCCGTTCCTTCGACCTCTACGCTGCCACCTACCAGAGTGAGCGAAACGGAGGGGGATGATCCCGCAGTCACGGTAAGAGTGTGGCCCGAAACATCCGCGCCTTCGGCGGACATGTGCGAGATGGAGTAGCGCTTCGCGCCTCCAAATATCGTTACCTCGTAGCGGCCAGCGGGCGTTTCTGGAAGTTCCGCCTCGCCTTTCGAATCGACAGGCCCTTGATTAATCCCTCGACCACCCGAACGCAATGCGACCGTGAGGTTCGGGGGAATCGTGGGCTCGCCGGGAATTCTTACTGAGCATTTGACTTGGCTCGAGGCTTCGCTCTTCGACGTATCGATCAACTCTCCATCTTTGGTGAAATCGATGCCGTCCATCTGGAGGCTCGATCCATGAGCGAACAGGCGAATGTTGTAGCGGCCGGCGGGGATGCCGGTAACTTCCATTAATCCGGGCGCAACGTGTTGAGTACCACTGGCCTGGACCGGGGTAGAGCCATCAAAGGCGGGTTGTTGAAGCTGAGGCACAAAGAACTGATGGTTGCTGCCCTCGGGCACACGAAAAAGCAGGCGCAGAGATGGAACCGGATTCAGGTGGAAATCCGCTTCCACGCGCTCGCCGCCTTGAATCGAGATCGGTGCTGCGTCGTCCGCCGCCTCAACGTCCGGATAGTAAGTAACCGGATAGGTGACGTTGAGCGATCGATCGACGGCTGGCGGGTCGTCCGCTGATTGGTTCTCCTCAGACACCGAATTCGCTGACCGCGAACGCGCTGATCCCGATTGTCGCGGTTCCGACGGGGGATGAACGGCATACCAAGGTTTTGCGTTCGCCGACAAGAAGTAAGTGCCGGGCCGGAGCGGAGTAACTTCGTACGCTCCAAGATCATCCGTCTGCGCCGAGCGGAACTGGTGAATCTGGTCCACGCCTGTGCTGTGATCATCGTAATAAACGGTGACCGTTGCGTGGCGAACCGGCTCACCGAATTCGTCCAGAACTTTGCCCGCGATCACCGCATTGGGGGCGAGCCGCAGCACGAGAGTTTGGGTGTCGAAGCCGGCTCCGGTGACAATAGCAGTGGAAAACTGCTCGTGCTGATCATAGCGGGCGAAGATGAATCCGCGCTTCCCGCCTTCCAATGAATACTTTCCTGCGGGCACGTCACGGAATTCAAACTTGCCGTCTTCGGACGTAACCATGGACTCAAATTTTTGCTGCTCCTTCGTCTCTCGTAGCGTTACTCGCACACGGGCGAGTGGACGCGCGTCCGCCTTGCTCACCACCTTTCCTGCGATTCGGTATCCGCTGGAAGTGGGCTTCGGAGGCAGCTTCGCCGTCTGTGCCGCGGCCAGCACCCAGGGTCCGAACAGACAGAGCACTATCACCCGCAAGAACCGCTCTGGCGGCATTGGGCATATCGGCCTATTCACTGGCTGCATGTTTGCTCTCATTGCTTACTGACTTCTCACTCGCTGTTAACGATCTGCAATTGAACGCTCGCCTTCTCGCCGGCGGAAACGCGCACGACTTGGCCCTTGGAGTCGTAAGCCTTCATCGCATCAGGATCGCGATAAGGAAGCTCCAGTTGTTGATTCTTGAACGCCATCACATGATAGGTTCCGGGCGCGACCATCTGGTAATCGAACGTTCCATCCGACGATGCGGAGAGTTCCAAAAACTGCCCTGAGCTATCTGGCATAGGGACGCAATAGATGTGGGCTGAGGGCGACCATCGCCTTGAGCCCGGGCCTTCGGACGTCGCCGCCATCGGAGTGATTCCCGCCACGGAGCCTTCGATCTCTGCATTGTCGTCGCGCAGTGTGATTTCAATCGGCACAGTCGTTCCCAGACCAACGGCAAACGGCTGGCGGAGTAAATCAATCCCTCCCATAGTCGCCGATGCCACATAGCCACGGCCTGCCCGCGCCCGCAGCCAATATCGACCGGGCGCGATGTCTTCGAGAACCATGGAATTGTCGTTGGGTCCAGTGGGAGGACGAAGTGATCCGCCCCCCTGCTGGGTGAAGTCATCCTCCGCAGGTTCGACGCTGACGTCTAGATCGACTCGCTGCTTCGGCATCGCAAAGGTTCGCCCTCCGGTGGAAATCATCCCGGAACCATTCCAATTCGTGGACGTGAATTCTTCCTTTACGTTCACGACAATCGAACCGGTCGCGGTAAGCGCCATACTGGGCCCCTCGACCGGCACCCCCGCAACCGAGATATTCACTTGCCCGATCGACGAAGTTGGCGCATAGCTTCTTGCTTCGATGAGATACTTTCCATTGGGCAGCGAGCCTTCGATTCTCTGCTTAACCGGGTTGTAACTAAGCGAATATCCCGGTCCGCGATGCCCCTGCGGCGATACCGTAATGCTCATTCCTCCCCTGCCCTCTGCGTTCATGACTGGAATCCTTACCGGATAGTAGCGCTGGCCGACGAGCGCAATATCGGCGTGGAATGTCTCCCCGGCTGCAAGCTGAATTGTGCCAGCATCGGCAAAATCGGCGGAACTGGGGTAATAGACGGGTGGAAAGCCGGTGGGCGGATCGCCCGGCGCAGTGACGGCGGGATCGTTGTCCATGAATTCGTGCGTGAGCAATTTGTACTCGCCGGGCCGCAGTTCGGCGAAGCGGAACTCGCCGTTCGAATTCGTCCGGTCCATAGCTCCCGGCCTCCAGTGAGCGACGCCATCTTGTACCTGGCGCGTGAAGACCTGCACGTTGATGCCGATTGCTGCATCTCCCGTTGAAAGTGTGACGCGGCCTTGAATCAGCGCCTCAGGCACTAAAGAGATCATGAGAGCGCCGCTCTCCGATCTCTCGACCTCGTTCATCCTGTTCAGTTCTTCAAGAAAGCCCGGCTTTCGAGCCATGAACAAAAAGGCTATGCCGGTGTTCGCCGGCTGGGTGAACTCGAAGCGTCCCTCGCTGTCGGTAAGGGCTGCGAAGTGGTTGTCACCAGAATAAACGAGAGCCCGGCCAATGGGATCGTGGGTAACAGCATTGATCACGGTGCCACGAATTTTGTTATGGGCAGTGTCAGCGTCCGGACTCTGAGCATCAGAGCGTTCGATGAAGAGCGCAAGAGCCAGCAAAGTAACAATCAGGAGCGCGTTCGGTCGAAGCCCGGAACGAACGCATGTCCAGAGGAGTTCGCGGTGCGGCCTAGTGTCGCGGGCATTTCGCAAGGACTTCACGGCTGCGCTATGCTCCTGTAAGGGTTGCCATTTCTAGAACGAGCTGTCGGCACTCATTTGACTTCTTTTTTTTCGTACCGTCAATGTAAGAAGGCCGGATTGTTCCATAGGATGCCCGACGACCCTCGTGTTAGCATTTTGATTAGCGCTATCTTGAGCAGTAGTCCTCTCCCGGCGGTATACGCATGAGCCGCATCCGTTCCATCTCGGCTGTCTTCTTTTCCGCGATGCTTCTGGCCGTTCTGCTCTCTTCGTCGGCTCCTGCGGCCGAGCAGTCTCCCTGGCTTGAGATCCACTCGACGCACTACACTGTCATTACCGATGCGGACGAGAAAAAAGGCAAGGAAGTTGCACTGCGCTTCGAGCAGATGCGTGCGGTCTTTGCCACGCTGTTGATGAAAGACCGCCTGAACGAACCCGCGCCGCTTACTATTCTCGCTTTCAAGAACGACAAGGACTATTACCAGACCGCGCCGCTGCAACAAGGCCAGCCAATCAGCGTGCCTGGATTTTTTGTGCCCGGCGAAGATCAGAATTTTATCGTACTTAATTCGTTCGAAGAAGAGTCATGGTGCGCGGTAACTCACGACTTTGCCCACCTGCTGCTGAACTATAACTACCCTCCGGCTGAGGGATGGTTCGACGAGGGCCTGGCTGAATACTTCAGCTCGATCCACGTAGACAACCGGCAGGTTGAGATCGGCAGCGATCCCGAACTAAATCCAGTCTTCACCACGGATCTGCTGGAGAATCAGCACGAGGCACAGAATCCACCGAAATCACTAACCGAATTGCTGGGCGCGCAAGTCTGGATCTCAATTCCTGACCTGTTCACCATGAAGCATGACACCTCCACCTACAGCGAAGGCACGCATCACACGCTGTTCTATGCGCAATCGTGGATGGTGATGCACTATCTACTGCACGAGAAAAAACTGCCGGAGACCGGGACGTATTTTGATCTGGTTGAGAACCAGCACGTGCCGGTCGAAGAAGCGATTCAGAAAGCATACGGCATGAGCGTTGCTCAATTCGACCAGGCGATCAAAGATTACTTTCACTCGCTAACACCGCTATTCGTCGCGCTCGACGCGTCGAAGCAGCCCGGATCGCAGCGCAACGCGCCGCAGGTTTATCAGTCTCCAACACCGGTTGGGCCAGATGATAGCGTAATGACCGCAAAGCCCATTCACGAGGCAGATGCGCGCGCGTCCGTCGGCGAGGTGAAGGTGAGAATTCCCGAGCGCCGCGAAGCCGGCTTGCAGGAGTTGAAGACATTGGCGACGACTCCCAGCCTCGCGGATTCCAAGGCATCCGAGAAAGAGAAAGAAAAAGAAAATAAAAAGAACTACGGCAATAAAGACGACAACGACACCGCTCCACTAATCTCAGCCATTGGAAATGAAGTCGCGCATCGTGCATTGGCCTGGGATCACTTGCAGCACAGCGAGTTTGACGCGGCCGCCGAAGAATTGAGTGACGCTGCGGTGCTCGACCAGCGCGACCTCTGGATTCGTTACTACCTTTGCGTGCTCAAGTATCGCATCGCACAAACCAAGCATACCGACATTCAGGGACTGCCGAACATGATGCAGGATCTGCGCGCCGTGCTCGACTGGCGGCCTGAATTTGCCGCCGCGTATGACTTGATGGCGATGGCGCGTATGGAAGGTGGCGGCTCGATGACGGCGATGCAGGCCGAGCGTGCCGCCATTCAACAGAGTCCGCGCAATCAGGAGTATCTCTACCATCTGGGGGAAATCTACGTTTCGGCGAAGAAGTGGGATGCCGCGAAGGCACTATTTGATCGCCTGAAGACGAGCAGGAATCCGCAGATCGCAGCCGCAGCACGCGGAGAACTCGACCGGCTCACGACCGAGCAAAAGTACGGCATCTCTGCGGCATCGGCGAGTGCATCTCAGAAACTCGCTCCGCAAAAATCTCCGTTCGACGTGCTCGAAGAAGACGCCGCCAAGCGCGCCGCGGCGCAACAAACCGCGCAAAATAGCGGCCCGGCCGACCGGCGGCCCTCCAAGTTTGTGCATGGCCGGCTGGTGAGCGTGGACTGCTCGCAATCGCCCGGCGCGGTCCTTACCGTGACTTCAGGCACAACTGTTCTGAAGTTGCGTACTGCCGATTACAAGTCACTGCTGTTGCTGGGTGCCGATACGTTCTCATGCGCGTGGAATGATCGCGCAGTGTCGGTGAACTACAAACCCGGCGGCGTAACGGACGGAGACCTGGTGTCGCTGGAAATCCGCTGACGGGATTTTCTAAAGAATGATTGAAAAAGGACTGTGCCTTCTGGGGGAAAGGCTGCCGCAAATTTTACCTCGAAATAAGGTTCTTAAGTTCGTGTTTTTGGAAAAGTCCAAGTCAAGTGACGGCGTCGTGAATGTGATGCAGTCAGGCTAGGCCTTTTAGGCTAGCCCCCGAGCGAATCTTTCTTAACTTCTTGACCGAACCTGTTAAGCAACGGATACTGTCTGCTTGATCGTCTCGCCTTTCGCAATCCTGCGCACCGTACTGCAGTCGCCTTTCGCGTCGAGAGTTCCCGGCAGGGTTTTTGGGCTGTCTCGCGATGGAGGTTCTTGTGATTGGAATTAGAAAGTGGACTCTTTCTCTCGTCGCCTTGCTTGTGATTTTTTCCTCAGCCGCTCTTGCTGGGGAGGGTTCGAGGGCCACCTTGGACACTCAGTCGAGTGATCTCTGGCAACAACTGTCCAAGATCGGCGCAGTGAACGGGCAAAGCAGCGGTTATGCCGCAGAGGTAGCGATCAGCGGCCAAACCGTCGTGGTCAGCGGTTCTCTTGGCAATGATGGCAGCATGGCTTATGTCTTTGTCAAACCCACAGAAGGCTGGATCAACATGAAGCTGATCGCACGCCTTCGGACCACGTTGGCAGGCGTGACTGGCGCTGGCAGCGTCGCCACCGATGGTGACACGGTGGCAATTGGGGCCTTTCAGTGTTCCGCCGCGACTTGCACAAAGAGCGCCGTTCTTGTTTTCGTCAAACCCCCGGGCGGCTGGACTGATATGACACAAACTGCAACTCTCACCGGATCGGACACAACGCCGCGTGACCGGTTCGCTTATTCGGTCTCTCTGAGTGGCGGCACGGTCGTCGCCGGGGCTTATGGGGCCAACTCCGAAATCGGAGCGGCGTATGTGTTCGTGAAACCAACGGGTGGCTGGAGCAATATGTCCCAGACCGCCAAGCTTACCCCCGCAGACGGAGCCAAGCACGACTTCTTTGGTTCTTCGACAGCCATTGATGGCAACACAATCGTAGTCGGATCTCCTCAGTTCTATCCCTCTACAGGAAGCGGGAAGGCTTATGTTTTTGTCGAGCCTGCGAGTGGATGGCAGGATATGACGCAGACGGCGGAACTGACCGCGTCCGATGCATTTCAGAATGACGAGTTCGGCTTCTCCGTCGGCATTAAGGGCGGCACCGTGGCCGTTGGAGCTCCTGGCAATAGCCCAGGTCAATTCCCGGGAGAAGCTTACGTATTCGTCCGCTCCGGCACGTGGAGCAACATGACCCAGACCGGCAAACTCACTGCAATACACGGCAGCGGGTACGGCTCCCTCGGGTCCGCAATCTGCGTCAGTGACAATTACATAGCCGTCAGTGCGCCTTACGACGCTTTCGATGGTGGATCGGTATTCATTTTCAAGAAGCCAGTAGCGGCTGGGCCAACACATCGAGCAGACTAAAGCTCTTCGTAGTAGTAGGGGGCAGCCTGGGGTACTCTCTTGCAATCGACGGCCCTGTGGTGGCGGCGCTCGCACCGTTTTCTACAGCTCGTCTTCCAAACGTCTATCTTTTCCAACTTCTTCCTAATGCAGCGCCGTAACCGGATTGGCGAAATGAACTGACCGTACTGATAAAGGAACGAGGAGAAGCGCGATGAATTCAGATGGAGAGAGCAAGAGTCGGCGTTCCAATCGATCCAGAAGGCGGCTCCACTTCAGGAGGCGCTCTGCCACCGCCTCGACGCCTATGCTCTGGCAGCCACGGCAGCAGGAGTCGGGCTGCTCGCATGCGCTCTTCCCGCGGAGGCGACCACTATTTGCAACAGCGCCTCGATCACTCTCGCGCGCACGGCCAGCTTCCCTTTAAATCCCGCGCATCAACAGGCTGCTCCGTTTCTGGTGGCTCAAACAACGTTCTACTTCTCCTATAGCAGCAGCCCGGCGTTTTGGGACCGCGGTTTCTTTGAGCCGAATCCGCAGGGAGTGATGCTCAGCCCATCGAACAATCTCCCCGCGGCTTTGTCGGAAGGCGCGCTCATTGGTCCGAGCGCTAACTTCGCGAAGGGAAACTCTTACGGACTTCTGTTTACCTACGGGCTGGGAGAGCCGGGTGATCATTACCTAAAGGGCGGCGGCACCATGAACAAGCACCGGGGAAACTTCAAGTTCGGGCAGACCAACTATGTTGGCTTCCGGCTCTTGTTGTCCGGGCAGTATCACTACGGATGGGCGCGAATTGAAGTTGCCTTTCACCATAATGAGACCTTCCCCAGAATGCTGATGAGTGAAACCAGGATTTCCGGCTACGGCTACGAATCCAATCCGAATACTGCAATCGCTGCGGGCGATTGCCCCGGGGCTGAGGCTTCGAACGCCGGCGTCACGCCAAACGTCACA
The DNA here is from genome assembly GCA_963771965.1 of uncultured Acidobacteriaceae bacterium. GTDB lineage: Bacteria > Acidobacteriota > Terriglobia > Terriglobales > Acidobacteriaceae > Sulfotelmatobacter. The sequence continues at coordinate 982,447 of CAVYVM010000011.1, forward strand.
CCGACAGACGACCTCCCCGGAACTTCGAGCGGCGCTCTTCTGCCAAGCGCGAGGGGAGCGTCTCTTGGCCTGTTGGCGCTGGGAGACCGGGGCATCTCGGCCTGGAGAAAAAATGGGAACGACGGCAGTCGAGTCGACAGCAATTTTGTGGGTACGCAAGGAACGAGTCCGAAACCAAACTAGCGAGGTTGCAATGGCGTCTCATCACTTCACTGTTCGTCTTGCCTCGATCCTTTCGTTCACGATGTTGCTTGCATCGCTGTGTGCGGCCCAGACCATTCCGGTCTCTCAACGGATGAATCCATCTGCCGCTGGGGCACGTGCTGCCGCAAGCAATGCCGTTTCCGTGTCGCCCGGCAATTGGTCGCAATTGGCCAAGTTTGTGCCGATCAATGGGTGTTGTCTTGGCTTGGAGAACAATTCGGTCGCCATTTCCGGCAACACAGTCGTGATCGGCCAGGAGCCGCTAGGCAGCGGCGTGAAAATAGTTGCCCAGGTTTTCACCAGAGCCACACAGGGATGGCGGAATTCTCCTCCAGTGGCAATGCTCAGCGGCCCCGCGCCGACTGAGCCCTACATGGCTCCTGTGGCAATTGATGGCGACACGATTGTGGCGGTGGGTCCTATCGGTTTCCAAGGGATGCCGGGCTACGCGTTTGTTTACGTGAAACCGCCCGGCGGCTGGACCAATATGTCCCCCACTGCAATCTTGTCGCCCTCGGACGATAGCAAGGGCACTTTCGGCCAAGCGGTTGCCATCAGTGGCGACACCATTGTAATTAGCGACGACGGCGATACCACGTCAACTCCAGGTGAAGCGTACGTCTTTGTCAAGCCGGCAGGTGGTTGGCGCAACATGACGGAGACCGCGAAGCTTACACCCTCGGATGGCGCGATGGGTGATCGCTTCGGCTGGTCCGTGTCAATCAGTGGGGGAACCATAGCGATCGGTGCACCTCAAGATGGAGACATCTCGAGTCCTGGCCCGGGGAAGGCTTATGTGTTTGTCGAGCCTGTCACGGGCTGGCACACAATGACGCAGAGTGCGGAGCTCACAGTGTCCAACTCCACGAAAAATGACGAGATCGGTCAATCCGTTTCCGTGAACGGAAACACTGTGCTGACTGGCGCGCCGGGCTATGAGTTCCTAGGGGCGGCCCTCGTATTTGAGAAGCCTGCTGCCGGTTGGAAGGACATGACCCAAACCGCTACGCTCACCCCCGGTGACGGGGCGAGTGGCGGATTCGGTTGGTCGGTCGGAATCAGCGGAAAGATTGCTGCCGTGGGATCGCCGGGTCGTGGGGTAGCTCCAAACGGTTTTTCGGGCGGAGTCTACATATTTGAGGAACCGGCGGGCGGATGGCAGAACGCGGCGAGCAGCATTGTTCTTACCGGCACCGACGCTCACTTTAACGTGGCTTTTGGAAACTCTTTGGGTATCAGCGGGAAGACGCTGGTGGGCGGCACTCAACGCAAGTCAGCGCTCGGCACTGCCTATGTCTTTGGATTGCCATGATCGGATTGAAATTGCGATGGGCGCTGTGCGCGACTGCGAAATTGAATCTCCGAAAGAGGATGGTTATGCCGATCTTGAAACCGAATGTCACGAAGCGAGATCACTCCCGAACGAAAACCTCCGCCGTACTTCCGGAGCCGCTCTGCGACAGGTTGAACGCGTATGCTCTGGCAGCTGGCGCAGCCGGAGTCGCTGTACTTGCTTGCGCCATGCCCGCCGAAGGCACTCCGATTTGCAAGACCACTTCCGCCGAACTGGCGCAGACCACCAGCGTTCCGCTGTCGCCCACGGGGCGGGGCGTTGCACCCTTCAACATTGCGCAGTCGACAAATTCGACATTCCGATCGTTCACCACCACCGGGGTTGGCACCTGGATGTGGTGGAATCGCGGCTTCTTCACTCCGAATTCGGCGGGGGCAAATGTGCTGCTGTCGAACGGCATTCCTGCTGACGTCGCTTCCGGGGCTGAGATCGGCCCGGGCGGCCAGTTCGGAAAGGGCTCATCGTACGGCCTGTTGTTCACCTACGGAAGAGGACGTTACTCTGCGCACGGAGGCGGAACCAAGCTCAACCACAAAGGAAACCTCAGCCTTGTGCAGGATAGCTTTATTGGCTTTCAATTCTCCCAAGCCAAGCAAGTGCACTACGGCTGGGCGCGCCTGAGTGTCAGCTTTGTGGGAGGCCCCAACCGGAAACACACCATTATTCATGTGCTCGGCGTCGGCTACGAGGATACTGCTAACACAGCAATCGCCGCCGGCAGTTGCACCGGGGCGGAACAATCCGGCGCTGCTACCTCTTCCCAATCCTCACGGGGTTCCTCGCTCGGTATGCTCGCTCTAGGCAGCGCAGCAGCAGAGCGATAGGACGGTTCACGAAAGGCCGTCTCAACCGAATCAAAAAACCCTCCCGCGGGGGCGGGAGGGTTGGCGTTCGCAATGATCGCGGTTAGGCGCGGACGACGTTGCCCGCTTGAAAACCTTTGGGGCCTTTGAGCAAATCGAACTCGACGGTCTCACCCTCGTTGAGCGAGCGGTAGCCGTTCTCCTGAATCGCGGAGAAATGTACAAACACGTCTTCCCCCGTGGAGCGCTGGATAAAACCATATCCTTTCGCCCCGTTGAACCACTTCACTGTTCCCTTCTCTCTCACAGAAAACTCCTTTCACCTGGTCGCGAAGAATTAATTCCCCGGGTTTCCCGTATCGTAGCTCCGGCGAACCGGAGCACCCCCTCAAGAAAACCGGTGGAACTTGGTTGCGTCTCTTGTGCGCCGAAGAAACTTGCCCCAAAACAAAAGACTCCTCGGTTCAGTGCCACACGAAGAAAGTGCGGCGTGAACTTCTGGAGCCCCGACCAGCGGCCGTGATTTCTACCGACCTACTCAAAACGTCAACCTGCCCTACGTGTTCATTTCCGGACATATCCGGTTATGAGCACCCGATAATAAGCAGTGGTGAAACGTTTCGCAAGAAGAATTAGAGGTGAAAGCGCGATTGTGACCTTTGGTCATACGTAATCGTTTACGCTGTATAAGAAATGAGCGTGCGCGTCCGTAGACTTTCGTTCCTTTCCGAAGGTGTTGGCGTCGACTACGCTTGATAGGATTAAGCGAAGCCTGTGTCCGATCAGACTACAGTTCGTGACGTTTGCGAGGTGGCAGGCCAACCCACCAGCCTGCGGCGTCCGCGCCCAACGCGCGCAAATACAGCGGTCTCCACAGTGAAATATCTGCTGCGCACTGACGTGCACACGTTCGCCTTCTCCTTCGCTGCGAACTCGATCCTCTCTTTTTTCCCTTTCGTGGTCCTGTTGATGACGCTGATCCGGCGAGTTTTTCATTCCCGTGTAATGAGCGACGTGGTGGTCGAACTCTTGCGCGATTATCTGCCCGCCGGTCAGGAATTCATGATTCGCAATCTGAACGCCATGGTGGAGACGCGCCATCGCGTGCAGGTGGTTTCGTTGGTCATCCTTTTGGTGACTTCCTCCGGCGTGTTCATGCCGCTGGAGGTCGCGCTCAATCGTATTTGGCGCTTTCAAAATAACCGCTCGTATCTTGGCAACCAGCTCATATCGCTGGGACTCGCGTTTGCCTGCGGCGTTCTGGCTCTGCTTTCGATTGCCCTAACTGCGGGCAACGTTACGCTCATGGAATTCCTATTGCGCGGCCACGGCACCGGCTTTGTTCGTCTGGTGGGATTTGTGGTCATGAAGGCATTCGCCATCGCAGCGAGCATCGCCATCTTCTTCTTGATTTACTGGGTGCTTCCCAACGGCAAGGTTCCAGCGCGAGCGGTGTTACCCATCGCCGTCATTATGGGTTTGCTCTCAGAAGCGCTAAAATACGGTTATATTCTGGCTCTCCCCTGGCTCAACTTCGCCGAGGTCTACGGACCCTTCGCGCTCTCGGTGAGCATGATGTTCTGGGCTTTCCTGACGGGAATGCTACTGCTGGCTGGAGCTAATCTGAGCGCGGAACAGCATCAGCGGCATCGTGTTGGCTAGCCTCAAGAACTGAGTTTCTCACTTTTTCTACAGGGATGCTACTGAAAGCAATTCCTGGTGGTGTCCTAATTTGCTTTTCATGCCTGAGTCCGATGGCAGCCGAGGTATAACGGCAACGGGCCGCATTCGTGTTTGCGCACGAACACAGCCCTGACCAAAATCACCTTTACGAGAGGCGACATGGCTGACAATAAAACTACCCGCTCCCGCCGAATAAGGAAAGTTCTCAGGTTCCCCCAGACCAAAGGTAAAATCGTTGCTGACGTGGAACTGTCTCTTTCCACGGAGTATCGTTCTGTGGATATTCGGTTTCAAGACAAGACTTCGCTCACTCTCTCCATCGAGCCGTGTTTCCGAGTCACGCCTGTGTTGGCTGACTGGCGCACTGGAAATTACAGACCGCTCAAGCGATGGAAACCAGTTCTCAGCGATTGATGGCATGACTGACTGTGCTCCGTATCCACTCCGAAACGTTTTGCTTGCTGGCCTTCGCCGCTGTCTCGATTGCCTTTGTATCCTGTGCGGTAAACCGAACCTGGATTACACGGCCCATCGCTTCCCCCTTGGGGAGCTTGGGCCGTCCCATCTTAGTTTTCTTCTGGCTCAAGGCTTCTAAACTCCTGTATCAGCGCCGCTCGTACTGCCGCTGCCGCTGATGTGATTGGCGCAATGTGCAGTACCGCAACGCTCGATTCTTTAGCCCGTTCTCCATCGTGCGCCCACGCATAAGCCCGATGCGCTCTTGGATGGCCGATTAGCTCGAATACTTCTACAACGCCTTCCCATACCGTCTTTCCCTGAAATACTTCCTTCACTGGCACGCTTTCAACGTGCCTCGAATCCACGCCATGCAGATTCTTGATGATCTCGCGCAATTCTTCGATATAGCTCAAGACACGGCCTCTACCAGATCGCCTACACTCCAAAAGTCCCGCTCTATCCCCGCTGCCATCGCCGGAGTCATTCGCAGCGTATTGTGACGGCGCACGAAATTGTAATAGGCGAAGTGCAGGGCTACGGCAGCTTGGAAATTCTCTAGCTTTTTACTGAATGCCAGCGTGAGGCGATTTAGGCGCTTGACGTGTAATCGGGTAGTCGCATTCAGCCGTTCGACATGGCTTGTTGAGACCCGTTCCATCTCTGGATTGCCAGTAATCGGTCTGCGATATGCCGAAGCGAATGATGGGGCGCTGTACTTACGCTCGGGGTGCTCCCCGGCATCATGGACATATACTTTGACGCATTGACCGTAGTCCACATCGGCACCAAAGGCCAATTCCATAGCGCCGATGTAGGAGTGCATCGCATCCGTAGATACCTGCACCCGATGACGCATCCGGCCAGCAATATCCATTGCAAATTCGGTCGCCAGTTCGTGCGTGCGCTTTCCGCACCTGAATGACGGAACCAGCTTCGTTTCGGAGTCGATAGCGCAGAACGTCCACACATCGCCGAACTCAGGGCTGTCATCTACGGAGCAGTGACGTTCCTTTTTGCCGATGAATCCCCAGAGTTCGTCTAATTGCAGGTAGTTGCAGTCCAAGTCCTGCATCTTGGAATCGAGCAGCATCGCACAGCCTTTGCCTATGCGGACGCCTAGCCGCATGATCGTATCGCGGTGAACGCCCGTAATGCGTTCAATCGAGCGGATGCTGGAACCTTCAGCCAAGGCTGCGATTATCGCGATTTGCTTGTCTTTCGGGAGTACGTTTGCCATGTCACTAACTGTACTACATAAAATATAAGGCGTCAAGAACTTTCTGTGGTACAATTTGTCAAATTTCGCAAGCGAGAGAAGTGCGCCATGACAAACGAGGATAACAGCTCCCAAAATATAAGCGATGCCCCGATAGGCACGCCTCCGGTCAACAAATCCGAGCCAAAAGACCCCGTCCCATCCAAGCCAGCAACCGAAGCCGACCTCGCCGAGGTAAAGGCAGAGATAAAGGAGGAAATGAGCGGTTTTGAACGATCCACGCTCAGATGGACAAGAGCCAGTTTCGCTGTGGTTCTGGCTACCGCTATATTCATCTGCCTGCAATGGCTCGAAATTCATTCCGGCGGCAAGGATACTCACGATCTGGCTGTCGCTGCCGATACTCAAGCGAAGAAAATGGGGAGTATGTCCGATGCCGCCGACAAAATCAGGCAAGCCGCCGACGGAATGGTAACTCAAGAGCAGAGGATCGCTGATAATGCCAAGCAATCTCTTGAGGCTAGTAATCGACAGAACGCCAACGCCTTGGATGCAACGATTAAACAGTTCCGCGATGAACAACGTGCGTGGGTCGGATTGAATGGCATGAGAGTTGTGGATTTTGAGGCCAAAAAGCCTATCACGATAGATATCGGGATAATGAATGCTGGGAAAACTCCTGCTCGGAGCGTAAAACTTAGAGTCCGCGCTAACCTGAGTGATGTTCCCATAAATGGACCTGATCCATCTGAAATAGCGGAGTTGAGAAAAGCTGAATGGGAACCTCAACCTGCCATAGCTCCCCAAGGTAGCTTCGTGTTCGAAATCGGCAAACTCTACGCCAAAGGGAGGAAAGTCAGAGAGGAGAATCAGACTCTTGCACAAGGGATAATGGATCGATTTGATTTTATAAAATCGAGAGCGGTCACTTTTTACAATTACGGAGAAATTAGCTACTTTGACGTGAGCGGACGACAGCACACAACTACATTCTGCATTTTTCTTGCTGATCCAGAAGCCAAAACCGTGAGTTTTTGCACTGACTTCAATGACATTAATTAAAACAAATACCAAAATCCATATTAGGACACTTCCCAATTCCTCGTCTGCGATTGATCCGGCAAATTACATTCGCCAGTATCTTCGGCAACAGGTTTACTCCTTGCATCGGCATCAGGGTGTTTTTTTCGACGTACTCCTCTGCTCCGGCCGCCACGAGTTTCTGCCGATTCTTTTCGGTGAGGCTGCTAAGAACGACAACTGGAATGTCGGCAGTTGCTGGCTCGTGCTTCAGGTGATCCAGAACGTCTGGCCCACTCATCTTCGGCAAGATCATGTCCAGCAGGATCAGATCGGGTTTGTGCTCCCGAGCCATGTCAAGCGCAGACTGACCATCCTCGGCACAAACCACCTCATAGCCAGCCTCGCGGAGTACGCGCTCGTTCTCACGCAGGATCGGCTTGCTGTCGTCGACTAAGAGAATTTTCATGGTTGTGCAGGTTCCCCTTGTGTCTCATCGGCAGTTTGCGACCCGGCATTAGCTCGATTCTGCTCCATGGGTTTTACTATTTTCTTCCGTCATTTCCGCAGAACAGCGGTTCTTCCTGCCGAGAATCCACAAGGCTGGACGGTGACATCCATCACAGCTTTGTATCGCCACCAAAGTTAGGATGGCCTCGGTTTCCCACATTCCTCCGAGCAGACATTGATTTCTAGGTGATAGCCGATGATCCAGCGTCTGCTCGACGTTTTTTCGCTCGTCGTACTAACAATGCTGCTCACGGCGCCAGCGTTCGTGCGCGCACAGGGTGCGATTGAGGAGCGAGTTGCCGGCCCAGGTTCGGTGATCCCGCGGCCTGTCCTCCCTATTGAGCCGCAGACATTTCCTTTACCATTTCTAGGCCCTCTGTCACCCAATTTGCCGAGGCGTTACCCAGTTCCTCTTCCTCCCGGACCTGGCCTGAAGCAACTGGTTCAAGCTGCCGGCATCATCTTCTCCGGTCGCGTCACCTTCATCGGACGGTCCGGCACCGTTTCTGGCCAAGCTCCTGCCGCCACCACCATCACCTTCCAGGTTGAACAGGCCATGAGAGGAACAACGACTGGCCAGAGCCTGACCATTCATGAGTGGGCGGGCCTTTGGAACAGCGGCGAGCGTTACCGCATCGGCGAACACGTTCTGTTGTTTCTCTATCCACCAAGCAAGTTCGGTCTCACGAGCCCAGTGTCGGGGTCAATCGGAAGATTCGCGATGGGCTTGGAAGGAAAAATTCTTGTCGGCGACAACCATGCCGTGGTTTTCACCAGTGATCCCATCCCGGGCGGCAAAAGGGCGATCCCATACCTCGACTTCGCGCACGCCGTGGGACGCGTCGGTGGAGAGGAATAATTAAGACGTGACCATACGAGGAAAAACGAGATTGAAGCGCCCACTTCTGGGTATAGCGATGGTCTTGGCCATTGTCACCCTGCTACCCGACGTGACTTTCGCAGGCGGCCCAGAATACGTTGCCGGCTCCAGTTACTTCACTTCTGGCATGATGGGACAGCCCATCGTCTGGTCGCAGGGCCAGATCATCTATTACACCGACCAGGGAGATCTAAGCCCGATCCTTCCAAACGCGCTTGCCAACGCGTTTGTCGGCACCGCTTTCAATCAATGGACTTCCGTGCCCTCCGCGGCAGTTTTTGTAGACATTGGAGGACAGCTCGCCGAAGACGTGAATGGCAGCAACATTGCGGTCGATTCAAGTGGAACTGTCACCGCACCCTCCGACATCACTTCCTCTGCTACGCAAAAGCCGCTCGCCATCGTCTATGACTACGATGGCACGGTGACAGACGCATTGCTTGGCGCTGGCGCTGGAAATCCTTCGCAATGCTTCTGGAACGCCGCGTACGGAGGCGCGGACAATTTTGGCACGGGTGCGAATTTTCTGCACGCGCTCGTCGTCATCAACGGCCAGTGTGCCTTGCAGTCCTCGCAACTCACGGATGTGGAATATCGGTTGGTGCGGGTGCTGGGAAACATATTGGGGCTGGGTTGGTCGCAATTGAACTTGAACGTGATGACGGGCAATCCGACGCCAACTCCCGCTGACTTCGCCGGCTTTCCCGTCATGCATTATATGGACCTGGTAAGCTGCATCCCGATCACGGTCTGCTATCCCAATCCCTACCAACTCGCGCCGGATGACATGGCGGCGTTATCCCGGCTTTATCCGGTCGTGTCGGTCAACCCAAATACAGCGCGCGTCTACGGCTCGGTCTATTTCGTTGACCACACCGGCGCCGCCGCTCAACCGATGCAAGGGGTGAACGTTGTCGCACAATGGATCGATCCCGCTACCAACTTACCCTCGCACGAGTACGAAGCCGCGTCTGTCTCCGGATTCCTCTTTACCGGCAATGCCGGCAATCCCATCACTGGCTTAAGCGATCCTCTGGGCAATCCCTATAGCGAGTTTGGATCCTCCGATCAAGCGCTGGAGGGGTTCTTCGATCTGGGCGGTCTACCCATCCCGAACAACGCAAGCTCTGCACAGTATCAGCTCACTATAGAGCCGGTGGACCCAACGTGGTCTGCTGGAGTCGTCCCCTACGGCCATTTTCAGGTCGCACCTTCTGGAACTATCCAGCCTATCCTTGTAACCGTCAGCGCGGGCGGCGAGTTCGAACAAAACATCGTCATGGCTGGAAGTGCGCAGCCTGTACCCAAATGGGCTGCCACAGAGACATGGGATGCTCCAGCCTTAGTTCCTGCTCCGGGCGATTGGGTAGGATCGCTCGACAGCTATGGTGAGGTAGCCTATTTCTTGCTCCCAGCCCAGGCGAATCGGACCTTGTCTGTAGCTGTCACCGCGTTGGATGAAACTGGCACCCCCAGCGAATCAAAGATGCAGCCGCTGGTCGGCATGTGGACGCTGGGAGATTCACAAGGCACAATTCCCCCAACTCTTACTCCGGCTCCGTTCAATTCGTCCACCTTCGGCATGAGTCGACTCGACGCGCAGGTACTCGGCTCGAATACATTCATCATCGGAATCGCCGACTTGCGTGGCGATGGCCGGCCCGATTACCACTACCACGCTCATGTGCTCTACGGAGACTTGGTGACACCATCGCGAGTCCCTGTGAACGGCGGAGCGATCACGCTGCAGGGCACAGGATTTTCTCCCGGGCTTACTGTCACGGTTGGCAACACTGCAGTACCGCTGATCGCGACCAACTCCAGCCAAGTACTTGTTGCCGCACCCGCGCAAAGCGACGGGCTGCAAACAATTACCATTACCGATCCGGTCTCCGGCGCATTCTCCATCATGACCAATGTGGTCACGTTCGGAGCCGCCGCGACGGACAAACTCGTCTTGCTGCAGGGAGGTAATCCTCCAACGCCCGTAGGAGCACAGGCGGCCAATCCCGTGATTGTTCGGGTTGTCGCCTCCGACGGCGTCACGCCAGTTGGCGGCGCAACGGTAGCGTGGGCGTCCACCAACAAGGCCGCCTTCTCAGCTTGCGGGGGCACAACCAGCTGTTCAACGACTACCGATGAAAGTGGAATCGCTTCCACGTGGGTCACTCCCCAAGCCGCGGGCGTCGCGTCCCTCACCGCGACTCTTGCACCGGGCGTCTACGGTTCGGCGCAGGCAGTCGTGGCAACTCTGTTTGCGACGACATCCTCCGCCCTGGAGCTAACCACACCTCTACTCTGGATCGCGCAGGGAGCAACTGTCAGTGCCCCACTTACCGCGCAGGTGGTGAACGCGGGGTTGCCGCAAAGCGGCGTCACGGTGGACTTCACTGTAAGGCAAGGCTCCGGCTTACTCAGCAGCGCGAGTGCCACCACCAACAGCGGCGGGTATGCCACCGTGACTCTGAATCTCAGCAGCTTCACCGGCTCCTTGCTGGTCAGCGCCTGCGTCGCGTCCGGGAGTCCCTGCCAAACCGTCTCCGGAAACGCAGTCGCACCAACGTTGATAAACCTGCAGGCCGTATCGGGAGCTGGGCAGATCATCGCGGGTCAGGCGTTTCAGCCGCTAACCGTCCGGGTGACGGACTCTTCCACGCCGCCCAATCCCGTCCTCGGAGCCGGCGTATTGTTCCAATCGACCGTACTCCGTCCCTCAGGAGATGACCTGTCTCTGACGGGGGGCGACCCCGGCAGCGCGTCGGCAGGAATGCCCGTGATCTTGGGTGCAAGCCAAACCACCCTGTTGAGCGATGCCAACGGCTTGGCGAGCATCGTCCCCTCGATAGGATCGTTCACCGGCACGCTCGAAGTTGCAATCCAAGTCTCAGCCGGAGCCACAGCCCTCCTTCAGGATCAACTTGAATCGTTCCCTCAAGCGAGCAACACGGGGAGCGATGGAACGGCTCCGCCGCTAACGAGCATGGCAAATCCTGTATTCGTCCCTCCCCCAGAGCATAACGTCTTGAATGTAGTCTCAAAGGAAGATCGCTAAAGACTTATGATGGGTCCCGACTCGACTGTTACTCCGGCATCGAACGTCGCGGCCGCTGTTTAGCAGAAATCGATTTGATGATGAGCTTGCGCCGCGCTCGCTCAGGCATGGGAACTTTCGCGCGGTTGAGAGCGACGTTGATCAGCTCGCGGACTTCCGGTTCGTCGAGAACCTTCTCGTCCGCCTTTCCCGCCTCGTACAAGCGAACGTTTCGCACAACGTTGCCTTTCCCTTGCAGTCGCTTTGCCGCATCGGGCAAGCCAGCCCCTTGAAGAAAACATAGGGTGACACGTCGCGGTGGGAGCACAATGGAGAAAATTGCCTCCGAGGGCCGCTCGCTCGGACTGAAGCCGATGACCAGCCAGTTGTAGTTGTCGTAAACCATTTCGACCGCGCCCGGAACCAGCTTTCGCATTTTGGCGAGCGCGCGACGAGCAAACGCCGCAACTTCCGGATCATATTTCTCGAGGAAAGATTCAAGTTGGCGCTCGGCCTCGGCTGGCGAAATGTCCGCCGTAGCTTCTCGTGGGTTGCGTTTTGCAGTTTTTGCTTTGCGCACCAGTTACCTTTTAAAAAACGACTGATGATCAGCTCCCGTCTTTTCGTGCGGTTCACTTCTGCGTTCCCTGATCTTTCGTCCACTGATCGACCCAGTCGTTCACTGTCTTGTACCACAGTTTAGAATTTTGCGGCTTCAGTACCCAATGTCCTTCGTCAGGGAAATAAAGCATCTTTGAGGGCACACCTTCCATCTGCAGCGTGGTGAAAAGCTGCAAGCTTTCGCTCACGTCGTAACGGTAGTCGCTCTGCCCGTGGATCACCAGCGTCGGCGTCTTGAAATTTTTCGCGTACTGGTGCGGCGACCACTTCTCATACATGGCGCGGTTGTCGTAGGGAGTGCCTTTGAACTCCCAATCGAAATACCAGAGTTCTTCCGTCGTGCCCCAGCCGGATTCGGTGTTGAACAGGCCGTCGTGCGAAACAATGCACTTGAAGCGGTCGGTGTGGCCGAGGATCCAGTTGGCTATGTATCCGCCGTAGCTGGCGCCCAGCGCGCACTCCCGGTCTTTATCGATGAACGGATAAGTCTTCTCCGCGTAATCTAGGCCTTTCATCAGATCTTCAAACGGAGCACCGCCCCAGTCGCCGTTGACGGCGTCGATGAACTTCTGCCCGTAGCCGGTCGAACCGTGAAAATTGATCATGATGACCACGTATCCCCCGCTCGCCGCGGAAGTTGGTGACGCGAACAGTTCAGGATTCCAGCGGTAGCTCCAGTCGTCTCCCCATGCTCCCTGCGGACCGCCGTGGATGAGGAACTTCACGGGATATTTCTTGCTGGGGTCGAAATTCGGCGGCTTGACCAGAAAGCCCTCGACCTTGTTGCCGTGCGCACCGGTGAACCAGAAGGATTCGAGCGGGGACATGGCGACTTCGGAGAGGACGACATCGTTGAGATGCGTTAACGGATTGACAAGGCACAGCAGATGTTTAAAGGCACGCTCGCCTGCCGACGGGTCTTCGGCTGGGGCATTTGAGCAAGGAACATGCGAGAGAGCCCATATTTCGCTAGGTTTTTGGACCGACATCGACGTGTAAAACAGCCTACCGTCAGATGCAATGGCTAAATCATCGTCGAAGCCCAGAGCCAATTCGTCGATCTTGATATTCGTCTCTTTAATGGAAATGTCGTAACCTTTTTCCTGATTGGTTTTGGTTTCGAAACTGATCGAATGCATCGGCGATGCGGCTTTATCTTCCGACACGAAGTAAAGACGGGAAGAATCGGGCGCCCAGACGTAGGTCCCCACCCACCGGTCGAAACCTCCCGTCAGATTCTTCTTCTCCCCGTTCTTGCGGTCATACAACATGAGACGGAATCTGTCGCTCTCGTATCCCGGAAGCTGCTGGGCGCGGTAGGCGATATAGCGGCCATCAGGCGAATAAAGCGGCGTCGAGTCGCTGGCGGGATTGTCGGCGGTAATGTTCTTTGCAGCTCCTCCGCCGACCGGAACGATCCACAGATCGTTGTTGGTTGAAGCAGCTGGATTCTTGTCGTGATTCGAGGTGTAGCAAATCTCCTGCCCATCAGGCGAAAAAGCATAGTTGTCCGGCCCGCCGAGTGAAAACACGGGCGCATCGTAGTCGCCGGGCGTGAGGTCGCGGGGAGGAGGCGGACCAATCGCTGCGGTTACTTCCACCGTATCCTCGAACGTTGGGAAAGGCAGCACACCGGGAACGATGAAGATGTGGCTGCGCTTGCCTTCTTTGTAGGCATTCCAGTGGCGATAGAGCAGGCGGTCGAAGATAAGCGCCTTAACCTTCGAATCTTCGGCTTCCTTCACCTTCCTTGCATTGCAGGCAATCTCATCGGGGGCGCCGTCGCAAGCGGGATATGCGTCCGAGGTAAAGAGAATGTTGTTGCCATCGGGTGACCAAAGTTCGCCGACGGCCTCGGTCGGCATGCTGGTCAATCGATGGAGCGAGGACACTCTCCCGGCAGCGCTGTCGAACCCGGCGATCCAGACTTGTGAGCCCTTTGTTCTGGTCGAGATAAACGCAAACCGCTTCCCATCTGGCGCCCAGCGTGGACGGTCAGCATCCTGATCGGCGATGATCTCACGCTCCTCGCCGCCAGCCGTGGGCACGATCCAGATGTGCTGCGCCTTGGTGTTAGCCGCCAGATCGACCTCGACCACGCTGAAGATCACCCATTTCCCGTCGGGCGAGACTTCGGGCTCACCGACGCGCTTCAGCTTCATCATGTCTTCGAAGGTAAAAGGATGCTTAGCCAGGGCTGGGGACAGGGTAGCTGCGATTGATATGGCGGTGGCCAACAGCAGGTTCCTCACCCACGCTGCGCGCGGGTTCGGAATGACACGATTTGTGCGGTGAGCCGTTTGTATGTTTATGAGGTGGAGAAGACGGCGCATGATCGGACCTCCCGTGGCAAACGGATGAGTCTAGCAGATACCTAGGTTACTCTTGCCAGGGATCGATCAGACGCACGCCGCAACCCTCGAAGTCACGGATGTCGCGAGTTGCGAGCGCCGCGTTGCGAGCTTTTGCGATGGATGCTATCTGAGCATCGAACAAGCTGATCGGCTTTCCGCGCTTGCGGCGTTCTATTGCGATCGGTGCAAAGGCTTGCGCGGCGGCCTCGTCAAACGAGAGAACACGTCCGGGGAGGAGAGTTGTAAACATCAACTGTGCCGCAGCGAGGAGTCCGGCGCGCCGTTTCCCCACGGGGAGAAGTTCGATTCCCTGAAGGATCTCAGCCATGCTGATGGCAGTGGTATAGACCTCATCTTTCGCTTGCTGGGAAAGCCAGCGGTAAACCGAGGGATTGGGAGAAGGCAACATGGCTTCGGACAGGACGTTGGCGTCCAGAACTATCATCGAAATAACTTTCTGATTCTGTCCTCGGGTATGGGGTCGCGTTTTGGAATCTGAAGTTCGACTCCGCCGAGCGGAGCGAAAATTCTGCGGATCGCCTCCGCCAGGTTTTCCTGGGGCGGTTCGGGTTGTTGAAGAACCCCTTCAAGGATTTCTCGAGCCTCTTGTTCCATGGAACGGCCGTTGCGGGCGGCACGAATTCGGAGCCGGCGCTTGGTGTTCTCCGGCAGTTTACGGATGGTGATGCTAGCCATGTCATCAATGATATCACTGATGGCAATGATTGCAAGAGACAGTCACCTGGATCGATGTTCGTCTTCCGACTGACGGAGTCTACTTCCTGCGGGCACGACCGAGGTCGAGTTACGAAAGCCAGGGCTTTTTTTCTTACGGCAACCCCTCTCTTGAAATGGCATCCAAGTTTGCGGCAGAACTGCAGCGCCCTACCCCCGGCCTCACTGAGCGGAGAGGGGTCGGGGGAGGGCCGCCGCGGGTTCTGCAACATTACTGTCTCCGTGCCATCGGCCGTTTCATTTATTCGCTAGAATAGGTGTATGAAATCGCCGTTGCGCTCCCTAGTGTTTGTGGCCGTGCTATCCGCTCTCTCGCTGCCGGTTGTGGCCCAGGAAGGTCCGCTCGAAAGCACGCCGCCTAAAAGCATTACTCCTGAGGAAATCATCGCGCAGTTTGCCGCACGCGAAAAACTCTTCAAGGAAGCGCGCGAGCACTACACCTACCGGCAGGACATCAAAGTGCAGACGCGCGACGGCGACACCGTCACGGGGGAGTATCACGAAGTTTTCGACGTGCTCTACGACGACAAGGGACATCGCCTCGAAAACGTTGTGTTCGCGCCGCAGTCGTCGCTGGAACAGGGCGGGCTGTCGCTCGATCAGGGCGACGTACAGGATTTCCGCAATCGTTTACCCTTCGTGCTGACTACCGAAGAAGTTCCGGAATACAACATTCTCTATGTCGGCCAGCAACAGGAAGATCAGTTGCATTGCTACGTTTTCGATATTGCTCCAAAGGCCATCGTCGGCAAGAAGCGTTACTTTCAGGGGCGCATCTGGGTGGACGATTCGGACCACCAGATTGTGAAGACCTACGGCCAAGCCGTGCCGGAAATCCGCGACACCAAAAAGAAGGGCAAGGAAGAACATCTTTACCCGAAGTTCACCACTTGGCGGCAACAGATCGACAACCAATACTGGTTCCCTACCTACACCCGAGCCGATGACACGCTACACTTCAACACCGGCGACATACACATTCGCGAGATCGTAAAGTATGAGGACTACAAACGCTTCGGTGCGAACGTAAAAATTCTGTATCAGGGGAAAGAAGTTCCGAAGGCGGATCAGAAAGATCAGAAGCAGGATGAGAAACCAAAATCACCGCCGCCCCAATAGTGGGTCCAGCGGGACTCTTCCCTTCTAGACATTTATGCAGAGTCGCGAGGCTGAACAAGAAAAGAAGAAGCCAGGCTAGCGAGAATATCCATGGTAAGGTGAAGGCCGGAAACATTCCTAGCTTATGGGCTTTGGGCGACCCACCGCCGGTAAGTCCGGGTAGCTGGTTCCATGCTTCTGGGTCGTCGGCACGGGACTTGGGCCCGATGTCTTCCTGCCATTTGCGCTGCAGTTCATCTAGCGCCAAGTTAGCAGCCCGAACTCCGAGAGCGGAGGAAGTACTGATCAAAAAGCCCACTGCTGGCACCGCTAGGATTAATATTCTTAGGAAGCAAAGTTTGAGGTCTCCGGGTGAAGTGTTCTCGCAAGCATCGGATAGTTTTTGCGCCGTGAGGCCGAACGCGGTAAACAGTAGCCCTTGAGCCGCAAGATTCCAGGAAAGCCTCCAATTAACGAGGTTGTCCTCGTGCTCGGCATAATCGCGGTAGATGCGGTAGAGATCCCTTAAATCCTTAGGTGGTTGTTCTTCCATCGGCATCCTTCAATATCAGGAAGCCCGTGCTACTGTAAAACATTAGGATTACAAAAATGCACGGGATCCGAGAATGACTAACTTGGACGCGGACACTGCGAATACCGGTAGGTGTTACTCCACCAGCCTCTACTAGTAAAACAAATACTTCCTCCATTTATCATCCGACCTGCCCATGAGCCGCATGATGTGCCGACTGGTGTGGAGGTTGAACGCGCGCGGCTCGCGCATCAGTTTCATGCCGGCTTCGAGTGGAAACTGATTTCCCTTGCGGCGGTTGCAGGCATGGCAGCAAGCGACCAGATTCTCCCATGTAGACGAGCCTCCGCGCGAGCGGGGAATAACGTGGTCCAGGGTCAACTCGCCTGAAGGCAGCACGGTGGCACAATACTGGCAGGTGTTGCGGTCGCGCAGCAGAATGTTTTTTCGCGACAAGGCCCGGCTCTGATGCGGAATGCGGCGATATTCCAGCAGCCGAATCACCGAGGGCACACGCACGGCGATGCGTGCCGCATGCAGGAAGTGTCCATTCTCTTCTTCCGTCATGGCGACGCCCTTGAGCACGAGAACCAGGGCCCGCCGCGCGGCGCACACGTTGATGGGCTCATAGGACGCGTTCAGCACCAGCACGGGAGCATGCAACGCGTTGCCGTCGCTATCGCGGTGAATAGCCGCCGCCGCAAACAGGCCGGCGGCGTATCGGCCCGGTGGTCCTGCGTCGCTTTCGATTCTGGCGGACATAATTAGATCCCTACCGCTTTGCCCAATGCAACCTGCTCTGCTTCGCCCCGTTCGTCCATCTCGATATCGTTGCCAGATTTAATCTCCACATGTTGCGCGGAGACTTTCAAGGTGCGCGCAACGGTCGCGACCCACACCTTCGTCGCGCCAGCACGGCGCAAAACTTTGGCGCATTCCGAAACCGTCGCGCCCGTCGTGTAGACATCATCCACAACGAGAATTTCGCGTCCCTTTACCGCTTCGGTTTGTGTAACCGCAAAGGCGCCTCGCAAATTCTCGCGGCGCTGATGGCTGGTGAGCCCAATCTGCGATGGAGTTTCGCGCTTTCTTTCGAACGCTCCCGTGCACAAATGCAGGCGCTCTCGCGATGGGCTGAGTTTCAAAGCGGCGCGCGCGATCAGTTCCGCCTGGTTGAACCCGCGCTCGCGAAACTTGGTGCGATGCAGGGGTACGGGAATGACCACCACACCTTCCCCAGGAAACAGAGGCTCGAGGGTTGCGACAGCTTCCGCTAACATGCGTCCCAACACTCCTGCCGCCGGACGCACTCCGCCATACTTCAACAGATGAATCAGTTCCCGCAGCCCGCTTTCATAACTTCCATAGGCAACCGCGCGCGAAAAGGTTGGCTCGATCCGGCGGCACAGTCCGCAGCGGGGCTCTCCCTCAGGACCATTGATCGCGTAGGGAGAAAACAGGCGCTCACCGCACCGCGCACAAACCTGGCCCACAATGCGATGCATGTGCTCGACGCACTCGCAGCAAACTGGTAGGCGGGAGATTTTAATTAGCGGCGCGCCGCAGATACGGCAATCAGAAGGAAACAAAACCGCAAAGAGACTGCCAGCAATGTGACTCGCCCAAGCTCGTCCAATCTGTGCGGGTCGAGTGGAAACACCCTGGGGCGGGTTGGTCTTCGAAGCAATAGAAATCCCCGCCACTGCAGCTTTGGCCTGGGCAGCCCGAATTCGGTCCCCACTACTGCTGAAGACGGCCTCCCTGATGCCCGTAAGAAAACTTTGCCGGGCGAGCGACTCTGTTGCCTTGACACGAGTATAGCGGGCCTGGGGTCAGCTAGGCAACGTTACCGTATTGGCCCGGGGTAGCGACGGAGGGTTTCCGCTTGGAGCCCGCTTCCGACAGCCGCGGTTTCGCCACCATAAACAGCGAACGGTAGTCGCGCCGGAAACATTCCGCGCAACGCACCGGCTGCAAAAGAAAAATCGGCAGAAGGTAGCGCTCGGAGAACGTTCTGCGCCGCGAACGAAAGGCTGTCTCACAGCCGCAATCGTCGCAATGGAATTCAAGGAAACGCTGGAACCAGGGCTGCTCGGGGGAGTTGCTCATGCGGCACCTCGGAACGATCAACTGCGAAGGGGCGCGACAAACTAATTACTCTAATATTACACCGCCGCGCCAAGTAGCCAAAGATACTAACCTCTCAATGCACTCCGGCCGCGCAGCCTTTCCCACACTGGCGTCGGAAACCGCGATGCACTTGTAATTCAGCCGCCCAGCGTGCTAACGTGCGCCGTTCCCTCTGACACGAGTGGCGGCTTGGCTTGAGGAACGCTGTTTGTACTGATCCCAATTATTAGAGGATTTATCTATGAGTAATCCCGTCTCCTCCGAGTCAGGAACCAGTCCCAAGAAGCACGTCCCATATGTCCCCGAACATATGGAGATGAAAGAGTTCACCCTGCGCGCGGTGCTGCTGGGCCTTCTTATGACGGTCGTTCTGGGAGCGGCAAATGCTTACCTCGGTCTGCGCGCCGGAATCACAATTGCGGCAACATATCCCGCAGCGGTAATTGCCATGGCTGCGATGCGGGCATGGAAAGGATCTCTGCTCGAAGAAAACATCGCGCGGACGGCAGGTTCGATCGGGGAGTCCGTTGCCGCCGGCGCAATCTTTACTCTTCCAGCGTTTCTGCTGGCCAAGGCGTGGCCCTCCTTTCGTTTTGCCGATGCCTATTGGAAATCCACTGCGCTGATCATGGTGGGCAGCATTCTCGGTGTTCTCTTTATTTCTTTGGTGCGGCGAGGCATGGTGGAAGATCCTGAGCTTCCGTTTCCGGAGTCGCTTGCTGCCTCGGAGATTCACAAGGCTGGTCAACGAGGCGCGCAAGCCGCAAAGTATCTCTTCTGGAATATCGGCCTCGGCGGCGTGGTATACATTCTCGGAAAGTTCGGCCTGTTCGCGGCCGACACTGATTTTCATGTTGGCGTCGGAAGCCTCGGACATAGCCAGGTTCGTCTTGGCGCTGCCGGTAGCTCGCACGTCCTGCCCGCCGGCGGAACCAGTGTTTTTGCCGCGCCCAGCGTGAGCCCGGCGTATCTCGGAGTGGGATACATCATTGGTGTGCGGCTGGCGTCGATCCAGTTTGCAGGAAGCGTGCTGGCTTGGGGCCTGATGGTTCCTTTGATGGTGTTTTTCCTTGGACCGCAGCTCAAGGCATATATTCCAGCCGACACGCCCGATAATTGGGCAAACATGGCGGATGCAGTTTGGAGATACATCGTCCGTCCGATCGCCGTCGGCGGCATGCTGGTGGGAGCGGCTTACACACTCTACAAAATGCGCGAAAGCCTCACCGCGGGACTGGGCAAAGCCTTCGCCGACCTGCGCCAGACCGCTGCTCAACAAGCCGAGCTTGCACGCACCGAACGCTACATGAGTTCGAAGACGGTCTTCAGTCTGATTGCCGTGATGTTCGTGCTGATGTGCGTGCTCTATATTCGGATATCGGGTTTGGTATGGCCAGCCATTTTGGCCGCGGTTGTGATGATTCTGGTGGGATTTTTCTTCGCCACGGTCTCGGGAAACCTGGTGGGATTCATCGGCTCATCGAACAATCCTATTTCCGGGTTGACGCTCTCGACGTTGCTGATTGCAGCATTGCTGATGGTGGCGCTCGGCGTTTCCGGGACCTCGGGAGTCGCTGCGGTGCTCGGTGTTGCGGCTGTGGTATGCGTTTCGTCGGCGGTCGCGGGCGAGCTGTTACAGGATTTCAAAGTCGGCTACATCCTAGGAGGCACACCGCAGAAGATTCAAGCCGCTGAGTTAATCGCGGTGGTTGTAGCAAGCCTGGTCATGTATTTTCCGCTCATGTTGCTGCACGAGGGCAGCATCAAAGCAGGCGGTGTGGGATTTGGTGGCGCCGAACTTCCGGCACCGCAAGCCGGCCTAATGGCGACGTTAGCCATGGGCATTGTGGCCCACGATATGCCGTGGCCGCTCGTAGTGGTGGGAATTTTCTTCGGCATCGCCATGATCATGATGCAGGTGAAAAGTCCCATGCTGGTAGCGGTGGGAATGTATTTGCCATTCGGAACCACGTTCGCAATTTTTGTCGGCGGAGTATTTCGTTCTGTCGGAGACTGGGTTGCCAACCGCCGCGGCTTCAACTCCGCTCAGAAAGCGCGCGTGGAAAATGCTGGAGTACTGATCGCCTCCGGATTGATCGCCGGAGAAGCCCTATTGGGGCTGGTTTGGGCGGGATTGCAATTCGTGCCTTCCTGGGGCGCACCGAATCATCCGCCACAAATTTTCAGCGATCCATCGTACCTCGTTGGTGGGATGATCGTGATGGCGGGGCTCGCAGCTCTGATGATCTTTATTCCGGCTTCGGCTGCGGGCGATCCGAACGAACCGGCACCCCCGACGGCGATGATGTAAATCCTGACGGCAGAAGGCAAGTCAGAATATAGAGTGCAGAAGTCGGGCCGTCTGGTGTCGCTTCTGCTGGAGCAGTTCTCACAGCGGCATTCTTTTCTATGTCTGTTTCCGACAATGTCGCCGCGGTGCGCGAGCGTATCAATACCGCGGCCCGACGAGCTGGCCGCGACCCCGAAGCAATCGCGCTGATGGCTGTCAGCAAGACTCACGTGGCCGAAACCATGCGTGAAGCTTACGAGGCTGGGCTAAGAGTATTCGGGGAAAATCGAGTTCAGGAGTTTGACGGTAAGATCGATTCCCTTCAAGATCTACGCGATGCCGAATGGCATCTGATCGGGCACCTGCAGACCAACAAAGCGGGCAGGGCCGTGGAGTTGTTTGATGCAGTGGATTCCCTCGATTCGTTGAAATTGGCGGAGAAACTCGATGGGGCTGCCCGCAAGACCGACCGGCAGCTGGCAGTTCTCATCGAAGTTAATGTCGGTGGCGAAGTGGCAAAGAGCGGGCTCGCACCGGACTCGTCGGCTCTCGAAGAATTGCTGATGGCCGCACCTCGGCTTGAGTCGTTGCAATTTTGCGGATTGATGACTGTACCTCCTTTCACCGACGACCCCGAAGGCGCACGGCCCAGTTTTCGCAAGCTGCGCGAACTGCGCGATGCGATTGCCGCTCGCAGGCTACCCAGCATCTCCATGGACCAGCTTTCGATGGGCATGTCGCATGATTTCGAAATCGCGATTGAAGAGGGCTCAACCTGCGTACGCGTAGGGACAGCGATCTTCGGCAGTCGAACAAAAACCTAGGCCATCAGGCACGCGGAGGGGAACGAAAAAGCCATGCAGCTACTCGACCGGCTTTGCGCGGCTATTCTTTTTGTTATCGCGATTGTAGACAGTCTGCTCGTGCCGAGAACCTACACCGGCAGGATCTGGATTTTCGGGACCATCCTGGCATTGTTGTTCACTTGCATGTTGAATGTATTGCGTATTCGCAACGCCCACGAAGTACGAGGATTGAAACTATCTTGCATCACAGCGAATGTAACCATGCTCGTTTTGGCAATCGCGTTGATGGCAAGCATCGGAAAGTCGCGAACGCTGCAGCATCCTCAGGTGCCGTTTGTGGCGGCCCTGTTGCTGGCGGAAACAGTGTTCTCGCTGGGGAAAGCCGAGTGATTGCTATTACGGAGTCCGGTGGTAGCGTCGCGTTTTCAGTAAAGGTCCATCCGCGTGACAGAAGAAACAAAATCACTGGTGAGCTGACGGCGCACTGAAAGTTTCCCTCACCTCGCCGCCAATCGATGGCAAAGCAAACGAAGCCTGCATTGAATTCTTCGCAAAACTTTTGAAGGTGCCGCGTTCTTCCGTTACCATTGCCTCCGGCCAGAGCAACCGCCGGAAAGTGATCCGAGTGTCAGGGCTCTCGGCTGAAGAGGTCAGGAAGCGAATCGCAATATAAATATAAAAGTGAGCCGAGCGCGGCTTTTCCATCGGAGAGGCGAAGCCCGAGCCATACGATCTATCAGGGAGCACTTTTGAGCTTTTCCGAACGCTTGCAGGAAATTCGCACCGGATTCGAACGGCCATTCTGGGTCGCAAACATCAGCGAGCTCTTTGAGCGGCTTTCTTACTATGCCGTTTTCGCTGTGCTGGCGCGCTACCTGCATGAGGGTTTGCACTTCGGTATCGAACAGGCCAGCAGCCTGACAGGGATGTTTGGTGGGTGGGTCTGGTTTCTCGCGGTAGTGGGAGGCGCGATCGCCGACCGGCTCGGCTTCCGGCGAGCGCTTTCGCTGGCGTACCTTATTCTGAGTTTCTCGTATTTTCTTCTGGGATCGCTCGGCGCGTCGTGGTTCGCGCCGGTGCGTAACGCTGTCCCCCTGGCGTCCCTAGTCACGTT